>CAWITL010000012.1:0-80423 GCA_963839015.1 uncultured Actinomycetota bacterium | reverse complement strand
CCGCCTGACGCTCCCGGCGACGCGCTGAATCCTCAGCCCTGAATGGCAGCCTCGGCCGCTGCTGCCTGCTCAGCCTCGTGACGCTCGAGACGGCGGCGGCTGGCGAGGATCTCGGTCTCCGCCTCGGCGCGTCCGACCCAGTCGGCACCCTCCACCGACTTGCCCGGCTCGAGGTCTTTGTAGGTCTCGAAGAAGTGCTGGATCTCGAGCCGTTCGAACTCGGGAACGTGGCGGATGTCGCGGATGTGCTCGCGGCGGATGTCCGAGACCGGGATGCAAAGGACCTTCTCATCCGGGCCTTTTTCATCTGTCATGCGAAACATCCCGATGGTCCGGCACAGGATGAGGCAGCCCGGAAATGTCGCCTCATCGAGGAGCACCAGGGCATCCAGCGGATCGCCGTCACCGCCGAGAGTGCCCTCGATGAACCCGTAGTCGGAGGGATACCGGGTCGCGGTGAAGAGCATGCGGTCGAGCCGCAGCCTGCCGGTCTCATGATCCATCTCGTACTTGTTACGCGTACCGCGGGGGATCTCGATGAACACGTCGAACTCCACGCGGACCTCCATAGGAACTGCTATTGGGCTGGCGGACTGACTGACAGGACCATCGACCCGGCGCCACCGACAAGTGTGCCCGGAGCGGGAGCCGACCCCTAGTCTCCCGTACGTGCGCACCGAACCGCAGGTTAGTGGTCGGCGGCAGCGTAATGGCTGGATCGCGCTCGCCGCGAGCCTTCTGGTGCTGACGACCACCGCGCTGACCGAAGCGCCGAAGCCCACCCCGACCCTCGCCACGCCGCAGCCCGCGGCGGTTCCGGCGCCTGTGCTTGCCCGCCTCCCAGCGACTGCTCCGATGCCGACCCCGGCTGGGATGGCCCGCGCTCTGGACGGGCCGCTCGCCGATGCCGGACTTGGTGGCAGCCCGCACGTCGAGGTGGTCGACGCACTGACCGGTCGGGTGCTGCTGGACCGGCTCGGCCGGGTGCCGACCATCCCGGCGTCGACCCAGAAGCTGCTGACGGCGGCCGCAGCGTTGCTGGTCCTGGGCCCACGCACCCGGCTGACGACCCGCGTCATCGTCAGTGGCCAGGACGTTTACCTGGTGGGCGGCGGCGACCCGACGCTCACCACGGCACCCGCGCTGTACGGCGCCTACCCGGCGAGCACCGACCTGAATGCCCTGGCCGCGGCTGTCACCAAAAGGCTCGGGTCGAGCCGCCCCATCCTCCGGGTGATCGGGGTGGGCGGCCTCTACGGCGGCCCGGACGAGGCGGTGGGCTGGTCGCCTTCGTACCTGGCAGAGGGTGATGTGGCGCCGGTGCGCTCGCTCACGGTGGATGGGGCGAAGCAGACACCCGGCCTCGCACCCGGACCCCGCACTCCCGACCCGGTGCTTTCTGCCGCGGAAGCCTTCCAGCGAGCCCTCACCAACGCCGGCGCCGCGGCTGGAACTGCCACCGTCGGTACGGCGCCGAGCGCTCCGCAGCAGGCAGCAACCGTCGTCGCCAGTGTGCTGAGTCCGCCGGTGTCGGCACTCATCGAGCGGATGCTCAACTACAGCGATGCCGACGTCGCCGAAGGGTTGGGACGCCAGATCGCCCTCCGCAGCGGCCTACCCGCCACGTTCGCCGGCACAGCCGCTGCCCTGACCCGGGTTGCCCGCCGGCTCCAGCTGCCGGAGGTCGGACAGATCGCCGACGCAAGTGGCCTGTCGCGCAGCGACGCGCTGGCCCCAGCCACGCTGACCAGCCTGCTGCGGGATGCGGCGGTGGGCGACTACCCGGTGCTTCGCACCCTGTTCGCCGCGTTGCCCATTGCCGGGTTCAGCGGCACTTTGGCACTGCGTTTCACCGCGGACGCTCCAGCCGGCGCCGGGCGGGTCCGGGCGAAGACGGGCTGGCTGAATGGTGCGAGCGCGCTGGCCGGCACGGTGACCACGGCCGACGGACGGTTGCTGCTCTTCGCCGCACTCGCGCCCGCTCCCGTGCGATCCGCCGGCGAAGCCGCGCTGGATCAGGTGGCAGCCACCCTGGCGGCGTGCGGCTGCCGGTGAGCCGCACGTACCCTCGGCGGGTGAGCGGCGAGCTGGTCGACTGGGACCTCGCAACCCGGTCAGGGCGCCGGCTGGCACGGCCCGGACCGGCCCTTCCGGCTGACGAAGCCGAGCGCGTCGTGAAGGAGCTGCGCACGCTGGCGGCCGACGCCGAAGGGCACGTCGTCGACTACACGCAGCTCATCCCTGCTGGTGCGGCGGCGCCGGTGCTCGTTGTCGACCGGCCGGCCTGGATCCGCGCGAACGTCGCAGGGTTACGGGCCATGTCCGGGCCACTGCTGGGCAAGCTCGAAGCCAAGCAGACCGGGAAGGCGTCGAGTGCGGCCAGCCGGCGAATCTCGGGCATCCAGGTGGGCGGGCTGCTCGCCTACATGTCGAGCAAGGTGCTGGGCCAGTACGAGGTCTTCGGGGACGACGCGGGCGACGATGCGATTCCGGCCTCCGGGCGGCTGCTGCTAGTGGCCCCGAACATCGCCGAGGTCGAGCGCCGCCTCGACGTGCCCGAACGAGACTTTCGACTCTGGGTCTGCCTGCACGAGCAGACTCACCGGGTTCAGTTCACGGCAGTCCCCTGGCTGCGTGCGCACCTCGAGAGTGAGCTGGCGGCTTTCGCCGACGTCACCGACGTAGATCCCAACGCCTTAGCTGCCAGACTTCGCGCGGCGCTGAACGCAGTCCGCCACCGCGAAGGCGGCAGCATGGTCGAGCTGCTGCAGACCCCCGAGCAGCGAGTCGTGCTCGATCGTCTGCAGGCGATCATGACGCTGCTCGAAGGCCACGCCGATCAGGTGATGGATGCGGTCGGACCCGTCGTCGTCCCGAGCGTGAAGACCATTCGGGAGCGCTTCGAACGCCGCCGCGATGGCATCTCTCCGATCGACCGGGTGATCCGCCGGCTGCTTGGCCTCGACCTGAAGCTGCAGCAGTACCGGGAAGGCGGCGCCTTCGTCCGCGCCGTCGTCTCCCGGGTAGGCGTCAGCGGCTTCAACACTGTCTGGGAATCGCCTCAGACGCTGCCAAGCCGGGCCGAACTGGCGGCGCCCGAAGCGTGGCTCACCCGGGTGCTCGGCCTCACGCCGGCCGCCTGATCCACGCATGGCTGGACCGGCGCCCGCTGTCGCGGCGGTTCGACTCGCCGTCCGCCAGGCGCTGCAGGATCTGCCTGCGCCCGCGCATGTGATCGTGGCCGGCTCCGGGGGTGCCGATTCGACCGCCGTCGCGGCTGCGACGGCCTTCGTGGCGCCAAGGCTGGGACTTACCGCCGGCTTTGCCTGCGCCGACCAGCGGTGGAGCGATGACTCGGGGCGGCTAGCCCGCAGCGCGACCGACTGCGCCGCAGCCCTGGGGCTCTCGCCGGCTGTCGTCCTGGAGGCACCGGCTCCCCGTAGCGAGGGAGCCGCGCGTGAGGCCCGCCGGGAAGCGCTGCTGGGCGCCGCGCGCGACCAGGACGCCGTCGCGATCCTGCTCGGCCACACGCTCGATGACCAGGCGGAGACCGTCCTGCTCAGGTTAGCCAGAGGAAGCGGTGCCCGATCTCTTTCGGCGATGGCCGCCCGCGATGGGATCTGGCGTCGACCCCTGCTCGGACTGCGGCGCGACCTGGTCCGAGCGAGCTGCATCGAGGCTGGTCTCACCACCTGGGACGATCCGGCCAACGTCGACCCCTCGTTCGCCCGGGCTCGGGTGCGCGGCCAGGTGCTTCCGCTGCTCGAAGCGACGCTGGGGCCGGGCATCGCCGAGTCGCTGGCACGTAGCGCCGGACTGCTGCGGGCCGATGCAGACGCACTCGAGGCGCTGGCCACTGACTATCTCGAGGCTTGCCCGGACCTGGCCGGCGGCCTCGCCGTCGACGGCTTGGTCGACCTGCTTCCCGCCGTGCGGTCACGCGTGCTGCGCGGCGCGGCGCTGCGAGCCGGCTGCCCAGCGACGGCGCTCAGTGCAGGTCACGTCGCCGCGTTGGACTCGTTGGTGACGGCCTGGAAGGGCCAGGGGCCGCTTAACCTGCCCGGCGGTGTCGACGCTGACCGCCTTGGTGGGAGAATCATTCTGATGCACGGTCGATCCCCCAGCACGACCAGCAGCACATCCCCGAGCGAGGCGAGGCAGATGCGGCGATGACCGAGCTGATGGCAGCTGGCACCGACCGGGAGGTCACGGTCACCCCCGCACTCCACCCGGACATCGCGGAGGTCCTGATCAGCCGGGACGAGATCGCGGCGAAGGTGGCTGAGCTGGCGGCACTCATCGACGCCGATTACGCCGGGCAGACCGTGCTCCTCGTCGGCGTGCTCAAGGGCGCGGCGATGATCATGGCTGACCTGTCACGGGCCCTCACGGTCGACGCGACACTGGAGTTCATGGCTGTGAGCTCTTATGGCTCATCCACGAGCTCGTCGGGCGTGGTGCGCATCCTCAAAGACCTCGACCGCTCGATCGAGGGCATTCACGTTCTCGTCGTGGAAGACATCATCGACTCCGGGCTGACGCTGTCCTGGCTGGTACGCAATCTGCGCAGCCGTCACCCCGCCTCGGTGGAGGTCGTGGCTCTGCTTCGCAAGCCCGAGGCGCTCAAGGTCAGCGTTGACGTCCGCTATGTCGGGTTCGACATCCCCAGTGCTTTCGTCGTCGGCTACGGACTGGACTACGCCGAGCGCTACCGGACCCTGCCGTACGTCGGCACACTGACCCCTGAGGCGATCGACCGCGGAACGCGATAACCCCGGCTGGCTGCCGATGGACGGGTGACGGTTATCACACCGCAGAGCCGCTCGGCGCTGGCGGAACACGTTCCTTCGCCGATTCGTTCGTTGAGGTGTCGGCATCAGCAGTCTGAATTGTGATGCCGGGGCTACCTGGGCGTTACGCTCATCACACGCTGAATGCATTGGCCCTGGCGGGCAGACGAAAGGTCAGGAGGAAGGGCGCCGCGCCCGGGCGCCCTACACGGGTTGAACCGAAAGCGACTTATCCGCGGGTGGGTGCCTTGGGCGCTCCTCGCGCTCCTTGTCCTGCTCTTCGTCAGCAACGTATTCAGCAGCACCAGCGACTACAAGACCAAAGACCTCAACTTCATCCAGCACCAGATCACCGGCGGTGAGGTCACCGACGCGACGATCAAGGACAGCAAGCAGGTCATCCAGATCACGACGAAGGACGGCAACAAGTACAGCGCCTCCTTCGCCACCCAGCAGGCGGTGCAGCTGGCAGACACGCTGAACGAGAAGAACGTCAAGTACGACGTCAGCGTCGACCACGGAAATGTGCTGCTTTCCGTCGCGCTGAACTTCCTGCCCATCCTGCTCGTCGTCGGCCTGCTGCTCTTCTTCATGAATTCCATGCAGGGCGGCGGCAGTCGGGTCATGAATTTCGGCAAGTCGAAGGCCAAGCTGGTCAGCAAGGACACCCCGAAGACGACGTTTGCCGATGTCGCGGGCGCCAACGAGGCGATCGAAGAGCTCTACGAGATCAAGGAATTCCTCTCCAACCCGGCCAAGTTCCAGGCCGTCGGGGCCAAAATCCCGAAGGGCGTGCTGCTGTACGGCCCTCCCGGCACCGGTAAGACGCTGCTGGCCCGAGCGGTCGCCGGTGAAGCCGGCGTGCCGTTCTACTCGATTTCCGGTTCTGACTTCGTCGAGATGTTCGTCGGTGTCGGCGCCAGCCGGGTCCGTGACCTGTTTGAGCAGGCCAAGACAAACGCTCCCGCGATCATTTTCGTGGACGAGATCGACGCCGTCGGCCGTCATCGCGGCGCCGGCCTCGGCGGTGGTCATGACGAGCGTGAGCAGACGCTCAACCAGCTGCTCGTGGAGATGGACGGCTTCGACGCGAAGACCGGCGTCATCCTCATTGCCGCTACTAACCGCCCCGACATCCTCGACCCGGCGCTGCTTCGTCCCGGCCGCTTCGACCGGCAAATCGTCGTAGACCGCCCGGATCTCGAGGGTCGCAAGGGAATCCTGGCCGTTCACGCTAAGGGCAAGCCCATTGCCGCTGACGTCGATCTGGCTGTCATCGCTCGCCGTACCCCCGGCTTCACCGGTGCTGACCTGGCGAACGTGCTCAACGAGGCCGCCCTGCTGACGGCCCGCAATGACAAGCAGCTGGTCGACATGGCGGCGCTCGAGGAGAGCATCGACCGCGTCATGGCGGGCCCGGAGCGCAAGACCCGCGCCATGAGCGAATCAGAGAAGAAGATCATCGCCTACCACGAGGGCGGCCACGCTCTGGTGGCACACGCTTTGCCCAACACCGATCCGGTGCACAAGGTGACGATCCTGCCTCGTGGCCGCGCACTCGGATACACCATGCAGCTGCCTGAGGAAGACAAGTACCTGCAGACCCGTTCCGAGATGCTTGACCAGCTGGCCGTGCTGCTGGGCGGACGGACGGCGGAGGAGCTCGTCTTCCACGAGCCGACCACCGGTGCCAGCAACGACATCGAAAAGGCGACCGCGATCAGCCGGGCCATGGTCACCCAGTACGGCATGAGCGATTCGCTCGGCGCGCTGAAGTTCGGGCAGGACTCCGGCGAGGTCTTCCTCGGCCGCGACATGGGTCACCAGCGTGACTACTCCGAGGAGGTCGCGGCCCGCATCGACGAGGAGGTTCGCCGCCTCATCGAGACGGCCCACGACGAGGCATTCGAGGTGCTGGTTCAGTACCGCGACGTGCTCGACGATCTGGTGCTCGCGCTGATGGACAAGGAGACGCTGTCCAAGGATGAGGTCCTGGCCGTCTTCGCGCCGGTGCGCAAGCGTGCCAGCCGCGGCTCCTGGGGGGGCACCGGCCGGCGTCGCCCGTCCGACCGGCCGCCGGTCATGACCCCCCGTGAACTGACGGCGCTCGCGGCGAACGGCAACGGCACCAACGGCTCGGCCGGCACTAACGGCTCCAGCCACGTGGGGCAACCCACCGTGCTGACCAAGGAGACCGCCAGCGAGTCGACGGCAGTCGACCCGGGCAGCCCATCGATCTGAGCCAGCTCAGCCGGGTGGGGCGCCGTATCTGCAGGTCCACACCCTGCCTACCAGTAGCAACGACGGAGGGATCCTGAGTGTCGAGCGCGTCGAAACCGTCCGCGATAGCAGCCTTTGACAGCGACCGCGCAGAAGCGGCCGTCCGCGAGCTGCTGATAGCGATCGGCGAAGACCCCGAGCGCGAGGGATTGCAGCAAACTCCGGCGCGCGTCGCCCGGGCCTACCGCGAGTCGTTCGAAGGCCTCCAACAGGACGCCGGCGACGTACTCAGCACGATCTTCGACGAAGGCCACGACGAGATGGTGCTGGTGCGAGACATCAGCTTCGCCTCGTTCTGCGAGCACCACCTGCTGCCCTTCATGGGCACCGCCGCAGTCGGTTACATCCCCAACGAGAGCGGCCAGATCACCGGCCTGTCGAAGCTGGCCCGTCTGGTGGAGGTCTTCGCGCGGCGGCCGCAGGTGCAGGAAAGGCTGACGACGCAGATCGCCGACGCGTTGGAGAGCAATCTGTCGCCCCGGGGTGTCATCGTGGTCGTCCAGGCCGAACACCTGTGCATGTCGATCCGTGGGGTACGCAAACCCGGAGCGTTGACGACGACGTCGGCCGTGCGAGGCCAGTTCCGCACCTCGGTCGCGACCCGCTCAGAAGCAATGAGTCTCATTCTGTCCTCACGGTGACCGATGAGGATGCTGGGCACTGCACGCTGATCCTGCAATGCTGACTGTCCAGCCCGCCGACGCGCGCACTGGGGCCGTCCGGGCATCGGCCCGCCGATGCGAGGATGATCACACCAGCTCATGACGACACCTGACACCCGAGGCTCCGGGAGGTCCACGACGGCAGCAAAGACCGACGGGCCGCCCGAGACTCCGACGTCACCGCGCCGAGCCAGCGTCCGCCATCAGGGCAACGCCGCGGAGCGAGCGCCGGAGCCTGACCTTGCCCCACTCAAAGCGGCCCAGCCGATCAGAGAGGATGAGCCTAGCGGTTCGCCCAAGCCGGCGGGCGCCGCCCGGTCGATCGACGACCCGCCCGCCGCCCCGGGCTACTTCGCCCGCCGCCACCGCAGCGTCCCAGCTATCGCTGCACTGCTGACCCTGCTAGCCGGAATCCTCGACATCCTCTCGGCGCTGACGCCGTCAATCCGATCGCGGGCCAGAGACGTCAATGACGTCCTTCCGGGCGCGCTGTCGCACAGCGCGACCGCCCTCACGCTGGTCTTCGGCATGCTGCTCGTGCTGCTTGCGCGGGCGCTGTATCGGCGCAAGCGCCGGGCCTGGCGGGCCACCGTGTTCCTGCTGGCGGCATCCACGGTTTCGCACGTGGCGAAGGGGCTCGACGTCGAGGAGGCGATCGTCGCCTTCCTGCTGCTGATCACGCTCGTGCTGTACCGGCGCGACTTCTACGCCAAGGGTGACCCGACCACGCGCTGGCGGGCCGTCTGGTACGGCGCCGCTCTGATCAGCGGTTCGATCGTGCTGGGCATGATCCTGCTTCAGCTGCGGGTCCACCGGATGGTCGGCCCGCACCCGCTCTCGGCCCAGTTCGAGCACGTGCTACGCGGGCTCGTGGGCTTCGACGGACCGCTCAAATTCCGCCCTGAAGGGGTCGACGACCTCGTCGCACGCGTGCTCGGCGGGATGGGCTTGCTGACGGCGTTGGCCATCGCCTACCTCGCGCTTCGCCCGCCGGAGCCGCGCGCGATGCTGACCCGCGATGACGAGGCCCGGATGAGGGCACTGCTCGAGGGGCCCCACGGTGGACGCGATTCGCTGGGCTACTTCGCCCTCCGCCGCGACAAGAGCGTCGTGTGGTCACCGTCGGGCAAAGCGGCGATCGCCTACCGGGTGCTCTCCGGGGTGTTGCTCGCCAGTGGCGACCCGCTGGGCGACCCGGAGGCCTGGCCCGGCGCGATCAAGGAATTCATGAAGCTGGCCGACGAGCACGCCTGGACCCCTGCCGTCATCGGCTGCAGCGAGGCAGGCGGCACGGCCTACGCGCGAGTGGCCGGCATGTCAGCGCTGGAATTCGGCGACGAGGCGGTGGTCGAACTCTGCGACTTTTCGCTCGACGGCCGCGCCATGCGCAACGTGCGCCAGGCCTGCGGACGTCCTGAGCGCGCTGGCTACACCGTCCGGGTGTGCCGCTCCGAGGAGATCACGGCCGAGGATCGCATTCAGCTGCGCGAGCAGGCTGCAGCCTGGCGCGGGAGCGAGACCGAGCGCGGATTCTCGATGGCCCTGGGGCGGTTCGGGGATCCAGCCGACGGTCGCTGCGCCGCAGTCATGGCCTTCGACGCCGACAACAAGCTGCGGGGATTTCTGCATTTCGTGCCCTGGGGCGAAGACGGCCTTTCGCTCGACCTCATGCGCCGCGACCGAGACGCCGAGAACGGCATCAACGAATTTCTCATCGTCGCCGCGTTGCGTGAGGCGACGCGCCTTGGCGTCACCAAGGTGTCGCTGAACTTCGCGGTCTTCCGGTCCGCCCTCGAGCGCGGGGAGCGCCTCGGCGCCGGCCCGATCCTGAAGGCCTGGCGAGGGGTGCTGGTCTTTGCTTCCCGCTGGTTCCAGATCGATTCGCTCTACCGTTTCAACGCCAAGTTCCGGCCGATTTGGGAGCCACGTTTCGTCTGCTATCCGAACGGGCGCGACCTGCCGCGGATCGCCATTGCCATGCTCGAGGCGGAGGCGTTCATCGTGTGGCCAAGACCCCATCTGAGGCGCACTGCGAGTGCCGTTCACCCGTCCTCGGCGCAGGTGCCATAGCCGGATGGTTTCGTCGCCGCCGCCCGGCGTGCTCGGGGTTCCCTCAGCCGGGCGCACGCTCGTCATGGGCGTCATCAACGTCACGCCGGACTCCTTTTCCGACGGCGGTGTCTACGCCGACCCTCGCGAAGCCAGCGGCGCAGGCGTCGCCATGCTCGCCGAGGGAGCCGATCTCATCGACGTGGGTGGTGAGTCGACGCGCCCCGGGGCGGCCAGGGTCAGCCCGGCGGAGGAGCTCAGGCGCATCCTGCCGGTGGTCAGCGAGCTGGCCGCAGCCGGCGCGCGGGTGAGCGTCGACACCAGCCGGGCAGAAGTCGCCGCCGCCGCGCTGGACGCCGGCGCGTGCCTGGTCAACGACGTCACGGGCGGCGCGGATCCGGCCATGTTTGCGCTGGTCGCCGAACGCGGAGTGCCTTACGTCCTGATGCACGGGCGCGGGCCCAGCCTCGACATGCAGCAGCGGGCACACTATCTGGACGTGGTCGCCGAGGTCTGCACCGAGCTTGCCGGACGCTTGCAGGCTGCTCAGGAAGCGGGGATAGCGGCTGACGCGCTCATCCTGGATCCAGGGATCGGCTTCGCCAAGAACGCCGAGCACAATTGGGCCCTGCTGGCCTCGCTCGATCGTCTTGAGAGTCTTGGGCGACCGCTGCTGGTCGGCACCAGCCGCAAATCTTTTCTGGGAGCGCTGCTGCCTGACGGCGCCGGTCACCCCCGGCCCGTCGATCGTCGCGACGCCGCGACCGTCGCCACGACGGCGCTGGCGGCCTCCCAGGGCGCCTGGGCAGTGCGCGTCCACGCGGTACGCGCCAGCGCAGACGCCGTACGGGTCGCCGCGGCCTGGCGAAGCGTGCGGGCCCAAGTCGCCGCGAACGCGGGACCGCATGGCTGAGATCCGGCTGCGCGGGCTGCGGCAACGAGGGTTTCACGGTGTCTTCGAGCACGAACGTCGCGAGGGTCAGGATTTCATCGTCGACGCCACCCTCGAGGTCGTCGATCCGGCCCGCGACGACCTCGTTCTCACCGCCGATTACGGAGTCCTTGCCGAGCAGTTGGCCGCCGTGATCACGGGCGAGCCTGTGGACCTCATCGAGACCCTGGCGCAGCGACTGCTGGCGGTCTGCCGCGACACCCCCGGGGTGCTGCGTAGCGAGGTCACGGTGCACAAACCGCAGGCCCCGATCGCCCAGGACTTCTCCGACGTCTCCGTCACCGTCCGATCGAGCGCGTACGCAGCGTTGGCCCTGGGATCAAATCTCGGCGACCGACTGGCGCACCTGCAGGCGGCCGTCGATCTGCTGGCGCCGCTCGCGGTGTCAGGCGTGTACGAGACCGCGCCGGTCGGTGGGCCGGACCAGGGTGCCTATCTCAATGCCGTGATCCTGTTGCCGGCCGCCGATCCGCTGCGGATGCTGCGCCAGGCCCAAGCGGTAGAGGCGGCCCAGGATCGGGTGCGCGCCGAGCGCTGGGGACCCCGCACGCTCGACGTCGATCTGCTGGATGTCGGTGGGATCACGATGGCGTCGCCCACGCTGACGCTGCCCCACCCGAGGGCGGCGCAGCGCGGCTTCGTGCTGGCCCCCTGGTTCGACGTGGCTCCAGCGGCGGTCGTCCCAGGCCACGGGCGGGTCGCTGACCTGCTCGAACGGGTTGGTCGCGACGGCGTCGAGCGCACCGCTCACGTCCTGCGGCTGTGAACCCCACCAGGGCCCGCGACCTAGTGATCCCAGGCGCTATCGCGCTGATCGTCAGCTACGTGCTGATGCGCGTCTACTACCTGCAATCACTCACCTCAGCGCTGCCTCGCACTCCGGTGATCTCGGTCGCCATCGCTGCACTGGTGGAAGGTCAGCTGGGTCGGGCGGTGCGTGCCAGGCTGGCCGGCCGTCCCAACACCCGCCCGATCATGCCCATCACCGTGGCGCGATTTGCGGCGCTGGCCCGCGCCAGCAGCGTGGCCGCAGCCGTGGTGATCGGCGGCTGGGCCGGAGTGCTCATCTACACGGTGCCGCGGGGATCACAACCGGCCGTCGCCGGGGCCGACACGATCACGGCAGCGCTGGGGGTCGGCTCAGGGATTGCGCTGCTGGCCGCTGCCCTCTGGCTCGAACTCGGCTGTCGACAACGACGACGCTGAAATCCTGCAGAGAGCCTTCAACAGACCCTCGACGCGAGCGTGGAAGGCTCGTTTCTGCCGCCCCGCCCGTTACTCTGTCCGCAGCGATGGAGTCGGTCAGCCGTCCGACATTGCCACCTCCTCATACGTCCCCGTCCAGCGCCGAAGGAAGTCCGTGCTCCCACTGACCGACCGGTCTGAGCAGCCCGCCGATCGGCCGGAGCAGCCCGCGACGCCGACCGTGGTGCTCGAGAACGCCGACCAGGAAGCGCCGGAGACGCCAGCGGCGCCGCAGACTCAGCCCTCGGGAAGCGTCCCGACTGCGCGCACGGGCAGGATGGACAGTGGCTCGCCGAGGCCGACTTCTGGTGTCCCGACTGGCCCCCCGGGTGGCACCTCGTGGGCTCGCCGCCGGTATGACCGGTTCCGCCGTCCCCGCCACCCAGCAGTCAGGGTCCTGCAGGTGCTGGCCCTGGTTGTGCTGCTCTTCATCGGGCTCATCGGCTACTCGGTGGGCGGCGCGCTGACCCGGCCCGGCAATGACAGCGTCTCCCAGCGAGTGGCCGAGTGGGCGCGCGACCACCATCTCGGATCGATCGTCACCTGGCTCGAGAAGGTCCAGTACGACCAGAACAAGCCGAAGGCCGGCGGCACGGTCAAGATCCCGACGGTCGCCGGAGCCCCCAAGGGCGGTGACGGTAACCCCTCAAAGGCAGCTGAGATCCCGCACTCGCCAGCACCCGAGAGCCCGACGCTGCTGGCCGGTCAAGGTCTGCCCAACGAGGGCAAATGGACCACCGTCGTACTGAGCAAGGGTCTGCCCGCCGTCCGCATCACCTACGTTCGCCCCGACGCGGTCCACACCTCCTACTACGCGGCCATGATGTGGCTCGATCCCAAGCTGCTCAGCGGCCGGCTCCACGAGGGCATCGCCTCAGGCGACCCGGGTGGCACGTGGCCGACCCCGCCGGAGATCACGCCTGAGCTGGCCAAGACGGTGGCCGCGGCCATGCCCGGCGGCTTCCGGACCAACAACGGCCAGGTCGGTAACCGAGGCGGCTACTACGACGACGGCAAGATCGCCGAGCCGCTCCGCGTCGGCGCCGCCTCCCTCGTGATCATGAAAGACGGCACCGCCTCAGTCGGCCAGTGGGGTCGCGATTTCAACCTGACCCCCAACGTCGCGAGCGTCCGGCAAAACCTCGATCTGCTGGTCGACGGCGGCAACATCAACCCGACCTGCAGCAGCGATAGCTCCCCGACCTGGGGATACACGGTCGGCAACGATGCTTACGTTCCGCGCACCGCGCTAGGCGTCCGCAAGGATGGTTCGCTGATCTTCATCAACAGCCCCGCGGTATCGGTGTGCTCACTGGGGCAGCTGCTCAAGTCCGCCGGGGTTCAGCGCGGTATGGAGCTCGACATCAACTACGACTGGAGCATCGGCTATTACTTCACCCACGAGGGCGGGCAGGTCCAGAGCCACATGTCGCGCCCCACCCAGTCCAAGGGTCCCGACCACTACTTCTCGCCGCAGAGCCGCGACTTCGTTGCCTTCTACCTGCGGCCCTGACAGCTACGCATGACTGTCACAGTGACCCCGGCTACTGACCCCGTGGGCCCGGCGGCATCGCTCCCGGCCTCCGTAGTGGCCGTCGGGTTGCTGAGGGCGCTGCGTCCCAAACAGTGGATCAAGAGCGTGCTGGTGCCGGCGGCGCCGGCCGCGGCCGGGGTACTGACCCATGGCACTGTCCTGGCTCACACGATCGTCGCCGTCATCACCTTCAGCCTGTGCGCCTCAGGCGGCTACCTGATCAACGACGCGGCCGACGTCGAATCCGACCGGCGCCATCCCAAGAAGCGCAATCGCCCCATTGCCGCCGGCATCGTTCCGGTATCGCTCGCTCGAGTGGTCGGCGTCGTTCTGGTCGCCGGGAGCATCGCCGCG
Source organism: uncultured Actinomycetota bacterium (assembly GCA_963839015.1). Classification (GTDB taxonomy): domain Bacteria; phylum Actinomycetota; class Actinomycetes; order Frankiales; family Frankiaceae; genus DATAZK01. Next base: position 66,557 of record CAWITL010000012.1, on the reverse strand, counting down.
GGCGGTTTGCTGACTTCGTGGAAGCTGTCCCTCGTCCTCGCCGGCTACGTGGTGCTGACCTTCTCCTACTCGCTCTGGCTCAAGCACGTCCCGGTGCTCGAGATGATGCTGGTGGCGGCCGGATTCCTGCTACGTCCGATCGCCGGCGCCGCCGCGACCGATGTGCCGCTCTCGCAGTGGTTCCTCATCGTCGCTTCGTTCGGTTCGCTGTACATGGTGGCGGGAAAGCGAACCGCAGAGGCCACCGAGTTCGGCGATGAGGCCTCCGCGCACCGGCGGATCCTCGAGGCGTATCCGGTCGCGTACCTGCGCCAGGTCCGCGAGCTTTCCGCGGCCGTCACCCTGCTCGCCTACTGCCTGTGGGCGTTCGAGCGCGGAGCTGTGCACAACCACCACTGGTCCCAGCTCTCGATCGTGCCGGTGACCTTCGGCCTGCTTCGCTATCAGCTGCTCCTGGAGCGCGGGCAGGGAGGGGCCCCCGAAGAGGCGGTGCTGGGAGACCCGGCCCTGCTGGCTACCGGGCTGGTCTGGATCGCGACGTTCGTGCTGGGCATCTACCTCAAGTGAGCCAGCAACTGCTCACAGGCTGGGGCCTGACCGCCGCCAGCCGGGCCGAGGTCAGCCATCCGGCAACCCCGGTCGACGTCTGCGAGGCCCTGGCCACGGCTCGCCAGTCCGGGCATGGCGTCATTCCCCGTGGACTGGGCCGTGCCTATGGCGATGCCGCCCAAAACGCGGGTGGCGCTGTCATCGACCTGACCGGGATGGACCGCGTCCACAGCTTCGACGCGGGAGAGGCCGGACGTCCGGCCACGATCACCGTCGATGCCGGCATCTCCCTCGACGCGCTGATGCGGCTGCTGGTGCCGCTCGGCTACTTCGTGCCCGTCACCCCCGGGACGCGTTACGTGACCGTCGGCGGCGCCATCGCGAGCGACATCCACGGCAAGAACCATCACGTCGACGGGTCTTTCACCCAGCACGTCACGAGCCTTTCGCTTTTGCTCGCGTCCGGAGAGATCCGCACCCTGCGTCCTGACGATCCAGCTACGGCCGCCGCGTTCTGGGCCACCGCCGGCGGTATGGGACTCACCGGCATCGTGCTGTCGGCAACGATCCGGCTGCTACGCGTGGAATCGGCCTACTTGCGGGTCGACACCGAACGCACCCGCGATCTCGACGACTGCATGGCGCGCATGGCGGAGCGGGACGACGAATACCGCTACTCCGTCGCCTGGATCGATTCGCTGGCGGTCGGCGCTTCGATGGGACGCGCCGTACTCACCCGCGGCGACCACGCCAGCGCCTCCGAACTGCCGGCCAAGCTCGCGAAAACCCCGCTGGCGTACGGGCCCAAGCCCCGGCTCTCGGCCCCGCCGTGGGTGCCGGAGGGGCTGCTGCGCACCAGCACCGTGCGCGTCTTCAACGAGGTGTGGTTTCGCAAGGCCCCGCGCAATCACACCAGCTACGACAGCATCCCCTTCTTCTTCCACCCGCTCGACGGGGTGCTGGAGTGGAACCGGATCTATGGGCGCCCCGGATTCATCCAGTACCAGTTCGCGGTCCCTCTGGACGCCGAGCAGACGGTGCGCGAATCGCTCGGCCGGCTCTCGGCAGCGCGCTGCCCGTCCTTCCTGACGGTCCTGAAGCGCTTCGGTGCCGCCAACCCAGGACCGCTCTCGTTCCCGCAACCGGGCTGGACCCTCACCGTCGACGTGCCGGCGGCGCTACCCGGGCTCGGTCCGCTGCTGGACGGGTTGGATGAGCTGGTGGTGGCTGCCGGCGGCCGGATCTACCTGTCCAAAGACAGCCGGCTACGGCCCGACCTGCTGGCTGCCATGTATCCCCGGCTTGCGGAATGGCAGGCCGTTCGACATCAGCTCGACCCGCAAGGCGTCCTGCACAGCGATCTATCTCGAAGGTTGGGGCTTACATGAACGACGCTCTCGGTGGCGTCCAAACCGTGCTGGTGCTCGGGGGCACGTCGGAGCTCGCACTCGCGACCCTCCAAGCGCTCGACCTGCGCCCCGGCGCCATGGTGGTGCTAGCCGGTCGTGACCTTCCGGCCATGGCGGCCATCCAGGTGCCGACCTCAGGTGGGGGTTCAGCCAAGGTCATACCGCTGGAATGGGACGCTGCGCTGACCGCGAGCGGACCGGCGGTCATTGCAGCGGCGACCGACGTCCTTGGTGATATCGACCTCGTGCTGGTGGCCGCCGGGATCCTGGGCGACCAGGCGCGCGCCGAGTCCGACGTCTCCCATGCGACGGACATCCTGTCGATCAACCTGGTCGGTGTCGCCGCCGCCATGCTCCCGGCAGCCGAGCGGCTGCGCACCCAGGGCCACGGCATGATCGTGGTCTTCTCCTCGGTCGCGGGGCTGCGCGCGCGCCGGGCCAACTACGTCTACGGCGCCTCCAAGGCCGGCCTCGACGCACTGGCCGAGGGGCTCCAATCCTCACTGGCCGGTTCGGGGGCCAAGCTCCTCGTGGTACGGCCGGGCTTCGTTCGCACCAAGATGACCGCCCACATGAAAGACGCGCCCTTTGCGACCACCCCCGACGTGGTGGGCGCTGCCGTCGCCGACGCCATCCGACGGGGGCGCGAAGTGGTGCACGTCCCGCGGCTGCTCGGCCCCATCTTCGCCGGCTTCCGGCTGCTGCCCCGGCCCGTCTTCCGCAAGCTGCCCGGTTGACCGCCCGCAGCGCGTCCTGCCCGTGAAGACCCCGGATTTGTCGCTATGACGATCGAGAAGCGACAGAAAGGGTGTTCAAGGCGCGTCGGACCTGGCTCTCAATCCAATCCGACCCCTTGTACAGGTCTGCCCAGGTGAAGCGCAGGATCGTCCAGCCTGCGAGTTCGAGGTCGTTGGCGCGAACCCGGTCGTGATACAGCGCTGCCGGGGCGTCGTGGGTCTCGCGGCCATCCGCCTCGACGGCCAGTTTGACGCTGGGCCAGGCCATGTCCAGCCGGGCATATACCCGTCCATCCGCCGCGAGCAGTTCGAACTGCAGCGTCTCGGGTGCCAGATCGGCCCGGACCAGGCGAACCCGCAGCCGGGTCTCGAATGGCGATTCGGACCGGTGGTCCGTCTGAGCCAGTGCCGCCCTCAGCTTTCGCTGGCTTCGCGGTGAGCCCAGGTCGGGCACCCATCCGATCCGCAGGGCGCTGTCGAGAAGGCAGACCAGATCCTCCATCGACAGCACTGGCACGAGGTCAGCAACTGCGCAATCGTCACAGCTCCCTCTTGCCCGTCGCAGGAGAGCCGAGACGTCGGAGGTCAGCGGTTTCACCGACCCCAGCCTGGCCGGACCGCCCAGCCGATCGGCGAGGTTATGCACAGGGCCGTCAAGACCCGCTATTTGTCGTTTTACGCCGCGGATATCGACGAATCTGGCGGTTAGGCGGGCGACCAGCCCTCGTTGAAGCCCTTCATCCCGGTCGGCTGGTGGTCGCCCATGACGATCTGCTCCAGCACCCCATAGCCGATCTGGCCGTCGAGCCGGGCGCGGACGATGTTCTGCAGGTGCAGGCTGGAAACGGCCAACGGGTCGAAGTCGTCGAGCGCAATGTCTTCGCGGCCGATCTCCAGCTCGCCGTGGGAGCTGCCGTGCGACCAGTGCGGATGGCTGTAGCCGATCCCCCGCATCCGGAAGGTGTAGAGCTTCTCCAATTCGATACGCACCTCACGCCCGTCCGGTGCGTAGGCAGTGAAGACGGCCGACTTCATCTCTCGACGCCCCGGCTCCCAATCGATGTCGTACGTGAGCCCCTTCAGATGGGTCGCCGGGTCATAACCGCAGGCGGGGGCCCCAGGCTCCAGGAGCGGCACAGTCATCGCGGCCTCGAGCCAGCGGTCGCCGTTGGTCCGCTCGTGCAGCGCCATGTGGGTGCAGAAATCGTCGAAATGCAGCGGTAGCCAGTGCCAGAAGACCTGCGGCCGGCGCTGCTCGCGCTGGGTCGCAAGCTGCTGACCGACGGCGCGCACCCCCCACGACCGGTCACGGGTGGCAATCGTCTCGGCGGGATCGACATCGATCGTGGTCCCGTCGATCCAGATCTTTCCTTCCCAGCTGCCCCACTGGGTCAGCCGGGTGTGGTCCATCACCGGAACGCCGTCCGGAGCAATCAGGCGCTGCCGCGGCTCTTCGATGGCGACCGTGCGCGCCCGGAAGGTGAGATCGGCCCCCAGCCCATTGGCGCTGCGGTCGGCCGTCAATCGGATGACACGCATCGGCTCGACGACCTCGATGCGCATCGGCCCGACCGCCGTCCTGCGGTCGAGCGGCATCACGCCGGAGGCGAAGATCGAGTGTTCGATCCCCTCGTAGATGACGCTGAAAGCCGAGTCGATCACGCCGCGTACCGGGTAGTGGCCCATGGCACCGCCGATGAAGAACGAGCCATCCTTGGCCTGGCCGTTGAACCAGTAACGGTCGTAGTGGTTGGGATCGCCAGTAGCCGGATGGGCGATGGGATCGGCGGAGGGATGGATCGGGAAGTCATCAAACTGGGTGAGCATCGCGAGCGCCTCTCGGTGTGGACCCTGACGGCGGTCTCGATCCTGCCCCAGCCTCAATCAACGACCGACGTCGGGGCCTCGTCACGTTGGTCGCCCCGCTCGGCCTCATGCACGCTTCGGCGCAGTGCCGCGTGCACCCCCGTCACAGTCAGGAGACCGACCACCTCACCATTGGCGGCCAGCACCCGAACGTGGCCGGCGTCGTCGGTGAGTAACGCGGCCATCGCGTCCTGGAGCGTCCCGCTGATTGGTACCTCCGGTCCGTCTTTGATCAGCCCTGCAGGCTCAAGCGCAGCAGGATCGATCGGGGTCACTGACAGCCGACGCAGGCCACGCTGGCCGCCGACGAAGTCGGCCACGAAAGGTGTGGCCGGCGATCCGAGCAGCTGCGCAGGAGTTCCGTACTGCTCGAGGATCCCGCCTTGGCGGAAGATGGCGATGCGGTCAGCGAGCCGGACGGCCTCATCGAGGTCGTGCGTGACGAAAACGATCGTCTTGTGTACCTCGCCCTGCACCCGCAGGAATTCGTCCTGCAGCCGGGTACGGGCAATGGGGTCGATCGCCGAAAAGGGTTCGTCCATCAGCAGCACAGGCGGATCGGCCCCAAGGGCTCGCGCCACCCCGACCCGCTGCCGCTGGCCTCCCGAGAGCTGCGCCGGGTAGCGATCAGCAAAGGTCTTGGGCTCCAGGCCGACCAGTTCGAGCAGCTCCTGCGCCCTCGCGTGCTGGCGCTTCTTGTCCCATCCCAGCAGCCGGGGAACGGTCGCCACGTTCGCCTCGACGGTCAGGTGCGGGAAGAGTCCGACGTTTTGAATCACGTAGCCGATCCGGCGCCGCAGCGAAACCGGATTCACGCGGGTGACGTCATCCTCGCCGAGCAGAATTCGTCCGGACGTCGGCTCAATGAGGCGATTAATCATTTTGAGCGTCGTGGTCTTGCCGCAGCCACTCGGGCCGACCAATGCGACCAGCTGACCCGCGGGAATCTGAATCGAAAGCTCATTGACGGCAATCGTGCCGCCGTCACCGCCCGGGAAACGCTTGCTGACCTGATCGAGGGTAATGCCAACGTTCACACTACTGTCCACGTCGTGACCCTTCTGGCCGCGGGTGGATGCCTCAGCAAGCCGTCCTCCTGGTGGTGTTGGGACTACGTGAAAGCCAGATCCAGCGAGATCCAGCATTCGCTCTACCAACACATTGAACTGTCGGTGTTGGCGCTGGTAATTGCGATGATCGTAGCCGCATTCCTGGCTGTGTTCGCATCGCTGCTGCCTTGGAGCAAGGGCCTGATCCTGGCACTACTGGGGGTTATCTACACCATTCCCTCCATCGCCCTCTTCGTGCTGCTGGCACCCGGCTTCGGCATCAAATCCAGCTGGCCCGTGATAATCGCGCTCGTTGGCTATGCCCAGCTCCTGCTGGTTCGCAACGTCCTGGTCGGGCTCGAGGAAGTACCGAAAGACTCGCTGGATGCCGCCGAAGGCCTGGGCTACAGCCACTTGCAGATGGTGTTGCGCGTCCAGGTGCCGCTGGCCCTGCCGGCAATCATGGCGGGTGTACGCATCACCACCGTGTCGACCATCGCCCTGCTCACGGTGGGCGGGGTCATCGAAAAGGGCGGCCTCGGCCAGCTGATGTTCGATGCGTTCCAGAGCTCGCGGAACTCGATGCTGCTGGTGTCAGTCGTGCTGATCGTCGCGCTGGCCCTGATCGCCGACCTGCTGCTCCTGCTGGTTCAGCGGCTGCTCACGCCGTGGGAACGAGCCGGCCGATGAACGTCTTCGACCAGGCCTGGCATTGGCTCACCACCTCCGACAACTGGGTGGACAACGACCAGAGTGACGGAATTCTTCATCTGGCGTGGTTGCACATCGAGATCGCCGCGGAAGCCGTCATCATCGCTGCCGTCATCGGTTTGGCCATCGGGATCCCGCTCGGACACTTCCGGCGGGGCGGTGGGCTGGTCACACTGCTGGCCAACGTCACGCGTGCCGTTCCGACCCTCGCGATCCTGATCCTGCTGTCGAGCCTGCCCGCGTTCGGCGTCTCGACCAAGACGGCCATCATCGCGCTCACCGCTTTCGCCGTCCCGCCGATCCTGACCAATAGCTGGGCAGGGGTCGCGGGCGTCGACAGGGACACCGTGGAGTCAGCCCGCGGGCTGGGCATGACGGGATTTCAGATCCTGCGTCGGGTGGAGCTGCCGCTGGCCCTGCCGCTCATCGCTGCCGGCGTGCGCAGCTCCTCGTTGCAGACCTTCGCCACGGCGACCATCGCGTCCTTCCTCGGCAACGACACCCTGGGCAACCTGATCCAGATCGGGCAGGGCAACAACGACCAAGGAGAGGTGCTGGGCGCGGCGATCATCATCGGAATCGTGGCGGTGCTGATCGATATGGTGCTGGCCGGCGTGCAGCGGTCGCTCACACCCCGGGGCACCCGTAAACCCCACTGGTTCGATCGACAATCTCGCGAAGTGCAGCGAATTGCGCGCGACGTCGGCTAATGTCCCTAGGGTCGCCAAGATGTTGCATCCCGGTAAACGCCAGTTTGGCGTGGTGTTCCGCTCTGGATGTCTGAAATTCGCTTACGAGGAGATCTCGACCATGCCCGGTGTACTTCGTTCCGCACGACTGTCTGCGGTGACGGCCGCCGTCCTCGCCGTGCCCCTCGCGCTCGCCGGCTGCGGAAGCAGCAGCAGTGGCAGCAGCACGCCCAGCGGTTCGGCGAGCGCCACGACGGCCGCGAAGAACTGCACCCCGAAGTCGGGCACATCCCTCGTCGTGCTTGCCGACGACAAGCACTCGCAGAACAGCGACAACATCGTTCCGGTCGTGTCGACGAAGCTGGCCAAGGCGCCGCTTACCGACGCGCTCAACGCCGTGAGCAAGGCGCTCTCCCAAGACGCGCTGACGACGATGAACCGCGAGGTGAGCGCCGACGGCAAGACCAATGCACAGGCTGCCTCGGACTTCATCGCCGCAGCCAAGCTCCCCAGCTTCTCGGGAGGATCCGGGAAGATCGCGATCGGCACCCAGTCCTTCGATGAGGCCGTTACGCTCGGCGAGGTCTACAAGCAGGTGCTGACGAAGGCCGGATACACCGTGAGCACGCAGAAGGTCGGGCTGCGCAACATCCTCGAGCCCGCACTGGCCAGAGGCGACATCAACGTCGTGCCGGAGTACGCCGCCAGCCTCACCCAGTTCCTGCTGCAGCAGGACAAGAACACCACCGAGACCGCCAGCACCGACATCACCAAGACGATGGACGTGCTGAAGCCTCTTGCGCTCAAGCACGGTTTCACCGCGCTGGACCCGGCAGCCGCCACCGACCAGAACGCCTACGCGGTCACCAAGGCCACGTCCGATGCCTATGGGCTGAAGACGATGTCCGACGTGGCGAGCAAGTGCGGCACCACCGGCATCACCTTCGGCGCGGCGGCGAACTGCCCGAGTAACCCGTTCTGCGCCGCGGCGATCAAAAACACCTACGGCATCACCATCGCCTTCAAGTCACTCGACGCGGATGGCCCGCTCACCCGCGCCGCCGTCAAGCAGGGCAAGGTGCTGATCGGCGAGGTCTTCTCGAGCGACGCCGACCTGGTGCAGGCAAGCAGCTAGCGTTTTGCTGTGACGAGGTTCACAGCAAGCAAGTCGAACGTCATCTAGGGGTAACGCGATAGCGCGGACCGGGTTAGCCTGTTCGCGTACGTCCGGTACCCCTGGAGGACTGGAACGGCTGTGAATGCTTCCCCTTGCGTAGACCCCGCTTGTCCTACGGCGGCTATCCGTGTCGGCGTCATCGGCGCCGGACGGGTGGGCGCCGTGCTGGCTGCTGCGTTGCGCGCGGCTGGACACCACCTCGTCGGTGTCACAGCCCGCTCCGGTGCGAGCCGTACCCGCGCGGCTGAGCTGTTGCCGGGGGTCCCGGTGCTGGGTGCCCACGACGTTGCGCGTTACAGCTCGCTGGTCGTCCTGGCACTTCCGGACGACGTGCTCGCCGATCCCGACGGCCCGGTCGCTGACCTCGTCGCCACCGGCGCACTGCACGGGGATCAGGTCGTGGTCCACACGTCGGGACGTCATGGCCTGGCCGTGCTCGAAGCGGTAGCACGCACCGGGGCGATCACCATGGCCGTGCACCCCGCGCAGACCTTCGGGGGCACAGCTAGTGACCTTCCCCGGCTGGCCGGAGTGTCCTACGGCGTCACGGCTCTTGGTCGACACTGGCCGCTGGCCGAATGGCTCGTCGGCGATCTCGGCGGCACGCCCGTCGCGGTGCCCGAGGAGCTACGCCCGCTCTGGCACGCGGGCCTGTCCCACGGCGCCAACCATCTGGTCACTCTCGTCGCCTCTGCCCTTGATGTGATCCGCGCGACGGGAGCCAGCGATCCCGCGAGCGTGCTGCGCCCGCTGCTGTCAGCCGCCCTCGAGCGCACCCTCGAGCAAGGCGACGCCGCTCTCACCGGCCCGGTGGCCCGCGGTGACGCGGACGCGATCACTGGTCATCTGCGGGCACTGGAGGACCACGGCACGGGGCAGGCGCCGCTGTACCGGGAGCTGGCTCGCGCGACTGCGGCTCGGCTCCCGAATCCCGCCGCCGAGCTCTGGCCGGCGCTGGCGGATCATCCGGCACCGGTGGATCTTCGGCAGGACAAGATCAGGCGGTCACTGTGAGGAACTGGCGGTCCATATGAGTGTCATCGATACGCGCAACACCCCGCTGCTCGGCTCGGCCATCACCCAGATCCCCGTTGCCCAGACCCGCAGCGAGCTGGCTGCCGCCCGCGCCGCCCTGGTCGGCCCGGTCGCCGTCGTGATGACGATGGGTGCGCTTCACGACGGGCACGCCGCCCTGATCCGCAGCGCCGCCCGATACGGCCGCGTCGTTGTGACGATCTTCGTGAACCCGCTGCAATTCGGTGAGGGCGAAGACCTCGACCGGTACCCGCGCACCCTCGGCGCTGACCTGGAGGTGTGTGCCGAGGCCGGAGCCGACCTGGTCTTTGCCCCGACAGCCGAGGTCATGTATCCCACCGGCGCGCCCATGGTGCGGGTCGATCCCGGCCCCGGCGGGTTGCTGCTGGAGGGCGCCAGCCGCCCGGGCCACTTCGACGGGGTGCTCACCGTCGTCTCCAAGCTGCTGAACCTGACCCGGCCGGATCGGGCTTATTTCGGCGAAAAGGACTTCCAGCAGCTGACGCTGATCCGCCGGATGGTGACTGACCTTGACATGCCGGTCGAGATCGTGGGGGTCCCGATCCAGCGCGACGCGCGGGGCCTCGCACTGTCGAGCCGTAACCGCTACCTCGCTGCCGACCAGCAGCAGACGGCACTGAGTCTCTCGAGGGCCCTCACCGCCGGTGCAGCCGCCGCACCGCTCGGGCGCGAGGCAGCACTGCAGGCGGCCCGTGACACGTTGCTCACAGAGCCGGGACTCACCCTCGATCGACTCGACCTCGTCGACCCGATCACGCTCGCGGACGCCGCCGCTGGTGACGCCCGGCTCCTCGTCGCGGCGATACTGGCCGGCAAAACCGGGCCGATCAGACTCATCGACAACACCGCTCTGACTCTGGGGATGGCGTAGATGCAGCGCACAATGCTGAAGTCGAAGATCCATCGCGCGACCGTCACCCAGGCCGATCTGCACTACGTCGGATCCGTCACGGTCGACGAAGACCTCATGGAGGCCGCTGATCTGCTGCCCGGCGAGCAGGTCGCGATCGTCGATGTCACCAACGGCGCACGGCTCGAGACGTACGTGATCACCGGTCCTCGCGGGAGCGGCGTCATCGGGATCAACGGCGCGGCCGCCCGCCTCGTTCACCCTGGTGACCTGGTCATCCTGATCGCGTACGGGGTCATGGACACCGCCGAGGCGCGTTCCTTCAAGCCCCGGGTGATCTTCGTCGACGCTGAAAATCGCATCACCGGCATCGGCGGCGACCCGGCAGAGGCACTGCCGGGACTCGTGCGCGGCGACACGCTCGCGACCCAGCCTGCCTAGTGAGCCCGCTCGCCCGCCGGCTCACCGCCCCCGGCCCGGGATGGACGCGCACCGCGGACGTCGTGGTGGTCGGCTCGGGCGTCGCCGGACTGGCGGCGGTGCTCCACGCCAGGCAGGCGGGGCTGTCCGTCGTGCTGGTCACCAAAGCCCGCCTCGACGCCGGTTCAACGCGTTGGGCGCAGGGCGGCATCGCGGCGGCACTCGGCCCTGACGACGATCCCGAGCAGCACCTTCGCGACACTCTGGTCGCCGGCGTCGGGATCTGCGACGAGGCCGCCGTCCGGCTGCTCGTCACGGAAGGCCCTCCCCGAGTACGCGAGCTGGCGGCACTCGGCGCCGCCTTCGACCGTTCACAGCGAAGCGGCGACTTCGCCCTCACACGCGAGGGCGGACACTCCCGTAACCGGGTCGTCCATGCCGGCGGAGATGCCACCGGGCTGGAAGTCCAGCGAGCGTTGATCGCGGCGGTCCGGTCCGACCCTTCGGTCGAAGTGATCGAACACGCGCTGGTGCTCGACCTGCTACGCGGAAAGCCGCTATCGGCGGGCGCCGCTCCGATCGCCGGCCTCACCCTGCACGTGATGGGCGAGGGCAGCAGAGACGGCGTCGGCGCGATCTTGTCCCGCGCCGTCGTACTGGCGACCGGTGGTCTCGGGCAAATCTTCGCGAGCACCACCAACCCGCCGGTGTCGACCGGTGACGGCGTGGCGGTCGCCTTGCGCGCCGGCGCTCGCATCACAGACCTGGAATTCGTGCAGTTCCACCCGACCTCGCTCTGGATCGGTGGCGCCGCCCATGGGCAGCAGCCGCTGGTCAGCGAAGCCGTCCGGGGTGAGGGCGCGGTGCTCATCGACGCGAACGGTCAGCGCGTGATGCCGCCCGATGGCCATCCGCTACGCGACCTGGCCCCCCGCGACGTCGTCACCAAGCAGATGTCGCGCGTCATGACCGCCACCGGCACCGACCACCTCTTCCTCGACGCCCGCGCGCTGGGCGAGAAGGTGCTGCTGGCCCGGTTCCCCACCATCGTCGCGACCTGCCGCGGTCATGGAATCGACCCGGTCACGGACCCGATCCCCGTGACGCCGGCCGCGCACTACGCCTCCGGTGGAGTACGCACCGACACCTACGGCCGGGTTGCCGGCGAGTCCGGGTGGATGCCCGGTCTGTACGCCTGCGGTGAGGTCGCCTGCACGGGAGTCCACGGTGCCAACCGGCTGGCGTCCAACAGCCTGCTCGAAGGCCTCGTCTTCGCCGCCCGGATCGGCACCGCGCTCGCTGACAGGTTGCCTGCCCAATCCGAGCCCTTAGCACCCTCCCCATCATCCGGCCTGCTCGCCGCCGGGGTGCTGCGCGACCTGACGGCCACCATGACCGAGGGCGCCGGCGTGCTGCGCAGCGCTGCCAGCCTGGAGGGCGCCGCCAAGTCACTGGGTGCGCAGGCGGGGCAAGTCGGGCAGCTGCCGACCGTGCCCGGCCCGGACGCCTGGGAAGCCACTAACGCCCACCTGGTCTCCAGCGCTCTGGTCGCCGCCGCGTCGCTGCGGCGCGAGACCCGCGGATCGCACTGGCGTGAGGACTTCCCCGCGGCGGACGGCGCTTTCCGCGGACACCTGATCACCCACCTGTCCAACGAGGATGGGCTGGTTACGACCTATGAACCGGTGACCGCGTGACCAATCTGCCAGCCGATGGTCTCGACCCCGCAGCCGTCGCAGATGTGGTGGAGCGGGCTCTGGCCGAGGATCTCGGCACCCATCCCGGCGACGCCCTGGACGGCATCGACGTTACGAGTACAGCCACGATCCCCGCCGGCCTGATCGGCACGGCAGACGTGCGAAGCAGGGCGGCGGGAGTTGTGGCGGGGATCGACGTGGCTGCGTTCGTTTTCCGGCACGTGGGGGCGAAGGCGTCCCCGGTGGCCGGCGACGGCGATCGGGTGCAGCCGGGAGACGTCGTACTCACGGCCACCGGGCCAGTGCGAACCCTGCTGACGGTGGAGCGCACGATGCTCAACCTGCTCTGTCACCTTTCGGGAATCGCGACTTTGACCGCCCGGTGGGTGGAGGCGGTCACCGGCACCGGAGTACAGATCCGTGACACTCGCAAGACCACTCCCGGCCTTCGCGCGCTGGAGAAGTACGCCGTTCGCTGCGGCGGCGGGGTCAACCACCGCATGGGCCTGTGGGACGCCGCGCTGGTCAAGGACAACCACGTAGCGGCGGCCGGCGGCGTGGCTGCCGCGTTTCAGGCCGTACGGACCTCGTTTCCCGGCGTGACGGTCGAGGTCGAATGCGACACGGTCGAACAGGTCACCGAGGCCATAGCAGCCGGCGCCGACCTCATCCTGCTCGACAACATGTCGCCGGCCGACCTGCGCACCTGCGTGCAGCTGGCCCCGGGAATCCTGCTCGAGGCCTCCGGGGGGCTGAGCCTTGACGCGGCCCGTGACGTCGCCTTGACCGGGGTCAACTTCCTCTCGGTGGGAGCCCTCACGCACTCCGCGCCGATCCTGGATCTCGGAATGGACCTGCGCTGATGCTGCTCACGGTTGACATCGGTAATACCAATACGGTGCTGGGCGTCTTCGACGAAGATGTGCTGATCGATTCGTGGCGGGTACGTACCGATGCCCGGGCCACCTCCGATGAGCTGGCGCTGCTCTACCGGGGCCTGCTCGTCGACGTCCCGATCGACGGCATTTCGGTCTGCTCCACCGTCCCGTCCCAGCTGCTCGAGGTCCGGCGCATGTGCGCGCGTTGGTATCCGGGATTGCCGAACGTCATTGTCGAGCCGGGGATACGCACCGGCGTCCCGATCCTGATGGACAACCCGAAAGAGGTGGGCGCTGACCGGATCATGAACACCCTCGCCGCCCATCACCTGTACGGCGGCCCCTGCATCGTCGTCGACTTCGGCACGTCGACCAATTTCGACATCGTCAGCGAGCGCGGCGAATTCCTCGGAGGCGCGCTGGCGCCCGGGATCGAGATCTCGCTGGATGCGCTTGCCTCGCGGGCCGCCCAGCTGCGGACGGTCGAACTGGCGGAGCCGCGCTCACCCATCGGCAAGTCGACGGTCGAGGCGCTGCAGAGCGGAATGGTGTACGGGACGGCGGGGCAGGTCGATGGCCTCGTCCGGCGGATCTCGGCGGAGCTGAATGCACCGCCCGTCGTCATTGCCACCGGTGGCCTGGCCACCCTGGTGCTGTCCGTCAGCGAGACGCTTGATCACCACGAACCCGATCTGACCCTGATCGGGCTGCGGCTCGTCTTCGAACGCAACACCTAACACCTGACCGGACAGCAGTGGGGCCGGCAGTCGATAACCTCGCCGAGGTGACGACCCCCAGCGCCGACGAGCCGGAGCAGATCAGGATCCGCCGCGAAAAGCTCGACCGGATACGCGCCGAGGGCATCGACCCCTATCCCGTCGGCTATCCCCGGACCACCTCGTTCGCGCAGCTGCGGGCTCGATTCCCCGAGCTGTCACCCGACACGGCTACCGGCGAGACCGTGTCCGTCGCCGGCCGGGTGGTCCTGAACCGCGTCGGCGGCAAGATCACATTCGCCACGCTCCAAGAGGGCAGTGATCGATTGCAGGTGATGCTCACTGCCGACGCGACCGGGCTGGAGTCCTTGGGCACGTGGAAGAGCGACATCGACCTGGGTGACCACGTTGGAGTCACCGGTGAGGTGATCACCAGCAAGCGTGGCGAACTCTCGGTGCGCGCCTCGAGCTGGGCAATCACAAGCAAGGCACTGCGGCCGCTGCCGGACAAGCACAAGGGTCTGGCGGATCTGGAAGCCCGGGTGCGCCTGCGTTATGTCGACCTCATCGTCAATCCGGAAGCGCGCCAATACATATTGGCCCGCGACACGGTGCTGGCCGCGGTGCGAGACGGCCTTCGCGGCCGCGGTTACGTCGAAGTGGAAACTCCGGTGCTTCAGGCATTGCACGGCGGGGCGGCGGCGCGGCCCTTCCGAACCCACTCGAACGCCCTCGACATCGACCTTTATCTGCGGATCGCCCTGGAGCTCTATCTCAAACGCCTGGTCGTCGGCGGAATTGAGCAGGTGTATGAAATCGGGCGAATTTTCCGTAATGAGGGTGTCGACACCTCGCACAATCCGGAATTCACGATGCTTGAGTTCTACGCCGCTTATACGGACTACAACGTGATGGCGGACATCACCCAACGGCTTGTACTGGAATCCGCCGACGCCTTGGGCAGCCGGGTCGTCTCGGACGGTGCGGGAGGAGAGCTCGATCTCGGCCAACCCTGGCGCCACGTCACGGTGCACGACGCCGTCAGCGAGGCTTTGGGGGAAGAGGTGACGATCGACACACCCGCGCAAAAGCTGCGGTCGCTGGCGGCCAAAGCTGAAGTGGCCTTGCAACCGGGCTGGAACGCCGGCCAAGTGCTGCTCGAGCTCTACGAGCACCTGATCGAAGGCCAGACCGTCGCGCCGACCTTTTACCGCGACTTTCCCGTCGAGGTATCGCCACTGACCCGTCAGCACCGCGACGACCCGCGTTTGACCGAACGCTGGGATCTGGTGGTGCTGGGCCGCGAATTGGGCACCGGTTATTCGGAGCTGGTCGATCCCGTTGAGCAGCGAGCCCGCTTAACCGAGCAGTCGTTGTTGGCAGCCGGGGGGGATCCCGAAGCGATGCAGCTCGACACCGATTTCTTACGAGCTCTTGAGTACGCCATGCCCCCCACCGGAGGAGTGGGCGTCGGCATCGAGCGTTTGCTGATGGTTCTCACCGGAGCGGTAAGCATCCGCGAGGTCTTAGCGTTCCCGCTGACACGAGAACAATGATTCAATAGTCGTCACCGACTGTTACTTGCCAGCGGTTCCGCCTCTTTGCGAACCACCCCGTTAAGCACGTATTTCCGATGTCAAGTTCCATGTCCAGAAACGAAAGAGTCTCCAACGATGGCGCAACGCACACAAGTTCTTCTCATTGACGACCTCGACGGATCCTCCGCCGACGAGACGGTCGCCTTCGGTCTCGATGGAAGCGCGTACGAAATCGACTTGTCCACCAAGAATGCAAACCAGCTGCGCAAGTCGTTGGCCAGCTATGTCGCGCGCGGTCGCAAGTCAGGTCTGATTCGCGGTGGTGCACGCCGCCGCAGCGCGGCAGGCACCGGCGGCATCGCCGACACCGCAGACGTCCGTTCCTGGGCCCGCAGCAATGGTTACGCCGTCAACGACCGGGGCCGCCTGCCCGCCGAGGTCGTCGACGCCTACCGCGCGGCGCACTAGGAGTACTGACAGCTAGGGATCCACTACGCCAAACGCACTACTGCACCAGCCCCGTTGGCCGAGTTCGCTCGGTCTTCGGGGTTCTTGCATTCCCTGTCTGCTCATAGCGAAAGCAACAAGTCAGACACATCCTGGGAACAGTGGGTCGACGAACTGAGGTTGAGTGGGTCAGGGTCTGTGAGAGCCGGCCTGTCCCGCAGCTGTACCAGGCCCCTTCACCGCCGATGGGGCATTCACTAAGTCGATGTGAAGACGGGCACGGGGCTAGCATGCGAAGCAGGCCGTCAGCAGCACGAGCTGGCGGGGCGGTCGCCTCGCTCGAAGGAGCGCAACATGTTCGAGAGGTTCACCGACAGGGCCCGGCGGGTTGTTGTCCTGGCGCAAGAAGAAGCCCGGATGCTCAACCACAACTACATCGGCACCGAGCACATACTCCTCGGCCTCATCCACGAGGGCGAAGGCGTAGCGGCTAAGGCGCTCGAGTCGCTTGGCATATCGCTGGAGGCTGTCCGCAGCCAGGTCGAGGAGATCATCGGCCAGGGCCAGCAGGCACCGAGCGGTCACATTCCGTTCACGCCGCGGGCGAAGAAGGTGCTGGAGCTCTCCCTGCGAGAGGCCCTGCAGCTCGGCCACAATTACATCGGCACCGAACACATCCTGCTCGGCCTGATCCGCGAGGGCGAGGGCGTCGCCGCCCAGGTCCTCGTGAAGCTGGGCGCAGACCTCGGTCGCGTCCGCCAGCAGGTCATCCAGCTGCTCTCGGGTTACCAGGGCAAGGGTGAGCCGGCGGCCACCGGCGGTCCGGCCGAAGGGGCGCCTTCAAGCTCCCTGGTGCTCGACCAGTTCGGTCGCAACCTCACCACCGCCGCTCGCGAGGGCAAGCTCGACCCGGTCATCGGGCGCGAGAAAGAGATCGAGCGCGTGATGCAGGTTCTGTCGCGCCGCACCAAAAACAACCCAGTCCTGATCGGTGAGCCCGGCGTCGGAAAGACGGCGGTTGTCGAAGGGCTGGCGCAGGCCATCGTCAAGGGCGAGGTGCCTGAGACCCTTAAGGACAAGCACCTCTACACCCTTGACCTGGGCGCTTTGGTGGCGGGCAGCCGCTACCGCGGTGACTTCGAGGAGCGCCTGAAGAAGGTGCTCAAGGAGATCCGTACCCGCGGCGACATCATCCTTTTCATCGACGAGCTGCACACGCTCGTGGGTGCGGGCGCCGCTGAAGGCGCGATCGACGCCGCCAGCATCCTGAAGCCGATGCTGGCGCGGGGTGAGCTCCAGACCATTGGTGCCACCACCCTCGACGAATACCGCAAGCACCTGGAGAAGGACGCCGCCCTCGAGCGGCGCTTCCAGCCCATCCAGGTGCCGGAGCCGACCGTTGCGCACACCATCGAGATCCTCAAGGGTCTGCGTGACCGATACGAGGCTCACCACCGCATCTCCATCACCGACGGCGCCCTGGTCGCCGCGGCCAGCCTGGCTGACCGCTACATCAGCGACCGTTTCCTGCCCGACAAGGCGATCGACCTGATCGACGAGGCGGGCTCCCGGATGCGCATCCGTCGCATGACGGCGCCGCCGGACCTGCGGGAGTTCGACGAGAAGATCGCCGGCGTCCGCAAGGAGAAGGAATCGGCGATCGACGCGCAGGACTTCGAGAAGGCCGCCTCACTGCGCGACCGCGAGAAGACCCTGCTCACCGAGAAGGCGCAGCGGGAGAAGGAGTGGAAGGCCGGCGACATGGACGTCATCGCAGAGGTCGATGACGAGCAGATCGCTGAGGTGCTGGCCATCTGGACCGGCATCCCCGTCTTCAAGCTCACCGAGGAGGAGACGAGCCGTCTCCTTCGCATGGAGGACGAGCTGCATAAGCGGGTCATCGGGCAGGAGCAGGCCGTCAAGGCGGTCTCGCAGGCCATCCGTCGTACTCGCGCCGGACTGAAAGACCCCAAGCGTCCCGGTGGATCGTTCATCTTCGCCGGCCCGTCGGGTGTCGGTAAGACCGAGCTCTCCAAGACGCTGGCGTCCTTCCTCTTCGGCGACGAAGACGCGCTGATCCACCTCGACATGTCCGAGTACATGGAAAAGCACACGGTTTCGCGGCTGGTCGGTTCGCCTCCCGGATACGTGGGCTACGAGGAGGGCGGGCAGCTCACCGAGCGCGTGCGTCGCAAGCCTTTCTCGGTGGTGCTCTTCGACGAGGTCGAGAAGGCTCACCCGGACGTGTTCAACACCCTCCTGCAGATCCTGGAGGACGGTCGCCTGACCGACTCCCAGGGCCGCCAGGTGGACTTCAAGAACACCGTGATCATCATGACGTCCAACCTGGGTACCCGCGACATCTCCAAGGGCCCCGGCATCGGTTTCACCACCGGTGGGGCGGCCATCGATTACGACCGGATGAAGTCGAAGGTCCAGGACGAGCTCAAGCAGCACTTCCGGCCTGAGTTCCTCAACCGGATCGACGACATCATCGTCTTCCACCAGCTGACCAAGGACGAGATCATCGAGATCGTCGACCTCATGCTGGCCCGGGTGGACACCGCGCTGAAGAACAAGGACATGGGCCTCGAGCTCACGCCGGCAGCCAAGATGGTGCTGGCCGACAAGGGTTACGACCCGATGCTCGGTGCCCGGCCGCTTCGTCGCACCATCCAGCGTGAGCTGGAAGATGTGATGAGCGAGAAGATCCTGTTCGGCGAGCTGTCGGCCGGCGAGATCGTCGTGGTCGATGCCGAGGGCGAGGGCGAAGAGCGCAAGCTCACCTTCCGGGGCGAGCCCAAGCCGCCGGCGGTTCCTGACACACCGCCCGTCGGCCTCGTCAAGTAGTCGACTGTTCCACTAGCCGAACGATCTCGATTCGTGCTGCAGTGATCCCCGTTGCTGACCAAAATCGGTTGGCCACGGGGATCGCTGCTGTTCGGGACGGGTCTGGGTAGGAGGGCACTATGACCGCAGTGCTCACTGGCGCCGGCTACGCCGTACCCGAAGCCATGGATCAGGCCGGCCTCTGGGCCGACTTCTTTCGCGGTCACTACGCCGCCGACCGGGTCGCCGAGCGCATCTTTGCGTCGTCGGCGATCACCACCCGCCACGGCGTGGCCGACCCCCGTGTCGTCGACGTCTCGTCCTGGTCGACCGGCCAGCGCATGGCGCGCTACGTCGACGAGGCACCGCGGCTCGGCAAAGCGGCCCTTGGCCAGGCCCTGGCCGCCTCCGACCTCGACCCCACCGACATCGGGCTGTTCACAGTGGCCTCGTGCACCGGCTACAGCACGCCCGGACTGGACCTCGTGCTGGCCCGCGACATGGGTATGGCTCCGACCGTTCAGCGCCTTTTCGTCGGTCATATGGGCTGTTACGCCGCCCTCCCGGCACTCGGCGCCGCTGCGGACTTCGTGGTGGCCCGCGGGCGCCCGGCAGTCGTGTTGTGTGTCGAGCTCACGTCGCTCCACATCCAGCCCGCTACCGACGACCCCTCGCAGATGGTGGCGCACGCCCTCTTCTCCGACGCCGCAGCTGCCGTCGTCCTGGAGCCCGGGTCACCGGAGCGCGACCTCCCGTCACCGAGCGGGCTGACGTTCGTGGACATGGTCGCAGTGGCCGATCACTCGACCGCTGATCACATGACCTGGGACATCACTGACCTCGGGTTTCGGATGGGCCTCTCTCCGCAGGTGCCATCCGTGCTGTCACGACATGTCGGCGGGGTCGTACGCGATCGGCTGCTCGCCCCACACGGCCTGACGCCGGCGGACGTGACGGGCTGGGCGGTGCATCCGGGCGGACGTCGCATCCTGGAGGTCGTCGAAGAGCGGCTGGAGCTGCCGGCCGAGGCAATGGCCGCGTCCTACCGGGTCCTTGATGAGTACGGGAATTGCTCGTCCGCGACCGTCCTCATGGTCCTCGAGCGCCTTCCCTCCACCCCCGGACCGGTCGTGGCGATGGCCTTCGGCCCTGGCCTCACCCTCTACGCGGCGCTGTTTGAGCGGGCCTGATCCCGCTCCGTCATCACCACACGACGTCAGGGCGTCGTAGCAGCATGACGGAGGGCTGACGTGCCCTACCCAGGCAGCGCGAAGCTACCGTCATCGCCGCTGGTACGCACCACCAGGCCATCCTCCAGCAGGCTGGCGATCGCCCGGTCACGCTGCTCGGGATCGGGCCACAGCGACTCCAGAGCGCCGGTAGCGACTGGACCGTGGGCCTCCCGTAACGCTGCCAGCAGCCGTCCCCTGACCTGACGGTCAGTTCCTTCATAGCCCTGCGCGGGTCGGGTGCGAATTCCGGCCTCCTGAGGCGTCGGAGCACCCGCCGCGAGCCAGCGGCAGTCCGTAGCTATGGGGCAGGCCGCGCATCGGGGACTGCGGCTCACGCATACCAGCGCACCCAGCTCCATCAACGAGACCGACGTGACGACGGCCGCGGTCGGCTCAGCCGGCAAAAGGCTCGCGACGGCGGCATCCGGGATCGTCATCGCCGCGGGCAGCCCCAGCGACCATCGGGCGACCACCCGGCGCACGTTCGTGTCGACGACGGGAATGCGCTTTCCGAAGGCGAACGCGGCGACGGCCGCGGCGGTGTAACTGCCAACCCCCGGGAGCGCGCGTAGCTCATCCGGATCGCGGGGAATTCGACCCTCGTGCCGCGCCACACACACGGTCGCGGCAGCGTGCAGCCGAAGCGCCCGTCGGGGGTAGCCGAGCCGGCCCCATTGACGTACCGCTTCTCCAGCCGGATCGGCCGCGAGCGCAGCTGGGTCCGGCCAGCGTCGCAGCCACTCCTCGTAGGCGGGCAGCACCCGCGCCACCGGTGTTTGCTGCAGCATCACCTCGCTCACCAGCACGCCCCAGGGGCTTGTTCCGGGACGGCGCCAGGGCAGGTCACGGGCCTCGCGGGCATACCAGTCGCGCAGCCGTTCAAGCGGATCCGCCGCAGCTGAAGGCACTTGCCGCAGCCTGCCATAACCCGGATGGAGCCTGCTGAGTTACGCCAGCCGGCGCCCGCCGGCAACTCAAGGCCGAGCCTGTCAGCACCGATGTCAGCCTTCTAGGGGGAACGCGTGAAATCAGAGCGGGGCCTTGCCATGAATGGCATGTCCGGACGGCCGGCGCCATGACACCGGAACCGCTGCGCGCCGCCATCCCGCGCCCTTCCGCGGCCACCGGCGACATCGGCGTTCTGGTAGCCGGTGGAAACGCTCTCAGCCGCCGGGCGGTGCGCACCCTGCTGTCCGTCGATCCTCGTTTCGTCGTGCTGGGCGAGGCTCGGACCAGAGCCGATCTGCTCAACCTCGCGGCCCAACTCAGGCCGACTGTCGTCGTGCTGGACCCCGACCTCCCGCAGGGGGTCTTGCCGGCTCTCGCTGATCTGATGGCCACCCATCCGCTCCCGGTCGTGGTGTACGGCGATGCTCGGCTGGCCAATGCCTCAGCGGCGGCCGATCTGCGCGCGGCAGGCGCGGTCGACGTCGTCTTGCATGACCGCGGGCCAGATGACCTGCGGGCGTGCGTTCAGCTGGCGTCCCGGATCCGGGTCATCCGGCACCCTCGCGGCCGGCTCAACCGCACCTCAGCGCCCCCCCACGCGGCCGTTCCGCTCATCGTCATCGGGGCTTCAACAGGCGGCCCGAGCGCGGTGAGCGCGGTGCTGTCCGGCCTTCCCGGGGATCTCGGAGCGGCCGTCATGGTCGTCCAGCACATGCCGGCCGGCTTCCTGTCCGGGCTGGCTGGATGGCTCAACGGCACCTGCCGGTTGCCGGTCTCACTCGGAACCGACGGCGATCTGCTGCGCGCCGGCGAGGTCGTGGTCTGTCCCGGCGACCTGGATTCACTCATCGAACGGGCAACCGGGCCAGGACCAGGAAGGCTTCGGTGTCTGGCCCCCCAGGTACCTGCCCACCACGTCCCGTCCGTCGACCGCGCCTTCGACAGCGTCGCTGCCGTGCTGGGTCGGCGCGCCATCGGCGTCCTGCTCACCGGAATGGGCCGCGACGGTGCGGACGGCATGGCCGCGCTGCACGCCACGGGCGCACCCACCATCGCCCAGGACGAGGACACGTCAGCCATCTACGGGATGCCACGAGCGGCCGTTGCCGCGGGAGCCGTCGATCAGGTTCTTCCGCTGCAGGAGATCGCCGCCGCGCTCGTCGCGCTGGTCACTGCCCCCGAACGGGCACTGCGATGAACCGCGGAACGGACACTGCGGTGAACCGCCGATGGGCACGGCGGTGACCCTTCCGATGAACGTCACGGTGGCCCACGAAATTGCGGACGTCGTCCGCGACACCTGCGGCTTGGTGGTGGATCCGGCGCGTCACGAAGTATTGGCGAACCTGGTCACCGCCGGCTGCCGCCGACTCGGCCTGGCGGGGCCGGCCCAATACCTGCAGCGGATCCGGACCGACCACGACGAGCTGCAGAAACTGATCGAGGGGCTCACGATCGGCGAGACGTACTTCGCGCGAATCCCTCCTCAGATTCGCGCTCTCCAGGAGCTGGTGCTTCCCTCCTTACTGGCACGCGGCGACCATCGGATACGCATCTGGTGCGCCGGCTGTTCGACGGGCGAGGAGCCTTACACAATCGCCCTGCTCCTGTGCAAGCTGCTGGCTAACCATCCCAGATCCGACGGCTGGGACATCCGCATCATCGGCACCGACATCAACGGCAGCGCGTTGGCCGCAGCCCGGGAAGGCCGCTACGGACGGCGAGCCGTCAGCCTGCTCAGCGATGACGACCTGCAACGCTTTTTCCTCCCCGAAGGGAACGCCTGGCGGGTGGGACCCGAGCTGCGGCGCCTCGTGGAATTTCGGCAGCACAACCTCACGACTGACCAGCCGCCCGCTCCCCGCCTCGACCTGGTCCTGTGCCGCAACGTCCTGATCTACTTCGACCGCGCGGTCATGCTCGGGGTGATCGATGGGATCCACTCCTCGCTCGTGCCCGGCGGATGGCTCTTGCTCGGGCACAGCGAGACGCTCTGGAGGCTGTACGAGGGTTTCGAGCTGGTCCGCCACGACGATGCGTTCCTCTACCGGCGCCGCCCACCGGAGCCAGCCGTAGTACGCCGTCCGCCGCCACTGAGCCGCCCGCTGGCAGCCCCGGCGGCGGCCACCTCGGACCCACTCGACGAGATTCGTGACGCGCTTTCAGCGGGGGCCTACTCCGCCGCTGCTGAGCTCGCGGCGGCGCAGATCGCAGCCGATCCGCTGTCGGCCCAGCTGCATTACTTGCATGGTCTCGCCCTGGTCGAGATCGGTCAGGATCCGCAGGCTGTGGTGGCTCTGCGCCGGGCCGCCTACCTCGATCCTGCTTCCGGTTTCGCCCAGTTCCTGCTGGCTGTGGTCTTAGGCCGGCTAGGACATGGAGCAGAGGCCACCCGCGCGTACGGCGCCGCCGCTCAGGCACTCTCCCGGCGTGGACCCGATGAACGCGTCCAAGAGCTCGGAGGGCGGCGGGTCGACGACCTGGCGCAGATGTGCCGCCAGCTGGCTGGCGGGTCAGGACGTGCGCCTTCCCAAGCAGGTGTGAAGTGACAGGAGACGTGACAGCGATGCGGGTGCTGGCCTTTCGTTCGGGATCCGAGCGATATCTCGTCCACCTCGATGCCGTCCGAGCGGTGGTACGCCTCCGCGGGCTTCGTCGGCTCCCCGGGTCGGGCGGATCTCTGGCGGGCGTCCTTGACGTCCAAGACACCTCCGTGGCGATCTACGACACGCGCGCGGCCCGGAGCAGCGACGGGTCCGACGACTCTGACGCCCGCGGCGATGTGCTGGTCCTGGCGGCCGGCTGGCCGGACCACGCGATCGGGGTGGCCTGTGACGGCGTGGAAGGGCTGCTCGAACTGCCGCCGGACACCTCACTCACGACTGCCACGCGGCCGCCGCACCTGCCGTCGTACGTGCAGGCACTGCTCAGGATCGACGGGACGACGGTGCCCCTGGTCGACGTCGTGGGCCTGGCCGAGGCGAGCGCAACGCCAGCCGGCCCAGACATCGGCTCAACCGCCGGCGCGGACGGGGGCGACGAGGCCTGAGCGACTAGACGTAGCGCTCGAGGATGCTCGACTCGGCGAGTCGTGAAAGGCCTTCACGCACGGAACGGGCCCGGGTCTCCCCAACCCCGTCGACGGCCTGCAGATCGTCGATGCTGGCGGCCAGCAGCTTCTGCAGACTGCCGAAATGGTCGACCAGTCGGTCAACGACCAGTCGCGGCAGTCGGGGCACCTTCGCCAGCAATCGGTAACCGCGCGGGTTTACCGGCGTCTCCAGCACATCGGCACCGCCCGGGTAGCCCATCATGCGGGCCAGCACCGACACGTCGAGCAGGTCAGCGGCATTAGCTCCGGCCAGCTCCGTCAGCACCGTCTCGGGAGTACGCGTGCGGCGTCCGCCGGAAGGCAGGTAGTCACGCACGATGAGCTCGCGCTCCTGCTCGACGCCGGCCATCAGCTCCTCGAGCTGCAGCGAGAGCAGGCGCCCGTCGGTGCCCAGCTCCACGACGTAGCCGCCGATCTCCTCGGAGATGCGCAGCACCATCTCCAGGCGCTGAGACACGGCAACGGCGTCGCGCACCGTCACCAGATCTTCGATCTCCAAGGCAGACAGCGTGCCGGCCACCTCATCCAGGCGCAGCTTGTAACGCTCAAGCGTGGCGAGGGCCTGGTTAGCCCGCGACAGGATGGCAGCCGAATCATCGAGTACGTAGCGCCGACCTTCGACGTACAAGGCGATGATGCGCATCGATTGGCTGACCGAAATGACGGGATAACCGGTCTGCTTGGCGACCCGCTCGGCAGTGCGGTGGCGGGTGCCCTGCTCGTCAGTGAAAATCGTCGGATCGGGCACCAGATGGACATTGGCCCGTTGGATCCGGGTGCCATCGGTGGACAGAACGACCGCCCCGTCCATTTTCGCCAGCTCACGCAGGCGGGTGGCGGAAAATTCGACGTCCAGCTCGAAGCCGCCGGTCGACAGGGACTCCACGGTGCGGTCGTACCCGAGCACGATCAGCCCGCCGGTATTGCCGCGCAGGATGCGCTCCAGGCCATCCCGCAGCTGCGTGCCGGGAGCCATGGCGGCCAGCACGGCCCGCAAGACATCCTCGCTGGCGGCGGCAGCCATCGGTCTCCCTCGCAAATGGTGGATCCGTAATGATCCTAAGGTGCGGATCGGGCGAACTGAGCCAAAAACAACTCGGCGCCGCAGCGGGTTCAGCTAACTCTCACCTGCTCTTCCTCCACCAAATCGACCGGACCCAAACGCCGCCTCGGCCCGGCAGCCATCAGTTGTCGCAAACCGTCCAGGCTCCCGACGAGATCCACAACCTCGGCGACAACCATGGATTCGGGCGCCCTCCCGTATCCGAACGGCACGATCGCCCGCCGGAATCCGAGCCGGGCTGCGGCAGCGAGGCGGCGTTCGATGCCCTGGGACGGCCTGACGTCACCGGCAAGGCCGACCTCACCCATGACGACGAGGTCAGCGGGCAGCGAGAGGTTCTTGGCGGCGCTGAAGACCGCCAGCACCACCGCCAGATCAGCTGAGGGCTCTCCGATCCGGACACCCCCGATGGTGGAGGCGTAGACGTCTTGCGGAGCGAGCTTGACGCCCAGCCGGGTCTCGACGACCGCCAGCACCATGGCAAAGCGTGACGGATCAAGGCCCGACACCGCCCGACGCGGATGCGCACCGGCCGGAGGTGCGACGAGTGCCTGGACCTCGACCACCAACGGCCGGCGACCCTCCAGGGTGACCGTGACGCAGGTGCCGGGCGGAGCGACGTCATCCATGCCAGGCATGCCGTGAGCGCGCGAAAGGAAGAGGCCGCTTGGGTCTGGCAGATCGGTCAGACCATCGCCGTCGAGCCGGAAGCAGCCGACCTCGTCGGTCGGGCCGAAACGGTTTTTGATGGCGCGCACCATGCGCAGCGGGGTCGCCCGCTCACCATCGACCGAAAGCACGACGTCGACCAGGTGCTCCAGGGTGCGAGGCCCGGCGACGTTGCCGTCCTTGGTCACATGGCCGACCAGCAGCGTTGCCATGCCCCGCGATTTGGCTACGGCCACCAGGGCACTCGCGACCGCCCGGACTTGAGTCACGCCGCCGGCGGCCCCGTCGACGTCCGCCGCCGCGATCGTCTGCACCGAATCGACGATCAGCAGGCTCGGCTCCACCTGCTCGACGTGTGTGACCAGCGCAGCCAGGTCGGTCTCGGCCGCCAGAAAAAGTGACTCCTCGAGGGCCTCGATCCGAGCGGCTCGGCTCTGCACCTGCGCCGCGGTCTCCTCACCAGTGACAACGAGCACTCTGCGACCTTCGCGGGCGGCTCGGGCGCCGACTGCAAGCAGCAGGGTGGATTTCCCGACGCCCGGCTCGCCGGCAAGCAGCACGACGGCCCCCGGAACCAGGCCCCCGCCGAGGACCCGGTCAAATTCTGCAAGCCCACAGGGCCAGGCCTGCGCCGCTCCGGCCTGCACTTCGGTGATGGGCAAGGCGGGGATGACGGCCATACGCGAACGGCCTCCGCCGCGGCCGATCAGCTCGACGGCGGCCGTGCGGGCCTCGACCAGCTCGACGGTGCCCCACGCCTGGCAGGAGGAGCACCGGCCGAGCCACTTCAGCGACTCGGCGGAGCATTCGGTGCAGCGGTAATGCGAACTAGCGTTGCGGGCTGCCATACCGGCAACCTATGGTCGACCCCCGACAGAATCGGCCAAGGTCAGGGGGAATCGCCGACGCAGCGTTTCGATCAAGCGGCGGCCGTCAGCGGCCTTGCGTTTCAGCTCAGGGGCTGGAGGACGCAGCAATCGTGGGCGTCGGCCCCTCTACGGGCACCTGCAGCGTGAGCGAGCCGGCCCGGGCGAAGGTCAGCGTCACGGTGACTGTCTGGCCGACCAGGACGTTGCGCTTCATTCGCAGGAGCCTCGGCACCGAGGGATTGCCCTTGTTGTAGGCGAGCGAGCCGCCGCCGGGCACCGTGTTGTCGGCAGGCACGCTGGCGGCCCCGGCGCTCACGGAGCTGACACTGACCAGCTTGTCGTTCACGACGGCCGCGTTGAAGATCGACAAATACAGCGGCAGCGCTTGGCCGGAGTCGGCCGGTCCGTAGAAAAAAATGTTTCGAAGGGTCAAATCGCCGACGGCGCCACCGACGCTGGTGAGCGTGGTGCGTTCGCGCGAGGTCTCGGCCTGGTAGCCCGCAGCGCACGCAGTGAGCGGCAGTGCCGCCAGGAGCACCAAGCAGGCGAGCCGCCGGCCGGGACGGAAGGTGCCGGTCACGTGGAGCAGCCTCCTCGGCAAACAGGGTCAGCGACTTTCGAGACTTTGACATGAACCAGTCGAGCGGACCATCCGTGCGGACCGTCAGCGAGAATCTAGCCCACGCGGTGGCACTTCACGCCAAAGCCCGGCCGCGTGCGATTAACAGCACGACGTCGAGCAGTGCCACCAGCATCGTGGCCCGGAACGGCGCACGCGAGCCGGGTCGGCGGCCAAGCAGCGCACCCACCACCACGAGTACCACCGCAGCCAGCAGTGCGAGCACGATCAACACGGCTGAGGCGGTCGATGTTGGCAGTCCCGGCGCGAAGGCCAGCACGACTGAAGCGGCCAGCAACAAAACGATCGACAGCAGTTGGGAGACCTTGGCACCCAGCCGTTGCGGCAATCCCCGTACACCGGTCGCAAGGTCGTCGGCCAGATCAGGCAACGCGTTCGCGAAATGCGCACCGGCGCCGAGCAGCGCTCCCGCCAACGGAGCCCACCACGGGGGGAAAGGCGCTCCCGGCAGTCCCAGCACGACGAACACCGGCAGCAGTCCGAACGCGATCGCGTAAGGCACCACCGACAGCACGGTCGCCTTCAGCCCGAGGTCATACGCCCAAGCCAGGGCAACCGCCACACAGTGCACGATCGCGGCCCGCCAGCCAGACAGCAGAGAGAGGAACGGCACCGCGGCTAGTGCGACAATCGCCGCCGTGCGGACCGATTCGGGCGACACGTCGCCCCGCGCCACCGGCTTGTCACGCCTGCCGACAAGCGCGTCGCGATCACGGTCGACGTAGTCGTTGCACCATCCGACCGACAGTTGGCCGGCCATCACGGCCGACGCGACGGCGACGACGCCCCAGGCAGTGCGACCGGCACTTGCCGCCAACGCCGCCGACACCGCGGTGACGGCAGCGGCTGGCTCCGGGTGTGACGCTGCAAGCAGCAGTCCTACCCGGCGCAGCGGCATGAGGGGAGCTTGTCACCCGCACGCCCGTGCTTGGCTCAGCAGTGCGGCGCTGGATCAGGAGTCTGGCTCAGGAGTGCAGTGCGTCCAGCTGGGTTTCAAGCCGGTCGCCGCTGTGGAAGACCACCGGCGGGCCGGTCAGCACCCCATTGCCGGCCACCAGCAGCAGCGTGGGAGCCGTCGAGGAGGCGTGGTAGGTGCGAGCAAGGACGCCGTCCTGATCCCGAACGCCGAGCGGGAGACCCCGCCCTCCGTCCTTGGAATTCGCCAACTTCGCCGCGGTGTCATCGTTGCCGGCCGAGACGACCACGGTGTAGGGAGCGGGCGGCACCTCATTGGCCTGGCCCACGATCTGGCGGATCAAAGCGTCACATTTGCACCCAGCAGGCACCAGGATGAAAACCGCCGGGCGAATCACCCGAGTGCCGATGTGGCTGGTGTCAGCGATGAGCTGGACGTCCGGGAGCAGCCCGCCCACGGTGCCGGGAGCCTGCTTGGGATTGGCGAGCGAGCTCACCGTCAGCTGTCCCTGGCCGCGCTGCGTCACCGGTGCAAAGACACTGAGCAGGAGGCCGGTGGTCGCAATGATCAGCAGAATTGCCGTGAAAACGGGGCTCGGTAATCCGCTGCGCGCCCATCTCGGAGTGACCCGGCGGGCCAGCTGCTGGCGGCGCTGCTGGCGCCTGGCAAGCTCGAGCTCACGGCGGTAAGACGCTACTTCGGCATCTAGTTCACGCAGGTCATCGGGTACGACAACGTGCAGCAAATCATCGCTCGGGTCGAAACGGCGGGGGAAGCCGTCGTCGTCGTCAGCGAGTGCCACCCGCCTATGGTGCTCCGAATACGCCTTTGGTGCACCTCTGGCTAGGCAAATCTCTCGCTAAGTCCCACCACGAGCTTCGCAGCCCTCTCGCATGCTCCGTTACAGCGGCTTGCCCCGCTGCGGTTCGCGGGGGCGGATTCGACGGAATCGCGTTCACCCGGCCCCGCGAGCATCTAAACTCTTTCGCCTCGGTTAACACCAGGATCACCCGGTCGGCCCAGCTCCCGGCTGGAGCACGCTCGAGCGTTGCTGTCAAGCCTGTGACCTGCAACGATAGACCTGTTACCCTTAGAGGCAGGCGGAAGGGGCAGCACACTAATGGCGTTCACTGTCGGTGAGACTGTGGTTTATCCACACCACGGCGCAGCACTTATCGAAGCAATCGAAACCCGCGTCATCAAGGGCCAGGAGCGCAGCTATCTGGTGCTCAAGGTGGCGCAAGGCGATCTGACGGTCCGGGTCCCAGCAGACAACGTTGAGCTGGTGGGTGTTCGCGATGTCGTCGGCCAAGACGGCCTCGAGAAGGTCTTTGAGGTGTTGCGGGCACCGCACACCGAAGAGCCGACCAACTGGTCCCGCCGCTACAAGGCGAACATCGAGAAGCTTGCTTCCGGTGACGTCAACAAGGTGGCGGAGGTCGTCCGTGACCTCTGGCGTCGTGATCGCGAGCGTGGGCTGTCCGCCGGTGAGAAGCGCATGCTCTCCAAGGCACGGCAGATCCTGGTCAGCGAGCTCGCTCTCGCCGAGGGCACTAACGAAGACAAGGCCGAGGCCATGCTCGACGAGGTGCTCGCCAGCTGACTGTCGCCGCGCTGGTGCCGGCGGCCGGCAGCGGTGATCGGCTCGGCCCGGGAGATCCCAAAGCACTGCGTCCGCTAGCCGGGCGCAGTTTGCTTTTTCATGCCGTGGCCCGGTTGCGGACCGCCGGCGCCGTCGGTCCGATCGTCGTCGCTGTCCCAGCCGGGTCGCAGGAAAGGGTCTCAGCCGAGCTGGCCGACCTGGCGGTCGTGGCTGTGGCCGGCGGTGCCACCCGGCAGGAATCGGTGCTTGCAGCACTGCGGGCGTTGCCTCCCGAGGTCGATATCGTGCTCGTCCATGACGCCGCGCGGCCATTGGCGCCGGTCTCGCTTATCAACGCAGTAGCAGCAGCGGTCATCGCCGGGGCCCCCGCGGTGGTGCCGGGGCTGCCGGTGGATGACACGGTCAAGCGCGTGGGTCCGACCGGGCTGGTACTCGAGACTCCCCCGCGCGAGACGCTGCGCGCCATTCAGACCCCGCAGGGCTTTCAGCGCGCGGTGCTGGAGCGAGCCCACCTGCTCGCGACGCTGCCGGCCGGCGCTGCCATTACCGACGATGCCGGGCTGGTCGAGCTGCTGGGCGAGCCCGTCCTGGTGATTCCGGGAGCCGTCGACGCGTTCAAGATCACCAGGCCGGAGGATCTCGCGCGGGCCGAGGCGATGCTGGCTGCTACCGGGGCCGTCCGGTCAGAGCCGGCGGTGTGAGGGCGCGATGAGCCCCTCCTCGACCCCGCCTGTCCCGTCGTACCCGCCAGTGCCGCGGGTGGGCATCGGAGTCGACGCCCACCCGTTCGACGCGAGCCGCCCGTGCTGGGTCGCGGGCCTGCACTGGCCGGGGGTTCCTGGTCTGGCCGGGCATTCTGACGGGGACGTCGCGGCGCACGCCGGCTGCGACGCTTTGCTGTCGGCGGCCGGCTCAGGGGATCTCGGGGCTGTGTTCGGCACCGATGACCCGCAATGGGCCGGAGCGCCGGGGATGGCTTTGCTCGCCGAGACGATGAGCCTGCTGCTGCAGGCGGGCTGGCAGGTCGGCAACCTGGCGATTGCGCTGGTCGGTGAACAACCTCGGATCGGCGGCCGCCGCGCCGAAGCCGAAAGTCTGCTGAGCGGCGTCGTCAGCGCGCCGGTCTCGCTGTCCGCCACCACGACCGACGGGCTGGGCATGACGGGCCGAGGCGAAGGCTTGGCGGCTATCGCCACGGCCCTCGTCGTACCCGCTGGCTGAATCCGCCGCCGCCTCCGTTGCGTTCGTGTCCAGCCGGCCAGCTGTCCGGACACGCCAGGCACAGCACTGCCGCCATACTTCCGGCAACATGGTGTATGTGTCGGATCCGCTGCTCGCCAGCCTCGCCGCTGCGGTGGCAGCCGCTCCGACCGATCTGCCCTTACGACTGCACTACGCGCAGCTGCTCCTCGCCGCCGGCCAGCACGTCGAGGCACTGACGGAGGCGGCGACCGTCATTCGCACGGATCCCACTAACGAGCAGGCCCAGGAGCTGCTGGCAGCCGCGAGCGCCGCGCTTCGGGGCCAGCCGGCTCCCGAGGGCGGCCCCTCCGATGAGACGGCCCCGGGCAATCGCGCCGAGCGGACGGAGTCGGCGTCCCCACCGCCGCGAGACGCCGCAGAACCCCGCGATTCCACCGCAGGCCCTGGAGTCCCCGAGGTCCCCGATGCCGCCGACGCACCGGCGGCAGATCCGTTCGACTGGTCGCAGGCAGAGAAGGCCTTCGAGGGCGTCGTCCCTCCGATGTTCATCGGCGAAGACCCTGACGTGCCGGCCGTCGGCGACGTCGAGCAGGCGGGTGTGCGACTCGCTGATGTGGCAGGGATGCAGCAGGTCAAGGAGCGGCTGGAAAATGCGTTCCTGCTCCCGATGCGAAACCCGGAGCTGCGGCGCCTCTACGGCAAGAGCCTTCGCGGCGGGCTGCTGCTTTACGGACCTCCCGGCTGCGGGAAGACGTTCATCGCCCGCGCCGTAGCCGGTGAGCTCGGTGCCCGTTTCTATCCGGTGAGCCTCGTCGACGTCCTGGACATGTACATCGGAGAGAGCGAACGCAAGCTGCGGGCGATCTTCGACACCGCCCGGCGTAACGCCCCGTGCGTGCTGTTTCTTGACGAGGTTGACGCGATCGGCCATAAGCGAACCGATCTGCGGGGCAGCGGCCTGCGCAGCGTCGTGCAGGCGCTGCTGTCCGAGCTCGACGGAGCCTCTGAGAGCAACGATGGTGTCTTTGTGCTGGCGGCCACCAACCATCCCTGGGACGTGGACAGCGCGTTGCGGCGCCCCGGGAGGTTCGATCGGATGCTGCTGGTGCTGCCGCCGGACGAGGCGGCCCGCCAAGCCGTCCTCCGGCTGCATCTTCGGCTAAGACCTGTCGAGAACATCGACCTCAAACCGCTCGCCAAGCGCACCGAGGGCTACTCCGGCGCTGACCTCGCTCACGTCTGCGAGACCGCCGCCGAGCGGGCGATGGCCGACAGCGTGCAGAAGCGGCGAGGTCCGCGGAATCCGCCAGGACGACCTGACCGCGGCGATCGCCGAGATCCGGCCGTCCACCGGGCCGTGGCTCGAGATCGCCCGCAACGTCGCCCAGTTCGGCAACGAGAGCGGCACGTACGACGATCTGCTGGCGTACCTCAAGAAGCGTCGACTCGTGTGAGCGAAGAGGCCGGCTTCGCAAGTCCACTGCAGCGCGCGAAGGCAGCGCTTGACCTTCGCCGCCCCGACGAGGCGTTGCGTCATCTGGATCGCGCGCTGGCGAGCTCACCGGACGACGACCGGCTGTGGTGCCTGCGCGCGCAGGCCATGCTTCAGCTCGATCGGCCGGCCGATGCCCTCGAGGCCGCCCGTCGGGCCGCCGGGCTCGATCCCACCGAGGAGTGGTCTCACCGGCTTGGCGAGTGTGGCGCTTGTGAACCTCGGACGCGCCCTGGAAGCCGTCGAAGAAGCCCGCGAGGCGGTTCGGCTGGCGCCCCACCTGCCCGATCGTGCGAGTTCAGCTGGCGCAGGCCATGGGCACGCTTCCCGAGCTTCGGCGCGCGCTTACGACGAAGCGCTCGCGGCGGTCACGCTCGATCCCACCGAACCCGAATGCCATCTCGTCGTTGCCGACACCGCGCGCAAGCTCGGCTGGACCCGGCAGGCGGAGGCGGCTTACCGGCAGGTGCTGACCATGGATCCGGCGAATGCGGCGGCGATGAACAACCTCGCGGTCCTGCGCCTGCAGCAGGGCCGGACCTCGGACGCGCTGTCCGGTTTCACCGCGGCCGCCGCCCACGACCCGCGCATGGAGGTGGCCCGGCGCAACGTCGAGGTCACGGCGTGGAAGCTGCTGCAACGCGTGACACTGGCGCTGTGGGTGACCGCCTGGGTGGCATCGGCGCTCTACCAGGACGATTCCTCCTCGAGCGGCACCATGCCCCTGGCGGGAGTGCCATCGTCCTCAACCGTGGCGCCGATCATCGGTGCGGTGATCATCGCTATGCTGACCCTGCAATCCTGGCGGGCTGTCCCCATCTCCGCACGTCCATTTGTCGCCCGGCTCCCACTGCGTCGGCCATGGATGCTGATCAGCCTGATCTGCGGCGCCGGCGGGGTTATCTGCATCGTGTTGGAAGCAGTTCTCGGCGGGCCGTTCCGGCGCGGCGGCGGCTCGTTCGCGGCGTTCCTGCTCGCTTTGGGCGCCGCCCTCTGCGCGCTCATCGGCGGCTCGCGCGCCCATGCGCTGGCCCCCCGTTGGCGGCGCCGCTAACGAACGGCCGATCGGTAAGATCACGTTCGTGGGGCTAGTGCTGTATGACACACGCACCCGGCGGGTGCGGCCCTTCGAGCCGCTAGTCGCCGGGCATGTCGGCATCTACCTCTGCGGCCCCACCGTCCAATCCGGGCCTCACGTCGGTCATCTTCGAGGGCCCGTCGTGGTGGACGTGCTCCGGCGTTGGCTGCTCGATTCCGGTTACGTGGTCACCCTTGTCCGCAACGTGACCGACATCGACGACAAGATCATCACTAACGCCGCCGCCGCCTCCGAGTCACCCTTCGCGCTGGCGGAGCGGTTCACGCGTCAGTTCAACCGGGCGTACGACAGTGTCGGGGTCCTGCCTCCGACCATCGAGCCAAGAGCAACCGGCCACATCCCGGAGATGATCGACCTGATGGAGCGCCTCATCGCGCGCGGGCATGCCTACGCCGACGCCGGCAGCGTGTGGTTCTCGGTGTCGTCGTTTCCTGGCTACGGCGGACTTTCGGGTCAGCGGCCGGACATGGTCGAACCCAGTCCGGAGGGTGAGGGCGGTAAGCGCGACGCACGCGACTTCGCCTTGTGGAAAGCGGCAAAGCCCGGTGAGCCGACCTGGCCGACCCCCTGGGGCGATGGTCGGCCGGGATGGCACCTCGAGTGCTCGTCGATGGCCGCCAAGTACCTCGGGCCACAGTTCGACATTCACGGCGGCGGCCTTGATCTCGTCTTTCCCCATCATGAGAACGAGCGCGCCCAGTCCGACTGCGGCCTCGACTTCGACGGCGAAAGCGAGATGGCCCGCTACTGGATGCACCACGGGCTGCTCAATGTCAGCGGCGGAGAAAAGATGTCGAAGTCGCTCGGCAACACGTTCCTCGTCGACGACGTACTCGCGGGCACACGGGCTCCGGCACTGCGCTACTACCTACTCGCCGCGCACTACCGCTCGGCAATCGAATACGGCCCGGAGGCACTTGCCGAGTCCTCGGCCGCGTACGAACGGATCGAAGGCTTCGTGATCCGTACCAGCGAGGGAAAGAACCTGTCCGGCGAGCAGGCCCCCGACGATGACCCGCTGTGGCAGGCGTTCAGCGAAGCCATGAATGACGATCTGGCAACCCCCAGGGCGCTGGCCGTCGTGTTCGAGGCCGTCACCGCGGGAAACCGCGCGAAGAACCCGGAGCACCATCTACGGCTGGTACGCAGGATGCTGGCGGTGCTCGGGCTCGACCCGATCTCGCAGTGGCCTTCCCGGGACAGTGGCGGCCTTCGCCCTGTCGTCGACCATCTCGTGAGTACAGCACTCGAGCGACGGGCCGACGCCCGCCGTCGCAAGGACTGGGTGGCGTCCGACGCCATCCGCGATGAGCTCGCCGAAGCCGGCGTCCTGGTCGAAGACACCCCACAGGGGCAACGCTGGGAGCTGGGGCACTGATGACACCCGCGAGCAAGGGCACCGGCGGCAAAGGACGCAGCAAGCTAGCAGGAAAGGGCCCGACACCCCCGGCCAAGGATCGCCCCGGCCATCCGGCACAGCGGAGGGCGGCAGCCGCAGTCCGGCGTTCCTCGGCAACGCCGCAGCGAAGTCGCAGCCGCGGAGATGGCGGCGCCGATGAGGTCGTCGTCGGTCGCAATCCCGTGGTGGAAGCCCTCCGCGCTGTTGTGCCCGCCACTCGCCTGCTGATCGTGGCCGGCCCGGGCGACGCCCGGATATCCGAGGCCCGGCGGCTGGCACAGCAGCAAGGAATCCCGATCGCCGACGTACCTGCCGGCGAGCTGGAGCGGCTTTCAGGAGGCGCCCCGCATCAGGGCATCGGGCTCGCCGTGCCGCCGTACGATTACGCGCATCCCGAGGATCTGATCCCGCGCAACGGCAAGGCCCTCATCGTGGCGCTCGACGGTGTCACCGATCC
Organism: uncultured Actinomycetota bacterium; assembly: GCA_963839015.1. GTDB lineage: Bacteria > Actinomycetota > Actinomycetes > Frankiales > Frankiaceae > DATAZK01. The sequence continues at coordinate 31,237 of CAWITL010000012.1, read as the reverse complement.
GCGAAACCTCGGCTCGGTCGTCCGCTCGGCCGCCGCCTTCGGCGCCGATGGGGTGGTCGTGCCCGAGCGCCGGGCGGCGGGAGTCAGCGCGTCGGCCTGGAAAGCGAGCGCAGGAGCCCTGGCCCGCCTCCGGGTGGCTCGCGCGACGAACCTGGCCCGCACCCTGATCGCGTACGACAAGGCGGGCCTGACCATTGTGGGTCTCGCCGCGGATGCTGCGGTGTCGCTTCCAGATCTACAGGTCGCCGCCGATCCGATGGTGCTGGTCATCGGGTCGGAAGGTCGCGGCCTCTCCCGGCTGGTCGCGGAGGCCTGCCAGGTGCGGGTACGCATTCCCATGGCCGGTCCGGTCGAGTCGCTCAACGCCGGCGTCGCCGCAGGGGTCGCGCTTTCGGAGATTGCCCGCCGCCGAGGCTGATCGCCGGGATGGGCAGGTCTGGGCTCCGTCTGGTCTGGTCTGGGCCGTGTCACACCGCGCTGGGGTATCTCGTCTTAGCTGTACGAGCCACACCCGGACGGAGGGCAGCGCTCGCGAAAGGAGCCCGCCATGAAACTCGCAGTCGCTGGAGGCACCGGCCTGACCGGACGCCTTGTAGTCCATGCCGCCGAAGCCGCCGGACATGACGTCACCGTGATCAGCCGCGCCCGCAAGATCGATCTGGTGACAGGCACCGGGCTGAACGCCGCGCTACGCGGAATCGACGTCGTCATCGACGTCTCCAACACCTCCGGTATCAGCCGGAAGAAATCGGTGGGCTTCTTCGAAGCAGCCACGCGAAACCTGCTGGCAGCAGAGGAGGCCGCCGGAGTGGGCCACCACGTCGCACTGTCGATCGTCGGCATCGACCGGGTGCCTTCCGGCTACAACGCCGGAAAACGTCGCCAGGAAGAGCTCATCACCGGCGGCGAGGTGCCATGGACGGTGGTGCGCGCCACTCAGTTCCACGAGTTCCCGGCCCAGCTGCTCGCGGCGATGAAGGGGCCCATGGTGGCCGTGCCGCACATGCGCTCGGCGACCATCGCGGCGCGAGAGGTTGCCGAACACCTCGTCGAGGTTGCCGGCGGACCGGTCCTGGGTCGCGCCACCGAGATGTCGGGGCCGGATGTCCACGAGATGCCTGACCTCACTCGTCGGGTGCTACGCGCGCAGGGCCGCCGCCGGCTGGTGATCCCGATCCGCCTTCCCGGTCACGCCGGTGCGCAGATGGCCGGTGGAGGATTGCTCCCGCAAGGCCCTGGGCTGGTCGGAAAGCAGACGTTCGAAATGTGGCTCCTCGAACAGGCCCGCGAGCAATGAACGAGCAGGCGCCGAACCCCGGCGAGCAACCAGGTGCCGGGAGCCTCGCCGAGCGCTTTACGGCCTCACGGGCCCGGCTGGTTCGGGTGGCGTACGCGATTCTGGGCAGCTACAGCGAGGCCGAAGACGTCGTCGCAGATACCTGGTTGCGGCTGGTGGCGGCCGATGCCCGTGACCCCGTACGAGACCTGGACGGTTGGGCGACTGTGGCCGTCGCGCGGGCCGCCCTGGACGCCTACCGCTCCGCCCGCCGTCGGCGGGAGGTCTACGTCGGACCGTGGTTGCCCGAGCCACTGATCGCGGAGGCGCCGCTGACCGACCCCGCCGACCGCGTGACCCTGGACGACACCGTGAGCTTCGCGCTCCTGGTCGTCCTGGAGACGCTGAGCCCCGCGGAGCGGACCGCCTGGGTGCTCCACGACCTGTTCGGCGTGCCCTTCGATGAGGTTGCCGAGGTCGTCGGGCGAAACCCGGATGCTGTACGCCAGCTCGCCGCCCGGGCCCGCGCCCACCTGCAGGACCGCGCACCCCGGTTTCCGGTCGATGCGGCGCAGCACCAGCAGACGGTCAACCGTTTCCTGGCCGCGACCGCCGGAGGACGGCTGGCCGACCTGGTCGCCATCCTCGATCCGAAGGTGACGCTGATCAGCGATGGCGGTGGGGTGGTCAGCGCCGCCCGCCACCCGATCCGCGGAGCCGACCGCGTCGCGCGCTTCCTCATCGGGATTGCGAGCAAGCTCGGCGCCGACGACGAGGCCCGCATCGTCGACGTGAACGGGTTCACCGGCATCGCCATGTATCACCGCTCCGAGATCACCGGGGTGATCTCGTTGACCGCCGACAACGGGCGGGTCATCCGCGTCGACATCATTCGGGCGCCACACAAATTGCCGGCCCACACAGCGGCTGACGAGACCCACCCCGCCGGCAGTGACCGGTGGTAGACAGGGTCTCGTGTGCGGTCGCTACGCCTCGATGCGTGACACGGCCGACCTCGTGCTGCTCACCGGGGCTGTCGATGAAACCGGCGAGACCGATGAGTCCGGTGGGGCGGGCCAGGCTGACGACGGCGTGACCTCGAAGCCCGCCGCGGGCAAGGATCCGGTGCTTTCGGCGAAGGATCCGGTGCTTTCGGCGAATATCGCCCCTACCGACCGGGCGCGGGTGCTGCTGGAGGCTGACGGTCGGCTCGTCATCCGACGTCACACCTGGGGGCTGATCCCACCGTGGGCGAAAGGTCCGCAGGGCGCCGCTCGGATGATCAACGCACGCATCGAGACCATCGCCGATAAGCCGTCCTACCGGCGGGCGATCCGCACCGCTCGCTGCCTGCTCCCGGCTGACGGTTGGTATGAGTGGCAAGTCAGTCCGGAGGGCCGCCGGCCATACCTGGTCTCGCGCGCTGATGGTCAGCCCCTCTGGCTGGCGGGAGTCTGGGCACGATGGCATCCGCCCGGCGGCGGGCCCGTCGTCGCCAGTGCGGCCGTGTTGACCGGACCGGCGCCGGACCAGCTGGACTGGCTGCACGAGCGTGCCCCGCTGGTAGTTCCGAACTCATTCAGGTCACGCTGGTTAGCCGCTGACGGCACCGACCCCGGGCCCGTGCTGGACACGCTGGCGAGCATTGGATATCCGCCCTTGACCTGGCACCCCGTGAGCCGGGAAATCGGTCAGGTGCGGGTCAAAGACGCCCGTCTCATGTTGCCGGTCCCCGTCGAAAACCCGATTCCATCGCTCTTTTGACGGACTGAACTGTTACCGGCTTCACAGCAGTCCGTTCGCCAGTCGGCGTCGGATCCGGGGCCGCCCGTTCGACGTCAGGTGGAGGACACGAGTTTTGTCGTACCCCGGTGCAAAGCTGGGTCGCAGATGTGAAGGAGACCGCGGATGCCCCCGATAGAACACCCCACCCTTGCGCCTTCAGCCGGCGCGCAGTCGGCGTCAGCCGCGGCTACCCAGCCGGCCGCAGATCCGCGCCGGTGGAAGGCGCTGGCGGTGCTGGCCCTCGTGCAATTCATGCTGATTCTCGACGTGACGGTGGTCAACGTCGCACTTCCCAACATCCAGAAGGATCTGCACTTCGGCCCTACCGGCCTGGCGTGGGTGGTCGACGGATATGTGCTCATGGCGGGAGGGCTGCTGCTGCTGGGAGGGCGGCTGTCCGACATCTTCGGACGCAAGCGGCTGTTCCTGATCGGCGTCGCCGTATTCGGCGTCAGTTCGATCACCTGCGGGTTGGCGCAGGACCCGGCCATGCTGGTCGCCAGTCGCTTCATCCAGGGCACTGGTGAGGCCATGGCCGCACCCGCGGCTCTCGGACTCGTGGCGCTGCTGTTTACCGATCCGCGCGAGCGCACGAAGGCTCTGGGGATCTGGGGCGGCATCGCCGGACTCGGCGGCACCCTGGGCTCGGTCATCTCCGGCGTAATCGTCGACATCAGCCCCGGTAGCTGGCGTTGGATTTTCTTGATCAACATTCCGGTGGCGGCCTTCGCGCTGTTGGTGCTCCCGGGTCTGGTCAACGAGAGCCGCGCCGAGAAGCGGGCCACCGATCCAGGCGCCGCGCCCCCTCGCCCCGACATCCTCGGAGCGCTCACCGCAACCTTTGGCCTGATTGCCCTGGTGTACGGCATCCTGCGCGGCGGCCAGACCTCGTGGGATTCCGCGCTCGTCGTGTGCTCGCTCTTGGTCGGAGTCGCCCTGCTGACGGCGTTCATTTTGATCGAGCGCGGGACGCCCGATCCGTTGGTGCCGCCGCGGTTCTTCCACAACCGGACCCGGGTGGCCACCAACGGCGTGACCATCTTCTTCAGCAGCGGCTTCTTCGCCTACTTCTACCTGCAGACCCTCTTCCTCCAGCAGGTTCTGGGCTGGTCGCCGCTGAAGGCCGGCCTCTGTTATCTGCCCTTCGGGGTCAGCATTTCGGTCGCCATCGGCATCGGCACCGGCCTGCTGCCGAAGGTGGGCGTCAAGCGTCTGCTGCTCGTGGGCTTCGCGTTGTGCGCCGTTGCTCTCGCGCTGCTCACCCGCTTGACTGTTCACTCCACCTACGCCAGCGACATCCTGCCCAGCATGATCCTGCTCGCGGTGGGAGCCGGCCTCTCGTTCCCGGCGATCACCAATGCGGCGCTCTACCAAGTCTCCGGGCAGGACGCGAGCCTCGCCTCGGGCGTCCAGAGTGCGGTTCAGCAGATCGGCGGCGCGCTGGGTATCGCCGTTTTCACCACGATCGCGCTGTCCTACGTGCACACGTCCCCCGGCTTCGCCCGCCCACGCCGTACAGGTAACCAACGGCTACACCGCCGGATTCGGGTGGGCTGCGGTCGTCATGGCCGTCGGAGTCGTCGTGATCGCCTTGGCTGTCGAGAAGTTCACGGTGACTCCGCAGGAAGCGGAGGTGGCGGCCGCGCCGCTCGCGGCCTGAGACGTTCCTGTGGCGGGACGGCGCCCTAACATGTGGGAACGCCGCCCCCGTAGCTCAGTGGCAAGAGCAGCCGCCTTGTAAGCGGCAGGTCGTCCGTTCAATCCGGACCGGGGGCTCTGTGCTGAGTCCAGCCGCGGCCCCTCTCGCGTGCGCCATGTGAATCGGCTCAGAATGCGCGTGGCGGCTGTTGAGCTGTCACTCAAGCGGGAAGGACGCTCACATGTCACGGAAGATGTCGCGAGTCGCGCTCGCCGGTCTCGCATTCCAGCAAATGCGAAAGTTTCTCGACAGTCCGCGCGGCAAGCAGTTCATTGCGCAGGCGAAAGAGAAGGCCAACGACCCCGCCACCAGGGCAAAGGTGAACGAGATGGTCGCCAAGGTGCGACCGAAGGGCGCGTAGTTTCTTTGGGCGTTCTTTTCGGCGGACTTACGGCGTTCCGACAGACTCGGCTGTCCCGTCACGGGGAGCACACCATCTCGTCACCCACATGCTGTGGACATCTGTGCCGCGCGAAGGTGTCCACATGCAGCAGGTAAGCCCGGCTGACGCCGAGCGGATCCTGGCGGCAGCCCTCGATCGGCCCGCGGGCATCGAACTCGTCTTCGGCGCCCTGGCAGAGGTTCCCGGCGTCGACTACGACCCGGGGCGTCCGCGTGGCTTCATGCGCGCGGCGACCCCCGCGACGCTGCGGGCGGCGGAGTGGAGCTTCTCGCCGTCCAAGGCCGGCAACACTCTGGAGGCAGGACACACCGTTCGGGGCGTCGTGCTGTCACGGGCGACCCTTGCCCCGGCCGACGCGGCAGTCAGACTCGCTCCCGCGGTACTCGAGGCGGCCCGCCAGCAAGGCAGCGAGGCGCTCGAGCAGGCCGAATCGATCATCGGAGCGCTCGGCGAGGTACTCGGGCTATGACCTCTGCCGGCCAGCCCGCCTGGGACGGACGCGGGCTGCCGCCGTCGGCGAGCGCTCGCATGTCACGGACCAGGTCGAGCGGGCTCACCACCTCCATGCTGTCGATCGGGGGTGGGCTGGGGTTGGAATCCGTCGGCTTCGTCCCGGTCAGTGAGGTGATGGGCAGCAGCGTCGTTCAGCTGGGCTGGGTTGGCTTCGGAGGCTGCGGGTATGGCGGTTACGGCCTGGGGTTCGGTGCCAGCCGCTACGGGCCGGCGACCACCGTCACCAGCCGGACCTCCACCTACGGGGCTTACACCCCTTATGTGCGCGCCCTGGAATACGGCTACGCCGCGGCCATCGGACGCATGGTCGCGGAAGCCCAGCTGTTAGGCGCTCACGGTGTCGTCGATGTTGCACTCAGCGTCCGGCACCTGAGCGGCGGGGCCCGCGAATTCGTCGCCTTGGGCACAGCCGTCCGAGGCTTGATCGCCGCCGGCAGCCCGGTGCCGACCACACCGTTCACCACCCAGCTCAGCGGTGCCGACGTCACGAAGGCGCTGCGTTCGGGTTGGGCGCCGGTCTCGATCGTGGTGGCGATCAGCGTAGGTCTGCGCCACGACGACCTCTACAGCCGCCGCCAGTTCATGACCTGGAGCAACGTGGAGATGGACGGCTACACCGAACTTGTGACGACGGTGCGCAACGAATCCCGGGAGATTTTCGCGGGCCACGTGGGTGCGAGTGGCGCCAGCCGGGCCTACGTCACTTCACTGAACCTGCACATCTGGTCGATCGAACCCTCCGACGGCCACCGCGATCACGTAGCGGAGTCGGTCATGATCGGCGGCGGCCTGATCGACTTCGCCCATGGCTCACATCCGGTCACCTCGACTTCCACGCTCACCGTCATGCCGCTATCGGATCCCGGGAGGACCCCATGACCGCCACCGACCAGACCGGAGATTCGCGCGCGCTCGGAATCCCCGAGGACGCGCTACGCCGCCTGGCGGAGATGCGCCCCGGCTCCGAGACGTCGATGTTCACCTCGGACCTGTCGGTCAACGAGTTCCTGCTGGTTCGCGAAGCCGGCTTCCGGCCGTTGGGACTGGTCTTGGGTAGCTCGATTTACCACGTCGGCTTCCAAATGCGCCGCTGGGGCAAGAGCCAGGAGATGGAGGTCCTCTCGCAGGCCATGTACCACGCCCGTGACCTGGCAATGACCCGGATGGAGGCGGAGGCGGACGTACTCGGCGCAGACGGGATCGTCGGGGTCCGCCTCGAGATCGAATTCAAGGAGTTCGGCGCTGACCTTGCTGAATTCATCGCCGTAGGCACCGCCGTGAAGGCGGATGACACCGGTGTGGTGTGGCGTAACAACAAGGGCCTTCCGTTCACGTCCGATCTTTCCGGTCAGGATTTCTGGACGCTCGTGCAGGCCGGATACGCCCCGCTCGGCATGGTGATGGGTAGCTGCGTCTACCACATCGCCCACCGCTCGCTCGGCCAGACGCTGGGCAACGCAGGGCAAAACGTCGAGATTCCGCAGTTCACCGAGGCGCTCTATGACGCCCGCGAGCTGGCGATGAGCCGGATGCAGGCGGAGGCCGAGCAGCTGCAGGCAGAAGGTGTGGTCGGGGTCCAGCTGCTGAACCTGCCGCACACCTGGGGCGGCCACACCACCGAGTTCTTCACCATCGGCACCGCCGTCCGCGCGCTGCGCCCTGACCACGTCATCGCCAAGCCGTCGCTGGTGCTTCCGCTCCTCGGCTGAGGCCGGAGCCGCGTTCTGCGGTTTCGCACAAACTTGACACGACCTTGGTAACCTTGGTCGCGATGACGACACAGAGCATCCAGCAGGCGAGTAAGACCACGGGGTGGTCCCCTCGAATGCTGCGCTACCTGGAGAGCAGTGGGCTGATCCGGCCCATGCGGAGTCCGGGTGGCCACCGCGTCTACGGGCCAGTGCAGATTCAGCGACTGCGAGACCTGCACGAGATCGTGGAGCGGTTCGACATCGGGCTCACCGATGTCGCTTTCGAGCTTCGCCAGCGCACCGAGCCTCAGCTCGCCCAGGCCCTCGATGCCTGGTTCGGTGCCGTCCATCGGGTCGCGGCGCCGGAGCGCGCCTCGCTCTACCGCAAGCTCGCCGACGAGATGGAGCCGTTGCCTGACTCCGACCAGTACGACCACAGCCAGTCCAGTGATCATCGTGACGCCAGACAGACCCGAGTTCCCGACGTCGATCCCAATCGAGGAGAAGCCCTGATGACCGACACCGCAACCCCCGTCGACCAGCTAAAAGCCGACTCGGCGGGGAGCGTGAGCGACTTCAAGGTCGCCGACCTCTCCCTTGCCGCGTTCGGCCGCAAGGAGATCGAGCTCGCCCAGCACGAGATGCCGGGCCTGATGGCCCTTCGCGAGGAGTACGCCAAGGCGCAGCCGTTCGCCGGCAAGCGCATCGCCGGCAGCCTGCATATGACCATCCAGACGGCAGTGCTGATCGAGACCCTGACGGCCCTCGGCGCCGACGTCCGGTGGGTCAGCTGCAACATCTTCTCCACCCAGGACCACGCGGCCGCCGCGATCGTCGTCGGACCCAATGGCACGCCGGACAACCCACAGGGTGTCCCGGTGTACGCCTGGAAGGGCGAGACGCTCGAGGAGTACTGGTGGTGCACCGAGAAGATGCTGACCTGGCCTAACGGCAAGGGTCCAGATGCCATCGTCGACGACGGCGGAGACGCCACGCTGCTGATTCACATGGGCGTCGAATACGAGGCAGCCGGAGCGGTACCGCAGCCGGATGCCAATGATGCGGAGGAGTACGGAGTCATCCTGGAGACCCTGCGCCGATCCATCGCCGAGGCTCCCACCCGGTTCACCGAGATGGCCCAGGACATCAAGGGCGTCACCGAAGAGACCACCACCGGCGTCCACAGGCTCTATGAGTTCGAGCGCGGCGGCACGCTGCTCTTTCCCGCGATCAACGTCAACGACTCGGTCACCAAGTCCAAGTTCGACAACAAGTACGGCGTTCGCCACTCGCTCATCGACGGCATCAACCGCGGCACCGACGTCATGATCGGCGGCAAGGTTGCCCTGGTCTGTGGCTACGGTGACGTCGGGAAGGGCTCAGCAGAGTCACTGCGCGGCCAGGGCGCCCGCGTCCTTGTCACTGAGGTCGATCCCATTTGTGCCCTGCAGGCAGCCATGGACGGCCTCCAGGTAGTCACCCTCGATGACGTCGTCGGCACCGTCGACATCTTCATCACCACGACCGGCAACAAGGACATCATCAGCGCCGAGCACATGACGAAGATGAAGCACCAAGCCATCGTCGGCAACATCGGCCACTTCGACAACGAGATCGACATGGCCGGACTTGCCCGCGTGCCAGGGGTCGAGCGGATCCGCGTCAAGCCGCAGGTCGACGAGTGGGTGTTCCCCGACGGCCACTCGATCATCGTGCTGTCCGAGGGCCGCTTGCTGAACCTCGGAAATGCTACGGGTCACCCAAGTTTCGTCATGTCGACGTCGTTCACCAATCAGGTGCTCGCCCAGATCGAGGTCCTGACGAAAGCCGACCAGTACGACAACAAGGTCTACACGCTGCCCAAGCACCTCGACGAGAAGGTGGCGAGGCTGCACCTGAGTGCCCTCGGAGCCAAGCTCACCACCCTCACCAAGGCGCAGGCCGAGTACATCGGCGTCGACGTGGCGGGCCCCTATAAGAGCGACCACTACCGCTACTGAGCGATACGCCTCATTTCTGCTGAACTAAAGGCCCGGGCCGTCACGGTTCGGGCCTTTAGTGTTTCCTGGGGGCGCAAGGACGAAGCTCAAATGAGGTGGGGACGCTAATGGTTGTCGCGAGAGTGAGTTCTCGCGAACCCGACGATTCCGACCGTTCTCAGCCCGCGGGCGAACCAGGTGGATCTCGCAGTAAGCGAGACGCGATCCTCGACGTTGCCGCGCACAGTTTCGCCAAGCAGGGTTTCCACGGCGTATCCATGCGCGATATCGCGAAGGTCAATAACTCGTCGGTAGCGACGCTGTACAACCATTTCACCAGCAAGGACGCGCTCTTTTTGGCGACCTGCCAGCGCTTCTTCGACCTCTTCCTGCCGCACCTGGAAGCAATCGTCGACGGTCCATCCGACGGGCTCACACGGCTGCTTGCAATGGTGGAACGCACCTTTGCCGACGGCTGCTTCTACCGCTACGAGTTCCTGGCGCTCTCCCACGACCGTCGTCATGTCGGGACGACGCCCGAGCTGCTTCCGCTGGTTTCCGCGCGTAATAGGTGCGTTGACCTATGGAATCAGGTCCTCAAAGAGGGAATGGGCGACGGATCCATCCGCCGCGGCTTGGACAACGGCTCGATCATTTGGATCATATTTTCCTCAGTCACCGGAATTCTGGACGACAACCTGTTCGACGAGTTCGCCGGATCGGTGCTCCCGGATCCGCTCAAGGCGTTGATTTCGCTGCTAGATCACGGACTCACAGCTCATTAGCGACGGTGCTCGTCATGAGGCGCTCGTTCTCCTTTGATGCGGCCTGCGCTTCGCTCGAGAGAATTTCACCGACCGTGCTCTGACGCGCCACCATCACCAAACCCGCGAGCAGCAGGGGAATCGACACAATGAACGAAATGAATCCCCACCCGGTCGGCACCGGCTCGTCGAAGATCGCCAGCCCGGCTATCGCTGGCAGCAATGCCGCGAAGGCACTCATGACGGGGACCGCCACCACGGCAGCGCCTGCCTGCAAAGCCCGCGACAGCAGGCTGAGCGACAGCAACGCCGCTATCGCGAGCAGGTAAGGCGCGGGCGTCGCCAACTGATGCCAGATGTTGTGATCCCGCAACGAGAGACTGATTTGCCGGGTGCACAACGTCGCCACCGCATACGACACCCCGGCGGCGCCGGCCATGATCGACACCGCCACCCTGCCCGGCGGCAGCCGACCAGCAAAGACGGCTGCCACAGCAGTCACGGCGACCAGGGCAGCCAGTCCGAACTGCTGGGCGAGCGTTGCTTCCCGGCCGACGCCGTGGTGCGACGTGGCGAAGGCGACCGTCAGCAGAACCCCGCCGAGGATGATGACCGCCACCCCGGCCAGCCCGAGCGGGCTCATCTTCTCCTTGACGATGCGGCCGGCGAGCAACGCGATCACGACCATGTCAAAGAGCAGCAGCGGGGTGACGAACGCCGCCGGCGCGAGGCCGAGAGCAACGGCCTCGAAGCCGAAGCCCCCGAGATCGGCTCCGACACCGGCCAGCCACAGCTTGTTCTGGGCGAGCCTGGCCAGCAGACCCAGTCCGAGCCCGACGCCGGTCTCGGTGCGGCGCGCAGCAATCGCCTGCACCAGTGGCCCGATGCCGTAACAGGTGGCAGCAGCCAGGGCGCAGACCAGGCCCAAGAACAGACTGCTCACGCCCGAACGATGACAGACCCGGCCTGCTCTGAACAGCCGGCGTCACCGCGCCGGCAGCGTCTCTTCCTCCTGCCGGAAATCAGCCGGCGTCCGGGTTGCCACAAGGCGGTCGGTGACGGCAACCCCCGCAGTGACGACGATCGCGGCGATTGCCAGCGCGAGGGCTGAGGGTGAGAGCGCCGGAATGCCCAGTACCGCGAGCAGCGCTACCGCCAGCACCCTGTTCCAGGAGATCCGGCGCCAGATCACACCGATGAACCCGGCGTGGCCGGCCAGGAAGAGCGCAGTGCCGCCGAGCACGAACCACCGGGTGGACGCCTCCAGATCCCCCGACGGATGGGCGAGCACCCGCTCGTCGCCGGCAGCCGTGACGATGATCCCCGCGACGATGATGGGGTGGATGAGGTGATACCCCGACCGCGCGAGCCGTCCGGGATCAGCTGACTCCGCGACGACGCGGGCACTAGCTGAGGCGTATCGGTCGAAGTACACCCACCAAAGGGTCGCGGCCCCAAGAAACGCGCAGGCCACGGCAGCCGCCTCCCCGGCGCTGACATGGCTGAGCCCGGCCAGCGTGGCCCCGGTCACCACCAGCGACTCCCCGAGAGCGATGAGGACGAACGCCTGGCACCGCTCCGCGATGTGGCTTCCCTCGACCGTCCACTCCTCGGTGTAGGACCGGCCGAGCCCAGGTGTGTAGAAGCCGACCACTCCTCCAAGCAGGTCGACCGCCACCGCGGCGAGCCACCAGGCTTCCCGGGCATCGCCGTGGGCAAAACCGCCGGCCAGGGCGCAAGCACCGCTGACGAGACACCAGACAGTGATCCGGGTGAAATTGACCTGGAGGGATCGATTCGACGACATCGACGCCGCGGCGAAGACACTGCGCCCTACCTGCATCCCGGCGTAAGCCACGCCGATCCACAGGCCGCGATCGCCGTACGCCCGCGGGATGGCGGCTGACATCACCAGGCTGGCCAGCATCAGGGCGAGCAGCATCAGCCGGACCGGCAGCTGATCTGGATCGAGCCAGTTGGTGACCCACGTCGTGTAGACCCAGATCACCCAGACCATGGCGAGCAGCACCGCGGTGCGGGCAGCACCGGCCCAGGTCGGGTGGTTCAGCAACGCGTGAGACAGCTGGGTGACGGCGAAGACGTAGACCAGGTCGAAGAAGAGTTCGATGTCCGTGACGCGTCCGCTGCCGGCGGCTCCACGCCGCCGCATCAGGTCACGAGTCATACCGCAATCATGGCTGGTCCTTGGGGGCGCCCGGAGCGTGGCGCCGGCACAAAGCAGGATGCGGCTGACCGGGTGTTCTCCGAACACCACTTACTTGGTGGAGTCAGGGGTGTTACCGTTCGCGGATGCGATTCCGGCGGCTGTGCGGCATGCTGTCCGAGTCCTGTCCGGAGGCCTGAGCCCGCCCGTACGCGCCCAGCACCCTCCGACCCACTGGAGTGATCGTCATGGTCCGCAGCGACCCGGCTGATGAAAGCCCAAAACTCCCCCTGCCAGTCCTCAGCCTCGAAGAATCGGTCGGCGCCGGCCGCCGGGCCTTCCTCGAGAAGCTGCGCGCTGCCTCCAGCGGCCCGGGGTTCTTCTATCTGGTGGGTCACGGCGTTCCGACCGGGCTTGCCGACCTCGTGCTCGGCGCTGCCCGGGACTTCTTCGCCGCTCCCCTGGAAGAACGGCTGCGCGTCTCCAACCTGCGGTCGCCACACTTTCGCGGCTATTGCGGAGTCGGAGCCGAGCGCACCGCAGGACTGGCCGACCAACGCGAGCAACTCGACATCGGGCCTGAGCTCCCCGCCCGGGTCGTCGGACCTGACGATCCGCCGAGGTGGCGGCTGACCGGACCGAACCTGTGGCCTCCGGACCAGCCCGACCTTCGTGGGCTACTGCTGACCTGGTCTGATCTGCTGGCAGACGTCGCTGGGCGGCTGCTGCGACTGCTTGCGCTCTCGCTAGAGCTTCCCCAGGACTGGTTCGATGACGCGGTCGGGCAAGATCCGCACACGCACCTCAAGATCATCCGCTACCCGGGACAGCCGCCGAGCGCACCGGGGCAGCCTGGTCAGGGCGTCGGATTGCACAAGGACTACGGTCTGCTCACCCTGTTGCTTCAAGACCGGACGGGAGGCCTGCAGGTGCTGCTCGAGAACGAGGCAACCAGCGCTGGCAGGACTGGAAGAACCGCCTACGCCGGCCGCACGACCGCGCCTCGCATCCTCGACGTCCCCCCGATGGGTACTCCCGGACGCGCATTCGTCGTCAACTTGGGGGAGATGCTGGAAGTGGCCACGGGCGGCTACCTGCGGGCGACGTCCCACCGGGTCATCAGCCCACTACCCGGCGAGCAGCGGGTGTCCGTCCCTTTCTTCTTCAACCCGCATCTCGATGCCGTGCTCACCCCAGCCCCGCTTCCCCCGGCCCTGGCCCGCCGCGCCCGTGGGATCACCGACGATCCGGCGAATCCCCTGTTGTCCGGATACGGCGCGAACGCTCTGAAAGGGTGGCTTCGCGCGCACCCCCGGGTAGCCGAGCGCCACCACCCAGACCTGCTCACCACCAGTTGACCAGATGGAGACCAACGCATGACAACCGACGAGTCCAACGCCGACGCCTGGTCGTTCGAGACCAAACAGATTCACACCGGCGCGGCGCCCGATCCAACCACCAACGCGCGAGCCACCCCGATCTACCAGACGACCTCGTACACGTTCCGCGACACCCAGCACGCTGCCGACCTGTTCAGCCTCGCCGAGCCGGGCAACATCTACACCCGGATCATGAACCCGACGCAGGACGTCCTCGAGCAGCGTGTCGCGGCCCTGGAAGGCGGCATCGCCGCCGTGGCGGTGGCCAGCGGCCAGGCTGCGGAGACGCTCACGTTCCTGACACTGGCCAGCGCCGGGGACCACATCGTGTCGAGCGCCTCGCTGTATGGCGGCACCTACAACCTGCTGCACTACACCTTCCCCAAGCTCGGCATCGACGTCACCTTCGTGGATGACCCGGACGACTTGGACGCCTGGCGGGCCGCAGCGACCGACAAGACGCGGCTGTTCTTTGCCGAGACTTTGGGCAACCCCCGCAGCAACGTGCTGGATGTCCGCGGAGTCGCTGACGTGGCCCACGAGGTGGGTGTTCCGCTGGTGGTCGACAACACGGTGCCGACCCCGTACCTGCTCCGCCCACTCGAGCACGGCGCCGACATCGTGCTGCACAGCGCCACCAAGTTCCTGGGTGGTCACGGCACGACGATCGGCGGGATCGTGGTGGACGGCGGCACCTTCGACTTCGGTGCTCACCCCGATCGCCATCCGAGCTTCCACGAGCCGGACCCGAGCTACCACGGGCTGCAGTACTGGAGTGCGTTGGGCCCCGGCGCCTTCGCCGCGAAGCTTCGTATCCAATACCTGCGTGACATCGGGGCGGCCATCTCGCCGTTCTCCTCCTTCCTGCTGATCCAGGGCATCGAGACACTCTCGCTGCGCATGGAGCGCCACACCGCGAACGCCCAGGCATTGGCCGAGTGGCTGCAAGCCCGCGATGAGGTGGAGGTCGTGCATTACGCCGGACTGCCCTCAAGCCCGTGGTATGCCAACGCGCAGCGTTACCTGCCGCTGGGCGCCGGCGCCGTCGTCGCCTTCGAGTTGCGCGGAGGTATCGAGGCGGGCAAGCGTTTCGTGGATGCCGTCGAACTGTTCAGCCATCTGGCTAACATCGGCGACGTCCGCAGCCTCATCATCCACCCCGCGAGCACGACCCATTCGCAGCTGAGCGACGCCGAGCAGTTCACCTCCGGAGTCACCCCGGGCCTCGTCCGGCTCTCGGTCGGGCTCGAGGGAATCGAAGACCTGAAAGCCGACCTCGAGGCCGGCTTCCGCGCCGCGAAGGGGGCCTAGCCGCCGGTGGTGATCGACCCTCCCGCCTGCGGCGGCTGGCGGGAGGGCGATCCCGTGGGCCGGCGCGAATTTCTCGACGTCGGTCCGTTAGAGCTGGAATGCGGCGGCAGCCTGCCGTCGGTGCGTATCGCTTACGAGACGTGGGGCAGCCCGTCGCCGGCTCGCGACAACGCGGTGCTGATTGAGCACGCGCTGACCGGCGACTCCCACGTCACGGGGGCAGCAGGATCCGGGCACCCGACCGCCGGTTGGTGGAACGGGCTGGTGGGCGCCGGCAGGCTGATAGACCCTGCCCGGCACTGGATCGTTTGCCCCAATGTGCTGGGCGGCTGCCAGGGCAGTACCGGCCCGTCGTCACCGGCCTCTGATGGGCGGCCGTGGGGAAGCCGCTGGCCGCACACCACGGTGCGCGATCAGGTCCAGGCCGAGCTGCGGCTGGCAGACCACCTGGCCGTCGACCAATGGCGGCTGGTGCTCGGCGGATCGATGGGCGGGATGCGCGCCTTGGAATGGGCCGTCATGTCACCGGAGCGGGTCGCCGGACTGGGAGTGGTCGCGTCGACGGGAGAGGCCAGCGCTGATCAGATCGGCTTCTCGATGACACAGATCGCCGCCATCCGGGATGATCCCCGCTGGCAAGGCGGCGATTATCACGACGCCGAACCCGGCGCGGGACCTCATGTCGGGCTCGGCCTCGCGCGGCGCATCGCCCACCTCACCTACCGGAGCGCGGGCGAGTTGGACGCCCGTTTCGGCCGGCGCGGGCAGGAGGAGCTCGATGGTGGTCAGGCCCCACTCGACGGCGGCCGCTGGCAGGTCGAGTCCTACCTCGACCACCACGGTGCCAAGCTCGTACGCCGGTTTGACGCCGGCAGCTACGTCGCGCTGACCGAAGCGATGAACAGCCATGAGCTCGGCCGGGGCCGCGGGGGCATGGAGGCGGCGCTCGGGCAGATCACGGCCCGCACCATCGTGGCCGGCATCGACACCGACCGGCTCTACCCGCTCCCTCAGCAGGAGCGGCTGGCCTCGGGAATCAAAGGCGCCGGGCACGTGCGGGTGGTCCGATCGCCGTACGGGCACGACGCTTTTCTCATCGAGAGCGACCAATTGAGCGACGCGCTCGCGCCGCTGGTCGAGTAGCGCTCGGTCAGCGCGGAGGCAAGGCCTTCGCGATCTGCTGGGCGATCAGCGTGTAGCCAACGGTGCGCGGATGGATGTTCGTCAGCTGGCAGTAGAAGGTCAGCTTGCAGACGTTGGCGACGGACACCGGGATCGTCCCGTACGGCGCGAGGGTCGTGGTCTGGGTAAACGGGATGTACGCCCCCGTGGCCGCCGTGATGTCGACGAAGATGCCCTTCACCGCTGTGTATTGGGCCTTGAGAGTGGGGTTGATCAACGACTTGAATGCCGTCACCGAGATCGGGGCGAGCGCCTTTGCGGACGGGTTGGGCGAGACGTAGCTGCCAAGGACGACGTCGGGATACGTGAGCCCGACGATGGGGATATCAACGCCCGCCGCATTTCGCAGCTGAGCAAGGAAAGTAGTCATGTTCGCTTTGACTTTGGCCAGCGCCGTAGTCAGGCAGGCGGCGACGCTGGCGGCGCTGGTGTCCTTCTGACGTGCGCAGGCGGTGACATCGTTGCCGCTGATGGAGACCGTGATCAAGCCGACCTGGGCCCGGTGGGCGGCAATGAATGCGCTGGCCGCGGCGGCTTGGGTCTGATTCGGGTAGACGACTTCGTTCGGTCCCTGATGCCCTGCGTACTTGCAACCCTTCCCGGCGATCAGCGTGGTCGTGGTAGCTCCGGTACAGCCGAAATTGACCAGCGTCAGGTGGTAGTCGTGGGAGTCGACCAACGCCGGCAACTGGTTGGCGTAGCCGTGACCGAAGGAACCGAGGCCAGTGGTGCCGATTGGCTGGAAGCCGGCGGCATACGAGTCGCCGATGGAGACGTAGAACTGCTTCCCCTGACCCGGGCTCGAGGGCGCCACGCCTGCCGCGGTGGTGGCACTAGGGCGCGCGCTGGCCGTCGGGCTCGCGCTGGGCTTGGACGACGCGCCCGCTGAGCTGGACCCGCAGGCCGCCAAGGCGAACATCGCCATCGCGACCGTTGCTGCCCCGAAGACCCGCAATGCTCGACGTCCCGCAGGGATTGTCGCAGTCATCCGCCCGTCGCCCCGTCCCTTTTTCTGCCCTACCGAAGGGTCGGCGAGGCCATTGCACGTTACGCACACCACACTCATCCCGTTACCTCAGGAAAGGTCTCGGATTCGTAACTTGCGTCCGGCCGAGCCTGCGCTGGCTAGATTGACTGTGCGGGTCAGCGGGTCAATTGCCCACACGCGAAGGCGGACGTCATGAGCGACAGCGGCGATTGGTGGGCCCAGGCCTCCACGCCGGAAGCGCCTGACGGCGAGATCGAGCCAGGGCCGCAATTTGCCGGACGGCCGGCCGAGCGGCAGCAGCCCGGCCACCGCGGCGGGCGGCTCCTGGTAGGAGTTGCAGCAGGCGCTACGGCACTTGCCCTGACTCTGGCCGGCGCCACCGCCGCGATTGACCATCAGCAGCGACCCTTCGCGGCGGGCGCGCTGCTCAGCGGCACGCCTCCGGCCGCTGATACGTCGGCAGCGACGGGCGGCGCCAAGGCGAAGCCCAAGCCGAGTGCGGTTCCGGCGCCCGTGCTGCCGGTAGCGCAGGTGGTCAACCGGGTCGAGCCCGGCGTCGTGATCATCGTCTCCGAACTCGGCTACCAGAACGCAGAAGCGGCCGGCACCGGCATGGTGCTCACCCCGAGCGGCGAGATCCTGACCAACAACCACGTCGTCAACGGCGCAACGCTGATCACGGTGATCATTCCTGCTACGCAGCGGCGCTACATCGCCCGCGTCGTCGGCACGGAGCCTGCCAGCGATGTGGCGGTGCTTTCCCTCGATGGGGCGAGCGGCCTGACCACCGTCCCGCTGGGCAATTCCGACACGGTGGCCGCCGGGCAGCCGGTCGTGGCAATCGGCAATGCCGGCGGCCGGGGCACTTTGAGCGTCGTCACCGGCAGCGTGACCTCGACGAACCGGACCATCACGGCGACTGACGCCAGCGGCCAGAGTTCAGAGCGGCTGACCGGGATGATCGAAGTCGAAGCCTCGATCAGGGCCGGCGATTCAGGCGGACCGCTTTCTAACCGGGCTGGGCAGGTGATCGGCATGGATACCGCCGCCTCGGCGGCACATACGACCGATCCGGGCGGTCCGACCTTCGGCTTCGCCATCCCGATAAACCGTGCCCTCGCCATCGCCGCCAAGCTCCACAGCGCCGACTCCGGTCCAGGCGCTGTCAGCGGCCGGGGCTATCTCGGCATCCAGGTGCGGACGGCGAATTCGGCAACGAACACCGGCGGGGCGGTAGTCCTCCTGACGACGCCAGGCTCACCGGCCGCCTCCGCGGGTCTGCGCAGCGGAGACCTCATCACCGAGCTCAACGACCAACCTGTCGTATCGGCTGACGGCCTGACCGCAAGCTTG
The DNA here is from genome assembly GCA_963839015.1 of uncultured Actinomycetota bacterium. Classification (GTDB taxonomy): domain Bacteria; phylum Actinomycetota; class Actinomycetes; order Frankiales; family Frankiaceae; genus DATAZK01. The sequence continues at coordinate 12,750 of CAWITL010000012.1, read as the reverse complement.
CAACGGTCGCGGCCGGGCCAGTCGGTCACGGTCGGCTGGGTCGACCAGTCCGGGCAAGCGCACCAGGCCCGCATCACGCTGACGAACGGCCCGGCTGACTAGCCGGGCAGCGGGGCTCCTCAGTCCAGGCCGAGCGCCGTGCGATAGTCGCCATCCCGGGGAGCGATGAAAAGGCCCTCCGCCTCTGACAGCAGCGTCTCGCCAAGGTGGCAGGTGCCCTTGATGACCCGTTTACGCCCGTCGATGCGCTCCGGCCACGCCTTCATGGTGAGCGTCTTGTGCAGCGGAGTGGGCTTGCGATAGCGCACGGTTAGCGTGCCGGTGAAACCTCCGGAAAGCTGCGCGAATCCCAGCAGTTCGTCGAACATGGCCGCGACCAACCCGCCGTGAACATGCCCTGGCGGCCCCTCGTACGCCGCCCCGAAGTTCACTGTCCCGGCGACGTAGTAGCTGCCGTCGGACTCCTCGACCAGCTCGGCGGTGATCGGCGGGGCCAGCGGATTGCTGCGCCCGGAAAGCGGGCTGTGTTCGACGAAGTCGCGGGGCTCGAGGCCGGCTTCGCTGACCTCCCAGCTCACTTCGCGCGCGCGTAGCCGATCAAGCCGGTCGGCGAAGTCGCTGGCAGCGTCGGCGGCAGCGGCTGAGTCCTCGGCGGGGGGACGGACCAGGGCGAGCCGGTTGATGATGCGGCGCAATTGATCGGCGAGCCGACGCGCCTCAGCGAGTTCGCGCTCGGGGTCTGGATCATTCGGGACGGCCATAGCCGTGGACGTTAGCGGCCAATCACGAATGCGCACCCGTGGCTGCAGTCGGGCAGGATCTCGAGGTGTGTCGACCGCGCTGCTGACCCCGGATGAGGTGACGCGGCGCAGCGGCCTGCGGCGGATGAAGGCCATCGCCGGCAGCCTGCTCATCGTTGCCGTGATCATTTACGTGGTGACCCGCCACCACGGCGGCTTCCTGGGATTCGTCAACGCCGGCGCCGAGGCGGCCATGGTCGGCGGCCTGGCGGACTGGTTCGCGGTCACGGCGCTGTTTCGGCACCCGTTGGGTCTGAAGGTCCCGCACACCGCGATCATCCCGACGCGCAAGAACGAGATCGGACGCAGCCTGGAGGAGTTCGTCGCCGCGAATTTCTTGTCCGAGTCAGTGGTGAAGGACAAGGTGCTGCGCGCTCACGTGACCGCCCGGGTCGGCAGCTGGCTCGCTGAGCCGACGCACGCCGCCCGGGCCGCAGCGGAACTGGCGACCGTGGCCCGTGCAGCGATCCGCGTCGTACGCGACCAGGACGTCACGGCCGTGCTGGAGGGCGCCCTGCTACGGCGGGTCGCAGCCATCCCGTGGGGACCGCCCGCCGGCCGCCTGCTGGCACAGATCGTCGAGGAGGGGACCCACCACCGGCTGGTCGACCTCGGCATCGACGAGGCGCACAGCTGGCTGCTCGCGAACCCGGACGCCATCACCTCGATCGTCGCCGAGCAGGCGCCGTCATGGTCGCCGAAGTTTCTCGACGAGGCGGTGGCCGGCCGCGCCTACCGCGAACTCCTGCGGTTCGTGCGCGAGGTGCAGGCCGATCCACAGCACCAGATGAGGCAAGCGCTGGACAGCCTGCTCAGCCGGTTCGCCGAGGATCTGCGCAACGACCCGTACACGATTCACCGCGTGGAACTGCTCAAAGAGCGCCTGCTCAGCCATCCCGATGTTCGCGAAGCCGTCGCCACCATGTGGTCCACCGCCCGCCGCCTGCTGCTCGAGGCCGTCGACGACGAGGACGGAGAGCTTCGGGCCCGGGTCGTGGTGGGTCTCAGCGATCTGGGCCGCCGGCTCGCCGTCGATGAGGCCCTGCAGGCCAAGGTCGACGGCTATCTGGCAGACGCGACCGCGCACGCCGCCGGCACCTATAGCGGCGAGGTGGCTACGGTCATCTCGGACACGATCAACCGCTGGGACGGCGCGGAAGCCTCTCGCCGCATCGAGCTGGCCGTCGGCCGGGATCTGCAGTTCATCCGGATCAACGGGACTGTGGTGGGAGCTCTCGCCGGCCTGGCCATCCACGCAATCACGGTGCTGGCCGGCTGATCCCTCAAACCCCCCGTATCCACCAGGGACTGGCGTACGCGATGCTGCGGCCGAGCTCGGCGTAAGGCGAAGGGGTGCCACGGGAGGGTGTCGCGGCCGGATCGGTCACCCGCAGGACGATCCATGGTTCGTCCGGGTCCACGCTCACCTGAGTACGCAGCACCCCTTCCCCGGACACCATGCGCGCGACCTCCTCGACAACCGGGATGTCGCGTGCCCACCGCAGGAGTTGGACCGACAGCTCCATCCCGCTGGCGAACGGCCCGAGATCGAGGTCGACGGCGAGTTCCAGGTGCCCGGAAACGACCGGCCCACGTAACCGCTCACCCATCAAGGCTCCGCCGAGCCTCGCTGCGAGTCGTAGACCCTTGACCCGCGCAGCGAACGACCGCCGATTGGCAAGCGCTTCTCGCACGCCGGCGCGGCTGAGCTCGGTCACGAACAGCCCGGTCCGGCCCTTGCCTTCCGGGGCGCCCCCAGTCGCGGCCATGTTCATCGGTAACGCCGATCAGACCGGGGGTCCACCCTGCATCGAGGCACTGCACGAGCGGTGAGATCCCCTCATCTTCGACGGCGAGGAGGTAGTCGTCGGTCTTGTTGAACATCTCGAGGCCGACCATCCGTGGGCGCAGCGGGGCACGCAGCACGAAGTCGCCGAAGCGCAGCACTGTTCCGCGCGAGCCCGGGTGGTTGAAGGATGTCAGGGCTTCGCCCGCTTCGGGAGTCTGCAACCAGTCGTAGAAGCCCTCGAGGTCGCTGGCCGTCGGCCGGGCGGGCGCAATCCACGAGGGGCTGCCCCAGACGTTGATGTGCCCGAGCATCGGGTGTGACCACTCGAAGCCGCGGATCGCCACGAACCGGCCGGGGTCATCGGCTGCGGCCGCCAGCTCGGCCAGCTGCCGCCAGCCCTTCTCCTCCAGCGTGTGACCCCAGGGGCTCGGGAGGTTCGTGTGGTCGGTGATGGCCGCCGCATCGAGGCCGGCGGCGCGCATCGACGCGAAAGCCTTCCGTGGATCGCCGTGCCCATCGGAAAGTTTGGTGTGGTTGTGCAGATCAGCATGAACGAGGGTGTAGCCCGGCACCAGCGGTGACGAGCGCCCGGTGCCATACCCGTCAATCGGATCAGGAACGGTGGGCGCGCTCACGAGGGCTTGAGCACCAATCTCTGATCGAACCGCACCACTGGAGTCTCGCAGCCCGCCGGCGCCATTCGTTCAAGGCGTCCAAGCGCCACCCGACAGTGGCGCCGCCGCGCAACCATTAGGTTCGGCGTCGTGGCTAACGAGGGTCAGACCGCCTGGGAATCCGCGCTCTTACAGCTGGCCGAGGCTTCCCGCCGCCTTGAGCTCGACGAGGGGATGCACAAGCTGCTGGCCACACCGCGACGTTCGTTGACGGTGAGCGTGCCGCTGATCCGCGATGACGGGCGGCTGGAGGTGCTCACCGGATACCGCGTGCAACACAGCCTCACCCGGGGCCCGGCGAAGGGCGGGCTGCGCTACCACCCCGACGCCGACCTGGACGAGGTGAAGGCGCTCGCGATGTGGATGACCTGGAAGTGCGCGTTGATGGGGCTGCCGTACGGAGGCGCCAAGGGCGGCGTCACCGTCGATCCGCACACACTGACCCGGGGCGAGCTGGAGCGGATGACCCGTCGCTACGCCAGCGAGATCTTGCCGATCATCGGTCCGGAACGCGACATCCCGGCCCCGGACATCGGTACCGATGAGCAAACGATGGCCTGGTTCATGGACACCGTCTCGGTGCAGACGGGTTACACCGTGACCGGGGTCGTCACCGGCAAGCCGGTCAGCCTCGGCGGCAGCCAGGGCCGCGCAGCGTCGACCTCAAGAGGCGTCCAGTTCATCACCCTCAAGGCGCTGCAGGGGCTGGGCAAGCGTCCGGAAGGGGCGACTGTCGCCATCCAAGGCTTCGGCAAAGTCGGCGCTCCCGCCGCCCAGATGCTGGCTGAATCCGGCTGCCGCGTCGTGGCGGTCTCCGACGTCGGTGGAGCCATCTACAACGAGAAGGGCCTCGACGTTGAAGCCCTGCTCCAGCGGCGCGCCGACGGAGCCGCTTCCATCGCCGAGCCCGGCAGCAGTGTCGACGTCTTGAGCAACGAGGAACTGCTCGCCCTGGACGTCGACGTGTTGCTGCCGGCGGCGCTCAGCGGGGTCATCAACCGCGACAACGCCGACCAGGTGCGTGCCGCACTCGTCGTCGAGGGGGCGAACGGACCCACGACCCCGGAGGCCGACGCCATCCTCGACGACCGCGGGATCACCGTCATTCCCGACATCCTGGCTAACGCGGGAGGCGTCGTCGTCTCCTACTTCGAGTGGGTGCAGGACCTGCAGGCCTACTTCTGGGACGAAGGCGAGGTCAACGACAAGCTCGCCAACGTGATGCACAAGGCATATGACGAGGTGACGACGACCGCGAAGGAGCGCGCCGTCAGCCTGCGCACCGCCGCCCAGATCCTCGGGGTGGGACGGGTCGCGGAGGCCACCCGGGTGCGCGGGATCTACCCCTAGCGCGGCGCGCCCAGCCAGGAGCCCTCCCTAGGCGTGGTAGTAACGACACGGATGTAATTACTGGTCTCACCAGGGAGGTGTCGCATGGTCAACCCCGCGCCGAACCACGAGGTGGGCCCCCGGCCGGCCGCTCCCCCGGCCACCGGTCAGGACGACGAACTCACGCCCCGCGAGGCGGAGATCCTTGATTTCGAACGCCAGTGGTGGCGGCTGGCCGGAGCCAAGGAGCAGGCGGTCTCTGACCGGTTCGGGCTCTCCTCGACCCGTTACTACCAGTTGCTCAACGGCCTGATTGATCGACCGGCGGCCCTTCGCGCCGACCCCATGCTGGTCAAACGCCTGCAGCGGCTGCGGCTGCAGCGCGAACGCGCCCGCTCAGCCCGGCGCCTTGGCCAGCCGGGCTAGGCGGTTGCCTGCGGGATCCTCTCTGCGCGCAGCGGCCGTTGGGTTGCTTCGTGTGCTGCTGCCGTTGTGCCTGCTGGCAGCGACGACCGTCGCCGTCGTGGGTCTGTTCCGGGTCGTGGGGCAGCCTGCTGCGTCCCCCGTCTCGCAGCAGTCGCCTTCGCTCAAGCTCGGCGCCGCCGCCGACCAGGCCGTCGTCCCCCTTGCCGGCGCCCCCGACTCGACCCGGCCGGCGGCCCACCCCACCCGACCGGCGCCCACACATGTCACGGCACCGGCAACCGTCCAGCCGGTCACCAAGCCCGTCGTTGTCATGAACGCATCAGGAATCACCGGTCTGGCCGGACGCACGGCGACCCTGCTACGTGAACGCGGGGTCAGCGTGGCGGCGATCGGCAACCTGAGCCCGACCGCCGGCACGCAACGCCCTGCCATGCGAACCGTCTTCTATCCGCCCGGTGGACGCGGGCAAGCCCAGACACTCGCTGCCCTCAGCGACGCACCCGCCGTGGCGCCGGCACCCCAATGGCTGCAGCCCGCGGGCAAACTGGTCCTCGTGCTCGCCGACTCCAAGCAACCGTGAGCAGCGATCTGCCGCAGCCCTCGACTTTCGAGGGCCGAGCCGGCCTCGCTGCGCTGCTTGCCGACCCGGGCCAAGCGGTAGCGGCCCTCGATTACGACGGGACCCTTTCCCGGATCGCCCAACGACCAGAGGACGCAACTCCGGCGACGGGCGCGCTGGAAGCGGTCAGGCGGCTTGCCGAACAGGTTGGCTCGATCGTGCTGATCAGCGGTCGACCCGCCGGTCAGCTGCTCGAGCTCAGCGGCCTGCGCCAGGACGCGGTGGGATCAGCGTTGACGGTACTTGGTCAATACGGGCTGCAACGCTGGGATGGCGCAACCGACGCCTTGACCTCGCCCTCGCCGCTGCCAGGCGTCGAAGAGGCTCGCCGTGAGCTCGCCGAACTGGTCGCCGAGTCCTCGACCCCGAGCGGTGTCTCGGTGGAGGACAAGGGTCAGGCGCTCGTCGTTCACACCCGCCTCACCGCTGACCCCGAGGGCGTCCTGACCGCCCTCGGCCCCCGTTTGCGCGCGATCGCGCAAAAGGCGGGACTCGAGCCGCATCCCGCCCGGCATGCACTCGAGCTCCGTCCCCCGGGCTTCGAAAAGGGCCGTGCCCTCAGGGGTTTCGTCGCTGAGCGGCACGCCCGAGCGGTGCTCTACGTCGGCGATGACGTTGGCGATCTACCGGCGTTCGCGGCCCTTCACGACCTACGTGCGCAGGGCATCCCAGCGCTCGGCGTAGTCAGCGATTCGGCTGAGGTCACCGGGCTACGAGAGGTGGCGGACCTCATCCTCGATGGTCCCGACGGTGTGGTGGCCTTCCTGGGGCAACTCGCGGCGGCCATGGCTCGGTCCGGCTAGAGCTCAGCGAGTTGCTCGCCGAGCCATTGCGCGGGCGGATTGGCGACCGCCGCGGCGGCCAACCCGGCGCAGCGGAGGCGGCGTTCGGATGCCGGTAGCGCGAGCGCGTCCCAGATGGCTTCCCGGGTCTGCGTGACGTCGTAGGGATTGACGACGAAAGCGTCGCCTCCGAGCTCCGCCACCGCACCCGCCTCACGCGAGAGCACCAGCGAAAGGTGCCGTCCGGAGAGCACGGGTCCTTCTTTGGCGACCAGGTTCATCCCGTCCCGCAGCGGGTTGACCACCAGGACATCGGCCAGTGCGTATGCCGCCAGCGACCGGGGGAAGTCATCGCTGACCTCCAGGCGAACCGGCTCCCAGCCCGGCCGGCCGAATTCCTCCGTGATGTCGTGGGCGGCCCGTTGTACCCGGGCGGTGTATTCGCGGTATTCGGGAAGGTCATGGCGGCTCGGGTAGGCGAAAGCCAAGTGGGTCACCTCGCCGCGGAGCTCCGGATGTTCGCGCAGCAGTTCGCGATAGGCCTCCAGGCCCCGCACGATGTTCTTGGACGGCTCGGTGCGATCGATGCGAAGCAGCAGTCGCCGACCGCTGGTTTGCTCGGCCAGCAGCTCCATCCGGCCGGTCACGTCATCCATCCCGGCGCGCCGCCGCAGCTGTGCGCCGTCGACGCCGAGGGGATGCACGCCGACCGTCGTCACGCGACCCTCGAAGGCCACCTGGGACCCGGTGACCGCTGCTCCGAGCACGGCGTCACAGCACTCCAGAAACGCCTCCGCCCAACGCTGGGAATGGAAGCCCAGCCGGTCGGCGCCGAGCATCCCTGCCAGCACTGCGCGAGCGACGCCGTCGGGCAGTATCCGGAAGTAGTCGGGGCCCGCCCACGGCGTATGCGTGAAGTGCGATATCCGAAGGTCAGGCCGCAGCTTTCGGAGCATCAAGGGTGCCAGCATCAGGTGGTAGTCCTGAATCAAGACCCGCGCACCGAAGCCCGCCTCCTCAGCCAACGCGGCGGCAAAGCTGGCGCAGTACTCCTCATAGGCTGCCCAGTCCGCATCCCAGGTGTGTCCGAAGGCTGGTGCGCTCGCAGCGTCGAAGAGCAGGTGGGCGATGAACCACAAGGTCCGGTTGGCCACCTCGTTGTAGGCCCGGTCGAAGGTGGTGCGATCCAGCTCAAGCATGCGTATGCACTGCTCACCGCCACCGAGCGCCGGCACCCGCAGCCGCCCGCCGGGAGATCCATGTGCGGCGGCCCGGTCGGCGTCGGTCAGTGCCGCGCACACCCAGGTGATCGGTTGGTCGTGACCCTCCAACGCGCTGATCATCCCGCCGCCGCCGCGGCGGGCCGTGAGATGTCCGCGTTCGTCGGCCACGTAGGACAGCGGGCCCCGGTTCGACGCGACCACGACCGAGTCATCCGTCACGCTCGCTGGGCCCATGAGTACGCAGGGTAGTGCCGGGTAAGCAGCCGCCATGGCTTCCGAGAGTCGCGGCACTGTGTTGCTCGCGTTCAGCACCAATCTGGTGATCGCGGTGGCCAAGACGGCGGCCGGCGTGCTCACGCTGTCCAGCGCCATGCTCGCCGAGGCGGCCCACTCCTGGGCCGACACCCTCAATCAGGTCTTCCTGCTGACCTCGATCCGCAAAGCGAAGCGGCCGCCGGACTCAGTCCATCCGTTCGGCTACGGCAAGGAACGCTTCTTCTGGACGCTCCTGGCGGCAGTCGGAATCTTCGTCACCGGAGCCGGCTTTTCGATCTTCCAGGGCGTGCATTCACTCCTGAGCCACGAAAAGGAGCCGTCTGCCACCGAGTTCTACCTGACCTACGCCGTGCTGGGCGCCGCGCTGGTCCTGGAGGGTTCGTCGCTGATCCGGGCCCTCCGGCAAGTCCACGGTGAGGCCCGCGACCTCGGGCGCGGCTTCGTCGATCATCTGCGCCGCAGCAATGACCCGACGGTGAAGGCGGTGGCCAGCGAGGACAGCGCTGCCGTCGTCGGCATCGCGCTCGCCGCGACCGGCATCGCCCTGCACCAGCTGACCGGATCAGCCGTCTACGACGGTCTCGCCTCGATCACCATCGGGGTCGTGCTGGCCTGGGTCGCCTACGCGCTGGGACGTGACACCAAGGACCTGCTCATCGGCGAGGCCGCAGATCCTGAGCTGCGGCTGGACATCCAGCACACCGTCGCCGCCCACCCCGAGGTCGAAGCGGTGCTGGAGATGCTCACGATGCAGCTCTCGCCCGAGGACGTGCTGGTGGCCATGAAGGTTGACTTTGCCGACCATCTGGAATCTGGCCGTATCGAAGAGGTCAGTACGGAGATCGACAACGAGTTGAAGGCCGCCTTCCCGGCTGTCCAGCACGTCTACCTGGACGCAACGGCTTCCAATCGCCAGCAGCGCGAGCTGACCCGCACGATCCGTCAGCTGACCGGCTGAAGCGCCGACCGCACCGCCGACGCCCAGCCAGCTCCCAACGCACCTTCCTCAATCACGACGTTGCCGGTCGCCTCCGCCAGTTCACGTACCGGACGCGCGCGGGCCCCATTGGCCACCAGATGAAACCGACCGACGTGTGGCGCCATCCGCAGGTCGCTGGCGCTATCGCCGATGGCGATCGCCTGCGCTGCATGTAATCCGCGCCGCTGCAGGTCGAAGCCGACCGCCAGCCCCTTGTCGATTCCGTCCGGCACGAGGTGGTAGACGTGCAGCTCATTGATCGTCAGGCCGGGTGTCACCCTCGGCGGCAGCAACCCGTTGTCGTGCAGCCGCAGCCATCCGGCGCCTTGCTCGGCGAGCCAGGCGTTCACGCCCTCGACGTCGGCCTCCCCCCGCACCATGACGTCCAGCTCGTGGCCGACGTGCCATGGCGCGTGAAATTCCAGCCGGCCGGCGTAGCGCGTGAGCAAACTCTCGATCAGCGACGTCGGGATGGCGTCCAGCTCGCTGGGCATCGCGCCCCGCAGCAGCTGGCGCCCGCGACCGCGGTCCCAGCCGATGACCGCCCCGAGCTCCGCGATATATCCATCAGCCCCGAAAATCCCGGCGGCTTCCAGCAGCTGGGGCTGACTACGCCCGCTGACCAGCACCAGGGAAATCTGCGCCGCCAGCAATTGAGCGAGCGCGTGAGACGGTTCGAGCGTGATGGAGCGGTCCTCGGAATGAAAGAAACTGCCTCCCGGGCCAACCATGGTGCCGTCGAGGTCGGTGTAGATGACCTTGACTTCGGAAAACTCAGGGGAAAGAGGGGTCACGGTCAGCTAGCATGGCTGGTCGTAACGACAACTTCATGTTGCTCATCTCGAGGGGCAGAGGGACCGGCCCGCTGAAGCCCCGGCAACCACCGATCGACCAGCTGTCATAGCTGTGCGTCGAAGGCAGGTGCCAATGCCGGCCCGCCATCCAGGCGGGAACGATGAGGAGGATTTTCCCCAATGACGTCCCTGCTCGATTCCCCGGTGCTCGCCGCGGCCAATCCGGCGACCCACCTCAAATGCCGTAACTGTGCGGCGACCTATGACCTTGCCGCGGTCCACGTCTGTATGGCCTGCTTCGCGCCGCTGGAGATCGGTTACGACGAGGACCGGCTCCAACGGGTCACCCGCGAGTCGATCCAGGCGGGCCCGCAGAGCATCTGGCGATACGTCGGGCTGCTCCCCGCCGGCCATGACGAATCCACCCGGGTGAGCCTCGGCGCGGGTTGGACCCCGCTGCGCAAGGCCGATCGGCTTGCCAAGGCGCTGGGAATGAAGACCCTCTGGGTCAAGGACGACAGCGCCAACCCCACTCACTCGTTCAAGGACCGGGTCGTCAGCGTCGCGCTGTCCGCCGCCCGGGAACTCGGCTTCACCACGGTGGCCTGCGCATCCACGGGCAATCTGGCCCAGTCCGTGGCTGCTCACGCGGCGTCGGCCGGCCTGCGGGCCGTCGTGCTGATCCCGGACGACCTGGAGGCCGGCAAGACGGTCTCGACCGCCGTCTACGGACCGACCCTCGTCGCGGTCAAGGGTTCCTACGACGACGTCAACCGGCTGTGCAGCGAGATCGCCGGCGAGCAGGAGTGGGCGTTCGTCAACGTCAATGTGCGCCCGTTCTACGCCGAGGGTTCCAAAACGCTCGGCTACGAGGTGGCTGAGCAGCTCGGATGGCGGCTGCCCGAGCAGATCGTGGTGCCCATCGCCTCCGGCTCGCTGCTGACGAAGGTCGACAAGGCGTTCGGCGAATTCAGCCGGCTCGGACTGATCGAAGGCACGCCCTACAAGGTCTTCGGTGCGCAGGCGGTGGGGTGTAACCCGGTCGCCGCTGCCTTCGCCGCCGGTCGCGACACCATCACCCCGGTCCGGCCCAACACCATCGCCAAGTCACTGGCGATCGGCAACCCAGCTGACGGTCCTTACGCCCTCGACGTGGCCCGCCGCACCGGCGGGGCAATCCTCGACGTTCCGGACGACGAAGTCGTCGAAGGCATTCGGCTGCTGGCCCAGACCGAGGGCATCTTCGCCGAGACCGCAGGTGGGGTCACCGTGGCGACCCTGCAACGGCTGCTTCGCGAGGGCCGCCTGGATCCCGGCGCCGAGACCGTCCTGTTCAATACCGGCGATGGATTGAAGACCATCGACGCCATGGCCCCCACCAGCGGGCCGACCGTCACGATCGACCCGACCTACGAAGCGTTTGAAGCGGCGCTGAACGAGGTCTCACCCGGCCTGCTCGAGTAAGCCGGGCGGCCTGAGCCGTCACCGCTCCGCCAGCGAAACCTTCAGCGCTCGGGAGGCTGTCCGTAGGGCGGAGGAGGCTGCTGAGGCGGCTGGCCGAAAGGTGACGGGAGGATCTGAGTCGCGCCGTCGTTAGGAATGTCATGGTCATCATGCGGATCGGTCGCCGGCTCGTCGTAGCCACCGTGCCCGTAACCCTGCGGCTGGCCGTACGCGGGTTGTCCCCCGTAGCCCGCTGGCTGGCCGTACGCCGGGTGTTGCCCGCCATAGCCGGGGTCGCCGTAACCAGGCTGCTGGCCATAGCCGGGCTGCCCGTACCCGGGAGGCTGGTCAAAAGCGGGCTGCCCGTACTGAGGCTGGCCGTACTGAGGCTGGCCGTACCCGGGAGGCTGCTGGGCGTAAGGCGGCTGCCCGTAGGGGGCCTGGGTCGACCTGGCGTTAACCGCCCGACGAGCCGGGGCCCGTACGGCCCGTATGACGACCGCGATGATCACCACGGCCGAACCCGCAAGAGCGGCCCAGGCGCCGACACCGACGTTCTTGACGTCAAGCCTGTCGCCGTTCTTGAACGTGGTCACATAAAGCAGCGAGTACGGGACCAGTAAGGCGGGGATGATCGCCAGCAGGCCGAATCGGCCTGGAAGCACGCCCAGGACCAGCATCAATCCGCCGGCAACGGCCACCGGGAGGCCCCACTGCAAGGTGGAGGGCCCGACCCCGGTCCAGAGCTTGACCGAGTCCGTATATGAGCTGCCGAGCACCGAGATCTTCTTCCACGCGTCGATGTTGATGTCGTGACCGGCTGAGGTGCCGGTGAGCCAGGGAAGCAACCCGGAGGCGGCCACCACGCCGGCGGCCGCGCCCATGATCGCAGCGGTGACCTTGGCAAAGCGGACTACTGCGAACGCGATCAGGAAGCCGACGACGGCGGCGCCGACGACGATGGCCGTGCTGGTCCACACCGGGATCGTCGGGCTGAAGATGTCGTTGGCCGCGAGCAGCATGATCATGCCCTTTCATTGGCGTGTCGCAAGGACCGTAGACCGGTTACGGATGGGATTCAGCCTGCCCCGCTGTCCATTCCTGGCGTAACTCCTTGTCTTGCACTCGACAAGGCCGAGTGCTAAAAATGACTTAGCACTCGGGTCTGTCGAGTGCCAGGCCGTCCGAGCGAGGCCGATCGCATTGCAGGGGCCATTCCCCAGGGGTGTGTTCGGTCGTCCGTCGCGGGCGTTCACAGGCGGCCTAAACGGGACTTGACCACTGGACCCGTCCAACTGCTGGAGGGACAACCACATGCCGAAAATCATCGCGTTCGATGAAGAGGCCCGTCGCGGCCTCGAGCGCGGGATGAACCAACTGGCCGACGCCGTCAAGGTGACGCTCGGCCCCAAGGGTCGCAACGTCGTACTGGACAAGAAGTGGGGCGCCCCCACGATCACCAACGACGGTGTGTCCATCGCCAAGGAGATCGAGCTCGAAGACCCCTTCGAGAAGATCGGCGCCGAGCTCGTCAAAGAGGTCGCCAAGAAGACCGATGACGTCGCCGGCGACGGCACCACCACCGCCACCGTGCTCGCCCAGGCTCTCGTCAAAGA
>CAWITL010000011.1:0-148450 GCA_963839015.1 uncultured Actinomycetota bacterium | reverse complement strand
AGGTTCTCTATCACGGAGCGTGGCGCGGGCACGCCGGCGCGGTCGCGCATGCGCGCAAGGCGAACCGGACGAAGCCGACGACGACGGCGAGGACGACGCGAAGCCCAACAAATTGACCTATGCCTTGACGCACGAGTTCATCGTGCTCGTCGACACCGACGATTCCACCTCGCTGCGCATGGCGACCGAGCTCGTCAACGCCGCCAAGGCCTCGGCCTGCAGGCGCGCGCCTGGGCCGGCAAGTCCTCGCCGGCGGCGGTCGCCGGCTTCGTCGAAAAGGACGGCGGCGACTTCATCGTCACCGCGATCGACGTGCCGCGGCAGACCCAAAGGCGGCGGAGCTTCGCGGCAAGGCGCCGTCGGTTGCTCGGCTCGCCAACGAACCGATCGTCGTCATCGCCGGCGCCGGGATCGACAGCGTCAAGGCGCTCGACGGCCGCCCGGTTTTTTTCGGCCAGGCCGACGGGGTGGTCGACGCCAGCGGACAGGCGCTGTTCGCCAAGTTCGGCATTGCGCCGAAGGTCGTGCACGCCAACGTCTCCGGCTCGCTCGCGGCGTTGGCGGCGGGCAAGATCGACGCGCTGGTCATGCTCGGCGCCGATGAATCGCGGGCCGTCAACGAGGCGGCCAAAACCGGCAGGCCGCACGCGGTGCCGCTAAAATGGAACAGCGAACTCGTCGGCCGCTATGCGCCGGCGCGGCTGACGCCGCAGGACCTGCCGGGGCTGACGCCGCCGAACGGCGTCGAAAGCGTCAGCGTGCCGTTCGGCCTTATCGCCATCGACGCCGCCGACAATTCGCCGCGCGCCGCTCAGGACGCGCCGTTCGTCGCCGCCCTGTTCGAGCGCTACAAACCGCTTCTGGCGGCGAACGGCGATCCGAAGTGGCGCGAGGTCAATTTGACCGCGGACACGGATTGGCCGAGACTGGCTCCGGCGCGAGGATGGATAGAAAAACACCGCGCCGGCGCCGATCCGGCGTTGGACTCGTTCCGCGACGCAGCGTCGTCGTCGACGACGACGACGCCTGAGACAGCGGATAAGTTGTACAAGAGTCTTCTGCGTACGGGGGGCGCGCAGCCATGAGGAGGATCGGGCTGTGAGCATCGTCATAAAGGCCGCATCCGGCTTGTTCGCCGGAGTCGTTGCGGGCGTCCTTGGGCTGCTTTCGTAGGACAGGTCACTCCCAATGCGGTGAAGCCGCGGCAGGCGGTCAGCGGACCGCAATTCGTCGACGCCCAGGAGTCGCAGGCGCCGAAGATCCAATCCGCCGTCGTCGTCGCGCCGGCGCCCGTCAAGCCGGCCCCGGCGACGAGTGTCGTCGCCGCCGTAGTTCCGGCGACGGAACCCGCCGCCAGCCCGACGCCCGCCGTCGCCGCCACACCCGCCGTCGCCGTCACGCCCGCCGCTGCCGCGACGACGGTCGCCCACGCCGACCCGACGCCCCTTGCCCCCGCCGCCGCCGAAACGCCTGCGGCGATGCAGCCGCCTGCCGCCAGCGCCGACGCCGCACGCTGGAGCGTGCCGGGTCTGATCGCGCTGGCCAAGGGCGATCTCTCGACCGCGCGCCTGTTTCTGGCGCGCGCCGCCGAGGCCGGCGACGCCCGCGCCTGGGTCGCGCTTGCCGACACCTACGATCCCGCCGTGCTGACCAAGCTCGGCGTGGTCGGCGCGCCGGGCGATCCGCAGCGCGCCCGTGACTATCTCGGCAGGGCCGCAGCGGCCGGCGTCGTCGCCGCCAAGGACCGTACGGCGGCGCTAGACGAGAGCACAGGCTCCGTTCACTAGGGGCCCTCGATCAGGCGCCGCGCCTCGTCGCGCAACGCTTGGCGCGAGGCGTCGCGCATGTAGAACATATGGCCGCCGGGATAGACGGCGATGCGCAGCCGCTCCGGCCTCGTGAACGCCGGCAGGCGCGCCAGTTCCAGCACGGAGCCGAAATACGGCGCTTGCACGTCGGTCAAGCCATGCGTGACGACGACGCGGAATTCCGGGTCGAGCGCCAGCATCTGGCTCAGGTCGCCGAGCACGCTCGGCGCACGCGGCGAGCGGTCCCAGCGCCAGTTGCGCTCGACCGCGCTATTCAGCGTCTCATAGAGGTCGTCGACCTTCCAGCCGAGCTTTTCGCGATACAGCGCCGTGATCGCGCCGGTGAAGGCCGGCACGAAGCCCGGGAGCACGGGATCCTCGGCGTCGGGCCAGTCCGGCGCGGTGTCGCCGGCCGACATCGTGGCGTCGTAGAAGGCGAGTTTGCGGTTGAGAAGCCGCCCGCGTTCGCGCAGAAAATCCCACTCGTCGAGGTCGCCGCCATAGTGGCGCACGATGTCCTCCGGCAGGCCGGTGATCTCGGCGACGCGCGCGATTCTGCGCGCCACGGCGGAGCGTCGGCCAGCGCAGCTCTTCAGCCCCTGCCGGATTGAAGCGCCGAACGCCCCCTTCGGTGTCGCGATGACGCCGTCGCCTTTCACGCTCACCGTGGCGGCGTCGACGGCGACCACGTAGGTGCCGGTCTGTGGGCCCGTGATCGAGTACGAGATCCCGTTGCCACCGTTCGTTGCCGTCGAACTGAGCACGATCGCGGGAGTGGTGCAGCTCGTGGTCAACGTGGGACCGCTGCGCGATGAATGGTGCAGCGTCAGCGCCACGGCGAGCACGGCGATGCAGCTCAGCAAGATCAGCAGCGTCTTACGGTTCGCGGGTGTGGGATGAAGTGCTCCCACCCGCAGCGCCCGCCGGACGTTTCCCCGCCGCTCCCGACGGGCTTGCTCCAGAGCCCGATAACGCCGCTCGGCTCGCTCGCGCCGCTCCTGGCGCTGGGCCTGACGTAGGGCAGCTTGCGACGCCTGCGCGTCAGCCGTCTCCGGTTTGCTCGCTGCTTCCGGCTGAGGCTGCTCTCGTGATTGCGGACGCCCGGGCAGCGATCAGTCTCCGTCGCTCGTGGTCGCCTCGCCCGCGACCCCCGCCAGCGGCGGTGCCTCGTTGACCGACCGTAGTAGCAGCTGGGCGACGTCGAGCACCTCGACGCCTTCGCGGGCCTCGCCGGACTGCTTCTTTGCCGTGACGGCGTCAGAGAGCATCACCATGCAGAACGGGCAGGCCGTACCCACCATGTCCGGGTCGAGGCCGAGGGCCTCATCCACCCGCTCGACGTTGATCTGCTTGCCGATGCGCTCTTCCATCCACATCCGCGCCCCGCCGGCGCCGCAGCAGAAGCCCCTCTCGCGGCAGCGGTGCATCTCTTTGCTCGCCAGGCCTGGGACGGACGCCAGGACTTCGCGCGGAGCCGCGTAAACCTCGTTGTGGCGTCCGAGGTAGCACGGATCGTGGTAGGTCACGAGGCCTTCGACCGGCGTCACCGGAGTGAGACGTCCCTCGGCCACGAGCTCGCCAAGCAATTGCGTGTGGTGCAACACGGTGTAATCGCCGCCTAATGATGCGTACTCGCGCCCCAGTGCGTTGAAGCAGTGCGGGCAAGTGGCAACGATCTTCTTGCTCGGCTTGCCCTCGCTCTTCACCGCGGCGTCCAGCACCTCGATGTTGGCCTTGGCCAGCTCCTGGAAGAGGTATTCGTTGCCGAGTCGCCTGGCCGGGTCGCCGGTGCACTGCTCACCAGAACCCAGGACAGCGAAGCTGACTCCGGCGGTGTGCAGAAGTTCGACGAAGGCGCGGGTGACCTTCTTGCTGCGGTCTTCGATGGCCCCGGCGCAGCCGACCCAGAAGAGGTATTCGACGTCTTCCGGCACCGGGTCGCCCGCGTCAAGCACCAGCACCTCGAACGGCAGGGTGGTGGTCCATTCGTTACGGCTCTTGGGGTTGACGCCCCAGGGGTTGCCGTTGTTCTCCAGGTTGCGGAGCATGACGCCCGCCTCGCTGGGAAATTCGGACTCGATCAGCACCTGGTAGCGCCGCATCTCCAGGATGTGGTCGACGTGCTCGATGTCGACCGGGCACTGCTCGACGCACGCACCGCACGTGGTGCAGGACCACAGCACGTCAGGGTCGATGACGCCGCCGGAGGCCAGGTCGCCCACCAGCGGACGGTCGTCCTGAGCCTTGCCGACCTCGGGCACGCGACCGAAACCCGACTCCGGCACGTGATGCGAGGCGCTCTTTTTCGACTCCAGCTCGGCCCCGGCGACGTCGTGCTCGGTCCCGCCGTCCTTGGCGAGCAGGTATGGCGCCTTCGCGAACAGGTGGTCGCGCAGATCCATGATCAGCAGCTTGGGCGAGAGCGGCTTGTCGGTGTTCCAGGCCGGGCACTGGCTCTGGCATCGCCCGCATTCGGTGCAGGTGGCGAAGTCGAGCATGTTCTTCCAGGAGAAGTGCTCCACCTTGCCGACCCCGATGATCGGCTCCTCCTCCTCCATCAGGCTCTCGAGGTCGGGAGTGGTGGCCAGCGGGCCGAGCGCCTTCGGCTCCCGCTTGGTGAGCACGTTGATCGGGGCAACGAAGATGTGCAGGTGTTTGGAGTAAGCGACCAGCACCAGGAAGCTCGTGATCACCAAGATGTTGGCGAGGATGAAGGTCGTCTCGATGGCGCCGTTAGCCGTGTGGCCCAGCGGGTGCAACGCCTTGGCGAATCCCATGGAAGCGAATTCCCACCAGCTGCCGTGATGGTCGGGGCCGTAGGGGAAGTGACCGGTGTTGATCTGGGCGCCTCGGTAGACGAACAGGGTGAAGACGACGAGGAAGATCATCGCGAGCACGCCCCAGGCGGGGCCGGTGTGCGAGCCGTAGAAGCGGCTCTTACGATCGAGCCGCTCGGGGCTGTTTTCCGCTCGGTTGAAGGCGAAGTAGGCCAGCGACAGGATGACCAGCGTTCCGAAAAGGTCTTCCAGGAAGCCCAGCCAGGTCATCTTGCCGATCAGGGGGACGTAGAAGTCGCGGTCGAACAGGGCGCCCCAAGCCTCGACGACCGTGAACGCCAGGATGATGAAGCCCCAGAACGTGAAGAAGTGCGCGAGGCCCGGCACGGTCCACTTCAGCAGTTTGCGCTGGCCGAAGACTTCAGTGAGCTGGCTGCCCGCGCGCCTGCCGATGCCGTCAAAGCGCCCGGGAGCGGGAGTTCCGCTCCGAATCATTCGGTAGAGGAAGAGCCCCCGGCGTCCGGCGATCGCCAGCGCGCCGACCGTCAGAACCAGCCCGATGATCAGGCGTACAGCCACAGAACCTCCCATGAACGCACAGTCGCCGTGAGCGTACGGCGACTGTGACACCCGGGTAACCGCAGACGCGCAGTGCGAGCGAAAGCTCACGCTGGCAACCCCCACGAAAAAAGTTCTGCTCGTCGGCTATCCGTAGGAATGATGTGGGACTCACCAAAGTTGAGTCTGACAGAGTCAATGCTGTTGACAGCACTAGTGGCTGGGCGCAGACTTAACACAAGCAGCTCGACCCAGAGACAGCTCGACCAAAAAATGCAGTTCCATCAGACAAGTAAGAGAGGCACAACCCATGGCTCGTGCAGTCGGTATCGACCTAGGCACTACCAACTCGGTGGTCGCGGTCCTGGAGGGCGGCGAGCCCACGGTCATCGCAAATGCCGAGGGCAGTCGCACCACTCCCAGCGTCGTCGCGTTCGCGAAGAACGGCGAAGTCCTGGTCGGAGAGGTAGCCAAGCGCCAGGCCGTCACCAACGTCGACCGCACCATCCGCTCGGTCAAGCGCCACATGGGCACTGACTGGTCGGAGCAGATTGATGGCAAGGAGTTCAACTCCCAGCAGATCTCTGCGTTCATCCTGCAGAAGCTCAAGCGAGACGCTGAGAGTTACCTCGGTGAGCCGGTTGCTGACGCGGTGATCACGGTTCCGGCGTACTTCAGTGACGCCGAGCGCCAGTCCACCAAGGAGGCGGGCGAGATCGCGGGCCTCAACGTGCTGCGCATCATCAACGAGCCCACCGCGGCCGCGCTGGCATACGGCCTCGACAAGGGCGACAAGGAGCAGACCATCCTCGTGTTCGACCTTGGTGGTGGCACGTTCGACGTGTCGCTGCTGGAGATCGGCGATGGCGTCATCGAGGTCAAGTCGACCAGCGGTGACAACAAGCTCGGTGGTGACGACTGGGACCAGCGCATCGTGGAGCACCTGGTCAAGACCTTCAACGGTCAGAACGGCGTCGATCTGTCCAAGGACAAGATGGCCATGCAGCGGCTGCGCGAGGCTGCTGAGAAGGCCAAGATCGAGCTCTCCCAGTCCAGCCAGACCGGGATCAACCTGCCGTACATCACGGCGAGCGCCGAGGGCCCGCTGCACCTGGACATGACCCTGACCCGGGCCGAGTTCCAGCGGCTGACGCAGGACCTGCTCGACCGCTGCAAGAACCCGTTCAACCAGGCCATCAAAGACGCCGGTGTGGAGGTCAGCGCGATCGACCACGTCGTGCTGGTCGGTGGTTCTACCCGGATGCCCGCAGTGGTCGATCTCGTACGCGAGTTGACCGGGGGCAAGGAGCCCAACAAGGGCGTCAACCCCGATGAGGTCGTCGCTGTCGGCGCGAGCCTGCAGGCCGGCGTGCTCAAGGGTGAGGTCAAGGACGTCCTGCTGCTCGATGTCACCCCTCTTTCGCTGGGCATCGAGACCAAGGGCGGCATCATGACCCGCCTCATCGAGCGCAACACCACGATCCCGACCAAGCGGTCGGAGATCTTCACAACGGCCGATGACAATCAGCCTTCCGTGCAGATCCAGGTCTTCCAGGGCGAGCGCGAGATGGCGTCCGGCAACAAGAAGCTCGGCATGTTCGAGCTCAGCGACC
Source organism: uncultured Actinomycetota bacterium (assembly GCA_963839015.1). GTDB lineage: Bacteria > Actinomycetota > Actinomycetes > Frankiales > Frankiaceae > DATAZK01. Next base: position 141,694 of record CAWITL010000011.1, on the reverse strand, counting down.
TGGCCCCGGCTCCCCGGGGTGTGCCGCAGATCGAGGTCACCTTCGACATCGACGCTAACGGCATCGTTCACGTCGGGGCCAAGGACCTGGGCACCGGCAAGACCCAGTCGATGACCATCAGCGGCGGCTCCGCGCTCCCTCGTGACGAGGTCGACCGGATGATGAAGGAAGCCGAGCAGTACGCCGAGGACGACAAGAAGCGGCGCGAAGAGGTCGAGGTCAAAAACCAGGGTGAGGGCCTCGTCTACCAGACGGAGCGCTTCCTGGCCGAGAACGGCGACAAGGTCTCCCCGGAGACTCGCGGCGACGTCGAGGAGAAGCTCGGCGCCCTGCGGGCAGTCGTCGGCGGCACTGACATCGAGGCCATCCGCAAGGCGGTCGACGAGCTGGCCAAGGCTTCCAGCGCCATGGGCTCAGCGCTCTACGCCGAGCAGTCCGCGGCCGGGTCCGGCAGTGCTGGAGGCACCGGCGACGCTGGTGCGTCGGCCGAGGACGTCGTCGATGCCGAGATTGTTGACGACGAGAAGTGACCCAGGATCAAGGAAATCCGGCCTTCGGCGCCGGTGGGCGATTCGGCCCATCGGCGGCGGAGGAGCCGGAGCCTGTCGTCGTGCGAGACAAACGGCGGGTCAGTCCGTTCGGACCGGCGGCTGGAGCTCCTGGCCAGCCGCCGACCGGCCCGGATCAGCCTTCCGGCGATCCCGCCCAACCATCCAGCGAGAGTCCCGAGTCAGCGGAGGTGACCGCTTTGAGTATCGAGCTTGCGGAGCGCACCGCTGATCTGCAGCGGTTGAAGGCCGAATACGACAACTACCGGCGCCGGGTCGATCGTGACCGGCAGGCGGGAGCCGACCAGGCGACCGCCAAGGTGCTCGGTGCGCTGCTGGCCACCCTGGACAACATCAACCGGGCGCGCGAGCACGGAGATCTCGACGGCCCGTTCCGTACGGTCGCCGAAGAGCTCGAGGCTGCATTGGCCCAGGTGGGTCTGGAGCGGTACGGCGAGGTCAATGAGCCCTTCGATCCGCAAGTGCACGAGGCGCTGGTGCACACGTTCCTGCCTGGACTCGATGGTCCTACCTGCATCGAGATCTACCGGTCTGGTTACCGCTTCGCCGGACGCGTGCTGCGTCCCGCGCAGGTTGTCGTAGCCGAGCCGCCGGCGCCGGAGGAGAGCGCCGATGGGGCCACGTGATGTTGAAAAGGATTACTACAAGGCACTAGGTGTCGCCAAGGACGCGGATGCGGCCGCCATCAAGAAGGCGTACCGCAAGCTGGCCCGCGAGTTGCATCCGGACAAGAACCCGGACGACAAGAAGGCCGAAGCGCGTTTCAAGGACGTTTCCGAGGCCTACGACGTGCTCAGCGACGACGCTCGTCGCAAGGAGTACGACGAGATGCGTTCGCTTTACGCCGACGGTGGCGGACGCACTCCGGGTGCTTACGGAGGACGGTCGAATCAGGGTGCGAGCGGCGGAGTGCCGTTCAACCTTGACGACCTGCTCAATCAGCGGGCCGGCGCAGGTTCGGGTGGCGTCGGTGGGCTGTTTGGCGATCTCTTCAGCCGCTCTCCAGGGCGCGGTCCAAGACGCGGGGATGACCTGGTCGCCGAGCTGAATATCAGCTTCGACGACGCGCTGCGCGGTATCGAAGCGACGGTTCGCCTTCCCGGTGCTGCCGCCTGTACCAATTGCGCGGGGCTCGGCACCCGGCCCGGGACGGTCCCGCGGACCTGCCCGACCTGCCAGGGGCTCGGGGTTGTCAGCCGGAGCCAGGGCGGGTTCGCGCTCTCCGAGCCGTGCCCGGACTGCCGGGGTAAGGGTTCGATCATCGACGACCCCTGCCCCGTCTGCCACGGCACCGGCCGGCAGGAGCGGGTGCAGCGCATCCGGGTTCCGGCCGGCGTCGCCGACGGTCAGCGCCTTCGGGTGCGTGGCCGCGGCGGTCCGGGCGAGCGCGGTGGTCCGGCTGGTGATCTGGAGGTCGTCGTGCACGTCAGTTCACACCCTGTCTTCGGACGGGAGGACGGCGCCGCAGGCACCGTCACGATCGTCGTGCCGGTCACCTACCCCGAGGCGGCGCTCGGCGCTGATGTGCGGGTGCCGACCCCGGATGGGTCGGCGGTCACGGTCAGGGTTCCACCGGGCACCTCGAGCGGCAAGCGGCTGCGGGTTCGCGGCCGCGGAGCTCCGACGTCCGGGGGCGGTCATGGCGATCTGCTGGTCACCATTGACGTCACGGTTCCGTCGCAGCTCTCGCCAGCGGCGCGTAAAGCGCTCGAGGAGTACGCGAACGAGCATCGTGACGACCCCCGCGCGCATCTCAATTCGATGCTCGGAGACTGATCACGATGGAGCGGGGATTACGAGGCCACCTGGATCAACGGGGGCCTCACTCGCACTCGGGTCATCCCGACGACGCGCCGGTCTACGTCATCTCGGTGGCGGCCGAGCTCGCCGGGATGCATCCGCAGACGCTGCGTACGTACGACCGGCTGGGCATTGTCCAGCCCGGCCGTACGGCCGGCCGCGGCCGGCGCTACTCGCCGCGTGACGTCTCGCTGCTTCGTGAGGTGCAGCGGCTCTCCCAGGAGGAGGGCGTCAACCTCGAGGGGATCCGGCGCATCCTCGGCCTCGGTAGCCAGGTGGTGGCTTTGCAGGCCCGCGTGCATGAGCTCGAGGCGGAGCTTGAGCGCTCGCGGAGCGAAGCCGACGAGCGGGTCGAGCAGGCCCATCGGGCGCACCGCCGCGATCTGGTGCCCGTCGATCGAAACTCTCTCGTTGTGTGGCGACGCCAGCGCTGAGCTGGCCACAATTCGCAGAGTTGAGTGGGAAGGACTCAACTCTGCGACTGGTTGTACCAGGTAAAGACCCACTCTCTTCACCCCTTGGGAATTGCGTATGAACCTCGAGCGCCTCACCAATAAGAGTTCGGAGGCAGTGAACTCCGCGCTCTCGATCGCGACGTCCAGCGGCGCGCCCTTCGTCGAACCCCTTCACCTGCTGGCCGCGCTGCTGGACCAGTCAGACGGACTGGGAGGGCCGCTGCTGGCGGCTGTCGGCAGTTCGGTCGGCGCGCTACGTCCACAGGTCGTGTCGGCGCTGGCGCAGCAGCCACGCGCCGCGGGTTCTTCGGTGGCCGCTCCGCAGCTGTCGCGCGCGCTCGTGGAGGTGATCGAAGACGCGGAGGCGCAGGCCACCAAGCTCGGTGACGACTACGTCTCCACCGAGCACCTCATGGTCGGACTTGCCCAGCAGGGCGGCGATGCGTCGATCCTGTTGAAGGGCGTCGGCGCGACACCCAAGGCGCTGCTTGATGCGTTTCCGAAGGTCCGCGGCGGCAACCGACGCGTGACCTCCAAGGACCCTGAAGGCTCCTACCAGGCGCTGGAGAAGTACGCGACCGACCTCACCGAGCTGGCCCGCGATGGCAAGCTCGACCCGGTTATCGGCCGGGACAACGAGATTCGCCGCGTGGTGCAGGTCCTTTCGCGGCGTACCAAGAACAACCCGGTGCTCATCGGCGAGCCCGGAGTCGGCAAGACCGCGATCGTCGAGGGCCTTGCGCTCCGCATCGTGCAGGGCGACGTTCCGGAGTCGCTGCAAGGTCGCCGGTTGGTATCCCTGGATCTCGGTTCGATGATCGCCGGAAGCAAGTTCCGCGGCGAATTCGAGGAGCGGCTCAAGGCCGTTCTGAACGAGATCAAAGAGGCCGAGGGCCAGGTCATCACGTTCATCGACGAGCTGCACACCGTCGTCAAGGCGGGTGGCGGCGAAGGCGCGATGGACGCCGGCAACATGCTCAAGCCGATGCTCGCGCGTGGTGAATTACGGATGATCGGCGCCACCACGCTGGACGAGTTCCGCGAAAATATCGAGAAGGACCCGGCGCTGGAGCGTCGTTTCCAGCAGGTCTACGTGGGAGAGCCGTCAGTCACCGACACGATTGCGATCCTGCGTGGCTTGAAGGGTCCCTACGAGGCTCATCACGGCGTTGAGATCACCGACGCCGCTCTCGTAGCTGCCGCAACGCTTTCCGACCGTTACGTGACCTCCCGCTTCCTTCCTGACAAGGCCATTGATCTGATCGACGAGGCCGCATCCCGGCTGCGGATGGAGATCGACTCCTCGCCGGTGGAGATCGACGAGTTGCGCCGTGACGTCGACCGGCTACGGATGGAGGAGTTGGCGCTCGAGCGTGAGGACGACGAGCCGTCCAAGGAGCGCCTCAAGAGGTTGCGGGCGGAGGCTGCCGACAAGGCTGAGGAGCTGGCGGCGCTGACGGCCCGCTGGGAGCAGGAGAAGTCGGGTCTCAATCGCGTGGGTGAGATCAAGAAGCGGCTCGACGATTTGCGACGGCAGGTCGAGCTCGCGCAGCGCGATGGCGACCTGACCGAGGCGTCGAAGCTGATGTATGCCGAGATCCCCGCCGCTGAGCAGGAGCTGGCCGTCGCTGCCGCGAACGAAAACGCCGGAACCCCGGCCGAGGGCACGCCGATGGTGCAGGAGGAGGTTGGCCCCGACGACATTGCGGAGGTCATTGCGTCCTGGACCGGCATCCCCGCCGGTCGGTTGCTCGAGGGCGAGACCGCCAAGCTGCTGCGTATGGAGTCGGTGCTCGCTGAACACGTTGTCGGCCAGGACACCGCGGTCGCTGCCGTTTCCGACGCGGTCCGCCGCGCCCGGGCAGGCGTCGCCGACCCCGACCGTCCCACCGGCTCGTTTCTTTTCCTTGGCCCCACCGGCGTCGGAAAGACCGAGCTGGCCAAGGCGTTGGCGGACTTCTTGTTCGATGACCCCCACGCGATGGTGCGTATCGACATGAGCGAATACGCCGAGAAGCACACCGTCTCGCGCCTGATCGGAGCCCCGCCCGGATACGTCGGATATGAGTCCGGCGGCCAGCTGACCGAAGCGGTCCGGCGCCGGCCGTACACCGTGGTGCTCCTCGACGAGGTCGAGAAGGCCCATCCGGATGTCTTCGATGTGCTGCTGCAGGTGCTCGACGACGGCCGTCTCACCGACGGCCAGGGTCGTACGGTCGACTTCCGCAACGTGATCCTGATCCTGACGAGCAACCTCGGCTCGGCATTCATCACCGACCCGACGTTGACGCCGGAGCAGCGCCGCGATGCCGTGATGGCGGCGGTGCGGCAGTCCTTCAAGCCGGAGTTCGTCAACCGGCTCGACGACGTCCTCGTCTTCAACCAGCTGGGGCTTTCCGAGCTGACTCGCATCGTTGAGGTCCAGCTCGACCGGCTCGCGCAGCGGTTGGCCGATCGGCGGCTGACGCTGACCGTCAGCCCGGAGGCGAAGGTGTGGCTGGCCGAGCGGGGCTTCGATCCGGTCTATGGAGCGCGCCCGTTGCGGCGGCTGGTGCAGACCGCCGTCGGCGATCAGCTGGCTCGCGCGTTGCTGTCGGGCGAGATCCGCGACGGCGACGAAGTGCTCGTCGGGGCGGCTCCCGATGGTGGCGCACTGACTGTCGGGGCCGGGGTTCGGCTGGCCTGAGGGCTGGACGCTGCGCCCTGGCCCATAGGGTTCGGGCATGCCCATCGCTCTGGTCACCGGCGCTTCGTCCGGTATCGGTGCGGCCTTCGCTCGCCGGCTCGCTGCTGATGGCAATCAGGTCATCGCGGTGGCCCGGCGGGCGGACCGCCTCGAGTCCCTGCGCCGGGAGGGCGGTGCTGACGAGGTCATCGTCGCCGACCTGGCCACTGCCGAAGGGTGCGCGCTCGTCGAGGCGCGCCTGGCTGCCGGCGGCGTCAACCTCCTGATCAACAACGCCGGATTCGGCGTGGGCGCGGGCTTCGATGAGACCACTATCGACGCCGAGGAGCGCATGCTCGGGGTGAACGTCAGGGCCGTCATGCGTCTGACGCACACCGCGGTCCCGCCCATGCTCGCGGCGGGCAAGGGCGAGATCATTAACGTCTCGTCGGTAGCCGCGTTCACCGCGGCTGCTGGCTTCGCGACGTACTCCGCGAGCAAGGCCTACGTGCTGGCCTTATCCGAAAGCCTCGCCGTGCGCTACGCCTCCCAGGGCGTGAAGGTCATGGCGCTGTGTCCCGGTTACGTGCGTAGCGAGATGCACGAGCCCGCGGAGATGCCCTCGGCCGGACTGCAGGCCCGGCTGCTGTGGCTCGACGCCGAGCAACTGGTCGACATCGCGCTCCGCGATCTTGCGCGTGGTCGAGCGGTCTGCATACCCGGCCTGCCGTACAAGGTCTCGGTCGCGGCGACGAAGCTTCTGCCGCGGCGGGCCATCGCGACGGCGGCCAAGTTCGCAAACCGCGACCAGCAATAGTTCTCGCAGCCGAGTTACCGTTCGGCGCCATAGTCGCATGGCGTCCACGCGCCACCAGCCGATGGCGCCGGCGGTGAAGTGGTGGGCGGCCCGCTAACGTGACTCACGTGGACGACCGCAGCCAGCTGCTAGGCCTTATCCGTGACAACGCGATCGTCTGGGGCAAGGTGACCCTGGCCTCCGGCCGCGAGGCGGATTACTACGTCGATCTGCGGCGAATCACCTTGCAGTCGCAGGCGGCCCCGCTTGTCGGCCGGGTGATGCTCGAGCTCACTGCTGACCTCGACTACGACGCTGTCGGCGGCCTGACGATGGGCGCCGACCCGGTGGCAGCCGCGATGCTTCACGCGGCGGCGGCGCAGGGGCGGGCGCTGGACGCCTTCGTGGTGCGCAAAGAAGGCAAGTCCCACGGGTTGCAGCGTCGTATCGAAGGTCCCGATGTCGCCGGCCGGCGGGTGCTTGCGGTGGAAGACACCTCGACCACCGGAGGGTCGGTCATGACGGCGGTCGACGCGCTGCTCGAGGCGGGCGCCGAGGTGGTCGGTGTGGCTGTGATCGCCGACCGCAGCACCGGTGCCGCCGAGAAAATCGCTGAGGCCGGGCTGACGTACCGGTTCGCCTACGGACTGGAAGAGCTGGGCCTGGCCTAGCGGACCGGCCAACGAGTCAGAGGGTTGCGCTTCCGCTGGTGACACGCCGGGCGGAGCCGGTGCAACGACAAACCAGCCCACGGCTCAGCCCGGGTGTTTACCGATGAGCTCGACGACGCCGGGGCTTCCTGCCGTACCCGCGGCGACCGTGCCTGCGACCCAGGCCGGCACGCGGCGCCCGAGTAGTACGGCGAGGGCACGGTCGGCATCGGCGGGGGCGACGATCGCCACCATGCCCACACCGAGGTTGAAGGTGCGCTCCATCTCCTCGGCGGCGACGTGGCCGCGGTCGGCGATGAGGGAGAAGATCGCCGGCACCGACCAGCTTGCGCGGTCGAGGGTGACGGCGGCGCCGGCCGGAAGCACGCGTGACAGGTTCGAGGCGAGCCCACCGCCCGTGACATGGGCAAACGCGTGCACTTCGGTCTCAGCGATCAGCGCGAGACAGTCGAGGGCGTAGATGCGGGTGGGCTCCAGGAGCTCTTCGCCCAACGTCCGGCCGAATTCCGGCACGAGCGCATCAAGGCGCATCCGGGCGAGTGAGAGCAGCGCGTGGCGCGCGAGTGAGTAGCCGTTGGAGTGCAGGCCGCTGGAACCCATGGCAACGACGACGTCGCCGGTGCGTACCCGATCGGCCCCGAGAATTGCATCTGCCTCGACGACTCCGACTCCGGTGCCCGCCAGGTCGTACTCACCGGGCTGCAGCATCCCCGGGTGCTCAGCGATCTCGCCTCCGACCAAAGCGCAGCCAGCCCGTGCACAGCCCTCGGCGACGCCGCCCACGATGTCGGCCATCCGCTCCGGGACGACCTTGCCGCAGGCCACGTAGTCGTTCATGAAGAGTGGTTCGGCGCCGCAGACGACGAGGTCGTCGACGACCATTCCGACCAGGTCGAGGCCGATCGTGTCGTGCTTGTCCAACGCCTGGGCGATCATCAGCTTGGTGCCGACACCATCGGTGGAGGAGGCGAGCACTGGCGATTTGTAGCGGCTGGTGTCGAGCTTGAACAGTCCTGCGAACCCGCCCAGATCACCCATCACCTCGGGCCGTCTGGACCGCGAGACGCGGCTCTTGAGGAGGGCGACGGCACGCTCGCCGGCCTCGATGTCGACACCGGCGGAGCGATAGTCGGTCATGGAACGAGGGTGGGAACGGCGGCGCTGAAGCTGCCGACCTCGAGCAGGTTCTTGCTGCGCTGGCTGAGCTCTGGCAGCTCGACCGGGTAGGTACCCGTGAAGCAGGCCTTGCACAGACTGGCGCTGGGCTGGTTGGTCGCGGCGACGAGGCCGTCAAGCGAGACGTAGGCCAGCGAATCGGCGCCGATCGACCGGCGGATTTCTTCGACGCCGCGGCCGGTCGCGATGAGTTCGTCGCGGGTCGCGAAGTCGATGCCGTAGAAGCAGGGCCACCGCACCGGTGGGGAACTGATCCGCACGTGTACCTCGGCTGCGCCGGACTCCCGGAGCATCTTGACCAGTGCGGCCTGGGTGTTGCCGCGTACGACCGAGTCGTCGACGACGACGAGACGCTTACCGGCGATGACCTCACGCAGCGGGTTCAGCTTGAGGCGGATGCCCAGCTGCCGGATGCTCTGGGAAGGCTGGATGAAAGTACGCCCGACGTAGGCGTTCTTGACCAGCCCGGCTCCGTAGGGGATGCCGCTCTGTTCGGCGTAGCCGATGGCGGCTGGGGTGCCGGACTCAGGCACCGGAATGACGAGGTCGGCATCGGTCGGCGACTCGCGAGCCAGCGTGCGCCCGACCTCGACGCGGGCGGCGTGCACGGAGCGACCGGCAATCGTGGTGTCGGGCCGGGAAAGATAGACGTATTCGAAGAGGCAGCCGTGCGGCGTGGCGTCGGCAAACCGGTGAGTGCGCACTCCGTCGTCGTCGATGACCAGCATCTCGCCGGCCTCGACCTCGCGGACGAACTCGGCTCCGACGATGTCGAGCGCGGCCGTCTCGCTCGCGACGACCCAGCCGGTCGGGGCCTCGAAGGAGCCCAGTCGTCCGAGTACCAGCGGGTGGATGCCGTGGGCATCGCGCGCCGCGCAGAGGGTTGATTCGTCACAGAAAACGAGGCAGAACGCCCCTTCCAGCAAGGGAAGGACGTCCAGTGCGGCTTTCTCCAGCCCGAGCTCGGAATTGGCCAGCAGCCCGGTGATGAGCTCGGAGTCGGTGGTCGCCGACAGCACCGCTCCGCGCCCGCCGAGCGCGGCGAGTCGGTCGGCGATCTCTGCGGTGTTGGTCAGGTTGCCGTTGTGTCCCAGCGCGATGCCGCCGCCCTTGTGGGTGCGGTAGGACGGCTGCGCATTCTCCCAGGTGCTGGACCCGGTGGTGGAGTAGCGCGTATGGCCGACGGCGATGTGGCCGGTGAGGCTGCCGAGCGTCACCTCATCGAAGACCTGGGAGACCAGGCCGAGCTCTTTGTAGACGACGATGCTGCCGCCATCGCTCACCGCGATGCCGGCAGCTTCCTGGCCCCGGTGCTGGAGCGCGTAAAGCCCGTAGTACGCGAGCTTCGCTACCTCTTCGCCGCGGGCAAAAGCGCCGAAAACGCCGCACGCATCTCGTGGGCCGGGATCATCGTTCATTTCCGCGTATGGGTCTGAGGGCTGATCGGCTGGGAGGGCTGCCGGAAGACCGGCTGCCGAGAGGCGCCGCACGATGTGAAGTCTACGGCCCAGGGCTCTCGGTCAGTAGCTCATCAAGGGGCAGAAACGCGCGAAGATCGGAGCGTTCGCCACTGGCGTGCACGCGGCCGGCGGCGACGGCCGATTCCCAATCGATGAATCCACAGGCCAAGCCCACGAAAGTGACCGGATCGGTCTCGACGACGTTCGGCGGCGTGCCTCGGGTGTGGCGGGGCCCGGCGATGCATTGCACTGCTGCATATGGCGGAACTCGCACCTCGACCGAGCGCCCTGGATGGGCCGCGGCCAGCTGATCGGCCAGCGCCCGGACGGCAATCCGTAGCGCGCCGGAGTCAGCCGGCAGGTCCCGGCGGATCCCCAGGGCCACGAGCGTCACGAGGTCAGGCGGACCGGGAACGGATCGTGGTGCGGGCACCGCAATACCCGCCTCGGTGAGGATCTCGCGCTGTGCCTTCGCGGCAAGGTCGAGGGCCGCCGGCTCGTAACGGCGCGGTCCGGGCATGGGGAGCGAACGGCGAAGGGTCAGGGCGCGAGAGCGCCGAGCAGTGCCGGCAGGGTGCCCTCGTGGGCCACCCGAAGGTCGTCCACCGGGACCGACAGGACTCCCTGGATCTCCAGCTTCGGCGCGGCGTCCGGAGCGCCGTCCACCACTCCGATCCGCTGCCAGGGCAGGCCGCGCGCCTCGCACATGTCGGTGAAGCGGAGCTCCTCCGAACGCGGGACGGCGACCACGGCCCGGCCGGCTGACTCGCTGAAGAGGCTGACGAACGGATCGGCTGATTCCTCCAGCACGATCCGCGCTCCGTAGCCGAACCGGAGGCAGAGCTCGGCGAGTGTGATGGCGAGCCCTCCGTCGGAAATGTCGTGGGCGGAGGTCAGCATCCCGTCGCGGGATCCGGCCACCAGCACTGCGGCCAGGAGGGCCTCACGTTCGAGGTCGACCGCCGGTGGGAGCCCGCCGAGGTGACGGTGCCTGATCCATGACCAGGCGGATCCGCCGAACTCATCGGCGGTGTCACCGAGCAGCAGGATCGTGTCGCCCTCGGCGGAAAAGCCGCCCGGGGTGCGGCGCTCGACGTCATCCAGGACGCCCAGCACCCCGATCACCGGGGTCGGCAGGATCGCCGTACCGCCGGTCGCGTTGTAAAAGCTGACATTGCCTCCGGTCACGGGGAGACCGAGCCTGCGGCAGGCGTCGGCCAGGCCGCGGCAGGTCTCCGCGAAGGCCCACATCACCTCGGGGTCCTCCGGCGACCCGAAATTCAGGCAGTCGGTGACGGCGTACGGCTCCGCCCCGGTGGCCGCGACGTTGCGGAAGGACTCGGCCAGGGCGAGTTGGGCGCCGGCATAAGGATCAAGCGCGCAGTAGCGGGCCGGTCCGTCCAGCGCCAGCGCCACACCGCGGCCGTTTCCGCCGTCCAGCCTGATGACGCCGGCGTCATCCGGAGTGGCGAGCACGGTGTTGCCCATGACGTAGCGGTCGTACTGCTCGGTGACCCAACGGCGTGAGCACAGCTGCGGGTCGGCGAGCAGGTGCAGCAGCTCGGCGCCGAGCTCGTCGCGAGCCGGCCGGGCGAGGTCCTTGTCAGGCAGCGGCGGGCGGGGCCGGATGGGGCGCGTGTAGACCGGCCCCTCTTCTGCCAGGGACGCGGGCGGCACGTCGACCACCACATCGCCGTGCCAGCGGACCACGAGTCGCCCGGTGTCGGTGACGCTCCCGATCTCCGTGGCGAGCACGCCCCAGCGCCTTGCGAGATCGAGTACCGCCGGCACCATCTCCGGTGCCACGATCGCCAGCATCCGCTCCTGCGACTCGCTGACCAGGATCTCCTCGGGGACCATCGACGCCTCGCGCAAGGGCACGCGATCGAGGTCGACGTTCATGCCCATGGCGGCCTTCGCCGCGGTCTCGGAGATGGCGCAGCAAAGTCCCGCGCCGCCCAGATCCTGGACGCCGATGATCAGCTCTCGGTCGTAGAGCTCGAGGACGCATTCGGTGACGATCTTCTCGGTGAAAGGATCGCCCACCTGCACCGAGGGGCGCCGGGCGGGAGCACCGGTCTCGTCGAACGTCGCGCTGGCGAGTACGGAGACTCCGCCGATGCCATCGCGGCCGGTCTTGGCCCCCAGCAGGATGACCTTGTTGCCGGCCCCGGTGGCGGCGCTGGTCTGCAGCCTGGCAGCGGGGAGCAGACCGATGCACAGCGCGTTCACCAGCGGGTTGCCGGCGTACGTGGGGTCGAAGCCGATTTCGCCGCCGATGTTGGGCAGGCCCATGCAATTGCCGTAGCCGCCGACGCCCGCCACGATCCCCGGCATCACACGCGCGGTGTCCTCGGCGTCGGCGTCGCCGAAGCGCAGGCTGTCCATGACGGCGATCGGCCGGGCTCCCATCGCGAGGATGTCGCGGATGATCCCGCCGACTCCCGTCGCGGCGCCCTGGTAGGGCTCGACGTAGCTGGGGTGGTTGTGCGACTCGACCTTGAAGGTGACCGCCAGCCCGCCGCCCACGTCGACCACTCCGGCGTTTTCACCGATGCCGGCCAGCAAGCGCTCGCCGCCGGGCAGATCGCCGAACTGCTTGAGGTGGATGCGGCTCGACTTGTAGGAGCAGTGCTCGCTCCACATGACCGAGTACATGGCCAGCTCGGGGCCGGTCGGCTCGCGGCCCAAGGTCGCGACGATCCGCCCGAACTCATCGTCGGTCAGGCCGAGCTCGCGGTGCAGGCCCGCCGGCGGGTGCACCAGCGGGGAGTGGGCCTCGGTCATGCGGCGGCCAAACGGGAGACGGCGGAGACGAACATCCCGAGCCCATCATCGCTGGGGCCCGTCAGCGACTCGACGGCGTGCTCCGGGTGCGGCATCAGACCCACGACTCGTCCATCCGCCGAGCACACGCCGGCGATGTCGGCGAGGGACCCGTTGGGGTTGCCGCCCACGTAACGCATGACGATGCGACCTTCCGCTTCGAGCTCGATTATCGTCGTGGGGTCAGCGACATAGCGGCCGTCACCGTGCTTCACCGGAATGATCACCGTGGAGCCGGGCTCGTAGGCGCTGGTCCACGGGGTGGTCGCGTTATCGACCCGCAGTGACTGGTCGCGGCAGACGAAGCGCAGTCCGCTGTTGCGGGTCAGCGCGCCGGGCAGCAGGCCCGCCTCGCACAGCACCTGAAATCCGTTGCAGATCCCGAGCACCGGCAGCCCGTCACGGGCGGCTTCGATCAGCGCCGCGACGAGGGGAGAGAACCGCGCGATGGCTCCCGCGCGCAGGTAATCGCCGTAGGAGAACCCGCCCGGCAGCACCACGGCATCGACCCCGGCCAGGTCAGAATCGGCATGCCATAACGGCACGGGCTCCGCTCCGGCGAGCTCCACCGCGTGCAGCGCGTCACGGTCGTCGAGCGACCCGGGAAAGGTGACGACGCCGATCCGTCCGGCGCGTTCGTTCGAGCTCGGGAGGGACGGGGAAGCCACGCTTCCAGCCTAGTGGAGTTCTGCGCCCGGCATCCTCAGCAGAACCCCCGCGTCACTACGCTCCGAGGTGAACCTGGTAGTCCTCGATCACCGGATTGGACAGCAGCCCATCGGCGATCCGGTGAATCTGTTCCAGATCGGGCTCTCCGTCGATTTCAAGCTCGAAACGCTTGCCCTGCCGGACGGATCGGACACCGCTCATCCCGAGCCGCGGCAGCGCGGACAGCACGGCGCTCCCCTGCGGATCGAGGATCTCGGGCTTCAGCATGACCTCGACGACGACCTTCACGCGGACTCCACCTTTCCGATCGTAGGGGCAACTAGGGCCAAATCGCCGCGCGGCAGGTATCACTGACGTCAGACTGTCGTCACAAGGTCGGGCAAGACGGGAGCTGTCGGCGCAATGGTGGGCGCGGGGGCATCAAAGCGGACGGACGATCCACGGGTCGCGGAGCTGCGGGGATTGCTGGAGGCCCGGGTCGGGGCCGGTGCCGGCGAGGTGCTGGCCAGGGCGCGGGCGTCGATCCTGCTCGATGCGGGGGATGACGGCTGCTGGACCGTCGGCGTCAAGTCCGGGCGCGTCAGTGTCCGGGATGGTCGCGCCCGCCACTTCGATACGCGCATTGCCGCGCGGCTGCCGGTCCTGATCGATGTCGTCGGGGGGCTTCGGGCGGGCGTTGAGGCTTTCCTGTCCGGAGAGCTCACGATTCGCGGAAACATGGCGCTGGCGCTGGCGCTCGACGGAGTCTTCAACGACGAGCCGCGTTCGGTCCGTCACCCACGGTCGAAGATGGTGCTCGCCAACGGGATGCGCACCTCCTACCTCGAGGCAGGGCCGCCGGAGGCGCCGGCTGTCGTGCTGGTCCATGGTCTCGGTGCCACCAATGCCTCGATGCTGACTCTGCTCTGGGACCTTGCTGTCGACCATCGGGTGCTGGCGCCGGACCTGCCGGGACACGGCGCCACAGAGGCGGTGCATGACACGTACGACGCGGACTTCCTGAGCCGCTGGCTGCTCTCGTTCGTCGACGCGACCCGGCTCGATCGGCCGCTGCTGATCGGTAACAGCCTCGGCGGCAGGACGGCTTTGGAGGCCGCCTTGCGCGCACCTGATCGTTTCAACGGCCTGGTGCTGCTGACACCCGCCATGGCCTTCCTGAAATTGCGCCAACTCATTCCGGTGGCCAGCATCATGCGACCCGAATTGGCGCGGCTGCCCATGCGCTTTTCGCGACCCCTGACAGTGCTCGCCGTGAAGGCGATGTTCGCCGTACCGAGTCGCGTACCGCACGCCTGGTTCACGGCCGCTGCTGACGAGTACGTCAGGGTGATGCGGATGCCGGCCCACCGCATCGCGTTCTTCAGTGCCCTGCGGGAGCTTTATCTGGATGAGGCTTTCGGCGACCGCGGCTTCTGGAGTCGGCTGCCGTCACTGCAGACGCCGTGCCTGTTCATCTGGGGCGACACCGACCGTCTGGTACCGGCCGGGTTTGCGCGCCACGTGGAAAGGGCCCTCCCGTCGGCGCGATCGGTCGTGCTGGACTCGTGCGGCCACGTGCCCCAGTTCGAGCATCCCGAACACACGGCTGGGCTTATTCGGGATTTCGCCACGGACCTGCGTAAACCGGCCAAACCAGCCAGAATTACGCCGGCCCGGGGCGGCTCGCGGGTGCGGCCAAAAAAGTCGGTCGCTTGATCTTGGCTTGATCTTGCCAGGGCGCCCAGGCAGCCCCTAGGCTCGGCGGCGCTTCGTGGCCGGAAGGCCACCCCACCTGCCTAGACGGTCCTCGCGGGCGGTATGAGAGAGAAGGACCCACGATGTCCGAAGTGCTCATTCTGGAGTTCGCCGAAGGCACGGCGGACCACTACGCCGCGGTCAATAAAATTCTCGGTATCGATGCCGCGACCGGCGAGGGCGACTGGCCCGCTCCGTTGGAGAGCCACACCGCCGCGTCAGGTGGCAGCGGACTGGTCGTTTTTGAGGTGTGGGAATCGCAGGCGGCGCAGGCGCAGTTCATGGATCGGCTCGGCCCGGCACTCCAGGAGGCCGGTGTGCCGGCCCCGACTCGGATGGAATGGCTCACCGTCCTGGGCCGTCACTGACCCGAGAGCTCCAGGGTGCCGGGCGTTCAAGGGGAGACGGTCAGCCCCGCGGAGCTGCAGCCCTCGATCAGTCGGTCGAGGCCGAAGCCGTCGACAGGGCCTAACGCACCCACGGCTGTCACGTTGCCGGCGGCGAGTTCGATGGCGGCCCAGGCCATCAGATCGCCGGTGAGTCCATAGGCATCTGGGCCTTCGACGCGGACTGAAGCCAGCTGCTTACCAGTGGCATCCGAGGCGACGGCGATGGCGACGGAACGTTGCTTGCTGCGCAGGGCTGGACTCGGTCCGCGACCGGTCACGGCGGCGGCTCTGTCTGCGCGGCGTTCCAGCTGCTGGCGCAGGAAGGGTAGGCGCAGCGCTCCCATCGCATATGACCCGGGAACGACTGCGTAACTCGCCTTGCCGAACCAACCGAGGTAATTGGCGACGTGGGTCAGCTGCGGATAGCTGCGGGCCAGTGCCAACGATTCGGTGCTGCCGAACAGGACGGCGGGTCGCCGGGCTCCCCGGTCGGTGAACGTGTGCAGCTTGCGGCCCGTCGGCAGCAGGACCAGGCGGCTGTTGGCCAGTAGGTGTGCGGGGTCGGCGAGACTGCCGGCTCCGGTGGCAGCGGTGCCACTGGACATCTTGGTGGGTCCGTTGAGGAAGTAGCCGGTCGCGACCTGCGTCGCCGCCGATCCCGCTTGCCGAAGCGCGAGTCCGGCGGCCAGATTGCCCGGCACGAAGTCGTAGCCGAAGGCGGTGAAAAGCGCGCTGCCGTTCGCGGCCGCCCGCGGTCCGGCTTCGGCGAAAACCGAACGCACGAAGCCGGCCTCGCCGGTGGAGTCCACGTAGTGCGCTCCGGCCGCGATCGCAGCGTCCAGGGCGGCCTGACCGTAACGGGCGAACGGGCCCACCGTCGTTGCAAGGACGTCGCCCTTGCCGACCAGACCGGCCACGGACGAGGGGTCAGACGCATCCGCGATCGCGATATCCAGATCACCGAGCTCAGCCGCCAGCGCTTTGAGCTTTTGCGCTGAACGCCCCGCCAGCACCGGGTTGTGGCCACGTCCCACAAGAGACGTGGCAAGGAGGCGGCCGGTGTAGCCGCTGGCCCCGAGGACGACGATCCGGGCGCCTGCCACGGCTACGTGTTCCTCAGGTATTCATCAAAGGAAGCGCCCGTGAGCCGTTCATACGCCTCGACGTAGCGCGAGCGGGTGGCTTGCACGATCTCATCCGGCAGTTCGACGGCGTCGCCTTTGTGGCCGGTCTCGGTCAGCCAATCCCGCACATACTGCTTGTCGAAGGAGGGCTGCGCCTTGCCCGGCACCCAACCGTCGGCGGGCCAGAACCGGGAGGAGTCCGGGGTGAGCACCTCGTCGGCCAGTCGCAGGATGCCCTCGCGATCGCGTCCGAATTCGAACTTGGTGTCGGCGAGCAGGAGCCCGCGCTCCGCCGCGATGTCCGATGCCCGCTTGAAGATCGTGAGGGTCAGCCGCTCGAGCTCGCGCGCCTCTTGCTCGCCGAGCTTCTTGATGGCATCAGCGCGGGTGATGTTTTCGTCGTGCTCACCGAGGGGGGCCTTGGTGCTGGGGGTATAGATCGGTTCGGGGAGCATGCTGCCGTCGACCAGGCCGGCTGGCAGCTGATGGCCCGAGACCGTGCCCGTGGCGAGGTAGTCCTTGTAGCCGCTTCCGGTCAGGTAGCCCCGGGCGACGCATTCGACCATCGACATGTCGAGTCGGCGGCACAGCATCGAGCGGCCGCGCAATTGCTCCGCGTACGGTGCCAGCTCGGCCGGGTACTGGTCGACCCTGGCGGTGAGTAGGTGGCTGGGCACCAAATCAGCCAGTTGCTCGAACCACCACAGCGACAGGGCAGTGAGCACGGCGCCCTTGTCAGGGATCTCGGTCGGCATGACGACGTCGTAGGCGCTGATCCGGTCGCTGGCGACCAGCAGCAGCGCGGGTTCACCGCCCGCGGTGTCAACCGCGAACAGTTCGCGGACTTTGCCCGACCCGAGATGTGTCAGGCCGCCGAACGCGGAGGCAGCAAGGGGCACCGACCGACCCTAGCGAACCGGGGCGTTCTGCGCGATCAACCCTGCGCGCCTCCGGTCACCGCCCACGAGCTCAGCGCCAATCCCGGAGCGTGGACCGGCGCCGGGTCACCGTCGAGGAGAACGCTCTCGCCATCGAGCCCGAGCACATGACCGGGGCCGAGCGCCTCGGCGTAGGACTGGGTGAACCGCAGGTTGCGGACCGGCTGTACCACGATCCCGTCCCGTACCAGGAAGACGCCGTTGCGGGTGAGGCCGGTGACGACCAGGCGGCGTGGATCGAGCAGCCGGGTGTACCAGAAGTCGGTGATGAGCAGCGCCTCCCGAAGCCCGGCGTAAAGCTCGTCCGGTGCTTGGCTGCCCGGCCGCAGCAGGAGCGCCGCGGGAGCCCCGGCGGCCATCCATCGGTGGGCCAGTGCGCCGCCGTTGGAACGGACTCCGGGGATGGTGACCTCGTCTCGCCGGTCGCTGGCGAGCCCGGCGGTGACGCCCTCGGCGATGAGGTCGTAGGTCACCCGCGGAGTTCCCTCGCCGTCGAAGGGCAATACCGGCAACCGGTCGTCGAACGGATCGCAGCGCAGCGTTAACAACGCATCGAACTGCGCTTCACCCGGGCGTGCGAAGCTGCGGCCTTCGGCGTGTGCTCGCGCGCTCATGCCCGTTGCGATCCAGTTCAGGACGTCGAGCACGGCGCCGGGCCGAAGCGCCACTGCGTATTCGCCCGGTTCGACGTCGGCGGGCTCCATTGCAGCCGCCCTGGCCAGCTGCCCGGCGGTCCTTCCCGCGGCGGCCGCGTTCAGTTGGTCGAGGTGGACGCTGCTGGCCCGCCCACTTCCGTCCGCCGGCGCGGGGCCACTGCCCGGGGCGCGCGCAATGCCGTCGATGGTCGCGGCCGTGATGCTGCCGGTGGCCAGCTGGCCTGCGGAATTCGCGAAAGCGGTGGCGATCCCACGGGTCGAACAGAAGCCGGCTGTCTCCAAACCCCCTGCAGCGGCGACGAAAGCGGCTACCAGAGCGGCACGCTCTGCCGCCGTGGCGTCAGCCGTGACGCGGTCGGCATTGGCGACCTGCGGCACATCGGCCACCGGTGCCAGGCCGGGCCAGTGCGGGTCTGCCGGCCGGAGCTGAGCAGAGGTGAGTGCGGCCGCGGCAAGCCTGTGCAGGCCATCCGGGCCGGGCCACCCGTCAGCGCTGCCCGAGACCGATGCGGTGCGGCCGTCCAACGTGATCGCCAGGGTGAGATTCCGGACATCCTCGGTGACGCTCTGGTGGATGGTCGACTCGGCGAAGCGGGCGAGTGCGGAGGTGCCGATTTCGGTGGTGACCGATATCTCCGCCGTGGGGCCAGCGACCTCCACCGCGATGTCCATGGCTCGAAGGGCCAGCTCACGGGCCGCCGCCTCTTCCGGCCCCAGCCTGCCGTCACCCACGAACGCCTACCCGTACGTTCCGGAACCGGCCAGGCATGGCCGGGTGACCAGTGTGTCCGATCTGCAATGGTTGGCCCTTGCCGCAATTGGGGGTTCCCCAGACGACCATCTCGTCGGCGCCGGCCAGGGCGTCCAGGGACGACCAGAACACCGGTCCGATCCCGGTGTAGGTGGGGTTGCGCAGCATCCGGCCGCGCCGGCCGTTTTTGATCTCATACGCGATCTCGCAGCCGAATTGGAAGTTGCGGCGGCGGTCGTCGATGGACCACGAGCGGTTGTTCTCCATATAGACGCCGTCGGCGGTCTCGGCGACCATTTCCTCCAGCGACGACGTCCCGGGCAGCAGCCCAACGTTCGTCATCCGCACCATCGGCATCCGGGCCCATCCGTCGGCCCGCAGACACGCGCCGCTTTGAGTGAGCCCGGCCCGGGCGGCCGAATCGCGGGCGGACAGCACGCCGACCCAGACGCCCTCGCGGACGATGTCGACCGGCCGCGCCGGCGTGCCTTCGTCGTCGTAGCCGAAGGAGCCGAGGGCGCCAGGCAGGGTCGCATCCGCGGTGATGTTCATCAGGTCGCTGCCGTAACGCAGCGAACCCAGTCGGTCCAGATCGAGCCAGGAGGTGCCGGCGAACGCCGCCTCCCAGCCCAGGATGCGGTCGAGTTCCACGGCATGCCCGACCGACTCGTGGATCTGAAGTGCCATCTGTTCGCTGCCGAGGATGAGGTCCGTGGTGGCGGACGGGCACTCGGGGGCGCTCAGCAGGGCTCGCGCTTCGGTGGCCAGCCGTTCCGCGTTACCCGGCAGATCGAAGGAGCGGATCAGCTCGTATCCACGGGTGCCGTACTGGCCGAAGGCGCTGGGATGGCTGCGACGCTGGGTCTCCCGCTCGCCAACGGCGGTGGCGCTCATGCCTGCGCCGCATTTGCGCACTCGCTGGTGAAGCCGGGTGCCTTCGCTGGACACGAGCCAGGTTTCGACGTCCCAGGCGGCGATCGCGGCCGTGGCAATGTCCGCGCCGGCGGCCTTCATGGCGGCCGTGACCCCAATCAGCAGGGCGGCCTTCTCATCCAGCGGCACGGACATCGGGTCTTCGTCGTAACTGCTCTCCCATTCACCGACGACCGCCGGCTCGGGGAGCAGCTCGGCGACCCGGCCGGGCACGCTGGCCGCCGCCCGCGCTGCCTCTGCGGCCTGCTCTCCGGCCCGTCGGACGTCGCGGTCGCGAAGCTGCGGGGTAGCGGCGTGTCCCCACCCCGCCCCCATCAGGGCTCGCACTCCGAGGCCCGCGCTCTCGCCTTGAGTCAGGTCCTCGAGGACCCCGTCCTGGGCGCGTAATCGTTGCTCGCGGGTGATCACCACCCGGGCGTCAGCGAAGCGCGCTCCGGCGGCAAGTGCTGCTTCGACGGCGGCTTGGGCGAGTTCGAACATGCAGGACGCCTGGAGTCGCTGCTAGATCGGGCGGGTGATCGCGGCGCCGTTGTCGTCGACCCAGGAGACGGCCGAGCCTTCGGGTACACCGATGGCCGAGAGCTTGGCGACCAGTTCGTCGGCGACCGACTCCACCTCTTCGCGTCGGTAGGCGACAATCGTGACCGAAGATCCTTCGGCGGCGGTGACCTCAGCCCTGGTACGCAGTTCGTCCTCGAGATGACCGCGCAGCCCTGGGCCGTCGAGGCTCCCGCCGACGGGCAGGGTGATCGTCAACTCAACCGGATCTTCGTGCTCCACGTCGTCACTGTTTCACGAGGAGCGCGATCGCGCGGAAAGGCATCAGGACAGGGCTGCCAAACGCTCGAAGACCACGCCGAGGCGATCGATGTAGCGCTCCGGGCGGCAGACCTCGTCGAGGGCGGCCTCGTCAAGCTTGAGGCCCGCGTCGGAGGCGTAGGTACGAAGCGTCTCCCGGAAGGGGGTGCCCGTCCGCCACGTCTCCATCGCCGCCGATTGCACGAGGGAGTACGCGTCTTCACGCGACTGGCCACTCTCGACCAGCGCGAGGAGCACAGCAGAGGTGTAGATGAGCCCGCCGGTGGATTCCAGGTTGGCGCGCATGCGGGCGGCGTCCACGACCAGTCCTTCGGCCAGGCGCGTCGTGAGGTTCAGCAGGTAGTCGGTGCCGGCAGCCGCGTCGGGCAGGGCGATGCGTTCGGTTGAGCTGTGCGAGATGTCGCGCTCGTGCCAGAGCGGCACACCTTCCAGCACCGGTACGTATTGGGCCCGCACGATCCGGGCGAGCCCAGCGATGCGCTCACTCATGATCGGGTTCTTCTTGTGGGGCATGGCGGAGGAGCCCTTTTGCCCGCTTCCGAACGGCTCGGACAGCTCCCGTACCTCGGTTCGCTGACCATGGCGCACCTCGAGCGCGAGCGCTTCGCACATCGTCGCGATCCCCGCCAGAGCCGCCACCCAGTCGGCGATGCCATCGCGGAGGACGACCTGGGTAGCCACCGGAGCCGGGTGCAGCCCGAGCGCGGCGGCGACCTCGATCTCCACCGACGGATCGATGTTCGAGTACGTACCGACGGCGCCGCTGATCTTGCAGACGGCGACGGCTTCGCGGGCCAGCCGGAGCCGGTCGCGGCAGCGGGCCATCCCGAACGCCAGGTCTGCGACCCGGTGGCCGAAGGTGTCGGGTTCGGCGTGGATGCCGTGGGTCCGTCCGACCCGCAGCGTCGCGCGATGCTTGAGTCCCAGGTCGCGAAGGACCCCCACGAGGCGGTCGGCACGTTCCAGGAGCAGGTCGGTGGACTCAACGAGTTGCAGAGCGAGCGCCGTATCGAGCAGGTCCGAAGAGGTCATACCGAAGTGCACGTAAGCGGCGGCCTCGCGGGGGTCGGTCTGGTCGGCCCAGGCGGTGAGGAACGCGATCACATCGTGTTGGGTGACCGCCTCGATCTCGGCGACAGCTTCCGGGGTCGGAGGGGGAGCGTTGCGCACCGGTTCGACCGCTGAGGCGGGTACGACCCCGGCAGTTGCATGGGCTTCGAGCACCATCAGCTCGACCTGGCACCAGAGCTCGTACTTGTGGGCCTCGGACCAGACTCTGCCCATGGCCGGCAGCGTGTAGCGCTCGATCACGGTCAGCCCCCCAGGTCGGCGGCAGCGGCCTGCTCGAAGGACTCTTTGAATTCCGTCAGCTTCACCCGCAGCGATGCGTCATGACCGGCGATGATCTGGACGGCGAGCACGGCGGCGTTAGTCGAGTTGTCCAGCCCGACGCAGGCCACCGGAACCCCTGGTGGCATCTGCGCGATGGCGAGCAGGGCGTCCAGACCGTCCAGTGCGCCGCCGCTGATGGGGACGCCAATGACCGGCAGAGCGCTGTGGGAGGCGCAGACGCCGGGCAGCGCCGCCGCAAGCCCGGCTCCCGCGATGATCACTTCGACCCCGCGATCGACCAGCCCGTCGAGCCACGCCGTCAAGGCGCGCGGCGCCCGGTGAGCCGAGATGGAGACCTCTTCATAACCCACCCCGAAGCGGTCGAGCATCGCCCCGGCCTTGCTCATCACGTTTGCGTCGCCCGGTGAGCCGTAGACGATCGCCACCTTGGGGTCAGCCACCTTGGGTATTCCTCCTTGGTCGGGCCCGTGGATTCAGTTCGGCGTGGGCCTGCGTGGGACTGCTCTGGGCTGCTTGTTGGGCTGCTTGTTGGGCTGCTTGTTGGGCAATGTCAGTGCGCAGGTGCTGGCCGCCGGCGATGCGGATGTGTTCAGCGGCCTGGTAGGCACATTCTCGCGCGGCGGATAGGTCTGAGCCCAGGCCGGTGACGGTGAGCACCCGTCCGCCGGCGGAGACCAGGCGGCCGTCAGGCTCCCTCCGGGTGCCGGCGTGCAGGATCGTGGCTCCGGTCACGGCCGCCGCGGCGCGCAGCCCGGTGATCTCGCCGCCCAGTTTCGGGGCCGCCGGGTAGCCGGGTGCCGCAACCACGACGGTGACGGATGCCTGCTCGCTCCACGTCGGAGTCGCCCCGCTGAGCAGTTCGGTCACGGGGCTGGTGAGCCGGGGCAGTAGCGCCTGCGTCTCCGGATCGCCGAAACGTACGTTGAATTCGATCACTTTGGGTCCGCTCGCCGTCATCGCCAGACCCACGTAGAGCAGACCTGTGAACGGGGTGTCGCGGCGCGCCATTTCCGCGACTGTCGGCGCCGCGATCAGCGAGGTGACCTGTTCCGCCAGATCCGGCGGAGCCCAGGGCAGTGGCGAGTAAGCACCCATCCCGCCGGTATTGGGTCCGGCGTCGCCGTCGAAGGCGCGCTTGAAATCCTGTGCGGGTGCGAGCGGCACGACCGTCCCACCGGTCCCCACCACGCAAAAGAGCGAGATCTCGGGGCCGTCCAGGAATTCCTCGAGGACGACGCGATCTTGCGGGTCGCGTAGCGCCTGCCGTACGGCGGCCGCCGCCTCGTCGTGGTCGAGCGTGACCGTGACGCCCTTCCCGGCCGCCAGACCGTCGTACTTGACCACGTAAGGCGGTCCGAATTCGTCGAGGTCGGCCAGTGCGGTCGGGATCTCGTGGTGGTCACGACCCCGCGCTGTGGGCACCCCTGCCGCCGTCATCACGGCCTTGGCGAAGGACTTGCTGCCTTCAAGCCGGGCCGCCGCTGCCGTCGGTCCGAAGGCGGCCAGACCAAGCTCATCGAGGGCGTCGACGGCGCCGGCAACGAGCGGGACCTCCGGCCCGACCACCGTCAGGTCGGCACCCATGTGAGCGGCGAGTTCAGCGATGGCATTGGGGTCGGAGACGTCGAGCGCATGAGGTTCGGCGATCTCCGCAGTGCCGGGATTTCCGGGCGCGCAGGCAAGCGAATCGACGGCTGGGTCGCGGGCGAGCGCACTGACCAACGCGGACTCACGGCCCCCGGAGCCCACGACGAGCACCCTCATCAGACCCCCCGCACCGGGCGGGGCGGGTCAGACCAGATCACGCAGGACAACGGTCTCGTCCCGGCCGGGGCCGACCCCGATCGCCGAGATGGGGCACCGGGCTAGTTCTTCGAGGAAGGCCACGTACGCCTGGGCCTCCGAAGGCAGATCCCCCCGCCGCCGGGCCATCGACAAATCCGCATCCCAGCCGGGCAGCTCCTGGTAGATCGGCCGGGCGTGGTGGAAGCCCGTCTGTGTCATTGGCATCTCGTTCATTTCGATGCCGTCGACGTCGTAGCCGACGCAGACCGGCACCCTTTCCAGACCCGAAAGGACGTCCAGCTTGGTGAGGAAAAGGTCGGTCAAACCGTTGACCCGCACTGCGTAGCGCACGATCACGGCGTCATACCAACCGCAGCGCCGCGCCCGTCCCGTCGTCACACCGAATTCGTGGCCGACCGAGCGCAGTCGCTCGCCCTGCTCATCCATCAGCTCGGTCGGGAAGGGCCCGGAACCCACCCGGGTGGTGTAGGCCTTGACGATTCCGACCGCCCGAGCGATCTGGTTGGGGCCGATTCCGGAGCCGGTGGCGGCGCCGCCGGCCGTTGGGTTGCTCGAGGTGACAAACGGATAGCTGCCATGGTCGACGTCAAGCAGGGTGCCCTGGCTGCCCTCCAGCAGCACGACCTTGCCTTCGTCGAGGGCGTTGGAGAGCAGGAGCCCGGTGTCGGCGATGTGCGGGGCGAGTTGCTCGGCGTAGCCGCCGTACTCCTTGCACACTTCCTCGATGTCGATGGCGCGGCGGTTGTAGACCTTGGTCAGTACTTGGTTTTTCTCCCGCAGCGCCAGCTCGAGTTTGGCTCGGAAGATGCCAGGATCGAGCAGGTCCTGGGCGCGGATGCCCACGCGCGCCATCTTGTCTCCGTACGCCGGCCCGATGCCGCGGCCGGTGGTGCCGATGCGAACCTTGCCGAGGTAGCGCTCGGTCACTTTGTCCAGGGCGCGGTGGTGCGGCATGATCAAATGCGCGCTGGCGCTGATCTTGAGCCGCGAGACGTCGATGCCGCGCTCATGCAGGCCGGCCATCTCCTCCAGCAGCACTCCCGGATCGACGACGACGCCGTTACCGATGACGGGAATGCACTCGGGACGCAGCGCACCGCTGGGGATCAGGTGCAGCGCGTAGGACTCATCGCCGATGACCACCGTGTGGCCCGCGTTATTACCGCCCTGGTAGCGCACCACAAAGTCGACTCGGCCACCGAGAAGGTCGGTGGCCTTCCCTTTGCCCTCATCGCCCCACTGGGCTCCGACGAGTACGAGTGCTGGCACGTGGCCTAAGCCTAGTGGTCAACTGGCGTTCTTGCGGCGCTAGCTGCGAGTTTGTGGAGCGAGCTTTCGCCGTACGCTGCGACAGTGCCAGCTTTGCCCCGACTTCCCGGGCTCTCGCAGGCTGTGTCGATTGTTTCCACCCAGGCACAGGCCCTCGCTCGGCTTCCGCGCACCCTGGTGGATCTGAACAATTCGATCCTCAGCCTGGTCGACGGGCTGGGTTCGGCCCGCGAGACCATGGTGACCCTCGCCCAGGTGACGGCGCGTATGGAGCGGGTGGTCGAGGAGCTGGAAGACCCCATCATCGCGCTGCGTCCGGGTCTGGAACGGCTCGCTCGTGTGCTGGACGACGAGGCGATCGACAGCGTGCCGGAGACGCTGCGCAGCATCAGAGAAGATGTGCTGCCGATGCTTCAGGGCTTGCGCGACACCCAATCGCGGGTCAACGCGCTGGCCACGGTGCTGCCGGGCGCTTCGCTGCTCTTCCCGAGGCGACCCAGAGCCGATGCCGAGCGCACGATCGACGTTGATCTGGATGCCGCTGGCGTCGACCTCGAAGCCGATCCCGACGAGATCCAGGAACCGCCCGTCGACTGAGCCCGGCAGGTCAGCCGGCTGCGGCCTGCGACCAGTCGTCGCCGTTGACGGGGGCGCTCGGGTCGGCGTCCAGCAGGAGTGCTCGGCAGCGCTCGGCTTCGGGACGCTCTCCGATGGCGGCAGCCGCCCGGCCCAGCGCGGCTACCGACTCCAGGAATCCGCGGTTGGGCTCATGCGACCAGGGGACCGGCCCGGCGCCCTTCCATCCCGCGCGGCGCAGCGAATCCAAACCCCGGTGATAGCCGACGCGGGCGTAGGCGTACGACTCCACCCATCGGCCGGCATCGCCAGCACGTTGCGCAAGTGCGGCCCAGGCAAAGCTGGAAGCCGGAAAGTCGGCTGCCACCTCGGCCGGGTCACGACCAGCAGCCAGCTGCCCCACTGGTTCGGGGTCGGCGGGAAGCCGGGTAGGGGGAGGTCCTAGCAGGTTCGCATTGGGTCCACTCGGTGTACTCACCTGTCCCATGGTGCGCGTCGCCGCTGCGACGCGCCCGCCTCCTGCGTTAGAGGCCGAGGCTGGCGGCGCAACCCGGCCATGACGACCAGCCCGACTGCCGCCAGAGTTTGGCGACGGCGGCGTCCTGCGTTGCGGGCGCCGCCTGGTTCGGGTAGCCGGGGAATCCAAGGCTGTTCCAGGTACCGACGGCGAACTGGTATGCGCCGTAGTAGCCGTTGCCGGTGTTGATGGCGTAGTTACCGCCCGACTCGCACATCCGCAGCCGGTAGAGGTCACTCGCCGACGGTCCAGGAGGCGCTGCGACCGGGGTGCAGGCGGCGGCTACCCCGGCGAAGGCAAAGGCAGCGGCACCAAGGGTGAGTGAGCGACGGAGCTGCGGGCGACGTAGACGTGCTGGACGCAACGAGTGGCCTTTCCCGACGCCTGCGAGGTCAGCTGTCGGGTTCGGACCGGGTATAGCCCGGCCAGCTGCCGCATCCTTGTCGGATACGCAACCGGCTTCACCCCAAGGCCGCACCACCGGTGCGGCCAGAAGAACCTTGGGTCCCCCGCTCCTGCCCAGAATCGTTTGGCTGGGCCGCGTCCCCGGGGCAGGATTTGGCGTTCGGGGGCGGCGCCTCGCCGCTGGCGAGTTCCGTCGAGCTTGGCGTCTTTCCGCCTCCGGCAGAACCCGAATGTGGTGTCCGTCACCCCGTATTGGGGGGTTATTGGGCTTCGCCGCTCCGGATGTTCCTCAGCTTTCTAGGGCAATCAGGTCAATCTGCGTCCAGGATTTCGGGCCCACATGACCGCGGAAACGACGAACTCCGCCGACCTCTAGAGGGTCGACGGAGTTTCGTCGTCAGTGCCAAGACGGGCTTGGCGCTTGTTGGGCCTTACTTCGCCTTGAGCCCGACGGCCTTCCAGGTCTCCGGGCCGACGATCCCGTCGACCAGCTTGAGGTGGTGGGTCTTCTGGAAGTCGAGCGTGGCGAGCTCGGTCTGGACGCCGTACTGGCCGTCGGCCTTGAGCTTGAGCTTGAGCTTCTTGAACAGGGTCTTCTGGTACAGCTTGACGTCGTCACGCACCTCGCCGGCGTTAGCCGAGCTGAAGAAGCCGTAGACGTCGGCGACCGGAGCGATGGCCGGACGCGTGTAGTCGCGGCTTGCGGCGGTGTAGCCGGTGTAGCTCGGCTGCGTGTACGTCTGCTGGGTGTAGCTCGGCTGCGTGTAGGTCTGGGCCGGCGCGGTGTAGCTACTGGTAGCGCCCCCGCCACCGGCACCACAAACCGGCCACTGACCAAATCCGGCGCGCGAGGCGAGCTGAGCGGCTGCCGCGTCCTGCGTCGCCGGTGAGGCTGCGCTCGGGACGCCCGAGTATCCGAGGCTGTTCCAGGTCGACTGGCTGAACTGGTAGGCGCCGTAGTAGCCGTTGCCGGTGTTGGTCGAGTAATTGCCGCCCGACTCGCACTGGCGAATGCTGCTGTAGATGTCGGCACTGGCAGGGCTGGCGGCGAGAACGATGCCGGTGCCCGCGGTGGCGGCGGTAAGTGCGAGCACTGTTGTGCGACGCAGGGTAAAACGAGCCATAGAGCTCCTCCGACGCCGACGAGGTGAGCTGTCGGGTTCGGGCGGAAAGAGTCGCCCGGCCGCTGGTGCGGCTTCACCCCGAGGGCGCGTGTTGTGCACGCGTCCGCTTACCTGGGTCCCCCGCTCCTGCCGCGTGGGATATAGCGGTTCACCCGGCCCGGTGGCAGGATTTGGCGTATCCGGGGGGCGTGCACCCGCGGGAGGGGTGCGAGCGCCACCATATCCGGTACCGGTGGGGCGCTTGCAAGTGGCTAGCGGTACTTGTTCGGTCCTATGACGGAACTCTCAGTGCCGATTACGCACCCGTATGCGTCCGTTTGACCACGCTCGGTGATCTTGGGGGATCCGTTCAGCGGTGCTGACCAGCTGAACGCAAGTCCTCGCAAGCCCTCACGACCCGGGCGGCCATCCCCGTTTCCGCTGATTTGCCCCAGGCGCGCGGGTCGTAGGCCTTCTTGTCACCGACCTCGCCGTCGACCTTCAGGACTCCGTCGTAATTGCGCAGCATGTGATCGGCGACCGGGCGGGTGTAGGCGTACTGGGTGTCGGTGTCGACGTTCATCTTGACCACCCCGTAGTCCAGCGTCTCGCGGATCTCCTCCAGCGCCGAGCCGGAGCCGCCGTGGAAAACCAGGTCGAAGGGCTGATGACGGCCGACTTTGGCACCGACCGCGTCCTGGATCTCTTTGAGGATCTCCGGACGCAGCTTGACGTTGCCCGGTTTGTACACGCCGTGGACGTTGCCGAAGGTCGCCGCCAACATGTAGCGCCCGTTCTCCCCGGTGCCCAGTGCCTCTGCGGTCCGCAGCGCGTCCTCGGGGGTGGTGTAGAGCTTGTCGTTGATCTCGCCGACCACACCGTCCTCCTCACCGCCCACGACGCCGATCTCGACCTCCATGACGATGCGGGCCTTGGCGCACGCTGCCAGCAGCTCTTCCGCGATCTGCAGATTTTCCTCGAGCGGAACCGCGCTGCCGTCCCACATGTGGCTCTGGAAGAGCGGCTGCTTGCCTTCGGCGACCCGTTGTTGGCTGATCGCGATCAAGGGGCGCATGTAGCCGTCGAGCTTGTTCTTTGGGCAATGGTCGGTATGCAGCGCGATGTTGACGTCGAACGCCTGGGCCGTGAAGTGGGCGAATTCGGCCAGCGCTTGCGCCCCGAGCACCATGTCTTTGACGGTGGTGCCCGACAGGAATTCGGCGCCTCCGGTCGAGACCTGGATGATGCCGTCGCTCTGCGCCTCGGCGAAGCCGCGGAGCGCCGCGTTCAGGGTCTGGCTGCTGGACACGTTGATGGCCGGGTAGGCGAAGTGGCCTTCCTTCGCCCGATCGAGCATGTCAGCGTAGATCTCAGGAGACGCAATCGGCATGGTGGAAGTCTGCCAGAGTGACAGGTCGCCGGAGGGCTAGTCCAAAAGGCCAGGCGCGCGAGCGTCCTGACGGATTGCGTCGTGGGTTTTGCGGGCCGCGATGACCACCGGATCCAACACCGGTGAGTACGGCGGCGCATACGACAGGTCCGCTGAGTAGAACTCGTGCGCAGTCATGCCGTTCCAGATCGCCGTGGCCAGAATGTCGATCCGTTTGGCGGACTCCTGATGGCCGACGATCTGGGCGCCGAGCATTCGTCCGGTGCCTCGCTCGGCGATGATCTTTACCCGGATCGCCTTCGCGTCCGGGTAGTAGCCGGCCCGCGTGGTGGAGTCGACCGTGACGGCGAGTACGTCGAACCCGGCCTGCTGCGCCTCCGCCGTCGCCAGTCCGGTCCGCCCGACCTCGGTGGCCAGCACCTTGAGAGCGGCCGTTCCGAGCACCCCGGCAAACGTCGAGTAGCCGCCGCCGATGTTGTCCCCCGCGACCCGGCCTTGCTTGTTGGCATGGGTGCCCAGCGCGATGTGGACCGGCTGTCCCGACAGCACATGCATCGACTCGACGCAGTCGCCTGCCGCCCAGACGCCATCGACGCGGCTGTGCATCCGCCGATCCACGGCGATGGCGCCCGTCGGCCCCACCGGGATCCCGGCTGCGCGGGCCAGCTCCACGTTAGGCCGAACCCCGAGCCCGAGCACCACCAGATCGGCGGGCAGTCTGCGGCCGGAGGCGGTCAGGACGGCCGTTACGCGGCCCTGCGCATCGAGCACGATCTCCTGCACGCCGTCCCCGAGCTCCAGTGTGACTCCGCTTTCACGCAGGCTGGCAGCCACTTGTTCACCCATGTCAGGGTCGATGGTCGGCATCGGCCTCTCGGCGCGGTCGAGCAGGGTGACGGCCATTCCTCTGGTGAGCATGGCATCGGCCATCTCCAGACCCACATACCCGGCGCCGATGACCACGACCTCGGATACCGTCCCGGAGGCCACTTCCGTGATCACCCGGGCGCCGTCCTCGAGACTGTGCACCCCGACGACGCCGTCGCCGTCGATTCCGGGGATCGACGGGTGCACGGGTATCGACCCGGTGCCCAGCAGCAGCTCGTCGTAGCGCTCGGAATACCGGCGACCGGTCACCAGATCCCTGACTTGCACCGTCCGCTCGCCGGTGTCGACGCTTTCGACGAGCGACCGGGTGCGTACATCGATCTGCTGTTTCTCCCGAAATTCCTCGGGTGCCCGGGCAATGAGTGACTCTCGCTCGGCGACCTGGCCCCCGATCCAGTACGGAATTCCGCAGGCGGAGAAAGAGGTGTCGGGGCCGCGTTCAAAGGCGATGATCTCGAGTTCTTGCGGGTCCTGGAGCCGCCGCGCCTGCGACGCTGCTGACATCCCGGCGGCGTCACCGCCCACCACAAGCAGGCGCCGGGCGGCGCTCATTGACAGCTCACCAGCAGCTCACAAACATTTCTCTAGCGCCATGTCGCCAAGGTAGCCGCGCGGCAAAGGGCTCTCCACAGGCCTGGCACCTACGCTGGCCGGGTGCACCTAGCCGTAAACCTGCTCGACACCCACAGCGTCATCCGGTCGTGGGGCGTGGTCGGCCTATGCCTTTTCATCTTTGCGGAGACAGGCCTGCTGATCGGCTTCTTTCTGCCCGGCGACACGCTGCTCTTCCTGGCCGGAGCATTGACGGTGTCCGGCTCGAACCCGCACGTGCCGCTCGGAAGCCTCATGATCGGCACCGCCATCGCCGCGATCCTCGGCGCTCAGCTCGGATGGTTCATCGGTGCCAAGGCAGGGCCGGTGCTCTTTGACCGCCCGCAGTCCAAGCTGTTCAACCCGCACAACGTCGCGCGGGCGCACAGCCTGCTCGAGCGCTTTCACTACGGAGTCGCGATCGTCCTTTCGCGCTTCATCCCGGTGGTCAGGACCTTCATCAACCCGGTGTGCGGCGTGGCTCAGATACCGGGTCGCAAGTTTCTGTTCTGGAACGTGATCGGTGGAGTGCTCTGGACTCAGCTGCTGATCCTGCTGGGCAGAGCGCTGGGACCCGCCGTCCACATCGACAAGTACATCCTGCCGATCGTCGCCGCCGTGGCAGTGCTCTCCATTGCCGGGGTGCTCTGGGAGGCCAGGCGTGGCGGGCAGCGGAACAAAGCGGCAGCAGCCAAGGCCGAAGCTGAGTCAGCCGCCGACTAGCGCGGCGTCAGCCAGCAGGCCAACGTGAGGCGTCAGAGCGATCTGAGCCCGTGACGCAGCCACGATCGGCTGGCGATGGGGTGACGAGAAAGCGGATCAGCGACGACGCGGTGGCGCGGTGTCGTCGTCGTCGGCGTACCGGTCGGACGCGTAATCATCGACGAACTCATCGTCGTCCGGGGTATTTGTCGCCGGAGCATGACCATTGGCGCGGAGCTCATTCTCCAACGAACTGGGGTCCCAGTTCGGCGAAGAGTTGTACTTGAGCTCTCTCGCGACTTTGGTCTGCTTGGCCTTGGCACGGCCGCGCCCCATGGCTCGACCCCCTCGAAAGCTCTCAACGGGGACCTGCCCCGGCGCTGATGTCGTGTTCTCAGCGTACAGGCTCTCATGCGGCCGGGCACGTCGCCCTGGGGTGCCTGTCACGCTTGCCGCGAACACCAACCCGCTGCCGGCGAAATTGCCCGCGAAATTGCCCGCGAAGTCGTTGGCGGAATCTGCCACCGATCGCGGGAGTACCTGGGCGAGCGATGCTGCGGGCACCGCGCGAATTGCGGGCACCCCCTCTGGCAGGATCAAGGAATGCCCGCCCTGCCTGGTGCGCCCGCCGCTCACCTGCGGGTCTACGAGCCACTCGCTGCCTTTCCTGAGGAGGAGCAGCAGCGCTACACGGGTCTGCGGCGTAGTGGCGCGCTGCCCAGCAGGGTGACCAGCGATCGTGACGAGCGGGCGGCTGCCCTGCGTGCCGCGGTACGCAGCACCCTTGACCTGCCGGATGGCCCGGCGCTGATCGAAGCGGTCGACGGCCTGCTCTATGTCTGCCCGCTGCGCACCCGGCTGAGGGCGCTCATCGCCGCCGGTGAGTTTCGTTCCGGCATGGCCGACGCAGTGGCTGACGCGTTCCTGCCACCACGCCTGGCGGAGCAGGCCGAATCGGACCTGGAGCGATGGCGCCGGCGGGTCCCGACCATGAAGGTGGCCGTGGTGACGTGCACCTACTTGGTGCCGCTGCCGTGGTTCGTCCCGTTCGAAGCCAGCGAACGCGTCCTGGTGACGGGGGCGGGCGAGCGCTCCATGCGCTACGTGGCACCGATGAGCGCTGCCCGCCGCCGGACGGCGCGTGCGCTGGCCACCCTTCGCCGCGCCTTGCCCGAGGCGCCGACGGTCGCCGGTCTGGAGCAGCTCGGTCGATGGCTTGAGGATTTCCATCCCCACTCGCGTGTCGAACTCGATTACGCCGGCCTCGTCGATCTGCTGACTGACGACGAACTGCGTGCGGATGTCTCGGTGGCAGATGTCGCCGAGTCGCTGAATGCGCTGGGCGAGGGCCGTGGCTCGGAGGCGGTCGCCGCATACGAGCAGGTGATCAGCCGATGGAGGCCGCTGCAGCAGTTGGAAACAGCCAGTTAGCCCACTTGGCCCAATACAGGGAAAATTGGGGTCTAAACCAGCACACCGCATGCACAATTGGTGACTAGTCCTCGAATGACCCGGTTGGGCCATTTCGGACATGCCGGTCAGACCGGAGACTGTGAAAATGCTGACTGACCCGGTGTCGTTGGCGAGCCGAAGGGAAAGACCATGACAGCGCACAGCCCCGAGAGCGAGCCGCTGCTCACCCCGGCGGAGGTCGCGACCATGTTCCGAGTCGACCCCAAGACCGTTACGCGCTGGGCCAAGAGCGGCAAGCTGACGTCCATCCGGACACTTGGTGGACACCGTCGCTACCGCGAAACCGAGGTCCGTCGGCTGCTTTCCGGCATCCCCTCGCCCCGTACGGACGACTGACCGCTCCTCCGTCTGGCTGGTCCCCACCGGACTGATCCCTCGCGCAGCTTTCCCACGCACCGCCAGATTGCGTGCGGCCGATACCGCGGCACGAAATTGCATCAGTCACGGCTGCGCGGTTTTGCGGCTGATCCATGGGTCAATCGCCCTATGGGCGCGTTGCGAGAGCTCGTGTCATGAGCGCCGCTCACCGCAGCCCCAGCCTGGTATCACGATCTGATCTTGGGTCAGTGGTGCTCGACGTGGATGCTGTCGGCGCGATTGTTTCGGTCCACGGTCCGGTGGGCGCGCTGCTGGGGGCAGATCGAGATTCCCTGCTCGGGCGTGAATTGGTCAGCCTCGTCCATCCCCACGATCGCTCTGGATTCTCCACAGCGCTGGGTCGCCTCGAGCAGTCCGGTCCGGTCCGAACCGTTGATTGCCGGGTCTCCGCCGATGGCCGGCGCTGGCGGCCCACCGAGCTGTCGGCCGGTAAGGATGGCGATCGGTTGACGGTCGCGCTGCACGATGCAAGCCGCGCCGTGTCCGCGGAACGTGCGGCGCGAGAGGCGCAGGCCGTGCTGTCGGCGCTCCTTGCCCATATTCCGGCAGCCGTCAGCGTGCGTGACCCGCAAGGCCGGTTGCTGTCGGTCAACCGGGAGTTCGCTCGCGTCGTCGGAGACCATCCCGAAGTGCTCGTCGGGCGCTCCGACGCAGAACTCGCCGGCAACGCAGCAGTGGACGTCGCGGCCGAAAGCGAGGACGGGGAACCGCCCGCCATCGAGCAAGTGCTGGCGGAAGGCCGTTCTCTCGAGCAAGACGTTGTTGTCACGCTGCCCGACGGCAACGTCCGCACCTTCGCCGACATCAGGTTCCCGATCTTCGGTCCGGACGGTCAGCCGACCGCTGTCGGCGAGATCGCGACCGACGTCACCGAGCTCCGGTCAGCGCAGCACGACCGTCACGAGGGAAACGGGGGTTCCGAGGAGCGTTACCGCCTCCTGGCCGAGCATTCGCTCGACGTCATCGCCCGCATGCGGCCAAATGGCACCTTCAGCTACGTTTCCCCGGCTGCCAAGGACGTGCTGGGATACACGCCTGATGAGCTGATGAGCGTGCGCCCGCCGGCCGGTCGGGTCCATCCCGAGGACGAGGGGGTCGTCGCTGATGCGATTACCCGGGTGTCGGCCGGCGGGCCAGCCAAGACCCTTTCGTATCGGTTCCTGCACGGGAACGGCTCCTGGCGCTGGCTCGAGACGACGTGGAGCAGCATCCGGGCTGACGGGGCCGACGGTGCTGACGGGGTTGCTGCGGCGGATGCGGTCGAGGAGTCCGAGGCTGGACCGTACGAGCTCTTCGCTGCCACCCGCGACGTCTCGGATCGCTACGCCGCCCAGCAACAGCTCGAGCAGCTGGCGTTGCGCGACGGTCTCACCGGTTTGGCGAACCGGGCCCTGCTTTCGGACCGCCTGACGACGGCGATCGAACGGCTCGAGCGCCGGGGCGGCGCGGTGGCCGTCTACCTCATCGATCTGGACCACTTCAAAGCCATCAACGACACCTTCGGCCACGCCGGTGGCGACGCGGTGATCGTCGAAGCCGGCCGCCGGCTGACCCGGGCCTCGCGCGCCGGCGACACCATTGCCCGGTTGGGCGGCGACGAGCTGATCCTCGTCGCCGAGGTCGCCGGTCGGGATGAGGCCGAGGCGCTGGGGAGCCGATTGCTCAAGCAGTTGCGTAAGCCCTATCCCTACCCGGTGGGCACGGTCTGCACCGCATCGGTCGGGTTAGCGCTCGCCCGCGATTACCGCTGCGATCCGGACGCCCTGCTGCAGCGGGCCGACGTCGCCCTGTACGCCGCGAAGCAGGCCGGGCGCAATCGGGTGGAGGTCTTCGCCGGCGCCGTGCAGCGTCGGCTCGGTCGCCGCCGCGCGGTCGAACAGCTGGTGCGCACCGCGCTCGCCGACGACCTGCTTCGGCTCAATTACCAGCCGCTCGCAGATCTGGAGACAGGTGACGTGGTCGGGGCTGAGGCACTGGCCCGGCTCGACAGTCCAGACGGTCTGCCCGTTGCGCCAGACATCTTCATCGGAGTGGCCGAGGAGACCGGACTGATCGCTGAGCTCGACCGCTGGGTGATCAGACGCGTCATCGGCGAGATCCGCGGGTTGCCGCCGGAGGTTGCGCAGCGGGCGCCGGTCTTTTCCGTGAACGTGTCCGCGCGCACTCTGGCGGCGCCGGACTTCGCGGCCTGGCTGGCCCAGGAACTGACGGCGCAAGGGCTGGACGGTGCCCGACTCTCGCTCGAGCTGACGGAACGCACCCTGCTCGTCGCCGGGGAGACGGTCGAACGCACGCTGGCCTGCCTGGCTGACCTGGGGGTCGGCGTCGGTCTGGATGACTTCGGGACAGGATGGTCGTCCCTTCGCTACCTGTCCGAGCTGTCGCTGGACTTCGTCAAGCTGGACCGGGCGTTCACCGCTGAACTGGCGCCGGGCAGCCGCAAGTTCGACTTCGCCAGAGCGATCTGCGGTCTCGCCAACTCCTTGGGGCTGGCGGTCGTCGCGGAGGGGATCGAAAACAAGCAGCAAGTGGAGCTGCTGCGGGCGGCCGGCTGCGATCTCGGTCAGGGTTACGCCCTGGCCCGGCCGGTGCCGCTGGACGAGCTGGCGTGGGACGTCTCGCTGTTACCGCACTGACCCGAAGTCCGCGACCCCACCCGTCTCGCGATAGACATGATCTCTACCCAAGCCTGGAAAGGGCGGTGACGGCTGTGAGTCCGCGGCCCGCGCTGGATTTGCTCGACGGTGATTGGTATCTCGACCCCTACGAGACGTATGCCTGGCACCGCGAAAACGCTCCGGTCGCGTGGGACGCCATCAACAAGCTGTGGGGAATTTTTCGCTACGACGACATCGTCGACATCGAGACCAACGACCGCGCCTTCGTCAACTCCGGTCAGTCCACCGGCTATCGACCGAATCTGCCCGCTGACCCGGCGATCATCGGCCTCGACAATCCGATGCACGCCCAGCGCCGGAAGTTGGTCAGTCGACGATTCACGCCGCGCGCGATCTCCGGTCGTGAGGTGCATGTGCGGGAGGTCGTTACCGAGCTGCTGGATGCTGCGCTGGCCAAGGGAACCGGCATCGAGGTCATCAACGAGCTCGCAGCGCCCCTGCCTGCGCGGATGATCGGTTGGTTGCTGGGCTTTCCCGACGAGGATTGGCCGAAGCTGCAGGCCTGGTCGGAGGAGACGATCGTGCTCGGGGGCGGTCCGCGGTACTTCGACGAGGCGGGGGCCGCGAGCGCGGTGTCATTTTTCGGCGCAGCCGGCGAGCTCTTCGAGGAGAAGAAGCGCTGCCCCGCCGACGATGTGATGACCATCTGGACCACCGGGGAGGTCGACGGCCGGCCGATCGAGCTCCGGGAGGTCGCGTCGGACTGCCTGCTGCTACTCGACGGAGGCGCCGAGACCACCCGGACCGTCATCGCCCGGACGTTGCTCAACCTGATCAAGGCACCCGATCAGTGGGAGGCGCTGCGATCCGGCGCCGACATCTCCACGGCCGTCGAGGAATTCATCCGCTACGTGACGCCGATCCACAACATGTGCCGGACGGCCACCCGTGATTACGAGATCGGCGGGCAGACCATCAAAGCCGGCGACGGGGTGGTGCTGCTGTACGGCTCGGCAAATCGCGATCCCGCGCACTTCACTGACCCGGAGACGTTCGATGTCCGGCGGCGTCCGAACGAGCACATCGCCTTCGGCCTCGGGACCCACTTCTGCCTCGGCGCCGGACTCGCCCGCCTGGAGATCAAGGTCTTCTTCGAGGAGTTCGTCAAGCGGGTCAAAGAGTTTCGGCTGTCACCGGGCGGGTCGGTGGTGGAGATGCCTAACGCCTTCGTCTTCGGACTGCGTTCAGCCGACCTGGATCTCGTCGCGGCGGGCTGACAGCTCGGTCGCCTCGCGTCAGGTGGCGACCGGCTGACCGATCTGCTCCTCCGACCAGGTCCACAGCCGCTGTGCCAGCTCGGCGTCGATGGCGTGCGGTGCGACCCCTTCGGTCCGCGCCTCATTGGCGGGTCCGGCCACGTGGACGTCTTCGAGGTACACCCCACCCTTGCCCGCCAGGTCGGGTGAAGTGGCGCCCCATACGCTGGTCGCCGCCCCGGCCGGAATCGACTTCAGGGTCAGTGCACCCGCCGGGGCCCGAGAGGCCATTTGTGTGAAGTCCTCACGCGTGAGGTGGCGCGAAAGCTCGGTGGCGATGACGCCGGGGTGCACCGCGAAGCTGTGGATGCCCTGGTCGGCAAGCCGACGCTCCAGTTCGACCGTGAACAGGATGTTCGCCGTCTTGGACTGGCCGTAGGCCTCGAACTTGTCGTAGTCGCGGCTGCGGTAGTGCGGGTCGTCCCAGTCGATGCCGCTGCGGAAATGGCCACGCGAGCTGAGGTTGATGATGCGCACGTCTGACCCGGCGGCTGCCGCTGCTCTCAGGGCCGGCAGCAGCTCGGCGGTCAAGGCAAAGTGTCCGAGGTGGTTGGTGCCGAGCTGTTCGTCGAACCCGTCGGCGGTTCGGGCTTGCGGGGCGGCCATGATCCCGGCGTTGTTGATGAGCAGGTCCAGGCTGGAGTAGTCGGCCCGAAAGCTGGCGCCGAACGTACGCACACTCGTCAGTGACCCGAGGTCGAGCTCCCGGATCTCCAGCTGCGCCTCCGACACCGACTCGCGTATCTTCGCGGCGGCCCGCTCGCCCTTTGCCGTGTCCCGCACGGCCATGATGACGCGTGCTCCGGCTCCCGCCAGGGCCCGGCTCGTCTCCACCCCCAGTCCGGCTGAGGCACCAGTGACCACCGCCAGCTTGCCGGTCAGGTCGATCCCCTTGATGACCTCGTCTGTCGTGGTGTCCGCATCGAATGCCATGCTGACAGCCAAGCATCAGAGTGTTTGGCGTCGGCCCGGGGGGCGGGGCTACATTCCCCAGGTAGCACATTTTGTATATCTGTCACGCCTATCGCGGAGGTGCTGTGGCCAGCGACGAGCTTTTTCTGCCGGACCCGCTAGCTCGCGAGGTCAAGTACACGCTCATCTCGGTGGATGACCATGTGGTGGAGCCTCCGCACACGTTCGAGGGGCGACTTCCGGCGCACTTGGCCGATCGGGCTCCCCACATCATCGAGACCGAGCAAGGCCATCAGGTCTGGGAGTTCGAAGGTGAGCGGTTCACCCAAGTTGGCATGAACGCGGTGGCCGGGCGCCGGCCCGAGACCGTCAAGCTCGAGCCTTTCCGGTTCGAGCAGATGCGTCCGGGCTGCTACGACATCAAGCCGCGGGTCCGCGACATGGACCTCGGCGGGATCTGGGCATCAGTTAATTTCCCCTCGCAGATCACCGGCTTCTGCGGCCGGGTGTTCTTCGCCGCGAAGGACCGTGAGCTGGGTCTGGCGTGCATCAGAGCCTGGAACGACTGGCTTTTGGAGGAATGGCATCAGGAGTTCCCTGAGCGGATCATTCCGCTGGGAATCACCTACCTCGCCGATTCCGAATGGGCCGTCGCGGAGATTCACCGGATGGCCGACCGCGGCTTTGTCGCCGTCACCTTCCCCGAGCGTCCGCACATGGTGGGCCTGCCGTCGTTGTGGGACCGCGCGCACTGGGACCCGATCATGCAAGCTTGCGTAGACCGCGATCTGGCCATCTGCCTGCACGTCGGCAGCTCGGGGCTGAACGTGGCGCCCCCGGGAGCTCCGTCGTTGCAGCTCGGAGCCACGCTCTTCAGCTCCGCCTCGCTGGTGGCCTGCTCGGAGTGGCTGTGGTCGGGCTACGGGGAGCGCATGCCGGACCTGAAGATCGTGATGAGCGAGGGTGGCATCGGGTGGGTCGCGATGCTGCTGGACCGCCTGGACAACATCGTCGACCGCTCCGGCTACGGCCTGGGCTGGGACGTGCGTCCGAGTGACGTACTGCAGCGCAACTTCTGGTTCTGCACCATCGACGACCCGTCGACCATCGACACACGCCACCGCATCGGCGTCGAGAACATCATGGCCGAAGTGGACTATCCGCACGGCGACTCCACCTGGCCGGACACCCAGCTCGTCCTGGAGAAGGCGTGGGGCCACATCCCACCCGCGGAGCTACGCGCGATGTGCAGCGAAAACGCCGCTCGGGTCTTTCGGCACCCGTTGCCGGCCGTCGTGCTTCCGACCGATTGACCAGCCTGAGATCTCGCGAGCCCAGAGGAGAAATCGTGGAATTCGTCCCCACCGCTGAGAAGCTGATCCCTGACCTCTCGCTGAAGGAAGAGCTCGTGCTGCTCGGGCGCACCCTGTGGCGCGAGGGGTACAACGACCACCTGGCGGGCCACATCACGGTCGCGCTGGGCGACGGGACCCTGCTGTGCAATCCGTGGCTGATCACCTGGAATGAGCTGCGTCCGGAGCAGGTCATCCGCATCGACCTCGAGGGCAATCTGCTCGAGGGTGATTGGCCCGTGCCGCTCGGCATTCCCCTGCATCTGCAGCTGCACAAGCTGCGGGACGACGTGAAATGGGCGGTCCACAACCACCCCCTCTACGGCACGGTCTGGGCGGACATGGGTGAGGTGCCGCCGATCCTTGACCAGAGCTCGGCTCTGGGCGGCGGGGAGCTCGTGTGCGTCGACGAGTACGACGGTCCGGTCAACGATCCGGCGACGGCGCGGCGGGCGATCGAGGCCATGAACGGGGCCAGCCTGGCCTTGCTGGCCGGTCATGGCGTCTTCGTGCTGGGTGGTTCGGCCCGGGCGGTGCACCAGCGTGCCGTTGCCTTGGAGCAGCGGTGTCAGCGGGCCTGGCATGTGCGGGCGACGGGAGCTGACGCGAAATCACCGCTGCCTGCGGCGTATCTCGGGGCGATGAGCAAGTCGAACGGCGAGGGCTTCATCGGTTTCTGGGAGGCCATGGTCCGCGAGGAGCTGCGGCGGGATCCGACCCTGCTCGATTAGCTCGCAGCACTATTTGCTGTCGGCGGGCGGCTTCTGTCGGCGGGCGGCCAGCGAGGCCTGGATCTCCCGGATCCGGTCGGCGAACCCGGGCTGGTCCATCGACCACTCCTGCGCCTCGAGTTCGAGGGCCATTGCCTGGTCGGCGGTCGCCAGGAGTCCGCTGGCTCGCAGCGACGCCTTCGCGCGGGCGAGCAACTCCCGTGGCCGGCCGGCAGCCCTCTTAGCGAACTTCATGGCGAGCGGGAAGAGGTCGTCTTCGGGTACGCAGCGCCAGGCCAGACCGGTGTCTGCGGCCTCCTGTCCGTCGAGGACGTCTCCGCAGAGCACGAGCGCGGCGGCGCCCTGCGGGCCGATGCGCTCAGCCAGCCGCCAGAGGTGCCCGCCTCC
This sequence comes from uncultured Actinomycetota bacterium, assembly GCA_963839015.1. GTDB lineage: Bacteria > Actinomycetota > Actinomycetes > Frankiales > Frankiaceae > DATAZK01. The sequence goes on along the minus strand of CAWITL010000011.1, from coordinate 101,496 downwards.
CGGGTGGATACCGACGTCGAGCCAGCGGGGATCGAACCGGGCGCCCGGCGAGGTCAGAATGATGTCGCAGGCGAGCGGGAGATTGACGCCCGCGCCGACCGCGGGCGTGCTGACGGCGGCGATGGTGGGGACCGGCGCCGACGCGAGTGCGGTGAAACCGGCGTAGGACGCGACGAGCGGCACGTCTCTGGTCAGCAGCGCGTCGAGCGATCCGCCAGCGCAAAAGACCGGGGGCTCGGCGGTCAGCACGAGTGCTCCGACGCTGTGCTCCAGCGCCCGCCCGATAGCTGCAGCTAGCGCGTTGCTCAAGGCGGGAGACAGCGCGTTGCGGTGGGCGGGATCTGAGAGCCGGAGCACGCCGATGCCGTCGCGGACCTCGAGGGTCACCAGGTCGGTATTGACCCGGTCCGGCCTGGCGACGTCCGGGCTCACTGGCAGAACGCTGCTTCGACGATGTCGTGTAGGACCGTGCGGGGCAGCCGCTCACCTGCTTCGGGATCGTCGGACATGACGGCCGGATCCAGTGACTGGTAGCCGTGGACGAGCCCGCTGAACATCCTCGAAAGCACGGCGGGGTCGCCCTCACGGAATCGTCCGAGTCGCTGACCCTCGGCGAACAGGTCTGCTTGCAGGGTCATCGCCGCATCGAAACGCAGTTGCACGCTCGGGTCCATCGTGACCCCGTGCGCGGCATCCGCCGTCCCCGAAAAACGCAGGTAGAGCCGGCCGAAGGCGGGATGCCGGCGAAAGAAGCCCACCTGGTAATCGACGAGCCGGTGCAGCCGAACCAGGGGATCTTCGGTGCCTTCCCCAGCGGTGACCGTAGCCGTCATTCCCGGCATGAAGTCCTGTCCACGGCGCAGCCAGACGGCCCGAAAGAGCTCCTCCTTGCTGGGGAAGAACATGTACACCGAGCCGACGGCGAAACCGGCCAGCTCAGCGATCTCTTTCAAGCTGGCAAGGGCGAAACCGCGGAGGCCGAAAACCTCTTCTGCGGCGTCCAGCAGATGAGTGCGACTGATGTCTTGCTGGCGGAGTCGACGCTGCGTTCTGCGGTCGACGGTGGACTCCATGGACGGACTCCTTCCGCGCTCGCACTTGCCAATCAGCTGCCGACGTGTGAATCATAAGCCGGAACGCTGAACCGTGATTCAGTAAACGGGGTTTGCTCCGACCGGGCACAGCTCCAGACAGTGAACAACAGGCAGGAGAACGCTTGTGGATGCCAACGACATGATCCTCGTGAGTGTCGATGACCACCTGGTCGAGCCGCCCGACATGTTTCAGGGTCGGATGCCTGCCCGGTTCATCGACCAGGCGCCCCGGGTCGTTCGTCGCGACGACGGCTCCGACGTCTGGATGTTCAACGACACGGTGATCCCCAATATTGGGCTCAACGCCGTCGCCGGCCGGCCCAAGGAGGAGTACGGTATCGAGCCGACCTCGTATGAGGAGATGCGGCCGGGCTGCTATGACGTGCACGAGCGGATCAAAGACATGAGCGCGGGCGGGGTCCTGGGCTCGATGTGCTTCCCGTCCTTCCCGGGCTTCTCCGGTCGCCTTTTCGCGGCGGCGGACGACAAGGAACTGGCGCTCGCCACGATTCAGGCCTACAACGACTGGCACATCGACGAGTGGTGCGGCTCCTACCCCGGCCGCTTCATCCCGATGGCACTGCCCATCCTTTGGGACCCGGAGCTGGCTGCCAAGGAGGTGCGCCGGGTCGCCGCAAAAGGCTGCCACTCGATCACCTTCACCGAGAATCCCGCGACGCTGGGGTATCCGAGCTTCCACAACCCGCACTGGGACCCACTGTGGAAGGCGCTCGTCGAGGAGAACGTCGTGCTGTCGATCCATCTCGGGTCGTCCGGCCAGCTGGCGATGACCGCCGCGGATGCGCCGATCGACGTGATGATCACGCTGCAGCCCATGAACATCTGCCAGGCGGCCGCTGATCTGGTGTGGTCGCGCGTCATCAAGGACTTCCCGGATCTGAAGATCGCGCTGTCCGAGGGCGGCACCGGCTGGATCCCGTACTTCCTGGATCGGCTCGACCGCACCTACGAGATGCACCACCTGTGGACCGGGCAGAACTTTGGCGACAAGCTGCCGAGCGACGTCTTCCGCGAGAACTTCCTCACCTGCTTCATCTCCGACCCGGTCGGGGTTCAGCTGCGTCACCAGATCGGGATCGACAACATCTGCTGGGAGTGCGACTACCCGCACTCGGACTCCTCGTGGCCGAAGTCGGCCGAGGAGCTGGAGCTGGTGACGGCTGGTGTCTTGGATGAGGACATCAACAAGATGACGTACCAGAACGCGATGCGCTGGTATTCCTACGATCCGTTCATCAATCGGACCCGGGAGCAGTCCACAGTGGGAGCGCTCAAGGCCGAGGTGGCGGGACATTCGGTCGAGGTGCATGCCTTTGACACCGGGCGTATCCAGCGCTCGGGTCAGGGCATCGAGGTGGGCAAGCTCGTACCGACCGCATGACCAACGACTCGATCACCACCCGAAACGCCGAGCTCCGGGCGGTCGGCCAGGACTTCGCCGGCCTGCCGATGCCCTACAACCCGGACATGCTCTTTGCTCCAGAGCTGCGCCCGCGGGTGCTGGATCCGGAGAAGAAGCGTTTTCCCTTCCCGGTGCCCAACGGCTGGTTCGTGGTCGCCGAGGCCGCGGAGCTCGCCCCCGGGGAGGTGATGCCGCTGTATTGCTTCGGTCGTGACCTGGTGCTCTACCGCAGTGCCGCCGGGGAGCCACGTGTACTCGATGCGCATTGCCCGCACCTCGGTGCCCACCTCGGGGTCGGCGGCCGGGTCGAGGACGACACCATCCGGTGCCCGTTCCACGGATGGCGCTTTGACGGGGTCAGCGGCAGCTGCGTAGAGGTGCCCTACGACGAGATCGACTTCATCCCCAAGCGGGCGAAGGCCCGGTCTTATCCGACCATTGAGCGCAACCAGATGATCTGGGTGTGGCACCACCGGAAGGGCGGCGACCCGTTCTACGACGTCCCCGAGATCGGTGAATTCAGCGACCCGGATTGGCTGCCGATCGTGGTGCGCACCTATGAGATCCGTACGTGTGCGCAGGAAATGGCCGAGAACAACGTCGACTATTCGCATTTCAAATTCGTCCATGGAGCGCCTGCCGTACCGGAGCATTCGTTCTTTACCGACGGCGTCTACAAGCGGGCCGCGAACGAGGATGAAACCTTCGTGCGCGAGGGCTACGGCCTCGGGCTCGGCGTGATCCGGGTCAGCGGCTTCACGACCTTCCTGTCGAGCACGACACCGGTCGACGAGGAGAAGGTGATCATGCGGTGGATCTTCTCCGCGCCGCGTACGAGCGGTGAACAGGCTGCCGAAAAGGCGGCGGACGTCTTCTGTCGTGCCGTGAGCCAGGACATCCCGATCTGGGAGAACAAGATCTATCGCGAGACCCCGGTGTTGCGGCCTTCTGAGAAGCCCATTACCGAGCACCGTAGGTGGGCACAGCAGTTCTACTCGTGAGCTTGGCCACCCCGGTGCTTGCGGAGGGCCCCGGGTTCGGTCAACATGCCCGGCGTGACTACTGCGGATGCTGCCGAGATCGTGATCGACGACTACACCGCGCCGCGCTTCAGCGCTGAGGCGCGCGCCATGCTCGATGCCATCGCGGCCGCACCCGCGATCGCCTTCGAGCCGGAGGCGGTTTTGGCAGCAGCGTCGGCTCAGACGGGTCTCGACGATTTCGGTGACGACTGGTTTCGTGAACCGCTGGCCGTGCTGTGTGAGGCCATTCCGCGCGAAGCCGGCCTGTCGGCGGCCGGAAGCGTCACGGCGGGCATGTCGCTGGTGAGCAATCTGGTGAACCGGCTGCGCCTCGAGAACCTGCTCAAACGTCATCCGGAGATCGAGCAGCTGCCGGTGCCGCGGCCGATCGTGATCGCCGGACTTCCCCGCACCGGGACCACCCATCTGCACAACCTGCTGTCGTCGGATCCGGCGCTGCGGTCATTGCCGTACTGGGAGAGCCTGGAACCGGTACCCGCCCAGATCCCACCGGCCGACCCGGATCCGCGGGTGGAACGCGCCGCGATGGCGACCGGTTTCACGGACGTCGTCATGCCGTATTTCAAAGCGATGCACGAGATGACTCCCGACCATGTGCACGAGGAGATCCAGCTGCTGGCCGTCACCCTGGCGACGATGCTGCTGGAGACGCAGTGGCACGTGCCGAGCTATCGGGACTGGTACAAGGCCACCGACCAGACTCCGGCGTATGCCTATCTGAAACGAATCCTGCAGGCCCTTCAGTGGCTGCGCGGTGGGGAGCGTTGGGTGCTGAAGAGTCCCCAACATCTGGAGCAGTTCATCCCTCTGACCACGATTTTTCCCGATGCCACGGTGATCGTGACGCATCGTGACCCAGTGGCCGTCACGACCTCGCTGGTGACGATGGTGAGCTACAGCGCCCGGACCGGGATCGACCATCCGGATCCGGTCAGCATCGGCCATTACTGGTCGCAGCGCGTGGAAGATCTGCTCTCAGCGTGTGTACGCGACCGTGACGTGCTCGCTCCCGAACGCTCGATGGATCTGCGGTTCGACGACTTCATGGCGGACGAGTGGGGCACGGTGGAGCGCATCTACCGGCTCGCGGATCAGCCGTTGACCTCCGCCAGCCGGGAGGGGATGGAGACCTTTCTGCGCGACCATCAACGCGGCCGCCACGGCCGCGTGCGCTACGACCTGGCGTCCTTCGGTATTGACCCGGCCGAACGGGAGACCGCGCTGTCCGCCTATCGCACGCGCTTCGGGGTGTGACCCGCGTTCAGGGGGCTTTGAGCAGCTCGTCGATCTCGGGAAGGTGAAGTTCCTGCAGGTTTGTGCGTACCCGCGTTAACTCCTCGTCGGGCAGCGGTAGATAGGGCGGGCGCAGGTGCCACCCTGGAAGGCCGAGTACTCGCATGGCCGCCTTGTTGAAGCGGATTGACCCACCGGGCCACTGGTTTGCACTGAACACGCGCATGAGCTCGCGGTAGGCAGCATGCATGCCGGCCAGGTCGCCGGCGTTGAAGCACTCGATGAGCGAAGCGGCGGTGCGCGGCACGAAGAGCGCTTCCGTGGACAGGAAGCCCTGCCCGCCTAGCGCGAGCGTGACCGGCGCGAGTAACGGCCCGCCGGTATGCACGTCCCGACGGCCGTCAGCTACTTCTATAACCCGGGCGAGATACCCGAGATCAGACGTGGTGCAGTGGACGCCGATGAGATGGGGGTAGTCGGCGAACAGGCGCGTCAGCAGGTCGATCGGGATCACATAGCCGCTGAAGTGATGGCTGGACAGCACGGCGGGGATGCGCATCGCCTCGAGCAGGGTGCGGAAGTAGCGTTCCAGCTCCGGGCCGCTCGGCTTGCTGGAATGCCCGAGGTCCAGCGAGTAGAGCTGCATGGCATCGAGACCGACTGATTCGGCGATGCGCACCGTCGTCAGCAGTTCACTGGCCGATCGCGGTTCGGCGCCCATGCCGCGCACGGCGGCAGTGCCGGCCAACTCCTGCTTGGCAATTCCATAGAGGCGTTCTGTCTCGTCAGCCGTCAGCGCGTGTCCTTCACCTGGCGAGGCGGTGCCGATGGCGGCTCCAATTCCAGCCTCGCGGAGGCGCCCGAGCAGGAGGCGCCAGGCGTCCTCATCGAACTCACCCGCAGCGTTGAAAGGCGTGATGGTGCAGCAGAATGTGCTCGCCGGGCGGGTCAGCGCGGGCTCACTGGAGGCTGACGAAGACGTTCTTGGCATGCAGCCATTCCTCGATCCCGGCCCGGCCGCCCTCGCGTCCGAAGCCGCTCTGCTTGTAGCCACCAAATGGCGCCGTGGGTGACATGCCAGACATGCCGTTGATGGAGACCGATCCCGCATCGATGGCGTGCGCGACCCGGTGAGCCCGGCCGATGTCACGGGTGTGGATGTAGGCGGCGAGCCCGTACTGGCTGTCGTTGGCTTTGGTCACCACGTCGGCCTCGTCACTGAAGCGCAGCACCGAAAGCACCGGGCCGAAGACTTCATTGCGGGCGATCTCGCTGGTGTGGTCGACGTCGCCGAGGATGGTTGGCTCCAGGAAGTACCCAGCCGCCAGGGCGCCCCCCAGTCGCGATCCGCCGGTCAGCAGCTTCGCGCCGCTGTCAGTGGCACGCTGGATCATTCCCAAGATTCGTTCGACGGCCGCCTCGGTAATGACGGGACCCATTTGGGTCTTCGGGTCGAGCGGATCGCCGACCCGGAAGGTCTGCGTGATCAGGACGAGCCGGGCCACTACCTCGTCGTAGATCTCGTCCTGGACGTACAGCCTGGTCGGTAAGGCGCATCCCTGGCCCGACAAGAGCATGACGCTGAGCGCGGCCGCCATCGGGACGGCGGTGTCCAGATCAGCATCGGAGAAAAGGATGTTCGCGGATTTGCCGCCGAGTTCGAGGGCGACGGGTTTAAGGGTCTCGGCGGCGAGGGCCATGACGCGGCGGGCGACGACCCCGCCGCCTGTGAAGCTGACCTTGTCGACGCCCGGGTGGCGAACCAAGGCCTCGCCCGCCTCCGGTCCGCCGGCCACAACGTTCAGGACACCCGCAGGCACCCCGGCCTCCAGGGCAAGTTCGGCAAACAGGTAGGCACCGAAAGGAGCGACCTCCGGCGGCTTGGCGACGACGGTGTTGCCCGCCGCGAGCGCCGGCACCGCCTTCTGCCCCATCCCCATCATCGGCCCGTTCCACGGCACCATCACCCCGACGACGCCCCACGGCTCCTGGCGGATGTAGTTCAGTCCCTGCACCGGAAAGGTCGGTACGACGCTGCCCTCGATCTTGTCGCACCAGCCGGCGTAGTAGCGGGTCCAGAGCGCGGTGTAGGCCCCCGGACCGAGGCCGGCGACCGGATTTCCGTTCTCCAGCGCGCTCACGATTCCGGAGTGTTCGCTGTGCGCTTCCAGCAGATCGGCAAGTTTGTTCAGAATGGTCGCGCGACGATTCGCCGGCATCGCGCGCCAGGCAGGCAGTGCGGCCCGGGCCGAGGCGACAGCTCGGTCGACGTCCGCAGCCCCAGCCATGAGCACCTGCGCCTGAACCTGGCCGGTCGCCGGATTGTGATGTGGATAGTGTCCGCCGGCGGCATCGGTGACGCGTTCGCCATCGATCAGAAATCCCTTGGCCGCCATGTCGGCCAGCAGGGTTTCGGTGCCGGCCATCAGCGCGTCATCGGATCGGCCGCAGCCGGTGTCAGGGAGCGGACGGCGTCGGCGACGGCAGTGCCATCGAAGAAGTCCGGATTTCTTCCGGTGAAAAGCCGCGCCGGGTTGGTGAAGGTGAAGTCGCGGAAGTCCTCCGGTGTCAGGACGTCTTTGCGCACCAGCCCCCAGGCCTCAGCCACGACGGCGGCCATGTCTTCGACATCCCAGTGCGCGATGTCGGAGCTGAACACCGGCTGCAGCCGGGAGCCGAAGGCGTTAGCGCTGGAAAACGCAAACGACATCGTGCGATCGTCCGCCTCGCACCCGAAGAAGAAGCGGGGCACGAAGAGATCTTTCAGTTCGGCCTTGGAGCTGACATTGAGATGGCGGAACTCGTCCAGGTCGGCCGGAGGAACTCCGACAGCCGGGATGGCGTGCAGGCTCTCGCGTAGCTCGTCGACCGTGTCCAACAGCGAGCCGCCGTACTTGGTCATGAGCGCCTCGAACAGGTCCCAGTCGACGAGGGTCGGATCGAGGTTTTCCTTGAGCGCGTTGAGGTTGCGCTTCTCCCAGTGCTCGACGATGTCGACAAGCAGCGAGCAGGCCCACCCCACGCCGCATTCGAGGAAGGCGATGTTCAGGTCGGGGAACCGGCGGGTGACGCCACCGAGGAAGAGCGATTTGCACAGCCGGTGCATGCGCTCGGCGAAGAAGCCGATGTGGTTGAACACGTAGCTGGAGATGGAGGTGAACGTGTAGGGGGCGATGTGGCCGATGCCTCCATGGAAGACCGCCGCGAACCCGTTGTCGCGCACTGCCTGCCAGACCGGGTCGTAGTCGTGCTCGCTGTCGAGGCCGAAGGTGTCGAACCAGTGGGTTTGCCCGGGTACCAGGAAAGGCGACCGTGATTGCGGGTCCGGCTTCGGGATGAGCCGCGTGACGCCCTCGGGGAGCCCGACCACCTTGAGCCCGAGCTCGCGGCAGTGGGCGAGTTCGGCGACCGCCTCCTGCGGCGTCACCATCGGCACGACCCCGGCGACGGTCATACGGTCGGCGAACGGTCGGTAGGTGTCGGCGAAGAAATTGTTCAGGCCGCGGCACAGCCCGATGCGCATGTCTTGGTCTTCAACCCCAGCAGTACCAAGGGTTTTGGTCGGATAGAGAACGCAGAAGTCGATGCCCAGCTCGGGTAGCCGTTCGTGAAGCAGGGCAGGAATTGTCGCCGTCGCGAGGTCGATCGTTTTGGCGGCCGGGTTGCCCCACCAGGCACTCTGCGGCGCCCGGGTCTGTTCGCGTTCAGCATGCGAGGTTCCGCCCATGATGCGGCCGATGGGCGACGTCTGCGAGCGGTACTGCTCGAACAATTTCGGGCCGAGCGCCTCGCGCAGGTACGGCAGCGCGGCCGGCATGAATTCGAGCACGTGGCCGTCAGCATCGATCACCGGGTGATCGAGCTGCTCTCGTACCTGCTGGGACGGCGAGGGCCCTGGTATCCCTGACAATTTCTTAGACCCCTCCACGAAGTACCCGGCCATATCGCGCGTCGGTGAGTTCTTTGCCGTCCACCCTCGATTGCCGGCCGCTGACCCATACATGTTCGATCCCGATGCTCGGCGCGACCAGCCGGTCGGCACCGCCGGGAAGGTCGAAGATCCGCTCGAGAGGACCGCTGCCGACCGTCGCCGGATCGAAGGCGACGAGGTCGGCCACCGCGCCGGGAGCGATGAGGCCCCGGCCGGTCAGTCCATAGACCTGCGCCGGCTGGCCGGTGAGCCTCCAGACGGCTTCCTCCAGCGTGAGCACGCCCGTCTCACGCACCCATCGCTGCAGGAGATAGGTGGCGAAGTTGGCGTCGCACAGCTGGCTGGTATGCGCGCCCGCGTCCGACAAGCCCAGCAGCAGGGAGTGGTTTCGCAGCAGGCGTCCGACTTGGGCTTCGTCGTCGTTGATCATAACGATGCGAAAGCGGGTATCGAGTCCTTCGGCCAGCGCCAGCTCGACCGCTACGTCCAGCGCCGTCCCGCCACGCTCGGCCGCGAGCTGACCCAGGGTGGGGCCTTCGCGCAGAGCGCCATGAATGACGGTCTCCTGCACGGTGGCTTCGTCGAGCTTGTTGCCCCACTTCTCGCGCACTCCGGCGTACGCTCGCTCTCGCCAGTTGGGATCCCCATACAGCGCAGCCCTTTCACCGCGTTCCAGCGAGAGGATCTCGCCGAAGGCGGGCACGTTGGCCAACGGCGCCGGGTCGGCGAGCGTGACTTGCGCGACGATCGGGCGGCAGGCCACCTGGGGGAAGACCGTGGTGCCGGCGCCGCCCGCCTCCGCGACCCGACGCTCGAGGTCTGCCGACATCTGCGGGTAATCGCGCACCACCATGATTGCGGCCCAGGTGACGGGCCGCCCGATATCGGCTGAGAGTTGGGCGCATTCCTCGACGTGGAAGTCCGGACCCCAGGTGGCCTCGATGGTTCCGCGCCCGGCGTCGCCGACGGCACCGGCGAGGGTCCAGATCTCGCTCAGCTCTGCGAGCCGGCTCGGGACGGGCCTGCCGAAGGCGCCCCGATGCGATTCCGAACGTGAGGTGGAGAAGCCGATCGCACCTGCTGCCATGCCTTCGGCCACCAGCGTGCGCATCTGCTCGACCTCGCCCGGCGTGGCGATACGTTCGGTGGCCTCCTCGCCCAGGACGTAGAAGCGCAGGGGGGTGTGGCCAAGAAGCGCGGCGACGTTGCAGCGCAGTGGCTGCTCGTCGACGGCGTCGAGGTATTCGGGGAAAGACTCGAAGGTCCAGGGCAGCCCGGCCTGCAAGGCGTCGAGCGGCATGCCTTCAACGTTTTCCAGGGTGCGCATCACGAGATCGCGGCCGGTGGGGGCGGCGGGAGCGATGCCGAAGCCGCAGTTGCCGGTGACGACGGTGGTGACGCCATGCCAGGAGGAGGGGGTGAGGTCGCGGTCCCACAGCACCTGGGCGTCGTAGTGGGTATGCGGATCGATGAAGCCTGGAGCCAGTACGAGCCCGCTCAGGTCGACTGTCTCGTCGGCCGCACCCGTCAGCGGTCCGAGGTCTCCGACGGCCGTGACGAAGCCGTCTTCCACGAGGACGTCGGCCCGTATCCCCGGGCTTCCGGTCCCGTCGACCAGCGTTGCGCCGCGTAGCGCCAGCTTCATCGATGCCTCCGCTCACAGCTCGAATGGATGGGGACTTGCGGGTGCTTCATCGGGGGCGCACCACGTGGCCCGGGGTCAAGCCGGTCGCGACGCCGTCGTCAACCACCACCCGGCCGTTGACGACGGTCGCGCGGGCCCCGACGACACTGCTGCGAAAGCGGGGTGTGCCCGTCACCTGATCGCGTTCCTTGCGGCGGCGACCGAGTGCGAGGCGTTCGGGATCAAAAACGAAGACGTCGGCTGCTGCGCCAGGATGCAGGAGTCCGCGATCAGGCAGTCCCAGTACGGCAGCGGGGATCGCCGTGATGAGCCGGATTGCTTGCTCCAGCCGCCAGATCTGCTCTTCGCGCCACCAGGTGGCCAGGAAATGGGTGGACCACTCCGCACCGTCGTCGAAGTCAAGATGGGCCCCGCCGTCCGAGACCCCCACGATCATCTGTGGGTGTTGCTGTACGTCGCGCAAGAGTTCGCGCCACGCAGGGGTCTCGTTCGTCCAGTGGAAGACAGCGTCCGGGTCGGCGAGGGCGACGTCGAACATGACGTCGGCTGGATGCTCACCGCGTTCGCTCGCCAGCGCGCCAACGGTGCGCCCGGTCAGCTCGTTGTGTCCCGGTGCGTTCGTCTCCTCGATCGAGAGCACGGCCCAGATCGGCGGGGAGAGTCGATCCCTTTGCCGGGTCGGTGTTGGGGTGGTCGATGGCTTCGCGAAGCCGCCGGCGCCAACCAGGATCGCTGATCCGTTGTCGTCGGTCGGACCAGTCAAGTGCCATCAACTCGCGCCATAGCGGTACCCCGTCATAGCGGGAGGTGCCGTCGCGTAGCGAGAAGGGCCCGTTGAACGCGCGGGTCATGAGCAGCGAGTACACGGGTGCCCCACGCCGCGCCGAGGCATCCAGGAACGCCCGCGACTGCTCCCATGCCTTGCTCGGTGCGTCGACCTTGGAACGGCCGCCCAGTCCCTGGGTGATCACGGGCACTCCACCGCGCGCCGCCAGGTCGATGAGCAGTTCGCGGTCGGCGGCGTCAATGCCCTCGACGGCGCTTCCCGGGGCATAGGCGATCGATCCGCGTGCGTGAATTCCGACGGCGTCGGCCAGCGCCCGAAGTTCCTCCAACGAGGAGAGCCGGCTCGGCACCGGACGGTCGGCCAAATCGAGATGCGTCGGCGCATGTGAGGACGAGAACCCCAGCGCACCCGCCGCCATTGCCTCATCGACGAGGGCCGCCAATTGCTTGATCTCGGTATCGGTGGCCTGGCGTTCGTAAGCCTCCTCGCCAAGCACCCAGCGCCGGATGGCGGAGTGTCCGACGTACATGCCGAGGTTGATGCCGAGGGTCCCTGGACGAGTGGCCAGGTATTCGCCGAATGTCTCGAACGTGAACCTGACGTGGTTCAGCGCGGCGAGTTCCATGCCTTCGACCCGGGCGAACAGCTGCGCGAGGAAGGCGTGGTCGTCCTGGCGGCAGGGAGCGACGGAGAAGCCGCAATTGCCGGCGGCAACGGTGGTGACGCCGTGCAGCGCCGACGTGTCGCAGAGCGGATCCCAGGTGATCTGAGGGTCGTAGTGGGTGTGCGCGTCGACGATGCCCGGAGCGACGACGAGGCCATCGGCCTCGATGGTTTGCTGCGCCGCCGCGCCCGGCAGCCGTCCGATCGCGGTGATCGTGCCGTCGGTGATTCCCACGTCGGCGGGGCGTCCCGGCAGCCCGGTGCCATCCACGACCAGGCCGCCGCGTATCAGCAGATCAAACATGGCGACCGGCTGCCGACTGAGCAGCTGTCCTTGACACGGCGTAGCGCTCGAAGTCGGAGGCGAAGCGGGTGAAAAGGTCGGCGAACCGGGCCACATCCGCCGGGTCCCACTCGGCGACGACCTCGCTGAGCATCAGCCGCCAGCCTTTCTCCAGCGCGCTGAACATGCGCTGGCCCTCCGCGGTCAGCCGCAGGTAGGACATCCGTCGATCGGTGCCGGCGGCGCGTTCGACCAGCTGCCGTTCCTCGAGCACCCGGACCCGTCTGGAGACGGTCGACAGCTCCAGGTTGAGCAGCGCAGCAAGCTCAGAAACCGTGACGGTGCCGGAGGTTCCCAGCCGCGAGAGGGTGCCGTAGTAGGGACCTTCCAGGGGATATCCAACGCGTTCGCCCAGTTGCTCATGCAAAGCGAGGTCCTTGGCCCGCCTGGCCACGACGCCCAGAGCCTGCTGCACCGAGGCGTCGATCAGCGGCGGAGGCGACCCCAGGGCCAGTGCTTCGTCCACCGCGGCGCCCGCGTCAACTCCGTTCACAGCAGCGCCACCGGGTTGATCGGGCTCCCGGTGCCACCGGGAATGCGCAGCGGCGCTGCGGTGAACAGGAAGGCGTACCGGTGTTCGCCCCGGCAGGCGGCGGTCAGGGTGTCGAGCCGGACATTGTCGACGAGGTGCAGCCCCATGCCCACAATGCCGATCTGGTGCACCGGGAATGACCAGTGGCCGGGCCGCGGCGGCAGCAGGTCGGAGATTCCGTCGCTGCCCAACACTGACACCTCGCGCTGGGACAGCCACCGCAGCGACGACGGATGCAGGCCCGCCAGGCCCTTGATGAACGGATTGAGCTGCCCGCGAGCCTCGGTACGCCGCAGGTCGCGACCGGTCGAGATGAGGAGGATGTCGCCGGAGCCGACGGTGACACCCTGCGCCCGCTCGGCTGCCTCAAGCTGGTCAGGCGTGATCGCGTGGTCGGCATCCAGGTAGGGCCGGTCGAGGGCGCCGGGGACGTCGAGCAGTACGCCGCGCCCCAGGATGCCGTCGGCCAGGGTCATCACGGTGTTGCGCGTTGCCCCTGAGCTCGGGACTTCGCCGGGCTGCCCGCCGTTGTACATCCGGCCCCGCACAAACATGTGGCAGAGGGCGTCAAGATGCGTCGTGCCGAGGCCATGGACATCCGTGCCGACGAAGTCGCGGGTGGCCTCGTAGCCGGGAATCCCCGAGGTCTCGAGGGCATCGCCACTGGCCAGCATGTGGTGCAGCGAAGGGGACGGCTGCTCGGCATTGGGGGCCAGCGCCAGATCATGCGCCAGGCTGATCGTCACCCCGGTTTTCACCAGGGTGGCCGCGTGGGCGCGCCGCTCCGGCGTGAGATAGGCGAGCGTCCCGCCCTCGTCGTCAGGCCCCCATCGACCCCAGGTGGACAGCTCGTCGTAGAGGGCGTCGAGCTCTTGCTCTGTGGGCCAAGTCACAGCGCCTGAAACTAGCTGCTTGAGTGCAGCAAGTAAAGCTCGACCGCAGCGCTGAGCCTGTGCAGCCGGGTGACGAACGCGGTGTCCCAGCCGTGCTTGGTGGCGACCAGCTGCCCCTCGTCGGGATCTGACCAGCCGCGAAAAACCCCGTAGATGAAGGCGTCGTGCCGGTTAGCGGACCAGTCGCGCGGGTCAGCGTCAACGATCCGCCGGACGCTGGTGAGCGCCTCGGCGAGGTCGGAGTCGTCGCTGGTCGGGTCGTTGGTCAACTCGGAGTCGGTCAAGGTCGGTTCCCCCGCTCGAAGGTGGCACGCTCATCTTGTGCTGCACCGCTTGTGGGACCTCCTCTGGACCGCGCAGGGTCGAAGCGACCTGGTGTTCGTGGTCACGGCGATCCTGACGGTCCTGGCGGCCCCCGCCGGTGTGCTACGGCTTATCACCGGAGTCGTGCTGCTGGTCGCACTGGTGGCATTCGTCCTGATGACCCGGGGTCCGGCGTGGGTCCGGCAACCCGCACTGCTCGTGTGTGCGGCCGGCTCGATCGCCTCGATCTATCTCTCGCACAACGGGATCGGCGAGGCCCCCGTGCTCTTGTGCAGCCTGTACGCGCGAGAGGTCTTTCCGGGTGATCCGGGCCGCTGGGTCACGGGGGTCCTGGGCGTCGCATTCGGGGTGGCAGTCGCCTGGGTCAGCCGGACGCCGGTGGGGCTGTTTGCCGGGGTTGCGGTGCCCTTCCTGGCCGTGCGTAGGGTCGAGCAGGCCGAACTGAAGCAGGAGCGCGACCGGGCGGTGCTGCTGCTTGCCGAGCTTGAGAAGGCACGTGACGCCCAGGCGCAGGCAGCGGCGCTTGCCGAACGCGGCCGGATTGCCCGCGAGATGCACGACGTACTGGCCCATAGTCTGGCCGGACTTTCCCTGCAATTGCAGGCGGTTCGAGCGGTGGCGAGCCGGGAAAACGTCGGGCGTGCCGTCACCGAGCCGCTGGACAAAGCTGCTGAACTGGCCCGGACCGGGGTCGAGGAGGCCAAGGCCGTGGTGGGAGCGCTTCGTGAGACGCCGGGGGTCCCCGCTACCCCCGGGCTGCTTGGGGTGCTCGAGCTGCCCGGCCTTGTTGAGCGTTTTCCCGGGTCCGCCCAATTACGGGTCAGCGGCGAGCAGGGCGCGCTCGATCCCGCGGTCGGTCACGCCATCTACCGGGCCGTCCAGGAGTCCCTCACGAACTCCGCAAGGTACGCGCCCGGCTCGCCGGTGAACGTCGACCTGCAATGGGAAGCCGACCAATTGCGTGTACTGATCACGGATTCGGGACCCTCTTCGCGGATCGCGGCGGCCGGCCCGGGAAGTGGGCAAGGGCTACGCGGGATGCGGGAACGGCTGGCTGCGGTGGGCGGGGCAATCAGCAGCGGTCCGGACTCCAGCGGCTGGCGCACCGAGATCACCGTTCCGACGGCGAGCACCGTGGGGAAGGCGTCGCCCGCGTGACCATCAGGGTGCTCGTGGCCGACGACCAGGCGGTAGTGCGCGATGGCCTGGCGCTGCTGCTGTCGACTGCGCAGGACATCGACGTCGTCGCCGTGGCCGCGAACGGCGCCGAGGCGGTAGCCCTCGCGCTGCGAGAGCTACCCGCGGTGGCACTCGTCGACCTGCGGATGCCTGAGCGCAACGGCGCGGAGGTCACCGCCGCCCTCGCCGAACAGGCTCCGACCGTGCGCGTACTCATCCTCACGACCTATGACGACGACGACGCGGTGCTCCCGGCCCTGCGAGCCGGAGCCGCGGGCTATCTGACCAAAGACACCACCGGGGAAGCGTTGGTCGCCGCGATCCGTGAGGTGGCTGCAGGGCGGACGGTGCTGGATGCAACGGTGCAGGCCCGGCTGGTGGCGCTGCTGCGGACTCCCGTCCTCACTCAGGCTGCTCAAGCCTCAGACGCTGCTGGGCCGCCAGCCTCCGACGATCCCGCTGAACCCCTGACGCCACGAGAGATCGACGTCGTGCGACTGGTCGCGGAGGGTCTGTCGAACAAGCAGGTGGCCCGCCGCCTGTTCGTCAGCGAGGCCACCGTCAAGACCCACCTCAACCACGTGCTCGGAAAGCTCGACGTCGAAGGCCGGCCGGGTCTCGTCGCCTGGGCTTGGCGACACGGCCTGGCCGGCCAGTAGCTGATCAGGGGATCGACGGAGACGTCAGGCGGCGATGCGCTCGCGGATCGGCGTCACCGAAGCGGGAGCCGTCGCGCTCAGCGCGCGATGTCCGCGAAAGGCCAGGAACCCGACCCGGGTGATGACCTCGGCCAGTGCCATCAGCACGAGGGCGGCGGTCCAGGCGTCCATGCTGGTGATGTGGTGGCTCACGCTGAATCGGGCGATCGAGGGTGCGCCGCCGTGGGTGGCATAGAGCTCGAAGGCCATCCTGCTGCCGATTCCGGCGATCCAGAGGACGACCGACAAGCCGCGCGCGCGAACGAAAGCAGTGCCGCCTTCAGTACGGACCGTGGTGGCCCAGGCGCTGAGGCCGCCGAAGGTGATCCCCACGGCGAGGAGAGCGATGATGAGCACGAGGTCATTACCGGCCGTCGGAATCGTCTTGAGGTAGTTGGACGCTGCCACGCCGACCAGGACCAGCGGTAGCAGGAGGAAGCGCCGGTCGATGCGGTTCCAGCGGATCTGGCGAAGGACGAGAGCGACAAGGGCGATGTTGACGAGCCAGTCGGTGAAGTTCATGTCTGAAGGTTCGTCGCAAAGCGCCGTGCTGCCGTCAGCCTCAGGGTGGAGACGGGTGGAGATGGGTGGAGACGTAGGTGGAGTGGAGTGGAGCTAGCCGCGAATGCCCCAGGGTGATCCGTAAGCCGTCAGCAGGTCCAGGAACGGCAGCGGGTCAAAAGCCTCCGGCCCGAGTACGCCGGCGCCGCGCCAGGTGCCGGCGGCCAGCAGTTCCATGGCGACGACCGGGTTGATGGCGGTTTGCCAGACCACCGCCTGGCTGCCGTACTCGCGCATCGTCCACTCGTTGTCGACGACGTGGTAGAGGTAGGCCTCCCATGGCAGGCCGTTCTTGGCGGTACCGCGCACCCAGGTGCCGGCGCAGGTCTTTCCCGTCATCCGGTCACCCAGCTCAGCGGGGTCGGGTAGGCACGCGGCGACGACGTCGCGGGGGGAGACTTCCACGCCCCCCACCCGCACCGGTGTTGTGCGGTCAAGACCGAGCTTGTGCAGGGTCTCGAGGACCCCGATGAATTCGGCGCCGAGTCCGTACTTGAAAGTCACGCGCTTGGCATCGACCCAGCGCGGGATCAGCAGCACTTCTTCGTGTTCAACGTTCACGCACTCGACGGGCCCGATGCCCTCCGGGAATTCGAAGGTCTCCGGTTCGCTGAACGGCGCCGTGGTGAACCACCCGCGGTCCTCCTCGTAGATCACCGGCGGGTTCAGACACTCCTCGATCGTGGTCCAGATCGAAAAGGACGGCGCGAAGGAGGGCGCACCATCAGGCCCGCTGACGACGAGGTTCGCTCCGTCGCGGACGCCGATCTCGTCGATCTGTTGAAACAGATGGTCCTGCGCGTAACGCGCGAAGATGTCAGACAGCCCCGGTTCGACGCCGATTCCCACCAGCGCCAGCCGACCAGCTTCCTCCCATTCCGTAGCCGCGGCGAACTGCTCATCGCCGAGCTTGACCCCGGTCAGCTCGTAAGGCTGCGTGGGGTGCGGGCTCGACAGTGACATCGCCATGTCCAGGTAGTCGCAACCGGCCGCGAGCGCCCCGTTGAAGATGGGCAGGACGAACCTCGGGTCCACCGCGTTGAAGACCACGTCACATTGATGCGATCGCGCCAGCCGGGCCACGGCCTTGGCATCCGACGCGTCGATCTGGGCTGCTGAGAAGCGTGGATCAGCTGCTCCACCGGCTGCGCGTTCGGCCCTGGCCACGTCGTAATCGGCCATGACCCAGGCGTCAAAGAACGGCCGTCGTGCGGCGATCTTGGCTGCTGCTGATCCGACTCCACCGGCGCCAACACAAAGCACTCGCATGGAGGGAGAATGCCACGAATACCGCATCGATTACCCATGAGAACCGCGAAATCACGGCTTGGGGCAGCGCTGGACAACGATTTCCCGATCCTGTGGGTGGTGAGACGGCGTCGGCAAACCGACAGGCGCCCCGGCTGCACTCAATAGCTCGCACCCGCGGCCGAGACTAAGGTCAAGTGGCGCAACCTTGCTGTTTGGACTGCCGATCGAGGCGGCCGACCACAGTGCGGAAAGGGACCTTAATGTCGGATTCGCTGGATCTGAGCAAGCCGCTGGCTCCGCCGGTGGACGTCGCCGTGCCTTCGCCGGGAGCCGCGGGCACGGACCTCGTGCTTTCACCGCCGGCCCCGGTGCCGGTGCTGGCCGACGACCAGGTCGACAGCATGGTGCCGATCGACGAGGCAACGCGGGTCGATCTGCGTAACAAAGCGACGGCTTTCGCCTCCGAACTCGCCGCCATGGATCCGCACAGTCCGGCCTTCCAGGACAAGGTCACCGACATCACCAAGATGGGCGAGCGCGAGATCGTCGCCAGCGCCCAGGTGTCCAACCGGATGCTCGAACGGCCCGCGCAGGCCCTCAACAGCGCCCGCGGCGGGAAGGGCTCTGACGCCCAGTCCAGGGTCGCCGGCACGCTCCTGGAGCTGCGGCAGACCGTGACCGACCTCGATCCGGCGAAAGCCGATCTCAAGGGCGCCCGCAAGATCCTCGGGATGATGCCGTTCGGCAACAAGCTGCAGCGCTACTTCGAGCGCTACCAGTCGGCGCAAAAGCAGCTCGACGCCATCATCCGGGCGCTGGACTCCGGACAGGATGAGCTGCGCAAGGACAACGCGGCGATCGAGCAGGAGAAGGCGAACCTGTGGGCGGCAATGGGCAAGCTGACCGAGTACGCGACGCTCGCCAAGGCGCTGGACGGCGCCGTTTCGGAGAAGATCGACGCGCTGAAGGTGACCGACCCACCCTCGGCTGACGTGCTGACGTCAGACGCGCTCTTTCCCATCCGGCAGCGGCAGCAGGACCTGCTGACCCAGCTCGCGGTGAGCGTCCAGGGCTATCTCGCCCTCGACCTGGTCCGCAAGAACAACATCGAGCTGATCAAGGGTGTCGACCGAGCGCAGACCACGACGGTCGCGGCGCTGCGCACCGCCGTCATCGTCGCGCAGGCGCTGGCGAATCAGAAGCTGGTGCTCGACCAGATCAACGCCCTCAACGCGACTACCAACAACATGATCTTGTCGACCAGTGAGATGCTGCGCCAGCAGTCCGGTCAGATTCAGGAGCAGGCGGCCTCCAGCAGCGTCAGCGTCGAGACGCTGCAAAAGTCGTTCGACAACGTCTTTGCGACCATGGATGCGATCGACACCTACAAGGCGAAGGCCGTCGAAAGCATGGCCACGACCGTTACGGCGCTCGAGACGCAGGTCGGTCGCTCCAAGTCCTATCTCGAGCGGGCCCGCGCGAACGAGGGTTAGCCCACCGCCCGCCGAAGCTGCTCGTTTGTTCGCACCCGGTCAGGAGGCCTGAGTGTTCTTCCGACGGCGTCCCGACGCCGACGAGGCACCGCCGGATGCTCCGCCGCCCCTCCCGCCCGGGCCCGCTGACGCCGCGGAGCCCGCCATCGCCGGGCAGGTGCGTCAGTTACAGCAGGAATTGGCGGACATCGTGCGCAAGGCCAACGCGGATGGAGGCCGGTTGCCGCCCGGTGCGGTGCCGACCGTGCGCGACATCGACGACGTTCTGAGGCCACTGCTGAGCTACATCGAAACCCAGTCCGCCAGCGAGGAGGAGATGCGCCACCTCGCGGTCATCATTCGCGAGTACCTTCCGACGGCCTTGGGTGACTTCACGGCGCTGCCACCGCAGTACGCCGAGCGCCCCGGTGTCACCGGGACCACCCCCGCCGACGATCTGGTCCGTCAGCTGCAACTGCTCGACGAGGGCGCGAACGATCTTCAGGATCTCGTCTACACGGGGGATGCCGCCCAGCTGGCGATCCAGGCCCGGTTCCTCGACGCCAAGTTCCGCCGCTCCGATCTCGATTCGTGACCGTCACCCTGCCCAAGGGGGGCAATCTGCTGCTGGCGGACGAGGCCCCTGGCATCGAACAGGTCAGGGTAGGTCTGGGCTGGAGCACAGCTCCCGGCACGACGGGGATCGAACTCGACGGGGTGGTGAGCCTCATCGACGATTCCGCACCGAACGGGCGTCTGCTGCTCGTTCATCAGGTGCCTAACCCGGGAGAGTTGGTTGGCTCCCATCCACCGAGCGGACCCGTCGTGGGAGACGTCGAGAAGCTGGTCGTCACGCTGCCGGCAGTCCAGACGTCGGTGAGTCGGCTCCTTTTCGGCGTGGCGATCTATGACGCCGTGAACCGTCGCCAGACCTTTCGATCGGTGCGCGGTGCCTACATCCGGGTCGTCAACGACGCGAACGGCATCGAAATCGCGCGTTACACGCTGGAACAGGAGACCGGTGCCGAGACCGCGATGATCTTCGGGGAGCTGTACCGCAATCCTCGTGGGTGGAAGTTTCGGGCGGTCGGTCAGGGCTATTCAGCTGGACTCCGCGGCATCGCGGGAGTCGGGACGGGTGAGCCCCCCATCGCCCGGCCGGTCGATATCAACGGATACCTGCGTCGTACCTCTCCCGCCAGGAGCCGGCGCAGTCTCGGCGAGCACTTGAGCCCGCCCAAGCCAGTGGTCTCCAAGCCGGTAACGCCCACGGCCGCGCCGCCGGTGGCCCCCAAGCCCGTGACGCCCGCGCGCCCGACACCGGCGGCGACCCGGAGACCTCATCCTGCCCCGAGCCCGCCGACTCCACCTCGCCCGCAGGCACCCGCTCCCGCTTCGAGTGCGCCGGCGGCGCGGTCGAGTCTTGATCTCAGCCCGCCAGACCCGGCTCCCGCTGGTTCGCGTGCGTCCGCTGCGGAGGCCGGCGCGTCAGCCCGGTTCGTGTTCGGGGAGCATTCGTCGCGCCACCGCCAACGGACGGAACATGTCTCAGCCCTTGACGACGCCCATCCCGTGACCACGTGGACCGAGGAGCAGCGCGGTTCCGGGGCGATGACGGTCACGCTGCGCTGGGAGCCGCTGCAGACCGCTTCCGGGCTCCCGCGGCCCAGCGACCTGCAGATCGGCTGCTTCTGGCAGGCAGCCGACCGGTCGGCCGGAGTGGTGCAGACGGTCGGCAACATGACCAGCGCGCCGGGTGCCCTGGGCCCCCGCCAGGTGCTCAGGCTGGGTCGGCGCGATGAGCGTGAAGGCCAGACCATCTTCGTGGATCTGGCTGCTCTCCCCACTTTTCGGCGGTTCTTCGTCTTTGCCTATGGACTTCACGGTTCTCCCGAATGGGCTGCCCAACGCCCGGTGCTCACCGTGGCCGCCCCCTTTGGAGAGCAGCTGACGATCCGGCTCGGTGAGGCGCCGAAGAGTGCCCGGCTGTGCGTCGTGGCCTCGTTCCACGTGTTCCAGGGTGATCTGATCATCCGGCGGGAGAACGAGTATTTCGATGGCCTGCAGGCCGACGCAGCAGCGCGCTACGGGTGGACGTTCGAGTGGAACGCTGACGGCATGACGCCGCGCACTGCCCCCTAACCCGACCCGAACTGCACGGAGCCTGTGGAGGGAGGGTGCGGCCAGCTGCGTACTGGCTGAAGCGATTGATGGTGGGCAGGGGCGGGATCGAACCGCCGACCCTCCGCTTTTCAGGCGGATGCTCGTACCGACTGAGCTACCTGCCCGGGTAGCGCTCACGCGACCTTACCGCCGACGAGCAGCGATCAGGCCACGCGCGAGAAGCGGTCTCGACGGGATTCGAACCCGCGACCTCCGCCTTGACAGGGCGGCGTGAACTCCAGACTTCACCACGAGACCTAGCTTCACAAACCTAGCCCGACAAGCCGGCTTGCGATGTTCAGTTGTGCCCTACGGGCTGCGGTGCACCTGCGTGCGCTTCAGCCGAACTGCGTGCCCCCAACGGGATTCGAACCCGCGCCGTCGCCTTGAAAGGGCGATGTCCTGGACCGCTAGACGATGGGGACGAAGGCTCTGCCGCGGCCGCGGCTCAACGCCATCATCCGCGGCGTCCGCCGCCGGGAGCATGGCTGAGCATACGGGAGTGCGAGCGTGCCCGACAACCGAGCTAGCGAACGTGCTGTCGGGCAACCGATCGCGCCGCGGGCGCAACGCCCACGGCGGGGTCGAGATGCAGGTCATTCGGCGTCGGCAGTAGGGGAGCAAACACGGCCGATACCGGGACCCCATCAACGAGCGGGTGTCGCAGTCCTCCGGACAGATCGACCCGGTATCGATTGCGCCTGCCGTCCTTGAACCGCTGCAGATATCCGGCGTGAACCAGCTCCGACACCAGGGTGGCAGTCGCCCGTTCGGTGACACCAACGGCGAGCGCGATATCGCGGAGGCGCAGCGTTGGATCCCGGGCCAGGCTTATCAGAACATGCCCATGATGAGAGAAAAACGTCCACGGTCGCCCCGAAACTTCCGCCACGGCAACAAGCTATACGGACGCTGAGCCGACGGGTCCCCGACGTGCCGAAAAATGGTGTTTCTCGGCCATTTCCGGCCGTTAGGCTCGCGGACCAGCAGACGTCGGCTAATGAGAGAAAAGAAATGATGACGCTCCGTATAACGCCCTTAATCTGACGGTAGGCAATCATTAGACCTGAGCCGTCGGGCTTCTGCCGGATGAACTTCTTGCTGAACAGGTCGCGAACCGTGCCTACCCCACTGGCTAGCCCGGCATCGGGGCGGGCAGACTTGGCGCTTGCCGCGCTCGCTCTATCCGGGAGGTTCCGCTCGTGCCCTCGTTCGACGTCAATGACACCCCCACGGATATCACTGCGACCGCCGAGTGGGCTGCTCTCGAGCAGCACCATGCGGCGCTGTCCGGCACCCATCTGCGCGAACTGTTTGACGCGGATCCGGAGCGCGGCACCAGGCTGAACCTCGAGGTCGACGGCGTGGTCCTGGACTACTCGAAGCACCGCGTCACCGACGAGACGATCCGCCTTCTGGTGGCCCTGGCAGAGCGCGCCGGCCTGCGTCAGCGCATCGATGCCATGTTCGGCGGCCAGCACATCAACGTGACAGAGGACCGCGCCGTCCTGCATGTGGCCTTACGGGCGCCGCTGGGCGAGCGGATCGAGACCGATGGCCACGACGTCGTCCCGGATGTCCATGCCGTCCTCGACAAGATGTCCGCCTTCGCCGACAGGGTCCGCAGCGGCGGCTGGACGGGCGCCACCGGGCAGCGCATCCACACCGTCGTCAACATCGGCATCGGTGGCAGCGACCTCGGACCCGCGATGGCGTACGAGGCGCTCGGCGACTTCCGGTCGCCGGATATCGAGTGCCGTTTCGTCAGCAATGTCGACGGCGACGGTGCTTATGAGGCGCTGCGCGGGCTCGATCCGGCAACCACGCTTTTTGTCGTCAGTAGTAAGACCTTCACGACTGTGGAAACGCTGACAAATGCCAAGACGTGTCGGGCTTGGCTCATCGATACTCTCGGTGACGCTGCGGTTGCAGAACACTTCGTGGCGGTGTCGACAAATACCGATGAAGTGCGTGCTTTCGGTATCAATCCCGAGAATATGTTTGGCTTCTGGGATTGGGTCGGAGGACGTTACTCGTTCGATTCCGCCATTGGCCTCTCGCTCATGATTGCGATAGGGCCGGCACATTTTCGGGAGATGCTCGCCGGGTTCCATGCCATCGATGAACATCTGCGCACGACGCCGTTCGAGCGCAACCTCCCGGTGATCATGGGCCTGCTGGGTGTCTGGTACATCGACTTCTTCAAGACCCAGACCGCTGCGGTGCTGCCCTACAGCGCATATCTGACGACGCTCACCAACTACCTGCAACAGCTGGACATGGAATCCAACGGCAAATCAGTCGACCTGCACGGCAACCGCGTCACTTACGACACCGGCCCGGTCGTCTGGGGCACCCCGGGCACCAATGGTCAACATGCGTACTACCAGCTGATTCACCAGGGCACGCGGCTGATCCCGGCCGATTTCATCGGATTCATCCGGCCCCGGCACGAGCTGGACCAGCATCACGACCTGCTGATGGCCAATCTCTTCGCCCAGACCGAGGCGCTGGCATTCGGCAAGACCCGCGAGCAGGTGGAGGCCGAAGGTGTCCCGCCGGCTCAGGTGCCGCATCGCGTCTTTGAGGGCAACCATCCGACCAGCACGATTCTGGCGCCGAGGTTGACGCCCTACGTGCTGGGCCAGCTGGTAGCGACGTACGAACACAAGGTGCTGACCCAAGGCGTCATCTGGAACATCAACTCGTTTGACCAGTGGGGCGTCGAGCTCGGCAAGGTGCTGGCCAAGCGGATCGAACCCGAGCTCACGTCCGCGCAGCCGCCGGATCTCACGCATGACAGCAGCACCAATGCGCTGATCAGGCGCTACCGGACCGCCCGCGACCGCGCCGTCTGAGGGCTGGGTCATGAGTGAACAAGAGCTGGGTCACGTCTGGTTGGTCCGCCACGGGACAACGGAGTGGAGCGAGAACGGCCGTCACACCGGCCGGACCGATCTTCCGCTGACCGCGGCTGGTGAAAAGGCGGCGGCAGCGTTACGGCCGCTGCTTGCAAACCGTTCCTTCGGATTGGTTTTGTCCAGTCCGCTGCAGCGGGCTCGCCACACGGCGGAACTGGCAGGTCTTGTCCCCGAACTGGACCCCGATCTTCAGGAGTGGGACTACGGGGCGTACGAGGGCCGCACCACCCACGACATCCGCCAAGAACGTCCGGACTGGACGATCTGGAACGGTGGGGTGATCGATGGGGAGAGCATCGAAGATGTCGCGGCGCGCGCAGACCGAGTGATCGCTCGGGCGCGCGTCACCAACGGAGACAGCATTCTTTTCGCGCATGGTCATCTCTTACGCATTTTGGGCGCCCGTTGGATAGCAGCGCGTCCCACTGCCGGCGAGCATCTGCTGCTTTCTACGGCGGCGATCAGCGTGCTGGGCTACGAACGCGAGACGCCGGCACTGGCCCGCTGGAATGACACGGCGCATCTGAATACGTAGCGCCGTTCCGCGACGGGCGACACCACGCCATCTCAAGTGCCGCGCCGCGATCATCCGCGCCCCTAGGCTGCTCACATGTCGGCCGGTCTCTTGCGTCTTGAGGTCGATGGGTCGAGCCGGCTGCTCACTCCCGACGCGCAGTGGTTGGTCGGCCGCGATCCAGCGGTGTGCCAGATCGTCCTGGTCCACCCGCTGGTGTCGAGCCGCCACCTGCTGCTGCGGCACGACGGAACGAACTGGCAGGCCCACGACGTAGGTAGCACCAACGGCACCTGGCACGACGGGACTCGCGTCACCGAGCTGGTGGTGAACGGAGATATCCGGCTGAACCTGGCGATCGACGGTCCGCAGGTGCTGCTCAGTCCGCAGCGCCAACGGCAGAACGGTGAGCCGGGTTTCGCACCGCTGGCAAGCCCAGGTCCGCCTCCGGGAGCTCCGCCGCCTCCGCCTCCAGGGATTCCCACGGTGCGCAGCGGTGCGGTCTCCGTCGCTGATCCGGGGGGCGCAAGCGGGACGGCTGGCGGTCCGGTACTCACCGGGGTCCACCGGGTCGGTGGCCGTACGACGCTGCGAATCGGGCGCGACCCGTCCAACGACCTGGTCATCCACGATCTGCTGGCCAGCCGACGCCATGCCGAATTCACCGCGGGTGTCAACGGCGGCGAGATCGTTGACCTCTCCAGCGCCAACGGGACGTACGTCAACGGCCGCCGGATCCAAGGCAGGGTGGCGCTCACGCAGGGCGACATCGTCGGGATCGGTCGCCATCAGCTGCGCCTGTCCGGCACTGAGCTGCTCGAATACGAAGACACCGGTGACCTGACTTTCGTGGCGTCTGAGCTGGTCGTGACGGTGCCGGCCGGTCGCGGCGAAAAGGTGCTGCTGCAGGGTGTGGGTTTCACCTTGCCGCCGCGCACCATGCTTGCGGTCGTCGGCCCCAGCGGTGCCGGCAAGTCGACGCTGCTCGGGGCGCTCACCGGCATTCGCCCCGCCACCAGCGGCAGCGTCAGCTATGCGGGCCGCGATCTCTACGCCGAATACGACGATCTGCGCCAGCGCATCGGCCTGGTGCCGCAGGAGGACATCTGGCACACGGCGCTCACCGTGCGCGAAGCCCTGCGGTACGGCGCTGAGCTGCGGTTTCCCGCTGACGTGACGCGCGAGGAGCGCAGCGCCCGTATCGACGAGGTGCTGGCTGAGCTTGAACTCACCGATCAGCAAAACAATCGCGGCGCGAACCAGCTGTCGGGCGGGCAGCGCAAACGCACGAGCACCGCGTTGGAGCTGCTGACGAAGCCGTCGCTGCTGTTTCTCGATGAACCCACATCGGGCCTGGACCCCGACCTCGACTCCGAGGTGATGCTCAAGCTGCGCACCCTGGCCGACGACGGCCGAACCGTCGTCGTGGTCACGCATTCCACGCTTAACCTGCACGTCTGCGATCTACTGCTGGTGCTCGCCGAGGGTGGCCATCTTGCCTACCTCGGTAAGCCCGAGGGTGCGCTGGCCTACTTCGGTGCCCGGTCCTACTCGGAGATGTTCCACACGCTCAAGAGCCGTTCGCCGCAGGATTGGGCGCAGCGCTTCAGATCCACTCCGGAGTTCCAGCAGCATGTGGTGGGCGGGCCATCCGGACCCGTCCATCTACGGCGGACCGATCTGCCGCCGCTACGCCAGCAGACACGGTGGCGGCAATTTTCGACCCTGTGCCGGCGCTACGTCGCGGTGATCGCCGCTGACCGCTCCTACCTCGCCATCCTGATCGCGCTGCCGGTGTTGCTGGCGCTGATCAGCCGCATCGTGCCCGCTCCGTACGGACTCGGCCCGGGAGGCCCGACCGCCAACCTCAAGGCCCGCCAGCTGTTGTTGATCATCGTGCTGGGAGCGACCCTGATGGGCGCGGCGAGCTCAGTCCGCGAGATCGTCAAGGAACGTCCCATCTATGAGCGGGAACGATCCATCGGCCTGTCAGCCGGCGCGTACTTGTGGTCCAA
The DNA here is from genome assembly GCA_963839015.1 of uncultured Actinomycetota bacterium. Lineage (GTDB taxonomy): Bacteria > Actinomycetota > Actinomycetes > Frankiales > Frankiaceae > DATAZK01. Next base: position 74,811 of record CAWITL010000011.1, on the reverse strand, counting down.
AGTGGTCGTGCTGTCGGTGGTCGTCACCTGCCAGGCCATCCTGCTCACCGTCCTGGCGCTCGCCGGCCGCAAAGGTGCCGCCGATCCGCTGGTCTTCGGGTCGACGATTGCGGAGATCGCGGTCGCGGTGGTGGCGCTGACCATCGCCTCGGCCATGCTCGGCCTGGTCATCTCCGCCTGGGTCAGCAACGCGGACAAAGCGATGCCGATGCTGGTATTGATCATCATGATCCAGCTGGTCTTTTCGGGCGGCCTGGTGCCGCTGGCCGGTCGGATCGGTCTCGAACAAGTCTCGTACGTCGTCCCCGCCCGCTGGGGGTTCGCGATGGCGGCATCATCGGTGGACCTGGTGGGCATCGAAACGATCAGAGCCCCCGGCTTTTGTGCCCAGCTCGGCCAGCTGCAGGCGGAGGGAACGCTGCCGTCGGATTTGGGCACGAGCGACGATGCCAAGGAGATCCAGTCGATCTGTCATCACCAGCCGCCGCGCGCCGACGCCCTATGGCACCACGATCGCGCGCGGTGGTTCGGTGACCTCGGCGTGCTGATCGTGCTGTCAGGCCTGTCGATCGGCGCGGTGGCCATCTTGTTGCGCCGTCTCGAGCCCAAGCGCAGGGCCGGACAAGTCGGCCGGGCTCGGTAGGCCGACAAGAGCTAAGGCAGGAAGGGCACCGGGTTCACCGGTACGCCGTTAATGCGTACCTCGAAGTGCAGGTGAGGGCCGGTCGAGGCGCCGGTGCTGCCGACGAGGCCGATCAGCTGGCTTTGTGCCACCACCTGTCCGACGTGAACGAAGACGGCCGACTGGTGGGCGTAGCAGGTCGCGAAGCCGGCGCCGCGGTCGATGCAAGTGTAATTGCCGTAACCACCGCTCTGAGCGGGTGTCTCGACGATCGCGACGGTGCCGCCGGTGGCCGCGACGATCGGGGTTCCGGTCGGGGCAGCGATGTCCTGGCCGGCGTGGAAGGTGGTCCCGCCGCCGAAGGGATCGGTCCGATAGCCAAAGCCTGATGAGAAGACGCCGGTGGTCGGCATCACCAGTCCGGCGGCACTCTCATCGGCGGCGTCGCCGCTCGACAGCGGGATCGCACTGACGTAGCGCTGCGAGGAGGCGCGCGCCGCGAGAACTTCCTGCAAACGGTCGGACGAGGCCTGCAGCTCAGAGTATTTCGAGCGAGCCAGGGAGGCTGCGGCCTTCGCCTTCGCCACGGCCGCCTGCTGATTTGTCTGCAGGGAGACAAGCTGGGTGGTGACGGCCTGCGCCTGGTTCTGCGCTGAGCTCACCACATCGACCTGCTGGTCGGCAGCGACGACGGCCGCCTGCGCCTTTTTGCGGGCCGCGGTCAGGATCTCCTGCTTGTGGGTCACCTCGTCACGGGTGGTCCCCAGCGAGACCAGCCGCTGCTGCCTGGTCTTGGAAAGCTCATCGAGCAGCCCCACCCGGTCGGCGATGGTGTCAGGACTGCCGCCCGACATCAGTGCGTCGAGGTCGCCGCCGACCCCGCCTTCGAACGCAGCCCGCAACATGACGCGGATCCGGTCGCGCGCCGAGTCATACCGCGCAGTGGCGGCATCCACCTGAGCCTGCGCCGCGATCTCCTCGGTCTGCGCTTCGGCGAGCACCCCGCGGCGCTTTTGGAGGAGTACCGAAGCGGTGTGCAGTGCCTTGTTGGCGGCGGCCAGCTTCTTGTTCGCCGTCTGGATCTTGAGCGAGATCTGGGCCAGGGCCAGCGCCGCCTTGTCAGCCGCCGCGTCGCGGACGCCGATGTCTGTCGCCGCCGAAGAAGACTCTTGTTGGAGCTGCTGCAGGCGCTGGGCGTCAGTGGTGGCGAAAGCGGTCGATGAGCCGCTGCTGATCGCCAGGATGGGAGCAGTGAGGCCGATCAGTCCAGCCGCGAGCCACCGTCGACGTCGACGGGCGCGTGCCGCAGCGGGCATACCGGGTCTCCTGGCGGTCGATTGATGACGCCACAGGGATCGTCAAGTCATAGCGGATCGTCAAGGTAAGCGTCGGCGCCATGGAGGCCGTGGTTAAGCCGCGGCGTGTCGCCGTTTGGCATTTGTCCGAACTTTCAGGATTCGTACATGTTCTTGACTTCAGGGTCGGGCGTAGCGGACATCCGTCGCCCACCGGGTGAAGCCCAGCCGTTCGTAGGTCTTCATCGCCGGCCGATTGTCCTCATCCACATAAAGCAGCACCTGCTGGAGCCCTAGCGCACGGAGGTGGTGCAGCCCGACCAGTGTCAATGCCGGCCCAAGGCCGTGCCCAGCGTCTTGCGGGCGCACTCCGACGACGTAGACCTCCCCGACCGCGGGACTCTCGTCGGAGTGGACCTTTGTCCAGTGGAATCCGACCAGTTCATGATCCCGTTCGGCCAGAAAGAGGCCCGCCGGATCGAACCAGGCCTGTGATTCGCGCTGTTGCACGTCATGCAGCGACCAGCGCCCCTGCTCGGGGTGGGAGGCGAACGCCGCATTGTTGACGCGCAGCCAAGCCTCCTCATCGGCTCCAGGCACGAAGGTGCGCAAGGTGACGTCAGCCGGAAAATGTGGCTCCGGTAACGGCTCGTCGAGTGATCGGCGCAGCTGAAGGAGTACTCGCGAGCGTAGGTAACCCTTGCGGGTGGCCAAGGCCGACGCCCCAGGCAGCTCCCCGTGTGCCCAGATATGGAGCTCCCTCGGACCGGTCGCCTGTTCGAGTTGCGTCACGAGGCCGCTACCCGTGCCCTGCCTGCGGTCTGCTGGGTCGACGACGAGTTCAGCCGTCGACTCAGCGTCCAGCTGCGCGTAGCCGATGAGGCTTTCGGCAACCTGCCCAGGATCGCGGCCGGCCAGGAGATGCCGCGCGCCCGAGTCGGCATCCGCCAACCGCAGCAGAGTCTGTTCGGAAAGCGGTGCGACCCCGTCGGCCGCTTCGGCGCTAGCGGCGATCCGTAGCACGGCATCGATCTCCGCCGGCGACAGCTCGTCGCGCCAGGCCTGGGGTTTGGGCACATCCGCACGCTAGCGGGCGGGGGCCCGCAGGCCGTCAGACGGGGAGCACCACGCTGCCGTTGGAGGAGCTGCCGTTGGAGGAGCTGCCGTTGGAGGAGGTGGCGCTGGCGGCAGCCGAGGGAGAGGCGGCCGGTGGGGCGACGAACTTGTAACCGACGTGGCGCACCGTGCCGATCAGCTGCTCGTGCTCAGTGCCGAGCTTCGCGCGAAGGCGCCTGACATGGACGTCGACGGTCCGGGTGCCCCCGTAATAGTCGTAGCCCCACACTTCCTGCAGCAGCTGGGCGCGGGTGAAGACCCGGCCGGGGTGCTGGGCCAGGAACTTGAGCAGCTCGAACTCTTTGAACGTGAGCTCCAGAGCGCGCCCGCGCAGCCGGGCGGAGTAGGTGACCTCGTCAATGACAAGCTCACCGACCGAGACCGCACCTTCGTTGGCGGCCGCCCCGCGGGCGGGAGCGGCGGCCCGGCCGGCGGCGAGCCGTAGCCGGGCGTCGACCTCAGCCGGGCTGGCAGCGTCCAGGACCACGTCCGACAGGCCCCAGTCGGGAGCAACGGCTACGAGGCCTCCCTCGGTCACCACGGCGAGGAGCGGAGCTGACAGACCGGTGGTGCGCAGGAGCCGGGCCAAGCCGCGGGCGCCGGCCAGATCACGGCGGGCATCGAGCAGCACGGCGTCGACAGCAGGCGCATCGAGCAGCGCGGAGGGTTCGGGCGCGGCGACGCGGACATCATGCGGGAGGAGGGAAAGTCCGGGGAGTACCTCAGCGGCTCCACCGGGCGATGCAGTCAGGATCAGGACGACAGCCATGGGCATTCCTCGTATGTGGCAGGAGCAACAGGGCGGGGCGTCGTCGACCCGATGTGACGTAAGGATAGACGACGACATGCAACCGTCATCAGGCGTATCCCGAACGGTTTCACTGCGATCCGCCGACGGCGTCGTGTTGGAGGCCACTCACACTCCGTCACGGGGCCCGGCGAAGGCCGTGATTGTGCTGGTCCCGGGCTTCTCCGGGTGGTCGCAGAAGCCTGGCGTGGCCCGCGCCGCTGCCGTCTTCGCGGAAAATGCGGATGTGTTACAAGTCGACTTGCGGGGCCACGGCCGGTCGGAAGGGCTCACCACCCTGGCCGACCGCGAGGTTCTGGACGTCGACGCCGCCGTCAAAGAGGCTCGGACGCTGGGGCTGCCCTACGTTGTCACGGTCGGATTCTCGATGGGGGGTGCGGCCGTGATCCGGCAGGCGGCTCTGGTGGGAGAGCAGATCCATGGTTTTCCGGTGAGCCATCCGGTCGACGCCGTGGTCAGCGTCAGCACCGGCGACGCCTGGTACATCCGCGACACCCGGCCCATGCGACGCCTGCACTGGTTGGTCCTGACCCGATTTGGGCGCCTGGTAGCCCGCCGCGCTTTCCATGTGCGTATCGATCCGAAGGGGTGGACGGAGGAACCGCTCTCGCCGCTTGCGGCCGCCGCCCGACTACGGCTGCCTTTACTGGTCGTGCACGGCGACGAGGATTCCTACCTCAAGGAGAAGCACGCGTACGCGTTGAGTGAGGCGGCCGGAGGTCCAACGCAGCTCTGGATGGAGCATGGGTTCGGGCACGCAGAGGAGGCCGCCGACCCGACCCTCCTGCGCCGGATCGCCGCCGCCGTGCCCCGGCTGGCGGAAATGTCATTGAGCGGGAAGGAGCCCGAGGTGTCGCCGGTTTCGCAGGTCTCGGGCGACTCCCCGGCTGACAGCTCCGCTGGCGTGGCGGCTGAGACCCCCTCCGCCAATGACTGATCCCGAAGGCGTGCCCGTGGAAGTGACCGTGCGGTACTGGGCAGCCGCTCGCGACGCCGCAGGACGCTCAGAGGAAAAGCTCACCGGCCGGACGCTGGCTGACGTCATCGCGGCCGCCGGCGCGCGCCACGGGCCCGAGCTTGCCCGCTTGCTTGGCATCTGCTCCTACCTCGTCGGCGACCAGCCAGCAAAGCGAGCTGACGCCGTCCGCGTCGAACTCACCCCCGGGGCTGTGGTGGAAGTCCTGCCCCCCTTCGCCGGCGGAAGCGGCCTGCTGCACCCGGAGGCATGACAGGATTCGTCAGTGATCTGCGCGTGAGCGGGGCTCTACCTTCCGCGCTCCGTGGACCCCGGACAGCCGGGACGCCGGTGGTGGCAGCGATGGCAGTGGCCGCCCTGGTGCTCATCGGTGGTAACGCCGCCGGTCGGCCGGGCCTGGCCATTGCGGTGATCGCGGTGCAGGTGGCGCTGCTTCTTGCCTGGCTCGGACTCTTCTCGATGACGCTCGAGTCGGCGGTCATCGTCGTCGCGGCGGTCGCGGTCGCCGACTTTGTGCTGTTGCGCTCCCGGACAGCCACCGCGGGCTCGGTCGCAGGTGTCATCGGCCTCAGCGTTATTGCTGTCCTTTTCCACCAAGTTGCGCGACGGGGGACGAGACGCGTCACCGAGGTGGTTTCCGTCACGCTCTCCGCCATCGTCATCGCCTGCGCGGTCGGACTGCTGCTGCCGCTGAGGGAGCTGGACGCCGGCCGATCGGGAGTTCTCACCGGCGTGGCGACGGCGGCGGCAGCTCTGCTAGCTGTGCGGCTCATGCCTGGTCCGGATCCGGTCGGCGTTTTGTCCGCGCTGGCCGTCGCGGCGCTGGTGGGAGCCCTGTGCGGCATGCCTCACGGTGGACTTAGCGCCGCGGAAGGGCTCTATGTCGGGCTGGCGACCGGCGTCACGGTCGTACTGGTGGACCGGGTGCTCGAACGGGTTCCGTTCCCGACATCTGGTCGGGCCTCCCCAATCGCGACCGCGGTAGTTTGCGGGTTAGTGCCGCTGATGCTCGCGGCACCCATCGCCTACCTGGCCGGCCGGATCATTGCCTCGGGCGGGGGTTAGCCGCGCGAATGCGCAAATTGATCATCATCGTTCTCGTTTCGCTGGTGGGGCTGCTGGTCGTCGCAGACCGGGTCGCTTTGCTCATCGCCCAGAATCAGATTGCTGACCGGGTCGAGAAATCGCAGGGTCTGGCGAGCCATCCTGACATCTCCATCAAGGGAATTCCCTTTCTGACGCAGGTCGTGCGCGGCCGTTACAAGCAGGTCGACGTCACCATTCATAACGTCACGCGCATCGGGCTGACGGTCGATCGGGTGAGCGTCTACTCCTATGGCGTGAGCATCCCGCTCAGCGACGTCTTGACCGGGTCGGTCAAAGAAGTACCGGTCGAACGGGCCGAAGCCGAAGTGCTGCTGGGATTTGCGAACCTCAACAGCTATCTGGCCAGCCGGTCCGGCGGCGCCCTGAAAGTCTCGCGCACCGGTGACAAGCTGACGTTGACCGGCACCCTGCCCTTCCCCCCACGCACATCGCTGTCCCTGACCGCCCGCATCGACGTCACCGGTGACGCGATCACCCTGACCCCCGCGGCACTCGACGCCGTCCTGGCGCGCCTCCCGGGCGGGACGGCGCTCGAAGGGCTCGTCCAGCAGTTCTTCACGGTCCGGTTGCCGATCTCCCAGCTGCCGTTCGGTATCCGTCTCAAGTCGGCACAGGTGACCCCGGAAGGGATCTTGATCGCGGCTTCCGCGACCGGCCTGACACTGCGAGCCCCCAGCGGTTAGGCTGGGCGCACCATGCAGTCTGCCCTGAGTCCCATGCTCTTCAAGCGCCGAGCGGTCGACCTGTGCCGCTTGGGCAGCTGCCTGTGTCCGGCGTTCTGACCCAGCGCTGATTTGCGCCCGCTTCAGGGCGATCCAGGGCGCTGGGTTCTGCCAGCTCTCGTTGTCGCGCCCGGCGGCCTGTGGCTGAGCAGCTAGCGGCTGTCCAAAACGCCAGACCATCCGTTCATTTCCCCAAGGAGCTACACATGAGCCGAGCGAAGTCGCTCGTCGACGCCGAGTGGGCCGAGGCCCATCTCGACGATCCCAAGGTCGTCTTCGTCGAGGTTGACGAAGATGTCTCTGCCTACGACAAGAACCACATCCGGGGCGCGGTCCGCGTCGACTGGACCCAGGATTTGCAGGACAAGGTCAAGCGCGACTTCGTCGACCAGGCGGCCTTCGAAAAGCTGCTGTCGTCCAAGGGCATTGCCAACGATGACACCGTCGTGCTCTACGGCGGTAACAACAACTGGTTCGCCGCTTACGCCTACTGGTACTTCAAGCTGTACGGGCACGAGGATGTCCGGCTGCTCGACGGTGGACGCAAGAAGTGGGAGCTCGACTCGCGTCAGCTGGTCGCCGACGTTCCCGACCGGCCGGCCACGGACTACAAGGCCAAGCCGCTACGTACTGACATTCGCGCCTGGCGCGACGATGTCGTTGCCGCCATCGGCAAGCAGAACCTCGTTGACGTGCGCTCGCCCGACGAGTTCAGCGGCAAGTTGCTCGCCCCCGCGCACCTGCCCCAGGAGCAGTCGCAAAAGGCCGGCCATGTCACTTCGGCGGTGAACATTCCGTGGTCCAAGGCTGCCAACGACGACGGCACCTTCCGTAGCAACGATGAGCTCACCGCGCTGTATTCGGAAGCTGGAGTCGACTTCAGCAAGGACTCGATCGCCTACTGCCGCATCGGTGAGCGCAGCGCGCACACCTGGTTCGTGCTGCACGAGCTCCTCGAGCAGCCCAATGTGAAGAACTACGACGGGTCGTGGACCGAGTACGGCGCGCTCGTCGGTGTCCCGATCTCGATCGGGGCCTGACTATGTGCGCGCCCCCCGTCGGAGGTCTGTCTACTGAAGGAATTGATGTGGCGAAGGAATCGGTAATTCAAGGCACCGTGACCCGCGAGGGTCAGCCGGTGTCGGCGGCGTACGTGCGCCTGCTCGATGCGTCAGGTGAGTTCACCGCCGAGGTGGTGACCAGCGCCACCGGGCAATTCCGTTTCTTTGCACGTCCGGGTGAGTGGACGCTTCGGGCGCTCTCCTCGCAGGGCGCGGGCGAGGCGAAGGTCGTGGCCGCCGAGGGGCAGGCCGTTGAGGCGCAGGTCTCGCTGCCGGTCTGAGCGGCGATTCAGCCCGGGTAGTTGCCGGTATCGAACCCTGATACCGGCGGCTACCCGGGTTTGTCTGTCTCGGCGTCTGTCCCAGCGGGCTGTCTGATGTCTTCGCCGCGGTAGGCCGTCTCGGGGCCCGCAACGATCGGCATCCCGGCCGCCTGCCAGGCCACAAAACCGCCGGCCAGATCGGCGGTTTTGTGCAGCCCGAGGTCCACCAGGGCGGCGGCGGCCAAGCTTGAGGTGTAGCCCTCCTGGCAGGCGATGATGACCTCGACGTCGTGGTCGACGGCTTCGGTGATCCGCGCGTCGCTGGTCGGGTCGAGGCGCCATTCCAGGTGATTGCGCTCGATGACGATTGCTCCGGAGTAGCCGCCGAATTGGGCCCGCTGCCACACCGGTCTGATGTCGACGAGCAGGGCGCCACGATCGACGGCTACGCGAGCCTGCTCGGGATCCAACCGACGGATTTTGCGGCGCGCCGCGGCCAACATCTCAGCGATCGTCTGCGTCACGAGAACTCTGCCACTAGTACACCAACGCCTGCACGCCGTCGGTCAAGGCTGCCTCGACGAAGCTCGCCGCGCCGGCAATGCGGATCCCCTCAATCACGTCGTCCGGACCGATATTGCGGCGGGCGGCGCATTGTGAGCACAGCGTGACGCTGCCTGCCGCCAATACGCCGTCGAGCAGATCGGCCAGCGGAGCTGAGTGGGGCAGCTCGAAGGTTGCGGCGCGTCCCGGCAGCGCGAACCAAGCGGCCTCACCCGTGAGCCAGAGCTCGACCTCGGCTCCCGAGCTGGCGGCGGTCGCTGCGACGGTGAAGGCCTGGGCGCACCGTTCGGGTGCGTCGGCGCCAGCCGTGACTTTGACCAGGAGCCCTCGCATACGTCGACGCTACCGGCCCGCGGCGCCCGGTTGAGCGGTTCGCCGCGCCTGCGGAGTTAGCATGACGAGGTGCTGGAGATCGCGTATACGAGCCTGTTGGTACTGGTGTTTGCGCTGATCGCCTGGTTCTCCGGCTACGTCGTCTACCGGCTCTATGAGGGCCAGCGCTAGTCGCGTGACGTCCTCCGAGGCCGACCTACCCGGCGAGCTCTTTCCGATCTCCTTCCTGCTTGGCACGTGGGCGGGCGAAGGCGTAGGCGGCTATCCCGGTGAGCCGGATTACCCGTTCGCGCAGGAGGTCAGCTTTCGGCTGGTGCCCGGAGTCGCGGTGCTTGGCTACGTCTCCCGCACCTGGGATCCCGTTTCGGGTGATCCGCTGAGCAGCGAGGTCGGCTACTGGCGCACGGCGGGCACCTTCGAGACCGGCCTGCGGGTCGAGGTGATGCTCGCGCACCCCACCGGAATGGCCGAGGTCTACGTGGGCGATGTCGATGGCGGCAAGATCGAGCTGAGCAACAACGTCACGGTCCGCACCGCGACGGCGAGGGAGATCGAGCGTTCCGAGCGCCTCTATGGAATCGTTGAAGGCGACCTTGCGTACGCCATCGACATTGCCGCCGAGGGCCAGCCGATGCGGCCGTACATGTCAGCCCGGCTACAAAAGCAGAGCTAGCTGAGCGGGCTCCGACCGGTTCGGGAGCGCAGAAACCCCCGGGCTTTCCGTGCTCGCACGCTAAGTGCAATCACGGGCCGTCTGGACTGGACGGCACCCGGGGGCCTGGGTGTCTGCCTGGTTTTCGCCGGCGCCGGTGCTCGAGTGCACCCACGGCGGGTTCGACCAGAGAACCGGCGACTAGCGGACAGCCACCTCACGCGTCCTATGAATACTCAAAACTGGACCACCTCCCTTCCCGTGTAGCTCAACCGTAAGTCGTGGGCCCGAACGCGGCAAGTACATATGGCCTGTACTCCTGTGGGCGTAACCAGCTGCGGCGTAGCCTGAAATGGACGCTGGAGGGGCTGAGCATGCGCGCAGAGACTGGCACCGATCCGGGCGCAGCTACCCGCTCGGACCTGGCCGACGCCGAGCTCACGGTCCCCGCCCTGCAGAACAAGCTGCGCGAGGGGGGTTATCGCCTCACCGCACAGCGCCAGCTCGTCCTGGAAGCGGTGGCCAAGCTGGGCCATGCGACTCCGGAAGACATCTGCGCCGAGGTGCAGGGTACGGCTCGGGCGGTCAACATCTCGACGATCTACCGCAACCTCGAGCTGTTGGAGGAGCTGGGCCTCATTGCCCATGCCCATCTCAATCACGGCGCTCCGACCTACCACGCCACTACCGAAGCACCGCATGTCCACCTGGTCTGCAGCCGCTGCGACGCTGTGGAGTCCGTCGCCACCGACCTGGTGGACGGGGTGGTCACCCGGCTGGGGAATGAGCGCGGCTTCCAGGTCGATGTACGTCATGTGACCTTTACCGGACTCTGTCGTGATTGCTCATGACCACCAGCTCCCTCAAGGTCGCCAGTCTCTTGCTCGAGCGCCCGGGCGCGGTAGCCGGCGACCCGCCGGATGAGGCGGTTGCCGCGCACTACGGAGATCCGCTGCGCGAGCAGACGCTGCCGGCCGGCCTGGTCGACCGGTCACATCGTGAGGTCATCACGGTGTCGGGTCCTGATCGGCTGAGCTGGCTTCATACGCTGACCAGCCAGCATCTGTCCGACCTCGCCCCGGGTGTGGGCATCGAGGCACTCATCCTGTCGCCGCACGGTCATGTCGAGCACCACCTGGTGCTGGTCGATGACGGCCAGGCCACCTGGATCGATGTCGAAGGCGGCACTGCAGATGCCTTGGTGACCTACCTCGAGCGGATGCGCTTCATGCTGCGCGTCGAGGTGGCCAAGCAGGACCGCGCCGTGCTCACCATTCGGGGTTCCGCCGCGGCCCCCGGCGATGTGCTGTCGCGCCGGATGCCGTGGGGTTCGGATCTGCTGATCCCCCGCGGCCAGCTCGACGAGGTCGTCTCCCGGATCGCGGTGCCGCTCGTCGGCTTCAGCTCCTTCGAGGCCGAGCGCGTCGCGGCTCGCCGGCCGCGTTTCGGTTTCGAGAGCGATCACCGGACCATTCCTAATGAGCTGCCCTGGCTGGGCAGTGCCGTTCATCTGAACAAGGGTTGTTACCGGGGCCAGGAGACCGTCGCCCGGACGCACAATCTCGGCAAGCCTCCGCGCCGCCTGGTCCTGCTGCACCTGGACGGTGCCCTACCGGCGCACTCGGACCCTGTCGAGCTGGCCGGACGCACTGTGGGCTGGGTCGGAACTCCCGCGTATCACGCCGAACTTGGCCCGATTGCGCTGGCCGTCATCAAACGCAATACGCCCGACGATGCCGTGCTGACAGCCGGTGGGATCGCCGCGGCGATCGACTCCGAAGCGGATCGACCCGCCTAGTTACGGCCGAAGAGGCCCTTGCGCTTGCGTGCGTGCTGGCCTCCCGCCGACGGGGCGGGGGCAGCCGGACGTTGGGGTGCGACCGGTCGCGGCGCCGTGGTGTTCTCGACTCCGAGGCTGCTCAGCTCGCGAAGCAGCGCCGCGGTGTCAGCCAATCCGTCTTCGCGGCGCGGCCGGGGTGCATGGGGCGCCGGGTTCGGTGTCGGCTCGGGCGCGACCGACTCGGCTGCAGGGGCCGGCGCCGCCGCTGGCGGGATGGCGCCGGCGAACTGCGTCAGCATCCGGGCGGCATCAGCCACCTCGTGCGCCGACGCATCCACTCTGGCCGGCGGGGTGGCCGTCGCCTCATCCGCAATAGCTTGAGCGACGGCGGGCTCCAATGCCGTCCCGATCTCCGGATCGGGGTCGGCTTGAAGGTCAGACTCGACGCCCGGCTCGATCTCCAGGACCGGGTCGGTGGCCATGAAGGCGGCGAACTCGACGGACTCCTCGATGCGCTCGAAGTCGGGTTCGACGTCTGCTTGGACATCGGTCGCCGTCTCGATCATCGGGATGTCCAGCTCGGCGAACTCCGCAAAATCGCTGACCGCGGCTTCGTCGCCCTCCCGGCCGTACTGGCGGTAGGAGTCGGCGGCCTCGGAAAGCGCCGCAAGGGCAGCCAGCGTGCCGGGGCCTTCGCCGGCCTCCGAGTCGGCGGCTGGATCGTTGTCAGCGGCCGCCTCGGTCAGTTCTTGCGAAACAGGAGTCTCAGCCACCTCAGTTGCCGGGACCTCGATCTCCCCGACCTCAGGCTCGAGCGGGGCTACGAGGGTCAATGCGAACCCGGTGACCGGCTCGCTGTCCTCAGTGTCTTCAAGGTGCGCAGTGTCTTCAAGGTGCGCGGTGTCTTCAGGTGGGCCTGTCTTCGAGGTTCGCAGGGTCGTCGGTGTCGGTGGGCTCACCGGCGGCGGCTTCTTCGACGATGATCAGCTCTTCGGCGTCCTCGACGAGCGAGAGGTCGGCGCTCTCGCCGCCGGCCGCGAAGGAAACCTCCTCGACGACCTCCAGCGCGGCGCTCTCGAGAGCCGGCGGAGCCGCGTCGTCGGTCTTCTCGTCGACCAGTTGACCGGTCTGAGACAGGTGATCCGTTTGATCCATGGCGCTTTGATCCATGGCGCTGTCACCGTCGGCGGAGTGCTCGTCGTTCATCGCCTCGGAAAGCGCTGCCGACACGCGGGCCAGCGCCTCCGACAGCGGGTCGCCGCGTGAGGTTCGGGGCGCCTGCCAGGGTGCTCCGACGGGAGCGAATCCCACCCCGACGTTCTCCAGCAGCGATTCTCCGGGCTGGTATGTCAGGGCGGCTGCCAGCGCGTCCATCGGATCGCCGGAATCGCCGGGGTCGCCGGTTGCATGGTCGATGCCAAGGTCGTGCGCCGCGGATGAGGGCCCGGGGGAGACCTGCACCAGTCCGGCATCCAGCAGCTTGGCGATGGTTCGGCCGGCATCTAGCAGCGTGAATCCTGTCGTGGCGCCCAGCTCTGCCACAGTGCGCGCACCGTCGACAGCGCACAGCAAGGCGAATCCGTCGGCATCCATTTCGACCGATTCATCCGAACGCTCCTGATCCTCAGGAGCCTGCTCCGGGTGCGCGGCCAGTGAGACGACTGCGTCGGCTCCGCGGATGGCCGGCAGCAGCGCTTGCCATTCCTCTTCCCGCCGGGCGACGCTCTCGAGGGCTTCCTCGACCGTCAGTGCCTCGGGCAGGCTCGCCCCCCACCGCTGGCGGCGGCGAAAACGCCAGCTGCCGCTTCGCCAGGCGCACAGTTCGGATAGGTCGGCGAGGGCCCGCTCGTTGACGAGGTCATGGACCTGGCGTTCCTCAGCAAGGCCGAGGTGAATCAGCAGTTCTGCGAGCATCCAGTTGGAGAGCTCGGTCTCCTGGGCTTCGCGTGCCTCAGCCAGTGCCGTCGAGCTCAACTGGCGGCTGGCGACCAACCGCGTCGCCACTGACTCCTCAGAGCCGGGCACCGTGACGTTGACGATTGCGCCGCTGCGCAGCCCCACCATCGATTCTTCGGTGTCCGACCTTCGGCCGACTGGAAGCAGATAGACACACCCGGTTGCCTTCGCGTCTGCCAGTTGCCGAAGCAGATTCGCCAGCGGCGTGGTTTGCAAATCGCCGCGCAGCACACTGCCTCCCTCCGGTCCCCCTCGATCGAGTGGTGGACGTCCGAGATTCATTCGGCAGCTCGGGCCCGCAGATTGAGCCGTGCGGGCGTGTTGTCATGGGCTGGTTGAGCCCGTTGCGACTGCGCCCGCGAACCCACAGCTCACAAGCAATGCGAACTGTTGCGCCGGTCGGCTGATTCGGTCGGCAAATGAGATGTGAGGGATTGCGCTCCCAGCGCTTGCGGATCGCGCCGTTCAGCCGACATGAATACAGCAGTTGAGGGATCGACCGTTGACTGGTCTTTGGGCCATGCTGAGTCATCGGCCGGCAGCCGGCGCCGGGGCCGGGACGTTGCGACGTGGAGGTCCTTGTGGAAGGCGTTCTAAGCGGCGGGAAGCGCAGGATCGACAAGGTCCTCGCGTCGAACTACCTCGACGGTCTCGACGCGCTGCCGCTCGCTGAGATCCGATCCCTCCGCGATGACGCGGGGCAGGAGGAGACCGATCTGTCCTACCTGCGGCGGCTGCTTCAGGGCCGAATGGACATCGTCGCCGCCGAGCTGGCTCGCCGAGCCGGTGGAGACGCCGCTGGCATCGTGGGTGAGCTGCCCCGAATTCTCGCGGACGCGCCACGGGCAGAATCGCGGGGGATGGGCCGCCACCAGGTCGTCGAGCCGTCCAACACCGGTTCCACCCGGCGGGCCGAGGAGCAAATCGCGGCTATGGACGTCACGGACATGACGGCCTATGACGACGCCGAGGTCCGGGCGCTGCTGGACGGACTCCGCACGACCGAGGCTGATATTTCGGCCTGCCGACGCGCCGTTCAGGGTGTCTACGACGCGGCCAGCGCGGAGATCACCAAGCGCTATCGCGACGGCCGCGCTGACGTGGGCGACCTGCTGCGCGAGGACGTCGGCTGACGCCCGAAGGCATCGGCAGCTCCCGCACCGTCCGTTCCCTCTGTGTCTTCTGTGGCTCCAGTGATGGGGCCCGTCCCTCCTATCGGCGCGCGGCGAGCGCCCTGGGCGCCTATCTGGGCGAACGCGGGATCAGCCTTGTGTACGGCGGTGCCTCAGTCGGTCTGATGGGAGTCGTCGCCGACGCTGCCCTGGCCGCCGGCGGACAGGTCATCGGAGTGATACCCCAGCACTTCGTCGGCCGGGAGCTGGCCCATCGAGGGCTCACGCAGCTGCACGTCACCGCGAACATGCACGAGCGCAAGGCGCTGATGGCCGACCTGGCGGACGGCTTCGCCGCGCTTCCCGGAGGCCTTGGAACGCTCGAGGAACTGGCCGAGGTGACCACCTGGGCGCAGCTTGGCCTGCACGCGAAACCGATCGGTCTGCTGGACGTCGACGGCTTCTTCGACCTCCTGCTGCACTTCCTGGACCGGATGGTGGCGGAGGGTTTCGTCTCGGAGACCAATCGCCGGCTCCTGGTGACAGCAACGACCCCGGCTGAGCTTGTGGCGGCTTTGAGCGTCAGCTCTCGTCGGGCGCCTGTCCCACTACCCCCGCGTCAAGCAGGGCCTTGACGTCTGGGACTCCCCAGTCGCTCAGTGCCTGAAGGGTGTGCGTGCCCGGTCTGACCGGCGGGCTGGCGACTGAGCTCGGGGTTCGGCTGAAGCGAGGCGCCGGCGCGGGTTGCACGACCCCGTCGACCTCGATGAACGTCTGGCGGGCCAGGTTGTGAGGATGGACGGGGGCCTCTGTCATCGATAGCACCGGTGCCACGCAGGCATCGGTTCCTTCAAAGACGGCCGCCCACTCGTCACGGGTGCGTTCGGCGAAGATCGCGGTGAACCGTTCCCGCAGGTAGGGGATCCGTTCCGGGCTGCGCTCGCCCTCTTCCGCGGACATGCCAAGACCCTCGAGCAGTGCCTGGTAGAACTGCGGCTCCAAAGCGCCGACGGCGACATGTTTTCCGTCGGAAGCCTCGTAGATGCTGTACCAGGGCAGGCCGCCGTCCAGCGGGTTCGAGGCTCGCTGATCGACCCACGCGCCGCCCGCCTTCATGCCATACAAGAACGACATCAGCGACGACGCCCCATCGGTGATGGCAGCGTCGACCACCTGTCCGTGCCCTGACGTCCGGGCCTCGATGAGCGCTGCGAGCAGGCCCATCACCAAGTAGGTGCTACCCCCGCCGAAGTCGCCGACGAGGTTAAGCGGGATGCCCGGGCGCTCGGCGTCACCGATTGCATGCAGCGCGCCAGTGAGCGCGATGTAGCCGATGTCGTGGCCCGCTGTGTGTGCCCAGGGTCCGTATTGCCCCCAGCCGGTCATCCGACCGTAGACCAGCCGCGGATTACGCGCGAGACAAGCCTCAGGACCGATTCCGAGACGCTCCGTAACGCCCGGCCGGTTGCCCTCGATCAGCAGGTCGGCGGACTCGACAAGGGTGAGCACGACCTCGGCTGCCTGTGGATTGCGCAGATCGATCACGGCGGAACGGCGACCTCTGGCAGGTACGTCGAACTGGCCGAAACCCCACTCGCCCGGTCCCGACATCGCCGAAGGACGATCGATGCGAAGCACTTCGGCGCCCATATCGGCGAGCAGCATCGCGGCCGTCGGCCCTGGACCAATTCCCGCCAGCTCGATGACGCGTACACCGGCAAGCGGTCCTGTTCGCCCCACGGAGTCTCCTTCGCTGCGTGCTTGCCACGTGTTGCCGGCGGCTGCTTGTTGCCCGTCACAGAGTCAAACAGACAGGTAAGAGCCGGGCTGCGCCGGTGCCGGACGTGACTCGCCGCACATGATGCCTCGACTGCTAGCCAGACGCTTGCAATCGTTAGCACCCCGGCATACCGTCGATAGTGCGTCTAGTGCTGAGCCGAGGGAGAAGCGTGCCGAACCTGAATGTTTCTCACCTCAACGTCCCGGTACTGAACGTGTCGAACCTCAATGGCTCCGGGATCTCTACCTCGACAATCAACGTCCGGGATCTCGGGGAGTACATCCGTGAGCAGCGGCGCTCCGCCCAGATCTCGCTTCGGCAGCTGGCCCGTCAGGCCGGTGTGAGCAATCCGTATCTCAGCCAGATAGAGCGCGGTTTGCGCAAGCCGTCCGCGGAGATCCTGCAGCAGATCGCGAAGGCGCTGCGGATTTCGGCGGAGGCGCTTTATGTGCAGGCCGGCATCCTCGAGGAGCGTGAGGGCACCGAGCTCGCGCAGGCGCTGCTGCACGACCCCTACCTGAATGAGCGCCAGAAGCAGGTTCTGATCGAGATCTACGACTCCTTCCGCAAGGAGAACGAGGCGCGTACCGCCGCCGAGGCCGCCACCCAGCTGGCGGCAGCCGAAGGCGTCGAGATAGCGGTCTCCGAGGAGCCGGTGCTTTCCGTTCCTGACAACCCCCAGATCTAAGACCCACACACCGCTCTCGAGCTCGATCTGAGTCGCCTTTCAGTCGACCCGGCTCGGGTCAATTCATCCCGTTTCATCCCGTTAATCAGGAGGTTCCATCATGGCCACCACGAAAACCACCACCAAGACCACGACTACCCGGACCCGCGCTGCGGCCGGCACCAAGTCGCAGCCGGCCGAGTCGGTCGACACCACAGCCGCCGCCTCGACTCCCGAGGTCGTTGACCTCAACCGCGTCAGCAAGCCGCTTTACGCCTACGTCGGCGCTGCCGATCTGGCGGTGGCGAAACTCCGCACGCTTCCGGACGCCTACGTCTCGGGTGTCAACTCAGCGGTGAACTCCGCACAGGCCCAGGTCACCAATGCCCGCAGCTCGGTCAAGACGCTGCCCGTCGCCGTTCGTGGGCAGCTCACCGCCCTACCCAGCAAGGCGAAGGTCACCTATTCAGACCTCATTGAGCGCGGTCACAAGGTCGTCGCCACTGTCCAGCGCAATCCCAGCACCCAGGCCGCGCTGAAGCAGGCCAAGACCGCTCGCTCGCAGGCGAAGGGTGCCACCACCTCCGCGCTCAAGTCGGTCAAGTCGGTAGAGAAGGTCGCCTCCGCCGTCAAGCTCGGCTGATCTCGCCTGGCTTGCCAGGTGGCCAGCGCACGGTGCATTCGCCGAGTCGCCAACGGTCCCGGCGCCCGACCACCGGCCACCCCTCGGCGGCAAGTGCGGCGATAGTGGTCATCCACCGTTGGCGGGCGCCGTAGACGCGCATGGGTGCAGCCGTGGCCCAATGGGCGTCCAGGGCCTGCAGCAGGGTGTGTATGGGTTCGCCTTGCACATTTCTGGCGATCAGCGACTTGGGGAGCCGTTCGGCAAGGTCGGACGGCTTGCCCAAGCTCGACAAGTGAGCGGCCAGCGTGAGGGTCACCGGTGCGCCGCCAGAGACCTGCAGCCAGCAGGCCCGGCGGCCGATCTCGTCGCACGTTCCGTCGATCACGACGGCCCCGGTAGCGCACATGGTGGCCCAAGCTGGGGCGACGGCCTGCTCGTCGTACTGGCGGAGGACGTTCATGGCACGCACCACGACCGGGCGACTGCCGGCCAATTCGAAGCCACCCCGTTGAAAATTCAGCAGGGGCGGGTCGCCCGCAGCCTGCGCTGCCGCGACGCGAGCCGCTTCGATCTCGAGTCCGAGCACGCGCGCATTCGGATGGTGCTGGTGCAACCGGCGCGCGAGTTCCACGGTCGTGACCGGCGCTGCACCAAAGCCCAGGTCGACAACGAGCGGGGCATCGCACGCGCTGAGCTGCGGGGCTAACGCCCAAAGCATCCAACGATCGACCCGACGCAGCCGGTTCGGGGCCGTCGTGCCCCGCGTGGCGACACCCACGGCACGGGCCCGTCCCGAAGCCAGCCGTTTGCTCCGGGAACGAACTGGCACCCTCCCGAGGTTAGGCCTGCTGGCACAATCGATTCAGGCTTGGCCGATTTGGGCTTGCCGACGGCCGAGCCGTCCATCGCTGCGGAGGTGTACCCGGTGCCAGCGCGCCGTACCCCGCGATGGCGGGGCACTGCAGGTCCGGTACTTGCTACCCGCGGCGTCAGACCCCGATCCCGCATCGGCCGGGTGGCGATGCTTTCGGTTCACACCTCGCCGCTGGACCAGCCCGGCACGGGTGACGCCGGCGGGATGAACGTTTACGTCGTCGAGCTTTCTCGCCAACTCGCAGCTCGCGGGGTTGAAGTGGAGATCTTCACCCGCGCGACCACCAGCGACCTTCCGCCGATCGTTCCGTTGGCTCCCGGCGTGCTCGTCCGTCACGTGACTGCCGGGCCGTACGAAGGCTTGCGCAAGGATGATCTCCCGGCCCAGCTGTGCGCGTTTACCGCCGGCCTGATGAGGGTCGAAGCAGCGCATGAACCGGGTTACTACGACGCCGTGCACTCGCATTACTGGCTGTCGGGACAGGTCGGCTGGGTGGCGGCTGAGCGTTGGGCCGTGCCGCTCGTCCATACGGCGCACACGCTGGCGAAGGTCAAGAACGCGGCGCTGGCTGCCGGCGACGCGCCTGAGCCGGCTGTGCGCGTAGTCGGCGAGCAACAGGTGGTCGATGCGTCGACGCGCCTGATCGCTAACACACCGGCCGAAGCCGCTCAGCTCGCGCAGCTCTACGAGGCGCCGCCCAGCAGCATCGACGTGGTGGCGCCCGGGGTCGACCTCGAGGTCTTTCGACCCGGCGAGGCGTCCACAGCGCGTACCCGCCTTGGGGTGCCCCCTCATGCCGACGTCCTGCTGTTCGTCGGGCGCCTGCAGCCATTGAAGGCGCCCGACGTGCTGCTGAGGTCCGCCGCCGAGTTGCTTGCGCGCGACCCTTCGCTGCGCGAGCGGCTCGTCGTCGCCGTCGTCGGTGGACCCAGTGGCTCCGGGCTCGCGCATCCGCAGGCCCTGCAGGAATTGGCAGCCCAGCTTGGCATTTCAGATGTTGTCCGCTTTGAGCCCCCGGCCCCCCAGGAGCGGCTCGCGGACTGGTATCGGGCCGCTTCGGCCGTAGTGGTGCCCTCCCACAACGAGAGCTTCGGTCTGGTGGCCCTTGAGGCGCAGGCCTGCGGCACCCCGGTCGTTGCCGCGGCTGTCGGCGGTTTGCGCACGGCGGTCCGTGACGGCATCAGCGGCCTGCTGGTGGATGGTCACGATCCGGTCGACTACGCCACAGCCGCCGGTCGCCTGTTGGCTGCCCCGGCCTACCGGGCCCGACTATCCGCCGGCGCCGTGTCGCATGCGGCCGGATTCGG
This sequence comes from uncultured Actinomycetota bacterium, assembly GCA_963839015.1. Lineage (GTDB taxonomy): Bacteria > Actinomycetota > Actinomycetes > Frankiales > Frankiaceae > DATAZK01. The sequence goes on along the minus strand of CAWITL010000011.1, from coordinate 55,191 downwards.
GTGGGCGGCGACCGCCGGTGGTGTGCTGGACTCATACCTGGCGGCGGTTACCGAGACCGATGCCGCCCTGCTTGCCGCTTTGGCCTAAAGGGGTAAGCCGGGGTCCCAGGAGCCTGACCCTTCCCGAAAGGCGGATCATTCTGTGCCGAACGCGCTGACGATCGAGGAACGCATCCGTCTTGACCGGGTTGTTGAGCAGACGCTCGTCGATCTGGAGCTTGAGTACGAGCATCCGGCTGACGGCTCGTTCTTTGTCAAGCTGCCGGGGGAGCACAAGCTCGCGACAATGACGTGGGTCGTCGTTCAGGACCACAGCTTGCTCGTCGAGGCGTTCTTCATGCGTAAACCGGAAGATGATCCGGCCGCTGTGCATGCCTGGCTGCTCGGCCGCAACGCCCATATGTTCGGCATGGCTTTCGCCATCGACCGGCTCGGCGACGTCTATCTGGTCGGCCGGCTGCCGCTTTCAGCGGTCGAGCCCGAAGAAATCGACCGGTTACTCGGCTGCATGCTGCGTTACTCCGACGACAGCTTCGACACCGCCGTGGCGCTGGGCTATGAGAGCTCGATCCGGCGGGAGTGGGCTTGGCGCGTCAAGCGTGGCGAGAGCACCGCAAACCTGGCGGCTTTTGCGCAATTCGCCGGAGGCGATGCGTAGGGAGAGCGCCGGAGCGGCTTAGCGCCATAGGTTGGTGGCGCTATAACGCCATTGGCACATGGCGCCGAGGTCGATTGTGGACAATGGTCTGATGTCGACCCTCGTGCTGCTGCGTCACGGTCAAAGCGACTGGAACCGCAAGAATCTCTTCACCGGCTGGGTCGATGTGGATCTGTCCGAAGCCGGGGTGCTAGAGGCCGTGCGCGGCGGGACTTTATTACGCGATGCCGGCGTGCTTCCGGACGTGGTGCACACCAGCCTGCTGACCCGGGCGATACGCACCGCGACGCTTTCGCTCGAGGAATGCGGGCGGCTGTGGGTACCCGTCCGGCGCTCATGGCGGCTCAACGAACGCCACTACGGCGCCCTGCAGGGCCTCGACAAGGCCGAGACCAAGGACAAGTACGGCGACGAGCAGTTCTTGCAATGGCGACGCTCGTACGACACCCCGCCGCCGCCGATTGAGGCAAACCAGCCGAGCGGCGTGGATGAGCGGTATGCCGAGCTCGCTCCGGATGTCATTCCCTTGACCGAGTGCCTCAAGGACGTGCTCGAGCGGATGCTGCCGTATTGGTATGACGCCATCGTCCCCGACCTCTTCGCGGGGCGGACGACCCTCGTAGCGGCACACGGCAATTCGTTGCGGGCATTGGTCAAACACCTCGACGGCATCAGCGACGCCGACATCGCTGAGCTGAACATCCCCACGGGCATCCCGCTTCGTTACGAGTTGGACGAGGACCTTCGGGTGGTCGCCTCGGGCTACCTCGATCCCGACGCCGCCAAGGCAGCGGCTGCTGGAGTGGCGGCCCAGGGCTCCGCGCACTAGCTGCGGGCTGACCGGTTAGCCCTGGCGCTGCTCAGATTTCGGTCAGCGTCAGCAGTGCGACCGGGCCGCCCTGCGCCATCCGCTGGTTGCAATGCTCGCGGAGTACGTCGTAAGCCGCATCCCCGATCAGCTCCCGGAGCTCGCTCTCGTACGTGGCGACCACCGGCTCCCGCCCGGCGGCATGGGCGGCGACCGAGTTTGAGCACCACCAGGAGAGGTCGGCACCGCCTTCACCCCAGGCGGCGCGTCCGAATTCGCTGATGGTGGTCCGGCCGCCGCCTTCGCCGAGGTCTTCCCATTCGCGGCGGACGGGTACCTGCCAGCAGACTTCCGGCTTGGTGGCCATGAAATGGCGCCCGGTGCGCGTCGCGAGGTGGTGCAGCGCGCAGCCGTACGTGTCACCTTTGGTGCGGTTGAAGAAAACGCACACGTCGTCCACCACGGCGGTCTTGCGTGCCGGTTCGCCGTCGAGCTCGTCGGTGACCACGACCTTGCGGGCGCCGAATTGCTCCCACAGCTCCGGCGTGAGCAGTTTGGCTTCGGCTTTGACCCGCTTCTCGTCCGCCTTGTCCACGAAGTACGCGCCGTGGGTGCAGCAGGCGTCGTCCGGGCGCTCGGCGTTGATGCCGTGGCAGCCGCTTCCGAAGATGCAGGTCCATGTCGAGAGCAGCCAACTGAGGTCGGCGCGGATCTCGTGGGAGGGGTCGTCAGGGTCAGGAAAGGTCAGCCATTCACGAGGGCTGCCCGGCGCCGGCGGGGTCACGATCGCGACCGTACCCGCCTTCTGGACCACCTTGGGTGTCCCACCCGTTGCTTTCTCCCGCATACGCTGACTCTTTGTGCGCCTAGGAGTCTTGGACGTCGGCTCTAACACCGTCCACCTCCTGGTGGTTGACGCCCACCCGGGAGCCGCCCCGTTGCCGGCCGCCAGCGTCAAAACGGCGCTAGGCCTGGCTGAGCTGTTGCTCGCCGACGGCACGCTCGGCGCGGATGGCGCGGCGCGACTGTGCGAGACGATCGCCGACGCCAGGGTGGAGGCCAAGCGGCTGGGCGTCGAAGAGTTGCTCGCGTTCGCTACCTCGGCGGTCCGCGACGCCGGCGACAGCGACGCAGTCCTCGCCGAGGTGCGCGGTCGCACCGGAGTCGAGCTGCAGGTGCTGAGCGGGGTCGACGAGGCGCGCTTGACGTTTCTGGCCGTGCGCCGGTGGTTCGGTTGGAGTGCCGGCCGCTTGCTCGCCCTCGATATCGGCGGTGGTTCTTTCGAGGTTGCTGCCGGCGAGGACGAGGACCCCGACGTGGCGGCTTCGCTGCCGCTCGGGGCCAGCCGGCTGACCCGTGACTGGCTGCGTAACGACCCCCCCAAGCGCAGCGAGATGTCGGCGCTTCGCAAGTACGCAAAGGCTCAGCTCGCGCCGCTCGTCAAAGATTTGTATGACCTTGGCGAGCCGACTCGCGTGGTCGCGACCAGCAAGTCCTTCCGCTCCCTCGCCCGGATCTCGGGGGCCGCTCCCTACAGCAAGGGGCAATACGTCCGGCGTTCGCTGACGGCCGCCGACCTGGACGGGATCGTGCTCCGGCTGGCCAAGCTGACCGCCGCCCAGCGGGCCACACTGCCGGGAGTATCGCCGAGCCGGGCGAAACAATTGCTGGCTGCGGCCCTGGTCGCCGCCGAGGCGATGGACCTGCTGGGGGTCACCCAAGTGGAGATCTGTCCCTGGGCGTTGCGTGAAGGCTTGATTTTGCGACGGTTGGACCACCTACCCGCCGAATAGGCTGTCAGCGTGAGCGCCGACGGTTTGATCGCTCGGGTGCCTTCGGCGAAGGTGGCGATGTCCACCGCGTCGACGTATCCCGAGTCGACTGCCAGCGCGTTCGAGATCGCGGCGCGCCTCGGCTACGACGGCGTCGAAGTGATGGTCTGGACCGATCCCGTCAGCCAGGACATCGACGCGCTGCGCCGGCTCTCGGACTACCACCAGATTCCGATTCTGGCCGTTCATTCACCGTGCCTGATCATCACCCAGCGGGTCTGGGGGACCGATCCCTGGGGCAAGTTGAGGAAGGCTCAGAGCGCTGCTGAACGGCTCGGTGCCTCGACCGTCGTGGTGCATCCGCCTTTTCGCTGGCAACGTGATTACGCCCGCGAATTCATTTCGGGCATCGCCAAGATGGCCGACGAAACCGACGTCCGCTTCGCCGTGGAGAACATGTTTCCGCTCCGGGCCCGTGGTCGCACGATGGTCCCGTACGCACCGGACTACTCGCCGGTCGATCAGGATTTCAGCCACGTGACGCTGGATCTGTCACACACGTCGGTGTCGCAGTCCGACGCTCTCGCCATGGCGACCACGCTTGGTGATCGGCTGGCGCATGTCCACATGGCCGACGGCCTCGGTACCCCGAAGGATGAGCACCTCGTTCCAGGCCGCGGCAACCAGCCGTGCGCCGAACTGCTGGAACGGCTGGCGGAAAACGGCTACTCCGGGCTCGTGGTCGTCGAGGTCAACACCCGAAAGGCGGAGTCGCGGGCCGAGCGTGAGGCCGACCTCGCCGAAGCGCTCGCCTTCACCCGGCTGAACATGGCTGCGCCGGCCCGGCTCGTCGACTTGCGCCATCGAGCGTGATCAGGCGAGATGGCGTCCCTCTTCGATCCGCTCGTTGACTTCTACGACGCGGCCCGGCCCACTTACCCGGATGAGCTCTTCACCGCGCTTGTCGAGTTCACCCGGCCGTTGCAAGGGGCCCGCGTCGTTGAGGTCGGCGCCGGGACCGGTATAGCGACACGGGCGTTGCGAAGCCGTGGGGCGCTGGTGCTCCCGGTGGATCACGGAGCGGCGATGCTGGCGCGGCTGCAGGAGCGGTCCGCGGCATTTCCGACAGCTGTGCGGGCGGATGCCCATCAGCTGCCGGTCCGGACCGGCTGGGCCGATCTCGTCTGCTATGCACAGGCCTGGCACTGGACTGACCCGCCACGAGCTGCGGCGGAGGCGGCACGCATACTGCGCCCGGGTGGTGCTCTCGCCGTGTGGTGGAATCTCGTCCAGTTTCACGGCGTGGACTGGCTGGAGAGCCAGCATGATCGGCTCGCGGCTGCCAATCCGGCGTGGGACCGGGGCGATCGGCGCGACCGCGACTGGGTCAGTGAATTCGAGGATTTGGGATGGACGGTGGCGACGGCCGCCAGCTCATGGACGCGGGACCTGCCGGTGGATGAGTATCTGGCCTGGCTGCAGTCGAAGTCCTACGTCGGGGCCATCGCAGATTCCGGGCGGGCGGCCTTCTTGGACACCGAGCGAGCGTCGTTGCTTCGCAGCTTTCCCGACGGCACGGTCGTCGAGCCCTTCGTGACCGAGCTCTACGTGGCGCGGCCGTCGGTCACCGCCGGCCGCGGGGGAGACTGAAGGCATGCGCATCGCGATCATGGGCGCCGGCAAGATCGGCGAAGCTCTCCTAGCGGGCTTGTTGACCAGTGGCATGGCGCCAGGTGAGCTGTGCTTCACGGAGCAGTACGAGGAGCGGGCAACCGAGCTCGCCGAGCGATACGGCGTGGTCTCGTCCAAGAGCGTCGAAGCGGCCGTCGGCGCTGATGTCGTGGTGCTCGCGGTCAAGCCTGCCGATATCGCCGGGCTGGCTGCTGAGATAGCTCCGGTGTTAGGTGCGGCGACCCTCGTCGTGAGCGTCGCCGCCGGAATTACGACGTCGTATCTGGAGCGGCGGCTGCCGGACGGGGCGCGGGTCGTGCGTGTCATGCCGAATACGCCGATGCTCGTCGGCGAGGGCATGGCGGCGGTGTCCGCAGGCACGCACGCGACCGAGGACGACGTGGCGAGTGCCGAAAGGTTGCTGGGAGCGGTCGGGCAGGTGGTCCGGCTCCCCGAATCGCAGCTGGACGCCGTCACCGCGCTGTCGGGCAGCGGCCCGGCCTATGTATTCCTGCTCGCCGAGGCCATGATCGACGCCGGGGTGCTCACCGGGCTGCCGCGACCGGTGGCCAGCGCGCTGGCGATCCAGACCATCCTCGGATCGGCTCTGATGTTGCGTGACAGTGGTGATTCCCCGACGCTGCTGCGCGAGGCGGTCACCTCACCCGGCGGCACGACGGCGGCCGCTCTGCGCAAGCTCGAGGAGCACGGTCTGCGGGCAGCGTTCAGCGACGCGTTGGAGGCGGCCCGCGACAGGTCGCGCGAGTTAGCCGCCGGCTCCTGATGGCAGCTCCAGCCACCACGGTGCCGGGCACGGTCGAAGTCGTCTGGGATGACCAGTTGACGGCGTACGACCATGGCCCCGGCCATCCTTTGCGACCGGTACGCCTCGAGCTCACCATGTCTTTGGCCCGCCAGCTCGGTGTGTTGGACAGGCCCGGGGTCACGCTTCGGGCGCCGGCGACAGCTGATGACGATCTGCTCGGCCTCGTGCACGACCCGGCCTACGTCGGTTTCGTCAAGCAGGTGACGCCGGGCCAGCTCATCGGGGCCTCGGGGAGACGGTTCGGGTTCGGCAGCGCCGACAACCCGGTGTTTGACCATATGCACGAAGCTTCTGCCTTAGTCAGCGGCGCATCCGTGGCGGCTGCGGCGGCGGTCTGGGAAGGCCGGGCAGCGCGCGCGGTCAACCTCTCAGGTGGCCTGCACCATGCGATGCGCGATCACGCCAGCGGGTTTTGTGTCTACGACGATCCAGCGGTGGCCATCGCCTGGCTGCTCGCGGCTGGGGCACAGCGCGTGGCTTACGTAGACGTCGATGTCCACCATGGAGATGGCGTCCAGTCGGCGTTCTACTCCGACCCACGCGTGCTCACCATCAGCCTTCACGAGAGTGGACGCAGCCTCTTTCCGGGCACCGGATTCGCCGCCGAGACGGGTAGCGGCGAGGGCACGGGATACGCGGTGAACGTGGCGCTGCCCTCGGGTACCGGAGACGTCGGTTGGTCGAGGGCGTTCGAGGCGGTGGTGCCCGCTGTGCTGGAGGCGTACCGTCCGCAGATCCTGGTGACCCAACACGGCTGCGACACCCACCGACTCGATCCGCTCGCTCATCTCACGTGCAGCGTCGATGGTCAGCGCCAGACCTACCGGCGGCTCGGCGAGCTCGCCGGCAGCCACGCCGGGGGTCGCTGGGTGGCGCTCGGGGGCGGTGGCTATGAGGTGGGCCAGGTGGTGCCGCGGGCCTGGACCCATCTGCTGGCCGAGCTGACCGGGGCAGCGGTGAACGGTGCCACGCCGGATTCCTGGCGTCAGCAGGTTCGGGAACGGGTGGGTGGACCAGCGCCGGAGAGTCTGACCGATCTGGAGACAGCGGTGACCGCGGCGGTCGCCTGGACCGGTTCGAAGGGCTCGGCTCTCGACGAGTCGGTGCTGGCCACCCGAAGGGTGGTCTTTCCACTGCACGGATTGACGCCGTAGCGGTGGTGGCCAAGTCCCGCGCTTCGAAGCAGCCCGCAGACGTTCGTAAGACTTTGCTCGAATACGCGCTAACTCTCCCGGAAGCCTGGGAAGACCACCCATGGGGCGATTCGGTGGTGAAGGTTCGCAAGAAGATCTTCCTCTTCCTGGGAGGCGGCGAGCACGGTGGACCTCCTTCCCTGACCGTCAAACTCCCCGAGTCGGCCGAGCACGCGCTCTCGCTGCCGGAAGCAGCGCCAACCGGCTATGGCCTTGGCCGCCACGGCTGGGTGACGGTGCCGCTCGGGACGCCACGCGAGCTGCTGATGGAGTGGATCGACGAGAGTTACTGCGCCATCGCGCCCAAGACCTTGGTGGCCAGGCTGCTGGCCGAGTCGCCGGAAAAGGCTGACCTGCGCTGACGGGTAGGCTCCCAGGCAGGCTGGTCGCAAACGAAGGGTCACACGTGGGTTCCGTAATCAAGAAGCGTCGCAAGCGGATGGCGAAGAAGAAGCATCGCAAGCTGCTCAAGAAGACCCGCGTTCAGCGTCGCAACAAGAAGTAGCTGACGCCCGGGTCGGGAGAAGGGGAGCCGATGGCTCGGCGCGTGCTCATCACCGGTGTGTCACGCCACCTCGGTGGCCGGCTCGCGCAGCTGCTGTCGGCCTCTCCTGAGGTCGAGGTGATCGTCGGGGTCGACACCACGACGCCAAAGGTCGATCTCGGCCGCACCGAGTTCGTGCGCGCGGATATTCGTAATCCGATCATCGCCAAGGTGCTCAGCACCGAGCGGATCGACACTGTCGTGCACATGAATCTGATCGCCACGCCGGGACGGGCCGGCGGTCGGACGGCGATGAAAGAGATCAACGTCATCGGCACGATGCAACTGCTGGCTGCCTGCCAGAAGGCGCCCGCAGTACGCCGCCTGATCGTCAAGTCCTCGACCGCCATCTATGGCTCGTCTTCCCGCGATCCTGCGATCTTCACCGAGGATTCCCCTCCTCGCGGGGCGCCCTCGGGCTTTGCCAAGGACGCGGTCGAGGTCGAGGGCTACGTCCGTGGCTTTGGCCGGCGCCGGCCCGACGTTGCCCTCACAGTGCTTCGTTTCACCAATTTCATCGGGCCTCACCTCGAGAGCTCGCTGACCCGTTACCTGTCGTTGCCCGTCGTCCCGACGGTGCTCGGCTATGACCCGCGGATTCAGCTCTGCCACGAGGATGATGCGCTGGAGGTCTTGCGCCTTGCCGCGCTGACGGACCGGCCCGGGATCGTCAACGTCGGCGGCACCGGGCAGATCCTGCTTTCGCAGGCCATCCGCCGCGCCGGCCGGCTCTGGGTCACCGTGCCCACCCCCGCGGTGACGGTGACCGGCGACCTGCTCAGGCGCGCCAAGGTGATCGACGTATCGCCTGAGCAGATTCGGTTCCTCGAACACGGTCGGGTCGCTGATGTGACCCGGCTGCGCGACGTTTTCGGCTATCAGGCGCGATACACGAGCGCCACCGCATTCGATGACTGGGTGGCTTCTACGGGATTGCGCATCGTTGACCCGGACGCGGTGGAGTTCGCTGAACGGGTGACTTTCAACACCCTCAGACGGGGTCATGCCAGGCTCGCGCAGGTGTTGGGTCCGCTGCGGGCGGCGGCCGCTGCGATTCCGTTGTCGCCCGTTTCGACCGTGCAGGCTGTCCCGGCTGTGCCGGAGGTCGCGAATGCCTGAGGCACGCATCATCCCCATCGGGGGCGGCCACGAGTCCCACCAGCCCCATCAGTCCCACGAGTCCCCCGAGGGTCCCGTCAAGCAGCCGGAGCCGCCGGATCCCGCCGCCACAGAGCCGCGGACCGAGTCAGAGTGGGAGCGAAAGCTCGCCGGCGGGTTGGCGTTTCTGCGTCGGCGGCTGACGGGTGATTACGAGGTCGACGACTTCGGCTTCGACCCGGACCTCAACGACCACGTGCTGTCAGCCCCTCTGCGGCCGCTGTACGACAAGTGGTTTCGGGTGGAGATGCGGGGCCTGGAGAACGTGCCGGACGAGGGCCGCGCCCTCGTGGTGGGTAACCATTCGGGCACCTTGCCGCTGGACGCGCTGATGCTGGCGCTCGGTTTGCTCGATCACCACCCGGCCCATCGCCATATCCGGCTGCTGGCCGCCGATCTGGTGTTCGCGACGCCGTTCCTCGCGCCGCTTGCGCGCAAGGCCGGAAACACGCTGGCATGCACCGCTGACGCCGAGCGCCTGCTCGATTCGGGTGAACTCGTGGGCGTCTTCCCCGAAGGCTTCAAAGGCATCGGCAAGCCGTTTGGCGAGCGTTACAAGCTGCAGCGCTTCGGGCGCGGCGGCTTCGTCTCGTCGGCGCTGCGCACCGGGGCACCCATCATCCCGGTCTCGATCGTCGGGGCTGAAGAGATCTACCCGATGATCGCTAACGTCAAGTCCCTGGCCCGTGCTCTCGGGCTGCCCTATGCGCCGGTGACTCCGCTGTTTCCGGTTCTGGGGCCGGTGGGACTGATCCCGCTCCCGTCGAAGTGGATCATTGAATTCGGAGAGCCGATTGATACCAGCCGGCTAGGCCCAGAGGCAGCCGACGACCCGATGCTGGTGTTCGATCTCACCGACCAGGTACGCGAAACCATCCAGCAGACCCTTTATCAGCTGCTGATGTCGCGTCGCTCGGTCTTCTTCTAGCCGCGTTCGAGGCGGCGGAAGCCGCCGAGGCCGTCACGGAGGCGGTGCCCACGGCCAGATCGCGCAGGGCGCCTGCGACCCGGCGGGCCCCTTGGCCTCCACCGGTCACCAACACCCCGGCCGTGCTGCGGCCGCCGTCCGGCCAGCGGATCGTCACCGGGAGCGAGTCAAACCCGTCGGCGTTGACCCCGCCGGGCAGCTGCAGCCGTCCGTGGACGCTGACGGTCCGCACCGGTCGAAGGAGCGGGTCGCGCCATCCGGAGACGGTTCGGAGCAGCTGCGTCTGGTAGTCCTGGCCGGCGTAGCGGCGGCGCAAGGCGATTCCGGCGACCACACCCCCGGCGACGGCGCCGATGCCGGCCGCCGTGGGGACGCCGATCCGGGCGGCCTTGCGGGCGGTCCGAAAGTCGCGGATCTCCCATCCGTGCTCGCGAGCGGCCTTCTTCAGATCGGGGTCGGGATTGATGGCCACGGCATGGCCGGTGGTCGAAAGCATCGGGACGTCGTTGATGGAATCGCTGTATGCCGTGCAACGGCTCAGATCCAGCCCCTCGCGTTCGGCCAGCGCCCGGACGGCCTCGGCTTTGGCCGGGCCGTGCAGGGGAAGTCCCATCAGCCGGCCGGTGTAGCGGCCGTCTTTGGTCTCCGCGACAGTGCCGAGCGCGCCCGTCAGCCCGAGCCTTCGAGCGATGATGGACGCCAACTCCACCGGGGTCGCCGTCACCAGCCACACCCGCTGACCGGCGTCCAGATGCATCTGCGCGAGTGCTCGGGTCGGTCCCCAGATGCGGTCGGCCATCAGCTCGTCGTAGATCTCCTCGCCCAGCCGGACGATCTCCTCGACTTCGCGGCCCTCGACAAAGGCCAGCGCGGCCTCACGCGCATCGGCCATGCCTTCCATGCTTTCCTGGCCGCCGACCCGAAACGCGATCTGTTGCCAGGCGAACCGGGCCAGGTCGCGGGAATGAAAGAAACCCCGAGAGGCGAGCCCACGGGCGAAATGAAAGATCGACGCACCCTGCATCATCGTGTTGTCGACGTCGAAAAAGGCGGCGGCGGTCTCGTCGGGCGGCACGCTGAGCGCGGCCTCGACCTCGGCGGCAGCAGCGGCGGCAGCTCCGGCCACGATCGCCGGCCCGCGCCGGTCGGTCTTGCGTAACAGTGGCGCCATTGGTTGCGCGGACCCCCCCGTGCCTCAGTGCGCGGTAGCTCCTGTCGATTCAGCCTAGCTGGGACAGTAGATTTTTCCTGGAGCCCGCATGCTGAGCTCCGGGAGTCATGGCGGGCGGTCCCCATGATCGAGTCGGCGGGAGTGGGCGACGGGTGAGCGAACCGAAGACGGGCGGTCGTCGCGCCGGTCCGGCGAAGGCGCAAACGTCAGCCGATCAGGCGGCCAATCTCGCTGATCTGGTACGCGCCTCGGCAGCCTCTCGAGGCGATGCCCCCGCGCTCATCGGTGGTCATGGGATCACGTCGTGGAGCGAGTTGGACGCTGCCGTCGACCAGATGGGAACGGCGCTGCGTGGTCTCGGTCTGGAGCCGGGAGACCGGGTAGCGATCGTGATGGGCAATGTCGCCGAGTTCGCTTTCACCTATTTCGGCGCACTCCGGGTAGGGCTCGTCGTCGTGCCCGTCAACCCGGCCTATACCGCGCGGGAGATGGCCCATCTGCTCGCCGACAGCGGCGCGCGTATCGCGGTCGCCGCTCGCGCTTACCTTCCGGCGTTGCAGGAAGCGCGTGCCTCCTCACCTTCGCTCGAGGTTGTGGTGGCAACCGGCGGCGATGGACCTGCCGCCGACACCATTGACCTGACCACGCTGCTGAACGGGGTTGCCGCCGGGCCGGCTCCGGGCGCTGGAGCGGGTGACGATCTCGCCGCCCTGCTTTACACCTCGGGCACCACCGGTGCTCCCAAGGGCGCGATGCTCTCCCACCGGGCGTTGCTGGCCGATCTGCGTCACGTCGGCAGCATCCAGCCACCGGTCGTGGCCTCCGACGACGTCGTGCTCCTGGTGCTCCCGCTCTTTCACGTTTTCGGCCTCAATAGTGGGCTCGGCATGGTGGCGGCGGCCGGCGCGACGGGGGTGCTCGTCGAGCGCTTCGACCCGAGCCAGGCGCTCGATGAGATCATGCGGCGCGGGGTTTCGGTCGTGCTGGGGGCGCCGCCCGTGTATGTCGCCTGGTCGCTGCTGGATCAGGTCAGCGAGGCCTTCGCGGGCCTACGGCTGGCCGTCTCGGGAGCCGCCCCGCTCGCGCCCGATGTCGTACGCCGGCTGCTCGATCTGACGGGTCGCTACGTCTTCGAGGGCTACGGACTCACCGAAGCGGCTCCGACGGTCACCAGCACGCTGATGAGCGAAGTGCCGCGGCCGGGCTCGGTCGGGCGTCCGGTCCCCGGGGTCGAGGTGCGGCTGGTGGATTCAGAGGGAGTCCGGGTTGATCGCGACGACCCTGGTGAGATCTCGATTCGGGGCGCCAACCTGTTCAGCGGCTACTGGCCCGATGGCCACGACGGACCTGACGCTGAGGGGTGGTGGTGCACCGCTGATGTGGCGATCGAGCTCGACGGCGGCGATTACCAGCTCGTGGACCGCCGGCCCGACCTGATTCTGGTGAGCGGCTTCAACGTCTACCCACGTGAGGTGGAGGACGTGCTCCTGACGCACCCGGACATCGAGGAGGTTGCCGTGCTGGGCATCCCGCATCCGTACACCGGAGAGGCGGTGAAGGCGCTGGTGGTCGTGCGCCCGGGCGCCCTCCTGTCGGTGCAGGACGTGCTCGCTCACGCCTCCAAGTCGCTGGCTCGGTTCAAGAGCCCGACCGCGGTCGAGTTCGTCCCCGAGCTGCCCCATACCGCGCCGGGACCGATGGGCAAGGTCGCTCGAGCCAGGTTGCGGGAATCAGGGATAGCTGACCTGTCCGGCCCGGCCTAGCCGGGGCATCGCGTGCCAGCCGATTCAGCCGTGCCAGCTGTGCCATCGGGGCCGGCCGAGCCACTCTCGCCCCGTCTCATCCTGATCGGACGCAGCGGCTGCCATCTTTGCGATGACGCGCGAGCCGTCGTCGCCGCTGTGGCTGCTGACAGCGGAGTGGTTTGGGATGAGCGCGATGTGGACGCAAATCCCGCGTGGGCGGCCGAGTACGGCGACCGGGTGCCGGTCCTGCTGTTGGACGGCAAGGAGCACGCGTACTGGCGGGTGGACGAAAGTCGGCTCCGGGCGGCATTGGCGGGACAGCGCCGCTGGTAGTCGCCATTTGTGAAAGTCTTCACGAGCTCCTATTGTGAAGAAGTTGTCAGGGGCCGACAGGCTCTCGTTCAAGGGGCCAAGGAGCTGCATTGGTGCAGGCCAGCGTCCCGGTGCATCGGCTGCGTGCTGACCGGCGCGCAATCCCGGAGGCCACCGTCGCGCGTCTCCCGCTGTATCTGCGGGTGTTGATTGATCTTGCCGACACCGGCCGGACCACGATCTCGTCGGAGGATCTCGCGGCGGCTGCCGGAGTCACGAGCGCCAAAGTGCGCAAGGACCTCAGCCAGCTGGGCTCCTACGGCACCCGCGGGGTCGGCTACGAGGTCGACTGCCTTTGCGAGGAGATCAGCCGCGAGCTCGGGGTCACCCAGCATCGCGCCGTGGCGATCGTCGGCGTCGGCAACCTCGGACATGCACTTGCCGGCTACGGCGGATTCTCGGCCCGAGGCTTTCGGATCGCCGGGCTCTTCGATGCGGACCCGGACCGGTTCGGCGAGCTGGTGGCGGGCATGCGGGTCCGTCCCATGAACGAGCTCGAGCAGGTCGTGGTCGCCGAGCGGGTCAGCATCGCGGTGATTGCGACGCCGGCTGCTGCGGCTCAGCAGGTCTGCGACCGGCTGGTGGCGTCCGGCGTCACGAGCGTGCTGAACTTCGCGTCGACCGTGCTGTCCGTGCCGGCCAACGTCGACGTGCGCAAGGTCGACCTCGCGGTGGAGCTGCAGATCCTTTCGTTCCACGAGACACGCAAGTCGCGGGCGGCGAGCAACGCACCCGCCGAAGCGTCCGCCCTCGGCGTCAATTGTTTGGCTGATGAAGCCACGCAAGCAGCTCACATCGACGGGATCGATGAGGGTCGTGTGGTCCTTGCGGGCGCGGCCGGCAGGGCGGTCTCGTGAGCCTGCTCGCGATCGGACTCAATCATCGGAGCGCATCTCCCGAGCTCCTTGAACGCACCTCCGTCAGCCCGCAGGACGTGCCGAAGGTCTTGCACGACCTCCTGGCGGGCGAGCACCTGACCGAGGCAGTGCTGCTGACGACGTGCAACCGGGTCGAGGTCTACGCCGAGACGGCCACCTTCCATGGCGGGGTCACCGAGGTCGGTGAAGTGCTCGCGAGGGCTGCCGGTCTGCCGTTCGAGGAACTGCATCGCAGTCTTTACGTCCATCACGAGGCGCGGGCGGTCCAGCACCTGTTTTCCGTTGCCTGCGGTCTCGATTCGATGCTGGTCGGCGAAGCGCAGATCCTCGGGCAGGTCAGGCAGGCGTACAAGATCGCTCGTGATGAGTCCAGCGCCGGCCGCGGGCTCTCCGAGCTGATGCGAGAGGCGTTGCGGGTCGGCAAGCGGGCGCATGCCGAGACCGGTATCGACACGGCCGCAGCCTCGCTCGTGGGCGTCGGGCTGCGCGTCGCTGCCGAGTCGATGGCGCCACCCACCGCTGGCTCGCATGAGGCGGCCGACGATCCCGATCCGTTGCGGCACCGGCTGTCGGGTGCCCGGGTGTTGCTGGTCGGGGCGGGTTCCACCAGCGCGCTGGCGGGGAGCCTCTTGCGCAAGGCCGGTGCCGGGCAGCTCGTCATCGCTAACCGTTCGGCTCCTCGGGCGCAGCGCCTCGCCGCCAATCTGGATGGCCGGGCCGTCGGCCTCGACGCGGTTTCCAGCGAGCTGATCGAGGCTGATCTGGTCATCACCGCTACGGGTGCCACCCTTCCGGTGCTGCCCGCCTCGACCGTCGAAGCCGCGCTCGCCGAACGCGGCGGCCGCGAACTCGTGCTGCTTGACCTGGGGCTGCCGCGCGACGTGGAGCCGCGCGCCCGCGAGCTGGCCGGCGTCAGCCTCATTGACCTGGAGGGGCTGCGGGCCGCACTGGCGGGCACTGACGTCGTCACCGATGTCGACGCGGTGCGGGCCATGGTGACGGAAGAGGTCTCGGCCTACGTCGACCGGCAGCGGGCCCTGCGCGTCGCTCCCACGGTCGCCGCACTTCGCGCCCGGGCCGCCGAGATGGTGGCCTTCGAGCTGGATCGGCTTTCGGGCCGGCTTCCGACGCTGTCCGAGCGGGAGCGGTCAGAGGTGGCCACAACCGTGCGGCGGGTGGTCGACAAGCTGCTGCACGCCCCGACGGTGCGGGTGAAGGAGCTGGCGGAGAGCCCCGGTGGCGACCGCTATGCCGAGGCGCTGCACGAGCTTTTTGAACTCGACCCCCGAAAGGCCCAGGCCGTTTCCTCGCCCGGGCTCGACGAGCTGCCAGGGCCGACCCCCGGCCCCCTGCGGTGACGACAGCCCTTCGGGTAGGCACCCGCCGGTCTGCTCTGGCGCTGGCCCAGTCCGAACAAGTGGCCGATAGGCTCGCCGAAGCCTTGGCGCGGCCGGTCGAACTCGTCGAGATCGTGACCACGGGCGATCGATCCGCCGAGGCGATCGCGCAGCTCGGCGGCACCGGGGTTTTCGTGACGGCCTTGCGGGAGGCCTTGCTGGCGGGCGCCATCGACGTTGCTGTTCATTCGCTCAAGGATCTGCCGACCGCGCCCGACCCGCTGATCTGCCTGGCTGCCGTCCCCTTGCGTGAGGATCCCCGCGACGCGCTGGTCTGTCCCGCCGGTTACGCGCTTGGGGAGCTGCCGCCGGGAGCGCGGATCGGCACCGGCTCACCCCGGCGGACCGCTCAGCTCCACGCGCTGGGTCTCGGATTCGACATCGTGCCGATCCGGGGCAACGTCGATACCCGGATCCGCAAGGCCGTTGAAGGCGAAGTGGACGCTGTCGTGCTCGCCCGGGCCGGCTTGGCACGCCTGGAGCGACTCGTAGAGATCACCGAGGTGCTCGACCCGTTGCAGATGCTTCCCGCCCCTGGTCAGGGAGCGCTCGCCATTGAGTGCCGGGCCGAAGACGTCGACCTGTGCCACGACATCCGGTCGGCGTTGGACGACCCGCCGAGCCGGATGGCGGTGGCCGCCGAAAGGGCCCTGCTCGCGGCGCTGGAGGCCGGCTGCACCGCACCGGTCGGCGCGCTCGCTGACACCGTTGATCCCGATCCGGATGACCCGCTCGGTAGCGCGGTTGACGGCGTCGGTGAGATCTATTTACGTGGTGTTGCCGTAGCTCTCGACGGGTCCATGGCCGTCCGGCTGTCGGCCACCGGCTCCCCGCGCGATCCCGAGGCACTGGGGCGCCGGCTCGCTGCGGACCTGCTCGACGCGGGTGCCGCCGATCTAGTAAGGACGTATGCATGAGCCCCACCCGAGCAAGCGCCGGCAAGCAAGTGGCACCGGTGATCCTGCTGGGCACCGGTCCGGGCGACCCGGATCTGCTGACCGTTCGCGCGGCGAAGGCGCTGGCCGAAGCTGACGTGATCTTTGCCGGCGAGGACGTCCCGGCGGGACTGCTGCGGGATCTCCCCGCCGAGATCGTGTCGGTACCGCCCGACCATGACGCCGCCAAAGAGGTCGTGAGCCGGGCCCGCTCGGGCGCTCACGTGGTGCGGGCGTACCTCGGGGATCCGCTGGCATCCGCTGACGCGGTGCGCGAGGCTACCGCGCTCCACCGGGCCAAGGTCGCTTTCGAATTTGCTCCCGGAGTCTCCGTCGTCGCAGGCGTGAGCGGCTATGCCGGGATCCCGCTTGGCACGCCTTACACCGTCGCCGCTGCCGGAGGGGGCGACGATCCCGACTGGGCCGCCCTCGCCGCGACTCCCGGCACGCTCGTGCTCTCCCTGGCCGGCCGAAGCGATGTCGGCAAAGCGGCGGCCGCGCTTGTCGAGCACGGCCGCCGGGCAGACACACCGATCGCCGTCACGACGGAAGGCACCACCAACCGGCAATCGACCGTCATCAGCACTCTGGAGCGCGTCGAGGCTGACTGTGGCGTACCGGCCGGATCGAGGTCACGTTCGGCGCCCCCGCCTGTCGACCTTCCCGCGCTAGCTGTCATCGGCCCAGCGGTGAAGCAGCGCGACAAGCTTTCCTGGTGGGAGACCCGGGCGCTCTTCGGCTGGACTGTCTTGGTGCCGCGCACCCGGGAGCAGGCCGGTTCGCTGTCGGAAATGCTGCGGGCTCACGGCGCCTCGCCGCTGGAAGTGCCGACCATCGCGGTCGAGCAGCCGCGCACGCCGGCACCCATGGAGCGTGCGCTAAAAGGCGTGATCAGCGGTCGTTATCAGTGGGTCGCCTTCACCTCGACCAATGCGGTCAAGGCCGTGCGGGAGCGCTTCGAGGAGTACGGGCTCGACTCCCGTGGCTTTGCGGGGGTACGGATCGCCGCTGTCGGTGAGGTCACGGCACAGGCGCTGCTCGATTGGGGAATCACCCCCGAGTTGGTGCCCTCCGGCGCCCAGTCGAGCGAGGGTCTGCTGGCCGACTGGCCGCCGTATGACGATGTGCTCGACCCGATCGACCGGGTGCTGCTGCCCCGCGCCGACATCGCCACCGACACGTTGCTGGCGGGATTGCAGGAGCGCGGCTGGCAGGTCGATGACGTGACGGCTTATCGCACCGTTCGCGCCGCACCGCCGCCGGCACCGATCCGCGAGGCGCTCAAAGGCGGGGGGGTCGACGCCGTGCTCTTCACGTCCTCATCCACCGTGCGCAACCTGGTCGGGATCGCCGGCAAGCCGCACGACTCCACCGTGATCGCGGTGATCGGTCCGCAGACGGCGCAGGCGGTTCGTGACCAGGGTCTGCGGGTTGACGTCGAATCCGCCGAGCCCAGCGTGCCGGCGCTGGTCGCGGCGCTTGCCGAGTTCGCCCTCGAGCGGCGAGCCAAGGCCGCGGAGGCTGCGGCGAACGGTGCCACGGTCGTATCTCTGCCGCGAGGACGGCGCAAGAGGTGACCGACGGGCTGGCCCCGACCGGCCCTGCGAGGGCGGGCTTTCCGATCGTGCGACCGCGCCGGCTCCGTCGCACGGCGGCGCTGCGGCGGCTGACGGCGGGCATCCGGCTGGATCCGGCCGACCTGGTCCTGCCGATGTTCGTCAAGGAAGGCATCTCCGACCCGGCGCCGATCAGCTCGATGCCCGGCGTCGTGCAGCACACGCGTGAATCCCTGCGCAAGGCGGCGACCGAAGCGGTGGAGGCCGGAGTCGGCGGCCTGATTCTTTTCGGCGTGCCGGCGCACAAGGACGCCCGCGGTTCCTCAGCAGATGACCCGCAAGGGATCGTGCAGCTGGCGTTGCGCGACCTGGTCACAGAGCTGGGCGACGCGACGGTCCTGATGGCAGACCTGTGCCTGGACGAATACACCGACCACGGCCACTGCGGGCTGCTGACGGCGTCCGGCGACGTCGACAACGACGCGACCCTGGAGCGTTACGCATCGATCGCTCGGGCGCAGGCAGCTGCGGGGGTCCACGTCGTCGCGCCGAGCGGGATGATGGACGGGCAGGTGGGGGCGATACGGGCGGCCCTCGACAACGCCGGCGCGACTGACGTCGCCGTGCTCGCGTACTCCGCGAAATATGCGAGCGCCTTCTACGGGCCCTTCCGCGAAGCCGCCGAATGCGCGCCACAGTTCGGAGACCGGGCGGCCTACCAGCAGGATCCGGCACGGTCGGTGGACGAGGCCCTCCGCGAGGTCGCGCTCGATCTGGCCGAAGGTGCTGATGCCGTGATGGTCAAGCCTGCGCTGGCCTACCTGGATGTCGTGCGTGCTGTGCGCGAGGTCGTCGACGTGCCGCTGGCCGCGTATCAGGTGAGTGGGGAGTACGCGATGGTCGAGGCGGCGGCCGCCAACGGCTGGATCGATCGCGAGCGGACAATCACCGAGACCCTCACCGCCATCCGCCGGGCGGGTGCGGACGTCGTGCTGACGTACTGGGCCGTCGAGGCCGCCAGATGGCTGGCCCGCTGATCTTGGAGAAAGCTTTCCGGGTCACCTCCGGGCCACCTGGAAGACTCGGGTGGTGACCGTCAGCGAGGAGCTCTTTGCGCGTGCCCTGAAGGTGGTGCCGGGCGGGGTCAATTCGCCGGTCCGGGCCTTTCGCGCGGTGGGTGGCAGCCCTCGGTTCATGGTGAAGGGCGCCGGCGCCTACCTCACGGATGCCGACGGCAAGCGTTACGTGGATCTGGTCTGCTCCTGGGGGCCGATGATCCTGGGCCACGCTCACCCCGCGGTGGTGGAGGCGCTGACGACGGCAGCCGCCCACGGGACCTCATTCGGCACGCCGACTCCGGGCGAGGTGGAGCTGGCGGAGCTGATCGTGGCGCGCATCGGCCCGCCGCTCGAGTCGATCCGGCTGGTCAATTCGGGCACCGAGGCGACCATGAGCGCGATCCGGCTCGCGCGCGGCGCAACGGGACGCAGCAAGGTCGTGAAGTTCGCCGGCTGCTACCACGGCCACGTCGACGCTTTGCTGGCTGCGGCCGGGTCGGGGGTCGCCACGCTCGGACTGCCCGACACCCCCGGCGTGACCGGAGCGACGGCAGCCGACACGATCGTGCTGCCCTACAACGACCTGCCGCTGGTCGAGGCGGCCTTCACCGAGTTCGGCAATCAGATCGCCTGCGTGATCACGGAGGCGGCCGCCGCGAACATGGGTGTGGTCGCGCCGGCGCACGGATTCGCCGAGGGCCTGCGGGCGCTGTGCGACCAATACGGTGCACTCCTCATCAGCGATGAGGTGATGACGGGCTTTCGGGTCAGCGAACGGGGCTGGTACGGGCTGACCGGCACCGGGAACGTCACGCCCGACCTCTTCACCTTCGGCAAGGTCATGGGCGGCGGGCTGCCCGCGGCGGCTTTCGGCGGCAGCGCCGAGCTCATGGGCCTGCTCGCGCCGCTCGGGCCGGTCTACCAAGCGGGCACGCTGTCGGGAAATCCGCTGGCCGTTGCGGCCGGGCTGGCGACCTTGCGGGCCTGCACCCCGGACGTGTACGCCGCTGTCGACACCAGCGCGCTGCGCGTCTCGCGGATGGCCTCCGCTGCGCTGAGCGCCGAGGGGGTCGCCCACACCGTCGGCCGGGCGGGCAGCCTCTTCAGCATCTTCTTCACGGACGAGGTCGTCACCGATTACGCGTCTGCCCAGCGCCAGGACGTGGCGCGGTTCGCGGCGTTCTTTCACTCGATGCTGGCCGCGGGGGTGTACCTGCCGCCGAGCGCGTACGAGGCCTGGTTCACCTCCGCCGCGCACGACGACGACGCGCTGTCGCTCATCGGCGACGCGTTGCCGGCCGCCGCACGAGCAGCCGCGGAGGCCGCGTGACCACCCAGGCCACCCAGACCACCCAGACCAAGCGGACCACGGTTCATCTCGTACGCCATGGTGAGGTGCACAACCCCACGAAGGTGCTCTATGGCAGGCTGCCGGGCTTTCGGCTGTCAGATCGGGGCCTGGAGCAGGCAGCGGTCACGGCGCGCTTTCTAGCCGGTCGCGATATTGCGGCAGTGATCTCCTCGCCGCTCGAACGCGCCCAGCAGACAGCGGCGCCGATCGCTGGGGCACACCGTCTCGAGGTCGAGGTCGACCCGCGAATCATCGAGAGCAGCAACTATTTCGAGGGCGGGGTGGTGGAACCCGGACCCGGGGTCCTTCGCCATCCCGAGCATTGGCACGCGTTGCGCAACCCGTTCCGCCCTTCGTGGGGTGAGCCCTATCAGGAGGTGGCAGCCCGGGTGCTGGCCGCCGTGGACGATGCGCGGGCGGCCACGCCGGGTCGTGAGGTGGTGCTGGTGAGCCATCAGCTGCCGGTGTTCGTCACCCGGCGTAAGGCCGAAGGACGCCTGCTCTGGCACCGTCCGGACCGCCGCCAGTGCGCGCTTGCCTCAGTGACCTCACTGGTCTACGAAGGCGACGCGCTTGCCTTCGTTCGCTACTGCGAGCCCAACGGGCCCGGCAACACCAAGCAGGGCTCGGTCGGCGCCTGAGGGTTCGGCGGCAACGGCGGGGCCATACTTCACGACGTGGCCGACTTGCCGCCCGGCGCGGCGCGGACCCAGCGCAGGGTGCGGAAAGCATCGTCCGCGCTCGCCCGCCAGGCGCTTGGCCGGATGGAAGCCGAACTGCCCTTCTTTCTTGACCTTCCGGCGGATCAGCGAGCCGGGATCGGGCTCGTCGTACAAGCCGGCCTGTCGTCGTTCAGCGCCTGGCTGGAGGGAGCCAACGCCGGGCCTGAGGTGCCCGCCGGCGTCTTCGCCGTGGCGCCCCGCGAGCTCGTACGGGTCGTCAGCCTGCAGCACACCGTCGATATGGTGCGGCTGGCGGTCGACGTGGTGGAGGAACGGGTTGACGCGCTCGCCGAACCCGACACGGTGCATTGGTTACGCGAGGCGGTGCTGCGGTACTCACGCGAGCTCGCGTTCGCTGCCGCTCAGGTCTACGCCGCGGCCGCCGAGGTGCGCGGGGCGTGGGACGCCCGGCTGGAAGCGTTGGTGATCGACGGGCTGGTACGAGGGTCGGAGCTGGAGGGGCCCGGGAGCCCGCTGGGGGATTCGCTGCTGTCGCGGGCGGCTGCACTCGGCTGGCGTAATACCGAATATGTGGTCGCCATCGCGGGCGCGGCGCCCCAAGGCGAGCCGGAGCCGAGCCTCGTGGCGATGCACCGGGTGGCGCAGTCGGGGGGCGCCGATCTGCTGGCCGGAGTTCACGGCCGGGCCCTGGTGGCGCTTGTCGGCGCGACCGAAAATCCCTTGCTGTTGCTTGACGATTTGTTGAACTGTTACGCGGAGGGTCCGGTAGTGGTCGGGCCCGTCGTGCTCGGTCTTGCTGCCGCCAGTCGCTCGGCGCAAGCGGCGCTCGGAGGACTCCGGGTGGCCGCCGCGTGGCCGACCGCGCCCCGGCCCGTCGCCTCCAAGGCGCTGCTCGGGGAACGCGCTCTGGCGGGTGAGTCGACGGCCATCGAGGAGTTGGTCACCTCGGTGTATGCACCGCTCGAGGCCGCCGGAGGGGAATTGCTGCAGACCGTCGCGGCCTATGTCGAAGGAGCGGGCAGCATCGACGGTGCGGCCCGCCTGCTCTTTGTGCACGCCAACACCGTGCGCTACCGGCTTCGTCGAATCGCCGAGCTGACCGGGTTGCAGGCAACCGAACCCCGTGACGGTTTCCTGCTGCATGTCGCTCTTGTGCACGGTCGATTGCGATTGGGGGCGGAAGCCTAGGATTTTGTGGGAAAGCTACAAAGGTGCGCCAATGACTTGGTTCGTGCCGTCAACGTACTTACTGACCAGTCACCAGGAGGCTAGAACTTGTGCTTGCAGTAGTCGCTCCCGGACAGGGAGCCCAATCGCCCGGGGTGCTGATCCCGTGGCTCGACCACCCTGCTGCCGCCGCGGCGCTTCGTGAGGCCGAGGCGGTCACCGGTCTTGATCTGATCCGCCTGGGCACCACGGGTACAGCCGATGAGGTACGCGACACTGCGGTGGCTCAGCCGCTGCTGACTGCGCTGGCACTCGCGACCATCGCCGCCCTTCAGCTGACTCCAGCTGACATCGATATCGCCGCCGGCCACAGCATCGGCGAATTGCCGGCAGCTGTGCTCGCCGGTTCGCTGACTCCGGCGACGGCGCTGCGCATTGCTCGCGAGCGTGGAGCGGCTATGGCCGCCGCCTGCGCCGCTGCCCCCACCGGCATGACGGCGGTGCTGGGCGGCGATTCCGACGAACTCGACGCCCTGCTCGCCAAGCTCGGCCTGGTGGCGGCCAACCGCAACGGCGCCGGCCAGACCGTCGTGGCCGGCCCCCTCGACGCCCTCGCCGCCCTCGCCGACACCCCGCCGGCGAAGGCGCGGCTGCGGCCACTCGCGGTTGCGGGTGCGTTCCACACGTCCGCGATGGAGCCGGCACGTCAGGCGCTCGCGGCGCTGATCGGTGAGCTTTCGGCCAACGACCCGCAGCCCAGGCTCATCTCCAATGCCGATGGTGGAGTGGTCACCTCCGGCGCCGAGCTCCTCGACCGGTTGGTCGCTCAGGTCGCCGCGCCGGTGCGATGGGATCTGTGCCAGCAGACCATGGTCGATCTCGGCGTCACCGCGCTGCTTGAACTAGCGCCCGGAGGCACCCTTACCGGGCTCGCGAAGCGGACCATGCCCGGGGTGGAGACCCTGGCCGTGAAGACCCCCGACGACCTGCCGGCGGCGCGCGGGCTGCTCGCTTCGCGCAGCGGCGCCGCTCCCGAAGCCGCGCCGGCATTTCGGCTCGTGGTCGCGCCCTACGGCGGCACGTTCGTGGCGAACGAATTCAATGAGGGCTCCATGCTGCCGGCCGGTGCGATGCTCGGCAACGTGCGTACCTCCCGGGCGGAGCATCCGGTGGCCTCGCCCATCGGAGGAGTACTGATCGAGTGGCTGGCTCACGACGGAGATCCGGTCGCGCCAGGTCAGCCGCTGGCCCGGATGAGCGCCGGCAACGGCACTGACTCCCACGGCGTGCCCGACGACACCCACGAGGTTCATCAGCACGACCAACACGTCGGGGGTATGGCATGACCCAGGCAGCGTCGGGCCCGGCGATTCTTGGAGTCGGGGCCTACCGCCCGGTGGGTCGTCTGACCAACGCGGATCTGGTGGCGCGCCTTGACACCAGCGATGAGTGGATCGTTCGCCGGACCGGCATCTCGCAGCGTCAGATCGCCGGGCCCGACGACACCTTGGTCGCCATGGGCATCGACGCGGGGGCTAAGGCGCTGGCGGCCGCCGGCGTGCAGCCCTCCGACGTCGGTCTCGTCATCATCGCCTCGTGTACCGGTCAGAATCCCATTCCGGGGATTGGCCCGCGTATCGCTACCGGCGTCGGAGCGGGCCACGCCGGCGCGTTCGACCTCAACGCCGGCTGCGCGGGATTTTGCTACGCGCTTTCGGCGGCGGCTGACGCGATCCGGGCCGGCAATGCGCGTTACGTCCTCGTGGTGGCCAGCGAACGACTCACCGACTGGGTCGACTCCGATGACCGCGGCATGGCGATCCTGTTCGGCGACGGAGCAGGCGCCGTGCTGGTCGGGGTCCCCGAAGGTGCCACATCTGCTGCCGACCCGAATCTCCCGCCGGCCATCGGCCCGGTGGCCTGGGGCAGCGATGGCTCGGCCGCCCAAGCGATCGAGGTCCGCGAGCGCGCGACGGGCGAATCCTTCATGGAGATGGAGGGTTCTGCCGTCTTTCGCTGGGCCACCACCCAGCTCGTCCCGGTCGCCCTTCGCGCCTGCGAACTCGCGGGGGTCGCGCCCACCGAGTTGACGGCGATCGGGCTGCACCAGGCGAACCTGCGGATCACCGAGTCGATCGCCCGCAGTCTCGGGGCACCGCAGGCGATCCTGGCCCGCGACATCGTCGACGCCGGCAACACCTCAGCCGCCTCGGTCCCGTTGGCCCTGGCGCGGATGATCGATGACGGCCAGGTGGGCAGCGGAGATGTCGTGCTGCTGTTCGCCTTCGGCGCTGGCCTCACCTACGCCGGACAGGTCGTCCGGCTCCCCTGATCCCTCCGGCCCCCGATCCGGGGTCCGGGTGAATGTTCCAGCTAACTAGGAGGACGTATGACGCAGCAGGAGATCCTGGCGGGCCTCGCCGAGATCGTGAACGAGATCGCCGGCATCCCCGTGGAGGACGTGGAGATCGACAAGTCGTTCATCGACGACCTCGACCTTGACTCGCTCACGATGGTTGAGGTCGCCACCTCAGCCGAAGACAAGTTCGGAGTGCGGATTCCCGACGAAAACCTCAAGGACCTGAAGACCGTGCGCGACGCCGTCGACTTCATCGAGAAGGCCGGGGTCGCAGCCTGATGTCCGCCGCCGATTCCCCCGCTGTGAGGTCGAATACCGCGGCCTCGGCCGGCACCGGTGACGACATCGTGGTTACGGGCATCGGCGCGCTGACTCCCCTCGGCCCTGACGTACCAAGCCTGTGGAGTGGTCTGCTCGCTGCTGCCAACGGCACCCGGCCGCTGACGCAGCCATGGGCGGCCGACATCCAGGTCCGGATCGCGGCGTCGCTCTCGGATGAGGCCCAGGCGAAGTTGGAAGCCGAGGTTCCGCCGCATCAGCGGCGCCGGCTCGACCGGGTTCAGCAGATGGCGCTGGTCGCGGCCCGTGAGGCCTGGGCCGACGCCGGCCCGCCCGACGTCGACCCCGAACGTCTCGGGGTCTGCGTCACCTCCGGCATCGGCGGTATCACCACCCTGCTCGACCAGTACGACGTACTCAAGGAGCGCGGTGCCACCCGGGTCAGCCCGCACACCGTGCCGATGCTGATGCCCAATGGCCCGGCGGCGGTGGTTGCACTCGAGATCAGCGCACGCGCCGGCATTCACGTGCCGGTGTCGGCGTGCGCCTCGGGTGCGGAAGCGATCGCCATGGGGCTGGACATGCTCCGCGCCGGTCGCGCCGACGTGGTGGTGGCCGGAGGTTCGGAAGCCGTCATCCATCCGCTTCCCATCGCGGGTTTCGCGACGATGCGGGCGCTCTCGACCCGCAACGACGAGCCCGAATCGGCCTCCCGGCCCTACGACAAGGCTCGTGACGGCTTCGTCATGGGTGAGGGCGCCGGAATCCTGGTACTCGAACGGGCTTCCTCGGCGCGGGCCCGCGGCGCCAAGATCTACGGAGTGCTCGCAGGCGCCGGCATCTCTTCCGACGCGCACGATGTCGTGGCGCCGGAGCCAACCGGGGCGGGAGCCGCTCGCGCGCTGTCGCTTGCGCTGCGCGACGGTGGCCTCGAGCCGTCCGATATCGCCCATATCAACGCCCACGCCACCTCGACCCCGATGGGCGATGTCGCCGAAGCACTGGCCATGCGCAGAGCTCTCGGCGACGCGATGGATTCGGTGATCGTCTCCGCCACCAAAGGCTGCACCGGTCACCTGCTCGGTGCCGCCGGTGCAGTGGAGGCCATCGCCACGATGCTCGCGCTGCGCGATCGAGTCGCCCCACCCACCCGCAACCTCGACGACCCTGACGACGACGTCGACCTGGACATCGCCCGGCTCGATCCGCGGCCGTTGCGTTCGGGACCGCTAGCTGCGGTTTCGAACTCCTTCGGTTTCGGCGGGCACAACGTTTCTCTCGCCTTCCGGAGCAGCTGATATGACGGCACTTGCCGCCTCACCCCAGTCCGACCTCCCCACCGTCACGCCACTGGATGACCCCCGCGACCCCATGGTGCGGATAGAGCGCCTCGGCACCGTGACCGAGGTGCTCAGCGACGAAGACAGCGTCGTCGTGGCCGCCGTCCTCGCCGATGGCGTTCCAATGATCGCGTTCGCCACCGACCCCCGCCGGCAGGGCGGGGCGATGGGCACCGCTGGCTGCCAGGCGCTGTGCGCGGCGTACGAGATGGCGGTCGAGCGTGGCTGGGCCGTCGTCGGCATCTGGCACAGCGGCGGGGCACGCCTCACCGAGGGCGTCGACTCGCTGCACGGCGTCGGACGGGTATTCGCGGCGATGACGCTCGCCAGTGGCAAGATCCCGCAGCTTTCCCTCGTCCTTGGCCCCGCCGCCGGCGGCGCTGCCTACGGGCCCGCGCTGACCGACGTCGTGATCATGGGACCTGAGGGCCGGATTTTCGTCACCGGCCCGGACGTCGTGCGCAGCGTCACCGGCGAAGACGTCGACATGGCGCGCCTCGGCGGCCCTGAGCCGCATGGGCGCAGCAGTGGTTTGGCGTCGGTGGTGGCCGCGACCGACGAGGAGGCGTACGCCGCCACCCGGCGTATCGCCGCTTTGCTCACCGGTGAGCTCGATCGGATTCCGGTGGTTGACCGCGCGCTCGAGGGCTTCCTGCCCGAGCGCCCGGCGCGGGCCTACGACGTCAAGCCCTTGATCGCCGCCATCCTGGATGAGCCGCCCACCGAGCTGCACGGGAAGTGGGCTCCGAACCTCGTCACGGCATTGGGCACGCTAGGCGGTCACACCGTCGGGGTGCTGGCCAACAACCCGCTGCGCCTCGGCGGCTGCCTTGATGCGGCCGCCGGCGACAAGGCCGCCCGCTTCGTACGGATGTGTGACGCCTTCGGGATCCCGCTGCTGGTGATCGTCGACGTACCGGGTTACCTGCCGGGCACCGGCCAGGAATGGAACGGCGTCGTGCGCCGCGGAGCCAAGCTGTTGCACGCCTTCGCGGCTGCCTCGGTCCCGCGGATCACGCTGGTCACCCGTAAGGCCTACGGCGGCGCATACATCGCCATGAACAGCCGGGCGCTTGGCGCTACTCACGTGCTGGCCTGGCCGAAGGCCCAGGTCGATGTCATGGGTGCGATCGCTGCGGTCCGAATCCTGCACCGCCGCCAGATCGCTGCTGTACCGGATGAGGAGAAGCCCCTCCTGGAGGCGCAGCTCGCGGAGGAGCACCTCAAGGTCTCGGGTGGCCTGCAACGCGCGATCGAGGGCGGCATGGTCGACGAGATCATCGAGCCGGACTCGACCCGGACCCGCCTCCTGGAGCTGCTGAACGAGCATCCGTCCGACCGCGGAACGCACGGGAACATCCCGCTCTGATGGGTCTGCTCGAAGGCAAGCGCCTGCTCATCACCGGGGTCCTGACCGAGGCTTCCATCGCTTTCTCGGTCGCGAAGATCGCTCAGGAGCAGGGCGCCGAGGTCGTGTTAACCGGCTTCGGTCGTGGGCTGGGCATCACCGAACGGATCGCCAAGCGGCTGCCCGAGAAGGCGCCGGTCATCGAACTCGACGTCACCAACGACGACCATCTGGCCCTGCTGCCGGAGCGGCTGAGCGAGCACGTGGCGGGCCTGGACGGCGTGTTGCACGCGATCGCTTTCGCCCCGGCGGGCGCGATCGGTGGCAACTTCATGACCGCTAGCTGGGAGGACGTATCGACGGCGGTCCACGTGTCAGCATTCTCGCTGGCCTCCCTGACGCGGGCCCTGCTGCCGATGCTCACCCCGGGATCGGGCGTTGTCGGTCTCGATTTCGATGCCTCGGTCGCCTGGCCCGCCTATGACTGGATGGGCGTGGCCAAAGCCGGCCTGGAGTCCACCGCCCGCTACCTCGCACGTGATGTGGGTGGGCAGCAGATCAGGGTCAACCTGGTCGCCGCCGGGCCGCTGCGCACGATCGCCGCGAAGGCCATCGAGGGCTTCGAGAATTTCGAGCAGGTGTGGGGTGAGCGGGCGCCACTGGGTTGGGACGTTCGCGACACCGGACCCGCGGCGCGCGCCTGCGTCGCCTTGCTCTCGGACTGGTTTCCCGCCACCACCGGCGAGATTGTGCACGTGGACGGCGGTCTGCACGCCGTAGGCGCCTGAATCCACTCTGAGCACTGGTTCCGGCTGGGAATTGGCTGAGCTTCGGCGGGGCTAAATGCCGCTCAAATCAGAGCCGGTGGGTGAGACTGAGTCGCCGGGCGCCGGGGTGTGCCCAAAGGGAGATGCGAACGTGTCTACGCCTGACGCACAGCCTTATCCGCCCGAGCCAGCCGGCCCCGGGGTCGCGCTGGGTCCCTTCCGGGTGGTCCGCACCGGCGCCGAACACTTCTGGTACATCGTGCAGTGCATCTATTTCGGGGTGGGTTACCTCGCCAAGGTGCCGGTCAAGAAGGCGCTCTCTGACGGCGGTCTCGTCGAGCTCACCAGCGCCGAGAGGTTTTGGTACATCCTGGAATGCATCTTCTTCGGCGCCGGCTACCTGGCGAAGGTGCCGGCGAAGAAGGCGATGAACGAAGCGGGAATGGTGACTCGTACCGGCGCCGAACACTTCTGGTACATCGTGCTGTGCATCTACTTCGGCGCCGGTTACCTCGCCAAGGTGCCCATGCGCAAGGCGCTGGACGATCCCCAGATTCTGCCGATGACCGAGGCCGGCGGCATCTGGTACATCCTGCAGTGCATCTACTTCGGCGCCGGTTACCTCCACAAGGTCGTGTGCAAGAAGGCCCTGTCGGAGGCCACGGCGCTGCCCGCTCGCAGCTAGCCAGCCGTACCGGCCGGGGTTGCGCTTTCGTCGTTGGATGGCGGCGTGTCACCGGCGCAACCGCAACCCTGTCTCGCGTTCCTGCTTACTCACTGAGTAAATGGTCACGAGCCAGCGCCCTCACATCGCGCTGGGTCATACTGGGTCGTGCCTCATCACCCCGGACGCGGCCGCCTTCTGGCGGCCGCCGTCGCTGTCGGGATGGTGGGGGCAATGGTGGCCGGTTGCTCGGGATCTGAGAGCGCCGCCGGCGACAACACGCGGTTTGTCCAGGTCAAGCCGGGCTACTCCGAGGTGTCGCTGACGAAGCGAAAGCCGGCGCCGGCGCTCTCGGGCAGCACGCTGACCAATACCCCTCTTTCGATCGCTGACCTGCGCGGCAAGGTCGTGGTGGTCAATTTCTGGGGTTCCTGGTGCGCCCCGTGCCGGGCCGAGTCGGCGGCGCTGGAGCAGGTCGCGCAGGCCACGGCCAGCCAGGGTGTCACCTTCGTCGGGGTCGACGAGCGCGATACGCGGCCTAACGCGTTGTCCTTCGTCAAGGGTCATGGCGTCAGCTATCAGAGCATCTTCGATGAGGACGGGTCGTTGGCTGCCGAATGGCCCGCCGCGGCCGGGCCGCCGTACACCTTCATCATCGATCGGCAGGGGCGGATCGCTGCCCGCTTCCTCGGTGGCGTTACACCGCAAGATCTGCAATCAGCAGTGTCGAAGGTGGCGGGGGAGGCGTGAGCGCAGGCACCTTCGTCACCGACGGGCCGCTGCTGCTCGCGGTCCCGGTCGCCGCGCTGGCCGGACTCGTCTCCTTTGCCTCGCCCTGCGTGCTTCCGCTCGTGCCGGGCTACCTGTCTTATGTCGCCGGCCTGTCGGGCTCAGAGCTGGCGGAGCAGCAGGATGAGCAGCCTGTCCTGGAGGTTGCTGACGGCGACACGTTGGTGCGCGTTGCGGCGCCAGTCGCTCGCCCTAGCCGGCTTCGCAGCCGCGTGGTGGCGGGCGCGCTCCTTTTTGTTCTTGGCTTCACCGTCGTATTCGTCGCTTACGGGGCGGCTTTCGGATCGCTCGGCACCGCACTGCGCCGCCACGAGCGGGGCATCGAGCAGGTGCTCGGTGTCATCACGATCTTGATGGGGCTCGCCTTCGCCGGCGTCTTCTCCAGGTTCATGTTCGCGAATCGGCAGTGGAAGCCGGGATGGCTGCCGGCCCGCGGCCTGGCTGGGGCTCCCGCGCTGGGCGCCCTCTTCGGCATCGGCTGGACCCCCTGCCTTGGTCCCACCCTGGCGGCAGTGCAGGGGTTGGCGCTCAGCAGCGCAACCGCCGGCCGGGGAGCGACGCTGTCAGCGGCCTACTGCGTCGGGCTCGGGGTGCCGTTCGTATTGGTCGCGGTGGGCATGCGCGCCGGATTGGGCGCGCTGGCGGTCGTCCGGCGCCACACCCGGGCAGTGATGGTCATCGGCGGCGTGCTGCTGGTGGCTACCGGGCTCCTCGAGGTGACCGGTGAGTGGAACCACGTGCTCATCGAGTTGCGCGCCCACCTGCCCGGCTTCAGCGAGACCCCACTGTGAGCTCGCTGGCCAGGTTGGAAGCGCCAGAGCTGCTTTCGACAGCGCCGCAGGATCCACAGGACCGCCCTCCCCAGCAGGGCCGCCGGCGGCCTTTCGCCGGTTTGTTACGCGCTTGGCGCCAGCTCACCAGCATGCGCACGGCGCTGCTGCTGCTCTTTCTGCTCGCACTGGCTGCCGTGCCCGGCTCACTGCTGCCCCAGCGCAGCGTGGATCCGACGCTCGTCGACCTCTACATCGCGCATCACCCGAAGCTCGGCCCCTTCATTGACCGGTTGTCGGGCTTCGATGTCTTCGCTGCCCCCTGGTTCGCCGCGATCTACGCCCTGCTTTTCATCTCCCTCATCGGCTGCCTGATCCCGCGGATCCGGATGCATGTGCGGGCGTTGGCGCGGCGCCCACCGAAAGCGCCGGCGCACCCGGCGCGGCTGGCTTCCGGCATCCGCTTCGAGACCGCCGCGTCGGCCGAGCACGTCCTGGAGGCCTCCCGCAGCATCCTTCGCAAGCGGCGCTTTCGGGTGGCCACGGACAGCGGGTCGGTCAGCGCCGAGAAGGGCTACCTGCGCGAGACCGGCAACCTGATGTTTCACGTCTCGCTGGTGGTCCTGCTGGCGGGGATCGCCGTCGGCGCCATGTACGGCTACACCGGCAAGGTCGTGGTGACCGATGGCGACGGCTTCACCAACACGCTGGTCCAGTACGACAGCTTTAACCACGGGGCGCTCGTCAAGACCGATCAGCTGGCCCCCTTCTCCTTCCAAATGCACGACTTCACCGCGTCGTATCAAAGCGACGGGACCCCTAAGTCCTTCGCGGCGCAGGTGGCGTTGACCGAGACGCCCGGCGGCAAGGTCACCCAGCACACGATCCGGGTGAATGACCCGCTCAAGATCGGCGAGGCGAAGGTCTACCTGATCAATCACGGGTATTCGCCGCACGTTGTGCTGCGGGACAAGACCGGGCATGTTGTCTATGACGCCAGCGTTCCCTGCGTCGCGTCCGACACCCGCAACCTGACGTCGAACTGCGTCTTCAAGATTCCGGATACCGGGCTGCCTGCGGTGGGGCCCTTGAAGAAGGTTCAGCAGATCGGTGTGCAAGCCGAGCTGGTGCCGACCTTTGACCCGCTGAACTTCCAGAGCTCCGTCTTTCCGGCCCTGAAGAACCCCCGGATCGTGGGTGTGCAGGTCTATCTCGGCGATCTCGGCATCGATGCCGGCACCCCGCAGAACGTCTACGTCCTGGACACCACCAAGATGAAGCTGCTCTCGGTGAAGGGCCCGGGCGGTTCCGCGGTGCCCATTCTCACTCCCGGCAAGGTCGGGGCCGACACCGTGACCGGGCTGCCCGGCGGGCTGACCCTTTCGGTGGAGAACATCCGCAATTACGCCGTCTTCTCGGTCAAGTACGACCCGGGCAAGGGGCTGGTCCTCTTCGCCGCAATCGCCATGCTCATCGGCCTGATCGGATCGCTGCTGATCCGCCGTCGCCGGATGTGGATACGAGCGAGCGCCGTGCCCGACCAGGGTCGTACTGTGGTCGAGATCGGCGGGCTCGCCCGCAGCGGGAGCCTGACAGCAGAGTTCGATGATCTTGTCCGCCGGGTGCGTGCCCGGCTGCCCGAGCAGGGATAAGGGGACAGATGGCCGGGTTGTCCAACGATTTGTTCGTGGTCACCGTGATGTGTTACGCGATCGCGATGGTGGCGTTCGCGGCGGATCTGGCGTTCCGCAAGACGTCCCGAGGCGTTGTCCGGGCGGCCAGTCCCGCGGTGTTGACGGCCGACCAGAAGGTGCTCGTCGGCGCGGGCGGCGTGATCACCGCGCCGGCGGTCTCCGAGCCGCCGCCGGCTGAGCCGCCGCTGACGGTCACGTCGGACCCCGGCCGTTCCTACGGCCGCGCCGCCAAGATCGGCCTCACCCTCACCCTGGTCGGATGGCTGGCCCACATCGCCACCATCGTCACCCGCGGGTTCGCCGCCCACCGGGTGCCCTGGGGCAACATGTACGAGTTCTCGACGGTGGTCGCGTTCGTCGTCGTGACGACCTTCCTGGTGCTGCTGGCCCGCCAGAAGGCCCGCTGGCTCGGTGTTTTCGTCCTGTTGCCGGTCGTGCTCTACCTCGGCCTCGCCGGCACCGTCCTGTACGTCAAGGCCGGCCCGCTGGTGCCCGCGCTCAACTCCTACTGGCTCAAGATCCACGTGGTGGCGGCGATGAGTGCCACGGCGATGTTCTTCGTCAGCGGCATCACGGCGATCCTTTACCTGGCCAAGCTGCGCCGCCCCGACGGCAACCTGCTGTCACGGCTGCCGGACGCTGCCTCGCTTGACCGGCTGACGTATGGACTGGTGGCCTTCGCCTTTCCGGTCTGGACCTTCGCGATCATGGCCGGGGCGATCTGGGCCGAGGCGGCTTGGGGACGGTATTGGGGTTGGGACCCCAAGGAGACGTGGTCTTTCATCACGTGGGTGATCTACGCGGTGTATCTGCATTCGCGGGCGACCGCGGGGTGGAAGGGCAAGCGCGCTGCGTACTTCGCCGTCACGGCGTTCGGCGCCCTGATCATCAATTACTACGTGGTCAACACTTTCATCGTGGGTCTGCACAGCTACGCCGGCGTGAAGTAGCACATAGCAGGCAGCGGCGGAGCCCGGCAGCGCGAGCGAGGCGACGTCGGGCAGACTCCTAGACGTGGCGAGCTATCCCGACCTGCGCGACTTCGTTGCCCGCCTCGATCGGGCTCACGAGCTGCGCCGGATCACCGTGAGCGTGGATCCGCACCTCGAGGTGAGCGAGATCGTTCAGCGGGTGGTGCGAGCCAAGGGTCCGGCGCTGCTCTTTGAAAACGTCAAAGGCTCTGACCTGCCACTGGCGTTGAACCTGTTCGGCAGCGAACGGCGAATGGCGATGGCACTCGGCGTCGAGCGGCTCGATGACATCGGTGACCAGATCGCGAGCCTGCTCAAGCCCGAGCTACCGGTGGGCTTCGGGGGCCTGCGGGAGGCGTTCGGCAAGCTCGGCACACTTCGCTCGGCCCCTCCCAAGACGGTGGCCGGCGGGTCATGTCAAGACGTCGTCCTGCGGGGCGGCGACGTGGATCTGGGGCTACTGCCAGGAATCCAGGCCTGGCCTGACGACGGGGGCATCTTCCTCAACCTCGGCCTCACGCACACCAAGCATCCCGAGACCGGTGCCCGCAACCTCGGCATGTATCGCCTGCAGCAGCACGACGCCCGCACCGTAGGGCTGCACTGGCAGATCCACAAGGATTCCAACGCCCATCACGCCGTCGCCGAACGCCGCGGCGAGCGGCTTCCGGTGGCGATAGCTTTCGGGTGTGAGCCGGCTGTCACCTATGCCGCCAGCGCCCCGCTGCCGGCCGACATCGACGAGTACCTTTTCGCCGGCTTCCTGGCCGGTCGCCGGATCGAGATGGTCGACTGCCTCACGGTGCCGCTCAAGGTGCCGGCCCATGCCAGCGTCGTCCTGGAAGGCTGGCTGGAGCCGGGCGCGCGCCTCCCCGAAGGTCCCTTCGGCGATCACACCGGCTTCTACACGCCCGTCGAACCCTTCCCGGCGCTCACCGTCGACTGCATGACCATGCAGGCCCCCGAATCCAACCCGATCTTCCAGACCATCGTGGTCGGGCCGCCGCCGCAGGAGGATGCCTGGATCGGCAAGGCGACAGAGCGGATCTTCCTTCCGCTCATCCGCCTTACGCTGCCTGAGCTGGTGGATTACGACCTCCCGGTCGCTGGAGGCTTTCACAACTGCGTCATCGCCTCGATCGACAAGCGCTTCCCCAAGCACGCGCAGAAGGTCATGAACGCGATCTGGGGCGCCGGCTTGATGTCGCTCGCGAAGTTGATCATCATTGTGGACGCCGATTGCGACGTGCACGACTACACCGAGGTGGCCTGGCGGGCGTTCGGCAACGTCGATTACGCCCATGACCTGCTCGCGACCAGCGGCCCGGTCGATCATCTCGACCACGGTTCCTACCAACAGTTCTGGGGCGGCAAGATCGGTATCGACGCCACCCGCAAGATGCCGGAAGAGGGTTATACGCGAGGCTGGCCGCCGGAGGCGATCATGTCGCCCGAGGTGCAGGCGACCGTCGATCGGCGTTGGAAGGAGTACGGGTTGTGACCGCAGCGGTGCCCGCGCCAGCAGCGAACCCGATGCCCGCCAGCCCCCCGAATCCTGCCCGGGCCTTCCTGCGGCTGGTGATGATCGA
Organism: uncultured Actinomycetota bacterium; assembly: GCA_963839015.1. GTDB lineage: Bacteria > Actinomycetota > Actinomycetes > Frankiales > Frankiaceae > DATAZK01. The sequence goes on along the minus strand of CAWITL010000011.1, from coordinate 20,750 downwards.
GCACTCGGTCTTCGCGCTGCCCTTCGCCTACCTGGCAGCTCTTTACGCGGGCTTCAGCGCGACCGAGACGGTTCACTGGCGTGCTCTCGGGCTCATCACGGTCGCGATGGTGGCCGCCCGCACGTTTGCGATGGCCGTCAACCGGATCGTTGACCGCAAGTACGACGCGCGAAACCCGCGCACTGCCCAGCGGGAACTGGTCATCGGCACCGTTTCGGTGCGAACCGCGAGTGTGGGCGCCGCGGTCGCGCTGGCCATCTTCCTCACCGCTGCGGGGCTGCTCAACACACTGTGTCTGGCACTGGCCCCGCTCGCCCTCGCCCTGTTCGTGCTCTATCCCTACACCAAGCGTTTCACCTGGTTCTGCCACGGCTTCCTAGGCTTGGCCCAGGCCTGCGGGCCGATCGGCGCCTGGTTAGCCGTCACCGGCCACTGGTCGTGGCCGGCAGTGCTGCTCGGGTTCGCCGTGGGGTTCTGGATCGGTGGGTTCGACGTCATCTACGCCATGCAGGACATCGACTCCGACCGCGCGCAGGGCGTCTACTCGCTGCCTGCTCGCTTCGGGGGCAAGATCGCGCTGCGTACGGCGGCCGCCTGCCATGTGGTCACGCTCGGCCTCTTCATCTGGTTCGGCGCGGCCGTGGGCGCCGGCGTCTGGTGGTGGGTCGGGCTCGTCGTGGTCGCGATCGCTTTCATCTACGAGCACAGCCTGGTCAAACCCGATGACCTGTCCCGGGTCAATCGGGCGTTCTTCACGGCTAACGGCTTTGTCGGCATGGCCCTGTTCGTCTTCGGTCTGGCCGATCTGCTGTCGCGGGGCCTCGGCTCCTGATGGCCGGTAGCGAGCCGATAGGCGTCGGCCCGCATCCCCAGCCCTGGCCGGCTGACCCCCGGCTGGACCCTGAGCTGCTCGCTGAAGGCGATCGTCGCAACGTGGTCGATCAGTACCGCTACTGGACGGTCGAGGCGATCACCGCCGATCTCGACACCCGGCGGATGCCCTTCCACGTCGCGGTCGAGAACTGGCAGCACGACCTCAATATCGGAACGCTGGTGCGCAACGCCAACGCCTTCCTGGCTGAGGCTGTGCACATCATCGGTCTCCGGCGCTGGAACCGGCGCGGAGCCATGGTGACCGATCGCTACCAGCACGTCCTGCACCATCCGACGCTCGAGGGGTTCGCCGAATGGGCCGCGCAGGCGGGCCTCCCGCTGATCGGCGTCGACCTCTTGCCGGGTTCGCGTCCCCTGCCCCAAGCCCAGATTCCGCGGCGCTGCGTACTCGTTTTCGGCCAGGAGGGACCGGGACTTTCGCCGGGTGCCACGGCGTTGTGCGAACAGGTATTGCACATCCCTCAATACGGCTCCACGCGGTCGATAAACGCAGGTGTCGCAAGCGGTATCGCGATGTATGAATGGTCTCGCCGATATGGCCCGGTCGGTTCGTCCGGACGGCCCAGCGAGGCTCAAGACTGAGTAAAATGTGCCCGATAGCCAAGGCCTGCTGCACGACGCGAGCGTGACCTCATAACTCCACAAGTTTGCCGATCCGATCCATGGCCCCCGGACCCAAAAAAGTGGCTACGAGCCACCTCCCGCCGTGAGGCGACCTGGCGGGTCGGCGCACAGAGCCCCGGACTTCTAGTCCGGGGCTTTTGTGTTTTTCCGCGGCGGATGGGATGCCAACCGGGGATAGCGTTCGCGGTCGTCGGGCTCGGTGTCGGCGAGCGCACCGCGCAGGAGTTGCAGCGCATTGCGCGAGAGGGCTTCGGCGGCAGTCCCGTCGATTCCAAGGTCGCGGGCGACCGCATCCGAGCCCTCGCCGTAGCCGTAGGCCGTCATGACGGCGGCCCGTTCGGGCGACGGGAGCGTTGCGAGCGCGTCTTCGAGCCGGTCGAGCAGCTCGGAATCGGGGGTGCCTTCCTGCGACGCCGCGACATCCTCGAGCAGCGCGGCTGCCAGCGGGCGTAGCCGGGGAGGGCGCCCGGTCGGCGTCGCAGGAGTGGGCGCAGTGGTCGAGGGCCGTCCACCCGAGGGGGATGTCACCCCTCCATGGTGCCCGCTGCCGCCGCCGAGACGAACTCTGGCACGCACCCTGCGTTCGAGTGACTTCCCGCTTGCGGACAGCAAGCGTCAATGACGCATTGCTTTGGCTGGCGCACGCTGCGTAGATGCAGGTCAGGCAGGGCGTTGAATTACTGCGGCTCATCGCGCGGAACGCTTGCCCGGCTCTCCCGAGCGGTGCCAAGCTCGTTGCGGATCCAGGCGCGGACGAGACCGGATCGCGCAGGTGCAAGGGGGCTTTGCGTGGCGGTCGGCGTCGCATGAGCGATCCGCAGACCCAGATTCTGGTTGAACGGCTGCATACCGCCGAGCGGCGGTACCGGCAGTTGGCGGCGGCTGCCGCCGATCTGGTGACCGTGCACGGCCCGGATCGAACGCTCATCGCCTCGTGGGGCAACGGAGAGCTCCAGCTGCAGATCGATCCCGCCGACTTCATCGGGCAACGGTTCGATCTGCCTGCCCACCCCGACGACGTAACGAGCGTGGAGCAAGCCTGGTCCGCGGCGGCTGCCGGCGACGAAGCGGTGAAAGCCACCTATCGCGTCGAGCGAGCCCGGGGCGAATGGGGCTGGGTCGAAACGCACGTCCAGGCCACCCGTGATTCCTCAGGCGCGATCATCGAGCTGCAGACGGTCAACCGCGACGTCACCGAACAGCACACCTTTCAGCACGAGCTGGCGAGGCTGGCCCTTCGCGATCCGTTGACGGGCCTGGCGAACCGGCTGCTCTTTGGCGACCGGCTCCGCTCGGCGGTGGCCCGACTCGACCGGCGGCGGGGCCCGATCGCGGTGTTGCTACTGGACGTGGACCGCTTCAAGGGCGTCAACGACAGCCTTGGCCATTCGATCGGTGATCAGCTACTGACCCGGCTCGGGGAGCGGCTGAGCGCGAGCGTGCGATCCAGCGATACGGTGGCCCGCCTGTCAGGGGACGAATTCGCCGTCCTGGCAGAGGATCTCGAAGTTGCGGACGGCGCACAGCGGCTGGGTGAGCGGGCACTGGCTGCCCTGCAGGCACCGTATGAGATCGAAGGCGGCTTCACCGTCACGGTGACTCCGAGCATCGGCATCACGGTCAGCGCTAACCCGTCCGTCACCCCTGACGAGCTGATGCGTGAGGCGGATGTCGCGCTGTACGCGGCGAAGTCAGCCGGGCGCAATCGACTGGCCCTGTTCGATGCACCGCTGCGCCGTCAAGTGAGTCACCGGATCAGCGTCGACCATCAGGCCCGCCGGGCGCTTGCTGCGGGTGACCTGTGGTGTGACTACCAGCCGACCGTAGATCTCACTGACGGCACCGTCTATCTCGCCGAGGCGCTGGTACGGCTCGGCGACGGTGAGGGGGGCGCCCTGCTGCCGGCGGCCTTCTTGCCGGTGTGCGAAGACACCGGCCTGGTGCTGGAGCTTGATCGTCAGGTCATCGCCAAGGCGATGGAGGAGATCTCGCAGCTGCGGTCAGGAGCTGCCGGGCGCTGTCCCCTGGTCAGCATCAACGTCTCCGGCCGCACGCTGACCGATCCACGGTTCGCAGAGATGATCGCCGATCTGCTGGAGGAGTCCGGGCTCGAAGGTGGAGGGCTCGCCTTCGAGTTGACGGAACCGGCGCTGCCCCGAGGCGGGTCCGGCCTTGATCGCACCGTGGCCCGGCTGGCCGAGATGGGGATCGGCATCGGGTTGGACAACTTCGGCACCGGTTCGAGCTCGCTGGCGACCCTCACCACGCTGGAGATCGACTACGTCAAGCTCGACGCAAACTTTCTGGCGACGGCAGCGACCGGTCGGGCGGGAATGGCAGTCAACCGGGCAGTCGTCGATCTGGCCCGAGCGCTGGGTTTAGCCGTCGTCGGCCAGGGTGTGGAGACGCCGGAGCACCTTGGGCTGCTGGCAGAGTTGGGGTGCACGCTGGGTCAGGGCTTCGGCCTGGCGGGCGCCATGGCGCTGGGAGAGATACCCCAGCGGGTGGCTATCTCGCGCTTTCCGACGTTCGCGTCGCAGCCGTCGGAGCCGTCGGAGCCGTCGGTGCCGCAGGACGCGGGGGGCTCGGCGGCCTAACCGGCCAGCGGGCATCGGCGAACGACAGGACCAAGGCGGCAGCCCCGATGGCCACTCCGAGCCAGCAGATGCCATGCCATCCGGAGCTGTCGTAGATCATCGCGGCCACAGCGGAACCGATGGCGCCACCGGTGAAGTAGCAGACCATGTACGCCGACGTGATGCGACTGCGGGCCAGCGGTGCGACCGTGTAGATGATGCTCTGGTTGGTGACCTGCAGTCCCTGCACGCCGACGTCCAGCACCACGATTCCCACGATCAGCCAGCCGACGGAGGTGCGTCCGGCGGCGATCGGAGCAAAGGACACGGCGATCGCCCCGGTGAACACGGACGTCGCAAGACGGCCGTGTCCCCGGTCGACGGAACGGCCGGCGAGGTTGGCACACAGGGCTCCCGCGGCGCCGACAAGCCCGAAGAGCCCGATGACCTCGTCCGAGTAGTCGTAGGGCGGGTTCGCGAGCAGGAACGCCATCGTGGTCCAGAAGACGCTGAACGCCGCCATGCCCAGCGCTCCGAACAGGCAGCGTCGCTGCAGCAGTGGCTCGGAGGCCAGCAGGTGGACGGTCGACTTGAGCAGCCGTCCGTAGCTCAGCTTCGACTGGTGGACCACCGGCGGAAGTGCCTTGGCCAGCACTACGGCCAGTGCGGTCATGAGCACCGCCGCGAGCCAGTAGATCGACCGCCAGCTGCCCGTGGCAGCAACGAATCCGGCCAGTGTCCGGGCCAGCAGGATCCCGATCAGCAGGCCGCTCATGACCTTCCCGACGACCTGCCCGCGATGCTCGTCGTCGGCCAGGTTGGCAGCCAGCGGAACGAGGATCTGGGCGGCCACCGAGCCGAGGCCGACCAGAAGCGCTGCCCCGATCAGCGCGCCGATCGTAGGGGCGAGAGCCGAGGCGACGAGGGCGGCGGCGGTGCCACTGAGCACGATGGGGACGAGGCGGCGAGGGGAGACCAGATCGCCGACGGGCACGAGGAGGGCGAGCCCGATCGCATAACCGATCTGGCCGAGGGTGACCACCAGCCCGGCGGTTCCCGAGCCGACGCCGAAGGAACGGGCGATGGTGTGCAGCAGCGGCTGGGCGTAATACAGATTGGCGACTGACAGGCCGCAGGCGACGGCCAGCAGCAGCACCATCCGGTTGGAGATGCCGGGGGCAGGTGCACGGGCGGGGGTCAGGCCGACGGGAACTCCTGGGTCGATGGCGAGGGCTGCACTGGCCCTGTGGTCAGCGTAATAGCCGGCCAGGAACTGCCTCGAATCAGGCGACGGCGTCCGGCGAGCGCTTACGCCGGTTCCACAGTCCGAGTCCGAGCCCGACCAGCGCCAGCACCAGACCGAGGCCGAAGATCGCTGCCGGGACGACGTACTTGGCGATCGTGATCTTGTCGGCGCGGCTCTTGGCGAATGTGGCGAGGTCGGCAACGGAGGCGGGCAGCTGGCTGTAGGTGATGTTGAAGATGCGGCTCTTCGGTGGGTTCGCCACCAGCTTGCCGATCACGGCTGCAGTCGCCTTGATCACCGCGTTGTTGGCGTATTGCGGCTTGGCGAGGATGGTCTGGATGCGGCCGATGCCCTGGATGTCGGGTGAGGCGTAGAGCGTCTGGTTGATTTTTTCCAGGCCGACGATGGCGCCGGTCGTGGGTTCCACCAGAATGACCGTGTGCACGTCGATCGTGTACTTCAGCGGAACATTCCGGGCCAGCAGGCTGGTCGCTGCCGCCTGGTCCTCGGTGCTGAGCAGGGGGAGTACGGACTTCTCCAGCACGGCAGGGTCAGCTCCCAGCGGCTTGAGCTGCGCGGCGACCTGTGCCGGTGTCAGCGACTTCGGAATTCCTTGTGACGCCAGCTGGTCGATGTAATAACCCTGCGCCGGGGCGTTCTTCAGGACGCCGTTGTAGCGGTACAGCTTCACCCCTGCGGCCTGCGTCTGCCCGATCTTGGTGAAGGGATAGGACTGCCCCGCTTCGTTCTTCCAGACCTGGTACGGGCCTTTGCCGGAGCTGAACGGCAGATTGATCGAATATGCTGGCGACCGGTCGATCTTGTTGCTCGGTGTGTAGGCCCAGGCCTGGTCGTTGTCGACGTTCTTGAGCGACTTGCGGTTCAGGACGTACTGCTGCTGCAGGTCCTGGGGTTTGAGCGTGCCGATCTGCTCCACGTCGTTTTCGGCGACCACCGCCTGGCTGCCCGAGGTTTGGGTGACGTGCAGATTGCGCTTGATGTCGAGGGGGAGCTTTTCCGGCTTGGCCAGCGGCCCAGCTGACGCCGGATCGATGTACAGCGTGAACGTGCCGGTCGCGTGCGCGGTCTTGTTCAGCGGGCCGCCGGGGTACTTCACGGCCACGGCCGGAACCACGAACCAGGCGACCACCCCGAGGACCATCAATACGATCCCGACACTCAGCAGGATCTTGGCGGGAAGTCGCACGTTTTACCTCTCGTCGTGACGTCGTCGGCAAGCGGTTGCGCGGATAGCGGCACCTGTCGCCATGCGGCGGTCGGGCTCAGCCCGGAATAGAGTCGACGAAGGAGTCGTAGATTACTCATCGGTAGCCGAGCAGCTCTGAAAAGGATCTTAGGAGGAGCTGGTGGCGGACGGGCCTCTGATCGTCCAGTCCGACAAAACGGTGCTTTTGGAGACCGACCACGAGCTGGCTGACGAGGCTCGTGCTGCGCTCGCCCCCTACGCCGAACTCGAGCGGGCTCCGGAGCACATCCACACCTATCGCATCACCAATCTCGCGCTCTGGAACGCGCGCGCCGCCGGCCACGACGCCGAGCAGGCTGTCGACGTTCTGATGCGCTACTCGCGCTTTCCCGTTCCGCATGCGTTGCTGGTCGACGTCGCCGAGACGATGGATCGATTCGGCCGGCTGCGGCTGGAGAATTCGCCGGTCCACGGACTTGTGCTGCACGCGCTCGATCGCGCCGTGCTCGAAGAAGTGTTGCGGGCGAAGAAGATCGCTCCGATGTTCGGTGCCCGGGTGGATGACGACACGGTGATCGTTCATCCCGGAGAGCGCGGACGGGTCAAGCAGGCGCTGCTGCGGATCGGCTGGCCGGCGGAGGATCTCGCCGGTTACGTCGACGGCGAATCTCACCCGATCACGCTGAAGGAAGACGGCTGGGTGATGCGGCCCTACCAGAAGGAGGCCGTCGACGGCTTCTGGGCGGGCGGTTCCGGCGTCATCGTGCTGCCATCGGGCGCCGGCAAGACCATCGTGGGCGCGGCCGCAATGGCTCGTGCCGGCGCGACCACCTTGATCCTGGTGACCAACACCGTGTCCGGGCGCCAGTGGCGGCGCGAGCTGCTGGCCCGCACCTCGCTGACCGAGGACGAGATCGGTGAATACTCCGGCGAGCGTAAAGAGGTCAGGCCGGTCACCATCGCCACCTACCAGGTCATGACGACGCGCCGCAAAGGTGAGCACCTGCACCTCGGCCTCTTCTCGGCGCGCGAGTGGGGCCTGGTGATCTACGACGAGGTGCACCTGCTGCCGGCCCCGGTCTTTCGTATGACGGCAGACATCCAGTCCCGCCGCCGGCTCGGTCTCACCGCCACGTTGGTGCGCGAGGACGGGCGCGAGGGTGATGTCTTCAGCCTGATCGGGCCCAAGCGCTACGACGCTCCCTGGCGCGACATCGAAGCGCAGGGCTGGATCGCCCCTGCGATCTGCACCGAGGTCCGGGTCACCCTCACCGATGACGAGCGCATGAATTACGCCGTCAGCGAGCCCGAAGACCGCTACCGCGTCTGCTCCACCGCCATGTCCAAGCGGGCCGTCGTGAAGACCCTGGTCGAGCGGCATCAGGACGACCGGGTGCTGGTAATCGGGGCGTACCTGTCCCAGCTGGACGATCTCGGCGAGTATCTCGACGCGCCGGTGATCCAGGGCTCCACCACCAACAAGGAGCGGGAGCGCCTCTTCGAGGAGTTCCGCAACGGCGACCTCAAGGTGCTCGTGGTGAGCAAGGTGGCCAACGTCTCGATCGACCTTCCGGAAGCCGGCGTCGCGATTCAGGTGAGCGGAACGTTCGGCTCCCGGCAGGAGGAGGCTCAGCGGCTCGGACGCGTGCTGCGTCCCAAGGAAGACGGCCGGTCCGCGCACTTCTACACCGTCATCGCGCGTGACACCCTCGACCAGGAGTACGCCGCTCACCGTCAGCGCTTCCTCGCCGAGCAGGGATACGCGTACCAGATTGTGGATTCGGACGATTTGATCAGTGAGGGCTGAGCCGTGGGCCGTTCGTTCTTCCTGACGCCGGAGCTGCAGGATTACCTGATCGCGTCGGCCACGCCGATCGACGATGTCCAGCGGGATCTGCAGACCGAGACCCTGGCCCTCGGCGGGATCTCCCAGATGCAGATCGCCTCCGAGCAGGGTGCTTTTCTCACCATTCTCACGGCGGCCATCGCAGCGACGAACGTCGTCGAGGTCGGCACGTTCACCGGCTACAGCGCGTTGTGCATCGCCCGCGGCCTGGCGCCCGGCGGCAAGCTGCACTGCTTTGACGTGAGCGCCGAATGGACTGACATCGCCCACCCGTACTGGGAGCGGGCGGGCGTGGCTGACCGCATCGAACTGACCCTTGGCCCGGCGGCCGAGAGCCTGGCCCGGCTTCCTCTGACACCCACGGTGGATCTGGCGTTCGTGGACGCCGACAAGGGCAGCTACCCGGCTTACGTGGAGCTCTTGCTGCCCCGATTGCGTCCCGGCGGCCTGCTGCTGTTGGACAACACCCTTCGCGGCGGCGCGGTGCTGCCCTCCCATCACGCCCAGGACGACGACACCAAAGTTATCGCCGGACTAAATGAGTCGCTGGCCCACGACCCTCGTGTCGACGTGGTGATGCTGCCGCTCGCCGACGGTGTCACGATCGCCCGCAAGCGCTAGCGCAGACCGGGCCTATCGCAAGATTCCGGTGTGCCCGAGCGAGTAGCGGCCGGGCTGGGGCCAGACCGCGAGCCCGTGCGGTTCGGTGCCGACCGGGATCCGGGCGACCAGTTTGCCGGTACGGGTGTCGATTCCGTAGACCTCGTTGTTGCGCCGGCCCGAGAGCCACAGCGTCTTGCCGTCTGGAGACACCCCGCCCATGTCGGGGGTGCTCGGCGCCGGGATCGGCCAGGTGGCGATGACCTTGCGGGTGGCGAAGTCGATCACGCTGACCGAGCCATGGTCCAATGTGCCACCGCGGTTGGAGACGTAGAGCACCGTCGCGTCGCGGCTGGGATAGAGCCCATGCGCCTCCGGGCCGGTGGGGATGAACCCGATCTCCTTGAACGAATCGCCGTCGATCTCATGGACGCCATTGCGGTCCATGTCCGAGACGTACCAGACCTTTCCGGCGGGATCGATCTTGATGTCCTGCGGCATACCCCCGATGTTCAGGTAGCCCAGCACCTTCTGCTGGGCGGTGTCGACCTTCACCAGCCCGCCGGAGAATTCACAGGTGGCGATGAAGTACGAACCGTCGGCCGAGAAGTCGATGTGATTGACCCCGCCACACTGCGGGACGGCCAGCGAGTGCTTGATCACGAAGGTGTGCGGGTCGGCGAAGGCCAGTGTCTTCTCCGCCTCCTGGACCACGATCGCGTACTTGCCGTCCGGGGTGAAATACATGTTGTACGGGTCGGACATCGGGATGTTGGGCCCGGCGCGCTTGCCGGTATGTGGGTCGATCGGGGTCAGTGAATTGCCGCCCTCATCGTTGGCTGCGTAAAGCGTCTTGAGGTCCCAACTCGGGATCACGTGCTGGGTGCCCGGCGCGGTGACAAACGTGTCGATGACCTTCTTGGTGTTCGGGTCGATCACTGAAACCGTGCCGTCGCCGTGATTGGGCACGTAGATCAGGTACGGCACGCCACGGGTCGCCGGCTGAAACATCCCGGCCCCGTCGTGGGCGTAGACGTCACCGATCGCCTTGCCGCCGCTGCCGAGTGCGTAGCCGGCCGAACTGGGCGCGGGGGCAGGCGCGGGTGTCGGCTTGCTCCCGCCCGGCGGCATCGACATCGTCACGTGACCGGACGGCGCCGCCGAAGGCTTAGCCGAGGAGCCGCAACCGGCCAGCAGCCCGGCGCTGACGCAGGAAACGGCTAGGGCCGCGGCTAAGCGTTTCATCGTCGCTCAGCGTGCCACGAGAAGGCATGCGAGCGCGGTTAGCCGCCGAGGTTGATGCCGGACGGCAGGCTTCCGACTTCACCGGGGGGCGGTGCCACGATGTCCGAGGTGTCAGTGCTGCCGAAGTCGAACAGGTCGACGGTGGTGGAGAAGGAGACAGCCGCCGCCGCACTGGCGGAGCCGCCGGTCGGGGCGAAGGAGATGGAGACGCGGCGGGTCAGGCCCTTGGCGTCGATGTAGACGTCTTCAGGGATCGTGGTGGTGCCGAACGCGGTCTTGAACTGGGCGATGGACGCTGCATCTGCGCCGCTGGCGGCCGCGGCCTTGGTCAGGTCTACCTGCGCCCGGTAATGCGTCGTCTGGACGCCGCGGACCTCGGCGGGACCCAGGTTGGTAACGCTGTCGCTCACGCTGCGCAGCATCCCCAGGTATTGCGTCGGATCCTGCCCCAGGGACGACGGGGAGCTTCCGCCGCTCAGCCGGGACGCGTCGACCTTGATCCACGTCTTGCCGCCGGTGACAATCCCGGCAGCCGCGGGAAGCTGGATGTAGACCACCCCGTCGATCACGCGCTCTTCGATCGTGCCCCCGAGCCCGGCGGTCTGCGGCAGGTTCATCACCAGCTGAAACTTGCCGCTCGTGAAGTCGATGATTCCGTCGCCGGTGACATCCACGGACTGCCCACCGGCCGAGGACTGGACATCCATGTGGATCTGAGCGTTCTTGGCCGCCTCGGTCTTGGCGACGGACGCGGCGAGCAGCGTGTGCGGACCGCCGGCGTCATTGCCGGCCGGCGCGCCCGGGCTCGGGAAGAAACCAGCGCTGCCGCTGGTGCTCGAGCTGCCGCAGCCTGCGACCAGGGTGATCGCTGCGATTCCGGCCATGCCCGCGATGGCGAGCCGGCCTGCGCGTTTCCCTGCCTGCATGACGCTCCTCGGTCTCTGGCGACGGGATGTTGTGACAGGACATCGGACTCCGCGATGAGCCGACGCCAAAAGCGAGTATCGGCTGCCAGCGGCCTTCCCATACCGCCGGACGGAGCATTGATCAACAAACGTAATAATCAACAAACAAGGGCGACCTCCCCGGAGGGAGGCCGCCCTTGTTTTGTTCTTTCAGTCGTGCGGGTGAAGCGAACTGCTGACCCTGGTGAGGATCAGAAGTCCATGTCACCGCCACCCGGCATGGCAGGCGCAGCGCCGGCCTTCTCGGGCTTGTCGGCGATGACTGCCTCGGTGGTGAGGAACAGTGCAGCGATCGACGCCGCGTTCTGCAGCGCCGAGCGGGTGACCTTGGCCGGCTCGATGATGCCGGCCTTCGATCATGTCGACGTACTCGCCGGTGGCGGCGTTGAGGCCCCATCCGGCCTTCAGGCCGCGGACCTTCTCGACCACAACTCCGCCTTCGAGGCCGGCGTTGAGGGCGATCTGCTTCAGCGGGGCCTCGAGCGCGAGCCGGACGATGTTGGCACCAGTGGCCTCGTCGCCGGTCAGGTCGAGCTTCTCGAAAGCGGTGACGCTGGCGGCGAGCAGCGCGACGCCACCGCCCGGCACGCACACCCTCTTCGACGGCCGCCTTCGCGTTACGAACGGCGTCCTCGATGCGGTGCTTGCGCTCCTTGAGCTCGACCTCAGTGGCAGCGCCGACCTTGATGACTGCAACGCCGCCGGCCAGCTTGGCCAGGCGCTCCTGCAGCTTCTCGCGGTCGTAGTCGCTGTCGCTCTTCTCGATCTCGGCGCGGATCTGGTTGACGCGGCCATTGATCTGGTCGGCGTCGCCGGCACCCTCGACGATGGTGGTCTCGTCCTTGTTGATGACGACCTTGCGTGCGCGGCCCAGCAGATCGACGGTCGCGTTCTCGAGCTTGAGACCGACCTCCTCGCTGATGACCTGGCCACCGGTCAGGATCGCGATGTCCTGCAGCATGGCCTTGCGGCGGTCGCCGAAGCCGGGAGCCTTGACGGCAGCCGACTTGAAGGTGCCGCGGATCTTGTTGACGACCAGGGTGGCAAGCGCCTCGCCCTCGACGTCCTCAGAGATGATCGCCAGCGGCTTGCCGGACTGCATGACCTTCTCGAGCAGCGGGAGCAGGTCCTTGACGGACGCGATCTTGCTGTTGACGATCAGCAGGTACGGGTCGTCGAGCACGGTCTCCATGCGCTCGGGGTCCGTGACGAAGTAGGGCGAGATGTAGCCCTTGTCGAAGCGCATGCCCTCGGTGAGCTCGAGCTCGAGGCCGAAGGTGTTGCTCTCCTCGACGGTGATGACGCCTTCCTTGCCGACCTTGTCCATCGCCTCGGCGATGATCTCGCCGACGACGGTGTCAGCCGCGGAGATGGACGCGGTGGACGCGATCTGCTCCTTGGTCTCGACATCCTTGGCGAGCTTGGTCAGCTCTTCGACGACGCGCTCGACAGCTGCCTCGATGCCCTTCTTCAGGCCCATCGGGTTAGCGCCGGCGGCGACGTTGCGAAGGCCCTGCTGCGACGAGTGCCTGGGCAAGAACGGTGGCGGTGGTGGTGCCGTCTCCGGCGACGTCATCGGTCTTCTTGGCTACCTCTTTGACGAGCTCGGCGCCGATCTTCTCGTAGGGGTCCTCGAGCTCGATCTCCTTGGCGATGGACACACCGTCGTTGGTGATCGTGGGTGCGCCCCACTTCTTGTCCAGGACGACGTTGCGGCCCTTGGGGCCGAGCGTCACCTTGACGGCGTCAGCGAGTTGGTTCATCCCGCGCTCGAGGCCGCGGCGGGCCTCTTCATCGAACGCGATGATCTTGGGCATGTGGTTGTCCCTCCAGCAGATGGACGGGTCCAGTGGTCAAGTGCCCGTTTCGGCCGGCTTGACGCCCGCGACGGACGACCGGCTACACCTCGGAAGACCCGATCTGTGTACAGCTGGCCTCGCCCAGACGGCCTGGCACTCGACAGCGTTGAGTGCTAAGTCATTTTTAGCACTCGACCTTGCCGAGTGCAAGACAGTGAGTTACGCGCGGAAAGAACGCCGCCGGCGCGTCTACCTTGCTCCGCGACACGCCAAACGGAAGGGCTGCTCATGCTGCTCGCGGCGCCGAATCTGTACAAGACGCTCGTCCCGCAGTGGGCGGGCATCGGCCGCCTCCGTCGGGGCAGCCGTCTTCTTCTTCCTGATCGCTCTCGCGGTCGTGCGCTTCGCCAAGGCGGTCGCCGGCGTCATCGGTGCGGGGGCCGGCCTGGTGGCGGCCTCGAGCCTGCTTCCCTGGCTGCACGGCCCGATCTCTGGTCAGACTCGAACATCGACGCCTGGAAGAAGATCACCAGCCTGGACTACGTCAACTCGATCAAGCTCTGGACCGGCGTCAACCTGCCGAACACCCAGTGGGGAATCGCGCTGGTCGGCGCAGGCGTGCTGATGCTGATCTTCGGGGTGCTGCCGGGCCGGTTCGGCCTGCTCGCGATCATCCCGTCGCTGGTGGTCCCGTACGCCTTCCTGCACACGATGGTGCTGGTGCAAGAAGCCGACAGCCTGACGTCCACAACGTCGGAGTAGGCGCCTGGGCTGCGCTGGGAGGCTCGGCGCTGGTCATCCTGACGGTCGATCATCCGGGCCCTGCAGGCACCGAGCCGCGGCGCAAAGCACAGCCGGCTCATGACCAGCAGCAGTACAAGCAGCCAGCGCCGCAGTACAGCCGCCGCAGGGTGCCCAGCCCCAGTACGGGCAGCAGCCCCAGTACGGCCAGCAGCCCCAGTACGGCCAGCAGCCGCCAGTACGGGCAGCAGCCGCGTACGGCCAGCAGCCCGGTTACGGCAGCAGCCCCAGTACGGCGAGCAGCCGGCCTACGGCCAGCCGCGGGTACGGCCAGCCGGCGTACGGCGAGTCCGCAGCGGCCACGGCGCCCGGCTCACGAGCAGGCCGGATATGACCAGCCCGCTCATAGCCCGACTGACCCGGCACCCAACGACGGCGCCACGCAGATCATTCAGACCCGTCGGCCAGCAGCCGCCGCCGCAGTGGCGGCCGGCCGGCCGGCTACTCGAGCAGGCCGGGGCTCGACCTCGTTGAGGGCCGCTTCGAAGGCCTCGTAGGACGGCTCGATCGTGACGGTCGGGCCGCTTGTCGGCGCCATCGCGTCGATGGTCTTCAGGCCGTCGCCGGTGTTGCAGATCACGGTCTCGGCGCCCGGATCGAGCAGGCCCTCGCGCAGCAGGCGCGCAGGGTGGCGACGGTGACGCCGCCGGCGGTCTCGGCGAAGATGCCCTCGGTCGGGGCCAGCAGCCGGATGCCCTCGACGATCTCGTCGTCGGTGACGTCGACGATGGCGCCGCCGGTGCGGCGGGCCACGTCGAGCGCGTAAGGACCGTCGGCGGGGTTGCCGATGGCCAGCGACTTGGCGATGGTGTGGGGCCGGACCGGGGTGACGGTGTCGCGGCCGGCGGCGAACGCCGCGGCGACCGGGCTGCAGCCGGCGGCCTGCGCGCCGAAGACGCGTGTACGGCGTGCCCTCGACGAGGCCGAGCCGGATGAACTCGCCGAACGCCTTGTCGATCTTGGTCAGCAGCGAGCCCGACGCGATCGGGCACCACGACCTGCTCGGGCAGCCGCCAGCCGAGCTGCTCGGCGACCTCGTAGCCGAGCGTCTTGGAGCCCTCGGCGTAGAACGGGCGGACGTTGACGTTGACGAAGGCCCACTGCTGCTCGCCGGCGATCTCGCTGCAGAGCCGGTTGACGTCGTCGTAGGAGCCCTTGATGGCGACCAGGGTCGGCCCGTAGACGGCGGTCGAGACCGTCTTGCCGGCCTCGAGGTCGTGCGGGATGAGGACGACGGCGCGCAGCCCGGCCGAGGCGGCGTGGGCGGCGACGGACTGGGCGAGGTTGCCGGTCGAGGCGCAGGCCACGGTGGTGAAGCCGAGCTGGCGCGCCGCGGACAGCGCGACGCAGACGACCCGGTCCTTGAACGAGTGGGTGGGGTTGGCGCTGTCGTCCTTGACCCAGAGCGTCTTCATGCCGAGCGCCTCGGCGAGCCGGTCGGCGCGGCGCAGCGGGGTCCAGCCGGCACCGAGGCTCACCCGGGTGGCTCGTCGTGGCCGGCCGGCAGCAGCCCGCGTAGCGCCAGATGTTGTGCGGGCCGGCCTGGATCGACTCGCGGGTGACGCGGCGCGAGCCGCTCCTCGTCGTAGCCGATCTCCAGCGGGGCGAAGCACTCCATGCAGACGTGGACGGCGGCGAGGTCGTAGCGTCGCCGAACAGTTACGGCACTTGAGGTGGGTGGCCGGATTGGCCGCGGCTAGCCCGGGCGAACTCGAGCAGAGAGGTCATGCGGAAGGAACCTCCTCATCTTTCCCGCCTGGCTGGCGGGCCGGCATTGGCACCTGCCGAGACTCAGCACGCGCCCGAATGGGCGTGGCGTCAGACGTCTTGCGGTGGTTGCCGGGGCTTCAACGGGCCGGTCCCTCTGCCCCTCTGGATGAGCAACAATTCAGTTATGGGTTGCTTCTGGAATGAGCCTTCGGACCTGCACCTCACGGCGACGGGTCCGACCGACCATGCTAGCGGACTGTGACCGCTGAATCTCCTTCAATATCCGCGCCCCCTGACGGGCCCGTCCCGGCATCCGGGTGATCTATACCGATCTGGACGGAACGATGGTCGGCCCGGGAGGCTGCTTCTTTCGCGACGAGGACCGCTGCGTCACCCTCGATCCGTCCCGCGCGCTTGCCGACCTGCTGGCCGCGACGTCGCGTTGGTACTGGTGAGCGGCCGCACTCAGGCTCAGCTGCTCGAGGCCGGCGGCATTTTCGGCGCGGACGGCTACGTCGC
Organism: uncultured Actinomycetota bacterium; assembly: GCA_963839015.1. Classification (GTDB taxonomy): domain Bacteria; phylum Actinomycetota; class Actinomycetes; order Frankiales; family Frankiaceae; genus DATAZK01. The sequence goes on along the minus strand of CAWITL010000011.1, from coordinate 4,718 downwards.
TGAGCTGGGGCGGTGGTGGGCTGGGACCGCGGCCGGCGCGTCACGTCCTGCGGGGCGCGATGCCGGCGGAGCTCGATGCGATCCCGGACACGTTGGTGATCGCGCCTTCCTGGCGGAGCTACGCCGGCCGGCTGGAATTTCACGATCCCTGGCACGTAGGCCACGAGCTCGACGTCATGCTGCGCGGTGAGTTCGACCTACCGAGGCTGACGCCTGGTTCGCGAGCCAGGGCGCCGCTTGGCTGCGGATGCACGACAACGGGCTCTGCCGCCGCGGCCCGACGCCCGGCCTGAAGGATCGATGAGCTGCACGTCTACCACCTGGTTCCGGACGGGATCGACAAGGGCAAGGCGGTCGGCTTACGACCTCGACGGCGCGGGCTCGGCCCGAACAGGCGATCGCCATCGGCGACAGCGCGAGCGACCTGGCGATGGCGCCCACGTCGGGCGGTTCCATCTCGTCGCCAATGGGGCGCGCTCGGCTCCGGTCGGGGCCCGAGCGGGGCGCTCGGCAATGCCGTCATCGAGGACGGGTCGCTTGGCGCGGGATGGGCGTCGGCGGTGCGGTCTGCTTTGGATCGACCAGAGAGCTAGCCCTTCTCGCGCGCGGCCGCGTCTCGGTGTCGCGGGCGTTCCAGCTCCGCGAGCTCGTCTGCGCCGTCCTGATCGCCGTCTGCGTCGGCATCGGCCAGGTCCTGGATCACCTTGGCGAGCTCGGGCTGCTCCCGGCTGGAAGCGGTCGCGTCGAGGTAGACGTGGCGCACCGACGGATACCCTCCGGAGCTCCTTCTCGATCTCGGTGCTGACCGCTTCGATCCGTCGGAATCAAGCTTCTCGCTGAAGTCGACTTTCATCGCGACCAGGACCTCTTCCGGGAGTGCTGCATGGTGAGGAGTTCGAGCACCGCGTCGACCTCGGGATGCTGCGCGACCGCGTGCTGGATGTCGAGGCGCAGCTCGGGGTCGGCCGCCTCGCCGATCAGCAGGTCCTTGGTGTCTCGGCCGAGCGCATAGGCGATCCAGGCCAGCACCACCCCGATAATGATCGACGCAGCGCCGTCGTACTCGGCGGAACCGGTGACCTGGTGCAGGCCTTACCGGTCACGTGCCAGCACGATCCCGACCACGGCCGCGCTGTCCTCGCTGGCGACCGCCTTCACGGTCGGGTCGTTGCTGCGTCGCAGATGCCTCTATGAACGTGCGGCCGCGCACCTGTGCCTCGTCGCGTACCTGGCGCAGCGCGCGGATCAGTGACTATCTTTTTGAGCACGAAGGAGATGGCGAGGATGGCGTAGGTCAGGTAGAACTCGTTGGCGCTCGGCTCCTTGCGATGGTGCAAACAGTGAGGTGACGCCCTCGAAGATCGAAAAACCGGCGCCGGTGACGAAGATTCCGACGGCCGCGAGAAGCGTCCAGAAGAAGCGTTCTTTGCCGTAGCCGAACGGGTGGGTCGAATCCGCCCGGGCGCCGCGGATTTTCGTATCGAGGTCAGTAATTAGACTTCGTTGACGGTGTCGGCCCAGGAGTGGGCCCTCTCCGCCAGCATCGCGCTCGACAGGGTGATCGCTCCACCGGCCGTCTTCGCCAGCGCGATCACCAAGTTGGCGCCGAGCGCGAGCAATACGGTGCCGCGACTCTCAGACGCCATGCCGCCGCGTACCCGGCACTACGCTGCGTACTCATGGGAGACACAGCCGTGCTCGTCGCGTCCAACCGCGGACCCGCTCTCCTACGTCGCCGACGAGTCGGGCCGCCTCACCGCGCGTCGCGGCGGCGGCGGGATGATCAGCGCTCTCGAGGCTCACGAGGCAGCCCGTCACCTGGGTTTGCGCGGCATTGACAGACGGCGATCGGGCCGCGGTCCGGGCTTCTCCGGACGGCCTGCTGCGGTCCCCGGGGGCAGATACCGCCGGTGAGCAACAGGTCCGCATGCTCGACCTGGACCGGGTGATCTTCGACCGGGCCTACAACGCCGTGGGCAACCGGACCCTGTGGTTCATCGCCCACCTGCTGTTCGACGCCGCCAGCGCGCCCACCTTCGGTCGCGCCTGGGCCGCGGACTGGGCGGCGTACGAGCAGTACTGCGCCACCTTTGCTGACGCGCTGGCCGAGGAAGCCGCCCCCGGTGGCAAGGTGCTGGTGCAGGACTACCACCTTGTGCTGGCCCCGCGGATGTTGCGCAAGCTGCGCCCGGACCTGCGGATCTCGCATTTCACCCATACGCCGTGGGCCACACCCGACTACTTCCGGCTGCTGCCCGACGACGTTGCGGTGGCGGTCCTTGACGGAATGCTCGGCGCCGACCGGCTCGGCTTTCACTGCGAGCGCTGGGCCGATGTGTTCCTGGCGCTGCTGCGACAGCCGTGCTCGGACGCCGACGTGACCGACAACGAAGTCCGCCTACCGAGGGGTGGCCCGACGACGGTAGAGTGCATCCGCTCGGGGTCGATGGCGCCGAACTGCGCAAGCGCGCCGGCGTGATGCGTCGCCCACCGGATGGAGCTGCTGGCCGAGCAGGTCGGTGATCGCCGGTCTGCTTCTGCGCATCGACCGCACCGAGCCTGTCGAAGAACATCGTGCGCGGGCTGCGAGGCCTACCGCGAGCTGCTGCGCGCCACCCGGAGCTGCACGGCGAGGTGATCCACCTCGCCTTCGCCTACCCGAGCCGGCACGACCTGCCGGAGTACCGCGAGTACACGGCCGCCGTTGCAGCGGGTGGCGTATGACATCTGCACGGAGTTCGGGCGCCCGGGTTGGGAGCCGGTTCAGCTGGAGGTCAGCGACGATTTCCCACGGGCGCTCGCCGCGTACGCGCTGGCCGACGTCCTGGTGGTCAACCCACTGCGCGACGGGATGAATCTGGTGGCCAAGGAGGGCCGGTGCTCTCAGGGCCGAATCTCGCGCTGGTGCTCTCGCGGGAAGCGGGGGCCGCCGCGGAGCTTGGCGGGGACGCGTTCATGGTGGACCCCTACGACGTCTCCAGACCGCGGGCGCTGTGGGACGCGCTTGCGCTCTCACCGGCCTCGCGCGCCGAGCGGTGCGAACGTCTTGCGGCTGCATCCCGTAGCGCTCTCCGCCGGCGCAGTGGTTCGGCCAGCAGGTCGCAGCGCTTTAGCTAGCCCCGTCGACCAGCTGGCGCAGGAACTCCGACGACGCCTTCCGGTCCGTCCAGCAGCAGGTCTGCGTGTTCACGCACGCCGGTGACCTCGGGGGCGTCGCTGACCACGCCGAGTGCGGGGATACCGAGCGCCCCGCAATTCATCCAGCGCTTCAAAGGCAGGCAGGTCGCCGACGTCGTCACCGACAAAAAGCACGGCGCGGGCAGCGGTCTCCTTGACGAAGCTGCGCAACCGCGCCGCCCTTTTCATAGCCAGGTGGGCGCAGCTCAAGAGCGTTACGTGCGGGATGGGGCTCCAGGCTCGGCGCCCGGGCTATGTCGCTGACGCGGCTGGTGAGCGCCCGCAGATTTCCTTCGGGCTCGGCGCTCTGGCGGGTGTGCAGGACGAGAGCTTGGCCCTTGCGCCCGGATCGTGACGCAGGCCGGGGCGCTGTCCTTCGCCGGCAGCCCGGCGGCGCCCGACGACGAGGAGACGCCTCCCCCACGGGGAGCGGGTCGGGTGAAGCGAGGTCACCCCGAGCCACCGTCCCAGCCCCCCAGCCCGTATTGCGGAGCACCGCGATCCTTGGCGCCGGCGGGATCGTCGCGAAGCCCGGAGAGCTCGAGCAGCTGCCCGATGGGGGCGGCCGGTGATCAGCACCACTGACCCCGAGCGATCCCCTAGCGCGCCGCAGCACTCCGAGCGCCCCGGCGGCCGGGGGCTGCGTCCTGCGGGCGCAGCGTGATGTGGGCCAGCGTGCCGTCGTAGTCGAGCGCGGCGAGCGCGTGGGCGGGGTCGGCGATCAGGGGCAGCAAGGCCCGCACGGCCGGCTTCGGTGATCGGCTCAGGCAGAGCACTCACGAGCGGGGAAAGGGGCCACTGGCGCTCGTGGTGCTGGGATCGGTAAGCACGAGCACCAGTCTGCCGTCTGCGGGAATCCAACCGGGGCCGGGCGCCACCTGTGAGGTGCCGCTAAGGTCGGCAAGAGCCTGGGCCTGCGCTTGCTCGCCCGGTGGGTAGAAGACGGTCGGTAGGTCCGGCTGCTGGCCACCGGTCAGGTTGTCAACGGCCGCGACCACCACGCCTTGTTTGCGTAGCAAAGCCGCTGTGCGCGAGGCCAACCCGCGCACAGAACTGGCGTTGAGGATGGCGACCGGACTGGTGACGGCCACTCGGAGCCGGGGTCGGAGCCGGCTGCGTCGTGCTATAGGACGTGACGGGTTTGGGCTCGGCAGCAGGCTTACCCGAGGCCCCAAGGGTGAGCGAGACGGCCGCGTCGGAGGTGGCGGGCGTACTGCTGCGACCGATGACGCGAACCAGCCCGAAGATTGCCACGATGGCCGCCGCCACGAGGCAGAGCGGTAGCAAATAACGAAAGCACCGGGTGGCGTTGGAACCGAGGCGTCGCCCGGAAGGCACCGGCTAGACCGATTGGCCCAGCCGGCGAGCGGACGCGGCCCGTCGGCGCTGCAGACGCAGCCGCTGAAGACGCTTGACGAGCATCGGGTCGGCGCGCAGCGCAGCCGGACGCATCGATCAACCCGTTGAGCAATTGGTAGTAGCGGGTGGACGACAAGTCCGAAGCGGCTCAGCGACCGCCTGCTCCTTCGCGCCTGCGAGCC
>CAWITL010000010.1:0-1468576 GCA_963839015.1 uncultured Actinomycetota bacterium | reverse complement strand
ATCGGTGTGCTGACGGACATCACGGGGCCGGCGGCCTCGGGCAACAAGACCACTGTCGAGGGCGTGAGGGCTGGTGCCGTTTACGCGGCGCGGCAGGGTTACAAGATTCAGTACGTCGTCGGCGACACCGCAACAAATCCAGCGACCACGCTATCGGCCGCCCAGAAACTGGTTATCGAGGATCACGTGTCCGCAGTCGTCGCCGTGTCGGCGCTCACGTTCGCTGCGGCGGCCTACCTGACTTCGCACCACATCCCGGTGATCGGCGCCGCTCAAGACGGACCCGAGTGGCAGACCGCCAAGAACATGTTCGCCGTCACCGGTGCCATCGATGAGACGGTGGTGACCTCGACGATCGGCGACTTCTTCAAGTCGCAGGGAGTGACCACCGTAGGCACGCTCGGCTATGGCATCTCGCCGCTCTCAGCCGGGAACGCCAAGAACAGCGCCGCGTCGGCACGGCACGCGGGGCTGAAGGTTGGCTACATCAACCCGAACTTCACGTTTGGCAGCACCGACGTCCAACCCGTCGCACTGGGCATGAAGAAGGGTGGGGTCGACGGCTTCACCTCCGCGACCGACCCGAACACGTCGTTCGCGCTCATCGTCGCTTTGCGACAGGCCGGGGTCGATCTGAAGGTCGCACTGCTGCCGACCGGTTACGGGGAGACACCCTGCAGGCCGGTCCCGGAGCTCTCAATGCCGCGCAGAACGTGTACTTCGCCAACCAGTACGAAGTGATGGAGATGAACACGGCTGCTACGAAGCAGTTCGCGAGCGACTTGAAGAGTGCCGGAGTCACCACGGCCCCAACGCTCGCCGAGTACCACGGTTACGCGTCTACAGGACTACTCGTGCGTGCTCTCAAGGCGTCAAACGGGAGCACCAGTACGACCAACCTGATCAGCGCTCTCTCGGGTATCAAGGACTGGGACGGGCTTGGCCTGTTCGGCGGACGAACGATCGACGTCAACGACCGTAAAGCCAACGCCGGCGGGGTGCACAACTGCCTATGGATGGCAAAGCTCGAGGGCTCGACGTTCCGGACCGTCAAGGGAGCGGACCCCATCTGCGGCCAGTCACTGCCCGGCATCACGATCTCATCCAGCTAACCGTGGACATGATGCCCTCGGCACCCACAGGGTCTCGGTCCGGTCAGATCGTAAAACGGAGGTTGCGGACGAGCTGCGCGGCGAGTTCTTTGTTGCCTTGAAGCTGGACGTCGTCGTTCGACAAGTGCGTTTCGGGGTCGATCCTTCCGCAGGCGATAAGCATGAAGGTGAGGAAGTCGGTTCGGACGATGGCGTCTGGGTGGTTGAGATCGTCGACGACGCGGGCACGTCCGTCGACGACAGCTGCGAGCTGGGCTTCGATCGGCCCGTGCAGTTCGACGAGCACGCTGGAGCCGTCGGGTACGGCGGCGCGTTTGCCGACGATGTACCCGAAGCTACGCCGCACCTCCTCGAGGGCCAGTTCGGCGGCCGGTCCGCTGGTGTGGCCGGGGCGTCCGAGCGGGACCCGGATGTCTTGTTCGTGGACCCAGAAGTCGAAATTGCGGATAGCCATGAACCGGCCGTAGGTCTGGATCCCGACTGGAGTCCACGACACCTCGCTGAACAGGCTCGAGTCGGCGGCGAGCAGTTCGCTCCGGCGGTTGGCCAGCACGGTGCGGAGGCGGTCAAGAAGGCGGTCCGGTGGCCAGGTGTCGACCTCGTCGAAGACTTGACCGACGATCTCGAACGGGGCCGCCGCGTCTCCGGCCGGTCGCCAATCGAGGAGCGCTTCTTCGATGCCGTCGAGGTGGGCGACGACCTGGTGAACGTTCCACGCTGGACAAAGGGATTGCACCCGCCACTCGGGCTCGTCGAGTTCGCCCAGGAGGGCGGCGACCGAGTCCATGCTTTCGAGCAGGCAGTCGACTTCGTGAACGCTCATCGGTCTCCTACTTGTTCGGAGAGGTTGGCCGGCTGCGCAGGGACTTGGAGCGCTGCCGAGGGGACATCGCCACAGACTATGGGTCCGGTTGAATTGGACGGGCGTTGCCGCCACAAACTGGACGTGCATTCAACGGGCGTGAGCTTGACCAAAAGCAATGAGAGCGTGTTGCACTCTCGTGGCCTGGTCCGCGACGTCGAATCCAACCGCAGACCCGGCGCTGCGGAATCAAGCCGACGCCGGCGCCGGCTGTGTCGGCACGGATGGCCGCCGGGTTTGAATACGGTCTGCGATGAGCATGACGAGGGCGCCGATGCTGACGCCGATGAAGGTGAAGAGCACGCGGCGGCCTTCTGCGGCGTAGTCGGTGGGGTGTGGGAGGTCGGCGGCGATGAGAGCTGCGCTGGCGATGGCGGCGGTGTAGTAGGCGTAGTTGACGCCGTGGATGGAGGCTCCGATCGCGGCGAGAATGATGATGGCAGCTTCCAGGGCCCGCTTGTCGTGGACGGCGAGCAGGATCGGTATCGCGATGACCGCGCCGATGGCTGCACCGGTGATGCGTTGGAGTCCTACGAGTTTGGTCTGCTCGATGCTGGGCTTGATGGCGATGAGGGTGGCTATCACCATCCAGTCGGCGTTGGGCTCGTGTAACCCGAAGGCGATGGCGGCTGAGCCGGCGATTGCCAGCGCGCGGATTAGTGCGAATAGCACGACGGGGCGGGTGAGTTCGACTGCTGCGCCGGGTTCGCCGGGGACGTCGATGATGGGCGCCGGGCTCCATTTGCGTTTGCTGGCCAGCCACACGATGAAGGTGAGGGTGATCCATGCGGCTGATCCGATGAGCCATGCCAACGCCTGGTTCCAGGTGTGGGTGTGGATCCGGCTGTCATGGAAGCTGATCGGTAGTCCCACGGCGAGGACGAACCAGACGTTGAGCAGCATCCCGGTGCTGAAACGGTGCAACCCGAATTTCACTGCCAACCCGGCGAGCAGTGTGACGACGAAAAGTGCCAGCACTACGAATCCTGCTGCCTGTGTGCCGACGAAGAAGGCTAATGCGGTCATGAGCGCGCCAACGATGCCGTAGGCGCTCATCGCCCGCGCCCGGTGCCAGTAGCTGCCACCTGGGTCGCTGAGGGCGGTCGTCAGCACAGCGAACACGACGGTAATGAGGTATCTCTGCTCGTTGAGCTCGGCGACGGCGAACCAGATCACCACTAGCAGGCCACCGACCGCGATGCCGCCGGCGAGGCTGAATTTGCTCCGATCGACGGCGAAAATCTTGCGCAGTTGGCTCATCGGTGCGTACCTCTTGTCATGTCTCCGGGCAGCTGGTCCGGCTCGGATTGGAAAGCAGTGCTCGCAGTCGGCGGACAAGTCCGGTGAAACGGTCGTCGCAACCTACCGCTTCTGAGTCCATTTCCTCTTAGGACGAACTGCGCAGGGAACGGCTGTTAGGCGACGACGACGTCGACTTCACGGGGCCGGGCGATGAGGTAGGCAACAACTCCGATGACGGGGACGAAGATGATGAAAAGTAGCCATAGTGCCTTGGCGAGCCCTCCGTGATCCCGGCGGCGGAAATTGTCAATGAACACTGAGATGACGATGAAGACCCACAGCACAAATCCGGCCAACATCAGCATGGTCCAGAAGATGTTGAGTAGCGGGTAGCTGTTGTCGTGCATGACGGAACCCCTCGGTTGACTGAACGCGTCATGTGACGGCGTTGCCTCGAAGATTCTGACGCTGGGCGTCGAGCGGTACAGAGCCGAAAGTCCCTAACCGCCTTGAGGCGTCAGGTCGCTAATGACGGTGACGCCGAACGTCCTTTGGTCACCGTGGATCAGATGACCTAAGTCCCTGTTCCGGTAAATGGCGCGGGCATAGTGTGCCGACCCGGGGCTCGGCTACGGGCCCATCGCACGCAGCCGGAATCGGAGGCACAGTCATGGCAAACGCGGACGCAGCATTCATTTACGTCGGGACCTATCCAACCGAGGACGCGGCCCAGGCCGACTACGACGTCGTGAAGGACCTGCACGCCGCAGGGGCCGTCGGGACCTACGACGCGGCAGTCGTCACCAAGGATCCCGACGGCAAGGTTCACGTCAACAAGGACGAGACGGCGACCCGCCACGGGGCGTGGGGCGGTGCTGCGGTCGGCGCGGTGGTCGGCATCTTGTTCCCACCGTCACTCATCGTCGGTGCGGCGGTTGGGGCTGCGGTCGGTGGCGTGAGTGGGCACTTGTGGAAGGGGATGTCCCGATCGGATGTGAAGGAGTTTGGCGACGTCATCGACGCCGGCCAGTCCGCCCTCGTCATCGTCGGCGAGAGCACCATCGAAGACGCCATCAACAAAGCCGACCTCAAAGCACAGAAGCACGCCGCCAAGCAGCTCGATGTGAGCAGCAAGGACATCGACAAAGCCGTTCAGGAAACAGCGCAGGCAGTCAGCTGACCGGTCGGCCTTCGCCGTCAAAGGTGGTCCACGCCCAAGTGCGAACGTCAGCCGGCTGGTAGGCCGCAGTAGGCACCAAACTCCAACAAATCCAACGAATCCAACGAATCCAAGGATGTGAACTATGAGTGAAGACAGCCCCATTCTCGACACCGTGGCAGCGATGACCGAAGCCTCAGTGAGCCGCAGCAGCCTCAACGGACGTGAGCTGATGCTGGTCCGGCTCGGAGCGCTTGCAGCGGTCAACGCTCCCGTAGCGTCCTACTTCTTGAACATGGGAGCCGCGCTCGACGTGGGGCTAACGGCAGAGGATGCCCAGGGCGTCCTGGTCGCCGTCGCACCCATTATCGGCGCTCCGCGCACGGTGTCCGCAGCCGCCACCGTCGCCGAAGCCCTCGGGCTCGCGATCGCCATCGATGACGCCATCCAAGAGGCAGAGGCGTCCGACTGACACTGGAACCGGGGCCGGCTGGACAGCGAGCCCGTCCCCGGATTCCCTTTCAATGCAGGCAAAGGAATCTGAGGTCCGGGCAGTGCGATCCTCAGGGAGATGGGTGCTGTCGTGGCAACGGAGACAGTGAATACGGCGGACGTGGTTCTGCCGGACACCTTTCGGGCTGCCTTGCGCGCGGAGTTCCGGCGAGCGCTTCATCCACCCTTTGAACTGCCGACCGTCGTTCTTTTCAACGGCCTGCTGGTCGTGCTGTTTTGGTTCAGCTCGTTCAAGGCGACGATGTTCCACTTGCATGGAACGCTGGCCTTGCCTGTCGTGCTCGGCGCCTGGATGTACTCCGACGTACCAGCAACCAATGTCCTCGGATCGGACAGCCGCCGCATGATGCTTGCTGTCGACGACGAAAACACGGTCATGCGCCTGCTCGGAGCCAGATCCACCTTCCTCTGGCTCCTCGTTGCCCCGATATGCGTACTCATTGCGGCCATTATCGGAATAGCCGACGACACCGCCCTTTCCGCTGTCTATACGATTCTCTTTGTCGCCATTGTCCCATTAGGTGCGCTTGCCATTTCCGACTGGATCGGGATCATCTGGCCCTACCACCCGGTCAGCCTCAAGATGCGCTGGCAGGATCGCCGGCAGCGTCGCGCCCAGATCCGCTGGCTGCTACTCGTCGTAGCCCCCTACATGGTGGTGCCGGCAATCTTCGTCGTCATCGGCCTGCCCGCGTTGGGCTGGTGGTACTACAAAACAGGAGGCACCGTCGGTCGCCTCGGCGACGCGATGGTCGGACAGCTGACCCTCATTGCCGTCGCCACGTCGCTGGCCGCGTGGTTCGGAGGCCGCGCCGTCAGTCGTCGGCTGATCAGGTCACGACACACAAGGTTGACGGCCTACCTGTCCGAGCCCAAAGTCAGCTGAAAGCCGGGGAGATGCGGGGTCGTCGCGGCGCTAGATCTCGCGTGCACGAAGCAGGGATCACGCCGACAAGGGATACCGACCGGGCTCTTGGCGTTTGCACGATGCGTGTCGTCAAGCATTACGATCGAAACTGACCGCAGTCAACTCAAAGCCGAGCCGGCAACGGCTGTCTGAGGCTGCTCGCGCTGAGGGCGGCTTGACCTTGATCGGCTACCGGCAACGACACCCGGTGCAGCACTACACGACCTCGGCCAGCAGCGCATCGATCATGCCTAACGCTCGCGGGCTGGGATCGGGTCCGGTCACAGCAAACATCGAACGCCGCAGTCCAGTTTGCCCGTCGCGCACTCGGACCCACGTGACTCCTTGCGGGATCATGCTAGCGGCGAATCCGGGCATCAGCGCGATGCCCAGGCCCGCCGCGACGAGACCAAGACGCGTTGGCCAGTTCCGGACACTGAACGCGATGTGAGGGGAGTCGATACCGGGCCAGACTCCGAATTCCGGCGCGTCGGCGGCGTTGGGTCCGACGATCCAGCCCTGGTCGGTCAGCTCCTCCGGTCGCACCCACTCGCGTCCAGCAAACCTGTGGGAGTCTCCGACCGCCACGCCAACTCCCTGGGTGGCGACCAACGGGGTGAGCCGTAACCCGTCGACGTCGTACTCGGGAAGTCCTTCACCGGTGGCCAGGACGGCGACCTCGAGGCGGCGGCGACGAAGCGCGTGCAGCTGGGCCGGGGTTGACGCCTCTATCAACCGGACACGCAGCCCTGGGTTAGGTCTCATCAAGCGTGCGATCGCCAGCGGCACCAAGGACGCGGCCGCCGTCGGGAACGCTCCGACAGCGAGCCGTCCGTCAAGGCGGTCGTTCAGGCCAGCTAGCTCATTGGATGCTGCGGCGACACGCTCGAGCACTTCTCCTGCGTGACGTATCAGAATCTCCCCAGCAGCAGTGGGACGGACACCTCGGGCGTGGCGCTCGAACAGCGGGGCGCCCGCGAAAGTCTCCAGGCCCGCCACCTGTCGGGAGATGGCGGACTGCGTGTAGCCAAGTGCTTCAGCAGCCGCGCTGAAGGAGCCGAACCGGTTTACCTCCAGCAATATCTGCAAGCCGGTAATCGTCAGTTCGGGCACCTCCACAACATAGCGAGCCATGCGTGAAAGACATGACTGGTGTGCAAAACCGTCGCTTGTGTAATACCTGGCCGCGACGCAGTGTGGAGTCAGATCACGTCAGAAAGGACCGAATATGCCGCTCACTCTGAGCCGCGACGAGCTCGTCGCACGTTTGGTGCGTGCCGGGGAGCTCGAAATCTCCGGTGAAGACCAGGCCGAAACCGACGCCTACTTCGACACCGATACCTTCCTGTTCCACGGTCCCGACGGCTTCGATGCCGACTACCAGGGCCTGACGGCCTACTTTGAGTCCATCCGCGACGCCTTCGATGACCGAACCATCAGCCGAGGCATCGTGGTCGTCGAGGGTCATACCGTCGCTTGCCAGACCTGGATGGAAGGAACGTTCGTCCGCCCGTTCACCCAGTCACCGGCTGGCCGCCTTGAACCCAACGGTGCCCGTGTCGTTTGGGACCTGATGAACATGTTCCGGGTCGACGACGCTGGGCGGCTGGTCGAAGAACACGTCCGCACCGACTACCGGAGCTTCCTCCGCCAGCTAGGCGCCCCAGGCTCCTGACCATCCACAGCACCACATGGTCGTCGAGGGCAAGACGCCTACGCCCACCGGCCGAGAAGGCGACAGCATGAACGCCGGACCGCTCGAACGTCGGCGCGCTTGCATCACCGGCGCCGAACTCGTTCTCACTTACTCCAGCCGCCGAAGTGACGTCGAGGCAACGGCCAGAGCGGAACGCGAAGTGGGCTCGGCCAAACCACACTTCGTTCAGAGCGATCTCAGTCGTCCGCATGACGGACGCCGGATGGCCCGGCAGATTGCAGACGATCTCGGCAACATCGATGTGCTGATGTCGAACGCGGGCTGACGGTCAGCTGAGGTGGGACGAGGTCGACGACGACACGTTGAGTAACACCGTCGCCGTCAACGTCACCTCGGTGCCGTGACCCACGCAGAGCGCACGGCGACGCTCGGACGGCCGCCCGACCCTCAGCGTGAAGCCCCTCGTCCGGGCGGTCGGGGAACCTGGAAGCGGCAGGTATGGACTGCGTAGGGTGAGACCGTCCCGGCACGCCGTGAAGTCGCAGCGGCTATGGGAACGCGCGAAAAGCTACCGTGCGCGGTCGGCAACGGCAACTATTGCCGTGACTGGTTGAAGTGGATGAGTTGCGCAAGAGCACCACCGAGGTTGTCTCCTTCGAGGAAGACGAAGTCCACGTATTCGGAACGGTACTCGGAGACCTTTCGTAGCCCACGGGCCTCTGCCTCCTCGATTGCGCAGTCCAGATCGGGGACGGTAAACCCAAAGTGGGAGAGGCCTTCCCGGGTACCGAGGGTGAGCTCGTCGGCAGTGCGCCCTTCGAGCACCTGGATCATCTCTATTTCGAACCCGCTTGCCGTCGTGCCGTGTGTCACCAGGGTCCTGGACGGCTCGATCGCACCCTCGAGCGTCACGTCCGTCAGTTGGTGCTCCTTGATCGGCTCCCAATCGATGCCGAACAGCTCCGCGTAAAGCGAGCTGGACTTGTGGATGTCTTCAACCTTCATTCCCACATGCAGAAAGTCCATGAGCGGGGTTCTCCCATCGCGGTCCGGCTAGAACAGGCTCTTGGTGTAGCCGCCGTCGAGTCGGATGACCTCGCCGGTGAGGAACGACGCTCGTTCGGAGCACAGGAAGGCTGCTAGCCAGCCCATTTCGATTGGCTCACCCCATCGCCCGACGGGCAGCATGCTTGCGAACCATTCCGGCGTCTTGATCTCTGGGTTGGTTGCGCGGTAGTCGCGTGACAGTTCGCTGTCGAATGGTCCGGTGGCGATGGTGTTCGCGGTGATGCCGTAACGGCCGTACTCGTGTGCGAGGATCCGCATCAACGATGGGATTCCCGCTCGGCCGGCGTCTGTGGCGGGCAGCGGATCCTCCTGGTGCGGTGTCTTGAACGCAATCGTGCCAATGTTCAGGAGCCGACCCCAACCTCGATTCTTCATCGCAGGCAGGACGGCTCGGGCCAGTCGCGCCTGGCTCAGCACGAAATTGCTGTACGACGCGAGGAAGTCGTCATCTGCGCAGTTCTCGAAGCCACGGGTGTGCTCGGGCCCGCGGCGATCGGGCCCCGGCGAGTTGACGACCAGGATGTCCGGATCAGCAAAGACCTTTCTGGCCCTGCCTACGATCTCCGCAACGCCAGCCTCGGTGGTCATATCGCTGACCAGGCCAAGCACGGTCCCGCCGACTGCGCGGATCTCCTCAGTTGCCTGAGCGACGATCTCTTTCCGTCGTCCGACCAGCACGACGCGGGCACCTTCGGATGCGAGCGCCTCGGCGATGCCTCGCCCGCATCCGCGACTCCCTCCTGCGACGACGGCGACTCTGCCGGTGATGCCAAGGTCCATGCGTCCTTCTCCTCGAATCCGGTTCGGCTACACCAGCGCGGCTCGCGGGAGCTCACAATAAGCTAAATAGTTTATCGTCGCCAGATAGTAGGGCGCTGAATCTTGGCCGGTGACGCCCTTCACGAACCGCTACTCGCGGTGATGGCCTGCGGGGGCAGCTTCACCAGCGTCGCTGAGTGATGACCCCGTTCAATGTTTGGAGCGATCTCGGCGACGGCTGGCTTTCAGCTCTGCCGCGAGGCTGTCGACGATGGAGTCGACTCCCGCCGCGAAGACCTCGTCGAAGGAAACCGGTGCGAGGTGGGGCAGCAGTCGTTCCACCGCCGTGTACTCGCCGGGGTGGGATTTGATCACGTCTGCCAGCCCAGGCCGGGCCAATCCCGTCTGATTGCCTTCGACCGTGTCGCCGATCAGGAAGAGGGGGTTGACGTGGGTGGCGATGCGCCCGAACGCGTCAACCGCCGCACTTCCCTCGAATCCTGCCCGTAGCAGCACGTCCAGGAAGGTATTCATCCAGGCGATGGCGGCGGGCGCGTCGCGGTAGTCGAACAGGAATCGACCGACCCCGGGGTAGCGGCGGAGAACGAGCTGCTGTTGAAGCAACAGCAGCCGAAGCTCCTGTCGCCAATCGTCGACGGGTTCCGCCAGGCGTATCTGGCTGACGATTGCTTCGGCCGTGAGTTCCAGCAGTTCCTGCTTGTCTCGTACGTGGTAGTAGATCGCGGTCGCCGTTACGCCGAGCTCGCCAGCGAGCAGGCGCATTGACATTCGTCGTACCCCGGTCCGGGAGATCAGGTCTGCTGCGGCGGCGATGAGGTCCTGACGGCTGAGCGCCGGCGGCGCTGTCTCAGAACCTGACGTCCGGCGGCGGCGCGAGGGGGATGAGGAATCACTGCTTGGTCTCCCGGAGCGCGCCCGCACCGGCGGTTTCGCCCCTGCCATGTTCCGCAGCCTACGACAGGACGACGGGCTCCGCGCGCCTCCGGGTGGGTTTCGAGTCGGTTACTTGACAGTGTTAAGTCAGTGTGTCTTTATAGCGCAATCCGATTGATGAATACCCGACTACCGACACCGTTTGGACGCTCGGCAGACGCCGCAGCGCGAAGGGAAAGCGATGAGCCGCGTTACGACCACAGCAACCGGAAGCACGGACCTGGATCGGGTTTGGGGGCTTCGACCGGAGTATTTCGCGATCTTCATGAAGGACTTCAATGCGTCGCTCGAGCGCGTCGACCCCGTCCTTATGGAGCTCGCCCGCCTCCGCCTGGCCCAGCTGCTTGAGTCGGAGTTCGACCAGGCGTTGCGTGGCCGGAGGGCGATCGCTGCGGGCTTGACCGAACAGAAGATTGCTGCTTTAGCCGACTACCCGACGTCCGGCTTCTTCGATGCCCGCGAGCGGGCGGTGCTTGAGTTCACGGAACAGTTCGCTATCCAGTCCAGTGCCATCACGGACGAGGATTGCGAGCGTCTGCAAGAGCATTTGACGCCGAGCGAATTTATTTACCTGACCAAGGCACTCGGCACCGCCGACCAATTCGCCCGCGCCAACTCCGCGTTCAGGCTCGACCCACCAGAGTCCGTCCCGGAGAGCATGCCGTCCTTCACCCTCGCTTCAGCAACCCTGTCTTAGGAGTTGACATCAATGGCCACCACCCCACGCGTCCCGCAGGAAATGCTCGACGGCTTCTTCATCCAGATGGAGCGTGACGATGACGTCGACAATCCGGTCGCCGCGATCGCCATCCCCATCGAGCTCAGCAGGCTCGCCGGTATCCCCGTCAGGACCCGGACGTCCTTCCAGCTCGACCCGGTGCTGCATGAACTGATCCGGATCTACAACGCGAAAGTGCAGGACTGTCAGTACTGCCAGAATGCCCGCCAGGCGGTTGCCGTGCAGGCAGGACTGCAAGAAGACATGGTGGAGGCGCTAGCCCAGTTCGAAACGAGCACCCTGCCCGAGCACATCAAAGCTGCCCTGCGTCTGACCGCCGCGATTTCGACAAACCCTGGACTGATCACCGATGCCCTGTGGGATGACGCCCGGCGCTATTTCACCGAGGCGGAGCTGGTTGACATCGTGCTGCTGTCCATGCACACCACGGCAAGCAAGGTGACGATCACGCTCGGGCTGGACCCCGGCAAGGAGGCGAGCTCGCGGCTCTTCTTTCCTACCGAGGACGTCTACGGCAATTCCCCGGAGCTGGCCGAAGCCATCGAGGACCTCAAGCGTCAGGGGGTGGCTGTCGTCGCGCCGTCCGATACGCCGCTTCCTGTCGGTACCACGATGCGCGTCAGCCAGCAGATCGGAGCCTGACCATGTCTGTCGCCACCGAGGTGCTCTGCCACCGGCTCGTCGGAAAGTCAGCGATCGTCACAGGAGGTGCCTCCGGCATCGGTGCCGCGACGTCCCGCCGCCTCGTTGACGAAGGGGCGCGCGTGACCATCGGCGATGTCAACGGGGCAGCTGCCGAAGCACTGGCCAAGGAGCTCGGCGACCAAGCCCGTGGCGTGGAATTCGACGCCGGGGACGTCCATTCCGTCAGGCAGCTTGTCGCCGAGGCCGTGGAGTGGACCGGAAGGCTCGACATCCTGCACAACAACGCCGCCATCATGGCGCCGGAGCACATCGGGCAGGACACGACTCCCGTCGACATCGACTTCGAGATCTGGGACCGGACGTTCGACGTCAACGTCCGCGGATATCTGGCGGGCATCAAGTACGCGGTGCCCCACATGATCTCCGGCGGCGGCGGTTCGATCATTCTCACGGCCTCCGGGTCTGCCTTGCTCGGCGACCTGTCCAACATCGCTTACGGGTCCTCGAAGGGCGCACTCATTACGCTCACCAAGTACGTGGCGACCATCTACGGCAAGCAGGGAATCCGCTGCAACGCCATCAATCCAGGCTTAATACGTACTGAAGGTGGCAAGCGCAACGTCGCCGGTCCCTTAGTGGGAATCATGGAGAGCAACACGCTGGTACCTCGCCTCGGCGAGCCCGAGGACATCGCCGGCTGCGTCGCCTACCTCGCGTCCGAGGACGCCGCGTTCGTCACCGGAGCGATCATCGATGTCGACGGCGGGATGCTCTGCCACATGCCGTACCTGTCGGACGTGATGCGGCTGTTCGGATCGGGTCAGGCATTTGGTACGACCGAGTCCGGAGACTGAGGCCATGTCGTCCGTTGCGTCGGCGACGCCGGCAACCTTCGATGAGCTGGTGCTTCGCCGTGAGAAGCCCGTGCTCGTCGATTTCTGGGCGCAGTGGTGCGGGCCGTGCCGAATGCTCGCTCCCATGTTGGAAGACATCGCGACCCGGCACCGCGAAACGCTAGCGGTGGTCAAGGTCGATATCGACGAGAGCGGCGATATCGCCGAGGCCTATGGGGTGATGTCGGTTCCCACATTGATGATTTTCTCCGAGGGCCAAGCGATCAAGACGGTCGTTGGGGCGAAGCCCAAATCCGCTCTGCTCCGCGAGATCGCCGAATTCATCTAGCCACAGCAGCCACGGCCCCCTGGGCCCTTCCGCTTCCAGACATATTCCCTCGAACCAGACGAGCCGATGCCGGTGTCGTCAGGCCTCTGCACGCCCGCAACGCCCGTCAAGACAGGAGCCCGATCCACGTGAACACCAAGAAGGTTCGCAAGCCCGCAGCCCGGCTAGGGGCGATCTGCGCCGTCTTTTCGGTCGTCGCCGCCTGCTCAAGTTCAAGCGCAAAGACGGCCACGTCTCCTCCCAGCAGCGCGGCCGCGACGCCGACAGGCACGCCGATCAAGATTGGCGTCATTGCATCGACGACTGGCCCGCAGGCCTCAAGCAACAGCCAAGGCGCCACCGTCGGGCCGGCCTGGGCGCGATACGTGAACGAGCAGCTGGGTGGCATCAACGGGCATCCGGTGCAGGTGGTGGTCAAGGACGACGGCAGCGACCCGGTGCAGGCGCAGGCGGCCGAAAAGGGTCTGGTCGCCGACCCTCAGCTCATCGCCCTCGTGATCGGCGCCGACTCGGTGCTGCAGGCCTACGTCGATGATGCAGTCAGCAGCCACGTAGCCGTGGTCAGCGGCACGGCGAATACCGCCCCCTGGTACACGAAGGTGGGCTTGTTCCCGACCACCACCGACACCGTCAGTGGCATCACGGCTCAGGTCGACGTTGGCAAGCAGTACGGCAAAGGCAAGGTGTTCGCACAGATCTACTGCGCGGAAATTGCCCAGTGCGCGCAAGCCAATCCCGTCATGCAGGCAGAGGCGGCCAAGGACGGCATGAAGTTCGTAGCCCTGTCGATCAGTGCCTCCACGCCGTCATTCACGGCGCAGTGCCTGAAGCTGCAGCAGGAGAAGGTCGACTACGCCCAGCTGAACATTTCCAGTGCAATCGGAGCCAAGCTCATCTCAGATTGCCAACAACAGGGATACAACCCCGTTTGGGGCGTGTCTGAACAGGCCATCGGCAAGGACCTGTTAGAGGTCCCGAACATGACGGCCTACGGTCCGGCCTTCGCGTTTCCGTCAGTGGCTGACGCTGCCCCGGCAGCAACTTTCCGGACCGCTATGACGAAATATGCCAAGGGTGACGACTGGCACGAAGGCGCCGCCTCCTACACCTGGCAGGGATTGGAAACGATCCGAAAGGCATTGTCAGAGCCTGGCGCATCACCAACGCGTCCGGGTGTCCTGAACGGCCTGTACGCACTGAAGAGCGAGACACTGGGCGGCCTGCTGGCCAACGGACTGACGTTCAACCGAACGAAGCCGAACGGCTTCGGCTCCCAGCCTTGCTACTTCCTGGTCGGGATCAAGAACGGCAAAACCATCGCACCCACCGGCCTCACCCCCGTCTGCGTCAAATCCACCGCCTGAGCCACCACGACCGGGTGACCCGTTTTCTCAAGGACTGTCCAACTAACGGCACCTCTCTGTGTCAAGCCGCGGCGGTCAGAGAGGAACCGTTAGCGAGGTAGTCCCAGCTTCGGCCGCCAGTAGGTGCGCCTCTTGGTGGTTCAGCTCCAGCGTCGCCCGTTTAGGTGATGTGCAGGGCAACGCCGGCAGATTTGCAGGCGGTTGTGAGTTTGGTGTCGAGTGTTGCCAGCGGGACGCCGAGCCGTTCGGCGAGGACGAGATAGGAGACCCCTCCCTCCAACGGTTTGCGTAAGTTCCGGGTACCCGCGCTTGTCATCAGTTCAAAGGCACGCCGCCATACCAGCGCCCACAACACTCCCGATCACACGGGACTATCTGAAGCTGTCGGGCGCGGCTCTACGCCACGTACTACAGGGGAGTGCCGCGCTCAGTCGTTCTCCACGATGAAGTCCCAGCCGACGAGCCGGGTGTTGCCGGTTGGAGACCAGTACAAACGTCCTTCGCCGGTCGGCATGACGGCGTTGACCTGAAAGTCCACGGTGGCGCCGGCCGCGGCGGTTGAAGGCGGGGGAGTCTCACCTTGGACCAGGCTGGGTGTGAAAGTACGACCGAGCTGGTCGGTGATGGTGAAGTCGCTCAGTCGGATGGGGATAGTGCCGGATACATGGGTGATCGAGACGTCGAATGTAGCCGTGACGTTCTCCGGCGGTGGCGCGACGAAGGGTGGAACCTTCGGTCCGGTAACGGTCACCAAACCCCGTCCGGACGGCAGGTCGACTTTCACCCCGATGCCCTGAACGGCTAGCTGCGGGTGGCCGATCGACGCGGTGACCACCTGATCGACCGGAGTTGATGAAGGCGGAAGAAACGACGGTTGGCTACGGAAACCCAGTGGCGGCTCGGACGGATGGCTGGCCGCCTTAGCTGAACCGCCGCAGGCGCCAAGGCCCGCGACCATCAGCGCAGACAGTCCGAGGACGATCGCCGAACGCCAGTGGGCGCGAGCTGGAGCAGTCACGGTGAGGACTCCGGGTGATGGATGCAGGTGGGCCGGCCCCTGAGGACCGGCCCACGACCGCGAATTGCTGCGGCCACGGCGCGTTCGCGCTACTGACTGATGTTGCCTGTGCTCAGTTGTTTCGGTGGCCCCTGGGCAGCTTGGTGAAAACGTCAGAACCGAACGTCCTGAGGTCAGGCTGGGCCGCGAAGCCCAAGTGACCGTCGCCGTCGAGGCCCTGTGAGACCGAGCCGGCGCCACCAGGAATCGTGCTGTTCTGGTGGCCCTTGGTGACCTTGAAGAGATCCTCCATGGTACGCAGCCAGCTGTAGTGGTTGTAGTCCACGGTCGACACCGTGCCCGGCTTGATCAATGGACTGATCAGGATGCTGCCCGTGTCACCACCACCAGGAGTGGCGATGGTTGACGAGAACAGCGGGTCGGTTGCATTGGTCTCGGCTGCGTACGTCACGCTCGTCACCGCACCGGTCAGGGGTTCGACCGAGTTACTCGTGCAGTCGACCACCTGGAACGTGCCGATGTACGCCTTATTACTCGGATTCGTCGCGGGCTTCGTCGCAGCTGCGCTGCTTGCCGTGTCAAAACGCGGTCCAGCGTCCGTTACCGGGCCGACGCACGCGTTGGCGGGAATCCCGGTGCCGGAGATACCGCGCCCGGCGTCCGGAGCCGTTACGGCGGGGTCCGTGATGACGTCGCTACCGATGGAGCCGTTTACTCCAGTGCTATCGGTACGAGCGCCGGGTGTGAGGTTGCCGCCGCCAATGATGTAACTCGGGTCTCGTGCGGGGTCGCCGCTGAGACTGGATGGCCGGTCGATGAATGCGCTGTCGCCAGGGCCTGGGTATACCTGGTTGCCGTTCTTATCGGCCAACAGCGGAGTGTTCGGGCCGGTCGGCTCGATCGGCTTGTTGCTGATGCCGTGGTTGGTATTGAAACTTTCCCCAGCTAGGTCGGACTGGGCGTAGCCCGATGCGGTCGCCGGAACGCCGGCTCCAACCGTGTTACCTGGGTTGTTGGCATTATTGAAGCTGGAGTTCGCGAATGGCGGGTTCGCCTCGTCGAACGTCACGTCGATCAGGCCGCCGTCCTTGAAGGCCGCTGACTGCTCAATGAGCGGGATGTAGTACTTCAACCACAGGTCGGATGCGTACAGACCGCCGGTGTAGTTCGTCGGCGTCGTCGCCTCAGGCTGGTATGCCGGTAGACCCGCCGGCTTGTAGACCGGGTTGCCGGAAGCGTCGAATGCGCCGGAAAGGTTGTTGCCGGCGCAGATGGCGTCGTGGGCGTCCGAGCAGTTGTCTGGCGTGATCCAACTAAAGGCCGGCGTCGTCGCTTCGCTCTGCAGGTCGTGGACCAAGCCGCCACTGGTGCTATCCAGATTCGCAATCTCTGAGGACGTGCAGTCGGCGGGGTTTGACAACAGCGATTCAAACCACGGGAATGGGAAGTGCTTCGGCACGTACTGGTCGGTGGCGTTGGCCGATCCGGGGTTCGTCACCCCAGCGCCGGCTGGACTGCCTGGGCCCCCGCAGCTGTTGACGTCGTGGGTTGGTCCCGTCGCGTCGGGGTTGCCAAGATCCTGCGCATAACCCTTCCAGCTGACGCCAGCCGCGTCGAACTGGTTAAAGAGCGTCGGGACGCTGGCCGGGTAGACGCATCCGGTCCCGCCGTGCGCGCCTTCGGCAGCGCCACCGGCGATGGGGTTGGCGTAGGGAGCGCCGGTCTCCGCGAGCTGGCCACGGTCAGTCGTCGGGCCGTCCTTCGTTGCCGAACTGGTGAGTACGGAGCCTTGCTGGTCCGCGTACACCGGGCAGTCGTTCTGATCTGCTGGTGCAGGACCCTGCCCGCTGACCAGCGAGGTGTAGTTGTCCAGGGAGAAGTGGCCGGTGCCGTAGTAGTTCTTCAGAAGGGCGCCCTGCGACGGCAGCGTCTTCCACAGGTAGCTGTTCTGGTTCAGCCCGCTGAACGTGGCGTCATACGACTTGTTTTCAAGGATGATCAGCCACACATGCTTGACTGCGCCGACCGGAGTCCCGCTCGCCGTCAACGTGATGTTGTTTGTCTGGGACGATGACTTGTCGGCCGCAGCTGCCGGAGGCGACTTATCGGCCGCAGCTGCTGGAATTGTCACCGCGAGCGAGGCAGCCGTCGCGACGGCGACGAGGCCCACTATTGCCGTTACGCCGTGGCGGCGCCTTTGCAGAGTTTTCACAGCTGCGAACGTAGGGGCGACAAGAACCTCGTGCGTAAACACGCGGCGACTATTAACTTAATTCGCAACTACGAACTTCGCTCCCGCCCATCCTCATCAGCCGACCGCAGCGGAGCCAGTCCGCACCGGTGTACAGCCCGGCACCAAAGGCGCGGCCACTCGGGCGTCGCCCAGGCTCGCCCGACGCCGGTCTCTTTGCGGCGAATTCGTCGGGGGTTCATGAGACTTATGCCCGCAGGGTGGGCGTTTGATGTATGTCGCGGTCACTGTTGAATCATGAGGGTTGCTGTCGTGACCGAATCATTCCTTCCTCAAGTCAATGGCGTCACTAATTCAGTGCTCCGGGTTTGCGAACAACTTTCTCGCCAGGGACATGAAGCGCTCGTCATTGCCCCGGGCGATGGCCCTGCCGAGTGGGCCGGCGTGCCGGTGGTGCGTACTCCGTCGTTTCCGCTCCCGGGCTACCGAGACTTTCGAGTCGCACGACACTTTCCCGGAATGGCCGCCGTGCTGGCCGATTTTGAGCCCGACGTCGTGCACCTGGCGTCACCAGCTGTGCTCGGGGCACAGGCGGCATTTTCGGCTCGTCGACTGGGCATTCCGTCAGTTGCCATCTATCAGACCGATCTGGCGGGCTTTGCGTCCAGATACCGGCTTGATATCGCCAAGAATGCGGTGTGGCGGCGGCTACGCAAGGTCCACGGCGCTGCGGCTCGCACTCTTGCCCCCAGCCGGCACGCCGTTGAGCAGCTCCAGGAGAACGGGGTCGAGCGGGTCGTCAGGTGGGCGCGGGGAGTCGACCTCAGCCGCTTCCACCCTGCGCGAAGGGACTTGGCGCTTCGGCGCCGGCTGGCGCCTGAAGGCGAGCTGCTGGTCGGCTACGTAGGAAGACTCGCGAATGAAAAACAGGTTGAACTCCTGGCCGGGACGCAGCACTTACGGGGAGTTCGTCTCGTCGTCGTGGGAGACGGGCCTCAGCGCAAGCAACTCGAAGGTCAGCTTCCAGCCGCCAGATTCCTGGGCTTCCAGTCGGGGACTGCCCTGGCGTCCACGTTCGCTTCGCTCGACGTCTTCGTCCATACCGGCGCCTACGAAACGTTCTGCCAAGCGGCGCAGGAGGCCTTGGCGAGCGGCGTACCCGTCATCGCGCCTGCGGCGGGTGGACTGCCGGATCTCGTTCTCCCAGCGGAGAACGGATTGATGTTCGAGCCGGGATCCAGTGAGGACCTCGCTCGGTGTGTACGGGCGATGGCTGATGACCCGCGTGCCCGGTTGCGCATGAGCGGGCAGGCGCGGGCTTCGGTGGCACATCGCAGCTGGGACGTCATCGGCTCCGAACTCACCCAGCACTACCGGGACGTGGCATGAGGATTGTTCAGGTGGCCAACTTCGTCAGCCCAACCTCAGGCGGTCTGCGAACGACCCTCCGCCATCTGGCGGCGGGTTATACCCAGCAGGGACATGAGGTAGTTCAGGTCCTTCCGGCAAGGAGCGACGGACACGCCGCTACTGAAGAGGCGAGCCAGGTCCTGCTGCGCAGTCCGTTGCTTGGCAGTACGGGCTATCGAATCCACGTCGATATTCGCCGGGTTCGGCGGTTACTCGATCGGCTGGCTCCAGACGTGCTCGAAGTGCACGACCGCTCCACCTTGCGCGGCGTCGGCACCTGGGCTCGAGCAAACGGCATTCCGGCCGTCGCGGTGAGTCACGAACGCATGGACCGCTGGCTCAGCCAGTGGCTGCCGGCCCACCTGCCGCTGGAGATGGTCGCCGATCGTTCCAACGCAGGCCTGGCTCGTGCCTTTGACACCATCGTGTGCACGACGGCCTGGGCGGCGGAGGAGTTCCGCCGGCTTGGTGTCACGAACCTCGCGACGGTTCCGCTCGGAGTCGACCATGAGCAGTTCACGGCACGGCTGGAAGGCCTTCGCGCTGCTGGCGTCCTTTTGATCATGACCAGTCGGCTCTCCCGCGAAAAGCGTCCCGAGATTGCCGTCGAGGCGGTCCGCGAACTCCTTCGTCGCCGCGTCGATGTCCGGCTCATCGTCGCCGGTGACGGTCCGATGCGACGTCAGCTTGAGCAGCAGGGGAGGGGCTTGCCAATCCTGTGGCTGGGGTTCGTGGCCGGCAGGGCGGAACTCGCCGGCTTGCTTCGAGCCGCCGACGTCGCCCTGGCCCCAGGACCGGTGGAGACCTTTGGACTGGCCGCACTCGAGGCACTCGCCTGCGGAACGCCCGTCGTGGTCAATTGGCGGTCTGCGCTCCCGGAAATCGCCGGGCCAGAGGCTGGACGCTCAGTGGCCGGGACCGGGTTCACTTTCGCTGATGCGGTGCAGGATCTGCTGGCCGCGCCGGAGATACCACTGCGTCGTGCGGCCCGCGCCCGGGCCGAGGAATTCGGCTGGAACGCGACGGTGGCGGGGTTTCTGGACCTGCACGAGAGGGCTCGGCGGAAGGTCTCGGCGTGAGTGTCATCGTCGCGCTCGGCGACAGCCTGACCTGCGGCCTGGGAGTCGGCGTTCGAGTGCGACCCGAAGAGACGTGGGTGGGTCTGCTCACGGCAGCTGCGCCGGGAGGGCGATTGGTTCAGCTGGCAGAACCGGGCGCACGGATTCGTGACGTGTACCTGCGGCAGTTGCCCAGTGTCCCCGCCGCGGACGTGATCACCATGCTTGCTGGCCTGAATGACATTGCGCGGGCTGGATTTGATGCAGTACAGCTCCGCGAGGACATGCATCGGCTGTTACAGCAACTGACGAGACAGGGCATCCCCGTACTCATCCTCCGGCTGCATGATCCGGGGGAGATGCTGCGCCTCCCGAAGTGGTTGGGAGCGGTTGTGGGGGAGCGCGTCGCGGCTGTGAATCGGGTGGTGGACGACGCGCGCAGCTTACCGGGTGTCATGTGGCTTGATCTGGCCTCCATCCCGGCTCTGCAACTGCCCGGGGGCTGGTCGACCGACCGGATCCATCTCAGTAGGGCAGGCCATCAAGCCGTTGCCGCCTCGGCGGCGGCGGTACTGATTGAGCACGGCCATAGTTGGCAGCCCTTGCCTCAGCCCGAGGTCCCTGCTGGCGCGTCGATCGGCGCAAGGGCCTGGTGGGCGCTGCGCCACGGCCTGCCCTACTTGGCTTTGCACGTCACCGAATTCGGACCACCGTTTCTTTCAGCGGTGGCCACCAGGGTCTGACGGGACAACCGTCTTGACCCAGAGTTCGGTGACACGTTGTCCCGCTCGGACCAGGCCGGCGGCCTGAGACATGTCGCGGGGTCCTTGCGGCAACACGTCGAGGACGCCGCTCGCCCAAGCATCCGCAATGTGTGGAGTGACCTGCACCCGAGGGTCGTCAAGTGAGTTACTGAGTGCGGCTCGATTGGCCAGGTCGCGCGCGACGGCGAATGCCCGAAGCGCAACGCCCAAAGCGCCGGCGCCGCCTTCTTCCGGCGCGACATACGGCGCCCGCCCGGACGCGACCGGAATTCCGCACGCGTGTGATGCGGATCCGTCGGAGGCAGCGGCGCAGACGTCGACCCGGCCGGTGATCCCGGTGAGTCCACAGTCGATGACGACGATCCGGTCGTCGGGGCCGGCCCGGTCGAGAGCGGCTCGTACCGGCACACCGTCTGCGATTCCGCCGTCCGCGTGAAGGTGACCGTCCGGGAATCGGACCGGAGCGAACAGGCCCGGCAACGCACAGCTGGCAAGCAGCACGTCGACGACGGGACCGTGATCATGATGGCGGGCACATCCGCAATTCAGGCAGGTAGTCGTTGCTATGACAGGCACGACCAACTCCGACAGATCGTGCGCGGGCACGTTGGCGGCGATCAGTCCGGCAAGCGGTCGTGAGTCGAGCCATCCGCGACGTCCACCAGTGCCTGCCATGGCGACCAGGCTCCGGGCATGCGAGCGCCACCCCGGCGAAAGCACAGCGCCAACCTTCGGGTCCAACCACCACGCCACGAGTTCATGTGCCCGGTCAACGCTCGGGCTGCTGGCAAGGAACGCGGCATTCAACGCGCCCGCTGAACATCCATAAACGACGTCCGGAACGAGGCCGGTTTCAAACAGCGCGAGGACTGCCCCGGCTTGGAAAGCCCCCATTGCCCCGCCGCCGCCCAGCACCAAGTGGGTACGGGGGGTCATCCCAGCAATGCTGCCTGCAATGCGTCGTCGCGTCCAAAGGCAGGCCCAGGTTTCGACGTCGCGATGGTGCTTCGGCTGCCTCGACCGACCGACGCCAGCGGGACACAGATTCTCGCCATCTCGCCGCGCGGGCGGCGCTAGAACGCTGACCGCAAGGTGAATGGCAGCCGAACAATGTCCGGTCGTCACGCGTAGATCAACACAAGGGGGGTTCACATCCCGTTGCCCGTATATGACCTATCTGACGGTGCGCCTGGACGAATCGGGCGAGCTCGGCAGCATGAACCTGAACGACAGTCAGGTGAACGGTCAAACGTGTGCAGTCTGCGCCGGCAATGACGGGTCGCTTGTCCGCATTGGTCGCCTTGTCAACGGCCCCCGGATCTACTCCTGTGCCCGGTGCGTGCCGCTGCTGCGATCGAAAGCTGCGCGATTCCTACCGACCTACCGCGAGCTCTAGCTGAGGATCCTTCGCGATGAGAGTGTTTGGCGGCGAGCTGACCCCAGACCGATGGAGATTGGCGGGGCCTGGGGGCATGCTCACCGTGAGTCACTTTGCCGGTGCCGAGTACCGGAGCGGTGACGTGAAGGCAAACAACAGGGAAAGGTTCACGTCGTGGTCCCGCTGGCCCACGTGAGCGACAATCGCCACAAATAGATTCGCGGTTTGCGGCCTCCGGACTGCGGGCCTCGGTCTCGGCGGATGGGTGTGTGGATGAAGGCAGTAACAGTGATTCCCGGGGTTGCCGGCTCCGTGCAGCTGGCTGGGGTTCCTGAGCCTGATGCTCGGCTTGGGTCGGTCCTCGTCGAAGCGCTTGCGGTCGGGGTCTGCGGCACCGACTCCGAGATTGCCGCCGGCGAGTACGGCTGGGCTCCGACTGGGCGAGAGCGGCTGATCCTGGGGCACGAGTCGTTGGGTCGGGTCGTGGATCCGGGGCCCAGCGGTTTTGCCGTTGGTGATCACGTGGTGGGGATCGTGCGCCGGCCAGATCCGGTGCCGTGCCCGAATTGCGCTGTGGGTGAGTGGGATATGTGCTCGAACGGCGGCTACACCGAACGCGGGATCAAGCAGGTCGATGGTTTCATGTCCGAACGCTGGCGTATCGAACCGGACTACGCCATCCGCGTGGACAAGAGCCTGGGAATGCTCGGAGTCCTGATGGAGCCCACCACGGTGGTCGTGAAGGCCTGGGAGCAGATCATCGCCATCGGTCAACGCACCTTTTGGGATCCGCAGTCTGTGCTGATAGTGGGCGCTGGTCCGATCGGGCTGCTCGCCGCACTCATCGCTGTGCAGCGGGGACACGAGGTTCACGTCTTGGACAGGGTCAGCAGCGGCCCCAAGCCGGATCTGGTCACAGCTCTGGGCGCCGCGTACCACACCGGTTCCATATCCGACCTCGGTCTCAAGCCCGACGTCATCGTCGAGTGCACGGGCGTCCCCGACCTCGTGCAACAGTCCGCCCTCGTCGCCTCTGCGGGCGGGATCGTGTGCCTCACCGGTGTGGGCCCTCCCGGTGGCCCCACATCCGTCGCGGATTCACTTGGCAATGAAGCGGTTCTGAAGAATCTGGTCATCTTCGGTTCCGTCAACGCGAACCGCCGCCACTATTACCGTGCCGCCCAAGTGCTCGCGCGGGCGGACCGCTCCTGGCTCAACCGGCTGGTGACCCGTCGCGTCCACGTCGACGCCATCGAGTCGGCGCTCGCGCGGACAGTTGACGACATCAAGGTTGTCGTGGAGTTCGACAGCCGATGATCGACGAGCTGACGGATTCCTCGGGTCCACTGCAATTGACCGCCGTTTCAGGCGACGCCGGCCTGCTGAGCGAAGGTCCGCGGTGGGATGGCGAAAACCAGGAGTTGCTCTGGGTCGACGTGCTCGGCAGGCACCTTCACCGCGCGAGCGTTGGGCCCGATGGCGGGCTTCATCAGATCAAATCCATGAGCTTCGCCTGTGATGTCGGCGCCGCCGCGCCAACCGTCTTCGGCGGCTGGGTGGTTGCCGCCGGAGTCGGGTTTCTCTACGCAGCGCCCGACGGAAACATTCACGAGCTCGCGCAGCCGGAGGCCGGCCGTGACGACGTCCGGATGAATGACGGTGCCTGTGATCGTCAGGGACGTTTTTGGGCCGGCACCATGGCCTACGCCGAGTCCCCCGGTGAAGGTGCCCTCTACCGCCTGGAGCTCGACGGCGGGTGCACCAAGGTGCTGGATGGTTTGAGCATTTCCAACGGAATTGGCTGGAGCCCTGACGGGCGCACCATGTACCTCGCAGACAGCGGAACTCGCCGGATCGAGGCGTTCAACTTCAGCCCGGCCGACGGATCGATTGCGGGTCGTCGCCTGCTTGTGCACATCACTGACGGCACAGCTGCGCCCGACGGGTTGACCGTGGACGACGAAGGCTGTCTTTGGGTCGCGCTGTGGGATGGGGGTGAGGTGCGGCGCTATGACCCCAGCGGCCGTCTGCTGGCGACGGTGCCATTGCCGGCGGATCGTCCGACATCATGCACATTCGGGGGATCGGATCAGGCGACGCTGTTCGTCACCACCGCCCGGGTCGGCCTAAGTCCAAGTGCCCTGCAGCGACAGCCAGATGCCGGACGGCTGTTCGCCATCCGCGGCCTCGATGTCACCGGACCCCCGTGCGCCCCCTATCGTGGCCGGATCCCAGCCCGAGGCGCCGTATGAAGCTCTTGGTCGTGGGAGGTGGCCCAGCGGGGACCAACGCCGCATTGCAGGGTCGAGAACTCGGCGCGGACGTCACCCTGATTGAGGCAAAGCGCGTGGGGGGAACGAGCCTCAACGAGGGGCCAGCCCCAGTGCGAACCCTTGCTCGGGCAGCAAGGCTGATGCGAGACGCGCGGTCCTGGGAGCGGTTCGGTTTGCGCGGAGACCCTCCCCGCATTGATATCGCCGCAGCGCTGGCCAACGCGCAACGAGTCGCCGACTACGGTCACGAGCATCGCCGGCTCGGCGAATTCCTACGCACCAGCGGGATCGAGCTCATCGACGGCGTCGGCCCGGCCACTTTCCACGACCCTCACACAGTTACGATCGGCGACGGGCGTCGGCTCAGCGGCGACGCTGTCATCGTCGCCGTGGGTGGTCATGCCGCCAGGCTGCCGATACCCGGGGCCGAGTTGGCGTTGACCTACGGGGACATTCGATCGTTGACTCAGCTGCCCGGATCTGTGGCGGTCGTCGGAGGAGCGGATACCGGCTGTCAACTCGCCTCGATCCTCGCCGATTTCGGGTCAACCGTCACCCTCTTCGAAGCAGGCGACCGGCTGGCCCGAAGTGCCGATCGCGACATCTCCGCAGCACTTGGAGAGTCGTTCGTGCGTCGTGGTATCCACGTCGTCACCAAAGCCAGCGTCGAAAAGTTGGAGCAGTCAGGTGACAAGCTGACTGTTCACTACCTGGCGGATGATCGACCTTCGGAGCTGAGCGTCGACGCTGTCTTCTTTGCCGTCGGCTGGCCCGGTAACGCCGATTTGATGGGCGCCCGGGAGGTCGGCATCAACACGAAACGCGGCTACATCCGGGTGACTGACGACTTGCGCAGCAATCTGCCGAGCATCTTCGCAGCGGGCGACGTCAACGGCATCAGCATGTTGGTGCCGAGCGCCCGCCACGAGGGACGCGTC
The DNA here is from genome assembly GCA_963839015.1 of uncultured Actinomycetota bacterium. Taxonomy (GTDB): domain Bacteria; phylum Actinomycetota; class Actinomycetes; order Frankiales; family Frankiaceae; genus DATAZK01. The sequence continues at coordinate 1,443,383 of CAWITL010000010.1, read as the reverse complement.
GCCGCGGAGAACGCCGTGCTTGGCACTCATCGGACATTCACGCACGATGCGGTGCCCACCGGCAGCTTCACCGACCCGGAATTCGGCAGCGTTGGACTCACGGAGGCGGAGGCCACAGATCGCTTCGAGTGCGAGGTCGCCGTGATGCGTTATGACGACATGGTGCGGCCGGTGGCAGATGGCCGCACCGACGGTTTCTGCAAACTCATCGTCGAGCGACAGAGCCGTCAACTGCTCGGCGCACACGTCATCGGCGAATACTCAGCTGAAGTCATCCAAATGGCGTCCGCCTGCATGTCCGGCAGGATGCCGATCGAACAAATCGCTGAGCTGCAGCCCGCATTCCCGACTTTTACCGAGGCCGTCGTCATGGCCGCGCAAAAGATTGTTCGCCAGCTCGGCATCGCGCCAATGGCCCTTTCCTGGAGTGATCTGCGGCCGGGCGAAACGACCCTCGTTGAGGACGCTGGCGCCGAGCATCCTCACTCACCCGCCGGCTAGCAAGAGGTGCTTTGAACGGCCAGGCGCTAGGCGATCTGGTGGGCTGCCTCTTGCACGGCCTCGTCAAAGTCCTGGGTCGTGATGCCCAGGTCTTTGGCGATCTTTTTGTCGGCCTTCAGCCCGGCCTTGTTGATCGCGTCCTGGATAGTGTTGGCTCCGACAATGACTAACGCCGCCTGCCCTGCGTCGATGACGTCTCCCAGCTCCTTGACCTGAGCGCGTGACATCCCGCGCCAGAGGTGGCCGCTGACGCCGCCGATCGCGCCCCCGACGAGGGCCATGCCGAGGATCGACGGGGGGAACAGGATTCCTACGACGGCGCCGGCGGCGGCTCCGCCCCAACCACCGTGGCGAGTCGCCATTTCATCCTTGTTCACATGGACTTTGCCCGACTCGTCCTTGGTGACGACGGCAGCGTCGTAGGTCCCGACTGCTCCGTCGGCGTGAAGGTCTTTGATGAGGTCGTAGTCGTCCCTGGCTGCCGCCGCACTCGGGTATGTGCCGATGAAGACGAACATGCCGGCAGCTTTTGCCATGGATCCCAGCTCCCGTCAGGAGGTGACCGCCGCTTACTCTGCCTTCGTCCGGTGCCAGAGCCCTGACGTCAGAGTAAACAGCGGGGAAACGTTGTCACCAAGGGCCGCTCGGTGCCTATTGGGCCGCGAAAACTCGGCAATAGTGTCCCGACTGCGGGCCTTGAGACTCCCGGGCTGCGCTGACTTCGAGATGACCGAAGGCGGTCTGATGACGGCATGGAAGCTCTACTGCGAAACATGCGGGGACCACGAATCAGGTCTTGTCCCCGGCTCACCCTGGAACCCGCAGTCAAAATTGGTGACGCGATGGTTCGACGCCCACGAAGCCACTGCGCATCCCGACGACCCGGGTCGACACGTCCAGGTCCTGGTCCCGCTGACGGAGACTCGCCAGCGGGTCTGAACGCTTTTCCGCTGATTCGGAGAAGGTGGCAAGGACTTCGCCTCGAAGTAAACGGGTGTTCATCCGACGGGTCGAACATGGAGCCCATGTCCAGACGTCCTCGCGGCACCTGCCCCGTCTGTGGGGACGGCTGGGCCGTTAAATGGTCGGGAGACGTCCTGCTATTGATGCCGCATCTGCATGATGGCGAGCCGTGCGCAGGCGTCGGCCAGCCGGCCAGGGAAGAGGGCACCAGCGTGGGCCAGAGCGTTTTCTGGGGCCTGCGGCGCGCCACCTTCTCCTATGTCTCCGAAGTCTCCCCAAGACGCTGACCAAACGCGGGGCGGACCAGCGCATAGAGCGACTAGCCCGGCCCTAACCAGACGCTCGACCTGTTCCCGGAGGAATCGACGCTTACCGTCGACGGTGCGGAACAGCGGGAGAGCGACTTCCGGCTAGTGGCGGGCTGCGGCTGCGGGTGCCAGCTCGAGTGTGTCGGCGAGGCGGTCCAGCTGCTCGGCGTCTTCGACTTGGTCCTGCTCGTCGAGTTCGCGTTCCACGGTTCGGCTTTGGTCGAGCGCTTGGGCCAGCCGTCGCAGGCCCGGGAGGGAAGTCATAGATCGGAGTTTGTGCTCGCGCAGGACAAAACGGCAACCCTTCACATGGTTACGAGTTGGTGAACGGGAGGGAAACGCAACGGTGAGGCGCGCGGTCCAGTCGGGCTACCAGCTCTGACAGCCTGCAAGATGACCCGGGCTTACAGCTGCGGGCTGGGATACGGCGATGGCATGTGAGGCGTTGAGCTCAACATCCGTACGTGTTGTCAGGCCGCTTCAGGGTCTGATGGAGCGCCTCGGTTCGGGGTGCTTTCTCAAGGAGCGGCTACGAATCCGGCTTCACGTCCAGCGTCGGGAGTTCCGTAGAGCCGTAGCCATGATGGTCAGCGTCGGGTTGTGCGCTCCGGAGGTCGGAAAGACCGAACCATCGGCCACGAACAGATTGTCCAGCTGGTGGTATCGCCCGGTGGAGTCGGTGCTCGACGAGGTGGCGTCGTTGCCCATCCGAAGGCCTCCCATGACGTGCTGGGTTGTGGGCACGTGGCCACCGGCGACGGGGGTCTGCGGTGACGACGCGGCGGAGACGGCGGCAACCTTTTGAGCGCCGGCCAAGCGCAGGATCTGGGCGATGCGGGGCAGGTAGAAGTTCTGGGCGGCGATTTCGTGAGGTCCCGGCTGGTAGGTGATTCGAGCGACCGGCTGTCCCCGATAGTCCTTGAGCTGGGGGTCGAGATCCACGGTGTTGGTGCGGTAGGGCAGGTCCTCGCCCATCATGGACACGCCGACCAAACGGTTTCGCAGGATGCTCGACCGCATGAGCTCCTTGAACGCCACCCCGAACGGCTTTTCCGGTGAGGTCACTTGCAGGATGGTGCGGTAGGTGTTGGCTTCGTCGATCACAATTCCTTGTTGCGACCCGCCCAACTCCAGCCCGCCGCCACGGAAATAGGGCAGCCCGGCCGCCTGCGCTGCAGCGCGGGCTCCCGGATAGTCGGGGTCGGCGAAATCGTCGCAGTGGTGGGTGACCGATCGGCCGGCCTGGGCGCCGGGCACCTCATCGAGGAAGGTCCCGCTCCCGTCTGAGAACCAGTGGAACATCAACCAGCGTCCGGCCGTCGAGTGCGGATCGGGGAGCCCGGACAGCTGCACCAGCCGTGACGACTCGATCGCGTTACCGGCTAGCACGACCATGTCGGCAGACTCCGTGTGGGTCGCTCCTGCCCGCTCCCACTGCACCGCGGTGGCCTTGGTCCCGCTGGTGCGGATGGCGGTGGCGCAGCTGAGGGGGCGAACCTCAGCCCCGGCCAGCACCGCACGGCGCAGGGGAGCGAGCGCCCCCACCCGCGCGTTGATCGGACACCCGTAGTCGTTGCAAAAACCGCAGTTGTTGCACGCCGGCCTCCCTCCGTACGCGACGCTGTTGATGGCCATCGGCACCGGGAAGGGATGGAGTCCGAAGCGGCTGCAGCCGCGGGCGGCAAGCAGGGACGAGTACTGAGGCGGCCCGGCGGGCATCGGAAGCGGGCCAGTGCGGGGGGAGTGCTTGAGCACGATGTCGGGAAGCGCGCTCACATCGCCGGCGACGCCGATCAGCTCCTCGAGCTCGCTGTAGAGCGGCGCAATCTCCGCGTAGTCAAACGGCCAGTCGCTGACGTCTGCTCCTGGGACAGGTCCCAGGAGGCTCAGCTTGGAGAAGTCGATGTTCCCGAAGCGTGGCGTGTCTGCACCCCAGTGGACCGCGCCGCCGCCGACCGTCTGGGCGAGTGCCTGGACCAGCCCGACGAAGCGCGGTTTCGTTTCTGTCGCAGACCACCGGAAGGTGCGGGGCTCGGTCAGTGGGTCGGGCTTGCAGTAGTAGCGGCTGCGTTTGATGTCGTCGTTGGACCACGAAGTCGACGGGTTCTCGGCGCGCAAGTCCCCGTAGCTGTTCGGCCCTTTCTCGAGGACCACGACGTCGAGGCCGGCCTCGGCCAACGTCATCGCCGCCACCGCGCCTCCGGGACCGCTGCCGATCACTATCGCTTTCACGGGGCCTGCACCGGGGCCGGAGACACGGCGGTCAACAGGTTGAGCACCTTGACCACCGAGGCGGATGGATTCAAAGCCTCCTCGGATAGCGGCGACGACACAGTCGCTGCGGGATAGCCGCGGGGTTGCACATCCCCGGGAAAGCCGATGTCGTGCCAGCCGACCAGGCCGGCGTTTCCGCCGTACTCAGGCGCGGAGTACATCCCCTCGATGGCATGGGCGAACAGCAAGTCGGTGAATCCGGTATGGCCGGCCGGCAGTGCGGGAACCTCGGGGTTGGTGGCCAATACCCGGTCACGACCGGCGGCGTCCAACCCGAGAAAGCCCGGGGCGCCGGCTGCCCGGTCCAGCGCCGAGAGGCCCTGGTCGTACGCCAGCTTCAAGCCGGCCAGTCGAGTTCTCCACGTGGCGGAGCGGTCCGGGTCGAGATTCAGGAAGTCGGCCATGTCATCCCGGCCGCCGCCGGCCCGGCCGGAGAACGGGCCGCCCGCAAAGACCGTCGGCGGAGATACGAGCAATGCGCCCATCAGGGTGGTGATGTAACGGGTGACGTTCGCCTCCCGGGCCCCGGGATGGCCGGCCTCGGCCGGGTCATCGTTGGGGCCCGGAATCAACCGCGCGGTGGCCTCGGTTATCAGCTCGGTCTGGTGCCGATCGAATACTTGGCGATGGCCGTCCGCCGAATGCCCCGCCGACGGACGGCCTTCAGGCGAAGGGTCCGCCGACGAGCAGGCTTCCAGTACCGCGGCCGGCACCAGCGCGGCGAGCGCCATACCCGTGCCCTGCAGCACATGACGCCGAGAGATTTCCCTCGTCAATGGCTCATCCGCGGCACAAGTACCGGTATACACCGCCCTGCGCCTACGGCGACGGCCTCACGGATGCCGTGCGTCTAGAGGGTGGGGTCTGCCGAGGCTTGGTTGGCCGATCGCTCAAGGGGGTCCAGGTATGCGCTCTCTGACGGGGCGTCAGATGATCTTCGTGAGCAAGCGTCACGCGCGGCTCTTCGCAGTCTCCGCGGATTTGCCCGCACCGCGCCCCGACCTCCGGTCAGGCTAGGACGGGCTTTCCTGGAATCCGTATTTGCTTGCGAGGCTGAGGAAGCCAAGGGTCGCCGTCAGCAACGCGATCACGGCGGTGGTCACGCCGCCGACTGTCTGCGCGGACCAACCGGATGTCGCCGGAGGCGTGCACGTGACGCCGGGAATGGCCGCCGGCGGTGCTTGACCCCCCTGCAAAGTCACCAGGCAGTCTTCTGCTGTGGTGATCTGCGCATCGACGGTCCGCCGGGACGCGTCGAGGGTCGAGGCTGTTGGCGTCGGGTTGGTCTTGAGCTGGTCAAGGGGAACGCGTGCCCAACCAAGGACGCTGCGGACCTTGGCGACATCGACGCTGGGCGGGGAGCTGGCCGCGGTCAACGCGAGCACAAGTCCAACGATCGCGGTCGCCGCCGTCGCGACGGCGCCGATCGCCAGGATGACTCCGGCTTTCGTGCGGATCTTTCGCCAGGTGTCTTTGAATCCGTAGGCGCGGACGGTGGGGTTGGTTCTGGCGTCGCCGAGTTTGCCCAGATCTGAAGCGTCGAGATAGGTCCCCGGGGCTGTCACGGGAGGGGAGGTCTTGCTGGTGAGCAACTCGAGCGGACCGCCGGCTGTGGTCGCTAGCACCACTTTTCGGCCGGCGGGCAAATCACAGGTGCCGACGTTGTCCGCGCTCACGAAGATGTGTCCCGGGGCAAGTGTCAACGCGGGCGCAACGTTCACCGGGGGTACGTCCTGCGGTTGGGTCGTGATTTGGCGCATCAGGCCGGCCGATTTTCGGCGGATGCGGAGATGTAGGCGACGCCGATGACCCACATCACTGGGTCGAGCAATCCGGGATGAGCAACTGCCCACGGAGCGGGTAGCCGACCGACGGTCGCTGGTTGATCGTCGGCGAGAGAAAGTGCGCCGAGCAGCGCGCCGAGTACGACCTGTTCAGACCCGGGACCGAAGGAGGTCTCGGAGCCGGGCGGAAAGAGGGTCCCGTGCGCGGCTGCGGCGATTGCCTGCAACGACATGCCCCCGAACGCGTTGGGAATGTCCGGACGAAGATCTTGCCGGCGTTGCTGCCTGGCGACCACCGAAGGCAGGTCGGTGAAGATGTTCGGTTGTTCGATATCGGACGAACGAGATCGAGCTGCGTCAGGCGCGACGAAACGCGGTTGCCTGCTCGTCTGTTCGGCGTCGTCTTGAAGGCGGGCTAGCGCCCGTCCCATCGTTTCAAGGGCGCCTTGCGAAGCATCTGTAGCGCGCACGAAAGATTCAGCAGCTGCGGCCGCTCCCGCGGCGCTGGCTGCACGCAGGTTAGCCATAGGACCACTCGCTGTGTTGCCGGTGGTCGATGGCGAGCTTGCGAAGATGACAGCCGCCTTGTGCTGACAGATGACGCATTGATATTGCCCGGGTCGATTGGCGTGCTCCGAGCACGCCAATACGAAGCAGCTGTAACACACGCCAAGCATGTCCGTTGGACCGGCTGGGCTTCCCGACGGCAGCGCGGAGCCGAACACGTTGCTGCCACGGTGTGCGCATACGTAACAGTTCTCGACGTTCATGGCTGGCGCTCAGTGTTGCGATGGCGAAACACGGTGTCGACCGTGTCGCCCGGCGCCAGGATGCGGATCGTCGCATCGGGAGCGACCTGCCTGGCGCGTTGCTCGAATTGCCGTTCGGGTCCGAGGAATTGGTCGTTCGCCAACCAGTCCAGGCCCCGTGGCCAGAAGGTCCCGTAGTGGATCGGAATCGCCATGTCCGCCGTTAGCGCGGCTATGGCGTCCGCCGCCCGTTCGGGATTCAGATGTCCGGGGCCCAACCCTGGTCCCCAACCTGCTACCGGGACAAGGGCGACGCCGACTGGCGCTACGTCTGCCATCCCGTCGTGCAAATCCGTGTCGCCTCCGAACCACAGCGGCTCTTTCCCTGACGCATCACCGTCGACCAGGAAGCTGAGTGGCTGGGCCCGGCTGTGGGAGACCGGTGAACGCCGCGCATCGTGTACCGCCTTCAAGGCTCGTACGCGAAGTTTCCCGATCAGTACCTCTTCACCAGCGACAAGCTCGTGGCAATTGAGTGGACTGCCGCGCAGGAATCGGGACAGGAAGTCGGCAATGCCGCGGGGGCCGACCACGAGCGTGCCCGGCTCGATCAGCCGGAGCGAGGGCAGGTGGCAATGATCGGCGTGCAGGTGCGAGATCACCACTGCGTCGGCGCGCCTGGCGCTCGCTGGTGGAGTGGGACCACGACGACGCCGCAGGTGCGCGATCGAATCGCCCAGCACCGGGTCGAACAGGAGCCGCTGTCCTGCGCTCTGCACGGTTACGCTGCTATGACCCCACCAGGTCACCAGCATCGAGAGCCTGCCCGCATCCTGCGATGATTGCGCCGAACACCCCTCCTGTCGAGGGCGGGCCACCGACGCGAAGCGTGGTCGTGAAGGAGAGTCTGTGACCACGCGAGATCGCCGGGACGCCCGTGCAAAAGTCCCTACCGCCGTGTTGCGAGCCTGGCGTCCGACGCACTCACGGGTCGTCTCGCTGTTTGTGAACGCCGTGATCACAGCGGTGGTCGTCATCGTGGTGTTGCTGATCACTCCTGGCGTCAGTTCGACCGACGACGTGGACGTGTTGCTGACGGTTGTCCTGCTGGCTGTGGTCTCGGCGCTGCTCCGCCCGTTACTCGTGGCGATCGCGGCCCTTATGCGCCCGCTGGGCGCTTTGGTCATTGGACTGTTCGCCCAAGCCGTCCTGATGTACGTGGCGATCTCACTGGCGCCCGGAATATCGGTGTCCAGCTTTTGGTGGGCGCTGTTCGCGGCGTGGCTGGCGGCGACGTTGAACACCCTCATCGCCTGGGTCGGTGACGCGGACGAGACAGACGCGCTTATCGCCGTGACCGTGCGGCGCGCCGCCGGCCACCGGAGTGCCTCCGAGCAGGGCGGTCACGCGGGGGTGTTGTTCGTCCAGATCGACGGGTTGTCGGCGCCGTTGCTGAACTGGATGATCGTGGCCGGTAACCTGCCGACTCTGAGTCGCTGGGTCCGCGATGGCAGCCATCGGCTGGTCGAGTGGCATACCGGAATTCCGTCCACGACGCCCGCGAGCCAGGCGGGCATCTTGCACGGGGGCGCGCAGCACATTCCCGCTTTTCGCTGGTACGAGAAGGAATCCGGTCGCCTGGTGGTGACCAACCGTCCGGGCGATGCGGCTTACGTCGAACAGAAGCTGAGCGACGGTGCCGGCTTGCTCAGCGGGGGTGGGGCAAGCATCAGCAACGTGTTCTCCGGTGACGCCGACTCAGCGGTGCTGACCTTCAGCCGGGTAAATCGTCGCAATCAGACCTCGCGCGCGTCGGCCACTTTTCTCGTGAGTCCGAGTGGATTCTCACGGGCCCTCGTCCTTACCGTCGGGGAGATCGTCAAGGAGCTCTACCAAGCGCGTCGGCAGCGACGCCGCGACGTCCAGCCCCGGATCTCACGCGCTGGTTCCTACGTCGCTCTGCGAGCTGCCACCAACGTCCTGCTTCGCGAGTTGAACACGGTTCTCATCGCCGAACAGATGGGTCGCGGCGCCCCGGTCATCTACTGCGATTTCGTGGATTACGACGAGGTCGCCCACCACGCCGGGCCGACCCGCCCCGAATCGCTCGCCGCGCTCGAGGGCCTGGACAGCGTCCTCGGACGCTTGGAACGCGTGGCCAAACACGGTCCGAATCCCTACGAGATCGTGGTGATTTCAGATCACGGGCAGAGCCAGGGAGCGACCTTCAAGCAGCGTTACGGCGCGACGCTGGAGGACGTCGCGCGGGGCCTTATGGCGGGCTCGGTTTCCTCGACGGCGCACGCTGAGCGCGTTGAGGAATGGGGACCGATCAATGCCATGCTCGCTGAGTTCACCTCGGAAGGCGGTGTCGGGTCTGCCATGGCCCGCCGGGGTTTAGGTGGGCATTGGTCGTTGGAAGGTGACGCCAAGTCCGGAGACCGGCGACACCGGGAAGTTGCCGCGGGGCGTCCAGACCTGCTCGTTGTCGCATCAGGCAATCTTGCGATGCTCTACTTGCCGCGCCACACCGGCCGGCTCAGCCTCGAACAGCTGACGGAACTGCATCCCGATCTGGTGCCGGGGCTGACGCAGCACCCGGGAATCGGCTTCGTGGTCGTCGAGACTGACTTGCGAGGCCCGGTCGTCATCGGCCGTGCAGGGCTGCGGGTGCTGCGGGAGCGGACGGTTGAGGGGCAGGATCCGCTGGCTCCGTTTAGCGAGCGCACCGCCGCGGACCTGCTGGAGCATTCAGGGCGCGACCACGTGGGGGACATCGTCGTGTGCAGCCTGCTCGAAGAGGGCACCGATGAGGTAGCCGCGTTCGAAGAACTGGTGGGCTGCCACGGCGGCGCCGGGGGGGCGCAGACTCGCGCAGTGCTACTTCATCCGGCAGCGTGGTCGCCACCGGACGCTGAATTGACGTCGTCCAATCAGGTTCACCGGCAACTGGTGCACTGGCTCGAGACCTACGGCCGACGCGGTGCCACCGAGCCGGCACAGCGTCCGCATTGAGAACGTCGAAGTGCTGCAGGCTCGATGGCTACGTTGACTCGGGTGCTGCCGCCTGTTCGGCGGCGCGGTGGGGTGATCGTGAATCGACGATCGACGCGACTGCGACTCCGCTACCTGCAGGTATGCAGCTTCTGGTGTTCACGGCCCGGCGTTGCCGTCTCCCGGCCCATGACCAGGCGATCTGTTCCGGAAATCCGGAACACCTGCCGTTGGAAGGCGTTCAGGCCGCGCAGGGCTAGCCGATTCCTACTGGACTGGAGCCGGTTATTGGCATCGACGAGTGTGCCGATCGTCAACGCGTCAAAGAAGTCCACGTCGGTGAAGTCCACGATGACGTCGCTGTTGGGGGCCGCCAGCATGGCGGCATCCAGCGCCTCGGCCAGCCGGTCGACGGTCGCAAGATCGATCTCGCCTCGACAGGTCACCAGGACCGCGCCGTCGGCCGGTCCGAGAATCGCTGTGAACCTGACCATCTCGGCGCTACATCCACCCCACGTACTCGCGTGCCCGTCGGCGACGGATGTCACCCTTAGGCTTACACTGTAATGGATCTGCGCCACGAGCGATGCCCGGCGTGTCCTTCGTCGCCTTCCCGTTCGATCTGCAACGGGAAGGCGACGAGGGATTTACGCGTCTGCGGCTAACCGAGCACGACGATGGCCGTGCCGAACAGGAGACTGCCATTGGTCGGTAAGCCCAGCCCGAACGTCTTGTTCAGGGCCCCCGCCGCGACCGGATCGAGTTTGACCTTGATCCCCGATAGGGCCGTGCTGTTGTGCAGGAACTTGCCTACCTTCAGCCCGCTGAGGTCCAGGTCGAGCACCGGAATGCGGGCCGGAGCGTAGTTCACCTGGGTGGCGAAGATCTTCCCAGCGGCCAGATCGATGTCGAATTTGCCTATCTCAAGCTTGGCTTTGCGGGAGACGAAGTTGATGCCGCCCGTGTGCAGGATGTCGCCCTTTCCCTTGGCGAGGTTGGCAGTGCTACTGGTGATGGGGAAGAAGTAGTTGACCGCCAAACCATGGGCGAGCGACAGGCTGACCTTGGTCTGCGGCACCACCGGCAGCGGCAGGACTCCCGCTTTGATGAGGGTGCCGGCGATACCGGGGGCCGTCGTCACGGCAGTGAAGCCGATCGGCCTGGTCACCGTGGGCGCCTTCGCGGCACCCGCCGCCGGCGCTGCTACCAGTGCGGTCAGCGTCAAGGCTGCACCCGCCAGGGCACCAGTGACGGCTCGTGTCAGCCGCCTCGTCCGTGGTTGCAGATGAGTCCGTCGAAATCGCGTCATGCCATCTCCTCTCGTGCGCCACGTGGTCGGGCGCTCGCTCCTGTTACGGCGGGGCATGACGGTCTGGATGCGCAATGCGGCCTGGAAGTTGAGTCGAGCATCACTGCATCCGTTATTGGCCGAGCGTTCGTAGTCGTATGAGGAGGGTGGTGTTGTCCGTGCGCGCGCAGAGGCCTCGATGAGGATGGTCGTGTCATGACCGGCGCCTACGAAATGGACGCGCCGACCCTTGGCCAGGATGAAGCGGAGCGGGCGCTGGCCGAAGCCTTCGCCAGCGGTGACGACTGGACGCTGCGTGCGGTTTTCGACCGCCACAGCGCGCTGGTCCATCAGATCGCGAGATCCTGTTTGCAAGTGGGTGAGGACGCCGAGGAGGTCACGCAAGCTGTCTTTGTTTCGGCGTGGCAGGGCCGTTCCACCTTCGATCCGGCGCGCGGCACTCTGGCCGGTTGGCTCGTGGGCATCACCCGGCGCCGCGTCATCGACAAGTTGCGTGCACTCGACCGGGAGCGGCGTGCCAAGGAGGCTGCGCGTCCGCTCGCGTATGGCGCGCAAACCCCCGACGTCTTCAGCCTGCCGGACCGCGTCATCGACACTCTTGTGGTGGCCGATGGTCTCGCTCGTTTGCCTGAGCAGCAGCGCCGGATACTCGAGCTTGCCTTCTATGAGGATCTGACCCACCAGCAGATCGCTGTCGTCACCGGCTTGCCGTTGGGCACCGTGAAGAGCCAGATCCGCCGGGGTCTGGCGTTGCTACGCCGTCGATGGGAGGTGGATGGTGTCCACTCCGGCTAACCCGTCGCCACCGCAGGATCCGCACGTTCTCGCGCAAGAGGAGCTCGCCACTCTCGCGTTCGGCGAACCCGTCGATGCTGTGACTGGTGCACACGTCGAGAACTGTCCGCAGTGCCGGGAGCAAGTAGCGGCATTGCGCCAGCTCATTGCTGTCGCGCGCGCGGCGGACCGGGGGAGTGTGCCTTTGGCGCCGCCACCGCCGCGAGTCTGGGAGGGCGTCCTGGCGGCGATCGGTGAAGACGCTTCCCGGAACGCTGCCTCCACGTCTCGACAGGCACGCCCTGGGCCGCAATCGCGAGTCGTAGCCGGGGAATTCGGCGCCAAGAAGGGCGTCGCGGCACCGCCGAGCAGGTCCCGTGAACGCCAGTCCCGGCGATGGGTGCGCCCCCTGCTTGCTGCTGCTGCCGCGGTCGTTCTGCTTGCCGCCGGCACCGTTGGATGGGCACTCGGGCGCAGCATCAATGCCACTCCGGCGACCCGCGCGTCGGTAGCGGTACTGACCTCCCAGCCGGGAACTCCGGCAGCTGTCGTTGGCCGTGCAGTCGTGCACAACTCGCCGAATGGCGACACGCTCCAGGTCAACACGAAGAACATGCCAGCGCCGGCCGGCTACTACGAGGTATGGCTGTACAACCCGTCCATCAACCAGATGGTCGCCGTCGGCACGCTCGGCAACGGCGCAAGGGGCAGCTTCACTGTCCCCAGCGGAATCGACCTGAACGCCTACCACGTCGTGGACGTCTCGGCTCAGCGTTACGACGGCAACAACACCCACGAACGCAGCGTGCTCAGAGGTTCGTTGGCCGGCTGACAGGTCGGCGTGGCACGGACGTGGCGGTGGCCCGGTCACGACTCGACCGGGCCACCGCCACGCGCTTGAAAAGTCCTCCCTTCCCTGACTCGATCACCTCCTCGGAGCTCTTCGTTTCTGGCTTTGAGTGGCGCGTGGGGGTGAGCGTTGCCGACTCCACTCGCCCTTGCCCGGGCCAGGCAGTGGACCCGGCGGTCGGGGGGCGCTGCTTACGAGACGGCGACACGAGGGGCCGACGGGGAACCTTTCGCCAACGGGGCTGCCCACCGATTCGGCCGGTGGCGCGCAGTCCCATTCGTGCGCGACGATGGCCTCGAACTCGGCTTGGACCAATTGGTCATCCGCGAGGACCAGGTCGAGAAACTGCCGGTGGACGCTGCGGTTACCGATGCCGTCGGAGTGAAAGATCTGGGTCATCACTGCCACCCTCAGACTCAGGCGTTGATCACTTGCCGGGAATCGGTATTGCTGGTGATGGAGATCTTGCGGGGTTTGGCTTTCTCGGCGACCGGGATGCGCAGCGTGAGTACGCCGGTGTCGTAGCTGGCGGCGATGTGCTCGGTGTCGAGGTTGTCGCCCAGGACGAGTTGGCGGCTGAACAGGCCGCGGGGACGTTCGGCCGCGATCAGTTCGGCGTCGTTGGCGCGGGTGGGTCGTTCGGCTTTGACGGTGACGACGTTGCGTTCGACGTCGAGGTCGATCGAGTCAGGGTTGACGCCGGGTAGGTCGAATTCGACGTGGAAGGTGTCACCCTCGCGCCAGGCGTCCATCGGCATCACCGAGGGGCGGGCGAGTGTGCCGTTGGTGCCGAGTACCTGTTGGGAGAGTCGGTCGAGTTCGCGGAACGGGTCGGTGCGCATCAGCATCGTTTCCACCTCCACCAATCTGTTGACGGATGCTTTGTGGGCCACAGACCTTCTGTCGATCTGCGGTGTGCGCTATACATTTGATGTAGCACCCGCCGCATGGCGATGCAAGGGATCAAACAGAGAATTTTGCTGGGAGGTCGGACGTGCGGCTGCCTGCTGGGTCGCCGGCTCCGGACGGTGCCCGGGGTGTCTATGGCATCTCGGTCGCGGCCGAGATGGTCGGTATGGGGGTGCAGAACCTGCGCCTCTATGAGGCCCGCGGACTACTCGAACCCGAACGCACCGACGGCGGCACCCGTCGCTACAGCGCCAACGATCTGGACCGGCTGCGCCGCATAGGCGACCTCCTGGACGCCGGACTGAACCTCGCCGGAATCGCCATGGTCCTACACCTGGAAACCGAGAACGCGCAACTGCGGTCTAACTCGCCAGCGGTTCGGCCGCCCCCGCGACGAGAGTGAACCTCTGCTTCGGCTCTGTCTTGGTGATCGCTTCAGCATTCGTAACGTGACGGTGCTACTCGCGTCGGTCTTCCTGCTGGGACTGATGTGTGAGGCCGGCGATGCCCAGGGCGATGAAGGTCGCTGCTCCAAGGCTGACGCCCACCAGAGTCGCTTTCGGTGCCCCCGCACGCACCGCGAGCAAGCTGGCGATGACGTCGGCGGAATCGGCGGCAACGCCTATCTGCAGCGCCGCCCGGCGTAGCGACGGGTCCGGGTGACGCACCGCCAAACCAAGCGCAAGGTCTCGAACTCCGAAGAGCCGCGTGGCTAAGGCCGAACTGGCCGCTGTGGCCGAACTCTGACTTCCCTGGATCGGCCCGAGCCCGAACGTTCGCCACGAGAGTGCTGGACTGGCCCAGGACCCGGCGCCCGCGAGCGACCGAAGTGCCGACATCGTGCCTACCGCGTCAACCTGCATGAGCTCCTCCTCGTTTTGTAGTAGTCACTACAACTTTACCGACCGATTGCAGTGATCGCTACAGTTACTGGGGATGGGTCACAAGCACACTCGCGAGCAGATCCTGGATGGGGCGCTGCAAGCAGCGGTCGACGAGGGGCTGAGCCAGCTCACCTTCGGCCGGCTCGCTCGCCGCCTGGGCATCAGCGACCGGACGGTTGTGTACTACTTCCCCACGAAAGGTGATCTCGTCACGGCCGTCATTCTCACCATGGGAGCACAGCTCCAGCAAGTGCTCGCCGAGGCTTTCAAGACACCGGCCGCTGATCACATCCAGCTGGCACGGGCGGCTTGGCCCGTCCTCGCTCAACCCGAAATCGATCCGGTTTTTAGGCTGTTTTTTGAGGCGAACGGCCTTGCTGTCGCCGGGCGGGAGCCCTTTCAGTCACTGACAGTCGCCCTCACCGAGTCCTGGATCGTCTGGCTGGTCGATTTCATTGAGGGCTCATTGGACTACCGCCGGGCCGAGGCGGAGGCCGCTCTCGTTGTCATCGATGGGTTGATCCTGCTGCGACTGCTCGCCGGCCCCGCTGCCGCTAACCGGGCGGCAGCAGCCCTGGGTGTCCGCTGAACCAAACCTTCAAATCCGCGACCGTTCCGCGGACCGTGTTCAGGCAGCAGCGTCGGGCAGACCGAGTGATGCACTGATGGGTGCCACAGCTTGTCGAATCGTTTCGGCGTGTAGCTCGACGGTCTCGGCGAGCAACGGCGTCGGGAACGGACCGAATTGCAGGGCGAGCACGGCGCGTCCCGAGGAGTCCCGGACCGCGACATCAATCCCGCTGACCCGATACGTGACGTCGGGTTCGAGTGCCGTGCTGACCGCCTCCTTGATTCGTGCGGCCTGGACCAGGGCAAGGAGCTCCAGCAGTTCCCAGCGGCGCGCAGCAGACACCTCCAGCGAGCGATTGACTTGCTGGAGCAGCTCATTGGAGCCGGGGGAGTCCTCGCGGGAGGCACGTAAAAGGTAGCCGCGGGTCTGCACGGTCGACAGCAGGTGGCGCAGCGCTTCGAGCGAAGCTCCGGTGAGTTGCTCGTCACCGCTGTTCAACCAGCTTTCGATGTCCGGCGCCGGGTCCCATGCGACGAAGATGACACCGAACGGCGGGTGAATGGGAAACTGCTGCCCGCGTACCAGCGAGACGTTGCCGTCCCGAACTACTGCGTCCACCAGAACGCTGACGGTCCCAAAGCGGCGGTAGGCGCGGCAGGAGACGCCGAGTCTGTCGACCAGGTCGAGCATCACGGGACGGGCCAGTTCCAGGACCGGAAGCTGGTCGCCGGCGATCCTTCCCAGGGCCGCGAGCTCCGGGCCGAGGTGGAACGTCTTCAGGTCGGGGTGCCGGAGCAGCCACCCGGATTTGGTCAGTGCCAGCAGCATCGAGTACATGCTGGATTTGTTGACGTTGGTGCGTCGCGCAATCTCTGACAGGGACAGCGGCCCTGCAACGGCAATCGTCGACAGCACCTCGACGACCCGGTCTGCCTGCGGCGACGGGCGGACCGTCATGCCGGAACGTGGCGCAGAAGTGTTTGCATATCTCAACTCTTGACGTGTCATATGCAAACAGTCAAGTCTCCATTGCGCGCCCACCAACAACGATGGGCCGGTGCGGGAGGCTCGTCAGTGGCAAGGTTCGACACGATCATCAAAGGCGGCACGGTCGTCGACGGTTTGCGCAATGGCCGTTTCGTGGGCGACATCGGCATCGTCGCCACCCGCATCGCCGCGATCGGCGGCCTCGACGAACGCGACGCAGACCAGGTGTTGGATGCCGCCGGGCTGATCGTTGCGCCGGGTTTCGTCGACCTGCACACGCACTACGACTCGCAGCTCTTCTGGGATCCGTATTGCTCCATCTCCGGCTGGCATGGCGTCACGTCGGTGGCAATCGGCAACTGCGGATTCGGCTTCGCTCCCTGCAAGCCCGCGGACCGCGAACGCACCATGCTGGCGATGACACGCAATGAGGCGGTGCCCTTGCCGTGCATGCAGGAGGGCATGCCGTGGGATTGGGAGACCTTCCCCGAATTTCTCGACAGCGTGGAGGCGACACCCAAGGGCGTCAACGTCCTCTCATACGCACCGCTCGCTCCCATGTTCACGTATGTGATGGGGACCGAGGAGGCCAAGTCGCGGCGCCCGACCGCGGATGAATTGGCCGCCATGTGTCAACTTCTGGAAGTGGCCATGGAGGCTGGGGCGTGCGGCTTCTCCACCCAGATCCTCGGCAAGGAGAGCCATCAGCGCGACTTCGACGGAACGCCGATGGTCACCGACACGATGGCCGAGGAAGACCTGCTGGCCTTTGCCGCCACGCTGCGAAAGATCGGCCGCGGATTCATTCAGGGGATCGGCTTCGGTGACCTTTCCATGTGGGAACGCGCCGCAGAGGTCAGCGGTCGACCTTTCCTTTTCAATACGGTGTCGGTGACGACGGACCAGCACGGGGTGCCGCTAGGTCACTGGCGGGCGATGCTGGACTGGATCCACGCGGCGAACGCGCGTGGCAATCGCATCTTTGGTCAGGCGACGACGATCGAGACCGAGTTCCAATTCACCATGGAAGACTGGAATCTCTTCGATTTCAGCCCGGCCTGGCGGGAGCCGACGATCGGGACGCCGGCCGAGCGAATGGTGAAACTAGCCGATCCAGTGCGACGGAAGGCCATCAAGGACGAGTACGACGCCGGCCTGAACATGGCCATGGTGGGTCCTGAAGGTTTTCCGAACATCCGGGTCAACTGGGTGCACCGGTTCGACTTGAAAGAGCAGGACTACGAGGGCCGAACGATCGGAGAGATTGCCGAGCGTGAAGGAAAGCATCCGGTCGACGCCTTTCTTGACCTCGTTGTCGCGGACGAGATGAGATGCGGCTTCGGGACCGAGTCCGTATCTGAAGAACTTCGGGAGTCGCCCGGCTATCAAGAGGCAATGCGGATGGTGGCGACGGACCCTTACTGCATTCCGGGGATTTCGGACGGAGGGGCGCATACCAAGTTCATCACCACCGGGACGTATCCCACCGACTTTCTGGTCGACCTGGTCCGGCGGCGGCGGATGATGGACCTCGAAGAGGCGCACTGGCATCTCAGCACCCTGCCGGCCATGGCCGCAGGCTTTCGAGACCGCGGCTTTCTCCAGGAGGGGATGCCCGCCGACATCGTCATTTACGATTTTGACAACCTCGAACTCCTCCCGCGATATCGGGCTTTTGACTATCCAGCCGGTGAGTGGCGGCTGGCCCGCAAGGCTGCGGGCTATCGCTGGACCCTGGTCAACGGTGAGATCACCTTCATCGACAGCGAGCCGACGGGACGCACCCCCGGGGTGCTGCTTCGGCACGGCACCGCCGCTCCGGCACTCGCGCGCTGATGGACCGCAGGGAGCAGGTAACCGCATTCTTTGGGGCGTGGCGATCGCTCAATCCTGATGACGTCACGGCATGGTTCACCGACGACGCCGTTTACCACAACATTCCGATGGAACGCATCGTCGGCCGAGCGGCCATTCACCGTCAGGTTCACGAATGGTTGACGGCGATGAAAGGCATCGACTTCGAGTTTGATCACATTCTCGTGGAAGGCGATGTTGTGTTGATGGAAAGGCGGGATGTGATGCCGCTGCCCGACGGGACATCGGTGAGCCTTCCGATCATGGCGGTTATGGAATTCCGTGGAAACCTGATTTCGGCCTGGCGCGAATATTTCGACAGCGCTCAGATGGCCGCGCTCTTCACTTAGGCCT
Source organism: uncultured Actinomycetota bacterium (assembly GCA_963839015.1). Lineage (GTDB taxonomy): Bacteria > Actinomycetota > Actinomycetes > Frankiales > Frankiaceae > DATAZK01. Next base: position 1,425,318 of record CAWITL010000010.1, on the reverse strand, counting down.
CAGTGCCGGCTGTTGCTGCTGGCCTTGTTCGTTTGGAGTTGTTGACAGTGGTTCTGTCCACAGGACGCTCTCTCAAGATCGCCGCCGCCGGTACGGCTCTGGCGCTGGCTGCCGTCGGCTGCGGGCGATCCTCGACAGCCGCGACGGGGCAAGCGTCTCCCTCCGCCGGGCCGGCGGCGGCAGGCCAAGGTTCCAACGCCGGCGTATTCGGCAGTCTCGGGCGGATCTGCGAGCCGGGACATCCGACCGGCCCCACTGCCCGCGGACTGACCGACGCGCAGATCCGCATAGGCACCACCGCGGACCCGGGTGCGGCCGCAGCGCCAGGCCTCGGCCAGGAGTTTTTCGATGTCGCCGACGCGTTCACGAAGTGGTGTAACGCGGCCGGTGGCATCAACGGGCGAAAGATTGTCCTGGAGAAGTACGACGCGAAACTGTTCAACGTCGCTCAGCAGATGATCAACGCCTGCCAGACCGAATTCATGCTGGTCGGCAACGGTAATGGGCTCGACGCTGCAGGGGTGAAACCCCGGCTGGCGTGCAAACTCGGCCAGATCCCGGCCTACACCGACCAGGCGCCGGCCGCCGCTGCTGGTTTGCAGGTGACGGCGGCGCCCAATATTCAGGACGAGTACGCGATCGGCCCGCTACGTCTCCTGGCCGACGCCTATCCAGCGGCCAAGTCCGGAGTCGGTCTCGGCGATTCGACGTTCGCGCCCACCGAGGGGGTCAGAGCGAAGCAGGCCTACGAGTCGCTTGGTTACAAGGTGAGCGTCGTGCAGGAGAAGCCGCCCATCGTCGACAACTTCCGGCCTTATATGGAGCAGCTCAAGCTGCTGGGCGCGAAGGGCTACGCCGAATTCGTCTCCCAGGACCCGACACCCGAGATCGTCGCGGCGAACAACGTTGGCTACAAGCCGGATTTCGTCCTGTTCAGCGCCATCATCTATAACGCGAACTCGGTCGCGGCGGCCAGAACGACGCCCTTTCCTCCGACCTACGTCGGGCTGGCGCATCTGCCGTTCGAGCTGGCTAGCAAGTACTCAGTCCTACGACAGATCAAGGGCATGCTCTCGGCCGCCGTGAGCCATCCGAAATACACCGACTTCACTGCGCTGGGTATCAGCGCCTGGACATTGTGGGCGAAGGCCGCCACTGAATGTGGGTCAACATTGACGCAGCAGTGCGTGCTCAACAAAGCCGGCAGCTACACCGACTGGACCGCAGGTGGGCTCTTCTCGCCCGTGTCGACCGTTCCGGGCCAGCAGCACCAGAACAAGTGTGTCCTTCTGGTGCGCCTGACACCGGACGGCTTCGTCTATGACAAGAGCGTCACCAAGCCAACCCAAGGTCCGTACAACTGCGACGCGCGGAACGTCGTCAAGGTCAAGGCGTCCTAGGGCACCTTGACAGCCTCGCCGGGACTCATCTACTTTCCAAACGGAAACCTGGTGCCGATGGGAAAGTAAGGCGATGTCAGATCCGGATGAGGCGCTACGGGCGTTGAACCTGGTCGCCGTGAAGCGGGGCGCCATGGCCGACCGGGTACGCGTGCCCGGGTGGTACGCGGGCCTGTATGCGGCGGGGCTACTCCTGGTGTTTCTGAGTCCGAACGCGACGCCGAAAACGACGGGAATTTTGACGTTCTTCGAAAATGCGTCGGTTCCGGTGGGAGTGGCGGTCGCGGTATCGGCGGCGACGCTCGTAGCTGCGTCTCGTATGGCAGCCGTCGCTGCCACATGTCACGATCTGCGGACCGGTCGAGCGCGCTGAATCATGGCTAGCTGGCTCCTCGATGCGACGATCCACCCCATCCCCAGGTTGTCGATATGCGCGGCGCTGGCGGGAGCCGATTGGGCCGAGTTCTCTGCGGTCCGCGATGTCACGGAGCTCACCGATTCAGCGTTGTCCAAGAACGCACGGGTGCTGGAGGAAACGGGCTACGTCGAGCTGCGCAAGGGCAAGGTCGGTCGTCGACCCCGAACGTGGTTGCGACTAACTCCACTCGGGCGGGCCGCCCTCGACAAGCACGTGGGTGCGCTGGCCGAACTGGTGTCCGGCCACGAAACGACCACTGCACAGTGAGGGGCTGAAAAAGCACCGAGCCGTGAGCTTGGGCCAACTGACGTCAAGACCATGCGGGCCTGGTGCGACGACCGGATCGGGTGGCTGGCGCTGGAGACTGGCGAGAAAGGTTTCGGCGGTGTCCTGTACTTGCTTGCGGTCGCCGGTGGCCGTTCGGTGACATACGACCGACCAACGATGAGGCGTCCTGGCGCGATCACTTTCGCCTTTCTCGAAATAAGTGTGTTCAGGTGTCTGCTCCGCCAAACGGTAGAATTGCCACCATGATCGAGCACATCGGGATTATCGGGGGCGGCCAACTCGGCCGAATGCTGACACAAGCGGCTCAGCCGCTTGGATATCAGGTCACGGTGGTTGAAAGTGCGCCCAATTGTCCGGCTGCTCAAATCGGGGCAAGGCAAATAATAGGGACAGTGCGGGACTCCGAGGCAATAACTCGCTTAGCAGAGCAGACAGATGTCGTGACCTGGGAAATTGAACACATCGACGCCGAAACCTTATCCGACCTCGAGATGGCGGGCCATAATATCCAACCATCTCCGGCCACCCTGGGGACTCTGCAAGATAAATTCACCCAAAAGGAGCTCCTGCGAAAGGCCGGTCTACCGGTTCACGGCTACGCCGCCCTGCCCGCCGACCTGACCGCCAGATCAGATCGCAGCCGCGCGATGGTTGAGCTGATGAAAGACCTCGGCAGCCCACTGATTGTCAAAGCGCGCCGCGGCGGCTTTGACGGTAGGGGTAATCATCGATATTCGGGGGATCTCGAAGCCATGGAGGCGAGCCTGGGTGCGGATTGGGGCAATCTCTATGCCGAAGAGATGGTGACCTTCGAGAAGGAACTTTCGGTCGTGGCTGCCCGTGATCTGGCGGGCAACGTCGTTACCTATCCGATCATAGAGACGCAGCAGAAGGACAATATTTGCCACATTGCCATGGCGCCGGCGGATATCGATCCCAGACTGGCCCGTGATGCTAACGATGTTGCTCATGAGACCCTCAAGCTGCTAGGCGGTGCGGGTGTGTTTGCGATAGAAATGTTTGCCATCGGCAACTCGGTGGCCATCAATGAAATCGCGCCGCGGGTTCACAATTCTGGCCACCACACGATCGAAGCGAACCGGACATCGCAATTTGAACAGCACATTCGGGCTATCACCGGCATGCCGCTGGGCTCCACGGCCGTGCGGGCACCCGCGGCGGTGATGATAAATATTCTCGGAAGCCGCGAGGAGCCGCTCAGCCGTGAGGGCCTGAGTAGTCTGCTGGCGATACCCGATGCACATCCACACTTTTACGGCAAATCATCGAGGCCCGCTCGTAAAATTGGCCATATAACCGTACTGGGGCGATCAATAGGGGAAGCTTTGCCCTTGGCAAAACAAGCAAGAGGAGCATTGAAGATATGAGCGACAGACTCCGGGTCGGTATTATCATGGGCTCGGACAGCGATCTCAAGGTGATGCGGCACGTGGGTCGGGCGCTCACGACGCTGGGGTTAGAGGCAAACAACGACTATGAAGAAAGGGTCGTTTCGGCTCACCGGACGCCGCGTCGAATGGCGGAGTACGGCGCCAGTGCCAGGGATCGTGGGCTCAAAGTTATCGTCGCCGGTGCCGGTGGATCAGCCCACCTGCCAGGCATGGTCGCGTCGGAGACTCTGTTGCCCGTACTGGGCGTGGCAATAACGACGAGCCCCGATACGCTGAACCGGGCGCTGGGTTCCATGATTGGTATGCCCGAAGGTAAGCCGCTAGCAACCTTTCAAGGAGAAGCCGGTGCCTTTAATGCCGGACTCTTTGCTGCGCGGCTGCTGCTTCCTTATGACGCAAAGCTCGAGGGCGCGTATCTGGACTACGAGGCTGAGCTTGAAAGACTTACCGTCGAGAGAGATGCTCGACTTGCAGAAATTGGCGGGGAAGCTTACCTACGTTTGCATAATTGAGATAGCAGGGGGCAGCTCTTGCGCCCTAATGCCTGAGAGGTAGGCCTAATTCGCCTTGACGCGATGGTGGCGGTGAGCTTGGCGGAGGCGCATCGCGGGCGGGCCATGCGGGGTGGCTGCGGGTCCGGTGACCGGGCCGCAGCGGGTGGAGGTGGCGGTGCAGGCGGCGACGTCGCCGGTGAGGGTGTTTTGGTTCCAGCCGTTGATGAAGTCGACGTGTTCGGTGTCGGTGGAACCTTGCATCGTGGGCGTCATCGACAGGGTTAGGCCGGAGGCGCTTGAGGTTGGGTAACTGACATGGAAAACGATTTGCGGGATCTGCACGGGATGCGAGGTCGGGCAACCGGATGGGTCGCGGTACACGACGTTCTGTTGTCCGGCGCCGGTGAGGGTGTGTCCGTCCCAGCAGGATGGGAAGGTGACCGTGAGTCGAAGGTCACTGCCTGCGGGGCAATCGTGAGGGGTTGCTGTCGCCGTTCGTAGGCCGGGCTGCTTGGTGCAGGTCCAGGCCGTCACCGTGGTGGACTGGGGCGCGGTGGCTGTCTCGTTCCCGGCGATCATTTGAAGACCGATAGGGACCGTCTGGACCGGGTCACTGTCACCCGTTGGGCGGCGCCAGTAGATCAAGGCCGTGCCCGGAGTGAGCGCCTTGCCGTTCTGGTAGAGCACCGGCGTCCAGTAGGCAGAGGAGTCGGCCGACGTGCTGCAGGTGGTGGGGCCGCCGACGAGGGAGGCGGCCGTGGACGAGGCTGATGTGGTGGTGTTGCCGAAGAAGTTGTGGTGCATGGCGGTTCCAGGCTGGCCGGGTGCCAGGATCGGGTCATCGGCTGCTTGGTGGCTGTAGCCGCAGCGGTCGGTGAAGATGCCTGGTTGCCCAGCTCCTGAGGGGAACCCGGTCGTGGACACCGCAGCGGCGTCCGATGCCGCGCCCGAACCCGTCGGATGCGTTGGAGCGTTACCCGGCGTTGGGGTGCCGGCTGCGCAGCCCGCTAACGCCATCGCGGTCAGGCCTGTTGCCAGCGCCGACCGTCGGCCGGCAATCGCCCATGGAGTCATCATGCTGAACCTGCCTCCGCTCGTGATCGCTTACATGCACGACGGTCAGCGGCGGGGGTCACACGCCCGTTCGGTGAATGTAAGCATCAGGTACGGACCGCCGGCGTAGGGAGACGGCACACTGCCTAGCTGGATGCGCCACAAAGGGACACATGAGACGCTGCCAAGATGCCACGTCTTGATCGGTGTGGAGCCATGGCGTGGAATCGTTGCCGCAGCGCCTTCCGGGGTCGTTGCCGGACATTGCCGTTAGCGGGGGCGGCTTCGGCTTTGGTCTTGGGTCTGGCCGCGTGTGGTCAACCGGCTGCCGGTGCTGCTGCTGAACCTCAGCGGCCTAAGCCCAGCAGCGAGTTGACTATGCCCATAGTCGGGCAGCCTCGAGCGGTCGAGCGTGACGACGTCGGGGACCCTTTCATCCTCAATGTGACGGGATCCGGTGGATCGTCCAAGCCCAGCTATGTCTTGTACTGGACCACCGACTGGCGTTCGAACGTTCCGACCGCGGTTTCTTCCGACCTGGTCCACTGGCGGCGGGTGCCCGATTCCCTGCCGGTCCTTCCTACGTGGGCAACCAGCTCGAAGAGGGACACCTGGGGGCCGACTGTGCACAGGGTCGGCCGTCTCTGGGTGCTCTATTACAGCACCAAAGATTCGGCGTCCGAACGGGAATGCATTGGACGGGCCGTCTCCACGAGTCCGCTCGGCCCGTTCTCGGACACGTCAGCGAAGCCACTGGTGTGTCAATCCGACCTCGGCGGTGATATCGATCCGGGCGTCGTCACCGATGAAAGCGGCGCGTCAAGTCTCCTGTGGAAAAACGACGGAAACGCGATCAAAGCGCCGGTGAGTATTTGGGAGCAACGTCTGAACCCGAGTGGGTTGTCGCTGGCCGGCACACCGCGGCGTTTGCTCGAAGCCGACCAGAAGTGGGAGAAGGGAATCATCGAAGGTCCAGCCATGCTGGCCGACTCTGCTGGTGGCTGGTGGCTGTTCTTCTCCGGCGATGGTTGGGGATCCGACAGTTACGACACCGGAGTCGCGTGGTGCGCAACCATCTCCGGCCCATGCCGGAGCGCTAGCTCCGCACGACCTCTCCTGACCAGTCACCCTGGTGCGGTCTCGCCGGGAGGCTTCGATACGTTCGTGGCAGCCGACGGCAAGCTCTGGGCCTCTTACTCCGCCTTTCCCGACCGTCCCGCGAGCGCCCGTGCAGCTCTTGCCGAGGATCGAGTGCTGGAAATCGCCCCGATTCTCGCTAGCTAAAACGATGCTTTGATGTACGCCTTGAAGCTAGCTTGGCGACCCGACCCAGGTCCGGCCACCTGGCAGGAGCGGCGTCGGCGTATGACGGATTCTTGTGCCGGAACCGGTGTTTCAGCCGTAGCCGTTCGGGCGGAGGGGCTGTGGGACTGTCCGAAGGCCGCCAATGCCGTGGCGTCGGCTGGGCGCAGGGGTGTGACGAACATGAGGAGCCTCCTCGAGAGGAATACCGGCGCCGATGTAGCCGGATCGCTGCGCCGTCCATCGGCGCGAACCGCAAGCTAGGACGGGCGCCTTCCGCGAACCTTCCCCAGATCTCGCACGTAGCAAGATCGAATCCGGCGCCAGCAGCTGCCGTCCGGGTGTGACTTGCTCACAGCAGACTGCGTAGCCGGGCGATGAGGGAGTCTTCGACAGCCTTGGTGACCGCGGCTTTGATCTGGTGGGTGAGGTCGTCGGGGTTTTTCAGGTTGGCGAGCAGGGCGCGCAAGTCGAGGTCGTTGATGGCGCGCCGCAGGACGTCGTCGGTCTTGAGGGCCCCGTTGATCACCGAGTCGGGGAGCAGGCGGATGGCGGCCTTGATGAACCCGTTGAGGTTCGATTCATCCAACGCTTCGTTGACGAGGTCGGACGCCGGCGGCAGGGTCCCGTTGGCCTTCATGAGGTCCACAGCCCTGAGCAGTCCTGCGCGCAGGGCGTTGATCTGCGCGTCGGTGGCTGTTCCCTGCTCGGCGAGCTGCAGCGTGAGCGCTTCGCGAGAGACGTGCAGCTGACAGGCCGCGCCATCGAGGCCGAGGATGACCAGCCGTTCGGCGAGAGCCTCGATGCCCGTCGAGACCGAATTGACCGTCCGGACGGCGCACGGATTTGCCGTCGGGGAGGGAGCAGATTTGCCGCCGCCGTTGGCGAGCTGAATTCCTAGGACGGCGCTCACCAGCACGGCGGCCACCGCGGGAAGGGCCATGGCCTGCAAGCGAAATCCGCGGCTCATCGAGTCACTCGTCGACGCAAGAGCAGAAGTGACGCCAAGGCGGCCAGGGCGAGCCCGGCCCCGATGAGAAAGGAGTTGCGGAAGGCGCGGGTCGCGGCACGCTCCAGCTGGTCATCGAGATTTCGTTCGAGCGTCTTGGCGGCAGGACGCTCGGCAGCGGGAAGGTCAAGCCGGGCGAACGCCGGGTGCAGGTCTGGCACCCGACCGCGTTGCTGGGTCAGCTGGTCGCTCAGGCCTTGAGCGAGTGCGATCTTGTCCTGTGCCTGGACCGGGGCGTCGAGCACAAGCGCCGTGATGGCTTCCTGTGCCGGGGTTTGGGCGGCTCGCAAGTCGGCGGTGAACACCGGAGTGAGGATCGCCAGCCCGATCACCACTCCCGCATGCCGGGCGGAGATCGTCCATCCGCCGTGAAGGGCGCGAGGTGCCCGTCCGTGCATGGCGTCGAGGGTGAGCCGGTCTACCGCCAGCCCGAGGCCAAGCCCGACCAGTACCTGAGGCGCGACGGTCCAGGCGAGATCTGACGAAGGTACGAGGGCCAGACCGACCAGACCCCCGCCGACGAGGAAGCACCCCGTCGCGGCTTCCACAGCGGGCGAGGGGTGCAGCGGGCGGGTCAGAGGCCTGGCAGCGAAGGCGGCGACCGGCACCACGGAGACGGTGAGCGCGGCCACCGCGGGGGAGTGGCGCCAACCGTCAACCAGCAACAGGACGAGGAGGAAAAGGGCGGCTGTCAAGGCGGCCGAAAGCAGGGCGAGGGCCACGTTCGGCGCGATCGCGGGCCGGTCCCGCCCGGCTGAATGGGCAGGACTGGCCCGGACGGCGAGCGCCGCCGGAACCGCCAGGATGGCGACCGGGACCTGCACGATGAAGATTGACTGCCAGGAGAAGGCGTCGGTGAGCAGGCCTCCGACGGCGGGCCCGACAGCCGTTCCGACCACCCCGGCCACAATCCAACGCGCCACGCCACGCTGCTCGTCGGTCGCCGCGACCAGCAGCTCCAGGCAGCCGACAAGCGCAAAAGCACCACCGAGGCCCTGGATGCAACGGGCAGTGATCAGTACCGCCATGGAACCGGCCAGCGCACATGCCGCCGACGCCCCAGCGAAGACCGCTATCCCGGCTGCGCAGAACGGCGCCGGTTTGCGGCGGGAGCTGAGCCATGCCGCCGGCACCACGGTGAGCATCAGGACGAGGTTGAACGCGATCAGTACCCACGCGACCTGGGCAACGGTGCCGCCCAAGTGCTGCAGGATGTCCGGCAACGCCAGGGTGACCACGGCCGAGTCGGCGAGTACGAAACCCACGGTCAACGCCAGCAGAGGAACTACGGCGCGGCGCACAGCCCCAATCCTCACAGGCCGACCGCATTTTGTCCGACAACGCCGGCTGCAAGGGGACACGGGTGCTGGAATTCGCCAGGCCAGGCATCCGATGAGGCGACCGAACAGCAGACACCTGATTTTGAGGCAACCCCGTGGAGGGGCCAGGTCGTCTATAGATAGGCGGGCGGAGGTGATTGTGGTCGAACCGGACGGGTTCCGCGAGTTCGTCGTGACGCGGTCACCGGCTTTGCTGCGTACCGGGCGGCTTCTTACCGGCGACGAGGCGGGTGCTCAGGACCTGGTGCAGGCGACGCTGTTGAAGGTGTGGCGCCGGTGGGACCGCATCGAACGCCATGCTGCCGAGGCGTACGTCCGGCGAGTGATGCTCTCGATCTTTCTGACCTGGCGACGTCGACGCTGGCATCGCGAAGACTCCGTCAGCACGATGCCGGAGCGATTGGCACCGGGAGACCCCTACGCCGACGTGGATATGCGCGACAGCGTCGCCGTCGCATTGGCCGCATTGCCCCCGCGGCAGCGTGCTGTCGTCGTACTGCGGTTTTTCGATGACCTGTCCGAAGCCGACACCGCGGTTGTTCTGGACTGCGCGGTGGGCACCGTGAAGAGCCAGACATCCAAGGCGCTCGCGAACTTGCGTCAGTCCCCACTCCGGTACCTGTTCGATGAGGAGGTATCCGATGACGTCCGTTGAGACCCGGCTGCGCGATGCGTTGCACCAGGCCGGATCCACACCGGCGAGTGCGGCCGACTTTGATGCCCTGACGGTTCGCCATCGGCGGCGGACTCGTGCCCGCTGGGCCGCTGCTGGCACCACCACCGCCGTGATCGCGGCGCTGGCGATCTGGGCGGGAACGGGGGGCAGCACGAATGCCGGCAACGCCACCCTGGTGCCAGCTGCGTCCCCGAGCAGCCCCACACCTTCGCCACAGGTCGTGGGTATTACGACGCCGATCGTGGTCTCCGGTACCCACATCAGGCTCGATCCAGCCGGACCACCACCAGCGTCGACCGCCAGCTACCAGCGGCTGTTGGCCGCCGTCGCGAGCCAAGACCCGGGCGCGCCCGTTCAGGTCGTTTATGGGGCCTTCACCGACAACGACTTCGGCTACTACCCGAGCAAGAAGTTGGGCGTTGGTCCCTTGGTGAGGTACTTCGTGCGCCGCCCTGCAGTCTGGATCATCCGGCGCCAAGCGAACCCGCCGGCCACCGCCTACACGGCGCTGGATCCCGTAACCGCGAAGCGATTGTTCTTCTGGCAGATCGGCCAAAGTCCAGCCAATAGCGACCATGGTCCTGTAGCGCCGGTGGAGCCTTCGACGCCGCCGCTGACCTACCCGGCCGGAATCTCCGATAACGGTCCGCAGATTTCAGCCACCCGCTGGCAGAACGTGAACTCCTGGACGACGAAGGTCGAAACCACCCCCGAACTCAGCGGCTATCCCCTTCTCACTGTCTACGCGGGAGGCGCGACCATCGACCACTCACTACGCAGCGACGCCGCGCTGGCAGCGGTATTGGTGATCACGCCGACGGACATCTACCGGGTAGACCATCAGCAAGAATTCATCGGTATGGAGGGCACCATCTACTACCCGTCGCCTCACCCGCAGGGACGGCTGAAGGTGATATCGGCGAGCGGCAACCTACTCACCCTGAACCTTGTCGGGACCTCGCAGAACTACGTGTTCAACACCGATACCGACAGCTTCGGGTAGGCGCCCGGGCCCGTCAGCTCGCCCGATCCACTTCACCTGACGGCTATTTGACGACGAGCACGGTGCTGCCGAGCCGACGACCCCCTACCTCGCAATCTCGATCAAGTGAAGCGCGAGTTGCTCAGCTACCTGTCCCGGCTCAACCGCTCATCTGATGACGCTGGTGTACGCGCTCCCCGTATCCGTGGCGCCGGCCTCGGGTGGATCAACCTTTCCGACTTGGCCGAATCTGCGGGCGATCTGGGCGTCGATGCTGAATCGACCGGCGCCGACCAGCGTCGCCACCAGCGCTAAGACGGCCAACGCCAGGTTGAGCTGGTAACCGGGAGGGGCCGTTGAGGAGTTGATTCCGGTGGCCCAAGTGACGGTGATCATTGCCATCACCATGTCGCCGAACAACGCCAACCCGGCAAGGCGGGCGCAAAGGCCCAGAGCCATCGCGACGCCACCGCCGAACTCGATCAGGCCGGCCATCACGGCAAACAGCTCTCCGGGCCGAAGATGTGCTGACTGCGACATGTAGAGCGTTGTCTGATGAATACCGTGCGGACCGCCGGAGCCCGGGAATGCCCCGAAGAGCTTTGCGGCGCCGTAGTAGATGAACACCCAGGCGAGGGCGATCCGCACGGTAAGCAGCGCGACGTCAACGGCCACCCCAGCTGACGTCGTGCCGAAGAAGAGCCGTGGCCACTGCGAGGTGCGACGCCGAGGCGCTGTCACGATTCGTTCCCCGCTTGAGGCGACCGTGCGGATTCCCGGATCGAGGGCAGCGCGACGGGTTCGTTCAGGGGGCGAAATGGTCCTGCGAGTTGCGCGGCGAAAACCGCGAGATGTTGCGGACGCGGTCCCTGTTGTTCGATCCGGAGGGGTCGTTGCGGCAGCCCGGTATCGGCCCTGATTGTCTTGGCCGTAGGAAACACCGCGCGATGGAAAAGCTGGTCCCAGATCGTCAGCGTGAAACCGAGGTTCACATCTTGGGGACCGTGCAGTCGGTGGTGAATTCGATGGAAGTTCGGACTGACGAAAACTCGTTCAAGTGGTCCGAAGCCCACGTTGGTGTTGGAGTGCGCGAAAGCGACCGCACCGCCGTAGACGACAAGCAGCACCGACGGCAGCTCCCCGTTGGCGAGCAGCACCAAAGCGGGCACCACGGCCAGCACGTAGGAGACGTGGATGAATGGATGAGTCCGAAACACCGTGAGGACATTCATGTCTTCTTGCGAGTGGTGAAGTTCGTGGAATCGCCACAGCATGCGCACTCGATGATTCGCCAAGTGCACCAACCAGTTGCAGCCATCCATCGCCACCAAGATCAGGATGATCGCGCCCCACCTCGGAACCGCCCCAAAGCGGGGAAGGACCACCCAGGGCGCCGCTCTTCGCACAACGTCATCGAACGAAAGGGCGAGCGCAGTCACCAGGGGCAGGACCACGACGGCGTTGAGGAGGGTGAAGAGGGCGTCTTGGCGATGGCCGCGGGCTACGAGCGGTCGCCGCTGCGCCGGGCGCACCCGCTCCACGACGAGGAATAGCCCCAGCATCGCGCCGGTGAGCGGACCGATCGTCTCTGCCCGAAGGCTCGTCAGCGAACCGGCAAAGTCGGCCCCACCCCACCCGGTCGCCCAGCCGGCCCCGACCAACAACAAGGCGAACGCCGGGACCAGCAAGGCGGGGAGATAGACGAGGGAGGAGACCGGATACCAGAGCCTGCGATCTGCACCTTGGACGGCGGCCACTAGAACGCCGCGCCCCCGCCACTGGGAGCCTTGGTGGTCGCCGCCGGCGCGGGTGACGCCGGCGCCTTCGAGGTGGCCGCTGCTGGGGTGGTGACGGGGTTGCCGCTGGCATCGAGGGCCAACCATTTGCCCCATTTATCCGTGAGGTCCTGACCCTTGGTCTGTCCAGCCGAGCTGTCGCCGATGAAGGTGAACGCGGGATGCCCGTTCACGACGACCTGGGTGCCGCTGGCGGTCACAGCCGGCCAGACGGCCAGGCAGCCGGCGTCGCACATGGTGTTGGCTGCTGTGGCACCGACCAGTTCGTAGACCGTCTTTCCCGACGGGTCGACGAGCACCGTGCCGATCGAGGTCGACTTGGTCTGCAAGGAACGGCTGAGCCGCTCGCCGGCGCGCTCGAAGCTGGCGTACTCGAAGGGGCGCTGGATGAGCTGCCCGCCGCCGGCGCCACGGCGGATGAACTGCTGCTGCCACACCCGGCGACCAGCGCCACAAGGACGGTGGCTCCTGCGGCACTCAGGCGCAACTTTCCGACACTGATGCTTGCCATCTGCTACCCCAACCCTCGTTGTCAGCACCCGAACGAGCGCCTGTCAGCAATGGCACGTATCTGGGCCGCCCGCGGTTCATTTCGCCGCGAGGAATCCGGCGACCTGCCAGGTTTGGTCGGGCTGGGCAGGCCGAGGAGCACAAAGGTTCAGCCGCGCTTGAACCGATTGCGTCTTTGCCACGTGAATACAGATGTGCCGTCAAGAATCCGAGCCGATGAGGATCTCTTGCGGTTGCTCTACGACGAACATGCGGCCGCGCTGCTGGGTTTTGTCACCCGGCTTTCCGGGCGTGACATGGCGTTCGCCGAGGACATCGTCCAAGAGACGCTGTTGTCTGCCTGGCGTCATCCAGAGGCGCTCGACCCAGCACGCGGTCCGATCCGGCCGTGGCTATACACCGTCGCTCGCCGGCTGGTCATCGACGCTCATAGGGCGCAGGCAGCTCGTCCCCGCGAGGTGGGCGATATCGCACTCGTTGACGTCTCCGCGGCGGACGACATCGAGCGTGCGATCGAGGGCTGGGTCGTCGCCGAAGCCCTCGCATCGCTGAGTGCCGCCCACCGGGAGGTACTGGTGGAAACGTATTACCGCGGGGCTTCGGTGCAGGAAGCCGCCGTCATACTTGGCATACCGCCGGGCACCGTCAAATCCCGCGCCTATTACGCACTGCGCGAGCTCCGGTTGCGGCTCGAGGAGCAAGGGATGACGCTGTGACCTGTCCGTATACCATCGACGTCGGTGTCTACGTGCTTGGCTCCCTTGAGCCCGCCGAGCGAGCCACGCTCGAAGCGCATCTGCCCGAGTGCGACGTGTGCCGCGCCGAACTTGTCAGCTTCGCCGGCCTGCCTGGCCTGCTGTCCCGGGTCAGCCCGCAAGAAGCCGCTGCCGGTCTTCCACCGGTCCGACCCCAGCTGCTCGACGGACTGCTGGCTCGCGCCGCCGCGCAGCGCAGAACCCGCCGACACCGACTGATCGCGGTTGCCGCCGCCGTGATCCTGCTCGTCGGTGGAATCGTGGGCGGGGTCGCTCTGGCGCCCTCGTCGGCCAGCGGAACGACCACGGAGGCTGCCAACGGCCCAGTTCATGCGAGCGTGCGTCTCGTCGGGGCGCCCTCCGGCACCAAGATCACGATCAGCCTGACCGGTGTGCCGGCGGGTGCGGAATGCCGCCTCGTGGCGATCAGCAAGGACGGCAGTACGCACGACGCGGGAAGCTGGTACGCCAGCTACACCGGCCACGCCTCGGTCCACGAAACCGCAGCCCTCGCGCCCGCCGAGCTGGCCGCGCTACGGGTGGAAACGCCAGCCGGACGAGCATTGGTGACGATCCCGCTGAACCGCTGACGGCGAACTGAGGTGTTCAGGCGAGCAGGCTCTGGAGGGCCGGGACCGTTTCGAGGTCGTCGAGCGCGGTGATGGCGCGATTGCGGAACGCGTCGGAGAACTCCCGCTGATCCTCGCCGTTGTAGGGCGGTACGAGCGACAGGAACGAGGCGAGCACCGTGTACGCGGTGTGGACGCGGTGCGCCTGCCAGGCATCTTCGGCGCTGATCTCGGTGCCTCCTAACGAGCGGCGAACGTCGAGGTAGTGCTGAAGCAGGTCACGTTCGGTCTTGCGTCGTTCGTCGGCGAGCATCGACATGGTGAGGAAGTAGCTGACGTCTCGCATCGGCGTGCTGATCGTGAGCAAACCCCAATCGAGAAATCCGACGCGACCGTCGTCGATGAATAAATTGCCAATGTGCGTGTCGCCGTGGATGAGCGTCTGAGGTCCTTGCGCCCACAGCGCGATGATTGCGTCCGGGTCGGCGATGTACATCTCGGCAACCGCGATGTAAGCGTCCGACAGCACATCTGCGTTCTCGTTGATCACGTGTTGCAGCAGCGGGCGCGTGAATTCCGACGACATTGCCGAGTTCGCCATGACCCAGGGACGGACCGCCGCGAGCCGGCCGTCGTCCTCGAAAGCCACGTGCAGGCGCGCTAAATCGCTCAGCGCGTCGGCGGCGAGGTCCGCCGGGATGCCCCACGTGCCGTCTGAAATCGAGGCGCCGGTCGCCTGGAGGTCCTCGAGCAGGATGAGAAACGCACCGTCGTCACCGGATTGCGCGAAGTAGCTCGTCGGGATCCTCATCTTCAGTGACGGCGCCAGTTCGTCGTAGAACCGCGCCTCCCGGGTTCCCATGCCAGTTGATCCGATCGCTATCCGGTGTTCGGCATCGAGTGACGCCATCTTGGCGAACATCGTGTCGGGGAGCCCGGCGGCCTCGTTATAGGTGATCCCCAGCCTCACGTGGTGGTTGGTGCTGCCCCGCTCGTGAAGCACGTCAACCGAAGCAACTTTGACGCCGGGGTGGCGGGCGCTGAGCGCCTCACTGAGCCAGCCCGGTGTGATGCCGGCGGAGTCAAGGGGCAGCTTTTGCATGGCCGGACCGTACATTGGCCACACTTCGCACTCGCCAGGTGCTGCCATTGCTGGGCCTGACTCCTTCCGCTCAACGGCTGACGGCGACGCCGGCACCAGGTTTCGCCACCCCGGCGCTCAAGGTGGAGCGGTTCGGTGGCGATAGGGCCGATGAGACGCCGCTCAGTTGGTCGATGTGCAGGGCGGGTGCAGGCTGGGAAAGTCCGCACGCGCTACCGAAATTTGGCCACGGCTCTTAGCTGAATCCGCTTGTCGACAGCCGTCGGTGCCCGGGCTGCGGTACCCATGGTCAGGGATCAACCTGGCCCAGAAAGGTTGTCGCTGTGAGGTTCTCGCATCCTGCTCGCTGGTATGTCAGCGGCGCGATTCTGGCCACCGCTTTGGTGAGCGGATGCGCCGGGGCACACCAAGCGGGTCCGAACCCGCCTGCCCACTCGCCAGGCTCGGCGGGTCCCGTCTCGACCGGTGCCCCATCGCCGGCGGTTGGGACAGTCCGTACTCCGGGTTCGACCGGTGCGCCAGGGTCGGGGGCGGGTGCGTCATCCGCAGCCGGTCAGGCCGGCGGGGGAGACTCGGGCCAGATCGCGGCCGACCCGAGCCCCATGCCCAACTGATTGGCACGGTGACATCGGCTGCGGTCGACAAGACCGGGAACCGGACCGTGCGACCTAGGACCCGTTGGTGGGGGCTGCGGTGTCGACCGCGACCAGCTGCGGGAAGGCGGCGGCCAGTCCGGTGAGCCCGGCCGCAGAGGGGTCGAACCCGAACGCGTGCCGGAGCTGGGCGGTAACCGTCTGCCGGATGACCGGCCAGCCGGTGGTGACCGGCCGGTCTGGCGCCTGACAGCCATCCGTTGCGAGCCTTTTCAGCTGGCCGGGCAGGGTGAGGTGGGCGCCTGCAGCCAGCCCGACCAGTCCACCCTGGCTCGCGCCGATCTGGCAGATGTCGGCGAATACCAGGTGGCCGTAGCCCGCCAACGTGACCAGCCGCTTGGGGTTCGTCATCGCGTCGTATGCCTTGGCGATCCCGTCCGGATCCGCGACCCCGTCCGACGTCCCCACCATCAGCAAGCCGGGCTTGTCCGGAACCATGCTGCCGGGCCCCGTCGAGGCTTGTCCGAACGAGCCGACGGTGGCGCCGGCCATGCCGATGAACGTCGTCACCGCGGGGTCGGCGGCCGCTGCAGCTTCAGAGACCGCGCCGCCGAGTGAGTGACCGATCGCCGCCACCTTGGACATGTCGACATGACCGGCGAACGGGCCCGACGATGCGGCGCTCTGACGTCCCAAGAGGGAGATCGTGGACGACACCTCGGCGATGTCCGCCGCGGAACCGGAGGCCTTGGTGCCGCTCAGGATCGCGGTCAGGTCGTTGTCGAGGAGTTCCGGGGCGGCGACGACGAACCCCCACGACGCGAGATGCGTCGTGAGGAAGGTCGACTGGTTGCGAAATCCCGAGTAGCCGTGGGTGAAAACGACCAGCGGAAACCGTCCGGCCGCGACCGTGGCTCCGCGGTAGGCGTCGGTCTGGTAGACGCCGCCCTGGAAGCCGGGCGGGAAGAGCTTCTTGAGAGCCGCTGGAAGCAGGTCTTGTACGTCGTAAGTCGCGGGCGTCTTACCGGTGACCGATGCGGGGCTTGCGGGATACCAGACCTCGACAGGTGCGTGGTCGCCAGGAAGGGTCAACGTGGTCACGCCAACCGCGAACGGGCCGGCGCCGGTGAACGAGCGCGGCCCGAGGTGCGACACCGCTGGCACCCCGTCTCCGTGGCCGCTCGAGCGCGGTGAGGTGCTAGCAGCGGAGGGCGCCGCAGCCGACGTAGGTGACGACGATGACGAGCTGCTGCAGCCGATCAGGGCGAGGGTGGCAGCCAGGACGAGGAGGCCCCATCGGGTCAGCCGGATATGGACATCACTCAAAGCCGGCAGTAGCGCCTTACGGTGGTTCACGTTGTCGCCTCCTGGTAACGCGCTCCGAGCGCTTCGGCGAGGCTACGGTGCGAAGCGCCTGTACCGACGACGAGGGACCGCGTTGGATCGATACCGTGCTTGCGCGCAAAAGCCAGCGGCAGCCCTGGAAGGGGCGGACGGCACCAGCATTGGGGCGGTCCAGCCGCGTGCGGGCAGAGGGCACTTTCGGCGTGGGCACCGATGATTTCCAGGGCCGAGTCGAGTCTTTCGCGGCGTCCGTTGGGGTCCCAGTCGAAGACGAGGTGCGGGTCGTCAGTCGGCCGGAACCTCGAAGTCACGGCAGCCGCAGCGACGAAGACGCCCGCCTTCCCGCCCGTCGGCTCGCGTACAAAGGCCACTTCTTCGAAGCTGTCCCAGCCCTCGTCGCCGGTCGGCGGCTCGAGTTCACGCAGAGCGCGCATCTGCGACGTGGGCAGCAGCAAACCCGGCAGCCTGGATTCACGCAGCTGCGCAGGCGCGGGGAGCTGGCCGAACTGGTCAAGCAGCCGTTCGATGAGATTGATCTGCGCCTGGGCGAGCGGTACGTCGAGCCAGATGCATCGAGCGGCACGCCCATGGCGGTGAGCAACTTCGATGACCTGGTTGCGTGAGGCGCGCGTGAGGTAGGTGTTGTCGAGCACGACGCGAGTGGCCCCGGAGGCGAGTTGGTCATCGAGGATCGCGGTGAGCGCCTTCAGGGAGCCGCCGCGTTCGTCGCGGTTGAGACGCAGATAGCCACGCGCGACCCATGCCTTGGCGAGCCGACTCTTTCCCGCACCGGGGACGCCCATGATGAGCACTATCTCGCCTTCGGGCGCAGGCTTCTCTGCCTGCGGTTGCAGCGGAATCTGGACTTTCAGCGTGGCGGCATGCGCCGCAGAGCGGGCCGTCTCGGCTCGCGTCGCACCCGGGATCGCCACCACTTGGGGGGCGAGGGCTAGTAGCCATGCCAGCGCCAGTTCGGCCTCATCCGCGGTGAGTTTGCGAGCGCGGCGTGGCCCGCCGAGCGGGGAGTGGGCGAGCAGGGGGATCCCTAGCTCGGTGCAGCGGCTCACCATTCCGCCGCGCAGCTCGCGGTCGTCGTACCGGCTGAGTCCGACTTCCACCGCTGCGATTGGAGCAAGCTCGAGTGCCGCGTCGAGCTGCGGTCGGTTGACGTTCGACAGGCCCACGCGGGCGACGAGTCCGTCGTCCACGAGCCGGGCCAGCGCGCGCACCGACGTCGACCACGGAGTGCGCGGATCCGGTGCATGCAGGAGGTACAGGTCGATCGGCAGGCCGCCGAGTTCGGCCAGACTTTGCTCGCAGTCAGCGCGGATCGTCTTCGCGCGACCATCGGGCACCCAGCCTTCACCCATGCCGCCCTTGGTGACGACCCGCCCGCGCAGGCCCAGACCGCGTAGCGCACGCCCAAGCAACTGCTCGCTCCCGCCATAGGCGCGTGCCGTATCGAATACCGTGATCCCCGCCTGCGCCGCAGCAATGATCGGCGCCTCGTTCGTCAAGCGCATGCAGCCGAGGCCGACCCGCAGCTCCGACTCCTCCAGCCAGGAGCGCGGCGGATGTGAGGTCCCTATCGGCATCGCACTCCTGTGTGCTTTGGTGGCTCCAGACACCAGCCAGGGTGCCCAGCGGACGAAGCTGCGCTGGCGTTGACCATAAGCTCAGCGATCGAGCCGGCTGCGTTCCGTCCCGTTCCTGGCTTGGTTTTCGTGATCTCGGTCGGACCCGATCCTCTCCTATGGAAGTTCTGACATGCGTCGGCGTACCGCGCCACTGTGGTGGCGGCTCGGCTTCTCGATTCTGACCCTGCTGGTGTCGCTGGTGATATTGGCAACGACCTGGAGCGCGACCGTCGCGTCGCACCCGGCTTACCTGCTCACCCTCATCGCTGTCGCCATCGGGGCCTCGGTGACTATCGCGACGAGCCTCGTCGTCCGGCGGGGCGCGCAACCGCGTATCCATCAGCCGCGATGGCGCTGGGTTCGACGAATAGCCCACGGCTTCGAGATCGTCGGCGTACTGCTGCTGTTGGGCGGTCTGTTCTACCTGCGCCCGCTGGCCGCCTCGCGTGTCGCGATCGATGCCATGAGGGGGAGCGCCGATGCCACCGTCATCGATTCCGCCACCCGTATCCAATTGCGTCCGACCCATACGGCCCGCACCACAGGCCTGGTGTTCTACCCCGGCGCCAAGGTCGATCCGCGCGCCTACGTCCCCAACCTGACCCCGCTGGCCGCTGCCGGATATCCGGTGATCATTCTCAAGTTGCCTTACAACATCGCCTTTTTCGATCCCAACGGGGCCTACCGGGTGATGGACGCTGACCCCGCGATCACCCGGTGGGTTGTTGGCGGGCACTCTCTGGGCGGGGTGCTCGCGTCAAGAATCGCCGGCAGCACCGACGCTCGAGTACGCGGCCTGCTCCTGTGGGCTTCGTATCCGAACCGCAGCATCGCCGATCGACGCTCGCTAATGGTCACGTCGATCTCCGGGTCCAAGGACGGCCTCGCAACGCCGGCCAAGATCGACGCCGCCAAGTCAAAGCTGCCGGCGGATACCCGCTATGTGGTCATCGACGGGGGCATCCATTCCTTCTTCGGTGATTACGGGCTCCAGTCCGGCGACGGCACACCATCCATCTCCAGACAGCAGGCCCAGACCCAGATCCGAAGCGCGAGCCTCGACCTTCTCCAGCGGGTCGAACGCGCGCCACCGTAGGACATTCAGACCCACATGCGTGCTTCATGAGAAAACGAGGGCCCCGCCTCGGGTGCGCGCGATGAGACCGGTGGGGGTGGCGAAGAGGGCCTCGGGGCTGGCAGCGGCGTAAGCCCGGGCACTGGGCAACACGACCCAGCGGTGGGTACGCAGGCCGAACGCGGCCGCGTCGCCGGGGCGTTCGGCCGTGCCGACCTCGGCGCCCGTCATGGTGATGAAGGCACCGGCGGTCAGCGTCGTCGCGTTCAATTCGATCGGCGGCGGGGGCACGGCCGGGCCGTTCGAGCCGTCGCGGTGCAGCAGCGCCAAGCCCGGGAGCTGGAAGGGACAGCTGAAGCTCGGTAGGCAGTCATTGCCTCCGGCGACGATCAGCTGGTCGCCAACCGGCTGGAACGTTGCCTCGCTGAGCCCGGTCGTGGGAGCCGTCGTGAGCCTGGTCCAGGTGCCCTTTGCGGTGTCCAGCAGCAGAAGATCCGTTGCGCCCGTGCCGTTCGTCTCGCCCGGCCCGTCATGGGTGAGGTGCTCCCAGGTCGCGGCTGCCAATATGTCCGAGCCCCATCGCACCCCAGTGATGGCGACCAGTGAGTGTCCGGCCGGTTCCGGCACGTCTGGAAGCGGCCGCCAGCGGTTTGATGCCGGGTCGTAGCTCGCTGCTCGACGGCTGATCGCGGCGCTGGTGCTGGTGATGATCGAGCCGCCGAGCACGACGACATTTCCGTACGCATCGACGACCGCCGCGGATGATGCCTCCGTTCCTGCCGGAGCAGCGGAAATCACACGCCAATGCCCTGTTGTCGGATCCAGGAGTGCTCCGTCGTTGAGCAGCCCGCACTCGGTGGGCAGGTGCGCCGGCCTGGTCGTGCGGGTGCAGACGCCGCCCCATACCAATATCTCGTGTCCGGTCCAGGCCGTCAGCTGGCCGCCCCGTGCAGCGAGAGGGAAGTCGTCGAGGCGACGCCAGCGATTGGTGGCCGGGTTGTAGGCCTCCGTCGTCTTCGTCGCCGTTCCATCGCTACGCGTGCCACCGGCCACGATCAGCTCATGACCGGTCCAGGCGACGGCCGCGTCGCCCCTTTCGCCGGCCGGGTCGGGTGCGCTGGCCCTCCAGTGCATCGCCTGCAGCTGAGCAACGGTCAGTGCCGAGAGCTGTGGGATCGCTAGCGCCTTCGGCGGCGAGCCTCCCGAGCTGCATGCCGCAATACACGCCACCGCACCGGCAGCTGCGAGCCGAAGTCTCATCACAAGCGCACAGACGCCGATCCGTGCCGAAAGGTTGCGCACGGTGTCAGCCTTGGGTCCTGGGGCGCGTCTCAACCAGCGCGGGGATGTTCGGGCGGGCCACTCATTCATCCTGGCCGTCGGCAGTCACCTCTCCGTGACGGGTCACGCAGGAACTAACACCAGGGCCGCGATTCCCCGGCGCACCCGTCCCTCGCCGTTGGGTACGCAGCCACCGGCGTGTCGCGTACCGAACGGCGAGCAAGCCCGACCCGAAGCCAGGTCAGCGGGCAATCGTGACCCATAAAGGCGGCGTTTCAGCCGTTGAGCGGGCGGGCCACGACGGCCGTCCCATAAGCACAAATCTCGGTCCAGTTGGCACCCATCTCAGAGGTATCGAAGCGCATGGCGACGACGGCGTTGCCACCGCGGGCTTCTGCTTCTGCGACCATCCGCTCGATCACCTGCTGCCGGCTGTCCATCAGGTTCTTGGTCATCCCCTTGAGCTCGCCGCCGCCGAGCGACTTGAAACTCGCTCCGAGCGAAGATCCGATGTTGCGGCTTCGCACGGTCAGTCCGAACACCTCCCCGAGGACCTGCGTGATCTCGTATCCGGGAATGTCGTTCATCGTTGAGATCAGCATCGGCCTCTCCGTTTCCTTGGGTTCCCAGCAACCTAGCCTGACCGATCGCAGCTGCGCCCCGGTCGCCGGAGCTGACACGCCCTGTCCTATTCTTCGCGTCGACCTTGACAGCAGCAGGTGAGGAGCATCCAGATGGGTCGACTCGACGGCAAGGTGGCCATCGTGACCGGCGCGGGTGGCGGGATCGGGCGCGAGCACGCGCTACTGCTCGCCCGCGAGGGGGCCAAGGTCGTCGTCAACGACACCGGCCTTCGCACCGGGGCGGACGCTGCCAGTGTGGTGAAGGAGATCGAGGCGGCAGGCGGCATCGCCCGCGCGAATACGACGTCCGCGACCTGGGACGGCGCGGGCGACATTGTCGCGGCGACCCTCGACGCGTTCGGGCAGCTCGACATCCTGATCAACAACGCCACCGCTGGGGCGGTCAACGATCTGTGGAAGTTCACCGAGGCGCAGTGGGACCGCACGGTCGGGGTGAACCTCAAGGGCTACTTCGCCATGATCCGTGCCGCGGCTCCGTATCTGTGCCGGCAGGGGTCGGGCGCCATCGTCAACACCAGCTCGGGCTCGGGCTTCGGGCACCCAGCGATGATCGCGTACGCCACGGCGAAGGAGGGAGTGGTGGGGCTGACCCGCACGGTGGCCAAAGAACTTGGCAGATTCGGGGTTCGCTGCAACGCCATCCGGCCTTTCGCGACCGGCGTTTCGACCACCGAATACGCGAAGAACACCGCCGGCACCTGGACGCGGGTCATGACCCTCACCATGGGTCCGGAGCCGGGCGTCGAAAGTCGGCCGAATTTCGACCCCTCGCAGTTTCCAGCCAGCAAGATCTCGCCTTTCGTCGTCTGGCTTTGCACCGATGCCGCCGCGAACGTCAACGGGCGCACCTTCCACGTCATGGGCGACGACGTAGGACTGCTCACGGAGCCGACACCTGATCCCGTGATCCATCAAGACGGCGGATGGGATCTCGATGGGCTCGACGCAGCGGCACCCGGCGGGCTGACTGGCGGACTGTCCAATCCCTTTACGCTGAATGACTTTCCGGAATTGAAAGTCTTCGAGGACTGACCGTCAACGCGCCAAAGTGGGCCGCGTACTACGTCAGATCAGCCGCTCGGCAGCCCCTCAGCTTCTCGGCCAGGTCCTCGACCGGGACGTAGGTAAAGCCGGCGAGGCCGGCGAAGTGTTCGTCGACTTGGGTATCGCCGATATGGATGAAAAGGTCGCAGTCGAATCGGGTGCGGACGTCGGCGAGCTGATGCTTTCCGCTGACGAAGTCAGTGGAGATTCCGGCGCGGCTCCACAAGCCTGATTGGAAGCCGAGTGTGCGATCGGAGCTGCTGCCGATGACGCAGCCACGCTCCTGCACCCATCGAACGAAATCAAGGCGCACTGGTCCCGGCGGCTCGCCGACCTCGAGGGTGCCGTCGATGTCGAAGCTGATCAGGGTGCGGTCGCCACGAGAAGAAGGGCTCACCGTCCTCAATGCAGGTGTCCGATGAGGACCTTCAGCCCGATCATGATCCCGCCCAACGCCCCGGCAGCCAGCGTCATCGTCAGCAGGCGCAGGCCACTCAGGTGTGCTGCGCGACCCGCGCTCCATCCGTAGCCAAGGAGCAGGGCCACGGTGACGAGGAGAGCGACGAGGGCAGCGGTAGGCGCTGAGCTGCCGACCCCCCGGGTCAGGAGGAGGGCAGCCAGCGGAACGAAGGAGGCACTGACCAACGGCCACTTCGCAGCCATCGACGACCGCGTCTGCGACCAACTCGGGACGCTGCCCTCATACGCCCGCTCGCCGAACTCGGCGTAGCTCTCGGCGACCCAGTACACCGTCAAGGTCACCAGGACCGCCAAGGCCAGCGCCAACGTCCTCAGCTGACTTCCGGCAGAGGCCAGAACCGCGGCGGTGACCACCGTGCCGTATATACCAGCGGCCCTATGTCGCCGCGATGGCGGGTGATTCAACGCCTCTTCAGCCGACGTTGATGTCATGGCCCAAGGTTAGTCGGGCCAAGGGCGAATGGACGGCGGGACTACGTTCAGGGAAGCGACGAGACTTTGCTCGGCAGGCAAAATACTGGAGGTTCCCGCACATGGACTACACAACGCTCGGTCGGTCCGGTCTCCAGGTCTCGCGCGCCTGCCTCGGGGCCATGATGTTCGCGGAGACGAAGGCCGCCCTGTGCAACGAGCAGGACAGCCGTCGCATCATCGACCATTTCATCGACGCCGGCGGCAATTTCATCGACACCGCGGATGCCTATTCCTGGCACGAGTCCGAGTCGATCGTCGGTCGGGCGATCGCATCGCGCCGTGACCAGATCGTGCTGGCCACCAAAGGCTTCTTTCCCGAGGGACCAGGGCCGAATCGCGGTGGTCTCGGCCGCAAATATCTGACCACTGCCCTGGAGGCGAGCCTGCGCAGTCTGGGCACCGACTACATCGACCTGTACCAGTGTCATAACACCGATCCGAACACTCCTATCGAGGAGACCATGGCCACACTGCACGACTTCGTGCAGTCCGGGAAGGTGCGCTACATCGGGTGCTCCAACTGGCGGGCGTCGCTGATCGTCGAAGCGCAATGGGCCGCCGCCGAGGCCCACAGCACGCCGTTGATCAGCCTGCAGCCTCAGTACTCGCTGGTCGCCCGACAGATCGAGGACGACATTCTCCCGACCTGCACGCGACATGGCCTGGGCGTCATGGCCTACAGCCCGCTCGGCGGTGGACTCCTGACCGGCAAATACCGGAGCGGACAGGCGCCTCCGGCCGATAGCCGCGTCACTCGGGGCGGTGTATGGAAACGGATGCTCGAGGATCCGGACCGGGTCGCGATCGCTGAAGACGTCGTCGCGTTGGCGGTTGAGGTCGGCGTGCCTGCGACGCAGTTGGCCATCGCCTGGGTGAGCGCGCAGCCAGGCGTCACCTCCGTGATCATCGGGCCGCGCACCTTCGAGCAGTACGAGCAGAACATGGCCGGCTTCGAGGCGACGCTCGACGACGACGTCCTCGCCCGGCTCAATCGGCTCTCGAAGGGCGCCCGGTAGCGCTCCGAGCCGGGGGTCTCCTTCAGCGCCAGCTGTAGCGCACCGGGAGTGTCTTCGGTCCGCTCACCAGACGGGACTGGACGAAGGTCGGTTCCGCTGTCAGCGCGACGGAATCGAGCCGGACGATGAGTTCCTTGAACAGGGTGCGGACCTCCATGCGGGCGAGGTGGGCGCCGAGGCAGAAATGCGGACCGAACCCGAAGGCCAGGTGCGAGCCCGCGTTCTCGCGCTGGACGTCTAACTGGAACGCGTTGGGAAATACCTCCTCGTCCCGGTTCGCCGACGCGTATGACAGCAGCGCGACGTCTCCTGGCTCGAACGTCACATCGCCAATGGTGGTTGTCGCCTGGCAGGTGCGGATGAAGTGCTTCACGGGCGACACGTAGCGGATGAGCTCGTTGGCGGCGTTATCGATGAGCTCCGGGTGGGCCTGCATAAGGGCCAGCTGATCCGGGTTCTCGATCAGTGCCAGCAGGCCGCCGGCTAGCGAGTTCGAGGTGGTGTCGTGACCGGCGGTGGAAATGATCAGATAGAAGCCGAAGACATCCATGTCAGGCAGCGGAGCGCCGTCGAGTTCTGCGTTAGCAATCACCGACGCGAGGTCGTCCGTCGGGTGCGCCCGGCGATCGGCGGCGAGCTGGGTGAAGTAGCCGTAGAAATCCATCATGACGGCAAGGACATTTGCGTCTTCACCCGCGCGACCGATGTCGGGATCTTCGGCGCCGAACAGCTCCTGGGTGAGCTTGAGCATCTTGGCGTAGTCGGATTCGGGGAGTCCGAGGATCGACAGGATGACCTGCAGCGGGAAATGCGTCGCGATCTCCTTGGCGAAGTCGCACTCGCCTCCCAGCGCCGCCATCTGATCGATGTACTGCTTGGCCAGCTCGTCGACCCGCTCCTGCATCTTGCGGACATTGCGGGGTTTGAACCACTCGTTGACGATGAGGCGGTGGGCCTTGTGCTCGTCGCCGTCCATCTGCACGAGGGTCTTCATGCCGGCGGTGTCGCCGCCCTCCTGCCGTTCAGCCAGAGTGGCGAGGGCGGGCACCGGCGCGTTGGTGAAGACCTCGGGATTGCGTTCGATCTCCATCACGTGTGCGTGCTTGGTGACGGCATAGAACTCGGGGTAATCAGGCAGGCTCACCTTGATGATCGGCGCCTCTTCGCGCAGCCGTTTCGCCGCGGCATGCCAGGCGACGGGGTCGGCATAGGCGCTGGGCTCGGCGAAGATCCGGCCCAAGTGCTCCAGGCCGGTGGGTTTCGTCGCAGTTGTCATGTTCCCAGCATGAACCAGCGCCATCCGCCGCCTAAAGCGGGGGTTCCATTGGCTGCGCACCCGGTGAGCCCGACACGGCGCACG
Organism: uncultured Actinomycetota bacterium; assembly: GCA_963839015.1. Taxonomy (GTDB): domain Bacteria; phylum Actinomycetota; class Actinomycetes; order Frankiales; family Frankiaceae; genus DATAZK01. The sequence continues at coordinate 1,399,264 of CAWITL010000010.1, read as the reverse complement.
CCGGTCAACAGGGGAGCATTAACGTGGTGAGGACGATCGACTCAAGCGGACTCAAGCGAACGACCTCGGAGGGCTCATGCCTAGCGACGAACACGGCCCAGTGCCGGCCGACGTTTTTGTCGCGTTCGGAGTCAGCGGGGATCTGGCCCGCAAGATGACGTTCGTGTCGCTGTACCAGCTCGAGCGTCGAAACCTGCTGGACTGCCCGATCATCGGGGTGGCAGCGACGAGTTGGACGGATGACGATCTTCGTCAACGGGCGTCGGAGTCAATAGCGGCTGCACTCGGCGACGCCGAGCCCGACCCGGACGTGCTCCACCGCCTCTGCCAGCGGATGACCTACGTCGGCGGCGATTTCAGTGACCCGGCGACGTTCACCGCCGTCGCCAAAGCCATCGGCAACGCCGTGGCGCCGGTCTTCTACCTGGAGATCCCGCCGTCCCTGTTCGGCACGGTGGTGGAGGGCCTGTCGGCAGTCGGACTCACCAAGAATGCCCGCGTTGTGGTCGAAAAACCCTTCGGTCACGACCTGGCGTCAGCCCAGGAGCTGAACGGCCGGCTCCGCTCGATTCTCGCCGAATCCCAGCTCTACCGGATCGATCACTTCCTCGGAAAGCTCTCCGTGCAGGACATCCTTCATTTGCGGTTCGCCAACACCGTGCTGGAGCCGCTCTGGAACCGCAACTACGTCAGCAGCGTCCAGATCACCATGGCGGAAGACTTCGGCGTCGATGACCGAGGCAGCTTCTACGATCACGTTGGTTGCCTTCGCGATGTCGTGCAGAACCACCTGATGCAGGTGCTGGCGATGGTCGCCATGGAGCCCCCGGCGCGCGGCGATCTGGACTCGCTGTCCAACCGCAAGCGCGACGTGTTCGCGGCCATGCCGACGGCCCGGCCCGGTCACTACGTGCGCGGCCAGTACGACGGCTACCGCCAGATCGTCGGAGTCGCGCCCGACTCAAATGTCGAGACCTACGTCGCGCTGCGGCTGGAGATCGACAACTGGCGCTGGTCTGGCGTCCCGTTCTTTTTGCGGGCCGGAAAGTCAATGCCGCTGCGCCAGACCGAAGTACGCCTGGTCTTCAAAACCCCACCATCCCTGGGCTTTTCGGCGTCAGACGATGACGTCGACCCTAACCAGATCGTGCTGCTCATCGATCCGCGTCCCGGCGCCCGCTGGGTTTTGCACGCCAAACGCAGCGACGGGCCCGGACTGCGCCCGATCGATCTGGACGTCGACTTCAGCGGCGATGGGGAACGCATCCCCGCTCCGTATGAAGTGCTGCTGTACGCCGCCATGCAAGGCGATCAGAGCGACTTCACCCGCGAGGACTCGGTCGAGGAGACCTGGAGAATTCTCGACCCGCTGGTCACCTCCACCGGCCAGCCCGACCCCTACGCACCCGGCACGTGGGGCCCGGCTGCCGCCGAACACCTGACTGCCGAGTTCGGTGGATGGCACCAGCCGTGGCAGCTTCGCGACCCCACGAACTGACCGTGCATGTCGGCGCTGGGGGCGTCGGCCTCACGTCCCGCAGAAACCTCAGGTGCCGCAGAACGTGGTGTAGGTACCGAAATCGTCTGGTGCTGCTTCGGTATAACGCTCGAGACCTGGTCGCTGGTCGTAGGGGCGGCTAACTGCCTCGAGGAGCCGCTCGAACGGCCCCAGGTCACCCTTTCCCGCCGCGGTGAGGGCCTCTTCCACGAGGTGATTGCGGGGGATGTACAGCGGGTTCACCGTGTCCATGCGGTCGGCATCGGGTTCCTGTGCGCGCCACCGCACCATCCAGGCATCGAACTTCGCAAGGTCGAGGAAGAAGCCACGCGCGGGCTCGGTATCGCCGCGAGCCGCAGCGCCAAGGGCCCGGAAAAACGACGTGTAATCGACGTGATCATGCTGCAGCTGGTCAAGCAGGTCATTCACCAACAGTTCGGTGTCACCGTCGTCGGCGCTGCCGGGCAATCCCAGCTTGGCGCGCATACCGGCTGACCAAGCCGCCGCGTACTGGACACGAAAGCTGCCGAGAGATTCGACCGCGAGCGGGACGGCTTGCTCTTCGTCGTCGGCGAAAAGGGGGAGAAGGGCTTCGGCCAGTCGCGCCAGGTTCCACTGTGCGGCCGCCGGCTGATTGCCGTAGGCGTAGCGCCCGCCGGTGTCGATCGAGCTGTAGACGCTGGCCGGGTCGTAGGCCTCCATGAAGGCGCAGGGGCCGTAGTCGATCGTCTCGCCGGAGATGGTCATGTTGTCGGTGTTCATGACGCCGTGGACGAAGCCGACCAGCATCCACCGGGCAATCAACGCCGCCTGGGCCGCAACGACCTTCTCGTAGAAGGCGAGGTAAGGCTGTGCGGCGTCCGCGGCGCTCGGGTAGTGGCGGTCAATCGCGTGATCGGCTAGCCGGCGCAGCAGTGCGACGTCGTCGGTGGTTCGCGCGTACTGGAAGCTCCCGACCCGCAGATGGCTGCTCGCGACCCGCGTCAGGACGGCCCCGGGCAACAGACCCTCCTCGCGGGCCACCGTTCGCCCGGTCGCGACGACGGCGAGCGAGCGGGTGGTCGGTATGGCAAGGGCGTGCATCGCCTCGCTGATGAGGTACTCCCGCAACATCGGGCCGACCGCCGCCAGACCATCACCGCCGCGCGAGAACGGTGTGGGGCCGGACCCCTTCAGGTGGAGGTCCCGTAGCCGCCCATTGCCGTCGACGACCTCACCGAGAAGCAGTGCCCGCCCGTCACCAAGTCGTGGGTTGAAGCCGCCGAACTGATGTCCGGCGTAGGCCTGTGCAACCGGAGTCGCACCCGCTGGCAGGGCGTTGCCCACCAGGAGTCGTACGCCCTCTTCGGTGGCCAGCCAGCTGGGATCAAAGCCGAGTTCTGCCGCCAGCGGCGAATTCAGCACGACCAGCTCAGGGCGGTCGATCTGCAAGGCCTGCCATGGCCGGGCCAGCTCCGAAAGTCCGCGGGCGAAGCGCGTATCAAATGTGACCGACGACGCGACTCCCGCATTCACCCCATCGACGGTACCCGGGCTGCCTCGGCCAGGGTGCCCGTCGGGGAAGCTAACGGCGGCGTGCCCGGAAGGCCGCGACGTTAGTGCGGTTGAGGCAGCCGGTGCTGCAGTAGAGGCGCGACCGGTTCTTGGACAGGTCGGCCAAGACATCGTGGCAATCGTCGGCGGCGCACACCCGGAGCCGGTCGAGCTCCCCTTGGCGGACCACGTCAACAAAAGCCATGGCCGCCTCGACAGCCATCCGGTCCGCCAGCGGTGCGTCGGGAGGCGTTGCGTGCAGGTGGTAGCTCCACTCGCCATGACGTACGAGCTGGGGGAGCGCTCCCGCTTCACGCAGCATCCGATTCACCTGAACGACGACGTCGTCCTCACCGAGCTCCCAGAGCCGGCGCAGCGCCGGGCGTAGCGCACGAACCTCATCCAGCTCCGCGCGGCTGCGCTTGCGCGACCCGGTCCAACCCCACTCGGTGACGAACTTATCGAGGGATGCCACGTCCGGAAGTCCGTCGGCGTCATCGGAGCCGGTGTTCACGAGCGCCGCGGCCGCCTGAAGGGCTATCTCGGTGTCATGAGCAAAAAGCACTTTGACTCCTTTCGCGCGGGCACCTAGCCTGTAACCAGCTTACGGTCCTTTTGCCCATTACGAAACGTGAGGAGTGTCGTGCAGCACCGGTCGATCAGTAACGCAGGGCTTGCGTTGGCTGTGTTGTCGGGTGCGACGTTCGGCACGTCGGGGTCGTTCGGGTCGAGTCTCCTGTCAGCGGGGTGGACGCCCGGTGCGGCCGTCACCACGCGGGTCATCGTCGCTGCGTTGGTCCTGACGCCGCTCGCACTCCTGCAGCTGCGGTCGGCGCGGATCACCGCGCGGGGTGTGCGCAGCATGGTGTTCTACGGAATCGTCGCTGTCGCCGGAGCCCAGCTGTGCTACTACAACGCGGTGCAGCACCTGTCGGTGGCGGTGGCCCTGCTGCTCGAATACTCGGGAATCTTGCTGGTCATCGTATGGATGTGGGCACGCCATGGCCACCGTCCTCACCGGCTGACTCTGGCCGGCGGCGGCGTCGCCCTGGCAGGTCTGGTCCTGGTACTCGACCTTGCCGGGGCGTCCAAGATCGACCTCGTCGGCGTCCTGTGGGGGCTCGGTGCGGCGGTCGGTCTGGCGGTCTACTTCGTGGTCTCCTCGGACACGGATGACGCGTCGCCGCCGCTTGTCGTCGCCTGGGGTGGGCTGACCGTCGGGGCCGTTGTTCTGGTCTGCGCGATCGGGGCCGGCGCCCTATCCGTACACGCGCCCCGGACCGATGTGACCTTGCTCAGCCATCGCGTGAGTTGGGTCGCGCCCGTGCTGGGAATGTCCGTGATCGCCGCTGCTATCGCTTACGTCACCGGCATTGCCGCGGCGCGGCGGCTCGGGGCGAAGGTGTCGTCGTTCGTCGGGCTTACCGAGGTGATCTTCGCCGTCGGGTTCGCCTGGCTGCTGCTGGGGCAGCGGTTGGACGTCGTTCAGGCGGTGGGCGCCGTGCTTGTGGTCGGCGGGATTGCCCTGGTGCGGCTCGACGAATTGCGCCTGCCTGCTCCGCCAGCTGAGCCGGCTCGCGCCCCGCTCGTGACGCCCGACGTCAATGAGGCGCTGAATCCGGTCGAAGCGGCGTTCAGCGGCAGTAGGTAGTGCGTTAGCCAGTCCCCGAGGGCGTTCGGCCGACCACCCACGATCCCTGGTCTGGCGCGTGGCAGGATTCCCGGCAGGAATCCGGTGAATACCCGCACCGCAGAAGCCGAGGTCAGCATGACTCCCACTGGGGACCCCGCACCGAGCTTCAACTTGGCCGATCTTTTCGAGCAGGTCGCCGGCGAGGTTCCCGACCGGATAGCAATCGTGGTGGGCGAACGACGCGTCACGTATCGCGAACTTGACGAGCGATCCAACCGGCTCGCGCACCATCTGGTCAGCATCGGATTGCGGCCGGGCGACACGGTCGGGATCGATTCCTATAACCGCGTCGAGTGGGTGGAGGCGATGCTCGGCGCCTATAAGGCGCGAGCCGTTCCGGTCAATCTCAACTACCGCTACGTCGGCGCGGAACTGCGTCACGTGCTCGACGACGCCGACGTCTCGGTGCTGGTGTTCGAGCGCGGCCTGTCGCCTGTAGTCGAAGAGATACGCGATCAGCTGCCTAGGCTGCGGGAGTTGCTGGTGCTTGAGGACGGCTCGGCCGAGCCCGTCGACGCCGATGGCTACGACACCGTGCTGGCTGCGTCATCGCCGGATCAACTCCGGCTTCAGCGATCGTCTGATGACCTCTACCTGATTTACACGGGTGGCACCACCGGTCTGCCCAAGGGAGTGATGTGGCGACACGAGGATCTCTTTTATGCCGCCTTGGGAGGTGGCGCCCCGTTCGTCGGCGAGCCGATCACTCAGCCGCAGGAAATCGCGTTACGCATCCTGCCTGAGGAAGCACTGCTTGTTGGGATGGTCACCACGCCGATCATGCACGCGGCGGCGCAGTGGAGCGTGCTGCTGATGTTGCTCGCGGGCGGCCGGGTCTTGCTCAGTGACTCGCGTGGCTTCGACCCGCATGCGGTGTGGAGCCTCGTCGAACGGGAGCGGGCGAATCTCGTGGTGTGTGTCGGTGATGCGGTGGCCCGGCCGCTGGCGGAAGCGTTGGCCGAGCCCGGTAGGTCCTATGACCTGTCTTCGATGGTCGGCATCTTGTCGGGAGGGGCGGTGTTTTCGGCTGCAGTGCGCGAGCAATTACAGCAACATCTGCCACAGATCTTCACGCGCGACACCGTCGGCGGCAGCGAGACAGGCGTTAGCGGATCCAGCGCCCCGGATGGCGAACGGCGCTTTGAGGTACGTGAAGGCGTAAACGTGCTCCGAGACGACCTCACGCCGGTCGAACCCGGCAGCGGCGAGGTCGGCTGGTTCGCCCGAAGCGGTCGCATTCCGCTGGGATATCGCAACGACCCCGCCAAGAACGCCGCGACCTACCCCACGGATGCGAACGGAGTGAGGTGGTCGATCCCCGGCGACTACGCGACCGTCGAGAACGACGGCACGATCACCCTGCTCGGGCGCGGATCGTCGTGCATCAACACCGGAGGCGAAAAGGTCTACCCGGAAGAGGTCGAAGCAGCCTTGAAGCGGCATCCTGATGTCTTTGACGTCGTCGTTGTGGGCATTCCAGACGAGCGCTTCGGACAGCGGATTGCCGCCGTCGTCCACTCCCGAGCAGCCACGCTCACGCTGGAGGATCTGCAGTCACATGCCCGCGAGTACGTGGCCGGGTACAAGGTGCCGCGGCATCTTCGCCTCGTCGACGCCGTCCAGCGGACCGCAGCGGGCAAACCCGATTATGAGTGGGCAAAAGGAATTCTCGAAACCTGACCTGGCTGGTCGGCGACGACAGGTCTCATGGAGTCGGCTCAAATCGCCGACTTAAAAGTTGTCATGCCTCCTTTGCCTCGTCGGCGTCCCTCCCGAGGCGTCTCATTGCGACTTTCGTTGAGCCCGTGAGCAGCAATAATGCGGCGCGGATGCCAGCTTTAAGACGGGCTTCGCGCCCTTGCCATAATGCTCGTCGTCGCAGCCCACATGAACGTTGTGCCGCAGGGTTACTTCGGACCCACTGGCGTGACATAGCCAGATCGCTCCACACCGCGTCAATCGGACTCCACCCCGGGGTCGTTGGTGACAGCCCTCGCGCGATGTAGCCGACCATCCGGCGGTCGGACGCACGCCCACGAAGCGACTCGTCGCTATGGCGGACATCGCTGACGCCAGGGAATTCTTGCTTCGCATCCCAGGGGTCAACGGTGTCGATCTGCCACTTGAAGGCGGAACCAGCATCACCTGAGTCGCGATGGCGCCGCTCGCCGCAGCCGGGATGTCCAACACGGCCTCCGGCTGAGGCTCTGCAAGTACCGCGGAGGGTTGGTCCCACATCTGACGATCTTCCCCAAATTCAGCGCGGAAGTTACTGACGGATGCATTGACCGCGGGCAGGCGAACTGTTCTACTGCGGCCTTCGAGACGTCGCGGCGTCGTCCACTGAGGAGGAAATCAACATGGCTGAGCAAACTGGCTCGTCCGGCGCCGAGCCGACCGTGGTCCTCGTCCACGGCGCCTTTGCTGACAGTTCCGGCTGGAACGGTGTCGTCGAACGGCTGCAGGCGGCCGGCGTTGCTGTCCAGGCCGTCTCGAATCCGTTGCGCGGAATCGCTGCCGATTCGGCCTACGTGGCTAGCGCCATCTCACAGATCCCAGGGCCAGTGCTCGCTGTTGGGCACTCTTACGGGGGCGCGGTGATCACTAACGCTGCGACCGGGTTGGACAACGTCGTCGGACTGGTTTACGTGGCCGCCTTCGCCCCCGATGAAGGCGAAGTGCTCGGAGACGTCGAAGCCGGCTCGACGGACAGTGTCCTGAACTCCGCCTTGGTGCAGCTGCAATACCCGACCGGTGAAGGTTCAAAAGCGGCGATCGAATTCGCCATCGATCCCGCCAAATTCCATGACGCCTTTGCCGGCGACCTCCCACAGGAGGTAACCGCCGTGATGGCGGCGACGCAGCGGCCCGTTGCGGCGTTGGCGTTCGGTGAACCGAACGGTGCCCCGGCCTGGAGGAAACTCCCGTCCTGGGCGGTCGTAGCCACGGGGGACACAGCGGCCGGCAGTGATGTGGTGCGTTCCATGGCCGCCCGCGCAGGAGCAACGACGGTCGAGGTTGAGGGTTCGCACGTCATCATGATGTCCAAGCCCCAGGTGGTTACCGACGTCATTCTGCAGGCGATCAAGACGCTTGCCGGCTAACGCTTTTGCTGGGCTCGATCCTGCCAGCCGGCTCCGAGAATGGAGTCGAGCTCCGGCACCGAAAACCGTGGCGTGATGTGTTGCGGGCAGTTCCAGTCGTAGCTGACAACTCTGACTGAGACGGCGCGCTCGATGACGGCCCGGTAGCCAGGAACGGCAAGCGCCGCGCCCAGCTCCGGGTGCTGACGAATGTCGACAATCGTGGCCCGACCGAAGACCTTCAAACGGCTCTGGTGCGGATAGTCCATGAAGAACAGCGCCACTCGGTCGTCATGGGCAATGTTTCCGGTGCTGATGTACTGCCGGTTACCTCGAAAGTCCGCCCAGGCAATGGTGTTGTCGTCGGGAGTGGCCACGAATCCGGGTGGTCCGCCTCGAAACTGCACGTAGGGCCAGCCCGTGTCGGAGACGCTGGACAGGTAGAAACCGTCCCGAAGGGCGATGAAGGCCTTTTCGTCGCTCGTCAGAGGGTCTCTTGGCTCGGGATCGCCGCTCTTAGGGCTGGAATGGACGCGGCGGGAGTTAGCTCCGCGGCTCCCGTACTCCTCCTGCGCTCTCAACACGTTCTCTGTGCCGGCTATGGAGAAATAGCCTTCGCTCACCGTGGCTCCTTCCGACCTGAGGCCTCATCGTCGCGCTGATCAGGATTTCGCGGTGCGATGGCTGGGCGGGACGTCGACCAGCGTCGCCAGCGGCTGGCCGATCTCGACGAGGTACGTGGAAAGCATCCGCCCCGTCTCGGGACCAATGTCCAGCGCGTTGTGCGGCGTGCGCGGCGGAATGAGGAACGGGTCGCCCGCCTGCAGATTCAGTGTCGGCTGGTCTGCCACCATCATGTTCACGTTGCCGGCGAGTATGTAGCCGATCTCCTCGCCGGGGTGCATGTGCCAACCGGATTCGACACCGCAGGGGATCTCAGTCAGCACCACCACAATCTCCCTACCCGGGATGGACGACGGCTTGTGCTGGACCTCGGTGCGCTTGAGCTTGCCTGCTAACTCATCATTGGCTTGCAGACCAGCGGACGACGGGGTGAGCGACATTGGTTTCCCTTCCGCTTCAGCAGTTGTGACGACTAGTGCATCGTGACTGCATAACGGCGCGTCTGCATCCGTCAACTGACTCAGACCGGAGCACGGTTGGTGGGGTTGTTATCGGGCATCGACCCTCTATGAGCGACACACCTACCTCAGACGCGGCGACCGACATTGGCACGACGAAGCCGGCCGGGGAGGAACTCTCCGATGCTGCTGCCGTCTCCGAAGTGGCAGATCAGACCGCTTCGGACCGCAAGGCCGAGGACCTCTTCAAGCGGGAATCCGACGGTGCGGTGACTGACAAGCCGGCCGCGGAAACCGGGGCTGACGACATCGCCGACCACGCCTGACGCTGGTCTGGGCGACGGACGTCCACGACGCAGCGATCCCCTCACCGGTCCGGGCCACTTCTGAGGCGGTTCTTGACCGCCTGACCCGTTAGTCGTAGCTTGCGTTAGTGGCTACTCACGCTTCTGACCTGCTGGACGCTCTAGGCGAACCCACGCGGCGTGCGATCGTCGAGCGCCTCGTCATCCGGCCGTCCTCGGTGACCGAGATCGCCCGTGACATGCCGATCACTCGGTCAGCGGTCTCGCAGCACCTGCAGATCCTCAAGTCCGTCGGCCTCGTCAGCGACCTGGCCGACGGGACGCGACGCGTCTACCACGTAGACCCGGATGCCCTAGCGATCATCCGCGCCTACTTCGACGCGTTTTGGCAGCGGTCGCTCAGCTCGTTCCAGCAGGCCGCCGAGCGAATCGAAGGAGAATCATGACCAGCACCGACGCCACCGAGGTCAGTGTCTCAACTGAGGTCAACGCGCCGATCGCCCGTGCCTTCTACGTTTTCACCGCCGAGATCGGCACCTGGTGGGACGAAGACAAGCACATCCTCCAGGCACCGTTGGCCGAGATGGTGTTCGAGCCTTTCGTGGGCGGCCACATCATCGACCGGGGGATCGACGGCAGCGAATGTCGTTGGGCGCGAGTACTCAGCTACGAACCGCCGGCCAGGGTGTCCTTCAGCTGGGACATCAACACGCAATGGCAGATCGAAGCCGACACCGCGCGCACCAGTGAAGTAGAGATCGTGTTTACCGAAATCACTCCCGAGCGCACCCGCGTCGTACTCACCCATCGCCATCTCGACCGGCACGGCGAGGGCTGGGAGGGCATGCGCGACGCTGTCGGCAGAGGCTGGCGCCTGACGCCCTACGCCGAGCGGATCGAGCGCGCGAATCACATCGCCGGCCGCGACCTACCGATCGTCAGCGACGCGGCCATGCGTACCCGCCTCGCCGCCGCGGCCTCCTACACCGCCGTCCTGCTGCGTTCAACGGACGCCTTCGTGCGGCCAGCTGCCGACCTCATCGTGTGGGAGCACGGCCGGCGCAACATGTCCCTCGCCGAATCCGGCGTCCTGGCCGTCGTCTTGCCCGTCAGCGACAACAGCGATCTCGCCGGCATCGGTGTCTTCGCCGCGACATCCGAGGAAACGCAGACGATTATGGACGACGACCCCGGCGTCCGCGCCGGCATATTCACCTACGAGCTACATCCGGTCCGCGGCTTCCCGGGCGCGTGCCTGCCCTAGATCCGCACTTCTCAGGAGTGGACCCTGAGCGATATCCACTGCGGATGACGTACGCGTTGATTCTCAAGGGTCTCGGACCAAGGAGGTTGGCCTACTTGCCGGCTTGGCGTCGCTGACGTTCTTCGACGGCGAGGGTGTTGATCTTCTTGGCTTCTGCGCGTTTGGCGCCCGCCTCACGCTTCTTGCTGTTGGCATCCGCCAGTTGCCGCTTCGGTGCGGCGGTCGCTGCCTGCTGCTGGTTGACGATGCGGCGCCGTTCTGCGACCTGGGCCTTTTCTTCCTTCACGATTGTGGCTTGTGCCCGCTGGGCGATTTCCTGCTTCGCGGCATCGGCGCGCTGATTGGCCTGTCGACGGGCTCGGGCCTTGGCGGCCTTTTCCCTCCGAGCTGCGGCGGCGATTTCCGTGGCATGCCTGTCCTGCGCCTCGCGTCGCTCCCTTGCAGCCTTTTCGACGTTCGTGTGCAGTAGCCGATCAGCGCGCACCTTGCGTTGTGCCGCTTGTTGCTCAAGCTCGGCAGCGGTTTCCAACATCGCGGTGCGGTGGGACAACGCTTGTCCCCGGCGGACCAAGCCGTCGTCGCCGAGCCACTTTCCGGCGACGCTGTCAACGGAGGAGAGTAGCCGCTCGAAGCGAAGCCGTACCGCGGCGTCATCGGCGACGTAGCGGACCATGACCTGACGTTCCACCAGCGTGAACGGAGCCCGGACCACGACGTATTGAAGCTTCGCGGCCTCGCGGGGAAGAGTGGACAGTTTCATCGATTGAGCCTTCCTGGGCTGGAGTCTTGCGTTCATGAATGAGGGTTCTGATGAGCGCCGGTCTCAGCCGATGCCGGCGTCCTCGGCGAGGCTGGAGGCCTCGGCTCGCGCCCGCTCGGCGGACTCTTGGGCAGCATCGGCGCTCGCGATCTGAGCCGCGTGCTGAGAGCGAGCCTTCGACTCCAGCCGGGTGGCAGCTTGTCTGTCGGCCGCGGCCAGGGCGTCGGCGGACTGCATCTGCTGCTCGGCCTGTTGGTCAGCGACCGCTGTCGCGGCGACCTTCTCTCGTTCGGCCTCCGTCTCCGCGGCACGGGTCCGGCGGACTTGCTCAGCCGATGCTGTCAGTGTGCGGGCGGATGCTTGCCGGTCGACCTTCCGGCGTTCCTGCTCTGCTTTCTCCTGCTCGGCGGTGAGTCTGGCTCTCGCATCGACGCTTTCGGCATCGGCAATGCCCTGTTTGGCGTTGGCGTCCCGCACGGTCTGTGCTTCGGTCTGCTCCAGCTGGCCTTCACTGATCAGAGATTCGTTACCCGTGACGGCGCCAGCGACTTCTTTGGCCTTTCCTTTCACTGAAGTCAGCAGTCCGTGCCGTGCCTCGCTGGTCTTTTCGTCGCTCATCGCGGCTCTTTTCGGTTCGTTGGTTGGGGGCCTGAGAACTACCTGCAGGCAGTCCGGGACCTACCCGCGGGTAACCACAGCAAGCGGATTCGCCGGGGGACGGCGTGTGGCTTCTGTCACGGCAGGGCCACTCGCGGCTGGCCGGCGGCAAGTGAGAACTTCAACGGCCCTTCGGCGCTAGAGGGCCGGTGGGTCGAGGGATGCCATGACGACGCCTGCTCTTTCCCACACCCGGTGCAGGCGGCGAGTAGCCCGGCCTGCCCGTCACCCCAGCTGCCATCGGCTTTGCAGCGCCGATAGGCCTCCTGCAACATGACAACTGTCTTGATGTCATGACTCGGCGCGTGGTGGCCGCCGTTTTGAGGCAGCTGGCCGGCTGAACCCCACCTGCCCGGTAGGACAAGGTCCAAACGACTCAGCGGGCCCGGGGTGAATTCTGCCGCGGCTGTGACTGTCGCCAAGCGAGCGCGTTGTTACTACACCAACTGAATCCGGCGCTCCTGCGCCTTCCGGCGGGTCTGGTGGTTTTCATAGATACGGGCGCAGGTGGCGCACATGGGGACCGGGACGGGCTCACCTTCCCGTCGGAGTACGTCCTGGATCATCACTGCGTCGCCACCGCAGCGAAGAGCGACCTGGGGATGGGCTGCTTTGCAGTTGCAGCGACACGTCTGCGGCTGACGCGGCCTGACCGGCGACGAGACGGCCCCCTCATCCCCGCGGCCGGTGACTCTGCCAGGTGGAGATTGGTTGTTCATTCGGACCCCCGAGAATGTGAAGCACCGCAGCTGAATATGCCTTTAGGCAACCAACCGGGTGGAGAGGTCCGCCGTGACGGTCGCCTGCGAAGGGCGATCCGGCTGCGCGCGGCCGGTTAGCAATCGGCGCCGCAGGGCACGAACCCCGTGAGGCTGTTCGCATTCAGCGGACCCCGTTGCACCGGGGAGTTATGTATGAGTGTTGCTGCCAAGCTTCGTCGGGCTCCGGGTCGCGTTGCGGCCGGAACGTTCATCCTGAACTCCGGGGTCACGAAGTTGCAGGCCGATGAGGCCACAGCCAAGGAGTTGCACGGTGTCGCCGTGGGGGCCTATCCGTTCCTCGGCAAGGTGGAGCCCAAGTCGTTCGCCCGCGGTTTGGGCATCGCTGAGGTGACGGTAGGCGGCGCGCTCCTACTTCCGATCGTTCCGGCGGGAGTCGCGGGAGCCGCCCTGGCAGTGTTCAGCGGCGGCCTGCTCGGGCTCTACTGGCATACCCCGGGCATGCACTCCGACGGAGACCCCAGGCCGACCCAGGAAGGGGTACCGCTGGCGAAAGATGTCTGGATCGCCGGCATCGCCGCTGGGCTGCTCATGGATGTCCTCGTACCCGAAGGCCCAGGGCGGTGGGAATTTCGGCGGGCGGAGCGGCGCGCCACGAAGGCGGAGGCGCGCGTCATTGCCGCCGACGCGGCGCTCAAGACTGCGAACGAACGCGGTCGTCGGGGAGGCGGCCGCCGGCGGCAGGCAAAGGCTAGCCAAGCAAGGCTACGCGCCCTGGAAGAATCGGCCCTGACGCATGTCAAGGCACAGGTGATCGCCGCGGGTAAAACGGCCGGAGTGCAGGCCAATGCTGCGCATTCTGCGTTAGATGCAGCATTGGATTCTGCGAAGGACACCGTTCGGCCGGTGGGACAATCGGCCGTGGGTACTGCACAATCGGGCCTCGAGGCCGCCAAGGCCGCGTCCCATTCCACGACGGAGGCCGCTAAGTCCGCTGCCGTGAAAGCGCGCAACGTCATCGGCTGACCGCAAACGCCCAACACTCCTACTGACAGGCCGGCAGCCATCAAGCCGCGCCGGCGACGCCTATCAGCGTGCCCTCCGGGTCCGTGAAGTGACCGACAACGAGGCCGTTGGGTGACGTCGCCGGACCCATCACCCGCGTGCCTCCGAGGCTTTCGGCGCGCTGCAACGCCGCCTCGACATTCGGAACTCCGACGTAAAACACGGCGTGGTTTCCGTAGCCGGATCCCCCTCCGACGCCGCCGCGGATCCCGGTCCCGTCCTCGGCGGCCACGAGGTCCAGGAACCCGTAGCGTTGTGGCTCGGATACTTCTGGCACCACCGGCGACGGCGTGTCGAACTGCCACCCGAACAGTTCGCCGTAGTAGTCGCGGAGCCGGTCCGGGTCCTCGCCGATGACCTCAAAATGCACGACCGGCTGTGGCATGAGATTGGCCTCCTGACTGATCTCCGGCTCGGCGCCGGACGCGTCGGATGATGTTGCCGAGCCATGCCGGCGATTGCAAGTCAAGGCTGCGTAGCGGACCTGTCCGGACGTGGCGTCGGGAAGTGAAAGCCCCTCGTTTCCCGCTGATCAGGAAAGACCGCTCCTAAGGCGATGAGACTTGGCTTCGATCGCGGAATGGGCGATAGGAAGATGGCGGCCCGGGTGCGCGTATCGACATCAGTTCGGTCGGCCCTTGGCGCCTCTGATCGGAGTACGACGGTCGACTACGACGAGTTCGCGAGGTGGCGCTGGTGCGGCCGCACTGTCCGATGAATCGGAACTGACAGAGTGTTCGACGACGTCGTTGTCGGATCAGGCGAAAAGCTGTACACGTCTGTGCTCGATGCGCTCCCCGACGCGACTGCCGTCATTGATGCCGGAGGTGTGATCACCGCGGTGAATCATGCCTGGCGCATGTTCACGCTCGACAACGGGGGCAAACCTGACTCCACCGGAGTCGGAGTTAATTACCTGGATGTCTGCCAGCGTTCGGTGTCTGTTGGATGCGAGGACGCAACCCAAGTCATTGACGGGCTGAAGGCGGTGCTCGCCGGGGACACGGTCCATCACGAGCTCGAGTACGCGTGCCCATCGGCGCTAGCCCACCGTTGGTTTCTGCTGCGGATCACCCCTCTCGTACGTGAGGAAAGAGGTGCTGTCCTATCTCACGTCAATATCACCCGACGCAAAATGGCCGAGCAGGTACTTGAACATCAAGTCGCCCACGATCCGGTGACGGGCCTGGCCAACCGCACCCGTTTCCGTGCCGTCTTGACGACGGCTTTGCTGGAACGTCCCGGTCGACCTCCCCACGGCGATGTTGCAGTGTTCTATCTGGACCTCGACGGGTTCAAGCTCGTCAACGACAGCTACGGCCATGATGCGGGAGACGAGGTCCTTGTCGCTGCCGCCTATCGACTTCGGAATCTGCTCAGGGCCCAGGACACTGTCGCTCGCTTGGGCGGTGACGAGTTTGCAATTGTCGCGCCCCGCATATCGCAGGACGGAGCGACCGAGCTGGCCGCGCGAATCACCCGGGCGCTGGGCGATCCGCATTTCGTGCATGGTCACAGAATCTGCGTTCCAGCGAGCGTAGGCGTCTACGTGGCCGCGCCTGGTGAGGCAACCGACGCCGTCATTCGTTATGCGGATGAAGCGATGTACGCCGTCAAACGGCGTCGTCCGTCACGGCCCACCTCGCCCTAGCCCCGAACGCCGATGGCACCTAGCCCTTCGTGCCGATAGCGGATACTTGCGCTTTCCTGGCTTCCAGGGACTTCCTCGGCAGCTTGTTCTTCGCCGTCGCGGTGAGCGTTTTGGACCGCGGACCTGTACCCAAGAAGTGAGGTTCCGGTCCCTCAGGGCACCAGGTCTGTCAGTCCTTGCATGCCGTGCGTCAGTCGCGCCAGGTGGAGCATCAGTAGCGATGGATTCGCCATGCGACCCCCATGCCCAGTCGATGCGGGAACGCCCCCAAATCGAAAGGTGGCTCCCGGCGGTGGTGACGACGATCTACGAATCCTCGGCGGGCGTGGTCCGGCGCTCGGCTAGGGTGACGAGGCGGGCGACGGACCCGATGTTGCGTCGGTGGATGAGCGCGTCGCCTATGGGTTTCGCAGCAGCCGCCCGGCTCCGCCAGTTCCGTGCTCGCGCAAAGTTAGTCCGGTGCCCGACTCCTCACTGGTCAGCAGGATTTCCACCTCTGCTTCACCCAAGGGCCAGCCCTTGGCGGTCATGAGCAGCCGGCGGCCCGGCTCCAGCTCACGCATCTCCGTGTGGTCGCGAACGACCACCGGCCACGGGCCCGCCGCGTGATGAAGCCGGCTGCCCGGCTGAGGCCAGCCGGCATCCACAGCACGCACATGTGTCGTGCCGACAACCCATTGCGAATAGTTCCAGCCGTCGGGGAGCAGGTCGTGAACGGCGGCCGGTGACGCCTCGATGTGGTTGTACTCGGTGGCCGTAACGAGCGCCTTTCCGCGGTGAGATAGCTGACCCACGTTTGGATAGTGGTGCCGATCGCTCCAGGTATGCCCTGTTAGCGCAACTAGTCTCGCTGATAGCTCCGGGTCTGGCGCCATTCGTCGATGCGATTGGACCACCATCGAGACCGGCTCGAGGTACGACCCGGCATACGGATGGTCCGGGGGTCAGGCCCCTACAGCCGAACGTAGACGACGTGCTGGCCCGAGAAGACGTGGCCCAGCCGACTTCTTGGGTGGCCGCGATGGAGTCGGCGGGACTCGTTGTGGAGGGGACTCGCCGCGATTTTGGCCGTTAGATGGGGTGCAACTTCCCCTCGAGGGCTTCATCGTCATACTGCGCATTGCGGTTGACGCGCTGTCCGCAGCCTGACCACCCGAGGTGAAACATGCTGTCCTACGCCAACGGCGCATCGTCGACGCCGATGTTGGGCGACACCATCGGAGCAAACCTGGATCGGACAGTCGCACATTACGGGACGCGTCCCGCCCTGGTGGACTGCGCGACGGGACGGCGGTGGACTTACCGCGAGTTGCAGGCTGACGTCGACGCCTGCGCGCTCGGACTGGATGCGCTCGGTGTGGTGAAGGGCGATCGCGTCGGAATCTGGGCCCCGAACAGTGCGGAGTGGGTCTTCGTCCAGTTCGGGACGGCCAAGCTGGGAGCGATCCTGGTGAACATCAATCCGGCGTATCGCACCCATGAGCTGGCATATGTCTTGCAGCAGTCCGGGACCACCGTGTTGCTGGCGGCCCCGGACTTCAAGTCCAGCGACTACCGCGCGATGGTCGAGCAGGTACGCCCAGATTGCCCGCAGCTACGGAAGGCGATCTTTTTCGGCTCCGACGAGTGGTCCGGGCTGCTCGCGAGCGGTCGGGCGGTGTCACCTACCGCGCTGCAGGAACGCGGAAGGCAGCTGTCGACTGACGATCCGATCAACATCCAATACACCTCCGGAACGACCGGGTTTCCCAAAGGGGCGACGCTCACCCATCACAACCTGCTGAACAACGGTTTTTTCGTGGGCGAAGGGTGCGGATATACCGAGGTCGATCGAGTCTGCATCCCCGTGCCCTACTACCACTGCTTCGGCATGGGAATGGGAAACTTGGGCTGCACTACGCACGGGGCCACGATGGTCATTCCGGCACCCGGCTTCGATCCGGCTCTCACCCTGCGTGCTGTACAGGACGAGGCCTGCACGTCGCTGTATGGCGTGCCCACGATGTTCATTGCGGAACTGGCGCTTGCGGACTTCGCCGACTATGACCTCTCGAGCCTGCGCACCGGCATCATGGCCGGCTCCCCGTGCCCGGTCGAGGTGATGAAGCGCGTGGTGTCAGACATGGGAATGGACGAGATCACGATTTGCTATGGAATGACGGAGACTTCCCCGGTCTCAACCCAGACCGGCCTCACCGATGATCTCGAGCACCGGACCGCGACCGTGGGGCAGGTCCACCCTCATCTTGAAGTAAAGATCATCGATCCCGGATCGGGTCTGACCGTGCCACGCGGCGAGACCGGAGAACTCTGCACTCGCGGTTACTCCGTCATGCTCGGCTATTGGAACGATCCGCAGCAGACGGAGCAGGTGCTCGACACCGCGCGCTGGATGCACACCGGCGACCTTGCCGTGATGGACGACGACGGTTATCTCAACATCGTGGGCCGCATCAAAGACATGGTGATCCGCGGTGGAGAAAATATCTACCCAAGGGAGATCGAAGAGTTTCTCTACGGCCATCCCGATGTCCTCGACGCCCAAGTCATTGGCGTGCCCGACGAGAAGTACGGCGAGGAGTTGATGGCCTGGATACGGCTGCGACCGGGTGCTGAGCCCATCACTGCCGCGTCGTTGCGTGAGTACAGCGCCGGCAGGCTGGCGCACTACAAGATCCCGCGGTACGTGAAGATCGTGGATGAATTTCCGATGACCGTCACGGGTAAAATCCGCAAGGTCGAGATGCGCCAGAGCGCGACAGCTGAACTGGGGCTTGAAGACGCTAGCAAGATCAGCCACGCCTAGGAAGCGTCTTTGCTGCGGAGCCTGATCTGACCACGCCAGTGGATCGCGCCAGACGACCCATCTACCGACGCGCCCTCCTGACAGCAAGCCTCTGGGATTCCTCTCAAGTTGCTCTCAGTATCGCTTGCCCGCTTGTCGACCCTCGGCCTGGGTCGGTCGGCACGGTTCATGCCAGAGGGCACACAGCGAGCGGGTGCCCTGCCGGACCAAGTACGACTCTCACGCTGAGGATGCGCGCTACGCTTCGCGCCAGCAAGGTAGCCCGACCCGGTCGTTCAGGCCAGATCACGATGCTCGTGGGGACTTGACTTGATGAGAAACCTTTCAGCCCGCCGCGTCCGCTTTGTCGCAATCACCACAGGACTAGCCGCTACTCTCGCCGCCTGCAGTTCGTCGTCGTCGCCGTCGACGCCGAGTCAATCGGCAGGAGACAAGGTGCTGCTGGTCGGCACGTTCGCTGGGCACGCTGGAAAGTTCAAGACAATCCAGTCGGCCGTCGACGCCGCCGCACCTGGCGACTGGATCCTTGTCGCGCCAGGCGATTACCACGAGAGCGCCGATCTCACCAACCCGCCGAAGAGCTTCGAGCACGGTGACTTCGGCGGGGTCTACATCACGAAGCCGAACCTGCATGTACGCGGAATGAGCCGCGCCGGCGTGGTTGTCGACGGAACCAAGCCTGGTTCGTCGACGTGCAGCGCTGATCCGACGGCGCAGCAGTTCGGTGCGACCGACGAGGACGGCAAAGCCGCGGGTCGTAACGGCATTTTGGTGTGGAAGGCGGATGGTGTCAGCGTCGAGAACCTCACCGCCTGCAACTTCCTGGGTGGCGCCGACGAGAGCGGCAATGAGGTGTGGTGGAACGGCGGCGCTGAATCGGGGACGATCGGCCTACACGGCTACACCGGCCGATACCTCACAGCCACGTCGACCTACTTTGGCGGCGAAAAGACCGCCGCCCAGTACGGCATCTTCTCTTCCAATGCGCAAGGCCCCGGGCTGTGGGACCAGTTGTACGCCAGCAACTTCAACGACTCGGGGATGTACGTGGGCGCCTGCCTCCAGGTGTGCGACGTGACCATCAACCACGCCTGGATGCAGTACAGCGTGCTCGGCTACTCGGGGACGAACTCCGGAGGATCCATCGTCATCGAGAACTCAGAGTTCGACCACAACCAGGACGGTTTTGACACGAACACTCAGATCAACGGCGATCCGCTCGCCCCGCAGAACGGCGCCTGCCCGAACAACGCGATCAGCCCCATCACCCACACCCACTCTTGCTGGGTGTTCATGCACAACAACGTGCACGACAACAACAACCCGAACGCGCCCAAGGCAGGCAACGCGTCGAACGGCCCGCTCGGCACCGGCATGACCGTGTCCGGCGGCCGCAACGACACCGTCATGGACAACACGTTCACGAACAACGGGGCGTGGGGGATCCTCTTCGCTCCCTTCCCCGACAGCGGCAAACCCGATCTGAACCAGACCTGCAGCGGCACCGGAGGCACCGAGATCTCAGGGCTCGGATGCGTCTACGAGGCGTACGGAAACGCCTTGCTGCACAACACGTTCAGCCATAACGGCTTCTTCGGCAACCCCTCGAATTCCGACTACGCACAGATCGTCCTGACACCAGGCAAGCCGCGAAACTGCTATCAGGCCAACACCGCGCCGTCGGGCAGTTCTCCCGCCGACTTGGAGCTTACCCAGCCCACCTGTGACTCGACGCCATCCAAGGCGACCGGCGCCGGTGATCTGCTGAGCCAGGCATTGTGTGACACCGGCTTTGCGAAGTGTCCCGCCGGCGCGCACTACCCAGCGACGTCCGGCGTAGTGATGCACCCACTGCCGACAGGCCTGCCGACGATGCCGAACCCGTGTGTCGGTGTACCGGCCAACCCTTGGTGCCCGCAAGGAGCGCCTCTGAACGCCGCTTCAGCACCTGGGTCGGCCCCAACGACGCACCTGATGGCTGACGCCACGGGGACCCTGAATCCCGTCGAAGAGACTCACAGTCATAGTGGAATTAACCCGTGAGGTAGCCAGTCACATCGAGCAACAGTTGCGCTGTACCTGGCCAGTTGTCACTCAGCCAAATGCTGAGTCGCCCGTTTTCGAGGGCGCTCAGCACCTGGAAGGATGCAGGCTCGGTGTCCCGGAAGTAGCCGCTCACCGTTCCTGGGGGAGCGTCAACGCCGGCATATACCTCGACGAAGCCGTTATAGCTGGCATTCGGCACGGCAAGCGTGGCGACGATGCCGCTGGCGAAGTCGGGAATCCCGAGCCGGCCCCCGAGTTGCAGGCTCACGACCGAACCGGCCTCAACGGGTCCGTTGACGGCGCCCGGCACCCCCGTACCGTCACGGGTGTCCAAGGCACGGGCAGCTCGCAGGACGGTCAGATTGCGGCCTGACAGCGACGCATCGGATCGCCGGCGACCCACCGCCCTTCGCCGTTCTCTTCGGCGACGATCTGCCGTCTTGAGAAACCTTGTGAGGCGCGCCGGAAACTGCCCGGCCGGCAGCGTAGAGAGCTCCGGACTTTGCTGGACTTCCTGCGTTGACGGAAGCAGCGCGACAGTTCGCGGGCAGGTCAACAACCGGTCGTCTGCCGACACCGTGACGGTCGTTGACAGTGGCTCGACACCACGGTCTGAAAACCAATTGACCTGTTCGGACAACAAGTCCCACTGCAGCGTGTACTCGCCGGGCTCGTAGGGGGTCCAAACCCCGGCAGCGATTGTGGTCGTTTCTCCTGGCGCGACGACGTGGTTCAACAGTGACCGATCGCCTTCCCGCAGCAGTACGCCGTGGTCGTGTGCCAGCCAGTGATAGCTCAGCGTGATTCGGCCTCGCTCGAGCCCGCTATTGCGCCAGGGTGACTGGCTCGTGTTGCGCACGACTACGTCCACGGTGTAGCCGCGGTTAGCCAACACGTTCGTGGGGGTCGTCGAACTGACGTACTCGGCGCCGAACACGGGAGCGTTATCCCAGAACTGGGCGATCCGACTCTGCTCGGCCGTCACCTGAGCGACCACGTCTGAAACGTCAACGGGGCCCTTCTCCAACCGCAGGTCGGCGGCGGCCTGACCGGCTGGAGTCGGCGCCCGTTCCATCTGTTCGTCGAGGGGCTCGCTTTTCAGCGTGAGCGCGTAGTCCTCGTAGAGGTAGTACTCCTCGCATGACGGTGCGTTGTTGCCGCGATATCGAGCCACCTTTGCCTCGCGGTCGGCTCGGCTTCGCCAGGCAAGGTCGAGGTGATAGATCACCCCTTCGTCGGGATCGAGCACGCGTCCCTCTCCCGCGATGTCGAGCGGGCTGTGCAGGCGGCCCCGATGAGACCACAGGCTGCCGATGTTGCGAATCAGGCGAAGCCGCGGATTCGGATGCCAGGGGAATGTGCTCAGCCATCGATCTCCGGCGGCGTCTCGCACGACCCACCGGTATGGCAGGTAGTAATGGGTGAGATCTCGCGCGGTCAGCAGGGACGACTTCGCTTCTGCGAAGCCGTCGCCGATCACTTCGTCGTCATCGAGCCAAAGGATCCAGTCGCCGGTCGCTTGACGCAGCGCGAGGTCGTAAAAAACCTCAATGAACGGAGGGTGTTGCACCAGTTGGACGCGGTCGGCGTGCGCCCGGGCGATGTCGTAGGTGTCGTCAGACGACGAATCATCAACGAGTAGTACCACCTCGTCGGCGTATTCGCGGGCGCGAGCGATCCAAGCGGGAAGCCGCGCCCCGGAGTTGCACGTCATTCCGGTGACGGTCAGGGTTTCCGTCACGGCGACTGCCCCGACTGCGGTGACATTGTCGGCCCGTCTCCAGCGGCTGACTCCACGGTGTCGAGGTAGGTGGGCCAGGAGATCCACGTCGCGACCAGCCGATCGGCGCCGCGGCGCAAGGCCTCGCGCCGGAGCCTGTCGGTGAGCACGTCACCTATCGCGGAGGCGAGTGCCGGGGGATCACGCGGGGGGACCAGGAGACAGGCGCCAAGCTCGCGCAGCGCCGCGTCGGTCGCTCCGCCAACCGTCGTGATGAGTGGCAAGCGATGCACAAGCACGGTCGAGGCGGAGCTATTGCTTAGTTGCGCTCCGATGTCGAAAGGGAGAGCCACCACATCCAGTGCGTGCAGGAGGGTGGATGCCTCCGTGCTGCCGGACCGGAAGTCGCCCGACCAGACGACCCGGGAGTCAAGGCCGAGCTCGTGGATGCGTTCGTGGGTCCTAGCCGTAACGCCGCCTTCGGCAGGAAGGTCCAATATGCCGCCGATGAATATCAGTTTGGTGTCAGGCATTTCCGACGCCAGCAGAGCGAAGGCCTCGACCAGGGTCTCCACGCCCTTACCCGGGTACCGATAGCCAAAGAATCCGATTGCCTGGTCGTCGGGACCTAGCCCAAGAAGACTGCGTCCCTCTTCCCGGGCCACTTGCCTGTCGTCACGGATGACGTTCAACGGTGGCACTGGCCTCACCACGACGCGGCAATCGGTTGTGGGGCTGCTGGCCACCAGGACGTCGCGTTGCGCATGGCTTCCCACAATGACTAGCTGACTGTCGTTGATGAGGGTCCCAAAACGCCGCTCCATGTTTGACATCCCAAGAAGCGCCAGGATTCGACGCGTCCGTGTAAGGGCCATGAGGGAAACGTCGTTGTGGTCAACGTTGTGGACGACGGTCACGACGCGGATTCCACGATGCAGTCGCGCGATGAGGCGAGGAATCGTCGTGATCATTGGATGGTTGCCGTACATCCAACCGATGTATGACAGCACCACCACGTCAGGGCGGCTGCGCGCGAGCGAGAGCATGAGCCCGGGAAGACCTTGCCACGACCAGTGCCGAAGGTCGGCGCGGAGACGAACTCCGGGAGGTACGAGGACGGGCACTCCCTTGGTGGTGATCAGATCCACCGCGTGGCCATGGTCGGCGAGCTTTGACGCCAGGTGCCATGCGTAATCGGCTTCCGGCACCCGATCCGGAGATAGCACCGAGGACACAAGAGCGATCCGCAAACCATCGGCCCCGTTTCCATGACGGTTCTGCCTTCGGCGACACTAGCGCGCTCCGGTGCGTTCGACGTACACGCAACGCTTGATCGTCGGCACTATCTCCAGTCATACGGTGGGCGAGCTGGGAAGGTGCCAGCTCCCGCGAACAGCGCCGACCCAGCGCCAGCCAAGACGGTGACGACGCGCTGGAGGTTGGCAGTCAAGCCAAGTACCAGGAGCTCGCTGAACCAACAGAACAGCAACGAGGCTGCCAGCCAGCACGATGCTCGGCGCATTGTTCGAGCGTCCAGTACGAACGTGTGAGGACGTTATCGAAGGCCAGACCAGCACATATCTTGCGCAATTCAGAGCCCCCACTTATCTTAGTCAGAGGAAACGGGCGGAATCCGGCTGAACTAGATCAGATTTGCTGGCCTGGCAATAGCCCATCCGATTCGTCTCGAAGCGTCCTCAAATCTATTTATCCGGTTCCATTCATCCTCAAATCATATTTTGCATAAATGCGCGTTCCGATCAGGCTCAGGGGCGGCTCTTGGCCTTCGATCCTCGAAGCCATTGCCGGACGCTTTTTCTGGGGCAATCCAGCAGTCGTGCTCGACGAATCGGCCGACTCCGATGCCTTCAGGCACGCCATGTCCGCCTTCCCAGTGGGGAACACTTTCAAGATCACCTACGCCGACCGGCATGCCATCGCGGATGCCCTCCTGGTGGACAACGTCGACCTTCAGGGGGCGACCATCCTGGATATCGGCGCATCCGACGGGACGACGGCGGTCGATCTGATCGAGCAGATTCCAGATTTTCGCGAGTACATCATTGCCGAC
Organism: uncultured Actinomycetota bacterium; assembly: GCA_963839015.1. Taxonomy (GTDB): domain Bacteria; phylum Actinomycetota; class Actinomycetes; order Frankiales; family Frankiaceae; genus DATAZK01. Next base: position 1,375,311 of record CAWITL010000010.1, on the reverse strand, counting down.
ATTTCGCTGCGGATGACAGCGGTGACGGTTGGGCGCCACATCGTCTTCTACGATCACCGCGATCTGTGCAACCTTGTCGTGGGACGCCGACTGGTTGCCTGGCCGTCGCTGTCCAAGTTCGTCTGGTTCCTATACGCCCCGGTTATACGACGGGCGAATCGTGCGCCGGAGTGCCGCGAATCCGTACTGCTCCTGAACCCAGCTACCCGTCGGTTAATCGACTCCGACCCTCGCGTCTCCTCCGCGACTCACGACATTTTCCTGCCATGGGCAGGACCCAAACCCGACGTCATCAAAGTGGCGAATCTCCTCCGGCGGCTCTACTTCAACGATGACGTGCTGGTGAAGGGGTTGAAATCGGTATTAGCCAACCTCCGCGAGGGCGGCCATTTCCTACTCGTCGACAATCCTCGCGCAAAAGTTGGCCCCCGGGCGGCGGTTTATCGCCGGACAGGTGACACCTTCACTCGCGTTGCGCAAACCGCAGACCTCCCGGAAATCGACGAACTCGTATCGGCGGTCCGGCTCACGCCCACCGCCGTTGAGGTCTTGTAGGCACGATTGAGCGCGAAGGCGCCGTTGAATGCAGCGAGCAACGGAAGTGTCAGATCGCCCCTTGGGTGCGAAGCACCCGGCCCGCGGGCAGGCCGGCGACGGCGGGCGCCCAGAACGTGACCAGGCGGAAGAGCAGCACGCTTTGCAGCGCATGGCCTGCCGGCACGTGAGCGGCGACCATTGCCGCCACGAGTGCGGCTTCGGTGGATCCGATTCCGGCCGGCACCGGCGTCGCGGCGCCGGCAGCTGCGCCCAGCAGGTAGGCCATGATCACCATGCCGAAGCTGCTCCCCGGCAGGTGTCCAGGAATGGCCAGCACGCTCACCGCCAGCGCGACGCCAAGCAGGAGGGTCGTGGCGGCCGAGCTTGCGAGCAGTGTGATCAGGTCGCGGGGCCGCCGTACAACCGCAGCTACCTGTCTGACCGCCTCGGCCAGCATCTGCACCCGTGATGGCCGGTCAGAAATGGCTTGGAACGGGCGTCGTCGCGATCTGGTCACGAGCGCAATTGCCACGACGAGCGCGCTCGCGACAATCATGGTGGTTGGCGACAACGTCGGCACTGTCGCGAGGTGTGCCAGCCGATTTCCCAGCGACGCGAGTTCGGCATGACCCCCGCCGAGGCCTATGTACGGCCCGCCAATCACGAGCACCACGATCAGCAGCAGGTCCGCGGCTGAGCCGAGTAAGCCGAGAGCGGCAACGCACCCGAGCGCGCCCGACTTCTCCATGCCCGAGCGTGAGAGGTACCTGACGTTTACGGCTGCCCCACCGAGACCGGCCGGTGTCACGCGGTTCGCGGTCGAGGCAGCCAGCTGAGCCAGCATGGTCATCCCCAGGGGCAGGCGCGCTCCGGCGGCGGCACGCAGCGCCAGCGATGCGCAAACGTAATGCAGAGCGGCGACCCCTAGCAGAATCGGGAGGAACACCCACCGCACAGCCCCGATGCCCCCGGCGAGCGACGTCAGGGAGTGGACCAGATCAGCGAAGCTGTCGCCGTCCGCCAACGGAGCACCTGCGGCGGCAAGAATGACAATCGCCAGGAATACCAATGCCCATACCCGGCGGCTGCGGGGGAGCAGGCTTCGATTGCGCCCAAGGCGGGTCGGCGCCCCGGCATCGAAGGCCCGCAAAGCCAACGTGCTCACGTTTCAAAGGCTAGGCACAAGGGCTGTGAGACGCCTCTGTGAGGGCTCAGACAACGTGCGCTGTCCTGGGCTCGGTCAGGCAGGAGTTAGCTGCCTACGGCGCCACCGGCGAGCTTCCCGATGCCATAGGTGAGAGCCAATCCGGCGGCGCCGCCGATGACGACGCGTGTGATCGCGAGCCTACTGCTGCTTCCGCCGATACGCGCGCTGAGGGCACCAGCTGCACCGAGCGCGACCAGCACCGCGACAACAGTGACAGGCACCCGCCAACCTTGCGGTGGAAGCAGGATCGCCAGCATCGGCAGTAACGCTCCCATCAGGAAGGAGAGCGCCGAGGCGGCTGCGGCGTTCGTCGGGCTCGCCAGATTCTTTGGATCTACGTGGAGCTCGGCTTCCGCGTGCGCGGCGAGGGCATCGTGCTCGGTGAGCTCGAACGCCACCTGGCGAGCCGTCTCCGGCCGCAGCCCCTTGGCTGCGTAGATACCGGTGAGCTCGTCCAGCTCACGCCCGGCAAACGTATCCAGTTCGTATCTTTCGGCGTGTAATTGCGCCCTCTCGCTGTCGCGCTGGCTGCTGACCGACACGTATTCGCCCAGCGCCATCGACACGGCGCCGGCGACGACTCCGGCCAATCCGGCCGTGAAGATCGCACTGCGGGAGGACGTCGCTCCGGCAACGCCGACCACAAGGCCAGCGATGGACACAATCCCATCGTTCGCGCCGAGAACACCCGCGCGAAGCCAATTGAGCCTCGCGGCCATGCCCGCCGGATGAGGTTCACCTGAGTGCTCACGGCGGCTCCGTGCGGCCGTCAAGGGCCGCCCTTGACGGCCGTCTCATCGAGCCATTCACTGTGATGCGCTTTCGCCCATGATCGCCGGACGCTGCCGAATACCATTCCCGCCAGAGCGGGCCTGGTGGACGGGTTAATCACCGCCATGAAGATGTGTGCGGCCAACAGGATCATCGTGACGACGACCGCGGATCCGTGAAGTCCGCCGCCCTCGTCCCCGCCGGCTAACCAGGCTTGAATGCCGGTCCCGATCACCGCCGCCACCGACAAGCTCAGTGCCCAACCCAGGATCTTCTGCCCGGTATTGAACATCCCCCAGCGCGGCTCCTGGTGTCGGCGGAACGGGTGGGTTGCGTGGTTGCGGATCCAGGCCATGTCGCGCTTGTCGAACCAGAACAGCTGACGCGCCGCGGCCACCAGCGCCCGGTGATTGCCGATACAGAAGGCGGCTATCAGCCCTACCGCGATAAGCGCGACCGATCCAAAATGCGCGTAGAACATGAAGCCGGATCGGGATTCGTCGCCGATGGCGAGGCCGGTCAAGAGAGCGATGAGGAGCATGAGCACAGTCCACCAATGAGCGAAACGCTCGGTTCGCCCGAAGCGCAGGACCCATTCGTCGTTGAGCGCTTCCGTCCGCTCTCCAGTCGGGGGATCGACCCTCGGCGGGATCGCCGTGAGGCTCATTGCTCACGCCAGATCAGTCGATGCACGCGCAGGTGTTTCGGCAGCGACCGTAATCCCGGGATGAAGGGCAGGAAGATGAAGCCCAGAGTGAGTAGCGCCATGACGCCCCAGACGAGCGCATCCGCGTTGCCCGACGTTGAGAAGGGCTTGACCTGATACCAGAATGTGTAGAGCCACAGCCATGGTTGGCCCGGATAGTTGCCCGCCTCGTTCATCATTCCCCATTGATCGCCGCCGAGATGATCGGCCCGGGCTCTGTCCTCGAGGTAGGCGCCGTCGGCGAGCAGCAGCAGGGGCTTGGTCTCGTTTCCGCCGTAGAACGTGGAACTTGTGGTGAGCAGCCCTTCGAGGGATCCGCTGCCGGCGAGTGTCAGAAATCGTCCTGCCAGTATCGGCACCGGTCCGTAGTCACCCTTAGCCACCTTTGCCGGATCGCCACTGGGTACAGCCGCCAACGCGTCGGCGTAGTGCCCCGCCCAGGTCGCCTGTTGCTCGGCCGAGGCTTTGTCCCACTCGGCTAGCGCGGCCGTCAGGGCAGCGTCGCCGGTGATCGAGCGTAGCGGCGCAATTACGAGATCCTTGGCGCTGTCGACCGGGATACGTACTCCGCCCCACTTCTGCAGCGACAACGGGCCGAGCTTTTGGCCCACCGCTGCGTTGTTATATGGCGGCCCGTAGGAGGCGCTGGTGCTTGTCCCTGCTAGCTCGGCCGCCGCCGTGGCGACGACGTCCGAGGGTGCTGCTTTCGCCCACGAGGAGAGACTGATGGCTTTGGTGTCGGGCGAGGAGAAAACGGCTGCGAGCAATCCGGTCAGCAGGCCCACGACGACGAGGGCGATCACGAATTCCTTGACGAGGTCGTAGGGGCGGGTTGGAAAGAGATGCGAGTCCGGCGTGCGGTCGCGACGACGGTGCGCAGATGCCGTCGCGGTCATGGCTGGGTCGCTTCGACCGGCTCGGAGGACGGTGTCCTGGCCTGCACGGGAACGACAGGGTCGGGTGCGGCCAATGGGGCCGGTTCGGTGTCGGGCGGGACCGCGTCAAAGGGCGGAACCACCCCATGACGGCGGACCAGAATGACGTGGGCAATGACCAGAAAGCCGACGACGAGCGGCAGAAGCATGACGTGCCACAGCAGCATCTGACCGGTGTCCAGAACGTTGAAGACAGCGCCGATCCCCACGGAATTCAGCCCGTCTTTGGCTTGCGTGGAAATCCATTGCGCGTCGAAGTTCGACTGGGACAGGTAGCCGGTGAACGCCGCGCCGATCGAACCGATGAACGCGACGGCACCGGTGATCCAGGTCAGGGCGCGGCGACCCCGCCACGCTGCCATGAAGAACTTGCCCCACAGGTGGATCACCATGAACATGAAGAACAGTTCAACGCTCCACAGGTGGGTCGAATTGAAGAAGTGCCCCACCGACGACGTGTGCCACCACAGCGAACCCTTGATGGTCAGGATCACCCCTGAGGCAATCACGTAGATCAGCGCAGCGAGACAGGCGACGCCGAAGACGTAGATCCATGATTTGACGTATGCGGGCTGGCGGTCAGGAAGCAGCTGCCCGGCAGGAACGGTACGGCCGAGCCGGGTGCGGAGCCGGACGGTCCAGCTCCGGGGGTCAGGCTGAAGGTCGCTGGTCATCTGCATGCTCCTTCAGGGGCTCGTCGACATGCTGGCTACGGCCGCCCGGGAAGGGCAGGACCAGTGCCAAGACAAAGAGCAGGACCATCGTCACGATGACCAGAAAATTGGCCAGCGAGATCTGAATGACCCCCCAGTGCAAGAAATACGTGTGACCGCCCAGCAACTCGCTCGCGGTGCTCACGGTGTAGCCCCAGCCGATGCGCTGCCATTCATAGGGAGCCTCCTCTGCTCAATAGCAGCGGACCGCTTTTCAGCATGATCAGCTAGGGCAGAAAGTCCCAGAAGATGTTATGTGTGGCATTGATTTGCCCTCACGCAATGGGATTGGGCGCGGCGCTCGCCGGATTTCTCTGAATTCCCTCAGAATGGGGTGACTGAACTAGGAGAAGGGCTCGGCGGGGACATCCTGCAGCCGCTCGGGCTGCGGCCGCGAGGGTGCCGCCGCTCAAGCGAGCGCTGCTGACCATAGGAAATCCCCACTTGTCCAACGTGATGAGCCCCGGCGCCAGATGCGCGCACATGCCGACGCCGTCGCAGGCGACCGGATTCAACCTCAATTGGGACTGCGCTACTTCACGACGAGCGCCCACCCGTAGCCGAAAGCCCATCACCGTACCGCCGTGATCGAGTCATTCTCGGCGGCGCATCGCAAGCCGCGAGCATGCCGGGCGACATCCTCGGCAAAGACCACGAGTGACGTCGCGACCATCCGAACTGCTCCGTCGGGATGATGGCACCCACCCCTTCCGTCGATGATTGCCGACAGCCGGCCCAGCTGAGCGATCTCGTCGCGGCGGGCTTTCCCGCCCGCGAGAGCCGCCAGCCGGTCCGCCAGTTCGCGTAGGCCGAATCTGCATGGGCCACACTGCCTGGCGCTTGCGTCAGCCAGAAATCCGGCGATGTCGGCGGTTCGCGCGACGCCGCACTCGTGGGCGCCGAGTGGGATCAGGACCCCTGCGCCAAGGCTTGCCCCCGCCGTTCTGAGTTCGTTCTCGCGCAGCCGCAGTGGCGCCCCATCCGGCCACTTCAACCAGCTGCCGCCGTAGCCACCCACCAGCAGGGCTTGCGGGGCTGGTGCAGGCCAGCCGGCCCGGTATACGGCCTCACCCAGGGTCACGGTGTCGTCCAGCTCGAGGACGCGGCGGTGGGAGGCGGTGTTCACGGTGACGAGTGCCGTGCGCGAGTATTCCCGCACCCCGGTGCGCGCAAGAAGGCCTATCCGGGCGAGAGTCTCGACGTTGTGAACGATCGCCGGACGACCGCGGTAGCCGCTCTCCGCGGCCGGCGCCAGGCTGAAGATGGGCAGCGCAGGTTTGCCGGAGAGGGCCTGCAGGACGGCGCTTGATTCACCGCTGAGATAGCGGTCGGGAGCCAGCTCCTGACGGACGGGCAGCTCGGGCAGACCCGCGCAGCGCCGCTCCGTCAAGGCCCTGGAGACAGCCTGCCGCGCATCCGCGGAGTCTTCATGCATCCACATCACGCATTCCTGCGCGCCGAGTGCTTCAGCCGTGCAAGCGAGCCCGTCGAGCACCAGGTGGGGGGCCGTAGCCAGCAACGCTCGATCCTTGGCGCTCCGAGGTTCACTTTCCGCTGCGTTTGCTACGACAATGCCGCCGCCACCGGCGCGCAACGCCGTCCGCCACTTGCGGGCCACCAGGAAGTGGCCTCCGCCGTGTCCGGTCAGCCCGGCTTCGTCCAGAATCCCCAGTAGGGCGAGCCCGGCGTGCCCTCCTGCCGAAGGCCGATCGCCGAAGCGTCTCAGGTGATCAGCAAGGTCCTCGGTGGGCACGGCCGCCACGCCGGAATCGTGGCCGACTTGCGGGTAGGCGACGCTCGCGCACGGCAGGAGGCCCTGGCCGATCCTGCTTCGGGACTCGGCTGCCGCCAGCTGCACACTCATCGCACGCTCGCTGAGGCTTCTTCGCAGCGAAGCAGAGCATTGATGTCATCATTTCGGGTCCGGGCGGTGTGGCGGCTGATGGCAAGGATCGCGACCGCAAACCCACTTCCCGCGTAAAGCACGAGCAGTGCCGCTGTGTCGCTGCCGGCCAGCAGCCCATGCAGCCAGACGAGCACAAGGCTCACGATGGCCACTTTGTGGATCGGCCACCACACCCGGCCGATCAACCGCCCGGCGGTGGCGGCCGTGATCCCAGCAAGCAGGCCTGAGTAGAGGCCGATCACGCCGAGGGTCACGGGCAGTGGACGATAGGCGGCAAGTCCCGGGACCAACGCCCCGTGCCACCCGACGCCCGCGTAGCGATCCGAGGCGAGTGCTGCTATGTGCAGCGAAGTGAATGCCAGCGTGAAAACGGCCAGGCTGACGTGAACCCGCAGGAGTGTTGCCCGGGGGAGGGAGCGCAGCCGGGCGCCCGCTGGATGCGAAAGAAGCAGACCCATGATGACGAGAGCCACGATGAGGAGGTAGGCGCTTATCCCGGCGGCGCGGCCGAGGAGCCAGGGCGCCATCTTGTTGCCTGCCACCGATGACACCGCACTGCCGACCAACCACGCCGTCACGGCCGAGCTGACGGTCACGCTCACCACCACTGCGAGCGTTCGAGCCGGACCGAATCCGATGGAGTTAGCCGCCATTGGGCGTCCTCCAGAGCAGCGCTTTACCGAGGGCCTCGCTACTGCCGACTCGGCCGTCAACGTCCACCCAGAGCGCCGCCAAGCCCTGCTCGGCAGCCTCTGCGGCGATTCCGCTCCTGCCGGCCAGGAAGAGTGTTTTGCTGCGCACCTCGGCCCAGGCCGGATCGGCAGCGAGGACGGTCACCGAAAGCAAGCCCTCACCGCCGGGCTGACCGGTGAGTGGATCGATGAGGTGGTGAACCAGGCGGCCGTCAACACGCCAGGATCGCAGCCGGATCGACGAGGTTGCGCAGGCTCTATCGGTGACGTCGAGTATCGCGACCGGCTGTTCACCGCCGCGCGGATCTTCCACGGCAGCGCGCCAGCCGTCACCCTCAGGTCCTGGGCCCGCCGTGACCAGATCTCCACCGGCTTCGACCAGGAAGGAAGCCGCTCGGCCGCCGAGAGCCTCAGCAGCCCACCTCACCGCAAGTCCTTTGCCGATCCCGCCGAGGTCTACCGGGAACGGTCCGATCCGGACGGCGGACCGAGCGGGATTGAACTCGGGCCGCCACGGTGGGCGGATCCGAAGCGTGCGACTCGCGCCGCTGTCGTTTCGGGCGCCCAGATCGAGCGGCCCGGCGGCGAACGGCAAAGAGCGGTCATAGCCAAAGGCGTTCAGCTCGCGCAGGATCCTTGGATCGAATCGGCCGAGCGTGTCTTGATGGGCCTGCGCCGCTTCGCTGAGTGCTGAGAAGCAGGCCGGCGGCACCGGCCACCACGTGTCGGCGGCCGCATTAGCCAGCATCAGCGGGCTCCTCGGGTCGAAGCGGGTGCAGGACCGCTCGACCTCGTGGAACACGGCTTCGGCTGACTCGATGGCGGAGCCGGGCGGCGCATCTGGCTCTATCAGCCGAAACGTGACGTCGACGGCCATGCAGCGGAAGGTGTGCACGAGGTCCGTCCCACGAGCAGCGAGGGGCGTCGCCACCTGCGCTGTCACTTCGGGGCTCCGGAGGCTCCGGTAGCGGTGTGGGTCGTCGGCGGCGCCGGTTGGACGACAGGTGCCGGTTGCACGACAGGCGCGGGCTGGACTACAGGTGCCGGTGCTGGGGCGGCTGCGGCTGCGGGCTGCGGCGCAACATTCACGGGAGGGGCGACGTAGGCCGGGGCAGGTGCCGGACCTGCCGGGGCGTTACCAGTCGAGTAACCAGCCGCGGCGGGGATGGGGGCCTCTGTGGCAACGGTCGCCGGACCACCCGACGGGACTGCCCCACCGGCGGGTGGTGCTGAGGTTTTCGGATGCGACGTCGAGTGCGGCATGTCCAGCGCAGCCAGCGTTTTGCGGAGCGTGGCCAGCTTGGCCGCGTCGCGTCGGACCGAGCTCCGCAGGGCGGCGACTGAGGGATCTACGGCGGGCTGCGGCCGTATCAGAGCTGTCGTCGAAGTCTGACCGTTGGCCGAGGGAGACGTGGCTTTGAGTACGGGTGAGTGGTGCAACGTCCAGGCCGTGACACCGGTAAAAAGGGCTGCAGCGGTGGGCGCGAGTATGGCTGCAGCGGACCAGCGGCTGGCGGAACTGCTGTCAGTCATCGTGGCCCTCCGGCTCGGGCTGGGTTGATCCACTAGCGCCCGTCGAGGTGTGGGTTGGCGGTGGAGTCACCGGGGCAGGCGTCGGAGCGACCACGGGCGGCGCGACCGGCTGGGTGACGGGCGGGTTCGAGGGCTGGACCGCAGGCGGTGCGTAGGTCGCGGTCGGAACCGGCGGGACGTACTGCTGGTTCGTCGCGGCTGGGGAAGCCCAACCAGCAGCGCTTCCGGCCGCCGGATAGGTGGTCGTCGAAGACACCGGCTGATCGTGGATTTCTGTCGGCTTGACAGGAGGAGCCACCAGGTGACGAGGCGCTTTCTTCAGTCGTTTGGCGTTCGAGATTTCGCGGTTGACTTTGCCAAGCGCAAGCTCTAGAGCCGCTGACTCGCCTTGCAGCGCCTTCAGTTCGGGCTTCGTTGCCAACGCCGTCTGTGCGGGGCGGGGGAGAGCACCAGAGCTTGGGGTGGCAGTTGCAGTCGGCACTGCGACGGCAGCGATGGCAACTCCACCGCAGCCGAGCGCGCCGGTAGCGGCGGCCAGCGTAAGCAGGATCCGGGAGGGCCGGTTCATAGGGGGCATCCGTTGGGTCGGGGGGCAGACGGTCGTATATCGCTGACCCGTTCGTCGGCGTTATCAGCTCGCCAATGGAGCAGCGCCGGCTCTGTGTTCCCTCAGCGTGGGCTGCCTCACCGGCGTCTTCGGGGCGAGCCTGTTCACACTGACGTCCTGAGATTCGATAGATGGAGGTGGACGTCCCCGGCCAGGAGTTGACCGCGCTTGCGCTGGCGACTCAGCAAGGCGACGTTGTCGCTCGCGAGGAGCTCCTGCGGACCGTCAGGCCTGCCGTGTTGCGATACCTGCTTGCGCGTGGGGTGAAAGACCACGATGCACAAGATCTTGCCCAGGACATCTGCCTGGCGGTGCTGCAGGCAGTCGCCCGCTATCGCGACGAAGGCCGACCCGTCTGGGCGCTGGTTTTCTCGATAGTCCGAAACAAGATGGTTGATCGGGACCGCCAGCTCGCGCGACGCAAAGAGGCCCTCTGCGACGACATGACCTCGCATGATCCCGGGCACGACGATTCGCCGGCTGAACTGGTCGAGCGCGACGAGTCGGCCGCAGGCGTGAACACGATTTTGGCCGGCCTGCCGTCCACCCAACGCGACGTACTCATGTTGCGCATCATCGTGGGTCTGAGCTGTGCGGAGACGGCTGAAGCGCTTGGGCTCACGCCAGGAAGCGTCCGGGTGATCCAGCACCGCGCGATGACGACATTGCGCAGGCAACTCACGCTCGAGGAGGTGGCGTCATGACGCGTCCTCGGACTCCCGGAGGGGGCGAGCTAGCCGATGTGATGGATCTCGATGCGGAAATTGAACTGTTGAGAAGCGGCAGCGGTCGGTCTCAGGACCCGGTTCTGACCCTGATCGTGAGCCTTCGGGACGATATTGACAGTCGGACGGCGCTCCTGCTGGGCCAAGCGGAACAGGTCGACATCGGGGTGCTGCCCGGCTCCGCTCCTACGCCCGAACGCTCGCCCAGTGGGCGCAGCCGGGACACCGAGCACGCAGCTACCCGCCGCCTGCGCCGAAGACGACGCCTCGCCGTAATCCCAGCGGTGGGAATCCTGGTGCTGGGTTCCACCGGAGTTGCCGCTGCACTGTCCGGTTCGCGTCAGGCGCCCCTGTACCCGTTGCACCAGCTGATCTTTGGCGTGGCCCCGAACATGGACGCCCAGATCACCCGGGACCTGGCCGACGCGGGCAAGCTGCTGGATCGGGCCGCGACGCTCCGCTTCGATCAGCGCGGGGGTTCGTTGACCAAAGCCAGGGTCATCCTCTCGGCAGCCCAAGGTCTGCTGCCATTGGTGAGTTCGTCGACCGCCCGAACGAGGTTTTCCCACCAAATCGCCGTCGCCGAGCTTCGCATTCGTCAGCTGGCCCAGCCGCCCGCTCCGAACGCCCGGCCGATGCCGAGTCCTGGCCCCTCGACGCCTGCGTCGACTGCGTCGCCGGCCGCTGCAGCCCCTTCCGCACCCGATCTCGAGGTTCCGTCGGCACCTGCTGCCGCCGCCGGTGTGGATGGTGGCTCCGAGGCCGAACTCCAGCCGCGTTCGGGCACGCCTGAGTCAGAGCCGGCGGAGCCGCGCGCCGCCCCCAGCCCGATTCCGGCGGTCTCGTCTCAGCCCGAGACCCCCGAAAGAGACGGCTCGGAGTCGTCGGCGGCGGAGCCTGAGTCAGACGGTGCCGAATCGCCGGATAGTTAAGCCGGGCGTGCCCTGGAGGTCAGCGATTCTGGGGCGTTGCGTCAGTGCGGATGCTCAAGGCCAGACGCGGGCACTCGGTGACCGCCCGCCTGGCGTGGACAGCGACGTTACGGGCCACTACCGGGGCCTTGGACCTGTCATGGGACATCGGGTAGCCCCAGTCATCCCCGACGAGCAGCTCCGGCACGATCTCCAGGCACAGTCCACGCGCTTCGCAGCGCGTCCAATCGATGTGCAAACGCTCAGTCATGACGGGCCTAACCCTCGGTACGGCTGGTACAACGACCGCTCAGGTGGTGGGTGATTTCGGCTTTGAACGTACGAAGGCCGCTGGCGATCATTCGGACGGTGCCGTTGGGGTGATGGCAAGCGCCCCGGTCTTCAACGATGCCGCAGATCCGTTCCAGCTCGGTGACTGTTGTGCGGTTCGGCCTTCCATACGCGAGGATCTCCAGGTGTCTGGCCAGCGTGGGCAATCCGTTACGGCATGGTCCGCATTGGCCCGCAGTCTGGCCGGCGAGGTAGGCGGCGATGTCCGAGGTGGCGGACAATCCGCATCGCGACGCCGGCAACGCGATCAGTACCCCCGCCCCCGGAGCCGCGCCGTAAGCAGCCAACTCCGTCTTGGTGAAGGGCAGGGCGGAGGTCTGTGCCGTCCACGGCACCCAGCCGCCGTGGTAGCCGCCCACGAGGATCGCCTGCAGCGGCTCGCGGGAACCGTCGGCCATGCCAACAATCGATCCCAGAGTCGTGCCGGTCACCACCTCGAAGACCCCTGGGGTATGCACGCCGCCAGACAGCGTGACCAGCCTCGTGCCAGGATCCGCCGGCAACCCAACTGATCGAAACCACTGCGATCCATACCTGGCGATGAGCGCGAGATGGGCGAGGGTTTCGACGTTCTGAACCAGCGTCGGTCGTCCACCCACGCCGCGTTTGAAGACCGCGGGTGGCGTCATCCGGGGGAGCGCCGGTAACCCCTCAACCGCTGCCACCGCAGCACTTTCCTGGCCCGCGATGAAGGTGTCGGGCGCGGCCACGAATCCGATCGGCGGCAGGTCGCGGCGTTGAGCGCGGGCAGAGTCGAGTGTCGGCAGCAATTCGGCAGGCGCGTAGATGTAGGACTCGCGGGCTCCGACCGCGGCGGCCGCGAGCGCGAGGCCGTCGAGTACCAGGTGTGGCGCATTGATGATGAGCAGGCGATCCTTGCTGCTGGCGGGTTCACCCTCCGCGCCGTTTGCGATGACGACGGCTCCCCGCCTGGTCGAATTCGCAGCAACGGCAGCGAATTTGCGACCGATCGGAAACCCGGCGCCACCCCGGCCGGTGAGCCCGGAGTCCAAGGCCAGGCGCTGAATCGCCTCCGCGGTGAGCCTGGGCACGTAGCCGATGCGCTGGAGGTGATCGTCGTAGCTGGATGCCTGCGAAGCAGTAATGCTGCGGGGCTGCGTGTCCAATTGCGGCTCGGGGGTCGTCATGGTCATCGAAGGCCAGCCAGGTCATGCGGGACGGGTACCGGGTCCATCACCGGTTCAGGCAAGAAGTCCCGGCTGCTGATGCGCCATCCGAGCGCGGCCGCCACACTGGCGATACACGCCAGGAGCACGGCCACCATCCACGCGCTGGAGCGGTCGGTGCCATTGCCCCAGCCGTGCGCGATGGCAAGTGGCCAGCATGCATAGGCGGCCCAATGGATCGCTCGCCAGGTGCGAAGGCCGAGCCGGTGGCGCAACAAGCTGGACACGATCAGCAGCACCACCAGCTCCAGGGCCAGCGTGCCCAGTCCCTGCCAGAAGGGCCGGTAGGCACCGATGAACGGAAAGACGACATCGACAAGCCGAAGTTGGGCGCGGGGGTCGAGCAGCATCGTCGCTACGTGAACGCAGATGAATGCGACCGCCGTGAGGCTGGTGGTGCGATGAATCGCTGATACTGCGAATCTCGGGAGACCGGGCAGGGGACGGCCGGAGCGCACCACGATGCCAAGCACCAGCACCAGGGTCAGCAGCGCAAGGGCGCTCACGCCCGTGCCACGCCCGAGGTACCAGAGGGCCTTGTCGATGCCGGCGGAGCCCGTCTGCATTTTCGGTGCTCATTCCTGTCTCATTCCGCGGCAGGCGTCAGCCTTCGGTGAACCGGCGGTCTGTCCACCATCTCCGTTGCTGCTGAGGTGCACCTCAAGCAAAGCTCTGAGCTACTTCTGAGTGCTCGCGTCCAGCACCGGCGGACACTTGAGAGCAAATCCAGAGCTCGCTCGAGTGCTGACCTCAGGTCGGCCGGTCACAGTGACACTGTGAAGAACTCCGTGAGGTATGCCGCCGAGCAGCGACGCACTGGCCTCAGCCGGAGTGCATCAGTCGCCACCGGGATTGTCGTAGCCGGAGGCGCCGGGGCACTGGCGGTCGCCGTCGGGCTCGCCGTGAACAACCCCGCGTCCGCGAGTAGCGGCACCAGTTCCGGGACATCTTCCGGAACGGCCACGACTCCGTCCGGCGATGGTACGAGCAGCCAGCAGCAACCGGATCAAAACGGCAGCGGGCTGTCGCTGGGCGGAAATACGCCGCCGCAGGCGCAAACGAACGGCTCCTGAGACCGCCGCCAGGCCTCATCGCCGCGTTTCAGAGCTGACACAGAGGAAACTCAGAAACCCGCTTGATCGGTAAGCGTCAGGCTGACAAGCATGTCTGACCTAGCCGCCGCGTTGCCTCCGGCGAACGCCACCCTGCCCGCTGATCAGACGGCCCGGCTGTCGCGCACTGATGGTGAGCCGTTGCGTGTCCTGGTCGTCGATGACGAGCAGAGTCTTGCCGAGGTTCTCGGTAGCGTGCTGCGGCTTGAGGGCTGGTCGGCGCAGACGGCGCACACCGGTCAGGAAGCGGTAACGGCGGCACGCACCTTCGGGCCCGACGCGGTCGTGCTGGACGTGATGCTCCCCGATATGTCGGGCCTTGAGGTGATGGCCAGGATCCGGGCCTTGGACCCGGCGGTCTGCGTGCTGTTCCTTACCGCGCTTGATTCCGTTGAGGACCGAATCGCGGGGATCACGGCGGGGGGAGACGACTACGTCACCAAGCCCTTCAGCCTGGAAGAGGTTCTGGCCCGGTTGCGAGGTTTGCTGAGGCGCGCCGGTGCGGCCCGGGAGGCAGCGTCCCCCCACCTGACGATCGCCGATCTCACCCTCAACGAGGAAGCCCATGAGGTCTTTCGGGCGGGAGAGCGGATCGAGCTGACGGCGACCGAATTCGAGCTGCTGCGCTACTTCATGCGCAATCCGAGACGGGTGCTGTCGAAGGCTCAGATTCTCGATCGGGTGTGGCAGTACGACTTCGGTGGACAGGCGCATGTGGTGGAGATCTACGTGAGCTATCTGCGCAAGAAAATCGACGCGGGTCGGGAGCCGCTGATCCACACCGTTCGCGGTGTCGGTTACATCCTGCGACCGCCTTCGTGATTGCTGCTCGCCCTCGATCTTTGCGGCTCCAGCCCAAGACCCTGCGCGGCCGGATCACCCTCTGGATGGTCATCATCCTGCTGGTCACCTCAGCTGCGCTGGGCGTGGTCACGGTCCTTTTTCTGCGTTCCTTTCTCATCAACCGGCTTGATCAGCAGCTTGCGCAAGCAGGCGGTCGGTATGCCGCCAGTCTCGACCGGGGTGGGGAATCGGCGGGCCCCGAGGCGGACGATGCCGTTCCGGGGCAATCCGCCGGCACCATCGGGGTCCGCCTCGTCAACGGCACCGCCACGCAGGCCGCGATCATCACCGATGATGGCACCAACCGAGACCTACGGTTCGACGCGAGTGACACGGCCGCGCTGCGTGCATTGAGAGCTGGTGGTCCCGCTCGGACGAAGGACCTGGACGCGGTCGGTGATTACCGCCTGCAGGCCGTTGCGGGACCTGATGGCGAGATCCAGATCACCGGCCTGCCGCTACATCCAGTGAATGACACGTTGGCCCGCTTGGCGTTGGTGGAATTGACCGTCTTCGGCGTGGTTCTCATGGCCGGAGCTGTCGTCACCGCGGTCGTTGTCCGGCGTACGATGCGTCCGCTCGGCCGGCTCACGGCTACGGCCCTCGAGGTCTCCGAACTTCCCTTAACCGCCGCCGGGACCGAGCTGCCGAGGCCGGAGACCCCGAGCGACCCCATCTCAGAAGTGGACCAGATGGGGGCCGCCTTTACGCACATGCTCGAGCACGTGCGGGGTGCGCTCGCGGACCGGGACGCGACCGAGCGGCGGTTACGTCGCTTCATCGCCGATGCCAGCCACGAGCTTCGAACGCCTCTGGCGACAATCAGGGCGAACGCTGAACTGGCGGCCCGCCCGGACGGGGGCGGCAGCGCCGAGGCAACAGCTGTAGCGCTGCGCCGGATCACCTTTGCCACCGACCGGATGTCGAACCTGGTAGCCGATCTGCTCCTGCTGGCCCGCCTCGATGCCGGGCGTCCCTTGGAGCGAAACGAAGTGGACATGACCCGGGTGGTGCTGGAAGCCGTAACAGATGCCCGGGCCGCGTCCGCTGATCACAAATGGCAGCTCGAACTCTCCGGAGAAATCGTTACCGTTAGCGGTGACGAGGAGAGGCTCTACCAGGTCTTGGCGAACCTCTTGAGTAACGCCAGAATCCACACCCCTCCCGGCACGACGGTCACCACCGGCCTCAATGAAATCGACGGGATCGTCCAAGTCTGGGTCCGGGATGACGGTCCCGGCATCGCTCCCGAACGACAGGCGGAACTCTTCGATCGATTTACTCGCGGCGACTCCTCCCGGTCCCGGCTTCATGGCAGCACCGGTCTGGGGCTGGCAATCGCCCGCGGCATCGCTACAGCGCATGAAGGCACGCTGACGGTGTCGGACGCGCCGGGTGGGGGAGCGTGTTTCTGGCTGCGACTACCCGTGATATCGCGGGAGGTTGACCCAGGCCCCGGAGGCGCCGAGCGTCAGCGCGGCCGCGCCGATTCCAGCCGCGAGCGAAGCCACCACTAGCGTTCCCCGGCTGAAACGACCGGCGATTTCAACGTCGGGAGTCTCGCGCCCGGTGGTGAGGTTGAAAGCGGGAACGAGTCGACCGAGCACGTGAAGTCCGGTCACAGCGAGCCAGATCAAGAAGACGACCTTGTGGATCATCACGGCGTCGATCTGGCGGCCCAGCCCGGAGAACAGGGCCGTCCGGCTCTGGGAGGGTCCGATCACGATCAGCGCGATGCCCGACGCAAGCAGCCCGAGCGTTGATACGACGACTGCAGGGCCCAGGATGCGCAGCAGCAGTGGGGGCGGGCCGGCAGTGCGGTAGGCGCGATTGCCGGTGTAGTAGCGCACGATCCGCCAACCGGTGCTGCCGGTCTTCAACAGGGCCGGTGGCAGCAGAAGAATGCCGAGGAAGATGTGCCACGAGATGAGGCCATGCACATCGAGGAGCGTGACGAGCTCCGCCAGAGACAGGACCAGTAGCAGTAACCCGGTCCATGCAGTCAGTCGCGCGTTGCCGGCTGGACCGCCTGTGACGGGTGCCGACGGGTTCGCGCGCCGAGATTGGCCGATGGCCTCAGACACCACATCGACCACCACGTTGCTAAGGGCAGAGTCAGTGCGTGAAGCGGCCATACGACAAGGGTCGGCACGCAACTTCTCAGTCAGCTCTGCGAACGCTCTGGCGCAAGGCGGAATCCGCGATGAGGGGGCTAATGTCAGGAGTCAGCTATCGGCGAAGCGGCTGACTGACGTTCCGTCCTGAGCCCAGCCGTCCACGAAGGAGACGCAGCCCTGTCCGCCACGCAGATCAACTCCAGGACCGCAGAGTCGTCGTCATACGCACTTTTCGGTGCGGTCACCGGGCTCGTTGCGCTTGCCGTTATTTTGCAGGGAGTCTGGGCCGGGCTGTTTCTTGAGCACGACGGTCAGCGCGACAAGGCCAGTGCAGCGATAACTGCCCAC
The DNA here is from genome assembly GCA_963839015.1 of uncultured Actinomycetota bacterium. Lineage (GTDB taxonomy): Bacteria > Actinomycetota > Actinomycetes > Frankiales > Frankiaceae > DATAZK01. The sequence goes on along the minus strand of CAWITL010000010.1, from coordinate 1,358,110 downwards.
AACGTTGGAGGCATGGTAGCCCTTACCCTTGCGATCATTGCTCTCGTCATATCGGTCGTGAAGCTTCGCTCACGTCGAGACCTGATGATCGGCACCGGCGTCCTCGTCGTGCTGCTGGCAGTCGAATACATGCTCGGTAGCTTGATCCACAACCAGAGCAAAGACGCGCTGACGGTGGTTCATATCCCGCTCGCTCTGATTATCACCGCGGTCACCGTATGGCTGCCTTTGCGCAGCCGCCAGGCGCGTAGCTGAAGGGCGGACGCAGGGGTCAGCTCGGACGCAGGCAGCCGGTCGGGGGCTCACATTTCTGCGCCTGCCCGATGAATGCGCGACCTTCTTCCGTGAGCCGGTCCCTCCGACGGATGAACCCGACCCTGGTGTTGATGGGTGGGTCGAAGGGACGGAGTTCGACCGCCTCGTCGCGTCTGCTGGCCGGAGGGCCACAAGCGCTAGGTTCCAACCCATGACGAACCCGTCGCTTGACGACGCCCGAGCTCAGGTCGCGGCCGCTTGCCGACTGCTTGCAGCGCAGGGACTGGTGATTGGGACCGCGGGCAATGTCAGCGTCCGGGTTGGTGACCAGATCGTGGTGACCGCCACCGGCGCCCGTTTCGAGGACCTGAGCGCGGAGCAGGTCACCGCGGTCACCCTCGAAGGAGAGGTGCTGGGCGAGCTCGTACCGACTTCAGAGATCGACCTGCATCTCGGCGTCTACCGAAGGTTCGGGTCTGGCGCGGTCGTACACACGCATTCCCCGGCGGCTACGGCGGTCGGCTTGGTGGCCACCGAGTTGCCCTGCATTCATTACCAAATGCTGCTACTCGGTGGTGCCGTCCGGGTTGCTCCGTATTCGACCTTTGGTACGCCGGAGTTGGCTGACTCGGTGGTCGACGCGCTCGACGGACGGGCTGGCGCACTCATGGCTAACCACGGCGCAGTCACCCACGCAGCCGACCTCGAAGCCGCCGTCGATCACGCCTTGCTGTTGGAATGGGCGTGCACCGTCTATTGGCGCGCTGCCTCCATGGGAACGCCCGCGCCAGCTCGACAAAGAGCAACAGGACGCCGTCATCCTCGCGGCCGTGCAGCGCAATTACGGGACCACCCGACCGACGCAGCAGGACTGAAAGGTCAGGTGGTGATCGCCGCCAGGTAGCCGCGGATCATCGTCTTGAGTTGGGCCAGCAGGCCCGGGTCGCCGGAGGAGTCGGTTCGGAACGCTTCCTGAATGATGGCGTCTGTGGCGAGCTGAATGCTCTGGCCGATTTCTAACGTGGTCTCGTCACTGCGACCGATGTCCTGGGCGACTAGAAGGTCACGGATCCGATGGGCCATCACGGCCTTGTGCGCCCGGTCGAGCGTGCGGGTCTCTTCGGTCAGGTAACGGCTGAACCAAAGCGCTCGAAATCCGGGGTGCGAACGGTAGAACTCGGCAAAGGTCTCGACACCGGCATCCACGACGTCAGCGGCCGGATCGAGCCTCACTCGGGCAATCAACCCGTCCATCTCCTGCTCGAGCAGCCCGAGATACTGGCGGGCCAAGGATTCGATGATGGCCTCGCGGTTAGGCAGGTAGCGATAGAGCGAACCCACCGAAACGCCGGATTCTGCAGCGATCCGCAGCGTGGTGATCGCCCCGGCCCCTTCGGTGGCCATGATCCGGTCGGCGGCGGCGAGCACCCGGGCGATCTTGTCCTTGCCCCGGGCCTGCTGCGGAACGACACGCAGCCCCGTCGCCGCCGTCCCATCGCCAGCAGGCGGCTCAACGGGCGGCTCCATCGACGGCCTTGCACCAGGGCGGGTTGTCACGACTGATCCCTCCTGTCGTTGGCAGACCGCGTCCAGCCGAACCTATCTCAAGCCGAACTTGAATCGTATTCGGATTCTGGGTACCTTCCCTGCAGCCGACCGGGTCTACTTGCCGTTCTCCACAGTTTGGGACTGACGATGGCCGTGACGTATGCCCCGCCGGGCGAACCCCGCACCAAGTGGTCGGTGAGCAGGCTCTGGCGCCGGGAGTTCGAGCATTACCCGAGCGTGCGGCCGCGGATGGTCAGCCTGTCGATCGTGGTGCTGACGACGGTGCTGTTCTACTACCAGTACTACGTGATCAGCGGCGTCAGCGATCAGGTCATTGCCGAGACGGGGATGTCGTTCCTCTTCTTCGTCAACATCAACGTGGTGTCCGCGCTCGCCAGCGGCCTGACGGCAATAGCAGCGGGATGGGCCGATCGATTCGGCCGCGCCAACATCGTGACCGTAGGCACGCTGCTATGTGCCCTGGTCTGCCTGCTCGGATTCCCGAACGCCCACACGGCATGGAGCGTCGGCATTCTGTACACGGTGCTCGGCGCCATCGAGGGCGTCGTCCTCGTCGCTACCCCGGCGCTCGTTCGCGATTTCAGTCCACAGCTCGGACGTGCATCGGCGATGGGCTTCTGGACGATCGGACCGGTGGTCGGCAGCCTGCTCGTCAGCATCATCGTGACCAACACCATCGACCATCTGACCGCCTGGCAGGACCAATACATCATCGCGGGGATCGCGGGACTCGTCGTCTTCCTGATCGCGCTCTTCTGGCTGCGCGAGCTCGCGCCCGGTCTGCGCGACCAGATCATGGTCAGCGAGCACGACCGGGCATTGATCGAAGCACGGGCGAAAGGCATCGATATCGAGGCCGCCCTGAAGAAGCCGTTCCGGCAGATGATGCATCTCGACGTCCTTGGCTCCGCAGTCGCGATCAGCCTGCTGCTGTTCATCTATTACGCCGCGGTGGGCTTCTTCCCGCTGTTCTTCCAGACGACTTTCGGTTACAGCACCTCCAAAGCGAACTCGCTCGGCAACTGGATGTGGGGCGTACAGACCGTCGCCTTGATCGCGGTCGGATGGGCGTCCGACCGGCTACGGGTGCGCAAACCGTTCATGCTGGTGGGCGCGCTCGCCGCCATCGTCTCGACGATTGCCCTTATCAACCGCACCGGGCATCCGGAGACGAGCTACACCACGTTCGCCATCATTCTGGTGTGCCTGGCGATTTCGCTCGGCCTGACGTTCACGCCGTGGATGGCGAGCTTCACCGAGACCGTTGAACGTCGCAACCCCGCGCTCACCGCGACGGGACTTTCGCTCTGGGGCCTGATCCTGCGGACTGTGGTGACGATCTCGACGTTCATCCTCCCGTTCGTGGTCCACAGCGTGACGACGCTCGTCAACGAAGGGCCGACCGTCCAGGCCGCGGTGGCGGGGCAGGATCCGACCCTGAACGCCACCCAGAACGCGACGGTCAAGGCGGTCGCGGCCGACCCGACCATCGTCACCAAAGTGCAGTCACTCGCGCTGAAATACAAGGCGGAGCTCGCGACCGCCGCCAAGCTCACGCCCGCGACGCAGGCTGCCCTCAGCGCGCATCCGAACGACCAGGCGACCCAGGCTGCGGCGGTCAGCGAAATCTCCGGTAAGCCCAAGGCCATCGCCGCCCGAGTCATCTCGCTGGCCGCGCAGTACGGACCGGAAATCGACACTGCAAACGCGATCGACCCGACCACCCAGGTTGCGGTGCTCGGCGATCCCAACGACCAGCAGGCGTCAGCTAAAGCCGTCAGTGAGATCGCGACCGGACTGAAGGTCACACCCGATCAGGCCCAGGAACGGCTGCAGGCGCTGAAGAAAGTGCCGGTTGCGGACCTGCTGTTCCTCAGCGCCAATGCCGATCCGATCGAAAAGGCGGGCGACCAGTTGACCGCGCTCGCCGCGGTGCCCGCCGCCGATCTGGACTATCTGAGCAAATACGGCACGCCGCTTCAGGACCCGAAGACCCAGGCGGCGCTGAGGTACTTGGAGGCCCATGGCCCCAAGGTGCAGGCCGCGGCCAAGGCGGCCCCGGGCGAATGGCAGAACTATTTCTGGATAGGCGTCGCGGGCCAGATTGTCTTTATCCCGTTCCTGTGGGTGATGGCCGGTTACTGGCGGCCGCGGCGTGCTCGGCAGGCTGACATGGAACACGAGGCCATGGTCGACGCCGAGCTGGCCAAGCTGGGGCTCGCGAACTTGGAGCGGCAATGAGCAACGAACCGGAGGAGCTTTCGTGAACGGGGTCATCGATATGACCGTGATCGCACTCGGCGTGCACGTCCTGGACACGCTCGTACGGCCGGTCGAAAGCATCCCGGACGGCGACGGCGGACTGCTTGTCGAACAGATCACGATGACGGCGGCCGGAACAGCCGGCGGCACCGCGCTCGTACTGGCCAAGTTAGGCGCACAGGTGCGCAGCGCCGGCGCGATCGGAGCGGACGTAGCGGGCGATGTGCTGCTGACCCTGCTTGCGCGCGACGGCGTAGACACCGCACTTCTGCTACGCCGGGATGACGCGCCGACCTCGGCCAGCGTGCTGCCGATCCGGCCCGACGGCTCGCGTCCCGCCTTCCATCAGATAGGCGCCAACGGCACTTACGGCCTCGACGACGTGCCCTGGGATGCCATTGCCGCTGCCACGCACCTGCACATCGGCGGCCCCGAATTCATGGGCGGGGAGGCTGCCGCCAAGGTGCTCTCCTTTGCGCGCAAGCACAGCGTGACCACCTCCATGGATTCGCTCGCTCCGGGCGATCCCGACATGTTGGAGTGGATCGCGCCTGCGCTGCCGCACGTGGACTACCTGCTGCCCAACGACGGACAGGTCCTTGGGTGGACCGGCGAGGCGGAGTTGCTCGCCGGATGCAAGGCGTTGATTGCCTACGGAGTCGGCTGCGTCGCGGCGACGGCCGGGTCCGATGGGGCCGTCGTCGTCACCGCAGACAGCACCGTCAATGTCCCCGCGTTCGCCGTCGAGGTGGTGGACACGACCGGATGCGGAGACGCGTTCTCGGCCGGCTTTCTGCGCGGTCTGGCGATCGGCGAAGACGCCAAAGGCGCGGCCGTGCTGGGTTGCGCCACGGCGGCGCTCGTCGCGCAGGGTCTGGGCACCGACTACGGCACCTACGACCTGGCAGCCGTCTTGGCCTTCGCGGCTAGCGAACCCACCCGGCAGAGCTGACCGTGCCCGCCGCAGACGTCGTCGTGGTGGGCGCAGGCCTGGCCGGGCTGACCGCCGCCCGAGCCCTGGTGGCTGCCGGTCGCAGCGTGGTGGTCCTGGAGGCACGTGATCGCGTCGGGGGCCGGACCCTCAATCACGACCTCGGTGATGGGCAGGTCGTCGAAGCCGGCGGGCAATACGCCGGACCGACGCAGAACCACATCCTGGAGCTGGCCGCCGAACTCGGGATAGCGACCTACCCGGCCTACGACGAGGGCGCCAGCGTTTACGTGCGCGGCGGCAAAGCGAAGCGCTACAGCGGAGACATCCCACCGGATCTGCTTGCGCTGCCCGACTTGGGCGTCGCGATGCTGCGCATCAACAAGCTGTCTCGTCAGGTGCCGCTCGACGCCCCCTGGAAGGCACCGAAGGCCCGGGCGTGGGACGCGATGACCTTCGAATCCTGGATCCGCCGAACCTCAGCGGGCCCAGGTGCTCTCGACCTGGTCAACGTGTTTCTGGCTTCGGTTTATGGGGGCTCCGCAGCCGACGCGTCCGCGCTCTTCAGCCTGCACTACATCGCAGGCATGGGCGATGAGAACCACGTCGGCACCATCGATCGCGGCATCGCCACCGCCGGCGGCGCGCAGGAGTCCCGCTTCGTCGGCGGCTCGCAGCGCATCTCGATCCAGCTGGCGGAGGAGCTGGATGGGCGGGTCGTGCTCGAAGCTGCCGTCCGGGCAATTTCGCAGCACGGCGCGGAGGTACGTGTTCAGTCCACCGCTGGCACCTGGACCGCCAAGCACGTCATTGTGGCGATCCCACCCGCGCTGGCTGGACGCATCACCTGGTCTCCGTTGCTGCCGCCCCAGCAGGATGCCCTTTTCGGCAGGCTTGCCTTCGGCACGTTAATGAAGTGCGAGGCGGTGTACGACAAGCCGTTCTGGCGTGCTGACGGTCTCTCCGGACAGGGCGTCTTCCATTCCGACTCACCGATCTCCTCCATGTTCGACAACACCCCACCAAGCGGTGAACCCGGCGTGCTCATGGGGTTCCTCGGCGGACAGGACTGGCGCGCCTGGGCACATCGCCCGGCTCGGGAGCGGCGGGCCGGGGTCCTTCGAGCCTTCGCCAAGGTGGTCGGGCCAAACGCCCTCCGACCCAAGGACTATTTCGAGCAAGACTGGACGGCCGAGGAATTCACCCGCGGTGGTCCGACAGCCGTCCCGGGCACCGGCGTACTGACCGCTTTCGGCGAATGGCGTGATCGCCCGTTCGGCCGGGTTCATTGGGCCGGGGCCGAACACGTCGACTACTGGAACGGCTACATGGATGGGGCGGTGCGCTCCGGCAAACAGACTGCCCGTGCCGTCCTGGAGCAGGGAGCCTGACATGCCCTTCACCGAGCTGACCGAGAAGGCCGTGCTGGCAGTCCCGATCGAGCGTGTGTGGGACGTCATCAGTGCGACCCATCGCTATGCGGACTGGGTGCATGGGGTCCTGGAAGTGACGGAAAATCATGGCAACGCGCAGATTGGCAAGACCTACTCCGAACGCAACCAGACGGTCGGCCCGCTGACCACCCGCTCCACCTGGACAGTCCAGGAGATCGTTCCGATGGGCCGGCGCGTCGACACCGGCGTGGGGTTTGCGCCGATGCACGACATGACGAACGTCTTCGAATTCAAGCCCGCCGCCGGCGGCACCGAGATGACCTTCACCGTGCGCTACCGGCCGGGACTCGGACCGATTGGCCGGCTGATCGACAAGCTGCAGCAGCCCGGGTTACGCAAGTCCTTCCAGCAATCCATGCACAACCTGGAAGAGCTCATCATCGCTGAAGGCGACGTCGGCTGAGCGCTGTCCTGGTCGTGGGTCAACCCGGCGTCCGAGGCCAGGCAAGACTGGGCAGATTGACCACGATGGCTTCCTGCGTGGTGCGAGCGATGACGACGACGGCCTCGCGGTCGGGGTCGGGGTTTTCCTCGCGGTGCGGCACCCATGGCGGCACGAAAATGTAGTCGCCCGGTCCGGTGGTGATGACGGTCTCCTCGCCATCACCAGATTCGCGTTCGGCGAAGACAAACCGTGGGGTGCCGCTGACGACGTAGATCGCGGTCTCCGACGCTCCATGGTGGTGGTTGGCGGACGCGGTAGCAGCGGCGACGTGCGTCTGCCCCATCCACAGGTTCTGGGAGCCGACGGTCCTGCCGCTGATGGCCTCGACCCGGCGCATCCCGGACGTTTGCTGGGTGTCTGGGTTCAGTTGCCCCAGACCGACGTGATGCAGTCGCCGATGGAACGGATCGATGTCGCCGTACGAAGGCACCCAGAGCGCGCCGGCAGCGGCACGGCTTTCGGGGCCGGCTGGAATGTGCTGAATCACCTTGTCCTCCGATTTCACGCTACGCCGACGATTACGGGTGCGCCGTGAACACGTGGGCGACTGCTCCGCCGCTGAAGACGGTCGTGCTGATCGGATCGAGGGTGAGCGGGGTGAAGAAGATCCGTTCGCCCGCACCCAGGACGACCGGGTGGACGACAAGGCGGTACTCATCGATCAATCCGGTCTCGACCAGCGAGCGGGCGAACCGAACCCCGCCCTGGGCGAGCAGGTATCCGCCGGAGCGCTCCTGTTTGAGCCTTGTGACGGCTTCGGTCAAGTCGCCGCCGACGATCGTCGTCTCGCCCCAATCGGCGGACACCAGCGAGTCTGAGAACACGACCTTGGGGATGTCATTCATCGCGTTGGCGATGGGCCCCGGGGCGCCGGGCCAGTAGCCGGCCCAGCCTGCGTAGGTGGCGGCACCGATGAGGTGGGCTCCGGCGTTGCTCAGGGTCTCTGCGGTCCAACGGGCGCCGTCGGGGGAGCGTCCCGCAGCGGACCAGTCGGAGCTCCCGTCAAGCGGGGCGACGAAGCCGTCGAGCGATACGGCCATCTTCAGGACCACTGAGGCCATGAGCTGCTCCCGTTCCTTGGGCCTGACAAGATATTGCGATGGAACGCGTGCTGGGAGTGGGCGGATACTTCGTGCGGGCCGCGGACCCGGTGGCGTTGGGTGCCTGGTACCGCGAATGCCTCGGCCTGGACGCCGACGACAACGGTGTGTGGCGTCAGGAGAACGGGGTGACCGTGTTTGCAACGTTCGAGTCCGACACGGAGTACTTCGGCTCCCGCTCTCAGCAGACCATGGTGAACTTTCGGGTGCGAGACCTTGATGCGATGCTCGCGCAATTGCGCTCCAAAGGAGCGGATGTGTCCAACGACATTGAGGACATGGAGGGTGTCGGTCGGTTCGGCTGGGTCACCGATCCTGAGGGCAATCGGATCGAGCTGTGGCAGCCCGGGTGACACCACGAACGTCACGTTGAAGCCTGCTCCTGCGGCCCAGCAGCGGTGGTGGCGTGAGTGAGACGCGACAGCTCGGTCTGCTCGCCGATCCAGGCATCGACCCGCGCCCAGACACCCAACAGCCAGTCGGTGCGGGCCTTCTCGTCGGCAGCGACCGTGCTTGCGGGCTCTCGCCACCAGACCAGATGCAGCTGGGCGCGCAGCGGTAGTGCGTGCCAGATGGTGACGGCGTCAAGCAGCTCGTCGTGGCCGGTGTGGGTGAACACCACAACGTCGGCGTCGGGTGCGGCGTTCAGCGCCGCGAGCGTGCCGGCGGGCTTGGGTGGGAGCACGTGCGGCATCCGGGCCGCCCGCGCCGCCTCGGCCCGCCGTCCCCGTCTGCGCAGTTTTGAGACGGCGAGCCGATGTCGGGTCGGGGTCCAGTCTCCGCCTTCGGGATAAAGCAACAGTGCGTCGTTCTTCTCCAGGCCTGCCGCCGCCTCTGCAATGGCCAGCACCGCGTCGTCGCGATGCCCCTCGCCGGTGGCGATGAAACGACACCCCAGCCGGGTGAGCAGAACGTCGAATGATGGGTCGAGCCGCAGCTGCTCCTTGAGCACTATCCGGGGTCGCCGGTTGTACCGGCTCAGCAGCAGGTGCACGAGGACGAATGAGGCGCCCGGGCCGGCATGGCGAGCGAGCACCAGCAGCGGCCTGGCAGCGGCCATGCGGGCCGTGTCGTCGGGATGGGTGACCGGCTCTTCGACCTCGAGCCGGAAGCGAAAGACAAAACCGGCTGCCGCGACGAGCGCGGCTAAGAAGCGGCGGAGTAGCCCGAGATGCCACCGTTGTTGGCGTTCCGATTGCAGCCGCCAGCCGAACCCCGAGATGATCCACAGCACCAGACAGGCCACCAGGCACGCACTCTCGCCGATGAGGTAGACGATCGCGAAGGCCCAGATGCGGGTGAATCGCCAACGCACTTTGCGCCGCTGCACCACGATCACCACCGCCGCGCAGATCGCCTGACCGACGACCACGATCGGCAGCCCAACCAGGGCGACGATTGCCATCACCGGCATCAGCGGCGCGATTATCAGCCGCCGAATCAGCCAGGGCGGGACAGGCACGTTCACGCCGGCTCGGTCTCGCCAGGCAATGACGGAAGGTCGGCCAAATAGGCGACTGAGGCAGCACGGGCGCGTTCGATCCGGGTCGGCACGCTGCGGCTGTCGCGGTAACGCAACTTCGCGAGTGGAGTGCCCTCATCGCCGGACGGCAGCACGTGGACCTGCACCCCATCCGGCACGTTGCTCAGGTCTTCGACAAAGCGATGCCGGCGGGCGACTTCAAACGCCACCAAACCGACCTCCCAGGGCCACTTCGGAGGTTCCAGTGGTCGTTCGATTCGCCCGACATGAAGCACATAAATCGTGCTCGCTCCGAGCGCCACCGCGCGTCCCAGCGGCAGGCTGTCGACCAAGCCTCCGTCGAGATAGTGCTGGCCGTCGATGAGGACCGGCGGCAGGAGTCCCGGAACGGCGCACGATGCCAGCACCGCATCAGTGACCGGGCCACGGTCGAACCACCGTGCCCGGGCCGTTTCAATGCTCACGGCCACGCACTGAAAGGGCACGGCAAGGTCTTCGATGTCCAAACCTGCTGACTGCTCGTCAATCAGCGCCCGCAGCCGGGTGTTTTGGTGCACGTAGGTGCGAGAATGCGCCAGGGTGCGCATCTGACCGAACAGCGAACTGGCAAAAACGTCGGCGCTTCCAAGCGCCGTCCACAGCTCGGTCAGCCGCGCGACGGCCTGCGGGCCTGGATCCGCGGCGATGGCGGCGCCGTTGACCGCGCCGACCGACGATCCAAGTACGAGATCGGGTGTGATACCTGCGGCTGTGAGTGCCTGCAGCATCCCTACCTCGGCTGCTCCCAGCAGACCACCCCCGCCCAGCACGAACGCAGCCATTCTAGGCCCGGAAGCCGACTGCGCCACAAACACCTCCTGAATCCGCGCGCTTCGACAGTCACTACCCCGGATCCCGGACCGTATCCGGGTGAGCCAGCACTACCTGCCGGGAGAGCACGACGACATCGGCTAAACGGGGTTTCCCGGTGTGGCAACAAGGCGGCAGGGCACCGGGGTGTTTTCGTTGAGGTGATAGCTGGCGCACACCCGGTGGTAGCCATCGGCGATCTGCAATCGCCGTCCGGATTCCAGATCCCCGCGGACCAGCAGGATCGGTGAAAGCGGTATGCCTTTTGCCACCTTCTTCAAATCTTTCGCGACTTCGGGGTTATCGGCCGGCAGCAGCGGAACGCCTGCCGCCCGCAGAATGTCCTTCACGGGGTGCAGGACCGTCGTCGCCTGCGACAGGAGCCGGCTGAGCACTGCTGCCAACGCGGGACTGGCAATCAGGCGCAGATACGACTCGGCCGCCGGATAGTCATGGCTGGCAGGCGATTCGGCCCATTGCAACTTCTGCTTTGACTTGGCCATGAGGCCCCTTTGGATATTGGCATCCGACCCTATGGTCCGGAACAACAAGTCACAGCATGCCCTCATTGACTGCTGATCGCCGAGATCGTTGCCATCCAGTCCGGGGCGAGCCTGATCTCACGCGTCGCGGCGCCGCACGGCGATGACTGTCACCGCAATCAGCACCGCGGCTACAGCGACAAAAATGCCGGCCTCGATCCACTGAAAGGTCCAGTAACGAGAGGCGGGTTGGTAGCGCAGGACGGTGCGAAAGCCGGCCCGGGTGAGGCAGTCGTCCGATGGCTTCCGGGCTGGACCTGCAAAGCATTGCGCCGGAGCGGATATCCCGCTCTCGAGGGTGTGACCGTGGAGGGTGAGGCTTCGGGTCAGGATCCACGAACCGCTGGGCAGGCTGGTCTGGCGTGCGAGTCCCTGGATGGAGGTGAGGGCAGCCTCGTAGTGGGGGCGCACGTAGCTGATGACGACGAGTCGCAGCGCGATGAATCCGGCGACTGTGACGGCCAGCGCGGGCAGCACCCGGCGGATGACGGCTCCGGCCGCTAGTCCGAGGCTGACCCCAAAGAGCGCGTAGGCGATGGGCACGATGCCTTGGGCGTCGAACTTGCCTGGGTCGAACCGGTTGGCCTCAAGGGAGTTCAACGTCGAGGACCACCAGGTGACGGTCGTCGTAATGGCGGCGGCCCAGAGAGCGGCAGCTATGAGCAGGACCGCGATCTTCCCGTTGAGCCAGTCGCGACGCCGCACGCCTTGCATCCATACGAGCAGATGAGTGCCGGAGTCGAACTCGCCACCCACCGAAGGAACCCCCCAGAACAGGCCCATGAGTAGCGGCACCGCCGCGCTGAGATTGACGACGTCGATGAGTGCCCCGTCGCCTCGAAAGAGACTGAGCTGATCGCAGGTGTCGGTGGGAGTGCAGGTCGCCAACGCCGCGCGATAGGTGTCGGCGAAATGGACACCGGTGATCCACAGCAGGATGCCGAACGCGGCGAAGGCAATGGCCGAAAAGAGCGCCTGAGAGCGATGCTGGCGCCATAGTAACCAGGTCATCGGGCGGCTCCCGAGATGGAGGGAATGTCGGCTCGAGCCGCGTCTTGACGTTGTCGGTCGCGACCCAAGTAGGCAAGAACGATGTCTTCCAGGCCCAGCTCCTCCACCTGCCAGCCAGGATCGGTCAACGGTCCGTCCAGCCGGATCCAGACACTCGTCTGTCGAGGCGTCTCTTCGCATCTCAGGATGGTGTGGTCGCGTTCGAGCAACCGGACGCTGCGCCGGGGGGCTGTCAGGAGCCGGTGCATTGTGAGCACCTCGTCGAGATCGGCGGACAAGGCCAGGTTTCCACGGTTGAGCAGGACCAGGTGGTCACAGATGCGTTCCAGATCGGCCACCAGATGGCTGGACAGGACCACCGTCAGATCGCTGTCGGCGACCGCTTCGGCGAGCACCGCCAGAAAGTCGCGTCGCGCCAGCGGATCCAGCGCGGCCACCGGCTCATCCAGCAGAAGCAGCTTGGGCCGCTTGCCCAGCGCCATCGCCAGTGCTACTTGGGCTCGCTGCCCACCGGACAGGGTGCCGACTTTCTGGTCAAACGCGATCCCGAGCGATTGGATGCGGTCTCGCGTGATTTTGTCGTCCCAGGACTCGTTGAGGTGCGCCCCCAGTCGCAGATGATCTTCGGTATCCCATCGTTTGTAGAGTGGGATCTCTTGGGCCAGGAAGCCCACGTCTCGCAGAAAGTCCGCACCGTCGTGCGGCTGCTGACCGAAGATCCGGACGGCGCCGGCCGAGGGCGCCGCGAGCCCGGCAAGCATGCGCAGCAGCGTCGTCTTCCCAGCGCCATTCGATCCGACAAGTCCGCAGATGCGCCCCTGCGGGACCTCAATGGAGCACTCTCTGAGCGCCCACTTCTTCCGGTAGCGCTTACCCAAGACCTCGGTCACGACGGCGGCGCTCACGCGACCTCCTCGATTTCCGCGGCGAGCAGCGTGGCAGCCATCAGGCTCTGGATCGCCGGGTCATCCAAGCCCGCAGCGCGTGCCTTGTCGACCCACCGGGCCAAGCTCCGTCCAAGGGCTACGTGCGTGCCAGGAGGTGGCCCGTCAGGCCGTCGCAACGCGAAGGTACCGATTCCCTGTCGACCCTCGGCAAGGCCCGCGTGTTCGAGCTCTCGGTAGGCCTTCAGCACCGTGTTCGGGTTGATCGCCAACGAAGCCACGACTTCCTTGACCGTCGGCAGCTGATCCCCTGGACGCAGCAGGCCGGTCATCAGTGCCTGCCGAACCTGTTCGACGATCTGCCGGTAGGCCGGAGTGCTTGAACGTGCCGCCAAGTGAAACACCAACACGAGATCTCCTATTATCTAGTCGACTAGATAACTAATAGACCTGTCGCTTGGAGTCGTCAACCAGCCGGCGAGCTCAGGCCCGAACGGATTGGCGATCAAGAACATCGACTTCGCCACCGTCTGGGGGCAGGGCGACGTGATGGCAGAGCGAACCGGGGATGCCACGACCAACTTCATCTCATGGGTGGAGGCCACTGCCTGACACCTGGGTGACATGGTGGGTGAGATCGGTGACCACCGAGGTGCCGGCGCACTGCTCCTCGAGAGGGAGGCCCCGCATGGGATACGCGAAGACCTACAAGCTGGGCGGAGATTTAGAGGTTGACCGCATCGGTTTTGGCGCCATGCGGATCACCGGACCCGGAATCTTCGGAATGCCTGCGAATCCGCAGAACTCGATCGACCTCGTTCGCCGTGCTGTCGAGCTAGGCGCGAACTTCATCGATACCGCCGACCAGTACGGCCCTTTTACGTCGGAGCAATTGATCGCCGAGGCACTCCATCCCTACCCGGAGAACATTGTCGTGGGCACCAAAGGAGGCATAGTTCGCTACGGCCCGGGCGCCGACATCAATCTTGATGCGAGCCCGCAGCATCTGCACGACGCGCTGGACGGAAGTTTGCGCCGGCTCCGACTGGAGCGCATTGACCTCTATCAATTGCACCGGATCGATCCGAAGGTCCCTTCGGACGCGACTTTCAGCTTCCTGCGGCAGGCCCAGCAGGACGGCAAGGTCAGGCACCTCGGCCTGTCAGAGGCCTCGGTCGACGAGATCAAGCAGGCGCAGCAGCATTTCGAGGTGGTATCAGTTCAGAATCGGTACGCCGTTGACGACCGGAAATGGGAGGCTGAGCTCGAGTTCTGCGTCGAGCAGAACATTGCCTTCATCCCCTGGTTTCCCATCGGCGGCGGTTCGCTGCAAACGGAAGGCTCCTTGCAGCGCATCGCCGACAGCCACGGGGTCACCACCCGCCAGATAGCGCTCAGCTGGCTGCTGCATCACGCGGACAACATCCTGCTCATTCCAGGCACCACCAGCATCGACCACCTGCAGGAGAACATGGCTTTGACGGAAATAAGCCTCTCCGTGGATGACCTCAGCGAGCTTGACTCGATCGGGTCGCCTCGTTCGCGTTGAACCCGCGAGAAGGTTTGGTGCTCAGGTGCGCCGTCGGGGCTTGCCCGGCTCCTGGCTGGGCATCGATTGGACCGCGGGGACGGTGATCGGCTCCGGAGGCGTCACGAACGGAACCGGGTTCGTGAGCGTTGGGCAGCCCGCCTGCAAATCAAGCGGAGTCGGCCGGTAACGACGGTACGGCGTTGACCGGCTTGGAGAAGCCCAACGTCGTGGTCAGATCGCCGACGGTCTTGCGTCGCCAAGCGCTGATGTTCGGAGCCACGATGCCGAATCGTTGCTCCAGAAGCAGAGCTGCGGACGTTGTGGTCGAAGACCGTCGAGTCGACGTAACCGCCTGCGCTGAAAGGTGAAATCACCATCGCCGGGACTCGGAATCCTAAACCGATCGGGCCCGCCGTGCCGCCGGAGTCCGCGGGGAGTGGGGAGGCGGTCACGTATTCACCCGGGGTGCCTGCCGGCGCGGTCGGTGGGACCACGTGGTCGAAGAAGCCACCATTCTCGTCGTAGTTGAGTACGACGACCGTCTTGGACCACAGCTCTGTGTTCGCCTGGAGCGCGGACAGGATTTGGTGGACGAAGTACTGGCCGGCCACCGGCGATCCGTTCGGGTGCTCCGAGTAGGCCAGCGGGGGGAGCACCCAGCTGACCGAAGGGAGCTTCGCCGGTCTTGACGTCCTGCTCAAACTCGCTCGGCCAGCTGGGAAGAAACGCCTTCTGGTAAAGCGCGGAATTCGGCTTGTTGACGTATTGCTTGAAGTAGAGCATCACGTTGAACCCGTCCGCCAGCGATACGCCGATGTTCTTTCCCACCGAGGTCCCCGGCGGCTGGTAGATCTTCCAGCTGACGCCCTTGTCCTCAAGGGCCTCGGGGATGGTGTCCCACTCGACGGAGGCGACCGCATCCTTGGAATCAGCGAACCCAGGCGTTTCCAGGACTGGACCGCCGTGCGTCCCCGAAGGGTCGATCATCCCTGACATGAACGTGAGCCGGTTGGGCATGGTTGGCCCGATGACCGAGCAGAAATATTGGTCGCAGATGGTGTACCGGCTGGCTAACGCGTAGTAAAAGTCAAGCTGCTTACGAGTGAAGTAACCCATCACCAGCGGCGCATCAGTCGGGCCGTCATTCTTCGTCATCGCGTGTGTCGTGACGAAGTCGGCGTTGGTCCCCTTCGCCCAGCTGGCGTGCTGGGGCTCCCAATCGTGGATCGGGATGCTGGAGTTTCCCGAGCACAGCTGCGCGGTGGCAGACGCCAGGTTGTAGGGCAGGAGCGTGTCGTTTCCGTTGGTGCCGTGCGGCCATGCCTGCGCGAAGTTACCGAGGCCGCTCTTGGGCCGGTCGTCGAACCCGGCGACTCCCGGGTAGGTGCCGAAGTAGTGGTCGAAGGAACGGTTTTCCTGCATCAGGAAGACGACGTGCTCGACGGCGCCGAGGTCTGAGCCCGGCGCAGACGCCGCCCCGGAGGAATGGGTCGCGGGAGCCGATGATGACGAGCCGCAGGCACTCGCCAGCAGCCCGGTGCCGACCAGGCCCGCGCCTCCGGCCAACAGCGTCCGTCGGGAAATCACGCGTGGATCGGACGCTCCTGGCATGTACCCAGCCCCCTCGATACCCGGCATCTGGTTCGCCCAACTCAGGCGAGTCAACGTCGGGAGTCTGCCAGGTTCAGAGGAAGCTCGTGGCGGGTTGGCGCACAACACGCCGCGGCGTTGCTCAGGTCAGCGCAGCTTAGCCGGGACGGTCTTGAGCCAATCCTCGAGCGTGGCGTCTTCCCAGTCGTCAGGGCCATAGACGGTACGGGGCAGCGGGGTCATGATGTGGCTCGCGCCGGCAACGGTGTATTCAGCGGATCGTCGTTCCCAGGCCACGATGCGTTTGTCGGCCGTTCCTTCGGTGCTCAGGCCGCGTGTCACGTCACGGTTCGCCAGCCATGTGGTGCGGCTCGGAATAGTGGTCGCCCACACCATCACCACCTCGTGCGGGTTGTCGATGACCTCGTAGATGCCGGTCGGCTCGTGGCCGTATTCACGCATCAACGGGACTCGCTCTTCAACGACCGCGGCAAGAAACTCCAAGCTTGTGCCGGGCCGGACGGTGAGGATCTCGTTGACGAACAAGGTGCCCTTGACGCCCCGGGCGACGAGTTCTGCCGTGTTAGGGCTCCCAGGGACACCACCGCAAAGCCGGTCGAATCCACCAGTGCGCCACTGATAGGCCTTGTCCCACCATTCTCCGTAAAACGCTCGCCGGCGCTTGAGGTTGAGCCGGTCGACGTTCTTGGCCCAGCCGGTCCAACCCTCGGAGCCGACGTCCCAGATGTTGATGACCTGCGGCCACCGGCCACCGCCGAAGGCGCAGACGTAGAACGAGCCTTGCAGTTTGTCCATTTCCGGCATGTCCTGTACCGGGTCCTTCCAAAGGTGCTCCATGTACTCGTACTGACCCTGACCGACGATGTCGATCACTTCGTACAGATACAAGTCACGGTCGGCCATACAGGCTCCTTATCGAAGTGTGTGCTTGAGTCACGCTCTGGCTAGCTGCCTGTCTGGTAGGTCTTGGTAGTGACGAGGTTCCGGGGGTCACAGTTGTATGGATACTTGTTCGGCTGTGTCGCCTCTTGGTCATAGACGAAGCCGTTCTTGGTGAGCCGAACCAGCAGGGTGCAGTCCGACGGCTGCGTCGCATCAGGGCTCGTGCTGACTGCGGGAAAAAGCCCACCGGCATTCCAGTCGGTATGGGACCCTGCCGTGTCCAACACGCAGTCCTGGGTCAGGTTGCTCCCGCACGCCGAGGCAGATTGAGCCCATAGCGTCCACGCGTTGAACGCGAGAGAGGTAAAGCCATCAAGACCGGCTGTGCCGGGGCCAGCGGCCATGATGTTTTTTACCTGCTGGACCACCGGGAATTTATCGGCCAGTTCGAAGGGCAGGCTCTGCATTGGTACGTAACTGGCCGGCAAGTAGTTCGCGGCTTTGGCGGCCTTCACTGACGTCGGTGCATAGAACTGCGACCCGAACAGCACCCACTGCGGCGAAAAGCCGGTGTCGCTCATGGCGGCGAAGATCGCTGAAGGATCCTGAGCTCCGATTTCGTAGTCAGCCTTGGCGCCGGCGGCCTTCATCTGCTCCATCCAGGGCCGGTAGTTGTCAACCTGCGCTGGGCGCGGCTGAACGGTAGAGACCGTGTAGCCCAACTTCTGCCACGCTTCCTGCGCGCGCAGGCCTTGGGGAACGAGCGATGCCAGGCTGCTCCCCGCGATGCCCAGGCCCTGTTGAGTTTTCGGATAGGCCAGCGCCAGCAGTCGCAGCGCGGCGGCCGGATAAACGGTCGGGAAGCTTTTGACGGGGGTGACCTGTAGGCCGGCATCCGTGGCCTGTGGCGAGACTGTGTAGGCGGGGATCTGCCCAAGCTTGCAGGCCAGCCGCGGCTTGACGTCCGGGGCATCGAGCGCGTTGCCTCCTCCTACCAGCATGAAGTCGGCACCGCACGCCTTGATGACTTCCTTTGCCCCGTTGAAGAGTTTCGCGTCAAGCTTGTCGACGACGATGGTCCGACCGTTGATGCCGCCGGCGGCGTTGCACCATTGTGCGAAGGCGTCCGCCACATCGAAGAATTGCTGTTCCAAGCCGGGCACGACGGTAGACCCGGGATCCGCCATGACCCCGAGTCGAATCGTCTTGCCGGTGACCCCTCGCCCCCCACCGCCGGTGCCGGACCCGGGCGTACAGACCTTTTTGAGGGTGCCGAAATCTCCTGCGGCAGTCGCGGACTTCGAACCGTCGGGGGACTTGGCTGCGGACGTGGAACTCGAGCCCGCCGAGCCCGCCGAGCCCGCCGCGCCCGCCGCGCCTCCCTGGGGCGTCGATGAGCTTCGACCACAGGCCGACGCGGCTAGCGCAACCGAAAGCGCGATGGAAACCGTGCCAATCGCCCCGCAGCGATACCTCATGGCTGCCACAAACCTCCTGGACTTCGCAACACACATCAGTCGATGGGCGACCTGATCAACGGCTGTGGACGGACCCTACACCTCGACGTATATAACATACGTCGACGCCAATGCGGAAGCCGTCGGACGATTACCAGCACTCGGACCCTCTGGTCGAGGCCCGTCCTGCGGTGGGTTACCGCAGTCGTGCGCGTGCGGAGGGCCATACTTCAGTGGTGCGATATGAGTCTGATCTCCGAGCCCAGCGGCGGATCAGACGTGTGAGCTCCGCCCAGTCGGTCGCCGCCTTTCTCAAGCAGGACATCGTCGCGGGTCGCCTTTCGGCTGGTGATCGGATCTACGCTGAAGAGGTCGCGGAGCAGATGGGGGTCAGCCGAATTCCGGTGCGCGAGGCTCTGATCGGCATGGATCGAGATGGATGGCTACGTACCGAGCCCAACCGTGGAGGGGTCTTCGTCTGCGGATTTCGGACCGATGACATCCTCGATCACTACGAGCTCAGGGGAGCCGTCTTCGGACTCGTGGCACGTCGCGCGGCGAAGACGTCCTCCCCGGAAGATCTCGCGGTTCTCCAAGAGCGCTACCGGCAGCTCAGACGGTCACCGGACAACGATTCGTTTGGAAGTGCCAATGATCAGCTCTTACGGTTCCTGAACGACGTCGGGGCCTCGCCGCGGCTTCGCGCTGCTTTGCGGATCACACCGAGCATGGTGGGTGACGACTTCTTTGCGATAGTCGTCGGCTCGCGGCCGATTCAGCAGTCCGGACTCGGTCTCGTTCTCAAGGCCATCGCTGACCGCGACGGTAACGCGGCGTCGGAAGCCATGAGGCAGCTTCATCGGCGGCAAGGAATCGCCGTCATCGCCACATTCGAGGCGCGAGGGCTGCTCAGCACAGAATCGAGCGTCCCCGATACGTGGCGACGTGATCGCCGAGATGACGAGCCAGGCAAGAGCGGCGCTGATCGGGTCGCCCGGCATGTGCGGGACCTGATTACTCGCGGTGTCCTGGCTGCTGGGCAGCGCGTCCCACAAGATGAAGTCGCGCTAGCGGTTGGCGTGAGCCGCATACCCGTCCGAGAAGCGTTGATCGGGCTCGAGCGGGAGGGTTGGCTGCGGATCGAACCGAACAAGGGCTCCTATGTGAACCCTTTGGACACGGCAACCATCGGCGATCACTACGACCTGTACGGAAGTTATTGGGGCTTCGCCGCCCGACGTGCCATCGAGCGCAGTGCCGATGACGAGCTTGCGAGCCTGAAGCCACTCGCTGACAAGCTTGCCGGACTGAAGTCCGCCGACGCCGTGGAACGCGCAAACAGGGCGTACTTGGATCGTCTCGTCGAACTCTCCCGTTCTCCCCGGCTCGAGGTTTCGCTGCGGTCAACTGTGCCGATCGTGTCGGGCAATTTCTTCGCGATTTCGCCGGAAACGATCTCCTTGCAGCTGCGCTATATCAAGCTGGTTCAGCGGGCGATGAATCAACGTGATATCGCTCGAGCAGAGGAGCATTTCGCGGTGCTGCAACGGAAGCAGGCGAAGATCGTCGTGGCCTGGCAGCAGGCGACACGTTCCTAACCCTCGTGGCTACTGGTGGATGATGAGCCTCGTGCCAGCTGACCGGGTCGAGCAACCGAGCTTTTGCCGGATCTGCAACGCGATGTGCGGCATCCTCGTCACGACCGAGGGCGATCGCGTGGTGCGGGTCAGGGGCGACGCCGAGCATCCACTCTCAGAGGGCTACACGTGCCCGAAGGGACGTGCGCTGCCGGCCTTCCACCACGATCCTCGGCGTCTCGATCGACCGACGATCGGTGGCCAGGCAGCCAGCTGGGACACCGTCCTTGACGACCTCGCCCGTCGGGTGCAGGACACGCTCGATGTCAGCGGTCCGAGCGGGATCGCGATGTACCTCGCCAGTGGCTCGGCGTTCGACAGTGCCGGTCGTCGGACGGCAGAGCGTTTCCTGCGCGTCTTGGGCTCACCGCAGAAGTACACCGCGACCACGATCGACACGCCTTCCAAGCCGCTGGTCGCCGAACTCGTCGGCGGGTGGTCAGGCCTGACGCCGATCTGGGACGACGAGCGCTCCACGCTGTTGGTGCTGATCGGGACCAACCCCGTCGTCTCGCACGGGCACTCGAATGCGATGCCCTCGCCGCTCCGCCGGCTACGTCGTCACCGCGCCCGAGGTGGTGAGGTCTGGGTGGTCGACCCCCGTCGCACGGAGACGGCCCGCGTCGCTGACCGGCATCTGGCCCCGCGGCCGGGATCGGACTGGCTCGTGCTGGCGCATCTCGTCCGGGCCATGCTTCCCGAGCCGGGCACGCCCGAAGACGCGGCCTTACGGGCGCGGGCGACGGGCGTTGACCGGCTGCGTGCCGCACTAGAACCGCTGAGTCCGGCCGTCACCTCCGCGGGAACCGGCATCGCCCCCGAAGATCTCGACGACCTTGTGGCCGCGGTGCGGCGGCACGGCCGAATCAGCGCGCTGACCGGCACGGGCGTGTCCATGAGCCGCACCGCCAACGTGTCCGAATGGCTGTTGTGGGCGCTGCACGTGGTGACGGATTCCTACGACCAGCCCGGCGGCATGTGGTTCAACCCTGGCTACCTGCTGCAGCTCGACACCCGCACCCTGCCGGTGTCAGACGGAACCGCAGGTGCGGGACCGCCCAGCCGACCTGATTTGCCGCGCCGGTTCGACGAGTGGCCCTGCGCGGCGCTGCTGAGCGAGATCGAAGCCGGAAACGTACGGACCGTCTTCGTCGTCGGTGGCAACCCGGCGACCGCGTTTCCTGACGCGATGCGCACCCGGGCGGCGCTGGCCTCGCTCGACACGCTGGCCGTCGTCGACGTCCTACCGACCGAGACCACCGAACTGGCGACACACATCCTCCCGGCCGTCGGCTCACTTGAGCGGGCCGACCTCCCCTTGCTGCTCGATGGTTACCAGCTTGCCGTCGCCACCCAGTTCACTCCGGCGATGGTGCCGCGTGTCGCCGAGCGTTGGCCGGTGTGGCGGATGTTCGGCGCCCTCGGCGAGCGTCTCGGACTCGACGTCCTCGGTCACGGGCTGACCCCTGAGACGGCGACTGACGAGCTGCTCCTGCGATCGCTCGCCGAACGCAGCAGAGGTGGTGCCGATGCCGTCTTCAACGCCCGTCGCGGTGTCGTGGAAAGCGGAGCCGTCTTCGGATGGGTGCGCCGGATGCTGCCTGAAGGCGGCTGGCGACTCGCTCCCGAGGCGCTCGTGGCGCAGCTGGCCGAGGCCGTTCCCGCTCCGTCCGAGCAGCTCCGGCTCATTGCCCATCGTCAGCTCCGGACAATGAATTCGCAGCTTCGCGAGCTAGCCGATACGGCCGTGATGGTCGCCCCCAGCCAGGCTGCCGAGCTGGGCGGTGACGGGACCGAGGTCGAGGTGCTCGTAGCCGGCCGGGTCGTTGCCGGCACGGTGCGAGGCGACGAGCGGATACCCCCCGGGGTGGTGGCAATCCCGCATGGGTGGGCTGCCCCGAATGTCTCCGAGCTCACCAGCGCCGACACCGACATCGACCCGCTGACCGGAATGGTGAGGCAGTCGGCGCTGCCAGCCGAGATCAGACCGGCGAAGGCTCGGTAGCGGTTAGCGCGGGCAATCCGATCGTCAGAAAGCCGAGCTTGCGCAGCGGGCGAGTCAGCCCGGAGGTCATCTGGCGCAACTAGCCAAAAACGACTTCGGCCAGCAGGTCCACCTGACCCAGATCGCCGACGGACGGGTCGAGGATGAGCTCGTCAACTCCGACCGCTTCGTAGGCCTGCAGGGCCCCGCGGATCGCCTCCGCCGAACGCAGCACGCTGCCGGCGATCATCTCCGCGGTCTCATGTCCCATGGGCTGGTAGTAGTGGTAGACGTTCTGCTGGGATTCGGCTTCGGTCGCGCCGAGGCCGAAGTAGACGAGCGCAACAATTCGCGGTGCGCCCTCGCGTCCCGCCGCGGTCCAGGCGCTTCGGACACGGTCGCCAAAGCTTGCGACGGCATCCGGCGGCATGCCACCGGCCGTCCATCCGATTCCGTGCTTGGCGGTCCGCTGAACGGCGGCCTCGGTCGTTCCGCCGATCATCACGGGGATCGTCGACCGGATGGGCGGGGGCCCGACGGGGCGGGTATCGGGCTGGAGCAATTCGCCGGCCCACGCCCGCGGAAGCGCTTCCAGCAGTTCGTCAAACGCTTGTCCGCGACCGCCGAAATCGTGGCCCGTGAGGCTGAAATCGCCGGGGCGCCAGCCTGCTCCGAGTCCTAGCGTCAGCCGGCCACCCGTGAGTTGGTCAACCGTTGCCGCCTGTTTGGCTAGTTCCGCGGCGGTACGAGCCGGGGCAATCAGCACGTTTGTCAGGAATTTGATGCGTTCGGTCACCGCGCCCGCTGCCGCGAAGAGGGTCAACTCCTCATAGCTCGGATACGACACTGCACCGATGCTTGCAAGGGTGCTGAAGCCGGCTCCCTCAGCGCGCTTTGCCCAGTCCAGCAGCTGCGCTCCGGTGATGCCGCGAATCGTATTGGGGATACCGATACCGATGTCCATCTCACGCCCCGATCGTCAGGTCGGATCTGCTATTTCCAAAAACCTATAGCTACCGGCACCTCAAGGGCACCTCGGCCCGAATTCTTTACAGCGATCGCCAGTCGTGTCCGAATTGCGTGTGGACATCCGGCCATTCTCGGTGCGCCGCCTCGCCGCGGCGACGGACGCCGAGCGCCAGCGGCGTGGGTTGAGCTGGCGCCAAGCCGCCGCCGACATCTGGGAGCAATCGGCTGACCTCAACGCGCTGCGCGACGACCATCCCCTCGCCGCCTCCACCTTGGCTGGGATGGCAGACCGCGGGGGAGTCTCGTGTCAGCACGCGTTGTTCGTCCTCCGCTGGCTCGGCCGAAGTCCGGAGAGCTTCCTCGTTGGCGGCGAACAGGTCGATGAAACCTACGACCTGCCTCCAGCAGGCGCCAACCAGCGACTGCGCTGGGATCTGGCTGCCACCTACGAGGCGATGAATGCCCGGCGCCTGGAGCAAGGCCTCAGCTGGCCGGAGCTGGCCCGGCTCCTGCGGTGTTCACCGAACCAACTGACCGGGCTTCGAACGGCGCGCTTCGCCGTGGATATGCAGCTCGCCATGAAAATCGCGCAATGGCTGGAAACGCCGGCCATTACTTTCATCCATCCGGCCACGTGGTGAGCAGCTTTCCAACCGGCCCGACGAAGCTGGTGGAAACACATTGTTAGCGAGACTGTTGACGCCCGGCGGCACAATGGGTTCTCCTGGCGCGATCTGTCGATGGCGGACACCCAAAGCGGAGGCATGATGGCCGAGAACGAGCCGGTTCAGCTCGCTGAGGTGCGCCAGCGGCGTGCTGGCCTGCGGCGCACCATGACGGAGGTCGAGGAGGCCGCATCGGCAGCGCTGGCCGGCCGGCCGGGGGAGTGGCAAGCCCACATGCTTCCGTGCATCGACGATCTGCGAGAGGCGTGGGCGGCGCACGTCAGCGGCACCGAAGGCCCCGGGGGGTTATGGGAGCAGGTCCGTACTGACGCCCCACGTTTGGACGGCCAACTCCGCCGGATGGGCCGCGAGCACGAGTCGCTGGGCGCAGACATCGACGCCCTGCGTCGCGACCTGGCCGACGCCGGCGATGACGAGTCGCGCCTGGTCGATGTGCGGGAGCGCGCCACCGCGATCCTGGCCCGCTTGACGCGGCATCGTCAGCGCGGCGCAGACCTGATCTATGAAGCCTTTGAGCGTGACGTTGGTGGCCGGGGGTAGTCGCCGCCGCTCGTCCGCTACGCGCATTGCCGTCCAGCGCGGCCGATTAGTAGGCTCCCGGCGTGCCCGCCGAGCCGGTGAAGCTGTCGCAAGTAGTGGCGGCATTGTCGCTGATGTCCGACCTCGGCATGGGCCGTCCGATGGAGCGCGTGCTGCGCCAGACCGTCATCGGGATGCGGCTTGCAGATGCCGCAGGGGTCGCCCCCGACGTCCGCGCTGCGACCTACTACACGTCGCTTCTCACGTGGGTGGGGTGCGCGACTGACACGAGTGAGCTGGCCGAGCTCTTTGGTGACGAGACGCAGCTATACGCGGACTCTCACGATGGCGACTTGGCCGGTGTCTCGATGGCGGTATTCATTGCCAAACACCTGGGCTACGGCAGCTCGCGCATACGCCGGATCGGGCTGGTCGGCAAATTCCTCGCCACCGCCGGACGCAACGTGCAGGAGGTGATGGAGTCACATTGTCAGGCGACCAGCGAGCTCGCTATTCGCCTCGACCTTGGTGATGCCGTCTCCATCCCGCTGATCCAGGCCTTCGAACGCTGGGACGGCAAGGGGGTGCCGGGCAAGACCGGCAAAGCGGAACTGGCGCCCGCGATCAGGATCGTGCATCTCGCCGACAACATTGAGGCCTTTCACCACACCGGAGGAGTCGACGCGGCGGTCGACGTCGCCACCCAACGACGCGGCACCCAATTCGATCCCGAGCTCGTCGACAGGTTCTGCGAGCAACCCGACGTGATCCTCGACGGTCTCGGGACTTTTCAGGCGTGGGATCAAGTGATCGATCTCGATCCGCGACTCGGCGAACAGCTGACGCCGACCCAGCTCGATATCGCGCTCGATGCTCTGGGCGACTTCGCCGACCTCAAGTCACCGTTTCGCCTCGGCCACTCGCGAGGGGTCGCCGAACTGGCGGGGGAGGCGGGCGCCGCGCTGGGCTTGCCGGAGGAGGACGCCCGAAATCTTCGCCGGGCCGGCGCCATCCACGACATCGGCATGGTCGGCGTGCCCAGCGGGGTGTGGGACGCCACCCAGCCGTGGACGTTGACGCAAAGCGAACGGGCCCGTACGCACCCCTACCTCGCCGAGCGGATGTTTGCCCGGGTGCCCTCGTTGAAGCCGGTGATGGCTTGCGTGGCTCAACATCATGAGCGGCTCGACGGCAGCGGCTACCCCCACGGTCTGTCGGGTAGCGCGCTCTCACCGATGACGCGGATTCTGGCCGCCGCGGATGTCTATCACGCACTGCGTGAGGCGCGTCCCCATCGGCCGGCCTTCGACGCCGACGCTGCGGCGTCCACCATGCGCGGCGAGGTCCGGGCCGGGCGGCTTGACCCGGCGGCCGTCGACGCGGTGCTCGGCGCGGCCGGTCATCGCGTCGGTCGGCGGGCCGTCCTGCCGGCGGGTTTGACTCACCGCGAGGTCGACGTGCTGGTGTTGCTCGCCCGGGGATTGTCCAATCCGGAGATCGCCTCGCAGCTCACGATCAGTCGCAAGACGGTGTCGTCGCACCTCGAGCACATCTACGCCAAGCTGGGGGTCACGACGCGTACCGAAGCGGCGCTGCTGGCCATGCAGAAGGGCCTGATCGACCCGATCGCGACCTGACCCGAGGCGGCCGTGGCAAAGATCGGGCAGTTACCCGATGTGGGCGCCGGCGACGCCGCCGTACAACCAGGGCATGGTCACACCAACCTCCACCGATGAGGCCCAGTTCGCTGCCGCTGGACTGTTCCTGGAAAAGCTGGCGGCAGCTGATTTCGATCAGCTCGCCGTAGCGCTCGAGCCCGACGCGTCGCTTCGCGCTCTGCTTCCACGGCGCTACCGGGAATGGGAGGGACGGCAGGCCGTCTGCGACGCGTTCAGGGAACTTTTCGGTGGCATGGACGAGTACGCCGTCCTTGACGCCAGCGTGGGTCTCGTCGGTACGCGACTTCAGCTGGCATGGCGGCTTCACGTACACGGGGGCCGGCTGGGCCCTCACGATTTCGTGGTCGAACAGCAGGGCTACGCCGACGCCGGCCCGAGCGGCCGCCTCCAATCCCTCAGCCTGGTCTGCTCGGGCTTCTGCAAGGAGCGTCCCGATGCCTGACACCGCCGACTCGACCCTCGCCGAGTGGGGAGGGTGGAGCTCGGCCACCCGGGACGACCCGTACCCGCTGTTCGAGAAGATGCGATCGCAATGCCCGGTTCACCAGGTGCGGTTGGCTGATGGGCATGACGCCTGGCTGGTCATCGGATACGACGCCGCACGCCAAGCCCTCAAGGACACCCGGCTCTCCAAGGACATGGTCGCGGCCCTCGACCAAGACCCCGACGTCGCCGATGCCGGTTTGCCGGGCCCAGACTTCGCCCGCCACATGCTGGCCGTCGACGGTGAGGACCACAGCCGGTTACGTCATCTGGTGGCCCGGGCGTTTGCACCCTCCCGGATTGACGCACTCGAACCCGAGATCGAACGCATCGCCAATGCGCTGCTCGACGAACTCGAAGCTGCCGGACCCGACGCGACTGTCGACCTGATCGAAGGCTTCGCGCACCCGCTGCCCTTCCGGGTGATCGGCAAGCTCCTTGGCGTCCCGGACGAGGACCAGGCACCACTACACCGTTGGTTTCAGATCCTGTTCCAGCCATGGAGCGGCTCCCCGCCGCCGGAAGCTGTCGCCGCGTCGGACTCGATCGTCGGCTACCTCGAGGCCTTGGTCGCCGACCACCGCGAGCGCCCCGCCGACGATCTGATCGGCGTGCTCGTGTCAGCCAGTGACGACGACGACAGGCTCACGCAACAAGAGCTCCTGTCGAGCCTGTTCCAGCTCATCGTCGCCGGCCAGGACACCACGACCAGCCTTATTGGCAACGGCGTCGTCGCGCTGCTCGACCATCCCGATCAGTTCAAGCTCCTGCGAGCTGAACCGCAGCGAATGCCCGCCGCAATAGAGGAACTCATCCGCTTCTCGGCGCCGGTGCCGCACGCTACGTTTCGGGTCACCACCGAGCCCGTCGAGCTGGCAGGCGTCGAGATTCCAGCGCACAAGCAGGTAGTCGTCTGTCTTGGCGGCGCCAACCACGACCCGGGCGAGCGGGACAACCCCGACCGGCTTGACATCGCACGCCCGACCAAGAGCCATCTGGGATTCGGGTTCGGCCCCCACTTCTGCCTGGGGGTGCATCTGGCGCGACTCGAGGGCCGCGTCGCCTTCAGCACGCTTCTCAAACGTTTTCCTCAGCTGCGGCTGGCCGTTGCCCGCGGCGAACTGAGCTGGACCCATGGCGACGGCCTCGTGCTGCGCGGCCTGGCCGACCTCCCCGTCCGCCTGACCCCCAATCCCCGAGCCACTGAGCCACTGACCTAAGGAGCACCTGTCATGACTGCCCCCGCAACCGCCACGACCCCCGACAGCAAAGTCCTGATCTGCCTGAATCACGGCGCTGAGGAACCGGAGAACGTGCTCATCGCCTACCTGGTGGGCGTCGAATCGCTCCGGGCCGGGAAGCAGGCCGTGATGTTCTTGACGAAGGACGCCATCCACCTGGCGACACCTGGCTTCGCTGCCGGCATCGTGGTGGCCGATGCGCCTTCGATCGCCGACCTGCACGAGGAGTACCTGGCCAAGGGTGGCCGGCTGATCGCCTGCCCGGTCTGCGTTCGAGTCCGCGGCATGCAGGACGCCGAATGGGTGCCCGGCAGCCAGGTCGCCGGTGTGCCGGCCATCCTCGAATACACCACCGGCGGCGCGCTGGTCTTCAACTACTAGGCCCTCACGCCATGACCACGCCGCCGTTAGGTCGCATGACCTGACCCGTCATGAAGCGGGAGGCGTCGCTCGCCAGATAGAGCATGGCGTACGTGATGTCGGTGGTCTCGCCGGTGATACCGAGCGGCGACTGACTTGCGCGCGCCTTGAGGATGGCCGCTTTGGCTTCGGGATCGACGTCGCCCGCGGCATTGGTGTAGTAGCTGGAAACCATGGGGGTATCGGTGAAGCCGGGCGCGATGGCGTTGACCCGAATCTTCACGGGTCCAAGCTCTGCGGCGGCCGTTTTGGTGAGTTGGGCGAGCCCGGCTTTGGTCATGCCGTAGACCGAAAGAGTCGGGGCGGGCATCTCGCCGCCGGCGGAGGTGATGTTGATGATCGACCCGCCTCCACTCATGTTTCTGGCAGCGGCGGCGACGCCCCAGTAGGCCCCGAGCAGGTTCACGTCAACGATGCTTCGAACGTCCTGCTCGATTGCGTCCGTGATCGGAAAGTATTTGATGATCCCTGCGACGTTCGCCCACACGTCCAGGCGGCCGAATTCGCTGACTGCCTCCGCGGCGAGCCCGTCTACGTCCTTGGAATCAGAGACGTCGGTGCGCCGGGCAAGCACCCTGCGGCCCGTCGCCCGCACCAGCTCGGCGGTGCCTTCCAAGCCGGGCAAGCCGACATCGGCGATGACGACGTCGGCGCCGGCCTTGGCGAAGGTGACGGCAGCTTCGCGACCGATCCCGCCGGCAGCGCCGGTGACGACAGCGACTCGACCATCAAGAGAGAAGGCCTCTTCCAACTCGGCGTGCATCGATTCTCCTCGAGGTGTTCAGACAGGTGCGCAGACAAGGGTTCGGCGAAATCAAGGACCTACGAGATGTCGATGTCGGCCCATTCAATTTCCGTGCACATTCGATGATATTCGGGGCCATACCAGGGGACGTTGACTTGCAATCGACCGAATTCATTGACGTAGTAATTCTTTTCGGGGGCGCCCTCCTCCTTCATTATCAGGAGGTTCTTTGACTCCGCGTCGAGGGCTTCGTTGTAACGCTCATACGCCGCCTCCTTCACCTCGACCTTGGACTTACCCTGCTCGATGGCGCGGACAATACACTGGGCGGCATAGGCCGACCAGATCACGTACCAACTGGGAAGTGCGCTGCCGCCGGAGACGGCCTGCGAATTCGGCCCGTAGATCGTGAACATGTTGGGAAACTTCGGGACCATCATGCCGAGGTAGGCGCGCGGGCCGTCCTTGGACCAGAAGTCGTGCAGGTTCAGGCCATCTTCGCCGACGTATTCAGCGGGCCACAGATACTTGATCACGTCGTATCCGGTCGCGGTGATGATGACGTCGACTTCATGCACGGTGCCGTCGGCCGTCTCGATGCCCTTGGGTGTCAGGCGCGCGATGTCGTCGGTGACGAGTTGCACGTTGTCTCGGGTGAGGGCGCGGTACCAGCCGTTGTCGACGACCGCGCGCCGGGAAAAGGGTGCGTAGTCCGGAATGAGCTTGTCGATGAGGTCCTGGCGTCCGCCGGTCTGAGCGGTGATGTAAGCCGTGAGGTCAGCACGCATCTTGTCGTTCGCCGGATTGACTTTGCCACCTTGTGCTTTCCATTCCTCGTCGAGGATGAGGAGTCGGTGTGTCTGGAAGAGCCCGGCGATAGCCATGTAGTGCCACCAGTTCCAATACCCCGGAAAGTTATTCAGCAGCCAGCGGATCTCAGGTTCGACGGCCTTGCCGTAGCGGTCTCGCGGGCTGATCCATTGCGGGGTGCGCTGAAAGACGAACACCTGCTGGGCGCTGGCGGCCACCGGGGACAGCAGTTGGACTCCGGTGGACCCGTTGCCGATGACGGCCACCCTCTTGTCGGTGACGTCCAGATCGTCGGGCCAGCGGGCCGGGTGCACGATCGTGCCCTCGAACGTCTCCTGCGATGGGAAGCGTGGAATCTTCGGGTTGGCAAAGGTGCCGACGGCGTTCACCAGCATGTTCGCCGAGAAGGTCCGCAAACCTGCGGGGGTGTCGACCTCGAGCTTCCACGTCTGCGCGTTTTCGTCGAAGGTGGCTCGTTTCAGGTCGTGACCGAAAAGAGTGTGCTGCCGAGTGCCATATTTCCTCGATATGTAATCAAGGTATTGACGGACCTCGGCACCGCGTCCGAAATACTCCGACCAGGGATAGTTCTTTTCAAAGCTGTATTCGTACGTGATCGAAATGGTGTCGACGCGCACGTCCGGATAGCGATTGACGTTCCAGGTGCCGCCCGGCTCATCCCGGCGCTCCAAAATAACGTAGGGGATGCCAAGAATCTCCAACTGAACGCCCATGGCGATGCCGCTGAAGCCGCTTCCGATGATGATGACCTGAAAGCCTTCGGGAATCTGCCGCTGGGCGGCTGTCCAGTTGGCCATCCACGGAAAATCCTTGAAGGCCGGCAGGTCACGCCGAGCCTGAAACTCTAGGTCCGGCATCTCCTCACCGGTAGCCATATTCATCAGCCGGCGAAGTTCGGCCTCCGCCGGTTCGTCCAGCTTTCGGGGGCCGGCCTCCTTCTCGAGCCAGTCGACCGCCTTCGTGATCAGCAGTTCACGACTCGGCGCATCGAGCTCCGCCGCCGGCGGAAGAGCTGCGATTTCCGGGTCGCCGGTCAGCGCAAACAGCGCAACGCGCACGGCGTTCAGGTCGGCGAGTTCGATGGCGCGGCGGATGAAGCCCGGCTCAGGAATTGGCCTGCTGTTCTGTGGTTCCGTCACGTGTATGGATCCCCTGGTCGCATATGCGAACGCTAAGTCGAAATTTAGAACATGCTTTCGCGTTCTGCTGGTCCGCGTCAAGGCGCCGGCAGCCCTCTCAGCTGCCAACCGGGACTGCTGGCCGATCACCGAAGCTCAACGGATCTCACTGGGATGGCCGCTCGCTATTGCTGACCAACCGGCGCATGGTTGTGCCCGACCGGCTAAGTCCCGGCAGAAACCTGGCTCAGCTATGGCACAAGACAACAGCAATAAGGGCGCTTCGCGACGCGCTTTCCTGACCGGAGTTGGGGTGGCCGGATCCGGGCTTGCGGCGGCGACGTTAGGGATGTCGCCGGCATCGGCCGGTCCGGGTCGCCTCGACGCTCCGCCCGTACCGCCGCACCAGCGACGTGGGACCGGAGTCCCGGGCAGTAGCCGCCAGTTCGGACGGCTGTTTCCCGACCTGCCTCCATTTGCCGAGGCGACCGATCAGGTGCGTGCCGCCCTGCTCGAGGTGGGGCAGCTGGGTGGAATCATGGATGCCCATGACGATCTCGGCGCCGGAGCCAAAGCGCTGATCGTGGATCCGACCGTCAACGGAAATCCCACCCAGCCGAACAGTTACGGCACCAATCCGGACAACCCAACCATGACCGCGGGGTCGACATTCGTCGGCCAATTCACCGACCACGACATCACGTTCGATCAGACGTCGCTGCTTGGTGTTCCGCAGAATCCGCTTCGCTCACCGAACACCCGCACACCTGCGCTGGACTTGGATTCGGTGCTCGGTGGAGGGCCGGGTCTCCGCCCCGATCTGTACGTGTCGAATCCGGATGGTTCGGTCGGGCCGAAGCTCAAGATCGGAACCGGCGGCGTTCACGAGGACGTCCCTCGGGTCGCCATGGGCGACGGGACATACACGGCGCTATTGGGTGATCCACGCAACGACGAGAACGTGATGGTGGCCGGGCTGCACTGCGCCCACATCCTTTTTTACAACCGGGTGATCGACGACCTGGGTCACCTCAACCTGCGCCACCTGCCGTCCGCCCGGACGACCGGCGTGCCGCGCGGCTACTTGGCCCACCTGATTGCCAAGGAGGTGACGCTGTGGCACTACCAGTGGCTGCTCATTCACGAACATCTACCGCAGATCGTTGGACAGGCGATGGTCGACGACGTCCTCGCCCACGGCAGTCGCTACTACCGTCCTCCGTCCGGCGATGCCTTCATGCCGATCGAATTCGGTGCAGCGGCCTATCGGTTCGGGCACAGCATGGTGCGTCCCTCCTATCGGGCCAACTTCACCAGTGGCACTGGCGACAGCACGAGTCCGGCGGCCGACCCGTTCTTCGCACTGGTCTTCGACGTCAACGAACCCCATTTCAGTGATCCGGTAAATCATGATCGCGCCGACCTGCTTGGCGGCTTTCCCGCGCCGAGACGTTACGTCGGCTGGCAGACGTTCTTCGACCTTGGCGACGGAAACGTCAAGAACAACAAGAAGATCGACACCACCATCTCCAGCGTCATGTTCACGCTGCCCGTACCGGCAATCGCCCCGCACACCCAGACTGCCCCCCTCGTGCTTCCGCAACGCAACCTGCTGCGCCAGCTGACGTGGGGTCTGCCGTCGGGCCAGGACGTCGCGAAGGCGATGGGAGTCGCGCAGCTCGCACCGTCCGACCTGGCTGACATCTCCAGCGTCTACAGCTCTTTCGGCACGAGTACTCCGCTTTGGTACTACATCCTCGCGGAGGCTAAAGCCGTCACCGGCGGGCTCAATCTCGGCCCCGTCGGCGGCCGCATCGTGGCCGAGACGCTCATCGGACTGTTGCGCGCAGACCCCAGCAGTTACCTGCGGGCGCTGCCGGGCTTCCGCCCGTTCCTCGGGACCGACCTCACCCTCGGTGCGACACCGAATCCCGCTATCACCGGAGACAGGAGCTATACGCGCGCGCACTTCCTGCATTACGCGGGTGTGCTCAACGCCGGCACCTACCGCTGAATGAGTTTGGGAGAACCTATCCCGTCACCGCGAGCGCAGGTGCGGAGTTTGGTCCCAGTTCCGTGGGACGTCCGACCGGTGCCAACATCGTCAAAACTCCGCTGTCTGAACGGGTTAGGGGCAGCAAGACCCGGCTTGCGGTTTCGCGACCGCCCGCGACGCGGCGTGTAAGGAGCGTAAGTGTCACCGCCTGGTTGGATCCGGGGTACACCTCGGAGAGGCCGGGCGCGACTCCGGCGCCCCGGCCGGCGGCGCCGGAGGAGAATCTCAGCCGGAGGGGAGTGGTGTGACCGGGAGCAAGGTCAGAACTCGTCTCGCTGCCGCCGACACTGACCAGTAGCCGCGCGGTGGCCGCCGAGTCCGAAACCCTGGCTGTGACGGTCACTCCCACCGAGGTGCCGGAGACAAGCTCCAGCCGTTGAAATTTCGCACCGTAGCCGGCATGAGGGTGTTTGCCGTACTCGCCAAGGAGCTGCAAGGCGTAGACCGGGCGATCGGGGAAGGCCTTCATCACCTGGAAGTCGGCTCCCCCTCGATCGAGCGCGAAGATGGTACGGCCTCCGACTGGGGAGTCGTTGGAAATGACTGCCGTCGGATGCTGGAGGTAGCTCGGGTAGGTGTTGACGAAGACCAGCGACTTCCCCGCGCGGGCGATGGTGCCCGCCAGCTGAGCGTTGTCGCCATTCAACGCCGAATCCGCCGTGAGCGCCGGAATTAACGTGAAGCCGCTGACAACCCCGGCCGCGACGGTCAGGGTAATGGCCTTCAGCTTAGATATTTCGGCGATCGATTTCAGCCCGATCGCACCGATGATGCAGAAAGGCACCAAGAGCGGCATGAGATAGTAGGGGCCGATATAGCGAATGGCTCCCCATATTATCGCGGCGTTCCAGATTCCCCAGAAGAATAAGTAGCCGACGGTGAGAAGAATTCCGCCGCCCATAATGACGAGGCAGCCTGGCGGCACCTGGTGACGGATAAAGGCCAGGGCTACGAGCACGACGAGCAGCAATCCGCCGAAGGCCCAGCCGCCGCCAAGCAGGCTGAGATGGCCGGAAAGACCCTCCCAGCCTTGAGCCGGCCCGAAGCGGCGCGCCGGCTCCTCCGGATAGAGCCGGTGAATCCCGAAGCCGAGGGTGTCGCCCGATTCAAAGAGCGAGAACGGGAGCCGAAACGCCGAACCGGTCGCGACCCGGTCGTACCAGAGCAGGCCGGCCGCCGGCAGTGCAGCGCCCGCCAGCAGTCCACCGATGAGCCTGCCGCGACGACCTTCCCGCCAGAAGAGGCAGCCGGCCATCGGTGCCAGCATCAGCAACGCGTCGAAGGAGCGGGCCGCGAAGGCGAGGCCGGCGCACATGCCGGCGACCACGAACAGCCGGACGCTGCCCCGCCGCCGCCCTGCCAGTAGCCCCCACAGGGCAATCTCGATCAGAACCAGGAACGGCAGATACGGCAGTGCCAGCGCACTTTGCACGATGGTCAAAGGACAGGCGGCGGCAAGTACGGCAGCTGTGGCAGCCGTACCGCGGTCGCCTGTCGCCTCCTTCGCAAGCAGGTAGGTGGCTGCGACGAAGGCTATTGCCCAGCACGCGAGCGCGGCGGCGTATCCGCCCGTCAGCACCAGGCTGAGCGCGAGGAACGAGGCGATGACCGGCGTGTACTTCAGGACGTAATGGTCACCGTGGATCACGCCGAGCCAAGGAGTGAACGATGCTGCCGGTTGCGGGGCGGGTGGGAACAGATGGCCGTGCGCCAGCGCCTTTGCCTGCAGCAGATAGACGGCTTCGTCGTTGTTGACGGAGAGGTGCGAGAACACCGTCAGTGACAGGACGACGGCCAACGCGCCGCTCGCCAGGCAGGCACTGGCGACAACGATCCGGGGAAGATCCCACCTTGTCGGCCGACGGGTCGGCCCGGGCAGTGGCGAAACCGGCCTGAGGTGGGCGGCGCGCGCTGGAGCCAAGCTTGTTGACGCCATCGGCGGACTCCACCTCCGTTGACCGCATCAGAGTGCCCAAGGAAAAAGATTCATGGCAACCTTTACAGGCGCCTGTCGGCGAAGAAGCCCGAGAACGGCTGATACTTGAGTATTTGCTTTTCGTTCATTTATCGAGGCGCAATGTTAAGCCGTTGGATGAGCAATGTGTGAACGCAGCTCATCCAATTAACCGCCCGGTCGCCTAGCATTCGGCTGTGGCGGTGGCAGCAGACCTCCCGGCTCTCACTGCGTCGCCTTCGAAGGACACTCCAGCGCCGGCCGCACCCTGGACCCCTCCCCGCGCGCTTGGAGGGCCCGTCCTTGTCACGGGATCGGCTGCGATCGCGGCGCTGTCCTTGATCGTCAATCGCAGCCCCGCCTACGACGTGTGGACCTGGTTGCTGTGGGGCCGCGAGATCGCGCACGGTGACCTCGTCACGAGTTTCGGGCCGCAGTTCAAGCCCTTGCCGGTGGCGGTGGACACGATCGCAAGTCCGTTTGGCAGCTTCGCGGTCGTCATCTGGATGTTCGTCGCTCACACCGCGGGACTGCTGGGCATTGGGGCAACGGCCCGACTGGCCTGGCGGGCCGCGGGGCCCTACGCCGCCGCGATCGCCGCCGTCAGCCTGCTCTCGCTGCAAGGGTTCACGTGCTACCTGCTGGCCTACGGTATGAGTGAGCCGATGCTGGTAGCCCTGGTGTTCTGGGCGGTAGACCGACACTGTGCGCGGCGACGGACCAGCGCGTTCGTCCTGCTCACCGCGGCCGCGCTGCTTCGGCCCGAAGTGTGGCCCTTCCTGCTCGGCTACGCGGCGTTGCTGCATCGACGTCGCCAGGCGCCTGTCGGTTTGCTGGCGAGCCTGTTGCTAGTCGTTCCGGCAGCGTGGTTTCTGCCCGAGTGGTGGGGATCGGGCCACCCGTTCCGCACGGGCGACGGAAAGGCATTGCCCGGCGGCCCCTCGACATGGGCCCACCCGGGGATGGCGGTCCTCTCCGACGCGCTCGACGGTGTGCTCGCCTGGGTCTGGCTGGGGGCGCTGTTCGGCGCGGCCTGGGCGATACGAGTGCGGCAACGCTTGGCGCTCGGGCTACTGGCCGGTGCGGCAGTATGGCTGGCGATAGTCGCAGTCTTGGCCGAGCTGGGCAAGAGCTCTGGAGTTACCCGCTACCTGATCATGACGCAGGCTGTCGTGTGCGTGTTTTGCGGAGTCGGATGGGTGAAGTTGTTCAACGCGCTGCAAGCCCGGTGGCCCGCGCGACGGCGCGTGACCGGAGTCGGCGCCCTACTGGCCATCGCCGCGCTGGCGGTGCCTTCGTTGATCACGGTGTCGGATTGGTTCGGGGACGGCGTGGCGGATGTCCGGTATCAGGAGGGGGCCTATGAGGCGACTGCTGACGCGGTGAGAGCGGCCGGACCTCACGTTCTGAATCGCTGCGGCCCCTTTGCGTGGTCTGCCGACTTCCGGGAACCTGAACTCGCCTGGCGGTTGAACAAGCAGCTCTTCTATGTCCGCTCGCAACTGACGCCGGATGTGCCGGCGGCGGCGCGCATCGGTCCGCTGGTGCGCATCTCCGGCCCTCGATCCGGCTCGCTGTCGCCCGGGGCTTTCCGTGGGTTGCGCTACCACGAACTCGGGCGCGCCGACTCCGCCGGCGTCACCGCGGTCGTACTCGATCCCTGCTAGTCGCCCACTTGGTGACCGGACGGATTCCCCCGAGGCGCGGGCCGACTCGCGGAGGGCCTACGCTCCCGTCACCACGCTGGGAGGAACCCGAGAATGCCAATGACCATCCCTGTCATCGACGTCGATTCGCACCTGACCGAGCCGGCGGACGTCTGGACCTCCCGGGTGCCGATCCGCTACGTCGACCACGTTCCTCAGATGACGCGCAATGACGACGGGGTGGACATCTGGGTGCTGGAGGGTCAGCGGATTTCGACGGTGGGGATGACGGCTCCTGCCGGCTGGCCGACGCCTTTCCCGTCCGGACCACCGACCTTCGAGGAGTGTCCGCCGGCGGCCTACGACGCGTCGGCGCGTCTGGCGTATTTGGATGCCGCCGGCATCTGGGCTCAGGTGCTCTATCCCAACGTGGCCGGATTCGGCAGTCAGCGGTTTCTGCGTTTGGGCGACGAGAAACTGAAGTTGCTGTGCGTGCGGGCCTACAACGATTTCTTACGAGACTGGGCGGCCGCAGACCCGCGCCGGCTGTTGACGATCATGGCCATGCCGTTTTGGGATGTGGCGGCCTGCGTGGCGGAGATCGCTCGTGGGGCGGCGGCGGGTCACCAGGGCATTCTCTTCACCGGTGAGCCGCAGCGATTCGGGTTGCCTCATCTCGGCGATCGGCATTGGGATCCTTTGTGGTCGGCGGCGCAGGACGCCGACCTTGCCATCCACTTTCATATCGGTAGCGGCGACATGGAGACGTCGTTCAAGCCTGATCGGGTCGCGGCTACGAGCACAGCTGCTGCGTATGCCTACACGTCGACGGAACTCTTTCTGAAGAACGGCCTGCAGGTCGCCGACCTCATCACCAGCGGCGTCCTGGTGCGCTTCCCGACGTTGAGGTTCGTTTCCGTGGAGAGCGGTATCGGGTGGATTCCCTTCGTGCTCGAGGCGGCCGATCACAGCTATCTCGAAGCGCGGCCCGGCCATCTGAGCGAATGGGACATGTTGCCTTCTGACTACTTCCGGCGGCAGGTGTACGCCTGCTACTGGTTTGAGACCGTGGCGCCCACCAAGCTGCTGGGGGAGATCCCCGAGGACAACGTGCTCTTCGAGACCGACTTCCCGCACCCCACCTGCCTGTTCGGCAACGTTCGGGAGCGGATCGACACCAGCCTGGCTAACGCGTCGGCGGCGACCCGGGAGAAAATCCTGTGGGGTAATGCCGCCAAGCTCTATGGCGTTGCGAAGCCATCGGACTGGACGGCCGGCGCCGCGCCGCTCGTCAGGAACTGAACGTGCCGGATGTTCGGATCGGACTCTTCGCGCCCTACTCGAGCGCGCTGTTCGCAGCACCCGCGGCGCTGACTGAATTCGTTGGTATTGCTGAAGAATGCGGAGTCGAATCGGTCTGGACGGTGGAACACGTCATCGAGGCTGACGCGTACGAGAAGCTGTATCCGTATTCGGCCAGCGGCGAGATGCCCGGGCGCCTCACGCCGATGGCCGACCCGCTGGAGATGCTGTCCTTCTTTGCCGCCACGACGACGACGTTGCGGCTCGGTACGGCTGTAGTCGTTGGACCGCTGCACAGCCCGGTCGTTCTCGCCAAACGCGCGGCCACCGTGGACCAGCTTTCCGGAGGGCGTGTCGAGCTGGGGCTGGGTATCGGCTGGCAAAAGGAGGAGTATTCCTCCGTCGGCGTCCCGTTCAGTGATCGCGGCCCTCGGCTGCAGGAATGCATCGACGCAATGCGGGCTCTCTGGGGCCCGCAACCCGCGAGCTACCAAGGGAAATTCGTCAGCTTCGACCGGGTGCATTGCCTCCCGACCCCGGCGGCTGGCGCTATCCCGATCGTGCTGGGCGGCAACAGCAAGCCGGCCATAGCGCGATGTGCGGCGACGGCGCAGGGCTGGTTTCCCCATGCGATCCCACCTGACGATTTTGCCTCGGGCGCCGAGCAGTTGCAGACCCTGGCGGCCGACGCCGGACGGACCGCACCGACCATCACCGTCTGCCCCGGCGCCGCCGACTACAGCAGGGAATTGGACGTTTCGTGGGTCCGCCGCTACCTCGAACACGGAGCGACGCGGCTTGTCCTGCACGCCGGCGTCGCCGACCCGATTCAGCTGGGCGACTTTCGGCAACGCCTGCTGCGGTATCGCGACGTGGTGGACCGAGCCACCGCCGCGTAGCGGTCTAGTACTTCGCTTAAGCCACGACGCCGCGGGCCCGCAGTTCGCCGATCTCTGCGCCGAGACCCAGGCCGGACAGGATCTCATCTGTGTGCTCGCCCAGCTGCGGCGACGGCGCGGCGAGCCGCGCTGCCGTGGAGCCAAATCTCGTCGGGTGACGCGGCAGCCGGGCTTTGCCGGCAACCGGATGGTCGAACTCCTCAAACAGGCCAACGTCTTGGGCATGACGGTCTTGGACGAGCGTCTTGTTCGTCATCACCCAGGCGAACGACAGGCCCTCGGCCGTCAATCGCTCATCAGCCTCCGCCATCGTCATATTCGCTGCCTTCGCGTGCCATAGGTCGACCACCTCGTTCGCGGCCGCTCGGTTCTTCATCCGCTCGGCCATGCTGGTGACCCGTCCGGTGAGACCGACCTCGATATCGAAGATCCGGCAGATCGCGGCGAAGTCCTTGTCCGTGGTGGGTGAGACGGATCCCCATCCGTCGGCAAAACGTACCGGCTTCAGACCCGCAACCGGACTGTCCGGCAACGAACCGTCGGACCCGAGAAGCACCTCGTTGCCGGCTGCTTCCGCCCACAGAAACGAGACTGCGGCGTCCATCATGGACAGCTCGAGATGCTGGCCCCCCGCGCCCCGTTCCCGGGCGAAAAGTGCTGCGGTGATGGCCTGCGAGGCGTAGAGGGCGGTCACTTTGTCCGTGGCGGACTGACGGATGAAGACCGGCGTCTCGTCCTCGGGGTCGGACTGGTTCATGGCGAAGCCCGAGTAGGACTGGATGACGGGGTCGTACGCCGCGCGTCGGCGGTATGGGCCCTGCCCGCCGAACGCCGAAATGGACACGTAGACGACACCGGGATTGACCTTTCGAATGTCCTCGTAGCCGATGCCCAACTGGTCCATCACTCCGGGGCGGAAGTTCTGCACGAAGACATCGACGTCGGCGGCGATCTTCCGGACGATCTCCGCGCCCTCCGGCTGCGCCAGATCGACAACGATCGAGCGCTTGCCGCGATTGCACGACACGAACATGGCGCTGACGCCATTGACCGAAACGCCAAGCACCCGGGCGATGTCTCCCAGCCCCGGCCGCTCCAGCTTGATGACGTCTGCCCCTTGGTCCGCGAGCAGAGCGGTCGCGTACGGACCGGAAAGCATGACCGTCAGGTCCAGCACACGGACACCCTCGAGCGGTCCGGTCACGCAGTCTCCGGATAGAACTGGCGCGCCCACGTGCGGAGCGCGCGGATCGGCCCGTCGTCCGGCACCAGCGGCGCCCGTTCCACGTAGATCTTGTGTTCCCAGATCGGCACGTCGCGCGAGGTGTTCTCGACCGTTCCCGCGATCATTTTCCGCGCGCGTGGGCTCAGCGAGCCGTCGCTGCTGTCGTCCTGGACGAGGAAGAGCAAGCGAAGTTCGACGTGCTCGTCGTCGATGGGCGTCGTCGAAGTGAGAAACCAGCTGACCGGGTCTGACGTGGTGTGCAGCCAGACGAGCCCGAGGCCGCTGGCTTCCTGGGTAGTGAACTCAAGGGGGACACCGTCGATCACCGCGAGCGACCGTTGCCGGTAGACATGACCCTCGATCTCGTACTCGGCACGAAGCTCCGGTCCAACTTCATGGACGTAGGTGAAGTGCGCCATGTCGGGGATGTTCTCGGCGAGCTCCTGGGTGTGCATGCGGATGGTCCAGCCGGTGGTCTCGTAACCGATCCAGCCGGCGGATCCGAATTCGGGCCGCACCGGGGGTTCCCAGCTCGGCGGCTGCCCGGTTTCGCTGCACCACGTCATGATCAGGCCACTGTGTTCACGCACCGGCCAGGTCGAGATGGACACCTTGGGGGGCCGCCCGGGCACCTTTGCGTACGGCACGTCAACACAGTCGCCCTCGGCGTTAAAACACCAATGATGGAAAGGACAACGAATGCCCTCGCCGTCGATCGCGCCCCCGTAGCCGAGGTGGGCTCCCATGTGCGGACAGTGCGCGTCAGCCACTACGGCGCGGCCGGCCTCTGTACGAAAAAGTACGAGGTCGCGACCGAAGTAGTGCAGCGGGAGCACGTCGCCGGTCGCGAGCGCGGCCGACTCCACCAGCAGGTACCACCCGTCCGGATTCGGCGGGAAGGGATACCGGTAGGTCGATCCCACAGCACCTCCTCATTGAGGCGAAAGCGGCCGTGGGAGGACTATAGCGGCGTTGTCGTCAGCGACCCCGGGAGGCCTCCCGCTAGCCCTTGACGGCTGAGATCTTGACCAGGACTGGCTTGCTTGCGGGCTGGTTCCCCGACAGCTTCGTGATGGTGATGGTTCCGGGAGTCACCGGTGTGGCGAGGCTCTTCAGGGTCTCGAACGGCCCGGTGGCCATCCCACCGGCGAAATAGGCCTTAGGCCCGGTGTAGATGAGGGCGAGGCAGCGGAAAGTGGAACCGGAGACCTTCGCGCAGGTCTCTTCGAACGCGGTCTTGGCTACCGGACGGCCTTGGCTGTCGACGAGTGGGCCGGCCAGCGCAACGCCAGTCACGGTGTGGCCGTCGACCTGCTCAGTGACCGTGACGAGCGCGCTCAGGCTTCGCCAATCATGATCGGCAGTGATGGGATTGCCGCAGGCGGACAGGGTGGCCGCGAGAGTCAGGCCGCTCGCAGCAATCAACCCTGCTTTTCTTTGACGCAACATGGCTGTGGCTCGTTTCTTTGGTGGCTGCGGCAGTGGCCTGACGCATGCGAGACCTAGCCGCTGCTCACCAAATCAAACCCCTAGGCACGTCGAGATTTCCTTCGAAATCTGCCCGGTTAGCGGCCCGTTTCGCGGGTATTGGCGTTAGTCCACGACCGCATTCTGGATGGCCCACAGGGCCGCGGCGGCTCGGCTCGATACTCCGATTTTGCTGTAGACGTGTTGGATGTGATGGTCAGCGGTCTTGGCCGAGATGAAAAGCCGCTCGCCGATCTCTTTCGTCGTCAGCCCCAGAGTGGCGAGCCGGAGCACGTCGACCTCGCGGCCTGTCAGGCCGCCCGGGTGTACGGGCTTGCGGGAGCTGCGGAGTGGCTTTCCCTGGCCGGCGGCCTCGACTACGGCGTCAGCGGCGCGTGGCACGAGCGCCCCTTGGGAGGCCAGCTCCCGCAACTGGCTGGCGGCTAACGCCCCAGCAGCTGCTGGTCGGTCGGCGCGTTCGCTGGTGAGCGCGACGTAGATATCCACTGCCGCAAGTACGGCGGCGCCGGCGTTTGTGCCGTCGACGTGAAGGCACTTGTGGTAACCGGACCCGTCCGCCTTCTCGTGGTGCGCTGCCGCGACCGGGTTCAACACGGCAAGTGCGGGAGAACGCCGAAGCATCTGTTCGGTCAACATGGGGTGCAGCTCGACACGGTCGAACTCGGCGCGGGTCAGCGGGGCGGGCTTGTCCCAGATCGAGTTCGGGACAGCGGTCGTACCGAAATCGTGGACGAGCGCTGCCCTACGTACTGACGTGAGCTCGGCCGTGCTGAATCCGAGCAGCTTTCCCGCGTCCTCAGCGAGTTCCGCGCAGCGGCGGCTATGGCCTGCCATGTAAGGGGATTTCAGGTCGATGAAGTCCGCTGCCACCGTCAGCGCATCGTCAAGAGCGCCGCCGTCCAGCATGCGGTGTGGCTCCGGCTCGAGGTCGAGCACAGCGTCCCACGGGTCCACCTTCTCCAGCAGGCGGAACCATTCGGCGCCGTTGACGACAAAGAGCTCGGCAAGCGCCGGGTCGTAGGTGCTGCCACTGCGATCGCGTGCTGCCTCGACGGCCTTGCGGGGCGAGAACAGCCGGCCGATTGCCTCCATGTCGTGGCTCAGGTGCACCACCCGCATCGCGAGCGGTATCTGCTCGCCGCTCGCACCGGCAGGAAAGCCGTTTCCGTTCCAACGCTCGAACGTGTAGCGCAAGGAATCCCGGACATCCACCCCGAAGTACAGCCGTCCCACAAGCATGTCGGCAACTTCGCAACCGGCCGCGAAGTTGTGCACAGCCCAATCGTGCGCGCCCTCCTGGAGCGACTGCACGATCTGCTCTTGCTCTTGGGGGGCATGGCCGGCGGTCGCAAACGCGATCACGTCTCGCATCACCTCGGCCGGATTTGCGGCGTCATGCACCAGGGTCTGCGCGCGGATCGCGATCTCGTCGCCGAAGACGGTGGCCACCTCATGGGCGTGGCCGGTGCACCCGACGTACCGCATCAGGGCGACCCAGTAGGCGGTCTCGCGCACCTCCTGATCGAAACCCGCTTCCCGGCATAGCGCTGCGGCCAGGATGCACGAGCGCAGCTGCGACTCGAGCGGCTGCCCGAAGGCATTGTCCTGCGCAAGCGCAAGGGTCGCGACGAGCTCACCCAGTCGAAGAGAAGCGCCAGAAATAGGGAGACCTCCCGATGCGGGGACGCACGCGGCTGCCGAAGATCGACGCTACCCCGATCACCTCAACCGCGATAGGGCGAAGGAGGAAGTGCCGGAACGAGGTGGACAAACTGCGTAAATCATCGGGAGAAAACCCACCAAATCAAGAACGATTGAAGCGAAGGAGCAGGGTCATGACGCAAGCACCCATCAGAGTCGGAGTCATCACCGACCAAACGGGCGCGCTCTCATTCATGGGCGTCGCGAACGCCAATGTCGCCAAGATGTTGATCGACGACCTCAACGCACGAGGGGGCTTACTGGGACGTCGGGTCGAGCTACACCTGATGGACAGCGAGACGACGGACAGCGCCGCCGAGGCAGCCGCCGTCAAGCTCATGGAGCACGACCGTGTCGACGTCGTCCTAGGCGGGATCTACAGCTCCACCCGCCAAGCCATCAAGGGTCCGGTGGTGGACCGGGGCAAGACGCTGTACATCTACCCCGAGCAGTACGAGGGCCAGGAGTCCGATCCGCTCATCTTCTGTACCGGTCCAGTGCCGGCCCAGCAGGTGGAGCCGCTCATCCCGTGGCTCATGCGCAAGACAGGCGCCAAGAAGTTCTATCTGCCTTCGGCCGATTACATCTGGCCCCGAGTGCTGAACCAGCGGGTCCGCGAAGCCGTCACTGCTTGTGGTGGTGAGGTCGTCGGCGAGGAGTACTGGCCGCTCGACCACATCGACTACGCCGAGACCGTCGCCAACATCAACACCAGCGGCGCCGAGGTGGTCTTCAACACCATCGTGCCCCCGGGCCTTCCGCCATTTCTGGAAGAGCTCTACAACTCCGGTTTTACCAAGCGCGGCGGGCAACTCATCTGCACCTATTTCGACGAAAACTTCCTCAACCTGGTGCCAGCCGAGCACGTCGAAGGCTTGTACAGCTGCCTCGACTACTACCAAGACGTGAGCGACCCAGTCAGCCGGGATCTCATCAATCGATACGACACGCTCTATCCCGGGAGCGCCAAGTTCACCGCCGGCAGCGCGTGCTCAGGGATGTTTCGCGGCCTCAAGCTTTGGGAGGCGGCGGTGACAGAGGCGGGCTCGTTGAACCAAGAAGACGTCATCAAGGCGCTCGACCACGCGACGGTTTCCGACGGTCCCGGGGGGTCGGCAGAAATGGTCCCGGGCCAGCACCACCTTCGCTTGCACATGTACATCGCGCAGGCCCAGAACGGCAAATTCAAGGTGGTCAAGGACCTTGGGGTCATCGAACCGAAGGAGCCGGTACTGGTATAGCCACAAGCTCCTACTTCGACGTCAAAGGTCCACTCAACTCTACGAATCTGTCGCCGGAACGCGACATCCGCATCAAGACAAGGGGAAAATGACATGATGCTTTCAACGACGACGGTCAAGGACTTCGACCAGTTCATCGACATCTTCTCGACCAAGGGCGCCGAGAAGCGCCGCCAGCACGGTTCGAAGGGCGCGACAGTCTTTCGTGACCCGAACCAGACCGACCGGGTCTGGGTGCTCTTCGACTGGGACACCGAAGGCTTTCAGAACTTCCTGGCAGACCCTGAGGTTCCGCCGATCATCCAGGAGGCCGGCCACAAGAGCCGTCCACAGCCTGCCACCCCCGGCGGGACGTTCGACGCGTAAGCAAACGACGATCTATGGGTAACGCCTTACCCGCTGGCCCAA
Organism: uncultured Actinomycetota bacterium; assembly: GCA_963839015.1. Classification (GTDB taxonomy): domain Bacteria; phylum Actinomycetota; class Actinomycetes; order Frankiales; family Frankiaceae; genus DATAZK01. The sequence goes on along the minus strand of CAWITL010000010.1, from coordinate 1,313,612 downwards.
ACGCTCAGAGGCCCTTTCCGGAGACTCGGAAAGGGCCTCCGGCTTGCTAATCCGTTTGAGTCCAGGGTCTCGCCAACGGTGGGTGCAAGTAAACCCAAGGCCTGCGATTGCGGTCGGCGCCCTGAAAGGCCTCAACCTGGGCACGTCGGCGAATCCCCATGTCGAGGTCGTCAAGGCACTCCAGGAGCTGCATCCGGCGCGTGGGATTTACCGCAAAGGCGATCGTGAGGCCGCCAGGAGCGCTGATGCGGCAGGTCTGCAGATCGACTTCGACGGCCTCGCCGCCGGAGGCCTGCCGAGCCAGCGCGGCGAATTCGTCGGCTGCAAGCATGATGGGTAGCACGCCGTTGTGGAAGCAGTTGCCGTGGAAGATGTCGGCGAAGCTCTCCGCGATCACGCACCTGATGCCGAGTTCGAGCAGCGACCACACCGCCGATTCGCGCGAGCTCCCGCACCCGAAGTTGTGGCCTGCCAGCAGGATCGGTGCGCCCTCGAAAAGTTCTTGATTCAGGACGAAGTCGGGGTTGTCGGCCCCGTCCGGGAGATAGCGCAGCGGGGCGAACGCGTTGGCCACCATGCTGCCTTTGCCGCCGTGGGCGGGGGAGATGACATCGGTGTTGATATCCGGAAGTAGCAGCGGTGCGGCCGCTCCGCGCACGACCGTGAACGCTTCCATCACGCCGCCTTGCGTACGTCAGCGATGCAGCCGTGGATCGCCGCGTAGGCAGCCGTTGCAGGCCCGGCCAGATGGGTTCGTACGCCTGCCCCTTGGCGGCCCATGAAGTTGCGGTTCGACGTCGAGACGCAGCGGTCTCCCGGCGCCAATTGGACTCCGCCGAGTCCCGGACACAGTCCGCATCCGGCCTCACCCCATTCGAAGCCGGCAGCGATGAAGACGCGATCGAGTCCCTCCGCCTCTGCCGCCCGTCGCACGGCGGCTGAGCCTGGCACAACTAACGCACGCACGTGCGCCGCGACGCGACCGCCCTGGACCACCGCTGCGGCGGCGCGCAAGTCGGAGAGGCGGCCGTTCGTGCACGACCCGATGAAGCACCATTGGATCGGCAGCCCTTCCAGCAGCTGTCCCGTTTCCACACCCATGTAGTCGATGGCTTGCGCCCATTGGCGTTGTGCTGCCTCGTCGGGTGCGTCGGACGGGTCTGGCACCTGGCCGTCAACGGCAGCCGTATGCGCAGGACTGGTGCCCCAAGAGATCTGCGGTGCTACGGACGTGGCATCGATGCGCGCGAGCCGATCGAAGACGGCGTCCTCGTCGCTCGTCAGGCCGCGCCAGTAAGCCACGGCCGCGTCGAGTGCTGACCCGCGTGGGGCGTAACGACGCGAGGCGACGTAATCAAACGTGGCGTCGTCCGGCGCGACGAGCCCGATCTTGGCGCCGATCTCGACCGCGAGATTGCAGATGGTCATGCGCTCTTCAACGCCGATCCGTTCGATCAGCGGGCCATCAAATTCGATGGCGCACCCGGTGCCGGCGTCTGCACCGAGTTGGGCAATCGTGTGCAGAATCAGATCCTTGGGTGACACGTGCGGTGCGAGGGTGCCGGTGAAGCTCAGGCGCATCATGGCGGGACGGCGTTGGAGGAGGCTCTGGGTCGCGAGCACATGAGCGACCTCGCTCGTCCCGACGCCGAAGCCGAGCGCACCAAGGCCCCCGTTGGTGCAGGTATGACTGTCCCCGCAAACGACGGTCGTGCCCGGAAGAGTCAGCCCGAGTTCCGGCCCGATCACGTGGACGATCCCATGGTCGGGTGAATCGATATCGAACAGAGTCATACCGCGGCTGGCGAAATTCTCGCGCATGAGCGGAACGAACTGCTGGCTGAGGGGATTGCTGGCTTCGGTGCGTCCGGCGAGGATGCTCACGCTGTGTTCGGGAGAACCGAACGTGAGCTCGGGGGACAAGACCTCGATGTTGCGCTCGGCCAACATCGTGAAGGCCTGCGGTGACGTGACGTCGTGCACGTAATGGCGGTCGACGTGCAAGAGGTCCAGGCCGCCGTCAAGCTCAGCGATGACGTGCTGATCCCAGATCTTGTCGACCAGCGTGCGGCCGCTCATGCCGCAGCGCTGCGGACCAGCCGTCCCGGCGTCGCGCCCGTGTGCCGACCGTGCTCGAACGTCACCTCGCCGGCCAGAATGGTAGCGACGTACCCCGTTCCCTGGCCGACAAGGCGAGACCCCCCGCCGGGTAGATCGTCGCGGATAGCGGGATACGTGGAACCGATCGCCGCCAGGTCGATCAGGTTCAGATCGGCTCGCTTTCCGGGAGCGAGGACGCCGCGGTCGGAGAACCCAAGCAGCGCGGCGGTGTCAGCGGACTGCTGCTTGACCACGGCCTCGACAGGCAGCCGTTCCTTGGCGGCGGCGTCACGAGCCCAGTAGCTCAAGAGAAACGTCGGATAGTCGAAGTCGGCGACCATCGTGCAGTGCGCGCCGCCATCGGAAAGCCCGGGGACCGTGCGCTCGTGCATGAGCATCTCGTGGACCGCGTGCAGATCACCCTCGACATAATTCGAGACGGGTACGTAGATGAAGTTTCCAGCTGCCAGCACGTCGTAGGCCAGTTCGGTGGCCGTCACGCCGGCTGCCTTCGCTCGGTAGGCGAGCGTCGAATCCAGCGAAAGGTCATATCGGCCGGGGTTTTCAAGTTCGAACGCCACTCGAAAGCGAGTCAGAACGTTGGCGTCGCCAGCAGCCTCGAGCTCGGTCAGAATGCGGGTGCGGGTCGGCCGATCGGACAGGAGCGCCTGGAGACCATCGAAACCTTTGCTGGCCAGTTCTTGATAAGTCGGCGAGGCAGCAAGCGGATTCACTCTGCCGCGTAAGGACATGAGCAACCCGGTCGGTCGGGCCGCCACTTGAGCCCACATGTCGAGACCGTCGGCAGCAGCCTTGCGAAGCCCGTCAAGCACCCGCCGGTAATTGTCGGCCGGTTGACCAGGCCGTTGCAAGAGCGCCGCGGACAGCGGCCGGCGGCTGACCTCACACATGCGCCGCATGAGTGCGAGCTCGCCATCGATATCCCAGTTCTCGACGTTCAGCTCGAAGACGCCTTTGCCGGTGCGACCGATCGCCTCAGCTATGCCTAAAAGCTCTGCCTCACCGGCCGAGTAGGACGGGGTGATACGGCCGTCAGAAGCGCGATGGTTCTGCGACCGCGAGGTGCTGAAGCCCACCGCCCCGGCCTCGATCGCTTGCGCGGCAAGGCGACCCATGCGGGTGATTTCGTCGGCTGTCGGCTGCTCGGCGTGATCGATTCCGCGCTCGCCCATCGCGAAAACGCGCAGCGGTGCGTGCGGCACCTGCGCGGCGATGTCGATCGCGTGGGGCGCGGCGTCCAAGGCATCCAGGTATTGCGGGAACGACTCCCACTCCCAGCCCAGGCCCTGCTCGAGCACGGCCGCCGGGATGTCCTCGACGCCTTCCATCAGCGAGATCGTCCAGGCTTGTTGATCACTGTGCACCGGCGCGAACCCGACGCCGCAATTGCCCATCACCACCGTAGTCACGCCATGCGCTGCCGACGTCTCCAGGACCGGATCCCACAGCGCTTGACCGTCGTAGTGGCTATGGATGTCAACCCACCCCGGCGTCACCAGGAGCCCATCGGCGTTCAGCTCCCGGCGCCCGGCACCGACGTGCCTGCCCATGGACACGATGCGGCCATCGTGCACGGCAACGTCCGCCAGCTTCGGCGCGCCACCGGTCCCGTCGACGACCGTCCCTGCGCGTATCACCAGGTCGTGCATCAGGTTTCCCCGTTCTGCTGGGTGGCACCCATGTTCCTGAGACGGCACGAGCATAGACGGGGTCGAATCCGCGCCGTGGAGGAGCGCCCTGACGCTAGCCGGCGGCGCCGACTCGTTCTGACTGCAGCTTCCCGACTGCCGACTCGACGCTCGTCCCGGCGAAGAACGAGGGGTTCATCGAGGTCCAGAGTTTGGCCGGGTTGGCGAAGACGAACTGGGCGAAGTCCTCCTCCGTGATCTGGCCATGTTCAACCAGCTCGTAAGCCTCGGGCAGCACCTCCCGCATGTCGCGTACGTCCCAGTGACCCACGTCGGACGCGAAGACGGCCGGCAGCGTGACCCGACCCGGATTGATCTCAGGGGAGAAAGCCAAGACGTTCATGGGGTCGTCGGCTTCGCAGCCAAAGAAAAATCGGCCGCTGAAAACGTCGATGATTTCCTGCGCGCTCGTGAATCCCGACTCCCCGAACATGTCGACGTCGGCGGGGAGCTCATCAGGGTCGGACAGCATGGCGAGGTCATTGAACAGCTGGTCGCGGCGCTCGGCGGACAGGCCCTTGGCGTGACGAGCGAAGAGCTCCTGGAGGAGGGACCTGTCCAATTTCGCCGGATCGTTGTGCGCGATCGCCGCGATATTGCGCTTCTCCCAGTGACCGACTAAGCCTCCAAGCAGCTCGGCGGCCCAGGCCACGCCACCTTCTTGGAAGGCGAACGTCAGGTTCGGGAAGCGCTTGGGGACCCCGCCGAAGATGAGCGACCGCGCGATCGCTTCGTCCGCGGTGGCGAAGTTGCCCACCTGGTTGTAGGAGTTGTTGGTGGTCGACATGCGGCTGCCCCAGCCCTGCCCCCCGGCGTGAAAGGTGGGCACGACGCCGAGCTCTTCACACCGTCGCCAGACCGGGTCGTAGTCGTAGAGCGAATCGTGGGCCAAGGTGTCGACCCACTTCGCAGCCCCGGGCGTACTGGTGCCGCCGAGCGGCCTCGGGACGGCGCCGCCCATCATGATGGCCTTCAGCCCCAGCTCGCCGACAGCGTGATTCAACTCGGCGATGGCCTCATCGGGGGTGAACGTGGGGATGGCAGCTACCGGCTCAAGGCGGTCGCGATAGCCCGCGTAGGCCTCGGCGTAGTAACGGTTGAGACCGCGGGCAAGGGCTCGCCGCAGCTCATCATTCGGCAGTGCCGTCACCGTCAGTCCATACGTCGGATAGAGCACCGCGAAGTCGATCCCGAGCTCATCCAGCCGCTGATACATCAGGTCCGGCAGCATCCCGGTCGCCCGGTCCAACGTGTTTTCGGTGGGGATGCCCCACACCGCGGAGCTGAAGACGCCGTTGCTCCGGCGCTCTTGCGGGGTCTGGAAGGCGACCCGACCGGCCGCTGATCGAGTCAGTCGATCGAACTGCGCCGCCATGTCTTTGCCGAAATCCTCAGCGATCAAATCCCGGACGACGGGGATGTATTCGATCAAGTGTCCGTCGCTGTCGATCACTGGGTGATCGATCTTCGAGCGGATTTGCCTGACGTCGTCGCTGGGCAGGTAGTTCATGTGGATCCCTCCAGGCTGGTCCGGCAGAACGCCGTTCCCTGTAGTGGATGGGATATCAGACGAGGCGGCTCGGCACGTGAGCGTGGTCGGCACATTGTCGTCAGGCTCGCGACCGATGTTCTTTGCCAAAAGCCTGCGGCGGCGCCGGAGTAGGAGTAGTAACCCCTCAAACGGATTCCACATCCGGCCTAAACGTCAACGGGGTGATCGTTGTGCGCCGAATTCTGCCCGCCGTTCTTGTCGGCTCCGCCGTGACCCTGGCGGTGTCGTCTCTGCCAGCAGCCGCGCAAGCGTCGTCCGGCGCCACAGCGGTTAAGTGCGGACAAACCATTACCAAAAGCATTCGAGTGGCTAACAGCCTGGTCAAGTGCCCGGGAAACGGACTGGTCATGGGAGCCGCCCGCATCACGATCGACCTGGCGGGCCATTCCATCAGCGGCCTGAACGCCGCTGGCAGCGAAGGCATTGCAGATGACGGGCACGGGGGCGTCCGCATTCAAAACGGCACGATCGAGCGCTTCTTCCTCAACGGAGTGGGCTTGCGCAATGCCCCGTACAGCTCCGTATCGCATCTGACGATTCGCAAGATCGGTGCGGGCGGCGTGGACGGCGAGGCATCGGCCGGGGTGCTGGTCAAGAATTCGCCGCACACGTCGGTGGTTGCTAGCACCATCACGAACGACGTGGCTGCTTTTCAGTCGGATGGTGTCGACGTGCTGTCCTCGAAAGGGACTGCGATCACCGGCAACCGGCTGGTCAAAAACGCGTGGAACGCGCTGTTCGTCCTCGACTCACCCTCCAGCCGCGTCATCGGTAACTCCCTCGACGGCAACCAGCATCAGGGCCTGGAGATGAACCTCGGCTCCGATCACAGCGTTGTGGCCTGGAATCACGTGGCCAACAACGCCAGCAACGGCCTGGTGGTCGGAGCGGTCTCAGGGGTGCTGATCGATCACAACACGGTGGCAGGCAACGGCGATAACGGGATCTTCATGTTTGATCTGCACACCGCACGGATCACCCACACCCGAGCCAGTGGCAACGGGGCCGGCATCGATCTCGAAGGCGGCCAGCACGGCTCCACCGGAAATCAGATCGCCGACAACGACACCAGCCGTAACCTCTTCGTCGGAATTGTCGTCGACAACGCCGATCACAACCTGGTGAGCCACAACGTCTCCAATGGCAATCTGGGAGCGCCGGGAGAGGGTGGCGGCATTATCGTGACGGCGGCCAACGGCAATGTGGTCCGTGCGAATGTGGTGGCCGGCAACCATGACGTTGGCATCGGAGTCTTCGAGGATCAGCCCGGCGACACGACGCACAACACCCTGGCGCGTAACACCGCCGTCCACAACGGAGCTCACGGTATCGATGCGGTTGTCGGCGCCATCGACGGCGGCGGCAACCTCGCCCATGGCAACACCCCGCTGCCCAACTGCCTCGGAGTTGTCTGCCACTGATGATCTCGACGGCCGCGCACGCTTGGCCGCCGAGCACTAGGCGGTGTGCTCGAGCTCAGAGCGCAACGCCTGCCTGGCCAGCGCCTGCCCCTCCGGCCGGCCCATGGACCAAGATTCCCGTCGGTCGATGCGCCATCCGGAGGGGTGTCGCGAGAGTTCAAAGCGGCTCAGGCCCTGCCGCCAGACGCGGCGGACACCGTTCTTCAGCGTGTAAATAGTCAGGTATCCCGTGGCAGTCGCGTAGTCGCCGGAGACCTCGACGGCGAAGGGGCCCATGACGTGGGCGCAGTCAGGCAACACCGCCTGGTGAGCGTCGCTGGTGACTATCGAACGGATCTGCTGGCGACCCGTCAGCGTGACGACATCGTCGAGGGTGACAACGGCGTCGCCGGAGTACAGATCGGCGCAGCCGTCGGCGTCGTCCCCGTCGACCGCAAAGCCGTAACAGGTCAGGAGCCGGGTCACCGCCAGCTCATCCTCAACCCGCTGAAGTCGGGTCGAAAGGTCCTGCACCGTCTGGGCAAGTTGGGCGAACGACGACTCCATGGCAGCGTCCCTGGTTGCTCATCACTGCAGGCGTCGCAGTAGCTGATGTTTGACAGTGACATCCTGTCCGTCGATGGCCGTGCAACGGGTGCGATAACGCTTGAGGGAGCAGCTCAGATGGATCGGTTAGCGGGCAAGGTCGCCTTCATTACGGGTGCGGCCAGGGGGCAGGGCCGGTCGCACGCGGTACGGCTCGCGAGTGAGGGTGCAGATGTCATCGTGAGCGACATCTGCGGCGCTGTGGAGACGAGCGCCATCCGCCCATCGGCGCCGGAGGATCTGCTGCAGACGGTGAAGGAGGTGGAAGCCCTGGGCCGACGCGTGGTCTGGGAGCAGGTCGACGTGCGCGATCCAAACGCGATGCGCGCCCTTGCTGACCGGGGCGCTGCTGAGCTCGGACACATCGATGTCGTGGTCGCGAATGCCGCCATCCTCAACTGGGCGAAGAGCCACGAGCTCACGCAAGAGCAATGGCAGAACGTCATCGACGTCAACCTCACGGGCGTGTTCAACACGGTTCAGTGCACGCTGCCGCATCTCCTTGAGCACGGCAGCGGCTCGATCATCATCACGAGTTCCTTTGCCGCCTTGAAGGGCACGCCGTTCACGCTCTCCTACACCGCCGCGAAGTACGGCGTCATCGGGATTGCGAAGGCCATCGCTCACGAGTACGGCGACTACAACATTCGTGCCAACACCGTCCACCCCTGTGGCGTGAACACTCCGATGGGCGATGCTGGTGGACTGATGGCCCTGGTCGCCGAGCGCGCCAGCACCGTCGGGCCGCTCTTCATGAACACGCTGCCCGTGTCGATCGTCGAGCCGGAAGACATCTCCGCCACCGTGGCCTGGTTGGCCAGTGACGACTCGAAATATCTGACCGCTGCCGAAATCCCCGTGGACGCCGGCGCCGGCGGCCGGTGAGGGCAGCGCCTAGCGCGTCCGGATGGGGGAGCCGTACCGGATGATGTTGCCCTCCGGGTCAGTGTGGGTCCCTTCGTTCATCTTCCACGGCATCGGGGCCGGCGGCTGCGTCTGCCCGGCGATGCCGGCGGCCGACCATTCCCGATAAAGCGCATCGGCGTCTTTGACGTGCAGGTAGATAACGACAAAAGCGCCGTCCGGGTAGTAGCTCGTCGGCTGGAACGTCAGGTGCAGGGAGACGTCGTCGCGCTCAGCAAAGGCGTAGTCGTCCCCTTCCGCGTATTCGATGACGTCGAAGCCGAGGGATCGGTAGTGCGACTGGGCGCGTCCGACGTCGCTCACCGGCAGGATCGGGCTCACGCTTTTCATGGGTGTTGCGGTCACCTCGCGAGTTTGCAACAGCGGCTGGTCGCCGACGAATGGCCACTCGCCCTCCGCCGTATGCTGAGCCAGCGCGGTCCGAGCTCGACACCTTCACGAGGAGACCGACATGCCGAAACCCACGATCGTCCTGGTCCACGGAGCATGGGCCGATGGGTCCAGCTGGAACGCTGTCGCTACCGAGTTGCGCGGCCAGGGATTCACCGTCCTGACGCCGCCGAACCTGCTTCGCGGGCCGGCTGACAGCGCCTACATCTCCTCATTTCTCGCCCAGCGCACCGGCGGTCCCGTGGTCTTGGTCGGCCACTCCTACGGGGGCTGGGTCATCACGAATGCGGCGACGGGTGGGGGAGACGTGAAGGCGCTGGTCTACATCGACGCGTTCGCCCCCGACGAGGGAGAGATCGTCTTCGGGATCTTGGGCGGATCCGGCTCGGCACTTGACGTCCCGGATCCGACTGCCGTCCTTGACATCGTCGGCTATCCCGGTGCGCCCGAGGGGGATGCCGAGGCGTTCCTCAAGCCCGACACGGTGCATAACTTCTTTGCCCAAGACCTGCCGGAAGCCGACCGTTGGCTGATCGTGGAAAGTCAGCGGCCGATCACCCTGAGTGCTAACACCACCCCATCAGGCGCTCCGGCCTGGAAGGCGCTGCCCAGCTGGACTGTGGTGGGCACCGACGACCGGGTCATCCCGCCGGCCACGCAGCGGCACATGGCCGAGCGTGCCGGTGCCACGATCACCGAGGTGGCCGGCTCGCACGTCTCGATGGTGTCGCACCCCCAGGCGACGATCGACGCGATCCTGGCTGCCGTCGCCGCCGTCGGCGACTGACCGCCATTTAGTACGGCTCGACCGAGTAGGCACCGGATGTCCGCAGCAGAGATTGACGCGTACCTGGAGCAGTTGGAGGAGCCCAAGCGCTCGACGTTGAGCCGGCTGCGCAAGGACATCCTCACGGTGATTCCCGATGCCGAACAGTGCATTTCCTACGCTGTTCCTGGGTTCAAGGTCCGCGGGAAAACGATCGCCGGCTTTGCTGCCTTCAAAAATCATCTCAGCTACCTGCCCCACAGTGGCTCGGTGTTTCCGGACTTGGCCGACGATCTGGCCGGCTACCAGAAATCCACCGGCGCCCTACGTTTCCCGGTCGACCGGCCGCTGCCGATCGAGGTGGTCAGGAAGCTGATCGCCGTGCGACTTCGGCAGGCATTCCCGGCAGAGGCGGAAGGCCGGGGTAAGCGCTAAGGGGGCGCCGTGTAGCTTGCGCAGGTGTCGTCGATCTGCATGTTCAACGCCTTGTGGTTCCGCCCCGAGGGGGGCGCCGAACGGTATGCCGAATACGGCGCCGCGGTCCTGCCGATTCTCGCCAGCGTCGGGGCAGAGCTGCTTTTCCCCTTCCTGCGCGTGGAGCGTGCCTTGGAGGGTGGGCTCGATCCCGACCTGGTTGGGTTCGTGCGCTACCCCTCGTGGGAGGCGTTCAACGCGATGTGGCAAAGCGACGCCTACCAGGAGATCGGGCATTTGCGCGAGGAGGCCATCACGAAGGCGATCTTGACGCAGTGCTCGATGGAACCGGCTGATGTGTCAGCGGTGCCGACCCTGCCGCCGGGAATCGCCGTATTGGATGCCCTCTGGTTCCGCGAGGATGCCGTGATCGGGTCCGACACTTATCCCGAACAGGCACGTCCCTCGCTGGAGGCCCGTGGCGGCACGTTACTGGCTCCCCGCCTGACTCCCGAGCGGAGCCTCGGTGAGGACTTCCTGCCGGACCTGATGATGCTGTCGCACTACCCGTCGCTGGAGGCGCTGCCGGACCCGACCGGCAAAGTGGCATCCGAACCGTTGAGCGCTCTCCGCGCGGCAGCCGTTGCGCGCTCGGCAACGACCGTGCTCCACATCGACGGGTAGCCGCAAATCTGGGACGAATGACAGCCGCCTTGCTGCCGGCAGGAATCGATAAGCCGGCCGGGCGCGTTCACGTCTTTAGCGGGCAGCAGCACCCAGCGGTGCTGAGGACTGCCCGGCAGCGCTTGACGGTGAGCCAACTGAGAGGCCAGTGATGCGGGTCCCCTTGTCGATACTGGATCTGGCGCCCATCGCGCGCGGTCAGAGCGCCGGCGACAGCTTTGCCGGCAGCGTGGCCCTCGCCCGGCAAGCCGAACGGCTGGGCTACCAGCGGGTCTGGTACGCCGAGCACCACAACATGGCAAGCATCGCATCCTCGGCCACCAGCGTGCTGATCGCCCATGTCGGCGCTCACACCGAGACCATTCGGCTCGGCTCGGGTGGGGTGATGCTGCCCAACCATGCGCCGCTGACGATCGCCGAGCAGTTCGGGACCCTGGACGCGATGTACCCGGGACGCATCGACCTTGGCCTCGGCCGGGCCCCGGGATCGGATCAGAACACCATGTATGCGCTACGTCGTGACCCCAACTCGGCCGAAGGGTTTCCCCAGGACGTGCTGGAGCTGCAGGGGTATCTCACCGGACAGACGCGGGTGCGCGGGGTGGAGGCGATTCCCGGCCGGGGCTCGCACGTTCCGCTCTACATCCTCGGATCGTCGCTGTTCGGCGCGCAGTTGGCCGCTGCGCTGGGCCTTCCGTACGCGTTCGCATCCCACTTTGCACCGGCTGCTCTCGAAGCGGCGATCGCCGCCTACCGCGATGAATTCCGGCCTTCTGAGCAGCTGGACCGGCCTTACCTGATCGCCGGGGTCAATGTGGTCGCGGCCGACACCACGTCCGCCGCCCGCGAGCAGTTGCAGGCCATTCGGCGGGCCCGGGCGGTTGGCCTTTTCGGGCGGCAGCAGGGCATCGCTGCCCGCGACGTCACTGACGCGCAAGCTGACCAGCTGTTGGAGTCCGGGGCTGCGGCGCATGTGGATCAGATGCTCACCTATACCGCGGCCGGCGCCCCCGCCGAGGTCAGCCAATACCTCGACAGCTTCCTGCGGCACACCGGCGCGGACGAGCTCATCACCGTCCATCAGGCTCCGACGATCGATGGTCGGCTTCGTTCAGTGACCCTGCTCGCAGAGGCCATGCGGGACGTCATCCAGCAAAGCCCCGACGTGGAAACCGGCAGCGCGGTGCGGTGACCGGGTCGGTCAAGGAGGCCGCGGAGCCGAGCGCGCTGCTGGGGGACTGGCGGCTTGACCGGCAGCTTCGTGACGAGCGCGCCGGCCTTTCGGGGACAGCCTCGGGGCACCTGACGCTGCGCCCTGAGGGAAGCAAGATCATGTGGCGGGAGCAGGGGACGCTGCTGTGGAACGGATCCCAGCTGCCGTTCTCGCGTTGCTACTTGCTGCGACGAGTCGAGGGCCAATGGTGGCTCCACTTTGGCGACGGTCGGCCCTTCCATCCCTGGACGCCTGGCGAATGGGTGCATCACCCCTGCAGCGAGGACGCGTATCACGGCCTCATCACGATCGATGGGCCGGACGACTGGCACACCCGCTGGGATGTGCGAGGCCCCGCCACGCACCGACTGATCAGTACTCAATTCAGGAGGTCCTCATATGCAGGCGTGGGATGCGATCCGAGCCCGTCGCAACGTCCGTAGCTACAGTCCGGAGCCAATCCCCGACACTGACCTCGACAGGATCGCGGAGGCGGCCTGGCGGGCACCGTCGGCCTCCAATCGCCAGCATTGGGACTTCGTGATCGTCACCGATCGGTCGCAGTTGGCCGAGCTGGCGACGGTCTGGCACGGAGCCCGCCACATCGCCGGTGCGGCAGCGGCGATCGCGCTGGTCGTCCCCCAACCCCCTGATGACCGGACCCGCATCGTCGATCAATACGACCTGGGGCAGGCAACCTATGCCATGGCCCTTGCCGCGGCCGACCTTGGCATCGGCACCGGACACTCGTCGGTCGACGACCAGGACAAGGCGCGTGCGATACTTGGCGTCCCGCGTGACCACATCGTGTCGTTCCTGCTCGGAATCGGCTACCCGGCTGACCGGCCGTTGACACCGATAGCCAAGCCGGACCGTCGACCGTTCAACGAGGTCGTCCACCGGGGCCACTGGTAGTGAGCCCGGTCGATGACGCCCTCGTCGAGCAGGTAGGTGCCCTGCTGTCGGCGCCGCGTCCGTGGTCCGTCACCCAGGTGGGTGAGCCAATCCTTCGGCGGCCAGCGGCCCGTTATGACGGACAGCTTCCCGACGGCCTGCTCCACGACTTACTCGACGCCATGCGCGAACACCTGCCCGGCGTCGGCGTGGGACTGGCTGCGCCACAGATTGGCCTACCGCTTGCGCTTGCGGTCATTGATGATCCCGCGGAGGTGGCGCCAGAGATCGCCAAAGCTCGTGAACGGTTACCCCAACCGACGATCGACCTCATCAACCCGGTGATCACGCCATTGGGATCGGACCGACGGGCGTTCTACGAAGGCTGCCTCAGCGTGGTCGGGCTGACGGCGGTGGTGTCACGTCATCGCCGGGTGCAGCTGTCGGCGCAGGATCGCGATGGTCGCTCATACGCCCTCGAACTGGCAGGTTGGCCGGCCCGCATCGCCCAGCATGAGACCGACCACCTCAACGGCACGCTCTACCTCGATCGCGCCGAGATGCGTTCGCTTTCCACGACCGCCAGCTACCAGCAACGGTGGGCCCAACCGACCCCCGCTGAGGCGGCCGCGAAGCTCACTTTCCGCTTTTAGAACAACTGTCTGCCGGTGGCCGACGGCACGCGTTTTCGTGCCAAGATCAGGACAACGCCAGCTGACCCAATGTGATGAGGAGACCCCTTGAGCTTCGCGGCAACCGCGTTCACGAAGACGAACGTCGCGGTGAACAAGCTGGTGAAGCCCTGGCTCGAGTCGCCTCGTTTTGGTGGGCTCATCGGCAGCAGAATGGCACTGATCTCCTATGAGGGCCGCAAATCCAGAAAGACGTTCAGCCTGCCGGTCGCGTACTCCCGGAAAGGCGACGAGGTCAGCATCACTGTTGCGTTGCCGGAGCACAAGTCTTGGTGGCGCAACTTCGAGGGCGCGGGTGGCCCGATGCGGTTGCAGCTAAAGGGCGTACAGCACGAGGGTCACGCGACTGCGTCGACGGACGCCAAGGGTCACGTGTCGGTCAAGGTTGCGCTGACGACCTGACACCCGACCCGGAGCTGCGTGCCGACTAGGCAAGTGCTGCGAGGACGGCCTTGTCGCCTTTCGCTTCCGCGCTGAGAGCTGACGCGGAGCCTGTTAAGGCGAGCGAGTCGCCGGAGACCCGGTCTTGGAGATGCAGGCGCCGGCTGAGCCCGAATTTCTTCACCTCGACGGTGGTGTTACCGCGATCGAACGACCGCATGACTCGGGTGGGTCCGGATCCGGTCTGCCAGTCGAGGATGTGAATCTGCGAGGCGGTCACGACGACCAGCATCCGCAACGTCACGCCATGGGATTTGGCGTTGAGGTCGCGGGCAGCGTGCATGCCGGCAACGTTGCCGATCACGCCCGTGGCTCCGCTGCCGCCGACCGTCCCGCCAACGACTCCGCCCGCAGTCAAAGCCAGATAGTTGTCCTGCATGCCGAAGATGCCAGCCGCCACGATGGCCTCGGCGGCGCCAAGGACAACGGCCGCTTTCGCGCGCAGGGCCTCAGGATCATTCATCCGGACCTCCGTATGGGCGGCAGCTGCCACCGGGCGGTGAACTGAGAAGCTGCGTTGTCGCCCCACCGTCATCGACCGGACCGGGCCGTTCCCTTAGCGGGTTGGCAGAATCGCAGCATGCGTCTTGGCATCGCCCATCATTTCGGCTGGGCCGTAGCCGTCACGGCGTCGACCGAGCACAAGGTCGTGGACCGCCGACGGATCGAATTGATAGAGCCCGGTTTACCGGCAGCACCCGTCCACCACGAGGGCGGTCCGCACCTGCTGCACCGATCCGGGGAGACTCTCAGCGACGACGCTCTAGCCGCGTTGGTAGCGGACGTGCGGGCCTCGGTGGTGCGAGCGACCGACGCGGCACTGGACGACCTCGTGACGGCGCTGGGTCAGCCCATCGCCTCGATGTCGCTTCGTATGTGGCCGGCTGATTTCCCGCAAGACATCGCTGTCCAACGCCGTGTGCCGTACGAGAGCCGGGCGGATTCGGTCATGTATTGCCAAGTGCTGGCCGCATCGGCGCGCGAGCGTGGCTGGCCGGTGCACCTCTACAACCCCAAACACGTCGAGCAAGAGGCGACCCGAATCTTGGGGGAGCGGGCTGATGAAGTGCTGCACGGCCCACGCGCGGCGCTCGGACCGCCTTGGTCCAAGGACCATCGGATGGCTCTTGCGGCGACGGTCGTTGCCGCCTGACGCGGTGAGCAGCTTCGTCGGCCGACTATCCCGTCGAGCCCGACGCGGGGTCGAGCCACTTGATAGCGAGAATGGCGAGGTCGTCTTCGGCCCCGTCGGAGGTGAGCTCGGTCAAGACCCGCGTCACGAGACCTTCAGCCGTTTCTTCCGGAACGGCGGCCGACCGGGCCAGCCGCTCCAAGCCGGCGTCGATGCTCTCGCCGCGTCGTTCGACAAGCCCATCGGTGTAGCAGAGCAGCGTCGAACCAGCCGCCATAGCAAAGCTTTGGGCGACGTAGGTGCTGGGAGCGATGCCCAGCGGGAGGCCAACCTCGGTTTCGAAGAACCTGGCGTCAGCGCCCGAAACGACAAGCGGGTTCAGGTGTCCGGCGTTAGCGACCGTGACCTGTTGGGTGTTCAGATCACCGATTCCGACGATAACGGTGGCAAAGTGCCCATCGGTCTCGATGTCGAACTGGCGGGAGCACATTTCGAGCACGACCTCAGGCGCGTGCCCCTCGAACAAGTAGGCACGCATGGTGAATCGCAGTCGCGCCATGATCGTTGCAGCGCTGACGCCGCGTCCCGAGACGTCGCCGACAACGAACGCAAATCGTCCTTCCTCCAATGGGATAAGGCTGTACCAGTCTCCGCCGATGTCCACCCCTGCGGCGCCTGCGACATAGCGGGACGCGATCTCAAGGCCGGGCACTTCGGGGTTGAACGCGGGTAGCAGCGCCCGTTGCAGGGTCTCTGCGATCGAGTGTTGATCCTGGTACAGGGTGTCAAGTTCGCCGTAAAGCCCGGTGATCGTTTCCGAGTTGTGTTCGGCCGTTCGCCGCTGTGAAACGAGCTGATGGGCGGCAAGCGCGGCGGTGACCGTCAGCAGCAGCCCGCCGATGAGAAAGGCCCAGGGCAGGAAGTAGCCGAGCGATCCCCCGAGGTGGCCGTGGGCGGCGGCGATCAGCGTGATGTCGGTGTCGCCAAGGGGAATGACTTCACGAGCCACGTCGCCCTTAAGCGGTAGTTGGCGCGGGGGCAAGTCCGTCGTGGCAAGCGCGCTTGGTGTCGTGTTCGGACCCAGGTAGGTGGCGTAATCGAGGTCTGCGAACGCAGCGTTACTTTCGATCGGCACCTGTCGGTTGGCGGGAATGCTCCGCTCGGCGTACACGAGGAACCGCGGATTCGTCGCGCTGGCCGCGGCGTAGCCGATGCGTTGCTGGCCCGCCGCATTGATGCTGGTGACGACGAAAGTCTTGCTGGCCAAGGCCTTTGTCAGGAAGGAGGTGCTGGCCAGCGAGCTGGGCGACAGGTCGGGCGGTGCCCCGACGGCAACGATGCGTCGCGGCGATGTACTCGTGGTCTGCCACAGCGAAACCGAAACGAAAAGCTCCTTTGGGCCGGTTGATGCCGCTAAAGCCTGGGTGAAGGCCTGAGGGTTTCCGCGCGTCGCCGCGGCGATTTGAAGGGCGCTCTCCAAGGGGGAGGCGATGCCGACCACCTGCGAGCCGATCACTGCAGCCGCTTGCCGAGTTTGGATTTGCAGCAGTCGGCGCTCATTGTGACGATCTTGCGTCAAGCTGATCAAGGTCGCTGCGACGGTGACTGATAGGCCAATAAAGACGGTCACGAGCACCGCCCACGCAGCGCTCCCAGCGAAACGAGGGCGATCGACTTTGCCCGTACTGCGACCCCGTCGCGTCGGGCCGCCCCATGGTCGATGCGAACCTGACCCGCCCGCCGCCATTTTCCCTCATCCCATGAACGGCGTCCGCAAAGGACGCTCCACAACACTCTGTCGCAACTTGGGATCTTGGGTGGGTGAAAGCGCGCTAAATCCGGCAAGCGGGCCGCTTTGTCAAGACTGAGTTCTTGCCTGCCATCCGCTTGAATCCTGCTGTACCTGCACCGGAGATCGCTGCCGTCCCCCTGGTCGTCCGGTACGTCGAAGAAGGCACCGCTGACGACGACCGACAGACGCGCTCCGGCCGGCGCCTGAGACGGGCCTGACAGGAACCTGAGAGCCTCCAAAATACTTTGGCAAGCCGAAGTGTCTTCTCCACGTTGCTGGGTACTGGGGTTGTTGTCGCCGTGGCAGCGGCGTCTGGGAGGAGCCGCAGCGAAGCCGCGCTTCCAGGAGAAAGAAGTGAACAATGACCTTGCTCCACCCGCAGCGGCATGACGACACGGCCCCGCCCCAGGAGACTTTGCCCCACGAGGGCTCGCCTTCTTCGAATCCCGGCTCCCCACCGTCAGCCGCGGCGAAAGCGTCATCAGCAGGCCCACGCCGCCGCGTGATCGTGGCCGCGGCCATCACAGCGTTGGGCGGGTTGCTGTTCGGGTACGACACAGGAGTCGTCTCTGGTGCCCTGCTGTTTCTGAAGACCGACTTCGGAGGGCTGTCCTCGTTCCAGCTTGAGCTCGTGACGAGTCTGCTGCTGGTAGGGGCGATGGTGGGAGCGCTCACGGCCGGACGTGTTGCCGACGCCGTCGGCCGGCGCAAGACAATCTTTGTCACCGCGATCATCTTCATAGCGGGCGTGCTGCTTGCGGCTTTCGCCCCCACCTACTGGACACTGATCGTCGCCCGGTTCGTCATCGGCCTGGCGGTCGGATCGGCATCCATGACCGTGCCGCTCTACATCGGGGAAATCGCTCCACCCAAGATGCGCGGCGGCCTCGTGAGTCTGAACCAACTGATGATCACCAGCGGCATTCTCGCTTCCTACCTCGTGGACTACGGACTGGCCGATTCCCAGAACTGGCGGCTGATGTTCGGGTTGGCCGCGATACCGGCCGCCATCCTGGCCGTCGGCATCCTCACGCAGCGCGAGAGTCCGCACTGGCTCGTGAAAAAAGGTCGTGAGGATGAGGCGCGCGAGGTGCTGAGTTTGCTGCGCGAAGAGGCCGACGTCGAGCCAGAGATCCGCGAGGTCAAAGAGATCGCTCAAACGGAGGCGAAAGGGAGCGTCAAGGAGCTGCTTTCGCGCGGAGTGCGACCCGCGCTGTGGGTCGGCATCGGGCTCGCCGTCTTCCAACAGATCACGGGAATTAACACCGTCATCTACTACGCTCCCTCACTCCTGAAGGGCGCCGGTCTAGGGAGCAGCGCGTCCCTGCTGGCGAACGTCGTCATTGGTGCCGTCAACGTGTTCATGACCATCGTGGCCATCCGGCTGTTGGACCGCACTGGTCGACGGCCACTGCTCCTGACCGGCACCGCCGGCATGGTTGTCGGCATGCTCATTACCGCGTGCGCGTTCCTCGACGGCGACCAGTTGCACGGCGGCACCGCCTACGTCGCGATCGCTGGGCTGCTCGTCTACACCGGGTCGTTTGCTGTCGGGCTGGGCCCGGTCTTCTGGCTGATGATCGCTGAGATCTATCCGCTTCGAATTCGCGGTCAGGCAATGAGCATTGCCACGATGGCGAACTGGGGCGCCAACTTCATCGTGACGATCTCGTTCCTTACTCTGCTCAACGCCATCTCGGCGAAAGGCGTGTTCTTCATGTTCGCCTTCCTCACCCTCGTGGCGCTGGTGTATTTCGCCAAGCGAGTGCCTGAGACGAAGGGCCGCAGCCTGGAGCAGATCGAGCGGGAACTGGGCGCGCAGATGACGGAGAAGGGCGAGTTGCAGCCCACCGGGTAGCCGCACCGAACCGACTGTTGGCAGGGCGCCAAGTGGCCCGGCAGCTGGGCTATTCGGCAACCTGCCTCAGGCGGTCAAGCCTCGTCGTCCAGCCTTCGAGGTGACTGTCGAACGCGTCCGCGGGTAGATCATGATGAAACAGCTGCACGATCGTGTCTGACCCATCTGGGGTCAGCACGACCTCGACGGTGGTAGACCCGGGTGGCAGTGAATCTCTGCCTGCGACACCCCAGGTGAAGACGACCCGCCGCGGTGGGTCGACCTCGACGTACTCGCCACGCACCGGGGTCGTGCTGAAGTCCAGGGCGAACACGCCGCCGGGCTCGGGATGCAGGTCTGCCCACTCGCCGATCCACTGGATCATCAGCGCCGGATCGACGAAGTAGGGGAAGACGTCGGCGGCCGGCGCACTGATCCGCACCGTCGCCGTCAACACCTCGGGAGTCGTCACCGTTTACGACCTGCTTTCTTCGGCTTGGCGGTCTTCTGCCGCTGGTCCTGCTCGACGACGGACTTCAACCGCTCCAACGCCGACGGCCACAGCTCGGACAGCATCTCGCGGACCGGGTCGAGGGCGTACGGGTCGAGCGCGTACAACCGCCGCGCGCCGTCACGACGCTCGCTGAGCAGACCGGCTTTGGCGAGCACCTGGAGGTGGTGGCTGACGGCCTGTTGCGTGGCGTCGAAGTTCGCGGCAATCTCACCGGCGGCCAGCTCGCCGCCCCGCACCAGCCGAAGGATCCGGCGGCGGTGCGGGTCGGCGAGCGCCCGAAGGACAGCGTCCGCGGGGTCATCATCTTCGGGTCCACCGACGGCCAAGCTGCCGCGAGCCGCGTTCATGAGGACCAGCGTCTCATCAGGCGCTAGCCGCGGCGCGCCGCTCTGCGCGTGCCGCGCGCCGGGCAAGGTCCGCCTCCGACTGGGTCGGGTGCCCGATGCCGGTTTCTACGTAGGCGCCGAGGCTGGGGATGAAGTGGTCCCAGCCGCTCTTGCAATCGCTGAAGCACTCGAGCCGCGGGGTGAGGCCGGCGTGACGGAAATGCAGCTCGGTGCCACCCGTCGGGGTCGGCGTGATGTCGAAGTGCAGCGTCGTCCCGACCCAGTCAGTGACGTGACAAGCGACGTTGGTCCAGTGGACTCCGACCCCGCGTTCGGCCGAATCGACTCGCATCACGGCTTGTGAGGTCGGTCCGAAGTCGAACGAAAGCTGGCCGCCGGTGAGGCCGTTTCCGGTGACCGGCGTCCACCATGCGGCGAGACCGTCCAGCGTCGTCAGGGCATCGAAGACGGCATCGGCTGAGGCGTTGAGCGTCAGCTGCGATACGTAGTCCTGGTCGAGCCCCTCGAGGCTCTCTGAAGTGGTGTGCTGGGTCATGTCGGGCATCCCTCTCTGTAGGGCCCTGCTTGTCGCACACAGAGCCGCTTGTACAAGTAATTGCTTGTATACACGGCGCAGGTGAACTTGTCGACACCCCCGTGCGCGCCGCTGAACCCCTTCTTTGTCGTGCCCAGCGACCTAAAGCGACAAATCCGACGCTTCAGCGTTAACGGGCTTCTTCGGCGAGCCGGCGAATCTCGCTCTTGACGAGCTTGCCGCTCGCGGTCCGGGGAAGTGGATCGTGCACCACCAGCCAGCTGGTCGGCACCTTGTGGTGCGCCAGCGTGGACCGACACCACGCCGTGATTTCTTGGGGCGTCACCTCGGCGGAGTCCTTGGGCACCACCACTGCACACACGGCGTCTCCCGTCAGCGCATCGTCCCCGGCAAAGACCGCCGCTTCGGTCACCTGCGGGTGTGCCTCCAGGCGGTATTCGACCTCGTTCGGGGAGACGTTGTCGGCTCGAAATACCCGCCCGGGGTGGCGGCGAGGGCAGCTTGGGTCCGTGCGGCGAGCTCGGTCATCGGGGGAGGGTATACATCTAGAGGTTTGCGCCGCAACGGAGGGTCCTGCACTCCGTCAGCCAAGATGTGGCTGCACGGTCTGGTGAGCACGACGGAAGGTGGACCCGGTGACGGATGCGGCTGCTCCCACGACCGACGGCGGTCAGGATCGCAAAGTGGTGTTGGTCTCGGGGGTGGCCAGGCCACCCGGCATCGGACGGGCGACCGCGCTGCTGCTGGCCGAGACGGGAGCCGACCTCGTCTGTGCGGACCTGGTCGGTAGCGGAGACACGGCGTACGCACCACCGGACACGTTCGATGAGGTGTTGGCCGAAGTCACCGCACGCGCAGCGCAGTTCGGCGGGCGGGTGCTCGCTCACCGCCAGGGCGAAATCGGTGCACCAGCCTGGGCGGCGATCGTCGGGCGCACCGTCGCTGAATTCGGCGGGCTGGACTGCTGCTGCGTTCTCAACGGAGTGACCGGGCCTCATGCCGGCGACGGCCCGCTGATTGAGCTGGCGGAAGAATCCTGGCGACGAGCATTGGACATCAATCTGACCGGCGCCTGGTTGCTGGCGCGCGCCGCCGCCAAGGCCATGATCGCGGGTGGCCGACCTGGATCAATCGTGCACCTGTCCTCCCACGCCGGGCTGGTGCCCACAGTCGGAGCCGGGGCCGTCGGGCCGGCCCGCGCCGCGGTCGATCAGATGGTCGCCGTCCTTGCCGCCGAGCTGGGTCCCCATGGGATCCGCTGCAACGCCGTAGCCCCTTTGGCCGTCGAGCCAAGCGCCCGATTTCCGAATCCGGGCCTGCTGGCCCTCGCCCGTAGCGAAGGCATCCCCTTCTCCGAATGGGTAGCCAAGCGGATCCCGCTCGGACGTGCCCAGCGCGCCGAGGAGACTGCAGCTGTGATCGCCTTCCTCTGCTCTGACCGGTCATCCTTCGTGTCGGGCGTGACCATTCCGGTGAACGGTGGCGCCACCTCATAACGGGCGCGCCATCTCGCCGGTAGCACTGAGGATCCAGGCTTCAACTAGCCCTTGAAGTAGTGACCCCGATCGAGGTCCTCAAGCAGCCCGGCCTGATTAGGCTGCCACTTCAGCAGATCCCGGGTGATGGCGCTCGAGGCCGGGCTGTCGAGGGAGATGAAGTGGCCGAGCCAGGCGAAGTGGACCGGTGCCGCCTCGGGAGAGATCGACTCGACGGGCACGCCTAGATGCCTGCCGATCACCTCAGCGATGTCGCGGATCCGCACGCCCTCGTCGGCTACCGCATGCAGCGCCGATCCAGCAGGTGCGTCCTCCAACGCCAACCGGAACAGGGCGGCGGAGTCGAGGCGGTGTACCGCAGGCCAGCGGTTGGAGCCGTCACCGACATAGCCCGATACGCCCGATTCGCGGGCGATGCCAACGAGGGCTGCCATAAATCCGTTGTCCCCGTCGCCATGGTTCGTGGGTGGAAGCCGCATCACGGACGTTCGGATGCCTTCGGACTGCAGCGCCAGGACGCGCTGAGCCGTCGCCAGCCGGGCCTGCGGACCCACCGGGATGCCCACCTGACCCGGGTCCGGCAGGAGGCCATCTCGCTCCGTGGCGACCCGTCCTGGCGCAAGCCCAAGCAGTCCGGAGGCGAGTACGAAGGGCCGGTCTGATCCGGCGAGCGCCCCGCACATGACGTCGACTGCGGCGCGGTCCACATCGGCCGCGCCGGCGAAGTCACCCGAGAAGGCGATTTCATGCTTGAAGGCGAGATGGATCACGCCGTCGGAGGAGGCGGCGGCATCCCGCAGCACCTCGAGATCGTCCAGGTCGCCGGCCCGGACCTTGGCCCCGGCAGCCTTCAGGGCGTCGGCCGACGCCTCGGAACGTGCCAGCCCGACCACCTCGTGGCCGGCGGCGATGAGTTCGGGAACGACGGCGGAGCCGATCCATCCGGACGCTCCGGTGACGAATACGCGCATGGGAAACCTTTCCGTGATCGCCTCCTGCTACGCGGGTCGGTGGCGGGCGGCGATGTCAGCAACTGCCATCACTCTACACGCGATGTCAGCGACTGTCATAGCGTGATCGTGCGTCACGAACAGGCATCACCAACGTCCGGAGCCGGTGAGGACGACGAGTCGTTGCGTCGCCCGGGTCATCGCGACATAGCGGTCGACTGCTCCCTCGATACCTACCCCGCCGGCGCCGAAAGCCTGCGGGTTGATGAGCACGACCAGATCGAATTCGAGACCCTTCGACAGCTCCGGGGTGAGCCACCTGATGCGCGGCCCTCTGGACCCGGCCCGAAAGGTGGCAGCGGAGATGTCGCCAGGGGCGATGACGCAACCGATCCCGTCGGCATGCGCCGCGAGCCAGCCGTCCAGGATGGCGTCAAGGTCGGTAGCGCGCCCGAACTCGACGGGCAGACCGCTGCTGCGGATGGAGGTCGGCACGTTGGCATCCGGCAGCACTGCTCGGATGACCGGCTCGGCTTCCGCCATGACCTCTCGGGGCGTGCGGTAATTGATGCTCAGCGAAGCCAGGCCGATCTGATCGAACCCGATCCGCTCGAGCCGTTGCCGCCACGATTCGGTGAAGCCGTGCCTGGCCTGGGCACGGTCTCCGACGATGGTGAAGCTGCGAGAGGGGCAGCGCAGCAGCAGCATCTGCCATTCGGCGTCGGTGAGTTCCTGGGCCTCGTCGACGACGATGTGTGCGAAGGGGCCGGCGAGCAGGTCAGGGTTGACGCTGGGCAGCGCGCCCTCGTCGACCAGTGCACTCTGCAGGTGCCCTCCTCGCAGCATCGTGACGAGTCCGCTGCCGTATTCGTCGTCCGCGACGTCGATCAGGTCATCGACCACCGCGGCCAATCGTTCGCGTTCGACGGTGACGGCAGCCTCATGGTCGCGCCTGCGTCTCGATGCCTCCGGGTCGCCGAGTCGCCGTCGCGCCGCATCCAGGAGAGGCAGGTCGGACAGTGTCCAGGCATGTGCGTCTACGCGCTGCAGTCGCCGCACGTGGTCAGGAGCGAGCCAGGGGGCACACAGGCGCAGGTAGGCAGGCACCGACCACAGGTCTCCCACCAGGTCGCCGGCTTCGAGCAGCGGCCAGGCGCCGTTGAAGGTCGTACGCAGGTGCGTGTTTTGGAGCAAGTCCTTTCGCAGCAGCTCAGCCGGGGCAAGGTCAGTCGAGCCGTCGAGCTTGTCCATCAGGATGGTCAGGAGTGTCTCCCACACCTGGTCGCGAGCCTCGTTGTGCGGGGTGCCGGGTTCTGCGGCCTCGAACGCTTCCGTCCAATCGCTCGGGCTCAGCCACATGTCAGACGTGGAAGTCGAGACAGTCAGCCCTTTTGTAGGCGGCTTTTCGTAGAACTGGACGGCCGTCTCGATCGCCTTCACCAGGTCCGCGGACGACTTCAGGATGGTGACTTGGGGGTCGGCCTCGATCGTTGCGGAAGCTCCCTCGGCCACGAGGTCCCGCAGCGTGGCGGTCTGCACGTCGTCTTCACCAAGGCTGGGAAGGACGTCGGCGACGTAAGCGAGATACGGCTGGTGGGGGCCGATAAAGAGCACCCCGCCCTGGCGGTAGCCCAGGCGTGGGTCGGAGTAGATGAGGTAGGCGGTGCGGTGCAGCGCGACGACGGTCTTGCCGGTACCAGGACCGCCGTCGACGACGAGCGCACCGCGAGAGCCCGCGCGGATGATCGCATCCTGGTCGGCCTGGATGGTGCCGAGCACGTCGCGCATTCGGGCCGATCGATTGCTGGCCAGGCTTGCGATGAAGGCGGACTGGTCATCGAGCGCAGCGTGCCCCTCGAACCCGCTCGCGGTGAACACCTCGTCCCAGTAGTCGCTGATTCGCCCGCCCGTCCAGCGATACCTGCGGCGGCTTGCCAGACCCATCGGATCGGCGTGGGTCGCACCGAAGAACGGCTCTGCAGCAGGGGAGCGCCAGTCGAGCAGCAGCCGTTTGCCCGTGCGGTCCGTGAGGCCAAATCGTCCGATGTACAACGGCTGCGGGTCAGCTGCGCTGACGACGTGTCCGAGACACAGATCCAGCCCGTAGCGCCGCA
This sequence comes from uncultured Actinomycetota bacterium, assembly GCA_963839015.1. Classification (GTDB taxonomy): domain Bacteria; phylum Actinomycetota; class Actinomycetes; order Frankiales; family Frankiaceae; genus DATAZK01. The sequence continues at coordinate 1,289,110 of CAWITL010000010.1, read as the reverse complement.
ACGCCCGTAGCCGAGCGGTCAGCCGGTGAACCTCCTCATCGCGGTCCATCGCCGCCTGGCCGATGCCTCCGGGCGCCTTCAGTTCGGAATCGAGGCGGTTGGACACGTCGGCGATCGATTGCTCGAGGCTTTCCGCGATCGCCGCGAAGTGGCGCTCGTCGCCGGCGATGAGCGTCGGGTCGGCTTTGGCGGCGAGGTGGTCGGGAAGGGCAAAGGCGCTGGTGTTCAAGGGCAATCGGGGACTCCCGTATCCGCAGAATCTGGGTCGGCCAGCGATTGTCCGGCACGACCCCGGTCTTGCGGCAAGCCCCTGGGTGCGCTATATCTTGAAAGTGGAAGGGAGTGAATTTTCCTCCTTCCGGCTCCCGCGCCACACCATCCGATCAGCCACCCTTTGCCCTCAGGGGCCTCGTATCGACACCCTTGTAGATCCCACGCTCCACGATGTAGGGCGTCTGGATCCGTTGCACGAACCAGTTCGGGATGCGAAAGACGCGGCCGTTGGGGGCGAAGACCTGCAGCCCGTCGCTCTGGACGCCGAACACCGAGCCCCAACGCGATCGCGGCGGTTTGAACGGCTTCAGGGGCTTTCCGTCCAATGCGGCGAGGATGTTGGCGGCCAGCAGGACATCGGCGCGGCTGCGCGCCGAGGAGCGCAGAAGGTCGGTGGCTGCCACGTCGCCGATCGTGAAGATCTCGGGATGGCCGGGTAGCTGCAGGGTCGGTGTCGCGGCGACGAAGCCGGCGTCGTCGAGCAGCTCCTTGGGGAGCCAGCCGGAGTTGGGCTTGACGCGGCCGGTGGCCCACAACACGGCGCCGGCTGAGGCGGGGGGTTGGCCGGTGCTGAACGTGACGGGTTCGCTGGTGATGGCGTCGCACGCAAAGCCGTCCGGGATCACGGCGCGGTGTTCTGGGTGGAGCTGGACTCCGGCGGATTCCAGCCGTCGAAGCGCATGGCTCCAGGCCCGCGGGTGGTGGCCCAACAGCCCGCGGTCATGCGGGAAATAGAGATCTACCCGCTTGTCGGGCCAGCGGGTGGCCAGGTTGAGAGCGCTGCTCATCGCGGCCGCGCCGCCGCCGATGACGGCGATCGTGGAAGCGCCGTCGAGCCTGTCGTGGGCGGCTTGCAGGTCGGCCTCGACTTCGGCCGAGGACTGGAGCTTGGGCTGCCGCCAGAAGCCGTTCGTGACACCGGTCGAGATCACCAAAATGTCGTACGGCTCGGCGATCTCGGTGCCGTCGGCACGCTTGACGATGACCCTCCTGCCCTCGAGATCGAGGCCGGTCAGCTGACCGTGGACTGTGCGGACGTCACGAAGGCGGTGGTAGCGGTCAAAACCGACGCGGTAATCACGCGCCCACTGCTGCGGTCGCGATAGCCGCAAGCCGAGCTCTTGGCCGCTGACGAGCTCGGGTTTGGTGGAGATGCCCACGATCTCGAGGCGATCGGCCTGCTTGCCCAGATGGATGGCGGTGAGCAGGCCACTGTCGCCGAACCCGGCGATGACAATTCGGCGTCGGGTCACCTGGCTTTCTTACAGGACCGCGACGCGGCAGCGTCACTGATCACGACGGGCGGCGGCACTGAGGACTGTCGGACCCGCTGACGCCGTCGTCCCTTCGCCCCGTTACGGTTCCCGGAGGATCTCTCGAAGGCGGCTTGTCACGATGACCGGAAGTAACGGGAGGGCCCCCTTGCCGACGCGCTTTGGTGCCTTCATCGCGCCCTACCACGACCCGGCGGGCAATCCGACCTTGCAATTGCGCCGCGACCTCGAGTTGGCTGTGCTGCTTGATGAACTGGGCTACGACGAGGCCTGGTTCGGTGAACACCACAGCGGCGCGTATGAGATGAGTGCCTCACCAGAGGTCATGATCGCGGCCGCGGGAGAGCGCACCAAGCGCATCATGCTCGGCACCGGGGTCAACTCACTCACTTACCATCATCCGTTCGTGCTGGCTGACCGGATAGTGCAGCTCGACCACCTGACGGCTGGTCGGGTCATGCTCGGTATGGGGCCGGGCCAGTTGCCCTCGGACGCGTTCATGATGGGAATCGATCCGCTCCGGCAGCGCGACATGATGATCGAGGCTGCTGAGGTCATTGTGCGTTTGCTTCGCGGCGAGACGGTGAGCGCGAAGACGGATTGGTTCACCCTCGACGACGCTCGCCTCCAATTGCGTCCTTACGCTCGCCGGGGGATCGAGCTGGCCGTGGCGTCCACGTCGTCACCCACCGGTGCGACCCTCGCCGGCCGGCTCGGCTTGGCGATGTTGTCTCTGTCGGCGACCGACCCGAGCGGGTTCGACGCCCTGGATGCCAACTGGGGCCATTTCGAACGCACCTCGGCCGAGTACGGAAACGTCGTCGACCGCGACCGCTGGCGTGTGGTGGCTTCGATGCACGTGGCGGAGACCCGCGAGCAGGCGGAACGCGAGATGGAGCATGGCGTTCTCGCGCTGAACGCCTACATGGAGCGCATGGGAAAGCGAAAGCTGCCGTGGACGGGCTCTGCGCGTGAGGCGCTCACGCATTGGACGACCAACGGCCTACCCAACTTCGGGGTGGCGACAGTAGGCACGCCCGATGATGCGATCGCCACGATCCAACGGCTCAGCGACAAGACCGGCGGCTTCGGAACGTTTCTCTTCCTCGCTCACAACTGTGCCGACTGGCAGGCGACCAAACGGTCGTACGAGCTCTTCGCCGAATACGTGATCCCGGCCTGTCGCGGCATGAACGTCAATCGCAACGAAAGCATCGACTGGGTGGGGCGCAATTCGGAACGATTCTTCGGCGCCATGCAACAGGCGACACGTGAGGCGATCGCCAAGTACAGCCGAACCACCCCCTGACCCACCGCGGAGGCCCAGTGACCACCAGCACTCGCGACGCCCACCTCGCCGTCGCCCACGCTCACGCCGCAGCGGAAGGCTCCGGGGATCTAGCTGGGACCCTCGCAACCCTGGTGGAAAATCCGCGCTTCGAGCTGCTGCCGATCGGCGTTGTCCTCGAAGGTGCTTCCCTGATCCAGGCGTACTACGAGCACTTCTTCGCCCACTTCCAGCAGCGGGTGGCCGGCTACAGCTTGCGGTCGGAGTGGATCACCGACGAAGGGCTGGGCCAGGAGTACCAGATCCAGTTCAAGACCGCGGCGGGGCAGCGGCGTTTCGACGTGATAGGCATCCTGCTGTTCGGTGACGACAGCCGGCTCGCCGGCGAACGCATCTACGCCAGCGAGGAGCTGTTCCGGCTGATGGTCGGTCCTGTGCTGGACCGCGGACTGCCGGTCAACTGACATGAGTGAGCATTCCGAGGCTGACGAGGCGATCTCGTACTCCTCGCGGGGCAATACTCGCTGGATCGTCCTCAAGGGCAGCCGTGGCCGTTCGTTCGACCGGGCCCTCGTGCGCCACCTTGGCGTCTCGTTCATCACGTGGCAGTACGCCAAGGCGGGCGGCGTGGGCTATCGCTCGACGCTGCTCCTGACCACCATCGGAAAGCGCAGCGGCAAGCTGCGGCCGCGGGCGCTTCCGTACTACGACGACGGCGACCGCTTCGTCGTCGTGGGGTCCAATGGTGGTGGTCCGAAGGACCCTGACTGGGTCTGGAACGTGCGCGCGCACGACGCCGCCTGGGTGCATGTGAAGCGGCGGGAAATTCCGGTGACCGGCCGGGTGGCAACGGGTGCGGAGTACGAGCGGCTCTTTGCCTTGATCACCGCAAAGGGGGACTCGCTGGTCCGCTATCAGGAGCGGGCCGCGACGTTTGGTCGGACCGTCCCACTGGTGGTGCTGGAACCCCGCCGCTAGCGAGGGTGTCCAGGTAAGTGGACGGATCCGTCCGGTTCCCGCTAACATAAACGGAGTGAGATCTCCGTATCGTCATCGACCCAGGATCGACACCTCGACGAGATGACCGCGATCCAAACCACGGCTGGCCCGCAGGCCTCAGCCGGTCCGACCAGAGCCCACTGGTGGATCCTCGTCGTCATTGCCGGAGCTCAGCTCATGGTGGTGCTCGACTCGACGATCATGATCATCGCGTTGCCGTCGGCGCAGCATGGGCTCGGGTTCTCCAACACCGACCGGCAATGGGTGGTCACGGCCTACACCCTGGCGTTCGGCGGGTTCCTGCTGCTGGGCGGCCGTATCAGCGACATGATCGGCACGAAGAAGACCCTCATCATCGGTGTCGTCGGCTTCGCCTTGGCCTCAGCGCTGGGGGGAGCGGCCCAGTCGACCTTCATGCTGATCGGCGCCAGAGGCCTGCAGGGCCTGTTCGGGGCACTCTTGGCCCCCTCGGTGCTTTCCCTCTTGAGCACTACCTTCACCGACCCGCGCGAGCGGGCCCGGGCGTTCGGGATTTACGCCACGATCGCCATCAGCGGTTCAGCCTTCGGCCTGATCCTGGGCGGATTCCTGACCCAATACCTCGATTGGCGCTGGTGCCTCTACGTCAACCTTCCGATCGCCGCGATCGTGGCCTTCGGTGCCTTCACGCTGATCCCGACCCAGCAGGGCGCATCCGGTGTCCGGCTCGATATCCCCGGCGTCGTGCTGGGGTGCGGGGGCTTGGTGGCCCTCGTCTACGCGCTGGGCGAGGCCGGTGCTCACGGCTGGGGGTCGTCGGGGGTGATCGGTCCGCTGATCCTGTCCGCGGTGCTGCTGGCCAGCTTCATCTTCTGGCAGTCGAAAGGCCCGAATCCGCTGCTGCCGCTGCGCGTCCTGAAGAACCGCAACCGGGCCGGCTCGTTCCTCACGATCATGCTGGCCGTCACCGGGATGTTCGGGACGTTCATCTTCCTGACCTACCTGCTGCAGACCGTCGACCATTACTCACCGCTCAAGACAGGGGTGGCCTTCCTGCCGTTGCTGGCCATGAACGGCCTGGCCGCGACGCAGCTGGCGAGCCGCCTGATGCCGCACGTCTCGACCCGGCTGCTGGTCGTCCCCGGTCTGCTGCTTGGCGCTGTCGGGGTCTTCCTTTTGACCCGGCTCACGCCGGATGCGTCTTACTGGACGCACGTGCTGCCCGCCGAGATCCTCTTGGGTCTTGGTCTGGGTCTTGCCGTCGTTCCCTGCATCAGCACCGCGACCAACAATGCCGACCCGCAGGACGTCGGTATCACCTCAGCGGTGACGAACACCTCGCAGCAGATCGGGGCGTCCATCGGTACCGCCCTGCTCAACACCGTCGCGGCCATGGCGACGGCGACCTACCTGCGGGGTCATCTCACGGGCTCAGACCTGCAAGCAAAAGCGACGGTGCACGGATTCGCGGTGGCCAGCGGTTGGGCGGCCGGGATCTTCCTGCTGGCGGCCGTCATCGGAGGCACGCTGATCACGACCCACCCCGGGCGGGATGTCCCACCGCCGGCCGACGGGATCGCTGATACCGAAGGTCTGGTCGCCGTCGCTGAGGGCGGCATGGGAGTCTAGGAAGCCAGGGGTTCAGCGGGTCCAGGGCTAGGGCGCCGCGGCCGCGACGGTGGCCTTCCCGGGCCAGCCGTCGGGCAGGTGCTCGTCGAGCGCACCGGAGGGCTGGCATTCCTGTGACCGGTACTCATCGGACAGTTGCGGGTAGTCCAGCCGCCAGTAAACGGCCGCCAGCGACTGCGCGTCGGCCGGTGAAGCTCCGAGCAGTCTTGCCATGTGCGCGTCCCGTTGCACCGCAGCGCACTCGGCGGCCGACTCGGCGCGCAAACCCCGCATGTGCATGGTCTCGTGCGTAAGTACATGAACGGCGAGTATCTGGGCCGCGGACGGGTGGGCACCGTGCTTGCCCAGATAGCTGCTCAGCGCTGAGCACTGCTCCCGCCGGATCAAAGTGGCGTGCGCCGGGGTGCCGTCCGCAGTGAACTGCACAGTGCCAAGGTCTCCGCTGAGATCCGTGGCCGCCCCAGCCAGGTCCTGGCAGTGGACCCGTACCGGAAAGCCGGCCAACGTGCTCGCGGCGTGTGACAGGCGATCTTCCAGCCTGCCGTGCCGCCACGCGACGCAACCGGTCACGACGACCGCGATCGCCAGCAAGCTGAAGGTCACCTTGGGCAGCGGCCGGTGCATCGCCCAGCCGTCACGGTTGCGCACCCGCCAGTGCAGGTAGACAGCGATCGCCGCAACCGCAGCCAGTACGGCAACGGCGTCGAACAGCTTCGAGGCGAGCAAATCTTTCATGGCAGGGAGTTATCGGCGCGGCTGCCCGGCGCGACAGTCGAGGGCGTAGCTGCGATATCCCGGTCGCGGCAGGTCTGACCCGGGTTCCGGCGATTCCAGGCGATGCGCGACGCTGTCTGGAGTGCGCAACTGGAAGGTGGAGAGATGGCTGACTCGTTTGGCTTGACCGGCAAGCCGGTGCTTGTCGTTGGTGGGGGCTCCGGTATCGGTGAGGCGACCGCTGAGCTGCTGGTCGAGGTCGGTGCCCGGGTCGCCGTGGCCGATCTCGACCCCGACCGGGCGAAGCAGGTCGCCAGTGACATCGGTGGCCATCCGATCGCCGGTGACGTCACGACTCCCGAGGGCGCGCAGCAGGTGGTCGACGATGCCCATGCCGCGCTCGGCGGCCTGTACGGCGTGGCCAACATCGTCGGTCTTGCGGGCTGGAAAGACCTCTTCAGCCTCGATCTGGAGGCGTGGGAGGCCGACATGCGCATCAACCTGCTGCATCACCTATTCGTGGGACGCGCGGCGGCTCGGCACATGATTGATGACAAGTCCGGCGGCGCGTTCGCGATGGTGGCGTCCGTGAGCGGCTTGTACGGCGCGCCGAGCCACGCTGCCTACGGCGCGGCGAAAGCCGGCACCATGTCGCTCGCCCGGTCGATGGCCAATGAGTGGTCCAAGTACGGCATCCGGGCGAACTGTGTCGCACCGGACTGCATTGCCACCCCCCGCGTCGTCGCCGGCTTCCACGACCAGGGCATCACCGACATCGATGGGCTCGCGGCGAACGACGGTGTTCCGCTCGCCCGCTGGGGCAAGCCTCGCGAGATCGCCGGACCGCTGGTCTTCCTGCTTTCGGGACTGTCCAGCTTCATGACCGGCCAGACGCTGGTGGTCGACGGCGGCACGCAGGCGCGTTTCCCTCATCAGAGCAATTCGTTCGATGCGCCGACTGACGACTGACGACGATCGCCCTCAAAGCTGCAGCGTGTGGGCCCGGCGTCGACGAGCGGTGATGATCAGGAGCGGCACCGCGGCGAAAAGCGCACCGGCCGCCGCGTCCAGCAAGTAGTGATTGGCCGTCGCGATGATCACGAAGGTTGTCCAGATCGGGTAGAGCCAGGCCAGGTGGCGCCAGCGGGATCGAAACGAGAGCACGATCGCCGCTGCGCACCACAGCGACCAGGCGACGTGCAAGCTGGGCATGGCCGCGTAGAGGTTGACGAGCCCCTCGTGCACGTTGCGGGCGCCGAGGATGTTGTTGGCCAACAGCGTGTCGGTCAGACCGCTGACGGTCAGCCGCGGCGGCGCCACCGGATACAGCCAATACACGAGCAGCGCGACGACGCTCAGCGCCACCAGTCCGTTGCGCATGGGTACTTCGAGGCGTGGCCGCCGCCACCACAAGAATCCGAGCACGGTAGCCGTCACGATCGCGTGAGCCAGGCCGTAGTCGTAGCCGGCGATGATCGACAGGGTGTGGTGACGGGTGGCCCAGCGGTTGACGTCCGGTTCAACCCATATGTGCAGGCTTTTCTCGGCGCTGACAATGTCGTGACCGTGGCGCAGGGCGTTGCCGACCTGGCCCTCCGTCAGCGCTTGAGTGAAGTTGTAGAGCCAGTAGAAGCCGACCGCGATCAGTGCCTCGCCCCACCAGGGCAGCCGCCGGGTAAGCGGATTGCGACGGCGCTTCGGCTGGTCGGGGGCGTCACCGGCAGCGTTGGGCGTGACCGTGGCCCCGGTGGCTTCGATGGCATCGGAGGCGTCGGTGCGATTGTCGGAAGTGACGGTCACGAGGCCAGCGTCACCCGCTGACGCTGGTTGGCCGCGCCCGCCGCTTCATAAAGGGCAACGTGTCGTTGCACGACTGCAGGCCAGCTGAAGGTCTCGAGCGAGGAAGAGCGCGGCACGCTCTCGTGGATCCGGTCGGTGGCCATCCGCGTCAGTACGGCAGCCATCTCCTGGTCACTGTCGACCAGGACCCCGCCTTCACCGTCGCGGATGAAATCCGACAGCCCGTTGCCACTTCGCCCGACCACCGGTAGAGCGGCGGCATGCGCCTCCAGCGCCGCGATCCCGAACGACTCGAGGACGGCGGGGGCGACGAAGACGTCGGAGCGCGCCATCGTCTCCTTGACGGTGCTACGCGGCAGGTGACCCGGCAGGTGGACCCACTCGGTCATGTCGTGGCGGGCGAGGTAGCGCTCCATCTGCGGCCGCGACGGTCCCTCACCGAGAATCGTCGCGGTGAGCTTGATGTCGGCCGGCACCTGGGCGCGAACCGAACGCAGGATCCGTAGCAGCGTCAGCGGGCGCTTTCGCGTCGCGAGCCGCATGACAGCCAGAATGCGCAGGTGCTGGGGCTCACTGGTGCGTGCGGTGGGGGTCCACAGGTCGAGGTCGATCCCGTTCGGGAGGACGGCGACATCAAGGTCGACTCGGGAGGCCTTGCGTACTCCATCGGCGGCCACCTGGCTGACCGCCGACCATTTCACGGGCCAGTCGCTCCAGTTCAGCGCGTGGTCGAACCCCCGGTAGAGGGGCGTATAGCGCTGCCAGAGCGAGTGCACGGTGAGTAACCGGGGGACACCCGGCGTGCCGAACGCGAAGAAGGACAGCGGCGACACCGTCGAGCAGTGGGCATGGACGATGTCGTAGCCCCCCTCAAGGCCATAGGTGCGCTTGCGGGCGAGGTATCGGGTCTTGGACACGATTCCGCCCTCGCCGGGCCTGATCACCGTCGCGCTTCCAGGCACGTCGAGAGTGCCCCGGCCGCGGGTCATCGTGATGATGTCGACTTCGTCGCCGGCGGCAGCCTGCGCCCGCGCCAGATCGTGCACGTGCAGCTCAATACCGCCGCGTCTGGGAAGGTAGGCGTCGGTGACGTGGAGAATCCGCATCGCACCCCGTAGCCGAAATAGTTGACGAAACGAGGTGTCGTTTGCCCATCGTTAACGCCCGCGACGCCACTGCCGCTCGCCACACCTTAGTGGCGTTCCATGCACATCCGGACGATGAGGTGCTCTATACCGGTGGAACCCTCGCGCGGGCCAGCTCTGAAGGCCACCGGGTCGTGCTTGTCACCGCGACTTTGGGAGAGCGCGGACTGGCCACGGCAAACACCCCCGACCTTGGGGCTACCCGGAGGCGTGAGCTGCAATTATCCGCCGACGCGCTGGGCGTGACCCGGCTGGTCACCCTCGACTACGGCGATTCTGGATCGGGTTCGGCGGCGCCGCCCCCGGGCTCGCTGTGCGCAACGCCTGTGGCTGAAGTCGCCGCCCGGTTGGCGGCCGTCCTGGTGGAGGAGGACGCTGACCTGCTCACGATCTATGACCCGCGCGGTGGCTACGGGCACCGTGACCACATTCGGGTGCACGACGCCGGGATCGCCGCCGCGTCCAGCGCCGGGACCCCGCGCGTGATGGAAGCCACCCTGCCCCGCGAGACGCTGGTCCGGTCGGTCCGGCTGCTCAACCTGGCACGCGTCCGGCCCGGCGGAATGACCGCGTCGGGCCTCCAGGAGGCCTACCGTCCGCGCGCCGAGATCACTCACGAGATCGACGTCCGGCCGTGGCTAGGGGCCAAGCTCAGGGCACTCGCTGCCCATGCCTCGCAGGCCGCTGGAGGCTCCGATATTCGCACCGTGCGGCTGCTCTCGCGGCTTCCTCAACCGCTGGCCCGGGTGGTGCTGGGACGCGAGTGGTTCGTCGAGATCGGTACGGGTTCGAGGTCGCCACGCGCGCGACATCACGTCGATGATGTCTTCACATGCGCGCTCGACCGATAAGTTGTATCGATGCGCCGGGCGACGAAGCTTTCCTTCGGCGTGCTCTCGATCGCTCTTGCCGTCGCCTTGCTGGCGTTTTTCCTGCCCCACGCGCTGGGCATCGGCTGGCGTGACACCGTCCGCCAGATCGTTCGGATTCCCTTCTGGGATGTGATCTGCCTGGTCGCGGTCTGGGCGGCCGGCCTCGGATTGCACGCGATCGTGCTCCGTCGTTCGCTGCCGGGCCTTTCGCGGCGGCGCGCCGTCGCGCTCAACCTGGGTGGCAGCAGTGTCTCCAATGTCCTGCCGTTCGGCGGCGCCGCAGGGATCGGTCTGAACTACGCGATGTTGCGCAGCTGGGGCTACGACGGCGTGCAGATCACGGCTTTCGCGACCGTGAGCAACCTCGTCGTCGCGTCGGTCAAGGTCATCATCGCCGTTGGCGGAATCGTCGCTTTGTCGTTCATGCCTGGAATCGCCGCCCGGATTGATGCACCGACATCGCCGGGCGCCTTGGGTGTCTATGGCGGTGTTGGACTGGCGCTCGTCGCCGCCACGATTGCGTGTCTGGTGTGGGCCCGCGGGCGGGGTCGCAGCCGCGTCAGCGCGTGGATCGCGCAGTTCTGGGACAAGAGCGCGCATGTGCTGCGACGCGGCTGGCGGGGTCTGGCGGTCGGCGGCTTTGGCTATCCGCTGTTGCAGGTCGTGCTGATGTGGTCCTGCCTGGTAGCCCTTCAGGTCCAGGTCCACTTCGGCGCAGTTCTGGCGGCTTACGCGGTAGAACGAATGCTCACGCTGATCCCGATCACGCCCGGAGGGGTGGGCGTGGTGGAGACCGCTGCGACGGCCGTCCTGGTGGGCTTTGGCGCCGACCCCGTCGGTGCCGCTGCCGGCGTACTGCTTTTCCGGGTCTTCAGCTATCTGATCGAGATCCCATTGGGGGCCGTGGTCGCGGCGGCCTGGTTCGCCCGCCGTAATCGCCAACGGTCGACCGCGGTCGCGTTAGCGGCCTGAGCCGACACCGCATCATTACGGGATCGCGGTCCGGTCTGCCTCCCTCACGAGGGACTGGGCGTCGTGTGCAAGAAGCACACCTGACGCAACGGCTTCCGCTGCCCCCGCTCTGAATGCGGCGGTGTAGGCGTCGTGGTCGCGATAGAGGGCGTGCAGCGTCGCCGAGTCAAAAGGCTCGGTGGAGCCGAACAGAGAGAGGGTGCCGTCGGCGGCGAAGCCGGAGTGCCGGCCCGTGGGTGCAGTGAGAGCGGGCATCCTGATCCCGCCCAGCGCATTTCCCAGGTCGTCGCGAATGATGTGCGGCGGGTCGCCTTCAATCCGGATTCGGGGCTGGACCGGCGGGGGAGTTGCGTCCTCGAGCCAGCGGAGCACGTGCGCGAGAGCGGCGGCACGCCCGGGTTCAAGGGAGAGCGCGTTGTAGCCGGCGGCGGGGGCCATCGGATGATGAGTGATGCCGAGGTCGCGTTCCCAGCTTGATCGCAGCGCCTCCTTGCTCGGAACGGTGCCGTGGGCGTGCCCGGCGAATTCCCAGAAGCGGTAAGTGTCCGTATCGGGTTGCCTGACCGGAAAGTGCGCCAACGATTCGCTTTCGGAATTGACCACGAAGACGGGCACGCCGACATCGCGCAGCAGGTGCGCGCCCGGTGGCAGCCCATGCGTGCGGATCAGCTCGGTGATCTGCTCAACGCGGGTGACCCCCGCCGTCGGCGCCGCGCTTGTGTCGAGCGGCGTTCCGTTGCCGAAATACACGTCAAGCAGGAAGCCGTCGAACGCCTGTGCCGATGGCTGGACAGCGTTGACGTAGGTGGCCAGCCGACCCGCTGATTGCGAGGCGCCGAAGGCGATCACGTGGCGCACGTCAAGGCCGCCCAGCGGATCGAGCTCGCCGCGCTGACGATCACGCCCGACGAGGCGGGCGGCCTGGGTAAAGATGTCGTACGACGCGTCATCCGTCGCAATTGTCAGCTCGCCGTACCGCTCCCGGTCCCAGGCGGTCAGACCGTTGCCAGGCCCGTCGCGGTAGCCCTCAACGGCAGTGCGCTGGGTCGTGACACCGACAAAGGCGCAGCCCTCGTAGAGCTGTGAGGATTCGCCCGTGTAGATGTCGAATCCGATCGAGACGTTCGCCCAGAAAACGACTACGGTGCCGTTGAACGTGGCTGCATCCCGTGGCCTGCGGACCAGCATCCTGGTGGTGAAGGGAACGCGCTGCGCCGGTTGGATTTCCCAATGCCCATCGAAGGAACGACCCGTCCCGGGCGCATGTCGGTAGCAGGTGGCATCACCCGCAAAAATCCACTCCTGCTCGACGTAGCCCAGGCCGTCCAGGTCAAAGGCTGCGGCTCCGAAAGGCCAGCCGCGGCGGCCGCCGGTGATCGGCCCGCGCACGTCTGCATGAGGCGTATGCACCGGGGGAGGCTATCGCCACCGCGTGCGACAGGTGGGCGGGCTGCCCCCGGAGATCGCCTGGCGCTACCTGAGAGTGGTCGGGGAGCGGGTGATGCCGGCTGTGGGCCGCTGAACCCGGTCACAGCCAGCCTCGATCGTCGGCCGTGCGGATTGCTTCTGCCCGGTTGCGCGCCCCGACCTTGGCGATCCCGGCGGACAGGTAATTACGCACGGTCCCTTCGGAGAGGAAGAGTTTGGCGGCAATTTCCGAGACCGTCGCTCCGGGCCGGGCGGCGACCAGCACGTCGCGCTCTCGGCCCGTGAGAGGCGAGACGGCTCGGGCGACCGTCTCGCCCGGTGAGATCGCGAGGTCGATCGAGCGGACAGCGGGCACCCTCTCCGTAGGACTTGGACACCTGGGAAAGGACCAGTTCGTGGCTGGTCCCGTTGAAGGCGGGTATGCATCGAAGGTGACAGCCGGTACGCACGCGAGGTAGTGCCGTCACTCGTGGGTTCGGCATGACAAATGTCATCGGCTCCCTGGCTTTGCGGGTACTGCCTGGCCTGCTCTACCGGGCCATGAGTTAGCGTCGCCGCCGACTGCTGGAGCACAAGAAAGCGGACCCATGCCTCAACAAACTGTGCTGATACGGACCGATGACGGCGAGTGCTCGGCGAGCCTGCACATTCCCGCGGAGTCCGGGCCGGCGCCGGGCGTGATCATGTATCCGGATGCCGCTGGGCTCAGAGACACGTTTCGCTCGATGGGGGAACGGCTGGCCGGGATGGGCTACGTGACCCTCGTGCCGAACATCTATTACCGCTCTGGGGACTTCCCGCCCTTCAATATCAGCACCCTCTTCAGCGATCCTGTCGAAAGGGAGCGGCTCGGTGCGATGACCCGCACCCTGAACCGTGCCGGCGTCAGCAACGACGCCGAAGCCTTCATCGGCTTCCTCACGGCACGCGATGAGGTCACCGGGTCGGCGGTCGGTACCACGGGCTACTGCATGGGCGGCGGCCTGTCGTTGCTCGCCGCCGGGTTGCAACCGCACGGCGTCGCTGCCGCCGCCTCCTTCCACGGCGGCAACCTCGCCGCCGACCAGAATCCGGACAGTCCCCACCTGCTCGCGTCGGCGATCGAGGCGGAGATCTATGTGGCAGCCGCGCAGGACGACCCGTCGTTTCCCGTCGAACAGCTGCAGCGCCTTGACCTGGCGCTCACCGACGCGGGCGTCGGCCATGTCATAGAGACCTACCCGGCAGGCCATGGTTTCGCCGTTCCCGACAACCCGACGTATGACCCGAGCGCCGAACAACGGCACTGGGACGCGCTCGCCCAGCTCTTTTCGGCGTTGCCCCGCTAACGCTTGACGTGCCGACGGGACCTTCTGCTGTCGAGGCTATTGCGCATCAGCTGAATGCACTTGGCGTGCCGGCCGAGTTCGTCATACCAGGGCAGGAAGCTAACCCGTCCGCGCGGCGTGTAGACGGGTGGGCGCAGCCGGCAATGTCAGCAGTCGTACCGTCCTCTTAAATATCGGAAGAAGATGAGGACCCGTCGTGACGCCGACTGAGCTCCTGCACCCTGACATCCTGAAAGCGGTCGAGGGAATGGCGATGCCGGCTTTGGACGGCGATCAACTGGCGATGATTCGCAGCATGGACTGGCCGTCGACGCCATCGGATCGCGTTGAACGTTCCGAACACGTCGTCGCCGGTGAGGTGGCTGTACCGCTGCGGGTCCACCGCCCCAAGGGGGTGGCTGGCCCACTGCCGTGCGTCTACTCGATTCACGGAGGCGGCTACGTCATGGGCGACTACGGCATGGACGATGCATTGTTCGACGAACTGTGCCCCGCCCTCGGAGTCGTGGGCGTGTCGGTGCAGTACCGCCTCTCTCCCGAGACTGCCTACCCGGGTCCGCTGGAAGACTGCTACCGCGGCCTGAAGTGGACCTACGACCATGAAGCGGAGCTCGGCATCCAACGTGACCGGCTGGGCATCCGCGGCATTAGCGCCGGAGGAGGGCTGGCGGCCGGTCTGGCGCTGCTGACCCGCGACCGCGGCGAACTGCCGCTGGCGTTTCAACTGCTGGACTGCCCGATGCTCGACGATCGGCAGGTCACCCGGTCAAGCCGCTTGGAGGGCCTGCCGGTGTGGAGTCGCGAGTCGAACACCTTCGGCTGGAAGGCCTACCTCGGTGACCTCTACGGGACTGAACACATCCCCTACACCGCGGCAGCCGCGCGGGCGGACGATCTCGCTGGGCTACCACCAGCGTTTGTGTCAGTCGGCAGCGTGGACGGCTTCCTCGACGAGGATGTCGACTACGCCCTTCGACTGAACCACGCAGATGTGCCTACTGAGCTGCACGTGTATCCCGGCGCCTGCCACGGCTATCAGATGGCGACGGAGAGCGCGATTGCCGCTCAGAGCCGCCACGACGTCCAAAGTTGGCTCCGTCGCGTGACCAGTCCCAGCTAGCGACGTGACGACACCGAACGATCTGCGGGCCGGACCGCCGACGAGCGAGTACGACCGGGTTCACCAAGATCGGATCTCGCTCGTGGGTCGTGACGGTGTCCGCTTCGAGGCGCTGCGCTTCCAGCCCGCGGGCCGGGGCCCCTTTCCTGCTGTGGTCGTCGCGGCCGAAGGCACCGGGGTGAATCGGTTCATCAAACGCGTCGGCGCGAGTCTGTCGAACGAAGGCTTCGTCACCATCGTGGTCGATCCCTATCGCTTCGACGGCCCGCCTGATCCCGAGGCCTACGAAGACTTCGAGACCCTGATGTCGTTCATCGACCGACTCGATTTCGTGCGAGCCACACGCGACTTGTTGACGGCTGTGGAGCATGCTCGTTCCCAGCCCATCGTCGACGCCGACCGGGTGGGGGTGTGGGGCTATTGCACCGGAGCCACCCTCGCGCTGCTCGCCGCATGTGTGGATCAACGCCTTGCCGCCGCGGTGCTTTTCTATCCGAGCCAGCCAGTCTTCGAGCGGCTCGACGACCGCACGCCGGCTCAGCCCATGGACCTGCTCTGGGGCATCAAAGCCCGCACTCTCGTGCTCTACGGCGACCAGGATGTCGTCATGCCGGCAGACCGTCTGGCAGAGCTGCGTCGCCGGCTGGAGGCCTGGCGCGTGCCGTACGAAGTCGAGATCTACCCGGGTGCTGGTCATGCTTTCTGCTCCGAGGCACCGATCCTCTTCCACCACCAGGCGGCCGACGACGGGTGGCGCCTGGGCGTGGCCTTCGCCGTCGACGTCCTGCGGTGATGCATAAGCGTTCCGTGCGGCTAGCGTGCAACCTATGGATCGGCGAGCTCAGCAGTGGTTCACCGAACGGACCACCCGCGCCGCGGATTGGCCGGCTGAGAGGTTGCTCGCCGCCAAGGCCCTGAACGAAGACACCGTCAGCGTGATCATTCCGGCCCGCAACGAGGCCGCCACCATCGCCGATGTGGTGGGCCGTATCGACCGTGAGCTGGTCCGCGGGATCGGTCTGGTGGACGAGCTGGTGGTGATGGACTCGCTGTCCTCCGACGACACTGCCGCCGTGGCGCAGGAGGCCGGCGCGGCGGTGTACTCCGTCGCGGATGTGCGCCCCGACCTGGGGGTGCGCAAGGGGAAGGGCGAGGCCCTCTGGAAATCACTCTTCGTGGCCCGGGGAAGTCTGCTGGTATTCATCGACGCCGACCTCACCGAGTGGGACACCCACTTCGTGAGCGGCCTACTCGGCCCGCTGCTCACCCAAGAAGACGTACAGCTTTCACGTGGCTTCTACGACCGCATGATCTCCGAGACCGGGGGAGCCCGGGCCACCGAGGGCGGACGCGTCACCGAGCTCATGGCGCGTCCCCTGCTGGCGTCGCGCTGGCCGGAGCTCGGCGCGGTGGTCCAGCCGCTGGCCGGGGAGTGGGCGATTCGCCGATCGTGGTTTGAGCAACTGTCGGTTCCGGTCGGCTATGGCGTGGAGTTCTCGACCCTGGTCGACACCTACGCGGGCGTCGGACTCGACGCCATTGCGCAGGTGGACCTGGGCTCCCGCGACCATCGGCATCAGCATGTCCACGACCTGTCCGGCATGGCACTGGAGATCCTGGACGTCGCCGATCGGCGCAGCGGAATCGGCGGCGATCGGCGGTCTGTCGGCACCGCCGAGGGGGGCGACTCTCACGTCGACATCGACCACTTCGACCGCGATCTGCCCTCGGGCTGGCAGACCCGCGAGGTGCCGGTGGCGGAGCGACCGCCCGCTGTCAGCTTCGCCCAGTCCGGTCGCTGACGGCGGTTGCCGGGGTGTCAGACTCGAAAGCATGACGACTCCGACCGGGCCGGCTGGGCTGCAAAGCGACCCACGGTTCGAGGCGCTGCGACGGGCCGGCGATGCACTGCTGCAGCCTGGCCAACGATTTGAACTGACAACCGAATCGGTCCGCGGCGAGCAGCTGCGTGTCTTCGCCCAGCGGCCCCGGTCGTTGCGTGAGGTCCTCACGGATGGCGGTGCCCGCGGTGACGTTGACTGCTACGTGTTCAGTGATGGGACTCGGATCAGTTTCGCGGCAATACAAAGGCAGGCTGCCTCGATTGCCGCTGCGCTGCAGTCGAAATACGGTATCGGGCCGGGTGACCGAGTCGCGATCTGCGCGGCCAATTGCGCCGAATGGATTCAGCTCTTCTGGGCGACGGCGAGCCTTAACGCCGTGCTCGTCGCGATGAACGGGTGGTGGACGGGCCCAGAAATGACCAAGGCACTCGACCTTGCTGAGCCCGCCCTCGTCGTCATGGACGAGAAGCGGCTGGCTCGACTCGATGGCGATCCAGGTGCGCCGGTCATCGTTATCGAGCGGGACTTCAGCGACCTCCTGAAGGCACTGGAGGCTCCGCTCCCGGACTCGCCGATTGATGAAGACGATCCCTCCATGCTGATCTTCACCAGCGGCACCACGGGACGTCCCAAAGCGGCCGTCCTTTCCCACCGCACCGTCATCGGCTATCTGATGCTGCAATCGTTCATCGGTGCCCGCGGTCTAGCTATGGCGGGGCGCGCGCCGGCCGCACCCCCGGTCCGCCTCGCCCCGTTTCCGCTGTTTCACGTTTCTGGCTTGAGCGCCACGGTGTCAACGATGATGGGCGCCGGCACAACCGTCTGGCCACTCGGCCGTTTCGATCCCGAGTCCGTCATCGAACTCACCAAACGCGAGGGCGTCGGGGCATGGATGGGAGCGACCACCCATGTGATGCGCCTGCTCGAGAGTCCCGCGATTGAGACGCTCGATCCGACCCAGATCGTTCAGGTCGGGGTGGGAGGCTCGGCGACGACACCAGCGCTGGTACGCCTTACGGAGCAGCGCTTTCCGCATCTGGCCAACACCGTGTCTACGGGGTACGGCTCCACCGAGACGGGTGGCATTGTCAGCTGGGCCCCCAACTGGATGCTGCAGGCGGTGACCGACTGCGTCGGCCCGGCCCTTCCCACGGTCGAGATCCGCATCACCGACGACGAAGGGGTGCCGGTCCACGACGGAGTGGAAGGCAACGTGGAGGCGCGCAGTCCCATCGTCATGCTCGGCTACTGGCGTAACGAGGAAGCCAATTCCGAGACGTTGCAACCCGGCCTTTGGGTACGTACCGGCGACTTCGGCCGCTACGAGGACGGCCTGCTCTACCTCGCCGCACGCAAGCGTGACCTGATCCTGCGCGGCGGCGAAAACATCTACCCCTTCGAGATCGAGAATCGCTTGGAACAGCATCCCGACGTGGCTGAAGTGACGGTCATTGGCGTCGATCATCCGATTCTCGGCCAGGAGGTGAAGGCGATCATTGTCTTGCGGGAGGGCGCAACCCTCGATGCCGATGAGGTACGCGCCTGGTGCGCTGAATCGCTCGCGTCCTACAAGGTTCCGTCTCATGTCGAAGTGCGCACAGCTCCCTTGCCGCGAAACGCCACCGGGAAGGTCATGAAGCACGTGCTCGCAGACGAGACGACGAGCATATTTGTCGAGGAGTAGGACCCCGCTCTGTACCGCATCATTCGAGCGGGCGGTGCCCGAGCTGCTTGGGCGTACGACCGAGTAGCCAGGCGCCCACGGTGGCCGCCGCTGGAAGACCGACAATCAGGACGGCCAGGTTCACGTAAGGCGGATCGTCGAGGTAGCCGAGGTCATGCCAGTGCCAGGCGATCAGCGCCAGGTACGCGGTGGCCGTGCCGAGGATTCCGGCTAGCAGCGCCAACGCTCCGGCGGACGTTGCGTTAAGCGTGCGCCGGGTGGAGCTGCTGGCGCCGGCCGCCGTAAGTGTGCGCAGGTCTCCTGCCGTCTCGCCGCGGATCAGCCCGACGGTCATGGCCAAGACTCCCAGCGCTACGAGCGCGCCGACCACAGTCGCATAGTCGCGAAGCTGCTGCAGACTGTGGTCCGGACCGGTCCGGGTCTCGATGGTGATCCCGGCGGTCGCGGCCCGGTTACGCGCATTGCTGATTTGCGCCGAGGTAAGGGGTCGGTCGGCCGTGACCAGCCATCCGACGGGCTCGGCGGTGTATCCAGCCGCCTTCATGGCTGTTGGGCTGATGAGCGTATTGGGTGCTGAGCTGTAAGTCGGCAACTGCTTGGATACCTGCGCCACGACCGGCTTGAAGTCACCAGTGAACCCAGTGCCAAGCTCCACGCCGGCTAGATCACGACGGGAGCTGAGGATGTCACTGCCCGCGTGAATGTCGCTGGTCGAGAGCCCGTAGCGGGCGAGCACAGCCGGTGTCGCGACGTAGGGAATCGTGATCTGGTTCCAGCCCTGTCCGCGTCCTGACACGGTGAAGTGGCGAACCAGGCTGGCCGCGCTGACGTCCGGTGGCATTCCGGCGGGCACCGGAGTCGTCAGGTCGACGGCGGTGTCCAACTCGACAGGGGTCTTGCCGCCTAGCGCGTCAGCGATCTGGTTTGCCGTCGACCTTGCGCCGGCGATCACGGCCGGGTTTGGCGTCTGCGGGGCCGCTGTGCTTGCTCCAGCTGGAGCGACACTCAGCCCGGGCCCCCCGCCGCCCGGGCTATTCGGATTCGACAGCCAGACGATGAGTTCGTTCTTCGGCAGGTTTCCGTCGGTCAGGGTGTGATCGTGGGCCTGTTGCGCGGCGGCGGTCACGGTGATCGTGGCAGCGATCCCGACAGCGAGGCTGGCCGCCGCCAGCGCGGCACCGGATCGGGCCTGGTAGCGGGCCAGATCGCGTAACGCGAGGCGCACCGCCACTGGGGCGCGGCCGGCGAACGCTGCCAGTGCCCTGATCCCCAGCGGGGCCAGCAGCAGCATGCCCACCGTGGTCGCGAGGATGCCGACGACGATCAGCACGGTGTGGACGTTGTGGGCCAGGATCAGCGCGACGAACCCGGCAGCCGCGAGCGCCGTGCCGAGCAGCGCGAATCGGTGAGCCGGCTGCGGGGGCGCTGGGCGACCGGACAGCGCCTCGACGATCGGACGTCTGGCGACCGCGCGGGCCGGCCACCACGAGGCGGCGAGTGCGGTCAGGATCGCCAGGATCGCGCCCGCGATGACGGCCCACCAGGGGAGGGCAAAGGGGTCGTAGCGATGGCCGACGGCCTGCTCGAAAGCAGGTGTCAATGCGAACCACGCAGCGAGCCCGATGACCACGCCGGTTGTCGCACCTACGACGCCGACCGCTGCCCCATTGGCCAGCATGACCCGTCGCACTTGCCGGTCGGTGGCGCCAATCGCGCCGATCATGCCCAAGGCACGTAGCCGCCGTTGCGCGATCACTGTGAAGCCCGCAACGGACAGCAAACCGATGAAGGTCAGCCCGATCGTGGCCAGCAGCAGGACGGCGATGGCCTTGTTGCGCTGCTGCTGCGCCGAGGTGGCGCCGGAGGCCATGATCCCCTGAATGCTTCCGGCGCCGGCGGGGAGGCGAAAGTTCATCACTCTGGTGCCGGGTGCATCCAAGAGCAGCGTGACGCTTGCCGGAGAGCTGATCTCGCCCGGTGGCACCAGCCCGAAAGCGTCCTGCAAGTTCTTGGGGTTTTCGACGATGCCGACTACCCGCAGGGGCCGTCCGTTGACCGTCCAGTCCGAGCCGACCTTGAGCCCGAACGTCGTCGCGACCGCGTGGGTGACGGCCGCTTCCCCAGCGCCCAGCGGATAGCGGCCTGAGACCAGGCGCAGCATCGGCTTGCTATAAACCCCGTGCGGGTCCTGGGCACGCAGATCCACCGGTGTGATCGACCCGGGCACCGGTACGTTCTCGTGGACGATGGCCTCGACGGTGCCGAACTGCTGTCGCGCCGCGCCCAGATCAGCTGCGACACCCTGCCGGCCCGGACTTGCGATATCGACCCTGGCGGTGCCGGTACCCAGCACGCTTTGGTCGGTGCCCTGCAGGTTGGCCACGACGCCGAGACCGACGGTGGTGGCCGTGACCGCGACGGTGAGCAGAGCCAATACAAGCACCTGCTGGCGCCATTCGCGACGCAGCATTCGCCACGCCCAGCGGCGGATCGCGCGGCGGGCGGTAGCGCCGCCACGCGACGGTGGCGTGGCGACTGGCGGAGGCGGCGCGAGGGTGGTGGTCATCGTGCGGGGTCGGAGTTGAGCAGCGACTCGGGGCCCTCCGCCGGCGCGGTCTGATCGACGATCCGTCCGTCGCGCAGAAAGATGACCCGGTCGGCCCAGGAGGCCAGTTGTGCGTCATGGGTGACGACGACCCCGGCGACGCCGCCCTGGCAAATTTCCCGGACCAGCCGCATTACCGCCTCGCCGTTGACTGAGTCCAGCGCGCCGGACGGTTCGTCGGCCAGCAGCAGGTGGCGTTCGCCGACGATGGCGCGGGCAATAGCCACGCGCTGGCGCTCACCTCCGGAGAGCTCGTCGGGAAAGTGGTCGGCCCGTTCCGCCAGCCCGAGCCGTTCCAGGGCCGCCACCGCTGCTGACCGCGCAGTGCGGATTGCCACACCGTCCAGCTCCAGCGGCAGCGACACGTTCTCGGCCGCGGTAAGACCGGCCAGCAGGTTGAAGTCTTGAAAGACGTAGCCGATGGCCCGCCGGCGCAGGGCGGCCTGCTCGTTGCGCGACAGGCCTGACAGCGGCACCCCACCGACCGTGACCTCGCCCGCGGAGGGCTCTTCCAGGCTGCCGGCGATGGTCAGCAGGGTGCTCTTTCCGGAGCCGCTGGGGCCCATGACAGCGACCAGCTCACCGGGCTCGACGGCCAGGTCCACCGCCCGCAGCGCGTGCACCTGGGAGACGCCGCTGCCGTACACCTTGCTGACCTGGGCCAGTCGCAGCGCGCTCATGGGGACACCTCCAGGTCTGCCGCTGAGGCGGCGTCAGGCGCCGGTGCAGGAGTTACCTGTCTTTGGGGCAGTCCGGCTCGCCGTAGCCGGGCCTCGGCCGCGTCAAGCCAGCGGCTGACCGAGTCGAGGCGGAAGAGTTCGGCGTCGACGACCAGCGCCAGGCTGATCTCGTCCGGACCGGCGTCGCGCTTCACCCGAGTCCACTCCTGCATCAGTTCGACGACGCGGCGCCGGTGGGTCTGGATGACGTCGTGAACGTTCACCCCCGGGACGCGACTGGCCACCAGGACCTTGATGACCAGTTCGTCGCGGGGCGGGGAGCTCAGGTCGGGAGGGGTTCGCAACCAGGCGTCCAGCTCGGTGCTGCCAGGAGCGGTGAGCCGGTAGGACTTCTGCGAACCGGCGTCGTCCTCGCCCTCGGACTCGATCAGTCCGTCGCGCTCGAGGCGCTGCAGGGTGGTGTACACCTGGCCGACGTTGAGCGGCCACACCTCACCGGTGTGCTCCTCGAATTCGTGCCGCAGTTGGAGTCCGTACTTGGGTCCCTCACTCAACAACGCCAGCAAGGCGTGCCGAACGCTCATCCGCCCCAGCCTCTCGCTTGAACCATTCGCTATACCGGGTATATATACCAGGTATCCTCAAGGCTGCCAACGGGTCTAGGCGCTACGTTTCAGCTATGCCTGCTGTGCCTGAGCCGTTCAACATTCACGTCGACGATCTCGCTCTCGACGACCTGCACCGTCGCCTTGATACCGCCCGGCTGCCTGACCAGGCTCCCGGCGAACCCTGGAATCTCGGCATCCCGGTGGAGGTGGTGCGCGAGGTGATCGACCATTGGCGCCACCGCTACGACTGGCGAGCGCGCGAGGCCCGTATGAACGCGTGGCCGAACTTTGTCACCCAGGCAGCAGGGGAACGAATGCATTTCATCCACGTGCGCTCACCCGAGCCCGAGGCGACGCCGATCGTGCTCACGCACGGCTGGCCGGGCTCTTTCGTGGAGTTCCTGGATGTGATCGACCCGCTGACGAACCCGGTTTCCTACGGCGGTGACCCCGAGGACGCGTTTCATGTCGTCGTACCGTCCATGCCGGGCTACGGCTTCTCGGGGCCTACGGTCCAGCCCGGCTTCGACTCCTACCGCGTAGCGGACGCGGTGGCCGAATTGATGGCCCAGCTCGGGTATGACCGCTACGTCGCCCAGGGGGGAGACTGGGGTTCTATCGTCACCCGTCGCCTCGGCGAGGCTTATGCCGACCACCTCATCGGCGTTCACTTCAACATGCTTTTCGCCTTCCCCGACGCCGACGATCCGGACCCCATGGGTGGCGTGACTGCGACGGAGCTCGAGCGGTTCGGAGCGGCCGGGGCTCGCATCGCGAACGGCACCGGATACATGGCGATCCAGAGCACCAAGCCCCAGACGCTGGCGTACGGCCTGACCGACTCGCCCGTGGGTATCGCCGCCTGGATTCTCGAGAAGTTTCAGGTGTGGAGCGACCTTGACGCCGGAGGTTTGGCAGCGACCTTCGGCTGGGATCGCCTGCTCGACAACGTCATGGCTTACTGGCTGACTAACACGGCCGGGTCAGCGGCTCGGCTCTACGCCGAGTCGACCCGCCAGGGTCATGCGGCTGACCAGCCCTGGCCGGGGCGTGTCGACGTGCCGACCGGCTACGCGAACCATCCTTACGAGCTGCTGCAGACCCCGCGCGCCTGGGCCGAGAAGCGCTATCGCATCGTGCACTGGTCCGAGCAGCCACGCGGTGGTCATTTCGCTGCCTTCGAGCGTCCCCAGCAGTTCGTCGAGGATCTGCGGGATTACCGCCGAGTGCTCGCTGAGCTCGCCGGCAGCTGAATCGAGGAGCGAAGATGAGTGCCGCAATCAACATCTCGCTGTGGGCAGGCTCAGGCCATGGAACGGTCGGCGAGGTGGTATCCGCGGTGCAGGGCGCGTCGGAGGCCGGTCTCCACGGGGTGTGGCTGCCGCAGACGCTGAGTGTGGACGCCTTGACCGCCCTTGCCGTGGCAGCTCAAATCGTGCCCGACATCAACCTGGGTACCGCTGTCGTTCCCATCCAAGGCAGACATCCGATTCCCCTGGCGCAGCAGGCGCTCACGGTCGCGCAAGTAGCTGGACCAGGGCGTCTCACGCTCGGCATCGGCGTGACGCATCCGCCCATTTCCGAGGGCTTCTACGGAATTGCCTATCGGCAGGTCGTTGACCTTTGCCGGGAAGAACTGCAGGCGCTGGGCGGTCTGCTGGGTCCGGCCCATCGCAGTGACCATGTCGGCGCGTATCTCACGGCCCGAGGCAGCGTGATGATTGACGCCCCGACGCCCAGCCTCGTGGTCGCCGCGCTCGGGCCTCACATGCTTGAGCTCGCCGGAAGCTACGCGGACGGCACCGTCACCTGGATGACAGGTCCGAAGACCCTTGATGAAAAGATCATCCCGACCATCAACGCGGCGGCGGCGCGGGCCGGGCGTCCGTCGCCGCGCGTGATCGCCGGGCTGCCGGTCTGCGTAACCGATGAGATCCCCGCCGCCCGCGACCTGATAAGGCCTCGCATCGAGGGAGCAGCCGGTTTCCCCTCATACCGGCGCATGTTGGGAGGCGAAGGCCTCGCGGATCTCGCTGACCTCGCCATCATCGGCGACGCTGACCTCGTGCGGCACAGGGTGCTGGAATTGGCGTCCATCGGGGTAACGGAGCTGATGGCTGATGTCTTCGGCACGCCCGCCGAACGCCAGCAGACGATTGCTCTGCTGAACTCAATCTGAGGCTGTCAGATCACGCTGTGCTCGGGAACCTGCTCCGGCCTGACTGCTGCCCGTTACGACCCGATGGCGAAGTCGCTGTCGACGTGTGGTGGCTGCGTGGAGACCGCCAGGTCGCGCCCGTTGTCCCGGTAAACGGAGCCGTTGGTCGAGGCGACGGCCCAGCAGTCGTGACCGTCAACGGCGCGGCCGGTGACGCGTCCCCAACGAGCGTCGCCGTATCCGTAGATCCGCTCCACCCAGTCGCCGACGCTGAGGTCAGACCCGTGGGTGCGGCTCGTCCTCGAACCTGCCATGCTTCACCGTCCCTTGCCGCGCTGTGATGCACCCAATCGCCTGGGAAGTCGCCCCAAGTGGGTGGACCCTGCGCTCAGGCGCTGGCCGCGGGGGCTGGACGGCGACGAACCCCGTGCAGGGGAAACTAGTCCCGACCGGACGCGGTGCCAACCCCCATTTTTCGATCACGACAGAGGAAGCCTGCGGCGCGCGAAACACCCGTCGGTAAGGATCGGCTAGACCAACGCCTTTCTGACCTCCGCCGGTGTGGCGGGGCGTTTTCCGAGCTGATGGAGCCGGTCCACGACGGTGGCGACCACCTCGGCGTTCGAGGGCGTGCCGAGCTCGCCGTAAGGATGGTCGCCGAGTCCAAATGCCAGCCCCCCGCCCGCGGCGACCACCCAGTCGACCATCGGAAGGACGCTGCCCATGCTGCACTCCGCGGTCCACGTGATCGGGGCATCCGGCATGAACCGCCGCAGGGCATCGAGGCCCTCAGCCGTCGCCGGATGCACCGAAAGCATCTTGTCGGAAAGGACGAGTTCCGCGTAGACCGGCGCTGGCCACAAGCCCTGCTCAAGCAGAGCGCCCAGCAGCCGGAGCGAGCCGACGTTCCAGCAGATCGCCGCCGGTGTCACACCCGCCGCGAGGATGCCCTCGGTCAGGTAGCGCACCGTGGCGACGGTGTTGACGTACAGCCCCTCCTCGGTCCGGAACGAGCGGCTGCCGGAATCGTAGGGATCGAGATTGAAGGATCCGAGATCGACGGGTGCCAGTTCGGGCCTCGCCGCAGCCTCGGTCAGCGTCGCCAACCGCGCTGCCGGTGCGGCGCCGGTGCCGGCGCCCAGCGTGCACATCGTCACCGCGTCACAGCTCGCCCGGATTCGCCGAACAGTCTCGGCCAAGAGGTCGGGCTCCGCCGACTGACTGCCATCGGGGTTGCGCCCGTGGAAGTGGACGATCGACGCCCCCGCCTCGACACACGCGGCGGCGCTGGCGGCGATCTCTTCCGGGCTCCACGGGACGTGTGCGTTGACGGACTTCGGGGCGAACTCGTTCATGCGGACCGTAATGACGACACCGTCGCCAGACTCAGCAGGGCCGTCTGCGGACGGGGGAGGATCGATCACGGGGTCTGCCCCTCAGCCGGGGTGCCACAAAAGCTTGACACCGAAGGTCAATCTTCATACCAACCTTAGGTACCGGACAATGTGCCAAGGGGATCCACCTCGTCGAGCACGGAGCTGAAGGCCACTGTGAGACCGTGACCGTGCCGCCTCGACGGCTATGGCCTTACTACGCCGTCTCCGGGACCGTGACCCTTGGCTACGGCTCGATCTACGCCCTGCTGGCTAACCTGCGAGACCGTTTTGGCTTCTCGGAGGCCGAGCTCGGCCTGATTGCCGGCGCTGGGTTCCTGGCCGGACTGCTGGCCCAATTGCTGCTGGCGAGGCAGGCGGACCGAGGGCGGGCTGCAGCCATGATCCTCGGCGGTCTGCTCGCGGCGACCCTGGCGATGGTGGGTTGCGCCGTCGCCAGCCAATTCTGGGTGTTCGTGCTCGCCCGCGTTCTGCTGGGGCTCGGTAGCGGGGCCGTCGCTCCGGCAATCCGACGAATCGTGGTGCTCGAATCCCATGACAAGGTCGGCGCCAATCTGGGCCGCCTCGCGTCATTCGAGCTGGCCGGGTTTGTCCTGGGGCCGGTGATAGCGGCCGGCGCCGCTCAGCTGCTGGGGATCCGGGCGCCGTTTATCTTGCTCGCGGTGCTCTTTGCGCTCGCTCTCCTCACCGCCTCTCGCATGGATCTGTCCGCGGGTGCCTCGAGTGGACGACCGAGAGTCCTCCGCGGTCTGCTGGCGAGGCCCGCGATGAGGGCGGCACTCGCGGCGTGCGTCGCTTTCTACATCACGGTTGGCACCTTCGAAGCGGTCTGGGCAGTCCTGCTTCG
This sequence comes from uncultured Actinomycetota bacterium, assembly GCA_963839015.1. Lineage (GTDB taxonomy): Bacteria > Actinomycetota > Actinomycetes > Frankiales > Frankiaceae > DATAZK01. Next base: position 1,262,469 of record CAWITL010000010.1, on the reverse strand, counting down.
TGACAACGGGGCGTCGACCTGGCTGATCGGTTTGACGCTTTCGCTCTTCACGGTTCCGATGATTTTCCTGGCGCCCATCGGCGGTCGGGTGGCGCAACGACGAGGTCCGATGCGCGTGGCGGCGGCGAGTATTTCGCTGGCGACGATCTGCACTTTTGCCTATGGCGTGGTGCCGAGCTTGTGGATGCTGCTCGCGGTTTCGCTCGTTCACGCCGTGGCGGATTCGTTCACGATGCCCGCAAACCAGGTGGCCGTTGCCATCGCCAGCCCGACCGAAGACATTTCGTCGGGCCAAGGACTTCTCGGTGCCACCGGCCTGGCCGCAGCAGGGGTGAGCGGGCTGCTGGCCGGCTGGCTCTACGAGTACCAGGGCCGCGCGGTGCTTTTTGCCGCGGCTGCGGCGGCGATGGTCTGTTTCCTCCTGCTGGCATTGGTGTTAGACGCCGAGGGGCGTCCGAGGCGACCGGGGGGTCGCAGGCATTCAGGCACCCTGGTTTTAGCTGATGCGGCGGCCGGGCCCCCTGTCTGACCGGGCAGGCGTCGGGCCATATGCGACGGGATACGCGTGGAATGGTGGGCTCATGGCGCTGATGCACGCTGCAGTGGTGACGTCGTTCGACAAGCCGCCGCACTATCAGGAATTCGAAATTCCACAGCCGGCATCAGAGGATGAGGTGCTTGTCGACGTACTCGCCGTCGGCTTGCATCCACGCACCAGGACCGGAGCCACCGGGGGCCATTACACGAGCACCGGCACATTGCCCATGATCCCGGGCATCGATGGGGTGGGCCGGCGCCCCGACGGAAAACGCGTCTATTTCGTGGCTGACGACGACGTCATCGGCACGATGGCCGACAAGGCCGTGGTGGACGTTCGACGCTCGATCGAGCTGCCCGATCATGTTGACATCGCTAAGGTCGCGGCGGCGATGAACCCGGCCATGTCTGCCTGGGTGGCGCTGCGACGCCGGGTCCCTCTTCAGTCGGGCCAGAGTGTGCTCGTGCTCGGTGCCACCGGCAACGCTGGAACCATGGCTGTCCAGGTCGCCAAGCGGCTGGGTGCCGGACGAGTGGTGGGTGCCGGGCGCGACCTCGATCGCCTCGATTTTCTGACCTCCGTCGGCGCCGATGACGTGGTCCAACTGACCGACGACGCACACGCCACTGCGAGAGCTCTTGGCGCAGCTGCCGCCGAGGTCGACATCGTGATCGACTACCTCTGGGGCGGGCCGGCGCAGGACGCCATCATGGCGCTCCTCACGCAACGGTCTAACCCCAGCCGTGAACTGAATTGGATTCAGATCGGCTCGGTGGCGGGTCCCACGATCGAGCTGCCGTCCGTCGCGCTGAGGTCGACGAATTTCCGGCTGCAGGGCAACGGTCAGGGTGCCGTTTCGACGCAGGTGTATCTCGCCGAGCTGCCCTCACTCGTCGACGAGATCGACGCGGGCACCATCGCCGCCGCAGCAAACAGCCTGCCCCTCGCGGACGTCGAGGACGTCTGGCTACGACCGGACGTACCGGGCCAGCGGACCGTTCTCATCCCCTAGCGTCTCATCGCTAACGGACGCGTGCCGAGCGAAGCCAACCCCTCGGGGGAGGCCGCGGACCCGAATTGAAGCTGTGTTACAAATTGGTCTCGAAGAGTGTGTGCTGCGTCATATGACGTGATCCAGGCCACTAGGCTAGGCCGGGTCGCATGCGTCATGCACGCATCGCGCTGTGGTCCATCCGTCTCGCGCCTGATCTGGAGATTGCACTATGCCGCGTCGCCCATCCCTGCGGGCTTCAGCCCGCTCGAAGGGCCGTCGGGGGCCTCTCGCCTCCGTCGCTACCCCTGTTGCCATCGGAGCAGTGCTAGCCCTCGGGCTTGCGGCGTGTGGTCGCTCGAGCAGCACTCCGTCGGGGACTCCGTCGAACGGCGGGGCGAGCGCCTCGCCGACGGCAACAACCGCCGCCGCAGGCGATTTCGGGTCGCTCAAAGCCATCTGCGGTCCGGGCAAGCCCTCGGGTCCCACCACGCGCGGCTTGACCAATACCACCATCCGCATCGGGGTCACCGCTGACCCGGGTGCGGCCGCGGCCCCCGGCTTGGAGCAGGAGTTCTTCGACACCGCAGACGGTTTCAGCAAGTGGTGTAACGCGGCTGGCGGAATCGGCGGCCGCAAGGTCATTATCGACAAGTGGGACGCGAAGCTCTTCAACGTCGGTCAGGTGATGACCGACGCGTGTCAGAAGGACTTCTTCCTGGTCGGCAACGGCAACGCATTCGACAGTGCCGGTGTGAAGATCCGGGAGAACTGCAAGCTCGGTGACATCCCGTCCTACGTGGTCTCGCCGCAGGCTGTCGATGGTAAGTACCAGGTGCAGGCTGCCCCCGTACCGCCGAACTACATCAACAACGGCGCGATGCGCCTGCTCGCCAACGCCTACCCCGACACCAAGACGGCCGGCATCGGTGTGGCCGGCAGCAATCTCTCCTCGCTGATCCCGACCGGCATGAAGGCTGTGGAATACCTCAAGGACATCGGTATCAAGGTGCCGGTGTACCAGGCGCAGCCGCCGCTGGTTGACAACTACCGGCCCTACATGGAGCAGATGAAGGGCGCCGGCGTCAAGGGCATCTACATCATCTCCGCGCAGGACCCGAGCCCGATCGTGCAGGCGATGAAGAACGTCGGCTGGAACCCGAACTGGATCCTTTACAGCGTGCAGTTCTACGGGCCGCAGGCAGTGTCGGCAGCCAAGGCCACGCCGACCTTCCCGCCGAGCTACGTGCAGTTCACCGCATTGCCGTTCGAGCTGGCTTCGCAGTATCCCGTGCTTCAGCAGACGGAAAGCATCGTGAAGTCCGCTGTCCCGAACGCCAAGCTGACGTCCTTCACGCTGTCGTCGATGAACGCCTGGACGCTGTTCGCGCAGTCGGCCACCGCGTGCGGAGCCAACCTGACGATGGACTGCATCCTGCAGAAGGCGAAGGCCAATACCAATTGGACTGCCGGCGGGCTCTACCCGCCGCAGAACCTGCAGACCGGTGCCGCCTCGCCTTGCATCGCGCTGGTGAAGCTCACTCCGACCGGCTTCGTCTACGACAAGAAGGTGACCGCTCCGACCAGCGGTGCGTTCAACTGTGACCCGGAGAACCTCAAGCAGGTCAAGACCTACGTCACTGGTTCCTGATCTGGAGCGCTGCCGGTAGTGCAATCGTGAGCCCCGCCGATCCCTCGTGTGGATCGGTGGGGCTCACGAATTTCTGGCGTGCGATCCTGCCGGTGTCCTCACGCGTCGCAAGGAGTGGATGATGACCGCACCCGCCGAGACCGGAACCGTGAAAGCCACGGCCTGGGTCGCCGCCCGACTCGCTGCACCGATCGAGGCGCTGGAGATCCAGACCGTGGAGATCCCCGCCCCGGGACCGAACGAGGTGCGGATCGCCGTCCACGCGTTTTGCCTCGACTACAACGACATCGACACCATCTACGGGCGTTACTTCCTGCTCCCCTTCGAGCCACCGTTCACCCCGGGGATGGCGGCCGCCGGGATTGTCGAAGCGGCCGGCCCAGGCGCGGAGGCGCTGCTCGGCAAGCGCGTGGTCGGCTGCACCGAGAGCGCCAAAGGCTCGTACGCGTCCACGGCTCTGCTCGGCGCCTCGAGCGTGCAGTTGCTCCCGAGCTGGCTGAGCTTCACCGATGGCGCCGCCATGTATTTCCCGTATCTGCTGGGGTGGCTCGCGATCCGCAAGCGCGCCCGGGTCCAGGCCGGCGATGTCGTCCTCGTGCACGCGGCGGCGGGTGGCATTGGGTCAGGTGTGGTCCAGCTGGCGAAGGCTTTCGGCGCCACCGTCATCGCCACCGCAGGGACTGACGCCAAAGTCGAATTCTGCTACGAGCTCGGTGCCGATTACGCCGTCAACTACACCACCCACGACTTCGTCGAGTACGTCAATGACGTCACGAACGGGCGGGGGGTGGACGTCGCCTTCGACACCGTCGGCGGCCAGGTCACCCAGGACACCTTCAAGGTGATGGCGTTCAACGGCCGTCACCTGATCGTCGGCTTCTCCGCCGACATCGGCGTCGAGGAACATCCGATCAGCCTTCAGCCCGGCATCTACGGCAATTTCGACATGTGTGGGGTGTGCTTCGCGTTCGTCGACTCGCCCCGCGGTCCGCGGCTGTTCGGCATGAACTTCCTGTCCACCGCTGAAGGAGTCGCGATGTGGGCGGACATTCTGCAGCTGGCCAAGCAGGGCAAGATTCGGCCGGTTATCGGTCGGGAGATCGCCTTCGACGAGGTCCCCGAATCGCTGCGGGCTCTCGAACAACGGGAAACAACCGGCCGCACGGTTGTCCGCGCTCCGTAGCTGGACCGCCGACCATGCGACTACAGCTGGGACGAACTACATCCGTACGTGGGTCTGCGGCGACTGAGGCGTGGTGGGCAGGACCAGGTCGCCGTAGGTGTGGCCAGGAGTGTGCTTCCAGCGCTCCTGGAGCCGCAACACATGGAAGAAGAGACCGATCAGCATTACTGCGGAGATACTGATAGTGATGATCGCGGCTGTCATTTCGTCGAAGAACGCCAGGATGACGGCGACGGCCATCAGGGTGAAAGCCAGGATGAGCGTCGCCGTGGCTTTACTTTGACCAGACTCCATAGGGACCTCCTGGAGGCGACGATGCTCCCTTCTGCCCGTCTGAGCAAGCGTTTCACCGCTTTGACATGCCGCTGTGTCGATCGAAGCGCTGCGTGCTGACGTTGCACGGCCAAGTGAGCGCCGGGATTCACGACCTCTCGCGTTGGATGACGATCCACGCTGACGCCTACCAGCGAGCGACAGGTGCGGTGTTGGTTCCCGGCAGCCTGAACCTCGTCATCGACCGGCCTTGGATCATGACCAAGCCTTCAGTACGGCTGGAGGCCTCGAAGGTGGGGGTCGGCATCGGCCTGCTGCCGTGTGTGGTCGGCGGGATCGCCTGTTGGGTGTTTCGCACCGATCGCAACAACGCCGGGCAAGGCGACCACGACCTGAACGTCCTAGAGATCGTGAGCAGCGTCCATTTACGCACAGTGCTTGGCCTGCACGATGGCGATGAGGTGAAGGTCGAGATCGACTCCACCCCTGATTAGCTCCGCAGTGGGTGCGGTCAGGAGTCGAAGACGACCAGCCCGCGGATATTGCGTCCGGCGTGCATGTCGTCATAACCCTGCTGCAGTTCATCCAGCGAATAGCGGCGGGTGACCATTTCCTCCAACTGCAGCAGCCCGCGCCGGTAGAGACTGAGCAGCCGGGGGACCGCCACGGCTGGTGCGAAGGCGCCGTACAACGAGCCACGCAGCTGCTTTTGCCAGATCGTCAGCTCGAAGAGCGAGAGGTTTGCCTGCGCCTCCGTCCACGGTGCGATCGCCGTGACGACGGCATTGCCGCCTTTGCGTACCAATGCCATCAGCGGCCCAACCATGTCGCCATGTGCCACGCCGACCGTCAGGATGGCGCTGTCGGCCATGACGCCGCGGGTGATTTCGGTCAGCAGCGGCATTGCCTCTTCCATGGACGCCGCGGTGTGCGTCGCGCCGAAGATCTTGGCCTGATCGAGCTTCCAGGGGACGGGGTCGATTGCCACGATCTGCTCGGCACCCGCCACGCGAGCGCCCTGGATAGCCGCCGCACCGATGCCGCCGACGCCGACAATGACGACGGTGTCTCCCACCTGGACGTCGGCGGTGTTGACCGCTGATCCGAAGCCGGTCGTCACACCGCAACCGATCAGGGCGGCGAGCTCCAACGGGAGGTCCTGGTCGATCTTGACGGTGGAGGCTTCGTTGACGACGGTGTAAGGGCTGAACGTGCCCAAGCCGGTCATCCGGGTCAGCCCCTCGTCGCCGACGTGGGTACGGAACGTCCCGTCCAGGGGGAGCCCGCCCATGATGTGAGCGCCCAGGTCGCACAGGTTTGCCGCGCCGCTCATGCACCACCTGCAGTGGCCGCACGAGGGGATGAAGGCGAGCACCACATGGTCACCGGGCGCGACCGATGTGACGCCCGCTCCGACCGCTTCGACGACGCCGGCGCCCTCGTGGCCGCCGACCAGCGGAAATCCGGTCGGCATATCGCCCGTGATCGCGTGGTCGTCGGAGTGGCACAGCCCGGAAGCCGCCAGCTTCACCAGCACTTCGCCGGCGTGTGGCGCGTCGAGTTCAACGTCCTCGATGGACCATGGCTTGCCGATTTCCCTAGCGATCCCGGCCCGTGTCTGCACGATTTCTCCTTCTCGAAGCGCTTGCTCAAGATTGTGATGTCGGCGGCGAGTGACGTCAGCCGATCAAACTACTTATACCCCTGCTTACACCTGGCGAAGTACGGTCTTCGCGTGGACGGGCGTGCCGCCGGAGACTTCGGCGATTGGCTCGACGACTACCAGGCCGCTCTCGCTGACGAGGCATCGGTCGAGGTGCCCTGCGGATCGTGTGCGGCATGCTGCAGCTCCGGGCAGCTGATTCCGGTCGAGCCTGACGAGGCTGACGCCCTTCAGCACATCGCCATGGAGGACCTGGCTGCGATGCCCGGCCAGCCCGCTACCTTCCTGCTCAGGCACGACGAATCAGGGCGTTGTTCTCAGCTCGGCCCGGACGGTTGCTCGATTTACGCACATCGTCCGCGGGCCTGCCGAACGTATGACTGCCGCATTTTCCCGGCAGCGGGGGTGCGCCCTGACCAGCCACTTATCGCCGAAGCTGCCCAGCGCTGGCGCTTCAGCTACGAGTCGGCGCGAGCGGGTGAGCGCCACGCCAATGTGCGGACGGCTGCCGTCGTGCTGGGATTTCCGGGGGGTCTCACCGCGCCCGCGAGCCCGACCCAGCACGCGCTTGCCGCCATTGCAGGAGCCGACCAGCTCTGACCGCGTGAGCTTGGCGCCCAGCTCCCCGCACCCGATAGACGCCGTTCCAGGGTTCGCGGCAAGATCTCGCTCATGCGCATAGGCCTGCACGCTCTCGGGATCGGCACTGGCGCCCGGCGCGACGTGATCGACGCCGTCGCTCGGGCGGCCGAGTCCCTCGGATTCGCCACCCTGTGGGCGGGCGAGCACGTCGTGATGATTGACGAGCCGGAGTCCCGCTACCCCTACTCACCCGACGGACGGATCGCGGTTCCGGCCGATGCCGACTGGCTCGATCCGCTGATCGGTCTCAGCTTTGCCGCGGCGGCCACGTCTGAGATTCGTCTTGCCACGGGCATCCTGCTGCTGCCCGAGCACAACCCGGTGCTGCTTGCCAAGCAGGCCGCAAGCTTGGACACGCTCTGCGGAGGGCGGCTGTCGCTCGGAGTGGGGATCGGCTGGTCGGCCGAGGAGTTTGCGGTGCTCGGCGTGCCGTTCAAGGGCCGCGGCAAGCGGCTCGAGGAGTACGTCGCGGTCATGCGGACCCTCTGGCGGGATGATGTCGCGAGCTTTCACGGCACGTTCGTCAATTTTGATGGGGTTCGGGTCAATCCGCGGCCCGTGCAGGACCGCCGCGTCCCCATCTTTCTCGGCGGTAACAGCGACGCGGCGCTCGGTCGGGCTGCGGCCTTCGGCGACGGTTGGTACGGCTTCTACCTGACCGTCGAGGAAGTGGCGGAGCGCTTGCAGGTGCTTCGCCGGCTGTGCGGGGAGAGCCAGCGCGATCCAGGTGAAGTCCATACCGCAGTGGCGCTCACCGACGGTCGACCCGCCCAGCGCGCACGGTTGGCTGAGCTCGGGGTGGACGAGGTGGTTCTGGTCAGCGCTCCACCGGCCGATCCGGCAGCTGTCACCGACTGGTTGACCGAGCTCGCGCAAGGTTGGGTGGACTGATCCCGCCTCAATCCTGAGTACGTCCCTTGGTGCCGGTGAGGAACACGGGCCCTTGCAGCAGGTATTCGGGTGCTGACCGGGTGGCTTGTGACTGCGCCCGGGCCAGGGACCCCTCCCCGGCGCCGGGCTGGCAGATCCAGAAGAGGTCGTCCCTGATTCCTTCGAAGCACAGATCGGCGACCTCCGACAAGGGTGCGAAGGTGACTTCCTGGCCGGCGGCCTTGGCGCGTTCCAGCAGTCCCGGCAGCCCGTCGCGGCCGGTCTCCGCGGGCGGGGCGCCTGGCCGGTCGTAGCGGGGAAGCCGGTTTCTTCCGGGCTGCCAGATGCCGGTCTTCATCATCCCTGGCGTACGTGTGGAGGGATACAGCAGGTGGGCGCTCACCTTTGCGTCGAGCTGGCGCAGCTGTCCCCACAAGCATTCTGTGAGGGTGGTGACGGCGGCCTTGGTGGTCGCGTAGATGGCACTGTTGACCAAGGGCGTGAAACCGCCGTTGCCCGACGTGGTGTTGACGACAGCGCCTTCGGTGTCCTGCTCGAGCATCGTCGGAACGAACGCGTTGATGCCGTTGACGACGCCCATCACGTTGACGTCCAGCGACCACCGCCAGTCGTTGACGTGGTGCTCCCAGAAGTGACCATCGGCCCCCGACCCGATCCCCGCGTTGTTGCACACCAGGTGTACGGCTCCGTAGGCCTCCAACGTCGCGTCCCGCAACGCCTCGACCGACGAGAGCTCGGTGACGTCGGTGACGACGCCGACGACGTCCCGGCCCTCCTGGCGCAGCTCCTGCGTGGTCTGCTCTACCAGAGCAGCATCGATATCGGCGATCACCGCTTTCATGCCTTCTGCTGTGAAGCGCTCGACGAGCGCCCGTCCGATGCCCCCGGCGCCACCCGTGACGACGGCGACCTTGCCAGCGAAGTCCTTCATGCGTCCCCTTTGCCCGATGGAATTCTTTACACCGCACCCGGTGCCTGTGACAGTGCCATAGACGCTTCACTGCTGAGCCCGTGGGTGACAGCACCCGTCCGGAGGACACCATGACCACGCGTACCGCGGCGGACGACCGATACATCGTGATCTCCTCCGACGGCCATGCCGGGGCTGAGCTTCACGACTACCGCGAGTACCTCGAAAGTCGTTATCACGCGCAGTTCGACGAGTGGGCACGGGGTTTCGTCAACCCATGGGCTGATCTGCGTGCCGCCACCGCTTATCGCAACTGGGACAGTGCGGCCCGCCAGCGTGAGGTCGAAGGTGACGGCGTCGTGGCAGAAGTGCTGTTCCCGAACACGATCCCGCCCTTCTTCCCCTCCAGCAATCTGCTGCTTCGGCCCCCCACGAAGGACGAGTACGAGCTGCGCTGGGCGGGGCTGCGGGCCCACAACCGCTGGATGGTCGACTTCTGCAACGACACGCCCGGTAGGCGGGCCGGAATGGCGCAGATCCTGCTCAACGACGTCGACGACGCGGTGGCCGAGGTCGAATGGGCAGCCGAGAATGGCCTTTTCGGGGGCGTTCTGCTGCCCGGCGTCCCACCAGATTGCGACCTGCCGCCGCTTTTCGCACCCGACTACGACCCCATCTGGGCGGCGTGCCAAGACCTGAACATGCCGGTCAACAACCACAGCGGGTCTGCGGGCCCCGCCGCCGGCCCGTACGTGGCGTCCATGGCGGTCTTCATGCTGGAGCTGGGATGGTTCTCCCATCGCGTCTTCTGGCACCTGGTGCTCGGGGGAGCGTTCGCCCGCTATCCCGGACTCAAGCTGATCCTGACCGAGCAGTCCTGCGGCTGGGTGCCCAGCGTGATCACGCATCTTGACCACCAGTACTCACGCTTGGCCGACCCGAACACCGCCGAATCACATTTCGGCGGGGGATTGATCGAGCAGGTGCCGGAGAAGCCGAGCTACTACTGGGAGCACAACTGCTATGCCGGCGCGAGTTTCTTTCGCCCCAGCGAGGCTCCGCTTCGTCACGAGATCGGTCTCAGCAAGATCATGTGGGGCCAGGACTACCCTCATACCGAAGGCACGTACCCATACACGACCGAGGCGCTGCGCAATACCTTCGCCGGGATCGCCCGGGAAGAAGTGGCAAAGATGGTCGGATTGAATGCCGTCGAGGTCTACGGCTTCGACCTCGATGTGCTCGCACCCGTGGCGCAGCGCGTCGGCCCCACAGTCGCCGAAGTCAACAAGCCGCTCGACGTCGTTCCGGCCGATTCGCGGTCCATCGCGTTCTCGCAGGAGCCGCTCAAGCCCTGGTAAGCCTGGTAAGCCTGGTAGTGGCCCGGTAAATCGTTGGTATGTCGGCGAACCGGGCGGTCTAAGCGAACGCCAGATCCGGGTTCGGCGGCACCGGCTGATCGTGGATTTCTGCCTCGCTGGGGCCGATGCGCTCGGCGATCGCCGCCAGCTTGGTGGCATCGAAGTTGGGGTAGCAGCGCAACGCGTTCAGCCCCAGCATCTTGTGTGCTTCCTCAACCGGGCAGTCGTGGAACTTGATACGCAGCCAGTCACGGGTGTGCGGCCAGGTGCCCTCCGGGTGCGGAAAGTCATTGCCCCACGTCATCTGGTCGACGCCGATCTCATAGCGACGCGTGAATTCCAGCTCCTGCAGCCCTATTCCCACGAAGCAGTTGCGCCGGAAATAGAAGCTGGGCTTCTCCGGCAGCGTCTGGCGGTAGACGTCGCCAAACTTCAGCGTGGCGTGGAATCCCTCCCACTGCTCGTCGAAACGGTTGAACAGGTCGGGCACCCACCACGAGCCGTCCTCGGTGACGGCGAACTTCAAGTCGGGGAATCGTTCGAAGACGCCGCCCCAGATCATCGACCAGAGCGGACGCGCAGCAAAGAACCACGCCTCCGAGGCATATATCGGCAGGGCACCCGCGGCGATGGAAATGTCGCGCGGCGAGCCGCCCGAGTGCACCGTGACGGCTAGCCCGCGCTCCTGACAGGTCGCCCACACCGGGTCGTACTTGGGATCGTTGTACGACGCGTGCGGAGCCCATTGGCTCGGGATCATCACCCCGGCCCACACCCCCGATTCATGCGCCCGCACGATCTCAGCGACGGCGGCGTCGACGTCGTGAATGACAGGCACCGTGGCAATCCCGCCGCGCCGATGGGGACTCTCGCTGCAGAGGTCGGCAAGCCAGCGATTGTGCGCCCGCGCTCCGGCCATGGCCAGCTCCGGATCGTCGGCACCCGAGGCGGCAAGGCCGGTGCCGAACGGCGATGAGGTCACGCCACCGATACCCAACACATCGGCGTCGGGAAATATCACTTCGGCGGCGATGCCATCGTTGTCGAGTTCGCGCTCGCGAAGCGCCGAGTCCCACGACGCCTTGTTTCCGCCGTCGCCCGTCTTGGCCAGGAACTTCTCGCGGAACTGCTGCTGGGCGTTGTTGAAGTTCGCGGCTCGCAGATCCTCCGTCGACGCCAGTCCGGCGAGGAATTCGTCGTAGCGAGCGCGATAGCCCGGATCCATGTATTCGCGGTAGCGATCGGCCGGCGGACCGGCATGACAGTCGGAGGAGACGATGAGGTACTTGCTCATGTGCCGGCCCTTCGATGACGCCCGGCGGCTACGTCGCCGCCCATCTTGGCTGTCCATGACAGTGTCACACGTGGACCGGAGATCAAAGCGGGCCGTCGAACGCGGCGTTGGCTCAACCGGGGCGGCGCTAGCGAGGTTTATGCGGTCGGCAACAGCTGCGCGAGAATCGCATCCAGGCAGAACCGAAAAACCTCGTCGATGTCGATGGAGTGGCTGAGTTCATCGCGCAGCTCCGGATCGCCGCCCTCCCACCGAGCCGCCCCGCGAACGCTGCTGTCATGGTCGATGCCGAAGTCGACGACGATGAACCCCCCCAGCTGAAAAAGGATGGTGCGCAGCGCGAAAGCCGCTTCCCGCCCGTGCAGTCCGGCCGCCTCCACCTCGCGCGCGATCCGTTCCTGAGCCCTGGCGAAAATCGCCTCTCCGCGGCCGGCCGTGCGCGACACCGCGATGACGTGGGGTCGACGACGGACCTCTGTGACCAGTGCCATGCACAAAGATGAGATCCGGGCTGCGGGTGTCTTGCCCCGGGGTCGAAGACGGCCGAACTCGTCCGTCAGCCGCTCGATGATCCTGTCGAGAATGTCCTGCCGTCCGCCCACGTGCCAGTACACCGTAGGGGTGCGTACGCCGAGGTCACCGGCCAGGCGTCGCATGCTTAACGCCTCGACCCCTTCGCTCTCGATGATCGCCATCGCAGCATCGAGGACGGCGTCAGGGGTGATCGCGACCCGATCCACATCCGTCATCGAAGTCCCGTCAACGTCGGCCCCGCCGACCGCCGGCGGGTTCGGCTCCATGGCACAGTCCATCAAAGAGGTTGTGTGCATACCGGCAAGGGAAGAGGTCTAAGAATGCCGGCACTCGAACGCAAGTGGTGGACGCTCATAGCGGTCTGCGTCGCCACCTTCATGCTGCTGCTCGACATCACCGTGGTCAACGTGGCGCTGCCCGACATTCAGCAGTCGCTGCACTCGAGCTTCAGCGACATCCAGTGGGTGGTCGACGCCTACTCCCTGACCCTGGCAGCGTTCCTGCTCACGGCGGGTGTCATCGGAGACATGTTCGGTAGGCGCGAGGTGTTCGCCATCGGTCTCGGTGTCTTCTCCGTCGCCTCCTTGATCTGCGGACTCTCGACGACCTCCCTCATGCTGAATATTTCGAGGGCTGCCCAGGGAGTCGGTGGGGCGATCATGTTCGCCACCTCCCTGGCGTTGATCGCGGCCGCCTTCTCCGGAAAGGAGCGCGGCACTGCCTTCGGGATCTACGGAGCAGTTCTGGGCGGGGCGGTGGCCGTCGGTCCGCTGGTCGGAGGGGCCATCACCAGTGGGATCGGCTGGCGCTGGATCTTCTTCGTCAACGTGCCGATCGGCATCCTGGCCATCGTCGTGACGTTGACCCAGATCCAGGAGTCGAAGGACCCGAACAAACGCCGAGTCGACTGGATCGGATTCGTCTCCTTCTCCACCGCCCTTTTCATGCTGATCCTCGCCCTCATCCGCGGTAACGACGACGGCTGGGGCAGCACCCTGATAGTGAGCCTGCTGGTGGGCGCGGTGGTGTTGCTGACGGTCTTCCTGGTGGCCGAGTGGCGGCAGAGCGATCCGATGCTGGATCTCACGCTCTTCAAACGTCCCGCCATGACCGGCGTCTCGCTCGCAGCCTTGACGCTGTCAGCGTCGATCTTCGCGCTGTTCCTGTACCTGACGCTGTACATCCAGGATGACCTGGGCTACGGCCCGCTCGCCGCCGGGGTGCGGTTCCTGCCCCTCACCGTGCTGGCCTTCATCGTGGCCCCGATCGCCGGCAAGCTGACCGTCCGGATCCAGACCAGGTATCTGCTCGGATCGGGACTCCTGCTGATCGCCATCGGCTGCCTGGTGATGTCGAATACCAAGGCCTCGTCTTCCTGGACCGTGCTGCTACCCGGATTCATCATCGCCGGCATCGGAATCGGCACGGTCAACCCGGTGCTCGCCTCATCGGCAATCTCCGTGGTGCCACCGGAGCGCAGCGGTATGGCTTCGGGAACCAATAGCACCTTCCGGCAGGTGGGCATCGCGACGGGCATCGCCGGACTGGGGTCGATCTTCCAATCTCAGATCCAGCACAAGACACTCACCGCGCTCGCGCATACCTCCGCCGGGCAGTCCGTGATCTCCCATGGAGGCGGGGCGCTCAAGGGGGCGATTCTGGGAGGTGGCGTGCACCAGGCTGCCGCCGCGCTGCCATCGGCGTCTCGTGACGCGCTGCTCAATGCCTACCGGGTCGGGTTCTCGTCCTCGCTCAACTCCATCATGTTGATCGGGGCTGTGATCGCGTTGGTGGGGTCGATCGGGGCCTTCGTCCTGGTGCGGCAGCGCGATTTCGTGCCGAGCTACGCGCCGCCACAGCCCGAGCCGGCCCCCGCCGCCGCCGGCTAGGGGGCGTTCACCCCTTGAGGCCCAGCGTGTAGGAATCACCCATGGGCGAGCACTGGCAGGGGGAGCTGGAAGGCACCGTTCTGGACTGGCTAGACGCTCGGCTCTCCAGCGATCCTGATGGTCCGTTCCTCGACCTTTGCGGAGTCCACTACACGGCGGCTGAGCTCGATCTCGAGACAAACCGGATTGCGAACGGTCTGCAAACCCTTGGAGTCGAGCACGGGATGACGGTGGCCACGTTGCTCGACAACGGGGCCGAGGCCGTCATCGCCTGGTTTGCGATCCTGAAGTTGGGGGCCATCGCGGTACCGATGAATACCGCCCTGAAGGGCCCGCTGCTCCATCACGTCCTGAGTGACGCCGGGGCCTCCGTGCTCGTCGTGCAGGCGGATCTGGCAGATCGTCCGGCGGCAATCGCGCAGTCTCTCCCAGCGCTTCGTCATGTGGTGATCGTGGGCGATGGCGCCGAGTGGACGTTTGGATCCGGTGACCTCAGTCCGGCCATCCAGACCTGGTCGCAGCTACGCTCGCCCCTCGCCAGCCGTCCTGACGTACTGGTGCATCCCGCCGACCTCGCGACCATCGTCTACACCGGCGGGACGACGGGACATTCGAAGGGGTGCGCGCTCAGCCACAATTACCACCTGACGATCACGCGTGACGGCATGACCGGGTGGGGGCGTACGGCCCAGGACGTGGTCTGGTCGCCGTTGCCCGTCTTCCACTTCAATGCCATCACCCAGCTCATTCTCGGCACGCTCTATTCGGGTGGGCGCGCTGCGCTGTCCAAGCGTTTCTCGGTGTCCGGCTTCTGGTCTGAGATCAACCGCACCGGAGCCACCATCGCCTCTCTGCTCGGCTCGCCGGCGGTTTTCATCGCCCGCGCCGAGCCGCACCCGGAGGCCAGCGCGAGCGGGGCACCGGAAGCCAACACCACGCTGCGGCTGCTCATCGCCGCACCGATGCCCCCCGAGATCGACGCGCTCCTTACCAGCCGTTTCGGCATCCGCACTTTCAGCTACGGCTACGGGGCGACTGAAGCCTCGCTGATCAGCTGGTTGCCACCCGGCGTGCCTGTCCGGGCGGGTTCGGCGGGCGTCGTCAACGACAGGTGTTTCACAGTGAAGGTCTTCGACGAGGCGGACCGCGAGGTGCCCATCGGCGAGGTCGGAGAGATCGTCGTGCGACCCAAGGCGGCGCACGTGATGTTCGAGGGGTACTGGAAGCGTCCCCAGGCCAGCATCGCGGCGTTTCGGAACCTCTGGTTTCACACCGGCGACATCGGCCGACTGGACGGCGATGGCTATCTCTACTTCGTCGATCGCAAAGCCGACTATATGCGGCGCCGCGGTGAGAACATCTCGAGCTGGGAGGTCGAGAAGGTCTTCCACGAGCACCCCGACATCGTTGATGTGGCGGTCTTCGGAGTCCCCAGCGAAGCCGGCGAGGACGACGTCATGGTCACGGCGGTGCTGCGAGACGAGGCTGCGCTCACCGAGCTTGAACTCTGTCGTTGGTCGATCGATCAACTGCCTTACTTCGCGGTTCCCCGCTACTTCCAATTCCGTTCTGAGCTGCCGCGCAGCGCGACCGGACGGCTAACAAAAAGTGAGCTGCGCGAAGGAGCGGCCTCCGCGAGCACCTGGGACAGAGAAAGCGCCGGCGTCACCTTTGAGCGGCGCTGACACGGACGGAGGTTGGGCCATGGCGACTCACACGTTGGACGGCGCTCACGCGTTGATCACAGGCGGCGGCACGGGCATCGGGCGGGGGATCGCCGCGTGCCTCGCTCGCCAGGGTGCGGTGGTGACACTCGCCGCCCGTCGTCTCGAGGTGCTGGAGGCGACCGCCGAGCAGCTACGCCAGGAGGTTCCCGGCTCACAGGTGCGAGTCGCGGTGTGCGACGTGACCCTGGCCGATCAGGTCGAAGCGGCAGTGGCAATCGCCGCGGCGGCCGACGGTCGCCTCGACGTGGCCGTCGCCAACGCCGGGTCGGCGGTGCCCGGGCCCTTCCTTCTGCTCGATGACAAGGCCTGGCGTTTCTGCTGCGACCTGAACATCATCGGTACCGCGTCGACCTTCCGGTACGCCGCGCTCGCGATGCGGGAACACGGCGGCTCCCTGATCGCGATCTCCACGGCGGCGTCTTCTGCGCCGGAGGTCTCGATGTCCGCCTACACCAGCACCAAAGCTGCGGTGGACATGATGGTGCGCGCCGCCGCCTGGGAGCTCGGCGTGTACGGAATCCGAGTCAATTCGATCCTGCCGGGCTACGTGCCGACGGGTTCTACCGAGGGTTCTTTCACGCCGGAGCTGGCTCAAGATCTGCTGGCCAGAAGCGCCCTCAAGCGCAGTGGGACGCCTGAGGACATTGGCGCGCTCGTGGTGCATCTGTCGCAGCCGGGTGGGTGGATCACCGGTCAGGTGATTGGAGTCGACGGCGGGATGACAGTCCAGCCCATGGCCGACCTCACCGACATCTCCCGGCGCATCTACGGCGACGCGGCGGTGGACAGCGCCCTGGGCCTGGATCGAGGTCAGTCGCGGTGAGCACCCCGATGGACATCGACGACGTCATCGAGCAGGTGGCGAGCGAGACCGGTTTGAAGGACTTCGGCGACCCGACCTTCCGAGCGGGGCTGGAGGAATTCGTCGCTGCGGTCCACGACGAAGCCCGGCTGACCGAGATCGGCGAAGCGGTGGTGGCCGGCCAGATCCGTGCCGCCCTGACGACACGGCTCCGCGTCGAGGATTGGTGCGCGCGCCATCCTGAAGTCGACGAGGAGCGGGTCGAGGCACCAATCTTCATTGTCGGAATGTCGCGTTCGGGGACCACCGCGCTGAGTCATCTGTTGGCGCGGGACCCGGCGAACCGCTCCTTGCTCGGCTGGGAGGCGGCGGCGCCGGTGCCTCCTCCGGAGCCTGCGACGTATGCGACGGACCCCAGGTTCGAGGCCGCGAAGGCTAACGAGTTCGGCATGCTTTACCAGCTGAACCCCGACATCTTGACGATGCACCACGACCCGCCGGACATGCCGGTTGAATGCCTGGTCGCGATGACGCCGCACTTCGTGACATTGAGCCTGTCGCTGCTCTTCCCGATTCCCACCTATACCCGCTGGGTGCGCGACGTCGACCACGCGCCGGTGTATCGCTGGCACGAAAAAGTACTGCGGCTGCTGCAATCTGGAGGGGTGCGCGGCCGGTGGCAGCTCAAGAGCCCCGAGCACGCCATCGCGATCGAGGCGCTCGCCGCGCAGTATCCGGACGCGCGCTTCATCGTCACCCATCGCGACCCGGCGACGTGCGTCGCCTCAACCTCTGACATGGCCCGAGCGTTCGGTAACACCTTCGCCGCCAAGAGGTCCGGTGCGGAGTATGGCCCCGTGTGGGCGGACATGCTCGTCGCGATGGCCGACGGCGTGAGGGACTTCCGGCGCCGACACGGCGACGACCGCTTCGTGGACGTTTCCTACCGAAGCCTGACCACCGCACCCGTCGAGACCGTGCAACACATCTACGACCAGTTAGGTGAGCCACTCACCGAAGAAGCCGAAGCTGCGATGCGCGCGCATGTGGGCGTCGCCGTCCAGAATCGCTTCGGCAAGCATGAGTATGAATGGCAAGACCTCGGACTTGACCGGGAGGCTCTGAACGAGCGGTTCAGCGCGTATCGCGACCGCTACGCCGAATACCTTGCTTGAGGAATTCAGCCGCGGTCGCGAGCACGAAGTCCAGCGTGGCGTCGTCGATGGCATGACTCAGTGGCAACAGGACGCCGCGTTCCATGATGGTGTCGGCGTTTGGCAGCCCATCGCCAGGCAGGACGACGGAGCGGCCGCGCAGCATGGGTTGGCGTGCCACGTTGCCGGTCCAGATGGTGCGAGTGTCGATCCCGCGGGCGTCGAGAAAGACCTGGAGGTCGGGCCGTTCGAAGCCGGCCTCCTCGGCGATGACGAGCGGGTAGCCAAGCCACGCCGTCTCCAGTTCGGCGCTCTGGCGGGGGATGGCGAACCGGTCTTGATGCGCGGAGAAGAATTCGGTATATCGCTCGAATGTCCGGCGCCGGCGGGCGAGGTTTCCGGCGAGCTTCTTCAACTGTTCAAGGCCGAAGGCCGCCCCCATCTCTGATGGCTCGAAATTCCAGGCCAGCTCGTCGAAGATGAACTGGCTGTCATAGCGGATCCCGTCTACGTCCTCCCAGAAATTGCGTTCGCCTTTCTTCGTGCCGAAGAACTGGACCTCGGATCGGCGGCCCCAGCGCCGGAGCATGAGTGCGCGGTCGCGGGCCTGGACGTCATCGAGCAGGAGCATGCCGCCGTTGCCGCCGCACGTCAGGATGTGGGAGTTGGCGAAGCTGGTCACGGTCATGGTGGACCGTTCGCCCGTGGGCCGGCCACGCAGGCGTGGTCCGAGGGTGTCGCAGGAATCCTCGATCGTGGGCAGTCCGTGCCGGTCCGCGATGGACCGGATCACGTCCCAATCCGGGGTGTTGCCGATCAGGTTGGGAATGAGCAGCGCGCCGGTGCGCGGGGTGATCATCTCCTCGATGCGACTGGCGTCCACGCAGAACGTGTCGACCTCGCAGTCAACGAAGGCCGGCACCAGCCCCGCCCGAACGATGGGCGCGATGTCAGTCGAGAAAGTCAGCCCGCAAGTGACGATCTCGGTGCCGGGTGTCAGCCCCAGCAGCTCGATCGCCAGATAAAGCGCCGACGAGCCGGAGTTGACCATCACTCCGGCCTGCTTGCCGAACAGCGCCGCCACTTGGCGTTCCATGGCCGCGACCCGCCGGCCAGGCCACAAACCCTGCGGTCCGGAGCGGAGCACCTCGACGACCGCTTCGATCTCACGCTCGTCATGCACGCTGCTGGAGTAGAAGATCCGGTCCATGGTGGGCGATCGTATGGTCAAGGGCACAACCGAAGGAGGGCGCATGGCGCTCAGCTGTCGTGACAGGCTCCCCGTGGGTGGCCGTCGTGCGTAACGGGGTCGGTGCCGTCGATCTGATGATCGGCTTTCCGAGCGCAGACGCGAGGTCGCACTACGCCAATCTGCGGGCGATGACCAAAGACGCCGACAGCGCGAATATGGAGTTTCCTGCCGAATACATGTTCAAGGAGGTGCCCAACCACTTGCCCGAAGGCGCGGACCCGATCGAGACCGCGTTGCAGGAGATGGACTTGTGCGGGGTGGCCATCGGCATGATCGGCAGCCCCACGGGCGAGGTCGCTCAGCGGGCGCTGAAGGAGCATCCCGACCGGTTCGTCGCCAGCCTGAGCATCGACCCCAACGACATCACGGGAGCCGTGCGGGCTATTCGCCAGGCCAAGGACGAGCACGACATCAAGGCCGTGACGTCGTTCCCGGCCGGCTGCAATCCGCAGGTGCCGGTCAATGACGCTCGCTACTACCCGATCTATCAAACCTGTGTAGATCTCGACATTCCGGCGGTCGTCAACGCCGGCATCCCGGGGCCCCGGCTGCCTGCTGCCTGCCAGAAAGTCGAGCTCTTCGACGACGTCTGCTACGACTTCCCCGAGCTGCGGATCGTGATGCGTCACGGCGCCGAGCCGTGGCAGGAGCTGGCGGTGAAGCTGATGCTCAAATGGCCGGGGCTGTACTACATGCCTTCGGCCTTCGCCCCGAAGCATTACCCCAAGGCCATCATCGATTACGCGAACACCCGCGGTGCCGACAAGGTGATGTATGCCGGCTATTACCCGATGGGGCTGAGCCTGCGGCGTATCCACCAAGAGATGCAAAATGTGCCGCTGAAGGATGAGGTCATCCCGAAATTCCTGCGGGATAACGCGATGCGCGTCTTCAAGCTCGGCGACCAGGCCTAGCATCCGACGATGATCGCGCATGCAGGACGGGTATCCGTCGCCGCAAGTGGGCTCGCTCTCGCCGCCACCATGATCGGGTGCGGCGACAACGTGACTGGTCCACATGTCTGGCGTTCGGTCGTGACTCAGTCGTCGGCGAAGCAGGTCACGGTCAGCACCGACACCGTGGTGGTGTACCAGACGCTGACGGGGTCGTTGGTCGATTCGGGCAACCATGCGGTGCCGGGGACACTTTTTCGCGAGTCGTGCAACCGGCGGTACGACAACGGTGTCCTTACGCAGGATTGGAACTGTCTCGCGGTGCTGAACACCGGGCCGCGGGTCTACGTCGCCGGCGGGCATGCGAGCGGTCTTATCGGCGACCTTCCCACCCTCGCCGATCCAAGACTGGGTGGGAAGCTGCGCATCGTCGTTGAAACGCCACCAGCCCCCGCGTCATCCGTGTACGTCGTCAAGATCGTCGCCGTACCGGGAGGGCAGGGGTAACTCCGCGGTCTAACGGCTGCGCCTCCGAAGCTAAGGTTCATAGCCGACAAGCAAATCGGTTCGTGGACAGGGGTTGGCTGCGGCGATGATGTCGTCCCCGGTCGCGCCAACGACCGGCAGACGCGCCGGGAGCAGGTTGTCGTCTCCGACTCTGGTGTTGGTCATGATTCTGGCCTGCCAGCTGATGTTCACGTTGGACACTTCCGTCGTCGTCACGGCGCTGCCGAAAATCCGGGAGTCGCTGCATTTCTCGCCGACCGGGCTTTCCTGGGTGCAGAACGCGTACACGCTGGCATTCGGTGGGCTGCTGCTGCTCGGGGCGCGAATGGGCGACATCTTTGGCCGCCGCCGGGTCTTCACCGCAGGGATCGCTGTCTTCACCGCCGCCTCGCTGCTGGCCGGTCTGGCGCCGACCGCTGCCTGGCTGCTGGTCGGCAGAACCCTGCAGGGAGTCGCAGCAGCCGTCGCTGCCCCCTCGACCCTCGCGTTGCTGCTCACCACCTTCAAGGAAGCTCACGCGCGGGCTCGCGCGATCGCGCTTTACAGCTCGGTCAGCAGCGGCGGAAGCAGTGTTGGCCTGGTTCTCGGCGGCCTGCTGACGACCACGCTGTCGTGGCGGTGGGGGTTGTTCATCAATGTGCCGATCGGCATCGCCATCGTGGTGCTCGCCCCGCGCTATCTGCCTGACACTGAACGACATCCCGGCCGCTTCGACCTGACCGGCGCGGCCACCTCGACGCTGGGAATGACGGCCGTCGTCTACGGTTTCGTGCGGGCTGCTTCCGATGGCTGGACCGATCCCGGGACGATCATCTCGTTTCTCCTCGGGGCCTCACTCTTGGCGGCGTTCGTGGTCACCGAGCTGCGCGCCGAGCAGCCGATCACACCGCTCGGCCTGTTCGCCGACCGGCAACGGGCCGGCTCTTACCTCTCCCGCCTGCTCATGGTCGGCGGCATGTTCTCGTTCTTCTTTTTCATCAGCCAATACCTGGAGGGCGTGCGCAACTACACCCCCCTGGACGTCGGGTATGCCTTCTTGCCGCTGACCCTGGTGATGTTTTCGATGGCTTACGTGTCGCCGCGAATTCCTTCGCGGTTCAGCAGCGGCACCTTGATCACTGGGGGAGCGGTCATCGGTCTGATCGGGATGGCCTGGCTGAGCCGGCTGTCCGCCGCGACGCAGTTCTTCCCCAACCTCGTGCTGCCGATGGTGCTGCTCGGCATCGGCATCGGCATCTGCTTCATTCGCCTGACGGGTGTCTCAGTGGCCGGGGTCGTGCCCAGCCAGGAGGGCGCGGCGTCCGGACTTGTGAACGTCGCTCAGCAGGTCGGTGGATCGCTGGGGGTGGCCGTGATGGTCACGCTGTTCGGAGCGGCCAGCAGCTATACCGCCGCCCACCATCCGCCCGGCACCAGCCCGGCCCGCCAAGCGCAGCTGGAGCTGGCGCACGGCACGTCGGCCGCGCTCACCGGCTCGACCGCCTTCGTCGCCGCCTCGTTGGTGGTCATCGTGCTCATGGTCCGCACCCGGTCGTCGGACAGCCGGCGACCCAAGCGCCGTCCCGAACCCGGCGAGACAGACGGTCTGGAGTCCCTGAGCTCACCCCTGTAGTGGGCGGCCTTTATGGTTCGCAGTGCATTCGTAGCGGGGCTCGAGCGGCCCGCCGACCCACGCTGGAGGAAATCGACATGGCATTCGCGGACGTTGGCGATGTCCAGCTGTTCTTCACCGACGAGGGCGCTGGCGACCCGCCGATCCTTTTTGTTCACGGCTTCTCGTGCGACAGCCATGACTGGAGCTGGCAGATCCCGCACTTCGTCGGCGACCACCGGGTCATCGCCGTCGACATCCGCGGCCATGGTCGCTCGAGCGCGCCTGACAAGGGCTACGAGCCGGGCCAGTTCGCCGCTGACATCGCCGGGCTCCTCGAGCAGTTGAACACCGGTCCGGTCGTCGCCATCGGCCACTCCCTGGGCGGTGCCATCGTGAGCACGCTGGCCGTCGAGTACCCGGCCCTGGTGCGGGCCGTGGTCAGCGTCGACCCTGGCTATCTGCTGCCGGAGGAATTCCGGCCGATGGTCGAGGGGATGGTCAACCTCTTGGAGACCGGTGATCCTGTGGAGGGCGCGCAGACCTTCCTGTCAGGTAGCTACTCGCCGGCTTCGCCCGCAGCCCTCAAAACGTGGCACATGCGGCGGATTGCCGGCGTGCCCCGTCACGTACTGCGGCAGACACTGGCCGGCTTGTTCGTGGGACCCGAGTCCCTCGGATTTCGTGACACCTCTGCGCCATACCTGAGCCGCCGCCAGGCACCGGTGCTGGCGGTGTACACCGACCCGGATCGGGCTGCCTACGAAGCAACGCTCTTCACCGATCCACGCTCGAAGTCGATCTCCTGGGTGGGATCGGGCCACTGGCTTCACCAGGAGCGGCCCGAAGAGTTCAACCACTTCGTCACCGGGTGGCTCACTTCGTTGTGACCCGAGGGTGACGATGATCGTCCGCAGCGGTAACGTCTGCTCTGCTGGTCGGACGCTGCGTCAGCGCCGCCGCTTCGCATGAGGACTCAACAAGGAGGCACCGTGGCCGTTGGGCCTGTCGACGTATACATCATCGGTTTCCCGGGGAACAATTTCACCGGGCAGATCGTCCCAGCAATCTTGGAGCAGGTCGACAACGGCACGATCCGTGTGATCGACGCGCTGTTTGTCAGCAAGGATCTTGACGGCATCGTGACGACTCTGCAGGTGGCGGATCTCGACGCCGACAGCAGCGCCGCGTTCGCGGAGATCACCGTCCAGCAGCCGGGTGCGCTCGGTTCGGACGACGCCGACGAGGTCAGCGACGACCTGCCGCTCAACAGCTCAGCGTTGCTGATCGCCATCGAAAATCTTTGGGCAGTCAAGGTCGTGAGTGCCCTCGAGGCGGCCGACGCCGTGCTGATCGACCAGATCCGCATCCCCGTTGACGTCGTCGAAGCCGTAGTCGCGCTCAGCGCCTAGCCACCCCCGCTCACTCCACCGAGAGGTACGAATATGGGACTCCTTCGCATGGCCGCGCGCACCGCCGTCGTCGCCGGCACAGCCACCGCAGTATCCGGACGCGTCGCGCGCCGGCAGGCCAGCAAGTACGACCAGCAGCAGCCGGAGGCGGCCCCCGCCGAGCCGCAGTACGCCGAGCCCGCGCCCGTGGCTGCTCCTGCCGAGGACGACCTTTCCACCAAGCTGACGAAGCTGGCTGAGCTGCACGGCCAGGGCGTCATCTCGGACGAGGAGTTCGCCGCGGCCAAGGCCAAGGCACTGGGAATCTGAAGCCGGCACCCTCCGCAGTGAGGGTGGACGAGGAGCAGCCGTACGCCCGGCTGGCAGCGGTCTATGACGAGATCGTCGTCGACCCCTGCTACGACGAGTGGGCCGCCTATCTGGACGGACTCTGGGCGCATGACCCGCTCAAGGTCCGGACGGTGCTCGATGTCGGGTGCGGGACTGGCCTGATGGCCAAAGCGCTGACGGACCGTGGCTACGAGGTCGTAGGGGTTGATGCCTCACCCGACATGCTTGTGCGCGCTCGACAGCTCCTTGGTCCCGCTGCGGTGCTGCATGAACGAACCCTGCCTAACCTCGACGTGGACGGCATCTTTGATGCGGCGATCTCCACTTTCGACGCATTGAACTACCTGACGACCGATGAGCTGCGCGCAAGTTTGGGCGAGGTGGCGACCCGCCTTCGACCAGGCGGCTGGCTTGTCTTCGACCTGCATACCGACGCCATGCTGACATTCACGCTGGCTAACCCGGTAGTCACGGGCGCCGCCGCCGGGCAGAGCTTCGCGATCAACAGTGTGGTGGATCCGGCGGCGCGAACGTGCGACACCCGCATCGAGGTCTCCAGCATCGACGGCAGCGGTGGCGAGGCAAGCCTGTTCGCCGAGCGGCACCGCCAGTACTTTCACCGCGCGTCCGAGGTTCTTGATGCGCTCGTGGACGCCGGCTACGTCGTCACGAGCGTCACTGACGAGTACTCCCACCACCCGGCTGACGCTTCGACGCTGCGCGCCACCTGGACCGCCCGCCGCGGCGTGGCGTGAGGGCCCAGCTTGCAGCGATCGGGCTCTAGCTGCGACTAGTCTTGACCCTCTTGATCTTGCGGGTGCACGCTGCCGCAGCGACTGGAGGGCAGACCCACGAAGGCATGGTTGGCTAGGGCGTCGTTCATCCTGGCGATAGCGGCTGTCGCCGTCCCCGTGGGATTCGCCGGTGCGAAGAGCCTCGCGGTGGTCGTCCTCAGCGTGGCAGGTGTCGTGGTGATGATCGCCGCGCTCTACTGGTTCGTCATCACTGCCGGAGTGCTGCGCTGGCTGTTCCTGGCGATCGCCGTGGTCGCACCTGTGCTGGTCCTGATCTTGCTGATCAGTCGTGGACTGTTGTGGGTTGTGCTGGCGTCGATCGTGCTGGCGGCACTCTGCGTCGCGGCAGGCGCTGCCGCGCTCGTCCCGAGCCGTCGGGATATCGGAATGCGCACCTACGCGGCGGCGCCCCCGGCCCGGCCGTTCCTGATCATGAACCCACACTCGGGTGGCGGCAAGGTCACGAAGTTCGGTCTGAAGGAGCGTGCCGAGGCGCTGGGGGCTGAGGTAGCGCTGCTGGAGGGCCCGGGCACCGTCGATGTCAGCGCGCTGGCTCGCGACGCTGTGAGTCGCGGCGCGGACTTGCTGGGAGTGGCCGGCGGCGACGGGACCCAGGCACTCGTGGCAGCGATCGCCGCCGAGCATGGGCTGCCGTTTCTGGTCATCAGCGCCGGTACGCGCAATCACTTCGCGCTCGACCTCGGCCTCGATCGTGAGCACCCGGACAAGGGCCTCGACGCGCTGGCCGACGGGGTAGAGCTTCGAGTCGATCTGGGCGAAGCGAACGGCCGAACCTTCGTCAACAACGTCTCTTTCGGTGCTTACGCCGAAGTGGTCCAAAGCCCCGAATACCGTGATGAAAAGACAAAAACGACCCTGAAGATGCTGCCCGACCTGCTGACCGGCCGGCGGGGCGCGCAATTGCGGCTCCAAGCAGGCGCCACATCGTTGGAGGGCCCACAGGCGGTGCTCGTGAGCAACAATCCTTACGGCACGACGGACCTGGCCGGGCTGGGCCGGCGAGCGCGATTGGACGGCGGCCAGCTGGGCGTGGCGGCCGTGTCGGTCGACAGCGCCCGGCAGGCGGTCGGTCTCCTGCGCCATACCAACGAGCGCGGCCTGGAGCGGTTCACCACCACAGAAGTGGTCGTCGACGCAGACCAGCCGCAGATTCCGGCGGGTGTCGACGGCGAGGCGCTGGAGCTCGCAACCCCGGTCCGCTGCACGATCCGTGAACAGGCGCTGCGGGTACGGGTGCCACGTGATCGGCCGGGCGTCCGCCAGCCGCGTCCGGAGATGGACTGGACACGGCTGCGGCAGCTGGCCTTCACCAGGGGTGCGGCCCGATGAGCGGTCGCCGCCCGATGCGCGGGCTTCCTGAGTCCGTGGCGTCGGCCCTGAGTGAGCTCGGCCAGCTCGACGACGCGGTGTACCTCGCTGTGGCAGCAACGCCCACGCCGACCCTCGACGCACCGCTGCGCCGGCTGTCCAACGCCGCGAACTACTCCCAGCTCTGGGCAGGGGTGGCGGCGGCACTTGCCATCGCCGGAGGGTCGCTCGGACGACGAGCCGCGCTGGAAGGCCTCACAGCCATCGGCATCGGGTCCGCGTCGGCGAATCTGCTCCTCAAACAGCTGGCCGTCCGGCCGCGTCCGGAACGTGCCGTAGACGCGGTGTCCGGCCGGCAGGTCGTCATGCCGTCATCCTCGTCATTTCCTTCCGGCCATACCGTTTCGGCCTTTGCTTTTGCGACCGCCGCGAGCACGGACGTTCCCGCGGTGTCGACGCCGCTGCATCTGCTGGCCACCGCCGTCGGCTACTCCCGGGTGCATACCGGCGTGCACTATCCGGGCGACGTCATTGTGGGTGCCATCTTCGGATCCGCCGTGGGACGGTTCAGCAGCTGGCTGGTACGCCGGAAGTGGCCGTTGCCGCGCAGTTAGCCCGGACGCTGGCAGCTCAATACAGATGGAAGTAGGTACGGCTACTCGGCCGCCAGCACGTGGCACTGCCAGGGGTCCAGCGCCACGTAGAGGCCGGGGCCGTTGAGCTCGTCACCGTCGCGGTCGATGGCGGCGTCGGTCAGCACGTCTGTCAGCCGAACCTGCCGGCCGGCGGCCCCGGGCCACGGCAGCCTTACCCGGCCTTGCGCAGCACCGGCTGACAGGTTCACCACTACGAGGTGCGCCGCGTCACCGTCGGGTCCGGACCACGTCCAGGCCACGAGCGATTCGCAGCTGCGATTGTCCGGCCAGCCGCTGACGTCGAGCAGCGTCCAGCTCCCGGTTCGGGGTGGTCCCTCGGACACGGCGGCGACGAGCCGGGCGTACCAAGAGACGAGAGCGGCGTCGGCAGGCTCGTCGGGGCGGCGGCGCAAGAACACCGGGGGACGTACCACGCGTCCTTCGAATTGGCCCTCGTGCCACAGGGTGGCGCCGGGCAGCGTGGCGATCGTGACGGCCATCGCCTTCTCGCGATCGGAGTCGACGCGAGAGGCGATCCTCGGCTCGTCGTGGTTTTCCAGGAACCGGATGAGGCGTCGCTGGTAATCGAGCTCAGCGCGCAGGTGGTCGCGGACTTGCGCTACGCCACCGTCGGGTAGCGCCAGCAGCCGGTCGTAGAGCCGCTTGTCGTAGCAGAAGTCGAAGCCCTGCTGCTGCAGCGCCCACTCCAGGTCCCAGTAGGCCTCCGCGATGAGCACGATCTCCGGGTGCTGCGCGTGCAGCGCCCCGATGACGCTCGGCCAGAAATCCGCATCCGGCGGCGCGCCGGTACGCCCTGCCCAGGTCCTGGCGAATACGTCGTTGGTCAGCAGCATCGCCATATCGCAACGGATGCCGTCGCATTGGTCGGAGATCTCTGCCAGCGTCGAGACGGTAGCGGCACGCAGCTCGGGGGAGAAGGCATCGAGCTGAAGAACATCAGGCCAAGCCGGGAAGTAGGGGTCGCGGCCGCGGGCGATAACCGACTCGCCAACGCGCATCCATGACGCCGGGTCATTGGCGGCATCTTCGGCGGAGCCGCGGACGAACCGTTCGGGGTGCTCGTTGACCCAAGGGTGGTCAGGGGCCACGTGATTGGGCACGTAATCGAGCACGAGCCGTCGCCCGCGCGAGGCCAGCGCACGCCGGGCAGCGGCCAATCCCGCCGGTCCGCCGAAGGCTGCGTCGGCGACGTAGCGGCGCACGCAGTAGGGGGAGCCGATCACGTCCCGGTCCTGCAGATCCGGCAGCGCCCCTCGAAACGACGTCATCAGCTCCGCGTTATCGCGCGCAACCTCAAGGCCTGCCGGGCTACGTTCCCACACGCCCATCAGCCATACCGCGTCGGTGCCGCTCGGACAGATCGCATCCCAAGCGGGCGTTGGGACCTCGGCGAGGGTGAGCGGCCGACCCGCGGCACGGGACAGTTCGTCCAGCCAGACGGCGGTATTCACCTCGTAGATCACCGGGGTGTCCGGCCAGCCTGTCGTCACCCTGCGCCTTTACGGGCAGCCGCTGCAGGCGCCGTGCTTGACGCGGGCGCAGGGGCGGGCCTTAGCTGCTGGCCGGCGAACATGCCGCCGGCGCGCAACTGCTCCGGGTTGCTCCGCGCGAAGATGAGCGGCAGTACCCCGACCAGCCCCGTCCAGCCGGTCTGATGGCTGGCGCCGATCCCGGCGCCGTTGTCGCCGTGGATGTACTCGTAGAACAGCGCCAGGTCGCGCCAGTGCGGATCATCGCGATACACCTCTTGGCCGCCGTGCACCGGGCGATGTCCGTCGGGCCCGAGGACGAACGTCGAGGTGATCCGGTGGCTGAGGTCGGCGGCGACCTCGTACAGCGTCAGGAGCTGACCGCTGCCCGTGGGGCATTCCACCGTGAAGTCGTCACCGAAGAAGACGTAAAGGTTGAGCAGAGCACGGATCAGCATGGCGTTGATCGGCAGCCAGACCGGCCCGCGCCAGTTCGAGTTGCCGCCGAACATGCCGGTGTCGGACTCCGCCGGCAGGTAGCCGACGCCGTACTCCTGGCCATCGGCGTGGAAGATGAACGGGTGCTCGAGGTGGATCTTCGACACCGCCCGGATGCCGTGCGGTGACAAGAACTCCGCCTCATCCAGCATGGGGCCAAGGATGCGCCGCAGCCGCACTTCGTCGAAGAGCGCGAACAGGACGGATCCGCCGCTGTTCGCGGCTTGACGTCCACCACCCGGCAGGGCTGCTGCTACCGCGGGATGTGCTTGCAGGAATTCAAAGGCGCCCGAGACCATGCCTGGCAGGCGGGCGCGCACGTCGCCGCCGATCACCGTCGCAGCAGCCAGCGGCATCAGTCCAACCACGGAACGAACCTTCAGGGAGATGGCACTGCCATCCGGACGGCGCAGGATGTCGTAGAAGAAGCCGTCCTCGTCGTCCCACAACTCCACGCCGTCCGGGCCGATGTGGTTGGTCGCCGCGGCGATCCACAGGAAGTTTTCCAGCAGGCCCTGCGCCTGTTCGATGTAGATGGGGTCGTCGGCGGCGAGTTCAGTCGCGATCTGCAGCATGTTCTGGCAGTACAAGGCCATCCACGCGGTGCCGTCGGCCTGGTCCAGCTGGCCGCCGCCAGGAAGCGGGGCGCTCCGGTCAAAGACACCGATGTTGTCGAGCCCCAAAAAGCCGCCCTGGAAGATGTTGCGGCCGTCGGCGTCCTTGCGGTTGAGCCACCAGGTGAAGTTCTTCATGAGCTTGTGGAAGGAGCCGGCGAGAAAGTCACGATCTCCCCGTCCGGTGCGCGCCTTTTCGAGCTCGTAGACGAACCATGTCGCCCACGCGTGCACCGGAGGGTTGACGTCGCTGAAATTCCATTCGTAGGCGGCCAGCTGTCCGTTCGGGTGCATGTAGCGCCGCTTGAGAAGCAGTTCGAGCTGGCTTTTGGCGAAGGCGATATCGACAGGAGCTAGCGCCACGGCGTGGAAAGCCAGGTCCCATGCGGCGAACCAGGGGTACTCCCACTTGTCCGGCATGCTGATCACGTCGGCGGCAATGAAGTGTCGCCAGTCGTGGTTACGCAGGTCCGGGTTTACCCCCAGTGGATCGGCCCCGTGTTCGTGCAGCCAACGTTCGACATCGAGGGCGTAGTACTGCTTGGACCAGAGCATGCCGGCCAGCGCCTGCCGCATCATCTTTCGCTCTTCGCCGTCCTGCACGCCCGCCAGCACACCGTCGTAGAACTCGTCGGCCTCACTGCGGCGGGCCTGGAGCACGGCGTCGAAGTCGGCGAACGGGTCGATGGTGGAGGCAGGGGCGACGTTCGACAGCCGCAGCCGCACCGTCGCGCTGCCTCCCGCCGGGATGGTCAGGTCGTGATCGAACGCAGCCTTAGTGCCGGCCCCGCTCGGATTGACGGCGCCCGTCTCGCCATGAACGACATAGCGATCGATGCCGTCCTTGACGTAAGGAGTGCTATTCGGGACGCCGAAGACGCGCTCGTCATTCGTCTCGTTGTCGGTGACGAGCACCGTCGGGCCGCCTGCGGAGTAGCACCAGCGCCGCCCAAGCTCGGCGTGCTCCACCGTCACGGTGGCCGGCTCGCCGCTTGTCGACGCCTGTAGTGCCGGCTCCTCGGTGCCTCCCGCCCACGACCAGGTGTGGCGAAACCACAGTGTCGGCAGCACCCGTACCCGGGCTTCGTCGGGTCCGCGGTTGGTGACGGTCACCTGCATCAGCACGTCTTCGGGGCCGGCCTTGGCGTACTCCACCAGCACATCGACGTAGCGATCGCCGTGAAATATGCCGGTGTCGAGCAGTTCGTACTCCGGGTCCAGCTTGCCCCTGGCCGCATTGGTCGCCTTCAAGTCGGCGTAGGGGTACTCCTGAAGCGGGTACTTGTAGAGCATCTTCAGATACGACGACGTGGGCGTGGCGTCGAGGTAGAAGTAGCACTCCTTCACGTCCTCGCCGTGATTGCCCTCGCTGTTCGTCAGCCCGAACATCCGCTCCTTGAGCATCGGGTCGACGCCGTTCCACAGTGCCAGCGACAGGCACAGCTGCTGCTTGTCGTCGCAGAGGCCGGCCAGCCCGTCTTCGCCCCAGCGATAGGCACGGGAGCGCGCCTGGTCATGAGTGAAGGCCGACCAGGAGTCCGGTCCACGCGTGGCGTCCTCGCGCACCGTGCCCCACTGCCGCTCGCTCAGATAGGGCCCCCACCGGCGCCATGGCACTCCCTGCTCGTCCGCCTCGCGCAGTCGAAGTTCCTCGGCCTCCGGCACAACGCCACCCCGCTTCTCGTTATGTGCGCTCACAGCCTCGTTGATGAGGCATATGTCAGGTTCCCAGAGCCCCGATGACCCCACGTCACCCCGTAGGGATGAAGGCAAAAAGGGACTTTCGCCTCTGTTCACCGCCCCGTTGCCGAACAGCCTTGAAAGGTGGCCACGACTCCTGCTCTGGCGGCCGTGAAACTTGTGCACACGTTGGCGTGGCTGTCGATCGAGTCCTGCGTCGGGTACGTGCTGTACAGCGGGTTTCGTCGGCGCAGCGACCGCGGGGTGGCGATCGCCGCCGGCGTCGTCATCACCGAAAGCGTGGTCTTTGCAGGCAACGGATTCCGCTGCCCGCTCACGGATCTCGCCGAAGCAATCGGTTCCGAGCACGGCTCGGTCACCGATATCTATTTGCCGGACTGGTTTGCCCGCAACCTGCCGGCGATCCACGTTCCGCTCATCGCGCTCGCGGTGTTCATGCACCGGGAGGCGCTGTCCGAGGTGGGTCGTCAGGCAGCTGCTGTCCTGTCGATCGCGTCGCGGCCGCCGTACGCCACCAGGCCGTAGACGACGAGGATGCCGATCGCGATGTAGATCAGTGACCAGACCGGGTAGAACGGCATCCACCAGATCGCGCTGATCGCCAGTAGGGAACCGGCGATGATGCCGATCCACCGGCTGAACTGTCCGCCCGTGATGACGCCGAACGAAGCGCCGATCAGGATGATGGCCACGATGAGGTAGACCCAGCCGTACGTCTTGAGGCTGTGGCCGAACAATGCTCCCTCGAAATTGGTCGGCAGAGCTCCGTGGTAGCTGAAAGCCCAGATGGCGTCAAAGAAGCGCATGATGCCTGCGAGCCCGAGCACCGTTCCCGCAAAGAACCGCCAGCCGTCGCCTTTCATAGCGCTGACTTCCTTCCACTAGCCGATTGGTGGAATGAATTTCCACGTGATTAACGGCCGCGGCATCATCCTGTGAGGATGAGCGCAGGCGGTCCTTAGACCGTTGCCTCGGGTATGGACGAAATTTCGTCCATAACGCAGCGAAGTGGGACCTCTCACGGATGTTCACTCGCGGCGGACGATGCGCACCAGTGCCGACAGTCGTTACGTTCGTCTACGTCCGGCTTCCGCGCCGGCGAAGCCGGAGGTTTGCGCACGATGCCGCTGCATGATCGTGAGTCCGTTCGTTCCTCCCTCGAGGATTCCGTCTATGCCGGGGGAGACCTGTCCAAGGCGGCGCCCAAATACCGCTTCCCCGACCCCGAGTGCCGCCCGGACGACGCCTTCGCGCTCGTCGCCGATGAGCTGCTGCTGGACGGCAACTCGCGGCAGAATCTGGCCACGTTCTGTCAGACGTGGGAGGAGCCTGCGGTCCACAAACTGATGGACCTGGCCATGGACAAGAACATGATCGACAAGGACGAGTATCCGCAGACGGCGGAGCTTGAACGGCGCTGCGTGCACATGCTCGCCGACCTCTGGAACGCGCCGAACTCCGTGAACACGGTCGGAGCTTCAACCATCGGCTCGTCCGAGGCCTGCATGCTGGGCGGCATGGCGGCGAAGTGGCGCTGGAGGGCCAAGCGGAAGGCCGCCGGAAAGCCGGCAGACAAGCCGAACATGGTGTGCGGGCCGGTGCAGGTCGTGTGGCACAAATTCGCCAAGTACTGGGACATCGAGATGCGTGAGGTGCCGATGTCCAAGGGCCATTACGCCATGGACGTCGACGACATGCTGGCCCGGGTCGACGAAAATACGATCATGGTGGTGCCGACCTTCGGGGTCACCTACACCGGCTCCTACGAGATGGTGCGGCCGCTGTCCGACGCGCTGGACGCCCTCCAGGCCGAGACCGGGCTGGACATCGACATCCATGTCGACGGCGCCAGCGGCGCATTCCTCGCTCCGTTCTGCGCACCCTCCATCGAATGGGACTTCCGGCTCCCGCGCGTGAAGTCGATCAGCACGTCCGGCCACAAATTCGGGCTGGCCCCTCTCGGCGTCGGCTGGGTGCTCTGGCGCGATGCGGGGGATTTGCCCGACGACCTGGTGTTCCACGTCTCCTACCTCGGTGGCGACATGCAGGTCTTCCAGATCAATTTCTCCCGGCCGGCCGGTCAAATCGCCGCGCAGTACTACGACTTCATCCGGTTGGGACGCGAGGGCTACCGCCGAATCCACATGGCCTCCTACGAGACCGGGCAGTTCCTCGCGGAGGAGATCGTCAAGCTGGGTCCGTTCGAGATCATCTGCGACAGCGACCCGCTTACCGGGATTCCCTCAGTGGCCTGGAAGCTCATCGACGGCGAGGATCCCGGATACACGCTGTATGACCTCGCGGATCGGCTGCGAATCAAGGGATGGCAGGTGCCGGCTTATCCGCTCACGGGAGAAGTCGCCGACGTAGCGGTGCAGCGAATCCTGGTCCGGCAAGGCGTGAGTCGCGACCTGGCTTCGATCTTGTTGGACGACCTGCGCAATGCGGTCGCCCACTTCACCAACCACCCGGTTACGGTGTCGATGACAGCGAAAGAAGCCTCTGGCTTCAGCCATCTTTAATCAATGCCGGGAGTAAGGATCGGAGTCAGCCGTGACCACGCCCGCGCTTGATCCGATCGCGACGCTCAGGAGTCGCAAGTTCATCGTCCTGCTGGTGCTCGCCACGCTCCTGGGCGTTCCGATCTCAGCTGCTGCGTACTGGTTCCTGAAGCTCATTGCCGTTACGCAGACGTGGGTTTTCACCAACCTCCCGAAAGAGCTCGGATTTCACGCCGAGCCCATTTGGTGGCCGATCATTCCGCTCGGGATCGCTGGGGTCGTGGTCGGTGCGGTCATCGCCTACCTTCCTGGCAAGGGTGGCCATTCGCCCGCCGACGGATTCCATGCGGGTGGGTTTCCGCTTTCTGCGGACCTGCCCGGCGTCGCGCTGGCGGCGTTCTTCAGCCTGGGGCTCGGCGCGGTGATCGGCCCGGAAGGTCCGCTGATCGCACTCGGTGGCGGACTGGCCGTCTGGTCGGTCAGTCTCGCCAAACGAGATACGCCTCAGCAGGTGGCGGCCGTTATCGCCGCCGTGGGCAGCTTCGCCGCGATCAGTACCCTCCTGGGGTCGCCGCTGGCCGGTGCCTTTCTGCTCATGGAGGCCTCCGGACTCGGCGGGGCGACAGCGACCCTCGTGCTGGTGCCCGGGCTCTTGGGTGCTGGCATCGGGTCGTTGATTTTCATCGGGCTGGCCTCGTTGACCGGATACGGCACCTTTTCCCTGACCGTGCCAGACCTGCCCCCCTTTCCTCGCCCCAACATTCCCGAGTTCGGCTGGGCCCTCGTGGCCGGCGTCGCCGCCGCGCTCGTCTGCTGGGTCATCCGGCGGGTCGCGCTGGGCATCCGGCCTTACATCGAACAGCGCTTGGTGATGCTGACGCCGCTCGTCGGCCTCGCGATTGCGGGCCTGGCGATCGGCTACGCGGAAGCCACCGGCAAGACCACCTCCGAGGTCCTTTTCTCGGGCCAGACGGCGCTCGGCCCGCTCATCCAAAACGCCGGGAGCTACTCGGTCGGCGCGCTCGTGCTACTGGTCGCATGTAAGGGTTTTGCTTATTCGGGGGCACTGGCCGGGTTTCGTGGTGGTCCGATCTTCCCGGCAATGTTCCTCGGTGCGGCCGGCGGAATTGCCATGTCGCATCTGCCGGGGCTGCCGCTGGTGCCCGGAGTGGCGATCGGTATCGGAGCGATGGCCGCCGGCATGCTCAAGCTGCCCATGACATCGGTGTTGCTCACAGTGCTCATCCTGGGCAACGACGGCATTACGACCATGCCGCTGGTGATTGTCGCCGTGGTGGTGTCCTACGTGCTCACGATCAGGCTTGAGCCGGCCCCCGCCCCGCCCGCTGCCGCGGCCCCTGCCACGACCGCTGGTAGCGTGCCTGCGCCTGCCTGAAATCGACTGCCCGGCGGGGATTTCCCCCGCGACAGCCGACCACCTGTGGTCGCCAGGCGACCTCAGGTCAGACCCCTCCAGGTCTATTCGATGGCGCTTGACGTGGAGCCGGCGCCGCGCCAGGCGTCAAAGCCGACACGGCCCGCTGATGCGGCGCGCTTCACCTGCTGCAGTGCCAGCTCGCTGGGCGCGACGGTGGACGGCATTTCGCGCCACTGCGACCAACGGCTGCGGACAGTTGCCGCTGCCACGAGCGCGCAAATCACAGCGCCGGCGGTAGCCGCGGCCGCACCAAGACCGATGAGTGCCAAGCCACCGGCTACGGCACCTTTGTTCACACCCGACGAGCCATCAGCCAAACCACTTTTCATGGTTACCTCCTCTGCGGAATCCTCAGTCTGTCCGTTCACAACCTGCCATGGATCATCCGGCGCGGATACTCCCGCAAGAGTGTCGTCGTCGCGCCATCTCATCCCGTTGGGAGGATGACGGTGCCAGTCACGGCTGTGACAGTGTGACCCGCGAAGACTCGCTTCTTAGGGTCTGATCGCCATGGCTAGAGCAGGAGCTGGAATGACGACACCCCCGGCCAGAAAAACGGCAGCCCGGACTACTCGGACCACGCGAACTCCCCGCAAGACGACGTCGCGGGCGAAGGCGCCGGTGCAGAGCCCGATCCGCGCCCCTCACCTCAGCCCTGCCGAACGGGCGGCGCAGGGCAAGGCCGCCCGCGTCGCGCTGCCACGGGCAGAGCAAGGCGACTTCGATCCGTCCTCCCGCGGGTTCGATCCGGTCGACGTGCTCGAACGGCAGTCGGCGCAGCGGGTGCAGGAGCTGATTCCGCTTCGCTACAGCCGGATGAGTGAGGCTCCGTTCCGCTTCTACCGCGGTGCGGCGGCCATCATGGCCGCAGACCTGGCGCTGAGTCCGAACACCGGGATCCATGCCCAGCTATGCGGCGATGCGCACATGCTGAACTTCCGGCTGCTGGGCTCGGCCGAGCGCCGGCTGATGTTCGACATCAACGACTTTGACGAAACCCATCCCGGACCCTGGGAATGGGACTTGAAGCGGCTCACCACAAGCCTGGTCATTGCCGCCCGGGCAAACGGATGGTCCAAGAAAATTCGCACGGGCCTGGTCCTGGCTACGGCCAAGTCCTACCGGGACTGGATGCATCGCTTCGCCGCCGCGGGCAATCTGGACGTCTGGTATGCCTCCGCCGACATCGAGCGGCTCAAGGCGACGCTTGATGCGCTGCTGACGAAGCGCGCCCGACGCGTGCTCGAGGCGTCGGAGGCGTCGGCCAAGACCCGGGACAACCTCAAAGCATTCAACAAACTGACCGCTGTGGTCGACGGCCAGCATCGCTTCATAGGCGACCCACCGCTGCTGACCCCGATGGACCAGATCCTGCCGGACATGGAGCGCCGCGAGCTGGAAGACACGGTGGCGGGCCTGCTCGATCGCTACGCGTCCACTCTGAGCACCGATCGCCAGAAGCTGCTTCAGCAGTTTCAGTTCGTCGATCTGGCTCGCAAGGTTGTCGGGGTCGGCAGTGTCGGCACCCGCTGCTGGGTGGTCTTGCTGCTGGGCCGTGATGCAGGCGACCCGCTCTTGCTTCAGCTGAAGGAGGCGAGCCAATCGGTACTCGCCGAGCACGTTGGCGCTAGTGAATACGACAACCAGGGACAGCGCGTCGTCGCCGGCCAGCGGCTCATGCAAGCCGCGGGCGACATCTTCCTCGGCTGGGAGCGGATCGAAGGCTTGGACGGCAAGGAGCGCGACTTCTACGTACGCCAACTGCACGACTGGAAGGCGATCCCGGTCGCCGAAACGATGGTCCCTTCGGGCATGAAACTCTTCGGCAGCTTCTGCGGAGCAGATCTGGCCCGGGCTCACGCCCGGTCGGGCGACCGCATCGCCATCGCCTCGTACCTAGGCAGCAGTGACGTTTTCGATCAGGCCCTTGTTCGGTTCGCCGAGGCCTACGCCGACCAGAACGAGAGAGATCACGCTGCCCTGTTGGTTGCCGGCGAGGCAGGCCGGATCACTATCGCCGATCCTTTGACGGCCGTCAGATAGGAAGTTCGAGGCACGGCCGCAATTTAGGGTCCATCGCCGGTCTGGCCCTCGTTTGAGGCCTGGTCGGTATCGCTTTGGCCTACCAGCAGGCTGAGCACGGTGGGCGGAAATCCCTGATCGGCTGACCCGCCGAACAGCCGATGCACCGCCTCCCGGAGCCGACGGATGGCGGCCAGCGGTCCGCTTCCGGAGTCGTCGGTGTCGTCGGATGAGCCGTCCACCGAAGGGCCGCCGAACGGATCGTCGCCTGGTTTGAGAATGCGGAGCACCGAAGCGGACGCACCGTCACTGCCAAAAGAGCCGTAGAGGCGCTCCGCAAGCTCGCGCAGCGGGACGTCCTGCTCGGTCGTGAAGTCCGGTTCATCGCGGCCGATGGTCGTGACATTCAGGACCACGCTTGCCCGGCCGTCATCGCCGGCGAGCCGGAAGATCTCGTCGATCGCTTCCCGAAGGGAGAGCTCGCGGTCGACTTCGATCGCTGCGGGGTCGGGGGCGGCGGGGGAGAGGATGCTCAGAATTGTCAGGCGTTGGCCGCCTTCACCGAGAGCGTTGTGCCACTTGCCCATGATGCCTCCTTGTCGACGATGCAGCCCCGAGCGACAAGTTAGCCCTTGGCGAAGATCTCATGGATTCCGTAGATGACGGCGAGAATCACGATGACCGCGCAGACAATCGATACTGCGAGCGCGGCAAAGTTGTGCCGCACGACCGCGTCCGTCTGTGGTGCTTCGGAGTCGTGGATGTATCCCGATGCCGACAGGGAGACGAGGCCGATCGCAAAGACTGTGGCCAGCCCGGCACCGACGATGATGCTGATGACCAGGATCTTCCACATCGATCCCCAGTCGACGTAGGAGGCTGCTGTGACCATCAGTTACTCGCTCCCGCTAGTGCCGGCTCCCGAGAGACGCCGCCCTTTTCATCCCACGCGTCGTTGACGTTGGAGGCGTTGACTGCGCTGCTTCGCGACAGCAGGTAGATGCCGGCGCAGAAGGCGGCCAAGGCGATCGACATCACGATCACGCCCGCGTTGCCACCGATCCCGTTGACCACCCAGAAGGTGAGTCCACCTACGGCACCGGCAGCGGGGAGTGTGAGCACCCAGGTGACAACCATGCGCCCGAAGACGACCCAGCGAACCGGCTGCGCCCGGCCCAGTCCGGCACCGACCACCGACCCCGAACACACCTGGGTCGTCGACAGCGGGATGCCGAAATGGGTCGACGAGAGGATGACACCCGCGGAGGTTGCTTCAGCGGCGAATCCCTGCGGGGACTCGATCTCGATCAGGCCTTTTCCGAGGGTGCGGATGATGCGCCAACCGCCCACGTAGGTGCCCAACGAAATCGCCAACGCGCACGAGATGATCACCCAGTCCGGCGTGCTGGCGCTCTTGGTAATGGTTCCGTTGGCCACCAGTGCCAGCGTGAGCACACCCATCGTCTTCTGCGCGTCGTTCGTGCCGTGCGCCAGGGAAACGAGGGTGGCGGTGCCGACCTGACCCCACCGGAAGCCGGTAGTGCGCACCGTGCCGTGCGCTCTTCTGGTCAATCGGTAGGCGAGCCAGGTCGCGATGGCCGCCACCAGAGCAGCGATGATCGGGGCGAAGACAGCCGGAATGAAGACCTTGGACGCCACGCCGTGCCAGAGCACCGCACTGCCGCCGGCATTGACGAGGGTCGCGCCGATGACGCCACCGATGAGCGCATGGGAGGAGCTCGAGGGGATACCGAAATACCAGGTGGTCACGTTCCAGGCGACGCCACCGGCGAGGCCGGCAAAGACGACGGTGATGGTCACGGCGTCCTGGTTGACGATGCCCTTCGCGATCGTGGCGGCCACCGCCAGCGAGAGGAAGGCGCCAATCAGGTTAGCCACGGCCGAAATGCCGACGGCAACTTTGGGCTTCAGAGCCCCAGTCGCGATGGAGGTGGCCATTGCATTGGCCGAATCGTGGAAGCCGTTGGTGAAATCAAACCCCAACCCGACGATCACGACCATGGCCAGAATGAAGTCGTTCGAGGCGGTCACAAGGGAAGTCCTATCAGTGTGATGAGAGGCGCCGCTATCGCTCAGTCGAGGGTTCAACCAGCTGTAACCCTAGGTACACGAGATGTTGTGACTCGGGGCCAAAACCACGAAACGCGGTCGTCAGCGAGCCGACATCACCTGTTTTGTCCACAGATCGCCGCCAACACGCCATGAGATTTGCGTGTCGAAGCTTGAACTGGCGGACCCGACCAGCCACGTTCCTCAAAGAACCGCTCGCCCGGAGCGTGTCGAGACAGGTGAGAACGCCGCCCATATCTCGTGATAGCAGGCACGCCTACTCGCTTGGAAGGAAATCTAATGCCCGTCCTACTCGCCGACTCGTCCTACCCGCTGCTCAACGCTTTCTGGACCATGTTCGAATTCTTCATTTGGATTCTTTGGTTCTTCTTGCTCTTCCGGGTCCTCATCGACATCTTCCGCAGCAGTGACCTCGGTGGTGGAGGGAAGGCCGGCTGGGTGATCTTCGTCATCATCCTGCCGTTCCTGGGAGTTTTCGTTTACCTCATCGCACGCGGCGGCAAGATGCACGAGCGCGACGTCAAGGCGGCAGAGCAGAGCGACCAGGCGATGCGCAGCTACATCCAAGACGCGGCTGGCAGCGGACCGTCAGACGAGCTGGCCAAGCTCGCCGCGTTGCGCGACCAGGGCGTCCTGACCGACGAAGAATTCGCCGCTCAGAAGGCCAAGCTGCTCGGCTGATTCGCCGGTCCCGGTCCGGGCCCGAATCGGCCTGGACCGGGAATGCTCACCGCTTTTCTTGGGAGATGCGCTCGCGAGTGCTTGCCACGGCCGCTGCGCCTCGGCTGACGCCGCTTGTCACGGCCCGTTTCCAGGGCACGACGCCTTCGAGCTCGATCTCGAGTGAGAAGCTCAGGAAGGTACGAATCAGCACGATGAGCCCGAGGAAGCCGACGCTCGAGATGGTCGGAGTGACGGCGACAGTCTTGATGAGGTCCGCCGCTACCAGAACCTCGAGTCCTAGCAGCAGTGCGGCCCCGAACAGCTCGCGCAAGGTGTGAAACGCGCTCTGACCGTTGCCGGTGCGCCGAAGCACGGTGTTGGCGCCATACACCGAGACGCCGACTCCGGCGACGAGGACCACGGCGCCCAGAATCTCGAAACCCTGAGCAACGTGTTCCATCCCCTCGGCAAAGCTCATGACGTCATCGTTGCCTGTTCACTGCGGCCGCGTCCCGATCTCCACCGAGTTCGTCCGCCGCAGGTGATGCGCAAGCATGCTCTCCTGCGCGAGAGTGCATCTCGGCAGGTCGAAATCTGCGTTATCCGGGGAGGTTGAGTTGCCACTCGACCTCATCCTCATCGGGCTCGTCATCGCGCTGGAGCCCATTCCGCTAACCGGGTATCTGCTCGTGCTCAGCTCGGAAGGGGGCCTGCGAAAAGGCCTCGGCTTCGTGCTGGGGTGGATCGCGACCATCGTCGGGCTTGTCGTACTCACGCTTTTGTTGACCGGAGGCAAGCCACCGAAGACCTCCTCGGCGCCCGGGCAGGCGGCACTGATCATCAAGATCGTGATCGGAGCTGGGCTGCTCTGGTGGGCCTGGCGGCTGCAAAAGAATCGGCCGAGGCCACCCGCTAAGCCTCCTTCGTGGGCCTCCAGAATCGACCGCTTGAGATTCGGCGGAGCCATGGCGCTGGGCTTCCTGCTGCAGCCGTGGCCGCTGGTTGCCGCTGGCGTGGCGACGGTGACGCAGGCAAAGCTCTCGCAGGCCGAGACGTATCTGTGGCTCGTTCTCTTCTGTCTGCTGTCCGCCTCGACCTATCTGGTGATTCAGGTCCTGGTCATGCGCTCGCCCGAGTCGGCTGAAGCCCGCCTCGCCGCCGGAAGCCAGTGGATCACTGACCACCGTGACGTGATCGTGGTCTACGCGTCGGCCCTCCTTGGCCTGTGGCTGGTCGTTCACAGCGCTGTGTTGCTGGCTTGAGCTGCCGCGGCGGCGGCGCGACAGCAGCGTCGCCTCATCCTCAATGGATGATTTTTTTGGTGACGCTTCACAGCAGGCTGGCTTGACTGGAGTCCGGCAGCGACGAGCACGGACCGAAAGCGGGAAGCATGATCAACAACGCAACCTCGGTGGACAGGTCCACGAACGCTCGCGGCAGGTCACCAGACGAGCGCCACCGGGTGCCGTCGTCGAGGGCGGATCATGTGCTCCGGCCGCGGCTGCTCGAGCTGATCGACCAAGGCGTCAGAGGGCCCATTACCCTGGTGAGCGCGCCCGCCGGCACCGGGAAGACCGCGCTGGTCGCGTCGTGGGCGGCGTCCTACGGCGGGCAGCTGGTCTGGATGACGCTGGATGACGGCGACGCTGAGCCCGGGAATTTCTGGCGGCGGATGGCCGCCGGCTTTGAGTCGATCGGTGCAGATCTGTCCGACGTCGGCGCCCACCACGGGGAGCCCATCGTCCTGGTGTTGGATGCCGGTGCAACCGCATCCAACCCCAGCCGCGATCACGCACTGGGGGATCTGCTGCTCGGCGCTAACGGCGTCCTGCGACTCGTCCTGATTGGGCGCGCAGATCCGGTCTTCCCGTTGGAGTGGTATCGCCTGTCCGGCGATCTCACAGAGGTTCGCTCCGCGGAGCTGGCAGTAACCGAAGCCGAGACGGACGCGCTACTGCGCCGGGCCGGAATCGTGGTGACGCCCGAGCAGTGCGCCGCCCTACGTGCCCAGACCAACGGCTGGGTCATCGCGGTCAAATTCGCCATCATGACGTTGGCCGGGCGGGCGGACATTTCGCTGGCGATTCAACGATTCTCCGAGTCCGACTTCGACATCGTCACGTACCTGTTCAACGAAATTCTGGAGGCCATGCCCCTGGAGATCCGGGACTTGCTCCTTCGCACCAGCGTCGTCGATACTCTGACGCCGGAATTGGTGGAGCTGCTGGCCGGCGGGGCGCAGCGCGGCGACGCGCTCGAGTTTCTGGCGAACGGAAATCAATTCATCGAACGGATCTCAGTCGGCTCACAGCGGCGGTATCGCTATCAACCGTTGTTCCGCAATTTCCTGCGGACGCAACTGGCGTTCGAGAAGCCCGAGCTTGAATCACAGCTTCGGCGGTCGGCGTCGGAATACCTCAGTCGAGACCGTCTGAAGCCGGACCCCTACCAACTGCAGGTCGAGGTCAATATCCCGACGCAATCCGTAGCTGAGGGTCCATTGGTGACGTTGGACCTGCCGCAACAGGCCGGACCGCACAGGCAGCTGCCAAGCAGCGAGGGAATCGCCGTAACGGACCTCGAGCCACAGATGGCACCGCTTATGCTGGCGATGGAGTCACAGCGGATCAGCCGTCCTCCATCGCCTCCGGGCCAGCGCGTAGATGTGGCGGCGATGGCGGCGTCTGGTTCGGTCATTGAGCCGTTGACACCCAGGGAGCGGGAGGTCCTGGAGCATCTCTCCGAACTGTTGCCGACCGCGGAGATCGCGTTATCTATGTTCGTGTCGGTCAACACGGTGCGGACCCATATCCGCAGCATCCTTCGCAAGCTTGGAGTCTCGAGGCGCCATGAGGCCGTTCGCCGTGCCTGGTCGCTTGGTTTGCTGCCGTCGCCGGGCGATGCGCTCAGCCGCTGATTCCTGCGAGCGGCGTGTGCGTCACCTGTATGGTGCTTCGTGACTGAAGTCGATGCAGCCAGGGTCCGGCCGTCGAGACGCGCCCAGCTCAAGGGCCTGATCACCGCCGTCATCAATGCTGATCCAGCGGCGATCGAGCGGGCCACCAGGCAGCTTGGCGAATCGAGGAAGTATCTCGCGCCGATCGCCTGGATGGCGGGCGCGATGGTGCTGCTCGTGGACGGGGTCAAGCTGCTGATCCTGAATTGGCGGCTCTCGCTCGTTCAGCTGATCCCTGCCGCCTGGATCTGGCTCACTTCCTGGGACTTGAAGCAGCACCTCCTGCACGGATCGTCCTTCCAGCATTTGAACCTGCTGGAACGGATCGTGCTGATAGCGGCGATCATTGCCTTCACCATCGCCGCCTTCTGGTGCAACGCGGTCTTCGCGTTCGCCATCGACGACGACCCGCCGCCGCGGATCCGGCCCGCCTGGCGTCGCGCCAGGGAAGGGCGCCAGTTGGTGGTCGCCTGGGGCGTGGCCGTCGGAGGGGCACTCGCCTTTGCCACGATTGCGGTTCCGCGTTTCGCGGGCGTATGGATATTCAGCTTGATTCTGTCCATCGTGCTGGGCATCATGCTCATCAGCTTCGTGGCAGTTCCCGCCCGGATCATCGGTGTCAAGCGGGCGAAGCTGCCTCCCAAAGAAGCACTCGGACGTGCCGCGGCCGGAGGGACGCTGAGCGCCGTCGCCATGGCGCCCGGATTCCTATTGGGGAGGCTTGGGCTGATTTTGCTGGGATTGCACAATTTCCACATCCTCGGCTTCGTCTGTCTCTCGATCGGCACCGCGCTGTATGCCGCCGGAATGTCGTCGGTCAAAGCCGTCAAGCTGAGCATGAAGCTCACCCCGGCGAAAGTTACTCCGGCCTCCGCCCCCACCTCGGAGGCAGGCTCCCATTCAGACGCGCAGCCGACTGCAGCGGACACCATTGCGAGCACCGTGCATGACTAGTGAAGTGGCGGTCGCCGAGTCGGCTTTGCCGGACTCGTTTCGAAAGGCGTTCTCGCTCGAATTCTGGCGATCTGTCAAGCCGCCGTTCGAGGTGCCGCTGGTGATCCTGATCAATGGCCTGCTGGTCCTGCTGTTCTGGTTCACGCCGTACAAGGATCAGATGTTCACGCTGCATGGAGCGCTGGCCTTTCCCATCGTGCTCGGCAGTTGGATGATTTCTGACGTTCCGGCGACGAATGTGGTGGCTGCCGACCGGAGCCGGATGCTGGCCGCGTTGGACGACGACAACATGCTGATGCGCCTGCTTGCCGCCAAATCGGCACTGCTCTGGGTGCTGGTTGCCCCTATTTGCGTCATCATCGCCATGATCATTGGAATCTCCAACAACCGACCCATTTCTGCGCTGTGGACGATCATGGCCATTGCGATCCTCCCGTTGGGAGCCCTCGCAGTCTGCAACTGGATCGGGATCATCTGGCCCTATAACCCCATCAGCCTCAAGGTGCGCTGGCAGGAACGCCGCAAATTTCGTACCCAGTCCCGCTGGATCATTCTGGTCTTTGCGCCGTACGTCATCGTCCCCCTTGTCATCTGCGTGACGGCCGTGCCGGCGATTTTGTGGTGGCATCACGAGACCGGCGGGACGATCAAGCCGATTTCAGACGCGCTGTTCGGCGAGCTGGTGCTGCTGTCCTCCGCGACGTCAGTGCTGTTTTATTTCGGAGCTCGCTGGGTGAGCCGGCGCCTGCTGGGCCGTCGTCGCGAGAAGCTGCGCACCTACCTCACTGAGCTGTCTGGCTGACTGAGCACCAAGGCCGCCGGGCGCAACCCACGCCATGCAAATGTGTGATGAAGCCAGACCTCACCCCGCCGGGATGAAGCCCGCAGGATCTCCTTGTCCGACTATGTAAACGGTCGGTACAAAATAGGCAGCTGAATTCGTGTCGGGCTGACTTCAACATCATTATTGAGGCGGCTTCAGCAGAGGAAGATTCTATGGCTCGGACGACCTTTGAGATCCGCGTAGCGGGTGTTGTACCCGAGGACGAATTGTTTGACTTGGGTGCCGTTGGCCGGTCAGTCGAGCACGCGAGCACGATCCTCTACGGAGATGACACCGACGAAGCTGCGCTGTTCGGGTTGCTGGATCGACTTCGAGATCTTGGTCTCGAGGTGGTCGAAGTACGACGCATGCCCAACCTGCGGAGCCCAAATCCGGCTGACGACGCGCACAGCGCGGAATGAGCCACACGTACGCCATGTCGGAGCGATCGAGCTTTCAAATCGTGCTGGCCACGAAGCTCAGTGAGCCGGTGCTTCATTCGCTGCGACCAGCGCTGCAGTCGGCCGACATGCCGGCGACGACGGTGTTCGAAATTTCCGGCGATCGACTCGATGATGTGCTGGGTGCCTTGGCGGCCCGAGGACACGAGGCATTGAGCATCCGCGTCTGTCACCGGCGCCAGGCCCCTACTGATGAAGAGCATGGTCCCGGTTTTCATTCTTAGTGTCGGGGGTCAAGGGTGAAGGTGCCTGCGAACTGGCGGGCGTTTGGGAAACCTCGACTTGAACCACTGCTGGGCGCGGTCAAAGAACTAGCCCCCAGAAAAAAAGACCTTCGCGCGGACGTTCTCGCCGGTTTACCCGGGGCGATTGCCGGCGTGCCCGATGGGATGGCTGCCAGCGTGCTCGCCGGCGTCAGCCCGGTCCACGGGCTCTACGCAAGCTTCGCGGGTCCGATCGGCGGCGGGCTGTCGACCAGCACCAAACTCATGAAAGTCAC
Organism: uncultured Actinomycetota bacterium; assembly: GCA_963839015.1. GTDB lineage: Bacteria > Actinomycetota > Actinomycetes > Frankiales > Frankiaceae > DATAZK01. The sequence goes on along the minus strand of CAWITL010000010.1, from coordinate 1,217,512 downwards.
CACTACCAGTGCTGCTGCCTTAGCCGCCGGGTCCGCACTCACATCGGTAGCACCGGCGCATCGTCCGGACGCACTCTTTCTCCTGACGGTCCTGGCCGGCGCGCTGATGGTCGTTGCCGGTGCTTTGCACCTCGGCCGTTACACCCGTTTCGTGCCGCACTCGGTCATGATCGGATTCCTCAGCGGCATCTCGCTGAACATCCTGTTCGGCCAGATCCCTGACATCCTTGGCTACGACGCCCAGGGCTCCTTTGCCCTGGCCAAAGCCGTCGATGCGCTCACTCACCTGTCCGCGGATGAGATTCCGTCCCTGCTGACGGGTCTGCTGGCGGTAGTCCTGGTGGTGCTCTCTGCCCGGCTGCGGTTTGCCTCCCTCGGCGCCCTGCTGGCTTTGATCGTTCCGACCGTTCTCGTGGCCCTGATCGGTGCCGACAGCGTTGCCCGGGTGAGTGCCGCCGGCGAAATTCCGCAAGGCCTCCCGATCCCGCAGCTGCCACACCTGTCCGACTTCACTTTCGGGGTGCTCACCGGAGCACTCGCAGTCGCGGCCATCGTCCTGGTGCAAGGGGCAGGAGTCGCCGAAGCAGCTCCGAACCCTGACAGGAGTCATGCCAACCCCAACCGTGACTTCATCGGTCAAGGGGTCGGCAACCTGCTGAGTGGGCTCTTCCAGGGGCAGCCGGTGGGCGGCTCCGTGGGCCAGACCGCGGTAAATGTGAGCTCCGGCGCGCGTAGCAGATGGGCGTCGATCTTCTCCGGACTCTGGATGATCCTGATCCTGGTCTTGTTCGCCGGGCTCGTGGGCAAGGTGGCGATGCCGACGCTTGCCGGAGTCCTCATGGTCGCGGCGGTGGGCTCGTTGCGCGTTCAACAGGCGTCGACAGTCTGGCGTACCGGCACAATCTCAAAGGTCGGCATGCTAACGACCTTCCTGGCCACTCTTTTCCTTCCAGTGGCGGCAGCCGTCGGCATCGGGGTCGCCGTATCTCTGCTCTTGCAGCTCAACCAGGAAGCGCTCGACCTGCGAGTGGTGAGCCTGGTTCCCACCGCCGCGGGTCAGTTCGAGGAGCACCCGGCGCCGGTCTCGTTGCCAAGCCGGCAAGTCACGGTGATCGATATTTACGGCAGCCTCTACTACGCCGGAGCCAGGACGCTGCAGAGCCGCTTGCCCGATCCCTCCTTCGCCGAATTGGCCGTCGTGGTGCTCCGGCTGCGCGGACGGGCGATGGTCGGGTCCACCTTCGTCGTCGTGATCGAGGACTACTTGAGCCGCCTCCGGGAGGGCGGCGGCCGGCTCTTCCTGACCGGGGTCAACGAGACGTTGCTCGCCCAGCTCAGCCAATTCGAGCGTTTTGCCGCGGACGACCTGCACATCGTTCCTGCGGATGAGGTACTCGGCTTGTCCACCCATCGTGCTTACGACGAAGCGAATGAGTGGCTGGCCGCTCAGCAGCCCCGGCCCTAGCTGGCCCCGGATGGCCCTAGTAGGCGTCAGCCCAGCAGTCCTACGGGGGAGCGGTGCCCCAGTGCCGGTGACCCGCCACCGGTAGGGACGACACTCGGAGGGTTGAGCGTCAGCGTGCGTTCTGGCGCTGTGGCTAACGCGCGCACCGTTTCCGGGTCGCCGCCGTAGCGCAGCCACTGGGCGGCGCTGTCACCCCGCAGTGCCTTCCTCCGGCGGGTGAACCAGAGCGAGGTGTCCCAGGGGCCCAGCCGCTCGGCCGGGAGGGCGGCGAGAATCGTCGGCAAGTGAGGCAGCAGGCTGCCCTTCGGGAACTGCCAGACCGGAAAAAGTGACTCTGCTTGCTCAGTGTCGACGGCGACCAGGCTGCGCTGTTCAACAGCTTTCTGCACTGTCTCGGCATCGCTCGCGGTCAGCTCGCAGACGCCCGACAGCGAGTAGCAGCTGCCCAGCATCGTGACGTAGCGGGGGATTCTATCGGTGGCAACGTTGCCGCGGCCGGCGGGGGTTTGGCCACGGAGGGCAGCCCTTCGGATGTTCCTCACGCGTTCGCCTCCATCGACTCAACCAGCGCTGCCAAATATGACGAGTCACTCGGGTTTGCACGTCATCCCGCCCGGATGAGCCGGGGGTGGACGTGCCTGACCGTGAGATGCTGGTTTGTCGTCGCCGGCTGGAGGTCATCGGGTGGAACACAACGACACCGGGCACGCTTGCTGCAGCCCATCGGTGCAGTCGATTCCCGAGCATCACGAGCGACCGTTGGCGAAAGCACCTTTAGTGGCCGCACCTCCAGCCACGGCCCGTGGGTTGAGTCCGGCGGCTGAGACGCCGTGGGTGTCCTTGCCCGGGGGCGACTTCCTGATGGGATCGACCGAGGAGCTCTATCCCGCAGATCATGAGGGCCCGGTCCGCAAGGAAACGGTCGCGGGGTTCGACATCAGCCCCACCACCGTCACGAATTCGCAGTTCGCTCGGTTCGTTGCCGAGACCGGACACGGCACCACTGCCGAGCAGCAAGGGTGGTCATTCGTCTTCGGTGGCCTTCTCCCGGCCGACCATCCGCCGACGCGCGGGGTTGCCGATGCGCCGTGGTGGAGGCAGGTCTACGGCGCTCGCTGGGATCGACCCGAAGGGCCTGCCTCCGGCATCGAAGATCGAGGGGATCATCCGGTCGTCCATGTCTCCTGGGTGGACGCTCGGGCCTACTGCACATGGGCCGGGGGCCGCATGCCGACGGAGCGCGAATGGGAGTACGCCGCACGCGGCGGATTGACTCAGAAGCGGTTCCCTTGGGGTGATGACCTGACTCCGGACGGAAAGCACATGATGAACGTCTTTCAAGGTGACTTTCCCAGTAGAAATACGGCGGAAGACTGGCGAACGGGCACGGCGCGGGTGGATGCATTCCCGGCCAATGGATATGGGCTCTACAACATGACGGGCAATGTCTGGGAATGGACGGCAGACCGGTTCGGCAGCAGTCGTCCAGGACACAGAACGATGCGGGGTGGCTCCTATCTCTGCCACGCGTCCTACTGCCGGCGCTACCGTTGCGCGGCGCGAAGCAGCAATACCGCCGACAGTTTTTCCGGAAACATCGGGTTCCGATTGGCCCGAGACCACCAGCCGGCTGCCTGACCGGCTGGTCCTAGTCGGAGGCGCCCACTCCGCTGGCCAGGGGTAGCTCCGGCTCCCCGCGGTGCTCGCGGGTGATCTTGACGGCGCTGGTCACAGTTTTGATCAACAGGCCCAGGACGATTAAATCGCCGAGCATCTGAAATGTCGCCATCACCCTGGCGAACTGGCTCACCGGACTGATGTCGCCAAATCCCACCGTGGAGAACACCGTGACGGTGAAATACAGCGCGTCAAATCGGCTGAGACTCTGCGTGAAAGCGTGCTCCGTATTGCGCGCTAATTCGTAGTATGTCGTGGAGAAGATGAGCAGAAAAAGGGGCAGTGCGAGCGCTAATGCTTCTATTGCCTGCAGGACGGGATATCTCGCCCCGAGGATCGCCCTCACTTGCCAGATGACGACGCCGACAAAAATGATCAGGCAGCCCAGCAGCACCAGAATGTCATGTCCGTCCAGGCTCGCGTCCAAGGGGAGGACGAAGTAGAGGACGGTCAGGATGACGACGCTCAGCAGGCCGCGAAGGACGGCGCGCGCAATCGGCCGCCAACTCACGCCGAGGATCAGCGCAGGAGGATCCACCCGGTTTGGGGGCTGCTCGCGAGAGTGCCCAGGCTGCGGCTCCCTCGCCATTTCCCCTCCGGTGGTGACGGTGGCTCAAACCTGTCGTCTGCAGTCTGCAGCCGAACGACAGTGCGCGCGTCCTCCTTCGCGGACGACAGCGTGGCAGCATTTGCCAGTAGCGGCAGGGCTTACCGTCCATTGTGGATGAGGTGCTTCGGGTCGTGGGTGCACAGACTCAGCCCATGGCATTGTCAGATATTTCCAGGTCAAGCCTGCCGATTCCGCATCGGCAGCACGTCGGGCTCACCATGTTCGACGCCAAGGACCCAGACTCACGTTTTGCGCCGATCGCGCCCCTGCGTCCGCCGGCCGGCGCACCGAATGTGCTGATCGTGATGCTTGACGACGCCGGCTTTGGTGCGTCCGCCACGTTCGGTGGTCCGTGCAGCACTCCGACGTTCGACCGGCTTGCCGAAGGCGGACTTCGCTTCAATCGGTTTCATACCACCGCCCTCTGTTCTCCCACCCGCCAATCCCTGCTGACCGGCCGCAATCACCATGCAGTGGGGATGGGCGGGATCACTGAGATCGCGACGTCTGCTCCCGGCTACAACTCGATCCGTCCCGACACCGCCGCGCCGTTGGCCGAGATCATGAAGCTGAATGGCTACAGCACGGCGCAGCTCGGAAAATGCCACGAGGTCCCGGTCTGGGAGACCAGTCCGATGGGCCCGTTCAATCAGTGGCCGCTCGGTAGCGGGTTCGAGTACTTCTACGGCTTTGTGGGCGCCGAGACGAATCAGTGGTATCCAGCGCTGTACGAGGGCGTGAATCCCATCGAGCCACCGAAGACGCCGGAGGAGGGCTACCACCTCACCGAGGACCTCGCGGACAAGGCCATCACGTGGGTAAATCAGCAGAAGTCGCTGATGCCCGACAAGCCGTTCTTCATGTACTTCGCGCCCGGTGCGACGCATGCGCCGCACCACGTCCCGAAGGAGTGGAGTGACAAATACGCCGGAAAGTTCGACCAGGGCTGGGATGCGGTTCGCGACGAGACCTTCGCCCGACAGAAGGAGCTGGGAGTCATCCCGGCAGACACGGATCTGTCGGCCCGGCCCGAGCAGATTGCCGCTTGGGAGGACGTGCCGGACGCGCTCAAGCCGGTGCTCGCCCGCCAGATGGAGGTCTACGCCGGCTTCTTGGAGCACACCGACCACCAGGTAGGCCGGGTCATCGCCAGTCTGGAGGAGCTCGGCATCCTCGAGGACACGCTGATCTACCTCATCATCGGTGACAACGGCGCCAGTGCTGAGGGCACTCCGAACGGCACCTTCAACGAGCTGATTTCGCTGAACGGCGCGGCGGAGTTCGAGACCGCCGAGTTCATGGCTTCGCACATCGATGAGTTCGGCGGTACGGAGGCCTATAACCACTACGCCGTCGGGTGGGCTCACGCCATGGACACCCCCTACCAGTGGACCAAACAGGTCGCTTCGCACTTCGGCGGCACCCGTAACGGGACGGTGGTGCATTGGCCGAATGGCTTCGCGGCCCGCGGCGAGGTGCGCCATCAGTTCCACCACATCATCGACGTCGCGATGACCGTGATCTCGGTGGCAGGAATTCCCGAGCCGACGTTCGTGAACGGCATCCAGCAGATGCCGCTGCACGGGGTCGACATGTCCTACGCCTTTGACAACGCTGATGCCCCCGAGGCTCGCGAAACCCAGTATTTCGAGGTCGCCTGCAACCGTGGCATCTACCACAAGGGCTGGTCGGCGGTGACGCGTCATAGCGTTCCCTGGCAGTTCGGAGCCGTGCTGCCCGATCTGGACGACGACGTGTGGGAGCTCTATGACACGACGACCGACTGGGCGCAGGCGCATGACCTGGCAGCCGAAAATCCCGAGAAGCTCGAATATCTGAAGCGGCTGTGGCTCATCGAGGCCGTGAAGTACAACGTGCTGCCCCTGGATGACCGGCGGATCGAGCGGTTGAATTCCGACATTGCCGGACGCCCGCTGCTGGTCAGGGGGAAGACCCAGATCCTCTACAGCGGCATGACTCGCCTCAGCGAGAACTCGGTCATCAACCTCAAGAACAAGTCCCATTCCGTGACCGCGCAGGTGGTCATCCCCGACGGGGGCGGTCAGGGAGTCATCATTTCTCAGGGCGGTGCCTTCGGGGGTTGGGTGGTCTATCTCGATAAGGGGAGGCCGAAGTACTGCCACAACCTTGCCGGCCTGACGCGTTTCCACGTCGCCTCGGACACGGTGGTTCCAGCGGGCGAACATCAGGTCCGGATGGAGTTCGCCTATGACGGCGGCGGTCTCGCCAAAGGCGGCCTCGTCAGCCTGTTCATCGATGGTGAGGCGGCAGGCGAAGGTCGCATTGGGGCGACCGTGCCGATGATCTATTCCGCTGACGAGACCTGCGACGTGGGGCTGGACACCGGAACACCCGTCAGCGACGACTACACCATCAGCACCAGCGCTTTCAACGGCACCGTCAAGTGGGTCCAGCTTGATTCAGGCGACGACAATCACGACCACCTCATCACCGCCGAAGAGCGGTTCCGCGTCGCCAGCACGATCCAGTAGCGCAGCGCGTCAGGTCACAGCTAGATCTCGTTCGTGTCGGATGATGATTTTGGTTCGGATGCCATGAATGCTGCTTGGTACCGTCCGCGGGATAGCTGTGGCCGGTGACCTATCCGGGTCCACCGGATGAGAAAGGTTTGTCTCCATGAACTGGTTCTGGCACGCACTCTGGATCGCCTTTGTCATCATTCCGGTGGTGCTCCTGTGGGTGTTCTGCCTGGTGGACATTTTTGTCCGGCATGACCTGTCAGGATTGAAAAAGACCACCTGGGTCGTTCTGATCCTGCTTTTCCCATGGATTGGTGCCTTGGTTTACCTCATTGTGCGGCCGTCTCACGAGACCAGCCTGTCGCGGGCGGCCGCATAGGTTTCCCATCTGGATCACCCCCGTGGGGTGACGACGCGGTGAACGCCGGTTGCGAAGGTGTTGAACAGCCATTGCGTCGATGGCCAACTGGTAGGGAGTGCAACCGTGTCCGAAGATCCGGCCGAACTGCAAGCTGAGGTTGAAGAGTTGCGCCAGCGCAACGCCGAATTGGAGCAGCAGCGCCCCACCGGCGGCAAGCGGGCGCTGAACATCGTTCGCGTGATCGCAGTCGTTCTCCTGATGACGATCGGCGCCCTGCTCGTCATCGTCTCGGTGCCTGCCATCTGGGGCCGCAACCTTCTGCTCAACACCGACCGCTACGTCCAGACGATGTCTCCGCTCGCCTCGAACGCGGGCGTCCAGGCCGGGATCGTCAAAGCCATCGACAAGCAGTTCGACGACAACGTTGATCTTGAAGCCCTGGCCAAGCAGGTGCTTCCGCCGAAGGCCGCCCCGCTGGCCGGCCCCCTGCAGAGTGCGGCCAATGGCCTGGTCAACACAGTCACCACCAAGTTCGTCCAGAGCGACGCCTTCGTGAAGCTGTGGGACGGCATCAACCGCACTGCCCACACGCAGATTGACGCGGTTCTCACCGGCCGCAAGGGCGGCGCGGATGACGCCATCGCCATCAAGAAAAACGTCGTCACGCTGAACCTCGCGCCCATCATCATCGAGGTGAAGAAGCAGCTCGTCGGTGCTGGTCTGACGGTCGCTTCCAAGGTCCCGGTCGTCGGCACCACCATCGAGATCGCCCACGTCAAGGGCGTCAATCAGGTCCGCTCGTACGTGCGGCTGCTCAATCGGGCCGCGGTCTGGCTTCCGCTGCTGGGCCTCGGCTGCCTCCTGGCCGCGATCCTGCTCTCACGCAAGCGCCGCCGGAGCACCATCATTGCCGCGATTTCGGTGTCCGTGGGAATGGTGGTGATTGCCGCCGGACTTGCCTTTGGTCGCAAGCTCTACCTGGACAGCCTGCCGGGGATCTATCTCACGCAGTCGGCAGCCGAAAGCATCTACAACACGCTCGTCCGCTACCTGCGCACCGGGCTGCGCCTGGTGGTCTTGGCCGCTTTGCTGATCTGCCTCATTGCCTGGCTCACCGGGCCAGGCAAGTTGGCCGTCAGCATCAGACATGGCATCGCCAAAGGCCCGAAGGCTCTTGGCCGGCGTTGGTCGGGGAGCAAGCCGGCCATCGTGGTCGCCGAGAACCGGGGCACTTTCGCCGGGATCGTCTTCGGCATAGCTGCCCTGGTGCTGGTGCTGTGGAGCAACCCGACCATCCTGGTGGTCATCGTGATCGCGATCATCACCCTCGCGTTGCTGGCGGTCGCCTACTTCACCAAACGGCCGTCATCGCCGGAGGCCGCGGCCCCCGCGGCGTAGTACGGACTAGTGCGGTAGGCGTTCACCTGAGCGCTGGTGTGGTGCTGGACGATCGCTGGACGGGGCACTTGGGGGTGTGCGAGTGTCGACGGGGTAGCTGCGTCACTCAATGGAGAGGTTGACGTCGATGGTGTTGGGCATCTTTTTGCTGGCGTTCTTCTTCGGTTACCTGATCCGAGCCGGTATCCGGCTTGTTGCCCGGGGCTCGTCGAGGCAAGGCCGACGGTCCAAGCATGCCCAGCCCGTTGCAGTGGAGACCATCCCCGCCGACGATGAGAAGTGCTATAGCTGGACGGCGCTGGATGAGGTGCAGCTGACGCGTCTGCTTCGGGACTCCGCTCCCCAGTAGCCACCATCCTGTCGGCGGTCGCGGGGCTTAGACCTCGCCGCCGGTAGCCGGATCACGAGGGGTGTCGGGTCGGGCGACGGTGAGATACAAGACCAGCGCGGCGACCGCCAGCGTGAGGATGGCGAAGGTAGGGCCGTCTCCGAAGCCCGCGCCGCTCAGGCTGCGAGGCTTGCTGAGGTAGTCGGCGAAGGACGCGCCCAGCGGGCGCGTGATGACGTAGGCGAACCAGAATGCGGCGACCGCATTCATCCCGAATCTCCACCATGCCACGGCTGGAATCAGGATTATGGCGCCGAAAAGGACGCCCGAGGTCAGGAATCCGAGATTCAGGGCAAAGGCCGTGTAGTCGCCCAGCGCCGTGCCCAGGGCGAAGGTGGCGAGGACGGTGGCCCAGTAGAAGCATTCCCGGCGCCGGGTCGTGATGCTGTGTATCGACAGCGTCCCCTCGCTGCGGTGCCACATCCAGAAGATGGCCGCCAGCACGACCGCCCACATGATGCTCGTGCCTGCATAGGGAATTCCTACGTCGAGGTGCAGGAAGTCTGCCGCGGCGGTCCCGAAGATGGCGATCGCATAAGCGAAGAACCAGTAGGCGAACGCCTGGTATCGATTCGTGCCGAACTGCACGAGGATCCCCGCCAGGAAGACGACGAGGACGATTCCGCCGCCGACGATATTGCCGTAGTGCGCCAGGTAGTCCGATCCGGCCTCACCGCCTGCCGTGGTCATGATTTTGATGAGCCAGAAGATCGGGATGATCTCGGGGACCTTCGCTGCGACGGGGTCAGCGAAGAACCTACGGATCAATGGGTGGTCTCGAACACCCGCTGCCCCGAGGGCGCGCGACTGCCCCTCGGCAGCTTCAGGCATCTGGCTGTGTCCTCTTCCGGCCGGTACGGGCATCAGCGTCGAACGCGCCATGGTTGGCGGTGCGCGTGTGAGGGCCATGAGGCGCGGGAATCTCTGCGGCGAGATCAATCTGGATAAAGTCCATTGAAGCGGTAGGGAAAGGTGGGCTTGTGACGCTTCCGGACTTCCTCCTGATGGGGGCACCCAAGGCGGGAACAACGGCGCTGCACGTCGCTCTGGCTCGCCACCCCGAGCTGTGCACGTCGACCGTGAAGGAGCCCGAGTACTTCGGGGGCGGCGTTGAAAAGAAGAGTCAGCGCAGTACCCAGCCGCCGTCGACGCTGATGATCTGACCGTTGATCCACGAGCCGTCCTCGGAGGCGAGGAAGGCAACCATCGCGGCAACGTCTTCCGGCTTGCCCAAACGGGCGCTGCGGGTGGCGGCCAGGGTGAGGTCGCGGAAGGCGGGGTCCAGCGCGGAGCGGACCGCCTCGGTGAGCACGACGCCGGGAGCGACGCCGTTAGCGCGAATCCCGAGCTTGCCCCAACGGCTGGCGATGTGGCGGATGAGGCCACCCAGGCCGCTTTTCGATATGGCGTAGGACGGCCGTTCGGACTCGCCGACGAAAGCGGCTGCCGAACTGGTGAAGACGAGGGCGCCCCCGTCTCGTTCCAGCAGCCGGGGGATGGCGTGGCGAGCACAGAGCAGGTGCCCGCGCAGATTGGCGGCGATCGTCCGGTCGAACACGTCAAGCGGGACAGATTCGACGTCGCTGTCCTGGCCCACCGTTTCGGGTGAAGTGTCTGCGCCGTTCGCGTGCAACGCATCGAGGCCGCCAAAGCGCTCGACCGTGAAATTCACTGCTGCCGCAACGGATTCTTCTTCCTTGAGATCGACAGTGGTCGACTCGGCTGTCCCGCCGCCGGCCCTGATCTCGGTCGCGACGGAGGCCGCGGCACTCCCATTCAGGTCGGCGACGACGACCCTGGCACCCTCTTGGGCCAGTCGGACGCAGGTAGCGGTCCCGATTCCGCCGGCCCCACCGACGACCAATACCACGCGATCCTTCAGCCCACGCATGAACGCTCCCAATTTCGCCGAGTGAAGGGGACAGTCTTGCCGACGCTGACGGGCAGCCGCATCGGGTGGTCAGCGGAGCCGGTCAGCCTGCGTGGGCGGGCGCCCTGCTGATGTCGTTGCAACGCTCGCAGACTTCCTGCGGAATGACGCCGGCCCGCATCAGCAGCGCGAAGGCCTTGCAGCCGAGGCAGTAACCCAGGGCTGACTCCAGGAACGCGGCCACGATGATCAGTCCCAGCGTGATTTGCGCAGCCTCCCACTCGCCCGCCGCCGTCAAGATGGCAGCGGTTCCCGTCACCACCACGCCGATCGCTTGCGCGAATCGTTTCGGGGGGCCGGGGACCGGGCGGGGCGCAAACGGAAGCCGCGGTGTCAGCACTCTGGTGACGAACTGACCGAGCGGGCTCATCGTCGGGCCGGTCAGGGCCCGGGCGACAAAGCCGTACGCGATGACGAAGACCACCCACTTGAGGTCGAAGCCGATGGTCAAGGCGCTCATGATCACCACGCCGGCGGCCACCAGCCGGGCGGAGACCTCGTTGACGGGATCGGGGAAGGAAAAGAACTCGCGTAGCCGACTGCGGCTCAGCTGGTCATTCGTGGTCACAGCCATTTGCAACGCGCTCCGAATCCGTGTGATGCCCGACGGTGGTCATGAGCAGGGGCGGCGCCACCTTCTGGTCGCGCTCTGAGGCCACGAGCACATGGCGCCGGCGAGAAAGAGCAGGGTCAGCCGAGGGGAAGCCACGCTCGCACGGCGGTGAGCAACGCCTCCACGCCAAAGGCGAGCGTCGGACTGATGGCCGGCGCAAAGTGCGGCGAGTGATTGCTCGGGACGCTGCGCATGACCTCGAGCAGCTCCTCATGGGACTTCGCGGCTGCGAACGGAGCGGGGTCTGCCCCGCCGAAATACCAGAAGACACAGGGGACTCCGGCTGCCTCGGCGAGCGCCCCGACGTCTTCGCTCGCCGTGACGACTCCGGGATCGATGACCCGCTCGGCTCCCAACCAGTCCTGGAAGGCGAGCCGGGTGCGGGCGACGCCTTCGACGTCGTTCACGAGGGCCGGAAAATGATCGATGTGATCGACGGTGGCCGCGCGCGGCGCACCGGAAGCCTGCGCCTCGCCCTCGACGATTCGTCTGATCGCGGTCAACGTGCGGTCTCTGACCTTGGGATCCAAGGTCCGCACGTTCACCCGCAGCTCGGCTTCGTCCGGGATGACGTTGTGGTTGTTGCCACCGCGGATCATCCCGACGGTGACGACGGCCGTCTCAGCGCCCGCGGTCTCCCGCGAGACGATGGTCTGCAGGCGCAGCACCGTGTGGGCAGCCATCACGATCGGGTCGACGGTGCTCTCGGGCCTGGACCCGTGGCCTCCCCGGCCGTGCATGGTGATGGTCAGGGAGTCGCTGGCAGCCATGGTGGTGCCGCCGTGAATGCCGATCATCCCGGCCACCATGGGCGAGACGTGTTGACCGAGAACGACATCCGGCTTGCCGAAGCGCTCGTAGAGGCCGTCCGCGACCATGGCTTTGGCGCCGGCCCCGATCTCCTCGGCGGGCTGGAAGACGACCATCAGCCGACCCGCGTAGTCACTGCGATCGGCGGCCAGTCTGGAAGCTGCTCCGAGCAGGCACGTGACGTGGACGTCATGGCCGCAGGCATGCATGACCGGCACATCATGACCGTCGCGGTCGGTGGAGCGCTCGCTGCTCGCGTAGCTCAGCTCGGTCTTCTCCAGCAGGGGCAGCGCGTCCATGTCTGCCCGCAGCAGGGCAGTGGGTCCGGGTCCGTTCTCCAGGACCCCGACGACGCCGGTGCCCCCGACGCCGGTACTGACCTCGTATCCCCACGATTTCAAGAGCTCGGCGACGATGCCTGCGGTGCGCACCTCCTGGAACGACAGCTCCGGGTTCGCGTGCAGGTCGCGGTAGATCTCGGCCAGCTGCTCGTCGGTCAGCGCGGTTGGCATCCCTTTTGGTATCACGTTGCGTATAACGATTCGTGGACTCAGATTGAGTTACGGGCTATGTCACGCCCGGCCGGAAGGTGAGGGTCTGGTGTATTCGATCATTGGCTATCTGGAGTTTCCCGCTGACGATCGCGAGGCGACGCTCAGTGCTCTTCGGGAAGTCACCGAACGCAGCCGTCAGGACGACGGTTGCATCGAGTACTGGTGGTCAGAGGACGTGCTGGTGCCGAACCGGTTTCGGTTTTTTGAATGCTGGGAGTCGAAGGAGGCGTTCGATTCCCATCAGGCGCAGCCGTACGAGGTCGAATTCATGACCGTGCAGGTTCCCCGGGTCGTCGGCGCCGACGCGAACGTCCTGACCATCACCGACCGCTCCTCGGCGATGGGCTGAGCCGGGCTCACGGGATTGCTGCCGTCGGGGCGACCGCCTGGCTGAGTTGCTTGAGGATGGCCGGCCCGGCGTCGGTCATGTTTCCTTCGCTGTCCCAGGCCCCCGGCAGATACGTGGCGATCACGGCAATCGCGACTTTCTGCGCGGGCAGGTATCCGAAGATGGCTCCACTGCCGGCGTAGAACTTGTTGCCGGTGATCCACGGTCCCTGCCGGATCACACCCATGGCGAAGGAGGCCTTGGCGGTGTTGGCCCGGCACGCCGGGCAGCCCGGCGCCGGATGCCCGAAGCCGATCAGGTTTGCGCCGGTCTGCTGCTGATAGGACTGGGCCGATAGCAGCTTGCCCGAGCCGATCGCCGCGATGGAGGTCGTCAGATCGGTGATGTCGGTGGTTTGGCTAGCGCCTTCAGGTGTGGTCCAGGAAGGGTTCCAGTAGGTCGTTTCTTCGTAGAACGGGACATTTGCCGGGATCTTCAGATCTGGCCGCCGTTCGGAGCTGAAGGTGTGCAGCACCTGTCCTGGAATGTCCGGTGTGCTCGAACCGGAGGTGTTCTTGAGCCCCATGGGGCGGATGATGTCGTCGGTCATCAACGTGCTCAGCGGCTCGCCCGTCACCTTGGCCAGGATGGTGCCGAGGATGGCGTAATTGGTGTGGGCGTAGGCGAAATTGGTGCCAGGTGCGAACGTCAGCGGCGCTGAGGTGCCGATCTTGATCAGCTCGGCTCCCGTCCATTGCCGGAACGGGTTTGTGTAGATGCCGTTTTCCAGGGCGGGTTGATAGACGTAGTCGGCGTATCCGGACGTGGAATTGGCGAGCATCTTGATGGTGATCTGGTTAGCGTGCGGGAGGTTCGGCAGGTATTTCGAGACTTTGTCGCTGAGGCTCAGCTTCTTCTGATCGATGAGCTCAAACAGGATGGTCGTCAGATAGCTGTAGGCCATGAACCCGTTACGGACCCGCATCTGCGTCGTCGCGGGTACTCCCGTCATCGAGTCGCCGGACGCGCTGGTGTAAGTGTCTTTGCCGTTGGTCGTCACGCGCACGATGAGGGCCTTCAGCTGGTACTTGCTCATGGCCGCCTTACTGACGGCCGCCACCTTCTGCTGCTCGGCCGTCAGGCTTCCCGATGACCCGGCCGCCGCTTTTGTTGCCGGCGCAGCGGAGGGGGAGGCGGCCGGCGCGGCGGTCGTGGAACCGCAGGCCGCCAAGCCAAATACCAGCGCGACGAGCAAGGTGGCTTTCTTCGGCATGGCCGTCTTTCTCCAGCGTTTCTGTTTGAGTGGGATCACCCCATCATGAAGCAGTATCGGTCGGCGTCCGACAGCGGAGGAAAATCTTGACGATCACCATCGATCTGGCGGGAAGACGCGCGCTCGTCACCGGAGCCGGGCAAGGCGTTGGCCGCGGCATCGCACTCACGCTCGGCACTGCCGGCGCCGAGGTCTTGGTCAATGATTTGGTGGAAGATCGCGCCGCGTCGGTGGTCGCCGAGATCGAAGCCGCTGGCGGACGTGCCAGGACTGCGGTCTTCGACGTGACCGAGTGGGACGCGGTGTACGCGAGCGTCGACGCGCTCGGTCCGGTCGACATCCTGGTGAACAACGCCGGCAATGCCGGAAAGGCGACCACCATGGGCTTCGAGGAGATGAAGGCCTTCGCGCAGGAAGATCCGGCGGCTTGGGAGGGTTTCATCCGGGTCAACCTGCTGGGCGTCATGTATGCCACCCGAGCCGCCCTGCCAGCCATGATCGAAAGCGGCGCTGGGCGCATCATTACGATCATCTCGGACACCGCGCGCACCGGCGAGATGCACATGGCGGCGTACTCGGCGGCAAAAGCGGGTGCCGGTGGCCTTATCCGCAGCGTCGCCCGCGAAGTTGCGCGCTATGGCATCACTGCGAACTGCATCGCGCTCGGTTCGATCAACCAGACGGAGCGTCCCGCGGAGGTCGAGGAGGAGCAATTGGGGTATCTGATCAAGCGCTACCCGATACGCCGGCGTGGCCTCCCCTCCGACATTGCCAATTTGACCCTCTTCCTCGCCAGCGACCTCAGCCCCTGGATCACCGGGCAGACGATCCCGGTCAACGGCGGCTACTCCATGGGCCTGTGACATGACCGACGCCGTTGACAGCACCCGCCCGCTGGCCCACCTTCGCGTGCTCGACCTGACGCGCATGTTTCCGGGCGCTTACTGCACCCTGATGCTCGCTGACCTCGGCGCAGCTGTGCTCAAGGTAGAGGCACCCGGCCATGGAGACGGGCTCCGGTTCATGACGCCTGAGCCGTTCGCGGCCTCGCACGTGGCGCTCAACCGGGGTAAGCGCTCGATGACTCTCAATCTCAAAAGTCCAGCAGCGCCAGACCTTCTCAGGCGTCTGGTCCGCGACGCTGACGTGCTCGTGGAGTCGGCCAAGCCCGGAGCGATGGAAAAGCTCGGGCTAGGTTTTGAAGATTTGCGCCAAGAAAATCCGGGATTGGTGTGGTGTGCCCTGACCGGGTTCGGACCCGATGGACCCAACGCCGAAGCGCCGGGCCATGACCTCACTTACGCCGGATATGCGGGGCTGCTCAGCACGCTGACGGTCGGCGCGGAGCCCACCGTGCCGTCGACGCCGCTCACTCTGCCGCTGACCGGCCTCATGGCGGCGTATGGAATTCTTGCCGCGCTGACGGGTCGCGAGCGCACCGGCCAAGGGTCACGCGTCGACGCCAATATGGTCGACTCGACGATCTGGATGCTCAGCGAACAGCTGGCCAGGGCAGCGAATGCGCCAGGCCCCGCCTGGGGATCTGCCGCCGCCCGGGCCAATTACCGTTGCTCAGACGGGCGTTGGGTCACGTGTACCGCGAGCGAGCCGCGCTCGTGGTCCAGGCTGGTGGCGGCGCTCGAAGCTCCCGACGTCGCCGACTACACACCAGGCGTCAACGAAGAGGCGACGAGGGCGCGGCTTACTCAAATCTTCGCCGCCCGGCCGCAGTCCTCCTGGCTGGACAATCCAGGGATGGCCGGGGGGATTGGGCCGGTTTGGGATTCCGTCGACCTCGTCAATGATCCGCAAGTGACCCATCGCCAGGGAATGGTGCGACTCGACAATGACGGGCCGCTCGTCTTCGCTAATCCGCTGCGCATCGACCAGGTTCATGGCGAAGCGGGTACTCATGCGCGCGGAGGCCCACCACTCCTCGGCGAGCACACGGACGAGGTCCTCGCTGCGGCCGGATTCAGCGCTGCGGAGATCGCAGCCTTGCGCGAGGCCAGGACGGTGTGATTATCAAAGTGCGCACACAAACAAGGGTGGGAGAAGGCAATGGCCGATTACCAGATGGTGTACGGCGACGGCACTGAGGTCGTCAAAGAGACCTACCGGGATGTCGAGGTGCAGCGAGAGGACGGCTGGGTCGTGCTTTTCCGTGGCCCGGAGGCGATCTTGCGTGTCCAGGAGGAGCACGTGCAGTCGCTCGAGCTGATCGACTGACCTAGCCGGGGTTTGTGTCTCCCTCGAGCGAGACCACTGAACCTGGATGAACACAATAGTGTGCGCTCAGATGCGCACTATTGTGTTCATCCACGAACCAGGGTCCCGCCGGCTGGTGACATTCTGCAGGTACCGGCGCCTGGGCTGGCTACTGCTTGCCGTCCCACTCCTTGTGGTCAGCCTTCAGCACCGCGAGCAGATCCGATGGTGAGCTGGCCAGGATCCCGTCGACGCCGAGCGTCACGAGGGTCTGGTAGAGCGGCTTGCCGGGGGCGGCACCCTCGTCCCAGACCCAGACCGCCAGCCCGGCGGCGTGAGCACGGCTGATCAGGCCTGGCGTGATGACGGTGACCATCTTGCCGGCCAGCTCGTACCGGTAGGGGAGCTGAAGCACCTGGAATCCCGGTGGCATCGGCTTGCCGAGAAAGAAGTTCGTGCTCGCGGTCTGGCCGGGTGACGCCGCGACCGTCGGGGCCAGCTTCTGGAATTGTGCGATCTGCTTGTCATCGAAGGATGCGACGATCGTGCGATCCTCCCGGTGGAACTGGTGAATGAGTGCCGCGACCTTGGGCGCCGCGTCCGACTCCGGCTTCAACTCGATGTCCAGGTAGGCCTGCGGGAATTGCTGGAAGACCTGTTCGAGGGTCGGCACTCCGAACTCGGCTCGATCGGTCGCGCCTGCGGGCAGTGGCTTCGCGCCAGTACGAACCCCGCGATCGGGATAGTCCGCCGCCGGCCTACCGCTGCAGGTGCCGCAGCCCGGCACCCACTGGTACGCCGCATCCAGCTGGGCCAGCTGCGCCGCCGTGTAGGCGGAGACGTCGCCGTGCCCACTCGTGCTGGAGTCCAACGTCTCGGAGTGGATAAGCACGGGGACGTCGTCTTTGCTCATCTGGATGTCGACATCGAGCACCTGCATCTGCAACGACTGCGCGCTGCGCAAAGCAAAAAGCGTGTCTTGCGGGAACTCGTACTCGCCGCCGTTGTGGGTCACGGCGACGACGCTGCGGCCAAACCATTGGTCCTTGCCGGCAGGCGGTGTTGAAGTCGGTGCCGTGGTGGGGCTGGCCGCTGGAGCCTTCGACGGGCCGCTGCTCGGAGCAGCTTGGTTCGACGAACTGGAACCGCAGCCGCTCAACACCGTCGTCAAGGCGGTCCCGACGACGAGGGCGGCATAGCTTGCCCGCCGCCTGACTGTGTGCATAAGCGGGACCTCACTCACGATGCGCTGCTAAGGGTGTCGGCTCCGGCGCGCATTCACTGCTGGGCTCGCGCTGGCCGAAGCCGAAACCAATGCTCTGGTCCAGGTCGAAAGGCCCCCGCACCGTCAGCCGCACGACGGACTCCACGTCCAGCCCGCGACCCATGCGTTGACCGTAATCCACTGTCAAAGCGGAAGGCCCGTCAGGTCAAGCCGAGCTTCTTGGCCAACCGCGGGTCGTGGGCGATCAGGTCGCGGTTGAAGTCGGAGATGAAGGGCCAGTCCTCGCCCTCTGCGGGTGCCTGCCGGAAACGTCCCGCTTCGACGTCGTCCGAGCGTTCGACGCCCACGATGGAATACGCCTGCCGCTTGTAGGTGATGTTGTCCGGCTGCAGCTCATGGGCCGCGTTGAAATGCAACAGAGCACGCTCACTGAGTCCCTCCTGCCGCCAGATCTGTTGGGCCAGCTCGAAATGTGCGGCAGCTTTTGACAGGTCCCGGGAGCGGGGTTTGGACCGCGAGATGACCTCGTCCGGAGCGAGGACGTACTGGCTGGCTGCGCCGTTGGCCACCCAATCCCGCAGCCGGGCCACGTACTTCTCGCGAAAATCGCTGTCGCCGATCATCTTGACAATGCCTTCGGCGATGGCGCCCACCGGTGGTGGTGTCGCCGGCTCAGGCGGCCGGACGATGGATCCGGATTCGTCGATCCAGATCACCTGCGGGATGTTCGTCACCCCGAACCGGGCATCCATGAGATGGGCCTGGTCGATCAGCGATGGGTGGGTGGAGGCAGCAGCCTCGACGTATGGGCGGGCGATTTGCGCGCCGCCCATTTCCAGGCACACATCAACCAGCTCAAAGCCGTCGGGGTGGAACTCCTCCCGCACCGCCTGCCACCCGGGCAGATCCCAGCGGCAGCCTCAATAGGGCGCCCAGGCGACGAGCAGTACCTTCTGTCCGAGCAGTGACGACAGGTGGAACTCGTTGCCGTCGAGGTCAGGCAAGGAAAAGTCGGCGGTGTCGGTGGTACTCAGCGCCCGTCCGGTAAGGGTCTCTGGACCCAGCGCCCAGACCCGCTGAACCGGGTCCTCGACGATCGCCATTCCCAGCCGCTCGGCGGCGGCGACAAGATCGAAGGGCCCATTGGGCAGCGGAACGCAGATCTCGCCCTGGCAGGCTCCCTCGGGCTTGATCTCCCAGCCAGTGAGTTGCTGGAACTCTTCCGCGGGGATATCCAGGCGGTCCAGCAGCATGGCCGGACTGTAGGTGGCACGCCTGCGGCAGGTCAAGCCGGTGCCTTCCACCGACGGTTGGTCTTTGCGAGACTGGGGACGACCATGTCGACACCCAGTTCATTCGCCTTTTAAGGAGCCTGCATGTCCCTCACCGACGAGGACATCATCACCACCCGTACAGGAGTATCACTGCCGGTCAGCCAAGCCGCAGATGCTGACCAGACGCCGACCAGACGGACGCCGACGCCGACCAGACGGATGCCGACGCGGACCAGACGGATGCCGACGCGGACCAGACGGACAGTTGAGCGAGTACGAGCCCGGTGCGGCGCTGCGTCGCTGCACCGGGCTCGACCGGGCCGGCTTCGAGCAGCGGCATTGGTCGCAGGAGCCGCTCCTGGCGCCCAGCCGCGGCGGAGAAGGCTTCACCGACCTGCTTTCAGCGAGCGACATTGACGAGCTGGTCGCCGAGCGCGGGCTGGCTCGCACTTCGCTGCGCATGGTCAAGGCCGGAGCTGCCGTCCGCGGCCAGACCGCGAAGAATCCCCTTGATTCCGAGGCGATTCGTGAGCAGTTTGCCGCCGGGGCAACGCTTGTGCTGCAGTCGCTGCACCGCATCCACCCGCCGCTGGTCCGGTTTTGCCGCCGGTTAGCGATTGATCTGGGCCACCGCACCCAGTGCAACGCCTACATCACCCCGCCGGGCTCACAGGGATTCGCCGCTCACTACGACACCCATGACGTTTTCGTCCTTCAGGTCGAAGGCCACAAACGTTGGAACGTGTACGCACCAGTGTTCGCGTTGCCTCTCAAATCACAGCCTTCGCGACTGCTCACGGATGAGCCGCTGGTGCCGGCGGATGCATCGCCCCTGCTCTCCGTGGTGCTTGGGCCTGGCGACGCGATGTATCTGCCCCGCGGCTTCATCCACGCGGCTGAGACGACGGACGATCGTTCGATTCATCTCACCGTGGGCGTCATGGCCACCACCGCCTACGACGTGCTGCGAGACGTCGTCGCCTTGGCTGCGGACGAGCCGCAGTTCCGCCAGGCGCTACCGCTGGGCAGCCCCGAGCAACAGCTGGCCTCCGTCGCCGGGCTGGTCGCCCAGGCGGCCCAGTGGATGGCTGGGCTGCCTGCCGAACGGTTACGCGACGCGGCTCGCGAACGAGTGACCGACGTCGCTGTGGCGGAACCGTTGGGGATGTTGGCTTCGCAGGACCAGCTGCGCGAGCTGAGCAAAGACTCGGTGGTGCGTCCGCGGGAAGGTTTGCGTGCCAGCGTGATTCCTGCCGGTGACCGGGTCCTCCTACGGCTGAGCGACCGAGACCTGTCGCTGCCGGCATATGTGGCCCCCGCCCTCGCGGCGCTGTTGGAGGCTTCGTGTCGGGTCGACGAGCTGGATCTGGCAGTGGACGACGCCCTCGTGCTGGTTCGACGGCTGCTGCGCGAAGGGGTGGTGACGGCCCGCTAAATGACCGATTTCCGCTGCGCCGACGACTCGTTCGCCCGTGATGAACCCCTGTTCGCCACGGCGAGCCAGGTGGCCCGCTGGATCCTGGTCGAGCAGTCCGGGCCTTTCTCCGCCGAGGCGGTGCCGGCGGGCCGCATCTCGGCCGACGTCCTGACCCGGCTGTCACGCTTCGCGCGGCGCAGCCATGCCCGGCTGGTGCTGCTGCGCCGTCCCCCCGGAGTGCCCAGTGAGCCGGGGATTCGGGTCTTCTACGCCGACTCCCGACCCGGTCAGGAACGGCTCGACGCGGTGCTGTGCTCCGACGAAAATGCGCTGGGTGAGCTGAGTCTTGAGGATCCGGCCTGGACGCCGGTGAACGACGTGCTCTATCTCGTCTGCACGCATGGCAAACATGACCCTTGCTGCGCCATTCGCGGACGTCCCATCGTGGCCTCGCTGGCCGCCACGCTGGCGCCCGGGCGGGTGTGGGAGTGCAGTCATGTGGGCGGAGATCGGTTCGCCGGCAACGTCGTCGCGCTTCCGGCCGGGCTCTATCTTGGCCGGGTTGAGCCGGAAGAGGCGCCTGCCGTCGTGGAGTTGATCGATTCCGGCCGGGTGCCAGTCCACTACCTACGAGGACGAAGCTGCCTCACCATGCCCGCGCAGGCGGCACAGCACTTTGCCCGAACGGTCGGCGGCTACGGCAGCTATGACGCGATCGGCGACCTGCTTCCGATGGAGATCGAAAGCTCGACGGATGCTGGTGTTGCGACCTGGAATGTGGTCTTGGGCTGTCCGGTCGGCGACGTCAGCGTCACCGTGCGCCGGACCTCAAGCGAGGTGCCGGCGCAGCTCACCTGTCACGTCGAGCAACCAAAGCTTTACCCACAATTTGAATTGGTCGGTATCAAACCGGTCTAGGCGGGGGGTCGACCTCTCGCTAGGCTCAAATCATCGGACGTTCGGCGTCACCTCCCACTGATCCCGGAGGCAGAGCATGGGGACGATTACCACCACCGACGGCACGGAGATCTTCTACAAGGACTGGGGCTCGGGTCAGCCCATTGTGTTCAGTCACGGCTGGCCGCTTTCAGCGGATGACTGGGACAACCAGCTGCTGTTCTTCCAGCAGCACGGCTACCGCGTGATCGCCCACGATCGCCGCGGACACGGCCGCTCCACGCAAACCAGTGATGGCCATGACATGGACCATTACGCAGACGACCTGGCCGCGTTGACCGCACATCTCGATCTTCGTGAAGCGATCCACGTCGGCCACTCGACGGGTGGCGGCGAGGTCGCCCATTACCTCGGCCGTCACGGTGATAGTCGGGTGGCGAAGGCCGCGCTCATCAGCGCGGTGCCGCCGCTGATGCTCAAGACTGAGGCGAACCCTGACGGCTTGCCCAAGAGCGTGTTCGATGACCTGCAGGCGCAGCTGGCAGCCAACCGCTCCGAGTTCTACCGGGCGCTGCCGACCGGGCCGTTCTACGGGTTCAACCGCCCCGGCGTGCAATCGTCGGAAGCGATCATCGAGAACTGGTGGCGGCAGGGGATGATGGGCGGCGCAAAAGCGCACTACGACGGGATCGTCGCGTTCTCGCAGACCGACTTCACCGAGGATCTGAAGAAGATCACGGTGCCAGTGCTGGTGATGCACAGTGAAGACGACCAGATCGTGCCGTACGTGGCTGCCGGGCCCCGGTCCGCAGAGCTCCTCAAAAACGGAACTCTCAAGACCTACAAGGACTTTCCGCACGGCATGCCCACCACCCAGGCTGACGTCGTCAACGCTGACTTGCTGGCCTTCTTCAAGTCCTGACGAGACCGTCCAGCCGGCGGCTACGCGAGCGTCAGTAGACCGTTGCTCAAGGCCGCTCGGGTGAGATGGCGGTAGCCGACGGATTCGAAAGAGATCACCAGCTCGTGATCGTCCTCGGACAGCACGGTGCCCATTCCCCAAAGGCGGTGTGACACAGCGGCGCCAACGCTGATCTCCGCTGCAGCGTCGGATCGTGTGACCGGACCGTGGGCCGGTGCCGGTTTTTCAAGAAGCGCAGCCATTTTCGACATGATCGCGGCGTCGGTGTCGTTGTCACAGTTTCCGCAGGGAGCGGGCAGCGCCTCACCGAAGTAGCCGAGCAGCTCACGGCGGCGGCAGGAGGTCGTCTCGGCGTAGTGCCGCATGGAGTCGATGCGGCTGCCCAGGACGGCTTGCCGGCGGCGGCCGGCGGCCTCCAACTGCTCCTCCGCATTGTGGGCATTGTGGGCATTGTGGGCATCGCCGGCCGCACCAGCGAGCGGCGCGACCTCTTCCCCGTCGATGTGGACCAGGCCGAGCTCCTCGAGCTCGGCCACGACGCGCTCGGCGATGGGCCGGGAAACGTTGGCAGCGTTGGCCAATTCGGCTATTGACGTCCGCCCGGTCAGCGACGCGAGTACGCGTGTCACCGCGCGGATCTTGTCGTCGGGGATGCGCGACCGGGCAGCGAAAAGGCGGGGGATTCGCAGGCTGCGCGCGTCGTAGACAAGGATCGCGTGCGCGGCTCGACCATCGCGTCCGGCGCGGCCTATCTCCTGGTAGTAGTCATCGAGGCTCGTCGGTACGCCGGCATGCACCACCGTGCGCACGTCGGCCTTGTCGATCCCCATGCCGAACGCGCTCGTGGCGGCTACGACGTCCAACTGTCCGGCGAAGAAACGGTCCTGCACCTCAGCGCGCTGGTGAGCGCTCATCCCCGCGTGGTAAGCCGCCGCCTTCAGCGCCGAAAGATTCAGCCGATCCGCGATGTCCTCACAGCGGGCATGGCTCATCGTGTAGACCAGCCCCGGGGTCTCATGGCCGATAATCACCTGGACGGTGCGGTCGACCAGTGCCTCCTCTTCCTTGGAGTGCACGTCAGCGCGCCGAACTGCGAGAGTGATGTTGGGACGGTCGAAGCCGGCGACGATCACCTGGGGATGTCGCATGCCGAGTTGGCGGGTGATGTCGGCCTGCACGGGGGGTGCCGCCGTCGCTGTAAGAGCGAGAATCGGTGGCCGGCCCAATGTCGCAATGACGCTGCGCAGGCGTAAGTATTCCGGCCGGAAGTCGTGGCCCCACTCGCTCACCAGATGCGCCTCGTCCACGGCCAGCAGCGTGACGGCCCGCGGGCTCCCCAGCAGTGCCGCCGTGAGTCTCCGCGTTCGCCAGCTGCTCCGGGCCGAGCATCAGGAAGTCCAGTACCCCGGTGCCCAGCCGGGTCAGCCCCTCCCGCCGCTCGGTCGGCGTCTGCGCGGAGTTGAGAGTCGCCACCTGCATCGCCTGCCCGTCAAAGCGCCGATGCTTGGCCAGTGCCTGCAACTGGTCGCGTTGCAGGGCAATCAGCGGCGAGACGACGACTGTCAGCCCGCCGAGCGCCAGCCCACCGATCTGATAGATGGCGCTCTTGCCGCTTCCCGTCGGCAGCACAGCCAAGGTGTCGCGAAAGCCGGCAAGCGATTCCAACGCCGCGCGCTGACTCGCCCTCAGCGTGGATGCCGAACGAATCGAGCGCCAGCGCCTCCATCGCACTCATGGAGCGCATGGCGTGACGCTTCCTGGCGGCCACCTGGCCCAGACTAACGACCTCCTGTGGTGGTCAGATCACCCACCGGCGGAGCCCCAACGGACTGTCCCCGGCGCTCGGGCTGCCCATCGGCTGCCGGCTCGCCGACGCGCGGACCACTCGCCGAACCCCGGCTCGGAAGCCAGTTCAGCCAGCTTGGCAGGTACCAATTGCGCTCGCCCAGCAGCGTCATGACGGCCGGCAGCAGGATGGCTCGCACCACGGTGGCGTCCACCAGTACTGCTACCGCCAGCCCGACACCCACCTGTTTGATGGATACCTGGGAGAGCGTCGCAAATATCGCGAAGACGGCCACCATCACGGCAGCTGCGCTGGTGACGACTCCCGCCGTCGATCGGATGCCCTGGGTAATGGCGTCCCGGGTGGACAGGCCGCTGTCGTAGCCCTCGCGGATGCGGCTCAGGATGAAGACGTGGTAATCCATCGAGAGGCCGAAGAGCAGGGCGAACAGGAAGAGCGGTAGCCAGTTGGCGATGCTGCCGGTCGACGTGAAGCTGAGAATTCCGTCGGCCCAGTTGTGCTGGAACACCAGCACAAGCACCCCATAAGCGGCGGCCACCGACAGCAGGTTGAGCCCGAGGGCCACCAGCGGCACCACAATCGAGCGAAACGCGAACAGCAGCAGGAAGAAGGCGAATATCAGCACGAAGCTGATCACCAACGGCATCGAGTGGGCGAGCTGGGCGCTGAAATCGACAGAAGCTGCCGTCTGCCCGGTGACCCCCACCCAGCTGGCCCCTGATCCGGCGAAGGCGGCCGGAATCACCTTGCTGCGCAGGGTCTTTAGGGCGCTCACGGACGCGGAGTTTGTGCCGTCACCCACCAGCCCGACGCTGGCCACGGCGACCGTGTGGTCGGGATTGACGCGCACCGTGAACGGGGCCTTGGCCTGCCCGGTCGCAAGCGCCTGCGCTTCGAGGTTGCGCAACGCCGACGCGATTTGCGGGGTCGAGACGTTCGGCGCTTGGACGACGATTTGTGCGGGTCCGGCACCGCCGGGAAAGGCCTGCTGGATCCGCGCGTAGGTCTGCATGATCGGGAGCTTGGCCGGAATGTCCGTCGCGCCCGGACTGGCAGTGCGGATACCCAGTGCCGGAAGGGCGAGGGCGACCAAGGCGGCTACAGACAATGCGGCCGCGAGCGCTGGGCGCCGGGTGACCCGTCCCAAGATGGCGCCCCAGGCCCGCTCGCTCACGCCGGACAGGACCGAGCGCCGGCCGAGCCAGGGAATCCGTCCACGGTCGACCTTGTCGCCGAGCATGGTGAGGAGCGCCGGCAGGACCGTGACCGATCCGATGACAGCGACGAGTACGACGAGGATGGTGGCCTCCGCGACGGCCGAGAATGTCGCGTTGCCGGCCAGGAACATGCCCGCCATGGCGACGATGACCGTGAGCCCGGAGACCAGTACCGATCGACCGGACGTGCGGGCGGCGATCGCCAGAGCCTCCTGCTGGCTGCGCCCGGCTCGGCGTTCCTCACGCTCACGTCGCAGATAGAAGAGTGAATAGTCGACGCCGACTGCCATCCCGACCAGCAGCATGACGGTGGAAGCGGTCTGGTCGGTGTGAATGAGGCGGCTGAAGGGCGCCAGGAGGCCGGCTGCGGCCAGGAAAGCCGTCAGTGCCAGGCCCACCGGGAGCACCGCTGCCACCAGCGCACCGAAGACGAAGAACAGGATGATCAGCGTGATCGGTAGCGAGAGAACTTCTGCTTTGTGCAGGTCGTTGCCGAGCGCCGCGTTGAGCGCCTTGTTGGAGCTGGCGTCGCCGAACTCCTCAATACGCAGCTCCGGATGGGCTTGCTGGGCTTTGGCGACCGCATCGAGGACGGGTTGGACCCGCGCATTCGCGGCGTCGGTGTCGCCATCGATGTCGAACTGGATCAAGGCGGCATGGCCATCGGCCGAGACGGCCCCTCCGTTTTGCGCCGGATCCAGTGGTGAGCGGACGTTCTGCGCTTTGCCGGTGCCCTCGATCGCCGCAATGGTGCTGTTCACCGCCTCGCGGAACTGCGGGCTACCCGCCTTCAGCGTGGCGCTGGAGACCAGCACGGATTCCGATGCGTGATCAGGAAAACCGGCGGCGGAAATGAGCCGATCTGCCCGTCCGGCGTCGCCGGGCTCACTGGCCCCGTCGCTGTGTTTGACGGTGCCCAGGGCCTGGCCGATGACCATGGCCAGCGCCACGAAAAGCAGCCAGCCACCGACGGCCAACCTTCGGTGACGCGAGCTCCAAGCGCCTGCAGTCGCAGCCAGATTCTTCTTTGAACGTCGTGAATCCATGGGTTCGACGCTAGGAAGTGGTCGTCACCGGGTCACTCCGGTCGGCTACCGGATTGCCTTCGTGCTGGCCTCAGCGGGCTGCGGGGGTTATCCCCCTACTGACTTCGTGCGTTGGCAGGATGGGGCGCCGCCCGCGGTCTCGCTAACGTCGGGTCGTCGAGAAAGCCGGTTTGCGAGGAGGTGATGGTTGATGACAGCGCTCATGCCCAACGCCGTGGCCCCCGACGGTGACGGGGAGGGCGGGGAGGGATCGCGGCTGCTGCGCGTTCTGCTGCGTGTGGTCATGCCGATCGCTGACCTGATCACGTCAACCATCTGGTTCGTGCTGTCGGTGACGGCTCTCGCCCTCAGCGTGGGATTGCTGCCGGTCTTTCTGCTGGGCCTGGTGATCTTCGACGGGTACGGACGGCTCACCGGATGGTTCGCGATCGCCGAACGGGCTCGCATGAAGCTCTTTCTGGGACTCGACATCGCTTCGGCCTCGGCGCCCCGGGGATGGCGCCAGCGCATGACCTACGGTCCGACCTGGCGGGCCATCGGCTATTCGCTCTTGCACTTCCCGCTGGCGGTCGTCACGTTCACCGTCACGGTGAGCGGCTGGGCGCTTTCGCTCTCGCTGCTGACGATGCCGTGGTGGCTGCACCGCGTGCCCAGCAGGCGGGCCGATCTCTGGGTCTTCACGACGAGCCAGCAGAGCACCGCCTGGTGGATGGTTGGTGTTGGCCTGCTGGTGGGGCTGTTGACCGCTCTCGTCACGTTCGGACTGACCAGCGCTGAAGGGGCGCTTGCGCATGCACTGCTCGGGCCGACGCAGCATGACTTGGAGCGGCGGGTCGAGGAGTTGCACGAGAGCCGTTCTCGCGTGGTCGACTCGGTCGATGCCGAACGCCGGCGCATCGAACGGGATCTGCATGACGGCGCGCAGCAGCGACTGGTTGCCGTGGCGATGAACCTCGGACGTGCCCGGGCCAACTTCGACAAGGATCCGGAGGCGGCCCGTCTGATGCTGGACGAGGCGCACCAGGAGTCCAAGCGCGCGTTGGCCGAGCTTCGCGACCTGGCGCGTGGGATCCATCCGGCTGTCTTGACCGACCGTGGTCTTGATGCCGCGATCTCCGGCCTTGCCGGCAGTTCGCCGGTCCCGGTGACGGTGAACGTGCGGGTCGAGCCCCGCTGTCAACCCGCGGTGGAGGCCATTGCCTATTTCGTCGTCAGTGAGGCGCTGGCTAACGTGTCCAAACACGCCCAGGCGCGCAGCGTCGTCGTTGATATCGAGCGGTTTCACGACCGGCTGCAGGTCACGGTGCGCGACGACGGAGTCGGCGGCGCGGATCCGGCGCGGGGGAGCGGCCTGACTGGTTTACGCGACCGGGTCGCCGGCGTGGACGGCACGCTGCACATCGTGAGTCCGCCCGGAGGTCCCACCGAACTCAGAGCGGACTTGCCATGCGCGTCGTAATTGCTGAGGACTCGGCGCTGCTGCGCGAGGGCCTGTCGCGACTGCTCGTCGAGGCCGGCTTCGACGTGGTGACGAGCGTCGCCGATGGCGAATCGGCGATCCGGGCTGTCGCCGAACATCAACCGGATCTCGTCGTGCTGGATGTTCGGATGCCGCCGACCTTCACTGACGAAGGTCTGCGCGCCGCGCTCGTCATCCGCGGCGAGTGGCCGGGGATCGCCTTGATGGTCTTTTCCCAGTACGTCGAGGAGCGCTACGCGATCGAGCTCTTGGCGGGCCAGACGAAAGGAACCGGCTATCTGCTGAAGGACCGGGTGGCGGACGTCGAGGAGTTCGTCGAGGCGCTTCGCAAAGTCGGCGCCGGCGGAACCGTGCTTGACCCCGAGGTGGTGGCCCAACTGTTGGCCCGCAGCCGTCACGCGCACCCGCTGGCCAACCTGACCCCGCGGGAACGCGAGGTGCTGGCTCTGATGGCCGAAGGCCGGTCAAATGCAGCGATTGCCGCCGTCCTCGTGGTGGGTGAAGGCGCCGTCGAAAAACACGTCACCAACATCTTTCTGAAGCTGGATCTGTTGCCCGCTGACTCTGATCACCGCCGGGTGCTTGCGGTCCTGCGCTACCTCGAGAGCTAGGAGGATTTCCATGAGCCAGGTGCTCGTCACACGTGGGCGAATTGCCGCCGTCGCCGTGGGGATTCCGCTGCTTCTCGCCGCCGTCGGGCAGGGCGTACTGAACGTCACAGGCGTGTTTGCGCGATCCAGCGAAAACCACACGGCGAGCTACGCCTGGGGCGGCGGTGTCATCAAGCTCGACTCCGGCGATGGCAACGTCACGGTCCGGCGAGGTTCAGCTTCCTCCGTCGCGGTCGCTTACACCGAACACTACGGTCTGAAGAAACCAACGGTGAACGGTGCCGTCAGCGGCTCGGGGGTGGAACTCACCGCGAAATGTTCCGGAGTCCTCAGTCAAAACTGCTCGGTCAACTACACGCTGACCGTTCCCGCGGGCGCGTCCCTCGATCTGGAGACGGGCGATGGAAATGTGACGCTCGATGGTGTCAGCGGCGACGTCACGGTGCGTTCCGGCGACGGCAAAATTCGTGGTTCTGACCTGGCCGCCGAGCAAGTGACAACCTCTTCCGGCGACGGTTCGGTGGCGTTGCAGTGGACCGTGACTCCGCAGACAGTTCAGGTGTCGATGGGGGATGGAAGCATCAACGTCGCGGTGCCAGCCGGATCTGGTCCCTACGCCGTCACGCACACCATGGGGAGCGGTCACGCTGACATCAGCGTCGCCAGCGACCCGACGGCGCCTCGTTCGATCCGGCTCGACATGGGAGACGGAAGCATCTCGGTCAACTAGCAGCTCGCCCAGACCGGAAGCGGTGGCTCGCTCTCTTTGGCAATTACGCCTTCGCGACGTCCCACGAGACCGGGAGCGTTTCGGGGGAGCGAAAGATGACGCCCTGGATGTGGGGGTCGGACGCCGTCTCGAGTCGGAGCCCGGGAAGGCGATCCATCAGCGCGTTCATCACCACGCGTGTCTCCGCGCGCGCCAGGTGCATGCCCAGACACGTATGCGGCCCGGTCGCGAAAGAGATGTGCTCCATCGACGAGCGGCCGATGTCAAACTGATCCGCTCGCTCGCGAATGGTCTCGTCGCGGTTCGCCGACCCCATGGAGACCGAGATGCTGGCACCTTTCGGTATGGACGCCCCGCCGAGCTCAAGGTCGCGCGTCGCGGTGCGGTTGATCATCGTCAGCGGAGGCTCGAAGCGAAGCGCTTCCTCAATCGCCTGCGGGAGCAACGAGCGATCCGCCAGGAGTCGCTCATATTGCTCAGGGTGCGTGAGTAGCAGGTAGATGAGGTTGCTGGAAGAGCGGAACGTCGTTTCGGCGCCCGCCGGCAGCAGCAGCCTCAAGAACGAAAAGATCTCTTCGTCAGTGAGGACGGCACCATCGACCTCAGCCGCCGACAGCTCGGAGATCAGGTCGTTCTGCGGTGCGGCCCGGCGGGCTTCCAGCACCCCGGCGAAGTAGTCGCGCAGCGCGATGGAGGCGTTGATCCCGGCCTCCGGATCGGTCGTGATGCCAATCAGCTCCGCGGACAACTTCTGAAACATCGGCCAGTCTTCGCGCGGAAGGCCAAGGATCGCGGCGATGACCTGGACGGGGAAGCGGAACGTGAGCTGTTCGACCAGATCAGCATGGCCCAGGTCGGCGAATTCATCGATCATCTCGTGGACCAGCGGCTCGATGAAATTTGCTTCCCAGCCCTGCATGGTCTTCATCCGAAAGGCCTGCGCGACCAATGACCGGTGCCCCATGTGTTCCGGCGGATCCATGGCCAGGATCATGTGGCCCATGACGGCCCCGATGGCCCGGTCGTATCCGGTGGAGGAGAAATCCTGCGGATTGCGTAAGACCGTCTGCACGGCCTCCCAGGAGTAGGCCGTGAAAACGATCCGATCGCCGGCCATCAGCTCGATGATCTCCGGCGGCAGCTCAGCAACCATCGGCATGCCGGGCAGCACTCCGGCGACAGCCCGGCGCTGCTGCCACACGGTGTGCGGATCTCGCTCCGAGAACCCCAACAGAGCCGCCAGATCCATCTCGGATGACGCGGTGTCGTCGATGGTTTCCGTCATCTGCTGCTTCTCCTCACGACCGGCCTGCCGAGAGGTTAGCCGCTCACCTGGTTGAAAACCTCGAAGCCGGTCTCCTCGGGTGGCGCGGTAAAGCCTCCGGCGATGCCAGCCGTCATTGTCGGGAGCAGGATCGTGTCGCGGAAATGCTCCCAGCTTGCCTGCGAGTCGTGCACCGCGATGATCGTCCACCCGTCGGCAGACGGACCCGCGGCGTGAAACACCTGCCCCTCGGGTAGCCCGCCGCCGGCGGGATGTACGGCGGCGATGGAGGCCTCGTACTGCGCCCTGGTCCCACCAGCGAATTTGTGCACCACTCCGTATGCCATGTCACTGCCTCCCGGTAGAGCGGGTGCTACGTCGACCCGCCAGGTGTCCTGGCCGATCTGACACCGACTCCGCAGCGGGGTCAATGGACAAACCCACCCGACCTGCCAGCGGTTTTCGGGGGTGAAAGCGCTCGTCAGTCGGCGATCGGGGTCAGTGGCAGCCGGGCGCGGAAGCGGGTGTCGCCGGGCTCGGACTGGACGGACAGATCCCCGTGGTGCTTGTTGACGATCACCCGCCAGGAGATGTCGAGACCGAGTCCGGTGCCTTCGCCGACGCCTTTGGTCGTGAAGAACGGTTCAAAGATCCGGGATTGGATGTCGGCCGGGATACCGGAACCGGTGTCGCAGATCTCGATCACGGCGAAGCCCTCCTCGCGCGAGGTGCGCACCGTGAGGGTCCCCTCGTCGCCCATGGCCTGGATGGCGTTGTCGATGAGGTTTGTCCAGACCTGATTGAGCTCTGCTGCGTAGACCGGGATCGGCGGCAGCGAGCGGTCGTAGTCCTTGACCAGCTTGATGCCGGGGCCGAACTTGCCTTTCAGCATCAGCAGGGTGCTGCTGAGCAGGTCGTGGATATCGACGACCTGATAGGGCGCCCGGTCGAGCTGGGAGTACTGCTTCGCCGCCCCAACGAGCGTGGAAATTCGCGTTGTCGAATCGCTGATCTCGTTCATCAGCAATTCGATCTCGAGGGTGTAATTCAGCCACCGCACCGCACCCTCCTGGGCCGCTGCGGGCACCCGGTCGAGCAGCTGCTCCAGCCAGGGGATGTCGATACCGGCGGCCACGAAAGTTGGTGCGATGTCCCAGCCGTCGGAGATGCCGTGGCCGTCGAGCCAATCGCTGATCTCATCCTCACGATCGGCCGATTCCAGCGGTGAAAGCTCGGGGGCCTTCGCGACGTGCTCGACCGCGTCTTCCTGCAGTGCCACCAAGGCTTCCAGGGCGGATCTGTCGTAGGTGCTCTGGGTGATCAGCGCGAGCTTGTGTCGCATGCCGGCGACGCGTTCGCGAAGCGCTGACGTCGCGCGTACTGCTGCGGCGGCGGGGTTGTTCAGCTCGTGGGTCAGACCTGCAGACAGCGAGCCGAGAGCCAGTAGCCGCTCACGCTGTCCGGTGATCTCGTTCGAGGCGCGGGTGCCGAAGAACAGCCCTTCCAGCAGGTGAACCGCCATCGGAAACCACTCGTGCATGAGCAGGGCGAAGTCTTGCGCTTCGAGGACGAAGAAGCGCGATCGCGCCGTCGCGCGGACGGTGTTCATATAGACCTGCGGTACGGCATCGCCGAGATAGGCCGACCAGGCTCCCGCGTAGACGCCTCGCTGGCTTGTGCGGCCGACGTCCACATCGTCGGCGCCGACCCGCCGGTAGGTGGCGATTTCGCCGTCGAGCAGCACGTAGAAGCAACGTGCCGGATCGCCTTCGTGGAACAGAAAATCCGGCTGGAAGGTCTCGACTCTTCCGTGCTCGCAGAGCCACTGCAGCTTCGGGTCATCGAGCTGCTCGAAGAGAAACAGGGTGCGTAACTCACCGATGTCGCAAGGCCCGGTGGTGGGCTCCGGATTTTCCGTGACCTGCTCGCTCATCCCTGCTCCTTCTTGCCGATCCCGGCAGCCTCTACAGCTGTTCCAGGTAGCGGTGGACCAGCATCACCGCCATCGCGCCTTCCCCGACGGCGGATGCCACCCGTTTTGCCGATTCGGCGCGCACATCTCCCGCGACGAACACCCCGGGCACGCTCGTCTCCAGGTGGTACGGCGCCCGCTCCAGAGACCAGCCCGCAGGGAGGTTTCCGTCAGATACGAGATCGGGACCTGTCAGGACGAAGCCCCGGCTGTCGCGCATGACGACTCCTTCGAGCCAGTCCGTTTGCGGCATCGCACCAATAAAGACAAACAGGTGGGAGGCCTCGACAATTTCCTGCCGACCAGTGGTGTCATCGCGCAGCTGGAGCTGCTCGAGGTGCCCATCACCGAAAGCCTCCGTGACTTCGGTGCAGGTGCGCACGTGGATGTTGTCGATACCGGCGATCTGCTGGATGAGGTAGTGCGACATCGATGCCTCGAGCGACCGGCCGCGGACGGCGATTGTGACGGACCTGGCGGTCTTGGACAGATAGACGGCGGACTGCCCGGCCGAATTGGCCCCGCCGACGATGTAGATGTCCTGATCGCGGCAGCCCGCGGCCTCGGTCAGCGCCGAGCCGTAGAAGACTCCGGCGCCGATCATGTTTTCGACTCCGGGAGCAGCGAGCCGGCGATAGGAGACCCCGGTGGCCAGAATCACCGTGTGGGCGTCGATCGTCGCGCCGTCGGCGAAGACCACGGTGCGAGCGGAACCGTTGACTTCGAGGCCGACCACATCTCGCGTGGTGATGACCTCCGCCCCGAATTTCAGCGCTTGGCGGCGCGCCCGGTCGGTGAGCTGAGCACCGGAAACGCCATCCGGAAAGCCCAGGTAGTTCTCGATGCGCGAGCTCTGACCGGCTTGGCCGCCGGTGGCAAGTCGCTCGACAAGTACGGTCCGCAGGCCCTCGGAGGCGCCATAAACCGCCGATCCCAGCCCGGCCGGGCCCCCTCCGATGACCACCAGGTCGTAGAACTCCGCGGCCGGGGCTGTGGCCAGGCCGACCTGGACTGCCAGGACGGCATCCGAGGGTGCGACGAGTGGCTCACCTTCGGTGGTGATCACCAGCGGGAGCTGCTCTGGATCGGCTTCGGCGGCTTCGAGCAGCCGGATCCCCTCCGGCGATTCCGAGGTGTACCAGCGGTAAGGCACCTGGTTGCGAGCCAGGAATTCGCGCACCTCCGACGAACGGGCTGACCATCTGTGGCCGACCACTTTCGTCTCCGGTACCGGGTGGTAATCCTCGGCCAGCCAGCTCTCGAGCTGACTGTCGATGACCGGGTAGAGCTTCTCCTCCGGCGGATCCCACGGCTTGAGCAGGTAGTAGTCGAGGTCCACCAGGTTGATCGCATCGATCGCGGCCCCGGTGTCGGCGTAGGCGGTCAGCAGCACCCGCCGGGCGGCCGGGTAG
Source organism: uncultured Actinomycetota bacterium (assembly GCA_963839015.1). Lineage (GTDB taxonomy): Bacteria > Actinomycetota > Actinomycetes > Frankiales > Frankiaceae > DATAZK01. Next base: position 1,184,122 of record CAWITL010000010.1, on the reverse strand, counting down.
AGGTCCATGGCCTGCTCGAGGAATTCGATGCCGCTCATCTCAGGCATGCGGTAGTCGGCGATCAGGACCGCCACCGCGTCACCCCGCAACTTGAGCTCGCGAAGTGTTTCCAGGGCCTGTGGGCCGGACTCGGCCCGCACGATGCGGTAACTGTCGCCGTAGCGGCGGCGCAGGTCACGTGCGACTCCACGGGACACGGCAGGGTCGTCGTCGACGGTCAGGATGGCGGACTGCCGAGCGGCAGCAGCGCCGTGCGGCGCGACGACACCCGTGGCTACGGGCTGCATGGATGCCACGATAGCCACCGGGACGTGTTGGATGCAGGGGTGGATGAGCGCCATTCGCCAGAGCTGCGCGAGACCGTCACATCACGCACCTGGTTCCACACGATTGACCTGGGTGACGGACTTATCACGCCGGGTCAGAAAGACACTCCCGCCGAGGTGGCGCATCTGCACCTGCCAGCCGATCTCTCGGGTCGCACGGTGCTGGATATCGGCGCCTATGACGGGTTCTACTCGTTCGAAGCCGAGCGGCGCGGCGCCAGACGTGTGGTCGCCGCGGATCATTGGGCCTGGAACTGGCCCGGTGCGGACGCCCGTGGCAATTTCGAGCTGGCCCACGGAGCGCTCGGGAGCAGCGTGGAAACCCGGGACATCCCGGTCGAGGAGATCAGCCCAGAGGCATTGGGCTCGACGTTCGATGTCGTCCTGTTCCTGGGCGTGCTCTACCACGCTCCGGATCCGCTCGGTTACCTCAGGTGCGTCCGGTCGGTGACGTCCGGAGTCGCCATCATCGAGACGGTGGTCGACCTGCTCGACGTCCCGATCCCCGCCGTCGCCTACTACCAGGGCGAGTCGATGAACGCCGACGCCAGCAACCACTTCGGCCCGAACCGGCTGGCCGTGGAGGCCATGCTGCTGGACGTCGGGTTTTCACGCGTTGTCGCGTTCGATCCGTGGACTGTCAGCAAGGATTGGGGCATTCGCTCCGGTGCAGGCGGCTCGCTGCGGGCTCGTGCCCAGCGCCGCCTTCGTCGGGCGCGCAGCGGGCGCATGGTCTTCCACGCGTACACCTGACCGTCAACGAACCGCCAAACCCTCCGGCGCCATGTCGTGGTGGCCCTAGAGCGCACTGAGGCTATGGCACCGCGGGGTAGTGGGGCGGGGGTAGTGGGGCGGGGAAGGGGTGAGGGTTTAGTCGCGCAGTTTCCGCAGGATGCGGGTCAGGTGGGCGCGGTCGGAGGCGCTGAGCTGTTCGAAGATGCGCTCGGCTTCCGTGCCGCGCGCAGAACGGATCTGCTCGCCCAGCCGGCGGCCCTCTTCGGTGAGCTCGATGAGGGTCGCGCGCCGGTCGTGGGGGTCCGGGCTGCGGCGGACGAGGCCCTTGCCCTCGAGGTCGTCCACCACTTCGGTGGCCGAGCGCGCAGCGATCCGCAGGTGCTCGGACAAGGCTGACGGCCGCATGACGCCGTGGCGGTCGAGCACGCGTAACGCCCGCGCTTGCGAGGGGTTGAGGTCCCATTGCGCCATCGCCTCGCGTGAGGCCTGCCGAAGCCTTCGTGCCAGCGACCAGAAGGCCTCGGTCAACGATTCGTCAGCCTCGGCCGGAGCGCGCTGGTCAGCCACCGGAATAGCGTAGCAGCGGATCCTGTTGTAGCCTCATGTTGAGGTTACCTCAGCAATATTCTTTCAGAGTTATTTCGACAGAGCGGAGCACGACTTGGAAGCGCCATTGAAAGCACCACCCATCACCCCAGGGAGCGGGCGTAGAAGCTCTCGCACCGTCACCGCCGCCGAGAAGGCCCAGGCTCGCGAGGTGTCACTCGCCCGTATCGGCCGCCTGTTCCGGCCCTACCGGTGGCAGTTGTTCGTCGTGACGGCCATCATCGTGGCCTCGTCGATCGTCAGCCTGGCCTCGCCTTTCCTGCTTCGGGCGGTGATCGATACCGCATTACCTGACAAAAACCTTCGGCTGCTGGTGTGGCTGGTTCTCGGGATGATCGCCGTTGCGGTGATCACGTCCGCGTTCGGCGTCGTGCAGACCTGGATCAGCACGAAAGTCGGTCAGCAGATCATGAACCGGCTGCGGGTTGACGTATTCACGCATCTACAAAAGCAATCGATCGCGTTCTTCACACGCACCCGTACCGGCGAGGTGCAATCGCGCATCACGAACGACATCGGCGGCATGGAAGCCGTCGTCACCTCCACGGCGACGTCGATCGCGTCGAATCTGACCACCACGGTGGCCACGGCGGTCGCCATGGTCGCCCTGTCCTGGCAGCTGTCGCTGATCTCGCTGGTCGTGATGCCTCCGGCCGTTTATCTCTCGCGCAAAGTCGCCCGGATGCGCCGCATCGATCACCGCCGCTCAGCAGCGAGAGCTCGCCGACCTCAACGTCACGGTGGAGGAGGGCCTGTCGATCAACGGCATCCAGCTCGCCAAGACGATGGGCACCGGGCCCGCGCTCATCGAACGGTTCACCGCTTCATCCGCCCGCCTGATCGACCTGGAACTGCGGTCTCAGCTGGCCGGCCGGTGGCGGATGGCGTCGATGAGCATCATCTTTGCGGCCGTGCCCGCCGTGATTTATCTCAGCGCCGGCCTGCCGTTCGCCGCCGGCACGATGAGCATCGGCACCCTCGTCGCCTTCACGACTTTGCAGAACGGACTCTTCCGGCCGTTGACCGGACTGCTCAACACGGGCGTATCGGTCGTGAGTTCACTGGCGCTCTTCGCCCGCATCTTTGAATACCTCGACCTGCCGGTGGACATCGACGATCGGGCCGACCCCGTCATCCTCGACCCTGCCGAGGTTCAGGGGCGAGTCACGTTCGATGACGTCACCTTCGGCTATCCGGGCAGCCCGGCGCCAGCCGTCAGCGGTATCAATCTCGAGGTCCCGGCCGGCACCACGTTGGCGATCGTTGGCGAGACCGGATCGGGCAAGAGCACGCTGGCGTCACTCGTTTCCAGGCTGATCGACGCCTCCAGCGGCTCGGTCAGCATCGACGGTGTCGACGTGCGGGACATGCGCCTGGCGGATCTGGCCCACCTCGTCGGGGTGGTCAGCCAGGAGACGTATCTGCTGCACACCACCGTGCGAAACAACCTGCGCTACGCCAAACCCGACGCAACGGATGCCGAGATCGAACAGGCCGCCCGGGCCGCGCGTATCCACGAACTCATCACCAGCCTGCCCGACGGTTACGACACGATGGTCGGCTCACGCGGCTACCGGTTCTCCGGTGGGGAGAAGCAGCGCATCGCGATTGCCCGCACGCTGCTGCGCAATCCGCGCGTGCTGATCCTTGATGAGGCCACCAGTGCGCTGGACACCGAGACCGAACGCGCGGTGCAGGCGGCCTTCGACGAACTGGCTCATGGCCGCACGACCATCACCATCGCCCACCGCATTTCCACGGTCCGCAACGCCGATCAGATCGCCGTGCTCGACCATGGCCGCATCGTCGAGTCGGGCACCCACCTGAGCCTGCTCAGTGACGAGGGCCGATACGCGACCCTCGCCGCGTAACCAGATCCGGCTAGCCCAGGTAGAGCGACCGCACCCGGGCCAGTTCCGCGGCGTTGGGCGTCCGGTAGGCGCCGGTGATCGTGGCGTTCATGACGCCAATGTCGTCGTGGCCCAGACCGAGTGCGTGGCCGAATTCGTGGGTCACGTCCTGGAGGGCCTCGGCGGCATTCATCGTCGGGTTGTCGGCGAGCTGGATCGTGATCGTTTCCGGCCCGGTGCTCACCGGACGAGAGGTGAGGCCAACCCGGTTGCCCCCGAGCGAGCTCACTTCGGTGATGCGCACGCAGGTGACCGACGGCTGGCACGGGCCGAAGCTGACCGGGACTTCCCATCCGGCGATGGCCTGCTGGACCGGCCAGCCGCTCGTGGTGTCGTTCTCCACGACGATCCGGGGATATTGGCCGGCCGAGTGGGCAAGCGGGGCGCCCCAGGTCACCGTCCCGGCGTAGCTGGATGCCGGCTGCGCGCAGGCCGCCATGCTGGCGGCAGCGATCGTCAAAAGGGTGGCAGTAATCAGGCGTCGTTTCATGGTTGCTCCGCAGCGTCATGGCGCATAACTGCCTTGACCACGCTGAAGACGGTGCTAGCAGTGGCCGCGGCGGGAATCGACTGCCGCGCGACAAAGCGGGCGGAAGTCGATCACTTGATGGGCGCGCTGCACGACGTGTGGCGACTGCTTCACCACGGTGCGATGTCGCCAAGAGTATTCCTGCGGAGATGGGCAGGTGTACCGAAGCGTCAAAATGAGAACGGGTCGGGGTGCCGTCCTGACTACGCCGGACGGGTGGCTCAGATCGGTCAGTGGGGTGACGCTAGATGTACATCCCGCCGTTGACGCCGATGAGCTGGCCGGTGATGTAGCTGCCCCCGTCGGAGCACAGGAAGGAGCACGCCGCGGCAATGTCCGCCGGGGTGCCGGCCCGGCCAAGCGGGATCATCGGAGCGACCACGTCGACGCCCGGGAAATTGCCGGCGGCCTGGGCGTTGGTCACCATCGGCGTATCGACCAGGCTCGGCGGGATCGTATTCACCGTGATCCCGTGCGGGGCGAGATCTCTGGCCAGCGATTTCGTGAGCGCGATGACACCGCCCTTGGACGCGGCGTAATGCGCCATGTGCGGAGCGCCGGACTGGGCGCTGGAGGACGAGATCGTGACGATGCGTCCCCAACCGGCGGCCTGCATGTCCGGCGCAGCGGCCTGGATACAGCTGAATGTCCCGGTGAGGTTCACGGCCAGGATCCGGTCCCACTTGTCGGGCGTGATGTCGGCCAGGGCGTCGAACGATTCGATGCCGGCGCTGGTCACCAGGATCGCTACCGGCCCGAGCTCGGCGCGGATCCGCTCGAAGGCCGCCGTGACTGACTGCCGGTCGGCGACGTCCACCTCGGCCGCGAGCAGCTTGGCCCCGCCGGTCTGCAGCTTGGCCGCCGCTGCGTCAAGAGCCGTGCGGTCGAGGTCAAGGATGGCGACGGGGTGTCCATCGGCGATGAACTGGCGGGCCACTCCGAGGCCGATGCCGGAAGCTCCTCCGGTGACGACGGCGACCCGGCTCATCGGCCGGCCTCGACCGGGGTGAACTCCAGATGCAGCTCGGTCAAACCGCGTAACACCCACGTCGGTTCATAGACGAAACGCCGGGCACCGGCCGGGCCGTGATGCTCGTCGGAGAGCTTGATGTCACGGGTCCGATCGAGGATGCGTTCGAGGCTGATGCGCCCCTCGACACGCGCCAACGGTCCACCAGGACACGAATGTGCGCCGCGGCCGAAGGCCAGGTGCTGGCGGACATTGACGCGGTCGATATCGAGGTCGGCCGGGCAGGCGAAGTGCGCAGGATCGCGGTTGGCCGCGCCGTTCAACAGCATGACCGGCGTCCCCGCTGCGACCGCGACGCCTCCGATGGTCGTGTCGCGACGAGCCAACCGGAAGTCGGCCTTGACCGGACTTTCGATGCGCAGCGTCTCTTCGATGAAGTCCGGGATCCGCTCTTTGTGGACCCGCAGCTCGTCTTGCAGTGCGGGCTCCTCGGCGAGGTATTTCAGCGCGGCGGCGAGCAGCCGGGCGGTGGTCTCCTGACCGGCGGCGAACAGGAACCCGGCCGTCAGTACGACCGCGGAGACGTCCGGGGTGCTTCCATCGGGGTAGGTCGCCAATGCCAGGTCGGTGAGTACGTCCTTGCGTGGCTCACGTCGGCGGTCCTCGATGTAGCGGGTGAACTCGGCGTCGAGCCAGGAGAGCGCATTCAGCTCACCATCGCCGCGATCGGCGCCCATGGCTCCGGGGTTGGCGCTCAGGCCGAAGCCTTGGCGAAACCGCTCGTGGTCGGCTTCCGGAACTCCCAGCAGGTCCGCGACCACGAGCATCGCGAAGGGCTGGGTGTAGGCGCGAATGAATTCGCACCGCCCGTCGGCCAGGAACTCGTCGAGTTGTTGATCGGCCAGCTGCGTGATGAAGGCTTCGTTTTCCTGCAACCGCCGCGGCGTCATCAGCCGCATCAGCAGCGCCCGCTCCCGGGTGTGCATGGGCGGGTCCATCGTGACCATGTGCTCGGACATCGGAAGCTGGTCCCGGTAGCGATCAATGATCTCGCTGACGTCATGTCCCTCAAGGGGGACCGGGAAGGCCGCGTAAGGCCCGACCACCGAATTGCACGACGAGAAGGTGTCGATGTTGCGGTAGACCTCGTTGGCCTCTTCGTACCCGGTGACCGCGACCACCCCGAGATGGGGGATCGCCAGCACCGGTCCAGCAGCGCGCAAGTCGTCGAAGTACGGGTAGGGATCCTCGTTGAGCGACTGGTCGGTGAAGAAGTCGATCGTTTTCCAATCGGACATCAAGGCGGCCTTCCCGGCGTCAGACGCAAGAACTCATCGGTTTGGGCACTTGCCAAAATTGCTGTGCACTTGCTTAGCATGGGCGAGCCGGACGTGACAAGCTCGACACGTGACGGACTCGGCCCCCTCTCGTCGCATCGGCGCCAGCGATTCGCTGACCCGGGCTCAGTTGCTCGACGCCGCCGAGCAACTCCTGGTCGAGGAGGGCTACACCGCGGTCACGTCAAGGCGAGTCGGCGCGAGGGCGGGTCTCAAGCCGCAGCTGGTTCATTACTACTTCCGCTCCATGGATGACTTGTTCATCGAGATCTTCCGGCGTAACGCCGAAGTGAACCTGGCGCGGTTTGAAAAGGCGATCGCTGCCGACGGATCGCTGCGCGCTTTGTGGAAGCTGAATGCCGACCCGAGGGGCGCGGCCTTCGCGGTCGAGTTCGTGGCGCTGGCGAACCATCGCAAGTCGATCCGCAGCGAGATCGCCCGCTACGCCGAACGTTTCCGCGCGGCGCAGATCGAGGCCATCACCGCCGCTCTCGCCGCGACCGACCTCGATCCCGCCGACCGTCCGCCGCCAGAAGTCGCCTTGCTCCTGATGACGGGGCTGACGCAGGTGCTCTCGCTGGAGAATGCGCTGGGAGTAACGAGCGGTCACGCCGCCACCCTGTCGTTTGTCGAGCGCCTGATCGAGCAACTCGAGCCCACGCTTTAGGGTTTCCGTCATGAGCGGTGAGCGAATCGACCAGTGGGTGCTGCACTGCCCTTGCGGACAGATGCTGGAGTCAGAGTCCGAGGACGGGATCGTCGAGGTGTCGCTTGCCCACCTCGCCGACAAGCACCCGGACATGGCCGACGTGTACGAGCGCGAACACATCCTTTTCATGGCGCAGCATTTCGTCCGTCGTAGCCCATGACGCCGCAGGCCCCAGCAAGGCAAGCTTCGCAAGGGCCGCTGCCATGGCTGCGCGTCGTAGACCTCACTGATCTACGGGGCGCGTTGTGTGCGCGGATTCTCGGCGATCTGGGGGCCGAGGTCCTGCGCGTGGAACGGCCGGGTACGCCGGATGAGACCTACCAGTCGACCGGCTACCAATACCGCAACGCCAACAAGCGGGGCGTTGTCCTTGACCTCACCTCAACCGAAGGCCGCGAGCAGCTGCACGCACTGTTGAACACGGCGGACGTCCTGGTCGAAAACCTCGATGCCGACGACCGAACGGCGATGGGACTGTCGCCCGAGGTCATCGCGGGCAGACATCCGGAGCTCGTCCAGGTGTCACTCGCCGACCTGGGCCTGCGCGGACCGCGCTCGGATTGGCACCTGGAGGCGTTGCCCGCATTAGCCGCGTCGGGCGCCTTGCACGTCACCGGTTTTCCGGACCTGCCGCCGACGAATGCGCCTGGTTACCTGGCCCACGACTGTGCCTCGGTCTATGGGGCGATCGCTGCCGTCGCCGCCGCGCTCGACGCCGAACGCCACGGCGAAGGATCCGGCCAATCCGTGGACATCAGCGTGCAGGAGGCGGCGCTGGCCGGGACGGGCCCCTGGTCGATCGCGCTGCAGTCCTATTCCAAGCTCAACCCCCTGCTCTCGCCCGAAGGCAAGCGCAACGCGGAGGGTGCCTACTGGGTGCTGCCGGCCGGCGACGGGTGGGTGCGGTCCGTCATCGGTTCCCCACGGCAATGGAAGGGGTTCGTCGAGCTGATGGGCTCGCCGGAGTCGCTGCTGGAGGACGTGTGGGACAGCATGCTCTTTCGGCTGCAGAACGCCGATGTCGTTCGAATACTCGCGGAGGACTTGCTCGCCGACCGGACTCGGGCGCAACTGTTCGACGAGGCGCTGGAGCGTTCCACCACCGTCGGAGTGCTGCACACACTGCGCGAATTCGTCGACCACCCACAGACCCGCTCGCGCGGCTATTTCGTGAATACGGAATGGCCCGGCCTCCAGCGGCTGCCCTTTGCCCGTCACCCGGTGAACCTTTCCCGCACTCCGGCTTCTTTGCGCCACCCGTTGACCATCGAATCTGGGGCAACTTTTGGGCCGCGTCAGCGGCCTGCCGGCGAGCCGATTGGCAAGGGCCGCGGACTGCTCCTCGAGGGTGTCCGGGTCGTGGAGTTCGGGGTTGCCGCCGTCTCTCCGGAGCTGTGCGGGGTGCTGTCCGAGCTCGGCGCCGACGTCATAAAGATTGAATCGCGAGCGCATCTGGACGTGCTGCGCGCCGCGGGCGGTCCCTTCCCGAACCGCAGCATGACGTTCAACTGCGAGTGCCGCGGTCGCCGGAGCGTCGTTCTCGATCTCACGACTGAGAAGGGCCGCGAGCTCGCCTTCGAGTTATGTGCAAGCGCTGACGTCGTCGCCGAGAACTACCGCGGGGGAGTCCTGGACGGGCTCGGCCTGGGATACGAGGCCGTGCGGACGCGCAACCCCCGGGTGATTTACGCGTCGTCGCAGGGTTACGGGCGGACCGGCCCGTTCGGGAAGATGCCGGCTTACGGCCCCCTGAACTCCGGCTTCAGCGGAGTGCATCTGCTGTGGAACCACCCGGATGCGCCGTATCCCTGTGGGACCTCGATGAACCACCCCGACCACATCGCGGGAAAGCTTCTCGCGGTGTCGGTGCTGGCAGCGCTGCGTGAACGCGAGAGCAGCGGCGAGGGGCAGTGGCTGGAGATGGCCCAGACCGAGGTCTCCGCCTACCTGATCGGCGAGCTCTACCTGGATGCGGCGCAAACCGGGATCGACCCGCCTCCGCTGGGTAACACCCATCCCACCGCGGCGCCGCACGGCGTCTACCCGTCGGCCGGCGAGGACCGTTGGGTGGCCGTCGCCGTACTCGATGACGAGCACTGGCAACGGTTGTGCAAGGTCGTCGGCTGGGACGCCCACGGTGAGTTCGCGACGGCGGCCGCCCGGGTGGCGGCACGCTCGCAACTGGACGGGCGGCTGTCCGAGTGGACCCGGCTACGCAGCCCGGCCGAGGCGGCTGAGATCCTGCAGGCGGCCGGAGTCTCGGCGATGCCGGTGATGGGCCCGGTGGATCACCACGCGGATCCGCACCTTTTGGAGCGCGAGTTCATCGTCCATCTCCAGCATCCCGAGGTCGGTGAAGAGACCCACGTCGGCAACCCGATCCGATTCTCGCGGCTGCCCCAGCGCCTGGCGGTCAGCGCCCCCTGTCTCGGTGCCGACACCGAAGAGGTCCTGACCGGGGTGCAGGGCCTGACCGCGCAAGACGTTTCCGCTCTCGTCGAGGAGGGCGTCTGCCAGTGAGGGGGAGTCGTGGCAGCAGCGACCGGGCCCGTTTCCAGCATCGATTTCCGTAACGGGCCAGACGGCAAACGCAGTTCCTCCGCCGCCGGACGAGCGATCGTCGGCCGGGCGCTCAACGTCGTCGACGAAGCGGGTGCCCGCGCTGCGGAGCGCGAGACTGCCTGGCGGAGCAACTATCTGGTGCACTTTCGTCGCCTTGTCGAAGCCGGGCTTTCCTCACCGGAACATTGGTCGAAGCCGGCGCAAGCCGGTCTTGACGAGCTCGCCGAACAGCTCGTCGTCGTCACGGCGTCCGGCGAGGAACGACCGCTCAACACGTTGCTGACTCAATCCGCCGACTCCGCGCTGGCGACCGCAAGCGTCGGAGGGATGAGCGCGCCCGAGACGGAGCTGGTCTTGCCTTTCCGGGGGCGTCAGCTGCGCGGAGACGACCTGCGGCGGCGGCTCGACGACTGGGCCGAGGCGGGCGTCATGGAACCGACTGCGGTGCAGGCGGTCAACGACGTGATGGCTCATCCGGACTGGCTGCGGTTGGAAGGCCGCACCGTTGCAGTCATGGGCGCCGGCGCTGAGATGGGGCCGCTGCCAAGCCTGCTGTCGTGGGGAGCGACGGTGGCGGCCATTGACCTGCCCCGCCCGGAGCTCTGGCAGCGCTTGCTGGACACGGCACGCCAGCGCGCCGGGACGCTGCTGATCCCCGTCCCGCGCGGCAGCGAGCGGGGATCGGATGCGCAGCTCGCCCAGGTGGCCGGCGGTGACCTCCTCACCGGGGTGGCCGAGGTCAGCGACTGGCTGGGGGAGATTCCAGGGCCCCTCGTGGTGGGCAATTACGCCTACGCGGACGGCGCCGAGCACGTCCGCGTCTCCACTGCCGTGGATGTGCTGAGCCGGCGGCTGCTGGCCCGTCGGGCCGACGTCGGCCTCGCCTTCCTGGCGACTCCAACCGACGTGTTTGCGGTGCCAGCCGACGCTGTGCAGCAGTCTGTTGACCGCTACGGCCATCGCTCGCTGCCGGCGAAGGTGGTGGGCCAACCGCTGCGCACCCTCACCCGGGGGCGGCTCATGCAGCGGGCCTATCTTCCACACACGGACCCGGGCATCTGCGACAGTCTCGTGCCGGTGCAGGGGCCGAACTATGCGCTTGCGAAACGGATTCAACGCTGGCGAGCCGCCGTCCAGCGGGCCCGGGGCGGTGAGGTTTCCTTTCACGTCGCTCCGTCCACCCGCACCCGTTCCGTCGTGAAGAACCGGGCCTTGTCCGCCGCGTATGCGGGTGCGCGTCGTTTCGGAGTCGAGATCTTCGAGCCCGAGACGGCGAACACCCTCATGGCCGCGCTGCTCGTCCACGACCTTCACACCCCCATGCCCGAGCACGCCCACCCGTGGCAGGACGAGGCGTTCGCGGCTGTCCACGGCGGTTTGTGGCGCGCTGCCTACGCCCCCCGCAGCGTCCTGGGCATCGCCGCCGTCCTCGGCTACGCCTCGGCCCGGAAGTAGTTCAGCAGTTTCAGAAGGTTCTCACAGTCGGTTCATGGGGCCATGTCAGCGAGATTGCCGATGCTTTCACTATGTGGTCGACGCTGGAGCAGCCGCGCGCCGGATCAGGCGTGGTTCCGGCCACCGCATCCCGGACTGCCGCATCCCCGACCGCCGCATCCCCGATCGCCGCTCCCTGGGGTGCGCCCGCGTTCGAGCAGCGCTCACCACCCGCCAGAGCGAACCCCACGGCCGTACTCGCGATCGTCTGGATCGGAGCGGCGGCGACCGTCGGGCTGTGGTGGTTCAACACCACCTCGATCTCAGGCTTCGGCGACTGGCTGACCAATGCCGGGCGGATCACCGGACTACTGGCCGGTTATTCGGTGGTCGTCCTGGTCGCTCTGATGGCCCGCCTCCCACCGCTCGAACGGGGGGTCGGTAGCGATCGGCTGGCACGTTGGCACTCGATGGGCGGCCGCTACACGGTCTGCCTCATCGTGGCCCACGCACTGCTGATCACGTGGGGCTACGCCGTCGTCGCCCACACCAATGTGGTCCATCAGGAATGGACCCTGCTCCGCAGCTATCCGGATGTGCTGATGGCCACCGTCGCCGGGCTGCTCTTCGTCGGGGTGGGCATCTCGTCCATGCGCGCCGCGCGCCGCAAGCTTCGCTATGAGACCTGGTACTACCTGCACCTCTATACGTATCTGGCGATAGCCCTCGCGTTCGCGCACCAGTTCGCGAGCGGTGCCGAATTCATGTCCAGCCTCAGCGCCCGCATTGCGTGGGTGAGCCTCTACGCGTCCGTCGGTCTGCTGCTGGTCTGGTATCGGATCGTCGTACCGGTGGACCAGGCATTACGTCATCGGTTACGCGTGCAGTCGGTCGTCCGTGAATCGCCGAACGCCGTTTCGATCGTTCTGCACGGCCAGAACTTGCATCAGCTGCAGGCCGAATCCGGGCAATTCTTCCGCTTTCGTTTCCTGTCCCGGGACTTGTGGTGGGCGATCAATCCTTATTCGCTGTCGGCGCCGGTCACCAACGACTTCATGCGGATCACCGTGAAGGACCTGGGAGATCACAGCAGCCGGCTCGCGACGCTGCAGCCAGGCGTCAGGGTTGTCGCGGAAGGTCCGTTCGGAGCCTTTACCGCCCACCACCGGCGCCGCCACCGCGTCCTGTTGATCGCCGCCGGCGTCGGCGTCACTCCGATACGCGCCCTGTTCGAGACGCTCCCGATGACGGCGCCCGGTGACGTGACGCTGATCTACCGCGCCCGCCGCGAGGACGAGGTCCTCTTTCGCGGCGAGCTGGAAGCGATAGCCCGCTCGCGCCAAGCCCGGCTCTACATCGTGGTGGGTTCACGCCGCCAGCTCGGCGGCGATCCGCTCGCCCTCGAGTCGCTCGCGCAGTTGCCGAACCTGGCCGACCACGACGTCTACCTGTGTGGCCCGGCTCCCATGCAAGCCGGCGTCACCAAGGCTTTGCGTGAGCTGGGCGTGCCGCGCCGGCATATCCACGTTGAGTCCTACGAGTTCTGAGGGTCTGGAGAATCGTGCGTCGCGTCGTTCTTGCCATCACCGGCACCATCGTGGGGCTGGTGCTGCTGCTTGGCTTCAAGACCACCAGCGCCACCAGCGCCTCCCCGAAAGCTGCCGCGATTGTCCCCGGCAGCGAGGGCAGTTCGTCGTCGTCTTCGTCCTCCTCCTCAAGTGGCACCTCCAGCGGCGGTGCGGGCTCCAGCGGCTCGGGCTCGACTGGCACGGGCTCGACCGGCTCGGGCTCGACCGGCTCGGGCTCCACCGGCTCGGGCTCCACCGGCACGAAGACGGTCACCGGCGATTCCGTGGACACCCGATGGGGGCCCGTTCAGGTAAAGATCACCGTCACCAACGGCAAGATCACCTCGGCGCAGGCCGTGGAATACCCGGAGAACAACCCTCGCGACGAGCAGATCAACAGCTTTGCCATTCCGCAGCTGCAGCAGGAAACCCTTGCGGCCAGCAGCGCGAACATCGACATGGTGTCGGGGGCGACGTACACCAGCCAGGGCTACATCGGGTCGCTGCAGAGCGCACTCGACAAGGTCTGATCGCCGGCCGATGACGGGCCAGGCGATCCCACGCACCGTGCACGTGGAGCACTGCATGGGCACCGTCTTCAGTATCGACATCCGCGATCCGGGTGACTGGTCGAGCGCCATCGCCGAGCTGGTGGGCTGGCTTCATCACGTCGACGACACCTTCTCCACCTACCAGGCGGACAGTCCCATCAGCCGGCTGTCGAGGGGGGAGGTGACGCTCGCGGACTGCTCGTCCGAAGTGAAGGGAGTGCTCGCGGAATGCGACACTCTGACCGCCGAGACCGGCGGGTACTTCAGTGCCTGGGCGGCAGGCCGGCTCGACCCGTCGGGCTACGTCAAGGGCTGGGCCATCGAACGGGGCAGCCAGCTCCTGCGCGAGCACGGCTCGGGCAACCACGCCATCAACGGCGGCGGTGACATCCAATGCGCCGGCGAGCGTGCCCCGCAGCAGCCGTGGCGGGTGGGGATCCCCCATCCGCTGCTGCCGGGTCGGCTGGCTGCTGTGGTGGCGCTCGCAGATGGGGCGGTCGCCACGTCAGGCAACGCCGAGCGCGGGGCACACGTCACCGACCCCACCACGGGCCTACCGGCTACCGAGCTGGCAAGCGTGACGATCGCCGGTCGGCGGCTGAGCCGCGTCGACGCCTGCGCTACGGCCGCGCTCGCGATGGGGAGAGGGTGCCGTTCCTGGCTGACCGGCCTCGACGGGACCGAGTCGCTAGTCCTGACGGCTACGGGTGAACGTTGGGAGACCGCCGGCTTCGCCGCCCTGAAAGCCGAGCGGTAGGGCCGAGCGGCAGTGCCGAGCACGTGGTGCTGTGGAGTCAGTCCACCTCGAGCGCGACCCTGACGACATCGATCGCGGGCGGCTGGTAGTGGCCGGCGTCGATCACCACCCGGTGCAGGCGGCCGTTCCAGGGGAAGGGCGGGGCGTAAGCGTCGCTGACGGGCAGCCCCCGGTCATGACCGAGGGTGATGGAGGTGCCGCCGTGTTGCCAGGCGAGCGGGATGGCGATGGCGCTACTGACGGTGGCGATGATTTCCTGGCCGATGACGAGGTCGAGGTGACAGCCACCTGCGACGTCAGGCCTGAGCTGACAGCCGATTTCAGCTGGTCCGGCGGCAAGCTGTCGATCGGCGCGCACCACCAACGCATCGCCAGGCAGGGCAAGCGCAGCGCAGAGGACGCCGTCGGCCACGAACACGGAGATGCCACTGCTCCAATCGCCAAGTGCGAAGAGCACGCCTTCGGGTGCTTGCGGAACGTCCACCTCGGCGATCAACCTGCCACCGCCGAAAAGCATGGGCAGCGCCTCGTCGGACACCGGGCCGCCGGCGGGGTGGAGCACGACGTGTTGGCCGGCGGGATAGGCGGGTTGGGCGAGGTCGCCTAGGCGGCTCACGAGACCGTCCGACATGGGACGCACGTGATTGCGTTCAGCCGCTTCTTCCCATTGCCGTTCGAGCTGCTGAACGATTTCGGGGTGGCGATCGGCGAGGTCATGGGCCTCGGAGAAATCCTCGCCGAGGTCGAACAGTGACCAATGGTCGAGCCGGAAATCCCGGCTTCCTTCGAGCAGCTCCTCTTCATCGACGACGCCCTCGGACACGTGGTCGGTGGTGGCCTTCCACCCGTCGGCGACCATCGACCGGGAGCCGAGCATCTCGAAGTACTGCGAGGTACGCGGAGCAGGAGCGCTCGCGTCGTTGAGCGTCGCCAGCAGGCTCGCGCCGTCGATCGGCATCTGCTCCACGCCGCCGACGACCTCCGGCGCCGCCAGCCCGCAGGCCTCCAGAACGGTGGGCAGCACGTCGACGGCATGGGCGAACTGGGTGCGGACCTCACCGCGGCGCTCGATGCCGCGGGGCCAGTGGACGATCATCGGCACCCGGGTGCCGCCGAGCCAGGTGTAGCGCTTCCAGAGCCGGAAAGGGGTGTTGCCCGCCCAGGCCCAGCCCCACGCGTAGTGCGGGTAGTCATGGATGCCGCCCCAGTCGTCGAGCTTGTCGAGGTTTTCGGCGAGCACGTCGGGCACCCGGTGGGTGAACCGGTGTTCGTTGCTGGTCCCGTGCACGCCGCCTTCGGCGCTCGCCCCGTTGTCGGACATCACGATGAACACCGTGTTGTCCAGTTCGCCCAGGGTCTCCAGCGCGTCGACGAGTCGGCCGATCTGGGCATCGGTGTGGCTGAGGAATCCGGCGTAGACCTCGTGCATGCGGGAGTAGAGCCGGCGCTCGTCCGGCGTGAGGGAATCCCACGCCGGCACCCAAGACGGGCGGTCCGTGAGCGTCGTGCCGGCGGGTACGACCCCGCTGGCCAGCTGCCTTTCGAAGACCTCCGCACGCCACTGGTCCCAGCCTTTGTCGAACTTCCCGGCGTATGCGTCGGCCCAGGAGCGTTCGACGTGGTGCGGCGCGTGCATGGCGCCGGTCGCGAAGTACAGGAAGAACGGCTTGCCCGGCGCCGATTCCTGCTGGTTAACCACCATTCGGATTGCCTCGTCGGCAAGGTCTTCGGTCAGGTGGTAGCCCTCTTCGGGGCCGGCCGGGGGTTCGACGTAGGAGTTGTCGCGTACGAGTTCAGGAGCCCAGTGGTTCGCATCGCCGCGAAGAAAACCGTAGTAGCGCTCGAAGCCGAGACCGAGCGGCCACAGATCGAACGGTCCGGCGGCGCTGCGTTCGCCGCGGGGGATGAGGTGCCACTTGCCGACCGCCATCGTGCTGTAGCCGCCGTCGCGCAAGATGCGCGGAAGGGTTGCCGCCGACGTCGGGATACGTGCCGTGTAACCGGGTGAATTCATCGGCAGGTCGGAAAGAAAGCCCATGCCCACCGCATGGTGATTGCGCCCGGTGAGCAGCGAGGCCCGGGTTGGCGAGCATAGCGCTGTGACGTGAAAAGCGTTGTACCGCAGGCCATTTCGGGCCAACCGGTCGATGTTGGGCGTGTCGAAGTCCGAGCCGTAGCAGCCGAACTGGGCAAAGCCGAGATCGTCCAGCAGGACAAGCACGACATTTGGACGTTGGCCGGCAGTGGGCTCTTCTGGCAAGGGACTTCCCTCCGTGTCACGCTGACGCTGGAGCCAGCCGCCAGGCACTCGTTCTGAGCAGGGATCCGGGGGGCTAGGTTAACCCGCTAGCGGAGTCGCCCGGTCCGGAGGTGTGTTGATGGAACTCCCATGGGTGATCTCCGTGGACGACCACGTCGTCGAGCCGCCCTCGGTCTGGACGGACCGGCTCCCTGCGCGAATGCGGGAGCGCGGGCCTCATGTGGTCCAGGATCGTTGCGAGACGATCATCGAACCGCGAGCCAAGGCGGCCCGCTACGTCAAGGGCGGCGACGGTCCCATCGTCGATTGGTGGGTGTACGGGGATCTCTTGCGTCCGATCCCGCAGGTGATGGCCTGCGCCGGCTTCCCGCCGGAGTCGCTGACGCTCGCGCCCCTGCCGTTTTCCGAGATGCGGCCCGGCTGCTTCGATCGTGACGCCCGGCTGGCGGACATGGACGTGAATCGCACGGAGCGATCCATGTGCTTCCCGACCTTCCCCCGATTCTGCGGGCAGACGTTCCTTGACGCCGCCGACAAGGAGGTCGCTCTAGCGTGCGTGCGCGCCTACAACGACTGGATGATCGAAGAGTGGTGCGCGCCGGCTGGCGGCAGGCTGATTCCGTTGTGTCTGGTGCCGTTATGGGATCCCGAGCTCGCTGCGGCGGAGGTGCGACGCAACGCGGCCCGCGGCTGCCGGGCGATCGCGTTCACCGAACTGCCGGTGAACCTTGGCCTGCCATCGCTGCACGATCCGAATCGGCATTGGGACCCGCTGCTGGCGGCCTGTGACGAAACCGGATCGACGATCAACATGCACATCGGATCGGGTTCGAAGATGCCCACCACCGGGCCGGATGCTCCGTCGGGCGTCGGCATCGCGCTTACTTCTCTGAACGCGTACATGTCGATGGCGGATTGGCTGCTGTCAGGGGTCCTGGCACGTTTTCCCCACATCAAGATCGCCTACTCCGAAAGCCAAGTGGGCTGGATGCCCTTTCTCCTGGAGCGCCTGGACAGCGTCTACACGAAGTCGAAGGCCTGGGCCGATCTCGATCCCGCGCTGACCGAGCTGCCCTCCAGCTACATGGCAGGGCGGGTCTACGGCTGTTTCTTCGACGACATGGTGGGCGTCGAGGCCCGCCACCAGATCGGGGTGCGGCAGCTCGTCTTCGAGACCGACTATCCCCATCAGGACACGACCTGGCCCCACACCATGGACGTGGTCGAGCAGATTGCAGCCCGAGTCACCTCCGAGGAATTGGAAATGTTGGTGCGCACAAACGCGATCGACATGCTGGCCCTCGACCCGACCGATCTGCGGCCCAGCCCCCTAGCGACACGGGCCCGGCCATGAGCTACGACCTCGTCATTCGAAACGGGCGCGTGGTCGACGGCTCCGGCCTGGGCTCCTACCGCGGCGATGTGGGCGTCAGCGGCGGCCGGATCGCCGCCATCGGGCGGATCCGGGAGCGGGGTGACGTCGATCTCGACGCCGAAGGACATGCCGTCACTCCCGGATTCATCGACGGCCACACCCATCTCGACGCCCAGGTCTTCTGGGATCCGCTCGGTGCTAATTCCTGCTGGCACGGGGTCACCACCGTCGTGATGGGCAACTGCGGCTTCACCCTCGCCCCGGCCGCTGCGGCGGACCGGCTGCTGGTGATCCGAAGCCTGGAAAGAGCAGAGGACATCTCGCGGGCAGCCATGGACGCCGGTATCGACTGGTCGTGGACGACGTTCAGCGAGTATCTCGATGCCGTCGACCGGCTGCCCAAAGGCATCAACTATGCGGCCAATATCGGCCACAGTGCGCTGCGCACCTTCGCGATGGGGGAGCGGGCATTTGAAGCCGAGGCGACCGGCGATGACATCGAAGCGATGAGCGCGCAGTTGCGGCAAGCATTGGCTGCCGGTGCGATCGGGTTCACCACCTCACGCACCCAGCACCACCAGACCTCCGACGACCGGCCGGTCGCGTCGCGGCTCGCCTCCTGGGAAGAAGTACGCCGCCTCGTGGGAGTGGTCGGGGAGCAGGGATCCGGCGTCTTCCAGTTCGTCCAGGACCCTCCGGCACCGGAGCAGCGTGCTGCCCGCAACGCCGAGCTCATCGACCTGGCGGTCGAAACCGGAGTGTCCTTCGCGGTAGGAGCAACCAGCAACGCGGACCGGATTCTCCCGTTCCTGGACGAGGCTTCAGCCGCCGGCGCGCGGGTCTTCGGTCTGAGCCATTGCCGCGGGATCGGCACCATGTCGTCGTTTCGCACCCAGCTGCCGTTCGACCGGCTGCCCGGGTGGCGGGAGCTACGGGCGCTGCCGCTGGACGAGCAACGCCGTCGCTTGGCCGACCCGGATCTGGTGTCGCGCCTCGCGCAGATCGCGATCACCGGTCCCTATCCCAACGCCTACGGCGGTGAGGCACGCCCGCCGGATTTCGCCCGGATGCAGGTCCTCGAGCGGCCGGTGCCGCCCAACCCCACCGTCGCCGAGGCGGCCGAGGCGCGCGGCGTCGACCCGGTCACCCTCATCATCGAACGTTCACTGGAAACGGACTTCAACCAGTTCTTCGTCCAAACGAACACCCCCTTCGATCACGCCGACATCAAACGCATCCTCGGGCATCCCCATACCGTGATGGCCTTCTCCGACTCCGGCGCACATGTCTCTCAGATGTCGGATGCCTCGATCCAGACCCACCTGCTCGCGCACTGGGTTCGCGACCGCGAAGACTTCACCTTCGAGGCGGCGATCCGCATGCTCACCCTCGCGCCCGCGCGTGCCTGGGGCTTTCACGACCGCGGTCTGCTGCGTGAAGGCATGGTCGCCGACCTCAACGTCATTGACCCGGCCACTGTCGCGCCGTCCATGCCGACCGTCGTGCACGACCTTCCGGCCGGGCAAAAACGCATAGCGCAAAAGGCGACTGGATTTCTGGCTACGGTCGTGGCCGGGGAAATGGTGCATCAAGGCGGTCACCACACCGGCGCCCTCCCGGGGCGGCTGTTACGTCGCCGGTCAGCGCAGCCGGCGCTGTAGGCACGTGAAGGCGCTGTAGGCACCAAAAGGCACCAAAAGGCACTGAGACGAAAGCGGTAGTTCATGACGGAATGGAAAGACAAATACGGACCGTGGGCGATCGTCGCCGGCGGCTCTGATGGCATTGGCGCCGCGTTTGCGCGGGAGATCGCAGCCCGCGGCGTCCACGTCGTGCTGGTAGCCCGCCGGGCGGCCGTGTTGGAGGCGTTCGCCAACGAACTCCGGGAAGAGCATTCGGTCGAGGTGAGCACCGTCGTCCTCGACCTCAGCGAGCGCGGTGCCATGTCTGACCTCGCGCGAGCCACCGAGGAATTCGACATCGGACTGTTCGTCTACAACGCCGGCGGCGATGATTACAGTGCGGGCTTCCTCGACAAGGAGCTCGGCGATCACTTGGCGCTGGTGCACCGTAATTGCGACAGCGTGCTCGAAGCGGCCTACCGCTTCGGAGGCCCGATGGTGAAGCGGGGACGCGGCGGCGTCGTCCTGGTGACCTCGGGTGCGGCGTGGGCGGGCGGCGCCACGCTGGCCTCGTACGGGGCAACCAAGGCGTTCGATCTGATCCTGGCGGAAGGCCTCTGGGCGGAGTGGCACGACCGGGGAGTCGATGTGCTCGGGCTCGTGCTCGGCGCAACTGATACCCCGTCCCTGCGCCGGGTGCTGGATTCCAAAGGCGGCGGGTCTTACGGCGAGCTGGCCGATCCCACCGCCGTCGCGCAAGAGGCCCTCGAGCATCTCGCCGACGGGCCCACCTGGAGCTATGGAATGCCCGATCCGACGGGTGGTTCGCCGTTCGGCTCGTTGAGTCGGCGCCAGGCTGTCCTTGCCATGAGCCAAGGCGCAACCGCGAGCGGTTAGCTGAACTCGCGCGAGCGCTAGCGGAAGTCGCGCTCCATCTCGGCGGGGAAGACCATTTGCGCGAGCGGCCGCGCGTCGGCGGATGGGGGGATGAGGCTGAACCCGCCGCACACTCCCAGCATCTGCCCGGTGACCCAGGCGGACTGCTCCGACGCGAAGTAGACGACAGCTCTGGCGATGTCTTCAGGGAACCCGAGCCGGTCGAGAGCTGTCTCTTTTCTGGCCTGGGCCAGATTCGCTTCGGTGGACATCGTGCTCAGCGCATCGGTCTGGATCCAGCCGGGCCGGATGCCGTTGACCCGAATCCCGAAGCCTCCGAGTTCGGCGGCGGCCAGCCGGGTCAGCTCGTCGAGTGCCGCCTTGCTGACCCCGTAGGCGCCCATAAAGGCGGTGTTGCGGGTGCTCGCGACGGACGACATCGTGATGATGGAGCCGCCGCGGGCCTTCATGCGCAGCGCGGCGTGCTTGATGGTGACGGCGCTGCCGATCACGTTGACTCCGAGCGGGACCATCCAGTGCTCGGCGCTCAGGTGCAGGATCGAACCGGGAAAGCCCGTACCGGCGTTCGCTACGGCGATATCGAGCCGGCCGTCGACGGTTGCCGCGTCGACGGCGGCGGCCACCTGATCTTCCACGGTGACGTCGGCCTGGATGACACGGACGACGCAACCCTCGGCGTCCTCGATCTCTTTGGCGGCCGCCTCGAGGACCGCCGCGTCGGGACCGCAGATCGTCACGGTGGCGCCCGCCGCGGCAAGCGCGAGGGCGCAACCCTTCCCGATCCCGGTCCCTCCGCCTGTCACCAGGGCGGCTTTGCCCTCGAGCGACAGGACGGTGGGACCGGAGCGGGTTGTCGTCGTGTTGTTCACCGGCGCATTGTGACCCAAGCGTTCGCCGGGTCGGTCATGCTGTCAGCTGCTCTGGTAGCTCTTGACGTTCTTGACGTTGTCCGAGTCGCAGTTGAAGGGGGCGTGGCCGGCTGTGGGGTTGGTGGCCTTCTCGTCGTAGACGAACCCGGTCGGGGTCAGGCGGACCAGAGCGATGCAAGGCGACGCGGGTGCGTTGGGCTCGAGGCTGTGGGTCGGGTAGAGGCCGCCGGCGGTCCAATCGGTGTGGTTCTGCGCCTTGTCGAGCACGCACTGCACGGTGAGGTTCGAGCCGCAGGCGGTGGCCGACTGGGCCCACAGCGTCCAGGCGCTCATGGCTGATTCGGTGAAGGTCGTCAGCTTGGCGTTGGGAACTGCATTCCGCACGATCTTCGTGGTCTGCTGCAGCACCGGGTACTGGCTGGTGAGCTCGAACGGCAGGGCACCGAACTGCACGAAGCTGGGCGGGAAGACCGGCGTGGCCTTAGCGGCAGCGACGGCCTGCGGTCCGTAGAACTGGGTGCTGTAGAGGATGTAGTCCGGCGTCCAGCCCACGTCCTTCATGGCCTGCACAACCGGGCTCGGGTCCTGCGCGGAGATGCCGAAGTAGGCCTTCGCGCCGGCGCCCTTCATCTGCTCCATGTACGGCCGGTAGTTGTCGACCAGCGGCGGCTGCTCCTGCAGGGCGGCCACCTTGATCCCCAAGTCCTTGAGGTATTCCGCGGCCTTCAGGCCGGTGGGCTTGATCGACGCCAGGTTGCTGGATCCGATGCCGACGCCTGCGGTCTTCACGTCGGGGTATTCGGTGGTCAGCAGGCGGAGCGCGCCGTCGTTGATCTGGGTGGGCGGTACTGGGGTCGCCTGCACCTGGTACGTCGCGCTGACGGCTTCCGGCGAGGTGACGTAGGCCGGAATCTGGCCGAGCTTGCAGGCCTCGCGCACCTTCACGCCGGCGCTGTCGAAGGCATTGCCGTTGCCGACCAGCATGAAGTCTTTCTGGCAGGCGTTGGTCATGGCCTGGCCGACGTTGAAGAGTTTCGCGTCCCACTTGTCGATGACGATCTTGCGGCCGTTGATGCCGCCGGCGGCGTTGCACCACTCGCTGAAGCCGTCGGCCGTATCGAAGAACTCCTGCTCGAGTCCGGGGGCCGCGGCAGCGCCCGGGTCGGCGGTGACGCCGATGTGGATATCGGTGTCGGTGACGCCGCGTCCGGTGGCCCCCTTCGCGCTGCCTGGACCACAGATGGCCTTGAGCGTGCCGAAGTCACCGGCGGCCGCAGTCGAGGCGCTTGTGGCCGCACTGGGGGCGGCGGCGCTGCTACCGGCCGGACCCGTCGGAGTGCTGCTGGAGCGTCCGCACGCGGCTAGCGCGAGTACTAGACAGGCAGCGGCGGGCACGGCCTTCGCCGCCCCCCGGGCAAACGGATGGGGCGTCGCTGATAGAGATGCTGCGGAAGACGCAAAACGCACTATTTCTCCAGGGCCTAGAAAGCGAAACTTGGTTTCAATGTGTGCCGCGTCACGCTACGACAGCTGGCAGAGACTGTCGCTCAAGGCATCTATGATCCGTGTCACAGGGCTTGGGCCTGCACCTTCGTGATCTCGCGGCTGGCGCTTCGGGTCTGGTGTGGGCGATGGGAAGCGAGCCGCTACGGTTCTGCGTGAGCCGGGTTGCTGGCGACGCGAAGGGACGTGGACGTGAGGACTTCTCGACAGCTGATGTCCGTGGCGCTGAGCCGGCGGGTCGCCTGATGGCCGAGGCGGGGCCCGGGATCGACCGGTTCCTGGCGGGCTTGGCGCTGCGGCCGACCGGGGACCTGAGCTATGGCGCCGACAACATCACGACTGCCGGCGGGGTCATCTTCGGCGGCCAATTGCTGGCCCAGACGATCGTCGCCGCCGCGCTGCAAGAGCCGGACAAGAGCGTCAAGACGATTCACACCGTCTTTGCTCGTGGCGGCGCGGTGGACGCGGGCGTGGAGATTGACGTCGACGTGATGCACTCCGGCCGGGCGTTTGCCAGCAGCTCTGTCACGATCTCGCAGTCCGGGCGGCTGTGTACGCGTTCGATCGTGCTGCTGACTGCCGACGAGCCCGACCTCATCCGGCATGCCGATCCCATGCCGGACGTCGTGGGTCCCGATCAGGCTCCGCCGGGGGGACACGAGCTCGGCGCCTGGGAGGTGCGCATCGTGGATGGCGTCGACATCAGCGACCCCGCTGCCGTGGGTCCGCCGGAGCTGAACGTATGGACCCGTTTCGTCGGCGCGCCGGACGACACGACTACCAGCCAGGCGCTGCTCGCGTTCGCGACCGACGGCTTCCTGATCGGCACGGCCATGCGCCCGCACGAGGGCGTGGGGCAGGCGCAGGCGCACGTCACGTTGTCGACGGGCGTGGTCAGCCACACGCTGACCTTCCACGAGCCGTTCGACATCTCGGATTGGGTGCTGCTGTCGCACCACAGCCCTTATGCCGGTCGTGGGCGCAGCTACGGACGGGCTGACGCGTTCACCACGGACGGCCGGTTGGTGGCCTCGCTCGTGCAGGACAACATGATTCGAGCCATACCCGACCGAAAGTCCCCCTCGGCGCTCTGACTTCGGGTGCAGCCCCGCGTTAGCGCAGCCGCCACTTCGGGCGTTTGCCGGACTCGAAGCGCAGCTGCCCGGCGCGAAACGTCTCCGCATCCGAACCGACGCGCGTGAAGAGGTTCGCCACCTCGATCGCCTGGTGACGCGAGACTTCCAACCCGGTCCAGAGCGCCCGCATCGTGCCCTGGATTGCCAGCGGCGGCGAATCTGCGATCACTCGCGCGGCCCAGGCGGCGCGCTCGCGCAACTCAGCTCGCGGGACCACCTCGGTGACCAGTCCGATTTCACGGGCGCGCTCAGCCGACATCCGCTCATCCGCGCCGAGCAATGACATCCGCATAATCTCCTGGAACGGCATCTTCGAGAGCATCTGGATGGGCTCGAATGCGGCGGTCATGCCATACGTGACGTGTGGGTCGAAGAACGTCGCATCGTCGGAGGCAATGATGAATTCGACCTCTCCGAGCATGTAGAACGCTCCGCCGCACGCCATCCCCTGAACGGCGGCGATGACCGGCTTCCAACAGTCGCGTTGCTTCGGGCCGATGTCGCGGCCGGGATCGTCATACATCCACGCGGTCGGGTAACCGGGATAGTTTCCGGCTGCCATCGCGTCAGTGTTCTCTTCGGACACCGATTCGTTGCGGTCGATGCCCGTGCAGAAGGCGTCGCCTTCGCCGCACAGCACCACGCACCGGACGTCGTTGTCGTAACGGACATCTCGCCACACCTCGCGCAGCTCCTGCTGCATGCGCTCGTTGATGGCGTTGCGCACCTGCGGGCGATTGAGCGACACCCATGCGACGCCGTCGTCCTTGGTGTAAATGAGCGTCTCGAAGTCCGTCACCCAGCGGATTCTAGGTGCCGGGCATGCGCTGCACAGCCGGGCCACGCGCGCCTGACCTGCGCTCCTTCTGCGCGGTAGCCACGATCCATGCGATCTGACAGTGGCGCTGGCAAGATCCAAAAGTTAGGATTCCGGGCGGGTGGCCGCAAATGGCGAGACCCGATGGACCGGAGGCGCAATGAAGAGTCAGGCGGCCGTACTTCGCGAACAACCTGGTAAGTGGGAGATCGTCGAGGTGGACGTCGAGCCGCCCAGGCAGGACGAGCTCCTGGTCCGATTGGAAGCCGCCGGGATGTGTCACTCGGACGACCACCTGGCTACTGGTGATCTGCCGGTTCCCGGGTTGCCGATCGCCGGGGGCCATGAGGGCGCCGGCATCGTCGAGGAGGTCGGCCCACACACAAAAGACTGGAAGGTGGGCGACCGGGTCATCTTGTCGTTCCTGCCGGCCTGCGGGCACTGTCGCTGGTGTGCTTCGGGCAAGCAGAACCTCTGCGACAACGGGTCTAACACCCTGATGGGCATTCGCGATGACGGCAGCAGCCGGATGCACCTCGATGGGGTCCCCGTTGCCCAGATGGCGGGGATCTCCACCTTCAGCCAGTGGACCAACGTGTCAGTCATGTCGGCCATCCACTTCCCGGACGATGTGCCCTTCGACGCCGCCTGCCTGACCAGTTGCGGGGTCGGGACGGGCTGGGGTTCCGCGGTGAACTCAGCGGCGGTCGCGCCCGGGGATGTCGTCATCGTCATGGGCGTCGGCGGTATCGGCATCAATGCAGTGCAAGGCGCGGCGCACGCCGGCGCCAGCGTCCTGATCGCCGTCGATCCGGTGGAGTTGAAGCGCGCGACGGCCTTGAAGCTTGGTGCTACTCATGCGGTAGCGACGATGGCTGAGGCCAATGAGATCGCGCGTGGGGCCACGAACGGCCAGGGTGCCGATTCCTGCATCGTCTGCGTCGGAGTCACCACGGGCGCGAACATCGCCGACGGTGTCGACGCGATCCGCAAGGGCGGCACCTGCGTCCTCACCGGCATCGGCAGCTTCACCGACGCGTCGATCCCGATCTCCGCGGCCATGCTCACGCTCTACCAAAAGCGCCTCCAGGGCTCGCTCTTTGGCGCCAGCAGCCCTAACAAAGACATCCCCGCCATGATCGAGCTCTACCGGCGAGGCCAGCTCAGGCTCGATGAGCTGATCACCCGTCGCTACACGTTGGATCAGGTCAACGAGGGTTACGCGGATATGCGCCACGGGTTGAACATGCGCGGCGTCATCGAGCTGACGCACTGACATCGCGATCTGCGATCCGAATACTCTAGATATTTATCGTCGTAGGATATATCCAGACGTTTGGCACCGGGCGTTTCGAGTGGTCGCGGCGCCGGCAGCTCGACAACCCAGGAGGTCTGATGGACTACCAGCTGATCGACGCAGACAACCACTACTACGAAGCTGAGGACTGCTTCACGCGTCACGGCGACGATGAGGTGAAGCGCTTCGTCCGCTGGGTGTCAGAGGGCAAGCGGCGTTACATCCTCTTCGGCGGCGCCATGCAGACAATGGTGCCGAACCCGACCTTTAATCCGGTCATCAAGCCTGGGGTCCTGCACAAGCAGCTCAAGGAGCTTGCCGAGGGCGGCGGCCGCGATCGCTCAGGTCCCAGCAACGCTTGGAGTTCGGGTTCGTTGGAGCCGTTGCGCCCGGCCTACCGTGACCGCGACGCGCGACTTGAGGTCATGGATCAGCAGGGCGTGGAGAAGGCCTGGCTTTTCCCCACCCTGGCCGTGGGTATCGAGGGACTGCATCCGCAGCAGGTCGAGATGACCTACAAGCTGTTCCATGCCTTCAATCTTTGGTTGGAAGACGACTGGGGCTGGGCCTACCAGAATCGCCTTCTCGGAGCAGCGGCGATTCCTGTGCTTGATCCGGTTCTCGCCACCAAGGAGCTCGAATTCGTGCTCAATCGGGGCGCCCGGATTATCGTGCTGCGACCCGGTCCGGCCAATGGTCGTTCGCCTGCGGACCCGATCTGGGACCCGTTTTGGGCTCGCATTCAAGAGGCCGACATTCCGGTCACCTACCATATTCACGCCGGTGGAGACTCCTACGACGCCGCCTATCGCCTGCTCTGGCAGCGCGACGGGGTCACCGATCCGGTTTATGAGGGGAATCTGCGAAACACCCTTTTCGGGGGCGACCGCACCATCTTGGATACGGTCGCCGCGCTCGTACTGGGCAACCTCTTCGGCCGGTTTCCGCGGTTGCGGATTGCCACGATCGAGCTCGGTTGCGGCTGGGTTCCGTACTGCCTTCACATGCTCGACCATGCGGGCGTGTCGATTGTCGAGCGATACATCCAGGCCTTCGGCCAGCGAGTGAATGAACGACCCTCGGACGTCTTCCGCCGGCACTTTTGGGTGTCACCGTTCCCGGAGGAAAACATCGCCGGCCTCGTGGAGAGCATCGGCGCTGATCGCGTCTTGTTCGGCTCCGACTGGCCTCACTCCGAGGGCACCGAAGAGCCCGCCGACTACATCAGCTATCTGGACAAGCTCAGCTCAGCAGACGTGAAGAAGGTGCTTCGCGACAACGCACTCGAGCTCCTCAGCGCCTCGTGATTCCTTCGGTCTCGCCATGGGCACTGCACTTCGACGGTGCCAACTGTCATGATTCAAGAAGGCCCAGCAGACGTAAAGATGTAGATATCTGGGAGTCATTGATCGCGACGATTGCAGGAAAAGGACCGGCCGCGTAGTGAAATGCTAGCGCGCGTGACAGGGGTTCCCCGCGCAGCTAGGCTCACGCGCCGTGAGTTCGAATCGCTCGGTCAACCTCCTCTGGGGTCGCGTTCCGGCACGCATCGCATGACGGCGCTAGTTCCGGAAACCTTGGAGATGCTCCTCTCGCCGGATTGGCTGAGCCTGGCGCTCGAGCCTCGATTCCCTGGGATCAAGGTCACTCGTGTCACGCCGGGTCCGTTGGTCAGCCGAGTGTCGATGAACGCTCGGTTTCGGATCGAATGCGCGGGCGGCGTGCCGGCCGGCCTCTCGCCGGACCTCTGTGGCAAGGGCTACTTCGGCGAAGCGGGCAAAGCCTTTCGTCATGTCGGAGAGTCGGAGGCCTGCTTCTATCGGGACGCCGCGGAATCGACTGGCATGCGCACGCTTCGCTGCGTTTACGCGGGAGTCGATCCGGTGACCCATCACGGGGTGGTCATCACTGAAGACGTCGTGGCGCAGGGCGCGACCTTCCTCGACGCGCGAAGTGACTACTCACCTGAGCAAACGGCCGCGAGTCTCGGTGAGCTTGCCAAACTGCATGCGGCCACCTGGAACAATCCTGCGTACGCCGACGCGGCCTGGCTCAACTCCCGGTTGGAGAGCTACCTCCTCCATCGCGGGGTCGCCGATATCCTCGGCAATTTCGAGGGACCGATCGGAGCCGGAGTTCCCGAGAGTGTCCGCGACGCGCAACAACTTGTCTCGGCCTTTCACGTCCTTGCCACCG
Source organism: uncultured Actinomycetota bacterium (assembly GCA_963839015.1). Taxonomy (GTDB): domain Bacteria; phylum Actinomycetota; class Actinomycetes; order Frankiales; family Frankiaceae; genus DATAZK01. The sequence continues at coordinate 1,156,156 of CAWITL010000010.1, read as the reverse complement.
ACGCACCCCAGGAGCGCCCCTGGTCGGTCATTCATGGCGATGCCCACGTCGGCAACGTCTACCTCGACGGCGACAGAAGACCGTCTTTCGTTGACTGGCAGACGGTGCAGCGGGGGCCTTGGTATATCGATGTCGGCTATCACCTGGCATCGGCTCTGACGGTCGCCGACCGTCGCCATTCAGAGCAGGACCTTGTGCGGCACTACCTCCAACAACTCGCTGCGGCCGGAGTCCAGCCGCCTTCGTTGGACGATGCCTGGCGGGGGGTGCGGCGCGGAATCACTTACGGCTTCTTCATGTGGGCCATCACGTTGAAGGTGGATCCTGTCATAACGACGTTGCTCCTAGAGCGCATCGGTACGGCAGCCGCCGACCACGACGTACTCGCGGATTCCGCATGACGTATCGCCTAGTTCAAATGGACCACCAGCAACGTCGCTCAATGGCCCCAGATCATCAGAGACGATCCGTTCTTCGAAGCAATCAGAATGTAGAGGCGTGAATGTCGTTCGTCAGTTCTGGCAGCAGCCCCCTGGACTCTATGGAGCGCGATGAGAACGGAGTCCTGTTCTCACAAAAGCCGGGCCTGCTGGTCACCCGGGACAACGGGTTGGTCACGCTCACCTTGGACAACCCCGCGACCAAGAACTCGCTGGACGCCCCCATGTGGGATTCATTGAGTTCCACTCTCCACGAGATAGCACAGACTCCCGAGGATCGGGCAGTCATGCTGACCGGCGCCGGCGGCAACTTCTCCTCAGGCGCCAACCTCTCGGGGGGTTTGTCGGGGTCGTCGGCAGCGGAGGCACGTCCGGTCATCGAACCGATGCGCGCCATGGGCGACATTCTGCTTCGGCTCCAAAGCCTTCCCAAGCCCACGCTTGCCAAGGTTGACGGCGTGGCAGTGGGCGTGGCCTTGGGTCTCGCGATGGCCTGTGACCTGATTGTCGCCAGTGATAGGGCTCGTTTCTGCGAGATCTTCGCCCGGCGCGGGCTCGCATTGGACGGCGGGAACTCTTGGTCTTTGCCCCGCAGTGTCGGTCTGCGGAAGGCGAAGGAGCTGGCTTACTTCGCCGACATGATCACCGCAGAGGAAGCTGAGCGGATTGGCCTTATTAATAAGGTCGTTGCTGTCGATGAGTTGGATGCCGTCGCCGGCGAGTGGGCCGCGCGCTTGGCCTCGGGGCCGACTGTCGCGCTGGCCTACTCGAAGCGGATGTTGGACGCGAGCTTTCAAACCAACTTTGCCGATTCGCTCGAGTCTGAAGCTCGTGCCCAACAGGGCCTGATCTTCACCGCTGACCTTCGCGAAGCGATGACTGCCTTTCAGGAGCGGCGGCCGCCGCAATTTCGTGGGGTCTAGTCGTCCGTCCTGAAGCCCAAAGCTCTAGACACTTCCGCACAGCCGGGGTGTCTTTCGGTGTCCGCGGGTGCTACAACGGAGGGGTGACCGATCTGCCGTTTCCGGTGTTCGATGCTGACAACCACTTGTATGAGACCGAGGACGCGCTCACCCGTCACCTGCCGGCGGCTCATCGCAACCTGTTTCGTTTCGTGGAGATCAATGGCCGTAAGAAGCTGGTCGTTCGCAACGAGTTGACGGAGTTCATCCCGAATCCGACCTTTGAGGTCGTCGCCCCTCCGGGCGCCCACATGTCGTTCTACGCCGGTGACAATCCGGAGGGGAAGTCGCTGCGGGAGCTGACCGGCAAGCCGATGCGGTCGATACCGGCCTTCAAAGAGCCGGGTCCACGGCTCGAGCTGCTTGACGAGCAGGGGCTTGCCGCGGCGCTGATGATTCCGACGTTGGCGAGCCTCATCGAGGAGCGGCTCCGCGATGATCCTGAGCTGACTCAGGTGGCGCTGCATGCCTTCAACGAGTGGCTGTACGAGCAGTGGTCCTACAACTATGCCGGCCGCATCTTCAGCACTCCGATCGTGAATCCGTGCGTGCTCGACCAGGGCATCGCAGAGCTGGAACTGGTCCTCGAGCGCGGCGCCAAGGCAGTGCTATTGCGCCCGGCGCCGGTGAGCAGCCTGCGCGGGTTACGGTCTCCGTTTCTGCCGGAGTTCGATCCGTTCTGGGCACGTGTTCAGGAGTCCGGTGTGCTGGTCGCGATGCATGCCTCCGACAGTGGCTATCAGGACTACCTCAACACGTGGGAGGGAGTCAGTGGGGAGTACGTGTCCTTCCGCCCGAATCCGTTTGCCGCGGTCGCCGACGGTGGTCGCACCATTCAGGACGCCCTGGCGTCAGCCGTGTGCCACGGCATGCTGACCCGCTTTCCAGGGGTACGGCTGATGAGTGTGGAAAACGGCGGCAGCTGGGTCGGGCTGCTGGTGAAGAACCTCGAACTGGCCTTCAAGAAGATGCCCGGTGAGTTCGCCGAGCATCCTGTCGAGGTCTTCAAGCGCAACGTGTGGATCAACCCGTTCTGGGAGGACTCGCTGCACGGGCTGATTGATCTGATGGGTCCCGACCACGTGTGCTTCGGCTCGGACTTCCCGCACCCGGAGGGCCTCGACAAACCGCTGTCGTTCGCCGATCAGATCAGCGACCTGCCGCCGTCTGAGGTCGAACGCATCATGTCGGCCAACATGTTCGAATTGCTCGATGTCGCCCGCCCGGCCGCCTAGCTGAGGCGCGTTCGAATCAGGGCGTGAACAGGTGGCCGGCGTTGACGTCGAGGACGGCGCCGGTGATGCCCGAAGCAAGGTCTGAGGCCAGGAAGAGCATGGCATTGGCGACCTCGTCCTCGGTGACGATGCGGCGTAGCGCCATGTCCCTGGTGTATTCGGCCAGTACGGTCTCCAGATCGGTGCCTCGTACCTGCGCCTGCGATCGGTACCAGCCTTCGATCTGGTCGCTCCAAATATGGCCTGGTGCCACGCAGTTGACGCGGACCCCGAGCGGGCCGAATTCGTCTGCTAGCGCGTGCGCAATCTTGTGCGCCTGCGCCTTTCCGGCGCTGTATTCGCTGCGGCCGGCGAATCCGATGCGGCTGGACATCGAGGTGATGTTGACGATGGCGCCGCTGCCGCGGGCGACCATGTCCGGTGCGAGGAAGCGGCAGGCGAGCAACGTACCGTAGCCACCGATCTCGACGGCGCGGCGCCAGTCCTCGAGCGCCGGGCCGTCCATGTCGAGGAGAGGACGTTTCACGGTGACCGGAAAAGCAGCATTCACAAGGACATCGACGTGGACGATACCGTCCGTCCGGTAAGCAGTTCGAGCACGGCTCCAAAGTCGCGCGGGCCGCATAAGTCCAACCTGACAGGTGATCGCATGACGTACTGGGACCTGGTCTGCGGCGCAGCCGAGGAAGCGCCGCAGCGGCAGATTCTTGCTGACGACTACGGCCGTACGCTGACGACAACGCAGCTGCGGGACGCGGCGGAAGTTGTGGCTGCTGCCCTGCCGGTGTCAGCAGGCGACACAGTGTCCTGGCAGCTGCCGACGTGCCTGGAGCTGCCCGTGCTTATGACGGCGCTCTCAAGGCTGGGAGTCACGCAGAATCCGGTGATCCCGGCTTTGCGCCACCGCGAGGTGCAGGTCATCACGTCACAGCTGAAGCCGTCGCTCTACATCACCCCCGAGACGTGGCGCGGCTTCGCGCATGGCGACATGGCACGCGAGATGGGATGTCGCGTACTGACACTGGACCTGGAGGGCACGCCCGGAATCGACTTGCGACTACCCGCGGGCGACGTGTCCTTGTTGCCGCCGCCACCGGCGCACGACGCGCGGTGGGTCTATTACTCCTCCGGCACGACCTCGATCCCCAAGGGTGTCAAGCACACCGACTCGTCCCTGATCGCCTCGGCCACCGGCATGATCGAGGTCTGCGGGTTTCACGAGCCTGAGGTCTATCCGATCGCGTGGCCGCTGGCGCACATCGGCGGCGTCACCATGCTGACCTGCGCGCTACGTGCTGGGCTGAAGTTGGTGGCCTTCGACGGCTGGAATCCCGCCACCACGCCAGCACGGATGGCTGCCCATTCCCCGACGATCCTTGGATCGGCCCAACCGTTCTTTCGCGCCTACCTCGACGCCCAGCGCCGCCAAGGCGACGAGCCGCTGTTTCCTGCGCTGCGCATGTTCACCGCCGGCGGCGCACCGACCTCGCCGGAGATCGCGCGTGAATTGGCGGAAGTATTTGGCGTCCGCGGGATAATGGGTTCCTACGGGCTCACCGAATTCCCCATCGCCACGGCGACTTCAGCGGATGACCCCGACGACATTCTGCTGCGCTCGGTCGGCAAGGCCTCGCCCGGAGTATCGATCAGGATCGTCGACGGCGAGATCCGACTCAAGGGACCCCAGCATCCTGACGGATACGTCGACTCGGTGCTCGACAGCGCCCTGTGGGACGAGGATGGCTGGGTCCGTTCGGGTGACCTCGGGGAGGTCGACGGCGCGGGGTATGTGTTCATCACCGGCCGACTCAAAGACGTCATCATCCGCAACGCCGAAAACATTTCGGCGCAAGAGATCGAGGACTTTTTGCTCCGCCATCCGGACGTGGCGGACGTGGCTGTGATCGGGCTGCCGGACAGCAAGACCGGAGAGCGGGTGTGTGCGCTTATCGTGCCGAGCGGCGAAGCCACGCTCGATGTGGCGACCCTCGCTGCGTACTGCCAGGAGCAGGGGCTCGCCACCTACAAGTGTCCCGAGCAGGTGGAGACCGTCGCCGCTCTGGAACGCAACTCGATGGGGAAGCTGCTGAAGCAGCAAATGCGAAGCCTTCTGCTCCAAGGGTGAAGCGTCATCGCCGGGGTCGCTTCGATGCGTCCGCACGCGCTGCGGTATAAGTGTGTAGATCTTTCTCCAGATATGCGAGGGTCACGGTCATGACCGGCAGCACTGACGAGAGCCTTGGCTCGAGCTTTGGTGGCATTCGCGGCTACGACCTTTACGCCGGAGATCCGCGGCTGCAGGGGCTGCTGGGGCCGGGGGCCCCGTTCGAGGTCGAGGACGTGGTGGTCGACGGAGTCCCCTTGAAGTCCTACGTTCGCGGGCCGGCGACGATCATCGACGCATTCCAGCTGACCAAGACACATGCTGAGCTCGTGCATCTGGTCTTCGAAGACGAGCGGCTCACGTTCTCGGAGGTGCGCCGCCAGTCGCTGGCAGTCGCGCGACGTTTGAAGTCTGACTTCGGGGTCGTCCCCGGCGACCGCGTGGCGATCGCGATGCGCAACTTCCCGGAGTTTTTTGTCGCGTTCTGGAGCGCGGCCGTGCTCGGGGCCATCGTGGTGCCGTTGAACGCCTGGTGGACCGGCGAGGAGCTGGCGTACGCCCTCAAAGACTGCGGCGCGACGGTGGTCTTCGCCGATGCGGAACGCGTGGAGCGGTTGCGCTCAGTGCGCTCCGACGTGCCGATCATCGGGGTGCGGGAAGCGGCCACAGCGCCAGACGTGACGGGGTTCGCGGCTTTGGCTGCCGGGCCGGAGCTCGAGGAGCGCGAGCTCGCTGCGGCCGATCCGGACGATCCGGTGACCATCCTCTATACGTCTGGAACGACGGGGCATCCCAAGGGTGCGCTCGGAACTCACCGCGCCACCATCGCGAACCTGCTGAACATGGGTTTCGGCTCGGCCCGCGAGAGCGTCATCAGCGGTCGCATTCCGCGTCCGCCCGTGCAGACGGCGACGATCGGTTCCGGCCCGCTCTTTCACATTGGTGGCATCGCGTCAATCGTGGGCGGCGCCATGGCGGGCTCGAAGGTTGTCCTGATGCGCAAACGCAACATCGGTGAGGTGCTCGAACTCGCCGAACGGGAAGGTGCCACCGGTCTGGGAGGAGTCCCCACCATCGCGCAAGAGGTGCTCGAATTCCCCGGCTTGTACGAGCTTGATCTGGACATTCGCAGCTTCCCGATGGGCGGCGCCCCGGTGCCGCCCCACCTCGTGCGGCGGGCGGTTGAGGTCTTCGGGGAGTCGGTACAGCTCCTCAATGGTTACGGGGGCACCGAGACGACGTCGGCGGTCGTCACCAATGTCGGGATCGAATACGTGGCACGGCCCGAGAGCGTTGGCCGGCCGAACCTGACGGCGCAGTTGCGGGTGCTGGGTCCGGACGGCAGTGACGTGCCGACCGGTCAGGTGGGCGAGCTGACGTTCCGCTCTCCCCAGGTGGTCAAGGGTTACTGGAACAATCCGGTGGCGACGAAAGAGTCGTTCTTCGATGGATGGTTTCGCACCGGCGACCTCGGCTACATCGACGACGACGGCTACGTCTATGTGGTCGACAGGCTGAAAGATGTTGTCATCCGCGGCGGTGAAAACGTCTACTGTGCCGAGGTGGAGGCTGTGCTGGCCGAGCACCCCGGTGTCGAAGAGGTCTCGGTGATCGGCCTGGCCGAAGACGTCATGGGTGAGCGGGTCTGCGCGGTCGTGGTCCCGCGCGGCGACGCCGCCATCTCATTGGCGGGGCTGCGCGAGTTCGCAGCAGCGAGACTCGCCGCGTTCAAATGCCCGGAGGCCCTCAGCGTCGTCGCGGAGCTACCCCGGACGGCGACGGACAAAGTGTCCAAGAAAGAGCTCAGGAGCCAGGTGCTCGGTCAGCAGGCGCAGCTTGAGCAACTCTTCTGACGTTGCGACGAACGACCCATCTCGCGGACGAAGGAGCGTTGTGACTGCGGACAAAGGCCACGGCCGATAACTGAGGAGCGAACGTGGACGACGTGCTGACCGAAGAGCAGCGCATGCTGGTGGACGCCTCCGCCCGGCTGATCAGTGACGTGTACCCACTCGATCTCGTGCGCGACGGTGCCTACGACGATCCTGCTTTTGCGGCCGGTTATCGGCATCGCACTGGTGAGCTCGGCTGGTATTCGCTGCTGGTCCCGGAGGAGTTCGGCGGGGGCAGCGTCTCGGGCAACGGCCTTCTCGATGCGGCGCTGGTCGCGTATCACCGCGGCCGCACGTTGCAGCCAGGGCCGTTCATCGGCACCAACCTGGTGGCTCACGCCATTGCTCTCGCAGGGAGCGAGAGCCAGCGCGCGAAGGTCCTTCCCGAGCTGATCTCCGGTGCAGCGTCCGCCGCCTGGGTGGTGACCGCCGCACCGGGCGCTCCCGTCCTGCCCGGCGTCGTGGCGGCAAACACGAGCGATGGTGGCTACCGGTTATCGGGGCAGGCCACGTTCATCGAGAACCCCGGACCGGGCGGGTGGTTTCTCATGGTCGCCGCGACGGACGCTGGGTCAGCACAGTTCCTGATCAGCAGCGACGCGCCCGGGCTCCGAGTCGTGCCGCTTGATTCGCTCGACATCACGCGCCGTTTCGTTCAACTGAGCCTGGACGACGTCGACGTGCCACCGGAAGCTATCGTCGGTGCTGTAGGAAATGCGGGCGAGCTCCTCTCTCACCTGCTGGCCCTCTCCTGCGTACTGACGGTGGCGGAGTCGGTGGGAGCCATGGATTACGACCTGGGCATGGCGGTGCAATACGCGAAGGACCGGATTGCTTTCGGTCGCCCGATCGGGTCGTTCCAGGCGATCAAACACCTGCTTGCCGACACCAGTCTGCTGCTCGAGATGAGCAAGGCGATGGCGTTGGCCGCGGCGGAACGCCTCGGTGAGGAAATAGCCGTCAAAGGCCGGCACGAGGCTGCCGCCCACGGCGCGGACACCTATGGATGGGAAGCGGCCAGCATGGCAAAGGCTTTCGTCGGCGACTGCGCGATCGACTTGGCCCAGGCGTGCTTTCAGGTCTTCGGCGGCATCGGCTTCACCTGGGAGCACGATCAGCATTTGTATCTACGCCGGCTGACCACGGATGCCGCCTTCTTCGGTGATCCGGTGTGGCACCGGGAGCGGCTCTGCGAACTGTCCGGCCTCTCGGAAGGGTGAGCGAGGATGACTGACGACCCGGCTCTCGAGGAATTCCGCGGACAATTGCTGACGTGGCTGGAGGCGAACCTCGAACGCCTGCCGCCGGATGAACCCGCCAGGGGTGGCGAGGCGGTGACCGACGAGCAGATCGCCGCCAGCCGGCCGCTCCAGCGAAAGCTCTACGACGCCGGCTATGCCGGTATCTCCTACCCGAAGGAGTACGGGGGCGGCGGGCTGACCGCGGCGCACGATCGGGTGTTTCGCGAAGAAGCCCGACTGTTTCGCATCCCGCAGTTCGGAGGCGCCGGCAGCGTCACGATTACCGCCATCGGCCGCTCGATGCTGGCTCATGCTTCGCCCGATTTCCTCCAGCGTCACATCCCGCGAATCCTTGCGGGGGACGAACTCTGGTGCCAGTTCTACTCCGAGCCCGATGCCGGGTCGGACCTGGCCGGCATCCGCACGACGGCGCGGCGTGATGGCGACCAATGGGTGTTGAACGGGTCGAAGATCTGGAGCACCGGCGCGCACCAGGCTGACTACGCCATGTGTCTGGCCCGCACCGACTGGGACGCTCCCAAACACCGTGGCCTCACCTGGTTCGCCGTCAGCACGCGTGCCAAGGGCGTGACGGTCCGACCCATCAGGCAGATCAACGGCGCCGCAGGTTTCTGCGAGGCCTTCCTCGACGATGTCGTGGTCGGCGACGAGGACATCATCGGCGAGGTCAACCAGGGCTGGTCGGTGGCCCAAACGATGCTCGTCTACGAGCGCGGTGCGGGGGAGTCCGGGGCGTCGCGCGTGGAGCCCCGCCAGCTTGGCGCCCGACCTTGTCGAACTGGCGCATAAAGCCGGCCGGACCGCAGACCCGATCGTGCGGCAGGCCCTCGCGCGGGCGCATATCAATGACTTCGCCCAGTACCACCTGGGGAGGCAGATCGCCGCCCGGCCTCCAGCGGTCTGAGCGGCCGCAGCCGGCCGTTGCGGCCTACGGCAAGCTGGCCGCCGGAGTCCTTTCGCCGATTCGGGCTCGGATCGGCGTGGAGGTCGGAGGCAGCGAGGCGCTGCTGTGGCCATCCGGCGTCGCAGGATCCGGCTGGCCCGGCCGCCGTCAACTACCTCAACGGCCGCATGGTTTCTATCGCGGCCGGCACGAACGAGGTCCAGCGCAACGGCATCGGTGAACGTGTGCTCGGGCTACCGCGAGAGCCGAGCTTCGATTCTCACAAGCCATTTCGCGAGGTGGTCAGGGATGCCCGGAACTGGGACGGCCGCGTGGGCTGATCGGCTGTCTTAGTACGGTCAGAATCGTTCGCACGGCTCCGATAACGGCGGAGCGACCGACGACGTAAGGCGAGGGCTGATGGGCACGTTATGTGATGGTCGAGTGGTTATTGTCACCGGCGCAGGAGGCGGAATCGGCCGGGCGCACGCTCATTTGTTCGCGTCCGAGGGTGCTCGCGTCGTCGTGAACGATCTCGGCGGCTCGCCCGATGGCACCGGCGCCTCTGCGGGTCCGGCCCACACCGTCGCGCGGGAGATCAAGGCAGCCGGCGGTGAGGCGGTGGCCAATACCGACGACGTCTCGTCCTGGGAAGGCGCCGAGCACCTGATCGCCCAGGCTGTGGACACTTATGGGCAGCTGGATGTGCTCGTGAACAATGCGGGCATCCTTCGCGATCGCATGCTGGTGAACATGTCCGAGAGCGAATGGGACGCCGTCATCAATGTGCATTTGAAGGGCACTTTCGCTCCCGCCCACTTTGCTGCTGCTCATTTTCGTGATCGCAGCAAGGCCGGGGAGGATGTCAACGGCCGCATCATCAACACCACGTCCCCGTCGGGTCTGTTCGGCAACGCAGGCCAGACGAATTACGGCGCGGCCAAGGCCGGCATCGCCTCCTTCACGATCATCGCAGCGCAGGAGTTCGCTCGTTACGGCGTGACCGTCAACGCGGTCGCTCCCACCGCCCTCACCCGGCTCACCGCCGGGCTGGGGGATGCCAGCCAGCTCGACGAGGCCACCAAGCAGGGCATGGCCCCGGAGCACATCGCGCCAGTCGTCGTCTGGCTGGGCAGCACCGCCTCCAGCGCTATCACCGGGCGCGTCTTCGGCGTCTGGGGCCCGCGGATCTGGGTCGCAGAGGGCTGGGTGTATGGGCCCGGCGAGACCAGTGAAGCGGTGTGGGATCCGGGTGACCTGGGTGAGGTCCTGCCTGACCTGGTGGCAAAGGCAGCGCCCAACGCCACCTTGTTCGGAGAACGAGCCTGAGAGAGCGATACTTCCGTTGACGGAAAGTAGCATTACCCTCTAGCGTGGGCGCCCTTGGCAAGCTCAAAACCCACCGAGGGAGCTATTCCACATGCCCAACGACCTCCGGGCGCACGACTGTCTGATCAATGTCCAATTCGGCGATACGGAGCAACCGGCGTGGATGTTTCGGGTCAAGGACGAGTACTTCAAGCGTGAAGACTCCATCTTCGGCAAGTGGGAGATGTCGAAGGTCCTGGAGGAGATGGACGCCAACGGCGTCGAGCGCGCGGTGCTGTCGGGAAACATCAACGAGCTCAAGGGTTCGCCGATCAAGTTCGTCGAAGCGCGTCCGGATCGTTTCGCGCTGAGCGCTGGCGGACTGGATCTGCTGCGTCCCATGCCCACCTTGCGCACGCTGGAGTCATTTGTTGCGGACTACCCGGTGGTCTACGCGGCCATCGGACCTTCGTTCTGGGGTGACGGCATGTATGCCGCGGACAACGCCGTCTATTACCCGCTCTATACCAAGTGCTGCGAGCTTGACCTCCCGCTGTGCATGAACACCGGCCTGCCCGGACCGCCCATCCCCGGCGAAGTCCAGAATCCGATCTATCTCGACCGGGTCTGCGTGCGCTTCCCGGAGCTGAAGCTATGCATGATCCACGGGGCCGATCCCTGGTGGGACACCGCGATCCGGCTGATGATCAAATATCCTAACCTGCATCTCATGACCTCAGCGTGGGCGCCGAAATACCTGCCGGAGAGCCTGCTGCACTACATGCGCACGCGCGGCAAGCAGAAGATCATCTTTGCTTCGGATGCGCCCGTACTGTCGATTACGCGGACCGTCACCGAAGCGTCCAAGCTGGATCTACCGGCCGAGCTGCTCGACAACTACCTTTACGGCAACGCGCAGCGTTTCTTCTTCGATCGGCTGGCGGCGGCCTGAAATCGGCGCCGATCACCGGCTACTCGACCGCGCCCTTGACCTTCATCTCCACGACGGTCTCCCAGTCATAGCCGAGGAGTTCGGTCAGGATCTCATCGCCGTGCTCGTTGAACTCGGGGGCACGCGCAGTCGGCGAGGGCTGCGCCATCGAACTGCACCGGGGGAGCGACGAGCGAAAACGGAGTGCCGTCGGCCGTTTCGGTCTCCACCAGATATCCGTTGGCCTGGACTTGCGGGTCGTTCGGTGACCTCGATCGCGTCCTGCACGAACGACCATTGCCCGCGGAAACCGCGCAGTCGCTCGCCGCCATTGCGCGGCGGTGCGGCTCCCGATCTCCTCGTCCAGAATCTCGGCCGCATCCATCGCGTTGGCCGTCAGGTCTTCGTGGGAGCCGAATCGCGCATCGGTGATGAGGTCCTCCCTGCCGATGGCCACGCACGCGTCAGGCCAGTAGTGGAAGGCCTGCAGGCAGCAGAGAAAGAGCCAACGCCCGTCGCTTGGTCCGGTAGGCCGACACCAGCGGATTGTTGAGCTGCGTACGCTGCAGCGGCTGCGGGGCCCACGCGTGACCCATTTGCAGCGCGAGCGCGATCCCAGCGCCTCCCGCCCACATACCGGTGGCCAGCAATGAGACATCGACGACGGACGCCTCACCGGTGCGTTCGCGGTGCAGCAGCGCGGCGGCAATGCCTCCGGCGATCGTCATGGCCCCGATCGAGTCGCCGTACGCAGGGCCCTGGCTGGCCGATGAAACCGTCGATATCCGCGGGCTGCACGCCCGCCCCCACGCCGGACCGGCACCAGTAGCCGAGGGTGTCGTATCCGCCCTGATCGGCGTCTGGGCCGAGCTGCCCGTAGCCCGACCCGCGAACGTAAACGATCTTCGGATTGTGCGCGCGGATGTCGTCGACATCGATCGCCAGTGACTGCCGGACGTGGGGAAGCTTGTTCGTCAGGAAAACGTCGCACACGCCCGCGAGTCGGTAGAGGACTTCCCGACCCTCAGCCGAGGCGAGATCGAGCCCGATGCTGTGCTTGCCCCGATTCGAATGCTCCAGGAGCGCGTGTACGCCGCCGGTGCCGAGGTCCATCACGCCGGTCCGAGCCAGGGCCCGCATCGCGTCTCCCCGTCCTGCCGGCTCGACCTTGATGACCTCGGCGCCCCAGTCGGACAGGATCGCCGACGCCGCGGGCACGAAAGTGTGCTCCGCCACCTCCAGGATGCGGAAACCCTTCATCACGGCGGTCATGCTCATCGCCCCTTACGGCCTATCGGCTCACGTTTCGCGAGGAGACTATTGGATCTGATGCGGCTGCCCATCCCACCGGGCCTCGCTTTGCTCGCCGGATATGTCAGATATTTTTGCGTCATGACTGCCATGAGCGAGAAGCTGAGCGTGATCGCCGAGCTCGGCTTGCGTTCGACCGTCGACACGGACCGTGTACGCGGCTGGGCGGACGTCGTCCCTGAGATGTGCGTCCCGGGAACGGCGACGGTGCGTACGTCTGTACTCGCCACTTGGGCGGACGTTGCCACCGGAGCCGTTGCCGGTAATGCCATCAGCCCGCGCATTCCGCTGACGCTCGACCTCGAGGTCCAGCTCTTCGGTGCGGCCCTGGCCGGGGAGCGGATCCTGGTCGAGGCGACGGCGGTCAAGGTAGGCCGCACCGTGGTCGTCTGCGAGGCCACGTTCCGTAGCGAGCGCACCGGTGCCACCGTCGCCGTCGCCGTGGCCTCGTTCATTGCCTCGCCCGACCCCTCGCACCTTTTCCCCGGCGGGTTCCCAGACATCTCCGCAGTCCAGGGGAGGCTGCTTGATCCCGCTGGCGGACCGGATCGGGGCGAGGGTGCTCGCGCCAGGCGTCGCCGAAGTTCCCAGGCGAACGGACGGCCTGAACGCCACCGGAGCGATTCAGGGCGGCCTCGTCGCGGTGGCGGCAGAGGAGGCGGCCATGTCGTTGGTCGCCCAGCCGACGGTGCCGTATGCGTTGAACGTTCGTTACCTGCGGCAATTCTCAATTGGACCGTGCCGAGCCGTGGCGACGGGCGATGGGCAGGCCAGCGTTGTGCGGCTCACGGATGTGGGCAACGGCAGGATCGGCGCGATCGCCACGGTGCGGCTCGGCGATCCTGGGTTCTCTCGCGCGTGAGGCTGGCACGTCGATGACAGCACTGGCGTGGCTTTCCAGATCGACAGACCAACCTGTGTAATCATTGAGGTTTGGGTCGGCTCCGTCGCCCGAGGACTGGGAGTTCGGTGTTTTGGTGACTGCTCCGAAGCGACGTCGGGTCCAACCGCGCGAGAAGCCGCAGCAAATCGCCGACGAGTTGCGTGCGCTCATCGTCAGCGGCGAGCTCTCCGAGGGTGAGTCGCTCGGTCATGAGCCCGAGCTTGTCCAGCGATTCGGCGTTTCGCGGCCATCGCTGCGGGAGGCGCTGCGCATCCTTGAGGCGGAGGGTCTGATCACGGTTCTTCGCGGCGCCGGCGGTGGTGTCATCGTCCACGAGCCCGACGAGAGGCACACCGCGCGTACGGCAGCCATGGTGCTGGCGGCGCGCAACGTGTCGCTGGCCGATGTGTTCGAGGCCCGGACCATGCTCGAGCCGATGGCGGCCCGGGTGCTGGCTTCGTTTCGGGCCCGGCGCGCGATCGTCACCGAGTTGCGCGCACTCGTGCAGGCACAGGAAGACTGCATCCACGACCCCGGCGCCTTTGGCGCAGCTAACGCGGCCTTTCACCAGCGGTTGGTTGCCCTCACCGGCAACGAGACATTGGCCATCGTCGCCGAGATGCTGAACGAGATCGTGGCCCGCGCCGTGACTGTTGTCAGCCAGGGCGACGACGTGGTGGGCTCGCTGGCCGTCCGACGGCGCGGAATTCGTTCTCAGCTGCGCCTGCTCGACCTCGTCAAAGCCGGTGATGGAGCAGGGGCCGAGACGCACTGGCGTAACCACATGGCGATTGTCGGGCGCGTGATGCTCGGGCAGGAGGCCGCCGCGGTCGTCGATCTGCTGTACGAGCACTGACACCAGCAACCAGACCACTCCTCCCGCGCTGAGGCATGCCGAAAATCGGAAGTCCGAATGTGCATATCCGGTAATGTTGCCGAGATGGCAGACCTGGTGGCCGAAACGGATGAGCGCAACGCCGCAGGCTGGCAGCGTCGAGTCATCGACCGGTCGCTGGATGACGCCAAACGCCGTTCGATCGATCGCGGATCCCGTCTGATACGAGCCGCGGCGAAGGTCCTCGACCGCTCCAACGGGGAGTCGCTGACCGTACAAGAGGTCGCCGACGAGGCCGGTCAATCTCTGCGCACCCTCTACCAGTACTTCGCCAGCAAGGACGACTTGCTGCTCGCGGTTTACGAGGAGGCGATGCGCACTTACGCGCAATTGCTCACCGCTGCCGTGGACGGTTTCGATGATCCGCTGGAGCGGCTGGCCGCCGGCATCATCGCCTCCGGCCGGCTGACGTCGCTGCACGGTTTGGGGCGCGATCGTGGCCTCTCCCGGTTGCGGCTTCAGCTCAGCCAGGCCGAACCGTCGCTGGTCGCGTCGGCTCAACAGCCGGTCACGAACCTCTTCCGTGGCTTCATCCAGGACGCGGCTGCGGCAGGCAAGCTGGGCGATGTCGACGTGGAGAAGGCGACCTACTTCGTTTGCTCCGTGCGTAACTCCTACAACTCGTCGATCACACTCGGCAGTGACCTGGGGCTGGAACTTCCTGATCTCATTGAGCTTTCATCGTTCTGTCTCGGGGGTTTCGGTGCCGTCCTGCCTCGGGAGTGGCACGAGCGGGTGAACGAGAAGCTGCATCTGGACGACGGCGACGGGCACTTCATCCTGCGCCGGCTCGCGCAGGAGCCGGGCGGCGCCCGTCGCAGCAAGCGCCGCTGACCCAGCGTCGAAGTGGCCCTCGCTATAGTGCGAGTGTCCGGATAGGACAGCCACCCTTTCATTGGATGTGGTCCGGTCCGCGGCGCTTGCTCATTGGGTGTGGACCGGCGGCCAAGGGACGGTTTTGAGAGAGAATGTTCTTGCAGACCGCCGAGCAGGCTTTACTGGAGACGACGACCGCCCGGTTTCTTGACTCGCGCTACCCGAGCGAACGGGTTCGCGAGCTGGCCAAGCAGCGTTCGACTTTCGATTCCTCAGTGTGGCGGCAGGGCGCCGAGCTCGGATGGACCTCACCTCTGGTGCCCGAGCAGGCCGGTGGCGGTGGCGTCAGCGACAACGGGCTGTATGACCTGATGTTCGTGGCCTATCAATTCGGGCGTCACGCTGCGGCAGGCCCACTCTTCGGCACGAATCTGGTGGCATCGGCCATCGGTCGCTGGGGGACCGGCGAGCAACGCGAGGGGCCGCTCGCCCAGCTGATGGCGGGCACGGCGAGCGCCGGGTGGGCCGCTGTGCCCAGGGTCGACGTGCTAGCGCCTGCCCCGGCGCCGTTCGCAGCTGACGTCAGCGTCGCGTCCGGCGAGGGCGTCACGCTCAACGGCGGCGTTGCCTGGTGCGAAGCCACGACCGACACCGACTTTCTCTTGGTCTCGGCCGGTGGCGACCTGCCGAGTTCGCTTTATCTCGTGCCGATTTCAACGCCCGGCGTGCAACTCCTACCGCTTGAGGGGATCGATCCCACCCGGCGCTTTTCACGGGTCGTCTTTCGCGACGTCGCCTTGTCGGGTGCTGACCGCGTGGGGCAACGTGGTCAGGCGGACGCCTGCGAGCCAGTGCTGCTTGACCTGATGGCTGTCTTGCAGTCAGCCGAGATCGTCGGGGCCATGGAGCGAGCTTTCGACATGACGCTTTCCTGGACGTTTGATCGATACTCCTTCGGTCGTCCGTTGGCGTCCTACCAGGAGATCAAGCACCGGGTGGCCGACCTTCGCACTCAACTGGAGGCGAGCGCCGCCGTCGTCGCCCGCGCGGCTCGCGCGGTCGGACGGCAATCTCCTGACGCCAGCGCGTGGGCCTGCGCGGCGAAGGCGTACACGGGCAGGTACGGCCCTGAGCTGATCCAGGACTGCATTCAACTGCATGGTGGGATCGGCGTGACGTTCGAGCACGACCTTCACCTCTTCCTACGCCGTGCGGCGGTGAACGCCCAGCTTTTCGGCACGCCGGAGCAATTCAACCGGCGGATGGCGCTGCTTACGGACGCTCAGACCGGAGGGTCCTGATGAGCGCTGCCCGCGAGAGCGTCGAAGCCTTCGCCCTGCGGGCCCGCAGCTGGCTGCCCGCTAACATGCCGCCCGCAGATTCGGGGTCCGGCCAGTTCTTCCTGACGGCTACCCGGCAATCGGACGAGGAAGACCTGGCGCGCGTCCAACTGTGTCGGGTGCTGCAGCGGCGCCTGTTTCGACGGGGGTTTCGCCGGCATCTGCGTGCCCAGGGAGTATGGGGGTCAGGGTCTGACTCCGGAGTATCAAGCGGCGTTCAACCGCGAGATACGCGGCTATGACTATCCGGCCGAGATCCAGGCGTCGACCTTCATCCCTTGTCTGGCGCTGCTGCTGGAGTTCGGCACCGAAGAGCAGAAGCTGCGGCACATCCCGCGCGATGCTTCGCGGTGAAGAGATCTGGGTGCAGTTCCTGTCCGAGCCGGGAAGTGGCTCGGACGCCGCGAGCGCAGCCACCACCGCCACGCGCACCGAGGACGGTTGGGTGCGTCAACGGCTCGAAGATCTGGACCACCGCCGGCTGGTACGGCGATTGGGCGATCTGTCTGGCCCGCACGAATTGGGACGTCGAGAAGCACCGCGGATTGACGGTCTTCAGCCTCCCCCTGTCCAGCCCGGGCCTGGAAGTCCGCCGCATCGAGCTCGTGAACGGCTCACAGGAATTCTGCCAAGAGTTCCTTACCGACGTGGTGATTCACGACATCGACCGGATCGGTGACGTCGATGCCGGCTGGGGGGTGGTCACCCGCTGGCTCTTCCACGAGCGAACGATTTCCGGTGGCTCGCCCTACGTCACCGGGACCGGCTACCAGTCGAGCGAGGGGCCATACGAACCCCATGTCGATGGTCGGGCTCGCGCGCCAATTCGACCGCTGGGAAGACCCGCACACCAGGGCCCAGATCGGTGAGGCTCGCATGCTGGGGCTGGTCAGAAACGCCCTGGTTGAATCGGTCACCCGCAAGATGCAGACTGGAGAATTACCACATCACGCAGCCGCAATGCTCCGCCTTTTCAGCGGGATTGCGACAGTCAGTCGGACCACCCTCGCCTTCGACGTATGCGGCGAGGGAGCAGTCGTCTGGGACTCACAGGACATACCCGCGACCCAGGTTGGGCTCGGATACCTCGTGCGGCAGGCGGCCTGCATCGGTGGCGGCACCACGGAGATGGCACGAAACGTCATCAGCGAGCGCCTACTCGGGATGCCGCGCGAACACCGCGCGGACGGTGCAGCGTTCCGCGACGTGCCGCGAGGGCCCTAGACCAAGCGGGCTATGCACGCGGCGTTCGAGAGCCATCGCGGGATCAGCGTACATATAGATATTTAGACGTTCAAAAGCTTGAAAGTTTGGCTACCGTCCTGCTAGAACTCTTCTTGACTCAAAGGAGAGAGCGTGACTACCAGCCTGCATCCCCGGATGCCTCTGCTCACTTTCACCGCGGTGTTGACTGTCGGGTTGGTGGTGGCTGGGTGCGGCAGGTCGTCATCATCTGGCGGGGGCGGTGGTGGTAGCTCCAGCTCGGCGAAACCATCGGCCAGCACTGCCGCTGCCGCCGGTGATTTCGGGACGCTGAAGGGGGTCTGTGGCCCCGGCACTCCACAAGGCCCAACCGCTCGTGGCTTGACTGACAGCACGATCCGGATCGGCGTGAATTCCGATGCTGGCGCGGCGGCGGCCCCCGGCATCGAGCAAGAGTTCTTCGACGCCAGCGAAGCTTTTACGAAGTGGTGCAATGCTGCCGGGGGCATCAACGGCCGCAAGATTGTCATCGACAAATGGGACGCGAAACTCTTCAACGTGGGCCAGACGACGCTCGATGCCTGCCAGAAGGACTTCATGCTGGTCGGTGGTGGCAACGCGCTCGACGACGCCGGCGTGAAGCCGCGTTTGGCTTGCAAGCTCGGTACCATCCCGGCCTACACCGTGACGTCGGCGGCCGCGAATGCCGGCCTTCAGGTCAAGATTCAGCCCGGAATTGCCACCCAGGTTCCCTTTGGCATCTACCGACTGCTCGAACAGACTTACCCCGACCTCAAGACCAAGGGCATCGCCGTCGGCAGCGCCACCTTGGCCTCCCTGACCGAAGGCGGCAAGAAGCAGCAGTACGCGCTCGAGCACAACGGCTTCAAAGTGACTGCAGTGCAGGTAAAGCCGGTACTGGTGGACAACTTCCGGCCGTACATGGAGCAGCTCAAAGGCAATGGCACGGTGGGGTTGTACGAGACCTCCGGCCAAGACATCACGCCCGAGATTCAAGCGATGAAAAACGTCGGGTGGACGCCGCAGGAAGTGACGTACAGCTATCAGTTCTATACCGCCGCCAACGTGGCAGCAGCGAAAGCACTGGGCACCTTCCCACCGATCTACGTCCCGCTGGACTACCTGCCGTTGGCGGCCGGGGTTGACACGCCGGCGACCAGGGAGATCAAGGCCCAGCTGTCCTCGACGGTGTCGGACCCGAAGTACACCCAGTTCACTTTGGAGTCCTACGACTCGTGGCTGCTCTTCGCGACTTCCGCGACTGCGTGCGGCGATAACTTGACGCAGGCTTGCGTGCTGCAAAAGGCCGGCTCCTACACGGATTGGACCGCCGCCGGAATCAGCCCGCCCGTCTCCACCAGTCCCACGGCCACCGAGATCAACGATTGCACGGCCATCATCCGCCTGACGACCGGTGGCTGGGTCTATGACAAGGCCGTCACCCGGCCGAACAACGGGTACTTCAACTGCGACCCCAAGAACCGCGCGACCGTGCCGGCGAACCCGTGACGTATCGCTGGTCGTAGGCTGATCCGCTCAACGTCAGGAGGGGATGCCGATGCCCGGTCCGAGGCTCACCGATTTGGTCGATCCGCGCACCACCGCGCTCGTCACTCAGGAGTGTCAGGGCGCGGTCGTCGGACCCGACGCAGGTCTACGGGTATTGGCGGAGGAGGCCCAGCGTGAGGCGATCCCCAATGTCCGGCGGCTGGTCGACGCGGCGCGTTCGGCGGGGGTCGCGGTCGTGCATTGCCTCGCGCAGATTCACCGCGATGGCTTGGGCGCGAACCACAATGCCCGCCTTTTCGCAGGAGCCGCCAAGGGACTGGGAACTGGGATGCTTCCGGGCACCGCTGGGGCCAGTCTGCTTCCCGAGCTGGGCCCGGCCGAGTCTGATCTGGTCCTCGTGCGCTGGCACGGCTTGGGGCCGATGGGCGGCACCGAACTGGACGCCGTGCTGCGAAACATGGGAATCACGACGATCGTCGGGGTAGGCGTATCGGTGAACGTGGCCATCACCAATTTCGTCATGGACGCGGTGAATGCCGCCTACCAGTTCGTCCTGCCACGCGATGCCGTAGCGGGCGTACCGCGCGAGTACGCCGACGCCGTGATCGACAACACCCTGAAGTTGCTGACCACCGTCACCACGACCGACGCCGTCATCGACGCGTGGTCACAGCCCACGGAAGGCCGGTGAGCGAGAGCCGCGGCTGACTCGTTCAGTCCGTCGACAGGGCGCTGGGCGGGAGCATCCGTTTCGCGATCTTACCGGTGAGCAAGCGCGGAAGTTCGTCGAGAAAGACGACGGATTTGGGGCACTTGAAGCTTGAGAGGTTAGCCCGGCAGTATTCGATGAGTTCGGCGGCAAATGCTGGGGAGGCGGGGCGCTCGGGGATCGGCTCGACAATCGCCCGGATGGCTTCGCCGAGGTCGGGGTCGTCGACCCCAACGACGGCCACATCAGCCACATCGGGGTGGCCGATCAGCACATCCTCGATCTCACGCGGATAGATGTTGACGCCGCCGGAGATCACCATGTTCGAGACCCGATCGGTGAGATACAGGTAGCCCTCCTCGTCCACCATCCCGATGTCGCCGAGCGTGCTCCAGCCTCGCTGATTGAAAGCTTCGGCCGTCTTGCCCGGGTCGCCGTGGTATTCGAAGCGGGAGCCGGAATCGAACCAGATCTGCCCGGTTTCACCCGCGGTCAGTTCGGTGCCGTCTTCGCTGGTGATGTGCACGGTGCCGCGCAACGACCGGCCGACCGACCCGGGGTGCTCCAACCACTCCTGCGGGCCGATGACGCAGAAGCCGACCCCCTCGCTGCCCGAGTAGTACTCATAGACGACAGGGCCGAGCCAATCGAGCACGTCGCGCTTCACCTGCGGAGGGCAGGGTGCTGCGGCGTGCACGACGACGCGCAAGCTCGACAGATCGAACTGCTGGCGTTCGCTCTCGGGCAGCTTCAGCAGGCGAACCAGGTGGGTGGGCACGAACTGCCCATGGGTGATCGAGTACTTCTCGATCGCCCGCAGAGTGTCGACCGGGTCGAACCGCTCCAGGATGACCGCGGTGCCACCTAGCCGCAGGACCGCGTCGGTCCAGCCGGCGGGCGCGGCGTGATAGAGCGGGGCGGGGGAGAGGTAGACATCACCTTCTCCGAAGCCGAAGAGGACCTTCACGAGGCCGACAAATGAGCTGGGGGCACCGAGCGGACCACCAACGGTCGCGGGTTTGATGCCCTTGGGTCGCCCGGTGGTTCCGGACGAGTAGAACATCCAGGACCCTTCGCTCTGGTCGGCTATCGGATGGGTCGGGCGGGCCGCGAGGGCCCGCTCATAGCTGTTCGGATCGTCGGGGCTGGCTCCGATCAGCAGCCGTCGACCGGGATCAGCAGTGGCCAGACCCAGCCGGCCGGTCAGCTCTGAGAGGGCCGCCGAAGCGATGACGACAGATGCCCCGCAATCATTGACGATGTATTCGGCTTCGTCGGCGGCGAGGTGGAAGTTGATCGGGGTGACGAAAAGCCCGCTGCGCATGGCCGCGGCGGTGATCTCGAAGAACTCGAGCCGGTTCTCGACGATGACGGCGATGTGATCGCCTGCCTGCAGGCCCACGCTGCGAAAGTGATGGGCGAGCTGGTTCGAGCGCGCGTTCAGCTGGCCGTAAGTCAGCGCCTGGTCGGTGCCGGCTATGACGACGGCGACGCGATCTGGTGCACTCTTTGCGAATTCGGAGAAGTGCTCAGGTGTCATGTCTGACGGCCCCCTTATCGTTGATCAGCTCGAAGCAGTCAAGCTCCCGGATCGCCGTTGCAGCACGTTCTGCCATGACGCTGAACATTCGCAGGCCTCGTTCTGTTGGTGTGGCCACCGACTCCGCCATGAGGCAGATGTAGAGGCCGTGGAAGAGCCCGTGCCGGTAGTCCTCCCAGCATTGACGCGCGCGGTAGTCCCGAACCCCTTGCGTGACAAGGGCATCGTGGTAGGCCCCGACAATGGCGCGTTCGCCGGTCCGGCGCTCCTGCGGATGCAGGCCGGCGCCCACGAGAAACGCCACGTCTTGCAGCGGCCGCCCGGTCGACAGTGACTGCCAATCGACAATGGTGAGCGCGGCGCCGGCGGGTGAGAAGAGCAGGTTGTCGAGCCGATAGTCATTGTGCAGCAACGAGAAAGGCGAGGGACGTCCCACTGCCCAGGTCTGGAAGTTCTCGGCAAACCGCAGGACGACGTCCTCGGTCGCCGGGGCCAGCTGGCGCTTGTCAATGAAGCGTTGCGCCAGCGTCGGGAATCTCGGCGCCGTGTGCTCGACGTAGGTGCTCATCCCAGGGATCAGCCAGTCGATCTTCTTCAGTGCCGGATCGCACCAGCTCCGGGCGTGCAGGCTGGCAACGGCTATCGATGCTTCACGCGCTTGCGCGAGCGTGCAGCCTGCGAGTTGGTCGCCGGGTATCGCCGGAGTCATGTCTTCCAGCAGCAGTGTGAAAGAAGAAGAGTCGTCGGTGATCGCGCCGAAGTAGCAGCGTGGTACCGAGACTGCGATCCGTGGCGCCAACTCCCGGTAGAAGCTGACCTCGGTGCGGTAGGTCATGGCGGCGCCGGCTCGTACGGCGGGGTCGGTCGCCGGCAGCTTCGCGATCAGCCGAGCCGGTCCCTCGCCGCGTGCGTAGCGGATGTCGAGTCGATGGCAGGAAGCCATCTGTCCGGTGCCGACCGGCGAGACAGCGACGTCACTCACCGAGGCACTGATACCGGCTTGCTGAAGTGCTTCGGTCAGCCAGGACGAGGTGAAGTCGTCGGGTTCGGCGATGAGCGACAGCGCCGTGGTCATGAGAGCTCTCCTGCCACTGGCGGTTACGGTTCGGGTACCTCGAAGTGGGCATCGCGCAGCTCGAACGCACGCTTGGTGCCGTGTTCGGCGCGGGTCTTGACGAAGTTGAACTCGCCGTCCTCGAACTGCAAATTCGTCCCGAACGCGTGGAACAGGTAGCCCGCGACTTCTTCCCCCGAGTAAGCCTGCAATTGCTCGACCATCCGAAAGGCTTCCTTGGCCATGACGATGCCGTCCGCCGGCATCTTCGCGATCTTGCGGGCCCAGTAATCAGCGCGGGCTTCCACCCGGTCATCCTCGACGATGTCAGTGAAGACCGTGAGGCCTTCAAACGTCGACGCCGCAACCGAGTCACCGGTGAGCAGCATTCGCCGCGCGAGCACGGGACCGAGCCGGTGAAAGAACATGTGCAGCGAACCGAGCGCCGGACCCAGGAACCGAGTGGCCGGCATGCCGACAATCGCGTCGCGGGCAACGACGGAGATGTCGGCCATCAGCGCTAGCTCGAAGCCGCCGCCGAGGGCGTAGCCCCTCACCTCAGCAACGGTCGCCTTCGGATATCCCATGAAGTCGTGATAAAAGCTGAAAGCATCGCGATCGACGGCCAGCCGGCGGCGCTGACTCGGGCGCCGCTGCCGCTGCCCGTTAGTGGGCTCAGCCTTGCCCCCAGGGCCGTACCAGGCGTAAGCGTTGCCCATGTCTGCCCCGGTGCTGAAGACGCCGCCTTCGCCCCGAAGAATCACAACCTTGACGTCGTCGTCGCAGGCCAAGTCGTCCAGATAAGCGGCGACCTGCCTGCGCATCTGACTGTCGTAGGAATTGCGCCGCGAGGGATTGTTCAGGGTGATCCGCGCGATGCCGGTTGCCTCGTCGCGATCGAGCAGTACTCGGTCGTCTGCCAACCGTCTCGCCTCCAATCCTGGACGCACCTGGGTCAAGCCTAGATTAATATCTGGACGTTTCAAATACTGGTGGTGAGCACGTGCCTGCCCTTGAGCAGCGGAAGGTCAAGGAATGTGCGGATACCCGGCTCCGCGGCGCACACCGGAGAAATCGCGTGCACCGCATGCATGGCGGTGGCCAGACAACCCTGGTCGTTCTCGTCCTCACCGTGCGTGGCAATGGTGGCTTCCAGGACCATGGAGGGCAGCCCTTCGACGGTGACTTTCCAGCCGCGGCCGGTCGGCCAATCCGGCGCCTGATCGTCAGCCAGCCGCGTGATGTGCTCGATGGTGAGAGCATTGTGCCCGCCGATCACGGCACTCGCGGAGAAGCGCTGCGCCGAAACCGTGCCGACGTCGATCCGGCCGGCGGCTACCTCGAAGGGGCGGTCGGCGAGGGCGACTTGCCGGTCATAGACGAAGTGATCGATCGTGGCACCCAGGCCCTCGGCCACGAGCATGAGGGGTGCGTGAAAGGTCATGCCTGCCACCTCCGGGCTCGACATCAGCACCGGAGCGTCCGGAGGTCTTCCGAAGCCCATGACGTCAAAGAGCATCGCCGCATTGTCATAGGAGGAGTAGTCGAGCAGTTCCTGCACCAGCAGATGGTCGATGCGCGCAAAGACGGCAGACATGGTCAGCGGGAGGACCTCCGAGGCCCACCCCGGCTCGATGCCCGTCGCATGAAACGTGCT
The DNA here is from genome assembly GCA_963839015.1 of uncultured Actinomycetota bacterium. Lineage (GTDB taxonomy): Bacteria > Actinomycetota > Actinomycetes > Frankiales > Frankiaceae > DATAZK01. The sequence continues at coordinate 1,132,201 of CAWITL010000010.1, read as the reverse complement.
GCGGCCATCGGCACAGGCCTTCTCCAGCCGCCGGGCGACACCATGCCCGGCGGCGGCTGGATAGATCAACGCCGTGACCGCCGTCGACACCACATTCTTCCCGGCGGCCAGCAGGCGGCAGATGTCGTCAATAGCAGCGCCGGGATTCATTTCACCCTGAGCCATATAGAGCACGCAATCGGCATCCAGGGCGAGGATGGCCTCGCGATCCGTGGTCGCTTGAACGCCGATCGGGCCGATGCCGCAAAGCTCACCGACATCCCGGCCCGCTTTGCCCGGGTCGTAGACCAAAGCGCCCACGAGTTCAAGATCCGGGTGGGCATGCACCGCGGTCGCGGCATGCCGGCCCACGGGTCCAGTGGCCCACTGGATGACGCGATGCTTCATGGTGTCCTCCTGTGTATGTTCGCCGAAACCTAGATTAATATCTGCATGTTTCCAACCCTGGGATGGTCGGCCGGATCACATGGACTTCCGCTTTGGCGATGATCAGCTGGCGTTTGCGCATGCCGTCGACGCCTTCTGCCGTGACCGTTGCGGGCTCGAAGACGTCGCAGGACGGGAGTCCAAGCCCGCTGATCAGGACCTGTGGTCGGGACTCGCCGAGCTTGGCGTCCTGGGAATGTTCGCGGGCGACGGCGAGGAACTGCTCCCCGTCGAGGCGGCGATCGCTTTCGAAGTGATCGGTGCGCATCTGGTGACGGGTCCGGTCATCTGGTCCACCATTTCGGCGTCCCTCGTCGCAGGAGTCGAGGAGGGGGCGATCCGTGTCACCGGAGTGGAGGCCGACGACGCGACTGGGGGCCCGGTGCTGGTCGATCACGTGGACGAGAGCGACCTGCTGCTCGTCCTGCGCGGAGACGGCGTCGAGCGCATTCCGACCGATCAGCTTGGCGAGGTGACTTCCGGTGCTCCGCTCGACCCTTTGACGCCGGTGGGCGTGCTCGCTGCCCTGCCGGTGGGTGAGTGCGTCGGTGACCGGAAAGTGGCCGATCGGCTCCGGACGTCAGGCACGCTGCTGGCCGCCGCGTCGCTGGTGGGTGTCGCCCAGGGGGCGCTTGATGTGGCGCGTGCCTACGCGCTCGAGCGGGAGCAGTTCGGCCGGCCCATCGGCTCCTTTCAGGCGATCAAGCATCTGCTCGCCGACATGTATGTGCGATCGGAAATGGCCCGCAGCGCCACCTACGCGGCGGCCGCGCTGATGGCCGACGGCGACCAGAAAGACCGCGTACGGGCTCTTGCTTCGGCCAAGGTGCTGGCGGGAGAGGCCGGAATCGGAAACGGCCGCGCGGCGGTCCAGATTCTCGGCGGCATGGGATTCACCTGGGACATGCATCCGCATTACTTCCTGAAGCGCGCCTGGACCCTGGAGCACGCATTCGGCTCCGCACCATCCCATGCCCTCGCGTTAGCTGCTGCCCTTGGCTCTGCGGGGTCGGCGTGAGCGACCAGGATGTGAACCCGACAGGGAGCATGGGGGAAGCTGTCGCTATGGACTTCCGGACGATTCTGTACGACGTCACCGATCGCATCGCGACGGTCACCTTGAACCGGCCGGCGCAGTTGAACGCCTTGAGCCCGGAGATGGTGGGCGAACTCAGGCGGGCGTATGACGCGGCGGAAGCCGATGAGAATGTCTGGATCATCCTCGTGACCGGCAACGGCCGGGCGTTCTGCTCGGGGGCCGATGCCACTGAGATCCCCGATGACGGACGCGTCATCTATGACGAGCCCTACCTGTCGACCTATCCGCAGTGGGAGGCCCCCCAGGAAGGCACACCTCCCTTTCGAACGATGACGAAACCCGTCCTCGCCGCGATCAACGGGATCTGCTGCGGAGCGGGCCTGGACTGGGTGACCACCGGCGACATCGTCATTGCTTCAGACCGGGCCCAGTTCTTCGATCCACACGTCAGCATCGGTCTGGTGTCGGGTCGGGAGGTGGTGCGCCTCGCCCGTTCTCTCCCCACGAACATTGCAATGCGGATGGCCCTGGTCGGTAAGCACGAACGGATGGGCGCCGAACGCGCGTACCAGCTCGGCCTGGTGTCCGAGGTCGTGGAGCATGACCGGTTGCTGGAACGAGCGCGAGAGATCGCCGGCATCGTCAATAGCAACGCTCCATTGGCCGTGCGCGGCACCCGGCTGGCGATCCGCAAGGGACTCGACCTGCCGTTGCACGAGGCGGAGATCCTGGGGGAGACCTTTCGGGAGCGGGTCGTGCGCACCGACGATGCCAAGGAAGGTCCGCGTGCCTTCATGGAGAAGCGCCGGCCCAATTGGCAGTGTCGGTGACTGCGATGGACTCGATGGCCGATGGCTACTCGACTATTCGCTACGAGACCACGCCGGACCACGTCGCGACGATCACCCTCAACCGGCCAGAGGTTCTGAACGCCTTCGACCGGCAGATGTGCCAGGAGATGGCCGACGCCTGGCAACGGGTCAAAGCCGATCCGGCGGTCAATGCCGTCGTCCTTCGCGCCGCTGGCGACCGGGCCTTCTGCGCCGGCCTCGATACCAGGAAGCCCTACGGACAGCCCGACGATGTCTGGAACCACGAGGATCCCGGCAAGCTGCTGAGCGCGAAGTGGCAGCAGGTCTGGAAGCCGGTTGTCTGTGCGGTGCAGGGGATGTGCTCGGCGGGCGCGTTCTATTTCCTCAACGAGGCCGACATCGTCATCTGCTCGCCGGACGCCACCTTCTTCGACTCGCACGTGACGTACGGGTTCGTGTCAGCTCTGGAGCCGGTCGGGCTGATGCGCAAGATCGGCCTGGGGGAGACGCTGCGGATCGCGCTGTCCGGCAATGACGAGCGCGTGACAGCGTCGACCGCGCTGCGAATCGGTCTGGTCACCGAGGTCGTGGCCCGCGAGGCGCTCGAAGCCCGGGCGCACGAGATCGCGGCAGGTATCGCCCGCAAGCCGTCGGCGGCGACGCAGGGAACTGTTCGGGCGATCTGGGAGTCACTCGACCGGCCGTATCGGGCTGCCATGGAGCAGGGTTTGCTCTACACCCGCCTTGGCAACCCCCTTGGCCAGGCGGAGGTGGCCGAGCGCGGACCGGATCGACCCGAGCCCAGGCTTCGATGACGACGACCGCCTCCTTCGCGCTCAGCGAGCGGATCAGCGAGATCCTCGCGCTGGACCCGTCGGCGCCGGCGCTGGAATTCGACCGGCGCTGGTACTCGTGGGGCGACCTGGCGGCTTCTGCGACGCCGGTGGGCGGCTGCGTCGGGCCGGGGGAACGGGTGGCGGTGCTGCTGCGTAACCACCCTGCCCACGTCGGCTTGCTGCTCGGATTGCTGCAGGCGGGCGCGTGCGTCGTCACGGTCAACCCGGGGCGCGGAACGGACCGGGTTCGCGGCGATCTGGCTGATCTTGCTGCGCAGGGTGTTGGTGCGATTGCCGGCCAGAGTGATGATCTCAGCACCTTCGCGCCGCCGGTGGAAAGCGTGCGATGGATCTTGACCAACCGGCTTGGTGACGTGGATGTCAGCGGCCACGGCCCTGAGCAGCCATCGCAGGCTCTGCTGGGGGTGGCGGTGGAGATGCTCACGAGCGGTACCACCGGACCGGCCAAGCGCATTCCCCTGACGTACCAGACGCTTTCGCGCGTCATGGCCGGAGCGAAACACTACGAGGCGAAGAAGAAATCGGAGTTGCGCTTGCGCAGCGGCGTGGCGATCATCAATGCCCCCCTGGTTCATCTTGGTGGTCTGTTTCGGGTGCTGCAGTGCGTGAACGACGGCCGCTCGTTCTGCTTGCTCGAAAGGTTTCGTTTGGATGATTGGGTCGATGCCGTGCGGCGCCATCGGCCGAACACGGTGAGCCTGGTGCCGACGGCGTTGCGGATGGTGCTGGACGCCGACCTCGACCCGCAGGACCTTTCGAGCGTGCGTTCCGTCATCTCGGGCACGGCCCCGCTCTCGCCTGACGACGCGGATGCCTTCCACGCCAAGTACGGGGTACCGGTCCTCATCTCCTACGCGGCCACGGAGTTCGGCGGGGGAGTCGCCGGCTGGAATCTGGCGGATCACCAGCGGTACTGGGCAGCCAAGCGTGGCAGCGTCGGTCGGGCTCATGCCGGATGCGAACTACGCATTGTTGAACCCGACACCGGCACACCGCTCGCACCGGACACGGCGGGGCTGCTCGAAGTGAAAACCCGCCAGCTGGGCGACGACCAGTCGTGGATCCGGACGACCGACCTGGCCCGTATCGATGCCGACGGTTTCGTCTGGATCCTCGGTCGGGCCGATCAGGCCATCATCCGCGGTGGCTTCAAGGTGCTGCCCGACGATGTCCGGGTCGCCCTCGAGAGCGATCCGCGGGTCCGTAGCGCCGGCGTCGTCGGAGTGGACGATCTGCGTCTCGGCGCGGTGCCTGTCGCGGCCGTAGAGCTCCGCGAGGGAGCCCGGCCGGTCTCGCCGGAGCAGCTGCTTGCGGATGCGGCGAAGGTGCTCTCCCGCTACGAACTGCCAACCAAGCTCCGCATCGTGGATGCGCTGCCCAGGACCCCTTCCGGCAAGGTCGATCTGATGGCGGTCCGCGAGTTGCTGAACGAGGGAGCGTAAGTGGATCTGAGCTACAACGCTGAGGACGAGCGCTTCCGTGCCGAGCTCCGCGCCTGGTTCGAGGCTGAGGTCCCGGCGCATGGATCGCCCCCGGCCCCGGGCGACTGGCCCGCGCGCCGGGCCTATGACACGGCCTGGCAGCGCAAGCTCCATGACGCCGGATACGCCGGGCTGGCATGGCCGGAGGCGTTCGGAGGCCGCGGCCTGCCGGTCAGCCAGCAGTTGGTCTATCTCGAGGAGCAGGCCCGGGCGAGTGCGCCCTACATCAGCGTCAACTTCGTCGGCATGATGCACGCCGGACCGACGCTCATCGCCGAAGGCACCGACGAGCAGCGGTCTTTTCACCTCCCGCGCATCATTCGCGGCGAGAGCACCTGGTGCCAGGGTTTCTCGGAGCCGCAGGCGGGCTCAGACCTGGCTTCGCTGGCCACCCGCGCGGAGCGGGTAGGCGACGAGTACGTCGTCAATGGGCAGAAGATCTGGAGCACCCGGGCGCACGTCGCGGATTACTGCGAGCTGCTGGTCCGCACCGACCCGGACGCTTCGAAGCACAAGGGCATCACCTGGCTCATCCTCGATATGCACCAGCCGGGCGTGGACGTGCGACCGATGCGCACGATCGACGGCGAGAGCCACTTCTGCGAAGTGTTCCTGACCGACGCCCGGGTGCCCGTGAGCAACCGGGTCGGCGCCGAGAACGACGGATGGCGCGTCACGAACGTCACGCTTCGTTTCGAGCGCGGAACGGCCTTTGCCCAGCACATCATCACCCTGCGAACCCAGCTGCGGAAGCTGGTCTCGTTGGCCGCCACCGTGCCGGGCGGGCCTTGGGACGACGCCGGTTTCCGCGAGCACGTCGGCCGGTTGGATGCCCAGGTAGAAGCACTCTGGCGGCTGACTCAACGCGGAATCGCCGAGGCTGAGCGCACCGGCATGCCTGCGCCGTGGGGGTCCGCGGTCAAGCTGCGGTTCAGCGAGTTGAGCCAGGAAATCAGCGAGCTGGCCGTGCGCGTACTGGGTCGGGCCGCGACCGGAGGTGCCGACCCCGAAGCGGTCGAAGTGGTCAGGGAATACCTCTGGTCGCTGCAATTCACCATTGCCGCCGGCACCTCCCAGATTCAGCGCAACCTCATCGCCGAACGCATTCTGGGGATGCCGAAATGACCGAACGGTGGACTTTTGGAGTCACCCCGCTGCGGCAGACGCTGACGTTGGCGCCCTTGCTGCGCCGGGTGGCAGGGCTGGCGCTCGCACTCGAAGGACCCTCGGCGACCGTCGCCCGGCTGACCGAGCAATTGCAGACCGCCGAGCGGGCTCTGGCCACCGAGGCTCCGGAGGATTCGGGGCCGCGCATCGGCGACGCCATGTCGCCGGAGCGGCGGGTCTATGTCGACCACAGCCGTGACATCGGGACCTACAACCCATGCTTTCCCGAGTACTCGATCGAGGTCGACGGTGGCCGGGCGCACGGGACCGTGACGTTTCCGCTCGCCTTCGAAGGGCCGCCGGGGATCGTGCACGGGGGCGTACTCGCCACCTTCTTCGACTGCGTGATTCAGCATCACAATTGTGACGTCGGAGTAGCCGGCAAAACGACCTCGCTGCTGGTCGAGTACCGCCGGCCGACCCCGCTGCTGACCGAGCTCACGTTTGAGGTCGACCGCGAATCCGACGATCCCAGGATCAACTCGCACGCCCGGCTCCTGCTCGGCGAAAAACTCTTGTGCAGCGCTGACATGAAGGCTGTTGCCGGGGATCGCGCACGCTTGTCCGCGGTGTCGCCCCGGCGAGATTCAGCATGAACCCGGCGGTGATTCACGCAGTGACCCAGGCCGTGGTCGATGCCGGCGACGGGCTGCCGCTGACGGTTCCGCTGCTGCTGCGCAATCGGGCCGCAGCGGAAGGGGCTCACCCCTTGCTCATCTGCGACGAGAATGTCCTCACCTACGCGGTTGCGAATGCGCGATCAGCCGCGCTGGCCAAGGGATTGCTGGCTTCCGGTGCCGGCAAAGGCACGCATGTCGGACTGCTCTATCCGAACGGCCCCGAGTTCGTTGTCGGCTGGCTGGCGGCAGCGCGTATCGGCGCGGTGGCAGTGCCGATCAGCACCTTCTCCACCGACCGCGAACTGCTGGAGCTGCTTCGCGGCGCTGACATCGAATTCCTGCTCGCGACCGCGGGCTACCGCAACCGGAACTATGTCGAGGCGCTCCTTGCGGCCGTTCCCGCCCTGGACCCGAAGGCCGAGCCTCCGCTTCGTCTCACGGCCTGTCCTGCGTTACGCCGCATCGCGTTTCCCGCCGAAACGGTCGAGGGCCCGTGGAGCATGCCGGCGCTCCTCGACGCGGGGGCAAGGGTCAGCGGCGCCCGGCTGGCGTCGGTGGAGGCGAGCGTGCGGGCATCGGACCGGATGGTCATCGTGCACACCTCGGGGTCGACCAGCGCGCCCAAAGGCGTCATCCATCAACACGGGCCGTTGCTGAGGCACGTCGACAACCTCAACCAGCTTCGTCGCTACGACGAAAGCGAGATCCTGTTCTGCAACTCGCCGATGTTTTGGATCGGCGGCTTCGCCTACGGATTGTTGGGGACGCTGCTCGCCGGAGCAACGCTGGTGTGCTCGAATTCTCCGGACGCCGCATCCGTCTTGGATGTGCTGGAACGTACGGCCCCGACCATGGTGAACGGTTTCGCGCAGACGGTCGCACACCTGCCGAAGGACCCTTCCTTCGCCGGCCGCGACCTTCGTTCCATCCGCCGTGGCAACCTCTGGCCGATCCTGCCTGAAAGCGTGGCACCGGCAGACCCTGAACTACGGCACAACATGCTCGGCATGACCGAAGCCGGCAGCGTGTGCCTGTTGAGCGACGATGAGAGCGACCAACCCGAGCACCGGCGCGGGTCGTTCGGTCGCCCTGCGCCCGGTTTCGAGGCGGAGATCGTCGACCCGGAGAGCGGTCGTCGCTGCGCCGTCGGTGAGGTGGGCGAGCTGCACTTTCGTGGCCCGTTCCTCATGGAGGGTTACTACGGTCGCGAACGGGACGAGACCTTCACATCGGACGGGTGGTATCCCACTGGCGACCTGTTTCACGTCGATTCCGATGGTTTCTTCTACTTCTCCGGCCGGCGCGGCGACATGATCAAAACGTCGGGCGCCAACGTCTCACCGCGCGAGGTGGAGGCGGTGATCCTGGAACAGACGGGTCTCACCTCCCACGTGGTCGGGCTCGACGATTCTGATCGCGGCCAACTGGTCGCGGCGGCGATCCGGATGCCGGCGGGTGAGGCACCTCCGAGCGTGGAGGAGTTGCGCAAGGGGTTGCGCTCACGGCTTTCCGCGTACAAGGTGCCGCAGCGCATCGTGTTCCTTGCCGACGCAGAAGTGCCCGTGCTGTCGAGCGGGAAGCTCGATGCCCGTGCCCTCAAGGAGCTGCTCCGTGACGGCTGACCAGATCGTTGCCCCGCAGACACTTCCTGAACTGCTGCGGCGCAACTCATCAATGGCCGGCCCGCGGCAGGCGGTAGTCACCAGCGAGCGATCGATAACGCATGCCGAACTGGACGAGCTGAGCCGATCCCTTGCCGGGCGTCTGGTGGCCGCCGGCGTGGGTAAAGCCTCCCGCGTCGCTTTGATGGGCCCGAACGGCCTCGAATGGGCGATCACTGCCGTCGCTGTCATGCGAATCGGGGCCGTCCTGATTCCGCTGAGCACCCTCCTGCGGCCTCCCGAACTGGCGGCGCAGCTCGACGTTGCCGGGGTGACGCATCTGATCGCGGCGCGTGAATTCAAGGGCCGTCATTACCTGGACGAGGTGGAGTCGGTCGCGCCGGGCGCCCTTGCCGCCGGGACTGAGGGCCGGACCCGAGACACGCTGCCCTTGCTGCGCCATGTCTGGCCGCTCGGTGAGCTTCCCTTGGAGTCCGTCGACGCCGCGCTCGTCACCGCGCTGGAAGCTGCCGTCCATCCCGCAGACGACCTCGTGGTGCTGTTCACGTCAGGAAGCCGGGGCGTGCCCAAAGGTGTCATCCACACCCACGGCGGGGGCGTGCGAGCCGTCACGTCGGGCCTGGACGCGCGGTGCGTTCAGCCCGACGAGCGGCTCTACATTCCGATGCCGTTCTTTTGGACCGGTGGCTTTTCCAGCGGCCTCATGACCGCCTTGGCAGCAGGTGCCACGTTGCTGACGGAAGCCACCCCTGAACCGGAGGCCACCCTCTCGCTGCTGGAAAGGGAGCAGGTGACGCTCTTTCGCGGTTGGCCGGATCAGGCAGTTCGGCTCGCTGCTCACCCGCGCTTCGCGCATGCGGATCTGTCAGGCCTGAGAGGCGGAAGCTTGCCGGCCGTACTTCCCCCGGGCCTGCGATCGGCGCCGGGGGCACGCGCGAACCTGTTCGGTATGACCGAGACCTTCGGCCCGTACTGTGGGGCGCGAGCCGATGTCGACCTACCGGCGGACAAGTATGGAAGTTGCGGGCGGCCGTTCGACGGTTTCGAGGTGCGCATCGTCGACCCGGACACGGAGCTGCCCTGTGGCTTCGGACTACCCGGCGAGATCTGGCTTCGGGGGCCCAACGTGATGCGCGGTATCTGTGGCCGGACCCGGGATCAGACCTTCACGGTCGACGGCTTCTATCGGACCGGTGATCTCGGCGTGCTGGATGAGGACGGCTATCTCTGGTATCGAGGTCGCCTCGATGACATGTTCAAGGTCAGGGGGGCCACCGTCTTTCCCACCGAGGTGGAGGGTGCGCTGCGCCGGCTCGAAGGGGTCCGGCAGGCCTTCGTGACCGACGTGCGCGATGACGATGACGCCGTCGCCGTCGCCGTGGGGGCTTTGGTCATCGGAACGCGGAGCATCGATGAGGTGGCCACCGAAGCCCGGTCGGTGCTCAGCTCGTTCAAAGTGCCGACGCTCTGGCTGCTGGCCGAGACCCATGAAGTGCCGATGACCGCCACCGGGAAGGTGGACAAGTCCGCGCTACAGGAACTGTTGCGCAGCAAGGGGAATCAGCGTGGCCGATGATCCGGTAAGACTCCAACGCGATGGTCACATCGCGACCGTCACCATCGATCGTCCCGGTACCCGAAACGCCTGCAGCATGAGCATGTGGCTGACCATTCGCGACCTGTTCCGCGAGCTCGCCGCGAGTGACGCCAGAGTTATCGTGATCACAGGAGCCAGCGGCGATTTCTGCTCCGGGGCCGACCTGACACCCGGCAAAGACGATCCTGGCTGGGGCAACACGCTTATCGGCATGCGGCAGCTCGCCGAGTCGGTCCAATCCGTCCACGAGTGTCCGATCCCCGTCATCGCCAAGGTCGATGGCGTCGCAGTCGGTGCCGGGTTCGGGCTCGCCCTGGCCGCCGACATGCTGTTTTGCTCTGACCGCTCACGCTTCTCCGCCATCTTCGCCAAGCTCGGCTTGAGCCTTGACTTCGGGACGTCGTGGTTCCTCGCGCAGCGGATCGGGATCCACCGGGCGAAGGAGATCGCGTTCACCGCCGAGATGATGGACGCGGCTCGCGCGGATTCCCTCGGCATCGTCAACGCGGTCGTACCTGCCGCGGAGCTCGATGCCAAGGTGGCCGATGTCGCCGCGCGCATTGCCGCCGGTCCGCCGATGGCCCTGTCCATGACGAAGCGGGAGCTGACCAACGCCGCCAATTCCTCGCTTGCGAGCGCGCTCGAGACCGAGGCGCTGGCCCAGAACGTCAACGTCAGCACCGAAGACATGCGAGAGGCGCTCACCGCCTTTTACGAAAAGCGCCCGCCGGTATTTCGGGGTGCCTGACCTCGGGCTTCGAACCTCTAGACAAATAATCTGCTCAACACCTACTGTTCGGAGCGTGCGCTACGCCACGGACATCCCGATCGAATGGTCGCTCGCCGACGCTCACCGCTGCATCGCCGCCGCCATTCCCGACCGCGAGATGCTGGTCTGGCGTGACCAACGGCGCACCTTTGCCGAAGTGGATGAGCGTTCCGAAGCGCTGGCACACCACCTGGTGGGTGCCGGATTGGGCGTCCGCCGAGAACGGTCGACGATGGAGCGCTGGGAGTGCGGTCAGTCTCAGGTCGGCATTCTCATGTTCAACCGGCCCGAATACATCGAAGCGATGCTTGCCGGCTTCAAGGCCCGCACCTCGCCATTCAACGTCAACCATCATTACACCGCCAAGGAAGTCTCCGACTTGCTGCTCATGATGGGCGCCGAGGCAGTCATCTATCAGAAGAGCCTCGGCCCGCTGCTGCGGGAGGCGTTGGGGTCCCACCGTCTTCTGCTCATTGAGGTGCCGGATGAGTCGGAAGTTGATTCGCTGGCGGGTTGTCTGCGCTACGAGGAGCTAGTCACGGCGACAGCTCCCGCGGGTGTGTTGCCGGAGCCCTCGCCGGACGATCTCTACACCCTGTGCACGGGCGGGACGACGGGGCGCCCCAAAGGTGTGCTGTGGCGGCAGGGCGATATTTTCGTGTCGGGCATGGCCGGCGGGGAGCCACTGTCGCCGGCGCAGCTGCAGGAGCGCGTCCACGGGCCTCAGGAGACGTGGATGGGGGCCTCTCCGTTGATGCACGCCGCGGCGCAGTGGACGGTGTTCTCGGGGTTGCATTCCGGCGCACGCGTGGTGCTGCACGATGACTCCAGCCGCTTTGATGCCGCGACGATTCTCGGCGTTGCCGAGCGGGAACGCGTGAACATGATGTCGATCATCGGCGACGCGTTTGCCCGCCCGCTGGTCGCCGAATTGCGACGGCGCCCCTACGACTTGAGTTCGTTGCACCGGCTTGGCACCGGGGGCGCGTTCACCAGCTTTGACCTGAAGACGGCGCTGCTCGAGGAGCTGCCGCATCTCACGGTTGTGGACGGCTATGGCTCGTCCGAGACGGGCGGCATGGCCTTCGGCGCGATGACGAAGGCCGGCGGTGGCGCCACACTTATGCCGGGTCTGGGCGCGGTCATCGTCGCGGAGGACCGTAGTCACTTCCTGCAGCCCGACGATGCTGAGGTGGGTTGGACGGCGCGCCGTGGGCGCATCCCGCTCGGCTACCTGAATGATCCAGCGGCCACCGAGAAGACGTTTCCGATGGTCGAAGGCGAACGGGTGTCGCTGCCGGGAGACCGAGCGCAATACGTCGACGGTCAGATCAAAGTGCTGGGCCGCGATTCGCTGGTCGTCAACACCGGCGGGGAGAAGGTCTTCGTCGAAGAAGTCGAGGAGGCCGTCTGCCGTCATCCCCAGGTCGTCGATGCCCTTGTCATCGGCCGGCCCAGCGAGCGATTCGGCCAGGAGGTCGTGGCCATCGTCGAGTCCCGCGGCGAACTGTCGCTGGAGGAGCTGCGCGATTTTTGCAGCGCCGACCTCGCCCGTTTCAAGCTGCCCCGGGCGCTTATCGCGGTGGATTCCATCTCCCGCCACGCCAGCGGGAAAGCCGACTACGCCTGGGCGCGCGGCGTCGCCCAGCAGAGCCTTGAGGTGGCCACCACATGACGGACGAGCAGGCGCAGGACGCCGGGACGGACATCCGGACCGAGGTGCGGGCGTGGCTCGTACAGAACTGGGATCCCAGCCTCGACGTGCGCTCATGGTGGTCACGGGTGGCTGCTGCGGGCTGGACGGCACCCCAGTTTCCGGTGGAGCAGGGCGGGCGCGGACTGCCCACGGAGGCAGTGGGAATCGTCAAGGACGAGTTCTCCACGCACGGCGCACTGCTGCCGCCTGGAGGTCTGGGAATGCTCATGGCAGCACCGACGATTCTCACGCACGGCACGCCCGAACAGATCGCCCGGCTGGTGCCCCCGATCCTGGACGGCGGCATCGGGTGGTGCCAGCTCTTCAGTGAGCCCGGCGCCGGATCCGACCTTGCCGGTCTCACCACCCGGGCTCGCCGCGAGGGTGACAACTACGTCATCAGTGGGCAGAAGGTCTGGAGCTCGCAGGCGCTTGATTGTGATTACGGGATGCTGCTGGCACGCACCGACTTCGAGGCGCCCAAGCACGCCGGGATCTCGTGGTTCGCCTTTCCGTTGGATCAGCCGGGGGTGGAGATTCGGCCGCTGCGGGAGATGACGGGCCATGCGATCTTCAATGAGGTCTTCTTCGATGACGCTCTGGTCCCCGCCGAAAACCTGATCGGCGGCGAGGGCAACGGGTGGGCCGTCACCCAAACAACCCTGTTCTATGAACGCACCGGGATCGGCGCCGGTGGGTCGTTCGGACGATCACCGAATCCGGGCGTGAAGGCCGGCGTACTCACGCGGGACAGAGCCGGAGAGGCTGCTCGCGAGTTCGCGGCCGTGACTGCCGGCAACGCCGGAACCATGGTGTCGTTGGCCGATCTGGTGGAGCTGGCCCATGCCTGCAACAGGGCGGACGACCCCGCCATTCGCGACAAGATCGCGCTGCTGGCCTGCTACACCGATACCGGGCGCTGGACGGCCCGACGGGCGGGTGCTGCCGACGACCCCAAGACTGTCGGCCCGGTTGGCCACGCTGGGCAAGGTCGCTCAGACCCGCATCGTCAAGTTGGCCGCCGAGATCGGGCTGGACCTGATCGGCGCCGAGGGCATGCTGTGGCCCCCTGATGGCCCGGGGGGTGGCCGCTTTGCTGAATACTTCGCCTTTTCCAGTGCGTCATCGATTTACGGGGGCACGGATCAGATCCAGCGCAACGTCATTTCCGAGCGCATCCTTGGCATGCCGCGTGAGGCTGGACCCGGCCGTACCACCCCGTACCGCGAGGTACTTGAGCAGATTCGTCGGCAGTCATGACGAATGAGCTTCGCGCCCACGCCGGAGCAGGTGGCCCTGCAGAAGACGGTCCGCGACTTCCTGGAACGTAAGTCCGATGAGACCGCGGTGCGCGCTGCCATGATGTCCGAGCTCGGATTCGACCCGGCCTTGTGGCGGCAGATGAGCGAGCAACTCGGCCTCTGCGGCCTGGCCATTCCCGAGGAGTTCGGCGGCGCGGGCTTCACGTTCAGCGACCAGACCATCGTGCTGGCCGAGCTTGGGCGTTTCCTGACCTGCAGCCCGTACTTCGCCAGCATCATCCTGGCGGCCAACGCTTTCCTCGAGTCCGGCGACAAGGATGCCTGCGCGACCTTCCTTCCACGACTGGCCTCGGGGGAGCTCATCGCCGCGCTGGCAGTCCTGGAAGGCGCCGCCGAGTTGGGTCCTGCGCCGACGCGGACGGTCGCGCAGCAGTCCGCGACGGGCCAGTGGCGTATCACGGGGGAAAAGGACTTCGTCATCACCGGCATCGCGGCCGACGTGCTGGTCGTGTCGGCCAAGACTGGGGAGGGCCCAAGCCTCTTCGTGGTCGACAAGCCCGATGACGGCGTCTCCCGTACCCCGCTCTCGGTGATGGACCTGACCCGTCATCAAGCCCGGGTGGCCTTCCGAGACACGCCCGCGCAGCTGCTGGGCGAGCTGGGTAGCAGCTCCCAGGTGCTCGCCCGGGTGAGCGAGCTGGCGACCGTGGCTCTGGCCAGCGAGCAGGCCGGGGCCGCCGACCGCTGCCTGGAGATGAGCGTCAGTTACGCGAAGACCCGTTATCAGTTCGGGCGTCAGATCGGCTCGTTCCAGGCCATCAAGCACCTGCTGGCCGACATGCTGCTGGAAGTCGAGGCAGCCAAGTCGGCGGCGCTCTACGCAGCAGAGCAGTCCGATGAGCCGTCTCCTGAAGCCACCCGTTCGGCACACCTGGCGAAGGCGTACTGCTCGGACGCCTTCATGAAGGTGGCTGCCGACAACGTCCAGATTCACGGAGGTATCGGATTCACCTGGGAGTTCGGCGCCCAGCTGTACTACAAGCGCGCGAAGTCCTCGCAGATCATGCTTGGTTCGCCGGCCTACCACCGTCAGCAGCTCGCCCAATGCATGGGTCTCTGACTTCAGTCGCATTCGCACAGCCAGGAGGCAACGATGGCACAGCAGCAGCTCTCGCCGGATGTCGTGGCTCGCGCCCGGCTGGCCAGCGGACACTTCTACGCCGGCGAGACGCACGACGTCTATGCCGCGCTGCGCCGTGACGCGCCGCTCTACAAGGACCCGTCCAGCGGCCTCTGGGGTGCCATGACCTACGAGCTCGTCGAATTCGTCAGCACCCACCCGTCAATCTTCAGCAGTGCCAAGGGTTCCCGGCCGTTCTACGGTCCGGTCAACCACATGATCGACATGGACAACCCGGCACATATTCAACGCCGTGGCCTGGTCAGCAAAGGCTTCACGCCGCGGCGGATCGGGGAGCACGAGCAGCGCGTGAGTCAGCTCTGTGACGACATCATCGACACGATCTGCGAGCGCGGCTCCGCTGAATTCATCCGCGAGGTGGCGGCTCAGCTCCCACTGATCGTCATTGCCGACATGCTGGGCATCCTGCCTGAAGACCGCAGCATCGTGCTGCAGTGGAGTGAGGATCTGCTCGGAGCTGAGCCGGCCGACGGCCAGGTGACCAGCCGCGGCATGGACGCGATGGCCGCCTACAACGCCTACGCGGCTGGCGTGGTCGCCGAGCGCCGGCGAAATCCCGGCGACGATCTCATCAGCATCCTGGTCAACGCCGAGATCGATGGCGCGCGGCTGTCGGATGAAGACGTCATCGGTGAGACACTGCTGATCCTGATCGGCGGCGACGAGACCACCCGTCACGTCATCGCCGGCGGGATCGAGCAGCTGCTGCGCCATCGCCCGCACTGGGATGCGCTGCGGGGCAAGCGTGACGGCATCCGGCTGGCCGTTGAGGAGATGCTGCGCTGGGTGTCACCCATCAAGAACATGAACCGCACTCTCACCCGTGACTACGAGCTCGCCGGCCAGCAGCTTTCCGCCGGCGACCAGCTGGTGCTGATGTACGAGTCCGCCAATTTCGACGAGAAGCACTTTGCCGATCCCGAGACCTTCACCCCCGATCGCCAACCCAACGACCATTTCGCTTTCGGAGTCGGTTCACACTTCTGCCTGGGATCGAATCTGGCGCGCTTGGAGCTGCGGGTGCTGCTTGACCGGGTGCTCGAGCGGCTGCCGGATCTCGCGCTCGCGAGTGATGAACCGCTTCCGCAGCGGCCGAACTTCTTCATCAGCGGTATTGAGCAGATGCCGGTGACCTTCTCGCCGGTGAAGCCGCTCGGCGACAAACAACTCGTGCTGGCCTAGCGCCGGGCAGCCGCGGAAACGGCTTACTTCAGGGCCGTATTCGCCCAGTCCGTCAACATCGGCGCGAGCAGCGGCCAGCGTTCGAACAAGCTCCCGCCGGACGCCAGCCGTGCCTGTCCTCGCTCGATCCACTCCCGGTCGCCCCACGGCGGCTCCACCAGTTGCGCATTCGGCAGCAGCTCGGCGAGCTGCTCGGAAGTAGCCCGGGTATGAGAGACGTCGCTGACTCCGCTGCGAAAAACCAGCGTCGGAAGTGAGACGTTGCGGGCATCAGCATCCGGCAGGCCGGGAATCAATTCGGTGTCACTCGGGCAGTACGCCGCCATCCACTGTTCCATCGTCGCGACGAATTCCTTCGGGTCGGTGTCAAGAAACTTCTGCCGATTAGCCGGATTGCGCTCGATGACCTCAGACCATTCATCCAACTCCGCCACCGGCTTCATCTCGCCGTTCCAGGCAGCCACCAGGGAGTCGCCGCAGTAGTGCACGCCCAGGCTCATGAGCCCGTAGACGCCCCCGCTGATCCACCAGACGGCCAGGCCAGCAGCGATCTCGGGGTGGCGGGCTGCGGTGAGCAGGGAGACGCGGGAGCCGCCTGAGCCTCCGGCGATGACGGCGGGCGTCATTCCCAGCTGCTTCAGCAGCCCTGCCAGCACGTCGGCCTGCATGGCTGACTCCGACGTTCCACGAAAGCAGACGTCAGAGGCGCCGGTATTCGGCCGGTCCCAGATCAAGACCTGATTGCCCTTTTCGGCCAGCGCCTGAGCCAGCTCCCGCACCCCGGGATAGTCCTTGCTGAACCGTCCACCCGGGGTGATCGCCCACGGTCGTCCTTCGCCGATGACCTCGTAGGAGATGTCAAGGCCCTCAACTGTTGCAATCGGCATGGGGCAATCTTAATGTCGACGTCTATGTTAAACAATGAGTTCGTCGTCGATGCCGACTCACACTGGTCCGAGCCAGCGGACCTCTTCACGAGCCGGGCCCCCGCCCAATACCGCGACCGGCTTCCTCACGTGGAGGAGGTCGACGGGGAGCCGACGTGGGTGTTCGATGGGACGCCGGTCGGCCGGTTCAGCGCCGGCGGCGTGATCGCTCGCGACGGCTCGAAGGAAAGCTCATACCGGGCCCTGTTTGAGTGGACCACCGACGACATTCATGTCGGTGCCTACGACCCCAAGGTACGGCTCGAGGTGCTGAACGAGTGTGGCATTGACGCGCAGGTCATCTTTCCGAGCACCATCGGCCTGGGCGGCCAAGGTCTTGGCGCCGGCGACGATCCCGTCATTACGCGGCTCGCCGTGGAGATCTACAACGATGCGATGGCCGAGATTCAGGCTGACTCCGGAAACCGGCTGCTGCCCTTGCCCTTGATGCCGGCCTGGAGCGTCGAGGACTGCGTCCGGGAGGCGCAGCGGGTGGCGGCGCTGGGCGCCCGCGGCGTGAACATGACATCAGACCCGCAAGACCTGGGAGCCCCGGACCTGGCGAACCGGGCCTGGGATCCGTTCTGGGAAGTCTGCTCCGATCTGCAGCTACCGGTGCACTTCCACATCGGCGCGAGCGTCACCGCCATGTCCTTCTATGGGAAATACCCGTGGGCGTCGCATCCGATGAATACCCAGCTGGCCATCGGAGGCACCCTGCTCTTCATCGGCAATGCCCGGGTGGTCACGAACGTGATCCTCGCCGGGATCTTCGACCGTTATCCGAAGCTGAAGATGGTGTCGGTCGAGAGCGGCGTGGGATGGATTCCCTTCATCCTGGAGGCGCTCGACTACGAGATGGCGGAGAACGCTCCCCGCGAGCTGGACCAGATGTCGAAGCTGCCCTCGGAGTACTTCAAGAGCAACCTCTATGCCACCTTCTGGTTTGAGAACAATCGCAACAAGCTTCCTGATCTGATCGAGTCGGTGGGCGAGGACAACATCCTGTTCGAGACCGACTTCCCGCACCCGACCTGCCTTTACCCGAACCCGCTTGCGTCGGTCGTCGACAAGATGGCGACGTTGTCGCCGGAGGCGCGCCGCAAGATCATGGGTGAGAACGCCCGGAAGCTCTACCGGCTTTGAGCGCTTGCCGTTCAAGGTTGTCGACATGCTGGGTCATTGCTCTCACCGTCGCGCTGACGGTGGCCGGCTGCTCGAGCAGCACGGCTAGTAAAGCTCCCGCGCCGAGCGGCCAATCCCCAGTGCCCTCGACGAACGCGGTGTCGCGGCCGAACGGGCCGGCGGCAGACCTGTCGAAGGAGTTGACGGGGGGCACCGGCGTCTTCATGGCCTCGTCGGCCCCGCCTGTGTTGAAGCCCGTCGGCTACGTCCAGCACGAGTACGCGGCGGCGGGCACGGCGACCTCCTACGGCGCGAGCGGAGCCCTGGGCCGTGACGGCCGGTGGACATTGGTGCCCAACGGCACGGCGCCCTACCGCACCCGCGTGGTCGTGCGGATGCCGGCGAAAGCTTCGGACTTCAGCGGCGTCGTGGTCGTCGAATGGCTCAACGTCAGCAGCGGGGCCGATTCCGATCCGGAGTGGGCGATGATGCACGAGGAGATCGTGCGCAACGGTGACGCGTGGGTGGGGGTTTCGGCCCAGCGGATCGGGGTGGTCGGAGGGCCCGTCGTCGTCAAGGTCAACGTGCCGGGCTCTGAATCAGCCGGCAAAGGGCTGAAGGCGCTCGACCCCGCGCGCTATGGCTCGCTCGAGCATCCCGGCGACGGTTACTCCTTCGACATCTTCACCCAGGTGGCGCGCGCCGTCCGGCAGGGCGATGGATTGAACGGGTTGAAGCCGCAAAAGCTCATAGCGGCAGGGGAATCGCAGTCAGCATTTGCGATGGTGACCTACTACAACGGCGTGCAACCGTTGACCAACGAGTTCGACGGATTCTTCGTTCACAGCCGGGGAGCCGCCGGGCTGCCCTTGGCCGCCCCCGGCCAATACGCCGGAATCGCTGACTCCATCGGTCGCGGTCCGACGATCCTGCGCACCGACCAGGGTGTGCCGGTGATGGACGTGCAGACCGAGACGGATGTGCTGGGGATTCTTGACTCCTACGCAGCCCGCCAACCTGACACCAATCGATTCCGGCTGTGGGAAGTTCCCGGGACGGCGCACGCCGACGTCCATCTCGTTGGTGCGGCCAACGCCAAGTACTTCGCCTGCGGAGTACCGATCAACAACGGGCCGATGCACACGGTCGCCAAGGCGGCGCTGGACGCGCTCACCACCTGGATCGAGACCGGCAAGGCGCCGATCATCGCGCCACGTATTGACGTGACCGGCGGCAGTACTCCAAAGATCGTGCGCAACGGTGACGGCATTGCCCTGGGTGGGATCCGGACACCCCCGGTGGACGTACCGGTCGCGACCCTGTCCGGGGCACCCGGCCCGACCTCGTCGACGATCTGCCTGCTGGTTGGATCGACGAAACCCTTTACGGCAGAGCGGCTCTCCCAGCTGTATCCCTCGCGCGCCGAATATTTGCAGAAGTACGACGCAGCGACTGGCGCGACGATCAAGGCGGGGTTCGTGCTGCCGCAGGATCGCGCTGCCCTGCTGGCTTATGCGGATCCAACCGTCATCCCTGCTGGGTGAACTCCTATCGACTGTTCGTTTGTTCAGCCCTATCCGAGAACGGTGGCGACCGAACCGCCGTCGACCAAAAGGTCCACGCCCGTCACGAACGACGCCTCGGGTGACACCAGGAAGCAGGCGGCCGCTGCCACCTCGTCGGCGCTGCCCTGGCGCTGCAGCGGGCTCATCTCCACCAGCGTCTGCATGTACGGCTGGTTCGCGAATTCCTGAACACCCATAGGGGTTTCGATGATTCCGGGGGAGACCGAAACGATGCGTGCACCGCGAGCCCCCCAGGCGGGCGCCGCCTGGCCGACGTAGCGGCGGACTCCGTACTTGGACACCGAGTACGCGATCCCGGTGTCCTCAAGATCGGCGCCGGCTTCGACCAGGGCCTCGTACAAGTCAGGGCTGCGGGGTTTGTCCAACAGCGCCTTCAGGTGGCTGCTGTCGAGGTAGTGCCCGGCGGTGGAGGCGAAGCACACCAGGGCACCACCGCTACGCATGTGGGGGAGCAGGGTCTCGGCCACCCGTGCCGTGCCGGTCAGGTTGACGTCCAGGATGGTGCGACCAGGCGCCATCGTCGGGGACAGCCCCGCCGTCAGCACCGCCGCGTCGATGTCGCCGAGTTGCTCGGCGACCGCCGTCACGTCCGCGTCACTGGTGATGTCGCAGCGGATGTGCTCCGCGCCCAGCCCTCCAGCCAGGGATTCGAGCCTTTCCACCGAGAGGTCGGCCAGCAGCAGTCGATCTCCGGGTATTGTCGCCCGAGCGAACCTGCGGGCCACCGCCTCACCCATGCCGGATGCGGCTCCGATGACCAGCCTGTTCGTCATGGACGCTCCCTCGCTGTGGGTGATGGCTCCCGATGGCGCCTGCGTCAGTAAACGCAGATCACGGCTTGGTGACAATCCTTGACTTCGACGTCAATAAAAAAGTAACTTGCCTCACATGTCAGCCCCTCACCGCCTTGCCAGCCGCAAGAAAGCGGCCAGTGCCATCGTCGCCGCCGCCCTGCTGAGCGTTGCCGCTTGCGGCTCGTCAAGTTCAGGTGGCAGTGGCGGGGGCGGTAGCAGTAGCGCTCCCAGCGGGGGTTCCAGCAGTGGCGGCAGCACGGGCAAGACGGTCGATGTGACCGTGGGCGTCCTGGCGGACGTCACCGGTCTTGGTGCTTCGGGAAACAAGACCGCTGTCGAAGGCGTGAAGGCCGGTGCGGTCTACGCCACGCGCAACGGCGTCCACGTCAAATACATCGTCGGCGACACCGCCACGAACCCGGCGACGGCGCTCTCGGCGGCCCAGAAGTTCGTGACGCAGGACCATGTCAACGCCGTCATTGCCGTGTCGTCGCTGACCTTTGCCGCGGCGCCCTACCTGACGGCACACAAGGTTCCCGTGATCGGTGCGGGTGAGGACGGGCCCGAGTGGACCAAGTCGACGAACATGTTCTCGGTCTTCGGGGCGCTGAACACCACCAAGGTCACCGACACCCTGGGAAAGTTCTACAAAATGCAAGGCGTCAAGACCGTCGGTGCTGTCGGCTACAGCATCTCCCCGCTTTCGTCGGAGGCGGCAAAGGCATCCATCGAGTCGGCGAAATCGCAGGGTTTGAAGGACGGCTACCTGAACGCGAACTTCCCGTTCGGCAGCACTGACGTCCAGCCGGTCGCGCTGGCCATGAAGTCGGCAGGCGTTGACGGATTCACCGCCACGACAGACCCGAACACCGGCTTCGCGCTGGTCACTTCGCTTCGGCAAGCGGGTGCGGACGTCAAGGTCGCCATCTTTGCCACCGGCTACGGCGGCGACCTGCTGCAGGCCGGCCCGGGCGCATTGCAGGCGGCGCAAAACGTCTACTTCTCGCTGGGATACGAGCCGATCGAGATGCAAACGACGGCCACCAAGCAGTTCGCCAGCGACCTGAAGTCCGCCGGCGTCAACAGCCAGGCGACCTATGCCGAATACAACGGTTACGTCTCGGTCGGGCTCCTTGCCCGGGCCTTGAAGGCCAACGGTGGCAACACGAGTCAGGCCTCCATCATCTCCACGCTCCAGGGTGTGCATGACTGGGATGCGCTGGGACTGTTCGGCGGGCGCAAGCTCGACATCAATGACCGCACCAACATCGTCGGCGGTGTCGACAACTGCTCGTGGGTCACCAAACTGCAGGGCAACAAGTTCGTCCTGGTCAAGGGCGCCGACCCGATCTGCGGCAAGGTGCTCGACGGCGTGACGGTGTCGCCTTCCTCCTGACGTCACCTCTTGCCCTGGCCGTTCCCACCGCATGAGGAGTACGGCTAGAGCAAGTCCGGCGGCACGAAGTTGCCCCAACCGTGGTCGGGCCAGTTGAACCACCCCGACGAAGCTGAGGTGCCTCCGTCCGGGTGCAGCGTCGTGCCGGTGACGTAGGCCGACATTCCGGAGGCCAGGAAGACCACGCAGCTCGACACTTCCGTTACGTCACCAGCCCGTCCCATAGGGATGCCGACGTGCAGGATTCGGGCATCTCTCGGCTCCGCTTCGGTGCCGCCCAACCGGACCATGTTCGGGGTGGGGGTGTAGTCGGGAGCGACGTTGTTGACCCGGATCCGATCAGGCGCGACCTCGACCGCGAGAGTGCGGGCGAATTGTTCGACGGCGGCTTTGGCTGCGGAGTACACGGCGAAGCCGGGCGCCGCGCGGTGCGCTTCGATGGTCGTGAGGTTGATGATGCTGCCTCCACGACCGCCTGCTCTCATCCGCGGAATCGCCAGCGAACACGCATGAAATACGTGCATCAGGTTGGTCTGGAGCAGGGCGTTCCAGCCCTTGGGTGTGGTCTCGGAGAATGGCGCTCGAAAGGTCCCGCCGACCACATTCACGAGCGTGTCCAGGCGGCCCCAGCGTTCCTGGGCAGCGTCGAAGAGTGACGTGAGAATGTCGGGATCCCGGGCGTCGCCGTGCGTGGCCAGGACCTCGGGTCTGGACGCCTGCAGCCGGCTCACGGCCTCGGCATCGATGTCGACGGTGGCGACCTCGACCCCGTTGTCGGCCAGGTCTGTCGTGATGGCCAGGCCGAGGCCGCCGGCGCCGCCGGTCACGATGGCGACGGTGCCGGCGAGGCCCGCCCGGTCCTCGAACCAGCCCATCAGGCGAGGTAGGTAGTGCCGAAAGCCTCGATGAAGTCGAGGGTTTGGGCCGGCTCGGCCCGTGGATGCGATACCAACACCCAGGTGGCGCCGGCCTGCTCGATCTCGGCCAGTGCCTCGCGATGACGGTCGGATTCCACGGTCGGCTGCTCGATGGAAGGGTCCGAATACGTGTACGTCATGTCGAGGGGTTCGGTGCGTCCGGCGGCGGCGGCCTGCTCGCGGACCACCCGCATCGCGGCGGCCACGTCGTCGAGTGAGCTCATCATCGCGGTCTGGGTGGTGCGGGTGAGCTCGGCTGATCCCAGCATCGGCATCCAACCCTGAGCCCGCTCCGCGACTCTGCGCCGGCTGTTCTTGGAGTTGCCGCCGATCCAGATGGGAATCGGGTCCTGCGCCGGTCGAGGCCGGGCCATGACGTCACGGGCATTGAAATGCGTGCCCTGATAGCTGAACGGCTCTCCGCTCCAATGCAGCGGAAGGCAATCGAGCACCTCGTCGAACAGCACATTGCGTTCGTCCATGTCGACGCCGAGGGCGTAGAACTCCGACTTCTGGTAGCCGGCTCCAAGGCCCAGAATGAGCCTGCCTCCGGACAGCCTGTCGAGCGTCGCTGCCGCCTTGGCGAGCACGAACGGATTGCGGTAGGGCGCCAGCGCCAGGTAGGTGAGCAACTTCAGATTTTCAGTGGCGGCCGCGACATAGGCCAGGGCGACGAAAGGGTCGAGGCTCTGGTGCCCGCCGGAAGCCAGCCAGCGCGCACCGGGGATGGGGTGCTCGGTCAGCGAGATGCCATCGAATCCGGCCTTTTCGGCGGTACGGGCCACCTGGTCGAGCGGACCCGAGTCGAGCATGTCGCCCTCGGGACCGTTGGTCTCGGGGTACTGGAAAACGAACTTGAGGGCCATGAGGTGAACACCGTAGACGATGCCCCCGGGCGCCTGCGCAATTGGTTGCCGGCAGCGACCCGCTCAACCCATGAGCAGCTCCGCCCGACAGGTTCGGGTGCCGCGTTAACCTGCGGACACCAAAACCGAGGAGCTGCAGATGATCCCCCCAGACCCGTTAGCAGGGCTGCCCGGCGTGGTTCGGCAGTTCGGATTCGTCGTCCCCGACCTGGACCAGGCGATCGCGTCATGGCTGCGGGTGGGGGTAGGTCCGTGGTACCTGATGAGGGGGATACCGCAACGCGCCCTGTATCGCGGCAAGCCGTGCGAGGTCACCCTTTCGGTCGCCTTCGCCAATACCGGTGACATGCAGATCGAGCTCATTCACCAGGCGGACGAGACTCCCAGCATTTACACCGAGTTCCGATCCGCGGGCAGCGGCACCTTTAACCAGCTGGCCTGGTGGGCCGACGACTTCGACGCGGCGCTGACGTCGGCGCAGGCCGCCGGTTGGCCGGTCGTGTGGACAGGCACTGGAGACGACGCGGTGCGCTACGCCTACCTGGAGCCGCCGTCCGGCCCGGCGGCCATCGTCGAGATCATGGAGCTCAATGAGCTGAGCGGGGGAATGGCCACCCTCGTCCGGGAGGCCGCCGCCGGCTGGGATGGGAGCGACCCGATCCGTTCACTGGCCGGCTGACTTCAAGACAGCTGTGAACGACCGCGAGCTGTGACATCAGCCCGCCGTTCGCCGACCAGACTCATCCCGGCGTGCCACGTCTCGGCCAGGTAGCCCTCGAGCAGATGCGCCTCGTCGAGCGTCGCGGCATTGGCCAGCTGCCGGTAATGCGTGAGCAATCGCCGGACGCCCTGCTGGTCATTGCTCGCGATGTCGCCCGCCAGCTGCCGGGTGAAAGCCAGCAGCTCGTCATGGGGTACGACGTGGTTGACCAGGCCGTAGCGCAAGGCGTCGTCAGCCGTCAGGAAGTTGCCTGACAGCGACATTTCGATGGCTCGTCTCAGCCCCAGCGACTGGGCCATCAGGACGGAGATCCCGCCCCCGGGCATGACCCCGATCCGGGCATGGGTGTCGGCGAAGCGGGCCCGTTCGGAAGCGACCAGAAACGTGCACTGGAGGGCGACCTCCAGCCCACCCGTGACGGCAACGCCGTTGATCGCCCCGATGACCGGCTTGTCGATTACTGGCAGGAAGCGAAACAACCCGTTCGCGTCGCGTTCGGGGCCCTGGCCGGCCTGCCGGACAGCGGCGGAAGGCGGGCTGTCACCGGACGCCTCCTTGAGGTCGACACCCGCGCAGAAAGCCGGATCGGCACCGGTCACGATGACGGCGTCAACGCCCGCGTCATTGCCGGCCCCTTGGACGGCATCCCACAGCGCGTACATCAGCGCCCGGCTCAAGGCGTTGCGCGCTTCGGGCCGGTTGAGGGTCAGTGTCGCGATCCGGCTTTCAACGTCGACGAGTACTAGCGGGTCATCCGCCATTGCTGACCTCCACGAGCCGGTCTCGAAGCTCCGCCAAGACGGCAGGGGAGACGCCGGCCTCTCCCACGAGATAGGCCTCTACCGAGCCGTACTCCGCGCGCAGCCTGGTCAGCAGGCTCGCCATCGCCGACCGCGGCGCTCCGAGCACCGGCATGTAACGAGTGAGGTCGAGGTCTGCGTCCCTGAGCTTCAGCCGGGCGATCATGCCTTCGGTGAAGTGGGTGGCGCTGAGCTCGTAGTCGTCCAGGATGTCCGTTTCGGAGACGCCGAGTACCGACAGCAGCAGCGCCACACTCATGCCGGTGCGGTCCTTGCCCGCGGTGCAGTGAATCAGCGCCGGAGTGCCTGACGGATCAGCGAGGCTGGTCAACAGCCGGCCGAAGGTGGCTGCCGCCGACTCGGCCATCCCGTCATAGATGCGCTCGAGAAAATCGGGCGGTAACGCCTCGACCCGTCCCTCGACCAGGAGATCAGTGAGTTCGCGTGTCTTCGCCGCGGCGCCGCCGATGGGCAGTGACTGGGAGCTGATGCCTACGGGTAGCAGTGAGGGTGCGCGCCGACGCTCCTCCTCACCCCGCAGGTCATAGACCACGCGCAGCCCCAGCTGGTCGACCGTCACGAGGTCCGCTCCGGTGAGCCGGTCCAGCGCCGCGGAACGGTAGACGTGGCCCCAGCGAACGTTGCCGCCGCCAGCAGTGTCGTAGCCCCCGATGTCGCGGAAGTTCGAGCCGCCCTGGAGGACGACGAGCCGGCTGCCCTCCATGAAAGCCATCATCTCCTCGCGTGGCGCTGCGGATTCCGCCATCGCACCTTCGGCGGATCTGTCGAAACCCTAACGCACCGCCCCTTGTGCCTCGTGAGCTGCTGAGACAGTCTGAACTCCCAAGGTTTCAGGGCATTCGGTGAACGCCCCTTCTCAGAACGGATACCAGAGCATACGATCGCGAGAATGGAGTTCTCGGGGGGAGTTGATGACCCCTGACAGTTCTGAACAAACCTTGACTTCGACGTCAAAAACTGTAACTTCACTCACACGTCGGCCGTGAGGCGCTTGCGCCGAGCATCCGAGCTGCCGCACACCGTTTCAGCGAAGGAGCGTTGGTGACGACACGCGAAGCCGTGAACCTCGCCGGCATCGGGCCACTTGCCTTTGACGCACTTGCCTTCGACATTGCTGCGCCCCTACCGGCGCCCTGCTAGCTCGGGCGTCGGCGCGAAGGAGACCTGATGCTGCAATACGTTCTGGCCGGGCTGGCGCTCGGTTCCATTTATGCCATTGCGGCGTCAGCGCTGGTCGTTACCTACGTGTCGTCCGGGGTGCTGAACTTCGCCTTCGGCTCGATGGCGTATGTGGTTGCCCGGGTGTACTTCTGGCTTAATTCGCAGCACCACATGTCGACGCTGTCGGCGGGCCTGCTGTCGATCCTGGTGCTGGCCCCGTTGCTGGGGATTTTCCTCTACGCCGTGCTGTTCCGTTTCGTCCGCGGCCGGTCGACCCTCATCAAGGTCGTGACGACGATCGGGCTGTCGGTGGCGTTGCCTCCGATCTCCGACATCATCTTCGGTACGCAGGCGATCACGTCGGCGCCGGGCCTGGCGTCACTGTCTGACAAGCCGTTCCACATCTTCGGCACCGTGGTGACGACCGACCAGGTGATCACCTACGGATTCCTGGTCTTCATCGCCTTGGTCGGCACGCTGGTGCTGCGGTTCACCGACATCGGTCTGCGGGTTCGGGCGATGGTGGATTCGGAAGCCATGACGTCGCTGTCGGGCACTAACCCTAACCGGGTCTCGGTGGGGGTCTGGGCCGTCAGTGCCACGTTGGCCGGGCTGGCCGGCGTGCTGGTGGCTCCGACGAACGGCTTGTCGCCGGTGGGCATGACGACGCTGATGGCGGCCGCGTTCGCGGCGGTCGTCGTCGCACGCCTGACGTCGCTGGCGGGTGCCATCGCGGCCGCATTGGCGATGGGCGTCGTCACGGACGTCATCCAGAAGTACCTGCCGCCCAATAGCGACTTCACCGCAGCCATCATCCCGAGCATTCCGTTCGCGTTCATCGCGGTAGCACTGATCATCCAGACGCTGACGTCCAAGACCGTCGACGAGTCGGCAGGTGTGGGCGGCCCGTTGGATCGGGCGGTGAAGCCGGCGAATTCGGAGGCGGAGGATTCCCTGCCACCGGCGCCCGGCTCCATCTGGGAGAGGGGACTGACGGCCATCCCGTTGCTCGCCGTAGCCGCCCTGCCGCTGATCTTTTCCGGCTCGGCGTACTGGCTGGGGCTGACGGCGCTGGGCATGTGTTACGGAATCACGTTCCTGACCTTCACCGTGGTGACGGGGGAAGGCGGGATGCTGTGGCTGTCACAGATCGTCTTTGCCGGTGCCGGGGCGATGTCGGCGGCACAGTTCGTCATCGTCTGGCACATCCCGGTGCTGCTGGCCATCGTGATCGGCGGGGTGATCGCCGCGGTCGCGGGGGCGATCATCGGCCTGCTCACAATCAGGCTGGGTGACTTGTATGTGGCCCTCGCGACGCTGACCTTCGGGCTGCTGGCGGAGACGCTCATCTTCAGCCGGGAGCGGTTTCTGCAAGGCGGCCTCGGCACCATCATCAACCGGCCGAAGTTCGCTCAAGGCGACCTGGCGTTCTCCTACCTGGCGTTCGGCGTCTTTCTGCTGTTCGGTTTTCTCACCTGGAACCTGCGAAGGTCCACCAGCGGGCTGGCGCTGCGGGCAGTGCGCGACAGTACCGCGGCGTCGCGCACGCTGGGCCTGAGCGTCGTGCAGGTGAAGGTGCTTGTCGGTGCCCTCGGTGCTTTCGTGGCCGCGGTTGGCGGCGGCTTCCTGGCGATGGATGTGCTGGTGGCCCAGCCGTCGTCGTTCTCGACTTTCGCCGGGCTGGTGTGGCTGGCTGTGGTCGTCACCTTGGGCATTCGGTCCATCACCGCCGCGGTGCTCGGAGGGCTGGCGTTCTCGCTGCTTCCCGGTGTGTTTCAGACCTACGTCCCGGCCCGCTGGGGTGAGGTGCCGGCGGTCCTGTTCGGGTTGGGGGCCATCGGCATCGCACGCAATCCTGAAGGCGCCGTGGTGCAGGCCGGGCGGCAGCTGCGTGGGTTACTCACCAGATTCCTTCCCCACGGCGAACCGGTGGGAGTCGTCACGCCGGCGATCGACCCGCTGGCACCTGGTGAAGCTGCCTCGCAAAAAGCTGGGGCGGGGCTGACCACCGCCGGCGCGACGACGGTGTCGGATCAGGCGGCCGACTCGACCACAGCGTCGGGCTCAACGGTAGAGGCGAAGCGATGACCCAGCCGGCGGAGGAGACCATGACCACCACTGCGTTGGCCGCTGGCCAACCGGCCGGCGGGGCGGATAACGCGCGGCTGGAATGTGTTGGCGTGACGGTGCGCTTCGGTGGTCTCGTCGCAGTCCGCGACGTCAGCCTTTCGCTGCCGTCCGGGCAGATTGTCGGGCTGGTGGGACCGAACGGTGCCGGCAAGAGCACGCTCTTCGGCGTCCTGTCCGGGCTCCTTCGCCCCACGCAGGGTCGGGTGCTGCTGGACTCGCAAGACATCACCGACACCCGTCCGCAGATCAGGGCGGCGCGTGGGCTGGCCCGTACTTTCCAGCATCCGGAGCTGTTCTACGGCATGACCATCCGCGACCACCTGGTGATCGCGCATCGGGCCAAGCACGCCAAGCGCCGGATCCTTTCGGACGCGTTCACGCTCGGGAGCCTGCGACCTGGCTCGAAGGCTGAGCAGGAGAGCGTCGACGAGCTGCTCGACATGCTCGGTCTGGCCGACATCGCCCAGCGCTCAGCTGTCGGCCTGCCGCTCGGAGTCGCCCGACTGGTGGAACTGGGTCGTGCGCTGTCCGCCACACCCACCGTGCTGCTGCTGGACGAACCGTCTTCGGGGCTGGACTCCACCGAGACCCAACGGTTTGAAACCGTGCTGGCCAGGGTCGCCAAAGAACGCGACATCTCGGTGCTGCTCGTCGAGCATGACGTCGAACTCGTGATGCGTATGTGCGCCACCGTGAACGTGCTGGACTTCGGCGCCCTGCTCGCCAGCGGCCCGCCGGCGCAGATCCGAGCCAACCCCGCCGTTCGTGCGGCCTACCTCGGCGAAGAACTCCCGGCTGAGGCGCAGGTCGAGACCAACGAAAGCGCCGTCGTCATACAGCTGGATGAAGTGTCCGCGGCGCCGGCCACCGTGAGCACCGGCGAGGCTGCCGGCTCGACCGCGGCAGGGCTGCTCGAGGTCAAGGACCTCTCCGTCCGCTACGGCGATGCCGTCGCGCTCAGCGGAGTTTCGTTCGCGCTGCAGGAAGGCCAAGCACTCGCCGTACTCGGGGCCAATGGTGCCGGTAAGAGCAGCCTGGCTCGGGCGATCTCCGGACTGGTCCGTCCGTCGGGCGGCCAGGTCACCTTTGACGGCCGCGACATCAGCACCAGACCACCACACCGCATCCGCCGGGGCGGGCTGGTCCACCTTCCTGAAGGCCGCGGCGTCTTTCGCAGCCTCACGGTCATGGACAACCTGCGCATGGCCGCTGCCGTCCAACAAGGTCGGAAAGCCCGCAAGGAATCGGTCGATCTCGCGTTGGAGATCTTCCCGAGCCTGGCCGAACGCCGTGGCCAGCGAGCCGGCCTGCTGTCCGGAGGCGAGCAGCAAATGCTGTCGCTTGCCAGAGCCTTGGCCACCTCGCCCAAGCTCATCATCGCCGACGAAATGTCACTCGGACTCGCCCCGCTCGTCGTCGACCTCGTCTTTGACGGACTCGTCCGCGCCCGCAGCGCCGGCGTCACCGTCATCATGATCGAGCAGTACGTCCACCGGGCTCTGGGCTTTGCCGACGACTGCCTGGTGCTGCAACGCGGAACCGTGGCCTGGAAAGGCTCCGCCAACGACGCCGGAGGCGAAGTGCTCCGCCACTACCTCGGCGACGCGATGACGGCGGCCTCATAGGCAGTGACGTTCAGGCATTGGACGAGCTGCTTAGGCCGTGACGTCGAGAACCACCTTGCCGATCGCCAGACCGTCGGCGACGTAGCGAAGCGCCGCCGCGGTCTCGTCCAGCGTGAAAGCAGCGCCGATGTGTGGCGCAATGCGCTGGGTGGCGAGCAGCTCCAGGAGCTCCGCTTCGCCCTGCCGCATGTCCTCGGGCGCGTGGGTGGCGAAGTCGCGGAATTGGAAGCCGAGGATCACGATGCCCTTCAACAGCACAAGGTTGAGCGGGATACGCGGGATCTCGCCAGCCGCATAGCCGACGGTCACGAACCGGCCGCCCCAATGCAGCGAACGCAGCGCGGGTTCCGAGAGCTGACCCCCGACCGGATCGATCACCACGTCCGCGCCCTGGGGGAGTGCCCTTCGGAGCGCTTGGCGAAGGTCTTCGGCCTTGTGGTCGATCAGCGTGGTGGCACCTTGGCCCTTGGCGACCGCCAGCTTTTCGGGCGAGGACGCCACGGCCGTCACCGAGGCCCCGAGTTGGACCCCCAGCTGGACGGCAGCCAGGCCCACACCGCCGCCCGCACCCAGCACGATCAGTTCCTCACCCGGCTTGAGCCGGGCGACGGATCGGAGCACGTGGTAGGCCGTGCGGTGGGCTACCCCGAAAGCGGCGGCGGAAGGCATGTCGATCCCCGCCGGGATGCGGGTGAGTACGGACGCCGCCACGGCAATCTCTTCCGCGAACGCCCCGACCAGCACGGTGCCGATCACCGGGTCGCCCACTGCCACCTCGCGGACCTCTGACGCCACTTCAGTGACGACACCGGCGAACTCGCTACCGGGTATGAACGGTGGAGGCACCGTCAGCTGATAATCGTTGGACACGATCAGCACGTCGGGAAAATTGACCGAGGCCGCCGAGATGCTCACTCGCGCCTCTCCCGCAGACAGCGACGGTGCGGGTATGTGCGTGACCTGGATGGTCTCGGGAGGGCCGTACGCGCTGCACAGGGCCGCCCGCACTCAGGTCACCGGCCCTTCCACACCGGCGCCCGCCGCTCGACGAAGGCCATGGCGCCCTCTTTCGCGTCCTCGCTGCTGAACACCCGCGACTGCCAATCAGCAATGGCAGCAGTGGCTTTCGGCGCATCGCTGACGCCGAGGCGTACCAGCTGCTTGGTGGCCGTCACGCCGAGCGGTCCGTTCGCCGCGATCCGTTCCGCGAACGAGATCGCGGTGGCGAGCACGTCGCCCGGGGCCACTACGGTGTTGACCAGTCCGAGCTGGTACGCGCGGTCGGCATCGATGCTGTCGCCGGTCAGCGTCATTTCCAGGGCGACACTCAAGGGAATGCGGGTGCCGAGAAAAGTGCCCCAGCCGGCTGGGAAGAGCCCGCGTTTCACTTCGGGGAGCCCGAACTTGGCCTCCGAGGACGCGACGATCAGGTCGCAGCCGAGCAAGAGTTCGAAGCCGCCGGCCACTGCCGTCGCGTTCACCGCACCGATGACGGGCACCGTGACCTCGCCCTTGATGAGCCGCCAGAAGCCGTACAACGGATCGGGACCGCCGTCTCCGCCTTGCGCTCCTTCAGCAAAGTCCCGCAAATCCATACCGGCGCAGAACGCCCGATCACCCGTGCCGGTAAGCACGATCGCCCGGATCTCAGGATCGTTCTCGGCCTCCTCGATGACTCCGGTGAAGCCGTTGAGGATCGCCCGGTTCAGCGCGTTACGTGCCTCGGGACGGTTCAACCGGACGATCAGGACGCCTCCACGCCGCTCTCGTACCAGATCGCCGTCCTGCGATGTCTCCGCTGGAGTGGTCATCGGCCGTACGTCGTCGTCTCGGCGAGCTCGGCCGCTCCCGCCATCAACTCGGGCACGATCGGGCCGAACGCCAGCAGCTTCTCGTCGTCCCCGGCTCGCTGAAAGCCTTGCTCCAGCACGATGGCGAGCTTCCACTTGGCCAGGATCAGGTAGTAGTCGATGTCGTCGACCTGCCGCCCGGACACCTCGGCGTAGTGCACGAGCATCTGGTCGCGCGAAGGCATGCCGCGCAGGTCGACGTAGCTCGCCTCCGATGCCTCGACGGCGCTGGTGTCCTCCGGCCAGCTCTGGATCATCCAGGCGAGGTCGAGCTTGGGGTCGCCGACCGTGCCCATCTCCCAGTCGACGATCGCGGCCAGCCGGGCGGGGGCGCCGTGGCGGTACATCACGTTCGCGAACTGGTAATCGCCGTGCATGAGGCCCGGGATGAAGTCGAGCGGCTTGTGGTTGCGCAGCCAGTCCGAGGCGACGTCCAAGCCCGGCAGCTCGCGACCCTTGATCCGCTCGAGGAATCTGGTCCAGCGTTCGACCTGGCGCTCGTGGAAGCCGTCCGGCCGGCCGAGGTCTTGCAGACCCTTGGCGCGCCAGTCGACCTTGGACAGCAGGGCAATGCCCTCGGCGAGTTGATACGCCAGGCCCGGCCGGGCTGCGGCGTCGGTGTCGAACGGGGCGGGCCATCCCTTCATCCCCATCGGCGACCAGCCGTCGACGAAGCCCATCAGGTAGAAGCTGCGTCCCAACACCGACAGGTCATCGCACGCGGCCACTGCTGCCGTATGCGGAACGTCGGTGCCATCGAGCGCCTCGATGATCCGCCATTCGCGCATGATGCCGTCATCCCGGCTCTGGGGGGCTCCCTCGGGCGGGATGCGCAGCGCCGCGTGCACCTCGCCGCGCTTGATCTCGTAGATCTCGTTCTGCGTGCCGCCGGAGATGAACCGCTGCTCGATCGGCTCACCCTTGCCGAGCCCGATTCCGTCCATCCAGGAGGCGAGCGCGTCGATGTCGATCACAGGTTGCCCACTTCGGCCTCGAGGTATTCGGAGAATTTCGCGCGGGCAGCGGCGCGCAGCTTCGGGATGTGCTCGGTCGGCCACAGGTCGTCCGTCGGCCGGTAATCGCGCAGCACCTGGCGGGCGACGGTCATCTTGTGCACCTCGGTCGGACCGTCGGCAAGACCCATCACGCCCGCCCCCAGAATCATTCTGGCGAAGGGCATTTCATTGGAGACGCCGAGCGCCCCATGCACCTGCATCGCGCGCCACGCGATGTCATGGAGCACGGTCGGCATGACCACCTTGGCCGTGGCGATGTCCTTTCGAACCTTCTGATAATTGTTGTGCTTGTCGATCGACCAGGCCGTGTAGAGGACGAAGAGTCGAAACTGGATGAGCTGGGCGTACGAATCGGCGATGTAGCCCTGGACGAACTGCTTGTCGGCGAGCACCCCGGTCTTAGTCTGCCGGCTCAGCACCCGCTCGCACATCATGTCGATCGCCTTCTGCGCCAGGCCGATCGTGCGCATCGCGTGGTGGATGCGCCCGCCGCCGAGACGGGTCTGGGCGATCGCGAAGGCCTGCCCCTCGCCGCCGAGCAGACCCTCCTGGGGGACGCGGACATTCTCGTAATGGATCAGGGCGTGCGAGCCTTCATCCTCGGGTTCGCCGGCGAGGCCGACATTGCGAACGATGTTGATGCCAGGGGTGTCGCTGGGCACGAGGAACATCGACATGCCCTGGTAGGCGCTGACGTCCGGGTTCGTCACAGCCATGACGATGAAGAACGCCGCCGTTCTGGCGTTCGAGGAGAAGAACTTCCATCCGTTGATGACCCACTCGTTGCCGTCGAGTTCGGCCCGCGTGGTGAACAGGGTCGGGTCGGCGCCGGCGTGGGGTTCGGTCATCGAGTAGCAAGAGAACAGCTCCCCATCGAGCAGAGGGCGCAGGTATTGCTCCTTCTGCTCCGGGGTGCCGTAATGCGCGATGATCTCGGCGTTGCCGGTGTCGGGTGCCTGGCATCCGAAGACGATGGGAGCCCACGAGGAGCGCCCCAGGATCTCGTTCAGCAGCGCCAGTTTGAGCTGCCCGAAGCCCTGGCCACCAAGCTCGGGGCCCATGTGAGTGGCCCACAATCCACGCCGGCGGACCTCGTCCTTCAGCGGATCGATGACCTTGCGACGCGTGTCGTCCAGCGGGGTGAATTCCAGCCCGGGCCAGATCTGGTCGAGCGGCTCGACCTCTTCGCGTACGAACGTGTCAACCCAGTCCAGCTTCTCCTGGAACTCAGGATCGGTTTCGAAATCCCACGACATGGCTTTCCTCTCGTCGGATCTCAGAATAGGATTCTGAGTGTGGAGAATGCAAGTATCAGGTGCCGGAGATGAAGGCGGTCCGAGGCGCGGAGGGCGGCGTCAGGGTCGTCGACCTCGACGAGCCGCCGGGCATGGGTGAGCTGCTCCAGATCAGGTCGGCCAGCGTGTGCGGGTCCGATCTGACCTACCTCACGTTCGGCACCCGTGCGGTGCTCGGTCACGAACTCGCCGGAGTACGTGAGGATGGGACGCCCGTCGTCGTCGAAGCCATTTACGGCTGCATGGAGTGCGAGCAGTGCCTGTCCGGCGCCTACAACCTGTGCCCGACTCACGCGCAGCGTGCGCTGGGGATCAGCGCTGACGGGGGGATGTCCGAGCAGTTCCGAGCGCCGAGCGCCCGCCTCGTTCCACTGCCCCCCGGCCTTGATTTGCGCGACGCCTCGCTGGTCGAGCCCACGGCGGTGTCATGGCACGCGCTGCGGCTTGCCGAGACCGGACCGGGCAAGACGGTGGCCGTCGTCGGTGCCGGCGCGCTCGGCCTGCTTGCGGTCGCCGGTGCCAAGCGCATGGGGGCCGAAGGCGTCGCCATCGAGACACGTCATCCCCATCAGACCGACGCCGCTGAACAGTTTGGTGCCACGATCGGAACCACCGGGCGTTACGACGTCATCGTCGAGGCAGCCGGGAGCGCCGCGAGTCTGGCGCGCTGCGCTGAACTGGTGGCCCCGGGCGGGACCATCGTGGTGCTCGGCGTGCACCTGCGCCCGATCGAACTCGATTGGATGCCCCTCTTCCACCGCGAGGCGCGGCTCATCCCGTCACTCGGGTACTGCCGCCACGAAGGCGGATGCGAGATGGAGGAGGCGGCCGCCATGCTCGCCGACGATCCCGGCATCGCCCGGGCCGTGATCACGCACCGCTTCCCGCTCGAGGATGCCGTCGAGGCGTTCCGCGTGGCCGGGGACCGCGCTTCGGGTTCGATCCGGGTGGTGCTCGAACCCTAGAGCTGCCGGGTCAGGTGGTCTCCCCACCTTTGTAGATCTTGCCGCCCTTCATCACGAACGACACGTGCTGGGTGGTGGTGATGTCGGCGCTGGGGTCACCCGGCACGGCAATGATGTCGGCGAGCAGACCCGTCTCGAGCTTGCCCCGGTCGTCGACGCCGATGAGCTCCGCGCTCATGACAGTGGCGGCTTGGAGCGCCTGCATCGGGGTCATGCCGCGGTCGACCATCGCCCATAGTTCCTTGGCGTTTTCACCGTGGGGGATCGCCGGCGCATCGGTGCCGCAGGCGATCTTCACGCCGGCGGCAATCGCCTTTCCCAGCATCGCCCGCGCCTTTGGGAACACCTCGGCGGCCTTTGCCTGCAGTTCGGGCGCGGCCCGCGAGGTGTCGAGCCCTTCCGACAGGTAGCTCGTCGGCACCAGGAAGGTGCCGTGCTCGACCATCATCTGGATGGTCTCGTCGCTGGCCAGTGAGCCGTGTTCGATGCAGTCGACGCCGGCCCGGATGCAGGCCCGGATGCCCGCATCGCCGTGCGCATGCGCGGCCACCTTGATACCGGCGCGGTGTGCCTCGTCGACGATCGCCGCGAGCTCTTCGTCGGAGTATTGCTGCGCGCCGGCCAGGCCGCTGTGCGACATCACACCGCCGGAAGCGGAGATCTTGATGACGCCGGCGCCGTACTTGATCTGGTAGCGGACCGCCTTGCGCACCTCCGGGACGCCGTTGGCGATGCCTTCCTCGACGCTGAGCGGCATGATGCCCGGCGCCAGCCGCTGAAACATGGTCGGGTCGAGGTGGCCGCCGGTCGGGGTGATGGCGTGGCCGGCCGAGACGATGCGCGGGCCGTCGATCCAGCCGTTGTCGACCGCCCGTCCCAAGGCGACGTCCTGCAGGGAGCCGCCCGTCTTCACGAAGAGCCCGAGGTTGCGGCAGCTGGTGAAACCGGCCAGCAGCGTGGTGCGGCAATTGACGATGGCGCGCAGCACCCGGAAAGACGGGTCGTCTTGCACGTCGCTGCGCCTGTTGCCGCCATGCGGGCCGCCCAGGAGCATGTTGAGCTCCATGTCCATCAGCCCCGGCAGCAGCGTGACGTCGCCGAGGTCGATGTCCTGATCGGTCGCCGGGACCTCCGCCGGGTTGACGGCGGTGATGCGTTCGCCTTCGACCACGATGACGGCACCGGTGCGCACCTGCCCGGCGTCGATGTCCACCCAGCGGTCGGCACGCAGCACTGTGGGGGCGCTACTCATGGGCCCGCCTTTCGTCGGTCTGTCGGGACTGTCGTGGACTGGTCAGGCAACCGGAGGCGTCAAGGTGACCTCCAGCCCCGGGTCGAGCTGCAGCCCGAAACTGTTGAAGGCCATGGCCAGGCAGGTGTACGTGCCGACGGTGAAGACGACTTCCATCAGCTGCCGTTCGTCCAACTGCTCGGCCAGCCGCTTCCAGGTGTCGTCGCTGATGCGGTAGTGGTCGATCAATTCATCTGTCGCCAGCAGGAGATCCCTCTCCAACGGACTCCAGACGTCCGCGTCGGCTCCCAGGGTGACGGCCTCCACCTCCTCGGGGGTGATGGGCCACCGCGGAGCCAGCATGACGTGCTGGGCCCACTCGTAGAGCGATCCGGTTCGCCAGCCCACCCGCAGCACCATCAGCTCACGCAGCCGGCGTTCCAGCACGGGGGAATTCAGGAGGACGCTGTTGAACGGGAGGAACGATCCGGCGAGCGCTGGGTGAAGTGCCAGCGTGCCGAGAACGTGCGGAACGGGCATCGCATCCGGCCCGGTCGAGAAAAGCCGCTGGGCCACCTTTTCCGGCATGCCCGCGCTCAGTGCCGCGCGGACGTCGTCGTCCCATCGCTCCCGGGGCAGGGGCTCCAGCCGGGGAGAGTCCTCGGAGGTCACAGGTACCAGCCGCCGTTGACGTTGAGCGCCTGTCCGGTGATGTAGCCGGCTTCTTCAGAACACAGGAAGGTGCAGGCGGCAGCGATGTCGCCGGGCGTCCCGGCACGTCGTACGGGCGTCTGCGCGATCACCAGCTTCAGATCCGGCAGATCGCCGGTGTCCTTGGCGCGGTGCAGCATCGGCGTCTCGATGAAGCCGGGCGGGATGGTGTTGACGGTGATCCCGCGCGGCGCGTATTCCACCGCCAGCGCCTTCGTCAGCCCGATGACGCCGCCCTTGGAAGCGACGTAGTGCGCCATGCGCTTGGCGCCCGACTGAGCGCTCGAGGACGAGATCGTGACGATCCGCCCCCAGTTGCCCGCGACCATGTCGGGTATGGCGGCCTGCAGGCAGTTGAAGGTTCCGGTCAGGTTGACGGCCAGCATGCGTGACCAGGCCTCGGCGGTGATGTCGGTGAACGTGCAGAACTCGTCCAGCCCGGCGCTCGTCACCATGATCTCCACCGGCCCGAAGCTGCTGCGTACCTGATCCAGCGCCGCATCAACGGCCTGGCGGTCGCTGACGTCGGCGTGGGCGGCGACGGCCTGACCGCCGGCGTCGCGAATGGCCTTGGCTGCCTCCTCCGCCGCCGCGGCGTTGAGGTCGAGAATCGCTACGCGATTGCCGCGATCTGCGAGCTGACGGCCGATCTCGAATCCCATTCCGGACCCGGCTCCCGTCACCACGGCAACCCGACTCATGTGTTCTCCCTCGTCTACGGCTGGTCCGTGCCTATCACCGGTCGTCGCTTTCCGCAACGGCGGCTCTCACGACTGAGAACGTGATTGTCGCATTCGCAGAGCAGGTCGGCCAGGCCGGGCCCGTTGACACGGCGGTACCTGCGCGGATCCGATGAAAGGGGGCTTCTCATTTTCGAGATCGTTGCTATCGTCTTGAGCAACGCGTGCTCAGCTCGTCCCGGGAAGAGAGAAGAAGATGGCGCACTTCGCCAAGCCTGCCGCTGGGAGTTGGACGGAGCAGTATCCCGAGCTGGGGACCGCGTCCGTGTCCTACGAGGATTCGATCTCGCCCGAGCACTACGAGCTGGAACGCAAGGCCATCTTCGGTCAGACCTGGCTGAACGTGGGTCGCGTCGAGCAGATCCCCAGGGTCGGGAGCTACTTCACCAAGGAGCTCGCGGTCGCTCGCGCGTCGGTCATCATCGTGCGGGGGGCCGATAAGGAGGTGCGCGCGTTTCACAATGTGTGCCGCCACCGGGGCAACAAGCTGGTGTGGTCGGACTACCCGGGCGAGGAAGTCGCTGGCACCTGCCGGCAGTTCACCTGCAAATACCACGGATGGCGCTACGCCCTCGACGGGGCGCTGACGTTCGTTCAGCAGGAGTCGGAGTTCTTCGATCTGGACAAGGACGCGTTCGGGCTCGCGCCGGTGCAGGTGGACACCTGGGAAGGGTTCATTTTCGTCAACCTGAACCCCGATAACACGAGGTCGCTGGCGGACTCACTCGGTGAGCTCGGCGCCGGGCTGACCGGTTACCCCTTCGGTGAGATGACAGAGGTCTACAAGTACCGCGCCGAGGTCGGCAGCAATTGGAAGCTGTTCATCGACGCGTTCGCGGAGTTCTACCACGCGCCGATCCTGCATGCCCGCCAGGCGGTGGCCGAGGAGTCGCGGAAGCTGTCCGGTGTCGGCTACGAGGCGCTGGCGTACAAGCTGGACGGCGAAAACAGCATGGTGTCGTCGTGGGGCGGCATGTCTCCGCCGAAAGATCCCAGCATGGTCAAGCCGATCGAGCGGGTCTTGCACAGCGGACTTTTCGGTCCCTGGGAGCGACCCGACCTTGACGGTCTTGATGAGCTGCCGCCGGCGTTGAACCCGGCCGGCCATCGCGCCTGGGGCGTCGATTCCTTCGTCTTCTTCCCCAACTTCATGCTGCTGGTCTGGGAGCGTGGCTGGTATCTCACCTACCACTACTGGCCGACGTCCTACAACTCGCACATTTTCGAGGGCACGTTGTATTTCGTTCCGCCGAAGAATGCCCGCGAGAGGCTGCAGCAGGAGCTGGCCGCGGTCACGTTCAAGGAATACGCGCTGCAGGACGGCAACACCCTCGAGGCGACGCAGACCATGCTCGAGTCGCGCGCCGTCATGGCCTTTCCGCTCAACGATCAGGAAATCCTGCTGCGACACCTGCACAAGACCGCCCGCGACCGGGTGGCTGCCTTCTCCAACGGGGGACCGAGATGACCGCCTTGCTGCCCGCGCAGTTCGCCGACCTGGAGCCCTTCGCGGATTGGGCGTTGGCCACCGAGGCGGAGCGCTATGCGAAACGGCTGGCGAGCTCCATGGAGGAGATGCAGGCGTTCTACGACGCGGCGTTCCCTCGCCTGGACGAGGCGATCGAGCACCTGGACAAGGTGGGGATCGCGGCGCTGCCCGACCCGGAGCTGCACCTGCTGTGGCTCACCTATTCGCTGGTGAACGTGTCGTTCCCGGTCGAGGTCTGGCGCCAGGCCCGGGTGCCCGACAGCGGCGCCGCCAAGATGGACGCGATCGTCCAGCCGGCCATCTGACGCTTGGCTAGTCGCCGTACCCGTATTCGACGCTGATCGAGGGCGTGGTCGGGACCGCCTGGCAGGTGAGGATCCACCCTTCGGTGACCTCGTCGTCCAGCAGCGCGTTGTTCACGAACATGTCAGCGGCTCCGTCGAGCACCTTCGCCATGCAGGTGGCGCAATCGCCGGCCTCGCAGGAGAAGGGCGGCGCCATCCCCATCGAGCGCGCCGTTTGCAGCACGGTGGTGCCCGGCCTGTGCTGCGCCGTCTGAGTCTTTCCGTTGAGCGTGATCGTGAGCGTGATCGTGATCTGCTTGCCGGCCGGGCCGTTGTCCGCCGCTGGCGCTGTGGCGGCCGGCTCCACCGGCGCGGCGGGCGTGAATCGTTCGATGTGGATGCGTTCGGCGCCGACCCCCTGGTCGTGCAAAGTCGTTTCCACCAGGTCCATGAACGGCCCGGGGCCACAGATGTAGTACTCGCAATCGGGCCCGGACGTCGCATACTGGCTCACTTCGGCGGCGTCGACGAAACCGCGATCGGTGTCGATGTGGTGAGCGACGTCGAGGCGGTCGCCGTGTCGCTCGACCAGTGTGGCCAACGCTTCGCGAAAGATCACGCTTGCCGCATCACGGTTGGCGTACAGCAGCCGCACCCGTCGCGAGGTTGTGGTCAAGGCAGACTTGAGCAGCGCGAATACGGGAGTGATGCCGCTGCCTCCGGCGAACGCCACGATGTCGCCGGTCTGATCTTCGTTCAATGTGAATACGCCAGCTGGACGGGTGGATTCCAGCGGCTGGCCTGGCTCGAGGCTCTCGGTGAGCACCGTGGACACGGCCCCGCCCGGGACACGCTTGACCGTCACGACGAACTCTGAATCCACGTCCGGTGAGGACGACATCGAGTACGAGCGCAGCACCTGCTGGCCGTCGATGGTCAGCCGGAAGGTGACGAACTGCCCGGCCCGATAGCGGAAAATGCCCTGCAATTGCGGCGGTATCTCCAGCGCGATGGACACCGCGTCGCTGGTCTCGGCGATGACGCGACTCACCCGTAACGGGTGGAAGCCATGATCTCGGGCGGCCTCGAGCGGTCGCCCCGGCGCAGCTGGGTCGACCATCAGCCGGCCGGCGTGAATTCCAGATGCAACCGGTTGAGACCACGCAGGATGTACGTCGGCGCGTAGGCGTAGCGACGGTCGCCGGCGGGGCCGTGCTCGGCTTCAGAGATCCTGATGTCGCTGGTGCGCTGGAGCAGCCGTTCGATGCTGACCCGGGCCTCGGTGCGGGCGAGCGGCCCGCCGGGGCAGGAGTGGACGCCTCGTCCGAAGGCCAGGTTGGTCCGGGCGTTCGAGCGGTCGATCTGGAAGTCCTCTGGATCCTGGAAATGGCGGGGGTCACGATTGGCCGCCGCGTTGACCAGCATCAGGGTGGTGCCGGCGGGGATGTCGACACCGCCGACCGTGGTGGCTTTGCGGGACAGCCGGAAGTCGCCTTTGACCGGACTTTCGAAACGTAAGCATTCCTCGACGAAATCGGGGATCCGGCCAGGCGCATCGCGCAGCGCCTGCTGCAGATCGGGGCGCTCGCCGATCAGCTGGAACGCCGCTCCCAGCAGCCGCACGGTCGTCTCCTGCCCGGCCCCGAAGAGGTTGGCGGCGATCCGTACCACGTCGATGACCTCGGGCAGAGAACCGTCCGGGAAGGTGGCGGTGGCCAAGCCGGTGATCACGTCGGTCTGCGGCTCCTTGCGACGGTCTTCCACGTACGCCGTGAACCGCTCATACAGGAATTCCAGCGGGGAATGACCGAGCGAGTCCGACTCGGTGCTGCCGATGCCGGACTCTTCCTTGCGCCGGCCGCCTTGGAGCACCTGACGGAACCACTCGTGGTCAGCTTCCGGCACTCCCAGGAGGTCGGCGATCACGTACAGCGTGAAGGGTGCGGCGAAGTCTCTGATGAACTCGCATGATCCGCGGGAAATGAATTCGTCGATCTGACGGTCGGCCCGGCTCCACATGAAGTCTTCGTTCTCCCGCAGCCGGGAGGGGGTCAGCAGCCGCATCAGGAGCGCGCGGTGCGCCTTGTGGCCCGGCGGGTCCATGGTGGGCAGCTGGTCGCTGAAAGGCAGTTCGTCACGGTGCGCCTCGATGAGGGCACTGACGTCGTCGCCTTCGAGAGCCACCGGGAAGCCTGGGAAAGGACCCGTGACGGCATTGCAGGAGGAGAAGGTCGCGCTGTCGGAGTAGACCGAGACGGCCTCTTCGTATCCCGTCACCATCACTACGTCGTGGTGCGGTTCGCGCCGAACCGGGCACTGCTCGCGCAGGAAGTCGAAGTAGGGGTAGGGGTCCACGACCAGCTCGTCGCCGCGAAAGAAATCGACGCTGTCAAAGTCGGTCAAGGCATGTCCTCCGACGCCTGGGAATCATATTCTCTTCCGGGAGATTAGCATTTGCGATCTCTGCGGCCAACCGCGTCGACCGGGTGCTACTACGCTGCGGGCGTGACACGTTTCGCTGAGCTGCACGACCTGACCGGCAAGGTGGCCATCGTCACCGGGGGATCTCGGGGGATCGGGCGGGCCATCGTCCAGTCGCTGGCGGAGGCAGGCGCCGACGTGGTGGTCTCCTCGCGCAAATTGGACGTCTGCGAA
Source organism: uncultured Actinomycetota bacterium (assembly GCA_963839015.1). GTDB lineage: Bacteria > Actinomycetota > Actinomycetes > Frankiales > Frankiaceae > DATAZK01. Next base: position 1,090,166 of record CAWITL010000010.1, on the reverse strand, counting down.
GCCGCCGCCGCCGAGGTGCGCGCTTCGACCGGCCGTAACGCGGTCGCCCTCGCCTGCCACGTCGGGCACTGGGGCGAGTGCGACCAATTGATCGCGCAGACCCTCGAGCGTTTCGGCCGGCTCGACGTCCTCGTCAACAACGCCGGCATGTCTCCGCTGTACGACAGCCTCGATGCCGTCAGCGAGGAGCTCTACGACAAGACCTTCGCGGTCAATCTCAAGGGGCCCTTTCGCCTAGCCGTACTGGCCGGCACCCACATGGCAGCCCATGACGGCGGCTCCATCATCAACGTCGGCACCGTGGGTTCGCTGATGGCGAGCGTCAACGAGCTTCCCTACGCCTGCGCAAAAGCCGGGCTCAACGCCCTGACGGTGGGTCTGGCAGATGCGTACGCGCCCAAGGTGCGGGTCAATGCGATTCTCCCCGGGCCGTTTCGCACGGACATCAGCAAGTCGTGGTCGACCGAAGGCCAGCAGGCCTCGTTCGTGCCGCTCGGCCGGCTGGGCGAAGCCGAGGAAGTGGCACCCCTGGCCGTCCACCTCGCGAGCGCAGCGTCGAGCTACACGACCGGCGCGATCATCCGGGTCGACGGGGGCATCACGCGCAAGGTGTGATGGCGCGCAAGCAGAAATCCGCCACCTCTTCGATCTCCGCCGTGGTCGGACGGACGCGTCCCAGCAGGCACTCGGTCATGCGCCCCACAGTGGCGTGCGCTGCGAGCGAGGCATCGAGCTCGGGATGGCTGCTGCCCAGGTCGGCGAAGGGCTGCTGGAGCAGGGCAGCCAGTGGTGGGTTGATCGAGGGCTGCCGGGCGGGCAGACCTTGCCGGCCGCTGCCGGCATTCCACAGCACGGCGAGTGTGGTCGCCGCGATGTCCTCATCCACCGCCTGCGACAGCACTCCGTCCACCCAGCGGCGCACCTTGTCAGCTGGAGCCGACTCCTTGCCCATCTGGTGCACCAGGTAGTCGCGGAGGCGATCGGTGCCGTCTTCCAGGATCGCCTCGACCAACGCCTCCTTCGAGGGGAAATGACGGTAGAAGGCTTCGTTGGACAAGCCCGCTGCGGCCACGATGTCGGCGACCCGTGGACGCGAACTGGTGCCGCACGCCCGCATGACCTCGAGCCCGGCATCAAGGAGTCGCCGGACCTCGGTCGCGTATCCGGCCTCCCGTTTCGCCAGCGCGCGTTGCGCCAGCCGCGCGGCAACACTATTCTCGCCAGCTGAGGTCTGCCTATCAATCATCAGAACCCTATTCTGCCCTGCGAGTGAGCTGAGGGCCAACGTGACGCCACCGCCCGAAGGTGATGACTCGCACGATTTCGTGCTGCTCGACGTCGACGATGACGGGGTAGCGCTCGTGACATTGAACCGCCCGGATCGCCGCAACGGCTGGACCCCGGAGCTGGAAGCGCGGTTCTTTGAGGTGCTGGAGCTTGCCGATCGCGATCCAACCGTGCGCGTTGTCGTGGTCACCGGGTCGGGTAAGACTTTCTGCCCAGGTGTCGACACCGGGCGCCTCGACACCATTGCCGGCAGCCCACTCGACCTCACGGGGCGCCGCCCACCGGCTCACGCCTGGCAGATTCGCAAGCCCATGATCGCCGCTGTGAACGGCTCCTGTGCTGGGATCGGCCTGGTGCTCGCGCTGATCTGCGACGTGCGCTTCGCGTCCGACAAGGCCCGGTTCACCACGGCTTTCGCCCGGCGCGGCCTGGCCGGCGAGTACGGCGTCACCTGGTTGCTGCCGCGCATTGTCGGAGGTGGACGAGCTGCCGACCTGCTGCTGTCCGCCCGCGTCATCGGCGCCGAGGAGGCGCTCGCCATGGGCCTGGTCAACCGGGTCGTGGCCGGCGATCAGCTGCTCGCGTCAGCTCTCGAGTACGCCCGCGACATGGCTGCCCACTGCGCGCCGACGTCGCTTGCCATGCTGCGTCACCAGCTTCACGCCGACGCCCAATCCGACTTCGACACCGCGCTGACCTCGGCCTACCGTGCCATGACGGCCGCCGTTCAAGGCAGCGATTTCCGTGAAGGCCTGGACAGTTTCGTCGCCGGCCGTGATCCGGCCTTCCCGCCGCTTCCGGACGACTACCGGCCCGAGGCGATCACCGGCCGGCTGCTGCCAGAGGTGGACCATGACCCGCAAGCCCCGCTGGACGCACTGCAATCTTGACGCGCAAGCAGTATGCGTCTCGGCCGAAGCTGACCCTCTTTAGTCGAAGCAAACGATTGCTTGCTTCTGGATGCAAGCAATCGTTTGCTTTCAGGTCTGATGGTCCCGCTCGACGAGGACACTTATCGCTTGCCTCAGGCTGCAGCGACCTCGAGGAGTGCTGCCGGTTAGCGGGATCGCCGCTGTTGCATGGCGTCCACGGCTTCCCAGTGCGCCTCCGCGACCCAGAGGCGGGCAAACTCGTTCGCCGCCGCCTCCTCGAGGTCAGGGTGGGTCATGGGGGCGGCGGCAGCGACGACCGCTTTGACGGCGCGGGTGGTGCCGGGGGCAGTTGCAGCCAGCCGCCCAGCGAGCGCGTGCCACTCGGCTTCGAAGTCAGCGCGCGGCACCACGAGGTCAACGAGTCCCCACTGGCTGGCGGCCTGCGCGTCGTAGATCTCGCCGGTGGCGATGGCTAGCAGAGCACGTCCGCGGCCGACCGTGATGGTGAGCCGTTCCGCGCCGCCCCAGGCCGGCATGATGCCCAAGGCGACCTGGTTGAAGCCGATCTTGACGTCGTCCGCGGCAATGCGAATGTCGGCGGCGATGGCGACTTCGGCTCCACCACCGAGGGCGTGACCGTTCAGGGCAGCGATCACAGGAAGCGGAAAGGCCGCCACCCGGTCGAGCATCCGGCGGACGCGGCGTGCCATGGCCACCGCGTCATCGTGGGTGCGGACCGCGCTGAGCTCTTTGAGGTCGCCCCCGGAGACGAACGCTCGGTCGCCGGCGCCGCGCAGCACGAGGACCGTCGCGTCCGAGGCCAGCACCTGGTCGAGGGCTGCATCCAGCTCGGCCACCGTCCCGAAGCCGATCGCGTTGCGTACTTCCGGACGGTCCACGGTGACCACGGCAACGCCGGTCTCTTCGATGCTGACTCGTACACCCTTCACGGTTGGCAGAATACCGCTCTCCCTAGAGTGAGACGACGATCTCCAGCTTGGTCGTGAGATGTTCCCTTCCTGAGAGAGGAAGTTTGCCGCATACTCGTGGAATGGACCAGGAGGTGTTCAGCGAGTCGGGCATTCCCATCGCGGCCAGCTATGGCCCGGCGGATCTCCCGCCCCCGAGGAACTGCCGCCGCCCGGGGAGTTTCCCTTCACCCGCGGCAATTTCCCCAACGGTTATCGCGGTCGCGTCTGGACGCTTCGTCAGTATTCCGGCTTCGGCACGGCAGAGGAGTCGAACGCGCGCTACCGGTATCTGCTGGCGCAGGGTGGCACCGGCCTGTCCGTCGCCCTCGATCTTCCGACCCAATGCGGGTATGACTCTGACGATCCTGAGGTGGAAGAGGAGGTCGGCCGGGTAGGTGTCGCGCTGGACACGCTCGCGGACGCGGAGATCCTCTTCGACCAGATCCCGCTCGATTCGGTAAGCACCAGCTTCACCATCAACGGCACTGCCGCGATCCTGCTCGCCTTCTACGTCGCGGTGGGGGAGAAGCAGGGCGTCGACCGGTCCAAGCTGCGCGGCACCATCCAGAACGACATCCTCAAGGAATACGTCAGCCGGGGCACCTGGATCTGGCCGCCGCGGCCGTCGCTGCGGCTCATCGCCGACACCATCGAGTTCTGCGCGCAGGAGGTGCCGCGTTTCAACGCGATCTCGGTGGCGGGGGCCCATTTTCGCGACGCCGGCGCTAACGCTGCTCAGGAGATGGCGTTCACCCTCATGGACGGGATCACCTACTGCGACGAGGTGATCCGGCGCGGTCGGATGACCATCGATGAATTCGCCCCACAGGTGTCGTTCTTCTTCTATACCCACGGTGATTTCTTTGAGGAGATCGCCAAATACCGGGCCGGGCGCCGGCGCTGGGCGCACATCGTCCGCGAGCGTTACGGCGCGAAGGACGACCGCTCCTGCATGTTTCGGGTCGGCTGCGTCGCCGGCGGCGCGTCGCTATATGCGCCGCAGGCCCAGAACAACATCGTCCGGGTGGCCTACGAGGCGCTGGCTTCGGTGCTCGGGGGAGTGCAGTCGATGTTCACCGCGGCGTGGGATGAGCCGTTCGCGTTGCCCAGTGAAGATTCCGCCACCCTGGCGTTGCGTACCCAGCAAGTGCTCGCCTACGAGACCGGGGTGACGCGGGTGGCCGATCCGCTCGGCGGGTCCTACTACGTCGAAGCTTTGACCGACGCCATGGAGGCCCGCGTCGTCGCCATCATGGACGACCTCGAGCAGCACGGGGGGATGGTCGAGGCGGTCGAGGAGGGCTACCTGCACCGGCTGATCGCCGACGAGGCGTATCGGGTGCAGCAGGTCTTGACGTCCGGTGAGCGGAAGATCGTCGGGGTCAACACGTTCACCTCCGACGCGGAGGCCCCTGAAGTCGAGGGCTACGAGATGGACGAGAAAGGCCGGATGCGTCAGCTCGAGCGCCTCGCTGAGGTCAAACGGACCCGGTCAGCGGCTGATGTGCAGGCCACCTTGGCTGCCCTCGAACACGCGGCTGCCGGCGAGGAGGAGAACCTGATGCCGCGCCTGGTGGACTGCGCGAAGGCTTATTGCACGGTGGGCGAAATGGTCAAGGTGCTCAAGAACCAGTGGGGCGAATTCCAGCAGCCCCGGGTGTTCTGATGCCTACTCGGGTCCTCGTCGCCAAGCCCGGGCTGGACGGCCACGACCGCGGGGCGAAGCTCATCGCCAGGGCCCTGCGTGACGCCGGGTTCGAAGTCATCTACCTGGGGATCCGGCAGCGTCCGGAGGTCATTGCCGCCATCGCCGTTCAGGAAGACGTCGACATCGTGGGCCTCAGCATCCTCAGCGGCGCCCACCTAGCGCTCACCCAGAAAGACCGTTGATGCCTTACGTGCCGCCGGGTGCCCATGACGTCGCGGTCGTCGTCGGGGGAACCATCCCCAAGCGTGATGTTGAACGGTTGGAGGCCGCTGGGGTGTGCGGCGTCTACCCCACCGGCACTCCGCTGGAAAGTGTCGTGGAAAGCCTGCGAGAGTTGCGGGGCCAGAACTAGCGGACCCAGCCGGACCCGCTAGCCCCAGCCAGACCCGCTAGAGGCCGCCGATCCCGGCCGCCTCGTTGCGCTTGCGCCACTCCTCGCGCGACATCCGGGTGGTGTCGACGTCCTTGGCCAGCGCCCGCAGCGCCCCGACGGTCGCCTGCTCCTTGGGCGTGTGCTTGAACGGGTCCCAGTCGTAGAAACTGGCTCGCGTTCTCCCACGTGATCTTGTTGATCTCGCTCTCGGAGCAGCCCGACGTCCTGGAACTCCTTCCAGGAGTACTCCGGCGACTCCGGCCAGGTCGTGTCGGTGTGCGGGTAGTCGCACTCCCAGGCGATGTTGTCGAGCCCGATCCGATCGCGCAGCAGCAACCCGGAAGGGTCGGTGATGAAGCAGGCCAGGATGTGCTCCCGGAAGACCTCCGAGGGGAGTCTTGCCGCCGAAGTCGCCGCCGTCGTGCAGCCAGGCCTGATTGGTGAAGTGGCGGTCGATGCGGTCGAAGTAGAACGGGATCCAGCCGATCCCGCCCTCGGACAGGGCGACCTTCAGGTCAGGGAACCGGCGCAGCGTGGGGCCGAAGAGCAGGTCTTGCGCGGTGATGGCACTGATCTGGCAGGCGAGCACCATCAGGTGATCGACCGGGGCCTCGGCCGGCTGCTGGATGACGTCGAACCCGGCGCCGATGTGCAGCGACAGCACCATGTTCTCGTCGCACAGGGCCTTGAACATGGGATCCCAGTAGCCGGACAGGAAGCTCGGGAATCCCTGCACGTGCGGCGTTTCCAGGAAGCTGATCGATCGGCAGCCCTTCGCGGCGACCCGCTTGACCTCTTCGACCGCCAGGTCGATGTCCCACATCGGGACGATCGCCAGCGGGATGAAGCGTCCTGGATACGCGCCGCACCATTCGTCGATCGCCCAGTCGTTGTAGCCCCGCAGCATCACCAGCGCGATCTCCTTGTCGCGCGACTCGGTGAACGTCCGCGCATTGAAGCCCGCCATCGTCGGGAAGTTCATCGAGGCCAGCACGCCGTTGGCATTCATGTCGCGGACGCGCTCGTGCACGTCGAAACAGCCCGGGCGCAGCTCGGAGAACGCTCCGGGGTTGAAGCCCCACTCCTCACGGGGCCAGCCGACGGTCGCCGCCATGCCGAAGGGGGTCGAGGTCGCCTCGCCCTGGAAGACCCACTCGTCCACGCCCTGGCCGTTTCGCACCACCTTCGGGACGTCGTCGAGCCACTTGGCCGGCACGTGATTGCGATACATGTCCGGCGGTTCGATCATGTGGTCGTCGATGCTGACCAAGATCATGTCTTCCATCCGCATAACGGGATGCTAGGCGTCGTTGAAACTGACGTCAAAATTAGTGATCGCGGACGAACGGGAAGATGCGCGTGAAGTCGGCGCCCGGCTCGGCTTCGGCGAAGCGATCCCAGACGTCTGCGGTGACCCCGCCGATGTCTGAGGTGAGCCCGGCTTCCTGGACCGCCGTCAGGTAGAGCCGCACGTCCTTGGACATCAGCGCATTGGCGAAACCGGAAGCGAAACGGCCGTTGACGACGTGGTTCGGGAACTTGTCACTGGTCGCGGTGTTGCGGCCGCTCGAGTTGTTGAGCACGTCGAGCATGACCGCCATGTCGCAGCCCGGCGGACTGGCCGAACGCGACGGCCTCGCTGGTGGCCGCGAGCGCCGTCGCCGACAAGAAGTTGTTCGCGAGCTTCAAGGCCTGCGCCGCGCCCGGCTGGTCGCTCACCCGGTAGAGCCGGTCACTCAGGCCCGCCAAGCACCGGGTACACATGCTCACAGGCGGCATCGGCGCCGGCGTACATCACCGCCAGGGTCCTTGCCCTGGCCCCCGCCGCACCCCCCTGACACCGGCGCATCGACATAGGACACGCCCTCGCTCCGCCAGCAGGTCGGCGATGGCCCGGGCCGCGCTGACCCCGACCGTCGAGGTGTCGACGACGTGAGTGGTGGTCAGATGGCGCGGCGGCTAACATTTCGCGCGCCACTGCCTCGCTGATCCGGCCGTCCGGAAGGCTGAAGACCACGACGTCGGCTCGGCCGCGCTACCTCCCCGACGGAAGGAAGGAAGACGGCGCCCGCTGGACTGCGCGCAGGCCCCGCGACATCGTGGGCCAGCACCGGATAGCCGGCTGCTACGAGGTTGCCCGCCAGCGCGCTGCCCATGTTGCCGAGGCCGATGAACCCGACCTCGAGCTTGCTCACTCCTGCACCTGTCGAGCTGCCCGAACCGCCTTCAGGCTGCGTCGTGCGGCGACGCCGGCGGGCGCGCCGCAATACGCCGCGATCTGAAAAAGCAGCTCATCCAGTTCCTCATCGGTGACGCCGGTCTGCGGGGCGCTGCTGGCGTGCAGGCTGAATTCCTCCATCCGACCCAGCGCGGCCGTCATCGCCATCACGAGCAGGCTGCGATCGCGTTGGGAGAGCGGTCCACCGCGGGCCCAGACCCCCCACGCCATCGACGTGATGTAGTCCTGAAACTCGGCCGCTGACGGTTCGGCCTCGGTGGCCGAGCTATCGACGTACGCATCGCCCAGTACGGCCCGCCGCATCGCTCGGGCTGCCTCCAGATTTTCGCCGTCCGGCATGGGGTTCTCCGTCACCAGATACGTCGAAGCTGGGCGGCTTCGCGGCGTAGCTGGAGCTGCTCATGACGTTGTGTCGGAGTGACGACGGGCGTATCCGCGGGCAGGTGCTTGCGGATCTCGGCGAAGGGCACCTTTTTGATCGTCGGGTCCGGGTATTCGCTGGCGAGGTTCCACCGCATCTGGATGATTCCCCACGGGTAGTCGGCCTTGTCGAGCCAGTTCGGCACGCCGGGGTCCAACCGTGAGATGACGGCCCGGAACTTGCCGTCGCTGTCGATGTGGGCCTGGGCGTCGTTCAGGCTCGACTGCCGGTTGACCCAGTCGACGGTGCAGAAGCGGTCGTCGCCGACGAGGGCCTGCCAGTACCGGACCTGTCTGCGGCAACGGGGTCTCCAGGATCAGCGCCTCGTCGTCGTCGATCTCGTGGATGCCGTCGTAGTAGGCCTGCTTGGGCAGGCCGCCCATCGAGTCGATCTTCGACGAGCGCAGGAACGTATTGACGCCGTGGTGCTCGCGGTAGTACCGCACCAGCTTCATGTCGAAGCCGATCATTCCTTCGATCCAGGCGGGCAGATCCGAGAAGCGGCGGGCGATCTCCTCGGGCGTCATGTCGGCGCCGCCGTCGTCCAGGCGATGGATGGCGACCCGGGCGTCGATCTCGTTCCTCCAGTCACAGGAGCACTTGCGCATCAGCAGCCGGCTGCGTCCGGGGATCGAGCTGCCACCAGTCGCCGCGTATGCCCGGCCGGGCGCTCGGCGCTCAGCACCACGCTGAAGTACCCGTCCTCACCGAGGTCGAGATCATCGAGATCGTGCGTCGCCGGCGCGGGCCCGGAATGGTCCACGTCCGTCGGGCTCATCATGTCGAAGAGTCTGTTCGGTGATCTCGACGAAGCGCGTGGTGCCGCGGAAGCCGGAGATCCGGTAGACGCCGCCGCGGATCGATCTCGGTCGTCGAGTAGACGTAGTCCGGGTCGGGCCCGCCCTGGTTGAAGGCGTAGTTCCACAGCGGCATGAAGACCGGGCCGGTGGGCGTCGGTGTAGACGCGGCACAGGTACCCGCAGGACAGGATCGACAGCGCGAGCTTGTTCATGTCCTGACGTTCGGCCTCGGTGGCTCCTTCCGGACGCCAGGTGGCGATCAGGTTGTCGCCGACCCGCTCGAGCGCCTTCATCTGGTCTGCCCAGCTCGGCAGCGCTGCCCCGCCTGGCGTCACTCATCAGTCGTTTTCTCCTCGTGGTCAAGCGATCAGAGCTGGGTCAGTCTTCGACGGTGACGTCGAAATGTCTGACGTAGAAGTCGTAGTCCGAACGTAGCTGCGCCTTGCTCAGGCCGAACTGCTCGGGGGTGTAGCGTGCGTGCCGTGGGCGCCGCTGCGGTTGGCCCGCTGCCAGTCGGTGAGCGACTCCGCCATGGTGGGCGTCAGCTCGAGGTCGAGGAACTCATAGACCCGGCGCATGGTGCCCATCGGATCGGCGATGAGGGCGCGGTGATGCACGTCGAGGAATCGCTCCTCGCCGATGCGCCCGCGGGCCGCGATGGCGTTCTCCATGCCGACACGCAGATGTTCGCTGACCTCGCGGCCGACCCGATGCAGGTCGCGTTTCCCGTTCGCCGCCGGAAAGATGCTGGACACGATGCTGGAGTACGAGGGCACCACCTTGACCGGGTCGCGATGGGTCATGACGAAGCGCACGTCGGGATAAGCCGCGACGATGGCTTCCAGATGGAACTTGTGATGCGGCGCCTTGAACAACCACAGATTCGGCGGCCGCTGTGATTGCAGCAGCTGGATCACCTGGCGGTGATAGGCGTACGTGGCTGTCAGGTCAGCTTGGCGCCACCAGGCTTGGTAGCCATACACCGGCAGCGTGAACTGCTGGCCGTGGAACGCCATACCGAGGATTTCGGAGTCCTCCAACGTCGCGTCAACGTCGTAGATGTGCATCGCCTTCAGCTCGGGCGGCAGCAGCTCGTCCTCGCGGATCGCCTGCAAGCGGCGTGGATCCGTCGCCTCGATCTCCAGCTGTGGCGGCGGGCACGGCTGAGATTGCTCCCACCCGCGCAAGGCCCGAAACTGCGGGTCGCGCGAGAGCATGTTTCCCACAGCCGTCGTGCCGGTGCGGGGCAGCCCCATGACATCGATGGGGCCCCGGACCGGGAGCTGCCCGATCTCGGGATGCAGGCGCAGCCACTCCTCCACCTCCAACCGGTTCACCAGACGCCGGCGCAGGCCGCCGACCACCGTCTCGTCCGTCGTCGGGCTGAGGTCGGCGTCGCGTTCCAGGCTTTCAAGCAGCACCTCGAGACCTTCGCGAAAGTCGCCGGGCCCGAAGTCCGTCAGCCCCGTGGTGCCCATCGCGTCGGCCAGCAGCGCTTCACCACTCGGGTAGCGGCCGCTCACGGGCGTTCCTGGGTCAGGATCCGGCCGGGATAGCCGTCCTCGACCATCCGGCGGAAGCCCTGCTTCCAACCGACCCGACCAGGCCCGGTGACCGACTTGCGCAACGCGGCGTCACCCACCGAACCCCGGGAGGCGCCGGGAATCTCCTGCACCTCCACGGTCGGTTCGACGCCCAACAACTCGCCGAAGTAAGCGCAGTACTCCTGCACGCTGACCGGCTCGTCGCCGCACCAGTTCACGATCGTCGCCGGGACGGTCGCGGCCGCCAGCAAGGGTTCGAGCTGGCTGACGATGTCGTCGTCATGGATGGGGCTGTAGGGCATCGGATTCCCCCGCGTCACGACCGGCTGCCCGGCGGCGACGGCGTCCAGGTGCCAGGCCGGCAGCCCGCCCTGGTCGCTGTAGGCGGCACCCATCCGCGCGATCGTGACGGGCAGACCGAACGAACGGGCGCAGTAACGCGCCACCCCTTCCTCGGCGATCTTCGACACCGAATAGGTGGCGGTGGGCGGCACCATCGCATCGCCCAGCGGATCGTCCTCGCGGAAAGCGTGCCAAGGATCCGGCTGCGGTCGGTAGACGCTGAGGGTGGACATCACCAGCGCGGCCTTCGCCTTACGGCAGTGCTCCAAGACGAATCCGGTGCCCTCCGCGTTGACACGCAGCGCCTGCTCGTAGTCGCTCTCGCTGAAGTCGGCCGCGATGTGCAGCAGGTACGTGAAGTCGCTGGGCAGGTCGTCAAACCGGCCGCCGGCTATGTCGAGCGGGCGGGTCGTCACCCCGAGTGCGTCGACCTTGCTACGCGTCTGCGGATCGGTGAACCGGGCGATTCCCCAGACCTCGTTGTCGGCCGCGAGTGACCGGGCGAGCCCGTACGCGATCCGGCCGGCAGGACCCGTAATGAGGATCTTTTCATCGCTCAGGATGTGAACCACCTCTTTGTCACCCAGCGGCACTCGATGCGCGAGCGCGCCTGAATTCGTTTCGCCACGAGATTCATACGGCAACGCGGCGGGCCGGGGTGTCACGGGAGGTGCTAGACAACGTCCCGTGACTCCTGACGTCTCCGGCACGGCTGGAATTGACGCATCGCTGGAGCGCGCGATTCACGCCGCGCTGGAAGGACTCCTGCGAGCTCTCGAGCTCGACGCGCTCGGCGACGACCGGTTCCGCGTGGTCGGGGAGCCCGCCCAGTTCGATCGGGTGTTCGGCGGTCAGGTGGTCGCGCAGGCGCTGGTCGCCGCGAACGCCACCGTCACGCGCAAGAGCCCCCATTCCCTGCACGCCTATTTCGTCGAGGCCGGCACTCCGGGGGCGCCTGTGGAGCTGGTGGTGGAGCGGGTGCGCGATGGCCGATCGATCTCCACCCGTGGGGTGACCGTTCGGCAGGGCGAAAAGACGCTGCTCACGGCGATGGCTTCCTTTCACGCGGGGTCCGGCGGCGTCGAACTCGCGGATCCCGCCCCGTCGGTGCCGGCGCCGGAGGAGCTGCCGCTGCTGCAGGACTGGGTCCGTGACATGCCCGCGGAGCTGCGTGCCTTCGGTCGCAGCTGGGTCGAGCAGCCGCCGCCGCTGGAGCTGCGCATCGGTGAACCGCCGAACTTCATGGGTGGCCCGTCAGCCCAGGGTCCGCGTTCGCATTGGATGCGGCTGCCGCGCGGTGTCGGCAGCGACCCCGGGCTGCACGCCGCCCTGCTGGCCTACGCCAGCGACTACCTGTTGATGGACATGATGCTGCGGGCCCACCCGGATCGGGCTTCGCTGAAATCCTTCACCGGCTTCAGCCTGGATCACGCCCTTTGGTTTCATCGCCCCGTCCAGCTTGATCGCTGGCACCTCCACACCCAGCAGCTGCAGGCCATTTCCGGTGACCGTGGCCTGGTCCGCGGCGCGATACATGACGTGGACGGTCAGCTGGTCGCCTCTGTCATGCAGGAGGTGTTGATCCGGCCCGCGCGTTGAATGGCCCGCACCGTCCCTCAGCCAACGAACCCGCACCCAGGGAAGATTTCCGATGACAGCGATCCAGCCGATCAAGCCAAGCCTGTTTCAGCAGCCCTGGCCCGAGGGCGACTTCCGGCTGTTCCAGCTCGGTTTCGTGGTCGACGACCTGGTGCCGGCGGCCCGGCGGTGGGCGCTCGTCCACGGGGTGGGGCCCTTTCACGTCATGCCGTCGATGGAAGCACCGTGCACCTATCGCGGCGCGCTGACGGCCATCGAGATTCAGGTAGCCGTGGCTCAAGCTGGGCCCGTGCAGATCGAGCTGATCAAGCAGCATTGCGATCGGCCCAGCGTCTACACCGAGGTCTTCGCCAAGCACGAGGCGGGCTTTCACCAGTTGTGCACGGTCACCCCGGACTACGACGGCAAGCAGCGGCACTACGAGCAGCTGGGCTATGCACTCGCCAGCGAAATCGGCGCCACCGGGCAGCGCGTCGGCTACTTCGACACCATCGACGATTTCGGCTTCTACACCGAGGTCGTCGAAGAGGCGCCGCGGCTCTTGGCCCGGTTGGCGACGATCGCGCAGACCTGTGCCGATTGGGACGGGCGAGACCCGGTACGCCTGGTCACCCGCGATGGCTATCGCACGCCGGAGCCGACCTGATCCACCTCAGGATCAGCATCGACCGCCTCCAGCTTTGACCCTTCGAGGTCAAGGTCTGGAAGCGTGCGGTCGAGCCATTTGGGCAGCTTCCAAGCAGAGTCGCCCAGCAATGCCAGCACGGCCGGAACGAAGGTCATCCGCACCACGAAGGCATCCACGAGCACGCCGAAGGCGAGCGCCAGACCGAGGGACTTGATCACGGCGTTGTCGCCGAAGATGAACGATCCGAAGACCGAGAACATGATCAAAGCGGCGGCCGTGACGACCCGGGCGCTGTTGCTCATTCCGCTGCGGATGGCGGCCGACGCATCCTTGTGATGGACGTAGTCCTCACGTACCCGGGAGACCGAGGAAGACCTCGTAGTCCATCGCGAGCCCGAAAAGGATCGCGACGACCAGCACTGGTAAGAAGCTGACGATGGGGCCCGGAGTCTCGACCTTGAACAGGCCGCCGAGATGGCCTTGTTGAAAGATCCACACAGTGGCACCGAACGAGGCGGCGATCGACAGCAGGAAGCCGACCACCGCTTTGATCGGTACCAGCAGCGAGCGAAAGACCAGCAGCAGCAGGAGCAGAGCCAGCCCGACGATGATGGCCAGAAATATCGGCAACGCCGAACTGAGCTTGCTGGTGACGTCGATGTTGGACGCGGTCGTACCGGTGATGTACGCGTTGATGCCGGTCTGCTGCCGTACCTGGGCGGCCGAGTGGCGAAGTCCGGCGACGAGGTCGTTGGTCTGTTGCGAGCTGGGCGATGACCGAGGGATCACGGACACGATGGCTACGTCACCTTTGGCGTTGGCGACAGGCAGCGTCACCGCGGCGACGTCAGGCAGTTTCTGAATCTGGGGCAGCACGCCGGTGACCAGCTTGCCCGTGTCGGTGTGACCCGGGGCGTAAACCACGAGCGTGAGCGGTCCGTTGAAGCCGGGTCCGAACCCCTTACTGAGCAGGTCATACGCCCGCCGCTCGGTCGTTGACTTGGGCTTGCTGCTGTCGTCGGGAAGGCCCAACCTGAGGCTGAGCGCGGGCCAGGCGACGATCGCCACGCCGACAACGACGAGGATCAGCGTGAGCCACGGTTTCGCGGTGACGAGCTTGGACCATCGCTCGCCGCCATCTGGCTTGCCGCGCATCCGCTCCTGCCGGCGGGCCAGGAATCCGATCCGGCCCTTGTCGATGCGCGGACCGAGGACGGCAAGCAAGGCAGGCAGGAAGGTCAGCGCGAGAACCACCGCCGCGATGACGGTGCCGGCGGCTGCCAGGCCCATGACGGTCAGAAACGGAATGCCGACGACCGATAGCGCGGAGAGTGCGATGACGACCGTCAAACCGGCGAAGACGACAGCTCCGCCGGCGGTGGCGGTAGCTCGCTTGATCGAGGTCTCGATGTCCATGCCGGCCCGCAGTTGCTGGCGGTGGCGCGACAGGATGAAGAGGGTGTAATCGATGCCGACGGCAAGGCCGAGCATCAGGGCCAGCGTCGGGGCGGTGGCGCTGAGCGAGACGACTCCCGAGAGCGCACTGATGCTCAGCAGGCCGACGGCCACTCCGAGAATGCCGGTGAGCAGAGGCATCCCGGCCGACGCCAGCGAGCCGAACGTGATGGCCAGGACGATGAAAGCAATGATCACGCCGTAGAGGTCGTTGTTGCCCTCATTGGTCGTGGTGGAAATGACCCCGCCTGAGTACTCCACCTCCAGGCCGGCCTCGCGGGCGGGTGCGGCCGCCTCCTGAAGGGCATCTTTGGAATGTTGGGTGATCTTGTCGATCGGGACGGCGTACTGCACGGTGACGAAGGCGATCCGGCCGTCTTTGCTCAGCGTTGCCTGGTCCAGCGGCGTGACGGACTTGACCTGCGGTGCCTTGGCGATGCGCGCCAGCGCCTCCGCCCCGGCTTGCTCGTACTGGGGTTCGGTCAGCTTGTGACCTTCGGGGGCCGCCACGACGATGCGGGCGGTCGCTCCGCCGGTGCCGGGGAACTCCTTGGCGAGCACATCCAGGGCCCGCTGTGACTCGGTGCCCGGAATCGTGAACGCCGTCGACGTCGGGCCCGAGAAGGCGCTGGCCAGCACTCCGAGGGTGACGATGATGAGTAGCCAGCCCACGATCACCGTCTTGCGGCGACGGATGCTCCATGAGCCGAGTCGATAGAGCAGGCGCGTCATCTGACCAGCCAAGCAGACTCCAGCCGTCTCCTGCTGCAAGCAAGGGCTCTCTTTGGGCAGAGGAATGGTGACTCTCATACAAGAGAATGAGATTGCCGAAAGGGTCCAACGTCGATACAGTCGGCCCACCAGGCGGCGGGAGAGAGAAACGTGCGGATCGGTCTGCAGATCGGCCCCGAGCGAGGGCGCTACCGGGAAAAGGTCGGCCGCCTCATCTCTGATGCCCAGGCGACCGAGTCCGCCGGTTTTGCCTCGGTGTGGGTGCCCCAGATCCCGAACGAGTTCGATGCGCTCACCGCGCTGACCCTGATGGGCCAGGCCACGGCAAGGATCGAGCTCGGCACGGCTGTGCTGCCGATCCAGAGCCGCCATCCGGTCGCCATGGCCCAGCAAGTGCTGTCGACGCAGGCGGTCTGTGAAGGACGATTGACGCTCGGTCTCGGGCCCTCGCACCACTGGGTCGTCCAGGACATGTTCGGCCTGCCCTACGACCGGCCGGCTGGCCTGATGCGTGACTACGTGGACGTCCTGTCAGTGGCGTTGGCTGGCCCGGGTCCCGTGGACGTCGAGAACGACACCTTTCAGGTGCACAACCCGCTCGACATCACCGACATCGTCCCCACCCCGATCCTCATCGCCGCCCTCGGTCCCGTGATGCTCAAACTTGCCGGCGAACGGGCTTCGGGAACCATCCTGTGGATGGCGGACGAGCGGGCGATCGGCGAGCACATCGCGCCGACCATCAGTAAGGCGGCGGAAGCCGCCGGCCGGCCGGAGCCGCGGGTGATCGCCGGTGTCCCGGTGACCCTCTGCCGAAACGACGAGGTGAGCGCCGTCCGGTCCTGGGCGAACAAGGCGCTCGGCCACGCCGAATATTCACCCAACTACCAGCGGCTGCTCGAGCGCGGCGATGCCCAAGACGTGGGCGACATGTGCGCGGCGGGGGATGAGTCGGCGGTCCGCCAGCGGCTGCTGAGCTTCCGCGACGCCGGGGTGACGGACTTCGCTGCCCGGGTCCTGCCGTTCGGCTCCGATCGTGAGTCCCGCGTCGAGTCGCGGATACGCACCGAGCAGTTCCTCGCCACGCTCTGTTCCGAGCTCTGAAGCTTGCCCGGCCGAACGGGTGACGACCCGGCGACGGCGGTGGACCGTGCGGGCCCACTGTCGGGCCTGCGGGTGCTCGAAGTGGGCCACATCCTGGCGGGTCCGTTCGCCGGAATGCTTCTTGCCGACATGGGTGCTGACGTCATCAAGATCGAATCGGCGGTGGGTGACCTGTCGCGTCACGTCGGCTCGCAGATCGTTGATGGCCACAACGTCTATTTCGCCAGCATCAACCGCAATAAGCGCAGCGTCCACATCGATCTGGCAGCCGAGGAAGGCCAGCGCCAGCTCGGCGAGCTCGCCCGGACGGCCGACGCCCTGATCGTGAACCTGCGACCCTCGGCAATCAGAAAGCTGGGCCTGGACTACGCCTCGCTGCGCACGTTCAACCCCAAGATCGTCTGCGTCGCAGTGACGGGCTACGGCCTTGAAGGCGAGGCCGCCGAGTGGCCCGCCTTCGACTACGTCATCCAGGCCGACACCGGTATCGCCGACATGTGCGGCGAACCGGGGGAGGCTCCGACGCTGGCCGGCTACTCGATCGTCGACAACTCCTCCGCGATCATGGCAGCGCTGGGACTGCTGGCCAAGGTGCACGAGGGCACCGGCGGTCAAGTGGATGTCTCGCTCTTCGACGTCATGATGTCCCAGTTGAATTACAAGGCGGCGGCCTACCTCAACGGTGGTGCGATTCCCGCCCGGCAGCCGGCTGGTGCGCACAGTTTCTACGTGCCGGCGCAGCTGTTTGAGACCGCATCCGGCTACCTGGCGCTCTTTGTCACCCACGATGACTTCTGGCGCCGGCTGTGCACTGAGATCGATCGCCCGCAGTGGGCGACTGATCCCCGCTACGCCACGATGAATGCCCGGTCCGCTCACCGGGCGAGCCTGCTCGAAGAGCTGTCTCAGGTCTTCAAAGCGGCGTCGGCGGCGGAGTGGGAGCAGCGACTGCGACCACTCGGGATTCCGGCCGGCGCAGTCACGAATCTTGCTCAGGTGCTGGATGGGGAATTTCTGCGCGCCCGAGAAATGGTGGTCTCAGTCGAGGGCGGTAGCGGTCCACTGCAATTGCTGGGAAGCCCCATCAGGTTCGACGGCGCGCGGGGCCGCTACCGGCCGCCGCCGCGGCTGCACGAGCACACTGATGAGCTGCTGGGACCGCAGCGCCGATGACTGGCGCCGATGAAATAGGGTGCGTCACGTCGCGCACCCGGGAAGCGTGGGGATCTTGTCGCGGGGGCCGAAAGGTCAGACAATTCAGCTTGAACGTAGGTACGTCGCAAAGGAAGTCAGGTGAATGGCAATGACGCTGTGGCATGAGGATCGTCTGCTGATCGATGGCGAGCTGGTCGCCGCGGAGAACGGGGCGACGTACCAGAACATCTCGCCCTCCACCGAGGAGGTGTTGGGCACCGCAGCGGACGCCAGTCTCGGTGACGCGCGGCGCGCGATCGCGGCTGCCCGCCGGGCCTTTGACACGTCGGAGTGGTCGCGTGACGTGGCCCTGCGGCGCCGTTGCCTGGCGCAGTTGCATCAGGCTTTGCTGGACAATGTGGAGCTGCTGCGGCCGATCCTGGTGCATGAGGTGGGGGCACCGGTGGCGATCACCGCTGGTCCGCAGCTGGAGCTGCCGATCGGGATCGTCGGTTGGTACGGCGATCTGTTGGATTCCTACGACTTCACCGAGCAGCTGGGGGAGCGCGAGGGATTCGGCTTCATGAGCAACCGCTGGGTGGAGAAGGAAGCCGCCGGGGTCGTCGCGGCGATCGCGGCCTACAACTACCCGGTGCAGCTGGCACTGGCGAAGCTGGCGCCGGCGCTCGCGGCGGGTTGCACGGTGGTGCTCAAGGGCGCTCCGGACACGCCGTGGTCGACGCTGGCCCTGGGCAAGCTGATCGTCGACTCGACCGACATCCCACCCGGCGTCGTCAACATCTTGACGTCAGCCAGCAACGACGTGGGTGTCGAGCTGACCACCAATCCTGATATCGATGTCATTTCGTTCACCGGTTCGACCCCGGTGGGCCGGGCGATCATGGCGGCGGCAGCTCCCACCCTCAAGCGGGTGTTCCTGGAGCTGGGCGGCAAGTCAGCGATGGTGCTGCTTGACGACGGTGATGCCGCGACGGCGGCCATGATGTGCGCGTACGCAGCGACGTCCCACTCCGGTCAGGGTTGTGCGATCACGTCTCGACTGGTCGTTCCGCGCGCCAAGTATGACGACGTGGTCGATCTGACCCGGGAGATGCTGGCTGGAATCCCCTACGGTGACCCGACGGATCCGGCGATGATGATGGGCCCGCTGATCAACCGCCGGCAGCAGGAGAAGGTCGCCGGCTATGTCGACCGGGCAGTGGCGGACGGGGCGAAGGCCGTCATTGGCGGACGGATCCCCGAACACCTGCCGAAGGGCTATTACTACGAGCCGACGCTGGTCGTCGGGGCGGATGAGAATTCGGCCATCGCCCAGGAGGAGCTCTTCGGCCCGGTGCTCGTCGTGCTGCCGCATGACGGCGATGAGGATGCCGTGCGGGTGGCGAACAATTCCATCTTCGGCTTGTCCGGCGGCGTCATCGGCGCCGACCGCGAACGGGCGTTGAAGGTCGCCCGGGGCATCCGCACCGGCACCATGAGCGTCAACGGCGGCCTTTACTACGGTCCCGACTCGCCCTTCGGCGGCTACAAGCAATCGGGTATGGGTCGCGAGATGGGCGCCGCCGCTCTGGACGAATTCCTTGAGCGCAAGACCCTCGCAGAACCCGCCTAGTGGACCGCCCGCACCATCGCGTTGCGCAGTGGGCGACCGGCAACATCGGCAGCAGGGCACTTCGCGAAGTCATCCGCCATCCCGACCTCGACCTGGTCGGGGTGCTCGTTTACGACCCGGCCAAGGACGGGGTCGACGCGGGAACCCTGTGTGGTGAGAAGCCGACCGGCGTGGCGGCCACCACGGATCCGGCGATGATCCGTGAGCTCGGCGCCGACTGCGTGCTCTACATGGCCCGCTCGTTCGACATCGATGACGTCGTGGCGTTGCTCGAGTCGGGGACCAACGTCGTCACCACGCGCGGCGAAGTGTTCGACGCGGGACGCAAGCTCGCCGCCGCGGACCGCACGCGCATCCTCGAGGCGTGCCGTCGTGGCTCGTCGTCGATCTTCGCGACGGGAAGCAGCCCCGGCTTCATCACCGATGCGTTGCCGATGGCGCTGCTCTCGCTGTCGCGTCATGTCGAGTCCATTCAGATCGAGGAGTTCGCGAATCTGTCACGACGGGATTCGCCTCACCTGCTCTTTGAACAGATGGGTTTCGGCAGCCCGCTCGCGTCCTTTCAGGGCGATATGCGGGCGACCTATCTGCTGGGGGAGTTCGGTCCACCGCTGCGGGCCCTCGGCGAATCGGCGGGTCTCACCATCGATGAGTGGAGCAGCCATGGTGAGGCGGCGGGCGCCCGGCAGCCGACGTTGTTAGCTGCCGGTGAGCTACCGGCCGGGTCAGTGGCCGCTCAGCGGACCAGCATCGTGGGCTCGGCCGACGGCGTTGAACGCATCCGGTTCTCGGTGAACTGGTACTGCACCGAAGACATCGAGCCGGCGTGGGATCTGCGTCCAACCGGGTGGCGGGTGCGCCTGCGCGGAGACGTTCCGATGGACGTCGAGCTCGCGTTCCCCGTGTCGCTGGACGAGATGGGTGCTGTTTCGCCTTCCTTCACCGCGAATCGCCCCGTCAATTCCGTGCCTTACGTGTGTCAGGCCGCCCCCGGCATCCTGTCAGCGACCGACCTGCCGCCGATCACGCCTGCCGGGCCAAGCCTGCCGGGGTGAGCCGGCCCCGCAAGCCGCGTTGAATGATCTGGGCGACGGCCTCGACGGTGGTGGCCGGTCGGGGCTGGCTGCCGAACGCATCCAGCAGCCCCACCATGACGAGAGCGTCCGCGTCGATATCGCCGAAGCCGCGCGGCTGCAGGAATCGGGCCATCCGGCGGCGGCCCCAGTCGACGGCGGGGGCCGCGTCGGAGACCAGCGCGGCGTCCGGGTTCGTCGCATCGACCCAAACCCGAATGATGGCCGCTTCATTGACGTGACTGGCGTTGTACCGGCGCAGCCAGCGACGCAGCGCGGCAGTCCCGGCGGCGCCGTCCGGACCGGCTGAAGACATCTCGGCCAGTGCAGCCCCCAGCGGACGCATGGCGTCGATGACCAGGACGTGGGCGAAGTCGTCCTTGTTCTTGAAGTATTGGTAGAACGCTCCGTGCGACATCCCGGCGGCGGCCACGATGTCGTCCACCCGCGCACCGTGATAGCCGCGCCTGACGAACACTTCACGACCCGCCGCGAGCAGGCTTTCGACTGCCGGCCTTGCCCCTTCGCTCAGCTTGCGCACGGAGCCACCGTTCGTGAGCAGGTTTCTCGTAGCGGGGTCGAACTCCAGCACCGGGGATGGCTCGCAGGCCGGCTGACGAACATTGACCCCAGGCTCCAGCCCGAAAAACGTCCGGTGAAAGACGTCGGTCAGCGCGTCCTCGATCCGCTCTCTCGGGTAGGCGGCCGGAGCGCTCGCGCGCAGTACGCCGGCCAGGTGGAAGGTCCGCACCATGGCGGCCAGCAGCATGTCCAGTACCGCGTCCATCTCGCGGCCCGGCAGTTGGACGGTCGTCAGTTTGGCGCGGATGCTAGCCACGTTTGCCTCTGCCGCGCCGCGCATCGCCGCTACGGACTCGGCCCGCTCCGCGGCGACCTCGAAGGCATCAAAGACGGCTCCGTAGCGCTCGAAGATGTCACCTGATCGCTGCACCCAGGCCCGGGCGGCCGCCCAACCCGGAGGCCCGCTCTCCAACAGTTCCAGCGCTTCGACTGACGCGCGGACCTGCCGTGCGACTTGCCCGGCCAGGTCGTAGTAGACGTCTTCCTTGCCGGAGAAATACTGGTAGAACGACACCCGGGAACATCCCGCACGCTTGGCGATCCGGTCGACGCTGCAGCGGTGATAGCCCTCGTGGCGCAGCACATGCAGGGCCGCATCGAGGATGCGCTGCTGCGTTCGCTGGCCCCGTGGACCGACGGTGGGATTGTCGGAGAACGGAGCGCGCCGAACGACAGCGCCGATGCCGTCGGCGGCGTCCGTCGCCATTGTCTCAGTCGCCTACTGGTCTGCCCGCACTTTGTCTTTGACCGCGGGCACGATCGGAGGTGCTTCCCGCCAGTTGGGGATGCCGGAGTCTTCCTTGCCGGCGGGGTAGCGGTCTTCGTTCACCCAGGCCCAGTGCGAGTGGTTGAGCTCGTGGATGGTGAAGCAGGCGTTCAGGGCGTTGTAGAAGCCCATGTTGTCTTGTGACTGGTTGACCGATTCCTTGATGAGCAGGGCCGGCATGGTCGGCAGCTTGGCGATGCGGCGGGCGAATTCCAGCGTGCTGTCGGCCAGTTCGTCGGCGGGGAAGACCTTGCTGACCATGCCGAGACGGTGCGCTTCGTCGGCGTCGATGGAGTCGCCGGTGAGCAGCAGTTCTTTGGCTTTGCGGGGGCCGAATTCCCAGGGGTGGGCGAAGTACTCGAGGCCGCACATGCCGAGCCGGGCACCGACCACGTCGGCGAAGGTGGTGGTGTCGGCGGCGACGATGAGGTCACACGCCCAGAGCAGCATGAGACCGGCGGCGTAGACATCGCCGTGGGCCTGGCCGATGGTGATCTTGCGCAGGTTTCTCCAGCGGCGGGTGTTGTCGTAGAAGTAGTGCCATTCCTGCAGCATCAGGTTTTCGGCGCCGAGCCGGGTGCCACCGTTGATCTTGAAGGTGGGGTGCTGGTTAGGGCCGGGAAGGCGCTCCTCCAGCGAAGCTTTTGAGCCCAGGTCGTGCCCGGAGGAGAACATTTTGCCGGTGCCACCGAGGATGACGACGCGCACCTGGTCGTCGGCCTCTGCCTCGAGGAATGCCTCGTTCAGGTCCACAAGCAGCCCCCGGCTCTGGGCGTTGCGTGCCTCTGGCCGGTTCAACATGATCCGGGCAATCTGTCCGTCGTCGATCAGCTCATAGGTCACGAACTGGTAGTCGGGCATGGCTCTCCTCGGTGCTCTACTGGCTGTCGCCTGACAGTTGCGTTATACGGCGCTCTAAGGCATTGAACACTCCCACCGCGCCGCGACGTATTGCGCCCCGGTGTGACTGTCGGAGACGGCGGCAACGTGCTAGCTTCGCTGACACAACTGTTAGTTACGGCGGTTGGCGATCGGAGATGTTCATGAATATCAATGACATGGTGCTGGTCAGCGTCGACGACCATGTGGTGGAGCCACCGCATCTGTTCGACGGCCGGCTGCCGGCCAAGTACGCGGATCTCGCTCCCAAGTTCGTGACCCGGCCCGACGGCACCAACGCCTGGGTGTACGAAGGCGCCGAGATCGCCAACGTTGCCCTGAATGCTGTCGCGGGCCGTCCGGCCGAGGAGTACGGCATGGAGCCGACATCCTTCGCTGAGCTGCGTGCGGGCTGCTACGACATCGACGAGCGCGTCAAGGACATGGATGCCAACGGCGTCCTCGGCTCCCTGTGTTTCCCCTCGTTCCCGCAGTTTTGCGGGCAGCTGTTCGCCCGCACCGAGGACAAGGACGTCGCCCTGGCGATGGTGCGGGCCTACAACGA
Organism: uncultured Actinomycetota bacterium; assembly: GCA_963839015.1. Classification (GTDB taxonomy): domain Bacteria; phylum Actinomycetota; class Actinomycetes; order Frankiales; family Frankiaceae; genus DATAZK01. The sequence goes on along the minus strand of CAWITL010000010.1, from coordinate 1,067,459 downwards.
TTGGCACATTGAGGATTGGTGCGGCACGCATCCCGGACGCTTCATCCCCTGCTCGCTGCCGGCGATCTGGGATCCGCAGGTGCTGGCAGCCGAGGTTCGCCGAACCGCACGGATGGGCGCGCACGCCGTCACCTTCTCGGAAAACCCCTCAAAGCTGGGTTGGCCCAGCTTTCACACCGACCACTGGGACCCCTTCTGGCAGGCCTGCAGCGATGAGGGTGTCGTCGTGTGCCTGCATATCGGCTCCTCCTCGCAGATGGTCATCACCTCGCCGGACGCGCCCATCGACTGCCTGATCACGCTGACCCCGATCAACATCGTGCAGGCCGCCACCGACCTGATCTGGTCACCGGTCCTCCGCAAATTCCCTGACCTTCGCATTGCCCTCTCAGAAGGCGGAATCGGTTGGATTCCCTACCTTCTCGAGCGCGTCGATTACAACTACGGCCGTCACAAGAGCTGGACGGGTCAGGACTTCGGCAACCGGCTGCCGAGCGAGGTGTTCAACGAACACGTGCTCACCTGCTTCATCGACGACAAGTTCGGCATGGCCAGCCGTGAATTCCTGAACATGGACCACGTCATGTGGGAGTGCGACTACCCGCATTCGGATTCCACCTGGCCATTCGCCCCGGAGACGCTGAGCGAAAATCTGGTTGGCGTCTCGGCCCACGATGTGGAACGGGTCAGCCATCTCAACGCGATGAAGCACTTCAGCTACGACCCCTTCTCCGTCCTTGGGGGTCGCGACAATTGCACTGTCGGGGCGCTGCGTGCGCGGGCGGTCGGGCACGACGTGTCGATCCGTTCCACCAACAGTCGCTCGGTGGGCCAGCACGCTGCTCGGGCGGTTGACCTCGTTGCACCTGACCTGCGCTGAACAGCCGGCGCTGATCTCACTGCGGCGATATGAATGAACCTGTGACCGACACCTGGGAGAGCATCCCGGCGATGTCTGCTGCTGCCGCGCAGCGATTCGGCGACCGCCTGGCGATCGTCGACGGTGAGCTGCGGTTGTCGCATTCCCAGCTGTTCGAGGCAGCGCGATCTTTTGCCGCCGCGCTCGTCGAGTCCGGTGTGCAGCCGGGCGATCGGGTGGCGATCTGGACGTTCAACAGCGCGGAATGGGTGATCGCCGCCCTCGGGCTCTTTCAGTCCGGCGCCAGCCTCGTGCCCATCAACACCCGCTTCAAAGGGGTCGAGGCAGCCGACATCCTCAAGCGCAGCCGGGCCCGCGTGCTGGTCACGGTTACGGACTTCCTCGGCGTCGACTACGTGGCCATGCTGCGAGACACCGGCATCGCGCTTCCCGACCTGCAGACCATCGTGCTCGCGCGGGGCGATGCCGTCGCCGGCACCCTTTCGTGGAAGGAATTCCTTTCCTGGGCGAATGCCGACGCGCTCGCCGAAGTCGATCGCCGCCGGGTGGCCGTTACCTCCGACGACCCCTCCGACATCCTGTTCACCTCAGGCACCACCGGCACACCCAAAGGCGTCGTGATGACGCACGGCCGAACGCTGCTCGTCGCGACCGATTGGGTAGCGATGACCGGCCTGAATTCCGACGACACCTACCTGATGGTTAACCCCTACTTCCACATGTTCGGGTTGAAGGCCGGGATCCTCGCCTGCATCGCCAGTGGTGCCACCATGCTGCCGGAGCCGGTGTTCGACGTTGACCGGGTGCTGGCCCGGGTCGCCGCGGAGCGCGTCACCGTCCTACCGGGTCCGCCGACGCTCTACCAATCGCTCCTCGATCATCCGGACCGCGACCGGGTCGACCTTTCGAGCCTCCGTGTGGCCGTGACGGGTGCAGCTGACATCCCGGTGAAGCTGGTGCGCCGGGTCAACGAGGAGCTGCCCTTCTCCATGCTCGTCTCCGGCTACGGGCTCACCGAGGCGGGCACGGCGAGCGGGACTTCGGTCACTGACGACGTGGAGACCATCGCGACCACGGTGGGCCGCGCGCGTCCGAGCTTCGAGATTCGCATTGCGGACGATGCCGGTCACGCGCTTCCGCCGGGGCAGACCGGCGAGATCTGGCTCCGCGGTGGCAGCGTGATGTCGCACTACCTCGATGATCCCGAGGCGACGGCCGCGACGCTCTCTTCCGACGGCTGGCTGCGGACCGGAGATCTCGGCATCGCCGAGGCCGACGGACTGCTGCGCATCGTGGGCCGCACCAAGGACATGTTCATCGTCGGCGGCTTCAACGCGTATCCGGCGGAGATCGAGAACGCGCTACGCCGTCATCCTGACGTCAGGGACGCGGCGGTGATCGGCATCCCGGATCCGCGGCTCGGCGAGGTGGGGATGGCGTTCGTCGTGACCGTGCCCGGCAGCACCGTGACCGAGGCGGACATCATCGGGTGGGCGCGTGACCAGATGGCGAACTACAAGGCCCCGCGCGTCGTCGAGATCATCGACGTGCTGCCGCTGAACGCAACGGGCAAGGTGGCCAAGCAGGATTTGCGCGCGCGTGCTGCGGGTCGCTGAACCGTCAGCGGGACTTCGCCCGAGCGAGCAGCCCGCGGGCGATGACGAGCCGCTGGATCTCGTTCGTCCCTTCACCGATCACCATCAGCGGTGCGTCCCGGTAGTAGCGCTCCACCGGAAGCTCGGTCGTGTAGCCCATGCCCCCATGAATGCGCATTGCTTCGGTGGCAAGCTCCAGCGCCGTCTCGCTGGCGAAGAGTTTCGCCATACCGGCCTCGACGTCGCAGCGCAGGCCGGCGGCCTTTCGTTCAGCCGCGTTGCGAGTCAGCAGCCTGGCTGCCTCCAGCCGGGTCGCCATGTCGGCCAGCTTGAGCTGGATCGCCTGATGCTCGCCGATCGGCTTGCCGAACGTGGTTCGCACCTGGGCGTAGCTGAGCGCTGCCTCAAAGGCGGCGCGCGCGACTCCCACCGCGCGGGCGGCGATGTTGATGCGTCCGATTTCCAGCACGCTGAGGATCTGGGGGAGCCCGCGACCGGCTTCGCCGATGAGGTTCGCGGAGGGGATGCGGTGGTCGGCGTAGGACATCTCGACGGTCTCGACGCCCTTGTAGCCGAGCTTGCCGATGTGGCGGCTGACCGTGATCCCCTCAAAGCTCGAACCCGGCTCCTTGTCCACGAAGAAGGCGCTGATGCCCTCGGAGGTGCGGGCCGCCAGTGCCACCACAGCAGCCCGCTCGCCGTTCGTGACCCAGGCCTTGGTGCCGTTCAGCACGTATTCGTCGCCGTCCAGCTCGGCCCGGCAGGAGATGTTGCGTGTGTCGCTGCCCGCATCAGGCTCCGAGAGGGAGAGCGCGCCGCGGCGTTCGCCCGTCGCCATGGAGGGCAGCCAGCGCTGCTTCTGGACCTCGGTGCCGTGGTGGATCAGCAGCGTCGCCGCCATCGTGTGGGTGTTGACGATGCCGGTCAGGCTCATCCACCCGGCCGCCAACTCCTCGATGATGCCGATGTACGTGAGCAGGTCGAGTCCGAGCCCGCCGTAGGACTCCGGGATGGTGACACCGAACAGTCCCAGCTGGCGCATGCCGTCGACGATCTCGGCGGGGAATTCGTCGGCGCGTTCGAGCTCGGATGCGTGCGGCAGCACCTCGCGGGTGACGAAGCGTCGAACATTGTCGATGATCTCTTGCCGCAGTTCCGGGTCAGTCGCGGCGACGCTCCCTGGGGACACGGCGGAAACATAACACGCGGTTTGTGTTGACGTGAATCTCATCTAAGAGAACAATGTTTCCGGTGACCCAGGCGCGGATGTCGCGCGGACTCGAAACCGCCGCCGAGCAGTACCCGGACCGCGATGCTCTGCTCGTCGGCAAGGAGAGTCTCACATTTCGCCAGCTCGACCAGCTGAGCAACTCCTTCGCCTGCCACCTGGCCGCCCAGGGCGTCGTTGCCGGCGAGCGGGTTGTCGTGATGACCGCCAACCGGCCCGAGTTCGTCGTCGCGGTCCATGCCATCAGCAAGCTCGGCGCGGCCGCGGTGCTGCTGAACCCGGTCTACAAATCGCTCGAGGTGGCGCATGCCATTCGCATCACGCTCGCCGCGTATGCGGTGGCGGACGCGAGCACGGCTGATGTGCTGCGCGCGGAGCTCGGTGCCGATCGGGTGCTCGACGTCGACGATGCGCTCACCCAGGAGCAGGTGGCCGTCCGCGATGGATCGGCGCTCAGGCTGACCCCGGCGAGTGAGGATGACGAAGCAGTACTGGTCTTCAGCTCCGGGACGACGGGTCTGCCGAAGGCGGTGCGCCATACCCACCGCTCCATGGGCGCGGCGACGACACACTGGCGGCTCGCACTCGGCCTCGGCCCCGACGACCGCTTCCAGGTGGCGACCCCGCCCTCCCACATCCTTGGCTTGCTGAATCTGCTCGCCGCCGCCGAGGCCGCGGCCACCGTCCGGCTCCATCGTCGTTTCGATCTCGACCAGGTATTGGCGAGCATCGAAGCGGATCGGATGACGCTGGAGATGGCCGTGGCGCCCATCGCCATGGCCATCTCCAACCATCCGCGTCTGGAGGAGTACGACCTGTCGTCACTGCGCTTCATCATGTGGGGCGCCACCCCGGTGACTCCGCAGCGTCGCCGAGCGCGTCACGGCCCGCACGGGGGTTCGCTGGCTCTGTGGCTACGGCGCCAGCGAGCTGCCGGTGATCGCCGTCAACCCCATCGGTGATCCGAACGCCTGGCGGCTGGATTCGGCAGGACTGCCACCCGAAGGCGTCGAATTGCGGGTCGCTGACCTGGAGACGGGACGGGTGCTGAGCCCGGGGGAGACCGGCGAGGTCCAGGTCCGCAGCGTTTCTGCAATGGCGGGTTACCTGCCCGATGACGAGACCGCGGCGGCGTTCGCTGACGGCTGGTATCGCACGGGTGACGTGGGATGGCTGGAGGAGGAGGGATGGGTCCACCTCACCGACCGCGCCAAGGAAATGATTAAAGTCAAGGGGTTCCAGGTGGCGCCGGCCGAGATCGAGGCGGTGCTGCACGGCCATCCCGGAGTACGCGACTGTGCGGTGTTCGGCGTTCCCGATGAGAGCGCCGGCGAAGTCCCGGTGGCGGCCGTGGCGTTGGAGCCCCATCAGTCCGTGACACCGGCGGAGCTGCAGCAGCTGGTCGCGGACTCGCTTGCCGGCTACAAGCGGCTGCGCGATGTGGTCGTGGTGGAAGAGATCCCGCGGCTGCCTTCGGGCAAGGTGCTGCGCCGCAAGCTGCGCGACGCGTACCTGCCTTCGACGCCATCCATCACGGGACCACCCGCCGGTGGGAGCGGCGGCTGATGGACGTTCGACTTTCCGCCGAGCAGCGCGCCTTGCGGGAATCGGCGGCTCTGCTCGTCGACCGGCTCCGGGCGCAGTCCGTGCTCGACCTCAGCGACCGAGAGCGGGCGCTGAAACTTGATGCGGCGTTGATGCTTCGGGCTGGCGGGAGCTGCGCGCCGCCGGCGATGACGGCGCGCCGTGGGCCTCGGGGTCGAGGTCGCCATCGTCGCCGAGGAGCTGGGACGCGGCGCCTGCCGATGCGCGCTCATCGGTCCGACCCTGGCCGCCGAACTGTTACGCCTGACCGAGGCGCCGCCCTCGGATGTTCGGCGCGGACCGTCGCGCTTCGCGGTGATCTGTCCGGGCTGGCCGATGTTGGCGACTAGCGAAGCGCCTGCCGTTGTGGCCATTGACGCCGCGGGATCCTCCACTGCGCTGGGGCTGCTCGCGGTGGCGGGCGGCTACCAGGTCGCGGAGTTCTCGCTGGCTGGCTTTGCCGACAGCGGCGTCGATCTGACGCGTTCGTTCCTGGCCGGACCGCCCGTTGCGCTCGCGTCGGTCGAGCCGTTGCCCGGCCAGCAGCGACCGCTCACCGATACGACCTGGCGCGCTGGATGGCGCTCGGCCTGGCGATCACGTCGGCCGACCTGGTCGGCGCAATGCAGGGGGCGATCCGGCTGGCGTGCGAGTACGTCGGTACCCGTCGCCAATTCGGCGTAGCCATCGGCTCTTTCCAGGCTGTCCAGCATCTGCTGGCGGATGCGCAGGTAGCGATGGAAGGCTCGCTCAGCGTCGCGCTGCACGCCTCGTGGGCCGTCGATGCGTTGCCCGCCGATGAAGCCTTAGCCGCCGCCTCGGTCGCCAAGGCATATTGCGCCCGCGCCGCCCGCACCGTCTGTGAAACGTCCATCCAGGTGCACGGCGGGATCGGCAACACCTGGGAGTGCTTCGCCCACGTCTACCTGCGTCGTGCTCTCGCCTCGAGCGATCTGCTCGGCGGTGTCGGGCCGAGCTTGGCGCGGGTGCTGGCGCACCACCAGATCGGAGTCGGCAGTGGACTTCGGTGACGCCCCGCAGGAGGCGGCGTTTCGAGCCCGCCTCCGGGAGTGGCTGCAGTCCAACAACCCCGGGCTTGCCCGCGTCATCGACATCAGATGAGTACTGGGCAGGCCAGGCCGCCTGGCACCAATCCCTATATGACGCAGGCTTTTTCGGTATGTCGTGGCCGACGGAAATCGGCGGGCTCGGGTTGCCCAGCGTTTACGAAGTCATCGTTGACGACGAACTGGCCGCGGCGGGAGCGCCTCCCCGGCCGAGCCTCGGCTACCTCGTGCAGGGCATCCTGCATCACGCCAACGACGATGTGAAACGCCGCTTCCTGCCGGGCATCGTGAGCGGCCGCGAGCGATGGTGCCAGGGCTTCAGTGAGCCGGAGGCGGGTTCGGATCTGGCGTCGCTGCGCACCCGTGCGGAACGCGACGGCGACGATTTCGTCATCAACGGACACAAGGTCTGGACCAGCTATTCGGATGCCGCGCAGTGGTGCCTCGTACTTGCCAGGACCGATCCCACGGTGGCCAAGCATCGCGGAATCTCCGCGTTCGTCGTGCCGATGGATCAGCCCGGCATCGAGCAGCGTCCGTTGAAGATGATCAATGGCGTCACGCGGGAATTCGGCGAAGTCCTCTTCGATGGCGCCCGGGTCCCGGCGTCCAACATGGTGGGGGCCCCGGGCGAGGGCTGGCGGCTCGCGATGACAGTCGTGAGTCATGAGCGCGAACCGGGTGAACTCGGCTACGTCGCCCGCTACCGCAAGATCGTCAACGAGCTGGCCCACCAGGTGCGCCGGGAGCCTCAGCGATTCGGGCCCGAGCAGATACGCGATCTGGGGTGGGGGATGGTTGAGTCGGAGATGCTGCGGCTGCATGTTTCGCGCCGGCTCTCGGATCGGCTCGACGGCATCACCCACGGACCAGAGGGCTCGGTCGACAAGCTGCTGATGACCGCAGTCGAACAGGCCGTCGGTCATGCTGCGCTTTCCATCGGCGGCGCGGCCTACGACCGCGGCAACGACACCTGGATGAAGGTCTACCTCTACAGCCGGGCGCAGAGCGTCATGGGTGGCACGTCGCAGATCCAGCGCAATCTGATCGCGGGACGCATCCTTGGACTTCCGGCATCATGACGGAGCATTACACGACCGGAAAGCAGCTGACGCCATGACCGATTCGACTCCGCACGACCCGTTCCACCGCTTGCCGGAGGTCCCGTCCTTCACGGTCACCAGTACGACCGTGGCTCATGGAGACTCATTGCCCGCGGCTCAGATGTCCGGGCTCTTCGGGGTGCCCGGCGGGCAGGACGTCTCCCCGCAGCTGTCGTGGGAAGGTGCGCCAGAGGGCACTCTCAGCTACGCCATCACGATGTACGACCCCGATGCTCCGACGATGTCCGGCTTCTGGCACTGGGTGGTTTTCAACATCCCGGCCGCAGTGACCTCGTTGCCCGAAAACGCCGGCGTCAGTGACGGTTCCGGACTCCCGGCAGGCGCCATCCAGCTTCGTAACGACGCCGGTGGAGCCCAGTTCATCGGAGCCGCCCCCCCGGGCGGTCATGGCCAGCATCGCTACTTCGTCACCGTGCACGCTCTGGACACCGCCGACATCGGAGTCCCGGCCGAGGCCAGCCCGGCCTTGCTGGGTTTCACCATGTCCAGCCACATCCTCGCCCGCGCCACGCTCGTCGTGACCGCGGAGATCGCCGGCTGATCGCTCACCCTCGTGGGCGCCATGCGCTGATGGCGTCATAGCGCTTCCAGGCTGTGGCGCCGCCCGAGTCTACGGAGCCAGCGCGTTCAGCGCCGATGACACATCTTTCGGTCGACGCAGAACGCGGAGGTCGACGTTCGGGGCTTCACTGGCGATATGGCGCCTGATCCGAGGAACGTCCCGGCGCCGGTACAACAGGACCCACTTCCAGTAGTCCCGACGCTCTGGACCGCGACCCAGCGAACGCCAAACGCACCGCCACAGCGGAAAGTCGAGCAGGAAGATCGTGTCGGCCGCGCGGAGTCTGGGTGCGAGCACGTCGTACGGTCCCAGGTCTCCGTCGAGGATCCAGCTGGCGTCCTCCATGAGCTGTTCTTGTCTGGCCGACCATGACTCTGGTGACGGCGGCACCAGGTCGGGCTGCCAGAAGTGGCTATCGAGCTCGATATGTGGCAGGCCGCTGATGCTCGACAGTCGGCGGGCGAACGTGGTCTTTCCTGACCCGCCCCGACCCAGCACGAGCATGCGTTGCACCGAGACCTCTCTCCTGCTGGCCTGATTCGGGGTCTCACGCTAAGGACTTGTAGGGCTCTCGCCCAGGAGGTCTTAGGCGGAGTCGGCGACGACCTTGAGGGTGGCTTTGGGGCTCCGCAGGTTCAGCGACACCAGGATGGCTTCGACGCCGTAGCCGCCCGGCGCAGACGCCTTGTCGTGACCGAAAACGACCGGCAGCGGCAGGGATTCGCCGGGCGCCAGGGACACGCCTCTGAACCCAGGGACCTGCCTCGCGTACCCGAAAGAGCATGTGGCAGGGCTTTGTCCGGCGTCGTCGAGAAAGTGGCCGTGGACGAAGTCGTGGTCTTCGGGGTCGGGCGTCCACACCGAGTCGGTGGTGTTGGTCAAGGTGACGGTGAGAGCGTTCAGCTCCGATGCTGTCACGCGTAGCGGTTCCGTCCAGCTCAAGGCGAGACCCCGCCGACGGATCTCCTGAATCGGGCGCAGTTGGAAGGTGGCGATGCTGCCCATGAATACCGGCGGACCCTCAGGTTGCGGCCACACCAGCGCCGTGGCCCAGCCCCCGTCGACAGGCGCGGCGAAGAGCTTTCGGTCCGGCCGGGGACCGGCGCTGTCGCGATTGGTGACTTCGCGCCAGCCCGTGTCGGGTAGCTCGGCTCTGAGCCAGTCGGGCACCGGCTCGGTGAACTCGCTCGGGAACACGTCATCCCACGGCTCACCCGCCGGCTCGAAATCCGCTGCAAGAACCTCGTAGCTTCCGAGGCTGCGCCACGGGGTCTGGTCGCCTTCATCAGTCACAGGGTCAGGATGCCGTAAGCGGCTGCTCGCGGTCGACTGGTCGACTTCACATACCTCGTCGGTATCGGACTCGATAGGACGCCGGGTGCCACGATGCCTATCCCGAAGTCGACGCGCCGGGTGACCTCGATGGTCTGGGCGCTGCTTCAGGGAGGGCGGGTAGGCGACGAGGCCAGATCATGGTCCGCATCCAAAGTTTCACCGCCCGCTGAGTGATTCGCTGCCGCATTGTCGGCTCTCTAGCCTGACGAGATGGCCGCAACAGGTCGTCGCCGGCATGGTCAATGAATCGAGCGATGAGCTCGTTGGTGGTCAGTCCGTTGAGAGCGGCGAACTCGTCCATGTACGCGGTCATCTCCGGCTCATGCTTTGACAGGCCACCGAAGGCTGCGAAGAGTGAGAATGTCAGAGCCTGTCGCTGAATCTCTTGCAGGAGGGGGATCACTAACAGCAACCGACCCTTCCACCGCGTGCGCACGAATAGCGTGATCAGTGCTGCGTCGACGCCGAACATCGCCAGCTCTCCTTTGGAGACGCCGATGCCTGACGATGCCTGAGACAACCTGATCTGCAGGTGACCGTCCCGGTAACGCAGTCGTCTTCCTGGCGGCATCGGCCACGAAGATGTGGACCGTGAGCTTCCTGCTGGCATCGTGACCATCTACCCCAGTGAAGCCTCTCCACCGGATCATCCCGCCAGTTTTTCCATCTCCGCGTCTTACGCGAAATCCGCCACATGTTCAGTGATGAACGCGTGCAAGGTGCGGGGCGCGGCGCCGGTGATTGTTTCGACGTCGTTGGTGATCCAGGCGGCATCACCTTCGGCGATGAGCGCGAAGGCTTGGGCGTTGGATGTGGCGACGGGGTCTGGGACACCGGCGCGGATCATCATCTCGCGGTGCTGGTCCGGTGTGATGCGCTGGTAGTCGATCGGATGGCCGAGGGCTGAGGAAAGCTCGTTGGCGACGTCGGTGTACGTGACCAGCGCTGGCCCTGTGGGCCAGTATGTCGCTCCGGCGTGGTCGGCTGGTTCGGTGGCAACGCAGGCGGCGACGTTCGCAACGTCGCGGGCGTCGACCATCCCGACCTGTCCGTCGCCGGCGGACATGACAAAGCGGCTGGTCTGCCTCACGAGTGGCGCGAGAGCGAGCAAGTTCTGCAGGTAGGCATTCGAGCGCAGCAGCGTCCACTCCATGCCTGAGGCAAGCAGGTGTTGTTCGATCCGGGTCTGGCCACGTCGTCGCTCGACCGGCGAGTCGGCGGAGGCCTTACTGGTCGCCTTGACCACGTGTGCGACTCCGGCTCGGGCGGCAGCGTCGATGGCCGCGATCTCTTGGCGGGGCATGGCGGGGCTGATCAGGACGACGGTGTCGACGTCGCGCATGGCGGCGTCAAGGGAGTTGGGGTCGTTGAAATCGCCGGTGACAACCTCGACTCCCGCCTGCTGGATACGGGACCTGTCGCGCACCAGTGCACGCACCGATTGTTGCTGGGCGGCGAGCAGTCGGACGGTTTCCGATCCGACGTTGCCGGTGGCACCGGTCACGAGAATCACGATGGCTCCTTGGTCTTCCCTCGCTAGACTGGATTGATCTATCCACTCTGCTCATGGCAACATTGGATTGTCAAATCCACTCTGGGGGTGTCATGCCGATCCACGTCGACTCCGTCGCGGTGCCCAGCACGAAGCGGGGCCGGGCCACCCGCGAGCGCATTGTCACGGCGGCCGCCGACCTCATGTATCGCCATGGAGTGGCGGGCACGAGCACCCCTTCCATCCGCGACGCGGCCGGGGTGAGCTCGTCGCAGATCTATCACTACTTCGGCGACAAGGACGACCTGACCAGTGCGGTCATCACGCACCAGACCGACGCGATCATGTCGGCGCAGGCGCAGCTGCTCGGCAGTGCCGGCAGCCTTGCTGCGCTCGCGCGGTGGCGTGATCTGCTCGTCGACACAGCTCGTGCGCAAGGCGGCATGGGAGGCTGTCCGCTGGGCAGTCTGGCCAGTGAATTGTCAGACGGCCATCCCTGGGCTCGCGCAGCGTTGTCAGCCGGATTCGACCGCTGGCGTGACGCCATCCGCGACGCGTTGTTGCGGCTGGTCGACAACCGCACGCTGCGTGAGGACACCGACGTCGACCGTCTTGCCCTCGCGCTACTAGCCGCCATCCAAGGCGGACTGTTACTTGCTCAAGCGCAACACGACACCGCCGCACTCGAAGCCGGCCTCGACACGGCGCTGGACGCCATCCGCGCTGTCGCCACCGACGAAAGTGGCGACAACACTTGAACCGCACAGCATGGAGACCTCAGTGGTGTCGATGGATCTGATCACTCAGGAATGGCGAGGCGCCTTCAGGAATGACGAGCTCACCCGGCTCCACATTGAGGGTTTCGGTAACGACTCAGACGATCCCGACTGGCTTGGACGTGTTAGGCGATACAGCTTGGGTTGGGTGTGTTCGCGTATGGGCGGCGACCTTGTCGGCTTCGTGAACGTGGCCTGGGATGGCGGCAACCACGCGTTCCTGCTGGACACCGTCGTTGCATCTGCAGCCCGCCGTCGCGGTACGGGGACAGCCTTGGTGGCTACCGCAGCCATTCATGCGCGTGCAGCGGGTTGCGAATGGCTGCACGTTGATTTCGAGGACCACCTGTCGGCCTTCTACTTCGCAGCATGCGGATTCACGGCGACCCGCGCGGGCCTTTTCGCTCTGGCTGGCCTCAACGACGCGGCTTCTTAGTGGCCTGCGCCGCGCAGGACGGTTACGCCCGTTCTACGCGACTCGATTGATGCCGCCAGAGGGGTGTCGTCAGCCGGCCAGTAACAGGCCGCCGTCGATCGTGAGCACTGTCCCGGTGACGTAAGGGTTCTGCATCAGGTAGAGGTGGGCCAGAGCGATTTCCTCTGGTTCGCCAATCGTGCCCAGCAGCGTGCGCTGTGCCAGGCGTGAGAAGAGGACCTCCCGCTGAGGCTCGGGAACTGCGTCCCAAAGCGGGGTCCGGATGGCACCGGCGCGCACCGCGTTGACTCGCACCGGGGCGAGCTCGGCCGCCAGCCCGCGCACCAGGCCTTCGGCGGCGCCGGCCCCGGCGGCCGCCAGGGCAGCGCCGGGCACTGGTCGCTGCCCGACTGTTCCTGTTGTCAGGGCTATCGAGCCTCCTGCGCGGATTCGCGGGGCGGCGGACTTGATGACCCCGACTGCGCCCCAGAAGCGCACGTCAAGAACGGCGCGTGCGTCGGCGAGGCTCATCTCGGTGAGCGGACGCGGGGTGAAGGCGTCGCCGGCGGTGAACACGAGATGGTCCAGCTCGCCTACGCGCTGGAACAGCGCGGCGATGGCGTTTTCGTCCCGTACGTCGAGAACCGCGCCGTCACAGCCATCCGGCAGCTCGGCCACGGCGGCGTCGATGCGTTCAGGGTTACTTGACACAACCGTCACAGCTGCGCCGTCTCGGGCCGCCGTCTTCGCTGTGGCCAGGCCCATGCCGGAGCTGCCTCCGACGACGACGATCCGCTGCTTGCTGAGGGACATTGCGCCTCCAGGTTTGTGACGTCCCATTGCGACATCACCAGCGTATCAAGGCATGACACACTGAGACATCACTGGTATCTTCGCGACGTGCCCCGTTGGGACCCTGAAGCCGCGCAGCGGTTGCAGGCTGCCGCGATTGCGCTATTTCTTGAGCTCGGCTACGAGAACGTGACGGTCTCCCAGATCGCCGAGAGCGCCGGACTGACCCGACGGACTTTCTCGCGCTACTTCGCGGATAAGCGCGACGTGTTGTTCGCGGGCTCAGACCAACTGCCGACGGTGATGGCCACGGCCGTCCTCGCAACGGATCCGGAGCTCTCTCCATACGTCACGCTGGTGTCGGCGCTCGTCCAAGTCGGCGCAGAAATTGCTGACCGGGTAGCTCCACTCGCCGCCCAGCGCCGCGCCGTCGTCGCGGCCAGTCCCGAGTTGCAGGAACGAGGGCGCACCAAATTCGCTGATGTCGCTGTAGCACTCGCGGGGGCCCTGGGCGAGCGGGGGGTCGACGCAGTCAATGCCCGGCTGCTCGCCGGCGTCGGAGTGGCGATCTTCCAGAATGGATTCGATCGGTGGGTAGACGACCCGGACGCCGCGCCCCTTCCCGTGTGCATCCGCGAGGCGGCCGACCAACTCGCCGGCGCAGTAGCGGCCCAGGCAGTGGCCTCATAGCCTCGCAGCTCGGCAACATCCGCCAAGCGAGAACGGCGCTCCCCACCGGAGCGATCGGCGTAACGCGGGTGAGCGCTTGCCTCGCGCGCTTCGACCCGGTCGAGGTTCGGGCTGTACCGGGGCTTCCACGCTGGCGCTTCTCATGGGCGGCCTTGTCGAACAGCTTCGAGCTAACGCCAGAATTCGTCCAATGCTGCTTGATCGGAGTAATGCCCTCGCACGTCGTGGATGAGACCGTCGCGGGGTCAGTGGGCGACGACGAGACAGCGTCTTAGGAGCGGGACGTGACGGGCTGAGAATCGTCATCCGACCGGAAGCCCGTAACCATTGTCCGGATCGAGATACAGGTACGTCTGTCGTCCGTTTTCCACTCGTGTGGCGGACCAGAAAGCCGAGGGCACTTCCTCGCGCAGATACGCCAAGACGAGCCCGGCTGCGACGTCAAAATTCATATCCGCGGTCAACTTCGGATGCCTCCCAGTCTCAGATGGCCGGCTTCGGACGGCTGCCGTTCAAAGGAGCTGGGCGGCCGAGGTGGTAGCCCTGGGCGTAGTCGACGCCTTCGTCGTTCAACAGGTGCAGGGTTTGTTCGTCTTCGACGCCTTCGGCGATGGTTTGCAGACCGAAAGCTTGGGCGAGGCTGACGATGGCCCGCACGACGTGCTGGTTGGCCGGGTTGGTGAGCAGGTCGCGGACGAATTCGATGTCGATCTTCAGATAGCTGATCGGCAGTCGCTTCAGGTAGGTGAAACTGCCGAATCCGGTGCCGAAGTCATCGAGGGCGAGGCCGCAGCCGAGTTCAGCCAGACCTTGCGCGAAGGCTTCTCCGGCCGCGATGTCATGCATGAGCGCCGTTTCGGTGATCTCGAAGACCAGATTTGCCGGGTCGGCTCCGGTTTCCTTGAGTTGGTGTTCGATGAACGGCAGCAGGTCCATGGTTCCGATGGAGGCAGCGGAGATATTGGCCTCAACGATGCTGCCTGTCTCAACGGCGAGTGTTATGGCTTGGGCGATGACCCATCGGTCGATCTCGCCGATGAGTCCGTACTTTTCGGCGATGGGCAGGAAAGCTGCCGGGTTGGATGAGCTCCCCATCGCGCCCGATCATGCGCAGCAGCAGTTCCTGACTGGGCCGCCCGCCTTTCAGCGCCACGATGGGTTGGGAATGCAGGACGAGCCGGTTTTCGTCGATGGCATCCCGGATCCTGCCCACCCAAGTGAGCGTGGCTAGCTGACGTTGGAGGCTGGCTTGCTCCGCCTTCTCCTCGGTGGTGTCGCGAAAGACGACCACAACCCCTTGCCGGGTGGAGCCGCTTTGCAGTGGCGCGGAGGAGTAGGCGATCGGGAAGATCGTGCCGTCCTTGCGGGTGAAGGCGTCGTCGAGCATGCGGATGGTGCGGCCTTGGTCGCGTACGTGAAGTAGGGGGCAGTCTTCGCCTGGGATGGGGGTGCCGTCCGCACGTTGGAAGTGCACCGTTTCGTGCATCCGCTTTCCGAGGAGCTCCTCGGCGGTCCATCCGAGCATCCGTGAGGCCGCCGGGTTCACGTAGGTGAGGCAGCCATCGGCGTCCAGGGTGTAGAGCCCTTCTGCCATGTTGTCCATGACCACCCTGCGAAATTCTTCGGATTCCCGGCGTTCGGTGATGTCAAACAGCACGTTGCCGACGCCGACGATCTCGTCGTTAACCCGCACCGGGTAGTAGCTGGCGAGCCAGTGGCGCAGTTGTCCCGGGGCCTGGGCGTCGGGAACGCTCAGGTCGAGATTGGACACGGCTTCGCCGGCGAGCGCCCTGCGGTAGACGGCTTCCAATCGCGGCCACAGGTGGGGCGCCACTTCTGCCACGGTGCGCCCGATCTGTTCGGCAGCGGGTCGTCCGTTCACCCCGGCGAGCAGCTGATTCATTCGCACGATCCGAAAGTCGCGGTCGACGAGCTTGAAGCCGATAGGGGCAGCGTCTTCGATGCTTTCCAGCAGTGTCAGTGCGGCGCTCGATTCCTGCTCCAGCTCCCGGAGTGACAGTTCCCGCTGCTTGTGGTGTTCGATGTCGGTCGCCGTGCCAATCCACAGGTGAATGCTGCCGTCTTCGTGGCGAAGCGGGACGGCGCGAGCGGCGTGCCAGCGAAAGACCCCGTCGTGGCGGCGGATCCGGTAGTCGCAATCAAATGCCGTCCCCGTGACAGTGGCGTGCTGCCATGCCCGCTCGGCACGCTCGGCGTCATCAGGATGGACGAGCGTGAGCCAGTTCCAGCCGTAGTTCGTCTCCGCCGGCAACCCGGTGTACGCGGTGCCCTGCTTGTTGAAGTACGTCGTCGCCCCATCCGGCGAGGCGGTGAACACGATGTGCGGTACGGACTCAGCGATGAGCTTCGCGTCCGGAGCGCGGTCGGGTCGCGACTGGCCCGGGATCAACCGTTCGAGTCGGGGTTGTCCCGACCGTGCAGAGGTGCTCATATCAATAGTGTCGGGGCGCACCCCCGGGTTACCTGAAGACCAAGTTCGTCACATTTTCGCGCCCGAATTGACGGGTTGCTCCGGATTAGACCGGTAAAGACGCGCCGCCGCCTGTCGGGAGATATTCAGCCGGCGCGCGACCGCCGTCAATGACAGGCCATGATCGTTCACTAGACTGCGCACGACCTCGGCCCGCATTGCCGCCACTGCACGCTCGAAGTCACGAAATGCCTCAGCCGACGCGAAGCGGACTTCCCGGCCGCCACCGCCAATCAACCCGTCGACAATCTCAAGAATGGATTTGCCGGCCAAACGAGCACGGCGGCCCTCGTCGAGGACTTCCACGACCGCGGTCAGAGCCTCCTGAGCGGCCTGCCCCGCGGCACACACCTTCTCCACGGCTTCAACGAACCAGTCGTCAGTCACGGGAGTCTGCGCGTCTCAGCGGAGGGAGCCCTCAGGCGAGGCGGTAGCCGCCGGCGACGCCACTCGGGCCGGCCCAGCTTCTGAAGGTCGAAGATCGTGCGATCGAACTCCCGCGAATGGCTAGCTGGCATCTGAGCCCCTTCCACACGACATCATCACCCCGATGTCCAGCAAACCGGCCCCAACCAAAGCCCAGCACATCAAAGAGAAGTCTCAAGCCAGGGAAAAACGCATGGAACGATCGAAGGCCCGACATACCCGGCGGACGGGCGCCAGCCCCCCGGATGCTCGCCCGTAGCGGACCACGCCGCCTGCCAGAGCATGAAGTGCGATCGCGCGTTGGTAACCCTCTGGGCACTGGAGTTGCGGTAATTCCTGCCGCCGCGTTGTGTCGCTAGTACGCCCTACGACCGAAGTACTCAAGGAGGACCATGACTGCAATGACAGACGCTGCCACCGGAACACGAGACATCAAGGCTCACGAGTCGACCAGCTTTGCGGATCTCGGAAAGGAAATGTGGGCCTACCTCACAGGCAAGGGAGCGGCCATCAACTACGAGTTCGTAGACATGACTGTCGAGGTTCCGCGCGAGACCGGCGCCCAAGCTCCCCGGGCGACGTGGAAGCTCAACGGCAGCCTGCGCATCACCACCAGCGAAGGCGCCTCTCGGGCGTGACCGAGCCGGCGAATCGTCAGGTGCAGGTCGTTGCGGATCTGCATCTGCACGTCGACGGGCAACCGATTCACGTCAGCGGCGACGGCCATGACATCACCATTTCCGGGGCTGATGTGTCAGGGCTCGCACGGCACATCGGCACTGCAGCGGCAGCGCTAGGCGGCGGCCTTACTGCTCATCGCCGGACGATCAGCCGGCTCGCGAACGCCGCGAATCGAGCGGACATCCGAGTCACGCTGGTGGGCCGAACCGGGCCCGTGGTCGCGATCGGACGCGATGTGGATGTCCGAGTGATGGGCTTGCTCGCCGGTTCCCCGCATGTGCGCGTCCAACCTGGCCGCGAAGCTGTCGCGGCGCTGGTCGCACTCCTACGCCACTGAGGCAAACTCCGTTCTCACGGAGGATCGTGGGTGTATGACAAGCGACTCGTTCGCCGCGGCGGAGGACATCACGCCGCAACCGCTGGATCGGGTTCATCCGGTACTGCTTCACCAATTCTGGGCGAACGCAGTCTTCCTGCACTGGCCGGTGCCGGCCTCCCGGCTGCGACCACTTATGCCACCTGGGGTTCGCCCCGACGTCTACCCCGCCGATCCAAGGGATCCGGAGGGGACGAGCTGGGTTGGACTTATCCATTTCCAGATGCGCCGTTTCGGCTTCGGCCGGCTCCCCGGCATCCCCTGGCTCGGCGCCTTCGCGGAAACGAACGTCCGGCTGTATTCGGTGGACGGTGACGGGCGGCGTGGCGTGGTCTTCCGCTCGCTCGACGCCGACCGAGCCCTTCCCGTCGTGGCAGCACGAACGGTCGCGGCGCTTCCGTACAACTGGGCACCCACCCGAGTCCGCCTCACCGCGGCGACCGCTGAGTACGACAGCGTGCGGCGCTGGCCAGGCCCGTCGGGCGTAAGGACGCATACGAAGGTGAGCATCGGCGAGCCAATCATCAGCCCGACCAACCTCGAACACTTTTTGACGGCCCGGTGGGCGCTGCACACTTCACGCCGAGCGCGCCGGGGGCGCACGACCGTGCGTTGGCCCAACGAGCATCCACCGTGGCCGCTGCATCGAGCCCACCTCGAGCAGCTCGAAGACGACGCGGTCGAGGCCGCCGGCCTTCCCGGAGTGTCGAACACAATGCCGGCAAGCGTTTTGTACTCCCCGGGAGTTGCGGTCAGCTTCGGGCCGTGGCGCAAACTCGGATCCCGATGTCACGCACAAAGACCACCCGGCAAGGGATGACGACGCCGGCGAAAGAGGCTCCGAATCATCAACCCGCCGTGGGTGTAGGCATTGCGGCTGATTGCCTTCAGCCGGTAGGGGGCGGCATCGCGATCCATTGCTGCCCGTTCCACCACCAACGGCCGTCGGGGCTGATTTGTCTGGGGTCATGCACGGAAGCAGCCTGGAATGCGACCGGGAAACTTGGGGCTGGTTGCCAGTTCTGTGGAGGCAATGTCGCGCCCAGGTAATTCGTGGGAAACGACTGCATTGCTCGATATTTGCTACGGGCGACCAGGTAGCAGGGGAAGCTGACAATCCAGAGGAAGAAGCAGCAAATGGTCCACGAGGCGACTCCCATGTCAAGCACGCCGCCATGGAGGCGCCCTCGCCGCATCCCCAGCTTGTTGGCGTCGACGGCGACCCAGATCGTGGACGCGACGATTATCACGAAATAGATCAGCCTGGGACTCAAAATTCTCCTATCAACGCGTGTGCATCGGGAAGCTTGAAGCGGCATAGTTGACCTGGCTGGGTGACGGCACCGGCAGTACGGCGACGAACCCACGGGACGGCGCCTTCACGTGCACGGCACGTGTGCTCCGGTCAACCGTCGCCGACGTGATCCTTCGCCAATCAGCCAGCGCCTGCAGGACCAATGTGGCTACAAGCACTGGGATCTCGAGCAGGAGAAGCAAGCCCGATTGCGCCGCAATCGCCGCAACGAAGACGAGAGCGAAAGCCGCGTAGCCAGCCCACATCGCCTGCCGCCGCCGGGCACGCGTCGCCTCGCATTGGTCACAGACGGGCCAGCCTCCGAAAACCGTGAGCCGCATTGCCAAGGCGATCAGCAGCCCCAGAAGCAGGCTGACCACCGCCAGGGGGATCACCCACCAAGGAGACCGCGAATACACGGCCACCGGTTGCAGCCGCCTCGCCCGCGCGCCGTGCCGGACGCACACCAGCGGCAGATAGCCGAGTTCGATCAGCTGAGGGGGCAGGTAGACGTCAGGCGCACGTTCTGCCGGATCGGCGAGCCGAACCGCCGGTTGCGGCCCGCCTGAAACCGTCGGCCAGGGTCGAGGTTGAGTGTGCGGAGTCCATTGGTCGCCCGTCCACCAACGCAGATGGCTGGCCGACGCGGGGTCGGCGTACCAGCCTCCTTCCATGGGCACTTCACACTCGTCGGCAGCGAGCAGGCTCTTCTCAAGTCCAAGAGGCGTTCCTACTGCAGCGGCTTGTCACCCAGGAATGCGTCGGATGTCAGGCAGAGACCATGTGTGCTGGTGGAGCGCGGGTGTTGGGCCGTAGAAGCGGAAGATGGCTTCGAAGCGACCTGCTGCATCGGTGGGTATCCAGTTGGCTTCTTTTCCTGCTGGGGCGTTCGGACCGAAGTAGATGTCCGTCGACCCGTCGTTGTTTGACTTGAGCCCTTGGCTCTGCGATGACCGGCTGGCTCGGTCAGCGTCGCGAATGAGTGTGTGTGTCTGGCGGTCGTAGACGGTGATCGACCAGTACTGACTCACGGGGACATCTGCCGGAACCGTGAGCCGATAGGTAGCAGCGCCTTCAAGCGGCTTGCCATCAGCGTCAGCGTCAGCGTCAGAAAATAGGTAGAACTGACCCTTCCCCATCTTCTTGGTACTGAAGAACGCGAAGCTGTAGCAGATGCCTCGGTCGTCGATCGGGTAGGCGTCGGGCTGCTCAAAGTTTGCCTCGCTCGCGCCGATCAGCGCCGGGCGGGCCGGCAGCGCCCAGTGAGCGCCATCCACGAACGGTGGGTCATACAGCTTCTCGTACTGGGTGTCCAGCCAAGTGTGTGCTTCGAGCGCTGCGGCGGTCAGCACTTCGCGACGGCTCGGGTCGGGCGCGAACGACTTGCCACGTTCGATCCCGATCCCGGCGAGCAGGTTGATCATCACCTGGTCGCGGTGCAGGAAAGGCTCGACCTGCACGATGCGGTCGAGGACCTCGAAAAAGCGCACGTCGTACGGAATCGCGGCATCGAAGACCTCGTCGGCAGCGCTCAACCACACCGTCTCGGGCGGGTTCGTGGGCTGAGCCAGGGGATAGAGCTTGATCTGCTTGCCGTACTCAACGGCCTCAGCAACCGCCGATTCGCTGCTGCCGGACAGGATCGAGCGGATGAGTGCGTAGCAGCGGAAAGTGTCCGATGGCAGCGGAATGTAGCCCTCTGGTACGTCGCCGTCGTGGCCAGGCGGAAGGACCAGCAGCTTCCCGCCCCTACCTTCGTCCACCCCTGCAGGCCCTACGTCCTCGATCGCGACCTGCCAATAGTTCATGATGCTGCCGTTCAGCAGACCGCCATCGTCGGCCGGTGGGATCTCGATCACCATCGGACCGGTCTCGGCGGTGTTGATGAAAGGCATGACGTAGATCGTGTCCGGGTTCGGTGTCAGGGTCTGGTTTCGCCCGTCCAGGAAGCCCGGCCAGTACACGATCTGGTTATCGCCGTCGCCCCCAAGCGAGCGGAAGCCTCCCACATCAGCTGGTAGTTCACGGCGGGCATCCCCCAGACCACCGCCTCCACCGCACGGCGGTAGACCATCCGGTCGTCGATCCCAAGTTCCGACATGTCGACCACCACAAGAGCTCCCATCGCTGGATGACGGCACCCAAACCTAGCCTCATGCTGCCGCCCCTCCTGGATTGATAAACGTGGTCTGCGCGATGTCGGTGGAAGGGTTCGGGGGAGTGCTAGCGACCGCCCTTGGGTTTGGCGCTCAGACGACGACGTTGGTTGCTGATTTTTTGCTGGGTTCAGCGTCATCATGGGCGTCCACGTCGAGGAGGCAGAGGATGGGCGAGCTGAACAGGCGGTTCGACGCCGCTTTGGAGAAAAGTCCCAGCAAGGGCGGTTGGACCTACGTCGTCATGCCCGACTCCGCCGAGTTCTTCGGCACTCGTGGTCTGGTCAGAGTGCGTGGCCTCGTCGACGATCACCCCTTTGAAAGCGCGTTCATGGCGCTCGGCGACGGCCGCCACAAGCTGCCGATCAAAGCGGACCTGCAGAAGGCTCTCGGTAAGAAGCCCGGTGACCGGGTGACGGTGGTGCTCCGCGAGCGACTGGGTCGTCGTGGCAGCTGATTGTGCTCATGATCGTCAAGCCGTAAAACAAGAACCTTCAGCATTGGCGAGCGCTTCTGGCCGATCGAGAACCGGCGACAGCGGACGGCCCCACGCTGTTACCTTCGAACGCTGTCAATGGTCTCGCGGATGATGTCGGCGTGGCCAGCGTGCCGAGCGGTCTCCTCGATCATGTGAATCGCCACCCACCGCAGGTTCCCAGCCAGCTCTGGCCATGCGCACGGCGCGTCCAGATCAACCGTCCTGATGATCTCCTGGGCCGCAGCGATTTGCTCGCGGTAATACGCGACAACGGTTTCCACGGTGTCGTCGTCGTCGAGCCGAAACGCGTTCTCGTCCTGCGGCTGCACCTGCGGCCAATCGCCCGCGAAGCTGCGCCCGGCGACGACGACTTGGAACCAGCGACGCTCCCACGTTGCCGAGTGTTTTACCAAGCTCAGTAGCGACAACGAACTCACGGTCGGGGCTCGTCTGGCATCTTCGTCAGAAACTCCCTGCAGCTTTTCGATCAATGCTTGTCGCTGGAGGTCAAGAAATTCGGACAGGCCTGCCCGTTCGGTCTCGGCGTACACCCACACAGAATGTCCGCTCGCCTTTCGCCCTTGCAAGCGCCTGCAAGGGGCGATGACTTCCGCGCTCGCCGCACGTCTCCATTACGGACCCGCTAGCCAGCAGTGTTCGCCAGACGGAGGAGTCGAGATGGAAATCATCAATCTGGGTAAGGTAGACGGGCTACCGCCAGTGGACTGGGACGCCGTGGTCGACAAGCTCAATGCCGGTTCGGCGCCGGCTCCTGACGCGTTGAACTCGCGCTCGACGTGGCTGTCCACCGTCAATGACGACGGCAGCCCGCACCTGCTTCCGGTCGGTGCCATCTGGCTGGATGGCGCATTCTGGTTTCAGACCGGCGCGAATACGCGTAAGGCGCGCAATGTTGCGCGGGATCCGCGTTGTTCGATCGCACTTTCCATCAGTGAAGCGGACGTCATCGTTGAAGGCGTGGCGCAGCCGATCACCGAATCGGGCGCGGTAGCACGCGCGGCGAAGGCGTGGGCGGACCAGGGTTGGCCCGTAGCACCCGACGAGAGCGGATCGGGGCTCACAGCCCCCTTCAACGCTCCGTCGCAAGGACCGCCGCCCTGGAACGTCTACCGGATCGAGCCCCGTTCGGCGATCGTGACATTGACGGCGGAACCGGGCGGCCTGACCCGCTTCCGGTTCTAGGGCATGCCGCTAGCCAACGACGTGGTGGCGCCATGCGCTGACGGCCTCATAGCGCCACCAGACTATGGCTCCGCCTGAAGTCGGAGACCGGCCTCGCGGGTGTTTCGGCGAGACGGCGCTAGAAGTACGTCGGTTCGCGTGGGGTGTAGTGCTGCTCCAACGCGGTGACCTCATCGGCGGTGAGCTCGATGTCGAGCGCGGCGACTGCATCGGTGAGGTGATGGTCTTTCGTCGGGCCGATGATGGGCGAGTCGACCACCGGGTTGCGCAACACCCACGCCATGGCTACGGACGCCATCGCGACGCCGCGCTCCCGCGCGATGCGCTCGACCGCGTCGACGGTGGCCTTGTCGCTTTCGAGGTAAAGCGGGTGTCCATGCTGGTCTTTCTCCGGGTTGGTGGCGCCGCGGGTGGTGCTCTTCTCACCCCACGGTCGGGCGACGAGTCCCGCGGCCAGCGGGCTCCAGGGAAGGCTGCCGACGCCTTGGTCGGCGAGCAGACCGAACATCTCGCGTTCCTCTTCGCGCTGGACGAGGTTGTACTGGTCCTGCATCGAGACGAACGGCGTCCAGCCGTGCGCGCGAGCGGCTTCCTGCATCTTGGCGAAGCGCCAGGCCCACATCGACGACGCGCCGAGGTAACGCGCCTTTCCTGCCTTCACCACGTCGTGCAACGCTTCCATCGTCTCCTCGACGGGGACATCGGGGTCGAAGCGATGGATCTGCAGCAGATCCACGTAGTCGGTATCCAATCGGGCGAGAGACGCGTCGATCTGCTCGAAGATCGCGCGGCGGGACAGTCCGGCGCCGCCGGGCCCGTCATACATCCGCTGGAAGAGCTTGGTGGCCAGCACGATGTCTTCGCGGCGGGTATACGTCTTGATCGCGCGACCGACGACCTCTTCCGAGGTGCCGTAGCCGTAGATGTTGGCGGTGTCCCAGAAGGTCACGCCGAGCTCGACGGCTTGCCGGAAGATCGGGGCTGCCGCCTCGTCGTCGAGTATCCAGGTCATGCGTCCGGCATTCCGGTCGCCGAAGCTCATACATCCCAACGCAAGTCGGCTGATCTGCAGACCGGATCCGCCCAAACGCGTGTACTCCATGTGTGTTCCTTCCAGCAGGGCGGGGCGCCAGGCCGAGCCTTCCGCTCGAGCCGGTTCGCTTGTACACGTTTTCACGAGGCGGACCTGCTTGGCGATTCGCCGCTAGCTACTATCGCCCGGTCGTCCGCTTGTACGTCGCAACCACTGGGGGCTCATGGTGTCCGATACCACCTGCCACATGTCGATCTCATTGGACGGCTTCGTCGCCGGGCCCGACCAGAGCCTCGATAACCCCTTGGGCAAGCGCGGGCGGGAGCTGCACGGCTGGCACATCGGCGACCCGCGAGCCAATGACGCCGACAAGATCGCGAACGGTTGGCTGATGCGTCCGCGGGGTGCGTATGTGATGGGTCGAAACATGTACGGCCCGATCCGCGGTGACTGGGACGAAGAATGGTCTGGCTGGTGGGGCCCCGAACCGCCATATCACGCGCCGGTTTTCGTGCTCACCCATCACAGCCATGACCCAATCCCCATGGAGGGCGGCACAACGTTTCACTTCATCACTGGGGGTTTCGACGCGGCCTACTCCGCGGCGCGTGAGGCCGCCGGAGAAGACGGTGTGGACATCGCCGGCGGCGCCTCCACCGTCCGACAGGCGTTGAACGCCGGCGTGATCGACGAGCTCACCCTCGACATCGCACCGGTCCTGCTCGGCTCGGGCGAGCGCATGTTCGACGGGGTTGAATCCTTCGGCTTCGAACCCGTCGAGGTGCTTCACTCACCGCTGACCACCCACATCCGGTACGGCCGCGCCGGCTGATAGCAGCGGCCTCAAACTCGTTGGCGCCATGCGCTGATGGCGTCATAGCGCCACCAGCTAGTGGCGCCGCCTTGCTCCAGCCCAGCCACCTCCGCCCGGCCGACCTGCCCGGCATCAGCCGTAGTCCTTGAGCTCCTGCCAGATCTGGGTCCACGGCACGAGACGGCCGGTGCAGATCCAGACGGGTTCGTCTTGTTCGTCGTTGTCGAGGTCGACTCCGTTGTTGAGCCGACGGGCCAGCTTGACGGAGGCAAAGTACGGCGTGAGCTGACTCCGGTCGAAGCCGACGGCCACCACCGGGCCACGGGCGCTTGCCGGCGGCGGTCCCCAGAGCCAGTAGGCGTTCTGCACCCCATAGACGCGCGCGGCCAGGCTCGGGGCGTAGCGCTGCAGAGCACCGGCCTCGCCGTAGTTGCTCGCGAGCAAGACAGTGGATTCGCCGCCGGCGCGCGCGTCGGTATCCACAATCTGGCGGACATACGCGGGCCACCCGACCTGTTCGCCGGCGTCGTAGTTCATGGCGACGATCGGGGTGTTGTGCAGGACGCCGATCGGGATCACCGGCAACGTGACGACCGCGTCGATGGCCACGCCTACCAGCAGCAGCGCGGTACAGGTTGCCAGCCGGTGGCGGCCGCGGCGTACCCAGTCCACGGCCGGCTGCCCACCGGCGGCCAGCAGCAAGGGAAAGCTGAGCGCAAGGTAGTACGGCTTCCCGCCTGTGATCACGAACGCCAGCAACAGCACGACCCACGCGACCGCGAATCCGCGCGCCCAGCTCACCCGCGGATCTCGAAACAGCCTCACCAGTCCGGCGATCCACACCGGGTCGAGGACCGGACTGGCAAGAAACAGTTGCTGCAACGGGATTTGCCAGCGCGGCGCTGACGTGCCGGAATGGCCGGCGGCGATCGAACGGCTGATTTGCAGTTGCGGCCAGCCGTGATGCGCCTGCCAGATGAGGTACGGCGCCCAGAGTATGGCCGCCACGACGAGGCCTGACCACAGCCAGGGGCTCCGAAAAACGTCGCGCGGGCCGACCAGCATCAGTCCCAGGAAGGTTGCCGCCAGGAGGAAGGCCACCAAATTGTTGTCGAGCAGGCCCACGCCGGCAACCACGCCGGCCAGCAGCCACCATCGATCGTTTCCGGTGCGCAAAGCGTGCAGGGAGACGGCAAAGAAAGCGGCCCAAACGGTCAAGCCGAACGTCGTCGTGCTCAGCAGGTGTCCGCTGCCGAGCGTCAGATTGCTCATCGCGATCGCGAAAGCCGCGAGCGTCTGGCCGCTGCGTGCGGCGCCAAGTTCGCGGGCGATCGCGGCGGTCAGCAGCACGGTCGCGACGACGGCAATATCACTCGGCAGCCGCAGGACGAGCAGGCTGCCAGGCGCGATTGCTGACATGGCCCGAGCCACCAACGGTACGAGCGGCGGCTGGTCGGGGTAGCCCCAAGCCAAGTGCCGGCCGCTGGCCAGGAAATACAACTCGTCGCGGTGGTAGCCGTAACGCGCTGACAGCGCGAACAGCACCAAGCCGGTGATAGCCGCTACGAGCGACACCGGTCGCCAGGCGAACGCCTCAACCCGAAACGGTCGCGGCGACTCGGCTGCCATCCCCGAGCTCACCCGCGGATCGTATGGCTGACGCCCACGTGAGTCACTCGTCGTCAAACTGATAGGAGCCCTGTGGCACCGGGCCGGCCGGCTCGTAGCTGGAGATGACGACGCCGGCACCTGTTGTGCGGGTGTCGAGCAGCCGAAGCGCCGCAGGGCAAATTCCTTCGCGAAAGAGCTTCCGTCCGGATCCGAGGTGAACCGGAAAAGTGAACAACCGGTACTCGTCGATCAGATCCGCTTCGATCAGCGACTGCGCCAGCGCGCCGCTGCCGTGCACCTGAAGTTCCTTGCCCGGCAGCGCTTTCAGCCGGGCGGTTTCGGCCACGAGATCGCCGCCCAAGATGGTGGTGTTACTCCATTGCGCCGAGGTCAGCGTCTTCGACACCACGTACTTGGGCCGCGCGTTGAGGCTGCTCGCGATGGGATCGTCCGGGTCGGTGACCCGCGGCCAATGGCCTGCGAAGATGTCGTAAGTTTTGCGTCCCAGCAGGAACGCTTCCGCGTTGTTGAACCAGTCGCTCACGGTGGCCACGAAGTCTTCGTCGCCGAAGGCGAACGACCAGCCTCCGTGTTCGAACCCGCCGGAAGGGTCCTCCGTCGGTCCGCCGGGTGCCTGCATCACGCCGTCGAGGGTCAGAAAGGTCTGCAGGGTGAGTCGCATGTCAGCCTCCGGGTTGTTGTCTTTAGCTATGACGCCGGAGGCAACGCGATCTCATCGCAGCTCTCGCTCAGTATTGCGTTAGTCCCGAACCAGAACGAGCGCCAGGCTGGGGAGGAGGAACGACGCAAGGAACAGCAGCACGAACCTTTTCCCGGTGGCTCGGTAGGCGACGATCTCGTCTGCTGCGACTTCGAACGTCGAAACCCGACTTGACTTCCTGCCCTCGCGGATCCGCAGAGTATGCGTCCCCGCCTCGACAGAAGTCTCGAATGTGTCGTTCATGGCGACCGATCCGACAGGCTTGCCGTCAAGCTCGATGTCGTACGCGCCACGGCGAACTTCGGCCCCGATTGCCTTGTGCGACACCCTCAGCGTTGCGGACATCGACGATCACCCGTGCCTTCCAAACCGCGATCGAGTCCGCGTGAAAGCGTAACTCCGGTCAGCGTCAGGGTAGTCACGGTCAGGCCGCTCAGAAGTGCTGCTACGCGTACCGGCTGCCTCATTTCCGTTCGCGGCCGCGTCTTTCCTTCGAGTCTGAATTGTCATCTCGTGGCGGAGGGCGGAAGTAAGCTTGCCGCAACCAGGAGGCAGCATGTTTGACGGCGTCCGTCTGAACCTTGGACTCAGCATTGTTGCTGTCGTCATCGTGCTCCTGCCAATCACGTTCGTCGTCGTCAGGCGCTGGCGAAAGCGCTCCCAGGAAGCTGAGTTGCAGCGACTGTCTCGGCAAAGTTCCTACCGTGAAAATGTGCAGACCTGGATAAATGGCCCCGCGTCGGAACCTGGCGCCGAAAGCCTGAGTCCGACGAACGAAGCTGCACCGTCCGAAATGTCCCTGAAAGGGCGGGGCCTCTTTCGTCGCCTCAGTTATGCATTTGTCCA
Organism: uncultured Actinomycetota bacterium; assembly: GCA_963839015.1. Classification (GTDB taxonomy): domain Bacteria; phylum Actinomycetota; class Actinomycetes; order Frankiales; family Frankiaceae; genus DATAZK01. Next base: position 1,039,789 of record CAWITL010000010.1, on the reverse strand, counting down.
CCCGCTGGATGACCGGCAATCCGGTGGCTACTCGTCAGTCGCCCCGCGGCGTCCTGATGGTTCGCGTACGAAGATTTTCTTCTTCAACGGCAACGGGCACGGGCGCTAGTAGAGGTCTCGACCAGGGGTCGAAACCGGTGCAAAGCCGAAGAGTTCGGGCCTAAAGGTTTGCGGTGTAGTGGATTGAGGCGCGTACCGCCAACCACCTCCTGTCAGTTGCCAATCGCATATGTCATTCTCCTGGGCGACGACGAAAAGGAATGACACATGTGCCGCCTGTTTGGAATGCACGCCGGCGAACCGGTGCACGCAACCTTTTGGTTGCTCGATGCGCCTGACAGCCTGGCGGTGCAAAGCCATGCGAACCCCGATGGCGCCGGTATTGGCGTCTTCGATTCAAACGGCGACCCGGTTGTCGACAAACAGCCGCTTGCTGCCTGGGAGGATCCCGATTTCGCTACGGCGGCTCGGACGTTGCTCGGCAACACTTCGCTGGCGCATGTGCGATATGCCAGCACCGGCGCGCTCAAGCCGGAGAACACGCACCCTTTTCTGCAGGACGGGCGTCTGTGTGCCCACAACGGCGTCGTCGAGGGACTACCGCAATTGGAGGCGCGACTACGGGCGTTAGGCGCCGATTCACTTGTCGTCGGGGATACCGATAGCGAGCGTTACTTCGCGCTGATCACCGCCGAAATCAGGAACCACGACGGTGATGTGGCGGCTGGCATCGTCGCCGCCGTCAACTGGATCGCCGATCAGATCCCGTTCTTTTGTCTCAACGTGATCATCACGACGTCGACCGACGTCTTTGCGTTGCGTTACCCCGATACCAACGAGCTCTACGTTCTGCCCCGTGAGCCGGGAGGCCACCGGGGTGGTGAACATCTGGATGCCAAGAGCCACCTGATCCGCGCGCACGCGCCGGCTCTGGCCGGAATTCCGTCGGTGCTGCTCGCCAGCGAACCCATGGACGATGATCCATCCTGGCGACCTCTTGGCCACGGCGAACTCCTGCAGATCGGCCCGTCACTCGACATCACGAGCAGCTTTCCGTTCACGGCAAAACCGCGGTATCAGATGACGCTCGACGATCTGAACGCAACGGCTGCTGAGTCACAGTCTGCGATGCAAGCTGGTAGCTCGCTCAACTGAAAAAGTAGTGCGGCGTTGCCCTTTCGCTGACGGTCGACGGCGCCACCAGGCGTCCCTGCGCAGCGCACCGAGTTATCTTTAGGCCCGCCCGGCCCGTCGCGGTGCGCTCGGAATCCGGCAGTCCGCCGCACTGTGTAGGGTGCCGGCGTGACCGACGCTCCTGAGGTTGCGCCGCGACTCCGGTCGGCGAAGTCCGGAGGGCGCGGCCACGGGAGGCCGCGGCGGTGGCTTCTCGTGGCCGTAGGGTTGGTCGGGCTGCTCGCGTTCGGTCTGCTCGTCGCGGCCGGGGTCGTGCTTGTGCGGCGGCACGAGGACTACGGCGCCTTCTTCCCAGGCCGGACCCCGGAACGGCTGACGTATTGCGGCGGTCGCCACTACCTTCGTGGCGGATCATTGCCGAGGGCAACCGTCGAATCTGAGAGCGGAGCGCTTGTGGCCGTTGGGCGAACGCCCGGTGGTGCCACGCTGTTCGCTCCTGCGCGTCTGGACATCGCCGGCAAGACGATATGCCCGACCGGCGTGTGGGTCGGGAACGCGGCTGACGCCCAGCTTGTGAGCTACGTGCTGTCCGGCGGGCCGTGAAAGCTCGGCGGATGTTGCACAGGGCTGGCTAGGCCCGTGAGTGTCTGAGAACCGGCAACCGCGGGCGCTTGGTCGTAGAAGATGTGGCCGTGAGTGCAAGCGGTGCAGCGGGTTTCGCCGAGGGCGATTTGCAGCTACGCCCGTTGACCGTAGAAGACGAATCCGCCGCCCTCCTGGCTCACATCGAGCTCGCCGCGGAGAATTTCCCGTTCCTGCTCGGTCAGGCCAACGCCCCGGAACCATGGCCAAGCTACGTCGCTCGTCTGGCTGCACTGTCACGAGGAGAGAACGTGTCCGTGGAGCTAGTCCCTTCAACCTTTCTTGTCGCCGACGTTGGCGGCGTGATCGTTGGACGGACATCGCTTCGCCATGAGTTGAACGACTACCTCGCCATGTGGGGTGGTCACATCGGCTACGCGGTTCGGCCCCGGTATCGGAGGTTGGGCTACGCCACCGCGATACTGCGGGCCAGCCTGCGGCTCGCAGCGCGCCACGCAATCAGTCCGGCGCTGGTCATTTGCGACGACACGAACCACGCGTCGATTGCGGTCATCGAACGGTGTGGTGGCGCACTGGAACGCGTCGTATCCGGGCCCGGGGGCGGGCCTTCCCAGCGCCGGTACTGGGTCCCGACCGAGAAATAGAACGGCGGTGGGCTCGTCGATCGCTCGGCGTAGGGGCGGGGCAGCAAGCGCGCCCTTCCCCGACAGGTATGGCTTTCCCCGCCATTTCGCTCACAGCACTGCCGAAGCCAGTTCGTGACTGACACTCCCATTTCTCCAAGACCGGGCTGCGGCATGACTGGGAAACGCCCCGTCTGTCCGCTCATCGGCAGCAGCGGATGCGCCCGACCACGCCGTAGATCGCATTCCTGGCCTGCGCAGAAGCGTAGATAGGCCGGTCACCTTCTGGGACATTTCGATCACCCGAGAACGTCAATATCGGGCGGTCTTTTGCAGCCTCAGATTGCCGTCTCGCGATGGTGACCAGTCGCCCGCAACGCCTATTGCGGCACTCGACGTGCGATGGGAAGGCGCTTAATATCGGATTGGAATCCACCGCGGCCCCTGTCCCGATCCCGGCCGGACAACAAATCCAATCAGCAAAGCGCGCGTTGGTGCGCCGCTAATGAGGGACGGCATCATGACGCAGGTCCACGACGACGGCCGCCGGTCCCGCCATCTCGGGCCGCTCGTGCTTCTCGCGCTCACGGTCACGGTCGCGGTCGCAGCGTGCTCGTCGGGCAAGACCACAAGCACACCATCCTCGACCACCACTACATCCGGGGCCGCGCCAACGACAGCGACCGCTGAGCCGACGACCGCTGCTCCGACAACCACCGGCGCAGCCCCAGCGACGGCCGCACTCCCGCATCCATGCTCACTAGTCACCCAGCAGGAGGCCGTCGCGATCAGTGGCATGACACAGGCAACGGTCTCCGACGACAGCAAGTTCGAATGCGTCTACGACGGGACTACGGCGGCAGGCGCAGCCGCGCGAGTGTCGGTGCAACTTAAGACATTGAGCAGTCCGGCGGAATTCACGCAGGATGTCCAGCAGTCGCAGTGCGCGGGGACGAGCAACACGACCACGGCGGTGCCGGGCGTCGGTGACGAGGCCGTGCAGCACGCGGATTGCCTCTACGTCCGCAAAGGAGGCATTGAAATGAACCTCTACGTCGTGCCGGCACCCACCGATCCGAACGCCCAGGCGCAGCTCGCGAAGACGGCCGTCAGCCGCTTCTGATCGGACCTACGACGCCGCCGACGTGCGGCGCACTCCCCGGGAGTGGACCTGTGGTCCGCAGACCCGGATAAAGCCCATAAGCGCCTATCGCGCAGTCTCCGGCGCATGAGAACCGGCAATAGCGGCCGCTCGATCGATAGGTGACTCAACGGAGCTGGCCTGTCGAGTCAGTCTTCCTCGAACTCGTTGGCGTGTATTTGATCCACCTGGACGCCATGACCTATGACTTCAAGGCCGTCAACAGACACTCCGACCTCGCGCAGAGCGTCGGAAAGGATCTGGGACCTTCCAAGGATTGTCGCGAGGCAATGTTCCGTGGTCTTCGTGTACTCGGCGATCCACTTTTTCGCGTCCGGACCTTGAACCTCCGGCGTAAGGAGGTGCTCGGCGTGACCGTGGACCGCGTAAGCGTCGTCAACGTCGCACTCCACCTGAATGTTCACGGTGTAGATCAAGTCAGCTCCGGAGTGTCGAGCGAAGTTCCCTTATGAGGCTGCTTCATGCTCGCACGGATGGACCTGGTCCCTCCACATGCAACCGTTTCAACGGGGTGATGGGGCAGCGCGCATAAGTGCCTACAGCGCGGTTCTCGTCCGATCGAGATCCGGTGGCAAGGATGAGCGTGGCGCTTCGGAAGGCGGGACCGTAGCCGATGGTCGGTTGCTTCGACTGGCAACGGTTTGCCGGAAGACCGCGTCCTCGGCCACCCGCCACAGCCGCGCGTCACCTGCGCTACGCCGGATGCGTCTGCTCGGTGAGGTGCTGAACGTAGTCGATGATGGTGTCGAGGGCGGCTTCGAGCGGCTTTGTGCTGCGGTGCATCTGTGCGAGGAGCAGCCCGCCTTGTAACGAGGCGAGAGTCGCGGTGGCCAGTTGATCCACATCGGTTTCGGCGGGCAGTACGCCGGACTCCCGCATCCCGGCGTAGCCACGATGCAGGGCCGCCTGCCAACGGTGAAAGCCGGCGGACACCCCGGTACGCACATCGTGGTCCAGCTCCCCGAGCTCGGAGCCGAGCGCCCCGATCGGACAGCCGCCCTGGCACTGAACTCGGCGCTGATGCTTGACGATGTGGTCGCGCCAGACTTGAAGGTCAGCGACAGAGCTCAGCGACCCCAGGTGGTCTTCCTGCGAGCCGACGACCGCGTCGTTCTGGTACTCCACGACCGCGTGAACGAGCGCGTCCTTGTCCGCGAAGTAGTGGTAGATCTGCGAGCTGCTGACCTGCGCGGCTTCGCGTACCTGCTCCAGGGTCGTTCCGGCCACTCCGCGCACGAACATCAGCTCGGCCGCTGCCGCGACGATCCGCTCGCGGGTCGCCACACCCTTGCTGGTCAGGTTGGTCTGTGCCGTCACGACAACTCCCGATTTTGGATTTGCGGTTCCATTTTTACTCAGGCCAGGGTGGATCACGCAAGCCATTCCTCAACCTGGGAGCTCGGATGAGCACTACTGCACTTGTCACTGGATCAACCGCAGGTATCGGCGCAGCGACGGCAGCACTGCTGGCGGCCGATGGGTACGAGGTCGTCATCTCGGGACGCGACGCGGAGCGCGGCAACACGGTCGCCAAGCAGATCACTGCCGACGGCGGGAGTGCCCGATTCGTCGCGGCCGACCTGCACGACCTCGACTCGTTGCGGTCGCTGGCCGACGCGGCCGGGCCGGTCGACGTCCTGATCAACAACGCCGGCATGTTCCCGGGCGCACCTCTGGTCTCGCAGGATGTTGAGTCCTTCGACGCCGCGTTCGCGCTGAACGTCCGCGCGCCGTATTTCCTCAGCGCCGCACTGGTGCCGGGCATGATCGAGCGAGGACGCGGAAGCATCGTCAACGTCAGCACCATGGCCGCGAGCGTCGGGATGCCAGGGCTCTCGGCGTACGGCGCGACGAAAGCCGCCCTCGAGTCGCTGACCCGGACCTGGGCCGCCGAGCTCGGCGGACATGGCATTCGGGTCAACACCGTCGCCCCTGGTCCGACCGGCACGGAGATGTTCCTGACCAACATGGACGCCGACACACAGTCCGCCGTCGCGGCGAGCACCATCCTCGGCCGAGTCGCCGAGCCGCAGGAGATCGCCCGCGTCATCGCATTCGTCGCCACCGACGCCGGCAGCTACCTCACCGGCGCAACCATCGCCGCCGATGCCGGCCGAACGGCGATCTGATCAACGTTCCGGCGCGGCATCGGGGGCGCGGTAGCCGGCAATACCGGGTCTACCGGTAAATAGCGGTGTGGCGAAGGCGAGTCTGCTCGGACCCCGCGTCAGCCATACTCAGTGAGTGACGGATGACGACGAGACTTTCTCGATCTTGTGTGAGATCGAGCCGGCCACTACACCGGACCTGCGCCGCGTTCGCCGTCAGATCGTCGCGTTCGACGGTGTCACCGACCTGTTCTTGATCCCTGACAACCACATCGGGCGGGCGACCGTCTCCAGCATCGCCGTCGCCCGCGAAGTGGAGGCGCTGGGCGGCCGTGCGGTCGCTTGCGTCAACAGCCGGGACCGGAATCTGCTCGGTTTCCGGCGCGACCTCTTGACGGCGGCAGCGTATGGCGTTCGCGAGTTCCTTTTCGTCAGGGGTGATGAGCCGACTGTCGGATCGCGATCAGATCTCACGGTGCGTCAGATGCTCACCGAGGCGAGGGCATACCCGGACGCCGACTTCTTGCTGGGAGTCACTGTCCGGTGTGGCAGCGTCGTGCCGGCTTGGAAGCACGATGCGGACTTCTGGTTGGTACAAGCCTCTTTCGACCTGGAAAAGCTCATCGCATGGCGCCGGAGTCTGGACTACCAGGGCCGGGTGTTCGTCGGCGCGTTGGTGATGGCCAGTGCCAAAATGGCGACGCGGATCGCATCAGATCTACCGGAGATCGATGTGCCCGCGGAGCTGATTGAGGCGCTGGAAACCGACGCCGATGCCGGGGTGCGCCGCGCGCTCGACCTTGTCGCAGAAGCCCGGCGGTGTGGAGCCTTTGACGGAGTTCATCTCGTGCCCGTCGGTCGCTACCACCAAGTGGCTGCCTTGATGCGAGAGCGGCAGCGGTAGCGCGAGACACATCGTCTGATGTCGCCCATTAAGCGTTTCGATCACGTCGGCATCACGGTCGCAGACCTCGATGCAGCAACCGCGTTCTTCGTCGGGCTGGGTTTCGAAGTCGAAGGCCGAACGCTCATGGAGGGGGAGTTTGTGGACACCGTCATCGGTGTCCCCGGCTCCCGCAGCGAGATCGTCATGTTGCGCCCGCCGGACGGCGGCGCCGCGCTGGAACTCTCGAGCTTCAGCCACCCCGGGCACACGCAAGGCTCTCCGGCCGCCATGTCCACCGAACTGGGGCTGCGCAACATCGCGTTCCAGGTGGAGAACCTTCAGGCGATGGTGGACCGGCTGGCCTCGGAGGGCTTCGGTCTGGTCGGCGGCATCGGCCAGTACGAAAACATGTGGCGCATGGCCTATGTTCGCGGACCGGAGGGGATCATCGTCTCGCTTGCCGAGCGAATCGATTGAACCGGGCCGCAACACCACGCCGCCCGCAGTGCGCCATCGCCACCATGGGTAAGCCGACTGCGTTAGGTGCAATGCTGAGGGTCGAGCGCCCGACAAATCCCAGTGACTGGGGGGCTCAGCTCAGTACTCGCCCTTGATCACGAAGAACGAGCCACGGATCGTCCCTGCCAGCTTGGACTTCTGGCGGGCAAACTTGAACGAGCCAAGCTCAGCTGGTACCTCCATCCCTTCTGAGAGCTTGAACCCGACTGCTCGTCTCTTTGGCTCGTCGAGCGCATACGCGACGTTGATCGAGAGCCCGTTCTCGTAGAAGACGTAGGGCCATCGGATGTTCTCGACTTCGACGGTCGCGGCCTCAAGCGGAGGCGAAGCGATGACGATGTCGCGCTCCTCTTTGAGGATGCGGTGGACCCAGTCGATGGACTTCTTGGCCTTGGCGGCGGGTTCGACGATGAACGCGAGGTCGTACTTGTTCTTGAAGTAGCGCGCCTCGTGCGCTCGCAGGCCGGCAAGCGCTGCCGCTACTGGCGATGACTCAACGCCGACGGTGGAGACGTTGTTGAAGTCCACGGCGTAGCCCACCAGGACACGATACGGCGGCACCAGAGGACGCTCGTTCGGTGCTTGATGACTGTCTGCTTCTGGCAGATCCTGTGCCACGAGGATGGAGGCAATCGGACCTTGGAAAACCGAACAGCCGGCGGCACGAGCGGACCCCAGAGACTGCCAAAGTCGCCGCGTGCCGACCCGATAGCCGGCAGCCTCGTGAGCGAGACGTTTGGCTACGACGGTGGCCGGCGGGTCACGGTATACGTCCCGCCGGATCCGCCTGAGGCGATCGTGTTCGCGGCGGACGGTCAGGGGATTTCGCAGTGGGGCGGCTTCCTCGAGGCGGCCGATGTGCCGGCAACGATGATCGTTGGTGTTCACGGGCTGGCGGATGAGTCGCTGCGGCTGCAGGAGTATTCGCCGGTATTTGACGCCGGACGGTTCGCGGCGCATGAAATGTTTTTCGTCGAGGACGTCGGCCAATGGGTCCGGGACCGGTTCGGAGTCGCGCTTCCCACCGAACGCACCGCGGTCTTCGGCGCCTCGGCGGGTGGGGAGCTCGCGCTTGCCCTGGGGCTACGGCATCCGAACGCCTACGGTGCCGTTTTCTCCGGCTCGCCGGGCGCCGGCTATCAACCAACTGGCCTCATGCCCCGTTCGATTCCGCGCACGTATCTCGTCGCCGGCACGCTGGAGCCATTCTTTTTCGATAACGCGAACCGCTGGGCGGTGGCGCTCCGCGATGCGGGTGCGGATGTCGTGATGAGCGAGCGGGTCGCGTCCCACGGCTCCGCGCTGTGGCGAGCAGAATTCCCCTTGATGGTCGCATGGGCGTTTGGGCGATAGAGGCCCTGTTGGCCCTGGCGATCGAGAACCGGCACTCAGGAGTGGGCGACGGTGAGTGGCACGGTGAGGGGTCCATCGTCGAGGGCCGCAGCCAAAGCCTTCGCCGACCGTGCTGTGAAAGATCCTGCGATCTCGGCCGATCCGGTGATGCGTCCCTGAATGATCGGAGCTGACTGGACCACCCCGTCCACCAGGATGGCCAGCGAACAACTCGCTGAGCTGCTAGCCGGACATCCGGGCGCCGAGGAGATCGCCGTGGTCAGGCTGGTCCATTCGCTCTGCCCGGACGGGGTGAAGTTCACGGTGACGATCCACTGGCCGGTACTGGTGCCGTCTGCGCCGGTCTGGATGGAGGCCGCGGCGCTGGCGACCGCATCGCCACCCAGCCGCTGTGGGGCGAGCGCGTACACGTTTGTGCCGGTGGTGTCGCAGGCGACGATCCAGTCGGTGGCCGGTGCGGTGGCGACCTGCCAGCCTTCGGCGGTGCCGGGCTTCGGGCAGCTCTCCGACAGCCTTGTGGTGATGCACGGCGGCGGGTTGCCGCTGGCCGGTCCGGCGGCAGACAGGCAGCTGCGTGCCGCGGCACTGGTCTTGGCCGGTGGCTGCTGAACGGCGCTCGGGATCCGGAAGCTGAGCTGCCCCGTACTGGCTAGGTAGTTCACGCTGCCTGCGGCGGACGCAGGCAGTTGCAGCTTGATGTTGCCGATGCTCACGTGTACCTGCCCCTTGATGCCGGAGGCGGTGAGCCGTCGGGTGAGAACTGCGGCGTCGGCACGCAGGTCGGCGGCGGTCGCGGAAGCTGCGGCGGGCGTCAGGGTGGTGGTGACACTGGCTTCGGTGACCGGAAGCGGGCTGACAGTCGCCTTTTGTGGGTGCCCCGAGATCGCGATCACGGTCGCGAGCGAGCCAACGACAAGGCTGACGATTACGGCGCTGCCCATGGCCACCAAGCGTCGCCGGCGTTGGAAGTTTCGTCCCAGTCGCGAGACTTCGGCGACGTCAACGCCGACGCTGTTGGGAGCCGCTTTGTGGAGCAGCTCATGTAGTTGATCTTCAACAAGTGTCACGGGCGGCCTCCTCGGGTGACACGAAAAGCGAGGTGAGCTGGGGGTTCGTACGCAACTGTTTGATCGCCTTCGCGTTCTGACTTTTGACGGTTCCCACTGAGCAACTCAGGGCACGGGCGACTTGCACTTCGGTGAGGTCTTCGAAGTAGCGCAGCACTATGACCGCCCTTTGCCGCGGTGGCAGCGTGCGCAGCGCGCTGGCGACGGACCAGCGCAGTTCGACTTCGTGGAGGTCGTTGCTTGCCTCGACGGTGTCCGGCAGTGCGCCGAGAGCCAGTTCGGCATGCCAGCGACGGCGGTTCCACGTCAAGAACGTGGACATCATCACCCGGCGCACGTACGCCTCAGGCGCGTCCTGTCGCACCACCTGAGCCCACCGCGACCACACCTTCGCCAACGAAGTCTGCACAAGGTCTTCCGCCGTCGCCAAGTCGCCTGTCAGCAGCCAGGCAGCCCGGACCAAGCCAGGCGACCGGGAGATCACGAAATAGCGGAAGCCCTCAGACTCAGCCATCCGCTACCCCCTCTACGACGACCCCTCTCTTAGACGACCTGACAGTCGCAAAAGGTTGTCCGTAGGCGCTGACCAGCGAATACGCCCTGCTACTTCGCAGACTCTCAGGATCAAGAACCGGCACCACCGGGCGCTTTGGTGAGGGATGACGCTCCCTGACCATGACGGACAAAGCCGGCCATCAGCGCTTCGAATTTTCGCTCAGCGTTTCGGTGATCCTCGCTGCATCTGGCGATCTTGGGATTTACAGTCCAATATCTGAACGCTGAGTGATCGCCGGACCGCAATCGGTCCCGACGTCGCCGGACTCGTCCACTCTGAAAGGGATCCACTCGATGTCCAACGCTTCGGTCCTAGCCGATTCCTGGAACTATCCGCTGCTCAACGTGTTCTTGACGATGTTGTGGTTCTTCATCTGGATCCTGTGGATCTTCCTCCTGATCCGCGTCTTTATGGACATCTTCCGCAGCAGCGACCTGGGCGGCTGGGGTAAGGCCGGATGGACGATCTTCGTGATCATCCTTCCGTTCCTGGGCGTGCTGGTCTATCTGATCGCCCGCGGCAGCAGCATGCAAAAGCGCGACATCGCGCAGGCGCAGGATGCTGATGAGGCGGCGCGGGCCTACATCCAGCAAGCTGCCGGCTCCGGCCCCTCGGACGAGCTGGCCAAGCTTGCGGCCCTGCGTGACCAGGGGGTACTCACCGCTGACGAGTTCGCCGCCCAGAAGGCCAAGCTCCTGAGCTAGCCCGACGCGGTAAGGCAAAGAGCTCCGGCCCCCTTTCACGGGGACCGGAGCTCTTACCTGTCCGGGATCTTGCTGCTGATGATCGAGCTGGACCGGGTCAAACCGCGGCCGTGGTGTCCTGTGCGGACGCCTCGACAGCCTCGGGCCGTTGCTCGTGCGCTGGACGTTGGCTACGGGCAGGTTCGCGAACAGTGTGCGCCCTAACCCGCCAGCTTGGCCACGTAAGCCGACGCGAGGTAACCCTCCGGGACGCCGTCGACGATCACAGCCCCGCCCTCACTGTTGGAGAGGCGCAGGGGCAGGATCGCCTGGTAGGCCGGCGAGTCGTACCAGGCGTGGGCACTCGCCAAGTCGGGGAAGCCGATGACGACCACGAAGCCGGGAAAGTCGCCGTCGATGACCTCGGGAGTCGTTCCGTGAACCAAGAATTGGCCCCTGTAGGGCAAGAGCGTTTCGTCGATGCGCATGAGGTATTCGGCGATCTCCTCGTTCTGATCAACCCGGCGCAGCTGGGCGATGGCGTAAGCGGTCATCGAATTCTCCTTGTCGTTGGCAAGAGCGATCCTGCAAGGCATCGGGAGTGCAGTCGATTACCTCCGAGGTCATGTGGCCGTGCGGTGAGGCCCGAGAAGCTTCTCTCAGCGCTAAGAACTGGGGCCCATTGTTACGCCTGCACTGGGCCTGGGTCCTAGTGGCGACCGGGGACGCCTTCAGCAGCGCGATATCCGGTCCTCATCTTCATCCAGGACGGCAGGGTGTGCCGCATCAGCGGCTGCTCAGAGGCCTTTCCCGTACTCCGGAAGGGGACTTGCTGTTACTCGTCTGACGCAAAGCTGAATTGCTCAAATGTCCCCGTGCCGAAGTAACCGATGTCTCTGGCCCCGTGTCGCCACAGAATGTGAGCGATTTTGCGGCTGTCTCGCGGTCCAGCCGGGACGTGCAGCAACAGCGATCCGTCCCGCAGTGCCTCGTCGTAGATGGCCAAAGACGTTTGGTCGTATCCCAGGCGTTGGAATCCCCGCACCAGGCGCGCGTGCAAGCCATGGTGACTGCCGTCCTCATCCAGGATTTCTGCTCCCCGTTCGCCACGAAGGACATCGATCTCCTCGGGCGCTACGCCGACCTCCCGCAGGTCGCTGACGAGGGCAGCTAAACCGGATGCGTCACCAAGCACTCCGACGACGTGGTGCGTCGGCCGGTGAACAAAGTTGTCAACATTGACAGCAGGTTCGCCCATCAAAAGGCTCCCTTCGACGCGGCCCAGCCGGAATGGCCCAACGGTATCTCCAGCGTGCGGCGGGGGTGTGCGGGAAGGGTCATGGGAGGTCTCCAGCCGGCTCGATGGCGTCCCCCTGTTGACGATCCCAGCCGGCGGGAACTCAGCTGTGAAATTCGCCGATCCTGCGAAGAATCGGGTCCTCGTGACAGGTCGGCAGCTCGCATGGTTGCTTCGTGTCGCCGCGTCGAGGATGGTGCAACCATGTCCCTGGAATCCTGGTGGCCGCTCCTGCACCAAGAAACTCGCGATTGGCTCATCGCCAACAACGGGGATGCGCTGAGCACGCAGGTCCTCGATGACATCGTGCGAGTTGGTGGGCCAGTGCCTGCGGAAGCGTGGTGGGTAGGTGAGAACGGACCGGACGGTTTCTATCTGTCCGACGCCAGCATCGACTGGATCGAGGCAGTGGCTAACGGAGAGGACCCGGCCCCCCCGTCGCATCACTGACCATGCGGTAGCGATCCTGACCGCCGTGGCGGTTGCCGGGTGCAGCTCGTCGTCCAAGGCTGAGTCGCCCCGCCCCACGGCCGGACCCCTGCTCTATACCGCTGTCGGGCAGATCGACGGCTACCCGACCAAGGATCCCCGGTTCTGCCTCACCGGCGACTTCGCCAGCGCGGACGACGGCCCGCGTGTCACCCGCGACCCGTGCCTCAACGAGACCATCCTGCGCAATTTTGATGCCCGGGCGCTGCCGATGACGCCCCTCGAAGGGGGCGGTTCACGGTCGACAAGCACCGTTCGGGTCACCGGAACGTATGCCGACGGGGTCCTGACGCTCGCCCGGCCACCGGTGGCGGCTAAGCCCGCCGATCCTGACCTCAATTTCCCCATTCCGTGCCCGACTCCGGCGGGAGGTTGGCACGGATCCGACGCAGTCAACGTCAGCCAGGCCGACGAATCGGTGATGGCCACGTTCGCCTCCCAGCACGAGGCGACGTTCGGAGGCTGGTGGCTTGGACACGGCCCAGCGGGGGTCATCGTCGTTGGCATGACCAATGATGTGGCGGGCGTTCAGCGCGAGCTGTCCAGCGAACTTCAAGGTGACGTCTGCGTCACGAAAGTCGCTCACACGGACCAATACCTGACCTCGGTAGCCAACGAGATCACCCGCCTCGATATGACCAACAGACAGCTTTACCTGTCGGGCTGGGGCACTTCGCCGGTCACCTCCACCGTTGATGTCAGGCTGCGCATCGCCGATCAACCAAGCCTCCGCTATTTCGCCGCGCACTTCCCACCAGGCGTGATCCGGCTACAGCCCTTCCTGACTCGGCTGCCGTAGCCGCGCAGCTGGACTTCGAGCGGAGCCATGCGCTGATGGCGTTATAGCGCTACCACGCTGTGGCGCCGCCAGTCTCACGCCCGCGCCGATGCCCCAGTCAGAGTGGGAGCAGCTCCGGCAGCTTGCCGGAGGCGAGCAATTGTTCGCCGATCTCGCGGGTCAGTGAGCGGCCGGCCCCGAGCAGCTGATCAAGGACCAGGGTGCGTCGCACGTAAAGGTGCAGGGGATGTTCGGTGGTGTAGCCCATCCCGCCGAGTACCTGTTGGGCGTGCCGGGCCACGGTGCGTGCGTTGGCGCCGGCGACCGCCTTAGCCAGTGCGGCACTGAGCGGCGAGGCGTCATCCCAAGCGGCATCGGCACACGCCTGGGCGGCCTCGACCGCCACGAGACTCTCGGCCAGGCGGTGGCGGATGGCTTGGAAGCCGGAGATCGGCCGCCCGAATTGGACACGTTCCAGCGCATGCTCACGGGCCAGCCGCAGCATGGCGCGCGAGGCGCCGACAAGCTCGTAGGCAAGTGCGACTCGACCTGCCGCCACGGCGCCGGCCCAGGCGTCAGTCACCGGCACAGAAGCGCTCGTATCGACGTCGATATCGCCAAGCACCTCGATCAGGCCGAGCGCTGGGTCAAGCCCCGGCGCCGGCCGCGCTTCGAGCTGCGCGGACTCCACCGTGGCGAGGAAAATGTCCTGCGTGCCATAGGCAATCGCCGCTGTCGCCGACGTTTTGAGCCCCGCGGTCGCGACCCCATGCACCACGAGGCGCCCTTCCGTGATCTGCCCCGGAGCACCCCCCTGACCGATGCGTGGCAGCACGATCGTCGTCGCCGGATCCAGTCCGAGACCGGCGGCCATGACGGTATTGAGCGCTGATGACGTGACGTTCGCCGCGCCTTGGAGCTCGAAAAGGATGGCTATCGCGTCGCGGCGGTCGCCGGACAAGGCGTCCTGCCATCCGAGCTCATCGAGGGCATCGTCGAGCGCCGTACCGGTGTGCTGCTCGGTCGCGCGCTGCAGACTTTCGCTGAACAGCTTGCGGTCGCCGGTGTCCATCAGCGGTCCGGTCCGAGATCGAGCAGCCGTCTGGCGATGACGTTGCGCTGCACCTCGGCCGTTCCCCCATAAATGGTGGCTGCCCGTGAATACAAGTACTCCGCGCGCCACTGCCGGCTGGCGATGTCGTCTCCCAGCAGCAGGCTCTCGGCGAGACCGTCCGTCACCAGATCGAAGACGGACTGCTCGGCAGTCGCAAGCATGACCTTGTCCAAGGAAGTCTCGGCCGCGAGCGTCTCGCCCGCCGCCATCCGGTATTGCGTCATCCGCGAACGCGCCCGAAACGCGTACAGCTGCAGGAAAGCCTCACCCACCGCGGTCGCCGTCAAGCCATCGGTAGGCCGGCTCGAAAGCAGCTCGCCGAACCGTTGGTGCAGAAACGCGCCGCGATGCCACAGCGCCGTGCTGCGCTCGTAGGGCAGCAGCCCCATCGCGACCGACCAGCCCTGGTCGACCTCGCCCAGCGTCCGGTCGAAGGGGACGGCCACCTCGTCGAAGAACACCTCCGAAAATTCCGGGACGCCGTTCATCGTCTCCAGCGGACGCACGCTGATTCCCGGACTCTGCATGTCGACGAAGAGCGCCGTGATCCCGCGATGTGCCGAGTCCGGCGCACCGGTGCGGGTGAGAAGCACGCAGCGGTCGGCGTAATGGGCGAAACTGGTCCACACCTTCTGACCGGTCACCCGCCAGCCATCTCCGTCACGGGTAGCCCGGCACTGCAGCGCCGCCAGGTTGCTTCCCGTTCCGGGTTCGGAGAAGCCCTGGCACCAGGTTTCATCGCCGCGTAGCAGGCGGGGCACCATGGTCGCTGCTAGCTCCCCGGAGGCGTAGTCGATCATCGTGGGCGCCAGCACCTCGGTCATGCAGTAGACGCCCGGTTCGACCAGCCCGCGCAAGGTGAGAGCTTCGCCGAGATACGCGCGCAGGATGCTTGAGCCGCCGAGTCCTCCTACGCGCTCGGGCCAGCCCCATCGCATCCACCCGGCGTCGTACGCCAGCCGCTTGACCTTGGCGAGCTGGGCGGCATGCGCTACCAGGGACGTGGGGTCGTCATCGGTCGGTGCGAGCTCGTCGGCGTGCTCATCGAGCCAGCGGACCAGGTCGCTGCGAAAGTCGTCGAGTTCCATAGGGGAGTGCTAGGCGCCCGCGGCGGACTTGGGCACCGGCCGCCGGGGGTCGTGTGCCTTGCCGGCATCCCTAGCGCCGCTGCGCCGCAGGAAGGTCATCGACCGGGTGTGCAGGCGCCAGCCCCGGTCGGTGCGGCGGTAGCTGTCGGAGTAGTAGCCGATCCGCATGTCGTGGTCCGTCTGGTCAACGAAGCACAGGGTCTGCATCCCGCTGCCGGTGTCGCCATCGAGGTCGAGCGTCGGGGTGCCGGTCAGAAAGAGACCCTTGGGCGCGGCTGCCACCAGCTCAGGAAATTCGTCGAGCCCGTAGGTCGAGCCGAAGGCGCTGTAGGTGCCGTCAGGGGTGAAGACCGCGATCACCGCATCGATATCATCGCGGGTCATGCCGATCGCGTATCTGGCGAGCAGCTGTTCGATCTCGATGATGTCGGCGAGCTGAGACTGATCGGTCGAGACGCCCATAATCGAAAAGGATAATATGCTTCTCAAAAATGGGCAACGGGCGCGCCGGACCCGTTGAAGCCGCAGGACCGCTCATTTCCGGAGAAGGTCGTTCTCGTAAACGTGCGGTGTGTCGTAGTTCATAAGTAGCATAGCCCTCTCATACGCGAGTACGCTGGTCATATGCCCAAGAATGAGCCGGCGGCTGTCGATCGATCAGGTGACGGCGGCGTCTCGCGCCGCGAACTCGCCGTCGCGCGTGTGCTGGACCCGGCGAGGGCCCGCGCCGAGACCCGGATCCAGCGCTTCCTTGACGCCGCACTCGAGCTCATGAGCGCAAGCCCCGACCGTGAGTTCACGGTCCAGGAAGTCGTGGAGCGCTCCGGGCAGTCACTGCGCAGCTTCTACCAGTACTTCGAGGGCAAATACGAGCTCCTGGTTGCACTCTTCGAGGATTCGGTCCGGTCCACCGCCGTCACATTGCATGAGCTGGTCGACCAAGAGGACGAGCCGATGGCCCGGCTGCATCGTTTCGCGGTCGAGTACTACCGGTTGTGTCGTCCCGCCCCCAAGGGCCGTGGTCAAAAAAAGGGTCCGACGGCGCTGGCGCACTTCGCCCAGCAATTGCTGACTGACCATCCCCAGGAAGCCGCCCGGGCGTTCCTCCCCCTGCTCAGCTATCTCGAGGAACTGCTCGATGAGGGCGCGCAGGCCGGCGTCATCCGTCCTGGCCTTCGCCATGAGCGCGTGGCCGCCGTCATCTTGCAGGCCATCATGTTCAACACCTTCACCGCGACGATCAGCGGTCCGGCCAGCCGGGTCGTCCGCATCGATCCCGCCGAGGAACTCTGGGATCTGTTCGTCCACGGACTGGCTGCCTGAGCTACAAGACCTCGCTGCGGGCGGCAATAATTGCCCGCAGCCGTGACTCGACCTCGGCCGTGTGGTGGTCGTCGGTGAAGACGTAAGCCCGCCGCCGATAGATGGCATCGACGACGTTCGCGGCCACCACCGAGGCCGGCACCGAGCCGATCGGATTCATGCCGGTCTTGATGAGCCCGGGCATCACGACGCTCACCCCGACCGGCGCCTCGATGGATTCCAGCTCGGCCCGCAGCACGTCGGACAACCCGAGCACGCCGTGCTTGGCCACCGTGTACGGCCCGACCTGAGCTGGTGCATACACCGCAGCCATCGACGCGGTATTGACCACGTGGCCCTCCTCGCCGGAGGCCAGGATGAGCGGCACGAAGGCGCGGATCCCGTGGATCACGCCCCAGAGATCGACGTCGATGACGCGGTGCCAGTCGTCGAGTGAGACCTCCCAGGACTTGCCCGTCTTGACGATGCCCGCATTGTTGACGGCCACGTGCAGTCGTCCGAATTGCTCCAGGGCGCTGCGCCCAACGCGTTCGACGGCGGCCGGATCCCGCACATCGACCGGGGCTGCATGGATCTCGCCACCTTCCCCGCGAATCCGAGAAGCCTGTAGCTGCAGGCTTTCTTCGTCCACGTCAGCCATCACGACCCGCATTCCCTCGGCGAGGAAGGCCTCTACGATCGCCAGCCCGATACCGCTCGCCGCACCGGTGACGATCGCGGCGCGCCCGCGTAGCTGCTCCATCGGCGTCCCTTCGGCTACTGCCGTTTGAGCGTGGGCACCGGGATCGGCATCACCTGATACATGGCGGCCATGCCGTCGACCAGTTCCTCCGCGGTGACGGCGCTCCCCGCCTTGGAGGCGTGCTCGCCCGCGATCTGCCAGCCCTGCATGCGTTGCACGCGATCGCCGTCGATGCGGAGCACCTGCCCCGTCAGCCAGCCCGACTCCACGGAGGCCAGATACGCGACGACGCCTGAGGCGTTAGCGGGATCGCGAGGATCGAAACTGCCGTCTCCGGTGGACGACATGAGGTTCTCCGTCATCCGCGTGACGGCAATCGGGCTGATGGCATTGGCGGTGACACCGTAACGGCGCATCTCGAGTGCGGTCGTCACAGTGAGACCGATGAGCGCCGCCTTTGCCGAACCGTAAGCCGTCTGGCCGATATTGCCGAACATGCCCGAGCCCGATGTGGTGTTGATGATGCGGCCACTGACCGGGTTGCCGCGTTTGGATTCCTCTCGCCAGTATCGGCAAGCATGGTGACTGAGCGCGTAACTGCCTTTCACATGGACCGCGAACGTGGCGTCGAAGTCCTGTTCGGTCGAGGAGGTGAGCATCCGGTCGCGGGTGATGCCGGCGTTGTTGACCAGGATGTCCAACCGCCCGAATTCATCGATGGCGCGCTCGACAATGGCCTGGCACGCTGACCATTCGCTGACGGAGGCCTGATCGGCGATTGCCGTACCACCAGCCGCTCGGACCTCGGCGACGACGGCATCGGCAGGAGTCTCATCTGTCGCCTCTCCGCCCAGGCCCACCCCGAGATCGTTGACGACGACGCTGGCTCCGGCGGCTCCCAGCGCCAGCGCATGAGCGCGTCCGAGCCCGCGTCCGGAACCGGTGACGATGGCTACCCGGCCATCAAGCATTCCCATTAGCGCGGCAGGCCGAGCACGTGTTCGGACACGATGTTGCGCTGCACCTGAGACGAGCCGCCCCAGATCGTCTCGGAACGAGCCCACAGAGCGCTCTCCTGCAACGGGAAGAGCTCGTGGCCGAGGGCGCTGTCATTGCTCTGGGTTTCCCAACCACCGGGCCCCATGACGTCCATGTACAGCTCGCCGATGTCTTGGTGGGTCTCGCTCCACTGCAGCTTGGTGATCGACGATTCGAAGCCGAGCTCCTCGCCGCGTTCGACCTTGGTCAGGATGTGCAGGGAGTGCAGCTTGAGCGCTTCCAGCTCGATCACGAGCTGGGCGATCTTCTGGCGGATCACCGGGTCGTCGGCGGCCGTGCCGGATCCGCGGCGCGTGTGGCGGGCGATCTCCACGATCTCTTCGAGCTCACGCCGGAAAGTCGTGTAATAGCCCATGGCGGATGCGCCGCGCTCGAAGGACAGCAGGAGCATGGCGACGCTCCAGCCGCCGCCGATCTCGCCGAGCACCTGATCTGCGGGGACCCGGGCGTCTGTGAAGAACACTTCGCCGAAGTGCTGCTTACCGGTCATTTGTTTCAATGGACGGACGTCGACGCCGGGTTGGTGCATATCCAGCAGCAACATGGTGAGGCCACGGTGCTTCTTGTCTTCCGTCGACGTCCGCAGCAACGCGAACATTCGATCGGCGTGCAAGGCGTTGCTGGTCCACACCTTTTGGCCGTTGACCACGAACTCATCGCCCTTGCGCTCGGCCCGGGTCGATATCGCTGCCAGATCCGAACCGGCGCCCGGCTCGGAGAATCCCTGGCACCAGATGACGTCGTTGCGTAGCAGCGCCGGAACGATGTCGCGCTTCTGGTCGTCAGTGCCGATCGCCATCACCGTCGGTGCCAGAAAGGTCAAACCGAGGTTGTTGACGGTCTGCGGCGCCCGGGCGCGGGCCATTTCCTCGTCGTGGATCGCCTTCTGGGTCGCAGTGCCGCCGCGGCCGCCGTACTCCTGCGGCCAATGGATCCCCGCCCATCCTGCGAGCGCCTTGTTGCGCTCCCATTCGCGTCGCAGGTCGAAGCCCTCGTCCAGGGTTTTCGTCGCCCAGAACTCGTCCGTGCGCCACTCGGCGGGCAGGTTGGCGTCGAGCCAGGCTCGAAACTGCGTGCGGAACTGCTCGTCCGCTTCGCTGTGGGACAGATCCACCGGGCCTCCTTAGTCGGGTGGCCTCAGGCGGCGGAACGCGGGGTGATGGTCACGGACGGCATGCTGGTGCCGGCCCCAGCCTTGATGACGTAGTCGACGACGCGTACCAGCTCCTCGACCTCCAAGAGGTTGCCCGCCAGGTAGTTACGCGCCACCCAGGTGGGCATCACTTCGGCCGCGACCTCAGGGTCCCATTCGTTGGCGAACTGCGTCATGGACGCCCCGTCGCCGCCCGCGCAGTCGCCGACGACGATCCGGGTGAACCCGACCGAAGGCTGTTCGACGCGCCAGGCCTCGACCATCTTGTCCAGTGCCGCCTTGGTGACGGCGTAGGCGCCCAACCCAGGCCACGGAGGGGTCATCGAGGCGCTGATGGAGGACAGGTAGGCGGCGACCCCTGACGAGGCGGCGAGGTGGGGAAGGGCGGCCGCAGTGATGAGGGCGGCGCCCATGACGTTCGTTTCAAAGGCTTTACGCCAGGTCGCGGCATCCAGGTCGGCGAGCTTCACCAGATGACCGACCCCGGTCGCGTAGACCAGAGCATCGATCCCGCCGAGCCCCTTGGCGGCATCCTCGATAGCGGTTCGGCACGAGTCCTGATCGGTGACATCGCATTGGATGGCGAGCGTTCCAGGCCCAGCCTCTTTGGCTGCCTCCACCAGCAGGTCATGCCGGCGAGCCAGCAGCGCGACCTCATCCCCTTGCTGCGCAAGGCCAAGTCCGATGCAACGGCCAAGCCCGCTCGAGGCTCCTACCACCACTACCCGCATATTTGCTCCTTCGACGTCGATGTCGATAATAGGGGCAATCGATATTCGGGAGTAGGCCTACCGCCTTGGTGGGGGAGAGCTATTTGGCGGGCTTGAGCCGCCGGGGGGCTTTTGCCGGGCCTTCAGCCAACCCGAGGCCGTTAGCGAACAGCCTGCTCAGCTGCTCGACCGCATGGTCGAAATCGTAATCGTGGCTATTTTCCACCAGCCACATCTCGGCGAATCTGCTCGTCATCGCACCGAGGGCTGAGACGGCGAACTTGGGGTCGAGCTTCTCGTCGACCAGCCCGCGCAGCTGCAACTGGCGAATCGAATCCGCGATCTGGTCGTCGGTGGTGTATCTGAGGTCGTTGATGGTGGCTCGGACGTGTTCGTCGTAGCGCGAAACCTGTTCGATGACGCCCATCATCGGTGCCTCTTTGCGGTAACTCACCAGGTGGCGGCGGATGCCTTCCTGGATCCGTTCGCGCGGGGTCGCGTGGGATTCCGGATCGAAGATGACGGCGTCGACCGGGGCGGTCAGTTCATCCTCGACCGCAGCAGCCACCTCACGGAAGATTTGTTCTTTGGAATCGAAGTAGTGATAGAAGGAGCCGTGGGAAAGACCGGCCCGCTCGGCGATGTCAGAAATGCGAGCTTCGAGGAAGCCGTCTTCCTCGAAGACGGCTTTCGCTGCTTCTAGCAATCTGGTCCGGGTCTGGGCGCCCTTGCGCGAGCGAGGCCCACTCGGCTTCTCAGCGTCGGCCTGAGCAGCTGTCGACAAGGTGTCTATCCCTTCCAGGGCATGCGGGCAGATCAGAAACGTGATTCTACTAAGCGCCGTCGCGCTGCAGCAGCATCACTCCAGACGGGGTACCACCGCCGGAGGTGACGACGGCGGTCTTGGCGTCGGCGATCTGGCGGTCGCCGGCGGCGTGCCTGAGCTGGGTGACCGCCTCGTAGATGAAGCCGAATCCGTGGGTACGGCCTTCGGAGAGCTGACCGCCGTGGGGGTTGACCGGAAGCTCACCGTCGAGCGCGATCCGGCGGCCTTTGTCCATCCAGTCCTGCGCCTCACCGATCCCGCAGAAGCCGAGCGCTTCCAGCCACGAGACGGCGTTGAAGGTAAAGCCGTCATACAGCAACGCCAGGTCCACGTCGGCCGGCCGCAAGCTGCTGCGGGTCCACAGGTGCGCCGACTGCCCGAGCACCTGGGGCTCGTGGGTGATGGTGTCCTGCTCCCACGAGACGCGTTCCAGGATCTGGGTGCCGACCGACTCCACCCGGATCGCGCGGTGGGGAAGGTCGGACGCGACTGAGGCATCCGAGACGATGACGGCGATCGACGCGTCACAGGGCACGTCGCAGTCGTAGAGGCCGAACGGGGTGGTGATCATCCGCGCGGCCAGATAGTCGTCCATGGTCAGCGGGTCGCGGTAGATGGCGGCGGGGTTACGCGCCGCGTTGGTCCGGCCGTTGAGGGCGATCATTCCGAGCATCTCGCGGCTGGCGCCGTAGCGGTGGAAGTACTGGTTGGCATTCATGCCGATCCAGTTCGCCGCGGACATGGCCCCGAACGGTGCCCGCCACTCCATGAGGGATCCCGATACGCGGCCGGGCGCCCGGCCGAGGCCCAGCGTGCGGTAAGTCGATTCCCAGACGGTCCGAAAGCACAGCACATGGCGGCACAAGCCGGAGGCCACAGCCATCATCGCTGCGATGACAGAGCCGCCCGGCCCGGGCAGATCGCCGCCGCCGTTGTGCCAGGTCGGGTGTAGCCGCAGGGCTTCCTCGACGGCCGTGACGCCGCCTTCGCTCATGCCGGCAGCGGAGGCGCCGGGATAGGTGGAGAGGCCGTCGATGTCATCGAGGGTCAAGCCGGCATCGGCGACGGCGGCCAGGCAGGCGTCGACCGTTAGCGAGAGCGGATCGACCATCAGCCGGCGTCCGAGCTTGGAGCGGCCGATGCCCGACAGGATCGCCCGATGCTCGAACCGATCGCTCGTGAGCGGAGGCCGTGGGCTCGGCACGTGCGGCTCCGGCACCCGTTCGGGGCTATCCGGCGCCCCGGTCACTTCGAAGAGCGGGATCCACACGTCCTGCTGCTCATCAAAGGTGACGGCGACCTGCTGGCCGATGTGGACGTCAGCCGGTTCGGATCCCACGATGTTGGTCGTGAGCCGGACGCCGGCGTCCTCCTCCAGCGCGACATTCGCGATTACGTACGGCAGGTCCAGGTCGAATGAGGGCAGCCAGGGCTGGACATTGACCGTGAATCCAACAACGGTGGCGCGTCCCGACACCTCCACCGGCGCCCAGTTGCGGCTACGGCACTTCGGGCAGATCGGGGTCGGGGGATGCACCAGTTGATGGCAGTCAGAACAGCCCTGGATGCGCAGCGTGCCGTCAGCGCCTGACCGCCAGAACCAGTCGCTGGCCGGTGTGATCTCGGGGAGGGGCCTCACGGCATCTCCTCCTTTGCCCGTGCACTATGGTTGATACAACATTTGTTGTTGACGTCAATGTTAAACGTTTGTAGCACGTCTGCCGGCGACCCGGTACTACCAGGGCGACCAGGATCGGAGACTGAGGTCCCAAGTGACGCAAGACGGGGATTTGCCGCCGGACGAGCAGCACATCGTGGCAGAGCTGGGCTTTCATCTCGAACAGATCAACGGTGAGATCCACGGATCGGCGAAGATCGTCCCGGAAATGTATGTCCCGGACACCCGGGTCGTCCGCACGTCGATCTTCGCCAGCTGGACTGACGTCTCGACCGGTTACCTCGCCGTCGACACGTATGCGCCCCGGGTCCCGACCACCCTCGAGCTCGACGTCCACCTGCTTGACGAAAATGCCGAGCCGGAAGCCGTCTTTGCGGTAGCCCGGCTGCTCAAGGCGGGACGCTCCGTGCTCGTCGCCGCCGTCGACTTCAACGACCAGCTCGGCCGTCCGATCGCCTTCGGCACCGCCTCGTTCATGGTGGTCCCCGATCCCCGCGTCACCATGCCGCCGGAACATATGGCGCCGAGCGCGTCCGAACGTCCCGTCGGTCGATTGCAGCGCCCGTTCGCCGAGCGGGCCCGCTGCGAGCGGATCGGGCCGGGCGTCGCCGTGCTTCCCCGCTCGGAGGACGGGCTCAATAGCGCAAACACGGTCAACGGCGGGCTGATCGCACTGGCGATCGAAGAGGCGGTGCTGTCGGCGAGCCCAGGCACGACGCTCTCGTCGATGGCGCTGCGCTACCTGCGGCCGGTCCGGCTCGGCCCGGCGATCGCTACCGCGAAGGTGCGTAACGGATTGGGCCAGGTCGAGGTACGCGACGCCGGCAGCGACGACCGGCTGGCGGTCTACGCCGTCACCCGCACCTGGCGCGCCGATTCCGTCGATGCTCCGGCTGAGCAGCGGGACGCCGCGGCCTAGCTGTTGCCGCAGTCAACTAGCCGTTGCAGAGCAGCCGGCTGATCACCATCCGCTGGATCTGGTTCGTGCCCTCGAAGATCTGCATGACTTTCGCCTCACGCATATACCGCTCCGCCGGGACGTCCTTGGTGTACCCGATTCCCCCCATGACCTGGACGGCGTCGGTCGTGACGCGCATGGCGGTATCCGTGGCCACCAGTTTCGCGACGCTGGCCTCCTGGGCATACGGACGTCCGCGATCCTTCTTGCGGGCCGCATCGAGATACATCGCGCGTGCTGTGGCCACTCCGGCGGCCATGTCGGCAAGCATGAAGCCCACGCCCTGATGGTCGACGATGCGCTTGCCGAACGTCTGCCGTTCCTTGGCATAGGAAAGGGCGGTCTCCATGGCCGACTGCGCGAGTCCGACGGCGATTGCCGCGATGCCAAGGCGTCCGGTGTCCAGCGCGCTCAGCGCAATCGGCAGGCCTTGGCCTTCCAGCCCGATCAGCCGATCAGCGGTGATGAGGGCGTCGTCCCAGTGCGCGGTGGTGGTCGGCACGGCAGCGAGCCCCATCTTGCGTTCTGCGACCCCGAAGCTCAGGCCCTCGAGCTGGCCCGGAGTGAGAAAGCAGGAGATGCCCCGGCCGCCGTCATCACTCGTGCGGGCAAACAGGGTGTAGAAGCCGGCCTTCCCGCCGTTGGTGATCCATGCCTTCGTGCCGTTGATCCGGTAGCCGACGGCCTCTTTCTTTGCGGTGCAGACGATGGCGGCGGGATCCGAACCCGCCTGTGGCTCCGAAAGGCTGTAGGCGCCGAGGCAACCACCGGCAAGCATGGTCGGCAGCCACCGCTGCTTCTGCTCGGGGGTGCCGTAATGCGACAGCGAGAAGCAGGCCAGACCGTGAACGCTCACCGCGACTGCAACCGCTGCCCACCGCGCGGCTAGCTCTTCCAGCACCTGCAGATAGACCTCGAACGGTTGACCGCCGCCGCCGTACTCCTCCGGGTAAGGCAGGCTCAGCAGCCCGGCCTCTCCCAGCACCCGAAAAGCCCGTTCCGGATAGCGCTCCTGCGATTCGTAGTCCGCGGCGATCGGGGCTAGTTCAGCGTCCGCAATGTGCCTCGTGAGCGCCAGCAGGTCCTCGGCCTCAGCGGTCGGCAGCAGCCGCTCGACGGTCAAGGGGGGATCCTTCGTCGCTGTCACCGGCGAGCCTCGAACTCCAGATGCAGCGAGCTCAGACCCCGAAGGATGAAGGTGGGAACGTACTTGAAGCGACGCGCGTCGGCCGGGCCGTGATGCTCCTGCGAGATGGTGATCGGGCCCAGCCGCTCGAGCAGTCGCTCCACACTGACCCTCGCCTCTACCCGCGCGAGCGGCCCGCCGGGACAGGAATGGATGCCACGGCCGAACGCGAGATGCTGCCGGACGTTCAGCCGGTCCATGCGGAAGTCGTTGGGGTCGTCGAACTGTGATCCGTCGCGATTCGCGGCGCCGTTCAGGAGCATGACGGTCGTGCCGGCCGGGATGTCGACGCCGGCCACGGTCGTGGCGAATCGCGCGAGCCGAAAGTCGCCCTTGACGGGGCTTTCGAGCCGCAGCATCTCCTCCACGAAGGTGGGGATCTGGTCGTTCTCGCTGCGTAACGTCGTTTGGACGTCCGGCCGCTCCGCGATCAGCGCGAGGGCGGAGCCCAGCAGGCGCACCGTGGTCTCCTGCCCGGCAGCAAAGATGTTGACGGCGACCCGGACGACGTCGATCACCTCCGGCAGTGAGCCATCGGGAAATGTCGCCGTGGCCAGGCCGGTGAGCACATCCTGTCGGGGTTCGCGGCGCCGGTCCTCGACGTATCGGCTGAACCAGGAGTGCAGGAATTCCAGTGGGTTGTGCTCGAGATTTTGCTTGGCGCTGCCGACCATAACGCGCTTGCGGCGGGTGCCCTGCATGTCTTCCAGGAACGTCGCCCGATCCTCTTCCGGGACGCCCAGCAGATCGGCGATCACCAGAAACGCAAAGGGGCTGGCGTATTCGCTGATGAACTCCACCGAGCCCCGCTCGATGAACTCATCGATCTGGCGGTCCGCCAGCCGCCACATGAAGTCCTCGTTCTCCTTCAGCCTTTTCGGCGTGAGCAGGCGCATGAGGAGGGCGCGGTGGTCGGTGTGCTTGGGCGGGTCGAAGCAGATGATCTGGTCGTGCATGGGCAGTTCGTCGCGGTGCTCCTCGATGAGGTCACTCACGTCGGTCGCGCCGTCGGGCACGGCCAGCCCCGGGAACGGACCGGTCACCGAGTTGCACGACGAGAACGTTTCGGCGTCGTGATAGATCGCCCGCGCCTCTTCGTAGCCGGTCACGATGACGACGCCGTGGTGGGGCTCGCGGTAGAGCGGCCCCTGCTCACGCAGATAGGCGATATAGGGGTAGGGGTCGGCGAGGACCGAGGGGTCCCGGAAGAAGTCCAGCTGTCCGACACCGGCAAGTTCGGTCATCGGGCGCTCGCCTCACTGCCGGTGAACTCGGGAAGCACGTCGTGCACGAATGCTTCCACCTGGCTGGCGCCCGCCTCCGGCCAGCCACAGACCAGGTAGCCGTAGCCGGCGTCGCGCCACTTCGCGGCATGCTTGCGCGCCGTGTCGAGGTCGTCGAGCGATAGCGAACTGGCCCGCAGGATCGTCGCCGGGTCGCGCCCGCCCTCTGCAGCGAGCTCGTCCACGCGGGCATTGGCCTCCCGCAGGCTGTTCGGGGTGCCCCAGGCGTGCCAGACGTCGGCGTACGTGGCAATCAGGGGAAGCGTTCGACGGGGGCCGGTGCCGCCGATCCAGATGGGCGGGTGCGGACGTTGCACCGGCAGCGGCCGCATCCGAGCCTCCTGCAGCGATACCTGGTGGCCGTCGTAACTGACGATCTCGCCGGTGGCCAGCCTGGTGACGATCTCCAGCGTGTCCTGCAGCAGGTCGAAGCGCTGCGAGATCGGGGGAAAGGGAATTCCCAGCTCCTGGTGTTCCTTGTCGAACCAGGCGGCGCCGAGCGCGAGCTCGAGCCGACCGTGGGAGGCATGGTCGATGGTGAGCGCCTCGGCGGCCAGCACTGATGGGTGTCGATAGGTGACGCCGGTGACCAGCAGTCCCAGCCGGATACGGGTGGTGAGACCGGACAGCGCGGCCAGCGTGGTCATCCCCTCGAACACCTCGCCCGGGCCGTCGCCGTACATCGGCTGGAAATGGTCGAACCCCCAGGCGCCATCGAAGCCGAGCTCCTCGGCGAGCTGAACACGGCGGACGAGCTCGTCCCAGGACAGTCGTTGCTGAGCTATGTCGAGTCCGAAGCGCACTCGACCAACCTAGCCCGCGTTGTACCGGTCGGTCCAATATGATCGCGGAATGGACTTCTCGCTCACCGACTCCGAGCGCGACCTGGTCGAGCTTTGCCGGGACTACGCGCAGAAGGAGATCGCCCCGCGCGCTCCGCTCGCCTGGGAGGAGGGTCGGTGTCCGACAGATCTGCTGCGTGAGATGGGCGAGCTGGGGCTGCTCGGCATGCTCATCCCCGAGCAGTGGGGCGGAATCGGCATGTCGACGGTCGGATTCGTGGCGGCCCTGGAGCAGATTGGCCGGGCGGACCAGTCGGTGGCCGCTGCCCTGCAGGCCCACATCACGATCGGTTCACTTCCGCTCTACCTGTTCGGCAACGACGCGCAGCGCGAACGCTGGCTGCGGCCGCTCGCGGAGGGTCGGGTGCTCGGCGCCTTCGGTCTGACCGAGCCCGAAGCCGGCTCGGACACCCGCGCGATCCGTACCCATGCCGAACGCGTCGACGGCGGCTGGCGGATCAACGGGCAGAAAGCGTTCATCTCCAACGCCGGCACCGACATGTCCTTCGGTGTCACCGTGCTGGCCCGCACTCCGGACGCGGGCGGGAAGGGCCCCCGCTTCGCCAGTTTCGTGGTCGAGAAGGACACCCCCGGCTTCACGATGGGCCCCAAGATGCGCGGCATCGGCTGGCGCGGCTTGGACACCCGCGAGCTCTACTTTCAGGACGTCTGGGTGCCCGATGACCAGCTGATCGGCGATCCGGACCTGGGCCTGCGTCAGTTCCTGTCAACCCTCGAGGTCGGGCGGATCTCGATAGCGGCGCTGTCACTCAGCCTTATCCAGGCCGTGCTGGACCTCGCGACCGCGTACGCCAAGAATCGCGTCCAATTCGGTCAGCCGATCTCGAAGTTCCAAGCGGTGCAGTTCAAGCTCGCGGACATCGCCACCGAGCTCGAAGCGGCGCGGTGGCTGACCTACCGCGCGGCCTCCCTGCGCGATACCGGCCAGCCTTTCCTGAAGGAGGCGTCGATGGCCAAGCTCAAGGCCAGCCGGGTGGCGGTCTGGGCGGCGTCCGAGGCGGTCCAGATACACGGGGGTGTCGGCTACATGCTCGATTCGCCGGTGGCGCGCTTCTACTGCGATTCGAAGGTGCTCGAGATCGGTGAGGGCACCAACGAAATCCAGCACATGGTCATCGCCCGCGAGCTGGGCTGCTGAAGACCTCCGACTAAAAGGCGGCCAGCCGGCGAAGGGCGTCCGCGATGTCGTCGCGATCCGGTAACCAGGCGCGCTCGAGCTCCGGGGCGTATGGCGGGGGAGTGGCCGCGGCGCCGATCCGTTCGATCGGCGCGTCCAGGTCGCAGAGGGCATCGCGAGCCACGGTGGCGGCGATCTCGGCGCCGACCCCGAACGGGACGACCGCCTCGTGGGCAATGAGGAGCCGGTTCGTCCGCCGGACCGAATTAAGCACCGTGGTCATGTCCAGCGGCGCGATGGTTCGCAGGTCGATGACCTCGATGGAGATGCCTTCAGCAGCCAGCGTCTCGCCAGCAGCAAGCACCTCGTGCACCATGCGGGACCACGACACGACGGTGATGTCGTCCCCTGGCCGCAGAATCGAGGCGAGTCCGATCGGAAGGATGTGGTCGGCCGGCGGTGTCGGGCCTTTCATGCCGTAGAGCAGTCGGTTCTCGATGAAGACGACCGGGTTCGGATCCTGAATAGCCGCGCGCAGCAAGCCGTAGGTGTCAGCCGGTGTCGAAGGCATGACGACGGTGAGTCCAGGGATGTGGGCGAGCAGGGCTTCCAGGCTCTGCGAATGCTGGCTTCCCGAAGAACGTCCGGCCCCGAATTGGGTACGGACGGTCAGCCCCATTTGCGCGGCGCCTCCCGTCATGAAAGGCAGCTTCGCCGCCTGGTTGAGCAGCTGGTCGAAGCAGACGCCGAGGAAGTCGAGGTACATCAGCTCGACCACCGGACGCATCCCGGCCATCGCCGCCCCGACCCCCAGACCCATGATCGCGGTCTCCGAGATGGGTGTGTCGCGTACCCGATCTCCGAACTGCTGGCGCAGGCCCCGCGTGAGGCCGAAGACGTTGCCACCGTCTCCGACATCGATGCCGGCGACGAACACCCGATCGTCGCTGGCGAGCTCGATCTCCAGGGCCGCTCGAACGGCATCCATGGTGCGAAAGACGGGGGCATCGCCCGCTGGTGCTGGCGGCTCTGCACGAATGGGTCGTTCATGCACGACGAAATCAGTCAACGAGGCGGCGTCGGGTGGGGAAAGCAGGCGAGCGGCGTCCACCGCTTCGTCCAGTTCCTGCTCGACGGCGAGGCGCAGCGCAGCGATCTTCCCGTCACCGATGCCCGCGGCCCGCAGCTGGACTTCGTGCCGTAGCAGCGGGTCACGGTCGGCCCATTCCTGGACCTCTTCCGGCGTTCGGTAGCGCTGCGGATCACCCTCGTAGTGGCCGTGCCACCGGTAGGTCGCCGCCTCCACCAGGATCGGGCCGCTTCCGGCGCGGACCTTGCCGACCACGTCTGCCATCAGTGCGGCGGTCGCTGCGACGTCGTTGCCGTCGACGGAGACGTAGTCGATCCCGTAGCCGGCGGCTCGCAGTTCCAGTGAGGCGGCATGCTGGCTCGAGGCCGGCGAGAATTCGGCGTATCCGTTGTTCTCGCAGAAGAAGACGACCGGGAGCTCCCAGACCGCGGCCAGGTTCACCGCTTCGTGAAAAGCGCCGTGCGCTACTGCTCCGTCGCCGAAGAACGACACCGCCACGCCGCCGTCCGAACGCAGCTGTGACGCTGCGGCGGCACCGACGGCGATCGGCAGCCCGGCGGCCACGATCCCGTTAGCTCCGAAGATGCCGAGCTTGGGATCAGCGATGTGCATCGAACCACCGCGGCCCCGGTTTGTCCCTTCCCCTTTTGCCATCAGCTCGGCGAACATGCCGAGCGGGTCGAGGCCTTTGGCCAGACAGTGCCCGTGGCCGCGGTGCGTCGAGGTGATGACGTCGATGGGAGCCAAGGGCCAGCAGGCCCCGACGGCTGCCGCCTCCTGGCCGATCGACAGGTGAACGAAGCCGGGCACCTCGCTGTCGCGGTAGAGCCGCGCGACGCGTTCCTCGAAGCCACGGATCACCAGCATCCGACGATGCATCTCGAGGAGGTCGTCAGTACCTGGCGTCATGCCGTGTACTGTAACGACCGGTCCAAAAATGAGCAGGAGCGATGAGCGAAGAGACCGAAATCCCGCGCTCCGTCCCCGCGCCCGAGCGGCGCACAGTGGTGATCATCGGAGCTGGGGGAACGCTCGGCAGCGCCCTGGCACGCCAGTTCGCCGGCGAGGCGGACACCGACCTCGTGCTCAGTGACCTCAGTCAGCCTTCGCTGGATGCCACGCTCGCCGCACTGCCTGCCGAACACGGCGACGTCGCCACGCTTTTGGCTGACGTGGGCGACTTCGAGCAGGTGCAGGCAGTTGTCGGGCTTGCCGTCGAACGCTTCGGCCGCGTCGACGCTTTGATCAGCAACGCCGGGGTCCTGTCGCCCAACGGCCGCATCCACAACCTGACCACCGCCGACTGGGAGCGCGCGTTTCGCGTGAACGTCATGGGAGCCGTCAACGGCATCCGCGCCGCGGTACCGGTCATGCGCGCCCAGCAGTCCGGGTCCATCGTGTTGACCGCCTCCGTATCGGGGCTCACCGCCTGGTCGCACGCCGCGCCCTATTGCGCCACCAAAGCCGCCGTGATCCAGCTCGCGAAAGTCGGAGCCGTCGAATACGCCCGTGACGGCATCCGGGTCAATTGCGTATGCCCAGGTACGTTCCTGTCGGGTATCCACGCCGACCTCCCACAGCAGGCGATCGACGCGATAGCGGCCCGCCACCCGCTCGGACTCGGAGCGGCGACGGATCTGGTCGGCGCGTACTCCTACCTCGCCGGCGACGCCTCCCGCTGGACGACCGGCACCGCGCTGGTCGTCGACGGTGGCTATTCGGCCCCCTGATCCCAGTCCGTGTGCAGCGCTACTTGCGCTTCTTTCGGGTGGAGATGCCGCCGATGAAGATGTCGGCAAAGCGCTTGGCCACGTCCTGCGCCGACAGCGCACCGTCCGGCTTCAACCAGAGGTAGGTGTAGTTGTGCATGCCGAGCCAAGCCAGTGCGGTCAGCCTCGGCTCGACGTCACGGAACTCGCCGGACTTGATACCGGCCCGCAGGATCGCTTCCACCCGGCGTTCGAACTCGCGACGCCGGTCGTGAAATTGCCCCGCTCGTTCGCCCGTCAGCGCCGGAAATTCGTGCAGGAAAACCCATACGTGGTCGGGATAGCGGGTGATGACGTCGAGCAGCTGATCTCCCAGCATCGTCAGCTGATCCGTCGGTGACCCGCCGACAGCGGCGACCCGGTCGGCGCTGGCCATCACCTCATCCATCACGCGATCGTGGATCGCGGCGAGCAGCTCCTCCTTGGAACCGATGTAGTGGTAGAGCGCGCCCTTGCCGAGATCGTTGGCGACGCAGAGCTCGGCGATGCCGGTGGCGTGATAGCCACCGCGCGCAAAGACCTGCGCGGAGACGTCGACGATGGCATTGCGTCGCGCCTGCCAATTGGGATTGCGTCGGCTGCGACCATTCGGCTCGGCCTGCGCCGGGGTCGCCGTCGATCGCGATGTCATCGACTGCGCCACTATCGCCGGATCCGGGTGGGCTCGGGCATCGGCATGTCCACATCTCTTAGACTGACTGGTCGGTACATTCTCCCATGTGAGTGGCGAGACCGGGGCACCGGCGGATCTGAACTGGTTTTCGGTCCTGGAACACCATGCGATTCGCAGCCCTGACAAGGCGTTCGCGGTCTTCGAGGGTGAGACGACGACTTACCGGCAGTTGGCGGACAACGCCACGGCGCTGGCGGGCGGACTTCGCGCGCGTGGGGTCGGCCCGGGCGACGTCGTCGGACTGCTGTCCTACAACTGCCCCGAGTTCCTGGAGACGGTCTTTGCGGCGAACTATCTCGGGGCCATCGCGATGCCGATCAACTGGCGGTTGGCGGCACCCGAAGTGCGCTACATCCTCGAACATTCGCAGGCTCGCGCGCTGGTCTGCGACGAATCGCTCGTCGGTCTCGGCAGCGAGGCGACGCAGGGAATGGAGGACGCGCCCGCGCGCATCTGCGTGTCGCAGCCGGCACCTGAAGGGTGGACGGCGCTGGCCGATGTGCGTTCGGCACCGCAGTCGCAAGGCAGCGTTCGGGCCCGGGTAGCGGCGGACGACGTCCACCGGCTGATGTACACCTCCGGCACCACCGGACGCCCGAAAGGCGTCATGCTCACGCATGCAAATCTGGCCTGGAAAAACCTGGCGCACATTGTGGAGTTCGGCTTCACCAGCGCCGATCTCGGACTCGCCTGCGGCCCGCTTTACCACGTGGGAGCCCTCGATCTCACGACCACTTCGTTGATTGCCGCTGGGGCCACGACGATCATCCATCGCGGGTTCGACGCGGCGGCCGTGGTCGACGAATTGGAGCGGTCACGGGTCACGGTGGTCTGGCTGGCGCCGGCAATGGTCAACGCCATCATGGCGCTGCCGGGCCTGGAGCAGCGCGATCTGTCGTCCGTCCGCGTGGTCATCAACGGCGGTGAGAAGATGCCGATCCCGCTCATCGAGCGGATCCAGCGGACGTTCTCCTCCGCCTGGTTTGCGGACGCGTACGGCCTCACCGAGACCGTGTCCGGAGACACCTTCCTCGACCGCGACAGCATCGTCACGAAGCTTGGCAGCGTCGGACGTCCATGCCTGCATCTCGAACTCGACATCTGGGACGAGGCGGGTGCGTCGGTAGCGCCGGGGGAGCGCGGCGAGATCGTGATGCGCGGTCCCAAGGTGTTCAAGGGCTACTGGCGTGACCCGGACGCGACGGCCGCTGCCTTCGCCGGCGGCTGGTTTCACACCGGCGACATCGGTGTCCGCGACGAGGACGGCTACCTCTTCATCGTCGACCGGCTCAAGGACATGATCGTGTCGGGCGGCGAGAACATCGCCGGCTCGGAGGTCGAGCGCGTGCTCTACGAGCACCCGGACGTGGTGGAGACGGCTGTGGTCGGGCGCCCCGACCCGCGGTGGGGGGAGGTTCCGGTGGCGTTCGTCGTGCTGCGCGCTGGCGCCACCACCTCAGCGGATGCGCTGCTGGAGCACTGCCGTAGCCAATTAGCGAAATTCAAGGTGCCCAGAGAAATCACGTTCTTGGACGCGCTGCCGCGAAACCCCTCGGGCAAGGTGCTCAAACGCGAACTTCGCGCCTAGCCCGCCGCGGTCAGCTATTCACCTTGTGAGAGGTGGGCCAGGAAGCCAGCCGACCAGGCCATCAGGTCGCCCGGCACGGTATAGGCGCTCTCGTCGTTGATTGCCGCCCAGTGCTCGGCGATGTCTTCCACGGTCGGGGCCGGTGCGACGTAGCCGGGCGTCGACGCGATGAAGATACGCGCGAAACGTCCCGCCCCTGCCGCGTAGATCTCTCCGGTCACCGGGCACGTCTCGTGGGCCAGGAACGCCGCCATCGGAGCGACCAACTCGGGGGCCATCTGCGGATCGACAGCCCCATCGACGTCACCGGTCGGTGGTCCCGCCATCCTGGTCATCGCCGCTGGGGCGAGTGCGTTGACCTTGATGCCTTTCTTGCGGCCGGCGGTCGCCATGCTTCGGGTCAACCCGATGACGGCCCCTTTGGCGGCGGCGTAAGAGGTATTCGTCGGCAGCCCGAACACCCCGGACGACGTGGTCATTACGATGCGGCCGTAGCCCTGCGCCACCAGGTGCGGCCAGGCCGCCCGGCAGGTGTTGAACGAGCCTCCGACATGGACCGCCATGTGTTTTTCGAGATTGTCAGAATCCACTTCGGGAAGCCCGGCCCAGCGCATGATTCCGGCGTTGTTGATGAGGATGTCGAGCCGGCCGTAACGCTCGATCGCCGCATCGATCAGAGCTTGGGCGCCCGCGACCGTCGAGACGTCGTTTCCGTCACTGCTGGCGGTGCCCCCAGCCGCGACGATCTGCGCGACGACGCCAGCAGCGGGCGCGGCGTCTGCACCGTCGCCCGCCATCGAACCGCCGAGATCATTGACGACGACGCTGGCGCCCCGCTCGGCCAGCAGCAGCGCGTGCGCCCGCCCGATCCCGCGCCCGGCTCCGGTGACGATGGCGACGCGGCCGTCGAAGCCAAGAGTGCTCAGACCGTCACCCCGACTTGGCGAGCGCGGAGTAGCCGAGGATTCCGGCGAGTGTGCCGCCGAGCATGGCGGCGCGTTCGTCATCCGGCACGCCGGCGAACTGCCTGGCGATCAGTTCGCGGCTACCGCGGAAGGTGCCCTCAGCATGCGGGTAATCGTTGCCCCACACGATCGTCGAAACCCCGCTGATGTGACGGGAGGCAACCGCCACCGGGTCGTCCTGGAACGACACGTGGAATTGACGTCTCACGTATTCGCTCGGCGTCAACGGATACGGCCACTTCTCATTGAGGCGGAAAAGCTGCGCCATGTTGGGCTGATCGGTGGAGGGTCGTGCGTCGTCCCAGACCCCGAGCCACCAGTCGGCGTCCTGGCCGATCCCGGTGACCCAGCACTTGTCCATGGCCCCCACCAGCGAGGCGAGCCAATGCGCGTTGAACTCGATCAGCGCGAAATGCAGGAGGGGATACCGCTCGGGAACTCCGCCACCGATGAGCTCGCAAATGATCTGCTGCGGCACGATCGTGCTGTAGATCGCCTGCGTGATCATCCGTTTCGCCGCTGACTTCTCGGTCATCGGCTGATTGACCTGCTGGGCGTTTTCCATCACGACCTTGAGCGTGGTGGAGGAGGGGTCGTTGACCTTCACTCCGCCGGTCTGGGTATGGAAGAAGATCTGGAGGCCATTGGCCTGCGCGGCGGCCCAGACGGGGTCGAGCTCGCGCGAGTAGTAGTGCACTGGCGGGGTTGCCGGCAGCAGGATGGCGCGAAATCCGCCAGCGGCGACCCGCTCGATCTCGGTGACGGCCTCGCCGATGTCGGTGAGCGGTATGGGTGCAGTCGGAGCCAGCCGCGAGAAGTGCGGCGCGAACCGCTCCAGGATGTAGTCGTTATAGACCCGGGCGTGGCCCATCGACAGCTCGTGGTCATCGGAATAGAGGCCGAAAAGCGACAGGTTGGGATGCATGACTTGCACGTCGACCCCGTCGATCGCCATGTCTTCGATGATGTGCTCAGGGTCGCCCTCTGGCATGCGCCCGCTGGTCTGCCGGTACCGCGAGATCGTCCAGCCGTCGAAGCCGGGAGTGTGCAGCCGACGGAAGATCTTCGCCCCGCCCCGCTCCATGGGCTCGACCTCGAAATCCTCTTCCCACACCCCGCGGTCGCGCAGCTGTTTTGGCAGCCGCGTCTTGAACAGGTCCGGCGGCTCCAGGACGTGGCCGTCGGCAGAGACAACCAGGTCGTCAACACGGTCCCGCTGACTCATGCACTTCGCCTTTCGCGCTAGGTTCAGTGAACCTTACGTCGTACCGGTCGGTACAAAGTAACGCCGCCGGCCAGGAAGGAGAAGCGCATGCCGAAACGGTGGACGCAGCGCCCGCCCGGCTCGACCTGGGGCGACTGGGGAGACGACGACGAGCTTGGTCGAATCAACCTGCTCACCCCAGCAAAGGTGCTGGAAGGTGTGCGCGAGGTGGAGGCCGGCGTCAGCTTCTGCCTGAGCCTGCCGCTGGACTTTCCGGGGGGCACTGCGCTGAACCAGCGGCGACACCCGCCCACCCTGGCGCCGACGGAGGACATGAACGGCGCACCCAGCGTGTTCTACAACGTCCGGATGAGCGAGATGGCCGACTGGGGGGATCCGAAGTACGTCGACGTCTGGGCTGACGACGTGGTGACCCTGTCGCTGCAGTACTCGACGCAGTGGGACTCGCTGGCTCACGTGGGAGCCGAGTTCGATGCCGATGGCGACGGGGTCGAGGAGGCGGTCTACTACAACGGCTACCGGGCCGGCGTCGATCTCGTCGGACCGCAGGACGATGCCGCCGGTGATGGTGGTAATCACCGCTGCTTCGCACGCCACCTGGGACTGGAACACATGGCCTACCAAGGGGTTCAGGGTCGTGGCGTGCTGGTCGACCTGGCCCATCACCTCGGCGACGAGTGGCGCGGGGTGAACCTTTCGACATTGAAAGAAATCATGGCCGCCGACGAGGTGGTGGTCGAGCCCGGCGACATGCTGCTGCTGCACACCGGGTTCGCGACACGGATCCTCGAGTGGGATCGCCAGCCCGACCCGAGAAAGCTCTTCACGACCAGCAGCTATCTCGACGCTCGCGACGACGCGCTGCTCGAATGGATCGCCGACTCGCAGATCTCGGCGCTGGTCGCGGACAACTATGCGGTCGAGGGGCTGCTCGGCAAGGATCGTGACCCGAGCCGGCATTCCTTCCTTCCGATCCACAACCTCTGCCTGTTCAAGCTCGGGGTGCCGCTCGGAGAGATGTGGTACCTGCACGAGCTCGCCGGTTGGCTGCGCGAGCACCGTCGGAGCCGGTTTCTTTTGACCGCGCCCCCGCTGCGATTGCCGGGGATCGTGGGCTCGCCGCTCACTCCGGTGGCGACGGTGTAACTAGCCGTGAGCCCGCGGCGATCCGACGCCCGTTTTCAGCGCCTGGTCTCGTACCTGGTCAGGAGCACGCCGTCGGGAAACGTCCGGGTCTCCACCAGCTTCAGGTTCACCCAGTTGTCCAGGGATGTGAAGAACGGCGTGCCGCCGCCCACCAAGACCGGGTGGATGACCAGGGTGTACTCGTCTATCAGCCCGGCCCGCATGGCCGCTGCGGCGAGGGTGGCGCCGCCGATGTCCATGGCGCCGGCATCCTCAGACTTGAGCCGGGTGATCTCGGTGACAGCGTCGCCGGTGACCAGGCGGGCGTTCCAGTCGACCGCGCTGATCGTCGAGGCGAACACCACCTTCGGCATGTCACGCCAGCGGCGGGCGTACTCGATGTGCTGCGGTGTGGCGCCGGGCTGCTGGTGGGCGGTCGGCCAGTGGGAACTCATGGTCTCCCACAATTTGCGTCCGTACAGCGCCAGGCCCGTCGCACCCACCCGGTCGGACCACCATTGGAACAGCTCCTCGCTCGGCACGCTCCAGCCCAGGTCGTCGCCGGGCGCGGCGATGTAACCGTCCAGGCTCAGGTTCATGCCAAAGGTTAGTTTCCGCACGGCGTCAGCCTCCTGTGAATCGGTACTCGTATAGACCAACACGGCGCGGGCAATTCATCGGTCAGTCCGCAGCCACAAGGCCATCCGGCCCGCTAAGCCCGCCCGAAGAATCGTTCGACGACGTCGTCCACAACGGGACCCTGCAAGACGGCCTGGCGCAGTCCAATGCTGTAGACTCGAACACATGTTCGAGAGTCTGAGTGCTGCTGGTGTGATCGCGGCGGCGTTGATCGCGCCGCCTGGCGGGGAGGTGATCGGTGCGTTGGCGCGTATTGACCCCGGGCGGGTGAACGATTCGGCGCAGGTGGATCTGATCGTTGCGTGGGAGCGGCAGGCTGCCTATGTCGCGGCGATGAGTCAGCCTGCGCTGGTCGCGGTGGCTTTTACGGAGACGAACGACGGGTGGGATGCGCCGCATGAGCCGGAGGGGTCGGGTCGGGCTGAGGTTGGTGCGGCGTTGCGGCTGAGTCCGCATGTGGCAGAACAGCGACTGCTGGTGGCGACCGATCTGTGTGGCCGGCTCGGTTGTGTCCAGGTCGCTCTTTTGGCGGGCGAATTCAGCTATTGGCACGCGAAGGCGATCGTGGAAGCGACGTTGCACTTGTCGGATGACAAGGCGTTGTGGGTGGCGCAGCGAGTGCTTGCGCGGGCCAGGGTCCAGTCGGTTGCTGACCTGCGGCGGGCGCTGCGCCGGGCGGTCCTTAAGGCGGATCCGACGTCGGCGAAGCAACGCGCCGCGCAGGCCAAGGCCGAGCGACACCTGGATTGGTGGACGTTGGAGGACGGGATGGCTGAGATGCGGGTCGTCACCTCCGCTGCTGACATCCTGGCGATGGTCAACGCGGTGGATGCGATGGCCCGCCAGGACTTCGGATCGATACCGGATGGAAGCCGCATTCCGGTAGCCGCCCGCCGGGCCGATGCCCTCGTCCACCTCGTCACCGCCACCCACGGCACCGCCACCGACGGCGCGGGCGCTGACGGCGCCGCCACGGTCGCGCGGGCGCTGACGGGGTTCGCAGCAGGGCGGTGAAGCCGAAAGCGCAGGTGCATCTGACGATGGACCTGGCGACGGTGCTGGGCTTCGCTGACAACCCGGCCGACCTCGCCGGGTACGGCCCGATCGACGCGGCGACCGCCCGCGCGCTGGCCGCCGACGGCTGCTGGCGCCGGTTGGTGTTCGAGCCGCTGACCGGTGCCCTGCTCGACCTCGGCCACACGGTCTACCAGCCGAATCCGGCACTGACCCGCTACATCCAGGCTCGGGATATGCGATGTCAGTTCCCGCATTGCAATCAGCCGGCTCGCCGCAGTCACCTCGACCACACCCGAAAATACGACCCTGATCATCCGGATGGTGGCCGCACCGACCGCAACAATCTTGGTGCGTTATGCGAACACCACCACCGCTCAAACACCGGACGCGGCTGGACGCTGCGGCGTGATCCGGACACCGAAGAAGCCACCTGGACCAGCCCCCGCGGCCGTATCTACCGCGTCGAACACGAGGACTACCGCAGCTACGACGACTACTCCGACCACCTGGCCGACGCTGGCGGGCCCGACCTGAATGAAGTGATGGATGCGGAGGCGAATGAGACAGATGTCCAACGGTCGGCCCAGGCGGCCTGAGCGGCCAAGCCGCCCAAGCCGTCCGAGCCGCGGCTACGTTGCGTTGGCGACGGCCGACATTCTCCTGGCGGCGACCGGCAAGCAGCAGGCGCGTTGGATGACCAAGCCGTTTCTCATGCCGACCTTGCTGCTCGGACGTGATCGAGCCACCCAGCGCGCGTTGGCGCTGGGAGGGGTCGCGGATGTCGCGCTGCTAGCAGAGAGTCAGGCGGCGTTCACCGCTGGACTGGCGACGTTCCTGGCGGGGCATGTGGCTTGGATCCAGGCGTTACGGGGGCGGCCAGGAAGCCGGCTACTGCGCCGTCAGCCGTGGGCGGCGGCGCCGTATGCGATTGCCTGGGTCGGACTCAACGCCTATCTATGGCCCAGGACGGGTCGCGACAGATACCCGGTGCTGCTTTACAGCGCCGGGCTGACGGCTATGGCGCTGACCGCTCTCGACACCGGTCGGCCGTCGACGGGCGCGGGCGGTGCCCTGTTTCTGACCTCCGACACGCTGCTCGCCCTCGAGCGTTTCGCGGGTACTGAGCTTCCCGCCCATGAGGGTCTGGTCATGGCGACGTACACGGCCGGGCAGGCGCTGCTGGCCGGCTAGGGGCGACAAGAACCCAAGGACTGGAAACCTAGAGGCTAGGCAAACCGGAAGGATTTGTAGTCGTTGTTGTCGAGTTCGGCCATCACCTTCAGGAGCTTCGGTCGGCCGGCCGAGTTGAGGAGGTATTTGCGCGGCTTGCCCGGGATGTTGGCGCCGAAGTAGTAGCTGCTCGCGCCGAAGGATGGGACCCGTTTGGAGCCCCGGTCGATCATGGCGGTCCAGTCGTCCTCCGCGGCGGGGTCCACCTCGATGGTGGTGTAGCCGTGGGCACGGGCGTAATCGAGCACCCGGTTGATGAAGTCCACCTGGTCGCCGTTGTAGCGGGGGTTGTTGCCGGCGGCCGCGTGGGGGCCGCCGGGGAAGAAGAAGTTCGGGAATTCGGAGGTCTGCACTCCCAGAAACGTCTTCGGTCCGTCAGCCCAATGGTCTTCCAGGGGTAGGCCGCCACGTCCGCGAATGCCCATCCGCCGCAGCGCGCCGGTGCCGAAGTCGAAGCCGGTCGCCCAGACGATGACGTCGAACTCCTGCAGGCCATCCGTCGTCTCGATGCCGTTGTCCGTCAAGCGCAGCATCGGGGTCGCGGTGAGATCAACGAGCGACACGTTGGGTTTGTTGAACGTCTCGAAGTAGCCGGTCACGAACGGCGGCCGGTGCTCGCCGTAACGGTGCTTGGGGATCAGCTTTGCGGCGGTGTCCGGATCGTGGACGAGGCCGCGAATCTTCGCGGCCAGGAACTCGGTCCACTCCGCGTTTGCGGACTCGTTGAGCAGCAGGTCGGTGTAGTTGCTGGTGAGTTTGCTGAAGCCGGGGCTACGCCACATCTCCTCGTAGAAGGCCAGCCGCGCCTCCTCGGAGTCATCGAACGTGGCGCGGTCGTGCGGGAGATGCAGGAAGCCTGCAGGCGAGGTGTTGAGAGTCTCGCGGATGGATTCGAAGTCGGCGCGTAGCTGTGCCTGCTCCGCCGCCGTGATCGGTGCGTTGTTCAGCGGCGTGCACCAGTTGGCCGAGCGCTGG
Organism: uncultured Actinomycetota bacterium; assembly: GCA_963839015.1. GTDB lineage: Bacteria > Actinomycetota > Actinomycetes > Frankiales > Frankiaceae > DATAZK01. The sequence continues at coordinate 999,195 of CAWITL010000010.1, read as the reverse complement.
AAGACCGTGAGCGAGGCCGCTGACTCGGCCGCGATCGGGACCAGCTGCACCCCGCTGGATCCGGTGCCAATGATCGCGACGCGCTTGCCCGCGAATGCCACTGGCGATGCCGGCCAGAGCCCGGTGTGGAACTGCTCGCCTGTGAAGTCCTCGCGTCCGGGGACGGCAGGGAAGTACGGAACCGAAAGGATGCCTGTCGAGCTGATGAGGAAGCGGGCGCGAAACTGCGCACCCCGCTCCGTCGTCACGGTCCAGGTGCTTGAGGACTCGTCGTAGCTTGCGGAGGTGACTCTGGCGTCGAAGTGGATGTCGCGACGCAGATCGAAGCGGTCGACGACGTGGTTGAGGTAGCGCTCGATCTCCGGCTGCTCGGCAAAATGCTCCTGCCACTGCCATTCGTCCCACAGTTCTTGGGAGAACAGGTAGCCGTAGGTGTAGCTCTCGGAATCGAACCGGGCACCGGGGTAGCGGTTCCAGTACCAGGTGCCACCGACCCCGCCGCCGGCCTCCAGGAGCTGGGCGGAGAAGCCGGATTCACGGGCGCGGAAAAGCTGGTAGATGCCGGTGATACCAGCGCCCACGACGAGCACATCAACGGCAACAGGATCTGCTGCAGTGGTTGCCATGGAGCCCCTTGACGGCAGTGGTGGCGGAGAGCTGAATTGTACCGACCGGTTGGTATAGCGTGCCGACAAACGCCGTCGACGCGGAAGGGCATTCGCCGTGGCGATTGTTAACGACCAACGGCCGGCGCTCGCCGTGCCTTTTGCGCTGCAATCTGCGGATCGGGCTCCGAAGGAGCGCTACTACGACCCGGAGTTCTACCGGATCGAGACCGAGCGGCTCTGGACCCGGGTCTGGCAGATGGCGTGCCGGCTGGAGGAGATCCCCCACCCGTACGACTTCACCGAGTACGAGATTCTCGACCAGTCGATCATCGTGGTGCGCACCGAAGACGGCGGGGTGCAGGCTTTTCAGAACGCCTGCCGCCACCGCGGTGTCAAGGTCGCGCAGGGCCGCGGTTCATGCCCGTCCGGCTTCACCTGCCCCTTCCACGGCTGGTGCTACGGACCGGACGGCAAGAACACCGCCGTCACCCGGCGCAAGACGTTCAACGAGCACAACCTGCACCCGGAAGATCTCGACCTCGTCCCGGTGCGGAGCGAGATGTGGGGCGGCTGTGCCTGGATCAACCTGGACGACGCCGCACCGCCGCTGCGCGAGTGCATCGAGCCGTTCGCCACCTTCCTGGACGCGTGGAAGCTGGAGTCGATGCGCGCCGAGTGGTGGTATGCCTGCCGGCTGCCGGTGAACTGGAAGATCGCCGAGGAAGCGTTTCTGGAGCAATACCACGTGCTCGAATCGCATCCTCAGCTTCGCATCCCGGGCCGGATGTTTCCGCGTCCCGGCAAGCCTTTTGATCAGCAGACGTGGCTGGACGGCGAGCTCCAGTACCTGCACACCATGAGCGAGGGCATGGCCGGCATGGTGCATGCCAACGACGTCCGGGTCGCCGAGGGCCTGCGCGACATCCAGCTGCCGAGCGAGCCGCAGCAGGCGGCCTCGACCTGGCAGCACACATTGAACGATGCGGTGGTGGACTGGCACCGCAGCGGCGGCGCGGACATCCCCGACCTCAACGAGCTCGAAGCGCGAGGCATGGGCGATTCGATGTTCTACTGCTTCCCCCACTTCTTCGTGCTTCCCATGTACAGCAGCGCTTCGTCCTACCGCTTCCGGCCGCTCGGCCCGGAGGAGACGTTGATGGAGATCTGGTCGCTGACCCGCTTCCCGGCAGGCAGCGAGCCGGCGACGCCGCCGCAGCCGGAGGTCTGGGAGCACGACGATCCCCGCTGGCCACCAATTCCCGCGCAGGACTTCTCCAATCTCCCGAAGCAGCAGAAAGGCCTGCACGCCAAGGGTTTTGAGTACATGCGGCTGTCGGAGGGTGCCGAGGGTGGCATCTCCAACTTCGAGCGCACCGTCGACGGGTTCCTCAAGGGACTCCCGTACGACGCGCTTTTCCCAGCGTTGCGCTCGGTGAACGTGAATCCGCTTGAGCAGCCGATCGTCGACCTCGGCTTCTGATGGGGCACTGTGTTTGAGAGGCATTGTTGATGGCATCACCAGAGCTGGACGCGGGGCACGTCGAGGGCATCCGCCGCACGATCGCCGCGTATACCCAGGCGCTGGATGACGGCCGAACCGACGATGTCGTGGCCACGTTCTGCCCCGATGGAGGATGCGAGATCCCGGGCCTGGGCAGCTTCCAGGGTCACGAGGCGCTACGGGAGGCCTACGCCCGGGTCGAGCCGCGCCGTCCGCAGCGTCATCTCGTGCTGAATACGCTTGTGCTGACGTGCACTGACGTGGAAGCGACCACCGTGAGCGATGTGGTCTTCCTGCTACGCAAGGAGTCAGGCTGGGTCGTGCAGCTGGTGGGCCGCTACACCGACGTCCTGCACCGGGACGACGGCGGCTGGCTGTTTCACCACCGCGCCGCCGGGTTCGTCACCTAGCCGACCAGAGCCGACCAGAGCAGATCAGTAGTCCCGCACGAGCCGTCGGCGGTGGGCGGCGGGGGAGCCGAACCACGACCGGTTCAGGGCGGCGCGTTTGAGTGCGACGTGGATCCCGCTTTCCCAGGTGTAGCCGATGCCCCCGTGCAGCTGCAGCGCTTTTCCCACGATATCGACGGCATGCGCCGACACGAAAGACTTGGCCCTTGCGACCTCAATCTCCACCTGCCCGCAGCCGGCTGCGGGGTCGGCGAAGGTCAGCGCATCGATAGCCGTCGCCAGCAGCTCCTGCGAGACCCGCAACGCGACGAGCATGTCTGCGCAGGCGAATTTCACGCCCTGGAACGACCCGATCTGCCGGCCGAACTGGTGCCGCACCTTGGCGTAGGCCACGGTGGCGTCGAGCATCGCTTCGGCGACTCCGAAGCTGTCGCAGGCAATGGCCAATGCCGCCCGGCAGCGCAAGAGGGTCGCGGACGACTCCGGCGCGGTCTGAAAGTGCCAGAGGCCAGTCGGAGCGACCGCAAGCCGCTCCGCAACCACCTCAGCGAGGGACCGCGTTTCATCGAGCACCGGCTGCGGCGTGATTGTCAGCCCCGTCGCCGCGCGTCCGACCCTCACCATGACGGGCTGTCCGGTGACATCCCGCGCGACCAACAGAAGCTCGTCGGCTTGGGCCGCATCGGGGACAAACTCAGCTCGGCCGAAGACGCGAATCCCGTCATCCGACTGGACCACCTGAAAGGGCGGATCTGCAGCATCGCCGGTGGCGAGTACGACGGCGAGCCGACGTTCCCCGGTGGCGATAGTGGTGAGCAGCTGGTCGCGCTCTGGGAAAGGGGCGAGCAGGTCGAGGGCTGCTACGGCGAGGACGGCGCCACCGAGGTAGCCGCCGGACGACTGTGCCCGGCCCATTTCGTGCAGGACGACGGCGACCTCGGCGAAGCCGGCGCCCGATCCTGAGCAGTCCTCGGGCACCTCGAGGCCGAGCCAGCCGACGTCCGTCAGCAGACCCCAGTCGAGCGATTGAGCCCGCTCGGAAAGCACCTGGCGGGCGACACTGCGCAGCTCGGCGTGAACCTCGAGATCGGCCATCACGTCGCCGCAGCGGGCTCTCGAGGCAGTCCCAGACCGCGTTCGGCGATGATGCCGCGCTGAATCTCGCTGCTGCCGCCGGGGATGGTCCACTCCCAGGAGCCGATGAAGTCCAGCAGCCAAGCCCCGGACTCCCAGCCGCTGGACAGCGGTTTGCGCAGGACGGTATGGGCTTGCAGGCCCGCGACCCCGGTCCCGAAATCCATCATGCGCTGCAGCAGTTCGCTGTAGTAGAGCTTGACGATCGAGGCGTCCGCCGGTCGTTCGTCCCCTGCGTCGTGCTGTTCCACCAGGCTGCGGCACAGGGCTCGCAGTCCGGTGATCTCCGTTTCCAGGACGGCCAACCTGTCCGCCGTGACGGCGTCGTCGAGGGGCCGGCGTCCGTCGATACCCCGCTGCCGGCAGCTCTCCAGCAGCCACTTGAGCCCAGCCTGGCCGAGACGCTCGGCCAACTCGAGCATGGTGAGCCCACGCTCGGCGCTCAGCGTCTGGGCCGCGACTTGCCAGCCCGCGTTCTCGGCGCCGACCAACTGGTGGGCCGGAATCCTCACGTCTGACAGGAAGATTTCGCAGAAGTGGGATTCGCCGACGGCGTTGCGGATCGGCCGGATGTCGATACCGGGTGTGCGCAGATCGAGCAGGAAGTAGGAGATGCCGCGCCGTTTGGGTGCCTCGACGTCGGTGCGGGCGAGCAGCAGGCACCAGTCGGCGTAGGCCGCTCCGCTGGCCCAGAGCTTCTGCCCATTGACGATGTAGTCGCCGGTGTCATCCCCGGCCTCCCGCCGCGCGGTTGTCCGCAGCGCCGCCAGATCCGACCCCGCCTCCGGTTCGGAGAATCCCTGGACCCAGATCTCCCCGTTCAGGATCGCCGGCAGGTGACGCTCCTGCTGCTCGCGCGTTCCGGCCCCGAGCAGGGTCGAAGCGGTGTGGTGCAGGGCGACGAACGACAGCACGAGCCGGGGTGCGTCATGCGCCGCAAGCTCCTGGTACAGCACGACTTGTTGGTCGGCCGTCATACCGCCGCCCCACTCCGCCGGCCAGTGCGGCGTGGCGTATCCCGCATGCCTGAGCTCCTGGAGCCACCACTGTTGGAAGGAGACGAACTCATCGCCCGCTACACCGGTCTGCCGCCGGCGCCAGTCCGGTGGGACGTGACTTCGACACCAGTCCTTGACGGAGACGCGAAAATCAGCCAATTCACCAGCCGAGAGCGCGGTCGAGTTCGTCATGGCTGCCGCTCGCGGAGCCGGCGCAGCCGTTCCCGATGGTCGTCGGATTGCATGCTGACGGCCTCGGCGGCGAAGCCACTCTGGACCGCTCCGCCCAGCGCCTGGGACAAATGCATATTGATGACGCGCTTGGTGCCGCGCAACGCCTCGGCCGGCAGCTTCGCCAGCCGGTCGGCCAGTCGCCGGGCTTCGGCTTGGAGCTGATCTGCCGGGCAGACGCGCGTGGCCAGCCCGATGTCGACGGCGACCTCGGGGGAGATCCGGTCGCCGGTGAACAGGTATTCGCGCGATCTCATGATGGGCGTCAGCAACGGCCAGATGGCGGCTCCACCGTCTCCGGCGACCAGACCGACGGGCACGTGCGGATCGGCGAAGTAGGCATCATCAGCGACGAGGACGACGTCGCTGAGCAGCGCGACGCTACAGCCCAATCCCACGGCGGGACCGTTGATTGCGGCGATCACCGGCAACGGGAAACGGAGCATCTCCTCGATGATCTGAGCCCCCTCACGGAGGCTCTCGTCCCGCGCCACCGGGTCGTCCAGGAAAGAGCTGATCCACGTCAGATCGCCGCCGGCGCTGAACGCGCGCCCCTCACCGGTCACGATGACAACCCGGGCATCGTGATCCATGGACAACTGCCGCCAGACGTTGGCGAGCCCGAAATGCATCCCGGAGTTGACGGCGTTGAGGGTGTCGGGTCTGGTGAGTACGACGGTCCGCACCGCTCCGTCCAGCTCGACCCGGATCTCGTCCGGCAGGTCGTAAATCACTGCGTCACTTCGCTGAACAAGCCGGTGATCCCATGCCTACCGGCGCAGCGCGTGAGGTGATCGAGCGTGCCTGAAAGCCCCCAGGGAAGCTGCCGTAGCGGCTGGCTGTACCGCGAGATCCACGAGAGGGCCGACTCGTCACAAAAGCCCATGGCCCCGTGGAGCTGGTGGCTGATACGAAAGACCGTGTCGGCGGCTTCCAGCGCGGCGAATCGCAGCACCAGCGCGTCATGAATCATGTCGGGACGACGCGCTTCGATGCTCCAGAGGGCGTATTTCGCGAGTTCCTCCACACCGGCGCGCTCCACCTCGGCATCGGTGAGCTGAAACTGCACCCCCTGAAACCGCGCCAACGGCTGACCGAACTGCTCGCGCGACAGCAGGTGCGACCGGGTCAGCGCCATCGCCCGGTCCAGCATTCCGAGCAGGGCCCAGCAGGGCAGGACCAGGCCCAGCGCGATCTCCTCGGCCGGCGCGGGGGCCAGGCCTGCGGGTGTCAGAGTGAGGTCCGTGCGGAACTGGGTGGAACGCGCCGGGTCTGAGGATTCCTCGGCCTGGGCCTGGTAGCGCCGGCCGCTGAGATCCGTCGCCGCCCACCGCAGGTCGAGTCCGGCCACCGCGGCCGTCCGGCGGGTGTCACCGACCACGACGAGACCATCCACCGCCAGGTCGGGTGGCCGGGCCAGCCGTTCGGCGACCGGATAGGGGAGAGCCCACCATCCGGCGCTGCGACAGAGTGCTGCCGCGGCTTCCATTTCGTCGGAGGATTCCCGCGGCCGCAGATCGAACGCGCCCAGACCCGCCAGCACCGGTTCGACCAGGAGCCCGCGCGCCAGCGGGTCCCGTTCGGCTGCCTGCACCAGCCCATCGCCGCCGGCGTGCTCGAACGCCCCATGCGCCGCCAGGCCGTACTCCTGGGCTTCTTCGGACAGCTCGATATTCATGCGCTCGGTCATGCCGTTGCCAGCAGGGCCCGCGACAGCAGGATGCGCTGCATGTCGATGCTGCCCGAGGAGATCGTCGCTCCTACGGAGTAGCGGGCGTGATCGTGGACGGCACGCCGGAAGCTCGCTGCTTGCTCTGCCACCGAGAACCCGGCGATCTCCGTGAGCACCGCGGCGCTCTCCTGGTCGAGCCGGGTTACCGCGATCCGGTAGCCAGCCGCGTCCTGCGGCCGGACCCGCCCGGATGTTTGCAGCGCGACGACCCGATACGCCAGCAGCCGGGCTCGCCGCGCGTGCGTCAGCATGCGTATCCAACGACCCCGCAGATCGGTCGGAAGGCGGTCCCAATCGTCACCGAGGGCGGCGGGCGCGGCTTGCAGCAGCCGCTCACACCGCGCGTACCGGGCGATGCCGACCCGTTCAAAAGCCAGCACCTCTTGCACGACCGCCCAACCACCGGCGAGCTCGCCCAGTACGTCGGCTTCAGTGACGCGCAGCTCGTCGAAGAACACCTCGTTGAGGTGATGCGGTCCCATCATGTTGGCGATCGGGCGTACCTCAATTGCTGGGTCGGACATCGGAACCAGAAAGATGGTGAGCCCCTGCTGCTTGCGTTCGCCCCGCGCGGTGCGGGCCAGCAAGAAGCACCACTGCGCCATCGTCGCGTAGGACGTCCAGATCTTCTGGCCGGAGATGCGCCAGCCGTCCCCGTCGCGCCTGGCGGCCGTGCGCACCGAGGCCAGGTCGGAGCCGGCGTCGGGCTCGCTGAATCCCTGACACCAGATGACCTCGCCGCGCGCGATGGGCGGCAGGTGTGTGCGCTGCTGCTCGGGCGTGCCGTGCCGCATGATCGTGGGGCCGACCCAATTGACCCCCATGTACTGCGCCCCGCGCGGCTCGTGGTGCGCCCACATCTCCTCGCGCACCACGGTCTGGTCCCAGGCTGAGCCGCCGCGACCGCCGAATTCCTCCGGCCACGCCAGGCAGAGCAGTCCACGCTCGGCCAGGACGTGGCAAAAGTCTTGCGCTACCGCGAGATCGGTCGGGTCGGAGGTGAAGGCGCCGAGAAAGTCCGCCGGGACGTGAGCCCGCACCAGAGCGCGCAGCTCCTGGCGTAGCTCGTCCGCGCCGACGCCCATCTCGAACTCCACGTCACTGCACCGGAAGCTGGACGGTCACCATGCCCTTGGCCTGAACGCTGTCGTCCTGGTTTCGCGCGAGCACTTCGATGTCTGCCACATGCACCCGGCGGCGCTCCTCGCGGATCCCCGTGACGACCCCGGAAAGCAGGGTGGCATCGCCCGTCAGAGCGGGGTTTCGGTACTTGATGTCAGCGTGGTAGATGTGGCCCCATTCGCCGGCCCACGCGGCGACGTAATCCAGCACCCAGGCGCCCATCGAAGCGCCGTAGCCATAGCCACGAGGCATCCCGATCTGCTGCGCCCAATGCGGCTGCAAATGGCCACGGGACGGACCGTAATACGCGCCGTCCGTCTTCTCGGGATTGCTCCGCTCGAGGTTGCGATCTCCTTCGTGGCCGGCCATTTCCTTGGTGTAGCCGAGGTCTTCGCCGCGCACCGAGGTGGGGCCTTTCGCCATCGCTCCCCAGGTGGTCATGGGGTAGGCCCGCCACTCCGTGGTGAAGCTCGCCAGGCTGTGTGGGCCCAGCGCGCTGGGGGCCAGTTGCTCGCCTACGCTCACACTCGACAGCGGCCGCTTGTCATGGCCGAGTGAGTGGATCTGCGCGATGAAGGCGAGCTTGGTGGCCTCCAGTTCCTCGAGCTGCCGATCGGTCCACTCCGGCTCGCCGGGGGCCTTCTCGAAGTGTTGCGTCTCGGTCGCCCTGCGCACCTGGTATCTGATGGCGGTCGAGCGCTGGAGCGCGATGCGCTCGCCACGTTGGTTGATGTAGAGCGTGTCGCCTCGTTGGAAGCACGTCGGGCCGGCGAAAGAAGTATTGCTGACCTTGAAGTCGAAAGGCTGGCGGTGGCAAAGCACCTTGTCGCCCGGCCGGATACGTGCCTCGAAGAACCACCACTCGTCACCCCCGAAGACCAGGTGCGAATCAGGGATGCGCCCCACTTGTGCCGGTGCACAGCCGTGGCTGGTGTCCGTGGCGACCGTAAACGACTGCGGCGCAACGAACTCCCCGAACCTGCTCTCCTGCGCCCAGGTGTCATCGAAGTGCAGCGGGTTGGGGTAGTGCATCGCCTGCACCCAGCGGCGAATGTCGCTGAGCGAGACCGCCTCCTTCAGCTGCCCCGGCATGATCGGAACACCCATGTGCCGGCTCAGATCGGAGACGTCCAAGCCGTCCACTGTGTTGTCGGAGACGTCCAAGCCGTGCACCGTCTCGTCGGTCATCGCGGCCTCTCGCTTTCCAATCGAGTCATCACGAGCCGGCGAAGTTCGTCGTCGCGCACCTTGGTGCCGCTCGCCGTCAGCGGGATCTGCCCGTCCTCAAAGATCAGGACCTGCTTGGGGACTTTGTACGCCGCTAGCCGCAAGCGAAGGAACGCGCGTATCGAATCGGCGTTCGTGTCGGCTCCTTCGGTCAGCTCCACGCAGAGCACGGCGATCTGCTCGAGTCGCTCGTCGGGGATGCCAAGGACGCGGGCGAGCCGGACGCCCGGACAGGCCCGCATCTGCACCTCGATCTCCGCGGGGGACACGTTGGCACCGCCGGTCTTGATCATCTCGGTCAGGCGACCGGTCCAATGCAGCTCGCCCTGCTCATCGAGGTGACCGATGTCGCCGGTGTGCAACCAACCGCCGGCGTCGAAGCATTCGGACGGGTCCTTGCCCAGGTAATGCTTCATGACGGTCGCGCCGCGCACCAGGAGCTCGCCGTCGCTGCCCAGCTCGGTGAGCTGGCCGGAGTTCACATCAAGGATCGCGAGTTCGCTGCCGGGAAGGATCCGGCCGAGGCTGCGCTGCATGACGTCACGCCCGGAATGGCTGGAGTGCGCCGAGACGAACGCGCAGGTTTCGGACATGCCCCATCCCACTGGCATCTGCCAGGTCGGGTCGCCTTTGACGCTGGGATGTCGGGTGAATACCGACTTGCCGTACACCTGCCGGAGCGCGGACAAGTCGGTCGTGAGCCAGTCCGGATGCTCGGCCAACGCGCGCGCCTGGTGCGGCAGTGTGTATGGCTCCGTGACACGTTCGCGGGCCAGCAGGCGAAGTGCCTGACCAGGATCGAAGCCCTCCTGCATCACCCAGCAGCCGCCGGCAGCCAGGGTGGCGCCCATCGCCGTATTCATGCCGGCCGTCCAGAAAAGCGGCAGCGCGGTCCACATCCTGGTCTCTGTCGTGCGTCCGAAGATTTCGGCCTGCACCCAGAATTGCAACGTCGGCGCCCGCTGGCCGTGCAGGATTCCCTTGGGAGTCGCGGTGGTGCCGGAGCTGAAGATGAGGAGCCCGTCGGAATCGGGAGTGACGGTCCGGCTGGCTGCGTCGATGGCCTGGCCCGTCACGGCAGTGCCGTCGGCTAAGAACGCCTCCCAGTCGTGGCCCACCAGTGCGGTTCGGCACCCCAGCGCGGCGATGTCAACGGCCAGTTCTCCGGTGATGTCGCCGGCGAAATCTCGGGTGCCCATCCTGGTCTGGGCGAGCAGGGCGAAGGGCTTTGCCAGCGTGAGCAGTTGAGCAAGTTCCGCTGCCGTGGAGAAGGTGGACAGCGGCGTGACGACGGCGCCGGCCATGGCCGCGCCGAAAAAGGACGCCACCGCTTCCGGCCGGTTCGCCATCAGAATGGCCACCCGGTCAGCTGGACGGACGCCGGCGTTGACCAGGGAGCCGGCGACCGCACGGGCCTGGCCGAGGAGATCGCGGTACGTCCACCGCACCGTCTCACCGCCGCGGAGTGGGTCGTCGAACACCAGGGCCGGTCGATCGAGATGTGCGGCAAAGACCTGCTCGGCAAAGCCGGCCAGCGTAAGCGGGCCAGGACCGGCCACCGACGACAACGGTGGTCCGGCGAGCTCAGCCTTCATCGCCACCTCCGCCGTTACTTGACTTGCAAGGCCGCGCCAACATAGCAAAGATAGAAGGTAAGACGACACTGACTGCGAGAGGAACTGCATGGCACGCGCGGTCGTACTGGCTGACAACCCGCCGGCACAGCTTGTCGAACTGGACGACAGCGACCTACCCGATGGCGACGTGACCATCGATGTCCGCTGGTCGTCGCTCAACTACAAGGACGGCCTCGCCGTCACCGGGGCGGGCAAGATTGCGCGTACCCTCCCGATGACCTGCGGGATTGATCTGGCCGGCATTGTGAGCGCCTCGGGCGATCCGACGATCGCCGTCGGACAGGAAGTGCTCGTCACGGGTTGGGGATTGTCCGAGACCCGGCCCGGCGGCTATACCGAACGTCAACGGGTGCCAGCCGCTTTGGTGACCGCCAAGCCGGACGGGCTCTCCTTGCAGCAGACGATGGCCATCGGCACCGCGGGCCTGACCTCCATGCTCTGCGTCATGGCACTCCAGGAATCGGGCCTGGTTCCGAGTACCGGTCCGGTTCTTGTCACCGGCGCGAGCGGCGGGGTCGGCACGATCGCCGTTGCCCTGCTCGCCGCGCTCGGCTACCAAGTCACCGCGTCCACCGGGTCACCGCATGCCCACTCGCTGCTGCAGGAGCTTGGCGCGGCGGAGATCCTCGACCGGGATGAGTTCTCCGCCGCCGGCCGGCCGCTGGCCAAGGAGCGTTGGGCCGCCGTCGTCGACACGGTGGGCAGCCAGACGTTGGCCTCCGCCCTGTCCCAGATCCGTTACGGCGGGAGCGTCGCGGCGTGCGGTCTCGCGGGTGGCAGTGACCTGCCGGCCACGGTGCTGCCGTTCATCCTGCGGGGCGTCAGTCTCTTGGGCGTCGACTCGGTGAATTGTCCGGCGGAGGTTCGCGAGGCGGCGTGGGCAGGGCTGGCTCGCGACTTGCCGCTGCCGCTGCTGGACCGGGTCACCACGGTGGAGCCTATGACCAACATCGTCAAACTGGGGGAGCGCATCGTGGCGGGGGAGACGCTCGGGCGAATCGTCATCGACGTGAAGGCGTGACGTCAGATTCGCAGCCCGCTCCGCAGCGACGTCGCGCGGACCACCTGGGCCTCCGAGCCCTGCAACGAATAGCGCTGGGAATGTTCAAGGTGCTGCCCGGCCAGCCGGCTCGCCTTGTCGGACTGGCCCTTTTTGATGGCGGCGAAGAGGGCCTCGTGGGCGGCCTGAACCGCCTTCCGGTAGGTCTCGCCGGGATAGGTGCCGGCGGAGGTCGCCCGCTGCGCCCAGTGTCGCTCCTGCTCCGACCACAGCGTCTCGAGCGCGCCCACGGTGACGATCATTGTCTGGTTGCCGCAGCACCCGACCATGCGCTCGTGGAACGCCCGGGCCAGCCCGGTGAAATGCTCCCCGTCGTCGATGGCGTCGGCGCTCTCGTCCAGGCTGGCCCGCAGGATCGGCAGGACGTGCTCCTCGCGGTCCTCCCGACTCGCGCAGAGTGCGGCGGTGATCGGCTCGATGTGCCGGATCGCCTCAGCCAGGTCGGCGATCGATCCGCGACGAGACTGGAGCACGAGACCGAAGGTGTAACCCGACGTTTCCGCGGTCGGGACCTCGATGACGGACCCGCCCTGATTGCCCCGCCGGACGGTGAGCAGACCCTCGTCCTCGAGAATCCGGAGGGCCTCCCGCATCGCCGGCCGGCTGATGCGAAACTCTTCCAGCAGCTCGTCCTGCTTCGGAAGCAGGTCGCCGTCACCGAGCTCGCCGTCGACGATGCGCTCGCGCAAGATCCCGGCCACTACTTCCGCGATCCGCGGCGGCTTCAATTGCCCGCGACGCCCGGCTGCGCTACTCGGCCCCGCCACATTCGCCTCCGTACGCCAAGTCTTGCAGCCCGAGCGGATGTCTCATCGCTATCTTCGCAATGATAGAACAACGACATAGACGGGCCGGAGGTGCAATGCCCATACCGTCGATGCCGTCGACGATTGCGAGCGTCCTCGATGAGTCGCTGGCTGCCCGACCCGATGCGCCCGCCGTAGTCGCGCGGTCCGGATCGTTGACCTATCGCCAGCTCGACGCTGCCGCCGACGCAGCCGCCGCGGTGCTGTGGGCGCAGGGCGTGCGTCCCGGCGACCGGGTGGCGGCCTGCCTGCCGAATGATCTGGACGTGGTCGCCGCATTTCATGGAACGCAGCGCATCGGCGCCATCTGGGTGGGAATCGGCGAAGCACTGACCGAACCCGAGCAACGCTTGCTGGCAGCCGATTGCGAGCCCACGGCAATCCTGGCGGGACCGCACTGCAAGCTGGCGGGGCCCGCCGTCATCACCGCGGATAACTGGAGCCGGCTGCGTGCCGCGGCGCCGGCGGCCCCTCGTATCGCCACCGATCCTTATGCGCCGGCGGGAATTGCCTACACCAGTGGCACCACCGGCCGGCCCAAGGGCATCGTGCACAGTCAGCACAATCTTCTGCTCCCGGGTGCGGTTCTGGTCGCTTCCCGGGGCTGGGGTCCCAGCTTGCGCAAGGGCGACTGCCTGCCGCTCACCATTCTCAACATGCTCGTACTCACGACGTTGCTGACCGCTCAGGCCGGCGGATGCTGCATCGTCATGGATCGCCGAGACCCGGAAGGCATAGCGGAATGGGTGCGCCGGGAGCGCGTAGCGGTCTGGAACGGGGCACCGGCGCAGCTTTATGACTTCGCGCGCCAGCCCGACGTGGATCTGACGGCGTTGACGGAAGTCTGGAGCGGTGGCGGCGACTGTCCGGACCAGCTGAGGCAAGCCTTCCACTCCAGCCACGGGTTGGCCATCCGGGCCACGTACGGACTGACCGAGGCACCGACCGTGGTGGCGATGGATCCGGTCGGCGGTGAGTGGCGGCCGGGTGCCAGCGGCCAGGTTCTTGCGCATCTGCAGGTGCAAGCGCGGGCTGACGACGGTTCCATCCTCGAGCCGGGCAACGAGGGTGAGCTCCAGCTCGGACCCGCGACGTCCGGGCGTTGGGCCGGGGTCTGGCGGCCGATGCTCGGCGTGTGGGAGAACGGTCGGGTGCAAGCCGTCGCGGAAGGAGGGAGAGCAACCGGCGATATCGGGAGCGTCGACGAAGCGGGATGGCTCCGCGTGGTCGGGCGTAAGAAACTCGTCATCGTGCGCGGCGGGGGAAACGTCTATCCGGCCGAGGTGGAACGGGTGATCACGGCCTGCCCAGGAGTGGCCGCCGTCGCCGTATTCGGCGTCTCCGATGAACGTCTCGGGGAGCGGGTGGCGGCTCTGGTACAACCCCTCGAGTCCGGTGTCGATCTGGACCAGCTGCGCCGGGCGTGTGGGCAGGAGTTGGCGCGGTTCAAGGTGCCTGAACTCTGGGCCACGGTGAGCAAGCTTCCTACGAACGCCATGGGCAAGGTCATCCGGACCGATCTGACCAGCCTGCTGGCGGCCGCGGAGCGCGAGCACGCATGACCAGCCATACGGACGCGGAGGTTGACACCCGATGAGCGTTTCTCTTGCGGGCAGGCGTACCGCCATCGTGACCGGCGGCAGCGGTGGCATTGGGAGGGCCTGCGCCCAGACCTTGTGTGAGCGCGGCTATGACGTCGTGTTGACCGCCCGGCGGGAGGGCCCGCTCGCGGAGACTGCCGACAAGCTCGGCTGCCGCTACGTGGCCGCGGACTGCGCTGAGCCCGCCGACTTCGACCGCGTCGTCGCTGCCTGCGAACGGGTCGACCTGCTGGTGCACGCGGCCGGCACGCTCAAAGGAACGTTCGTCAGGAAGGAACGCATCGAAGACTTCGACGCGGTGATCCGGGCCAATCTGCGCTCGACTTTCGTGTGCACCCACGCGGTGCTGCCCGTGATGCCGGTGGGTGGCCGGATCATCCTCATCTCTTCGTCCGCCGGCGCCGCCGGGATGAAGGGCCGGTCGGCGTACTCGGCGTCGAAGGGAGCGGTGAATGCGTTCGCCGAAGCCCTTCGTGAGGAGGTCTTCCGGGATGGGATCCACGTGAATGTGGTGATGCCGGCCCCCGTCGAGACCGACATGCTCGACACGGTGACGTTCGAGATGTACGTCATCCAATCGAGCGACGTGGCCGACGCGGTTGGCTTCCTCGACGGGCTCGACCCGAGGGTCGTTCTCCCGCGGATCGATCTTCGCGCCGTTGACTCCGGCCCGTTGGCCCCACCCCCGTTGCTCCCGCCTGCCGCCACGCTCAAGCCGGCATCGAAGCCAGTGCAGTGACGGCGCCGTCAGAGGTCGGGGACGTCCCGGAGTTGGCCTTTGGTGGCCGGCTGAGCGAGCTTGCCGACGCAGACCCGGATTCGGTGTCGGTGGTGCTCGTGCACACAGGTGGTGAGGCCGAGCAGCTCACCCGTCGTGAGCTTGACGACGCGGCGTCGCAATGGGCGAGAGCGCTTGCTGCGCAAGGCCTTCGCTACGGCGACCGGGTGGCGCTGCTGGTACACAACTCGGTCGAACTCGTTCTGGGAGCGCTGGGCGCCTGGAAGGTTGGGGCGGTGCCGGTCCCGGTCCGCTGGGACCTGCCGGACTGGGAACGCGAGCGCGTACTGGCTGTCATCGCTGCGGCCGTGGTGATCGACGATCAGACCGCTCCTGTGCTGCGGAGCGAGGCCGCCACACTCTCGGCCGCGCCCTTTCCGGTCGAGACGCCGCCGCAGTCGTGCGGCATCTGCAGCAGCGGATCGACGGGCACTCCCAAGGTCATCGTCAACACGCGTCCCGGGGTGTGGTCTGACGAGCTGGGGATCCCGTTTGCAGACAACTTCGACATCGCGGTGAGTCGTCCGCAGGTGATCCTGGTGCCCGCGCCGATGTACCACACGAACGGATTCGCCACGCTGAACTCGCTCCTCGCCGGCGACCGGTTGGTCATTCTGGAGAAGTTCGATGCGGTGCTGATGCTTGATGCGATCGAGCGCTTCGGGGTGACGACCTTCACGGCCACTCCGACCATGCTGCAGCGCGTCGCCGCGGTTCCCGGCGTCGAATCGCGTGACCTGTCCAGGATCGAATGGATCCTGCAGGGCGCTGCCATGATGCCGGCCGCGCTGCTGCGCCGATGGTTTGACCTGCTCGCTCCGCAGAAGGTCATCATGGCGTACGGCATGACCGAACAGCTCGGGCTCTCGGCACTTCGCGGCGACGAATGGCTCACGCATGAGGGCAGCGTCGGACGCGGGTTTCGGGACACCGAGATTGCGATCCTCGACGCCGACCAAAACCCGGTGCCGGTCGGCGATTACGGCGACGTGTACATGCGCTCGCCGGCCACCGGTGGCTATGACTACCTCGGGGGAGCGGATCTGCTCCCCACGACCGCCGAGGGTTTCGGCACGGCTGGCGACATGGGACGCCTCGATGAGGAGGGCTACCTCTACCTGGCCGACCGTCGGGTCGACATGATCGTCACCGGGGGAGCCAACGTTTTCCCCGCCGAGGTCGAGGCCGTGCTCTCCGAACACCCCGCCATCGCTGATGCCGTCGTCGTCGGGCTCGCCGACCCGGAATGGGGGCGGAGGGTGCACGCGATCGTGGAGCGTAGCCGCGATGGCCAGGCTTTGAGCGAGGCGGACGTCATCGCGTTCGTGAAGGGTCGGCTGGCGTCGTACAAGGCACCCAAGACGGTCGAATTCGTCTCCGCGCTCCCGCGTACTGCTGCCACCAAGATCAGCCGCTCCGCGCTGGTGAACGAACGTGGGGGCTGACCCCGGGCCCCTAATACCCCCCCACTACCCTCAACCCTGCTGGAGCCATAGGCTCAGCGCGCTAGAACGCCATTGGGCTATGGCGCCGGCGCAGTTCCGCTGGCCAACCCCGCTGGTATGCCCCCCGCGAGCCATACGCTCAGCGCGCTGGAGCGCAACTGGGCTATGGCGCCGGCGTGGGCCTAGCGGCGTACCTAGCGGCGAGTGGGCGCCCCTCGCGGGATGTCGCGGAAGGCCAGGCTCGGGTCGTGCGAGCGCTCGCGCGGCATGCCGAGCACCCGTTCGCTGATGACGTTGCGGGCCATCTCGGTGGTCCCGCCGCCGATGCATGACGTCTGGCGCATCAGAAAGCCGACCCCCGCTTCGGCGGCTGCCGCATCGTCGTCGATCCAAGCACCGCCGGCAGCGGCCGCGATCTCAAAGCCGATAGTGGCGACTCGAGACCGGTAGATCCCTCCGAAGAGCCTCCCAAGCGCGGCGGACTGATCAGACAGCGCTCCGGAAGCGATGCCCTGCCCTACGCGGTGGTTCAGCTCCTGGCTCACGAGTTCGAGCATGCGGGCCTCACCGATGAGCTCCCGGGCCCGGGGATCCTCGACGCGACCGACGGCGCTCGCGATGTCGAACAGGCCGGCCCCGCCGCCGCCACCTTCGGACTTCTGCGGCGGCACCGTGACGAGCGGGGAGTTGTGCAACATGCGCTCGTGGAAAAGCCACCGGGTGCCGACCGTCCAGCCGCCGTCCACCTCACCGATCCGGTCGGTGTCAGGCACCCGCACGTCAGTCAGGTACTCCTGACAGAATTCCATGTTGCCGTTGAGCATCTCGATGCGGCTGATGTCGACGCCTGTTTGGCGGATCGGCAGGATGAAGACCGTCAGCCCGCGATGCTTGGGCACGTCCCAGTTCGTACGGGCCAGGCACAGCCCCCAGTCGGCGACCCACGCCCCGGTCGTCCAGATCTTGGACCCGTTGAGCACCCATTCGTCGTCCTCGCGGACAGCACTGGTCAGGACGCCTGCAACGTCGGAGCCGCCGCTCGGCTCGGACAGGAACTGCATCCAGATTTCCTCGCCCTTCAAGATGGCGGGGATGTGACGCTGCTTTTGCTCCTCGGTGCCGAAGTCGAGCAACACCGCGGCGCAGGGGGAGAAGGTCGGCACCTGAAGACGGGCCGGGAATTCGTAGCCGGACAGCTCTTCGTTCAGAGTGGTTTGATGAGCCGGGCTGAGCCCCTGCCCGCCGTACTCGCGGGGAAAGCAGACTCCGGCGAGATCGGCGTCGAACAGCTTGCGCTGGATCTCGCGCTCGTGGGCGAAGATGGCGGCTTCCTCGGCCTCGTCCAGCGCGTCCAGCCCGGCGGCGACGGTCTCGCCCGGGTCAAGCTTGCGCAGGTTAGCCCCGATCCAGCCGCGCGCTCTCGCCCGGAAGTCCTCCAGGGATTCCAGGTCAGCGTCGGTCATGCGCTGTCCCTCCATCGGTGCTCGACGACGTCGGCGATGCGTTGCTGGTGTTCGGCCGGCGTGCCGTACAGCGCCCGGCTCAGGGTGACGCGGCGCAGGTAGAGGTGCAGGTCATGCTCGAAGGTGACGCCGATGCCGCCGTGCATCTGCACGCAGTCTTGCACCAGCTCAGTGCCGTATTTGCCGATGAAGGCCTTCGCGGTGCTGACCAGTTCGGCGGCCTCGTCGCTCCGTGCTTCGACGGCGGCGGCCGCGGCGTCGTTGATCGCGTGACTCGCCTGCAGCCACGACAGCATGTCGGCAAAGCGATGCTTGATCTCCTGATACGACGCAAGCGGACGCCCGAACGAGTAGCGGTCGAACGCCCACGCCACCGTCATGTCAAAGGCGGTCTGCATGGCGCCGACCGCTTCGGCGTTCTGCCCGACAACGGCGATCTGCAGCTGACGCTCCACTTGCTCTGCTGCGCCGCCGGCAACTCCCACGAGGGCGGCCGCCGGCACGCGAACATTGTCGAACGTGACCACGGAGAACCGGCGGGTGAGGTCTACCGTCTGCATGGGCTCGATCGTGATGCCCGGCGCGTTGCTGGGCACGACGACCTGGGTGAGCCCCTGATCACCGCGTCCGGTCACCAGGAGGTGAGCGGCTTGTCCGGCGGACTCCACCGGCCGCTTCGCCCCATTGATCACCGCATCACCGCCGTCCATGGTGATACGCAGCGTGAGGTCGTCGAGTGAGTCGAACCCGCCCTGCTCCCCGAAGCACCAGGCCGCGATCGCGTCGCCGGAGACCACATCGGCCAGCACGCCTGCGTGCGTTTCGGTGAAGGCATCGCTGAGCACCGCGGCGACGACGTTGCTTGCCACCAGCGGTCCAGGTGCGGCATGGCGGCCGAATTCGTGGGCGATCAAGGTCAGGTCGATGAGGCCCGCGCCGCTGATGGTGCCGCCGCCGTTTTCCTCGCTGACGAGCAGTGACGTCCATCCGAGCTCGCAGCCCCGACGCCAGTAGTCGGCGCTGAATCCGGCCGGGTCGTTGCGGAGCCGGCGTAGCTCGTCGACGGGCACCTGGCTCTCGAGGAACTTGGCGGTGGTCTCCCGAAAGAAGTCCTGGTCGGAGGTCGGGTGCAGCAGCACGGCTCGGTCACACCCCAATTCGAACAGTCGCGGAATGGTGCACGCACCCGCCCGCACCCCGCGCAAACTCGCGGAAGGAGGGTGACGGCAGCCTACGACGAATGGTTACCACGTTGTTTTTAACATCGACGTCAATAACATAGCAATGGGGGGTCGCTGGAGATAGCGCTACCATCACTGAGATCCTCGTATCCGATTAAGAGATCCCCATATTCATAGCAAACAAGTGAGGCGGCGGACGTGACCGAGGAAGTCTCCGGCTGGATCGCACGTCCGGACTACCGCGTCGACATCCTGGCCCGTCGCAACGTGGTGATCGTGCGTGAGGGGGAGAAAATCCTGGCGAGCTCCACGTCCTCGCTGCTGGTCGACGAGCAGGACCACGGGCTGGTTTTCTACGTCCCGGAAGCAGACGTGGACTTCCGGCTGCTGACCGAGACCGATGACAGGACGCGTTGCCCCTACAAGGGCGTGGCCTCGTACTGGCGCCTGACCGACGGCACACTTCCGGTCGCGTGGACGTATCCAGCGCCCTGTCCCGAGGTGGCGCGCCTCTTGGGCCATGTCGCCTTCTACCAGGACCGGGTCACGGTGCAGCTCGGCGTGGCGACCCCGGCTGTCGTCGGCTATTCGCGATGAACTCCTCGACCACATCGACCTCTTCGACCTCGTCACTGGACGGAATGCTTGGGGTCTTCGACGTCGAACCGGTCGGGGAGAGCCGCTACGTCGGAGCCAGCGACTCCGGCGCGCGTGACGTCGTGGACGCGAGCCAAGTGCTCTCGCAGGCGATCGTGGCGGCGTCAAAGTCCATTCCCGGCAAGGTGGTCAGGCGGGCGAGCGGGGTGTTCTGCCGGCCGGTCATCGGCGCGCGCCTGATCGACTTCGGTGTCGAGGTCGTACAGAACGGGCGCACGTTCGCGACGACGGTCGTGACTGCTTCTCAGGCCGACCGGGTGTGTGCCGTGGTCACCGTGCTGATGGATGTGCCGGCCGGCGATGTCGTGCGCTACCCTCCGCAGCCGCCGACGAGCACGCCCGGGGAGGCGATCGCCCGCTCGATGCCCATGACTGGCCGTGAGGTCCGGCTCGTCGGCATCACAGATCCGAACGACCCTGACGAGGTGGGTGCCCCGCGTATCGAGGCGTGGGTGAGGTATCGCGAGACGCCCCCGCGCGACGACCTGGCGCGTGCCCTGTTGGCGCACTTCACCAACCACCTCTCGATCTCGACCACCCTGCGGCCCCACCCGGGCGTGGGGGCAGCCATGGCCCACCGCAGCCTGTCGACCGGCGTCATCGCCATCGGCATCAGCTTTCATGATCCGGTCGAGTGGAGCGGCTGGCTCCAGTACGACCATGAGAGCACCGCCGCCGGCGCCGGGATGAGCTACGTCCGTGGCCAGATCCGTGACGAGGCCGGCCACCTGCTGGCGTCCTTCAGTCAGGACGGCATGATCCGTCGCTTCGACGCGGCCTCGGATGCTCACGTCGTCGCAGATAGTGCCCGGCTGTGAACGGCCGACACGGCGCAACGGAGCGTCCGGGCCATTGCCATATTATCGACGTCAATGTTAAAACCGTAGTCAACAGCCACCACAACGGGGCCGCCCGAATCAGGCGCTCCCGCGAGGCTCGGAGGTAATTGATGACCGCCGTGATGCAAGGCGTCCGGATCCTCGAGGTCGCCGAGCACACTTTCGTGCCGGCAGCTTCTGCGCTGATGTCCGACTGGGGTGCCGAGGTCATCAAGATCGAGCATGTCGAGCGGGGCGACGCCATGCGCAGCCTCGCCTCCTCGGGAGTTGCCGACATCCCCAGCGACGTCCACGTCCTGCTCGAGCACTCCAACCGGGGCAAGAAAAGCCTGGGCCTGGACCTCACGTCGGAGGAGGGCCTGGCCATCCTCTACAAGCTCGCCGAGACATCAGACATCTTCTTGACGAACAAGCTTCCCGGCGTACGCAAGAAGTTGAAGATCGACCTCGAAGACATCCGGGCCCACAACCCGCAGATCATCTACGTCCGGGGCACCGGGCAGGGAGAGCGCGGTCCCGACGCCGACAAGGGCTCCTACGACGCGCTTGCGTTCTGGGCCCGTTCAGGTGTGGCCATGGGTTGCATGCGCGAGGACTACACCGAGGTACCGGTCCCGCCAGCTCCCGGCTTCGGAGACTCCATCGGCGGCATGACGATTGCCGGCGGCATGATGGGCGCCCTCTTCCATCGTGAGCGGACCGGCGAGGCCACCGTCGTCGATGTCTCGCTGCTCGGCACGGGCATGTGGGCCATGGGTCAGGCCTACAGCCTGTCCCTGCTGCTCAACGTGCCCTGGAAGCCGCCGCCGGCCGCGGCCATGCGTAACAACCCACTCGTCAGCAATTACCTCACCAAAGACGGCCACTGGCTCGCCCTGTGCTGTCTGCAGGCGGGCAAGTACTGGCCACAGGTGGCGCATGCCATCGGGCAGCCCGCACTGGCGACCGATCCGCGATTCGTCGACCACGCCGCGCTGATGTCACACAACGGCGAGGCGATCGCCATCTTGCGCGAGGCCATCGCCGAACGCACCGCCGATGAATGGCGGCAGACGCTGGCCGACTTCACCGGCCAGTGGACGATGGTCCAAGACACCCTGGAAGCCTCGCAAGATCCGCAGTCCGTGGCGAACGGCTACGTGCAGACGTGCGAGACCAAAGCCGGGGTGAGTTTCCAGCTGACGGCGGCGCCGGTGCAGTTCAACGAAGAGGCCGCCGCACCCAAGCGGGCGCCGGAGTTCAACGAACACGGCGACGCGATCCTCGCCGAGCTCGGGTTCGACTGGGACACCGTCATTGATCTGAAGGTCCGCGGCGTCGTCGCGTGACCTTCCCCCTGTAGGACCAAGCCCCCGTTGGGGACAAGTCAAGCTGAGGCAAGGAGCAGGTGCTGTGACGTTATTCGACGCGTACCGGTATGACGGCAAGCGGGTGCTGGTGGTCGGCGGCGCCACGGGCATGGGTGCCGCCGCGGCCGAGCTCGTTCGGGACGCCGGTGCTGAGGTCGTCGTGATGGACTTCGCCGAGGTCACCATTCCGGGTGTCAAGTCCATCCACGTGAACCTGGCGGACGCCGCGTCGATCGACCGGGCCGTGGACGAATGCGGCGGGCCGATCCACGCACTGTTCTCCTGCGCAGGGGTCGCGGACGGGACGCCCGGAATCGAGAAGATCAACTTCATCGGACATCGTCGCCTGATCAACCGGATGCTCGCCGGTGCCATGCTTCCCCCCGGCTCCGCGATCGGCTTCATTTCCTCGGCGGCCGGCCTCGGTTGGGAAGCGAACCTGCCGCTGCTCAAGGAATATCTCGCGATCGAGGACTTCGACGCGGCCTCCCAGTGGGCGGTTGATCACGGCAAGGCCGACTACTACTGGAGCAAGCAGACGATCTGCGCCTACGTGGCGCTGGAAGCCATGTCCTTCCTCAAACAGGGCATCCGCATCAACGCCATTTGTCCCGGGCCGACAGATACCCCGCTGGCCCAAGCGAACAAGGAGATGTGGCTCGGTTTCGGCACGGACTACCGCGAGGAAGTGGGGATCGAAGCCGCTACGCCGCTGGAACAGGCGTATCCCTTGGTGTTCTTGTGCAGTGCCGCCGCCGTGGCTATCGCCGGAATCACCATCGTCACCGATTCGGGCTACTTCAGCGCCGGGCAGACGGAAGCCTTCCCGTCCGCCACGCCGATTGTCAATTTTCTGCTCGGTCGTTGACCATCAACATGACGAGCGAGGCCAGCTCCGACGTCTACTACGACCCGTTCGATTTCGGTATCGACGCCGATCCGTATCCGGTGTGGAAGCGGATGCGCGATGAGGTGCCGCTCTACTGGAACGACAAGCACGAGTTCTATGCGCTCAGCCGGTTCGCTGACGTGGAACCGGGCCTGAGCGATTGGGACACCTACCGATCCGGCCGGGGTAGTGTGCTCGAACTGATCAAAGCGAACATCGAGATTCCCCGCGGAGCCATCCTTTTCGAGGACCCACCGCGCCACGACGTTCACCGCGGGGTGATGCGACGCGTCTTCACACCGCGGAAGATGGCCGAGCTGGAGCCAAAGGTCCGCGACTTCTGCGCCCGGTCGCTTGACCCCCTGGTCGGCGCTGGGCAATTCGACTTCATCCACGACCTCGGCGCGCAGATGCCGATGCGCACGATCGGCTACCTCCTGGGGATTCCCGAGACCGACCAGGAGGCGATCCGCGACCGGCTCGACCAAGGCCTTCGGCTCGAGGAGGGGCAAGAGGGCTCGACCGCCGGCCAGGACTTCGGCACCGAGATCTTCGAGGAGTACATCGACTGGCGGGTCGATCACCCGTCGGACGACATCATGACAGATCTGCTGAACGCCGAATTCGTCGATGAGTTCGGCACCACGCGCCGCCTCTCGCGCGGCGAGTTGCTGACGTACGTCAACTTGCTGGCCGGCGCCGGAAACGAGACGACCACGCGCCTCATCGGTTGGGCTGGCAAGGTGCTCGCGGAGAACCCCGATCAGCGGCGCGAACTCGTCGATGACCCGAGCCTGATTCCGAACGCCGTCGAGGAATTGCTGCGTTACGAGGCGCCATCCCCGGTGCAGGCCCGCTACGTCCAGCACGACGTCACGCACTACGGGCAGGTGGTCAAAGAGGGCAGCATCATGCTGCTGCTCAACGGATCCGCCAACCGGGACGAGAAGCGATTCCCTGACCCGGACCATTTCGACATTCATCGCGAAGTCGGCCGCCACCTGAGCTTCGGCTACGGCGTCCACTTCTGCCTGGGCGCTAACCTCGCCCGGCTCGAAGGTCGCGTCGCGCTGGAAGAGGTCCTCAAACGGTTCCCCGAGTGGGAGGTCGATACCGACAACGCGGTGCAGGCTCGGACTTCGACGGTGCGCGGTTGGGAATCGCTGCCGGTCACTGCGGCCTAGCCGTCCGCCGAACGTCGGAGCTCACAGTCCGAGCGCGCGACTGATGAGCATGAGTTGCACTTCGCTGGTGCCTTCACCGATTTCGAGGACTTTCGAGTCGCGGTATTGACGGGCTACCGGGTATTCGTTCATGAAGCCGTAGCCGCCGTGGATCTGGGTGGCGTCGCGGGCGTTGTCCATGGCGGCTTCTGAGGCGACCAGTTTGGCGATGGCCGCTTCGGTCTTGAACGGCTTGCCGGCGAGCATGCGGGCGGCAGCGTCGTAGTAGGCGGTGCGGGCGACGTGGGTCCGGGTCTGCATGCGGGCGATCTTGAACGCGATGGCCTGGTTGGTCGCGATGGCCCGGCCGAAGGCGTGACGTTCTTTGGCGTAGCGCACGCTTTCGTCGACGCAGCCTTGGGCAGCACCGACCCCCAGCGCGGCGATGGCGATTCGTCCTTCGTCGAGGATGTGCAGGAAGTTGGCGTAGCCACGGCCGCGTTCGCCGAGCAGGTTCTCCTGCGGTACGCGCACGTCGGCGAAGGTGAGCGGGTGGGTGTCGGAGGCGTGCCAGCCCACCTTGCTGTAGGCCGGTTCTGCCGTGAAGCCCGGTGTCGGGACGGGGACCAGGATGGTGCTGATTTCGCGGGCGGGACCTTCCTTGACGGGTTTGCCGGTGACGGCGGCGACGGTGACCAACCGGGTGATGTCGGTGCCGCTGTTGGTGATGAATGCCTTGCTGCCGTTGATGATCCAGTGGTCGTCGGCAAGCACGGCGGTGGTACGCGTGCCGCCGGCGTCGCTGCCGGCCTCGGGTTCGGTGAGCCCGAACGCGCCGAGGGACGTGCCGGCGCACAGCTCAGGCAACCAACGCTCTTTTTGCGCCTGGGTGCCGAAGCGGTAGATCGGCATCGCGCCGAGCGAGCAGCCGGCCTCCAAGGTGATGGCCACGTGACTGGTCCACCCGGGCCAGCTCCTCGATCGCCAGGCACAGCGCGAAGTAGTCGCCGCCCATGCCGCCGAACTCCTCCGGGAAGGGCAGGCCGAAAAGGCCCATCTGTCCCATCTGGCGCACCACGTCGTAGGGAAAGGTTTTGGTCTCGTCGTGGTGAGCGGCTACCGGCGCCACTACCTCCCGGGCGAACTCTTCGACCGTCTTGCGCAGCGATTCCTGCTCGTCGGTCAGAGCGGTATCGGGCATCAGCGGTCCTCCTTGCGAAACGTCGCGGACAGGGCCTGCACGGTGCGCGACGGGCTGGGCCGCCCGAGCTGCTCGGCCATCCACAGACTCGTGCGCGCAACGGCCTCCAGATCGATCCCGGTGTCGATGCCGAGCCCCTTCAGCTGCCAGAGCAGGTCTTCGGTGGCGAGGTTGCCGGTGGCACTTTCGGCATAGGGGCAGCCTCCGAGCCCACCTGCGGACGCGTCGACGGTGGTGATTCCGTGGGCGAGGGCCGTCAGGGTGTTGGCCAGCGCCTGGCCATAGGTGTCGTGAAAGTGCACGGCCAGTGCGTCAAGTGGGACGCCGGCGCCCGTCAGCGCGTCGAGCAGGTCGATCACCGCGTTGGGGGTGGCCACGCCGATGGTGTCTCCGAGGGAGAGCTCCCCGATGCCTTGTTCGAAGAGCTCCAGGGCGGGCCCGACGACCTGCTGCGGGGATACGGGTCCCTCCCAGGGGTCGCCGAAGCACATGCTCAGGTAGCCGCGAACGGCTACTCCGGCATCCAGCGCCCGGGTGACGACGGGGCGAAACATATCGAGCGATTCGGCCACCGACCGGTTGAGATTGCGCTGGGCGAAGCTCTCCGTCGCGCTGCCGAAAACGGCGACCTCCGTCGCCCCGCAAGCCAACGCGCGATCGAGGCCCCGTTCATTGGGGACGAGCACGGGGGCGCGTACCTCGAGCGGGCCGAGCACCTCCATCAGTTCCGCAGCGTCCGCGAGCTGGGGGATCCACTTCGGCGACACGAAACTCGTCAACTCCACCGCACTTACCCCGGCGGCGATGAGCCGCCGGATGAACTCAGCCTTCACCTCGGTCGGCACCGTCACCTGCTCGTTCTGCAGACCGTCGCGGGCGCCTACCTCGTAAACGTTGATCGCACTGGGAAGCCCGGCTGTGCTCATGTCCCATTCTCTCCCAGGAGATCGAGGGCAGCTAGCATCCGGGCTTCCACAGCGCGCAACTTGGCGCTCCGTCATCCTCTCAGTACGTCTGAGCGTGACCTCAGGATGACGGGGCCAGTTACTGGCCCGCCAGACCCGCCGGCAGCGCCTAAGGTTTGGAGGTCGCGCCGACCGCAAGGAGAATTCATGGCTGAGCCGGCCACCGACGTCTGGACCGTGATGTCGACGACGCGGACGATTCGCAGGTTCACCGATGAGCCGGTCGATGACGCCACCCTGGAGCGTTGCCTGCAAGCAGCAACCTGGGCACCATCTGGCGCGAACGCTCAGGAGTGGCGCTTCGTCGTCCTACGCGCTCCGCAGCTGCGGGCGGTCGTCGGACAGGCGGCGGCACTGGCGCTGCGGGTGATCGAGCCCGTGTACGGCATGACGCGTCCTGCTGACGATGACGACAGCCGCCGGGCGCGAAGCAACCGGGCGACCTATGAGCTCCATGATCGAGCGGCCTCGTTCACGTCAGTGTTGTTTACGCAGAAGCGTTTTCCGACGGCGTCGGAGCTTTTGCTCGGAGGCTCGATCTTCCCGGCAATGCAGAACTTCCTGCTCGCCGCCCGTGCCCTCGGTTTGGGTGCCTGTCTGACGAGTTGGGCTTCCTACGGCGGTGAACCGCTGCTTCGGGAAGCCGTCGGCGTCCCGGCCGAGTGGATGCTGGCCGGGCATGTCGTCGTCGGTTGGCCGCGCGGCAAGCACGGGCCGGTGCGTCGCCGTCCCGTCTCCGAGGTCACGTACCTCGACCGCTGGGGAGAGGCGAAGGACAGACTCACCCGAGCCGGTTGACTTTATTTTCTATGACGGTAGCGCTCCAAGTGTGGCGCGCCTGATCCGTCAAATTGCGGGTTTATGCTGCGGGCTCCTGGCGATTGCGAGTGTGAACGATGGACCCGCGGCTTCGTTTTGCGTACGACCTGATTGCGCCCCTGCGCGTGACCCCTGGCCGCAAAGTCGAACTGAGCCGCGACTACGACCCTGGCTACACGGACTCGCTGACCTCCAAGGACCAGGCCGCCGCCCGGCTGGCCGAAGGCCTTGAGCTGTTGGTTGATTACCAGGACCGGCTGTCAGCCCAGGGCGCCTTCGGGGTGCTGCTTGTGGTGCAGGGGCTCGACGCCGCCGGCAAGGACGGCACGATCAAACACGTGATGAGCGGTGTCAACCCGCAGGGAGTCGAGGTCCACAGCTTCAAGCAGCCGTCAGCTGAAGAGCTGGCCCACGACTTCCTCTGGCGCTATCAGCGCAGGATTCCCAGCAGGGGGCGGATCGGCATCTACAACCGCTCGCACTACGAGGAGGTCCTGGTGGTGCGGGTCCACCCCGAGTTGCTATCCGCTCAGCGGCTTCCCGCCCCAGCTAAGAAATCCGACATCTGGAAGCGGCGCTTTCGGGAGATCAACGACTGGGAACGGTATGCCGTCGACAACGGCATACGCATCGTCAAGGTCTTCCTCAACCTGTCAAAGGACGAGCAGGCGAAGCGCTTTCTGGAGCGCATCGACAATGACCAGAAGAACTGGAAGTTCTCTGTCGGCGACATTCAGGAACGCCGGCACTGGGACGAATACCAGCAGGCGTTCAGCGAGATGTTGAGCGAGACCAGCACCGATTCGGCCCCGTGGTACGTGGTCCCCGCCGACCACAAATGGTTCGCCCGCCTTGCCACGGGTGCGGCACTGATCCATGCCCTCGCCGAGATCGACCCGCAATATCCCCGCGTGGCGCCCGAGTTGCTGGCAGAGATGAAGGACGCCCGGGCGGAGTTGTCGGGCGGCCCGGGCGGCTGAGCGGGAGCGCATCCGGACCTGTCACGATGCGCCTATGCCCAGCAGCTTTCTGGACCCGGTCGACCTCACTGACCCGGTGAATTTCGGGGAAGGTCCGCCGCACGCATTTCTGGCCCGTTTGCGCTCCACCGCACCGATCTGGTGGCATCCCGACGGACTTCGCCGCCATGGCTTTTGGGTCGTCACCCGGTATGAGGATGTCCGCGCGATCCTGCTGGCGCCGACGGTCTTCGTGAACGCCAAGGGCATCACGATCGAACCCGGGGAGCCGGCGGGACTGGGGGATTCGGAGGCCGAACGCGGCCAGGGCGCGCTGTCCTACACCGATCCGCCGCAGCACGGTCCGCTGCGCAAGGTGCTGGCGCAGCACTTCACGCCGGCGCGAATTCGGGCCCTCGCCCCGCTGATTCGCGATCACGCCGAAAGGCTCGTTCGGCGCCTTGCCGAGCACGGCGGCGGCGATTTCGTCACGGAGGTCGTCGACCCGTATCCGCTGCGGGTGCTGGCGGCTGTACTCGGGTTGCCGACCGATACGGAGGCGGCGTTGCACCGCTATGTCGGATCGCTGGGCGATTCGAAGGCGATGGGAGATGAGGCGGCAGGCACGGCCGCCACCATCGAGTTTCTGACGGCCGTGCATGAGCTGGCGACGGTGCGTGCCGCGGATCCCGGGCCTGATCTCATCTCGGCGATGGTTACGGGCAGCACTGAAGGCGCCGGGCTGGCGGCCGAACGGATCGGCGGCATTCTGATTCAACTGGCCATCGCCGGCAATGAGACGACTCGCGGGGCGAGCGGGCTGGGCCTGCAAGTGTTGCTGGAACATCCGCAGCAGTGGAGTCGTTTGGTGGCGGATCCCTCGCTCTCCGGCGCGGCCGTCGAGGAGATCCTGCGCTTTCGGCCGCCGGTGCAGTACACCCGCCGGACAGCGGCGCTCGCGACGCCGCTGAGTTCGCGCGATCCCGCGCAAACGGCTGCCGCCGACGACACTGTCTACCTCTCGATCGCCTCGGCTAATCGGGACCCCGAGGTCTTCGAGTCCGCCGACACGTTCGACATCTGGCGTCCAGTCGCCGCGCGGCCGCACCTCGCGCTGGGGGTGGGTGCACACTTCTGCCTCGGCGCCGCACTGGCTCGCCTCGAGCTGACCAGCCTGTTCGAAGCGGTCGCCGAGATTGCGCCGGGCATCACACTGTCTGGCGCTGCCCTGCCCGGCACGGGTAACCAGTTCATCCACTCGCTGGCTGGTTTGCCGGTGACAATCTGACCCTCGCAGGGCGGGCCTAGGACCCCTCAGGCCTAGGACCCCTCAGGAATGTGTCCGGCGAGCGCGTCTGAGATCGCCTCGTCACCAAACCGCTTGCGCACCAGGAATTCCAGGTACGGCGCCCGGGTGAGCTCGTTGCCACCTTCGACGCCGAGGCTCTGCCCGGTCACCCACGACGACTCCGGTCCGGCGAGGTAGCGGACCGCAGCACCAATGTCGTCCGGAACGCCGGTACGCCCGAGCGGTTTCTCGGCGAGGAAGGCTGCCATCGCCTCTTCGTTGGCGAACAGGCCGGTCTTGGTGGCTTCGGTCTGTACCAGGCCAGGGCGGACGGCGTTGATCCGGATTTTGAGTGGTGCCAGTTCGAGCGCGGCCCCCCTCACGAGGCCTTCGACGCCTGCCTTGGACGTGTTGTACATGGCGAGGAACGGCCAGGGAATCTTGGCGGCGTCGGAGGAGATGCAGACGATCGAGCCGCCGCCGCCCTTCGTCATCAAAGGCGTCGCATGCTTGATCACCAGGAAGGCCGAGGTGATGTTGCGTTTGAGATCCTCGGCGACGTCGTCGGCATCGAACATCAGCAGCGGCTTCATGGTTCCGCCGCCGACCACCGACACGGCGATGCCCAGCCGGCCGGTCAGCGCCTCGGCCTGGGCCAGCGCCTCGGACAGCGCCAGCGGGTCCACGGCATCACCGGCAAAGGTGTGAATTTGGGCATCCGGTCCCACGGCGGCGGCGATCTGCTCGCGTTTGGCGTTCAGGGTCGATTCGGTACGACCCATGATCATGACCGCGGCGCCGTCGCGTGCGAGCCATATCGCCGACGCTCCACCGATCCCGCCTCCGCCGCCGGTGATCAAGGCGGAGAGCCCCCGAAGTGGCTTCGCTGATTCCAACGTCTGGGTTTCCGACATCGAGCCTCCTTGCACGACCGGGCAGTAGGACGTGCCTACTCCAGGCCGCGAGGCCCGCCAGCACTGCCCCCAAGTTCTGAGGCCGTGCCGAACCGTGTCCGGCTACCTTTGATGAGCCCTGGGTGCCAAGATCGGCGAGACCCTGCGATCGGCGACGTCGCATTCGCGGCAAGGCACTGAAGGAGGTTGGCCAAGAATGACGTCCGAGGCAGTCGGTGCAGCAGGCAGTTCGGCCACCGCGGGCAAGGCGGCCGGCGGAGTACTGCTAACACTGGCCGCAGGTCAGTTCTTGATGACTCTGGACAGTTCCGTGATGAACGTGTCCATTGCGACCGTTGCTCACGACGTCGGCACCACCATCACGGGCATCCAGACGGCCATCACGCTCTACACGCTGGTCATGGCGTCGCTGATGATCACCGGCGGCAAGGTTGGGCAGATTCTCGGGCGCAAGCGCGCCTTCATGATCGGCTGCGTCATCTACGGCTGCGGATCCTTCGTGACGGCGATATCGCCCAATCTCGGTGTGCTGATCCTTGGCTGGTCGTTCCTCGAGGGCATCGGCGCGGCGCTGATTCTGCCGGCGATCGTCGCGCTCGTGGCCTCCAATTTCGGACGCGATCAGCGCCCCCGGGCCTACGGGCTCGTGGCCTCCGCCGGCGCCATCGCCGTCGCGGCCGGCCCGCTCATCGGTGGTCTGTTCACCACTTACGCCTCGTGGCGCTGGGTGTTCGTGGGTGAAGTCTTTATCGTGCTGGTGATCCTGGCGATGGCCAGACGGATGGCCGATGCCGTTCCCGGCCCACGGCAGCGGCTCGACCTCGTCGGTACGACGCTCTCAGCGCTTGGTCTCGCGCTCATCGTGTTCAGCATCCTGCGGGCGGGGGAGTGGGGCTTCGTTCAGCCCAAGGCAGGTGCGCCCGAGTGGCTCGGCCTGTCGCCCTCGATCTGGCTGATCCTGATGGGCGGACTCGTGCTGTGGGTCTTCCTCCTCTGGGAGAACCGGCTCATCGCCCGCGGCGCCGAACCGCTCCTCAACCCCGCGATCCTGCGTAATAGCACGCTGCGTGGGGGCATCGTCTCGTTCTTCTTCCAGTACCTGTTGCAAGCCGGCTTGTTCTTCGCGGTGCCATTGTTCCTGTCGGTCGCCCTCGGGCTGTCCGCCGTGGCGACCGGCGTCCGACTCCTCCCGCTGTCGATCACGCTGCTGCTGGCCGCCGCGGGCATCCCGAAGGTGTTCCCGAACGCGTCCCCGCGGCGCGTCGTCCAGTTCGGCTTCCTCGCCCTGTTCGCGGGTCTGGTGGTCATGATTGCCGCGCTGGACGCCGGTGCCGGGCCCGAGATCGTGACCTGGCCGATGCTGCTGGCTGGGCTCGGTGTCGGCGCGCTGGCGTCGCAGCTCGGCAGTGTCACGGTGTCCTCGGTGCCGGACGAGCAAAGCGGTGAGGTCGGGGGCCTGCAGAACACCGTCACCAACCTCGGCGCCTCCATCGGGACGGCGCTCGCCGGCGCCGTGTTGATCTCGACGCTGACGACGTCGTTCCTCAGCGGGATCGAGTCCAACCCTGCGGTGCCGGCCTCGGTGAAGTCCCAGGCCCCCGTCGAACTCGCCGGCGGTATCCCGTTCATTTCCGACCAGCAGCTCAAAACCGCCCTCGACGACGCCAATGTGCCGCCTGCGACCGCCGATGCCGTCGTCGCCGAAAATGCGAAGGCGCGCATCGACGGGCTGCGAGCCGCGCTCTCGGTGCTGGCCCTCATCAGCCTGGTGGCGCCCTTGTTCAGCAGGCGAATCCCCATGGTGCAGCCAGCCGCAGCGGCCGCGGCGGCCACGACGGAGATATGACGCTTACCAGTCGTAACGAACCGAGGTTCGTAGCACCACGTCTTGAATCGAGCGGTTGGCCGGGCTGACGGCAACCCACAGAATTCCGATCGGGAAGACCACACAGAACAGCGAGCGAACTGCCGCCAGGTGTAGCCGGATGTGCTCGCCTTTGCGACCCACTACCCGCAGCCCGAGCACATGATCGCCGACGGTCTGACCTGCCGTTACCCACGCAACCGTTAGGTAGCCGAAAAGCAGCACGGCCCCGACGACGAAGGTGACCCCCCGGTCGACGGAGGAGAACTGGAAGTTGTGCGAGTTCCACAGAAACCGGATGGCATTGATCCCGAGGTAGATCCCGGCCATCGCGGCCGCGAGAACTGCCAGATCGATGCTGTTGGCGATCAGCCGGCTGACGATCCCGGCACGCAGTCCCTGAATGGGACGGCCCTCCCGCGGGATGAGCGAGGGCAGCGGGTGGGAGTTGGGCAGTACCTCAGGCTCGGCGATCTCGCTGTTGTCAATCGCCATGGACGTCCGGCCCTGGGTCGGCGGGTTTGCGGTGCGGCAGGAAACGGTTGACGGTGCGGTTGATCCGCTGATCTGCCTCGTAGCTGCGCATCCGGACACCTCGGACGGTCTCTGAGGCCATCGAGCCGGTGGACTGCCGGATGATCTCCGGCAGGTCGAGCTCGTCGAGCACCCGGCCGACGATCCCGACCAGGTCGATCCGGCCGATGATCGGGTCGAGATTGACCCGGGAAACCACGCCGTCGACGTCCGCGGTGGCGATTACGGCATCGACGTCGAGCCGCTTCACTGCGCGGTCAAGGTCAAGCTTGTCAGCCACGGCGTCGACGTCAACCCGGTCGATGACCCGGTCGATCGGCACCTTGTCAATGATCGCGTCCATGTCGAGCCTGGCAGCAATGGCGTCGATGTCTACGGCCGCCACCGCACGATCGAGGTCCACGCGGTCGAGCACGATTTCGGTCAGATCCATCTCATCGAGAATCAGCGCAATGACCCGTGGAGCCACAGCGTGCACGATGGTGGAGACGTACTGCTCCATGACGAAACGCTCGCGTCGACCGCGCTCAACCGCCGCCGTGACAGCCGTCGCGGGCCACAGCCGCTCCGGCAGCACCGACGGACGTAGCACGAACCCGGTAACGGGACTGGTGGTGCGGATGATCGCTTCGGTGCCCCTGCGGGCCAGGCGGAAGACGTCGAGCCCCACACCCAGCAGGGCGTCGGCGGCAGCCGGTACGGACAGGGGGAGTCCGTCATCGGACCTGCGATCCGGGTCCGGTTCCATGGCAGCCTCCTACAAGCGACAACAAGGTCATCATGAGCGCAGATGAGCCAAAACGGCTACCTTTCCGTCGCAATGTCTCACCTGGCATACGCCCACTACATCCCTAACGGACTGTCGGCACGTTTCGCGACGCGCTGAGCTGGTTTGTCTTGCCGTCAGCCGGGGCTCACGCTGGGGCGTTGGGCGGGAATGACGCAGTGCAGGTGAAGATCAGGTCAGAGCTTTGTGCGAGGCAGGTTCGCCAGCCCCGGAGTCGTTGACGGTGTGGTGAAGCGCTGCAACCTTCAGGTCATGAGGTCGCGCCGCATCCGTCGAGCCGCGCTGGCTGCGTCGCTGGCTGGCCTGCTCGTCGCGGCTTTGACCGGTTGTAGCCGGCTTCGCGGCGAGGAGGCGCCGAGCGCCCCCTCGGTCGCCTCGATCGCCGTCGGCAAATCCGAGCAATCGCTGCAGGTCGATGGCACCACTCGATCGTTTCATCTGTACCGGCCTGCTGAGCTCGCGTCGCCCGCAGCGCTGGTGGTCATGCTCCACGGCGGGTTCGGTAGTGGCACTCAGGCCGAGCAGAGCTACGGCTGGGATGCCGAGGCTGACGCCGGCCACTTCCTGGTCGTCTATCCGGACGGGCTGAACCGGGCTTGGAACACCGGCGGCGGCTGCTGCGGAAAACCGGCCACAGACGACGTGGACGACCTCGGCTTCGTCGCCGCGATGGTGGCCAGCGTCGAACGACAAGCGCCCATCGACAAGCGTCGGGTCTACGCCACCGGAATCTCCAACGGCGGGATCATGGCGTACACGCTGGCCTGCCGGACGACCCTCTTCGCGGCGATCGGCCCCGATTCCGCCACCCAACTCGGGCCTTGTGCAGCTCCGGCCCCACTCTCGATCATCCACATCCATGGCACTGCCGATACCCGCATTCCCTACGACGGTGGTCGCGGCCAGGGCGTGGCACACATCGACGGGCCGGCTATCCCGGCGCTCAGCGCCACCTGGCGAGCCATCGACGCGTGCCGGCCTCCAACGATCACGACGGTCGGACCGGTCACCACTTCGGTGGCCCAGTGCCCGTCCGGGCGAACGGTGGAACTGGTCACCATCTCGGGGGCCGGGCACCAATGGCCCGGCGGGCAACCGGGCACCGCGATCCAGAAATTGCTCGGCGCCGATCCGCCGTCCACCGCGCTGAACGCCACAGCGACGATCTGGCACTTCTTCGCCGCCCATCCCGGCTGACCCCCTGGCAGGCCGATCGGAAACGGTGTCGACGGCTGTGGGAGGCTCACCCCCGTGAGCGATGAACGGTATGAGGTGGCGCGCGATATCGCGGCAAGTCCGGCGAAGGTGTTCGCGGTGGTCTCTGATCCCAAGGGTCATGTGGCTATCGACGCATCAGGGATGCTGCAATCGTCGGACTCGAGCCCAGCAACCAAGGTCGGCGATGTGTTCGTGATCCATATGGACCGGGAGTCCCTGAACGATCGGCCGTTGGGCAAGTACGACGTCAACGTGGTCATCACGAAGTTCGAGCAGGACGCTCTGATCGAGTGGACGCTCGCGGGCAACGTGCAGCCGCCGGTCAATCATTTCTACGGTTATCGCCTCGAACCGAGCGAGTTGGGCACGCTGGTGACCTCTTACCACGACTGGAGTCAGATCCCCGACAAATACCGGGCCGCCGGCGTCTTTCCGATCATTTCCGAGGCCACGGTGCGCGCGACGTTGGGGATCCTGGCCCGCACCGTCGAGTGAGCGCACTCATCACCTTCGAGGGTGACTATTTGTTCGGCTTGACCGACGCGTCATAGATCTGGGTGATCGACGCGTCCAGCTGGGCGTTGAACTGCTCGTCGGTCTGGCCGTCGGACAGGTCCTCCAACAGCGCCCGGGAGAAGCTCGCGATCATGCTGGAATCGTTGGCGAGCCGGCGGCACGCTTCATCACGGCTGTAACCGCCTGAGAGCGCGAGCAGTCGGAGCACGAGCGGATCGGCGGCGATATCCGAGTACAGGTTCGGCTGCGTCGGGATCGTCAGCTTCAACATGATGACGGTGTCAGCCGGGAGCGTGTTGAGACGCGCGGCCAGGGCGTCGCGTAGCAAGATTTCTGCCTCAGCCTTGCGCGGACTGTCGATGCTGACCTCGGGCTCGAGGATGGGAACCAGCCCGGCGGCTGCGATGCGCAAGCCGTATTCGAATTGCTGATCGACGATCGCGGCTACTCCGTGCGGGTCAGCGTCTTTGATGACCGAGCGCATCTTGGTGCCGAAGATCTGGTGCCGATTGGCCTGCTCGAGCAGGCCGTCGAGGGTGTCGATCGGCTTCATGACCTGGACCCCGGAGTCTTCGTCAGCCAGTCCTTTGTCGACCTTCAGGAACGGGACGATCCGCTTTTGCTCCCAGAGGTAACGGGCGGTGGGTATCCCCTGAATGTCGCGCTGCATCGTCTGCTCGAACAAGATCGCGCCCAGTACGCGACTGCCTTCGAAGGCCGGGCTGGTGATGACTCGGGTGCGCATCGCGTGGACCAGGTCGAACATCTCGGCGTCGGAGTGATACAGGTCATCGGTGATGCCGTACTCGCGCAGCGCCTTCGGGGTGCTGCCTCCGCTCTGATCCAGGGCGGCGAAAAAACCGCGGCCGGTGCGGATCTTCTCGAGTTGCGTCGTGTCCATGCTTCTCATCCTGCCCATGCGCGTCGTCGCCCTGCCATGCGGTCGTTGCTGTCCGAGGACCACAAAGGCAGAGCTTCTCCTCGAATGCCTACAATTCCAACACATACCTTTCAGCCGGAGAGACGGTGACGCGTGGCGCTTGATGACGACACGATCCGCTTGGCAAAGGGCAAAAACCTTGCCACCGTAGTGACTTTGATGCCGAGCGGGCAGCCGCAGGCCTTGCTCACCTGGATCGATACCGATGGTGAACACCTGCTCGTGAACACCGAGCCCGTCCGGCAGCGAGCCAAGAACGTCGCCCGCGATCCGCGGATCACCGTCCTGATCCATTCCGCGGAAAACGCCTGGGACTGGTCCGAGGTCCGCGGCCACGTCGTCGACACCGTGGACGGTCAATCCGCGCGTGATCACATCGATGAGCTGTCCCGCAAGTACACCGGCGCTGACTACGCCCGACCCGTCGGACCCGAAGGTCGCATCATTCTCAAGGTCGCGCCCGACAAGGTGAATACGCCGGCGAAGCTCCAAAGGTGAGCGCAGCCGTGACCGGTGTGATGACGCTGAGGCGGTCGCGATAACGTCCGTGCCTGTGGACGAGTGGGTGCAGTGGCGTGGGCCGATCGCAGCGCCGGGTGAGCGGGAGCTTGCCGATCGCTATGCGGTGAGCCAGCTGGTGAAGGTGTACGCGCTCGGCATCGATATGCGTGATCTGGACACGGTTCTGAGCGTGTTCACCCCGGACGCGTTCGTCGAGGGCATGGCCGGGTCGTCGCCGGCGTCCGAGTACCTCCCGGGGATCTACGCCGGCGCCGCGGTCTACCACGCCACCCAGCACAACATCACTAACCAGCACGTGCAGATCGACGGCGATGCGGCTCTCGTGTGGAGCTACGCCGTCTGTTACCACATCGAGGCGCCCGGCAGCGGGCGCGACGATCTGGTGGTCGCCACGCAGTACCGGGACCGCTGTCGCCGATTCGATGACGGCTGGCTGATCTCGTCCCGCAAGTCCGTGATGCAGTGGCTTCGCGGCCCTTATCCCAGGAGTGAGTCATGAGCGAAAAGGTTGCGTTCATCACCGGCGCGAGCCGCGGCATCGGCAAGGCCTGCGCGCTGGAGCTGGCGGACGCCGGTTACCGCATCGCGATCACGGCGCGCACTGTGCGCGACGGGGAGCAGCGCGAGCACTCCTCGACGCTCAAGGGAAGCGATCTGAGCCCACTTCCGGGCAGCCTCGAGGGCACCGTCGGGATCATCGAAAAGGCCGGCGGCACAGCGATAGCCATTCCCGCTGACCTGCTCGATTCGGCGTCGCTCGGGGCCGCGGTGGCGACCGTGCTGGAGCGGTGGGGACGCATCGACGTCGTCGTGCACAACGGGCGATACATCGGCCCCGGGCACATGGATCTCTTTCTGGATACACCGATCGAACTGCTCCGCAAGCAGATGGAAGGCAATTTCTTCGCCCCGCTGATCATCAACAAGCTCGTGCTGCCGTCGATGATTGCCCGCGGCGAGGGGACCATCGTCAACATCACGTCCGGCTCCGGCTACGGCGATCCCACCAAGCCGGCCGGCAAAGGCGGCTGGGGGATGGGCTACGGCACGTCGAAGGGCGCGTTCCACCGGGTTGCCGGGTTCATCTCCACTGAGCTGGGCGATCAGGGGATTCGTTGCTTCAACGTCCAGCCCGGGCTGATCGCCACCGAACGCATCGGCCAGGACATGGCGAAGTTCGGCATCACTAACCAGGGTGCGCCGATGGAGGTCATGGGCAAGGTCGTGCGCTGGCTGTGCACCGAGCCGGCGGCTGCGGACTACAACGGGCGCAACATTGAAGCCCAGTACTTCTGCCACGAGCTGGGACTGCTCCCAGGATGGGACGGCCCGCGGGTGCAGGACAACAGCATCCGTCTTGACACGTCCGGCGCCGACCTCCTCAAGCTCGAGGCTGAACTGGCGGCTCAGGAGGCTTAAGCCTGCGGGTTGCGATTGCACAGGTTCGAGTCGGCGTGTCGCCGGTGAAGACGCAACCCCTTCCAGCGATGAGAAGCTGTCTGGTATGACCGATGACGACGTCCTGTGGATGCCGGCTGCCGACATGCGGTCCTCCACGCGGCTCGGGCACTACCTGCAGTGGCTCGAGGAGCATCGGGGGAGCCATTTCCAGGACTACGACGAGCTATGGCGCTGGTCCGTCGATGACCTGGACGGCTTCTGGTCCAGCATCGTCGAACACTTCCACGTGCGGTTTCACGCCCCGCCTGCCGCGGTGCTCGACAGCCGTGAAATGCCCGGGGCGCAATGGTTTGCGGGCTCGACGCTGAACTACGCCGAGCACGCTCTGCGGCGCATGGGCGATGCGATCGCGGTCTATGAGCATTCGCAGACCCGCGAGCCTGCGGAGCTGTCCTGGAATGGCCTTCGCGATCAGGTGACACGCTGCCGCCAAGGGTTCTTGCGGCTCGGGGTGGTACGCGGAGATCGCGTGGTGGGTCTATTGCCCAACGGCCGGGAGGCGCTGATCTCCTTCCTTGCTGCGGCGAGCATCGGAGCGGTCTGGGCCTCCTGCCCGCCGGAGTTCGGCGCGCGCAGCGTCATTGATCGGTTCGCCCAGCTCGACCCGGTGGTCCTCATCGCCGTCACGGGCTACGGGTATGGCTCGAAGACGATCGAACGCGTTGAGCAACTGCGCGAGATCCGTCGGGAGCTGCCGACGTTGCGTGCCGTCGTCGATGTGCCGTACGGGGGTACGGCGATCGAGGACGCGCTGGCGTGGGACGAGCTTGTCGCTGAACCGGGGCCCTTGGACTTCGAGCCGGTTCCCTTCGATCACCCGCTCTATGTGCTCTTCTCCTCGGGTACTACGGGCCTGCCGAAAGCCATCGTTCACGGGCACGGCGGCATTCTTCTCGAGCACCTGAAAGCCCTTGCGCTACATCATGATTTGGGGACCGGCGACCGCTTCTTCTGGTTCAGTACCACCGGTTGGATGATGTGGAACCTGCTGGTTTCCGGACTGGTCGTCGGCTCTGCCATCGTCCTGTTCGACGGGGATCCGAGCTATCCGGACATCAGCGCGCTTTGGCGGCTTGCGGCTGAGTTGGAGGTCACCGTTTTCGGGACGAGTGCGCCGTTCATCCAGCGTTGCCACAAGCTGGAACTGACGATGGACGACGTCGGCGATCTTGGATCCTTGCGTTCTGTCGGTTCGACCGGTGCGCCCCTGCCCGCAGCGGAGTTCCGCTGGATCTATGACGTGCTGCCCGCTGTCTGGTTGACGTCGGTCAGCGGCGGAACCGATGTCTGTACGGCCTTCGTCGGTGGCTCTCCCTGGCGTCCGGTGGTCGCGGGAGAGATCTCATGCCGCCTTCTGGGCGCACGCGTCGAGGCTTTCGATGAGGAAGGCCAGCCGATGATGGGTGAGCAGGGGGAGCTGGTCGTGACCGCTCCGCTGCCGTCCATGCCGGTCCGGTTCTGGGGCGACGACGACGGATCGCGCTACCGGGCCGCCTACTTTTCCAGCTTCCCGGGCGTCTGGAATCACGGAGATTGGTTGACGATCACCGATCGCGGCACCTGCGTCATCAGCGGTCGTTCGGATGCGACGCTGAACCGAGGGGGCGTACGTCTGGGTACGAGTGAGTTCTACGCCGTTGTCGAGGCATTCCCGGAGATCGCCGACAGCCTGGTGGTCCATCTCGATGCGCATCCGGAAGACGAATTGCTGCTCTTCGTCAAGCTGGCGCCGGGGGCGACCCTGGACCCTTCCCTGAAGGGCCGTATCGCGGCTGAGCTCCGTCGTGAGCTATCGCCGCGACACGTCCCTGACGTGACCCTCGACGTCCCCGCGGTTCCCCGGACTCACTCAGGCAAGAAGCTCGAAGTACCGGTCAAGCGGATCCTGACGGGAACCCCCGTCGAACGCGCCGTGGCTGCCGGGTCGCTTGCCGACCCGTCCGCACTCGAATACTTCGTCGCGCTGGCCAAGTCGCGTCGACAGGGCGAGCTTGGTTCACGAGCTTGACCTCAACCGAACTTGAGGTTTTAACCTCACTTGCGTGACACTCACCAAGGTTGAACAGGCATTCCTCGAACGTCAGCCCCGTGGCCACCTTTCCACGATTGGACCTGACGGTGCCCCACAGGTGAAACCGCTGGGCTTCTCCTACAACGCGGCACTGGGCACGATCGACATCGCCGGGTTCAACATGGGAAATAGCGCGAAGTACCGCAACATCCAGGGCAATCCCCGGGTCGCATTCGTCGTCGATGAGGTGACTGCGGAGACGATGGAGGGGTCACACTTTCTGGAGATACGGGGGATTGCAGAGGCTGCGACTGCCGCAGCAGATGGGCACCTCGCTGCTGAGATCATCCGCATCCACCCCAAGCGGGTGCTCGCCTGGAACGTCGATCCGGACGTTTCTGGCCTGCAGGCGCGCGACGTCTCGGCTGACGACTCCCCCCGACCGGCAGCCTGAACCATGCGGGTGATCAACGTGGCGCGGTTCGGCGGACCCGAGGTGCTCGTTCCGGAGAGCGCGCCGGATCCACGCGCAGGTCCCGGTGAACTCGTCGTCGCCACGGAGGTCAGCGACGTGATGTTCGTGGACACGATGGTCCGGGCCGGCCGCGGCGTCGACATCTTCCCGATCCGGCCGCCTTACGTGCCCGGCAACGGCGTGGGAGGTCCCGTCGTATCCGTCGGCGAAGGGGTCGACGTCGACTGGCTCGGACGACGGGTGATCGCGCATACCGGCGGTCCCGGCGGCACTGGCGGCTATGCCGAGCGGGCTGTCGTGCGCCTGCTGGACGTAGTGGCCGTTCCCGACGGACTTGACCTCTTTGCCGCAGCAGCCGTGATTCACGACGGACCGACCGCCGTCCGAGTGACCAAGCTGGTCGACGCGCAGCGGGGGGAGTGGGTCCTGGTTCTTGGCGCCGCCGGAGGCATGGGGCTTCTCCTGGTACAACTGCTGTCGTCGCAGGGAGCCCGCGTGATTGGCGTGGCGCGGGGTCACACCAAATTGGGTGCGGTCGAGAAGGCTGGGGCCGAGGTCGTGGTCGACTACGGGCGTCCGGGCTGGACGTCCCAGGTGCTGGCGGCGACCGGGGGTTGTCGCCCTGACGTAGTGCTCGATGGAGTCGGCGGCCAGCTCGGTCAGCAAGCGTACGGGATCATCATCGATGGAGGCCGTTTCTCGGCCCATGGGGCACCGAGCGGTTCGTTCACCGAGATCGATCTCGAAGTCGCGCGTCGTCGCAACGTGAGAGTAACTGGTTTGGCGGACCTTCAGATCCAGCCCGGCGAACGCGCCGGCCTCGCTCGCGAGCTACTACCCCAGCTGCTGTCGGGGCACGTCCGGCCATTGATCGGCCAGACCTTGCCCCTCGAGCACGCCGCTGACGCCCACCGCGCCCTCGCATCCCGCACGGCCATTGGGAAAACGCTGCTCGAGGTGTAATTCCGCGCTGTATCACCGGTGATACAGTCTCACCATGGAGACGGTGAGCGTGCGCGAGTTGCGGAACCGAGGCGGTGAGGTTCTCGACCGTGTCGCCAGAGGCGAAGCGGTGATCGTCACACGTGATGGAGCCGAGGTCGCCGAGCTACGCCCCCGGCGTCGGCGCAGTCCGTCGGCGGTCGATCTGATTGCCCGTCGACGCGTTCTACCGAGCATCGACCCGGAGGCGTTACGCCGGGATCTTGATGCCGTTCTCGACTCTGGGCTGTGACCGGGTTGGCTACCGTCGGGATGCTCGACACCTCGACGGTCATCCTGTTGGGTCGGCTGGCCAACCCGGCTGACCTGCCGGACGATTCGGTCGTCAGTGCAGTGACACTCGCTGAACTTTCGGTCGGACCCCACATGGCGAAATCTCAGAAGGAGCGTGCCGCACGCCAGGCGCATCTGCAGCAGGCGGAAGCAGATTTCGAGACCATTCCCTTCGATGCTGCGGCAGCCAGGGCGTTTGGGAGGGTTGCCGCTTCGTTGCGACAAGCCGGCCGCAAGCCGGCCGCCCGCGCCTATGACGCGCTCATCGCCGCGACGGCAATCGCGAATGACTTGCCGCTCTACACCTGCAACCCGACTGACTTCGCCGGCATCGATGAACTGAGAATCGTCACCGTTCCGCACCCGGATCGACGCTGATCGACGCTGATCGACGAAGCCATGATCACGCTTGCCGTTTGGTCCGCTATTCAGGGCGA
Source organism: uncultured Actinomycetota bacterium (assembly GCA_963839015.1). Lineage (GTDB taxonomy): Bacteria > Actinomycetota > Actinomycetes > Frankiales > Frankiaceae > DATAZK01. The sequence continues at coordinate 957,178 of CAWITL010000010.1, read as the reverse complement.
GTCGCGTACCAAACGGCAAGAGCGGAAACGTGGCCGCCTAGGACATGGACGAAGCGGCCGTGACGTCGGCGGGAAGCTGGAAGCCGTACAACTCTGCGGCGTTGCCGGCGACGATGCGCTGAGCCTCACTGTCAGGCACCCCTTCGAGGATCTCGTCGAGGATCTGACGCGAACGCGGAAACGTCGATTCGGTATGGGGATAGTCGCTTCCCCACATGAGGGTTTCGACGCCGATCATGTCTCGCAGCCGAAGGCCCAGGCCGTCTTCCTGGAAGCTGGCGAAGCAGTTCGTACGAAAGAACTGCGAGGGCCGCGTCTCGGGATCCGGATAGCGGTGCCATTCCGGGCCGCGCGGTGGCTTGTCGGTGTAGGTGTTATCCAGCTGCTGCAGGAAGAACGGGATCCATCCGAGCTCGTGCTCGACGGTGCCGACGCGTAGCTGGGGATGGCGTTCGAAGACCCCGGAGAAGAGCAGATCGGCAAGCGTGCGCCGGACTGGATAATCCTTGTTGACGAAGATGGAGGGCGGGACGTTCTTGACGTCCAGCACGAATTGTTCGGCGCGGGGATCGCCGCGGTCGGTGCCCACGTGCAGGCTCAAAGGCATGTCAAGGTCGGAAGCGGTCGCCCAGAAGACGTCGAAGTCCCGGCTGCGATAAGGGAGCCAAGCCGGCGGGGCCACCGTGATCAGGGCTCCCGCCAGGCCGAGGTCATGGCAGCGGCGTAGCTCCTGCGCCGCCTCGATCGGATCGTCGACGTTGACCATCGCGATGCCCTTGAGCCGCGACGTGTCGTGGGAGCAGAAGTCGGCGATCCAGTCGTTGTAGACCCGCATCGCATCGGTGACGACTTCGGTGTTGGGAACGCTGAAAAGGACCAGACCTTCGGAGGGGTAAATGACCGATCCCCAGACGCCGTCGTCTTCATTCGCGGTCAGATAAGCCTTCGGGTCATAGGCGGCAGGGCTGACTTCAGCGAACGTCGCAGAGGTGCGCAGCTTCGTCGGATCCTTGTCGAAACGCATGCCGGTTTGGATGCCGAGGAACGACATCGTCTTGCGGCCATCGATGTACCACCAGTCGCCGTCGGATTCGCTGACGACGCGGGGACTCCTGGGGTCGGACGTGCGCGACTTCCACAGATCGGGTGGCTCCACGATGTGGGAGTCGGAGGAGATGAGCCAGGTCTGGGTTGTCACGAGACCTCCGAAGGTCGGTTGACGAGCAGCTGTCCGGGGAATGTCCCGGCAGCCACGGGCGTGTGGTCTTGACGAATAGGGACACCGTTCACGAGCACGTGGCGGAGGCCGCGGGGCGCATCAGCCACCAGCCGGTCGCCGCCGGCGGGAAAGTCGGTGACACGGCGGGCCGGCCCGGGCGCGAGCTGGTCCCATTCCAGCACCACCACATCGGCTGCGGCGCCGGCTGCCAGGTAGCCGCGGTTCTGCAGGCCGAGCAGGTCTGCCAGCTCTCCGGTCAGACGCCGGATCCCCGCCTCGGCCGTCATCAACTCGCGGTCGCGTACCCAATGAGCGAGGAAGTCCAAAGGCATCACGGCGTCGCAGATCTGGCCCACATGCGCGCCCGCATCGGACAGTCCGAGCACGCAGCCCGGCTCGCGCAGCAGGCAGGCCACGGCTTGCTCGTCGTCGTTGGCGAAATTCACTGTGAACCGGCTCGTGAGATCGTCCCCCAGGGCGATCTCCAGTGCCACGTCCAGCGGGTGGATGCCACGCTGCTGCGCGAGGTCCTGAAGGCTGGAGCCGAGCGCAGCGGCATCCCCGGTCTCGGTGACGATGCAGCGGTCCCAGCGGATGTCGATGTATTTCCCGGAGTCGATTTCTGCGGCGGCCAGTGTTCGCCAGGCCTCGTTGCGATAGAGCCGAGTACGCCCCGCCCGGTCCGCGGCAGCCACCTCGCTGAAGGCCGGAACCATGTAGAAACTCGACGGATCGGCCATCGAGATCTGAAAAGTCACCGGCCGGCAGGTGACCTGCGGATGCACCTTGGCGCCGCGGGCGATCCCAGCCCGGTGGCGTTCGAGCTTGCTCGACCAGGGCGCCTTGGACGAGGCGCCGACGGGGTAGGCGAGAATCGCTGACCAGGTGACAGGCACGCCGATCGACTGCTGCAGCTCGTAGACCCACTCGAAATTCTCGCCTGGCGCGACATGGATCAGTCCCCAGCCGTGAGCGTCAACCGCCCGCCACAACGCGGCAATCTCCTCCATCGTCGCGACCGCGGAAGGCACCCGGCGGCCGCCGTCGCCGCGGTGAAACGGGGATCGGTCGCTGGAGAATCCAAGCGCGCCCGCGCTCATCGCCTCGGCGACGACGTCGGCCATCTTCGACACTTCTTCAGGCGTGGCCGCCCGTTCGTATGCCGCGTCTCCCATCACCCACAGCCGGACGGCGGTATGTCCGACGTAGCCACCGAAATTGATGGCGGTGCCCCGGGCGCCGACGCCGGCGAGGTATTCGCCGTAGGTCTGAAACGACCAGTCGATGCCGGCGTGAAGGCTGTCTGCGCTCATGTCCTCCACGCTGACCAGGGTCGCGATCATCGAATCGCGCAGATCGGGGGAGCAAGGGGCGATGGAGAAGCCGCAGTTGCCGGCGACAACCGAGGTCACCCCGAGCTGGCTCGAGGGACTGAGCGAGGGATCCCACAGGACCTGGGGGTCGTAGTGGGTGTGCAGGTCGATGAACCCGGGCGCCACGAGGCAGCCCTGCGCGTCGATGATCTCGCGTCCCGTGAGCTGCGGCGCAATCTCGGTGATGCGCCCGTCGTCGATGCCGACGTCAAGGCGCCTTCCCTGGCGGCCAGTGCCGTCAACGACGACTCCGCCCGTGACCGCCAGCTCATGCACCTTCGGGGCTCCTTTGCCTCGCGTCGCGCCTATCCTTGTACACGGCAATCACGCCAGTCGATAGAGGTCCTCACCGGCGTCGGGCACCACTAACGTGCCCGGCTCACTCGCCCACTCGGCGGGGTCGATGGACGCCGGGTCCAGGTAGCTCAGATTGATGGATCGCGTGACGCGCTCGGGTATCCCGGTGGCGAGAGTCACCGTGACCCGGCAGCGTTCGCCGTTCACCGGGTCGTAGGTCCCGGCGCCGCGCAAGTGCGTCGAGTGGGCGAGGTCGCCCCAGTGCTGGCCTTTGAATCGATCCCATTGCTTGAGGAAGTAGTCACGGCAGTGATAGCCGATCTCTGCAATGGCGGGATGGGTGGCGGCGACCTGATGGATGTGGGGCGCGTAGAGCACGACCTCGCCGCCGTCAGCCACGACCGGTTCGACCTTGTAGAAGCCTTTGGCGCCGGTCCACAGGTCGTCGTACTTCGTCGGAATGAGAGCCAGCACCCGGCGTACGGGAGCGTCGAGATAACGGATGTGGGTCTGCTGGGACACCGCAGCGGCCGCGTCCCAGGAGCCGGCTGGGTCGCCGAAGGCCATGGAATGCAGCTGATTGCTGCCGGACTTGGTCACGACGCAGAACGCCAGACGCCTCCCCGGGACCATCGCTGACGCTTCGTTGATGAGTGCCCGCACCGGTGTGATGCCGCGGGCGCCGATGATCTCAGCGCTGGTGATCAAGGCGCCGAGCCAATGCGAAAGGTCGATCAGTTCACGTCCCGAAACCCCGGGAAATAAGTACTTGTTGCCACCGGAGAAGCCGACGACCTCGTGCGGGAAGACCGGACTGAGGATCAGCGTGACGTCATGCTCGACGACCGCGCGGTTGATCCGCACCTGAGTCGCGTGGTGCAGCATCCCGTTGGACAGCCCCGCGACGCGATCGGCTGACAGGGTCCCCACATTTGCGAACGTCGAGGGGTCCCACCAGGCGTGCGTCATGATCGTCGTGTTCGGATAGCGGTCGCTTGACGCGCCGGCCGGATAGCCGAGGTGTGTGGCGAGCGCGGGCTCGTTCAGCTGCCCGTGTGTCCCGAGGGCGACCAGGACGGTGAGTCGGCTGACCCGGCCGTGCAGCGCCCCGTGAACTGCGGACAGCAGCAGGGGAAGCGGGCAGGTCCGGGTGGCATCCGGGACGAGCACGCAGACGCTGCGCCCTTCGAGCCCGGCGGTCGCCAGCCCGGCCGCGATGAAGTCTTGGATCTGGGTATCGCTGAGCACCTCGCCCGGCCCGCCGATCTCGGTAACCCCGCGTGCCGGTCGAACAGGACTCGGCGGCGCTTGCGTCATCTCGGCCTCCGACCGGTTCACGGGTTGCACCCCGGCGGCAAAGCGGAAACAGTACTCCGGTGGCAGCAGGGAAAAGGGCACTCATCCTGAGCCCGGATCGGCTGTTCCCGGCGGACCCTGCGCAGCGCAGCATCGCCCGGAGGCTGTACGAGAGCGTGCGCGAGCTGCCACTGATCTGCCCGCATGGCCACGTCGACCCGCAGATGTTGCTTGCCGACCAGCCGTTTGCTGACCCGGCGACCCTCCTGGTGACCCCTGACCACTACGTGACCCGCCTGTTGCACGCCTCCGGTGTCTCGCTGGACGAGCTGGGTGTCGGCATGGGGCCCACGGAGTCCCTCTCGGAAAATGCGGCGCGGCTGGCCTGGCGGCGAATGTGTGAGCACTGGGACGTCTTTCGCGGCACTCCGGTGCGCTACTGGCTCGAGGATGAACTTGCGGCGATCTTTCAGGTCACGCAGCGGCCATCGGCGAGCACCGCCGACGCGATCTACGACCAGGTGGCGGCCTGCCTGGCGCAGCCGGCGTACCGGCCCCGCGCCCTCTACGAGCGGTTCGGAATTTCGGTGTTGGCCACCACCGATGACCCTGCCTCGGCACTCGAGGCGCACGTCGCCTTGGACGTCGATCCGACCTGGCACGGGCGTGTCGTTCCGACGTTTCGCCCCGACCGGTATCTCGAGCCGGCACAGCCAGGCTGGCGTGCCGCGGTCGGGCGGCTGGGGCAGGCTGCTCAGGTCGATGTCGTGGACTATTCGGGCTATCTGCACGCCCTGGAGGAGCGCCGTCGGTATTTCATCGCGCGGGGCGCTGTCTCGGCCGATCACAGCCACACCGATGTGCGTACCGACCCGCTCGACCTTCGCGACGCTTCACGCATTTACGCCGCCGCCATGGCGGGCGACATCACGGCCGCCGAGGCGCTCGCGTTTCGCCGGCACATGCTGCTGGAAATGGCCCGGATGTCGTGTGATGACGGGCTGGTGATGACGATCCATCCGGGTGTACGACGCAACCATCACACCCCTACCTTCCAGCGCTACGGGCCGGATGTCGGCGTCGACATCCCCCTTCAGGTCGAGTTCACCGATGCGCTACGTCCGCTCCTCGAACGGTTCGGGGCGCACCCGGGCTTTCACCTCGTGCTGTTCACCCTCGACGAGACGGTCTGGTCGCGGGAAATCGCGCCGCTCGCCGGTTTCTACCCCGCCGTGTACGCCGGGGTCCCCTGGTGGTTTCTCGATGCGCCTGACGCCATCGGTCGTTTTCGAGCTGCCATCACCGAAACGGTGGGCTTTTCACGCACGTCCGGTTTCGTTGACGACACGCGGGCTTTCTGCTCGATCCCCGCCCGCCACGCTCTCGCGCGTCGCGTCGATGCGGCCTTTCTTGCGCGGCTGGTCGCTGAGCATCGCCTCGACGAGGACGAAGCCGTCGAGACCCTGATTTCCCAGGTCACCAGCCAGCCTCAAACGGTGTTCAAACTGTGAGCAGTCCGCTCCGGCGAACGCAAGCACCGCCGCCGGTACGCCTGCTGCATCTGGGGTTAGGCAGTTTCTTCCGGGCACATCAAGCCTGGTACACCGATCAGGCGGCCGATGGCGGGGACTGGGGCTACGCCGCTTTCGGTGGCCGGGGTAATGCGCTTGCGGCCCAGCTGACCGCTCAGGACGGGCTCTACACCCTCGTCACCAGGGCCGGCGACGGCGACCGGTTTCAGGTGGTGGAGAGCCTGGTGCGGGCTCATGGCGCCGCCGACCACCAGGCCTGGCTTGGATACTTCGCCTCATCCGACGTCACTGCCGTCACCGTCACGGTCACCGAGGCCGGTTACCTTCGACGTCCGGACGGGTCCTTGGACCTGGAGGGTCCACAGGCGCAGGCTGATCTGGGTCAGCTGCGCGAGGATCGCACCGCCGTGGTCCGCACCCCTCCCGGCCGGCTCGTAGCAGGACTTGCCGCGCGGCAGCGGGCCGATGGGGGCCCCATCGCTCTCATTCCTTGCGACAACCTCGCCGGCAACGGGGCAGTCGCGCGACGGGTGGTGCTGGAAATGGCCGGCGAGCTCGATCCCGCTTTGGCGCAGTGGATCGCCGCGTCGGTCAGCGTCGTGACTACGGCCGTCGACCGCATCACGCCCCGCGGCGGACCCGAAGATGCTGACGTCGTTCTGGCGGCCACCGGTCTGCGGGACGCGTGCCCCGTCGTCACCGAGCCCTTCGGGGAGTGGGTACTGAGCGGCGACTTTCCGTCCGGTCGACCCGCCTGGGAGAGCGCCGGCGCCAGCTTCACCGACGATGTGACGCCGTATGAACACCGCAAACTCTGGCTGCTCAACGGTGCCCACTCGTTGCTCGCGTATGCCGGATCGATTCGCGGCCATACGACGGTGGCAGCGGCGATTGACGACGACATGTGCCGGGCCTGGGTAGCGCAATGGTGGGACGAAGCCGCACCGCACCTGGGCCAGCCGGCGGATGACGTGGCCGCCTACCGCGCCGCCCTGCTTGACCGGTTCGCGAACGGGCGGATCCGCCATCTTTTGAGCCAGATTGCCGCCGACGGTTCCCAGAAGCTGCCCATTCGTATCGCGCCCGTGCTGCGGCGGGAGCGTGCGGCCGGCCGGACTCCCGAGGGGGCTACCCGCGTGCTCGCCGCCTGGATCTGCCACCTGCGGGGCAATGGCGTGCCGGTGTCGGATGTGCGCGCAGCTGAGGTGGTGGCACTGGCTGAAGGCCCTTTGGCGACGGCCGTGCCGCGCGTGCTGAATGATCTCGACGCGACGCTGGCCGCGGATCCCGACGTGGTGTCCGTGGTCATGGGCCAGGTGCAGCAGCTCACGGCGATGGGCCGGCACTGACGCAGGAGGTGGCGATGGACTATCTGCCGCTGGGCGGTTCGGGCCTTCGGGTCTCGCGGCTCACCTTGGGGGCGATGACCTTCGGCGGGGTCGACGCGCGGGGATTTCGGGCGAACATCGACCAGGCCGGCGCTGACCGCATGGTCGCCAGCGCCTTGGATGCGGGCATCAACCTCTTCGATACGGCTGACGTCTACTCCCTGGGCGTCAGTGAAGAGATGCTCGGCCGGGCCTTGGGAGCGGCGGAGGGGTCCTCACACGCCCTGATCGCGACCAAGGTAGGCAATCGGATGAGCCGTGACCGTAACGATCGCGGCCTGTCCTACCGCCACATCGTCAGCAGCTGCGAGGCGAGCCTGCGCCGGTTGAACCGTGACTGCATCGACCTCTACCAGCTGCACACACCTGACTTCCGAACGCCGCTTGAGGAGACGTTGCGGGCATTGGACGATCTGCGCCGCAGGGGTCTCGTGCGTTACGTCGGTTGGTCCAACTTCCCGGCGTGGTACGCGGCGAAAGCACAGGCGTTGCAGCAGAATTGCGGTCACGCGCCGTTCGTATCAGCGCAGGCCTATTACTCCCTGGTCGGCCGTGACCTTGAGCTGGAAATCCTTCCATGGTGCCGCCATGCCGGCGTCGGTGTCCTGGTGTGGAGCCCGCTGGCGGGCGGTTTCCTGAGCGGAAAGTACAGCCTTGATACGCCCGACGGTGGGGGCGGCCGGCGAGCCAACTTCGAGTTTCCGCCGGTGGACGCCGTGCGTGGCGCGGCGGTACTGGAACAGGTGCGGTCGGTCGCCGGCGATCACGGACTGACCGCCTCGCAGGTCGCGCTCGCGTGGTTGTTGCATCAGCGCGGGGTGACGTCGGTGATAGTCGGGGCAACCTCGCAAGCTCAATGGGAGGAGAATCTAGGCGCGGCACAGGTTCGTTTGACGCCGGAAGAGCTGGCCGCGCTCGACGAAGCGAGTGCGATCGCGCTGACCTACCCTCACTGGCTCTTTGGCAGGCCGGCCGCCACCGACGAAGGGGAGCTGTCGTTCAAGCTGCCGAGGTCCTCGCGCGGTTCGTGAAGCTCGATCTCGCGGATGTCCGGTTGAGACCTAGGCAGACGTGGCGGTCTTGAGACCGTTGACGAGGTTGGTGAAGTAGGAGGCGTCTCGTTCGTCGGCTGGTCGGCCGACGTGGGTGACGGTGTCGACGTCGCGGGCTTCGCTGCGGAGGGCGGCGGCCGTCGAAAGCTCTTTAGGGCGAACGGCGAACGGGTCGAAGTGGAAATGACGCATGGCGTTCTGGTGAGTGATCTTGTTGATGGTGGCGTCGCTGGTCTTCGCGAAGAGCACCGACAGTTCTTCCGGCGCCAGCGGCCAGTTGGAATCAGAGTGCGGGAAGTCGGACTCCCAGCAGACGTTGTCGACGTTCAGGTGGTGCAGCAGCTCGACCGCGACCGTGTCATTGATGAAGCAGCAAAGAATCCGGTCGCGGAAAAGGTCGCCGGGTCCGGTGCCATCGGGAAACGAGTGCTTCGTCCAGCCGGAGTGACGCTGGTAGGTGTTCTCGGCCTTCTGGATGAAATAGGGAATCCAGCCGACGTCGCCCTCGGTCAAGGAGAATTTCAGGTCGGGGTAGCGCCACCAGAAGTCGGCCCACACCAGGTCACCGAAGGTGAAGATGGTGGCCGCGGGGGAGAGGTTCATCGGGACGCTCGCCGGTGCGTCTGACGTCGTCATCACCGATCGGCTCGAGGAGCCCAGGTGGCAGCACAGGATCGTCTGCTCATCGCTGGCGGCGGCGAAAAGCGGATCCCAGTGTCCGGAGTGGATGCTCGGCATGCCGAGCGCCTGCGGATTTTCGCTGAAGGTCACGGCATGGACGCCCTTGGCGGCGAGGCGGCGGAGCTCCTTGGCGGCTTCCTCGACATCGAACAGCGGAAGGATGCCGCACGGGATAAATCGTCCGGGATAGGCCGCGCACCATTCATCGACGTGCCAGTCGTTGTAGGCCTTGATCATGATCAGGTTGAGATCGCGATCCGGCCCCTGGTTGAGAACCTGACCGGAGAATCCGGTGAAGTTCGGGAAGTTCAATCCGGCGAGCTGCCCGCCGGCTGACATGTCACGGACCCGTTCGTGGACGTCGTAGCAGCCCGGACGCATTTCTTCGTAGCGGTTCGGGTTCGTGTTGTACATGTCTGGTGGCTTGCCTGCGACGGCGTTCAGACCGAGGTTTCGACCCTTAACACCCTCGTACCACCATTGCTGGTCGCCGTTTTCGTCCGTGACGACGTGCGGGGCGCGGTCCCGGTATCTGGCCGGCACATGTGCGTCGAACATGTCCGCCGGTTCGGCGATGTGGTCGTCGACACTGATCAAGATCATCTCGTCGGGCTGCAACGTACGGGTCACACCCTTCATCGGGTTACTGTGTGACACGCCGTATTGACGTGTAACACACGCTAGGAGCGCGCGGGGTGGTCGTCAAGCACGTTCAGAGCGCAGCGCGTGTGCTGCTGGCCTTCGAAGCACTCGCGGAGCATCAGCCCATCGGGGTCAGCGGCTTGTCACGCATCCTTGCGGACGACAAGAGCGGGGTGCAACGAGCGCTGCTGACACTGGCCGATGCCGGCTGGATTCAGCGCGTGCGGGGCGGCACCGAATGGGAGGTGACGTCCCGGGTGCTCGTCCTGGTCCAGCGCCGCTCGGGCCTGGTGGACCGGGCGCGGGCCACGCTGGAGGCGCTTCGTGACGAGACCGAGGAGACGATCATTCTTAACGTCCCCGAGGGAGGGCAGATCGTCGTGCTGGACGTGGTGGAAAGCAACCGCCTCGTCCGCGCTGCCCCGAACATCGGCTTCGCCGTTCCGGCGGCCAGGAGCGCGGCCGGGCAGGCCATCCTCGCCCACCTGCCCCGGCACGAGGTCGGTGCGTATCTGGGCGGTGATCCGGATGCCGGGGAGTTAAGGCGGCTGGCCCAGGTGCGCCGCCGGGGCTATGCCGTCAATTCTGGTGACGTCACTCCCGACGCACGGGCGGTGGGCGCCGCCATTCTCGACGCCGAGCGCCGGGCGATCGCTTCCATCACCATCAGTGCCCCGGCCGCCCGCATGCCCGATGAGCTGCAGGAGGATCTCGGAGCACGAGTCGCGGCGGCCGCCCGCTTGCTGTCCAGCCACTGATGCCGAGCCACTGATGTTGAGCCACAGATGCCGAGCCGGCTAGCAAGCGCTAAGCATCGCGGCGCTTGAGGATGACGGCGCCTGCCAGCAGCGCAACCAGCGCGTAGAGGGCGGTGATGCCGAGGCCGGCCCACGGTCCCAGCATGGTCGTGTCGCGGTTCACCGTCGTCAGGATCTGGGTGCCCGCGTTCAGTGGCAGGTATTTGCTGACATCAGTCGAGTAGGGACTGGGGAGCGCATTTGCCAGCAACGGAAGGACCAGTAGGACTCCGACGAAAGTGGCTATCGCGCCCGCCGTATTGCGGATGACGAACCCCAATCCGACGCCGAGCAATCCCATCAGGGTCAGGTAAAGCGCCGCCCCGAGGATCGCGCGGACGGCGCCCGGCGTGCTCAGCGAGGCCTGAAGATGCGTGCTCTTGAGTGCCAGTTGGCCGAGCAGAAATGCCAGCAATGCGGACACTGCCGTCACCACGAGCGCCGTGACGCCGAAAACGAGCGCTTTGGCCACAAGTACGGGCGTTCGACGGGGAACGGCGGCCAGCGACGAACGGATCATTCCGGTGCTGTACTCGCCGGTGATGACGAGCACGCCGAGCACGCCGATGGCTAGCTGCGCCAAGAAGACTCCGCGCAGGCTGATCAGTGTCGGATCCAGGCCGATGCGTGCGGCGAACGGCCCCGGCCGAAGACCACCGTTGTCCTGGTTGAAACGGTGAGCTCGTAACGCACTGAAAAGGGTGCCGAGTCCGACGATGATGACGACCGTCGCGAAAAGGCTCCACCACGTGGAACGCAACGACCGAAGCTTGATCCCTTCGGCCCGGATCACGTTCCATTGCGTGACGCGGCCTGATCCGAGGTCGGGCCGCTGGGAGGTCAGCGTGCTCATCGCGGACCTCCACTGCTCGGGTCCGGGGGTAGCTCCCCGCCCGGCCCGCCCCCGTGGAACTCGACGGAGTCGCGGGTGATCTCCATGAAGGCCTCTTCCAGCGTCGCCTGCTGCGGCGTCAGCTCGATGAGCGGAATGCGCTCGCGCGCCGCCACCAGCCCGACGGATTCGCTGTCCATCCCGCTCACCTGCAAGGTGTCCGGCCGCGGGCGTTCGATGTTTCGGCCTTCACCTGCCAGCAGCGCCGCGAGCTGATCGGCCTGATGGGAACGGACGACGACCACCCCGCCGGATGCTTGGTGGATCAGCTCCTGGACACTTCCGGAGGCGATCAACCGGCCTCTGCCCACCACAACGAGTTCCGTGGCGGTGACCGCCATCTCGCTCATCAGATGAGATGAGACAAGCACGGTCCTGCCTTCGGCCGCGAGCGCCTTGAGGAGATTTCGGATCCACAGAATTCCCTCCGGATCCAGGCCGTTCACGGGCTCATCGAGCAGCAGCGTCCCAGGGTCGCCCAGCAAGGCCGAGGCGATGCCCAACCGCTGGCCCATGCCCAGGGAGAAGCCACCGGCTCGCTTGTCAGCCACGTCATCCAGCCCGACGAGGCCGAGCATGTCGTCCACTCTCTTGCGCGGAATGCCATTGGTAGCAGCCATGGCCCGCAGGTGGTTGCGCGCCGAGCGTCCGGTGTGGACCGCCCGTGCCTCCAGTAGGGCGCCGACTTCTCGCAAGGGGGCCGGGAAATCTACGTAGGACTTGCCGCCGATCATCGAGCTGCCGCCGCTCGGCCGGTCCAACCCCACGAGCAGGCGCATCGTGGTCGATTTCCCGGCACCGTTCGGGCCGAGAAATCCAGTGACCGCGCCGGGCCGCACGGTGAAACTCAGGTCGTCGACTGCCGTCTTATCGCCGTAGCGCTTGGTAAGACTGCGGAGCTCGATCACGCTTAGACCGTAGGACGTCAAACCGTTGGCGTTGGACTCCAAACACCGAAACGGCGCGGCAAGTCTTCCACTGACACGCTGTCAACATCCGACTTCGTGCCATCACCGCGCCCTGCATTAACGGCTATTCGGAAACCTGATGGTCAGGAGGTTTCACCTTCGAAGCCCGGGAAAAACAGACGCATATCGAGCTGGCTTCCGCCGGCCACCCTGCCCCGTGGCGCGTAGCGGAGGAAGTTCTGCGATGAACGACCTGGTGACCGCTCAGCCGGGCAAGCCATTCCGCATCGGGCTGTCGCTAACCCCGAAAGCGGGCTACATCCACCTTGCCGGAGAGCTGGACTTGGCGGCCCGGGCCAGCCTCACGCGCCTCTTCGCGAGTCTGGAGAAATTCACGACGCCGATCCACCTGGATATGGACGATGTGACGTTCATCGATTCGGTGGGCGCGACGACGTTGATGGAAGGCGATCGGCGAAGGCGCAGTTTAGCGCTGCCGGCGGTCCATATCGACTCTCGCAGCGCTGTGGTGGGTCAGTTCTTTGACGTCACCGGAATCGGTGGCCGACCCTATTTCGAGCTGGCGGCCTGGGACCGGCTTCGGGCTGGGACTGATCCCCGCTCTCGCATGTTGATTTCGCGGATCGCCTGCTTGAGATGATCTCGCTCGTTGGCCTCGAGGCCGTCGAGAAGGAGGTTGATCAGGTCGCGGCGCGTTTCCATGGAGAGTGTCCAAACTGGGAAGTCGAGCTGACAGATGAGCTGCGAGGGCGAGATACCCACCCGACCAGCGCCAAATCGGTTCTTTGATCCAGCTCACATGGCAATCTCCGGTGCTAGAACCTTAGCTATGAGCACCTCGCCAGGCCGAGCACCTCGCATCGGTGGATCCGGACGGCCGCCCGCGCTGACGTGGCTCATCGACATGGACGGCGTCCTCATGCATGAGGAGGCCGCCATTGCGGGAGCTGCCGAGTTCCTGCGCCAGCTGGAAGCGCATGGGCGGCAGTTTCTGGTGCTGACCAACAACTCGATTTTCACGCCTCGGGACTTGTCGGCCAGGCTGCGCAGGGCTGGGCTCGGTGTCCCGGAGATTTCCATCTGGACCTCGGCGCTGGCGACGGCGACCTTCGTCGCGGAGCAGTCGCCTGGTGGCACCGCGTACGTCATCGGAGAGGCTGGTCTGACTACCGCGCTCCATGAAGTGGGTTACACGCTCACCGACACCGAGCCGGACTACGTCATCCTCGGTGAGACCCGTACCTACTCCTTCGAGTCGATTACCAAGGTGATCAGGCTGGTCCAGGCCGGCGGTCGTTTCATCGCCACAAATCCCGATGTCACCGGTCCTTCTCCCGACGGCGCACTGCCTGCCACCGGCGCGGTCGCCGCTCTGATCACCAAGGCGACCGGCAAGCAGCCGTACTTCGTGGGCAAGCCCAATCCGATGATGTTTCGCAGCGCCATGAACCGGCTGCACGCGCATTCGGAGTCGACCGTCATGGTCGGCGACCGTATGGACACCGATGTCGTGGCCGGCATCGAAGCGGGCCTTGACACGATCCTCGTTCTGACCGGATCGACCCGCCCGGCCGACATCGGGCAGTACCCGTTTCGTCCCGCCAGGGTGCTGGACTCCATCGCGGACGCGATCGAATTGATCTGATTTACATGTCCAGGATGAGGTCCGTGGCCGGAGTCGCGCAGCACAGCAGCACCTCGCCATCGGTCGCGGGTTCCAGCGGATCGGGTGCGTAGTCGACTCGACCGCCCAGCAGCGGTGTGGAACAGGTGTGACAGACCCCGCTGCGGCACGACCAGCGGGTCGGCACATCGCACAGTTCAGCCATCTCCAGCAAGCTGCCCAGCGTGGTCTCGAAGGCGACCGACAGCCCGCTGCGGCTGAAGGTGACCTGGGGTCCGGATCCGGGGGTCTGCGGTGCGTGCGGGGAGCGCGTGGAACCTGCGATCACCCCGGGGTTGATGGCGGACCGGGCGCCGAACACCTCAGTGCGAATACGCGAGGGGGGCAGCCCGAGAGCCTGGAGGGCAGCTTGCATGTCGGCCATGAATCCGTCGGGGCCGCACAGGTAGGCGGTTGCGTCTGCAGGCAGTGAGAGGCGGGCCAGCGAGACCTGCGACAGCCGGTTGCCGGCAGTGCTGTAGAAGACGTATTCGTGCCCGTTCGCGAGCTCGGCCACCAGTCCATGGGCCTCCTGAGCCAGCGGGTTCTGCTCGGGCGACCGGGCGGCGCTGATCCACCACACCGCGCGCCGGCTGCCGGCTTGCTGAAGCTGGTGCAACATGGCCAGCACCGGCGTTACCCCGATGCCGGCTGACATCAGAATCACAGGCGTGGCCTCATCGGTGAGGATGAACTCACCGCGCGGAGACGCCACGTCGAGCACCTGGCCCACCTGGAGCTGTTGGGTGAGGAAGGTGCTGGCGATCCCCTTGCTCTCCCGTTTGACGCTGAGGCGGTAAAGGTCGGCGCCCGGCGCTGAGGACAGCGAGTAGGTGCGGATGACCGGCCTGTCGTCGAGTGTCAGCCGCACGGTCAGGTATTGGCCCGGCTGAGCTGGGGGAAGCGGCTTGTCGTCCGTAGCTGACAGGTAGACCGAGGTGACTGTGTCGGTCTCCGGCCTGACCGCCACCACCTTTAATGGCGCGAAGCCCGTCCAGCCCGCTGCTTGCACTTCGCGGATGGGCGAAGGTGACGACGCCTGTTGCTCGGCGGCTGCCACCAGATCTTGGAAGGATTGGCGCCAACCGGGACTCAGGGCCGGAATCGTTGCAGCCGCCCGGACGACCTCTGTGTCAGCACCAGGCAGGTACAGCAGCGCATCCACATCAGCGACGCTCAGGCGCCGCGGGTCCTCATGCGTTCGCACGATCGCGTCGCCGGCCGAGACGTGGCCCTCGGTGATCACCCGGAAGTAGAAGCCAGGCCGGTGGTGACTGACCAGCAGCGACGGCATCTGGGGCTCGGCGAGCCTGATCCCCACGCGGTAGCAGGTGGTCCGCGGCTGCGTGACCTCGAACTCGGCGGCGCCGATGCGGAAGCGATCTCCGATGCAGACTTCCACGTCCGGCAGGCCGTCGACAGTGAAATTCTCCCCGAACATGCCGTGCGTGAAATCGTCCCGCTGCAGGTACTCCTGCCAATAGCGATAGGAATCCAACTGATAGACGAACACCGCGCGTTGCTCGCCGCCGTGGCCACCCAGATCACCCTGACCGTCGCCGTCCAGATTCAGGGTGCGGGCCATGACAGGCCTGTCGACCGGGCTCTTCCAGATCCCGGTGTGCACGACGCGCCCCTGCCAGGCGACGTCACGCGGCATTCCGACGTTGACGGAGACAAGCGAGTCGGCCACCCTCACCTCCAGACTTGAAAATTCAGCTTGTCAGAGGACAAAACCATGGACGTAGCGACCCTGGCAGATCTCCTGAAAGAGACTGCCGAACATCATGATCCCTACGAGAAGGCCGCGCCGAAGCACGACTGGTGGGATTGGTATGCCGCCTACCTCAACGCGCGCGAGCAGGGCAGCACCCCGCAAGAGTCGTCCGCCGCCGCCGTGAAGTACATGGAAGTCGCCAAGGGCGTCTTCATCAGCTCGGCAACTACCGCATAACCCCCAAAAGGAGTGCAACGATGGACATGAAGCTCGAGGTGGTGCTGGTCCCGGTGTCCGACGTGAACAAGGCCAAGGACTTCTACACGGGAATGGGCTGGCGGCTGGACGCCGACTTCGTCAAGGGTGACGACTTTCGGGTGGTGCAGCTGACGCCTCCCGGGTCGGCCTGCTCGATCATCTTCGGGACCGGACTCACGTCGGCCGCGCCGGGATCCGCCGACGGTCTCCAGCTGGTCGTCGACGATATCGAGGCGGCCCGAAAAGAGTTGCTCGGCAAGGGTGTCGACGTCAGCGAGGCGTTTCATGACGTCGGCGGGGTCTTTCACCACGCGGGCACAGCGGGAAGGGTCGCCGGCCGGGATCCCGAAGGCCGCACCTACGCCACATTCGCGTCGTTCAGCGATCCCGATGGCAACGGATGGCTGATCCAGGAGATCACCACGAGACTGCCCGGACGTTAGGCCGCCGGCAGTGGAGTGTCTCGTCAGCTTGACGACCCACGTCCCCGAGGGCACTGCCCATCGCAGGGCTTGATCTCACGGCAGGGCCTGATCGACGGTCCGGACCACCCGGTCGGGGCCCAGCGCGGCGTATAGCTCGACGCGTTCGAGTTGCCGGCGGGCGCCGCTCGGGACGCCGACGACGTAGAGCGTAATGCCCTCGTTGCGGAGCTGCTTTTCGAGCTCGCCGAGGGTGTCGAGAACCGGCAGGCCCAGCTCGAAACTTGCCGTCAGGACGAGCAGGACCCGGGTCGGCACGGTGCCGGGGCGATTCGTCAGGTCCAAGATGCCCTTGCGTACCAGGCCCACGTTGCCGAAGAACAGGCCGCCGTTGGGTCGCACTATCAGGACGCCCGGGATCTCAGCGGCGTCAGGATTGCCGTCCACGTGTTCGAAATGGCCAGCTGATGCCCGGCCGAGGACGACGAGATCCGGTGCGCTCGCCCGCGCGATGAAGAGCACCAGGGAGAGGGCTACGGCGATGATCAATCCGGGAAGCAGGTCGAATACCAGCACGCCGAGCAGCGCCGTCAAGGCCACTGCAAACGAATTCTTGTCCAGCTTCCAGTAACGCTGCAGCGGCGCGATCTGAAGGAAGCTCCTGACCGCCACGATGACGATGGCGCCGAGGACGGGCTCGGGCAGCTGGGTGAAGAGCGGTGTCAAGAACGCGGCGGTGATGACGACCAGGACGGCGGCAATCAGCGAAAGCAGCTGGCTCTGGCCGCCGGCTCCGTCGGCCGCCGCCGTTCGGGAGGCGCTGCCGGAGACCGCGAATCCGCCAAAGATGCCAGCTGCCGCGTTCGAGGCTCCCATCGCGATCATTTCCTGGTCGGCGTCCACCTCGTAGTTGTGGATCTGTCCGAAGCGGTTGGAGATGGAGAACGATTCGGCAAAGACGATGAGTGACAGGCCGAACGCCCCGCCCAGCAGGTTGGCGACCTGGGTTGCGCTGACGTCGGGAATGCCGGGGTGGCCCACGGAGGACGGGATCTTCCCGACCACTGCCACGCCGTGGTCCTCGAGATGAAAGAGGTAGCTGAACGCGATGCCGCCGACGAGTACCGCCAGAGAGGCTGGGACTCTGGGCAGGCAGCGTTGCAGCAGCAGCAGCGCCGCGATCGCGAGGACCCCGACGGCGATCGTCGTCAGGCTCCAGTCGTCGATCTGCTTGAGCAGATGCCAGAGCCGGGCGAAGAAATCGCCGTCGCCGGTCGAGACGCCGACGATCTTTCCCAGCTGCCGGACGACGATGATCATCGCCATGCCGAACAGGAAGCCTTGCAGCGCGGGTTCGGCCAGGAAGTTGGTGATGAAGCCCATCTTCAGCAGCCCGGCGACCAGGAGGATGACGCCCGCGATGATCGCGAGCATCGCCGAGAGCTCGATCTGCGTTTTCGGGTCCGAGGAGACCGCCGAGACGGTAGAGGCCGACAGGATCGCGGCTGCCGAGGTCGCACCGACGATCAGATTGCGGGACGTCCCGAACAGGGCGTAGGCGAGCAGGGCAACCGGGGCGGCGTAGAACGCGTCCTGCGGCGGGACGCCGGCGATTTGGGCGTACGCCACCGACTCCGGAACGACGATGGCCCAGGTGGTCACGGCGCCGATCAGATCGCCGCGCAACCATTTCCGTTGGTAGCTGCCTGCCCACGAGACGATGGGCAGATATCGCCGGAAGGAGACGCCGGCCGATGCCACCCCGATGACTCTAGGTCTGCCTGCCGGGCGCTGTCCTACCGGTCATATCGAAGCCCCGGCGAGCGCGTCACAAGCGTCAACTGACGACCGCAATCCCGTCGCCGACCAGCTTCAGCCCGATGACGAAGAAGAGCACGGCCATGATTGCGGCATTGTTCTGAACGAACCAATGCCGCCAGGATTCCAGGGTGTGCACCGCCTTGTCGCCGGTGAACAGAAAAACGGCGAGCGGAGCCGCTATCCCCAACGAGGCGATGATCACGAAGAGGGCGATCGCCACTCCTTGATCGACGCCTGACGCGCCGGTACCCGCGATCGCTGCTGCCGCGGCGATGGTCAGCGCTCCGTTTTTCGGATTGATGGTGGCGAGCGCCGCACCGAGACCAAGGGCCTTGCCCGGGCTCAGGGTGTCGAGGGTCGCCATCCACTTCGGCGGCTTCGGTTCGGTTCCATCCTTTGGGCGTCCGCGCCACTGCCTGACCGAGAAGACCACGAGCCAGGCTCCCAGCGCGAGCTTCAGCCAGCCGGTTCCCTTCGCCGGCTCGCCGTCGGAGCTGCCGCCTGCAGAGCTGACGATCACCAGGACGATCACGCTGAGGACAGTGAGACCGGCGAGCCATCCGGCGGCGAACAACGAACCGGTGGTGCGTCCGTTGGGGGTGGCCAGCAGCAGGATGATTGCCGCGATCGGCAGCGGGCTGACCGCAACCGCGGCGGCAAAGCCGAGCATGGAGCCGATCGCTGCGCCCACGTGGGAACCCTCATTTCGTTGTCGGGATGGTTACCGTTCTCGCCTCATACCTCTGCAGGTCTACCAGGACGCGGGGCCAGTCCTCGTCAGGCGGGGGCGGTCAGGTCAGTAGTCGTCAGTCGACTCGAAGAGTCCGGCGAATTCAAGCTTCCCCTCGCGCACCAGGCCGTAGTGCAGCCAGTCGCCCTTGAAGAGCTGGTGGTCGAAGGGACCGCCGGCAATGTGGGTGTTGGGTCCACCCGTCACGGCGGGCATGAAACGGATCCGCTCGATGCCTTGCTTGACGCCCCAGCCGGTCAGTACCGGAGCCCGGTGCAGCGCTTCGACGACGGTGGCGGCCATGTCGTACGCCAGGCCTGGAATCGCGTTCGGCCACATCCACGGGTCTTCCCCGAAGCGGGCAACGAAGCGCTCATGGAACCGGTGCATACGGGGGTTCTCGGGGCACCACTGGTCGATGCCGACCCAGCCCTCCAGCTGGTCGAACCCCCAGATGTATTGCATGAATGCCGTCGTCATGATCCGCGGTGGATCCCATCGGATGGCTTCCAGCGCAGCCCGGACAGTGCCGGATACGACCAGGCCGCCGTAGCCCAGCCAGACCAGGGCGTCGGCATTGGCTTCGCGCAAAGCGGCGAACTTCGCTGCCAGTTCGTCCGTCGTCGCGATGGCGGTCACCGACTCGATGGCCGCGATGGAAACGCCCAGCCGGCGGCATTCCTGACGCAGGAAGCGGAAGTACTCCTCGCCGATCGGTGACGTCGGGCTGATGACCGCGATGCGTCGGTGGCCCTGGCGCTTGAGCCAGTTGACGATCAGCGCGGGTTCGTCGCCGACGTCGCCGTTGCCCAGCCGGAAGCAGTACTCGCCGTGAAACTGGTCCGTTCCGCACATGCTGATGAGAGGAACCCGTCGGTCGTTGGCGTGCTCGGCGACGGCCATGGCGGAGTCGGTGTAATTCGCGCCGACGACGGCCAGGCACCCGGCATCGGCGAGCCGGTGAAAGGCGTCGATCCCGCCCTTGGCGGTGCCCTGTGGCAGTCCGGCGTCCTCTTCGAAGAAAAATTCATAACGACGGTCCAGCACGCCGCGCTCGATTCCTTCGTCGAACGCCATCCTGATTTCCCGTTCGAAGCGGGCCCATTCCATGCCCAGCCAGCCGATCTTGGTCGGCTCCAGGCGTAACCAGCGGTCCTCGATCGTCGACATTTTTGGATGTTATATCTAAGATTCAAGCCGCTTGGCAGCCGGCGAACTAATCCATGGATGGGTTACGGGTGTCGCGGCCGCTGCGCAGCAGGGTCCCTGGGCGGTTAGCGGTGAGCCTGCCCGCGCTGACGATCGGCTCGCCGTTCACGAACACGTCCTCGATCCCTATCGAGTCGGCGAACAGCCTTCCGGCGCCGCCCGGGAGGTCATATCGCATGGTGACGTCGGCGGTGTCCACGGTGAGCGGGTCGAAGACCACGATGTCGGCGTTCCATCCGACCTGCAGTTGGCCGCGGTCGATCAGACCGTAGAGCTTGGCCGGCACGTCGGTGATGAGGTGGATGATCTCTTCCAGGGGGAGCGCCTGGTGTTCCCGGACGGCGCTCCCGAGCAGCACTGTGGTGTAGTTGAACGAGGTGAGCATGTCGAGATGCGCGCCGGCGTCGGAGGCACCGATGAGGGCTCGTGGATCGCGCCAGACGGCGACTCGGGCGTCCCAGTCCGCTTTGGTTTCAGGGTTTCCGGCGGCGCCGAAGCTGGTGAGCAACTCGTCGCGGACGGCGATGTCCATCAGCACATCCCAGGGGTCACGGCCCTCCTGCTTGGCGATGTCGCCGACGTACTGGCCGCGGTAGCCCTCATTTTCGGGGGCGACGACGTCGTAGATCACCTTCGTCGACCAGTTAGCCAGGCCCAACATCGGATTCGCCGGATTCTGGGCGTCTGCCTTCAGCTTGTCGGTGGCTGCCTTGTCCTTGAAGAGGGTGAGCTTTTCTGATTTCGGCAACGCCATGACCTTCTCCCAGCCCGGCATGGCGTCAAGGATGAAACCGGAGGCGAATGACAAGCGGACCTGGAAATTGTGGGGCACCGTGAGCGCCACCACCTTGCCTCCGCGCTCGCGGGCGACGTCTCCTGCCTCGAGCTTGGCCCACGCCTGGTCGGAGTTGGCAGCGCTGAAAGCGAGCACGTTCCAGTTCAGCGGCCGGCCCGCTGCCGCGCTCATATCGGCCATCAGCTCCACGGCCCACGGTTCGAACTTCGGTCCCACCATCGGTATGAATTCGAGCGAGGTGCCCTCGTACTCGCCAGTGGTGCGGGTGAGCGCGAGCAACTCCTCCTTGGCGGCGTTTCGGGAGGGGACCATCGCTCCGTCGGCGTCCGCATGCGTCCGGGCCCACGACGAGGAAAACCCGATCCCGCCTGCTTCGAGCCCGGCGCGCAGGAGCGCCGCCATCGCGGCGACCTCCTCAGCCGTGGCGGTGCGCACGGAGGCGTCGGCTCCCATGACCACCCGTCTGATGGCGGAGTGTCCGATCTTGAAGCCGGCATTGATGCCGAGATTGCCCTCGAAAGAGTCGAAGTACTCCTGCGTCGTGAGCCAGGACCACGGCACGCCATCGTGCAGCGCTTCCAGCGGCATGCCTTCGACCCGCGCCAGCATGCGCATCAGGTACTCAGCGTCGGAGGGATCACCGGAGAGCGGCGCGATGGTGAAGCCGCAATTGCCGGCTATCGCCGTCGTGACCCCGTGCAGGGGTGACGGGGCGAGCGTCGAGTCCCAGAAGACCTGCGCGTCGTAGTGGGTGTGGACGTCGACGAAGCCGGGGGCGACCACCTTGCCCGTCGCGTCGATCACTTTTGCCGCGGAGCCTTCGAAGCTGCCGATGGCCGCGATTCGACCGTCGGTGACCGCAACGTCAGCTCGCCGGGGCGGGCCCCCGGAACCGTCAATGACCTCGCCGCCGCGGATGATCAGATCAAACATGGGTGGGCCTTTCTGTAGGTCACCGGCCGCTCGTGCCCGCATCGACCGGGATCTGGGCGCCCGTGACGTATCTTGCTTCATCGCTGGCCAGCCAGGCGACCGCGGCGGAGATGTCTTCGGGCTCGACGAAGTCAATCGGCAGCGTGTTCATGAAGACCGGCCCGACCGTCTCGGCGCGTTCGTTGATGAGAGCCATCAGGCCGGGGGCGTCCCCCATCGGAGTGCGAACCCCGACCGGGTGGACCGTGTTCGCCCGGATGTTGTAGTCGCCGTACTCGATGGCAAGGGCCCGGGCGATGCCCACCACACCATGCTTGGCGGCCGTGTAGGAGAGCGTGAACGGCTGCCCCTTCATACCCGCCGAGGAGCTGGTGAGGATGATCGATCCGCCGGTGCCCTGCCGTAGCAGATGAGGCAGTGCCGCCTGGACGGTGTGGAAGACACCGGTCAGGTTGACATCGATGACGTCCTGCCACTGGTCCTCGCTGAGCTCTTCGGTTTTCGCCCAGTTCAGGATTCCGGCATTCGCCACCACGATGTCGATGTGTCCAAGTTCAGCGACCCCACGGTCGACCAGGGCGCGAACTGCCTGCGGGTCGCGGATGTCGACCTGCTCGAAGACGACGCGGGAGTCGAGGGCTTCGATCGACTTCACCGTTTCTTCCAGATCGCTGGGCTGGGAAGGCTTGATTCCGCTCGTCCCGACCGGGCCGCAGATGTCGCAAATGATGAGGTCGGCGCCTTCGCTGGCGAGGCGGAGCGCGTGTGAGCGTCCCTGGCCCCGGGCCGCGCCCGTGATGAATGCGACCTTGCCCGATAGACGGCCCATGGCTACTCCTTGATCCGTGGCTCTTCATGTCTGAAGCAATCTTGAGGCGGTGTCTATCACGCGGGCATTCCGGCGTACACAACCCCTTCGCCTTGACAGACAGCAGCGAGCCTGCCAATGCTTATTCGAACACGTGTTGGTATCCGTTCGAATATTCGATAACGAGTGGATTGATAACGCATGACCGCGACGACCTACCTGCCCGAGCAGCTGGAATTGGCCGATGACTCGGCGGAATCCCTCTACGCACTGCTCGAAAGCCGGGGCCTGGGCGACGGGCTGCCCGTGGTCCCGCCGACGACCGCCCGGGTCGAGGCCATGCTGGCCTTCTCCGACGGGGATCCGGATGAGGTGCTTTTCACGCTGGAGCCCCGGTCAGGCGTGCTGACCCGTCGTGTCGCAGCGATCAACGCGGTGTTGGCGGGATGCCCCCCGATCACCTTCCCGGTGGTGCTGACGGCATTGCGGGCCTTAGCCCGGCCGGAGATGAACCTGCGTGGGGTGAACGCGACGACGCATCTGGTGGCGCCGCTGATCCTGGTGCACGGTGCGATCGTGGCCGAGGCCGGCTTCTCCGGTGGAGTTGGCTGCTTCGGGCCGGGCAATCGGGCGAACGCCACTGTGGGCCGCGCGGTCCGGCTGACGATGCTTCACGTCGCCGGCGCCAAGCCCGGCTTCGGCGACGCGGCGACCTTCGGCCAGCCGGCGAAGTACACGTTCTGCGCGGCGGAAAACGTGGCGGAGTCACCCTGGGGCAGCTACGCGCGTAGCCGCGGGGTGGACGCGGCGAGCGCCGTCACGGTGCACTGCGGGGAGGGCCCGCACAATGTGCACGACGCCGAGGCAGCCGGTGATCCGGCACTGATCCTGGACAAGATTGCCTCAGCCATGACCTCGCTCGGAATGAACAATGCTCCGATCAGCCAAGGTGAATTCTTTGTCGTGCTGGGGCCCGAACACGCGGCGAGCATGGCCGAGCGAGCACTGTCGCGTAAGGACATCTCCTCGTACCTGTTCGACCGGGCCCGCATCCGGGCGAGCGTCCTGCGCCGCCATTTCGAGGAGCGGGCCTGGACGCAGTGGATGAAGACCGTTGATGACGACCATTTCCTGCCGATGACCGGCGAGCCCGACAACATCAGGGTCGTCGTGGCCGGCGGCCCGGGCAAACACTCCCTGGTGATCCCCTCCTGGGGCATGACCAGAAGTGTCACGCTGGCCCTCGCAGGATGAACCCGTTGGATGCGTTAAGGAGTCGCACGTGACGACCGTCTACTTGCCCGATTCGGAGCCTCGCCCACCGATCTCTGAACTGGCCGCGGCTCCACCATCGCTGGAGGGCCTGCGGATCGCGGTGCTCGACAACGGCAAGCCGAACGCCGCATTCGTGCTCGCGTATGCCGCGCAGCAGCTCGCGGCGCAGACGGGTGCCCAGGTCAGCCTGGTCACCAAGAAGGGGCCGTTCGGGATGTCGGCGAATGCTGCGATTCCGATGGCGCGCGACATCTTCGATCGACTGCTCGAGGAGTCCGACGTGGTGCTCACCGGCCTGGCCGACTGTGGCAGCTGCACCGCATATTCGGTGTCGGACGCGATCGAATTGGAGAAGGCCGGCAAGCCGGCCGTGGTCGTGACAACCACCCGGTTCGAGCCGATCGCCGTCACCCTGTCCAAGAGCTTCGGCCTCGCCGACGTCCGCAAGCTGGTGCTGCCACATCCACTCGGCGGAACCGACGAGCCGACGCTGCGCACCTGGGTCGATGCCGCGACCGACACGATCGTCACGTTGCTGACCAAACAGCCGTAGCGGCTCACCGCGACTCGCACCGTTACGGCTGGACGCCGCCGATGCGCCTGGTCATGGTTTGAGTGGCGCGCAACAGCGCGGTGCACAGCTGCCGAACCCGGTTCGCTGCCAAGTCGCTCTGACCGACCTGCAGTGAGACCACGAAATTCGGCTGACCATCGGCGCCGAAGACGGGTGCGCTGATCGTGTTGACGGAGATTTTGGCGGGGCCGGTGAGCTCGCGCTGCAGGTAGTCGCGACCGTGCAATGCCGCCAGCAACTGTTGGGTCTGGGTGCGCAAGGCCTCGGACAGCGATTGGTCGGCGATCTCGGCCAAGGTAGACCGTAGCCGCGCGGCGCTCTCGTCCAGTGGGGAGATCGCGAACCCGTGCTCCCTGACCTCGCTGAGGACCTGCAAGAGCTCGTCGCGCCCCTCCCGGGTGAGCGCCGGCGAAGCGCGTTGCATCCACGCTTCCTGACGCCCGGCGTCGTCCCATGCCAGCTGGATGGCGCCAAAGGGTGGGGCCAGCGGGATCTGCTGTCCGACGCGAGGGCCGGTGTCACCGCCCACCTGATCGACCAGCACGATCGCGTCGTCAGTAGCAAAGGCGGTGCTGCAGGGGAATCCCACCTTGCGGTGCAGAGCTTCGATATCGGGACCGACCGTGGTGAGGGGGAAATCTCGCGCAGCCGCGGCCCCGAGCGGCACCAGCGCCGGCCCGAGGCGGTAGACCCGTGTCCTGGCCGCACGCACGACATAGCCGGCGTCGGTGAGCCCGTTGAGGATGGCGACGCACGTGGCTGGCGCAATCGCGACCTGGCGGCCGAGCTGGGCTGCGGTCATCGGGCCATGAGCCAACAGGGCTGCCAGGATCCCGACCACTCGGTCAGTGGGTGGGGAAGGGCGGCGCTCCACGATAGGCACCCCCCGGCGAAGGCGATCTGGTTTCGAATATCCAAAGGATAGTTAGCGGATACGCGAATATGAAATCACGGTCGGCCGGCATGTGGGACGTCGACCTGCACCGCCCAGATCTTTCCGCTGCCGGGTGCGAGCCCCGCATTGGGCGGCGACGCGCAGGTCACGATGAACAGCGTCCTTCCGTCCTCGCCGCCGAGCATGCAGGCGTAGGCGGTGTCTGGTGTTTCGATGACTTCGACGACCTCGCCGGCTTCTTTCACCCGAACCACGCCGCCGCCCGATGCGTCGGCGAACCAGATGGCGCCGTCAGCATCCAGCGTGCACCCATCGGGGGAGCGGCCCGGAACCTCGGCCCATACCCTTCCGGCGCCCAGCGTGCCGTCCTCGCCGATCGGGAAGGCGCGGTAACGCGCGGCGAGGGTTTCCCCGACGATGAGCCAGGCCCCGTCGGGCGTGATCACCGAACCGTTGGGGAACGCGAACCCCTCAGCCGCGACGCTGACCGTCCTGTCGGGTCGTACGAGTGCCAGGTGGGCCGGCCGCCGCGGTTCGCCGGCCAGTACGTCGCTGCCGAAATTGCCTACGTAAGCGGTGCCGTCGGCCGCGATGACCATGTCGTTGACGTCGCCGTCGGCTATCCGCGTGAGGTCGGCATGAACTGTCAGCGTCTCATCGGCCTCGCGTCGAAGGACCGCGCGGCGACGCATGCTGACGACGAGCAGCCGGCCGTCCGGTAGCCAACCGAGACCACTGGGGCGGTCGTCGAGTATCAGCTCGATCCGGGGCTGCTGGCCAGGGACGACCGAGCTCACTCGTTGACGCAGGAAGTCGGAGTACCAGAGTCGCCCCTCATGCCAGCGTGGGGATTCCCCGAAGCCCAGCCCATCGACCAGCAGATGGAGCTGTCGCGTCGTCACCGCATCATTAGACCGTCCAGCCGAACTAGGAGCCCAGCGGACCGCGCGGTCGGACGACCTTTCCGACGTAGTGGTGGACCGACTGCATGGCGGACCGGCGTGCTGAGCCGCCGTCGGAGATGCCGCGCGTGGCGGGCTCGCCGGCGCTGAGCCCGGCGGGATTGGTCAGGTCGCGCGCCTCTTCGAGGTAGCAGTCGGCGAGCTCTGCGACGAGCCCGCTTCTCCCAGCTTCGATGGCGTTGTTGATCGACCAGCCGTAGCTGCGCTGGAGTTGGTCGACCTGGTATGAGGAGGCAGTAGCGGCGTCGGTGATGTTTGGCGACATTGGATCTTCCTTTTAGGGGAGCGAATTGGCCTGCGGCGGACGTATCTGTGGCCTTGACTCCAAGAACTACGCTACGGCGCGTATCGCAAGGGGTCAAATGACCTGTGCCCTGCTCAGCAGCCCTTTCGCTCTGTTACTGTCCGGTAAAGAATACGCTACGTGTCGGAGGCGAGCGGTGACGAGCGACCTGATGGCTGGTCCGGCGACGGGCCCAGGATCGAGCCGTTCGAGCAGGTCAGAGCGGGCCAGAGCGGCGATTTTGGCCGCCACCCGTGAGTTGCTGGCGCAGGGCGGCGTGCGCGAACTCACCATTGAAGGTGTTGCCGCTCGATCAGGAGTGGCCAAGACGACGATCTACCGGCGCTGGCATTCCAAGGACGAGCTCGCCCTGGCGGTGCTGATCGACATGGTGGAGACCGTTGTCGCGGTGCCCGACCTTGCTGACAGCCGCTCCGAGCTGATCGCCTTCGTCAAAGGCGCGGTCAGAGTGCTCAGCAAGACGCTGATGGGACCCGTCATGAAGGGACTGGTGTCTGAGCTGGCGACCGATTCCGAGCTGGCCTCGGCCTTTCGCAATCAGGTGGTCGCGCTGCGCATTGCGGAGGTGGAAAGGCTGCTTGGGCGCGGCGTAGACCGTGGTGAGCTGCGTCCGGACATCGACCTGCACCTCGCTCACGAGCTGCTTTTCGGGCCGGTCTACTACCGGTTGTTCCTCAGCGGCGAACCGCTCGATGGCATGCTGGCGGAGCGGATCGTCGACGCGGTGCTGCCCTACCTACGCAAGCAGCCGTCGAGCTGATCATGCGGGTTGCTGATACTGGGCGGTGACGCAGGATGAATCGCCGCAGGGTGCTGGCTGCCGGCTCGCTGGCGCTGATGGTCACCGTCGCCGGGGGAGCGGTCGCCTGGTCTGCCGGGCGTCCCACGCGCGCGGCTGGCAGCGGCGACCGGCTCACGAGCCCGTTAGGCGACGTCGGCATCGCCGGACCGCTCGGTCCGCAAGCGATTGCCGCTGTCCCCTCCTACTTCAAGCGGGTCTCATTCACCCCCGACCAGCTGGGCCAGTCCCAGGTCATCTCGAGCGATTTGCCCGTCGGCAGATACCTCGTGGAGGTGCTGACGCCAAACACCCAAGGCGGTCGGAGGCCCGATTGCATGGGGATCTCTTTTCCACTGGTCCCACCTGTTGATGGCATCAGCGGCTTCCGCGGCTACGTCTCCGTGACCACCTCGGACAAAGCCGCGGCGGTCTCGTGCTACGAACCGGCCAGTGACACGAACTCGACGGTGACGTACGAGCTGTACTACATACCCGCGACAGGGGCCCAACGAATCGGAGAGCGGTCGTGAAGGTTGGCATCTTCGGAGTCGGCCAGATGGGGATGCCCGTACTGGAGCGGATGCTTGCGGCCGGTCACGACGTGACCTTCCAGGCTCGCCGCCCCGAGGTCGTCGCGGCGGCCATCAGCCAGGGCGCCACGCTCGCGGCGGATTTCTCCGATCGTGAGGTCGTCATCGTCTTCGTGTACAGCGACGAACAACTGCGCGACGTCGGCCCTGGCCTACTCACCGGAATGCCGCCTGGCTCGACCCTGGTGAACCACACCACCAGCAAACCCGAGACCGCCACCGTGCTTGCCCAGCAGGCGTCGCCGTGGACCATTGCGGTGCTCGACGCCCCCGTGAGCGGCGGCGCCGATGACATTCGGGCGGGCAAGCTCGCCCTCTTGGTGGGAGGCGATGAGCAGGTCCTGGAACGGGTGCGGCCGGTGTTGGCGAGCTACGGCGATCCGATCCTGCATGTGGGTGCGCTGGGCGATGGGCAGCGGGTCAAGCTCGTCAACAATGCGTTGTTCGCCGCCCAGGTGGCCGCGGTCGGCGAGGCGGAACGGGTGGCCCAAGAGCTGGGCGTCGAGCCGATCCATGCCCTGCAAGCCATTGCGCACTGCAGCGCCGACAGCTACGTGTTGCGCACCGTCCTGGCGCTCGGATCATCAGCGCTCATGCAGGAATTTGCCGGCCCTTACCTGCGCAAGGATGTGGCGGTGGTGGAGCAGATCGCCCGCGAACTCGGTGTCGAACTCGGCCGCCTCGGCACCGCGCTCTACCGGGCCGCTGACATCGAGGCCATCAAACAGTTGAAGGCGCGCTACTTCCGATTCCTGGACACCAAGGACTGGGCGGCCTTCCGCGACCTGTTCACCGACGATTGCAAGCACCACCTGCCCGCTGATTCTCCCGTCGAATTCATGTCGAATGACGACTACTTCGCCATGACCGAAACGCTGCTCACGCCTGGGGTCACCACCCATCACGGCCACACCCCGGAGATCACGCTGACCGGCGACAACGAGGCGGAGGGAATCTGGGCGATGCACGACTATGTGCAGACCGCTCCCGATTCAGGGCGCATCAGCATCATGGGTTACGGGCACTACGTCGAGACCTACCGCAAGGGTGCGGACGGCAGGTGGCGGATCAGCTCCAAGAGCAACGAGCGGCTCCGCGTCGACCAGGTGCCCTGGACCCTTCCTGAGCCCTAGGGAACTCCCCGTGCTAGGAGATGTCGATGTCGTCCCATTCGATGTTGGTGCACATGCGGTGGAACTCGGGTCCGTACCAGGGGGCGTTCATCTGCAGCCGGCCGAATTCGTTGATGTAGTAGTTCTTGTCCGGGGCGCCTTCCTCCTGCAGGAGGAGCAGCTTCTTGGATTCGATGTCGAGCGCGTCGTTGTAACGCTCGTACGCCTCGGTCTTGACCTCGACGCGGGACTTGCCCTCTTCGATGGCCTTGATGATGAGCTGCGCTGAGTAGGCAGACCAGATCACGTACCAGATGGGCAGGCCGGTGCCGCCCGAGACCGGCTGTGAGTTAGGGCCGTACAGCATGAACATGTTGGGGAAGTTCGGCACCATCATGCTGAGGTAGGCGCGCGGGCCGTCCTTGGACCAGAACTCGTGGATGTCCGTCCCGGCCTTGCCGGTGTACACGGCGGGCCACAGATATTTGATGATCTCGAAGCCGGTCGCGGTGATGATCGCGTCGACTTCGCGGACGGAGCCGTCTGCGGTCTCGATGCCCTTGGGTGTGAGGCGGGCGATCGGGTCGGTGACCAGTTCGACGTTGTCGCGGGTGAGCGCCCGATACCAGCCGTTGTCGACCACTGGTCGCCGCGAGAACGGGGCGTAATCGGGGATGAGCTTGTCTATGAGCTCCTGGTCGCCGCCGGTTTGGGCCTTGATGTAAGCGGTCAGGTCATCGCGCATCTTGTCGTTCAGCTGGTTGAACTTGCCGCCCTGGGCCTTCCACTCCTCGTCGGCGACGAGGAAGCGGTGGGTCTGGAAGAGCGCAGCGATGGCCATGTAGCGCCACCAGTTCCAGTAGCCCGGGAAGTTGTCGAGCAGCCAGCGGATCTCGGGCTCGACCGCCTTGCCGTACTTGTCGCGCGGGCTGATCCACTGCGGCGTGCGCTGGAAGACGAAAACCTGGTCGGCGTCGGCCGAGATGGGGGACAGCAGCTGCACTCCCGTCGAACCGTTACCGATGACGGCGATGCGCTTCCCGGAAGCATCGAACTCGGCCGGCCAGCGGGAGGGGTGCAGCATCGGGCCCTCGAAGCTCTCCTGGCCGTCGAAGTGGGGATAATTGGGGTTGGTGAAGGTACCGACCGCGTTCACCAGGTAGTTGCATTCGATCGTCTCGACCCCGTCGGGGAAATCAACCTCGAGCACCCAGATGTCGCGGTCCTCGTCGAAGGTGGCCTTCTTCAGGCTCCGGTTGAACAGGATCTTGTCGTGGGGTCCGTACTTCTTGGAGATGTAGTCGAGGTATTTGCGCACCTCGGCGCCGCGACCGAAGTACTCCGACCACGGGTAGTTCTTCTCGAAACTGAATTCGTACGTGATCGAAATCGTGTCGACCCGCACATCGGGGTAACGGTTCTGCGCCCAGGTGCCACCCGGCTCGGGCTGGCGCTCCAGCACCACATACGGGATGCCCAGCTTTTCCAGCTGAACGGCCATGGCGAGACCGCTGAGGCCGCTTCCCACGATGACGATCTTGAAGCCGTCCGGCAGCTTCGGCTTGCCGTTGGTCCAGTCCGCGGTCCACGGGAAGTCCTTGAACGACGGCAGATCGCGCCGCGCCGCGAACTCCAGGTCAGGCATCTCTTCGGCGGTGGCCATGTTCATGAGTTGCCGAAGCTCATCCTCCGGCGGCTCCGCCGGCATGCCCGGACCGGCGTTGCGCTCGAGCCACGTGACCGCCTTTTCGATCAGAAGCTCACGCTGGTCAGCGGTGAGGTTGATCGCGGTGGGCAGAGCGGCGAGCTCGGGGTCCTTGGTGGCCTGGTAGAGCGCGACCCGTACAGCGTTCAGGTCGGCAAGCTCGACTGCGCTGCGGATGAAAGCCGAATCGACTGCCGGTTCCATGGAGTCCTTTTCTTCTCGGGGGCGCTAGTTGCTCGGGGGCGCGAGTGCCGGTGTACCTCAGCACGCCCGCCCAAGCATTGTGACACCCCGTCAGATTCTCGCATTACCCCGCCACAAGACGGTCCCGCCGGTGTCAGATGTTCGTATATGCGAACGCCGCATCGTGCTGTTCGCTCAGCGCAGGCTGCCGATGTCCAGCGATCCGCTTGCTGCCCCGCTGACGCCGGCTTCGACGTCCTGCACGTACTTTTCCGGGTCCTTGTCGGCCGGGCGGACGCCCGCGTAGTACGTCGCCTCGTAGATGGCGAATCTGATCGCGATGTCGTGTCGAATCTGCAGGCTGGTCCCGGTTCGAAACGCGGTTAGCCCTTCGCGCTCCTCCTCCGCCATGTGATCGCCGTTCGCCTTGTTGGCCGCACCAATCGCCTCATACCAGGCATCCGAGCCCACCTGCTCCTTGGCCACGGCAGCGACGGCGTCACGAATGTCGTTGTGGTCACCGATCGCGTCCACCGTCTCGTCTTCCAGCGTCTGCTTCGGGGTGCCGGATGTCACCGTGAGCAGGGCTGGGTAGAAGAGCTCCTCCTCGGCTCGCGCGTGCAGTTCCAGGAAGGCGGCGAGGCGGTCCCATACCTGGCCCAGGCCGGCGACGTCACCGCGCGGCAGCTCTTCCACAATGGCGAAGAGCCGGCGCTGCTCGAAGTGGTCGTCCAGGATTAGCTGAGTGATGTCCACGGGGACATGGTGCCCTCATCGGTGGAACTCATACGTTGTTCGTCGCTGGTCATACGTTGCGGCGGTACTGACCGCCCACATCGAAGAAGGTGTTGGTGATCTGCCCGAGGGAGCAGTAGCGGCTTGCCGTCATGAGTTCGGCGAAGACGTTGTCGTTGGCCGCGACCGCGTGCCGTAGTCGTGCCAGGGCAAGCTCGGCGTCCTCACGGTGCCGTGCGTGGAAGTCATTGAGCCGGTCGATCTGGGACCGTTTCTCGGTGTCCGTGCCGCGGGCCAGTTCCAGCTCGGGCGCAGCGTCCGATCCCTGCGGGGCGATGAAAGTATTGACGCCCACGATGGGCAGCGTGCCGTCGTGCTTGCGCTGCTCGTAGAGCATTGACTCGTCCTGGATCTTTCCGCGCTGGTAGCCGGTTTCCATGGCGCCAAGGACGCCGCCGCGGGCGGTGATGCGGTCGAACTCGGTGAGCACGGCTTCCTCGACGAGATCGGTGAGCTCCTCGACGATGAACGAGCCCTGGAGCGGGTTTTCGTTCATGGACAGGCCCCACTCGCGATTGATGATCAGTTGGATGGCGAGTGCCCGCCGCACCGAGTCGGCCGACGGGGTGGTGACGGCTTCGTCGTAGGCGTTCGTGTGCAAGCTGTTGCAGTTGTCATACAGCGCGTTGAGAGCCTGCAGCGTGGTCCGGATGTCGTTGAAAGACATCTCCTGTGCGTGCAGCGAACGCCCCGACGTCTGCACGTGGTACTTCAGCTTCTGTGAGCGCTCGCTCGCTCCGTAGCGGTCGCGCATGGCCACAGCCCAGATTCGCCGGGCGACCCGGCCGAGCACCGTGTACTCCGCGTCCATGCCGTTGGAGAAGAAGAACGAGAGGTTCGGGGCGAAGTCGTCGATCTTCATGCCGCGGCCCAGGTAGGACTCCACGTACGTGAATCCGTTGGCCAGGGTGAAGGCCAGCTGGCTGATCGGATTGGCTCCGGCTTCGGCAATGTGGTATCCGGAGATCGAGACCGAGTAGAAGTTGCGCACCTCGTTGGCGATGAACCACTCGGCGATGTCGGCCATCATCCGCAGCGAGAATTCGGTGGAGAAGATGCAGGTGTTCTGGCCCTGATCCTCCTTCAGGATGTCGGCCTGGACGGTTCCCCGCACGGTCTGTAGCACACGGGAGCGGATCTCCGCAGCTTCCACCGGCGCCGGCGGCCGACCGTGGGAACTCGTGAAGGCGTCCAGTTGCTGGTCGATCGCGGTGTTGAGGAAGAAGGCGAGGATCGTCGGCGCCGGACCATTGATCGTCATCGAGACGGAAGTGTTCGGCGCGCAGAGGTCAAAGCCTGCATAGAGCGCCTTCATGTCATCAAGCGTCGCAATTGACACCCCGGAAGTGCCGACCTTGCCGTAGATGTCGGGTCTTTCGTCAGGGTCGCGCCCGTAGAGGGTGACGGAGTCGAACGCGGTGGACAGCCGGTTGGCCGGCTGGCCTTCGGAGAGCAGATGGAATCGGCGGTTGGTACGAAAGGCGTCGCCCTCACCGGCGAACATCCGCGCCGGGTCTTCACCTTCTCGCTTGTAGGGAAAAACCCCTGCAGTGAAAGGGAAACGACCCGGAAGGTTTTCCGCCCGCAGGAAGCGAGTCAGCTCGCCGACGTCGGTGAACCGCGGCAGCGCGACCCGCGAAACCGCATTGCCCGACAGCGTGATGCGGCTCGGATGAGCCGCGTAGGACTCGACGACTGCCGGCCACTCGTCCAGCAGGTGCAACGTCACGGGGTCCATGGCCCGTTCAGCCTGGCCCGCCAGGGTTTTCAGGACTTCGAGCGCGCTGCCGACGGCCGATTCAGGCAGCTGTTCGCCTTCATCTGACGCGGCGGCGATCGCGGCGGCAGCCAGGCCCGGCAGGGTGCGCCGTCGGGCCAGCTGGATCTGCTGAGCGGTGAGTGCGTGATACCTACGCACGGACTCGCTGATCTCCGACAGGTAGCGAACGCGCTCCGCCGGAAGCGTGGCCAGTGCTGCGGTGGACACCTTCGTGTCCACGGGCGCGAGCTCGCCGTGTTGGATTGGCAGACCCTTCGACTCGAGCTCGCCCCGCAGGTGGAAGTAGAGGGCGGTGACGCCGTCGTCGTTGAAGCGGGCCGCGGACGTTCCAAAGACCGGCATGTCCTCCCAGGAGACTCCGAACTCGGCGCGATTGCGGACCAGCTGTCTGGCCACGTCGCGCCTGGCATCTTCCGAGCCCCGGCGTTCGAACTTGTTGATGGCGACCACGTCGGCGAAGTCGAGCATCTCGATCTTTTCGAGTTGTGACGCGGCGCCGAACTCGGCCGTCATGACGTACAACGACAGGTCCACGAGATCGGTGACCGCCGAATCGCCCTGCCCGATGCCGGGGGTCTCCACGATCACCAGGTCAAAGCCGGCGGCTGAGCAGGCCGCGATCATGTCGGTGAGGTAGCTGGGCACTTCAGACGTACTGCCGCGGGTGGCGAGCGAGCGGAAGAAGACCCGGTCGTCGCCCAGGCAATTCATCCGGATCCGGTCGCCGAGTAGCGCGCCGCCGCCGCGTCGCCGGCTGGGATCAATGGCGAGTACGGCCGTGCGTAGCTTGTCGTTCTGGTCGAGACGCATCCGATGAATCAGCTCATCGGTGAGCGAGGATTTGCCTGCGCCTCCCGTTCCGGTAATCCCCAGCACCACTGAGCGGGAAGCGGCCGAGGCGGACCGGATGACGTCGAGATTCTCGCGGTCGGCGGCGCCGGTTTCGATCGCGCTGATGAGGTGCGCGAGGGTTGGTACGTCCCCCGACAGCAAAGCCGCTACGGCCTCTGCGTCGACCGGCGGAGTCTCCCGCGGCACGTCGCAGTCGGACAGGATCAGGTTGACCATGGCGGCCAGGCCAAGTCGTTGACCGTCCTCGGGCGAGAAGATTCTGGCGACTCCGACGCCGTGGAGATAGTCGATTTCGGCGGGCACGATCGTCCCGCCGCCGCCGCCGTACACCCGGATGTGGCCGGCTCCCCGTTGCCGCAGGGTCTGCACGAGATACTCGAAGAACTCCAAGTGGCCACCTTGATACGAGCTCAAGGCGATCGCGTCGACGTCTTCCTGGACGGCGGCGACGGCGACTTCTTCCACGGATCGGTTATGGCCGAGATGAATGACCTCGGCGCCCTGGGATTGCAGGATGCGCCGCATGATGTTGATCGCCGCGTCGTGCCCGTCGAACAGTGCGGCGGCAGTCAGCACCCGGATCGGTCGCGAGGGAACGTGCAGGCCTTCGACGGCCATGGCGGACCTCCCGGAGTTACTAGGACGTCCTACTATATTCGCTGTCGGCGAAAGGGGGAAGGCCGTGGCCGTGACGGTTGACGACCTGGGCCTGGCTGTCGAGGTTCAGGGCCCTGCTGAGCGCGTCGTTTCGCTCGTTCCTTCGCTGACCGAATCGGTGGCGCTGACCAGGCCGAGTGCGCTGCTGGGTGCCACCGATTGGTGCACTCACCCGGCTGGCCTTGTGGTGACGCGGGTGCGCGGCACGAAGAACCCGGACGTTGCCAAGATCATCTCGCTACGGCCCGACCTCGTCCTGGCGAACAAGGAGGAGAACCGCCAGCTCGACGTCCAGCGCCTGCGGGAAGCGGGCATTGCGGTGTGGGTGACGCAAATCGAAAGCGTCGAGCAGGCGCTGAGCTCGCTTCGGCGGATGTTCGAGCAGGCGCTGCAGTGGCCCGTCCCCGACTGGCTGGCCGAATGCGAGGCGGTGTGGAGCGAGCCACCGCCGGCGCAGCGGCGCTCGACGGTGATTGCGGTGTGGCGCGATCCGTGGATCGTGGTCGGAAGCTCAACATTTAGCGGGGATGTGGCGCGGCGGCTGGGCCTCGTGAACGTGTTCGGCGAATCGGTCGAGCGTTACCCGCACATCGCGCCGGCTGACATCCTGCGCGCCGACCCCGACATCGTCCTGTTGCCCGACGAGCCCTACGTGTTCACCCGAGCGGACGGTCCGGAAGCTCTCCCGGGGCTGCGCTGCGTCCTGCTCGAAGGCCGGGCGTTGACCTGGTACGGACCCTCGCTCGTCACCGCTCGGGCGACCATCGAGACGGCGCTGTCCTCTTAGGCCGGATTAAGCCGACACCGTGACTGAGAGAGACACACACATCCACTGAAAAAGACACACATCGGCGCGACTAGGGGGCGATATGTCCGGATTACTACGTTCTGAAGGCGCGGCGGACGTCAAGGTGTGTCTTTTTCGGCAGCAGGCATCGGGCGGGAGCCAGCACTAGGCGAAGTCGCCCGCGTTCTTACGCAGGTCGCGAAGCACCGAGATGAGGGTGCGGACGCGTCCTGCTGGCAGGCCGGGTTGGGCGAAGACGACCGAGTTCAGCTGCTCAGTGGCCTCAAGCGCACGTTCGCGGCCCGCGTCGGTGGCGGTAAGCAGAGTGGCCCGGCCGTCGTCAGGATGCGGCATACGCGTCACCAGGCCGGCGGACTCGAGCCGGTCGACGGCGTTGGTGATGCTCGTCGGGTGTACCTGAAGCCGCTCGCTGGCCTTCTTGATGGGCATGGAGCCCCGGCTGCTGAAGAGCAGGAGCATGAGCAACTCATAGCGCGCGAAGGTCAGCTCGAAAGGCTTGAGCACCTCGTCGACGCGCGCGAGCATGATCTGCTGGGCACGCATGATCGAGGTGATCGCGGCCATTCCCTCGGAGACATCAGCCCAGCCGTGTGCATCCCACTGGCGTCGCGCTTCAGCGATCGTGTCCACCGTCCGGAGCTTACGTTTGGCCACCTCGCCGGCCCTAGAATCGCTGGGTTTACTGTCTGGACCGTGTCTGCCGTGTCAGGTCTGTCAGCCCGTAACCCGCATGCCGGTGAGCCGTTCGACGCCGATGATTCGGCCATTGCCGCGGCTCTGGAGGACGTGAGCGTGCCCGCGCTGCTGTGCTCGCTCGTGCACATGACCGGCGATCCTTCGTGGATCAGAGGCCCCATCAAGCCGCGGATCGCGGTGTCGCTGGAGTTTCAGAGCGGCATCCCCGAAGCAGAGCTCGCCGAGGTGCGGCGGCTGGCCCTGCCGGCGATTGCCGCCTATCGCGATGGGGGCTGCCAGCCCCACGAGCTTTCTCACGACCTGCTGCGGGAGATCATGGAATTCCTCGGGTGCCGGCCGGTGGGGGGCACGCTCGAAGGAATGTTCTTCGACGACATGCAATTCGAAGGCGGTGACAGCGAAGCGGTCGTGTGGGGCCCCGAGGTGCCGGATGCGGCCAAGGAAGCGTCGCCCGTCATCGTCATCGGCTGCGGCGAATCGGGGATCCTTGCCGGCATCCGACTCGCTCAGGCGGGGCTGCCGTTCACCATCATCGAGAAGAACGACGGGCCGGGCGGCACCTGGTGGGAGAACTGCTACCCGGGCGCCCGGGTCGACGTCGGCAGCCACCAGTACTGCTACTCCTTCGAGCCGGCCGACCATTGGAGCGAGTACTACTGCCAGCAGCCCGAGCTTCGTGAGTATTTCGCGGGGGTCGTGGAGAAATATGGGCTGTCATCCCACATCCGCTTCAGCACGACCGTATCGACGCTCAAATGGGACGAGTCCGCCGCGCGCTGGCAGGTGACCGTCACCGGTGGCGACGGGACCGAAGAAGTGCTCGACGCCCGGTTCGTCATCAGTGCCGTCGGCGCGCTGAACACCCCCAAAATGCCTGATATCCCTGGGATGGACTCCTTCGCGGGCCGCTCTTTCCACTCCACGTCGTGGCCGGCTGACCTCGATATCACCGGGTCGCGGTTCGCCCTCATCGGCGCCGGCGCGAGCGGCTTTCAGATCGCGCCCACGATCGCTGATCGGGTGCAATCGCTGGCGATTTTCCAGCGCACGGCGCAGTGGATCATTCCGAATATGAAGTACCACGCGACGGTGCCGCCCGGGGACAGATGGGCATTGCGGCACCTGCCTTTCTACGGCAGGTGGTTTCGCTTCCTGATGACCTTCCCGGGCGTCGCCAGTGGGATGGAGCAGTACCGGGTCGACCCGGACTACGAAGACCCCGAAGGCCATGGAGTCAACCCGGTCAGCTCGCAACGTGGTGCGATGCTGAGCGCATGGATGCGTTCGGTGCTCGCCGAGCGTCCGGACCTCATCGAGAAATCGACGCCTGATTACCCGCCGATGGGCAAGCGGGTGTTGCAGGACAACGGCTCGTGGCTGCGGTGCTTGGCCAAGCCCAATGTCGAGCTGGTCCGCACCGGCATCGAGCGGATCGTGCCCGAGGGGGTCGTCACCGTCGACGGCGTCACGCACCCCGTCGACACCATCTGCTACGCCACCGGCTTTCGGCACAGCGATTTCCTGGCCACCATCGAACTCACCGGCCGCGACGGCGTATCACTGCGCGACCTTTGGGGCGATGAGCCGACCGCCTATCTCGGCATCACCATCCACCACTTCCCGAATCTCTTCTGCATGTACGGGCCGGGTACCAACCTGGCGGCGGGTGCCGGCCTCTTCTACCACTCCGAATTCCAGATGCATTACGCGATCGACGCCATGCATCGCGTCCTGTCCTCGGGAGCACGTGCCATCGAGGTC
The DNA here is from genome assembly GCA_963839015.1 of uncultured Actinomycetota bacterium. Taxonomy (GTDB): domain Bacteria; phylum Actinomycetota; class Actinomycetes; order Frankiales; family Frankiaceae; genus DATAZK01. The sequence goes on along the minus strand of CAWITL010000010.1, from coordinate 918,993 downwards.
ACCGAGGACGCGCACGCCGAATACGCCGAGCGCTACCAGCGGGAGATCAGCCAGCTGGTGTGGGCTCACCCGTCCATCGCACACAGCCATTACAAGGGTCCGGCGGGCAAGGTTTACACGCTCTCGCCCTGGGCGCTGGATCGGTACTGGGGCTGGACCCGCTCCGTCGAGCCCGCCGACTACGTGGTGACGTGACCTGACGTGAGATTGCGCCTCACATGAAGTTGCGCGTGTGCAGCGCGGAGATGGCAGCAGCCTCCCCGGCGGGAAACCCGATATGCACCAGGCGACGCTGACGCCCTTCGTCCATGTCTATTTGCAGTCGCTGCACCGCGTGCCAGCCGCTGCGCAGGGCCTCCGGATCCCAGGATCCGGCTGCCAATACGACGAGTGCGTCGTGCACGCGGTTGTTCAAACCTGCGGTGTCCAGCAACGCTGAGTGCCGACGTTCGACGGCCCCGCGTAACCGGCCCAGCAACGCCGGATCGGTGGTGACGCCGTGGGCGGTATGGGCGACCCCGAAGGCCACGTGTCGGCTCTCGTCCTGCAGGACCAGCTTGGTGATCGAGGCCGTCACGGGGTCCGGCGCGTGCGTATTCAGAAAGCGGAGCAGATCAAGAAACGTCCCCTCGCCGAGGACGGAGAGCAGGAAGGACGCGAGGGTGAAATCCGGTTCGTCGAGCAGCGTCTGCAGGGAGGCCCGGCCACCGGCTCCGGAGACGCCGAGCGTGGCTTCGTGCAGCAGGGCCCGCCGGGTGAAGACCTCGATGTGACGGGCCTCGTCGGCGGCCTGGATCGCGAGCAGCTGCATCACTTCCCGAAAGTGCGGGTGGATGCGGGCCAGTAGGCCGGCCGGCACCAGCAGGGCTGCGTGCTCGTTCTCGATCAGATACGTCATCACCTGCACCACCGATGCCTCGATCTCCGGAGGCAAGGCGGCGGCACCGGACGCACTGGCGGCGTCCCACTCGGCAGCCCTGGCAGGGTCCCATTGAGACGCTGCCGCGCTCGCGTAGAGCCGCGGGGCGATATCTGCCCAGAGCCAGTCGCGGTCCACCAGATCGGCGTTCAGGGCCGGGCCGCCGGCCTCCACGAGCGCACCCCGGGCGGCCAGCCCCCACCGCGGATCAGCATGGGCCTCAGGTGGCTGCCGCGCCTGTCCGGCGCGAACGGCGTGCCGCCAGCGGTCACCGTCGGCACTTCCCTTGACGACGACCGGGAGACCCGCTCCGTCCGAACTCTGGAACTGATGGCCGTTCGCCCGGCACCACACGGCAAGATGCATGCCGAGCATGGGATGTCGGCCACCCACGGTCAGCCGGTCACCAACCTCCAGGTTCGCCAGCGCATGATCGAGCAGCAGGTGGCCGCCCTCATCCAAGCCGAGCCCATCAAGGTCGGTAGTCGCCGGCACCGAGCTGGCCTTGCGCGTCGTAGAAGCAGGTCTGCTCGACGGCGCGCTCAAGCTGGGCATAGCCCGATGTACGCCCCGGCAGCCATTGTTTGAGGCCTTCGAGGTCGAGCAGCGGACGGACGGCGCTATCGGCGTAGGACATCGAGAACAGCAGATCGGTGAAGCGTTTGAGTCCGGCGGGGTCGGCATGCGGACCGGCCGTCATGTTGCAGTGGTCATAGGGCGGCGTCTGGCCGATGATTTTGACGGCGCCGCCGGGCAGCGTGCCGTCGCGGGCGAAGAGCAGCACGTTGGAATCGATGAGGCACGCCGCATCGACCTCACCCGCGAGCAGCGCCCGGGCGGCATCGCGCTCGCCGCCGATGTGGTCGCCGTGCAGTCCCACCCCGACGTCGAAGCGCTCGATCTTTGGGTTCGTCAGCCCCGCCGCACGCAGGAATTCCAGCGGGATCAGGGTCGATTGCGGTGAGTCGATGGCGCCGGTGGCGATCTGCCGTCCGGTCAGGTCGGCCAGCGACTGCAACGGCGAATCCTGCCGGACGACAACGACCGAGGTCAGGTCACGGTCGGTGTCGCGCATCGCCACGGCCTCGATCCGGGCGCCGCGCGCGGCGGCGAGCAGACGGGTGCGCACCCAGGCGAGCGGGGAATTCCAGGCCACGTCTAGCCGACCTTCGATCAGGTCCTCGACCTGACGTTCGTAGTTGGAATAGAGGACGTAATCCATCTCCAGGTCTTGCGCGCATAACCACACCCGGAAGCCGTCCCAGATGGTGACGACCTTGGGGTCGTAGGCGACCGCGCCGAGCAGGATCGACTCACCCTTCGGTGCCACGTCAGGCCGGCCCGTCGAGCAGCGGGAGTCCGCACAGGGCACGTCCCACGAAGTCCTGCAGCGCCTCGGAGGTCGGTGCCATCACCCGGGCGGCACGAGAGTCGCGGAAGCGTCGCTCGATGCCCGACTCCTTCCGAAAGGCTGAGCCACCGCAGATCCGCAGTGCGAGGTCGGCCGCGTCGGCAGCAGCCTCACCCGCCGCTGCCTTCATCTCCAGCACCAGCAACTGGGCGTCCGCCCGGCCCTGTTCGACGGCCGCCAAGGTGTCGTCCAGCAGCGCCCGGCTCTGGTCGTAGGTGATGCGCAGCCGGGCGAGCTGGCCGCGCGGCACGACCTGCTGGGCCAGCGACTGGCCCAGATGCTGGAGCTGGCTCTTTTGCAGATGCTCGACGGTCTCCTCGACGACGGAGCCCATCAGGCCCACGCTGGCAGCAGCGTTCAGGATGAGAAAGACCGGCAGGACGGCCGTCAACGCCAGATCCAGGCCACCGCCGTCGGCTCCCAGCAGCGATGCCCGCGGCACCTGCACGCCGTCTGCGGTGATGGGCGAAGAGGCATTGCCACGCAGACCAAGTCCGTCAAAAGGTGCCGGTTCACTGAGCCCCGCACTTGACGACGGGACATACCAGAGCGTCATGGGCCCCGCGGCGGTGTCTGACAGGGGCTGGCTGGACCAGATGTAGCTGTCGGCCTCGCCGGCCGAGGTCACCCAGCTCTTGTGAGCGTCCAGGCGCACCTCGTCGGCCTCGGCGATCGCGGTGCTCACCGGCGCCCAGAAGTGGCTACGTGAGCCGGTCTCGGAGAAGGCCAGCGTGCTCAGATGGCGCCCGGCGGCAATCTCGGCGAGCACCCCGTTGCGTTCGGCCGCGATCAGCGCTGCAGTCGCGCTGTAATGCATGGTTGCCACCATGGCCGTCGAGCCGCAGGCGGCCCCCAGCGCGCGGATCACGTCCGCGGCCGCCCGCAGCCCGAGGCCACCCCCGCCGAGCTCAGCCGGGACGGTCAGGGCCAGTAGCCCGGCCTGCGCCAGCGCGTCGATCTGCCGGCGCGGAAAGGCGCCCGACCGGTCGACATCAGCGGCCGCAGGGGCGACCACTTCCTCAATGACCCGCTCAAGCGTGCTCACGTACTCCACCTGTCGCCTCCTCCAGCGTGGCCTTCAGTCAAGCAGGCAGGTGACTTCCGGCGGCAGTTGGGCCCGGGACCCCGTAGCGGGATCCGAACCGGTGGGCTCTATGCTCTGCGAGCCCGAGAACACCGGTTCGAATGGGGGACCCGCCCGTGACCGTGCTCGACCCGCAGCAGCTGATCGAACAGGCAGTCGCAGACACCGGTCTCGACGATTTCGGCCCGGACGACTTTCGCCCGGGGCTCGAGGCCTACGTGAATTCGGCCGCCACCGAGGCCGGGCTGAATGAGATCGGCGAGCTGGCGGTCGGTGCGTACGTCACCGAAAACCTCCGGCGCCGGCTGAAGGTGATCAATTGGGCCAACACGCATCCAGAAGTACGTGACGAGCGTATCGAAGCGCCCCTGATCGTCGTGGGCCTCTTCCGGGCGGGCACGACGCTGCTGAGCTACCTGCTGGACCAGGATCCGAACAGCCGCTCGCTGCTGAACTGGGAGGCCGCCGACAACGTGCCCCCGCCCACTCCTGACACCTGGAAGTCGGGACCGCGCGTCGACGCTGCCCGGGCCGCCGGCGAGCTGGCCGAGCAGATGAACCCCGACATGGCCACGGTCCATCATGAGGAGGCAGACGGCCCCACCGAGTGCATCACGGTGATGGCGCAGGACTTCAAGAGCCTGATGTGGGAGACCTTGGCCAACGCGCCGAGCTACGGCGAATGGCTGCTGGCGGTGGATCAGCATTCGGCGTACGAACACCACAAGCTCGTGCTGCAAATCCTTCAGTCGCAGGGCGTTCGGGGCCGGTGGACGTTGAAATCGCCACATCATTCGACGGCTCTCGATGCCCTCAGCGACGTCTATCCGGATGCCACCTTCGTGCAGCTGCACCGGGATCCGGTCGTCGTGGCCGCCTCCAGCTGCAGCCTTATTCGCACGCTGAGCAAGCCCTTCACCGACGTCGACCAGCGCTCCTACATCGCTCGACACTGGGCAGGTGATGTGCTGGCAGCCTGCCTCGAACGCCCGGAGGACTTCCGCGCGCGCCGCCCGGATCACCGCTTCGTCGACGTGCCGTATTCCCAGTTGGTCACCGACCCGATCGGCGCGGTGCGGACCATCTACACGGGCGCGAACCTCGAACTCACCGACCAGACTGCCGCCGCCATCACCGGCTACGTGGAAGCTCACCCGAAGGGGCAGTTCGGCAGGCACTCCTACAACTTGGAGGAGCTTGGGCTCGACGGCGATGCCCTCGCCGACCGCTACAGCGACTACATCAAGCGCCACGACGTCGCCCGGGAGGCGATCTGATGACGTCGGATCCGGGTCCGGTGGGAAAGCTCGCTTCGATCTCCCTGGATTGTCCCGATCCGGCGGTGCTCGCTGACTTCTACGGCGCCCTGCTGGGGATGCAACGGGCCTTCGAGCTCCCTGACGCGAGCCTCATCGCGCTGTCGGATGGCACCAGCTTCGTCACGATGATGCGGGTCGCCGACTATGTCGCCCCGACCTGGCCGCAGGCAGGTCAGCTCCAGCAGATGCACCTGGATATCAGCGTCACGGATCTCTCGAGGGCCGTCGCGAGCGCGCTGGCGCTCGGGGCCAGCGAAGCCGAGCATCAGCCTCGCCCGGACCTGTGGCGTGTCCTCATCGATCCGGCGGGGCACCCGTTCTGCCTCACCACGGTCAGCCCTGACTGACTCCCACCGTCGGGAGGGCGTCGATGGCGCCGGTTTCGACGAGTTGCGCGATCTCTTCATCGCTGAGGCCGAGCAGCTCGCGGCAGATCTCCGCCGTGTGTTGACCGAGGAGCGGTGCGGGTTCGCAGCGGGGGGTGCCGAGGCCGGCGGCGATGAAGGCCGGTCCTTCGAAGAGCAGCGGACCCGAGCCGGGCTGCTCGACGGGCACCGGATAGCCGCGGCCGACGAAGTGCAGATGCTCGGCCTGGGTCCGAGGGAAGAGTGCCTCACCCGCCGGCACGTGTGCTGCTTGCAGCCGAGCCTCCAGGCCGGCGCTGTCTTTCCCGCGAAGCCATTCGCCGACGGCGGCGTCGAGCTGCTCGGCCGCACCCAAGCGTCCCGCCTCCGTGCGCCATTCCGGTCGGTCGAACGCCGCCGGCGCGACGTCCAGAAAGCCGGACCAGGTGCTGTCATCCGGTATGCAAACGGCCAACCAACGCTCGCATCCTGCGGCATCGTCCCTGCAGCGAAAAAGATTCCACGGAGCATGCTCGTCCGACCGATTTCCAACTGGTTGGGCGAAGCCGGGCTGCAGGCTCTCTCCCAGCAGCAGATCGCCGAGGAGTGCGGACACGGCCTCGAACTGGGCGAGGTCGAGCCGGTAGCCGTGCCCGGTCCGATCCCGCGCGCGCAGACCGGCTAGCGCGCCCAGGGCGACCAGCCGACCGGCGAGGTGATCGGGGTGAATCGTCATCACCCCGCGTGGTGAATCCGGACCGTGCGCCCACAGCCAGGTCAGGCCTCCGATGGCCCGCGCGCTCGGTCCGTATCCCTTCTTGGCCGCCCACGGGCCGCGGTCGCCGTAGAGCTGCGTGCCCACCATGATCAGTCGCGGATTGATTGCCGAAGCGCTCTCCCAGCCGAGGCCGAGCCGGTCCATGACGCCGGTGGCGTTGTTCTCCACCACGATGTCGATGTGCGGGAGCAGCCGGCGTACGAGCTCTTGGCCCGCCGGCTGGGAGAGGTCGGCGGCCAAGCCTCGCTTGTTGCGGCTCGGGCTCGCAAAGGCGGGGTTCATCTCGCCGCCCATCACCATGCGCTGAAAGTCAGGCCGGCGACGGCTCTCCACCTTGATGACGTCAGCGCCCCATTCACTGAGGACCCGTGCCGCTTCAGGCGCGGCAACTCCGCTGCCGACTTCGAGCACCCGGATTCCCTGCAGTGGAAGGGCTTTCGGTCGGTGCCCGGCCGATCGGTGCCCGGCGGCTGGGATGGGCCGCGGATCCCAGCGAGGTGCCGCCGCGGGGGTGCGTGGGGCGGTCACCGTCGGCACGCGATGACCGTCGACGCCGAAGAGGCCAGTGGGCAGCACACCCGGCGTTCCGGCGTCTCCGACCCTGATCTCAGCGAACGTGGCCCGTCCTAACACGTGCTCGTTGCTGAGGACTTCCGCGGGCGTCAAGACGGGAGTCACCTTCACCCCGGCGAGATCGCCTGCCGCCGCAAGTTCGGCGCGCGTGCCGCCGGCAAATCGTTCCGGAAGGCGCGCCATGATCTGGGCCCGTTCGTCCGGACCGAGCATCGCCTTCTCCCAGGCGCCTCCGGTCCATTCCGGTGGCGAGCCCATCCACACGATGAGGCTGCGCCACTCAACGGGCGACATCGGCAAGACGAGCCGAGCAAGTCCGTCGGTGCATTCGAACAGCGGGTAGAGACCGGCGCCCGCGCGCGGATATTCACCTCTCAGCAGGCTCCAGAGCGGTAGCGACATGTCAGTGCAATGGGCCAGCGCGAGGATCGACGACACATCGATCACCACGCCCTGGCCGCCGGTACGAACGTGGTGCAGACCGAGCAGCGCGGCCAGTGCAGCCACCGCGCTTCCGACGTCCTCGCAGTAGGAACCCGGTGCCGAAACGGGCGGCAGCTCGGCCACCCCCGACCGATAGACCACCCCGGCAAGCGACTGGGCGACCAGCTCAGTCGCCTTCCAGGAAGCCGTGGGACCGCTGATGCCGAACGGGGTCAGCCAGACCACGAGAAGGTGGGGATGGCGCGCGGCGAGCTCGCGGGCGGTTTCGGATGCCCCTTCTTCGGAACAGAAGACGATGTCGGCCCCGGCCAGCAGTCCATCGACGATTGCCGGATCGTCGGCTGCCAGCACGAGCTTTCCGACATTGCGGTGCAGGTAGTGCAAGCTCGTGCCGTCGGCGGCTCTGGGTGCTCGCGAGCGCGCTACTCCGCCGTCGGTCGGTTCGATCCGCACGACTTCGGCGCCGAGGTCTCCGAGGATCCGTGACGCGTAGGCGCCGTAGGCATCCGTCAGATCGACGACGCGTACATCGGCCAGTAGGTCCTGCTTTTCTGCCGTCACCACGAATCAGCCGGCCATCACTTCGTCAGGGGACTTGACCCGGCCGGCGTCTCGTTTGACGAGCACGTCGTTGTACGCCTCGCCTTCGCCCACGACGGCAAACGCCTTGGGGAGATGGAATCCGACGTACAGCGCCTTCCGGCCGGCGGTTGGAGACGAAGGCGGTGGCGCGGCATGCAGCACGTGGCTGAAATGCACCGTGACGTCTCCCGGTTCGGTGTCGACCGCCAGTGCTGGCAGCTTGTCGATGGTGGGCAACACTTGCTGGGCTGCATGGTGGTGGGAGCCGGCGAGGAAGTGGAGCTGGCCGTTGGCAGCGTCAGCCCGATCGAGCTGGATGCCGACATTGAGCCCGGGACACAGCACGCTGTGCCCGCCTACGCCGCAGTCACGGTGCCACGGCAAGTCGGACAGACCGGCAACGATGTCGGGGTTTTTGATGACGACGCTCATGCCATCAAGGCGGTCGGTGCAGACCAGCAGCTCTGGATCGGCGATGGCGGCGATCCGCGCCATCCGGGGGTCGGCGGCGAGCGCGGCGATGGCGGGGGAGCGTTGCGCCAGGTAGGTCAGCCGGCAGCACACCTCGCGCCCGTCGGACTGCTGGGCCCACCACGACACCCCGTCGCCCGGGGCGCCGTTCGCGAGCTGCTCGGCCACGGCGGCGTTGAGCCGGGCGATCTCCTCCGGCCGAAAGACACCGCGCAGCACCAGGAATCCCGCGGTCGTCAGGAACCGCCGCAGCTCCTCGTCGTCATCGTCGAGCGTGAACGTGCGGGTGATATCGAGTCCCTCCAGTCCGGCAACCGTGTCCGGCCCGTAGATGGGCCGCCCGAACCACAGCGCCTGCAAAGGCGCCTCCCACCGGGCGAAGGCATTGAAGTCACCGCGCCGGATGGTGACCCGGTCGGCATACAGCAGCCCGAAGACCGACCACGCTTCCGTCAGCAGATCGTCGAAGGCGTCCGGGTTCAGTTCCACCTCCACGTCCGCGGACTCGCCCTGATCCTCCCGGCTGACCGCCAAGTCGCCGCCGGTCGAGCGGTAGGTGTAGGCGCCGACCCCGGTGCAGCGCAGGGTCAGACTGCGCCCCTCGCCGACCGCCTGGGCACCGGCTACTCCCTGCCCGGCGGCCAGCAGCCGCGGCACCTCCTGAGCGTGGAATTCCTCGTAGTTCATGACCTGCCCTTCCACAGCGCGAACCGGAGGCGAAACTAACAGAGCCCGAGTGCCAGGATGACCGGCATGAGCCTCGACGCGCACAGCCTGGTGCTGTGTTCGGGAACCCTGCCCTTTGATGCGCCCCTTGAACAGCGACTGCGAGCGGCGGCTGCGGGCGGGTTCGACGGCTTGTCGCTATGGGCCCGCGACGTCGAACGTGCCAGGGCTGACGGTCACAGCGACGCCGACATCCGCGCCATGTTCGCCCACTACGGGATCGAGGTTGCCGAGCTGGATCCGGTGTGGTCGTGGCTGCCGGGGGCCGACATCGACGTGCCACCGGCCAACGATCCGATGGGTGTGATGCAGCCGAAGGTGGACGACTTCCTGGCACTGGCGGATGCGGTGGGAGGCCGCTCCCTGAACGCCTGCGACATCATGGGCGGCTCGTGGTCGATCGAGGACGCCGCGCAGGCATTCGCCGGACTGTGCGACCGGGCCGCCGATCACGGTCTGCTGGTCCAGCTGGAATTTCTGCCCTGGTCGCGCATCGGCGACGTGGGCACCGCGGAGCAGATCGTCCGAATGGCTGATCGCCCCAACGGTGGGGTCATGCTGGACTCCTGGCACTTCTTCCGTGGAGTGCCTGATTTCGAGGCGCTGCGTTCGGTCTCGGGTGACCTGCTGACCGGGATCCAGCTGAACGACGCGGCCCGCCAACCGGAGTCCAGGGACCTCATGGTCGACTCGATGGACTTTCGGCGGCTGCCGGGCGAGGGCGACTTTGACCTGGCGGCTCTTGTCGGGGTGCTTGAGGAGATTGGCGCGGCGGCGCCCCGCGGCATCGAGGTGTTCTCGTCGGCATTGCGCGAGCACGACCCGATAGCGACCGGAGAGCGGGCCGGCGAGGCGCTGCGAAGGACGTTGCCACGAGCCGGCGGTCAGCGGTAGGCGGTGACGCCCGAGTTGGTGGCGACCAGGATAAGTCCGAGACCGCTGCTCGGCGACGTGAAGTTGGCGACCTCAGTACCGACCTGAGCCGTCTGCAGGGTGGCGCCGGTGGCCGCGTCGTATTGCGTGAGCGTGCCCTGCGGGTACTGCGCGGCCCAGAGCCGGCTGCCGATGAGGATCGGTCCGCTGTTGGATCCTGGCAGCTTTGGGCCGAGCGAGTGGGTAGCGAGATCGACTTCCTGGATGCCGCCGTTGCGGCACGGCACGAAGATCCGATCGGTTGCCCTGTCGTACGCCGGGCCGCCGTCAGGGTCGCTGCCGCACACACCGCTGATGGCGGAGATCTGGGTGAGGTCGCTTTGCCGCAGGACGAAGCCGATGTCGGTCTTGCCGACGGCGAACAGCCGCCCACCGGAAAGGAGCACCGGGTTGCCGGTGGAGAGATCCTCATCGCCGCCGGCGACCCGGTCTTTGAACGATGCGAGCGGCTTGAGCTCCGGGGTCAGCTTGACCACGCTTTCGGTGTACGCCTTCGGGTCCGGCCCGCCCTGCGGCGGATCGGGGTTTGCATTGCCGGTCGTGACATAGACGTCGCCTGCACTGTCGACGGCAGGTGCACCGCCGGACTCCCAGATGGCTCCGCCTTCGCCGTCGGAGGCGACCTCGAACGTGACCATGTGCGCAGGCCCGGTCTCGTCAACTCCGACGAGCCAGCCGTGGTAGTGGCCGCAATCGCCGATGTTGCCGCCGTAGCCGATATAAACCCGCCCGTTGGCGAGCGCGAGCGAGGTGCGCTGGAGCAGGTTCACGGCACGTTCGCCGGCCGGCAGCGAAGGGTCGACATTTTCCGAGACGACGACCTTTCCGGTGGTCGTGTCGAGGCCTTCCAATTGATGATGTACGCCGCCGGCGTCGTTGTCCTTCACCTCGCCGACGACGTAGACAACGTGACTGCGCGTATCCACGACAGGTGTGCTGGTGATGCCGAGCGGGTCGATGTTGCCGCAGCCGGCGACCGCATCGACGTCGGTGAGCGGGTCACCTAGCGAGGCCGACCAGAGGACCCGGCCGTCGCCCGGGTCCAGTGCCACGACGCGGTTGTTCTCCGTCGCCGCGAAGACGCGTCCGTCAGCAACCACCGGCTGGCCATGCACGACTCCGGAGAGATCGGCGGTCCACGCCTTCGCGGCCTGACCTGACGACGCCGCAGCGGATACGGCACCGGTGCCCGCCGGGTCGGCGTGATACGTCGGCCACGCTCCGGTAAACCCCACTCCTGAACCGGTGGCGGCTGACGAGGCAGCTGACCCGCCCTTGGGCGTACCGGCGGAAGGAGTCGGTGTGGCCGACCCCGCGCAGCCGACGACCAACAGGCCCATGGTCAGCGTGACCACCTTCGCCACCTTCGTCATCACGCGGCTGCTCCTGGCGGCGGTCCGGCTCAACCCATGCCCAGCGCATCAGGTAGCAGCGCGCGTTCGCTGGTCGCCGGGTCCTCGGCGTGCCGACTGACTGCCCGTTCGAGTACGCCGAGGTGAAACACGACTACCGCGCGCCGTCCTCCGTCCAGCATTTGCTCGAGGTCGGTGAAGATCGACATGAGCTTGCGCGAGATCTGCGGGGAGTCGAAGCCATACCGGATGATCTCGGTGAATGCCAGATCCGCCAACCGCGTCCAACTTGCGACGGGGTGGACCAGCCGGAGCGTCCCCCCGCTGTCGCAGTGATGGCCAGCCGGGTCTTCGTGCTCGGCGGCAAGGCGAAGGATGTCGTTGAGACGGTCGAGCACCTGCACTGCCGTCGTCGGGTCGTTGATGGCCGGCGACAGTGCCCGGATCGCGATGTCGACGAGTTGCCGGACGCCGTAGCGGGCGTCCTGGTAGAGCGTGCGCACCGGCTCGAGGTCAACATGCCTGGCAATCTCAGCAGCGGACGGCAACGTCGCGGATTGAGCCCGTCCATAGACGTCGGCGAGGTGGGTGCCGCGCGCGATGAAGGTGCCGACCTCGACCCGCAACACGATGGTCGCGTCGCGGCTGGCGGCGAGGCGCACGAGTCCGGCCACATCGATGCCGTCCAGCACCGCGCCCCGACCAGTGAAGATGACAGGCTCAGGTGCGCCCGCCAGGGAGGCTTCGTCGCTCGCACTCTGCCACCCGGATTCAGCGCGGATCGCCGCCAGCGAATGGATGGTCTCCCGGGTGACGGCTTCGATGACGTAGGTGACCCGCATGGAGCGCACGGTCGCGTGCACAAAGACCACGAAGACGAAGACGCTGGCCAGCACCATCAGAAACGAGAAGCCCACCGCGGCGGCCGGCACCGACTCGTCCCCGTGGTGCAAGGTGCCGAGCTTGGACAAGACCACCAACGAGTACACGAAAGTGGCGATGAAGCTGGAGAGCGCGATCTTCGTGATGGGCCGGCGGACAAAGCTGCGCAGCACCCGCGGCGAGTACTGGGAACTCGCGGTCTGAAGGGCGACCAGTGTGATCGAGAAGACGACGCCCGTAAACGTCAGGATCGACGCGGCGATGGTGCCCAGCAGTGAGCGCGCGTCGTCAATGTTGGTGGAGAAAAAGTGGTCGCTACTAACAAAAGATGGCGAGTGTTTGGACAGGATGTCGGCTAACGCCCAGGCGGCCAGCGCGGCCACGGCGGGTCCCAGCCACAGTGAATCGCGGCGAAACTCCGCGAGTCGCACGCGGCGGATGGCCGGAGAAAGGGAAAGCCGGGGCTCCCTCCCTTCCGTCATTCAGCGTCCTCGCTGGTTTTGGTGAGTGCGGATGTGGTGGCATCCGACCGGCGTAGCAACCGGAATCCGGACATCGGGAAGAGCAGCACGGACACGACGCCGGCGCCGACGAGAGCCGCCGCGTTTTCGGGGCGCATTTTGCCTTCGGAGGTGCCGATGGTGGTGATCACGACGATCAGCGGCAGGCCAGTGGCAGAGAAGAATGCCAGCGAGATGCGTTCTCGAAAATTGATGTCCCGGGTGTAGAGCAGCAGCGCGGGCAGTCCTCGCACCACGAGCAGCATGAGCAGAAACAGCAGCAGTCGCAGGACGGTGGCCGGCTTGTCCAGTAGTGCGTTCAGGTCGAAGCGGGTGCCGCTGACAATGAAGAAGATCGGGATCAAGAAGCCGAATCCGATGGCGTCGAGCTTGCTCGCGATGGCGCGCCGATCGGTTCCTTGCACGAAGACGCTGACGACGATTCCGGCGGAGAAGGCGCCCAGCAGGACGTCGAGCCCCAGTTCAGAGGCCAGATAGACGAGGACCAGCACCAGGAAGACCGAGACACGCACCGGCAGTTGGGTGCTGGAGTGCATGTGTCGCCGGAGCAGCGCGATCACCTGGGGCGGATGCGCTCGGGTGGCGAGCAGCGCCGTGATGGTGGCGATCGCGACGAAAGCCGTGAGCAGCGCGATGCTGGCACCGGGGTTGTTGCCGGTGAGCAGGACCGCTACGAGCACCACAGGTCCGAACTCGCCGACGGTGCCCACCCCGAGCACGAGGGCCCCGAAGGGGGTCGGAAGAGCGCCCGAATCGTTGAGCATGGGCAGCAGCGTGCCGAGAGCCGTCGTGGTCAGCGCAAGCCCCACGATCAGCGTGTCGAGCGCGAACCCCGTCGAGACGAGAGCGAATGCGAATGCGAGCGCCAGGCCCAGCGACATCAGCCAACCGAGCGCGGCGCGGCTGAGCGGACGCCCGACGATCCGCTGCAGATCCAGTTCGAAACCGGCCAGGAACATCAGGAACGTGAGCCCCATGTTCGCCAGCGCGTCGGTGACGTCGGTGGCATGCGCCCACTTCAGGACGTCCGGCCCGATGATGATGCCGAAGACGAGCTCGATCACGACTGAGGGGATGCGCAGCCCACGCGTCCGGTCGGCAACCAGCGGCGCGAGCACGGCCGCCCCCGCGATTAGGACGAGCGTTGGGATGTAGTTCTCTGTCACCAGCTACCTAGGGGTCTCGCTCTGATCGAAGATCCTTCAGGGCAAACTAAGTCCAATTCGAGACCCGAGGCGACCATTCGGTCTCTTTGGAGGCGCGCCGCCCCGACTTTCGTGTCTGTCCGGCGCCGAACAGCACAACGGCCCCGGGGGCGGGATCTCCCGCCGCCCGAGGCCGTTGCTCGATTTACTCAGCCGCTACTCAGCCACCGTAGGTCGGGGTGCTGCCCACGTGGGTGTTGACCGCGAGGAAGAGGTTGGTGTTGACCCCGGCCACGGTCACCGGCCCGGCCTTGAAGATCCCGTAGAAGTTGTTGTGGATCAGGTTGCCGGCCACGGTGATCGTCAGCGGGCTGACGTCGCCCAGGTAGACGCCCGTGGTCTTCAGGTCCTTGTAGTCGGTTCGCACGTTGTTCGTACCGATCCAGTTCCACAGGATCTTGTTGCCCGAGAAGTTCAGATTAGGAGCGTGCGCATGCAGCGCGACTCCGGCGTGACCGTTGCCGAAGAAGAAGTTGCGCGTGATCGCGTTGTCGTGCACACCACCAGCGGCTCCGGCGAGGATGATGCCGCTTCCGGACGAGGCGGCCGGTGCCGACGGCGTTCCCAGTCCGTTGTCGTTGGCGGTATTGCCGTTGACCCAGTTGGAGAAGATCCCGGCGCCGGTGTGGTCGGCCAGCACGATCCCGCAGCCGCCGGGGTTACCGCTGGCGTAGTTGTTGAAGATCAGGTTGTGGCTGGCAGGCTTGCCCAGGTCGTCGGAGACGTTGATTCCCACGCCATTCTTGATCGAGATGTTCCTGAGCGCGACCGAGCCGGTCGTGGAGTTCAGGTCGATGCCGTTGCCCGCGTTGTTCAGTACCAGGTTTCCGACGATCGTCTCGTGATTGCCGGGGACGGGTCCCTTGGGCCCGAAGCCGGCGGTGATGATGCCGTCGTTGGGGTCCTGGGCTCCGGTGCCCTTCGCGTTTTCAACGGTTAGTCCCGTCACCGTGACGAAGTCGGCCGTCATGCCCACCCCGTACGGCTGACCGGCGGCATTGATGACCGCTCCGCGGGCGCCGATCAGGGTCAGCGACTTGGGGATCGTCACACTCTGTTTGTAGACACCGGGGCACACGACAACGTCAGCGTGCACGGCGGCGGCGTTCACTGCGGCCTGGATCGAGCTGAACCCGGCATCCCGGCACGACGTGTTGTGATGGGCAGAACCACCACCCGGCGAGACGTATTCAACGGACGGAGCGGCCTGCGCGGCTGGTACTGCGGCAAGCAGCGGGGCTGCCGCCATCCCGCCGATTACCAATCCTCGTGTGATCCATTTGTACATCGAGCCCGACCTCCCTGGCGTGCGGTCACAAAGCGTGAGTGAAGAGCCATTGCGCTATTCACTTGCCGACGACGCGAGGCAGGTTGCACTCGAAAAGCGCCGTCGCGGGACCCTAAACACAGACGGAGGGGGAATGCGGGATATTCGGCCAACCCGCCCGAATATCTACGCCGGCTTCGGGGGCCGATCACCGGACTTTCATCCGGCAGCGGGCCCATCGGGGAGAGCCGGGACGTGCCACTGGCTCACCAGTGGCTCAGCAGCTGCTGCCCGCGATCACACCGGCACCCGAGGCCGTGCTGTTGAAGCAAAAGGTCTTACCGGACTTGGAGGTTCCCACGATCTTGTAGCCGGTCGTGCCGACAAGGGCGAAGCTCACGCCGGTGGTGTTCGTGGATTTCGTCCAGCCTGACAGGTTGCCGGTGCTGGATCCTGCGGTGCCGCCGGCGTTCGTTGTGTATGTGTTGTTGTCGGTGAAGTAGGTCTCTTCAGCGGTCGACCCATTCTTCACATCCGACTTTGTGCTGGCGTCATAGCCGCTGTTGCGCTGGTTGAGGAACACCGGAATGGCGATAGCCGCGAGAATACCGATGATGATCATGACGACCAGAAGTTCGATGAGGGTGAAGCCTTCTTCCTGCCGGTCAATGATCCGGCGAATTCCTGTCAGCATCTCGTGGTGGCTGCCCTTCCGGCGGTTGTGGACAGCGCGCAAATGCACGGTCGGTTACACGCTCTTCACATGACGAATCGGAGCAGCGCAGAAAAACAACGATCGCTCAACCGGGTGATGGTTGCTAGATGTGCACTATTTGTGAGGGACTGTCGGGCAGCGGTGCCGGACTGCGCTCACGCCGTCGACAGCAGCTCCAGCAGGTTGCCGTCGGGGTCTCGGAAGTACACCGAGACCCCGCGCTCACCGTCGGCAGCCGGCCGGGGCACCGGACCTTCGATCACAGCGACTTCGTGACGCTGCAGCTCGGCGATCGCGCCGGAGATCGGCCCGTCCCAGCGGAAGCACAGATCCGCTGAGCCGGGAGTGGGCCGCTGCGCGTAGGGGGAGGCCGGTTTTGAATTCGGATGCACCGACAGCCGGGAACTGCCCAGCTGCAGCAGGGCGACGGGGATCTGCCCGCTGAGCCAGAGGTCGAAGTGCAGCGGTGTGGCGCCCAGTACCCGCTCGTACCAGGAAACCGTGACCGCCACGTCGTCGACCGTGATCGCTACGTGGTCCAGTCCGAGGATGCTCATGTGCGACCGAACCTCACGCCTGGCGGGGTTTCACAGCCGGTATCCGCCATCGACGCTGATCACTTGACCGGTGATGCCGGCTCCGTCGCCGGAGGCGAGCAGGACTGCCATGCCCGCCAGCTCGCCCGGCTCGAGGATGCGCTTCTGGGCGTTCTCGCTGGAGGCCTCCCGCTCGGCCGCCTCGGCTGTCACCCCGCGCCTTCGAGCGATGGCTTCCCAGTCGATGAGGGAGGTGTTGGTCCAGCCGGGGCACAGGCAGTTGACGGTGATGCCGGACTCACCGACCCGCAGCGCGAGCTGTTTGGTAAGTCCCACCAGCCCGTGCTTGGCCGCGGTGTAGGCCACGCTGCCTCCGGTGCCCTTCGCAGCGCCGGACCCGATATTGATAACGCGTCCCCACGATCGCTCCTGCATACCGGGCAGCACCGCGCAGGTGGTCCACCAGGCCGAGGTGAGATTCAGGATGAGGGTCCGTTCGAAGCCGTCATCGGCGGGGTCGACATGCAGCGGATCATGTCCGCGGCCGACTGTGCCCCCGACGTTGTTGATCAGGATGTCGACGGCGCCGTATCGCTCCTGCGCCTCCTCAACGGGAGCTCGGGCTCCCACCGGATCAGTCGCGTCCGCGACCACCAGTGAGGCCGTCCCGCCGGACCGAGTGATCGTGTCCACAACGTCCACGAGGTCGGTTGAGGTCCGTGACGAGACCACCACCACGGACCCTTCTCGGGCGAACCGGTAGGCGAGCGCGCGGCCGATGCCGCGGCCACCGCCGGTGATGACGCAGATGCGCTTGTCGAGCTGCGACATGGGACCTAGTTGACCTTGAAGCCGTTAGCAGGACGGGTGAAGACTTCCTTCAGCAGGGGCACGAACGTGTCCAGCGGCAGCGTGTCGTAGGCGGGGTCGAACGCCTCCTGGTCCCACTCGCCGCAGAAGTGCGCCGCGGCGTCGAAATAAGGGCTGTCGCGGTAGATCTCGCGCGCGTTGCGGTCGAGGCCGATCCGGTCCCAGTAGTGGTAGCCCTGGAATACGCCGTGGTGGCGGACCACCCACGTCGCCTCTTCATCCAGGTAGGGGGCGACGATCGCGCCCGCCAGCTCGCTGTGGTTTGCGGGGGCGATCGTGTCACCCACGTCATGGAGCAGCGCGGCCACGACCAGGTCGACCCGGGCGCCTTCGCGCTGCGCCCGCGACGCGGTCTGCAGTGAGTGCTCGTAGCGATCGACGGCGTAGCCCAGCGTCGGCCCCCGCAGCGTGGTCAGCAGCGAGATCATCGTGTCGACGAGCTTGTCGTTGAGATGGTGCTGGGCCTCGGAGATGACGACAGCGAGCTGTTCAGGCGTCGCGTCTTCCATGCGAGTGAACGCCGGGGGTGTTGGGGACGGTATTGCGGACGGTGCAGTGGTCGGAGCAGCCATGTGCCCTCCTGAAGGATCGCGCGCACGATGAGCGCGGATGCCCGCCATTATCCCGAGCGGCGGTCTCAGGCGATCAGCGGGTCGCGTGGCAGGCCGAGGATGCGTTCGCCGATCTGGTTGCGTTTGATCTCCGACGTCCCGCCGGCGATGGCCATTCCACGGTGCATCAGGGCGAGGGTTCCGCTGATCATCGCTGAACCGTCGAGGTAGGCGCCGGCTTCGCCGCTCACGTTGACCATCAGGGCCGATGCCTCGGTGAGGTTTTCGGTCAGCAGCAGCTTGGTGATGGCGCCTTCGGGTCCTGGCCCGTCACCCGAGACGGCCCTGTGCACGCTGCGGAGATTGAGGGCATCACTCGCCTCGGAGCGGGCGATGTGGCGTCCGATGCGTGCGGCGTTGCGTTGCAGCTTCTCCGGCCGGGCGAGGTAGGCGTCCAGGATCACCTGCAGTGGCAGCGACATGGCGCCTTGCCCGCTACCGATGCTGACGCTCTCGTTGCCCAGCGTCGCCCGGGCCACCGTCCAGCCGCCGTCGATGGGACCGACGACGTCGGAGTCCGGAATGAAGACATCGTCGAAGAAGACCTCGTTGAAGTCGGACTGTCCCGTGGTCATGCGCAGCGGCCGGACCGTGACGCCCGGATTGGCCATGTCGACCACCATCGTGGTGATGCCCCGGTGTTTGGGCGCATCAGGGTTCGTGCGCACCGTCGCGAAGCCGAAACCCGCGTGATGGGCGCCGCTGGTCCACACCTTCTGGCCATTGAGCAGCCAACCGCCTTCGACCTTCGTGCCGCGGGTCTTGATGCCGGCGGCGTCGGAGCCGGCTTCGGGCTCGCTGAACAGCTGGCACCAGATGACTTCCTGATCCAGCGCGGGACGCACCCAGCGGGCGACCTGGTCCGCTGTGGCGTGCTGGATGAGGGTCAGGATGACCCAGCCGGTGATGTTGTAATTCGGCCGCGTGATGTCGGCGGCGCCGAACTCCTCCTCGATGACGAGCTGCTCGACCGGGCTGGCGTCGCGCCCCCATGGCTTGGGCCACGCCGGCATCGCGTAGCCGGCGTCGACGAGCGCGGATCGGCGAGCGGACTCATCGAGGCTCTGAACGCTCGTGACGAAGGCGCGTACCTCGCGGCGGATGTCTTCGGCCTCGGGTGGCAGGTCGACCGAACGGGTGAGCCGGGCGCCGTTCTGATGGAGGGTGACGATGTCGGCCGCCGCTGCTTCGGCGTCGATGAGCGCTTCGGTGGCAGTGGCCCGGCGCAGGAAGAGGTGGGCGTCGTGCTCCCAGGTGAAGCCGATGCCGCCATGGACCTGGGTGTTGAGCTGCGCGTTCAGATCGGCGGCCGGAAGCGCCAACGCTGCCGCAATGGCTGCCGCGTAGGTGAACACCTCATTGGCTGGGCCACCGGCTTCGGAGGCGTCGGCGGCCCGCGCCGCGTCCCAGACCGCGGCCGTCGCGAGTTCTGCCGCAACCGCCATGTTGGCGCAGTGGTGCTTCACCGCCTGAAACGTCCCGATCAGTCTTCCGAACTGGGTGCGGGTATTGGCGTAATCGCTCGCGAGCTCGGCGCAGGCCTGCGCCACTCCCACCGAATCCGCCGCGAAGAGCAGGCGTGCGACGTCCGACAGCCTGCCGCGCGCGCCGGCAATGACCCGTCCCTCGGCGGCGTCGACGCTCACCCGCGCCGAGCGCCGTGACGGATCGAGGTTCTTCGCCGGGCTGACGGTCACGCCGCTTGACCCGGCCTCCAGTACGAGGACGTCGTCTCCGAGCGGCAGCAGCAACAGCGTCGCCAGCTCTCCGCCGACCACCGTCTCCGCCGAGCCGTAGGCCCTTCCATCGCGCAGCTCCAGGGTGCTGTCGAGCGCGATGCCGGCGACCACGGATCCGTCGGCAAGCCCCGGCAGCCACTGCGCCTTCAGGTCTGACCCGGCGGTGTCGGCGATGATGGAGCTCGCGATCACGCAGGACAGGAACGGGCCGGCGGCGAGGTGGCGGGCGAGCTCCTCGACGACGACGACGAGCTCGCCGAAGCCGGCTCCGGAGCCGCCGTACTCTTCTGGCAAATGTAGGCCGAGCCAGCCGACTCCACTGAGATCCGGCCAGAAGGAAGGCAGCTCGTCCGTTTCGCTCTCGAGCGCGACCCGGGCTGACTGCCGGTCGCCGGCGCGCTTCATCAGGTCGGCGGCGACGTCGGTCAGCTGACGGTGTTCTTCGCTTATGCCTATGGCCATTGCTTGCTCCTCAGTCGACCCGCAGGCTATGTGACGCCTCGCCGAAATCGCGACATGCCACTATCCGAAGGTGACTACGACGCTCGGGCCGACCCCGTTCACGTTCGACGGTTCAGGCGGCATCCAATTGCGAGGCGATCGCCGCGGACCGCGGGAGGGAGCCGCGGTCGTCTTCCTGCACGGCGGCGGCCAGACGCGTTACTCCTGGGGTGGGACGGCCTCGGCGGTGGCGGAGCGAGGCTGGCAGGCCATCACGCTTGACGCCCGGGGGCACGGTGAATCTGACTGGTCGGAGTCCGGCGACTACCGGTTGACCAGCTTCGCCCTCGACGTTGACGCCGCGCTGGCCGGGCTGCCCGGCAATCCGATACTGGTCGGGGCATCGCTCGGGGGACTGACGTCGATCCTGCTGGCGGGGGAGCTGCACCCCGGGGTGACCCGCGGCCTGGTTCTCGTCGACGTGGTTCCCGACATCGAACCCGCCGGCGCTGACCGGATCCACCAATTCATGGCCGAGAACGTGGTCGCCGGTTTTGGCAGCCTGGACGAGGTAGCCGACGCGATCGCGGCCTACAACCCACACCGCAAGCGCCCGTCAGACCTCAACGGACTGCGCAAGAACCTGCGCCTTCGCGACGGTCGCTGGTACTGGCACTGGGACCCCGCGTTCATCAGCGGCGGCGTCGCAGACGGGCCGAACGAAATCACCGACGTCGCGCGCCTCGACGCGGCGGTGACCGCCATCGAGCGCTCGGGAGTCCCGCTGCTGCTCATCCGTGGCCGGGCGAGCGACCTCGTCAGCGAGACGAAGGCGAAGGAATTCCTCGCTCGCCATCCCGGGGCACAGTTCGTCGATGTCACCGGGGCGGGACACATGGTGGCTGGGGATCGCAACGACGCCTTTACCGAAGCAGTGGTCACCTTTCTGCAGGCGGCCGGACCGGAGCAGGCCGGCTGAGAACGTCGCTGGCGTAGGCGATTTCGTGCTGTCGCTCCGCCAGGTACCACCGATCATCGCGACGGACGTAACGGTCGGTGTAGACAACGCCGACCACAAGCCACTGGTCACCGACCTCTGCCTCGGCCCGGCACACGACGACGCCGCCAGCCTCGTCGGGTCCCTGGTGGGTGATCACCGGCTCCGCCGTGAGATGGAAGGTGCGCCCGGGCTGCATCCGGTCGCGCAGGGAGGCCATCGCGGTATCCCTTATCTGCGGATCATGGAGCTCGGCCAGCGCTTCGAGGTCACGGGCGTCGTAGGCCCTGGCATAACCGGCGACGAGGTTACGGATCTGCTCGGCTGCCTCGAGCCGGGCCAGCTGTGCCGCCTGGGTCGCTGCGGTTTCTTGAGATGTCGCTGCCATGACTCTTACCTATCACCTGCCGCTCGCCGGTTTACCCTCGGCAACGGAGGTGACCATCATTGACTGACCATCGTGCGGTCCGGGCGTCCGATGCGGACCGCGAGGCGGTCATCGAGCGGCTGGGCCGGGCGCTCGTGCAGGGCCGGCTGACCGCGGAGGAATTCGACCAGCGGGCCGGTCAGGTTTACAGCGCCAAGACGATTGGCGAGCTGGCGGCGATCACCGGCGACCTTCCCGGCCACCTCTGGTAGCGGCTACGCGTGGTGGGTGAGGTCGATCGCAGCATCCGACTCAGTAGCGGGGGGCGCTGCCGCTGCGGGCTGAGCCGGCTCGTTTGCCCCTCCGGTGGCGCGTTCGAAAAAGCGCAGCAGTTCGACGGGGAAGGGCATGACGAGCGTGCTGTTCTTCTCGGCGGCGACCTCGACGACGGTCTGCAGCAGGCGCAGCTGCAAGGCTCCGGGCGTCGCGTCCATGACGGCTGCGGCCTGCGCCAGCTTGGTGGAGGCCTGCAATTCACCATCCGCCCCGATCACGCGGGCGCGCCGCTCACGCTCGGCCTCCGCCTGGCGTGACATGGACCGCCGCATGCTCTCCGGTAGCGCGATGTCCTTGACCTCTACCCGGTCGATCCGGATGCCCCACTCCTCGGTGGGAGCGTCGATGACGCCTTTGAGTTCACCGTTGATGTGTTCGCGATCGGACAGCACGGTGTCCAAGTCGGCCCGGCCGATCACCGATCGCAGGGAGGTCTGCGCCACCTGTGAGGTGGCCTGCAAATAGTTCTCGACGTTGATCACGGCTTTGACCGGGTCAATGACGCGGAAATACACGACCGCGTCGACGTCGAGCGTCACGTTGTCGCGGGTGATCGCCCCCTGCGAAGGGACGTTCAGGACGACGGTCTGCACCGACACCTTCGTCATCCGGTCGACGAAAGGCCGGATCATCGCCAGACCTGGCTGCCGTACCTGCGGGTGCAGCCGCCCGAATCTCAACACCACCCCGCGCTGGTACTGCTGCACCTGGCGGGCGCTCAAACCCAGTCCGATCAATCCGAGGACCACCAGGACGATGACGACGGTGAGCAGAATCTCCATGTGAAGGGCTCCGATCGCGAGTCACGGGGTTACGCGGTTGATATGCCCACAATCGTCTCCCCGCACCACTTGCGCCAGTGAGCGCCGCATGTGAAGCAACCCGTTGGATGAACCGGCGGCCGGTCTTTAGCCACGAAAGGGTGAACCAGGGCCACTGCGGCATGTCGAACGCCTATCCATGGCATTCAACGGACGAGCGGCAGTTCTGCCCGGTGTGCGTCCGTCGCGGCGGACGTTCCTGCTGGGCGCGAGCCTGATCGCAGCGGTGCCCGCGATTGACGCCTGCACGTTGGCCAAACCCGGCCCGTTGATGTCGCTGTACGGCCGCGGCGGCAGCTTCGGCGGTCTGAACGGCCGCACGAAACTGCTGGGCGGCCAGTCTTTTGCGACCGTTGCCGTCAACAACTGGGCATTCGGCGCCGGTCAGGCGGCCTACATGTCTGCGGTGACTTCCGCTGGCGCCGTGGTCATCGCCACGACCCCCTACACCGACAACCAGATGCAGCCGACCGCGACCACGATGGAGCTGGGCTGCCTGCTCCCCGGGACCCGGCAATTCCAGCGCATCGTCGTCCCGTCGACCACCGGCAAGACCAGCCTCGTCGGCTATGGATCCTCCTACGGCGGTGGTGACATCGGCGACGTC
This sequence comes from uncultured Actinomycetota bacterium, assembly GCA_963839015.1. Classification (GTDB taxonomy): domain Bacteria; phylum Actinomycetota; class Actinomycetes; order Frankiales; family Frankiaceae; genus DATAZK01. Next base: position 896,142 of record CAWITL010000010.1, on the reverse strand, counting down.
CAGGTGGTCGGCAGTGGCGCCAGCGAACGGGTGCTCTTCTCCTCGGTGGTGCCCTACCACGGCTGGAATACCCAGACGGATGGTCAGCTGCCGAGCCTGGGCGCGTTGGCGCCGACCTCCGGCGGGTCGGTCAGACTCGACACCGGCCTCGACCGCACGGCCGCTCAGCTGGCGTCCAGCGGGGTCAACGTGGCCCTTCCCCGCATGGCTAACGCCTACGGTCAGACGCTGACCGGTGGTCGCGGTCTTTGCGAGATGGCCCTGCTGCCGGCCAGCGGCCACGTCGTCGTGACCCAATATTTCGGTCCCAGCTTGAACAACCAGCAAGGCGGAATTCTGGTCGTCGATGCCCAGGGAAACGTCAAAGCCAGCTGGCAGTATCCGGCCGCCACTTATCACGGTCGTCCCGTCAAGTGTCTGGTCCGCGAGGCCGAGAGCGATCCCACCGGCGTGCTTGGCGATGAGCGCTTCAGCATCATCTGCGACACCTTCGACGCCAACAACAATCCGGTTCCGTTTCCGGTGCAGGAATTCTCCTACGACGCGAGGCGGGCCACGATCCGTCCCATGACCGGGGCCGTGCAGGCATCTGCTGACGGCTCACGCATGGAGACCGCCAAATACGGCAAGGACGGGACGCTCTACGTCGCCCGCACCAAGCCTGACGGACTGACTGCCGATCGCATTGCGGTCTATCGCAAGGGCCGGCTCGCCAGCGTCGCCCCCGCGACCAGCACATGGTCCACCGTGGGATGGAACGGGTACGTGCCCCCCGACCAACTCATCAGGGGCAGCGACACGACGGGCCTGGTGCGCAGCCTGGCGTTGGACCCGCACACCGGCGCCCTCATCGTCACCGGGCTGAACGGTGTACTGCTGGCCGTACGGGGTGCGGTCGGCAGGGCCGCCGTCACGGCCTCGTTCGACATCGGTCTCAACCAATTGGTAGACCGCAACCGGTACAACGTGGGAATCCGAAAAGGCGCCGTGGACGCCGCGCGCAGAGCGTTGTGGATCCCGGTGCCGCAGCTGGACATGACCGGCTATCCGGCGGGTTCCTACCCACGCCTCGATCAGTGGGTCTACCGGGTGGATCTCAAGCAGCTGTTGGACGTCTAACGTATTTGCTGTCGCGTTTGGTCCACGGCGACAAGCTGACGCGTCTAGGGTTATCCGGTGGCGGCCGTGGAGCAATTTCCCACGACGTCGTGGGGACGGAGCGCAGGACTGCTCTCCGGTGCCACGGTGCTCATCAGTGCGGCGAACTATGGGTATTCGCTCGCCATTGTTCGGCTGTTGCATCCGCGGCAGTTTTCGGCTTTCGTCGCCGGGCAGAGCGTCCTGCTGGTTATTGCGAACGCTTCCATGGCTGCAATTCCCTGGGCGGTCGCCCGTTATATCGCTGTCGAGACCCGGCCACATGCCCGCAGCGAGGCCTTACATTTTGGACTGCGCGCCTCTTTGCTGCAGGCGTTGGCCGCCGCTCTCATCGCAGAACTCGTCCTCGTCAATTCCAACGGCGCCGCCGTCGCTACCGTCACGGCTGTCGGTGCGGCGGTGCTGTCCTTGGCTGCCGGCCCCGTCGGCTATTTGCAGGGGACCGGCCAGGTGCCGCGCATCGCCCGCTATCGACTGGTTGAGGGCACAATCCGGATCGGTTCGGGGCTGCTTGCCGTACTGCTCATCTCTCGGTCGGCAGCGATGGGGTTGGTCGGATTTGCTGTAGGCGGACTGGTAATGCTGGGAATCAGCCTGGCTGCGACCCGCGAGTCGTGGCCGCTGCGCAAGCCGGACGCCGTGGAGTCACACCGGCTCATCCACCGCAGCATGCGCCTCGGTACGGTCCAATTGCTGCTGTGCATGCTGGGTGCGGTCGACACGGTTGCGGCCACAGCAGCTTACTTCTCGGACAGAACCGCCGCGAGCTATCAGGCTGCTGCGGTGCTCGGTCGGATTCCATTGTTTGTGAGCACGGCCGTTTCCATCGCGGTCTACACGGAGCTGACGCGGGCTCCCGACGATGAAGCCGTCGCGATGCATGTTCGTCGGATGCTCTGGTTCTACGGGGCCATCACACTGCCCGTGGTGCTCGCGTGCTGCACCGTGCCGCACCAGGTTCTTTCGCTGCTGATCCCGCGGAGCTACACGTCTGCCGCGACCCTGCTTCGATACACGAGCCTGTCCGGCGCTGCGATCGGCCTGGTCAACTGCCTTACCACCGCGCATCAGGCTCGCGGACGGTTTCGTTCCAGCATCCTGATCCTGGCGCCGGCCGCCGTGCTGCAGCCGATCCTGCTCATCTGGCTCGGACGTTGCTACGGAATAACGGCTTTCGCGATCGGGCTTGTTTCGCTGTCACTGGCTGTCCTGGTAGCCATCACCTGGGATTCGCGGCGGTGGCTGCGCGGCTCACCCGTCCGCCTTACATTGCTACTTCCGCTGGTGCTCGCCTTGTCGCTGATAGCAGCCATCGTGCATTCCCCGGCGATCTGGGTGGCCGCGATAGTCGCCGTCGCCGCCGCCCTCGTACTTCAGACGAAACGAAGCTGGGCGACGGATCGGTAGTCCGGGAGCGAGGGGGCTTAGCTCGGGCTCGCGGCCGTCCAGCAGCTGCTGGACGTGTGACAGTTTCTGAGGTTGTCCAGAATCTGGTGGAGCGCCGCGCGCTGAGCGGTCGTCAGCGCATTCGCCGTGTTGTCCATTTCGTACGGGTCTTTCGCGATGTTGTAGTACTCGAGATCGTGCGTGGCGTCGTCGTATTCGATGTAGACGGCTTCCACCGGTCCGGTAAAACCTGGCAGATGTGGCGCTGATATTCGGATGGCGTCGTACGTCGGCGGGTTGTCGGCCTTGACCTGGTAGTCGGGGTCGGAGGAATTGAGGTTGTTGCCGTGGTGCTCGATGAGGGCAGCGGTACGCCAGGCAGGCGTGCTGGCGCCGGGATGCAGGAGCGGAACCAGGCTGTGTCCATCGGTGGGTTCGGCCTTGATGCCGGCGAGCTCCAGGAAAGTGGGGAACAGGTCCACGTTCTGGGTTACTTGTTTCACCACGCGGCCGTGCGGAACCCCAGGACCGGCGATGATCAGCGGCACCCGGATGTCGCTGTCGAACGCGGTCTGCTTGCCGGCCTCGAGCCGATGCTGACCGAGGTGAAGGCCGTTGTCCGAACTGAAGACGATGTACGTGTCGTTGGACAGATGTTCGGCAGCCAGGGTCGCCTCGGTGTCGGCGACGAGCTTGTCCACGGATTCGACTGCCTGCGCGCGCCGCCGGAAATCCTTGTCCAGCGCGGCGATCTCGCTCGCCGTCATCGGTGGGCGGGATCCGAGCCAGGGGGGTGGATTGACGTTGTTTGCGTTGAAGGATGGCTGCCGGGGCGCCTTCAGCCCGGGGAAATCGTGGGCGTTGCGGGGTGCGGGGGTATAGGGAGCGTGGGGTGCGAAGGTCGATACTTCAATGGCAAAAGGCTTCCCGGCTGAGCGTCTGATGAAGCTGCCGGTGTCACCGTTGAGGACATCCACGCCGAACTTCCCGCCGCCCGAGTAGTAGCGCACGGCGCCGTTGTCATTGAGGTAGTAGTTGAACTCTGCGTATCCGGAGTTGTTGCTGACGTGCCAATCCGACCATCCGGGCGGGATGGGTGCCGTCGTGGAGTTCATCTTCGGATCGCCGTAGCCGTTCAGGTACTTGCCCAGTAGCGACGTTTGATAGCCGGCGGACTGCAGCGAGACGGCGAACGTGCGCTTCTCCAGGTCTTCCGACTGAAATTTCTGGAAGCCTCCGTCGGGAGGCACGTTGGTCACGACTTTGGAGTCGTGCGGGAATAGCCCGGTGAAGATCGTCGACCGCGAAGGGCAACAGAGCGAATCCGCCACGAAGTAATGGCTGAACGTCTCTCCCCGTTTTTCGAGCGCCACGATGTGTGGCGCGAACTGCTTGTTGATCAGGTCCCACGAGAGGTCGTCCGTGAGGATGAAGACGATGTTCGGCCGGCCTGGGTGTGCGACCGTCGCCGGCTTTGGCGCGGGCTTGGCGCCACCGTTTCCGCAAGAAACCACCAGGAGTGCTGTGACGACGGCGAGGAGGCAGGCCGTCCGGCGGGCTTTGCGCCCGCCTGTAGTGCGGGGGAAGTGCAAAAACTGCTCCGGACTAGTTCGACGAGCCGCTGCTGCGAGCTGCGGTGGGACGCGATGGATCGCCTGGCTGCTTGGCCGCCGACAGTACCTGTCTCGCCACCAATTTTTCGTACGTCGAGCGCTGCTGGGCGGCCTTGCTCACAAAGAAGTCGTAGATGCGAACCGCCTCCGCCAGCTGCGCCGCATTGCGCGGGTCCAACAGTTCCGCTCGGCGTCGCTCTGCCAGCTCCTGTCGCGCCGCGACGGGCCGCGGTACCACGCTTGCTGGGTCTTCTCCGGAGTGAACCAGTGCATGATGACGGGCGATCTCGTCGAAGACGCGCTCGACGTTTTCAGCACTTTGGTCGAACGCGGGCAGGCGCATGCCGAACCGGTGGTTGATGCGCCCGATGACCGCGGACAGGTCCGACGTCGCCTCCCGGAAATCGCAGATCACGACCTGGTCGACGTAGGGGACGAGTTGACGGTGGTAGGAGACGTACTCCTGCAGGACTCGTGCTGCCCTACCGTGAGTGCCGAATACGAGGTAGGAGGAGAGCGTCGACAGTGGCTCGCGCACGAGCAGCACGGTCGGCACGCCTCGCCGCACGGCCGCTTTCACTTGAGCGGGATGGTGCACATGGCTGGCGATGTTCAGATAGTGATCGGCCGCATTCTGCAGAGCAAAAGTCGTAAACGTGTTACCCGCTCGTGGAAATCCCTCGACCACGAGATCTGTACGGTCGCTGAGCTGCCTGCTCAGTCCCAGCGGGGTCAGCCGTAGTAGCAGCGGAAGGAAAGCCGGGTCGTTGCCCAGGAGGTATTTCCCCCGCCGCAACAGCCGACGACCCGCGTGACGAATCTCCCGTGCTGGATCTCCCAGCGCGTCGCGCGGATCCATCCTCGCCCTCCGGTTCATTTAGGCATTTGTGACGCTACAAGGTGTATGTGCTTGGAGTGCGAGATTTGAACGATTCCCCGTCGCGTGGGCTGGGCTCAATTGGTGCTCAATCATCCTGACTGGACTCGGGGGCTGTCGTCGCCGTTTCCGCGACAGGAGACATTGCGTCCCCGATCTCGGCCAGTCTCCCATCGTGATCTGTCTCCGCGACCGACGCGTCGGCCGGCTCTTCGTTGCTGACCGCCCGAGCGGAGGTACGGAGGCCCAGGCTCAGAATGGTTGCCGCGACGGCCAGCGCCACCGCGATCTGCGCGGTGGACGAGAACGCCCCATGCCCAGATCCGGCATAGGCCTTTTGATGCGCAAGCGTCACGCCGCCGGCCACGGCGATACCGGCAATAGCTAGTAGCGGGCCGACTCGAGGGATCAGCCAAATGGCGAGAGCCAGCACCGGCACGATGGCCATGACGATCGGTCCGGCCACCAGCAGGGTGGTGAGACAGGCGAGCGCAAGTGCAGCAGCACGCCTTGACGTGAGACCCCAGGTGCGGGGCGGCCTGATCGCTCTCTGTCGCTTGGAAGGCCAGGCTGCGGCGATTAGGAGCAGCAGTACAAGGGCGGCAGACACCAGCAGGCCGATGCGGTAGATCTGACCCGGGGTGTTGACCAGGTTGACGGTCGTCGCAGCGCCGGCGGGCACGATGAAACCCTGCTGCCAGCCATCGATACGAATCGGTGTCAGGCGCTTGCCGTTCGCTGTCGCATGCCACGATTTGTTGAAGTTCTCATGCACGGTCAGGATGCTCTGCGCGCCCGCTGCGACCTTGACCTGACGCGTTTCGGAGCCCCACTTGGTGACCGTGACCGACCGGTTCGGCGGCAAGGTCGCGGTCGGAAGGCTGCTGAGTGTCAGTGTGGCTATTCCCAGGGACGGGCGATAGAGCGGAGAGGAGCTCGGCGAGGTCGAGACCGTGTGCTGGCCGGCTTTCAGCGTGACCGGTCCGGAGGCGCATATCCCGAGCGGGACTGGCTGGCCGGCAGCGAGGTCGGCGCGATCGCCGCGCACATAGGTGGCGTACTCCTTGCCGTCGATCGACACGCTGGGGCCTGAACCGCACGCCAGATCTACGATTGCGCCCTTCGATGTCGGAGGCACCGGGTTGCGGTCCACGACGGTGCCGGCGGGGTGGAACTGCTCGGTGCGAGGAACGGTAAAAGTTCGCGCTATTTGACTTTCGACGTCGAGATCGAGACTGGATTGGGGGTCCGCGCGGTCGCGCGAGAAGACGTAGGAGATGGAGGACGGTCCGCCTGCGGGGAAGTACCTGGCGGCGTCATTCGGGAGCGCCACCCCGGTGCCGATGGTGACGCCCGGGATGGTGAGCTCGCTGATTCCAGGGCCGTAGCTGCCGCTCTTGGCGCCGCCCGTCACCGAGGTGATGGTGAGGCGCAAGGTCTTCGTCGGGCCGGAAGGCAGCTCGAGCACCTGCGACTTCGCGGTGTCGCCCACCTTGGTCTGGAGGGAGCCGGCGTCCGTGGTGACGCGCAGGGAGGTGATCCGGATGCGCTTCGAGCTGTCGTTCAGGAGCTGGACGCTCACGTGATTGGCCGAGATGGGCTTGGGGAAACTGACCTGCAGCCATTGACCCACGTTGCGCCGGGGATAGCCCGACACGGACCAGGAAGTGTTCGGATCGCCATCGATTGCAGACTCGGGTCCCGCCTGAGGTACCGCGCCAAGAACGAAGCCGTAGTTGGAAGCGTTGACCGACTGAATGCCGGTGAGCAAGGCCGTCGTTTGATGGCCGTTCGCGTTGACGTCAAGGCGCACTTGCGGGGCGGTCGACTCGCCGGCAGCCTTGGCTCCGGGCGCAAGCAAGTAGGAGGCGCCGCCGTGCAGCGACCCGTATTGCTGGTCGCGCCGCGTCAGGGTGTCCGTGTCGATCCAGGCGGACGGCTTGAGGTCGACGGGCAGCGTTGCGTCGCCAGCACTCCCGGCGGCGAGATCAGCGGCAAGTACGGTGGGGCGGTTGCCCAAGACTCCGCTCGCAGCCAGGGTCGGCAGCGCCTCAGGACCGCCGCTGAGCACAGCGAGCGAGCTTGCCGGGTAGGCATCGACGCGATTGGCGCCCGGCAGCGCGTAGATCTCCAGCGATGGGTAGCGACCCGGTGTCGGTGGTTGCTTCAGGAAGGTTTGGATAGCCGTGCGGCGGCCGGTGACCAATGGGCCGAAAGCAGCCACCCTTCGCAGCCCACTTTCGGTCAGCGCGGTATGGACCTCGTCGGTGCTCGGCGGTGTGTCCGCATTCTGCTTGACGAGGTCGTTGCGGACGAGGACGTAGCCAAATCCGGCCCGTGCCAAGGTGGCGGCCAGCGAAGGCGTGGCGCGCTGTCCGAGCTGTTGTTCGATCCCATCGAGCCAGCGGGTGCTGTTGACTCCGCCGAGCGGGATGATGTCGCGCACCGCCCATGGAGATTGAGCGAGCCAGAGCATGGGTTCGTCGGCGGGGTCGCCCCAGGTGTAGGAGCCGAATCCAGATCCCGGGACGAGCAACGTGCGTGTGCCGTCGGAGGATTTCGCCAGGAAGTCGGCTGCTTGCTGCCAATAGGACGGGACGGCCGCGAAGGAGCCGGGTTGGTAGAGCCGCCCGAGGCCCAACGGGGCGGCGCCGATGACAATGGCACCGGCAAGCACGCCTGCCGTGGTGACGTTGGCGAAGCGTCGCGGCCACCGAAATCGCTTGACCCCTCGGGTGGCCAGAATCGGCAGGCAGTTGGCCAGTCCCAGCGCAAGCGGCAATCGAATCAGCGGCTGAAATTTGTTGATGTTTCGCAACGCTCCGAGCGGGCCCGTCAGCGCATGGCGCCAGGAGTCCGCCAGCAAGCCGTGCGGGCTTCCGGCATAAGCAGCGGCAACGGCAACGACCCCGATCGCCAGCGAGGAGACCAGGAAGCGTCGCGCCGGAACGCGGATTCGGCCCAGACCCGCGAGTCCAACACCGGCAAGAACGAAGCTGGCAATGATGGCGACTGTCGCACTGATGTAGGTCCAGCCGGATGGAAGTCCGGCGCCCCCGACACGAAAATAGTCGAGCCAGTCGGCCGTGCCGCGAATGGTTTCGGGCAGCGAGCTCACCGACGTCGTGGTGTTCGCAGATTCGGTGTAGGGAACGAAGTTCACCCCGTACTGACCGAGCAGCTTGAGGGGTATGACCCACCAGGCGGTGGCGCAGATGACCGCCGCGACCCACCAGGCCCGAAGAATCCAGGCACCGCGACCGCGACACATCAGAATCAGCCACACGGTCGGGACGATGAGCATGTTCAGCGTGACGGTGGCGTTGATACCGCCGGTGAGTAAGACGGCGCAGCCGGACAGCGCGGCCGCCCGGCGCGCCGAATAGGGGGGACCGGTCTCGGGTATCCGATAGGTCGCTCGTACCAGCGGGAGGAGCACCCACGGAAGAAGCAGATATCCGAGCAGCAGCGTCGAGTTGTCACCGATCCGTGACAGCACCACGGGCGATAGTGCGTAGGCCATCCCGCCGAGCACGCGACCCCAGCGATTGCCGATACCGAGCGCATCGGCGAGCCGGACCAGCCCCCAGAATCCGACGACGAGCAGCAGCGAAAGCCACAGCCGCTGAGCGACCGCCGGTGGAATCCTGAGCGCATGCGTCAGTAGGAAGAAGGGACCCATCGGCACCAGGTAGCCGGTGGACTGGTTTCCGATGGAGCCGGTGTCCTGGAGCGGGTTCCACAGGTGCAGCGCGCTCCCCAAGAAGCGCCCCGGATTGAGGACCACCGCCACCTTGGTGTCGGCGACGATCTTGCCCGGGTCCTGCCAGAGCGTGGCCCCCAACATAAGGAGTGCCGGTGGTACCAGATACCGGCGGGGCGTCAGATCGCTGCGGCCACCTTTGCGCCGGTGCCACGTCAGCCGCCCCCGCGGGGTCTGCTCTGACGGCTCCGAGGAGGTTGCCGTCGTGAGCGGATCATCGACTGCGCTTACCTGCTGAAGTTCTTCTACCGGAGTCACCGGTTTGTTCTCGACTCCTCGGCAGGCATAGTCGAGCCGACCATGACACGAATCTCACGGTCATCGGCTGACCCCGAAGTCGGGTCGACCGTCGTGCCGCTGGAAGGCTGACTGCCTCCTGGCGCGGCCAGCGAGATCGTCAGATTCGGTTCGGGGGCCGGGCTCACCGACCGTCGCACGGCAGCCTGTGCCCTGGCGCGATGACGGTGCGCCCGCACGAGATCGGCAAACATCTCGCTGACGAGATCCTGATGCGCTGATGACTGGTGTCCAGGAATGCGAATGCCGCCGTCGGCCGTCGGTTCAGCGGCGGGAAACTCCACGATCCGCAGACCCATCGCCAACATGACGATCCGCGCTTTCACATCCGAGGTGAAGCCGGCCGACTGTAGGAGCGCAAAGAGCGGCTTGGCCGCTTCGGTCCGGATCGCCGCGAAGTGGTGGTGTCCGTCGGCGATCGCGGTGGCCGTCAAACGTCGGCCGAGGCGCCGGTATGCCGCCAGACTCAATTGCCGCCCGACGCCGAACAAGGACAAATCGCGACCGACCGGGGGGCAGTAGCTGAGCACGACGTCCGCCTCTTCGAGCAGTCCGACGAGGGCGGTCAGATGAGCGGCGTCCACGTTGCCTGCGGCATCAATGAAGGTGACGATCCGGCCGGTTGCCGCGGCGACCCCGGCTCGCGCCACAGTGCCCTTTCCGCAAGTCCAAGGCAGCTGGATCAATCGTGCGTTGGAGAAGAGCGGGAGGTGCTCGGCTGCCACGCGGGCGCTGCCATCCCGGCTTGCGTCATCGACGATGACGACCTCGATCGGCCCGAGTATCGGCTCCACCAAGACGAGTTCCTTCGCCAGGTGGGCCAGGGTGATCGGAAGACGATTGGCCTCCTCGCGTGCCGACAGAACTACGCTAAGTGACATTCCAGCCATCTCGTCTCTTCACCCCCAATCACTGTTTCCTCCGAAGTTACTGTGTGATAGATAGCACATGGGGGTTCACTGGCGGTCGGCTTTCCACGGATTCGATGACGCTCCGTGGTCACAGATCAGTCCAAATGTGCCGAAGTGAATATTGAAGACGGGGCGAGCGTGCGCAATTTTGAGGTCAACGTCGACAGTCTCGGCGTCCGCGAATCGGTCGTCGAAGGTGTCGGCGTGGATTCCGATGGCGACATCGACGTCACCATCGTGGTGCCGGCCTTCAACGAGGGGCGGCGCCTGCCTAAGTCGCTGCCCGCGCTCCTCACGGCGCTCGATGAGTTCGACTTTCGCTGCGAGATCGTCCTCGTCGATGACGGAAGCGTTGACGACACATTGGCCGTCGCCGCCAGTCATCTTGTCGACCGTCCTGACGTTCAGCTGCTGCAATTGCCCTGGAACTGCGGGAAAGGCGCCGCCGTGCGGGCCGGCGTCAACGCAGCCACCGGAGCCTATATCGCCTTCCTCGATGCCGATCTGGCCAGCGACATGGCGGATCTCCCGAGATTGCTCTCGCTACTGGAGAACGCCGACGTCGCGCTTGGTTCGCGAACGCTTCCGAGCTCCCTCGTCGAGGGACGTTCGACGGCGCGCAATGTGGGCGGTGCGGTGTACAGCCGCCTGGTGCACAAGCTGACCGCCGCCGAGGTGGCCGACACCCAATGCGGATTCAAGGCGTTCCGGGCACCGGTGGCCAAGCTGCTCTTCAGCATGACGACCTCGAACGGTTTTGGTTTCGACGTGGAAATCCTCACGCTCGCCACCGCGCTCGGCTTTCGCATCGTGGAATGCCCCATCCGCTGGACAGCGGTCGACGGTGGCCACGTATCGCTGCGGCGGCACGGGCTGGGGATGCTCAACGACCTACGCCGCGCCCGCGGTCATCAGCAGCGCGCCTTGGCCGAGGCGGGGCACGTCTCAAGTCGCCGAACCGAATCCTGGCAGCCGGAAGTGGTGTCAGGATCCGACCGCGGCGGCCCGCGCGTCATCTACCTCGATGCACCCGCCGGCGAGACGATGACGGTCGGGCTCGACCCGCTCTCGCTGGACTAGCGCCACCGCCGAGGGGTCTAGCGCCGGAAGTTCGTACCTGCCGACACCGCGAGCAGAAGATCTTGGCTTCTTGCGGGCGCGACGTGCAGGGCGCCATCGAGATCGGTTGTGGCGCGACGCAGCGCTGAGGCAGCGCCCGTTCCGTTGGACCCGTAGAGCAGCACGCGACAGGCCCCCGCTTCCGCGTAGACCAGATCGGTCGCGCGCAGCTGCAAGTGCTTCAGCTGGGTGAGATCAGTCAACGTCACCACAGAGGCGGCATCATCAGCACGGCGGCGATCGGGCGAGCGCCGGCGGCGAAAGCGCTCATCGGCCGCCAGGATGACCGAGAGCAGCGTCGCCGACCCCGTCCACGTGAACCGGGAAGCCCAGGAACGGCAGGCTTTTCGGTAGTCCAGCGCGAGCTGAGGGTCGGTGAGGATGTCCAGCGCACCACCGATGGCGGACCCCAGCGGGCTGCCCTCATCGACCAGCCATCCGGTCTCCCCGTCGCGTATCGAGTCGCGCAGCCCCGGCACCCGAAAGGCCAGGGCCGGAACACCGAGCGCCGCCGCCTCCATCACGCCCAGCCCCCAGCCCTCGCCGTGGGTCGGGTTGACGGTCAGCCACGCCCGGGCGAGCAGCCTGTCGCGTTCGGCGGCCGGTAGGCGGCCGTGCCACACGAGCGCGCCGGACGGGATGTCGAGCCGGGCGGCGATCTCGTGCAGACGCGCTTCGTCCGGTCCGTCTCCGACGAGGTGCACAGTCAGGTCGGGATACGCCGCGGCGAGGTCGGGAATTGCCTGCAGCAGCAGTTCGATTCGCTTGTGCGGGACAAGGCGCCCGACGCTGACGATCGTCGGATTCTGCGAGCGTTCTGACCCTGACTCTGACTCCGGCAGAAAGGGAGGCGGGTCGACCCCGTTCGTCACCAGAAAGCGGGCACCGTCGAGCCCGAGAGACTCGCGTACTTCGTCCCGGGTAGAGGGAGACACCGACACCGACGGGCGGCGGCGGTAGACCCATCTGGCACCGCGGGCCTCCAGCTGTCGTCCGATCGAAGCTGCCAGCGGCGGGAAGAACAGCCCGAATTGGCGTTGGTGGACGTGATGGATCAGCTGGACCACCGGCGTCGTTCGGCGCGTGACGAGGGGGCTGAAGAAGGGGATCCCGTTCTGGCAATCGATGACCGCATCGACGTCGCGGCGGTGCGTAGCCAGCCAGCGCAGCGCGGCCGCATAGACGCCGAAGGTGCCTCCGGCGCGCCGGACGAGCACGCCGCCGTGCGAGGTGAGTGCGGGCAGCCCGGGCGGCCGGGACGTGAAGAGCGTGACCCGGGCGCCGCCAGCGGCTAGGTCCTCGGCGATCCGCTCGGCGAAAACCTCGGCCCCACCGGCTTGCGGATGCTCCAGATCACGCCAGTTGAGCATGACGATGTGCCGCCCGGCCCAGGCCGCAGTCACCTGGGCAAGCCGGTTGATGTCGCCGGGGTCCTCGATATCGCCGATGCTGGATTTGTATCTCAGGACGGGACTCGGCGGGCGAGTTTCGCCAGTAACGGGACGGGGCGGGCTCCGTGGCGTAAACACAGGACGTGCGGATGGGGGCAGCGAGCGGCGTCAGAATGGGCGCGCTGGCAAGGTCGCTGACCGCTCTCATGACCATCGTTGTCACCATGGCTTTGGCGGCCGCCTGCAGCAGCCCGCCCGCGGCGACGCAGACTTCGCATGACGACCACCGCGTTGTCGCCGACGGCGACGTCACCATTCACGTGCCGCCGCACCACAGCGATATCGGTGTGGTGGTCCTGCACAGCTTGGGCAATTACGCGACGGAGCCGGCGGCTCAGGGCTGGTCGCAAGAGGCTGACAGCCATGGATTCGTCGGCATTTACCCCGAGCGCGGGGATTCCTGGAATGCCGGTCTTTGTTGTGGGCAAGCTGCTGCCGCTGGTCGCGACGACGTCGGCTGGCTGGCCGATGTCATTGCCGAAGTCCGCTCGAGCTATGGACTCAAGACCGTCTATCTCGTTGGTTTCAGCAATGGCGGAATGATGGTCGAACGATTCGTGGTGGAGCGGCCGGACGTGAGTGCGTGTTTCGCCGTATGGGGGGCCGCGCCGGAAATGCCGGAGGGCGGCTACTGGCCCGGCCAGGGCACGATCTTCGACGGGGCGGTGGACAACATCGTGCCGGCGAGCGGTGGAAGGGTCCGGATCGGGCTACCTCCTGAGGTGACGACCATTCGCCCGGTCGCGCAAACAGCCGATTGGTTGCGTGGCGCCCGGATTCGACATGTCGTCGTCCCGGGCTACGGACACAAACCGCCGCCGAACTGGCCAGCGCGGGCCTGGAGCGCCTTGGCGGCGTGCGGCCACAGCGCCTGAAGAAAGAGGGCGGCGGTGCCCTCGACGGGACCCGGACGAGGCCCGCCCGGCTCGGTCACGAATACTGAGCGCATGCAGTTCCATGTTTTTCTGCCACAGATGCGCTTGTCGTTCCCGCAGCTCGTCGAGCGTGCGCGGGCAGCGGAGGCGGCCGGCTTCCTCGGGATCGCCGGAATGGATCACCTTGCACCCCCGATGGCGGAGACGCAGCCCATGTATTCGTCCATGGTGACCAACACCTGGCTCGCCGCCCATACCGAGCGGCTGACCATCAGCTCGCTCGTGCTGTGCGACTCGTTCCGGCTGCCGGCGGTGCTGGCCAACGAAGCGGTGTCGATCGACCATGCGTCAGGCGGGCGTTACGAGCTGGGGATCGGCTGGGGCTCGGTGCCTGATGAGTTTCCGGTCTACGGGGTGGGTTCGACCAAACCGCGAGAGCGGGTGCACCGCTTACGCGAGTCACTCGAGGTGATGACGGCCCTCTGGGCGGGGGAGAGCGTCGACTACGACGGCGAGTTCCATCACCTGACGGGAGCGCGCCAGGCTGCCACACCGCTGCGCCGGATCCCGATCGTCATCGGCGGCACCGGACCCAAGACCCTGGCACTCGTTCGTGAATTCGCCGATTGGTGGAACGTCCACGTCGGCGCGATCGACCGGGTGCAGGAGCTGCGCTCGCAAGTCGGCGACGCGCGGCTGTCGATCCAGCAAATGGTGGCCTACGTTCCCGATGAGGCCAGTCGCGCGCAGGTGACGGAGGTCGCCCTGAAGCGGTTCGGCCGTTCGCATCCGGTGATCGGCTCCGGCCCCGAGCTCGTCGAGCACTACGCGGGTCTGCAAAAGCAAGGAATTGAGCGGGTCTACACCTGGTTCTGCGACTTCGCTGCCCCGGACTCGCTGGCCGGCTTCGGTGATCAGGTCATCGCGCAGCTGGGCTGAGCCGGATGACCGAGCGGCCGGCAATGAACCGGGCTCCGCTCGGCGGCTCCTGAGTCCAATATCCGTAGACGCATCGCGTGCCGCCGCGTGACGGGTCGTGCGTGTCGTGGATGACACCGTCGATGACCGCCGTCAGATGCTTGGAGCAGGAGACGACGAGCCGTCCGCGGGGGAGCTCATCGGCGTGCAGGTGGACCTGGGTGCCCGTGCCGATGGCCATCGTCGGCACCCAGTACCAGCCGAGGTTGCGCATGAATTGCCTGATCGTGGGGCGCGCCATGCCGTTGCGTGCTGACGAGGTACGCCGCCGCGGCCGTTCCTGCTTGGCGGCGGCGTTGAGCGCGTCGTACACCGTCTGGTAAGGCAGTTGGGCGGCAATGGCGATCGAACGCGCGGCACAGTCGCCCGCCTGTCCGCGGTAACCCGCCGCGGCCCGGCCGCCGTCGGTGATGATGATCGCGGTCACGGTTTTGCTCCGGTGTCGGTCAGGTTCGAAAGGCCTCGTCACGGTAACGGTGGCATGTCACGGTTCACGGACTTCACCCGGAAGGGGCACTCACGCCATGACGAGCGGTCGCGGATATCCCCGCGCACGCACCCAGTTTCCCTTGCTGCTCGCCGCGGTCGCCGGCCTGCCGCTCCTGCTGGGGATGGCCACTTTTGCGGACACGCGCGCCGGGCGGCGTCTGTTCGGTTCGGGTAGCCATGTGCTGGCCAAGCTTGCCATCTCCATTCCCCTCTCGCTGCTGCTGCTGGCGGCGCTGGCAGGTGCGCTGTGCATCGCGGCGCGTCGATCCGGACGAAATCGCCCCCGCGGGACGATCACCGGGGCGCTGATCGCGTTCGCCCTGGCCGTGGTCGGGCAGTTCGTCGCCTGTTGGATCATCTGTTCCGTCACGTCCGGGGTGCTCGCGCTGGTGCTCACCGCGGTGGTCGCGCTGGGCATCGGCGAAGCGCTTCGCCGGGTCGCCGCCGGCTGGCGCCGAACTCCCGTCGACCAGCTTCCGGTCCCGGTCCCGGGCGAGCTGTGGTGGGCCGCCGTCCCCTTCGAGGAGCGCAACGAGGAGAAGGATCGCCCGTGCCTGGTCCTGGCTGTCAGCGGACGTCGGGCGAGTGTTCTCATGATCACCAGCAAGGACCATTCCTCGCGCGGCGGCTACACGCCCATCCCCCCAAACGTGTGGCGACACCCTCGACAGACCACCAGCTGGCTTCGCACCGATCGCCTCATCCGGCTCGACCGTGAAAAGTTGCGCCGCCGGGAAGGCAAGATCGACGCGCGCACCTGGGAGCTCGCCAAGCGCGCCCAGCCGCGGGTCGCTGGAAAAACCGGCTGATCCCGCGGGAGTACCCGCGCGGGTGAATCAGGAGCGGTGCCTTCAGACCGACCTTCGAGGGGATCTGATCCGGCCATCGGAAGGTGGGCATGCGTCCGCGCTCGGTATGGCTGGTGCTCCTGTCACTGCTCGCACTCGCTGCTTTCTGCGTTGAGCTGCACTTTGAATGGGGTGGCCCGCGGGTCACGAACTGGGTGGACGACCCGGCCGAATTCTTCGCAGCACTCGGCGCCTCCATCGCCGGTGCCCGGCGCGCCGCCCGCAGTCAAGGACGCTTGCGCTGGTCATGGTCGCTGATCGCCGTCGGGGCGGCCTGCTGGGCGTTCGGCCAGGGCCTGTGGAGCTACTACGACCTCGGGACGAATGGGTCCGCCCCGTTTCCCTCGCTTGCCGACCTCGGCTTCCTCGCGTTTCCCGCACTTGCCCTGACGGGGCTGCTGGTGCGTCCCGCCGCTGCCTTTGCCCGGCACGGACGCGTTCGGGTTGTGCTCGACGGGATTCTGGTAGCTGCCTCGCTCTTCGTGCTGAGCTGGGTCACCGCCTTCGGTCAGACGCTGAACGGCGGTGGTGACTCGTTCTCGCTGGCCGTGTCGTTGGCATATCCGGTCGGTGATCTGCTGCTGCTGACCGTCGCCCTGGTGGTCGTCACCCATGCGAGCGAGTCCGCACGGCTAGGCCTCTGGTTACTAGCGAGCGCGTTTGCCGCCCTTTCGATTGCTGACAGCGGATTCGCCTACCTGACGGCAGTCGGGCAGTTCGGAACGGGAAACCTGATCGACGCCGGCTGGGTTGCCGGCTTCGCGGTGCTGGCGTTGGCTGCGATCAAGGACCGGTCAGGTGCGGAAGCTGCGAACCGGACCGCAGTGTCCAAGCCGGCCCTGCTGCTGCCCTACCTGCCGGCGGGCCTTGGCCTGGCACTTGCCGTGTACCAGGTCCGCAGCGGACATTCCGACGATGTGTCGCTGGTGGCCGCGGTCATCATCATGGCCGCGGTGCTCATGCGTCAGCTGCTGGTGCTACGCGACAACACCCGGCTGATCGGTGCGATTACCCGGCAGGCGCTTTATGACGAGCTGACCGGCTTGGCCAACCGCTCGCTGTTCAGCGACCGACTTGATCACGCGCTTGCGCTCCATCGCCGAGATCTTCGAGAGCTCGCGATCCTGTTCTGCGATCTTGATGACTTCAAGCTGGTCAACGACAGCCTGGGCCACGGGGTCGGCGACGAGCTGCTGGTCAGAGTGGCCGACCGGTGGCGGGGCGCACTGCGACCGGGCGATACGCTCGCCCGGCTCGGAGGCGACGAGTTCGCCGTCCTGCTCGAGGACGGCGGCGACCCCGCCGCGGTCGCTGAGCGGCTGCAACAGGGGCTGGAGGCGCCGTTCCAGCTTGGCGGCAACCCCGTATTGGTCCGGGCCAGCATCGGTATGGCGCTGGCCACCGCCGACATGCGGACGCCGTCTGGTGACGAGCTGATGGCCTGCGCGGACATCGCGATGTATCGGTCAAAGCGGGCCGGCAAGAACAACGTCTGCCGCTACGTCCCGGGTATGAACCACGAAGGCGCCGCCGACCCCGCCTTGTCGGCGGCTCTGGCGGACAGCATCGCCGAGGCTCAGATCACCGCGCACTATCAGCCGATCGTCGATCTGGCGACCGGGAGCATTCACGGGGTCGAAGCGCTGGCTCGGTGGCGCTACGCCGATCAGGACATTCCGCCGGGCGTCTTCATCCCCTTGGCCGAGCGCAACGGGACCCTGAAGGCGCTCACGGACCTGATGCTCGATACCGTCTGCGCCCAGCTGGCGGAGTGGAGGGCGCGGTGGCCGCTGCCGCTCGACTTCTGGGTCGCCATCAACGTGCCCGCGGGCCTGCTGACCGACCGTGAATTCCCCGATCGGGTGATCGCCGCGGTCGAGCGTTACGAGCTGTCGGCAGCTCAGATCGTGCTGGAGATTACCGAGGACGGACTGATCAAGGACCCTGCCACGGCTCGGGTCATCTGCCAGCGACTCAACGCCGCCGGTGTGCGGCTCTCGCTCGACGACTTCGGCACCGGCTACTCCTCGCTGGCCCACCTGAGCGCGCTGCCGCTGAAGTACCTGAAGATCGACAAATCATTCATCGATCCGCTCGGCGGCAGCTCGGACGCCGAGGACCTGCTCAAGGCGATCATGCTGCTGGCGCACCAGATGCGGCTGACCGTGATCGCGGAGGGCATAGAAGGCGAGCGGCAGGTCGACATACTTCGCGGGCTGCGGTGCGAGCTGGCACAGGGCTTCCTGTTTGCCCGTCCGCAGCCACCCGCGCTCATCCCGCAGCTCTTGCACAGCGGCGCCCGGGATACCGCATTGGGATCTCACTAGCGCGAGTCCCTCGAAGGTCCCGGCTGCGGGGGTTCCGCCCGGAAGGCCGGGGACTATCCTGCTCACCGGCAGATCTATTTTGCGCCGTCCGGACCTTCGCGGCGCCCATCGTCGAAAGATGGGTGTCCAATGATTCTCAGACGCCGTGACCGTAACGGCAGAGTGCTGCGCTCCATGACGAGGCGTTGCATCCTGTGCAACGAGGACACCCCCCATGACGTGATCATGGTCAAGATCCGGCCCCGGTACGGGCGGCTGCGCTGGCAGGTGCGCATCCTCGATCTGTGCAAGCGGTGCGGCAGCCACCGGATAGCCACTAAGCAGCAGGGGCCTAATGCCGTCTAGCGGTACCGCGTGGCACACGGGTCCCTTCGATGGCTGATCACTCGATTGCCGAACTCTTTCACCCGCTTGGGCGGTGGAGAGTGACTCGGGTCACGTCGAAGGTGGATACGTGAATGAGATTTCCGATATCGACCTGTCACAGGGGGTCGACTGGGCCGTTCCGGACTGGTTCTCAGACCCTGCCGTCATGGCGGCGAGGGCAGCGTCGTGGGCGGCGCATCAGGAGTGGAACCGGGCAGCCGACCCGGCGGGCTTGGCGGCCGGCCACGCCACCCCGCTGCAGCGCCTGCTCTACAACCGGATGATCGATTCGGACGTCGCCTACGAGGTCGCCAAGCGCGCCGCTCAGAATCGGGCCCGCCTGCACGTATAAACCGGGGATGAGCTATCGCGTGATCCAGTTCTCCACCGGCAACGTGGGTCGTCATGCCCTGCGGGCACTCATCGAGCGACCCGACCTTGAGCTTGTTGGCGTCCACGCGCACGGCACGAACAAGATCGGGCTGGACGCAGCGCAGCTGTGCGATCTGCCGGGACCGACCGGCGTTTACGCCACCGACGACCTCGACGCGTTGCTGGCGCTGAACGCCGACTGCGTCGTCTACACCACCCAAGCCGAGACCCGGCCGGCCGAGGCCATCGCCGAACTGGTGCGCTTCCTGGAGAGCGGCACGAATGTCGTCTCGACGTCGCTGGTCTGGCTCGTCTACCCCCCGCATGCCGACAGCTGGATGCGCGATCCACTCGTCGCCGCCTGCGAACGCGGAGGCACGACGATGTACGTCAACGGGATCGATCCCGGCTTCTCCGGCGACCTGCTGCCGCTGGCGGCGATGAGCCTTTGCGAGACGGTCGAATCGGTCCACGTGCAGGAGATCGTCGACTACGGCACCTACGACGACGCCGAGTTCACCGGCGCCTCCTTCGGGTTCGGCGCCGCGCCCGATGACGAACCCCCCATGCTTTTCCTGCCCGGTGTGCTCGCGTCGATCTGGGGTGGGCCGGTGCGACTGCTGGCGGACGAGCTAGGGGTCGAGCTGGAGGAGCTTCGCGAGACGCACGAGACCTGGCTCGCCACCGAAGCCATAGACAGCGTGATGATGGCGGTCGCCCCCGGGCATGTCGCAGCAGTGCGCTTCGCGGTGCAGGGCATCATCGACGGTCGACCGGTGATCATCATGGAGCACATCAACCGGCTCGGACCGACGGCTGCGCCAGACTGGCCGCGGCCGCCCGAAGGCCGGCCAGGCGTGCATCGGGTCACCGTCACGGGGTCTCCCGGCATCGAGTGCAATGTGCATGTCGGTGGGCCCCTGTCCGGGCACGACCTCGACCACAATGTCGCCGGCGTCATCGCCACCGCGGCGAAAGCCGTCAACGCCATTCCGGCTGTCTGCGCGGCGGCTCCCGGGCTGGTCTCGCTGCGCGATCTGCCGGTGTCACAGGTGCCGCGACTTCGGGTGTGACGGGTCGCGCACGGGCGCCAAGGTAGCGTCCGGCTGGTGGCTTTCGAGGCGCTGTGTTCCTGACCTCCGATGAAGGTTCGCGCCTTGCCCTCCACGATCTCGGCGGCGCCGGACCGCCGATTCTTCTCTGTCACGCCACCGGCTTCTGCGGCCGGGCGTATGAACCTTTGGCGGCGGTACTGGCGCCCGAGTTCCACGTGTGGGCGATCGACTTTCCCGGCCATGGCGATTCGGACCCGCCGCCGGACGGTGACTTCGATTGGTACCGGATGGTCCGGCACGTGCTGGCCGCAGCGGAAGCGATCAGCTCAGACCCTTTGGCCTGCGTGGTCGGCCACTCGATGGGGGGCGCGGTCGCCCTGCAAGCCGCCGCGGACCACGCCGGCCTCGCTCACGCGGCCTACCTGTATGAGCCGATCCTCGTGCCCCCGACAGGCGAGCCGGACCAGCCGGATGCGGCTCGGCCCACCGGCCGAAACCCCATGGCGGAGGGCGCGCGTCGACGGCAGCCGAGCTTTCCGTCCAAGGAGGCGGCGCTGTGGCGGTATGCGGCGCGGCCACCGCTGCAGGAGCTCAGCGCCGCCTCGCTGGCCTGCTACGTCGACCACGGTTTCGCCACCCGTCCCGACGGGAGTGTGTGGCTCAAATGCACCCCTGAGAACGAGGCCAGAACCTTTGAAGGCAGCGCCACCATCACAACGGCGAGCGTGGCGAAGGCCGCTTTGTCGACGCTGCTCGTGACCGGCGGTGAACCCGGATCGCCGTTGGCGGCGATGGCTCCGCCCGCTGTGGAGGCCCTGCCCAGGGCCGCGTTGCGCGTGCATCCTCACCTCGGCCATTTCGGCCCGCTGCAGGCCCCCGGCGCTATCGGCGCAGAGATCGCTACCCACGCCCGCGGTTAGCGAAAGCTCAGCGCGCCACCTGCTGCCAGGTGCCGGTCGCCGACGCGGTCCGGATCGCGTCGACAGCCGCCTGATTGGCCACGCCATCAGCGAAGGTGGGCGGGATCGGGTCGGCGGCCACTTCAAGCCCAAGGACGCGGTCGCGCAGGATGGCGTAGAGCCGGGTGTAGGGGCCGAGGTCGATGCCCATCGAATGCCACATGTCGTACGTGGTGTGCAAGAGCTCAGCCGGCGGCGGTGAGGGCGCCGAAGGCATGAGGTCCGCCGGCGCCGGCACCTGGCGCGGCCCCGAGCCGCCGTCCACCCAGACCTCGTCACCCTGCAGCCAGGCGGCTCCGGTGGTGCCGATCACCTTGGTCGTCACCAGGAACTGCCCGGGCGCAGCGGACGAGCTGTGCAGCAGCGCTGTGGCCCCGTTGGCGAGCCGAAGCTGCACGGTGTAGGTGTCGTCGGCCGTCATCTCCAGCGGCGAAAGCGTCGACAGCGTCGCGGTGGCCGAGTCGATCTCGCCGATCGTGACGCGGACCTGGTCAATCACGTGAGTGCCATGGGCACCAAGCCAACCGCCGCCCTGCGCCGCTTCGCGCCACCAGTCCGGCAGCTCGGCCTTCGGATCGTTGAGCGAGGGCATCTGCAGCAGGAACAGCCCGAAGGTGGGCGTGCCGATCGCGCCTTCCTGAACCGTCCGGGTGAGCAGCGCCTGACCGGCTCCGAAGCGGAACTCCGTACCGATCATGTGGACGACGCCGGCGGCCTCCGCGGCGGCCAGCATCCGACGAGCCTCGGCGAGGTCGCGGGCGAACGGCTTCTCGCACATCACGTGCTTTCCGGCGGCCACGGCGTCCAGCACGATCGGCCCGTGGGTGTGGGGTGGGGTCGCGACCGCCACGATGTCGATGTCAGGGCGGCTGAACGCTTCCGCCCGGTCCGTCGTCGGGAAGGGGATCCCGAACATGGCCGCCCGGCTCGCCGTCTTCGCCGGGTCGCGCCCGACGAGCGCAACGACCTCGATCCCCGCTGCTTGTAAGGCCCGTACGTGGGTGAGCACCCCGAAGCCGGTGCCCACGACCGCTGCCGACAGAGTTGTCATGACAGGCATGCTGTCATGGCGCCGATCATCAGCGGAATGTCCTCAGCTGCTGCCAGTTCGCGGCACGAGTGCATGGACAACATGGGGTTGCCGACGTCAACCGTCGCGATCCCCAGCCGGGTCGCCGTCAACGGCCCGATCGTCGAGCCGCAGCGCAGGTCCGCCCGGCTCACGAAGTGCTGGATCGGCACCCCGACATCGGCGGCCCGGCCGGCGAACCACGCCTCGGTGGCGGCGTCGGTGGCGTAGGACTGATTCGCGTTGTGCTTGATCGTGGGCCCGCCGCCGAGGAAGGGCGTGTGCGAAGGCTCGTGCCGGTCGGCGTAATTGGGATGGACCGCATGCGTCATGTCCGCGCTGATCAGCCGAGACCGGGCGATGGCCTGGTGGTAGGCCTGCGGGTCAGTGTCGCCCGTCGCCGTCACCAGCCGCCCGACGACATCCTGCAGAAAGGATCCGCGGGCGCCTTCTGCTGAGCCCGATCCCACCTCCTCATGGTCGTTGGCGACGAACACCTGGGTGTGCGCGGCGGTCGTGGCGGTCAGCAGCGCCTGAGTCGCGCTATGGCTCGACCCGAGATTGTCCAGCCGCGGCGCGGCGATCCAGTCCGTGCCGGTGCTCGCGGCAGGCTGCGTATCGGCCAGTACGAGATCCCAGCCGAGTGCGTCCGCGGCGCCGAGCTGTTCGAGCAGGGCCGGCTCGGATTCCAGCCCGAGCACCGGCACCAGATGGCGTTGTGGATCCAGCACCAGCCCCTCGCGGACCGAGCCATCGAGATGAATAGCCAGCGAAGGGAGGCGAAGCGTCGTCCCCTCCAGCCGCACCAGCTGGGTGATTCCGCCCGGCAGCGCGACTCGTCCGGCGACGGTCAGCTCGCGGTCCATCCAGGTGTGCGCCAGGATGCCGCCGTACGGTTCGACGCCCACCAGGCGATAGCCGAAGCGGCTCAGGTCGTGGCTGCGGCCGGACCTTGAACGTGGGCGAATCCGTGTGGGTCCCCAGCCCGATCAGCCCGGCGTCGGCGAGTGGCTGTTCGCCGACCCGGAAAGCGATGAGGCTCCCGCCATCGCGGATCGACGTAGTGCTGGGCGCCGGGCTCGAGTGACCATCGGGTCGCCTCGGAGAGTTCCGTGAAGCCGCCTTCCTGTCAGCCGCCTGGCCATCTCGGCAACGGCGTGGAAGGGGCTGGGGGAGGCGTCGATGAACGCGCGGAGGTCGCTTCCGAGTGAACTCATACTCGACGCTAGCCGGTGCTCTAGCCTGCCGTCAGCGGGCACACGCGTCGCACGTGCTCCGATGATGAGTGAGGACGGCCGAGCCGGTGACTTCCGAGGACGAGCCCGCTGGTCCCGTCTCGGCAGTGCGCGCGTCAGATCTGCTCAAGGTGCGCGCCGTGTGGATCGCTCCTCTCGTCATCACGTCGGTGCTCATCTTCTTGTTGACGTTGATCTATGTCGGCTCCGTCGTCGACCCGGCATCCCATCTGCATGGGCTGCCGGTACTGCTGGTGAACGAGGACGCCGGCGCCCAGGTCGGATCCCAGCACCTCAACGTCGGCAACGAAGTAGCCAAGGCATTGGAGACCACGAAATCGGTGTCCAGCCGGCTGGATCTGCAGACCGTCACGTTGGCCGAGGCCAAGAAACGGATGGATAAGGGCAGCGACTACGCCACGCTCGTCATCCCCAGGAATCTCACCGCGTCGATCGTGGCCCTGGCGAAGACGAACGGCGTCGGCACCGCGCAACCGCTGCAACTGTTGACCAATCCGCGTGCCGGGAGCATTGGCGTGGGGCTGGCGACGGGTGTGCTCAATCCGGCCGTCGCACAGATCTCGGCGGGGGTCGCCAAGCAATTGGCGACGCTGGACCCGGCGGCAGCGGCCAACGCCTCGAGCGCCGGACCGCTCGAATTGACGACGGTCATCTACCGGCCCCTTCCGCCGCGATCCGCCCTCGGCCTGAGCGCCTTCTACCTCGCGCTGTTGACGATCATGTGCGGCTTCCTCGGCGGCACCCTGATCAACTCGACGGTGGATTCCGCGCTCGGCTACGCGACGAGTGAGATCGGGCCGAAATGGAGTCAGCGTCCACCTGTGCCCATCAACAGATGGCAGACGTTGCTGGCGAAATGGTCGATGTCCGTCGTGGTCGTGCCCATCCTGGCGGCCATCATGATTGCCGTCGCCGTTGGCATTCTTGGCATGGATGCTCCAGACGTCTGGCTGCTGTGGCTCTTCACGTCGTTCGCCGCCATCGTCGTTGCGCTCGGCACCCTTGTCTTCTTCGCCGCGCTCGGCACGTTGGGTCAGCTCGCCGCCATCCTGGTTTTCGTGTACCTCGCGCTCGCCTCGTCCGGCGGGACCATTCCACTGGCGGCACTACCTCCAGTCCTGAAGTTCGCCGGCGAGTTCGAACC
Source organism: uncultured Actinomycetota bacterium (assembly GCA_963839015.1). Taxonomy (GTDB): domain Bacteria; phylum Actinomycetota; class Actinomycetes; order Frankiales; family Frankiaceae; genus DATAZK01. The sequence continues at coordinate 871,829 of CAWITL010000010.1, read as the reverse complement.
GCTCCGGCAGATTCTCGACGGGGTCCGCGCCATCCTCTACTTCGATTCAGCCGGCCCAGCCGGCCTGACGCGCGGCCTGTTCATGACCAGCGTCGGTCTGGTCCTCTGGCTGGTCCTCGGAGCCCTGATCACCAACTGGTATGACCGAAGAAAGCTGTATCGGATGCAGCCGGAGCTGATGGCCTACGTGCACCGGTCGGTTCAGGCTTACAGCGAGCGCGATCGGCCCGGTCAGGTTCAAGCGGCGCAAGAGGCTGCTATCTCAGGAGATACGTGACGAATCCGGCTTCGGACGTCGTCAGCTCAACGGCTCTTCCCACCAGCGACGGGCCGCCGGCAATGGCCGCCGCCAGGGCGGGATCGCCAGCTCGTGCTCCGGTACGCGAGCCGTCCGGCAGCCGGGCAATGATTGGCGCCTCGACCGGCCCGTGGTCCTTGTCATGCAGCACGGTCGCGGCGTCGACAACTGCCGAGCCATCAGCTGAAACAGCGGTCGGCACCGGAGTTTCCACACTTTCCCCGAGATCCAGGATCTGGCAGGGGCCATCGCCTACGCCGTAGAAGCCGAGCGCGAAGTCGTTCATCATCCCGCCGAGCGAGACGGCTGCGCCGACGGTCTCGGGGTGGAGGCGCAGGTCCTCCACGAGGCAGGCCAGGCCATGCAGCGAGTACGAGGCGCCCGGCCCGCCGAAGTAGGGAAGCCCGCCGGTCGTCGTCCGTGGCCGTTCGTCGTCCGGGCTCAGGCCGAGCGCGCCGGAGATGACTTTCACCGCTGCCGGGAAGCACGAGTACAGGTCGAACTGCGCCACGTCGGCGACGTCGACCCCGGACAGCGTCTGGGCCGCCTGCACCATCCGGCAGAGCATCTCGGAGCGGTGGTAGACCGGCCGTGCCGACGGTGGGCCGGCTTCCTTTCCGCGTACCAGCGCGAGGGGACGCACGGCTGGTGCCGAACCCGCCGCTGCCCGGGTGATCACGAGCGCGGCTGCCAGGTCGACCGTCGGGAACGAGCACATCAATTTCGTGTACGGCTCGGCGATCAGCCGGTTACCGGTGCTCGGCGTGGCGATCTCGTGAGCCGTTCGGGGGGTGGGAAACCACGCGAGGTCGGGCCGGCGGGCCGCTATCTCGGTGAACGGCGCCAGCAAACGCCCGAGCGATTCCCGGTGCTCTGCCGGCGCCATACCGGCGGACAGGGAGCTCTCGACCAGCGCGAAGTACGAACTCGGCATGCCCGCTCCCGCGGCGATCTCGGGAATGCGTGCGTGGTAACGGTGGTGGGCGGCCTCCCTCACGTCACGGAGTACGGGAGCGCCGGCACCTTGCGACCAGCGCGATGTGGGCGGCGCCGGCGGCTCGATGCCGAGGCGCCGGGCTCGGCGCACGGACGCGTCGGCAATGCCCCCGACGATCAGCACGGCGTCAACGTGCCCGTCCATGATCGCCTGGCAGGCCTGTGCCATGAGTTGCTGCGGGCCGGCTCCGGTGTAACCGGTGACCGTCCGCAGGCCGGGAGACAGTCCCAGCCGCTCGGCCACCAGCTGGCTGGCGTCATCGGTGCTGTACGTGGACAGCGGCGTCGCCAGCACCCCGCCCAGCCGGCTCGCCGAGATGCCGGCGTCGGCCAACGCGAGGTTCGCCGCGGCCACCAGGAGATCGACCGGATGCGCGATCCGCTCGTCGTCTTTGTTGGCTACCTGTCCGACACCGGCAATGACTGCTGTACTACGCGAGCGATCGATGTCAGCGCCTCTGGAAGTTCGGCGTGCGCTTTTCGGCAAAAGCGCGGGGACCCTCTTTGGCGTCCTCAGAGGCGAACACGGCATCAGCCCGCTCGTCCTCGTTGGCAAAGCCCTCGGCCTCGGTCATGCCGCTGGTCTCCCGGATGGTGCGCAGGATCGCCTCGACCGCGAGCGGGCCGTTGCGGCAGATTTCGGCGGCGATCTCCTTGGCTTTGGCCAGCGCCTCGCCGGCCGGAACGACCTCACCGATGAGGCCCAGCTCGAACGCGCGATCTGCGGTGATGTGGCCGGCGGTCAGCAGGATCTGCGCGGCCGCCGTGTAGGAGATCTGGCGGGGCAGCCGCACCGCGGAGCCCATCCGCGGGTAGAGCGACCAACGGGCTTCGGAGACGCCGAATCGGGCGGTCTTGCCCGCCACCCGGATGTCGGTTCCGAGCAGAATCTCAGTACCTCCGGCGATGGCCACGCCCTCCACCGCAGCGATGATCGGCTTGTTCGGCCGGCCCGTCTTCAGGAACCCCTTTTTCGCAATGTCAGGGTCGGCGGCCATCCGGGCCCGGACGTCGATGCCGGTGTCGTCGTCGGCGTCACCGGCCATCGCCCGCAGGTCCGCACCCGAGGAGAAGTTGCCCTCGGCGCCGGTGATGATGATGCAGCGGATGTCGTCTTCGGCATCGGCTTCGGCAAAGGCGTCGGTGAGGATCACGAGCATGGAACCGGTGAAGGCGTTCATCCGCTTGGGACGGTTCAGCGTCAAAATCATCACCGGGCCATCGCGTTCGACGATGACCGGACTCACCATGTGCTCACCTCTTGCGTCATAAAGGGGAGTATCAGGCACCGTGCAACGCGACCGGGAAAGGGGTGCGTCATGGCAGAGCTCGACTACCGCGCGGCGCTCGTCGAGCAGAACCATTTGCTGGGTGACGTCTTCGCCGGCGCCGACTGGTCGACGCCGGTTCCCACCTGCCCGGGCTGGACGCTGCTGCAGCTGCTTAGGCATGTAGGCCGGGGCGACCGCTGGGCCGCCGAGATCGTTCGCGCCGGTGATCCAGGCGCCGAGGGCGCTGAGGGTGGAGGTATCGATCCGCGTCAGGTCGCAGGTGGTCGCCCGCCCGACGACGAGGCTGGTGCGCTCGAATGGCTGCACGCCGGACCGGCGGCCCTGCTGGACGCCGTCGCGGCGGATCCGGACTCCCCGGTGTGGACTTTCGTCGGGCCACGGCCCGCCACGTGGTGGATCCGCCGCCGGCTGCACGAGGCCACCGTCCACCGGGCTGACGCCGCATTGGCCCTCAGCCGGACGTACGAACTCGATCCGCTGCTGGCCGCCGACGGGATCTCCGAGCGGCTTGACCTCAATCGCGGCTTGGGGATGGCGCCCACGTCCGAAGCTTTGGCTCCGGATGCGGTGGTCGTCCTACGCGCTACGGACGTCGACACTGACGCGCCGGCGTGGGTACTCGCCGGCAGCACAGGTTCAGCTGATTCATCTGATTTCGCAGGAGCCGGCGTCGTGCTCACCGGTCCCTCCAGCGAGCTGCTGCTGGCGCTGTTCGCTCGCCGGACGCCGCAGGAGGCCGGGCTCGACATCAGTGGCGACGCCCAACTCTGGGAGCGCTGGCTCAGCAAGAGCGCCTTCTGATGAGCGACGACGTGAGGGCTTACCCGGTGCCGGTGGAAGCCGGCCAGGTGGTCGCGTTCCGGCGCGCCGTCGGTGATCTGGATGCGGCGGTGGAGCCGGAGGGGATCGCACCTCCGACATTCCTGATGGCGGCAGACCTGTTCGACCCGGAATACCGAAGGCGCCCACGCGCCGGTGAGGACTGGCCGGGTGAGGCTAATGTGCCGGCCAGTGGCGGGGCCGGCTTTCACGCGGAGCAGACGTTCACCTACCACCGCCATCCGCGGGCGGGCGAGGTCCTGACGGCGACCGTCCGCCCCGGGCGCCGGTGGGAGAAGACGGGTCGGCGCGGTGGTCGCCTCGTCTTCACCGAGACCATCACGGATTTCACTGATGACACCGGTACGCCAGTGGCCACTGCTTCGTTCGTCTCAGTGGGAACCGAACGCAAGCCCGCGCTGTGAAGGCGGGGGAGCAGTTCACGTCAGTGGTGGCGGAGAACCTCAACCGGACGCAACTGGTGATGTACGCGGCCGCTTCCGGCGACTTTCATCCCGTCCATCACGACGACGTCGCGGCCCGGGCGATGGGTTTCCCGTCTGTCTTCGCCCACGGGATGCTGACGATGGGACTCACCGGTCGATTCCTGGAAGAAGTTGTCGGCCGCGGCACGCTCACCCGTTACGGCGCCCGCTTGGTAGCACAGGTCTGGCCCGGCGACACGCTCACCGCGACGATCACCGTCGTCTCGATCGAAGGGGGCCTCGCGCAGCTGGAACTGCGAACCGTGAACCAAGATGGCGTCAAGGTGCTGGATGGGTCGGCCGCCGCCCGGGTCGCCTGAGACCCGCCCTGCGGTGTCCTCGTAGGTGACCGTTCGGCGGCCCGCGCGTCAGACTCGTGACGGGTCGAATTCCAGCACCTGGGTGAGCCGGATGTTGTTGCCCGAGGGATCGCGAAATGACGTGTCGATTCCGTAGGGCTGGACGGTCGGCGGGTCGTTGAAGGTGACTCCGCGGGCGCTCAGCTCGTCGTAGCTCGCCTGGCAATCATCAGTCTCCAGAAAGAGCGTCCCGCCGACGCCCTTGGCCACCAATTCAGCGAGTTGGGCGCTGGCCGCGAGATCAAGCATTGGCGGGCCGGGGATCGGCATCAGCACGAGCCCCACGTCGCCTTGACCCTCTGGTCCGACGCAGAGCCAGCGGAAGTTCCAGGCTTCCATGCTGACGTCGGCACGAACCTCCCAGCCGAGTGTCCTGGTGTAGAAAGCGAGCGCCTCGTCCTGGTCATGGACCCAGAATTGGGCATTGGCGATCTTGAGCATGGGTGCCTCCGGAAATGCTAGGCCGTAAGGATCGGTAGGAAGTCGAGGCTAGGGGGCGGTCGGGGCCCCGTCTTCTCGAAAAGTGCGGTTCTGCGGCCGCCCGTACTGCTGTGCGATGCAGCGGGGGATCCGGATTTGTGACTCGGCGGGTGGGTAGGCGGCCCGGTAGGCGAGCGGGGTCTGGCCGAAGATCCTTCGAAAGCTTGTGGTGAAGGAACCCAGACTGGCTGCACCTACTGCGTAGCAGATGTCGGCTACCGGCCAGTCACTGTTGCGCAGGAGCGCGGCTGCTCGCTCGAGCCGTCGGGTCAGCAGGTACTGATGGGGCGATTCGCCAAAGGTACGTTTGAACTCGCGGCTGAAATGCGCCGGAGACAGGTGAGCTGCAGCAGCCAGGTCAGCCACCGACAACGGCTGGAAGTACTGGGCGTCTGCCAGGTCTTTCGCCTGGAGAAGCTGGCGGGCCAGCGGCGGATGCGCCATCGCCAGAGTATGCCGCTGCGGCCCTGGCCCCCGCTTCCCATGTCCAGCACATCTACGGGCGTCATTTTGCTGTCCATGCAATAGCAGCACCCCCTATCCACGGAGAACGCCCGATGACGGTTACCGAGGCTCCCAGCAAGGTCTCGTTAGACGCCTTCTTGGAAGACGCGTCGCTGGACGACACCTCCCGGCCGTGCGCGGCGTGGAATCACCATCGGCCCTGCGAACGCCACGCGCAGTACGCGGCCAGAGTCTGCTGCCGGGACTGCGGTCACCGCCAGGTCTTCCTGTGCAGTCGCGACTATCGCGGACTACGCACGCGCGGCTGGACGCGCTGCCATTGCTGCCAGGGAGGACGGCTCGAATTCCTCTACGGCTGCCGGCTGTAACTTCGCCAGCCTCACCGCCACTCCGGCGGTCGTCAGCTCGTCCGCTTGCCGTCCAGACCCCGCGTGAAGTCCTGCGGGATGAGCAGGTCTGACGGGCTGAGCTCGGAGATGGAGCTCTTGCCGAGGCCGAGCAGCGACGAGTCGATGCCACCGCGCAGGATATCGAGGACGTTTTCGACGCCCGCCTGGCCGTTGGCCGAGAGCCCCCACAGGTAGGCGCGTCCGATCAGCACCGCGCGAGCGCCGAGAGCGAGTGCCTTCACCACGTCGCTCCCGCGCCGGATGCCGCCGTCAAGCAGCACCTCGATCTGGTCACCGACAGCCTCGGCGATCGCCGGCAACGCGCGGATCGTGGCCGGCGTGCCGTCGAGGTTGTTACCGCCGTGGTTGGAGACCGAGATGGCGGTGGCGCCCGCGTCGACGGCGCGCCGGGCCTCGTCGACCCGGATGATGCCCTTGACCATGAAGGGCCCGCCCCACTTCTCCCGCAGCCAGGCGACGTCGTCCCAGCTGGGCAGCGGCGATTGCATCCACTGGCCGTAGGCGCCGAAGAAGGTCGGCGCGGGCTCGCCCGGTTCGGCCATGTTCGGCACCGTCAGATCGGGGATTGCCTTGTCCTTGCCGAAGGCCCAGAGCCAGCGCGGGTGGGTGAGGGCTTCCGGGGCGAAGCGCATCGCTTCCTTGAACGTGACCTTGTCAGGGATGTGCGGGCTGCCCCAGTCGCGTCCGTTGGCGAAGGACCAGTCGAGGGTCACGATGACGCCGACCACACCCGCCGCCCGGGCCCGCTCGACCCGGCGCAGCATGTCTTCCTTGGTGCCCAGCCAGTACAGCTGGAAAAACGTCTGCGGGTTCGCGGCCACCACGTCCTCGACCGCCTTGCTGGCGAACGAGCTCAGGCCCATTGCCGTGCCGCGGGCCGCCGCGGCTCGAGCGACAGCTACCTCCCCGTCGGGATGGACTGCCTGCACGCCGGTCGGGGAGATGATGACGGGCATCGAGATGGGCTGACCCATCGCGGTGGTGGCCATGTCACGCTTGTCGCTCAGGCCCGCCGTGTGCGGCGCAAAGCCGAGTTCGCTGAAGGCCGCCTCGTTGTCATCGCGTGTGACGCCCTTTTCTGAGCCTGCGACAAGCGCGCCGTAGACCGATTTGGGCAGGCGCTTCTTCGCGCGCTGTTGCGCGACGGCAACGGTCTCGAACCACTGGTTGGCCATGATTTTTCCTCTTGCGGGTTGCTTGATCGGTCGGGCTTCGGTCAGGTGGCGAACATTCTTGAGATAGCGCGGCCGGCGTCACGGTAGGTGCGCGCCACAGCGAGGCGGCCGTGTCCTGCTCGGGCCAGGTCGCGGGCGAGCTCCAGGTCGTGCTCGCCGGAGGTGTCCACGAGCACGTCCAGGCGCGGGAGCCTGGCCGCCGGACCGCGCGGATCAGGTCCGGCGTTATGAAGACAGTCCGACAGCAGCAGGACGCGGCCTTCACGTGCAGGCACCTTGGCGAGCTGGCTCGCCGCGGTCTGCAACGGGAAGGCGATGTTGGTCAGGCCCCGAGCCGGCATCCCGAGAAGGTTATCGAGTACGGCGCCCGGTGACGTCGGTCGACCCAGCGGGACCAGCAAGGCAGCGTCCGACCAGAAGGCGATGACGGCGAGGTCATCGCGCGGCAGTTCGCCGTAGAGGGCGCCCACGGTGGCAGCCGCGGTGCGCACCCGCTCGCCGCGCATGGAACCTGAGACGTCGACCACCAGCACGACCGAGCGATGGGTGTGCTCGCGCTCCCGGACCACGATGTCGTCCTCATCGGGCACCGGGTGCTCGACCAGGTTGTCCAGAGTCGCGTCGAGGTCGATGTCATCGGACTCCCCGTGGAAGCGGATGCTCGTCAGGTTGCCCCGGCCGCCGATCACCGCTTTGGTGGGCCGCGGCCTCGGAATCGAGAGCAGGGCCGCGATGTGGCGGGCGCGGCGAAGTGCCTCCGGGTCGACGGCCGAATCGAGCGGGATCCGCCCGGCCAGTTCCGCGTCCTCCTCGGTGACCGCGGCCACGCTGCTGCCCGCGCGCCTCGACGTCGCCGATCCGGACTGGCGCTCGCCGCGGGCCAGCAGCCCCGCGCCGCCACCAGCCGGCTCGTAAAGGGTCGGGTCCTCGGTCAGTGTCTTGGGCTTTCGCCGCAGCGGCTTTCTCGTGCGCTGACGATCGGCTCCGGAGCCTGGACGTCGGACCGGAGAGTCCGCCGCCGCCTCTCTTCAACCGGGCGCGGCCGCCGAAGCGGCGAGCAGAAAATGGTCCAGCCAGATCTGGCGGAGCACGCCTTCCGGTGAGGATTCGGTGGTGTCGTCGAGGTGAATCCGTCCGGAGAGGGTGACGGTCATCGCGTCCCAGACGGCCTCGGCGTAGCGGGTCCTTGGATGGTCCTGCGCTTCGAGGTCGATCCGGCCGGTGCCTGCGTCGACGATGGCGCGCAGCGCGAGCAGCTCGCCCGCGACGAGCGTGAGGTCGATAGCGCCGCGGACGCTGCTTCCCTGCCGGATGTCGGGGTTGTCCCGCGTCGCCCTGGTCAACAAGACGGAATCGCGACGGATGTGTGCGGCCAGCTCGGGGCTGACCTCGTGGTGGGTGATCTCGGCCTCCCGCTCGACGATCGCGAGCTCGGCGGCCTCGTCCTGGTAGTCGATCGCCAGCCGGCACATACGGTCCTTGACGCTGGTCGAGAGCCGGTTGGTTCCGACGTTGTCGTAGGGATTCATCGAGGCGACCACCCGGAAGGTCGGTGCGGCCTTGACCAGCCCGAGCCGCGCCACCGACACCTCACGATCGGCCATTGCCGTCAGCAGCGTATTGAGGGTGTCTTCCGGGGCCCGGTTGAACTCCTCGATGTAGAGGAAACCGCCTTCTCGCATCGCCGTGAGCAGGGGCCCGTCGACGAAATTATCGGCGGTGTAATCCTCGCGCAGCACCCGGGCCGGATTGTGATGTCCCAGCAGCTTCGCCGGCGTCAGATCAGCGTTGCCCTCGACGAAGACGAGGGGGACTCCCCATTCACGGGTGATCGCCCGCAGCAGCGTGGTCTTGGACGTGCCGGGCGGGCCTTCCAGCACGATGTCACGGCCGGTGGCGACGGCGGCCAGGACGAGGTCCAGCTCACGCTCCCGGCCGACGACCTTGGCTTTGATGCGTTCCCGGACCCTGCTGACTTCACCGACGTCCTCGCCGGTCGCTCTGACGCTCACGAGACGACTGTGCCAGCTGGCGTCAGCTGATGGCGCCGCCGCCGTCGACGGTGAACTCCAGGCCGGTCACGTAACGGGCTTCCTCCGAGGCCAGAAAGAGGACGGCATTGCTGATGTCCCGCGGGTCGGCTGAGTCCAGCGGGGACGTGCTCTGGAAGACCGGGCCCACCGCTGGATTGGCCATGATCATCTCGTTGAGTCTTCCGAGACCGTCGAGCATCGGGGTCTTGACGCCACCGGGGTGCACCGTATTCACCCGGATGTGATGGCATGCGAGCTCGTTGGCCATCGCGTGGGCGATGCCGACGACGGCGTGCTTGGCTGCCACATACGGCGCCATGAAGGGCAGCCCCTTGAGCCCCGCCAGCGAACTCGTGGCGATGACGGACCCACCTCCATTGGCAATCAGGTGCGGCACGGCGACCACCATGGTGTTCCACACCCCGGTCAGGTTCGTGTCGATCGTGTCCTGCCAGATCCGCGGGGTGACCTCGTCCCAGGTCTGAATAGTGCAGATGCCGGCATTGGCCACCACGACATCGAGATGGCCCAGCTCGGCGACCCCGGCGTCGACGGCAGCCTTCAGCGCAGCCGGATCGCGCACGTCTGCCTGGTAGGCGAGGATCCGCCGGTCCAGTGCCTCGACGGCCTTGACCGTGTCGTCCAAGTCGCTCTGCGACGGCATCTCGTAGTCGAGGATGTCGTAGTCCGCAGGGAGGTCCACTGCAATGATGTCGGCCCCCTCTTCGGCAAGCCGAATGGCGTGAGCGCGACCCTGGCCGCGCGCCGCCCCGGTGATGAACGCGACCTTGCCTTCAACTCGACCCGTCATGGCCCCACTCTTTCAGGAGGGCGAGCAGCAGCTTCGGCGAGGGGCAGCGTGAAGGAAACAGACGCGCCGCCGCCGGGATTGTTCGAGGCGCTGACGGTGCCGCCGTGGGCCCACACGATCGTGCGCACGATCGCCAAACCGAGCCCGGTGCTCGTCGTGGCGTCGCACTCGCTGGCCGCATCCCGGCTCCGGGAGGTGTCAGCCCGCCGGAAGCGCTCGAATGCGACCGGAAGGAAGGTTTCCGGAAAGCCTGGACCGTGGTCTGTGACCGCGACCGTGACGAAACCCTTGTCGTCGCCGCGCGTCTTCTCAGCGGTTGTCTCAGGAGTCGTCCCGACGCTGGTCTCCAGAGTCGTCGAGACAGCCGTCCCGGCTGGAGCGAAGCGCACCGCGTTGCTGAGCAGGTTGTCCAACACCTGACGGATGCGGTCGCTATCAGCCGGGACGAGGACATGACAGCCCACCGGGCTGGCAAGCGTGACTCCCATCTCGGACGCGTGGCGACGGCGGGCGTCCACCGCCTGGCAGGCGATCGCCAGCACGTCGACGGGGTTGCGCTGCAGGAAGGGGCCTTCTTCTGCTTGGGCAAGCAGCAGCAGGCCCTCCGAGAGCCGGATCAGCCGGTCGGTCTCGACAGCGGCGATCGTCACCGTTTTCGCGAGCTGGTTCGCGCTCCGGCCGGGGCGCCCGGCCAGCTCCAGCTCTCCCTTCAAGACGGTGAGAGGTGTCCGCAATTCGTGCCCGGCGTCAGCGACGAAGGCGCGCTCCCGAGCCAGCGCCTCATGCAAACGGCCCAGGAGCGCGTTCATCGTGACTGCCAGCCGTGACACCTCGTCGCGCGTCTTGGGGATACGCAAGCCGGCTCCGGCGTCCTGGGCATTGAGGTCGGCCGCCTGGGCCCGCATCAGGTCGACGGGCCGCAGCGCAGCGCGCGCCAGCAGGTAGGACCCGGTAGCGCCGAGCAGCAGTACCAGTGCACCGAAAAGGAGCAGCTGGTGGGTGGCGCGGCGCAGCGCATCGTCGACGACGTCACGATTCGCACCGACGACCACGACTACGCCGGGGCGCCCGCTCGGGGCGGCGAACAACCGCACGTGGTAGGCGTTCGGCTTCGCCCCCACCGAAGGGGCTGCGGTGATCGTCGTATCGAGTGTCAGGTGACCCCGCGCGGCGGTCGCGAGCTGAGCCGGCGACAAGAGGGACTTCTGCGGCAGCCCGTTGCTGGTCTCCAGCACCTGACCCGACGTTCTGGCGACCTGAGCGATCGTGTCGCCGAAGCCGAGCAGCCCGCCGGGGCCGGTCTCCCGGATGTCGTCCGCGTCGTTTTGGAGGACTTCGGTCTGAAGTGCCACCGCGCGGGTGCGCAACGAGGTGTCCAGGCTGGCGTTCAATCCTGCGCCGAGGTCACGCCAATACGCCCAGCCGCCGGCCGCCAGCAACAGCAGGGTTGCCACGGTGAAGACCAGGGCGAGTCGAAGCCTGATGGGCACGGCGGGATCAGTTCACGGTCGGGTCGATCTCAGCCAAGTCCGGAACGCCGTCGGCAAGGGGCGGCCCGGGCTCATGCCGGAGCCGGTACCCGACCCCGCGCAGGGTTTCCAGCTGGCTGACCCCGAAGGGTTTGTCGATCTTGCGCCTCAGGTAGCTCACGTACTGGTCGACCACATTGCTCCCGCTGTACATCGGAGCCGTCCAGACGTGGTGAAAGATTTCGTCTCGGGTCAACACCTCGCCGGTGTGCCGCAGCATGAATTCAAGGAGCGCGAACTCCCGCGCCGACAACAGGATTTCGTCGTCTCCCCGCGTGACTGCGTGCGACGCCGGATTGAGGGTCAGGTTGCCGGCCCGAAGTACGGTCGGGCGTGCGGAGGCACCCCGCCGGACCAAGGCCCGCAGGCGGGCTGACAGCTCGGCGAATCCGAAAGGTTTCGGCAGGTAGTCGTCGGCTCCGCTGTCCAGTCCGCGGACGCGGTCGCTGATCCGGGTTTTGGCGGTGAGCATCAGCACCGGGGCCCACCGCTCGGCGGTACGAAGCTGCCTGCAGACCTCGAAGCCGTCATGGCCGGGCAGCATTACGTCGAGCACGATGGCGTCGTAGTCAACGGCTGTCGCATGCGCCATCGCCTCGGTGCCGTCGCGAGCGAGATCGATCGTGTATCCGTCTTCCGTCAGCCCGCGTTGCAGCATGTCAGCCACGCGCAGGTCGTCCTCCACTACCAAGACCCGCATGCCCTGACGGTAGCCATCGCCCAATGTGGATCAGATGTCAGAACCGGCCTGAAGGGGGTCTCTGCCAGATCTCCCAGGAAACGTTCAGCCCGCTCTGATGGCGCTGGTAGACGCGCCGGAAGTGGGTCGCCACGTAGAGCCAGGTCGTGCGCGACCACTCTGGTGGCGGCCCCCGGTGCGCCCGCAGCAGCAGGACGTCGGCTTGGGAGAGTTGGGCCCGCAGCTGGATCTGCCACAGCTGAATCGACTGGAATCCCGCCGGATAGAAGTGCCCCGGGCGCGCTCCGTCGAGGAGGGTCAGGGCGTATCCGCGGCCGTCCACCCACTGCCGGCAGCCGGGGCGGTCCGGGCTCAGCACGTTGGCGGCGATCGCCAGGCTCGGCGAGTCGGTGAATACGCAGGAGCCCCGCCCAATCAATGGCTGCATCGCCGACGTGAGGCTCGGCTGCGGCCTGCCGCGCAAGAAGAGGTCGGTGCGGCGCAGTCCGGACAGTGCTGTAAGGCACAGCAACGGGGTGAGGGCGGCGGCCAGCACGTAGTCCATCCGCGGGCTCCGCGTCGGCCGGGTGTGCATCAGCACACCCACCAGCAGCGCCCATGGGAGGGCAAGGAACGCCCCGTAGTGCGAGAAGTAGGACGGGGAGCGCAGGAGGATCGCACCGGACAGCACCAGGACGCCGGCGTAGATCCGAGCCGGCCCTTGCGCGGGCGCGGTGCAGCAGGCCGCGATGACCAGGCCCACCAGGACACCCACCACCCAGGCCGAAGCCGGGTGGTGGGTGAGAGCAGACAGGCCCAGGGCGTCCGAAAGCCGTTGCAGGGCAGTCAAACCGCCCGATGGTGGACGCTCCACCTGCACCCGGAAGACGTCCTCCACCACCCGGGCGGGCGCCGCCACGAGGAAGGGTCCGAGCACGGCGAGGAACCCGGCTGCTGTGCCGGCCAGGTGCCAGCTGCCTCGCCGCCACTCCCGGCGCGAGGCGTACCAGCCGGCGACGACGAGCGGATAGCTGAGCGCAAACAGTTTGATGTCGGCGCTGACCCCGAAGATGACCCCGCTGATGACCAGTGCACGTCGATCCGCCCGCTCCGGACCGCCCTGTGACAGCAGCCGCCGCAGGGCCAGCAGCACTCCGAGATTCACCAGCGGCTCCAGCAGCACCGTTCTGCTGGCGATCAAAACGTCAGCGCAGAGCGCGTACGCGATCACCGCGGCCACCCGACCGAGGCGTCCACCCGGAGTCAGCCGCCAGATCAAGGCGATGCACGCCGCCCCGCATCCGGCCACCAGCACACGGGCCACCGCCATCGCCGCCGGCTCTCCGATGACGGAGCCGAGCAGGGCGATCGGCGAGAGCAGCAGGGCAATCCCCGGCGGCTGCAGAAACGTGAAGGAACGGTAAGGGAGGTGCCCGTGAACGAGGTTGAGTGCTGCCGCGTAGTGGACGCCGTCGTCGTATTCCTGCTGCCCCCATAACTGATGGGTCACTACCTGGGGGATCAGGACGGCGGCGACGAAGGCGAGCGCCAACAAACCCGGTAGGAGGTGGTCCGTGCCGGCGCCTCGACCCGGCGTCCCGTCGGCGGTGGATCCGGGACTCGACCCGGTCGTGGGCGCCAGCTGCTGCATCGATCCGGCCGTCGCCGCGTCCGACCGATATGACAGCGAATCCACGCTGATCAACTCTTGCGGCGACCCGTGTGCTGGCGGTGTCACGCGGGGGAGCGAAAGCCCTCAAGTTGGCTCTGACAGGCCTTGAGTCAGCCGTGGGCCCAAGTTGTATGTGAGCAGTGCCGTGTCTAAATGTGATTCTTCAAGCTGTTCAGGTGTGGTGGCGCTGAGGCCTACGCTCCGCCGAATGCGATACCCGATGCGGTCTGTCACGGTCAGTCTGGCGATCTTCTCAGTGGCAGCCGTGACGATGACGTCATGTTCGAGCAGCTCCAACAAGACCGCTTCTCCTGCTGGAGGCACGGGGGTGTCCGCCGCCCCGAGTACGGCCGCCGCCGCCAAGGCGGGATCGGGCGGCGGCGGCAAGGCGACCTGCAGCCAGCTGACGATCGCGCAGGTGCAACCGCTCGTGGTCAAACCGATCACGAAGGTCACGTCGGCGGCGGCGCCGCTCAACGTCAGCCTGCACGGGCTCGGGCAGATGTGCACCTTCGCTACCGCGTCCACCGAGAGCGCGATCACGGTCACCGTCGTCGGAGGCCAGGATGCAGACAGCTACTACGCCGGGCAAAGCCAGGGCATCACGCCGGTCAGCGTTCCTGGCATCGGTGACAAGGCGGTCCGCGACGGCGGCCACGGGAGCTCCACGACCACCGCCGAGGCGGGAGGCGTGACCTGCTCGGTGTCGACCAGTGCCGATGACAACCTGCCCGGGGTAGGTGCGCTTGAGGACGCAGCCGGTAATACCTCAGACATCGGCGATGCGAACTACGCCGTCATTTCCACCGCATTGGGAACGCTGTGCAACCGCGTCTTCGGCAGTGGCAATACGACCCCCAGCTTCAGCGGCTTGTCGACTCCCTCATCCAGCGCCAGCCCCGACGCACTTCCCACTGGCCTCATCACCGCTCCTCCGACTCCCTGATGCGGTTCACCACCCCGTTTGCCTAAGCTCGTGAGGTGGATCTCGGACGGCTGACGGCAGACCTGCCGATCGGCGCTGTCGTGACCGAGCGCGATGTCATCGACCGCTACCGGCGGGATTGGGCCGGCGACCCGAACGCCGGCTGGCCGGTAGCCGTCGTCCGCGCGACCTGCACCGAAGACGTTCAGGTGGTGCTCAGATGGGCGTCGCAGCACCGCGTCCCAGTGGTGCCGCGTGGGGCCGGCTCGGGGCTGTCCGGCGGATCAACCGCCGTCGACGGTGGCCTGGTGCTGTCGCTGGAGAAGATGCGCGACATCCGTATCGACCCGGTCTCGCGTGTGGCGATCACGCAGCCGGGCCTGCTCAACGTCGAGGTGAAACGCGCCGCGGCCGAGCACGGCCTCTGGTATCCACCGGATCCGTCCTCTTTCGAGATCTGCTCCATCGGTGGCAACGCGGCAACGAATGCCGGCGGCCTGTGCTGCGTGAAGTATGGGGTGACGACCGACTACGTGCTCGGGATGCAGGTCGTCCTCGCCGACGGGACGGCACTGTCGCTCGGTGGCCCGCGGCTGAAAGATGTGGCCGGGCTGTCGTTGACCAAGCTCTTCGTCGGCTCCGAGGGTCTGCTCGGTGTGATCACCGAATTGACCCTTCGACTGCTGCCGGCCCAGCCGCCCGCGTCGACCCTCGTGGCTGTCTTCCCGTCGATTGAAGCGGCGGCCGATGCGGTGCTCTCCATTACTTCCACGCTTCGGCCCTGCATGCTCGAACTGATGGACCGCACATCGATCAATGCCGTCGAGGACTTCACCGCGATGGGCCTGGACCGGACCGCCGAAGCGTTGCTGATAGCGCGCTCGGATGCCCCCGGTGAGTCGGCTGCCCACGAGATCGCTTTGATGGAAAGCGCCTGCGAGGCACACGGAGCCAGTGAATTGTTCTCGACCTCCGACGCCGAGGAGGGCGAGGCCTTCGCGGCGGCCCGGAGGGCGGCGTTTCCTGCCTTGGAACGCCTTGGCTCGCTGCTGCTGGAAGACGTCGGGGTAGCGCTTCCGATCCTGCCGACGTTGGTCCGCCGGATCGAGGCGATTGCCGCGGCCAACTCCGTCACCATCGCCGTCGTCGCTCACGCCGGAGACGGCAACACGCACCCCCTGGTCGTCTACAACCCGCTCGATCCGGATGAGACGAAGCGGGCCTACGCCGCTTTCGGGGAGGTGATGGATCTGGCCCTCGAGCTCGGGGGGACGATTACCGGTGAGCACGGAGTGGGCCGGCTCAAGAAGGCCTGGCTGCCGGCCTACCTCGGCAACGATGTGATGGCTTTGACGCACCGGATAAAAGACGCGCTCGACCCGCAAGGCATCCTCAACCCGGGAGCCGTGCTCTAGGGAGGGACGACATGCTTGATCTCTGCATCCGTGGAGCGATGATTGCCGACGGCACCGGAGCACCGGCCTTCGCCGGTGACATCGGCATCAGGGACGGACGAATCGTTGCCCTTGGTGCACCAGGCACGGTGGACGAACCGGCACTCGAGACGCTGGACGCCGCGGGTCTGGTCGCCTGCCCCGGATTCATCGATCCGCATACGCATTACGACGCGCAGCTGTTCTGGGACCCGCTCGCGACCCCGTCCAACGTCCACGGCGTCACCACCGTCATCGGGGGCAATTGCAGCCTGAGTCTGGCGCCGCTGTCGGTGGAGAACGCCGACTACAACCGGCGGCTGCTGGCCAAGGTCGAAGGCATGCCGCTCGCCGCGCTGGAGCAGGGCGTCCCGTGGAGCTGGAAAGACTTCGGCGGCTACCTGGACGCCCTGGACGGCCGGCTCGGGGTGAACGCCGGCTTCCTGCAAGGGCATTCGGCGTTGCGGCTGCACGTCATGGGCGCGCAGTCAAACAAGCGCGCGGCCACCGCACGCGAGATGGAGAGCCTTCGTGCCGAGCTGTCCGCCTCCCTCGAGCAGGGAGCACTCGGCCTGTCGATGGATGTGTCGGATCTGCACAGCGACGGCAACGGCGAACGGGTGCCGGCGCGGGCGGCGACTGTCGAGGAGCTCGTCTCGCTCTGCGGGGTCGTCGGGGAGCATCCGGGCACCACGCTCGAGGGCATCTTCGTCGGCGGCGACAACGGCTTCGACGAGCAGGAAGCCGACTTGCTCGCGAGCATGTCTGCGGCCGCCAACCGGCCGCTGAATTGGAATCTGCTGGTTGTCGACGCCCGCGATCCTGACCGCCGCTGGCGCCAGCTGGCCGCTTCCCGGCGGGCCCGCGAGATCGGTGGACGCGTTGTGGCGTTGACGATGCCGACGATCGTGCCGATGAACATGAGCTTCCTCAACTACTGCGCGCTCAACCTCATGCCGGGATGGGCCGCAGTACTGAGCCTGCCGGTCCCGGAGCGGATCGACCGGTTAAAGGACCCTGAGACACAGCGTTGGATGGCGGCCCGCGCCGACAGCGAAGAGGCCGGGATGTTTCGGCGGTTGGCCGACTTCGGCGGCTACGTCATCGGTGAGACCTACAGCCCACGCAATGCTGGCCTGGCAGGCAAAACGGTCCGGGAGATTGCCCAATCACGGGGGAGCGGGGAGTTCGAGACTCTGATCGACATCGTCGCCGCGGACGAATTGCGGACCGTGCTCTGGCCCTCGGCGCCCGACGATGACGACGCCCATTGGTCGCTTCGATCGGAGCTGTGGCAAGACCCTGACGTGCTGCTCGGCGGCAGTGACGCCGGGGCTCACCTGGACCGTATGTGCGGCGCGTCCTACCCCACACAGCTGCTGGCCGACAGCATCCGCGGGCGCCGGCTGCTGTCCATGGAGCAGGCAGTGAAGGCGCTGACGGACGACCCGGCGCGCCTGTTTGGGCTTACCGGCCGCGGACGGCTTGAGACCGGTTCCTTTGCCGACATCGTGCTGTTCGATCCCGCGGAAGTCGGGGCGAGTGCGGCGACGCTCATCGACGACCTGCCAGGCGGCGCCGTGCGGCTGACGGTCGCCTCGACGGGCGTGACCCGCGTCCTGGTCAATGGCATCACGACCGTCGTGGACGGAGTGGCGACCGGTGCGCTGCCGGGCGTGGCGCTGCGGTCGGGCCGCGATACGGAGACCGTCTCGTGCCACTGAACGTCTTCATCACGGGAGCGTCTTCAGGCATCGGTGCCGCGACCGCCGTCGCCTTTGCAGCCGAAGGTCACACGGTCGGCATCTGCGCTCGCCGGGGTGAGCGCCTGGAGCAGGTGGCGGCAACGTGCGGGCCGGGCACCCGCTGGTGGGTCGCCGATCTGTCCGAGCTGGATTCGCTTGAGGCGTTTGCCGGCAAGGTCGACGACGAGCTCGGCGGGGTCGACATCCTGGTCAACAACGCGGGGGTGCCCAAGCGTCGCCGCGCCCGAAAGATGTCCGCTGACGACGTCGAGAGCGTCATGGCGATGAACTACTTCTCCCCGGTACGGCTGGCACTCGCCTTCCTGCCCCGCATGGTCGAGCGTGGGCGCGGCGAGATCCTCAACGTCTCCTCGATGGGCGTCCATACGGCTGCCTTCGGCGTCGGTGCCTACGCCGCGTCGAAGGCAGCCCTCGAGCTCTTCACCGAGTCGCTCTACCTGGAACTCGGCGACACCGGTGTACGTGCGCGCCTGATCGTGCCGGGCACCACCAGTACCGAATTCAGTGACGACAAGCCGGGCAACGACCCCTCGATGATGCGGGGCGCCGCGGGGGCAACGCCGGAGCAGGTGGCCGCGGCAATCGTCGGCTCCGTCGGAGACGACGGCTACGTCGCGTACGCCACCGACAAGGATGCCCGGACGTCAGCGGCAAAGGCGGCAGACGTGAACGCGTTCTTGGCCAATGCCCGGGAGTCGCTGAAGGCCTTCCTGTGACGAGCTAGCGGCGCTGGACGAGCTGGCAATTCGCCGAGAGCCCGCACACCCCGTCGCGATCGCGCAGCTGAGCGGATGAGACGCCGACACCGGTCGCCAGTTCGAGGTGGGTGTCGCCGACCACGCCCACCCATTCGCCGGCCGGCTGACGTAACAGATGAACGTTCAGATCGGGATTGATCCCGCTCAGCCGTTGGTGGTCGAACGTCGCCCCGATCAGGTTGGTGAAGTCAGCCGCCACGCTCAGGCGCTGAAGCGGAGTGGGTTCCTCACCAGCGATGAGCGGGCCGCGGAGCCTTACCCATAAACCAAAGGAACCCTCGACGCCCTCCGGCCGGGGGAAGTGCCGGAGCTCGATGCCGCCCAGAAATCCCGGACGGGTGTCGGCGGGGGTGCTGAAGATGGTCTCGGGTATGCTCCTCGCCCACTCCGGGTCCGGTCCGAGGGCGAAGGTGTCACGCGTCGGCGGCATGTCAGTCAGGTCTTCTTCGCGAAGTCGCAGGGCCCGGCTCCGAGCGTGTTCGACATCGCCAACCCGCAGGGTGACATCCACCACCTGGATGCGCTTGCCTTCTCGGACGATCTCGCTGCTCACCGTGAGCCGCGGCCCGATGGGGATCGGCCGGAAAAGGTCGTGGGTCAGGCGGGCGACTTGCATCGCCACCAGGGTCGGGGTCTGCTCAACCGCGCGGGCCATCAGCGCTTGGACAGGCCCGCCGTGCTGGTGGTGGGGGTTCCAGCCGCCCTGGGTGCGGACCGTGGCGACGAATGTGTCGCCACTCGGTCCGTCGGGTAGGTAGAGGGCCTTCTCGTCGTCCATTGCTCTCATCATGCTTGGGAGCGCAACCGTTCACTGGCGTCGGGTTCGACGAGTCGGGCCCAAGTACCTACTAGAATATCGTTTCACTTATGCTTTAATACGCTGCAAGCGGCCGCTGACGATTGCGGGCCGCCTGATTCGTGACCTTCCTTCGAAGCGAGGTACCCGTGCAGCCCGACGAGCACTACATCCTGATCTCAGCCGACACCCATGCCGGTGGTAGCCACCAGCAGTACCGGGAGTTCCTCGACCCGAAGTACCGCGCTGATTTCGACGCCTGGCGCGAGAAGTACCGCAACCCCTTCAAGGACCAGAAGGACACCAACCTTCGCATCCGTAACTGGGACGACGACGTGCGCGACGGCGATCAAAACACCGACGGCGTCGTCGGTGAAGTGATCTTCCCGAACACGGTCCCGCCGTTCTTCCCGAACTTCGTGCTGTTCGCTCAGCCGCCGACCCCGGAGGAGTACGAGCACCGCCACGCCGGCATCCAGGCCCACAACCGCTGGCTCGCCGATTACGTCTCCCGCAAGCCGGAGGCCCGGGCGGGCATCGGCCAGATCTTCCTCAACGACGTCGACGACGCGATCGCCGACGTCAAGTGGTGTCACGCGAATGGCCTGCGCGGCGGCGTCCTCATCGGTTCGGTGCCCCCCACCACCGACTGGATCAAGCCGCTCTACGACCCGGTCTACGACCCGCTGTGGGCCGTCTGCGAAGAGCTCGGCGTCCCCGTCAACGCTCACTCCGGCACCGGCGGACCGGTCTACCAGAAGGCCCCGGCCATGCCGCTGGTGCACTTCCTGGAGATCCCGTTCTACTCCCAGCGTCCGCTGGCTTACATGATCCTGGGCGGCGTCTTCGAGCGGTTTCCCAAGCTGAAGTTCGTTCTCACCGAGTCCGGTTGTGCCTGGATCCCCGACATGCTCACGCATCTCGATGGCCTCATGGACGGCATTCGGGGCAACGCGGTGGGCGAGATGCGCTTCGACGGTGAGCTGGTGCCCCCGCGCTCGGCGACCGAGTACTTCAAGCAGAGCTGCTATGTGGGGATGAGCCAGCCGACTCCCGCCGACATCAGGGCTGCCCTCGGTCCGGTGGGCATCGACCGCGTGATGTGGGGCAGTGACTACCCGCACGAGGAAGGCACCGCTCCGTTCACCAAGGAGCACCTGCGTCAGGTGATGGGCAAGCTCGCACCGGAGCAGATCCAGCAGATCCTGGCCGGCAACGCGGCGAAGCTCTACAACTTCGACCTCGACGCTCTACGCCCAGCGGCTGACCGGTTCGGCCCGACCGTGGCAGAGATCGCGACGCCGCTGGTAGCGCTGCCGGAGGGGGCTAACCAGGCCCTCGTGCGCTCGGACCGGCAGCTGGCCGCCGCCAGCTGATCGTCGGTGTCGGCGTTCCCCTCAGCCGCTGCGGCGACGTCGAGGGGAGCGCCGACCTCGTTCGCCGGCACATCAGTCCGAGGAGAAGTCATGCCCGAGGCGCCCTTGTCGCTGCTGGCGTACGTCCGGCGTCAGTTCGGCGGCGACCGTCAGCAGAAGTTCGACTTCCTGACCATCGCGGGGGAGAAGGTCACCGGCACCTTCGCGGTCTGGCCGGAGGCGGATGACGAGGTCATCGTCGTCACCGGAGGCAACGACCGGCTGTACGTGATCGTCGTCCCCCATCTGGTCTTCATTGCCGAGCACCGTCCCACCGATCCGCGCGAGGCGCTCTCGAACCTCAGCGGAAAGGTCCGCGACGCGGGCGGGCGGCTCACCGGCGGGTGACGCGGTTGACGGCAGCCCTAACCGGGCGCACGCTGCAGCGGAACGTCGAGGTCCAGATTCCCCAGCCTTGAGCCCCAACCGGATTGCGCCGGTCAGTGTGTGCCAAGCAAGGGACAAGCCATCAATATTTTCGACGACGACCGGGGCATTGCCAGATTTCTCCTGGACGGGCTGCCCGCCGACGAACGCCAGCATGTGATCGACATCGTCAGCGCCCAGCATCGCGACGACCTCCGTCGCTTGCGTGAGCAGGGCCTACCAAAGCCCAGACCCGTGCTGGCGGAGGTGCCCGCCAGCGTGACCGCGGAGGATCAGGACTCGGTCGTCTAGCCTCAAGCACGTGGCGACCGAACGACTGAACCTCGGTGACGCCCGCTTCTGGCGGCGCCCCCTCGCCGAGCGGATGGCGGACTTCGCCGTGCTGCGCGAAGAGGGACCGTTCGTCCCGGCGGAGACGTTCAACGTGTTGACCGGTGGCGACGAGGAGTTCTTCGGCGTCACCCGCTATGCGGAGATCGTCGAGATCAGCCGACGGCCGCGCGAATTCTGCAGCGGCCAGGGCGCCATTTCGATCATCGATATGGACGCCGATGCGATGGAGTTCTTCGGGTCGTTCATCTCGCTCGACGATCCCCGCCACGCGCGTCAGCGGGGGATCGTCTCCCGATCGTTCACCCCCCGCGCGCTGCAACGGGTGCTCGACTCGGTCGAGACGATCTGCACCGAGGTCATTGACGACATGTGCGAACAGGGTGAGGCGGACCTCGTCGAGGCCATCTCCCAGCCATTTCCGCTGCTGGTGATCTGCGACATGATGGGCATCCCGCGTAGCGAATTCCAGACCGTGCTCGACGCCACCAACATCATCCTGGGTGCCGGTGACCCTGACATGCTCCAGGGCAAGACTGACGTGGTCACCGCCCTGCTCGAGGCCGGTCTGACGCTCGCGACCCTGATGGGCGAGCTGGCCGAGGATCGGCGCGCTCATCCCACCGATGACCTGACCTCGGCACTGGTGCACAACGATCTCGGCGAAGACATGCTGGCCCCCGCCGAGATCGCCCCCTTCTTCATCCTGCTGGCCGTTGCCGGCAACGACACCACTCGCACCGCGACCAGCCTCGGGATGCATCTCCTCAGCCAGCATCCCGAGCAGCGCCGGATGTGGCAGGACGACCTGGAAGGGGTCACCGCGACGGCGGTCGAGGAGATCGTCCGGATGGCCTCGCCGGTGACCTACATGCGTCGCACCGTCGTCGAACCGGTCACCCTGTCTGGCCACGACTTCTCCGCCGGAGACCGGCTCGTGCTCTTCTACGGAGCGGCCAATCGCGATCCCCGGGTGTTCGACGACCCGGAGTCGTTCCTGGTCCGGCGTAATCCCAACCCGCAGATCGGCTTCGGCGGTCCCGGCCCGCACTTTTGCCTCGGCGCTAACCTGGCCCGTCGCGAGCTGGCCGTCGTCTTCCGCCAGCTCCTGACCCGGCTGCCCGACATCGAGGTGGTCGGCGACCCCGTCTACCTCGACGCGGTCGGGGTCCCGCTGGTCGGCGGAGTCAAGCACCTGCCGGTCCGGTTCACCCCCGTGCCCCGCTCCCGCTAACTGCGCGCTGGAGTCGTTGGCCGCGGCGACCGAAAGTTGCGCAAATCGCTCATCAACAGGGATTGGATCATGCTTCTGCGTGACTTTTCGGGTCAGCCGACCGGGCAGGAGAGCTCGTCGAGCCCGAGCATCGCTGAGAACCGGCCCATCAGGCTCATGGTGCAAAGCAGGGCCAGCTCGACGATCTGGCGGTCGTCGAAGTGCAGGCGCAGCGCGGCGCTGTCGTTGTCATCCACGCTGAGGTGATCGGTGCCGAATTTGAGCGCGAAGCGCACGGCGGCGCGCTCAGCGGGGGTGAAAGGCGCGTCGGCCGACGCGTTGTCCAGCAGGAGGGGGATCGACTCGACGAGGTGCTCGTCCATGCCTTCGGCCACGGCGGCCGGATGGCGACCCGCGAGGCAGACCTGGCACTGCGTCGTATTCGCGATGGCCAATCGGACCAGCTCGGTGACCCGAGGCCCGAGGTGGTTTTCCAGACGCGAGGCCATGTACGCCGAGTTGTAGGCCTCGAACAACGGCTCAGCATTAGCCATCACCCGGACGAACTCCGCCAGACCCGGCCGCCCCGCCCGCTCGGCCTGCTCCCACTGCGCCCGCATCGCCGGCGACAGCTGCGATGGGTCCTGCGCCATCACGAGATCTGGCATGGCAGGAGTGTAGGCGCGGGTCAATGTCGAGCGGGGAGTAGCTTGCTCGCCCAAGCCGATATCGACACCTGAATGTCGCTGACCAAAGCTCACCGAAGGAGCCGTCATGGGCGAGTCGCCGGGACTCAGAGAATTCATTTCACCCAGCCACCTGATCCACAACGTGACGGATACGGACGCCACAATCCGCTTCTACTGCGACGTTTTTGGGGCCACGGTCTCCGACGACATGGAGCTCGAGTCACCCGCGTTGGACGCGATGCTCGGACGCAAGGGCGTACGCATCCGCTCCACCTTCATCGAGGCCGGGGGCTACCGGCTGCACACCATCGAATCGCTGGACCGGCCCCGCCGCGGCGAGAAGGCGCCGACCGCGGCGATCGGGCTTGGTGGACTGGCGTTTTACGTGAACGACCTGGAGGCGCTCAGGTCGGCGGCGCTGGCCGCCGGAGCCGCCCCTACCGAGATCTACCACGTCGATCTTGGTGACGATCCTCGAGCACAGCGCGCGCATGTTGTTCATCAACGACCCTGACGGCGTTCGCTGCGAGCTGGTGGAGATGGCGGCGGCCCCGGCGGCTGCGGCGACTCCGGCGGACGGCGAGCTCGCGGAGGTGGCCGACTAGCGCTGTGCCAGTATCCGGCTCATGGAACTGCGGCCAATCGGCACTCTGACCATCCAGACCGACCCGGATGGATTGTTCATGCTGGGCGAGACATCCGTGGGGAAGCGGATCATCCAGGAATTCAAGTCGGTCCGGTTCGAGGGCGAACGGCTGCGCGGTGGGATGACGGGCCAGGCAGGCGCCGATTGGCTCACCATCGACGACGAGGGCCACGCGACGATGGACATCAAGGTGGTGCTACTCACCGACGACGGTGCCCATGTCTTCGTCACGCTCGACGGCAAGGCTTACTGGCCGCGGCTGGGCCAGGGCCCGGTCTACTCGTCGGCGCGCCTCGAGTCAGGCGACGAGCGCTACACCTGGGTGAACCATCTCCCGCTGGTCTCCAAGGGAGAGCTTGCCGATGGCGTCGTCGCCCATCAGATCTTCGAGCTGGTCTGAGCTCGTCGATCTGCCGCGGGTCAGCTGCGGTCAAACTGGACGAGCTCGATGCTGTAGCCGTCGGGGTCGTTGATGAAACCCACGATCACCGGCCACCGTTCGAGGCGGGCGGGCTCCATCGTCGAGGTGTGGCCGGCATCCACCGCGCGCTTGTGGGTCGCGACGCAGTCGTCGACATTCATGTAGATCTTCCAGAGCGCGAAGCCGTGGTCAATCGGCTTGCCGCCGTTGTAACGCTCCGCGAGCTGCAGGCGTCCACCCCCATCGTCAGCAGCAAGCACGATCTCGTGGACGTCGTCGATCTCGGTGCGGCTCTGCACTTTCAAGCCGATGATCTCGGTGTAGAAGCGCTCAGATGCCGCGATGTCGCTGACATAGATGCAGTACTGACCAACGGTCGTCGCCATCAGATTCCCCTCGGGAGCTCGTGAGCCGCCGATCCTAGGCGCCTGCCGTTGCGGCCCCGCCGCGCGGGGGCAATCCGGCGGCGGCGTAGACCTCGTCGATCAACCTCATGGTGGTGACGGCGTCCGCGGCCGGGGTAAGGGTCGGCTCGCCGCGCAGTACGGCGGCGGCGAACCGGCGCAGCTGGGTGGTGTAGGTGGCCTCGCCGCGTACTCGCTCATGGCTTTTTCGGCCGTCGATGTTCAGCGAGAGCCGGTTGTAGTACTGCGGTGCGACGAAGTTGAACACCCGCATCCGGCCACGGTCGCCCGTCACCGTCGCGGACATCTCCAGCACCCGCCGCGACCACATCGAACACTCGAGCCGGCCGCGGACTCCCCCGGAAAATCGGAACTCGGCGCTCATGGCGCGGTCGACGGTCGGGGTCTTGAGCTTGGCGGCGGCAGAAACGACCTCCGGCTCGCCGGGCCCCAGCAGGCGCAGGCAGTGCAGGGCGTAGCACCCGCAATCCATCATGGCGCCGCCGCCGAGGTCGTAGTTGTAACGAATGTCGCCGAATTTGGGCAGCGGAAAGCACATGGACGTGCGTATCTCGCGGATCGTGCCGAGCTCGCCGTCATGGGCGATGCTGCGCATCCGCTCAGCGAGCGGGTGATAGCGGTAGTGAAACGCCTCCATCACCACCAGGCCTGAGGCCGCGGCGGCGTCGGCGACCTGCTGCGCCTCGGCGGCATTGGAGGTGAAGGGTTTCTCGCACAACACGTGCTTGCCGGCGGCGATCGCCTTCAGAGTCCATTCCGCATGGAGGCCGTTGGGCAACGGGTTGTAGATCGCATCGATCTGTGGGTCGGCGATGAGCGCCTCGTAGGAATCGTGCGTTCGGGGGATGCCGTGCTTTCGCGCGTATTCGGTAGCTCTTGCTGGGTCGCGGGCCGCGACAGCGCCCACTTCGACTTCGGCGACATCCCGCGCGGGGCGTACTAAGGCCGACGGCCCGATCTTTGCGGCACCCAGAATCCCGATCCGAACCTTCGCCACCGGCACTGCCCTTCGTCGTGTGAGCGAAGGTTATGCGGCGCAGTCGACGCAGACCGTTTGATTTTTCTTTCCCGAGGCGAGCTGGCTGCGGTGGTGAACGAGGTAGCAGCTCGTGCAGGTGAACTCGTCTGCCTGCCGGGGCAGCACCCGCACCGTCAGCTCCTCGGCGGAAAGATCGGCATCCGGGAGATCCAGCCCGATCTCGACGGCGTCGGTGTCATCACCCAGGCTGCTGCCGGCGTCAGCCTTGGTGGCCTTCAGAGCCTCGACGCTCTGCTCCAGCACCTCGTCGTTGTCGGTCGTGCGCGGCTTGTCGTAATCGGTAGCCATTGCTAGTCCCCAAACGGCTTCGGCAGAGATGTCTTTTCGTCTGCAACGCAAAGTAGTGCCGCTATGTGCCCGATATGGCCTCTTCCGGGTGAGACAAGGGATACACGCCGGGGCGGCAGTCAGACCGCCGGCTCCACGCGGGCGGTTTCCAGGGCTTTTTCGCCCGCCCGGCCGCGATAGGTACGGAGTCGAAAGCCGACGCCCAGGAAGATGAGTAGTTCGACAGAAAAGTCGCGTAGCGCCCCGAACTGCGCATACTGGAAGGTGGCGAACTGGTTGAAAAGCAGGTCTACCAGTAGCGCGAGCTGCAGTAGGTAGAGCCCTTGGCGGCGCCACCGGGGCAGGATGGTCAGCAGCAGCGCGAGCCCGATCGAGGCCATCGTCACCAGGTTCGTGTAGCTGACGAAGTAAAGGTAGAACTCCTTGATGTGCCCCTCGTGGGCGATCTGGAGTACATCCCAGTACATCTTCCAGCGGTCCCAGCCCTTGTAGACCAGCCAGGCCACCGCAAGCACCATCATGATCGGGTTCGACGCCAGCTGCCGGCCTGCTCGCAGGATCCTGGCCTGCGCGGCCCGGATGGCTCGGCGAACCCGGCCCTCGTTGATCGGGTGGTCCGCCAGCTGGGGCCGGAGCGCCGCGACCAGGTCGGAGTACTCGTGCGAGACACTGTCGAGCCGGCGCAGCGCCGTCACGCGCCGGAGCTCGTCCAGCTGGCCGAGCACCAGGTCGGCGAGCGCGACCGATGACAACGCGACGCGATGGCGATCGGTCAGCCGGTGCCGCAGGATGATCTCGCGTACTCCGAGGAACGAGACGATGAAGACCAGGTAGATGATCGCGACGGCCGGTGTGTAGAAGTAATTGACGCTCTTGGTGAGAAACTTGCCGACCTCGTCGATGAAGAGCCCGAAGCCGATCCCCCCGATGAAGGCCGCGCGGCCCCGCACCCGGGTGCCCAGCCCGGTGCTCGACAGGACCACGGCAGTCCCGAGCAGCAGCCCGCCCCACAGCACGTGCGCAATATGCAGTCCGCCTCCACCGACCTGGGGGTAGTTGGTGGCGGCAAGGAGACCCCGGACCGTCAGGACCGTGGCAATAGCCGCGAACAGGAAGATTTCGAAGCGGGCGAGCGCCGCGTAGTCGGTGACCGTTCGGTCGATGACGTCGTCGCGGATCGCCTGGACGTCGTCAGCGAGCTGGGACAGGTCCGCTGGCCGGCCGTCCCGCAGGATGTCGTCGGCCACGAACGAAGGATGACAGATGTGCGTTCCGAAGGGTTGCGAGTCCGCGGGTCACGCCCGGCGTGTCACCGGCTGAAGACGCAACCGCCGGGCGGGATGGCCCTCATGGGAACATGAACGCTGTCGTCCCGACCAAAGGAGCCCCATGATCCGCTTCAGCGTTTTCTACCCCGAGACCGAAGGCGCCACCTTCGACCATGACTACTACGTCAACAAGCACGTGCCGCTTGCGGTCGAGACCTGGGGAGTGTCGGGAGCGGACATCGACAAGGGGCTCAACGGCCCCTACGTGGCCGCCGTGCATTTCACGTTCGACTCCCAGGAGGCATTGGGCGCCGCCCTCGGCTCCGAGGGCACCGGAGCGGTGATGGCCGACGTGGCGAACTACACGACCATCCAGCCGGTGATCCAGACGAGTGAGATCGTCGGCTGACCGCAAACCTTCCCGCTTCGCAGCGGGTCCCGCGACAGGCGGTCATCGTCTTCGCGGGTCTGCAGTTGGCGATGGTCATGTCGTCGCTGGACGGCACGATCGTGGCCACCGCGCTCCCGACGATAACCAAGGACATCGGCGGGTTCTCGCGGGTGACCTGGGTCGCGACCGCGTATCTGATGGCGCAGGTCGTGTCGATGCCGCTCTACGGCAAGCTCGGCGATCAGCTCGGGCGCAAGCGGGTGCTGCTGAGCGCGGTGATCCTGTTCGTCGTCGGGTCGATGGCGTGCGGACTCGCGCAGTCGATGAACGAGCTGCTGGCCGCCCGGTTCGTGCAAGGCATCGGCGGTGGTGGGCTCGGCAGCATCTCCATGGCGGTGACGGCTGACATCATCCCGGCTAAGCAGCTGGGCCGCTGGATGGGCTACCAGGGCGCTGTCTTCGCTGTCGCCAGTGTGATGGGTCCGCTGCTGGGTGGCCTTTTTGTCGACCACCTCAGCTGGCGCTGGGCGTTCTACATCAACTTGCCGATCGGGCTGCTGGCCATCGCGATCATCGCTACCCAGCTGCACGTGCCATACCGAAGAAAGATGCATTCGCTCGACTGGCCGGGCGCGTTGATCATCATGATCACGCTCAGCGCGTTCACGGTCCTGGCCAGCATCGGCGGCACCACTTTTCCCTGGCTGTCGGGGGAGGCGTTGCTCTTCGCGTTCGTCATCGTCGCCGGCACGGTCGCCTTCGTGGTGTGGGAACGCCGGGCGAGGGAGCCGGTGCTGCCGCTCCGCCTGTTCGGCGATCCCGTGATCCGCGGAAATATCGGGGTCAACTTCACCAGCGGGCTGCTGCTCTTTTGCGGCATCTACTTCGTCCCGCTCTACATGCAGGAGGTGCACGGGATCAGCGCGACCGCGTCCGGCCTGGTCCTGGTCCCGGTGATGTTCGGAGCCGCCTTCGGCACCATGCTCTCGGGTCGCCGGGTGGAGCACGGCAGCCGGATCAAGCCCTGGCCCATCGCCGGGTCGGTCGCGGCGATCCTGGGGATGGCGCTGCTGTCGATGGTCACGACGACGACGCCGACCGCGATGGTGGCCCTTGGGGTCCTGCTGGTCGGGCTGGGCGCCGGATTCATGATGCAGCCCTCGCTGCTGGCCGTGCAAAACGCCGCCGACTCGGCAGATCTTGGCACCGCAACGTCGACGGGTCTGCTCTTTCGGATGCTCGGCTCCACGCTGGGGGTGCCCATCCTTGGCGGAGTCATCAATTCGCGGCTGGGTGATGGTCCGCGCAACCCCTCCACCTATGCGGGTGCGCTCGCCCCGGTCTTCATGGTCGCGCTCGTCGTGGCGGTCATTGCGCTTGTCATCGCCATCCGCACGCCCGAACGTGCGCTCAAAGAGCATCTGAGCGACTTCGGCATCGGAGAGGGACTGCACGCCGAGCCGGTGCTGTGATCAGCGTTCACCGCTGCTCATGGAGAATGCGCCACGGCTGACGAATCACGTGGAGGACGAATGGCAGAGCTGAAATCGCGGGCGAAGTTCAACGAGCTGGTCAACCTCTTGCAAGAGGCAGCAGACACCTGGGTGGTGCCCGGTCCGGGCATGGACGACTCCGATGTGGCGGAGGGCTTTCGCAACCTGACCCACATCCTGCAGAGCGCGCTTTATTCGCATCAGGAATTCGACCCCGACCGCCCGGTTTTCAACCGCATCGTCTCGCCGACCCGCAGCTTCACCGGCGACAACACCGACGCCCTCTATTACGAGACGCCGGTCGCTCCGGGCCGTGAGTACATCGTGCGGGGCAATCTGGCCGGCGCGGTCTACACCTCGTTCACGATGGAGGCGGGTGCCGCCGAAGGTGCCTATGCCACCAAGACATCTGGGGTCCTCAACGACGGCGAGATCGATGTCGACGCTGACGGCAATTACCAGATTCGTCTCGGCGGGCCGGCCGCCGACCGCAACTGGCTCGAGATCCCGGACGACGGTGGGCGCATCACCACCCGGCACTATTTCGAGTGGCCTTTCTCCGCGTCCGCCTCGCAGACCTTGCATATCCCGCTGAGCATCGAGGCCGTGACCAAGCTGCCACCGCCCGAGCGTTGGAACGACGAACGCGTGACGGCTGCCTTGAACCGGGTGATCAACCATGTGCGGGACAAGACGGTGGGCCAGCCGCCGCGGCCTCCCGGACCCCCGGCGCCGTTCGTGTCGATCGTCCCCAACGAATTCCCAGCTCCCCAGCTGCCCGGCAACATGGCGTTCGCGGCCTTCGACGCCGCGTACTCGATGGCGCCGTATCTCATCGGACCGGATGAAGCGCTGGTCCTGACGGGCCGTTGGCCGGATTGCCGGTTCGCCAACGTCTGCCTCTGGAACCGCTGGAGCCAGATGTATGACTACGTGAACCGTCAGGTGAGCCTCAACCGGGCCAACACCGTGCTCGAGCCCGACGGCAGCTTTCGGATGATCCTGGCCCATTCCGATCCGGGCCTTCCGAACTGGCTGGATACCGAGGGACGTCCGCTGGGCACCGTCTTCTGGCGGTTCTTCCTGCCGGAGGGGCCGATGGAGACCCCCAAGGCAGAGGTGGTCAAATTCGCCGATCTGCGCGCCTCCTGACCCGGTTCAGCCTGAGCGGTGATACCGGTTGACAGCTGTTGACGGCAGCGGTCTCGCTGACGCGACCGAGTCGACCGAATTCCGCACGCCGCCGGAAGGACTCACCGCTGCCGAGGTCGCCCAGCGGGTAGCTGACGGGCGCACCAACGCCTTCGAAGCGAGGACCAGTCGCTCGATCGCGGAGATCGTGCGGGCGAACGTCTTCACGGTCTTCAACGCGCTCCTGCTGACCCTGCTGATCGTCATCCTGGCCACCGGCAAGTGGCAGAACGCACTCTTCGGTCTGGTCATCGTCGCCAACTCGGCGATCGGCATCTTTCAAGAAGTCCGGGCCAAGCGGACCCTCGATGCGCTCACGGTCCTGAACGCGCCGCACGCCCGCGTCGTCCGCGACTCGGTCAGCTATGACCTCGACGTCGCCGAGGTGGTGGCCGACGACCTCGTCGAAGCGCGCGCCGGAGATCAGATCATTGCCGACGGGGTGGTGATCATTTCCGCCGGGCTGGAGATCGACGAATCGTTGTTGACGGGCGAGTCCGAGCCGGTCGCCAAAGAGCCCGGCGACGACGTGCGTTCCGGCTCGATCGTGGTGGCCGGGCAAGGACGCTTCCAGGCGACCGAAGTCGGCGAAGCCGCTTACGCCACCAAGCTGGCGGCCGAGGCCAAGCGGTCGACGGTGGTCCGGTCAGAGCTGGTTGCCGGCACCAACAAGCTGCTGCGGTGGATATCGCTGATCATGGTGCTGGTCGCTCCGATCGTGGCCTGGGGGCAGTTTCGCAGCCCGGACAACAAGGGGTGGCAGGACGCCGTCACCGGCACGGTGGCCGCTCTCGTGGGGATGGTCCCGGAAGGGCTGGTATTGCTGACGAGCCTGGCTTTCACCGTCGCCACGGTGTCGCTGGCCCGCAAGCAGACCCTCGTCCAGGAGTTGCCGGCGGTGGAGGGGCTGGCCCGGGTCGACGTCATCTGCCTGGACAAGACGGGCACCATCACCCACGGAGACGTCGTGTTCGACCGGCTGCAGCTGTTCGCGGCTGCTTCGCCGCACGATGTGCATCAGGCACTGGCGCTTTCGTCCGCCGGCGGCACCAACTCGACGTCGACATCGATCGCCGCAGAGTTCGCCTCGACGCAGTGGTCGCAGGTCGCGAGCGTGCCCTTCTCGTCGGCGCGCAAGTGGTCGAGCGTGACGGCGGACGGACACGGCACCTGGGTGCTCGGTGCACCCGAGATGGTCCTGGCACACCCCGAAGGCCCGCGGCAGCAGGAGGCGCGTCAAACCGCGGACGGGGTGGCTGCGGAGGGACGCCGCGTGCTGCTGCTCGCGCATTCCGCAACCGAGCCCGCGCCACCGGCTGGGGCAGTGGGGCCGGAGGCCGGTCTGCTGCTGCCGGCGGATCTCGAGGCGATGGCGCTGGTCGTACTCGCCGAACGGGTTCGTGACGATGCTGCCGAGACGCTGAGGTTCTTCACCGAGCAAGGCGTGGCGATCAAGGTCATCTCCGGCGACAACCCGCGAACCGTCGGCGCCGTGGCCGCTCAGGTTGGCGTCCCCGGCGTGACGTCGGCGGCCGATGCCGTGGACGCCCGGGGCCTGCCCGACGACCCCGACGAGTTCGCTGCCATCGTCGAAAGCGAGAGCGTCTTCGGCCGGATTTCTCCCCAGCAAAAACGCGCAGTGGTCGGTGCGCTGCAGCGCCGCGGCCACGTCGTCGCGATGACCGGCGACGGCGTCAACGACGCGCTGGCCCTCAAGGACGCCGACATCGGCATTGCCATGGGCAATGGTTCACCGGCGACCCGGGCAGTCGCGCAGCTGGTCTTGTTGGATGGCAAGTTCTCGCATCTACCGGATGTCGTGGCGGAGGGACGGCGGGTGATCGCGAATATCGAGCGCGCGTCCAACCTGTTCCTGACCAAGAACGTCTATTCGCTGGTGCTCGCGATCATCACGGCCATCACGTTGAGCGCCTACCCGCTGGCCCCGATTCAGCTCACGCTGATCTCGACCCTCGCCATCGGCGTCCCGGGCGTCTTCCTCGCCCTGGCCCCGAATCGGCAGCGTTACATCCCGGGGTTCCTGCGACGGGTGCTGCAATTCGCCAGCCCCACCGGTGTGGTGATCGGGGTGGCCGCCTACGGCGGGTTTCGCCTCATCCGGGAAATGGATCCCGCCGCGGGAGTGGCCGGGGGCCGGACCACCGCCACCATCACGGTGCTGATCATCTCGCTCTGGGTGCTGCTGGTGCTCGCCCGGCCGCTGGCGGGGTGGAAGCTCGCACTGGTCGCGACCATGGCCGGCATTGCGGCGCTCATCGTGGCCATTCCGGGGCTTGCGCACCTGTTCCTGCTCTATCCGACGCCGCTTCGGGTCGGGGTCGGGGCAGCGATCGGCGCCGCCGGTGCGGTGCTCGTCGAAATCGCGAACCAGACCCGGATCCGGCTCTTACGCAGTGCCGCCAGCCGATCTGCGTTGAGCTAGGGCCCGAGCGGAGCGCCTATTTGCCTCGTGAGGACGGTCGGGACACAGTGTCGCCATGGCGATCCCGACTGGTCGTGACCAGGAACTGACCCGAATCGCGCTGCGCGAGTGGCTTGCCGGCAAGCTTCCCGACGGGCAGGAGCTCGACATCTCCGAGCTGTCCTCGCCGGCTGCCACAGGCTTCTCCAACGAAACGATCCTGTTCGACGCGCGCTGGGTCGAGGACGGTGTGAAGCGGGAGGAGGAATTCGTCCTGCGGGTGAAGCCCACTGGCTACACCGTCTTCCTCGAGTCGGAGTTCGAGGCCCAATACGCGGTCATGAAATCGCTTTCCGAGCACAGCGACGTCGTGGTCCCGAAGATCTGGTGGTACGAGACCGACCCGACTCCGCTGGGCGCGGACTTCTATGCCATGAGCCGGGTCCACGGCCGGACGCCTCCTGACACACCGCCCTACCACGCGGGCGGGTGGGTGGCCGAGCTCGCTCCAGCGGACCGCGAGACCTTGTGGTGGAGCGGGATCGACAACATGTCGCGAGTGCATCGCGTCGATTGGCGCGCGCTCGGTTTCGACACGCTTTTCGACCGTCCCGCCCGTGGCCCGTTGGGACTGGATCAACAGCTTGCCTACTACGAGGAGTACTTCGATTGGGCGCGGGCGGGCCGCAGCGTCCCCATTGCGGAGGCGACGCGTGACTGGATCCGCGCCAACCGACCGGCGACGACCAACCTGGGTCTGGTCTGGGGCGATTCGCGGGTCGGAAACATGATCTTTGACGACCGTTTCGAGTGCGCCGCCGTGCTCGACTGGGAGATGGCCACGATCGGACCCGCCGAAGAGGACCTCGGCTGGTGGCTTTTTCTTGACAGCCACCACAGCCAGGGCACCGGCGTGCCCCGGCTCGAAGGCTTCCCCTCGCACGAGGAAACCGAGGCGCACTACGCCAGGCTCCTCGGTAGGCCCATGCAGGACATGCACTTCTGGAAGGTGTTCGCGGGCTACCGGTTCGCGGTGGTCATGATGCGGATCACCGCGATGACCGAGGAGATGGGGATGGTGCCGGCCGGGCAATCGGAGGCGCTGGCGCAGAACAACGGGGTGACCCGGGTGCTCGCGTCGTTGCTGGATCTTCCCAGCCCCGGTGAGCCGGTCGTGCGCGGCGGCTACTAGTGGATGCCGATTGCGACGTCGTGGTGGTCGGCGCCGGCTTCGCCGGGCTTTACCTGCATCACCTGCTGCGTCGGCAGGGTCGCCACATCATCGGATTCGACGCCGCGGAGGACGTCGGCGGCACCTGGTGGTGGAACCGGTATCCGGGCGCCCGGTGCGACATCGAATCCTGGGACTACTCGTACTCCTTCTCACCCGAACTCGAGCAGGAGTGGGTCTGGTCGGAGCGCTACGCGTCTCAACCGGAGATCCTTCGCTACCTGTCTCACGTTGCGGACCGTTTCGACCTTCGACGTGACATCCGGTTCGGGACCAGGGTCATCGGGGCCCGGTGGGAGTCCGATACCCGCAGCTGGATCGTCACCACTGACCACGGCGATGAGGTCAGGGCCGCGTTCGTCATCATGGCGATCGGATGCCTGTCGACAGCCCGTACCCCCCCGATCCAAGGACTCGAATCTTTCGAGGGCCACGTGCTGCATACGGCGAGTTGGCCGCATGAACCCGTCGATTTCCGGGGTAGGCGGGTCGGGGTCATCGGCACCGGCTCGTCTGGCGTGCAGTCCATCCCGCGGATCGCCGAGCAAGCCGCACACGTCACCGTCTTCCAGCGCACCCCCAGTTTCGCGTTACCGGCGCACAACCGGCCACTGACGCCCACCGAGGTCGCCGAATTCAAGACGCAGTACCGCGACCACCGGCAGGCCACGCTGCAATCGCGGGGCGGAGTCCTTGTCGTCCCGAGCGAGGTCTCGGCTCTGACGGTCAGTGCGCAGGAACGCACTGCCGCCTACGCACGTGCCTGGGAGGAAGGCAATCTCTTCGCGCTGCTGTCCTGCTACAACGATCTCATGATTGACGCCGCGGCGAATGAGACGGCCGCGGAATTCATCCGCGAACGGGTCCGTGAAATCGTCACCGATCCTGCGGTGGCCGACCGGCTCTCACCGCGCACGTATCCGTTCGGGGCGAAGCGAGCCTGCCTGGACACCGGCTATTACGACACCTACAACCGGGCCAATGTTTCGCTCGTCGACCTGCGCGGCGAGCCCATAGTCGAAGCGCTGGCCGGGGGGATCCGTACCACGAAGCGTCTGTACGATCTCGACGCGCTGGTATTCGCGACCGGCTTCGACGCCATGACCGGCCCGCTGCTCGCCATCGACCCACAGGGGCGCGACGGGCTCCGTCTCAGCCAGGCATGGCAGGACGGCGCCGACTGCTATCTCGGGCTCATGACCGCCGGATTTCCTAACCTTTTCATGATCACCGGACCGGGCAGCCCGTCCGTGCTGACGAACATGGTGGCGTCCATCGAGCAACACGTGGACTGGGTCTGCCGTGCTCTGGCCGACCTCACCGAGCGTGGCCTGACGTCGATCGACGCGGCCCCCGAGGCGCAGGCGAAGTGGATGGAGCACGTCGCGCAGGTCGCCGATTTCACGCTCTATCCCGCCGCCGATTCCTGGTATACCGGGGCAAATATCCCCGGAAAACCACGGCGTTTCATGCCCTACATCGCCGGGCTGAATGTTTTTCGACAAGTGTGCGACGAGGTCGCCGCCGACTCCTACCGGGGATTCGTCCTCACGCGCTGAGCTCGATCAGCCGCTGGGCCTCCGCCGCTGCGGCATCCGCCATCTGCTGTACCTGTGGCACCAGGCTCGGATCGGCGCAGAAGCCCAGGCTCAGCGCGTCGTCGAGTGAGACGGCAGCGACCCGAAGCGCGTGCCGTTCGCCGATCTCAGCGAGGGTTACCAGTGCTTTCACCGCCACGCCGTTAATCGCGACCGGTGAGCGTGGGCCCGGCACGTTGGAGACGCATAGCGCGAAGCGGCGTGGGCTGGCGTTGAGGCGCTCGACGAGATGCTGCATCGGCTTGACGCGGGCCAGGTCGCCCCGCAGTTCATCCTCGAATTGGGCGTCCTGCGCGCGCTTGCGTGCCGTCGTCTCGGCATTCACGATCCTCAGTCGCTCCACTGGATCCGCCACCTGCAACGGCAGCGCGAGGGAGAAGAACGAATCGTGGTTGGCGGCCAGGTCGCCCTCGTGATGGAGGCTGACCGGCACCCGCACCCGAATGTCGGACACGACGCCGTGCTGCGCCTCGAGGTACTGACGGAGTCCGCCTCCGAGGACCGCCAACAACGCGTCGTTCAGGGTGGCCCCGGCGAGCGCGTGAGCGGAGCGCTTCAACCCGCTGAGCGAGACGGCGACAAACCCGACCTCTCGCTTGGTGCCGACGACACCATCGAAAGGGGAAGTGCGGTGTGAGCGGGCGTATTCGCGGCTGACGAAGCCGGCGAGGTGGTGTCGGCGCCTTTCCTGGTCCTTGGCGTACTCGGCCGCTGAGGCGGCAGTGGAGGAGGCAAGGTTCGCGGGCGCAGAATCCGCTTCGTCCCACAGCAACGCACGTGCCCAACGCATGGCGGTGGTCCCGTCTGCCAGGCAGTGGTGCAGCCGCCAGATCACGGCAGACCCACCGTCGGCCAGCGGCGCGACATCCATGCGCCAAAGCGGACGCGTGCGATCGAGATGCTGAGCAAAGAGGCTGCCCGCCAGGGCCCGTAACCCATCCTCGCGAAGCGGTGAGTCGCCGGCCATCACCACGTGGTCTCTGACGTCGAACCGCGGATCGGGCACCCAGTGCGGAGCGTCCGGCGATCCGGCCAGCCGGTGGGTCAGGACCGGAACCGCTTCCAGCCGCGACCGAACCCGATCCTGCAGAGCCTTGACGGTCGTGCCGCCGGGTGCCAGCCGGATGATCTTGCAGGTGTGCCCGACGACGGTGGGGCATTCCAACGCCAGGATGGCGCGGTCTTCAGCCGAAAGTCGCTCGTCGGCAGACAGCACGCCGAAGGCCGGTCGTGCTAGTTGCCTGCGGCCTTGAAGGCTTCGATGATTGAGGCGCTCACACGACCACGCGAGCTCACGTCGTAGCCATTACTCAACGCCCATGCCCGCACTGCAGCGGGGTCGACGCCGGTCGCGACAGTGCTGCGACCTTTCAACTTCGGAAGGCTTCCTTCCCGGCGGGCGGCGCTGACGTAAGGCGCGATGGCCTTGCGCATCTTGTCAGCGTTCTTGGTGGAAAGATCAATCGCGTATGACTTGCCGTCAAAAGCAAAACGGACGGTCTCATCCGCCTCGTCGCCGGTTAGGTCGTCGGTCAGAATTACTTTAGTGCGAGAGGCCATGCATAAAAACTAATGCATGAGAGCCGACTTGTGTGACATTCGCTGTTGGAATCTGACGAGGTGTCAGACGCTTCGCATAGCCGAACGGACTTCACGCAACCGTATGGTTGCCGCCCGTCACCGTTGCTGTGGAGAAGCAGCAGACTCTAGGGTTCTGGCGTGACCGTGGAAGCAGCGCCGACACCGGTTTCCTCGGATAGTCCGAAACCGGCCAAACCGATCTGGCTGATCTTCACCGGTCTGATGCTGGCCATGGTGCTCGCCAGCCTGGACCAGACGATCGTTTCGACCGCCCTTCCGACCATTGTCGGAGATCTCGGCGGGCTGAATTCGCTGGCGTGGGTGGTCACGGCCTATCTGCTGACGAGCACCGTATCCACACCGCTTTACGGCAAACTCGGCGATCAGTTCGGACGCAAGGTCGTCTTCCAGACGGCAATCGTGATTTTCCTGATCGGCTCGGCGCTGTGTGGCACGTCCCAGAACATCGGCGAGCTGATCGCTTACCGCGCTATCCAAGGCCTCGGCGGCGGCGGGCTCATGGTCGGGGCCCAAACCATCATCGCCGACGTCGTCTCGCCCCGCGAAAGGGGCCGCTATCAGGGTTATTTCGGTGCCGTTTTCGGAGTCACGAGCGTTGCCGGACCGCTCATCGGCGGGTTTTTCACCGACCACCTGAGCTGGCGCTGGGTGTTCTACGTGAACATCCCTATCGGCCTGCTGTCGCTCGCGGTGTGTTCGGTGTCGTTGACCGTGCCGAAGATCCTCACCAAGCCTAAGATCGATTACCTCGGCTTCGCGCTGCTGACAACGGCGGTCTCCTGCCTGGTGCTGATGACGACGTGGGGCGGTAACGAGTACGCCTGGACATCAACCACCATTCTCGGCCTCGCCGCCGGCGTGCTCGTTGCGCTCGCGGGTTTCGTCCTCGTCGAGAGATCGGCGGCGGAACCCGTCATCCCGTTAGGTCTGTTTCGCAACCGGACATTTCTGGTCGCCAGCGGGGTCTTGTTTCTCGTCGGATTCTCCATGTTCGGTGCGATCACTTACCTGCCCCAATACCAACAAATCGTCAAGGGTTCTTCCGCGACCGCTTCCGGCCTTCAACTCCTGCCACTGATGGCCGGGCTGCTGATCGCCAGCATCGGTAGTGGGCAGATCATCAGCCGCACCGGCGTCTACCGGCCGTTTCCCATCCTCGGAATGGGTTTCGTGGTGCTGGGGATGGTGCTGCTGAGCAATCTCAATCAGGGAACGTCGGAGCTGACCGCTGGGCTCTATCAAGCGGTGCTGGGCTTCGGACTGGGACTCGTGATGCAGGTTCTTGTGCTCGCGGTGCAGTCCAGCGTCGAGATTCGAAACCTGGGCTCAGCGACTTCGGCGGCCTCTTTCTTTCGCTCCATCGGAGGTTCGGTCGGCGTCTCCGTCTTCGCCTCGCTTTTCAACTCCTCGCTCAGGAGTCATCTGGAATCGGCCCTGCCGGCCGGCGGTGGCCCGAGCACGACTGCGTTGCAGGGCAGTCCGGCTGAGCTGGCGAAGCTGCCGGCGCCGATTCACCAGGCGTATGTCGAGGGGTTCGTGCTGTCACTGCAGACGGTGTTTGAAGCGGCGTCCGTCTTCGCCGCCGTGGGCTTTCTCATCAGCTGGTTTCTCCCGGCCCTCACCCTTCGCGGCACTACCGGGGCCGAATCCGAAATCCGCGGCGGTGGGCTCACCGCCGTCGGCCAGCAGTTCGGGCTCGTCGACATCGGTGCAGCCGGCATTCTGCAGGAGATCCGCGGGAGGTTGCAGGCCGCGACCATCGCCAGCGCGCGGATCGAGGAGTTGGCCGCCAGCGGTGCTCTCACTCCTGCCGCCACTGAGAATCTGCGCTGCCTGTACCGGGCACGCATCGCTGATCTGACCGGCCGCGCCGAGCGGGCCAGCCAAGCGGACGTCAGCGAAGTGGCGAATCCGGCGGTTTGGCGGGCGGCGCTGGACCTGCTGCGAATCGAACGGCATGCGTTGGCCGCCAGCACTCCAATGGACAACGCAGCCCTCGGCCCGGTGGAGCAAGCCCGCGCCGAACGTGACCGCCGCATCGAAGCCCTCGGAGAGGCGTTGGAGAGCCTTGACGGCGGCCCTGATGGGAAGGGCCGCCAGGACCTCTCCGATTCAGACCGGGCCGTGCTGCGCGACGTCATCACCGACCGCATGAATTTCCTCGGCGGCACAAGTGCGACCACGATCGATCCGTCGTCCGCGGCACCGCTCGGAGCCTCCGATGGGATCTGGCCGGCGGTCACGGATGTCCTGGCGACCGAGCGTCGGGCGCTCCGGTCACTGGAGACCGACATGAGCCTTGACACCGGTGCGCGACTGGAACGCGACCACGTCGAAGAACGTGACGCGCTCACGTTGCCGCTGGTGCGATGAGGCTTACGCGATGAGCCCGACGAGCGTTCGGCGGGGTGGACTGCTCAGCAAGGCCTGGCTCTGGGCCGGGCTCTATTTCCTGCTGATTCCCGGATTCGCCGTGCTGTATGAAACCCAGGCGAATGGCTTCTACCAGACGAGCGCCACCCATGAACCGTCGTATCTCACCAACGAGAATCAGGTGCAGGCAGCGCTGGAGACGGCCATCTCGGAGGCTGCCACCAAGCAGGCGCTGAAGGATTTCGGACCCGCTGCGGGCGGCGGCAATGCGGAATCGAGTGGCCTGTACGAGGACCGGTTGAGCATCGACGGCACTCACCTGGTCGACACCGTCGTACTAAGCACGAGCGTTCAACGTGAGCAGCTCATCGAGGTCCAGCTTAAACTTCCACTGGATATCGCGGAACACCCGGTGAGCGGTGACCCCAAGGACGAGCCGATCTATTACACGCTGACGACGTCAGGCCCGGTGACTCCTCCGACCTCGCGCAGCGACGGGCTTGGCCTGTTTATTCAGTATTCGCAGCAGGACTCACCGTCCATTACCTTCAGAACCTTGCGGGACCTCAACCAATACCGCCAATTTGCGACAGCGGCTCTCGGATACGTGGGCGGACTGCCCAGCCAGTTTCCGCGCATGCTCTATTTCAGCGTGGTCACCGTGACGACCCTGGGGTACGGCGACATCACGCCGGTGACGAGTATGACGCGATTCCTGGTGGGGTCAGAGGCCATTTTGGGTGTCTTGCTGGTGGGCCTGTTCCTCAACTCGCTGACCCGCCGCGTGAGTGACAGCCGGTCACGTCGCAAGGAAACGCTTGGCGAGGCCGGCGGGGGCATGGGCGAGCCAGCCGTCGACGAGCGCCTCTCTTAGCGCCGCCGCATCGACCACATCCAGCTGGATCAGCACCGCCGCGTAGCCGGCGAAGTGGGCAATGGTGAAGAACGCCGTCGGATTCGCCGCCAGGACGGCCTCCTTGTCGGCGAGGTCGGCGACGCTGACAGCGAGGATCGGTCCAGTCGGCGGCAGCTCGTCACCGAAGCGTTTCAGGTCAGCTTTGTTGAAAGGGCGCTCCCACGCGAATCCCTTGCCGTTCACGAACCAGGTGCGGTGACCATGGCGCAGGCCCTCGGAAGCTTCCGGCAATTGCCGGGCGATCTGCGCGACGTCCTCGAAGGTCTGCAAGCTCAACTCACTCCGCGGAGCTGATGACCCGGCCGGGCAGTGCCCCTGTCAGCTTGCCGTCGAGCGCCACCGCGACGCCATCGACGATGGTGGCGCGGTAACCGCCTTCAGGCCTCCGCAGGCGGGCACCATCGTTGGGAAGGTCGTGGACGAACTCGTCCTGGTCGTAATGCAGGTCGGCCAGTGCGAACACCACGAGATCGGCGACGTTGCCCGGTGCGATCACACCGCGGCCGGAGAAGCCGAATACCTCAGCCTGGCGACCGGTGAGCTCGTAAACCGCGCCTTCTAGAGTGAAGTCGCCGCGTTCGCGTACATGGCGGGTCAGGACAAGCGTCGTGTCGCCGGATGCACAGAGCATCTGCATGTGCGCTCCAGCATCGGATGAGCTGATCAGCACCGCCGGGTCGGCCAGCGTGCGGGCGACCCCGTCGACGTTCGCGTTGGAGACGCCGACGGCTACCACCCCGGGGTGGCAGTCGTTTGCCAGGACGAAATCGGCGAACACGTCTGAGGGATGCCCGCCACGCTCGGCCACCAGCTCGGCAAGCGTGCGTCCCAGCCACTGCTGGTTTTCATCGCCGAAGACTTCGATGAACCGGACGGTCTCGAGCCGCCGGTGGGGGAAGAGCGCCTTTTCAGTACGGTCCCACTCGGCCCGCGCGGTCGCGCGCCACTGCGGGTCACGAAGGATGGCGGCCTTCTCCTCGCCGCGGGCGGCGATGACCTTGTGCCAGCCCTCCGGCATCGACATGAACATCATCGAGGAGTCCCAGTTCATCCGGAAATCGACACTGCGCGGCGAGAGTTGCGGGTAGAAGCCGATGCCTTCGGCGGCGAGCGAGTTAGCGAGGTCGATCCACTTCTGGGTGGTAGCCGGATTGCTGTCGGTGTGGGTGAAACCCGTCCAGGTGAGGGGGATTCCCCGTGCGCCGCATCGGCGGGCGAGGTCTTCCAACACCACCTCCGGGCGATCACCGAGGAGTCCGGGGACCACCTCTACGAGCCCGTGGCCCGCGCGCTCGATGACGTCGAGCAGCGCATCGAACTCGTCGTTGTCCGCCGCCCGGGAGGGCACCGGGCGGCCCTCCTTGTCGCTGTCGAGGAACGAGGTGGAAAGTCCCCAGGCGCCTGCTTGCATGGCGTCGTCGAACAGCGCCGCCATCTGAGCGCGCTCATCGGGTGTGGCTGCCCGGGTCCAGGCCTCCTCTCCCATTACCTCGAGTCGAAGCGGGCTGTGCCCGACCAGCCCGGCCAGATTGATTCCGGCGCCGGTCGCGTTGACGGTGTCGCGGTAGCCGTCGTAGTTGCTCCACGTCCAGGGCACGTAGTCATCGAACAGGTGGCGCGGCACGTCTTCGATGTAGGCGAAGAGGTCGGCAACGCCGCTGCGGGTGGCCTCCGACGTCGGGTAGAGGGACAAGCTGCAATTGCCGACCAGCATGGTCGTGACGCCGTGCAGCGGGTCGGGATCGAGCCGGGGGTCCCAGAAGACCTGCGGATCGGTGTGCGCGTGAGTGTCGATGAATCCGGGAGTGACGACGGCGCCGGTGGCGTCGATCTCGGGCTCGCCGCCGGGCGCCAGGTCAGGGCCCACCTCGACGATGCGGCCGTCACGGACTCGCACGTCAGCGCGTACCGCGGGTGCGCCGGAGCCGTCGATGACATCGCCGCCGCGGATGAGCAGATTTCGTTCCGACATGGGGAAAGGCTCTCACGCCGCCCTCGATCGGCCTAGACCCGGGACACCGCCACCAGCATCGGCGCCCACGCCCTACCATCCGGATCTATGCCGGACGTGACGACAGGAAATGACGGAGCAGGTCGGCTGGCGGGCAAGGTCGCCGTCATCACCGGTACGGGCGGTGGCCAGGGACGTGCCGCCGCGGTGCGCTTCGCCGCAGCAGGAGCCCGGGTCGTCGGCTGCGATGTCAAGGTCGCGGGCGCGCAGGAGACCCTCGAAATGGTGAACGCCGCCGGCGGTCACATGGTGTCGCTGCACCCGCTGGATCTGACGGAGGAATCAGAGGTGGAGCGCCTGATCGCCCACGCCGTCGATGCTTTCGGCGACTTCGACATTCTGTACAACAGCGCGGCGCTGGCACGAGGTGCGCGTGCCGAGGAGATGTCGCGGGCCGACTGGGACTGGACGATGGCCTACGACCTGACACTGATGTTTCTCACCGTCAAGCACGCGGTTCCGGTTTTCCGGCGGCGAGGCGGCGGGGTGGTCATCAATGTCGCTTCAGCTGCCGGGATCACGGGGGCGGCGCAGGCCATGCTTGCCCACAGCGTCGCCAAGGCAGGCGTGATCCGGATGACGTCATTTCTGGCGGTGGAGCTTTCGCCGCTCAACGTGCGCGTCAATTGCATCTCGCCGGGCGCTATCGACAGTCCCGCGTTGCGCGCCGTTTTCGGCGGCTCCGACACCGCCGAACCTGATTGGCGGCCCTTCACCAAACATTCTTTGGTGGCCCGGATCGGGAGGCCTGATGACATCGCCGCGGCGGCCATGTTTCTGGCTTCCGATGAGGCGTCTTTCATCACTGGAATCAACCTCCCGGTCGACGGCGGGGCCTCGACCGGCTCACGTGTGGAGGCTGCTGCGGTCAGTAGCAACGAGTCGGTCGCGCGCTGGGCGGAAAAGACTCGGGGCGACCAGTCGCCGCGGGTCTGAGGGAGGCAGCGGCGATGGTGGCCATGGCGCATCCGACGCCCGATGAGCGGCGGTCTTCGGGCAAGGCTGCCCGCACCCGGCTGCCACGCGAGGCGTTGGGTCCCTGGGACCGGATGGCCCGCGCCGAAGACGCCCTAGCCGTCATCGAGGCGCAGGGTGCGGCGCGCATGCCCGAGCTGCTCCCGGTCCGTCACGCCCGGATGGCGATATCGGCCTGGACCTACTTTCGGGGAGCCGCCGGTGTCATGGCCAGCGACCTGGCCACCGGTCCGAGTAGCGGCATCGAGGTCCAGCTCTGCGGCGATGCCCACGTGC
Source organism: uncultured Actinomycetota bacterium (assembly GCA_963839015.1). Taxonomy (GTDB): domain Bacteria; phylum Actinomycetota; class Actinomycetes; order Frankiales; family Frankiaceae; genus DATAZK01. The sequence continues at coordinate 828,048 of CAWITL010000010.1, read as the reverse complement.
TGAACTTCGGGCTCTGGGCCACCCCGGAGCGCAACCTCGCCTTTGACCTCCGCGATTTCGATGAGACGCTGCCGGGGCCCTTCGAATGGGACGTCAAGCGGCTGGCCGCCAGCCTTGTCGTTGCCGCGAGGGAGAATTCGCTCCCGACCAAGATCGCAAGCCGGGCGGTGAATTCGGCCATCCAGGGATACCGGCGCGCCATCAAGCGGTATGCGACTGCTGGTGAGCTCGAGATCTGGTACGACCGCGTCGATGTGCCTGATCTGCTGGGCTATTTCGAGGGGGAGGGGCGGGCCCGACTGAGCAGCTACATCGAGCGGCAGGCCGTCCGTCGCACCAGCCGCGGGGCCTTCGGCAAGCTCACGACCCTCGTCGACGGGCACCGCCGGATCACCGAGGACCCGCCGTTCCGGACGCATTTTCGTGACGCGGCCCAGCTCGAATTGGTGCGTACGGCTGTCGCGCGCTATGAGGAGTCCCTCCAGCCCCACATCTGGCATCTGGCGAACCGATACACCTTCGTCGACGTCGTCCGGCAGGTGGTCGGAGTCGGCAGTGTGGGGATGCGGGTCTTTTTGGTGTTGCTCGAGGGACGTCCCGGCGACGATCCATTGTTCCTGCAGGTGAAACAGGCAGTCCCCTCGGTCTACGAGCGTCACCTCGCGCCGAGCGCCGCCGCCAGCCACGGCGCTCGCGTCATCGACGGCAAGCGCTTACTTCAGAGTGCGACCGACATCTTCGCCGGCTGGACCTCCGCAAACGGTTTTGACTTCTATGTACGCCAGTTTCGCGACATGAAGGTCATCCCGGACAGCCAGCGCATCGCCCCCGCGCTGGTTCCGTTCGCAGCGGCCTGCGGCGCTGGGCTGGCGCGGGCCCACGCCCGCAGCGGAGACGCGGCGGCTATTGCCGGCTACGTCGGTGGGGGAGCCCGGTTCAGCGCGGCAATGGTGGCCTTCGCCCACTCCTACGCCGATCAGAACGAAAGCGACCACCGCCAGCTGAACGAGGCCATCGCGGACGGTCGGGTGGCGAGCTCGAAGGCCTACTGAGCGGGGCCCAGTGAGGTGGCTTGGGACTGGTTGGCCCGGTAGTCCGACCACACGCAATTCGCCAATGCCGCGGAGACGATCAGCTGCCCGATCAGCAGCATCCACAGCAACATCACCGAGGCCACGCCGAGCGATCCGTAGAGCGCGGAGGAGTGGGCAAAGCGCGGTGGAAGGTAGATCCGCCCGACCACGCTCAGCAGCGCGAGGCCGAAGCCGAACAGCAGCGAACCGGGAAGCAGATCGTGCCAGCTTCTTCGACGGTCAGGCAGCCGCTGCGAGAGGAACAACCAGACCGCGGTCACGGCGATCCCTTCGAGAACGAAGGCGATCAATACCCCGCCGATACTGGAATGAGTGGCCTTTTTCAGTCCGGCTGTGAAGGCGAAAATCACGACCCACGCTCCGGCGAATACCAGCGTCTTTGCCAGTTGTTGCTTCTGTTGAGTCTTGGGGAGCGGAGCGCGCCAGGCATGGGCATTCACGATGGTGAGGTTTCGTATCAGCGTCCGTGTCGCCCACAGGAAGAGCACCGCACCAAGGATTGCGGCAGCGACCCAGGAGCGGTGGCCATCTCGTAGCGCCGTCACGACCTGCTGGCTGGCGGCGCCGGTGAGTCCTGCTGCCTTGCTGGCCGACTCGATGCTCTTGCCGCTGGTGGGAGCAAGGCCGGCCAGGATGCTGGCGGTCAGCAGAGCCAGCGGCAGCAGCCAGAGAAAGAGCCGAAACGCTGCCGCACTTGCGAGCAGGATTCCTTGCCGGGCGGTGTATTGGGCCACGAAGGCGAGGGGCAGCCCGAGCAGCGGATGGGTCTGCGCCCGCTGCTGGTAGTGCTCTCCCGCGGCTTCGGCGCGGGCGCGCCAGCGGGCGACGCGGCCGGTCGCCTGGGCACGATTGCCGCCAGCGGCACCATCAGGACTCGCCGCACTGTCAGAACCCTCGGCATTGTCAGGACTGTCAGCAGCCTCACCAGCCACGTCGCCCGACACCGATTGCTTAGCTGCCATGTGTTATGACCCTGCACCCACAGACTTGACTGGTCACAAGCGGTGCGCAGGCGCACCCGAGGCATCAGCATATGTATCCGGTTACGAGACGGCCGGTGCTGACTTCATGGGCGCCTGCGGGCTCGTCAGTCATGGTACGAATGGGTGTTTCGCCTGCGGAGGCTCACCGTCAGCGAATGAGACTCACCCAGAGCTAATGAGGACAGCAGCCGCTGCCTCATCTACCGTTCTCACGTCAACCTCACGTTTGGAAGGGACACCCGATGTCCAGCTTTATCCTGGCCGACTCCTCCTACCCGCTGCTCAACGTCTTCTGGACCATGATGTGGTTCTTCCTCTGGGTCCTGTGGTTTTTCCTGCTCTTCCGGATCTTCGGCGACATCTTCCGTAGCCACGACCTGGGCGGCTGGGGTAAGGCGGCGTGGTCGATCGGGATCATCATCATTCCGTTCCTCGGCATCCTGATCTACCTGATCGCACGGGGCGGTGGCATGCACGAGCGCGACGTTCAGCGCGCCCAGCAGGCCGACGAAGCCATGCGGGCCTACGTCAAGGACGCCGCCGGAAGCGGCCCGTCGGACGAGATCACCAAGTTGGCCGCGCTCCGCGACCAGGGGGTCCTCACCGACGAGGAATTCAACGCTCAGAAGGCCAAGCTGCTCGGCTGAGAGCCTGCTCCAAGCACCTCGATCTGGGGGTGAGAAAAACGCCGGGAACTGAAGATCAGCACCAATGAGTGTGGGGCGTCCGGTCCGAGCGACCGGACGCCCCTTATTCAGCTGTTTGACCATGTCGAAACGCAGAAGGGTGGTGTCCATGACCGTCGCGGACTCGCTGGATGGCCGGACCTTTTCCTTCCGCAATCACGAGGGTTTTGCACTCGTTCCGGGCGATGTCGTCGTGTTGACCGCACCGGATGGCGGCGCTTTCCTGGCACAGGTTCTGAGCTCCGGGCGCGAGCCGCAGTCCAGCGCCAGGCCGCTGCTCATGGGTGCCGGCTCCGTTATCGGCGGACTGTCCGCGGACGGGTCTTCTCACCGCGGCGAGCGCCGGCCGTTCGCTCAGGCGGAGTTGGCGCCGGCGACCGGTGAGCACCTGGCCGGCCTGCAACGAGACGCGCACCTTCCGGTGGGCACGTGGAGCAGCAGTGGGGTCGAGGTTGGTGCGCGGCTCAAAGCCCAGGGCTTCAACCGGCACACCTTCTTGTGCGGTCAGAGCGGCTCGGGCAAGACCTACTCGTTGGGCGTCATTCTCGAACAGCTGCTGTTGGGCACCGACCTGCGCATGGTGTTACTGGATCCGAATGCGGATTTCGTCAAGCTGGGCGAGCCTCGCCGCGATGCCCCGGCGGAGGTGGCAGCCGGACTTCGCAAGCTCGATATCCGGGTCCTGGGAGCCGATCAGACCGGGGCGATTCCACTGCGGCTGAGGTTCGCCACCCTGCCTCAGCGCGCTCAGGCCGCCATCCTGCAGCTGGATCCGCTCACCGATCGCAGTGAATACAACCTGCTCCTGCACGTGTTGGAGGAGCTTCCCTCGCTGGATCTCAACGCGTTCATCACCCAGCTTCGCGCCGGCGATACCGACCATCGGGCCCTGGGCCAGCGCGCCGAAAACCTCGGCTTGGGCGACTGGGAGATCTGGGCGGTCGAACGGCAGTCGGCGTACGAAATCGTCGAGACCGGACCCAAACTCACGGTGCTGAACCTCGCCGGATTCCGCGACCCGGATGAGCCGCTGGCGGTTTGCCTTGGACTGATCGAGCGGCTCTGGGCGCAGCGCGAAAGCCGGATCCCGACAGTCATCGTGATCGATGAGGCCCACAACATCTGTCCGGCCGCGCCGTCCGGCCCGCTCCAGGCCGCGCTGGTGAACCGGTTGATTCAGATCGCCGCGGAGGGGCGCAAGTACGGCCTCTGGCTCCTGTTGTCGACGCAGCGGCCGTCAAAGATCCATCCGGAAATCGTCTCGCAGTGCGACAACCTGGTGCTGATGCGGATCAACTCAGCCAGCGATATCGCTGATCTGACCGAGACCTTTGGCTACGCACCGCCAGCGATGCTGGCGGCCTCACAGGCGTTCGTTCAGGGGGAGGCGTTGATCGCGGGCGCGTTCGCGCCGAGCCCGGCCATCATCCGGATGGGTCAGCGGCTCACCCACGAAGGGGGCAGCGACGTTGCTGTCCCGGTCACGAAACCGACCCCGCTCACTTCCTAGGTGTCACCGGTCCGGAGATGGCGAAGTTGCCGAGACCGGAGCTGTTGACCGCAGCGATGATGACTCGGTAGGCGGTTCCGTTGTCCAGACCGTGGATGGTGGTGAAGGCCGACGTGACGGGCAGTGTCAGCGGCTCGGAGTCGACCGAAACGTCATCCGAGACGGGGATCGCCGTCACGAAGTAGCCGCTGCGCGGGCTGCCTGCGGTGGGCGGCGGCGGCGACCAGATGACGCCGATGGAGCCGTTGCCCGGTGTTGCCGATCGGATGATCGGAGCAGCTTGGGGGATGTCCCACTGCAGGGCGAACGGTCCCGTCTGCCCGAGGCGGTCGGCAGCGATGCGATACGTCGTGCCGGCGACCAGATGCACCCGCGTTCCGAAGCCCGCGGACGAGCCACCGATACCGAAGAACGCGAAGCTGTCCGATCCCGCCTCCGGGCCGCCGTTGTCCACCTCTACCACCGGCTTCAGCGTGGCAAGTGAACTGCCGGTGTAGACCGACAACACCGCCCCGCAACTGTTGCTGTTGCTCGCCAGGGCATTGAGGGCGTAGTCGGCAGTCACCGGCGGCGTCCAGGCGAACCAGACGGAGTTTCGGGCCGGCAGACCGAGGTGGGCCGGCTCCCCGGGCTGGGCGGTGGCGCCATCGGTGGTGCCGTTGATCGACCCGTGCGTTCCGGTGAGCTGCGCCGGCGAGGCGAAGGCGTCGTTGCCACTGGCGATCGGTGCGCTGGCGTCCGGACGCCAGTTCAGTTGAACGGGGCCACCCAGGCTGGCAGCGGTCGGGTCGTAGGAGTCGGATCCGGAGAGCATGACCAGGTAGCTGCTTCCCGCCGCGGCGAACAACCTGACGCTCGTCCCCGAGCTGTCGAAGAAGTCGCCGGGGCCGCAGTCTGCGCTGCTGTCGTCAATGAGCTGGGGCGTCGAGGCATTGGTGTAGACGCCGAGTGCCGTGTCGACACTGCTGCCGTTCGTGTCGAAGGTGTACCAGCCTGCGGAGGGGGCGGTCCACCGGTACCACAGGGTGGCGGTCGGTGGTTGCCCATCGATCTTGGGGTCGGTCGCGTCGACGGTGGCTGCCGTCCCGTCACTGAGCAGTGAGCCGGTGGCGCCGGAAACGGGGGCAGCCGCCGCGCGCTGGTCGTTGGCCGGGGCCGAGGAGATCGCCCAGCTCACGCCAAAGGTCGACCCGACTTGGGTTGATACGCGGATGGCGTACGACGTTCCGGCGTGGGTGCGAAATGAGGCCTGCTGCTCGAGACCGATGCTGTCGCCGGTGTCCAGCGCCTGCAGGTGGTTCAGCACCGTTCCGGTGAAGGGCTCGATCTCCAGCGGCAGAGCGCTCGTCCCCGTGAAGGTGACGGCGCCGGTCGACGGTGCCGTCCAGCGAAACCAGACGGTCGTCGTGTTGTCCGCGGTCGGTTCACCGGGCTGCAGGGTTGCTCCTACCGTGGTGGCTGTCAGCTGCCCCTTGGCGGATCCCAATGCGGTCGCCGCCGCGAAGTTGTCGTTATGCGGGGCGGGCGGCGCCGGCTCGCAGGCGTTGGCGAGCACCAGCGTGGGAAGCGCGAGAACCCCGAGCAGAAGTCGGCTCAGCGTGGCGGCGGACATGGCTTCTCCCGATGGGCGATGACCGACGCGCGATGCCCGGCAACCCAATAGTCGGCGCCGTCACGACCCGGCTGGAGCTCCATTGGGGTCTGGGTTCTGCCCACTGGAAGACCCCAGGTGGCTTCACCGACTCCTAGGATGACCAGGTGACCCCTGAGCAGCCGGGCCGTGACGCCACGAGGTCGGCTCGGGTGGCTCGGACGTCACCGTCAGCGGCTCGCGCGATGCGCGTTCTCGAGACGATCTCCGGCGATGCGCTGCGCGGGATGACGATGGCCCGGCTGCAGCGCCAGCTGCACTACAGCCACGGCAACCTGCACGCGATCCTGAGCTCGCTCGAAGCGAGCGGGCATGTGAGACGTGATCCCGAGACAAAGGCGTACCGGCTCGGTCCGGCGTTGCTGGCCATCGGAGACGCCGCCCGGCAGACGTACTCATCCGTGGAGAAGGCGACTCCCTTGCTGGAGAAGCTGGCTGCCGAGCTGGACACCGAGACCCAGGTGACGATGCCGGTCGGCCAGGAGCTGCTCATGGTCGCTCGGATCGGGCCGGTGCCGCCGGTCGGCTACGGCACGGCCGTCGGTGAGCGGGTGCCACTGACCCCGCCGATCGGTGGCGCCTACATGGCCTGGGCGCCACGCGAGCAGGTCGAGGACTATCTGCGTCAGGCCGTCAGCAATCTCAGTCCCCAAGAGATCAAAGGACATCGTGAGGCCCTGACATCGATACGGCAGCAGGGTTATTCGGTCATCGTGGACTCGACGACGCGCAAGCGTCTAGGACGCACGGCCATGGCGATCGCGGCGACCGGCTCGCGTGACGGTTATCAGCAGGAGCTGGAGGAGATCGCTCGCGAGCTGGCCCATCAGCCGAAAGCCGGGAAGGTCTCGAAGCTGGATGTGGGCGACGTGATCGGCCTCGGTGCTCCGGTGTTCGGGCCCGACGGGCTCCCCGAGCTCATCGTCACCGTCTCGTTCGTGGCACCGCGCATGTCACATCTGACGGTCACCGAAGTCGCTGCCGCGTTACTGGAGACCACCAAGGCCGTCACGACCACCATTGGTGGGCGACGCCCGCTCTGATCGCGCGGCGACTCCGGCGATCGCGGCTAGGACACCGCCCCGCTGTCCTTGAGCGCGAGGATGTCTTCCCAGCTGCGGCCGATCTCCAGCAGCACGCTTTCGGTGTGTTCGCCGTGATCGGGCGCCCGCGTCAAGGAAGGTAGGAGTCCGTCGAACTGCGCCGGGCTGGCGACGAGTGGGTAGGTCCCGTTCGGACCCTCGACGGCCGTCACGTAGTCGTTGGCGACGACCTGGGGGTCACGGGATGCCTCTGCGGCGGTCTGCACGACGGTCCACGGGGTGGTGAGTGCGTTCAACACCTTGACCCAGTCGGCCAGGTCGCGCCCGGCGAACATGGCGTCCAGGACGGCGACGCATTCGCCGGCATGGGACGCGCGGGCCGCTGCGGTCGCAAAGCGCGGGTCGGCCACGAGATCCGGCCGCTCGATGAGCCGGCAGAAGGTCTCGAAGTGGCCCTCGGTCTGGATGCCCGACATGAAGATCATCCGGCGGTCACGGGTGACGTACACGGCGACCATGGGGTTGGGCGCCTCGGCATGGCGGAAGCGCGGGATGTTGTCGATGTCGTAGAGCTGGCTGGCAACGACTCCTGGCGAGAGCACCCACATGCCCGACGACAGCAAAGAAACGTCCACCACGCCGCCGCGACCGGTGCGCTCCCGCCGGAAGAGGGCGGCAGCCATTGCTCCCGCGAGGAAGGCGCCGGAGGTCAGGTCGCCGATCGCCGGGCCCACCAGCGGGACGAATTCGTCGGCGACCTGGCTTGCCGCATCACCGATGCCGGTGCGTGCCCAGAAGTCGGTGTTGTCATATCCGCCCTGGGTGCGTTCGGGTCCCTTGTCGCCGTGCGCCGACGCTCGGCCGTAGATCAGCCGCTCATTCACCGCCTGCAGATCGTCGACGTCGACGGCGAAGCGCTGCCGCGCGCCCGGCAGCAGGTTGGTGACGAAGACGTCAGCCTGGGCGACCAGGTCGAGCAGCACCTGATGGCCATCCGGAGTCGATACATCCAGTCCGATGCAGCGCTTGCCCCGGTTCATGATTTCCCACATGAACTGCACGCCGACGTCCTTGTCGGGAAGTCGGGCGATGGGGTTGCCCATCATGGGGTCGGCGGTGTGGGGTGGCACCACCTTGATGACGTCCGCGCCCCAATCACTGAGTACGGCAGCCGACGACGGCACGAAGGCGTACATCGACAGTTCGACGACCTTGACGCCCGCCAGCAGGTCGTAGGGCACTAGCTCACCCCGAGCAGTCCGCGCAGGTTAGTCTCCGCGATTTTGACGGCGACATCGTCCGGCACGTCGGCGAGGGCCTCCTGCAGGTACTTGTGGTTGTGCGGCCAAAGCCCGTCGCCATGGGGGAAATCGCCCTCCCACAACAGGTTGTCGACCGGGATGTCGGCCAGCGAACGCAGCGCGAAGCGTTCGTCGACGAGGCACACGTACATGTGCTCGGCAAAGAGTTCGCGCGGTGAGCGCTTGCCGGGCTTACCCGGCTGACCGATCGTGGGGTCGGCGTCCAGACGTACGTCGTAGAAAGCCTTGTCCGCCCGTTCGAGCATGTAGGGGATCCACCCGGCGCCGCCCTCTGACAGGATCACGCGGATGCCCGGAAAGCGTTCCAGCACGCCGCTCATCAGCCAGTCGACTCCGGCCATCATCGAATTCACCCCGTTCAGCGTGACCAGCACGGTGACGGGCGCATCCGCTGAAGTGGTAACGAGCTTGGACGAGCTTCCGATGTGCATGCAGACCGGGATCTGGGCTTCGCTCACGGCCGCCCAGAGCGGGTCCCAGTGCGAGGTGTGGATCGACGGCAGTCCGAGCACGGTGGGGTTTTCCGAGAAGGCGATCGCCTTCGCCCCTTTGGCCAGTACGCGCTCGAACTCCGCGACGGCGAGATCGATGTCGTGCAGCGGCAGGATTGCCGCGCCGAAAAGCCGCTGCCGGTTCGTCGCGCACCATTCGTCGAGGAGGTAGTCGTTGTAGGTGCGCAGGCACGCCTCGCCAAGCGCCTGATCCTTGACGTTGAGGAAAAACCTGTGGCCGGCGAAGCGCGCGTAATTGGGGAAGATCAGCTGGCCCCAGACGCCGTCGATGTCCATGTCGGCGATCCGGGCTACCGGGTCATAGCAACCCGGGCGGATCTCATCGAAGCGGGCGGTGCCAGGCGCTGGGGGATAGCCGGCCTCGGAGAATCCGGGAAGGGCCCGGCAGGAGCCCATCGGGATGTAGGTCAGCTCATCCTCGAACCGCCAGGCCTGCCGACCGTCCACCTCCACGATGCGAGGGCAGGTGTCGCGGTAGGCCGCCGGCACCCGATCCACCCACAAGTGAGGCGGCTCGATCATGTGGTCGTCGGCCGACATCAGCTTGGTGGAGGTGGGCAACATCTGGACTCCTCAGCGAAGGATTAGCGTCGCAATTGCGAGGCTAGCGTCGGTGAATTGACGGTCGGGGTTGATGTCAGGCCGCCAGCAAGAGGCATGACGTGAAATTCTCTGCGCCGCTGCTGACCGCCGCTACGGCTGGGCGTGGGACTACCTGCCGTTCGCCGGCGTCGCCGCGCAGCTGAAGACACGCCTCGTACAGCGCGCCGTAGCCGTGCATCCGGCCGGCCGACAGCTGGCCGCCATTGGTGTTGATCGGTAGCTCACCGCCTCGAGCGATCCGGTGGCCCCCCTCGATGAAAGGGCCGGTCTCATTGCGTGGACACAGCCCCAGCGCCTCCAGCCAGTGGACGGCCAGAATCGAAAAGCCGTCGTAGACCTCGGCGATGTCGACGTCGGTTGGCTTGAGATCGGTACGTGACCAGAGCATGTCCGCGCAGCGTTGGAATCCTGAGGCCGAGCCCATGCCTTGGATGGTGACCGTCCGCGCGGAGTCGAGGGAGGTGCTGCCTGCCCGGGAGACGACGACGGCAACCGACCCGTCAACGGGCACGTCGCAGTCGTAGAGGCACAGCGGATCGGAGATCATCCGGGCGCGCAGGTAGTCGTCAACGGAAAGCGGATCGCGGTAAACGGCGAGCGGATTGTGGGCGGCGTTGGCCCGGGAGACCACTGGGATCTGCGCGAGCTGCTCGCGGGTGGCCCCGCTCTCGTACATGTACCGGGCCATGGCTAGGCCGCCGTAGGTGGAGTAGCCGACGCCATAAGGCGTGTTCCACTGCTGCGATTCGCGTGCCGCAGCTTGGCCGACGGTGGCTGCCCGACTGCCGCGCTGGGATTGGGCGGTCGATTCCCAGACGGTGCGAAAGCAGAGCACGTGCGCGGCCAACCCAGCGCCGACGGCGAGCACGGCGTTGATCAGCGACCCGAGCTGGCCGGCTACCTCGCCGCCCCCGGCGTACCACTTGAGCCTGAGGCCGAGCATCGCCCTGACGTCGTCAACACCTGCGCCGGTGATGCCGGGCGTGCTCCAGAGGGCCCCCGGATACGTGGCGACCCCGTCGATGTCGTCCGCTGTCAGTCCCGCATCGGCGATTGCCGCGAGCGCGGCGTCCGCGGTGAGAGACCAGGGATCGCGATCGAGTCGCCGGCCGATGTCCGAGCAACCGATGCCCGAGATCACGGCGTCCCGCTCGACCGGCTCGCTCATCCACCCACCGGTCGAAACAGCGGAATGTAAGCCTCGCCGGCGCGGGCGAAGCACACTTCGACGGATAGGCCGATGTGCACCCCGTCAGGGCTGCAGTCCACCACGTTGCTCAGAATGAGCAGTCGCGGCTGCTCGACGAGTTCGATCTGGGCGACCACGTAAGGAGGCGTCATCCCGGGCGCCCACTGGTAGCGGTTCAGGGTGCACGAGTAGACCGTTCCCCGGCCCGAAACCGGCTCCGGTTGCAGGTCTCGCCCTCGGCACTTCGGACACACCGGCGACGGGGGATGGGAAAAATGTCCGCACGCCCGGCAGCAGGTCAGGCGCAGCGTGCCGTCGGCTCCGGATCGCCAGTAATCGCCCGACCGGCCGGTGACGGGTGGGGTGGCCCGCTCGAAGCCTTCGACGACGCGGACGCCCACCTGAGTGCTCCTCCCATCGTCGCAATTGCGATGGAAGATGTCACTATAGCGACACTTGCTTTCAGCTCAGTGCACGTGCACGACCGTGCGGCCCATCGTCTCCCGACGCTCCTGGCGTTCCATGGCCGCCGGCAGCTCGTCGAAGGTCACCTCCGCTGTCACGACGGTATGAACCTGTCCAGAGCGCATCAGCTCCAGGATCCGCCGGTGCGCCTGCACTCCCTCGCTACGCGACGGCCAGTTGAGACCGGTCGTCAACCGGTTGGCGAGCGGATCCATGGCGTACGCGAGACAGACGCCGCACAGCGAGAAGTTCCCGTAGATCGCGGCCTGCGGCGACAATGGGGCGCCGTCGTTGGTGATGTCCTCGGCGTAGCCGACCAGCAGCAGCCGTCCGTTCATGCCCATGCACCGGAAGGTCTCAGTGGTCACCGATCCGCCTATGGAGTCGAGTGCGACGTCGACACCTGCTCCGAAAGTGGCCTCGACCACGGCTTCGGCGAAGCCGCCGTCGCGGTAGTCGATGACGATGTCGGCCCCCAGCGCCCGGCAGAACGCGACCTTCTCGGGCCCGCCGGCCGTGGCGATCACGGTGGCGCCCAACGCCTTGCCCAGCTGGATCGCCGCTGAGCCCACCCCGCCCGCGCCGGCATGCACCAGCAGGGTTTCGCCCGGCTTGAGCTGGGCCCGCTCGTGAAGGCTGAACCAGCTGAGATGAAACGGGTAGTGCAGCGCGGCCCCGTCAGCGTCGCTGAGCCAGTCCGGGATCAGCATCGCGCTCGTGGCGTCCACCAGCGCGTACTGCGCGAAGCCGCCGTGAGCCCCTACAGGTATCCCGACGATGCGGCGGCCAAGCAGGTATTCGCCTCCCGGGCCGGCGCTTTCCACCACGCCCATGGCTTCCATGCCGGGCGTGAACGGTGGGACGAGCGGCACGACCGACCACCGCCCTCGCACGATGTCCGTGTCATTGAAATTGACGCAGAACGTCGACACCTTGACCCGAACCTCGCCCGGCCCGGGTGCCGGAACCTCGATGATCTGCCGCTCCAGGACCGCCGTCGGATCGCCAAGGGCCGTCGCGACCCACGCATCAGCCTTGAGGCTTTCGGTCGTATTCATTGCGGCAGTATGGACCGTGTCATGGGGACCGCCTTTCGCCGGCTGGCCGCGGCCGGGCTGCTCCTGGGCGCCCTCATCGGCTGTGCCAGCACTGGCAGCACCGGCAGTGGGGCATCGGCGACACCGGTAGCGACCAAGAGTGCCCATCAGGTGCCATCCGTGAGCTCGTACTGGACGCTAAGGCGGCTCGGCCTGGCCAGCCCGCTCGGAAACGACCTGATTCCCCGCCGTCCGGGTCAACGCGTGGCAGCCGCCGCCATCAAGGTGGGCGCGCTGTTTTCCACCCAGGGCAGCGAGGATCATTTTTGTACTGCCAGCTCGGTGAAGAGTCCGCACGGCGATCTGCTGATCACGGCAGCCCACTGCGTCTACGACAGCGATAACGGCGGCCTGCGCAAGAACATCGCCTTTGTGCCCGCCTACCGGTATGGGCACACGCCCTTCGGGGTGTGGACCCCGAAATCGTTCATCATCGACAGCCGTTGGAAGAGCTCGGCCGACCCCGATCTGGATGTGGCGTTCATCGTGCTGGACAAGTCCGCCGGCCGAAGCGTGGCAAGCGTCCTCGGGGCCAACGGCATCAGCTTCAACTCCAGCTACACCCAGACGGTGCGGGTCACGGGCTACCCGCAGAATGCGGACGCTCCCATCACGTGCGTCAACACCACTAGCGAATTCAGCCCGACCCAGTTGCGCTTCGCCTGCCAGGGCTACTCGGGCGGCACCAGCGGCAGCCCTTGGGTGGTGCACCTCGATACCCGGTCCGAGACCGGCACCATCATCGGAGTCATCGGCGGCTACCAGGAGGGCGGCGACACGTCCGACGTCTCCTACAGCGTCTATTTCGGGGCCGACGTGGAGCGGCTCTACCAGCAGGCGCTTGCCGAGAGCTGATGCGGCCGTCGTGCAGGCCCCTGCTAAGGCGTTAGATGACGGTGTCATCATGAGCTCCGTCATCAGCGTGAAGGGGTATCCATGCGGGCCTGGCAGGTGCAGGGCAAAGGGGAGCCGATCGAGGTTCTCAAACAAGTGCAGCTCGATCCGCCGGTGCCCGGCCCCGGCCAGATGCGCATCGCCGTCACTGCGGCGGGCCTTGGCCTGCCCGACGTCTTCATGTGCCGTGACCAGTACCCGCTGACACCTCCGCTGCCGTTCGTTTCCGGCCAGGAGGCGGCTGGAGTGGTCACCGCCGTCGGCAAGGGGGTCGACGTTGCGCTGGGCACCCGCGTCATGTCGACGACCGTCTTCTACGAAGGCCACGGCTCTTTTGCGGACGAGTGCCTGGTTCCCGGCGATGCCTTTCCGGTGCCGGCCGGATTGACCGACGCTCAGGCGGCCGGCTTCTGGATCCCGCACATGACGGGATGGGTTGGGCTGGTCGACCGCGGAGGGCTGGTGGAAGGCGACAATCTCGTCATCCTCGGCGCCGCCGGTGGCAGCGGGATCGCGGCCGTTCAGCTGGGCCGGGCGTTAGGGGCGCGCGTGATCGCCGTCGTCAGCGATGACAAGCGCGCGGATTTCTGCCGCGAGCTCGGTGCTCACGTGGCCATCAATTACCACGATGACGGCTTTGAAGCCGCACTGTTGAAGGCGACCGACGGTCAGGGCGTCGACCTGATCTACGACCCGGTGGGCGGCGAGCTCGCCGAGCGGGCCTTCTCCACCCTGCGGCGCGGTGGGCGGCTGCTGCTGATCGGTTTCGCGAGCGGGCGCTGGCCTACGATCGCGGCCCATGACCTGGTGATCACCAACCGGTCGTTGGTCGGAGTCATCGCGGGTGGGAACTCGCGCGAGGAGCTGCTCGAGCTCCATGCCCAGCTCTCGGGCCTCATCGCCGACGGACGGCTCAAGAATGTGGTGACCGCCGTCCCGTTCGAGGAGCTTCCCGCCGCGCTCCAGCGGCTCGCCGACCGAGAGGTGATCGGCAAGCTCGCCATGACGCCATAACGCCATGACCCGATGACGCCGTGACCCCTGAGCCCAAGCTTGGACTCATGCCAAGTGGCTACTTCTGGGCGGCCACCCAGCCCGCCGCGGCGGTCGTGCCGTTCGTGTAGAGCTTGTCCTGGGCGGCCTTGTCGAGGTGGAAGTCGGTCGCCTTGATTCCGGCGTTGTCGATGAAGATTGTCCACTTCGCCTTGTCCGGGGTGACGTAATAGCGGTCGGCGTTGTCGAGCAAGGTCTGCAGGCAGGCGACGGATTCGTTGAGCACGTTGGACACCCCGTGTGCGCTGCCCACCGTGGTTGCTTTGGCCGAGAGCTTGATGCCCAAACTGTCGTAGCGGCTGGGCTTTCCGTCCGCTCGGTCAAAGACCTCCACCGGGAAGTTCGAGAGCATTCCACCGTCGACCCAGACGACCTCACCGGCATCGCAGCGCACCCCGTCGACCTCGACGGCCGGTGCTTTGACCTTCACCGGCTCGAAGAAAAACGGGATGGCCATCGAGGCCCGGACGGCATTGACGATCGGCAGCTCGTCGATGTCCGCGACCCCGTACATCGGGTAGTCCCACGGCAGGCGCACCAGGCGTCCCCGGCTGAGGTCGGAGGTGTGGACCACCAGGGAGAATTTCTGCGAATCGGTCAGCGTCGCGTCCGCACCCGGGTCGTCGTAGCGCAGCTGACCGAAGGTCGTGACTCCGATTTGCTTCAGCGCGTCACCGAGCCAGCTGACCAGGTAGTCGCCGTCGTAGAGACCCATGTGCAGGAGCAGGTTCTTGGCCGCCACCAGCTGCCCGCTGTTCATGAATTTCGGGTAGTCGACGCTGGCGATGATGGCCTCGAGATCGGATAGCGGTTTGCCGGCGGCGTTCAGCGCAGCGATCAAGGCGGCAGCGATGGCACCCGCGCTCGTGCCCGCGATGCGGGGAAACGTGTAGCCGGCCTTGTCCAGCTCGATCACCGCTCCGGCCAGGCCGATGCCTTTGACTCCGCCGCCCTCGAGGACGAGGTCGCGGCGCTTGTCGGCCGTCGCGGAAGGTGTGGGACTTGTCATCTGAACTCCGGGGAAGTCCGCTGGGTGATGGTGAGCGCTCAGAGTGGCACCCAGCCCGCGATCCCGTCGACCCACTGTCTGCGGCGTGACAGCTCAAGGGGTGGGCGAGGAGGGGGCGGGTATCAGCCGGCCCACCGGCCCGAACCACCGGCTGCGATTGCGGCCCGCCGTCTTGCCTTCGTAGAGCGCCTGATCGGCTTTGTGGATCAGTGCTTCGACGTTGTCGCCCGGCTCTGACATCGCGATCCCGACACTGCACCTCAGCGGGACCTTTCGCTCGTCGACGGTCAGCGCAATATGCGCGACGGCGTCGCGCAGCCGGTCGGCGAGGGCCTGCACGTCTTCACGGCTGTCGACCGGGCCACCCGCCACCAGGAATTCGTCACCGCCGAGGCGGGCGACGACGTCAGAGTCTCGGGCGGCGCCGCGCAGGGCCGCGGCCGCGAGTCGGATCGCGTCGTCACCGACACGGTGGCCATGGGTGTCGTTGATGGTCTTCAGGCCGTCCAGGTCCACGAAGAGCAGCATGACGGTGGTGTGGTCGCGACGGGCGCGGGACAGCTCCCGGCTGACCGCTTCGAGGGCCGCATTTCTGTTGAGTAGTCCAGTGAGGCCGTCGTGCGTCGCGACCTCCTGGAGGAGTACACGCTGGCGTTCCGCCTCCCGGACGGACTCCCGGAGGCGGTCAAGAGTGGTCTGCAGAGCCTCGCCCGTTCGACCCGGAAGGGGAACGTCGAGCGCCGGGGAGGTGGGGTCGTCCGCGAGCGTGACGGTGAACGCCTCCACAGCGGCCAGCACCGCGGTCATCTCATCGACCGCGGAGATGGTGTCGGCGACCTCGCGAGGACCGCTGCGGGGCACGGTTGGGGCGGTGAAATCGCCATCAGCCACCTGCCGGGCGCTACGTGCCAGCCGGTGCAGGGGCCGTACCACCGAGCGGGTGAGGAGCAGGGCCGCCCCGGCGGCAAAGAGCACGCTGAGCAGGAAAATCGCGACTTCGAGCTCGAAGCTGCCGGTGGCCGCGACCTCCTGGTGCCTGGCCACGTCGCGGACGTCTGTCCCGGCGGCCTGGATGACGTCCTGGACGTCCTTCAGCCATCGGGTGGCTTCGCCGAAGGCCAGCCCGCGCGCCGGCAGATCGCCGGCCAGCGGGGAAGGACGGCCGGCGATCGCCGCATCTACCGTTCCTGCGATGACCTTCTCGAAGCGCTTGACCGCCGGGTCGTTCTGCAGGGCCTGCCAGGCCAGGGTTGCCCGCGGCCCCAACCGATCGGAGATGGCGGCAGACTCGGCCAGATAGGCGCCGCTGGCGTTCGTCAGAGCCTGTGCGGTGGCCGGCGACGAAGCGCGCAGCAGCTCGTTGGTGTCCGTCACGCGCTGCACTGCAGTCGTGCCTAGCGCGTATGCCGTCGGCAGCAGGTTGATCCGCTCGGCAAGCTGTCCAGTGCTGCGCGACGACGCGGTGATGTCGTGCCGGAGCTGGTCCAGCTGGCGTTGCCAGAGGGCGTCGATGTCATGCGTGAACCCGGTGAAGAACGCGCCCACCTGGTGAGAGGTCGCCTGACCCGTGTCGATCTGCTTGCGCAACGCGGACAGCTTGGTCAGGTCGCCCCGCAGCGAGGGGTATTGCCTGAGGGTCTTGTTGGCGTCCACCCGAGGACGAGCGGCCTGCAGCGCCGCTTCGAAGTCCACGCCGGACAGCCGGGTGAGCTGCTCGTCGTCAACGCCGGATCCGGCCGCATTCGCCAGGACGGCCGATGGGAGCGCTTCACTGCCCACCGCGGCACGGGCAGTCATCAGAGCGCTGGGCGCTGCGACCTCCGTCTGGATGTCGACTGCCGCTTGCCGCTCGGACCAGGCCGAGATTGCGGACGAACCGGTCACGGCTGCCAGGCTCGTCACCGGGATGAGCAGCACCAATGCCAGGAGCAGGGCGATCCGGGGCAGCTTTTCACCCAGCCCTGGCACCCTCATGACACACCCCCCGGCAGTTCCTTGGGGAATCGACATGACAATGCTCGGGCTGAAGTCCACGCCGCGATCTCGCGGCCTGCGCGAGGAACGGTGAACGTGTGATCAGCTTTCGCGAACGGCTGGATCGACTAGTCGGCCGTCCGGTCGGAACCAGTGGCCCCTCGCGGGCTCCCGACCCGGTTAATCAGCCGATGATCCGTCATTGGGCGGCTGCCTTCGAAGATCACAATCCGGTGTATACGGACCCCGAATATGCTGCTCAATCGCATTTCGGGGCGGTGGTGGCACCTCCGTTGATGCTGCAGACCTGGACCATGGCGACCCCGACGATCACCGGCATGGCGGAGCGGGGCGGCGCGCCCGTCGAGTCCGACGGAGTGGGGGCGCTCTCGGTGCTCGACGAGGCAGGTTTCGTCGGCACGCTCGCCTCGAACTCCGAGTTCGAGATCGAGCGCTACCTGCACCTCGGCGAGGTCGTGACCTCCACGACCGTCATCGAGTCAATTTCTGACGAAAAGCAGACCCGACTGGGTCCAGGACACTTCGTCACCTGGGTCAGCAGCTACTCGACCGAATCCGGCGAAGTCGTCGGAGTTCAACGATTTCGCATCCTGAAGTTCAAGCCGGCCGGAGGAGCGGCATGAGCCCCGCGGAGCAGACCTCGACGCAGACGCTCGCATGGTCGGGCATCGGGATTGGCGACGAGCTGACGCCGCTGGTCCTGTCGATGACGGCAACCAGGATCGTCGCCGGGGCGATCGCCACGCGCGACTTCATGCCAGTGCATCACGACCGTGATTACGCGAACTCCCAGGGCGCGCCCGACATTTTCATGAACATCCTCGCCACCAATGGCTATTGCAGCCGGTTCCTCACCGACTGGGCCGGGCCGGAGGCAATGATCAAGAAGATCGCGATCCGGCTCGGAGTGCCGGTGCACCCGGGCTCCACCCTCACCTTCACCGGCACGGTCACCGCGAAATCCGATGCCGACCAGCGGACCGTCGACATCGGCTTTCGGGCGACGAACGCGCTCGGTGACCACGTCACCGGGACAGCAACGCTCCGCCTTCCCGGCTAGCCGCTAGACGCGCGTGAAGGTCCCGAGGCCGGTGGTGTTGTAGTACTCCAGCGTCAGGCTGGCCGCCTTTGACTTTCCGGGGTCCAGATTGAAGGTCGCGGCAGTGATACCTACGGCGTTTTCCCCGGACGGCTCGAATGAGAACAGCTCACCGTCCCAGTGGCTGAACACGTAGTCGTTGTTGAAGCCCGGGCCAATGAGTAGATGCAGCCGACCGGCCCTCAACTCAATCTTGATCGGCCCGTAGAACGGGGCCGTATACGTGCCGGTATAGAACGACAGCGGATGCGCGGGCTTGGGGTGAGCCGGAGGATTCTTGCCCGCCAGCACGCTCGTATTAGCGAGCAGGATGGCGAACTGCCCGGCGTACCCGTCGAGCCAGTCGAACGTGAACCGTCCTACCTCGGCGAGATCGAAGAAGTAGGCACCGATGGACTCAGGGACGCCGATGGGCATCCCGTTCGTCAGCACGACGATGCCGAGGTCTGCCGACGGCATCATCACGTAGCTCGTCGACGCGCCCTGGAAGAACGCACCCGAGTGGCTGATCCGCACCCGGCCTGCTGCGTCCACGCTGACGTCCGTGCCCAATCCGTAGAACCCCGAACGGGCGCTGGGCGCGTTCGGAATGTTCGACAGCGAGTGCGGTATGTGTGTCTCCTGGAGGGCCGCCGGGTCGATCAACGGCTTGCCCTTCCAGACCCCACCGGCAAGTTGGAGCTTGAGCCATTGGGCGAGGTCCAGGACGCTGGAGTTACCACCGCCCGCCGGGGCCTCCTGGTCGGCGTTTCGGCTGTACTTCTGCACCCACTTGCCGTCAACCCGAACGTGCATCGCCGTCCGGTTGGATTGCTTGAGGAAATCCGAGTGTCGGTAGGTCGTACGGGTCATGCCGAGCGGGCCGAAAAGTATGTCGTCAGCGGCGTCGGCCCACTCCTTGCCGAGCGCGTTCGACGCCGCGAGCGCGCCGCTGGTGTAGCCGAAGTTCGAGTAGTTGTAGATCGTCCGAAACGGCGTGAGCGGCTCCAGCCGAAGCCGGTTGAGGATGTAGTCCTGCTTGAAGCCCAGGTCTTCCAGGAGGTCGCCGGCGGCACCGGGAAGGCCGCTGCGGTGGGAAAGCATGTCCTGGATGGTGACGTTGGCGGTCACGTACGGATCTGACAGCTTGAAGGAGGGCAGGTATTTGACGATCGGGTCGGTCCAGTCGGCCTTCTTGCGGGTGACGATGCCGGCGGCCACCGTAGACGCGAGCGATTTCGAGACCGATGCGAGCTGGAAGACGGTGTCGACCGTCACCGGCTGGCCCGTCTTCAGGTCACGTGTCCCGTAGCCCTTGGCAAAGACGACCTCGCCCTTCCAGACCACCGCCGCCGCCAGTCCCGGAACGCCGGTGCGGGCGAGGACATCCTTGATGATTCCGTCGAGTCCGGCGACGGCTTTCTTGATCTGCTGCGGCGTCACCGGCACGAGAGACATTTCTGGAGGTGGCACGTTGGAAGAGGGCCCCAGCGGTGGCAGCGACCCCGCGCTGCTCACGCCTGCCGCCGAAGCTGACGAAGCTATGGCCGGCAAGGCAAGCCCTGCGCCCGCCGTCGCCAACGCTGCCCCCAAGAAGCTGCGCCGACCAATTCCCGCCTGTGTTTTGTGCACTTCTTCGTCCCCCGTGATCTGAATTTGATCAGTATCTTCTCGCCCCAAAACCCGGCGCCACTGGGGTTGCGTCATGTCTGACGCATCCACAGTGGCGCTTTGGGTCTTACGGGGACTACTTGATCTTGACGCTGACCGTAGTCGTATTGGTGCGGTTGCCCAGCGGATCAGAGACGTAGATCCGGTAGGTGTGGGTGCTGCCGGTGACCAGGCCGGTGTCGGTGAAGACGATGGTCGGCCGGGTCCAGAAGTTGCTCAGCACCGTCTGGGTCTTGATGGGCGCGGCGGTGTTGCCATCGCGCACCACCTGGTAGGTGAGCGCCTGGTTGTCCTCGTCCCAGGTGGCCTGCCACTTGATCTGCGCCTGGCCCTTCGCCGGTGAGGTGCCGGTCGGGTTCAAGCTGGCCAGCCCCTTCGGACCTACCTTGTTCGGGGCGACGGCCTTCACAGCGAAGCGGACGAGGCCCTGCTGGCCCGCACCGTTCACCGTCGGGAACTCACCACCGAGTGCCACGTAGCTGGAGTTGCCGGTGGCGGACCAGGCGGCCTGGCCCTGGCCGGTGTAGGTGCCGGCGACCAGGGTCGGGAACCAGTCCAGCAGCGTGGGGCTCGGCTGGCCGAACCAGTCGGTGTAGTGGGTCGCCGTGTGGCTGGCGTTGTGGGCGACGGTCCCGGTCTTGTAGTCGGTGTAGGCCAAGGCGCGGTGCCAGGTGTCCGTGGTGTTGTCCGGGAACCCGCCCTGGATGTTGCCGCAGTAGTGCGCGTGGCTGACGACGTAGGTCACCTTTGCCAGCGTGTAGCTGTCGTAGCTGTCGCCGTGGCAGTCCTCGAGCCAGGTGATCGCGCCGGTGTCGCCGTTGGCGGCGAAGGCTCCTTCGAAGTTGCCCGAGCCGAACGCGAAGCCGGTGCCGATCACCGAGGTGCCGTCGGTGTGCAGGCTGGTGATGCCGCCGTTGGGCCCGCCGTCGAGGATCTTCGTGTTGGCGGCGAAGGTTTTGACCGCCCCGGTGGTCGGATTGATGGCGGCGAGTCCGCGGTTGGCCTTGCCGCCGACCTTGGTGAAGGAGCCGCCGACGTCGAGCGTCTGGCCGCTGGGAGACATCACCAGGGCCGCGACGCTCTGGTCTGCCACCACCGGAGCCCAGGAGAGCAGGGCGCCGTTGGAGGCGTTGAACGCCGCCAGGCGAGAGCGGCTGACGCCGTTGGCCGAGGTGAAGCTGCCGCCGACGTACACGGTGCTATTGGTCGCGTAGATGGCCCTGACCCGCGCGTTGAGGGTCGGCGAGAAGGTGGACAGGAGCGCGCCCGTAGCCGTGCTGAACGCGGCGATGCGACCGTGGCTCTTGCCATCGACGCTGGTGAAGTCACCGCCGACGTAGAGCACCGATCCGTCCGGTGAGGTGGCCGCCACCTCTCCTTGCGCGTTGAGGCTGTGGGCGAAGCTGGTGATGAGCGCGCCAGTGGTGATGTTGTAAGCGAGCAGGTATTTGCGCGCCGTGGTGCTCTTACCCGCCGCCGCGCCGGCGGGACGGGCCGTCGTGAAGCTGCCCGTCGCGTACACCGTGTTGCCTACCGTGGCCTGCGACCAGACGACGCCGTTGATCTGCACGGTCGGCAGCGCGTCGGCGCTCACCGTCACCGGCGTGCCGGCCACCGGCGGCGCCGTGTCGGCGATCGCGCTCGGGGCGATTGCCGCGTAGCCCGCGAGGCCTGCGACTGACAGCGTCAGTGCAGTGGAGGCAGCCAGCAGCCGCTTACGTACGGAGTTGGCCCGCCCGAAATCACGTGTGTGATTCGAGACACTCACTGAGGAAGACATTTTTCCCGCCCAAAAATCGCCGCATCGGATGTCGCCGGAACGCGTGCCGGCGACGTGGTTCGGCCGGTACGGTCGTGGCATATCGGGGTAGGCGAGTTTCCGGCATCGCGATCTTCGAAATGCCAGTGGCTTGCTTTCACCCCGTGAGCAGATTGAACAGGATCCGTCCAGATGGCGGACGCGATTTGCCGGAAGTTGCTCCGAATGGGCGATCAAGACAGCAGATTGTGCTGCTCATCGGCTGGCGGCCTGCGCATATCTGATCCAAAACCTGAATGCGCCATGTGCCTCTGCTGAGAAACTGGCGAAATGCGGCGCGAATTCAAGCAGAAATGAGAGACCACACTCTGATCACCCGAACGGGTGAGGGGTATCTGCCGTTGGGCTCAGCCCGCGAGGTTTCCGGGTGAATTCGATTCACCCGGAAATGATCAACAGACCTGCTGGCAGGGCAACGGCCTCGCGGCGGCGCTACTGGGCACGATTGCCGCCGTGGCTGGGGGAGTCGTCCGCGACGTGCTGCTCAACCGGGTGCCGATCGTTCTTACCGCCGACGTCTACGCAGTCGCGGCGCTCGCCGGGGCCGCCGTCGTGGTCATCGGTCAAAAGCTCGGCTGGGCGCGTAGTGCAGGCTTGGCGGCGGGCGCGGCGGCGTGCTTTGCGCTCCGCATCGTGAGTGTCACGCAGCATTGGAACCTGCCCAGGGTGCACACGTGACGGCCGAATCCGGCTACTCGTTGTCCGAGCGGTAGCCGAGGTTGGGCGAGAGCCACCTCTCTGCCTCGGCGACGGTCCAGCCCTTGCGCCGCGCGTAGTCCTCAACCTGGTCGCGCCCGAGCCGTCCGACCACGAAATACTGCGACTGGGGATGGGAGAAATACCAGCCGCTCACCGAGGCGCCGGGCCACATCGCCATGCTTTCGGTCAGCTCGATGCCGGTGTTGGCCTTGACGTCGAGCAGCTCCCACAGGGTCTGCTTCTCGGTGTGCTCAGGACACGCCGGATAGCCCGGTGCCGGACGGATGCCGACGTACTTCTCCTTGATCAGCGCGTCGCGATCCAGCTCCTCGTCGGGCTGGTAGCCCCAGAATTCGGTACGGACGCGCTCATGCAGTCGCTCGGCGAAAGCCTCGGCCAGCCGGTCGGCGAGTGACTCCAGCAGGATGGCGCTGTAGTCATCGAGCGCGTCCTTGAATTCCTTGATCTTCGCGGCGATGCCGAGGCCGGTCGTCACCGCGAAAGCTCCGACGTAGTCACGCAATCCGGTCTCTTTGGGAGCGACGAAGTCGGCCAGCGACCGGTGCGGCACCCCCGGCCGGTGCTCGGACTGCTGCCGCAGCTGTCGCAAGGTGGTCAGCGCTTCGTGGCGCGATTCATCGGTGTAGACCTCGATGTCGTCGTCGCCGATGACATTGGCCGGGAAGAGCCCGATCACTCCGGACGCGCTGAGCCATTTCTCGGCGATCAGGGTGTCGAGCATCCGCTGGCCGTCTTCCCAGAGCTTGCGTGCGGCCTCGCCGGATGCGGGGTTGTTGAGGATGTCGGGGTACTTGCCCTTCATCTCCCACGCGTTGAAGAACGGCTGCCAGTCGATGTATTCGCGCAGCTCGCTGAGCGGGTAGTCGTGGAAGGTCTTGACGTGTTGGACAGGCGACGACGCGTGATGGTCGTCGGTATGCACGTCGCGCGCCTGTTGGGCGATCAGACGCGGCCGCGGCGGCCGGTAATCCGACCAGTCGATCGGGGTGCGATTGTCGCGCGCGGCGGCCAGCGGCAGGATCACGGCCGCATTGGTACGCGCTGCGTGGCGTTCCCGCAGCGAGTCGTAGTCGGTCTGCAGGTCGGAGAGCAAGGCTGGGCGCTGCTCGTCCGACAGCAGGGCGGCCACCACCGGGACCGAACGGGAGGCATCCTTCACCCAGATGACCGGCCCATGGTATTTCTTGTCGACCTTGACCGCGGTGTGGGCGCGCGAGGTGGTCGCCCCGCCGATCATCAGCGGGATCTCCAGCCCCTGGCGTTCCATCTCGGCCGCGAAGTTGACCATCTCGTCGAGCGACGGAGTGATCAAGCCTGACAGCCCGATCACGTCGGCGTCGTGCTCCTTCGCCGCGTCGAGGATCTTTTGCGCCGGCACCATCACGCCGAGGTCGATGACGTCGTAGTTGTTGCACTGCAGCACGACCCCGACGATGTTCTTGCCGATGTCGTGGACGTCGCCCTTGACCGTCGCCATGATGACGGTTCCGTTGCTGCGTCCGGCGTCTTCCGGCGACTTGCCCGCTTCGATGAACGGGATCAGGTAGGCGACGGCCTTCTTCATGACGCGCGCCGATTTCACCACCTGCGGCAGAAACATCTTGCCCGCGCCGAACAGGTCTCCGACCACGTTCATGCCCGCCATCAATGGACCTTCGATCACCTCGATGGGCTGCCCGCCACGGGCTTCGATGATGGCGCGCAGCTCTTCGGTGTCGGTTTCGGCGTAGTCGTCGATGCCTTTGACGAGAGCGTGCGTGATGCGTTCGGCGACAGGCAGTTCGCGCCACTCCTCGTTGACGACTTCTGCCTTCATCCCGTCGCCGGCGAACTCCGTGGCGATCTCGAGCAGCCGCTCCGTGGCGTCAGGGCGGCGGTTGAGGATGACGTCTTCGATGCGCTCGCGCAGCCGGGGGTCGAGCTGGTCGTAGGGAACGAGAGCGCCGGCGTTCACGATGCCCATGTCCATGCCCGCCGCGATCGCATGGAACAGGAAGACGGCGTGAATGGCTTCGCGGACCGCGTTATTGCCGCGGAAGGAGAAGGACACATTGGAGACGCCGCCGGACACCAGCGCGCCGGGCAGGTTTGCCTTGATCCAGCGCGTCGCTTCGATGAAATCGACGCCGTAATTGGCGTGCTCCTCGATTCCGGTGGCCACCGCGAAGATGTTGGGATCGAAGATGATGTCTTCGGCCGGGAAGCCGACCTCGTCGACCAGGATCCGGTACGCCCGCTCGCAGATGGCCTTGCGCCGCTCGAGGTTGTCGGCCTGGCCGTCCTCGTCAAACGCCATGACGACGACCGCGGCGCCGTATTTGCGGCACAGCGTGGCCTCGCGGCGAAACTTCTCCTCGCCCTCCTTCATGGAGATGGAATTGACGATCGGCTTGCCCTGCACGCATCGCAGGCCGGCTTCGATGACCTCGAACTTGGAGGAATCGACCATGAGTGGAACCCGGCTGATATCCGGCTCGCTGGCGATGAGCTTGACGAAGCGGTCCATCGCGGCGACGCCGTCGATCATGCCCTCGTCCATGTTGATGTCGATGACCTGGGCGCCGCTCTCGACTTGCTGGCGCGCCACCGACAATGCGGTGTTGTAATCGCCGTCGCGGATCAGGTTGCGGAACTTGGCCGACCCCGTGATGTTGGTGCGCTCGCCGACGTTCACGAACAGTGATTCCGAGTCGATCGTGAGTGGCTCCAGGCCCGACAGCCGGCAGGCCACCGGCCGCTGCGATGGCACGCGCGGGGCGACGCCTTCGATGAGCGAGGCCATTGCGGCAATGTGGTCAGGTGTGGTGCCGCAGCAGCCACCCAGCAGATTTACCAGGCCGCTTTCGGCGAATTCCCGGACAATGGCGGCGGTCTGGTCGGGCGCCTCCTCGTACTCGCCGAACGCGTTCGGCAGGCCGGCATTGGGATAACAGGAGACGAAGCAGTCGGCCACCCGCGAGATCTCGGCCAGGTAGGGCCGCATCTCCTCGGCGCCGAGGGCGCAATTAAGCCCGACGAGCAGCGGCTTCGCGTGCCGCACCGAATTCCAGAACGCCTCGGTCACCTGTCCGGACAGGGTGCGTCCGGAGGCGTCCGTGATGGTGCCCGAGATCGCGATCGGCCAGCGGCGGCCGCGCTGCTCGAAGATCGTCTCCAAGGCGAAGATCGCGGCCTTCGCATTCAGGGTGTCGAAAATCGTTTCGATCAGGAGCAGGTCAGCCCCGCCGTCCACCAGCCCATTCGCCTGCTCGAGGTAGGCCGCGACGAGCTCCTCATAGGTCACATTGCGAGCGCCCGGATCGTTGACGTCAGGCGAGATCGACGCGGTCCGGTTAGTGGGGCCGATGGCGCCGGCGACGAAGCGCGGCTTGCTGGGATCTGCCGCCGTCATCGCTTCGCATTCGGCCCGGGCCAGCCGCGCGGATTCGTAGTTGAGCTCGTACGCCAGCTCTTCCATGCCGTAATCGGCGAGCGAGATCTGCTGCGCGTTGAAGGTATTGGTCTCGACGAGGTCGGACCCGGCCTCCAGGTAGGCCCGGTGGATGGCGCTGATCGCGTCCGGCTGCGTCAGGCTGAGCAGATCGTTATTGCCCTTGAGGTCACGGTGCCAGGCGGCGAACCGGTCACCGCGATACTCAGCCTCGCTGAAGCTGTACCGCTGGATCATCGTGCCCATCGCCCCGTCGAGTACCAGAATTCGCGACGTCAAAGCTGCGGAAAGAAGCTCCGTAGCGTCAGGGCGTAGCAGCGAGCGTTCGGGCAAGGCGTTACCTCAGATGTCATGAGTGGACAGGGCGACCGGCGGGCCGGCTCAGATCCTCAGTATTGGCAGCGGTGCCGTGGCCCCAAAGATTCCGACCTGCTGCCGCTGTCGTTCATTGTCTCAGCTGGCAGGGGGTCGCGTCGCGCTTATTACGAGTTCACGGCCAAGACCAGCTTGCCGGTGGTGCGGCGCGACCGTAGATCCTGGTGGGCCTGGCGGCCTGCTCGAGCGGGTAGCTCCCCCCGGTCTGCGGGATCAGGACACCCGTGGCCACCAGCTCGAGCAGCTCTGCCATTGGGGGCTGCAGCATTGCCGGCTCGGCAAAGCAGTGCACGAGCCAGAAGCCGACCACTGCCCGGCTGTGTGACATGAGCTCGCCCGGATTGATCGGCTTGGGCAAAGTGCGCGAGGCCATGCCGAAGGTCGCCAGCCGGCCGAAGGGAGCCAGCGCCGCCAGCGAGGCGTCGAAGGTGGGTCCGCCGACCATCTCCAGGACGATGTCGACCTTCTTGCCGCCGTTCGCTTCCTGTAGTGCCTGCTTCAGGTCGCCGGCATCCGCCAACACCGTGTGGTCGGCACCGAGTTCCGCGGCGAGCTGCAGCTTCTCCGGTGTTGAGGCGACAGCGATGACGTTGCCGGCGCCCCACAGCTTGGCGAGCTGAATGGCCAGCGTGCCCACCCCTCCGGCGGCGGCGTGGATCACGACGGATTCGCCGGGCTGCAGATGCGTCGAGGTGCGCAGCAAGTGCCACGCCGTGAGTCCCTGCACCATCAAGGACAGGGCCTGGGCGTCGGTGACCGATGCTGGCAGCGGGAAGACGGCCGAAGGGATGGCCAGCGCCTGCTCGCAGTAGCCCCCGCCGTAGGTGAAGGCGGCGACTCTGGTGCCGTCGGCCAGCCTGCCGACGACCTCCGATCCCGGAATCATCGGCAGCGTCGACTTCTGCAAGTAGGAATCCTCGACAGCGTGAGTGTCGGCGAAATTGATTCCTGCACTGTCGACGTTCACCAGCAGCTCGCCCGGCCCGGCTTGCGGATCAGGGAGGTCGACGAGCTTGAGGACTTCGGGTCCGCCGAACTCGTTGATCTGGATGGCACGCATTGGCTGCTCCCTACCCGAAGTCCGGCGAAACTTCGGGAAACCTACGCTGCGGACGTGTGCGAGAGCGAATAAGGCGGCGAGGGGAGGGTGCTGCTGTGATAGCCGCTGCAGAGCCGACAACGATCGATTTCGGCGACCCCGAGTTCTGGCAGGACCCCTACCCCGTGCTGGCGGCGGCCCG
This sequence comes from uncultured Actinomycetota bacterium, assembly GCA_963839015.1. GTDB lineage: Bacteria > Actinomycetota > Actinomycetes > Frankiales > Frankiaceae > DATAZK01. Next base: position 800,608 of record CAWITL010000010.1, on the reverse strand, counting down.
TCGGCGATCCCCGATTGCCCGCAACACCAGGGGAGAGTTGGTGCTGCTGTCGGCCGACGACGTCGACGCAGCGCACTCCGATCCTGATTTCGGCCAAACCGGCTTGGCGGCCCTCACCCGCCTCGGCGTCGACGACGGGCCTTTTCGCCAGTGGCGCAGTCTCACCATGGCGGCCCACGACGATGAGATTCACCAGCGCCTTCGCGGCTGCGTTTCGCGCACCTTCACACCGCGCCGCGTCGAACGGCTTCGCTCCCGGGCTGACGAGCATGCGCAGCATTTGCTGAAGGTCGCCGCTGAGCGCGAAATCTTCGATGTCGTCGCTGATTACGCCTACGACATGCCGCTCTGGCTGATCTGCGAATTCTTGGGATTGCCGACCTCGGCCAGCGGCGAGATCGACCACTTTCTTACCGGCACCGAGGAGATGTTCACCGAGCCGCTGACCGCCGACCGCCGGGAGCGAGCCGAGGCCGGGATCGTCGCGCTCGGGGACTGGGTCAAGCGGCTGGTCTCGGCGCGCAGCAGCCACCCGCAGGAGGACCTCGTCTCCGATCTCCTCGAGGCAGAACGAGCGGGCCAGCTCTCGCGCGAAGAGCTTGTGGCGCTCGTGGTCAACGTGATCGGCGGCGCCGTTGGCTCCAGTCGCGCCGCGATCGCCAATGCCCTCCTCGAATTGTTGCGCCATCCCCAGCAGGCCTCCTGGGTGCTTGCGGATCGCGCGCGCCTGGCGCCGGCCGTCGAGGAGTGCTTGCGTTACCACCCACCCTTTCGGATGGGACGCAAGTTGGTGCGGGGCAGGACGGCCCGCTTCGGGCCCGAACTCGAGCCCGGCGACATGGTCGTCATCTCGGTTCAGGCCGCTAACCGGGATCCCAGCCGCTGGTCTGATCCCGCCAGCTTCGACGTGACGCGTAAACCCGAGCGCCACTACTCCTTCGGTTTCGGCGCCCATTTCTGCCTGGGTCAGGCGCTGGCGCGCCTCGACGTCCAGGAGAGCATCTGGGTCTTCCTGCGAGAGCTGCCCCATGCTCGGCTGCTCACGAAGCGCCCTTACCGGATTCCGTTCACTCCCGATGAGCAAATCGCGGAGCTACGGGTGGCGGCCCGGTGAAGGGCCTGGTATCAGTTACGCATGACAACTGAGGTGGCTTCCGGTCCGCAGCTCGACGCCGAGTCGGCGGCTGACTTCGTCTGCGCGGTGCCCCAGCCGCGGCTTCCTGCCGCCGAGGTGAACCCCGCCGTACCGGCAGGTGCCCGGCCGCTCTTTGAGCAGTTCGGTCACGCTCCCGGGCTCATCGAGGGCTGGCTTGCCTGGTATCAGCCGCTGGTGCTGAACGGGATCGTGCCGACCCGGACGAAGGAGATCGTGCGGCTGGCGATTGCCCGCCGCACCGGGTGTCACATGTGCCAGAACAGTCGCTTCGCTGACCCGTCGGGCACCGGTCCGGCCGTGCCGGCCGCCGAAGCCGATGCCATCCTGGCTGACGACTGGTCCGGCTGCTCCGAGGGCGAGCAGGCCGCGCTGGCCTACACCGTGGCGTTCTGGGACCACCACGACGCGGTGAGCGATGAGGTCATCGAGCGCGTCTGCGCGGCGTACGGACGCGACGGCTTTCTGGAAATCGCCGTCGCGGTCGCTCAATTCAGCGGGATGGGCAAGCTCTTTCACCTGCTCGGCATCGCGGCGGGTACTCCCGCCGAATAAGGGGCTGGCTGACCGTAGCTGTAGCAAGATCATTCTTGCCCTGCGGCACGCGACACTCCGTAATTTCGGTCCCGGACGGCAAGAGCGGGCTCTGAGCGATCGAGATTCGGCATCTGAAAGAGTGCTCTTTGCTGTGCACACCTGCCGATGTGAAGGAGATCAATGGCTCAGGTCGAGTTAGTCCGTGATGGCCGCGTACTGATCGTCACGTTGAACCGCCCTCGCCGCAAGAACGCGATGACGTTGACGATGTTCGCGCTGATGGCGGATGCCTGGACAGAGTTGTGCGAAGACGACGGCCTGTCCTGCGCGATCGTCACGGGCGCCGAAGGAAATTTCTCTTCGGGCATGGATCTTCGGGCGATGGCTGGTGACGTAGACCCCGATGGGGCCATCGATGAGCAGGCTCGCTTGAAGGAAGACCCGGGCTTCATCTGGCGCGGGATCCTTAAGACGCCGCGCCCGACGAAGCCTGTGATTGCGGCTGTCGAGGGCGTGGCCATCGCCGGTGGCACCGAGCTGTTGCTGGGCACCGACATCCGGGTTGCCGGCGAGAGCGCGCGCTTCGGGGTCTCGGAGGCGCGGTGGTCGCTCTATCCGATGGCCGGCTCGACGGTTCGGCTGCCCAACCAGATTCCGTACACGATTGCTGCCGAGATTCTGCTGACCGGAAAGCACATCCAAGCCGCCGAGGCCAAGGAGATCGGCCTGGTCGGACACGTCGTCCCCGACGGTCAGGCGCTGGACAAGGCGCTGGAGATCGCCCAGGCCATCGCCGCCAACGGGCCGCTCTCGGTGGAAGCCATCCTCAAGACGCTGCACGAGACGCAGGGCATGAGCGCCCAGGAGGGCTTCGACTACGAAGCGGGTTACGCCAATGCGGTGATGGGCTCGCAGGACGCGAAGGAAGGGCCGCGGGCGTTCGCCGAGAAGCGCACGCCGAACTTCCAACGCAAGTAGTCGCCCGGCACGTGCGTTCCCATTCCGGCGTCGTCATCGTGGGAGCCGGTGTTGCCGCCGGCGTAGCAGCGCTGGCTCTCACGAAGGCGGGGCTCGACGTCACCTGCTTCGAGCAGGGCGACTGGCCGGACCGCAGCACCTTCCGCGGCGATACGGCGGCCGGCGAGCTCACGGCGATGAAACTGTGGTCGGGTTCCCCCCAGCAGCGCCGCGGGCCGGGGGACTATCCGATCGATACGGCTGCCTCCGACATGGCGGCGCTCAATTACAACGGGGTGGGCGGCGGGTCGGTCCTCTACAACGCACAGTGGCCACGGCTGACACCGCGAGACTTTCGGGTGTTCACCGACGATGGGGTCGGGGCGGACTGGCCGCTTGACTACGCGCAGCTGCAGCCGTTTTACGAAGCCACCGATCGCCAGTTCGGCGTGTCCGGGCTGGGAGGTAATCCGGTCTACCCCGACGGCATCGACCCACCGCTCCCACCACTGCCGATCGGTCCGGCAGGCCTTGCCGTGGCCCGGGTGCACGCCAGCCGCGGATGGCACTGGTGGCCCGATGCGAATGCCATCCTTTCGATGCCCCACGACGGCCGAAATCCCTGTGCCCAGCGTGGCACCTGCGGGCATGGTTGCGACGAAGGCGCCAAGGCCTCGACCGACCTCACTCATTGGCCTGCCTATCTGGCGGCGGGCGGTGCGTTGATGACGCGGGCAGTCGTCCGCCGAATCGTCGTGAACGAACGAAACCGCGCCGTGGGAGTCGAATGGGTCGACTCCCATGGCGAGCAGCATTTCCACGGCGCTGATGTGGTGCTCTGCGCCGCGAACGGGATCGGAACTCCCCGGCTGCTGCTGGCTTCCGCCGACAGTCGTCATCCCGCCGGGCTGGCAAACGGTTCCGGGCTCGTCGGCCGCGGGCTGATGCTCCATCCGATGGCTCTGGTCGAAGGAATCTTCCCGGGCGGCGAACCTTGGCACGGCCACAACGGCGGTCTCATCAATTCGATGGAGTTCTACCGCTCGGACGCCGTCCGCGGCTTCGTGAGGGGAGCGCGCTGGGTGCTGACAGCGGGAGGGCTCCCGCTGGCGACGGCGCTAGGCCCACGCAGCGTCTGGGGGGCTGGGCACCACCGCAGGATGCGGGAGCTGGTCGGGCGTCGCGTCACCTGGGTCGTGCTGGGCGAGGACCTTCCTGACGACGCGAACCGCGTCACCCTCATGCCGCCTGGCCCCACTGATAGCCCTGCTCCCACTGGGCACGGCTCCGGATTGCCCGGCGCGGCGATCGCATATCAGATCGGGGATAACACCGAACGGCTGCTGCAGTGGCATGCCGCCGAGGCTGCCGAGTCGCTGGCCGCCGCCGGAGCCCGCGAGATCAAGGTGATCAGGGCGCCGGCCAACGGCCATTTCATGGGTACGACGCGGATGGGCAATGATCCGGCCGCTGCGGTCTGTGATCGCTGGGGATTCACCCATGAGATCCCCAATCTCGGCGTGCTGGACGGCAGCCTCTTCCCGACCAGCAGTGCCATGAACCCCACCAGCACGATCAGTGCCCTTGCGCTTCGTGCGGCCGTCCGCCTCATCGAGCACGGTGCGCAGTATGGCTTGAAGCCCTCCCGTGACCCTGGCAGGTCTGGATCGCGCCCAACGCCCAAGTCGACGCCGGCCACGCTGTCGCTAAGCGTTCCGCCCGCGGAACGGCTCACCCGCCTCGAACGTGAGGCACTCGCCCGGGTCGCCGACGAGCTGCTGCCCGCCGGCGATGGGATGCCGTCGGCCCGGGAGGTGGGCATCGCGGACGTTCTGGTGGATCAGGTGTTAGCGGTGCGTCCCGATCTGCTCGCCGCGTTGCGGCAGGCACTGAACACGGGTGACGCTGACGGAGCGGCTCGGCGGACGCTAGCCACGGTGATCGCAGGCGGCTACTACCTCTCGCCCGTCGTACGCGATCGGCTCGGCTGGCACAACGAGCGCGGCAGGGCGCTGGGATCCGCCGGCTATCCGCGCTACGTCGAGGAAGGTCTGCTCGACCATCTCATCGGCTGAGGTCCATGAGGGGGCCCAGGGTCATCCCGGCCGCCAGCGCCACCTCGCGATACGTCGCGGCGAGCGTGGCCAATGAGGCGTGCGCGTTCAGCCCGCTCGGGTTCGGCACTACCCAGAGCTGGGAGGTGCCGACCCCTGCGGGCTGCCGACCGGCCTGCGCCCGCGGCAGTCCGAACGCCGCCCGGTAGGCGGTGATCCCCAGGATGGCCACCACCGGCGCTCCGATCTGCGGGATCCGGCGGGCAAGCTCGCGTCCACCCGCGACCAACTCTGCCTTGCTGAGCTCGTCGGCCCGCGCGGTGGCGCGTGCCACCAGGTTCGTGATCCCGATGCCCCGCGAGAGCAGGTACGCGCGATCCTCGGCCGCGAATCCGGCGGAGGCATCGATCAGCCGGTCGGTGATCCCCGCAGCGTGAAGTGCCGGGTAGAAGCGGTTTCCGCGGCGGCTGAAGTGGGCCTGCGCCGCTGCGGTCCACAGTCCCGGGTTGATGCCCACGAAGAGCAGCCGGGTCTTGGCCCCGAGCAGGTCGGGCACGGTCGCATCGCGGAAAGACTCGAGTTCGGCCCGGCTGAATCCCATCTTCGACAGAGCGTAGGGCCTCCGCTGCGGCCGGGCGCTGTCAGACTGGCCCAGTGCCAAACCTTGAGAGTGTCGAGCTGCCCTTCTTCACCGAGGCGCCGAAGATCATCCGCAGCGAGGGGGTCATTGCCGCCCCGCGAAGCGCGGTCTTCGCCAGGATCGCCGAGGACCCCGCCGGCTGGGGCGACTGGTTTCCGGGCTTCAACCACGACGGGCGCTGGGAGACGCCGGCCCCCCACGGCGTCGCAAGCATCCGGTCGGTCACCGCGTTCCGGACCACCTACCGCGAAACCGTGCTCGCCTGGGATGTCAACGAGCGCTGGGCTTTTCGCATCGACGAGAGCAGCTCCTCGGCCTTCCTGGCGTTTGCCGAGGACTATCGCCTTTCGGACGCGGGTGACGGGACCCGCCTCACCTGGACCGTCGCCTTCCGGCCCGGCAGCTTGATGAAATACGCGGCGCCGCTGGCAGGCCCGATGATCACGCTGGTCGCTCGCCGCGTAGTCAAAGGCCTGAACCGAGTCACAGCCTGAGAGCTCCTGCGCGTCCTGCGTCAGCCTTACACGTCCCTATAGCACCGTGTGAGCCTGACGCGGCATCGGATCTGTGCACGAGGGGAGGGCTGCAGTGCCGGAAGCCTTGCTAGGCGGGCTCGAAGGGCTGGAAGGGCCGGCCCCCACCAGGCGTGCAACGGCCCGCCGATGGCTGGTCAGATTCACCGGACTTGCTGGCTGGTTCGACGGGCCACGCATCGCGCTGCTGCTCGCGGTCGCCTTCAGTGCAGGGATGGCGGCGCTGCTCTCGCAGACGGTCTTTTCTCACCTGTCGGTCAACAACGATGAGTCCGTCTACCTGCTGCAAGCCAGAGCCTTCGCCGCCGGGCACCTATTTCCCTCCGCTGGGCATCCGGGTGCCTCGTTCATCCCCTGGCTCGGGGTTCTTCGCGGCGATCACTACGTGCTCAAGTACACCCCGGTCGTGGCGGCTTTCCTGGCGCTCAGCCTGGCCGTGACCGGTGGCTACGTGCTCGCCCTCGCGGGCTGGGCTGCCGCGCTGGTCGCCACCACCTACCTGTTGACGAGCGAGGTGACCGGGAATCGGGCCACAGCAGCGACGGCGGCCATCCTCATGGCGGTGTCGCCCGTGGTGCTGGTGCAAAGCGCCCTGCTGCTGCCGTATCTACCGTTCCTGGTGCTGGCCGAGCTCGCGATCTGGGGGATCCTGGCGGGCCGGCGGCGGCAGAGCTGGTGGCCGTTCGCCTTGGCCGGACTGTGCGGCGGATTGGCCTTCGTGGCCCGCTCACTTGACGCGCTGCTCGTGCTGACGCCCCCACTGGTCTGGGGGCTGTGGACATCAGGCGGCCGGCGCCTCCGCTCGCTGGGCGGGCTGGCCGCCGGAGCGATCGCACCGGCGCTGGGCCTGCTCTGGTTCAACTATCAGGCCACCGGCTCGGCGCTGCGGCTGCCGTTTTCGCTGTTCGAGTCCGGTGACACCCTCGGGTTCGGAGTACACCGGCTCTATCCCGGAGAAGCGGCCCGGCATTTCGGACCCGCGCAGGGCTGGGCCGGCCTCCTGCGTCACCTCAGCCTGCTGGGCAGCGGATGGGCGTTCGGAGGCGTGCTGCTGCTGGCCCTTGCCATCTACGGCCTGGCGCAAAGGCCTCCCGCGGCCTGCCTGGCCATCCTCGCCGGCGGACTGGCGTTGACGGTCGGTTACTTCTTCTTCTGGGGCATCTGGAACGCGGCAATCGTGTGGGGGGCCACCCGTTACCTGGGCCCGTACTACCTGCTGCCGCTACTGATTCCGCTGACCATGCTGGCGGCGATCGGGCTGGGCCGGCTGGCTGCGTCCTCACGCTGGAGGGCCGCGTCTGTCGTCGCCCTCGCTCTAGTCCTCAGCCTCGTCACGCTGATACCGGCAGTGCGTACGAACGGGGCCCTCAACGCCGACAACGTGCAGCTGGCCGACGCGGTGGCGGCAAAGGGCCGGGCGCTCGTCTTCGTGGACACCTATCCCAATTACCTGCAGCATCCGACCGCCGTCATTTCCAACGACTATCCGGTCGGTGGACGGACGGTCTACGCACTCGCGCTCGGCGGGGCCGATTTCACCGTGCTGCGCGACTTCCCTCATCGCACCGTTTACCGATTGAGCCTGCTCGGCGAATACGGAAAGCATCCCCACGTCGGATACGGGGCACGGCTGCAGCGGCTACGGTCACTGACTTCCCGCAACCTGGCGCTGCGGGTCGTTTCCCGGCTTCCCGGATCGATGGCCGGCGCCCGGCTGCTCGTCGTCGTGGGGGCCCAGCATGCCAGCTGGGCGCTCGCGCCGGGTGAGGTCAACACCGAAGTCACGCTGAGCGCGGGCCCCGCGGGCCCCGCGGGCCCCGTGAGCGCAGCGGGCGACCGGCGGGACCGTCCGTTCGTGATCGGCTCCATCCGGCCCGGCGCCGACGGGGCCATCATGGTGAGCCTGCTGGCGCGCAAAGCCGCAGGCGGCCGCGAAATCGTGCTGGGCCACATCCGGCTGCCGATCGCGCTGGACGGTGGGCGGCTCACCACCATGGCGCCTGACGGACCCGTGACCGAGCTCGGCCCGGCTCGGACGCCCGCTTTGGTGATCAGCGCCGGAGAGGCGCGTTGAGCCCGGATCAGGTACGCGTGCCGGTCGGGTCGCGGCCGACCAGCCAGGCGATCGACAGGATCGCCACCGACCACAGGAGGGGATGTACGAGGATGCCGAGAAGAGCTGCAATCACAAGGATCACCGCGCATATTGCGACGTCTCGGACCATGCCGTGAGCCTGCCAGAAGCGAGCCTTGCGACGATGAGCACTTCATGCATTTCAGATGTCAGTTAGGCATTACGGGTCCGTAACGATGACCACGCCCTCGGTTCGTGCGGCACGCTGCCCAGAAGTCAGGCGTTGACCTGCTGTGACGATGCGCAAAGGCATGACTTCCCAAGTCGGGCGCGCCGCGCTGGCGGGTCTGGCCCTGGGGATGCTGCTGGCTGGCTGCGGCAGTAGTGGCGGCGCGTCAGCTGTCAAGCAGGCGCCTCCCCGCACATCCACACCCACCCCGGCACTGACATCGCGACCACCTGGTGAAACCCCGACCCCATCAGCGACGCCATCACCGACGCCGTCCCCCTCTCCGTCGCCCGACTTCAGGGCCCTTTTCAAGCCGCCGGCACAGCTACCCCTGCGGGTCGAGCTGTGGGGCGATTCGATCTCCGCGCAGGCCGCCCCCGACATCACGTTCGCGCTCGACGCCACCGGCAAGGCGATCACGACTACGCACACCTTCGGGGGCACCGCGATGTGCGACTGGTTTTCTGACATGACCAACGAGATCAATCCGGCCAACCCGAGCGGATTCCACCCGCAGGTCGCGATCATTCAGTTCTCCGGCGATGCGTTCACCCCGTGCATGAAAGACGCCAACGGTGTGGCCTACAGCGGCCAGGCATTGGTCAACAAGTACGCAGCCGACTCCGCAACGGCGATCGCGCTCTTCAGCAAGGCCGGCATCCCGGTGTTCTTCGTCAGCACACCCATTTCGCGCGGACAGGCCGCCCAAGGGGCGGTCGGAAACACCCCCTTCGGTTTCATGTTCGCCACGCTGCCCGCGCGTTTCCCGGCCGGTCATCTCGTTCAATTCATCGACGCTGCGCAGGCCGTGGAATGGCAGGGCCATTACTCCGACACGCTCCCGTGCCAGGCCGGGGAGACCTGCACGGGAACCTGGCCTGACGGCACGAAGACGGTGGTGGTCCGCGAAGCCGACGGCACACATTTCTGCCCGGTCAAGGAGGTGCCCGTCGACGGTGGTCCGTCGACGACCTGCCCGGTGCCCATGCCCGGTGCGGAGCGGTATGCCCGCGCTATCGCCACACCGATCCTGCAGGCATTCTCGCTGTCGGGATGACGCCCCCCTCGCTCACGTATCGCGATCCCGGCTGCCGCACGTTTCACTGACCGTGAGAAAAGATTGTGAGCGGGCAGGATGCAGATCTCAAAAGGCCGCGTGTCCTCGGCCGGGTGAGTGATACTCCCTGGCCTCCGTCAAGCGACGCTGCCGTGTCCCCGATTGGTCTTGCATCTGACGAGCCGCAGAGGGAAGGCCCGGAGCCGCGTTCGGGAGACTCCCTCTGCTCGGGGCAAGGGGTGGCATGTGATCGCTCGAATCCGCGAGGCGTTTCCCGGGGAAACGGATGAGCGCGAGGAGGGCTTCACGCTTATCGAACTGCTGGTTGTCATGATCATTATCGGCATACTGGCGGCAATCGCAATCCCGGTTTTCCTCAACCAGCGCAACAGCGGTTACGACGCTGCGGCCAAATCCGACGTCGACAACGGGGCGACCGCCGAGGAGAGCTACTTCACTGACAACAGCACGTATACGACCAACGCGGGAGGCGCCGCTGGAAGTACGACAGGTTCGCTGCCCAGCTGGTCCAAATCGTCCAACACCACTGCGGTCAGCTTTGTTGTCTCGACCGACGGCGATTACTACGCCATCGACGGGACCTCTAAATCAGGCAAACACTTCTGCTACGACAGCTCGCTGTCTGGCAACGGCGTCACGGCCAATGGGACCGCTGCCTGCACCCACACCTGGAGCTGAGCCGGTCGATTCCAACGATCAGTCGTCGACGGGCATGCCGCCGTCCACAAAAAGCCACTCCTCGGCGGCAAGCCCGTTCTCGATACGAAAGAGCACCAGCGAGTGGACATCGAAGATCTCATCGGTGGCTTTTACCGGTCCGTAGTCGCCGACCGGATGGCCGGTGATGCGAAGCCGGGTCGCCACCCAATCGCCCTCTGCCAGCTGTGACAAGACCGTGAAGCGCACATCGGGGATGGCTTCGTGGAAGCGGCGCATCGACTCCGCTTCGCCGGCACCCGCCGCGCTGACCTCGCGGGTCACCTTGCTGTGGTGGATGAATCCGGGAGCGTAAAGCGTCTCGAAGACTGACGGGTCGCCCGCGTCGTAGCCCTCCTCGTAGATCCGCCGGACGACCGCCTTGTTGGCCTCTAGTAGTGCGTGCACAACACACACAGTGGATCCTCCAAGGCGCACATACTGACCTACTTCTCGATGCCCCAGCGCTGCAGCCCGTAGGCACGAATGGCGTTGCCACGCAGGAAGAGGTAGCGCTCGTCGTCGTTGAGACCAGCCTCATCGCAGATCTTCTCGGCTACCGCGGCGGAGTGGGGATAGGTGCTGTCCGAGTGCGGGTAGTCGACCTCGAAGGTGATCTGCTCCATGCCGATCCGGTCGCGCATCTCCAGCCCGACCGGGTCGTCGAAGATGCAGCCGTAGATGTGGCCGGGGAAGTAGGTGCTCGGCGGTTCCGGTACGACATCGCTGATGCCGGCGGACGCGCGGCGCTCTTCCCACACCTTGTCGATGCGGTCCAGCACGTAGGGCATCCAGCCGACCTGTCCCTCGGAGTAGGCGACGACCAGGTCCGGGAAACGCGCGAAGGTCCCCGACATCAGCAGGTCGACCATCGAACCCATGGCGTTCTGGAAGGTGAGGGTCGAGCTGACGCCCATCGGCGCGTCGGGCGACGTCGTCGGCATCTTCGACGACGAACCGATGTGCATGTTGATGACCGACTCGGTCTCCTGGCACGCCTCGAAAAGCGGGTCCCAGTAGTGGTTCGCGTCGTGAAAGGACGGGAGCCCCAGGTGGTAGGGCGCCTCCGAAAACGTGATGGCGTGGCTGCCCTTGGCGGCGCAGCGGCGTACCTCAGCGGCCGCCAGGTGGGCATCCCACAGCGGCACGATCGTCAGCGGGATGAGGCGGCCGTAGCCGGCGCCGGCACACCACTCGTCGATCATCCAGTCGTTGTAGGCCTCCACGCACAGCTTCGCGAGCACCTTGTCCTCGCGCTCGAGGAACGCCTGCCCGCAAAAGCGTGGGAGCACGTTGGGGAAGCAGATCGAGGCATCCACATGGTTTTCGTCCATCGCGATCAGCCGATCAGCCTGCTTCCAGCAACCAGGCTGGATCTCATCGAACGACGTCGGCCGCAGCGTCTTCTCGTCGATGCTGAATCCAACCGAGGCCGACAGCAGCGGGAACGGGTAGACCAGGTCGTCATAGAGCCACCAGTCGTACTCAGGGCCTTCGGTGCCGCCCTTGGTGAACCGGTAGACACCGCCTGACATCTCCGCTCCGCCCCGGTCGCGTGAGACGCGGGGTGCTCGGTCGGCGTATTTGCTCGGGAGGCGGGAGGTCCACAAGTCGGGGGGTTCAACGACGTGGTCGTCCACCGAAATGATGCGCGGGAGCATGCGTCAACCTGCCTTTTCTTTGTCTGGCGCTGGAGAACCGAAACGGATGAGTTCGAACGGGACGCCGCCCGCCTCGATGCGGGCGATCGTCGAAACCGTCTCGTCGACGCCCACGAGATCGTAGGGGCCGATGACGGGAAAGCCGGCTTCACGCGCGACCTCGGTGGGCGCGGCGACGTCACGCGTGGCGACGCTCAGCCCGGCGACTCCCGGCCGCAATGTGTCGCGCAACGCCGCCGGAATCTCCACGAGCTCCAGCATCCCCTGCCGCTGGCCGACCATGGCACCGCGGGTGGCGCCGTGCTCAGCCGGCCAGCCGAGGCCCGCGGCCGCCATCTCGCCGGTGGACTCGAAACGCGACACCGGGCCTACCCCAGCGATGTCTTCGAGGAAGTGCAGCGTCGCGTCGAGATCGTCGACGAGCACTACCGCCTTCACGATCCCGCTGGGCATCTCACGCTCCTGCTCCCCGTTCGGTCGACCGGTGCGCCTTTCGCGCGGTCTCCCTCAGTGTCCACCGTCGCCCGATCGCTGGCGCAGCGCGGCTGCCTTCCCGGCGCTGGCGAAGGCTTGCGGGTCGAGCCGGCGACGGCTGGTGTGCTCGGTCTCGGCGGCAAGCGCTCCGCCTTGTCCCAGGTCTGTGCCGAGGTCGTACAGCGCCAGAATCTCACGCATGGCCGGCGTCTGCGCCATCTGAGACGCCAGCGCCAGGCAGAAGTCGATGAGCTCGTCATGCGCCACCACATGGTTGACGAGGCCGATCCGCAGCGCGGTGGGCGCATCGATGAAGTTGCCGGTGATCGACATCTCGCGGGCCAGCCGGATACCGATCGCGCGGGGGAGCAGCGTCGTCAGCCCCCAGGTCGGCACCGCATTGAGCCGGGCATGGGTATCGGCGAAGCGAGCCCGCTCGGACGCCACGATGAAGGTCGAGCTGAGGGCGATCTCCAGCCCGCCTGACACGCAGGCCCCATTCACGGCGCAGATCACCGGCGTGTGCATGGCGCGGAGCGCGCGGCCGGGGTTGACCGCGAACTGGGCCTGGTAGGAGTCGAACCGGGGGTCGGTCTCCTTGAAATCGACCCCGGCAGTGAAGATCGGGTCCGCGCCGGTGAGCAGGACCGATCGGACTGCGGGGTCCTTGTCGGCGGCGGCCAGCAGGTCACACAGCTCCAGACGCATCGCGCGGTTGAGGGCGTTTTTCGCCGCCGGCCGGTCGAACGTGATGATCTGCGTGTCGCCGGCGGTGCCCACGCGTAGATAGCCGCTGGCCTCATTGCGCTCGCTGGTCATTCCTGGCTGAGCTCCATCCGAGAGTTGTCCCACGACAGGAATCGCTGGTGTGGGCGAAGCCGCAGAAAGGTGCGGTCAGCGTAGTGCGCGCGAGCGTCCGCCGGCATCACCACAGGCGAGGTCTGGAAGTCGCGGTATTTGCGCTCGAAGGCAGCAGCAATGAGCCCTGGGCCCGGCGCATCTTCGACGATCTCGATCAGCCCGCTGAGGTGAACGGCACGTAGCTCCGCCCATTTCTGGCCGGACTCGACGAGAAAGGACGCCCGCGGGTCATGACGCACTCGCGCGATCTTCTTCGTGCGCGACGGAGTGCTCAGGCAAATGGTGCGATCCATCACCACGAACCACACCGGCAGGGTGATCGGCGAGCCGTCGGCGCGAAGGGTCGTCAAGATGCCGGTGTGGGAGGCCTCGATGGTCTGCCAGGCCTCGTCCGCCGACAGGCGAACGCTCATGGTGGTCCAGTCCGTCGTCTCGACTTCATCGCGGCACAGTATTCCGGTCGGCGAATCCGGCCGGGAACTCCGCCAGGGATCGAGTCTGCCGGGCGGGTTCGCGAAAGCTACTCTTGGCCTCAAATGCCTCCTTCCGCGGCTCAGGTGCCTGCCTCCACTGCCTCGGCCGCCAAGGGCCGGCGCCGCCGCACGGACGGTGAGCTGACCTGGCGGCGGGTGCTGGATTCCGCGGTCGCCTGCATCCTTGAACTCGGCTATTACCAGGCCAGCTCGAACGAGATCGCCCGCCGGGCGGGAGTCACCTGGGGCGTGATCCAGCATCAGTTCGGCACGCGTGAAGGTCTGCTGCTGGCCGTTCTCAACGACCGCTGGGCCACCATGGAACACCGCATGGCCACTGCCGATGTCCACGGAGAAACCCTCGAGGAGCGGCTGGCGTGCGTGCTCGAGGTGCTCGCCGCGCACTACGGCAAGCCCGAGCACCTGGTCCAGCTGCAGATCATTCTTGACCTCAGCAAGAATCCGAAAACGTCCCGCGAGACGCGGCTCGCAGTGGCGGCGCACGGGGCCGAGCTCACCCGGGCCTGGCAGCCGCTTTTCGACCGCGCGCTCGGCCCAGCAGCGCAGGATTTGGACCTGGTGCGCTACGCATTCCTCACCCTGCGCGGCTACCTGCAGGGCGCCCTGATTTCATCGCGCATCGCAGATACCGCCGACGACGCGGTGCAGCGCAAGCTCCTGGTGCGCGGGGTTGCCGCGTCCATCCGCGAGCAAGCCTCAGCCCAAGGCATCGAGCTGGCGTAGCGCCACGTAGTGCTGTTCGGCTGACGGCAGTTGCTCAGGTGACGGCCGCTGCCCAGGCGGCCAGCCGATCCCAGAGCAGCGCACGGTTCGGAGCCACGTTGTGATTGTGGCCGGAGCCGCTGAGCTCGAAGAGCGTGATGTCGGGGCAACGGACCAAGGCGTCGGCGGTGGCTCTGGCGTTGCCGGTGATGTCGCGTTCACCGAAGCCGATGAAGACCGGCACGTCGATCAGCTTCACGTCGGGCGCCGCGCACTTGAGCATCGAGCCGAGGCCACAGATGGCCAGCAGGCTCGCCGCGCACCCGTCCATCGCCACCAGTGCCTCTTCGGGCACCTGCATACCTGCCAGCAAGAAGTCTGACCGTCTGGTGTCACCCTTGGGCAGCGGCCGCCCGAACCGTTCCTTGGCCAGCCTGACCAGCTCGGAGGCGATGGCGTCCGGGTGGCCCACCACCGACTTTTCCTCATCGCTCAGGTAGGCGGCCAGCTCGGTGAGCTCGTAGTCGTCGCTGTGCGCGTAGCCGAGAAGGCCGAGCGCGGCATACGGCCGGTGGCGTGCCTGGACCGTGACGGTCAGCATCCCGCCCATCGAATGGCCGACCCCGATCGGGATGCCGCCGAGCTGTTTGTGCAATTGGGTGACGGCGGCGGTGTCGGCGTCGGCGACGACTTGCGGGGTCAAGGTCCAGGCGTCCTCCGGCGGTGGGCTGTCTCCAACGCCGGGGTGATCGATCGTCGCCACAGTGAACCCTCGCCCGGCGAGATGTACGGCCATGCTGTAGCCGGCCGCGTCCAGGTCGAAGTAGCGCCGAGACATGCCGCCGCCGGGAAGGCAGTAGAGCACCCGTCCGTTCGCCGGGCCGTCGGGCTCCAGGATCGTCACCGCAAGTCCGGCGACCTCAGTGGTGGATCTAGAGGCCATATATGCGAGCCGAATTGCCGTGGCAGATGAGCTCGCGCTCATGGTCGGGGATGCCGGCGAACTGCCGCTGGACGATCTCCTGTGAATGCGGCCAAGTAGTAGCGGGATGCGGAAAGTCCGTCGACCACAGGATGTTTTCGATGCCGACAAGATGGCGCTGGCGCAGGCCGACCTCGTCGTCCATGAACGTGCATGACATGTTGCGGTGAAAGTACTCGCTGGGCGTGAGCCGCATTCCGGGGAAGTGGTAGCCGCGCTCGGCCTTGCGGTCCAGCGAGGCCAGGAAGCCGGGAATCCAGTAGAGGCTGGGCTCGACGAAGACGATCTGCAGCCCGGGAAAGCGTTCCAGGGTGCCGGTCAGGATCCACCACGCCACCACTTCCGCGAGCGCCAAGGCGGGCAGCGAAGTGAAGATGCCTGCCTGAGGGGTCGGGTCGCGTTGGAAAACGTCATACAGCGACGCGCGGTTGCCCAGATGGTGGCTGATCGAAATCCCGGTCTCCTGCAACGCGCTCCACAACGGGTCGTAGAGCGCTTCGTGGTAGTCAGGAAGGCCGAATTCGCTGGGGAAGTTCGGCAGGTGCACGGCCCGGGCGCCGAGCCCGGCAAGCCGGTGGACCTCACCGACGGCGTATTCGATATCGATGATCGGCACCTGGTAGGAGACCACCAGCCGGCGGGGATCGGTCGCGGCGAACTCGCTGAGATGATCGGTGAATGCGCGGCTGATCGGCCGCCAATCTCCTTTGACGAACCCGAAGGCGCGGAAGGCGCTCACTTCCGAATACAACACCTCGGCGTCGACCCCATCGCGATCCATGGCTGCCAGCCGGGCCACCGGATCGTGGTAGCCGGGGTCGCGAAACGCGTCCAGATCGAAGTCGCCCAGGGAGAGCTTGCGGCCTCCGCGCTGGGTCTCGTCGAGACGGGCCTGCTCGGCGATCGCGTCGTCGAAGGCCTCGTGCAACGCGCGGGGAACCCGCTCCCGGATGACATCGAGGCTGACCGCCACATGGGAATCGGCGGAGATGAGCCTGCTCATGATCGCGTGCCCGCTGAGGTGCAGTCTGGCGTGGTGTCGCTCGTGCGATGGGTCATGACGTCCTGTCGTTGGCCGGGCTTCCCTGCAACCATACTAGGTACTATGGTTAGCCGGTGCAACCAGATTCCGGGCCCCGCCGTCCGGCCCCGATCCTCACCGACGACAACGCGTTCTACTGGGAGGGGGCTGCGGCCGGCCGCCTGCTCGCGCAACGCTGCGGCGAGTGCGCGATCGTGCGCCATCCGCCGCGGCCGATGTGCCCGCACTGCCATTCCTTGGAGATCGACGTCATTCGCCTCTCGGGCCGCGGGACGCTCTACAGCTACGCCATCCTGCACCACCCGCAGAACCCGGTCTTCGATTACCCGGTGCGCGCCGCGCTGGTCGATCTCGAGGAGGGCATCCGGGTGCTCTCAGAGCTGACCGAGATCGCCACCGGCGACATCCACATCGGCATGCCTTTGCACGTGAGCTTCGCCCCGACAGTCGACGGCCACGCCGTGCCGGTGTTCTCACCGTTGACCGGTTCGGCAGCGGGTGATCGGTGATGGCTCGGCTGGCCAGTGGCGCCGCGATCGCCGGAGTCGGGCATACCGAGTTCTCCCGCCGCGCCGGCCGCACGGAGCTGCAGCTGGCGTGTGAGGCGATTACGGCCGCACTCACAGACGCCGGGTTGATGCCGGCCGACGTCGATGGGCTCGTGAGCTACACGATCGATCCGGTCGAGGAGACCGAGCTGGTGCGCTCGATCGGTTTCCCGGAGATCGGGTTTTCCTCCCGGGTGCCCTACGGAGGCGGCGGTTCGATGGGCACGCTGCTCCACGCTGCGAGTGCGGTGATCAGCGGGGCGGCGGACGTCGTCGTGGCCTATCGCGCCATCCGGGCCCGCTCCGGCGCGACGCGATTCGGCGGTGCGAAGACCTCACCAAGCCCCACCTCACAGCATTCCGGATCGACCGCGATGCAGTGGGCGATGCCCCATGGCGTCCTCACCCCGGCGTCGTGGATGGCCTTGAACTCGACCCGCTACATGCATCAGTTCGGTGTCACGAGTGCCGACTTCGGCCGGGCTGTGGTGCAACTGCGTGAATACGCCGCCAAGAATCCGGCGGCTTGGGGATTCGGGCGGCCGATCTCGCTGGAAGATCACCAGGCGTCGCGGTGGATCGCCGAACCGTGCCTGCACCTACTGGACTGCTGCCAGGAGACCGATGGCTCGGTGGCGCTGGTGATCACCGGCGCCGAGCGTGCCGCGGACCTCGCCGTCACGCCGGTGTTGATCGGGGCAGCCTCGGGCGCGGGCTTGTTCGAACAGGAGATCGCCTCGGATCATTACCGGGCAGACCTGTCGGTCATGGACGGCTCGGTGGCGCTGGGGGAGCGACTGTTCGATCGGGCTGGATTCAGTAGGGACGACGTCGACGTAGCGATGATCTATGACGCGTTCTCCCCGATCCTGCTCATGCAGCTCGAGGCGCTCGGCTTCTGCGGCCCGGGAGAGGCCAAGGACTTCGTCGCGTCCGGCGCACTTGCTCCTGACGGCGCCCTGCCGTGCAACACCAACGGCGGGCTGATCGGGGAGGGCTATATCCATGGCCTGAACCTGGTGCTGGAGGCGACCCGCCAGCTGCGTGGGACCGCCGTCAACCAGGTGCCTGGCGCCCGCACCGTGCTCGTGACCGCGAGCCGCACCGGCGCGATCCTCACCCGTCACTAAGTCACCGCTAGTTGTCCAAAAGAAAGCAGGAGACGGTCATGGCAAGCGTCCTGGAGGGCATTCGGGTGCTCGACCTCTCGTCTGGAGTCGCCGGGCCGATCACCGGGATGCTGCTGGCTGACCACGGCGCCGACGTCATCAAGGTGGAGCCGCCGGGAGGCGACCCGTTCCGCGGCACCGCCGGCTATGACGTGTGGCTACGAGGGCGGCGCAGCGCCGAGCTCGACCTTCGTGATGCGCAGGACCACCGGCGGTTCCTGGCGCTGGCGCGCCATGCCGACGTGGTGCTGGAGAGCTTCGCCGCCGGCACCGCAGAGCGTCTGGGCATCGATGCCCCCACCCTGCTGGCGCAGAATCCGGGCTTGGTCTATTGCTCCATCAGTGCCTACGGGCCGCACGCCGGATACCGCGGCCGGCCGGGCTACGACGCTTTGGTGGCCGCCCGTCTCGGCATCCTGGATGAGCAGCGGGGCCATCTGGGCGGCGCCATGCCGCGAATGCACGGCGAAGAGCCCTACCTCGCCGACCTGGAAATCCCCGACGGCATGGCGCCTGGCTACCCCCGCTCGGGACCGATCTTCACCTACACCCCATGGCTGAGCATGTGCGCCGGTTTCTTGGCCTCGACCGGAATCAGCGCCGCCCTGTATGCCCGGCTTCTCACCGGCCGGGGTCAGCACGTCGAAACCTCGCTGCTGCAAGCAGCACTCTCGGTGACCGCCTCGAAGTGGCAGCGCGTCGAGCATCCGGATGCGGTCGGTCTGCGGTCGTGGGTCTATGACCAGCGCGCCGGCAAGGGCTTCTTCACATGCTCGGACGGGCGCTGGATCGAGCAATGGGTGCCCAATCCGCAGTTTGCGCTCAATAGCGCAAACGGTGAGACGCTGGCCTTCCGCAGCGAATTCGACCGGGTCAGGGACGATCCGAGCCGGATCCCGCAGGACCCGGAAAACATTGTGGTGCTGGCGTATTACCACCCGCTGATGGCCGAGGCGTTCAGCAAGTTCCCCAGCCAGGAGTGGGTCGACGTCGCGCGCGAAGCCGGTGTCCCGCTGCAGCCGGTCCGTACCCCCGAGGAGGCCTTGGCGGATCCCGCCCTGCTCGCGGAGGGAGCCGTGCTCGACTTTGACCATCCCGAGCACGGCCGGTTACGCCAGGCCGGGATTTTGTACGGCTTGAGTGAGACGCCCGGACGAGTCCACGGTCCCGTCCCCGCCGCCGGCGCGCACACGGCCGCAATCAGAGTCGAGGCCGATTCATTGGCGAAGCAGTCTCCAGCCGCTGCCGCCGCGCCGGATGATGCTGTCGCACCGGGGGAGCAGATGGTGGGGCCGCTCGCCGGGGTCACCGTGCTCGACCTCGGGTTCGCCGTGGCCGGTCCTTTTGGTGCCCAGGTGCTCGCCGACCTGGGGGCTGACGTCATCAAGATCAACACCTGGCGTGATCCGTGGTGGCACGCCTCGCACATCGCCTACGGCGCCAACCGCAACAAGCGCAGCATCGGCATCGACCTCAAGACCCCCGAGGGACTGGCCGTCTTCCACACGCTGGTGGAGCGGGCGGACGTGGTGCATTCCAACATGCGCCGCGACGCGCTCCGTCGGCTCAAATGCGATGAGCAATCCCTGCGGGCGGTCAACCCCGACCTCATCTATTGCCACACCCGGGGCTTTGACCGCGGTCCGCGCTCGGACTCGCCCGGCAACGATCAGACCGGCTGCTCGCTGGCAGGTGTCACCTACGAGGATGGCGCTGTCCGTGAGGGTGGAGCCCCGTTCTGGAGCCTCACCTCACTCGGCGACACCGGCAACGGCTTCCTGTCTGCCATCGGGGTGATCCAGGCGCTCTATCACCGCAAACGCACCGGGCAGGCGCAGAGCGTGGACACCTCCATCCTCAATGCCGGTCTGCTCGTCGCCTCGATGGCGGCGGTGAAGGAGGACGGCTCAGCTCTCGCCCGTCCGGCGCTGGATGTTCAGCAGCTCGGGCTCGGAGCGCTCTACCGGCTGTATGAGACGTCAGACGGCTGGATCTGCTTGGCCGCCTTCCGCGAACGGGATTGGCCCGCGCTGGCGCAAGCCATCGGCGGGGCGTTGCTGGCCGCCGACGAGCGTTTCGCGGACTCCGAGACCCGGCAGGCATATGACCGTGAGCTGGCGGACATCCTCGAGCCGTGGTTCCTTGCTCGTACCGCGCGCGATGCGTTTGGGCTGCTTGATGGGTGCGGGGTGCCGTGCGAGATCTCCGATCCCGACTTCGCGCTGCACGTCTTCGATGATCCCGAGATGCGCGCCCAGGGGCTCGTCACCCAGTATCAGCACCCCAAGGTCGGCCGTTTCGACAACTACGGGACGACGATGAGCTTCTCCGACACGCCCAGCCAAATCTGGGGGCCGCCGCCGATCTGCGGCCAGCACACCCGCGAGATCATGCACGCCTACGGTTATCACGACAGCGACATCGACAAGCTCATCGAGGCCAGAGCGATTTTCGAGGAACTGTGGGTGGACTGATCGCCCGCTTTTGACTGGCTGGGAGGCGGCAATGTTCCGTAGGCGTGTGTGCCAGCTGAAAACCAATGGCAAACGCTGCGGCGTTGCTGATTGCACCGAGAGGCCTGCTACCTAATATGGGGCCGGTGGCTCGTGCGGCGGAGAACGTCAGGGAACTGTCCGTCGCCATCGACTATCGCGCCCAGCTCGAACATTTGATCGATGATCTGTCGGTGCTCTCCGACCGACGCACCAGGGCTGATGTGGCCCGACATCTCGATGAGTGGTTTCGCCATCCGGCGGTCCGCCGCATCATCGATGCGACCCCGGGTGGGTCCGACCGCGTGCTCAAGCAGGCGCTACGGGAGTATTCGCTCTTCGTCCCATCACCCGCCTCGAACGCCAGCGATCCGATCTCCCTGGTGCGCATCATCTTGCTGCAACAGCTCGATCTGGCCTGGTGGGCCGCCTCTGCCGACTTCCCCGACGCCCGGTCGATTGCCTTTTCGCCCCAGGTCGTGGATCTGAAATCGTTGCGGGCCTCGGGCGGGGTCCGGTTCGGCTTCGGCATTGCCTCTGATGGGTTGATCAAGCGGGCGCGTGATTATGCGGTGCAGCGGGCGCTGCCGGATCGTGAGCCGCGTGGCCCGGGTCTGCCGTTCCAGCATGCCCGCCCCGAGATGGTGGCCGTGCTCAATGAGTTGGCCGACAAGGTCGCGCTGCAGGCGCCGCCGGCGACCCCCCGGATCTGGGTCAACAGCATCGTGCGCAGCGTGCACCACCAGAGCCGGTTGCGCGACCTCGGTTTCACGGCGCTGCTGCCGAGCGCGCACTGCCGAGGGTGGGCGGCTGACGTCGAAATGACCTGGTTCGAACGCTTCGGCGCCAGCGGTGCCCTTCGCGAGGTGCTGCTCGATTACCAGGATGCCGGCGTCCTCAATGTGATCGACGAGGGCCGGGCCTGGCACCTGTGCCTTGCGCCGCACGCTGTCGCGCGTTACGCGGCCGGGGTGTCGGTGTTCCGGACGCCTGGGTCGTGACTTCTGCCTTCACCCCGACCTGCGTGGACGGGAGTCGCTGATGTGCGGGATCGCGCTGTTGATCGGACCGGATTCCCCTTCGGCCGGCGTCGTCTTTGACCGCATGGTGGCGGGTATCCGCAGCCGCGGCGAGGTGCTCGAGACCGACCGCAGCGAGACCGCTTTGCTGGCCACCTCGCGGCTGTGCATCGTCGACCGTGAGCGGGCCGTGCAGCCCTGGACATCGCCGGATGGGCGCTGGGCACTTTGCTACAACGGTGAGGTCTTCAACCACGCCGAGCTGCGCCGCCGGCTTGCGGCGCAAGGGCATCCGCAGCGTTCGGAGTCCGACACCGAAGTGGTGCTGGAAGCGCTGCTCGCCTGGGGCGACGACGCGCTGCTGGAGTTTCGCGGCGAATTCGCCTTCGCCTTGCTCGATCGCCTGACCGGCACCGTGCTGCTGGCTCGTGACCCGGCCGGCGTCAAGCCGCTTTACTGGGCACGCGCCGATGGCCGGCTGCACATCGCGTCGGAGGTCAAGTCGCTGACCACGCTCGGCACGGCGATCCACGAGGTGCCGCCGGGCAGCATCGGGCGCGGTTCGGCGTCCTCCGACCCCGTCCTGAAGCCCTACATCGATCTGCTCACCCTCGGCGAAGGGGAGCCGGAGATCACCGACGTCGACGAGGCGAAAGCCGTGTTGCGCGAGACCTATCGCGAGTCGGTTCGGCTGCGTGTCGATACGGATCTGCCCGTCGGCGTGATCCTGTCCGGTGGGCTTGATTCCTCGCTGACCCTGTTGCACGCGGTCCAGATGCATCCCGACTGCCGGGCCTTCACTGTGGGCACCGAGGGCAGCGAGGACGTGGCCTACGCGCGTCGGCTCGCCAGCGAACTGGGCGTGCCGCACGAGGTCGTCATGGTCCGCCCTGGTGACATCTCCCTGCGTGACGTGCGGGAGGCGATCTATCGCTCCGAGGTGACCGAGTACGGCGATGCGATCAACGCGGTCGTGTCCATGAAGATCTTCGAGCGGGTTCATGAGAGCGGCGTCAAGGTGGTGCTCACCGGCGACGGTTCGGACGAGCTTTTCGGTGGTTACGACATGTACGCGCAGGTTCCACCCGAAGACCGCCGCCGCCTTTTCCTGCACAAGATCCGACACCTCAGTCGCACCGAATTGCAGCGGGTCGACCGCACCAGCATGGGGATGCGGGTCGAGGCGAGGGTTCCCTTCCTGGACATCCAGATGCTGCTGTTGTCGATGCGGATCCCGCTCGAGCTGAAGGTGCGCGACGGCTACGAGAAATGGATCGTGCGGGAGGCCTTCGCTGACCTCCTGCCGGACTACATCAAAGCCCGCCACAAGAATCCGATGTCGCATTCAAGTGGGCTGCACGAGCGGATCCGGCTCTTCAAGCCGCTTTTTCCACGGATTTACCGCTCTTTCGGTTACGACGCTCTTGGCCCCATGCGCCGCGACTTCTCGGTGGTCCTGGCTCAGCACGACAACGACCTCGGCCGCGCGGTGGCCGCCGCCGAGCTTGCCGAGGACTACCGGCCCAGCGAGCGAATCCGCGACTTTGCCGGTGCTGTGCGCTGGAACGTGCACGGAGCGCTCGCCACCGCTCGCGCTCGCTGAGGCCGTGAGAGGCTGAGGCCGTGCCAGACGCGGAGCCGCTGCTCACCGAGCGCCGCGGCCACGTTCTGATCCTCACCATCAACCGACCCCAGGCGCGTAACGCCATTACGGGTGACGTCGCCGCGGGCATCGCCGCTGCCATGGGCGAGCTCGACGGTGACCCACAATTACGCGTCGCGATCCTGACCGGAGCCGGTGGCACGTTCAGCGCCGGGATGGATCTGAAGGCGGCGCTGGCGGGTGAACCGGCAAGCGTGCCCGGCCGCGGCTTCGGCGGGCTCACCACGGAGCCGCCGCGTAAGCCACTCATCGCCGCCGTGGAGGGCTGGGCTCTGGCCGGGGGATGCGAGATCGTGCTCGCCTGCGATCTGATCGTGGCTGCCGACGACGCCCGGTTCGGCCTGCCCGAGGTGAAGCGGGGCCTGGCTGCCGGCTCCGGAGGCCTGGTTCGGCTGCCGCAGCGCATCCCGTACCACGTCGCGATGGAACTGATCCTGACGGGCGATCTGATGAGCGCCGAGCGGGCCTACGAGTGCGGTCTCGTGAACGCGCTCGCACCCTCAGGGCGGGCCCTCGAGGTGGCGTGGCAACTCGCCGAAAAGGTTGCCGCCAACGGCCCCCTTGCTGTCGCGGCGAGCAAGGCGGTCGTGCGCCAGGGTGACGGCTGGGCGGATGAGGCAGTCCGTAATCGCCACAAGGGCATCATCCGGTCCGTCATGAAAAGTGCGGATGCGGTGGAGGGGTCACGCGCCTTCACTGAAAAGCGGACGCCGGTCTGGCAGCGCGGCGTTCGCGGTCTAGGCGGGCCGGATCTCCGCGCCGGTTATGGAGAAGGCGATCGAGCAGCGGAAACCGCCGAGCACCTCGAGCGGCGCGAGCGCCGCTAGTTCTTCGAATTCTGACTCGAAGAATTCGAGCTCCGCTGATCCCGTCCATACGTCGGCGACCTCGAAACCGGAGACGATGTTGCGCGCCAGATCGTGCACCAGCGGCTCGCCTCCGGCCAGGTCGGGCACCAGCCGGGTGTGCCAGATCGGCAGTCGCAGCGCCCGCGGAACGAAGCCGGGGGCAGCGGGTTCGGCCAGAGTGACCGCGCCACGCGCCAGCTGCCGGCCAAGACCCGCGACGTGACCGGTGAAGGTCTCGCCTGCCTCGAGTCGCGGGCCGCCGCGACCGATGGAGACCGCTTTGCTGATGGCGATGACGCCACTCTTCTTGGGAAACCCTTGAATGTGCCCACGGGCGAACGAGAGGTCGTTGTCCACCCAGATGTAGGGCACCCGGGCTGCCCGGGCACCGTCCAAGGTGGCAGGTATCGCGACGTAAGCCTCCTTGTACTGACCTCGCGCCGGGTCCGCCGCGATCCGCGGGTCGACGTCCGCCGCCGACGACCAATCGCAGAAGACGAAGGTTGCGGTGCCGTCGCCCAGTCCCTCCAACGCGGCGGGGAGGGTTGCGGCCATTGCCGCCGGATCGGTGCGGAAGTCGATGCCGAGCGCCTCACCGGAGAAGTGCCAGGGCGGCGGCGGAACGAGAGCGGCGCGGCCGCCGGGGGATAGCGGGAGGCTCCAGCCTTGCAGGGTCAACGTGCACGCTCCGGTCTAGATGCGGGTATCAGCTCGCGGTCGCCGGGTCCCTGGTCCGGCGTAGGACTTCCCGTAGCCCGGCAGCTCGTCGTAGCCCAGGTCGGGTGGGTCGGCAGTGACGGTGCGCCACCAGTTCACCAGCCGGTCCTCGGCGGCGTAGTCGAAGGGGTCCTGCAGCGCCGTCTCTTCGTATCCGCCGAGCGCCGGAGGGTGCTCGACCAGCCAGCGCGCAGCTCGGCGAACCGCCTGCCGGGCAGGCACCACATCGCGGTAGCCCAGGCGTTCCCGCAGCTTGGAGATGTCCAGCACCCGATGGGTGGACAGCTGATTCATTTGTAGCGGCCGGGCGGGCACCGCGAGCTCGGACGGCATCGAGATCAGCTCCCAGTCATGCCCGAGCTCATCGCTGATGAGCTCGGCGACCTGGCGGATCGTCAGGCGTTCCTCGTCGCCGCAGTTGAAGATCTCGCCCATCGACGCGGCCGGCTGATCGACAGCGAGCAGCAGGGCCTGCGCGAGGTTGTCGACGTAGCCGAAGGTGATCAGGCTCAGGCCGCCGTCAGGCAGGATCAGGAACGGCCGATCGTCCAGGATCCGCCGGACGATGCACCACTCACGGGGGGCCAGCTGCCGCGGCCCGTAGACGTACGGATAGCGAAAGTGAGTGGCGGTGGGGTGGCTGGTGAAAACCAGCTCTTCGGTGCGGCCGATCCGGTAGGACTTGCCGTCCTCGCTCTCGTCGGCGAGCTCGGCGTCTTCACGGGTCGGCACCGGCAGCCCCGGCGGTATATGCACTTTCGCGTCGAAAAAGCCGCGGTAGACCGGCGCCCCGCCTATCGAGAGAAACCGGCCCACTCGGCCCTCCAGCACCTGAGCGATGGTGCGCAGCCGCCCGTAGCTGGCTACCACCACGTCGAAGGTCTCGGACTCGGCATCTCCCAGTACGGAGCGAAGGCCTTCTTCGCTGAACACGTCGCCATGAAGGTGACGAAAGCCGGCGACCTCTGCCAGCTCGTGCCGCCCGGAATGCAGCACCGTCACCTCGAAGCCGCGTTCAGCCAGCCCGGTGACGATCGGTGGCCCCGTCGGGCCGGTGCCCCCGATGACCAGCGCAGATCGGGTCATACGGCAGCTCCAGACGGCACAGACCAGGTCATGGATGAGTCGAAGGCGAGTCATATACGTTATACGGCTATGGCTGCAGGGATCACTGACGAGGGAGTCGCGGCACTGCGCAGGAGGGTCGGAGTCGCCAGGCCACATACCCAGCCTCCGCACTATCTGCAGCCGAACGAAGACGCCTTCCGGCATGTCGCCGAGGCCCACGGTGATGACAATCCGCTGTGGTGTGACCCGGAGTACGGCCGCAAGAGCCGCTGGGGAACTGTGATCTCGCCTCCGCATCTGGCGGGCGGCGACACCCTGGTGGGCGAGGACGAAGTGACCACCCTCGACCCGGACACCAAGGCGCTGCTCAAGGGCGATCCACTCGGCGGAGTGCACGCGTTCTACTCCGGGGCGTCGCGTGAATGGTGGAATCCGCTGCTGCCCGGCAGCCGCGTCAGCCGGCGAAACGCGCTGGTCGGAGTCCAGGACAAGAAGAGTGATTTCGCGGGGCGGGCGGTGCACGAATGGTCCGCCGAAGTCTTCTCAGTCCAGGGCGGCCCGGTCCTGTCCGCCCAGTACCGTCTGATGATTCGCACCGAGCGGGAGAAGGCGACCGAGCGCAAGAAGAACGACGCCATCGAGATCCGGCCGTACAGCGACGACGAGTTGGCGGCCATCGACGAGTGCTACGCCGGTGAGGTTGATCGTCGCCGCGGTGCCCTTCCCCGAATGTGGGAGGACGTCGCTGAGGGAGATGAGATCGGCCCGATCGTCAAGGGCCCGCTACGGGTCACCGACATGGTGGTCTGGCACGTCGGGATGGGCATGGGCCTCTACGGGGTCAAGGCGCTGCGGCTGGGATACAACCAGCGCCTGCGAGTACCCAGGTTCTTCAAGCGCGACGCGTTGAACATCCCCGACGTGCAGCAGCGTGTGCACTGGGACGCCGAGTGGGCGCACCAGGCCGGCAACCCCGCCAGCTATGACTACGGGCGCATGCGCGAGACCTGGCTCATTCATCTCTGCACGGACTGGATGGGCGACGACGCCTGGCTCTGGAAGCTCGACTGCCAGTTCCGCAAGTTCAACTACGTGGGCGATACGCACTGGATGCGCGGCCGCGTCACCCGCCACTATCTGGCCGAGGGGAATCGTCCCGCCGTCGATCTCGACATCTGGGGCGAGAACAATCGCGGAGTCATCACCACCCCTGGCCACGCGACGATCCTGCTGCCCTCCCGCGAGTTCGGAGACGTGCGCCTACCAGACGCGCCCGGCGGGGCCACGGACTGCCAGGGGGCCCTGGCTGCGCTTGTCGATCGGTTCGCCGAATAGCGTCCTCGTGATCGGCTCAAGACGCGCAAATAGTGACTGATCGTCACGAGTCATCGAGGAGTGCAAGTGACAACCACTGCAAAACAGCGGTTCAGTGGGGGTACCGCGGTCGTGACCGGCGGGGCTGCAGGTATCGGAGGGGGATTCGTTCGCTACCTGGCAGGGATCGGCATGCGGGTGGTCATCGCCGATATTGCCGAGGAAGCCGGGCGGGCCTTGCGTGACGAGCTCGCCGGCCAAGGTGCTTCCGTCACATTTTCCCGGGTCGACGTCACGGACTCGGCCGCCGTCGACGTGCTGGCCCAGCAGACCTTCGAGGCATTCGGGAGCGTCGAGCTGCTGATCAACAATGCCGGGCTGGAAACCGGCGGGCTGCTCTGGGAGGTCACGCCGGAGCGCTGGAAGCGACTCATGTCGGTCAACGTCGACGGTGTCTACTTCGGGATACGGGCGTTCGTGCCGCGCATGCTCGCCGCCGGAAAGCCCGCGACCATCGCCAATCTGTCCTCTGTCGGTGGGGTGGCGACGGCGCCGCTGCAAGCCCCTTACATCGTCAGCAAACACGCCGTACTGGCCCTCACCGAGTGCCTTCATCAGGAGCTGGAATTCGTCGGAGCCCCAATTCAGGTCAGCGCGGTGTTGCCAAGCCTGGTGCGCAGTCAGATCTTCACGTCAGCCCAGGCGGAAGCGCCCAGCGGCAACGCGGCTGCCGACCAGGTCTTTGCTGCCATGCAGGGCACGAACGCCATGGTCGCGATGGATCCGGTGCCGGCGGCCGAACACATGATGATCGCCATCGCGGCGGGTGACTTCTGGGTGTTCACCGACGATGAGCAGGGGAGCGCAACGGTCCGGCGGCGGGCTGCAGTACTGGAGAATCTGCAGCCACCGGCAGACCCTTGGCCGGCCCTGGAGCGGCTTGGCGTTGCGCGACCGAGCGCTAGTGGCAGGATTCCGCTATGAACGTTCAGCTGCGGCACAACCCGTCATTCACCGTCGCGCGATGCATTCTGGCCGGCAATGAGGTGCTCAACTGCGAGGCCGGCGCCATGATCGCCCATAGCGGCGGCGTCGAGCTGGAGTCGAAGTCGCAGGGCGGCATCATGAAGGGGCTCAAGCGCAGCGTTCTCGGCGGCGGTTCGTTTTTCGTCACGACCTTCACGGCGCCTCCCCAGGGAGGCTGGGTGGACGTCGCCGGCGTGCTGCCGGGCGACACCGTGACGATCGACGTCACTCCGGAGCAGCCGTTCTTCCTTCGCAAAGGCAGCTGGATAGCCAATTCCTCCAACGTGCAGGTCGACACGCAGTGGGGCGGCATGGCCAATCTCTTCGGCGGTGAAGGCGGCTTTGGCTTTCGGGCCAGCGGTCAGGGTGAGGCACTGGTCAGCATCTACGGCGCTGTCGACGTCATGGACCTCGAGGCGGGGGAGACCGTCACCATCGACACCGGACACGTCGTGGCGTACGAGCTCAGTATGAAGTTCACGATGCGTCGGGCCGCCAAGGGACGCACCATGCAGTCGCTGAAATCCGGTGAGGGCTGGGTTTTTGACTTCGACGGACCCGGGCGCGTGCTGCTGCAGTCCCGCAACCCGGAGGCCTTCGCGCACTGGGTCGCAGAGACCAACCCCGGCGATCAGCCCCGTGAAGGGATCGGCGGCCTTGGTGGCAGCGCCGGCGGCGGGATCGGCCGGCTCTTCAACTGAGACCCACATCGCTGGTTCATTAGTTCGCTGAGCGAATCACATTAAAGCTAAGAATGGGTTACACAAAAGCCATTCATTTGGATTCTCACACCGAATTACAGACCCCGTCGCATCCCCCTAGTAGATGCGACGGGACCTTATGTCTAGGCATCGGAAAGCCTACTCAACAATTGAGTGCAGTGGTTAAAACACAAGCGCTACCCAACTCCGCTCGGCCATTCGAGTGAGAATGCGACTTGGGCGATAAAGCGGCGCCTCGCTTTTCCCGAACACCTTTGCATCTGCTGAGCCGAAAACCTCGCCGGGCGGGACTTCCGCGCTGGAGGTGGCTCCTGGTGGCTCCATAGGAGTGGGAAAGTGCTCTCTCGTATTCGTAAAAGCATGGATGAGCGCGAAGAGGGCTTCACCCTCATCGAGCTCCTGGTGGTCATGATCATCATCGGCATCCTGGCCGCCATCGCCATCCCCGTGTTCCTGAACCAGCGCAACAGCGGCTATGACGCCGCCGCCAAGTCGGACGTGAAGAACGGCTCCACCGCCGAGGAGACCTACTTCACCGACAACAACACCTACACCACCAACGGTGCGGGTGCTGTCGGTTCGGCGACCGGCCCGCTCAACGGCTGGTCGAAGTCTTCCAACACAACCAGCGTCACCTTCACTCCGGCCAGCAGCGGCAACACGTACACCATCGTCGCGGTGTCCAAGTCCGGTAAGTCCTGGTGCTTCGACAGCCTCAACTCCGGCAGCGGCGTCGTCGCTGGTTCCACCTGCTAACAGCGCTCAACGAAAAGGCCCGCGACTTCCGGTCGCGGGCCTTTTTGCGTTCACGTGAGAAATGGATGAAAGCAATCATCGCAGGTGGCGTTGTGATTCATTGGAACAACGTGTATGGCATAAGGGATAGCTGGTCAGATCGCTTTCATGGGGTGCGCCCAAGTGCGGCGTTTATGAGTTCCGCGAGCCCGAAGGTGCCATTCTGGCAAATGCTCGCGATGGGGCTGAACGGCTCCGGTGCATGCGGATAGGAGGTGGGGTCTCCGGCGAGCAGCGCGGCGAAAGTCTCGGTGATGAGGTGTCCTCCGACCGGCCCGAGCCTGATCGGAATCTTCGTTTTGTCCGAACTGGCGCCTGGATCGTTCCAGGACGTGAACCAGGCTTCGGCGAGGACGTAGGTCCACAGCGGTGCGTTGCCGGCGAACTCGGCGGCGACGTCGCTGATCGGCTGGGTGGGGTCTGCCGGGTCTGCCGTGGCTTTGCCGATCAGGATCTCGTTGTCTGTCAGCGGCGTCACTCCGAGTGCGGCCGCTACCGTTTGTCCGCTCGGCAGCCCGAAGGCGGCGCCGCGTTCGAGGTTGCGCAATGCGAGGTTGGGGGGGTCGCTCGCGATGATCGGCGGGAGCAGCCCGAGGGGATTCACCAGCGAGGTGTCGATCTTGTAAGAGTGCTGCGGCTTGCGATGGGCCGGGTCGTTGGCGTTGACCGGCATGGGGGGATGCGTGCCGTGGTCGAGATCGATGAAGTACTGCCAGTCGAGCGCCCAGTCCTGGGGAAGCGGTCGCATCCCGCCGAGGTCACCGGCCGGGTCTGCCGCGGTGGAGAAGATCTGCCGACGCGAAATCGACTCATTGATCCGGTAGATCGGGCGGATCATCGAATGACCGAACCGGTAGGCGGCCACCGAGTGCTCCACCGGCATCAAGGTCAACGGATTGTGCGGATCACCCAGCCCGGGGACGGAGAACACCGGATTGAACGGGCCGGTGCCCAGTTGCGGAAAGACGGAATGGATCACTTCGGAGCCGACCACCGTCGGCAGGAAGTCGTGAACCATTACCCATTGGTAATGCCAGCGGACCTGCTGCTGCAGTGTCGGCAGATCGGCGTCCGGCAAGAGGTCGGCGAGGGCGTTGTGGAAGCGCAGCATGGTCGCCTGCAACTGGGTGACGATGCGGTTCTCATCGTTGCGGGGGTCACCGATCAGCGCCCGGCCGTTGGGCCCCCGAGGGACGTCAAAAGCCTGCAGATCGTGGGGATTTCCGCTCAATTTCTCGCCGAGCAGCATCTTGCGCCCGTCCAGGTAGAGGTAGGGCTGCTCGTTCGGCCCGCGGCCGTACAGGTTGTCGAGGTCCAGCCGCGGGGTCCGAAAGTTGACGAGAGCCTTGAGTCCGCGCCCGTTGAGCCGCTGCTTCAGCGATGACGTTGGGTCAAACGTGATGTCGTGATCAACGAACTGTCCGAAGTAGGTGTAAGCCGCCGGAATGCCGGGGTTTTCCTCGGCGTCGGTGCGGGTTTCGGGAGTGGGCGGAATGTCAGGATCTGCGGTCATTGCGGCAGCCAGCGCCTGCAAGGCGGCCGGACTGAAAGTGGCTGGCGTGGCATGAGGGAAGAGCCGGGTGAAGCGGCCCTCCATGAGCTGATTGACGGGAACGTCGCGGTGCTGGTCCCACCATGTGCCGTGTCGAAGACCTGTCTGCATGAGTGCCGCCCTGGGCCGAGGTAGGCCGCTACCGCG
The DNA here is from genome assembly GCA_963839015.1 of uncultured Actinomycetota bacterium. Classification (GTDB taxonomy): domain Bacteria; phylum Actinomycetota; class Actinomycetes; order Frankiales; family Frankiaceae; genus DATAZK01. The sequence continues at coordinate 769,361 of CAWITL010000010.1, read as the reverse complement.
GTTGGGTGGTAGCCGCCCCCCCGAGCTGACGCCACGGACGATCCACCATTCGTGAATCGCCATCAACCCGTTCGCGTGTCGGCTGTCTGACAGTCCCAGCAGTCGCCTTCAGGTGCCGGCTCATGGAGCGGCGGTTGACGTAAAAACCCAGTGACATCACGATCCAACCGGCCGCCGCGATGAACACGTAACTGACCAGCCTGTAGAGCAGTACCGCTGCCGTTGCCGACGCGACTCCGTAGCCGCCGTGGCTGAGCACCAGGATCATGGCCGCGTCTGTGACTCCGAGGCCACCGGGCAGCAGCGAGATCCCGGAGGCGCTCATGCCAGCCACGTAGGCCAGCACGATTACGCCGACGGTGTCACCGGACGTACTGGAGGCCCCGACTGCACGGGTGCAGGCGATCAGGCAGACCAGGTCAGTGGCCCAGTTGAGCGCGGCGAACGAGAGCCCCGCCAGCCAGTCCCGCCGGCGCGGCCGGATCAGCAGCAGATCGTCGATGGCCTGGTGCAGGCCCGCCAGGCCGTGATGTGCATCCCGGCGTCGTAACCGATTGAGCGCGACCAGTCCTCGTCCCGCGATCTGATCGATCACCTGCGGGCGGCGCAGCAGCGCACGGGCGATCACGGCTCCAGCGAAAGTAAGGCCGATACCGAGCGCGAGGGTCAGCGAATGGTCATCACCGCCGCCCGCCAGCACAACGGCGAACAGTCCAAGCAGTCCGAACGCCAGGGTGCTCAGGACCCCGGAAGCGATCAGGGCGAAGGTGGCCAGCGGGATGGTGGCCCCCAAGCCCCGGAGCCGCCGGAAGGTGTAGCCCGAGGCCAGTGCGGGCCCGGCAGGCAGCGAAACGCTGACGGCATTCGACGTGTAGACCAGCATGACCATCCGGTGGAGGGAGATGCGCGTCCCCCCGGCGGACACCATGCGGCGCTGCAGATGGGCAAAGGCCGCCATGGAGACGAGTTCAGCTGCCAGCGCCGCGGTCAGCCAGCCGAGTCGGGGATGACTGAGCGAGCGTGTGGCCCGGCCGAGGTAGGGGCTGATCGTGATGACCTCGGCGGCAAGCACGCCCACCACGAGGGCGACGAGCAGACCTCGTAGCGCCCGTCGCCGCCGCGGAGCGGACGGAATCGGCTGATCCGCGGCGGCTTCAACCGCCGGAAGGACGCCAAGCAGCGCCGCCCCATCGCTGCCGATCCGGCCGGGGATCGCAACCTGGCCCTGGAGGGTCTGGGCCTCAGCGAATGCGCAGCTCATCGGGACGGGTCACCTCCATCCCCAAAAGAACTTTCTGCCCGAATCAAATAGCCTTGAGATTGCTTTGTCAAGAAAGTATGTTGGTGCCATGAAGGGCTCCGTGGTCGACCAGCCGCTGTCAGGCTCCGAGGAAACGCTGCTCAGAGCCCTCGCTCGGGTATTGGTAGTGCTACCGCGGCGTCTTGACGCTGACCTGCTGGAGGCGGAGCGGCTCAGCCTCAACGACTACCTGGTGCTGGTCCACCTCTCCGAAGCCCCCGACCGGCGGATACGGATGAGCGATCTGGCGGCGTTGGTACGCATCTCGCTGAGCGGCTTGACGCATGCCGTGGATCGGCTCGCTCGGGAGAATCTCGTCGACCGGGTCAAATGCACGGAGGACGGTCGTGGGTCGTTCGCCGTCTTGACCGATGCCGGCTTCGGGCGCCTTGAACGGGCTTATCCCGCCAATCTGGCCAGCGTGCGACGACGCATCTTTGACCACCTGGACGGCGTCGACCTCGAGGCCCTGACGGTCGCGCTGCAACGGATCGGTGAGTCCGCGGATGACTAAGTCCGCCGACGACTGAGTCCCCGCGTCTTCGCTCGTCGGTCACTAAACACTCAGCGATGGCACGCTCTTGCCGTTGTGGACCGATTCATCGGGGTGTCTCGTGCCGGACGGCGAGACTAGACCCGCATCAAGGCGCCGCCGTCGAGCATGAAGGTCTGCCCGGTCATATAGCTGCAGCCCTCCGAGAGCAGGAATGACACCACCGGGGCGATGTCCTGCTCGACGTCTCCGTCTCGCCCGAGCGGAATGTCCTTAAAGGTTGCTTCGAAGACTGCTCGCCGCGCCGGGTCGTCCGCCGGCGGCGCTCGGTGGGCCACCGATACCGGACACACGCAATTGACGATGATCCCGTGCTTTCCCCACTCCCGGGCCGCGACCCGGGTCAGCGCCCGGATTCCTTCCTTCGCGGCGGCGTAGGGCCCGTAGCCGGCAGCGCCCAGCAGGGCGGCGTTGGAGCCCATCGTGACGATCCGTCCCCAGCCCTGGTCACGCATCGCCGGAAACACCGCCTGCATCATCCAGAGCACCCCCTTGGGGCCGGTGTCCAGCAGCAGATCCATGTCGCTCGGGCTCACGTCTTCGAGCGGGGTGACGGAGCGAAATGTCTGGGCGTTCGCGACGAGCCCGTCGATGCGCCCAAACGTCTCGAGCGTCCGGGCAGCCAGCGCGAGGGCCCCGTCGCGGTCGGCCTGGTCCAGCGGCTGGGCGATGTGCGGCGTCCCGAGAGCATCGAGTTCCGCCGAGAGCGCGGCCAGCCGGTCCGGCTTTCGTCCGGTGACGACGAGGGTGGCGCCCGCCTTGGCCAGGTGGAGAGCGAGTCCTTTGCCGATGCCGCGCGACGCTCCAGTCAGGATGATCACTTGGCCTCGGGGATCTGGGCTGCGGGGGTCAGGGCCGTGGGAGCCTGGGTCGTTCACGCGGTGCCTCTCGGTTGCCGGTTCTTCATGTCCGGTAGCGCCAGGCGACGTGGCTCGACCGCCGGCGAAGCTCGCCCTGCCGGTCTACGGCGGGTAGATCGAGGTCAGTGATCGGCGCGACGCGTGCCTGCACCGAGGGGGTCGCGTCTTGGCCCCACCACCGGACCGTGGCCAGCACGCTTGAACGTCCTTCGGTGTCCAGCCAGTTGGGCCCGCCCGGGTCGGCGGCGGTGATGACGATGGGGCCGGGTTCGGCGAGGCGATGGTTAAGACTGGTAATGCGGTTGGCGAAGTCCAGGGCCTCGTAGTAAGGCCGGTTGTAGAGCTGGATATCCCAGAGCCGGGCGCCTCCATGGTCGAGTTCGACGACCAGCGCCTCATCGTCGGCCAGGGCAATTCCGGCGTGGCTGTAGATGATGTCCTTGACTCCCCGCGGCGCCGGGGCCGGGGCACCGAAGACATTCGCTTGCTGACCGGCCAGCATCTTGTCCTGATAGCCGGACCAGAAGGCGATCGAGTGTTCGATCTCGTTCGCGGCATCCTCCAGCAAGGCTGCTACGTCAAGGGGTGGTCGTGGTCCCAACCTGTCGAGCCGCTCGATGACGAAGGTGGCGGGATCGGCCGGCTGCCAATCGAAGTAGTAGTCGCGGAGGTGAATGAAGGTGGCGGCCGGATCCAGCGGAATCCAGGTGCCGGTAGCCCCGGAAGCCTCCGTCGCGCTGAACACGAGGTCGAAGTCGTCACCGGGGCCGATCCCCAGGCTGGAGGCCGAGATCTCGGTGGCGACGCCGGCCCCACCGCTCTGGGAGAGCCCCAGCTTGACCTGCAGGATGAATTCCTCGCAGCTGCCCATATGACCGCTCACCCGGTAGGTGCCCTCGCCCGAGATCATCGCCCGGCGGGCCACCTGGTCGGCGTTGGGTCCGCCCCACTGGTAGACCAGATCGCTGCTGCGAAAGAACGCCGGGTGCGCCGGATCTGTATGGCCGATCGCGTACGTCAGCCAGCAGGCCACCTGATTAGCCAGGTGGCGAACCCCTTCGCCTTCGAGTCCCTCACCGAGCGCCGACATCCGCTCGCAGAACCGACTCCAGTCACTCATCGCCGCTCCGCCACGTGAGTCGTTCCAGCTCCGCTGGGACAGTCATCGGCGCTCCGCTACGTAGATGACGCGAGCCTCAGCAACCACGCCACCGTCGACCGTGATCTCCCCTGTCGCGTAAGACTTTCGCCCCTCGCCGCCGGTGTAGCGGGCCGTGATCATTGCAGGCGTTCCGATCGGCACTGCGCCCTTGAGCGAAACATCGAGCGCGACGGTCATCCCGCCCGCTCCCGCCGCCCGGATCGCGATACCGGTCACCTCGTCCAGCAGGCCGGCCAGCACACTGCCGTGTACCCGGCCGGGGGAGCCTGCGTGACGGGCGGTAAGCGTGCAGCGGGCGCGGATCTCCACCGGCACCGGCGTCCCACCCGGGGCCGGCTCGGTCGGGCGATGGACCCATTCGATCGGCGGTGCTTGCGGATTGAGCCGCCCCGAGCCGGCTTGCGCGAGGCTCTCGATCCGGCCGTCGGGATGGCGGACCAGCAGGATTTGCTCGCTGCGCCGGCGGGTGCTGAGGGCAGCAGAAACGTTGGCGATGTGGGCTGCCGCGGCTGCCCGGGACGCGGGGTCGACATCGGTCAGCACCACCGCGTCGATCAGCTCGCGCACCCGCTCGACCAGATCGAAGGCCTCAGTAGACACGGAACCTGCGGCCGGAAGCCGGTCGCCGAGCTGCTCGGCCAGCCGGGAGGCGGAGACCGGCGCGGCTTCTCGTGTCATCGCGCCATTGTGACTGGTGCCTACTTTCCGAAATGGGCGGGATCCACTGGCAGCGTGGCAGGTGCGCCAAGCAGCTCGACGATCAGGGTCGACGCGACGGCCTGCGTCGCCAGCAGTGCAGCCAGCACAACCAGCTGAAATCGAGCGGCCTGAGTCGGATCAGCGCCGCCCAGCAGCGCCCCGATGAAGGCCCCCGGGAGCGTGACGAGTCCCGTGGTCCGGGTTTGATCCATCCCTGGAACAAGGGCCTCACCGGCGGCGCGGCGAGCGACGTCGCGCACCGCCTGACGGGATGTCGCACCGATCGCCAGCCAGCCCTCGATCTCCTCCCGGCGCGCGATCATCCCCGCATAGAGGTGGCGGCCGGCAAGGGTCGTTCCCGTCATCGCGTTGCCGATCACGATGCCGGACAGCGCCACGACGTACCTGGCCGTGAAAGGCAGTACGTCCAAGGCGAAGACCGTCACCAACGACGCCGCAGCACCAGCAGCGACGCACAAGGTGACGGCCCTGCCGACCTTCCCGAAGGCCTTCAGCCGCCGCGAGGCGGTCCAACTCGCCGTCGTCACCATCACCATGAGCGCCAGCACGACGGTCGGCGGCGCTTTCAGGACGCCGCGAAGGGCGACGCCGACGAGCGCGAGCTGCAGCCCCCCGCGGACTATGGCGACGAGTGGAGCCCATCCGAGCCGGACCTCGCCGGCGCGCAGCGCAACGTAAGTGATGGCCAGCAGGACGGCGACCCCAATGATCGCTCGGGTCAGCTCCGCGCCGGTGACCGTCACCGGCGCCTTCGCATGACCGCTGCCGGCATGTGGCCGACGTTAGAGCACCCCGGACCGCCGAAGCAGTCATCTCCGGCAAGGTCGACCAACTCCCATTAGGGTTCGCTTGGTCATCACATGCAGGGCCGAGGGGCCGAGCAGCGGGAGCACGCCTTGATCTCGACCTTGTACGACGTGATCAACCGCCGACGTGACGTACGCGGTGAATTCACCGGTGGTCCGATCGACGAAGCCGTCCTGCACCGGGTGCTCGCAGCTGCCCATGCCGCGCCGAGCGTCGGCCTGAGCCAACCGTGGGACTTCATCCTGGTCCGTGACGCCGGCACCCGTTCGGCCTTCCAGGCTCATGTCCAGGAAGAGCGCGAAGTCTTCGAGAAGTCACTGGATGCCGAGCAGGCCGGCACGTTTCAGCGGATCAAGATCGAAGGCATCATGGAGTCGACCTTGGGGGTGGTCGTCACCTATGACCCGGACCGGGGATCGCCCGCGGTACTGGGCCGCCACGCCATCGCTGACGCCGGCCTCTATTCAGCCTGCCTGGCCATTCAAAACCTGTGGCTGGCGGCGACCGCTGAGGATCTCGGCGTCGGATGGGTGTCCTTCTACCGCGAGCCCTACCTTCGCCAGCTGCTCGCGATCCCTGAGCGCTTGCGTCCCCTTGCCTGGCTCTGCGTGGGTCCCGTGACTCATTTGGAAGCCATTCCTGACCTCGAACGCTTCGGATGGCGGCAGCGCCGGCCGCTCGCCGATGCGATCCATGAGGAGAAGTACGGAGGCTGACGAAGCAGCCGGCCGGAAGGGTGACCGGCTGCTTGCGGCTGGCTGTTCGCGAGCCTCCTGGTGGCCCGGTTGACCCCCGTTTCTACGGGGGCGGTTGACTTCTTGCCATGGCGGTCGAGGACTGATGCGTGCGGTTGTGTGTACGGAGCTGACCGGCGAGGCCGGGCTCGAGATCCGGCAGGACTGGCCTTCGCCGGACTGCGGACCCAAGCAGGTGCGTATCGAGGTGCACGCAGCGTCGGTCAACTTCCCGGACACCCTCATCACCCGCGGGACCTACCAGATGCGCGCGGAACCACCGTTCGTTCCGGGCAATGAGTGCGCCGGACTGGTGACGGAAATGGGCGCCGAAGTGAGTGGCCTCGAGCTCGGCGATCGGGTGCTCACCCTTACCGGCACCGGCGCCTTCGCCGAAGAGGTCGTGGCGACTCCGCCATTCCAGCAGGTGCATCGCATCCCGGCGGAGATGTCCTTCGAAGACGCGGCGGCGTTCAACCTCACCTACGGGACCGCCGGCCACGGACTGATTCAGCGCGGCCACGTCGCGCCAGGAGAGACGGTTCTCGTCACCGGCGCTGCCGGCGGGTGTGGCTCAGCGGCTGTCCAGATCGCCGTCGCACTCGGCGCGCGCGTCATCGCCGTCGTTGGGGGAGTCGCCAAGAGCGTGCTCGCCCGCGAGCTCGGCGCCGATGTGGTCATCGACCACACGACCCTGGGAGCAGGCGGGCGAGCCCTTTCCGAGCGGGTGAGTGCGGAGACCGGCGGCCGCGGCGCCGATGTGGTCTTTGACAATGTGGGCGCACCTGCCGGGTCTGACGACGTGCGGGATCTGGTCCGCTGCCTGGGGTGGAACGGGCGCTATCTGGTGGTGGGCTTTGCGGGCGGCGGGATCCCTTCGCTCGCCCTGAACCGCACCATCTTGCGCTCCATCTCCATCGTGGGCGTGGCCTATGGCGCGTCAGCCATCGTCGACCCCGCCTCCAACGGCCGGCTGTTCGCCCAGCTTTTCGAGCTCTACCGGGCGGGCAAGGTCACGCCCCATATCGGTCACCGCTTCCCGCTCGAGGCGGCGGTGCAAGCCATTGCCACGCTGTCGGGACGCCAAGCTTTAGGCAAGGTCGTCATCACGACAAGTGGACTGTCATGACGACGAGGGGTTGACGCCTTCGGTTTCGGTCTGGACGTCGCGGGCAATTCCTTCGATCAGGTAACGGACCTGGAGCTCGAAGAGCACGTCGGTCTCCTCCGGGGTCACGCCTCCCGGGTCACCGCCTGAGCGCACCGGGCGACCGGTCCGGCGTGCCTTTGGCAGCGGTGTCACCCCGCCTTCCATGGCGACGAAGCCGACGGTCGCCCACATGAGAAGGCGGCAGGCCTGCACCGCGGCATCCGGTTTCAGTCCTCCTTCGCGCATCGCTGCCACGAGCGGTCCGGTGGCTTGCACGTAGGCATCCCGCCGGGGGGCGAGGATCAGCCGGCTGTCAGCGCGGCTCAACCGGCGACGCAGCTCAACGGTCCAGCGGGTGGCGTACTCGGTCCACGGCTCCTGGGGCCCGCTGGGGGGAGCAAGGTCGGCCAGCAGCCGATCGGCAACGGCATCGAGCAACGCGTCCTTGTTGCCGATCCGGCTGTAGAGCGGGACCGGAGAGACGCCAAGGCGAGCCGAGACGCTTCGCATGCTCACGCCGTCCAGTCCCTGCTCGCGCAGGATTTCAATGGCGGCCGTGACGATCTCGTCGGCATCCAGCTCGAGGTCGGACGGCTTGGCCATCGCTTAGGCCCCGCCGCCGTCGAGCAGCAGCAGTTCGCCCGTCAGATAGGCGGATGCGTCGCTGGCAAGGTAAAGCGCTGTGCCCACGATTTCGTCGGCATCGGCGATGCGCCCGAGGCTCACCCGGCTTGAGGCCATTGCTTGCAGCTCCTCGGTGGGCATGGAGCTGTGCAGGCTGTCGGTATGGAAGGTGCCGCACACGATCGCGTTGACCCGGATGCCGCGTGGCCCGAATTCCTGGGCGGCTGCCTTTGTCATGGCGTTCAGCCCGGCCTTGGCTGCGGCATAGACAACGGTGAACGGCGACGGATGCTGTGACGCTTTCGAGCTGATGTTGATGATCGATCCGCCGGGCGGCATGTGCTCAGCCGCCAGTGCCGTCAGCCGCAGGGGCCCCTTCAGGTTGACGCCGATGGTCTTGTCGAACAGATCGGAAGAAACGTCCTTCAGAGAGGGCGGCACCGGCGCGATTCCGGCGTTGTTGATCATGACGTCGATCCGGCCGTAACGGGCGATCGTGGCGTCGATCAGCGCCTGGCACTGGTCCCAATCCGCGACGTGGCAGGGATACGGGAAGGCTTCCCCGCCGAGCGACACGATCTCGTCGGCCACCCGCTGGCACGGCTCCAGCTTGCGGCTGGAGACCACCACCTGCGCTCCTGCCTCAGCAAATCCGAGCGCCATCGAGTGGCCCAGCCCCCGGCTCGCGCCGGTGATGACGACGACTTTTCCATCGGCCCGAAGGGTCGGGATGCTCATGCTTGTCCTTCTTCCACTGCTGCTCGGTGTTCCACGATCGATTGAGCGCTGGTCAGCAGCAGGTCTGCCTGGCTCCCGAAATACTCATGGATCGGCTTGTCGGATCGTCCCTGCAGGAATTTGGCGTAGCTGCCCTCGAGGGCGATGGCGAGCTTCCAGCGGGAGAAGACGTCATACCAGCTGATGTCGGAGGTATCGCGCCCGGACAGCCGGCCGTAACGCTCGATCAGTGCACTGCGGCTGGGCAGCGAATCCTGAGCAAAAACAGGCTCTTTCGAGGTACCCAGGTGCATGGTGCCTTCGGGTCCCGGATGGAAGATCAGGGTCCAGGCGAGATCGACCAGCGGGTCGCCGATGCCGGCCATTTCCCAGTCGACGACCGCCAGCAGATGAGGCGGTGCGGTGCGGGCGTAGAGCACGTTGTCGAGCTTGTAGTCACCGTGAAAAAGCGTGGGTGTCTGCTCATGCGGGCGATGACTCTCCATCCACTCCGCAAGGCTCCTGGCGAGCGGAAGCTCGCGGCTCTCGTAGGAGTCCAGCTGCCTGAGCCAGCGCCCGATCTGGCGTTGCAGATACGACTCCGTGTGGGCCAGTTCCCCAAGTCCGCAGGCCCTCCAGTCGACGGCGTGGATGGCTACCAGAGCATCGATGTGTTGATCCAGCGCTTGTCCATGGGTTTGCGGGACGCTTGCCCAAGCGGCCGGCAGCCCGGCCCGGATCGGGACCCCGTCGATGCGCTCCATGACGTAGAACGGCGAGCCGAAGACCGCTGGGTCATCGCACGACAGGATCGGATTCGCAATGGGCACGGGAGTTTCTTTGATGGCGTCCAAGATGCGAAATTCCCGCAGCACGTCGTGTGCGGTCGCGGAGCTGGCATGGCGTGGTGCGCGGCGCAGCACCCAGCGCGCGGCTCCCCGGTCGATGGCGAAGATCTCGCACGAGCCGCCGCCGGTCATCGGCGTCACGACGGCTGATTCGGCCCGGCCCAACCGATCGTTGAGGTAGCGCTCGAGCGTGTCGGCGTGCTCGGTCATGTCGTCATACTCCGGTCCGGTGGACGAGCGCCGGGATTTCGCCGAGTGAATCGATGACGTAATCGGGGTGGGCCTCGGCCGTGCCCGCCCTTCCCGGCTTGGCATCGATCGACAGCCAGGCGGTGCGCATGCCCAACGCTGCCGGCCCTTCGATGTCGTGACTCACGCTGTCTCCCACGAAAAGAACGGTGGCCGGCTCGCGTCCCGCTTTTGCCAATGCGACCCGGTAGATGCCGGGGTCTGGCTTGCAGGAACGAGCTGATTGCGAGCTGGTCAGCTCATCGACAAGTCCCGCCAGACCAAGGCGCTTCACGAGTCCGTCGAGCTGCTCGTCATCGATGTTCGACACGATCTGGGTATGGATGCCCGCCACTTTCAGCGCCGCCAGCGTCGCGATGCAATCGGGCCGCAGTGTCGCGGCTTCGATGGTGGCCTGGTACTGCCGGTCGACCGCGGCATTCGCGGTCTGCTCATCGATCGAGCCACCCAGGGCTCGTGCCATCCCGATGAACGCGGCGGCGAACATCTCCCGGTGGGAGTAGAACGAACCCGTTGCCACCGTGCGGAAAGCGCTGCCCATTCCCTGCTTGTACGCCTGGCGCAGCTCCTGATCGGTCCCGGAGCAGCCCGCTTCCCGAGCCACGAACTCAAGCTGGCGCAGGTGGGTGTCGCGCAGCGCCCGATCGCTGAACAGGGTGCCGGCGAAGTCGAGGAATACGGCGTCGATCGCGATGGTCACGGGATGTCGATGGCGATCTTGCCGACGTGTTCGTTGGTCTGCATCACCCGCATCGCCTCGGAGATCTGATCCCAGCCCAGAACGTGACTCGTCGGAGGAAAGATTTTCGCGGCGGACACGGCCGCGCTCAGGTCAGCATGGTCACGGACACTGCCGACGGTGATTCCGACGAGGTGGATGTTCTGCATCATCGCGACGGACACCGGAATCTCGGCGCCTCCGAATCCGCTCAGCACGCCGATGATCGCCACGCTGCCGTCCATGCGCGTGGCCCGCACTGAATGGGCTAGCGTCTCCGCCCCGCCGATGTCGATGACGAGGTCGGCGCCGCGGCCGTCGGTAAGGGCACGCACTTCGCGTTCCCACTCCGGAGTCGACAGGTAGTTGATGCCGTAATCGGCGCCCAACTCTGCACCGAACTTGAGCTTCTCGTCTGACGAGGACGTCAGGATTACCGTTGCGCCACGGGCTTTTGCGAGCTGCAGCGCATAGAGCGAGACCCCGCCGGTGCCTTGGGTGACGACGACGTCGCCGGCCCGGACATGCCCCATTTCCAGCCCGCTCCAGGCCGTGGTTCCGGCGCAGGGGAGGGTGGCCGCCTGGGCGTAGGTCAGGTGCGGGGGAGCCTTGATCAGGCCGGTGGCGGGAAAGGTCTGGTACTGCTGCAGCCAGCCGTCGCAGCTGTCGCCGGGCATCATCCGCTTCCCCTTGGGGGTCGGCCGCCCGTCGAGCCAACTGGGGTGAAATGCCCCGATCACCCGGTCGCCGACGTCGATACCGCGGACCGCTGAACCCACCGCCACGACCTCACCCGCGCCGTCGGACATGGGTACGCGTGGCCAGGGTCCGGAGATCAGGCCCATCAGGTTCACCAGGTCGTGGTAATTCATGCTCGAGGCGTAGACGCGAACGATGGCTTCGTCGGGGCCCGGCTCAGGTATCGGGCGCTCAACAAGCTCAGGGGCGCTGCCTGGCCCGGACATCGTCATGGCGCCGTAGCTGGTGGCGGTCATGCCAGGCCCGCTTCGGTGCGAAGCTCCGCCCACTTGCGTTCGGCCGCCGGGCGCCGGGTTGGGATGTGCTCAGACGGCCATCCCTCCACCGGCTGGTATCCCTTGAGAAGCGTGCGGGCCAATACGGATTTGTGGAGCTCGTCGGGCCCGTCGCCGATGGGCCCGAACCGGGTACCGCGATACCAGGACTCGACGGGTAGATCGCTGGAATAGCCGAGAGCGCCGCAAACCTGGATCGTGCGGTCGAGAACGCCCAGCACGACCTTGGACACCAGTGCCTTGATCATGCCGAGCTCGGCGCGTACCGCGGAGGCGCCGTACTTGTCCATCTTCCAGGCGGTCTGGAAGGTCAGCAGCCGCGCCGACTGGATCTCCATGTGCGAGAGGGCGATGTAGTCCTGGATCATCTGGTGCTGGCCGAGCAGCTTGCCGTGCGAGGTGCGTGAGACGGCTCGCTCGCACATGATGTCGAGCGAGCGCTGAGCCTGGCCGAGCCACCGCATCGAGTGGTGGATCCGGCCGCCGCCGAGCCGCTGTTGAGCAAGAACGAACCCGTCACCAGGAGCTCCGATCAGGTGGTCGGCGGGCACGTGGCAGCCGTCGAAGATGACCTCCGCGTGCTGGCCGGGCTTGCCGTAGTCGGCATGCGGATGGGACATCGTGCCGATGTCGCGGACCACGTTCATGCCCGGAGTTCCGGCGGGGACGACGAATACCGAGGCGTGGCGGTGCGGACGGCCCTCCGGGTTCGTCTCCGCGAAGACCAGGACGACGTCAGCGCTCGAGGCATTTGTGATGAACCACTTATGACCGTTGAGCACCCATTCGTCGCCGTCCTTGACGGCGGTGGTGGAGATGACGGTCGGGTCGGCGCCGGCATTGAACGGTTCGGTGAGGGCGAAGGCGCTGGTGATCTCGCCCCGCAAGTTGGGATAGAGCCACCGCTCCTTCTGCGCGTCCGTCGCGCCATGGGCGAGCAGCTCCATATTTCCGCTGTCCGGCGCCTGCACTCCGAAGATCGTCATCGAGACCATGCAGCGGCCGATGATCTCCGACATCAGCGCCAGCTTCATCTGGCCGAAACCGTTGCCGCCGAGCTTGGGATCCAGGAAGGCGCCCCAGAGCCCGCGGGCTTTGACCTGGTCCTGCAGATGACGCTTCACCACGGCCCATTCGGCGGCGGGCAACTCGTCCATCACCGGCTCGAGCGGGATCAGTTCGCGGTCGATGAACTGCCGCATCCATTGCAAGTGCTCTTCAAATTCGGGCTCGGTCTCGAAGTCCCAGCTCACAATCGCTCCCCATGACGCCGTGCGCGCGGTCGCGGACCAGCGCTCGCGTCCGCATCGGGGACACTGTAATCACACTGTCATCGCCGGTGCATTCGAGCCGGTATCGCCGCGGCGGGGAGGGCCCCCGTCGAAGGGGGTCAGCCGCAGCCGGCAACCGCCGACCACGGTCTCCATGGCCACTGGCTCCGTCGCCGCGTTCGAGATGGTGACCCACCAGATCCGGCCATAGCGTCCTGCGCTCGTGATCCGCAGCGGTCCGGCGGCGTCGGACACAGCCACGACCGTCTCCGGAAGCGCTCCGACGATTGTGAGCAGGCGGCCCGGCAGGTGGATCCGAACGACCTCGCCGACCAGCCCCGAGCGACAGTCGAGCGCCTGGATCTCACCCGAACCGCCGGCGAGGGCATGCAGCTCAGCGAGCAGATCGCGCTCGTAGCCGGCGATTGCCCGCCGTTCCAGCCGTCGCCACCAGCGTCTGGATGGCTGGCGCTGCCGACTTGCGTGCACGGCAACTTCCGGGGCAGGGGTCATGCAAACAACCTGTACGACCGTCCATACAGTTGTCAAGCGAATAAAGGGTGGTTGCGGAAAACCACACACCTTGCCGAGCTGAAGCTCCTGCGGTCGGCGTGTCGCGCATGAATCGCCGTGGTGCCTCGTTGAGGTGTGTCTTTTTCAGTAGCAGCCGGCCGGAACTGCCGACGCGGCACGCCGCAGAAGCGTCAGGATCGCGCGGCGGCGAGCCGGCTCTCGACGGCCGTGGCAGCCCGCGTCAGAGCCGTCTCATCTCCCAGCAGGAACCCGTTGTTTCCGGCGACGAGCAGCCCATCGAGCTCGAAGGCCAGCTGCGATGGATCCGTGTCCGCGTTCAGTTCGCCCGCCTGCTGGGCCGCCGAAAGCTCGGTCTGAAGCAGGTGCAGCCACTCGTTCCTGATCGTGACGATCGCGTCTCGAACCCGGCCGGGCTGGCTGGCGAATTCGACGCTGAATCGGGTGACGAAGCAGCCGCCGGGAAATTCACGCTTGGTGATGTACGCGATCCAACTGTTGATCAGCGCGTCGAGTCTGGTCAGGCCGCGTGGCTGATCCCAGACCGGAACGATGACGACGTCGATGAAGCGCTGCCGGGCCGCCGCCACCGTCTCGAGCTGCAACTCCTCTTTAGTGCCGAACAGGGCGTGGACGCCGCTCTTGCTCAGATCCAGCGCTTCGCCGAGCTGGGCCAGCGAGAGACCGTTGAGACCGTTGACGCTGGCGACCTGCCCAGCTTCGCGCAGGATGCGGCCGCGCGTCTGGTCGCCGCGTGCCCGCCGACCATCGGGATGCGTCGTCATAGCCCGATGCTAGATCACATATCTGGACGGTCGTCCACCTTGCCGCGTTCTTGGCCAACGCTGTCGGCGAACTACCTGGTCAGCACGACCTTCAGTGCCCCGGTCTCACCCGCTCGGCCGAAGACGTCGTACGCGCTCAGGATGTCGTCCAAGGAAAAGTGATGCGTGACGAAGTTCTGCGCGGGGATCTGACCCGAGCGCACGAGTTTGAGCAGTGTCGGGGTGGACCAGGTGTCGACGAGCCCGGTGGTGATGGTGACATTGCGCGTCCACAGCGTCTCCAGATGGAGTGTGGCCGGCCCGCCGTGAACGCCGATGTTGGCGACGTGACCCCCCGGACGGATGAGTTGGGTGCACATCTCGAAGGTGTCGGCGATCCCGACGGCCTCAATCGCGACATCGGCTCCGAGGCCCTCGGTGAGCGACATGACGTGCGCGGCGACGTCCTCCCGCGCGGGGTTGAGGGTCACGTCGGCGCCGAACTGCTTGGCGGCTTCGAGCCTGGAATCGGCGAGATCGATGGCAATGATGTGCGCCGGGCTCAGGAGCCTGGCGCCCAGGATCGCCGACAGCCCGATGGGGCCGGCGCCAACCACGGCGACGGTGTCGCCCGGCCGGATCCCGCCATTGACGACGCCCACTTCGTACGCCGTCGGCAGGATGTCGGCGAGCATCAGGACGGACTCGTCATCCATCCCCTGCGGAATGGCATACGTGCTGTTGTCGGCGAAGGGCACCCGGACCAATTCGGCCTGCGTCCCGTCGATCTTGTAGCCGAGGATCCAGCCGCCGCCGCCCAGGCATTGCCCGTAGCGGCCCTCACGGCAAAAACGGCAATGGCCGCAGGCACTTACGCACGAGACCAGCACCCGGTCGCCGGGGCGAATGTTCGTGACGCCGGAGCCAACCTCCTTGACCGTGCCGACCGCTTCGTGTCCAAGGATGCGACCAACTTCGCAGTCGGCCACATCGCCCTTCAGGATGTGCAAGTCGGTGCCACAAATGGTCGTGCAGTCCACCGCGATGATGGCGTCGGTCGGATCGATGATGCGGGGATCAGCTACCTCATCCCAGCTCATACTGGCCGGACCGTGATAGACGAGTGCCTTCATTGGCTTCTCCTGAGGTGTCGGGACTGCGCTACCTCAAGGGTGTCGCCCACCGGAGCTGCCGGACAGAGAAGAAGGTCCCGCCGGGATTGGTCTTGCGCCTGCTGCCAACTGGTGGCTGGACAGCGGGCAGCAGGTAACTGGGCGGCCGCGTTACTGGGCGGCAGCCTGCGATTGGCTGGCCGTCGAACTGAGATCGTCCAGCGTTAGTTGATGGCTCGGCGTCGCCGGCAAGGGGTGGCTGCTGGAGACGGCCAGATCCGGCCCCACGTGAATCAGCTCGCCCGGCTGCATCAGGCGCCAGTTCGGATCGTCATCCATGCGCTCGCTCGCGAACAGCACGGATGATCTGTCGGCCAGCTCCGGGGAGTGGGCGTGGATTCGTGAGCTGTGGGCGTGCAGGTGATCCTTTCCGGTGTGGCCGCCGGCCTTTCGGGCGAGGACGTACAACTCGTTCGTGGCGGGGTAGCGGAGCGCATAGAGGTCCGTCGCGGTCGCCAGGATGAGGTTGACCGAATACAACGGGATCTGCTCGGCGATCCAGGTGACGGCAGCCGTCAGCCCCTCCTTGACGTCGCCTCCGTGCTGCCGTGCTTCGGCGGTGATCAAAGCGAACAGGCGCTCACTGTCGGTGTCACCCATGAGCAGGTCGGCAGCGTTGAGTTCGCGCAGGCGTGCTTCCATCTCCGGCAATCCTTCGACGACACCGTTGTGGGCAAAGAGCCTGCCGTCCTGAAGGAATGGGTGGGTGTTGACGGCACTCAAGGAACCCGTGCTCGCGTAGCGCACGTGAGCCAGGAAGGTGTTGGCTCGAAGCGTGCGCGCGGCACGGGTGAACTCGGGATCGTCCCAGGCGGCCAACGGCTGCTTGTCTACCACCGGCGGTGCCGGCGGGCAGAAGATGCCGATTCCCGCGCCGTCAGGATTGCCGTGACTCTGCGCCGCCAAGCTGTCCGGCGCATCGAGCAGCCAGAATGTTGCCGCGACCGGATGCTGGCCGGTGTGCAATCCGAACAGTCGGCACATACCGCTGACCTCCCTGACACTTGGTGGCTTTAGTCCCAGTGCAAGTGAGCACCTTAGTAGCGACACTCATAGGCATGGGCGAACCCGTAACAGTCTTCCTTGTCGACGACCACGAGGTCGTCCGGCAGGGGCTGCGCACTTTGCTGGAAGACGCCGGCATAAGTGTGGTCGGCGAGGCGGCGACCGCCGCTGAGGCCGTGCCCAGAATTGCCGCCACCCGGCCTCAGGTCGCCGTCCTGGACATCCAACTGCCGGACGGCACCGGGATCGACGTGTGCCGGGAAGTGCGTTCAGCGCTGCCGGATACGGCCTGCCTGATGCTGACGAGCTTCGATGATGACGAGGCTCTTTTTGCCGCCATCATGGCCGGGGCGGCGGGCTATCTGCTCAAGCAGATTCGCGGCCTTCAGCTGGTCGAGTCCGTGCGGATCGTGGCCCAAGGTGGGTCGCTGCTCGACCCGAAAGTCACCGCGAGGGTGCTCGAGCGGCTGCGGACCGGGCCCCGTCAGGACCCCCGACTGGCGTCGCTTACCGACCAGGAGCGGCGCATCCTGGACCTCATCGCCGAAGGCCTCACCAATCGCCAGATCGGTTCCCGGCTCGGCTTGGCTGAGAAGACGGTCAAGAACTACGTCTCGAGCCTGCTGGCCAAGATCGGCAAGCGGAGCCGGACTCAGGCGGCGCTCTACGTCGCGGGGAGCAAAGTCAGCTGAGGCTCGAATCAGCTGAGTCCCACATCAGCTGAGACCCAAAGAAAATATTGAGCGTCTGATTTCCGCGATCGTCCGGTCGAGGCGCTCCACGACGTCTGCTACCCGTCTGGCCGGTTCGCCCACGATGAGTTGATCAAGACTCTGCAGCATGAGCCCGGCGCCGAACAGCTGCTGGATGACCTGATCGTGCAGGTTGCGGGCGATGCGATCGCGGTCGGCGTAGACGGCGACCAGTCGTAGCGCGTGCTGCACCTGCGCCAGTTGGCAGGCCAAAGCGGTCTGACCACAGAAGGCGGCGATCATCAGTTGCTCGGCCGTGCACAGCGGACCTTCGCGCTCCGCGGAGGGGAGAGTCAGTACGCCCAGCACCTCGTCGCAGGCCAGCAGCGGGACCATCAGTACCGCCGGCGACGGCGGCTGGCGGTGCACGATGACAGGCTCGCGACCGGTGTGGATGCGCAAGTAGAGCGTTCGTCCGCGCATCAGTGCCACGCTGGCCTCGTCGGGTGGCGTGCCGTCAAACGCCCCGAGCCGAAGGCCGGCCTCCGCAGTGTCGCCCGCCGGCAGCCATACGGCGGCCGCGCTGGTGCCGGCTGCTTGACGGGCCGCCCGCGCGCTGATCAGCCAGGGCGAGGTCTCGGTGTCGGCGAGCAGGGCTCGGGTCGCGTCAGCGGATGCCGCGAGCCAATGCTCGCGTTGGCGTGAACAATGCACCGCGTGCGCGCGATCTGCGGTCCGCTCGTCGAGAATCTCCATACCGGCCGACCTTCCACAACAGGAAGAATTCGCCGATTTTCTGGAGCGACTTGACTCAAGCTACCAGTCGAAGATCAACCATCGGGTGAACGCGCTGGGACCAAAGACTCTGTCGCGAGCCGTCAGGGTCGACTTCACTTGGCTGGTGCCTGTTGACATGCGACGTCTCGGTCGCCAGCTCAGCCCTAACCTCACAGACGACTCCTGCATCGCACTTGTTAATCCGCCGGCGGCGGTCCGTCCGATCGAGTATCGGATGCTCTTTGCGCTTCATGCCGCCGTGCTCGCACCGAGCGTCCATAACACGCAGCCGTGGCGTTTCCGGTTTCACCCGGGCCCCGAGCCGCAGGTGGAGCTTTTGATGGATGTGGTTCGCGATCTACCGGCGCTCGATCCGACGCACCGGCAGCTCGTCATCAGCTGCGGCGCGGCGCTTGCCGCGTACGAAATCGGCCTTCGCAGTGTCGGCCTTGCTCCGGCGATCACCATCCTGCCGCCCGACGACCCGGCGTGCCTGGCCAGGATCCGGGTCACCGATCTCGCAGTCGGAGATCTTCACGTCACGCAGAGCCTGCAGGCGCTGGTGCAACGCCGTAGCTATCGAGGACGGCTGACAACCCAACCGGTGGGGCAGGCGCTCCGCTCGTCAATGCAGAACGCGGCCACCCCGTCCGTGACGTTGCACGTCGTTGCAGAAACTTCTTGGCGTGCAGTGGAACATCTGATCGCGCTGGCCGCTCTCGAGCTTGCCGAAACTCCCGCTGTGGAGGCAGAGGTGAAGACGTGGACGCGTCTCAACGAGCGCAGCAACGACGGTGTCCCCGCCACGAATTGGCAGCGCACAAGTGAGCAAACGGCCGGGGCCCCAGTCATTCAGCGCGACTTCGCGCAAGGGCGCCCGTTGCCCGGCGAGCCCGCCGTCGTCGCGCAACCGGAAGGCGATCCGCTGCTGGCCGTCCTCCTGACCCCAGGCGATACGACGATTGACTGGGTGGAGACCGGGCGCGCGCTGATGCGGGTGGCGCTGGTCGCGCAGGAGGCCGGCCTGGCCTTGGGTTATGTGAACCAGCCCACGGAAGTGCCGGGCCTGCGAGCCAAACTGGCTGTGCTGATGACGCTGCCGGCGGGAAATTTCCAAGTGCCGCAGATCGTGCTTCGGCTGGGCTACCCCGCGGAACCGTTGCCGCCGGCAACGCCTCGACGTTCGGTCCAGGCGGTGCTGACCACCGGCTAGTGGCGGCTATTTACGAGGTGTGACTAGTCGGCCTGGATGGGCACCGTCCATTGCACGCGGCTGCCGCCGCCTTCGGGCTGGGTCGGGGACGTGACGGTGCACGTGCCGCCGAACTGTTCGGCCCGGCTGCGCATGTTTGCCAGCCCGCTCTCTCGAGTATGTGCCGCCATGCCGACTCCATCGTCGGAGATGCTGATGGCCAGCGACCGTCCGTCTACCGCCGAGACGACAACCTCGACCCCACTGGCCTTGGCGTGTCTGGCCGCATTGCTGAGAGCCTCCCGCACGACGGCCGCGGCGTGGTCAGCAATCTCCGGGCTGACGAGCGTGTCCAGCGGCCCCATGAAACGCAGGTCGGCGGTAAATCCAAGGGCTGGTGCCGCTTCATCGGCGACGTCCAACACTTTGGCTTGCAGACCGACCCCCTGGGTGCGTTGCAGCTTGAAAATCGTCTGCCGTATTGCACGAATCGTCTCGTCGAGCTGTTCGGTATATTCCTCGAGTCGCTGCCGGGTATCCGGCTCGTCGGTCTTGGACGCCAAAGCCGTGAGTCCGAGGCCGGCGGCGAAAAGTCGTTGTATGACCGTGTCATGCAGGTCTCTGGCGATTCGGTCGCGGTCTTCCAGGAGCAGCAGCCGGCGGCGCGCCGCCTGGGCATGGGCCAGTTTCAGCGCGACCCCGGCCTGATCGGCGAAGCTGGTCAACATCTCCTGCTCATCACGCCCGAATGGTCGCGAACCCTGCTCACGTACCAGGCAGAGCACGCCTGGATGTCCGTCGCCGGCCTCTGGTACCCGGATCACCAGGGTCGGGCCGGCGCCGAGCCAGAGATCCTGGGCAGAGCCGGTCGACGTTTCATCGATCGTGAGATCGCTGTCGGTGGCCAATGCGCGGCCCGCCATCGAATCGTCGCGGCTGACGAGCCGACCCACCAGATCGGCCGCCCCGACGCCTTCTGCCGCTGCGGTCAGCAGGAGGTGCGGAGCGTCCGGCACCGGCACCAGAATCGTGGCCAGGTCAGCGTCGGCAACATGGCGCGCCAGACCAGTGATCAGTGGCAGCGGGTCGGACTCGCCGGCAAGCAGTTCGCGCGAGAGGTCGGCCGACGCGGACAGCCACCTGTGGCGCCGCCGCTCGCCCTCATACAGCCGAGCGTTGTCAATGGCCACTCCGGCGGCCGAAGCGAGGGCGGCGAGCAGCTCCTCGTCCTCAGGCGTGAAGGCGCCGTCCTTGATTTTCTCAGTGAGGTAGAGATTGCCGAAGACCGTGTCACCGACGCGGATCGGGACGCCGAGGAAGCTATGCATTTCTGGGTGACCGGCGGGAAATCCCACTGACTGCGGGTGCCGCTCGAGGTCGTCGAGGCGAAGCGCCCTCGGATCAGAAATGAGCTGGCCAAGAATTCCCTTTCCGCGCGGCAGTGCTCCGATCGTGGCAATGGTCTGCTCATCGATGCCTACGGTGATGAACTCGGTCAGCTCCTGGTCTGCGCCCACCACCCCAAGGGCTCCATAGCGCGCTCCGACCAGTTCGCAGGCTGACTCCGTGATCCGGTGAAGCAGCACCGGCAGGCTCAGGTCTGAGGAGATCGCGCGGGTAGCGCCGAGCAGTCCGCGCAGCCGTCCTTGGGTGTTGAGGACGTCTTGAGCCCGCTCGACGAGCTGCTCGAGCAGCTCGTCCAATTCCAGGCGGGCGATTTGCGGGAAGGTGACGGCCGCTTCGTCGGTCATCTGGCGCCCCCCTCTTGGACCCGCGTGGCGATGGGCTCTGGAGACAGTCTGGTCTACAGATAGGCAGCCGGTTCGAAGATGGGTGGCAGCTCGCCCGGGACGAGCCGTCGCCCACTGACCGCGTGCGGGATGAGGCGCAGCCAATGTCCGTGCTCGCCAGGAGCCCAAGGCGTGACCGCTGCCGTCTTGGTTCGTTCAATCACTTCCGTCCGATGATGGCTCGTGAGCTCCTCGGCCAGGCCTCTGATCAGCACGCTCCATCCGCTTCGCCGCTGTTGATCGATGTCGTCCACCTCGAACGTGACATTCGCGTGGACCGCATTTGCCAGCTTGGTGCCCTCGCTCGTGCGGATGACGATGACGCCGTGGTCAAGGGCGTAATTCACCGGAAATATCAGCGGATAGTCCGCTGCGTTCACGCCGAGTCGGCCGATTTGCTGGCCGGCGAGGAGGGCGAAACACTCCGCAGCAGACAGGTGTTGGAGCTGCGCGTCGGCGAGACCACTGGTGTCGTTCACCCCACCAAGTGTTCGCGCGCGGTGGCGTCGGGAACAGGGGCTAAAGGCCCGAAAACGCGTTTGGCCGCCAGCCGGAGGGCTGGCGGCCAAACGTTTGGCTCCGGACTGTCAGACGCCCAGCGGAACGGGCGGGCTGGTACTGCCCATGCCGGGCAGCAGATCAGCGTCGCTGGGGGTTCGCCGCAAGTGCAGGAAGCCCAGCAGCGAGAGCAGCAGGAGGAAGCCGGCTCCGACGAAGCAGACGACGGCAGCGATACCGGCGATGGTTCCCATCGTGGCGAAGGCGTAGGCATTGAGCAGGAGGCCGCGAAGCGTCTCACCCTTGAACACCGTGGCGACCTGAGCGGCGAGCTTGGTGTTGGTCGGGTCGGCCTGAGCCAGCGTCGACAGCTGGGCGTAGGTCTTGCCGCCACCGATTTCCTTCAGGTGGACAGCGATGAAGTGGTTGGCGTAGGCGTTAGCCTCCGGGCCGGTCAGCAGTTGTTTGCCGGCGTACTTGTTCAAGTAGGGGCCGATTGCCGCGGGGGCGAGTGCCGCGTTGCCCTTGGGTGGGAAGTACACCTGCTGCTGGGACAGCTGGGTATGGACTTGATTTCCGATGAACGTCGACGCCCAGGTCAGCAAGCCACCGCCCACGAGGAGCACGATCGCGATGCCTAGGCCGCCAAGGGTCAGCAGCAGGTCAAACGTCTTACGGCGCATGGAGTCAGCTCTCTGGTTGGTTGGAGTTCCTCGCCACGCCTGCATTCACACGGCTCGGTATGTCAACACCGTGCGGCATGGCAGACCCGGGCGTTAGGGGCCAAAGGCCCGCCGCCGGCGGCAATGGTCCCAGGTGGGGCCGAGTCGATCCCGAAGGCCGGGTCTTTCGTCCCTTCCGCCGTCGGACAGTTCGCCGGACCATGGAAAGCGAGTCAGGACGGGCCCACCGAGCGTTTCCACCTAGCAGAAAGAGCAATTGATGTCTTCGCCAGTCGCAGGTAACGAGCCGCATCCGAGCGAGCCGCCGATCGTTGTCGTCGGCGTCGATGGGTCGCAGGCGTCGAACGATGCCTTGGCTTGGGCAGCCAACTACGCCTCGCTCGTCGGCGGCCAGCTGAGGGCCGTTGCGGTCTGGGAGTGGCCCGCTTCGATGGGAATGGCGATGCCCTTGCCAGACAATTACAACCCCCTCGACGATGCCGACGCGGCGCTTCGCAAGACGGTCTCCGAAGTGCTGGGCGACGCCCCGCCGATTGTTGTCCACACCCAGGTCATGCAGGGATCGCCCGCCTATTCGCTGGTCTACGCCGCGGCCGACGCCATCCTGCTGGTGGTCGGGAGCCGCGGGCACGGTGGATTCGCCGGGCTCTTGCTGGGATCGACCAGCGAACATTGCGTACGGCACGCCCCCTGCCCAGTGGTCGTGGTGCGCCACCAGCCGGCCAAGGGCGAAGAATGAGAGCCGCGATGGAGGCCGCCGTTGCCGCCGCCTCGCGCGCGCCGTCGGTCCATAACACCCAGCCGTGGCTCTTTCACATCGCCGACGACCGGATCGAAATCCGGGCCGATTTCTCACGTCGGCTTGAGTTTCTTGATCCCACCAGCCGCCAGCTCTTTGTGAGCTGCGGCGCCGCCGTACACCATCTCAAGGTCGCGCTCCGAGGCGTCGGTTTCGATGCAGAGGTTGCCCTCGTGCCCGACGGTGACGCCGCGCATGTGGCGACCGTGGTCGTTCGGCCCGGTGAGGCTCCGAACTCGGACGAGATAGCGATGTCAGCCGCGATCGCTACTCGCCATACGCAGCGGGAGCCTTTTGCCCCGCAGCAGCCAAGTCTTGCGACGCTTGAGGACCTGCGGTCGGCAACCGAATCTGAGGGCGGCTGGCTGGCTATTGTCGAAGATCGCGAAGACCAGATCATGCTCACCGTGCTGCTGTCCCAAGCCGATGAGGCCGAAGCCCACGATCCGGCTTATCTGTCCGAGCTGAGCCAATGGCGACGCACCGATCCTGCTGATGACGAGCCGGCCACCGATGGCATCCCGCAGACCGCCATCCCCGAAGGCGCCGCCGGACGGCATTCGGACGTGCCCGTGCGTGACTTCTCACTCGGTGAGAGCTCGGCCGTCCCGCCGGACGCCGGCCCGGTGCCGGACGAGAAGCCCGCGTTGCTGATTCTGGGCACCGACGACGACTCACCGACCCAGTGGCTACGCGCCGGGGAATCGCTGTCGGCGCTCTTGCTGCGCGCAACGGTCCTTGGACTGCGGGCTTCCATGCTCGGGCAAGTCATCGACCTGCCGGGCACCCGGAGCCAGCTGCGAAACCTGCTGCGTCTGGTGGGGGAACCCCAAATGGTCCTGCGTGTCGGGTACGGCCCGACGGCGGCTGCCACACCGCGTCGCCCGCTTTCCGAAGTTCTCATCTGATGACCCGCCTCCCGCAGTCCGATGGATCGCAGCAACCACCCCGCTAAGGGGTCGGCGAAGGCCGGCGCGGTGGTCGGTAACTACCTCGCGAATCAGCTGCAGACCATGGTCGTGAGCGCAGCCGGGGTGCGTAAGAACGAACCTGACTCGATCCACGACATGCGAGTGGCAACGCGCCGATTGAGCAACACGATCGCCACCTACGGCAAGGTCTTGGACGATAGGCACGCCCAAGACTTGGAGGTCAGGCTGAAACGGCTTGCTCTTCAACTGGGAGCGGTGCGAGATCCCGAAGTGTTGCTCGAACGGCTGGAGTCCGAACTCGACGCCCAGCCGCCAACGCTGATTCAAGGGAGCGCGCGAGAGCGGCTGCGAACCAAGCTGCTAACGCAGTCGCAGCAGGCCCGGGCGGCCCTTCTCGAAGTGCTGGATGGGTCTGCCTACACCGGACTGGTCGCCGGCATCAAGCAGCTCGTCAAGCCGTCCTCTACCACCGGCGCCGCCCGTCGGCCCGCTCGGAAAGTCCTGCCCGTGTTGGTCGATCGCAGCTTTCGAAAGCTTGCCCGTCGAGCGGAAAAGGCAGTCCGCGCCCCGCAGGGTGAAGCCCGCGACCGCGCCTATCACCGCACGCGCAAGGCAGCAAAGCAGCTTCGCTACGCGGCGGAGGTGGCACTGCCGGTGTGCGGTTCACAGGGCGTGGCCGTCGCCTCGCTGGCAACCAGGATCCAAGAGATTCTTGGCGAGCAACATGACAGCGTCATCGCCGCAGACTTCCTTCATCGGATCGCCGTCGACGTTGCCTCGCGGGATGGGTCTGCATTCACCTTCGGGCTGCTGGTGGGGGTGGAACAGGCAAAGGCTCGAGCCGCGGGCGAGGAGTTCGACAAGCTGTGGAAGGCCAGACGCGACTGAGCGTGAGGCGACGTCTCAGAGCTTGCTCAGAGGGAACACAGAAGTTGGGTCCGGCGGCTACGGCCATGCTGTGAGTCATGTCGGAGATCCCTGAGGTCGAACGCGCCCGCATTCTCGTCGTCGACGACGAGCAAAGCCTGGCAGAAGTCTTGGGCAGCGTGCTGCGGTTGGAGGGCTGGTCTGCCGAGACGGCGCACTCCGGGCAGGAGGCGATCACCGCCGCGCGCACGTTTCGCCCCGACGCGGTCGTACTGGATGTGATGCTTCCCGACATGTCCGGTTTGGAGGTGATGGCCCGGCTGCGTGCGCTTGATCCTTCCGTGTGCGTGCTCTTTCTGACGGCCCGTGATGCCGTCGAGGATCGGATCGCAGGCATTACCGCAGGCGGCGACGACTACGTCACAAAGCCCTTCAGCCTGGAGGAGGTGCTGGCCCGACTTCGGGGCCTGATGCGCCGGGCCGGAGCCACTCGCGAGGCAGCTTCGCCGCAGCTCACCGTGGCCGACCTCACGCTCGACGAAGACGCGCACGAGGTGACGCGAGCGGGGCAGCTCATCGAGCTGACGGCGACAGAATTCGAGCTGCTGCGCTACTTCATGCGTAACCCTCGACGCGTGCTGTCCAAGGCACAGATCCTCGATCGGGTGTGGCAGTACGACTTCGGGGGTCAGGCGCACGTCGTGGAGATTTACATCAGCTATCTGCGCAAGAAGATCGACGCCGGCCGCGAGCCTCTCCTCCATACCGTCCGAGGCGTCGGCTACATCCTGAGACCACCGGCGTGAAGGCATCTCGCCGAGGTGGCTGGCGGCGTTGGCGTCCGCGGACGTTGCGCGGGCGGCTCACCCTCTGGATGGTCGTCATTCTGCTGGTGACCTCTGCCGTGCTCGGGGTGGCGACCGTGCTCTTCCTGCGCTCGTTTTTGGTGAGCAGGCTTGATGAACAGCTCGCCCAGGCGGGAGGCCGCTACTCAGCCAGCCTCGAGCATGGGGAAAACAATCCGGGTGGCAACGACGGAGACGCCGACAACGCCGTACCGGGGCAGTCGACGGGGACGATCGGGGTGCGCCTGGCCGACGGAAACGTCAAGCAGGCGGCGATTGTCACTCCCAAGGGCAAGAACCGGCCGCTGCATTTCGGCCCCGACGACGTGGCAGAACTGCGCGAGCTCGCCGTGGGCGGGCGCCCCCGCTCCATAAAGTTCGACGCTCTCGGTGACTATCGGCTGCAGGCGGTGGCGGGTCGCGATGGGGACGTTCAGATCACCGGTCTGCCGCTGCATCAGGTCTCGGACACTTTGGCGGAGCTGGTTCTGGTGGAGGCGACCGTTTTTGCGGTCGTGCTCGTTGTCGGTGGCGTCGTCAGTGCAGTAGTGGTCCGGCGCACGATGAAACCGTTGGCGAGCCTCACGGATACTGCGCTCGAGGTCTCCGAGCTCCCGTTGGCGGATCCGGGGATTGCTTGGCCGCGCACGGTCACTCCTACCGAGCCGTGGTCCGAGGTTGACCAGATGGCCGTGGCGTTCAATCACATGTTGGAGCATCTGCGGCGTTCGCTGGCCGACCGCGACGCCACCGAACGCAGGCTTCGTCAGTTCATCGCAGACGCCAGTCACGAGCTGCGCACGCCGCTTGCGACGATCCGGGCCAATGCTGAATTTGCTGCCCGTCCCGACGCCGGCGGCAGTGCCGAAGCCACCGCCGAAGCGCTCGGACGGATTCGCTCGGCGACGGAACGGATGGGCACGCTGGTTGCCGACCTGCTCCTGCTCGCCCGCCTGGACGCCGGTCGGCCGCTGGAGCGACAGCAGGTCGATCTCACCCGGCTGGTGCTGGACGCCGTGACGGATGCGAGGACCGCATATCCCGATCACCACTGGCGACTCGAGCTGTCGGGCGACATCGTCCTCATCACAGGTGACGGGGAACGGCTCCACCAGGTGGTGGCGAATCTGCTGAGCAACGCGGGAATGCACACGCCGCCCGGGACGACGGTCACCACCGCCTTGCGCTGGGATCCTGACGACGTCGTCGATCCAGCTGGGGTCGCGGTCAGCGTGCGCGATGACGGTCCGGGGATCACCGCCGCGCAGCAGGCGGAACTGTTCGACCGTTTCTCACGCGGTGACAGCTCGCGGTCGCGCTCCCACGGAAGTACGGGTCTGGGTCTGGCGATCGCGCGTGGAATTGCCCAAGCCCACGACGGCCGGCTGACGGTGGCTGATTCCGATGAAGGGGGCGCCTGTTTCACGCTTCGACTGCCCGTCGCTACGCCCGTCGCCATGCCCTGACGTCCATTCCGTCGAGGACGCCAGCACCACGGTCGCCGCAATCAGACCGATCGCCAAAGACGCCAGCAACGCCGTGGCACGCCGGCTGCGACCGTCGACCGAGACACCTTTCGAGGTGCCGGCGAGGGTGAGCTCGAGCGCCGGCACGAACCGTCCGAGGACATGCAATGCCACGACGGCTATCCAGATCAGAAAAAGGCCTTGGTGAATCCGCAGCGCCGTCACCGGCTGACCGAGCGCGGAGAACAGGTCCTGTCGATCCTGGCTTCTGTCGAGAGCTATGAGCACCAGTCCTGAGATCAGGACGCCGAGCGTCGAAGCCACCACCGCCGGTCCCAGAATGCGGAGCAGCATCGGGGGTGGCCCGGCCTTTTGATAGCCGGGATCACGGGTGTAATACCGCGCGATTCGCCATCCTGTACTGCCGGTCTTGAGAAGCGCTGGAGGCAGCAGCAAGGTGCCGATGAAGATGTGCCAGCTGATCAACCCGCTGACATTGATCAGCGTTATCAGCTCGGCGACGATCAGGGCCAGCAAGACCAGTCCGGTCCAGGCGGTCAGCCGGGCGTTACCGGCCGGCCCTCCCGTCCGGGGCAACACGGGATCGTGGCGTCGCGTTTGACCGATCGCCTCGCTGACGGTCTCCGCCACCACATTTCTGGCAGCGGGACGCGCACTCGTGCTGGCCATTTCTTCAGCGTCGGCAACGCACTTCTCAATCAGCTCTGCGAACGCTCTGGTGCGACGGGGAGTTGATCTCGACTGTGCTTGGGCGCCCTCTGGCGGTTCCAGCTCAACAGGAACAGGATGCGGGTCACTCGTCCAACCTTTGGAGCTCAGCAATGACGACACTGCGGATCCAGCATTCAGTCCTGAGTTACGAAGGTTGGAAGCAGATGTTCGACAGCGATCCCGCCGACCGCAAAGGCTCAGGAGTACGCAACTTCCAGATCTACCGAGGGGTCGAAGACCCCAACTTCGTGATGATCGATCTTGAGTTCGACACCGTCGCTCAGGCCGAGGGATTGCTGGCCACCATGCAGCAGGTGTGGGCGGGTCCGGCGAAGGACTTCATGAAAAACCCGGCGGCGTGGATCGTCGACAGGCAAGTCTCGGTCGAGGTCTAGTCGCAGCTTGGGCTGTCAGGCGCCGAAGCGTTGGCGTGCTGATTCGCGCGCAGCAGACACGGTGAGGGGAGTGCCAGCCCGTTGCAAGCCGGTGAGCGGCATGTTGCCGTACACGGCCTCATACTTGCCGGCGGATACCTGGAACGTCTCGTGCCAGATCCCAGCTCCTGCGCGCTCACCCTCCGCCAAGAGGTTCCAGGCTCGCCAGACCGGTGCGTGCTTGGAATCAGGGTTCTTGGCGTAGGACTCGAGGGCCTCGAAAGACCGCCAATACTGGACGATCACGCCACCGATGGCTCCGAAGACCTGGTACCCGAGCAGGCCCTTAGTGGGGTCCTGCTCGAGCTCGGCCAACATGTCGATCATCGCCATGAGCAGCTCGCCGGCGTGAGCTGCCTGCTCGGGGTCGCGGAGCTCAGCCCCGATGAGAAATACGACAAAGTCACCGTCGAGCTGTGCCGTCCAGCGGCCGTTGTTGATCTCCACGGAAGGAGATGCTTCCACAAGAGGTGTTCGGCAGGAAGGGCTCGCTCCACGGGGATGGGGGTGTCTGTTTGTCGGGGGGTGGGGTGTACTGGGTCAAGCTTTTGGCGGGATATTGATCGGGTTGAGGTAGCAGCTTGAGTTGCTCGGTCGCCATCCGCAGCCGCCGTTCCGCCGGAGTGGCTCGCCCTTAACCCGGACCCGGTGGAACCGCCTCTAACCCGGAACAGCGACAGCACGTTCGGTGTCTTCTGCGCCGATGAAAGCTGCAGTTCGTTTGCCCCGACTCACCTGCCTGATCCTCCCCGCGAGTTGTCCACAACCGCACCCTGCAAGACGGCCTGGCGCAGTCCAATGCTGTAGACTCGAACACATGTTCGAGAGTCTGAGTGCTGCTGGTGTGATCGCGGTGGCGTTGATCGCGCCGCCTGGCGGGGAGGTGATCGGTGCGTTGGCGCGTATTGACCCCGGGCGGGTGAATGACTGCGCGCAGGTGGATCTGATCGTTGCCTGGGAGCGGCAGGCTGCCTATGTCGCGGCGATGAGTCAGCCTGCGCTGGTCGCGGTCGCTTTTACGGAGACGAACGACGGGTGGGATGCGCCGCATGAGCCGGAGGGGTCGGGTCGGGCTGAGGTTGGTGCGGCGTTGCGGCTGAGTCCGCATGTGGCAGAACAGCGACTACTGGTGGCCACCGATCTGTGTGGCCGGCTCGCTTGCGTCCAGTTCGCTCTTTTGGCGGGCGAATTCAGCTATTGGCACGCGAAGGCGATCGTGGAAGCGACGTTGCACTTGTCGGATGACAAGGCGTTGTGGGTGGCGCAGCGAGTGCTTGCGCGGGCCAGGGTCCAGTCGGTTGCTGACCTGCGGCGGGCGCTGCGCCGGGCGGTCCTTAAGGCGGATCCGACGTCGGCGAAGCAACGCGCCGCGCAGGCCAAGGCCGAGCGACACCTGGATTGGTGGACGTTGGAGGACGGGATGGCTGAGATGCGGGTCGTCACCTCCGCTGCTGACATCCTGGCGATGGTCAACGCGGTGGATGCGATGGCCCGCCAGGACTTCGGATCGATACCGGATGGAAGCCGGATTCCGGTGCCCCGGCGTGCGGATGCCCTCGTTCACCTCGTCACCGCCACCCACAGCACCGCCACCGACGGCGCGGGCGCTGACGGCGCCGCCACGGACGGCGCGGGCGCTGATGGGGTTCCCAGCAGGGCGGTGAAGCCGAAAGCGCAGGTGCATCTGACGATGGACCTGGCGACGGTGCTGGGCTTCGCTGACAACCCGGCCGACCTCACCGGATACGGCCCGATCGACGCCGCGACCGCCCGTGCGCTGGCCGCCGACGGCAGTTGGCGCCGGTTGGTGTCCGAGCCGCTGACCGGTGCCCTGCTCGACCTCGGCCACACGGTCTACCAGCCGAATCCGGCACTGACCCGCTACATCCAGGCTCGGGATATGCGATGTCAGTTCCCGCATTGCAATCAGCCGGCTCGCCGCAGTCACCTTGACCACACCCGAAAATACGACCCTGATCATCCGGATGGTGGCCGCACCGACCGCAACAATCTTGGTGCGTTATGCGAGCATCACCATGTCCTCAAACACCGGACCGGCTGGACGCTGCGCCGTGATCCGGACACCGAAGAAGCCACCTGGACCAGCCCCCGCGGCCGTATCTACCGCGTCGAACACGAGGACTACCGCAGCTACGACGACTACTCCGACCACCTGCCCCACAGCCTCCCCACCCACGCGTCTGACGACCCGGGCCTCAGCGGCTGCGAAGCCCCGGCCGTCGAACCCATCCCCGAGATGGAAGCTGCCTGAGGACGGGCAGGACGGGCAGGACGGCGAGGACGGGGTCAGCTCGCCGGCAGCGGGTGGGCTTGGAAGAAAGCCCACATGATGTCGTTCGCGGAGATGGCAAGGGTGACAGGTCCGATGACCTTCTCCAGCTTCTTGTCGACCAGGCTTCCGGGCCACGCGTGCCCTCCGCCGTTGACTTGGTAAAGCTCAACGGTCGCGTCGGCCGGGCAGGGGTAGCTGATGAGCGCGATGTTCGCCGCGACCGGCCGGCTGGTTGATGTGTCGCCGCAGCCGTTGCGCTTTGCCCAAGCCGTCGTCGCCTGCGGAATGGCGTTCTCACCTTTGACGGACTTGAGCCCTTCCTGCCCGAGCGTCTTGCCCGAACCATCGGGAGCCGGCAGGTTCAGTGTCGACTTGCCGACTCCACCGTCATAGGGAACGTAGGGGTCCGCGGTGCCGTGGAAGGCGACCACCGGCACCGGCCTGGAGAAGGTGCAGCCGGGGGTGATTCGGATTCCCGCAACGGGGGCTGCGGCAGCGATCCGGCCGGAGTACTTGCAGGCGAGCGCCGACGTCATGATGGCGCCGTCGGAGTAGCCGGTGACGAAGACGCGGGCTTGGTCGATGCACAGGGTTCGTTCGGCAGTGTCGAGGAGGCTGCCGATGAAGGCGACGTCTTTGCCGTTCAGGTCGGTCGACCAGTGCGGCACCGGACCATCGACCTGAGGTGTCAGGGTGATGAACCCGTGCGAGTCGCCGAAGGCGCCGAGGCCCGAGACGAGCGTGTGGATGGAGGCGCTCTCCGACCAGCCATGCAGATCCAGGACGAGTGGCATCGGCCGGCGTCCGTTGTAGCCCGGTGGCAGGTGACGTACGTAAAGGCCTTTGTCGCCATCGGCTGACAGGTTCAGCGTGGTCTGGCCGGGAGCGACGACGGGTGCCTGGCAGCCGGCTGATGGTCGGCTGGCAACGGTGGCGGGTTTGGGGGGAAGGGAAGTGGCTTGAATAGCCGAAGTCGGAGCCGGCGTCGGTGTCGAGCCGCTGGAGCCCGAGCTGCCGCAGGCGGAGATCACCAGGATCGAGATCGCTAAAGCGCCAACGCCGGCTCGAGACCGTCGCCCTGTCGTTCTCATGAAGTTCGCCACCAAGGTTGAAGGGTGGTGGGACGCTACCCCGATGGCCATTCCAGATCCGGGACCAGCCCCGAAACCCGAAGTCGAGCCTGCGGCGCGGGATTTCTTTTCCACCGGGTGGCAACTGACCGCCCGGTCGATCAGTCCCGCCATCCCCGCGGACGCACGTCATGGCCCAAAGTCGGCATCTTTGCCCTACGGGCCAAAGACCGTCCCAACCGCCTCGGGTTATGTACGTGCGAGCTGGTCGAGGTCAGCGGAACGAGGCTCACGGTTCGCGGTTTGGACGCGGTCAGCGGCACACCGGTACTGGATATCAAGCCCATACATGGCGGACTTCGCCCCGCGCACAGCCGTGCGGCAGCCGGATCGGTCCCACGAGTTGATGGCGCAATATTTCTGACCGTTCTGCAAAGCTGCATGCCACCCATCAGAAAGGCGCACCGCACTTGGTGAGCGTTCAGCGTTCGACCGGCCTGGCTCGTCGGTGGCCCGCGCTTTCCAGGGAGTTGCAGCGTTGTTTCCGTCCACCTTGGGACGTGCCTGGTGTTGTCCTGGCAAACGCCGCTATCACCTGCCTGGGCTGGTTTCTGCTTCCGGCAGCAGCCCGCGACTGGCTCTTCAAGCTGCACGGACCATTGGCGTTTCCAGTTGTTCTCGAATCCTGGATGCTCGCTGACGTTCCGGCGACGAACGTGCTCGGAGGCGATGCTGCGGGGGCCGTACCGGTCCTCAACGACCGGGCTGCTTTCCGGGAGTTTCTCGACGCCAAGCGGGTCGCCCTCTGGCTGCTGGTCGCACCCGTCTGTTCCCTGCTCGCGCTGGTCATCGGCTTCAACCTCCACACCTACATCTCGGCATTGACGACCGCCGCGCTGCTCCTGCTCCTGCCTTTCGGGGTGCTAGGAATCAGCGCATTGTTCGGGATGGTCTTTCCCTATCGTCAACGCCAGCTGAAGTGGCGTTGGCAACGTCGCCACGACCTTCGTCAGACGATCCGTTGGCTGATTCTCATCATCGCTCCCTATTCGGTCGTGCCTGCCATCTCGGGCGCGCTGGTAGCGCCCTCGCTGTTCGTGGCCAGGAGGTCGCTCGGCGGGGAGACCCGGGCTTTGACGGAAGGGGAATTCGCGCTGGGTGCCGTCCTAGCCTGTTTACTTGCGGCCGTGGCGTACTACATCGGGCACGAGATCGCCGACCGCATGCTGGCGCGGAGAGCGAAGGCTCTGACAGCGTTCCTGACCGATCCCGACCAGGGCTGACGGTGCGGATGATCGGTGGCGGTCGCCACGGGACGAAACGTGGCAATCCCGACACTGGGAAACGTGGCAAGCGCCACTGGACCGAAGATAGCGGGCGTCAGACGACGCAATCCGCGGGCAGATTCGAGCAGGATTAGGCGATGCAGTCAGCTCAACGGTTCGAGCAGGTCGCCATCAGCGGGCTCGCGCACATCGATGCGCCCCATGTCGTCAGCTCGTCCGACATCGAAGATCAGCTTGCCGCGACGTTCCTGCGCCTTGGCATCGCGCCCGGATTGATGGAGTCGCTGTCGGGTATTTCGGCCCGCCGGATATGGGATCCGGGCACCCGGCCGAGCCAGGTGGCGGCCGCCGCGGGGGAGCTCGCTCTCGAGCGCAGCGGAGTTGACCGGGCGGATCTGGGCATCATGATCAACACGTCTGTCTGCCGGGACTTTCTGGAGCCGTCGACGGCGAGCATCGTGCATGGGCTGATGGAGCTGGCACCGACCACCATCAATTTCGACATCGGAAATGCCTGTCTCGGCTTCATCAACGGCATGAACGTGGTGGCGTCGATGATCGCCCGCGGCGAGATCGACCACGGGCTGGTGGTCGATGGCGAGACCAGTCGGGTGACGCTTGACGCGACCGTCGCCCGGATGGCGTTGGACACCTGCGACGACCGGATATTTCGCGAGCAGTTCGCCACCCTGACCCTCGGCTCTGGGGCGGTGGCCATGGTCTTGTCCCGCGACGACGCCGGGGTCGGCCACCGTTACCTGGGCGGGTTGAGCCGGGCCAACACCTCCAAGCCCGGGCTCTGCGAAGGCGACATCCACGAGATGCGTACCGACACGAAGGGCCTGCTGCTGGCCGGTCTGGAGCTTGCTGACACGACCTGGAAGGAAGCGCTGCTTGCCTTCGACTGGGAGGCCGACAGCGTGGACACGTACGTGCTGCACCAGGTCAGCAAGGTCCACACCCGGGCGGTCTGCGACACCCTCGGCCTGGACATCACCAAGTTCCCGCTGATCTATCCGGAGTTTGGAAATATCGGCCCGGCAGGCGTACCGACCGTGCTGTCCAAGGCGGTCGAGGATCAGACGGTCAAGCGTGGTGACCGCGTGATGTTGATGGGCGTCGGGAGCGGCATAAACGTGGCGGCTGCTGAGATCGTGTGGTGACCGCCCTCGCCGGCTGGCCCTACGCCGAGCGGCGGGTGGAGATCAACGGCCATCAGATGGCGTTCGTCGATGAGGGCTCCGGTGATCCGGTGCTGCTCGTCCACGGCAACCCGACCTGGTCCTTCTACTTCCGTTCGCTGCTGGCGGCCCTTCCGGCGGCGGGCCTTCGGGCCATCGCTGCAGATCACATCGGGATGGGCCGCTCGGATAAGCCTTCGGCGCAGGACTATCCGCACACCCTGCGCCGGCGGGTGGCGGACTTCGGCGCGTTCGTCGAGGCGATGGCTCTTGATCGGCCGCTGTCGATCGTCGCCCACGATTGGGGTGGGGCCATTGCGCTGGCCTGGGCGGTCGACCATGTTGAGCTCGTCGACAAGATCGTGCTCTTCAATACCGGCGCCTTCCCGCTTCCGGCGGAGAAATCGATGCCCTGGTCGCTGACGGCCGCCCGGCTGCCCGTCGTCGGCGATTTTGCGGTGCGCCGGCTCAACGCGTTTTCGTTGGGTGCACTGGTTATGGGTACCGGCCAGAAATGGCTTCCTGCCGACGCCCGGCGCGGGCTGCTTGATCCCTACGACAGTCCGGCCCACCGGGTGGCCGTACACCGCTTCGTGATGGACATTCCGCTCAAGACGACCGACCCCGCCTATGACGTGCTGGCCCGGACGGAGCAGCGTCTCCCACTCCTTCGCGGGAAGCCGACCATGCTTTTCTGGGGCATGAAGGACCCGGTGTTTGACGAAGTGGTCCTTGACCACTTGATCGACCTGCTTCCGCAGGCGGAGGTGCACCGCTACCGCGATGCCGGTCACTACGTCCTCGAAGACGCCGCCGACCGCATTGTGCCGCAGGTGACACACTTTCTTGCACAATGAGCGGCCTCGCGTGATGACGCCAGACACCTTGGACGGCCACCTTGCCGAGCGAGCCCGCCTGGAGCCTCACCGGGCGGCGCTGCATCTGCCCAAGGGATTCGCCGGCCCCCGCTTTCAGACCACCACGTATGGAGAGCTCGACCGGCGGGTCGACGCCGTCGCGGCCGGACTGAGTCAAGCCGGCATCCACCCCGGCCTGCGTACCGCCCTGCTGGTGCCGCCAACCCAGGATTTCTTCGTGCTCGCCTTCGCCTTGCTGCGCATGCGCGCCGTGCCGGTGCTGGTCGATCCGGGCATCGGGCGCGACAAGGTCACGGGTTGCCTCGCCGAGGCGGCACCCGAGGCTTTCATCGGCATCGGGAAGGCGCAGCTGGCGCGCCGGGTCCTCGGCTGGTGCCCGCAGGCCCGAATCCTCGTCACGGTCGGGCGGGTGCCCGTCTCGGGAGGGCTGACGCTGCGGGGGGTCGAGCAGGTCGGTCATCGCCTGCTGCCCTTCATCCCGCCGGTGCGCCCCGCCGGTGATCCGGCCGCGATTCTCTTCACCAGCGGCAGCACCGGTCCGCCCAAAGGGGTGGAGCACGGAGAACAGCAATTTCTGGCCCAGGCCGATCTCATCAGCCGGCTGTACGAGCTCGGACCGAATGAGGTCAGCCTCTCGACGTTTCCGCCGTTCGCGCTTTACGGTCCGGCGCTGGGGATGACGACCGTGGTTCCGCGCATGGACGCGACTCGACCGGCGGACGTCAAACCCGCACGGGTGTTAGACGCAGCACGGCGTTTCGGTGCGACGGTGATGTTCGGTTCGCCGGCGCTGCTGGACACGGTGAGCCGCGTCGGTGGCTCGATGCCCACCGTTCGGCAGGTGATCTCCGCGGGCGCGCCGGTCCCGCGGACGGTGCAGCGCCGCACCCTTGCGATGCTCGACCCCGGCGCGCAGATACACACGCCTTACGGCGCCACTGAGGCGTTGCCGGTGACCACGATCAGCAGTTCGGAGCTGCTGAACCTGCCGATGGGGATCTGCGTCGGGCGACCCGTTCCCGGCGTCGACGTGGCCCTGGTACGCATCACTGACGAGCCGATGACGAAGCTCACGCCCGACCTGCTCGTCGAACCCGGTGAGGTCGGTGAGGTCGTCGTGCGGGGCCCGGTCGTCAGCCCCCGCTATGCCGACCGACCCGAGGCGACCGCGGCAGCGAAGGTCGACTGGGACGGTGCGATCGCTCACCGGATGGGCGACCTCGCCAGCCGTGACGATGAAGGGCGGTTGTGGTTCGCGGGGCGCAAATCGCACGTGGTGTATACGACTCGGGGCCCGATGTTCAGCGTGCCGTGCGAGGAAGTGTTCAACGTGCATCCGTCGGTACGCCGCACCGCCCTGGTCGGTGTCGGGCCGTCAGGTCAGAGCAGTCCGGTGCTCTGCGTGGAACTGGAACCCGCTGCTGCCCCGTCGCCGGGGCTGACCGCCGAGCTGCTGGCGCTGGGGCAGGCCGACAGCCGGACGAGCCAGATCGAGACGGTTCGCTACCACCCGAAGTTCCCGGTGGACATCCGGCACAACTCCAAGATCGATCGGCCGGCGCTCGCCGTGTGGGCCGGGCAGTCGCGATGAGAGCGCTCGTCACTGGTGGCGGTGGCTTTCTGGGCGGGGCCGTCGTACGCGCGTTGCAGGCCCGCGGGGATGACGTCGTCAGCTTCGCCCGGGGTGATTACCCGGCGCTGCGTGAGGCTGGTGTACGGACCATCCGCGGTGACCTCGGGAGGCCGCAGGAGCTGCTGGCGGCCGCCGACGGATGCGACGTGGTGCTGCACGTCGCGGCGAAGGCCGGTATCTGGGGTGCTGATGTCGATTTCGAACGCAGCAACGTGGTCGGCACCAAGAATGTGCTCGAGGCCTGCCGGCAGCTCGGCATCCGGCGCCTGGTGCATACCAGCACGCCGAGCGTCGTGCACGCCGGTGGCGACGTGAACGGGGCGGATGAATCGCTTCCATACGCGGTTCATTTCACGTCCGCGTATCCACGCTCAAAGGCCGAAGCGGAACGCCTGGTGTTAGCAGCAAATGGCGAGGACCTGGCGACGGTGGCGCTGCGTCCCCATCTGGTCTGGGGACCCGGCGACACCCAGCTGACCCAGAAGATTCTGGAGCGCGCCCGCAAGGGGCGGCTGCGCCTGGTGGCCGGCGGGACGGCGCTCATCGACACCACCTACGTCGATGACGCCGCCCGCGCGCACCTGCTGGCCGCCGACCGGCTGTCTCCGGACGCCGCGTGCGCCGGACGCGCGTACTTCGTCAGCTCAGGCGATCCCCGCCCGGTCGGTGACGTCGTCAACGCGATCCTGGGCGCTGCCGGCCTGCCGCCGGTCACCACGAGCGTGCCGCTGTGGGTCGCTGAAGGTGCCGGCGCTGCAGCCGAAACGGTATGGAAGCTGCTGCGCCGCGAGGACGACCCTCCGATGACCCGATTCCTGGCCCGCCAGCTGGCGACGGCCCACTGGTTTGACATCTCCGCTGCCAGGCGAGACCTCGGCTACGAACCCTCCGTCACGTTCGAGGAAGGGATTCGCCGGCTGGCTCTGTCTTTGGCGTCATGAGGCTTGGGCAGCCGCTGACTGCTGCTGCTGCACCGCCGCCCTCGCCTTCGCCGTCTTCACGGCAGCTGTCAGAGCGCCAATGTCATACGCGCCGTAGTGCCGGAGGCCGTTGATGAAGAAGGTCGGTGTGCCTGAGACGCCGCTGAGGCTGGCCGAATCCACGTCGTCGGCGACCCGGCCAGCTCTCGCGTGGCGGTGCAGATCCTCGCGAAACCGGTCGACGTCCAGTCCGAGGTCAGTGGCGTAGCCGAGGAGATCTGTGCGCCTTGAGGTGGTCCTGGTGGTCGAGGAGCAGGTCGTGCATCTCCCAGAACTTGCCTTGGGCACCGGCCGCCTCCGCTGCCTCAGCGGCGAGCTGCGCCTGCGGGTGGACGTCGGTGAGCGGCAGGTTTCGCCAGACGTAGCGAACCTCGCCGTAGTCCCTGAGCAGTTCGCGCACCACCGGCTCGGCCATACCGCAGTAGGGACACTCGAAGTCGCCGTATTCGACGAGGGTCACGAGCGATTCGCTGCGGCCCCCGGATGTGGTCGAGCTCGGGATCCACCGGCCACGGCGAGGTCGACGATCGTGTCGGCCGTACCGAGCAGGGCGCGGCTTCGGCGCAGGCGCCGGAAGTCGCTCCGTCAGCGCGAAAGACGACCCAGGTGACGACCGAGGCGCAGTAGCGCAGCGGACAGCACGCCCAGCTTGGCTTCCTGGAGGTCGTCGCCGGTGAACGCCAGCGTGCCGATCAGCAGTGAGACGGTGAAGCCGATCCCGGCAATCGTTCCGGCTCCGCGCGATGGCGGCCCAGCCCACCGGCGCCACCAGCCTGCCGCGGCTCAGTCGGGTCACCAGCCACGACGCGGCGAAGATCCCGATGGGCTTGCCGGCCACGTAGCCGAAGAGGATTCCGAGCGTGATCGGTGAGGTGTAGGCGTGCGCCAGAAACCCGCCGTTGATGGCGATTCCGGCGTTGCACAGGGCGAAGATCGGCACGATCAGATAGCTCGTCCACGGATGAAAGAGCTGTTGCAGCCGGTCGTTCTGCGACAGGGACGCCGTGAGGCCGGCGGTTGCCGAGCGGGCCAGCTCCGGCGTCGGCTGCTCCCGGTAAAGCCGGACCAGGCCGGTCGCGCGTTCCAGGTCATCACGGGAGGGTGGATAGGCCAGGGTCAGCAGACCCATCGCGAGGCCGACGACGAGCGGATCGATGCCGGAGAAGAAAAGCGATACCCAGGCCGCCGTCACCGAACAACGCGTAGAGCAGTCCGTTGCGGACCCGACGCGCACGAAGCAGCCAGATGACGACGAAGAAGCCCAAGGCGAACGCGAGTGGCCGCATGACGATGTGCTCGCTGTAGAAGATGGCGATGACCACCAGGGCGACCACATCGTCGACGACGACGACGGTGAGCAGGAAGGCGCGTACCCGATCGGGGATCCGCCGACCGACCAGCGCCAGCAGTCCAAGGGCGAAAGCGGTGTCCGTCGACATCGCGACGCCCCAGGCGTGCGCGGAGGAGCGCCCGGCATTGATGGCGAGGTAGATGCCGATCGGCACGAGCATGCCTCCGACGCCGGCGGCGACCGGAAGCAGCACCCGGCGACGCTGGCGCAGATCACCCATGTCGAACTCGCGGCGTGCCTCCAGCCCCACCACGAAGAAAAAGAAGGTCATCAGCCCGCTGTTGACCCAGCCGCGCAAGTCCTGGGAGATGCCCCAGTGGCCGAGCTGGATGGAGAACGTGGTGTGCCAGACGTCTCGTACGAATCGAGGCTGATGTTCGCCCAGGCCAGCGCGGCGAGGGTGGCGACCAGCAAGACCGCGGCGCTGCCGGATTCGGTCGCCAGGAAGAGGCGCAGTGGCGTCTGCAGGCTGCTCGCCCAAGCCGTTCGCCCTGAAAGTTCGGATGGGGACGACTCCGCCGACAACGCCACTAGTCGATCCTCGACAGTGCCATCGAGTCGATCCTCGACAACGCCATAGACAAACCCCGTCTGTTCGCTTCGGACAGGTGGCTGATCGCCAACATGTAACCGGCGTGGGCAGTAGGTCAATCCCCGAGCTGGTCGCCGCCCCTTCAGTGTGGGAGTTTGTGGTGGTGGTCACTCGTGAAGCCCCTGCAGGACTGCGACCGATCGATCTCGTGGACCCTTCGCTTTACGCCAACGGCGTGCCGCACGAGCGGTTCAAGGAGCTTCGCGACGAGCGTTCGGTGCATTGGCACGGGCCGATAGATCTGCCGAGCAACATGGCCCCGGAAGGGGCCCACAGTGACGGGTTCTGGGTCGTGCTCGGCCACGCCGAGATCGCCGAGGTCAACCGCGACTGGGAGCGGTTTCGGGCCGCCGACGGGCCCACGTTGGTGGCGTTTCCGCCCGAGATGCGCGGCACCGCGCTCATCTGGATGGATCCGCCCGATCACACCCGGCTTCGCAAGCTCGTCAGCGCGGGCTTCACCCCGCGGATGCTCCGCCGGCTCGATGAGCGCCTGGCCTGGCGGACCGAGCGGATCCTGGACGCCGTCGCCGGAAGTCCGGGGAATGCGACTTCGTCTCCGATGTCGCCTACCAGCTGCCGATGCACGTCATCGCTGACATCGTCGGCATCCCCGAGGACGAGCGGCCCTACGTCTTCAGCCTGACCGACCGCATGCTCAAGGGCACCGACCCGGCCTCCTCGGTGAGCCCACAGGAAAGCGCCGACGCCCGGCTCGACCTCTTTCGCTACGCCGAGGAGCTCAGCGCCCGCAAGCAGCTCGAGCCGGCGGACGACGTCTGGACCGAGCTGACCCACGCGTCCGTCACCGGCGAGGACGGCGAGCTCACGCCGCTGACGAAGTTCGAGCTCGACTTCTTTTTCATCATCCTGGCGATCGCCGGCAGCGAGACGACCCGCAACGCCATCTCCCAGGGGCTGGTCGCGCTGCTGGAGCATCCCGCGCAGCTGGCGCAGCTGCGGGCAGATCCAGGGCTGCTCGACACCGCCGTCGACGAGATCATCCGCTGGTCGAGTCCGGTGCTCTATTTCGGCCGGACGGCGCGAGGTCGATGCCGAGATCGGCGGCGCCCAGATTCGGGCGGGCGATCGGGTGACGCTCTGGTATCCGGCGGGAAACCGCGACGAGCGGGCCTTCGAGGATCCCTACCGCTTCGACATCCGCCGGTCGCCGAATCCGCACGTCTCGTTCGGCGGCGGCGGAGCGCACTACTGCCTCGGGGCCAACCTGGCCAAGCGCGAGGTCCACGTCATGATCGAGGCGCTGATCAGCCGCTTTTCCGACATCGAGCTGCTCGGTCCGCCGGTGTGGGGCGGCGGCGGCGCGACGGTCAATGTCGGGGTCAGCCTCAACGAGCTGCCGGTCCGCCTGCACGCGCGCTAGTGCGGTCTGGGTAGAGGCGCCGCGTCAGGGTCGGATCGTGAGGAATGCGATCCGATCGTCCGCAGTGAACGTAAACGTGAACGTGAGGGTTACCGGGCTGCCCGGGAAATCGCCGGAGATGTTGACCGGGGAGACGTAGCCAGTCCCGATCGGCGAGCACAGCCAGTTCGAGGTAGCGATGGATGAGCTCGGTGGGCCGTGGTGGAAGTGGTCATGCGATGACCGTCAGGCCTCCGGTTGGGGGAGAGTCAAACGAAAACGCGCCGCATTTGCCGATGGCCTGAAGTCGCCGATTTGACCCTCCCGCTGCGGGAGGGTCCAGAGTGCGGATATGCGTTCCGGCTTGACGATCGGCGACTTCTCCCAGATCACCCATCTGAGCGTGAAGACGCTGCGGCACTACCACGAGGCCGGCCTGCTCGAGCCCGCCGACGTCGACCCGCAGAGCGGCTACCGCTACTACTCGACCGACCAGGTGCCGACCGCCAGGTGATCCGCCGTTTCCGCGACCTGGGGATGCCCGTGCGGGAGGTGGGAGAGGTGCTTGCCACCACGGACCCGGAGGCCCGCAGTGCGCTCATCGCCGACCACCTCGACCGGCTGGAGGATCAGCTCGACGAGACCCGGGCCGCCGTCACCTCACTGCGCCGCCTGCTCGCGCCGACCGACCCCGCCGGTGCAGGTCGAGCTGCGGGCCCACCGCCCAGATCGTCGCCGCGATCAATGCGCGTGGTTGACAGCGGCCGAGCTCGTGGCTGGTATTCCGATGCCATGGCGCGAGCTGCGGGCTTCGCTCGGCTCGCGGCCGCAGACGGGTCCGGCGGGAGGCCTCTACGACAACGAGCTCTTCACCGGAGATCCAGGGCGGGCGGTGGTCTACCTCCCGGTGGCCGATCCGCCGTCGCAGGGCGGGTGGCGCCGTTCGTCGTGCCGGCCGCCGAACTGGCGCTGACGTTGCACCGCGGGTCGCATGACGACATCGACGTCTCCTACGGCGCCCTGGGCAGCTGGGTGGCCGAACAGGCGCTGGCCGTGGCTGGTCCGGTGCACGAGATCTATCTGGTGGGCCTGCCGACACGCCTGCTTCGAGCGAGTGGCGAACCGAAATCGGCTGGCCCATATTCAGAACGTCCCCCGGCTGAGCTTGCAGCCGGGGGACGTTCTGGTGCAGGGGCCGGCGGCTGTCAGGGAGGCCGCCGGCGCTAGTGCGATCAGTCAGCCGGTCCGGAGCCGAGGGTGACGGAGGCGGAGTGGGACTGGCCATCGGAGTCGACCCAGGTGACGTTGACTTTCTGGCCCGGGCTTGTAGTTGGCCATGGCCGCTGTCAGGTCGGACGGGCTGGAGATCGTCTTGCCGTTGACCGCAGTGATCGTGTCGCCCTGCGCGATTCCGGCGCTCGCCGCTCCAGAGTTGTCGACGACGCCTTCGATCTGGGCGCCGCTGGTCGTCGATCCACCGAACTGGCTGGTGTTCGAGGAGACCTCGACGCCCAGGAAGCCGGTCGAACCGAGGTGAATCGTGCTGCTGGCGTTGCCGGAATCGATCTGCTTGACGACCGAGAGCGCCTTGGCGAGCGGGATGGCGTAGCCGGCCGTCGTGACCGAATTACCCGAGGTCGAGGCGGCGGTGTCGATGCCGATGACCGTGCCGTTGGACGGCGTAGAGCGGACCGCCTGAATCGCCGGGCTGGATGTTGGCGTTGATCTCGAACATTCCGTGCAGCGTCTCAGCGTTCGAGCCGCCCTCGTCCGTCGCGGTCAGGGTCTGGTTGAGCGCCGTGACGGTGCCCGATGCCGAGCTCGGGACGCCGCCGGTGCCGCCCGCGTTGCCGACCGCAGTGACGGCGTCGCCGACGGCGACCTTCGAGGAGTCGCCCAGCTTGGCAGTGGCCAGGCCGGAGGCGCCGTTGAGCTTGATCACCGCGACGTCATCGGTCGGATCGGTGCCGACCACGGAGGCGGTGTAGGTCTTGCCGGTGCTCACGACCGTCACCGAGATGCTCGTCGACTCGTTGACCACGTGGTTGTTGGTGAGGATCTCACCGTTGGAGGTCAGCACGATGCCGGTGCCGGCCGCCTCTTCCTGGCCGTAGTTGAGCACCGTGTTGATGTCGACGACGCCGACCTGCTGGGCCGTCGTGGCTTTGCCGGTGCCGGCTCCGCCGCTGGACGAACCGCCGCTGTCGCCGGAGCTGCCCGAGCCGCCGAAGCCGGTGCTGGGGCTCGTGCCGCTTCCGTCGCCGAGGCCTCCTAGCCCACTCGAGCCGTCACCGGACTGCGGGTCTGCGAGCCGCCGCCGAACTGAGGCGTCTGGGTCTGGGGGGTCTGGAACTGGGGGGTCTGCGTCTGGCCGGAGCCGCCGCGAGTACGGGTTGCTCAGGCCGTTGGGTGAGAACGCGGAGACCTGGTCGCGGGAGCCGTGTGTGCCGTCGAAGGCGACGACGGAGACGCCGGCGGCGAGCACGACGGCGGCGATGGCTGCCGCGATGCCGACCGTGCGCCGACGGTTGTTGCGCGGCGGCGGAGGAGGATAGGCCTGGTACTGCGGAGGCGCGGTCCACCAGCCCGGCGCGGGCGGCCATGGTTGCTGGTAGGGCAGACCCGGCGGAGGCGGGGTCGCTCCATACTCAGGCTGCCGTCGCCATTGTTCGTCGGACATCGTGACCATCCCGTTCGCATCGTCTCGCCCACCCGTTA
This sequence comes from uncultured Actinomycetota bacterium, assembly GCA_963839015.1. GTDB lineage: Bacteria > Actinomycetota > Actinomycetes > Frankiales > Frankiaceae > DATAZK01. The sequence continues at coordinate 726,090 of CAWITL010000010.1, read as the reverse complement.
CCGGATGCGCTGGTTACCTACGAAACGCCGCGAAACATCACGGTTCCTTTGTCCTGGCTGAGACCAACCTGGGAAACAAGCCGCCGCCGCCCACCCCGCCGAAGCGGTCCAGATGATGCCATCGGCAGGTATACCCACCGACTTGTGGGCCGAACAGCCGACGCCGGACCCGCTCGACGGTTCGGCGCTCTATCCTCACCGACGTGACTCAGGACACATATGCCCGTTCCGCGCGAGCGGCGGTCCTGGCGTCGGTCGTGGTGCTGGTGATGGCGGTCAGCGGCTGCGCTCGCTCTGGAGCTTCCACGTCCGGCGGCGGCCCCAAGCTCGGCGGCCCGCGCACGCCGAGGGGTCTTCGGAGATCTGGGCCGGATCTGCGGTCCCGGCAAGAGTTCCGATGCGCCCGGGTCAGGCGTGCGAGGAGTGACCGACAAGACCATCCGCGTCGGCACGATCGGTGATCCGGGGGCTGCGCTCACGCCGGGCCTCGAGCAGGAGTACTTCGACGTCGGGGTCGCGTTCACCAAGTGGTGCAACGCCGCCGGCGGCATCAACGGGCGCAAGATCGTGCTCGACAAGTACGACGCCAAGCTTTTCAACGGGGCGTCAAGCGGTCATCAATGCCTGCCAACGCGACTTCATGCTGGTCGGCAATGGCAATGCTTTCGACGCCGTCGACGTCAAGCCTCGGCTGGCCTGCAAGCTGGGCGAGATTCCGGCGGTGTCGATCTCGCCGGAGGCGGCGGACGCCGGCCTTCAGGTGCAGTCGACCGGCAATTCGCCCACCGAATACGGCGATAGGTCCGCTGCGGGCGCTGGCGAAGGAGTACCCGGCGGCACAGCAGGGTCTGGGGATCGGAAGCAGCAACGTCGCCTCGCTGAGTCCGCAGGGCCAGTTCGCCCAGCAGGCCTACGAATCACTGGGCTACAAGGTCAGCCTGGTGCAGGAGAAGCCGCCCTCGGTGACCAATTTCCGCGTCTACATGCAGCAGATGAAGCTCGCGGGTGCGAAGGCCTACCTCGAGACCGTCTCGGTCGACCCCGCTCCCGAGGTGGTCGCCATGAGCGACGTCGGTTGGAAGCCGTCGTTCGTGCTGTGGAGTTTCCAGTTCTATGACCCGAAGTCGGTCGCGGCGGCCAAGAGCGGAGAAGTTTCCCCCTTCCTATGTCGCACTCGACGCGCTCCCGGCGGAGCTGGTCGGTCAATACCCGGTGCTGCAGCAGATCCGCAGCATCATGACTGCCGGCGTCGCGCACCCGAAATACACCTCTTTCAACGGGCTGGCGATCAGCGCTTGGACCCTGTGGGCAAAGTCGGCGACTGAATGCGGCGCCGATCTGACCCAGGAATGCGTCCTGGCCAAAGCCGCGCCATGCCGACTGGGACGCCGGAGGCCTCTTTCCGCCGCACTCCGACGGTGCCCGGCAAGCAGAATGCCTCTGACTGCTTCCTGCTGGTCCGGCTGACCCCCGACGGCTTCGTCTATGACAAGAAGGCCACCCAGCCCAACCGCGGCCTCTACAACTGCAACCCTGACAACTACGTTCCGGTTTCCGGCAAATGACCTCGCATGCGTCCGCTTTGAGTGGTGACAGGCGACCTGCCCAGGGTTTAGGTTGCCTCCAACCGAAATGATCTTGGGGGAATTTCATGGCCGGCTCACTATTGTCCACGCTCGCGCGCGTCAGTGGCGGGACCCGTTTTCGGCTCCTGGCGACGCCGAATACGACGCGGCCCGCTCGCTGTTCAACGCGATGATCGATGTCCGACCGGCAGCGGTGGTCGCGGGAGTCGTCCAGCCGATGTCGCGGCAGCGCTGCGCATCGCCAGAGAAGCCGGCCTGAGCGTCTCGGTGAAAGGCGGCGGACACGGCGTCGCGGGCACCGCGCTGTGCGACGGGGTGGTCATCGATCTCGCCGGCATGCGACAGGTGTCGGTCGATCCGCAAGCCCGGATCGCGACGGCGGGCGGCGGCGCTACCTGGCTTGATGTCGATTCCGCCACTCAGGAGCACCTGCTGGCCACGCCCGGTGGCCGGGTGACCCACACCAGGTATCGGCGGCCTCACGCTAGGCGGCGGTCAGGGCTGGCTGTCACCCAAGCACGGGCTGAGCTGCGACAACCTGGTGTCGGCAGAAGTCGTCACCGCCGACGGGCGCATTGTCATCGCGAGCGAGACGCAGAACGAGGATCTGCTCTGGGGCCTGCGCGGAGGCGGTGGCAATCTCGGCGTCGTCACCTCCTTCAGCTACCGGCTCCATCCGGTCGGGCCGCTTTTCCAAGGCGGCGTTCTGGTCCATCCCCTGGATCGCGCCGGCGAACTGGTCCCGTTCTTCGCCGACTTCGTCGCGCGTAATCCCGGCACGTTCGGGGGCGCGCTGACCTTCGCCTCGGCGCCGCCGGTGCCGGGTGTACCCGAGGAAGCCGTTGGGGCGCCGGTGGTCCTCGTGGTCGCGGCCTGGTTTGATGCCGACCTCGAGGCCGGTGAGCGCGCCCTGCGGCCGTTACGAGAATTCGGGCCACCGCTGGTCGATCTGGTCCAGCCGATGCCTTATCTGGCGCTGCAGTCCATGGTTGACGACGGCAACCAGCCGGGCTTTCGCAACCATTGGTCAGTCAGCTACACCGGCGACCTCCCCACTGAGCTCGTCGGGCATCTCATCGAAGCAACGGCCACGAAGCCATCGCTGATGTCGACCGTCATCGTGGCGCACATGGGGGAGGCCGCCCAGGCGGTGGATGAAGACGCGACCGCCTTCCCCCGCCGTGACGCGAATTGGCTTTTTCACCCACTGGCGATGTGGAGTGATCCGGCGGACGACGAGGTCAACCGCAATTGGGCGCGTGACCTCAACGCCAAGGCCGCGCCCCACGCCGTGACGGGTAACTATCTGAACCTCGACAGCGACGCGGGTCCGAGCCGGGTGCGGTGGGTCTTCGGCGAGGACAAGTACCTCAAGCTCGCCGCGCTGAAGCAGGCCTGGGATCCCGACAACGTCTTTGCCCACGGTTCGAGCATCCCGCCGCTGGCCGAGCTGACAGCTGCCCAGAGTTAGGGCCGTCCTGCAGCCGCGGCACATGCTCATGCGAGTCTTGGCCATATGCCGACCCGCGACTTCGACGTCGTCCTGCACGGTGCGACCGGTTTCGTGGGGCGCCTCGTCGCCCACCATCTCGCGCAGTACGGCGCAGGGGCGCGGGTAGCGCTCTCGGGCCGCTCCAAGGACCGGCTGCTCGGCTTGCGCGACGAGCTCGGCGTGCAATGGCCGGTCATCCTGTCCGACGCCGCTGACCCCGGCTCGCTGGCCGCCATGGCCGAGCTGACGAACGTCGTGGCGACGACGGTGGGGCCCTATTCGCAGCTACGGCCTGCCGCTGGTGCTCGCCTGCGCGGAGGCCGGCACGTCCTACGCCGACCTGAACGGGGAGCTCTCCTTCGCCCGGGCAGCTGCGCAGGCCGCGCACAGCCGGGCCGCTCAGACGGGTGCTCGGATCGTGCTGTCCGCCGGATTCGAGTCGATCCCGTCAGACCTCGGAGTGCTCCTGCTCCACGAGCAGGCGCCATTGGATGGGCGAAGGAACTCTCGAGGAGACCACCGGCGTGTTGATCTCCTTGCGCGCCGGGATGAGCGGTGGATCGGCCGATTCGTTGCGCGCCGAAGTCGATCTCGTCCACGCCGACCCGACCCTGCGGCAATCCCTCGCCGACCCTTACGTGTTGAGTCCGGACCGGGCCAAGGATCCGGCTCCAGGACCGGAGATCGACAGCCGCCTGCCCCGGCGTGACGACGTGCTTGGGCGGTGGGTCGCGCCGTTCATGACGGGTCCTTACAACGCGCGAATCGTGCGGCGTAGCAATGCGTTATCGGGCCATTCCTACGGCCCGGGGTTTCGTTACCGCGAGGTGATGGGTGTCGGCGACATCTGTCGCCGCGCCGTTGGTGGCCGGCGCGGTCTCGGCCGGCGTGATCGCGCTGGAAGCCGGCTCTGACGCGAAAGCCGACGCCGGGCCCTGCTGGACAGGTTCTTGCCCAAGCCGGGCAGCGGACCGTCGGATGAGGTGCGGCGGGCGGGCAAGTTCCGTATGGAGATCCACACCCGGACGACGACGGGTGCTCGCTACGTCGCTGCGATCGAGGCGCAGGGAGATCCCGGGTATACGGCCACCACGATCATGTTCGGCGAGAGCGCGCTCTGCCTGGCCTCGGGCGACCTGCGCTCCGCTCCCGGGGTGCTCACGCCGGCCGCCGCGATGGGTGATCGGCTGGTCCGGCGGCTTCGCAATCACGGTCTGCACCTCGCGGTCGCCCGGCTCGGCTGAGTCGCCCGACGAGGCTCGTGCTGCCGGGGCTACCGTTCTGGCATGCCTGATCTTTTCGACCGCTTCCGCGTGATCGACGTCGACACCCATCTGACTGAGCCACCCGACATCTGGACGGCCAGGATGCCGGCGGCCATGCACGACAAGGTGCCGCACGTTGAACGCCGTGACGGGCGCGATGTGTGGATCGCCGACGGCAATTACATCGGCGCACCCGGCTTCTATTCGATGGCCGGCTACGACGGCGTGCTGCCCGCCTCGGTGCCGGCGACGTATGACGAGATCGCGCCCGCCATGTACGACAGCGCTGCCCGGGTGGCTTTTCTGGACGAGCAGGGCATCGATGCGCAGGTGCTGTATCCGAACGTCGGCGGGTTCGGTAACGGATACTTCCTGCGGCTCGGAGATCGCGATCTCGTACTCAAGTGCGTCCAGGCCTACAACGACTTCCTGACCGACTGGTGCAGCGTGGCACCCGACCGGCTGGTGGCCATCACCGCGCTGCCGTTCTGGGACGTCGATCTCGCGGTCGCTGAGCTGCAGCGCTGCATCGCCAACGGCCACCGCGCGGTCAACTTCTGCAACCAGCCGCAGGATTACGGCCAACCGCCGCTGGCCCACCAGCACTGGGATCCGGTGTGGGCGGCCGCGCAGGAGGCCGGGGTCTCGGTCAGCTTCCACGTCGGCGGCGGTTCGATGGGCACCCAGTTCGAGGACACCGCCGGAATGGGGTGGATGACCAACTTCGCCAAGGTCTCGTCGTTGATCTTCCTGGACAACATCCGCAGCGTGGTCGACCTGATCTTCGGCGGTGTGTGTCACCGCTTCCCCGATCTGAATCTGGTCTCCGTGGAATCGGGCGTCGGCTGGATTCCGGGCATGTTGGAGACCTGCGACTGGCAGTGGCGAAACGGGGGAGTCCTTGATGAGCACCCCGAGTACGACCTGCTGCCCAGCGAGTACTTTGCCCGCCAGATCTACGGCTGCTTCTGGTTTGAGGAGGCCTCGGCCATCGAAGCCATCAACCGCTTCCCCGACAACATCCTGTACGAGACCGACTACCCCCACCCGACCTGCCAGCACCCGGGGCCCCGCACACCTGCGCAGCGCCCGCGCGACTATGCGACCCGGGCGCTGAGCGGTCTGGGAGATGACCTGCTGGAGAAGGTGCTGCACGGCAACGCTGCCCGGGTTTACGGTCTCGCGTGAGCGAACCGGCAGCGCCCGATCTGGGCACCCGCTACGTTCATGCGCGCCTCGAAGGACGGGTGCTGCACCTGCAGATCGACCGCGTCGAGCGACGCAACGCGTTCACGCAGGACATGTACCGCGGCATCAAGCGGGCAGCGGTCTGGGCTGACGAACAGCCCGAGTTGGATGCCGTCTGCATCACCGGCACCGACAAATGGTTCGGCGCCGGCGGCGACATGGCGGGACGCGCCGAGGATCTGGAGGGACTCGCCCAGGAATGGGATCCCGACGGACCAATTCCCGTTCCGCCACATCGAGCGCTGCTCCAAGCTGTGGATCGCGAAGATCAACGGGTTGGCTCACGCCGGCGGGCTGGTGCTCACCCTGCACTGCGACGTGAGTGTTGCTTCCGATCGGGCCCGCTTTCGGGCACCGGAGCTGCTGCGGGGCATACCCGACCCGTTCCTTTCGGCGCGACTGGCCGAAATGGTCGGCCTGGCACGGGCGCGGTACCTGCTTTTCACCGCGGCCGAGCTGTCCGCGGAGGAAGCCGGGGCAATGGGCTTGGTGGGTGCGGTCGTGCCGCATGAGGATCTCGACGCACATGTGAACGAGCTCATCGCCCGCATCGCCACCACCGGGCCGGCTGCGCGTACTGCCGTGAAGCGCGACCTCAACCGCCGGCTGCCACAGGCTGACGTGGATCTGTTCCGGACCGCGGTTCGCTCCGCTGAGATGCGCGAAGGGATGGCGGCGTTCGTGCAGAAGCGCGAGCCGGTGTGGCCGCGGGGATAGCGCGTCCCGAACGGCAGTCGGGCCTCCACCGTAGCTACTATCGACAGTAGTACTATTACGCGTAGTAGTCGTGCGCGGATCCGCTCAGCAGGTTTGCCGGCTGAGTTGTGCTCGCGCGGCTGATCAGGTCGATACGTGCCTTGCACCGACAGCGCCAACCACTACTCGGGAGCCGCCTTCCATGTCGAGCCATCTCAGCTTTTTAGAGGCCGGGGTCATCGGCGCTATGCAAGGAGTGGCTGAGCTCTTTCCGGTTTCCAGCCTGGGCCACAGCGTGCTGCTGCCGGCGGTGATCGGCGGTTCGTGGTCGAAGCATCTCGATGTCACGACGCCCGAATCGCCGTATCTGGCTTTCATCGTCGGGCTTCACGTCGCCACTGCGATCGCGTTGATCATCTATTTCTGGCGGGACTGGTTACGCATCATCACCGGGCTGCTCACCAGCATCCGAGACCGGGAGGTCAAGAGCACGGACCAGCGACTGGCATGGCTGCTCATCATTGCGACGATTCCGGTCGGCCTGGTGGGTTTGCTCGCCGAACACTGGTTTCGCACGACGTTGGCAAAACCCACTGCCACCGCCGTCTTCCTCATGATCAACGGACTCATCCTGCTCGGTGCGGAGCAGCTGCGGCGACGCGATCCCCACCTGAATACCGGCTACGTCGATGAGCGCCAAACGGGTCCCGAGTCCGACAAGAGAATCGCGAAACTGCCGCTCATCCAATCGACACTGATCGGCGCCACCCAGATCTTCGCGCTGGCTCCTGGGATCTCCCGCTCAGGCGTGGCGATGGTGACGGGCATGCTGCGTGGGCTGTCACGTGAAGACGCTGCGCGCTTCTCCTTCCTGCTGGCCACGCCTGTGATCCTGGCTGCCGGGGCGCTCAAGCTCGGTGACCTCACCGGACCCCTCGGCGACGGGATCCGGCCGCAGGTGATTTTTGGTTCAGTGCTGTCGGGTGTCGGCGCTTACCTGTCAGTGCGGTTCTTGACCCGCTACTTCGCGAACGGTTCGCTTCGTCCGTTCGGGGTGTACTGCCTCATCGCCGGCGCCGCCTGCGTGGTCCTGTTCGCGGTGCGCTGACCGCGTCGTCCCGGCTCATCCGCCGAAGGGGATCGCGGGATCGAGGGGTTCGGCGTAGACCGCATCCGCCTGCTGTCGCGTCATCTTGTGCGTCGCGACGAGGCGGTCGAGCACGTGCTGCTGACGCTCGCGGGCAAGCGTCAGATGTGCGGTCGGGTCATAGGCCGTCGGTGCATTGACCAGACCTGCCAGCAGGGTGGCCTGCCCCCAGGAGAGCTGCTCGGCCGGCAGGCCGAAATAGGTGCGCGCCGCGGTCTCCACGCCGTAGGCGCCATGCCCGAAATACGCCGCGTCCAGGTACATCGAGAGGATCTGGCGCTTGGAGTACGTGGTGTCGAGCTTGATGGCCAGGATCGCTTCCTGGGACGTCTCCCAGACCCCGGTGTGGCCGCCTGAGTAGAGCAGCTTGGCCAGCTGGGCGTCGAGCGTGGCCCCCTGAATCTTGCCGGTGCTCGCCAGACTGACGATCCCGCGGGCCAGGCTTTGGGGGTCAAGTCCGTGATGGGAGTAGAAGCGGCTGTCTTCGGTGGCGATCAGGGCCTCGCTCACCCTGGTGGGCGGATTGCCCTGGTCGCTGATCGCGTGGTTGTCCCTGACGATGGCGTGGGTCCGAGCCTCGGCGTCACCAACGCCTGGGGTGAGGACCCATCCGAGGCCGAAACCGGCCGCCAGCACCAGGAGGAGTGCCAGCAGTCCGTACAGGACCCGTCGGAGCCAGCGCCGGCGGCCGGACGCCCCAGGTGCAGATGGTCCGGGTGGGGCTGATGTTGCCGGCATAGGAGTCGTTGCCTCGGTCGCAGCGAGCTCCGGTGGCATACCTGCCTGCACCTCTAGTCCAACGGGTGGCGCGTGCGTTTCGGCGTCAAACACCAGCCTGTATACCTTCCTGGTGTTCAAGCCATCGAAAGCTCGAATTGACGCGGCTGAAACGCAGAACTGTATACCGTTATCGGGTGACACGGATCATGATCGTCAACCCGAATACCACGGCGGCGATGACAGCGTTGGTGGTCGCGGCGGCGCAGCGCGTTGCACAGCCCGAAACCGTGCTGCTGGGAGCGACTGCCGGCTGGGGAACCCACAGCATCGAAAGTCATCTGGACGAGGTGTGGGGTGCGGCGGCGGTCGCAGAGCTCGTCGAGGCAGCCGAGTCAGCCGAGTCAGCCGAGTCAGCAGTGTCAGCAGGTATCGATGCTTACGTCATCGCATGCTTTGGCGACACCGGGCTGCCTGCCGCGCAAGAGATCGCCGCCGGCCCGGTGGTCGGGATGACCGAAGCAGCGCTCTTCACCGCGGCTCTGATTGCCCACCGCTTCACTATCGTCACGATGCCGCGCCGGACGCTGGAGCAGTCTGATCGGGTCGTCCGCTCCCTCGGACTCGGTCATCGCTGCGTTGTGCGCGCCGTCGACGTCCCCGTGTCGCAAGTGCATACCGGATCGGGGCAACTGCTGGAACTCTTCATCGACGAGGGTCGCCAGGCGCTGGCGCGCGATGATGCCGAAGCCCTGATCCTGGGGTGTTCGGGCCTGGCGGACCTCGTCGAGCCGCTACACGACGCGCTCGGCGTCCCGGTCATCGAGGGGGTCGCTGCCGGCGTCGCCATGGCGGAAGGACTGCTCGCCCAGGGCTTGGCGACGTCTCGGGTCAACACCCGGGCCCGTCCGGAGCGCCGCCACCCTAGCCCCGGCCGGCCCTCATGACCGACACGCTCTTTCGCGACGTGCTCGTGTATGACGTGCAGGCCGCAGCCGGGTTTCGCGGACCGACCGATGTGTTCGTGCGCGGCAACTCCGTCCACAGCGTGGGCGACGCCGTGGGAGACCCGGTAAGCAATGCCGCCGAGAACGCACCGCCGGATGCGCTCGGGCCGGCCGAGATCGTCGAGGGCGGCGGGCATCAGCTGCTGCTGCCGGGGCTCATCAACGCCCACTTTCACTCTCCGGCCAACCACCTCAAAGGCTCGTTTCCCAGCTTGCCGCTCGAGCTCTTCATGCTTGACGAATCACCCGGCGATGCCGAACTGCGACCGTCCCCGCGGGAGGCATATCTGCGCACCATGCTCGGCGCGTTGGAGATGCTGCGCACCGGCACGACCTCCGTACAGGACGACGCGTTTCTGATGCCCTACCCCGAGCCGGACATCATCGACGCCGTCATGTCGGCCTACGCCGACAGCGGGATACGCGCCACCGTGGCACTGGATCAGCCCGATCTGCCCGAGTCGGACAAGCTTCCCTTTCTCGCTGGAGCCAGCGCCTTTGCACCGCCCGGCTACGCGTTCGATGCTCCCGCCCCGATGCCCATGGACGGACTGCTCGCGGCTTACGAGCATCTGATCTCGCGATGGCACGGCGGCGCTGGAGGCCGCCTCCAAGCCGCCGTTTCGGTGTCGGCGCCGCAGCGGGTCAGTGTCGAGTATTTCCAGGCGCTCGACGCCATCAGCGCGGCTCATGGCATGCCGATTTACGCGCACATGCTGGAGACGCGTGTGCAACGCACGCTTTCTCGCGAGCAGCCGCGTTTCGCGGGCCGCTCGCTCGTGCGCTACACCGCAGACCTCGGCCTGCTCAGCCCGCGGATGAACGTCATCCATGCCGTCTGGGTGGATGATGACGACCTCGACCTGATCGCCAGCTCCGGGGCGATCGTCGCGCACAACCCGGTCAGCAATCTGCGGCTCGGCAGCGGAGTCATGCCGTTCCGGCGGATGCGAGACCGCGACATCACCATCGCGCTCGGTGTGGACGAGGCCATCTGCGATGACAGCGTCAACATGTGGGGCGTCGTGAAGATGGCCGGTCTCATCCACACCATCACCGGCGAGGACAGCAACCGCTGGCCCACGGCCCTGGAGGTGCTGGACTGCCTCTGGTCCGGCGGCGCCGCCGCGATGATGCGATCTGCCGAACTCGGAAAGATCGCCCCCGGTAGCCTCGCCGACCTGATCCTCCTTGACCTGAATTCCGCGGCTTTCACGCCGCGCAACGACATCGCGGGACAGCTGGTCTACTGCGAATCCGGCGGCGACGTCGTCCTGACCATGGTCGACGGCCGGATCGTCGCTCGTAGCCAGCGGGTCATTTCCGTCGACGAGCCGGCGTTGCTCGCGGAAGCCAGGGAGCTCTTTGCCGCCCGCGCGCCGGCCCGGGCACGAGCGACCGAGAAGGCGCTCGCCCTTCGCGGTGCCTACGACTACATCGTCCGCCGCGCCGCGTCCACCGACGTCGGCATGAACAGATGGGTCAGCAGCCGATGAACGCCCGATACGCGTATTCGCCGATCATCAACCGCCCGGATGGACGCTGGCCGAACGGACGCAAACTTGCCGTCTATATCGCGATCGGTGTTGAGGATTACCGCCCAGGCGGTGGCCTGACCGAAGACATCCTGCCGGGAGTGCCCGCGCCGGATGCCGTCAACGCCAGCTGGCGCGACTACGGCAACCGGGTCGGCGCTTTCCGGTTGCTCGAGCGGCTCACCCGTATGCAGATGCCGGCCACCCTCCTGCTGAACACGTTGGTGTACGACACCGCTCCGGACGTCGTGGCAGCCGCCCGACAGGCAGGCGCGGAAATTGTGGCGCACGGGATCAGCAATTCCGACACGCTCGCCGGCAGAACGGCGGCGGAAGAGAGCGACTACGTGGGCGAGGTGGCGGGTCGCATCAGGCAGGAGGAGGGCTCGGCTCCCGGCGGCTGGTCGAGTCCATGGTTGACCCATACCGACAGCACCGTCGACGTCCTGGCCGGCGCCGGATACAAGTATCTGCTCGACCTGCGCCTCGACGATCAGCCGGTGTGGCTGGCTACGTCATCCTCGCCCTTGCTCACGCTGCCGTATCCGCTCGAGCTGAACGACAGCTCGACCATGGTCGGCCGGCTGACTTCGGCGCGGGACTTCGCCGACATGGTCATCGACGAGTTCGATGAGCTGCTGGCTGCCGCGGACGAACAGCCATTGGTCATGGGGCTGGTGACGCACTCCTTCATTTCCGGGGCACCGTTTCGGCTCCGCGCGCTGACATCCGCGTTGCGTCACATGGCCGAAGCGCGCGAAGACGTGTGGTTCACGGTTCCGGCCCGTATCCACCAGGCCTGGACCGAAATGCAGCCCGCCCCGGCGCTGCGGTGACCCTGGGCGGGCGGGCGGAATCGCTGCCGAAACAGATCTACGCGACGCTGCGGGAAGGGATCATCCGCGGTCGCTATCCCCAAGGGGCCAGGCTGGCCGAACAACGGCTGGCGCGGGAGCTCGAGGTCTCTCGCGTACCACTGCGCGAAGCGGTGCCGCTGCTGGAGATTGACGGGTTCGTCGTCACGCTGCCCCGGCGCAGCGCCGCGGTCACCACCTGGACGATCCGGGCCGCCGACGACCTCTTCGACCTCCGGCTGTGTCTGGAGGCCGGCGCCGCCCGTTACGCCGCCCGCCAGGTCGCCGAGGGTGCGTCCGCCCAAGGGCTGGCGGCGCGGTTGGCCCGTTCCCAGGATGGTGTCGCTTCAGCCGACGCCTACCGCATCGCCCGGGAGAGCACTGAATTCCACGAAGCGGTCGTGGCCCTGACCGGCAACGCTCTGATGTGCTCGCTGATGCGGGCTGTCTCAGGGCGCATGATGTGGCTCTTCTATCTGACCTCCGAGCTTGACGTGGTCGACGCCCTGCACGGCCACGAGGAGCTGTATGCCGCGATTTGCGCAGGAAACGAACGGCTTGCGGAGTCGGTGGCCTATACCCATATCGAACGTGACCGGGTGGACTCCCTACAGGTCCTGCGAGATAGCGGGATCGCCTGATAGGAACTGCTCAACCTGAGGAGACCTGAGATGACAGACGAGACGAGCCTGCTGTTCGACCGGCTGGGCCCCACGGTCGTGCTGACCATGAATCGCCCGCAGCGGCGCAACGCGCTGTCGCTGGACATGCTGGTGCGGCTTGCGGATGCGTGGGATGCCGTCGATGCGGACGACACGATCCGGTCGGTGATCCTGACGGGCGCGCCGGGCGCGTATTGCGTGGGCGGTGATCTGCAGTCCGGCTGGATGGGAGGCAATCGCCCGACGGAGCCCACCGACAACGAAAAGCGGGTGGCGGCCAATCCGTCGCTCATCGCCCGCGGACTGTTGCTCACCAGCTGGCTGCGAACGCCGCTTATTGCCGCGGTCAACGGCGATTGCATGGGCGGTGGCTGCGAGATGCTCCAGCAGACGGATATCCGGGTCGCCGAGGAGCAGGCCCGTTTCGGAGTGCCCGAGGCCCGCCGAGGCTTGATTGCGGGCGCCGGTTCAACAATGCGTCTCAAGCGTCAGATTCCGTACGCCGTGGCCATGGAGATGCTGCTGACCGGGCGCATTCTCGATGCGCAGGAGGCATTGCGTTGGGGATTGGTGACGCACGTGGTGCCAACGGGTGAGGGGCTTGCCAAGGCCCAGGAGATCGCTGACCAGATCGCCGCGAACGGCCCGCTTTCCGTCGCTGAGACGAAGGCGTCGGCGATCGAAACCGGGTGGCTGCCCGAGGAGGAGGCTCAGCCGATCGAAGGTCGTCACGCCGCGAAAGTGACGCGTAGCGATGACGCCAAGGAGGGCATGAAGGCCTTCTCCGAGAAGCGGCCACCGGTCTTTACCGGGAGCTGAGCCGCGCTACCGCGCGCTGAGTGCGGGCGACCCGACAAGGCGGCTGTCAGTCGGGGGTGCCGGGTGGCAGCACCTTGGCCGGCGTGAGAGGTGCCGGCAGGTATTGGGCGATCCAGTCCACGGCGGGGGAGAAGGCGACTGACCAGACCCCCCAATTGTGGCCTCCGGAAGGCAGCTCGTCGTAATCGGTCGGCAGACCGCGGGCGTGCTTGGCCAGGGCCGCCGCCATGATCTGTGCCTCACGCACCGCATCGGGGTCGCCGGCGGAAGCGAACAGGTAGATGGGAGGCGCGACCGGGCTGCGATGCGTCACCCACCACAGGGGCGAATTCGCGTCGCGACTGAACTTGCCGTGACCGCCGTAGAGGCGTCCGGTGCCAGGGTCCTCCCCTGCTGTGAAGTAGCCCGACAGGCTGGCGGCGGCCGCGTAGCGCTCCGGATGGTGCAGTGCCAGGTTCACCGCGCAGAATCCCCCGGTGGAAATTCCGAGTGTCGCCCAGGTGCGCCCGGCCTGCACCCGAAAGGTGTTGATGACGTCGTCGTAGACATCCTCCGCCAGATAGGTCGCGTCGTGTTCGCCGTCGATGCCATCGACGCATTCGGTGCTTGCGGTGTCGTACGTATGCGGGATGACGGCCACCAGGGGAGGGATCCGGCCGGCTCTGATCTCAGTGTCGAGCTGCTTTGCCACATCGAGATTCATGAAGTCATGAGGACGGCCCGGAAAGCCGTGGAAGAGCTCGATGGCGGCGAAGTAACGGTCGCTCCCTTCGGTGAAGTACGCGGCCGGGAGATAGATCTCGCCTTCGCGGCTGATGCCGCTGCGGTCGCCCGGGAAGATGACCTTCAGCAGCGTGCCCTCGCCGAGCTTTGCTGCACGCTTGGCTCGCTCGAGCCAGTTCGGGTCGACGATGTGCACTCGGGCGGCGGTGCGCGGCGGGTCGAGCGCGGCGAAGGCGTGGGCACTCGGCGGCCTGCCCACCAGGTCGCCGAACGTGGAGTAGAAGCCATAGCTGCGGTTGAGCAGGTCGCCTCCGAGGCTTGCTCCCAGCACCATCATCAAGAGCAGGCTCAGTATCCGCAGCGGAAAGGCCACCGGCCGGGGCCATCGCGTCCACGTCACATAGACGCCGGCCATCGCGACGACTGTGATGACGAGCAACCCGGTCAGGAAGGGCCATCCGGTCAGTGACACGACAGGAAGTGTGCGCCGATTCAGGCGCTCAACTCAGCCGCAGGCGCCGGAGGCTGAGCGCGCCGTCCGGCGACGTGCGGCCGAGGTGGAAGTAGCCGCCGCGAAATTGCGCATCGACCGCGCTGACCGATGCCTGCGCGCCGTGGTCGAGTCGTTGCCAGGTCAGCGTGGTCGGCGTGATGGCGAGCCGAAAGCTCATCCACTCACCGGCGCGCGCGGGCGGGGTCATGACGGTCTTGGTCAGCGCCGCCTCCGCGTGCGATCCGGCCAGGTGCCGATAGAGGTTCAGCGAGCCGTCGGCGCGTAAATCGGCGTGATAACCGGTGCTGCTACCCAAGCCCTGCTCGTAGTAGCGGTCATCAGCATGGCCCAGCGCAAGTGACACGCCTGCTCCGGGATCCGCCGGCAAGGAATCCCAGCGCGCGTCGAAGGCGATCTGGTAACTGCCCGCGGCGTGCTGGACAGGTGCGAATTGGCCCAGGGTGACGAAGTGCTGGCGGTCTTTCGCGGCCAATGACAGCACCCCGCCGCCGGGCCAACCCAACTGGTAGGCGTCATTGGCTGGATCTCTCGTGATCTCCCCGGAGGCAATGGCGCCGGACGCCCACGCATCGGAATGCACGGGGGCGGTGACGTGGCGGCTGTATCCGACGCTCGAGCTGATCACTCCGGACACCCCCTGCGAGAAGTACTTGGCCGCCTCCGAACGCCGGTGGACCGGGAAGACCCACACCGCCAACCCGGTGTCCACGGCGGCTTCGACGAGCGGCGCCGGCAGGTATTCCTCCTCGGAATTTCGTCTGCTGGGAAGAACCAGGTAATCCTTCTTGCGATTCAATTGTTCAGCCAGTTCGGAAATAGATTTCACTGATACATCATTTGAACCAAGATAGGCAAATACGGGGTAGCCGGCCCGCTGGGCTCTCGCAATATTGCTGCTGGTGTGGAATAATTTGATGATCACAGAATCCGTCAGCCGGTATTTCTCGACGAGTGTGATGACGGCGTCATAGTCGGCGTCGAGCTTGGGTTCGATGCACAGCACCATGCGCCCTCCGAACCGCTTGAGGGCCTCCTCCAGGAGCGGCACTTTCGGCAGCGGCTCCCGGGTCCAGGCAGGCCCGAGCTGCGGGATCCGGATGCCGATCTTGCGCAGGGCGGAGGAGGGCATGTCGTGGATGACGCCGGTGGCATTGGTGGTGCGGTTGTACGTCAGGTCGTGCATGCAGATCAGCACCCCGTCGGAGGTGGAACTGGTGCTGATCTCGATGGCCTTGGCCCCCCATCGGTAGGCCGCCTCGTAGGCCTGCATCGAGTGCTCGGGCCGGACGTCTCCGGAGCCCCGATGGCCGATGAGGTAGGCCTTGCCGCGCGTGTCGATCCACTCAGCAAGGGTGACGCGGGGCGCCGATCCCGTGCTGAGCTCTGCCCAGGAGACCGCCGCCCCCGCGACGACCACCGCGCCAGCGCCGCCTAATAGGGCGCGGCGGCTGACTGCACGCCTTGGTCCATCGGGCACCTCACCATTCTGTAGGAGCAAAAGCCGATTTTCGGTAAATCCGCGATCGTGTCCTTCTTTACTGAGGAGCCGCAGAATATTTGCTGCCGGTGTCGCGACCGTCTTGGGAGCATGAATTTGTCGCGTGCAGGATAAATGAATTGCGCCAATCGCCGGCGGCTAGCGGGCTAGAGCGGGGCCTCCAGCAGCCGCTGCCGCAGCAGCTCTTTCCCCTTGGCCAGCCGCGAACGCACGGTCCCGATCGGCACCCCAAGGCGAACGGCGATGGCCTCGTAATCGAGATCCTCGAAGAGCTGTAGCCGAAGCGTTTCCCCGTAGGGCGGCGGGAGGGAATCGAGGACGTCAGCGATCGTCATCCGGTTGGCGACGACGGAGGTGAAACGCACCCCTTCGTAGCCGGGCCGTTCTGCTGTGGGAGCGGGCACCCGGCGGCGCAGCGTCATCAGTGCTTCATTGCGAGCGACCGCGTAGAGCCAGGTGCGGAAGTGCGCCAGCCCCCCGTAGGAATGGATGTTGCGCTCAACGGTGATCAGGGTCTGCTGCGCGACGTCATCGGCGAGGGTGCTGTCCGAGATACGCGAACGGATCGCTCCCGCTGCCAATTGGAGGCGATGGATCAGCTCCAGCAGCAGCTCCAGCGCGGGGTCGCCGCCGCCGCCGGCGCGGACCGCGACGGCATCCAGCAGGTAGTCGAAACGCTCCTGGTCGGCCGCGCGCCAGGTCGCGGCGAACGTGAGCACGTCCGCCCGGTAAGCAAAGTTGCCGGCGACCGCCTCGTCGACCAACGAGTCGATCTCGTCGTCCTCCATGCAACGAACCTAGTGCGGTAAACGTCGCTCACATGGTGGCGATCCAGCTGGATGGCCCAGGCGATCAGCGGGCGGCGCACACCGCCAGCTCGAAGATGTGGCGCAGGTCGACGAAACGCGTCGGGTTCGACTTGGGCGTGATCTGGGCATTCACCGACACCGCTACCGCGTGCCTGCCGTCGGCCGTGGCGGCGATGAACTGGGTGTAGCCCGCCGTGTTACCGGTGTGCCCGTAGACCGTGCCGCAGCTCGTCTGGTAGCGGAAGATGGCCAGGCCCGCCGAGTTGACCCCCGGTCCTGGGGGCTCTGAGGAGCCGGGACGGAACGTGAACTGGGCCGCGCGGGTCTTGGAGTTCGTGGTGGCGCCACGGGCGTATCCCTGGATGAAGTGCACGAGATCGGTCGGGGTCGATACCACTCCGCCCGAAGCCCAGGTCCAACCCGCAGCGAACACCGTGCTGACGTCCTCCGGAGCCGCCGGGGGTTTGATGAAGTAGCCGTGGATAAAGGGAACTGGCAGCGCCGAACCGTTGGGCAGGCTGGTCTGCGTGAGGTGCAGCGGTGCGTAGACATTGGTGGCCAGCACGCTCTCGTAGCTGCGGTGGCTGGCGGCTTCGACCATGAGAGCAACGATGATGTTGTCGGAGTTCGAGTAGTGGTACGTACCGGCGTCCTTGAGTTTGGACTCGGCGTACTTCAGCAACGCAATGTGCGGCGGTGGGTTCTGGAGCGACTTGAGCAGAGCCTCTTCGAACTTCGGATTGGCGCTGAAGTCAGTGATTCCACTGGTATGCCCCAGCAGGGCGCGCAGGGTGACCGCGTGCCACGGCTTGGGCAGGCACGGCAGCCATTTGCCGATCGTGTCGTTGAGAGTCAGCTTGCCTTGGGCGACCAGTGAGAGTGCCGCGGCGCCGCTGAAAGCCTTGGCCACGCTGGCGATGCGCATCTGGTCGGTCGCCTTCAGCTTGGCCTTGGTGGCGACGTCGCCGACCCCGGCGGTCCGGACCGTGAGAGCAGAGCCATTGCCGATGGCGACGATGATGCCGGGGGAGGAGTCCGGATGGGCGACAAACGCATTCAGGGCCGTCTGCAGTGCCTTGCCGGCGGACGCGGATCCGCCTGACGGGTAACCGGAGGAGGCGCTCGCCGGCGAAGTCAGGCCTGCGGCGAGTGCGAACGCCGTCAGCGTCGTCACTGTGGTCGTCAAAATCGTGGCGCGCCGGGACGGACGTCCGGGTGTACGTGGCATGAGAGCAATCATCGCCGGAGCGGCTGCCCGGGGTCTGCCGATCACGCAAACACACCTGAACGTCATCGTCGCAAAATCGGCATTCCGTCTTATTTTGGCAGCGTGGGTCGTGCGGAGCGTTCGCCGCGGCCGCTCGCCGTAGATCAAGGAGGTCCGTTGAGCAGTGCAGATGCGCCGGCTGATGGTCGGCCCGATAGCACTCGCGCACTCTCGTTCGGCAGCATCGCGGTCGACTACCACCGTTACCGGCCGCGTACTCCGCGGAAGTTGCTCGACTGGCTGTTGCCGGCCACCGCACGCGACGTGGTCGACCTGGCGGCAGGCACCGGTGCGCTGACGGAGTTGCTCGTTCAGCGCGCCGTTTCGGTTACGGCGGTGGAACCCGATCCCGGGATGCGTGAGGTGCTGATCGCCGCCGCGCCCGCGGCCGTCGTCGTCGCTGGTACGGCGGAGGCCATTCCGCTTCCTGATGCCTGCGCCGATGCCCTTTTCGCAGCTTCGGCGTGGCATTGGTTCGACCCCGAGCGCGCCGTACCGGAGATCGCCCGTGTGCTGCGCGACGGTGGATCCCTGTGCGTGCTGCGCAATGGCATGGATACCCGGGTCGAATGGGTTGCGAGCCTGCGGACCCGGGCAGTGGCACCGTCCGAGCGGCAGCGGCTGGCTCGCGACCGGTTGACGCTTCCTGCCGGATCCCCGTTCACCGACCCGGAACGACGCGAGGTGACCTGGATCGCGCCCATGCCGGTGGTGGATCTGCTCAATCTGCTGGAGACGTTCAGCCAGGTGATTACGGCGACTCCGCACGAGCGCCGACGGTCACGGCAGCGCGCCAGCCTGCTGCTCTCGGAGCATCCCGACACTCGCGGACTTGACGTCGTCGACGTGCCGATGCGAAGTATCGGCTGGCGTGCCGTCCGCGAATCTCGGGTCAGCTAGTTATCAGTTAGCTGTGCGACGATCGGCCGCATGGGCGAGACGGACACTTCGCCACGCGAGTCCCAGCCCAAGCCCCGGACCTCGCCCTGGCTGTGGCCGGCGCTGGTTGTCATCCTCGTCGGCGGTGCCTTCGCGGTCTTCGAGGCGACCCAAGGTGGCAGCAGTGACTCCGGTTCCAGCCCGGTTTACGACCAGCGGCCGCAGGATGTGACGATCCGGACGTGCACCGTGTCCAGCGGTCGGCTGAAGGGCGTTGTCGACGTCATCAACCACACATCGGTCTCTTCGACCTACGCCGTGAAGATCACGTTCGAGAGCCCTGATGGGCTCACCCAGTACGACACCGGGACCGCCATCGTCACCGCTCTCGACCCGGGGCAGTCCTCGGGTGCCACCGACGTGGCCGTCTCCAAGCATGTTGGCGACGTGCCGGTCAAGTGCGCCATCGCCGGGGCGGCCCGCTACGCTCAATCCTGATGAGCGACGAGCCACGGGAAGCGCCCGGGAAGCGCCCGGGAAGCGCCCCGGGAAGCATTGCCCGATCACGTTGAGCCGATGCTGGCGACGTTGGGCGAGCTGCCGGCCGAGCGGCTGCAAGAGCAGTTCTCGTATGAGATGAAGTGGGACGGCGTCCGCGCGATGGTGCGGGTGGCCGGCGGCAAGGTGGGGCTGAAGTCCCGCAACAACCTCGACATGACGGTCGCCTATCCGGAGCTGGCTGGACTCGGCGGGCAGCTGGCCGGGCGGCAGGCGTTTCTCGACGGGGAGATCGTCACCTTCGACCGGCAGGGCAAGCCGAGCTTCGGGCGGCTGCAAAAGCGGATGCATGTGTCCAATGCCGGTGCCGCCGCCGCTCTGGCGCGCAGCGATCCCGCCGTGCTGCTGATCTTCGACGTGCTGCATCTGGATGGGCATTCACTGCTTCGAACTCCCTACAGCGAACGCCGCGAGTTGCTGGAGGGGCTTGAGCTGGGCGGTCCGGGATGGGAGACGCCGCCCGCGTTCGACGGGTCGGGTGCCGAGGCCGTGCAGGTCAGCAAGGAGCAGGAGCTCGAGGGTGTGGTGGCCAAGCGGCTGACCTCGCTCTACCTCCCGGGACGCCGCTCGCCGGACTGGATAAAGATCAAGAACGTCCGTACCCAGGAAGTCATCGTGGGGGGTTGGCGGGCGGGGTCGGGCAGCCGCGCCGGCACGATCGGCGCGCTGCTGCTCGGGCTCCCTGAAGCCGGCGGCCTGCGCTACATCGGTCGGGTGGGCACCGGGTTCAACGCGGCCATGTTGGCGGATCTGTCCGAACGGTTTCGAGGTTCGGCGGCAGGGTCGAGTCCTTTCGACGACGTGCCCCGCCCGGACGCGAAGGACGCCCACTGGGTGACGCCGGATTTGGTGGGAGAAGTCGCCTTCTCCGAATGGACGAATGACGGAAAGTTGCGCCATCCGGCCTGGCGCGGGCTGCGCCCCGACAAGCGCCCCGATCAGGTCGTGAAGGAAAGCTGACCCCCAGCATCATTTGCCCGCCATGTCACGGCGTGGCTAAAACCGGACCCGGTGCCGTTTTAGCCGCATAATCAGCTCGCCATGATCAGTCGTCGGGGGGTGCTGGGCGCCGTCGTCGCGGGCGCGGTAGGCGCCGTCGCCGCCTGCTCGGGTTCGCGCAGTGCGGCGCACGAATCGATGCTGCCGGCCACGCCGACCCAGCCACCGCGCTCCACCCCACCGTCATCGCGCCGGGTCAGCGTCAATGAGACGGCGACCGAGAACGCCCGCCGCGGCGACCCTCGTTGGCGTATTGACCGGCTGGGTGATCCGCACGAAATCGAGGGGTGGGCCGATCGCGCGAGCGTTCTTCCCGGACAGCCGGTGAACCTGCACATCTCGACCACGTCGCCGGCTTACCGGGTCACGGCCTTCCGCACCGGCTGGTACGCCGGCACGCAAGCCCGCCTGGTGTGGAGATCCCCTGTCCTGAAGGGACAGCTCGGTGCAGAGCCGCGGGTCGTTGCCCCGACCAACACCGTCGTCACCGATTGGCCGTCCTCGCTGACGATCGACACCACGGGTTGGGTGCCGGGCTTCTATATCTTTCGACTCGACGCGCGCACGGGTGGTCAGCGCTACATCCCGCTGGCCGTGCGGTCGGGCAATGCCGCTGGAAAGGTGGTGCTGATCAACGGCGACACCACCTGGCAGGCCTACAACCCGTTCGGCGGCTACAGCCTCTACCAGGGCCCTGACGGCGCATTCGCCACCCGGGCCCGGGCCGTGTCGTTCGACCGGCCATACGGGGGCATCAGCGGTCAGGGCGACAGCGAATTCCAGGAGAATCTGCTCCCCCTCGTCTCGCTGGTGGAAAAACTTGGCATCGCCGCGGACTACGTGAGCGACGTTGACCTGCACGACGATCCGCATCTGCTTGACGGGGCGCTGGCGGTGCTGAGCCCCGGCCACGACGAGTACTACTCAACCGCGATGCGCAACGCTCTGACTACGGCCCGGGACGCCGGCACTAACCTGGCATTCCTCGGTGCTAACGCGATCTACCGTCACATCAGGCTGGATTCGACCGGGCAAGGCCCGAACCGCCTCCAGACCTGCTACAAGGTCGCGCAGGAGGATCCGTTCTATTGGCGAAACCCGGTCGAAGCCACCGGCCAGTGGCGCGATGCCCCTCGCCCACGTCCCGAGAGCGTTCTGACCGGCGTCTTCTACGAATCAAATCCGGTACGCGCTGACATGATCGTGACCAACCCGCAGCATTGGCTCTTCGCCACTTCAGGGGTTCGTGCCGAGATGGCCTTGCCGGGCCTTGTCGGCGGCGAGTACGACCGCGTCAACCTCGACGTTACGACCCCGCGGCCGATCGAGATCCTGGCTCATTCGCCGCTCATCTGCAACGGGACGGCGAGCCACTCCGACATGGCGTACTACACGACTGCGAGCGGGGCGGGGGTGCTGTCCACCGGGACGAATTCCTGGATCAATGCCCTTGCCGGAGCGTGGGGACCGGTCTCGCAAAAAGTCACCCGGGCCGTCACTACCGCGATGCTGATGGCATTTGTGGACGGCCCGGCCGGTCACCGTTACCCGGCGCGCGACAACGCCAAGGAATATGCCTAGTAGCGGTGAATGTCGTCGGTTCGCATCTTGAATAAAAGATACGAGCGCAGGGCTCTCACCCGAGCTGGCTGATCACCTCGGTCTGATAACGGTCGATCCACTGGCCGGCTTCGCGCGCCGTCCTGCCCTGGCCATTGACAAAGACCCAGTCCACGCCAAGATCGGCGACCCGCTTGGCCAGCTCCACATGCGTCGCCAGTGCGTGGTCGTCGACGTCTGGCAGGAAGTACATGACCCGCTCGGGCGCGGGGCGGCCGGCATCAGCCGCTCGCCGCCGGAGGTCGGCCAGGAGGTCCGCGAGGTCATCGACGGTCTCCAGCGCAGGCGAGCGTAAGACGTGCGCGCTCGCTCTGGCGTTGGGCAGCGGCAACCAACCGGCGCCGTGTTCGATCACCCGCCGCCGGGTCAGCATGCTATTGCCGCCGAACCACAGCGGGGGATGGGGCACTTGAGCCGGTCTGGGCAGGGCCGCGACCCCTGATGCCTTGAAATGAAGGCCTTCTGCCGTGACAGCCTCGCCGCTCCAGGCCTGCTTGATGACGTCGAGAGCCTCGTCGAAGAGCGCGTTTCGCTCCTCGAAGTCGACGCCCAAGGCGGCGAACTCCGCACGCTGGTAGCCGGTTCCCAGGCCCAGCTCCAACCGGCCGCCGGACAGCACATCCAGACTCGCGACGGACTTGGCCAACAGGAAGGGATTTCGATACGGCAACACGACGAGATAGGTGAGCAGCCGCAGCCGCAGCGTGGTCGTGGCAGCGGCGGCAAAGGCCAGACCCACGAACGGGTCCACCGCGTCATGGCCTCCGGCGCGGCGCCAAAGATCGGACGGCGCCGGGTGTTCGGTCAGCGCAAGGGCGGCGAAGCCGGCGTTCTCGACCGCTGCCGCGATCGCCGCCAGGCTGGCTCCGGACAGCATCTCGGGCGCGGGAGGCGCCGACAGCAGCGGATAGCCGTAGGCGATTTTCACCGTTTGTAGCTCAACGCTGGCCACGAAGGAAGACCGGCGGTCGCTTCTCGCCGAACGCCTTGACTGCCTCGAGATGGTCGGCGCTGCGGAAGGTGACCGCCTCCATGCCCAGCGCCATCTCATAGATGCGGTCGACGCGATCTTCCAGCTCTTTGTTGACCAACCGCTTGTTGAACCGCAGTGCGAGCGCGGCTCCCTGCGCCAGCCGATGAGCCATCGCGGTCGCCTGCTCGAGCACTTGCTCGGCCGGGACCGCATGGTTGACCAGGCCGATGCGCTCGGCCTCCTGGCCGGTCAGCAGATCGCCGGTGAAGAGGTATTCCTTGGCGCGGTTCGCCCCGATGAGCATCGGCCACAGGACGACGCCGCCGTCCGCGGCGACAAGCCCGACCTGCACGTGCGGATCGCCGATCTTGGCGGTTTCAGAGATGTAGACGATGTCGCAGAAGAGCGCCAGCGTGGCTCCGAGACCGATGGCGTCTCCGTTCACGGCAGCGATCATCGGCTGCCTGACAGCGAGGACAGCATGTGCCATCGCGACCGCGTCCACGAAGAGCTGCGAGAAGCCGTCGTCGTACCCGGCGTCGTTGTTCTCCGCCATCTGCTTGAAGTCGCCACCGGCGCAGAATCCGCGGCCCGCGCCGGTCAGCACGATGACCTCGGCTGCGGTGTCCGCGGCGATGCGCCGGTAGAGCTCCGTGAGCTCCACGTGCATCACGTCGTTGATGGCATTTCGGCGCTCGGGCCGATTCAAGGTGACGGTCAGGACACCTCGATCATCGAGCTCGGTCTTGATGGTCGACAAGCCGTACCTGTCCGTGCCCTCCATGCGGATCTGGCCGTCCTCTTCTGGCTTCGCCTGTAGCTGCAAGTTAAATACATGATACGAGCCGGGTGGTCGGCCGCGGCGATCAGGTCAGGGCTAAACGGAGGGGTGGGCGAAGAGATGCTGGACAAGCAGCTGTTGGCGCCCCACGCGCTAGCTGCGTGGGCCGCCAAGACTCCCGACGCTGCGGTGCTGGTGCACGCCGAGGGGGAGCGGCTCACGTATGGGCAGCTGCTGTCCGATAGCCACCTCTGGGCCTCGTGTCTGCGCCGGCAGGGGGTCGAGGCCGGCACCCATGTCGCGACCATGCTTGCTAACACGTTCGACGCCCACCGCACGATGCTCGGCCTGGCCTGGCTGCGTGCGATCGAGGTTCCGCTCAACGTCGCCTACGTCGGTCCCGTCCTTGAACATGCGCTGAGCGTTTCGGAGTCGACGGTGCTCGTCACCACCGTCGAACTGCTGCCGAGAGTGGCCGCGCTCGCCGGCGCTCTGCCGCTGCTGAAGGTGATCCTGCTGGTGGACGAACCGGCATCCCCGCCGAAAGCAGCCGGGGAGCCATTCTCGCTGGTCTCGCTGCCCACCGAGCTGGCGCGGACCCCGGTCGAATCCGACTTTGCTGGGCCCGAGGTCTGGGACATCTCCAGCCTGCTCTTCACCTCCGGCACCACTGGACCCTCCAAGGCCGTCATCACGCCGTGGGGGCTCACATATCAGATGTGGTCGTGGGTGCCTGAGGACACCTTGGTAGCCGGTGAGGCGCTGTTTTCCGCCATGCCGCTTTTTCACAATTCTGGCCGGTCGGGATTCAACTATGTGCTGTCTCGAGGCGGGTGCCTGGTCACCCGCGACAAGTTCAGCGCGACGCACGTCTGGTCGGACGTCCGTCGACACCACTGCGTGGCGCTGGCCCTCGTCGGGCCTTTGACGGCACTTCTTTACTCCATGCCCCCCAGCCCGGACGACGCGGATAATCCTGTCCGCAGCGTCATTCTTGGTCCGATGATCCCGCAGATGGCCGACTTCGAGCGCCGCTTCGGCGTGCGGGTCGCGATCTGTTATGGCCAGACGGAGATCGGTGCGCCGATCGTGTCGAGCTGGGACCACGGGCCCTGGGAGAACTGTGGACGGCGGCGCGAGAGCTGGCCCCGGACAGAGGTCCGCATCGTCGACGAGTTCGACGAACCGGTCGCGGCGGGGCAGGTCGGGGAACTGGTCGTACGCAGCCCAGAGGCGTGGGCGCTGAACCTTGGCTACCACGGCATGCCCGAGCGCACGGTGAACGCCTGGCGCAACGGCTGGTTTCACACTGGCGACGCCTTCCGCGAAGACTCCGGTGGCTACTTCTATTTCGTGGACCGCATGGCTGACGCCATCCGACGGCGTGGCGAGAACATCTCCTCTTTCGAGGTCGAGGCCGCCGTGCAGCGCCATCCCGCCGTCACGGAGTGCGCCGCCGTGGGGGTCAGGACGCCGCTGGGGGATGAGGAAGTACTCGTTGCTGTGATCGTCGATGGTCCAGGATTCGAGCCGGCACAGCTGCTCGACTTCCTGTCGGGAAGCCTGCCGCAATTCATGCAGCCGAGGTACGTCGATGTCGTCAGTGATCTGCCCCGCAACGCCACGACGGGGCGGGTTCGCAAGAGCGAGCTACGAGCCGCCGGTGTCTCCGCCACCACCTGGGATCGCCTGGAGAGCGGCCCGGGCAATGGCTTGCCCCTCAGCCCGCCCGATGGCCCATGACGTACGGCGCGCCACCCGCCAGCTTCCGGCTGTCCGGGTCAGTTCCCAGCGGCTGAGCGACTGGCGCCAGACCGGCCGGCGGCTTGCCATGCGACCGTCAGCCCCACCGTCACCCCCACCGTCATCGTCGGCGACGTAGACCGTGGCGTAGCCGGTGGCGGTGGCCGTATCCCCCCTGACGGCAACCGTGAACGGACCCATCACGTGGGCGCAGCCCGGAAGGATCGCCTGATGTGCGTCGCTGGTGACGATGGTGCGCACCTCCTCGCGGCCGGTCAGCAACACGGTGTCGTCGATGCTGACGACGGCATCCGGGGTGTAGATCTCGGCGCAGCCGTCGGCGTCGTCGCCGTCGACCGCGAAACCGTAGGAGGTGAGCAGTCTGGTGATGGCCAGCTCGTCCTCGAGCGACTGCACGCGTTCGGCCAGCCGGGCGACGACGTCTTCCAGTGCCTGCGGCGTCAACGTCCTACCTCCCGAGACGGTCGGGGTGAGGGCTTGCGATGAGGTTGCATAACGTATCGATTATGAGTGATGCACCGGGCGGTTCCGGGCTGCCGCCGCTGGCGGGGATCCGAGCGCTGGATCTATCCGGTGGGCTCGCCGGTGCCTACTGCGGCAAGCTCCTTCGCGACGCCGGCGCCCAGATCCGCCGGGTGGAGCTGCCCGGGGCGGAGCCGGTGCGGCCCTGGTCAGCAGTGTCCGGCGAGGGGCCTGATCCACTGAACGCCTTTCTGCGGGCGGGCAGCCGGACGATCCCGCAGCCCGGCGCCAACCTTGCTGATTGGGCGGAGCTGCTGGGCTGGGCTGATCTGGTGATCGTCTCTCCGGTGGCGGGTCGGGTCGCACCGTTCGGGGTCGCACCGGAGGCCATGCTCGAAGGGCGGCCGGCGCTCGTCGTCGTCGCGATCACTCCGTTCGGCAATGACGGTCCCTGGCGCGACAGGCCTGCCAACGAGTTCACGATCCAGGCCCTGTGCGGGTCGAGCGGACGCCGCGGGTCGCCCGATCGGGAGCCGCTGGCGGCTGGAGGGAGGCTCGCCGAATGGGCGGCTGGCCTCACGGCAGCGGTCGCCGGGCTCGGCTCACTGATCGGTGCCCGCCGCCACGGCGCGGGGGATCTGGTGGACGTCTCCCTGCTCGAGGTGGGCACGCTCATCTACTCGGCCTACATGCCGGTCGCTGCTCAGCTGGCTCAACTCCCCGCCCGCACGCCGCTGGACACCGGCCGCTACACCGAGATCCCGTCGGTCCTGCCTGCTGCTGACGGCTGGGTCGGTTTCGCGACGAATTCGGCGGCTCAGTTTCGGTCGTTCGCCTCGATGGTCGGTCATCCGGAGTGGTCGCAGGACCCGGAGTTGTCGCGTGCCGACCGCCGGGGATTTCACGCCGATCTCCTGCTGCCGGTCATCGAGTCGTGGACACGGGCGCGGACCGTCGCGCAGATCCTTGAATTGGCGGACGCCGGGTCGATTCCAGCCGCTCCGGTGGGTAACGGGCGCGTCACCCCGACGTTCGCCCACTCGATCTCGCGGGAGCTGTTCGGCAGCGGTCGGGACGCCGACTTCCTGGCACCCCGCGTCCCCTACCGAATGTCGCGTACGCCGGTGGCTGCGTTCGGTAACGCGAGCGGTGATCCGCAGCCCGGTGGCCAGCCGGTTCGGCCCGGGCCCTCGCAAGCCCTGGCATCCGTACCGCCGCCGGCTCAGTTGCCGCTGGAGGGACTGCGAGTCTTCGACTTCACCGCGTATTGGGCCGGCCCGATCGCCTCACAGCTGCTGGGCTGGCTGGGCGCAGACGTGATCAAAGTCGAATCCGTCCAACGGCCCGATGGCACGCGGCTCGGCACGTCGTACGCGTCCGCCGGTGACCGTCCGTGGGAGTTGGCTCCGCTTTTCCATGGCGCCAACACCGGCAAGCGCGCCATCACGCTGGATCTGACCCGATCGGCCGGCCAGCTGCTGGCCAAGGAGCTGCTGGCCCAATGCGATGTCTTCGTGGAGAACTTCTCCCCCCGCGTCGTAGATCGCTTCGGCCTGCTTTCACCAGACGTGCTGGACGGGAATCGGGGTCTGGTCGTGCTGCGGCTGCCGGCCTGGGGCCTGTCCGGTCCGTGGCGGGACCGCCCCGGTTTTGCCCAAAACATGGAACAGGCGACGGGCCTGGCATGGATGACCGGCTACCAGGGTGAGGCGCCGATCGTGCCCCGTGGTCCGTGCGACCCGATCGGGGGACTGCACGCCGCCTTCGCCGTCCTGGCCGCCCTTGTCGAACGTGAGCGCAGCGGGCTGGGCCAGCTGGTCGAGGCGCCGCTTTTTGACTCGGCACTGAACGTGGCGGCCGAGCAGGTCATCGATGGCTCGTGGGGCAGGAGCGGAGCCGATCTCGCTGGGCCGCCGGGCAATCGGGGTCCGCTGGGCGCCCCGCAGGGCATCTACCGCTGCGCGGCGGAAAGTGGCTGGGTGGCGCTCTCAGTGGAGAGCGACGAGCAGTGGCAGGCGGCTCAGCAGGTCCTTGGCCTGCCCGGGCCGGCTTTGGGGATGTTTCCCACCGAAGTCGGTCGACGCGAGCACGCCGACGAACTCGACCACCTATTGGCGGGCGCGCTGCTGGACGCCGACCGCGACACCGTCACCGAGGCGCTGCTGGCGGCAGGGATCCCCGCCGCGCCGGTCATTGCTGCCGACGATGTCGCCGATCTTGACCAGCTGCGGGCCCGTGGCTACTTCGAAGCGGTGAACCATCCCGTCGCTGGGGAGATCTTCGTACCGGGCCCCGGAGTGCGCTGGCTGCGCCGTAACCGTCCGTTGCACGGTCGCCCCGCCCCGTTGCTCGGCGAGCACAACGGTGAGGTGCTGGGCGGGCTGCTGGGCGTGTCCGCCGAGGACCTGACCCGGCTCGCGGCTGACGACATCATCGGCACCAGGCCCCTCGCGGCCCGTTAGTCGTCGAAGCCCTCGCGCCAGGGGCCGGCGAGATGGCCACCGTCGACGACAAGTGAGGAACCCGTGCAGTACGAGCTCTCGTCCGAGGCGAAGAAGAGCACCGCGTAGGCGACCTCCTCAGGACGACCGGTCCGGGGGATCGGCTGGTGCTGCATCAGGCGCCCTATGCGAGCTTTGATCTCCTCCGGTGCGTTGGCCACCATCGGAGTCTCGATCACCCCGGGATGTACTGCGTTGACGCGGATCCCGCGACCCCCGACCTCCAGGGCGACCGTGCGTGTCATGCCCGTGACCGCGTACTTGCTGGCCACGTAGGAGGCCATGCCGGCGGTGCCCACCAGGCCATCGATCGATGAGGTGTTGACGATGGATCCCGACCGCTGCTCGGTCATGGTCGGGATCACGGCGCGCATCCCGTGCCACACGCCGGTCAGATTGACGTCGAGGGTGCGCTGATGACCTTCGAGAGTCTCGTTCTCGATCCGGGTCGGCGGGATCCCGATGCCGGCGTTGTTGACCAGGATGTCCAGCCGCCCGAAGGCCTCCCGGCACGTCGCGACGGCAGGTGCCCACTGGGCCTCATCCGTCACGTCCAGGGGAGACCAGGCCGCAGCCTGGCCCAGCTCTGCCGCCAGGGCCTTACCTTCGGCCTCGAGTACGTCGGTGATCAGGACACGCGCTCCTTGGGCCGCGAACAGCCGGGCGATCGCTTCCCCCTGCCCACGAGCGCCGCCGGTGATCAGCGCCGCCTTCCCGGCCAGTCGTCCCTCCACAGCTACCTCCGATGTCAGGGTCAGAACGGGGACGGCAGCCGGTCCATCGGCACGGCGATCACGGTGGAGGTGTCGGCGGTCGCAGCTGCCCGGATCGTGGCCGGAAGGTCAGCGAGGTCGTCGACCCGCATGCCCTCTGCTCCGAAGGCCCGGGCGAGTGCGACCCAGTCCGGGTTGCGCAGCGCGGTCCCGAGCTCACGTCCGCCGAACTTCTCGCGCTGGTCGCGGTTGGAGTTTCCGTAGGCGCCGTCATCGAACACGACGGTGACGGTGTGAATGCCGTGCTGCACCGCCGTCGCCAACTCGTTGGAGGCGAACAGGAAGCCGCCGTCGCCCACGACCGTCACGACGGGTCGGTCGGGTCGGGCGATCTTGACCCCGAGTGCCGCTGGAAAGCCGAAGCCGAGGGTGCCCATGTAGGACGTGCTCAGATAGGTGCGCGGCTCGTACACCGGATAGGCCATGTGGCAGGCGTAGGCCACGGTCGCCGTGTCGCACACGAGGATGCCGTCCTCGGGTACCCCGGCGCGCAGGGCGTCGACGATCGCGAACTGTGGGCCGATGGCGTGCAACTGCGAGAGCACCGAGGCCCGGATGGCGCGTACCTCATCGGAGCGGGACGCCCTCGCCGGCTGCCCCTGCAGAAGTCCGGCGAGAGCATCCAGACTCAGCCGGGCGTCTCCCGGTACGGCAACGTCGACGGGGGAGTTGCGACCGATCTGATCGGGGTCGACGTCAATGTGGATCAGGCGCTGACCCGGCTGAAGTCCGAATCCCTGGACCCGGCTCCCGACGGCCACGATGATGTCGGCGCTGTCCAGCACGCCGCGTAAACGGCGGTTCACCCACATCGTCCCCACCGAGAGCGGATGCCGATCGTCGATGGCCCCCTTGCCCTCGCGGGTGGTGACGACCGGGGCCTGCAGCAGTTCGGCGACGAGGCGCAACTGATCCGCGGCATCCGCCAGCACGACCCCTCCGCCGGCGATGATCAGCGGTGCGGACGCGCCGGCGAGGAGCTCCGCTGCCCGGTCCAGATCGTCCGGGCTGGGCTTCACGAGCTGGGGCTGGGCTCTGGGCAGCAGCGGACGCGTCGTGGATTCCGAGAACGGCTCCGGCGGGATCTCGATCTCGGTCGGCCTGGGCCGTCCGGAGGTCATTTCCACGAACGCCTGGTGGACGCCACCGGCGATGTCGTCGGGGCTCGTGAAGCGCTGGGCCCATTTCGTGATGGGCCTGACCACGTCGAGCTGGTCATGGATGTCGTGGAGCAGGCCGAGGTCCTTGCCGATGCCGTGACGATTGACCTGTCCGGCGATGAGCAGCACTTGCGACGAGCACGCGTAGGCCGTGGCCAGCCCGGAAGCTGCGTTGTAGACACCGACCCCCGGCACGACCATCGCCACGCCGGGTCGCCCCGATGCTCTGGCGTATCCGTCGGCCATGTAGGTGGTCGCCTGCTCGTGCCGGGTCACGATGTAGCGCACCTCGGGGACGTCGACAAAGGCGTCGAGCGCAGACATCAACTGATCGCCGGGGAGCCCGAAAACAACCTCGACACCCTCGGCTCGAAGCTGACCGACGAGGGCGGCGCCACCGGTCATTTCAGGTCCGGAGACCGGCGTAGCCGAGACGTCCTCTACTCTGGTGCTCGTCACTTGAATATTGTATCGATGCTAAAGATGACCCTTTCAGGAGGTCGACGGTGACCACGACCGCGGCTCGGCTGCAGATCACCCGACAGGCCGGTTCGCTCGGTGCGATCGTCACCGGTGTCGATCTCTCGGCACCGATTGATGACGAGACCTTCGCCGCGATTGAGGCAGCATTCCTGGAGCATCAGGTGATTTGCCTACGAGGGCAGTCAGCGATGACGCCGAGCGACCAGCTCGATTTCTCCCGGCGCTGGGGCGAGATCGCGATCCATCCCTACGTGCCCTCGATCAAGGGCTACCCGGGTCTGATGAAAATCTACGATCCCAATCCGGTCACCCAGACCTGGCACTCCGACACCACCCACGCTGCCCGGCCACCGGCCATCACGCTGCTGCTCGCCCGCACGATTCCGCCCTACGGCGGCGACACCATGTGGTCCAACGTCTACCAGGTCTACGACGAACTCTCGCCGGGCCTGCGGGCGACTCTCGATGGGCTGCGTGCTGTCCACCAGGGCACCGAACTCGCAGCGACTGCCGGGCTGGACTCCGAGGCGGTCAAGTCTGTGCACCCGGTCATCCGCACCCACCCGCTGACCGGCCGCCGGGCCCTGTTCGTGAACGGCAATTACACCAAGCACTTCGAGGGCTGGAGCGTCGGCGACAGCGAGCCGCTCCTGCACTATCTGTACGCGCAGGTCGGGCGCCCGGAGTACGTCTACCGGCACAAGTGGCAGGTCGGCGATCTGGTGATGTGGGACAACCGCTGCACTCAGCATTCGGTGATCGGCGACACCCGCGGCGCCGAAAGGGTGTTGCACCGGGTCACGATCGAAGGCGACGTCCCCTCCTGATGGCCGACGAAGCCGTACTGGTGTCGGCCGCGCAATTGCAGACCGCCGTCGCCGCGATCCTGGTAGGTGGCGGCGTACCCGCGGACCAGGCCACCACCGTGTCCAAATTGCTGGTGGAGGCGGATCTGCGCGGTGTCGATTCGCACGGCGCGCACCTGCTGTCGATGTATGCGACCCGGCTCGCCGCCGGCGACATCACGGCGAAGACGGTCGTCACCACCATTCGCGATGACGGCTCCACCGTCCATCTCGACGGGGGGATGGGCTTCGGGCAGATCGCCGGCCTCGAGGCGGCCCGCCTCGTCGCGGAGCGGGCCGGCCAGTACGGCATGGCCACCGTGGCGGTGCGGGAGAGCACCCACCTCGGGGCGCTCGGGGCCTACACCTCACGGGTCGCAGAAGCGGGATACATCTGCCTGTGCGTGCAGAACGGGCCGACCTTCGTGCCACCGTTCGGCGGGGTCACGGCGCTGTTCTCGACGAACCCACTGTCGTACGCGGTCCCGACCGGCGTTGAGCCGACGATCGTCTACGACATCGCAACGACGGCCGTCGCCGGCAACAAGGTCCTGCTGGCCAAGAAGCGCGGTGACAAGACGATTCCGGCCGGGTGGGCAGCCGATGATCAGGGTCGCCCCACGACGGACACCGTTGCGGCGTCCGTCCGTCACCTGCAATGGTTCGGTGGACACAAGGGCTTCGGTCTGGCCCTGTTCGTCGAGTTGCTCTCGGGCGTGCTGGCCGGCAGCTCCTTCGGCACCACCGAGCGCACCGCTTCTGCCCTGCATGGAGACGTGCGGGTCGCCAAAGGCTTTGTCCTCATCGCGATTGACCCCGCGCGGTTCGTGCCAGTGGACGAATTTCGGGCGTCGGTCGACACCTTGATCCGTGAGATACGGGACGGTGAACGCGCTCCCGGGGTCGACCGGATCTGGCTCCCGGGCGAGCCTGAGCACGAGCGGCGAGCGCAGCGCACCCGTGACGGCATACCGTTGGCGCCGCAGCTGGTATCCGAGCTGCAACGACTTGCCGCAGAGGTCGGAGCCATCCCGCTCCGCCTCGAGCCGTAGCCCCGAAGGAGCTCAGTGGATCTTTCGCTGGACGAGGTGTCGCAGGCCGCCCGAGACGCCGTGCGCGCGGTGTGCGCGGGGCCATCGGGCTCGGCTGCTGCTTCCGGCCCGGCCAGGGCCCGGGAAGCCGAACCGCTCGGTCACGATCCCAAGCTCTGGGCTGAGCTCTGCTCGGTGGGCATACCGGGCCTGGCAGTGGCGGAAGAGCTCGGTGGAGGCGGCGCCGGCCTGGTCGCATTGGTGGCGGTGGCTCAGGAGCTGGGTGCTGTGCTGGCGCCGGTTCCGCTCGTCGAGCACGCCATTGCTGCCCGCCTGCTGGCGTCGGTGGCGCCGGGTCATCCCGACCTTGCCGCCGTCGTCGACGGCGCACTGATCGCCACGCTGGCCCCCCGGGTGCGGGCGGGTGTGGCGCAGGTGGTGCCCGCCGGAGCCGTCGCCGATCTGGTGATCGCTCTCGACGGCGAGGAGCTGGTGGCGGTGCACTCCGCCCCGCCCCAGCAGGCGCTGGCCAATCAGGGCAACCTGCCGGTAGCCGACCGGGATCTGCGATCCGGAGTCCGCACCGTATTGCTCGCAGGACCCGCCGCCCAGGCGGCCTTCGATGCCGCCAACCGCGAATGGTTGACGCTGGTCGCGGGCTGGCTCGCAGGTGCATCTGCCGCTGCCCTCGAGCTGGTCACCCGCTGGGTCAAGGAGCGTCATCAATTCGGGGTGCCGATCGGCTCTTTCCAAGGCGTGCAGCACGGCCTGGCCGACCTGCCCGGCCTGATCGACGGGGCGAGCCTGCTGGCGTCTGAGGCCGCCTGGGCGTTGGCCACCGGGAAGCGTTCGATCACCGGCGCTGACGGCGGCCAGCTGGCTCTCATGGCACTGGTGTTCGCCGCCGATACGGCGCGGCTGGTCACGGGTCGGACCGTGCAGTACCACGGCGGTCTCGGAGTGGCGGAAGAGCACGACGCGCAGCTCTACTATCGCAGGGCCCGGGCCTACCCACTGCTCACCGGGACGCCCCGGCTGCAGCTGCGCGAGCTCGGCGCTGATCTGGTCGCAGCCGCCGCAGAAGCCTCAGTGGGGAAGGGCTGAAAATGGACTTCGAGTACAGCCCGGAAGTGGCGGAGTTCGTTGCCGTCGTGCGGGACTTCCTCACCGCGAATCTGACCGACGACATGCGCCGCACCATGCACCACACGGGCACGATCCATGTCTGGGATCTGCATCGCCAGATGGCTGGCAACGGCTGGATGGCGGCGGCCACCCCGGGCTCAAAGGCCTCCCGCGACACCCGCGAGATGGCCGCGTTCTTCCGCGAGCTCGAGCTCGCTGACGCGCCTTACCACGGACTGTCGATCACGATGATCATCATTGGGGTGATCGATGCCTTGGGGAGCCCCGAGCTCAAGCGGCGGGTGCTGCCGCAACTGCTCTCAGGGGAGACCATCGCGGCGCTCGGCTACTCCGAGCCGGACTCCGGATCAGATGTCGCGGCCGCGCGCACCCGAGCGGTCCCGGTCGACCCCGACCACTCGGCATGGCGGATCAATGGCCAGAAGATGTGGACAACCCTGGCCCAGGAGTCGGGTCACTGCCTGCTGCTGACGCGTACCGATACCGACAAGCCCAAGCACCTCGGGCTGACCATGTTCGTGGTGCCGCTGGACTCGCCGGGCATCACGATCCAGCCGATCTACACCATCGCCGGCGAGCGTACGAATGTCGTCTTCTACGACGATGTCGAGGTTTCCGACGAATGCCGGATCGGGGAGGTCAACGGCGGCTGGCAGGTGATGTCGCTGGCGTTGAGCTTCGAGCGGGGCGTGATGGGCGGCACCGCGATGATCGAGCCGCTGGTGCGCGACGCGATCGCGTGGGCGCAGGTGGCGGGTCCTGATGGCGAGCGTCCGGCCGATGACCCGGCCGTGCTGGAGGCCATCGCGCGGGCCCGGATCGATGCCGAGGTGGCGTCGCTGCTGACCCTGCGGACGGCGGAGATCGGGGCCAGTGGTGCGTCGCCCTCGCTGGCCGGCAACATGTCAAAACTCTTTGCTTCCAGTGCTTATCAGCGTGCCGCAGCGGCATTGCAGGAGATTGCCGGAGTGACCGGCATGCTGGCGGTGGAGGCGCAGGGCGAGTTGCCCCCGGCTGCCCATGGCGAGATCGAACGCACCGTGCGCCATGCCGCCGTCACGACCATCCAGGGCGGTACGACCGAGATCGGGCGCAATCACGTCGCCCAGTACGGGCTGGGACTGCCGAAGGTCAAGGCGCAGCCGGCACCGGAGCGGAAGGCAGCCGGGAACGCAGTCGTGAACGAGGGTCGGGTCGCCGTCATCACCGGTGCCGGAGGCGGAATCGGACGGGGCTACGCCCTGGCGTTGGCCGCCGACGGGGCGAGCGTGGTGGTCAATGACGTCGGAGTGTCCAAGGCCGGTGAGGGCAGCGACGGCGGTGCGGCGGCCAGGGTGGTCGCAGAGATCCACAGCGCAGGTGGAACGGCCGTCGCCGACACCGAAGACATCTCGACCGATGCGGGCGCCCGTCGGCTGATTGAGCATGCGCTGGCCGAGTTCGGCGATCTGCACATCGTCGTCAACAACGCCGGAATCGTGCGGGACCGGATGCTGGTCAGCATGTCGGAGGCCGACTTCGACGACGTGGTCCGGGTGCATCTCAAGGGCACCTTCGGGCCGCTGCATCATGCCGGCGATTACTGGCGGGCGCAGAGCAAGTCAGGCAAAGACGTCGACGCCCGAATCATCAATACGACGTCGGCCTCGGGGCTTTTTGGAAACGTCGGTCAAGGTAATTACGGCGCTGCCAAGGCCGCGATCGCGTCCATGACGATCATCGCCGCGCAGGAACTCGCCCGTTACGGCGTCACGGTCAACGCCGTCGCTCCGCGCGCTCTCACCCGGATGACCGAAGACGTGCAGGCCTTTGCGCAGCTGCGGCAGGCGCCGGGCGGTGAAGCGGCGCTGGCACCCGAGGGCATCGCACCGTTGGTGGTGTGGCTCGCCTCGCCCGAGTCCCGGCATGTCACCGGACGCGTCTTCGGTGCGTCCGGTGGTCGGGTGGCGGTGTTCGAGGGTTGGGCCTGTGGGCCCACCACCGAGGACCCGGCCGGCTGGGCGCCGGCGGAGATCGGGTCCGTCGTCGACGACTTGCTGGCACGCGCCCGGCCGAATGCCGGTCCCGACGGGTCGGTCAGGAGAGACTGACCGCATGCATGAGGGGCCCGGCCTGCACGGCGACGCCGAGCTCTTCCGGTCGGAGGTCTGCGAGTGGCTGACCGCGGAGCTGGCGCCTGGCGTCGCTGACGCCCACGCGCGGGCGAGCGATCGCACCGGGCTGAACGAGACTTTCGAACGCCGGCTGCAACGGGAGGCGGGCAGGCGCGGCTGGCTCGGCGTCAGCCTGCCCGCAGAGCTCGGAGGCGGGGGCAGGGATGCGTCGTTCGCCGCGGTTTTCGGCTTTGAGGCGGCGTATCACGATGCGCCGCTGATCGACACCGCCGTGGTGCTGGCGGGTGCCCCGATCGTGGCCTTCGGCAGCGCCCGGCAGCACGAGCTTTTGCTGCGCCCGATGCTGCGCGGCGAGATCGAAATGTGCATCGCCTATACCGAGCCTGACGCCGGCAATGACCTCGGTGCTTTGACCAGCACGGCCACCCCCTTACCGGACGGCGGCTTCCTGCTGTCGGGACGCAAGACGCTCATCACCGGCGCCGACAAGGCAGACATGTGCCTGACGATCGCGCGCTGCGAGCCGCAGGTCTCAGCCCGCCGCGGCGCCAGCATGCTCCTGGTCGAGATGGATCTTCCGGGGGTCACGGTGGTTGCGCAGCGCATGATGGCGGGCTATGACCTCTGGGAGGTCGTATTCGACGAGGTTCGCCTTGGTCCGGGGGCGCTGCTCGGCGAGCCCGGCGGTGGATGGCGGCAGCTGGCGTATGCGGTCGAGCAGGAACGGACCGGCATGTTCACGCTGGGCTGGTGCCAGCGGCTCTTTGATGAGATCCGTGGGTTCATGCGAAGTTCGGCCGGCGGCGTTCGACCCATCGACGATCCGGTGCTGGCCGACCGCCTGGCCCAGCTCTGGATCGAGCTGCAGGTCGGCCGGCGTAGCGCGCTGGCGCTGGTCGAAGAGGAGAGCTGCGGCACGCGTAGCGGCGCCACGGCGTCGGCCGCGAAGATCGTGCTGACGGAGCTCGGTCAGCGTCTCGCTCAGTTCGGCACCGAGGTAGCCGGCCCGGAAGGCGCCTTGGCGGGCCCCCTTTTTGGCACACCACCGTTGGAGGCGCCTGCCGGCGGCCGCTTCGGCTACGAATACCTGTTCCGCTTCGAAGGTCCGGTCAGCGTCGGAGCAAACGAGCTCCATCGCACTGGGATCGCCGCCGGCCTCGGCGTTCATGCCCCCCGAGCACCGCGATGACGACCCCGATCGCGGCCGTGCTCAGCGGCTGGAGCATTTCCGAGCTTGGCTCGGTACAGCAGGCTGATCCGGGCTATGACCGCCGCAGGTGGGACGAGTTCCGCGGTTACGTCTGGCCGGAGCTGCGCAGCCACCACGAGATGTGCGAGGTGCTGGAGGAGCTCGGACGGGTCCGGTGCCCGCTGCCGGTCCACGCGGGACTCATCCAGGCCGACGCCGCGTTGGCGGCCCTCGGCGATGACGGCGCACATCAGCGCGGCCAGCTGCTGACAGGCTCTCGCCGTTACGCCATGGGCATGCACGACTCCCTCGGCCGGCCGGCGCCTGAGCACGTGTCCGTGACCGCGGGCCAAGACGCTGACGGCCGGTGGTACCTGTCCGGGACCGTCAAGCATGTGAGCTATGGCGACAGTGCCCACGTTTTGGTGATCCCGGCTCGAGCCGGGTCGCGGCTGTTGCTCACTGTCGTCTCCGCGGAGGCCCGTGGCGTCACCCGGGTGAGCCGGCGGACGATGTCCGGCGATCGGCTGACAGATGTCGAATTCGACTTCACTCCGGTGGAGGACGGGTCGGTGTTAGCAGGCGAATCGGCCGGCGATCTGCGCGCCTGGCCGGCCCTGGCGAAGGCGCATGCCACCGGGGTGATGGCGCAGGGTGCCGAGGTGGTGGGGTTCGGAGCCGGTCTGCTGGCAGCGACAGTGGAACGCGTCACCAGCAGGCAGGCGTTCGGCGCCCCGCTGGCCGCGATGCAGTCGGTGCAGTTGCGCGTCGCTGACATGTTTCTGGAGCTGACTGCGGCCCGTGCTGCGGTCCACGAGCTCGCCGCACTGCTTGCCGATGCGGATGAGAACACCGTGGGGCCCGCCGTCGCTGCCACCAAAGTCACCACCACGTCAGCGACGTTGCTGATCGCTGCCGGTGCGCACCAGCTGTGCGGGGGATGGGGCCAGCTCGACGCGGCCGGGCTGCACCACTACACCCGCGCGATCAAAGCCGCGGAGGGCCTGCTCGGAACTCCCGCCCACCACCGGCGAATGATCGCGCAGCTGCTGGCGATCTGATCGCGCAGGCCTTGTGCTCAGGCTTGGTCGTCAGGCCTTGTGCTTGGCGTCCGGAAGCATGCCGCGGGACGTGAAGAGCGCGACCACGAGATCGCCCTGCTTGCGCATCATCTTGACGTACTCCGCGGAAGCGCGTTCGGCATCGCCGCGCTTGAGGCGCCGCAGGATGGCGGCCGTGCCTTGCTTTTCCACCTCGACCGAACCGGGCACGAGCTCGAAGAAATTGCCTGGGACGATGCCGGCGAGTGCGCGAAGCACGGCGTGCAAGCGCGGCGAACGTGCCATGTCGACGATGGTGCTGTGAAAGGCCTGGTTCAGCCGCCAGGC
This sequence comes from uncultured Actinomycetota bacterium, assembly GCA_963839015.1. Classification (GTDB taxonomy): domain Bacteria; phylum Actinomycetota; class Actinomycetes; order Frankiales; family Frankiaceae; genus DATAZK01. The sequence continues at coordinate 687,585 of CAWITL010000010.1, read as the reverse complement.
ACTCTGCGGGTCTTCGGCGGCCTGGATCTGCTTCTGCAACTGGGTGAGCCGCTCGAGCATCTCGGGAGTGCTCCGCTCCGCGGCCCGGGCGGCGGCAAAGCTGTAGACGTGGCCGTAGAGCTCATAGTGATCGCGGACGACGGACTCGTCGAGCGCCCCGATGAAGGCACCGCGGTGGGGCTTGATGGTGACCCAGCCCTCGCGTTCGAGCGAGAGCAGGGCCTCTCTGACGGGCACCCGGCTCAGACCGAGTTTGTCGGCAATCGCGTCTTGCGGTACCCGGTCGCCCTGGCGCAGCACCCCGTCAAAGATCAGCCGCCGGATGTAGAGCGCCGCCTGCTCGCCGCTGCTACGGCGCACCAGCACTTCTTCGGGGACGGGGAGCAAATCGTCGAGGGTGTCCGAATCACTCACCATTACCCGATCTTATCTTGCATAAATGCTACGAACGGCGCCCCTGCCCGCCCTGGCGACATGGGCTGGTGGCGTCTGAGCGCCACGACGCTATGGCGCCGGGGCAGGCAGGCAGGCAGGCAGCTACTCCTCTTCCCAGCCGGCGTGACGGTCGGAGACGAGCGGCTGCCGTCCGGTGCGAAACGGCGAGAGCGGGGCGTCCACCAGGAGAAACCGGTGAAACGCGTTTGATTGGCCGTACGTCGAACGCCGCCAGTCGCGCAGCTTGCCTGCTGTGCGCTCGGCCTTCTCCAGCTCGCCCCACTGCTCCCAGGTGGGTACGGACCAAAGCAGGAAGGCCTCTGTCTCGTTGACCATCGCGGTCTCCCAAGCCCCCACGAGCTGCCAGCCGTGCTCGTTGTAGAGCGGCTGACCCCGGTCGGCGACGTCTTCCAGGTAAGCGCCCGACCGGCCCTGGTCGAGCGTGACCTGCTCGTGGGCGAAGACCTCACCCGTGACGCCGGCGGCACACAGCTCCTCGATCGTCTTCGTCCACGGAGCCGGGACCAGGACGCGATCGTCGCCCCGGCGCCGATAGCCGGCGGCCTCCGACCACCACTTGGCGAGCTTGGGATCCTGCAACGTCGGGTGGTTGAACTCGTGGCGAAACGACGTCGCCAATCCGTCGAAGCCGTCTTCCTCCCAGATGTTCACGACCTGCGGCCATCCCCGTGTGGTGCCGACGACACCCCACACTCCGTAGCAGAGCTGGTGTCGTTCGGCCTGGGCGATCGGGCTCCAGTTCGCCGTCATGTGGTGCATGTAATTCGCTCGGTTGTGCCCGATGATGTCGATGAACTCGTGGATGTAGACCCGGTCGTTCACAAGGCTTGCCCTCCCGCGCGGTCGCCTATACTTCAGCGTTAATCCTGTATTAAATATGCATCTGGATTGAACACGCATCCGCTGCTGATGGAGGTACCAGGTGTCCGTGGATACCGCGCAGGCCACGCCAGGCGAGAGCACCCGCCCCGAAGGCGAGCCGGACGTCTCCCGGATCCCTCCCATCGTTGATGTCGACGCTCACGTGGTCGAACCGCCGGACGTCTGGAGCAGTCGGCTCCCGCAGAAGTACAAGGCGATCGGGCCGCACATCGAATACCGGCCCACCGGGCATCCCAAGCTGGATGGCGGCAGCTACATCGAAGAGCCCGGCACCGAAGGCCCTGACGTCGCCTGGTGGTTCTATGAGGATCACCGCTATTCCGTGAAGCGCCTTATCGCGGCGGCAGGCTATCCGGCTGACGAGATCACGCTGGCGGGCATCACGTACGACCAGATGCGCCCCGGCTGCTGGCAGCCCAAGGAGCGGGTGGCTGACATGGAGCTCAATGGCGTGCAGGCGCAGCTCTGCTACCCGAATTACCCGCGGTTCGCCGGGCAGATTTTTCTTTGGGGCAAGGACCGGGAGCTGGCCCTCCTGTGCGTACGTGCCTACAACGACTGGATGGTCGAGGAATGGTGCGGCGATTCCGGTGGGCGGCTGGTGCCGTTGTGTCTGGTGCCCTTGTGGGACGCCGATCTCGCCGCGGCCGAGGTGCGTCGAAACGCTGCCCGCGGCGTTCGGGCGGTCGTCTTCACCGAGCTCCCGTCCTATCTCGGCCTGCCCAGCCCCCACTCCGGCTACTGGGATCCGTTCTTTCGGGCGTGCTCGGAGACGCAGACGGTCGTCTGCATGCACATCGGGTCCGGCACCAAGACCCCGCAGGCGTCGCCTGATGCTCCTGACGCGGTGGCTGCCAGCATCATCTTCGGCAACTCGGCGGCCAGCATGGCCGATTTCCTCTACTCCGGCGTCTTCGTGCGCTTCCCGCAGCTCAAGATCCTCTACGCTGAGTGCCAGATCGGATGGATTCCTTACCTGTTGGAACGGCTCGATGACGTCTGGGAGACCCATCGCGGGTGGAGCAATTCCCAGCTCCACATCCCGCAGCCGCCGTCGACCTACTACTTCGACCATGTCTACAGCTGCTTCTTCAAGGACGCGGTCGGCGTTCGCCTGCTTGATCTGGTCGGAGAGGACAACGTGATGTTCGAGACGGATTACCCCCATCAGGACGGCACCTGGCCGCATTCGAGGCAGGCGGCCGCCGAGCAGTTCGGCCACCTCACCGACACCCAGATCAGCAAGCTGGCCCGAGGCAATGCGATCAACCTCTTCGGCCTCGACCTGGTGGCGTCATGAGCAAGCGCGTCTTCTCGTCGGCGGACGAGTTGCTGGCTGCTGCCGGCAGCGAACTCGGATCCAGCCCCTGGATGACGATCGATCAGTCCCGGATCGATGCGTTCGCCGACGCCACCGATGACCATCAGTGGATCCACACCGACCCGGAGCGGGCGGCTGCCGGCCCGTTCGGCGCCACCATTGCGCACGGCCTGCTCACGCTTTCCCTGGTGCCACATCTGGTCAGCCAGATCTACGCCGTCGACGGCGTCCGGATGGCCGTGAACTACGGCAGCGATCGCGTCCGCTTCGTGACACCGGTGCGTTCAGGCTCAAGGATCCGGGGATCGTCCGTCCTGCTCAGCGCTGACCGCGTCGGAGATGATGCAGTTCAGATGAAAGTCGGCACCACGATCGAGATCGAAGGCGAGTCCCGACCAGCCGCTGTGGTCGAGCATCTCGGCCGCTACTACTTTTAACGCCATGACAACTCTTTCCGGGCAGTCAGCGGAAGATCTGATCCTGATCAGCGTCGATGATCACATTTGTGAGCCGGCGGACATGTTCACCCGTCAGGTGCCGGCGCGATGGCGTGACCAGGCACCTCGGGTGGTGGATGAGCCCAACGGCTCGCAGCAGTGGTATTACGGCCAGGCCCGCGGCCGCAACCTTGGGTTGAATGCGGTGGCGGGTAAGCCGCGGGAGTATTTCAATATCGACGCGTCGCGTTATGAGCAGATGCGGCCGGGCTGCTACGACGTGCATGAGCGGGTACGTGACATGAGCGCGGGCGGTCAGCTGGCCGGATTGAACTTCCCGAACTGGACCGGGTTCTCCGGTCAGGTGCTCAACCAGGGTCCTGATCGTGACCTGAACTTGATCATGATTCAGGCCTACAACGACTGGCACATCGACGAGTGGTGCGCCGCCTACCCGGAGCGGTTCATCCCCTGCGGCATGCTGCCGCTGTTCGACGTCGAGTTGGCGGCCGCCGAGCTGCGGCGCCTCGCAGCCAAGGGCTGTCACGCCGTCACCTTCTCGGAAAATCCCGAGGCGCTGGCGATGCCCTCGATCCACACCCGGCACTGGGATCCGCTGTATGAGGCAGCCTGCGAGGAAGGCACCGTGCTGTGCCTGCATGTCGGGTCAGCGTCACGTTCACCGTCGTTGTTGACCACCAGCGATGCGCCGGCCTCCGTGGCGATGAATCTCTCACCGCTGATGTCGACGATCTCCATGGTGGAGCTGATCTGGGCCGACCTGTGGTCACGGTTCCCGACGCTGCGGTTTTCGCTCACTGAAGGCGACATCGGCTGGATCCCGTACTTCCTGTGGCGCGCCGAACACACCTACCGCCGCCACGGCGGCTGGACGAAAGCCACGTTCCCGGCGGGCTACTCCGGACCCAGCGACGTCTTCCGTAAACACTTCCTGTCGTGCTTCATCAGCGACCCGATCGGCGTGAAACTCCTCGACGAGTTCGACACCGACAACGTGTGTTGGGAATCTGACTTCCCCCACTCCGACAGCAACTGGCCCAAAGCCCCCGAAGAACTGACCGCAATCTTCAGCAACGCCGGAGTCGACACCGCCACCGTCAACAAGGTCACCCACGAAAACGCCATGCGGCACTACAAGTTCGACCCCTTCGCCATCAGAGGTCGCGACAAATGCACCGTCGGCGCGCTGCGATCGGAAGCCACCGACGTCGACGTCGTCACCCACGTCGGCCGCGAAGCCGACGACCGTGATCTCGCCGCCTGGCACACCATGACCTCACGCAGCCGCGGTACCGGCGCGACTGCCACCAAGTGAGCCTGCCGAGTCGCCGCCCGGTCATTGCAGGGGTTCACAACACCCGACAGGCCAGGCGCCTGGACGGTGAGACGTCACGCTCGCTCTCGATCAAGGCCTCGAAGGCGGCTCTCGCCGACGCAGGACTGACGCTGGAGGACGTCGACGGGGTCTGCGCCGCGCAGGAAGGTGCCTCGCTGGTCTATGACTTCCGGCTCGGCCCCGCCTGGATCGGCAACCAATTCGGCCTGGCGATGGTGCTCGAAGCCGGGGCGGCGATCGCGGCGGGCATGGCCGAGGTCGTGCTCATCGTGACGGCCGAAGCGGGTGTGTATACCGAACGTGCTTCAACCGCCCCTTGGACGCGCCCCGGCAACGAGTTCGTCATCCCGTGGGGGATGTTCACCGCCGCCGAATTCGCGCTGGTCGCGCGCCGCCACATGCACATGTACGGCACGACCCCCCAGCAGCTGGCCAAGGTAGCGGCGACGATCCGTAACAACGGCCACGTCAACCCGGACGCCGTGTATTACGGTCGAGGGCCGTTCACTCCTGACGACATCCTGGCCTCGCGGATGGTCGCCGACCCCTTTCACATCCTCGATTGCTCGACCACCACCGAGGGTGGGTGCGCAATCGTCATGACGACCGAGGAACGCGCCCGTGACCTGCCGAAAAGGCCGGTGGCCCTGCTGTCAGGCGGCACCGAGTATTACGGGTCGGCCTACCGCTACCCGCCGATGTGGGATCTGGCGGGCCGGTCAGGAGTTCAGGAGAACGGCTTGCTGGGGCGGCGCAGCTCGCGCCGGGCTTTCGAGATCGCCGGCGTCTCACGCGATGACGTCGACGTCCTGGAGCTGTATGACCCCTTCTCGTTCGAGATCATCCGCCAGCTCGAGGCGTTCGGCTTCTGCGGTCCCGGAGAGGGCGGCGACTTCGTCGACGACGGCCACATCGACATCACCGGCAGCCATCCGGTGACCACCGACGGGGGCACGATGTCCTACAGCCACGCAGGGGCGAACACCCAGATGCTGCAACGGGTGATTCGCGGTGCCCAGCAGATCCGGGGCGAATGCGTGAGCAGTCAGGTGCCGGACGCTCGGGTCGCGTTGTGCAGCAACGCCGGCGCCGGCGCGATGTTTCATCTCATCGCACTGCTCGGGGCGGTGGACTGATGGCCGAGCTCGTCGCCCAGCCCGGTCCGTTGCCGATCGGCCCGACGGGTCGCGACAATGCGCCCTTCTGGGAAGGCGCCGCCGAGGGCGAGCTGCGTTACGTCCGGTGCGCGGCGTGTGGGCGGGCTGATTTCCCGGCCGCCGCGCACTGCCGTTTCTGCCTCGAATACGCGCTCGGCTGGCAGGTGAGCGCGGGGCTCGGGTCGGTGTACAGCTACACGATCGTGTGGCGCCCGGTGACCCCAGATTTCGTGACGCCCTATGCCCCCGCCGTCGTGCTGCTCGATGAGGGCTACGCGATGATGACCAATCTGATCGGCCTTGACACCGACGACGTCAGAGTCGACCTGCGCGTCGGCGTGGAGTTGGTCGCGGTCTCCGAGGGACCGACATTGCCCTACTTCCGGCCTTCTCCGTGACGCCCCCGCTGCACCACCTGCGGGTGTTGGAGATCGCGACGCAGATCGCCGGGCCCTACGCCGGGAAGCTCTTCGCTGACGCGGGAGCCGACGTCGTCAAGGTGGAATCCGCCGGCGGTGATCCGATGCGCGGCCATACCGCCTGCGGGGTGGCGGTGGACGGTGACTCGGCGCTCTTTCAATTTCTGAATACATCCAAGCGCTCCGTGATCGGCGAGCCTGACGACCCGGCAGTGCTGGCCCTTGGCGCAGCGGCCGATGTGATCCTGATCGACGGCGGCACCTCGGAGGCGGCCCTGGCGCGATTGCGGGCGGGCAATCCGAGCGCCGTCGTCGTGTCGGTGACCCCGTATGGCCGCTACGGTCCCTGGGCGGATGCGGCTGCGACCGAATTCACCCTGCAGGCCAGCTGCGGCTCCTCCGGGGGACGCGGGGTGACAGGTGGCCGTCCGCTGGCCGCCGGCGGCCGCCTCGGTGAGTGGATCGGCGGTGCTTACGCCGCCGTCTCGGCGATGGCCTACGCCCGCCGGGCCCAGCGCACCGGGATCGGAGAGTTCGTCGACGTCTCGGTGCTCGAAGCCATGGTGATCACCATGGGCGGGCTGGGGGTCGTGGGCGCTCAGGTGAACGGTCCCGCCGCGTCGCCGCCGCGATCGTTCGAGCGCCCCTCAATCGTGCGAACCTGCGACGGCTACGTGGGTTTCTGCACCATCACCGGGCAGCAGTTCCAGGACTTCCTGGTGCTCATCGAACGCTTCGATTGGCTCGATGACGCCGACCTGGCAAGCTTCGCCGGGCGGCTGCGCCGGCGGGATGAGTTCGACGCCGCGGTCGACGCCTGGACGAGCACGCGGACCACAGCGGAGGTCATCGAACTCGCCTCCGCGCTGCGGATCCCGGTCGCTCCCATCGGAGCGCCTGACACGGTGACGCAGATCGACCACTTCCTGGAGCGCGGGGTCTTCGTGGCCAACCCGGCAGGTTTCGTGCAGCCGCGCCCGCCCTATCGGATCAGCGGCGCCGAGCTCCACCCGTTCATGCCGGCCCCAGGTCTTGGAGAGCATGACGGGCTGGTGGATTGGCCGGTCCGACCGGCGAACCCGGAGCCTTCCGAGGCGAACGAAACCGGCCCGTTGGCGGACGTGCGCGTGATGGACCTGACCGCGTTCTGGGCCGGCCCGGCGGGCAGCCTGATGCTGGGCTCTCTCGGCGCTGACGTCATCAAGGTCGAGGGCCTGAAGCGACCGGATGGCATGCGGTACGCCGGGGGGTGGCCGCCGTCGAAAGAGAACTGGTGGGAGAGCGGTTCGATCTTTCTCGCGGTCAACGAGAACAAGAGAGGTCTCACGCTCGAGCTGGGGACGCCGGAAGGCAACCGGCTCGCCCAGCGGCTGATCGCGGAATGCGACGTCGTCATGGAGAATTTCTCGCCGCGGGTGATGACCAACCTCGGGCTGGACTGGGAGGTCGTTGCCACGGCGAATCCGGCGGCGCTGATGGTGCGAATGCCCGCCTTCGGACTCGATGGTCCGTGGCGTGACCGGGTCGGCTTCGCCCAGACGATGGAGCAGGTCAGCGGGATGGCCTGGATGACCGGTGAAGCCGATGGCTCGCCGGTGATCCCACGCGGCGCCTGCGATCCGATCGCGGGTCTGCACGCAGCATTTGCCACCATCGTGGCGCTCGAGCACCGCCGCCAGACCCAGGTCGGCGCTCTCGTTGAGGTGACGATGGTCGAGGCCGCCCTCAACGTCGCCGCGCAGATGGTCGTCGAGCAGTCTGCCTACGGACGCACGCTCATGCGCGACGGCAACCGGGGGCCAATGGCGAGCCCGCAGGGGGTCTATCCGAGCTGGGGAGACGACGCGTGGGTCGCCATCGCGGCGGCATCCGACGAGCAGTGGCAGGCGCTGTGTCACGTGATCGGGGCGAAGGAGCTGGCGGCCGAAAGTGACCTCGGGGCCGCGACGGGTCGCCGAGAATGGGCCGACCGCATCGACACGTGCATCGCCGCCTGGACCAGCGAGCGATCCCCGCAGCAGGCGGTGGACCTGCTCCAAGCCGCCGGAGTCGCTGCTGCGGTGGTGGCCGCCTCCCGTCGACCTACTGGACAACCCACAGCTGCGCGCCCGGCGATTCTTCGAGAAGCTGGAGCATCCCATCGTGGGTACGGCCGAGATGCCCTCCCAGCCGATGCAGCTCTCCGATCCTTCGCACACCTGGCTGCGCCGCGCGGCGCCCACCCTTGGCCAGCACAATGCCGAGATCCTCACCGGGCTGCTGGGGCAGGACTCGCAGGACCTGGAGCGACTGGGCGGGAGCAAGGTGATCGGCACCCGTCCGGCTGGGCTCTGAGCTGGCGGCAGGAGCCGGCGAGAAACAGAAAGAGGAAGTCAATGGATCTCGGACTGGCAGGTTCGACCGCGGTCGTGCAGGGCGGCACCCAGGGGATGGGCCGGGCGGCGGCCGAGTGCTTTGCCGCCGATGGCGCGAAGGTCGCGGTCCTCGCCCGTACCCAGAGCGATCTGGATGCCACCGTGGCCCGGCTGCTGGAACTCGGGGCGCCTGATGCAGTCGGTATGCGCGCCGACATCACGAGCAACGAGCAGGTCGTCGCCGCCTTCGCCGATCTCCAAGCCCGCTGGGGCAGCCTGAACATTCTGGTCAACGCGACCGGGCCGACGGCGACCGGCAACTTCGAGGAATTGACCGACGAGGATTGGCTGAGCGCGATCGATATCGGCGCCATGGGCATGGTCCGGTGTGTGCGCGCCGCGCTGCCCCTGCTGCGCGCGGCTGCCTGGGCCCGGATCGTCAACGTCTCGGCGCATTCGACCAAGCGCCAGAGCGGGGGACTGGTCGCCTATACAGCCGCCAAAGCGATGATGACGAGCGTCAGCAAGAACCTCTCGCTCTATCTGGCGAAGGAAGAGATCATCGTCAATACCGTGTCACCGGGCAGCTTCGCCACCGAGAGCCTCAAGCAGTGGGCCAGCAGCGTCGGGGTCGACGGCGATGATCTGTACGCGGTGATGGACGGAATCGACAAGCACTTCGGGCACCCGTCGCATCTGCCACGTGCCGGAGATCCCGCCGAGATCGGTGCGGTCATTGCGTTCGTGGCTTCGCGGCGCAATACCTACATGACCGGCGCGAACATCAATGTCGACGGGGGTTCTGACTTCTGCTGAGGCGGTTCAGCCAAACGCGTGCGGGGTAGGCCAGAGCGCAAGCAGCGTGCGCAGCGCGGTGACCAGTGACAGTGGCTGGTCGAGCATCGGATGGTGACCGGCAGCTGGAATGTCGACCCAGGCGAACGGCTGGGTCACGAGCGTGGCCATCTCTTTCGCCATGTGCTTGGTGACCAGACCATGCTCGGAGCGAAAGAGCGCCACCGGGCACCCCAGGCCCGGCAACGAGTCGCGTAGCGCCACCCGACGACCGAAGAAGAAGGGGTCGAACTTCCAGGTCCAGCCGCCTTCCACGGGGCGAAGCGACTGCCGGGCGATGTGGTCCTGGACGTAGGGCAGCACGAGGTCCTGCGGCGGCAGCGTCGAAAACCGAGCGAGCGCTTCTTCCCTCGTGGGGTAGACCCGGGTCGGGCGCATGCGCTTGCGCAGACCCTCCTCCTCGGGCGGCTGGTCGTGCAGCGGCGAATCGAGTACGGCGACGGCCGACACCTGGCCGGCGAAGCGGCTGCCGACGCTGATCGCGACCCAGCCGCCCATGCTGTGTCCGATGACGGCCGGGTTCACCAGCTGCTCGGCGGTCGCGACAGCCATCACCTCGACGGCCCATTCATCCGCGTCATAGGACGCCCTGCGGTCGCTGTCGCCGTGTCCGCTGAGGTCGAGCGCGACGACGCGGTGAGAGCTGAGCTGCGGAGCGATGTGGTCCCACCAGCCGGCATGCGCGGCCCCGCCGTGCACCAGCACCAATCCGGGACGGTCACGCTCGCCCCAGACGCGATAGGTGATGTGCAGGCCGTCGACAGTGATCGAGCGGTGCTCGGGGAGCGTCTCCACGGCTCTGGTGAACCAGGGCGGTGCCGCCGCTGCGCCGGCCGGAGTCGGTGGGGTGCCCGGTGCCTCTGGCATAAGTGTCTCCTCGCGGCGGGCTCGTGGATGCCTGGTTGGATAAAAGGGCAGGGCCCGCCACTCATGTATATGTGGGGCAACGACGGCAGGGGAGTTTGCTGGTGACCGTGGCACAGGCGATCTACTGGGATCCGTTCGACGAGGACATCGACACCTCGCCGTATGAGGTGTGGCGGCGGATGCGCGACGAGGCCCCGCTCTACCGCAACGACAAGTACGACTTCTGGGCGCTCACCCGGCACGCCGATGTCCATGCGGCACACGTCGATCCGGCGACGTATCTCTCGGGCTACGGCACTGTGCTGGAGCTCATGGGCCGCGACATGAGCGACACCGGTCAGATGATCTTCATGGATCCGCCGCAGCACAAGAAGCTGCGCACCCTGGTGTCGAAGGCGTTCACGCCGGGCCGGGTGGCGGGTCTTGAGGGTCTGATCCGTGAGTTCAGCCGGGAGCTGCTTGACCAGCAGATAGGCAATCCGGAGTTCGACTATCTGGAGGACTTCGGGACCCAGCTGCCGTCGCTGGTGATCTCGTCACTGCTGGGCGTCTCTCCCGGCGACCGTCCGCGGGTGCTCGAGCTGATCAACACGGTCTTTCACATCGAACCCGGCGTCGGGATGATCAACGACGTCTCGTTCGGTGCCCAGATCGGGTTGCACGAATACCTGACGGGTCAGCTGGCCGACCGTCGCCGCGCCCCGAAGGACGACATGATCACCGCGCTGACGGAGGCGGAGATCACCGAGGACGGGAAGGTCCGCCGGCTCAGCGACAAGGAAGCGGCCGACTTCGCCAACCTCCTGGTGAGCGCCGGCACCGAGACGGTCGCCCGGCTGCTGGGGTGGGCGGCGGTGATTCTGCCCGATCATCTCGATCAGCAGGCGGCGATGGCCGCTGACCCGGCGCTGCTGCCGGCGGCGGTGGAGGAGTTGCTGCGCTATGAGGCTCCTTCTCCGGTGCAGGGCCGCACCCTGTCGCGTCCGGTCGAGCTGCACGGAGAGACCCTGCCGACCGGGGCGAAGGTATTGCTGCTGACCGGGGCAGCCGGACGGGATGACCGGGTGTATGAGAACGCTGACGAGTTCAACATCTGGCGCAAGCCCGAGCAGCACGTCTCTTTCGGGCTCGGCGTGCACTTCTGCTTGGGTGCGGCGCTGGCCCGGATGGAAGGCCGGATCGCCCTGCAGGAGACGCTCGCCCGCTTTCCCACCTGGCAGGTCGACACCGACCGTGCGGTGCGGCTGCACACCAGTACCGTCCGCGGCTACAAATCGGTGCCCATTCACGTCTGACCGGGTCCGGCTGCTGCGGTAGGGTCACTCTCGAAGGGGAGTAGCCCCCCATCGGCTGGTCGACATACTGGCGCCCGAGTTCGCTCGGGTTCCCGGCCACCGAGCCCGCTTAGGCGGGTGGGCGAGACCTTCGACAGGCAGTGCCGCTCGCCGAGTTCGGTGGGTGGTGAGTTCGCTGCCGGTCGGAGGCGCTCTGGCGGCGGCCCGGTCGGGAGCTGCGCACCCGGAGGGCAGATGTTTTCTCCCGCGATCGCCCTAGCTGTCTACGGCGTCATCTTCATCGGAGAGCTTCCCGACAAGACGGCCGTGGCGTCCTTGATTCTCGGTGCCCGCTACCGGCCGCTTCCCGTGCTGCTCGGTGTCTGCGCCGCGTTCACCATCCACGTCGTCATCGCTTGCGCAGCAGGGGGTTTCGTAGCAGCGCTCCCGCGCGTGCCGGTTGAGCTGGTCACCGCAGTGCTGTTTCTCATCGGCGCCATCCTGCTCCTTCGGTCCAACCCCAGCGAGGCCGCCGAGGAGGCCGAGGAAAACGCCGCCAAGCTCTCCGGGCCGCGGACGCCGCGCCAGGTGGTGGCGGCCTCGTTCGGGGTTGTGCTGGTGGCGGAGTTCGGCGACCTCACCCAGATCCTGACCGCGACCCTGGCCGCCCGCTACCACTCGCCGCTGTCGGTCGGCGTCGGGGCGCTGCTGGCGCTGTGGTCCGTCGCGTTGCTCGCGGTGCTCTTCGGCCGCACCCTGCTACGCGTGATTCCGCTGCGCCGCGTACAGCAGCTGGCCGCCGTTGTCTTGATCGCGCTGGCTATCGGCGCTGTGGTGAGCGCCCTCGGCTGACGGCCGGCGCCCGGCTTTCGCGCGGTGGCTACCCTTCCAGCAGGCAATCCCCTCGGCATTTCTGGAGCACCACGTATGTATCCCGGTTTTCACGCAGCGAGCCACCCTGACAAAGTCGCGGTGGTCATGGGCCGCTCCGGCGAGCGAATCACCTATCGCCAGCTCAACGACCGTTCGATGCAGCTGGCCCAGCTGCTCTACGACAAGGGCCTGCGCACCGGTGACAACGTCGCGATTTTCGCCGAGAACCATGCGCGTTACTTCGAGGTCTACTGGGCGGCGCTGAGGTCCGGGCTCTATCTCACGGCCGTCAATCGCTACCTGGCGGCCGAGGAAGCTGCCTACCTGGTCAACGATTCCGGGTCCAAGGCGATCATCACCACCAGCCACCAGTCGCCCGCAGCGGTCGGGATGCTGCCGTTGATCCCGAACTGCCCGCTGCGGCTCATGATGGATGGCGTCGAGCCCGGCTTCGAAAGCTACGAGGAAGCCATTGCCGGCTATCCGGCGCAGCCGCTCGCCAGCCAGCCCCGCGGCGACGTCCTGCTCTACTCCTCGGGTACGACCGGGCAACCGAAGGGAATCCGCCGCGCGCTCAGCGGACTGCAGATCGACGACCCATCGGCCGTCGGCACCTCCTCGCTCGAGCGTGGCCTGCTCGGAATGGATGAGTCGTCGGTCTACCTGTGCCCGGCCCCGCTCTACCATTCCGCTGCGCTGCAATGGTCGGCCGGCGTGCACGAGCTCGGCGGCACCCTGGTGGTGATGGAGAAGTTCGACGCGGCCGAGCTGCTCCGACTCGTCGAACGTGAGCGCGTGACCCATACGCAGGTGGTGCCCACGATGCTGGTGCGGGCGCTGAAGCTTCCCGTGGAGGAACGCAGCGGTTACGACCTCTCGAGCCTGCAGTGCATCGTGCATGCGGCTGCTCCGTGCCCGGTCGAGGTGAAGCGCCAAATGATCGAGTGGGTCGGTCCGATCCTGTTCGAGTACTACGCCGGCACCGAGGGCGCCGGGCTGACGTTCCTCACCTCCGAGCAGTGGCTGGCGCATCCCGGATCGGTCGGGCGGGCCATCGTCGGCACTCCGCACATTTGTGACGAGGACGGCACCGAGCTGCCGGTGGGGGAGATCGGGCTGGTCTATTTCGGCCAGGACAGGCCGCTCTTCGAATACCACGGTGACCCGGAGAAGACCGCCGACAGCCGCCATCGCGACCACGGCAATTGGGCGACGCTCGGCGACATCGGCTACCTGGACGAGGAGGGCTACCTCTACCTGACCGACCGGCGCGCGTTCACCATCATTTCGGGCGGGGTCAACATCTACCCCGCGGAGATCGAGTCGCGTCTGGTGATGCATCCCAAGGTCGCCGACGTCGCGGTCTTCGGACTCCCCGACCCCGAGATGGGTGAATACGTGCACGCGGTCGTGCAGCCGGCCGCCGGCGTCGAGGGATCCCCCGAGCTGGCCGAGGAACTGCGCGCGTACGCCCGGGAAAACCTGGCCGGCTTCAAGGTGCCGCGTGTCGTCGACTTCCGTGCCGAGCTCCCCCGGCTGCCCACCGGCAAGCTCTACAAGCGGGGCCTGCGCGACGAATACCTCCCGGCCCGCAGCGGAGGTCGCTAGTGGCCCGGGTCGCGATTGTCACCGGTGCGGCCAGCGGGATCGGCCGGGCCACCGCGGCGCTCCTTACCGAGCAGGGGGTCTCCGTCGCCGGTCTCGACAAGAACCCGCTGCCCGGCGACGGCGGTGTCAGCGGATTTGCCGTCGACATCGGTGACGCCGCTGCTGTTGGACGCGCAGTGGCCGATGTCCGGAGCAGCCTGGGCCGCATTGACATCCTGGTGAACGCTGCCGGGATGGCAGCCGGGGGAGAGTTGGACGGCGAGCATTTCGTGGAGGTCTGGGAGCAGACCCTCGCGATCAACCTGACCGGCGCCATGCTCATGGTGCGGGCTTGCCTCGACGACCTCGTCCGGGAAGGCACCGGGCGCATCGTCAACGTCGCCTCGACTGAGGCACTGACGGCTGCCCGCCGCACCACCCCGTACACCGTGAGCAAGCACGGGCTGCTCGGTTTCACCCGATCGCTTGCGGTCGAGCTCGGCGGGCGAGGCGTCACTGCCAATTGCATCTGTCCGGGGGCGACGCTCACCGGGATGACGGCGCAAATCCCTGAAGCGGCCCGGGACACGTTCGCCCGCCGTCATATCCCGCTGGGCCGCTACGGCAGGCCGGAAGAGGTGGCCTACATGATCGCGTCGCTCACCGCGTTGGAAGCATCTTTCGTCAACGGAGCAGTGATCACGGTCGACGGCGGGATGACGGCACGTGGCGGATGATGGCCCGACCCATGAATATCGAATATATGGTCGTGGTCAGGCGGGTTTCAGGGAGCTGAAGGAGTAGTCATGACCGACGCGGTCATCGTGGCAACGGCGCGTACGCCGATCGGCCGGGCCCGCAAGGGCTCGCTCATTGGCGTTGATGCCTTCGCCTTGGCAGAAGTGGCAGTCGGCGCGGCCATCGGCCGCAGCGGTGTACCAGCCTCCGACATCGACGACATCGTGATTGCCGAGTCGCTGCAGGGAGGCGGCGTGATCGCGCGTCACACCGCGGTTCGTCTCGGGCTCACCGACGTGCCCGGGCTGGCCGACAACCGGCACTGCGCGGCCGGGCTGTCTGCCGTCGCCATCGCCGCGTCGGGGATCAAGGCCGGTATGGATTCGGTCGTGGTGGCCGGCGGCACCGAGAGCCTGAGCACCTCACCCGGATCCTTCCGGCGGACCCCCGAGGGGGAGCAGC
Source organism: uncultured Actinomycetota bacterium (assembly GCA_963839015.1). GTDB lineage: Bacteria > Actinomycetota > Actinomycetes > Frankiales > Frankiaceae > DATAZK01. Next base: position 672,546 of record CAWITL010000010.1, on the reverse strand, counting down.
CGTGGATGTCGCCGAGCCACCCCGCGACCCCCGACGCGCCGGCGTTCGACATGACCATCACCGTCGGCGAAAACACCGCCCGCGAGATGGGGCTGACGCGTCGCGACGTCGACGAGTGGGCCGCCTACAGCCACGGCCAGGCGGTCGCCTCGATCGACCAGGGCTACTTCGTCGAGCAGATCGTTCCCATGGAGCTGGCGCAGCCGGACGGCAGCATCCGCGTCTTCGACACCGATGAATTTCCCCGCCGCGGCACCACTGCCGACAAGCTGGCTGCCCTACCGGTGCTGCACCCGGAGATCCCCGGCTTCACCGTGACCGCGGGCAATGCCGCCGGACTCAACGATGCTGCCGCCGCCGTGGTCCTCACCAGCGGTGATTACGCCGCCGCCCATGGCCTCGCGCCGCTGGCCCGGATCCTTTCCTGGTCGGCGGTCGGGATCGAGCCGGCCCGCACCGGACTCGCCCCGACACTGGCCATCCCGAAGGCGCTCGAGCGGGCCGGTCTGAGCATCGGCGACATCGATCTGTTCGAGATCAACGAGGCGTTCTGCTCGGTTCCGGTCGCCGCGTCGCGCAAGCTCGGCATCTCCCAGGAGATCCTCAACGTCAACGGCAGCGGCTGCAGCCTGGGCCACCCCATCGCCGCCACCGGCTCCCGCATGGTCGTCACGATGGTCGCTGAGCTTCGTCGCCGGGGAGGCGGCCTCGGCGTCGTCTCCATGTGCGCCGGTGGTGGCATGGGTGCCGCCATGGTGCTCGAGGTGCCCGCGGCCTAACTGCCCCTTCACAAGCCAAAGCGCCACTGGCTGAGAGCGTGATAAGGCTCTGAGCCAGTGGCGCTGCGGGTTCTCGGGCCGGCTACTTGGGGGCGAAGCGCTGCCCGGCGTCGAGCCTGATGCACTGGCCGTTGAGCATCGCGTTGTCGACGATTGCCACGGCGAGCTTGGCGTACTCCTCGGGACGCCCCATCCGCTTGGGGAAGGCGGCGTCGCGGGTCAGAGCGGCGGCGAAGTCATCAGGGATGCCGGCGGTGGCACCGGTGGAGAAAAGGCTCGGGGCGATGGCGAGCACCCGGATCCCCAGCGATCCCAGGTCACGCGCCATCACCAGGCACATCGAGACGATCGCGCCCTTGGCGGCGCTGTAGGCGACCTGTCCGATCTGGCCTTCGAAGGCGGCGATCGACGCCGTATTGATGATGACGCCGCGCTCGTCGTCCTCGGGCTCATTGAGGCTCATGTACGACGCCGCCAGCCGGCTGATGTTGAACGTGGCGATGGTGTTGAGGTTCAGCACGCTCTGGAAGCTCTCGAGGTCGTGTGGCCCGGACTTGCTCAGCGTGCGCTTGGCGATGCCTCCGCCGGCGGTGGTCACGATGATGTGCAGCCCGCCGAGCTCCTCGACCGCAGCCCCCAGCACCTGCTCGGTGCCGGCGAAGTCGGTCACGTCGGCCTCGTGGAATGACGCCCCGAAAGACTTGGCGATCTCGGCACCGTCGGAGCCCGCCCGGTCGAGCACCGTGACTGTGGCACCCCTTTCGGCAAGCTTTTGAGCGGTCGCCCGGCCCATGCCCGAAGCACCGCCGATGACGATTGCCTTCTTGCCACTGATCTCCACGCTGACGCCTCTTTCTGATTGCCCCGTGTCCGGGTCGTCGGTCAGGAGAAAACTACCGTTCTCCGGCCCGGGTGACGGCCAGGAATGAGATGACGGTAAGGATTGGCCCGTGAGTGCGAGCTTTAAGACGACCGTCCGCGGCAAGGTCCTGATCGCGACCATGGACCGCGAACCCAAACGCAACGCCCTGAACCCTGACATCACCGCCGGGTTGGACGCGGCGATGAACCGGCTCGAGGACGATCCCGATCTGTGGTGCGGGATTCTGACCGGCGGCCCGAACGTTTTCTCCGCCGGTGCCGACCTGACGATCGGTCCGGGGGCGACCGAGCGGGGCGGCTTCGTCGGGCTCATCACCCGCCGCCGCACCAAGCCATTGATCGCCGCCGTCGAGGGATTCGCCGTCGGGGGCGGCATGGAACTTGTGCTGTGCTGCGATCTGGTGGTCGCCGGCCGGACGGCGTCGTTCGGATTGCCAGAAGTCAAGCGGGGTCTGATGCCGGATTACGGGGGCGCTTTTCGGACCGCGAATGCGCTGCCGGTGAACGTGGCTCGCGAAATGCTCCTCACTGGTGACTTTCTGCCCGCGGATCGCGCCGAACGGCTCGGTTTCGTCAACGTGCTGACGGAGCCGGGCGCGGCGTTGGAGGGCGCAATCGCGATGGCTGAGCGCATTTGCGACAACGCGCCTTTGGCGGTGCGCGAGGCACTGGGGGTCATGAATTACGACCTGCTGGTGGACGAGGCCGACGACTGGGAGCGCAGCGACGCCGCGCACTGGAGGCTGATGAAATCTGAGGACGTCAAAGAAGGCATCGAGGCTTTCTTCCAGCGCCGCCCGCCGCGCTGGTCGGGGCGCTGACCTCGCCCGAGTCAGCGCGCCTGGGAGTCAGCCGCTGAGGGCGGTCGCCTTCGCTTCCGACCGCTGCCCCGGGCGGTCCTTTGCCCCACGTATCAGCCGCCCCGGCAATGCCCCGGTGTGCTCCCCGTTCACCATGACGACCTCGCCGCTGACGACGGTCCGGGAGTAGCCGTTGGCCTTCTGGACGAGGCGACGACCGCCCGCCGGAAGGTCAAACGCAAGGGTGGGCGGCGTGACCGCAAGCGCCGCGAAGTCGATGACATTGATGTCGGCTTTGTAACCGGTGGCGAGGACACCGCGGTCGTTGAGTCCTACTGCCTCCGCGGTGTCCTTGGTCTGGCGCATGACCAGCCACTCCAGCGGCAGCCGGTCGGTCGGCCGGTCGCGGCCCCAGTGGCTGACCAGAAACGTGGGGAAGTTGCCGTCGCTGAGCAGCCCGCAGTGGGCGCCGGCATCGCCGAGGCCCGGCACGGTGTGCGGGTGGGTGAGCATTTCCCGTACGAAATCGAGGTTGCCGCCGCCCCAATTGTTGAACGGCACATAGAGCAGCTCCTGCCCATCGCGCACCAGCATGAGCTCATGCGCGAGCTCGGCAGGCGCGACTCCGAGCTGGCGGCTGCGGGCCCCGATGCTCGACTCGGGCGAGGGCTCGTACTGGGGCGGATCGCCGAGCTGGTAGAGCCGCTCGAAGCCGAGGGCGAAGGCTCCCGGCCCGGCGGTGGCCTGCTCGATGAGTGCCGCTCTGACCGATGGGTCACGCCAGGCGGCGACCTTCGCTTCCAGCGGCAGGCCGGCGATCCGCTGGTAGGCAGCGGTCTGGGCGAAGGGGTTGGTCGTGGACTGCAACCCCATCAGGACGCCCACCGCGCGGGGGGCCACCTGTCCGCGCACCGTCAACCCACGCTCACTCGCCGCGCTGATGAGTTCGAGCAGGCGGCGCCATCCGCCGGGACGGGCCTCCTGCTGCATGATCGTGAGCGAGAGGGGTCGACCGCTGGCCGCCGTCATGTCGAGCAGCAGCTCAAACTCGCCTTCGAGGTCGTCGAAGTCGGCGATGCCCTGCAACACCCCGCGGCCGCCGGCTCCGATCTCGGCGGCGATCCCGACGAGCTCGTCGCGCGTGGCGGTCAGGCTGGGCGTGTGCCGGCCGTCCACCGACTTGTGGTTCACGGTTCGAGAGGTGGTGAATCCGAGGGCGCCGGCAGCGATTCCCTCCCGCGCCAGCCGGCCCATCAGCCTGATCTCCTCAGGCGTCGGGAGCTCGGAATGATCGGCCCCCCGTTCGCCCATCACGTAGCCGCGCAGCGGCCCGTGCGGCACCTGGGCCGCCACGTCCATGCCCAGCGGGCGTCCGTCGATCGAATCCAGGTATTGCGGGAAGCTCTCCCAAGCCCACTGGATGCCTTCGTGCAGGGCCGTCCCGGGTATGTCTTCAACGCCTTCCATCAGCGCCACGAGCCACTCGTGCCGATCGGGGGCGACGGGCGCGAAGCCGACCCCGCAATTTCCCATGACGACGGTGGTGACTCCGTGCCAGCACGACGGCGACAGCAGCGGATCCCAGGTCACCTGACCGTCGTAATGGGTGTGGATATCAACCCAACCGGGGGTGACCAGCTGACCGCCGGCGTCGATCTCGGTGTTGCCGGAGCCCGATACCTTGCCGACGGCGGTGATGATGCCGTCATCCACGGCGACGTCAGCAGGGCGTCCCGGCGTGCCGGTGCCATCGATGACGGTGCCACCGCGGATCACGAGTTGGTGTGTCATGCCTGACAGTCAACACTCGCCGGCGCCCCGTCAGCCGAAGAGGGCGTCCAGCGACGGAAGGGCAACCGCGGGGAGAGCGGGCTCGGCCGGCGGGCGGGGCGCCGAGCCCGGTCTCGGGGCTTCGGCGACGTCAAGCGTTCGCAGCGCCTCGGTGGTGAGGAAACGGCTTTCGGGCGCGTAGCTGTGGCGATCGTCGCGGGCCCGCCGGTGGTGGGGCAGCCGAAGCGGCGCGTAGACGTGCAGCTCATCCCTGGCGCGGGTCACCGCGACGTAGAACAGCCGCTGCTCCTCCGCCAATCCGGCGTCGGTCGACAGCGCCATGTCGGAAGGGAAGGCCCCATCCACCGCATGGATCAGATGGACGTTCGGCCACTCGAGCCCCTTCGCCGAATGCACCGTGGACAAGGTCACGTAGTCCTCATCGAGGTGAGGCGGTTTCGCGTAATCGCCGGTGCTCGCCGGGGGATCGAGGGTCACTCGTGCGACGAACTCGGCGAGATCCGTGGCGGATTCGGCCGCCGCTGCCAGCCGCTGCAGATCGGCGACGCGGGCGGCGGAATCGGTGTAGCGGGATTCGACCAGCGGCGTGATCATCGAGGCGCAGGCCCCGACGCGCGCCGGAATGGCGGCGCGCTCGCGGGCGTCTCGCAAGGAGCAGAGCGTCGCATCGAGGCGGGTACGTGCCTGACTGGGTGCGGCGGCGACCACCCGGTTTCGCCAGGCGTCCGAATCGGTCGGATCGTCGTCTGACGACACCTCCGATACCTCCGACTCCACCGACTCAGTGGCTGCGGGCTCGAGGAGCAGCGCGAGCAGTGCCCGGGCGCGGGCCGGGCCGATCCCGTCGTGCAGCCGCAGCAGCCGAAACCAGGCCACCTCGTCCAGATAGTTGCTCGTCAACCGCAGCGCGCACAGGAAGTCTTTGACGTGAGCGGCCTCGAGGAATTTCAATCCGCCGAACTTGACGAACGGGATCCGCCTGGCGGTGAGCTCGATCTCGAGCAGATCGCTGTGATGACCGGTGCGCATCAGGATCGCGTGGTCGCGCAGCCGCTGCCCGGCTTCGGCTCCGGCCAGCACCGAGTCGGCGACCAGCCGGGCTTCCTCGCCGGCGTCGTAGCAACGGACCAGTCGCGGCCGCCGACCCTCTCCGGCGCGATCGGCGTGCAAGGTCAGGCGGACCTCGGCGGCCTCACCGGGACGAATCACGTTAGCCAGGTCGAGCAGGGGCTGGCGGGAACGGAAATTGCGCTCGAGACGCACCACACGCGCGTCGCCGAAGCGGTGGGCCACCTCGAGTAGGTGGCCGCTGGTCGCCCCGCGGAACCCGTACACCGCCTGCGCGTCATCCCCGACGACCGTCAGCCCGCGCCCGGCCGGTCGCAGCGCCTGCACGATGTCGACCTGGATCTGGTTGACGTCCTGGTATTCATCCACGAGGACGTGATCCCAGCGACCGGTCAGCCGCTCGGCAACCACCGGCTGCGAAAGCAACGCGCGCCATGCGAGCAGCAGGTCATCGAAGTCCAGCAGCCCCCGCGCCCGTTTGCGCGCCACGAAGTCCTTGAGCAGCAGCATGATCTGCTCGGTGTGGGGCTCGCACCAGGGGTAATCGGAGGTGATGACGTCACGCGCGGCTCGGCCCGTATTCACCGACCGGGAGTAGATGTCTGCCAGGGTGGCGGCCCGGGGGAGCCGGCTGCTCTCGCCCGGCCGATCTGAGGCCGCTTCCTGGCCGGCGCCCGTGAGCCCATGGTCGTCGCGGAGCAGATCCAGCAGATCGCTGGCGTCACCCGGGTCGATGACCGAGACCTCCGACAGCCCGAGCTGCTCGGCATGCTCGGCGATGAGGCGGTGCGCGACCGCGTGGAACGTGCCGCCCCACACCCGGCGGGCGGCGTCTCTGTCCGGGCACAGCAGGGCTGCCCGGGCCAGCATGTCTTCCGCCGCCCGGCGGGTGAAGGTGAGCAGCAGAATGCGCTCGGGCGCCGTGCCGCCCTCGATCAGGTGCGCGACACGACTGGTCAGGGTCCGAGTCTTGCCGGTGCCCGCGCCGGCGAGGATGACCAAGGGGGACTGGCCGTGGGTGACGGCGGCCAACTGCGCCTCGTCAAGGCCGGCATCCCAGCGCGAATCGAACATACGAGCGACCATAGACCACCCCGCCGACATCCTGCTGCAGGCGAGCGGGCGCGCCTGCAGGCAGTCGGCCGGTCAACGGTCAGGGTCAGGCGGCCTGTGGGTACAGCGCAGCAACTCCGCCCGCAAGTCCGGCCTGCACCTGGCGGCTCAGATCATCGGCGAGTATCTCGAGGTCGCCGGCTTCGATGGCGTCCAGCGCGAGTTCGGCGACCAGTGCCGGGTCGTTCTTCGGCGCGTCGACGTGTTTCACCATGTCGGTGTCCATGAAGCCGACGTGCAGGCCGCTGACGACCGTCCCCTGGCCGGCCAGCTCGATCCGAAGGGCGTTGGTCAACGACCACTCGGCGGACTTGGCGGCGGAGTAGGCGCCGGAGCCGGGGAGCGAGACCCACGACAGCACCGAGAGCACGTTGAGTACGGCGCCGCCCTGGTGGGCGGCGAGTTGCGGAGCGAAAGCGCGGGTGACGGCCAATGGGCCGAAGTAGTGGGTGTCCATCTCGCGGCGGATGTCGTCCATGGACCCGTTCAGCACCGTGGCACCGGTGGACGAACCGGCGTTGTTGATTAAGAGGTCGATCCCGCCGGCCTGGTCGATGACTCGTGCGGCGGCAGCGATCGACTCCTCATCGGTCACGTCGAGCTGGACAGGTATGACGCCCGGGAGGTCGACCTTGGACACATCGCGCGATCCCGCATAGACGGTCACGCCGCGGCCGAGGAGTTGCTCGGCGAAATGGCGGCCGAGGCCCCGGTTCGCTCCGGTGACGAGTGCGGTGGTTCCGGCGAGCTTCATGGCGTTGTCCTTACGGATGAGTGGGCTGAGTAGGTATCTGCAACGTAGCACCCCAAGGTAGGAATCTCCAACTCAGGGTAAGGTAGGGGCGTGCCTACCTCGAACTGGCAGGGGAGCAGCTGCTCGATCGCGCGCAGCCTCGGCGTCCTCGGTGAGCGATGGACGTTTCTGATCCTGCGCGAGGCCCTGACCGGATCCACCCGTTTCGCGCAGTTTCGCGATGGCCTCGGCTTGGCCCCGGACGTGCTGACGGACCGGCTCAACACCCTGGTGGAGTACGGGGTGATGGCGAAGGAGCCGTACCAGGAGCCGGGAAGCCGATCCCGCTACGCCTATCTGCTGACGCCGGCCGGCCGCGAGCTGCATCTCGCGCTGGCCTCTCTGCAGCAGTGGGGCGACAAATACCTCCCGTGGCCGCAGGGGCCGACGGTGGTGCGTCGGGTGCGCGACACAGACCGGCCGGTACACGTGGGCTTCGTCGACGACCAGGGTCGGGAGGTGCCGCCGGACGAGGTGGCCACGATCCGGACAGCCGCCTACCCGACCGAGTCCGACCCCGCCGGTCTTGACCCCACTGGTCTTGACGTCGCGGGTTCCGGCGCCAGATAACTCAGTTCGAGCAGGACGGGTGCGCTGCGTTGATCGGGAATCGTGACGACGGCGGGCGGCCGGCTCTCGACGACGACGAAGCAGACCACCGACATTCCGATCAGCAAGGCACCGATGAGCCCCTCCAGACTGAGCGACTCGCCCAGGAAGATCACGGCGCTCACGACCCCGAAGAGCGGGATCGCATTCAGCACGATGCTCGCGGCGCCGGCTTTGACGCGTGAGATGGTCGCGTTGAATAGCAAGAAACTGACGGCGAATCCGAAGATTCCGACCAGCGCCGCGGCACACCAGAATTTCGCCGGCACGGCGGTAGGGAAGTGGCCTCGACCGTCGGCCCATCGTCCGCCCGCGACCAGCAGCGCCAGCGCCGTGGCGGCGGTGAACTGGTAAGTGGTCAGCACCAGCGGGTCGCCGTCATCGTCACCGAACCGCTTGGCCACGATGGTGTACGTGCTGGCGCTGAGCACCCCGATGGCGACGTAGAGGTCACCGAGCCCGTAGCCACCGAACGGGTTGCCTCCCTGCAACACAAGCAGCCCGAGGAAGGCCAGGACGACGGCAAGCGCAGTAGCGCCCGTGATCCGTTCTCCGAGTGAGGCGGCGGCGAGCACGACGACGAATGCCGCCTCCAGACCGGTGACGAGCGCGCCTTCCGCCGCGCTGGTGTGCGAAAGGCCGTACGTCTCGCTCAGGTTGGCAATTCCGGGCTCCAGCAGGCCCAGCACCAGCGCCAGCTTCCAGGGCCGCCTCGACGGGCGCTTGCCTGCCGAGTTCAGAGGCCGGCCGACCGACAGCGACGACCGGAGAGCGCGCATCACAAGCAGCGTCCACAACGCCGCGGTCGCCGTGCCGATCTGGACCAGCAGGAGCGTGAACGGATCGAAGCCGCCGAGCGCGTACTTGGTGCCGGTGATCGCCCCACCCCACAGCATGCTGGCGAGCAGCAGCGCCCCGGTCGCCCGGGTGTCGAGTCGATTCGCGTTGGGCGTCATGGCACCCGAACCAGGTTGGCCTCCACCCGGGAGCGGGGTAGCTGCAACGGTTGAAGCCGGATGTCCGGCGCGGGCATGAAGATGGTTCGCAGTGGCTGAAATCCGTTGAAGCCGACCGAGGAGTACGAGGCGGTGTAGGCGCCCGCCGACAGGATCTGGACCCGATCGCCGATGCGAAGGTCGCTCGGAAGCTCGTACTGGTAACGCTCATAAAGGACGTCGGCGCTGTCGCAAGTGGGGCCGGCGAGTACGACTGGCGCGGGCGGGCCGGTCCGGCCCGGGACGACGATCCGGTAGTGGATGGCCTCTTCGAGCGTCTCGGTGAGGCCGTTGAACAAACCGATGTCGAGGTAGACCCAGCGCTGCGCGAGGTTGGGAGAGCGCCGGGAGATGAGTACGACCTCGGCCTCGATCACGCCCGCATCGCCAACGAGATACCGGCCCGGTTCGACGAAGACGCGTCCGGCGAAGCCGCTACCCAGCCGGCTCTGGAGCGCGCGGCTGATGGCAGCTCCGAACGCTTCGATGCGAGGTGTCGGCTCCCGATGAGTGGAGGGGAAGCCGCCGCCGAGGTTTACCCCGGCGGGCTCGTGACCCTCGCGGCGCATCGCCTCGAAAAGCCAGGCCACCTCCTCCAACGGCTGATCCCAGGCCCGCGGGTTGTGCTGCTGGGAGCCGACGTGAAACGCGACGCCGAATCCCAGCCCCCGCCGCGTCGCCCGTCGAATCAGCTCGAGCGCCTCGACGGGGCGGCAGCCGAACTTTCGCGACAGCGGCCAGTCAGCGCCGGACCCGTCGGTGCAGATACGCACGTAGACGGTGCTCTCAGGCGCGTGGCGGATGACCTTCTCCAGCTCAGCCGCGGAGTCGATCGTGAAGGTCCGGACACCGCAGCGATAGGCGAAAGCGATATCGGCTTCCTTCTTGATCGTGTTGCCGTAGGCGAGGCGGTGCGGTTCGATTCCACAGCTCAGACACGTCCTGATCTCGCCAGGGCTCGCGACATCGAAGTTGGAGCCGGCGTCCCGGAGCCGGCGGATGACCCGCCGGGCAGGATTCGCCTTGACCGCATAGAGCACGGTTGCCTGCGGGAGCGCCGCGACCAGCTCTCGGTAGCGGGTGCTGACAATGGAGAGGTCCATCGCCAGGAAGGGTGTGGTGTCCGTCGCGCCAGGCTGTACGTCCATGACGCCAACGCTTCACATTGTCGCCACACGCTGACAGCAAGTGTCGGGAAGCCGACGGGGCAAATAGGTCGGGAAGCCGACGGGGCAAATAGGTCGGGAAGCCGACGGGGCAAATAGGTCGGGAAGCCGACGGGGCAAATAGGTCGGGAAGCCGACGGGGCAAATAGGTCGGGAAGCCGACGGGGCAAATAGGTCGGGAAGCCGACGGCGGTGTTTGTGGGAGCGTCGCTAGTCTTCGGGGTGTGGGGCAGCGGCAGTCGGCGGCGACTCTCGTGCTGGACAACCCGGCCTGGGCGGCCCTCACCGGACCACAGGCCCACCTCGCGCGGCGCCTCGGTCAGGCCGCCCGCTTCCAGGACGGGATGTCTCCTTTCGCCGGCCTCGGCGACTCCCGGGATCCGCAGAGCTGGCGCGATCTCGCCGCGCTGGTCGGACCCGGCGGTACGGCAGCAGTGATCGGAGCGATTGAGGCGCCGTCGGACTGGGAGGTTCTGGGTCAGGGCGCCGGCGTGCAACTCGTGGACACGGCCCTACGCGCTGAACCCGATCCAGAGGCCATCCGCCTCACCTCCGATGACGTCGGGGAGATGCTTGACCTGATCTCGCGGACGAGGCCCGGCCCGTTCCTGCCGCGGACCATCGAACTCGGCAGCTATCTCGGCATCCGGCGCGAGGGACTGCTGGTCGCGATGGCCGGCGAGCGTCTGCGGCCGCCGGGTTGGACCGAGATCAGCGCCGTGTGCACCGACGAAGATCATCGTGGCCAAGGGCTGGCATCCCGGCTGGTCAGGGCGATCGCCGCCGGTATAAGGGCGCGGGGAGACGTGGCGTTTCTGCATGCCGCCGCCAGCAACGTCAACGCCATCCGGCTTTACGAGTCGATGGGTTTCACCCTGCGCTCCCGCCCGCGATTCACCTTCTTGCGGAGCCCGGCAGACCTCCGCTAGGGTCTGCACGTACTGTCACATGATCACCACACGGCTCAATCCCGAGCCGCGTTGAACGAAGAAGCCGGTGCGATTCCGGCACGGTAGCGCCACTGTTACTGGACCCAACTAGTCTCACCAGTCTCACCAGGGCCAGGAGTCAGACCTTCTTCGACGCAATCCGTTCTAGCGGGACGCTTTATCCCGAAGGAGAACCCACCTCATGACGACGATCCATCCCCCCGCCGTATCGGTCCCTGCTGCGCTGCCTCGCACCCGGGTCGCCGTCCTGCTCGGTGCCACGATTCTCGCGGCCTTTATCCTGTATTACTTCGTGGGCATCGACGAGGGCATGACCTCGGTCTTCGGTAAGACGCTGGCCATCCACGAATGGGTGCACGACGCCCGGCACTTCCTCGGGTTTCCCTGCCACTGACCCGGCTTTACCCTCAGACGGGATCAACCGGTGGAAATACGGGTAATTCTGCGCGGCGCGGTGTCAGGATTTCTTGCCGGAATCCTAGGATTCGTCTTTGCCAAGATCTTCGCCGAGCCATATATCAACAAAGCCATTAACTATGAATCTGGCCGTGACGCGGCAATAGCCGCGGTGGTGAAGGCAGAGGGCATTACCCTTTCGCCGGACGGGCCGGAATACTTTAGCCGCACAGTTCAGTCAACCTGGGGGTTGGCCACCGGGATCATCGCTTTCTCCACCGCGATGGGTGCCCTGGTCGCCGTGGCTTACCTGGTGCTGCACGGCCGCTTCAACATCCGGCCGCGCTCCCTCGTGCTGATCATCAGCGGGTTCGGCTTCCTGGCGATCTACCTGGTGCCGTTCGTGAAGTACCCGGCGAATCCGCCTTCGATCGGTCACAGCTTCACCATCGCCACCCGCACGGAGCTCTACCTGACGATGGTGGGGTGTTCGCTGCTCTTCCTGATCCTGGCCGCCGTACTCGGCCGCCGGCTGCAGCCGCGCTTCGGCACGTTCAATGCGGCGCTACTCGCGGGTGCCACCTTCATACTGATCATCAGCATCCTGATGGGCCTGCTGCCCTCGCTGGGTCATCTCGCGGCCAACAAACGCGTGAATGGCAGCATCGGATACGGGCCCTCGGCCACCGAGACGCCGTTGCCCGTCACAAACTCACGGGGTCAGATCGTTTATCCGGGGTTTCCCGCCGATGTGCTCTGGAAATTCCGGTTCTATTCGCTGCTCGCGCAAATGATTGTCTGGTCGGCAATCGGACTGATCTTCTCGGCGCTCCTCGGGCGTTTCTTCAACCCGCATCAGGCCGCGCGGGTAAGGCCCGACGTCGTCAGCGTGTAGGGGTCACTTCGTTTCGAGCACGTGTAATACCTCATCGACGGTCTCCACCACCAGCGGCGCCTGCGGCAACGCGGGGCGGTCAATGACGATCACGGGAATGTCCGCAGCTCGCGCGGCGGCCAATTTTGCGGCGGTCAGCGCGCCGCCGGTGTCCTTGGTGACGAGCAGGCAGACCTCGTGGTCGCGCAGGAGTGCCGTTTCGCCCTCGAAGGAGAACGGACCGCGGGCCAGGATGACGGTGGCCCGTGGCGGCAGTGGGGCGGTGGGCTGCTCGACGCTGCGAATCAGGAAGTCGTGTCGGGAGTCGCCCGCGAAGGCGGCCAGGTCGCGGCGGCCCGTGGTGAGGAAAACCGTTCCTGGCGGTCGCCCGGCGACCTGCTCGGCGGCCGCTTTGATGTCGGGCACCCGGATCCAGTTGTCACCGTCGGTCTCGGTCCATCCAGGTCGACGCAGCACCACCAGCCGGCAGCCGGCCGCGGGGGCTGCTTCGATCGCATGCGTCGTCATGGTGGCGGCGAAGGGATGGGTCGCGTCTACGACCAGGTCGATCCGCTCCGATCGCAGATATCGGGTCAGTCCGGCAGCGCCGTCGAATCCTCCGATACGAACGTCGCCGCTCGGCAGCTGGGGCTTGTCGAGGCGACCAGCCAGCGAGGAGGTCACCTCAAAGCCGGAGCGCGCCTGCAGCGACTGCGCGATTGTGCGAGCCTCGGCGGTGCCGCCGAGGATGAGAACGCGCATGTCAGCAGACTAAGTCCACTCAAACGTAGGCCCCCTCAAACGCAGGACCCCCAAACTGTGGCCCCAGACGATCGACGGAGAGTTCTCATGCGCAAGGTCCTGGTCATCGGTATCGGCGCCGGGGACCCTGAATACGTCACGATGCAGGCCGTCAATGCGCTGAATGAGGCATCGGTCTTCTTCGTCGTCGGCAAAGGCGATGCCAAGAGCAGCCTGCTGGAGTTGCGCGAACAGATCTGCCGGCGTTACATCCGCGACCAGTCGGCCTACCGGATCGTCGAGATTCCTGATCCGCCGCGTGACCGGGGAGCGGGCGCGTACGAAAGCGCAGTGTCGGATTGGCATGAGAGGCGGGCGGTCCTGTTCGAGCAGGCCATCGTCGACGAGCTGCCCGCCGACGGTTGCGGCGCGTTCCTGGTCTGGGGAGACCCCGCGCTCTATGACAGCACGCTGCGCGTGATCGACCGGGTGCTGGCCCGCGGCGCTGTCACTTTCGACTATTCGGTGATCCCTGGCATCACCAGCGCGCAGGCACTGGCGGCCAGCCATCGCTTGCCGCTCAACCGCACCGGTGAGCCGGTGCACATCACCACCGGTCGCCGGCTGGCCAGTGGGTTTCCAGCGGATCTGGACGCTGTGCTGGTCATGCTCGATGCGGGCTTGGCCTGCAAGGACTTCACGGATCCGGCTCTGTACATCTACTGGGGCGCCTACCTCGGGACCCCCAACGAGGTGCTGCTGTCCGGTCGGCTGATCGAGGTGGCGGCGCAGATCGACGCCACGAAACAGGCGCTGCGTCGTCGGCACGGCTGGATCATGGACACGTACCTCCTGCAGCGCGGCGAGCACCGATAGCGTTTGCCCGGTGCTGACCGAAGCCTGCCGCTGCGCGTCGCAGCCGCTCACCGTCGGCAGTGCTCTGACCTCGTGGACGTTCGACCCGCTCGCCGTCGTGGTGATTGCGGCGGCGGCATTCTTTTATGTACGGGCGGTGCAGCGGCTTCGTCGGCAGGGCGGCGACTGGCCGGTCAGCCGCAGCGCGTTGTTCATGCTCGGCCTGCTGACCATCGCCGCCGTGACGCTCTGGTGGGTGGGTGCGTACGCGCACGCGCTCTTTTGGGTCTACACGGTCCAGATCATGACCCTGCTCGTCATCTCCCCGGCCTTGATCATGTTCGGGCGCCCGGTGACGCTCGCCCGGGCAGTCCGGCCACCGGCCCATCCAGCCTCGGTCGCCCGGATGGCAGATAGCGGGCCGATGAAGCTGCTGTCCAAGCCCGCGGTCGGGCCGGTGCTGCTCCCCGTCGTGACACTGCTCGTATTTTTTACGGCGATTTTTCCGGCTTCGCTGTCGAACTACTTCGTCTATCAGTCCGTCCACGTGCTGCTGCTCGTCACCGGGCTGGTGATTGCGCTACCGCTGGCGGACGAAGGCGGGCTGGTGACCTCGTTGGGTATCGCGGCGGGGCTTCTGTTCGGTTTTCTGGAGCTGCTGGCCGACGCCATTCCCGGCATCGCCATCAGGTTGCGCACCTCCATTCTTGGTTACGAGCACTACCGCGCCGTAGCGCGCACCTGGGGGCCGTCGCTGCTACGCGATCAGCAATTCGGCGGCGGCATCGTCTGGTTTCTGGCCGAGATCATCGACCTGCCCGTGCTCGCGTTGCTTGTGTATCGATGGATCCGCGCTGACGAGCGCGAGGCCGTGATCATCGACCAGCAACTCGATGAGCAGCAGGCGATGCAGGCGCTCGAGGCGCAGCAGCGACCGTTGGCGGATGACCTCGGTCCCGATCTGCAACGGCCTTGGTGGGAGACGAACGCTGGAGTTTTCGACGAGCGCCGGGAAGCAGCGCTGCGGCGATCCGCGCGCAAGAGGGATGGGGGCCAGCAGTGACATATGTGGAGGTGGCCGGGCGGCAGGTCTGGCATGAGGTCTCCGGTGAAGGTGATCCGGTCGTGTTCCTGCACGGGGGTTTCTCCGGGGCGTCCTCCTGGTTCGCGCAGACACCCGCGTTCGTGGCAGCAGGCTTTCGCGTCTACCTGCCAGAACGCCGGGGCCACGTACACACTGCGGATGTGCCGGGCCCGTTGACGTATTCAGTGATGGCCGACGACACCATCGACTACCTCGAGACGGTCCTGGCTCCTGACGGTCGCACCCCGGCGCATCTGGTCGGCTGGAGTGACGGGGCCGTGGTCGGCCTGCTGGTGGCGTTGCGGCGGCCGGATCTCGTGGCGCGGCTGGTGCTGATCGGGCAGTACTTCAACTCGTCGGGAAAGGTCAGTGGAGGCCTGACCGAGCAAGGCTTGGAGATTGACAGCGAAGCGATTCGATTCTTGCGCACCGAGTACGACCGGGTGTCACCGGATGGCCCTCCGCATTTTCCGATCGTCTACGCCAAGACCGTCGAGATGATCCTGACCGAGCCCGAGCTGGACCTGTCGACTCTTGCCGGAGTGGCGGCGCAGACGCTGGTGCTGCAGGGCGACCGCGATGAAGTCACCGTCGAGCACAGCCTTGCGGTGACGCACGCGTTGCCGGACGCCCGGCTCGCCGTCATCCCCGGATCGCACGGCCTGCCCATCGAGAGCCCTGATGTGGTGAACCCGTTGATCGCCGGGTTCCTGCGCAACGGACCTGCCGAAGCCATGTTTTAGGGAATGTTCTAGGAAGGTATTTCCAGGAAGGTGAAGACATGACTGAGATCCCCGGCATCAACCCGTCCGTTCCGCCCAGCGGCACGGGATGCGTCGAGTGCCTGGCGACGGGAGGCTGGTGGCTGCACCTGCGGCGCTGCGCAGAATGCGGCCACATCGGCTGCTGCGACACCTCTCCGTCACAGCATTCGACGGCCCACGCCCGGGCATCCGAGCACCCGCTGATCCGCAGCTTCGAGCCCGGCGAGGATTGGTTTTGGAGTCATGCGACCCAGGACTACTACGACGGCCCGGAGTTGGCACCGCCGCAGCACCACCCGATCGACCAGCCGACCCCGGGACCGGCGGGTCAGGTGCCGGCCGACTGGCGCCGCCATCTGCATTAGTCGCCGGCCGGCTGGCGCGTCCACTCGGATCCATGGCTGTGTGACAGGTAGCTGGTGCAGTGTCACAGGGTGACCCGCTATCGATCTCTCGATGGCCTACGGGGAGTGGCCGCGCTGGTGGTCGTCGTGCACCACTGCCTGCTGACCTCGATCGTGCTCGCCGCGACGTATCGAGGCGGCAGCACGTCGGGGTGGGGGCTGTCGGAGCTGCTCACCCGAACCCCGTTGCACCTGCTGTGGGACGGGACGGGCATGGTGCTCGTCTTTTTTGTGCTGTCGGGCTTCGTGCTGACCCTGGCGTTCACGGAACCGCCAACCCCGCGTTGGGCCAGCTTCTACGTAAAGCGGTTTCCCCGGCTCTATTTGCCGGTCTGGGGCTCGCTCGGCTTTGCGGCGCTGCTGGCGGTGCTGGTGCCGCGGCTGGTCAGCGGCGGACAGAGCTGGTGGGTCAACGCCCATGCAGCGCCGACCACGGTCACGATGGTCGCCCGCGACAGCACGCTGATCTGGCCGCCGAGCCTGCTCAACAGCCCGCTGTGGTCGCTGCAGTGGGAGGCGGCGTTCTCCCTCCTACTGCCCGTCTACGTCTTCGTGGCGGTGCGCTGGAGGGGGATGGCGTTGCTGAAGGTCTGCGGCGCCCTGGTGGTCGTCGGTATCGGCTCAAAGACGGGGCATGCCTCGCTGCTGTACATGCCGGTATTCGTCTTGGGTGCGGTCCTGGCCGCGGAACGTGAGCGCCTGAGCCGGATGGCTGCCTGCTTCAGCGGCGTCCTTTGGTGGGCAGTCGGGATAGCCGCGCTGGCGCTCATGACCGGAGACTGGACGGTCGGGCCGCTGCACGAGTGGATCAGTCGACCGATGCGGTCGGCGGGTGCGCTGCTGATCGTTTTCCTGTTCCTGTACTGCCGGCCGGTGGCGACTTGGGCGAAACACCGGACCCTGCAGTGGCTCGGCCGGATCTCCTTCAGCCTCTACCTCATCCATGAGCCCATCGTGGTCAGCGTCGATCGGCTGCTGCCCGGCGACAACCCGTGGGAGGTACTGCTGATAGCGGTGCCGCTTTCGCTGGTGGTCGCAGCCGGCTTCTACCGTCTGGTCGAGGCGCCCTCGCTGCGGGTGTCGCGCTGGGCGGGCCGGGTCGAGGCCCGCCCGTCGCAATTTTGGGTCGCGACCTGATGGATAATCCGCGCCATGGCACAGGCATCCGGATCCGGAGTACTCAGCGCGGTTGATTTTCCGGTGCGCAGGGTCGTCACCGGCCACGACGTCAACGGTAGGGCGATCTTCGTGTCCGACGGCCGCCCACCGCACACCGTGACCTCACCAGCTGGGCACGGACTGTCGGAGCTGTTGTGGCTCGACGCAGTGCCCAGCACCCCGCAGGACGGAGGGGAGTCGCCGGCCGATCTGCATGGGGGCTTTCCTGCCGATGGTGCCATCGCCTGCCGCCTCATCCGGTTTCCCGGCTTTCCCGCTGGTACGCCAGTGGACGACACCTGGCTGAGGGTGCCGGGCGACGATCCGGCGCATCCCGGACTGCACCGCTCGCAGACGCTGGATCTGATGGTGGTCCTGGACGGACACATCACCCTGGGACTTCACGATGGGGAGCACCCGCTCGGGCCGGGAGATGCGGTGATTCAACGCGGCACCGTGCATCGCTGGCGGGTCGTCGGGGAGGCGCCCTGCACCTTTCTGTCAGTGCTGATTTCGCTCGAATTGCCTGCGGGGCAAGAAGAACCGGTGGCGCTGACTCCCACGTCTGCGGACAGTGCGGACGGCGGAGACCCGGCGGGCGGGGTCGCGGGGCCACGACGACTCGTCACCGGCAGCGATTCCGAAGGACGTTCGCACGTCACCCAGGTCGGTCCCGCGCCGGCGATGGTCACCGACCAGGTAGCCCTATACGACCTGTGGCAGACCGGTGGCTCCCTGCGCCACGTCGAGCAGGGCGGCGATGACGAGGGCCCCTGGGCACTCGAGCCGAGCGGGCGCGGGATTTCCTTGCGGCGGGTCGAATTCGCGGCCGGCCACGATCCCGGCGCCGGAGGGATCCACGCGACCGCGACCATCGACATCGATCTGCTGCTGTCCGGACGGTTGGAGCTGGCGCTCCCGACCGACGCCGCGGGGTCCGCGTTCGACACCACCGTGCTTGATCCCGGTGATGTCGTTATCCAACGCGGCAACGTGCACCGCTGGCGCCCGGTCGGCCCCGACCCGGCGGCCATGGTGTCGGTCATGATCGGGCTGCGCTGACGCCGGCGGCGCCCGGGCCCGGCGGGTCGCCAATCGCTCGCTAGGGTTCGGTCATGCCCGACGTCACCGACGCGCCCGCCTCCCTCTCCCCCCCCCCCCTCCTCCTTCCCCCCCTTCCCCCCCCTCCGCTTCTCTATCCGCTCCCATTCTGTCCCCCGTCTTGCTCCTCCTGGGCTGTCCGCCGTCGTGGCCCGCGTCTTAGCTCTCCCCTTGAGCTCGCGACGCGGACGTCAGCTCGCGCGGCCTAGCGGTGCCCGGCGCGGCTGTCTTCACGCGCCCGTTCGAGGCGCGTAATGCTTAGTCCGTCTGGTAGCGCGGTCTACCTCGGGTCTCCGGTCGGGCCTCTCTACGGTCGGCTCTCCCGCCGGCAGTGAGCTGCCTTCCTCGTCCTTCGCCGAGGGCGCGATCGTCGGCGCCCGGCGCGTCCCATCGGGCGCCCGCGCGCCGTGGCGGGGCGGGTTACTCTTTGAGCGGCTGCTCCCACTTCCGTGCAGTTGCGCGCTCAGGGCTATAGTCCCCGTGCCGATAGCTCGGAGGCCTCAGGGCCTCACGACGGGTCCGGCGCTGCGGCCGCTTTAGGGGCGTCCGATGTCGCGGAGATCGTCGTTCTCGTCAGTCGCGACGCTCTCGCTAGGCGAGTCGAGTGGTCGGCGGCGCGACGTACGGGGTCCGAGCTGGGCTGCGAGTCGTCCCGGCCGCTGGCGAGTCCGAGCTCGCCTTCAGGTCGATAGCGATTGGTCGGTCGCCTGGCCGTCGAGGGGCCGTGGGGGTCTTCGTCTACTTCCGCGACACGAGCCGTAGCCTAAGCGGCGCCATTCGTCGCCCGTGGGTCCCACTATGGGTCCGGCGTGACAGAGGCCGTGCCTCTGACCTGCATGCACGTTTCGAGGCGTGACGGCCCTCAGCGCTCTGCCGCCAACGGGTCGAGCCTCTGAGATGCGGGCCGTGACGTGGGCCGGCTCCTGGGAGTTCACCCGGATTTGGGCAATAGGAGCGGCCCACGTCCCGCCGACCGGCCCCCAGAGCGTGGAGGGGCGGGGCAGCGGCCGTGGGCCGTCTAGGTGCTGCTGATCAGGCAGCGTGATCTGTCGTCCGGCAGTGTCCGGGCGAGCCGCGGTGACATGGTCCGGGCTACGAGCTGGGCGCTGGGCCCCGGATGACGGATCGAAGGGAGCAGGCGGGTCGGGACCCGCTCCCGGCCCCCGGGAGCTCTGACACTCCCGAGGGCTGGAGGTTCCCTCCGAGGTCTAGCTAGGTCGACCGCGCGGGCGCCGTTCAGGACCTCGAGCGCTGCCGGGGGGCAAGCTGGACGTCCATACGAAGCTGGCCTCGACGCCGATCAGGCCGTCGCCGGGCGCCTCGGTCGGACCGATCGAGATGTCAGGCGTACGCCGTGAGTGCTCGTCGCCATGTAATCTGCGCTCGTGCCGAGCTGGACCCGGGGTCAGGTGAGGGCACCTGACCGGGGCCGCCGGCGTCCCGTCCAGGGGGCGGGGGCGTCAGTCACGCCGGCCGTCGCCTTCAACGGGACAGGGCCCTCGGACGGGGCCCAGATCAGGCGTCGGCTCGAGTCGACGCCGGACGGGTAGCCTCGCGAGAGTCGCCCTCGGGCGGGACCATCGGGCCGCCGCCGACGAGGGACGCCGCTCTGGGGCACACCCTCGGGGTGCTCGACCCGGCCCACGGACGCACGGTCGATCTCCAGCGCGTCGCCTCGCGTCGCGGACGACCGCTCCGAGTGGTCGCCTGACCGCCTCCGCGCTCGTAACTGATCTGGTCACGGCATCAGCGCGGCCGGACAGACGCTCGAGGTCGGGCCGGGGGCACGGCCGCCCCTCGCCCGCCGACGGCGGCCGCGACGCCGGCCGCGCGGTCGGGCTCACAGGACCGGACGGCTCCGGCCTGGTCACCCGGCCTGATCGCGCCTCGGACGGGCGGACAACGGCGACGACTCGGACCCCCGGCGCTGTGCACCTCGACGACGGGCGCGCTCCTCGTCGCGCCGCCCACTACCGGTAACGGCGCCGCGAGCATCTGCCGGTCGGGCCGATCCTCGGTCAACGCGCTACGCGTCCATGAACCCGGCGAAGCGTCGTGCGCGACAGCCGACCGAACTCTGGCCAGCGACGTCGGTCGGTCGACCCGGAGGCCTCGGCGCTCGACGCTCCGCCGATCTGGCAGAGCTGGCCGAGCGGCCGCCCGGCCTCTCGCCTCGGGGCTCGATCTCGTCGCCCACGCGGTCAACTGACGTGACCGGTCGTAAGGTCTTCTCGGCCGGGTCAGCTCGCGCTTCTCGCGACGGCGAGATCGGGAGGATCGCCTCGCCACGCGCGCGGCGCTCGCCTCAGCGTGCGACTGACAGTGATCTCGTTCTGAGGGCGCCACTCGCGCCCTAGAGTCGGCGGTCTCACTCGACGAGGGTCTCCTCGACCGGCCCGGAGCGGGTAACGGGGGTAAGGAGTCAAGCGCCCCGGGACCTCTCGCCATAACGGCCTCGGCCCGCCCGGGCTCACGCGGCCGGCGCGAGTTGTCATCGGTCGAGCTCCGCCTTCAGCTCGTCTCACTACTACCCCGGCGTAGCTACCTCGACCGGCACAGCCCCGAACGGCGGTCTATAGGTCGATCACGCCCTCGACGGCGCTCGTCAATCCGGACTCGACGAAAGCGATGCCGTCGATAACCGGCACTATCGGGCGCTTCGCTAGCTCATTTGGACTGGAGCGTCAGGGACGCATTTCTCGTAGTTCATCGAGGAACGAAATGACGTCGTGCCGGTTGGACAACGTGCCGTAGATCAAGAGGGACGCCCCTTGCCCGTCGATACCTTCAATCAACGACAAGTTGTTCAAATTGATCCTTTGGAACATCGGGCGTGCTCCACGCAGTTCGCTGACGGGTACGCGGCCGGAACGCAGCGGAGTAGCCCAACCCAGCACACCGTTAGCCACGTCGATCCGATAGCAAATGCGTAGCAGGAACCAGTAACCCAACCAGCACAAGGCAGCGATCCATAGCAGCACGAAGACGATCGGAACCGGAGGCTTAGCCTCGACGATGTCCGCGACCAGAAGTCCGACGCCCACCAGAATAAAAATGGCGAACATAGCCCTGATCTGAAAGCGATATAACCCACGCATCCGAAAGCTGGCTGTCACGAGCCCTCTGTACCCGCTCCAATGCCATCAAACGCGTAGCAGAGCAGTGCGCAACGGGCGTTGCGCGCATATGTGCCGTTATCGCGCGTTCAGGAGAAAAAAGTATCGGAGCGGGACGGCACTAGTCGTCCATCGCGACCAGGCCCAGGCTTCTAGCCTCGGACTCGGAATACACGGCGCCAGCATCTGATTCAAGAGCGCCGTCTCTTCGCGCTTCATGTGGTCACGCGAGGACCAGATAAGCCAGGCGATCGAGCCCCAGAAGGCCGCCATGCGGCCCGTCTCGTCCTCGCGGAGAGCGCGAAGGCCCTTGTCGTGAAAGAGAAGGCCGAGGACGTGACGGTCGCTCGCGTCCAGGTTCTCGATAGCGGTGATCAGACCGCGGCAATGCCCGCGGAGTTCCTCGGGTATATCTACGCTCATTGTTTCGCTCCTGTAGTTGATCTTGGGGGCCGACCGCGTTAGACAGCCGCACCACGCGGGCTGATGACGTCTCGTAGCCGGATCGCGGCCCAAGCTTTTCGTTAAAGCGAACGGAGCCGGACGCTCGCGACGCGCGTTAAACCGTTAAGGCCTGTCAGCCGTTAGCCAACCCGTCAGCCGCAGGCTGACCCGACGCCAACCGTCGTAATCTCCACCGAAAGGGTGGCTAAGGCCCGACCACCATCGCGTATCAATTCGCCTGGCTGTCAATACTGGCCTAGGCCTAGAAGTGGCTGAGGTACGAAGACCGACCAAACCCTCCGAAGGTCACCTTTAACCGCCTGACCAACGGACGAACCAACCGACCCCCAGCGACTACTACGCTCAGCGCGCTAAGCGCGCACGGAGGACGGACGACCAGCGAGGTGGGTTGGGTTCGTCGTCGTTCGTCCGTTGGCTCGCAGCCGGCGTCCGCCCTCTCTCCGGCTTCGCACAGGAGCAATGAAGCGTTCGCCATCCCCTAACTATAGTGACCTACGGTCTCTGACCTGCGGCGAGTGTTTTCGTCTACCACCGTCGTCACGGTCTAGTCGACCTCGAGCTATGGCCGTACCGCAGGAACGGAGGTAGGAGCCGGAACCCGTCAGCCATCCACGCCTCGAAGCGGATAGCCGAACACCACTGGCGGACGGCGTAACACTGGTCGAGCAACAGGTCGCCTCCACTAGCCTGACGTCGCCCAACCGAACCGCCGACCGACCTCAGCCCAGGAAGCTCTCAGCGAAGGCGAGCTGAAAGCTCGATCTCGCCAGCCTCCATTGTCCTCGATCAGCTCGAAGGTTCGACGGCGCAAGAACGAACCGGCCGTCTCTAGCCTTTCCAGCCAGCGTATCCGGAAAAAAGCGAAAGAACGCGAGACCAGCGAACATTCAGTCGGAAACTCAGCCGGGCCTACTCGCCAATTCGCAGCTTCGTGATGACAACGCTGATGGCGTAGTCCTCTGCAAGTGCTGGCGTGACTTCTAGCCGAACCAGCTGGGCGCCGCGCATCGCCGAGCTCGCCGACTAGCCGTTTCTCGATTCGCCGAGCTGCTTTTGTCCGCAAGGAGGAGCACTAGCCCAAGCCTCACAAGACCCGCAGCTCCCAGCGTCTCAGTCACCGCCAACCTTCCACGCCGCTCAGCGAAGGACTCGCTCATCAATGCCGAGCACGAGTTCGACTGCGGGAGTCGACCGCTGCGATCGCCGATGACAGCCAGCGATGACCCCTTCAGCTGACGCGCGCGCCAGCAGTGAGCTCGCCGGGTCGGGTGGATCGTCAGAAACGAAGTGGAGCCGGTTGATTCGCGAGACCGAGCCAGACCAGCTCGTCCCAGCTACCAGCAAGCAGCCGAAGCGGCCGAACGCCAACGAGCCACTCCGGACGAGTTCACGAGCACGACGGCAGTCACAGTGACGGCGCCAGGAGCGAGTCAGAACACGGACGGTTAAACAATGCCGAGAGCCTGACAAGCCGAACTCAGCGTCAATCAACGCCGATAGAGCCACTCGACCCGAAGCTCTCCTCCTCGCTGACAGCCTCAGCGAAGGCCTTCTCAGCCTCAGCTCTGACCGTTCATAGATCTGATCGGCACCGATCCGTGTTACGGAGCCGTCGCCACTCGTCGTAGCTCGGCGCATCATGAGCGCGCCCATCTGCGCGCCTCGGGTCGTTACCCGTGCCACACAGCGAGCCGGTCGGCCGCAGTGGCAACGTCGCCCGCGAGCTTCGTAGAGCGTCGATCTGGATTCCTGATCGGTGCTCACAGGCTGGCACTCAACGAGAACGAACGTCTCTCTTTCACGCATGGAAGGATCACCAGACCGATCGGAGTCACACCACCAAACGCGCGATCCGTCCAGCGAGGATGTCGAGCGCGTACGCCCGGTGGATTCACAGGCCCGGAGGCTCGAACCGTGTTCGACCTCTCCGTTATAGCGCGACCATCCGACAGAAAAAGTCACGCTCCGTCATCGACGAGAGCTAAGCGGAACACCCGGAGCGCTCAGAGGCGCTCAGCTTTACTGCTGAACCCACGGCGTTACGTGGAGAGCCGCCCAAACTCAGCGGAGCTAGCGGACAGGCGGACTGAGCTCCCAGCCCCACACCTTCGCCAGCAGTCGGACGGCTCGAGCGCACCGTCTCGGGTAGGAGCTCCCGGCCTTCACGGAGCCAACGCGTCCGACCAGCAAGAGAACGATCCTCTTGATCAGCGTCGCCATGATCGCGCGTCGCTCAGCGACGGTGCCGGAGTGGAAGGCGAACGCTTGATCCATGCCCTCGACCACGAGCGTCTTCGGTTGGTCGGCAACCGTCAGCTTCGCCGTGACGGCCGCTAGATCGGCGTTCAGTTCGCCGACCGACGCCACGAAGGTCTCCACCTGGAGCGCGCCCGACCTCAGGCCGCGCGCAGCTTGTCGATGTCGCCCTTGAGTCGGTCCCGCTCGGCCTCCATGTCGGCGAACGCCTGAGCTTTATCGTCCGGTCCGTTCACGGTGACGTTCGGGAGGTCCACGAGCACCTGCTCGACGGTCTCGACGAACCCCGTCACCAGCGAGAGGCTGCGAGTCGCACCGCACCCGCCGTTTTGCTTCAGGCAGAGAATCCAGCTCCGTGTCCCTAGCGTCCCGTCAGGTTACGACGGGCCGCGATAGACATCCGCGTTCCGCAACCTTCACGGCCACACCACACGAGGCCTGCCAGGAGGTGGGCGGTCGTGCCGGACCGTCCGCCGGATTTGTAGTCCGTCGCCCGCTGGGCGAGCTTCGCTTTTACCGCCGCGAACGTTTCCACGTCGAGGATCCCCCCGCTCAAAGATGGGGCCACGATGGCGCCCTTGTGGGAGACCAGACCGGCAACCCGCGGAGAGGTGAGCACTCGCCGGACCGTAGTAGCAGCCCACCTCCTACCCCCGGCCGAGGTTCGTGTCCGGCCGCGCTCCAGGCGCGGCCAACATCTCGAAGGCTTTTTCCGTCCAGGATCATCTGAGCGCCGAGGCGGATGCCTCGGCCTGCGCCGGGATGATGATCGAGCCGCCAGGCTCGAAGCCGAAGGCGCTCCTGACAGTGCGCCTTACCGGCCTCGCGCCGTTGCTGCATGGCACGAGAGACGCGCTCGCCGATCTGCTCGGCCTCGGCCGCGTCAACGTTGCTGAGGATGCGCCCGATCATTCGCCCTTGCGAGGTGCTGGTCGACGTCTCCCGACACGACGGTCGCAAGCCGCACTCCAGTGCGTTCGACCAGGCTGACGATCGTCTCGTATTCGCTCGGGCGCCTCGTCAGCGCGACGTCGAGTAGTAAAGGATCCCGTCGCAATCGCCGGACTCCACGGAGGCGACCAGGGCCTCGAAGCCCGGGCGAGCTTACACTCCGGGTGCTTGCCGAGATGTCGTTGTCCGTGACAATCGGGTCAGGGTGAAGGGTCCAGCCGAGCTGAGCAGCCCTTTGCTTGCAGTCTTCGACCTGTCTGCCGATACCGAGGCCTCGCCCTCACGGTCTTTGCTCATCCGGGCATAGACCCGCGCCCGCTGCGGCTTTTTCGCGGAGGAACCGCAGGAACTCATGCCCGACGTCACCGACGCGCCCGTGTGGGAGACCTGGGACAGTGTTTTTCTCAAAACCACGACGCTCGGCCACGAGATCATCCGCGCGACCCTCGACCAGCCGAGCGAGATGATCAGCCGGATCGCGGTCGTTCCGCGCGGCGGGCTCTACATGGTCAACGTGCTCTCGCGGATGCTCGGCCTCAGCGGGAGCGAGGTCCTGTCGCTGAGCATCTCCAAATACGACCGCGAGCACCCGACGCGGGCCGGTGAATTCCGGGTCGGCTCGCTCCCCTCCCGGGAAGCGGTCGAAGGCCAGGTCATCCTGCTGGCCGACGAGGTTCATGACACCGGCGAGACGATGCAGCGGGCCAGCGAGATCCTGCTTGACCTCGGCGCCGCGTCCGTCCGCACCGCCGCCATCCACTACAAGCCAGGACCTAACACGACCGGGACGGCGCCCGACTTCTTCGTCGTCGAGACGGACGGCTGGGTGCACTACCCGTGGGAGACCATCGACCCGGCCGGCACGCTCTACCGCCACCTGCTCGACAACCGTCACCGGGGCTAGTCGCGCCGTGAGGTGGACGCGGTCTGATTGAGTGAGTGACGACCGTAACCACCGGCCAGCACCGGCCACTCATCCACCTGACCACAAGGAGTCCTCATGGCCATTTCCGTCGGCGACCGCATCCCCGATGTCGAGATTCGCACCATGGGTCCGGAAGGCCCCGTCGCCGTTCGCACCGGTGATGTGCTCGGCAAGGGCAAGGTCGTCCTGTTCGCCGTTCCCGGCGCCTTTACGCCCGGCTGCTCTCGTATTCACCTGCCCGGCTTCGTCCAGCAGGCCCAGGACGTCACCGACAAGGGGGTCGACACCATCGCCTGCCTGGCGGTCAACGACCCCTTCGTGATGGACGCCTGGGGCAAGGACCAGGGCGTCGGCGATTCGATTCTGATGCTCGCCGACGGCAACGGCGATTTCACCAAAGCCATGGATCTGGTGATGGACGGCACCGGCATCGGGCTCGGCCTGCGCTCGAAGCGTTACGCCGCGATCATCGACGACGGCGTTGTCACCAGTATCGAGGTCGAGTCCGCACCCGGCGTCGACGTCAGCTCCTGTGCAGCGGTGCTAACCCGACTCTGACCGCGTTAGCGGGCACCCAGGTCACCCTCGCGCAACGCGTCGGCCAGCGTCCCGGCGATGTGACGCAGCGCCTTGTCGCCGGCTTGGTGGCCCAGCGAGTCGTTGAGTCGCTTGAAGTTGTCGATGTCGATCAGCAGCACGCACGGTTCGAGGTTCCCGCGCCGCACGTTCGCCAGCAGCATCTCGACTTGCTCCGAGGCGTGACGCCGGTTAGCCAGGCCCGTCAGGACGTCTGTCGTCGCCAGCTCGAGGAGCTTGAGGTTGGCACGCTTGAGCCGCCGGCGTTCTTCGTAGCAGCGGATCCCGAACCAGCCGGCAAGGGCCGCAATGACCGCGAGGCCGGCCAGTATCAGCCAGGGGCCCCATTGGCTGCTGCCGCTGACGGTCTGCCTCCAGGAGTCCGCGGCAATGCCTGCCATGAACTGTCTGGAGATGTCGCGTCCTCACGACCTGGCTGAACGCCGATCAACGAGGTTGCCGGCTAGCGGGCGCGAACACCTGGGCTGTAACAGCTAGGCGAGCGAGCTCAGCTCGACCGAGGGATCGGCGAGCTGGGCCGGGTCGAGGGCGCGGCGGGCAGTGATGATCGCCCGAAGGTCGTCGACCACGTCCCAGACGTTGACGTTCATCGCCGCGGTCACCACACCGCCCTGGTGATAGAAGGCAATGAATTCGCGGGTCTCCCGATCACCCCGGATGATGACCTCATCCTCGCCCGTCGCGTAGCCCACGTACTCCATGCCCAGGTCGTACTGGTCGGAAAAGAAATAGGGCAGCCGGGTGTAAGGCTCGGGGTCCTGGGTCGCGTTGACCCCGGCAGCTGCTCCCTGGTTCAGCGCGTTCGCCCAGTGTTCGACCCGCAGCCGGCGCTGGAAGTGGGGATGCCAGGCGTCCGCCACGTCGCCAGCCGCAAAGACGCCGGGGGCTTCCGATTGCAGGTTTTCGTCGACGATGATCCCGTTGTCGACCGCCAGGCCCGCCGCAACCGCGAGATGAACGTTGGGATCGACGCCAACGCCGGCCACGACGACATCGGCCGCCTCGACCCGTCCGTCGGCGAGTACGACTTCCTCGACCGCTAAACCCCCGCGCAGCTCGGTGACACCGACTCCCACTCGCAGGTGCACCCCATGCTCGGCGTGCAGCGCGGCGAAGATGCCGCCGACTTCAGCGCCCAGCACCCGGTAGAGCGGCGTCTTCAGCGGCTCGATGAGGACCACTTCGGCGCCCATCTGGCGGGCCGAGGCGGCGACCTCCGAACCGATCCAGCCGGCGCCGATCACGGCGACGCGGCCGGCCTTCTCGATGGCTTCGTGCAGCCGCACCGACTGGTCGACGGTGCGCAGGTAGTGGACTCCGTCCAGATGCGCGCCGGGCAGGCCGAGTGGGCGGGGTGTTGCACCGGTGGCGAGCACGACGGCGTCGTAAGTGATCGAATCGCCGCTGCCCAGGTGCGCCCGGCGGGCGGCAACGTCGAGACCGGTGACGTCCTCGCCCGTGATGAGTTCGATGTTGTGCTCGGCGTAATAGCCGCTGTCATGGACCTGCGAGGAGTCCGGATCCGCTTCGGCCCGAAGGATGGACTTGGACAGCGGTGGGCGCTCGTAGGGGGGTCGGGCTTCCTCGCCGACCAGCACCACCCGGCCCTCGAAACCGCCGGACCGGGCAGCCTCGGCGGCTTTCGCCCCGGCCAGGCCGCCGCCGACGATCAGGAGTGTGCTGCTCGAATCCATACCCGTCATGAAAGTTGCTCCGCTTCTGGTCGGGCTGCTGACCGGGGTCTGTCGTCGAGCAGCGGGTGGACGGGCCCGCACACCCGCACCCGCACGCTCGTCCCCGGTTCGATGTGCTGTAGGCACTGTGCCAGCAACGGCGAGGTTAAACCCGCAACAGCGATATCCAGCCGATGTTCGTCGCCCCGGAACTCGCACGCCAGCACCCGTCCCACGGTGTCGGATGCCGCCTCAGACAACCGACTCAGAAAACCTCGGAGAAGAGATCTGTCATCGCGCGCCAGGACAGTTCGTCGGCGCGGCGGTCGTATCGGATGGCCGGGTTGCTGCCGTCGGCACCGGGGCTGGTGAAGCTGTGGACGGCTCCGCCGTAGAGGTGCATCCGCCAGTCGACGCCTGCGGCGCGCATCTCTTGCTCGAAGGCGAGCCGCTGCTCGGGCGGGATGATGGGGTCGTCCGCGCCGATGCAGACCAGGACCTTGCCCGTGATGACGCCGTCCTCAGCCGGTTTCTGGGTCGAGAGTCCGGAGTGGAAGCCGACGACGGCTTGCAGATCAACGCCGTCACGGGCGAGCTCGAGCGCCATGGTGCCGCCGAAGCAGTAGCCGATCGCCGCCACCCGCTCGCTGTCGGCGTACTCGTTGGCCAGTAGGACTTCCAGGCCCGCCCGGCCGATTCCCCGCGTGTAGTCAGCGCTGCCCATCAGCCCACTGAAACGTGGGCCGATCTCGTCCGGTGGCAAGGGTTGGCCATCGCCGTAGTAGTCGAGTGCAAAAGCCACATAGCCGAGCTCCGCCAGCCGCCGGGCGGTGCTCTTGGGGTGCGGGCCGAGGCCTCCTGCGTCATGCGAGATCAGGACCGCCGGCCGCTGGCCGGACCGGGATTCGTCGAAGGAGATTTCGCCGACGAGTCGGAGGCCGTCGTAGGTGTATTCGATGTCTTCGGTGTGCACACAAACCTCCGCGTTGGATGACGTACCGGCTGCGCTGCTAGGTGGTGGCGGCCTTCAAGATCAGCTGGGCGTAGGCGGCGGCACCGGCCTTGTTGAGGTGCAGGCCGTCGCGGTAGAACCAGCTCGGATTGGCGTCGGCGATCGCGTTCCAGTCGATGAAGGTGACGTTGCGGAAGTGCGTCGCCACGCTCGGGATGGTCTGGTTGTTGATGCCTTCCCAGTCGCGCGGAACGTGATCGTTGAGCAGGATCACGCGCCTGCGGTCGCTGAGCTGGGACAGCACGCTCGACAGCTGCGAGGGGTTGATCACCCCGTTGTTGCCGATGTGGATCTCGACGATGGGTCCGAGCTTTCCGGCCGAATGGTCGGCCGCGACGGCGTTGAGCACCCGGTAGGCCTGGATGCCCTCCACCGCATCGACCCAGACATGGGCATCCAGCGCATCGAGTGCGGGTTGGGCGCCGAGCAGTACGGAGTCGCCGAAGGCGCTGATGTACGGGGTCGTGATGACCGGCTGTGGCACCGCCGCGTGGGTGGGGGTGACGCCGCCGTTCCCTGTCGTGGGCTTGGTTGTGGGGACGGTCGTGGGTTTGGTGGCGGGCGCTGTCGCGCCGGTCTTGGGCAGCACTGTCGGCGCGGTCGTGGGCCCGGCGCTCGGGTGGACGTCCGGACTCGCCTGGGGGGCTGTTGTCGGGGGAGCGGTAGCCGGGGGGAACGCCGTGCCGGCTCCCACGGCGCCGCTCGGTGTGGCAGCCGAGCTGGACTGGGCGGCGCCGAGCAGCACGGCAAAACAGGCCAACCCCGTGACGACGCCGATGAGCGGGCGCAGGTTTTCGATCCGGTAGGGACCGGACGGAAGCCGGGGCACCCGCCCCTCGCGTATCGGACGTTCGACCAGGCGGTAGCTCGCCTCTGCCAGCAGCAGGATCAGGCCGATCCGGGCGAGCTGGATGACCCAGATCGGTCCGCTGACATCAATTCCGGGCCGGGTGACGACGACCACCGGCCAATGCCAGAGGTAGATCGAATACGAGCGCTGTCCGATGCCGCGCAGGATGGGACGCTCGAGGAGCCATCCGACCTTGCTGCCTCCGGTCACAACCACGCAGACCACGACGACCGCAAACGCGTCGAAGAGCAGGAACCCGCCCCGGTACAGCCCTGGCGTGTATTCGCTCTGGTGGAAGAACATCCAGATCACGACGGCCAGGGACACCGCCGCGGCCGCATCGGCACACCATCGCGCCGCCGGGTTGCGCACCCATCCGGGCGAGTTCCAGCCGTAGCCACCGCTGCGCTGGGTGCGGCGGCCTATTGCCAGCACGGTCAAGGCCCCTACCGCCGAGCCGAGGAAGAGCCCCATGGCATGGGTGTCAGTGCCGAAGTAGACCCGGGAGGAATCGCTCTCGTACGGGACGTTGTCGCTGATCGCGATGACGGCCATCGTGATCGTCGAGGCGACGGCCAGCAGGAACGCCAGCAGGGCGACGCGTTCGACGCGGATCGGGCGTCCCTTGTTGCGTTTCCAGGCGATCCCCGTGACCAGCAGGATCAGTCCGGGCCACAGCAGGTAGTACTGCTCTTCGATCGCCAGCGACCAGAGGTGTTGCAGCATCGGTGGGCGTCCGGTGCTGACGAAGTAGGACTGGTGGTCGGCGATGAGCCACCAGTTCGTCACATAGCCCAGGCTCGAGATGACGCTGCCGCGAAGCGTGGCGAGCTCGTCGCGCCAGAAGAAGACGCAGACGAAGATCACGACCAGGATGAGCGCGGCAACGGCGGGGAAAAGCCGTCTGACTCTTCGCCGGTAGAACCGCATAGCGCGAAGCGCGCCCTGCTGGGTGATTTCGGTGAGCAGCAGCCGGGTGATCAGGTAGCCGCTGATCACGAAGAAGAGGTCGACGCCGAGGAACCCGCCCGGAATCAGCGTCGGGTCGAGATGGAAAAGCATGACAGCGAGGACTGCCAGTGCCCGCAGGCCATCGAGTCCGGGCAGCCGGGTCGTGCCCGGGGGGCGTCTACCCGTCGGCCTTCTTCGGGGCTCAGGGTCGCGGGGCGCTGGAAAGTAGGACGCCGGGGCCGAGGCTGGGGGGACCGGCGACTCGGTCTCCAACTGCTCGGTGGTCATCAGCATCCTTCCAACGCGAAGGCCGCCGAACGACCACACTCAACTAGCGCCACGATAGAGCTTCCGGCGCCGGGTCCGGCTCGGGTGAAGCCGTGTCGAAGGGCCAACTAGCGAGTGTCGGGGGCGGTGTCCGGGGCGACGTACTGGATCGGTGGTCCCATGACCTCCGCCTTCAGGAATTTTTCGCTTCGGGCAAATAATTTGTAACGTTTTGTGTACGTGACAAGCACACCGAGTAATAGGTCATGACCGGGGTCGATGACCTCGATGGGTTGGCTGTCGGCGCAGTCCTCGGACGTCACGCGCAGCCGCTGCGGCCGCCCATTTCCTTCGATGTCCGCCGACGATTCACGTCCGCCCCAGATCCCCACGAGACGGTCGTTGAGATACAGCTCCGCCGGGTACCGGAAGTACTGCCGGCGTAGGCGCGTGATCCGAATCGTCACGGGTCGTACTCCTGTCTGAAGGCGGACTTACGGGCGCGTGTAGGTTCCGGCCCATGGCTGAGAAACGACCGGTGGCACTCGTGACGGGCGCCTCCCGCGGGATTGGCAAGGCGGCTGCTATCGACCTGGCCAGGGCGGGATACGACGTCGCGGTGTCGGCTCGCACTCTGCACGAGGGCGAGGGTCGTTACACCGACGGCACCGTCCTGCCTGGCGCTCTGGACACCACGGTGGCGGCGATCGAGGCTGCCGGTGGGCAGGGATTCTCGGTACGCATGGACGTACTTGATCATGCCTCCCTGGTCGACGGGGTCGCCGCGACAATCGCGCATTTCGGCGGGATCGACGTGCTGGTCAACAATGGCATCTATCAGGGCACGGGGACGATGGTCGATTTTCTCGACCTGGACTTCGCCGATCTCTACAAGATTTTCGAGGGCAACGTCTTCGGTCAGCTGGTGCTGATCCGGGAAGTGCTGCCGCAGATGGTCTCGCGCGGGGGCGGCACGATCATCAACATGATCTCGGCCACCGCTTACCGCGACCCCCCGGGCAAGATCGGCAGCGGCGGCTGGGGGATGGCATACGCCATGTCGAAGGCAGCGTTTTCCCGCGTCGCCCCCCTGCTGGAAGTCGAGCACGGCGAAGAGGGAATCCGCTCCTTCAGCGTCGACCCCGGGTACGTGGTCACCGAGACGGCGGAGGCACGCGGCACCGGCGGTGAATTCTCCGAGCACTTCGCGGTCGCGACCCCGCCGGTGATCGGCGCGGCTATTGCCTGGCTGGCCACGAGTCCCGAAGCCGACGAGCAGCGGGGCAAGATCGTCATCGCCCAGCGCGAGACCAAGCGGCGGGGCCTGTTGCCGGGCTGGCCCCCGGCGGATTGGGCCAACCCCGAAAAGGCCAAGCAGGTCAAGAGCTAGCAGACGACCGGCAAGTAGGCGACCAGTGGCCCTGCCGCTGTGGCGCGACGATCAGCTCGAGGTGCTGAGATCGGCGCTCCAGCGTGCCAGGGCCGGCGTGCCCACCCTGCTCGTCATCGACGGTCACGCCGGCACCGG
This sequence comes from uncultured Actinomycetota bacterium, assembly GCA_963839015.1. Classification (GTDB taxonomy): domain Bacteria; phylum Actinomycetota; class Actinomycetes; order Frankiales; family Frankiaceae; genus DATAZK01. The sequence continues at coordinate 639,632 of CAWITL010000010.1, read as the reverse complement.
CAAGACGACCCTGCTCGGCGAGCTCACCGAGCTGGCACCCGACTTCCAGACCCTGGCCGCCGAAGGTTTGGAGGACGAACGGTTTCCGTTCAGCCTCCTAGCGCAGTGGGGCGTGAATCTTTCGTCTGGCGTTGGGTCTGAAGCACCGCCTTTCGTGGCGGCGAAGGCGCTCCGTGAGCATCTTGACGCCTTGCGCGCAGATTCGCCGGTGTTGCTCGTGGCCGAGGATCTGCACTGGGCCGACCCGGAGTCGGTCGAAGTTTTGACCTGGCTGATGCGGCGGGCGTCGGGTGATCAGCTGCTCGTCGTTGCCTCCACCCGTCCGCTTTCGCCCCAGCAGCATTCGGGTTGGCAGCGGTGGATTGCTGGCCGTGATCACAGCCTGCATCTGACGTTGACCGGGCTGACCGCGGCCGAGGCAGCGACGCTGATCGCGCAGCGGCGACCCCGGATGAGCGCCGAGGCGGTGCACCGGCTCTGGGAACACACCTCGGGCAATCCGCTCTTCTTGACGGCGTTGCTGGACGAGTACGACGGCGACGAGCTGACCCGTATGCGGGTGCTTCCGGCGCCCGCTGAATTCGCCCAACTTCTCGGGGTTCGGGTGGCCCGGCTGCCGGAGTCAGCGGCGGCGCTGCTTCGGGCCGCGTCAGTGCTGGGCTCGGGGTGGCTCTCGCTTCCTGACGTCGCCGCGGTCGCCCAAGTGCAAGATTCGGCGGAGGCGGTCCAGGTGCTGCTCGAGTCGGGGCTCATCCAGGCCCGGCTTCCGGATGGGGCACTCTCGCTGCGGACCGTGCACGCCCTGGTACGGGCGGGCGTCTACCAACAGATCCCGTTACCCCAAAGGCGTGCCCTGCACCGCAGGGCTGCCGACGGCGCAGCGTCGCCGGCCAGCGCCCTCGAGCATCGGATGGCCGCCGCCGAGCAGTACGACGACGCGCTCGCCGAACAGATGATGGACTACGCCCGCAGCCTTTACGGCCAACGTTCCTTCCGCCTTGCAGCGCAGTACCAGCGGTGGTCAAGCACGCTCACCGCGCAGCCGGGCCTTCGGCAGCAGCGGTGGTTGGACTCGCTCTTCTCCAGCGTGATGGCTCATGACCTGCAGGCTGTTCACGACGCTTCAGCCGACGTGCGCCGTGCCGCCGACACCGCCCGCGCCGGCTTGGTGCTGGGGGCGCTTGCCGCCTGGGAGCGAAGGTTCACGGACGCGATCGCGGCCCTGGAGCCGGCCGAGCAGGCCAGCGCGGAAACAGCTGACCCGGTGCTCCAGTACCGCCTCGAGATCCTGCTTTCCTGGGCAGGGCTAGCAGCCGGCCATCCCACCCGAGCCATCGAGGCCGGACTGGCGAGGGCTTCGGCATTGCAGGTCCAGGACCCGGGCGTCACGGGCCTCGCGATGGCTGCCGGGGGTCAGGTGCGGGTGCGGTTGGAGGGCCTCGAGGCCGTCGTGCGAGCTTTTGAGGAGATGCCCGATCTTCCTGAAAGCGCTCCGACGGTTGCCCTGCCTGCGACGAATCGGTTGGCCTTCCGCGGTTCGCTGCGGGCTCGGCTCGGGCGTTATGCGCAAGCCATCGATGATCTGACCGAGGCGACCCGTCGCATTCAGGAGGGCGTCACGGATTTCGGCGGCGGCTCCATCCACTCAAGCCTGGCGCAGGCCTACTGGATGCGCGGCGACTGGAATCGGGCCCGGTTGACCATGCGCCTGGCCATCGACATCGGAGGCTCGTTCACCCATTCGATGGTGCTCGGCGTGGCTCCGGTGATCGCGATCGGAGACGGCCGGTTCGACGAGGCCGACGCCGCGCTTCAACAAGCGCAGGACCGGCTGGCCGCCGCGCCGTGGCCCGAGGCGTGCCAGCTATTGATGACCACCCGCGTGATCGACGGACATGCGCGAGGCACCCGGGCAGCACGCGCCGCCCTGCTCTCGGAGCTGCGGGCCGCCTTGCTGACACCTAGCGAGCTCACGGTCCTCGGGCCGCTTGGGCGCCTGCATCTGGGGCTAGCCGCTGTCTGGGCCAGCGAGACCACGTTCGCGCAGGGTCAAGCCGATCAGCTCGCGGCCGAACGCCAGCCCGCCCCCTGGGTCGGCGCGGCCCAGCAATGGCTGCTGGGCTTGATCGCTGAAGCTAAGGGCGACGGCTCGGGCGCCCTGCGCCTGCTGACGCGGGCCATCAGCGATGCGGACTTCGAGCTGCCGCTCTACCGGGGTCATTTCCTGGTTGATCACGCCCGGATCGCTTATTTGATGGGAGATCAGGGCGCAGCCGAGCGGTCATTGGAGGCCGCCGATCAGATCTACCGCCGCTTGGGAGCCAAGCCTTACCTCGAGACCATCGCGGCGTTGCGGGCCGGCCAGCTCGCCTCGACGGAGCCGTCGGCGATCGTCGTCCCGCTCACCGATCGCGAGCGGGACGTGCTCACCTTGCTGGCGGCGGGGATGAGCTACGCGCAGATCGCCAGGGACCTTTTCATCACCCAGCGGACCGTCGGCTACCACCTGTCCAACATCTACGGCAAGGCGGGCGTCAACTCGCGACACCGGCTGACCGAGCTGGCCCGCCGTGAGCCGCTGCGCTTCGGGCTGGTGGCCACGAGTTGACGCCCCGATCCTGCCAGTTGCCCTTGTGCCGTCGGCGGATTCCGCCGGCCACGGCTACTCCGGTGTGGGCAGCCAGGCGCCGTGCAGCCCCAGCGGTACCCGCTGGGGAAGGTGCACGGTCGCGACCGGGCCGGCTGTCGGCGCCTCGGCTGAGAGCACGAGCAATCGGCTGGTGAAATCGGTGCGGTCGGTGGCGATGACGGTCCACCAGCCATGGGTCGGGTCCGGATCACCGGGACGGGGGATGAAGCACTGCTCCCCGACCGCGAAGTTGCCGGCCTGCCAGATGTCGAAGCTGCCGCTGGCGGTGTCATACCAGCCCAGGGTGTCGGCATCTCCGGTCAGGAGCGAGCGATCGGTCGTCTTCAAGGAGGTGCCGATCACGCGGTGGCGCTGGGTGAGGCTGCGGTCGTCGATGCGCGGGAATTCCATGTTGCGGTCGGTCAACGTCTCGTGAACGACTTGGCCGCCGGCGGGCTTCAGATGCATGCGGGCAAGCGATCCGGTCGTCTGGCCGGGCACGAAGCCGCCCGGGGCCGTCCACCTGACGTAATCGAGCACCACCGTCGTTTCGCCTTCTGGCTGCTGGGTTTCGTAGGCGTTGGCGGTGTGCCAGAGCCAACAGGTCTCGGTGGTGATCCACCGCGTGGTGCTGCCGTCGCGGGGGATCAGGGCGATGCGGGTGCCCTCGTCGGGTTCCCACGACATTGGTGAGCCGCCCGCCATTGCCGCCGCGAGATCGAAGAAGAACGGGCCGAGCACCAGCACGATGTAGTGCGGCGTCAACGCCATGTCGTGGATCATGATGGGGCGTGAAAGGCCTTCGATCGGCGTCGCCGCTCGTACCGTCTCGCCGTTGCGGCCGATGACCGACCAGGTGAGGTACGGCTCGCCGAGGGAGTAGCAGAAGGCGAACATCTCGCCGGTGGCCGGGTCGATCTTCGGGTGCGCGGTGATGCCGACAGGCAGCGTGTCGCCGAACGTCTCGCGCCCCAAGGTCTCCAGTTCCGGGGAGATCTGGAAGGGGGTGCCCCCTTCAGCGAGGGCGAGAAACCGGCCTGCGTGGCGGACCACGTTGATCCCGGGTAGATCCTTCATCGTGTGCGCCAGATCCGGGCCCACGAGGTCGGCCCCGGGCGTGTACATGATGTCGGTGATCCCGGGCCACAGCGCCTGGCCGGCCGCCTCTTCGGCAATCACCGCCGGCGTACGTACGAAACGGTTCGTGTAACGCGCGGCACCGTCTCGGAGTCTGATCCGGTGCAGCATGCCGTCGCCGTCGAGCGGATACAGGTAGCCGCCCAGTGGTGGGAAGCGCGGGTTGGGTCCGTTGCGGACGTAATCGCCGTCGAGCTCGGGTGGTAGCTCACCCTCGACCTTCAGGTCGACGACGTCGACCTCCGCCACCTGGGGGGCGAAAAGGCCCCGCAGGTGCGGCTCGTTCGACTGGTCGATCGGCTGGGGAATCTGGTTCGTCACCATCGGGTCAGCGTCCCATCGAATGTGCGTGCGTGGCGGCAGGGGTCTGATCGGCTTGGCCCGCTCCGTCTGCGGCTCGCTTGGTGTAGGCGATCGCAAAGAGGATCAGCCCGATCGGGACCACCCAGTTCAGCAACAGGTCCACCGGACGCGTGCCCGACTTCGGCGCCGTCGCCGGATCGATCGCACCGGCCAGCAGGTGTCCGAGTGCCATCACCGCCACCACCGCACCCCAGACCGCGCTGATCCGCCGGTTCACGGCCCGAAAGACGGGGGAGTGCCAGTACTCGCGCGGAACCGACTCGCGGGCGTACTGCTCGGTGAACGGAACAGTCAGGGCAGACCCGAGCATGACGAGCGCCAGCACTCCGGCGGCTGTGCCGCGGCCGTAATCGGCCACCCAGGTGCGGACCGAATCACCACCGACGAAGCAGCTGACGGCCAGCACACCGAAGGTGGCGATGCCGGCCAGATCAATGATCTTGAAACCGCCGCTCTCCCTGTCCTTGAGGGCGAACCAGAGGGCCACCGCCGCGGCCGCGAGTGCCGCGAAGCCGGCGGCGTTGGCTCCCCTTCGCTCGATCATCACGCTGAACAAGGCCCACGGAATCAGGCTCAGAAACATCTTCTTGGCGTTCATGTGCTGTCCCTTACTCGGATTGAGGCCCGCCATCAGATCTGATCGATACGCCTGTGCGCCGGGCCGATGGGAGATTTCTATTCCGGGTCGACACCTGCTGACCCTGTCGAGAACTAACAGTCCTGCGACCCGTTTGCGGGCTAGGTTCGGGCCGTGACCACGTCACTGATCTCTCAGCTCACGGTGGTCGCGGTTGCGGCCGTGCTGGCGCCGGTGCTGTCCGAGCTCAGCGGCAAGCTGGCAGTACCCGGGGTGGTCTTTGAGATCCTGCTCGGCGTCCTGATAGGTCCGGAGGTGCTGGGATGGACCGAGCCGACCGGAATCATCCTGGTTTTCAGCAATTTCGGGCTGGCGCTGCTGATGTTTCTGGCGGGGGCGGAGTTGGATCTTCCGCAACTTCGCGGCGGGCCGCTCAAGCTTTCGCTGCAGAGCTGGGGATATTCGCTCGCAATCGCCTCGCTCGTCGGGGTCACGATCTTTGCCACCGGTCACAAACACGGCGAATTCGTGACGAGCATGGCGCTGAGCACGACGGCGCTCGGAACGTTGCTGCCCGTCATCCGTGACAACGGGCTCGTCGACACCCCCCTCGGCCGCCACGTTCTGGCCGTCGGCAGCATCGGTGAATTCGGTCCGATTGTGCTGGTCGCCCTCATCCTCAGCGGTGAGGATCCAGGCATCACCATCGCGCTACTGCTGAGCTTCGCCGCGATCGCTGCGTTGACGGCCATTGCGGCTGGGCGTACCTGGGGACGGCGCATCACCGGGCTGGTGCGCCAAGGCCTGCACTCAAGCTCGCAACTGCCCATCCGGCTGTCGCTGCTGGTGATCATCACCATGGTCTTCCTGGCCAGCCATCTGGGTCTCGACCTCTTACTGGGCTCGTTCTCCGCCGGCGTCATCGTTCGAATCGCCGTCGCTGAACGAGATGACGTGGTGCAGGTGGCGATCTTTCGCGGGAAGATCGAGGCGGTCGGGTTCGGCTTCCTGGTACCGGTCTTCTTCATCGTCAGCGGCATGAGCCTTGACCTGTCGACGTTCGGCCGTCATCCCCGGGCCCTGCTGTGGATTCCGCTGTTCGCCCTCCTGATGCTGGTGATCAGGGGGCTTCCGATCCTGTACGTCTACCGCCGGGAACTCCCCTCACCGGGGCAGCGCCGGGCGCTGGCACTGATGGCGGCTACCGGACTCCCTCTCATCGTCGTGATCACCACGATCGGGGTGGCGGACGGCCGGATCACGACCCAGATCGCGTCGGCGCTGGTCGCGGCCGGCATGATCACCGTGTTGCTTTTCCCGACGATCGCCATACGCATCGCCCGGAAGGCCGGGGTTCCCGCCCCTGCCGACTCGGCGGCGCTTTAGGGGCGAGTACGGTCCGCCTCCATGACGACGGCGCAGACAGGACAGTCCCGGACGACGAAGCCCACCATGCCCGCCTGGCGGGTCCACGGCTTCGGTGAGCCCCGCGACGAGTTCGTGCTTGACGAGGTGCCGGTGCCCAAAAGCCGGGATCTGGAGAACCTCAGCATGAATCTCGGTGGCTGGGTGCCGCTGACGGAAGGGATGGAGCCGTTCACCGACTGGGTCCTCCTCGACATGAAGACCGCCGCCCTCGCACTGCCCGACGTCACGATGTGTCGCGGTACCTATCCCGTCCCGGTGGGCCGTCCCTACATCTCGGGACAGGAGGGGGTGGGCGTCGTCATCGAGGCCTCACCCGGGCGTCAGGAATTGCTCGGCCAACGGGTCGCCGCGGTCTGCATCCAGCCGTTCGGGAGTCTGGCGCCGATCTCGGTCGGCATCTCCTCGATCTTCCCGGTCCCGGACGTGCTGTCGGATGAGGACGCCGCGGGATTCGTCATCGCCGGCCACACGGCCTATCACGCGGTTGTACGCCGCGGGAAGGTTGCCGAGGGCGAGACCGTGATGGTCACCGGGGCCGCCGGAGGTCTCGGTTCCGCGTGCGTCCAGCTTTGTGTGGCTGCTGGAGCGCGCGTCTTGGCGGTGGTTGGCGGCAAGGAGAAAGCGGACTTCTGCCGGGAGCTCGGCGCCGAGCCGATCGATCACCTCGACACCGATGTCGTCGCCGCAGCCCGGGAGCTCACCGACGGCGTAGGCGTGAACATGATCGTCGACCCGGTCCAGGGGGAGATGGGCGGCATCCTGAGGGGCGCACTTGCCCCTGACGGGCGGCACGTGCTGTGCGGCCACGCCGGCGGACTGGTGCCGCACGACCCGCACTTCTACCTGTTCAACCACACCCTCGTCGGGGTGACGCTGGGCGGCTATCCCCGGCCGGAGATGGTGCGGATCCACGCCGAGACGCATGCTGCGCTGACGGAGCTCTTCCAGCAGGGCAAGTATCGGCCGCTGGTCACCCGGGTCGTGGACTTCGCCGACGTGCCGGCTGCGGTCACCGACCTGGCGGAGCGCCGGACCATGGGCCGGGTGGTCGTGCGGCTCGCTGGGGTGTGAGGCGTCGCGCGGTGTCACTGGTCCCATGCGCGTGACCCGTCCGCAGTGTGAGACGACCGTCACGTCGCTATCTCCGGATTCGCGGCGCACAATACAGAGGTGCCTCACAAAGTCGTGCCTCAAGATGTGGCTCTTCAAGAGTCGCAGCCTCATCATGAGTCTGCCCATGAGGTGACGGCCGCGGAAGTCTTCGACCTCTATATCGGCAGTTACCACCGCTTGCGACGCGTCGTCGACGACGGCATGTCTCTCTGCGGCCTGTCGCTCACCCGTACCAAAGCGCTCGAGCATCTGCGGGTCCACGGACCGGTGAACCAACGTGAGCTCGCCGCCGCCTTCGGTCACGCGCCGCGCTCCATCACCGACCTGATCGACGGACTCGAGCGGGACGGCCTCGCGGTGCGCAAGGACGATCCCACCGACCGGCGCGCCAAGTTGGTGGAGATCACACCCGAGGGACGGTCCGCGGTCGCGACGGGTATGGCGATCCACGGCCGGCTGATCGAGCGCATCTTCGGCGCGCTTGACGCCGGTGACCGCGCTCAGCTCGCCCGCCTGCTGGAGCTGCTGAAGACCTCCAGCGATACGGCCGCCGCGGATATCTCACCGGCGGAGGCCGCAGCCAAGTCCTTGCTCGACACAGCCTCGAACCAAGCCCAGAACTAAGTCCAGAACCCACCCCAGAACCCACCCCGAAGTAGGAGTGCCCGTGTCTTCCGCTACCGCCATCGGGATGCGCTCTCCAGCCGCCAAAGATCATCGTTGGCTCCTGCTGGTCATCGTCTCCACCGCACAGCTGATGGTCGTTCTCGACGCGACCATCGTGAACATCGCTCTCCCCTCCGCCCAGACGGCGCTGCACTTCGGCAACGACGCCCGGCAGTGGGTCATCACCGCGTACGCGCTTGCCTTCGGCAGCCTGCTGCTCCTGGGCGGCCGCCTCGGCGACATGTTCGGACGCAAGCGCGCCTTCCTGACCGGCATGGCAGGCTTTGCCATCGCCTCTGCGGTCGGCGGCGCTGCCAGTTCCTTCGGCGTCCTGGTCACCGCGCGTGCCTTCCAAGGTGCGTTCGGCGCGCTGCTGGCGCCCTCGGTGCTGGCGACTCTGGTCAGGACCTTCACCATCCCCAGCGAGCGCGCCAAGGCGTTCGGCATCTTTGGGGCAGTGGCCAGCGGGGGCGGTGCCCTCGGCCTGGTGCTGGGCGGCATCCTGACCGAATACCTGTCATGGCGCTGGTGCCTCTACGTGAACCTCGGTTTTGCCGCAGTGGCCGGACTGGGCGCCTTGCGCTACATGGAGAACGAGACGCCGGCGACTCGGCCGCGTATCGACTTCCAGGGCGCCGTGCTGGGTTCAGCGGGCCTATTCGCACTCGTCTACGGCTTCTCCCACGCTGAGACCGCAGGCTGGGCCAGCCGCGTGACGATCGGTGCGCTGCTCGCCGGCGCCGTGTTGCTGGTGGCCTTCGTGGCTGCTGAGCGCCGCGTCAACCACCCGCTGCTGCCGTTGCACGTGGTCACCGACCGCACCCGCGGAGGTGCTTACATCGCCGTCGGCATCGCGGGCATCGCGATCTTCGGAGTCTTCCTGTTCCTGGCCTACTACCTGCAGGTGGTCAAGCACTTCAGCCCCATCGAAAGCGGCTTGGCCTTCCTGCCGATGATGGCGTGCATCTTCCTCAGCGCGACCACCTCGACCATCGTGCTGCTGCGCCGCTTCGGCCCGCGGGCACTGATTACTTCCGGCATGGTGACCGGCGGAATCGGCATGCTTTATCTGTCTCAGCTCAGCCCCAGCAGCAGTTACGTCAGCGGCGTGCTGCCCGGCCTCATGATCATGGGACTCGGCTTCGGTGCGATCATGGCTCCCTCGATGAATACCGCTACCAGCGGCGTCGCACCCCAGGACGCCGGAATCGCGTCCGCCATGGTCAACACCATGCAGCAGGTCGGCGGATCGATCGGTACCGCGGTGCTCTCGACCGTTGCCGCTTCCGCCGCGACCAGCTACGCCGTAGGCCACGCGCCGTCCGCGGGTCTGGCCGCAGCGGCAGCAACGCATGGCTACACGATGGCCTTCACCGTCGCGGCGATCTTCTTCGCCTTCGGCGCGATCGTCTCCGTCACGCTGCTTCCGTCGAGGAAATCAGACCTCGCGCGTCAGCAGCGCATCGCTGAGGGCCTCACGGGCGACGCGCTTGCCGTCGACGAAGATGCTCCGCTGCAGATAGCCCACGTCTGACCCGATCCGCAGCGGCTCAGGTCCGGTCGTAGCGCGTCGGCGGGTACGGGTGCTTGTCGGTGAGCGGATAAAGCTCGCCTTCCGTCTCCTGGCGGCGGACCTCAGCGCCCTCTTCCTCATAGGACTCGTCGGCGCTGGGGTCCACGACCGGAGCCGAGTCGGTGGCTGAGGGGACGTCGTCGGGGTCATAAGCGTCAAGGCCCGCCTCGACCCGTTCGCGTTCGGTGCGTCTGGCGAGGGCGTCGTCATCGGGATGGGCGGAGGCGCCTCCATGTTCGCGTCTGTCGCGGTGGGCAACCGGGTCGGTGGAGTCGGCGGAGTCATTGCTGTCGAGCGACATCGTGCCTCCCTACGGATGGTGCGCTCAGGTCTACTCAGAGCGTCTTGTCAGGGCATGTACTCAGACCATGTACTCAGACTGCTGACGCTAGACCCGCGCCGGATAGCGTGCGGCCCTCGTACCCGGCGGATTGCCCACGCCGGGAATCGCGTCGGGGTTGACCACCGTCAGCTCGCATTCCAGGCCGTCCGGATCGCGGAAGAAGACACTCAGGATCTGGCCGAAATCGGTGACGAAATCGTCGGCGGCACCGCGCTGCATCAAGCGGTCACGCATCGTTTCGAACGCCTCCAACGAGGAGGCCTGCAGCGCCAGGTGGTCGATGCGGCCGCGGGCGAACATCGGGGTCTGCCGGTCGGCCTCGGTGTTGCCCTCGATCTGGAAGACGTTGAGCTCGGCTCCGGGCCCGATCTTGATGATCGAAAGGCGCGGACCGCTGCCGTCCTTGAACTCGGCTCCATCGCGCATCACTTCGGCCTCGAACACCTCGCGGTAGAACGCGTGGAGCCGTTCGCTGTCGTTGGTGAGGGTGGCTACGTGGTTGAACCCGCTCAGCAGCATGGCCTGACTCTAGAACCCGGCTCCGGGGAGGCGTACACAGATCGGCGGGAGCACCCTGCTGGATGCTCCCGCCGATTGGTGCTGGTGTACCTGATTACGCGCCGACGGCGGGACCCGCGTGCGGCAGCGTGATCGTCTTGTACTCGAGGTAGGCGTGCAGCCCCTCGGGACCGAGCTCACGGCCGAGGCCGGACTCCTTGTAGCCGCCGAAAGGCGCGGCGAAGTCCATCGGCGACATGTTGTTGACCGCCACCGTGCCGGTACGAAGCCGGCGGGCGATGTCGGTCGCTGCGCCGGTGTCCGACCCGTACACCGCTCCCGACAGTCCGTAGGACGTGTCGTTCGCGATCCGGACGGCGTCGTCGGGCCCGTCGTACTGGATGACCGAGAGCACCGGCCCGAAGATCTCCTCCTCGGCGATGGTCATGTGGTTGTCCACGTCCGCGAAGACAGTGGGGGAGACGAACCAGCCGCGGTCCTGATCGGACGGGCGGCCACCGCCGGTGACGACGCGGGCGCCCTGCGCCTTGCCCTTCTCGATGTAGTCGAGCACGCGGGTGCGCTGGCGGTCCGCGACCAGCGGGCCGATCTCGGTGGTGGCGTCCAGAGCGGTACCGACCTTGAGCGCACCGACCTTGGCCGCGAGCGCGTCGACGACCTCGTCGTAACGCGACTTCGGCGCCAGGATCCGGGTCTGGGCGATGCAGGCCTGGCCGTTGTTCATCAGGCCGTTGCTCACGATGTGGCCCAGCGCGGCGTCGAGGTCGGCGTCGTCGAGCACCACCGCAGCGGACTTGCCGCCCAGTTCGAGGGTGACACGGCGCAGGTCTCTCGCGCAAAGCTCGGCGATGTGCCGACCGGCGACGCCTGACCCCGTGAAGGAGATCTTGTCGACGCCCTTGTGGGTGACGAGGTGCTCGCTGTTTTCCCGGCCGGCGGCGACGATGTTGAGCACGCCCGCCGGCAGGCCGATCTCTTGCGCGACCTCAGCCAACAGGTAGGCGTCGAGCGCGGTCTCCGGTGAGGGCTTGAGCACCACGGTGCAGCCGGCAATCAGCGCGGGGGAGAGCTTGAGAGCGGTGACGAACAGCGGCACGTTCCAAGGGACGATGGCGCCGACGACACCCACGGCTTCCTGGCGCACCAGCACCGGGCCCATGACACCGGCCCGCTCCTCCTCGAAGGGGAAGTCCGGTCCCATGCCTGAGTAGTAATCCATCACCATGGTGGACGCGAAAACCTGCATCATCACCGAGCTAGAGACCGGACATCCGGTCTCGGTGGAGATGACCTCGGCGAATTCCTGGTAGCGCGCCTGGATCGCCTTGGAAAGCTGCCCCAGCAGCTCCGCGCGCTCGAGCGGCGACGTCTTCGCCCACGGACCTTCGTCGAACGCGAGGCGGGCTGCCGCGACTGCCCTGTCGATGTCGGCCTTTGACGCCTCGGGCACCCGGCCGGCGATCTCCTCGGTGGAGCTGTTGATGATGTCGATGGTGGCCGTCCCCTGCGGAGCGACGTACTCACCGCCGATGAACAACTTGTCGTAAACCTGCACGGAAGCTCCTGGTCTGCCCGGATCACGCTCGCTGCGAGCGTTTCCCACCCTCGAACGATGAAGGTGGTACCGCCCAATGGTGACATCCGAACGACCCGCTGTCATACATGGGGTCGCTTCTACGCCGGCTGACACCTATAGGTGCACAGCCACCGCACTTGTCTGCTGAGCACCCCACTCCTCGCAGCCCGTTGCAGAATCTGACGCGTGGCGAAGGCTTTTGAGGGCGATCTCCTTACCGAGATCCTTGCCGCGCTCGTCGCCAGGGAGCCTCTGTTTCACCGACCCGAGTTTGGGACCGCCCGAGCGGACTTCGAGGCGATGATCAGCGACGACTTCTGGGAGGTCGGGGCTTGCGGCCAACGCTATGACCGGCAGACCGTCCTGGAGATTCTCGAAGAACGGCATCGGCAGCAGCACGAAGACCACTGGGAAACGTCCGACTTCGAATGTCGAAGCATTGGCGGACATGCATATCTCCTGACCTATTTGCTTCGACAACACGATCGGATCACGCGTCGCGTCACGCTTTGGCGTCATGCCGCCGACGGCTGGGAAGCGCTGTACCACCAAGGCACTCTCGTGATCTCTGACTAGCACCCGCCTCACGTCCGCATTCGGTGCGGGGTTTTGGTGATGGTGAATTGTTGGTTGCCGTGGGCGGTGATGGTGAATTCACCTTTGTGGCGGCGGCGGTGATGACCGCGACACAGCAAGATCAGGTTGTCCAGGTTCGATTCGCCGTCGTCGATCCAGTGGATGACGTGGTGCGCGTCGCAGTCTGAGGGTGGCCGGTGGCAGTCGGGGTGGCGGCAGCCCTGGTCGCGCAGGTTAAGCGCAATGCGTTGGGAGGGGCTGACGGTGCGTACGGTGCGGCCGAGGTCGACGGGCTGGCCTTCGGAGCCGAGCAGCACGGGGATGATCTTGCAGTCGCAGGCCAGGCGGCGGACGTCGGCGATGGGGATGGTGCCGGTTCCGGGCAGGTAGCCGACGCCGATCTGATCGCGTAGGTCGTCGAGGGAGGCGGAGATGACCAGGTGCGGTTTGTCGGCAGACCCCGAGTGGCCGGACCCGAAGTCCAACGCCTGGCGGCACATTTCCGCGAGACCCAAGGCTTGGCGGTGTGACAGCGGCAGTGCCGGTCCGACCGTCCCGTCCTCACGCACGACAGGTTTTGCTTCGGGGGTGAATTTCGCCAAAGCCGCCCGCAGCAGGGCGGTGGTTTCGGGGTCGAGGTCGCCGGTGAGGTAGCCACCGTCGGGAACATCGGACAGGTGCAGCGACTGGGAGCCGGTCTTGGCGTCCCGTTTCTTCTCAGTCTCCTCCGGGGCGAGGTGTTCGAGTACGGCAGCGGCGATGTCGCGCAGCATGGTGGGGGTGGCGTTTTCGGCGGCTGCGGCCAGCGCCCGGTCCAGCACCGCGATCTGACCGTCGTCCAAACCCTTCGCGGACTGCCGGATGACCTGGACATGCTCGAAGTGCAGCTTTCCGGCGTGCCAGGCGGCGCGGGTGGCGGGCAGCGCGTCGACGAGCAGCCGCCCGGTTTTGACCCGGGCCGTCGCCCAGCCGGCGCTGGAGTTGGCTTCATTGCGCAGCCAGGCCGCCATCGACACTGCCCCGTCGGCGGCGAACGTCCCGGTGCGATCGACCCGCTCGGACAGCAGCACCATCACCAGGGTCAGCTGGTTGTCCGCCGCGATCGCTTCCCGTAAGGCTTCGCTGGCGGCTGCTCCGGACGTGTCGGAGCTGATGGAAGCGGCGGCCTCGGCGAGCAGGGCATGGGCAGCAGCCAGCGTGCCTGCCACCCCACCCGTATCGAACATGTGTACGAGTCTATCAGCCAAAAGCCGCTAAAGGCCCAGCTCAGATGCCTGTGGATAACAACGCTTCCTCCACAGATAGGTGACGACCGGCGACCTACACCTGCCGGCTTGGCATGCTTGCTGGCAAGCTGATCAGCATGGAAAACCGGAGGCAGCTGTGGTGATGGGTAGGCGTCCCGACGTGCAGGTCGCGAGCGCTCCGATCGCGGCGATTGACGCCGTCGGGCTGGCCGGTGCGTTCACTGAGGCGCTGGTACGTATCCCCTGGCGGCTGCCGTGGCGGGGGCCCAGCAATCGCATGCACAACGTTGCGGTGTCTTCGACTCGCGAACTCGTCCGCACCCTCATGGGCTACATGACGTCCTTGCCCATCGACGAATTCAGGGCGCTGGAGATGCTGCTGGATGACCTGAGCCGCGCGGTGCTGCCACCTTTCGTGAGAGCGCAAGGCATCTCCATGCATCGCGAGGTGATTGGCGATGTGCCCTGCCTTTGGTTTCGGCCCCACGCTGAGGAGGACGAGGCGCACTCTGCCGGCACGCTGGTGTACCTGCACGGAGGCGGTTACATCGGGACCTCGCCCTCGATGTACTCCCTTTTTCTGGCGCATCTGTCACGGGTCACTGGTTGCGACGTCGTGGGGGTCGACTATCGCCTGGCGCCCGAATTCCCTTATCCAGCTGCCACGAACGACATCATTGAGGTGGTTGGCCATTTGCTGGCCGACGGATTAGCTCCCGAGCGGTTGTTCATGGCCGGTGACTCAGGCGGCGGAGGGCTGCTCGGCAGCGTGCTCTACACCAGCGTGCTCAAGAGCATCCCGTTGCCCGCCGCGGTCGTCCTCTTCTCGCCGGAGGTCAGCCTGGTGCTCGACGATCCGTCGGTCAAAGAGAATGCCGCCAAGGACATTTTGCCGTGGAACGTGCCCACTAACCCGTACCTGCACGGGCTGGATGCTGACGATCCGGCGGTCTCGCTGCTGCATCAGGACCTGTCAATGTGGCCGCCGACCTTCATCTGCTACGGCGATGACGAGATCTTCCGGGATGCAATCCGCACGTTTGTCGGGCGTCTCGACGAGGCGGGGGTCCGGGTCGAGGCCCATGAGGCGGTCGGCATGTTCCACGTGTTTCCGTTCCTGCTGCCGTGGGCGACCGAGAGCAACCGGGTCTACGACCAGGTGGGGGTTTTCATCGCCGGGGTCATCGCCGAGCAGTTGATCGCCGACGAGGTGACGCCTGACCCGACCGCTGACGTGACCGCCTGACCCACCGGGGAGGCGTAGCAAGAATTCAGCTCAGACCGGAGGATTCTCCTCCACCTAGTCTCAGCTGGTTCCTGCCCTGGCCGTCGTGTCGACCGCTAACCACTACCTGCTCGACGTGGTCGCGGGCGCCGCAGATGTGGCCCTTGCAGCGTGGGGCGCCTGGATCGTCAGCCTCATTGCACGCCGGCGCGACCGCCACCACTCAGACTCGACGGCGTCGGTAGGAGACCAGCACAGGGTCCTTCACCCTCGCGACCCCGCCGATCTGAGCCGGCTCGGGGACGGGCCTGACGTCATCGATCTTCGCGATATCGAACTCCGTGAACAGCCGCCTGGAGATGGCGGTCATCGCCGCGAGCGAGAACGGTTGGGCGGGGCAGGTATGGCGGCCGTGTCCGAAAGCGGTGACGAGCTCGGGCGCGCCCAAAGCATCTGACCCGATCAGGCGCCACCGGTCCCACCTGTCCGGCTCCCAACGGTCGAGCCCAGGCGCGGAAGTGGAATTCGTCAGCGGTAGCAGGGTGGCGATCGTCGTTCCGACCTCGACGTCGTGCACCGCCTCGCCGGTGTCGAACCTCAATGATTGCAGCACATAGCGCGCCATGATCGAGCGCTGGGCGAGCCGCGTTGACTCGATCGCGCACTGCTCAGCCCGCGCCGTGTCGCCGCCGACGACCCGGTCGCGGTCGTGGGGGTGAGCGATCAGGTCGACGAGGGTCCACCCGAGCGCGGCGAACAGGTTCGACATCGAGGCGATGTGGACGAGCGCCACGTCGTAGGCGACCCCGGTCCGGCGTATCTGCGCCGGCTCGTCGGCCCATCGATCAACGACGCGAGCAAAGAGCGGGTGCCGCTCGGGATCAAGCGGCTGATCAAGGGCCGCGCCGATGACCAGCGTCACCTCCGCGAGGGCTGCCTTCTCATTGGCCTTTCCGTTCGCTGCCACTGCGGCCATCACATCGGGACGCACGAAAGCCTCGGCCCCGTCGAGCGCGTCGAAGGCCGCGACGAGGCGGTCGAAATACACCCCGCTCGCCGATCCGGGTCCACCCCAGGAGGCGAGACCCACGCGGTGGCCGATGCGGCGGGTGAGGGCGAAAAGATCCAGCGTGCCGGACTCGCCGAGCTCTTGGACCGTGGCATCCAGGGCCTGCGAAAGACCAGCCAGCTGGGCGAGCCGGTCGTCGCGGTTGAAGAGCTCGTGGGGAAAGGTGCGTCGTCCAGCGAAGATCTCCTCCGGCAGCTTGCGGCTCAGCATGCGGAAATCGGCGAGTCCTTTGCTGGCCGACTGCTCGGGGAGCGCATAGAACGACGCGACCCCGGCCGGTGAAAACGTGAAGAGGTAGCGGTCACGAGCGCTGTCGACGAGGAAGGTGTCGCCGTACTGCTTACGGGCGGCAGCCAACGCCAGCACCGGATCCTCCACCGCCACGTCCCAGGGCATGCCCACACCGGCGGCGATCGGGGGGAGGGGGGAGACAGCGGGCAGGGGCATGGTGGCACGATGCCACGCAGGCAGTTGTGGCGGCGCCACGGAAGCAATTGAGGCGGCGCCACGGTAGCAATTGCGGCGGCGTTCTACACTGCCCCCGGCAAAGGAGGAAACACCCCATGACCGAGCTCGACTTCACGTTCTTCGACTGCGACAACCACTACTACGAGGCCCTCGACTCGTTTACGCGCCATATCGAGCCTCAGTACGCGAAGCGGACGATGCAGTGGGCGAACGTCAATGGCAAGCAGCGCCTGCTCGTCGGCGGCGCCATCAACCACTTCATCCCTAACCCGCACTTCGATCCGGTGTCCAAGCCCGGCGCGCTGGATGAGTACTTCCGCGGCCGTAACCCCAAGGGCCAGGACACGCGCGAGCTCTTCGGACAGCTCGACCCCATCTCGCCCGCATACCGCAACCGCGACGCCCGCATCGAGCTGATGAACAAGCAGGGCATGGGCGGCGCGATCTTCCTGCCGACGCTGGGCGTGGGGATGGAGCAGGCGCTCATCAACGACGTGCCCGCGATGCTGGCGGCGTTCCGCTCGTTCAACCGCTGGATGAATGAGGACTGGGGTTTCGCCTATCAGGACCGGATCTTCGCGGCGCCCTACATCACGCTGGTCGACGTCGACAATGCGGTGTCCGAGCTGCAGTACGCGCTGGACAACGATGCCCGGTTCATCGTGATGGTGCCCGGTCCGGTGATGACACCTGCCGGCGGGCGCTCGCCGGCCGAGGAGGTGTTCGACCCGTTCTGGCAGCTCGTGAACGACTCCGGCATCACAGTGCTCTACCACGGAGGCGACAGCCGCTACAGCAATTACCTCGTGGACTGGGGAGAGGGTGCCCACACCGAGGCCTTCCGCGCCAATGCGTTCCGCGGCCTCGCCTCGCCCAACCCGACCCAGGACACGCTGGCGAACCTGCTTGCGCACGGCCTCTTCCACCGTTTCCCGAACATCAGGATCGCCTGCATCGAGACCGGCTCCGACTGGGTCTTCCACCTTTACGAGAAGTTGAAGAAGTCCTACGGCCAGGTGCCGCACCTCTACCCGGAGGACCCGCGACAGACCTTCAAGCGCCACGTGTGGGTCTCCCCGTTCTACGAGGACGACCTCAGCGGGCTCAAGGAACTCGTCGGTGTCGAACGCGATGCTCATGGGCTCGGACTACCCCCACGCGGAGGGTCTGGAAGACCCAGCCAGCTACATCAAGGACCTGAAGAACTTCGACTTCAGTGACGAGGAATGCAAGCTGGTCATGCGGGACAACGGGCTCTCGCTCGCGATCCGCCGACCAATCTGACCCGTGTAGGTGTCGTTTCCCCGGCCACGAGCCACTGGCTAACCTCCTTAGCCAGTGGCTCGTGGCTGGACCAAGCTTCCACCCGAGCGGTGCGCTACCAGGCGAACTGCTCCGGAGCGGTCTGGTAGCCCGGGAAGATTTCCTCGAGGCGGGTCACTGCCTTGTCCTCGAGCGTGACGTCGATCGCCCGCAGCGCTGAGTCAAGCTGCTCCTGAGTGCGAGGGCCCACGATGGGTGCCGTCACGCCGGGGCGTTGCAGCAACCAGGCGAGGGCCACGTCGCCCGGCTCGTGGCCCAACTCTGCGCAGAGATCCTCGTAGGCCTGGATCTTGTCGCGATTGCGCTCGACGTATTGGACTGCCCGGCCCTCGAGGCGGCGCTTGCCCTCACGCTCCTTGCGCAGGACCCCGCCGAGCAGCCCGCCCTGGAGCGGCGACCAGGGGATGATTCCGAGCCCGTAGTGCTCGGCAGCGGGCAGCACCTCCTGCTCGATGTCGCGCGTGACGAGGTTGTAGATCGCCTGCTCGCTGACGAGCCCGGTGAAGTTGCGCTGCGCCGCCGCCGCCTGCGCCTGGGCGATGTGCCAGCCGGCAAAATTGCTGCTGCCGACGTAAAGGATCTTTCCGGCGTTGACGGCGACCTCGATGGCCTGCCAGATCTCCTCCCACGGGGTCCGCCGGTCGATGTGATGAAACTGGTAGAGGTCGATGTAGTCGGTCTGGAGCCGCTTGAGGCTGGCGTCCAGGGCGCGGCGAATGTTCAGCGCCGACAGCTTGCCTTCGTTGGGCCAGTCGCCCATCGGCGCATAGAGCTTGGTAGCGATGACGGTCTTCTCGCGACGACCGCCGCCCTGGGCGAACCAGTTGCCGACGATCGTTTCGGTGGTTCCCCGGCCCTTGTCGCCGCCGTAGGCGTTGGCCGTGTCGAAGAAATTGATGCCGTTGGCATGCGCTGAATCCATGATCGAGAAGGAGTCGGGCTCGCTGGTGAGCGGTCCGAAATTCATGGTGCCGAGGCAGAGGCGGGAGACGGTGAGTCCTGAGCGGCCAAGATGCGTGAACTTCATGGTCCCACCATGCTGCTGACGGGAGCGTTAGTCCAATCCGGTGCATCCGTCCACAGAATGAGATCAATGCGGAGTTTCCGCAACTATTGCTGACTAACGCAATTGCGTGGCCGAGTGTAAAGTCGTCAACGATAAACCTTCGCCGTCCAGATCCCGCGGTCGTCTGCGCCATATGACGGGATAGCCATGGTTCATCAGGAAAAGTTCGCGGCGGTGCTCAGCGAGTTCGCCCGGACTCTCGGCACGGACTTCCCTATTCAGGGAATTCTTGATCACCTGGTGCAACGGATCATCGAAGTCCTCCCGGTCACGTCCGCGGGTGTCACGCTTATCGCCCCTGGCGCCAAACCCCGCTACCTCGCCGGCTCCGATGAGGCCGCCATGCGCTATGAAGGGCTGCAAAGCGAGCTCTTCCAGGGACCCTGCCTGGCCGCGTTCGAGTCGGGCGACGCGGTGCTCGTTCCCGACCTCTGCCAGGACTCACGCTTCCCGCTGTTCAGCCCACCGGCCATCGCGGAGGGCCTTCGTGCGGTCTTCACGTTTCCGCTTCGCCAGGATGACATCCGGCTTGGCGCACTCGATCTTTACCGCGGGACTCCGGGCCCGCTCGACGCCGACGACCTCGCCGCCGCGCAAACCCTCGCTGATGTCACCGCTGCCTATCTGACCAGTGTCCAAGGGCGAGTGGACGCCCACGCGATGGCAGATCACTACCGCCAGAGCGCTTCTCACGACTTTCTGACCGGCTTACCGAACAGGCTCTTGCTCACGCAACGCCTCGAGCACGCCTCCCAACGAGGTCAACGCTCGCACAGCGATGCGGCCGTGCTCTTCGCCGATCTGGACCGCTTCAAACTGGTCAATGACACCTACGGCCACCAGGTGGGCGACGGCCTGCTGGTGGCCGTTGCTGAACGGCTCTCATCCCTGCTGCGTCCCGGCGACACTCTCGCGCGGGTGGCCGGCGACGAATTCGTCATTCTCTGCGAGGACCTGCAGGACGCGAACTACGTCGAGGTGCTGGCCGGCCGCATCGATCAGGCATTCGCGACCCCCTTCGATGCTGCCGGCGTACGAGTGAGCATCACGGCGAGCGTGGGAATTGCGTTCGCGGGTCGCGGGGAGCAACTCACCGATGAACTCGTCGGCAAAGCCGATACCGCTATGTATCAAGCTAAACGGAAAGGGGGCGCGTGCCATCAGATGATCGATCTGCGTGAAGTAAGCCGCGCCACCGAATGGCGTGACCTTGAACGCGATCTCCGCGCTGCCGTCGCCAACGACGAATTAGAATTGCATTACCAGCCATTACTGCGCAGTGTCGACGGACGGGTCACCGGTACGGAAGCCCTAATTCGTTGGACGCACCCCCGCCACGGCGCCGTCCCCCCGCAGAAGCTGGTGTCGATCGCCGAGCAGAGCGGTCTCATGAACGACATCGGGGCCTGGGTGCTGGAGCGGGCGTGTCGCGACCAGCAGTCGTGGCAAGCGCAATTCCCCGGGCAACGGCTGGACATGGCGGTCAATGTCTCCGCGACGCAGCTCATGACCCCGCGGTTCCTGGAAACGGTGAAATCCATCTTCCACCGCACCGGTGCCGATCCGCAGGGTGTCATCCTGGAGGTCACCGAAGACATCTTCATCGAAGACAGCGAGCGCGCCGGGAAGGTGCTGGCTGACACCCGGCGCATGGGTCTGACGGTCGCGCTAGACGATTTTGGCACCGGCTACTCGTCACTGAATTACATGCGCCGGTTTCCGGTCGACGTGATCAAGATCGATCAGGCGTTTCTGGTGGATCTCTTCGAAGACCCGGTGGGAACGGTGTTTCTGGCGGCGGTCACCAACCTGGCGCACGCGCTAGGCCTGCGGGTGACCGCGGAAGGTGTCGAGACCAGGCAGCAGGCCGATGAAGTCGCCGCCGTCGGCTGCGAATTTTCGCAAGGTTTCTACTTCGCCCATCCGATGCCGGCCTCGGAGATGATCGAACTGCTCAGCGCCCAGGGCGGGGGAGCCGTCTCGTTGCCGTCCAAGGCCTTCGGCCCGACCTCGGTGACCAGGCTGGGAGCCGATGCTTGACGCGAGTCTCGCGCGACTGCCTTCGGGGGTCTCGGCCAGCGTTTCTCCCATCCCGGACTTGGCTGCTGGGGGCCATAGGGCATGATGGCGGAAGCCGGCTCAGTCCCGGCCAAGGGATGAAATGCCGAGATACATGTTCGTCGCCGGAGCACCCGTCAAGGGCAGCAAGCGCCTCACCCCCACGGCGGCGAAGGCTCGCCGCGCCAGGATTGACCAGGCGGTGATCGACCTTGACGGTCGTCTTGAGACGCTCGACGGAGCTTTCGGAGAGGCCGAGCTCTATACGATCTGCGAGCTGCCGACCAACGTCGCCGCCGCGTCCTTCGCCGCACTGATGAAGTCCTGCCAGGCGCGGCCGGTGAGGGTCATCGCCCTGCCGCAGCCGCGCCGCCGCCTGGAGACCTTGCCCAGCTAGCTTCCCTGGCGGGTGTTCAAGCGGGCCGCCTCGGTGGTTAGGTGTCGCCCATGGCACTCATCGACCCGCAGCTCTTGCCGCACGTCCCTGAGCAGCAGGCGTACAACGCCAAGCTCATGGAGACGACCGCTGCGATGGACGGCATCGATACCCAGAGCGCGGCCGGCTTGCAGTGGATCCGCCAGGCGATGGAGCCGGGTGGGCTCTTTGGCCTCCAATCGTTGGACTTCCCGACCACCCGGGAGATCCCGGGCCCGGCGGGGCCGATCTCGCTGCGGGTGATGACACCGCCGGTCGTCGACGGCGTCTACCTGCATTTCCACGGCGGCGGGATGACCCTCGGGACAGCCATGAGCATGGACGCCCGCAACTGGCCGATCGCGCAGGCCGCCAAAGTCGCGGTCGTCAGCGTCGACTACCGGCTGGCGCCGGAGGATCCCTTCCCGGCAGGGCCGGACGATGTGGAAGCGGCTGCGCTCTGGCTGATCGAGAACGCCGCTTCGGAGTTCGGGACCGAACGCCTCGTCGTCGGGGGTGAATCCGCCGGGGCCTACCTGGCGCTGCTCACGATGGTCCGGCTCCGCGACCGGCTCGCAGGGCCGCCTCCATTTCTTGGCATGGACCTCTGTTACGGGGTCTATGACTGGGGCGGCACCCCGAGCGCGCGTCAGCAGATCGGCAAGGTGCCCTACGCGAAGGGCGACGGCGCAAACCGGTCCCACTACCTTCCCGGGCGAAGCCTCGAGGAAGCCCGCGACCCTGCGGTGTCGCCGCTGTGGGCGGATCTGCGCCAGCTGCCGCCCGCGCTGCTCACCGTCGGGACGGCTGACTGGTTGCTCGATGATTCGCTGTTCGCGGCGGCCAGGCTGGAGGCGGCCGGCAATGACGTGGAGCTTGCCGTCTACCCCGAGGGTCCGCACGGCGTCGAATCCTCGCCAACCCGCATCGGGCGCGTTGCCCGCGACCGGCTACACGCGTTCCTACGCGAGCGGGTCGCGGGATCCGATCAGCTGGCCGCGGCGGGTAGCCGGATCACGGCCCGTTGATGGGTGCCGGTGCTGACCCGGCCGCGCGGGCCGGTGACCTCGACGGCGAAGGTCAGCTTGCGGCCTTCGATGGTGGTGAGCTCGACCTCGATGTCGATCGATTCGCCCACCACCACCGCCGCTTCATGGCTGACGCAGACGTGCGTGCCGACGGTCGTCTCGCCCGGCTCGACCAGCCCGGCGGTGACGGCGAAGCACGCCCACTCGATAAGGCCGATCATCGAAGGGGTGGCCAGCACCGAGCGCGCCGCGTGACCGGTGGTGCGCTCCGGGGTGACTTCGTGGGTCTGCCGGCCGCGAAGGCCTGTGACGATCGTCGAGTTCACCCCTCCACTATGCGCACCTCCATTCGCAGCCCCCGGCGCGCCTTCTTGCTGGCGCCCCATGCGCGGATGAGCGCCGGACTCGGCGCATGACAGGTTCACCGCCCACCATGTTGCCGGTACTCGCCGAGGACCTCACCGCGGAGTGGGTCACCGCTGCGTTGGCCGCCCGGCATCCGGGAGTACGGGTGAGCGGTGTCGAGGTGATCGAACGACACGAGCTCACCAATGCCCATGCCCGGCTGCGCCTGACCTACGAAGAGCCCGCCGGCGCTCCCGAGGTGATGTTCTGCAAGCTGCCGCCGTCAGATCCAGCGCGTCGCCAGGTGATCAACGCCACCGGCATGGGCAGGCGCGAGGCGCTCTTCTACTCGGCGCTCGCGTCGAGGACCGCCGCGCGCGTGCCGGCCGTCTACGCGGCGGAGGTCGGCGACGACGGGGGTTTCGTCCTGCTGCTGGAGGATCTGGAGACCACCGGCTGCCTGATTTCGGACGGCACCTGGGCGGTGAGCCCGGCCGCAGCCGCAGGAGCGATGGAAGACCTGGCGGACTTGCACGTGCGCTTCGAGGATCCGGCCGTACGGGCCGCGCAGGCTCCCTGGGTGACCGTCTCCACGCCGTCCAACAGCTACGGCGGTCCGATGCTGCGCTATGGCATCGAGCACCACCGCGACCGGCTGACGGATTCCTTCGTGGCCATCAGCGAGCTGTACCTCAGCGACCACGAGAAGCTTCAGCAGCTGTGGCACGCCGGGCCCCACACGATCATTCACGGCGATCCGCACATCGGAAACCTCTTCGTCGACGAGTTGGGCGGGGGCCGGGTCGGCTTTCTCGACTGGGGGATCATCAACGTCAACACCCCCATGCGCGACGTCAGCTACTTCCTCACGATGGGCATGCAGGTGGCCGACCGGCGGGCCCACGAACGCGATTTGCTGCGCCACTACCTTGAGCTGCGCCGCGGCGCTGGAGGCAGTGAGATGAGCTTCGACGACGCCTGGAGAGCCCACCGGATCCACGCGGCCTACAACGTCCCGGCGTCCTGCCAGGTGGTCACGTTTCCGGCTGACGCCACCGAGGGCAGGCGCGTCTTCGCCGACGCCTTCCTCGAAAGAGCCCAGGCGTCGATCGACGATCTGGAATCGCTGGCCGCGCTCAGGCAGGCAGCCGACCTCTAGGGCCGCTGAAACTGCGTTCTCACGAGGGCGATAGGTTCCGGCCGTGCGGGCAGTGCAGCCGGTGCCGGAGCCACGAGGAGAATCATGGGACGTTGGACGCGGGATGAGCTCGAAAATGCATTCGCCAATTTCCAGGCTGTCGCGCAAAAGGCCGGCAGCAGCGGCGACTGGAATCCCTGGGCTGACCTCTTCACCGAGGACGCCACGTACATCGAGTCGAACTACGGCCGTATGGGCGGCCGCGAAGCCATCCGCCGGTGGATCATCGAGACGATGACCACCCCGCCCGCTAACGAGATGGTCGCCTTCCCGATCGAGTGGTACATGATCGACGAAGACCGCGGGTGGATCACCTGCCACGTGTGGAACCGGATGGCTGACCCCGGAGATGGCAGCATCCATCAGGCGTACAACTTCACGCTGCTCAAGTACGCGGGCGACAACAAGTGGTCCTACGAAGAGGACATCTACGACCCCAAGCACTTCATGTCGATGATGGTCGAGTACTTCGAGGCCAAGAAGAAGCTCGCAGCCACCTGACAAGGGAGACAAAAAAGTGAACATTGACGGAGCAGCCGCGATCGTCACCGGCGGCGCATCCGGACTGGGTGAGGCGACCTCCCGCCTGCTCGTCAAGCGCGGCGCGAGGGTCGTCATCGCCGATCTGCAGGACGAGAAGGGCGTGGCGCTGGCCGAGGCGATCGGGGCTTCCTACGTCCACACCGACGTCACTGACACCGACTCGGTGATTGCGGCAGTGGAGGAGGCGAAGACGCTCGGCCCGTTGCGCGTACTGGTCAACTGCGCCGGGATCGGCAGCGCCCAGCGCACCGTCGGCAGGCAACCGACGTATGAGAACGCTTTCAACCTGGACACGTTCACCAAGGTCATCGCGATCAACCTGATCGGCACGTTCAACTGCATCCGGCTGGCGGCTACGGCCATGGCCGACGTCGAACCGCAGGCGGACGGTGAGCGCGGGGCCATCGTGAATACGGCATCGCTGGCGGCGTTCGACGGGCAGATCGGGCAGGCGGCCTATTCGGCGTCCAAGGGGGGAGTGGTCGGGCTGACCCTCCCGGTCGCGCGCGACCTGGCGGTGATCGGCGTCCGGCTGAACACGATCGCTCCCGGGCTTATCGACACTCCGATCTACGGCACCGGCGAGGGTTCGGAGGCGTTCAAGGAGAAGCTCAAGCGAGACGTCCTTTTCCCGGATCGGCTGGGCACGTCGGAGGAATTCGCCTCACTCGCGCTCGAGCTGATCACCAACAGCTACATGAACGCCGAGACCATTCGGATCGACGGGGGAGCCCGGCTCCAGCCCAAGTAGTTCATCGGTCACGAAGTCTGATTCAGAGACGGGGGTAGGCCGCCGGCGTTCGACGATGATCGCGCCGAGCAGCCCGCCCCCGAAAATCACGCCGGCCAGCACCACCAGCCAGACGGTCAGCACAAAGGCCGCCCCGACGAGTCCGTAATCGGTCTCCTGGTCAGTGATCTGACCAGGTAGCACGACAGCCGACACGATCACCAGGATCGTGGTGCCCAGGGCCATGCAGAACGCACCCGGCATCACCCGCCGCCAGCTGACGCGTCCACCCAGCAGCAGATGCTGGCTCCACGCGTAAAAAAGCAACGAGACCAGGAACTGGGCGATAGCCCGGAAGACGACGCCGGAATGCACGCGCCCATGACCGTGGTGGCTC
This sequence comes from uncultured Actinomycetota bacterium, assembly GCA_963839015.1. GTDB lineage: Bacteria > Actinomycetota > Actinomycetes > Frankiales > Frankiaceae > DATAZK01. The sequence goes on along the minus strand of CAWITL010000010.1, from coordinate 614,020 downwards.
AGCCGGCCGGCGTACAGGATGGCGAACATGTAGATCATCAGGCCGAGCACCCAGAGCAATTGCCGCCAGGTGGAGGCGCGGATGCCGGCCCGCGGCAAGGACCAGAGCCCCTCGTAGCCGCGCTGCTGCGTGGCGGCGACTCCGGTGCCGAAGAACGCGGCCACGATCAGACCGGCGACCAGCGATACCAGGCTCACCTTCGAGGACGTCGTGAACAGCGACGTCACGTCTTTGGCGGCCTGTCCGTGCAGTCCGAGATAGCGGCTGACGGGGCCACCGAGGCCCTTGCCTCCGGCCCGTCGTACGACGGCCGAAGTGGCGACCAGCAACGGTGCGGCACACAGCACGAGCTGCGCCGCTAACGCGAGGGTCTGGGTGGGTAGGTCGATCTCGCGGGCGCGTCGCCAGCTGTGGCCAGGCAGGCTGGCGCTCCACCGCTCCAGCCCGGCCGGGATCCAGCCGCGGGTGTCCGCCATGCCCCCATTGTCCCCCGTAGCCCGGAAGACGGCGGGAATTTAGCCGACGGGGACGCGCAGTCGCAGGATGTCGGCAGCCTGCTCGCAGGTCGCTACCCGGCGCTTGGCATCAGTGCACAGCGCGACCGCTTCGGTGACCAGCTCGACATTTGTCGGGGTGCGATCTCCGAAGTAGAACTCCAGGCCCAGGTGCAGGTGACCGCCGAGCTCCAGCGCGTACTGGGCGACGTCCGTGCGTCCGAGGTCACCGCCCACAGCCGAAACCGCCCAGGGCAGGTCGGTGCCTTCAAGCATTTCCAGGTAGGCGTGCAGCGCCGCGCGTGTCGGCGGCAGTCCGAAGGGGGCGCCCATCAGACCCTGCTCGGTGGACAGGTAGATCTTCACCATCGTCCCGGCCGGCAGCTTGCCCGCGCGGTGCCAGGCGAGAGTGGCCCGCAGGAAGCCGGGCTCGTAGATCGCCAGGCTTGGCCCGAGGCCAAGTTCGGTGTGCAGCGCGAAGATCTCCCCAATACGGTCAAAGGAGTTGGCGTACACGAAGGAGCCGGTCAGTGTGCCGTCGTCGTCGTGCCGCCCGAAATTCACCGATCCGGGATCGAGCAATCCGATGCGCAGCCCTTCGGCGGCCATCGGCCGTAGGTGGCCGAAGCTCAGGCCACCGGCCCCGAAGTTAACGGTCGGGTAGATCAGCGCGTCCGGTCGCTCGGCCCAGACCAGCCGGAACGACTCGAGATAGCGCTCGGCCACCTCGTCGTCAGGCCCGCCAACGGGATTGCAGTGGGCGTGAATGATCGACGCACCGGCGTCGAGACACGCGAGCGCGTCAGCGGCGATCTCCGCCGCCGTGATGGGGACGTGCGGATTGCGGCTCTTGGGGGTGGCCCCGTTGATCGCCGCCTCGATGATGACGGGAGTCTGACCCGGCGTCGTTGCCATGCAGGGATGGTGACAGAGTCCTTCGCCATGAGCAGCAGCGGGCGAAGGATTGACTACGCGGGTTCGGTGCATGACGAGCGGGAGATCGAGGCCGTGGTCGCCGTATTGCGAGGCGGGCCGACGGCGCTGCGTATCGGCAAAAACGTGCGAGCCATGGAAAAACGCGTGGCCGAGCTCTTTGGCAAAAGGCGCGGAATCATGGTCAATTCGGGTAGTTCCGCGCTCTATCTGGCAGTCGAAGTGCTCGACCTCGAACCCGGCGACGAGATCATCACCTCGGCGGTGACGTTCTCGACCGACATCGCTCCCATGATGCGCAAAGGCATCGTGCCCTCCTTCGTCGACGTCACCCCGGACACCTTTCAGATCGATGTCGACGCGATCGAAGCCGCGATCGGCCCGCGCACCAAAGCGATCCTCACGCCCAACCTGATCGGCAACGCCCCCGACTGGGACCGCATCCGGGAGATCGCCGACCGCCACGGGCTGGCGGTGGTCGAAGATTCGTGCGACGCGCTGGGGCTGACCTTGCGCGGCACACCGACCGGTTTGCGGGCCGATATCAGCCTGACCAGCTTCGCGCTGTCGCACATCATCACCGCTGCCGGGACCGGCGGGATGGTCTGCTTCGACGACGATGAGCTGGCCGACCGGGCCCTGCTGCTGCGGCGCTGGGGGCGGCGTTCCGAAGTGCAGCTCTTCGGTTCCAAGAAAGGTGTCGAACGACGTTTCTTTTCCGCGATCGACGGCGACCTCGAGTACGACAACCTCTTCATTTTCGACGAGCTCGGCTGGAACTTCGAACCGTCGGAGCTGTCGGCTGCCTTCGGCCTGGTGCAGCTGGACAAGCTCGGTGACAACATCAAGCGCCGGCAGCGCAACTTCGAAATCACCAGTGGGCATTTCGCCCGCTGGCCGGAGCACTTCACGCTGCCCCAGCTCACCGAAGGCGTCGAGACCGGATGGCACATGTTTCCAGTGGTCATCAACTCCGGCAGTGGGATCCGCCGCAGCGAACTTCAGGTTTGGATGGAATCCCACGGGGTCGACACGCGCATGGTCTGGACCGGCAACGCAGCTCGCCAGCCGGCCTTCCGCGACCTACCCTTCCGTCAGCCCGAAGGCGGCATGCCGAACGCCGACCGGGTCATGGAATTCGGGCTCATCCTGCCCAACAACCATTCGATGAACGACGACGACTGCGACTACATCGGCGAATGCGTCGAAGGCTATCTGCGCGACAACGGTTTGATCTGATCGAGCGGCGCAGGAATTCCTCGAGTCGTTTGACCGACACGCACTAACAATCTGACGTTAGCGGGTCGATCCTTAGGCATGAGCGGGTGGCAGCTCGACGGCTTCGAGGAGCTGGGTGAGCTCGGAGTCGGCGGCGGCGGCCGAGTGGTGCTGGCACGTCACGAGTCGACCGGGCGCGATGTCGCCGTCAAGTATCTGGCGGCCTGGCTCGTTGATTCCCCCGAACGGCTGGCCGATTTCCGTACTGAGGCCGAGCTGATGGCCGGCCTGGTCGATGACAACCTGGTGACGCTCTACGAATACGTGGAGACGGACGCCGGCGCGGCGATCGCCATGGAGCTTGTCGAGGGCGTCGCACTTCGCGCGATCCTGGATGACGGCGGCCCGCTGACCCCGGAGGCGGCGCTGACGCTGATGAAGGGTTCACTTCGCGGGCTGGGGGCGCTGCACCGCCAGGGGGTCGTCCACCGCGATTACAAGCCCGAGAACGTCATGGTCGACGCAACGGGCGCGACCAAGCTGGTGGATTACGGCATTGCCGCCCCGGTGGGGGAGCTGGCCGGGATCGCCGGGACTCCGCTTTACATGGCACCCGAGCAGTGGGCCGGGGAGCCCAGCACCGCAGCTTCGGATGTCTACGCCGCCAGCGCCACGTTCGTGGAATCGCTGACCGGTCACACCGTCTTCCCCGCGACCACCGTCGACGCGCTGCGCGCCCAGCATCTGAGTGTGGATCCATCCTTGGACGATGTGCCGCCGCAGGTACGCGGGATCGCTGAAGCCGGGCTGGCCAAGGACCCGGCAGCACGCATCACCGACGCCGAGGCGTTGGTGCAGCAGCTGGAAAGGGTTGCCGGGGATGCCTACGGGCCGGATTGGGAGGAGCACGGGCGCCGTCAGCTGGCCGCCCGCGCCGCTCTGCTGGCGTTGCTCTTCCCGCACGCCCGACTCAGCGTCACTCAGCACGCGACGGCCCTCACCGTGCTGGGGGGAGCCGGATTCTGGGCGGGTCTGCGCCGCCGGACGAAAGGGCGCGGTGGAGCCGGTAGGTGGGGACTGGCGGCTGCCTTCGCGCTGATCGTCGCCGCCGGCGCCGGAGCGGGCGCGACGGCCCGGGCGGCGGATGCCACGTCGGTATCGGCGGCGGCTGTCGCCGCACCCCTGGCGCCCACCGTGCTGGTCGCGGCCGCCCCGGCTGCGGTGTCCACCCACGCTCCGACGCCGAAGGGGAAGCCCACGCCCAACGCTCCTGTGGTGACCTCGCCGGCCGCCTCTTCCGCTGTATTGCCGCCGGTGGCTCCGGTGGCCCCGGCGCCGACCTACAGCCCGCCGCCGGTGAACGTCCCGCCGGTCGTCGTTGCCCCGGTGACGGTCCCGCCCCCGCCGCCTGTCACCAGTGCACCATCCGTCACGAGCGTCTCGCCTCCGTCCCGGTTGAAGCCGGTGCCGGTTGCCCCTACGTCGTCGCCGGTATGCATTAACCCGAAGACGGGGGGCCTCTGTTGAGTGAGCCCACCGTCAAGGCGGCCGCAGAGACGCAAACGGTGACCAGCGCTGGTCCATCGCAGGTGCCCGTGCCTGGTGGGACGGTTATCGAGCGGGTGCGCTTCGGGCCAGGCGTTCCCCCGGTCAAGAGCGCCGCAGCGGTCGGGGTGGCGGCCGTCGTCGAACCGGAGGCGCCTGAGCAGCCCAAGCCGCCGCCGAAGTGGCGGGCTGCCCGAATCCTGTCGGCGGGGCTCACCGCGGCCATCGTCGCTTTCGTGGTGTGGTTCCTGTGGCCGGCGGGCCCGCTGCGCGTCCATCAGCTGTCGTTACGCGTTAACCCTGAGGTGGTCAGTTGCGGGCGGACGGCTGGTCTGGTGGCGACGGTCACGACCAACGGCAATCCCGGAACCTTGCGTTACCAGTGGGAGCGCGGAGACGGCCAGCACTCGGCCATACTTCGCCAGACGATGTCCCGTGGCCAAGGGTCGGCCAATCTCCGGCTGAGCTGGAAATTCGAGGGTCCGGGCACTTACAACGCGCTGGCGACCATCCACCTCCTTCAGCCCGCGCCGTTAGCCGCTACCGTTCGCTTCACGTACCGCTGCGGCGGCTGACTCAGACTGATCCTTACTAGGGGGCGAACGTGCTCGTCCGTGTTGCTCTGCGGCTCGTGGTGCTGGCACTGATCATCGGACTCGTGGCGAGCCTCGTGAACGGGATCCATGTCGACGGTGGGTTCTGGACCTGGCTGTGGCTCGCGGTCCTGTTCTCGCTCATCAACATGATCGTCGGACCGATCCTGCGCCTACTCAGCCTGCCTTTCATCGTCCTGACGCTCGGGCTCTTCCTGCTCGTCATCAACGCCGCGCTGCTGGCTCTCACGGCCTTGCTCTCGAGCAAGATCTCCATCGACAGCTTCGGCGCGGCGGTAGCCGGCGGCTTTCTGATTGCCTTCTTCAGCTGGCTGGCCGAGCTGATCCTGCCATTGCGCAAGAAGGACAATTCCCGGGCCCGCCACGCCTGAGGGTCAGGCTCCCGGAGCGACGATCAGCTTCCAGCTTTCGCCATCGGCCGCGATCCGGCCCGCGGTAGGACCTCCGAAGTGGGTGCCGATGACGAGCGCGCCGTCGCGCTGACGGTCGGCGAGGAACAGCCTGCGGGTCTTCGCTCCCAAGGCTGAGTCGGTGTCGGCCGGCGCGCCGATTTCGGGTTCCGCGAACTGCAGCGGGTGGTGGGCCATGTCGCCGGTGATGACGGCGCGCTCCCCACCGCTTTCGATCACCACGCTGACGTGACCTGGGGTGTGACCCGGGGTCGGAGTCAGTCGAACCTGCGGGCAGATCTGATGGTCGACCTCCACCAGGTCGGCGGCTCCGGCTTCGATGACCGGGCGCACCGTGTCGGCGTGGTTGGTGGTGTATTCGCCGTCGGTCACCAGCCAGTGCTCGTACTCGACCCGCCCGAGCAAGTAGCGCGCCTGCGGAAAGGTGACCACCCACTCGCCGTCGATGAGCCTGGTGTTCCAGCCGATGTGGTCGAAGTGCAGGTGGGTGCACACCACGGTGTCGATGTCTTCGAGTGCGTAACCGGCTTCGGCGAGCGACTCGATGAAACCGCTGGGCATGGCCGGCATGACCAGCCCTTCACGCAGGTTGCCCACACACGTGTCGACCAAGATGCGGCGATCCCCGGTGTCGATCACCAGGCCGTGGATGGAAAGCTTGGCCAGGCCGTCCGGAGTGAGGAAATCCGGCGAGAGCCACGGGTGGCGTTCGGCGGCCCGGTCGGGCACGTCGCTCAGCAGGCCGTTGAGCGGAATGGGTAATTCGTGTTCCACCACCTTCGTGATGCGAACGTCTCCGACCTTCCACTGCACAGCCTGGGCTGCCATCGCCAGCTCCCTTCGCGACCTTGTCGCGAGCTCTCGTCGCGAGCATTGCGGGTGACGGTAGCGTCTGGCGAAATGATCGGGGAGAGGGGCTAATGCCGCGCAGTCCCGAGCCGGCCCGACGGCAGATCCTTGACGCAGCGCTGCGCCTGTTCGCCACGAACGGCATCGCCGGGGTGAGCCTGCGCGAGATCCGCTTAGAGGCCAAACAGGGCAACGCCGGCGCCCTGCACTACCACTTCGGCACCAAGGACGGTCTGCTGCGAGCCCTGCTGGATCGTGAGCTGCCCCTGCTCGTCGACCGCAGACGGGCGCTACTGGCGGCCGCGGCGGCTGCGGACCCGGACGATCTGCGTTCGGTGGCCGCGGTCTTCGTGCTGCCCTATGCCCAGCTGGCTACGGGCACCGAGCACGAACGCCACGTGGTGCAGCTGCTGAGCCAGCTCCACGATGACGTGTCCCTGTCGATCGAGGAGATTCAGGACCTCATCGGCGATACGGCGGCCAACGACGCCGGCCGCTTGCTCGCCGAGCGGATCGGGCCGGTGCCGGGGCCTGAGCTGCTGGGTGAACGTATCCGGGTCGGCACAAACAGCTACCTGCACGCCGCGGCAATCTGGGCCCGCGGCCAGCGCCGTGAACACCGGGTCAGCGACGAGACCTTTCGCTCGAACCTGGTCGACATGTTCCTGGGCGCCGTTACGGCTCCGGTGGGAGAAGGGGCCGGCGCGGGGTTGACACCGTAGTAATACGAATTGTTTACTTCCCTGTAGGCGCCGCCGGCAGAAGGAGTTTGTGATGTTCGAACGGTTCAACGTGATCGACGCCGACACCCACATCACCGAGCCGGCGGACACCTGGTCGGCCCGGGTCTCCTCGCGCTGGGGTGACGCCATCCCGCGCATCGAGCGCATCGACGGCTACGACGTCTGGGTGATCGCCGGACGCCCGTGGGCGAAACCCGGCAATACGGCAATGGCTGGGTTCGACGGGGTGCTGCCGGACGGCCCCGCCACGTACGCCGACATGCACCCGGCTGCGTACGACCCCAAGGCCCGCGTCGCTTTCATGGACGAGCAAAACATCTATGCGCAGGTGCTCTATCCGAACATCGGCGGCTTCGGCGCCGGCGCCTGGCTCGGCTACGGCGATCCGGCATTCGCCCTGGAATGCCTGCAGGCGTACAACGACTTCCAGGTCGACTTCGCCTCCATCGCACCGGACCGGCTGCTGCCTATCGTCTCGTTGCCGTTCTGGGACGTCGAGCTGACGGTCGCTGAGATCGAGCGCTGCGTCGCCGCCGGCCACCGCGGGATCAACTTCTGCAATTCGCCCGACGATTACGACCAGCCCAAGCTCTGGGACCGGCACTGGGACCCGGTGTGGGCCACCGCGCAGGACGCCGGGATCCCGGTCAACTTCCATATCGGCGGGGGTCGCATTGGGGAGCAGCTCGCCGGCGGCAGCGACATCGGTTGGCGAGCCAATTTCTGCCGGGCGTCCTCGATGCTCTTCGTCGACAACCTGCGCTGCATCGGCGAGCTCATCCATGGCGGGGTGTGTCACCGCTTCCCCGACCTGAAGTTCGTGTCCGTCGAGAGCGGCGTCTCGATGCTGCCGGGAGCCCTGGAATCGTTTGACTGGCAGTGGCGTAACGGGGGAGTCATCGAAGAGCACCCCGAGTACGACCTGCTTCCCTCGGAGTACTTCCGCCGCCAGATCTACGGCTGCTTCTGGTACGAGCGGGAGACCATCACGACCCCGCTGCTCGCCTACCCGGACAACATGCTTTTCGAGACCGACTTCCCGCACCCCACCTGCCAGCACCCGGGTCCCCGCACCCCTGCGGTGGGTCCCGAGGCGTACGCCACCGAGGCGCTCGGATCGCTTCCTGAAGAGGTGCTGCAGAAAGTTCTCGTCGACAACGCGGCGGGGCTGTACGGCGTGCAGTTCGCGGCGTGAACGTCAGCGCCGAGATCGAGCAGGCGCTGCGGCTGTGGATCGCCGACGAGGTTGGTGACCCCACCACCGTCATCACCGGGGTACGCCGCACGTCCGCCGGATTCTCCCGGGAGAACTGGGTTTTTGACGCGACGTGGACTGTTGACGGCCACCCTCAAACGCACGCGCTCATCGCCCGGCGAGATCCGCCCGGCAGCGTGCTGAACACGGACCGCCGGGTGGAGACGGGCGTGCTCCGGGCGCTGCAGGCGACGGGCGTTCCGACCCCATACCTTCGTTGGGCTGATCTGGACGGTGAACGGCTCGGGCGGCCGGCGATCGTGATGGATCTGGCGCCCGGACGGTGTGACGGCTTCGTGCTGTCAGGTGCGGGTTCGCCCGAGCACCGGCTGGCGATTGCCCACCGGCTGTATGACCGGTTGGCAGACATCCATCTCGTCGACTGGCGCGGGATCGGGCTTGGCGAGGTGCTTGAAGACCCCGGCGCGGGTGCTGCGTCCGTAGCCCTGACGCATTGGGAGAAGGAGCTGCGCGCGGTCCAGCTCGACCCCGAGCCGGAGCTGGAGCTGGTCATCGATTGGCTGGCCCGAAACGCTCCGGGCAGCGACGTCACGACCCTGGTCCATGGTGACTTCAAGGCCGGCAACGTGCTGCTGCTCGACGACGACGTATCAGCGGTGCTGGACTGGGAGACAGTTCACCTGGGGGATCCGCACGAGGACCTCGGGTGGGTGACGAATCCGCTGCGGGCCCGCGAACACACGATTCCCGGGCACTGGATGCCGGCCGATCTGCTGCAGCGGTGGAGCGCGCGCACCGGGCTCACGGTCAACCCGGAGGCCGTCCGGTGGTGGAGCGTGCTGGCGAATCTCAAACTGTCGATCATCGTGCTCAGCGGGCAGCATGCCTTTGTGCAGGGACGGCTGGATCGGGTCCATCAATCTCCCGTGCAGATCTGCCGCCTGATGCTCGAGCTGATCGGAGCGTGACCCGTGCGTCCTTCCGTGACCGAACAGCTCGACGGCCTGCGCCGCATCCTGCAGGAGGTCGTGGCACCGGAATTGACCGATGCGTACCCGGCCGACATCCTGGCCGGTGTCTGCGCCACGTTGGAGACCCTCGCGACCGGATGGAGCGCGGTGCCGGCTTTCTTGCGCTGGGACGCTGCGGCGTCGGCGGAAGTGCTGTCGCAGGTGCTGGCGTTCGCTGCTCCCGGCCTGAGCGAGCCATTGGCCGCCGAGCTGCGGGCGGCCGTCGAGGCACCGTCGCCGGACCCGGCTGACCTGCCGGCGCTGGAGGCCCACCATCGCCGGTTGCGGGGCGCGTTGGAGCTCGCGATCCCCATCATCACCGAGCGCGAAGAATTGCGTGAGACGTACACGCATCTGGTAGGTGTATTTCGGGAGCGCGCCGAGCGCTACCCGCTCAAGACGGTCTGGCGGCCGCCCGTTCCCGTCGCCGCCGGCTGACGGCAAGCTTCGATCTTCACTGTGCTGACAGAAAGGCCGGTATCACCGTGCTGACCGAACTCGACGATTCGCCCTGGCATCAGTTGCCCACCACGTTCGACCATGTCGGCACGAGCGACCCGCGTTTTTTTGACCGGCTCTGGTTCGCGGCGTCAGACCGGCAGGGGCACGGCGCGTTGCAATTCACCATGGGCGTCTACCAGAACATGAACGTCGTCGACGGCGGCTTCGTCGCCATCGTCGACGGTGTCCAGCACAACTTGCGGGTGTCACGTCAACTGCGTCCCCGCTATGCGTCCGACTGCGGACCGCTGCGCCTCGACGTGCGCGACCCGATGAAGCGGATCGGGCTGTCCATCGCCCCCAACGAAAGTGGCGTATCGGGGGAGCTGGAGTGGACGGCCACCGACCCGGCGCAGGAGGAGCGACCCCACTACGCCCGCTCGAACGGCCGGATCCTGGAGGACTACAGCCGCTACGACCAGATCGGCGAATGTAGCGGCTGGCTTGAGGTTTCGGGCCGGCGGATCGAGGTGGACTCCTGGTGGTCATGCCGTGACCACTCCTGGGGAGTCCGCGAGAGGGTCGGCATTCCGGAGCCGGTCACCAGCCCTCCCGCGGCGGCCGGAGCCTCCGCTGGGGGACTGTTCGCCTTCCTTTTCTACTCGACGGCCGATTTCGCCGGCCATGTCCAGGTGACGCGACGGCCGGACGCGGGAGGGCACATCACGGCCGAGATCGTCGATCGCGCGACGGGAGAGTCCGTCGTCGGGGAGCGGGTCGGAATAGATGCTGAATTCGTGGATGACGGACGGCCCCGGCGGGTCAGCCACGCAGGGTTCGATGTGACGCTGGCCGGCGGCAGCACGGTCCGGATCGACGTCACGGCGCAAGGTCCGGCGGTCGCGATGCAGGGTCTCGGCTACGGCGGATACGACGATGGGCTCGGTCTCGGGGTGTGGCGCGGCTTGGCCCATCTGGAGAGCGAGGTCTGGGACGTGTCCGAACCGGCGCGGGTCGGCTTCCCCGATGGCACGGTCGGTCGTCCGGTCCATCGCATCCAGCCGGTGCGGGTGGTGCAGCGCTCGGCGGACGGTCGTATCAGCGAGGGCACCGGCAGCCTGACCCTCATCGCCGAATTGCCACTCGAGGAGAAGCCGGCTGATTCGGCCCGCGCCGCTGGTGTTTCAGGGCCCAGCCGGATGAAGATCCTGGCATGACGCTTGGCAACAGTCAGGAAAGCTTCGTCGAAGGCCGGCTCCTCCAAGGCAAGGTGGCGGTCGTCACCGGGATCGGCCCCGGGATGGGACGCAGCATCGCACTGCGTTTTGCCCGCCACGGGGCCTCAGTGGTGCTGGGAGCGCGCAACCGTCAGCGCCTCGACGACGTCGCCGATGAGATACGCCTTCTCGGTGGCGCGGCACTTCCCGTGACATGCGACATCGCCGACGCCGCCGCCTGCGCCTCTCTCATCGAGCAGGCCGCAGAGCACTTCGGCCGCCTTGACGTGCTCGTGCAGAACGGCCACCACGAAGGTGACTGGAGCCCGGCCGCGGCCGCAGACGTCGATGAGTGGCGCCGGATCATGGATATCAACTTCTTCGGCGCCCTCCAGCTCGTGCAGAATGCGGTGCCTGTCATGGAAGCCGGCGGTGGCGGCAGCATCATCCTGGTCAATTCAGGTGCCGCGGTGAGATACCCCGCGACCATGGGCGCGTACTCAACTTCCAAAGCGGCGCTGGCCGGTCTTACCCGGACGCTGGGGACGGAGCTGGGTCCCAAAAACATCCGGGTCAACGGCATCTTCCTGGGGCCGGTCGCCGGCGAAAACCTCTTTCGTTCCGGTGGCAACGCCGCCGCCGCAGCCGGAATCACGCTGGACACCTGGGTGGAGGGCAAGGCCGCCGAGCTGCCGATCGGGCACATTCCCACGCCAGACGAGTGCGCGGGTTCGGTGCTCTTTCTGGCGTCCGAACTTTCTTCACCGGTCACCGGTCAGCACCTGGCGGTGAACGGGGGTCAGTGGACTTCCTGACGTTGCTGGCGCGATCATGAGGCCCGGCTACGGTGTTGCCATGCCGGGCGGAGATGCACGACGAGCCTGGCTGAGCGGCGAGCCTGCATGGTGTCCTGACGATGACGAGGGCACGCGCTGCTACTTCTGCGGCGACCGCCCCGCGGTGATGGCGTATCGACTCAACGAGACGAAGTTGGTCGCCCCCGGGGTCGGGGGTTTCAGCCTCGGCGGGCGATTGTTGACCTGCGCGCGCTGCGGGAAGCTGTTCGACGAATACCGTGACGATGACCTGGACGCATTTAAGTTTGGCGACCATTTTCGAGGCAAGTTGAGGGCTTTGCATGCGGCGGCGGTGGCGAAGCTGACGCTCACCCGGCACGTTGATCCGCCGGAGATTGTCGCGCTCAGGCAGGTCGGATTCGCCCCGCTCGATGGCTTCACGGGAATCACCGAAGAGCTGGGGCCGCTCTGGCCGGGCGAGCACAGTCGCGCCTTCGCCGACACCGGATCGTGGGCTGGATCTGGCGACCTGCGTTGGTACGTCCGATCGCCGTGGCCCACTGTTCGGATCACAGAGATCTTCTCCTTTCTCTGGATACAGGTGGAACAGGACGACCGATCGCGTGACCCCGCCATCCGGGCTGACCGCGTCCGCGATGTGGTCAGTTGGCCAGAAAGTCGTGCCCGCGAGGTGGCGGATGCCGTGGGTAGCAGTCCGGTGACCGCAGATGAAGATGTCACGCCTTGACGGTGATTCCTGGTGGCTGTCCGAAGCGAATTCCTAGGCACAACCATCCGACAAAACGGGCGGAATTTATGGCGTAAAAGATGGCCAAGCTAATTTGTGGATAAGCCCCGCGAGCTGCATTCTTCCCGGTAGTATAGAACACATGTTCGATACCGATCTTGCTGCCGATATGGCGGCTTGGCATGCCCCCGGGGCGAGCCTTGCTGCCCGGGTCGGTGAGCTGTCGGGTGCGCAGGCCGTAGAGGTATTGCCGGAAGTTCTGGCCGGGACTCGTCAGGGTGAGCTGATCACCTGCTTGCTGATTGAGCGGGCCGAGCGGTCCGGGGAGTTCGCCCGGGATGGCGCAGTGACGATCAACGCCTTCGTCCGGGAGGCGGCGAATGAGACCGCACCATGGGCGTCCAAGCGAGTCGGGCTGGGTCGGGCGCTGGTGGATCGCTTGCCGGAGACGCGGGCGGCGTGGGGTCGGGGTGATCTGGGATTGGATCATGCGCATGCCATCTCCGAGGCCACCAAGGGGATCGACGACCTGGAGCTGCTGGCCGACATCGACCAGGCGCTCGCTGACGCTACCCCGGCGGTGTCGCCGTCTGACCTGCGCAATCTGGGGGCGCAGATCCGGGAGCAGCATCTTCCGGAGGAGACGGCGAAGAAGAACGCTGACGCCCACGCCCGGCAGCAACTGTCGATCAGCCAGTCATTGGACGGCTCCTGGTATCTACGCGGACAGCTCGACGCCGAGGCCGGCACCATCGTGAACCACGTGGTGGACCTGTTCACCCCACGTCCGTCGACGCAGGAGATCCTGGCTGATCCGGCAGGATCCATGTCACCGGGACAGCGGCGGGCGCAGGCGCTGGTGGATATTTGCCGGCAGGCACTCGAGCATGACCAGGGCTGCCGCCGTGCCAGCGGCCGGCCCGGCGGCGGGCTTCCAGCCGCACGTAAGACGCTGATCGTCGGGTTGCCGCTGGAGTACCTGCAGACCGGGCAAGGCGTCGGCACCGTTGCGGGCGGGCGGACTTTGCCGGCGGCAGTGCTGCGGCGGTGGGCGTGTGATTGCGGGATTATCCCGATGGTTTTGGGCGCCGGCAGCGAGATTCTTGATTTCGGGAGAAAGACGCGGCGGTTCTCGCCGGGATTACGCGCATTCATAGTTGCGCGGGATGGCGGATGTGTCTTTCCAGGGTGTGATCGGCCACCTTCCTGGTGTGAAATTCACCATCGGCGGCATTGGTGTGACGGCGGAGAAACCAATCCGGATAATCTTCATCTCTTATGCGACGCCCATCATCATCTCCTCCACGAAGGTGGCTGGACGCTCACCGTCGGTGAGGATCCGGACGGGACACTCTGGTTCCATCCGCCGAACGGCAAGGATCCGCTGAAAGGACAGCGCGGGCCGCTGATCCGGGCCTCGCGAGTGGCCAGACCAGCCGCCCGCTTACGAACTGCTAGTTTCCGGTCGTGAGCGACCTTGCGCTTCCCTACTTCCTCGCCAGCCCGCCGGCGCCCGACGGCCTGCCCGGTGTCGTGGTGATCCACGAAGGCAACGGCATCTCTTCCCAGCTGCTGCGGTGGTGCCAGCGGCTGGCCCGGGAGGGATACGTCGTCGTCGCGCCCGATCTCTTCTTCCGCTCGGGTGGCACCGAGTCAGCTCCGCCGATGAGGCTCTACGGCGGATTGGACCTTGCCCAGACCCAGCAAGACTTGATGGCCGCGGCGGATGTCGCCCGTGATCATGGGGCCCGCAAGCTCGGTGTCACGGGGTTCTGCATGGGCGGTCGCCTCACCTACCGAGCGGCGTTGGCCGGCGGATTCGATGCTGCGGCCGGCTTCTACGGGTCCGGCATCGCCGCCGAACTTGGTGAGCCGAAATGCCCGACCCTGCTTTTCTTCGGAGGCACGGACGAATGGATTCCGGCGGCTGACATCGAGACCGTGGCAGCGCATCACCGCGACACCTTCGTCTACCCCGAGGCCGGCCACGGGTTCATGCGCGATGGCACGCCCGATTACGTACCTGCCGCGGCCGACGATGCCTGGGGCAAGCTCGCCGCGCACTTCCGTGAACACCTGAGCTGAGCAACCGGAGGCTGCCGTCAGTTGATCGTCCCTTTGACAAAGGGGAGATCGTGATGGTTGACGATCCCCGGCGGCGCCGCCACCACGGCGGGGATGGCGTTGACTGCCGGCATCGCCGTCGTCGTCGCACCGTCGAAGTGCGCGCCCATCGGCTCGAGCCTGACCCGCACGCTCGGATCGCCCTCGATCTCGAGCACGTAGCCGTCTTCGACCGGCCAGTTGGGGGTCATGTCGTGTCCGAGCTTCCAGACGAACTTGCACTGCACCACCGGGCGGTCGTCGTACGTCCCGGAGACCACGCCCTTGAATCCGGCGATGCGGCCTTTCTGAACGGTCATGAAACCGAAGTCAGTGGTCTCATTCGCCGCACCCAATTCGGCTTCGAAGCTGATGCCGTCGATGGCCACCCCGAGGGCTTCGGCCAACACCCGAATCTGCTCCTTGAAGGAGCCGCAGGCAGCCTCGATCATTCCCGGCACCTCCGGGTCGTCCAGGGCGCGGTCGATGCTCATCGCCCGAAACATCTGCTCGTTCGCGTAGCCGCTCATGTCGAGCGATTCCAGCACTGAGATGCGGTCGATACGCGAACACATGGCGCTGGCGGCCAAGACGACCATCGGTGCATGACCCGGATAGATACCACTCGCGTAGAGCGATGACCCGCCCCGCTCAGCGGCGGCTGCGATCCGCTCCCGGACCTCCTCGCCGTAGCCGCCACCCGACAGCATGTACATCGTCGTCACGACGTTGGCTCCGGACTCCAGAATCCGCACCACGTGGTCGGGGTCGGGGCGATACGGCATGTAGGAGACGCAGTCCGGTCGCAGCGCCAGCAACGCGTCGATGTCATCCGTTGCGCTGACGCCCACGGGTGAGATGCCGGTAAGCACGCCGACGTCCTGACCGACCTTGTCAGCGGAGTACGCGTAACAGCCGGCCAGTTCCAGCCGAGGATGACGCAGGATGCCGCGCACTGCCGCAGTGCCGGTCTTCCCGGTGGTCCACTGGACCACCCGCAAGCGATCCCCGGTCATCGGGCCTGGCGTTCGGGCACGCGGGTCGAGGTCTCCTGCAGCTCCCGCCAGACGGCCACTGCCTCCTCGCGGGGCAGCGCCAAAGTGTCAGCGATGATCGAGCCGTCCGCCGGCCGGGAGAAGAGCACCGGCCCTTGGCCGAGTTGGTCATAGAACGCTTCGGCCACCTCCTCCGGAGCGCTCGGGTCCATCAACCGGGCGCGCGCCCGGTCCAGCGGCAGCGGCGAGTCGGGTTTGTTGCACAACGCCGGATCGAGGGTGTCTTTGAAGGCGTTGTAATTGGGGGAGGACGTCGGGCCGACCAGGATCGTCGCCACATCGACGCCGACCGGCCCGAGCTCGGCCCACAGGGTCTCCGCCAGGATCCACTCGAAGGCCTTGCCGGCGTTGTAGGTGCCGAAATTGATCGAGCCCTGCGTCCCACCCGTCGAACTGACCAGGCCGATGCCGCCGCGTCCCCGGGCGGCCATCTTCGGAGCCAGCAGATTGCACAAGATCACCGGGGTGGCGCAGTTGACCGCGACGCTCAGCAGTTGCAGATCCAGCGGCACATCCAGGAAGCGGCCGGCGGGTGCCACGGTCGCGTTGTAGACGAAGAGTCCAACCTCGAGATCGTCCGTTGCGGCCGCTACGACCTCGCCGATGCCTGGATCCGCCAGGTCGGCAGCGAGTGTGCGCACCTGGACGCCGTGCTCTGCGCGTACTTCAGCGGCGATCTCTTCCAGCAGGTCGGCGCCGCGGGCCAGCATCACGACGTTCAGCCCGCGCGCGGCAGCGGAGTGGGAGAACGCGCGTCCGATGCCCATGGAGGCGCCCGCGATCAACGCCCAAGGTCCGTACTTGTCGTGAAAGCTCACGGGCACGCTCACCAGACCAGCTTCGTCGCTGGGCGTACCAGCGATGGCGGTTGGATCGTGGGGAGGTCCAGGTGGGTTTTGATGCCTGGCCCGGCAGCCACGACGGCGGGGATGGCGTTGATCGCATTCATCGCTGTCCAGATGCGGCCCCAGTAGCCCTCGTCGCCGGTGGGATGTTTGGACGTCGGCTCCATTTCCACCTTCATCGACGGGACCCCTTCGATCATCACCGAGTACTTGACCGACCCGTAGCCCCAGTTGGGCTCGAGGTCGTCGTCCATCTTCCAGAAGCTGCGAAACACGATGACCGGCCGGTCACCGGACCAGGTGATCCACTCGTGGCGCATGCCGCCGACGGTTCCGCGCGGGATTTCACCGCTCGCCACGACCAGGTCGCGCTTGGCCACGGCGACGTCGAACAGGGTCGTCATCTTCTCCACCGGCACTCCGAGACCGTCGGCCAGCAGCAGCATCGACTCCTTGAAGATCGACTCCATGGTGTGGATCAGTGGACTGGGATTCGCACGCGCGTCGTCCGGGTCGCGGCCGAAGCCCAGGCCGCCGAAATTCATCGCGTGGGACGGGTGCGGCGCGAGGTCGGCGACCTCCTGCACGACCACCTGGTCGATGCGCGTGCACAGCCGGGAGACCACGAGCGGGAGCAGATCGCCGGAGAAGCCAGGATGAATGCCCGCGCCGAACAGGCTCGTGCCGCCGTGCTGGCAAGCGGCTTCGAGGGTGTCGACGACCGTCGCGGCAAGGGCCTTGGGATAGACGAAGCCGACCGGGGTGACGATGTTCTTCCCGGACCGAAGGATCCGCGCCATGTCGTCCACGTCCGCGTAGAGCGGTGCGTAATTCACGGCATCGACGTCGAGGGCGAGGATCGCATCGATGCTCGTGGTGGCGGCGACGCCCAGCGGCGGTATCCCGGCCAGCTCGCCGGCGTCTTTTCCGTCCTTGTCCGGTGAGGTGACGAAAACCCCGACCAGCTCGAAGTCAGGGTTGTCCGCGAAATGCCGGATCGAGATCTGCCCGATGGAGCCGGTGGCCCACTGGATGACGCGATACTTCTGCGCTGCGCTCACGCGAGAGGTGTATCAGGTCGCGGCTAGCCGTCCGAGGCGTGACTGTCGGCCGGTGCCATCGCTGCGGCGCGTGGGGCCCAGGTCTGCTCGTTGCCGGCATGATCCACCGGCTGCTTGCCGACCACCTTCATCAGATCGGCGCCGTCCACCGTCTCGTGCTCCAACAGCAAGGCAATGATCTTGTCCAGCGATTCGCGGTTGTCCTGCAGCACCGCCAAGGCGTGCGCCTCGGCCTCGCGGAGCAGCCGGGCCACTTCGCGGTCGATGGCGCGCTGGGTCTCCTCGGCATACGGCCGGCCGGCGAAGGGGTTACTGCTGGCGCCATCGGGTGCGTAGCCGATCGGCCCGAGCTCTCGGGAGAAGCCGAATTCGCGGACCATCCGGGTGGCCAGCTCGGTGGCGCCCGACAGGTCGTTCGAGGCGCCGGTCGAGGGCTGGCCGAGCACGGTGATCTCGGCCGCCCGGCCACCGAGTCGAATTGCCAGCGAATCCGTGAGGTAGTCCTCGGGATAGAGATGGCGTTCGGCCTCGGGCAGCTGCTCGGTGACGCCCAGTGCGGCGCCGCGGGGAAGGATGGTTACCTTTGCGACGGGATCGGCATTGTCCGACAGCAGGGCCACCAGGGTATGGCCGGCTTCGTGCACAGCGACGGCATGCTTCTCGTCCGGCAGCAAGGCGTTGGAGGCGTCGCGGCGGCCGAGCAGCAGGCGGTCGCGGGCGGCATCGAAATCGTCGGCCGTCACGATGGTGCGATTTGCCCGCACCGCATTGATGGTCGCCTCGTTGACCAGGTTGGCCAGATCCGCTCCGGAGAAGCCGGGCGTACCCCGGGAGACGGCGTCGAGGTCGACGTCCGGACTGAGCTGCTTGCCCTTGCAGTGGATGGCCAGAATTGCGGTGCGTTCCTTCTGGTTCGGCAGCGGGATCTCGACGGTTCGGTCGAAGCGGCCGGGCCGCAGCAGCGCGGCGTCCAGCGTCTCCGCCCGGTTGGTCGCCGCCATGACGACGATGGTCTCGCCCGCCTCGAAGCCGTCCATCTCCGACAGCAGCTGGTTGAGGGTCTGCTCCCGCTCGTCGTTGCCGCCGAAGCCGCCGCCCTGGTTACGCCGGCCGCCGATCGCGTCGATTTCGTCGATGAAGATGATCGAGGGGGCCGCCTTGCGCGCGTCGGCGAACAGGTCTCTGACCCGGGCCGCGCCCACCCCGACGAACATCTCCACGAAGCTGGAGCCGGCCAGGGCGAAGAAGGTCACCCCCGCCTCGCCTGCCACCGCACGTGCGAGCAGAGTCTTGCCGGTGCCGGGCGGCCCCACCATCAGAACGCCCTTGGGTCCCACTGCCCCCGCCGCGGAGTAGCGCTCAGGGTTTTTGAGGAAGTCGACGACCTCCATCACCTCGGTCTTCGACCCTTCGTACCCGGCGATGTCTGAGAAGCGGGTGGAGGGTTTGGTCTCGTCATAGACCTTCGCCTTCGATTTTCCGATCCCCATGACGCCGCCGAGCCCGCCCGCGAGCTGCTTTTGGCTGCGGCGTCCGATGTAGATGAACACGCCGATGATCAGGAACAGGGGGAGCAGCGAAAGGATGACGCTCAGGATCGACGTGGTGCTCGGGTTGGTGCCCGTCACCTGGACCTTGTGCTGGGTGAGGTCCGACGTGAGGGTGTCGGTGTTGAGCGCCGTGGGGATGCGCGTCGTGTAACTCTCGCCGCCCACCAGCTTGCCGCTGACGGCGCCACTGGGACTGATGGCGGCCGTCGACACCTTCGTGGCATTGACGTCGTTCACGAAATCGGTGTAGGTCAGGCTTTTGGAAGAGGCCTTGGAGACCGGCAGGAAAAGAAGCACTGCCGTGATCGCGATGCCGATCGGCAGCAGCCACATTCGCCAACGCGGCGGAGGCGGCGGCGCGGGAGCTTTGACCGGCTCCTTGGGAGGGCTATTGCGAGCCGATGCCGTGCTGTGCCAGGTGCTCACATGTTTGTCAATTCAAAAGAGGTCCAGCGGCTGGGCCCCGAATTTTACGCGGTGCGCCTTCAGGAGCGGCGGGTCCTCCAGCGCGGCCGCACGACAGCGCCGACCATGACGGAGGCGACCGCCTGCCGCTCGGCGTGCCGCCACTGATCGATCGTGGCGAACATCGTGCGGGTGCGGCGCGCGGAGCGATTTCCGGTCAGGCCCGCGCGCACGAGGAGTGCGATCGGAACGGCGAAAGCGAGGGCACCCCAGGCGCCGACGAGCAGGGTGATGACGCTCGCGAGTACGAGGGTGAGCAGCGCATCGACGCTGGCGGCGACGGACACCCAGAAGTCGCCATCGCTCGCGAAGGGCTCTCTGACGTCCCGCTTCCACACCATCATCTGAGAGGTATCGGAACATTCGCGGGCCACTCTGAAGCGCGTCCGCAAAACCTCTCGTGCACGGAACGGCGCTGTCGGAAATCCGACTACGCTCCGTAGGGATATTTAGATAACCCAAACTATTGGTACGCCTACGGTGGGCTATCTGCGCAGCTCAGCGGGCATCTCCAACACGTCGGCGGGCTCGAAAGAAATCGTCGTCTGTTCACAGGAAATCTACAGAACGTTACTCCTGACCTCACATGTGCTTGTAGCCTGACCCCCTGCTCGGCACTCGTGCCTGGCCCCGCTTATTCCCCGCAGCGTGATCAAAGAGGGTCGTCGTGGTTCCAATCCACCGCCTACATCGCACACTCCACGGTGCCAAGGCCTCTGCCCTAGCGTCCGCCCGCCGACTGGTTGCCGCGCTGGTGTCACTCGCCACGGCTGCCGCGCTGGTGGTGGTTGCCGGCGTCACCGGAGTCGCGGTCGCTGACACCGCCCCGACGGCCGGGCTGCCGGCCACGGTGAGCGCTGACGTGCTGCCGACGGTGCAGATCAACGGTGTTGTGTGGGCGCAGGTCACCGTCGGCAACACCGTCTATGCCACCGGCCAGTTCACCCAGGCCCGTCCGGCTGGTGTCGCTGCCGGGGGCGCCGGCACGGTGACCCGCAACAACCTGCTTGCCTACAACATCACCACCGGTGCGCTGATCACCACCTTCAACCACAGCCTGAATGGAATCGGCCTGACCATCGCCGCCTCGCCGGACGGATCACGGGTCTATGTGGGCGGTCAGTTCACGACTGTCGACGGTGCCTCGCATCAGCGCATCGCGGCCTTCGACACCGCGACCGGCGCGCTCGTGACCAGCTTCACCGCTTCACTCAACAACACCGTCCGGGCGCTGACGGCCAGCAATTCCGCCGTCTACGTGGGTGGTGCCTTCACCGCGGCGAACGGGACCGCCCGGGCCTACCTCGCCTCGTACACGACAGCGGGAGGTCTGCTCACCTGGAACCCCGGGACCGACTTCCCCGTGTACGCGCTCACCATGACTCCTGACGGCACCGGAGTCGTCGCCGGCGGCGGCTTCGTCACCCTGGCCGGCGCGCCTGCCATCGGTATGGGCGCCGTCGATGCGATCACGGGTGCCAGCCGCCCGTGGGCCGCTAACACGGTGATCAAGGACAGTGGCACCACGTCGCGGATCGTCGGCCTGACCGCGGATGGCACGCAGGTTTACGGGATTGGCTTCTTCTACACCGTGGGCGGCAACTTCGAGGGTCGCTTCGCGGCGGACCCGAACACCGGTCAGATCAACTGGCTCGACAACTGCCACGGCGACAGCTACAGCGTCTTTTCCACCGGTTCGGTGATTTACAGCGCGGGCCACTCCCATGACTGCTCCGACATCGGGTCCTACAACCAGGACCAGCCGACGCCCATCCCCTCGACGCACCACTACGTGATCGCCGAGTCGGCAACGGCCAGCGGCCTGGTCAACCGCCACCCGATCTTCCCGGGCGGAAATGGTTCTCCGCACTACTCCGACTTTGCTGGTCAGCCTGCCGGCACGCTGCTCAACTGGTTCCCCAGCCTGACGGCCGGCACGTTCACCGGGCAGAACCAGGCGGCCTGGTCGATGACGGGTAACGGTCAATACGTTTCAGTCGGTGGTGAGTTCCCCAGCATCAACGGCACCGGGCAGCAAGGGTTGGCGCGCTTCGCGGTCAGTTCTGTCGCGCCCAACAAGATCGGCCCGACCGCAGCCGGCACGTTGACGCCGCTGGTCTACTCCCAGACCCCTGGCACCGCCCGGGTCGCCTGGCAGGCGACGTCGGATCGTGACAACACCACGCTGCACTACGCGCTTTACCGCGATAGCGGTACGACCCCGATCTACCAGACGACCGTGAACTCGACGTTCTGGGACCGGCCGAATCTCGGCTTCCTGGACACCGGACTCGCCGCTGGATCAACTCATTCGTACAAGGTGACCGTCACCGATCCGTTCGGAAACGCGATCACCTCGGGGTCCAAATCGGTGACGATCGGGTCCGCGAGCACGAGCCCCTACACCGCGACGGTGTTGGCGGACGGCGCCTCGAATTTCTGGCCGCTCTCGGAGTCCAGCGGGGCGATCGCTGCCGACCGCGCGGGCAAGAGTGATCTCAACCTCGCGGGTGCCTTCACGCTCGGTGCGGCTGGGCCCCTCTCGGGCAATCCGGCGACCGCCGTGACCTTCGGCGGGGGCGAGACCCAGCCGCCGACCCCCGTTGGCGCGAACCGGCCGCCTGCGCTGGTGCCGAACGACACCGCCGGAACGGTCGGGCAGATCGACCCCGGTGGCGCCTTCAGCCTCGAGGCCTGGGTGCGGACGACGTCGACCCAGGGCGGCGAGATCGTTGGTCTGGGGCTCTACAAGGCTGCGGACAGCCCGGCGATCGACAAGGCGGTGTATCTCGACAGCGCCGGGGGGATCCACTTCGGCCTTCAGGCCAATACCGTCAAGCAGACGGTGGACGCGGCCGGTCCGTACAACGACGGCGCCTGGCATCTGGTCAACGCCACGTACGCGGCCGGTGGTGCCCAGCTCTACGTCGACGGGGCCCTCGTCGCCTCCAGCAATGCGATCACCGATGACATCGCCTTCCCGGGCTACTGGCGCGTCGGCGGCGACAACCTCACCGGCTGGCCGTCGGCTCCGGCGAGCAACTACCTGGCCGGTTCCATCGCCGATGTCGCCGTCTACCCGACGGCACTGAGCGCGTCGGCGGTGGCTGCCCACTACCTGGCGGGCACCTCAGGGGCGGTCACGCCGAACCAGCCGCCGACCGCATCGTTCACGGCAACCTGTACGGGCCTGACCTGCGCGGTGAACGGATCAGCCTCGCAGGATCCGGATGGGACGATCGCGAGCTACGCGTGGACCTTCGGGGACGGCGGGGTGGCTACCGGGCCGACCGCCTCCCACACCTACGCGGGCGCTGGAAGCGATCAGATCACGCTGACCGTCACCGACAACCTGGGGGCGCCCGGCTCGAGCTCGCAGACCGTGAACCCGAGCGTCGTGGTGTCCACCGTGCTCGCCCAGGACACGTTCGGCCGTACGGTCACCGGCGGCTTCGGTACGGCAGCCCCGACCGGCGGCGCCTGGACCTCCACCTATACGGCGGCGGACCTGTCGGTGGCGCCCGGGGCGGCCAAGATTGCCCTTCCCGCTTCGGCTCGGGCGGGGGCCTATCTGCCTGCCGTCTCCAGCAGCAGCGTTGACGTGGTGACCTCGCTGGCGCTGAACAAGATCCCGGTCGCGGGTAACGGTTACTACTTCTATGCGGTGGCGCGTCGCGTCAGCTCGACGGAGCAGTACTTCGTCCGTGCCCGGGTGATCGCCGGCGGATCAGTGCGGCTGTCGCTGACCAAGTTCGACGGCTCGACCAGCGAGGTGACGCTGGCTCCTGAGGTCGCCGCCGCCACGCTGGCCGCAGGGGCTGTGCTGCATATCCGGTTGCAGGCCACCGGCGCCGGCCCGACCACGCTTCGAGCCAAGGTGTGGGTCGGCGCGGCGGCCGAGCCGGCTGCCTGGGCGGTGTCGGTGACCGATTCCTCGCCTGCTCTGCAGACCGCGGGCTCGGTGGGTGTCGAGGGCTACCTTTCCGGGTCGGTCACCAACGGACCGATCACCGGCTCGATCGCGGGCTTCACCGCCAACACGCTGTAGCCGGCGGCTGATAGCCGGGGGCTGCAGCGCCCAGCTTTGAGCGCTCAGTCGCCGTCCACGATGTGGATGGCGTCCTCTTCGGCCGATTCGGCACCGCCGTCGAAGCCGACATCCTGGGCCACCAGGTTGCTCTCCTCGGTCGAGTGTGCCCCTTCGTCCTCCGCCACCAGCCGGCCCGCTGGGCGGTTGTCTCCGGTGTCGGCGTCGGTGTAACCCCCGGCGTCGGTGTAATCGATATCGGGCTCCTCTTCGGCCAGCAGCTGGTCGAGGGATTCGCCTTGGCGCTCCTCGGCCAACGTCGTGCCGAACCGCTCGCCAGCCGAGTAGCGGTCACCCGCGTCGATCCCTTGATCGAGGGGGTCGTCATTGAGCGGTCCATCGAGGGTGTCGGTCGGATCGAGGAGCCCGTCATTGACCAGGGACGCGTCGATCGAGTCGTTGTCCTCGATCGGGTTGTCGCCGTCGTCAGCCATCGTGATTCACCTGTTCTCTGCTAGAAGCCTGATCGTGGTAGCAGGTAGTCGATCAGCGCGGTGTTGAACAGCGCCGCCCTTTCCCACTGCAGGAAGTGCCCGGCCCGAGGCACCACGAACGGGCCGGTCACCTTGGCGAAGGCAAGCTCACACTGATCCACGAATATTGCCGGCACCACGTGGTCGTCTCCGCCGTAGAGCACCAGCGTAGGCGTTTGAACGATGTTGAACATCAACGGCAGCTCCGACATCGCCTTGCCGTAAGCCAGCTCGTACGGGCCCCAGGACGCCCGCAGCTTCGCAGCGTCGGCAAAAGGTTCGGTGTGAAAGTCGACCTCGTCGGGCGTGAACGAACCGGGCGCGGCCCACAGGCGGGGTCCGTACATCCCGGCGATCCACTGCCTGCGCAGCGCCGGGGTCGCCAGCTGGGCAGCGAAGGATTCGCCGTCGCGGCCCTGCAAGACCCGGTAATCGCCAGTGGGATGGTCGTCGCTCAGCAGGCTCGCGGGCAGGCCGGCCGCCGTATAGATCTCGGGCAGCGCCGGCGGCACGCTGTTGAAAAAGCACATCCGCTGGACGAAGCCGGGGTAGCGCTCGGCCATGTCGAGCATCACCACGCCGCCGACGTCGCCGGCCGCAGCGACGACGGCCTCATGCCCGAGCACGCCGTGCAGCAGCGCGTAGACATCACGCGAATACGCCGCCGGATCATAGAAGCCGTCGGGCGAGAGGCTGGAATCGCCGTAGCCGCGAAGGTCCGGAACGATGACCTCGAAGCCGGCGGCGGCGAGCGGGGCGATGTTGCGCCACCAGATCCGTTTCGTCTCGGGATAGCCGTGCAGCAGGATCAGCGGCACGCCGCCCAGACCCTCGTGCACGTAGGCCAGCGTGACGCCGGTGGAAACGTCTGCGGTGTGGACGGTGAAGCTGCTTGGGTCAGGGCTCACAGCATCTTCATACCGCCTCGCCGCCGGAGGAGCTGCGGTGGAGCTCAGGACTGCAGTGAGGCGAGCACGACAATGTTGTCCAGATAGTGGCCGGTGCTGCTGTCGAAGTCGCCCCCGCACGTGATGAGCCGCAGTGCCGCCCGGTTGGTGTTGCCGTAGACCAGCGCTGTCGGAAAGGCCGTCTTGTGGTAGCGGCGGACCTCGTCGACCACGAAGATCGCCATGGATCCATCAGCCCGCAGAACGTTGATGGTGTCCTTGGGTTTGAGCCCGCCGAGGCGGTAGAAGACGGACGGTCCGTCGGCGGCGGAATCGACGTGACCGGCGATGATGGCCGGTCCGAGCGAGCCGGGGGTGGGGGAGTAGCGATACCACCCGGCCTGGTTGTACGTCGGGCCCACCGGGGGTACGGCGAGCGCGCCGGTCGAGGTCCGTCCCAGTTGCAGGAGCTGGGATTCCACTCCGATCGCCGGAATAACGATGGAGACCGGCACGGATCGGTTCAGGATCGTCCCGACCGTGGTGGGTTGTGGTGACTCCGGGTGCGGCGCCGTCGTGGGCTTGGCGGCAGCGACTGCCACCGGTGGTGTCGTCAGCGCGGGTTCCGGTGCGTGATGCTGATTGGCGAGAGCGATCGCAATCGCCGCACTTCCGCTCAGCGCGAGAATGCCGGTGACCACCGCGGCGGCGAACACGCGGCGGTCACCGACGGCAGACCGGTTGCGCGAAAGCGTCACGCGCACGAGCCGGTCAGCCTTTGTGCAGGAATCGTCGCCGGATGAGGGCACTGCCAGCAGCACCGAAGAGGAGCCCGCCGCCGATCGCGAGCAATCCGGTGTGTTGCAGCCCAGCCGTCGACCCGCCACCGGTCTGTACACCGCCGGTCGGCACAATCCCTACCTGCGGGGTTGCCGTCGTTCCGGTGGTGCCGGTCGTTCCGGTGGTGCCTGTTGTTCCGGTGGTGCCGGTGGTTCCCGTCGTGTCGGTCGTGCCAGCGAGCGTGCCTGGCGTGGTGGGTGTCGTGGTGCCTCCGGGCGTGCCGCCTGAGCTGGGCGCCGGCGTCCCCAACGTTCCGGGAAGGGTCGGAACCACGCCGCCAGGGGCGGTCGTCACGGGGGGCACCGGGGTGGTGGTCGGGGGTGTGGTGGGGGGAGTTGTGGGGGGTGTGGTCACGGGTGGTGTCGGCGTGACGAGGGGGCCTATCGTCGTGGTGATCGAAGCCGTGCAGGTCACGACGCTGCCGCCGGGGTTACCCGTGCCGTTGCACTGGTTGATCTGGATCGGAATGGCCGAGCTGATGGTGGAGCCCGGAACGGTGCAGTGGACGGTGCCACCGCCGCCGTTGCCAGAGCCGTTGCATTGCGTCACGGTGGCGCCGGTAGTGGTCGCCGGGAAGGGTGCGCAGTTAGTCGTACCGCCTCCGCCTTGGGCCGACCCGACGCACTGGTCGGACGTGGCGGCCGTCACCGGCTCCGCTCCCGGAGTATCAGCGCTGATGAAGTTCGTGACCGTGACCGTGCAGTTGATCGGGTGCGCGGCGTCATTGTCGGACCCGTTGCACTGATTGATGTCGGTCACGACCTGGCCAGGGAAGCTCTGGGAGGCCGAGCCGGTGCAGGGCGAGTTCATGCACACTCGACTCACGGTGACGACAGAGCTCTTCTGCCCTTGATTAATGGTGTTCGCCACGGTGATGTCGCAATTCATGATTGTGGTGGCGCCCGGCCCGGCTAGCTGGCCATTGCACTGGGCCAATGACACATCTGCGGACCCGACTGTGCCGCCGTAGCCGGTGAGGGCGCGAGGATGCCGGTCATCGCAAGCGTGACGAAGAGCGCTCCCAGCATCGCCAGCAACGGCCGCCAACCAAGGCGATGCCGGCGACGCGGGCGCTGAGCTATGAGGGCTGTCTGGTGCATGCAAGCACGGCCTGTCTGAGGAGAGGCGCCGAGCTCAAGGGGTGGCCCGACACGAGCCACCGAATGGGGAGCCGCAGGCATCTCAGCTACGTCAGATAGCTACGGTCGCACTTGATGGGACAGTGCACCATCGGTCCCGTCGAGGGCCCACAGGAGGAATTGGGGCTTGCATCCCGGCCAGCGGAACGCGGCTCAGCATTCTTCGTCCGGCGCTAACCGGCTTTGAAGGCCGGCGGCTGTCCGGTGGCCTCCAGGACAGCCATCCAGAGGTCGCCGTTCGGGTCGACCTGATTACGACTGCCGGTCGCCAGCGGGATCGGCACATGCACAAAGCGGCCGTGCCAGCGACCCACCACCATGGCGGTGCACCCCGCCATCGCGGCGTGCACGGCGGCTTGGGCGAGCCGGAGGCAGAAGACGGCGTCGAAGGGATTGGCCGGGACGCTTCGGATCGCATAGCCGGGATCGACGTAACGCAGGTTCAGTTCGACGTCCGCGGCGGCGAAGTCATGGGCGATGCGATCGCGCAGCAGCCGGCCGATGTCGGCCAGCCGCACGTTGCCGGACGCATCCCGCGCGTCGCCCGGAGTCAGCAGCGTCTGGCCCGCTCCTTCGGCGACGACGACCACGGCATGCCCGCGGCTCTGGACCCGGCGGCGCAGGTGTGTCAGGAATCCGTCCGGGCCCTCGGTCTCGAACGGCACCTCTGGGATCAGCACGAAGTCGACGTCGTGATTGGCCAGCGCCGCATAGCTGGCGATGAAGCCGGAGTGGCGCCCCATCAGCTTCACCAGTCCGACGCCGTTGGGGGTAGAGCTGGCCTCGGTGTGCGCAGCTTGGATGGATTCAGTGGCGCGCGAGAACGCGGTCTGAAATCCGAAGCTGTGATCGATGAACGGAATGTCGTTGTCGATGGTCTTCGGTACCCCGACTACGGCGAGCTCCACACCCCTGGCCAGTGCTGCATCGGCAATCTTTTGGGCGCCACGCAAGGTGCCGTCGCCGCCCACGACGAACAGCACGCAGATGCCGCGTTCGGTCAGGGTGGCGACCATCCGGTCGGGGTCCTGGTCTCCGCGTGAGGTGCCGAGAATCGTGCCGCCGTGGGTATGGATGTCAGCGACCAGCTCGGGGGTCAGCGGCAGCGCTTCATACGCGCCCACCAGACCGGCGTAGCCGTTGCGGAATCCGGTGACGTCGGTGATTCCGTAATGCTCGTTCAGCTCGAGGACGAGTCCGCGAATGACGTTGTTGAGGCCGGGGCAGAGCCCGCCGCAGGTGACGATCCCGACCTTGGTGCGGGCGGGATCAAAGTAGATGCGGGCCCGCGGTCCGCCGGGCTCGAACGACGGCAGGTCGGCGACCGCACAGTGTCGGGCCACCGCCATGTCCAGTGTGTCGTCCAGCAGGACTCGGTCGGATTCGTGCACGTAGTGCGTCGAGGTCGGCCGCTCGCGCAGCTGCGGCGACATCGGCGACGCGAACGTGGGCACGCCAAGCCGGTGGACGCTGAGGTCGGCGGCATCGATGGCCAACTGATGACCGGTGTTCACCACTACCGAAGCATGGCGCGCGGATATTTCGTCCATGTGGCGGGCGACCAGCTGACTTCACCGGCGCCCGCCGCGGACGTCAGATAGCGACCTCTTCCTTCGGCAGATCGATCGTCGTCCTCGGACCCGTGAACCAGTTCTTGACCGAGACGTGCCAGTAGATCCAAAGCGCCAGCAGCGCCACCGGCACGACGATGATCGTGTAGTTCACGTATTTCCAGGCGAAACCGTCGTTCCACGGCATGCCCAGCGGGGAGGTGGGCAACAGCGCGACGATTGACGTCACGACGATCTCCACGATGGCGACGATCGACATCCACTTGTACTTCGATCCGAGCGTCCAATTGCCGGGGGTGAAGTTCGATCCCGCCTTCCAGCGCAGGAAGATCGGGATCGCAAAAGCCACGTAGAGGCCCACGACGCCGATGGAGACGACCGCAAAGAAGGCGACCGGAACGGGCGCGCCGTTGATGTCGACCTGGACCAGCGCGGGCAGCGTGAGCACGACCGCGATGATGGTGGTGAGCAGGACGCCGTACACCGGCACCCGGTTGTGGTTCAGCTTCGACCAGTACTTGCCTCCGGGGACGGCACCGTCACGGCTGAACGCGTAGAGCATGCGGGTGGTGCTGGTCATGCATGCCACCGTGCAGAAGAACTGGCCTGCGGCGGAGATGGTCAGCACGGTGCCGCCCCAGTTCGAGGAGAGCGCCTGGCTGAAGATGGCAGACACTCCTCCGCCTGCCTTGGTGACGCCGTCCTGGTTCTGAACCGCGAACAGGAACGAGAGCAGCAGGATCCAGCCGCCGACGCCCGAATAGAAGATCGAGCGCCAGATGCCTTTGGCGGCCGAGTTGGCGGCGCTCTTGGTCTCCTCGGAAAGGTGTGCTGAAGCGTCGTATCCGGTGATCGTGTACTGCGTGAGGATCACCGAGAGCGGCAACACGTAGAACAGGAAGCCGACACCGCTCGTCTTGCCGCCGAACAGCCCGGTGTTGTTGACGGTGTGAGTGAACACCGATGACACGCTCGCGTGGTGGGACGGGATGAAGATGAGGATGAGCACGACTGCTGCCGCCCCGAGGACGTGCCACCAGACCGAGACGTTGTTCAGGATCGCCAGCAGGTGGCTGGAGAAGATGTTGATCACCGCAGCCAGCAGCAGGATGACGATGAACTCGATGAAGACGCGTTTCAGTGAATAGTGGGCCGCCCACGAGGTGCTGAAGGTGCTGAGCGTCAGGTCGAAGAAGGTCGCGCAGCCGTAAGCGACGGAGGCCACGATCGCCAGCAGGCCGATCAGGTTCAGCCAACCGGTGTAATAACCGGCCTTTGCGCCACCGAGCTTGGACGACCACCAGTAGATGCCGCCGGACGTCGGAAAGGCTGAGACCAGCTCCGACATGCAGAATCCGATGACCAGGATGAGCAGTGCGATGATCGGCCATCCCCAGGCGATCGCCGCTGGGCCGCCGTTGTTCCAACCGAGCGCGAAGCTGGTGAAACAGCCGGCCAGGATCGAAATGATCGAGAATGAGATCGCGAAGTTGGAGAACCCGGACCACGAGCGATGCAGATCCTGGCGATAGCCCAGTTCGGCGAGGCGTTGTTCGTCCTCGTCGAGAACGTCAAGGTCGATACCTTCTGGCACGAGTTCTCCCTCATTCTCTGCGGTTGCTGCCGACTGTTGCCGGTTTACGGTCGTTGGACTTCTTCGATCAGGTCGGGCAGGTCCGCGCCCCGAAGGACGGCACGGGCTCGCTCGTATTTCTCCAGGCCCCAGCTCCAGAAATCGAAGTCGAGCTCACTCGTCGCCGCTTGAATGCACGCCCACAGCGTCCACCCGTAGTCCGACATCAGGGCGTATAGGCGCGCCCGGGAAACCTTGTTGGCAAACTCCGCGTCCGAAGTGCCGTAGTAGGCGCCGACGAGTTCTGCAAGCCGGTCAGGCCCGAGGCCGGCCTCGCTGCACAGATTGCCCAGATCAAAGCAGGCATCTCCGTTACCGGCGTACTCGAAATCGATGAACCACAGCCGTGCCGGGTCGGTGGCGTCTGCCATCAGGTTCGCCGGAAGCAGATCGTTGTGGCAAGGCACCGAACTCGTCGCCCGCACCACCATCGCCGCCTCGATCCGGCTGATCTGGGGGAGGAAGTCGAGGTAGTCCGCCGGCCGGCGGTAGCCGCGGTCCTCGACCATCTCGAGGTAGCGGCGGGCAATGGCGAACATGTCGAATTCGGTGACGAAGCGGGGTCCGGCATGAAGCTGCCGGCACAGTGCCGCGACGCGGGTGAGGGTCTCGCTGTCATCGAGATCCTGGGCGGTGAAGGTCGGGCCTTCGATCCATTCAATGGCGAGCGCGCGCTGCGCCGGGAGGTAGGCCAGCACCTTCGGTGCGACCCCCGCGGCTGCCGCCGAGACGGAATTGGCGTGCTCCGCCGCCCGGTCAATGCCGAACGCCGCCGATTGTGGTGAGGACAAGCGCACCACGATGCGTCGCCCGGTTTCGCCCGTTACGCAATAATTGCGGTTGGTGAGACCACCCGGTAACAGCCTGGAAATAAAGGGCTTACCTGCCAACTCGGGTATCTGCTGCACGACTGCATGAAGCCGCGAGCTAACGGTCGGATCGGCCTGGTCGCCCGGCACCGGAGCCGCAGAGGAGGTGTCAGTAAGGCACTGTGCAGCACTCACGACGCTCCCCACTTTCGCTTGCCAGGCAGACGGCGTCGTCTCTCATACCGATGATGTGATCCGAAGTTGCTCGAAGTGATGGGAGCGTAGGGCAGACCTACCTGTTGGTCTAGCCCCCGGACCTTTTACTTCCGATGAAGGCCCGGCATGATGGGCCGGTGACCGTCCCCCGCGAGGTGCCTGCCGCGGCCCGGATCGTCGTCATTGGCGGAGGGGTTGGCGGCGTCAGCGTCGCGTATCACCTCAGCGAATTGGGTGAGCACGACGTGGTCGTGCTCGATCGCGATGAGCTGACGAGCGGCTCGACTTTTCACTCCGCCGGCCTCGTGGGGCAGTTGCGCGCTGACCCGACCCTGACCCGGATGAATATGTATTCGGTCGAGCTCTACCGTCGCCTTCAGCGCAGCGATCAGCCCGTCGGCTGGACGGAGAGCGGCGGGATCAAGCTGGCTTCCAGCCCGGAGCGGCTGGAAGAGATCCGTCGCCAGATCAGCTGGGCGCGCACGTATGACCTGCCGCTGCATGAAATCTCGGTAGCTGAAGCCGCCGAAAGGTTTCCGCTGTTGAACACCGAGGGGGTGGTCGGGGCGGCCTACCTGGAGTCCGACGGCTACCTCGATCCGGCGCAGCTGACGTATTCGATGGCGGCCGCTGCCCGTGCTCAGGGTGTTCGGATTCTGACCGCCACGCGCGTGCTCGGTATCGACGTCAAGCCTGACCGTTACGGGGGGAGGGTCACCGGCGTCACCACCGACCGTGGACACATTGACTGCGAGATCGTCGTCAATTGCGG
This sequence comes from uncultured Actinomycetota bacterium, assembly GCA_963839015.1. Classification (GTDB taxonomy): domain Bacteria; phylum Actinomycetota; class Actinomycetes; order Frankiales; family Frankiaceae; genus DATAZK01. The sequence continues at coordinate 582,279 of CAWITL010000010.1, read as the reverse complement.
CGGAATGTTTGCGGCGGAGATAGGACGGCTGGCCGGGGTCCGGATCCCGTTGGTCCCGATGTCGCACCAGTACCTGATCACCGAGGGCTTCCTGCCGCGCGCTGACAAGCCACTGCCGACCCTGCGCGATCCTGATCTGCTCGTCTACTACCGCCAGGAAGTCTCGGGGCTGCTGATGGGCGGCTACGAGCGCAACCCGGCAGCATTCACCGCGACGCATCGCAGCGTCGACGCGATCCCGCCGGACTTCAACGGACGCTTGCTGCCCGCGGACTGGTCGCGTTTCGAAGAGATCACCGCCAACTCCCAGCAGCGCGTCCCGGTGCTGGGAGATATCGGGATCAAGCAGATGATCAACGGTCCGGAGGCCTTCACCCCCGATAACGAATTCTGTCTGGGGGAGACCGATGTCGCCGGCTTTTTCGTCGCGGCCGGCTTCTGCGCGCATGGCATCGCCGGCGCGGGCGGCATCGGAAAACTGATGGCGGAGTGGATTTCCGCCGGCGAGCCGACATTCGACGTCTGGCACATGGACATCAACCGCTTCGGGGCGCAATGGCGTTCACCCGGATTCACACTGGCCCGCATCGTCGAGAGTTATCAGCGCTACTACGACATCCCCTATCCCGGTCTGCAGCGCGAGGTAGGCCGTCCGCTGCGCACCAGCCCCGCCTATCAGTGGCATCAGGCGAACGGGGCCCGGTTCGGCGAGAAGTCCGGCTGGGAGCGCGTCGACTACTACTCGGCAAATCTCCATGGCCACTCCTCAGACGTGAGCAGTCAGGCTGCCTCGGTGGCGGATTGGCCGCCGGGGGAGCGGCCTTTGGGCTGGGCCGGCCTGGACTGGTCGGCGGCCACCGGTATTGAGCATGCCGCCACCCGCAGCGCTGCCGGGTTGTTCGACGAGTCCTCGTTTTCCAAGTTGGAGGTCAGCGGACCCGGCGCGGCAGCCTTCTTGGATTGGGCCTGCGACAACCGGGTGGCGCGCGGTGTCGGGGCTGTCACCTACACCCAGGCGCTCAACCGCCGCGGTGGCATCGAGGCTGACTTCACCGTGACGCGTACCGGCGAAGACGTCTTCCTCATCGTGACCGGCACGGCCTACGGCACGCATGACGCGGCCTGGTTACGCAAGCAGGCGCGGCGGCGCAATGCCGATGTGCGCATCGCTGACGTGACGGGTCTCTACTGCTGCTACGCACTCTGGGGACCACGGGCCCGCCAGATCCTGGGCGGTCTGACGTCGACCGACCTCACCGATAAGGCCTTCCCGTTCATGACGTCCCAGCAGATCACGGTGGCCGACATCCCCATTCGGGCGCTACGCGTCACGTTCGTCGGCGAACACGGTTGGGAGCTCTACGCCACGTCGGAGTACGGGGCCCGCCTGTGGTCTGAGGTGTGGGCCGCGGGCACCGAACTCGGCCTGGTCGCCGGGGGCTACCGCGCCATCGAAAGCATGCGGCTGGAGAAGGGCTACCGGGTCTGGGGCAGCGACCTGACGGCCGAGACCACGCCGTATGAGGCCGGGCTGGGGTTTTGCGTGAAGCTCGACAAACCAGGCGGTTTCGAGGGTCGCGAGGCACTGCTGGCAGCCAAAGAGCGAGGGCTGCAGCGACAGCTGGCTGCCATCGTGCTGGACGATCCGCGACGGGTGGTGCTGGGCAGCGAGCCGGTGAGTGTTGATGGACGGGTGTCCGGTCGCGTGACGTCTGGCGGGTACGGCTACACGGTGGGCCAATCCATCGCGTACGCGTATTTGTCGATCCGTGACGCCCGGCCGGGCACCGCCGTCGAGATTGATCTGTTCGGTACGCCCGTCCCAGGCACCGTCGTGGCCGAACCCATCCTCACCGCGAAGGGCCAGTAGATGGCTGCCCGGATACCAGCGCCCCGGATCGGGCTCACCAGCTATCGGGCCCGCGCGCAGTTCGGGGTGTGGGACGAATCCAGCGACCTGCTGCCGGCCGCCTATACCGATGTGGTCGCTGCTTGCGGCGGGGCGGCGCTGCTGTTGCCTCCAGCGGACCCGACCCTGGCCGACGACGTGCTCGACGCGCTGCACGGACTGGTGATCACCGGTGGGCCGGACGTCGACCCGAGTCGCTACCACGCGGCACCTGGCGGCCATACGGATCCGCCTCAGCCAGGCCGGGACGCGTGGGAACTGGCGCTGACGGCCGCAGCACTCGAGCGGGGGCTGCCGCTGCTCGGCGTCTGCCGGGGGATGCAGGTGATGGCGGTCGCCCTCGGCGGGACGTTGTGTCAGCACCTGCCCGATGTCGTCGGCAACGACAGCCACCGGCCGACCCTCGGTGCCTACGGCCGCCACCCCGTGAGCCTCGCCGCGGACAGCCGGCTGGCCGAGCTGATTGGTACGCGCACTGACGTTGCGAGCCATCATCACCAGGCCGTGGATCAGCTACCGGCTACGGCGACCCCCACCGGGTGGGCCGACGACGGCACCCTCGAGGCATTCGAAGTGGTCGGCCCCTCCTGGGCCACCGCGGTGCAGTGGCACCCTGAGGTCTACGACGGCCAGCCACTCTTTCGCGGCTTCGTGTCGGCCTGCGCCGCTTGGAGAGCTGAGCGAAGCGAACACCAGGGGCAGGCGGCGATCCGATGAGCGCGGGCAACGTCGAGGCGCTGTGGGCACGCACCGTCTTCTCCCCGGTCCCGGTGCGCAACGCGTTCGAGGTGACCGTCGAACGGCTCGCGCAAGGGATCCGGCTTGGTGTGCTGGCCGGCGGCGACCAGCTGCCGCCCGAGCGTGAGCTGGCCGAGACGTTTGGCGTCTCACGGGTCACCCTGCGCGAGGCGTTGAAGGCGCTGAAGACGGCGGGCCTGCTCGAATCGCGCCGCGGGCGGGGCGGTGGCACTTTCGTGATCTCGTCCACGGCGCTGCGCCCCTGGGCCGCTGAGGTGACTGATGAGGCCGCCACCCCGTCCCTCAACGACACGCTCGAACTGCGCCGGATCGTCGAGCCGGGGGCTGCCGGGTTGGCAGCGTCGCGCACCCTCTCGGCCGCCGACCGGGCGACGCTGCACCGGTGCTTGCGAGAGGCGGGCGAATGCGGCGCCCAGGACCGCCGGCTCGCTGACTGCCGGCTGCACATGGCCATCGCGGCTGCGGGTGGCAGCGCTTCCGTCGTCGCCGTCGTCGCAGACGTCCAGATGCGGCTGACCGAGCTGCTGCGGGCCATCCCCGTCCTGCACACGAACATCACCCACTCCGACCGTCAGCACGCAGCGATCGTGGCCGGAGTGCTGGCCGGGCAGCCCGAGGAAGCCCGGGCAGCGATGGAAGAGCACGTAGACGGCACGGCGGCCCTGCTACGCGGGTTGCTCAGCTGAACACCCGACGATCGCCGCCTCCCATCGGAAGGAAGACCAGGACATGCCTCCCGGACCACTGAGCCTGAACGAGTTGCGTACCGACATCGCCTCTGGAGCGGTCGACACCGTCATCCTGGCGATCGTCGACGTGCAGGGACGCCTGCAGGGCAAGCGCTTTGATGCGGAGTATTTCCTGAACGATGTCGTCGCGCACGGCACCGAGGGGTGCAACTACCTGCTGGCCGTCGACATCGAGATGAACACCGTCGGCGGGTATGAGATGTCCTCCTGGGAGCGTGGCTACGGCGACCTGGTGATGGCGCCGGACTTCGGAACCCTGCGGCGTATCCCATGGCAGCCCGGCACCGCGTTTCTGCTCGCCGACGTCCAGTGGCTGGACGGCGCCCCCGTAGTCCAATCACCCCGCCAGATCCTGCAGGCGCAGCTCGCCCGGCTGGCCGAACGTGGGTGGGAAGCGATGGTGGGCACCGAGCTAGAATTCATCGCCTTCGACGACAGCTATGAGGCGGCGTGGTCCAAGCGCTACTACGACCTCACGCCCTCGAATCAATACAACATCGACTATTCGATCCTGGGCACGAGCCGCGTGGAGCCGCTGCTGCGGGCGATCCGGCTGGGAATGCGCGGGGCCGGCATGCCGGTGGAGTCGGCGAAAGGCGAATGCAATCCCGGCCAGCACGAGATCGCCTTCAAATACACCAGGGCGCTGGATACCTGCGACAACCACGTGATCTACAAGAACGGCGCCAAGGAGATCGCTGCCCAGCAGGGATCGGCTTTGACCTTCATGGCGAAGTACAACGAGCGTGAAGGCAATTCCTGCCATATTCACCTCTCGCTACGGACGCCCGAGGGTGAGCCCATCTTCGCCGGTGACCGGCCGCACGGCTTCTCGACCCTCTTCGAGCACTTCCTGGCCGGACAGCAGGCCGCGTTGCGCGAGCTGACCTACTTCTTCGCTCCAAACATCAATTCCTACAAGCGCTATCAGCCCGACACGTTCGCGCCGACCGCGGTCAAGTGGGGCCTGGACAACCGCACCTGCTCGCTGCGCGTCGTCGGGCACGGCCCGGGGCTGCGCTTTGAGAACCGGGTGCCGGGCGGCGACGTGAATCCCTACCTGGCGGTCGCCGCGATGATCGCGGCCGGCCTGCACGGCATTGATCACGAGCTCACTCTCGAGGAGCCGTACGCCGGCAACGCCTACACCGCAGACGCCGAGCGGGTGCCTTCCTCGCTGCGGGAAGCATCCGCGCTGCTGGAGTCGAGTGCGCTGGCCCGCGAATTCTTCGGCGATGAGGTCGTCGACCATTACGCCAATGCCGCCCGGGTGGAACTGCAGGCCTTCGAAGCCGCGGTCACCGACTGGGAACGCATCCGCAGCTTCGAACGCATGTAAGGACGGCAAAAGCCATGAGCACCAGTACCGCATCCGATGCCGCCGGCGTTTTCAGCGTCATCAGTCCTGTCACCGAGCGGGTCGTCGCGACGGTCGAGGCCTACGACGCGGCGGCGACCGACGCGGCCATCGAACGTTCCCGCCGCGCCTTCCCATCGTGGCGGCAGGTCAGTCCCGGAGATCGGGCGCGGCTCCTGCGGCGCTTCGCCGAGGCCGTCGACGGCGATCTGGAAAACCTGGCGCGCCTCGAGGTCACCAACGCCGGTCACACCATCGGCAACGCCCGCTGGGAGGCCGGTAACGCGCGTGACGTGATCGCCTACTACTCCGGGACACCGGAGCGCCTGATCGGCCAGCAGATTCCGGTCGCCGACGGCATCAACGTGACGTTTCACGAGCCGCTCGGCGTGGTCGGGGTGATCGTGCCCTGGAACTTCCCGATGCCCATTGCTTCCTGGGGATTCGCCCCTGCCCTGGCGGCGGGCAACACGGTCGTGCTGAAGCCCGCCGAGCTGACCCCGCTGACCGCGTTGCGCCTCGCCGAACTTGCCCTGGAGGCAGGCCTGCCCGAGAACGTCTTTCAGGTGCTGCCGGGAAAGGGTCGCGTGATCGGCGACCGCTTCGTCACCTCTCCCCACGTCGCCAAAGTGGTGTTCACCGGTTCGACAGAGGTTGGACGGCGGGTCGGCGCCGGGTGCGCGGAACGGCTCAAGCCGGTGACGCTGGAGCTGGGCGGCAAGAGCGCGAACGTCATCTTTGCCGACGCTGACATCGCCAAGGCGGCAGCCACTGCACCGTCAGCCGCGTTCGACAATTCCGGTCAGGATTGCTGCGCCCGCTCGCGGATCCTTGTTGAACGGTCGGCGTACGACGAATTCATGGAAGGCCTGGAAAGGGCGGTGCGCAGCATCGTCGTCGGTGATCCCGCCCTGGAGACGACCGAGATGGGACCGCTGATCAGCGCCGGCCAGCGCGACCACGTCGCCTCCTACGTCACCGGTGATTCCGAGGTGGCCTTTCGCGGTGAGACCCCGCACGGCCCCGGTTTCTGGTTTCCCCCCACCGTCCTGGCCCCCACTGATCCGCAGGATCGCGTCATGCACGAGGAGATCTTCGGTCCGGTGCTCGCCGTGATGCGTTTCGACGACGAAGCCGAAGCGATCCGGATCGCCAACGACACGGAGTACGGGCTGTCGGGATCGATCTGGACCGGCGACGTCGGACGGGCCCTTCGCGTGAGTCGCGGTATCGAATCGGGAAACCTGTCGGTCAACTCGCACTCTTCGGTGCGCTACTGGACGCCGTTCGGCGGGTTCAAGTCTTCGGGCCTTGGCCGCGAACTCGGACCCGACGCCCCGCTCGCCTTCACCGAGACCAAGAACGTCTTCATCAGCAGTCTTTAGATCCGGTCACTGAAACTCCATGTACTCATCCTCAAGGGAGCGCACTCATGCCAGCAGGGTCCGGACGGTTGTCCGGCAAGGTCGCCGTCGTCACTGGTGCCGGTAGCGGCATCGGATTGGCGACCGTCCGCCGCTTCGCCGAGGAGGGGGCCACGCTGGTGTGCGCCGACCTCGATGAAGCGACGGGAAGGGCGGCGGCTACGGAGGTCGGCGGTGAGTTCATCGCGGTCGACGTGACCTCGCAGGAGCAAGTGCGGGCGCTGTTCGCGACCACGGTGGAAAAGTTCGGAGGCCTCGACGTCGCCTTCAACAACGCCGGCATCTCGCCGCCCGAGGACGACTCCATCCTGACCACCGGACTCGAGGCGTGGCGCCGGGTTCAGGAGGTCAACCTGACCTCGGTCTACCTGTGCAGCAAATACGCCATCGAGCACATGCTGGCCTCGGGCGGCGGGTCGATCATCAATACCGCCTCCTTCGTGGCGGTGCTCGGGTCGGCCACGTCGCAGATCTCCTACACCGCCAGCAAGGGAGGGGTCCTGGCGCTGAGCCGGGAGCTGGGGGTGCAATTCGCCCGGCAAGGCATTCGGGTCAATGCGCTCTGCCCAGGTCCGGTGAATACGCCGATGCTCAAAGAGCTGTTCGCCAAGGACCCTGAGCGGGCTGCCCGGCGCCTCGTCCACGTGCCACTGGGGCGCTTTGCCGAACCCGAGGAGATCGCTGCCGCCGTCGCCTTTCTCGCCTCCGACGATTCCTCATTCATCACCGCGTCGTCGTTCCTGGTCGACGGCGGGATCAGCGGTGCGTACGTGACGCCGCTATGACGGCGGTCTGAGGCTGCTTTGACACTGCTTACTATGGGCGTTGGGTGCTTTGGCGCGGCGGGCGGGGTCACGGCCGGCCGCCCCATCGATGCTTCCGGGCAGGCCACCCGGCGCCCAGCGGGTGTCCGGATCCCGACAGCCGGCGGAGGCGGTCCATGAGCCGATACACGACCGTAATACGCTCGGAATCTGGCTAGTCACCCTCAAGCTTAGGCTTCTTGATCATGGCAAAGACTGCGAGCGCGCACCCGTCCGGCGGCCACAAGCACGAGCCCAAACACGCCACCAAGCTCCACGAGGTGAAGGCTCCCGTCGCCTCCGACGGTGGCGCCGAGACGAAGGTGGTCTCCAAGAAGGAGTACGAGAAGGAGCTGGAGCGTCTCCAGACCGACCTCGTGCGGATGCAGGAGTGGGTCGTCCACGAGGGCCTGCGGGTGATGGTGATCTTCGAGGGTCGTGACACCGCCGGCAAGGGCGGCACGATCAAGCGGATCATGGAGCGGCTCAATGCGCGCTACTGCCGGGTGGTTGCCCTTGGTACCCCGACCGAGCGTGAGCGCAGCCAGTGGTATTTCCAGCGCTACATCTCCCACCTTCCCGCAGCCGGCGAGATCGTGCTCTTTGACCGCAGCTGGTACAACCGCGCGGGCGTCGAGCGGGTGATGGATTTCTGCTCGGCAGAGGAGCATGCCGAGTTCTTCCGCACCTGCCCCCAGATCGAACGGGCCATCGTCCGCTCAGGGATCATCCTTATCAAGTACTGGCTCTCGCTCAGTGACGAGGAGCAGGAGCGGCGCTTCACCGAACGCATCAACAACCCCGGAAAGCGCTGGAAGCTCAGCCCGATGGACCTCGAGGCGCGCGCCCGCTGGGTCGATTACGCCGAGGCCAAGGACGAGATGTTCTCCTACACCGACATCAAGGAAGCTCCCTGGCACGTCGTTGACGCCAACGACAAGAAGGCTGCCCGGCTTAACGTCATCAGCCATCTGCTGGAGACGATTCCACACGAGGAAGTGCCGCACGCGGCGATCGAACTGCCGCCCCGCCAGCATCGCGAATACGAGCGACCACCGGTGGATTCCCAGAGCTGGATCCCGAAGAAATACGCGGTGCAGTAGCGGTGCACAAGTTCATCATCATGGGGATCCAGGGCAGCGGAAAGGGGACCCAGGCCAAGATCCTCGCGGAAGACCTCGAACTCGAACACATCAGCGTGGGTGACATCTTCCGGTGGAATGTCCAGCACCACACGAAGATCGGCGCGCAGGTCAAGCGGACCATCGCCAGCGGCCACCTGGTCAGCGACGATCTGGTGGAAGCCGTGGTTCGCAATCGATTGGCCGAGCACGACTGGAATTACGGCTTCATCATCGACGGCTTTCCGCGCAACGCCCGGCAGGCGGAATTTTTCCTCGAGAGCTACGACATCAACGGCGTCATCAACCTGCACCTCGACGACGAAGAGGTCCATCGCCGGGTGCTCGCGCGCCGGCTGTGCGCGCAGTGCGGGCTGGACTACAACCTGATCGCGCACCGGCCACAGCGGGAGGACACCTGCGACGTCTGCGGCGGCACGCTGGTCGCCCGCGCGGACGACAACCCCGAGGCGCTCGCCGTGCGGCTGGCCGCCTACCACGGTGAGACACGGCCCCTCATCGAGATCTTTCAGCGCAAGGAATTCGTCGCGACGGTCGATGCGGCCGAATCTGTCGAGGGTGTCCAGGCTGGCATTCGCAAGAGCTTTGACATCCCGTCCGGCGCTTTCGTGCGCAGCGGGCGCTAGCCTAGCGGCCGCTACCGGCTTCCTCAGACGGCCGGCACCGCTGAGAACGCGCTGACCTTGGTGACCACCGGCGCATTGGTCGCCGAACCCGACAGGTAGGACCGCACCGACACGCTGCCGTTGACCTGAAGTCCGGCCGTGCTGTCGGTGGCGGTGATTTGCCAGCTGGCTGGTTCCGGTTGGGCGGCGTTCCACACCTTGAGGTTCAGGGTGGTCGGGTTGGTGCCGTACACCTGGAAGCGGACCTTCAGTTGCATCCCCGGCGTGTAGGTGAGTCCGGCGATTTTGAGGGCGCTGCCGATGGCGACGTCGGTCGCGGAGCCGGTGAGCCGTGACAGCGAGATGGTGACCGCGGAGCCAACGATTTGAATCCGGGCGTGGTACTCGTTGTTGGCCGAGATGCGCCGGCCGGCCACGTAGAGGTAGATGCCTCCGCCGGTGCCGACCTTGTCAGTCGTCAGGGTCACGTCTGTTTCCGCGTTCGTGCTGGAGACCCCAGGCAGGTACGCCGCGGCATCCTGCCCGGCGGCCGGCATCTGCAGTGACGCCGCGCCAGGTGCGACGGACAGCCGGCTGGCCGTTCCGATGCTGGTCCACGGACCGCCGGTGTCAGCGGTGCCGAGCCCGCCCGCCACGGTGCGGTTGAAGGCGTCGGCCGCCAGCACCACGGGACCACTGGTCACCGATACGGGGTTGGTGACCGAATCGGTCAGGTTGTTGGTGTCGGTGACGGTCAGCGTGACGCTCTGGCTGCCCGAGGCCGCGTAAGTGTGGCTCGTCGTGGCGCCGGTGGCTGTCGCGCCGTCACCGAAGGTCCAGGCGTAACTGGTGATGGAGCCGCTCGCATCGGAGGACGAAGAGCCGTTGAACGTGCATGTCAATCCCGTGCAGCTGGAGGTGAAAAGCGCGTTGGGCGGTTGGTTCGCACCCTGCGGAAGCACTGAGAACGCGCTGGCCTGGGTGACCACGGGGGCGTTGGTCGCCGAGCCCGACAGGTAGGACCGCAGTGCGACGCTGCCATTGGCTTGGAGCGCTGCCGTGGTGTCGGTGGCGGTGATTTGCCAGCTGGCTGGTTCGGGTTGGGCGGCGTTCCAGACCTTGAGGTTGAGGCTGGTCGGGTTGGTGCCGAAGACCTGGAACCGGACTTTGAGCTTCATGCCGGGCGTGTAGGTGAGTCCGGCGATTTTGAGGGCGCTGCCGATGGCGACGTCGGTCGCGGAGCCGGTGAGGCGTGACAGCGAGATGGTGACTGCCGAGCCAACGATCTGGATGCGGGCGTGGTACTCGTTGTTGGCCGAGATGCGCCGGCCGGCCACGTAGAGGTAGCTGCCTCCGCCGGTGCCGAGCTTGTTGCTGGACAGCGTGACGTCGGTCTCGGCGCTGGTGGTGGACACGCCGGGCAGGTATGCGGCGGCGTCCTGGCCGGCAGCCGGCATGCTGAAGGATGCCGCCCCTGGCGTGACGGACAGCCGGCTGGCGGTGCCGATGGTGGTCCACGGACCACCGGTGTCAGCGGTACCGAGCCCGCCCGTCACGCTGCGGTTGAACGCATCCGACGCCAATGCCCCGGTCGTCGGCGAGACCTGGTGGCTCACCGAATTGGTCAGGCTGTTGGTGTCGGTCACTGTCAGCGTGACGGTCTGCTGGCCGGCGCTCGCGTAAGTGTGGCTCGCCGTGGCACCGGTAGCTGTGGCGCCGTCACCGAAGGTCCAGGCGTAGCCGGTGATCGTCCCACTGGGATCGGAAGAGGCACTCGCGTCGAATGAGCACGACAGGCCGCTGCAGTTCGAGGTGAAGGAGGCCACCGGCGGCTGATTGGTCGGCGGCGACACAGCGTCCTGGTACTGCTGGGTGACCTGGGCGGCGGTGAGCGCGGCGGGGTAAATCGCCGCCTCGTCGATGGTCGCGTTCAGGAAGTTGCTGGCCGGCTGCGACGGCCAACCGCTGAGGTTGTCGCCGCCGATCCGCCAGTAGCCGGTGTATGCCTGGCCGGCTGTCACCGATGCGTTCTGCCCGATCTTGGCGCCATCGACATAAAGCGCCATGCCGGCCGGCGACAGGCTGGCCACGACCTGGTGCCAGTTTCCGTCGTTGTACTTGCCGCTGGTGGCCAGTGTCTGAGTGGCGCCGGTGTAGACACCGAAGATCACGTGTCCGCTGTTGTCGAGGTAGACCTGCCGGTCGTAGTTGGAGCTGGTGCCGGTCGCGGTGTCACCGAAGCCGATCACCTTGCCGCCGGAAGTGCTCGTGGTCTTGAACCAGGCCTCTTCCGAGAACGTGTTGGGACCGGGGATCGCGGTGGTGGAGGCGGCGGATCCGTTGGTCGTGCCGTCGAACGTGGACGCGGTGTTGGGGTCACCCGTGATGGCGCCGGCGGCACCGTGGCCGACACCGCTCTGCTCGACGAGGTCGTTGAAATTGGCGGAGTCGTAGCCGGTGGTGCCCGATGCCTCGCCCAGCCGCCAGTAGTTCGTGGCCCCGGCGGCGGTCACATCGTTGGCATATGCGCTCTTGGCCGCGGATCCGATGGTGACTGGCACCGATGAGCCGCTGTTGGAATTGCCAAAGGGGTCGTAGGCGTAGACGCGATAAGTGTGGGTGCTGCCCGGCACCAGCCCGTTATCAGTGAAGCCGATGGTCGGGCGGTCCCAGAACTTGCTGTTGACCGTCGTGGTGTAGACCGGGCTCGCGGTGTTGCCGTCACGAACGACCTTGTAGGTCAGCGCTTCGTTGTCCTGGTCGTAGGTGGTTTGCCAGCCGACCCGGGCCGTCCCGCTGGTCAGCGAGGTGACGTTCGGGGTGAGGGTCGCAAACGGGTGCGGTCCCACCTTGTTCGGCGCGATCGTCTTGATCGCGAAGCGCACCAGACCCTGCTGCGGTGTGCTGTTGACGGTGGGGAATTCGCCGCCCAGCGCGATATAGCTCGAGTTGCCGGTGACCGACCAGGCGGCCTGGGACTGTCCGGTGTAAGTACCGGTGGTCAGCGTCGGGTACCAGTCCAACTGTGTCGGAGCCGGGTTGCCGAACCAGTCGGTGTAGCCGCCGTAAGGGTTGTGCCCGACGGTGCCGGTCGGCGCGGTCGTGAAGGCGGTGGCCCGCTCGAAGGTCCAGGGGTTCGTCTGCGGGAAGGCGCCGATGTCACCGCAGAAGTGTGAGTGGCTCACGGTGTAGATGACGGGACCGGAGGCGAAGGTGTCGTAGTTGTCGCCGTGGCAGTCGTCGATCCAGTTGAGGTTGCCGGTGTCGGGGTCGGCGGCGAAGATGCCCTCGAGGTTGCCGCCCGCACCGAAGACGAAGCCGGTGCCGTACACCTGCTTGCCGTCAGTGGTCAGGCTGGTGATCCCGGCGTTCGCGCCGGAGTCGTGGACCTTCTGATTCGCAGCCCACGCCACGGTGGCCCCGGTGATCGGGTCGAGCGCCCCGAGTCCGAGCGCGGCCACGTGGTTCAGGGTGGAGAACTGGCCGCCAACGATGACCTTGCTCCCGTCAGGCGCGAGCACCATGGCCGCGACGACGTTGTCGTCGGCGGTGGGAGCCCAGCTGAGCAACGAGCCGTCGGCGGCCGACACCGCGGCCAAGTTGCCCCGCGCCACGCCGTTGACCGTCGTGAAGGTGCCGCCGAAGTAGACGGTGGTATTCGTCGCCGCGATCGCCTTGACGCGACCATTGACGTCCGGGGCGAAGGTCGCGATCAGCGCGCCCGTCGCGGTGTTGAACTCCGCGATGTGATTGCGGGTGCCACCGCCGGTGCCGCCGACAGTGGTGAAATCGCCGCCGATGTAAAGCCGGGTGCCGTCGGGGGAGACGGCCGCCACCATGCCGGGGGCATTGAGGCCATGGTTGAAGGTGGTGATGAGGTTGCCGGTCGTGATGTCGTACGCCAGCAGGTTGCCGCGGGCGGTCTCGTTCGTGCCGAGCGCCGAGCCAGCTGGGCGGGCCGATGTGAAGCCGCCGGTGGCATAGACGGTGTTGCCCACGGTGGCCTGCGACCAGACGACGCCATTGACCTGAACCGTCGGCAAGGCGTCGGCGCTCACGGTGGTGGGAGTCGTGGGGTCAGGGGGAGCGGTGTCCGCACTCGCCGCGGGGGCGACCAGGACCACACCGGCCAGACCGGCGAGGCACAGGGCGAAAGCCATCAGACTCGCCAGAAACTTGCGGACGAACAGGACCGGCGACGAGCGATGTCCTGGTACTGCTGACGGCATGCTTCCCCTTGTGAATCCGAGCCCGGCACGCGTTCGCGCTCGCGGCGCATCACGCAGATCCTTGGCATCCATCAAACGTTCGGGAAGGCCCGATTGTGACGATCTGCGGTCGGATTACGCCAAAAGGCCCAATCCGAACTACGCAAAGTGACCCGAAGTGCCTGTTGTGCCCCGTTCCGAGGGTGGAAGTCGCTGCTACTTTTGATGAATCTCTAGCGGAATGGTGGAGAACGATGGTGGGTTGTCGTAGAGACTGACCCGACCAGCAGGATCCACCGAGGAGGAGCGGCCTGTGAGCGACCTGCCCGCCCACGCCAGCCCCGCTGACGTCGAACGCTTCGGCCCGTACACCATCAAGCGTGGGCCAGGCGACAGCCGCCCGCTTTATCGCTGCCCGTGAGGAGCTGGCTGGTGCCCTCGTCTAGCCCCCCGTCGCTGCATCTGTCGGTAGCGCTCGAGGGCGCGGGCTGGCATCCGGCCGCCTGGCGTGAGCCGGCGGCGCGCAGTTCTGAGCTGTTCGCCGCCGGCTACTGGGTGGATCTGGTCACCGAGGCGCAGCACGGACTCCTTGACTTCGTCACGATCGAGGATTCGCTCGGCCTGCAGTCATCGCGGTTTCGCCGCTTGGACGGGCGCACGGATGAGGTACGCGGCCGGCTCGACGCGGTGCTCATCGCCGCCCGAGTGGCTCCGCTGACACGCAACATCGGGTTGATCCCGACGGCCATCGTCACGCACACCGAGCCGTTTCATCTCTCCAAGGCGATCGCGACCCTGGACTACGTCAGCACGGGTCGGGCGGGGGTCCGGGTGAAGGTCTCGGCGCTGCCTTACGAGAACGAGCTCTTTGGAAGACGGCCCGAACTGGCGGCGGGTGCCCCCGCAGGCACCCAATCCCTGTTCGACGAGGCGGCCGACTACGTGGAGGTCATGCGCCGGCTCTGGGACAGCTGGGAGGACGACGCCGAGATCCGTGACGTCGCCACCGGTCGCTTCGTGGATCGCGACAAGCTGCACTACATCGATTTCGAGGGCGCCCGCTTCTCGGTGAAAGGGCCTTCGATCACGCCACGCCCGCCGCAGGGTCAGCCGCTGGTGAGCGCTCTGGCGCATCAGAGCATTCCGTATCAGCTGGTGGCGCGGTCGGCGGACCTCGGGTTCGTGACGCCGACCGACCCTGCTGACGCCGAGCGCATCGTCACCGAGATCCGGGGGGAGCAGGAGGCCGCCGGCCGGGCGGATGCCACCGTCCACGTCTTTGCCGACCTGGTGGTCTTTCTCGATGACACGGCAGAGGCTGCGGCCGCGCGCAAGGAGCGCCTGGATGCCTTGGCGGAATTCCCGCTGCGCAGCGATGCCCACGTCTTCACCGGAACGCCGGCTCAGCTGGCGGATCTGCTGCTGGACTGGCAGCGGGCGGGCTTGTCCGGTTTCCGGCTCCGTCCGGCAGCGATCCCGCATGATCTCGAGTCCATCAGCCGAAAGCTGGTGCCTGAACTGCAGCGTCGTGGGGCGTTCCGGCGTGAGTACGAGGCCGCGACCCTGCGCGGTCTGCTGGGCATGACGCGTCCCGCCAGCCGTTACGCAACGCGGAGCCTGGCCTCATGACCGCGGATCGCAAGCAGGTCCATCTGGCTGCCCACTTTCCCGGTGTCAACAACACGACCGTCTGGAGCGACCCGCAGGCCGGTAGCCACATCGAGTTCAGTTCCTTCGTCCACTTCGCGCAGACGGCGGAGCGGGCGAAATTCGACTTCCTGTTCTTGGCAGAGGGCCTCCGGCTGCGTGAGCAGGGCGGCAAGATCTACGACCTCGACGTCGTCGGCCGGCCTGACACCTTCACCGTGCTGGCCGCGCTCGCCGCCGTCACCGATCGGATCGGCCTCACCGGGACGATCAATTCCACGTTCAACGAGCCCTACGAGGTGGCGCGTCAATTCGCCAGTCTCGATCACCTGTCGGCCGGGCGCTCGGCCTGGAACGTGGTCACCTCCTGGGATGCCTTCACCGGCGAGAACTTCCGCCGCGGCGGATTTCTCGCCCAGGATCAGCGCTACGCCCGGGCCGAGCAGTTCATGCGGACGACCTGGGAGCTCTTCGACTCCTGGCAGGGCGACGAGGTCGTGGCCGACAAAGAGTCGGGGACCTTCATCAGCAGACCTGATGTGGGGTCCTTCGCTCACCGCGACGACCACTTTGACATTGCCGGGCAGTTCAACGTGCCGCGCAGTCCGCAGGGTCGGCCGGTCATTTTCCAAGCCGGGGATTCCGATGAAGGCCGAAACTTCGCGGCCTCCTCAGCTGATGCCATCTTCAGTCGTTACAGCACATTGGATGCCGGCAAGCAGTTCTACGCCGACGTCAAGGGCCGGCTGGCCCGTTACGGCCGCACCCATGATCAGCTGCTGATCCTGCCGGCGGCGACCTTCGTGCTCGGGGAGACCGACGCGGAGGCGCAGGAGATCGCGCATCAGGTACGGATGCAGCAGGTCAGTGGTCAGACTGCGATCAACTTCCTGGAGCAGCTCTGGAACCGTGACCTGTCCGGCTACGACCCGGACGGCCCACTGCCCGCCATCGATCCCGACCTGGGGGAGCACACCGTCGCCAAGGGGCGGGCCAGCGTGCGGATGTATCGCGATCCGCTGGCGACCGCCAACGAATGGCGCGAACGTGCCGCCGCCGAGAAGCTATCGATCCGGGAGCTGATCGTGGAGGTCACCGGCAGGCAGGCGTTCATCGGGACGCCCGCGACCGTCGCGGAGACCATCAATCACTTCGTGCAGGGCGACGCCAGCGACGGCTTCATTCTCGTTCCGCACATCACGCCGGACGGACTGGACGAATTCGCCGATACGGTCGTTCCGTTGCTGCAGGAGCGTGGCGTCTTTCGGGCCGATTACGAAGGCACCACGCTGCGCGAGCATCTGGGCCTCCAGATGCCCGACGGGAAGGCGCCGGAATGTCCCAGACACCCCTAGCCGTACTCGATCTGGTCCCCATCTCGTCCGGTTCGTCAGCTTCGCAAGCGCTGGCCAACAGCATCGATCTCGCCCGCCGCGCCGAGAGCTTCGGCTATGCCCGCTACTGGTTCGCCGAGCATCACCTCAACCCGGGGGTCGCGGGCACCTCGCCGGCCGTCGTGCTGGCCCTCACTGCAGCGGCGACGAGCACCATCAGGATTGGTTCGGGTGCGGTGCAGCTGGGTCATCGCACGGCGTTGTCGACCGTCGAGGAATTCGGCTTGATCGACGCCCTGCACCCCGGACGTCTCGATCTCGGTCTTGGTCGCGCAGCCGGTCGCCCCCCGGAGGGTTTCCGGCAGCCCGAGGTGATCGGAGCCTCGGTCGTCGTCGAGGGCAAGGCTCCGAACGGGCTCAAGATCCCGGCCAAGTTCAGGCCCGACGGGCTGCTGGGATCGCCGCGGTTCGCCATGCAGAAGAAGCTGCTTCATCTTCCGAACGCCAAATCCCAGGACTACGAGGAGCAGGTGGCGGACATTTTGGCGCTGCTGGCGGGCACTTACCGCAGCCCTGAGGGGATCGAGGCGCATGTGATCCCCGGTGAGGGCGCTGCCGTCGAGGTCTGGATCCTCGGCAGCAGCGGGGGAGTGAGCGCGGTCGTCGCCGGCGAGAACGGCTTGCGGTTCGCCGGCAATTACCACATCAGTCCGGCCACCGTGCTGGAAGCGGCCGAGGGCTACCGGGCAGCGTTCAAGCCCTCCGCCGAACTTGACGCTCCCTACCTGAGCATCTCCGCCGACGTGGTGGTCGGACCGGACGAAGCCTCGGCGCGCGAACTGGCCACCGGCTATGGCTTGTGGGTCCGCAGCATCCGCAGTGGCGCAGGCGCGATCTCTTTCCCCACCCCCGACGAGGCTCGCGCTCACCCCTGGACCGAGGAGGACCGGGCGCTGGTAGCCGACCGGGTGGCCACCCAGTTCGTCGGGTCGCCGCGACAGGTCGCAGATCAGCTGGAGCAGCTGCGCGATGCGACCGGAGCTGACGAGCTGATCATCACTACCATCACCCACGATCATGCTGACCGAGTTCGCTCCTACGAGCTGCTCGCCGAGGAATGGGCACGTCGATGAGCGTCGCGGTGGTGGTCGGTAATCCCAAGCCCCGATCCCGTACGTACGAGGCCGCTTTGCTGGTGGCGCAAAGGTTGTCGGGAGCGGCGCCAGACCTGGTGATCGACCTGGCGGATCTCGGCCCAGCGCTGCTGGACTGGGCTGACCCGGTCGTGGCGGAGACGGTGGCCGCGGTACAGGCCAGCGAGCTGGTGATCTTTGCCAGCCCCACGTACAAGGCCACCTACACCGGGCTGCTCAAACTCTTTCTGGATCGAATCTCCGGCGGGGCGCTCGCCGGTGTGACGGCGGTTCCAGTGATGCTCGGCGGCCATTGGCGCCATTCCCTCGCCTCAGACCTGTTGCTCAAACCGGTACTGGTCGAGCTGGGTGCCACCTGCCCCACCCGCGGACTCTTCCTGCTCGACTCGGACTACGCGGAATCGGCAGAGCTCGCATCGTGGCTGAAGCTCGCCGGGCCACAGGTCAAGGCCTGCAGTGCGCTTCGAGATACTCATCCGAGTCGTCCTGCATGAGCGCCGGCAGCGTCCACAGCGTGTGCGCCGAAGACCCTCCGAGGCGGCGGGCAGCGATCAGTTTCAGCAGCCGGTAGGTCACCGACAGCAGCAGGGCGGCCAGCGGAAGTTCGAGCAGGACGGCTGACGCGATCGCCGTCAGCCGGTCGGTGCCGGCGCCCGCCGTCGAGACGTCGAACCACGCGTCACAGATCAGCAAGAGGCCGGTGGCGAACGAGGCGAACATGACCAGCTGCCGCCGCCGCCAGCCCAGGTAGGCCGTGAGCCCCAGCGAGAAGATCAGGATGATGTCGAACCCGACCCAGGTCGCCCGCCAGTTGCCGGTCTCGTAGTGCCGCGGCAGCGAGAGCCCCAGGAAAATCACCCACGGCACCAGCACCACGCAGCTCACCGTGAGCACCAGCAGGGTGCGACGGCGGCGCCGGGCGTCGCGTTCGGGCAGTTGGATGACGGGCGCCAACCCGAGCAGCCGCCGGGCCAGCTCGCGCCGCTCGCGCATGGTGAGCGCGTAGATCTGCTCCTGGCTCAGCAGCGGCGGTGGCTCGTCTGAGGCGGACCCGCGTGGGGCGTGCTGCAAGGCCATATGTTGCCCCCGGCTGTGCTCAGAGCGCCGCCGCGGCCTGCTCGCAGACGGTGCCGGTGAAGAAGTTCTTGTTGGCAGACTGATGGAGCGTTACAGGATTGTCGAACGTGAAGGCCTTGAAGTCATCCGCGTCGATGACATTGTCTTCCAGCAGCTCGAAAGCCTCGACGATCACCTCGTTCATCACGGGCGCGTCCCAGTGCGAGATGTCAGTGCCCAGGATGGGCCGAAGGCTGACCGGGCGATGCTTGATGGTGGTGCCCGACGCCCACCCCACCAGCGGGTCGTCCGCTTCGCAGCCGAAGAACATCCGGTCGCTGAAGAGGTCGATGATCTCGCCGGCTGAGGTGAAGCCGGTGGCGGCGAAGTCATCGAGCTGACGGGGCCTGCCGGGGGTGCGGGAGAAGTTCTCCCGAATGCCGGCGAGGCGGTTCAGCACTTCTGGTTCCCCGTACTCCTGCAGGGTCCGCATGAGCGCGTCGACGTCAAGCTGTGCCGGATCGAGCGAGCCGATGGCGTTGGCGTTGCGCTTGTCCCAATGGCCGATCATCTCGGCGAGCAGGCTCACCGCCCACGCGACCCCGCCTTCCAGGAACCCGATGCGAAGCTCCGGGAAGCGGGCAAAGACGCCTCCCATGACCAGCGACTTACACAGCTCGTAGTGGTTGGAAGCCAGTCCTCCGATGTGGTTGAAGGAGTAGTTGGTGATGGAGCGGGTCGACTTGTGCTGCTGCTGGCTGCTGTGCGTGACGGGATTGACACCGAGTTCGAGACAGGTGGCCCAGAAGGGGTCGTAGTCGTACGCGCTGTCAACGCCGAACGTGTCCAGCCGGTAGGCCTGGTCGCGGGGATCGTCGGTGAGGTCGCGCCGGGCGTAACCGGCGATCACGGCGGATTTGAAGCCGAGCTCTTCGACGGCGTAACGCAGCTCGCCGATTGCTTCGTCGGGTGAGCCCATCGGGATGAGAGCGGCGGACGTCAGCCGGTCGGCGTGCGGCGTGAAAAGCCTTGAGGTGTAACGGTTTACGGCCCGTAGCACGGGAGCCCGCAGCTCGTCGTCTCGGTTGTCCATGAGGCCGAGGGACCATGACGGGTAGGCGAGCATGAAGTCGATGCCGAACTCGTCGAGGCGCTCGTAGAGGAGCTTGGGCAGATGCGCCGTGGCCCGATCGTGGCTGTCAGCGACCGGGTTGCCCCACCACGACGGCATGGAGCGCCACGCCTCGGTGACTTCGGGGACGCTGCGGTCGTCCTGGAAGACGGCGGTGTCGAGGATGCCGAGGGGGCTGCTGAGAAATCGGTCGCGCAGGCCGGCGCCGCCGGTCTCCTCCAGGTAGGACACGATCTCGTCGTTCATGATCGGTCCGAGTTCCATGAAATGCCCGTCGGCGTCGACGATCGGATGGCCGATCTCGCGCCGGATCTGGGCTGCCGTAAGGGTCGAGGTCATGGCTTCCTCCTGATGGTGAGTAAGTCGTGTGCGTTGTCGTCGGTGTCCCGACCGGTGTTGTATTCGAGTCCGGCAAGGAACTCGACGAGTACCGCGTACTGCTGGCCGCCGGTGATATCGGTGTCGCCGAAATCGCCGCTGGGGACGAGCCGGGGAAAGCTGATCTTCATCGCGTCGATCTCCTCGAGATGAAAGATCTCCACCTCGCCGGGATCGACCCGGTAGAGCTCGGAGATCGTTGCCGCCGTCAGGACTTCCGACGTGCGGAAGGCCTGATGGGTGCGGGCGTCTGCGAAGAAGAGATCCAGCGTCAGCATGAACGGTCCCGCGTCCTTGCTGCGAATGAGCCGAAAACAGCGGCGGACGGCTTCCAGGCCCTCGCTACTGACCGTCCCTGCGCTGAACACCCCGGATGCGGTCATCGGACGTCCTGCAGATTGACCCGAAAGGTCGCCCGGCGCTCGGCCTCATCGAGGACGAGTGCGTGGTTGAGCGTGAAGCGGTAGACCGGCCCCCGGTCTACCACCGGCCGGCTGTAGCTGTGCGCGAATGTGGTGATGGAGCCGGTCCATTCCTTGACGGGCCAGTGCAACGCGACGTGGTAGGCGGCCCGGGCCATCGCCGAGGCGTCCTCCTGGGTGTCGGCGAGCACGTCGAAGGAGAGCACGGCTTCCCGCGGGATCGCGGCGGTGGGTTCACCGGTGGTCCCGTTCGCCCCGTAGACCGTGATGCGCAGGTCGTATCCACTTTCGCCGAAGGTGCCGGCCAAGCGGCTGCGGATCTGGTTGGTCATCGAATCGATCCAGGGGTCGAGCTGGGCCAGAATGATCGGGTCGCGGGTCGATCCCCAGAATGAGGACAGGAAGCCCACCGCGGCGGCGCCTTCGAGCTTGGCGGTGTATTCGCTCGCGGGCGTGAAGCTGCCCCCGACGACGCGGACCCGGCGGTCATCCAGCGCGGTGTAGCGGGCGTCCCGGGCGTCCAGGGTGCCCGAGGGCTGGATGAGGCGGTAGGGGTCGGCGGTCTCATAGAGGGTGTGCGCTGCGACGCTGCGGGGGGTGCAGCGCAGCGCTGGATCCAACGGTTCGAGGATGAAGCCCTCATCGTCGAACGTGCAGGACAGGCAGTCCTGGCCGGACCGGTTTTCCGCCGCGGCCGATCCGCATTCGATGATCTTCGCGGCGTTCCATACCTGACCGGCGTCATAGCCGCGGGCCAGCGGGATGGCGGCGAACAGGGCGGCGTCGCTGGTGCGGCCGGCGAGCACGACATCTGCTCCGGCGTCGATCGCCTCCTGGATCGGCTCGGCGCCGGCCATCGCCACGATGTGACCGGGCTGGGCGAAGGTCTGCTCATCGATCGTTGGAGCCCCCGGCAAGGCCCGCAGGTCACCCGCCCGGTATTTGGCAGCCAGCCAGTCGCGGTCGGGCTCGCAATGCACGGTCGCCACCCGCACCCCGATTCCGGCCGTACGCACGATCTCTTCGACCAGCTCCACGTAGCCGTTGACGGCGGCGTCACCGCCGCCACCTCCGCACGAACCAATGATCAGCGGCACTCCCGCGCGGTGGGCGCCGAGCAGGCCAAGCCGCAGATCGCGTTCATAGGAGGAACGGGCCCAGATCCACTCACCGGTGCCCAGATAGTACGGGCCGCCGTCAGTCGATCCGGAATCGGCGGCGATGAAGTCGAGCGGCCGGCTCAGCGCGAGCTCGAGCGAGCTTTCTTTGAAGCCGGTGCCCAGGCTCCCGTTGAGCGCCAGGTAGGTCAATGTGTGCACGCTGCATTTAACTCTCAGGGCTGGATGCCGAGATCGCGGGCCCACTCCAGGTTCTGCCGCGCCGACCCGACGTGTGCAATGTGCACGGAATGCCCCTCACCCTGGTTCGGATCTCCGTAGACCACCTTGCCGCTGCCCCGGGCCTCCGCCTCGGTCGTCAGCCGGTCCAGGTCCGACCAGTAGGCCAGCTCCTGCCTGGTCGGGCTGAAGACCTCATGGATCAGCGGTATGTGAGCGGCATTGCCGATCATCATCCCGTAGTAGCCGAGGTCCCGCAGGTGGGTGGCCCACCGCCGCAAGCCGTCGAGGTCGTCGGTGTCGCCGCCCCACATTCCACTGATGGGGTAGCGGATGCCGGCGGCCCGGCAGTCGATGAGAACCTTTGAGCGCAGGAAGAGCGTCTCGGTGCCTTCCGCGCTCCAGCGGTAGCCGACGGCCTGATGGATGTCGCCGAATCGGGAGATGGCGCCGCCCATGTGGCGGACCCGATCCGACGCGGTGGCGATCTCGTAGGCGAGTCTGATGGCCTGCGCCGTCTCGAGAATCGGATAGATGCTCAGCCGTCGCAATGGAAGTCCGAGGTCACCCTCCAGACACGTGAGGAGCGCATCGAGGCCATGAACGTCGACGGGTGACAGCACCTTGGGCAGCAGCACTCCGGCCAGCGAAGGCCCCATGACGGCCCGCAGATCCTTGAGGGTCTGACCTGTTGAAGGTGGCTGCACTCGGGCGAACACCAACGGCACTCCCGGACCCGGCACGACCCCGTCGAGTGCGGCCCGGGTGACCCGGCGGGCCTGCTCGCGCACCTGTTCCGTGCAGGGAGTGCTCGGCTCCTCCAGATCGATGACGACGGAATCCGCGCCGGAGCGCAAGGCGGCGGCCACCTCGGCCTCATCGTCGCCTGGCGCGAAGAGCACGGTGCGCAGTGGCCTGACGTTCACTTCGGGCATCTGACTTCCCCTCCTGCTGCGTAACTGCAGGCTCACCTTCTCTCGCGGCTCGAGCGTCGTGGCCGTGGGGGTCTCTTCGCGATCTCTGAGGCGCTCACCGGGGACGAGGTGGCGCGGGCCTATGCTGACCGCGTATTTCGCCGACCCGGGAGATGAACCCATGGGACAGCTCATGCTGACCGGAGCCAGACTGCTGACGGGTGACGCCGCGCCTATGTCCGGCGCCACCGTCGTTGTCGAAGAGGGACGGATCGCTTCGGTCTCCACCGACCCACTCCCCGCCGCCCCGAGCGAGACAGAAGTGGTCGATCTCAAAGGCCTGACCCTGATGCCCGGGATGTACTCATGCCACTTCCACTCGACCTACCACGAGCTGGGTTCGCAGCCGAACATGCCGTACGGCAATGAATACCCACCCTCGTATCAGGCGCTGATCTCGGCCAAGAACCTGCGAACGGCTTTGGATCACGGATTCACCGGCGTCATCGGTGCGGGCGGTGCGAATGAGGTAGAGGCCGGGGTGCACCGGGCGATCGAAGACGGGCTCATCGTCGGACCGCGCTTCATCCCGTCCTCGCGCGAACTGTCGACGACCGGTCACTCCAACGACGGCGTCCCCTGGCACTGGAAGATGCCCGCCCCAGGTTCGGTGCGCATCTGTAACGGCGCCGACGAATTTCGCTTCGGCGTTCGCGACGAGATCAAGAAGGGTGCGCGGGTCATCAAGCTGTTCGTCACGGGTGGCCACGGCACCACGGCGCCCAAGGACCGTATCGAGATGACCCGCGACGAACTCGCGGCGGCGATTGACGCCGCGCACAGTCGGGGGGTGCTGATCCGGGCACACCTCGTCAACAAGCCGGCCATCATGATGGCCCTCGAACTTGGGATCGACATCGTCGACCACTGCGACGAGATGGACGACGAGATCATCTCCGCGCTCGTGGAGACCGGGGCCTTCGTCGTCCCATCCCTCTATTTCCCGAAGCACTTTCTGAGCTTCATGGGATCCGGTCTGGGTTTTGCGGCCGACGCGATCAAGGCCGATCTCGAGTACATGTACTCGGTGCTGCCCAAGGCGCAGGCGGCCGGGGTGCGCTTCGTGCTGGGCGATGACTACGGGGCCATCGGCTTCCCTCACGGCGCGTACGGGGGAGAGTTCCCGCTCTACGTCGACGATGCCGGCATCAGTCCACTGGACGTCATCACCTGGGCCACCCGCAACGGCGCCGAGCTGATGAGGAAGGGCCATGACCTCGGCACGGTCGAGCCGGGCAAGCTCGCCGATCTCTTGATCGTCAAAGGCGACCCGTCGGCCGACATCTCCGTCCTCTCTGACGCCGCCAACATCACCACCGTGCTCAAGGCTGGTCAGGTTGTGCACGGGGCTTTGCCGCACTGAGCACCCCAAGGGCACGTTAACGTTGATCAACAGCCTGTTGATCAACGTCTAGTTGCCCCCAGGCGCATCAGAGCGCCCGACTGTTGGAGGAATCCGTCGTGCAACCTGGTTCGCTGGTGAAGTTGCAGACCGCCGATGGCGTGGCCACCGTCACTCTGGATTCGCCGCGTAATCGCAATGCCCTGTCGCGGCAGCTGCTGGTGGATCTGGAGGCCGCTCTGGACGGCGCCATCACCGGTGAAGCGGTGCGGGTCATCGTCCTGACCGGTGAAGGGCCGGCGTTCTGCGCTGGAGCCGACTTGAAGGAGCAGCGGGCGGCGCGGGAGAGCGGAGCCGGCTCGCCGATCAGTGCCCTGCCGACGATCTTCGCCAAGCTCTGGGAGTGCCCGCAGCCGGTGGTCTGTCGGCTCAACGGACCGGTGCGGGCCGGCGGGGTCGGGTTGATGGCCTCATGCGACCTCGTCGTCGCGCCCGCGGACGCGACTTTCTCGTTCACCGAGGTACGTCTCGGTCTTGTTCCGGCGGTCATCTCAGTGCCGGTGCTGCGACGGGTGCCCGCGCAGCAGGTACACCGGCTCTTCCTGACCGGCGAGGTGTTCGGTGCGGTCAGGGCGCGCGAGATCGGGCTGCTCGACGAGGTGGTCGGGGAAGGTGGGCTCGATGCCGCTGTCAGCGAGATCGTGGTGATGCTGATGCGGGGCGAGCCAACAGCCCTCGCCTTGACCAAGCAGCTTTCGCGGACAATCGGTGCGCTGCCACCGGATGAGGCGTTTGCCCGCCTCACGTTGCTCTCCGAGGAGCGTTTTGCTTCTGCTGAAGGGCACGAGGGGATGACCGCTTTCGCTGAGAAACGCGATCCTTCGTGGATCCCAGTCGGCTATCGCGGCCAGGCGTAGTGAGCGCGCCGCTCGTCATCGCCAATTGCTCAGGGTTCTACGGCGACCGGCTGAGCGCCATGCGCGAGCAGCTGGACGGCGGACCCGTCGACGTCTTGACGGGGGACTATCTGGCCGAGCTCACCATGCTGATCCTCGGCCGCCAGATGGCCAAGGATCCGGCGGCCGGATACGCCCGAACTTTTGTGCAGCAGCTCGAAGAATGCCTGGCTGACGCTCTGGCTCGTGGAGTCCGGATCGTCTCGAATGCTGGCGGGCTCAACCCGGCTGGCCTGGCCGACGCAGTGCGCGGGATCTGTCAGCGTCTCGGCCTGAAGGTTTCGATCGCGACGGTGGCCGGCGATGATCTCGTCGGCAGCTGGGACGGGTTGGCCGCGACGGGAATGCTTGTGGCCGGGGAGGGACCGCCGGTCGGCCCTACATCGACCATGTCAACAGGGTCAACAGGGTCAACAGGGTCAACAGGCCCGGTCCCACTGACGGCGAATGCCTACCTCGGCTGTGCCGGCATCGTGCGGGCGCTGGATGCGGGGGCGCAGGTCGTGGTGACCGGCCGCGTGACGGATGCCAGCCTGGTTGTCGGGCCGGCGGCCTGGCACCACGGCTGGCTGCGGCCGGTCGCCGATGCCGGCCATCTTCTGGATGCTTTGGCCGGCGCTACGGTGGCGGGTCACCTGCTGGAGTGTGGGGCTCAGGCGACCGGCGGGAATTTCAGCTTGTACGGCGATCTGCTCGATGGTCCTGGCGGCAATCTCGCGTTGCTGGACCACGTCGGCTTTCCCTTGGCGGAGGTGGCAGAAGACGGCAGCTGCGTCGTCACCAAACATCCCGGCACCGGCGGCCGGGTGACCATCGCGACCGTCACCGAACAGCTGCTGTATGAGTGCACCGGAATCAGGTACGGCGGACCGGACGTCATGAGTCGCTTCGACACGGTGACCCTGGCCCAGGAGGGGCCGGACCGGGTGGCCGTCCGCGGGGCGCGGGGGGAGCCTTCTGGCGAGTGGTTGAAGGTCGCGACGAACCGTATCGGTGGCTACCGGACGAGTATGACGGTGCCGCTGGCCGGGCTGGACATCGAGCGCAAGGCGGAGCTGCTGCGTCGCCACCTCGCCGCGCCTTTGAGCGCGGCTGGCGATGTCACCGTCACGTTGGCCAGGACCGATCGGCCGGACGCCGAAACGGAGGAAGAGGCCAGCGCGCTGCTGCACCTCACCGTCAAGGACACGGATCCGGCGCGGGTGGGGCGCGCCTTCTCGAACCAGGTCGTCGCCGCGACGCTGTCGAGCATCCCGGGTTTCTTTGTCACGTCTCCGCCGGGCGACGCCCGACCCTTCGGTGTGTACGCGCCCGCCTGGGTTCGGCGCGAGGCTGTCACTGAGATCGTGGAGCTCGACGGAGTGCGGTTGGCTGAGCCGCAACCGGCCGTGGTGGCGCCGCTGAAACCGATACCGCGGAAGGTTGGCGCGTATCCGCGCCAACAACCTGACGGTGCGACGAAGCCTGGGGCGGACGCGGTGAACCGTCGCGTGCCACTAGGGCTGTTGGCCGGCGCCCGCAGCGGCGACAAGGGCGGTAGCTGCACGCTGGGCGTGTATACGCGTAGCGCTGCCGCCTACGAATGGCTCTCGACTTACCTGACCTCAGAAAGGCTGCAGGAGCTGCTGCCCGAGGCTCGAACGCTCGAGGTCACGCGGGAGGAGCTGCCACTCGTGCGCGCCGTGCTCTTTCAGATTCCAGGGCTGCTGGGTGAGGGCGTTGCTGCGGCCACCCGGTTTGATCCGCAGGCCAAATCAGTCGGGGAGTGGCTCCGTTCGCGCGCGGTGGATGTGCCGGTGGTCCTGCTTGAAGATCCCGAAAGCATGGGCCCAACTCCCCTTCGCGCGGCGGGGATGTAACAGCAGGCCGGTAGGGACTAGACCTCGCGACCAGGTTCTGCCGCCACCGCACGCCCGGCGATGTAGCCGAAGGTCAAGGCCGGACCGATGGTGCCGCCGCCGCCTGGATACGCACCGCCGAAAACGCACGCCGATGCATTGCCCGCCGCGTACAGACCCGGGATCGCCCCCCGGCCATAGCCGAGTACCCGGGCGCTGGGGTCGATCCGCATGCCGCCGCTGGTGCCGATGGTGCCGTTGCGCATCTCGACGGCGTAGAACGGCGCCTTCGCCACCGGGCGTAGGCATCCCTGCGGCGTCGGCCCGCCGGTCATGAAGGCCTCCCACCAGAAGGTGCCGCGGTGGTAATCGGGGTCCTCACCGGCAGCGACGTTGGCGTTCCAGCGTTCGATCGTGGCCTCCAGCTGTTCCGCCGGCAGGTCGATCTGGTCGGCCAGCTCGGCCAGGGTGGAAGCGCTGGCGATCCACTCGGGGGCCGGCTGCCCGGGCAGCACAGTCGGGAGCACCACCGAGGTGTCCTTCACCCGTTGGTCGAAGATGAGCCAGACCGGTGCCCGGTTGGGGTAGTCCACGGCTACCGGGTCATAGGTCTGCATCGCCTTGGGCAGGTCCTGATAGGTGACGCCCTCGTTCACGAAGCGCTCACCGTGGCGGTTCACGATGACGACGCCCGGCATGCTGCGAAGGGTGGCCATCTGGGGCACTGCCCTGCCGTCGATCTCGAAGTCCGGTTCGAGGATGGCGGGCTGGCCCCAGAACGAGCGCATGTTGGCCAGGCTGGCCCCGGCTTCCATGGCGATTCGATGGCCGTCGCCCTCATTGTGGGGAGGGCTCAGCGGCATGATCGGTTGGCCGATGAAGCCGGCCACCATGTCGGCGTTCCACTCGAAGCCGCCGCTGGCGAGGACGACTCCCTTACGGGCGCCGATCAGCTCGTCACTACCGCTGCGGCTCACGCGCACGCCGATAACGGCCCCGTCGACCACGACCAGCTCCCGCACGGGGCTGTCAGCTTGCATGGCGACTCCGCGGTCGAGCAGTCCCTTGACCAGCGAGGCGGCGAGCGCCGCGCCGAGCACCCGGATGTCGTCACGCTCGCGTTGCCCGGCGAGATTGACGTCCGGCAGGTCGCGGCCGGTGAGGAACTTGCCGCCCTCCTCCATGGTCAGCCAGGGCAGATGGGGGCCGACCCGCACCCGGGAGGCCCACTCACCGAGCTCGGTGCGGGCATCGAAGGGCACCGGCTCCAACGAGCGGCCGGCCGGCTTCCCACCAGGCTGATCTGCGTAGTAGTCGGAGAAGCCGGGAGGCGCCGTCATCCGCAGCGGGGTCTTGGACTCGAGGTAGTCGAGCATCTCGGCGGCGGTGTCGACGAAGGTCTCGACCAGCGCCGGGTCCGGCTCGGTGTCCAGGGTCAGCCGACGAAGATAGGTCAGGGCCTCTTCCCGGGAATCGGTGACGCCGACGTCCGCCAGGTGGCGGTTGAGGGGGATCCACGGCATGCCGCCCGACACCCCGGTGGTCCCGCCGAACTGCTGGGACTTCTCCAGCACCAAGACGTCGGCGCCGCCGTCATGCGCCAGCGTCGCTGCCGTCAAACCGGCGGCTCCTGAGCCCATCACAACGACGTCGACCACCTTGTCCCATGCGGGCGGACGGTTCGTGATCATGTCTTCCTCCAACCGGCGGGGTGCGTTGCGACGCTAGGCCATCGACGAATCGAGCGCGAGACGGGGGTGTCGGGCGCTCGCCTCCCGGACAGCTCACGCGGATGGCTGCCCTACCGTCAGAGCGTGTACTGCTTGAGGTCGACTCCCTCAAGCTTTTCGTAGGTACGCAGTCGCATCCGGAAGCGTCCCTCGTCTCCCCAGCCGGTGCCCCAGCTGTTGACGTAGGTGATGACGCTGTTGAACACGTCCTTGGTGTCGAGTTCGACGCCTACAGCCTCGATCTCGTGTCCGCCGTCCAGTCCGCTGGAGGACCAGTTGGGGTCGGCATCGATGAAACCGTGCTTGTCAGGGGTGAAGAACGCCTGATACCAGGGCATGCCCTGCAGTACCGGGCCGTGTTGCAGCAGCTGGAGGAATCCGTAAGGGGTGCGGGCCCAGCGGTAGCCCTTGATCGTGCCGCGCTTTTTCAGCACCTTGCAGACGGCAAGGCCCGACGAGCCGGTGTCCTCTTTCGGGAAGGTGCCGGGATAGCCGTCGACGACGGTGGCGTCGGTGTAGAGCTGGACGGCGAAGGCCTCGCCCGCCTTGGCATCGCCGGCGGCGGGGAGTGCCTGCTTGCCGACCTTGTCGTAGAACGGTTGCGTGCCCAGTGCCCCGGTTCCCGCGTTACCCGTGCAGGAACCGATCGATCCCTGGTCGAGGACGGCGAGAACCCGCTCGTATTGCTGGGATTTCAGCGGTTGGCTCATCTGCTGGACGCCGTTTTCGATCATGTGACCGAGGCTGCGGCCGTCGAGCCACATATTGCGTCCGAGTCGCTTGCCCGAGGTGCCGGACTCGTCGAACTTCAGATAGAGCTGACCGCTTTCCAACAGGCCGCTGAACATTGGCCACACGATGGCACGATTGTTCGGCTCTAGCCAGGTTGAATGCGCCCTGTGGAACTTGCCCAGGAAGATTCCGGTGGGCGCCGGACGCTGAGCGTCGGTGACGTCCTGGTCGTCGCGCTTGCGGAGAACCCGACGACCGGCTACCGGTGGCAGGCCGAATTCGACTCGGACCGGCTACAAGCAACGGAGGACCGCTTCGAGGCGACCTCCGACCTTCGAGGTGCACCCGGGTCCCGGTACCTGGCATTCCGGGCGCTGGCACCCGGTGAGACCCGGCTGCGCCTGGTGAACTGCCGCGCCTGGGAGCACGGCGATGGCATCGGCGAGTTCGTCATCGACCTCGACGTCACAGCGAATCGATGAACCGCGTCACCTCAGCTGCGACGGCCTGCGGGTTGCGCCGGGGGAGATGGTGACCACCTTCGGGCACGAGCACCAGGCGTGCCTGCGGAAGCGCCGCCGCCAAGGCTCGGGCGGTCGCGGCCGGAATCATCTTGTCGGCGGGGTCTGACACGACGAGTGCCGGCACCTGCGTCTGATCGAGCCGCGCCTCGAGAGTGTGGAGATTGTGGACGAGTTCGCGTTGTTCGATCAGGAAGGTCCGCCACATGGCCCCGTTTTCGTGGCGCGCGTTGCCCCAGGCCTCCAGGTTGAGGTGCTCATGAGAGAGCAGAGGTCCGGGGTCGCGCCGGCGCACCCATGCGAGTCGCTGCCGGGCGAACCACGGTGTGAGCCACCACGCCGACACCGCGCAGATAAGTCCGGTCACAGGCGCCGCCAAGATCGGATCCCACCCGTCCAGGCATTCAGGTCCGACGCTGGCCAGCAGTACCACGCCGCGGACTCGCTCGGGTGCTAAGGCGGCCGCCGCCAGCGCGACCCCGCCTCCATAGGAGTGGCCCACCAGCACCGCGTCCGCCAGGCCGGCTGCGTCCAACTCCTCCACCACCCAGCGCGCGTTGGCGTCAAAGCCACCCGCGGGGCGGGGATTGCTCCGGTATCCGAGCCGATCGGGCGCCAGGCTGCGAATTCGGTCCGGAAGCATTCGCGCGACCGCGTCCCAGTCCGAACCGGCGCCGGGTTGTCCGTGCAAAAAGACGACCGTGGCGCCGGGCATCGGCCTGGCGGTGGGGACGGGGTGTTCGGAAGTTGTCGCCATGGGCTCCGCCACGAGCCTAGCCGGGCATGCTGTCAGTCAGGTTTCACCGGTGCTCACGAATGCCAGACCTCGAAGGAGTCGACATGGTCACTGATCAAGCGGCGCTGCAATCGGAACGCGACCGGATCCGAGCCGCCCATTTGCGCGAGGGCGATCGGCGTCCGTCCTCATCCGCCCGGGGACTGCACCACACCGCCCTGATTAGCAGCGATGTCGAGCGGACCGTGCGCTTCTACCAGGACGTCCTTGAATTCCCACTCACCGAACTCATCGAAAACCGTGACTACCCTGGCTCGTCCCACTTCTTCTTTGACATCGGCAATGGCAACCTGCTCGCTTTCTTTGATTTCCCCGGGCTGGAAGTTGGGCCATACGCGGAGGTGCTCGGCGGGCTGCACCATGTCGCTATCTCTGTCGAGCCTGAGCGCTGGCGCGCGTTGGTGGGGAACTTGGAGCGCGCCGGCGTCGCCCACGAGGTCCACAGCGAGGTCTCGGTCTACTTCCGCGACCCCGACGGGGCCCGGCTCGAGCTGATTGCCGATCCGCTGGGGGAGATGTACGGCACCCAGGTTCTTTAGATGCCGAACCCCCCACGGCTCAGCGCACTTGCACCTGGCGCCGGTCGGCGTGGCTGATGCGGACCTCGCCGGGCCTTGCAGCCGGGATTACGGCTGCGGGGACTGCCGGAATAACCTGCCGCCGATCACCCTGCGTCGGACCTCGCGATGGCTGGCTGGTGACGAGCTCGCGCGACAGGCTTCTGCCGGCGACATGAAGGGCCGCCTGCACTGAGCGAAGGTCGTTGCGGAGGTCGCGGACCGAGAGTTCGAGGGCAGCTACGACGTTGCCCCCTCCGTAGAAGACCGGGACCGCGACGGACGATTCGCCCGGTGCCAATTCCCACCTGGAGACGGCGATCTTGGCGATGCGGACCGCAGCCAGCGCCTTACGCAACCGGTCGCCAGTAGTGAGCGTGTAGGGGGTGCAGGCTACGAGTCCGCGCGCGATCACTGCCTCAGCCACACCGGGTGGAGAGAAAGCAAGTAGGGCCTTGCCCATGGCACAGGCGTGAGCAGGCAGTGGCCGAAGTTGTGTTCCCGGCGTCACCGGCTGATGTCCGGAGCGTTTTTCGATGAAGGAAACCGCGCCGCCATGCAGCACGCCAAGGCGGACGGGGCTGCCCGTTGCCGCGCTCAGGTCTTCCATGACGCGTCGTCCGCGCTCCTGCAGGCTCGGCGCCTGCAGGGCCTGGGAGCCCATATTGCGCAGCGGCTCTCCGATGCGGTACTGGACGTCCGGGGTGCGTTCGAGCAGCCCCCATGCCGCGAGCTCGGTCACCAGGCGGTGAACCGTCGAGGTAGGTAAGTCGGCTATACGGGCGATTTCACTGAGCGAATGCAGGCTCCCATCGTTGAACGTCAGCAAAATAGCGACGACCTTGCTGGTTACTGATCTTCCCGCATCTGCAGAGTTACCGGCCACGATCTACCTCCTGTTTAGGCAGCGAGGCATCAACATTGCACTCAGAGTTAGCTGTCGTAACCCTAGCGCTGCCACCCAGCGGAAACGTTCTTCCGCTCAACTCGGAGGTGCAGCGGGCAATGACGGTAAAAAAGGGGAAATTATCCGGTCGGCAAATTCCAGATCATGCCGCCAAAAAAGCGCTATATCGATGCTCGGCGCGTCCGCCAGCGGTAAGTAGGTAACTCCCGGCACGGTTTGTCTGTCGGCGGCGTGGCCCGCCAGCACCATGACGCCGATCCCTGCCGCCACCAGATCAAGGCTGGCCAGTAACGAACTTTCAACAACCGCAGGCTTTTTTCCCGCTAGCAAAGGCTCCAGAAACGCGTGGATCTCGGGAGCCGCCGTGCCGGGGGTCGGAGCTATCCACGGTTGATCGACCAAGTCGGCGCGCGTGATGACGCCCGCCTTTTCTGTGTAGCGATGCGCATCAGCGGTGGCAAGTACGAGGTGGTCACGATCGATAACGACACCGAAGAGTTCGGGGTTGATCGTGGCTGCGCTCGTGAGAATTCCGACGTCGATTATTCCGGCGATGACGGACTGAAGACATTCGGAATAGGGCATCGGATTGATGACGCTGCGCAGCTGAGCCCAGTGCTGGTGGAGTTTGCGCATGATGAGGAGTGCGGGCGCCGGCGAACCGGTGGGCGGCACCCCCCACCGTAGTGAGTTCGGCGAACCTGAACCGGATGCCCGGATGTCGGCCTCGGCGCGCTCGGCCAGGCTCAGCAGGACCCGGGCATGGCGAAGTGCCACCCTGCCCGCCTCCGTCAGCTGAAGCGGGCGGGTTCTCACGAAGAGTTCACTGCCCAGCTGTTTCTCGAGCGCGTGGATGTGGCGGGTCAGGGAAGGCTGGGTCATTCCCAGCCGGTCTGCGGCGCGGCCATAATTGCGTTCGTCCTCGAGCACCACGAACAGTGCGAGTCGTTGTAAATCCACCTGGCACCGCCTGCATGCAGGACTGCATCCGTCCCGGAGCCACGAGCCCGGAACAAGAACGCAATCGCCTCGCTATCGAGTTCTTACCTCACTGTTCGTGTCGGGTCGATACTGATTTGGCATCAAGGTCGCCTGATTGACATTGGACCGGCCGACATGTCGGGAATAGCGTGACTGTCACGGGTTCTAGGGCGGGGGCGGATATGTCGGCACCGTACGAACCATGACCCAGTCGGTGACCAGTAAGGTCGCGGCCATTCTTGGAGTCGTCTCCAGTTCCCCCTACCGCTCGTTGACCGAAATCGCCCGCGTGACCGATTTACCGCTTTCCACCGCATATCGGCTGCTGCGAGAGCTGGTGGCATCGGGACTGGTCCTGCGTAGTGAGCACGGCAACTATTCGCTGGAGCGGCGGTCCGGCGACAGACGGGCGCCGACGGACTCCCGGGGAGTGCGCGCGGTTGGCCGTCCCGTGATGTCGGATCTGGCCGCCTCAACGCGGCGGCGTGTCCATCTGGGGCTGCTGGACCATCTCGGTGTGAGCCCGGGGGAATCCTTCGGTGGCATTGACACCTTCGCCGACCTCAGTGACCTCCCGATGCCGCTGCACGCCTGTGCCATGGGTAAAGCGCTGCTGGCGTACTCCCCGCGCGACATCTTTGATGCTGTGACCGACCAGGGCCTTGAGCGTTTCACCGACCAGACGATCGTCGAGCCGGACGCGCTGCGGCTGGCGCTCATTGCCGTACGGCGAGCTGGCATCGCCCTTTCCTGGGGTGAGAACGCACCCGAGAACGGCGCCGCCGTCGTCGTGCTGGACCCCAACGGCAGTGTCGCGGGGGCGATCGGGATCGAGATCTTCGAATTCGAAGACGTGGCCAGGCTGCAGCCGTCGCTCATGTTCGCGGCTCGGACCTTCACCCGCCGGCTCAACGATGCGGCGACGGGCCAGCGCCAGGACTAGTCGGGCCGACTCTGATTCGCCGTGATCAGCCGACCCCTGAGCCAGAACCCTGTTGCGCTGACGCAGAATGCTGTTCGGTAGTAGTCGCCGGATTTCCTCAAGCTCACCGCTGGAGCACCCATGTCCGATCCCACCCCTTTGCCGGTCGTCGTGGGAGTGATGTATCCCGCTGAGTGGGAGACCCGGCCTCCCTCGATGCTGGCCGCGGACCTGGCCACGCTGGCAGCCCTGAATCCGCGGATCGAGGTGATCGATGAGCGCTACGTCGATCCGCACGAGCTGCGGACCCGCCGTGGAGCAGATCCGACGGCTGATCTGCGCAGCGCCGCCCCCGTCCTGACCCCGCAGCAGCGCGCAGCGTTCAGCAGGGTGGAGGTGGTTCTCACCCAGGATCTGCCGTTCGACATCACGGCCGTCGCCCCGCGCCTGCGCTGGGTTCAAGGCATGGGGGCCGGAGTCAGCCAGCTGGTGTCGGCCGGCCTGGCGGACGCCGGAGTGCGACTCACGACGGCAGCCGGAGTCAACGCGGTCTCGATCAGCGAGTTCGTGGCCGCCCGGCTGCTCCAGATGTGGAAGCGGCTTCCGGAGATCGACGCCTTGACTCCCCAGCGACGCTGGGAAGCGACCTACGGGCGCGAGATCGCCGGGCTCACCCTCGGTGTCGTGGGCCTGGGTGCCATCGGGCGTCAGGTGGCCCGCAGGGGCCGCGCGCTCGGCCTTTCTGTCATCGGGCAGCGGCGCTCGGCCAAGCCCGGCGATTCCGATCCGGACGTTGACGAGATCTTCGGGCCGGACGGGTTACGCCAACTGGTGAGGCGCAGCGATGCGATCGTGGCCGCCGTCCCCGAAACGACCGACACCATCGGGCTTTTTGATGCGGAGTTCTTTGCCGCGATGAAGCCGGAGTCGCTGTTTGTGAATGTGGGGCGCGGCAGCGCGGTCGACGAAGCCGCCTTGGGGGAGGCGCTTCGATCCGGGCATCTGGCCGGCGCGGCCATCGACGTTGCGCGGCAGGAGCCGCTGCCCCCGCAGTCGCCGCTGTGGGATGTCCCGCGGCTGCTGATCTCCCCGCACAGCGCCACCTCGCCCGACCGCTTCTGGTCGAACCTGCATGAACTCTTCCGTGACAACGTGCGGCGCTACCTGGCTGGGGAGCCCTTGCTCAACGAGGTCGACGCCCGAGTGGGCGGTTGAGTGGCCGAGAAGGCGGAGCCACAAGATGGCGGGTCGCTGGTTGACCGGGCCGTCGCCAGGTCCATGTCCTCCAAGGTTGCTGCTGCCACCCAGGAGGTGGAGCAGCTCGTCGAGGCCACGTACCGGGTCGTGTCTCGGGAGGGAACCGTCGACCCGCGGGTGCGTGACATCCTGCTCGAATCCGGGTTGTCAACGCAGGCGTTCTATCGCCATTTTCAGTCCAAGGACGACCTGCTGCTGGTGCTACTGGACGACGGTCGCCGGCGGCTGGCCGACTATTTGAGCCACCGGATCGGCAAGGCGCGCACTCCGGCTGCGCGACTGCGGGCTTGGATCGAAGGGATCCTGGCGCAGGCTGCCAACCCGGAGGCGGCCGCCCGAACCCGGCCCTTCCTGGTGGGGCTGCCGCGGCTGCGGGAGGCATTTCCGGCCGAACATGCCCGGTCCGAAGCCGCCCTGGTCGGGCTGCTCACCACGGTGATCGAGGGCGGCGTGTCGCGCGGGGTCATGGTCAGTGCTGACCCGCCCCGCGACGCGGACGTGATCTACCGCGCGACGGTCGGACTGATGGAAACGCATCTCTTGGCTCGGACCGCTCCTGGCAAGGCCGACGCCGCCCACCTGGCCAATTTCGCGCTGAGAGCGCTGCAGGTCAGTCCTTCAGCTCAACAATGATCTCGTAAAAAGGCTGCTCTCCGACGTTGTGCGCACGCTCCCGCCCACCGCGACCGGCGAAGATGACCAGCCCGTTGGCCACATCGCCTTCCACGTAGCTTTCGCCGCCCCACGGGCCACCCGAATCGGGCTCGAACTCGCCCGCCACCTTGTCGCCTTCGATCTGGATCATCACGTAGTCGAGCTTGTGTTCGTGGAGTGCCTCGGTCTGCCCGGGCTCGAGGCGCAGCTCCCACACGCGCACCCGTTCATTTTCAAAGAGCAGCTTGCTGCCGACGCGTTCGACGTCTTGGGGCACCGGCAGCCCGGGGACGGTCGCTGTGGTCACTTTTCCTCCTGCTGGACGGTGGTTTGCGTTTGGACGGTGGATTCTCGCTGGATCAGGGCCTCGACGAGGACCCGGCGCTGGAGCTGGCCGGTCGCCGGGGTGCGGGGAAGGGCGTCGACGACGCGTAGTGCCCGGGGGTGCTTGAACGCCGCCAGCCGGCCCGAGCACCAGGCCCGCGCCTCCTCCAGGCTTGGCGGCGAGGCGTGCGGCTCCGGGATGACCACCGCGCAGACGAGCTCACCCCAGGCAGAGTCGGGCAATCCGACGATGGCGACCTCGACCGCACCGGGCAGGCCCTGCAGCGCCGCTTCCACCTCGGTGGGCACCACGGACTCGCCTCCGGTCCGGATCACGTCGTGCAGCCGGCCCACGATGCTGAGGTAGCCCTCGTCATCGACTCGGGCCTGATCGCCGGTGCGATACCAACCGTCCTGCAGCGCCGCCCTGGTGGCCTCGGGATCGCCGTAGTAACCCTCAAACAGCAGGGGGCCGCGGACGCACAGCTCACCGGTATCGGCATCGATGCGGGTCTCGGTGGCCTGCGACGGCACCCCGCAGCTGAACGGTTTGGTGAAGACGTCAGTACCGGTAAGCGAGGCGACGTTGCCGGCCTCAGTCGATCCGTAGAAGACCCGCAGAAAGGCGGCAGGACAGGCTTTTGCGATGGCGGCCAGCAGCTCGGGTGGGGTCGCCGACGTGCCGCTGTCCGCATAGCGAACGGTGGAAAGGGTGTCTTCGCCAAGTGCCCCGAGTACGCGCTGCCAGAGCGCCGGCATGGCGTTGAGCCGGCTGGCGTCATACCGCCTGACCGCGGCGCAAATCGCGGGACCGTCGGGCTTGGGCACGTACACGGTCAGATCGCGGGCCTGCCACTGCTGCAGCGAGATGGTCCACGCGCCCATATGGAAAAGGGGGTAGACGCAAACCATGGGGCCGCGCGGCTCCAACTGCGAGCCGGGGTGGGTTCGCAGGTAGTTGACCCGGTGGGAGAGCACCACCCCTTTGGGACGTCCGGTGCTGCCCGAGGTGAAAAAGATGACATGAGGGTCGTGCTCGTCGGCAAGGTCCTCGACCTCTCCATGGGGTTGGGCAGCCGCTTCGGCGAGCAGGTCGGTCAGCGTGACGACGGGCAGGCCGTGCGTGGCACCGACCTCGTGGCCGCCAGGGGCATGCTCGGCGTCGACCACGAGCAGCGCCGGCCCGGCCAGCGGAGCGATCGCATGGGCCTCCTCGGTGCCGAGGACCCCGGGCAGTGGGCAGTACACGGCACCCATCCGCGCCAGTGCCGCAAAGAGTGGTACCGCGTCCAAAGTGGTGCCCGTCCAGCACAACGCGCGGTCACCTTTGCCGAGCCCGCGCGCCTGCAAAGCCCGGACAAGCTGATCCGCAAGCTGGTCGATCCGGGCGAAGGTGAGCACCGCGTCGCCGAGGGCCGCAGCGGGCCGGTGCGGCACTGCACGGGCCGCGTTGCGAAAGACCGTCCCGATGGTCAGACCCGTCACGCCACCGACTCTTTCACGCTGGTGTCTTTCAAACTTGTGTCCTTTAAGACCCCCATCTTGTGGACGGCGGCGTGCTGGTCAGCAAGGTAGCCGGGGGCTTCCGTCGTCTCGATGAACCAGCCCGTCGGGCACATCGTGAGGATCTCCACGAAGGAGAAACCGCGCCGCTCCTGCTGCACCTGCAGCGCCCGCAGGATCATCTTCTTGGTGCGGTTGACGTTGACCGCGCTGTTGACTGCGCCGCGGGCCACGTACGCGGCGCCTTCGAGCCCGGCGAGCAGGTTGCTCATCAGGATCGGATATCCATGGGCCTCGGCGTCACGACCGTCGAGGGTGTTTTTGGTGCGCTGGCCGAGCACGGTGGTCGCCGTCATGTGGCCACCTGTCTCGCCAAAAACCCCGTTGTTCAACATGAAACAGGTGATCTGCTCGCCGCGTGCTGCCGCGTGGACCACCTCCTGCAGACCCTCGTTCACCATGTCGCCGTCGCCTTGCACGGTGAGGACCGTCAGGTCGGGTTTGGTGCGTTTGACACCGGTGGCCAGCGAGGGAGCCCGGCCGTGCAATGCCTGCAACACCTCGCAATCGAGGTTGTTGGAAAAGGCGGTGTAGCAGCCGATCCCGAACACCGCCACCGACTTGTTGATGGCCTCCACCTCGGCCACTGCCTCGACGATGGAACGCATCGCGATCGGTTCACCGCAGCCTGGGCAGAGGTGGTGGGCTCCTACATCGATCAGATCCGGCGTGAAGTCATGGATCAGCGACGACGGCCGGTCCGGGGGCTGGCCGGTCGGTATCACCGGCAGCATCCGCCGACCGCCAGTGGCTGGTCCGCCGTCGGCCAGATCCGTCATGCCGGTGCCCCTTCCCGGGAAGCATTCACTACACGAAGGATCCGATCTTTCAGGAGCGAAACGTCAAGATCCGGCGCAATTCCGAAGCCTGAACTGTCCAGCGAGAGCCCACCGATGAAGGTCACCGGGGCCGCGCCCAGCACGGCGAGGCGTACATCGTCGATCATCTGGCCCTGGTTGTTCTCGTAGACCGCCACCGTGCGAGACCCCCGTGCCGCGGCGGCAATGGCCTCGCTCGGGAAGGGTACGAGGGTGATGGGACGGGCGTATCCCACCCGTTCGCCTTCGGCTCGCAGCTGGCGGACTGCGTCACGGATGAAGCGGGCCGGGGTGCCGAACGACACCACGACCACATCTGCGTCGTCGCACCATCCGGTCTCGATCCGAGGCGGCTCACCGGCCAGCATCTCGGCCGTCGCGGCCGCGCCTTCGAGGTAGTGGGCGGACATGTCATAACCGACGCCTTCGCGCTGCTTCGTCGACCCCAGCGGGGAGATGAGCTTGGCATTGCCGCTGCCACCGCTCGACCCGTCAAGGGCCCAGTCCGGCAGCGCATCCAGCGGGCGGATCGGGGGCAGCTCGACCGACTGGTAGGTGTGGGCCAGGAAGTAATCGCCGAACACAAGCACCGGATTACGCCACCGGGCGGCCATCGCGACGGACTCGTACGCCAGTTCAACAGCCTCGGTGACGTCGGAGGGGGCCAGCACGAGGTGGCGGTAGTCGCCGTGACCCCCGCCTCGGGTCGACTGCCAGTAATCGCCTTGCGCTCGCGCCATATTCAGCACCACCAGGGGTAGCCGGGCAAGCGTGATCTCCGACAGCGATTCCTGCATCAACGAGAGCCCCTGGCCCGTGGATCCGGTCGCCGCGATGGTGCCGGTTGCGGCGGCGCCCCACACCATCCCCACTGCCTCGAGCTCGCTTTCGGCGTTCATGCATACGCCGCCGACCGCCGGCAGCCGTTTCGCCATGTGTTCGAGCACCTCGGTGAACGGGGTGATCGGGTAGCCGGCGAAGAAGCGGCAGCCAGCCGCGACCAGTGCTCCCGCGATCGCTTCCGAACCCTCCATCAGTTCCATGTCAGGACTCCAGCGGTTCGTCGTAGCGATACACCTGGAACACGAAGTCCGGACAGATTGCGGTGCAGGCCTGGCACGCGATGCAGCCCGCCAGCAGCTCCGGGTAGCGGTAGCCGCGGGTATTGGATGCCAGCTCCGTCATCACCAGTACGCGGGGAGGGCAGGCGTCGATGCAGAGCTCACATCCTTTGCACGCCTCAGTGTCGATCACCAGAGTCCCGCGGGTGAGGACGGTGCTGCTCGTGCT
This sequence comes from uncultured Actinomycetota bacterium, assembly GCA_963839015.1. Taxonomy (GTDB): domain Bacteria; phylum Actinomycetota; class Actinomycetes; order Frankiales; family Frankiaceae; genus DATAZK01. Next base: position 542,701 of record CAWITL010000010.1, on the reverse strand, counting down.
GCTCGTGCTGTCTCCTGTCATGGGGTCTGTCCTGCCATGGCGGGCCACGCGGGCCTGGTCGTCCCGGCCTCAGCGACCGCCTCGGCGCCGGCTCGCAGCGCCCGGGAGTTGCTGGCAATGTGCTGGGTGCGGTAGCTCGGGAGCGCGTCGGGCAGCGTGTCGATCAGGTCATCGACAGCCAGGATCTGCGTTGTGGCCGCGTAGGCCCCCAGCGCGACCATGGTGGCGGCGGCCGGGGCTCCCAGGTCGATCGCGAGTTCGGTGGCCGGCAGGGTGACCAGCGCGACGCCCGGTGACACCGGGCCAGCCGGGGGAGCGAACGGCAGGTGCACGACGCTGCTGTTGATGACCAGCACGCCATCCGGGCGCAGCCGCCGCAGGGTGGGCTCGGCGTATTCGTGGTGCATGACCAGTGCCGACCAGGCCGAGGCGACCATGGGGGGTGCCTGGACCGGTTCCTGCCCGATGATCAGCGTCGCGTCGGTGTTGCCGCCACGCATCATGCCGCCGTAGCTGCCGAACAGCTGGGCGAAAAGCCCCGTCCGCGTCGCGGCTCTGGCGAGCAGTTGGGCGGCGAGCTGGACCCCCTGCCCCCCGATGCCGGCCATCAGTAGTTCACGCTCCACGAAGGGTGGCCTCCAAGATCGAATCAATGTTCTGAGAAGGCGTGAACGTCGTTCTAGCATGCGCCGCGCGCAGGAGTCCAGCACCGATGGTCGCCGGGCGTACAGTGAGAAGTCCTACGCGCCCTGGCCTGTCTGGCCTTTGCATCCCTCGGCCCGTCAGATCTGGAGACGGGTACGACTATGACGCCTCAGCTCACCGTTCCCCACCGTCAGCTCAGCGAGTACGGATCCTTGCTGGCGCAGGTGCGTCGGGCCCGGCTGCTGGATCGTTCGGCGTTGTCCTACCTGCCACGGGCGCTCGTCCTCCTGGCTCTGGTGGGCGCCGGCGTCACCGCCTTCGTCTGGCTCGGGGAGTCATGGTGGCAATTGGCGGTTGCGGCCTACTTCGGGGTCGTCTTCACCCAGCTGGGATTTCTTGGTCACGATGCCGGACATCAGCAGATCTGCCGTAACCGCCGGGTGAACGACGCGCTGGGCCTGGTGCTGTCAAACCTGGCCATCGGCATGAGCTACGGCTGGTGGGTCGACAAGCACAACCGCCATCACAGCCATCCCAACCACGTCGGCAAGGATCCTGACGTGAACCGAAACGTGCTCGCCTGGACGCCGGCGCAGGCCGACAGCCAGCGCGGAATTTTGCGGTTCATCGCGCGTCATCAAGCGGCGGTCTTCTTTCCCCTGCTGCTGCTGGAAGCCTGGAACCTGCACGTGGGAAGCATCCGCACGCTGCTCTCCAAGCCACGCGGCCGGATGCTCGAGATGGGCCTGCTCGGCCTCCATGTGGCTGGTTACCTCGCCTTGATGCTGATCTTTCTGTCGCCGCTGCAGGCAGTGGCCTTCGTGGCCGTCCAGCAGTCGTTGTTCGGGGTCTACCTCGGCTGCAGCTTTGCTCCTAACCACAAGGGAATGCAGATTCACGAGGGTGACGAGAGCCTTGACTTCCTGCGGCGTCAGGTGCTCACTTCCCGCAATGTCGTCAGCGGCGGGGCGGTCGGCGGCGGGCTGCTGCGGGCGGCGTTCGGCGGGCTGACGTACCAGATCGAACACCACCTCTTCCCGAGCATGCCGAGCCGGAATCTGCGGGAGTGCCGGACGATCGTGAAGGCCTTCTGTGCTGCCCACGGTGTGGCTTACTGCGAGACGAGCCTGCTGGGCTCGTACGGACGGGTGCTGCGGTACCTGGACGGAGTACGCCCGTCCAAGACGCGGTCGGCGGTGCTGCTACCGGCGCTGACGCCGGTGCTGGCTCCCGTGCTGGGTCCGGTCGTGCCGCTACCGACACGTCCGATCGCCTGACCGCGCCGGCCCCATGCGCGTAGCTTTTCGAGCGTGGATACCGGCATCGCACTCTTCCCGACCCACGACGCGCTCGACCCCGCTACGGTGGCGCGATTAGTCGAGGAACGCGGCCACGAATCGCTGTTCTTCCCCGAGCATTCGCATATCCCGGCCAGCCGGGTGACTCGCTATCCCGGCGGTGGCGATCTCCCGCGTATGTACTCACACACCTATGACCTCTTCGTCGCCCTGACGGCGGCCGCCGTGGCCACCACGAAGCTGCGGGTAGGCAGCGGCATCTGCCTGCTCATCCAGCGGGATCCGATCATCACTGCCAAAGAGGTGGCCAGCGTCGACGTGCTCTCCGGTGGCCGTTTCGAATTCGGGGTGGGTGCCGGCTGGAATCGCGAAGAAATGGCCAACCACGGCACCGATCCGCGTCGTCGCATGGCCCTCCTTCGCGAGCGCGTCGAGGCCATGAAGGCCATCTGGACCCAGGACGAGGCCAGCTACTCGGGGGAGTTCGTCGAGTTCGAGCGGATCTGGTCGTGGCCCAAGCCTGCGCAGCGTCCGCATCCACCCGTCATCGTGGGCGGAAACGGCCCGACCGTGCTCGATCGCGTGCTCTCCTTCGGCGACGCCTGGATGCCCAACTACGCACCGAAGGTCATCGAGCGTGCCGCCGAACTGCGAGCCAGGGCAGACCGTGCGATCGGGCTCATGGTGACCGGCGTGCCGGCCGATCCGAAGGTGCTGGAAAGTCTCGAGGCCGCCGGGTTTCAGCGCGCGATCCACTACGTGCCATCCGCGGGGCGCGGGCCGGTGGAGCGCGCGCTCGACGCCTTCGAGACCGCGGTCAGCGAGGCTCACGCCGGGTGAACGCGGCCTTGGCGCGGCAGCATTTCAGCGCCGGCAGGGTGGCACGGCTGGCGACCGTCGACGCCGCCGGGAGGCCGCACCTGGTGCCCATCGTTTTTGCGGTCCAGGGCGAGACGATCTACAGCGCGGTGGATGGCAAGCCCAAACGGCACCTGGCGCTGCGCCGGCTCGCCAACGTGGCAGCCAACCCCCAGGTATCGGTCATCGTCGACCACTACGACGACGGGGACTGGACCGCGCTCTGGTGGGTGCGCGCGGACGGCGTCGGCCGGGTGCTGCCTCGGACAGAGTCGGAAGCGCGCCACGCTCTGGAGCTTTTGGCGGGCCGGTATCCGCAGCACGTCGCGGCGCCGCCGCCCGGTCCAGTGCTGGCGATCGACGTCGAACGCTGGTCGTCGTGGGCCGCCTCGGAGTGACAACGCCGCCACAAATCCACCGGTCACGACACGTCGCATGTGAGTGGCGCCTGGGTCTGGTTGCCGCTAGCCTGCCGTAGTCCGCCGATCTCCCCGTGGCCGCGGATTGATCGCCTAAGTGCGCAGAGGAAAGCAGGTGCAGTCCGTGAGCGCTCTGGGTCGCCGCCTGGCAGCAGAGTTCGTAGGCACGTTTTGGCTCGTTCTCGGTGGCTGTGGTGCCGCCGTCATCTCCGCCGGGTTCCCCAAGTCCGGGATCGGATTCCTGGGCGTGGCCTTCGCCTTCGGTCTGACGGTCCTGACCATGGCATACGCGTTCGGCCACATCTCCGGCGGCCATTTCAACCCCGCGATCACCATTGGCTTATGGATCGGCGGGCGCTTCAACGCCCGCGACGTCTTGCCTTACATCGTCACTCAGGTGGTTGCGGCCATCGCCGCGGCAGGAGTCCTGCTGGCTATAGCCAACGGCAAGCCCGGTTATTCGATCAGCCATGACGGCCTTGCCCAGAACGGCTACGGCGTCCACTCACCCGGCCATTACAACCTCGCGTCGTGCCTGCTCACCGAGATCGTCATGACGGCCGCGTTCCTCATCGTCATCTTTGCCGTCACTGGCAGAGGCGCTCCGGCCGGCTTCGGACCGCTGGCGATCGGACTGTGCCTCACGCTCATTCACCTGATCTCCATCCCGGTCACCAACACCTCGGTGAACCCGGCTCGTTCGACCGGACCCGCCATCTTCGTCGGCAGCTCTGCGCTGAGCCAGCTATGGCTGTTTTGGGTGGCTCCGATCGTCGGCGCGGCATTGATCGGCTTCTTCTTCAAGTACGTCTTCGAGGACAAGAAGCCGCTCGCTTCCGAGGCCGTCGGACCCCGGGATCCGGCAGCCGCCTGATCATCGGTGGGCTCATCAGCTTGAGCACCGTGCGGCATCCCGTCTGACCTGTGGAAAGAGTTCGGGTCGGCAGTAAGCCATCCGCGCAGCGACAGATCCCCCGTTCGGTCGATTTGTTGCCATCTTCGGTTGTCGATCTGCCATAGCCAGGACTTCCTGGATGGGTCTAAGAGACGGTGACATGCGCGGGTTCGGCTGGTCTTTGTTCCGCGGTGGATCTGCCCTGCGACGCCTCCTCCTGCTCTCGGTGGCGGCCTGCGTCGTGCAGGTCCTCGTCGTCGTGCTCGTTCTCGCGGCGGACCTGGCCCAGCCCACTGGCGCGCACCGGGTCGAGCTCGACGTGGTGCTCCCGATGGCGCTGCTGGGCCTTGGTCTGGTCAGCTGGCTCAGCCACCGGCTGCACAGCGCGATCGCCGATCCCATCGCCCGGCTTCAGCAGGCCGTCGAAACCTTGGATCCGGACAGCCTGGAGCGCGTCAATCTGCCTCGCACACCTGAGCTCGCGTCACTGGCCAGCTCCTTCAACGCCATGGCCGACAGGCTGGCGGCCAGCACCCGGCTCATCGCGGCCAAAGAGGCCCGCTTGAGTGCGCTCTTCACGCATTCCTCGGACATGGTGGTCGTGGTGCGACCAGATACCACCATCGTTTCGGCCACGCCTTCAGCAGGCCGGTTTCTCGGGGTACCGGCGGATCATCTGACCCAGCACCGGTTCTTTGATCTGGTGGCGCCGGAGGACCGGCCGGTCATGCTCGCGGCGTTATCGGGTGCCTCCGGGCACGAGGCCGTGGAATTTCGGATGATTCACGTCGATGGCCGGCTCATCACCACCGAAACCCACATCGTTGACCTGACGTCGGAACCCGCCGTTCAGGGGCTGGTGCTGACGATGCGCGACGTCAGCGAGCGTAAGCAGTTCGAAGGCATGCTCAGCCACCAGGCCTTTCACGACGCCCTTACCGGCCTGCCCAACCGGGCACTGCTGCGCGACCGGCTGGCGCACGCGCTGCTTCGCAGGGAGGCCCACGAGCCCTTGGCGCTGCTGTTCATCGACCTCAACGACTTCAAGACGGTCAACGACAGCCTCGGCCACTCCGCGGGGGATGAGCTCCTGCAGACCGTCGCGGCCCGCTTGGAGCTGCACCTGCGCGCCGGCGACACCGCCGCCCGTCTCGGAGGCGACGAATTCGTGATCCTGCTCGAACACGCTGACGAGCAAGAGGCGCTGGCCGCCGCCGCCCGCATCCGTGAGGCACTCAACCAGCCGGCGAACATGGCGGGGATCGATGTCTACCCCGGCGGCAGCATCGGGGTCGCGGTCAGCAACCCGTCCATCACGTCGGCGGACGAACTGCTGGCACATGCCGACGCCGCCATGTATCTGGCGAAAGCCCAAGAGACCGGCCACATCTGCTTGTACGACCAGGATCTTTCGCAAAGTGTGCTGCGCCGCCTCGAGCTCAAGGGGGATCTGCAACGGGCCGTGAGCCGCGGCGAGATCGAGGTCTTCTACCAGCCGATCATCAACCTCGCCACGGGACGCCTCGCCGGGGTCGAGGCCCTGGCGCGCTGGCTGCATCCCACCATCGGACAGATGATGCCCACCGACTTCATCGCATTGGCCGAGCAGACCGGCCTGATCGTCGACGTCGGCCGCGATGTCCTTGACCAGGCATGCCGGCAGTTCGCCCATTGGCAGCAGCGCTATGGCAACACCGCGCCCGGATTCGTATCGGTCAACATCTCCGGTCGGCAGCTCCGGGAACCTTCGCTGGCGTCACACGTGACCAACGCCTTGGATACGCACGGGCTCCGCCCGGACCAGCTGCTGCTGGAGATCACCGAGAGCATCCTTTTCTCCAACCACGAGCCTGCGGTCGATCGGCTGAGCGAGCTGAAGAGGCTTGGCGTGCTGCTGGCCATCGACGACTTCGGCACCGGCTATTCCTCGCTGGCGCATCTGCAGCACCTTCCGGTCGACATCCTCAAGCTCGACAAGCACTTCATTGATGAGCTGGAAGCCGACCGCGCAACCGCGACGGCCGTCGCGCGGGCGATCATCGACCTTGGTCATCACCTCGGCCTGCGGATCGTCGCCGAGGGGATCGAGCAGCCGCCTCAGGCGGTCCGGCTGCGCACCGAATCCTGCGACTTCGGCCAGGGGTATCTGTTCGGTCGTCCGGGCTCAGCGCAGCAGATCTCGGCGATGCTGGCCGATTCGGCCCGCCGGGAGATGGCAGGCACCGAGCTCTGACCGCAGCGGCAGCGGCGACTTTTCGACGGGGTGGAGACTGGCGGCGTGGTGGATGCGGCGAGGCTCCAGAAGACGGTGGCGGCTCTTCGGTGCGGGGTGGGGGTCCTGCTCCTGGTGCGTCCCGACGTGGCGACGAACGAGGACGTCGGGCGGCGGATCCTGGTTCGAACGATCGGGCTTCGCGATCTGGTCGCCGGCGGCGGAGCACTTTCGGCGCTCGGCAACGGCAAGGGCAGCTGTGCGGCGAGTCGTGGATGGACCCTGGCCGGCCTTGCTAACGACGCCGGTGATGTCGTCCTGGCTCTGGCGTCGCGGCGCGAACTGGGAAGGCGGGGAGCTTGGGTAGCGGCTTTGACACCCCTGCCGTTCGTGATCGCTGGACTGGCGGGGCTTTCCAGAACTTACCGACCGAGCTGACCGGCAGGGGCCTAGGGTTTCTGGGTATGGATTCGAAGCGGGCAGCAATCGAAGCGCACTGGCAGGAATCGGAGCGCGGAAATACTGAAGCCGAGCACGCGATCTACGCCGTAGACGCGATCCTCGATTACCCCCAGTCAGGGGAGCGCTTTCGAGGCCGCGCGTCGATTGCGGCCCAACGCGGCGGCCACCCCGCCGACCGTCACTTCTCGGTGCAACGCATCCTCGGCGAAGGAAATCTGTGGGTGAGCGAGTGCGTCATCACCTATGACGGCGTGCCGACCTACTCGGTCTCGGTGATGGAATTTGCCGACGAGCAGGTGGCGCATGAAACGCAGTACTTCGCAGACCCCTTTGGTGCACCTGCCTGGCGGACCGCGCTCGCCGAACCCATGCCGGGCAGGCAGATCACTCAGCTGTAGACGACCGTGACGGCGTTGGTGGCCGCCATCCACGTGATGGTGCCGTGCTGGAAATTGCTGCGCCGGCCTCCGGAGACCGAGTATTCGTCCGTGGTCGCGAAGCCGAGCCGCCCGGCATCGGCTCCGAGCGCCTGCCAGCGAGCCTTGATGGCGCCGTTGACCTCGTGGGTGCCCACCGTCGGGTACCACGTCATGGAACCGCCCTGGAAGTTGTTGTAGCGGCCGCCGGGTGTGCGGGTCGCCCGCTCATCGGTGATGGGGTAGCCGAGGATGCCGCGCTCCCAGCTGAGCTGGGACCAGTGCGCGCGGATGGCTCCCTGGACCTCGTGGGCGCCCGTCTTGGGCGTCCAGTAGATCGAGGCTCCACCGGTGCCCGCGAACTGGTTGTAGCGCCCGACGCCGTCGGGAGTGGCCGTCTCATCGGTCGTCGGGAATCCGAGGACTCCTCCCGGGCCGCCCATGGTCAGGTATTCGGCCAGGATCGCGCCGTGCACGAAATGAGCGCCGGTGCTCGCCGAGTAGTAGATGTTGCCGCCCACGTAGCTGCGCTCACTGCCGGCCGCGTCGGTAATGAGCCCGCTGGTCGGGGCGCCGAGCTGGCTTTGTCCGCCGAGCTTGTTGTAGTAGGAGGTCACCGGGTCGACGACCGGCGGTGGTGTGCTGACCGGGGTGGTCGAGGGCTGACCCGCAAAGGCGAGCAGCTGCGCCATCGAGCCGTTGAACACGTCGGCGTCACCGGGGTAAATCCCAGCGTCGTTGTACTGCCAGAGCGTCTGGTATCCCCAGCCTGCGGGCATGACGCCTGGAGTGCTCGCCCATCGAGCGATGAACAGGGGGTTGGTGGAGCCGAAGGTCGCGTTGTACCCGGTGCAGGTGTTCCACCAGTCCGCAGAGGTGTAGATCGTCGGGTAGCGGGTGGTCAGAGCGTGCACGGTGTCGGAGAAGTCGCGGATCCACGCGACCATCTGGGTTGGTGTCAGGCCGTAGCACTCACTCGCACCATAGGGGTTGTATTCGATGTCCAGCATCGGCGGCAGCGTGTGCCCGTCGGCGGACCATCCACCGCCGTGGGCGACGAAGTACTGCGCCTGGGTGGCGCCGCTGGAGCGGTCCGGCAGCGCGAAGTGATAGGCCCCGCGGACGAGCCCCGCCGCGTAAGAACCGTTGTACTGCTGGGCGAAGTACGGGTTTTGAAACGTGGTGTTCTCGGTCGCCTTGATGTAGACGAAGGCCGCGCCGGCGCTCTTCTGGGCCGGCCAGTTGATGTTGCCCTGGTAGTTACTGACGTCCATGCCGTAGGGCGGCGCGGTGGTGGCGAAGGCGCGCAGGCCGGTGTTAAGCCGGGGGGTGACGGTAGTGGTCACTTCGTGCTCGTGAAGGCGAATCTGTGAGCCCGCTGTGTCATTTTGCGGATGCGTGATGGGTGCCGGCGCCGTTTTGACCGTGACATTCGCAGTGGCCTTGGCGGCGGGCGCTGCCGGCGGAGTCGCCGCCTGCGCCGTGCCGGTCAGGCCGCCGAAGCCGCCGACACCCAGTACGACACCGCTGCTCAGCACCAGTGTCGCCATGGCAGTCGACCACTTGCCAGCGTTTGACCGCACAGCCATTCTTCAACCCCCACAGCACAATTGATTCGCCTCGCCACCGCGATCGCCTACTCCACATCGACTGCGGCGATCGCTTTCTTAAAGACGGCGGGCGTGCTCTTGGCGGCCTTACGCGTGGAATGGAGGAGGATCAACGCGTGGACTGGTCCTGGTTCTTTGGCAGCTACCACGACCAGGTGGTGGCTTCCGGCAAGCAACCACTGCTTCTGCTCCTGTTCGGCCTGATCGCCGGCTTCGGTTTTATCCGGCTGAGCACCCGGATGATTCGGGCACAGGTCAAGTGGTGGCCGGGCAACGTCTCAGCCGGGGGTGTACACCTTCATCACGAGTTTTTCGGGATGCTGCTGATGCTTGTTGCCGGAGTGCTCAGCTTCACCACCACCACCGTTCATCCATGGCGCGACATCCTCGGCGCACTCTTTGGCATTGGCGCCGGGCTGGTGCTCGACGAATTTGCGCTACTGCTCCGGCTCAAGGACGTCTACTGGACGACGGAGGGCCGGACCTCCATCGACGCCGTCATCGTGGCGGTCCTGCTCACCGCGATGCTGCTGGTACACGCGGCGCCCTTTGGCCTGGAGAATCTGCATTCCTCGCAGCTGCAGGTCCGTTGGCTGCTTTTCTCTATCGTGGCGCTGAATCTGATCCTGACGGTTATCACGGCGCTCAAGGGGAAATTCTGGATGATGCTGCTCAGCACGTTCCTGCCGGTCGTCGGCTTTTTCGGAGCCATCCGGCTGGCCACGCCGACGAGCCCATGGGCACGGCGCCGTTACAGTCCCGACAAGCTCGCGTACGCCGTTCGCCGGGCGGCACCGTACGACCGTTTCAAGAGCCGGCTCGTTACCCTGATCGGCGGTTCACCCACACCCCCGACCCTTCCGGCCCATCCCCACCCCATCGTTGACCAACCCGCGCGATCGGCGGCCCAATGACTGTCCTAGAACTGTCCGTGGAAGAACTCGAGCACTACCGCGGCGAGCTTCGCGGCTACTGCTACCGGATGCTCGGTTCGGCCTTCGACGCCGACGACGCCGTTCAGGAGACGCTCGTCAAGGCCTGGCAGGCACTGGACAGGTTCGAGGGTCGATCGTCCATCAGGTCGTGGCTGTATCGGATTGCGACGAACGTGTGCCTGGACGCCCTTCGCGGCCGGGAGCGGCGGGCGCAGCCGATGGATCTGTCGATGCCCGTCCCAGCCACCACGCCTCCGGGAGATCCATTGCCCGAGGCGGTGTGGGTCGAGCCGATGCCCGACGCCGACATCGCTCCAGCCGATGGCGATCCTGCTCACCGGGCCGTATTCGCTGAGACGATCCGGCTTGCCTTCATCGCCGCCTTGCAAGCGCTTCCGCCCCGCCAGCGTGCGGTCCTGATCCTGCGCGAAGTGCTGTGCTGGCAGGCCTCTGAGGTCGCCGAACTGCTGGACACGAGCGTGGCGTCTGTCAATAGCGCCCTTCAGCGCGCGCGGGCGACGTTGGGGGCGAGCAATCTCACGGACGTCGACCGGCCGGTGGATCTCACAGATCTTGACGATGGCGATCAGGCGCTGCTGGCCCGCTACGTCGCCGCGTTCGAGGCGTACGACATCGCCGCATTGGTCAGCCTGCTGCATGAGGATGCCAGCATCTCCATGCCGCCGATCCCGACCTGGCTCAAAGGCCTGGACGACCTGCGGGACTGGTACCTCGGCTATGGGATCGGATGCAAAGGCTCGCGGCTCATTCCCCTCACGGCCAACGGCTCGCCAGCGTTCGGGCAATACCGCGTATCGCCGCACGGTGGCCACGAGCCGTGGTCAATCCAGGTCATCGAGATCACCGACGGGCGGATCTCCCATATTCACCATTTCCTGGACACGGCGCTATTCGCCCGCTTCGGCCTTCCGGCCCGGCTCTAGCCGTTCGGCCAGCCTTTCCAGGCCCAGATACCCGAGCAGCGCGACAAGCTCCTCTGAGCAACCGCGAGCACTGATACGCAGGTGGGCGTCGCGTCGGGCGGTGATGAGCTGCAGGCGGCAGAGCGCGTCGATCAGGCTGAGGTCTACCCGGCCCGTGATCTCGCATCGCAGCTCACGGGCCCCGGCGTCGAGGGATTCCTGCGCCTGAGCGCAGATCTCGTGGCTGCGGAAGGCGTCGACCGGGCCGTGCACGGTGACCCTGACACCCTGGGGCGGGGCGGCCGAGCTCGGTCGGTGAGCCTTGCTCTCATCCGGCGCCACTCATGGGAGACGCCGGAACCGGGCGGAACTAACCGCGCCGCTTCTGATGCCAGTTGCTCATGGCGCAGAGCAGTTCGGAGTCGCTCAAGGCCGGAACCGAGGGCGGCTGCAGGCCGGGATGGGCACGCAACCCGTCGATGAGGAGTTCGAGATAGCGCCGCCAGGCATCCGGCTGGGCGTCCTGGGTGTAGATCGCCAGCGAGCTCAGCATCAGCATCAGCACCGTCAGGTCGGCAGGTTCGACGTCTGGGCGGGCCGAACCCTGCTCCTGGGCCCGCCGCAGGATGTTGTCGATGAGGGGCATCATCCGGGTACGGGCCGCTGCTACGCGATCCTGGCCGTAGCCGCCGCCATGAAGCACCTCGTGAAGGCCGCGGTTTTGGGCCTGCTGCTCGCCGATGGCCCGCATGAAGTCGATCAATGCCGTCCAGGCGTCCGGTTGCGCGCTGGCGTGCTCCGCCAGCTCGATCAGCTGGTTGACCTTGTCTTCAAAGAGGGCCTCGATCAGCGCTTCCTTGTCGGGGAAGCGGCGATAGACCGTTCCCACGCCAACCTCGGCGCGCTCCGCGACGTCATGAAGGGTGGCGTCCAGCCCGCGGTCAGCGAAGACTTCTGCCGCCGCTTCCAGGATGCGCTCCCGGTTGCGTTGCGCGTCGGCCCGTAATGGCTTGACCAGCGGTGTGACCAATGACCGGTCTGTCGAACCGTCCGCCGGCCGAGCTTTAGTTATCAACGTCACGCTCCGATCATAGCTCTGAAGCGGACGCACTGAGTCCATTTCCGCTACAGTCGCATTAGCGGACTTCCTACGTCCACTTAGAGCTTCGGAGCCTTCCTTGACAACTCTTGATCATGCGACGCGCACCGGCCCCGCACGTGTTTCCTCGGTCCGAACGCCCCGCAAGGGCGCCATCCTGGTCATCCTGCTGCTTGCTCAGCTGATGATCGTGCTTGATGCGACCGTCGTGAATATTGCGCTGCCCAGCGCCCAGAAAGCCTTGGATTTCAGCACCGCAAACCGGCAGTGGATCGTCACCGCGTATTCGCTGAGCTTCGGGAGCCTGCTCCTGCTCGGCGGCAAGCTGTCCGACCTCTTCGGCCGTAAGAACACCCTGATGATCGGGCTCGTCGGCTTTGCCGTCGCCTCCGCCATCGGTGGTGCGGCGAACGGGTTCGCGATGCTCGTGATCGCCCGCGCGGCACAAGGTGCGTTCGGCGCCTTGCTGGCCCCGGCGATCCTTTCGCTGCTGAGCACCACGTTCACCGAGACCAAGGAGCGCGCCAAGGCGTTCGGCATCTTCGGTGCGGTCGCCGGCACGGGCGGCGCCGTGGGCTTGCTCCTGGGCGGCGTCCTCACCGAATACCTGTCCTGGCGCTGGTGCCTCTACGTCAACCTCGTCATGGCCGCCATCGCGGTCGTCGGGGCCATCTTCGTGCTGCCTCGCTACTCCTCCGAGACGGAGCGTCCGAAGCTGGACATGCCTGGCACGCTCACCGTGACGCTAGGCCTCGTCGGGATCGTCTACGGGCTGGGCCACGCCGAATCGGGCGGCTGGAGCAGCCTGGGCACCATCCTGCCGCTGATCTTCGGTGCGGTGGCTCTGGTCTTCTTCGTGCTGATCGAGTCGCGGGTGCAGAATCCGCTGCTTCCACTGCGGGTGGTCCTTGACCGCAACCGCGGCGGTGCTTACCTCGGGATCGCCATTTCGGGCGCCGGGATGTTCGCCGTCTTTCTCTTCCTGAGCTACTTCATGTCCGAGTCACTGGGCTTCAGCCCAGTCGGTACCGGCCTGGGCTTCCTGCCGATGATCTTCGCGCTGACGATCACCACCGTCACGCTGGGCGCGGTGCTGCTGCCCAAGGTCGGCCCCCGGCCGCTGATGACGGTTGGCATGCTCGTCGGCGCCGGCGGGATGTTCTACCTCGGCCAGCTCAAGGTCGGAAGTGGCTACGCGGGAGGTGTGCTGCCCGGGCTGGTCATCGTCGGTGTCGGCATGGGGCTGGTGTTCGCGCCCGCCATCAACACCTCTACTTCGGGAGTCCTGCCGGAGGATTCCGGAGTCGCCTCGGCCATGGTCAACGTGGGTCAGCAGATCGGCGGCTCGATCGGTACGGCGCTGCTCAGCACGCTGGCTGCCGATGCGGCCAGCAGCTACCTCAGTGGCAAGGTGCCGACGGCAGCAGCAGCGGCCGAGGCGAGCCTGCGTTCTTACACCACCGCGTTCATGGCGGCCGGTTTCATCTTCCTGATCGGTGCGCTCGTCACCGGCCTTCTGGTGCGGAGCGGTCCGCTCCCGGAGACCGAGTCCGACCTGGAGAGTGCGCCGGCCTTTGCCTGAGGCGCGGGGCGCGGCTCAGGCTTGGCGCTGCCGTATCCGGCGGTAGGCCAGGCGGGCCAGGTAGCCGATGGCGGCGATGAGAGCCAGCACGAGGGCGACCAGGAGGAGCGGGCCGGCGATGCGGATAATGGCTTTCAGGCCGGTGTTGAATCCGCTGGCGGCCTCGTGCCAGGCCTTGCCGAAGCCCGACGCGGTGTGGGTGACCGGCGGTGGGGGATTGCCCGCCTCGGTCACACTCACCGCAAGGGTGGCGAGGTCGGAGGAATCGGCCAGCACTTTCTGCTGACCCTGCAGCTGCTCGAGCTGGGTCTGGACCTGCTGGATCTGCTGCTGCACGGCGAGCGTGTCGCCGATGCTGGTCGCCCTGGACAGCAGCGTCAGGTAGGTGGCCCGGGTCTGGGAGAGCGCGTCGATGCGTGCACCCAGGTCGACGTAGGCGGCGGTCACGTCGGTGGCCGAGGTGTTGATGCTGACGACGTGGCCGATCCGGCGGGCCTGCGTCTCGACCGAGGGGAAGTGCGCTACCGGCACGCGGAGCGTGGTGGTCCCGGAGGGGGTGCCGTCACCCTGCTCGGACTTGCTGTCGGAGACGTAACCACCTGAGCCGATCGCGATCGAGGTCAGTCGGTCAAGCGCCGGCTGAACCTTTCCGTGACCCACCTCCAGCGAGAGCTGGCCGTTCTGGACGACGCGTGCGCTGCGGATCGGCACCGCGAGGTCCGTGCCGCTGGACGTGCCGCTCGACGTGCCCGGCGAGGTGGCGCCGGACGCAGCGGCCGCCGCCTGCGGCTCCTTCTCCGGAGAGGACGAGCTGCCCGCTGCCGGCCCGGCAGGCGCTAGTCCAATCGAGGAGGCGGCCCCGGACGAGCTCGAGCCCGACGAGCCGTGACCGTTCGAAATCGCAAACCCGATCGCCGTCACCAGGGCGATCGCCGCCAGGCTCGCGCCTGCCACCTTGAGGGACCGGCTTTCCCAGATCTGCCGCAGCTTGTCGTCCGTCACCATGAACTTCCCTTCGCTTCAGGAGGGAAGACGCGGCGTCGGGGCAGAAGGTTGTGCTGCCGCGCAAGGGTGCGCTGCGGCGGAAGGGAGTGTCGGTCAGCTGGCGTGCAGCTGCACGATGACCTCCGTCAGCGCCTCGTCGTCGGCCGGATCGGTCGTCGGCGACAGGAGGACGGCGTCGGCCAGGGCCCCGAACCGCCCGGCCAGCAGGGGGGCGAGACGGTCCAGGGTCGCCGTCGGAATCAGGGTGTCGAGGATCTCGTCGGTGACTACCCGGGGCAGATCCGCCCACTGTTCGGCGCGGATCATCGCTTGCAGCTGCGCGGCCAGGTCCTGCCAGCCGTAGAGCTCGAGCGTGCGGCGGTAGGCCGGGGTCGAATAAAGGAAGGCGAACAGCCGGCGCTGCCGCTCGCGTTCGGCCGCTAGTTGCTCGGGAGTTGATCCGGTGATCACCGCGGTCCCGCACACCAACTCGAGATCAGCCAGCGACCGGCCGGCTCGTTCGGCGCCCGCCTCCATCGCCGGCCGGCACAGCGTTTCGAGGTAGCGGGGGCTGGAGTTGGTGGGATGCGTGACGAAACCGGCTGCCAGCTCGCCGGCAAGTTCACAGATGCCGGCGTTGACGCCGCCGAGATAGATGAGTGGCGCACAGATCGCACTGTCAGGATCCCCCGGACCCGGATTGAAGTACGGCTGCATCCGGGTGATCCGGTAGTGCTCGCCATCGAAGCGTGGGGCGTCGCCGGACCGGAATGAGGCGAACAGGGCCCCCAGCGCCTGCACGTACTCGCGCATACGGGGTACCGGGTCGGCCCACGTCATGCCGTACCGATCTTCGATGTTCTGCCGTATCTGGGTACCAAGCCCGAGTTCGAACCGACCACCCGAGAAGTGGGCGAGATCCCAGGCGGCGTAGGCGGTCAGCGTCGGGCTGCGCACGAAGGCCAGCGCCACGCTGGTACGGATCGTGATCCGTTGGGTGTGTTCTGCGGCCAGCAGCGAGACCGCCAGCGCGTCGTGGATCGTCTCGGATATCTGCAGTCCGTCGTAGCCGATCCGCTCGACGCGGCGGGCGTACGCGTCGACCTCAGCGAGCGGTAGCCGGGGGTCCATCCCGGCGTACACCTTCACCAGCGCTGGTCCGTAGCAACCGGGCGGTCAGGCACGCCAGCCTTTCTACACGGGCTCGCTGATCAGCCTCTCGGCGACATCCGCGGCTTCGACAGCCCCTGTCTCGCCAGCACCCTTTCCTGCGGTGCGAGCAGGCCTGTTTTCTGCAGTGCTTTCAGCCGTCTTGCCCGTGGCGACGGCGGTCCGGCCGGCGATCGCCCGCCGATATCCAAGCCCGGCAGCGACCAGCGCGAGCATGATCACCGCAAGCCCGTAGACGGTCGCGGTCCGCAGCAAGCCGAAATGCGGGACTGCCAGCCCGGCCAGGACTGCGGAGCCGCCGAAGGCCAGGTAACTGACGGCGTAGAGGGAGGCGAAGAGCTCAGCCCGCTGCACGGGAGTAGCGAGCCCAGCCACCGACCCGAAGGCACCCAGGAACGAGGTGCCGAATCCCCATCCGCTGAAGATGAGCCCGAGGAAGAAGAGCGTCGTGGACTCGGCCTGCAGCCCGATCAGGAAGAGGCTGACGCCGAGGACCAGGACCAGCGCACCGCGGATCATGGTGGGGCCGGCGGGAGAGCTGCGCACGACTACCGAGCCGATTGCACCCACGCCGGCGACCGCCGTCACGACGAGCCCGCCGATCAGGTGGTTGTGGATGCCGAAGATGCTGGCGGCCAGGGACGGACCGAGTGACAGGACGAGGCCACCGACGGCCCAGGTGGCTACCAGGACCGGGAGTGCCGCGCCGAATGCGCCGCGGGCCTGCGGCGGCATGGCTGCGCGGGGGCGCAGCGAGCTGATCGCGCCGGGGCGGCGCACAACGGATTCAGGAACGGCGAGCAGCGCCACCAGCAGCGAGGCGAACAGGACGAAAAGGCCGACGTAGACCAGCGTTCTGGGCGCTGGGGCGTACTGAACGAGAGCGCCGGAGACGACGGCGCCGAAGGCGAGCCCGGCAGAGGGGGCAGCGGTGTTGACGGCGGCTGCGAGTGACGGCCGGCCTGCCGGCGCCAGGTCGGCGATTCCGGCGGTCAACGCGCCTGTGGCGGCACCGGTGGCGACCCCCTGCAAGGCCCGGGCGACCAGGAGCCAGCTGACCCCGTCGGCGAAGATGAAAGCCGCCATCGTGACCAGCTGCAGGACGAACGCCCCGGCGAGGACCCGGCGCCGACCCACGAAGTCCGACAGGCCGCCGATCGTCAGCAGTGTGAGCAGCAACGCCCCGGCGTACACGGCAAAGATGAGCGTCAGCGTGACCGAGGAAAAGTGCCAGCGGCCCTGGTAGACGAGGTAGAGGGGAGTCGGGGCGCTCGAGGCCGCGAAGAAGGTGATCAGCGTCGTCGCCAGCACCCAGAAGCCGACCTTGCGCCGGGCGGAGTCGTGACCCCGCGTGGCGCTCGGCGTCGCATTCGCCATGGTGACCTCCCGGGATAGTTCGATTACAGTGGAACGGTACGAGTCAATCAGATTGTTCCAAGGAAGTCGAACCATTCTGTGAAATCGTCGTATGCTCACCCCGTGATGGAGTTGGAGCACCCTGCGGTCGAGGACCTCGATCTGCCCGCGCTGCTGTTCGCGCTGAGCGACCCGGCCCGCCTCGCCATCGTTCGACAGATTGCCGGTTCCCAGGTCGAGGTCACCTGCCAGTCCGTCGGACTGGACATGCCTAAGTCCACCCGTTCCCACCATCTGAAAGTGCTTCGCGAGGCTGGTGTCGTGCACACGGTTGTGCGCGGACGTGAACGCGTCATGACGCTGCGCCTTGAAGACGTCGAATCGCGCTGGCCCGGCTTGTTGACCGCCGTACTGGCTGCCGAGCCCGTCTCCGTCTGAGGGTCATTGGCTGGCGTCGCCAGGGCCACGTCAGTTCTAGACGCACGGGGGCCCGCCTAGGGTGACTCTCATGACCGAACCGCAGTGGATAAGCCGACTCATGCGCGGCGAGAGCCGCCCCGCTGGCACTGACGCCGCCCAACTGCTGGTCGGGCACGACAGCCATCCGGCGAGCGAGGCAGCGGTGCGTCTGGCGGCCGATCTCGCCGTGCGCCTCGGTGCCCACCTTCATGTCGTGCACGTCGTCGGTCTGGACGACACCAAGGTCGACCTCGATTCCCCGCATTGGCGGGAGGCCGAACAGGACGCCCTCGTGGAGCTGGCGGCCGGCGCCACCCGGCTGCTCGCGGGCGCTGACATCGACTGGACCTACCACGCGGGCACGGGTGAGCCCGTCGATTTGCTCGCAAGCCTTGCGGTCGAGTTCAAGGTGCTCTTCATCGTCGTGGGCGTCACCGAGCACAATCTCTACCGGCGGCTCACGGAAGGAGGCTCGGTATCGCGCAAGCTGTTACGCGAACATGCCACGCCCGTGCTCGTGGTGCCGGGGCCGCACAGCAGCTGACCCCGGTCCGTCAGCCGCTCGGGCCGAACCGCTCCACCCGGATCATTCCGGTCGGCACGCCTTGCGCGACCAGCAACCCGCTGGCCGCCTCGGCGAAGGAGTTGGAACCGCATACGTAGCAAGTGGATTCAGGACGTACGACAGGGGCCAGCTCGGCCGCCGTGAGCCGTCCCCGGGGACGCCCGCCAGCCGGAGCTGCACCGTCCTCACGGTCTTCACGCGTCAGTGCGACGAGGGCTCCAGCAGCTGCCAGCTCGTCGGCGTAAGGCAGCTCGGCCCGAGTGCGCCCCGACACGGCCAGCCGTAACAAGTCCGTGCGGCCCAGATCCGTCGCGTGCCGAAGCATCGCCACCAGCGGTACGACGCCGGAGCCGCCGGCGACCCCGAGCGCGGCGGTGTCGCCGCGCCAGACGAACCAGCCGCCGATCGGCCCCTGCACCTCGAGCTGGTCGCCGGGCTGCACGACTTCGGCCAGGTAGCCCGAGACCTCGCCGTCCTCGAGCCGTTCGATGTAGAGCTCGATCAGCGGGTCGGACGGCGCGGAGGCCACCGAGTACGACCGCTGAGCGACGTAACCGTCCTCGGCCGTCAGGCGGATGACGTAGTGCTGACCGGGCAGATGGTTGACGCGATCGGGCACTTCGAGCCGCAGCATGACGCCGTTCGGAGTGGGATGGCCGACCTCGCGCACGATCGCGTGCCGCCGCCCGCCCGCGGGGGCCGGGGCGGTCAGGGTCTCGGTCACCTTTTCAGTCACCCTGGTAGCGCTGTTCGCGCCAGGGATCGCCGAGGTCGTGGTAGCCGTTGCGCTCCCAGAAGCCGTGCTCGTCGTGGTCCATCAAGGTGATGCGGGTGACCCACTTCGCGCTCTTCCAGAAGTAGAGGTGCGGTACCAGCAGGCGTACCGGCCCTCCGTGATCGGGGGTGAGCGGCTTGCCCTCGTGCGTCCACACGATCCAGGCCTGGCCCCCGGTGACGTGTTCGAGAGGGAGGTTCGTCGTATAGCCGGTGGTCGACGTAGCCAAGATGTGCGTGGCGGTCGGCAGCGGCTTGGCCCCCTCGAGCAGCAGGTCGACACTCACTCCGCCGAAACTGGTGCCGAGCTTGGACCAGGTCGTGACGCAGTGAATATCCCCCTGGTACTCCGACTGGGGCAGCTCGTGCATGTCCTGCCAGCTCCAGGTGTGCTGGTTTTCCACCTGCCCGTCGACCGTCATCGTCCACGCCTCGGGGATCAGATGCGGCGTCACTTCGGCCGTCAGCACCGGCCAGTCGTTGCCGGTGTCGTATTGGCCGGGTGGTAAGCGCGGGTCTCGCGCCGCCCGGTGCCTGCCGAGGAAACCACGCGTCGGTCCAGTCATGTCCTGATCGTGTCAGGGATTACCCCCGGTTGACCAGTTGCTGCAGGCAGGATCAAGCCGATCTTTGCCAGACTGAGGAGGTGTATCCGCAGCCGGGCATCTTCGCCCTTGGAACCACCGAACACTCCTTCGTCGAGCTGGACCTCATTGCCGGAAGCGACCCAGCAGACCTGGTCACCGCGCTTGCCTCGCTGAGCGGGCCGGAGACGTCCGTTGCCGGCGTCAATGTCGTCATCGGGGTGCGGCCCGAGTTGTGGGCCGAACTCGCGCCGGCCGACGCGCCTGCCGGGGTGAGCTCGTTCGAAGAGATCTCCGGTGCCGGGCTCGTGATGCCGGCGACCCAGCATGATGTCTGGCTGTGGATCGCCGGCGGCTCGCGCGATGCCGTCTTTGATTCCACGCTTGGGGTACTACGCGGACTGCGGGGACTGGCGCGAGTGGCGAGCGAGATCGGCGGCTGGCTCTATCAGCACAAGCGTGACCTGACGGGTTTTGTCGACGGCACCGAGAACCCGTCCGTGCTCGAGGCTCCGGACGTCGCCGTGCTCGCCGAGGGCCCCGGCGCCGGCTCGAGCGTGCTGCTGTACCAGATCTGGCAGCACGCCGGAAGTTGGGAGGCGCTGACCGTCGAGCAGCAGGAGCGCATCATCGGGCGTACTAAAGCTGACAGCATCGAACTCGATGAGGAGCACATGCCGCCCGACTCCCACGTCTCCCGCAACGTGGTCGAGGAGGACGGTGAAGAGCTCGCGATCTATCGCCGCAACGTTGCTTACGGTGGGCCCACCGACCACGGCACGGTCTTCGTCGGCTTCTGCGCCACCCAGCATCCGCTGGACATCATGCTGCGCCGGATGGCCGGCCATGGCGATGGAATCAGGGACGCCCTGACGCTGCACACCTCAGCGCTGAGCGGGAGCTACTACGTGATCCCGTCGTTGGAGGCGCTGGCGGCATTCGTCCCTCCTGAGGACGAGTAGTGGACGAGCTACCCGAGGGTTGGTCAGAAGTCGGCGATCTGGCAGGACTCATCGACCTGGTCGGCGAGCCCCTGCCGCGAGTCGCCGCGAAGGTACGCCCCGCGTTGCATGAGCTCGACCGGGAATGGCTTGCCGCGTCGCCCTTCTGCCTGATCGCCACCTCGGCGGCGGACGGCAGCAGCGACGTGAGTCCGAAAGGCGACCCACCGGGATTCACCTTCGTGGTTGACGACCACACGATTGCCATCCCTGACCGCCCCGGCAACAGGCGCGTCGATGGCTTCCGGAATGTGCTGGAAAACCCGCACGTCGGGCTGATTTTCCTGATTCCGGGTCGCGGCGACACGCTGCGCATCAACGGCAGGGCACGCCTACTCTCCGATGCCGCTTTCTTCGACCGGATGATCGTCAAAGGGCATCGCCCGCGGCTGGCTCTGCTCGTGCACATCGACGAGGTCTTCTACCACTGCTCAAAGGCGTTCCTGCGATCGGCATTGTGGGATCCGGCATCCTGGACGCCCGATGCGGCGCCCGCCCGCCCGGTGATCGCAGGCACGCTCGAGCGCCCGGAGGATTCCCCCGAGCAACTCGCCGCCTATTACGGCGCGAGCTACGGCACGAACCTCTACCAGGCCTGAACCTCGATCAGAGGTTCAGGCTTCCAATCCGGCGTGCATCTCCCAGACCAGGATTTCGCTGGGCTGGGTAGCCGTCAGGCGCTGACCGCCGGTGGCGGTGAACCGGACGGCATCACCCTCGGCCAGCGCACCTGCGCCCTCGAGCGCCGCAGCTCCTCGCGCGACGAAAAGGTGCAGGTAGGGGGCCTCGGGAAGCTCAATGGACTGCCCCGGCTGAAGGCGTGCGGCGTAGAGCGCGGCGTAACGGTTGTTGATGCGAATCGCCGCCGCGCCGTCGTGCTTGGCCATGCCGGAAGCCACCGGCACCAGGCCGCCGGAAAGCAGTTCGTCGTCGATTTCGAGTTGCTCGTAACCGGGGGTGAGGCCGCCCTCGTCCGGCACGACCCACATCTGCACGAAGTGGACCGGGTCGCTGTGGCTCTCGCCGCCGGTGACGCGCCAAGAATCGTTCTTCTCCGAATGCAGGATTCCCTTGCCCGCGCTCATCCGTTGGGCCAGCCCGGGATAGATGACGCCGGACGTGCCGGTGGAATCCTGATGGACGAGCGATCCGTCCAGCACCCAGGTGACGATCTCCATGTCGCGGTGCGGGTGGGTCTCGAAGCCCGTGCCGGGGTCGACCCGGTCGTCGTTGTTGACCAGCAGCAGCCCGTGATGGGTGTTGCCCGCGTCGTAGTGGCTTCCGAAGGAGAACGAGTGCTTGGAGTCGAGCCACGCGATCTTCGTCTTCGGGCGCTCGGCGGCGGGACGGATGTCAACGCGGGGAGTCAGAAGCTCGGTAGCCACGGGCTTTTCTCCTTACAAGCGGTTCACGCGGGTCTGCTCGCATGGTCCGCGTCGCCGACCGGATGGGCCGGCCGGCGACGCGGGCTGTGAATGGCGAATGTGCGGGATCTGTGAGAGCGAAGGTCAGGCGTTCTTGATAGCGGAGATGTCGAACTCGAGCACGATCTTGTCGCTCACGAGTACGCCGCCGGCCTCGAGGCCGACGTTGAAGCTGACCCCATAGTCCTTGCGGTTGATCGTGACCGAACCCTCGAAGCCGACCCGGGAGTTGCCGAACGGGTCCTGCGCTGCGCCCTGGTACTCGAAGGGGATGGTCACGGACTTGGTGACGCCCTTGACGGTCAGGTCGCCGGTGAGCTCAAAGGTGGCGTCGTCGCGCTGGCTGACGGCCGTCGAGACGAAGGTGATCTCCGGGTACTCGTCCATCGCCAGGAAGTCGTTGCTGCGCAGGTGGTCGTCGCGCTGGGAGTTGCGGGTGTCGATGCTGTGGACCTTGATGGTCACCTTGGCGCTGGAATTGGCCGGGTTGTCGCCGTCGAGTACGGCCGAACCCTCGAACTCATCGAAGGTGCCGCGGACCTTGGTCACCATCGCGTGGCGGGCAGTGAAGCCGATGCTCGAGTGGGCGGTGTCGATGGTGTAGGTGCCGGTGAGCTGGCTGAGGGTGGGGGTGCTGGTGGTCATGAGCGGACCTGCTCTTTCGTTGGAGTGACGGTGGTCGGCCGGGCGGCCGGTGCGGTCAAGGCGGGTAGATGATTGTTCAACTATCTGACTCTAACTTACATGACGCGTCATGCATTCCGGTAGTCTGGTCGTTATGAATGACCGCTGGCTCAGCGAGCAGGAGCAGGCCGCCTGGCGCGCCTATCTCGGCCTGCACCGGGAGCTCAGCGCGCGGCTCAACCGTCAGCTCCAGACCGATTCCCAGCTCTCGCTCACTGATTACGAGGTGCTGGTGGTGCTCAGCGAGGCTCCGGAGGGTCGGATGCGCCCCTTCGAGATGGTCCGGGATCTTGCCTGGGAGCAGAGCCGCCTGTCCCATCACCTCAGCCGGATGCAACGCCGCGGCCTCGTGTGCCGGGAAGAATGCACGGCGGACGGGCGCGGAGCCGTCATCGTGCTGACCCCATGCGGACGGCAGGCGATCGAGTCCGCGGCGCCCGCGCATGCCGCTGCGGTCCGCAAGCTCTTCTTCGACGCGTTTGCGCCCGCGCAGGTGGCCCAGCTTCATGAGCTGTCCGCCGCAGCTCTGGACCGGATCGCCGCGGCTGACGACGGGGCCGGAGCGACGTGCCGCGGCGCCGAAGTCGAGCCTGCGGATCTGTCCGACCTGAGCTGACCTGAGCTGACCTGGACTGATCCGCACTGATTGCGCGGTGATTGCGCGGTGATTGCGCGGCGCGCCGAGCAGGAGAGGCCAACCGGCCCGGCCATGGGGCAGAGTGCAGGAGTGGCAGACGTACGCGTGGTGCTGGCGGTCGACGGCAATTCGCTTGTTCACCGCGCCTACCACGCGGCGGCTTCGTCCGCTTCGGCCCTGACGGAGCCCGTGTGGGCGGTTCGCGGTTTGCTCACGCAGATCGTGGCAGGGGTTGAACGCGTCGGCGCAGACGCTGTTGTCGTCGGCTTCGACGACGCGACGGCCAGCGTTCGTCGCGAGAAGTGGCCGCAGTACAAGGAGCAGCGGAGCGAGAAGTCCCAGTGTCTGGTCGACCAGCTGTCGCTCGCCGCTGAGGTCTTGCGACAGATGGGCGTCGCCGTCGTCATTCCTGCCGGACTGGAAGCCGATGATGTGCTCGCGTCGACGGCGGCCCTTGCCAAGACGGCCGGTGCCACGACGGTGATCATGACGTCCGACCGAGACTCGTTCGCGCTGATCGATGATCACACCAGCGTGTTGCGGATCATCAATGGCGGGGTGGAAGCGTCTCCGTTGCTGACCGCCCAGAGGCTGCCGACCCTGCTCGGCATTGCCGGGTATCAGTACCGGGATTTCGCGGCCCTTCGCGGTGACCCTTCCGACAATCTGCCCGGCGTGCGGGGCATCGGGCCCAAGACGGCAGCAAAGTTGCTGGCCGCCCTCGGCTCGGCGCAAGCCGCCTTCGATGACCTCGCTGCCGGCGGGGCGCGGGTGATCGCCGCCATCGGATCAGGCGCCGCCCGCCGGCTCGCCGCCCCTGAGGCCCACTCCGCGTGGTCGCTCAACTGCCAGGTGATGGCCATGCGCACCGACGTCGAACTCGGGTTGGAGCTGTCTTGCGGCGGCGTGGGGGTCCTTCCGTTGGAGCCGTCTGACATTCGCCGTGCTTACAACGGCGTGAAGCTGATCTACAGCCTTCCCTCGGCGCTGCGCATCCTGGCTGACGCTTCTGACGAAGCCGATCAGGCTGCCGAAGCGGTACAGGCGCTGTCGTCATCCACCGTGAAATCGACGGTTCCCGCCTCACGGCCGCCGGTCGAATCCGAGGCCCCGGCCGGATTTTTCGCGCGGCCCCCGCGCTTTCCGCGGCTCAATCCGCGACCGGCGGCGCCGGCGGTGCAGCAGCTTTCGCTCTTCGCATGACGCCCGCATGACCGGCGTCTGACCAACACATGACCACTGCCCGGCAGGCGGGGTTCAACCAGAAGATCGCCGTCAGCGTCGTTTTCGTGGCGGCGATGTTCATGAACATCATCGACATCACGATCGTGAACGTGGCATTGCCGTCCATGGCGCGCGAGCTGAACGCCACGGGGACGGCCATCAGCGCGGTTTCCGTCAGCTATCTGGTGGCGCTTGCCGTCGTGATTCCGGCTTCGGGTTGGCTTGGCGATCGGTTCGGCCATCGGCGGGTCCTGCTGACCGCGATCGTCATCTTCACTGTGGCTTCAGCGCTGTGCGGCCTCGCTCAGAGCCTGGCGCAGCTGGTGCTCTTCCGGGTCTTGCAGGGTGTCGGTGGAGGCATGCTCACTCCTGTCGGCATGGCGCTGCTGTTTCGTACCTTCCCGCCGGCCGAGCGCGTGCGCGCTTCCAGCATCCTGACGATTCCGACCACGATCGCGCCGGCGCTCGGGCCCGTGCTGGGCGGTGTGCTGGTGACCGCGCTGTCCTGGCGCTGGGTCTTTCTGGTCAACCTGCCGATTGGCGCGGCGGCGCTGGTCTTCGGTGTGCGCTATCTCGCCGACCAGGAATCCGATGCGCCCGGCCGCTTCGACCTGACGGGCTTCGTGCTCTCGGGTGTCGGCTTTGCCGCTCTGATGTACGGCGTGAGTGAGGGTTCCGAGCGCGGTTGGGGATCGCCGGCGATCGTCGCCAGCCTTACGGCGGGCGCCATCCTCCTCTCAGCGCTCCTGTGGCAGCAGCTGCGTGTCAAGCAACCGCTGCTGAACCTGCGGCTGTTCGCCAATCGGCTGTTCCGATCGGCGACAGCCGTCACCTTCGTCCTGACAGCGGCTTTTCTCGGAGTCCTGTATGTCGTGGCGCTGTTCTTCCAGGAAGGCCTGGGCATGTCGGCTCTCGCTTCAGGATTGTCGACTTTTCCCGAGGCCTTCGGTGTGATGGCGGGAGCTCAGGTGGTCAGCCGCTATCTGTACCCGTGGCTGGGCCCGCGCCGGATCATGGTCGGCGGACTCATCGCGCTGGGCGCGACGATGTTGATGTTGACAACGATCTCCAGTCGCGAACAGCTCTGGGAGATGCGCGCGCTGATGTTTCTCATGGGCTATTTCGTCGCCCACGTCATGATTCCCTCGCAGGCCGCCAGCATGGCCCAGATCGATCGGGCCAGCACCGGCAGCGCCTCGACCTTGTACAACGCCATCCGCCAGCTGGGCAGTGCCGTGGGCATCGCGTTGTTCTCCACCGTCATTGCGGCGGTCGGCGTCGATTCCGCGCGGGGCGGAGCTCCCGATCTCACGGCGTATCACGCCGCGTTCGGGGTCGCAGCTGGTCTGGCGTTCACCGGTGCGCTGCTGGCCCTGACCATTCACGACGCGGATGCCGAATCCACGCGCACACCGCGGCGCAGTCGGGCGCGGGGAAACGCGGCGGAGCTGCGGCCGGTCGCGCCGTCATAGCCGGACCGCAGGATCCCGTTGGCCGGGCTGCCCGATTTGTGCCGAAGGGCCATGCAGCACGAGTTTGTTGATAGCCACCCGGTCGCTGCTGGGTGTGTAGTGCGCAAATGCGACGCCGGATGTCTTGGCCGCATACATCGCGACGTCGGCATGGTGTAGCAGCGTTTCGAAGTCGATGCCGTCTTCGGGGCTGATCGCGATACCGAGGCTTGCCTCCATGTCAACGGTGACGTCGTCGAGTTGGAACGGCTCACGCAAGGCGGCGCTCATGCGCTCGGCGGCCAGCGTGGCTTGGGACGCGTCGGCCAGGTCAAGCAGCAGCACGACGAACTCATCGCCGCCGAGGCGAGCGACCGAGTCGCCGTCCCGCAGCAGCCCCTTGAGCCGGGGTCCGACTTGTTCCAGTAGGAGATCGCCGAAGTGGTGGCCCAAGGTGTCGTTGACCTCTTTGAAGCGATCCAGGTCAAAGAGCAGCAGCCCGACCTTGTGCCCGGATCGGGCCCGGGAGCGTAGCGCCTGCTCCACGCGCTCGCGAAGCAGCTTGCGGTTGGGTAGACCGGTCAACGGATCATGCGAGGCGAGTTGCCAGTTGGCCTTTGCCTGAGCTTTGAGGTCCCGCGAGGCCGACAGCACGAAGCCCAGCAGCCCGAGCCAGAAGACCGCCAGCCCGGCCACGACGAAGAGCAGCATCTGATTGGTCTCTGCGCCAATGCGTGCCTCGACGGGCTGCCAGGGCTGGTAGAACTCAACCGCCGCAGCCACTTTGCCGCCCAGGTAGACCGGCACCACGAGTTCCAGCAACGGTCCGGAGGTGCGTAATCCATCGCGCTCGGTCTGGTCCGGTATGCCGGCCTCGGCGGAGTGGACAACCAAAGCCTGCGCCTGACCGTGCAGTGCTGCGCTGACCTCGTTGCGGACTCGTTCGACATGTCCGGTTCTTCCCGGCTCAACTGCGTAGGCGACGACGTTGGGGGGGCTCCAAGCCGTCGATCCGATGTATTTGCCGGTGCCCACCACGGATGCCAGGAACTTCGTGATCACCACGTACTGAGTGGCAGAGACCCCGGGCCGCGGCGATTTCCCGTTGATACCGAGTGATTCGACGGCGAGGCGCACGGAATACGTCGCGGTGTCTTTGGCGTGGCTGATATTCGTTGTCCTGATGAAGCCGGTGAGCCAGCTGATCAGCACGGCACCGAATAATCCGCACAGGATCGCGCTGGTCAGGGCGAAGCGCAGCACAAGGAAGTGACGCCCCCGGCGCTTGCCTGGCCTCCCTTGGCTCCGCATTGTGTGGTCATCGACAGGTCCTGCTCCGGGCACGAGGTGATAGGGCCGACGCTATGTCCGATTCCTGCCCAGTGAAATCGTGGCGGCGATGCCCAGGAGTGCGCGATCGGTGCCGGGAGGTCCCACCAGGCACACCCCGAGCGGGAGCCCGCCGATCTCTGCCAACGGGAGACCCAGCCCGGGAAGTCCGCCGATCCCGGCGATGCAGGTGAGCCTTAGGGTCGCGGTGCGGATCTCCGCGAGGCTCGCGGGGTCGGCGTCCAGCCGGGTGGCAGGACCGGCGGCCGACGGCACTACCAGTGCCGTCGGCGGCCCGTCAAGAAGTGCGATCAGCGCTGTGCGTAGCCGGGAGCGGGTCTTGCCGGCCTGCTGGAATTCGGCGTTCGTCACCGCGGCGCCTGAATCGAAGCGGGCTTGAACGTCCGGCGAAATGGCGCCGGGGTGGGCGTCGATCCACGTTCTGCGCGCGGCATTCGCCTCGTGGGTCTGGAGGGTGCGGAAGGTGGCCAGCCACGTGTCGATGTCGCCTCCCGGCAGTGCCAGCGACGTCACGGGCAATCCAGAGCATCTCGAAAGCTCGCCGGCGGCCTGCTCGACCTGCTCCGCGACCTGCGACGAGACAGCTGACTGGGCGGCTGCCAGCAAGGCCAGCCGCTGTGGAGCGGCTCCGGAGTCCGGTGGCAGCAGCACGTCGCCGACTCGACGGGCTGTCTCGACCGTGTCCGCCAGCCATCCAACGGTGTCGAAGCTTGGAGCCAGCGGTACCACTCCGGCCAGGCTGACGGCGCCGTGCGTCGGCCGAAGTCCGACGATGCCGCAGTAGGAGGCAGGAACTCTGACGGACCCACCGGTGTCGGTGCCCAGACCGAAAGGGACCAGCCCGCCGGCAACGGCGGCGGCTGATCCGCTCGAGGACCCGCCGGGAGTGCAGCCCGGCGCGGCGGAGTTGCGGGGGGTGCCGTAGTGGGCGTTGATTCCGGAGAGCCCGAAAGCGAATTCGTCGGTGTGGCTCTTGCCGATACAGGTAGCGCCCGCCAACAGCACCTGATCGACAGCCGCTGCAGATGCAGCGGCCGGCGGGGCCAGGTCGAGCCAGGTCGGATTGCCGGCTCCGGTCCGGTGACCGATCAGATCGAACATGTCTTTGGCGACGAATGTCAGCCCGCTCAGTGGACGTTCGACGCCTCCCTCGGCGAGCAAACCCGGTCCGACCCGTAAGCAATGAAACTCATCCACCGGCACCCGATCCACCACCGCAGTCTCACACGCTCGGCCCGACGGGTGCCCACCGCTAGATGCCCAACTCGCGGGCCACGCCGCGCATCTGAAAGTCGAAGTGGGCCTGGTAGTCGTGAATGACGTTGTTCAGGTGGCCGAACAGCTCAAAGCTGATCATCCCGATCAGCTGGCTCCAGGCCATGATGGCCCGGGCCAACTGGTGGGTGGTGAGCGTCGGTGCGATGTCGCGACTCAGGGAGATCAGATCCGCCCGGACAGCTCGGGGGATCCGCTGCTCCGCGGCCGGCTGCCCAAGCCCCAGTCCAGCTTCCGAGGCGTCGCGCAGGATGGACATCAGGAGCAGCGGAATGCGCGCTGCCGGGTCGATGGTGGTCGAGGGAGCACGGTAGCCCGGGACCGGGCTGCCGAAGATCAGGGCATACTCCTGCGGATTACTGATCGCCCAACCGCGAACCGCCCTGGCTGTCGCCACCCAGCGCCCGTTGAAATCAGCCCGCCGCGCCGACGCTTCGGCATCGGCAGCGGCTTGTCCGACTGCGTCATAGGCGTCGACGATCAGAGCCGTGAGCAGATCATCGCGGCTGGCGAAATACCGGTACAGCGCTGACGACGCCATGTTCATCTCTCGCGCGACCGCCCGCAGCGAGAGTGCGGCGGCGCCGGACTCCGCTAACTGTCGGCGGGCGATGGTCTTGATCTCTAGGGTCAGCTCCGCCCGCACCCGGGCGCGGGCGGAGCGTGGGGCGCTCGCTGTCGTCATGGCTGGAGTGTGCTCCATTTGGAGAGCGATAGCAACAAACGAGATCAGCGCTCTTGACAAGACTCCTCGTGTAGAGCAAGGTTGGCACCGAAGCGAGAGCACCGCTCTTGTACGAGATCAGGAGACGCGATATGACGGAAGACCGCTACCTCGAGCCAGGCTGGTTCACCCGCAACGTCTTCAATCGCGCGGTGCGCCGATTGACCCGGATGGGGATCAGCGTGATGGGGTCACGGGAGCTGCGGGTTAAGGGACGCAAGAGCGGTGAGTGGCGGACCACTCCGGTCAATCTGCTCACTATCGATGGTGAGCGCTATCTGGTGGCCCCGCGGGGAGTCGCCCAGTGGGTGCGCAACATCCGGGTCTCGGGCGCCGGTGAGCTACGAGTAGGCCGGCGGGTCGAGATGTTCAGGGTCGAGGAAATCGCCGACGACGCGAAGCCGCCGATCCTGCGCGAATACCTTCGCCGCTGGGCGTTCGAGGTCGGTGCATTCTTCCCGGGCATCAATGCCAAGAGCTCGACGGAAGAGATCGCTGCCATTGCCAGCGGCTTCCCGGTGTTTCGGGTGGTCGGCCAGCAGTAGCCGGCCTGCAGGCTCAGCGCTTACGACCCTCGGTGAGGACGCCGTAGAGCATGATCGCGAGCAAGATCGCCATCATGGTGAAGAAACCGATGTAGAGACCGATCATGGCTTACGCCTCCTGCCCCGGCGAAATCGTCAGGCGCTGCGGTTCAGGCTACGTCTAATGGGTCTGCTAGGTCTGCTGGGCCTCTGGGCCGCCGGTCAGCCCGCGCACATCACCCGGATCTCCGCAAGCACCCTCGGCGCGGTGGCACCGGTCAGCAGTCGCGCGCCGACGCGACGGGCGGCGGCCGCCAAGGCTGATGTGGGTGGTGCGGACGTGGTGGCGAGCAGCGGAGTCCCGGGAAGCACCCGGGCAACCCCCTCGAGCTCGGCCGGGTCCGGGTCGGTCAGGACAGCGATATCGGCTCGGCGGCTGCCGGTCTTGGGGACCACGATGAGGCGGACGGCCTTGCGCAACTGCTCAGCGAGCTCGGAGACGCTTGTGCCCGATCCGGGATTCAGCCAGACCTGAAGCTGGCGCTCGGAGGCTCGGGCACGTTCGCCGGTCTGCTCGGGCGTTCGCGGGGTCAGTGTGTGCGCCATGGCCGGCTCCTCGAGGATCTTGCGGGTCAAGCCCGCTGGATCCATGGTGACCGGCCAGGTTGTGATTTATCTGTGTGCTGGCTGAATACTGGCTACCGGACCGCTGCCACCACGTGCTCGAATTCGAGCTGCATCTCATAGCCGAGCGTCTGAGCCGTCTCGACCAGGCCGGGGCAATCGATGGCGGCCTGTGCCCACGCTCTGGCCGTCACCACATCGGCGGGATGCTGGAGAGAGCCGACCGAAGCGACGCGTTCGGCGTCCTCGAAGGCTTGTGGGTCCCACGACTCTTCATCGCGGTGCAAGCCGGATTTCGACAGGGCGGCGTGGCCGGCGGCACCGAATCCGGCTTGCACGAACGCGTTACCGCCGATGCTGTGGGTTCGGGCGGCAGGCGCTACCTCGCGGACTCTCTCCGGCCAGCCAAGCAAAGGTGCGAGCCGGTCCAGGACAGTGCCGGGATCCTTGCGGATCTCCTCGTTGCGGACGACAAAGAGGGGGAGTTGGGTACGGGTCGCGGTGCGGATCGCATCGACATAAATGTCGCGCCATTCTCTTAACGCGAGCCAGAGCGGCTGTCCGGTGGCGCCAATGGCCGACATGGCATAAGACAAAGGCGAGCGCACGGTCAGCAGAACGACAATTCTCGGCTCATTGGTGTCGCGCCCGTGGAGGCTGGTTTGAAGCCAAGCGGGCAGTTTGGAGCCGTCAATGATCACCTGCGCGTCGGTGCGGGCGCGCAATTCATGCATGGCCGTAGCGGGTGAGGCGCCGCCGACTGCCTCCATCAGTGATTCGGTCCAGACCGGGCAGGGCTGGTCAAGGCTGGCGCACTGGAGGCAGCCGACCGCATCGGAGA
Organism: uncultured Actinomycetota bacterium; assembly: GCA_963839015.1. Lineage (GTDB taxonomy): Bacteria > Actinomycetota > Actinomycetes > Frankiales > Frankiaceae > DATAZK01. Next base: position 511,696 of record CAWITL010000010.1, on the reverse strand, counting down.
ACAGCCCGTACTGCTGAACATATTGGGGGAGTCGGCCCAGCTCGCCCGCGTAGAAGGCACCGAAATTGGCGGTGAGCAATCCGCCGAGGTGCGTCGTGCCGGAATACGCGGTGCCGACCATGTACACGTCAAGTGGTGTCTGAGGCTCGTGTGAACCTTCGCGCCGCCGTCCGAGTCCGGAGCGCATCAACACCTCCCGCGACGTGTCAGTCCATCGTCCCGGCGCCGAGCGGAGGACATGTGCCGACACCATTCCCCCCAAATCTTAAAAAAACCTGAACGCAATACTCCACACGAGCCGAGAAATCCATTCAGCAGGCCTCATTGCGCACAGGTCAGAACGCTGAAGTCCTTTAAGGAAAACGTAGGCCACGCCGTGGAGGGCAGTTGACACGCCGGGCACATGTCAGGATTTACGAAGATTCAGGCGAAATACCCCCGGGCGAATTGTCATGATCCGCCGGAAGTCGCGGCCGGTGCCGTGGTGGCGGCCTGGCTGGACGCGGTCGGGGTCGGGGTCGGGGTCGGGGTCGTGGTCGTCGTTGAGCTGGCAGCGCTTGAGGTCGTGGCAGTCGAGGGTTGCGTCGCCGTTGCTGCCTGGCCGCCGCCGGCTGTCGTCGTGCTCGAAGTCGAGCTGGAGGTGGGAGTGGCGCTGGCGGTCGGGGTAGGCGTCGCCGTCCCAGTGGTCCCAGTGGTCCCAGTGGTCCCAGTGGTCGAAGTCGTGGTCGAGGTGGCGGTTTCGGCCGCCGCGCTGCGTTTGGTGACGGTCTCGTTCCTCGCCAGCAGGCCGACCCCGCCCGCGCTGACTGTCGCAAGCGCCGCCAGGCCGGCGGTCACGCCAGCCACCTTTCGGCGACCTCTGTCTCGAATACTCATGTCGGCCTCCTCGAAGTGGGAGGCCGCCGTTTCCGGCCTCGTGTCGTGGAGTCTTGGCAGCCGCCCTGTCCACCTGCTGTGGTCGCTGTGAGGAGTCACTGTGCACGGCGCCTCGGCCGGGAAGGCCGGCACACCGTGTCGGCCTAGCGCCGGCGTGGTGAGAGGGTGCGCGAATGATGCCGCTCACGGGGATCCGCGTCCTGGACCTCACCACCTTTCTGGCCGGCCCGTTGGCCACTCGGACGTTGGCCGACCTCGGCGCCCAGATTCTCAAGGTCGAGCCCCCCTCCGGCGACCCGACCCGAGGAGGCTGGACGGGCGGTGCCGACTCGCGCGTGGCCGACGCGTCGTACTACTGGCGGGCGTTGCACGGTGGCCGCCGCTCAGTGACGATCGATCTCACGACCCCGGAGGGCCAGGAATCGTTTGTCCGGCTGGCCGAGGGCGCGGATGTCTTCCTGGAAAACCTGCGCCCGGGAGTCACGGCGAAGTTCGGAGTCGATGGTCCTGCCCTGCGGGCGCGTTTTCCGCGCCTTGTCACCTGCTCGATCACCGGCTTCGACGAGGACGACGAATTGGCCGGCATCTCGGCGACGGACGGTCCGGTGCAGGCCTGGACCGGCGGCGTCGACCTCATGGAAGGCTGGTGCGGCGTCGCGCTGCCGATGCCGGTGCAGGCCGGTGACGTGGCCGGGGGTGCCGCGGCGGCCCAAGGCGTCCTCGCCGCGCTCGTGGCGCGTTCCCGCACCGGAGTGGGCAGTCACGTGCAGGTCAGTCTTGCGGGCGCGCTGACGCAGTGGATGGCGGTCACCGACCGGATGAAGACCCTCGCCCCACCAGCGACGATGGTGCTCACCGCCGGCGACGATGCGCGGTTCCTGGTACAGGCGCCGATGCGGTTCGCCGCGAAGCTGCTGACGGTCTTCGGTCTGCCCGCGGACATCGTTCGCAGCGATATCGCCGCTGCGGTGGGCGCCGCCGCCGCCACGGAGACGGCATCGGTCTGGCTGGAAAGACTGTGGGCGGCGGGGATACCGGCGGCCCCGGTGCGTCCGCCGGGCGAGGGGGTGCCGCGTCCACCCTGGTCGTTCGACGGCGTACGAACGGAGCCGGCCGGCCCACCTCCAGCCCTGGGCGCCAACAACGGGGAAGGCTGGCTGTGAAGGCGTGGGTCGTGGAGCAGCACGGTGCTCCCAACGACGTGCTGCATCTTCAGGAGAGCCTCGTACCGGTTCCGCTGCCGGGCACGGTGGCACTGCGGGTGCATGCCGCCGGGCTGAACCTCCCGGACGAGCGGCTGTGTCGGGGGACGTACCAGATGCGCCCGGACTTCCCGTTCACGCCCGGCATGGAGGCGTCCGGCATCGTTGAAGCGGTCGGCGAGGGGGTTGATCCGGAGCTCGTGGGCCGCCACGTGGTCGGTGTGGCCGGGCCGCCTGCCGGCTCGCTGGCAGAGGTTGCACTGATCAAGAGCGAGGGCCTGTACGAGGTGCCGGGCGACGTCTCCGACATCGACGCTGCCGCCCTTCTCATCCCCTTCACGACCGGTCAGCTGGCGCTGGGGCGCCGCGGCCGGCTCAAGGCCGGCGAGACGCTACTGGTGCATGCCGGTGCCGGAGGTGTCGGATCGGCGGCCATCCAGTTGGGAGTCATCGCCGGCGCCCGGGTCATCGCGACGGCCGGCGGCCGGGCGAAGGTGGATCTGTGCCGCCGGCTCGGGGCCGACGTCGCCATCGACTACCTCGACCTGACCAGCGACGAGCTGATCACGGCCATTCGCGAGACGACCGGCGGTCGCGGGGTCGACGTCGTCTACGACTCGGTCGGCGGCGAGGTATTTCATGTGTCGCGCCGGGTGCTGGCCCGCGAAGGTCGGCTGCTCGTCGTGGGGTTCGCGAGCGGTGAGCTGGCCTCGACCCCGACGAATCACGCCTTGTACCGCAATTACGACATTGTCGGCGTCTACTTCGGGGGCTACAGCGGACCAGCCGATGCCGGATGGCGGCGTGAGATCTGGGAAGACGTGCTTGGCCAGCTGCGGGCCGGCCGGCTTCATCCCGTTATCGATCGGGTGCTGGCCCTGACCGACGACATTCCAGCGGCCCTGACAGATCTTGCGGAAAGAAGGACCGTGGGCAAGGTCGTCCTTGACCTACTGTCTGCTCAATGAGCTACCTATTGAAGCGCGGAACGTCGTGGACCGACACGTACGCCCACTGTGTCCAAGTCGCGCCCGAGGCGTTCGATACCGACCGGATTCGCAATCTGGTTCACGGCGAGTGGCGCCGGGTGGGGATCCCCGGCGACCACGTGACCCCCATCGACGGCACTCCCATCGCCGGGCCACCACGCATCGATTTCGACGCCGCGGTGGAGGCGGTTGCGGCGGCGTGCGTCGAGCATCAGGAGTGGAGCCGGGTCGATCTTGAAGAGCGCCGCCGGCGTGTGACGGAGGCCGTCGATGCGCTGACCGCTCACCGCGATCTGCTCGCCATGCTGCTGGTGTGGGAGATCGGAAAGCCGTGGCGGCTGGCTTGCGCCGATGTCGACCGGGCGCTTGATGGCGTTCGCTGGTACGTCGATGAGATCGAGCGCCAGCTGACTGACCGCAACGGGCGGTTGCGGACTCCGCTGCCGGGGCCGGTCTCGAACATCGCCAGCTGGAATTACCCGATGAGTGTGCAGGTGCATTCGGAGCTGGTGCAGGTCCTCGCCGGCAACGCGGTCGTCGCCAAGACCCCGAGCCAGGGCGGCTTTCACTGTCTGACCCTGGCTCACGCGCTGATGCGTCGCGCCGGCCTTCCCGTCACGCTGCTTTCCGGCCGCGGCGGCTCACTCGGCGACGCCCTGATTCGCAGTGAGGGCCTGGGTGCGCTCGCTTTCGTCGGCGGTCGGTCGAACGGTCGCAAGGCCGCCGTCTCGCTCGCCGACACCGGGCGCCGCCACATGCTCGAACAGGAAGGCCTCAACGCCTGGGGCATCTGGGATTTCAGCGATTGGGAACTGCTCGCCCCGCACCTTCGAAAGGGCTTCGAGTACGCCAAGCAGCGCTGCACCGCGTACCCGCGATACGTGGTCCAGCGCCGCCTGATGCCGGCCTTCCTGGAGATGTATCTCCCGGTCGTCGCCTCGGTGCGATTCGGGCATCCGCTTGCCGTCGCTGATGAGGCAGACCCGCTGCCTGACCTCGACTACGGACCGGTTATTCACTCGACCAAGGCCGCTGAACTTGCCGACGCCTACGCCGAAGCGCTGCGCGGACATGGGATTCCGATCTACAAGGGCAGTCTTGGAGAAGGGGTGTTTCTCGACGGGCAGGACACCTCGGCGTATGTCGCTCCGTCCTGTGTCTTGCAGCCACCGGCGTCCTGGTCGCTGCATCATGCAGAGCCTTTCGGGCCGCTCGATTCGATCGTGGTGGTCGACACCGAGTCCGAGCTGTTGGCCGCCATGAACGCCAGCAACGGTTCTCTTGTCGGCAGCATCGCCACCGACGACCCCGACTTCGGGGGCCGGATGGCCCAGCAGTTGATGTCGTTCAAGGTCGGCATCAATAAGCCCCGGAGCCGCGGTGACCGCGAAGAGGTATTCGGGGGAATGGGCGAGTCCTGGAAGGGCGCCTTCGTCGGCGGGGATCTGCTGGTGCAAGCCGTCACGCTGGGGCCGGAGGGAACTGCCGAACGCTTGCACGGCAACTTCCCGGGCTACTCCAGCTATCCGGGTCGTTAGCCGACTGGCTATCAGGGCTCCAGGACGACCTTGATGGCACCTGCGGAACGGTCGGCGGCCGCGGCGAAGGCGACCGCCGCCTGATCGAGGGGAAAGCGGTGGGTGATCAGTGCTCGCGCGACCTCCGGCATCGCTGCTAGCAGGAGTGCGGATTCCTGCATGTCTGTGGTCGCGCGCCCACCGCCGCGGCCGTGCATGGTCGAGGTGACGAGCGTGGGCTCCTTGGACGCGAAGTACATCGGCAGCTCGACCGGCTCCCACGCGCTGGAGACGACGACGATGGTGCCGCCGGGGCGCAGCAATTCCAGGCTGCGCACGATGGAGCCGGTGGTGCCCGCCGCGTCGACCACCACGTCGTACTCGCCGCTCGGGTCGGTGCCGGCGCCAATCGCTGATGCTGCGGCGCGTTGGCCGTCATGGCGCGCCGCGACGTCGACCGGGCAGTCCAGGAAGCGGGCGACCGAGGCAGCGCCGAGCCCGATGCTGCCGGCCCCGACCACGGCCACCCGGTCACTACTCGTGACACCAGCCCGGCGCAGGGCATGCACCGAGCAGGCGATCGGCTCGACCAGGCACGCGTCGGCAGGAGAAAGCCCGTCCGGCAGGGGCACGACACAGACCGGATCGACCAGCATCCGGTTTGACATGCCACCGTCAGGGCCCACCCCGTAGATGCGGGAAACCACGGTTCTGCATTGCTGGGCCTCGCCGGCCAGGCATCGGTCGCAGGTCTCGCAGGGGACGAAGGGCCACACCGTGACTGGTGATCCGTCGGCGAGCATGCCGCCGATCTCGTGTCCAAGGGTGAAAGGCAGCGCGCCCCATTCGAGCATGTGCAGATCGGAGCCGCAGATTCCGGAAGAACGCACCTGGACGACGACGCCGGCGGATGCGTCGCTGGGCTCGGGGACGTCGACCACTTCGATGCCGGCGATCCCGGCCGCGGTCAGGCGGACGGCCTTCATCAGGTGACCACCTTGTCCGTGCGGAGGTCCTCGATCTGGGCGGCCAGCCCGAGCTCGGTCAGGATCTCGTCGGTGTGCTCTCCCAGCGCCGGCGCGCCGCTGCCCAGAGCGGCCGGAGTGGTGTCGAAACGGGCCGGATGACGCGGCAGCCGTACACGACCGACGATCGGATGCCGTGACTCCTCGAACAGCCCGATCGCCACCGCGTGCGGGTCCTTGGTCAGTTCCTCAGGGGTCAGGATCATCGCGAACGGCACCCGCTCGCGTTCGAAGTTCGCGGTGGCCTCAGCCATGGTCATGTTCGCGGCCATCGCGTAACACATGTCCATGATCGGTTCGAGCAGCTCGCGGTGTTTGATGCGTTCGCCGATGGTCGCGATACGTGGATCGTCATAGCCCTCGACCCCGAGTCCCCGGCACATTCCGGCGAAGTCATGGTCGGAAGTCGGGGTGGTGATTCCCCAGCCGTCCAAGAAGCGCATCGGCCGAAAGCCCGCCACGAAGCTGGAATTCATCGAGTGGTCGGAGTCCAGCAGCACCTCGTTACCGGCAGAATCCGCCCAGAGAAAAGAGACCACCGCGTCGGTCATCGACAGTTCCACGTGCTGTCCGCTGCCGCCGTTGGCCCGGTTGAAGAGCGCCGCCGTGATCGCCTGCGAGGCGTACAGCGCAGTGATCTTGTCGGCGGCGGTCTGACGCAGGAAAACCGGCACCCCGTCGTGGGGATCCGCCTGGTTCGCTGCCAGCCCGGCGAACGACTGGATCACCGTGTCGTAGGCGCTGCGATCGCGATAGGGCCCGACGCTGCCGAAGCCGGAAAGGGACGCGTAGACGATGCCCGGATTGAGCGCCTTGATGTCGTCGTAGCCGAGCCCGAGGCCCTCCATCACACCCGGACGGAAATTCTGGATGAGCACATCGGCCTGCGTGGCCAGCCGGCGTACCAGATCGGCTCCCTTGGGCTGCTGGATGTCAATGACGATCGATCGCTTGCCCCGGTTGCAGACGAGGTAGAGCGAACTCATGCCGTTCACCGAGACACCGATCCAACGGGCGATGTCGCCGATACCGGGCCGTTCGATCTTGATGACCTGCGCGCCCTGATCGGCGAGCAGCGCCGCGGCGTAGGGGCCGGTCAGCGCGATCGACAAGTCCAGCACCTTGATGCCAGCCATCGGACCAGGACTGGCACCTGCACTGGGACCAGCGCTCATTCGATGAACTCCTTCTGGGTGCGCGGCCGGCCCAGCGGCCCGCTGTAGGCGAGCCCGTAGCCGGGCGACACCGGGAATGCCGGGACTGCCACCGAGGCCTTGGCAGCGGTCCAGGAGGCGATGAGTCGGTCTTCGTTGACGTAATCGAACGGGTCGGTGAGCACCGTTTCCTCCGCGCCTCCAGGCTCCGGAGGATGAGCCGCGAGCCAGCGTGCGGTGCGGCGTACGGCTTCCCGGGCCGGGACGACATCGCGATGACCGAGCTGATGGTGCAACGCGCTGAGATCGAGTACGCGATGGGTCGGCAGCGCCTGGGCAATCAGCGGCCGGGCGGGTAGCGCAAGGTCGTAGGGCATCGAGACCAGTTCGAGGTCGGCGCCGAGCGCATCGGCGCACAGCTCGATCATCTGGCGGACGGTGAGCGCTTCTTCGTCGCCGACGTTGAAGATCGTCCCACCGGAACGCTCAGCGTCCAGGATGGCCAGCAGCAGCGCCGCGGCGCAATTCTCGGTGTAGGCGTGATGGTGCAGGGTCAGTCCCTCGTCCGCGATGATCATCTGCGGGCGGTGGTCGAGAATACGCCGCACCGCCAGCCATTCGCGGGGGACCGGTTGGTAGGGCCCGTACAGGTAGGGATACCGGAAGTGCGCGGCCTGCGGATGGGCGGCGAAGACGGCCTCCTCGGTACGCACGATCCGGTAGCCCTTGGAGTCGATCTCGGGATCCTGGACGAGATCGCCGTCCTCGCGGACCGGCACCGGCAGGCCTGCCGGTTCGTACTGCCAGGGGTCGGTCCAGCCGCGATAGGCGGGCACGCCGCCGACCGACACGAAGTGTCCGCAACTGCCTTTGGTCACCTCGGCAATCCGGCGCAGCCGTCCATACATCGCGACCACCACGTCCCAAGTCGTGCCCTCCAGTGCTGAGACGAGCGAAGCTTCGTCGAAGGGATCGGCATGCAGGTGTTCGACGACAGCGGGGGTTTCGGGACGTTCATGCGTGCCGCGATGCAGGATCGTGACGTCGTGTTCCCGTTCCACGAGGCCTGACACGACCGGGATGCCGGTCGGCCCGGTGCCACCGATGACGAGAATCTTCACGCCCGAGTCCTACCACCCGGCGCTGTCAGGGGACGACGGTGACCGGCCAGCGGGCGGCGCGGACGAGCTGCAACGCCAACGATCCGACAAAGCGGTGGCCCGCCTGGGTCGACGCGCCGACCACCAGCGCGTCGGCCCGCAATTCGTCGGCGAGTGCCTCGACTTCGGTCAGCGGATTGCCGTGCCGCTCGTAGAACGTGGACTTGAGCCCGCGCCGAGCCGACTCGGTCTCGATGGTCCGGCGAAGGTCGGCGGCGGTTTCCCGGTTCGACTCTTCAACAGCCGGCAGGGCTCCCGGCACCGACTTGGCGAAGGCTCCGACAGCATGGACGAAGACGACGGCGAGGTCACTGTGCTGTCGCCGCGCCATGCCCGCCGCGTATGCCCCCGCGCGCAGCGAGGTCTCGGAACCATCGATGGCGACCAGGATCAGCAGCGGACCGTCTGTTCCGAGCTCGAACACGCCTTCAATTTAGGCGCTCGGGTATGGAGGCCTCACCCCTGGACGTAGGTTCGGCTGATGCCGCAGAGCGTACGGGGCGATTCGGCTCCCGACGCTGTGGTCATCGGCGCCGGGCACAACGGTCTCGTCGCCGCGAATCTGCTGGCCGACGCCGGGTGGGACGTCGTGGTCTGCGAGGCCACCGGTTACGCGGGCGGCGCTGTACGTTCGGCCGAAGTCACGGCGCCGGGCTTCCTGTCAGACCTGTTCAGCGCGTTCTACCCGCTGTCCGTCGCCTCGCCAGTCCTGCAGCGACTCGAGCTCGGCAGTTACGGCCTGAGCTGGACGCACGCACCGGCGGTTCTCGCGCATGTGCTTCCTGACGACCGATGCGTCGTGCTGTCTCGCGACCGGGAGCGGACCGCCGACTCGGTGGCTGGTTTCCATGAGGCGGACGGCGCCGCGTTCCTGAAACTCGTCGGCCAGTGGGACCGGATCGGCGAGACCGTCATCGCGGCGCTGCTGCAGCCGTTTCCGCCGATCGTCGCGGTGCAACGACTCCTGCGCGAACTGGGCATCGCGGAGGCGCTTCGGATGGCCCGGCTCGGGGTGCTGCCGGTGCGCCGGTTCGGCGGCGAGCATTTCCGCGGTGAAGGGGCCCCGCTGCTTTTCGCCGGCAACGCGCTGCATGCCGACCTTTCACCGGACGGGGCGGGCAGCGCGATCTTTGGCTGGCTGCTCACCATGCTCGGCCAGTCCCACGGCTTTCCGGTGCCGGTCGGAGGTGCCGGTCGGCTGGCGGATGCGCTCGTCTCCCGGCTGCAGGTCCGGGGAGGTGTCCTGCGGCTGGACGCGGCCGTACGCGACATCGTCATCGTCGACGGGGCGGCGGCCGGCGTGACCCTGGAGTCCGGGGAGGTCGTGCGCGCCGGCCGCGCAGTGCTCGCTGACGTGCCGGCCCCCGAGCTCTACAAGGCGTTGGTCGGGGCGCACCACCTGCCGCCCCGGCTGATCGCCGATCTGGCGAATTTCGAATGGGATACGGCGACGCTGAAGATCGACTGGGCGCTCTCGGCTCCGGTCCCGTGGTCTGCTCGCGAAGCAGCGGCGGCCGGAACGGTGCACCTCGGAGCCGACCTCGACGGCCTTACCGACTACGCCGCAGACTTGGCGACCGGACGCGATCCGAAACAGCCGTTCCTGCTGTTCGGTCAGATGACCACCAGTGATGTCACCCGTTCGCCGGCCGGCACCGAGTCCGCCTGGGCCTACACGCATCTGCCCCGGTCGGCGGCAGGCGATCCCGAACGGGTCGACCGCCAGGTCGAGCGAGTTGCTGAAGTCATGGAGGAGCACGCGCCTGGATTCGGCCGGCTGGTGGTCGGCCGGAGCGTGCAGTCACCGGCCCGCTTGCAGCAGCAGAACCCGTCGCTGGTGGGCGGCGCCATCAACGCCGGCACCGGTCAGCTTCACCAGCAATTGGTATTCCGGCCGGTTCCGGGGCTCGGCGGGGCTGCGACGCCGATAGACCGGCTCTACCTGGCGGGGGCCACGGCGCATCCGGGCGGGGGAGTGCACGGTGGTCCGGGCTCCAATGCCGCTCGCGCGGCGCTGGCGCGTTCGGGTGTCCTGGGAGGGGTGCGTCAGGCCGCCACCAGCGTGTTGCTGCGTCGGGTGTACTCGCCGCCGGCGAGGTGAGGGAGGCCTGCCGTCAGGCGCGCCGCGGCCGTCCGGCGTGCGTTCGCAGCAGGTCTTCGGCGCGGCGGACGACGTCAGCTGCCGCGAGGCGTTCAAAGACGACGGCCACCAGCTGCAGCGCGGTGACCAGCAGCGCCACCGAGCCGACGATGACGGCAAAGATAAGAAGGCTCGTGAGCAGGATCGTCATAGCGGACTCCATAGCGGCCGTTGACGCGTGCACGGGTTTCCTCGTTACAGGATGCGTTGGCGAAGCCCTCGAACGTCGGGGAAATCTGCCCCGGGCAGTGTGATTTGTGCCGCTAGCCGCGAGACTGGCCGCATGGACTTCACCGAATCACCTGAGGACGCGATGCTGCGCAGCTCGGTGTCCAAGGTCGTTGCGGACTTCGGTCACGAGTACTTCACCCGTCAGGTCAAAGCCGATGGGCACACCACCGAGCTGTGGGAAGCCCTGGGGGAGTCGGGGTTCATCGGCGTCAACCTCCCCGAGAAATACGGCGGCGGCGGGCGGGGAATCGCCGAACTTGCCATCGTCACCGAGGAGACCGCCGCCGGTGGCTGCCCGCTGCTCCTCCTGCTCGTCTCCGCGGCCATCTGCGGCGAGATCCTGAAGAAGTACGGCTCGCCGGCCCAGCAGGAGCGATGGTTGCCGTCGATGGCGGCAGGCACCGACCGAATGGTCTTTGCCATCACCGAGCCCGACGCCGGCTCCAATACGCACAACATCACCACCCGCGCCGAGCCTGACGGCGATGGCTGGCGCCTGACCGGAACGAAGTACTACATCTCCGGGGTCGACGAGGCCAGCAGCGTCCTCGTCGTGGCCCGGACCGGTCAGGATTCGCAGGGTAAGGCGCAGCTCTCGCTGTTCATCGTCGACACCGACGCGACCGGACTCCGCCGCGACCGGATTCCGGTCGAGGTCGCCATCCCCGAGCGCCAGTTCACGCTCTATCTCGACGATGTGTACGTCGGAGCCGATCGCCTCGTCGGAGGAGTCGGGGCGGGCCTGCGAGCGCTCTTCACCGGATTGAATCCCGAGCGGATCACGGGCGCGGCGATCGCGAATGGGATCGGCCGGTATGCGCTCGCCAAGGCCTCCAAGTACGCCCGCGAGCGGCAAGTGTGGTCCGTGCCGATCGGAGCTCACCAGGGCGTCGCCCATCCGCTGGCGGCGGCCGCGGTCGAGATCGAGCTTTCGCGCCTCATGACGTCCAAGGCCGCTTGGCTGCATGACGCGGGCCTGGATGCGGGAGAGGCATCCAACATGGCGAAGTTCGCCGCGGGTGATGCTTCACTGGCCGCTTTGGATGCGGCGATCCAGGCGCACGGCGGCAACGGCATGTCCTCCGAGTACGGCTTGGCTGACATGTGGGGCCTGACCCGGCTGCTGAAGATCGCCCCGGTAAGTCGCGAAATGGTGCTCAACTACGTCGCGCAGCACACCCTGGGCCTGCCGCGGTCGTACTAGCCGTCGATCATCCCGGGGGAGACCGGCGGCCCGGGTCACGCGCCACGGAACTATTGCGACTGCTATGAGCCCACGTCAAGAGGGGTATAGGGGGCGGCTTCGACTTTCGCGAGAGTAGTCAGCCGTGTTAGCTTGGCCTCAGACCTAGTGCTCGCTATGCAGGAGGGGCCATGACCGATGCTGTGACCGGCGGGACGACTTCGACGACGTACGAGCGGCTGATCTCAGCCGACTCCCACGTCAAAGTCACGCACGAGCAGATCAAGGCCAATCTCGATCCCCGGTTCCATCCGGCCTATGACGACGCGGTGGCAGCGTTCGCACAGCGCATGGCACGCGGGGCAGGGGCCGCGAATGCCGCCGGCGCAGCCATGCAGGCCGCCGGCCGCAATTCCGCTTTCAACGAGCCCGGCTATGGAGATCCGGTGGCCCGGCTGGCGGCGATGGACGTCGACGGGGTCGAGGCCGAAGTCCTCTACTCCGAAGTCAGCGCGTTCAGATATCTGGCCGACATGAAAGAGGGGATCAGCGAGTCGGTCCGGGCGTTCAACGATGTCCTGCAGGCCTTCGCCGAGCCCGATCCCAAGCGGCTCGTGGTGTCGTATCAAATTCCGATTCACGACATCGACATTGCCCTCAGCGAAGTCCGGCGGGTCGTGGAGCTGGGCGCGAAATCCCTGCAATTGCCGGTGTTTCCGAGCGAATTCGGGCTTCCGGAGTACTTCGACGAGCGCTATGACCCGCTCTTCACGCTGATCCAGGAGACCGGGCTGCCGATCTGCTGCCACATCGGCCTGAACACGAACCTCGACGACCTCATGCGCCGCGATCCCACGCCCAACAAGGGGGTCATGGTCCCGGTCACGGGGCTGCTGACGGCCGAGGCCTTCGGCATGTGGATCATGGGCGGCGTCTTCGAGAAGTTCCCTGATCTCAAGGTCGTCTTTGTCGAGCCCGGCCTGGCGTGGGTGGCCTGGTGGCTGCACATCGTCGACGACATGGCCGAACGGCAGGGCTACTCGTTCCCGGCGATCTCACGGCCGCCCAGCAGCTACTTCCGCAGCAACGTCTACCTCACCTTCATCGAAGAACGGATCGCGCTCGAACGGCTGCGTGACCTGATCGGCGTGGAAAACATCATGTGGTCCAGCGACTTTCCGCATCCCGTCACCAGCTGGCCCCATTCGCGCAAGATCGTTGAGGAGCAGCTGCAAGGGGTGCCGGCTGACGAGCGGGAGCTGATCGTCTCCGGTAACGCCGCCCGGGTCTGGAATCTGTAGCGCGCGAAGCCACTAGTCAGGCTGGTCCCGCTACGCGGTGGTAGCCGGGGCTGGTGAATGATGACCGGGTCATGACTGATACCGCATCCTTTCGCTGGCACGAAGGCATCAATCCCGAACAGCGCCGAGCTTTGCTCGGGTTGCCCGTCGGTCAGACGGTGTGGTTCACCGGGCTGTCCGGATCCGGAAAGTCCTCCGTCGCCGTCGCTGTCGAACGTGCGTTGCTGGAAAAGGGCCTTCCCGCGCTTGTTCTTGATGGGGACAACCTGCGGCACGGGCTCAACAGCGACCTCGGGCTCACGCCTGAGGACCGCGCCGAGAACGTGCGGCGGGTCGGTGAGGTCGCCAAACTGTTCGCCGGGGTCGGGTGGGTTGCGCTGGTCCCCGTGATAAGTCCCTACGCCTCGGGACGCGACGCGGTAAGGGCGGTCCACAAATCCGGCGACATCCGTTTCTCCGAGGTCTACGTCGACACGCCCTTGGCGGTCTGCAAGACGCGCGATCCCAAGGGTCTGTATGCCAAAGCTGAGGCCGGTCAACTCACCGGCATGACAGGTATCGACGCGCCCTACGAGGCGCCCGTCCATCCTGAGCTCCACCTCGACGGGGCGGCCGACCTTGACCAGCTCGTCGGGCAGGTGCTGGAACTGCTGGAGGGTTCGAAGCCATGAGCATTGCGCTTGACCTCGAGGGCCAGGGAGCTCTCGTGACCGGCTCCGGCGCCGGTATCGGCCGTGAGATCGCCCGCTGGCTCGCGCGGGCAGGAGCGGCCGTCGTCGTTCATGACGTACGGGTCGACAAGGCGGCGGCGGTGGTGGCCGAGATCGAGGCCGAAGGCGGGACCGCGTATCCGGTGATCGCCGATGTACGCGACGATGCTGCGCTGGAAGCCATGGTGGCGGAGGCGGCCCGGCTGCTCGGGCGGCTCGACATCGCCGTCAACAATGTGGGCAATTACGCAGACCAGAAGCCCGGTCCTTTCGTCAGCCTCGACGGTCACCACTGGCGCACCCTGGTGAATCAGAACCTCATCGTCACCGCACTCTCGGGCGCGGCGGAAGCGCGCATCATGAGCGAGGCAGGCCACGGACTCATCGTGAACGTGTCGTCGGGTGAGACGACGCGTCCCTCACCGGGAATGTCCGCGTACGGCGCCTCGAAAGCGGCCATCAACCACCTGACCAAGACGATGGCGGTCGAGCTCGGACCGCTCGGGATACGCGTGATCGCCATCGCGCCCGGGACCACGGTCACCGAGACGATCGCACCGGTCTACGACGATGAGCGCATGGCCGCCCTGGTGGCCTCGACACCGCTGCGCCGGATGACCGAGCACGACGAACTCGCTCGGTTGGTGGTCTTCCTCGCGACCGATCTCTCGAGGTGCATCACCGGTCAATTCATCCTTGCTGACGCTGGAGCTTTCCTTTCCCGCAGCCGGCCGCCCAACAAGGTCTGAGCGGGGTTTGCGTCTTCGTTCAGGTGGATGCAAGCTCCCCCGGAACGGCGACGGCGTCGACCAGCGCTCCGTTGCGCCAGACCGTGATCTCGACCCGCTTGCCGATGGCGTCGGCGACCATCAGGCGCTGCAGTTCGCGACTGGTGGCAGCCGGAGTGCCACCGACGGCGACCAGCAGATCGCCTGCCTTCAGGCCCGCCTCGTCCGCCGGGCTGCCGGGAACGATCTGGGCCACGCGAAGCCCGCTCTTGCGCCCCGTCCGGGCGGCTAGCGCGGGAGGCAGAGCGGCTTCGGAGCCGGCGATGCCGAGCCAGGCCCGGCGCATCCGACCCTCGGTCATCAGGGCGCCGATGATGTGCTGCGTGGTGGGGTTCAGCGGGACGGCGAGGCCCAGCCCGACGCCTGCCACGGCGGTGTTGATGCCGACCACCCGGCCCGCGCTGTCGGCGAGCGCCCCGCCGCTATTGCCGGGGTTGAGCGCCGCATCCGTCTGCACGACGTCGTCGACGACCCGCCCGGCCCGCGTAGGCAATGATCGTCCCAACGCACTCACGATGCCCGCGGTGACGCTGCCGGCCAGGCCCAACGGATTGCCCAGCGCGACCACGAGCTGGCCCACCCGAAGCGTGGTGGCGTCTCCCAGCCGTACTGGCGCGGGAGTTCCGCCCCGGGCGCGCAGTACCGCGAGGTCGCTGAGCGGATCCCGGCCGATGACGTCGAACGCCGACGACTCGCCGTCAGTGAACGCGGCGGTGCCGCTCTCAGCTCCCTCCACCACGTGCGCGCTGGTGAGCAGATGGCCGTCCGGCGTCAGGACAACAGCGCTGCCGGCACCTTCACCCCGCTGCCCGCGTACCCGAAGGCTGGCGACGCTGGGCAGCACTGACGTGGCGACGCCCACGACCACCTGCGAGTAGGCATCGAGCGCCTCCTGCTCGGCGAATTCGGAGGACTCGCTGGCAGCTGCGGCCTCGGCAGCAGAGCCCGATTCGGGATCGTTTGTCATGGTCACCCCAACGCGGGTCAGTGCAGCGGGCTGCCCCGATTCGCTGACGGCTCAATTACCGGCCGCTACGCTGCCCGCCATGACGGTCAAGCTCGTGGCTCTCTACCCTCCTGCCGCCGATCAGGCGGCCTGGGACACGCACTACCTGGGCGTACACATGCCCCTTGCCGACACGATCCCCGGCCTCCTGCGGCAGGAGACCGCCGTGGTCGGTATCGCCGTAGACGGTCAGGAGCTGCCCTTCCGGCGGATCAGCGAGCTCTACTTTCCCGACCAGGAGACGCTGATGGCGGCTTTCGGGACTCCCGAGGGCCAGGCTGTCAACGCCGACTTCCAGCAGATAGCGCCACCGGGTGCGCGGTTGCTGGTCGCGGACCTCGATTAGCCCCTGCCGGGCTTTGCCGACTCCCGCTCGGAGGCCATGAGCGTTCACTGAATGAGTGTTCATCTCATCAGGTTTGTGATTCACTGCGCTGCGTCCGACTTACCCCGAGCCCGCCGAGGAGAGACCACAGACGTGGCTGCCGACGATCCAGCTGACGACCCCATTTCCCCGGGCACGAAATACGCCGAGCGGCTTTTTCCGGCTCCGATCGACCACGGCATCGCCCAGGACGACCGTGCCGTCTCGACCGTCGCATCGGGGGTCGACACCGCCCGCGTAGGTGCCTGGCAGAACGACCTCTGGTACCAGGGCGGTGGCCGGATCGGGGAGAAGGCCGTCGAGTCGATCGTCATCTACCCACCCACCCGTGGGATGACGACCCAGGGTGATCCGTTCGCCCCGGTCAAGATCGGGATCCTGGTCGACATGGACATCGGCCAGCTGCTGGCTGACTGGGTCGACGCCACGATCCTGGCGATCGAAGACGCGCTCAACGAGGGTGTCTACGACCGCCCGGTGGAGATTTACACCGTCGATGCACGCGGATTGCCGCGGGAGAATTACCGCAACGTGCGGGCGGGCTATCTCAAGCTCGTCGAAGAGGGCTGCGTCGTCATCGCCGGACCGATGATTTCCGACAATGCGGTGAATCTTCGAGATTTGATCAATGAGACCGGGGTTGCCTGCCTCGCGTGGACCGGCGCGGTCCGCTACTTCGGCGAGTACTGCTTCACGGTCGCCAATGGCGACATCCCGTCGGAGTCGACGATGGGTGCCAATTGGTGCCGGCAGAACGGCTATCGCAAGGTTGGTTTCTTTTGGGAGCGCGGCTCGTCGGGCGAGGACTACGCGGGCTACTTCCGGGTGGCGGCGCAGAATGCCGGGGTCGAGATCCTGCGTGAGGTGTCGCTGGGCCCGAATCCGCGGGGCTTCCAGGAAAACGTCGCGGCGATGCGTGAAGCCGGCGCCGAAGCAATCGTCTATATGGGCTATGGCTATTCGACGTTCAACTTCGCCAAGGCGTTCAAGGCGCTGGACTGGGACCCGCCGCGTTTCATGGGGACCGCGTTCATGTTCTATTCGAACTCCAATGCCTGGGCGGAGGGACTCGAGGGCTGGCACGGCGTGGATCAGCTCGGCGAGGACGGCACCAATCCCAATTACGAGGCGATGCTGGAGCGGTTCACCAAGCGTTTCGGGCGGACCTCGCGCAACGTCGTCGTCGCGCTCTCTTACGACACGGCCCGGGCGGCCATCCTGGGAATCGCCAACGCCTCCATCGCCATCCCGTCGGAAGTCAAGGTCGGGCTCGAGCGCATCAAGTGGATGCCGTGCACCAACGGTGGTCCGGCGACGTATCTGACGTTCGCGCAGTACGACCATCGCGGCTACAAGGGCGATTTCCTCACCATCCGCGAGCTACGTGGTGGAGAATTGCATTTCCGCGGCTACTACCGTCCTCAGTGGCCCTCCAACACCGATTCGCCGCTGCTCGGCGACTAGCTGCTGATCGGCCAGACCACTTCCTAACCGCGTCATTGCTGACGCGAGAATCGAGACCAGCATGGGCAAGCTCGAGGGCAAGGTTGCATTCATCACCGGCGCCGCGCGCGGCCAGGGGAGAAGCCACGCGATCCGGCTTGCCCAAGAGGGTGCAGACATCATCGCCGTCGACATCTGCGAGACGTTCGACAGCATGAACTACCCACTGGCGACCCCGGAGGATCTGGCTCAGACGGTCAAAGAGGTCGAAGCCGAGGACCGCCGCATCGTCGCGACCAAGGGCGATGTGCGGATCAAATCGGAGTTGAAGGCGGCGCTGGACGCCGGCCTCGCCGCGTTCGGCAAGGTCGACATCGTCGTCGCTAACGCCGGCGTGACGGCCATGAAGGATCCGACGTTGATGCAGAGCTTCGTGGATGGTGTCGATGTCGATCTGGTCGGGGTGCTCAACACTGTCGGCGTCTCGCTGCCTCATCTGAGCGCAGGGGCGTCGATCATCGTCACGGGCTCCACCGCCGGGATGATGAAGGGACTGCTGGACACCCCCGGCCTCGGCGGCGGCGGCACCGGTTACGCCTTCGCCAAGCGCACCCTGTTCAGCTACGTCGAGGTGCTCGCCCTTCAGCTGGCGCCGCACATGATTCGGCTGAACGGCATTCATCCCACGAACTGCAATACGACGCTGCTGATGAACGAAGACGTCTACAAGGCCTTCCGGCCGGATGTCGAGCACCCGACCAAGGAGGACGCCCTGCTGGCCTTCCCCGCCATGCAGGCGATGCCGATCCCGTACATCGACCCGATCGACATCAGCCACCTGGTCGCCTACCTCGCCAGCGACGAGTCGCGCTACATGACCGGCATGAACCTGCGGGTCGATGCCGGAGCCATGCTCAAGGGCGAGTCGGCGATCTAACCAGGCCCGTCAGCCCTTCCGGTCAGCCCAGCTCGAAGGCGCCTTTGCCCATCTGGTCGCGAACCGTGACCACGGGCGGGTTGGTCAACGTGCGGCGCTGCCAGTTGGCGCCGTCGACGACCAGCGTGTGGCCGGAGATGAAGCGCGCGTAGGGGGAGGCGAGGAAGGTCGCGGCCCAGCCCAGCTCGCGCAGCCGCCCCACGCGCAGGGCCGGCTGGCAGACGTCCTTGTCGTTGGTACGCGCCAGGTTGCCCTGGATGTCGGCCGTCATGTCCTCGTGCGGGAACAGGCCCGGGACGAGCCCGTTGACCTGGATTCCGTACGGGCCCCATTCGACCGACAGCGTCTCGACCATGTTCTTGACACCCGCTTTGGCGGCGGCCGAATGAGCAAAGCCGGGACCGCCCGTCCACGCGTAAGAAGCGCCCACGTTGATGATCGAGCCTGCACGCTCGAGCGCCAGATGACGCCTGCCGAATTCGCGGGAGCAGAAGTACGTCCCGTTGAGCGTGATGTCGACGACGGTGCGCCACGCGTTGGGCGACATGTCTTCGGCCGGCACCGGGAAGTTGGCGGCCGCATTGTTGACCAGCACGTCGGGCAGCCCGAAGGCTTCTTCGGCACGGTCGAAAGCTGCGCTGATCTGCTCCGGGTCACGGATGTCGCAGCTGACGGTCAGGACCTTGCCGCCGACCTCCTCAATCGCCTTCTGCCCGTCCGCCAGGTGATCTGCCTTGCGGCTGGCGATGACGATGGACGCGCCGAGGCGGGCGAATTCGGTAGCGATGGCGCGGCCCAGCCCGGTGCCGGCGCCTGTCACGAAGACGGTTTGGCCGTCATAGGTGCCGGCTGGAAGTGCGCTGGCCCCGAGTGCGGGGGGTTCGGGCAGTCCTTGCGCCATGGGTGTCGGCCTCCTAGTGGAAGGTTGGTGCGGTGGACGTCCGTTTGAGCGCCGAGCAACAGTTGATCTCTGACACCGCCGCCCGTCTCGGCGATCAGCATGCCACCCCGGGCATCGACCACTTGCCGCCCACCCCGAACGCGACAGCGGACGTGTGGAGAGCCCTCGCCGACGCGGGGCTGATCGGCATCGAAGGCGAAGGCGGCGCGGTCGCGTCGGTGCTGGTTGCCGAGCGGCTCGCGGGCACGCTGAGCCCCGCGCCATACGTCGGCCAGGGAGTGCTGGCGCCGGCGCTGCTCAGCGCGGTGGGAGCCGATGAGGAGCTGGCCGAGCTGACGGACGGGCAGGCCCGCTATTGCGTGCTGCTGCGCGCGGACCTGTCCGGTGTGGGGGTGGCGGCAGACGAGGCGGTTGCCTTTGACGCTGCCGATGCGCAGTACGGGCTCACGGTGGATGCCCAGGGCATCCTGCGCCGGCACGTGCTCGAGCAGCCTGGCGGATCGACCGGACTTGACCTGACGCGTACGACGTTTTCGAGTCAGCCGGCGGGAGGTGAACCGCTCGGCGCTCACAGTGTCCCGGCTGCGGTAGGCGACCGGATAGCCGCGCTCGCCATGACGGCACTGGCTGCCGATCAGCTGGGCCTCATGGATCGGGCACTCAAGCTTGCGGTGGAGTACGCCGGTCAGCGGCGCCAGTTCGGCCGGGTGATCGGTGCCAACCAGGCACTTGCCCATCTGCTGGCTGACGCTGCGGTGCTCGTCGAGTCGTCCCGCAGCTGCGTCTGGCATGCGGCGTGGAGCCTTGACGCTTACGGTCTGACCGGCAGCGATGCCGCGCTCGCTGCGGCCCGGCAGGCCAAGGCCTATGCCGACGCCGCCGCCCGTGAGGTGCTCGAGGCTGCCACCCAGGCGCACGGTGGAATCGCCATCACCTGGGAGCACCTAGTTCCGCTGATGCTGCGGCGAGTGCTGTCCAACGCCCAGCTTTTCGTTGCACCGCGCACGCAGTACGAATTCATCGCCCGCGGGCGGCTGGGCGCCGCGGGTGTCTCCGAGTCGAAAGACGGTGGCGGGCCGAAGGCCGGTGCCGCGCCGCAGGAGGGGCTGAGCTTTGCCGACTCGGCGGACGAGGCGACCTTCCGCGAACGACTGCGGGCCTGGTTGGCGCGTCACGCTCCGGCGCAAGCATCGGCATCACTCGACGGTGATGAGCGGATGGAGCAGCTGCACCATTGGCACCGGACGCTCGCAGACGCGGGCTACGTAGGGCTCAGCTTCGCTCGTGAGTACGGCGGCCACGGTCAGTCTTTGCTGTATGACGCGATCCTGAACGACGAACTGGCCGCCGCGGAAGCTCCGGCCGGACCCGCCATCAACCACATCAGCAACGCGATCCGGCTCTTCGGCACGCAGGAGCAGAAGCGTGCGTATCTGCCGGGAATGCTCAACTGCACCGTCCGCTGGTGTCAGGGATTCAGCGAGCCGGATGCCGGCTCCGACCTGGCGTCACTGCGGACCCGGGGAACCCTTCTCACCGGTGAGGACGGTCAGTCCTACTACCGGGTGGACGGGCAGAAGTTGTGGACCAGCGAAGCAGTCTGGGCCGACTGGTGTCTGCTGCTGCTGCGCACCGAATCCGAGGGGCGGGCGCATCAGCAGTTGTCGATGCTGCTGGTGCCGATGTCGACTCCCGGTCTGGAATGCCGGCCGGTACGGACCGCCTATGGCTCCAGCGAATTCGCCGAAGTGTTCTTCACCGGAGCGATGGTGTCGAGCGCTCAGCTGCTGGGCCGGCCTGGCCAGGGCTGGGAGATCGCGATGGCCCTGCTGGGCTTCGAACGCGGCCCGGCCGACATGGGCTGGACCGCCCGTCTCCAACGCCTGCTCACCCGGGCGGAAGGCCAGATCCGCGACGGGTCGGTGTCGGCCAGCGCTTCTCAGCGCGAGGCCCTGGCCCACGCCTGGGTCGAGTTGGAGGCATTGCGGCTCCAGGTGCTTCGCAGCACCAGCCGGCGCCTGGACGGCAGCGCGCCAGGTCCCGAGGGCTCGCTCGACAAGCTGCTGATGACCCGGGCCGAACAGCGGCTCAACCATGTGCTCCTCGACCTCGCCGGCTCCGGCGGCGTGCTGGCGGATTCCGATCTCTTTCAGCACTACCTCTGGTCGCGGGCACAGGCCATCTTCGGTGGGAGTCGGCAGATCCAGCGCGACATCGTCGCCCAGCGGGTACTCGGGCTGCCGCGGCCGGCGTCCTGACGCAGTGAGCGGTTGTGCTTGACATGTGACCAAATGGTCACTTATCTTTGCCGTTGTGGATGAGGTGTTCCGGGCGTTGGCAGACCCGACCCGGCGCGCCATCCTCGATGAGCTCTTCCGGGTCGACGGTCAGACGTTGACCACCCTCGAGGAGCGCTTCGAGATGACGCGGTTCGGCGTGATGAAACACCTGAAGGTGCTGGAAGAGGCAGGGCTGGTCGTCACCAGGCGACGTGGCCGCGAAAAGCTGCACTTCCTCAATCCGGTCCCCATCCGCCTCGTCCACGACCGATGGGTGAGCAAGTACGCGGAGCCGTGGACCGCGGCTCTCAGCGACCTCAAGCAGAGACTGGAGAAACCGATGGAGAAGATCTTCGAGATCTACATCCGGACCACCCCCGAGCAGCTTTGGCACGCCATCACCGATCCCGAGATCAGGAGCAAGTACCAGTTCGGCGCCCAGGTGAGGTCTGACTGGCAGGTGGGTGGGCGCTTCGAGTTGGGCACCCCCGACTTCCTGCTGGGCGAAGGGGAGAACCTCGTCGTCGACCCACCCCGCAAGCTCGTGCAGAGCATGATCGCGCTCTGGGGTGACGACGTGAAGAGCGAAGGCCCCTCCCGCATCACCTGGGAGATCGAGCCGGTCGGTGATTCGTGCCGGCTGATCGTCACGCACGATGAGCTACGCGAAGGCGCGAACGAGCAGCTCTATGGTGGCTGGCCGATGATCCTGTCGGGCCTGAAGACCTGGCTCGAGACTGGGGAGTTGCTCACCACTCCGGGTTCGCTGCTCTACAGCTGACGGCTGCTGCGGAAATTGCCACGGAGTCGTTGACGCCGTCGGCGTGTTGCCGCGACTCGCCGCGCGTTGGGCGCTGGACGCCAACTCTGTCGCTATTTCCGCACGGGGCTGCTGCGGCCGTCTGGGTAGGGAGGGCCGGCCGGAGGGAGCGGCGCTAGCGCGAGGTGTTGCCCAGGTCGACGACGAACTGGGCACCGGTGCAGTAGCGGGATTCGTCGCCGGCGAGCCACGAGACCATGTTGGACACGGCTTCCACTTCGACGAAGGCGTGCGGAAGGGTGTTCATGTAGGTGGGCCCGAAGGTCAGAGCCGCCGTGGGCAGCAGCTCCATGAGTGTCGGGCCGCTGATCATCAGGGTGGGGACGCCCACCGGGTGCACCGTGTTGACCCTGATGTCGTATTCGCCGAGCTCGAGAGCAAAAGTGCGCGCGAGGCCGACGACGCCGTGCTTGGAGGCGGAGTAATGGGCGACGAAGGGAGCGCCCTTGCGGCCGGCCGCTGAGCTGGTGATGATGATCGACCCGCCGTTGCCGGCCGCAATCATCGCCGGGACGGTGGCCTTCAGAGTGAGGAAGGTGCCGGTGAGGTTGACGTCGATGACTTCCCGGAACTGCTCCTCCGACAGCTCCCACGCGCGGCCCGCGGACATGATGCCGGCGTTCGCGGCCACTACATCGAGGCGGCCGAAGCGGGCGATCGCGTCGTCAACGAGGGATTGCATGCCGGCGAGGTCGCGGATGTCGACCTCGCGGAACAGCACCTGTCCGCCGGCTTTTTCCACGAGCCGGGCGGTCTCCAGGAGGTCGTCAGCCGTGGAAGCCGGGTAGTCGGTGGTCTCAAAAGGCGTGCTGACGTCGCACAGCACGAGGTCGGCGCCGTCGGACGCCAGCCGGATCGCGTGCGATCTGCCCTGCCCGCGGGCCGCTCCGGTGACGAGTGCGACCCGTCCTTCCAATCCGCTCATTCTTCACCTCAGGTTGCTGCGTCATCTGACGGCGCGTCAGAAGTCCGGAGTCTGGCCGGAAGACGTCGCCCGAGCAAGTTCCCGGGGCGCGTTTGCTTGACCGGGGTAACTATCTGGGATTGATTGCCCCCATGGGTCAACTGGCAGCCGCCGTGAATCCGATGCTCTCGACAAACTGGGTTCATGGGGTCCCGTTCGAAGCATTCGCCGAGCTGCGGCGGCAGCCCGGCCTCGTCTCGATGGTCGGCCCCGGCGACCGAAGCTACTGGGCACTGACCCGGCACGCCGACGTCGTCGCCGCATCGCGCAATCCTGAGCTCTTCTCCAACGAGCCGGACCCTTTTACCGTGAGTGGAAGCGGTCCGGACACGCCTTCCATCCCATTGCTGATCTCCCTTGATCCACCCGAGCACACCAAGCGTCGGCAGCTGATCAACAAAGGGTTCACCCCGCGCCGGGTCACCCGGTTGTCCGACCGGATCCACGAGATCGTCGATACCCAGCTCGATCACGTGCGGGACATGGAACGCTTCGACTTCGTCACCGACCTGGCGGTCCAGCTCCCGCTGCAGGTCATTGCTGAACTGCTTGGAATTCCCGCGCAGGATCGCAGCAAGGTCTTCGCCTGGACCGAGCAGATGATGAGTGGTGACGACGCCGAGTTCGACAACGATCCGCAAGAGGTGATGGCTGCCCTCGGAGCGATGTATGGCTACTCCGAAGATATCTGCCAGCGCCGCCGCGACGAGCCGGGTGAAGATCTGATGTCGGCGCTGCTGGCTGCGGAGCTCGACGGCGAGCGGCTCTCGCAGGTGGATCTGAACCTGTTTTTCATGCTGCTGCACAACGCGGGCAGCGAGACGACCCGCAATCTGGTGTCCGGCGGGGTGGTGGCCCTGCTGGAGAATCCCGAGCAACTCGAGCTGCTACGCCAGGAGCCTTCGCGGATTCCCGTCGCGGTCGAGGAGCTGTTGCGCTGGGTGACTCCCGTGACGCACTTTGCCCGGACCGCGACCGCGGACACTGAAGTCGGCGGGCAGCAGATCAAGGCCGGCGAGCAGGTCCTGCTGTGGTACACCTCGGCCAACCGCGACGAGACGGTGTTCACCGATCCTGACCGCCTAGACGTGACCCGCGAGCCCAACCCCCATGTGGCATTCGGCTCCGGCGGCCCGCACTTCTGCCTGGGCGCTCATCTCGCCCGGTTGGAGGCCATCTTCCTGTTCGAAGGCCTGGTGGAGCTTCTGCCCCAGCTGCAGATCGACGGCCCGGTGGAACGGCTGCAGTCGCACTTCATCAGCGGCATCAAGCACCTGCCCCTACGTTGGCGCGCAGGCGCGCAAACCGGCTAGGAGTCGGTCGAGAAACCGGGGAGCTTCAGCAGCGGGGGGAGCGACACCGCAGCTTGCGGCTTGGAGAACAGGTAGCCCTGCGCGAAGTCACATCCGAGGCCCGACAGCGTGCCGAGCTGAAGGCTCTTCTCCACACCTTCCGCGACGACGGTCAGCCCCAGCGTGTGGCCGAGGTTGATGATGCCCGCGACGATCGCGTCGTCGTCCTTGGTCTGCCCGAGGCTCTCGACGAAGCTGCGGTCGATCTTGACGGAAGTGACGGGGAAGCGCCGAAGGTAGGACAGCGACGAGTAGCCGGTGCCGAAGTCGTCTACCGAGATGCCGACGCCCAGATCGCGTAGCTGGGTGAGGGTCATGGCGGCCAGCTCCGGATCGTCCATGAGGGCGCTTTCGGTGATCTCCAGGATCAGCGCATCACCTGGCAAACCATGCGAACCCAGCAGGCCGCTGATGCGATCGGCGAGGCCCGGGTCGGCGAGCTGGCGGGGAGAGAGGTTGACCGACATCACCAGATCGGCGAGGCCACCCGGCTGCCTCCACTGGCGCAGCTGCCCGACGGCCTCCTGCAGCATCAGGTCGCCCAGCCGCCCGATCAGGCCGGTTTCTTCGGCGATCGGGATAAAGACCGTCGGAGGTACGTTTCCGCGCTGCGGATGGGTCCAGCGCGCGAGTGCCTCAACGGAGGCGGTGGACATGCTGTCCAGGGCGATGATGGGCTGGAACGCCGGCCAGATCTGCCCGTGCTCGAGGCCGTTACGTAATTCTTCTTCGAGCTCGAGGCGATCGACGGCGCGGCGCCGGAAACGTTCGTCGAACGTGGCAAGCCGGTTGCGGCCATGCTGCTTGGCGTAGTACATGGCCACGTCGGCGTCCCGAAGGACATCCGTCGCACTCACTCGTTTGCTTCCGCCGCTGCCCAGGCCCGCGCCTGGTTCGGTGACGACGATGCCGATGCTGCACGTCACCACGACGTCGCGGCCGGCGATTCGCACCGGCGTGGACAGCCGGGCCAGCAGCGTGGCGGCCACATCCTGCATGCGCGCCTCGGTCGCGCTTGCGGCCACGACGATGAATTCGTCACCGGCCAGCCGTCCGACGGTGCAATCAGCGGGCACGTCCTGGGCCAGGCGACGGGCGATGGTACGCAGCACCGCGTCACCGGCGTCGTGGCCGAGCGAGTCGTTGACCATCTTGAACCGGTCGAGATCGATGAAGAGCACCCCGACCGCTACCGCCGGCTCGCGCAGGAATTGGCCGATGGTTTCCAGCACCAGGTGACGATTGGCGAGCCCGGTCATCTGGTCGTGACGGGCCTCGTAGCGCAGTTGGGCCGCCGCCGCATGGCGGTCGGTGACATCCAGAAAACACATGACCACGGGGAACGGCCCGTTGCCCGATTCTGTGGGCAACGTACGGATCGAGACCGACAGGAACGTGAGCTCGTCGGGCTGGCGGCGCACTGCACCCGTGAAGGCCGGCCTGGCGAACCCGGTAGCGCGGGCGTCCTCGAGTCCAATAGCGCTGAGTGGCAGCGGATGCCCGAGCTCGTCCAGGAGCGTGACGGCAGCGGTGAAGCCCGAGCCGACGAGTGAGGGGCAGGCGAGCAGGGCCAGGGCCGCGGGATTGGCCGTCTCGACGGTGTCGTCGACGCCCACGATGACCACACCCTCATCGAGGGCTGCCACCGCGGCTGAATAGCGCGCGTCGGCCTGCTGGCGTATCTGTTCGGCCTTGCGCCGTTCGGCGATGGGGGACGAGATCATGACGCTGCCGGTGACGGCCGATGCCGAGTCTCGGAGGTCAGAAACGGCGGCCAGCACGTGGACGGCCGAACCGTTGCGGTGGCGCAGGGTCAGCTCCAAGCGCGACCCGCGGGCCAGGTTGTCGATGCCGACGGCGGTTGCTGGATCGCCGAGGAGTCGGACGGCGAGCTGCCCGATGGCTTCGCCTGCCGGCCAGCCGTACAACGCCTCAGCGGCAGGGTTCCAGCTGGTGATGCGTCCTTCGAGATCGGTCGCCAGAATCGCGTCGCTGACATGGTCTATTAGCTTCGCCTGCAGCCGAAGCTTGTCCTCGTCCGACCCAAGCGGAGCATCAGCCATTCCGCCTACCGTCGGCTGACCAGCCTGTTCGTCGGCGTCGGAGGGCGTTGGGAAGGTGTGTAACGACACCGCTCAACCCCTCCCGCGCAACCGAAGCCCTGCAGTGTTCTCGGCAGATTCACTCACGCAATGAAATACGACCCCGTCCGGGAGCTGGACGGGAGGTGGCCTACATTCCGGATTGGCCTTGCCGGAGTTAGTGAGGAGCCTCAATGCTGAGCCCGCTCGATGAGACCTTGCACCATCAGCTGTCGACGACTTTCGACCACGCCGGCACCAGTGACCCACGCTTCTTCGATCGCTACTGGTTCGCCATTTACGACCCGCAAGGCTCGGAACCTGCCCTGAATACGGGGATGTGCACCTATCTCAACATGAATGTGGTCGACGGTTACGCGTCGATGATCGAGAACGGCAAGCAGCACAACGTCAGGGTCAGCGGCGCGCTGCGGCCCGGGATCTTCACCTCGGATCCGAACGTGGCAGCGGTGGGACCGCTGCGGGTGTCGGTCCTCGATCCTTTTCGGCGGCTGCGTCTCGAGCTGGCCCCGAATGACAGCGGGCTTGCTTTCGACCTGGAATGGAAGGCGATACTCGCTCCCCATGAGGAGATCCCGAGTTGGAGCCGGCTTCGTGGGCGGCTGAACCAGGACTATCTGCGTTACAACCAGTCCGGTTCGGTGGATGGGTGGATCGAGAAGGACGGCCAACGCCGGGAGATCCGTAACTGGTGGGGTGGGCGCGACCACTCGTGGGGTGTTCGCACCGACGTTGCGGGCGGTGAACCCGTCACCGGTGACGATGACATGCGAAGTGCTCGCGGCGGCTTCCTGTGGACCTGGCTGACGTGGGGGGGCGCGGATGTCGGCGGGCACGTGCAGTTGCAGGAGTTGGCCGACGGCACGCCTACGCACTCGGAAGCGATGATCCGGTGGGCCGACGACAGCGTGGTCAAGACCCACGACGTCGACCTGAAGTTCGAGGTCTTCCCGGGGACGCGGCGCTTTTCCACCGGCGTCTACACGCTAACCACCCCGGCCGGCAGCTGGAAGATCGAGATGACGCCGATCAGCCGCTCACTCACCATGCTCGGACTCGGTTACTCCATGGGCTACACCGATCGCCGGGGGTTCGGGGTCTGGCGGGGAGAGTCGTTCCTGGAGCACGACATCTACGACGTGTCCGGCGACGAAGACGTGATCCTGCCTGACGGCACGGTCGATCGGCCCTACCACCGGGACTGTGCCGTCTCCCTCGTGCTGACCGCACCGGACGGCAGCGTCTCGAGCGCGGTCGGCCACTGCGCGATCCTGCCGACCGGTTCCTTGCCGCAGCGTGGTCTCGAGTGAGCCGTCGCCGGTGAGCAGGGTCCCGGAGCGGGCGCTGGCCGAGCATGAAGCGGCACTGACGAGTTGGCTCGCTCGCGCGCTAAGTGCCGAGGAGGTCCAGATCGATCGCAGCGGGGCCCCGCCACTGAACGGCGCGTCCAACGACACGTTGATGGTTCGGGCCTCCTGGTCGAAAGCCGGAGTCGCCTCGTCGGGCGGCTTCGTGGTCCGGCGGCCGCCCAGCGGCCCGTCCCTTTACCACCACTACGACCTCAGTGCGCAGTACGCGACGATGAAGGCTCTGGTCGATACGGACGTTCCAGTGCCCCCGCTGGTGGGCTACGAGCCGGACGATTCCGTGCTTGGCGCACCCTTCTACGTGATGGGGGAGGTCACCGGCGAGGCACCGCCCGACCTGCCGCCCTACACCCAGGTCGGTTGGCTGCTACCGCTCTCGCCCGCTGAACAGCTTCGGCTCTATGAGGCTTCGATCGAGATGCTGGCCCGCGTCCACCGACTGGATATTTCAACGCTGGCGCTGGGGCATCTGCCGGTGGGGCCTGACGGCGGGCTCGGCGCTCAACTCGCGAGCACCGTGGAGTGGTTTCGCTGGGCCGCGACGGGGCGCCCCAATCCCGTACTGGATGCGACTGTGCAATGGCTCCTGGACAACCGGCCCGCGGCGGGCGAGGAAGGGCTCAACTGGGGCGACGCCAGGATCGGCAACATGATGTTCCGCGAGCTGTCGCCGGTCGCGGTGCTGGACTGGGAGATGGCGGCGATCGGGCCGGCGGAGGTCGATCTCGGCTGGTGGCTCTTCCTCAACCGGTTCCACGCCGAGGGGATGGGCAACCCACCGCTGCCCGGCTTCCCCGACGATGCCACCACCGTTGCCTGCTGGGAGGACGCCGTAGGCCGGCGAGCACGCGATGTGCACTACTACCAGGTGTTGGCGGGCTTGCGTTTCGGGATCATCGTGCTGCGCGCAGCCCGTCTGGCGGTGGAGGCCGGCACCATGGGGCCGGACCAGACCTACGAGCGGGCTAACGGCGCGACCATGCTGCTGGCGAGGATGCTCGACTTGCCTGAGCCCGTCTGAGCTAGCCGGCAGCGGCGGCGAGGCGGAAGCGCAGGGGAGTGCCCGGCGCTGCCTGGGCCGCGCGAGCAAGGTCGCGTTCGGCGACGACCGCGATCACCGGATACCCGCCCGTCGTCGGATGGTCCGCCAGCAGGAGCACCGGTTGCCCATCGGGCGGCACTTGCAGTGCCCCGGTCACCATGCCTTCCGGCGGCAGCTCACGGTCGCGGAGGCGCGACAGCTTGGGGCCGATGAGTCGAAGTCCCACCCGGCCGCTGGTCGGGCTCACGGTCCATCGCGCCGAGGTCAATGCGTTCAGGGCTGACGGCTCGAACCAGGCGTCGGCCGGTCCCGGATGGATGCCGAGGACGGGGTCCGGATCGATGCCGGCTACGGCGACGACATCCGCCGAGGGCACGTCGCGGGTGGGCGTCCCGAGCGGCAGCCTCTGCCCGGCGCGCAAGGGTGGGGGCCCGAGACCGCTGAGCAGGTCGGTGGAACGGCTCCCCAGTACCGGCTCGACCAGCAAGCCGCCGCGGAACGCGAGGTAGCTGTGCACTCCCGCGGTCACGGTGCCGACGCGCAACGTCTGCCCCGGCTGCAGCAGAGTTGGCGTCTGGTGATCGACTCGGCTCCCCTCGATCTCGCTGGGAGCCGGCGCACCCGTCACAGCGATCAGGATGCTGGCGGCGCCGGGGTTGAGAGCCACGGTCGGGCCACGGCCGGTGGTCTCCAGCAATGCGTCGTCCTCGGCGTTTCCGACCAGCCGGTTAGCCAGCCGGGCCGCCGGCGCGTCGAGAAAGCCCGATGGCGCCACTCCGAGATGGCCAAGACCGCTGCGTCCGGCGTCTTGGACGGTGGTCAACGGGCCACCTTCCAGCACCTCGATCCAGCTCACAGTGCTCATGAGGGCCGGAAGCGCACGTGGGCGCCGGGAGTGAGGAGCGCTGGAGCTTGCCGTTCAGGATCAAAGATGACGGCGTCGGTGGTGCCGATGAGGTGCCACCCCCCGGGGCTCGCGCGTGGATAGACAGCCGTGTAGGCGTCGGCGATCGCGACCGAACCGGGAGGGACGGCGGGTCTGGGCGTCGACCGGCGAGGCAGCCGTAGTGCTGCATCGAGTCCGGTCAGGTAAGCGAAACCGGGAGCGAAGCCGGTGAATGCCGCCCGGTAGATCCCATCGCTGTGCAGCCTGATGACGTCGGAGGTCTCCATCCCGGTCGCTGCGGCCACCGCGGTGAGATCAGGGCCGTCGTAGCGGACGGGGATCTCGATCAGGCCGCTCCCTGGTGCCTCACCCGATGGCTGGTCAGCCAACTGTGGCAGCACGGCGATCAGCCGAGTCAGGGCCGGCGCGTCCAGTGCGACAGCAAGCACGGTCTCCGCCCCGGGAACCACGTCAACCATCGAAATTCCAGCAGCGGCAGCAAGACTGCGTATGGAGGACGCCAGCGCGGCCGGTTCGCCGTCGGTGTCCAGGACCGCCGCGCGCTCGCCGGCTCGCCGGACCCCGCTGACCCTCATACGAAGGGGCGGACCTCATGGCCCGCGGCCGCCAGCGCAGCCTGCGTGCACCGGGCCAGGTCAAGCGCGGCGGGGTTGTCGCCGTGCAAACACAGCGAATCGAGCCCGGTCATGGCGAGCCGGACCGCCTGCGCAGCGACCTCCGTCGGGTCGCTGAGCACGCTGCCGGGCTCCGATCGGGCGACGAGCCGACCTGCCTGTGTATAGCGGCGGTCCGGGTAGCCCTCGGTGACGGTCGGCGTGCCCGCTTCATCGGCAAGCTGCAGCAGGACCGAACCGGGCAGTCCGAGCAGCGGCAGCCGCGGGTCGTAGGCCCGGGCGCCCTCCAGCAGGGCCCGGGCATGAGCCGGATCATCGGCGGCACGGTTGTAGAGCGCGCCATGCGCCTTGACGTAGCTGACCCGGGTGCCGGCGGCCTTGGCCATGCCGTCGAGTCCGGCGATTTGATAGATGACTTCATCGGCCAATTCCGCGGGATCGACGGCCAGATAACGCCGACCGAATCCGGCCAGGTCGCGGTAGCTCACGTGCGCACCGATGAGGACCCCACGCGCCGCCGCCAGCGCGCATACCCGGCGCATGGTGGGGGGATCGCCCGCGTGGAATCCGCACGCCACGTTAGCGCTGGTCACGATCTCCAGCAGGGCGGCGTCGTCCGCCATCTGCCACGATCCGAAGCCTTCGCCGAGATCGGCGTTCAGGTCGATCGTGGTGCCCATCTACCCAGGCTAGGTCACGTCAGCCGAGCCAGCTCACGATGCAGCCGCTAGGAAACGGCCCCATCGGCGAAGAGTTTGTCGACCTCGGCCTCGCTGCGCCCGAGTTCAGCCAGGATCGCTCGGGTGTGCTCGGCCAGCCGCGGTGGACGAAAGCGCGGGCCGGCCGGGGTTCCGTAGAAGTCGGCGGGAGTCGCGAGCATCAGCGAACCGGCGTCTTCGTC
Organism: uncultured Actinomycetota bacterium; assembly: GCA_963839015.1. Lineage (GTDB taxonomy): Bacteria > Actinomycetota > Actinomycetes > Frankiales > Frankiaceae > DATAZK01. The sequence goes on along the minus strand of CAWITL010000010.1, from coordinate 480,400 downwards.
CGGAACGGTGACGATGCCGCCGGCGGCATGGAACTGCGGATCGACGATCAGGTCGTTCACCGTGTTGACCGGTGACCAGATGAAGTCCTTGTCCTGCTCGAAGATCTCCGCCCACTCATCGAGAGTCTTGGTCAGGAAGATCTCGTCCAGCGCGGCAATCATCTGCTCGGCATTCTCGGCCCGCAGGGCCGCCGTGGAGTACGGCGAATCGACCAGCCATTCCGGATGTCCGACCGCCCGCGCCAGCGGGGGCCAGTGCCGCTCAACCTCGAGGCCGACGATCCAGAAACGTTTGCCGTCGCCGGCGGTGTAATTGTTCATCGCCGGATTGCGCATGTTGTGGCGCCGTCCGACCTGAATGTTGTAGCCCCACATCAGTGCGACGTTGACGTCGAAGCCGATGGTGTACGCGCCTTGTCGCAGCAACGATGTGGTGACGAGCTGACCTTCGCCGGTGCGTTGCTTGTGCACCAGAGCGGCACTGATCATCGCGGCGGCCGTCATAGCGACCGAGTGGTCGCCCATGCCTCCGCGCTGAAAAGGCAATTCGCTCCCCGGGGGTGCCAGGGCGTCGGCAATGCCTGAACGCGCCCAGTAGGCCGCGATGTCGTAGGCCCGCCGGTTAGCGTCGGGACCCTCCACCCCGTAGCCGGTCACCAGTGCGTAGATGAGCCCGGGATTTTCTGCCAGCACCTCGTCGGAGGCCAGGCCGATTCGTGCCAGTGCGTCGAGGCGGATGTTCGTGAGGAAAACGTCGGCTTCAGCGATCAGATCGCGAACGATCGCCTGTCCGGCCGCGGAGCTCAGATCGATGGCGATGCTGCGCTTGGACCGGTTGTCCAAGTCGAACGGGGGATTGGTGCCGTCGTCGACGCCGAGCATGCCACCGAAGGTGCGCGCCGGGTCGCCGGTCGGCGGCTCGATCTTGATGACTTCGGCGCCCCAGTCCGAGAGGATCCCACCTGCACCCGGACCCGCCACCCACATGCCAAGTTCGACGATCCTGATGCCGGTGAGTGGGCCCTGGTTCGGGCCGGAGTCGGGTGCCGTGTTGACCATTGGTGCGGCGTCACTCATCCAATGGCGATGGGATTGACCGGGCTGCCGCTGCCGCCGGTGACGAGCATGGGCGCGACGACGAGCAGCGACGAGTAGCACTTGTCGGCGGCCATCGGCGAGAGCACCAGATGCTCGATGAGGGAGATACCGAGCTTGACCAGCAGTTCGATGTGGACCGCCAGGAAACGGTCGTCGTCGAACGGGATGCACTCGATGGCGGCATTGTCCGAACCGACTGCGGCGAGGTCGTTGTCACGGATGAAGTCGACGCAGGACAGTGACAGCCCGGGCTGGGCGAAGGGGGCCGGGGTGCCCTCGGCAGCCAGCCGGCCGAAGAGGTCGAGCCACCCGGTGCGCACCAGCAACGCGTCACCGGCCTCGACCGAAACCCCTTGCGCTTTCAGGCAATCCTCGATTTCGTTGCCACTGATCTTGTAGCCCGGCTCCAGGCATTCGACGCCCTGGTGGCCGGCCAGATCGGCCAGCACGGCGCGGGTGGCGAACCCCCCTGAAGTGCCGATGCCACAACGGCCGGCGCCGTTCTGTGAGGCGAACGTGTCCTTGGAGAAGCCGTTGTACATCTGCCCGTCGGAGTAGACGTGGCAGAGGGCGTCGAGGTGGGTTCCGTTGTGGGCGGCGATGACGAGCACGTCTTCGTTCGCCCCGAGACCTTCGGGCGCTCCATAGGCGGAGAAGTTCGCTTCGTCGGTTTGGCTGCTGAGGGTGAGCCGCTGCGGCGCACCCCGGTAGTCGAAAACGGGGACGCCGGCGCGCTGTACCGGCAGTCCGAGGTTGTAGACCTTGCCGGTGGTGGCGGCCTGGGTGGCGCGCAGCACCACCTCGGGCGTCAGCAGGTTGAGAGCGCCGCGCTCATCCTCCTCACCCCACCGTCCCCAGTTGCCGGTCTTGGCCGCGCCGGGCGACGTGGAGCTGCTCGAAGGGCTGGTGATGGTCATCTGCACACCTTCCGAAAGGGGTCAGCGGTTTGTCGTGCCGAGGTCGACGGGAATTTGCGCGCCGGTGAGGTAACGCGATTCGTCGCTGGCGAGCCAGGCCACGACGCCGGCGACGGCCTCGGCCTTCATCGACTCGTGCGGCAGGGTGTTCATGAAAAGCGGGCCCAACGTGGTCGCATGCTTGGTGATCAGCTGGAAGAGGCCGTCGACGTTCATCATCTCGGTGCGCACGCCGGCGGGGTGGATGCTGTTGACCCGGATGTCGTACTGGCCGAGCTCGTTGGCCAGGCCCCGGGTGATCCCCACGACGCCGTGCTTGGCCGCCGTGTAGGCGAGTGTGAACGGCTGGCCCTTCAAGCCGGCCGAGGAGCTGGTCAGGATGATGGACCCACCGGTGCCCTGCTTGATCATGTGCGGGACGGTGGCGCGGACGGTGTGAAAGACGCCGGTCAGGTTCACATCGATGAGCTCGTTCCAGGCCTGCGAGCTCAGCTCCCAGGCGTTGCCCCACGACAGGATTCCGGCGTTGGCCACGACGATGTCGATGTGGCCGAATTCAGCGACTGCGTCGCTGCCGAGGCCTTCCAGGCCATCAAGGTCGCGGACGTCAACCTGGCGGGCCAGCACGCGCTGCCCGGTCTTCTCGACGAGACGTACGGTCTCGGCGAGGTCGTCGGGCGTAGCGGCGGCGACACCATTGGTGGGCACGGGAGCGCAGATGTCAGAGATGACGACGTCGGCGCCTTCCTCGGCGAGGCGGATTGCATGCGCCCGGCCCTGACCACGCGCGGCCCCCGTAATGAAGGCCACCCGGCCTGTGAAACGCCCCATGAAACGTGCCGCCCTTTCGTCAGCTGACTGTGCAGCCAGCGGCGGCAGCGTATCGCGCCGGTCGCAACCTCGAACGGCTGGGCCTTGCACTCCCAGCGTCGAACCGCCAGCCCCCGATCGGTGCTTGACGCACGCGTGTGGCGCTGTCACGTTGTTCGACGTTGAGACCGGGCATTCGTATATGCGAACATCTTGTCGACTGCGGGAAAGAAGGCCTCGTGAAACTTGACGTCTTGTATGAGGTAGATGCCCCCAAGCCATGGGGCCGTCCGCATCCGTACGGCCAGCGCGACGCTGAGCGCCGCGCCTACCGGGAGGCGATCGAGCAGATCCGGCTGGCGGACAAGGTCGGGTTCAACACCATCTGGGCGGTGGAGCACCACTTCCGTGAGGGTCGATCCCACTGCCCGGCGCCGGAGGTGCTGCTGGGTCATCTGGCGGGGCTGACCGAGCAGATCGGGCTGGGCTTCGGCGTCACGCTGACCCCCTTCGGCTTCACCCCGCCACAGCGCATCGCGGAGAAGGTCGCAGCGGTGGATCTGCTCTCGGGTGGGCGGGTGCAATGGGGCACCGGCCGTTCGACGCCGATGGAGCAAACCGCCTTCGGGGTTGACCGCGAGAAGTCCCGCGACGACTGGGCGGAGGCGATTCAGATCGTCTGCGGCATGTGGCGCGAAGAGTATTTTGAATACGAGTCCGAGCGCTTCAGCTTCCCGAAACGGATGGTCACTCCCAAGCCATGGCAGGATCCGCACCCGCCGTGCTGGATGGCCGCCACCTCGAACGGATCAGCCGAGGTTGCCGGCAAAAACGGGCTCGGTCTGCTTTCCTTTTCGATCATGCAGCCGCTGGAAGTGATGGCCGCTCAGGTGGAGGCCTACCGCAAGGCGGCCTTGACGGCGACCCCGCTGACCGACGTGACCACTAACAAGGTGGCCGCCTACACCCTCGTGCACATTCGCGATGAGAAGCACCCGGCCGACCGTCAGGTGTGGGATTCCGTGGCCTGGTGGTATCGCAACCTGGCCCAGTTCACCCTCGACTGGGAGCTCCCGCATCTCTCGCCGGAGGAGCAGGACACCGCCTTCCCGCTGCTCAACCCGATGCTCAAGGGCGAGGTGCCGGTCGAGACCTTCGACGCCGCCGACATGATCGTCATCGGCGACGTCGACACCTGCGTTCGCAAGATGAAGCACTACGCCGACCTGGGGATCGACGAGCTCATCTGCTATGTCCAGTGGGGTTTCCTGGACCATCAGGACATCCTTCGCACCATCGAGGTATTGGGCAAAGAAGTCATTCCGGAGCTGGCTGCCTACCAGCCAAAGACAGGGGCTTCCGTATGACGCGGACGGACAGTTCGCCGGTCCCCGACTTCCAGGGCCGCATCCGGTTGGACGGCAAAGGCGTCGTGGTGGTGGGCGCCGGCGCGGGCATCGGGCGTCAGACCGCACACGCGATGGCGCAGGCCGGTGCCCGGGTCGTCTGTGTCGATCTGGAGAAGGATCTGGCGGAGGAGATCGCCGCTGAGATCGGCGGGATCGCCTGGGCCGGAGACGCGACCGATCGCTCCGAAATGGAGCGGCTGGTGCGCGATTCGGTCGCCGCGCTCGGAAAAGTCGACTCCGTGGTCGACATCATCGGGATGTCGCGCTACGGCGGTCTCATCGACATCGATGACGACGAGTGGGACTGGCACTTCCGGATCGTGCTTAGGCACGCCCAGCTGATCACCCAGCTCTTTGGCCGACTGCTGGCGGAGACCGGCGGCGGAACCCTGGCGTTCGTCGCGTCGGTGTCAGGCATCACCGCGGCCCCGCAGCACGCTGCGTACGGCGCGGCGAAGGCGGGGCTCATGTCGCTGGTGCGTTCGACGGCGGAGGAGCTCGGACCGCTGGGCGTGCGGACCAATGCCGTCGCCCCCGGCGTCGTGTGGACTCCGCGGGTGTCGGCCTACCTGGGCGAGGAGGGCAAGGCGAAGAACGCCGCCAATGCGCCGCTTCGGCGGGTCGCGCAGACCTCCGACATCGCTGGCCCATTGCTCTTTTTGGTCAGCGACCTCTCGGCTTACGTCAATGGCCAGACGCTCACCGTGGACGGCGGCGTCGGCGTGAAGTTTCCTTACCCGTTGCCGGACGTCGAGCTTTAAGTGGGGGAGGACGCCGTGTTGCACGCCGAAGCGTTGCGGGGGGCCGCGTGGCCGGGGGATGCGCAGACCCCTTACCCGCGGGCGGATCCGGCCGATCTCGCGCGGCTGCCGGGCGACACGTGGGGCACCGCCGAGCTGCCGGTCGGCGTCAGGCTCGAGTTCGTCGGCGACGCCAAAGCGATCGAGATCGATTACACCTGCCTGACCGAAGACCTTGGCTACCGCGGCGCGGGTGCCGGCACGAGCTTCCTGGCCTGGCGCGGCGAGGAGCAAGTGAGTGAAGAGGTGGCCCTTTTTGAAGGGGGCACCGCGGTGCTGTCGTTGGAGGGGACCGGCGACGGACGGGTCGTCACCGTCTACCTTCCCGAGGGCATGCGCCCGACGATCTTCGAGGTGCGGCCGGTCGAGGGAAGCCTCGATGCCGCGCCTCGCGGCCCGCGCTGGATCGCCTACGGCGACTCCATCACCGAGGGCTGGGTGGCATCCGGCCCGCCGCATTGCTGGCCTGCCATAGCGGCCCGCCGGCACGGCCTGGACGTGGTGAACCTCGGATACGCCGGCTCGGCGCGCGGCGAGATCGCCACGGCGGAGCAGATCAGCGCTTTGGACGCCGACGTCATCTCGCTGGCTTACGGCACCAACTGCTGGACCCGCACGCCGCACAGCGCGGAAATGTTTCGAACCGGGCTGCAGGCCTTCCTCGCGATCCTGCGCCAGGGTCACCCGCACACACCCATCGTGGTGGCCAGCGCCGTCATTCGACCTGACGCGGAGGCGACGCCTAACCGGCTCGGCGCCACACTTGCCGATCTGCGAGCCGAGACCGAGGTCGTTGTGGAGCGCCTGCAAAAGGCGGGGGAGACGCAGCTTCATTTGGTACGAGGGCTGCCGCTGCTGACCGCGGACCTGCTAGCCGACGGTGTGCATCCAGCCGACGAAGGTCATCGACTGTTGGCCACCGGAATCGGCGACGTGGTTGCCGGGGTGGCCGGCGGTGCGCGCGCCGCGGCCCAGACCCCGGTGCAGTGACGCGCGGCAGCCCGAGTGTCGACCGGGCGGTTGGCGTGCTGACGTTGCTCAGCGCGGCCCCCGACCGCAGCTTTACGCTGGCCGAAATCGTGCGGCAGACAGAGCTTTCCAAGGCCACGTGTCACGCGTTGCTCGCCTCCCTCGTCGAGGCCCGCTGGCTGCTGCGCCATCCCACCGGGCCGAGCTACCGGTTGGGACCGGGCCTCATCGCGCTTGGGGAGGCCGCCCGCGGCGGCTATCCGGAGCTGCCTTACGCTCAGGACAAGATGCGTGAGTTAGGCACGGAACTCGGGCTGGAATGTCTGGCGAGCGCGGTGGTCGATACGGAGATCCTGATCTTGGCCAAGAGCGGAGCACCGGCCCCGCTGGCCGTCAGCGCCGTGGTGGGTCAACGGGTCCCTTTGGTACCACCGCTGGCGACGGTGTTCTTCGCCTGGGCACCGGATCTGGCAATCGCGCAGGCGTTCGGCGCTGTGCCCCTCACCGACAACTATCGGCTGGCCCTGCAAGCCGCCCGCGAGCGCGGCTACGCCGTCGGTCTGGAAAACCCGGCGCGCGAACGGCTGGGGCGCACGTTGGTCGCCCAGCTGGCGCAGGGGCAATTGACTGGTCCGGAGGTCGGCCAGCTGGTGAATGCTCTGGCTGATGAGGATTACCAGCTCATTCACGCCGCCCCTGGCACGGAATACTGGCTGAGCTACCTGGCGGCCCCGATTTTTGACGCTGCCGGTCGGGTCAGCCTCGCCCTCACCCTGGTCGGATTCTCCAGCCGGCTGCAGGTCGAGGAGATCCACCGTCAGGGGCTGCGCCTTCGGGCTGCGGCTGACTCGGTGACCGCGGCCGTCCACGGCCGCGCCCCCTCGCAAGCGCACACCCCCGTCACCCCCGTCCTTCAGGAGGCCACCCGATGAGCTGCCAGATGAGGGCCGCCGCATGACAGCACTTTCTCGGCCGGCGCGCTTCGCAGACGCGTTCGCGCTCGATGGGCGCGTCGCCGTTGTCACCGGTGCAGGCAGCGGAATCGGCGCCGCCAGTGCTCGGTTGCTGGGCTCCGCGGGCGCCACGGTGATCTGCGCCGACCGCAGCGGTCCGGGTGCTGAAGCCACGGCCAAACTGATAGAGCAGGACGGCGGCCTGGCGACGCCCTGCGAGATCGACGTCGCCGACCGCGCTGCCGTCTTCGAACTCGCGTCGGAGGTCGACCGCCAGCACGAGCGGCTCGACATCTGGTGCAACGTCGCCGGCGTCATCGATCAGGTGCTGGTCGCGGACATGACGGACGAGCAGTTCAATAACGTTTTCGACATTAATTTCCGTGGCGCGATGTACGGCTGCCAGGCGGCGGTGCAAGCTATGACGGCCGCCGGGCGCGGCTCCATCATCAATATGTGTTCGGGCGCGATTGACACGCCGGCTCCTACGCTCGCGGCCTATGCCGTCAGCAAGTCGGCTCTTGCGCAGTTAACGAAGACACTCGCCGTGGAGGTCGGGACGTACGGGATCCGGGTCAACGGGGTCGCGCCGGGCTTCACCAACACCGCAATGACCGCCCGCCACTACGTCCGTGAGGACGGCACGGTGGATGAGGAACGCCGCCTCGCGGCTGTGGAGCCGCGGCGGCTGCAATCGCCCCTCGGTGTGGTCGGCGAACCCGAAGACATCGCGTACACGGTGCTGTATCTGGCCGGTGACGCGGCGCGTTTTATAACAGGTCAGGTAATACGCACCAACGGCGGCGTTGCTATGCCATGGTGACTGCTAGACAGTGATCTGACTCTCACTCAGGTTCGAAGCGACAACCCCATAGTTCAACTCGTGCTTCACCGGCACTCGACGAATAGTTCAACACTGGCAACAAAAAGCGGCACTCCGCAGGGATCCACGGACACCGAATACTCAGCCACCAGAAGGAGCGGACGATGGAGTTCGGCATCTTCATCCAGGGCTACACGCCTGAGTACCGGCGTGCCGGCAACCCCGACGCGGAGTACGACGCTTTCGCCTACGACATCGCCGCGGTCCAAGCCGCGGACAAAGCAGGCTTCAAATACGTCTGGGCGTCAGAGCACCACTTCCTGGACGAGTATTCGCACCTGTCGGCGAATGAGGTGCTGCTCGCCTACCTGGCGGCCACGACCGAGCGGATTCACCTTGGATCCGGAATCTTCAATCCGTTGCCTCAGGTGAGCCACCCGGCGAAGGTCGCCGAGAAGGTCGCGATGCTCGACCACCTGTCGAACGGCCGCTTCGAATTCGGCACCGGCCGCGGCGCCGGGAGCCATGAGATCCTCGGCTTTCTGCCCGGCATGACGGATCTGTCCGGCACCCGCGAGATCTGGGAAGACGTCATCGGCGAGTTCCCCAAGATGTGGATGCAGGACACCTACGAGGGCTATGACGGCAAGTTCTGGAGCCTGCCTCCCCGCAAGATTCTCCCCAAGCCGCGGCACAAGCCGCACCCGGCTATGTGGTACGCGGCGGGCAATTCATCGTCCTATGAGATGGCCGCCCACAAGGGGCTTGGCGTCCTGGGGTTCTCGGTCGGCGATCTGGCTGATGCCGAGCGTGCCGTCGGCTCGTACAAAAAGGCGATTGCCGGCGCTGAGCCGATCGGCGCTTTCGTCAACGACAACCTCATGTGCTGCATTGCCGCCTACGTCGCGGAGGACCGGGAGACGGCCTACCGGTCCTACATCGAGTCCCGTCCGAACTACCTGGTATCCAACGTGTTTCGCTACCACGACACGTTTCCGCACCCGCCTCACGTGCCGCAGTGGCCGGACCGGATTCCGGAGCCGACGAGAGATGACATCCAGAGCTATCTCGACGCGGGAGCCCTGCTGCTCGGCGACCCCGATGACGCGCTCGCGCAGGCGAAGGTGTGGGAATCGATCGGGGTCGACCAGCTGACCTTCGGCGTCGGGCCCGCTCCGATTGACGAACTCGTTCGCACCATCGAGCTGCTCGGCGAACATGTGATTCCCAAGATCGACACCGACCCGGAGCACCGCACGACCGCCATGCGCCGCGCGGCGCTCGTCCACTAGATCCGACCCGGCATTCCCCGAGCTCTCCCAGCCCCCGCGTCCCCGCCGAAACCGAGAACGAAGGCCATGACTACCCCAGTGAGCGCCCCACCCGCCGTACTCGAGGCCAGGTCGATCGGCAAGCGTTTCGGCGGCGTCACCGCCCTTGACGACGTCTCGATTTCGGTCGCCCGTGGCGAGGTCTGTGGACTCATTGGTCCTAATGGGGCTGGTAAGACGACGCTGTTCGACGTGTTGTCGGGTGTGCAGACGGCGAGCACCGGCAGGGTGGTTTTCGAAGGCGACGACATCACCCGCCGGACGGCGACGTGGCGGGCGCGTCATGGGCTTCGCCGGACCTTTCAGAAGCAGCAGCCCTTCAGCCATCTGACCGTCGAGGACAACCTGATGGTGGCCGTCGAGTGGCGGGGCGGCGGCGGCGGCATCGTTGCCGACATGGTGCGCTTCCCGCTCCGCAAACGCCGTGAACATGCCCGGCGGGCGAACGCGCTGGCGGCCCTCGAACTCTTCGGCCTGAGTGACCTCGCAAGGGAAAAGGCGGGACGGCTGACGATCGGACAGATCCGGCTGCTCGAACTCGCGCGCGCGGTGGTGGATGAGCCGCGGGTGCTGCTCCTGGATGAGCCGACCTCCGGCCTTGCGGGGGAAGAGATCGGCTACCTGGCGACCGCGTTCGAGAAGATCAAGGCCGAGCGCACCTGCGCCGTCCTGCTGGTGGAGCACGACATGGCGTTCGTGATGCGTGAGTGCAGTCGGGTGATGGTTTTGAATCTTGGCCGGCGGCTCGCCGAGGGCACGCCGGATGAGATTCGCAGTAATCCTGAGGTCACCGCCGCCTATCTGGGATCGAGTGCTGCATGAGCAAGCTGTTTGCGCTAGTCCTGTCCGGAATCGTCACCGGCGGCCTGTACGCCATGCTGTCGTCGGGTCTGGTGCTCACCTATCAGGTCGCCGGCGTGTTCAACTTCGCGCAGGGCGCGATGGCGTTCGTCTGCGCGCTGATGTTCTACGAGTTGAACACTTTTGCCGGCTGGTCGATCGTGCCGGCGGCCGCGGTGACGGTCCTGGTGTTCGCTCCTTTGCTGGGCGCGGTGCTGGACCTGGTGATGCTGCGACGGCTGGCCCGGGCGGGGGTCACGGCCCAGATCGTGGCGATGATCGGTCTGACGATCGCTTTGCCGGCCGCGGGCCTGTTCATCGTCGATGAAGCGAACCTGGGGAGCACGACCAACGTCACCACCCCACCGGGTCTGGGTCCGACGCCGCCGAAGGTGTGGCATCTGACCAAAGAGGTGCCGTTCGACACCAATCAGTTGGCGATCCTTTCGGCGGCAGCGTTCTCGGCGTTGCTGCTGTGGGTGCTGGTGCGCCGCACACCTTTGGGCCTTCGCATGCGGGCCTGCGTCGACCGGCGCGATCTCGCGTCGCTGCGTGGGGTCGACCCGGGCCGGTCGTCGCTGGTTGCGTCGATGCTGTCGACGACCATCGCCGGTCTGGCCGGCGTGCTGGCTGCGCCGCTGCTCTCGCTCGGGCCGGATACCTATACCGAAGCCATGTTGGTCTCGGCGGCGGCGGCGGTATTCGCCCGGTTCACCAGCATCCCGCTGGCGTTCACCTTTGGTCTGGCGATCGGCGTGGTCCAGAATCTGATCGCGGGCTACGTGACCCCGCATGTCAGCTTCCGCGGCCTGTCGACGGCGGCGCCGTTCATCCTGATCTTCATCGGGTTGCTGATCTTGAATGCGAGTAGAACAAGAGTCGCCGGCACCGTGTCGGACGAGAAACCGCGAGATCTCGACATCAGCTCGCTGCCGCTGTGGCGCCGCGCCGGCCCCTGGACGGTCGGCACGATCCTGCTCGTGATCTGGCTGTTCGTGGCCAATGATCTGTGGCTGGACTACACGACGTCAGGCTTGTGTCTGGCGCTGGTATTCGTGTCGTTCACAGTCGTGACCGGCATCGGGGGAATGGTCAGCCTGGCCCAGGCCACGTTTGTGACGTCGGCGGGCCTGTCGGCGGGCCTGTTCATCTTTCATGGCTGGCCATTCATCTTGGCGCTGCTGGTCGGTACGGCGATTGCAGGAGTGGTCGGCGCCCTCGTCTCGTTGCCGGCGTTGCGCCTCGGTGGTCTTCCGCTCGCGTTGTCCACCCTTGCTATCGCGTTCATCGGCGACGGGTTGGTGTTTCAGCTCGAATCGTTCAGCAACCAGAATCTGGGTGGTTGGAGCTACGTCCGTCCCAAATGGTTCGGCATCGACTTCGACAGCATCACCAAGACCGGCAACCGCAACTATGCGCTGCTGGTCCTGGTGATCGTGCTGTTCGCGGTGTGGCTGGTGCGAAACCTCGAACGTTCGCCGTCGGGTCGCGCGATGCTGGCGGTCCGGTCATCGCCGGTCGCGGCAGAGGCGTCGGGTGTCAATACGCCGCGGCAGAAGTTCATGTTGTTCACGATCTCGGCGCTGATGGCAGGTGCCGGAGGCATCTTGTACGCGGCCTACAAGGGCGGCGTCACTAACGGCGATCACACCGCGACCGAAGGTCTGATCTGGCTGGCGGTCGTCGTGACGTTCGGCGTAAGACGGCCTGGCGCGGCGGTGCTCGCTGCCCTGGTCTACGGGCTGTCCCCGCACATCCTCAACGACTACATCACCACCAACCCCTACCTTCCGACCGTCCTGTTCGGACTCGGCGGCATCGGCCTGGCCAAGAACCCCGAGGGTTTCCTGGTGGACACGGCAGCAGAATTCCGCAAGCTCTACCGGACCATCACATCCAAGCTGGGATGGGGAAAGTACGGCGCCGCGACGCGTGCCGCCCGGGCCGCCGAGCCGGTCCCATCGCAGGACGCGCCGATCCCCACCACAGCAGAATCGGAATCCAAGCTGCCGGCCTCGGCAGCCGTCCCCGCCGCCGCGATGCCTGCATCGGACGCGCTGCTGCAGGTGCGAGGGCTTCGCGCCGGCTACGACGGCGTCGAAGTGCTGCACGGCATCGACTTCGACGTGGCGGCGGGTTCGATCGTGGCCGTGCTCGGTCCCAACGGCGCCGGCAAGACCACGCTGTGCAACGCCATCACCGGCCTTATCGCTTCCGATGCCGGCACCGTCACCCTCGATGGCGTGAGCCTGTCGGGCCAGGCGCCCTTCAAGCGTTCGCGAGAAGGGCTGGTGCTGGCACCTGAGTCACGTGGGATCTTCGCCGGCCTGACCGTCGAGGAGAATCTGCGGCTCGTGCTCAACGCCGACGAGCGCGAAGTGGTCTACAAGCGCTTCACCGCATTGCGTGAGCGGCGCAAGCTTCCCGCCGGGGTGTTGTCGGGCGGCGAGCAGCAGATGCTGACGCTCGCGCCGCTGCTGGCAAAGCCGCCACGCGTGCTGGTGGCCGACGAACCGTCATTGGGCCTGGCACCACTGGTCATCGAGCAGGTGATGGACATCCTGCGGGAGATCGCCGCGACCGGATGTGCGGTGCTGCTCGTCGAAGAGAAGCTGCACGGCATCGCTAATGTCGCCGAGCGGGTCATCGCCCTCGACCTCGGCGAAGTCGCCTGGACCAGAGATGCCGCCGACGTCAATGCCGCCGCGCTCGCCGCCACCTATCTCGGTGTCGACCGCGCGGTCGCCGCCCAGATGGAAACCGCTTTGCCGGACCCGGGAATGACGGCGACACACGGTGCCTGAGCGCACCCACAAACATGGATCAGCCGGATGGGCCGGCTGGCCAGTAAGGGCATAGTTGCCCGACATGGAGGCACGATGAGGAGCAGGAAGACGGCCCGTTTGAGCGCGGTGGCGATCGGCGCTTCCCTGGCACTGTGTGTGGCTGCTTGTGGCAGCAGCTCAAGTGGCAGCGGGGGATCCGGCGGCTCGGGCAGCAGTAGCGCACCCGCCGGTAGTGGGGGCGGCAATGCAAATGCCGCTGAGGGGTTCACGGCGAACTCGATCACGATCGAGGGCGACATCGACAAGACCAGTGCGGGCGGGCAGTCCGAGGCGCAAGCTGACCTCGGCGCAAAGGCCGCCTTCACGGCGATCAACAAGACCGGCGGGGTGAACGGCCGCACGATCAATTACCTCGGGGCCGTGGACAACAAGCTCGACCCGGCGCAGGACCTCCCCACGGTCAAGAAGATTGTCGAGCAGGACAAGGCCTTCGCCATCCTCCCGATGATCAGTCCCGTGCTGGCGCAGGGCGGCCAGTACCTGGTCACCAACAAGATCCCGTTCTTCGGTTGGGGCATCACGCCGGCCTTCTGCAACAACCAGGAGGGCTTTGGCTACACCGGCTGCCTGGTGCCGCTGACGAAGACCAACGAGGTGTCGACGGCCTCCGCCGGACTGGTGGACAAGCAGCTCGGTATCCCGAACGGCAATGGCAAGACCGTCGCCCTCATCGCTGAGGACGACACCGCCGGCCAGTTCGGCGTGAAGGTGATCGAGGCCGCGTTCGTTTCTGACGGCTGGAAGGTCACCTACGACAAGGCCAGCATTCCCAACACCGCGGTCACCGACTACACGCCGTACGCCCAGGCCATCCTGACCTCGAACGGCGGCAAGGCTCCTGACGTCATGTTCCACGTGACCACGGTGCCCAACACGATCGGCCTGACCACGGCGCTCAAGAATGCCGGATTCAAGGGCCCGCAGGTCAACGCCGTCACCTACGACCCCAAGTTCCTCGTGGGTGCCTCGGGTCAGGCACTGCAGAACGAGTTCGTCTTCATCCAGTACGGACCGTTCCAGAACGGTGCTGCCATCAACAAGCAGATGCTTGCGGATGTGCAGGCCGTCGACCCGAGCATCAAGCAGCTGACGCAGGACATCGCAATCGGCTACTACTCGGCTGAGATCTTCCTGAACGACCTGAAGAAGACGGGCAAGACCCTGAGCCGCGCCAGCTTCCTGACGACGGCGAACGACGGGTCGACGTACTCGATCCCGGGCGGTATCGGAGACATTTCGTTCCCGACCGCTCACCAGAACTCGGTGCCCTGTGGGTCGCTGGTTCAGGTCAAGGGATCGGCTTACGTGCAGGCAGTTCCGCTGACCTGCTTCAAGAACGTGCCGCTTTCGGTGCTCGGTAGCTAGCACCAGCTCACGGCAGTAATGCAGCCGCCGGCCGGCGAGATCCGGCCGGCGGCTGTTTCCATTACCGGTGGGAATCGTCTTCGAGGGGACAGAGATGACTGACGCAGCCGCTGACATCGAGGCGATCAAGGCGCTGAAGGCTCGCTACTTCCGGCTGATGGACACCAAGGACTGGGACGGGCTGGCCGGCGTCTTCACCGCGGACGTCGTGATCGACGTGTCTGAGGAAGGTAGCGAGATCGTCCACGGCGTCGCCGCGTACCTGCCCTTCCTGCGCGCGGCGATCGAGGAGGTGCGCACCGTCCACCACGGGCACATGCCGGAGATCGCCCTGACGTCGGAGTCGACTGCGACGGGCATCTGGGCGATGGAGGACAAGCTGTGGTGGCCCGAGGGTTCGCCGATCAAGCACCTTCACGGGTATGGCCACTACCACGAGACCTACGAGAAGTCCGGCGGCGAGTGGCGCATCAAGACGCTGAAGCTCACCCGGCTGCGTCGCGACTTCGTCACCGCCTAGCCGAACGAGACCGGCTAATCAGTGGCGGCGGCGCCCAACTCGCGCAGCCGCTTCCGGCAGTCGCGCCAGGTGGTTTCGAGGATCTCGCGTACCGGCAGCACCTCGTCGATCCGACCCGCCACCTGCCCGCTCATCGCATAGGCGGCGTTCATCTCGCCGCCGAAGTAGAGGTTCATGATGCCGTCGAGCGACAGGGGCGGTGGGACGTCAGCGCGTTCGGCGCTCGTGGACAGCTCGGTCCGCAGCGTCCGCATCGCGGGCTTGCCGTAACGGTTGACGACGATGGTGTCGGTCTCCGCCGCGGCGAGCACGGACTGCTTCCAGTTGTCGTGGACGGGCGATTCGGCGGCGGTCAGCATCCGGGTGCCCATCTGGACCCCCTCCGCGCCGAGTGCGAAGGCCGCGGCCATCGAGATGCCGTCACTGACACCGCCCGCGCAGACCAGCGGCACGTTCACGGCGGCGGCGATCAGGGGCACCAAGACCATGGAGGAGGCACCGTTCGGGTTCTTGAAGCCTCCGCCCTCGACTCCCTCGATGACCAGCCCGTCAACCCCAGCTGCGATCGCCTTGAGGGCACCGTGCAGGGTGGGTACGACGTGAAAGACCGTGATGCCAGCCTCTTTGAGGATCGGCACCAGCCTCGCGGGGTCACCGGCCGATGTCGTCACGAAGCGCACGTCGTGGCCAATCACGAGATCAACGGTCGCCTTGAAGGCCTCGGCATCGCGGATGAGGAGCCCCGCGATGTTCACACCCCAGGGCCTGTCGGTCAGCTCACGCATCTTCGCGAACTCACCAGACACCTGATCGAGGCGTCCAGAAGACGTCTCGACGATGCCCATACCGCCGGCGTTCGACACCGCTGAAGCGAGTTGGGCTCGCGCGATATAGCCCATCGGCGCCTGGATGATCGGGATGTCGATGCCGAGCAAATCGGCAACTCTGGTCTGCACCGCTCAGCTTTCGATTTCGGACTGATCGCCCGACCAGAGGGTGTGGAAGGTACCGTCGCGGTCCGTCCGGCGGTAGGTATGCGCTCCGAAGTAGTCCCGTAGGCCCTGGATGAGAGCGGCCGGCAACCTTTCGGCGCGTACCCCGTCGTAGTAGGCGAGAGATGAGGAGAAAGCGGGCGTCGGAACGCCGGCGAGCGCGGCGTCCGCGACGACCCGCCGCCAGGCCGCTGCGGCGGTGTCAAGGATGTCGGTGAAGTAGGGGTCCGCCAGCAACAACGGCAGGTTCTCGTCGCGCTCGTAGGCCTCGGTGATCCGGTTGAGGAAGCGGGCCCGGATGATGCAACCGCCGCGCCAGATGCGCGCCATCGCTCCGCGGTCGACGTTCCAGCCGAACTCTTCGCTGGCGGCGGCGATCTGGTCGAAACCCTGCGAGTAGGCAACGACTTTCGAGGCGTAGAGCGCCAGGCGCACGTCTTCGATGAACCCCCTCCGGTCGGCGACCGGCGCCGGCGCGGCATGTCCGGGCAAAACGCCGAGCGCCGCCGACCGCTGCTTCATCCCGCCGGACAGTGCCCGGGCAAAGGTGGCCTCAGCGATCCCCGTGATGGGAACGCCCAGGTCCAAGGCGTTTTGGACGGTCCAGCGGCCGGTGCCCTTTTGCTCGGCCTGGTCCACGACGATGTCGACGAAGGGCTTGTCCGTCTTGGCATCGACATGGGCCAACACGTTCGCGGTGATCTCGATGAGGTAGGACTCGAGGTCGCCCCTGTTCCATTCCGCGAACACCTCGGCGATCTCGCTGGCCGAGGCTCCCAGCCGTTCGCGTAGCAGGTCGTACGCCTCCGCGATGAGCTGCATGTCGGCGTACTCGATGCCGTTGTGCACCATCTTGACGAAGTGGCCGGCGGCGTCGGGTCCTACGTGTACGCAGCACGGGACGCCATCGACGTGGGCCGAGATCGACTCGAAGATCGGGCCGAGTTTGACGTAGGCCTGGTCTGATCCGCCCGGCATGATGCTCGGCCCGTTGAGCGCTCCCTCTTCGCCGCCGGACACGCCTGTGCCGACGAAGTTGAGCCCGACCTCCTTCAGCGCGTGCTCGCGGCGCAGGGTGTCGGTGAAGTGGGCGTTTCCGCAGTCGATCACGATGTCGCCCTTGTCCAGCAGCGGCACCAGCTCGTCGATGACGGCGTCCGTGGGCCCACCCGCCTTGACCATGATGATGATGGCGCGCGGCTTGGACAGTGACGCGACGAAGTCCTCAATCGACTCGCTCGGCAGGAAGGTCCCTTCGCTGCCGTGCTTGTCGACGAGGTCGGTGGTGCGCCCGTAGCTGCGGTTGTGCAGCGCGACTGCATGGCCGTGGTGGGCGAGGTTGCGAGCGAGGTTTCGGCCCATGACGGCCAGGCCGGTCACTCCGATGTCTGCTTGCTGCTCCGAAGGCATGGCTCCCAGTCTGCCCTGAGCCGATCCGGGATCAGTTGCCGGGCGTGGGAAGCCACGACACGTGCCCGGCAAGCAGGGCGTAGCCGACGAAGGCGACCGTATCCATCAGAGCGTGGGCGACGATGAACGGCGTCGCGCGCTTCCACCGCAGGAAGAGCAGCCCGAATACCAGGCCCATGGCGAAGTTGGCCGCGAAGCCGCCGAACCCCTGGTAGAGGTGGTAGCTGCCACGCACGGCCGCCGCCACGACGAGTGCCTTGGGGGCGCTCCAGCCCAGCTGCCCAAGCCTGCGCAGCAGGTAGCCGAGCACCAGAACCTCTTCGACTATGCCGTTCTGGGCCGCGGACAGGATGAGGACCGGGACGCGCCACCAGACGTTCGGCAGGTCTTCGGGCACCACGGTCAGGTTTGCGCCGGACGCGTGAACGATCAGGTAGAAGGCCAGTCCGGTTCCGCCGACCACAGCCGCTACGGCCACCCCGCGCAGCACATCGCGTCGGGGTTGGCCGGCGTCGATCCCCAGATCAGCCAGGCTTTCGCCCGAACGCATCAGGAAGTGCGCGACCAGCAGCACCGGTACCAGGCCGATGGCAATACCGGTGAGCTGCAGGGCAAGGTCAAGCCACGGCCGGCCCGGGGCCTGCGAACCGTTGAGCAGCGCCGTTTGGGCCTTCAGCGCTTTGCCGTTGGTGAGATCTGCCAGCAGATGCAGCAGCGCGTTGATACCGGAAGCACCCAGCGACAGGCCGAAGACCAGCCAGATCTCCTGTACCAGCCAGCGGCGGGGGACCGCAGGCATCGGCGCCGGAGTCACCGAGGGAACGAGCTGCACGGGAGGAAGGCTCCTGAAAGGGTTGCGGGGCTCAGCCGTTGCACAGTCTGGCACCCGTTACCGAGAGAACGCTGATCCACAACAGGAACACATCGGAGCGCTGCGCATTCTCAAGGTATGGGCGGATTTGTCGACGGATATCTGTGCCCGACGGACCCGCTGGCGATCCCGCTGACGCGGATTTCGACGAGCTGGCGCTCGCCGCAGCGACGGCCGCCGGCACGCCGATCGGGTTGGTCACTCTCAGGCGCGGTGACCGGCTCTGGTTTCGGGGCCGGGCCGGATTCGAGCTCCGATTCGCGCCTCGCCGAGGCTCGCTGGGCGACCAGGTCGTCATGCGGAGGCAAAGAGCTCGAGGTGCGCGACGCCCGGCTCGATCCGCGTTTCGCCGCGCACCCTCTCGTCGTGGCGCGAGCCGCATCTGCGCTTCTACGCCGGCTTCCCGTTGCAGTCGCCGTCCGGGGAGACGGTCGGCTCGCTGAGCGTGATCGACTACCAGCCGGCGGAGCTCGACGAATCGACGCGGCTGCTGCTTCGCGTCCTGGCCCGTCAGGTCGTCGCCCAGCTGGAGCTACGGCGCCAGCAGGCCCTGGCGGCTGAGGTCGACCAGCAGCTGACCCGCGTCGAGGCGCGCTACCACCAGCTCGCGGTCCGCCAGTTCGCGGAGGCGCAGGCGCTGGCGCAGCTCGGAAGCTGGGAATGGGACATCACCACGGGCCGGGTGACCTGGTCGCCGCAGATGTTCCGCATCTTCGGAATGACCGACACGTCCAAGCGGGGCGACGGGGTGTCGCCGGACATCATGCACACCCTGATCCACCCGCAGGACCGGGGCCGGGTCTTCGCGTTCGCCCGCGGAATGCTCAAGCAAGGCGGGCGCGACCATCTGCAGGTGCGCACGCTCGGCGCCGACGGCAGCGAGCGTCACGTAGAAGGCTGGGTCGAGCCGGAGCAGGATCCCGTCACCCGCCGCAGCCTGCGCGCCTGGGGGACGCTGCAGGACGTCACCGATCGCGTGCAACCGCGACGCGGCGCTCGCAGAGAGCGAGCAACGGCTGCGCCTCACCATCGAGACCAGCCCGGTCGGCTTCGCTCTGGTGGGCCTGGACGGGCGCTGGCTGCAGGTGAATGAGGCGATGGCCCGCATCGTCGGTTACTCGCGTGCCCGGCTGATGGAGCTGCGCTTCCAGGACATCACCCATCCCGACGACCTCGAGGCCGACCGGGCGCTGCTCGCCGACCTTGCCGCCGGCCGTCGCGACTCCTACCGGCTCGACAAGCGCTACGTGCACTCCAGCGGGCGCGAGGTCTGGGTGAGCCTGACGGCCAGCGTCGTGCG
Source organism: uncultured Actinomycetota bacterium (assembly GCA_963839015.1). Classification (GTDB taxonomy): domain Bacteria; phylum Actinomycetota; class Actinomycetes; order Frankiales; family Frankiaceae; genus DATAZK01. The sequence continues at coordinate 461,146 of CAWITL010000010.1, read as the reverse complement.
GCGCGCAGACGGGCAGCCTCTGCACTACGTCGCCCAGGTCGAAGACATCGGCGAGCGGCGCCGGGCGACTGCGGAGCTGCAGGCCGAGCGCGACTTCTCCAGCGCCTTGCTGGCGGCGATGCATGACGGATACGTCTACCTCGAGCAGGGCACGATCGTCGTCGTCAACGACGTCTTCTGCGAGATGACCGGGCTCTCCAAGGAAGCCCTCGTCGGCACGAGCGCGCCATTCCCCTTCTGGGCGCCCGAGGACGCCGAAAAGGGAGCCGCCCTGCTGCGCCAGGTCATCAACGACAAGACCGGGCAGGTCGATCTGCCCATCACCCGCGCTGACGGCAGCCGCTTCGAGGCCTCAGTCCAGTTGCAGCCGGTACGCCGGCCCGGCGGCCGGGTGAGCGGCTACGTCGCGTTGATCCGCGACATCACCGACCGCAACCAGCAGGAGCGGCGGCTGCGTCACCAGGCCGACCACGACGGCCTCACCGGACTGCTCAACCGGGCTGCCTTCCACCTGCGGCTCAGCGAGCGGGTGGCGTCCGCGCACGCCTCAGGCGCCCAGCTCAGCATCGCGGTCCTCGATCTGGACCGGTTCAAGGCGGTCAACGACACGCACGGCCATTCCGCCGGCGATGCGGTGCTCGCGGAGTTCGCCGACCGGCTGCGGGGTCATGCCCGCGGCGACGACATCATCGGCCGGCTCGGCGGCGAGGAATTCGGCTGGGTCATGAGCGATACGGGGCGGGAGGAAGCGCTCGCCGCGCTCGGTCGTACTGTCGACGCCGTGCGACGTCATCCCTTTCCCCACATCGGCCGGCTGACCTTCTCCGCGGGAGTGGCCGAGCTGCAAACCTTCGGTGCCGGACCGGAGGGCCCGCTGCTCGGGGAGACCGCCCTCGGCGTCCTGCAGCGCGCTGACGAAGTGCTGTACTGCGCCAAGGCAGCCGGGCGCGACTGCGTACTTGCTGCGTGAGCGCCGTGACCGGCTTGACCTCCGAGGGTCCTGTCATCGGGGCAGACGAGTGGTTCTCCCACCAGATCGTCGAGACGCAGGCGTACGTCGCACACGCCGACCGTTCCTGGACCGAGAAGGTCTGCGCGATGGCTGCGGCGCGGGACGGCTCGCTGCAGGTCGGCTTCGGCGTCGGGAAGTACACCAACCGCGGGGTGTTCGACGGGTATGCGAGCGTCTCCCGCGGCAAAGAGCAGTGGACGGTGCGGGCCAGCCGGCGGCTCGCCGACGCCCCGGAGAAGTTGGCCGCCGGCCCGCTCGAGTACGAGATCGTCGAGCCGCTGCGCATGATCAGGTTCAGCTGCGCGCCCAACGACGTGGTCCCGATCGCGTTCGAGTGGACCTTCACCTCGGTGGTGCCGCCGGTGCTGGAAGCGCGTGACCGTACCCGGGCCCGCGGCGGCTACCGGATGGACACCGAGCTGCTGCGCTACCACCAGACCGGCCTCGCCACCGGCTGGGTGGAGGTGAACGGCAAGCGCACCGACATCACCGCGGACGGATGGTTCAGTACCCGCGACCACTCGTGGGGCGTTCGCCACGATGTCGGGCAGCCGCCGCCTGACCTGGAGCCTTCCTACGGCTTCGGTCCCGGTGTGGGCTTTCGTTTCTCCTGGTCGCCGATGCTGCTGCAACGCCCCGATGGCACGTACTACGCGATGCATCACCAGTATCGGGAGACCAGCGCCTTCGGCTACGAGGAGCGCCGGTTCGAGGGCACCGTGGAAGCGCCTGACGGTTCGGTGGAGCAGATGGCAGCGCTGCAGCCGGACCTGGGCTATGACATCCGTAACCGGCGCATCCTCGGCGGCACGCTGAACTTCACGATGGCTGACGGGTCAGCGCGGCCGGTGACGGTCGAGGCCATCGGCGACACGGGAGTGCATCTCGGGCTCGGACTCTATTTCGGGCTCGACGGCCATCATCACGGCGAGTGGCGCGGGGCACTGCACGTGGATGGCGAGCACGTGCCGGACTGCACGGACCCGGCCGTCGCCCCGCGTATTCATCAGATTCGGGACGCGGTGATGCGGGTGTCAGACCCGGTCGGCGGCGGCAGCGGCTGGTGCAACATGCAGACGATCATCATGGGCGAATGGCCCGACCTGGGCCTGACGGCCGAGACGTCCTTCATCTAGCCATTGTCCTGTCCGACGTTCTGCTAGCGCATGCGAGCTCATGGGTCAGCCGGCGGCGCGCTCCGCAGCCGCGATGGCGTTGCGGAAGAGCATCGCGACAGTGGTGGGACCGACCCCGCCGACCCGCGGTGTGATCGCGCCCGCGACGGCTTCGCAGCTTTCGTCGACGTCGGGTAGTAGCCGGCGGCCCTCGTAGCGGACGCCACCCCCGATGACGACAGATCCCGGATTGACGTGCTCGGGCTGGATGATTCCGGGGACCCCAGCGGCGGCCACGAGGATGTCCGCGCGGCGGGTGTAGCGGGCCCAGTCCGCGACTCCGGTGTGGACCACCGTGACGGCGGCGTTGGCGGTCGGGCGCTTCTGGGCGAGCAGAACCGCGAGCGGGCGGCCAAGGGTCGCGCCGCGGCCCAGGATGACCACCTCGCGTCCGGAGACCGGAATGTCGTAGTAGGCCAGCAGCGCCTCGATGCCCGCGGGGGTGCAGGGCTGCGGGCCGGGAAGCCCCAGCGAGAGCCGCCCGACATTGAGCGGATGCATCCCGTCGACATCCTTGTCGGGGTTCATCGCCGCGAGCGCCGCGTCGTAATCGAGATGCGACGGGATCGGGTGCTGGACGAGCATCCCGTGCACCTGCGGATCGGAGTTGTAGCGGCTGATGACTTCGTGCAGCTCAGCCTGTGTCGTGGTCGACGGCAGGTGGGTGTGCGGAGATTCGAACCCGAGCTCGCCGGCCTGCCGCTGTTTCACGCGGATGTAGCCCGCGCTGGCGTCGTCGTCGCCGACCAGGATCGTCGCCAGACTGGGGGTCACACCTCCGGCCTTGAGTTTGGCGGCCCGAGCCGCGACGTCGAGCATGACGGATTCGGCGACCGGACCACCGGGAAGCAGGCGTGCTGACACGTTGGGCATTCTGCCCGACGAGCGCCCGCTCAGGTCGCCAGGATGCAATCACCGCACGTTCCGCCGCCGGGTATCTGGTAGAAGAGGCAACAATTGCGCCGCCGGAAGTAGGTGGCCGGATCCGGCGAACGCCATTCCAGCTCGCCGGCGTCGTGCAGCGGAGGGTGGCGTCGCGCCACGAGATCGACCAGCGCGCGGGCCCGGACTCCGACTCCCGCGGGTTCGATCAGCCGCGCCGCCGCTGCCAGCGAAGAGAAGACGTTGCCGGTGAGGACCGGCTCGGGCAGTGGCACCGCCGTCGTGAGAGCAGCGGTGAACGGACCCAGCAGGCGCTCGATGGCCACGGCGATGAGCTGGTCTGCCAGGTCAGGCATGAGCGCCGACCGGGGTGGGCTCGCCAGCAGCCCGGTCAGCGCCAGTTGGAGGCGCCCGGTCGGCGGGTAGCCGAACTGCAGCGCCGTCGGATCGATGTCGGGCACCAGCGCATCGGTGGCCGCAGCTGCCAGCAGGGGAGCGCAGATCGCGGCAGCCGCACCGAGGTGCAGCAACGAAGCGACGGGCCGCTCCTGGTCGGTGTGGAGTGCGTCCGCAGTGGCCTTGATCTGGCGGGCCAGCACATCCACGGCGCTCGATCTGGAGAGGCTGGTGAAGGGCTGCCAGTCCACCTCCTCCGGCCAGACGTCGTCGGGCAGCAGGATCGTGAAGAACGGCCCGAGGCGGGCCGCCCTGCGCAGAGCGCTGCTGACCATGAGCCAGACAATCACAGCCGCGTTACAGGCCCGTGCTCCGACAATGTCCGGCAGCGGGGTAAAGTCAGCCCGGCGCGTACCAAATGACAGGAAGCTTGTCCCAGAGAGTAGGACGTAGTGAGTGAGCAGGCGGTGGCCGAGAAGGCGCTGCCGGCTCGCCGCCGCTGGGCCATGCTCGCGGTCAGTACGGCGGCGCAGGGCGCGAGTGCGCTCTTCGCCACCGGGGTGGCGTTTCTCATCCCCGAGCTGCACGACGATCGTCATCTCAGCCTTGCCCAGGCTGGCGTGCTGGTGGCGATGCCGACGCTGGGCTTTGTGTTGACGCTGATGCTGTGGGGCGCGCTGGTTGACCGCGTGGGAGAGCGCCAGGTGCTCGTCACCGGCCTCAGCCTGACGGCATTGGCCGCCGGTGCGGCCGCCGCTTCGGGGACGTACGTGCTGGTCGGCGCGTTTCTGTTGCTCGGCGGGATGGCGGCCGCTAGTACGAATGCCGCGAGTGGGCGGGTTGTCGTCGGCTGGTTTCCGCCGGAGCAACGTGGGCTGGCCATGGGCATCCGACAGATGGCCCAGCCGCTCGGGGTCGGACTCGCCGCGCTCACCATTCCTCCGCTCGCCTCGGCTCATGGGATCGGCGCCGGGCTGGCCCTGGCAGCCGCCGTCGCCGCCGTCACGGCCGTGGCTTGCGCCGTCGTCATCAAAGATCCGCCCCGCCCTTCCCGGGCAGCGGCCTCCGCCGCGCAGCTGGCGAATCCGTATCGCGGGAGTTCACTGCTGTGGCGTATCCACGGCGTTTCGGTGCTGCTTGTGGTGCCGCAATTCGTGGTGTGGACCTACGGGCTGGTCTGGTTGATCAGTGATCGCGGATGGTCGGCCGGGACCGCCGGTGCGCTGATCACCGTGGCGCAGCTCCTCGGGGCATTCGGGCGGATCGCGGTGGGGGCCTGGTCTGACCGGGTGGGAAGCCGCATGCGCCCATTGCGATGGGTGGCGGTGGCCGGCGTCGCCGTCATGCTGGCGCTAGCCTTCACCGACTGGTTGGGCTCGGCCGTTTCGGTCTTCTTTCTTGTCGTGGCGACGGTCGTGAGCGTCGCCGACAACGGGCTCGCCTTCACCTCGGTCGCCGAAATAGGCGGGCCGTTCTGGGGAGGGCGAGCCATGGGCGCCCAGAACACGGCGCAGTACGTGGCCGCGGCCGCCGTACCGCCGGTACTGGGCGCGCTCATCGGCGCGTTCGGCTATCCGCTGGCCTTCGCCCTCACCGCGCTCACGCCCGCGATCGCGATCCCCCTGGTGCCGGTGGATCTTGAGCAGTCACGCATGAGTGTGGGCGTGGGGATGTGACGGGTCGTCCGGATGGTCATGGGGATGCTGCTCGGCGCCTACCCGGTCTTCGTGGCCCGGCATCGCGATCCGGTAGAGGCAGGTATCGCAATTCATCCGGATGTCGCCGATACGCGCTTCCTGCGCCCGGGCGAGCACCAGATCAGCGAGCGGGGCGCAGGCACCGATGACGTCGGCACACCTGACGTCAAGCTCCGGGTGCAGCGCGGACCACTCGAAAGCCTGATCGCGGGTCCGGGTAGGCAGCACACCGGCGAACAGGAAATACGGCAGCACGACGATCCGGCGCGCGCCAAGGCGGTGTGCCCGCTCCAGCGCGGCCGGGACGCCGGGCTCGGCGAGGCTGATGAACGCGGCCTCCACTCCGGCCAGTCCGCGTCCCTCGAGCAAGAGCCGGGCAACCTTGAAGTGGTCGGCGTTAGCGTCCGGATCACTGGACCCACGCCCGACCAACACCACGGTGGCGTCGGCGCGTTCGGCCGGATCGAGCACTTCGGAAAGTCGCGCGTCCAGCAGGTCCAGCAGCACCGGATGGGGTCCGAGCGGGCGACCGTAGCGATAGGTCAACCCCGGGTGGCGTCCCTGCTCACGGGCGAGCGCCGCGGGAATGTCGCCCTTGGCGTGACCGGCGGCCACCAGCACTAACGGGACCACGTCGAGGTCGCGGGCCCCGGAGGCCACCAAATCGGCCACGGCGTCGCGCATCGGCGGGGCCGACAGCTCGATGAAGCCACCGCGGACGGCTCGCACGGGACTTGGTTCAGCGGCTTGATGGGCCTCAGCGCCTCTGATCGGCTTGCGCCCGGGCACGCTCGGCGACGAGGGCGACCAGCTCGGTGAATCCGGCCACCCCGGCCGCATCACGGGTGCCATGACCCACGATCAACAGTGGATGGCCATGATGTCGAGTGGTCACTGTTTGCTGCCCGTCTTGGAGGGTGAGTCTGCCCTCGGATGGGGGTCTGACCCAGCGTGGGAGTCGGGCATGGGTGCGTAAAGGATCGCGTTTATTGCCGCGGTGGCGACCGCCGAGCCACCTTTCTCGCTCGCGTTACTGATGGCGGGTAAGCCGGCCGCCCGCAGCGCCGCCTTCGACTCGACGGCGCCGACGAAGCCGACCGGCAGCCCGACCACCAGAGCCGGGGCTGTGTCCAGTGTCAGCAGCTCCTCCAAGGCGGTGGGAGCGTTGCCGATGACCCAGACCGCGCCCGGTCCGACCTCGCCGAAAGCCCGCCGGATGCCGGCGGCGCTACGGGTCAGGCCGGAAGCAGGGACGACCTGACGGATCCGGCAGATGGCGGAGACGGTGGTGATCCCCGCCGCGACCATGCGCGCGTCTGCGACGACGGGGCAGCCATCCCGAAGCGCCTGCTGGGCGCCCTGCAGATCTGCTTCCGAGGAGACGATGAGGTCGTCGAGGTAATCCAGATCGGCGCTGGCGTGAATGACCCGTTCCACTACCGCCCGGGTGAGCGCCGGCAGCGCGGTGGTGTCGACCCGTGAGCGCAGGATTTGGTACGAGAGCGCCTCGATGGGATGCACCGCGCGGATGGGCGGCTCGTGGCGTGGGTGGAATTCGGGTTCCGTCATCGCTGCCCTTCCGTGAGTGCCGTGGCCCATGCGTAACCCCGGGGTGTGACAAAACGTCCGGCAACCAGCCGGCTGGAGCTGGCACCGACGATCACCAGACTGGTCATGCCGACCAGCGCGAGATCCAGCTCGGCCAGTGTGGTGATGGTGACTTTCTCGGCAGGCCGGGTGGCGTCGCTGACGACGCCGACCGGGGTGGCGGTGGGCCGGTGATCGGCCAGGATGGCCAGCGCTTTCGGCAGCTGCCAATCCCGTCCGCGGCTGCGTGGGTTGTAGAACGCCACGACGAAGTCGCCCGCGGCCGCGGCCCGCACGCGCCGTTCGATGATGTCCCAGGGTGTGTGCAGATCAGAAAGGCTGATGGCGGCGTGGTCGTGCCCCAGCGGCGCGCCCAGCAGGGCCGCCGCCGCCAGCATGGCCGTCACACCCGGCGCCGCGACCACGTCGAAGCTGGTCGTCAGCTTCCTCGAGCGCCGGGCTGGCCATCGCGTAGATGCCCGCGTCGCCGCTGCCGATCAGGGCGACCGCGTGACCGGCCTTGGCGAGCTCGACGGCAGACCGGGCTCGCTCGGCCTCGGCCCCGAGCCCGGTCTCCAGTACGCGGGTGGCGGGCCGCAGCAGGTCGCGGATCTGCTCCACGTACTGATCAAGGCCCACGACAACCGACGCTCGCCGCAGCTCGGTACGGGCCTGCGGCGTCACCAGCTCGCGTGCCCCCGGGCCGATCCCCACGATCGCCAGCCGGCCGCGTGCCTGGCGCCGCACGACGGCAACGGTGGCGGCAGGGCTCTTGCGCTTTGGCACCAGCAGCTCGCCCCCCTCGGCCAGGGCAGCAGCTTCCGCGACGCTCGGGGTTCCGACGGCCTGGCGGACTACCTCGCTGGGATGCGGGACGTCGACGGCCGCGAGCGCGGCGGCGGGGTGGATTCTCAAGGCGACGCCGAGCCTTCGTGCTGCCTCGATGAGACCCGCCTCGTCGGCCTTCGCCTCGACGGTGGCTATCTCACTGATGGAGCCTTCGGCAAGCCCGTTGCCGGCCAGCGCCGATCGGATGAGGTGGAGCAGTTCATCGGCCGTGACGCCCCGGCTGGCTCCTACGCCGAGACGCAGGCTCGGCGGGCGCAGCAACACGCTGGGCTGCGGCGCGGTCAGGTCGGCCCGGTCGGTGACCAGGATCGCCGGCCCGGCGGTGGGGAACTCCGCCACCCGATCGACGGCGAGGGCGGGTAGCGGCCAGTTCTCGGGCGACCACAGCGCGACGCGTTCTCCATCCAGGAGGGCGCGCGTGACGGCAGCGACGTCGCCCTCGCATTTCCAGCCGAGCTGGTCCAGCGCAGTGATGCCGGTCGAGTCGGTCGCCGTCGTCAGGACGGCGGTGCCACCGAATGCAGTCGGCGACGTCCTCGGCGAGTTCGTTTCCGCCGCTGCCGGGTCGGTGTCCGCCCAGCACGGCGACGGCAAAGCGGTGCGACTCGTCGACGCACACCACGCTCGGGTCAGACTTCTTGTCGACCAGCAGCGGAGCCACCAGTCGCACGACAGCCCCGACCGCCAGGAAGCAGACCAGGCTGTCGCATTCCGCCCAGGCCTGGGCCAGTTCGGCGATCGGATAGGTCCGGGTGTCGGGGCGCAGCTGGGCCAGCTTTTCGGCGCCGGCTCGGCCGGCGGCAGTGGCAGCCACCAGCCCGATCACTGCGCGCCCCAGACCACGAAAACCGGATTCTGCGCCGCCATGCGGGTCGCATCTCCCGGCAGATCGACCAAGCGGGCGGCTGCCAGCTGCACGCCGCCCGTCTCGTAACCGGCAGCTACGCAACGCTCGGGTGACCGGTGCGACTCGCTCCAGCGCAGCCAACGCCACGACGATGGAGCGGGGCTTTCGATCGGCTGCCGCCTCCACGATGGTCGCCACCGCTACGCCGCCGCCGCCGACAAAGACCGCGTCCGGGTCAGCCAGGCCTGCCAGCGCGTCGGGCGCCCGGCCGTTGGCGACCTGAACGTCGACGCCGAAAGCGTTGGCGTTACGGGTGATCCGCGCGCATTGCGCGGTGTCGGCGTCCAGCGCACTCACGGCGGCTCCGAAGCGGGCGCATTCGATCGCGACGGCTCCACTGCCTGACCCGATGTCCCAGATGTGGTCGCCCACGCCTGGTCCCAGCCGGGCCAGGGCCAGCGCCCGTATCTCGCTCTTGGTGACCATGCCGTCCCGGTGCTCGAACGCGACCTCCTCCAGGGCCCAGCTCGCAGGCGAAAGCCGCGGCGGATGCGCCCAACCACGGCCGGCGGTCTCGTCGCCGAGCACGAGGACCAGATTCGGCTCTGCCCAGGCGCGCTCTGCAGCCTCCGCCGGGCAGCAACGCGTCACCGTCTCGGATTCACCGCCCAGCCGTTCGCCGACGACAAAGGACCGGTTGCTCGTGGCTAGCGCGGCGCCGAGTTCTGCAGGACCGCTTCCGGGAGCCGTCAGGACCACGACCTTCGACACGGCCCGGCAGGCGTTCACGGCTCGCTGCAGCCCTTCGGCTCCGCGGCCGTGGGCGCTGATGACGAGCGCGTCGTCCCAGCTCGCTCCAGCCCGGGCGCAGAGGGTCGCGACGGAGCTGACGGCAGGGAGCGTCTCGCAGTCAATGGCGCGCTCGCGCATCAGACGGGCCACTCCGAAAAAGCCGGGGTCACCCGACGCGAGCACCACCGCCGGGCCGGAGTGGGCTTCCAGCGCGTCCAGGCCCGCAGCTACCTCGCCCAGCACGACCCGTTCGGCGGTGGCCGGAGTAGCTAGTGCTTCGAGGTGACGGGCACCGCCGACCACCATGGTCGCCGCGGCGATTCGGCGCTTGGCCAGCTCCGACAGCGGACCGCCGTCGACGCCGATGACCGTGACGGGACGGCTCATCCGGTCCCCTCGGCGCGTAACCGGCGGCGAGCCTCGGGAGTCGCCCGCCGAAAGCCGTGGAAATGGCCGGGGTGGTAGAGGTGCGAACGGGTGCCGCCGGCCGCCAGCGCGGGGCCGACGAGAACCAGCGTGTGCTTCCACAGCTTGTGCTCGCGGACCGTCGCGGTGAGGGTTTCCAGCGTGCAGGCGACGATGAGCTCGTCCTCCCAGGTCACCCGATAGGCCACGACGCAGGGGGTATCGGGCGGGTAGCCGCCGGCGAGCAGCTCGTCCTGTAGCTGCCCCGAGCGGGCCGCGGACAGGAAGAGGGCCATGGTGGTGCCGTGGCGGGCGAATTCGCGGACCGTCTCACGTTCGGGCATGGGGGTCTTGCCACCCTCGAGACGGGTGAGGATCACCGACTGGGCCACCTCCGGGATCGTCAGCTCCCGCCCGATGGCTGCCGCCGCGGCGCTGAAGCTCGACACTCCAGGAACCACCTCGACGGCCAGGCCGAGGGCCACTGCCCGGTCGAGCTGCTCCTGCATCGCCCCCCACAGGGAGGGATCTCCGGAGTGGATACGCGCTATCACCCATCCGTGCTCGGAGGCCTCCTCGTAAAGGGCGACGACCTCTTCCAACGGGACGGCCGCCGAGTCGATGATCCGGGCGTCCGCTCGGGCGTGGGTGAGGACCTCCTCCTGCACCAGGCTCGACGCCCAGATCACGACGTCGGCGGAAGCGATAGCCGCCGCCGCCCGCAGGGTCAGCAGATCGGCGGCACCGGGGCCGGCGCCCACGAAGAAGACCTTTCCCGAACTCACAGCGCATCCCCCCGGCCGGTCCGCTCTGGAATCACCAGCAGCGTCGACAGGTAAGGAGCGCGATGGCCCGACTCGACGGCGGCGGCCGGCCGGATGTCTTCGGCGGCCATCCCCAGCGAACTGCCCACCACCGCACCGTCGAGGCGCCCGGCAGCGCGTACTGCCTCGAGAACTTCAGGTAGCACGCGCCCACCCTTGTAGGCAACGACACAGTCGTGCGTCTCGAGCGCCTGCCGAAGCTTGTCGACGCCGGCGGTGAGCGGCATCAGAGCCAGTGATTCCCGGCCTTCCACCAGGACGCGACCGCTTGAAGCGGCCAGACTCTGCATCGCTGTGATCCCGGGAACCGTGCGCACATTGAGGCCCTCGACCAGGGCTGCCACGGTGGCCGCCAGGTAGGTGAAGGTGCTGTAGATGTTCGGGTCGCCGATGGTGGCGAAGGCCACGGAAGAAGCGCCGGCGGCAAAAGCCTCGGCGACCTGCTCACCGGCGGCGTCCCAAGCGCTATCCCGGGCGCTTTCGTCAGTCAGGGCGAAGACCAGCCGCCGGGGAGCACGAGTGACGTGGGCGCGAACGATGCGTTCGGCGCGGCCCTCCTCGCCGGTGTCGGATACCGGCACGAAGACCACGTCGGCCTCCTGCATCACCCGCACGCCCTGCAAAGTGACCAGCTCGGGGTCTCCGGGACCCACGCCAACGCCGTACAGGATCGGGCTCATGCGGCCACTGCGCAGACGCGCGCGGATTCGACCAGGTTGCGGGCCAGCTGCGGACTGCCCGCCCAGTGCAGGTGCAGGTAAGACGCGTGGACGCCGCCGGCGGCGTAGCCCTCTGGGGTGCCGTCGGCCAGCGTGTACGCCGGACGCACCCCGGCTGAGGGGGTGCAGGAGGTGCGGTGGAATTCATGGGCCCGCACGGCGGTGCCGCTCGAGTGGACGGCATCCCGGTAGCCGAGGGTCAGGCGTCCGGTCATCCGGGCGTCGACAGGGAGCACGCCGCACATGGGCGATCCATCGAGAGTTTGCGCGAGATAGAGCAAACCCGCGCATTCGGCGGCTATCGGCGCTCCGGCAGCAGCGAGTTTGCGCACGTGCGCGCGAAGGGGGGCATTCGCGCTGAGCTGTTCGGCGTGGATCTCGGGGAAGCCGCCGCCGATGACCAGGGCGCGGGTGGCGGGCGGCAGCTGCTCATCGCGTAGTGGATCCACCAGCACAACCTCTCCGCCGGCTGCGGCCAGTAACTCGGCTGCTTCCGTATAACCGAACGTGAAGGCGTCTCCGCCGGCGACCGCGATGACAGGACGCTCAGCGCTACCTGCGTCGCGCCGAGCCATTCCGAGGGCCTCGGCGGCCGACCACGGGGTGGCCTTGCGCGCGGGGGCAGCATGGGCCAGAGCCAGCACCGCGTCGATGTCGACATGCTGTTCGATGAGCACGCCAAGAGCTGCGACGGACTCCAGGGCCGACCGGCCACGCTCCTGCGCCGGCACCAGACCCAGATGACGGCTGGGAACCTCGACGTCCAGCGTTCGAGGGAGAGCGCCCAGCACCATGATTCCCGCGGTCAGTTCCCGGCCGAGCGACTCGCGCAGCAACTGCTCGTGACGGGCTGAGGCGACCCGGTTCAACACCACACCGGCAATACGCACTGTCGGGTCATAGCTGGCGAAGCCGTGCACCAGGGCGGCCACGGACGACGACTGCGCTGACGCGTCGACGATGAGCACCACCGGTGCCGCGAGCAGGTTCGCGATATGGGCGGTGGACCCCTCACCCGTGGCCCCGCGACCGTCGAACAGGCCCATCACACCCTCGACGACGGCGACGTCCGCGCCGGCGCTCCCATGGGCAAAAAGCGGCGCAATGAGCTGTTCACCGACCAGCACGGGATCGAGGTTGCGTCCCGGGCGGCCGGTCGCGAGCGCGTGGTAGGTCGGATCGATGTAATCCGGGCCGACTTTGTGGGGGGAGACCTGTAGGCCCCTGGCGCGCAACGCCGCCATGAGCCCGGTCGCCAGCGTTGTCTTGCCGGCGCCGGAGGAAGGAGCGGCGATGACGAGCCGCGGTGGGAGGGCTACCACTCGATGCCTCGCTGACCTTTTTGGCCGGCGTCCATCGGATGCTTGATCTTGGTCATCTGCGTGACGAGATCGGCGGCGTCGACGAGCCGTGGATCGGCGTCGCGGCCGGTGATGACCACGTGCTGATAGCCGGGTCGGTGCGCCAAGGTGTCGACGACGTCATCGACGTCGACCCAACCCCATTTCATGGGATAGGTGAACTCGTCCAGTACGAGCAGGGTGTAGGTCTCGGCGGCCAGGTCGCGCTTGATCTGCTCCCAGCCTTCACGGGCGTCGGCGGCGTGGTCGGCCTCGGTGCCGGGACGCTGGATCCACGACCAGCCCTCGCCCATCTTGTGCCAGCTCACCGGTCCGCCCTGTCCGGTCTGGCGATGCACCTCGTCGAGCGCGCGGAAGGCACTTTCCTCGCCGACCTTCCACTTCGCGCTCTTGACGAACTGGAAGACGCCGATCGGCCAGCCCTGTGTCCAGCCGCGCAGAGCCAAGCCGAAAGCTGCCGTCGACTTGCCCTTCATCTCGCCGGTGTGGACCACGAGGAGGGGACGCTGGCGACGCGCGCGCGTGGTGAGCCCGTCCGCGGGCACGGTCGCCGGTTTGCCTTGAGGCATCAGGCGGCCCTCCTCACGTCGCGCACCACGCCGGCCAGCCCGTCGGCCGCCAGCTCCGAAAGCGGCACGGTGAGCCCACCCAGCGTGGCGCCGAGCCGGCGCGCGAGCCCTAGCCTCACCGGTCCACTCTCGCAGTCCACGACGACGGAGGCGACCCCGCGACCGGCGAGCATGCGGGCGGCCGCGGATGGGTCCGGCCCGCTGGTGTGCCTGCCGTCGGTGACCACCACCAGCAAGGCCCGGCGCTGCGGATCGCGCATGCCCTCGACGTCCAGCACCCGGGCTGATTGCCACAGCCCGGCGGCCAGGGGAGTACGCCCGCCGGTGGGCAGCGCGGCGAGCCGGTGTGAGGCCCGTTCGACACTTGAGGTCGGCGGGAGCGTGACGATGGCGTCGGCGGCGCCCCGGGATGAGCGGAAGGTGATCAGCCCGACCTTGTCGCGGCGTTGGTAGGCGTCGAGCAGGAGTGAGAGGACGGCGGCCTTGACGGCCCGCATCCGATCGCGGGCAGCCATCGAACCGCTGGCGTCGACGCAGAAGAGCACCAGATTCGATTCGCGGCCCTCGCGTACCGCCTCGCGCAGGTCCTCGCGGTGCAGCACGAGCCCCGGTCCCTGCCGGCCGCGGGCGCCCTGGTGTGGTGCGGCGGCCAACACCGTCGCCGAGACATGCAAATGTGTGAGGCGCTCACCGGGCATGCGGGCGGCGACGGTACGACCGCCGCTCCCGACCGTGCGTCCGCGGCGCCCGGCCGGTCCCGCCTCGCCGACGGTCGGCAGGGTCAGCAGACGGGCGCGAAAGGCCGTCCCCGGGGCCACTGCCGGTCGTTCCCCGGAGCCGCCCCGCGCAGGTGCCGTCGAATCGGGCGTGGCCTGATCGCCTGCAGCTGCTGGGGATTCGTCGCTCGCCGGTGGAGGTGCACCGCCGCCGTCATCGTCGGGAGGAGGGTCGTCATGGTCGGTCTCAGAGTTGGTGCCCGATTCGGAGTTACTGCCATCGCGGAGCGCCTGCTCGAGGGTGTCGTCGTCGATGCCGGGAGCGTCAAAGGGGTCGCGCCGCCGGCGATGCGGCAGTGCCAGCCGGGCGGCTGTCCGTACATCATCAGCGGTCACGTCCGTGCGGCCGTCCCAGGCGGCGAGCGCGATCGCGGCGCGGGCGGTGACGAGATCCCCGCGCAGGCCGTCGACGTCGAAGGCGGCACACACCGCGGTCACCTGACGCAGCGCCGGATCGCCGAGCACCACCCTTGGAAGTAGTGCGCGGGCGGCCGCAATCCGCTCGGCCAGCGCGACATCTGAGGCGGCGTAACGGCGGGCGAAGGTATCCGGATCAGCGTCGTAGGCGAGCCGGCGGCGTACCACCTCGGCGCGCTCGGAAGGCTCCCGCGAGGCCCGCACATCCACCGCCAGCCCGAACCGGTCGAGCAGCTGGGGCCGTAGCTCGCCTTCCTCAGGATTCATGGTGCCCACCAGGAGAAAACGGGCGGCATGACGCACCGAAACGCCTTCGCGTTCGACATAGGCGGTGCCCATGGCGGCCGCGTCCAGCAGCAGGTCGACCAGGTGGTCGTGCAGCAGGTTGACCTCATCGACGTAGAGCACCCCGCGGTTGGCCGCAGCCAGCAGACCGGGCTCGAAGGCCTTCACGCCGGCGGTTAGCGCACGTTCCAGATCAAGCGAGCCGACGAGCCGGTCTTCGCTGGCACCGACCGGCAATTCCACCAATCGGGCAGGGCGCAGCATCGCGCTCGCCCCGAGCGGGTGCGGACCGTCCGGGCAGCGGGGGTCAGGAGCCGCGGGGTCGCAGGCGAAGCGGCAGGACGAGATGACGTGCACCGGCGGCAGGAGCGCGGCGAGTCCGCGCACGATGGTCGACTTCGCGGTGCCCTTCTCGCCGCGGACAAGGACGCCGCCGATGTCGGGCGACACCGCATTCAGCAGTAAGGCGAGCTCGAGATCTTCCAGCCCAACGATGGCGCTGAAGGGATAGGGCGTCGTCACGAGGCCTCCCCGGCGGCGCCCTCGAGGTCGCCCTCGAGCTCCAGGAAGGTCGTCCGCAACCGCTCCAGGGTGGCCTCTTGCGGCGCCGACCACATGCCGCGCTCGGCGGCTTCCAGCAACCGTTCGGTGATCCCGCGCATCGCCCACGGGTTTGACTGCTTCATGAACTGCGCGACGCCTTCGTCGAAGACGTACTCGGCCGCCAGCGACTCATACATCCAGTCGTCGACCACCCCGGCAGTCGCGTCGAAGCCGAAGAGGTAGTCGACGGTCGCGGCCATCTCGAAGGCCCCTTTGTAGCCATGGCGTTGCATGGCGGCGATCCAGCGCGGGTTGACGACGCGTGACCGGAACACCCGATGTGTCTCTTCCCCGAGGGTGCGGGTGCGGATGGCGTCCGGCACATGCGAATCACCGACGTAGGCAGCGGGCGACGAACCTGTCAGGTGGCGGACCATCGTGACCATCCCGCCGTGGTACTGGAAATAGTCATCGGAGTCGACGATGTCGTGCTCACGGTTGTCCTGGTTCTTGGCCGCCACTTCGATACGCGCGAAGGCAGTCTCCATGTCGGTGCGGGCTTCCCGGCCGTCCAGCCCGCGCCCGTAGGCGTAGCCGCCCCATACCGCGTAGACCTCGGCGAGATCGGCGTCGCTGCGCCAGTTGCGGGCGTCGATCAGCGGAAGCAGTCCGGCTCCGTACGCCCCCGGCTTGGACCCGAAGATCCGGCTGGTCGCGCGACGCACATCGCCGTGGCCGGAGGGGTCGGCGAGATCAGCATCGACGTGTGCGCGCAGCGGGTTGTCGGCGGCCGGTTCATCGAGCGCGGCCACCGTGCTGATCGCGTCATCGAGCAGCCCAATCACATGAGGAAACGCATCCCGAAAGAAGCCACTGATACGCACGGTCACGTCGACCCTCGGCCGCCCGAGCTCGGCAATGCTCATCACCTCGAATCCGGTCACCCGCCGGGAGGCGTCATCCCACACCGGACGCACGCCGAGCAACGCCATCACCTCCGCGATGTCGTCGCCCTGTGTACGCATGGCGCTGGTGCCCCAGACGGTCAGCCCGACGCTCTTGGGCCACTCGCCGGTATCGGCCCGGAAGCGGTCGACCAGCGATGTGGCGAGCGCGACACCGGTCTCCCAGGCCAGCCGCGAGGGGATCGCTTTGGGATCCACCGAGTAGAAATTGCGGCCGGTCGGGAGCACGTTGACCAGCCCGCGGGTGGGGGAGCCGGACGGCCCGGCCGGTACGTAGCCGCCCTCGAGCGCATGCAGCACGTGGGCGATCTCGTCAGTCGTTCGGGCCAGCCGCGGGACCACCTCACTGGCCGCAAAACGCAGCACCCCGGCGACTTCGGGCAGCGAACTGACGGCAGCCGCGGCGGAGGGATCCCAGTCGCGCAGCTCCATCTCCTCCACGAGCCGGCGGGCTTCGCCCTCGAAGCGGTCGACTTCGCCCAGGGCGCCTTTTCCCTCGACCAGACCGAGGGATTCGCGAAGTCCGGGCAGCGCGCCGGACACGCCTCCCCAGACCTGTTTGGCTCGCAGTACCGCCAGCACCAGGTTGATCCGGGCCACCCCCGTGGGCGCCTGGCCCAGAATGTGCAGTCCATCGCGGATCTGGGCGTCTTTGATCTCGCAGAGGTAGCCGTCGACGTGGAGCAGGAAGTCGTCGAAGGCGTCGTCCTCAGGCCGGTCGTCGATGTGCAGGTCGTGATGCAGCTGGGCGGCCTGGATCAGGGTCCAGATCTGGGCGCGCACCGCGGGCAGCTTCGGGGGGTCCAGCGCGGCGACGGTGGCGTGCTCATCCATCAGCTGTTCGAGCTTGGCGAGATCGCCGTAGGAATCGGCCCTGGCCATCGGCGGTACCAGATGGTCGACGATCGTGGCGTGCGCCCGGCGCTTGGCCTGGGTGCCCTCACCGGGGTCGTTGACGATGAACGGATAGATCAGCGGTAGGTCGCCGAGCACGGCGTCAGGGGCGCAGGACGCAGACATGCCAAGGCCCTTGCCGGGCAGCCATTCCAGCGTGCCGTGCTTGCCCAGATGGATGACCGCGTGGGCGCCGAACTCGTGGGCCAGCCACCAGTAGGTCGCCAAATAGTGGTGGCTGGGGGCCAATGCCGGGTCGTGGTAAATGGCGATCGGATTCTCACCGAATCCGCGGGGCGGCTGAATGGCGAGCACCAGGTTGCCGAAGCGCAGGCTTGCCAACACGATGTCGGAGCCGTCGACGTAGAGCGAACCGGGAGCGGCTCCCCAGGCAGCGGTGACCGCGTCCTGCAGGTCGAGCGGCAGCTGGGCGAACCACTGCTGGTAGGCCGGAAGCGGTACTCGGGCCGGCGCGTTCTGGAGCTGCTCCTCGGTGAGCCACTCGACGTCATGTCCGCCGGCGGCGATCAGAGCGTGGATCAGCGTGTCGCCGTCTGTCGGCACCTCGCCTCCGAGGTCGTACCCGGCTGCGCGCAGCGCGTCGAAGAGCACGATCGCGGAGGCCGGCGTATCGAGGCCAACGGCGTTGCCGACACGAGCGTGCTTGGTCGGGTAGGACGACAGCACAACCGCCAGCCGTTTCTGCGGGTTCGGTACCTGACCCAGCCGCGCGTACGAGGCGGCCAGTCCCGCGATCCGGTGGCTGCGCTCGGCATCGGCGACGTAGATCGGGACCCCGTCGGGACCCTCCTCCTTGAAGGAGAAGGGGACGGTGATGAGCCGCCCGTCGAATTCGGGGACGGCCACCTGCATGGCCGCATCCAATGGCGACAAGCCGGCATCGGAATCAGCCCACGCCGTACGTGAGGTGGTGAGGCAAAGTCCTTGCAGCACAGGCACATCCAGGGCTGCGAGGGCACCGACGTCCCAGGATTCGTCACCGCCAGCGCTCGCGTTGGAGGCCGGATTGCCCGCTCCGCCGGCGGCAAGCACCGTGACCACCAGGGCGTCGACTCCGGTGAGGAGCTCGAAGAGTCCGGTCTCAGCCCCCCGCAGCGATCCGCAGAACACTGCGAGGGCGTCGGCACCCGCAGCCTCGATCGCGTCGCAAAGAGTGTCGACGAAGCCGGTGTTTCCCGACAGCTCGTGAGCGCGGTAATAAACGACGCCAATCGTCGGCCGCGGTTGTGATCCCGCCGCCGGCTGTGCGGGACGAGGCCGCACGCCGAAGGCGGGGGTCACCCGCGGCTCAGCGAATCCTTGTCCGGTCAGCAGCAACGTGTCGGACAGGAAGTGGAAGAGCTCACGCAGGTTGTCCGGGCCGCCGTGATTGAGGTAGGCCAGCGCTTCGGTAACGACGCCGGAGGGCACGGTCGAGGATGCCATCAGCTGTGCGTCGGGCGCGCTCTCCCCGCCGAGGACGACGAGCGGTCGACCCGTTGCGCGCAAGGTCTCGAGGCCGCCGGGCCAGGCCTGGGCGCCGCCCAGCAGCCGCACGACCAACACGGATGCGCCGGCGATCAGGTCAGCGACCGCTGCTGTATCCGCCGGGTCGACGCGGGCGGGGTTGGCCACCCGCCAGTCGGCACCACTGGCACGAGCGGCCAGCAGCTCGGTGTCGGCGGTGGACAGCAGCAGCATGCTCACGCCATCGCCCCCTGGTCGGCGCCGCGGGTCAGGTTCAGCTGCAGCACGGGCAGATCGGCGGGCACGCCGCCCTCGATCAGTCGCCATACCGCTGCGGTGTCGAGGTGGTGCTCGATGAGGTCGCCGAGTGCATCCAGCCGCGCCTCTCGCACGTCGGCGAAGGCAGTAGCTCCGGGCCGCCAGTCTCGTCCGGTGTCAGCTGCGACCTGCGACAGGAACGCGCGCCGGAAGCCGTCATTGTCAAAGATGCCGTGCCAGGTGGTGCCCCAGACCGAGCCCACCTGGGTGCCGTCAAGGAAGGGCGTACCGGATTCGACCGTAGGACGGCCGTGATGGATGGCGTAACCCGTCACCGGGTGGCCACGCCACTGCCCGGTTGGCAGCGTCAGCACCTTTTCTGCTTCATAGCGGGTGGTGACGGGCAGCAGTCCCAATCCGGCGACGTGGCCGGCGCCGCTCTCGACCCCGTCCTCGATGTCGGATCCCAGGAGCTGCAACCCACCGCAGATGCCGATCACGGGTCCTCCTGCGGCGGCCCGGGCGCGTAACGCCCCGGCGAAGCCCTGCTGCGCCAGCCAGGACAGGTCGCTGACGGTCGCCCGGCTGCCCGGAAGCACGACCAGATCGGCATCCAGCATGGCGGCGGGTGAGCTCACCAGACGCACCTCGACACCCGGTTCAGCGGAGAGGGCGTCGACGTCGGTCACGTTGGACATTCTGGGCAGTCGCACCACGGCAATGCGCAGCAGATCTCGGCCGATCGGGGGCTGCACGGCAACCCGCCGGCTGTCCAGATCGAGTGAGTCCTCGACGTCGAGCCAGAGTCCCGGCTGCCAGGGGAGCACTCCGTAGGTCGGCCGCCCGGTCGTCTGCCGCAGCCACTCGAGCCCAGGGGCCAGCAGGGACTGGTCGCCGCGGAACTTGTTCACCACGAACCCGGCGATGTGGCGCTGGTCGTCGGCGTCGAGTACCCCGAGCGTCCCGGCGAAATGGGCGAGTACTCCGCCGCGGTCAATGTCTCCGACAACCAGGACCGGGAGTTGGGCGGAACGGGCGAGTGCCATATTGGCCAGATCGCGGTCGCGCAGGTTGACCTCTGCGGGACTGCCGGCCCCCTCGCAGATCACTACATCGAACCGGGACCGCAGATCGGCCAGGGCGGCGGTGACAACGTCCAGCAGCGCCACCTTGAGATCCCGGTAGCTGTGGGCATCGGCATCCGCGTAAGGCCGGCCCATCACCACCACGTGGGAATGGCGGTCGCTTCCCGGCTTGAGCAACACCGGGTTCATGGCTGCCTCGGCGGGCACCCGGGCGGCTGCCGCCTGCATCGCCTGGGCGCGTCCGATCTCGCCGCCGTCCGCCGTCACCATCGAGTTCAACGACATGTTCTGGGCCTTGAACGGCGCGACCTTCACGCCTTGCCGCGACAACCAGCGGCACAGGCCCGCTGTGAGGACGCTCTTGCCGGCGTCCGACGTCGTTCCCGCAATGAGGAGGCCGCCCCCGAGTCCGTCAGGGCGGCTCACGTGTCTTGCCCCTGTGGACCGAAATCGCGGTGTGCCGGGTGCCGGATGGCAAGAACCAGGTGGGGCAGGGCGAGGGCTAGGGCGGCGCACAGCCCGCCGGCGGCCAGCGTCACGTCTCGCGACAGGCGGGCCGCCCGGGTGACATCGCGGTGATCGGGGTCCGGGCCATCGCCGTGCCACGGCCGGGCGGACAACCCGTACGGGTAGACGGTGGGGCCGCCGAGACGCACCCCGAGAGCACCGGCGAAGGCGGCCTCGCAGGGCCCGGCATTCGGGCTTGGATGGGCCGCGGCGTCGCGACGCCAGATCCGCCCAGGCCGACTTTGGGCTTCCCCCGACCCGGCGCGCCAGCACGACGGTCAGTGCGGCGGTCAGCCGTGACGGCAACAGGCCGGCAACGTCGTCGAGCCGGGCTGCGGCAAAGCCGAAGTGCTCGTAACGGTCACTGTGATGGCCGACCATCGCGTCCAGGGTGTTCACAATCCGATAGCCGACGACGCCGGCGGGCCCCGCAAGTGCCCCCCACAGCAGCGCCCCGACCCCGGCGTCGGCGGTGTTTTCGGCGACGGACTCAATCGCTGCGCGCGCCATTCCCGCGCCGTCGAGCAGCGCCGGATCCCGCCCGACCAGGTGCGGCATCCTGCGCCGCGCACCCTCGAGGTCACCGGCGGCCAGCAGCTCAGCCAGCAGGCCGGCCTCCCGCTGCAGGCTCTGGGACCCGACGGCCGCCCAAGTCAGCGCGCCCATCAGCGCCACCCGAGCCAACGGTGAGGGAAGGCGGCGCTGGGCGGCGAAGGCAGCGGCGGTCAGCGGAGCCGTGACCAGTAACAGGTGCAGGGCGCCGCTGCTGCGTCGTGGGCGGTAAACCAGCCGCTCGGTGCTTAGCGCGAGCCGACCCACCCCCGCCACGGGATGCAGGTGGGCGGGATCAGCCAGGACGGCATCCGCCAGCAGCCCGAGGCCGATGCCGGTCGCGCGGGTGAGACCTGCTTGCACAGCATCGGTCCTCACTCGGGGTCCGCGCCCCGGGCTTGGCGGTCCGATGGTCGGAGTCTCCTGGCTCCCGGGATTGCCGCTCCACGTGGCAGAGCATCCGGGTAACAGTGGCGGGACCGCGCCGGACTCACACCGGCTTCCTCCGTGTCCATCGCTAACGCTGCTGAACCTACCCCAGACGTACTGGTAAGGGTGCCCTTCCAAGGTCAATTCGACGCTTAAGGACTACCTTTCCGGGGAGGGACAATCTGGTCCGACGAACCTCATGAGGGAGCACTGCCCGTGGCTAGCTACACGCTGCCTGACCTGCCCTACGACTATGCGGCCCTCGAGCCGCACATCAGCGGCGAGATCATCGAGCTGCATCACGACAAGCACCATGCCGCCTACGTCAAGGGTGCCAATGACACCCTCGACAAACTGGCCGACGCCCGATCCAAAGGCGAGTACGGATCCATCGTCGGCCTCGAGAAGACGCTGGCCTTCCACCTGTCCGGCCACATCCTGCACTCGCTCTACTG
Organism: uncultured Actinomycetota bacterium; assembly: GCA_963839015.1. Classification (GTDB taxonomy): domain Bacteria; phylum Actinomycetota; class Actinomycetes; order Frankiales; family Frankiaceae; genus DATAZK01. Next base: position 439,398 of record CAWITL010000010.1, on the reverse strand, counting down.
GCAGAATCTGTCCGGTGACGGCGGCGACAAGCCCGACGGAGCACTCGGCGCAGCGATCGACACGGACTTCGGCAGCTTCGACGCGTTCAAGGCGCAGCTGACCCAGGCCACAGCGACCACGCAAGGCTCTGGCTGGGGCGTCCTGGCCTACGACAGCCTGGGCAAGAAGCTGACGGTCCAGCAGGTCGAAAACCACCAGAGCAACCTGGGCATCGGCACCACGCCGTTGCTGGTCTTCGACGCCTGGGAGCACGCGTTCTACCTGCAGTACAAGAACGTGAAGCCCGATTACGTCAACGCCCTGTGGAACATCGTCAACTGGGCTGACGTCGCGGCACGGTACGAATCGACGATCTGAGCTCCACCCGTTCTGCTGACCGGTTCCTAGGCGGACCGGTCAGCAGACAGGGTCAGCCGATCCGGACTGCCACCAGACCGGTCAGCGTTCCGACGTAGGCCCGCCCGCTGTCGAGGGCCGGAGTCGCGAAACGGCTCAGTGAGCCGACGAAGAGCGAGGCCCGGGTACGGCCCGACGTGGGATCGAGTAGGTAGAGGCGACCCTGCGATTGCGCGGTGGCCAGCAGTGAATTTCCGTAGATCACCGGAGAGCCGGGCACCCCGGTCGATTGCCAGCTGACCCGGATGCTTCCGTTCGAGCCGATATCAGCCCGCTGGACACCGTTGGTGCAAGGCAGGAAGACCGTGCTCCCTGACACCGCCGCGCCACCGAAGGCCCGGCAGCCGGTGACGCTGCTGACCTGACCGCGGATCCCGCCCAGGTGGCTCAGGCGCAGCACGTAAGTCACCCCGCGCTTTCCGGACTGCACGACATAGCCGTTGCTCGTCACGGCCGGCCCCATTGATCCAAGATCGAGATCAGCGGCGTTATCCGCCTGCCAGGTCGAGGGCGAGAAGCGATCCAGGAGACGCAGCCCAGCGCTCAGATGAACCACAGAGTCGCTGCCGTCGTAGGTCGTCGTCGAGGCGCCGTTGCCGTCGGTGACCAGGATGCTGCCGTCGGCTAGCACCGTTGGCCCGGGCGGAGTCCAAATGCCACCCTCGCGGCTGGTCGGTATCGAGTACGACGTCTGCGCCCCGGTCATGTCCGTCCTGATGGAAACCACTGCGCCGACGTAGTTGCCGCAGTCACCGTTCAGGCCGCCGAAGGTGACCAGGACATGCCCGCCGGTCACCGCAAGCGCTCCACGCTGTTGATGGGCAGCCGCAACCCCATGCGGCGGCTGGACCAGCCGTCGGGCGATCACGGCACCGGTGGTCGGGTTCACGGCCACCAATTGGTGTTGGACGCTCCCGGTCACCAGGGTCTCGTCGACCGCGAAGATCCGACCGGTGACGGGGTCGAAGACGGGTGTCCCGGTGATACCGAGCGGATCGATGTTGCCGCAGTTGACCCCTCTGGTGGCCAGGTCGCCGAGGCGAACCGGGTTTGCCATGTGGGTCCGCCACCGCAGCCCCCCCGAGGCGGTGAAGGAGTAGATCGAGCCACCCTCGGTGGCCACGAAAACGTTGCCATCATGGACGATTGGCGATGCGTAGACGGCACCGTCCAGCGTGCGCGACCAAGCGCCGGTCAGCGTTGTGGCACTGCTGAAAGTCGGCAGCACACCAGTGCGGCCGGCATTTGCGTGATACGTCGCCCAGTCGCAGCCCGTGAGGACGAGTCCGAGGACAAATGCCGTGACCAGCGAAATTTTGAGCCGGTGTGGACCCTTCACGAGGGGCAGTATCCATGCGCCGGCCAGCCAGCTGCCTGGTGCTTGCCGCAGAGCGGGACAGCGCGCGTCATTCGGCTGGAGCGCAAGTGCACCGAGCGTGGGCACCCGCACGGTACGGAACCTGCTGATTGACTCGACCGATGAGCAGCACCCAGACGCCCAATGCGGGTCCCGCCCCTCAGCTGGTGGCCGCCGAGGACGTCGACCGGGCGGCCGAGCGCCTCGGGGGTGTGGTCTTGCAGACCCCGCTCCAAGGAAACGCCCGCCTGTCGGCAGCTACCGGCGCGAGCGTGTACCTCAAGCGCGAAGACCTGCAGCCGGTCCGTAGCTACAAGCTGCGCGGCGCTTACAACCTGATGGCGCAGCTCGATGACACGCAGCGCTCGGCCGGAGTCGTCTGCGCGAGCGCCGGCAACCACGCGCAGGGGGTCGCACTCAGCTGCCAGCTGCTGGGCATTCATGGCACCGTCTACCTGCCGCGGACCACGCCGCGGCAAAAGCGTGACCGGATCGCCGAGCTCGGACGCGGCTACCTCACCATCAAGCTGGTCGGCGACACCTATGACGATGCGAGCCTGGCGGCGGCTGCCCACGCCGGCGACGGTGACGCGGTGCTGATCCCAGCGTTCGACGATCCGCGCACGATCGCGGGTCAAGGCACCGTGGTGCCCGAACTCGCGCGTCAGCTCGGCGGGCTGCCCGACGTCCTGGTGCTGCCCGTCGGGGGCGGCGGACTGCTGTCGGGAGCCGCGGCCTGGCTGGCGGGACAGCAATGGTCTGGCCGGCTCGTCGGCGCCGAGCCATCCGGCGCGCCGAGCATGCGGGCTGCGTTGGCCGCCGGTGGCCCGGTGTTGCTCGAACGGATCGACAATTTCGTCGACGGGGCAGCGGTGAGCAAGGTGGGCGCTCATACCTTCGCCCAGATCCGCGCGAGCGAGGTCGAGCTGCTGGACGTCCCCGAGGGCCGGGTCTGCAGCGAGATGCTGGAGCTCTACCAGGTCGACGGGATCATCTCCGAGCCGGCGGGAGCCTTGGCGTCCGCCGCCTTGGAGCAGCTGGGCGACTTGCGCGGCTCGACAGTGGTGTGCGTCCTGTCCGGTGGCAACAACGACGTCTCGCGCTATCCCGAGATCGTCGAACGGTCGCTGGTCTACGAAGGCCTCAAGCACTACTTCCTGATCTCTTTTCCCCAGGAGCCGGGAGCCCTCCGGCGCTTCCTCGACCACGCGCTCGGACCCGACGACGACATCACGTTGTTCGAGTACGTCAAACGCTCCAACCGGGAGACCGGCCCGGCGCTTGTCGGCCTGGAGCTGGCCCGCCGGGAGGACCTGCAGCCGCTGCTCACCCGGTTGAGCGAGCTGCCGCTGACGGTCGAGCGCATCACCCCCGAGCAGGCGGCATTCCGGTTTTTGGTGTGACAAGGCTCGTCTGACATCGGGCCCGCAATTTCCTGATCTCTCCAGACTGAGAAGCGGCTCATGTGCGCATTCGGTGCGGGGTTTTGGTGATGGTGAATTGTTGGTTGCCGTGGGCGGTGATGGTGAATTCGCCTTTGTGGCGGCGGCGGTGATGACCGCGACACAGCAAGATCAGGTTGTCCAGGTTCGATTCGGGCCGTCGTCGATCCAGTGGATGACGTGGTGCGCGTCGCAGTCTGAGGGTGGCCGGTGGCAGTCGGGGTGGCGGCAGCCCTGGTCGCGCAGGTTAAGCGCAATGCGTTGGGAGGGGCTGACGGTGCGTACGGTGCGGCCGAGGTCGACGGGCTGGCCTTCGGAGCCGAGCAGCACGGGGATGATCTTGCAGTCGCAGGCCAGGCGGCGGACGTCGGCGATGGGGATGGTGCCGGTTCCGGGCAGGTAGCCGACGCCGATCTGATCGCGTAGGTCGTCGAGGGAGGCGGAGATGACCAGGTGCGGTTTGTCGGCAGACCCCGAGTGGCCGGACCCGAAGTCCAACGCCTGGCGGCACATTTCCGCCAGACCCAAGGCTTGGCGGTGTGACAGCGGCAGTGCCGGTCCGACCGTCCCGTCCTCACGCACGACAGGTTTTGCTTCGGGAGTGAATTTCGCCAACGCCGCCCGCAGCAGGGCGGTGGTTTCGGGGTCGAGGTCGCCGGTGAGGTAGCCACCGTCGGGAACATCGGACAGGTGCACCGACTGGGAGCCGGTCTTGACGTCCCGTTTCTTCTCAGTCTCCTCCGGGGCGAGGTGTTCGAGTACGGCAGCGGCGATGTCGCGCAGCATGGTGGGGGTGGCGTTTTCGGCGGCGGCGGCCAGCGCCCGGTCCAGTTCGCGATCGTGGCGGCAGTCTGATCCTTGCGGCCCGCCGCGATGACCTGGACATGCTCGAAATTCAGCTTTCCGGCGTGCCAGGCGGCGCGGGTCGCGGGCAGCGCGTCGACGAGCAGCCGGCCGGTTTTGACCCGGGCCGTCGCCCAGCCGGCGCTGGAGTGGGCTTCGTTGCGCAGCCAGGCCGCCATCGACACTGCCCCGTCGGCGGCGAACGTCCCGGTGCGATCGACCCGTTCGGTCAGCAGCACCATCACCAGGGTCAGCTGGTTGTCCGCCGCGATCGCTTCCCGTAAGGCTTCGCTGGCGGCTGCTCCGGACGTGTCGGAGCTGATGGAAGCGGCGGCCTCGGCGAGCAGGGCATGGGCAGCAGCCAGCGTGCCTGCCGCCCCACCCGTATCGAACATGTGTACGAGTCTATCTGACCAGACCGGATAAAGTGCCAGCTCAGACGGTATTTCTGAACCTGTGGACAGAGCAATCCCATCCACAGGCGGGCCCCCTCTTCTTCCACGGCGTGGGAGACACCACGGTTCCAGTCAGCGGAGACAGCGTCTTCATCGAGACTTCCAATGGCGGCTGCTGGCGGTACCGAGCCCCCGGCAGCGGGCCTACATTGCGACTGTGAGGAGGAGCTACGTCTGGGTCACGGCGGCGCTGGCAGTTACTGGCGCCTGGCTGACTGGACGCGCGGTCTGGTCGCCGGGTGACATCAGCGGCTTCGGCCGGATTGCGTTCGGCTGGTTCGACGTTGTCCCGTTCCTCGTGATCGGTGCTGTCACAGCCGTACCGGGTGCTTACCTCCTGAGTTCCCGGCGTCGCGGCTGGCGATGGGCCGGGACGGGTCTCGTGGTCCTGGCGACGCTCGCGCTGTCCTACCTGGCCTTTTTGGAGTCCTTCGGCGGGATCTGCTTCGAACCCGGCGAGGACGTATGCGTCGTTACCCAAACGGCCCACCTCGCGCATCTGCTGGTGCCGCTTGCCATCCTGGCTGTTGGGTGGGCCATCGCGCACCGGACGCAGCGCGGCGGCGGATAGGGCACGCACCCCTGCCGCCCAGTCGTCACCGCGTACCCAAACGACGCTGAGCCGGCGTTCTCTAGAGTCGAATCAGCTGGCCTCGCGCGCGACCCGGCGCGCCAGGAGCACCATCGGAATCTGCAGCGGGAGTCGGACAAGCGAACCAATTTTCAGCGGTGCGGGAACGCCATCGGCCCTCGCGTCGACGGCCATCTTGATGTTGCCGGGAAAGACGCCCAGCAGGACCGCGACAGCGGCCCAACCGCCGAGCCTTCTGGTGGCTGGAACGGCGATTAACGCAGCCGTGGCCAGCTCGGCCGCGCCGCTCACGTAGACCACCTGGCGGGCAGTTCCGGGCACCCACGACGGCACCAGATCCGTGAACGTCTGTGGGCGGACGAAGTGGATGACCCCACTGCCGCCGAGCAGAGCGATCAGGGAGGCGGCGCGCGAGGTACCAGACATCGGTCGACCTTATGGGGCGGCGGCTGAGGCCGGCACAAGGGTGTGCGAGGGTCGAACGGTGAACCTTGAGCGCGCAGCGTCGATCGTGGAGATTCAGCAACTGGGCATCGGTTACGTCGTCGGCATCGACCGGCGCGACGTCGACATGATCGCGGCGCTCTTCGTGCCCGACGTGGACTGTGGCCATTGGGGCACCGGGCCGGCCGCCTTTCGCACCATGTATCTCGAGAATGACAGCACGTTCGGCACCAGCATTCATCAGGCGACCAATCACCTGGTGAATATCGAGGATGACGATCACGCGACCGGCGTCTGCTACCTCACCGCCGAGCAGCAGATGCACGACGGCACCTGGGCCCGCCTCGCCGGTGCCTACGAGGACAAGTACGAGCGCGTCGAGGGACGTTGGCTCTTTCGGGCCCGCAAATTGCTCTTCTGGTATCGCGATGCTGATGCTCCGATCGGGCTTCGCGACGTCACCTATCGCACGTTCGCCAAATGGCCGAACCTGCCGGCGGCGTGGCCTACCTGGGAGCAGTTCTGGGCCGATGTGCGTGAGGCCTACGGGCCCGAGCCGCGCCTTCACCCAGGCGTGAAACGTTCCCAAGAGGCGATGCGGTCGTGAAGTTCTCGCTTTCGCTACCGGTATTTCGCGACCCGGCCGCAGCTGATCCTTTCGGCCAGACCTTCGAGCTTGCGCAGGAGGCCGAACAGGCCGGCTTTGACACCGTGACCATCGGCCATCACCACTTCATGCCTGGCAACATGGCCGACCCGTTGACCTTCCTGGCCGCGGTCGCGGTGCGCACGAGCACGGTGCGGGTCGGCACCGGAATCTTCCAGCTGGCGGTGCACAATCCGGTCCGCGTTGCTGAGCAGGTGGCGACCATCGATCAGCTTTCGGGGGGACGCGTCTCGCTCGGCGTCGGGCTGGGCTGGTGGCCCGTGGAGTACGAGGTCCAGGGCTCGCAATTTCGCACCAGAGGCGCGCGGCTGGAAGAGGCACTCACGATCCTGCGGCTGGTCTGGGAGAAGGAGAACACCTCCTTCGACGGCCGTTTCTACAGCTTTCCCGAGCTGACCGTCCATCCCCGTCCGGTACAGCGGCCCCACCCTCCGCTGTGGGTGGCTGGAGTGGCTGACGCGGCAGTCGAACGGGCGGCAAGGCTGGGCGACGAATGGCTGTGCGGGCCCGTGCAGTCACTCGCAAAAGCCCAGTCCTGCTTGGAGATTTACCGCGCGGCGTGTGCGGCGGTGCATCGGGAGCCGGACTGGATCTTGCGCCGCTACGCGTGGCTCGGCGCCGACGGCAAGCAGGTGCGTGAAGAGGTGTTGCCGGCTTACGTGGGCGGCCTCATGGAGCACTGGCGGGAGTCGGTCGAAGACGACGCGGAGAAGGAGCTCTTCGCCCGGATCGACGCCGGCGAGAACGTGAGCGCCGCGGAAATCGCCTCCGATCGGCTGCTGTGGGGCGATCCTGATGACGTGATCGGCCAAGTGCACCGCTACCAGGAGAGCACTGGGGCGACGCATGTGCACGCCGCCTTCGGAGCGGGGCTGCCGGCGCACACCGGGCCGTCGACGCTCGGTGGCTTCGAGGAACTTCGCGACATGATCCGGCTGTTTGGACGCGAGGTCATCTCTGCGTTCTGACGGCTCTTCCTGCTTACAAACTCGCCACGAGGAGAAACTGATGCGCGCGGAATTCACCGAGCTCGCCGAGAAGGTCAACAACTGGGGCCGGTGGGGCGGCGACGACGAGCGCGGCACGCTGAACTTCATCACCCCTGCGGTCGTCAAGGCGGCCGCCGGCTCCATTCACAGCGGTCGATCGTTTCCGCTGGCCATCCCGCTCTCGGCGGACGGCCCGCAGATCGGGATGATCCCGGGCCGGATCAATCCGCTGAAGACAATGCTCATGATCAACGATCCGATGACGGGCAACATCGACGAGTTCTGCACCAGCGACGACACCGTCACGATGGGCCTGCAGGCCGGCACCCACTGGGATTCGCTGGCCCATGCGACGTACTCGAACCGGATCTACAACGGCGCCCCGATCGGCTCCCTGTCCGCCAAGGGTGCCGGACGTTGCGGCATCGACAAGGTGGGCGCGCTCGTCTCCCGCGGTGTGCTGCTCGACGTCGCCCGGGCGAAGGGCCTCGATCGGCTCGAGCCCGGCTACCCACTCACCGCGGCCGACCTCGATGAGGCTTCCGAATTTGCCGAGGTGACGGTGCAGTCCGGCGACATCGTGCTCGTGCGAACCGGCCACATTCAGCACTTGCACGGCGGCGACAAGATGGCCTACACCTTTCCCTCGCCCGGCTTCTCGATGCAGACCGCGCTGTGGCTGCACGAGCACGAGGTCGCCGCCGTCGCGAATGACACGATCGTCTTCGAATGCTTTCCGGGGGAGTATGACGACCTTCCGCTACCGGTCCACCTGCTGCACCTGGTGGAGATGGGGCTGACCCAGGGACAGAACTGGGACCTCGAGGCGTTGGCCGCTGACTGCGCGGAGGACGGCCAGTACGACTTCCTGCTGACCGCTACTCCCGAGCCGTTCGTCGCCGGTCTCGGTGCGCCCGTCGCCCCGGTGGCGGTGAAGTAGTGGCCGAGACCCCGTCCGTCATCGTTACCGACCGGCCCGAGCTAGGCCATTTCGAGATCACTGTCGACGGGGAGCAGGCGGGCTTCACGGCGTACACGAAGGTGGGCGACAAGCTCGATTTCACCCACACCGAGATTGATCCGCGCTACGAAGGTCGTGGACTTGGATCGATCCTGATCAAGGCGGCGCTCGATGCCACCCGCGAGCGTGGTCTCGGGCTGCTGCCACACTGCCGCTTTGTGAGGGGTTACGTGGAACGCCACCCGGAGTATCTCGATCTCGTACCGGCCAACCGGCGCCGGCAATTCGGACTGCCGGAATGAACCCGGCGGCAGTGTCCGACGCCATTCATGTCCTGTTCGTCAAGCAGGAGATCCGCGATGCCCTCTCGCGCTACTGCCGCGCCATGGACCGTCGCGACGAGCCGCTGGCGGCGTCGACATGGCATCCCGACGGCACCGCTGACTACGGGGCCGGCATCTTCCAGGGCACCGGGGCTGGCTTCGCCGCCTGGGTCACCGCGACCCACGCGAGCTTCGACCGCCACAGCCACCAGATCACCAACGTGCTCACCGAAGTTCACGGTGACCACGCCGCGTCCGAGGCATACGTGACGGTCGCCCTCTGGTCCCCGCCCGACTCGGACGGCGCTGTCACGCAGGTCAGCTCGCGCGGGCGCTACCTCGATCGTTGGTCTTACCGGGACGGGCGGTGGGCGATCGACGACCGCAACTATCTCGAGGACTTCACCAGCTTTCAGCTATTGACCGCGGCTGAGGTCGGTCAGGCCAGCACGGTCGCGAGCCGTGACCCCAGTGACCCGTCGTACGCACTGTTCAGCTGACCGGAGGAATTCATGCCTACCCTGACCGAGCTCGTCACCCCCAGCGAAACGGTGGTGCTGACCGTCGAGATGCAACGCGGGGTGATCGGCGACCAAGTGAGCGGGCACGGTGGCGGAGCCCTTCCCGAAGCGGTCGCCAGGGCCGGCAGCATCCCCCGCACCACGAAGCTGCTACGCGCTGCCAGGGCCGCGGGCGTGCGCGTGGTGCACGCGACCATCAGCCTGCGCGCCGACCGGGCAGGGCTGTCCATCAACAACCGGATGATGGCCGGCATCGTGCGCAATCCCGATCAGATGCTGGAAGGCACCAAGGCCGTGGAGCTGATCCCTGAGCTGGAGTACAGCCCAGCAGACATCATCATGAACCGGGTCCACGGCCTGACCCCGTTCGGCAGCACCGAGCTCGACCCGGTGCTGCGCAACCTGGGCACCCGCACGATCATCCCGGTGGGCGTCTCGGTGAACGTGGCGATCCTGGGCACCTGCCTGTCAGCGTCTGACCTGGGGTACCAAGTGGTCCTACCCACCGACGCGGTCGTGGGGATTCCGGAGAGCTACGCCCAAGACGTCATCAATCACACGCTGGGTTTCCTGGTGACCAGAACGGTGGTGGACGACGTCGTCGCCGCCTGGTCCTGACGCCGGCGCCTGGATGGCCGAGCAGCGCCTGCGCCGCCAACGCCTCGCCGGCAGCGGATTCGCCGACCCGGTCGAGGCGGTCGGCTGGTTCGGTGCCGTCCAGTCGCAGCTCTTTGCGGCCAGCGCATGGGGAATCGGGCAGCGCTGCGCCGACGTCGACGACGCGGGCTTTCGCGCCGCGTTCGACTCCGGTGCGATCGTGCGCACCCACGTGCTCAGGCCGACCTGGCACCTGGTTGCCCCAGCCGATCTGCAATGGATGCAGGCTCTTACGGCGCCTCAAGTGCACCGCTCGAGCGCGTTCTACTACCGCAAGGCGGGCCTGGACGACGCCCTCTTTCACCGTTGCGCAGAGGTCATCAGTGCCGCGTTGCAGGGCGGGCAGTACCTCACCCGCACGGAGCTCGCCGCCGTCCTGGAACGCAGCGGGATCGCTGCCGAAGGCAACCGGCTGGCCTACATCGTCATGTGGTGTGAGCTGGAAGCAATGATTTGCAGCGGTCCGATGCGCGGACGTCAGCACACGTACGCGTTGGTGGACGAACGGGTTGCAGGGTCGAGCCCGATTCATGACCGAGAAGGGGCCCTTGCTGAGCTGGCGCGGCGCTACTTCACCAGCCATGGACCCGCCCAGATACGCGACTTCGCCTGGTGGTCAGGACTGCGGGTCACCGAAGCCAGGCAGGCGGTCAAGCTGGCAGCTGCTGAACTCGAGGAGCGACGGGTGGACGGCGAGGCCTATTTCGACGACGCCGCGCAGTCGACTGTCGAGGACCCAGCACCGTCGACCCGGGCGGATGGGGGCGCGTCCGTTTGTCTGTTGCCCAACTACGACGAGTTCGTGGTCGCCTATCAGGACCGCAGCGCCCTCTTCAGCTCAGCCGCCGGCGCGCCGGCTCTCGGCGGGATGGATGCGCTGACCAACAATCTGGTGGTCGAGCGCGGGCAGGTGGTGGGCACCTGGAAGCCCGAGCCACGCTCCGGCGAGGTCAGGGTCATTGTCACCACAACGCATCCCGGTGCTGTCGCAGCGCTGGAACGGGCAACGCATCGCTATGGCCAGTTCCTGGGAATCGCGGCTGAACTTGAGCTGGTTACGCCCCATACGCAATCGTCTTGATCTCGAGGTACTCCTCGAAGCCGGCCAATCCCATTTCGCGGCCGATACCGCTGTGCTTGTAGCCGCCGAAGGGGGAATCGGCGCCGTAGTAGAGCCCGCCGTTGACCATGATCGTGCCGGTACGGATGCGGTTGGCGACGGCGCGGGCGCGCTCATCCGACGCGCTGATGACGCCGCCTGACAGGCCGTACTTCGAGTTGTTGGCGATGGCCACCGCCTCGTCGTCGCCCTCGTAGGGGATGACCGCCAGCACCGGCCCGAAGATCTCCTCCTGCGCCACCCTCGCATCGGGTGTCACGTCGGCCAGGACGGTCGGCTCCACGAAGTAGCCCTTGGGCAGGTGAGCCGGGATACCGCCACCGGTGACGATGCGGGCACCCTCCTCGACGCCGATCCGGACGTAGTCGAGCACGCGTTGCCGCTGCTGTTCGCGCACCAGCGGACCCATCAGCATTCCGGGATCGGTCGGGTCTCCATATGGCCAGGTGGCGGCGAGCGAGGCAAGGGCGTCCAACCCCTCGTCGTACTTGTCCCGGGGCAGCAGCAGCCGGCTGGTGATCGCGCAGCCCTGTCCGGCGTGGCTGGTGATCTGGAAGAACGCGGCTGCCGCAGCTCCGGCGATGTCGGCGTCATCCAACGCGATCAGCGCAGATTTGCCGCCGAGTTCGAGGAAGACCTTGGTGATGTTCGCCGCTGCCGCCGTCATGATCCGGGTGCCGGTGGCGGTGGAGCCGGTGAAGGAGATCAGGTCGACACGGGGGTCCTCAGCCAGCTGCTGGCCGACCTGGTGACCAGAGGACGTGATGACGTTGAAGACTCCTGGTGGGATGTCGGTTTCGTTAGCCACCAGCTGGCCGAGGAGCGTCGCGGTCCAGGGGGTGTCCGGGGCCGGTTTCAGCACCACCGTGTTGCCGGCGGCCAAGGCCGGGCCGACCTTGGCCAGGTTGATCTGGGTCGGGAAATTCCACGGGGTGATGGCGGCGACGACTCCCGCCGGCTCACGTTGGATGTAGCGGTGGGAGCGGATGCCGAACGGCTCGGCGATGCCGAGATCGGTGACCCACTCGTAGCCCGCGGCCAGATCGGCGATCCAGCCGAGCCCGGCGACCGGGGTGTCCTGTTGAGCGCCGTAGGTCAGCGAAACCGGGCAGCCAACCTCAGCCACCGTGGTCGCCCGCAACTGTTCTGAATGTTTCTCCAGGGCGGTCTGCAACTGGCGAAGACACCGCACCCGGAACGCGACGTCAGTGCTCCAGCTCTCGTCGTCGAACGCCCGGCGGGCGGCCTCGATGGCAGCGTCCATGTCGGCGGCACCCGCATCGGCGACGACCCCGATGACCTCTTCGGTGGCCGGGTTGACGTTGTCGAACACAGCCCCGCTGGCGGCGGGGACCAGCTTGCCGTCAATCAGCAGGTGCTGCTCGTGCCAAGGCTCGCTCATCAGGGGACCCGACCTCTCTGCGCCGGCAGTAGTTTGCATACAAAATCATCGTCGGGGAAGGCTGGGCCGTCAGGCTACCCGGTCCGGCAGGTCGCCGGAGGTGCTGATGGACCGCAGCCCGGCGCAGGCCAGCCGGACCCCGTTCTCGAGATTGGCGTACGCAGCTTCCAGCGAGTCGCGGCCGGATCGCCACTGCAAAATCGCGTTGAGCCAGACGGACCCGATGGTGAAACTGACCGTGTCGAACGGCTCCTGGGCGAGCTGCGGCCCGAGGTAGAGCCGCAAAACCCTGTCCGTGCGCACCGACATGGCTTCCAGCGCCTGGCGGGCATATGGGTCGCGCGATGCGGCCACGTAAATCATCAGGTCGGCGTAGCTCGGATAGCGCTGAAAGCCGCGCATGCCGCGGTTCAGGAAATCCACGATGCGGTCAACGCGCTGGTCATCGCCCTGCAGCTCGCTGGGCTCCAGCAGGATCAGATCGGTGAGACGGGCCTGCCACTCCACGAGCGCCGAGGCCAGCAGATGCTCTTTGGACGCGAAATAGCGGTAGGTCGTGCCGAGCGCGACTCCGGAGCGTTCCGCGACGGACTTCATCTGCACGTTGTCGATGCCGCGCTCGAGGGCGAGCTGCATCACCGCCGCCAGCAGGGCTTCCCTACGCTGGAGCTGCCGATCAGTCATGCTTTCGACTGGTTGCGGCGCCACCGCGACCCGTGCCATGCGCAGAGACTAGCGACGTAGCCGTCCGAGTCAGGCCACTTTGGCCGGAAGCTGATGCCGCCACTGTCGCATCGGCTCCGGATGCCCCCATGGCCGCGGGAGCTGCCGGGCGCGGCACACTGCCACCCGTGGCCTTCTTCACGATGAGATTCGACTTGCGCAATCCGGCCTTCGCCGGGGTCCCGATCGCCGACCGGTACGCCGCTGCGCTCGACATGGTCGAGTACGCCGACCGCAACGGCTTCCTGATGATCATCTTGTCCGAGCACCACGGTTCTGCCGATGGCTACCTGCCCAGCGCGCTGCCCTTCGCCTCCGCGGTCGCCGCCCGTACCAAGAATCCTCGGATCCTGGTGGCTGCCCTGGTCTCGTCATTCCACGACCCCCTCAAGGTGGCCGAAGACGCGTTGGTCATCGACGCCATATCCGGTGGCCGGCTGGATCTGGTCATCGCCAACGGGTATGCGCTGCACGAGTTCGAGATGTTCGACCGGCCCCTGAATGAGCGGGTAGCCCGCACCGTCGAACTGGTGGAGACCCTGCAGGCCGCCTTCGCGGGAAAGCCGTTCGAATATCGCGGACGCACCGTGGCGATCACTCCGGCGTCGGATGGACCCGGCCCGCAGATCCTGCTCGGCGGCAGCTCGGCCCCCGCTGCTCGCCGGGCGGCTCGGCTTGGCGTCGGATTCCTGCCCCCGGGGCAGGAGATCTGGGAGGCCTACCGGGCCGGCTGCGTTGAGTACGGCCGCCCCGACCCCGGGGAGTGGATGGGTGGCGACACCAGCTTCATCCACGTGGCCAAAGACGTGGAACGCGGATGGGAGCAGATCGGCGCGCACGCTCTCCACGAAGCGAACTCGTACGGCAAATGGATGGCAGACGCCGGCATCTCCGCGGATAAGGGCGGCTACGCGGAGTTCACGAGTCTCGCCGAACTGCGGGCGACCGGGCAGTACCGGGTGCTGACGCCGCAGGAATTGGTGGATGAGCTGCGGGCGGCCGGGCCCTTTGCCAGTGCCACGCTGCATCCGATGATGGGCGGCATCCCGCCGGCGGTGGCGTGGGAAAGCCTGCATCTCATCGAGACCGAAGTCATCCCGGCTCTTGCTGGATAACTGCCGGCAACTACTGGCGCGCAATAGTCGCGTACGCAAAATTGAAACGGCATACTCATTTCTTGAGAAGCTTTTTGACCAGAACCTCCTCGAAGGTGGCCCATGAGCGCACAGCTACGCGGTTTCGATGCCGACAACCATTACTACGAGGCGATGGATGCCTTCACGCGTCACATCGAGCCCGAGTTCAAGAAGCGCTGCATGCAGTGGGCCACCCTGGACGGCAAGACCCGGCTGCTGGTCGGCGGAAAGATCAACCGATTCCTGGCCAATCCCACCTTCAGCACCCTGTCGGCACCTGGGAGCCTCGAGGACTACTTCCGCGGTAAGAACGAATCGGGGGCGAGCGTGATCGAGCTCTTCGGTGAGCTCGAGCCGACGCGCCCGGAATACCAGGACCGTGACGTGCGCCTGCAGGTGATGGACGAGCAGGGCCTTGATGGCGCCTTCTTCTTCCCGACTCTCGGCGTGGGCATGGAGCAGTCGCTCAAGCACGACCTGCCGGCCGCCGCCGCCGCCTTCCGCGCCTTCAACCGGTGGCTGGATGAAGACTGGGGCTTCCACTACCAGGAGCGGATTTTCGCCGCGCCCTACATCTCCCTTAGCGACCCGGCGAATGCGGTCAGGGAACTGGAATGGGCCGTCTCCAAGGGCGCCCGCATCATCGTCATGCAGTCCGGTCCGGTCCGCACCGAGCTCGGCTACCGCTCGCCCGCAGACCCGATGTTCGCCGATTTCTGGAAGGCGCTGGGGGAGTCGGGGATCCTGCTGGCCTACCACTCGGGCGACACGGCCTACAGCGAGATCCTGCCCATGTGGGGGGAGGGCGAGCAGCTCAACGCCCACGGCAACACCACCATGCGCTCGCTGCTGTCGGCTGTGCCCTCGGCCGACACGCTGTCGGCCCTTGTGTCCAACCAGGTACTCCTGAAGAACCCCGGAATTCGCATCGCCATCATCGAGAGCGGTTCCTCGTGGGTGCCTGCGTTGTTCAAGGCGCTGGGCAAGCACGCCGGTCAGGCCCCGCGGCTCTACCCCGAGCACCCGCACGACGTGCTCCGCAAGCACGTATCCATCGCGCCGTACTACGAGGACGACCTGGCCGGGCTCAAGGACCTGCTCGGGATCGACAACGTGCTGCTGGGCTCGGACTGGCCGCACACCGAGGGGCTGGCCGATCCGCTGTCGTTCAAGAAGGACCTGGAGCGCGACGGCTACACCGAGGCTGAGCAGCAGAAGGTGCTCCACGACAACGCCCTGGCGCTGATCAAGCCGGCCTGACGCTCGAGGGCTGCGGCGCCGGCTTCCTTGAGCGGCTCGGCTGACGTATATACGTTATGTACTTCAGTAGGGCAGTGAAGGGACTGGCGGCGCATGCTCGAGTTCAATCCGTACGACTACGACACCTTTTGCGACCCTTATCCCACGTACCGCCGGCTGCGCGCCGAGATGCCGGTCTATCACAACCCGGACCTCAAATTCTGGGCACTTTCGCGCTACGACGACATTCTGGCGGCGCATAACGACTTCGAGCGGTTCTCAAGCGCCGGTGGAGTCACGATCGAGGGCGAGGAAAAGGACAGCCCATTCCTGATTGTCAAGGATCCGCCCGAGCACCGCTGGCACCGCAAGATCATCGGTAAGGTCTTCACGCCACGGCGGATTCTGGCGCTGGAGCCGTATATCCGTTACCGCTGCGCGCAGCTGCTGGACCCCTACGTCGGCGAGGACGAATTCGACGTGGCCAGCGAATTCGCGATCATGCTTCCCCTCGATGTCATCAGCGAACTGCTCAACATCCCTCATGAGCTACGCGGGGAGATGCATGAGCTTTCCGACCGGGTGGGGGCCCGCGGTGAGGGTGTCGACATCAACCAGGTCATCGAGGCGAGCGCGGCGCTCTTTGAGCTCTATCTGGGCCTCATTCAGGAGCGGCGACGCAAGCCGCAGGATGACATCATCAATGTGATCATGGCAACCGAAGTGACCGATGACGAGGACGGCTCCACCCGCCGGATGTCAGACGAGGAGGCCGCCTTCCGCTTTCTCGAACTCGGATTCGCCGGCCACGAAACGGTCGCCAAGGGAATCCCGAACGGCTGCCTGGCGCTGACCAACTTCCCGAGCGAGAAGGCCAAACTGCGCGCTGATCCGTCGCTGTACCCGTCGGCGGCGGAAGAGATCCTGCGTTTTGACGCCCCTTCCCAGCTGCAAGGACGTACCACCTCGACAGACGTGACGATGCATGACGTCACGATCCCGGCGGGCGAGCGCGTCATGCTGATCACTGGTTCCGCGCTACGTGACGAAACGGCCTACCCCGATCCCGACCGGTTCGACGTGACGCGCGAGGCAGACCCGTCGACGATGTTCTTCGGCTACGGGATTCATCGCTGCATCGGGGCACACCTGGCCCGGCTGGAGATCAAGATCGCCTGCGAGGAGTTGCTTGGCCGGTTCCCCGACTTCGCGGTCGACGATGCGCGGGCGGTGCGCAAGGTGTCCTCGAACGTCCGCGGCGTCGCCAACCTCCCGCTGCTCACTGCCGGCGCTGCCTGATGGCCCGAGCACCCCGGGCTGCCTCCGTCGTGACGACGCTGCCGGTTGCCGACCACTCACTCGCGCGCCGCGGTCACCGGCGCAGCAGCGGCGACCTGGTGGCCGACCACATCCGCCGGCTGATCTTCGAAGGCGAGCTCCGCCAGGGGGACCACCTGCGCCAGGACGAGATCGCCACGGAGCTTGGCGTCAGCCGCATTCCGGTGCGCGAAGCGGTCATCGCCCTGGACCGCGAGGGCTGGCTCATGATCGAGCCCCACCGCGGCGCGTTCGTCCACGGGCTTGATCAAGACGCCGTGCGCGACCATTACGAGGTATTCGGACTGATCTACGGACTCACCGCCCGGCGGGCCACCGAGCGCGGCAGCGCCGAATCGGTGGTGGCGCTGGTCGAGGCCCAGCGGGCGATCAAGCGAGCGGGCACCGCCGACGAGTTCTTCGTGGCCAACAACGACTACCTTCGCCACCTCTTCGCCATGGCGAATTCGCCGCGGCTGGCGTCGCTGGCGCGGCTGCTGCGCAACCTCGTACCGGGCAACTTCTTCGAGATCGTCCCGGCGGCGATGGCAAATCAACGGCGCGGTACCGCGGCCGTGACCAAGGCTGTCCGGGCCGGCGATGGCGAGCTCGCCGAACGTGAATGCCACACCTTGATGCAACGTCAGGGCGATGGAGTGGTCGCGCTGCTGGCCTCGCGCAAGCTCTTCCGGCCTTCCGCGTGATGAGCGCCGCGTGATGAGCGCTGCCTGATGGACGAATATGCCTCGAGTCCAGGCTTGCGGGTGGCCCTCGAGGAGGGCGTCCTGCGGCTGACGCTCGACCGGGCCGACAAACGCAATGCGCTCGACGACGTCATGATGGCGGGCCTGATCGAAGCTATCGATTCCGCTGGTCGCGACGAAGCGGTGCGGGTGATCGTGCTTGCCGGCGAGGGCAAGCACTTCTGTAGCGGGGCCGACATCATCGCGCGTAATGCCGCGGGCGGTAAGCGG
Organism: uncultured Actinomycetota bacterium; assembly: GCA_963839015.1. Lineage (GTDB taxonomy): Bacteria > Actinomycetota > Actinomycetes > Frankiales > Frankiaceae > DATAZK01. The sequence continues at coordinate 421,839 of CAWITL010000010.1, read as the reverse complement.
CCGCGGGCCGGCAGCATTCAGCGTCGGCTGCCCTCTCAGGCCCACCGGCTCATACCGGTGATCGCTACCGTGCAAACGCCCGTCGTGTGCGCGGTCCAGGGCTGGGCGGCCGGGATCGGGCTGGCGATCGCGATGGCGGCCGATGTCACGGTCGCCGCTGACGACGCACGCTTCTGGGCTCCTTTCGGCGAGCGAGGATTCACCCCGGACAGCGGCGTGACGTGGATGTTGCCGCGCCGGATCGGTGAGGTGCGGGCTCGTCAGATGCTCCTGCTGGGGCGGGTCCTCAGCGGCGCTGAAGCAGCGCAATGGGAGCTGATCGACCGTGCCGTGCCGGCGGAGGATCTTGAGGACGCCGTGGCCGGGGTCGTCGAACGGCTGGCCCATTCCGCGACGGTCGCGCTGGGTCTGACGAAATGGCTCATGGCCGCCGGGATGTCGGCACCGCTGGAGGAAGCCTTGCGCCACGAAGCATTCGCCATGGAGCTGTCGTCGCGCAGTGAAGACTTCCGCGAAGGCATGTCCGCTTTCCGCGAGAAGCGCCCGGCCCGATTCGAGGGACGTTGAGCACCGGCGTGCGCGGCGCCTTGGCCGTCACGGCGCAGACACCGCGCGATGAACTGGTCGCCGCCGTGCGGTCGTGGGTCGAGGAATTCGTCCCGGTGGCCTGGCGGGATGCCGCGCCCGGCGGGCCCCGGGCGATCAGGGCGGTGCGGCCGCGGGCCGACTACGAGGCCTGGTACCCCGTCTTCGGCGGCTCTGGAATGGTGGCCCCGACCTGGCCGGTGGAGTACGGCGGACTCGACGTCCCGCCCGCCTCCGCGCGTCTCATCGAGGCGGAGCTGCGGCCCTACAACCTCGGCCGGCTCAACCCGCTCGGGCTGCACAACGCCGCACCGGCGCTCTTCGCCCACGGGACCGAGGAGCAGCGGCTGCGCTTCCTGCCACCGATCGTGCGCGCCGAGGAGATCTGGTGCCAGCTCTTCAGCGAGCCCGGCGCCGGATCCGATCTCGCCTCGCTCTCCACTCGCGCCGAGCTCGATGGTGACGAATGGATCGTCAACGGCCAGAAGGTCTGGACCACCTGGGGATTTGCCGCTGACTACGCCGTACTCCTGGCCCGCACCGACCCCGATGTGCCCAAGCGCAATGGCCTCACCTACTTCTTGATCGATCTTCACCAGCCCGGTGTCGACATCCGCCCGCTGCGCCACATCACCGGGGAGGTCGACTTCTGCGAGGTCTTTCTCGACGGCGCACGTATCCCTGACACCCAACGGGTGGGAGCGGTGAACGACGGCTGGCGGGTCGCGTCGGCGACCCTGTCGGGTGAGCGTCAGATGGTCTCCGGATCCGGCTCGGGCGGTGTCGACCGGATTGGTGGGTCAGGGATTGCGAGCCTGATCGCGCTCGCCCGCCGCATCAGCGAATCCGGGCGCTCCGGAGGGTGGGACGACCCGCGCGTCCGTCAGGAGCTGATGGGTCTTTATGCCGAGGACGCCATCAGGAGTTGGACGAATTCTCGGGTACGCGCGCTGCTGAAGGCAGGTCGCGCTCCAGGCGCTGAAAGCTCGGTCGGCAAGGTGCACTCCGGCTCGCTCAACCAGCGCACCCAGCTGCTCGCCACCGACCTGCTCGGGGCCTACGCCACCGCCTGGGACGCACCCACCAGCAATGCTGCCGACCACACCGATCACGGTGCTGACAGCTACGCCGAGAGCCTTCCGCACGAGGTACGCGGAATGTTGCGCAGCCGCGCTAACACGATTGAAGGCGGCACCACCGAGGTCAACAAGAACATCCTGGCTGAGCGGGTGCTCGGGCTGCCGCGCGAGCCCGACCCCTGGCATGGGCGGCCGTGGCGGGAAGTGCCCCGCAACTGATGGGCTACCAGACGCTTCAGGTGTCCCGCGAAGGACCGGTGGGGTGGCTGATCTTCGATCGCCCCAAGGCCGGCAACGCCATGGACGCGACGATGCTGGATGAGTTGGAGCAGGCCTGGCTCGAACTCGATGTCAACCCGCAGGTTCGCGTCATCGTCAATACCGGCGAGGGGCGCGCGTTCCAGACGGGACTTGATGTGGTCCAGCTGGCCAAGGATCCGGCCGCGCTGCGTAAACAATCGCGCCGCACCAAGCGTGCGGAACTGCGCCTGACCGCCTGGCACAACCGGGTGAGTAAGCCCGTGATAGCCGCCGTCAATGGCGTTTGCGCCGGCGGCGGGCTGCACTTCATCGCCGACGCCGACATCGTGATCGCTGCCGACCGGGCGAGCTTCCTCGATCCGCACGTGTCGGTGGGCCAGGTCACCGCCTACGAGACGATCGGCCTGGCCCGCAAGGTCCCGTTCGAGTCCGTGATGCGGATGGCGCTGCTGGGCAGCCACGAAAGGATCTCGGCGCAGCGCGCGTACGACCTCGGGATGGTCTCCCAGGTGGTGCCGCCCGACGAGCTGCGGCCGGCGGCAAAAGCGCTGGCCGAGCTCATCGCCGAGGGTGACCCGGAGGTGCTCCGGACCCGTAAACGGGCGCTGTGGGATGCGCTCGAATTAGGACTGACCGACTCTTACGTAGCCGCAATGAATGGGGACGCAAAGATCAATGAGTGATGGATTCGGTACGTACGAGACCCTCAAGCTCGAGCGGCACGGCGCGGTCGGCTGGTTGATCAACAACCGCCCCCAGGCGCTGAACGCCATGAACGCCTTGATGCGTGATGAGTTCGCCGGGGCCTGGCTGGAACTCGATCGCGACCCCGAGGTGCGGGTGATCGTCCACACCGGAGAGGGCCGGGCCTTCCAGACCGGGGTCGACGTCCAGGAGTTGGCCACCGACGGGCAGGGCATGGGGCGCTACCGCGAATCGGTGAAGAACTTCGACCTGCATTTCACGTCGTGGCATCAGCGGGTGGCCAAGCCGGTCATCACGGCAGTGAACGGGCTCTGCGCCGGCGGTGCTTTTCACTGGGTCGCCGACGCCGACATCGTGATCGCCGCGTCTGACGCCCAGTTCTTTGACCCCCACGTGTCGGTCGGACAGGTCGTCGCAGTGGAGGCGATCGGTCTGCTGCGCAAGATGCCCTTCGAGGCCGTGATGCGGATGGCGCTGGTCGGCCGCCATGAGCGGATGTCGGCCGAACGCGCCCTGCAGCTCGGGATGATTTCGCAGGTGGTCGACCCTCCGGAGCGTTTGCGCGAAGAAGCGCAAACCCTGGCCGAGAAGATCGCTCGGAATTCGCCGGCAGCCATGCGCGTATCGAAGCGGGCCTTGTGGGGTGCGCTGGAATCCGGGCTCACCGAGGCATCCCGCGAGGGAGGCCAGGAGCTGATCTCGATGTGGGGGCACCCTGACCAGGAAGAGGGTCCGCTTGCCTTCGCTGAGAAACGCGAAGCCAGATGGCAGCCGCTTGACGCTGACTCCGCCGGCAGTGGACCCGGGCCCCGCTGATGGCCAGCCTTCTTGACCTGCTCGAGGACCGTCCCGGCGACGAGACCACCGTGGCCATTTACAGCGGTGATCGCGAGGTGACGCGCGCGGGGCTGCGGGCAGCAGCCCGCGAGCTCGCATCCGTTCTGACGGAGGCGGGTGTGCTGCCCGGCCAACCGGTCGCCGTCATGCTCCCCAACGGCCCGGAGGTCGTCGCCGCCATGTTCGGCTGCTGGTATGCGGGGGCGGTATACGTGCCGCTGAACCCTCGAGTGACCGCCTCCGAACGCACCGCCCTGCTTGGCGCCACCCACCCGGCGATGGTGGTCGCGGCCGCCGCCCCGGAAGGCCTCGATCTGCCTGTCGTCATCGCCAAGGAGCTGACCTGGACCCCTTCCGGGCGGGCGGCGGTGGTGGACGTCCCGACTCACGAGCCTGATATCGCCCTGGTGCAGTGGACCTCTGGCACGACCGGACGCCCCAAGCCCGTCCTGCTGCGCCACAGCGGCTTTCTGAAGCTGCTGGAGCCGGTGCTGAAGAAGCTGCTGGGCGCCGGCAGTGACACCATCGCTGCTCGCAAGGCTCCGATGCCCAACCTCATCCCAACGTCCATGGCGCTGTCGGCTGGGATCTACAACGTGCTCTTCGCCTTCCGGGTGGGGGCCGCGGCGATCCTGATGGAGCGGTTCGATCCGGTGGTCTTCGCGGCTCTGGTGGAGCGGTTCCAGCTGCGTTCGACCGTGCTCCCGCCGGCTGCGATGACCATGCTCGTTGATACGCCGGAAGTGACCACCCTGGTCCCGCTGAAATACGTGCGCAGCATCAGCGCACCCCTGTCACCCCTGCAGGCGCGTCGCTTCCGCGACAAGTTCGGTGCCACCGTGCTCAATTGCTACGGCCAGACCGAGATCGGCGGCGAGATCGTCGGGTGGAACGCCGCCGACGCCCGGGCCTACGGAGAGGAGAAGCTGGGCTCGATCGGCCGCCCGCACGACGGCGTCTCGGTGCGTATCGACGACGCGGGGGAGCTCTTCGTCAAGACACCGGCGATCACGGCGGGGTACGCCGACGGGGCCGAGCTCGGCGACCGGCTGACCGCCGACGGATGGTTTCGCACGGGCGATGTGGCCCGGCTTGACCCCGAGGGTTTCCTCTGGATCGAGGGCCGCGTCTCGGACATGATCAACCGCGGTGGCCTGAAGGTGTTTCCGGGTGAGGTCGAGGAGGTACTCCGCCTCGACCCGGCGGTGGCGGACTGCGCGGTGGTAGCCGCCCCGGACGAACGGCTCGGGGAAGTGCCGTGGGCATTCGTGGTACCCACGGATGCGGGTTCGGAGATCGACGAAGCAGCCCTTGCCGCCGGCGCCCGCGAGCGTCTCGCGCCGTACAAGGTGCCAGTCCGTTTCGTGGCAGTGGCGGAGCTGCCCCGAAACGAAGCCGGAAAGGTGCTGCACCGCGAGCTCATGGCGCTGGCACCCTCCACCTGACGCGCGACTAGGAGACCTCGCGCAGCTTCCCGGTGGTGACGTCGTAGACGAAGCCGCGCACCGATTCCTTGTGGGGGATGGCGGTCTCAGCCTTGATACGCGCGATGTTTTGACGCACGTCGGCGTCGAGATCGGTGAATGCCTCGGCGGCCCACGTCGGCTTGACGCCGGTCTCCTGCTCGATCGACTGCCGGAAGCCGTCGTCGGTGAAGGTGAGCATCCCGCAGTCGGTGTGGTGGATGAGGATGATCTCTGTGGTGGCGAGCAGGCGCTGGCTGATCGCCAGTGACCGCAGCTCGTCTTGCGTGACGACGCCGCCGGCATTGCGGATGACGTGGGCGTCGCCCTCGGACAGGCCGAGGAGGCCATAGACGTTGAGCCGGGCATCCATGCACGCGACGACGGCGAGGTGCTTGGCCGGCGGCAGCGGCAGGTCGCCCTTGTCGAAGGTGTCGGCATAGCGCGTGGCGTTTTCGAGCAGGTCGTCGGTGACTGTCATCGAGGGGCCTTTCCTGGACGTGACGGCTGGACGCGGGGAAGACCGCGACGGTTTCCATTGTGTACTGAAGTGGTCGACAATCGCCAGTCCGGCATGATCTCAAGGATGCGGTGGATCGGGTTCGCCCCTGGCCTGCTCGTGCTGGCTCTCACCGCGACCGGCATCGTCAACAGCCTGTTGATCCCGCGGGCCAGAGCCCCGCTGATCTCGCGGTTCGTTACCCGTTTGGTGCGCGGCATTTTCCGGGTGCTGACCGCCCGCATCGACGACTACGAGCGCCGCGACAACGTCTGGGCGGCCGCGCCGCCGACCTTCCTCCTCGGACTCCTGACATCGTGGCTGATCTTGCTCGTCGTCGGGTTTGCGCTGCTGATATGGCCGTTCTCGCATGGAACCTTCAACGGGGCTCTGCGTGAGGCTGGGTCGTCCGTCTTCACGCTCGGATTCGACGCCCCGCGCGCGACCACGCCGACGGCACTGGTGTTCATCGCGGCGGCCAGCGGACTGGTGGTGGTCGCGCTGCAGATTGCCTACCTGCCCTCGCTCTACTCGGCGTTCAACCGGCGCGAAACGCTGGTCACGCTGCTGGAAACGCAGGCGGGCGTGCCAGCCTGGGGCCCGGAGATCCTGGTGCGTTTCCAGCTCATCGATACGACGGAGCGGCTCGGCCCGCTGTATGAGAAGTGGACCGAGTGGGCTGCCGATCTCTCCGAAAGTCACACCTCATATCGAACGCTGATCTACTTCCGGTCACCCGAGCCGAAGCGTCACTGGCTGCTGGCGCTGTTGTCGGTGCTGGACGCGGCAGCGCTGCACCTGGCCATCTGTCCCCAGTCCGCCCCGACCCAGGCCAGACCCCTGCTGCGCATGGGCTACCTCACGCTTCGCAAGATCGCGAGCGTCACGGGAATCCCGGTCGACAATGATCCGGCGCCCGATGCGCGGCTCGACCTCACCAGGGAGCAATTCGACAGCGCCGTCGCCCAACTCGTCTCCTCAGGCTGGCTCCCCGAGCGCGATCTGGACGACGCCTGGCAACACTTTCGGGGCTGGCGCGTCAATTACGAGGCGGCCGCCTACGGACTCGCCTACCACCTCGATGTGGTCCCCGCGCTCTGGAGCGGGCCACGTCGCAACTCAGAGGCCGTGCTGCCACCCGACCGGCCACTCGACCGGCGGCCGGGTTCCGCGCTGGACCCCGCCTCCTATCGCAGCATGCCGCGGGAGCCGGCGGCGGAACCCGGCGCCTCACCGACTTAGCCCGCGACCTGAGCCCGCAGCTCGTACTTCAACACCTTGCCGGTGGCGTTGAGCGGAAACGCCTCGACCACCCGTATCGAGCGCGGCACCTTGTAGTTGGCCATTCGCTCGCGGCACCAGGTGATCAGCGCGTCGGAATCGATATCGCTGCCGGCGCTTGGGATCACGAATGCCATGCCCACCTCGCCCATGCGTTCATCGGGTACGCCGACAACGGCGACCTGATCGATGTCCGGGTGGCCGAGCATCACGCCTTCGATCTCGACCGGATACGCGTTGAAACCGCCGACGATGAACATGTCCTTGATGCGGTCGGTGATGCGCAGATTTCCGGCGGCGTCCATGACCCCGACGTCGCCGGTATGCAGCCAGCCTTCGGGGTCGATCGTCTCGGCCGTCGCTGCCGGGTCGCCGAAATAGCCCTGCATCACCTGGTAGCCGCGGACCAGTACTTCGCCGGGCTCACCCGCCGGAAGCCTGGTGCCGTCCGCGGAGACGATGCAGACCTCGCCGCCCGGGATCGCGCGGCCACACGTCGTCGCGATGATGACCGGATCATCGTCGTGGCGGCACATCGTCGCGGTGCCAGTGGTCTCGGTGAGTCCGTAACCGGTGACGACCGAGGCGAAGTGCAATTCCGTACGTAGCCGGTCGACCAGCTCCACGGGCACTGCCGCCGCACCTGTGACGGCAAGGCGCAGGGAGCTGGTGTCGTGATCGGTGATCTTCGCCGACAGCAGCGTCATGAAGATGGCCGGCGGTCCGGGAAGCATCGTGATCCTTTCTTCGGCGACGCGAGCCAGTACGGAAGGCGCGTCGAAGACCGGGTGCGGAACCATGGTGGAGCCGGTGAGCAGGCAGGCCAGCACGCCTGATTTGAGCCCGGCGGTGTGGAAGAAAGGGTAGGCGATCAGGTAACGGTCGCCCGCGGTGAGCCCGACGATCTCTGACCAGCTCGAATAGGTCCGGGTGCTCGCGCCGTGGGTGAGCATCGCGCCCTTGGGTCGTCCCGTGGTCCCTGACGTGAAGATGATGTCCGACAGGCTGTCCGGCCCGAGAGCTGCGGTCCGGGCCGCGACATCATCCGGCGAAACCTTGGCACACCGGGCGATGAATTCACTCAGGCTCGTGGCCCCAGCCGGGGTGCTGCCGTGCAGCACTATCTTTTCTTCGAGTGCCGGCAGTGCGATGTCGGCGAGCTCTGCCACGTAATCGGTGCCCAGAAAGTCCGTCACGGTGCAGAGGAAGCGTGCTCCTGACGTGTTGAGCACGTGCGCCGCCTCGGCGGCCTTGAAGCGGGTGTTGATCGGCACGAGCACGCCGCCCGCCCCGTAGACACCGAGCGAGATGATCACCCAAGCAGCGCTGTTGGGTGCCCAGATGGCGACCCGGTCACCCGGCTCCAGCCCGCTGGCGACGAATGCGCCCGCGGCCTGGCGAACCCGGGTCTCGAGCTGTCCGAAGGTGAGTCGAAGTTCGCCGTCGACGAGGGCTTCGGCATCCGGCCACTGTCCCGCGGCCCGGGCCACCGCCGCGGGGATCGTTGGCGGGATGCCCGCTGGAAAATCGGTCACCGGAGAAGCCGTTGGAGAATCAGTCACAGCCGTCCCGTCTGCAGGTCTTCAGGCACCCAACTGGGGGAGCGCTTGTCGCGGAAGGCTTCCCAGCCTTCTACCGCCTCGACGCTGCTCAAGCTGGCCTCCATCGACATTCGGTCGTACTGCCCGTACCCCTGCGAGATCACCCGCTTCACCTCGGAACGGGCTCTGGGCGCACCCCGCATGCAGTCTTCGAGCACTCGGGTAGCCGCGCTCAGGAGCTCCTCATGCGCCACCACGCGCGTCACCAGCCCCCACTCGAGTGCCTCAGGAGCCGTCACCCGGCGGCCGGTGAAGAGCATGTCTTTGGCCCGGGCCGGGCCGATCTGGGCGGGCAGGTAGCTCGCGTATCCGGTGTCGGCGATCCCGCGGTAGATCTCCGGGGCTCGAAAGACGGCCCGGTCACTGGCCACCGCCACGTCGGACATGATCGCGATGAGGAGCCCTCCGCCTTGGCAGATGCCGTTGATCGCGCTGACGATCGGCTTGGGTGAGTGCCGGACGGCGTCGAACGGCACATTGTCCATGCCGAGCAGTTTCGGGCCGCCCCAGTCGTCGATGGTGCTGGCGCCGAGGTCGCCACCGGGGATGAAGACGTCGTCAATGCCCGTGATGAGCAGCCCGGCAAGGTCGGCATCGGAATTCACCCGATCGATCGCGTATCGAATCCCGAAATACATCGCGCCGGTGAGGGCATTGCGGGCCTGCGGCCGGTCGACGGTCAGCAGTGCGTGTGAGCCTCGGCGCTCGAATCGCAGGTATGGCGTGCCGCACCAATCACCTTCCGGCGGTCGCGGCGGACCGGGCGTGACCAGGGTCTCCGAGGGGGTGCTCATGTGGACCCTTCCGCTCATTGTCGAGATGCCGAGATGGTAAACAGTATGGAGAACTTGATCGTTTTGATCATGTGTGCATCGGTATTTTGTATACGCGTTACGGAAGTGGGTTGTTCGCATGGGTCTGCTCGACGGCAAGGTCGCCATCGTCACCGGAGCGGGGCACGGGATCGGCCGTGGACACGCAATGGAGCTCGCCCGGCAGGGGGCCAAGGTCGTCGTCAATGACCTCGGCGGATCCGTCCGCGGTGAGGGTGCCGGCCGGGCTGCCGACGACACGGTCGCCCTGATCGAGAAGGCCGGCGGCACCGCAGTAGCCAATTACGCCGACGTCTCGAACTACGAGCAGGCCGCCCAGCTCATCCAGCAGGCCGTCGACGCGTTCGGCAAGCTCGACATCGTGATCAACAACGCCGGCATCGTGCGCGACGCCGCCGTATGGAACATGCCCGAGGCCGACTTCGACGCCGTCATGGGCGTCCACGTGAAGGGCACCTGGAACACCTCGACCCACGCCGCCAAGTACTGGCGGGCGCAGGCGAAGTCCGGCGGCTCCACCAAGGGCCGCATCATCAACACCACCTCCGGCGCGGGCCTGGGCGGCAACTTCGGCCAGACCGGCTACGCGACCGCCAAGGCCGCCATCGTCGGCCTCACCCTCACGCTGTCGATCGAGCTCTACAAACTGGGTGTGACGGTCAACGCCATCGGCCCGGCCGGTCTCACCCGAATCACCGCCTCCATCCCTGGGGCCGGCGACGCATTCGAGCCCAACGACTTGGGCCCGGACGAATACCACCCGATGGACCCCGCCGGCAGCTCGCCGCTGGCCGCCTGGCTCGCCAGCGACGACGCCCAGTACGTGACTGGACAGGTCATCCGCTGCCTGGACGACCGCATCATCTGGATGAAGGGCTGGACGGAGCGCAAGACGATCCACTCCGGCGAGAAGCGCTGGGTGGCCGAAGAGCTGCCGGCGATCATGTCGCAGCAGGTCTTCGAGGTCCGTCCCGGCGGGCTCAACTTCCAGGCCAGCTAGCCAGTCGCAGCACCGGTCTCAGAACGCAGCAGCGTGACCACCGTTTGGTCCTTGATCGAGGACCGGGCTTCCAAGACTCCTGACCGCGAGATGCTCGTCGACGAGCACGGTCGTTCCATGAGCTTCGAGGAGTTTCGGGCCGCGGGGGAGCGCGCTGCGGCGGGCCTGTTCGCGCTCGGGATCACGCCGGGCACGCGCGTGGTTTGGCAGCTCACCACCCGTATCGACACGTTGGTGGTGACGGCCGCGCTCTGCCGGCTTGGTGCCGTGCAGATACCCGTGCTGCCGATCTACCGCGGTCGTGAGCTGGCCTTCGTGCTGGGTCAGACGAAGGCCAGTCACGTGCTGGTGGCGCCGGGCTGGAACGGCATCGATCTGGAGTCGCTTGCCCGTGAGGCGGCAGCCGAGACCGGCGCGCAGCTGACCGTTCTCGACGGCACGTTGCCCGACGGCGACCCGGCGACCCTCCCTGCTCCACCGGCCGACGATCAAGAGGTGCGCTGGATCTTCTACACGTCCGGCACGACCGCGGATCCCAAGGGCGCGATGCACACCGATGTCTCGGCGATCGCGGGCGGCGCCGGGATGAGTGACGGCATGGGCATCACCCCTGACGACCGCATCGGGATGGTCTTCCCGGTGGCCCATATCGGTGGCTGCGCGGTCTGGCTCACCGCCGCCCTGCTGTCGGGCTTCGTGCTGGTGCTCACCGAATACGTCAAACCCGACACCATCGCCGATCTGCTCCGCGAAACGCGGGTCACCGTGGCCGGCACCGGGCCGGCCCACCACGCCATGTATCTCGCTGCCCAGCATGCGCACCCCGGCGCCCCGTACTTCCCGGACGTGCGCATGTACACCAGCGGCGGCGCCGCCAAACCGCCCAGCCATTACGCAATGATCATGAAAGAGTTGGGCAAGCCAGTGCATTCGTCGTTCGGCATGACCGAGGCGCCGATCCTGACGAGCACCCGCGCGGACGATCCCGAAGACGTCCTCGCCAGCTCTGAAGGGCGCGCTAATACAGGCGCCACTTTGCGCATCGTCGGCTCTGATGGCACGGTGCTCGGATCCGGGAAGATCGGCGAGGTCCAGGCCAAGGGCCCGCAGGTGATGCAGGGTTATCTGGATTCCAGTCTCGATGCCGATGCCTTCGTGGACGGCTGGCTGCGAACTGGCGACCTCGGCTCCCTCGATCCAGCCGGCAATCTCACCATCACGGGGCGTATCAAAGACGTGATCATCCGCAAGGGCGAGACGATCAGCGCACGCGAGGTCGAGGATCTGCTGATCACCTCTCCCGAGGTCGCCGACGTCGCGGTCGTCGGATTGCCACACCCGGTGCTGGGCGAGCAGGCCTGCGCGTGCGTCGTCCCCACCGATCCGGCCCATCCACCGACGCTGGGCTCGCTCACGGCGTACCTCGATGGGCAGGACGTCATGAAGCAGAAGTGGCCGGAGCGGCTGGAAATCATGCAGACGCTGCCGCGCAACCTGGCCGGCAAGGTGATCAAGGCCGATCTGCGGGCGCTGGTCGTCGGCAGGGGATAGCGGCTGCTCGTTGACGCCTCGCGAGTTCGGGCGAGACACGTTTCTGTTCTCGCGGTGAAGTGCGCGGAGTTTGCACTTCCCTCGGTGACCGTGTTGCGAGGCGCAGAATGCGGCCGTGAGCACTAGCCGGGTCCCGTTTTGGACAGGAGCGTGAGCCGCGCGAAGATCGCGGGTCGGCTGCCGCTGCTGCGCGATGGGCGAGTTCCGGCGGTGCTGAGCGAGTTCGAGCTTGAGGGCGATGCACTCGAGTTCACCCTTGAAGTGCCGCTGTCCGCGCAGCTGTTGAGCGGGCTGACGATGTCCACCGGCCGACTGACCCACCCGCATCCTTCTTCGCCGCCGGACGCGGTCCTGCAGGTGGCCTGGGGGAGCGCGTCGGCTGATGAGGTCGGACTGCACCTCCTGGCTCGTAACCAAGCCCGTGCCTACTTGCGCGCCCGATACGTACAGCCACCTGAACAACCCGAGCTTGAACCGGTCAGGTGCTCCATCGACGGCACGCTGTGGCGGTACCAACTACGGCTTTTGGCTCTCCCGGACGGTGGTGATCTGACGTTCAGACTTTCAAGTCGGCTGCTGGACATCAGACACGCGGTTGGTGTGGTCCCCGTCGCGAACCTGCGGTCGGGGCTCATTTGAACGACTGAAGCCCCTGGCAGCATGTGTCGTCGCACTTCTGCGTACTCCTTGCTGAGCGATCAGCGTGGGTGGTTACTCGGATTGCGATGTTGCCCGCGCGTAGGTCCGCTTCCACGACGGTACGAAACTCCGGATTGAAGATCATTTTGCTGCCGAGGCCATCAAAGAGGGACGCGAAGCGAGAGATGGTGGCGACGACCACCCTTTGGCTGGGTAAGAGCGTGCATCGGCGCTCGTTTTCCTGTGGGTGGAACGGTCCCGTCCACAGATCCAGACAGTGGCTCTGAGCTGGCTTTTTAAGCCCTTTCAGCGGGTAGACTCGTACACATGTTCGATAATGGTAGTGTTGGGAGGTCAGCTCGCTCGAGCGACCGCTCTCATCGCCGACGCGGCCGTCGCGATCAGTTCGGAAACGTCCGGTGCGGCCGCGTCCGAAGCCTTACGCGAGGCGATCGCTGCCGACCATCAGCTGAGCCTGGTGATGGTGCTGCTGTCGGAACGGGTTGACCGCACCGGCACGTTGGCCGCCGACGGTGCGGTGTCGATGGCGGCCTGGCGGCGCAACGAGGCGAACTCGAGTGCCGGCTGGGCACTTGGACGACGCTCACGCCCCGGTACTGGACCGGGCCCTAGCGGCCGCTGCGCCTAGCGCCACCCCTTCGATGCTGCGTGACATTGCCGCTGCCGTACTCGAACACCTCGCCACCGACAACACCGAAAAGAAACGGGACGCCAACACCGGCTCCCAGTCGCTGCACCTGTCCGATGTCTCCGACGGCGGCTACCTCACCGGCGACCTCGACCCCGAAACCACCGCCCTGCTGCGCGCGGCGCTGGCGAAATTCACTCCCGAAGGCAAAGCCACCGTCGGTGAGGACGGCCCGTTCGACCCCGCCGCTGCCGCTGTCACATCGCCAAGCCTTGGGCCTCGCGGAAATGTGCCGCCAGGCGCTGGACTTCGGCTCCGGCCACTCCGGCTCCGCCGACAAACCGCACCTGGTCATCTCCGCCTCCCTCGACGACCTACGCGATCAGATCGGCGTCGGCTACCTGCCCGGCACCGGCACCATCCCCATCGCCGACGTCCGCCGCATCGCCTGCGACTGCAAAATCATCCCCGTGCTGCTCGGCTCCGAAGGCCAGCCCGTCGACCTCGGCCGCACCGTACGCACCGTCACCCCCGCCCAACGCATCGCGCTCAACCTGCGCGACCAAGGCTGCCGCCACCCCGACTGCCACCGGCCACCCTCAGACTGCGACGCCCACCACATCATCCACTGGCTCGACAACGGCGAAACCAACCTCCACAACCTGATCCTGCTCTGCCGCGGACACCACCGCCGCCGCCACAAAGGCGAATTCACCATCACCGCCCACGGCAACCAACAATTCTGCGGACATAGGCGATCGGACGATGGTGCCGACTCAACGGCCTAAGACGATCTCCAGGCGACCAACGGACCAGCAGCAGCGGTGAGCTGCTCGGTGGCCGACCAATCGATCGGGACTCGCACCACGGTCACGCCCGGAGTGGCCAGCGCGGCTGCAGCACGTTCCTGGTGCTCGCCGGCGTCGACGACATCGCCCTCATCGCCCCAGACCTCGACCACGAAAGAGAGGCCAAGTGCATGTCCGTACTCGATGACGGAGCGAGCCTCGGCGGTCAGCGGTCCCTCGACAACGGCCAGCGCCGGACTGCCGCGCTGGGCCGTCACCAACGCGCGCGCCGCGGCGGTACCAGGGCCACCTCTGGCCGGCACGCCGACGCTGCCCAAACGGGTCGTAGGAACCGTCCGGGCGACCCACCAGCCGCCGGTGCCCGGCTCCGCGCACACCACACCGTCGGCGCCGAGGGCGAGTGCGATGTCGGCGGCCGCCCGGGCCGGGTTCAGCGGACCGCCCTCGAGCGCATACAGCGGCTGGGCCACGTCCCACAAGACCTTGAAGAGGGCGGGCTGCGGAGGCGGGTCCGGCGGTCCGCCCCAGCTGGCCGCCACCCGATCCGCGGCAGCGAGCAGGTTCTCCGGAGTCACGCTGCGCCAGCGGGCAGCAGCGGGGTCCACGCCGGCGGCGGCGAGCAGGGCGGGCGGGCACTCGTCGGTATCCACCCCGACGACGAGGACGGCCGAATCCGGGCCGGCGCCTGCCAGTGCCAGGTCACGCTCTTGCAGGCAGCCCGTGCCGAGGTGAAAAGGGCTGTCCCAGCGGAAAAGACCCTTGGCAGTAAAGGTGTTCAGCACGCCGAGCCCGGTCCGCTCAGCGAACGCCGCCAGGTCGGCGGCTACCGAGAGAACGCCGCTTCCGGCCAGCACGAAATCGGCGGAGAAGTCCTCGTCGTCGCCGAGTGGGTGGACGGCCAGGGGAGTCCCCTTGGCGGTTCCGTCCATGACCGCCTCAGCTTCGGCGAGCAGTTGGGCGATGGCGGCGGAGGGAGGGGATGCGTGCGCCAGGGAGTTCACGGCTACGTTCATACCGGACCCTGGTGTGCGCGTTCTTACTAGAATGCGGTTATATCGGCAATGTTTGTTACGGCGTCGCGGACCGGCTCGCTCGCCGAAGCCCGATGCGATAAGAGGAGGACGGCGTGCAGCTGCAGGACTCGCCTGAAGAGGCCGCATTCCGTGCTGAGGCCCGCGAATGGCTGGCCGCCCACGCGCCGGCGTTCGAGGAGCGCGGCCGCGCGGTCATCCACCAGCATGCCGTGGCCACATCGGCGCAGGACTACGCGGATGCCGAACGCGAGAGCCACGATGCGGCTCGGGAATGGCAGGCGGAGCTCTACAGGGGCGGCTGGGCCGGGATCTCATGGCCCAAGCAGTTCGGCGGCCGCGGCGGCACTCCGATGCAGACCGCGATCTTCGCTGAGGAACAGGCCCGATTTGCCGTGTCCAACGGCCCGCTGATGGTGTCGATCAACATGGTCGGCCCGACCCTGATGGCCCACGGCAGTCCGGCGCAGCAGGCCGACCACCTCGAGAAGATCATCAGCGGCCGGGCGGTCTGGTGCCAGCTCTACAGCGAGCCTGGCGCGGGATCGGATCTGGCGTCAATGCGGACCCGGGCCGTTCTGGATGGCGATGAATATGTGGTCAACGGGCAGAAAGTCTGGAATTCCAGCGCCCGCGCCGCCGACTGGGGGATCCTGCTTGCCCGCACCGATGTCGACGTGCCCAAGCACCAGGGCATCACCTACTTCCTGGTCGACATGCGTACCCCCGGAGTCGACGTCCGGCCGCTACGGCAGGCCAGCGGCGCGTACCACTTCAACGAGGTCTTCCTGGACGACGTCCGCATCCCGGTCACGAATGTGGTGGGCGACGTCAATGACGGCTGGCGGGTAGCGCGCACCACGCTGGCCAATGAGCGAGCGATGATCGGCGGCGGCGGGAGCCGCGGTCAGATTCCGGCGTTGATCGACCTGGCTCGCAAATACGGCAAGAACAACGACCCGCTGGTGCGACAGGCGATCGCCAAGGTCATCACGTCCGAGCAGGTGCTGCGTTACCTCGGGATGCGTTCTCGGACGGCGCTCTCGCAAGGCGTTCCGCCCGGCCCCGAGGGCTCGGTGATGAAGCTGATCGTCGGGCTGCACCTCACCGCGATCTCGGATGCCGCTCTGGAGATCGAAGGCGCGGCGGGCATGCTCGCCGCCGGCGATGCCCCCTCTAACGGCGAATGGCAGCAGGCCCGCATCAATACGTGGATGACGCGTATCGGCGGCGGCACTGACGAGGTGCAGCACAACGTCCTGGCCGAGAGAATTCTTGGCCTTCCCCGCGAGATGTCGGTCGACCGCGACACCCCTTTCCGTGACCTTCTCGGTCGCGGCTGATCACCGGAGCGAACCAAAATGGGAATGCCCACCAACGTCCCGATCATCGACACGATGATCGGCTTTCCGATGCGCGACGTCAGCAAGACCTACGCCTTCATCACCAACCAGGTGAAGGACAAGGAGTCCAAGGAAGAGTTCGCCTTTCCGGCGCAGTACATGTTCAAGGACGTGCCGCACGAGTACCACGGCACCGAAGATCCGGTGTCGGTCACCCTCGAGCAGATGGATAAATACAACATCCAGTACGGCATGATCGGCGTCGGTGAGAAGGACGGCGACAGCGAGCGCGCCCTCAAGCTGCACCCCGATCGCTTCATCCCGAGCCTTGGTGTCGACCCCAATGACGGCGTCGATGCGCTACGCAAGATGGTCAAGTCCTACGAGACCTACGGCATTCGCTCGGTGAGCATGTTCCCGGCCGGCACCTTCCCGCAGGTCGCGATCAACGACAAGAAGATGTATCCGATCTATGCCAAGGCTTGCGAGCTCGATATCCCGGTATTCGTTTGCGCCGGCATCCCAGGCCCCCGGCTGAAGTTCGCTCCCCAGCACGTGGAGCTCATCGACGAGGTCATGTACGACTTCCCGGAGCTGACCTTCGTCACCCGCCACGGCTGCCAGCCCTGGACCGAGCTCGCCGTCAAGCTGATGCTGAAGTGGCCCGGCCTGCACTACTCCACGAGTGCGTTCGCCCCCAAGCACTACGACGAGAAGATCATTGCCTACGCCAACACCCGGGGCGCTGACAAGATCATCTATGGGGGCTACTACCCGATGGGCCTGTCGATGGAGCGCATCATGACCGACATGCCCAAGGTGCCCTTCAAGGACGAGGTCTGGCCCAAGTTCCTCTACGGCAACGCGGCCCGCATCCTGAAAATCGACGCTGCGTGACAGCAGCAGCCGAACCGGTCACGCTGATCTGGACGGGCGACGAAGGCCTCAGTCCTGAGGCGCGCGCTGCAGTGCTGGGGCCCGGTGCGCCTTTCGAGATCGTCACCGAAAACGTGCTAGGCGTGCCCACTGAGGTCTTTGCCAAGCGACCTCCTCACCTGCGGGCGGTGCTCGAGAGCGCCGGCGCCCGTTTCGCGGACCGCGTATTCCTGGTGTCCCCGGATGACGAGGAGATCACCTACGCCGACACCGTCGACCGGGTGGCCCGGGTTGCTGAAGCACTGGCCCGCGATTACGGGGTGAGCAAGGGCGATCGCGTGGGCTTCGCGTCGGCCAACACCGTCGAGTACGTGCTCTGTTATTGGGCGGCGCTGTCGCTGGGTGCCGTGCTGGCCAATTACAACGGCTGGTGGACCACGCCTGAACTGGCGCACGCCATTGAGCTCACCAAGCCGGTTGTCGTTCTCGCCGACGCGCGCCGCCTCGAATTGCTGCAGAAGCTGCCCGCGCCCGCTGCCGGTGAGTGGCCGCCGCTGGTAGCCATGAAAGAAGCCGCTGCCGCGGGACTGCTTCCGGAGCGCCGGGAAGGTCCGCCGGTGGCCCTACCGACCATCGACCTCGACGAAGATGACCCCGCCATCATCCTGTTCACGAGCGGCACGACCGGCCGGTCGAAAGGTGCAACGCTCACGCATCGCAATTGGGTCCACTTCGCTCTGACCAATAGTTGCGTCGGCGCAGTCGGCATGGCGGCCGCTGGGATCTCGCCGGAGGTGGCCGCGAAAGCCCCTCAGCCGTCGAGCCTTTTTGCCGCTCCTATCTTCCACATTTCCGGTAGCGGACCGCTCACAAACGCTCCGTTCTCGGGTATGAAACTGGTCTTGCCGCCGCCCGGTCGCTGGGATGAGACGGTCACCCTCGAACTGGTCCAAAAACACCGCATCACGACATTGAGCGGCGTTCCCACCCAGTTCTGGCGGATTCTGCAGCACCCGGACATTGACTCCTATGACCTGTCCAGCGTGCAGACGATCGGCGGCGGCGGGGCGGTGTTCCCGCCAGAGCTCGCTCGATTGATGTGGGCCAAGCTGCCGCTTGTCGGAGCCGGGCAGGGCTACGGGATGACGGAAACCGTCGGCATGGGGACCCGCCTCGGGGGTCCGGCGTTCAAGGCGCGGCCGGAAACGGTCGGCACCGGTCAGGTGACGATGCGGGTGCAGGTCCGCGACCCGGAAGGCAACGTCCTACCCGCGGGTGAGATCGGCGAGGTCCACATCTGGGGCGCGGGCGTCTTCAGCGGCTACTGGGACAACCCGGAGGCCACCGCCGCCGTACTTGATGCCGATCGTTGGTATCGCACCGGCGACTTCGGCCACACCGACGGCGAGTTCCTCACCCTCGAAAGCCGCATGCGCGACCTGATCATTCGGGGCGGGGAGAACATCTACCCGATCGAGATCGAAAACCGGCTGGTCGAGCATCCTGAGGTCGCTGACGCGGCCGTGATCGGCGTCGACCATCAGACGCTCGGTCAGGAGGTCAAGGCTTTCATCGTCGCCGCGCCTGGCACCTCACCGTCGGTGGAAGACATCCGCCGCTTCGTGTCGGAGGCGCTAGCCGGCTTCAAGGTCCCGACTTACGTCGAATTCCGCCAGAGCCTGCCCTACAGCCCCACTGGCAAGTTGCTCAAGCGGGAACTCGAAGAGGAAGACCGCGGCTAGCTGTCCCCTGTCCCATCCGATCCCGCCGGCGCCATGGTCTGGTGGCGTTCTGGCGCCACGAGCCTATGGCGCCAGCCGGTCCGGGCGGGGTGGGTTGAGACGAGTCGCTCAGACGCCGATGCGCTGCGCGAGCAGTTCGCGGTGGTAAGTCGGGTCGCCGAAGAAGAGCTGCGAACTTTTCGCCCGCTTGAAGTACAGGTGGGCGGGGTGCTCCCAGGTGAAGCCGATGCCGCCGTGGATCTGGATGTTTTCGGCAGCGCAGTGGACGTAGGCGTCTGAGCAGTAGGCCTTCGCGAGGCTGGCGACGGTCGGCAGCTCGTCGTTGAGCTCGGAACCAGCCCACAGTCCGTAGTAGGCCGCTGACTTCGCCGACTCGACCTCGACAAGCATGTCGGCACACTTGTGCTTGATCGCCTGGAACGAGCCGATCGGACGGCCGAACTGGACCCGGACCTTCGCATATTCGACGGCCATCTCCAGCACCCGCTGGGCTCCTCCGACCTGTTCGGCGGCCAGCGCGACGGCGGCCAGGTCGAGCACCTGGGTGAGCACGCTCCAGCCCTCGCTGGCGGTACCGATCAAGCGGGCATCGACGTCGTCGAAGGTCAGCCGGGCTTGCTTGCGAGTCTGGTCGAGGGTGGCCAGGGGAGTACGCGTCAGCCCCTCAGCCGAACCGTCGACGGCGAAGATGCTGATGCCGGCCTCGCCCTCGCCGCTGTCTTCGATGCGGGCGGCCACTAAAATCAAATCAGCAATGTGACCGTCCAACACGAACATCTTCGTGCCGGTCAGGCTCCACTCGTCACCGCTGTTGTCGGCCACCAGCTTGACCCCCGACGCGTCCCACCGGCCGTCTTCCTCGGTGAGCGCGAGCGTGCCGATGGTCTCTCCGCTCGCCAGACCTGGCAGGTATTCCTGCTTGGCCTCCTCGTCACCGGACAGGAGCAGCGTGTTGGCGGCCAGCACGACGCTGGAGAAGTACGGCGCGCACAGCAGCGCGCGGCCCATCTCTTCGAGCACGACGCCGGTCTCGAGGAACGTGTAGCCGGAGCCGCCGTACTCCTCCGGGATGGCAAGACCCTGGAGGCCGATCTGCTCACCCATCTGCTGCCAGAGCTTGGGTTCGTAGCCCTCGACGGTCTCCATGAGGCGTCGCACCTCGGTCTCCGGCGACTTGTCCTCCAGGAAGCTGCGAACCGTCCGGCGCAGCTCTTCCTGCTCGTCGCTGAAAGCAAAGTCCATGCAGGCCATCCTAGGGGGGTGGACTGCGTACCGTTGCAAGGTGTGCCGGTACGCGTGCATGCGCGTCCCCTCGCCGCCGCGCCGCTGCCCGCGGCAGAGGTGCTGCGACGCTGCCGGGGGCTGAACCAGCCTGTCGTTCTTGCCGGATCCTGGGCGGCAGGCGACGTGGTGGTCGCGGCTGACCCGATCCGCGTCGAGTCTCGTCCGGCCGACTGGCTGGAAGCTCTTGACGACCAACCCCAGATCGAGTCAGCGGTCCCGGCAGGCGTCGTCGGGGGCGGCTGGTTCGGCTGGCTGGGCTTTGAAAGGCAGACCTGCGCTTTCGGCTTCTATCCGAATGTGCTTCGGCTGTCCCGCGGCGTGTGGTGGGACGAGGCTCTTGTCGGCCTCGTGCCCGACGCGGACCTGCAGCAGCGTCGCGCGCAGTTGTGCGCTGTCTTGGACGGCCCGGCGCCGACTGAGGAGCCGTATCGACTCGGGTCGGTGACGGCAAGCCGGGATCGCGCTGAACACACGGCAGCCGTCGAACGCTGCATCCAGCACATCCGGGCAGGTGAGATCTATCAGGCGAACATCTGCCTGACCCTGCGTGCGACCTGCAGCGGGAGTCCGGCTGACTTGGCAGCGGACCTGCTTTCGGCCCTGCAGCCTCCATACGGCGCCTATCTCGCGTTGGGGGACCAGCAGGTCGCCAGCGCCTCCCCGGAGCTCTTTCTCCGCCGTTACGGGCGCCGGGTCACCTCCACTCCCATCAAGGGGACGCGGCCGCGGACTCCCTCCACCGCCGAGGCTGAGCGGCAGCGCCTCGCCGGCTCGGAGAAGGACCGCGCCGAGAACGTCATGATCGTGGATCTGGTACGCAATGACCTCTCCCGGGTCGCCGAGATCGGATCGGTGCGCGTCAGCCGGCTGCTGGACGTCTTGGCAGCGCCGGGCGTGTGGCACCTGGTGAGCAGCGTCGAGGCGACATTGCCGGAGAAGACCACCGACGCCGACCTGCTGCGGGCGACCTTCCCGCCTGGGTCGGTGAGTGGCGCGCCCAAGTCGCGTGCCGTCCAGATCATCGCCGAACTCGAGGACGCGCCTCGCGAGGTCTACACCGGCGCCATTGGTTACGCGAGTCCGGGGGCCGGAGCAGAGTTCAGCGTGGGCATCCGTACCGCGCGGATTCGGGCCGGCCAATTCGCACTCGGTGTCGGCGGCGGGATCACGGTCGATTCCACGCCGCTGCAGGAGTGGTGGGAGTGCTTCGACAAAGCCCGCCCGTTGCTGGACGCGGTGGGCGCCGAGGTCAGTGATCCGCTCAGCCGACGCGCCGCCGCCGATCCACTCGCCGAGTGCGGGATCTGCGACACAAGCCTCCTACGCTTTGGCGTCGCCCGCGAGCCTGCCGAGCACCTGGCGCGACTGGAAAGGGCTTGCTACGAGCTCTATCAGCGCGATTTGCCCGCGGCAGCCGTCGCTGCCCTGCTGGGGCCGCCCGTCGACTCCGAGCCCTGGCAGCGGCAGCGGATCGACGTGTCCGCCGCCGGCGCGGTGAAAGTCGTGCGTGCGGTCGTCCCGGCGCCGCTGGCCCTGGACGAGACGCCGGGACAAGCGGCCGTGATCGCGACGGCCGATACCGGATTCGGCGCCTACAAGTGGTCAGACCGCCGTCGCCAGGAGGACCTCGAGGCCGCCCACCCCGGAAAGATCGTGCTTGTCGGCCGCCGCGACGGCCTGCTGGAGAGCACCCGCGCCAACGTCTTCGCGGTGGTCGGCGGACGACTGGTGACGCCTCCTTTGGACGGGCGGGTGTTACCGGGGGTGACCAGAACAGTCATCCTCGAGATCGCCCGCGACATGGGTGCCGCGATCGAGCTGCGGGTGCCGGGACTCGGTGAAGCCAGCGCACTCGCCGTTGCCAGTTCCGTAGCCGGCATGCGCTGGATCCAGCGCTGCGAAGATGTCGTCTTCGACGATCCAGGTGATCTGCTACGCGAGCTGTCGCGCCGACTCGTCACGCGCTGGGCCGGGGGCGTTACGGTCGGCAGGTGAACAGCAAGGTTTATACACATGAGTTCATCGACATCCGCGGCGCCATGAGACCGCAGTACATGCATCACATGACGGCCAACTGGAGCCCCATCGCGCAGGAGGAGCGCCATCAGCTGTGCTTCGGCGTCTGGGGGGTCGTGGGCACGACAGACCGGTGGCCGCGGGTGGTCAACATGTGGGAAGAGGACGGTTTCACCGGGCTCGCGGCGGGGCTCGGCCATGAGACGGGCCGCCCGAACCTGCAGGATGCCAAGCTCGAGAAGTGGTGGAACGAAGCTGCCGGTTATCGCAAGGGTGGCTTCGACCGGGTGATGATTCCGGCTCCCTGGACACGCACGATCGAAGAGCTCAACGCCGATGGGGTGAGCGGCGTCGCCTATGCCCACGAGATGGTGACTTTGGCACCTGGAACCGCGCCCGAATTCCTCGAACTGGTACGCACTGAGATGGTGCCGGCGTACGCTTCAGCCCGTCTCCAGCTCGTCAGCGCCATGCGCACCTCGATGATCGATGACTCCGAATGCATCCTGATCTGGGCCGTCCCGAGCTGGGAGGCTTGGGCCCGCTTCGAGATCTTGATCCACGGCCTCGGGGAAGACGCCGCCGCCGGAATCCTGCACGCGTGGCAGCAAAGGCTGCTGTCGGTCACCAAGACCTTCCGCCGTTTCCTGATGCTTGACGCACCGCTCTCGCCGTTGCGGATCGGCCGGCAGCCGGCCCGCTCGGACCGGGTCGATTCCTGGGACGAGGGATGACGGAGGCGGCTTCACCCGGCGCGCTTCCCCTTGCCGGCGTGCTCGTGGTGGGCATCGAGCAGGCGGTCGCTGCGCCGCTGGCGACCCGTCACCTCGCGGATCTGGGCGCCCGAGTCATCAAGATCGAAAATCCCAAAGGTGGTGATTTCGCCCGTGATTACGACGCGGCGGTCGACGGCTTGGCCGCCCATCTGGTCTGGTGCAACCGTGGCAAGGAGTCGCTGACGCTCGACATCCGTAGCGAAGCGGGAGCTGCGATCCTGGAGACGTTGCTGGGCCAGGCGGACGTCCTCATTCAGAATCTGGCACCCGGTGCGGCCGCCCGACGCGGGTTCTCCGCAGAGCAGGTGCTGGCCCGCCATCCGCGGATCATCGCAGTGGACATTTCCGGCTACGGCGAGGGTGGTCCGCTCGAGAGCCGCCGCGCGTACGACCTCCTGGTGCAGTCTGAGACGGGATCGTGTTCAGTCACCGGGCGGCCGGGCGCTCCGGCCAAGCCGGGGATTCCGCTCGCCGACGTCGGCGCCGGGATGTACGCCTTCTCGAGTGTGCTGGCAGCGCTCTATGACCGCGAAAGCACCGGGCGCGGCACCGCCATTTCTGTCGCACTTTTCGACGCGGCCGCGGAGTGGATGGGCTATCCGCTGCACTTCACGCTGGGCACCGGGATCGAGCAGGAGCCGTGCGGCGTGGGCTCGCCGGCCGTGGCGCCGTACGGCGGATACCCCACAGCGGACGGCCACACCCTCGTCCTTGGTACCACCAACGACGCGGAATGGCGGCGGCTGGCCACGGTGGCGCTGGAACGGGAGGACCTTGCTCACGCTCCCGAATACGCCACCAACGCCCAGCGGGTGGCGTTACGCGACGAGCTCGACCCCGTGATCGCCGACTGGACCCGCACCCAGACCTTGAGTGCTCTTCAGGTCCAGCTGGATTCCGCGAACATCGGCTACGCGCGGCTCAACGGAGTTCAGGATCTCATTGACCATCCGCAGCTTGCGGAGCGCGGCCGTTGGATCAAGATCGATTCTCCGGTGGGGCCCCTGGATGCGCTGCTGCCGCCGCCGATTTCAGCGAGCTGGCCGATGGCTCCCGGTGCGGTGCCCGGGCTCGGGCAGCACACTGACGACGTGCTGGCGCGCCTCGGTATCGACCCGGTACGCATCGGCCAGCTGCGAGAAGAGGGTGTGGTGTGAAGAGCAGTGGGCTGCCCTACCACCGGCGCATCACTATCCGTCCCATCAGCAGTACCGCCGTCGGGTCCGCAGCTGGTCAGGCCAACGTCCTCGAGGCCCAGATGCAGGACCACTGCCACCACGTGCGGGTCGAGGTCACCCATGCCGGCGGCCGCATCGAATCCGCTGCAGCGCAGGGGATCCGGCTGCCGTGGAACACCTGCCCGTTGGCCATCGCCGGTGTCGGCCGGCTCGGCGGGATGTCGGTCGAGGAGGCACTGGACATCAGGAACTGGCCGGGTGGGCGAACCGCCAACTGCGTGCACATGTCCGACCTCGCGCTGGTGGCCCTGGCGCACGTCCAGGACACGGAAGCTTTCGTCTACGCGATCGGCGTCACGCCGGCGATGGGCCCGGTCCGCACAGCACGGCTGGAGCGCAACGGCGAACTCGTGCTGGAATGGACGATCGAGGGCGACACCTTGACATCCCCGAAGGCATGGGCTGGCCGGACCCTCAACCGGGCTGATTTTCAGGCCTGGACAACGGACCTCGACCCGCAGCTACGTGAGGCGGCCGTGGTCCTGCGCCGGGCGTGCCACATCGCTCCCAGCCGCGACATCGATCTCGACACGATGGCCGTGGCCTCCGAGAGCATCACCCCGAGTCCCTCGTGTTACACGCTGCAGCCGGGCGTCATCGAGATCGCCCGCCGGGTCGTCGGCAGCAGCCGCACCGAGCTGACCGACGCCGACGGCCCCCCGCCCAGCTGATCTGGCCGCTGCGGCTACGGTGCTCGTCGTGGCTCTTCAGACATTCTCCCACCTGGGCATCTGCGTACGCGACCTCGAGCTCTCGACCCGCTTCTACGAGCAGGTGCTGGGTTTCAAGCACCTCTTCAGCGTCGACCTCGGACCCGAACTCGAAGGGACGATGGAGGTCCCGGGCTGCCGCTTCACCTCCCGCATGCTGGCCCGCGACGACGTGCGCATCGAGCTCCTCGGCTGGATTGAGCCCGACGCCACGGGCGACGGCGAGCGACGGCCGATGACCGCCGCCGGGCTCACACATCTGTGCTTCCGCGTGGAGAATGCCGAGGATCTGGCTGAGCTCGCTGTCGCCAACGGCGGCGCCTTCCACCGCCAGACCCTCACCGCGCTGCCGGGGATGGGGGAGGGCGGAGGCGCCATCGTCACGGTCCACCTCACCGACCCCGACGGCACGCGTATCGAATGCATCGCGGGCCAGCCAGATCTGGCCGAGGCGGCCAAGGGCCTTTTCGCCTAACGGGCACTAGTCCCGGCGCACCGCACTGCTCTCCGGAGAATCCGGACCCAAAAAGAAGTCGATGAGTAACGGGGCGACGACCGCCGGCACCACGTCGTGCGTCTGGCCTTCCAGCACCAGGTGACGACCCCGGGGTAAGAGCCGCGCCATCTCGCGGGCCCCCGCCGCCAGCACCTCCGTGGGACCTGTGAAATGCAGTGTCGGCACATCAAGCTCTCGCAGCCCTTCAGCCGGCACCGACAGGTCCCCGACCACGGCAGCGTCGTAGGCCAGCGTGTGTGCGACGGCCTCGACCCGCGGCCGGGACGGCATTGCGCGCAATGCCGCCAACATGTCGTCACCCACGTTCAGGCACTCGCTGTAGAACAGGTCCACGGCGGGTCCCGGCTGGCCGGAGTCGACTAACGCGCTGATGCGCTCGGGCAGGTCGGCCCCCGGAGGTTGCCTGCCGCCGCTGAGCATGAACGGCGGCTCGTACATGCTCAGCCCCGCGATCGAGGCGCCCCGCAATGCGGTCTTGAGTGAGAGCACGCCGCCGGAGGAATGCCCGAAGAGCACCGGCGGATCGCCCGCCGCCTCGATGACCGCCAACAGATCCTCGATCTCACGATCCACTGTGTACGGCTGGGCATCGCCGCTGTCACCACGGCCCCGGCGGTCGTAATTGAAGACACTGAACGCCGGGGCCAGGGCCTCGGCGAGCCGGCGCTGCGAACGCCTGCTGTTGAACGAACCGACCACCAGCACGAGAGGCGGGCCGGCACCAACCCGGTCATAGGCGATCTCGGTGCCGTCAGGTGACGTCACATAGGAGGGCACGGGTCAGTCGACCTGCAGCGGATGGTTTTCGTTGGCGACCACCCACACCTCACGTCGGGTGAACTGCCAGGCCCCGTCGGACTTTCCGTAGGTGTCCTGGTAGCGGATGTAGAGCACCCGGTCATGAAGCTCCCCGGGCGGCCCGTCGATGTGGTGGGCGATGCAGCCGACGCGCCCGGCGGCCTGATCGCCGTTGATCTGCTGCATCACGTTGCCGATCACGTGGGTGGTCGAGTGGTAGCGACCGAGCCGTGACATCGCGCCTTCGATCTCGGCCCGGCCGTTGCGTTCCACCGTCGGCTTCTCGCCGGGGGTGAGCGCCACGAGCAGCTTGCCGTCGACTGCGAAGAGGCCCGCCATCCGGGCGGGTTCTCGGGCGTCGGCGAAACCCGCGTAGTTCTCGACCAGGTCGCGAAGGGCGGCCCGATCGAGCAGTTCCTGCAGGGCTGCGGTGGTGGAGTCGGTGGTAGACACCAGATGTTCATACCGGACGGCCCGGGCCAGCCCCAACCAGGCTCAGAACGGAGTGACCGCGTGCGGGTATTCGTCACCGGCGGAACCGGCTTTGTCGGGTCGCACGCGGTGGAAGCGTTGCTGGCGGCCGGTCATCAAGTACGCCTGCTAGCCCGGTCCCTTCAACGCGCCGACATGGTGCTGGCCGCCCGGGGCCTGCAGGCCCTGGTGGGCCCGGTGGGCAACGGCAAAGACATCGAGATCGCCAAGGGTGACATCGTCGATGCTGCGACGGTGCGGGCCGCGATGACCGGGTGCGACGCCGTCGTTCATGCCGCCGCCGTCGTCGGGATCGACGGCAACAAGGCGGCCGCCGTCAGAGCCACCAACGAGCGCGGTACCCGGACCGTGCTCGGCGCGGCGGTGGACTTCGGTATCGATCCGATCGTCTACATCTCCAGCATCAGCGCGCTCTTTCGCCCCGGAGGTCCGGTGCTGCTGACCCGAGACACTCCCGTTGCTCATCCGTCGAGTCCTTACGCCAGGTCCAAGGCCTCCTGCGAGCGCTACGCCCGCGCGCTGCAGGCGCAGGGGCACCCGGTGGTCTGCATCTATCCCGGCGGCGTCCTGGGCCCTGATGACCCGGGCCTTTCTGAGGTCATGCGGGCCGCGATCATCTGGCGGCGGCTGACCATGGTGAATCTGGACACCGGCTTCCTGCTGGTCGATGTGCGCGACATTGCGACGGTCATCGCCGCCGCGATCACGGCGCGGGTCGCAGGAGTGAGCGGCCCCCAGCGCTTTCTTGCTGGGCACCACTACGTCTCGTGGCCTGATCTCTGCCGCCTGGTGGCCAAGGTGACAGGGCGCCCCGTGCTGCATCCCGCCGTGCCCGCACCGGTGTTGCGAGCGCTCGGCCGCGCGGGTGACGGCGCACATCACCTGATCCCGTTCAGCTTTCCGCTCAGCCGGGAGGCGATGGAGACCGCGACCCGGATGGTGCCGATGGAGGACCAGGCGACCATCGATGAGCTCGGGGTCGTCTTTCGCCCGGCGGAAGAGACGCTGCGTGACGCCTACCGCTGGCTCTACGACACCGGCCGGATCCCGGCCTGGCTTGCACCCGCCTTGGCTCAGGAAAGGGTCGGTGCCTGAGGCAGCCCGGCAAGGAACTCGGCCACCCGCTTCGGCCACTCCAGGACGTCCTCATCGGTGGTCGCGAGGAGCAACTCCGCATCGGGCAGCAGGGTCTGCAGCCGGGTGGCCACCGGCACCGGGTGCATCCGATCTCCGGTCCAGGCCAGGATCAGCACGGGCATCCGGAGCGTCCTGATGGCCTGCTCGGCGGGCAGATCCGTCACGGCGGCGCCGCGAAACGGGCCGACGGTCCGGCGCGGCGTGCGCAGGAATTGGTCCATCCCGGCCGCGACCAGAGCTCCACGCGGCGTCTTGGGACGGCGCGGGAAACGGCTCCGGATCGCGTTGAAGCCGCTGACTGCCAGATCGACGACGGTGATGCCGGCGAGCAGCCCCACGGTCCGGTAGAGCAGCGCCTGATAGCGCCGGCCGCTCCACGCGGTCGGCGGGAGCGCGAGCACCAGCGCCGGGAAACGATCAGGTTGTCGGACGGCCGCGTGCAGCAGGGTGCCGCAGCCCATCGAGGCGCCGCCGCCCACCGCGCTCGTCACCTCGAGGTTGTCCAGCAGGCCGAGCAGGTCGGCCGCCAGCTCGGGCCAGGTCTGGAGCTCAGGATCGGCGCCGATGTCGGAGGCTCCGTGCCCGCGCGCGTCGTAGCGGACGACCCTGGCCTGACCGAGCAGCGGCGACCAATCGAAGATGCCGGTGGCGTCCTCCTGGGCCATGCTCGCCAGCAGGCTGTGCGCCCAGACGAAGGTCGGCACCGGAGCCCCCATCGACTCCGGGGCGCCGGAATCGCGATAGGCCAGCCGCGTCCCCCGGACCTGCGCGAAGAGCGTCATCGCCGGTGAGTTTATCGAGGGCCTGCGTCGCCCCGGCTACGCTCAGCCGGACGGCCCAGGGGGAAAGGGCAGCTCGGACGGGAGGGGATCGCGGCGTGACCGAGGCGCGACGTCAGATTCCCCGGACCGATGCGCTGCTCGGCGATCCCGCACTTGTCTTCGCGTCCGAACGGGTCGGGCGTGACACCGTCAAGCAGGCGGTGCGCGACGCGCAGCAGCGGGTACGGGCGGGTCAGCTCGATCCGGACTTCGAGGCCGTCGTCGTCGCGGCTCTTGGGCTCCTGCCGGATTCGGCCAGCAGCCTGCGTGACGTGCTGAACGCGACCGGCGTGGTGCTGCACACGAATCTGGGCCGGGCGGCACTCTCCCCGTCTGCGGTAGCGGCTTTGCAGATCGCCGCCGGCACCGTCGACGTCGAACTCGACCTGGCCACCGGCGAGCGGGCCCGCCGCGGGCGCGGCACTTTGCAAGCCCTAGCTGCTGCTGTGCCTGCCGCCGGCGACGTCGCGGTCGTGAACAACGGAGCGGCGGCACTCCTGCTGGCCGTCACGGTGCTGGCCGCCGGCCGCGAGGTGCTCGTGAGCCGCGGCGAGTTGGTGGAGATCGGTGATGGTTTTCGGCTCCCGGACCTGCTGGTGTCCACGGGCGCCGCGCTTCGGGAGGTGGGCACGACGAACCGCACCGCGCTGGAGGATTACGCGGCCGCCGTTGGTCCGCAGACCGGCTGCATCCTGAAGGTGCACCCGTCGAACTTCACGATCACCGGATTCACTTCGGATGTCGCCGTCGGTGAGCTGGCGACGCTCGGCGTTCCCGTGGTGGTCGATGTCGGCAGCGGCCTCTTGCACCCCGACCCGCTCCTGCCCGCGGAACCCGACATCACCAGCGCCCTTCGGGCCGGCGCCGGCCTGGTTACCGCCAGTGGCGACAAGCTCCTTGGCGGGCCGCAGGCGGGCCTGATCGCCGGCACCCGTGAACTTGTCCACGCGTGCCGCCGCGCGCCGCTGGCGAGGGCACTGCGGGTCGACAAACTCACCTTGGCGGCCTTGGAGGCGACGCTGCGCAGGCCGCCGACGCCCACTTTCGCCGCGCTGCATGCTTCCGCGGAAGAACTGCGGGCCAGAGTGGTGCGGCTGGCAGTGGCGGTGGGTGCCGGCGAGATCGTCCCGAGCGGCGGCGCGGTCGGCGGTGGAGGCGCGCCAGGACTGGAATTGGACGGCTGGGCGCTCGCCCTACCAGAAGCCTGCGCCGGGCTGCTGCGCGCCGGTCGCCCTGCCGTCATGAGCCGGCTCAACTCAGGCAGCTGCCTGGTGGATCCACGGGCGGTGCCACCCGAGCGGGACGGCGAACTGGCGAGCGCGGTTC
The DNA here is from genome assembly GCA_963839015.1 of uncultured Actinomycetota bacterium. Taxonomy (GTDB): domain Bacteria; phylum Actinomycetota; class Actinomycetes; order Frankiales; family Frankiaceae; genus DATAZK01. The sequence continues at coordinate 391,940 of CAWITL010000010.1, read as the reverse complement.
GGGCCGCGCTGGACCGCCTCTGATGTACGTGATCGCGACCGCCGGTCACGTCGATCACGGCAAGTCGACGCTGGTACGAGCACTGACGGGGATGGAGCCGGACCGGCTCGAAGAAGAGCGCCGGCGCGGGCTCACCATCGAGCTCGGCTACGTGTGGACCACCCTGCACGAGGGCGATGAGCCAGTCGCATTCGTCGACGTCCCGGGACACCAGCGCTTCCTGTCGACCATGCTGGCCGGCGTAGGCCCGGTGCCGGCCGCCATGTTGGTGGTAGCCGCAGACGGTGGATGGGAGGCCCAGACCGGCGAACATCTCGCGGCGCTGGAAGCCCTGGGCGTGCAGCATGGGCTGGTCGCCATCACGCGAAGCGATCTGGCCGACCCCGAGCCGATACGGCACAAGGTGCTCGCCCGGCTCACCGACACGGCCTTCGGCTCCGGCGCCCCCGAAGTGCTGGCGGTGTCCGGTCGCACGGGCGCTGGACTACCCGAATTGCGCGACGCCCTGCGCCGGCTGACGGCCCGGCTGCCCACCCCGGCAACCGACGGACGCGTTCGGCTGTGGATCGACCGGGCCTTCACCATCGACGGCGCCGGGACGGTGGTGACCGGCACGCTCGGCCGGGGGACACTTCGGGTTGGCGACGAGCTCGAACTTGCTGGCAGGCATGGGACCAGGCCGGTGCGGATCCGCAGCCTGCAGGCCCTGGGCGGCCCCGAGGAGTCCGTCTCCGCCGTCGCCCGCGTCGCGGTGAACCTGCGCGGTGTCGGTGTGAGCGAGGTGGAACGCGGTGACGCGCTGCTGACCGTCGGAGCTGATCTGCAGAGTCGCGTCATCGACGTGCTATCGCGGTCCAACGGTGTCGACCTGACCACGATGCCCACCGAGCTGATCCTGCATCTGGGCGCAGCATCGGTGCCCGTCCGGCTACGTCCGCTGGGTGCCGGCTTCGCCCGCGTGACCCTCGATCACGCACTGCCGCTGCGGCTGGGGGACCGGGCGTTGCTACGCGATCCGGGCCGCCGCACTGTAGCCGCGGGAGTCGTCGTTGCCGACATTGATCCGCCGCCATTGCGGCGGCGGGGCTCGGCGCGGGACCGCACGGCCGCGTTGGCCCAGGGTCTCGATCCGCTCACTGAGGTCGCCCGCCGGGGGGCCGTGGAGCGGCGCCGCTTGGAGCTGTTGGGCGTTCTTGCCGAGGGCGTCGACCTGCCGGCGGGCCTGCGCGCGGTGAGCGGACTCGTCGTGACCGAGCAGGATTGGCAGACGTGGACAGCGGCGCTGGCCACCGCGGTGGCCGCGGCGCACCAGGCCGATCCGCTGGGCCGTGGAATGGCGCCGAGTGCTGCGGCCCAGCACACGGGTATTCCTGACGAGCGGCTGATCGAGCCGCTCGCCGCGGCGGGGGGACTGCGCTGGAGCTCCGGCCGCGTTGCAGTGGCGGCCGGCTCGACCCTGCCGCCGGCCGCCCAAGCGGCGGTGGACGCCCTCACCGTGCGGCTGCGCGCCGACCCGTTCGACGCACCCGAGGCGAACGACCTGGTGGCAATGGGCATGACGGTGCCGCTGCTGGCGGCGGCGGTCCGGGAAGGGCTGCTCCTGCGGCTGCCAGGGCCGACTGGTCCGGTGGTGCTACTGCCGGACGCTCCAGAGGAGGCGCTGAGGCGGCTGGCGGAGCTTCCCGCGCCGTTCACCGTCAGCGACGCTCGCCGGGTGCTCGCGACGACCCGCCGCATCGCGGTCCCGCTGCTCGAGCATCTGGACGCCACCCGCCTGACCCGAAGGGTCGACGCCAGCGGGCGGGTCCTGCTCTAGCCCGGTTATCGCGTTTGCGCGCTAAGGCTCTAGAGCGAGTCGACCGTCAGCTGCGCGATGCGCTCGCGATGCTCGGAGGCCGAGCCGTACGCGTACTCCTGACGCTTGGCACGCTTGAAGAAGAAGTGCGCGTCGTGCTCCCAGGTGTAACCGATGCCGCCGTGGAACTGGATCATCGCCGCGGTGACGTCGCGCGCAGCATCGCTGGCCTTCGCCTTGGCGACCGATACGGCCAGCTCCCAGTCGCTGCGTTCGGTGTCGATGGCATGCGCCGCATAGAGCACCGCGTGTTCGGCCATCGTGACGGCGATGTGCAGGTCCGCCAGACTGTGCTTGAGCACCTGGAACGATCCGACCGGCTTGCCGAACTGCACCCGTTCCTTGTCGTAGGTGACCGTGCGGGTGAGGGCCTCGCGGGCGACGCCGGCCAGATCCGCCGCGGTCAAAACGGTCGCGCGGGCCAGTACGGATGGGATCGCGGAAGGGTCCAGTTGCAGCCCACTGCCGGTGATCTCCACCCGGGCGATGCGGGTCGTCCGGTCCAGCACCGCAACCGGGGTGGCGGTGTAGGAGTCGGGCTCGAGGAGCGTGATGGCGTCCGGCGTCACCGCGACGAGCGCGTCCGTAACGGCGGCGTATTCGACCGGCAGCGACAGGTCGGGGGCGAAGGCGAGTTTCACCTCGCCCGAGGCGACTCGCTCGAGCCATTTGGCCGCGTCGGCCGACCCGTTCCCGCCGAGCCGCAGCGCCTCACCGGCGATCACCGTCGACAGCCACGGACCAGGTGTCACGCCCGCCCCCAGGCAGCGGCTGATGACTACTGCGTCGAGCAAGCCGAGGCCCAACCCGTCGGACGCTTCGGGCACGAGCACCGCTAGCCATCCCTGCTCCCCGAAAGCTCGCCAGAGGGCTTCGGGGATTCCGTCGGAGCTGGGGTCGTCGTACACCTCACGAACGGCTGAGGTGGGGAACCGGTCGGCGAGGTAGTCGCGGACGGTCTCCTGCAGCGCGCGCTGCTCATCGGTGAGAGCGAAGAACACCTGATCGCCTTTCTGACTGCGGACGGGCCAGCTCTGCTAGCGGGGGAGGCCGAGCACGTGCTCGGCGACGATGTTGCGCTGCACCTGTGAGGACCCGCCCCAGATCGTCTCCGAGCGCGACCACAGGAAGAGTTCGGTGCCGGGGTCAAGCTCGGCGGTGGGAAGTCCCGGGAGCTCCTGCCCGGCGTACCCCATGACATCCATGTAGATCTCGCCGATGTCCTGGTGGGTTTCTGACCATTGCAGCTTGGTCATCGACGACTCGAAGCCAAGCGGCTCGCCCTGCTCCACCTTGGTCAGGATGTGCCATGAATGCAGCCGCAGCGTCTCGAGGTTGACGACGGCGTCGGCGATCCGCTGCCGCAGCGCAGGATCTTTGCTCCGGCCCCGCTCGCGGGCCACCTTCGCGACGTCGTCCAACTCGGCCCGAAAGCGCGTGTACTGACCGATTGCCGAGGAGCCCCGCTCGAACGAGAGCAAAAGCATCGCCACGTTCCAGCCGGCGCCGACCTCTCCGAGCACCGCATCCTTGGGGACCTTGACGTCGGTGAGGAAGACCTCGCCGAACTCCTCGTTGCCCGTCATCTGCTTCAAAGGCCGGGCATCGACTCCGTCGGCGTGCATGTCGATCAGCAGCATCGACAGCCCCCGATGGCGCTGCGAGTCGGGTTCGGTACGCACCAGCCCGAACATACGGTCGGCGTGCAGCGCGTTGGTGGTCCAGACCTTCTGTCCGTTGACGACCCAGTGGTCGCCGGCATCCACCGCACGGGTGGAGACGCCGGCGAGATCGGAGCCGGCGCCGGGCTCGGAGAAGCCCTGGCACCAGATGACCTCGTTGTGCAGCAGTGGACGAATGATGTCCAGCTTCTGCTCATCAGTGCCGATCGCCATGACGGTCGGGCCGAGGAAGGCCAGTCCGAGCGTGTTGACAGTCGCGGGAGCGTCGGCCTTGGCCATCTCCTCGTCGTAGATGGCCTTCATCGAAGGGGTACCGCCGCGCCCGCCGAATTCTTTCGGCCAGGAGATGCCGGCGAATCCGTCGCGGGCCTTCTGGGCCTCCCATTCGCGGCGCAGGTCGAACGAGTCATTGGGCGACGTGTGCATCCAGAAGTCGGCGCTACGCCACTGGCCAGGCAGGTTCGCGTCGAGCCAGGCACGGAAGTCGGTACGGAACTGCGCGTCGGCGGCGCTGTCGCTGAGGTCCACGCCAGCATTATGGCCCTGGCTACTCGGCAGTAACCACCCGCTCGTAGAGCGCCACCGTCTGTTCGGCGATCGCCCGCCAACTGAAGTCGGCGATGGCACGACGGCGACCGGCCTGCCCCAGGCGCTCTCCAAGCGGCGGATCGTCGAGAATCCGGTTCACCGCGGCGGCAAGCGCAGCCGGCTCGGACGGGGGAACCAGCAGCCCCGTCAGGCCATCGGCGACGACTTCGGGAATTCCGCCGACCGCGCTCGCGACGACCGCGGTCTGGCAGGCCATCGCCTCCAGATTGACGATGCCGAGGGGCTCGTAGACCGACGGGCAGACGAAAGCGGCGGCATGCGTCAACACCTGTGCGACGGCGGGGCGGGGGAGCATCTCGTCCACCCAGACGATCCCGGTGCGGCCGGCGCGCAGGCGGGCGACCAGTCCGTCAACCTCGGCGCCGAGCTCAGGCGTATCGGCAGCTCCCGCCAGCAACACGAGCTGTGCCTCGGGGCGGAAGTCGGCGGCGGCCTTGAGCAGCACCGGCAGTCCCTTCTGGCGGGTGACGCGTCCGACGAAGACGACGTACGGACGGCTGCCGTCGATGCCGATCCGGTCCAGGACATCGGTCGCGGGGTCGGGCTGATACGCGTTCGCGTCGATGCCGTTGTAGATCACTTCGACCCGGCCGGGATCCACCTCGGGATACGCCTCCAGGACATCGGCACGCATACCGCGGGAGACCGCGATCACCTTCGACGCGCCCTTCAGCCCCACCCGTTCACACCAGGAGGAGAGCTGGTATCCGCCGCCCAGTTGCTCGGCCTTCCACGGCCGCAGCGGCTCCAGCGAGTGGGTGGTCGCCACATGCGGAATGCCGTGCAGCAGGCCGCCGACCTGGCCGGCCAGGTTCGCATACCAGGTGTGGGAATGGACAACGTCGACGCCGGACAGCGCCGCGGCCATCCCGAGATCGACACCCATCGCGCCGAGCGCCGGGTTGGCCGCGTCCAGCTCAGCAGCGGAAGGATGCCCGTGGACCAGTGGCTTTCCTGCCTCCCGCGCACCGGGAGCCGGTCGGGCGCCGAAACAGTGGACGTCGACCTCGACCAGGCGAGCGAGTTCGGCGGCCAGGTATTCGACGTGGACCCCGGCACCCCCGTAAATGTCCGGCGGGTACTCGCGAGTCAGGAGCGCGATCCGCATGCGGGCAGCCTATGGCGCGTAGCGGTAGTGAAGTGCGGGCACGGGCGTCCTATGCTGCGCTGCGTGAAGGCCCCGCGCGTACTCGGCATCGTCCTGGCCGGCGGTGAGGGCAAGCGGCTGGCCCCACTGACCGCCGACCGCGCCAAACCAGCGGTCCCGTTCGGCGGTATCTACCGGCTGGTCGACTTCGTGTTGTCCAACCTGGTCAACGGCGGCTACCTCAAACTCTGCGTCCTCACCCAGTACAAGAGCCACAGCCTCGACCGCCACATCACCACCACGTGGCGGCTGTCCACTCTCACCGGCAATTACGTGACCTCCGTGCCGGCGCAGCAGCGGCTCGGGCCCCGTTGGTATTCAGGCTCTGCCGATGCGATCTTCCAGTCGCTGAACCTCGTGTACGACGAGGATCCCGATTACGTCGTGGTTTTCGGAGCTGACCACGTGTACCGGATGGATCCGCGGCAGATGGTCGAGCAGCACATCAGCAATGGTGCCGGGGTCACCGTCGCCGGCATCCGCATTCCGCGTTCCGAGGCGGACCAGTTCGGCGTCATCTCGACCGCGGCCGACGGGCGCACGATCGCCGAATTCCTGGAAAAGCCGTCCGACCCGCCGGGACTGCCGGACGCACCGGAGCAGGTCTTTGCGTCGATGGGCAATTACGTCTTCACCACCGACGTATTGCTCGAGGCGCTGCGCAAGGATTCCTCCGACGAGGCCTCCCGCCACGACATGGGCGGCGACATCGTCCCCATGCTCACGGCCCAGGGTCTGGCAGAGGTCTACGACTTCCGCGACAACGACGTGGCGGGGGTGTCCGACCGGGAGCGTGGCTACTGGCGGGACGTGGGCACGCTCGACGCCTACTACGACGCCCACCAGGATCTGATCTCCGTCTCGCCCATCTTCAGCCTCTACAACCGGGACTGGCCGATCCTGACCAACCCCGGCATCCTGCCGCCCGCCAAGGTGGTCAACGGCGGGTCCGTGCCCGACTCGCTGATCAGCCCCGGAGTGATCGTCAGCGGTTCACAGGTGCGGGGCTCCGTGCTCTCGCCGGGAGTACGCGTCCACGACGGTTCGTGGGTCGAAGGCAGCGTCATCGCCCATGGCGCGGTCGTCGGTCCCGGAGCCGTCGTGCGGCGCGCCATCCTGGATAAGAACGTGGTGATCGGGGCGGGCCAGCGCGTCGGCGTCGACCGGGAGGAGGACCTCGCGCGCGGTGCCACCGTCTCCGCCGGCGGGATCACCGTGTACGGCAAGGGGATCCGGATCGGCTCCGACACCTGGCGGCGCTGACCAGTGGAGGTCCTTACCAGCCGGGTGCTGCTCACGCCCACTGATCCGGCCGCGACCCGACATTTCTACGGCGAGGTGCTCGCACTGGCGGTGGCACGCGAGTTCGGCCCACCTGAACACCCCGGCATCGTCTACTTCACCGGCGGAGGGTTCCTGGAAGTCTCCGGCCAAGCGTCCGCCCGGCCGACCCCGGGGATCCGGCTGTGGCTGCAGGTGCGCGACGTCTTCGCCGAATACGAGCGGCTACGGGGCTTCGGCGCGGACATCCGCCGCCCTCCGGTGCTCGAGCCCTGGGGATTGCTGGAAATGTGGCTGGAGGACCCCGACGGCGTATCGATCGTCCTGGTTGAGATCCCCGCCGACCATCCCATCAGGCGTGACACCCGCGGTTAAGCAGACGTGAAGCCAAGCGGGCACATTAACCAGTCCGGCCGGCGGCCAGGATCTGCCGGCCGCTGGTGACCAGCGGCGGCACCGAGGCTGCTGCCGTATCAAAGCCCTCGCCGATCATGCCTCCCGCCTGATGCCGGGCTGCGATCCCGGTGGCGATGACGGCAAGTTTGAAGTAGCCGAAAGCCAGATACCAGGGCAGGGCGGACAGATCACGCCCGGAGCGCTGCGCGTAGCGCTCGAAGACCTCGTCCCGCATGGGAAATCCCGGCTCGCTTGTCACCCGTGAGGTGATTTGGTTGGCGACTTCGGCCGAGTCCGCCGTGGTCGGGGTGCCCCAGTAGACCCCGAGCAGCCCGACGTCGGCGAGGGGGTCGCCGAGCGTCGACAGTTCCCAGTCCAGGACAGCGACCACCCGACCCGGATCGGCCGGGTCGAGCATCGTGTTGTCGAGCCGGTAGTCACCGTGGACGAGGGTCGTCTCGCGTTGGTCGGGCAGGTGGGCCGAGAGATCGGCGGCCAGGGCGTCCAGGTCGTCGAGCAACGCCGGGTCAGCTGCGGCCACTGCCGACTTGGTGGCCTCCCACTGCCCGGTCCAGCGCCGGATCTGGCGCGCCAGGTAGCCGGCAGGCCTGCCGTAGCCCTCAAGGGCGCCCGTTGTTGGTACCCCGTGGATGGCGACCAGAGTCTCGACCAGGGCGTCGGCGATCCGCGACTTCTCCGCGGACGAGTCGGCGTAGCCCGCAGGCACGGTGTCGCGGATCACCAGCCCGTGGACCCGGTCCATCACATAGAACGGCGCCCCCACCACATCGACGTCGGTGCACAGGTGAAAGACGGCGGGGACCGGTACGTCGGTGCCGGCCAGGGCCGCCAGCACCCGGTGTTCGCGGACCATGTCGTGAGCGGTCGGCAGGACAGCGGTCAAAGGAGGCCGGCGCAGCACCACCTCACCTGCCGGGCTGGCGATGGCATACGTGAGGTTGCTCTTGCCCCCCGCGATCAGCTCGACGGTGCACTCGTTCCAGGCCGGGTTCTCCAGCACCCGGGCCAGGTAGGGCCCCACGATCTGCGGCGGCGCACCGCGACGGGGGTCGGCTTCGGCTGGAGCCTCAGACCGGGGAGCGTCGGTCGGAGCAGTGTCGGTCACTGAAACAACCCCTCTGGGAATTGGCCGGTAAACCCCTCGGCGCGTGGTCCAGGAACGCCGCGAAACGCGTATGGCTCGGACTCCCGTCCGGGCTGGATCGGCCAGATCGCCCCCGGGGGTCCGTCAAAAGCCGACAAGGTCACCGCGGCCACCTCATCGGCGGTCAGCAGCGGGAAGTTCACAGCCCTGAACTTCTCGAGCTCGGCAGCGATGATCGCCGTATCGGCAAAGCCCGGAGCGATCGCCGCCAGCGTGATCCCCTCGGACGCCAGGGGTATGGCCGCACTTCGCACCAGGCCTACGACGGCATGCTTGGTGAGCGCGTAGATCGGGGTTGGCGGCGTCGCTACCAGTCCGGCCAGGCTGGCGGTCGCGACTATCGACCCGCCACCGGAGCGCCGCAGTGCTGGCACCGCGGCCTGCAGGCCGAAGAACACTCCATCGATGTTGATGGCAATCATGTTTCGATACGCCGAGGCGGGTGTCTCCTCAACGGCGCCTTCCAGCACCCCGATCCCAGCGTTGAGCATGACCAGGTCCACGCGACCATAGGCCTCTTCCGCGGCGGCGACTGCGGCCACCGAAGCCGCCGGATCGCGTACATCGGTGGCGACAAAAAGGCCGCCGACCTCGGACGCGGTCAGCCGCCCGGCAGCTTCCTCGACGTCGGCGATGACCACCTTGTCGCCGCGCTTGGCACACGCCCGCGCGACTGCGGCCCCGAGTCCGCCGGCGCCCCCGGTGATGAGGGCAACCCGGCTGCCAGGCACCGGCCGACCCGCTGACGCGTCACGAGAGTCCACGGGTGCCGACCGTACTCGCCCCTCGGCCGGGAGCAGTAGGTTCCGGTCCATGGACTTCGCCCTCAGCAGCGCCGCCGAGGATTACCTGGGACGTTTGCAATCGTTCATGGATGACGCCATCTATCCCGCCGAGCCGGCGCTCGAGGCGTGGTTACGCGCCCAACCGCGCTCCAGCCACGCGTATCCACCGATTTTGGATGAGCTGAAACTGCAGGCGCGTGAGCGCGGCCTGTGGAACCTCTTCCTGCCGGGTCAGGGGCATCCACTCACCGTGCTTGATTACGCGTCACTGGCCGAGCTGACCGGGCGCAGCGTCGAGCTCGCGCCCGAGGCGATCAACTGCGCTGCCCCCGACACCGGCAACATGGAAGTGCTGCACCTGTTCGGCACCACGGAGCAGAAGGAGCGCTGGCTGGCGCCGCTGCTGGATGGGGTGATTCGATCCGCTTTCGCGATGACCGAGCCGGACGTCGCCAGCTCGGACGCGACCAACATCAGCACCAGAATTGAACGCGACGGCAGCGATTACGTCATCAACGGCCGCAAGTGGTGGACGTCGGGCGCCGGTGGTGAACGCTGCGCCATCTTCATCCTGATGGGTAAGACCGACCCGACGGCCGCGCCGCACCGCCAGCAGTCGATGGTGCTGATCCCTCGCGACACCCCAGGCGTCACCGTCGTCCGTGATCTTGAGGTTTATGGCTACAACGATCGCGAAAGCCACTGCGAGGTGCTCTTCGAGAACGTCCGGGTGCCCGAGTCCAATCTGATCGCCGGCCCCGGCGATGGCTTCATGATCGCCCAGGCCCGGCTGGGCCCGGGCCGCATTCACCACTGCATGCGCGTCATCGGGATGGCCGAGCGGGCCATCGATCTGATGGTGGCGCGGGCCGGTTCGCGGGTTGCCTTCGGTGGTCCGTTGTCAGATCAAGGGGTGGTGCAGGCCCAGATCGCGGAATCCCGACTCGAGATCGAGCAGGCCCGGCTCCTGGTGCTGAAGGCCGCCTGGCTGATCGACAACGTCGGCAGCAAGGGCGCCCGCACCGAGATCGCGGCGATCAAGGTCGCCGCGCCGCGGGCCGCCTTGAATGTGCTGGACCGGGCGATCCAGCTGCACGGCGGCGGCGGGGTCAGCCAGGACTTCCCACTCGCCGCCATGTGGGCACATGCCCGCACGCTGCGGCTGGCTGACGGTCCTGACGAAGTACACCTGCGCACGATTGCCCGCCAGGAGCTTGGGCGGGTGCTCGGACGGCGCTAGCCGCAGCCGGAGTCCAGCCGGAGCCCGCTGGGCTGAATGGCCCACCGGCCGTGCGCTCGGGGGTGGGGCACGGCCGGTGGGGGCTCTTGGGCGGGTCGACAGATCGCATCGTTGCGCTCTGCGATCAGTCGTACGCGCGCTGCTCTAGTGAAGCATCGTCGGCGATTATGTGCCCATCGGTGGGGCCCCTCATGCCGGCGGTGAGGGATGATCACCCGGTCAGAGCAGCCCGCAGGTTGTCCAGTTCGGTCTGGGCGAGTCCGTGTGCGAGCAGCCATCCCGAAGCGCCGCCCTCTTCACGGTCCAGCGTGGCGAGCACATCGGCCATGGTCACCGGATCTGCCGACATGTCTCCGGTGCTGAGGGTGCCCGTGTAATTGGCGTAGGTGGGCATCCGACGCAGCCTGGTGGCGACCCGCTCCAGGCGCTCGTTGGTGAGCGCAAAATCTGCCACGACTGCCTCGCGCTCGACGCCCACGGAGTCCAGCACGAGGGCTGCCAGCACACCGGTCCGGTCTTTTCCGGCGGCGCAGTGAAAGAGCGCGGGAGGTCCGTCGGGCGAGGCCATCAGGCGAACCGCTCCCACAACGCGGTCGCCGGCGTAGCGCAGATAGTTCAGGTAGTGCTGCACCCGATCGCTCTCCCGCCGTTCGGCGACCACCAGGTCACGCGCTGCATCGTGGCCCGGTACCAGGAGCTCATCGGGCATGAACGGCAGGTTGGCGTATTCAATCGGCTCGTCGGCCAGCGGGCCGCGACCTTCACGATCGGCTTCCATCGGGGTACGGAGGTCGATGATCGTGCGCAAGCCGAGCTCGCGAAGCAGCTCGACATCCTCAGCGGTGAGCTCCTGCAACGTATCGCCGCGAAAGAAGACGCCAGGGCGAGTGGAACCGCCGTCGACGAGGGGCAGGCCACCGAGATCGCGGACGTTTTCGGCGCCGGTCATTGGCAGCCACCGGGTGTCACTCATTGCCCCGACACTAGGGGACACCGGGCGGACGGCAGGTGAACGGGAGGCGAAGGGCGGCTGCGCGGCGCAGGATTGCAGGCATGGTTGTCGACGTCGTCCTGCCCTGCCTTGACGAGGCGGGCGCTCTGCCGTGGGTCCTGTCCCGGCTGCCGCCCGGATACCGGGCGATCGTCGCGGACAACGGCTCGACGGATGGCAGCGTGCAGATCGCCCGTGACAGCGGCGCCCTCGTCGTCGAGGTAGCCCAACGCGGGTTCGGAGCTGCCGTGGCGGCCGGCCTGGAGGCGGCGACCGCTGACGTGGTGTGCATTTGTGACGCCGACGCCAGCCTTGATCTCCAGCAGCTTCCCAGGGTGGCAGACCCGGTGCTCGCCGGGACCTCCGATCTGGTGCTCGGCAGCAGAAAGCCGGTCAGCTGGCGGGCCTGGCCGTTGCACGCCCGGCTGGCGAACAAGGAGTTGGTACGCCGGCTTGGACGATCAAGCCAGTCACGGGGTCCCGGCGCGCTGCGGCTGACGGACCTGGGTCCGATGCGCGCCGCTCGCCGCTCCGACCTGCTGGCGCTCGGGATCGTGGACCGTCGGTTCGGCTATCCGCTGGAAATGGTCGTGCGGGCGAGCGTTGCTGGATGGCGGATCGAGGAGGTGCCGGTCGACTATTTTCCCCGCACGGGACGTTCCAAGGTCACCGGCACGGTGAAGGGAACCGTGCGAGCCGTGCACGACATGCGAGCCGTTCTGGCTTCCGCTGCGAATACCCAGCATGAGGTATCTGACCCCACGCACTGACCGCGTCACCTGCCGGCTGCTGGTGCTGGCCAAGGAACCGGTCGCCGGACGGGTCAAGACCCGGCTCTGCCCGCCGTTCACACCCGGGCAGGCTGCCGAACTTGCCAGCGCTGCACTCGCTGACACGCTGGCCGCCGTGTATTCGGCGGTCGCGAGCCAGTCCCGGCGTGGGGTGACGATCGAACCGGTTCTGGTGCTGGAGGGTAGTCCCGGGGGTTGGCTTGCGGGATTGATCGAGGGACCGGCGGGAATAGCGGTTATCCCTCAGCGGTCCGGAGGGCTCGGTACGCGCATCGCGGGGGCCTTCGAGGACACGCTCTCGCCCCTTCCCGGGCATCCGCGATCCGGCGCCGACTGCGCACTCCTGGTGGGCATGGACACGCCGCAGCTGTCGGGCCGGCTGCTGAGCGACGCCATCGACGTGCTACGCCGGCCCGAATCCGATGCCGTACTCGGACTGGCTGACGATGGCGGTTGGTGGGCCCTGGGCTTGCACGCGGCCGATGCCAGCCTGCTGCTCGGCGTCCCGATGTCGAGCTCGGCCACCGGCCAGATCCAGTACGACCGGCTCCAGGACCATGGGCTGTCGGTAGCGCTGCTCCCATGCCTTCGTGACGTCGATACTGCCAGCGATGCGCAAGCGGTAGCCACCCTGGCCCCGCGCAGCCGTTTCGCGGCCACCCTTTCGTCGCTGGGTACTCCGAATCATCTCGCCCTGCCGGCTTGCGGGTGACTGCGCCGCCCCGCGTTCTTGCGTCCCGTCGCGCCTTCGTCGCTTTTACGGCGGCGCTGGCGGGGCTGGTGGCGATCGTGCTCATCGCACTGCACGCCGAACGCCTCGGGGGAGTAGGACCTGGTCGCTACCGGTTGCTGGCCGACATCCTGCTGTGGCAGGCAATCGCCGTCAGTGCGGCGACGGTGCTGCGATGGGTCAGGCCCCGCCGGCTCGCGGCCGGACTCATCGTGGCCAGCGTTCTCGCCTTGCCCGCCGCCAGCCTTACCCGTAGTTCCCAGATCAGCGACGACCTTTACCGCTACGCGTGGGACGGCCGGTTGCAGGCTGCCGGGGTCGACCCCTACCGCTACCCGCCTGACGCTCCGCAGCTGCAGCGCTTCCGCGACGCCTGGCTCTGGCCTTCGGCAGCGACGTGCGTCCTGCTCCACAAGAAGGTTGACGCCACCAATCCCCAGCACGCCTGTACCCGGATCAACCGTCCCGGCGTGCGGACCATCTACCCGCCCGCCGCCGAGGGATATTTCACCTTGGCTCACTGGCTGCCCGGGCCGGCGCGCGATCACAAGCTCCAGCTGGACGCCGCCATCCTGTCTGCCGCGCTGACCGGCCTGCTCGCCTTCGGACTCAAGCGGACGGGCCGTGATCCGCTGGGCGCCGCGTATTACAGCTTCGGGCCACTGGCAGGCCTGGACATCGCTGGTGACGCCCATGTCGACGTCCTCGCTGCGGTCTTCGGTGTGGGGGCTCTGCTACTTGCCACCCTGAAACCACGCGCCAGTGGGCGGGCGGGTTTGCTGCTGGGTCTAGCGGTCGCCGTGAAGCTCTATCCGGTCCTCTTGCTGCCGGCTCTGCTCCGGCGGGGCGGCGGCCGCCGAGGTGTGCTTCGGCTGGTCGCAGGAGCCGCAGGGGTCCTTGTCCTGGGCTACCTGCCCCATGTGATTGCGGCGGGCACGCACGTCCTGGGCTACCTGCCTGGCTACCTCCACGAGGAGAACTACGACTCGGGCACCCGGTTTCTGCTGCTGGGAATGCTCGGTCTCGGAGATAGCGCGACGAAGCTGCTCGCGGCCGGCGTCATGGGGTTGGCACTTGCCGCGGTGGTCGCGCAGCGCCTTCGTGAACGCATGACACCGTCCGAAGGCGCGCTGACCGTGCTGGGCGCGGCGTTTCTGGTGGCGACTCCATCCCAGCCTTGGTACGCGATCCTGCTGGTCTGCGCAGCGGTGCTGACCGGCCGGCTGGAATGGCTCGCCGTCGCGACGGCGCCCTATCCGCTGTATTTCACAGCGCTGCTGCATGAGAATTCGATCTTGGCCGGAAGGTTGGCGTATACCGCCGCCGGCCTAGTAGTGCTCATCGCCGTGATATTTCGGTCCAGAAATCACCAACAGAAAAAAACGTCAGTCCAACGGGAAACCGATGAGTCACCCCCTGCGAATGCCCTAGTACAAGCCGCTCGCGGTCCACAACCCACATTGGGTGGGCCAGAAGCTGACACCGGTTCCACATTCGCAAAAGGAGAAATTCAATGCTCAGGTCCGCCCGTCCGATAGCCGCCACTCTGGTTGCCGGGGCCCTCGCCGTCGGCGTCTCGGCCTGCGGCAGCAGCTCCTCGAGCACCAGCAGCAGCAAGCCCAGCGCCTCCGCCTCCAGCGCAGCTGACACCAAGCCGATCTTGGGTCCCCTGACTGTCACCGGAGTCCAGACTTCAGTGACCCTCGACCCCAAGCTGCTGCCCACCCTGGCTTCGCTTCACGTCACACCGGCACCGACCGGCACGGGAACGCTGACCATGCCCGGCGGTGCTGCTACCTTGAACTTCCCGATCACCGGCGGCAACGTCACGGTCTACAAGAAGGGTGCGGTCTCGCCTTACGTGACCGGACTCATCCATCACGACGGCTCGGGTCTGTCGTTCACCGCCGGTGGGAAGACGCTCACTGTCGACAACTTCGACGTCAACCCCGGCACCTCGATGCTGACCGCCGAAGTGGTCCAGATGGACAATGCCCGCATCCCGCTGTTCTTCCTCAACGGCACCGATCTGGTCGTCACTCCTCCCGGGGCTGACGGGATCGCCAAGCTCGACGGTACGAAGGTGACGTTGACGGCGACCGCGGCCGGCGCCATCAACAAGTATTTCGGCGTCACCGCATTCACCACGTCAATTCCGATTGGTGTGGCACACATTCAGGCCAAGGCCTGAAATCCGCACCTAGCCAAGGCTGAAAGGCGGGTGGCCCGCTCAGCGGAATGCTGAGCAGGCCACCCGCTAAGCGTCCGAGATATGTCGACAGGAGACCGTGGTGAATACCGAGGAAATCCCATCGTCATCGTCGGACGCACACGAGACCGCGGGGCGGGCCGGGCTCCGGGGGATGCCGCTCGGCCCGTTCCGCGCCTCGTTCTGGAAGAGCCCGGCGCGAAGCCGCCGGGTGACCTCGACCCTGGGCCTGATCCTGCTGCCGGCTTTGACCATCGTCATCGTGACGGGCCTGCTGTCCTACGCGGCCTACAACCCGCGGCTGCCCGGCAACGATTCGACGCCCGACGCGGGTGTGCTGCGCTTCTACGTCTTTGACTGGCCGGTGGTGCCGTCCTGGCTCTACCGGCTTAATCAAGGGCTGCACGTGACGATCGGCGTCGCACTGGTACCGATCGTGCTCGGCAAGCTCTGGTCGGTGCTGCCGAAGCTGTTTCAATGGCCGCCGCTACGTTCGCCGGCCGAGGCTCTGGAGCGGATATCGCTGCTCGCCCTGGTCGGGGGGATCCTTTTCGAGCTGGTCACAGGTCTGCTGAACATCCAAAACGACTACGTGTTCGGATTCAGCTTCTACACCGCCCATCTTTACGGCGCCTTCGTCTTCATCGCCGGGTTCGTGGTGCATGTCAGCCTCAAGGTGCGCCTCGCCGTGCGTTCGGTCCGAAAGCGCGAGAAAGCGGCGGACGGCCCTGACGAACTGGTCGCACCCGCGCCCGGGCCGGTCACGATCAGCCGCCGTGGCGTGGTGGGTCTGGTCGGCGGCACCTCGCTGATCACGGTCACCCTGTACGCCGGTCAGACCATTGGCGGGCCGGCGCGGCCCCTTGCGCTGCTCTCGCCCCGCGGCGGCCCGGGCAGTCCTTCCTTCCCGGTGAACCGCACCGCCAAGACGGCTTCGGTGCCACGCGTGGGCGACGACTACGCCCTAGAACTGGTTGGTGTCACCACGACGCACCTGACGCTGGCGCAGCTGCAGGGGATGCGGCAGGTGACCGCGTCGCTGCCGATCGCCTGCGTCGAAGGATGGTCCTCGTTGCGCAAGTGGACGGGGATCCCGCTGCGGGAGCTCGGCCGCCTCGTCGGGATGACCGATCCCGTTGGCGCTTACGTCGAATCGCTGGAAAAGCGCGGTGCCTACCGCCACGTCTCACTGTCCCGCCGGCAGGTCGGCGCTGCCCATACGCTGCTCGCACTGCAAGTGGACGGCCACGAACTTCCCCTCGACCACGGCTACCCGGCCCGCATGATCATTCCCGCCGCCCCGGGGGTGCACTGCACGAAATGGGTGAGCAAGGTGACGTTCGATGTGTAGCGGGATGAGTGGGATGCCGCGTCGCCCCTACGCTTCCTTCAAGGCCAAATACGGGGCTAGTCCCTTTCACCTGTTGCTGATCCTGGCCATGGGCGCTCTGGCCGGCTTTGCGGTGCTCCACTGGCTGCACGCGCCGACTCCCGTCCGGCTGGTCGTGTGGTTCGCCGCCGCTGTCATCGCGCACGACCTCATCGCGTTCCCCCTCTACACCGGGCTCGACAAGCTCCTGATCCGGGCAGTGGCCGGCCGCGAACCGGGCCCCGTCATCAGCCGTTGGCGCCGGGCGGCCATCAATCATGTACGGGCCCCATCACTCATCAGCATTCTGCTGCTGCTGATGTGGTATCCGCTGATCCTCAAGCGCAGTGATGGCGCCTACTTCCGGGCCAGCGGCCAGCACGAGGATCGCTACCTCGGCAATTGGCTGCTCGTCGTCGCGGTCCTGTTCGGGGCCTCGCTTCTCATCTACCTCGGGCGGCTGGCCTACGCAGTGGGTCGGTCACGAACTGCTGCATCCCCTGCTGAAAACCCACCTGCGGAGTCCACGCCAGCTCCGTCCGGGCCCGGGACGAGTCCGCCGTGATGTGCCGGACGTCTCCGAGTCGGTAGCGGCCATTCACCACGGGAGCCAGCGCTTTCGCGGCGCCTCCCGCACCCGCGCACAGGGCCTGCGCCATCTCCCCGACGGTGTGCGGGGTGCCGCTGCCGATGTTGTACGGCCGCAACCCGCCGGTGGGTTCGCTGCGGCCCAGCCGTTCCAGAGCAGCAATGTTGGCAGCCGCTACGTCGCGGACATGGATGAAATCGCGCCGCTGCCCGCCGTCTTCGAAGACCTGCGGAGCTGTGCCGCTTTCGATCGATGACCGGAAGATGGCGGCCACGCCCGCGTACGGGGTGTCGCGCGGCATCCCCGGTCCGTAGACGTTGTGGTAGCGCAGGGCGATGACGCTGCCGCCGGTCTCGCGGGCCCAGCCGGCGCAAAAGTGCTCCTGCGCAAGCTTGGACGTCGCATAGGCGTTTCGAGGATCAGCCGCCGCGTCTTCGCCGACCAACTCGGGGGAGAGCGGGCCCGCGCACTCGGGGCAGCGCGGCTCGAAGCGGCCGGCCTCGAGGTCGACTACGTGCCGGGGACCGGGTCGAACCACACCGTGCGCCGGGCAGGAATAGCGCCCTTCGCCGTAGATGACCATGCTGGAGGCCAGCACCAATCGGGAGACACCGGCTCGTGCCATGGCCGCCAGCAGGGTGGCCGTCCCGAGATCGTTGTGCGAGGCGTAGTCCGGGAGATCTTGCATGTCGACGCCGAGACCCACCATCGCCGCCTGGTGGCAGACGGCGTCGAAGGGGGTCTCGAAGATTTCGCGTAGGGCTGGTGAATCACGCACGTCGGCGCGCAGGAAGCCGGCCCGCGGATCGAGCGGGGGATCGGCGTCCGGGTGGACCTCGGGAAGCAGCGCGTCCAGTACGACCACCTGGTGGCCGGCGTCGCACAGCCCAGCGGCGATGTGCGAGCCGATGAAGCCCGCGCCGCCGGTGACCAGGATTCGCATAGCCGTGACGCTACGGGCAGGCCCGGGAGTGGTAATCTTTAGCAAAGCTAAGGATCTCGGGCAGGGTGCGACGCCGATCTGAGGCCTGGATTTGAAAGGATCAGGTTGCGCCCGATGCGGGCGCGTGACGAGGAGGTCGGGTAGATGGCGTACGACAGTTTCCGCAGCCAGGGCGAGTTGAAGGTTGGCGACAAGACGTATTCGATTCGCCGGCTCGATGCAGTGCCCGGATCGGACACGCTGCCCTTCAGCCTCAAGGTCCTGCTGGAGAATCTGCTTCGCACCCAAGACGGGGCTAACACCACGGAGGCGCACATCCGGGCGCTGGCCGAATGGGACCCCTCCGCCGAGCCGAGCCAGGAGATCCAATTCACCCCCTCGCGGGTGATCATGCAGGACTTCACCGGCGTTCCCTGCGTCGTCGACCTCGCGGCGATGCGTGAAGCGATGAAGGACCTCGGTGGGGATCCGTCCAAGATCAACCCGCTGGCGCCGGCCGAGCTGGTCATCGACCACAGCGTGATCGCCGACTTCTTCGGCACCGCCGACTCGTTCGATCGCAACGTCGCCCTCGAATACGAGCGCAACCGTGAGCGCTACCAATTCTTGCGCTGGGGTCAGGGCGCCTTCGACAACTTCGCCGTCGTACCGCCCGGCACCGGGATCGTGCACCAGGTCAACATCGAGCATCTGGCCCGCGTGGTGTTCGTGAACGATGACGGGGTGGCCTACCCCGACACGCTGGTGGGCACCGACAGCCACACCACGATGGTCAACGGCTTGGGCGTACTCGGCTGGGGTGTCGGCGGAATCGAGGCCGAGGCCGCCATGCTCGGCCAGCCCGTCAGCATGCTGATCCCCAAGGTCGTCGGCTTCAAGCTGACCGGCGAGAGCCCGGCCGGCACCACCGCCACCGATCTGGTGCTGACCGTCACCGAAATGCTGCGCCGCAAGGGCGTCGTGGGTTCCTTCGTGGAGTTCTACGGCGAGGGCGTGGCGCAAGTGCCGCTGGCCAACCGGGCCACCATCGGCAATATGAGCCCGGAGTACGGCTCCACCTGCGCCATCTTCCCGATCGATGAGGAGACGCTCTCCTACCTGCGCTTCACCGGCCGTTCCGCCGAGCAGGTCGCGCTCGTCGAGGCGTACGCCAAGGAGCAGGGCCTCTGGCACGACCCCAGCCGTGAGGCGCGCTACTCCGAGACCCTCGAGCTGGACCTTTCCACGATCGAGCCGTCGCTGGCCGGTCCCAAGCGGCCACAGGACCGGGTGCCGCTGCACTCGGCCAAGGCCGGATTCCGCACGGTGCTGCGCGACTACACCGGCGACCACCACGAAAACGGGGGAGTCGACGAGGCCTCACAGGAGTCGTTCCCCGCCAGTGACCCGGGAGCCGCCTTCGCCGACAAGCCCGGCGACGCCCCGGTCGACTGCAGCAACGTCGGCGAGGTCGGTGACCGCGCCTCGAACAAGATCACGGTCACCCTGGACGACGGCTCCAGGTTCGTCCTCGACCACGGCGCCGTCGTGATCGCCGCCATCACCTCCTGCACCAACACCTCTAATCCGCAGGTCATGGTGGGAGCCGCGCTGCTGGCGAAGAAGGCCGTCGAACGGGGCCTGGAACGCAAGCCGTGGGTCAAGACCACCCTTGCTCCCGGGAGCAAGGTCGTCGTCGATTATTACGAGCGCAGCGGCCTGACGCCCTACCTCGACAAGCTCGGCTTCAACCTGGTCGGCTTCGGCTGCACCACCTGCATCGGCAACTCCGGTCCGCTCTTCCCGCAGATTTCGGCAGCCGTCAGCGAAGCTGACCTCGCGGTGGTCTCGGTGCTCTCGGGCAACCGCAATTTCGAGGGCCGGATCAACCCCGACGTGAAGATGAACTACCTGGCCTCCCCGCCACTCGTCGTCGCCTACGCGCTGGCGGGCACGATGGATGTCGACATCACCACCGAGCCGCTGGGCACGGGTACCGATGGCAAGCCGGTGTATCTGTCGGAGCTGTGGCCGACGGAGAAGGAGATCGCCGACGTCATCGGCGACGCCATCCAGTCGGACATGTTCACCCGTGACTACTCCGCCGTCTTCGCCGGCGACGAGCTCTGGCAGGGGCTGCCGCTCGGCGACTCCGGGCCGGACGCCTTCTCCTGGGACGACACCTCGACGTACGTACGCAAGCCTCCGTATTTCGAAGGCATGGCCCGCGAGCCGGCTCCGCGCACCGACATCGAAGGTGCCCGGGTGCTCGCGTTGCTGGGCGACAGCGTCACCACCGACCACATCAGCCCGGCGAGCTCGATCAAGAAGGACTCACCGGCCGGGCGGTATCTGTCCGAGCACGGTGTCGACTCCAAGGACTTCAACTCCTACGGGTCGCGGCGGGGCAATCACGAGGTGATGATCCGCGGCACCTTCGCTAACATCCGGCTCCGCAACCAGCTGGCGCCCGGTACTGAAGGTGGCGTCACCCGCCACCTGCCGGACGGGGAGCAAACGTCGATTTACGACGCCGCGCAGCAGTACGCCGCCGACGGGATACCTCTCATGGTGCTGGCCGGCAAGGAGTACGGCTCGGGATCCTCGCGTGACTGGGCAGCCAAGGGCACCGCGCTGCTGGGAGTACGGGCGGTCATCGCCGAGTCCTACGAGCGCATCCACCGTTCGAACCTGATCGGGATGGGCGTCCTCCCGCTGCAGTTCCCCGCGGGGGAGACGCGCGAATCGCTCGGCCTCACCGGCGAGGAGGAGTTCACCATCCGTGGGCTTGCCACCGTCACCGAGCAGACCCCGACCGTCCGGGTCGAAGCGGGCGACAAGTCCTTCGACGCCGTGGTGCGCATCGATACTCCTGGCGAGGCTGAGTATTTCCGTCACGGTGGGATCCTGCCCTTCGTCCTTCGCTCGCTGCTCGAGAAGTGAGCGCCGGCCGCGATCTGGACCGGCTCCAAGAGATCGCGCTACGGCTGGCCACCGAGGCCGGTGCGTTGCTGGCGAAGGGACAGGCCGGGGTGCGTGTTGCCGACACCAAGTCGACGCCCACCGATGTCGTGACGGCGATGGATCGAGCGTCGGAAGAGCTGATCGTCGGGCGCCTCGACGAGCTCTGTCCCGGAGACGGGCTGCTCGCCGAGGAAGGGTCCTCGCGACCATCCACCACCGGCTTGGAGTGGGTCGTCGATCCGCTTGATGGCACCGTGAATTACCTCTATGGCGTGCCGTTCTGGTCAGTGTCCGTGGCCGTACGCGAGGTGGCTGACGAGCCCGACCGCTCACTGGTGGGCGTCGTGCACGCTCCGGTGCTGGCGATGACGTGGATCGCGCAGACCGGTGGCGGGGCGAGCCGCAGCGGTGTCCGGATGCGCGGATCCAGCGCGGAGACTCTCGAACAAGCGCTGGTGGGCACCGGCTTCGGCTACGCCTCCGATCGCCGGGGCCGGCAGGCTGAGGTGCTGAGCCGGGTGCTGCCGCGAGTCCGCGACATCCGCCGGTTCGGTTCTGCCGCGATCGATCTGTGCCTGGCTGCTGAAGGAATCCTGGATGCGTACTTCGAACAGGGGCTGCAGCCCTGGGACGGCGCCGCCGGCTACCTGATCGCCCGCGAGGCCGGCCTGGTGGTCAGCGGCCTCGACGGTGCGCCGCCGTCAGACCGGCTCACCGTCGCCGCGCCGCCGGCGTTACACGGCCCGCTGACCGCGCTGCTCGGCGAAAACCCGCGCGCCGACCGCGACTGACCCCTGGCCGCCGCCCCCCCACTCCTCGCGGCGCCATAGTCCAGTGGCGTTCTGGCGCCACGAGGCCATGGCTCCACGCGTCGAGGGGCGAGACGTCAGTCGATCCGGCGGAGCTCCTGGCGATACCAGCTGGCGTTGAACACGTATGCGTCGCGGCCGTGGCTGATCATGATCGGGGTCACGCTGTCGGGACGGATCTTGGCCGGCACCCCGAGCGCCTGCGCCCAGCTCGGTACCTCCATTCCGCCGGGCACCAGGGCTCCAGCTCCGACCAGGCCGCCGGTACGCACGACCGCGTTGTGCAGCACGGTAGAGCCGCTCCCGACCAGCGCAAAGTTTTCGATGGTGCATCCCTCGAGGTGCACCAGGTGACCGACCACGCAGTCGTCGCCGACGATTGTCGGACACTCCGGCGTGCAGTGGATGACGGTGCCGTCCTGGATGGACGTCCGCGCTCCGATGGTGATGTCGCCGTGATCGCCGCGAAGCACCGCGGTGGGCCACACGCTCGACTCGGGGCCGATGACGACGGAGCCGATCAGGACTGCGTCGGGGTGGACGAATGCGGTGGGATCGATGGTCGGAGTCCGGTCACCGAGTGCGTAGAGGGCCACTCGACCATCCTGCCTGTAGCGGCGCCGACCTGGCCGACCTGGCCGACCTGGCTGACCGGGCCGACCTATCTGTGGCCGTACTGAGTCTTGATGGCTTTGAGCAACATCCCGGTCGCGGCGGCCGGCCGGCGGAACGACATCAGCGGCACCGGCAGCGCGAACCGTTGGCGCGTAATGGATTTGGCGCGGGTGAATTCACGAAGCCCATCTGCGCCGTGGATACGCCCGAAGCCCGATTCGCCCACCCCACCGAAGGGCAGCTGCGGCACCGAGGCGAACGCGATTACGGAGTTGATCGAGGTCATTCCGCTGCGCATGCGGCGAGCCAGCTCCATGGCGCGCGCTTCACCGAAGACGGCGCCGGCCAGTCCGTAGCCGGTGGAATTGGCGAGCTCGATCGCCTCATCGCCGTCGCGGACGCGGGTGATGGTCAAGGTTGGCCCGAACGTCTCCTGCGTGTTGGCGGGGTTGTCGCTGGGGACATCGACCAGCACGACCGGATCCACGAAAGGTGGGTGCACGCTGCCGCGCCCACCGACGACCGCCCGGCCGCCGGCGTCCAGGGCAGCATTGATGTGGCTCTCGATGATGGTGATTTGAGACGGCATGGTGATCGGCCCGTATGAGACGCCGGCTTGCACGGTGCGGGCACGCGTCGTCACTTCGCGCACGAAGGCCTCGTAGTTGCGATCAGTCACGATGACCCGCTCGATGCCGATGCAGGTCTGGCCCGCGTTGCTCATCGCGCCCCAGAGGGCGGCGTCGGCGGCGGCACCGACGTCCGCGTCGTCGTCCACGATGAGCGCGTCCTTGCCGCCACACTCCATCAGCACCGGCGTGAGGTTCTCGGCGCACGCGCCCATCACCTTGCGGCCGGTGGCCGAGCTGCCGGTGAAGGCGACCTTGTCGACCCGGCTCCTGCACAGCGCCGCACCCGTCTCGCCGAGCCCGGTAATGGTTTGCAGGACCGGGGGACCCGTGACCGCCGTCGCGAAACTATTCGCCAGCCATACGCCCACCCCCGGCGTGTACTCGCTGGGTTTGAAGACCACGGCGTTACCCGCGGCCAAGGCGTACGCAATCGAACCGATCGGCGTGAAGACCGGATAATTCCAGGGACCGATGACTCCGATGACGCCCAACGGCGGGTATTCCAACGTCGCCGCCTGGTTGGCCGCCAGCAGACCGGTGCCGACCTTGCGCGGGCCTAGCACCCGCCCCGCTGATTTCGTCGCCCAGGCCAGGTGATCGATGGCCAGCAGGATCTCGAGCACGGCGTCGGCTTTGGGCTTGCCGGTCTCAGTGGCGACGAGCTCGGCCAGCTCGTCGGCCCGGTTGGCCAGCAGCCGTCGCCAGGCTGACAGCCGGCTGCGACGGCCGGCGAAGCCAAGCTGGGCCCACCATTGTGAAGCTTCGCGAGCCCGGCTCACTGCCTGCTCGACTGCCTGTTGCTGCTGGATGGGATAGCTGGCCAGCACCTGTCCGGTCGTCGGGTTCAGCGAGTCGAAGGTGGAGCGCTCTGAGGTCGTCGTTGACGGGCCAGGGCTCGAAGCGCTGACGTCTGAGCTGGTGTCTGAGCTCATATCTGTGGCCGCCTCTCGGTCCAATCCGAAGCGCGCTGCAGCTGACCGGCCAGAGCGAGCAGGGTGCGTTCCTTGCCCGGCAGCGCCACCAGCTGGATCGCCAGTGGAAGACCCTCGGCGGTGAACCCGGCCGGCACCGAGGCCGCCGGAAATCCTGCGACGTTCCATGCGGTGGTGTAGGCGCTGCGCATCGAGGAGCGCAGCGCGGTCCGCAGCGGCCGGCCGGGGTGGAAATGCGTGGCGATGTCGGCCGGGGTCGGCAGCACCGGGGTCATCAGCACGTCCGCCGTACCGAAGACGCGCTCCGTCACGGCGGCGGTCCACTTCTCGCCGTAGCTGCGAGAGGCGGCCACCCGCTCCGGCGAGACCAGCTGCCCGAGCCAGGCGGGAATCCGGGCCGCGGGAGCCAGCGACCCGGGGTCAACGAGGCGCACGGCGCCGTCGCGGGCACTGCGCAGATACCTGGGGATGAAGGCCGGTGCCAGCAGCCCGTATTCGGGGTCGACGTCCTCGACGCTGTGGCCGAGCTTCACCAGCTGCTCAGCGGTCTCGGCAAGAGCCATCTCGCACGATTCAGCCAACCGCACTGGAAACGTCGGCTGCTGGCTCATGACGATCCGCAGCGGGCCGACCGGTCCTGCCGCGGCGGCCGCCGCATAGATCTTCGTGCCGCACACGGCGTCGAAGAGCAGTCCGGTATCAGCGACGCCGCGAGTCAGGAAACCGATGGCCGACAATCCATACCAACCGGCCCGTTCGGGGCCTTCCGGAAGCAGCCCGGGGGTGGGTTTGAGGCCGAACAGCCCGCAGGAGGCGGCCGGCAGCCGGATCGAGCCACCGCCATCACTCGCCGTCGCCGCCGGGATCAACCCGGCAGCGACGGCGGCAGCTGAGCCACTCGACGAGCCGCCCGCCGTACGGCTGACATCCCACGGATTACGCGCCGGGCCGTACGGGTGAAGCGCTAGCTCAGGCATGGTCGTGGTGCCAATCACGAGGCACCCGGCCGATCGCAGGGCGTTCACCAGATCGCAGTTACGGGCGGCAGGCGGCTCGGCTGATGGGGTGCCTTGCCCGGTGACCAGGCCCGCTACGGCGATGCTGTTCTTGACGGCGACCGGCACCCCCAACAACGGACGCTCGTCGCCGGCAGCTCGGGCGTGGTCCGCCAGTGCGGCTTCAGCCCGTACCGCCTCGACGCGCACCTCGTGAAACGAGTGCAGGAGAGGGTCGAGCCGCTCGATCCGGGTGAGCAGGTCTTCCACGATCGCTGCCGACGACACATCGCCGCCGGCGAGCCGATCTGCGAGTCCCGAAACTCCGGCGTAACCGATCGTCTCCACCGCGTTACTTGGATTGCCCTGTGATGCCACGGGCAGATCGTCTCAGCTATCCGTCTCATTAGGCGAGAAACCTGGCGGGAGTTCGCCGCGAGCCCGAACCCACGCAGCGGCTGCCGTCCGTTCCACCAGCAGCCTGACCAGTCGGACGGTCACTGCGGAGAGCACCGCCCAAAGGATGGCGTTGCGCAGCGGGACGGCCGGTGAGCTGGCATGCTCCGGCGGAGCCTCACCCGTGCTCCTGGTGAACGCTTTGGCCGCGGTCTTTCGGGTGACGTTGGCCGCCGCCGTCGCGGTGACCCCGCTGACGAGCTTCCAGCCGACCTTGTCCACCACGTTTGCCATGCCAGCCCCGTACCCACCTGTCTCGGTATTACTACTTTCCCGTATCGACGGGCGCAGTTGAGACGTCCACCTGAGTAGCGTTCGCGGTCATGAGCCTTGACGTGCAGGTCCAGCGATTGGATGGGCAACTGCCACTGCCTGCGTACGCGCAACCGGGCGACGCGGGCGCTGACCTGGTGACCGCCGTCGATGTCGAACTGGCTCCGGGTGAGCGCGCGGTGCTCCCGACCGGCATCGCGCTGGCCTTGCCGGAGGGATACGCGGCGTTCGTCCACCCGCGCAGCGGACTGGCTGCCAGGCACGGCGCCGCGCTTGTCAATTCGCCAGGAACGATCGACAGTGGCTATCGAGGTGAGATCAAGGTGGTGCTGATCAACACCGATCCGCGCGAGACGCTTCGTCTCCGGCGTGGAGATCGCATCGCCCAGTTGGTCATACAGGCCGTCGAGACGGCGATATTCACCGAAGTGGACGAACTTCCCGATTCGGTACGCGCTTCGGGGGGCTTCGGGTCGACCGGCGGTTTCGGTGAGTCCAAGGGGGAAAACGGTGTTTCGGCGTAAGGGAAAGAGCGACCAGGCTGATCAGGTTGATCTTGAGGCTGATGCCGATGACGTCGTCGATGTCGTCGACGCAGCCCCTGACGACAGTGTCGGCAGTGTCGACATGCCAGCTGCCGCTGACGACGACTCGCCTGCCACCAATGACCTGACCTCGGGCATCGTCGACCTTTCCGGCGGTCCGTACGACAGCGGCGACGCCCCGAACGATGAGATCCCGCGTATCGATCTGGGCTCGCTGAAGGTCCCGATGGTGGACGGTGTCGAGGTGCGGCTGGACATGGATGAGGCCACGGGCGAGCCGACACAGCTCGTGCTCGCCGACGGCGAGAGCATGATGCAGCTCGGCGTTTTCGCGGCTCCCAAGAGCAGCGGAATCTGGGCGGAGATCCGAGCTGAGATCGCGGAGTCGTTGAACGGTACCGGAGGATCGGCGGAGGAGATCGACGGTCCTTTCGGCACCGAGCTGGTGGCCTCGGTGCCTACCGGTGACCCCGGCGTGCCCTTTGCCCCCGCCCGCTTTGTCGGCGTCGACCGACCCCGGTGGTTCCTTCGTGGCTTGCTCTCGGGGCCTGCAGCCGTTGACGGCGGCGCTGCAGAAAGGCTGGTCTTCGCCCTGCGCGGCACCGTCGTCGTACGCGGCGTCGAAGCCATGCCGATCCGCGATCCGCTGCCGCTGCGGCTGCCGCCGGAGGCGGTCGAGATGGCCCAGGAGCAGATCGCCCAGCAGATGGCGGCCGCCGAGGCGAACAACCAGGCGCCGACCCTCGAGCAGCTCGATCCGGGACCCACCATCACCGAGACTCGGTAGTTCCCGTCACAATCACGACATCCGTGCGACACGAACGGGCCGCAAGGGGCACACTTGGCCCCGACCTTGCGTTAAGTCAGTAGGAGGTGCGGCGGTGTCGAAAGAGAACTGGTTACGCCGGCGTATTACCCGGCTGACTGCCGACGAGACCGAGCTCGAGGCGCAGGAGTTGCAGCACCAGGTCGAGGTCGTCGGTGCGGAAAAGGTGTCGGCGTGCCGCGAGCGTGACAGCGTGTGTGTCGCGGGAACCATCCGATCTGTCACCCTCAAGACCATGGCGGGTTCTCCCAGCCTGGAGGCCGAGGTCTACGACGGCTCCGGCAGTGTGGTGGCAATCTTCCTGGGTCGGCGGCGCATCCCCGGCATCGAGGCCGGCCGCTCCATCAAGCTCAGCGGGCGCCTCACGATGCAAGAGCACCGCCAGACCATCTTCAATCCTCGCTACGAATTGATCTGCGAGGGAGCAGCGCCCGCATGACCGGTGGTCCGGCGGAGGGCACGGATGCCGTCGCCCGGCCGGACTCCCCAGCGGCTGCCGCGCCCGGCGAGGCCGACTCCGGCCAATCGGGCGGCCACGCCAGCGGTGAGGCTGGAGTTCGTTCTACCTTGCTGGCTGACGCCATCGGTGGCCCTCGCGGGCTGCTCGACACGGGGATCCCCGCCGTCGTCTTCGTGATCGTTAACGCCGCGAGCGGCCTGACCCCCGCGATCTACGCAGCACTCGGATTCGGCGTCGTGCTGCTGACCATCCGGCTGGTTCGCCGGGAGCCGGTTCAGCAGGCCGTCGCCGGGTTCATCGGTATCGGCATCGCCGCATTCGTGGCCTCCCGGACACACAGCGCCGAGGGGTTCTTCCTTCCAGGAATCCTGTATCAGGCGGTGCTCGCGATCGCCGCCGCCGTCTCTCTCGTGGTGCGCCGACCGTTGATCGGCTACGCCATGGCCGCACTCGACCCCCGCTTCGCGGGCTGGCGCAGCAATCCCAAGCTGCTGCGGGCGATGGATCTGGCGACGATCGTCTGGGGTTCGGTCTTCCTGCTGCGAGCCGTCGTCCAAGGACTGCTCTACCTTGCGCATCACGCCGGTTGGCTTGCCGTGGTGCAGCTCGCGATGGGCTGGCCGCTCTTTGCCGCAGCCCTCGCCACCAGCTATGCGTTGGCCCGTAGGGCGGTGCCGGCCGCTGACACACCCGCCGACCAACCCGCCGACCAACCCGCAGAACCCAGCTGACCGCTGATGGCGTCTCCTTTCGTCGACGTTGACGTCGAGGGCATCCAGGTGCGGGTCACCAATCCCGACAAGGTGTATTTCACTGCCCGCGGCGAGACGAAGCTGCACCTGGTCGAGTACGTGATGGCGGTGGCCGAGGGGCTGGTGCGCGCCCTGTTCGAGCGCCCTTGCGTACTCAAGCGCCATCCGGACGGCGCTGACGCGGCCCCGATTTATCAGAAGCGGGTGCCGTCCAAACGACCGGACTGGATCGAGACGGCCCGGGTGGAATTCCCCAGCGGCCGCCACGCCGACGAGCTGTGCGTGACTCACTCCGCCGCCGCCGTGTGGGCGACCAACCTCGGCACCCTGGACTTCCACCCCTGGCCGAGCCGCCGCGCCGCAACCGAATTTCCTGACGAGCTCCGTTTCGACCTTGATCCGCAGCCCGGCACCGGCTGGTCGCACGTCGTCGAGACCGCCCTTGAGGTGAATGCAGTACTGGCCGAGCTCGGATTGGTTGGGTGGCCAAAGACGAGCGGTAGCAAGGGGATTCACATCTATGTCCGGGTGCCGCCGGAGCACACGTTCACACAGGCCCGGCGTGCTGCGCTGGCCCTTGGGCGGGCGGTCGAGCAGCGCCGACCAGATCTGGCCACCACCGCCTGGTGGAAGGAAGAACGCGGCGAACGGGTCTTCGTTGACTACAACCGGATGGCGCGCGACCAGACCATCGCTTCGGCCTACAGCGTGAGGGCCCGGCCCACCGCGACCGTCTCCGCGCCAGTGACCTGGGACGAGCTGCCTGACGTCGAAATCGAAGACTTCACCATTGCCACGATGCCCGCCCGGTTCGCCGCACTGGGCGATCTGCATGCCGGCATCGACGACCCGGCGACGGTCGGTTCACTGGAGCCCTTGCTCGAGCTCGCTGAGCGCGACGAGCGCGATCGGGGCCTCAAGGACGCGCCGTATCCACCGCAATTTCCGAAAATGCCGGGCGAGCCAATGCGCGTACAGCCGAGCCGGGCCAAGCGACCCGCGAGCAAGAAGGGCACCTGAGCCGGCCACTATTTCGTGTCGTTTAGTGTGCGTTGGCTGGCCGTTTCCCGCGCGTTTCATGCGCTTGGGATGATGCGCGGGCGTGAACGCACTGGCCAGATTGCCTCTATGGCTAGCGCAGCAGCACCAACGCAGAACGTCGCCCCGCAGGGGATAGGCAAGTGGCTGGAGACGGCTCCGGCTCGCTTCGAGCGAACTGCCCGGGACTTCGACAACCCATCCCAGGAATGGCGTCGGCTGTTTTCCGAGGTCCTGGGCACGTTTTTCCTGGTGATGGTCGCCGCCGGGGGCGGGATGATGGGCCAGGCCTTCCCGAACACCATCAGCCGCACTGCGGCCGTGGTGGCGCCCGCCCTGATGGTGCTGGGCGTCATTCTCTTCATGGGCAAGGTCTCCGGCGCTCATTTGAACCCGGCCGTCAGCTTCGCCTTCTGGCTGCGCGGAGATTTCCCGCTCCAGCGAGTCACCGGCTACATCCTCGCCCAGCTCGCCGGGGCCTGTTTGGCCGCCTGGTTCCTGCAGGCGACGGTCCACGTCTCGTCATCATTCGGTTCGAACTATCCGGCCAGCGGATTCAGTGATGTCAACGCCTTCGTCATGGAGACTGCGCTGACCTTCGGCCTGGTTAGTGTCATTCTCGGCACCGCATCCGGCGCGCAGAACCTGGGCGTGATCGGTGCCCTCGGCGTCGGCGGCTATATCGCGCTCGCCGGCTTGTGGGGCAGCCCGATCTCAGGCGCGTCGATGAACCCAGCCCGCACGTTCGGCCCTGACGCGATCAGCGCCAATTTCGGTGCGTATTGGGTCTACGTCGCCGGACCTCTTCTTGGAGCCACCATCGCCGTCGGTGTCGCCTTCGTGCTGCGCGGCAGCGGCGGGGGACTGGCCGGGTCAGGCGCGGCCCAGGGGGCGCTGCACACCGAGGCGGTCCGGCCGGACCAGGCTTAGTGAGCCCGGCAAGGGATCAGCAGCCACCCGTACTCAGGAGCCCGACTAGCGAGCAGGACTAAGCCGTACTAGACAACCTGGCGCAGCGGTGCTGCCTCGGGCTCCCGATGCTCCGGCAGATGCTGGCGCAGGAGCTTGGGCGGCGCGACGGGCTCGGGTGACTTGGCCTGAGCCAGCGCACGGCGAAGCGGCGTCCGGCGCCGGACCTCGCCTTTGAAGAGCCGGAAGCAGAGGTCCTCGTACTGATCGGCGACTAGGTCCCAGTCGTAGGTCAGTGAGCGGGTGCGGGCGGCGATCCCACTGGCCTCGACCTGGGCAGGATTGGCTTCCAGCTCTTCGATGATCGTCTTGAGCTCAGCAGCGTCCTGGAAGAGGAAGCCGGAGCCGCCCAGTACCTCGTGATTGAACACGTTGCGCATGGCCACCACGCTGGTCCCGGCACCCATGGCACGCAGCAGCGACGGATTGGTGCCGCCGACGCTGTGGCCGTGCATATAGGTGTAGGCGCCGGCATAGAGGCTGTTCAGGAAGTCCTGGTCGTGCACCGTGCCGAGACTCCGGATCCGGGGGTCACTCGCCATGGCTTCAGACAGCCGGCGCTGATAGTCGGTTTCGTACACAACGCCACCGACTACGACGAGGGGAAGCGACGCTTTGCTCGCTCGGTAGGCCTCGACGATCAGGTCCACGTGGTTCTCGGGCTCGGTGCGGGCCACGACCAGGTGGTAGCCGTGCGGGGTCAGCCCCTGCTCGATGAGCGCGGCCTCGTCCGCCGCCGGGAGCTGCGGAGCCCCGTAGGCGATGAGCTCCGTCCCCGTGGCGAATTTGGCCTCGTAGTAGTCGGCGATCCCTTTGGCGTCAGCGATGAGCGCGTCAGCCCAGGCGACTGACAGGCCTTCGGCGGCGAGGTAGTACTTGCGGCCGGTGCCCGACCATTTGCTGCGCTTCCATTCCAAGCCGTCGACGTGGACAGCAACCGGAATGTGCGCGGCGTGCAGGATCGGCAGCACCGGGCTGTTTGCCGCATTGAACAAAAATGCGACATCAGGGCGACTCTTGGCGGCGTGCAGGCTGCTGAGGAAGGAGTGGCTCAGCGTCTCCAGTACCCGATGGCGGACGGCGGGTAGCACAACGCGCTGCATGCCCTCGAAGGCCTCGGCGCCCGGCTGCCGGCAGTAGACGACGACGTCGTGGCCGCGCTCGACGAGCCGGCGGCCAACCTCTTCCACCGCGGTCTCGAAGCCTCCGTAGCGCGCGGGCACACCCCGCGTGCCCACCATGGCCACCTTCATCAGCGTCTCTCCTTCAGCGCTCCGGACTCATTACGCGTGGGCTTTCAGTCCGGCGCGGAGCCTTGATTGGCCCTCACCATCCGAGTCGTTGTGGTGCATGCCAATACCAAGCGTGCCCGAACGGAACCTCAATGTTACGGATAGTGAGGTATGAACTTGTTGTGTGTCGCGTCCCAGGGACGTGCTTCCCAACCCGTATCGGGCCCTCTCCGCGGATCTTGAGTGTCGGATAGTCGCCAGCGATCCCCTTCCTGGTTACCTGTTCGAGAGGCTGTCACCGGGGAGTGATTCGGCAGATTTCGGCTGATTCTCGAGTCAGCGGGCTAGTAGGCAGCGAGCGGGACTTACGCAGGTGGGGGCGCGTCCGATGGGAACTGGTGACTCGGATGCTGACCCGGATGCCTAGCAAGGGCTCGCGGCTTGTGATGGTGCATCCCTTCACCGAGTTGTACGGCTCCGATCGGATGTTTCTGCTGTCGGTCGTCGCAGCCGGCAAGGGTGGGCTCTCGCCGGTGGTGAGCGTGCCCGGCCCGGGTTTGCTGCTCACCGCCCTCCGCGACGAGGGTGCTGAGACGTCCACGATGGCGGTGCCCGTGCTGCGCCGCAGCCTGCTGACGCCGAAAGGCCTGCTCACGCTGGTGGCAGGGATGCCGTTCGCGTTGCGGCGGATGGTGCAATTCCTGCGCTCGGCAGACGCCGAGAAGCTCTACGTCAACACCTTGACGTGTCCCGCCTGGATCGCTGCCGCCCGGCTGGCCGGCATCGCCTGCGTGGTGCACGTCCACGAGGCGGAAGACACCCTGCCCAAAACCGTGCGCCGGGGGCTGACTCTGCCGCTGCTGCTTGCCGACACGGTCATCGTTAACAGCGAAGCGACCCGGCAGAGCCTGATCCGCGACGTGCCGAGGCTGGCCGGGCGGATCGAGATCATCTACAACGGCGTCGACGACCCAGGGGTGCCCTCGCTGGAAGACCGCAACGGTGGCCCGCTGCAGCTGCTGCTGGTCGGACGATTGAGTCCGCGCAAGGGAACCGATGTCGCGGTCAGCGCGATGGCGGATCTGGTCAGCGGGGGAGCCGACGTCGAGCTGGATCTGGTCGGTGACGTCTTCACCGGATACGAGTGGTATGCCGAGCAGCTGCGCAGACCAGGTGCGTGAGCGCAGGCATGCAGGACAGGGTCCGTTTCCAAGGATTTCACCCGGACGTCAAGGGATTCCTCGAACGCGCCGATATCTGCATGGTGCCGAGTCGCCAGGAGCCGTTCGGCAACGTCGCCGTTGAGGCCATGCTGGCCGGCACGGCCGGTGGTCGCCTCGCGCGTCCAGGGACTGGCGGAGATCGTCCACGATCGACCAGAACGGCTTGCTGGTCGCCCCCGACGACCCCGCCGCCCTGGCTGCCGCCGTCGACAGCCTGGTCGACGACGAGGAACTTTCCAGGCAGCTGGCGAATACTGGAAGGGCTGACGCCAGGGAGCGCTTCAGCGTCCAGCGCTACGAGACCAGCTTGCGCACCATCTCAAGTGCCTCCAACGGCGTCCGGCACGTTCTCTACTCGGTCGAGGACGGATTGAATAGTGGCAATCGATATGCAGAGCCCACCCAAGGCGCCCGCCCCGGACGCGAAGCCCGGCTACTGGGCGACCGTCCAATTTCTGGCCTCCAAGCAGAAGACGTCCAAAGGGGCGCCCGCCTACTCGCGGTTCATCAACCGACGGCTGGGACGGCTGCTCGCCGCAGGCGCGTATCGGCTCGGGCTGACCCCCAACGGCGTCACCATGATCAGCGGTGCGTTCAGCTTCGCGGGCATCATCGTCCTCGCGCTCGGCAAGCCGACCCTGCCCTACGCGCTCATCGTCGCGTTCGCTCTCATCCTGGGCTACGCGCTGGATTCCGCCGACGGACAATTGGCCCGGCTGCGCGGCGGCGGTTCGCTGTCGGGGGAGTGGCTCGACCACATGGTCGACTCTGCCAAGCTCTCCTGCCTGCACCTGGCCGTCCTGATCTGCTTCTATCGCAGCTTTCACTTCTCCTCGGCTGGCTGGCTACTGATCCCCGCCGGATACATGGCCGTCATCGCCGTCTGGTTCTTCGGCATCATGCTGGTCGGCGAGCTGCGCAAGCGCAAAATCGACAGCCTGCTGACGCCCAACGCGCAGGAGCACAAGGCCTCCCTCCTCCGCTCGCTGCTGGTGCTTCCGCAGGACTACGGATTCCTGTGCCTCGCCTTCTTCCTGTTCTTCTCACGGGATGTGTTCGTGGGCGTCTATACCTTCCTGTTCGCCGGCAACGCCCTGCTTCTCGGCGGATCGCTGCTGCTCTGGTATCGCGAATTCACGACCTACGACCGGGAGACCCGGCTCGCCGCAGCTACCACAGAGGGAAAATCATGACCCGCGTCGGCTATGTCCCCGGTGCCTACGACATGTTCCATGTCGGTCACCTCAATATCATTCGCAATTCGGCTCAGCGAGTGCGACCGGCTCATCGCCGGGGTCGTGACCGACGAGGTACTGCAGGCGGTTAAGGGGCGTCCCCCGGTCGTGCCGCTCGAGGAGCGCATGGAGATCGTTGGGGCGCTGCGCTACGTCGATGAGGTCGTCGTCGACGAGTACTCCGACAAGTTCC
This sequence comes from uncultured Actinomycetota bacterium, assembly GCA_963839015.1. GTDB lineage: Bacteria > Actinomycetota > Actinomycetes > Frankiales > Frankiaceae > DATAZK01. The sequence goes on along the minus strand of CAWITL010000010.1, from coordinate 358,030 downwards.
AGATGTGGAAGCTGCTGCACTTCGACGTCCTGTTCAAAGGCGACGACTGGCAGGGCACGCCGCGAGGCGATCAGCTCGAAGCCGCGCTGCATGACGTCGGCGCCTCAGTGCACTACTTCCCCTACACCCGGCACACGTCGAGCACTCTGCTGCGCGCGTATATCGGGGGCTGATTCCACCGGCCTTTTGCACCGTTCGGCCCAATCGTGCGCTGATTCTCTGCGCCCGGTGGCGTAACTTGCGCCCCTTCGCATCACACCCCCTTAACCGGCTTGGTTCTCAAGCCAACGGGTGCGGTCTCTTTGCCGCTGCCCCGGGGTTAAGGGGATCGCATGTTCAACGGCCGTCGGACTTCTGCACTTGGTATTGCGCGCCCGATGCAGTTGCTGTCACTGCTGCTGGTGCTGGCGATGACACTGGTGTGGAGCGTCGCGGCGGCGCCGCAGGCAAAGGCCGACACAGCGCCGATCAACGGCCTGCCCGCGACCGTGAGCGTCGACTCCCTGCCCACCGTCCAGGTGAATGGCGTGGTCTGGTCGCAGGTCACCGTCGGCAACACCGTCTACGCGACCGGCAGCTTCACCTCGGCCCGCCCGGCAGGCTCGGCGAAGGGTGTCAATGAGACGGTCCGCAAGAACCTGCTCGCCTACGACATCACCACCGGCAACCTGATCACCACCTTCAACCACAGCCTCAACGCCCCCGGAATGGTCGTCTCCGCGTCTCCCGACGGCTCGACCATCTACGTCGGCGGCGACTTCACCTCCGTCGACGGCAACGCGCGCGGTCACATCGTCGCCTTCTCGACCGCCACCGGCGCGCTGGTCAAGACCTTCGCGCCAGCGGTCAACGGCCGCGTGAAGGCCATTGCTGCCACCAGCTCCACCGTCTACACCGGAGGCAGCTTCACGGCCGTCGGCGGCATCACCGCTAACCGGTTGGCCGCCTTCAGCGCCGCCAGCTGGTGCGCAACTCAGCTGGACGCCCAGCGCGGACGACAACGAGGTCGACGCGATGGTCCTCAGTCCGGCCGGCAAGGTCATCGTCGGAGGCAAGTTCTCCACCCTTAACGGCGTGTCTGCTCTCGGCCTCGGTGCGCTCGACCCGATCACCGGGGCGACGCTCCCGTGGGCCGCCAACCAGAAGGTGCAGGACTCGGGCGCCAACGCAGGCATCACCAGCCTCAGAAGCGACGGCAAGCAGATCTACGGCACCGGATACGTCTTCGGTCCGGGCGGCAACCTCGAAGGCTCTTTTGCGGCCGACCCCGAGACCGGAAACATCAACTGGATCGACGACTGCCACGGCGACAGTTACGACACCTTCTCCACCGGCCAGGTCATGTACTTGGTCGGCCACACCCACTACTGCGGCAACATCGGCGGCTTTCCCCAGACCAACCCCTGGACCTTCGAGCGGGCGACGGCCTTCACGAACTACCCCACCGGCACCGTCGCTCATAACGCGATCGGCGGCTACGCGGACTGGTACGGCAACCCGGACCCGACCCAGCTCGACTGGTACCCGACCCTGACCACCGGCACGTTCACCGGCCAGGACCAGGCTGCCTGGTCGATCACCGGCAACTCCCAGTACGTCGCCCTGGGCGGCGAATTCCCGACCGTCAACGGCACCGCGCAGCAGGGTTTGACCCGCTTCGCCGTCCGTTCGATCGCACCGAACAAGGCGGGTCCGCGGCCCTTTGCCACGCTGACCCCGAACGTCGCCTCGCTGTCTTCGGGCACCCTGCGCGTCGCCTGGCAGGCCACTTATGACCAGGACAACACCACCCTCACGTACAAGATCGTTCGTGACGGCAAGACGGCAACCCCGGTCTACACCACGACCGTGAACTCGACCTGGTGGCAGCGGCCCACGCTCGGCTTCACCGACTCGGGGCTCGTGCCCGGCAGCACCCACACCTATCGCGTCTATGTGACCGACCCGTTGGGCAACCAGACGACAGGTTCCACGGTCAGTGCGACCGTTGGAGCCGTCGCCCTGAGCACTTACGCTTCTGACGTCCGCACCGACGGGGCGTCCGACTACTGGCGGCTGGGGGAGACCAGCGGCACCAGCGCCATCGACTGGGCCGGCTACAACGACCTGGTGGAGGGGACCGGAGTCGGACACTCGGCGGCTGGAGCGATCAACGGCGACACCAACACCGCATCGACCTTCGACGGAACCTCCAACGGTTCGGCGGCCACCCCGGCGTCGGCTCCCGCCCCTGACACCTTCACCGTCGAGGCCTGGTTCAACACCACCTCCACGTCCGGCGGAAAGATCATCGGCTACGGCGACACGGCCACCGGCACCAGCTCGAATTACGACAGGCAGGTCTACCTGGACAACGCCGGCCACGTGGTGTTCGGCGTGTACAACGGCGGCACCAACGTGATCACGTCCACGGGTACTTACAACGACGGCAATTACCACCAGGTGGTCGCCTCGCTCTCGACCACCGGGATGGTGCTCTACATCGACGGCAAGCGCATCGGCACCCGGTCGACGCCGACCAGCGGCCAGGTCTACAGCGGCTACTGGCGGATCGGCGGCGACAACCTTGCCGGCTGGCCGTCACAGCCCAGCAGCAACTTCCTCGCCGGCACGATCGACGACGTCGCCGTGTACCCGACGGCGCTCTCCCTCGGCCAGGTCCGCCAGCACTACAACGACAGCGGACGCAGCCTGAACCTCCCGCCGGCACCCACCGACGCTCTGGGCAAGGCCGTCGTCGCGGACTCCCCGGACATCTACTGGCGCCTTGACGACGCTTCCGGTACCACCGCCGCCGACCAGTCCGGTAACGGTGTGCTCGGCAACTACCAGGGAGGGATCACTTACCAGAGCTCGAGCCCGGTCACCCCGAGCGGAACGGGCGTCAGCCTCAATGGCAGCAACGGCCTCATCGTCAGCCAGGCAGCGGTTACCAACCCGAGCGTCTACTCCGAGGAACTGTGGTTCAACACGACCACGACCTCGGGCGGCAAGCTCATCGGCTTCGGCAATGCCGCGACCGGCGAGAGCAGCAGCTACGACCGTCACGTCTACATGCTCAACACCGGACAGCTGGTCTTCGGCACCTACACCGGCGTGACCAACACGGCCACGACCCCGAAGTCCTACAACGACGGACAGTGGCACCAGCTCGTGGCCACGCAAGGCCCAGCCGGCATGGTTCTCTACGTCGACGGCAAGGCCGTGGCGACGAACCCGCAGACGCAGGCGCAGTCCTACACCGGCTACTGGCGGATCGGCGGAGACCACACCTGGGGCGGCACTTCCAGTGACTTCTTCCAGGGCAGTGTGGATGAAGCCGCGATCTACTCCACCCAGCTGAGCGCGGGGCAGGTGCTGGCGCACTACTCGGCAGCGGCTCTGAATGCCGGTAAGGCGCCAACGGCAGCATTCGGCTCCAACTGCACCTTCCTGGCCTGCAGCTTCGATGCCTCCGCATCGAGCGACCCCACCGGAACGGTGACGAGCTATGCCTGGAACTTCGGTGACGGCACGACCGGCTCCGGAGCCACCCCGCAGCACACCTACACCGCAGGTGGCACCTACACCGCCACCCTGAGCGTCGTCGACGACCAGGGGTTCGCCTCACCCGTCACCACCCACACGGTGACAGTTGCCGCTAACCAGGCACCCGACCGCGGCCTTTATCGCGAGCTGCACAAGCCTGGCCTGCACCTTCGACGGGACGAGCTCCACGGACTCCGACGGCAGCGTGGTGAGCTACGCCTGGAACTTCGGTGACGGCACGACCGGCACCGGAGCCACCCCGCAGCACACCTACGCCGCAGGGGCCACCTATCCGGTGAGCCTGACGGTCACCGACGACCAGGGGCTGGCCTCCAAGGCCACCACCAAGTCGCTGGTCGTCATCGCGGCCAATACCGCGATCGCCAGCGACACCTTCAACCGGAACGTGGCCGGCGGGCTGGGCACCGCAGACCTCGGCGGAGCCTGGACCACCGTCGGTACCGCGTCGAACCTGTCAGTCGCTCCGGGCTCGGCCGCCCTGCTCATGCCGGCCGCCGGGGGACAGGCGAGCGCTTACCTGCCCGCAGTGAGCTCCACCAACTCGGAGACCGACGTCACCGTGAGCCTGAACCAGGCGCCCACCTCGACGGGGATGTACTTCTACCTGACTGGACGTCGCGTCAGCACCAACAACGAGTACCGGGCCCGCATCAGGATCGCCGGCACCAAGGTCTACGCCGCGTTCTACAAGCTGGCCGGCAGCAGCACGGCTGTCGCGATCGGCACAGAAGCCCTGGTCAGTGGTGTCACCTACAGCCCGGGAGCCCAGCTCTCGATCCGGCTGCAGGTCGCCGGCACTGGTACCACCAACCTGAACCTCAAGGTGTGGCAGACCGCGACGGCCGAACCGGCCGCATGGACGATGACCGCCACCGACACCACCGCAGGCTTGCAGGCCGCCGGGTCGATCGGCATGACCAGCTACCTGTCAGGAAGCGCGACCAACACCTCGCTCGTCCTGTCGGCCAGCAAGCTGCAGGTGCTGTCTCTCGGCTGAGGGATCGGTCAGACCCCCGCCGAGGCGACAGTCAGCTGGTGGCGGCGGGGGTACGGGTCGGGGTGGACTGCTCGCTCATGTCCTGAACGCGCTGGACGACGTTGCGACGCCGCACCATCGTGAGCACCGCACCCGACGGCCGGACACCCACCTCGGCGAGAGCATCGATGGTGCGGAGCAGGTCACGGCGCCGGGTTCCGCCGCGGCGGATCACCAGGATCGTGGCGTCGGCAAGGTTGGTGATACGGGCGTCCTGCGCCTCGACGATGGCCGAGCTGTCGAGAACGGTGAAGCGGAACGCATGAACGGTACGCAGGATGACCGAGCGGGCCTGTTCGGAGGCGAAAGCGGCACCGGGGTTCGGGGGGACCGGGCCGGAACCGATCACCGACAGGCTTCCGCGAACCGGCTGCACCACGTTTTCGACCGGTTCCTGGCCGGTGATGGCGGAGGTCAGACCCGAACGCGAGGGAAGCTTGAGCAGCGACACGAGCGCAGGAGAGCGCAGGTCGGTCTCCACCAGGCACACCGAATCGCCCGAGCGAGCGAGTGCCGCCGCCAGGTTCAAGGCCACATACGTCTTTCCATCGCCATCGGACGGGCTCGTCACACAGATGCTGCGCGGCGGGTTGTCCAGGTTGAGGAACGGCAGGCTGGCCTGCAGTTGAAGGAAGGCTTGCCGGGCGAGTGGCTCGGTGGTGAAGGGCTCGGAGGTGCTGCTACCGGTGCCCTTCGGGCAGCATTGCCAGGACGGGGCAGGTGAGCACGCCTTCGAGGTCTTCCAGGCTCCGGATCCGGTCGTCGTACTGGTCACGGAGCCGGGCGAGCCCCACTCCGAGCAGCAGGCCGACGAGGAGGGCGAGCCCCAGGTTGAGGGTGGGCCGCGGGGAGACCGGAGACTTGGGGGTCGTCGCCGGCTTGGTCACGGTGAGCGAGACGGGGGATCCACGGTTGCCGGCCTTGGCCGATTCCAGGCCTTCGACGACGGTGCTCATCCGGTAGGCCACGGCGTTAGCGATCGCCGCCGCGCGCTGGGCGTACTTGTCCGTCACGTGAACGTTGATGATGACCTTGTTCAGCGGTGCGTCGGCGGTGATCTCCCGGCTCAGCTGCACCGAGGTCATAGGCAGGTTGAGCTGCTTGACCACGAAGTCGGTGACGCTGGGGCCGCTGGCGACGCTGACGTAGGACTGCACCCGACCCGTGGTGAACGTGTTGGCTGCAGCCAGGGCCGCGGGCTCAGTGGAGACGGCGATGGAGGTGAAGATCTGCGCCGATGCCTGGTAGCGCTTGGGTGACAGGAGCGTCACCGCACCACCGATCGCCAGGCAGATCAGCGTCACCAAGGTGACTGTCAGCCACCGCCTGCGCAGCATGCCGAGATAGTTACCGGGATTCACGTAAGACACCGCTCCCTGGGGGACTGATCGACCAGCGTCGGCGGGCCCGAGGTTGGCCGTAATGATAATTCTTTGTCGGCCATAGCTTTGCGGACTGAAGTGTTTGGCATGTTGCTCGTGAGCGGGGACAGGCCCCACACTTCTCGTCGATACGCTGCGTACATCAAGAGCTCACGACAATAGAGCTTCAGTGCCCGACCCACTCGACGATAGAAGTTGAGAGCTTGTCATGGCACGAGTCCGCGTATCCCGTTGCCCGACGGGTCCGTGGCCCCGCCGCCGCCGAAATAAGGGTCCGCGCGCCTCACCGGGAGGTCCAGCGCCAGCGATGGGGGAGACGGTGTCTGCCGATACTGACTCCGCTCCTGACACCACCATCCAGACCTTCAAGGGAAAGTCGGCGTCTTCAGCCCTGCGCTGGAGCGCGATGGCGGTCATCGGCAAGCAGGCGATGCAGCTGGTGTTCGGCATCGTGCTGGCCCGGATTCTCGGCCCGCACACCTACGGGATCGTCGGCGAAGCCACGATCTTCGCGACCCTGTCGATGCTGCTGCTCGACCAGGGACTGTCCTCCGCGCTGGTGCAGCGCAAGGACCTCAACCCTGACGCGCCGGGGGCGGCCCAGACCCTGAACCTGATATCGGGGGTCGTGCTCGGGCTCGGCACCTGGGTCGCAGCGCCGGCGATGGCGGACTTCTTCCACACCTCGCAGCTGGTTCCAGTGCTGCGCCTGCTCGGTTGCGGCCTGCTGCTCAAGGCTGCCGCCGTCACCCCCCGTGCCATGCTCTCCCGCCGGCTGAGATTTGCCTCGATGGCCAAGGCGGACCTCGGCGGAGCCGCCTTGGGCTCCATGGCGGGCATCACTGCGGCCACGATGGGCGCCAGCTATTACTCGCTGGTGGTGCAGATCTTTGTCACCGACGCCGTCACCGCGCTGGTACTCCTGATGGCGGCAAAGGGTCCTCGCCCAAACGCCAATTTCCGCGAGCTGATGACCCTGCTGCCGTTCGGGCTGCGCATCTTCGCCACGAACATGCTGGCGTACTTCTCGCGCAACATCGACAACGCCGCCGTGGGCCGCTACCTGGGCACCTCGAGCCTGGCGTTTTACAGCATGGCTTACCGCGTGCTTGTCATCCCGGTGCAATTGCTCGGCCAGACGGTGAACCGCGTCCTGTTTCCGGTCTTTTCGCGGATGGCGGGAAATCGCAAAGAGGTCGCCAGAACTCTTATTACCGCCACCGAAATGTTGACCCTGGGCGCCGTGCCGCTGATGACGTTCGTGGCGTGTTCGGCCCACGAATTGGTGTTGATCGGTCTCGGACATGCCTGGCTCCCCGCGGCGCCACTCATCGCGGTGCTGGCACTCGCCGGGGCTCGGGAGACGGTGTTCTACATCACGCCGGCCTTGATGACGGCACTGGGCCGGGCGGACTGGAACCTTCGTTTCGAGATCGTGGCGACCGGTGTCCAGGTGGCCGGCATTTTCATCGGACTGCAATGGGGTGTGCTGGGTGTCGCCGCCGGATACGCCATCGCTGGCCTGCTGCTGACCCCGCTGCCGATGGTGATCCAGCGCCGCCTTACCGGCGTCACCCTTCGCCAGCAAGTGCGGGCAATGTGGCCGGCCATCCATGCCAGCTCCTGGGCGGCGGCAGGCTACCTGCTGCTGGGAGTCGCGAACCTGCCGACGGTGGTCCATTTCGTGGCCGGGGCGGTCATTTACGCAGTGATCCTGGTGGCGATCCTGGCCGCGTTCCATCGTGAATCGGCCGCGCGCACCTTCCGGCGGCTGTCGGGCATCCGGCCGGGACGGTCCACCAATCCTGTCAGCGATGACAAGATCGAACGCGCGGAGGGGGCCGCCTTGTGACGCCTACCCGGATCCTTTTCGTCACGCCGAACTTCGAAAACAACAGCCTCGGTCGTACTTACTGCCTCTGGCTGCTCGCCAAAGAGCTCGGCTGGTCCGCCCGCGTGGTCGGAGTCAATGGCACGTCCATCTGGGGACCGATGCAAGGCACCGCGTTCGCCGCCGATTGCGAGCTGCTCCGTGACCTCGCACACGAGGAGAAGAAGCGTGCCCTCGTCGAATCCGCCGCGTGGTCAGACGTCATCGTGGCCGTCAAACCCTTGCCGACCAGTCTCGGACTTGCCGCGTCGATCATCGAGGCCGTGCCGCGCCCCCTGATGGTCGACATCGATGACCCGGATATCGAATACCGCACCAGCTGGCAGCCGCTTCGCCGACGCTTCCGAGCCCGGCTGGATGGTCGATACCAGGAGCTCGTCCGCCTCGGCGAGCTGGCGCGCAGCCTGCCACGCTTCGTCAGCAACCCAGTTCTGCAGGAGTGGTACGGCGGCGTCGTTATCCCTCATGTCCGCACCGAGGGGCCCCGCCCCTCACCTGGGTCCTACGACTCAGTCGGACCGGTGACGGTGCGCTTCGTCGGTTCCCCACGAGGACACAAGGGTGTCGACGTGCTCAGGCGCAGCGTCGCCGCGCTTCGTGACCAGAACGTGGATTTGGAGATCACCGCCGACCCCCCACCGGATGCCAAGCCCTGGGAGCGGTGGCTGGGGCAGACCTCCTTCGAGGTCGGCCAGGCCCTGGTGGCCTCTGCTGACGTGATCGCGCTTCCGAGCCTGGCAAAGAGCTGGGCTGTGGCGCAGCTCCCTGCGAAGCTGATGGACGCCATGATGGCCGGCCGGGCGGTCGTCGCCTCCGACATCGCGCCCCTGCGCTGGGCGCTGGCCGGCCATGGGTTGCTGGTGCCCGCGGGCGATTCCCGAGCGCTGGCGGCGGCGCTGCGTGAACTGTGCGACCCGGTTCGTCGCGAAGAGCTGGGTTCCGCGGCCTATACCCATGCCGTCAAGACTTTCGGCGTCCGAGCGGTCGCACCCGCTTTCGCCGCGCACGTAAAGGCCGCGATCGAGTCCGGGACCCAGGCAGCGAGGACCAGCTGATGCCAACCACAGCAGTCGCGGGGCGTTCACTCGTCGTCGCGGTACTGACCTTCCGCCGTCCCAAGGAACTGGCGGGGCTACTGCCCGAGCTGTCCCGCCAGGCTGCTGAATGCGCCGCGAAGACCGGGCTCACCGCCTCGGTGCTCGTCGTCGACAACGACCCAGCGGCCAGCGCCCAGGACGTCGTCACTGCGGCCCCGGGCCTGCGCTACGTCCATGAAGCGACCCCTGGCATTGCGGCCGGCCGCAATCGGGCGCTCACCGAATCCGCCACCGCCGATCTGCTGGTCTTCATCGACGACGACGAATGGCCTCAGGATGGCTGGCTGGTGGCCCTGATCCAGACCTACGCGAGCACGACCCCCGCCGGCGTGGTCGGCCCGGTTGTCTCCGAATTCGCCGTGGAGCCCAGCAGCTGGGTGGCCGCCGGGCGTTTCTTTGACCGGAGGCGGCTTCCCACCGGCACTGAGATCACCACGGCGGCGACGAACAATCTGCTGCTCGACCTCCGCCAGGTACGCAAGTTCGGGGTCACCTTCGACGAGCGTTTCGGGCTCAGCGGAGGGTCGGACACTTTGTTCAGCCATCAACTCGTCGGCCGGGGCGGCCGCCTTGTGTGGTGTGCCGAAGCTACGGTTGTCGACCAAGTGCCGGCCTCCCGGGTGACGGCGCGCTGGGTTCTCCTACGGGCACTGCGCAGTGGCAATTCCTGGAGCCGCACCGTGCTGGACGGGCCTGCGCCTACTTTTGTCCGGCTCGCCCGCCGCACCAAGCTCGCGGGTCGCGGCACGGTGCGCATCGTTGGCGGGTCAGGACAGTTCCTGAGCGGGATCCTGCTGTGGTCACAAGCCAGACAGGCCCGCGGATTACGCACCGCGGCACGTGGCGTCGGTATGTTCTCGGGCGCCTTCGGCTACGTCTACAGCGAATACCGTCGCCCCAACAAGAGCCCGAAGGGTGGTGCCGTGCATGTCGACCAAGCTGCTTGAGAGCCCGTTCGCAAGCGAGGCATTCGGCGTCACCAGACCAGCCAGGTACACCCCGAAGCCGTTCACGAGCCGAGCCGGTTATCTGCCGTTCGTGGCGGTGTTCATACTCGGAGTGCTCCTCGCGGCGGGCAACACCAGCTACATGCTTTTCGCTATCGGGCTTTTCGCTGCCGGGGTGCTGCTGAGCAATAGTGCCCCCGAGCCGACCGTCGACCCGGTGGCGCTGTCTCTCACGGCGTTTCTGTCCATCGTGATTGCGGTGCCTTTCGGCAAGCTCCCGCACAACCGGGCAACCAGCATCGTCTTTGTCGTTGCACTCCTGACCATTTCGCTGTCCGGCCTGGCGCGGGCGACCCAGCGACCGCCCCGCGGACGATTTGTGGCCATCGCCTTCTTCGCTTTGCTCGTGCCCGCTTCGATGTTCGGACCCGACAAAGGCGCGGTTAAGTTTCTGGCCCTGACGGCGGCCGCCGCATTGCCGGCATTTTTCCTGGGTGGCCAGCTCGACCGCGCCCGGCTGCGCACGATCTCCCTCGTACTGCTCACGCTTGCCCTTGCAGAATCGGCACTTGCCGTCATCGAGCCCTTCGCCTTTCCTCGGCACTTGTGGGTTTCTGCCCCGGTCGACGTCGACGGGCTGGCAAAGACGCTCAAGAACCCCTTCTTCTCCGGATATCAGCGCTCGCAGGCAACCTTCGGCCACCCGTTGGCGCTCGGCATCCTGCTGGTCATCGCCTTCGCCCTGCTCATCCGGGTGCTGAACGACATGAAACTGTCGCTTCGGCTCTTCAGTGGTGCCGCGCTCATCGTCGGGTTGGTGTTCACCGGCGACCGCAGCTGCCTGTTGGCCGCGGCCTTGATCCTGATTGCGGGCACCCGGCTTACTGCCGCGAGGGTGTTCATTTCAGTCGGCATCGGATTGACCGGGATTTTGTTCGTGCTCCTGGCGAACGTGGCAGGCGGTAAGACCATCAGCAGCTTCACGTCCTCAGGCTCGTTCGTGCACCGGACCGCTGCCTACAGCCTGATCTGGAAGCTGATGAGCACCCAACCCCTTGCTGCTGCGTTCGGAGGCAATGGCTTCGGCTCCACCCAACGCCTGTTCGACAAGGGGCTGCTGCAGACAGACGGGTTCAACGTCGTTGACAACCAGTTCGTGCTCACCCAAGCGCAGGGCGGCATCCTTGCGCTTACCGCGCTGGTGGTCCTGGCGTTGCTCGCCATCCGCTACGCCCGTCCTCAGCTGCGGCCCGTCGTGCTCTTCGCGATCGGCGTGTCGGTGATCTTCGACTGGATGAGCTGGCCGAGTGCGAGCGCACTCATATTCACCCTTATGGGTGCTGCTCTGGCCAGTTTGCAACCTTCCAAGGTTACGGACCGTTATCTATTGGAGTCGTTGGAATCTTCGCCGACTCAGGTCCCATACATGCGTCAGGCGTCATTCCGAGGATGAGAATGCTCTACATGAGTCCCACGCAGTCTTCTAAGGCTGTCACCGCGACCAGCACCATGGCCGCGGTCGCAGCATTGATCCTGGGGGCTGCAGCCTGCGGTTCGTCTTCCAAGGCCAAAGCCGCCCCGAAGCCTTCGCTCACGTCGGCTGCGCCCAGCGTGACCCCGTCCGCGACGCCCAGTCCCAGTAAGTCGGTCGCCCCGAGCAAGTCGCCCACCCCGGCGCCGGCCACGTCCGTTGCCCCCCCGGCGACTGTGCCGCCGTCGGCGCTGGTGACGGTGCCGCCCGTTCCGGTGCGCACGCAGCCCCCGGTGCCGCCGCAGAGCACCGGTAACTTCGGTGATGGGGTCACCGTCAAGATCACCAAGATCGCCGCGGTGAAGTCCGCCGGCAGTGGCCCGGGCGAAATCGCCGGCGCTCCCTCGGTGGCCATGACGATCACGCTGGCGAATGGCACCAGCCGGAGCATTCCGCTGGATTCGGTCGCGGTCACCGCGACGTACGGCAGCGCAGCGACACCGGCGAGTCCGTCGGACGGAAGCCCCAGCGCACCCTTCACCGGAACGGTCGCCGCCCGCCAGACGGCAAGCGGCACCTACGTCTTCACCATTCCGGTGGACCAGCGGGGCAATGTCACGGTCTCCATGAGCTACACCGCTAACCAGCCCACCGTCCTCTTCCACGGATCCGTCGCCTGACAGTTCCCGCCTAAGGCATAGCGGCCCCGTCCAGCTCAGCTGGGCGGGGCCGCTTGCTGCCCGCCCTCACCCACCCTCACCAGCGCGCCGGCCCCACCGGAGCCACAGCCCAGTGGCCCTCCAGCGCCTGCACGCTATGGCGCCGGGGATAGGGAGGGCGCCGGCCCCACCGGAGCCACGGCCCAGTGGCGCTCCAGCGCCTGCACGCTATGGCGCCGGGGATAGGGAGGGCGCCAGCCCCACCGGAGCCACGGCCCAGTGGCGCTCCAGCGCCTCAACGCCATGGCGCCGGGCAGAGGGCGGGCGTGGGGATGGGGAGACCTGGCCACATGCGAGAGGCCCCTCCAGTTCGCTGGAGGGGCCTCTCGGAAAACGGGTGTTAGTACGCGCCGCTTCGACGCAGGACCGCCGCCGGCGTGTGGGCCAGGATGCGCAGATCCCACCACAGCGACCAGGAGCTCACGTAGACGGTGTCGAGGTGACGCAGATCCTCGTAGCTCAGCTCGCTGCGCCCGCTGACCTGCCAGAGACCGGTCATCCCGGGCAGGACCTCGTACCGACGCGCGGCGGCGCCGTCGATCTGCGCGGCCTCCGACGGGACGAAGGGCCGCGGGCCAACCAGTGACATCTGGCCCCGAATGACGTTGAGCAGCTGTGGGAGCTCGTCGATGCTGGTACGCCTGAGGAAGGCACCGACCCGGGTGATCCGGGGGTCCTCCCGCATCTTGAAGAGCGGACCGTCCGACTCGTTGTCGGTCAGGATGTCGGTCTGCACAGCCTCGGCGTCGGTACGCATGCTGCGCAGCTTGTAGATGTAGAAGGTCTCCCCGCGCCGGCCCCACCGCGGCTGGCGGAAGAACACCGGACCGGGGGAGGTCAGCTTGATCGCGATTGCGGCAGTAAGCAGCACCGGCGAAAGGATCAGCAGGATGGCCGACGCGATCACCAGGTCGATCGTGCGCTTGATGACCCGCGCGGAGACCGACAGGGAAGCCGGTGCGACGTGCAAGAGCGGGATTCCGTAGATCTCCTCCAGCGCGGAGCGCCAGGACAGCATCTCGAACATGCGGGGGACGACCGACACACCCACCCGTCCGCGAAGCTCGCGAAGGGCTGCCAGCGTCGAAGAGGAGGGTGTCCTGGAGAACGCGACCAGCACGCGGTCGACCCGGTGCGTTTCGACCAGCTTGGAGAGGTCGCTGATGGGGCCCAGCACTTCCTCGCCCGGCCCCGGATCATCGTCGGCCATGCCCACGACTTCCAGACTCTCGACACGAGATAGGCGATCGGCTACCCGCTTGGCAACCTTGCCGGACCCGACGATGAGCACCCGGGTGGTTTGGGCGCGGCCCGGTAGAGGCAACGCCCGAGCGATACGCCGGCCGATCGGGACGATCAGGACTGAGGGCAGGACCAAAAGCAGCGCTGCTGACAGCGAGACGTGCTCTCCGAACACATTGGCCAGGGCGACGAGAAGCAGTACCGCCGTCGGGAACCCGAAGACGCTGGCGCGGGTGCCTGATCCGGCCCGGGGGAGCAGGTGCTGCTGATCGCTTCGGTAGGCACCGTGAAGGACGAGAGCCAGGAACGCAGCGGTAGCGGTAAGGAAACCGGTGAAGATGATGTCCCAGGTGCTGCGGGAGCTCATTGCTCCGGTAGCGAGAGCCAATCCGATTCCGGCGACGGCCGAGATGCCGAGGGCCACCATGTCGGAGACGACGAGTGAGGCGGTCTCCACCATCGCGCCGGGGCGACGTGCCGCCTGGGGGGTCTCACCGAGCGCCTTGACCACGGCATCTGCGACGGGGTCTGACTCAATGGCGACGCGCGAGCTTGGAACGTTGAGCTGCTCGGAACGCCGCGACCCCCCCTCAAAGAGGTGTGGCTCAGAAAACACCCTCATGATTCCCCGTCCCCCCAGCTGAGTCCTGCTTGGGTCATCGACCTGAACTCGCGTTCCCTTGATGGGAGATGTGCTGGTAAAGGCACATGCGCGAGCCGGTGCGCCTTGACGGAGCGTGACCCGATACCTAGCCGCGGACCGGCGATTTGGCGGATGGCGATCATGATCGTCACTGTGCCTCCGCGGTCTCTGGGTCCGTTGCCAATCTAACGGGTCTCGATCACCCTTCGTGACGAAGTTGTCAAAAGGGCGTCACTTAAATACCTCTGGAGCTTCGCAGCAGATGATGCGGCGGATGTTCTCGAATGGGTGAAACATGCCGAAGTGGGCTTCGGATACCGCGGAAGCTTCTCGACATTCCGTGCCTTGTATCGTTCTGAACGCGTCAGAATGGCTTCCGTGGCTTCCATTGGGGGCTGTGCGGTGCCATCTGCGCTTCGCCCGATACCTGGACCTGCCTATCCGTGAGCTGACGTTGCCGGCTCACACCCACCGAATTCCCACCCAGAGTCACGAAGCCGCTGGGTGAGCTGCTTAGCCCGAAGGGACCACGACCGCGTGCCGAGCCTGCGCTACGAGTTGACGCACCTGCAGATGCTCGAGTCCGAGTCGATCCACATCTTCCGCGAGGTCCTCGCCGAGTTCGAGCGTCCCGTACTGCTGTTTTCGGGCGGTAAAGACTCGATCGTGATGCTCCGGTTGGCCGAGAAGGCGTTCTGGCCGGCGAAGATTCCGTTCCCGGTGTTGCACGTCGATACCGGCCACAATTTCCCAGAGGTTTTGGATTATCGCGATCGGCGTGTCGCAGAGCTCGGGGTGACCCTGGTGGTCGGCAGCGTCCAGGAAGCGATCGAGTCCGGACGCGTGACCGAGCAGAAGGGTCCGCGGGCGATGCGCAACCAGTTGCAGACCCCGGTCCTGCTCGACTCCATCGAGGCCGGTGATTACGACGCCGTCTTCGGCGGAGCCCGCCGCGATGAGGAGAAAGCACGGGCGAAGGAGCGGGTCTTTTCCTTCCGCGACGAATTTGGCCAGTGGGATCCCAAGAACCAGCGCCCTGAGCTGTGGTCGCTCTACAACGGCCGGCACCAGCGCGGTGAGCACATCCGGGTCTTTCCACTGTCGAACTGGACCGAGCTGGACATCTGGCAGTACATCGCCCACGAGTCGATCGAGATTCCGTCGATCTACTTCGCCCACCGGCGCGAGGTGGTCAAGCGAGACGGGATGCTGCTGGCCACCGGTCCGGTCACACCGGTGCTGGACGGCGAAACGGCTTTCGAAGCGCAGGTCCGCTACCGCACCGTTGGGGATATGAGCTGCACCGGAGCTGTGGAGTCACAGGCGACAGACCTGGAAGGCATCATCGTTGAGGTCGCCGCCACCCGCATCACCGAGCGGGGCGCGACCCGCGCCGACGACCGCGTCAGCGAAGCGGCCATGGAAGACCGTAAGAAAGAGGGCTATTTCTGATGGAATCAGAAGATGGGCGCTAGCTAGATGGAGATGCTTCGCGTCGCCACGGCCGGATCGGTCGATGACGGCAAGAGCACGCTCATCGGCCGGTTGCTCTATGACACCAAGAGCCTCTTCGTCGATCAGCTGGAAGCCGTCGAGCGCACGAGCAAGGCGCGCGGCGATGAATACGTCGACCTCGCCCTGCTGACTGACGGGCTGCGGGCCGAGCGCGAGCAGGGGATCACGATCGATGTCGCCTACCGTTACTTCGCGACCCCGAAGCGCAAGTTCATTCTTGCCGACACTCCGGGACATGTGCAGTACACGCGCAACATGGTCACCGGTGCCTCCACGGCGAACCTCGCCCTGATCCTGGCTGATGCGCGCCACGGGATCCTGGAGCAGACCCGCCGTCACGCCTTCCTGGCTTCGCTGCTGCGGGTGCCGCACCTGGTGCTCTGCGTGAACAAGATGGACCTCGTCGGCTACGACCAAGACGTCTTCAACCAGGTCAAGGACGATTTCCGGGCCTTCGCAGCCAAGCTCGACGTCGGCGACCTGACCGCCATCCCGGTATCGGCCCTCAAGGGCGACAACGTGGTCAGTCGCTCGGAAAATATGCCCTGGTATGAGGGCAGCTCGCTGCTGCACCATCTCGAAGAGGTTCACATCGCCAGCGACCGCAACCTGATCGACGTCAGGCTGCCTGTCCAGCTCGTCATCCGTCCCAAGGCAGAGGCATTCCACGACTACCGCGGATACGCCGGGACGATCGCCGGGGGAGTCCTCAAACCCGGTGACGATGTCATCGTGCTGCCCAGCGGCCTGCCCTCGCGCATCGCCTCGATCGACACCGCTGACGGACCGGTCCAGGAGGCCTTCGCCCCGATGTCGGTCACGGTGCGCCTCGAGGACAACCTCGACGTCTCACGCGGCGACATGATCTGCCGCCCGTCGAACCGGCCGACGGTCGGTCAGGACATCTCCGCGATGGTCTGCTGGATGAACGAGGCCTCGCAGTTGCAGCCCCGTCAGAAACTGGCGATCAAACACACCACACGTGTCGCCCGGGCGATGATCAAAGACATCAATTACAAGGTCGACGTGACCACCCTGCACCGCGACGAGAGCATCAATGCGCTGGGGCTCAATGACATCGGGCGCGTCTCGCTGCGCACCACGGCACCGCTCTTCTACGACGAATACCGGCGCAACCGGATCACCGGCTCTTTCATCCTCATCGACGAGGTGACCGGCAATACCGTCGGTGCCGGGATGACCATCCCTAACGGCTGACCCCGGTCAGGGCACCGTCCCGAGCTCGTCGACCTCGAGCCTGGCGACGGCGTTGATCTTGTTGAACGCGTCCAGAGCGGCCACCTTGTAGGCCTCGCTGAGCGTCGGGTAGTTGAAGACGGCGTGCACGAGATAGTCCAGCGTGCCGCCGGTGCCCATGATCGCCTGCCCGACGTGGACGAGTTCGGTGGCCCCGGTGCCGAAGATATGAACCCCGAAGAGGGTGTGCGTGTGGGGGCAGACCAGGAGTTTCAGCATGCCGTACGAATCGCCCAGGATCTGGCCCCGGGCCAGCTCGCGGTAGCGCGACACACCGACCTCGTACGGCACCGACGACTCCGTCAACTCGCTTTCGGTGCGGCCCACGTAGGAGATCTCCGGGATCGAGTAAATGCCGATCGGCATGAGCCGGCTGTCCATCCCGCCGGCCTCCTCGCCGAACGCGGCATGGGCAGCAATGCGGCCCTGTTCCATCGACGTGGCGGCCAGCGCCGGGAAACCGATGAGGTCGCCGACGGCATAGATGTGGGGGACGTCGGTGCGGTAGTCCGGGCCGACGGTGACCCGGCCGCGGTCGTCGGCAGTCAGTCCGGCTTTCTCCAGGTCCAGATACTCGGTGACCCCCTGCCGGCCCGCTGAGTAGAGCACCACCTCGGCGGGGATCTGCTTGCCGCTGCGCAGCGTGGTGAGGGTGCCGCGGCCGGTGAGCGTCACCGAGTCGACGGTCTCATCGAACCGGAAGCTGACCGACAGATCCCGCAGGTGAAATTTCAGCGCCTCCACGACCTCTGAATCGGCAAAGTCGATCATGCTCCCGCGCCGCTCCACGACCGTCACCCGAGTGCCGAGCGCAGCGAACATGGAGGCGTATTCGATCCCGATGATCCCCGCGCCGACGACCACCATCGAGGACGGTATTTGCTCGAGATCGAGCACCCCGTCCGAGTCGACGATGCGCTTGCCGTCGAATTCGATCTCCGGTGGATGCGCCGGCCGGGTCCCGGTGGCCAGCACGATGTTGTCGGCCCTGACCATGACGGCGTCGTCTTCCAGGCTGTCCGTGATCAGCATGGTGTTGGGGCTCGTGAACGCGGCGGTGCCCTGGTAGAAGTGCACGTGGTTGCGCTGAAGCTGGCTTCGGACCACGTCCATCTCGCGAGCGGTCACATGGTTGATTCGGGAGGTCAGATCATTGATGGTGAGGTCTTCCTTCAGCTGATAGCTCTCCCCATAGAGCTCCCGCTGGTTCATTCCGGTCAGGTAGAGCACCGCCTCACGCAGCGTCTTTGACGGAATGGTTCCGGTGTTGACGCAAACGCCGCCCATCATTCCTTTGCGGTCGACGATGGCCACCCGCTTGCCAAGCTTGGCCGCCGCTATCGCAGCCCGCTGGCCACCCGGACCCGTACCGATCACGAGCAGCTCGTAGTCGTGCAAAGGGGGCCTCCGGAAGCTCGGCTGACGGTGGTAAGGGCGTGGTAGCTATCGGCGCCGATTCTGGCAGGCCAAGATGAACGTATGGAGCTGCCCGTGATGCCACCCGTGGCGCCGATGCTGGCCAAGTCCGTCGAGCGGATCCCGGAGTCCGGCCATTACGAACCCAAATGGGACGGATTTCGTTCAATCATCTTCCGGGACGGCGACGAGGTGGAAATCGGCAGCCGTAACGAGCGACCCATGACCCGATACTTTCCTGAAGTCATCGAGGCCGTGCTGGCCAATTTTCCACCGCGCTGCGTGATCGACGGAGAGATCGTCATCGCCACAGCCGATGGCCTGGATTTCGAGGCACTTCAGCAGCGCATTCACCCGGCCGATTCACGGGTCAGGATGCTTGCCACCCAGACCCCGGCCTCCTTCGTCGCGTTCGACCTGCTGGCGCTGGGCGATGCCGACCTGACCGGCAGGCCGTTCGCCGTGCGTCGCGAGCAGCTGGTCAAGGCCCTGGCGGCCGCTCAACCACCTATCCACGTCACGCCGGCGACCACTGATCGCGACCAGGCACAGGAATGGTTCGAGCTGTTCGAGGGGGCCGGCTTGGACGGCATCGTCGCCAAACCACCGGACGGCACCTATCAACCCGACAAGCGGGTCATGTTCAAGATCAAGCACGCCAGGACGGTGGACTGCGTCGTCGCTGGCTACCGGGTGCACAAGAGCGGCCCCGGACTCGTCGGCTCGCTGCTGCTCGGGCTCTACACGGCCGAGGGCACGCTGTCCTCAGTCGGAGTCGTCGGGGCCTTCTCGATGGCGCGGCGAAAGGAGCTGTTCGAGGAACTGGCGCCGCTGGTCACGGATTTCGACGGCCATCCGTGGGCTTGGGCCCGCCAGGAAGCCGGAGATCGCACGCCCCGCAAAGGCGAAGGCTCGCGGTGGAATGCCGGGAAGGATCTCTCCTTCGTCCCGCTGCGGCCGGAACTCGTGGTCGAGGTGCGTTACGACCACATGGAGGGCAACCGGTTTCGCCACACCACCCAATTCAATCGCTGGCGTCCGGACCGCGATCCGAGATCGTGCACCTACGAGCAGCTTGATCGTCCGATCCACTTTGAACTCGACGACATCGTGCCGGGGCTTGGTTCCTAGATGTCCATAGGCTGTTCCTCAGCTGCACGTCACCGTCGCGCACCTGGATTCTGAATGGCTTGAACCGATCGGAGTCATGTGGATCCGAACTTGCGAACATGTGGCCGCAAGGGACACGCCACCTACGCGCCGAACGAACCCGCGCTGGCCGCCCGGTTGCACGTCGAGACACCAGCCGGTACGGCGTGGCGCTGCCTTCGGTGCGGCGACTTCGTTCCCGGCGACGCCGCCGCCGGCGGGCCTGCTGCAGACGCTCCTGTGCTGCTGCGCGGCAAAGCACTGCGCGACGCGACCGTGCTGCGACTACTCGCGGCAGAGCGAATCCTGCGTGCCCTCGTCCTGATCGGCGTCGGATATGTGATCTTGCGCTTCCGCCACAGCGAGGGGGACTTCCAATCGCTGTTCAACAGGGCGATTCCCGCCGCCCAGCCGCTGGCCAACGTCTTTCACTTCGACCTCAGCCACAGCCCTACCATCGCCAAGCTGCGCCATCTGCTGCACACCAAACCCTCGACGCTGCTGCTGGTCGCGCTCGCCGTATTCGGCTACGCGGCCATCAACCTGGTCGAAGGGGTGGGGCTCTGGCTCCTCAAACGCTGGGGCGAGTACTTCTCGGTCATTGCCACCAGCATCTTCCTGCCGCTTGAGATCTACGAGCTCACTGAACGCATCACGTGGCTCCGGGTGACCCTGCTGATCCTGAACCTGATCGCGATCGGCTATCTCCTGGTATCCAAACGGCTTTTCGGGCTCCGCGGCGGTCGGGCGGCATTCGAAGCCGAGCGGCGCAGCGATTCGTTGCTGGAGGTCGAGACTGCTGCCGAAGCCGAAGTCACGGGCGCGGAGTTGGTCAGCTGAGCCGGACGACCACGACCGATTCGGCGTCCATCAAGGAACCGCCGTCGGTGAGCGTCAAGCCGGCTGAGGACGAGAGCAGCACCTCGCCGGAGACCGGAACGAGCTGCGGCATGGCCGCCAGGTTCACCGCTACGACGATGTCAGCGCGAATCACGATGAACCATCGCGCTTCCTCGTCGTACCAGAACTGGGCTTTCCCCAGCTCGGGCTCTGCAAGTGCCCGTTCCGCATGCCGCAGTGCGATCAACCGGCGGTTCCAGTCCAGCAGCCACTGGCCACGCGGCGTCTGCACCTGCGACCAGTCCAGCTTGGAATTGACGAACGTGCTCAGCGCCTGCGGGTCGGGGATGTCCTGCGCGGACCAGCCGTGCGAGGCGAATTCGGCCCGCCGACCATCGCTGACCGCCCGGCCGAGTTCCGCGTCGTGGTCGGAGAAGAACTGCCAGGGGGTACGCGCGCCCCACTCTTCACCCATGAAGAGCATGGGGTTGAAGGGCGAGAGCAGGAGCAGAGCCGCTCCGGCGGCCAGTAGCCCGTCCGAAAGGCTGGCTGCGGCTCGGTCACCGACCGCCCGGTTGCCGATTTGATCATGGTTCTGCAGGTAGGCAACGAACTGTGCGGCGCTGACCCCAGCCGGGGGGCGACCATGGCTGCGGCCGCGGAAAGTTGACCAGCCACCGTCGTGCACGAACCCCTGGTTGAGCGCTTTCGCCAGCACCGGCAAGGAGCCGAAATCGCAGTAGTAGCCCTGGCGCTCGCCCGACAGGGTCGCCCACAGCGCGTGGTGCACGTCGTCACACCATTGGGCATCGAGCCCGTCGCCCCCGGCGCTTCGCGGGTGAACGAGCCTCGGATCGTTGAGATCGCTCTCGGCAATGAGGAAGAGCGGGCGGCGCTGCCCGGCCGCGAGCACCTCGACCTCGTGGGCGAGGGTCTCCAGCAGCGGCAACGCCCTGTCATCGCGCAGCTCGTGCACCGCGTCGAGCCGCAGGCCGTCGCAGTGATAGTCCCGCAGCCACATCAGGGCGTTGTCGATGAGGAACTGCCGCACCTCATCCGACCCGGGGGCATCCAGATTGACCGCCGCTCCCCAAGGCGTGGCGTGGGAGTCGGTGAAGTAGGGCCCGAAGCGCGCCAGGTAATTACCTGCCGGGCCGAGATGGTTGTAGACAACGTCCATGACGACCCCGATGCCGTAACGGTGGCATGCGTCGACGAAACGCTTCAGAGCGTCAGGGCCCCCGTAGGGCTCGTACACGGTGTAGAGGTCGACGCCGTCGTAGCCCCAGCCGCGGCTGCCGGCGAACCCGTTGCACGGCAGTACCTCGACAGCATCGATCCCCAACTCGGCAAGATGCTCGAGCCGGTCGGCTGCGGCGTCGAACGTGCCCTCCGCGGTGAAGGTCCCGACGTGCAGCTCGTAGAGCACGCTGCCCGGCTGGGCGAGGCCGCGCCAGGACTCATCCCCCCAGTCATAGCGCGAGTGGTCATACACCCGGGAAGGTCCGTGCACCCCTTGCGGCTGCCAAGGCGAGCGCGGATCAGGGGTGGGATCGCCGCCGTCGACGCGAAAGGCGTAATCCGTGCCATGGCCGGCACCGGGCATGTCCACCGACCACCAGCCGGTTGTGTCCTTTTCCATCGGGCGCTGCGATCCGCCCACCACAACCTCGACCTCGCCGGCCGCAGGTGCCCAGACCTGAAACCGGGTCAAGGCTTGCCGGGCCTGTACTGCCGACCGCGCACTAGCGGCGCTCCCACGCGTCCTCGCTCCGGGTCAGTGCCTCCACGCTCTCGGGCAGCTTGCCTGCCAGCAGGTGGCCGATGGTCACCTCTTCCAGCACCAGCCGCAGGCTCGCCCGCACCGCGATCCAGACGTCTTGCAGCCTTGCCGCCGGGCCCGGGTAACTGACGTCTTCGGGCTTGGCGTCCTGCACGCTCGCCAGCGGCCCGTCTACGGCGCGCATGACGTCCGCGACGGTGATGGTCGACGGGTCACGATCGAGCAGATAGCCCCCCGACGGGCCTCGCTGGCTTCGCACCAGCCCGGCACGCCGCAGCTCGCCCAGGATCCCGAGCAGGAATTTGAGGGGGACGCCTTGCGCCCTCGAAATCGACTCAGCGGTCACCGGCTCACCCATTCGAGCAGCAAGCTCGGTAAGCGCGCGGACGGCGTAATCGGCTCGGGCAGACACTCTCACGTGATCAGTCTCCCGCAGGAGCGGCCGGTGCGAGCAAAGCGACAGGGAAGTCGCGCAGCAATTTCAGCAAATAGGCGCTCGAACCGGTGTGCCGACGGCCCGTGAGGACGTCCGTCCAGTCGCCGGGGGGCAGCTCCATCGCGGTGTCCTTCCAGCCGCCGGCCTGGCGAAGTCCCAGGACCAGACGGGGAACCACCGTGATGACGCGCTCGCCCTGGTCCGCGCTCGATCCAGGTGCGCTGCGCGCGAAGGCGACGACGTGAGCTGCAGCGGATCCGCTTGCCTCGAGCGGCAGATACCCGGCAGCGGCACCGAAACAGTCAGGGTGGGACCTGCGCAGTCGCAGCACGCACCGGACGAGATGAAGCTTCGCCGCCCCGGAATCGTCGATGCGAGGGGTGCTGGCATCGGCACGTTCGAGCTGCGCCGCCAGCCGGGCGCGTTCGGCGAAGTCGACCGGTCGCCGGTTGTCCGGGTCGACCAGCGACAGGTCCCAGAGTTCGCTGCCCTGATAGGTGTCCGGGATTCCCGGCATTGTCAGCTGCAGCAACTTCTGGGCTAACGCCGTTACCCGGCCTGGTTCTGTCAGTTCAGTTGCGTACTGCTCCACGGTTTCATTTATTGCTTTGTCACTCAACAGACCTTCGCAGTAGCTTCGCACCGCCTGGTCGTAGGCCTGGTCCGGGGCGGTCCACGACGTGTGGAGCTTGGCTTCCCTGGTGGCCTTCTCCAGGTAGCCGGCCAGCCGGTCAGGGCTGATGGGATACGCGCCGACCAGGGTCTGCAGCGCGAAGTACTGCGTGGCCGGGTCCGGGCCGGCAGGACCGAGATATTTGCGCGATTGGGAGAGCAGCCGGGTGACGACGTGATCCCAACGGGCCGCGTCCTCCGACAGCAGCACCAGCCTGGCCCTGACGTCTTCAGAGCGTTTCGTGTCGTGGGTGGACAGCGTGGTCATGGTGATCGGATGCCGGGTTTGGATTTCAGCGGCGGCGGCGTGGAAGTCCTGGGGCGACAGGCCGAACGTGCCCGGATCGCCTCCCACCTCGTTGAGCGCCAGCAACCTGCCGAATCGGTAGAAGGCGGTGTCTTCGACTCCTTTGGCCATGACGGGTCCGCAGGTCTGTTGAAAGCGCACGACGAGTTCGTCGGGCCCGTTGAGCACCAGATCGGCGACGGCTTCCAGGTCGGCGCTGCGCTCAGGAATGGCGCTCATGGCACGTTGGAAGGCGCGCGAGACGACCGCGCGCGCAGCGGATGTCGGTCGCTGCCCGGGCCGCACATAGGCCCGGTAGACGTCGAACTGGACGAGCAGCTCCTCAAGCGCCCTGCGCAGCCCCCGCCTGGTCAGGTCGCGATAGACCGGCCGGGCCCAGGCCGCCTGCACCACCAGCTCCGCCAATCGACCCAGCTCCGGTGCCAGCACCGAGGCCACCACCTGCTTTTTGGCGGCAGTGGCAACGGTCGGCCAGCGGTCAGCGCTGCCCGTCTTCTCCTCGTAGATGCGCGTGAGTGGCTCTTCACCCGCCGGGTCGATGAAGACTCCGGTGATCCGGTTGAGGACGTCATAGCCCGTGGTGCCGTTGCACGCCCAGTCCGAGGGCAGCTCCTCACCGTGCTCGAGGATCTTCTCCACGACCACCCAGGCGCCGCGGGTCGCCTCGGCGAGGCGGGCAAGATAACCCTGCGGATCGGCGAGCCCGTCCGGGTGGTCAACCCGCAGGCCCTGAACGGTTCCGTCGGCGACCGACGCCAGAATCCGGCGATGGGTGGCGGCGAAGACTTCCGGATCCTCGACCCGGACCCCGGCCAGGGTCGTGACATCAAAGAAGCGGCGGTAGTTCAGCTCTTCGCTGCCGACCTCCCAGTAGCACAGCCGCCAATGTTGGGCAGCCAACAGTTGCGGCAGCGGGAGGTCTTCGGTGCCCACGGCGAGCGGGAGAACGTGGTCGAAGTAGCGAAGTCGGTCCGCCTCGACCGTGAGCTCCCCGGCGTCCAGGCAGTCGGCGAGGGAGCGGCCGAGCACCGGCACCAGTACCTGACCGGGATTGTCGCGGCCGGCCCAGTCGATGTCGAACCACGCGGCATAGGGCGATTCGGGCCCTTGCCGCAGCACGTCCCACCAAGCGGGATTGGCTGATTCCGGTGCCGCGACACTCGCATGGTTGGGGACGATGTCAAGCACGATCCCCAGCCCGAACTCCGAACACGCCTGCCGCAGCAGCGCGAGCCCGGCCTCACCGCCAAGCTCGTCGCTGATACGGCTGTGGTCGGTCACGTCGTAGCCGTGGCGGCTGCCGGACGTGGTCTGCAGCCACGGCGAGCAATAGAGGTGCGACACCCCGAGGTTGGCCAGGTAGGGAACGACCCCGGCCGCAGCCGCGAACCCGAAATCTGGCGTGAGCTGTAGCCGGTACGTGCCGGTGATGGACATCAGTACTGCCGGCGCAAGACCATGATCGAACGAGACTCGACGGGCACCACGTCGCCCGGCTTGAAGCTGGAATCCTCGACGTGCTCGACGAGTGGCGCGGCAGTGTCGACGACGGTCTCCCACGCGGAGCCGTATTCGCGCTCAGGCATCGTAAAGTCGACCGTCTCGTAATGGGCGTTGAACAGCAGCAGGAACGAATCATCCGTGACGGGATTGCCGCGGATATCCGGATCGGGGATCGCCGCTCCATTGACGAAGACGCCGAGCGAGCGGGCCCACCCGTTGTCCCAGTCTTCCTGGCTCATCACGTCGCCGGTCGAATTGAGCCACACGATGTCATCGAGACCACCGGAGCCGCGAAAGGCGCGTCCCTGGAAGTAGCGGCGGCGGTGAAAGACCGGATGGTCGCTGCGAAGGGCAGCGACCCGGCGGGTGAAGTCGAGCTGGATCGAATTCTCCTTGACCTCCGCCCAGTCCAGCCAGGAGATCGAATTGTCCTGGCAGTAGGCGTTGTTATTGCCGCCCTGCGTGCGTCCCATCTCGTCACCGGCGACGATCATCGGCACCCCCTGCGAGAGCAGCAGCGTCGTGATGAAATTGCGCTTCTGCTGCTCGCGAAGCCCGACGATCTCCAGGTCTTCGGTGGGCCCTTCCGCCCCGCAGTTCCATGACCGGTTGGTGCTTTCACCGTCTCGGTTCTCTTCGCCGTTGGCCTCGTTGTGTTTGTCGTTGTAGCTCACGAGGTCGTGCAAGGTGAAACCGTCATGGGCGGTCACGAAATTGATGGAG
The DNA here is from genome assembly GCA_963839015.1 of uncultured Actinomycetota bacterium. Taxonomy (GTDB): domain Bacteria; phylum Actinomycetota; class Actinomycetes; order Frankiales; family Frankiaceae; genus DATAZK01. The sequence continues at coordinate 332,452 of CAWITL010000010.1, read as the reverse complement.
GCGTAAGGCTTGCGGCCGTTGCTCTCGTAAAGATCGGAGGATCCGGTTAAGCGAGAGGCGAACTCTCCCACGGTGGAGCCCTCGCCGCGCCAGAAGTCTCGGACGGTATCGCGGTACTTGCCGTTCCACTCGGTCCAGAGCGCGGGGAAATTGCCGACCTGATAGCCGCCCTCTCCGACGTCCCAGGGCTCGGCGATCAGTTTGACCCGGGAGACCACTGGATCCTGCTGCACCAGATCGAAGAAGACGCTCAGCCGGTCGACGTCGTAGAACTCGCGCGCCAGCGTGGAGGCAAGGTCGAACCGAAAGCCGTCGACGTGCATCTCCGTCACCCAGTAGCGCAACGAATCCATGATCAGCTGAAGGGAATGCGGGTGGCGGACATTCAGCGAGTTTCCGGTGCCGGTGTAATCCATGTAGAACTCCGGTTGGCCGTCGACGAGACGGTAATAGGCCGGATTGTCGATCCCGCGCAGGCTTAGCGTCGGGCCTAAGTGATTGCCTTCAGCGGTGTGGTTGTAGACGACGTCGAGAATTACCTCGATGCCCGCCTCATGGAGCGCCTTCACCATGGCCTTGAATTCCTGCACCTGCTGGCCACGCTGGCCGGAGGAGGAGTAGGAGTTCTGCGGAGCAAAGAACCCGATGGTGTTGTAGCCCCAGTAATTGCGAAGGCCCCGCTTGACCAACCGCTCATCCTGAATGAATTGGTGCACCGGCATCAGCTCCAGCGCGGTCACGCGGAGCTTGGTCAGATGCTCGATGATCGCGGGGTGAGCGATAGCGGCATAGGTGCCGCGGGTCTCCTCGGGAATTGCGGGGTGTCCGATGGTCAGCCCTTTGACGTGTGCCTCGTAAATGAGGCTTTCGTTGTACGGCGTACGCGGAGGCCGGTCGTTGTCCCAGTCGAAGTAGGGGCTGATCACCACCGATTTCGGCATCAGCTTCGCCGAATCCGCATTGTTGCGCTTGCTGGGATCGTTGAACCGGTAGGCGAAGACCGCCGGGCCCCACTTGACCTCGCCTTCCACAGCTTTGCTGTACGGGTCGAGCAGCAGCTTGTGTGGATTGCACCGTTGACCCTGTGTCGGGTCGTACGGGCCGATCACCCGATAGCCGTAGCGCTGCCCCGGTCCGACGTTGGGCAGGTAACCGTGCCAGACGAAGGCGTCGACCTCGCGAAGGCGCACCCGGGTCTCCAGGCCCCGCTCGTCAAAAAGACACAGCTCCACCGCGTCGGCGACCTCGCTGAAAATCGCGAAATTCGTCCCAGACCCGTCATACGTAGCGCCGAGGGGATGTGGATTTCCCGGCCAGACCTGCATCGTTGTTCGCCCCTGCCTATCGCGTCGGGACCGAGTCCGTCCGCTTCGCTAACAGCCCTTTCACCAAGTCACTCGCCGGGCGGGCCCGTCACCGGAGGCACCGGCGATGGTGGTCGGTGCTGGCAATCGCACTGCCCGCGACCGGGGCAGTGCTCATGGTCCTGCTCCTGGCATGGCTCGCAGATGAATCCATACGGGCTCCCGAAGGCGCGCACGGCCTCGATCATGCCCGATGGCGGACTTCTCACTCACCGCCGTTGCAGCTACGGATTGCAGCTCAGCGCGTACTTGTGTCAAACTTGTCGTGATCGGCGCGATTGATCACCGCCACGCGAGGCCGCAGGGGAAGGCGTCCCTCGTCTTGGAGGTCAGTTGTGAACGATCCATTGTGCTGGCCAGGCGCCGGTCGCGTACCGGGTGTCCTGACCATTTTGTCGTGCCCGCCTCCGCTGTGCCCGCATGTGGAATTTGCGGTCGCTGCGGTGCTAGGCGTGCCCGCCCCGCTGGACTGGAGCGCCCAGCCGGCACGTCCAACCATGGCTTTTGCTGCCCTTGAGTGGAGGGCCAACGCCGGCGCTGCTGGCTTGCTGGCCAGCCGGCTGCGGCACCTGGGGGCCCTGACGTTCGAGGTCGTCGAGGGCCCGGGAGAAGGGTGCGACGCTGAGCGTTACGCCTATACCCCTGAGCTGGGTCTCTTCCACGGGGCAATCGGAGCCAGCGGCGACACGGTGGTGCGAGAGGGGCAGTTGCGCGCCCTGCTCGCCGAGACGGTAGGGCGGGGACAGCTTGCCGCCGGGGTGCACAAGCTGATCGGCACCGATTGGGACGAGGCCCTGGAGCCATTGAGGCAGGGCGGTGACGGTGCTCCCGTCACCTGGCTTCGCCAAACCGGCTGACGGTCGACCCGCTCAGCCCGGTTGGCCCACTGACCGGGCAGAGCGCGTAGCCCGAAAACGGCCGGCCGGCACCGAACAGGTGTCGTGTAGGGCACATTCTTGTTAACCCGCGGCCCATGGCTTGACCCACTGTCCTTGATTCCTCAGGATCGCTGCTGACCAGCCGATGGCGAGGTCGAAACCACCGCCGGTAGGAGCGGAAGCCGGCGCGAAATGTGACCTCGGCGACAGCGGGCACAATGTTCGCCCCTTCGGTGTTCGTGTGGGCGCAAGGATGCTTTACGACGAGGAGAACTAGTGGCGACCGATTACGACACGCCGCGCTCAGTAGAGGGCGAGGAAGACCAGGAGCAAAGTCTCGAGGCGCTGAAAGCAAGGCGCGCGGAGGCCGCTGCTGACCTGGGAGATGACGCCGACCCGTTCGAGGCCGAGCTTGATCTTCCCGGTGCCGACCTGTCGGCTGAAGAGCTGACGGTGCGGGTGCTGCCCAGGCAGGCGGACGAATTCACCTGCAAGAGCTGCTTCCTGGTGCATCACCGCAGCCAGCTCGCAAATGAGAAGAAAATGATCTGCACGGATTGTGCCGCGTGATCAGTTAGTAGACCGGATCCGCTGCCGCCGCCCTCACGGAGCGGCGGCAGACGGCGCGCCATGAGCAGTCCGGCACCTCGCCTGGCCTACCGTCGGCAGGTGTCCTACTGCGTCCACGAACCCCCCGTTTGTACCCAGTTCGCCGCTACCGGATGACCTCCCAGTGAACGGCCGCTACGACGGCGATGTCCTCGCCGGCGGCCCGGGTCCGCGAGTAGCCGCCATCCCCGAGATTTCCGCCGAAACCGGCCTCGTCGTTGAGGACGCGGACACCGGCTGGTGCGGAGCCGTCGTCGACGTCGGAAAAGACCTGGTGCTCCTGGAAGACCGGTTCGGCAAGCAACGCGCGTTTGCAATGGAGCCGGCAGCATTCCGCTACGAAGGCCGCTTGTGCACGCTCGTCAAACCGGTGCGCCGTCCGGTCCGCACGCCGACGCGCACCGCCTCCGGTTCGCGGGCGGTCGCTGACACACCGGCCCGCGTGGCACGCACCAGCCGCCTGTTCGTTGAGGGGCTGCACGACGCAGCGATCATCGAGCGCATCTGGGGAGATGATCTGCGGATCGAGGGCGTCGTCGTCGAAATCCTGCAAGGTGTGGACGTACTGCCGTCCGTCGTCCGAGAATTTCGCCCGGGGCCGGGCCGGCGTTTGGGGGTCTTGGTGGACCACCTGGTGCGCGGCAGCAAGGAGGCCGCGGTGGCTGGTGAAGTCTCGTCGCCGCATGTGCTGGTCACCGGACACCCCTACATCGACGTTTGGCAGGCGGTGAAACCGTCATCGGTGGGCATCAGCGGCTGGCCTGAGGTGCCACGCGGGACCGACTGGAAAGCGGGGGTCTGCGAGCAGCTGGGCTGGCGAAATCCGCAGGATGCCTGGCGCCTCGTACTGGCCGGTGTCAACAGCTTTGCCGATCTGGAGACGCCGTTGCTGACGGCTGTCGAGCAGCTGATCGATTTCGTCACCGAGCCCGATGATCCCCCGGGTCGCGATCCAACGGACCGCCCTTGACCACGCCCGTCGGGCTGCTCGACGCGATCGTTCGTGACGCGCTCGATCCCAGTTACGCACAAGCTGCTGCCCGCCATCGCGCCGAGCGCGCCATCGTGAGCGCTGAGACCGGCCGCCAGGCTGGGTGGGGCGCACGGTGGCGACGCACCGGCCTGGCCGGGGCCGCCCTACTGCTCGGCGCCGGTGCGCTGGCCGGGATCGCGATCTCCTCCGAGCAAAAGGTCATCCCCGAGGTGAGCGCAGCCCGCAGCGCTCTCGCCGGAAATGCCGATCAACGGACGGCACAAGTGCGCAGCCTTGAGCAATCCCTGCTCGCCCGGCAGCGGGAAGTGGCTTCGCTACAGCGGACGCAGCTGCAGGACAGCGCCACCGGGCGCTCGCTGCAGCAGATGGACAACACGCTGGCAGCTGCGGCGGCCGAATCCGCCGTACGCGGGCCAGGAGTCACCGTCACCGTCACGAACGCACCCGAGCCGGCGGGATCGTCCACGGGAAGCACCGCCACCCGGCCGCAGGGATCGACCGCGGGGGAGACCGGTCAGGTGACGGATCGCGATCTGCAGGACATCGTGAACGCGCTATGGGCCTCCGGCGCTCAGGCGATTTCGATCGGGGGAGTCCGGCTGGGGCCCCAGACGGCGATCCGCACGGCCGGCCAGACCATCCTGGTGGCGTTCGAGCCACTGCGCAGTCCTTACGTCATACGTGCGGTGGGCGCCCCTGGCCTGCAGCAGGCCGCGCGGTCCGCGGGCATGTTGAGCGCAGCGGGGGATCCGTATCTCGCTGATCTCGCGGTAAAAGTCCAGACCAGCTCCGTGCTGACGCTGCCGGCCGCGACGCCAGGACAAGTCAGCGTCGGACAACCACTGTCACAGGCCAAGGCAAGGCAACGTTGACCAGAAGCCTGTCGATCAACGTCGACCTGCCCGCGGCCGGGGAAGGCAGCTCATGATCGGTGTCATCGCCCTCGCCGTCGGTCTTGGAGTGGGGCTGCTGCTGCAGCCGACCGCCCCGGGATGGCTCGAGCCCTACCTACCCATCGCCATCGTGGCAGCCCTTGACGCGGTCTTCGGGGCTGCTCGCGCCGCGCTCGACGGCGTGTTTGACGACCGGGTCTTCGTGGTGTCCTTCATCTCGAACGTGCTCGTGGCGGCCTTGATCGTTTTTCTTGGCGACAAGCTCGGCGTCGGCACCCAGCTCTCCACCGCGGTCGTTGTCGTGCTCGGTATCCGCATCTTCAGCAATGCCGCAGCCATCCGCCGTCACGTCTTCAAGGCCTAACCCCGCATGGCCCACGCTGACCCAGCTGACCCAGCCGAGCAAGGCAGCCAAGCCCACCCGAAAGCCTCAGGGGTCCGCCCGCTGCGCATCGTCGGACTGCTCCTGCTGGCCCTGCTTGGCTTCGCGTTTGCTGCGAGTGTGCGTTCGCAGCGCTCCGCTTCGCAGCTGGCGACCGCACGGCCGGACGACCTGGTGCGGATTCTGGACGATCTGGATGCCAGATCCTCCCAGCTGCGCGCTCAGATCAGCGATTTGGAGCGCACCAGGGCGCAGCTCGCCAGCAGCAGCTCCGACGCGGCTGCACTCGCTGAGGCCACGAAACGCACTCAGGATCTCGCCATTCTGGCCGGGACGATCGCGGCGCAGGGCCCGGGCATCGAACTGACCGTCAAGGATCCTGAGCATGCCGTGACCGCCTCTGTCCTGGTCGACACCGTGGAGGAGCTGCGCGACGCGGGCGCGGAGACGCTTGAGGTCGCCGGCGTGCGGATGGGTGCTACGTCGTGGATCGGTGACACGGCCACCGGTCTATCCGTCGACGGCCATCCGGTGAGTGCGCCGTACGTGGTCCTGGCCATCGGTGATCCGTCGACGATGGAGAAGGCCCTGCAGATTCCAGGTGGCGTGGTCGACAGCATCGCCTCTCGCCCGGGCGCGGGGTCCACCATCGCTACCCACGCGCAGCTGCAGATCCGTTCATTGCGGACCTTGCCGGGCGCTGGATAGGCTCAGCCAGCCCACCGCAGCACAGAGCCATTTCTAGGAGCCTTCAGACCGCATGGCCGGGTATCCCGAAGACCTCAAATACACCGTCGAGCACGAATGGGTGAAGAGTCAGGCCGATTCCGCGCAGCCAGCTGCCGAGGGGGGACTGGTGGTTCGCGTCGGCATCACCGGTTACGCCCAGGAAGCCCTGGGAGACATCGTCTTCGTATCGCTGCCGGCTCCAGGCGAGAGCGTCGAAGCCGGCCAGGCGCTAGGTGAGGTCGAATCCACCAAAAGCGTCTCCGATGTCTATGCCCCCCTTGCCGGAGAGGTGGTCGCCCGCAACGAGGAGCTGTCCACCACGCCCGAGCTGGTCAATTCCGATCCCTATGGCGAAGGCTGGCTGGTCGAGATCCGCATCAGCGATGCGTCATCCCTGGAGGGTCTGCTGGATGCGGCCGGCTACGCCTCGCACGTCGGATCCAACTAGCCTGTGCTGCGGCGGAAGCCCGGTTTCCCAGGGCAGCTCTGAAGCCGGGTTCGATGTCACTGAGATTCGACCTCGCTGAGGGGCAATTCGCCGTCGGGGGTAGCACAGATGGGAGTTGCGGTCGTGTTCTGTACTCGGTGCGGGCAGCAGAATCCGCCCGATGCGCACTTCTGCGCGCGTTGCGGCCAGGAGCTGCTGCGTCCCGGAGGACCGGTCAGCGGAGGGCCGGTCACCGGAGAACGGGTCAGTGAGACGACCACGACGCTGAACCTCGCGGCCCTGGAGAGCGAGGACGCCGGAGACCCGGCCCTCGAGGAAGGCCCCGGGGGCGTCACCGACACCGAAGCGCAGGCGGCGGTCGAGGCATTGCCCGTGGGTAGTGCCCTTCTGGTCGTGAGGCGAGGACCAAATGCCGGCAGCCGCTTCATGCTCGACCGCGATCTGACGACGGCCGGCCGCCACCCGGACAGCGACATCTTCCTGGACGACGTGACCGTTTCGCGTCGTCATGCAGAGTTTCGACGCACCGCGGAAGGCCGGTTCACCGTCGTCGACGTCGGCAGCCTCAACGGCACTTATCTCAAGCGGGGCCGGATCGATTCGGCGGTACTCCTGAGCAGCGGCGACGAGGTGCAGGTCGGAAAGTTTCGGCTGACGTTCCTCGCGGCGTCCCCGCGTCCGCAGTGAGCACGGAGGCACAGTTACCCATGACCTCACCGTCAGCAGCGTCAGAATCGGCCTTCCCCGAGACGGCCATCCACCCGGTGGAGCGTCCGCTGTCCGTCGAGCAGACACCGTCGGTTCAGCAGCCACCGTCCGTTCAACAGCCACCGTCCGTTCAACAAGCTCAGCTGGCGCTGGCCGACGACCTGACCCCGGGCGCGAGCTCCGCGGAGCTGACCATCGGGGAGGTGCTGGAGCGGCTGCGTTCGGACTTTCCCGAGCTGACCATCAGCAAGATCCGCTACTACGAGCGGCAGGGTCTACTCCGCCCGGCCCGCAGCGCCGCCGGCTATCGGAAGTTCTCCCCGGCCGATGTCAACAGACTCCACTACGTCCTCACCGCGGCCCGCGACCATTACCTGCCGTTGAAGGTGATCAAGGAACGACTCGAAGCCGCCGACAACGGCAGCAACGATCAGGTCGATCGTCCCGGCCGGGTGGACGAGTCAGGCGATCCGTCAGCCGATTCCGGGGAACTTCGGCCGCCGACCGTCGCACTGGCTTCGTCGGTCGGTCCGGACCTTTTCAACTTCGAGCAGAGCGATCAGCGGCTTTCACGTCGCGAACTGCTGCGCGAAAGCGGGCTCGACAACGAGCAGCTGACCGAGCTGGAGGCCTACGGGCTCATCTCCACCCGAGGGGCCACCAGCAGCTATGAGGCGGAGGCCCTCGCCATCGCCAGGATCGTCGCGGAACTCAGTGACTACGGTTTCCAGGCCCGCCATCTGCGGCCGGTGAAGGCAGCAGTCGACCGTGAAGTCGGCTTGATCGAGCAGGTGCTTACCCCGCTGGTGCGCCAGCCGGCGCGTGGCGGACGAGACCGTGCGGAGCAGCACGCCCGCGGTTATGCGGCCCTGTCGGTGCGCCTTCATGTGGCGCTGCTGGAAGCGGCCTTGCGAGCAGCTCTTCGCTGAGCATGTCTGTGAACCTGTTACGCCGCGTAAGAGTTAGGGTCAAGACCTAGTGGGAGGAGGTGTCGCCGTGCACCGGCTCGACATCGTGGGGGTTCGCGTCGAGCTCCCGTCCAAGCAGCCGATCGTCCTGCTCAGGGAGGTCGGGGGAGAGCGCTACCTCCCGATCTGGATCGGGGCTGTCGAGGCGACGGCGATCGCGTTTGCCCAGGAGGGCATCGTCACCGCCCGGCCGCTCACGCACGATCTGATGCGTGACACTTTGCGTGCCCTCGGTACGGAGCTCTCCCAGGTGACGATCAACGATCTGCAGAACGGCGTCTTCTTCGCCACGCTGCACTTCGGTAACGGGGTGGAGGTCTCGGCCCGACCCTCCGACGCGATTGCGCTGGCAATGCGCATGGAGGTTCCCGTGTTCGGGTCCGATGCCGTGCTGGACGAAGCCGGAATCTCAGTGCCGGACGACGCTCCTGCCGACGACGACGGTGAGGTCGAGAAGTTCCGCGAGTTCCTCGATCAGATCTCCCCGGAGGACTTCAATACCGGTTCCTGAGCGGTCAGATGAGGGCGCGCGGCTGCCCGTGCAGTGTCCGCGGCCTTGATCAAGATGACGACACACCCGGCCACATCCTTGAACCAGCGCGCGCAGGCTCGTACGGTCAATCTTCCCGGCGGCGGACAGCGGACCAGCACAACCGGTAGCGCATCGGCCGCGGCGGCCGATTATGGAAACAGAACGTCACGTGCAGCGGGCCAAAGCAGGCCGAAGTCGGTGAAGGCCAGGAAGGCGGGAGGCAGGATGCGCTCTAGCGTGATCAGTCCCGTCGTCTGTCCGGGCGACCTCCGATGAGCCGGCAGGTTCCGCTGAGCGAGCAGCCAGGTCTCTTCGCCTCTGACGATCCGGCGGATGCTGACGACGTCGGCTACCTCGGCCGTACGGCCATGGAAGCTGCCGAGATCACCTATCGGCAGCTGGATTACTGGGCCCGCACCGGTTTGGTCGTGCCGAGTGTGCGGCCGGCGAAGGGATCCGGTTCCCAACGGCTATACAGCTTCCGCGACATTCTCGTGCTGAAGATGGTCAAACGGCTGCTCGATCTCGGGATCTCACTGCAGAACGTCAAGGCTGCGATTGCGTATCTGCGCAGCCGTGGTGTCGACGACCTGGCCAGTGTCACGCTGATCAGTGACGGCGCCTCGGTGTATGAGATCACCTCCGCCGACGAGCTGGTGGATTTGCTGGCAGGCGGCCAAGGCGTCTTTGCCATCGCCGTCGGCAAAGTTGCTTCCGAGACACGAGGCCGGCTGGCCACCCTGCCATCCGAGCGGGTCGCCACCGAAGACGATGAGCTCGCGCGCCGTCGGCGCCAGCGCGCCAGCGGCGATTAGCAGCCAGTCAGGCAGCGTTAACCCCGTCGCGGGATTTCTTGTCCGGCTGGAGCGGTACGCAGCCCGTCTTGGCCCGATGCGGGGCGACTACGGAGCAGTCCGGTAGCAGCTCTCCGGTGTCTTCAAAAACGATAACCCCGTTGCACAGCAAGCTCCAGCCCTGCTCCGGATGGCCGGAGATCACCCGGGCCGCTTCGCGGTCGAGCTGCTGAGCTGCTGGACACGGTGGGTTGTGCGGGCACATCGGTGTGCTCCTGCTAGACGTGTGGGGCCGTGAATCGAACTGAGCTGCGCTGGTTGCACCCCTACAAATAATGGTGCTCCTGGCTGCTCCCCTATCGACCCATTTCGCTTCGTTCCAACGCTTGGTGTTGCAGAATCGTTGCCTTGGGTGCGCTCAGGGCATAAACGCTTCGCGCCGGGCGGGTAGCCCTACCGCCAACGTTGCGGACGCAGCAGATCAGGTGCGACCGGACTCCTCCTGCGCTTCGCCCATCGCTGGTGCGTAATCGGCCCACACCGCATGCTCGACCGGCCAGCCGTCGGCGGCGAGCGCCGCCACCACGGCGGGATCGTCGTCGATCACCACAGCCACGGTGCGGCCCGCGCTCAAGCGGCGCAGTTCACCGCGCTTGACCACCTTGGCGGGGCGACGGTCATGGCCGCGCCGCATGATCAGCCTGCCGGGCGGCAGCGAATAGCGGGAAAACCACGCGATCGTGGTGGCCCGTAGCGATTCAGGACGGCCGGTCAGCCAGACGATGTCGTGGTCAACGGCGAGGCCCAGGACCCTTTCCAGTCCGTCAGCCAGCGGCGGATCGTCTGCCGCCGCCGCGAAGAAGGCATCCCAGTCACGTGGCCGCGAATCCAGGTGATGAACCCGATGGCGGGCGTCAGCCACCACCCCGTCAACATCGATGACGGCGAGCGGACGCTGCTGCGCCCCGGGCGAGCTGGGACCGACCCCGGAATCCGTAGCAGGCACGGCTAAACGGTACGGTGAAGAGGAGATGGATGCCGGTGACCTGACAGTCGAGCCGATCGACCTTCCCCTCGTCCTGCTCTCCCACCGGGGCCCGGTGACATTCGGCCGGGAGGGTGACCGGCGCACCACCAGCAAGGGCAGCGGCGGCCTCGTCACGGCGCTGCTGGGACTCGCCGAGCATCTGTCCGACGCGGTCTGGGTTTGCGCCGCCGCGAGCGATGAAGACGCTGCAGTTTCTCGCGAGGCCGGCGACGGCGACGTCGATGTCGTGACCTCACCGGTCCCTCACCTGGCAGGCGACCGGGCCAACGGCGACGACGGTCCCGTGATCACGGTCCGCATGATCGAGGTCGACCCTGAGGCGCACGAGCGCTTCTACGCCGTCGTATCCAATCCGATTCTCTGGTTCATCCAGCACGGGCTCTACGGGCTGACCTTCTCGCCGGTGCTCACGATGGCCGAGCGACTGGCGTTCGACGAGGGTTACGCGCCGGTGAACCGGATCTTCGCCGATGCCGTGGCAGACGAAGTGCTGGCGCGCGGCGGCCGGGCGCTCGTCATGATCCAGGACTACCACTTCTACCTGGTCGCGGCGCGGGTGCGGGAGCGTTGTCCCGATGCGCTGCTGAGTCACTTCATTCACATTCCGTGGCCAGGGCCGGATGCCTGGCGGATCCTGCCGCCGGACATGCGCGAGAGGTTGCTGCGCGGGCTGCTCGGCAGCGATGTGGTCGCGTTCCACACCCTGCGATACGCCCGCAATTTCGTGTCGTGCTGCGAGGAACTGCTCGGACTCGAGGTCGACCGCGACGCACTCACGATCACTGTCGACGGACGTCAGGTGCTGGCCAGGCACTATCCGATTTCGGTCGATCCGAAGGCACTCGACGGCGTGCTGGAGACGGACGAGGTGCAGGGCCACGCAGCAGCGCTCGCTGAATCGTTTCTGGCGCCGCTGCCCAACCCCTTCGGCGACGGAGAAGATGGGGAGCGCCCGCCGCGCAAGCTCATCCTGCGCGTTGACCGCACCGATCCCAGCAAGAATGTGGTGCGGGGGTTCCTGGCATTCGGCACGTTGCTCGATCAGCATCCTGAGCTGGTCGGCCAGGTCAGCTTCCTGGCGCTGCTGCAGCCCAGCCGTACCGATGTGGCTGAGTACGGCGATTACATCGCCACGATCGGAGCTGTCGTCGCCGAGGTCAACGCCCGGCACACCGCCGGCGGTCGACAGCCCATTGATCTGCAGCTCGTCGAGGATTTCCCGCTTGCCGTCGGCGCGTACTCGATCTGCGACGTGATCATGGTCAACGCGCTTGCTGACGGGATGAATCTGGTCGCCAAAGAGGTCGCGGTGGTCAACCGGCGCAACGGGGTCCTTGCCCTCTCGGAGAACACAGGCGCGTTCGAGGAGCTCGGCCAGTTCGCCGTGCCGCTGTATCCGTTCGACGTCCAGCAGATGGCTGATGCGCTCTACACGGCGCTCACCATGCCCGAGGCAGAGCGGGCCCGGCTGCTGTCAGGCGCCGCTGATCAGGTCCGCCGCCACGATGTGAGCGCCTGGCTTGCGGCCCAACTTGACGATCTCGGAGTGCTCGACACCCGCCTGCATCCCTCCCAGGATCTGTAGCGCCAGTAAGCTCGGTGTGCTCCGGCGCTCAGGATCGAGCAGCCAGTCTTAGGCAGTTTCAGCAGGCAATCGAGACTCATCGAGGGGGACCCGTGGCAAACGCCGAAGGTCACGTCCCAGCCACACCCGGCGCCTGGCTGTCAGTCGCTCTCATCGTTGCCGCCTTCACCTTTGGCACCTTCGCGCTCATCTTCTCCTCGATTCCGCTCTGGATCGTGACCGCCGTTACGGCGGTCGCCGGCATCGTCGCCGGTTTCGCGTCGCGCATCATGGAGCAGGCCTACTAACGGTCCTTGGGTCGCCGGAGTCGAGCGAAGCGTCCCGGCTTGCAGGAGGCGCTGCCGGTGCGGCCGGTGGGGAGGCGGGAGCGTACCCGGGCGGTGGGGATGCCGGTGGCGGTGTCGACGGATACAACCGTCGCCTGCGGTAACGCCGGGTTCGGGGTAAAGACCGGCGCCGGCTGAGGTCCCGAGGGATGCGGCGGCAGCGGGCTGGCCGCCGCGGGCCCCGGCTGAAGCCTCAACGCCTGATGACGAAATGCCGGCGCCTCGGGGGGCGGGCCCCTGGCCTGCGGCCGCTTGGGGAGCAAATACTCGAGCAGGTCCGGCGCGGCGGGGCGTTCCCGCGGCGCTTTGCGGAACGCCGCCGCCAGCAGCGGCCGGAGCCGTCGGCTCGATGAGCGGGTTCGAACAGGTCGGGATCGTTGGCGACCACCCGGTAAAGCACGCTGGCCGGCGAGCCCTCTCCGAACGGAGCCAGCACCGGTGGCGGCGAAGTAGATCACCGAGGCCCAGCAGAAGATGTCCGTCAGCGGCAGCACCTTCTCGCCGTTGACCTGCTCCGGCGCCATCCAACCGGTGGTACCCACGATGAAGCCGGTGCGGGTGAGCGAGACCGAGTCCGCCGCGGAGGCGATCCCGAAGTCGATGACCTTGAGCCCGCGCTGGGCGCACAGCACGTTCGCCGGCTTGAGGTCACGATGCACCAGACCGACCGAATGGATCGAGAGCAGGGCCTGCGCCAGGCCGGCTGCGAATGCGTGCTGGCGCCGACCGTCGAGCGGCCCGTAATTGCGCGACGAGTGACGCCGAGATCCGGTCCGGTGACGTATTCGGTGACCATGTACGGGGTCTCGGCCTCGGGATCGGCGTCAAGGATCTGCACCACGCACGCGCCGGACACCCGGCGGGCCGCCGTCACCTCGCGCCGGAAGCGGGCGCGAAATCCGTCGTCCTCCGCCAGCTCGGCCCGCACCACCTTGACCGCGACCTGGCGGCTGATCCCGGTGGCGTCGGGTGGCGCCTCGCCCAGGTAAACCACGCCCATGCCCCCGGCTCCGAGCCGGCCCATCAGCCGGTAACCAGCGACCTCGGCGGGATCGCTGGCCCGCAAGCGAGTGATGGCCACGACGCGAATTGTCTCAGCTGGCGGGTTCGAAATCGATGTATTCGCCTTTGCCGGAAAGGCCACGGCGCTGCGCCGGCGACCCCGGGCCGCTGCTCGATACCGTGAGCAGACCATGTCCCGCAAGAAGCTCGAACGCCAGCTGAACCTGGCAATCTGCCTGATGTCGACGAGCCGCTATCTGTCGGTCGATGAGATCTCCGATCTCGTTCCGGGATACGTACGCGACGGCTCCCCGGATGTGGAGACCGCCTTTCGGCGGATGTTTGAGCGCGACAAGTCCGAGTTGCGTGAGCTTGGCATCCCGGTCGAGACGGGAGGCGTCACCGGCTGGGAGGATGAGGTCGGCTACCGCATCGTGCGGCGCGATTATGCACTTCCCGACCTGCACCTTAGCTCCGAAGAAGCCGCTGCGCTCGGCCTGGCGGCCCGGCTTGTGGAGCAGCGCGGCACTGGCCGAACCCACCGCCCGCGCCATGCGCAAACTGAGGGCAGCCGGGATCGATCCGCTGCCCCCGCCGGCTGGGCTGGAGCCGCGGGTGGAGGCCACCGAAGCCGCCTTCGAACCGTGCCTGGCTGCGGTCCGCGAGCGGCGGGCGCTGGAATTCGGCTATCGCCGACCCGGACAGGCAAAGCCCGTCACACGCACGGTGCACCCCTGGGGCATCGTCTCCTGGCGCGGCCGGTGGTATCTGGTCGGCCACGACATCGACCGGGAAGAAAGCCGGGTCTTTCGGCTGAGCCGGATGGAACCCGGCGTGCGGGGGATCGGCCCGACGGGTGTTGTGACGGTTCCGGCCGGGATCGATCTGCGGGCCGCCGTCGAGGAGGCCGATCCGGGTGAGCCGCCGGTCACCGCTCGGGTACGACTGCGTCCCGGCTCGGGTTGGGCGCTGCGCCATGCGGCCGCCGTCGAGTCTGCGGCCGACGCACCGCTGGGGGAGGACCCGGACGTGGTACTGCTGACCGACCGTGACATCGGCCGGCTCGCCGACCGGGTGGTCGAGCTGGGTGCGCGAGCGCAGCCGGTCGATTCCCCGGAGCTGGTGGCAGAGCTGCGCAAGCGGCTGCTTGGGGCGCTCGAGGCCCATCCACCGCAGGTCGCCGTATGACGGGATTTGTGCCGATCAGGGGCTCGAGGTCATGACGGGTTCGGCGGACCGTTTGCCGCGCCTGCTCGCTCTGGTGCCTTACCTGCGCACTCATCAGGGCGCCAACCTTGCCGACGTGGCCTCTGTCTTTGGAGTCGACGTCCGCCAGCTTCGCGACGATCTCAATCTGCTGTGGGTCTGCGGGCTGCCAGGCGGCGGCCCCGGAGACCTGATCGATTTCGCGTTCGAGGGTGAAACGGTCAGCGTGATCGAGCCGCAGACTCTTGACCGGCCACTGAAGCTGACCGCCGACGAGGCGCTGGCGCTGCGGGTGGCTGCCCGGGCACTGGCCGACGTCCCTGGCCTGGCCGAACGTGAGGCGCTGGAAAGCGCGCAGGCCAAGCTGGCCTTTGCCAGCAGCGCGCTGCCCGAGCTCTCCGGACCGTCCGCGTCAGCCCCGCTGCAGGTGGCCCTCGAGCCGGAGACCGAAGTGCTGGCGACCGTACGCGGCGCCCTCGGCGAAGGACTCGCCCTGCAGCTGCGCTACCTGGTGCCCTCTCGCGACGAGGTCACCGAGCGCACCGTCGACCCGATGCGCCTCCTCAGCGTCGATGGCCGGTGGTATCTGGAGGGTTGGTGCCACCTCGCTGAGGGCGTACGCCTCTTCCGGCTCGATCGGATGGTCGAGGCCGCCGCGGGTGCGCCCGCCGATCCGCTGCCATCCGAGGCCGTTCCCCGTGACCTGGCCGAAGGGCTCTTTCGCCCGGGCGAGGATGACCTCACCGTCGTACTCGAGTTCGAGCCGGGCGCGCGCTGGGTGGCCGATTACTACGCGGTGGAGACTGCGACCGAGCTGGGAGCAGGCCGCCTCCGCGTCGAACTTCGAACCCCGGACCCGACGTGGGTGGTGCGCCTTGCCCTTCGCCTCGGCGGACAGGGCCGGGTCGTGGCGCCCCCAGAAGTGGTGGCAGCGGTGCATGCCGAGGCCAAAACGGCGTTGGATAGCCTCGGCGAACCAAGCTCTTTGAAATTTGTTAACTCGCAGGGCTAAAGGAGTCGCCAAGTAGCTGTCGATACGCGCCGGGCTGCCGACAGGAATGTGTGTAACTCGTCGCGCAGTGATTTACGTGCAAATGACGGGTCGCGCCTAGTCCTTTTGGGCTATAGGGTCCGACGGTTCATTCGCCGAAAGACAGAGTGTCGTCGCATTCGGCGAGCATGGCCGGTGGAAAGGGGTGGCGTTAATGACCACGATCAAGGCGTCCTGCCCTTCGTGCGGCGAGGTGGAGATGACCTCAAAGGACGTCTCGTTGATGGTCTGCAGCCACCCGCCACTGTCCTACTACGCATTCGCGTGCCCCTCGTGCCGCGAAGAGGTGCGCAAGCCAGCCGATGACCACGTGATCTCGCTGCTGATGTCCGGCGGGGTCCGGGCCCAGGTCTGGGAGCTGCCGGCAGAGGCGCTGGAGCCCAAGGTCGGACCCGTGCTCGGCTACGATGATTTGCTCGACTTCGCGCTGCAGATGGCTGACGACGACATGCTCGCCGCTCGTATCGGTGGCCAGATCACCCGCTAATCTCGGGCGGGTGTGGCTGGCCATTGCGCTCTCGATCATCGCGCTTGGCGTCGTGCTCGTGGTGATCGCAGGTTTTTCGACCTGGAGGAGATGGAAGCGGATGCAACGAGCAGGCGGCCAATTTCGCTCGTCGCGTCGATGAGCTTGCGGTGAGCGCCGATCTTGTTGCTGGTCGCCTGCAGGCACCCGAGTCTTCAGGTTCCCATGACTGAGCGCAAAGAGTCCTCGCGCGTACTATTTGCCGTACGGTCGTCCGCTCGTCTGCTGCTCTGCTCGGGAGGTCACTGACATGAATGAGCTCAAGCCCTGGCACATCGTGGTCCTCGTCGTCGTTATTTTCGTCCTCTTCGGCTACAAGAAGTTGCCTGACGCCACCCGGTCGCTCGGGCGCTCGTTGCGCATCCTTAAAACTGAAGTGAAGACCCTCCACGAGGATGACGCTGACAAGGCCGCCGCAAGCCAGCAGGCCGATGCAGCCCCGCTCGCCGTCGAAGCCCCACGCACGGAGCAGGCTCAGCCTCGCGTCGTCGGAGCGCCTCGTGTCGTTGAAGCCCCCCGAGCCGTGGTCCCAGAGGCCTCACCGGCCATTCCCGCTGCTCCGATCGCGGCGGGTGCGCCAAGTTCTCCCGCTGACTCTGATCTTCGCTGAGCCAGCAGGACTCCCGGCTGCGCGCAGCCGGAAGGGCCGTACGACGAGCCGGTCGTAAGACTTTCGGCGTGACCCGGCGCGCTCGCAGCGTCGAAGACAGCCGAATGACCCTGATCGAGCATCTCAAAGAGCTGCGCTCCAGGCTTTTCATTTCCTTCCTTGCGGTCGTGATCGTCACGGTCATCATCGCGATCTGGGCCTACAACCCGATCTTCAACTTCCTGCGTCATCCGTACTGCGAATTGCCCCCGTCGCGCCGGGCCGGCGGGACCAATTGTGAGCTGATCTTCACTCACCCCACCGACGCGTTCTTCGTGCGGATGCGCGTCTCGCTTATCGCAGGCGTGCTGTTCTCCTCGCCGGTGTGGCTCTACGAGCTGTGGGCGTTCATCACTCCCGGGCTGCACCGCAACGAGCGGCGCTGGACCCTGGCCTTCCTGCTGTCGGCGCTGGCGTTGTTCGCGGCGGGCGCCACGATGGCATACCTGGTGCTCTACACCGCCCTGGACTTCTTGCTGGGCTTTGGCGGCAATGGGGTCAAACCGCTGCTCGAGGTCACCGAATACCTCAGCTTCGTCAGCAAGCTCCTGATCGTCTTCGGAGCGTCGTTCCTCTTCCCGCTGCTGATCATCCTGCTCAACCTGGCGGGGGTCGTGTCGGCGAAGCGGCTGGCCAGCTGGCGGCGCGTCGAGATCTTCCTGGTTTTCGTCTTCGCCGGTTTCGTCACCCCGAGTGCTGATCCGTTCACGATGCCGGCCCTGGCCGTAGTCCTGTGCCTGTTCTACGAAATCTCCATCCTGGTCGCGAGGTGGAACGATCGCCGCCGGGCCGCTCGCGATGCAGCCTCCGAGTTCGCTGGACTCGCCGACAACGAGCCCTCCTCCGAGCCGGTCGCCTCGCCCGTCGACGACGTAGAGCCGATTGGTTTCCCTGTCGATGAGGAGCCTCTTGGCGGCGACGTGGCGCCATTCCCCGACGAGGCCAGGCCTGCCCGGCTGGTGGCGGCACCGCGGGCCTCGGTCGGCGCCACCTGGGGCCAGGACGACATCACCTGACGAAACGGGTCGGCGACATAACCTGAAGGCGTGAGCGCGACGGATTCGGTCGCAGATGAGGTCGCCGCGTTCGCCGCCAGCTACCCGTTCGGGCTGGATCCGTTTCAGGAGCGGGCGTGCCGCGCGCTCGCGCAAGGCCGGAGTGTTCTGCTGGCAGCTCCCACCGGTGCCGGCAAGACCGTGGTGGGCGAATTCGCTGCCGACCGGGCCATTCGCAGCGGCGGGAAATGCTTCTACACCACCCCCATCAAGGCGCTGTCCAACCAGAAATACACCGAACTCGCCACCCGCTACGGAGCTGAGCGGGTAGGGCTGCTCACCGGCGACACGGCGCGCAACGGCGACGCCTCGATCGTGGTGATGACCACAGAGGTCCTGCGAAACATGTTGTACGCCGGTTCCCATGCGCTGCGCGGCCTGAGCCACGTCGTCATGGACGAGGTGCACTATCTGGCGGACCGGTTCCGCGGGGGCGTATGGGAGGAGGTCATCCTCGCCCTGCCGGAGCCGGTGCGGCTGGTCTCGTTGTCGGCCACCGTGAGCAATGCCGAGGAATTCGGGGAGTGGCTCGAAACGGTTCGCGGCGATACCGCGGTCATCGTTGAGGAGCACCGTCCCGTTCCGCTGTGGCAGTCGGTACTTGTCGGCCGCCGGCTGTATGACCTGTTCGCTGACCCGGGCGAGACGGGTGCCGGGCCGGTCGGGGCGGCCGAAGTCAATCGTGAGCTGCTTCGCATTCGCTCCGAGCAGTCACGCGCCGGCAATGACCGCTCCGCCCACGACCGTTCCTCAAACCGGCGGGCAGACGTCAGCAAGGTGCGAGGTGGCCGCGGAGCCGGACCACGCGGATCGCGCCGGGTTGACGCGCCGAGACCCCGGCGCATCTGGGTGCCGTCACGCGCCGATGTGATCGAGATTCTCGATCGTGAAGGGCTGCTGCCGGCGATCACATTCATCTTCAGCCGGGCCGGCTGCGACGCCGCGGTCGCTCAGTGTCTGGCGGCGGGCCTGCGGCTCGCCACGCCGGACGAGCGCACGCGCATCCGCCGCCATGCCCGTGAGCGCACCGCCGACCTTTCAGACGCTGACCTGCGGGTGCTGGGCTACTGGGAGTGGCTCGACGGCCTCGAGCGGGGAATCGCGGCCCACCACGCGGGAATGCTGCCGCGGTTCAAGGAGATCACCGAGGAGCTCTTTGCCCAAGGCCTGGTCAAGGCCGTCTTCGCGACCGAGACGCTGGCGCTGGGCATCAACATGCCGGCTCGGTCTGTGGTGCTGGAACGGTTGGTGAAATACAACGGCGAGACCCACGTCGAGCTCACCGCGGGGGAGTACACCCAGCTGACCGGCCGGGCAGGCCGCCGTGGCATTGACGTCGAGGGACACGCTGTCGTGCTCTGGACCCCGGGTTTCGACCCCGAGCAGGTGGCCGGGCTCGCGTCCACCCGGACGTATCCACTGCGGTCCTCGTTTCGCCCGTCCTACAACATGGCAGTCAATCTCGTTGCGTCCCTGGGACGCGAAGCCGCCCGCGTGCTGCTGGAGTCCTCCTTCGCGCAGTTCCAGGCCGACCGGGCGGTGGTAGGCCTGGCTCGCCAGGTGCATCGACACGATGAGGCAATCGCGGGCTACGAGGAGGCGATGCATTGCGAACGCGGCTCCTCGGCGGAATACGCGGCGCTGAGGCGGCGCCTGTCACGACGCGAAACCGAACTCTCCCGCGAACGGACCTCGCAGCGCCGATCTCTGGCCGGCGACTCGCTGCGCAAGCTGCGCACGGGTGACGTCATCCGGGTGCCGGGCGGTCGGCGGGTGGGGCTGGCCGTGGTGCTGTCGGAAGGCGCGGCAGTGCCTGAGACCGGCCGACTGGTCGTGCTCATGGCCGATCGTCAGGTCAAGAAGTTGACCGTCGGCGATTTTCCGACTCCCGTCGAGGCGCTCGCGCGGGTGCGGGTGGGCCGCAGTTTCAACCCGCGGTCGCCGCAGTCGCGCCGCGACCTCGCGTCCTCGCTCCGTGAGCTCGATCTCGACGATCAAGCCCCTCGCGGCAAGGGACGCGACAAGGACGCGGATACCGCTGCGGACTCGGGGCCTGACGGATCAGATGCCGAGATCGCCCGGCTTCGCCGGGAGCTGCGCGCCCATCCCGTCCATGACTGTCCGGAACGGGAACAACACATGCGCTGGGCGGAGCGGGCCGAACGTCTCCGCCGGGAGAGCGCTGGCCTCAAGCAACGCGTCGAAGGACGCACCAACACCATCGCGCGCACCTTCGACCGGGTCTGCAGCCTGCTGGAAGAGCGCGGCTATCTGACTCCAGACCCGGCAGACCCGGCGAGTCCCGGTGGAGCGGCCGTGACGACGGAAGGGCACCGGCTGGCGCGGATCTACACCGAGTCCGACCTGCTGGTCGCGGAGTGCCTGCGCCAAGGTGTCTGGGACGAGCTGCCGCCACCTGCTTTGGCTGCCGTCGCTTCGGCGCTGGTGTACGAATCACGCACCGATGAGTACCGCGAGCCGGTGTTGCCGGGAGGGGTCGAGGTCAGGGAGGCGCTCGAGGCGACGGCTGCTTTGCGTCATCAGCTCAAGGAGACCGAAGCTGCGCACCGCCTCGACCAGCTGCCCGGGCTGGACGCAGGCTTTGCCTGGGCGGCCTATCACTATGCGGCGGGCGCCCAGCTGGAACGGGTTCTCATCGGGCCCACGGCGGGCAAGCACTCGGAGCAGACCCGTAAGACGCCTGAGATGGCGGCCGGCGACTTCGTTCGATGGACCCGTCAGCTGGTGGATCTGCTCGGTCAGGTCGCCGACGTCGCTGACGACCCGGTTCGCCGAAGCGCCCGGCGCGCGGTCGAGGGTTTGCGCCGCGGGGTCGTTGCGGTCGAGGCGCAGATCGGATAGCTGGCTGATGGGTTGTGGGCGGAGCGCGCCGACTGCCTTGCTTCCAGCCGGGCAGCCACCGCGTCCGCCCATTCCAGATCGTCCAGTGTGGTGCGGGTCTGGCCCTCGACCTCCAGCACCGCGGCCAGCAGATCAGCCGACAGCAGTACTCGAGCAGGGAGGCATGGCGGCGACGGAATGCGCTGCCGGCGGACTCGCGACCTGATCGTCAGCAGACTCATGTCTCCTAGAGTCAGCGACCTTCAGCCGCCGAACAAGACTTGCATCGGCGCCCGGATCAGGGATCGGGCGAGTCCCACAGGCCAGCGCCCGATTTCCCCAGGGTGTACCCAGCCTTGTGCACAGGCTCGCGGCTTGCGGGCGCGGTGAGATCCACGGCGGAGTGGGCCCTGTTCTGATATTCGGCACGCGCCCGGGCGGCCGAGGCCTCCCACCTGGCTTCAATGTGACCGAACCGCCAGAGCGCCAGCGACCCAGCCCAGATCACCACAAACATGCACACGATGATGAAGCCGGCGTGGTTGATGTTGAAGCCGTTGGCGTAGTCCCAGAAACCGCCGGACAGGTGAAGCTGACCGGATACCACCTGGGCGACCTCCAGCCCACCGATGAACAACGCGACGGCGACCGATAAGCCGGTGATCGTGATGTTGTAGTAGACCTTGCGGACCGGCTTGGAGAAGGCCCAGCCGTAGGCGAAGTTCATGAACGAACCGTCGATGGTGTCCAGCAGGCTCATGCCGGCGGCGAACAGAAACGGCAGCGACAGGATTGCCCAGAATGGCAGGCCCCCCGCGACGGCGGACCCAGCCAGCACCAGCAGCGCGATCTCGGTGGCGGTGTCGAAGCCGAGCCCGAAGAGCATGCCGATCGGGTACATCTTCCAGGACGTATCGACCCGGCGGGCGAGCGGGCCGAAGAACCGGTTCATCAGGCCGCGGCTGTTGAGCTGGGCTTCGAGAGCCGCGTCGTCGTACTTACCGGTGCGCAGCTCACGAAAGACCTTGACGATGGAAACGAGCACGATCAGGTTCAGGAAGGCGATGATCATCAGGAATGAACCGGACACGGTGGTGCCGATGAGACCGGTGTAGTGGTGCAGGCCGGACTCGTCGTTGCTCACGCCGGCATTCAGTGTCCGGATCCCGAAGTTCAGCAGCACCGCAAGTGCGAAGACCACGCTGGAGTGCCCGAGGGAGAAAAAAAAGCCCACGCCCATTGGGCGTTTGCCCTCAGCCATGAGCTTGCGCGTGGTGTTGTCGATGGCGGCGATGTGGTCGGCGTCAAAGGCATGACGCAGCCCGAGCGTGTAGGCGAGGGTGCCGGTCCCCACCCCGAAAGTCGTCTTGGCATCGATGTGGTAATGGTTGCTGACAGCAGCAAACAGCAGGCGCGAAACCCACGATGTGGAGCAGCGCGATGAACCCGAACATCGCCGCCAGGCGACGCCACTCGGCTGGCGTCAGCTGGCGCCTCATGGCTCGAAACCGCGCCGCGCCGCCGACCATTACCGCCATCGTCGATCCTCGCCTACCTATGGTTATTGCGCAGCAGTCGCAATAACCATAGTGGGCCGTTTCGGATCTCGGCTACTGCACCAGTCCGGCGTCACAGCGGTCCCCGCGGCTTGCCGCTGCGATATTGACACTCGGTAGTCATCCCGTTACGTTCCCACCTTCACCGGCCATCAAAGAGGATGGAAGACGGATGACACAGCCCACGATTCAACAAGGCTCGCAGGGTCCCGCGGTGCGCTGGGCCCAGTACCTACTGGTGCGCCGCACGCTGAGCTACCCACAGATCGACGGGAGCTTCGGCCCCGTCACCAGGGCAGCGGTTGAACAGTTCCAGCAGTCCAGCGGCCTCGTGGTGGACGGCGTGGTCGGCCCGGCGACCTGGGCTGCACTTGGCGGAAATCTGCCGGAGCCGCCGACATTGGCGCAGGGGTCGAGCGGCATCGTCGTGGAGAAGCTGCAGACGCTGCTCAACGAGGGCCGCGGCAGCTTCGCGCCGCAGAGTAACCCCGTCCTTGCCGTCGATGGCGCGTATGGCCCGATCACGGCAGGCGCCGTGAAAGGGGCCCAGACCGAGGCCGGCGTCAGCTCAGACGGCGTCGTCGGGCTGCAGACCTGGGCGCTTCCCGTACATGCCGCCGGCCAGGTGGTCGCCGACCTGTGCGGGGTCACCCCGCCTGGCGGATGACGCCCAGCAACTGCCCCGAAGAGGGCTAGGACCGCCGGGCTCAGCCGGAGGCACCCCAGGGGTCTTCGATGAGCGGCGCCTCATGGCGAACCGGCTCGCTGGCTTCCCACACGCGGCGCCAACGGGCAGGCTCGCGGCTGGAGGTCGCACCATCGCCGGCCGTGACGGGCGCCCCGTCGCTGATCGACTCCCACCAGGTGCCCGCCTCTTCGGCGCAGAGCTGGCTGACGGCGCGGCGAGTGCGATCCGTCAGCTGCTTGGCATTCTCTTCCGGCCGCAGCCGCAACGGGGCACCGAAACGAATGCTCACGCGGCGACGCCCCGGCACTGGCCAGCCACGGCCACGAGGCATCGCCGCGTAGGCGCCGCGCAGGCCGATCGGGATGATCGGCACGCCGCGCCGACATGGCGAGACGTGCCGTCCCGCTCTTGAACGAACCCAGCTGACCGTCAGGGGAGCGGGTGCCCTCGGGGAAGATGAGCAGATTCCAGTCTGAGTCGAGCAGCTCGCGGGGAGTCGATGAGGAGCTTGCCGTCGTCGCCGCGGCGGTCGAGCGGAACCGTGCCGAAGGCGAGTGCGGTGCCCGTCGCCCGCCACCACGCATCAAAGAAATAGTCCGCGGCGGCGGTGACGAGGGTGCGCCGCCGCCACGCCGGCGGTAGCGAGCACAAGATCAGTGGAGCATCGAGGTGCGAGCTGTGGTTGGCCGTGAAAATGACGGGACCTGTGACACCGACGAGGTTGTCCGAGCCCGCGAACCTGCGGCGACACCTGCGACCAGACAAGCGGCTTCAGCCCGCCGGCCTGAACGCCGGCCCGGACCCCGACCGCCAACGGTGTGCGCGCCCAGGCGGTCGCCCATTCGCCCGGACGCTCCTGCGGCGGCCGGTGCTCCTGCGCGGAGTCCGGAACGAGCGGGCGGCCACCCCAGCGCCAGCCGCGGGCGATGTCGCCGATCCGGACCTGGCTGCCGGCCATTACCGGACGTCCGCGAGCGTGTGCGGCGGGGCGTGCAGGTAGCTGATCGTCGGCGAGGATCCCACCGCGCCATGCACCATCTCGAGCGCGTCAGCCATCGTGCTCGCGGCCCGAAATCCCATACGTTCCACGGCTTTTCGGTCGGCGCCGACCCAGACGACGTTGCGGGAATCGCCGAGGTGGTCGAGAGCGTGAGCTCCCCAGTACCACATGTAGAACGGGTGGACGCCGTGGTAGGCGTGCGAGGTCCGGTAGAGGTGGATGTACCAGGGATCGGTCGCGTAAGCCTTCTCGAACTTCGCCTCGATGGTCGCCGGATCGGTCGACTCGACCAGCACCTCTTCGAAGAAGTCGACGTAGCTCGGGTGATGCAGCTGGCTGAATTCGTAAGGCACCGGGTGGTGGATGATCAGCGCCCCGCCGGGACGTACCAGCGGCTTCCCGCGGTACATGTTGAAGAAGTAGCCCAGGCCCAGGCACATCGCCAGGATCGGATTCATCACCGAATTGACGTTGTATGGGCCGACGTAGGGCAGCCCCAGCACGAGTACGTCGGTCTGGCCCGACACCTCGGTCAACTGCTGGCGATGCACCGATTCCAGCGTCCTCTTGTGGACGGCTTCGACCTCACCGGCCTGCACGCTGGTCAGCCCGTAGTCCGCCACCATGCGCTGGAACGAGCGTCGCCGCAGCCGAGCCGGCATGCGGTCAAGGCCCCGTACCGCACCGTAGGCCATCGCTTGATCGCGCGCTGACCATTCCCATTCGCGCTTGGTCAGGAAACCCATGGAGCTCGGGAAAGCCTGGTTGTTGAGCGTGGTCTCGATCTGGAAGATCTTCAGGGAGTCGCGCAGGAGCCGCCCCATCCGCCAGGCAGAGGAGTGCAGCGCCGACTTCTCCGGATCCATGAACGACCGCGAGTGCACCATGGTGTGGGAGTTGTGGTGATGGCGCAGCGACTTGTAGGACGCCAGCCCGATGGGCACCGATTTGTGGCCGCCGTCCATGGCGACGAGGTTGACGTTGACGTAGACCAGCAGATCGCTTTCGGCCGCCCGCTTGTTGATCTCGACGTCTTCGCCCTCGTCGGTGAGACCGATGTGCAGCAGGTTGCCGGCGTCTTCGGCGTCGTGGTTCGTGAGCCGTTCCGGCCAGAACGAGAGGAACACCCGTTCGCCAACGGCCCGGCGGATTTCCGCGGCGGTCATCCTGCGGTGCAGCGCGTTGGCGACCACGAGTTCGACGTCATCGACGCCGGCCTCAGCCGCTCTGGTGAGTACGGCCTCAATGATCCGTTGGCGGATGTCGGGCAGTCGCATCGGCGGTAGCGGAAGGCTGATGTCATCAAAAGCGATCGTCAGCTTCATGCCCGCGAAGAGCAGCTCACGCAGCGGGGGAGAGTCGATGGGAGCATCAAGCGCTGCTTCGATCGCGGCGACGGGATCCTCGAGCCCAGGCAGGGTCTCGGGCGGGTAGATCACGCGGGTGCCGAGTGGAAAACGTTCGAGTCGCAGGCTTTCCCCCGAGTGCACAAGCAGCGGCGGGGTGCGTTCGTCGACCTCGAGCACGAAGCCGGGACGGGTCACGAGTGGATCCTTCCGGTGCTACTGGTGGTGGGCAGTTCGAAGACGACACGACCGGTACCGAGCCGACCAGCCGAGAGCGCGTGGTCCAGTGCCTCGCGCCAGCGCTCCAGCGGGTAGCGACCACCAATCAGAGCATCCAACTGGGGACTCGCGGCGGCAATCTCCAGCGCAAGTGTCATGTCAGTCGGGTCGGCTGCGTAGGCGCCTGTCAGCGACAGCTCCCGAAACCAGAGTGCTGTCAGATCGGGTGAGCTGGTCGGGAGGCCGGAGAGCACGACACGGCCACCGGCCCGGGTCACCCGAAGCGCTGCGTCGAGTCCGCCACCGGAGCATTCCAGGGTCACATCCACCCCGCCCAGCAGGTATGGCGAACCGTGCTCGGGGTCGAGGCGAAGGGCTCTGGTGGCACGGCGAACACCGCCGACGATCTCGTTGGATCCAATGACGGCAGACGCCCCGTACGCCGCAGCCAGGGCTCGCTGCTTGGGATATTTGGCCGCGACGAGGATCTCGCCGGCGGGCGAGAGCGCTCGAAGCGCAAGCACCGTCAGCAACCCGATCGCACCGGCGCCGATGACCAGGACGCGTTCACCCGGCTCGATGGCCGCACGCCGAACGGCGTGCACCGCACAGGCCAATGGTTCGACGAGGACGGCGCGTCCGTCCGCAAGCCCGTCGGGAACCGCGAACAGCTGGGAGTGGTGGGCGACGAACTGCCCGCTCCACCCTCCACCGGTGTCGGCGCAGTAGCCGGTTTGCAGTCCGGGAGCCAGGTGGCCTGAGGTGACGCGTTCGCAACGGGTCCGCTGCCCTGCCGCGCAGCCGCTGCAACGGGGTAGCCCCCTGGCATCACAGCCCAGCACGGGCGCCAGTACGACGCGGCTGCCCGCCGCAAGCGTGCCGTCAGGCCCCACCGAATCGTCGATGAGCTCGCCGACGACCTCGTGGCCGGGGACGAAAGGCATCGAGATCAGCGAGGCGAAGTAGAACGACGAACGCCCGGTCACCGTCGCCAGGTCCGAGCCGCAGATGCCCGACAACCGCGGACGCACCCGCGCCCACCCCGGGCCAGCCGGCAAGACCGGGGCCGCATCGTCACGAAAGCGCAGCGGGGCAGCATTTGCAGCCGTGCTCCCCAGCGCGCTGGAGAGCCCGCGCAGCGGTCGCGGCAATCCGGAGGACAGGGCGCGGGCAGCGACGTAACGCGGCACTGACCGGTAGAGCTCGACCGCCGGCACCCGCGGATTCGGCCGGGGTACTGGCGCCGCAGCGGGGGGCGCGACGCTGTCCGTGCTCATCGTGAGATCGCCATCCGATGCTGGCCGGCGGTCATCTCCCAGGAGACGACAGGCCAGCGATGGCGCGCCGCGTATCTGCCCAGCGGCAGGTCAGGGTTCACCGCGACCGGCTGACCGACGCACTGCAGCATCGGCAGGTCGGAGAGGCTGTCTGCGTATCCGAACGAGCTGCGCAAAGTGGCATCGATACGCGGAGCCGTGAAGCGCAGCCAGGCGGCCCGGGCCTCGCCGACCAACGGAGGAGCAGCGAGCCGGCCCGTGCACCGGCCGTCTTCGCCGACGGCCAGTTTCGCGGCAACCACCTCATCGAAGAGCGGCAGCAGCGGACGCACCAGCAGGTCGACGGCTCCGGTGAGCAGCACGGTGCGGTGCCCTGCCGCCCGGTGCGCGCGCAACCGGCGCAGTCCGGCGCTGCTGACGCGTGAGAGCAACTGGTCTCCGACTTCGTCGTCGACGAGCCGGGCGAGCTGCTCGGGGTCAGCGCCGGCGTAGCGGGTGTAGACCTCCCGGATCAGCCGGCCCCGGTCGGAGCGCTCGGCCCGCAGCCAGCCCGGGGCATGGCGGGCGAGGCTGGCGAGTTCCCGAGGCACGCGGGCCCGCGGCGCGCTCGAAAGGCGCAGCCACAGGTAGGACTCCACGACCGTGCTCGACACCAGCGTGCCATCGAGGTCGAAGACGGCCAGCACTTCCGGACCTCCGGAGAGCTCGGTGCGTAGTCGCGGCGGCCGACGCCCTCCCGAGGCGGACATCAGACGCATCGACTCGGTGACGGCGTCGCAGTGCCGGCGCAGATAGCCCTCCCACTCGTAGCCGGCCGGGTCGAAGCCGAATTCGAGCTGGTCGGAGGGGGACAGCGAGCGATGCAACGCCGCCGTATTGGTGTCGTCGTAGACCAGCTCCGCCTGGGTGTAAGGCCGGTAGAGATCGGTGTAGCGGCGCAGAAAGCGCAGCTTGGCATCAGCCTGGTCAAGATCGGATGCGAGCTTGCGGACCCGGCTGGTGGTCGGCAGGGCCGACAGCACCTTTCCCGCGACGGAGACGGCCTTCTCTCCTCGTGCCAGCCGGCCCTCGATGGCATGCGAACCGGCAAAGCTCCAGGTCGGCGTTCGGATTCCACCGCGTCCTCGCCGATCCATTGGTCTGGCTTCGAAATAGGCCCCGACGTGGCGGTAGAGATCGCGAAAGAGCAGCGGGTTACGGGTGCCCGAGCAGACCTGGTAGTAGGCGGGCTCGGCCGACGGCGGCGGAGTGGCGGCGGCCGCGATGATGGCGTTGACCACGAGATCGACCGGGACGATGTCGATGATCCCGTCCGGCGCGGCGGGAAAGTCCGGCAGCTCGCCGCGGCCGAACGCCAGGATGATCGGCTCGGCCATCTTGAAGCCCTCTATCCACCCCGGGTATGGGCGGGTGAGGGCGCTTTCGATGATCGATGGCCGGACGACGCTCACGGCGAGGGCACCGGAGTGCTCCTCGAGGTATCGCTCGCCCAGCGCCTTCGTCATCGTGTAGCAATCGGTCCAGCCCAAGCTCCGCGCGCGCTCGCGGCCGGCGCCGACGAGTTCCTCGCGGACCCATTTCTGCCGCAGCCGCTCGGCTTCCACGGAAACGGCCGGCAATCCGGCCCGGCCGACCTCGGCTGCCGCCTGCTCGTTGAAGCCAGCCAACGCTTCGGGCCGTCGTGAGGCATCTTCGGCGATCTGGCGTACGCGCAGGGCGGCGGCTTCCTCGGCCTTCCAGTCGCCACTATGTGGTACGGCGGCTTCGGCTACCAATCCAGAACGCAGTCCGGCAACGTAAGCAGTGGACACGTGGACGAAGTGCGCCGGGCCACGTTCGGTCGTCCGGGCGCTGGTGGCGTCACGGAAGGCCCGCAGCACTTCACGTAACCCACCGAGATTGGTGGTGAACCCCTCGTCGATCGGAGGGTCGAAAGAAACCTCGCCTGCGCAGTGGACGACGACGTCAAGATCCTCCGGCAGCGCCGGAACCGCGGCCAGATCACCTTCGACCACTTCGATGCGCGAAAGCAGATCTTCGACGGTCGTCGTCTCGCGGAGCTGGGCAAAGGCCGGTTTCTTCAACAGCTTTATGAGCCGGTCGACGCCGCTCTGTCCGGATCGCGGCCGGATCAGCAGGACCAGACGCGTCTGCGGCAGATCGCTGAGCAGGCGTTCCAGCAGGGCCTCGCCGACAAATCCGGTAACGCCAGTGATCAGCAAACGCTTGTCTGCCAGCCGCTCGCGCAGCGTCACCCGGTTCTCCCTTGTCGCCCCAGCGTTCACCGAAGCATCATCAATCGCTTACCGGTTTCCATCCTGCCGGTTGCCATACTGCCGCGTCCGGACCGTCTCACCCTAGGTGCTGCGCCGCGTGTGTGACGGCAGCCCGGACCCGGCAGGACGCGGGTGTGGCCTTTGACCTATCCATTCAGTGCCGTAAGCAGTCGGTTGAGAGCTGAATCCAGGCCGTAACGCTCGGAAAGCGCCACCAGGGCAGCTGGGTCGCGCGGCTCCTTGGGCAGCGCGATGTCGAGCTCGGGCAAAGGGACGTCTGATCGCACCCGCACGACGTAGCGCGAAGCGTCGATGTAGTCGCGCGAGTTCAGCAGCTTGGTGCGGGCGCCGGCCGGGAAGCCGGCCTCCTGTCCGGCGTCGAGCGATTCGAGCATGGCCTCGACCGAGCCGAACCGGTTGACCAGCGCGGCGGCGGTCTTCGCTCCGATGCCCGGGACGCCCGGCAGTCCGTCCGAGGGATCGCCGCGCAGAACCGCAAACTCGCCGTAGCTGCGGCCCGGGATCGCGTACTTGCGCTCCACCGCCGCCTCATCGATACGAGCGAACTTCTCAACGCTGTAGATGATGCGCACCGGCCGGTCGTCGCGCACCAGTTGGAAGAGGTCGCGGTCGCCGGTGAGCACATCCACCGGGCCTGGCCAAAGCGCGGCGTAGGTGCCGATGACGTCATCGGCCTCGAACTCCGCCACGCCGACGCGGGCCAGGCCGATGGCATCCAGGACAGCCTCGATGACCGGGACCTGTGGGCCGAGCTCGTCCGGCGCGCCGTCGCCGCCGTCGTCGGCCACCCGATGCGCCTTGTAGGAGGGGATGGCCGCGACTCGCCAGGCCGGACGCCAATCCTCGTCGAAACAGGCCACGAAAGACTCGGGGTGCAGGTCGCGGATCTGGCGGGCGAGCACGTCCAGCAGGCCCCTGACGGCGTTCACCGGCATACCGTCAGGTGCGGTCACCGTGGTCGGTACTCCGTGGAAGGCACGGAAATATGCTGATGGGGTGTCGACGAGCAAGAGCTTGCCTGAACTGTCGGCTGGTTCGGTCACGCTCGACATCTTGACCTGCGTGCAGGCGAAAGGAGAAACCCGTGCGACTGCTGACGCTGGGCTTGAGCATCATCGGGTTGATCGTCCTCGCGGGCATCATTTTCCGCTTCCGCAGCCGGCCGATCGTCGAAGCGACCGTGCCGGGCGAGGACTGGCAACGTACTGACGAGCTGGTGCACGACAGCGTCACGGGGCGCACGCTGCGGGTATGGGTTGATCCCGTGGACGGATCGCGATACACCGTGGCGGAAGTCCACTAGGGGGCCCAAGACAGACAGTGGCCGGAGACTGGCGTTCGACCGGAATGCCGAGTGCCGACGCCCGCGACGACTTCAGTCGCGCGCGGCGCAGGGCGGCCTGGGCGAAGGTGATCGCCCGGCTCTCGGGACGGCCCGGCGATGTCGACCTGCTGCTGCCCTACGACGAGGTGGTGGCGGCCCTCGGACCCCGCGAGATCATTCCGCTCGGATTGCGCACAGTCGATCTTGATTCGATCGTCGGTTCCACGGATCGGGTCGGTGGATTTGACCGGCGATTTCGGCCGACGAGCGGAGTCCCCCGTGAACGTTTCGAACGCCTCGCTGCGGCGGCGCGCAGAGGTGAGCCCTTCCCTCCCGTCGACCTGTTCCGGGTCGGCAAGCTTCATTTCGTACGCGACGGTCACCATCGCGTTGCTGTCGCCCGCGCGCTGGACTGGAAAGTGATCCCCGCGTACGTCACTGAGGTGCGCACCGCTGAGCCGGCGACGGAAGATCTCACCATCGCCGATCTCCCCCGCAAGAGTGGCCGGCGGGTGTTCTTCGAGCGGGTGCCGCTCGCCGAGCACCTGCGGTACGCGATCCGGATGCGCAGGTCGGACGACTACCTCCTGCTCGCGGAAGGCGTTGAGGCGTGGGCCTTTCGCTTCATGATGCAGCGCGCCGAACTCATCGATCGCCACACCGCGGCCGAGCTCTGGTGGACCGAGGAGTACGAGCCGGCGGTCCGGCTGCTGCGCGAGGAAGGGTTGACCGCGGAACTCGCCGAGCATGATCCGGGACTCACCGATACGGAGGCCTATCTGCGTTTCTCGGCCCAGCGCTACCGGCTACTGCGCACGCACGAGTGGAACCCGCGGACGGTTGCCGTGGTTCGCGATGACCCCCCGCCGAAAGTTTCGCTCTCCCGCCGAGAGCGCCGGCGCGGCTGAGCGAACGCCAGTTGCGTAGCTACTAGTCGGCTGCCGGTGAGTCCTTCACCAACGACGCGTCGCTCTCCTTTTCTGGGGCGTACGTCAGGCTGTCGCCCGTCTCGGGGTCGAACAGGTGCAGCCGGGAAGTGTCGACCCAGAGTTCGGCTTGCTCGCCCTCCCGGACCCGGCTCGCCGGGTTCAGGCGGGCCACCAGCTGGCTCTCGTCGCTGTCGGAATGCAGGTCCTCCTGATCCAGCTCGCGGGCGAGTTCTGCCAGACCGGCCTGGTGCTTGCTGTCGCCCTTGGACACCGGCAGATACGCAAACAGCTCCGAGCCCATCCACTCGATGACGTCGATCCGGGCGGTGAAGCTGGACCCACGATCGCGATCGCGGTCGTCGACGAGGTCGGAGTCTTCGAAATCTTCGGGCCGGATGCCCACGATGACGGCTTTCTCGTCATGTCCGAGCCGGCTGACGAACTCCTGGGGGAGGGGGATCTCGCCGAGCGGGACGTCGAGCTTGCCACCCTTCAAAGTGGCGGGCAGGAAGTTCATCGAAGGCGATCCGATGAAGCCGGCGACAAACAGGTTGATGGGGTTGTTGTAGAGCTCGCGGGGCGAAGCGACCTGCTGCAGGATTCCCTTACGCAGCACGGCTACCCGGTCTCCCAGTGTCATGGCTTCCGTCTGGTCGTGCGTCACGTAGACCGTGGTGGTACCGAAGCGCTTTTGCAGCCGGGCGATCTCGGTGCGCATCTGGACGCGCAGCTTGGCATCGAGGTTGGACAGCGGCTCATCGAACAGGAAGGCGTTCGGTTCGCGCACGATCGCCCGACCCATGGCCACTCGCTGCCGCTGCCCGCCCGACAGCGCGGCCGGCTTGCGGTCGAGCAGCTCGGTGAGCTCGAGCGTGCGGGCCGCATCGTTCACCCGCTCGTCGACCTTGTCCTTGTCCATCTTGGCCAGCCGAAGCGGAAACGCGATGTTTTCGCGGACCGAGAGGTGCGGGTAGAGCGCGTAGTTCTGGAAGACCATGGCCAGGTTGCGGTCCTTGGGGCCAGCGTCGTTGACCCGCTTTCCGCCGATGGTCAGATCACCGGAGGTGATGTCTTCCAGCCCGACGATCATTCGCAGCAGCGTGGATTTTCCGCACCCGGAGGGACCGACGAGGATGACGAACTCCCCGTCCGCGATGTCCAGGTCGACGTTGTCGACGGCGACGGTGCCGTCGGCGAAACGCTTGGATACATCGTTCAGCACGATCTCAGCCATGTCTGGATCAGCCCTTCACTGCGCCGGAGGTGAGGCCGGCGACGATGCGCCGCTGGAAGATCAACACCATGATGATGATGGGGATGGTGACGACAATCGCTGCTGCCGCGATGGCCCCGGTCGGTTGCGAGAACTGCGATGCGCCGGTGAAGAAGTTCAGCGCTGCGGGCACCGTGCGACTTCGATCGGTCGACGTCAGCGTGATCGCGAAGACGAAGTCGTTCCAGCAGAAGAAGAAGACCAGGATCGCTGCCGTGAAAACGCCTGGTGCCGCCAGCGGAATGATGACCTTCCGGAAGGCCTGGAAGGGGGTGGCTCCGTCGACGCTTGCGGCCTGTTCCAGCTCCCACGGGATCTGACGGAAGAAGGCCGACAGCACCCAGATCGCCAACGGTAAGGCGAACGTCATGTACGGGATGATCAGACCCGGCCAGGTGTCGTACAGGCCGAGCGAGCGCCACATGTTGAACAGGGGTCCGACGATGGAGATCGGCGGAAACATCGCGATGGCGAGCGCGGCGGAGAGCACGAGCGTCTTTCCGGGGAAATTGAGCCGCGCAATGGCGTACGCGGCGAACGTGGCGAGAGTGACTGCAATCGCTGTGGAAATCAGTGTGATGCCGATCGAGTTGATCAGTGGCCGGACGAAGACGCCGGTACCGAAGATCGTCGAGTAATTCACCCACGAGAAGTGCTTCGGGATGATCGACCCGTCCGTGATGTCGCTCTGCGGCTTCAGCGAGAGCGAGAGGATCCAGAGGATCGGGATGACTGCGTAGAGCACGATGAGAAACGAGCCCAGGATCCACACCGGCTGAATCTTGCGGCGCTCCTTGGGGATCGGCCGGCGCGTGGTGGCCGGACGTGCCGTAGTGCCCGCGGCGATGGTGGCCATCATCCGTCCCCTCGTACTTGCCCGAGATCCGTTTTGAAGCCCTTGACGAAGATGACGGCGATGATGATGACGATGATGAAGAGCAACACCGATACGGCTGACCCGAGGCCCAGATTCAGCTGGCTGATCAGCTGGTTGTAGCCGAGCTGGGAAAGGGTCGCCGTGTTGTTGCCCCCGCGGGTCTGGATGAAGACCGTGTCGAAGATCCGCACGGCGTCGAGGGTGCGGAACAGTACGGCCACCAACACCGCCGATTTCATGTTCGGCAGGATCACCCGCCAGAGCCGCTGCCAGGCGTTTGCGCCGTCGACCTTGGCCGCCTCGACATAGTCGTTCGGCACGTTCGCGAGCCCGGCGAGCAGTAGCAGCGAGATGAACGGAGTCGTCTTCCAGATCTCGGTGATGGTGATGACCACGAGCGACGTGCCGCGGTTGTCGAGCGGTGGTGACGTCAGATGCCAGAACCCGCCGATGCTGGGGGAGACGGCGAACTGGAAAGCGAACGCCGAGACCACGGTGATGATCCCGTACGGAAGCAGGATCGCGGTCCGGACAACGTTGCGTCCGAAGATCGCCCGGTGCATGAACAGCGCAAGGGCCATGCCGAGGACGAGTTCGATCGCCACCGAGGCGATGACGATGACGAACGTGTTGAACATGACGTCCCAGAAGCGGGGCGCGCTGAGAATCTTCCAGTAGTTGCTGAACCAGACGTACTTGCGATCATTCGGGAAACGCAGGTTGTAGCGCTGGATGGACAGCCAGATCGAGTAACAGATCGGGTAGATCGTCACCGCCAGCATGACGATGACCGCTGGTGCGACCAGTTGGAGGCCGAGCCTGCGCTCAGCCTTGTCGCGGTCGGTCAGGGGCGGCTTGCGGTGATGGCCACCCGGACTCTCGGACGTGCTCGTCGTGCTCGTCGGGGTCTCGGCAATCGTGGTCACAGGACCGCCTCCGACTTGAGGGCCAGCACGGACAGATTGCGCAGCGTGTTCGCTGTCTTCGGGGGGTTGATCGATTTCAGCGGCACCAGCGTTTCCTGCACGGCCAGGCTGATGTCGTTGTAGGCGGGGGTAACGGGCCGCGGTGCAGCTTCATTGATCGACTCGCGCAGCAGCGCCGCGAACGGATACTGCTTCTTGTCGATCTTGTCGTAGAGGTTGGAAAGGGTCGGCGGGTTACCGCCCTTTTCGGCAGCGTCCAACTGATTGGCAGGTTGCACGATGCAGGTCGCGGCCGCGACATCGAGGGCCTTGTTTCTGCTGCGAGCGGCGATACCGATGTTGAAGCCACCCAGCGGCGGCTTGCTCGGCTTGCCGGCGATGACCTCCGGAAAACGTGCCCAGCCGATGTCGGCCTGCAGCCCCTTCACGGCCGCGGCGCTTTTGTAGATGAACGGGTAGTTGATCTCATACGCCGAGCCGCCTTTCTCGAATGCCGCTCGGCTGCTGTCCTCGTTGGCCGTGTTCAGCTCTGGGTCCGCAGCGGATGAGGCGGCCAACTTCTTGAGGGCGGCGAGGGCAATCACAGTCGGCTTCTGCGCGAGGCTGATCGTGGCGTCCGAGCCCTTGCTCTCGTCCTTGATGAACGTGCCGCCCGCAGACTCCAGCAGCGCATTGAAAGTGACTGTCATGCTTTCCGCCTGCACACCCTGGATCTGGATCTTCAGGTGCTTGGAGACGGCGGTATCGACCATCTGGTCCCAGGTGAAGTTCTTGCCCGGGGCCGGGACCAGGCTCTTGCGATACCAGAGCAGCTGCGTGTTTGAGGTATACGGGGCGCCGTAGAGCTTGCCTTGGTAGGTGGCACTGGCCAGCGGTCCCTTGAGCACGCCCTGGCTGACCTTGGCGCGCGCCGATTGGGGATACGCGTACAGCCAGCCGGCATTGGCGAACTCGGCTGTCCAGATGACGTCCATGCCGATCAGGTCGATGGACTTGTCGTTGGCTGCGAGCCGTCGAACGATCTGCTCCCGCTGGTCGGTGGCCCGCGACGGCAGTTCCTGCTCCTTGATGACGAACTTGCCGGTGTTCTGCTTGTTGCACGTACTGATGGCGTCTTCGATCCACCCGCCGGCCTGGGCCCCGATGTACCAGTTGACGACGGGGACACCGTTGACCGTGCTGCCGCCACCGGTGCCGCAGGCAGCGACGAGGGGAACCAGCATGACCCCCGCCACCGCAGCGCCCGCGCAGCGACGGCCACGGGTGGTCTGACGTCTGAGTGCTCGCCGGCCCTGGGGCCCGCCAACCGCAGGATGCACGCATCGCCTCCTGGTTTAGTGAGTCACGCCACTGCTGGAGTGATCCCGGTCACAGGCTTTTCCCGGGGTAACGGGATGGAAACCTCAGGTGAGTGACAAACCTCTGAGGTAGCGCGTTACGGAATCTGCAGCCAGGCTGCCGCGTCGCGCGGAAGCTGTCGCTGGTCGGCAAGATCAATGCTGCAGATCAGAAGCTCGCCCGGGAGATCCACGGGTTCGGCCGAGAGGTTCACCAGGCACACGATCGCGTCGGATTCGTCCCGGCGCTCCAGGGCCAGCACCTCCGGACCGGACGGGAGCCAACGCATCTGCGAGCCGCCGAACGCAGCATGGGTCCGCCGCAGCGCCAACGCCCGCCGGTAGAGCTCGAGGGTGCTGCCGGCGACGCCGCTCTGGGCGGCGACGGTGAGCGACTCCCAGCCGGTCGGCTGGGGGAGCCAGGTGGGGTTGCCCGCAGCCGTGAATCCGTACGGCGGCTCGTTGCCGAACCAGGGGAGGGGAACCCGGGCTCCATCCCGGCTGACCGCTCCCTGGGTGCGAAACCACACCGGGTCCTGCATGGCTCCCGGCGGTACGTCCACCTCCGGCAGCCCGAGCTCCTCGCCGTTGTAGAGGTAGCTCACGCCAGGCAGGGCGAGCATCAGCAGGGTGGCGGCGCGCGCTCGATCGAGACTCCCCAGCCGGGTGCGATGGCGCACCACGTCATGGTTGGACAGCACCCAGGTGGGGGGCGTGTCAGGCGGAAGCACCGCCAATTCGGTATCAATGGCCGTCCGAAGCGCCGCAGCTTCCCAAGGTGCGCTCAGGTAGCGGAAATTGAATGCCAGATGCAGCTCGTCGGGACGCACGTAGCGTGCGAGGGCGACGGGGTCTCGCACCCAGACCTCACCCGTCGCCATCCGATCGCCCGGGTACGCGTCCAGCAGCGCCCGCCAGCGCCGGTAGATGTCGTGCACCTCAGGCTGGTCGTAGGAGTTGCGCTCCTCGTCGCCGATGCCGAATTCCCCGGGTGACACCGAACCGGGGTTGTCGCGCAACGCCTCATCCTTCACTAACCCGTGCGCCACATCGATCCGGAAGCCATCGACCCCGCGGTCAAGCCAAAACCGCAGAATGCGCTCGTACTCGTCGCCGACGGCAGGGTTGCGCCAGTTGAGATCAGGCTGCTCCGGCGCGAAAAGATGCAGAAACCATTCGCCGTTGCGCAGCTCACGGGTCCACGCGGGGCCTCCAAAGACGCTGCGCCAATTGTTGGGCGGGTTGCCCTCAGCCGTACCGGGCCGAAAGAGGTAACGGTCGCGCTCCGGACTGCCGGGCGGGGAGTAGAGCGCAGTCTCGAAGTCCCGGTGACGGTCGCTCGTGTGATTGGGGACCACGTCCACGGTGACTTTGAGCCCAAGGGCATGGGCGTCTGCCAGCACGGCATCGAAGGCGTCGAGGTCGCCGAAGAGGGGATCCACCACGCAGGGATCTGCGACGTCGTATCCGCCGTCGGCCATGGGTGACAAATAGAACGGCGTGAGCCAGAGCGCATCGACTCCGAGTGCTGCGAGGTACGGGAGCCGGTCACGCAGGCCGAGGAGATCACCGACGCCGTCGCCGTTGCCGTCGGCGAAGCTGCGTATATAGACCTGATAGAAGACGGCTTGCCGCCACCACTCGGCTGGGTGTTGTCGGCATAGTTCTGGCATGAGCCGCATCCTCTATCGCGGCGGCCATGTTTACTCCCCGACGCCCGGGGCGACGGCGATGCTGGTGTCTGAGGGACGCGTCGCCTGGGTGGGCACCGACGCCGCTGCACCTGGCCTGGGTGAGCCCGACACCGTCGTCGAGCTGGATGGGGCCTGGCTGGCTCCTGCGTTCGTTGACGCACACGTGCATGTGATCGGCGCCGGCCTGGCGATGACCGTGCTTGATCTGTCCGCGGCGGACAGCCTGAAGGTGGTGCTTCGGATGGTGCGTGAAAGTACCTCCGGTGCGGCGCCCGACGCGCTCATCTGGGGCACCGGCTGGGATGAGAGCAGGTGGCCTGCGCAGGGACCCCGCCGGGCGCCCACCTCCCGCGAACTCGACGAGGCTGCCGGCGGTCGATTCGTCTACCTGTCCCGCGCCGACATCCATAGCGCCGCGGCAAGCACCGCGCTGCTGCACGCGGCGGGGATGCAATCCACGGTAAGGGCCGTAACAGGAGCGGATCATCACGCCCTGCGAGCCGCGGCCCGCCAGCTCCTTCCCCGACACCAGATCCAGGAAGCGGCGAGGACGTTCTTCGCACGGGCCGCCAGCACGGGAATCGGGATGGTGCACGACTGTTCCGGTCCCGACATCGGCGACGGTCTGGAGGTCGCGCTGGTGCGCCAGACGGCGTCAGAAGCCGGAGTGGACCTGGTCGGCTATTGGGGCGAGCGCGGATCGGCCGGTCTGGACCGCGCCAGGGGCTACGGCGCAGAGCCGGCCGGAGATGTCTTCGTCGATGGAAGCCTTGGCTCGAGAACGGCGGCGTTGAGCCGGCCCTATGCCGAAACGAGCATTGTCGAGACTGACGGCGCGACGGATCCTGACCCGCACCGTGCCAGCGGCCATGGGTCGCTGCTGCTGACACCGCGGGAGATCGCCGCTCATATCGTGTCGGCAACCGCGGCCGGGGCCCAAGCGGGGTTTCACGCCATCGGCGACGCCGCGATCTCCGCCGTCGTCGAGGGTTTTGAGCGGGCGGCGGCGGCCGTGGGCACGGCGCTGATAGCGGCGGCGCGTCATCGCGTTGAACACGTGGAGATGGCCACTGATCACCATCGATCGGTGCTCGCCCGACTCGGTGTGATCGCGAGCGTTCAACCAGCATTTGCCACTAGGTGGGGCGGCCCGAGCGGGATGTACGCAGCCCGCTTGGGAATCGAACGAGCCGCGGCAATGAATGATTTCGCCGCGTTTGCCGCCGCCGGGGTCCCCCTTGCCTTTGGCTCCGACGCGCCTGTCACGCCGCTGGATCCATGGGGAGCTCTGCGAGCTGCGACGAGCGCGTCGAGCCACTCGCTATCGCCGCGCGCCGCCTTCGCCGCCCACACTCGAGGGGGGCATCGGGCAGCTCGTCGCGACGGCGGGGGAGTGCTGGCAACCGGTATGGACGCCACGTTCGCGATCTGGCTCGATCCCGGTCCGCTGACCCATCGGGTGCCCGATGGCAGGGTGGCGGCCTGGTCAACCGACCCCCGGGCAGGCACTCCCGGGATCCCCGACCTGCAGGGACCCGCGCCGGACTGTGCTGCGACCGTGGTGCAGGGCCGGGTGATCTTCGACGACGGAATGCTGGCAGCCGCCGGACTCCAAGCGCATCCCCGGGCCTAGTAACCCCCGAAGCAGACGGGTAACCCTGAACCTGGGTGATAGGTCGAGGATCGATCTCACGTTGAGAGATGGTCCCGGCTGAACTTCGGCGTTGGTTTCCTGGCCGAATTGACCAGAAAGGGGCCGGCAAAAGCGACCTACAGTCGCAAATCGCCGAGGCCGTCGAGCCGGGCACAAGACACGCCGTGCTAACGCACAACAACCAATGAATGTCCTCGGTGTTAACGCACAGAAACTAGTCCGTGAGCTGCGCTAGCAGCTTGCAAGCGCAGCTCACAAGAGCGGTTGACACTGCTTGCGGTGGCGCCGATACAGTTCCGCTCCATGCTCACCACGTCGGCCGGAGGCCTCCATCTCGACTCCGTCCCGATCGGCCCGGAGTCGAGCGGATTTCGAGTCGACGATCCGCCAGCCGGAGCCGAGGGGACGGGGACCTGAATTCGGGGCCTGCCGACGTCACCGGTGCGCGTGGCAAGGAACGGGCCCGGCGGGGCACTCCTTGCGCGTTGCCGGGGGAGGGGCCCGGATCATCCAGTAGACAACGGCTGTTTGCCCGTTTCCAGCGGGTAATCGGCCGGTCCGAAGGGTGATCCGGGCCCGATACCCCATGTGGGCTGGCAGTTGCCGCGCAATCGTTATGGCCCGCTACGGCACCTAACGCGGGTCGATCCGGCAGGATAAGCGCGTGACCGCGCCCACGAGCACCAGGGCTGCAGACGCCGGCCGGTGCGGGCGAAGTCCACGCGCCGTCGGCAGACCGGGGTTCGAGCGGCGCAGATTCCCCTGCCAAGCCTCGCCGGTCTCGTCGGCTGGCCCGGTTGGTGCCCACCTGGCGTGCTTTGGCCGCCGCGGTCGCCGGCGTTCTGACCTGCGGAGCCTTCCCGCCCTGGGGCTGGTGGCCGCTCGCGTTCGTCGGGGTTGCCGCCCTCGCGCTCATCGTGCGCGGCCGGCCCTGCAAGGCCGCCTACGGCCTCGGGCTTGCCTACTCCCTGGGCTTCCTGCTGCCGCTGCTGGTCTGGAGCAAGGTCGCCGGTCTCGACGCCTGGCTCATTCTCACGATCAGTCAGAGCCTGCTGCTGGCGCTCATCGGACCGCTCTGCGTCCTGGCCCAGCGCCGCCGCTTCGCGCCGCTGTGGATCGCCGGGGCCTGGATGGTGGAGGAAGCCATCCGCGACCGGGTGCCCTTCGGCGGCTTCCCCTGGGGACGGCTTGCCTTCAGCCAGAGCCAGAGCCCGCTCACCGGCACTGGCATCCCTGGGCGGTGCGCCGCTGCTGACCTTCGCCGTAGCGCTCGGCGGCGGCCTGCTGGCGAGGCTCGTGCTGACCCTGAGCCACCCGGGGGCGAGCCAAAGACGGCGGACGGCCATCGCAGTCTCCACCGCCGCGGCGGTCGCGCTGGTGGTCTTCGGAGGCCTGCTCATCCCGCGGCCGACCGCCGCCGAGCAGGGCACCGCGGTCGTGGCTGCGATCCAGGGCAGACGTCCCCCGGACCGGCCTTGACGCGCTCGGCCAAAAACGCGCCGTGACCCGTAACCACGTCGCCGAGACCGAAACAGCTGGCGGCCGAGGTGAAGGCCGGCAAGGTGGCGGCTCCCGATCTGGTGATCTGGCCGGAGAACTCCTCCGACCTTGATCCCTTCGTCGACCAGACCGACGCCGCGCTGCTGGATCAAGCGTCCGCAGCGATCAACCGCCCGATCCTCGTCGGCGCCGTGCTGGACGGCCCAGGCGTCGGCCATGTGCGCAACACCGGACTGCTGTGGGGCGCCGACGGCTACCTGGGCCAGATGTACGTCAAGCGCCATCCCGTGCCGTTCGCCGAATACCTGCCGGGGCGTTCGATCATCCAGAAGATCGTCACCCGCTACGCACATGACCAGCCGAACGACTTCGTCAAAGGCAAGTCCGCGGGTCTGTTCAACATCCCGGGACCGACCCGCGCCTACCGCATCGGTGACGTGATCTGCTTCGAGGTCTCCTACGACGGGCTGGTCCGCAGCGTTGTCGACAAGGGCGCCCAGCTCATCGTGGTCCAGACGAACAACGCCAGCTTCGGTCGCTCGGGGGAGACCTATCAGCAGCTGGCGATGGGCCGCATCCGGGCCGTGGAGCACGCCCGCACGGTCGTAGTCGCAGCGACGAGTGGGCTGAGCGCGATCATCAGCCCTAACGGATCCCTGATGTCGCGAAGCACGCTTTTCACGCCTCAAACGCTCGTCACATCCGTTCCCTTGCGTACGTCTATTACCGTGGCGGATCACCTCGGCGGCTGGCCGGAGTTGGTACTCGTTGTGTTAGGAGCTCTGGGCGTGCTGTCAGCGGTGCGTTGGTCACAGACCCGGCCCGGCAGGGCAGCTGACCGCCGCCGGCGCCACGGCGCCACGGGAGACGGCACCAGCAGTGGGCAGTGAGCGGGTCCTGGTCTGCATTCCGACCTATAACGAGAGCGAAAATCTGGCGTCGATGCTGGCGCGGGTCCGCACTGCCTGCCCCGACGTCGACATCCTGGTCATCGATGACGGCAGCCCGGATGGCACCGGTGAAATCGCCGACGCGGCCGCTGCCGAGGACGGGCACATTCACGTCCTGCACCGGTCCAGCCAAGTCGGGTCTCGGCACCGCGTACGTCGTTGGATTTGGTTGGGGACTCGAGCGCGGCTACGACGTGCTGGTCGAGATGGATGCCGACGGATCCCACCAGCCCGAGGAGTTGCCCCGGCTGCTGAGCGCGCTCGAGCCGGACGGACCCGACGCCCCCA
This sequence comes from uncultured Actinomycetota bacterium, assembly GCA_963839015.1. Classification (GTDB taxonomy): domain Bacteria; phylum Actinomycetota; class Actinomycetes; order Frankiales; family Frankiaceae; genus DATAZK01. The sequence goes on along the minus strand of CAWITL010000010.1, from coordinate 290,729 downwards.
TGGGGGCTGAAGTGGTGCTCGGCTCGCGGTGGGTCGAAGGCGGAAAGGTGCGCAACTGGCCGCGCAGCCGGCTGTGGCTCTCCCGGGGAGGCAATGCCTACGTCCGCTTCGCGTTAGGACTGCCGCTGCAGGACGCCACCGGTGGCTACCGCGCCTACCGCGCTGACGTGCTCCGCAAGCTGGCGCTGGACGAGATTGCCTCGCAGGGATATTGCTTCCAGGTCGACCTCGTCTGGCAGGCGTGGCGGGCCGGCTTCAAGGTGGTGGAAGTGCCCATCACCTTCGTCGAACGCACTCTCGGCGAGTCCAAGATGAGCAACGCGATCGTCGCGGAGGCATTCTGGCGAGTCACCTGGTGGGGCGTGCGCTCCGCAGGTGGACGCCGCAGCCCCAAGCCCTGAGCCACTGCAAGGCGCATAACTCGCGCAGCGATTGGCTGGCAGGGCGCAAAGGTCCGGAACGCAAGATCCCCCGGTTCTCCAGTGGAGAACCGGGGGATTCGCTTCGGCTTGGACCAGTGCGGTTACCGCAGGTCAGGCGCTCTTACGGGAGCCCTGCTTCTCGCGCAGCACCGCAAGGCGCTCGGCGAGAACCTCTTCGAGGTCTTCAGTGGTGCGGCGCTCCATCAGCATGTCCCAGTGAGTACGGGCCGGCTTGGTCTTCTTCGGCTCGGGACGCTCCCCGTCTACCAGCAGCGCCTCGCGGCCGCATACCTTGCATTCCCAGACCGCCGGTACGTCAGCTTCCGCCGCGAAAGGCATGCTGAAACGGTGCCCGCTGCCGCAGTCGTAGGTCACGGACTGGCGAGCCGCCATTTCGGCGCCCCGGTCGGTCTCGTACGAAACGGTGCCAAGTCGGCTGCCGCGCAAGACCCGCTCGCCCATGGGGATTCCCTTCGTCGTTCACCCGCCGTCAGACGGCGTGTGATGTGCTCCCTGTAGTCAACGCCATCAACGCTCGAGACGTTCCCGCGATTCTGGCAGTCGTAACAAAGGTGTGATATTGAGCCAGCTTGCAAAACTCGCCCTGCCGCTGCACAAGGCTCTCACCAGATCCGCGATTCCGCTGGGTGCGGCACGCATTCTGGTGGGGGTAGTCGTGCTGGCCCGACCAAGTGTGCTGGCCACCTCGCTCGGTGTCGACGCAATAACCGCAGAGCGAACCACCTGGATCGCCCGTTTCTTTGCCAGCCGAGACCTCGCGCTCGGGGTCGGGGCTGTCGCCGGAAGCCGCGGCTGCCAGTTCGCGGCCTGCGCGAGCGACGCGTCAGATTTCGTCGCGGTCGTCTTGGCCATCAGAGCCCGGCGAGTCAGACCTGCCCCCGCAATCCTCGCCGCGGCGACGGCTGCCGGCGCCGCCGCAGCAGGTGGCACTGCGTTATTTGTCACTCGAGGTTAAGGTCACTCGAGCCTGAACGGCGGCGTGCCGCTAAGCAAACTCTCATATTCCTATGGGTAACGTTTGCGGGTGGCGACGACCGATACCGGCAGCCACCCGACTCCCGATTCAGATGCATTGATGGTGGGACCGCCGCAGGTCTCCCGGCAAGCGCCAGGGGAGTCCCAGCAGCGGCGCCGGGGGATCACCGGTCTGGTGCGCCGCGCCCAACTGGCGGGCGGGGGCGAGCGCCCGGTACGCCGGATCCACTGGTGGTTCGAGCTGATTCTGGCCGTGATCGGCTACCTGATTTACGCCGAGGCCCGCACTCTGCACGGTGACGACGCCAAGGCGTACAAGGGTTTGGCGGAGCGTCACGGCCGGGATTTGTACAACTTCGAACGGGCGATTCACATCGACTGGGAGAAAGGCCTGCAGACCAACCTGCTTCATTACAAGGGGTTTATGCAGGTAGTGGGCGGGTTCTACGGCGGCGCGCATTTCGTTGTCACCATTGGCGTGCTGATGTGGATGCTTTTTCGCCGTCCGCAGTTCTATCGCTTCTGGCGCACCGTGCTCTTCGTTCTCACGATGGCGGCCGTCGGCATCTTCGCGCTTTACCCCGCGATGCCGCCGCGCATCCTGAAGGACTCCCATGGCCACACGATCACTGTCGACACCCTCGACAAGATCGGGGGACTGTGGTCTTACAACCATGGAGTTATCGAACGCATCAGCGACGGTTACGCCCCGATGCCAAGCCTTCACCTGGGCTGGTCCACCTGGGTCGCGCTGGCACTGTTCTTCACCCTTCCGGCCACCACCTGGCGACGCAAACTCGTCTTCCTGTATCCCCTGGCCGTCTACTTCACGGTGATTGCCACCGGCACGCATTTCGTCATCGACGGCGTCGCCGGGATGGCGCTCACAGCGGTCACGGTCCTGGTCAGCGCGTGGGTGGCCGTGCACTACCGGCAGCGCCGCAAGCGTCGTGAGGGATTAGCCCAATCGGGTGATGACCCGGTCCCGGAGTTGAACACCGCGTCCTAAGCCCCGAAGGACAGCAGTGTGCGGGGATTTCGATTCATTGTCTGTGGACTGCTGGCGGCCCTGATCGTGCTGGTGGGCCTTCCAACCACCGCTGAAGCGAGCAGTGCTCTCGTCCGGCTGGGGTCCCGGGGTGCGGCCGTCGTGGCGCTCCAGCGCGATCTTCATATCCCCGCCGACGGTGATTTCGGCCCCCAGACGCTCCGGGCCGTCAAAATGTTCCAGCTCCGACACCATCTGACGCCGGACGGGGTCGTGGGTCCTCGTACCTGGCGGGCGCTCGGCGGCGGACCTCCCGCCAGCGCTCCCAGGCGCACCTACCGGGCAGCTCCGGTGTCCTTGGGCACCCGCGCCGTCTGGCTCGCCGCGGCCCAACGCGGCAAGCCCTACCGCTGGGGTGCTGCCGGGCCGTATTCGTTCGACTGCTCAGGACTCGTCCAGTACGTCTACAAGCATCTCGGCGTGAACCTGCCGCGGACTACGTGGACCCAATACCGCGCGTTGCCCCACGTCGGCCATTCGGCGATCCAACCCGGCGATCTCGTATTCCTCGACAATCTCAACCATGTGGGCATCTATGCCGGCTTCGGCTTCATCTGGCACGCCCCGCACACCGGCACCCGGGTCAAGCTCTCGCTGATCTGGGACAGGCACTACCTGGTGGCTCGCGTCCGGTAGGTCTCCCTACCTATCCCTCGGGCCCACTCTCCCGCTACAGGCGATTCGCCGATAATCGACATTATGTAAAGCTGCCTGATGGGACCCACCCCTCTTGCCCTTGGGCCCCATCCCGCCGTCAGGCTCGGGTCCAGGGGCAAGAGCCAGCAGTTACGCGCAATCGCTCAGGTCACTGAGGCTCAGCTCCCGCGCGTCGTCGGCACCCGTGTTCGCCGGCACCAGCGCAGTGACAACCGCGGGCGCCACCGGTCGCCTGACCATGAAGACGACGATTGCCAGCGCCATCGCCAGGAAAGCCGTCGATCCCGTTATCGCCGTGGACACGCCGTGTGCCAATTCATGGCTGGCCTCCTGGGCGCGAGCCACCGGATGGTCGGCTGCGCTGCGGCTGCCGGCCCCGAAGACCGTGACGAGGATGGCCAGCCCCAGCGAGCCGCCGAGCTGCTGGGCTACGTTCACCAAGCCCGACGCCGCACCGGCGTCCTCGGGAGCCACGCCAGCAATCGAGACGGTCGTCAGCGGGATGAAGGCGATGCCGATACCGGTGCCGAGCAGGACCATGGGCAACACGATCCCTGGGAAGTACTGGGTGCCCACCCTGATCCGGCTGAGCCACGCCATTCCCACGAGGGCGATCAGCACCCCGCCGGCGATCAGTTGGGCGCTACTGATCCGGGCCGAGAACCTGGGCACCACCTGCACCATGGCGAAGAGCAGGAGCGTCATGGGCAGAAATGCCAGCCCGGCCTTGAGAGCGCTGTAGTCCCGAATCCCCTGCAAATACTGGCTGATGAAGAAGAAGAACGAGAACATCCCGCCGACGACGAACAGGCGCGTGACGTAGGCACCCGCCCGGGAACGGTCAGCAAACAGCCGCAGCGGCGTGATGGGCTGCTCCGCCCGGAGTTCTGTCAGGACAAAGGCCGCGAGCAACAGCACTCCGGCAGCGAACGAGACCATCGTCCATCGTTCGGTCCAGCCGTCGGAGGCGGCGCGTACGAAGCCGTAGACGAGCGCCGTCATACCCAACGTGGATGTTGCCGCGCCGGTGAGGTCGAAGTGACCAGACCGGCGTTCGGTCTCCGGCAGGTAGCGGGGTGACAGCGCCACCAACGCGATGCCGATGGGGACGTTGATGAACAGTCCCCACCGCCAGGAGAGCGCATCGGTGAGCAAGCCGCCGACGACCAGGCCGAAGCTGCTCCCGGCGCCGCTGATGGAGCTGTAGAGCGCCACCGCGCGGCCGCGAGCCCGAGCCTCCTGGAAGGTCTGCATCAGCAGCGCGAGGGTGGAGGGCGCGGCGACGGCAGCCGCCATCCCCTGCACTGCTCGGGCGATGAGTAGCCATTCGGCGGACTGTGCGAGGCCGCCCATGAGAGAGGCCGCGGTGAACACGCCTATCCCCCACATGAAGACCCGGCGCCGGCCGAAGATGTCGCCGATGCGGGCGCCGAGCAGCAGCAGGCCGCCGAAGGTCAGGGTGTACGCGTTCTGCACCCACGACAGGCTGGTGGTGGAGAAATGCAGCGACTCACGGATCCTCGGCAGTGCCGTGATCACGACCGACGCATCAAGAATGATCATGAGCTGGCAAGTCAGAATGATGATCAGGACCAGCAGCGACGACTTTGAAGTCGATTCTTTGCTGCGGCGAACGCTGCCCTGCGGCAGCGCGCGGCGGATGGCTAAGGACGTCATAAGGGAACGGACCCTTCAACTCGGGGTCGGAAAGTACTAAAGTGGAGGCCTCCCTCCAGAACTATACGGAGGGGTGCCTCCGTTAGCAAGGAGGATGGCCGGAAAGGTGTGTCGATGACGAGCGTTGAGGTCGCGCCAGAGGTGTTGGCCAGGCGTCCTAAACGGGCCGACGCCAGGCGTAACTACGAAGCACTGCTGGCCGCTGCCGGAGAGGCATTCGCCGCGGACGGCACCTCGGCCTCGCTGGAAGACATCGCTCGCAGCGCCCAGGTGGGCATCGGCACGCTGTACCGCCACTTCCCGACCCGCCAGGACCTCTTCGAGGGCGTCTACGTCAACGAGGTCGAAAAGATGTGCCAGTCGGCCGAGGATGTCGCCGACCTGCCGCCCTGGGACGCACTGGTCACCTGGCTACACCGTTTCGTGGCCTACGCGGCGACGAAACGGGCAATCGCCGAACAACTGACCGCCGATGGCAGCGATTCGCAGATCTTCGCCGCCTGCCGCGGCGCCATCAATGGAGCAGGCACTCCCCTGCTCGAGCGTGCGCAGCAGTCCGGCGACGCACGTCTTGACGTCAGCTTCGACGACGTCCTGCGGCTGGTGGCGGGGATCACGATGATGACCTTCGCGGAGCCGGGCCAGCTGGAGCGGGTGCTTGGGATGGCGTTCGACGGGTTACGCGCGCGATAGCCCTGCCCGCTTTTGCGGAATTCGCTACGGAGTCGACCGGCCAAGCGGCGCCCCGTCGCGAATCGCCGCCGTGAAGCGGTGCTCGACGCATCTTCGTGGCTATTTCCGCAACCGCCGGAAGTCGCCGGGGCTAGTGAGCGCCGATCTCGTGCCGCCCGTGGCTGCGCGGCTCGAACTGGAAGGTCGAGTGTTCGACGTCGAAGTGGCCGACCAGGCACTCCTGTAGCTGATCCAGCAGCTGCGGCGCGTGGCCATCCTGAAAGCAGGTGTCGTCGAGTACGACGTGGGCCGAGAGCGCCGGCAGGTCCGAGGTCACGGTCCACACGTGCAGATCGTGGATGTCGAGGACATGCTCGGTCGCCATCAGGTGGGCCCGGATGTCGGCCAGGTCCAGGCCGCTGGGCGCCGCTTCGAAGAGGATCCGTCCCGAGTCGCGCAGCAGGCCCCAGGCGGCGCGCAGCATCAGCCCGACCACCAGCAACGAGGCGACCGCGTCCGCCCGCTCCCAGCCGGTGGTGATGATGAGGATGGCGGCTATGACGGTGCCGATGAAGCCATACATATCGGTGAGGATGTGCTGATACGCACCTTCAACGTTCAGGCTGGAACGGTTGGCTTTTGCCAGGGTTGCGGCAGCAACGACGTTGACAACCATGCCGAGAATCGCGACCACCAGCACAGCACCGCCGGCGACCTTTGTCGGATGGATGAGGCGCTGAATGGCTTCGACGGTGATCAGTGCCGACACGACCAGCAGTGAGATGCCATTGCCTGCAGCTGAAAGGATTTCGGCGCGTTTCCAGCCGTAGGTCCACGACCCGGAGGCCGGCCGGGCAGCCAGGCTGATCGCCCACAGCGACGCGCCGAGCGCCCCGATGTCGGAGAGCATGTGGCCGGCGTCGGACAGCAGCGCGAGCGAATTGGCCAGGAAGGCGACGACGACCTCGACGACCAGAAATGCGCTCAGGAGTCCGAGCGCGATCCAGAGGTAGCGGCGGTCAGCGTCGGCGCTGGCTCCGTGGGAGTGCCCGGCCGCGGCGTGAGAATGACCAGCCGGGTGCGAGTCGCCGGCTGCACTCGTGCCGGGCTCGGCGGAGCCGTGATGGTGCTCCGTCTCCGAGCTCACACGAGTCACGGTAATCGCTCATCCGAAAACGGACGGCCACTGCGCCGGGACCCGCCCCGCTTTCACCGCGTTGACCACAGCGTCATGAGCCTGCCCACCGGTCTCGAGGATCGCCGTAACCGCGACCTGCGCTCCTGTCGAGGGGCGCGGAGGTGATCCGGGCGTTTCACCCCGCAGCGCCTCGATCCGTGGTGTCGCCGACGGAAGGGCAACCGTCACGGAGACCTCCCCCGACGTCACCGTCGTCACGATCTCGCCGCTGGCTCCCGCCCCGGCCGCAAACAGTGCATCGGTGACGACGAGCCCGCCCGGTTTGCCAGCGTCGTCGGCGGCCACCTGATCGGACTTTCGCCAACGCCGCCCGGCGGGCACCCATCCCCACGGCTCGGCCAGCTTGACCTGGATATCCGCCGGCAATCCGAAGGCGCGCGGCGCGTCGTATTTGCGGCCGAGTTCGCGCCATCGGCGAGCTACTCCGGCCCCCTCGAGCGCGTCCAACATCCAGCCGTCGCCGTCGACGAGATCCAGCGCATTTTCCTGCACCCAAGGCGGCGGGCCGGCTGAGGTCAGGGCACTCCATTCGCCGAAGACGGGCCAGGCCAGCGTCTCCTGGGGGCTGGCCGGTGCGTACGCGAGCAACTCCTGCACCCAGATCGAAGCCCCGGTCGGACGCCGTGACACCCGGAGCCGCTCGGCGGCGACCCGTCGTGCCCAGCATTGACGTCCTGCCGCGTCGGTCCACAACGCTTCGGCGAGAGTCAAGTCCGGTCCCGAGTAGACCAGCTGGCAGGGGGGTGCGGCCTGGCGGACCGCGAACCGCGAATTGTGAACGTCAAGCACCAGACCAGCAACCGGGTCGGCCGGATCTCCCGCTATGACGGCAATCCGCTGCCCTGCGGCATAGCCGGCCTCCGCCTGAGCGTCGGTGAGCAATGAGGGTGCCCACCCCGGGAAGGGCATGCCGTCGTCGAGGGCGTAGCTGACGTCGGATCCGCTGAACGCGGCGAATGGTCCTGCAGGCACGGCCACCGGCCGACCGTAGCGCGTGCTCGGGGATGACACCCTTATCTGCATGGGAGACCTGCGGATCGGGACGGCGTCATGGACCGACCGGACACTGCTGGAGTCAGGCTGGTACCCGCCGCAGGTCAAGACGCCGGAGGCTCGGCTGGCGTACTACGCGGAGCAGTTTCGCGTCGTCGAAGTGGACGCGACGTACTACTCGCTACCGAGCGAACGAAACAGTGCGCTGTGGGCGGATCGCACTCCCCCAGGCTTCACCTTCGACGTCAAAGCCTTCTCGTTGCTCACCCAGCATCCGACCAAAACCACCGCACTGCCCAAGGCGCTACGCCCGGGCGATGCCAAGTCGCGCCTCTATCTCAAAGACCTACCGGCGGCCAGCATCGATGAGGTGTGGGACCGGTTTCTGCGCGCCCTCACGCCGTTGCATGACGCCGGGAAGCTCGGGGCGATTCTGCTGCAGTATCCGCAGTGGTTTCCGGGCGGGAAAACCAACCGGCAATACATTCTCGAATGCGCAGAACGGTGCAAGCCGTATCGGGTGAGCGTCGAATTCCGTAACCACACGTGGATGACCCCCGAACGCCAGGACGAGACGCTGGATTTCTTGCGCGGGTACGGCATTTCTTACGTTTGCGTCGACATGCCGCAGGGTTTCACGTCGTCGATTCCGCCGGTCGTTGCCGCGACCGCCGACCTCGCCGTAATGCGCTTCCACGGCCACAATGACAAGGGGTGGACCAGCGGCGACATCTACCAGCGATTCGGCTACCGCTACTCCCCCGAGGAACTCGCCGCATGGGCGCCGAAGCTTCGTGAGCTGGCCAACAACGCCAACGAGACGCACGTCCTGATGAACAACTGCTATCGCGACTACGCCCAGATCAATGGGGCGCAGCTGGCAGCGATGATGCACTGATGGGTCCCTTCGCAGTGCCGCTTGAGAACGAACGCACCCAGCTCGACGCGTTCGTCGAGGACTACCGCCGCGCCGTCGAGGCAACACTCGACGGCCTCAGTGAGGAGCAGGTCCGTCGCCGGCTCGTCCCATCCGCGACCACATTGCTCGGACTGCTCAAGCACGTCACCTGGATGCAGCGGGTGTGGTTCGAGGAGTGTGTCGGGGGGACGTCTCGCCAGGAGCTCGGCCTGGTACCGCACTCGGAGGAGTCCTTCCGGGTCGCTGATGAGGACACGGTCGCGTCGGCCACGGCCGCCCACCGGGCCGCCGGCGCGAGAGCTCGAGACGCGGTCAGAGACCTGCCACTGGACGCGGTCGTGACCGGCCACCGGTCCGGGCCGCGAACGCTGCGCTGGGTGTACCTGCAGGTTTTGCGGGAGCTCGCCCAACACTGCGGGCACGCCGACATCCTTCGCGAACAGATACTTGCCGGCTGACTTCTGCAGACCGGGTCAGCTATTGCGCACTCAGCTGACCCGTTAAATAGACCCGATGCCCGAAGCCACGTCACACACCTACATTTCGCAGCGGCTGCGACTGCACTACCTCGACTGGGGCAACCCGGACGCACCTCCGCTGCTGCTCCTGCACGGCACCCGCGACCATGCCCACAGCTGGGATTGGACCGCCCGCCGGCTACGGGATCGCTACCACGTCATCGCCCCTGACTGGCGAGGGCACGGCGACTCACAGTGGAGCCTCGGTTCGCTGTATACGCCGGCCGAATACGTTTACGACCTCGCGCAGCTCATCGCGCAACAGCAGCTCACCCGCGTCCGCATCGTGGCCCACTCCCTCGGCGCCATCATCGCGTTGCGCTACGCCGGCAGCCATCCAGAGCTGGTCGAGCGGCTGGTCGTCGTCGACGGAACGGGCGACATCGCGATGCGTGGAATTGCTCGACCGCCGGCCCCCGAGCGACAGCGCAAGTGGATCGAGGGGCAGCGCGCGCTCGCCTCGCGGCGACTGCGCCGCTTCGCCACCATCGACGAAGCCCTCGACCGGCTGCATCAGGCCAATCCGCATCTGTCGTCGGAGCAGGCGAAGCACCTCACGGTTCACGGGGTCAATCAGAACGAGGACGGCACCTACAGCTGGAAGTTCGACACCTACGTGGACGCCAATCTCCTGGGCGGTGGCTTCCAGCTCGATCTCCCGGCTGAGGAGGTAACCGAGATCTGGAGAAACATCACATGCCCCGTCCTCTTCCTGACCGGCGACGAGAGCTGGCACGTCCCCAGCCTCAACGAGGCGGCGCTGCTCGCCAGCTTTCAAGACGCCCGCCACGTGTTCGTCCAGCAGGCCGGCCACTGGCTGCACCACGACCAGTTGGAGCGTTTCCTCGAGCTCACCGAGGAATTTCTCGCCTGAGCTACAGCAATTGCCTGACAAGGCCGCGAACGCGACGGTCGATGTCGTCCACGATGCGACGCACCGTCGTCAGGTCCTGACCGGCCGGATCCTCCACCGTCCAGTCCTCGTAGCGCTTGCCCGGAAAGACGGGACAGGTCTCACCGCAGCCCATGGTGATGCTCCTTGGGGAACGCGGCGCCGACCCACCGCGTCGTTCGGCGACGCCGCCGGGCGAGCGGGACCACTATCGTCAGCAGCAGTCGGCGCCGCAGCCGAGGCTCTCGCTCTCGGGAGCTTCGGCCAGCACCGTATAGACCTCCCACGGCGCACCGTTCGGGTCATTGACCCACACCTTGTCCTGCACCGCGTAACAGCAGGTGGTGTTCTCCTGTACGAGGTTGTCCAGGCTCTGTCCGGCGAGGCGGGCACCCGCGGCCACGACTTCGGCGGGGGTTTCCACCTCGACGCCCATGTGGTTGAGGGCGCCCGTGACGCCCTCGCCGCGCTCCTTGTCTTCGATCAGGACCAGCTTGAGCGGCGGCTCGTTGAGCGCGAAATTGGCATAGCCCGGACGACGTTTGGCGGGCTGCGCCGCAAAGAGCTCCTACTATTCGCTCGTCAAAGAGCGCCTGGAAGACATCAGGACCGTGCTTTCCGTCCCTTAGCGATACCGTCGTGAGGTGCCGCTGCAGCTGCTTGTCTTGCGTCACGGACATGCTGAGCACGACCTCCCGGCGGCGGGTGGTGGTGACTTTGCCCGGCCGCTGCGGCCCAAGGGTGTCCGCCTTGTCGGCGCGCTGGCTCCACGGGTGCGCGGACTGCATCCAGATCTGGTGCTGAGCTCGCCTTCGACCCGTACCAGGGAGACGGTTGACCACCTCGATCTGGCTGCCCCGGTCGAATACCTGGAGCCGCTCTACGCGGCCGACGCCGATGAGCTCCTCGATGCCGTACGCGAGCTGGGTGCCCGTGCCACGCCCCCGTCGACCGTCCTGCTCGTCGGACACAACCCGGGAGTGCACCAGCTGGTGCTGGAGCTGACAGATGGCGATCAGCTGCCCGGCTTTCCCCCTTCGGCTTTAGCGGTGCTCGCCTTGGACATCGACGATTGGTCGCAGGCCGAGACCGGGGTCGGACGGTTGACGGCCTTGCACCTTCCCGATGAACCTCGCAGCTGACCGATTACCGTCACCCGACGCACCAGTGGCCATTCCTCCGCGACACACTCACCTGTCCCGTACGCCGGCTCCGTTGCTCGTTGTCGGTGCGGTCGTTTCGGTGCAGGTCGGGGCAGCGCTGGCTACGCACGTCATTGCCGACGTCGGCCCGGCGGGTGCCACAGTGCTGCGCCTGGTGTTCGCCGCCATCGTGCTCGGGGTCATCTGGCGACCGCGGATCCCGCGCTCCGCGCTGCCGCTGGTCGCGCTCTACGGGCTGACGCTCGGAGTCATGAACCTGCTCTTCTACGAGGCACTGGCCCGGGCACCTCTCGGGGTGGTGGTGACAGTGGAATTCCTCGGCCCGCTCGGGGTCGCGATCGCTGGGTCCCGGCGGCCCCGCGACGGCGCCGTGGTCGGGCTAGCGGGGATCGGCATCCTGCTGCTCGCGCGCGGCGGCGGTGAGGTGAACGACCTGGGCATCCTGCTCGCGGCGCTGGCCGGGGCCTGCTGGGCGGCGTACATCCTGGTGTCTGCTGCCGTCGGAAGCAGACACCAGGGCACGGCGCCACTGGCGCTTGCCATGATCGTGGCCGCCTTGGTGACCCTGCCCTTCGGTGCCGCTCAGGCGGTGCACGCGGATGCCCACTCGCTACTGCTCGCGGCCGCCGTCGGAATCCTGTCCAGCGCACTGCCCTACATGCTGGAGCTCGAGGCGCTGCGCCGCCTGCCCGCGCGAGTGTTCGGTGTCCTGATGAGCATGGAACCTGCCGTTGCGGCGCTGGCCGGGCTCGTCATCCTGAGCCAGCAGCTCAGCGCCCGCCAGTGGGGCGGGATCGGCTGCGTCACCGTGGCTTGTGTGATGGTCACCATTAGCAGGCGCCGAACCGCGGCTATTTTCTGACCTGTTCCGAGCGCTTTGCCGGGTCTGGCGGCTCTTGTCACCACCGGGTTGATGATCAGCCAAAGCGCGCCTGCGCCATTTCCCGGCACCTACGCTAGACACTCGTGTCACGATCTGGACTACTGCCGGATCGATGAGGTCGCCCGCCCCTCGGCGCGGCTTGCGAGAGGAACGGTATGAGCACCGACAGCCAGGGCCGCCCGCTGTCCGACGACGGGCAATGGGCATGGAGTGGCACCGAGTGGGTACCGGCCGTCGGCGGCGAAATCCCCGCCGACGCGACCGGAGCAGGCGCACCGCAGGCCCCGGCCTCCGGCGACGCAGACGACGTGGGGGCGACGAGGATCATTCAGTCTCCCTTCACTGGCGCTTCGTCAGCCGGGGAAACCTACGTCGGCGCGCCGCCCACCGACCAGACCGCGGTAGCCGGCCCCCCAGCCGCTGCTGCTCCGGCCGCCGCCAGCGAAACGCCGAAAGGACCCGGCTGGGACGCAGTCCCGAAGGCACCGAAGAATTCGCGCAAGACGGTCATCTGGTTGATCGTCGGCGTGCTCGTGATCGCTGCGGTGGTCATCATCCTGGTCTTCACCCTCGGTGGAGGCGGCAACAAGGGGCCGTCCGGTGCCTTCAAGTGCACGACTCCTAACGTGAGCGGCTCCGGGACCATCACGTTCACGAGTTCGACGGATTACACGCTCAGCGACGGCGGCAAGGGCGGTAAGTACAGCTTCTCGGACAACAAGCTGCTGTTCACCAGCGGAAGCCTGGCAAACACAACCACGACCTACCGCGGCAAGACCTTCCAGCTCACGGTGCAGGGTCAGAATCTGACCTGCAAGCAGTAGCCGAAGCCGGACGGGGCCGGCGCCTCTCACGGGTGCCGGCCCCCGGCTACATGCTGGCGATCAGCTTGTCGACCCGCTCGTCGACCGAGCGGAACGGGTCTTTGCACAGCACGGTGCGCTGCGCTTGGTCGTTCAGCTTCAAGTGCACCCAGTCGACGGTGAAATCCCGTCGACGTTCCTGGGCCCGGCGGATGAACTCACCGCGCAGCCGCGCCCGGGTCGTCTGCGGCGGGATCGACTTGGCCGCGAAGATGTCCAGGTCGCGGCATACCCGGGCGACGGCTCCGGCGCGTTCCAGCTTGTAGTAGAGCCCCCGCTCGCGATGGATGTCGTGGTATTTCAGGTCGACCTCCGCCACCCGCGGCGACGAGAGCGGCAGCCCGTGCCTGGCTTGGAACCGGTCGATCAGCGTGTATTTGGTGATCCAGTCGATCTCGCGGTCGACGAGGCCGAAGTTGCTGGTCTCCACGGCTTCCAGGGTGCGTCCCCACAGATCGATAACCTGCTTGGCGACGGCGTCACCGCCGCGACGGTCGATGAAGTCGGCGGCCTTCTTGTGGTACTCACGCTGGATCTCCAACGCGGTCGCCTCACGCCCGTTAGCGAGCTTCACCTTGCGTTGGCAGGTGATGTCGTGGCTGACCTCGCGGATGGCCCTGATGGGGTTTTCCAGCGTGAGGTCGCGCATCACGACGCCGGCTTCGATCATGCGCAGCACCAGATCGGTGGAGCCGACCTTGAGCAGGGTCGTGGTCTCGCTCATGTTGCTGTCGCCGACGATGACGTGCAGCCGCCGGAAGCGCTCGGCATCAGCGTGCGGCTCGTCACGGGTGTTGATGATCGGCCGACTCCTGGTGGTGGCCGACGACACCGATTCCCAGATGTGCTCCGCCCGCTGGCTGATGCAGTAGACGGCCCCTCGTGGCGTCTGCAGGACCTTGCCAGCCCCGCAGATCACCTGCCGCGTGACCAGGAACGGCACCAGGACGTCGGCCAACCGGCTGAATTCGCCATGCCGTCCGACCAGGTAGTTCTCGTGACAGCCGTAGGAGTTGCCGGCCGAGTCGGTGTTGTTCTTGAACAGGTGCACGTCTCCGGCGATGCCCTCTTCCCGAAGGCGGCGCTCAGCCTCGACGAGCAGGCCTTCCAGAATGCGCTCGCCAGCCTTGTCGTGAGCCACCAGATCGATGAGTGAGTCGCACTCGGGAGTCGCGTACTCCGGGTGGCTGCCGACGTCGAGGTAGAGCCGGGCGCCGTTGCGGAGAAAGACGTTACTGCTGCGGCCCCAGGAGACGACCCGGCGGAAAAGGTAACGGGCCACCTCGTCCGGGGAGAGCCGGCGCTGACCACGAAAGACGCAGGTGACCCCGTACTCGTTCTCAAGTCCGAAGATCCTGCGGTCCACGGTCCTCCAATATGGAACGGGTCAGGATGAACGCGCCTGCAGCCGATCAGCAGGGCGTTGTCCGACCGCTCGGGGTAGAGCCTCCCCCACCCTATGGCGGCAATGTGAAGTTCGGCGCTCCGACCACGCCGCTACCCCGCAGGGTCGGCTTCGGCCTCGCCCTTCAGCAGGCGCTCAAGGTGGGAGCCGGTGATCCGCCGAAAGCAACGCCGTGGCCGGCTGCGCTCGAGCACGGCGACCTCGAGGGTGCCGGCTGACAGCCGTCGTTCGCCGTTGTTGGGGGTCGTGTTAGCCGGCTGCCCGGCGCCCGGCGTGGGAAGAACCTGACCTGCCGTGCCTGCCTCCAGGGCGTGCACCGCAACGGCGACGGCGGCGGCGAGAGAAGCGTTCGCATCGTGATTGTCACGAAGGTGCTGCGCGACGGTGTCAGCCTGCCCACCCATCGCCACGAAACCCTGCTCGTCGGACACCGAACCGTCGTAGGTAAGCCGGTAGATCTGGTCATCCTCAGCCGTCTGCCCGACCTCTGCGACGACGATCTCCACCTCATAAGGCTTCTGGTTCTCGATGAAGATCGAGCCCAGGGTCTGCGCGTAAGCGTTAGCCAGGGCGCGGCCGGTCACGTCACGTCGGTCATAGGCGTAGCCACGCATGTCAGCGAGCCGAACACCAGCCACCCGCAAGCTTTCGAACTCGTTGTAGCGGCCGACGGCGGCGAGGGCGATGCGGTCGTAGATCTCGCTGATCTTGTGCAACGCCTTCGACGGATTCTCCGCCACGAAGGCGATGCCGCCCTCATAGGTGAGGACGACGTTGCTGCGACCGCGCGAGATGCCCTTGCGGGCGTACTCCGACCGGTCCCGGACGATCTGCTCAGGACTGGTGTAGAACGGCGTGGTCACGTCAGCCCCCCGGGTTGGTCATGCGCTGGTCAACAACGTCTTGCACGACGTCGCCCACCTCAGGGTCCGGCAATCGCCGGTAGCCCTCGTCGGTGACCGAGGCGACCACGGGATAGATCCGCCGCGTGAGGTCGGGACCGCCGGTGGCCGAGTCGTCGTCGGCGGCGTCGTAGAGCGCCTCGACGGCGACGTGGATCGCCTCGGCCTCTGAGAGACCTTCGTGGTAGAGCTTCTTCATCGCGCCCCGGGCGAAAACCGACCCTGAGCCGACGGAGTAGAAGCTGTGCTCCTCATACCGTCCGCCAGTCACGTCGTAGGAGAAGATCCGGCCGGCATTCGTCTCCAGGTCGAAGCCGGCGAAGAGCGGCACGACGGCAAGCCCTTGCATCGCGAGCCCGAGATTGCCGCGAATCATCGTGGAGAGCCGATTCGCCTTGCCTTCTAGGGAAAGGACCGTGCCCTCGATCTTTTCGTAGTGCTCGAGTTCGACCTGAAACAGGCGGACCAACTCCACCGCGATCCCCGCCGTGCCGGCGATGCCGACCGCGGAAAACTCGTCGCCCTGGAAGACCTTTTCGATATCGCGCTGGGCGATCAGATTGCCCATCGTCGCCCGCCGGTCGCCGGCCATCACGACACCACCCGGATGGACGACAGCGACAATCGTCGTCCCGTGAGGCACCTCGGGGACGGCCGTCGCCGGCAGCCGACGGGATCCGGGAAGCAGCTCGGGAGCTGCGGAGGCCAGGAAGTCAGTGAACGATGCGCTGCCCGACGTCATGTACGCGTCCGGCAAACGTGCGCCATCCGCGAATCGCTCCCGCACTCCATGGCTCCTTCTCCGCTCACGCGGCTCTGTCCGACCGATCAGTGGGCGCGCCGAGCCTCAATTTCTGGTGCCCGGCTTGCCGGTACTCGTTCGCCCTCAGTCCACCACACCGGCAGACCGATGCGTCACCCGCGTAGCTGTGCCTGGCTAACGCTACTGGCCGCCCTTTTGGATATAGCCGCGCACGAACTCCTCGGCGTTTTCCTCGAGGACCTCGTCAATGTCGTCCAGGAGAGCGTCGACGTCATCGGACAGCTTCTCGTGACGCTCCTGGACGTCGGACTGAGCCTCGTCCTGCTCGGCTACCTCATCGGACTCGTCGCGACGCTTTGACGCGCGCTGCTGGCCCCCACCGTCGCTGCTTGCCATGCAACCTCCTCCTAAGCTTGCAATCTGACCCTATGTCGGGTCGACCCCTGCGCCACCTCACTTGATAGCAGGCGGCCGTAATCCACTCACCCGATTACCGCCTCGGTTCAGCGGCCGGCAAGGGCATCAAGGAGGTCAACCGCGCGGGGACAACGGTCAAGTAGAGCGCCCACGTGTGCCTTGGTGCCGCGCAGTGGTTCCAGCGTCGGGACACGCTGCAGCGTCTCGCGACCGACGTCGAAGATGACGGAATCCCACGAGGCGGCTGACACCTCGGCGGCGTATTTGGCCAAGCATCGACCACGGAAATACGCCCGGGTGTCCTCCGGCGGCTCGGTGATCGCGCGTTCGACCTCGGTCTCGTCGACGAGCCGATCGAAGCGTCCTGTCGACACGAGCCGGTTGTAGAGACCCTTGTCCTGGCGGACATCGCTGTACTGCAGGTCGACCAGCTGCAGGCGAGGCGAGCTCCAGTCGAGCCCGTCACGCTCGCGGTAACCCTCGAGAATGGCGAGCTTGGCGACCCAGTCCAGCTCGCGCGACAGGCTCATCGGCTCGGCCTCCAACCGGACCAGCGTCGACTCCCACCGGGCCAGCACGTCACGTGTCTGCTCGTCGGCGTCGCTGCCCCAACGGTCTTCGACGAATTTGCGGGCCTGCTCGAGGTATTCCATCTGCAGCTGGACGGCCGTCATTGTGCGGCCGTCGCGCATCGTGATCAGCTTGCTGAGCGTCGGATCGTGGCTGATGCCCCGAAGGGTGGCGACCGGTGACTCCATCGACAGGTCGGCAACGAGCCAGCCGGCCTCGATCATCGAGATCACCAGCGAGGTGGTGCCCACCTTCAGGTAGGTGGAGATCTCGCTCATGTTCGCGTCGCCGATGATCACATGCAGGCGCCGGTACTTCTCGGGATCGGCATGGGGCTCATCCCGCGTATTGATGATCGGGCGCTTGAGGGTGGTCTCGAGTCCCACCTCGACCTCGAAGAAGTCGGCGCGCTGGCTGAGCTGGAAGCCATGACTGCGGCCGTCTGCTCCGATCCCCACGCGGCCGGCGCCGCAGACGACCTGCCGGCTCACGAAGAACGGAATGAGGTGGCGGATGATCTCCGCGAACGACGTGCTGCGCGACATCAGGTAGTTCTCGTGGCACCCGTACGAGACACCCTTGTTGTCGGTGTTGTTCTTGTAGATGTTGACCGGCGACGTGCCCGGGACCGAGAGCGCCCTTCGCGCGGCCTCGGCGATGATCCGCTCCCCCGCCTTGTCCCACAAAACGACGTCGCGCGGAGACGTGACCTCCGGCGTCGAATACTCGGGGTGGGCATGGTCGACGTAGAACCGGGCGCCGTTAGTCAGGATCAGATTCGCCAGGCCGAGATCGTCTTCGTTAGCAGGGGCCGAAGGATCAGCCAGTGGCGCGACCGCAGCGTCGAAGCCGCGGGCGTCACGAAGCGGTGATTCCTCTTCGAAGTCCCAGCGTGCGCGGGACTTGGCCGAGGTCCGCGAGGCGTAACTATTCACGACCAGCGAGGAGGCCTGCATGGCGTTCATCGACGGGGCAGCGGGCACGGAGATGCCATACTCCGTTTCCGAACCCATGACGCGCCGCACACTCATGTCTTGAGACTAGGCGTCAAGGCCAGCATCGGCGCGCCTAAGCGCCGCAAGGATGTGGCGCGGCGAACGTTTTGGCCGCCTCCACCTGGAAGGCGATCAGCCCGGGAAGCCGCCGCGGCCACTGTCGGCACCGTGGCCATCGCGCGAATGGCCATGGGGATGGTGGCCGTGGCCATGCCCACCGTGGCCGTGCGAACGCCCGCCATGATGTCGACGCCGGCCGCCGGCCAGAAAGACCCAGGCGAACGGAATCAGGATCAGTCCGGGTGGCAGCGCCAAGCTGTGCATCAGCACGGCGACGGCAATGAGGATGAACGGAAGTGCGTAGATCGGGTGCAAACGCAGCCGTCCCCGAGTGGCCATGACGGCTCTGGATGCCTTGGCCGGTGGGGCTGCTTCCGGCTCGACCGGAAGGTCCACAAAGAGCGCAGACAGCTCCCCCGCCGTCCGCGCGGCCCACGCCTGTGCCAGCCGCTCGTCCAGCTCGTCCCAGGTCAGCCGCCCGGCCGCAAAGTGGGTCTGTAACTTGCTCGCGGCGTCCTGCCGCTCGGCGTCACCCACTCGTACCTGCGGCGCCGAAACGCTGGCAGGCGAGTTAGACGGTGAATGGGGATTGGTCTCGTACTCCACGCCGCCTCCGGTTGCTAGCGACTACCGGTCATCTCTTGTTTTGCACTGTAAGCATCATTACACCGCATCCGTTGAGAAACCAGTCGGGAGGGTTGTCGATCGCTGGCAACACGCCGGTGGGCATCAGCGAAAGCACAACCCCCGCCTCCGCGAGCTACAGGTATTGGCCCGTGTTAGCGATCGTGTCGATGGACTTGCCGGCCTGGTTGCCCTTGCCGCCCGTGACCAGGGTGCGGATGTAAACGATCCGCTCCCCCTTCTTTCCGCTAATGCGGGCCCAGTCGTCAGGGTTAGTGGTGTTGGGCAGGTCCTCGTTCTCCTTGAACTCGTCCAGGCAGGCGGCGAGCAGGTGCGAGACCCGCAGCCCCTTCTGGCCGGTCTCGAGGAAGGCCTTCACCGCCATCTTCTTGCCGCGGGCGACGATGTTTTCGATCATCGCGCCGGAGTTGAAGTCCTTGAAGTAGAGAACCTCCTTGTCACCGTTGGCGTAGGTGACCTCCAGGAAACGATTCTCATCGGACTCGTCATACATCCGCTCAACGACCCGCTGGATCATGCCGGCGCAGGTGGCTTCTCGATTGCCAGCGTGCTCGGCGAGGTCGTCCTCATGCAGCGGCAGGATGGGGATGACGTACTTGGAGAAGATGTCGCGCGCCGACTCCGCATCGGGGCGCTCCACCTTGATCTTCACGTCGAGCCGGCCTGGCCGCAGAATTGCGGGGTCGATCATGTCTTCGCGGTTGGACGCGCCGATGACGACGACATTCTCCAGCAGCTCGACGCCGTCGATCTCCGCAAGCAGCTGAGGAACGATCGTGTTCTCGACGTCTGAGCTGACTCCGCTGCCACGGGTGCGGAAGATCGAATCCATCTCGTCGAAGAAGACGATGACAGGCATGCCCTCGGACGCCTTCTCGCGCGCCCGCTGGAAGACGAGCCGGATCTGACGTTCGGTTTCACCGACGTATTTGTTGAGCAGCTCCGGGCCTTTGATGTTGAGGAAGAAGGCTCGGCCATCGCCCTTGCCGCTCTGCTCAGCGACCTTCTTGGCCAGCGAATTGGCGACCGCCTTGGCGATCAGCGTCTTTCCGCAGCCAGGAGGGCCGTAGAGCAGGACGCCCTTCGGGGGCTTGAGGTGATGCTCCTTGAAGAGCTCCTTGTGCAGGAACGGAAGCTCGACCGCGTCTTGGATGGATTCGATCTGCGCTGCAAGCCCACCGATCGCGGTGTAGGCCACATCGGGCACTTCTTCGAGGACGAGCTCCTCGACCTCCGACTTCGGCACCCGCTCATAGGCCCAGCCGCTTCGGGTGTCGACCAGCAGCGAATCGCCCGACCGCAGTACGCCCTCCTGCAGCGGAGCAGCGAGATGCACCACACGCTCCTCATCGGCGTGGGCGACAACGAGCGCCCGGTCTCCGCCCTCGAGGACTTCTTTGAGCAGCACGACCTCGCCCTGACGTTCAAACTCAAGCGCCCGGACGACGTTCATCGCCTCGTTGAGCATGACCTCCTGGCCACGCTGGAGCTCGGGAACATCAACGGCGGGTGACACCGTGACGCGCAGCTTGCGGCCCTGGGTGAACACGTCGACCGTGTCGTCCTCGTGGGCAGCCAGAAAAACGCCGTAGCCGCTCGGCGGCTGAGCAAGCTTGTCGACCTCTTCCTTGAGCGCGACGACCTGGTCACGCGCCTCGCGAAGGGTGGCGACGAGCTTCTCGTTCTGCCCCACGAGCGCACGCAGGCGGGACTGTGTCTCGGACAGCCGCTCCTCAAGCATCCGGGTGACCCGCGGCGACTCAGTGAGCCTGCCGCGCATCCCCGCGATCTCCTCTTCGAGGAACGCAATGTGCGTCTTGAGCTCAGCGGCCTCCTTCTCAGAAGCCGCCAACGCTCGTTCAATCGCCTGTGGATCAGACGGGCCTTCCGTGCCGCGCCCGCCCGTACCTGAACGAGGACCAGCCACAGCCGTCACCTCCCCGATCGGGTCGAAACCCCACACTAACCGTCCGACCGCGTGACCGGCGACAGCAATGCCGCCAACAAGCCCGCCTGTCGGTTGTGCTTCAAGCGCAATCATGTCAGCGGCTACGGGAGAAACGCACATTGCAGCGCCGATCACGTTCAGGTTGCTAGCGTCGAGGTATGCGCGTTTACGTCGACCAGGACAAGTGCACCGGCGACGGGTTGTGCGTGCAGTACGCGAAAGCGGTGTTCGAGTTCGACATCGACGGCCTGGCATACGTCAAAGGACCCGACGGCGAGCTGCAGACCGCCGTCGGCGCGACGGTCGACGTACCGGCGGGCCTGCAGCTGGAAGTGATCGACGCCGCCGAGCAGTGCCCAGGAGAATGCATCTACGTGACGTCGGCTGACGGTTCGGTAATCGGCGGCCCGGCGGCCGAAGGCTCCTGACCCGGGACCTCCTGAGCCTGGGCAGCGGGACGAGCTCCCTTGGCCGGCCTGGTTCGACGAACCGGGGGCCTGACCCCGGGTGCCATCCGCCGCGCTGTCATCAAAAAGCCGGTGTGTCCAACCATGCGGTGGTCCGGCCGCACGGCCAGCCCGTCGACGTGCCAGCCGCGCTGCATGCTCTCCCAGGACGCCGGTTCGGCGTAGGCCTGCGACTCGCGGACCGCCTCCACGAGCCGTGAGAGCTGCGTCGTGGTGGCTACGTAACCGCAAAGCACCCCGCCGGGGATCAGGGCCGGCGTGACCGCCGGGAGCACCTCCCAGGGCGAGAGCATGTCGAGCACCACGCGATCGACTTCCGGCAGCGGCGGGCCACCGTGCGCCTCCGGGTCGCCCACATCGCCGACCCGGCACTCCCACGCCGGGTGCAGACCCGAGAAGAACATCTCCACGTTGCGCGCAGCGATTTCCGCGAAGTCAGCTCGCCGCTCGTAGGAAGTCACCCGGCCGGTATCGCCGACAGCGCGCAGCAACGAGCACGACAGCGCACCGCTGCCCGCCCCGGCCTCCAGCACCCGGGCGCCGGGAAACACGTCAGCGAACGCGACGATCTGCGCCGAGTCCTTCGGGTAGACGACGGTGGCTCCACGCGGCATCGACAGCACGAAGTCCGACAGCAGCGGGCGGAAGGCGACGTAGGGGGTACCCCCCGTGCTGACCACGACGATCCCCTCCGGGCGTCCGATCAGGGCATCGTGAGAGATCGCGCCTTTGTGGGTGTGGAACTGCTTTCCGGCAACCAGCTCAACCGTGTGCTTACGGCTCTTGTCGTCGGTGAGCTGAACCCGGTCGCCCACAGCGAAAACGCCGCGGCGCTTGCGCTCACCCGCGACGACTGCTGCAGATTCCTGGCACTCGCCTTGCTTCGCGGTGGACTGCGGCTCGCTCACCAGCGAGGGGTGAGTCGGGCGGCTGCCGCCGGGTCGATGCGGGCCACGACGTCGACCATCACCAGCACGCCGCTGGGCTGACCGTCCTCGCCGTAAACGACGTACTCGGAAGCCGGGGAGGCCGCCAGCCGGTCCATCAACTCCTGGCCGCCCAGCGATTCGGGGATACGCATGCCGTCCTCGATCGGACGCGAGACCTGGTTGATTGTCGTCCAGGGCCTTCGTTCCGGTGGCACCGCGTCTGCCGCGGCCCCGTTCATCACGGCCCACGGCCGGCCGCTGCTGTCGGCCACGATCACCGCTGTGACGTTTTCCGCCTGCGCCCGCCGGAGCGCCTCCGACAGCGGCAGGTTCGCATCGACGGTGACGGCTTTGCGGGCAGCGCCCTGAGCGGTGAGCGCCGGGACGTTCTCGACGATCCGGCCGCGCTTGAGCGAGTTCGCGGCGCCTACGCCGATCATCCCCGCGATCAAGATCACGACGATATTAGCGCCTTGTGATCCGGTCTGCGTGCCGTGCAGCCAGTAGAGGACCAGACCGGCGGCGACCGCGAACCCGGCGTATGCGGCCGCCCGGGTGGCCTTGTTGCGATCGCCGGTGACCTTCCAGATCGCGGCGGCGAAGGCCGCTCCCCCGTCCAAAGGCGGCCCGGGCAGCAGGTTGAACACGCCCAGCGCCACGTTCGTCCAGGCGACGCCGAACGCGAAGACGCCCAGGCTGGTGTTCGGATCTATCGACGCGTACCAGATCAACGCTGGAATCCCGATCAGCAGATTGACCAGGGGGCCGGAGACCGAGACCACGAATCCGCTCGAGGCGGTCTCCGGCTCCGCCCGGTATTCGGTCAGCCCGACGAAGCCGTAAATCGTGATCCCGAAGACCTCGAAGTGCAAGCCCTGCGCGACGAGCGCATGGCCGAACTCGTGCAGGATGATGCTGATCAGGGTGATGACGGCGATGAGCGCGGCAATGGTGTAAGTGCGGCCGTTGGACTGCGGTGAGCAAAAATCGATTTCGCGCGATCTGATCGAACTGGGCGCCCAGGAAAAGCAGGAAAACGATGCTGATCGGCGAGATGTAGATCGGCACGTGATGGACGGTGAGCACCCGCAAGCCGCGCCCCGGCATGGCGCGCGGCGCGGGAGGCTTCGGGTCCGTCACACTGCTCATGGTGTCAGACGACGTCTGCTAAGGCCGCTCAGCCGTTTGCAGTTCGGGCGATGTGTCGGTTATGGCCCGTACCGTGATCGCGTGAGCAGCGCCGCCACTTTCAGTGCACCCCCGGCTCCAGCAGCCGTTCGCGCCGTCGCCGTCACCAAGGAATACGGCAGCGGCGAAACGAAGGTGACTGCTCTGCGCGAGGTCACGGTCGACTTTCCGGCCGGGGTCTTCTCCGCGATCATGGGCCCGTCCGGATCGGGCAAGTCGACCCTGATGCACTGCCTGGCCGGGCTCGACAGCGTCACCTCCGGGCAGGTCTGGCTCGCCGGCGGCCACGGGGGCCCGCCGGTCGAGCTCTCCGCGCTCTCGGACAAGAAGCTGACCCGGCTGCGGCGTGACCGGATCGGCTTCATCTTCCAGCAGTTCAACCTGCTCCCGACCCTCACCGCCGCCGAAAATATCCGGCTCCCGATGGACATCGCCGGACGCAAGATCGACCGCGCCTGGTTCGACCCAGGTCGTCGCGACGCTCGGGCTCGGCGACCGGCTGAAGCACAAGCCCACCGAGCTGTCCGGCGGCCAGATCCAGCGCGTGGCCTGTGCCCGGGCGCTCGTCTCCAAGCCCGCCGTCATCTTCGCCGACGAGCCGACCGGAAACCTGGATTCGCGGTCCAGCATCGAAGTGCTCGGCTTCCTGCAGCGTTCGGTCCGCGAACTCGGCCAGACCGTGATCATGGTGACGCACGACCCGATGGCAGCGTCCTTCTCCGACCAGGTGATCTTCCTCAACGACGGCCAGATCGTCGACGGGATGCGAGCGCCCACGGCCGATTCGGTGCTCGACCGGATGAAGTCGCTCGACGCCGCTGCCCAGGCCCAGCGCTAGTGCTTCGCGTCACGCTCAAAGGCCTGCTGGCACGCAAGGTCCGGCTGCTGCTGTCCGCGATCGCCGTCGTCCTCGGCGTAGCGATGGTGTCGGGCACCTACGTACTCACCGACACCATCGGCAACGCCTTTGAAAACCTCTTCGCCTCGGTCAATCGCAATACCGCCGTGGCGGTGCGGGGCACGACCGGCGCCGGTTTCAGCAACACGAGCGCGCAGGCCGACCGAGCCGCTCTGCCTGAGTCATTGCTGCCGAAGGTGCGCGCGGTCGAGGGGGTACGCGAGGCCGAGCCGGAGGTCTCGGGTTCGGCGACGATCTTCAACCCGGCGACGGACCAACCCGTCACGAACCTCGGCGCACCCGGGCTGGGCCACAACTACTCCGGCAGCCCGCTGTCGACGCTCACCCTGCGGGCGGGCAGCGCACCGCAGGGCCAGTCCCAGATCGCGGTCGACCGGGGCACCTTCGACAAGGTTCACCTCAGCCTCGGCGAGCAGGTCCAGATCCAGGCCGGCACCCAGCCGGCCCGGCCGTTACACGGTCGTCGGGGTCGTCACCATCGGCGATGTCAACAGCCTCGGCGGGGCGACCCTCACGGTCTTTGACACCGCCACCGCCCAACGCGTGCTGCTCGGCTCCCGGAAAGCTCAGCCAGATCACCGTCGCCGCTGACAGCGGCGTCTCGCAAGCCGTGCTCGCCAAGCGCATCAAAGCCGTCGTCGGAAAGTCGGCCGACGTCGTCACCGGCGATCAGCTGACGCAGGAGACCTCGAACGGCATCAAGAACGGCCTCGGTTTCTTCACGCTGATCCTGCAGGTGTTCGGCGCAGTCGCCCTCGTCGTCGGGCCTGTTCATCATCGCCAACACCTTCTCGATGCTGATCGGCCAGCGGGCGCGCGAGTTGGCGCTGCTGCGGGCGATCGGCGCGAGCCGGGCGCAAGTCGTCCGCTCCGTCATCTGTCGAAGGATTGGCGGTCGGAATCGTCGGCTCGATCGTCGGCCTGGCTGCCGGAATCGGCATCGCAATCGGCGTGAAGAAGGCGTTCAGCGCTGCCGGGGTCGACATCCCTTCTTCCGGGATCGTGATCGAGTCCCGCACCGTCATCGTGGCGCTGGTGCTCGGCATCGTCGTCACCACGCTGGCTGCCCTGGCACCGGCGATCCGGGCCAGCCGGGTACCGCCCGTCGCGGCGATGTCCGAGACCTACGTCTTGCCTACGCGATCGCTGCGCCAGCGCGGTGCACTCGGGCTCGCATTCGGCGTGGCCGGGCTGGCGATCCTGTTCACGGGGACGGCCCGCACCGGCTCCAAAGGCGCGCAAACCGTCGGTGTGGGCGCCCTGCTGGTGCTGATCGCCGTCGTCATCCTTGCGCCGCTCGCGGCCGGTCCCGTGGTGCGCGGCCTGGGCGCCCCGATCCGCAAGCTCTTCGGCACGGTGGGAGTCCTGTCGAGCACCAACGCCTCCCGCAATCCCCGTCGTACAGCAGCGACCGCTTCGGCGCTGATGATCGGCCTGGCCCTGATCACGACGGTGAGCGTGCTCGCGTCATCGGTGAAGAAATCCGTCGGAACGCTCGTCAGCGAGGGCACCGGGGCCAGCTTCATCCTGCTCGGGTCGGGCACCCAGGCGCTGCCCAACACCTTGTCCAGCGACCTGAACGGCAAGCCGGGCATCCAGGCAGCGAGCGGCATCGCGATCGTGCCGATCCGTATCAACGCCGTGAAGGGTGCGGCGACCGCGACCGCTCCCGCGGCGATCAAGGACAACATTCTGCTCAGCCCGCAGATCGGGCGACCTCAATTCGCTGGGCCCCTCCACCATCCTGATCAGCAAGAAGATCTCGGACGAGCACCACTGGAAGGTCGGCTCGGTGCTGCCCCTCGCCTTCTCGGAGGGCGGCCGGACCTCGCTGCGCGTCTCCGGGATCTACAAGGAGAACCAGCTCGCCGGCGACTACCTGATCGACCGGGAGGTGGCGGCGCGCTACGTGACCAACCTGGTCGACATCGTGGGCCTGGTCAGGGCGACCCCGACCGCCAACCTCGACCAGGTGCGGTCGTCGATCGAAGCGGTACTCGCACCAGTACCCGGGCATCAAGGTGCAAAGCCGGGGCGAATACATCCAGAGCGCGCAGGACAACATCGGGCGCCTGGTCAACCTGATCTATGTGCTGCTGGGGCTGTCGGTCCTGATCGCCTTCTTCGGAATCATCAACACCCTCGCGCTCTCGGTCATCGAGCGAACCCGTGAGATCGGGCTGCTACGGGCGGTGGGGCTGGGCAGGGCCCGGCTCTGGGAAATGATCACGCTGGAGTCGTTCATCATTTCGCTGTTCGGCGCCGTCCTGGGGGTCGCCGTCGGTTCGCTCTTCGGTTGGGCCATCCTTCCCCCGCTCGCCGATCAGGGACTGAGCGATTTCAGCTACCCGACCGGCTCGGTCATCGTGTTCTTCATCGTTGCCGGCGGGCTTGGCGTCATGGCCGCGGTCCTGCCTTCCATTCGGGCCGCCCGTTTGGATGTTTTACGCGCCATCTCGTCCAACTGACGGCTCGTTGCGGCGGCCTGTGGATGGGGCCGTCCCGTCCACAGATCCCGACTGAGCGGCCAGCGAGACCCCTCGCGGCAGCAGACGGTGACGCATGGCCGCATCAGCTCCCGTCCCTTCCTCCTCCAACGCCCGCTATCCGGCGCGCCGACCAAGCTCCGAGCTCTCCACCCCGGCCGAGGTGCTGGCGGCGGTGCCGTATCTGCTCGGCTTCGCCCCGGAGCGATCGGTGGTGGTGCTGTGCATGCAGGGCAAGCAGCTCGGCCTGACGCATGCGCGCCGACCTGGACATGCCCGCGTACGAGCTTCGGGAGATGCTGCAGGCCCGGGTTCGCGCCGATGGCGCCGACACCGCGCTGCTCGTGATCTTCGATCCGGAGGCAGCCGTCGGCGGGCAACGGCCGGGCGCCCCGCTGGCCAAATCGCTCATCCGCACTTTTCGCCAGGACGGGATCCTGGTGCGGGACGCGCTCGGCGTGCGCGAGGGTCGCTACTGGTCCTACTTGTGCCGCGACGCCTCCTGCTGCCCACCGGGCGGCCGGGCGCGTCCCGGCTGCCGGCCAGGACGACGCACAGCAGGGTCGCGGCGACCTTCGTGGCGCATCGGCTCGGCGCCGCTGGCCAGCCGCGAGGAGCTCGACGCCACGCTGGACGGCGTCACCGGGCCGCGGGCCGTAGAGGTGATGGCGGGCCTGGCTGACGCGCTTCGCACTCCCTGGGCGCAGTCCCGTCGACCACTGGTGGAACCTGGTCGAACGCTACACAGACGTTCCGCCCAGGCCGGGAAACGAACTTGCCGCTGCCGGAGGCGACCAGGCTCATCGTGAGCCTGCGCGACGTCGCGGTCAGGGACGAGATCATCAGCTGGACCGCCGGCGAGGCGCTGACCGGGATCTTCGCCCTTTTGAAGGAGTTGGCGCCGCTGGCGCTGCCGCCTTTTGACACCCAATTGCTGACGACCTTGGCCTGGGCCGCCTACAGCGACGGTGACGGCGCGCTCGCCGCGATGGCCCTCGAGCGAGTCCTTGACGCCGACCCCGAGCACCGCCTGGCCCAGCTTTTGTGGACGGCCTTGGAGGGCGGCATCGAGCCGACAATCCTGCGCGAGCTCAGCCTCCAGATGGCGGCATCTCGGGCCCACCGCCGAACCCGCTTTTCGCCCGGAATCCGGGTGGACGCTGAGCCGACCGAGCAGGGCGAGGTCGACGTCGCGCAGGCTGGCGCGCACGGCCACCCGAGGCGGCTGGGCCGGATCGTCGGCCGAGAGCGGGAAGGTCGGCACGTAGACGCAGCCACAGCCAGCCGCGATGGCGCTCGCCAACCCGGACGGGAGCGTCCTCGAGGACGACGCAGCGGGCCGGCACCACCTTGAGGGCCTTCGCGGCCGCCAGGTAGGGCTCCGGATTCGGCTTTCCGTGGGCAACCTCGTCGCCGGCGATCGTCACCGCGAACCGGTCGGCGCCCGACCGACAGCAGCGCGGCGTCCACGAGTTCGCGATAGGAGGAGGAGACCAGCGCCAGCGGTACCTCCGCTTGCTTCGAGCGCATCCAGCAGCTCGATCGCTCCCGGCTGCAACGGAACGCCGGCCGCGAACAGCGACGCCGTCTCCGACATCAGCATCCGGCCGATCTCGGCCGGGTCGCTGGCGGTGGCGGCGGCGGTCCCGAGCCCTTCCAAGCAGGATCCCGACCGCCAGGTCGATGCGCTTGCCGATCATCCGCGCCTTCAGCTCGGGGGTGAAGGTCCCGCCGAGCCGCTCGGCCACCCGCTGCTCGGCGATGGTCCACAGCGGCTCGGAATCCACCAGCAGACCGTCCATGTCGAACAGCACCGCAGCCGGCAGCGGGGCGAGCGGCTTGGCGCGGCGCCGCCGGAGCATGTCCAGCAGTCCGGCCGGGCCGGTCTGGACAGGCCCCTCGCCGCCGGTCCACGCCTTGGTGCTCACGCCTTCACCGCAGCAGCCAGACCCATGACTTCCACGGTATCGATCGCCGCCTGGCCGGCCCGGTCAGCCCGTCGCCTGATCAGCCGGTATGCGGCCCGGCGCGGGCAGACCGCTCCGGAGCCCGGCGAGGACGTAACGTTTGACGCGCCTGCCCCAGTAACCGGTAGGGGTCCCACCCCGCGGCCGAGGCGGCAGGGGAAGGGTGGCCATGATCGAGTTCTCCGATGTGGGCGAGCTCCGCCGACCCGTGCTGGTGGCCGCATTCGAAGGCTGGAATGACGCGGCCGACGCCGCCACTGCGGCGGTCGAGCATCTGGAAGAGGTCTTTCACGCCCATACCGTCGGTGTGATCGATCCTGACGACTACTACGACTTCCAGGTCAACCGGCCGAGCGTGACCATGGCCGACGGCGGCCGGTCACGCAAGATCGAATGGCCGACCACCCGCCTCAGCGTCGCCCGGCTCCCGGACGGCAGCCGCGATCTGGTCGTGCTGCGCGGGCTCGAGCCGAACATGCGCTGGCGCGGCTTCTGCGAAGAGCTGATCGAAGGGGCCCACGCGCTGGGCATCGACCTGGTCGCGACCCTCGGAGCGCTGCTGGCCGACACCCCCCACACCCGCCCGGTGCCGGTCAGCGGCAGCGCGGGCGACGCGGCGACGGCGGCCCAGATGAACGTCGAGAGCTCGCGGTACGAGGGCCCCACCGGCATCGTGGGCGTCTTCGGCGAGGCCTGTCAGACGGCAGGGCTGCCGGCGGTCTCGTTCTGGGCCGCGGTCCCGCATTACGTCGCCCAGCCGCCCTGCCCCAAGGCGACGCTGGCGCTGCTGCGCCGCGTCGAGGATCTGCTGGACGTCGCGGTGCCCCTGGGTGATCTGGTGGAGCGCTCCCGGGCCTGGGAGCGCCAGGTCGACGAGCTGGCCGCGGGCGATTCCGACGTGGCCGAATACGTCCGTTCGCTGGAATCGCGCGAGCCCGAGACGGAGCTGCCCGAAGCCAGCGGCGACGCGATCGCCCGCGAGTTCGAGCGTTACCTGCGCCGCCGTCGTACCGACTGATGCCCTAGCGCCGCGAGGTTAGAGCTCGATCCCGAGCAGCGCGTCCACGGCGGCGCGCACCAGCGCCGGCGATTCCGGATCGGAAGTGTCGCCGGCGAACGCACCGTTCGCCCAGGCGTGGACGGCGGCCACGGCGCCCGGGGCGTCCAGATCGTCAGCCAGGCAGGCCCGCATGCGCGCCAGCACATTGGCGCCGTCCGGACCGCCCTTGAGCGCAACGGCCGCCCGCCAGTGCTCGAACGTGGCAATGCCCCCGGTCGAGCACCTCGGCGGTCCACTCCCAGTCCGAGCGGTAGTGGTGGAAAAGCAGCGAGAGCCGGATCGCCATCGGGTCGACGCCGTCGCGGCGCAGCACGGAGACGAAGACCAGGTTGCCCAGCGACTTGGACATCTTGGTGCCCTTGAACGCGAGCATCCCGGAATGCACGTAGCTGTCGGCGAACGGCGCACGCCCGGAGAAGGCGATGGCGTGGGCCGCGCTGCACTCGTGATGGGGGTAGGCCAGGTCGCTGCCGCCGCCTTGAATGTCGATCTGGCTGCCGAGGTGTTCGAGCGCGATCGCCGCGCACTCGACGTGCCAGCCCGGCCGGCCGGCCCGAAAGGTGCCTCCCACGAGGGCTCCCCCGGCCGCTCGCCGCGCCAGAGCACCGGATCGAGCGGGTCGCGCTTGCCCGGCCGGTCGGGATCGCCGCCCCGCTCGGCGAAGAGCGCCAGCATCTGCTCGCGGGTCAGGCCGGCGACCGAACCGAAACGCGCGGCCGTGTCGACGGCGAAGTAGATGTCGCCGTCGAGCAGGTAGGCGTTGCCGTCCGCGAGCAGCTTCTCGATCACCGGAATGATCAGCGGGATCGCTTCGACGGCGCCGATGTAGGCCTGCGGGGCGATCACCCGCAGCGCGGTCATGTCTTCGCGGAACCGCTCCGTCTCGGCCAGTGCCAGATCGCGCCAGTCGACGCCGTCGCGCTCGGCCCGTTCCAGCAGCGGCTCGTCGACGTCCGTCACGTTCTGGACGTAGCTGACTTCCAGCCCCGCATCGAGCAACGCGCGCTGCACGAGGTCGAAGTTGACGTAGGTCAGCGCGTGGCCGAGGTGGGTCGCGTCGTAGGGCGTGATCCCGCAGACGTACATCCGCGCCAGCGGGCCGGCAGCTACAGGATGAATCTCGCGGCTGGAGCTGTCGTACAGGCGCAGCGGCTCACCCCGCCCGGGCAGGCGAGGGGGCTGGGTCGCTGGCCAGGCACGCACCCCTTGACAGTAGCCGGGCGCGGCAGCCACGCAGTGGATACGCCGGCTAGAAGGGCGGCCAGGGAATCGAGCGCCAGTCGTCGCTCGGCTGCGGGAAGACGCCGGTGCGCAGCAGCCGGTCGATCCGGCGGTGCGTCGCGGCGACCTCGCGGCGGGTGATCAGCTCAAGCAGGCGCTCGTCGAGATCGGCGTCGAAGCGCAGCCGCTCCAGCACCTCGCGTTCGGACCGGGACAGCTTGCGGCCGCGCCAGCCCCACAGCAGCGTGCGCAGCTTGTCCTCGTTGTGGAAGGAGATGCCGTGGTCGATGCCGAAGATGTGGCTGGCGCCGTCCACCGGAAGCAGGTGGCCGCCTTTGCGGTCGGCGTTGTTGATCACGGCGTCGAAGAGCGCCATCCGGCGCAGCTGAGGGAGATCGCTGCGCACGAGCTGCTCGAGGTCGACGCTCTCGTCGAGGTCGATCCACAGCTGCACCATGCCCGGCCCGAAAGGTCCGTCGCGCATCACGGTCGGCGGGACGAGATCCCAGCCGGTGGCTTCCGACACCTCGTAGGCCGCCAGCTCGCGGCCGGCCAGCGTGCCGTCCGGGAAGTCCCAGAGTGGACGCTCTCCCCGCACCGGCTTGTAGACGCATTCCGCGGTCAGCTCGCCGTCGGTGATGCGGCAGAACAGCGTGGCGTTACTGGCGTCGAGCAGGCGGCCTTCGACGTCAATGGTCCCGCTGCGCAGAAGCGTGAGAGCGGCCTGGCGATCTGCCGCGGCGTCGGCCGGTGGGTCGGCCTGCTGGTCGGCCTCATGCGTCATGACTATTCGACCGTACGTGGCGAAAAGCGACTTGCGCTCAGGCGCCGCTACCGCCGCCGACGACCGCATCGGAAGACGGCTTGCGGCGGCTGCGGCTCTTCTTCTTCGGAGGGAGCAGATCGTCGATCGTGCCCCCGTTGTCGTTCACCCGCAGCGCGAACGAGCGCAGCTCGGCGTAGCGGATGACCGTGACCGAGCAGGGGTCGACGTTGATGCGCTGGAAGAGGTCCAGATGCATGCCGAGCGCGTCCGCGACCACGGCCTTGATCACGTCGCCGTGGCTACAGGCGAGCCAGACCGCGTCATCGCCCGATTCGGCGGCGATCTTCTTGTCCCACTCGCGCAGGGCCGTCACCGCCCGCGATTGGGTGTCGCGCAACGCCTCGCCTTCGGGTCCGGGGAAGACCACTGCGCTCGGATTGGCCTGGACCACCTTCCAGAGCGGATCCTTCGCGAGCACTTTCAGTTCCTGGCCGGTCCAGTCGCCGTATCGGCATTCACCGATGCGCTCATCGACCGACACCGTCAGCGCCCGTCCCTCGGCCACGGCACCGGCCGTTTCGAGGCAGCGGTCCAGAGGGCTCGAGACGATGGCGGCGAACGGGACCGAGCGCAGCCGTTCGGCCACCTTGGCGGCCTGCGCCTGTCCTCGCTCGTCGAGGTGGACGCCCGGGGTCCAGCCCGCGAGACGCGGACCTGTCATCTGGGTCAGGCCGTGACGCAGCAGCACGATGGTGGTCATCGGGGTCCTGTCTACCGTCTGACGCTAAAGCGTGCCTACCGCGATCAGAATGATGATGACGATCGCCGCCGCGATCCGGTAGGGCACAAACGCGGTGATCTTGTGTCCGGCCACGAATCGAAGCAGCCAGGCCACCGAGGCATAAGCCACGATGAAGGCGATTGCCGTGCCGACCAGTGTGGGTCCGATCCCGACGCTGCCGCTGAACGCCTTCGGCAACTCGAGCAACGTCGCCGCCGTTAGCGCGGGGATCGCCAGGAAGAACGAAAGCCGGGTCGCCGAGACCCGGTCGATACCTCGAAAGAGGCCCGCGCTGATCGTCGCGCCGGATCGGGATATGCCCGGGACCAGAGCTGCACACTGCGTCAGCCCCATGATCAGCGCGTCCGGAAGCTCGAGGTTGCGTTCGCCGCGCGACTGGCTGGCATGCCGTTCGGCGGCGATCATCACCCCCGACCACAGGATCAGGGCTGCTGCGATCACGCCGACGTTGCGCAGCGGCCCTTCGATCAGGGATTTTGCCGCCAGCCCGATGATGGCGATCGGGATGGTGCCGATCACGATGAACCCAGCCTCGCGGGCCGACTGCTCCGATCGTCGCGACGGATCGCGGATCGCGCCGAATCCTGCCGTGATCAGCCGCTTCAGATCCTTGCGGAAGAAGATCAGGACGGCCAGCACTGCGCCGAACTGGACCACGGCGGTGAACGCAGTGACGCCCTTGTCCTCGATGTCGAGGTTGAAGAGGCGCTCGGCGACGGTGAGGTGTCCGGTGCTCGACACCGGGAGAAATTCCGTAATCCCCTCAATGACACCCAGCACGCCGGCGTCTAGGTAATTCAGGTTCTCGCTCCCGCCTTCGGATAGGCGCCGCTGCGTACGGCCCGGTTCACCGTAAGGTCAGCGGTCGTGGAACAGAGGCGCTTGGGACAGAGCGGACTGGTCGTGTCGCGCCTCGGCCTGGGCACGATGGGCTGGGGCCGAGACTGCGACGAAGACGTTGCACAGGCTCAGCTCGCGGCGTTCCGCGAAGCCGGCGGAACCCTCGTCGACACCGCGGATGTCTATGGCGGAGGCGAATCCGAGAGGCTTCTCGGCGGACTGCTACGCGGCTCGGCAAGGTCGGAGCTGGTGATCGCCACCAAGGCGGGTGCCCGGGCAGGTGACGGACCGTTGGCCACCGGGACCTCTCGCCGCCGACTGCTCGCCGCCCTCGACGGTTCGCTGGCGCGGCTGCGCACCGACCACGTCGACCTGTGGCAGGTACACACCTGGCATCCCGATACGCCGCTGGAGGAGACGCTCGCCGCGATGGACGATGCGGTGAGTAGCGGCCGGGTCCGCTACATCGGGATCTCCAACTACACGGGCTGGCAGACCGCGAAGGCGGCTGCCTGGCAGCGCAGCGCCCCCGGTCGGGCGCCGCTGGTTTCGACCCAGATGGAGTACTCATTGCTCGCACGTGGTGTTGAACGCGAGGTGATCGCCGCCGCGGAGGACGCCGGCCTTGGCCTGCTCCCCTGGTCGCCACTGGGCCGCGGCGTGCTGTCCGGCAGCTACGGACCCACGCGCGAGTCAGCACCCGCCGGCACCCGGGCCGCCTCGCCCACCTGGGGCCGTTTCGTCGAGCCCTACCTGACGGACGAATCGACCCGGGTCGTCGAGGCGGTCCGCACAGCCGCAAAGGGCCTGGGCACGAGCCCGGTGGCCGTCGCCATTGCCTGGGTGCGTGACCGACCTTCCGTCGCCGCACCGATTCTTGGCGCTCGTACTGTGGCGCAGCTCAAAGGACTGCTGGAGTCAGAGGAGCTGACCCTTCCAGGGTCCATCCGCAGCGCACTCGATGACGTCTCGGCTCCGGTGATCGGCTATCCAGAGCGCCTGCCCTGGGGCTGAGGTCACAGCTGACCGTCGGTGTGGATAAGTGGGTCCGGCCAGGCCGCCGCCGTAGCCTGCCGATGTGAGCTCCACCGCCCCTTACCGGCCCGGCCCGCCGGCGGACAACGCGGAGATCTTTACCGCGTTCTGCGCCGCAGGGTTGTGGCCCGGGATGGGCAAGGCGTTGCGTGAAAAGCTGCCGGCAGCCGGGATTCGCGAAGCTTCCGACGTCACGGAAGAGGCACTCGCGGCGGTGCCGGGCCTGTCCGCGCGGCGGGCGGCGAACCTTATGGTGGCCTTCGCGCGGGCTCGACCGACGTTTGACGTGGTGGCGCTGCTCGCACCTGCTGATCTGCCGGCCCGGCTCGCGGGAAGCGCCCTCGCGTCGCTCGGCCCAGGTGCTGCTGCCGCACTGATCGATGACCCCTGGCGCCTCCTTGACGGCGGTGACGCCGATCTGCGGCAGGCCGACCGGCTCGCCAGCGTGATGGGCAGAAGTCGCGACGAGCCGAGCCGTGGGCCGGCCGTGCTCGTACATCTGCTGCTGCTCGCGGCCCGGGCGGGCGACACGGCGGCAGCGGCCCAGAGCCTGATGGCGACTGCTGTGAGCCGCGGCGTCCCCGACCCGGTCAAAGCCCTTGAGGTCGCGGTCGAAGCAGGGCGCATCGTGGTCGACGCCTCCCGCCACGATCCGCGTGATGCCGAGACCGGAGCTTGGATCCCGGCCGACCGGCTGGTCTCAGCGCCGCGCTACGGGGTGGCCGAGGATTCACTGGCGGAGGGGCTCGCCCGGCTCGCGGCCGCAGCCAGCCCCATCGGCGAGCCGGACGCGCTCGGGCTGGAGGGGCTCGATGAGGCGCAGCAGGCGGCGGTGGTGGCGGCGCTCGCCCATGGGGTGAGCCTGCTGACCGGCGGTCCCGGCACCGGTAAGAGCCGCACGGTGTCAGCGGTCGTCGAGCTCGCCACCGCCCGGGGAGCAAGGGTGGTCCTCGCTGCACCCACCGGACGAGCTGCCAAGCGCCTTGAGGAGCTGACGGGCGCCAGCGCAAGCACCGTCCACCGACTGCTCGGGGCGCAACCCGTGCGTGACAACGGCCCTGGCGCCAGCTCGGTGTTCACCCGGGGAGAGGGCTGGCCCCTTGATGCCGACCTCGTCGTCGTCGACGAAGCATCGATGCTTGACGCCGAACTCGCGGCCGGCGTTGTCGAAGCCTGCAGTGACGGCACCCACCTGCTGCTGGTCGGCGATCCGGCACAGCTGCCGAGCATCGGGCCGGGCCGGGTGCTCGGCGACCTGGTGGATTCGGGCGTCATTCCCACCACCGAATTGACGACGCTGTACCGGCAGGCCGAAGGCGGCACAATCGCCCGGCTGGCCACCGCGGTACGCAGCGGTCAGCTGCCCGTGCTGGACGACCCCGAACGCGAAGTGGTCATCGTCCCCAGCCGCGACAGCGCCGAAGCCGCCCGCCGCGTCGTCCAACTCGTCACGGATTCCATCCCGCGGGCGTTGGGAATCCCGAGCGCAGAGATCCAGGTCGTCACCCCCGTACACCGTGGCCCGGCGGGCACTGAAGCCCTCAACCTGGCGCTCAAAGAGGTGCTGAACCCCAGCGCAGTCGCCGCGGAGGCGAAGACCGCGCGTTCCAAGGTCAGCCCGGCCCGGCGATTCGACGTCGGCGACCGCATCGTCGCCATCGCCAACCACCTTGAAGAGGGCTTCGCCAACGGCGAGGTCGGCACCGTCACCGCGCGCAACTCCGACGGACTGGTCATTACTTTCAGCGGCGTACCGGTCACCGTCCCGATCACCTCATGGAGTGACCTTCGGCACGGTTGGGCGATCACGGTGCATCGGGCGCAGGGCAGCGAGTGGCCCGCCGTGGTCGTCGTGCTGCCGCCCGAATCAGGCGGTCTGCTGACCCGCCCGCTGGTCTATACCGCGCTCACCCGTGCTCAGCGACATCTTTCGGTGGTTCCGGCGGTCGGTTCGGCACTGGCGAGGGCGGTCCGGGAAAACGGGGGCCGCCCACGCGTCACCCGACTACCGAGGCTGCTGCTCGAGGCCTTCAGCGAGGCTGAGTTGTCAGCTCAGGAACAGGCGAGGTAGGTAGCCTGTGCCGATGTCCCGACCGGCTTACGCGCGATGAGCGCCCCGGTCGAGCCGCGGTATCAGGAGCGGGGACCGGATCGACGAAAGGCCGTCAGAAACGCCTTGACCGACGCGGCCGGTACTACCGATGCCGCTGACGTCACCGCCCCCGCCGCTCCTGGCACGCAACCCCCGAGCGATACGCCCGCGCGGGAGAGCTCCAACCGGGTCGATCGCTGGTTCAGCCGGCAGCGCCCCATGCCATGGCTGATCGGCCTGGCGGCGCTCGCCATCGTGATCGGTTCGGCACTGCGCTTCATGACCGACGCGCACATCTGGTTGGACGAAGCGCTCACCATCGAGATCTCCAGCCGTCACCTGCCGCAGCTGTTCCAGGCGTTGCGCCATGACGGTTCGCCCCCGCTGTATTACCTCCTGCTGCACTACTGGATGGCGGTCTTCGGGCAAAGTGATTTCGCGGTACGGGCGTTGTCCGGGGTGTTCAGCGTCGCGACGCTACCGCTGGCCTGGTTCGCGGGCCGCCGGGTCGCTCGCGTAGCCGCGTCGTTCGGGCACACCGAGCCGCACGCCGTCGACCGGACCGGCGCCGCCGTGCTGCTGCTCTTCGCGACATCGCCGTACGCGATCCGCTACGGCACCGAGACCCGCATGTACTCGCTTTTTGTCTTCCTGGTGCTGCTGTTCGCCTTGGCACTGGCCCGGGCACTCGAGAAACCTTCACGGTGGCGCTGGGCCGGCGTAACGGCCGTGACGGCAGCTCTGGCCTACACGCACTACTGGACGCTGCTGATGCTCGCCACGGTCGCGGTCTTCCTGCTTGTGCAGGCCTACCGCCGACCGAATTACCGCAAGCTGTGCATGCACGCCTTCTACGCGATGCTTGCCGCCGGCATTTTCTTCCTGCCCTGGCTGCCGACCTTCGTCTTCCAGATGCTGCACACCGGCACTCCTTGGGCCGCTCCGGTGCACGCCGAAGTGCTGCTCGACACCGTCTTCTCCTGGGCCGGTCCCGCGTCCGCCGGCGCACTGCTGGCACTTGTCCTGCTGCTCATGGCGTTCCTGGGATACACCGCTCGACCCGCTGGAGATGGCCTGCATCTCAAGCTCAGCGGACGCATCCCCGGCCGCTACCTGGTGGTGATGTGGCTGGTGCCCCTCGTGCTCGCCTATGGGGCCTACGCGTTCGGCGGCAGCGCCTATGCCGAGCGCTACACCGGGATTTCGCTGCCGCCATTCCTGCTGCTCGCCGGGCTCGGTATCGGGCTCCTGCCCTCGAGGGCGACCGTCGCCGGGCTGCTGGCCGTCATCAGCGTGCTCGGGCTCGTGGGCGGCCGCTCACTCAACGGAGACGAGCGCACTAACGCGGCAGAGGTCGCTTCCAAGATCGTGCAACAGGCTCGCCCTGGCGACGTGGTCGCCTACTGCCCCGACCAGCTCGGCCCCGCCGTGCATCGGATGCTGGTGCGAGCCCACGAAACGGGCTTGAAGGAGATCGCGTTCGCCGATGCCCGTGGCCCGGCGCTGGTGAATTGGGTGGACTACGCCAAGCGGATGGCTGGTGCCAGCGCCACCGACTTCGCCCGCCAGCTCGATCAAATGGCCGGCCCCAACGGGTCGATCTATCTGGTCAAAGCAGATGGCTACCGCACGCTTGGCGATGACTGCGCCGAGGTGTCCGACCAGCTGGCGGCGCTTGGCCGCGACCGGGTGACTCAGGTCAACCGGCGACCGCTGCTCGAGTCCTCGCAGCTCATCCGGTTCTCCACCAAACGCTGATCATCCGGTTCGGACGTCTTGGGCGGTTCGACATCCTCCGGCGCCCGCCCCCACCGTAGGCAGACGGCGAAGACGACCAGCGCCATCCCGAGCGTGTAGTGGTTGAAGAACGACTGCGTATTGGTGATGTCCAGCGCCAGTACGAGCAGCCCCGAACCGGCGCAGAAGCCGAAGGCGTCACCCCTGATCCGCCAGGCGAGCGCGTATGCGATCAGCAGTCCGAGGGCGGTGAGTGCGAAGCCTGGGTCGTGGCCGAACTCCTTGTGGATCCACGTCGCGAGACACAACGCGTCAGCGCGGTAGCCGAGTCCGGTGTTCGCGGTGACGGCGTCGTGCCAGAAGTCGCGCGGCCCGGCAATGATCCAGGGCAGCACGAGCAGCAGCGCTCCCCCGGCCGCGTAGAGCGTGCGCCGAAGCCCGAAACGCGGCCACAGTGCGGTCAACGGAAGCAGCAGGATGATGTGCTGCTTCGACGCGAGCGCCAGCATGAGGCACCCGATCGCCAGAGCGTTGCGACCCCGTTCGACAGCCAGCACCATGCCGGCGAGCAAGGCGACGAGCAGCGGTTCGGTCCAGGACATTTGGTACGCGAACGTCACCTTCGGATGGAGGGCGACCAGCAACGGCAGCAAGGCAGGGACATAGCCCACCGGCGCCGAGGCGACCTTTGCGGCAGCGCCGGAAGCTCCCTGACCAAGCCGGCGGGCGATCGCCGCTGCGATAGCCAGGAAAGCCACCAACCCGTACCGGATGTCACCGAAGATGACCCGAAACGGGAGCAGCAGGACCGACGTCCACGGCAGATAGGGGTAGACGTTGAAGAGGCCGTGCGAGGGATAGCTGGCGCGAGTGGCCGCCCATTGCTGGCGGTACATGTCATCGCCGGACAGCAGGCCTTTGGTGGAGCCCTGCAGGAGGAAGAACACGTCGATGTGCGGCCTCGGCGCCGCGGCGATCATCGTGATCCCGGCGGCCGACATCAGTGCCAGCGCCACCCACAGCGGCCAGCGCCGCGACGCGAGTCCCGGCAGCACCCCCCAGACGGGCAGGACGGTCGCCGCCGCCAGCAGTCCGCCGGCAGCGGCCAATGCCTGTGACGCCGTCCAGCCGGCACCGTGAGCAAAATAACGGGGATGCCAGATCAGCGGTGCCAATCCGACCGTCAGCGCGGCTGCAGCCAGGGCCGTCCGGGTCGCCCAGGACGGCGGCGCCAAGGCGCGCACTCGCGGGCGAGCCGCCACCCAGACTCCGGCGCCGACCAGCAGCGTTCCTGCGACAACGAGGGCGAGCGATGGCAGTGCGTAACGTCCATCGTGAGTGCCGATGCCCAGCGCCACGGCGACCCAACCGGCCAGCAGCAGGACCACCGGCCAGTTGTTGATCATGGTCGAGGTGCCGGGCGCGTCGTCCGAGGTGGTGGCCCGCATGTCGGGCACAATGCTAACCGGCGACCGTTCGACGACAGTGTTGTCGCAGTCTGCTGATGGACTGGTCGCTCGCGCGCCGTCAGGTGTCGGCGCGCGGGGTGGAAAGGGAAGGTCGTAGTCATATCGTGGCGGACAAGCCGCAGGTAATCGTGATCGGGGCAGGTCCGGCTGGTCTGACCGCTGCCCTCGAGCTGGTGAAGCGCGAGGTGCCCGTCACCGTCGTCGAGGGCGATTCGATGGTCGGCGGCATCAGCCGCACCGCCGAGCGAGAGGGCTGGCGCTTCGACATCGGAGGCCACCGGTTCTTCACCAAGGTGCCCGAGGTCGAAGCGCTGTGGCACGAGATCCTGCCGGACGAGGACTTCCTGATGCGCCCCCGGATGAGCCGCATCTTCTACCGCGGCAAGTTCTACGACTACCCGCTCAAGGCCGGCAACGCGCTCGGAAATCTCGGCATCATCGAGGCCACCCGCTGCATGCTTTCCTACGGCTGGGCGCGCATCCGTCCCCCGAAGAACACCGACACGCTCGAGGGCTGGATCATCGCCCGCTTCGGTCGGCGGCTCTACGAGCACTTCTTCAAGACCTACAACGAGAAGCTCTGGGGCGTCCCGGTCGACGAGCTGCCAGCCGACTTCGCCGCGCAACGAATCAAGAACCTTTCACTCATCAACGCCATCACCAATGCGCTCAAGCCCAAGAGCAACCAGAAAGAGATCACCTCCCTCATCGAGGAATTCCAGTACCCCAAATACGGCCCCGGGATGATGTGGGAACGCGCTGCCGAGCAGGTGCAGGAGCGCGGCGGCAAGATCGTCCTGGAGGAGAAGGTCCGCACGGTCCACTGGGAAGAGGGCAAGGGAGCCACCGGCGTCACCACCGTCGTGACCGGTGGATACGGACCAGGAGCGGGTGCACCCGAAGCCAGCCGCAAGGACGTCGGCTCCGAGCACCTCTACCCCGCCGACGAAGTCATCAGCTCGATGCCGTTCTCGTCGCTCATCAAGGCGCTCGACCCGAAGCCGCCCGCCGAGGTGCTCGCGGCGGCTGACGCCCTGAAGTTTCGCGACTTCCTGACCGTCGCCGTCGTCGTCCCCGAGAAAGCCGGGTTTCCTGACAACTGGATCTACATTCATTCACCCGAGGTCGGCGTCGGGCGCATTCAGAACTTCGGCTCCTGGTCGCCGTACCTGGTCAAGGAAGGCAAGACCTGCCTCGGCCTGGAATTCTTCGTCAGCGTCGGCGACGCGACCTGGAACCGATCGGACGCCGATCTCATCGAGCAGGCCAAGCGTGAGCTGGGCATTCTCGGCTTGGTCGACCCGTCGCTGGTCGAGCGCGGATTCGTGGTGCGGATGCCGAAGGCCTATCCGTTCTACGACGCGAACTACAAGAACAACGTCGACATCATGCGGGGCTGGTTGGCTGACAACGCCCCCAATGTCCACCCCGTCGGACGCAACGGAATGCACCGCTACAACAACCAGGACCACTCCATGTTCACCGCCCAGCTGACGGTGCAAAACATGATCGATGGAACCAAACTTGACGTCTGGGACGTCAACGTCGAGGAGGACTACCACGAGGAGGTCTCCCCCGGCGCGAAGGGAATCCAGCGTGGCTGACGCGTTGACACGTGGGCAACGCCTGGTGGCAGCATCGTGACGGACGTCGTAGTACGGCCTGATGCCGAGGCGGCCGCTCCCCCTTCAGGGACGACGCCGGCGCGCCCGCAGAGCCGGCGCGAACGCTTCGGGTGGATGGCGTTCTGGACAGGTATCGCGGCGTGCGTTGTGTATTGCCTGCTGGTGCGGCTGTGGGGGCCGCGGGGGCTGTGGCTGGATGAGGCGCAGAGTGTCGCGATCGCCCGGCTGCCGCTGAGCAGCGGTCATGGCGTCACGATGTATCAGGCGCTGAAGCAGGATGGTTCGCCGCCGTTCTACTACCTGCTTTTGCATGGGTGGATCGGCCTGTTCGGTGAGGGTGACCGGACGGTGCGCGGGCTGTCGTTCGTGCTGAACATGGCGTGCATTCCGCCGCTGCTGATGCTGGGCCGGCGGGTCATCGGACGCCGCGCGGCGTGGGTCGCGGTGCTGGCGTTCATCTGCTCGCCGTTCGCGGCGTACTACGCGAGTGAGACCCGGATGTACAGCCTGCTGGTGCTGCTCGCATTGTTGGGTGCGCTGGCGCTGGAACGGACGTTGCGGGCACCCACCT
The DNA here is from genome assembly GCA_963839015.1 of uncultured Actinomycetota bacterium. GTDB lineage: Bacteria > Actinomycetota > Actinomycetes > Frankiales > Frankiaceae > DATAZK01. The sequence goes on along the minus strand of CAWITL010000010.1, from coordinate 248,949 downwards.
GGTGGAGCGTGGTCTGCCTTTCGCTTGGCGTCGGTGGCGGTGGCCTTGACGCATTACTGGTCGCTGTATTCGCTGGTGACAGTCGCGATTTTCTTGCTGATCGGGCTGTGGCGGGCGAATCCGGCGCATCGGCGGGGCTGCAAGTTTGCGCTGCTGGGGCTGGTCGGCGGGGCGATTTTGTTCATCCCCTGGTTCCCGACATTTCTGTATCAGAGCAAGCACACCGGCACCCCGTGGGGTGCGCCGGCGACGTATGCGGCTGTGGTGCACGCGTTCGGGCAATGGTCGGGTGGGCAGCTGACCGCCGGCCGGGCGCTGCTCGTTGTGGTGTGTGCGCTGCTGGCGTTGGCGATTTTCGGCTATCCGGCGGGTAAGCGGCAGGTGCTGCTGGACCTGAAGGGCCACGAACCGGGACGGCTCCTTTTCCTGCTGGCGATCAGCACCCTGGTGCTGGCCGTGACGGTCGGCAAAGCAGTCGGGAATGCCTGGGCTGACCGCTACACCGCGATCGCGTTCATTCCATTCCTGCTCTGCCTGGCGCTCGGTCCCGAACGACTGGCGGACAAGCGACTCTGGGCGGGTTCGGTCGGGCTGATCGCTCTCTTCGGATCCATCGCCGCCGGGCCCGTCGTGACCATGCAACGCACCCAGGCCGTGCAGGTGGCCAAGATCCTGGCCGCACAGGGGAAGCCGGGCGATGTGGTGCTCTACTGCCCGGACCAGCTCGGTCCCGCCATCGCCCGCGAGATTCGGGCCGGGCGCGGCGGGCAGGGCATGAAGAACTTCACGATTCCCACCTTCGCCCCGCCTGACCGGGTGGACTGGGTGGATTACGCGGCCCGTAACGACGCGGCCAACCGCAACGTGCCGGCGCTGGTCGACCGGGCACTCGCCGAGGCCGGCAACCACCGGATCTGGCTGGTGTACAGCCCCAGTTACCTGACGTATCAGCAGCTCTGCCCGAACCTTCGCCTCGCGCTCGCCCAGCAGCGGTCGGTCTTCATCTGGGCAGGTCTGAACCCGAACTCGTACGAGAACGAGGAGCTGGACAGCTTCACTGCACGGGCGAAGTGACCATGCAGGCGGGGCTCGCGCAGGCTGATCCGCCGACCGAGCCGAAGTCGCGCGGCGCCCGGCTGCGCGGCTGGTTCGGCTCGGCGGAAGCTGGTGACGCCATTGGCTCGTGGCTGACCGCCCGGGTACTGGTCGTGGGGGCGCTGGCACTGTCGGCGGCCATCGCGTCCAAAGTCACCGAGATCTCTCCCGGGGCCCACCTTCCGCGGGTCGGGCTGCTCGGCTGGGACGCCCAGTTCTACCGAGACATCGCCGCACACGGATACGCCCACATCGACCCGGCGGCGCGCCGTTTCTTCCCGCTGCTCCCTGCTCTGACCTGGCTCTTCGGGCTCGGGGGTCACGCGGCCGGCGTTGTGCTGCTGGTCTTGGTCAACCTGTTCGCCTTCGGCTACGGCGTGGCCTTTATCCGGCTTGCCCGCTTCGAAGGGATGTCGGACGAGACAGCGCGGCGGGCGGTCTGGCTGCTCGCGCTGGCACCGCCGGCGTTCGTCATGGTGATGGGCTACACCGAAGCCCTGGCTGGTCTGCTCGCCGTCATCACGTTTTACGGAATTCGCAGCCAGCGCTGGTGGGTTGCGGCAGTGGCCGGCCTGCTTTCTGGCCTGTGCCGACCTCCCGGAATCCTGCTGATGGCGCCGATCTTCATCGAGGTATGGCGTTCGCGCCGATCGGCGCAATCATGGCTGCCGCGCATCGCAGCGATAGTGGCGCCGGCGGTCGGGGCCATCGCGTATCTGAGCTATATCGGGATTCGGTTCGGCAATTTCTTCCAGCCGCTGTCGGTCCAGCAACGTCCCCAGCTGCACGGAAAGCTGACCGACCCGATCACGGTGATCCACCGGGCGATCTCCGGTGCCGGCACGCATCAGCTGGGGACCACGCTTCACCTGCCGTGGCTGCTGCTCTTCCTGCTGTTGCTCATCCCGATGGCGCGCCGGCTGCCCGCGTCCTACACGGTCTGGAGCGCGCTCGCTCTCGTTTCCACACTCGCCGGCAGCAATCTGGCCTCCGTCGAGCGGTACTGCTGGAGCGCGTTCCCGTTCATCCTGATCGTCGCCTCGTTGATCACGCGACGTCCGGTCTGGAGGGGCATCCTCGCCGTCTCCGCCGCGCTGATGATGGTCTACGCGTCGTTCGCTTTCCTGATGTTTTTCGTGCCCTGAGTTTTCTGAGCGTTGGTCGGGCGAGGCACACAATGTGCGTCCCTGGAAGCGGGAGACCCCCTTTGCGAATGCACACAATAGGTTGCATCTGCAGGCAACCTATTGTGTGCATTGGGAAAACATGGTCGTCTGCGGCCGCGCAATCAACCCTTAGCGATCTGGCTGCCGATCGTCAGCACCCACAGGCCTAACACCGGTATCCCCACGTATGCCGCGTATCGACCCCGATGGCCCAGCAGGACAAGGATCGACATCAGATAACTCTCGCTTGCCGCGCGCATGAAAGCGGTCGCACCACTCCACAGAAACGCGTTCAGCGTGACGACGACCAACACGGCCGGCACCCACGCGACCCGCTCCTCGAAGGGGATGGTGGTACCGCGTAAGGCGACTCCCGCGACGATGATCACCCCGAGCAGGATGACAATGGAGAGCAGCCTGAACGCGGCCGCTCCCCCGTGCGGCGGCAGGTCTTTACTGAGCTCCTTGGCCAGCCCCGCGAAGGGACCCGAAAGGTTGTTCTTGCGGGACTGCACGAAGGGCCAGTCACCGAAGCGGGCCCGTTGCAGCCCCTGCCAGCCGGCGAAGACGATCACCCCTACCGCGCCGGCAGCCAGCGGCCCCTTACCCGAGGACCGTCGCCGCGTGAGCTGGATGGCGCCGCCGACCGCCAGGCCTGCGGGGATGGCGGCGGTGGTATCGCGGGCCAGCACGGCGAGCGCAAAGAGCAGGGCAGCCCACGGCCAACGGCCTCGTCGACCCGCGTAGAGACCACCCAGTACCAATGCGCCGGCGAGCAGCTCGGACGTATCCAAGGTCAGCGTGTAGGCGTAACCGGGGTAAAGCGCCAGCAAAAGGCCCCACGCGGCATGTCTCCCGCTACTTCGGGCGAGCGCGCCGCCGACACCTCCGAGTGCGATGGCGGCCGCCAGGTTGATGAAGAGCAGCGCCCATGGCACGGCGCCGGCTTGCCCTCCTGACAGCACCCAAGCCAGCCCGCCGGAGAGCCAGCGCGCATTACGCAGGGCGGGGAGGTCGAAGGTGACCCCCGCGACCTCGTGCGCCCTGCTGAACGGCGCGATGCCCAGCCGGTAGAAGAACTGGCCGTCGTAAGCCTTGTCGGCTGGGACCACGGTGAGCGATGACCGTGCGGTCGCGGCGTTGGTCCAGGGAGGGCCGGCGTGCACGATGCGGGAGGCATCACCGTGGACACGAATCAGCAGTGAACCGATGGCCAACGCGGCGAGCAGCCCGGCGATCAACGCCGTAAAGGCGGGTCGGTCAGTGGCGGCGATCCGTTGGCGTTGCTGGGTCACCACTTTCGCAGGCTATCGGCGGGGGTTGGCCCTTCGGGTCAACGGCACGGCTCGTGCGATCGCGAGTCCTGCCATACGGTGACCCGATGAGTTTCGAGCGCGGCGGGCAGCAGCGGGGCGGGTTGCAGTACGAGCGGCTCTACCTGCCGCCGGGCACCAGCCGGCGCACGGCGCAAACGGTGCTGACGCTGCACGCCGAGTACGGCGAGTGGGAGCTCGACCGGCTCCGGCTCTACCCCGACGGATCACGGCGGGTCGTCCTACGGCGCCGGGCGCGACCCGGGTTGCCGTCGGTGCTGCCCAGCTGAGCTGCGCTTCTTCGGCTGCGCGTTCTACAGGAAGTGCAGGAAGCCCAGCATCTGCAGGCAGACCGGCACCATGATCGCGACCAGCGACAGCACGACTAGCACGCGAGCCCGCGAGCGGTTGGTGCCCTCACCGTTGATCGCCGCTTCTGAAAGATCCCGGAAGCCCTGGATGTAGCCCTCAACCGTGTACGGACTGGGTCGCATCCGGAGCTGCTCGTGCTGCTCAATCATCGCCGACGGATCGGTGCGCGCCGGATCGATGTCTTCCAGCCGGCGCTTGTACTTGTTGCCGCTTTCCTGCGACTCGTGCTCGGGGTGCCAGCCAGGCGGGCCCGACCAGCGGGGGATTCCCCAGCTGCTCGGACCGCTGCCCGCTGCCTCGCCTGCCATCGCGTCCGTCCTAGCTGCCGTCGATGAATCGGTCGAGTACGCGAACGCCGAACTTCAACCCTGAGACTGGTACCCGCTCGTCGATGCCGTGGAACATGGCGCTGAAATCGAGGTCTGGCGGCAGCCGCAGCGGCGCAAAACCGAAACAGCGGATCCCTAGCCGCGAAAACGACTTCGCGTCGGTGCCGGCCGAGAGCATGTACGGAACCGGCCGGGCGCCGCGGTCTTCCGCCTTCAAAGCGGCTGCCATCGCGTCGACAAGCTCGCCGTCAAAGGTGGTCTCCACGCCGTGGTCGTAATTGACGTATTCGCGCTTGACGTCAGGCCCCAGAATTTCGTCGAGAGTGGCCTCGAATTCGGCCTCTCTGCCGGGCAGGAAGCGGCCGTCCACGCCGGCGGTCGCGACTCCGGGGACCACGTTGACCTTGTAGCCCGCCTCGAGTTGGGTGGGATTGGCCGTATGGCGAAGCGTTGCGCCGACGAGCCGCGCGAGCCCTCCCAGTTGGGGGAGCGCCTTTTCCGGATTGTCGGCGTCGAGCGGGACTCCGGTGGCGTCCGACAGCTCTTCCAGGAAGATGCGTACCGAATCGGTCATCTGCAGCGGAAACTTGTGCTGACCGAGCCTGGCGACGGCCGCACAAAGCGCCGTCACGGCATTGTCGTCAGCGACCATGCTGCCGTGCCCGGCGCGCCCGGCGACGGTCAGCCGCATCCACGCCAGGCCCTTCTCGGCGGTCTGGATGCAGTAAAGACGCAGGTCGTCGCTGATTTCGTACGAGAACCCACCCACCTCGCTGATCGCCTCGGTGCAGCCTTCGAAGAGGTGCGGATGGTTGTCGACCAGCCATCGCGCCCCGTACGCGCCGCCGGCTTCTTCATCGGCGAGGAAGGCCAGCACGATGTCTCTGGGTGGCTTGCGGCCGCTGCGCATGCGTTCGCGGATGACCGCCAACGTCATCGCGTCCATGTCTTTCATGTCGACGGCGCCGCGGCCCCAGATGTTGCCGTCGTCGGCGATCTCACCGGAGAAGGGATGGATGGCCCAGTCGGCGGCGTCAGCAGGAACAACGTCGAGGTGGCCGTGGATCAGCAAGGCGCCGCGGCTGGCATCCTCCCCCTCGATCCGCGCGACGAGAGAGGTGCGACCTGGCTTGGATTCGAGCACGGTCGGCTCGATCCCGACCTCGGCCAGCTTGCCGGCCACATACTCGGCGGCCTCCCGCTCGTTGCCTTCGCCGCCGCCCCGGTTGACCGTCTCGAAGCGCAGCAGGTCGCTGCACAGCTCTGCGACCTCGTCCTCAGCGCGCGACACCCTTTCATTGTGACCTTTCGGCGCGAGTTGGGGGCGGGGTGTCCGTAACCAACACGTTGCGGCCTCCTTGGCTGGGATTGGGGCCGCAGGGCGGCTGGAGCGCCGGCAGCCGTAGGGGCCCACGACCAAGAGCACCGGGTTATGGTCGCCGATCGGCATCGCAACCGACCACTTCTCGGTTCTTTTGGTCAGCCCCACCACTCCCCCAGCCTGCGGCCGGGTTGGTATGGTTGCCTGCGCGGCGACGGACCTGCGGGTCGGTCACCGTGGCCCAGGTCCGGGTGGCGGAATTGGCAGACGCGCTAGCTTGAGGTGCTAGTTCCCCTTACAGGGAATGGGGGTTCAAGTCCCCCCTCGGACACTCACGTTTATGGCCTCTGAGCTGCAGCTTTGTCTGGAGAAATCGTTCGCCCCTGTCGGGCCCTCTTACGGCCCTCGCCTCAGGTCAGGCACGATGGGCCGCGTGAGCGCGTACTGGATCAGCATCTACCGGGAGATCCGCGACGAGGGCAAGCTGGCGGCCTACGCCACGCTTTCCGGGCCCGCGCTTGAGGGAGCGGGCGGTACCTTCCTCGCCCGCGGGAAGCCCGAGCAGACCTACGAGTCGGGCGATGTGACGCGCACTGTGGTCATCGAGTTCGAGTCCGTTGACGCGGCGCGTGCGGCGCACGACAGCCCGGCGTATCAGGAGGCGCTCGCAGCCCTGGATGGCGGGGCCGTGCGCGACATCCGCATCGTTCCCGGCGCGTAGCCACAGCAATCGCTGATGCTCTTCGCCGAGGTGGTCGCTGCTTCTGCCGCCGTGGCAGCTACGCCGTCCCGTACCGCCAAGACAGCTGCACTTGCTGAGCTGCTCGCCCGCGCCGGCAACAACATCGAAACGGTCACGGCTTGGCTGGCCGGGGAGCCGCGCCAAGGCCGCATCGGCATCGGGTGGCGCCGTCTCGATGCGCAGCAGACCCCGCCCGCCGACGAACCCACGCTGTCGGTCGAGAACGTCGACCGCGCCTTGACGGAGTTGGCTGACACCACTGGGACCGGTTCATCGAGCCGGCGGGCGGAACGGCTCGCGGCACTGCTGTCGGCCGCGACGGCCGACGAGCAACGTTTCCTCGTACCGGCTGTTCGCCGGCGAGTTGCGCCAAGGAGCCCTTGAGGCCGTCGTCCTCGACGCTGTCGTTGCGGCCTCCGGCGTGCCTGCTGCGCTGGCCCGGCGGGCGTTTATGCTGACCGGCAGCCTGCCGGCGACGGCCGCGCTGGCCTTACAAGGCGGGGCCGACGCACTCGGCGACGTCAGGTTGCAGGTGCTGCGGCCGGTGCGTCCCATGCTCGCCAGCCCCGGCTCTTCCCTGGAAGCAGCGCTGGCCAGTCTCGGCAACGAGGTGACCGTCGAGCACAAGCTTGATGGCGCCCGGATCCAGGCGCATCGCGACGGCGACGTGGTCCGCGTCTGGACCCGCAGCTTGCGGGAGATCACCGACCGAGTGCCGGAGATCGTCGCCCGGGTACGCGCGCTCCCTTGCCGAACGGCCGTGCTGGATGGCGAGACGCTGGCTCTCGATGACGAGGGGCGACCGCGCTCGTTCCAGGACTCCATGAGCCGCTTCGGCAGCGAGGTGCTCGACGGCCCCGACTCCCCCGTCGCAGCCCTCGTACTCAGCCCGTTCTTCTTCGACCTGCTGCACCTTGACGGCCAGGACCTGCTCGACGAACCGCTCGCCGTCCGGCTCGACCTGCTGCAGGGTCTGCTCGCCGATGAGCAGCACGCCGCACTCCGGATGCCAGGGCGGCGACGGCCTACGCCGGCAGTTGCGGCCAAGGTGCTGGAGCAGGCGCTTGCCGCCGGCCATGAGGGCGTCGTGGTGAAGGCCTTGGACGCGCCCTACGCGGCCGGCCGCCGCGGGAAGTCGTGGCAGAAGGTCAAGCCTGTGCACACCCTCGACCTCGTTGTGCTCGCCGCAGAGTGGGGACACGGCCGCAGGTCCGGCTCGCTGTCGAACATCCACCTGGGGGCGCGAGACCCTTCAGGCGGCGAGCCGGTCATGGTCGGCAAGACCTTCAAGGGCATGACGGACGAGCTGCTGGCTTGGCAGACTTCGGCATTCCCCGACCTCACCATCGAGGAGCCCCGGTGGGGCGTGCGGCTACGCCCCGAGCTCGTCGTGGAGATCGCCGTCGACGGGGCACAGCGAAGCAGCCGCTATCCCGGCGGCGTCGCTCTGCGCTTCGCCCGCGTCGTGCGCTACCGCCCTGACAAGACCCCGGCAGAGGCCGACTCTCTCGACAGCATCCGGGCACTGCTCTGACCCGTGCACAAGAATGGTGTGGTGGATCCGTCGTTGACACACGCGATCGAACAGGCGCTGCACGCCGGGATCAGCCGCAGTCGACCCGTGCACGGTGGTGATGTCGCGCGGTCATACGCCGTCGATCTCGATGACGGCCGCCGTGTCTTTGCCAAGACGCATCCAACGGCGCCGGCGCACTTTTTCACCACGGAGGCCGCTGGTCTGTCGTGGCTGCGGAACGCGGACGCCGTGCCGGTGCCAGAGGTACTCTCGGTGTCCGACAACGACCCGAATCACCTGGTTCTCGAATGGATCGAGGAAGGCACGCCGCGTCAATCGACCGAGCGTGAGTTCGGCGAGGGGCTGGCCCGGATGCACCGCGCGGGCGCGCCGTTCTTCGGCAGAGTCGACCGCCGCACCACCGGCAGCCGCGGACTGCCGAACGAACCGTGCACGACCTGGGCTGAGTTCTACGCGACGCAGCGGTTGCTACCGCTGGCTCGCCTGGCGCGCGACGCCGAGGCGCTCCCCGACGCCACGATTGATGCGCTCGAGCGAGTCGCGCCGCGCCTTGCCGAGTTCGGCGCCGCAGACGAACCGCCATCTCGACTGCACGGTGATCTCTGGGCCGGTAATCGTCTCGTCGGCACCGGCGGACGGAGCTGGCTGATCGATCCTGCCGCGCATGGCGGCCACCGTGAATTCGACTTGGCGATGATGCGGTTGTTCGGCGGCTTCGGCGAGGCGTGCTTCCAGGAGTACGAGGAGGCCTTTCCTTTAGAGGAGGGCTGGCGGGATCGCGTTGCGCTGCACCAGATTGCTCCGCTCGTGGTGCATGCGATCAAATTCGGCGGCAGCTACGTCGCGGCAGCTCGACGGGCGATCTCGCAGTACAGCTGAGCATGGCAGGAGCCAGGCCTGATCGGTGAGCGAGCCGCCTACGGCCGGCTCATGGGCACGTCCCCGTTAGGTCAGTGCAGCGAAACCATGCGCGTAGGTTGCAAGTCCCCGTCGGACACTCACTTGAACAGCAACATTGGCTTTCGACTGCCAGCGATTGCACGTGGATGTCCGAACTGGGGCCTATCCGCTTCTCTTGTGGTCGCGGTTGCGGTCACGCGGCCAAAGCTGCGCGGTCCTGGCATCGGCCGACCATGACACGACAGACCGCATCTACCTCAGCGGCATCGCACTCATTCTGTCGCTGTTCGGCGCGCTCGACGTCACTCGCCGTCGCCATCCTCGGCACCATTTTTTCTACCGTCGCCGACTCAGACAAGTCCAAATGCCGGGCCACGACGCGACGTCACGAATCGATATCTGGTGCAGTTTTTCGCCTGCGTTGACGTGCCGCCGAGGTACACCACTGAGCGATCGACTGCATCGAGACAAGCACGAGAATGCCCGCGGCGATCGCCCATGCGAAGTTCTCCTTGAACGAGCCCAGCACGGCAAACAGTGCCATGAAAGTCGCAATCAGAGCGGCGTTCATAGAGAGCACTAGTAGCCAAGGCGCACCCACTTCGGAGCTCTTACGCTCGACGATCGACTGGTATGCCAGCACTGAAGGAATGAAAAGCACGGGGCCAGCAGTCCCGACTATCAACCAGTAATCGGTGTAATCGCGTGGGGTCATGTCGGTGACCGTATAGCCCGGGGTCTCGAGGCCGTGGCAACCTCAGCCTGTCAGCCGCGGTCGGGTTCGCCCAGGTAGCCCGCCAAAGCATCGTGGCGACGCTGTACCAGCCACAGCGTTACGCGATTGCCAAGAAGGACCCCCAGAAGCACCGTGAGGATCGCCACTGCGGTGCCGGCCAAAAATCCACCAGCGGTGACGAGAGCCGGGTTCTTATGTGCGTCACTCACGTAATTCACGACTGACGCGCTTGGCGCCAACATGAGGGCACCTATGAATGGGACCAGCACATATGGCATACAGACGAGCGTCACCCAGCGGATGAGCATCCGTCGCTCCCGGCGCTGACCCCAGCGCCAGCTCACCTGCCTCGGGTGGTAAGGGAAAATAATCCCCAGCCATACCGAGATGGTGAGCACGCTGTAGGGCAAAAGCAACAGGACGGCGACGATGTACAGGGTCGCCCACAGATTGTGCTGGCTGATGCCGACGATGGCCGCTACCACCACAACGATCGGCACAATGATGGACGTAAGCACGATCCGCTTGGCACGCAGCACCTGGCGAAAGTCGCGCGGGTTGGTCAGCGTCCGGAGTGCGAGTTCGGGGTCCTTGGCGAGGACGTTTGTCGCCGGGGTGTCCGCCAGCATCCAGGCCACCAATACCAGCGGGAAGGACAGCGCCCCATGCAATGGAAATACCGAGTCCTTCGCCTTGGTCGGCAGCAGGAACCAGGCCAGGCAAACGAGCAGCGCGTTAGTGGCGATCGTCAGCAGCTCATCTTGCGGGTTAGCCATCACGCGAGCTCGCTCGGCCCGCACGGCCGATCCTAGGCTCAGAGTTCCGGCGGCGGCGTCGGTCAACACCGCCTGAAGTTACGCCTGAGTTCGAGTCGCGCAGCGGACATTCTGTTTATCTCCGTGATGGGGCTGAGGCCCTCGCGTTAGTCGCCGCTCCAGCAGCGCAAGATCGCTGAAGTGACCAGATAGATGAGGTCGCGCCGCGCGCGGTGTGCTGGGCCAACGATCTTGGGCAGCTGGGTGGCATCGACACGCAGGAGTTTGTTGTCCTTGACGGTCAGGATCACATCGTCCGAAGCCAGGAATGTCGGGACTTGGAAGGCCTCGAGCGTCTGCAAAGGCACCTTGTCGTGTTCGTACTGGCTTTTCAATTGATTGAACTCATGCACGGCGGCAGCGTCTGACCCGAATTCCGTGACGGTGAGGTGCAGCGGGCCTTGCGGAAGCTGGTAGGTGCAGGTGTAGACCGGATTCATCCATCGGCTGGTCTTCTTGGGAGGACCATTCAGGTTGAGGCCCAGCACAATGGCGTTCTGGATCTCCTCCTCGGAGCACGTCATTCGCGCGGAAAGCGACGGGCCCGTGATGGTGGACGAGCCGGCGCTGGGTTTCGGCGTCGCATTGGCGCCGGCAGTGGCATGAGCGGACGAGTCACCGCAACCGGCGAGAACGAGACAGAACCCTGTAACGGCGGCTGCCATCCGGAGCTGTCGACGAAGCACGGTCAGAGGCTAGCTGCCGTAGCTGTCGTTCTGGACGGCTCTCCTAGAGCTTTCCGAGCTGGATCCCGCCGGTGGGGTTCGCCCAATCGACTGTGGCGTGGGGGTTGAGCGGCACCTCGACGGCGAGCCCGAGACACATCTCGTCGGACGTGCCATCACCCCATGTGACGAAGTGCGGGGGGATGCTTCTCAGTGCGGGCAGCTCCTGGGCAAGTTCCGGCCGGTACGTGCAACTGACCTGCAGCCGATCGCCTGGGGTGACCTTGATCCACGGAGTGTTGTTGTGCGCCGCCTGGTTGTTGAAGTCGTAGTTCGGCACGTCCAGCACGGTTTTGGCGTTCACTGTCCCTGGATTCAGCGTGATCTTCAGCGAACTGCCGAGCAGGTGCATGTGCGGCGCGGCCCTGATGATGTAGCCGGCTTGACGAACCTTCCACGTGCACGACGTCGTGACACCGGTCGGCGGATTGGCCGGATTCTCGCCACAGATTTGTTCGACGCCGGCATCGAACAGGGTGATGTATGGGCCGAAACGCTTGCTCAGGTTGGCCAGCTCCGCAGTGCGATTGCACAACGGCCCGGTGACGCCGGTTGGGCACGGGATGTTAGGAATCGCGACCAACGGTTGGATCGAGGTGGGTCGAAGGTTGGCGGACGCCGGCACGGTGTCGAGCTCGACGTGCGGGTGCACCGGCAGGTCGCCTGCCAGCAGGTTGTAGTGGACCTGCATGATGATCAAACTGCCTTGGGGCAGCGGGGTGCCGGTCGTAGCCGGTAAGACGTCTTTGCCCTTCCCCGGCGCCCACGCGCTGAGCCACGGCATTGACAAGAACTGCTTGAGCCCGGTCCCGACCACCGGGGGTTCGCCGAAGCAGGTCCAGCCCTTGCCCCCATCGTTTGCCTTTTCCGCCGCTTTCGCGAGGCTGGGTGGAACGAGGAAAAGGATCGCGTGGTGCACCTCGGCGACGGGCTTTCCCGTGCCGGGGAAGAACTGGCTCGACACGATGAACGAGTTTTGGCTGACATGCGGGTCGACCAGGGTGCAGTGGTAGTCGTCGGTCCCGCCGTTGATGGGTCTCGGGGTGTAGGCATTCGCGTCCTGCATGCTGAGCGTGGTCAGCGGTGCCCCGTCCGCGGTGGTGGCCGCCTTAGGAGCGGTCTTAGCGGCCACCGTCGGGCTCGCCGCACTCGAGCCGCAGGCGGCGACGAGAGCCAACGCGGCGAGCAGCGCGAGGAGCCTGACTCGCCGGACAATCGCCGCTATTGATGACATCGTGGACTCCTGAACTCATGGGCCAAGGCAGCTCTGCCTGACCCGCCACATTAACGTTCCGGGAACGGGCCTACTGGCACATGCCTCAGACCGGGGAGACGGGGTCAGTCGGAGTCCCCGTTGGCGGCGATCGGCACCCAGTCGGCGGGCAGCCAGTCCCCCTGTGGATCGGTGGTTTGGCCGACTTCGATCAGGTAGCCGTCGGGGTCACGGATGTAGCAACGAATCTCGTACTGATGCTGCTTCGGCGGTGTCAGGAATTGCGCTCCCCGGGCGCTCCATTCGGCGTAGGCAGCGTGAATGTCTGTGACCCGGATATTGAGGAAGCTGCTGACCCGATCCGGGTCGCCAGGCGTCTCAAGCGTGACCGTGGGCTTGTCATCGGTCGGGCCTCCGCCGGCATTGATCACGATGAAACTATTGGCGAGCGCGACGTTGGTGGGCACTGGGCCGAAGACCTCATGGCCGCCGAGTACCTCGGTATAAAAGCGCCGGGACCGCTCCACGTCATCGGAGACGATGAAATGGGTGACGACCATCCGCACTGTGGACTGCGTGGCTACGGCCACTGCCACCTCCACTCGCGGAGGCTCAGGCCCCGCTTTCGACGGGGTCTGAAGCTTTCGGCGACCCAGTTTGGTTAATCACGGCGACCTCGACCGGCCATCGCGAGAGTTGCATTTGAAGATGTCGTCGGCGTTTGACACGGACAATCCGCATCGCTGACCTCGTCTTGAGGTCCGGCCTCCGGGGGCGGCTGCGGCCGGCAGCCCCGGTCGCACGAATCTTCGGTTGGGCGCCTAGTCACCCGAAGTAACCAGCGTATTTACTGTATGGGACCTGGCCAGAGGGGCTGGCCAGAATAGCCTTGGCCACAGTAGAAGGAATTGGCGCCCAGTAGGCCGGCATATTCGCCGCCAATGTCGGATTAAGCGTGTAAATCAGGGCGAAATTAACCATCCACAGCGCCGGGCCCATCGACATTCCCACTTCGGTAACGATGTGGCCCTTGGTGTTGGTGATCAATTGCGCGGTTCCGGATTGCTGCTGGGCGAAGAAGCCGTAGACGGCTTCGAGTGGATACGCCGACCGGTACAGCGCGGCCAGGCTTTTCGTCGCGCCGTTCGCCCGGCACCAGATGCCTAGATAGCCGCCGGGGGCGAGGACTGCATTGACCTGCCGGGTCGGAGCGTCAAGGTTGGCCGGGCTCTCGAGGAGGCCATTCGTATTCACATACACCCCATAGCTGGCTAGCACCGAGGCAGTGAGGTGACCGTTGACCAGGGAGTAGAGCGGGTGCCCGACCGTATTGGTGAGGATGAGCACGCTTGCGTCGACCAGACGGGCCGACTTGGGATCACCCTTGACGCCATGGCCGCTGATGAACTGGGCGTATTGCTTGGGAGTGAAGGCGTCGGCCCTGCTCAGTCCGATAGCGGCGGCAATTTTGTCGGCTGCGTGTTGGCCGAGCGGCCGGTTGAGTTGAGTGGAACGCGTCATTTCAGTGGGAGCCAAGTACTCATACGCCGGCGTTCCCGAGAACGGACTTGCAAAGCCAGTCTCAGTGTTTGCGGGGGCGGTCCGGCCGGCCACCTGACACGCGGCTGCCGTAAAGACGACCAAGGCGAGAGTCGCCGCTGGCAGCACGACGCCGGATCTGAGCCTCGACGTGTGCTTGCGAGGGCTCCGTCGAAAGGATGTGACGGTATATCCCACTATTCTCCCCCGAAGAAAAGACCGCGACCCTCGCGAATTCTTTGTTACCACCATCTGCGGTGAAGCGGGGCCTCCAGAGAGTCGACAAACGCGGATCAGGGTCGCCTGCCGGCACCGCCAAATGGCACAGAACCGCCGGGGCATGACGGCGTCTCCGGGCGTTATCTTGCTGCGTGCCTGCGACCACGCTCGACCAGCTCGTCGCTGACGTCCTGGCCACACCGGCCAACCCACGACTGATCGGTATCGACGGCCCCAGCGGAGCTGGCAAGAGCACGTTGGCGAGCCGGCTTGTCGCGCGACTGGACTCGGCCACACTCGTGGAGACCGACGACTTCGTCTCATGGAGCAAGACGAACTGGTGGCCACGATTCGACCAAGAGGTGCTCGAGCCCTTACTCCACGGCCGCGACGCCAGCTACCAGATCCGGGATTGGAAGGGCGACGAGTTCGGCACCTCCCTCGGGCCGTGGAAGACCTCATTCGCCGCCGCGACCATCGTCATGGAGGGCATCACCTGCACCCGCCGTGCGGCAACAGCCCGCCTGAACTACGCCATCTGGGTGGAAGCGCCGTATGAGCTGCGTTTGCAACGGGGCCTTCAAAGAGACGGTGAGGACCACCGCCGGCTACGGCTTGACACCATGTCGTCACAGGAGAAGTTCTTCGCCGAAGACGGCACCCGGACCAGGGCAGACATTCGCATTGATACCGCTACCAATCACGGCAATGACGACCAGCTGACAGTCGTCCCGTGAGCCGCCGGTTGACGCCACCTCCACCCGAAGTGCTCACAGCGTTCCGGGTCGATCAGCAACACCTGCTGCCACTGACCGGCGGCCAGCACACGGCTTGGCGTGCCGGATCAGTCGTGTTCAAGGAACTTGATACCGATCCGAACATGTTGGTTTGGGTTGAAACGATTTGCGCTGAGCTGGACGGCCAGACTGACTTTCGAGTGGCGCCGCCGCTACGTTCGAGCTCCGGAGACCTTGCTTTCGCCGGTTGGACCGCGTGGCGATTCGAGCCGGGTGAGCCGGTTAGCCGTTCATGGCGTCCCACAGTGTCATGGCAAGACGTCATCGCCGCGGGCGAGGCTTTTCACGGCGCGATCGCCGGCTACCCCCGTCCGTCCTTCCTTGCCGACCGAGAAGATCGCTGGAGCTTCGCCGATCGGTTCGCCTGGGAAGTGGGCGACGGGAAACCGTGGGGCCTTGCACTGGGCAATCGGCGAGTGCCCACCGACCTACTGCTCAGGGTGATGGGCCGACTCCGCCCGATCGAAGCGCAGTCGCAGGTCATCCACGGTGACCTCACCGGCAACGTGTTGTTCGTCAACGGACAACCGCCCTGCATCATTGACTTTTCGCCCTACTGGCGTCCTGCCACGGCCGCGATTGCCATCGTCGTCGTCGACGCGATGACTTTTCACCACCCGGGCCCGTCACTCATCGAAAGCCAGCTGTACCGACAAGACTTCGATCAGTACTTGTTGAGAGCACTGCTCTTTCGCATGGTTGCCGACAACGGCGCTGACGCAGATCGAGACGACGCGTACCGCGAGACCTTCGAGACGGTGGTCCGGCTGCTCGATCGCCCGGGCTGAGAGTCAGGCCACGGTCTCCACACGCCTTTTCAACGTCGCCACCACAACCGGCAAGTCGCTGACGCGCCTCGACAAATTCACCTACGGGCAGCCGGGGTTCTTCAACATCATCGGACGTTGAGTCAGCTTTGCGGAGCAGGCTCTGCGGCCTCAGTGTTGAACGGGCCTCTGACAGCCGGTCTCACGTGCTCGCGAGGCGGGTAACGATCGCCGCCGTTTCGGCTGGGTAGGAAAGCATCGGAGCGTGATCCGCTGGGAGTTCGACTGTGTCGGTCGCGCGCTCGGCGGCCCAGCGTCGCTGCGCCTCAGGCTGGATTGCGCGGTCTTGCGTGCACACGATGTAGGTCGAGGGAATGTCGTGCCAGCCGACTCCGAGGACTCGAGGGGTCCCGGGGGCTCCCATCGCTGTTGGCCTCAGCATCGGGATGGCCCAATCGGCCACTTCTGCCGAACACTCCTGGAAGATCGTCTGCTTGGCGACAGCGGGGTCGTAGTCGACGAGACCGTCTTCGCGAAACAGCGCCCCGGCGAGGAATTCAGGAGTGCAGTTCCCGGGCATGAACGCGGTCAGGTCGTCATCTGCATCGGGCATGAACGCGGTCAGGTAGACAAGTCGGGCGACGTTGGGTTGGCCTGCTGAGGCTTCGGTGATGACCGCGCCGCCATAAGAATTCCCGCAGAGCACGATCGGCCCGTCGATCTCTTTCAGCACCGACCGCACGAACTCAGCATCCGCGTGCATGTCGGCCGTCGGGTCGACCCCGACACCAACACTTGGCAGATCCACCGCGACGTGCGCGACACCGCGAGCGTCAAGCTCTTTGCCCATCGGGCCCCAGCCCCAGGCGCCGCCCCCAAGACCATGCACCAGCACAACCGTGGGATCTGCCATGGGGATCTCCAGAGGGGCGAAGGCCCGATCCCGCATGGGTGCGGGCTCGAGAGCGAAGTAGTCGATCGACGGCCTCACGGCAGCCAAGCGGCACGATCCTCTTATGTTGACCTTGACGCAATCGCGACTGAGGGATCAGCAGGTGACGAACGACGTCGTGTGGTCAACCACGCGATGGGCAATCAAGAGCTGGGGCCCGGCCGGGCTGACCCTTGCTGTCGACTCAGGGGTAGGAGTCCCAGGTGACCAGCCGCCCATTCGCCCCGACGCAGCTGTAGTGCTTGTACGCCAAACCTTGCGGATTGACCTGCTTGGCTGTGCAGTAGAAGTCGTACAGGTGGTAGGCGTGGGGTGCGGTTTCTCCGGCGACCACGAGACCGCGGGCGGTGCTGCAGGCAGTCTTGGTGGCGAGGATGTTGACGGCTCCCGCGTCACTGTTCGGAATGTAAACAACCCTTCCGCAATTCGCCGGCGGTGGGCCGCAAGCGGCTACCGACCCGACAAAAACGCCTGTGGTGGCTGCTGCCGCGAGCGTGGCACCAATTCGGCTCATAGCTGGCATGGGCTCTCCCCCGATTTGCGAATGATCCGTCCAACGCAATTGCAGTCGGGCGCCCACAGTGGCTTGATGGCTTAGCGCCCATCCGCTCCCGCGGGCTGGCCAGCGCCGTGCGCTTAGTGTCGGATATCAGGTAAGCCGCTTCGGGCCGCTGTCAGCGGGATGACAGGCTTGCGCCTCGGCTGAAGATGAGAGACCAGTTCTGGGAATCCGGAGAAGGAGCGAATGCGTTGACGGCGGAGGACGTGACGGCGGAGATCCATGGTTTCAGCGAGCCCGACTCGACGCCGACGCCGTGGGCGGTGGGACTTGCGCAACTGCAAGCAGCAGACACCTTGTGGCTCTCCACCGTCCGTCCCGACGGACGGCCACACGTCACACCGCTGATCGCGGTCTGGCACGCGGAGGCTCTCTGGTTCACCACCGGACCTGAGGAGCGCAAGGCGCGAAACCTGGCCGAGAACCCGTCCTGCGTGCTGACCGCCGGGCGCAGCGACCTCGCCGAGGGGGCGCTTGACGTCGTGCTCGAGGGCCAGGCCGTGCAGGTGAGCAACGACGCCGAGCTCGAGCCTGTCGCGACTGCGTTCGCGGTGAAATACCCTACCGGTCCTTGGGATTTCGTGGTGCGCGATGGGGCGTTCAGCGACCGGGAAGTCGGTGGGCGGGTGATCGTGTTCCGGCTGCGCCCGGAGCGAGGGCTGGGGTTCCGCAAGGGCGATCGCTTCAGCCAGACGACCTGGCGCTGGACCTCTTCACGGTGATTGATCGCGCCTGGCAGCCGTCATGGGCGCGAGAGTAGGTCCTCCACAATCATCGAGGCGGTGGGGACGGCGCCGCGTACAAACCCGAAGAAGGGGCCGAAGTCCTGAGTGGCCGGGAAGCCGGTGATGTAGAGACCGGCCGTGGTGCTGGCGAAGGACTCATCGAGCATCGGGTAACCGTTCTGGACGCGGATGCCTTGGCCCACGAGGTTGGCGAGGTAAGGCACGGCGTGCAGGTCGGCGCGGTAGCCGGTGGCGAACACGACAAAGTCTGCGTCCAACCGCTCCCCCGCAGACAGCGTCACCCGGACCGCCCGGCCATCGTCCTCGGCGCGTACGACCTCTTGGCGCGGCCATCGGTGCACCCGCGAGTCGAGCCGCGGGGTGATCCAAGGCTCCAGGGTCAGCCGGCCGACGTCCCAGAACCGGCCGGCGATCGACTCACGTTGATCCGGGGGCAGCGACCGCCACCACCCCCGCTTTTGCAGTGTTTCGCCGATGTAGGCATCGACGAAGGACCAATCCGTCGCCGCGAACCGGGGTACGTCGTGGCGGTGAACGAGGTCGACGCGCTCGGCGCCGTGATCGCAGAGCAACGCCGCCCACTCGTAAGCACTCTGCCGCCCTCCGATGATCAAACAGCGGGCCCCGCGAAGCTGTTCGAACGTGACCAGCTCCGCCGTGTGGGCGCGGCGCTCTTCCGGTAGGGAAGCAGCCCACGCAGGCAGCGCGGCGAAGTGAGCGATACCGGGAGCCGACACCACCGCGTCGGCCTGGATGCTGTCGCCGTCGTCCAGTTCGGCCACGAAGCGGTCGTCTGAGCGCATCAGCCTCCTGACCCGGACATCGTCAACAGGCAGTCGTTTCGCGGCGGTGAACCAGTCGGCGTACTCCAGGTACAGCGAGATCGGAATTGGATCCACCTCGGCGGGTGTCAAATCCCGTTCGGCGAGGAAGGCCATGAAGGTGTGTTCGCCGGCCACGTCCAGGTGCCAGTGAGGACCCGAGCGAAGGAACATGTCGGCGGGCATCTGCTCGCGCCAGAAGCCCATCGGAGTGCCCACTGTGATCGTGTCTATCCCGCGCCGCCGGGCGTGCGCGGCCATGGCTAGGCCGTACGGACCCGCCCCAATGACCAGCATTTCCGTCGATCGCATCCGACCTCCCAGCTGTGCGCTGCTCACGACGCGCTCCACCAGCGGCGTCGTCAGGGGCTCTTCTGTGAACCACGCCCATCTGAGAGCATGCACCATGCCTTATGGACTCACCGACAGTTCAGTCGCAGATTTTATTGCTTCACTGGATGAGCAAGCTGCCAAGGATTCACGAGTTCTTATTGAAATCATGCGACGCATCAGCGGTCATGCCCCAAAGATGTGGAATGTAGGCACTATCGGCTTCGATACGTACCACTACAAATACGACAGCGGGCGCGAAGGCGACTGTCAGATCATCGGCTTTTATCCGAGAAAAGGTAAGATCACCATCTACCTCATGGACGGCACGGTTCGGTATTCCGAACCATTGAAGCGCTTAGGCAAGCATACGGCGACCAAGGTTTGTGTACACATCAAACGGCTGAGCGATCTGGAATTGCCAATTCTTGAGGGAATCCTGCAACAATCCTACGCCTACGTAAAGTCTCAAGACGGGCATATGAACCGCGCCCAATAACGCGGCCGCTCGCACGGGAGAGGGCGATGCCTTCTCCGCCCGACTGCCCCGCTCCCGAGCAGCAGTTCCCCGGTTGTGCGTCAGGAGATTGCAGGTGCGTGCCCGACGCGTCTAGCGTCACGCCCGCATCAAAGTTGACCACCGCTACGCAACGAGATCTCGGCGCCAGCGGTCATCTGAAATCGGGAAGGTCGCCATGTCCAATGCCCTCATTTTAGAGTTCAAAGGCGTCACCGTCGATCAGTACAACGCGGTGAACAAAGCCTTGGGTCTCGATTTGCAGACCGGCGAGGGGAACTCGCCTGCTGGACTGCGCAGCCACACGGGTGCTACGACGGCCGGCGGCGATCTGGTGGTGTTCGAGGTATGGGACTCCCAAGCGGCCCAGGGCGTTTTCATGGCCGAGGCCCTGGGCCCGGCCCTTGGCCAGGCGGGTCTGCCTGCCCCGACTCGGGTCGAATGGCTCACGCTTGTGGGCCACCACACGCACTGAGGTTCGCTAACCCATCGCCGGCTGCTCAGCTTTGTCCCTGGTGCTGAGCACGCCGGTGAGCCAGCCGTAGACGAACTGCTCGAAGCGGTCTTGACCGCTCCCCTCGCAGTGGCCTCCGGCGCCCTCAGCGATGGTGAATTGGTGGGTGCTCACGGGGGCTGTGAGTGCGTCGGTGAAAGTCTGGAGCTGGCCCGTGCCGGCGAAATCTCCTTCACCGGCAAGAGCAAGTGTGGGGCAGCTG
Source organism: uncultured Actinomycetota bacterium (assembly GCA_963839015.1). Lineage (GTDB taxonomy): Bacteria > Actinomycetota > Actinomycetes > Frankiales > Frankiaceae > DATAZK01. The sequence continues at coordinate 228,722 of CAWITL010000010.1, read as the reverse complement.
ATCTTCTCGGCCAGGCCGACCAGGTTGAAACCCGCCAGCTCCCTCATGTAATCGGTCAGGGTGGTCACCCCGTGCGCCGTCATCCGCCACTGGTAGCCGTTACGCGCTTCCGGGTCGGCAATCAACGGCGCGAGGTCTGCCTCGAGGGTGGGGTCGGCGTTTTGCAGCCGGGCCCAGTTGTCCTCACCCAGACGTTTGCGAAGGGCGGCTCCGAAGTCATATTGCGCCGGGTCGCAGACCAACGCCGCGAAGCGGTGTTCGGCAGTGGCCGCGCGAGGACCGAGGTAGCCGGCGAAGCTGCGCCCGAGAAGGACGAGCTTGTCCGGATCGACACCGGCCTGGGTCAACAGCCAGTCGACCACCGGGGTGAGAACTGTTTCGTAGTCGGGACGCATCGTCAGTCGGCGTTCGTAAAGGACGCCCCCCTGGCCGGGACCTTCGATGACAAGGCAATTCATATTGCGTTCCAAGGCCGCGGCGGCGGCCAGGACGTATCCGTTCTCCGCGGTTGAGTCGTAGCCGGCAGGGGCGATGATGGTGGGGCGGTTTTGGCCCGAGTCATCCGGGCGGAACAGGTAACCGTGGACGACGACGCCATCCTTGTCGAGGTCGACAACGGTGGTGTCGCAAGGCAAGAGCGGGATCGCGGCGCGGAACGCGTTGACGTGAGCGGTGTAGGCGGAATGCAGCGCGGGGTCGTCGAGATCAACACGTGAGAAGAAGAAGGCTTGCCGGTAGTACTCGCTGGCACGCAGATAGGCCTTGCGGGCGCTGATGGGGTCGTCGATGGACAGGCTGTGATCTGCCCCGGCGAGGACTTCATCTGCGGTGCGGGTCCATTCGCTGGTCCAGGAGTCGAAGTCCGCGGGCACGATCCGTGAAGCGATGGCTTGCGCTTCGCCGAGGTCGGCACATCCCTTGGCGGCGGCAGTCAGCGTGCGTACGAACTGGTCGTCGAAGTTCTGATCATCGATGAATTTGATGAACGTGGTCATGAGCGTTCTCCTTTGTTGTGAGGAATTTTCGGGGCTGAATGGTGTGTTGGGCAAGCCAGCCAGGTCAGGCGGCCGTGCTGGCTTCTTCGCCGGATTCACTGACCCGTTGGGCTGACAGCAGCCGCCAACCGACGAGCAGCGCGAGCAGGGCAGCCACGGCGGCACCGATGAACCCGACCGTGATGGCGTTGGCGGAATGCTGCCGGCTGGTGTCAGTGCCTTGGTAGAGCAGGACCAGAGCGCCGATCACGGCGATTCCAAGGGTGCCTCCGAGCTGGCGGACCGTTTGCATCAGACCCGAGGCTTGGCTGCGTTCGGCGACTGCGACTCTCCCGAGGGCATCAGTGTTGGTCGGTGAGATGAGCAGTCCTAGACCGAATCCGGTCAGGATCATGCCCGGCAGTTGCAGCGGGTAGCTCAGCTGCGGCAGGGAGGCTGCCCAGACGCTGATTCCAACAACAGACAGGACGAGTCCACTCAGGACGGCCGGTCGGACTCCGGCGCGGTCATACCAGCGGCCGGCGATTTGCGCAGCAGCCGCAATCGGCAGGATCAGTGGCAACGCACCAAGGCCGCTCTTCATCGGGCTGAAGCCCAGGAGTTCCTGCAAATACAGCGAACTGAACAGGACGATCGCCAGCATTCCGAACTGCGACAAACCCATCACTAGCGCATCCCCCGCGAAGCCGTGGCGGGCGAACAGCCGCAGGTTGACCAAGGGGGCGGAACTGCGCAGTTGGGTCAGAACGAAGATCGTCGTCAACGCGAGCCCGGCGCCGAGAACGGTCAGCGTCACGGGCGAGCCCCACGACCAGCTATTGGCCTGCTGAATCGCCAGCACCGTCGTCCCTATCCCGGCCACCAGCAGCGCGCAGGACGGCACGTTGACGCTCGCACCCGTCCGCCGAATGTTGGCCGGGCGGGCGACGTGAACCAGGATCAGGGCAGCAATACCGACCGGAACGTTGATCCAGAACACCGCTCGCCACGTCACCTGTTCGGTCAGAAACCCACCGAGCAGCGGGCCGACAGCAAGGAAGATCTGGCTCAACCCCACGTAGACGGCCATGGCGCGCCCTCGTTCCTTGACTCCGAACGCCGCCATCACGATGACTGCGGAGACCGGCATCATCATTGCGGCTCCGACCCCCTGCAGCGCCCGCGAGGTGATCAGCCAGCTCTGGCCAAGAGGGCCATGAGGAGCGAGGCCGCAGGCGGCGGACGCCAGAAAGAACGTGATCACGCCGACCCGGAAGGTGGTTACGCCCCCAAAACGGTCGGCGACCTTGCCTCCGATCGCCACCAACGCCGCGATCGCCAGCACGTAGGCGTTGACCACCCATTGCTGGCCGGAGGCCGACAGCGGCAGCTCTCGCGACATCGAGGGCAGCGCGACGGTGACGACGGTCTGATCGAGCATGAGCATCGACAGTGAGCCGGTCATCGCGACCAGGATCAGCCAGCGATTGCCTGACTTCGGGATAGCGGCCTGCGCAGCAGTAACGACTTTGGTGGTGACGCCTGCGGCTGGGGTGATGGTCTGGGTTGCCATGGCTGAAACCTTCGACGAGCCCACTCTCACGGCGCTCTCACGGCGCGTGCGAGCCGTGAGAGCGCTAGCGTTAAGCGGTGGAAATCCGCGACCTCGGGCTGTTGCAGATCGAGACCGACGGAATACCTGTGCCGCTGAAAGGTCGCCGGCTGGAATCCGTTTTGGCGATTCTGGTGGCGAATGCCAACGAAATGGTCACCGTGGACGCGTTGATCGATGCGGTGTGGGGGCCGGAAGCCCCCGATCGGGCGGCCCAATCGCTCGAATCACTGATCTGGCGGCTGCGGAAGATCATTGAGCCGGGACGCGCTGCCCGCGCGACGGCGACCCTGCTGCAAACCGTCGAGCTCGGCTACCAGCTGACCCTTCCACGCACGCACATCGACTCCCACTGTCTGCTCGAAGCCGCTCGCCGGGTGCCCGAACTGCTGGCCGCACACGACAACGTCCGAGCGCTGGAACTCGCCGACGCCGCGCTCTCGCGTTGGAGAGGCCAGCCCTACTTCCGGGGTCCCGGAAGCCGCAGTGGATGCAGCCCGTTCGCACCCAACTCGAAGAGGCCCGTCTCGAACTCCAGCAACACCGCATCCAAGCGCTGCTCGAGACGGGCCAGCCCGAACGAGCCGCGAGTGAGCTCCTCCCCCTGCTCGCCGACCACCCCTACCGGGAACGGCTTTGGGGCCAGCGGATGCTCGCGCTCTACCGCTGCGGCCGCCAGTCGGAGGCGCTGGCGGCGTTCGCTGAAGCGCGGGCACTTCTTGCCGAGGAACTCGGCGTCGATCCCGGCCCCGACCTTCGGGATCTGCACAGACGGATCCTGGAACAAGATCGAACCCTTGACCTCACCGTCGAAGGGCCGCCGGCCGCCCGGAATGTGCATCTTCCGAGCCGGCGCGCTGCGCTGATCGGCCGCGCTCACGGAGCTGGAGAGACTCGGCGCTTCCCTGGCCAGCGAGTTCATTGCTGACGCTGACCGGACCAGGCGGGGCGGGAAAGACGCGGTTGGCCGTCGAAGTCGCTTATCTCGCGCGTGACCAGTTCGGCGATGGAGTGTGGTTCGTCGATCTCTCCGAGATCAGCGACGGAATCTCGTGTGGTCACGAATCGCGCTGGCCATCGGCCTTGGACTGCAACCCGGTTCCGACGTCGCAAGCGCATGACGCTCGCATTCCTCAGTCAGCGTGCTGTCCTGCTCGTGCTCGACAATTGTGAGCACGTGCTCGACGCGGTCGCGGACGCTGCCGACGCCATTCTTGAAATGGCTCCCAGGGTGAAGCTGCTGGCCACCAGCCGCGAACCGCTGGAACTGCCAGGGGAAAAGGTCTTTACGGTCTCACCCTTGGAGCCTCCGACCGACCTTGAAGCCCTCGCCGGCAATGCGGCGGTTCAGCTTTTTCTGGAACTGCTGGGCGACACCGGCTCCGTCATGGATCTCGAAGGACCTGCCGGGGCCTCGATCGCGCGCATTTGCACCGCTGTCGGCGGACTGCCCCTAGGCCTCGAACTTGCAGCGGCCCGCGCCCGCAACTTCGAACTGGCCGAAGTTGCCGAGGCTCTTGAGCGCAGTCCGACGGCTCTGACCCGGCCCGGACGAGGTGCCGCGCGGCAGCTCACGTTGCACGACACCATCGATTGGAGTTACCGGCTCGCCCGGCCCGACGAGCAGGTACTCCATCGGCGGCTTGCGGTGATCGGCGGTCCCTTCACCGCCCAAGCCGCCGACAGGACTGTGCGCACTCCCGCCGCTTCGCGAGGAACAGGCGATGGATCTGGTCGGTGGGCTCGTCCATCGCTCGCTCCTGACCCCGGGGCAGACCAGCCATCCGGGAGGGCCCACGCTGTTCGCTCAACTGGTCCCGTTACGGGCCCATGCCCGGGCGGCTTTGGAGGAGAGCGGCGAGCTCGCCGCGGTCGAAGCGGCACGAAACGAATGGGTCCTGCGCCATGTGCTCGACGCGCCCAACGATGGTCGGGACGGGCAGGCGGAATGGTATGACTGGGTTGAGGACAACTCCGCCGTCATCGACAGCACGCTCGGCGCGACCCTGCTCCACACTCCCTCTCGAGCCGGCTTGATCCTTGCCGAGGCACTCACGATCTACTGGTTTGACCGCAGCCTGATGATCGAGGGAATCCGCTGGCTGGCTGCGGTTACCGACCTGCTCGGCCTTGACGCGTTCGACCAGGCCCGCGCTCGAGCGTGCTACGGGATCGCGCGGGCCCTCAACCAGGAAACTGAACTGGCGCGCGGCCACCTTGAGGCGGCGATCCCGGCACTGAGCGCGCCCTCCGAAGAGAGCGCAGAAGTAGCGGGCGAAGTCTTGCTACGCATAGGCGCAGCATCCTGGACAGCCGACCTCTGGACCGATGCCGTCACCGCGACGCACGAGGCCAAACTCATCGGAGAACGAACCGGAAACCGGCATCTCGTGCTGCGCGCACGCGCTGTGCTCAGCGCCTGCGAACTGATCGTCGGAGACCCCCAGAAGGCGGTTCTTGACGCCACAGCTGTGCTCGACGACAACCGTGAACTCGGCAACCATTTCGCCGCATTCTTCGCCTGCGTCACGAACGGGATCGCCGCCGCCATCAATCAGGATTCGGTCGCCGGACTGCACTGGTCCGGCCAAGCCATGACCCATCAACGGGCCCTTGGCGTGCGCAACATCGGCGACACCCTCGAGCAGCGCGGCAGTCATTTCGTCAACGCCGGTCAGTTTGAAGCGGCCACCCGGTGCTACGGCGGAGCCGCCGCCCAAAGTGAACGTGAGGGTCGTAGCTGGCCCCGCCATCCCGGTACCCCGGAGAGGCTGGAACGCCTGCGGGCGGCTATGACTCCTGCTGCTTACCAGCGCAACTGGGAAAGCGGGCAGCGCCTCGGTCACAGCCAACAACACCAGGCCCTGGAAGACTGGAGCTGACGCGTACAGGCAACCATGCCGAGCCCGCGCCGGCCTTCGGATACCCGACGTACCGCCGTCCTAACGGTGACCGTTGAACCAGATGAGCTGCTGGATGCCGGTCGGCCTATTGGTGTAGCTCAGCGTCTTCGTCAGGAGCCCCGGGATGAAGACGATTCGCTCGGCCGTCGCGCTCGACCGCCATGCCGCCGGATCAGTGCCCTGCTTGGACTGCAGCTGAGTGCCCGCTGCGTCGATCGCCTTCCAGATCGCCTGCTGGCAACTGGCCTTGTCGCCGCCTCCGCAGTAACGGTTCGCGAACGGCGCCTCGACCTTGTCGCCTAGCAACGTCTTGATGTCCTTGTCGAAATACTGATACCAGCCGGAGTACTGGCCCTCCGGCGGCTGGTCGAACACCGGGGCAAGTGTCGACAGTTCATTGAGCTGAGGCCCGAGCACCGGCGCCATGAACGCATCCGCGATCTTGGGCCAGGCGACGTCCATGACGGCGGCGCCGGGATCGTCAATCTTCCCGTCCTTGTTGAGATCCAGCCGGTTTCCACCGTGCTGGTTCCAGGCGTTCAGCAGCTGCAGCATCTGTGCGTCCCGCGCATTCGGAGCCTTCGTCCCAGCCAGCAATTGGCGGAGGAGCGGCACGGTGTCGATGGCACGGACGTCCTGTGACGCCGCAGCGTTCATCGCTGACGTGACCTGCGCGACGGTCCACTTGCCGTTCGCGTCGAGCCGGTCGAGATTTTTGTTCAACAGGTCCACGCGGCCGACTTGGCCCGCGCGCATCCACTCGTCGTCAGCTGCACCGAACCCCTTGGCAATGTTGTTGTTCCAGTTGACAATGCGGCCTCGGGCCGGGTCGGTGTCGTGCGGATGTGCGTTTGCGGAGAGATAGCCGGTCCATTCATCGTTGCCGCGACCGTCGGTGAGCAGGCCTGGGTCCACGGAAGAAGGCCGCAGCGGCAGCAATCCGGACGTGTACTCGGCGATGTGCTTGGAGTCGATGTAGAAGGAGTTGAACGTCTGCGGTGATTGGCTCGCCGCGGCGAAGAAGGTCTGCGGGCTGTCGACCGCACCGGTGGAAAGGTCGTGATAGAGCAGCAGATCTAAGGCGTCCTTGCCGTAGTCAGAACGCTTTGACGAGATCGCCACCTTGCGTCCCTTAACGGTGGCGTAGCCATCGACGGGCCCGTGCACTGTCGTGTGGAACGTGACCTGCTGATCGGGCGCTCCCGCCGTGCCTTTCAGGACGCCGGCGTTGAACGTGCCCATGTCACGGCAGGTGCCTTTGTACTCGTACTTGGTGTCGCTCCCGTCGCACAGCGTCTCCGCGTATTGGTCGATGATGTCGCCGCTGGCCGACGTGAGGGTGGTGGCGAAGTCCGCTCCGCGACCGATGAGCATGTAGCCCGGGAAAGGTGCTGAGGTCGCGCCGCGCCAGACGAGTCCCGGTGCGTGCATGTCGATCTCATAGGTGAAACCCGGGTAGTAGTAGCCGATCTGCGGCCCACCGACGAGCAACGGGTAGCCGGTCGTGGAGTGCTTGGCGTCGATCATCAATTCGTTGGACGCACGCGTTGGCACCGGCGCGGGTGTCGGCTTCAGGTAGGCCGTGGTGCCCACGGGCTGGTAACTGTTCGGGTCGATGATGACATTGCCCGAAGCCTCCGAGGGAATGGGTTCGTACGGGAAGGTGCCGTCGATGGAGGTGGGCTGCTGCGGGTCGTCGTGCTGGCGCAGGTCGTTGAAGACACTCATGCCCCTGCTCGCCCCGAGCCGGTCCTGCAACGCCGACAGGAATTGCGTGTTGTTGGCCTCGTCGCCACCGCCCTGGCCGACGAATTGTCCCTTCAGGGCCTCGAGGGCGAAGGTGTCGTTGCGGGTCCACGGCTTCGCCGAGGACTTGCTCGCCTTGAAGTAGGCGTTGACCCCGGTGGAGAAGGTATCGATGTCGTGCAGCACCTGGCGGCCCTTCGCCCCGGCGTTCTCAAGCTGCGCTGTCTGTTGGGAGACGAACGATTCGGTCTGTGCGCTGGGCACGAAGTTCTGCAGCTTGGCGATGAGGCTGAGCGCGGTGAGCCCCGGAGCGCCGACGGCTGCCACCCGCGCGTCATACCGGGCTTGCTCCAGCAGCAGTCCGCGGTCCTCGGCCGCGATCCAGCCGGAGGCCCAGATACCGCCGTCATACGTCGTCGCCGTCACATGCGGTACGTGGAACTTGTCGCGCAGGATGTCTACTCCCTCGCGGGGCACGTTCTCGGTCGTCGCCGGACCGTCTGGACCGACCCCGAAAACCTCCGACTTGAAATCCGTCGTCAGGTCCTGGTCGGTCACCTTGTCAAACAGTGGGGTGAGCGAGTCGTACATGCTCGCCTGGGTGGTGGCTCCGGCGGGCGGTGGAACTGACCCGTACTGCCCGGATGGGATGATGTTGCGGGCGTAGCCGGCGTAGTCATGATCGGCACCGAGGCTGCTCGCCGACGGCGGAGGTGGGTTGGGCCCACCGGTCGTCGAAGCGGAGCAGGCGGCGACACCGAAGACGGCGGCGATGGTGGGAGCGAGAAAGCCAAGGCGACGCTGCCTAGTGAGCATGAGGCGCACCCTATGCCTTGGTGCGCGGTGAATAGGGTTTTGAATCACGCATGGCGACGGATGAAGCGCGACCTAATCGCCCGCGTCGGCGCGATAGGTGCGTTTGCCGCCCATCCAGGTCTCCAACACCCGGATCTGGTCGATCTTCTGGGGATCCACCGCTTCGGGGTCCAGGTCAAGGACGACGAAGTCGGCGTGCTTGCCGACGGTGATGCTGCCGAGCACGTCGTCGGCGTGCAGCTGCCAGGCGGCGTCGATCGTGACGGCTCGAAGGGCCTGGTGGACCGACACCCGCTCGGCCTCGTTCAGCGTCCCTCCCCCCGACAAGTCCCGGGTGGCGGCGACACGCACGTAGTGCAAGGGGTTGATGGGGCTCACGTTGTAGTCCGAATGCAGGGAGAACCGGAGCCCGACCTCGGCAGCCCGCGCCGTCCGGTCAAGCAGTTGAGCCCGCTCGGGGCCGAGGAGATTGTCCCGGAGCGTCTGGCCCCAGAGGTAGACATGGTTGATCAGGAAGCTCGGCGACACCCCCACCGAGGCCATGGTCTCGAAGACGCCGTCATCGACCAGCGAGCAGTGCTCGATCCGGTGGCGCAAGTCCTTCCCGCGCTCGCCATGAAGGGCCGTCGCGTAAGCATCGGCTACCAGCTTGGTGGCAGCGTCGCCATTGGCGTGGACCATGAGCTGCCACCCGTGCTCCTCACACCAGGCGATCCGCTCCACCAGCGTCGACTGCTCGATGTCCATGCCACCCCGTTCGGTGGTGCCGAGGTAAGGCTGGTGCAGGTAGCCGCTGCGGCCCTGGTTAGACCCGTCACCCACGATCTTCCGGGCGCCGACCCAGACCCGGTCGTTCCCGGCCCCGGGGTGGACGTGCTTGCTATTCCACTCCGTCGCCTTGTCATCGAGCACGGCGATGCTGACGCGGGTGCGCAGCCGACGCAGCGTCGACAGGGCTCGCAGCAGCGCGATCTCCTTCTCCCCGATAAGCGCACCCGTGGCGGCCTCGCGCATGGTGGTGACTCCGACCCGGGCCGCGTCGTCGGTGATCGCGTGAATGTTGTCCACCAGGCCTCGCAGGCTCAGCTTGTCGATGAACTTGAGCAGGAGCGCGACCGCACCCTCCTCGCCCAAGACACCATTGACCCGTCCATCCGCGTCGCGGCCGAAATGCCCACCCGGAGGATCCGCAGCATCATCTGTGATGCCCGCGACCTCGAGGGCCTTGGAATTGGTGTAGGCGAAGTGCATCGAGGCATTCATGACGGCTATCGGGTGGTCCGCCGAGACCGCGTCAAGATCCTGGCGCGTCAGTTCGGGGAAGCCCTGAAAAAGAGACGGGTCGAAACCGCTGCCGAGGATCCACGCACCCGGCTTGGCCGCGGTGGCGGCGGCTTTGAGGTCGTGGAAAACGTCGTCCAGCGAGTCGTGGGTGAGCGGGCTGCAGTCGATCCAGCGGTAGATGAGTGCCGTCACCCACAGGTGCATGTGCGGCTCGACCAGCCCGGGGTACATGACCCTTTCGCCGAGTTCGACGGTCCTCGTGAGCGGCCCCACGTGGTTCTGAAGCTCAGCCACCGATCCCACGCCGATGATGCGGCCGTGCTTGACGGCTACCGCACCGGCGTATGGCTGCCGCTCGTCCATGGTCACCACCCGGCCGGCGAAGAGATGGTCGGCATGCGCGTGGCTACGTTCTGGCTGCGCCTCGTCGACAGGCCCCACGGCATCGTCGATGGAGCCCTCGGCGTCCAGCAGCTGGCTCACTGCCGGATGGGGAACGCAGCCCTGATGAACTGGTGAATCCGTGCCCATGCCAAGCTCCGCTCTCAGGTATCGACAGTTCCGCACAGTAGCGGCACCTAGTCCGTTGATAGCGCAGCCTCGTCCGCTCGTTCCGTCACACACTTCCTGGAAGTCGCATTGGCCATGCAGCGCAAGGTTTTGATCGCTGGAGCTTCGGGGCTGGTTGGACAAGCCGCGATGCGACACTTCGCCTCGCGGCCCGACTGGGACGTTGTCGGTGTGTCGCGTCGCCCGCCGTACGACGGTCCGTCGCCATGGCTCAGCCTCGACCTCAACGACGAATCGGCCTGCCGCGCAGCGCTTTCGCGGTTGACCGATGTCACGCACGTTGTGTATGCGGCCGTTCAGGAAGTTCCCGGATTGTCGCCCGGCTGGCTGGACGAGGAGGTGATGCAGCGCAACGCGTCGATGCTCAGGCATGTCATGGATCCCCTCCTGGCGACGGCGGACGTGCGTCACGTGTCGCTGCTGCAGGGCACCAAGGCGTACGGCATCCATCACCCGTCGGTCGGGTGGACCGGCGTACGAAATCCGTTGCGTGAAAGGCATCCCCGGGTCGAGCATCCCAACTTTTACTTTCTGCAGGAGGACTACCTCCGAGCCAAGCAGGACGGCATGTCGTGGGCTCTCACGGTGCTACGGCCGACGGTGGTCTACGGGGAGGCGATCGGCACCAACATGAATCTGATCCCGGTCATCGGCGCCTGGGCGGCTTTGCTTCGCGAGGAAGGACGACCACTCGACTTTCCCGGCCAGCAGTGGTCGTCTCAGTTGAAAGAGGCGGTGGACGCGGATTTGGTGGCCCGCGCTCTAGGGTGGGCTGCCGAATCCGCTCCTGATGCGGCCGGCACTTTCAATCTCACCAACGGTGATGCCTTTCGCTGGCAAGAGGTCTGGCCGGCGATTGCAGAGACCTTCGGCATGGTGGCCGGCAGCCATCACCCGACGACACTGGTGCAGGAGCTGCCGGCAAGACAAGCGCAGTGGGCCGCAATGGTCGACCGCTACGACCTTCAAGCCCCGCGGAACATCCTGGATTTCGTGGGCCACAACTCGCTGGTCTACGCCGACCAGTTGCTCAGCGGACATGACCCGGCGGACGGCCCAGTGCTCAACAGCACGATCGCCATCCGCCAGGCCGGATTCGGCGAATGCATGGACACCGAAGACATGTTCCGCAAGTGGTTTCGTCACCTGCAGGACGCACGCATGCTTCCGCCGCGGCCGTGACCCCACCTTCGTCGCCTAGCTCAGCTCCTGGCGATCTCCTCGCGGACGAGCTGTTGCGGAAATGGCTACGGAGTTCCTCGGGTGATCTTCGATTCACGGCGTGTCGTGGCGAATCGCCGGAGCCGTTTCGATCTCCGTTGCTGCTTCCGCAAGGGAGCGAGCGCAGGTCGGCGGGTGGGACCGGGTGGATGAAGCCGCCGACTCGTTAGTGGATGATGCAAGCGGTGGCAGCGCTGGTGGCGCTCGAGACGACCTGGCTGAGGCTGTTTTTGATCTGGTCGGCGCTACCGCCGTTCGTCAGGTCTGAGGCCAGCGCGCTCAGGTTGTTGCCCAACGTCGTGAGCTTGCCCTGAACGACTCCTGACGCTGCCTTCGCATCGGCGCTGATTTGGCTTCCCATGGATTTGACGGCGTCGGCCTTCTCCTGGTTCGTCTTGTCGGACGAGGTCACGGTGGAGGCAAGGGTCTTGACGTCAGACACCAGGCTCCCGCACGGCGATGCCGACGCCGATCCCGATGCCGGCGCGCCTGCGGATTTGCTGGGTGTCGATGACGCGCTGGTGGCCGACGAGCCGCAGCCCGCCATCACGCCGAATGCCATGACAACCGCCGCGGCTCTGACGGGACGGGACGACCGGGAACGCAGGTATGACATCACCCGCCCAGCCTAATGGCAGGTCCTCCGCCCAGCGGCGACCGGAGCACCACGACGAACCGACTGCTGCGAAACTTTCGGCGTGGACGTCAAAGCCGCCGACCCGGTTCCGACTCATCGGTGCCAGGCCCGCCCGGGCCACCGATCTGAAGGAGAGACCTATGAAGTTCCTGCTGGTGCTGCACAACAACCCTGCAGTCCTCGAAGCGCTCGGAGAGGCCGAACAACAGCAGCTGATGGACGGGCACAACACCTTCATCGAGACCGTGCAGAAGTCGGGCGAACTGATCGTCACGCAGGCTCTCGGCGACCCGTCGCAGAGTGCGGTCGTGCGCGTCCGCAATGGCGTCCCGGTCATCACCGACGGTCCCTACCTCGAGGCCAAGGAATTCCTCGGCGGCTACTACCTGGTCGACGTCGTAGACCGTCAGCGGGCGCTGGAGCTCGCTGGCCAGATCCCGGACGCCAGCATTGATCAGCTGGGAGTGGAGGTACGCCCGATCATGTTCGAGGCGGGCCTCGAGATGTGACGGTCCAAGACAGTGTGAGGGGGTTTGGATGACGCGGGTCGAGGAGTTGCTGCGCGAGCTGGCGCCGCGGGTCCTCGGCGCGCTCGTCCGCCGCTACGGACAGTTCGACGCCTGCGAGGACGCCGTGCAGGAAGCCCTGTTAGCCGCGTCCACACAGTGGGTCACATCCGGCATCCCTGACAACCCGCGGGGTTGGCTGACCACAGTCGCATCCCGACGGGTAGTGGACGAGGTGCGTAGTGAGACCGCCCGCCGTCGGCGCGAGGAGACTGCCGCCGCACTCGCTGGGCTGGCGCCAGATGCCCCGGCGCCCGGCCAAGTATCCAGCGTCGATGACAGCCTGATGCTGCTCTTTCTGTGTTGCCACCCCGCGGTGACACCAGCCTCTCAGGTAGCGCTGACGCTACGGGCGGTGGGCGGTCTGACCACGGCGCAGATCGCGGCGGCGTTCCTGGTTCCGGAGGCGACGATGGGCCCACGGATCAGCCGAGCCAAGCAACAGATCCGGGCCGCCGGCGCCCGGTTCGAGCTACCTCCCGATCCCGAACGGTCGGAGCGGCTCGCCGTCGTACTGCAGGTGCTGTACCTGATCTTCAACGAGGGCTATACCGCGAGCGCCGGGGAAAAGCTGATGCGACCCGACCTCGGAGCCGAGGCGATCCGGCTGAGTCGCATGCTGCATCGGCTGCTTCCCGACGACGGCGAGGTCGCCGGAATCTTGGCCTTGATGTTGCTGACCGACGCACGGCGGGCAGCGCGTACCGGACCAGCAGGCGAGCTGATTCCCCTCGCCGAACAAGACCGCGGCAGGTGGGATACGGCATTGATTGCTGAGGGCACCGACCTGGTGAACATGGCGCTGATCCATCCGCCGCTGGGCCCGTACCAACTGCAGGCGGCGATCGCTGCCCTCCATGATGTGGCCCCAGACGCCGACCACACCGACTGGCCACAGATCTCAAAGCTCTACGTAGTTTTGGACCACATCGCTCCGAATCCAGTCGTCACCCTGAATCGGGCCGTCGCCGTCGCGATGACTGACGGCCCAGCCGCCGGACTCGCCCTACTTGACGGACTCGACGACAGCCCGCTTGCCGGACAGCATCGCCTCCCTGCCGTGCGCGCACATCTGCTCGAACTCGCCGACGACTTCGACGCCGCTCGCCAGCACTACCGGCTGGCCGCGCAGCGCACGGCCAGCGCTCCGGAACGGCGATATCTCCTCGCCCGGGCCGACGCGCTAGCGCGCTAGCCAGGTACGAGCTCGCTGGTTGGCTACATGTACAACGTGAAGATTGACCGCCGCGCGATCAGCGTCTGCAGGCCCGACTCGTCCAGTGATTGCAGCATCAATCGGCGCTTGGAGCGCTTCATGGCGAGCACGCAGCTGACGTTGTCATCCTGGACGAATATCGCGGTATCCAACCAAGGAGGCAGCCGGGCCAGGTTGACGCGGACAACTCCGTCAACTTGATCGATGACCGTGTCGTCCTCCTGCGTTGTGGAACCGTACTTCTTGATCCGTGCGCTGACCCTGCCAGGGTAGAAATACAGCTCGGCCTCACAGGTGATCCCCCAGCGACTCCCCGTCCAGACGCGCGCTTCGAGACCGTCCAGGTAGGCCAGCGGGGTCACCACCGCCTGGAGGTTACGCAGCAGGAGGGCGCAGGAACTCCCCCGCTGAGGGGAAACCGTTTTCCTGGATGGGACGAACGCTGCACGACCCGCCTTTACCGCCGCTGGCGTCAACGTGGCGCAAAGCAGCCCTACCTCAGCGTCGGCACTCTGGTGAGACAACTCTGAGCTCAAAGCTCCTTGCCGCTACGAACGTCGAGATTCCGAAAGGCCATCGGCCCGTCGCACAACTCGGCAAGCCTGGCAGCGAAGTCTGCAGTCTCTGGCAATGCCGAGTTAGCCATAGCGGCCTCGTGAGAGGGGAACTCCACAATCTGCACGTAGCTATTGGGACGGTCACGGTCGGCGGTGAGCGTGCCGCGTTCCGCAGTGCGGTGACCCGCCGTCTTCGCGGCCCACTCATCGATCAAGGCTTCGATCGCTTCAGGACGGCTCGCGGTGAATTCGATTACCTGAATGAATCGCAAGGTCATCGCCTCCGTGGGTCGGCTCGGGTGTGTTCTACCGCAGCACCGTGGCCCACGCAACAGCCAATGCCTCCGCGCCCCGGAGCAGGCATCCCCCTAGCATCAGCACCATGGACCCGACGCGCACGGAAGGGACGCGGCGCTACGAAAGCCCGGTACGCCGCGAGCAGTCGGCAGCGACACGCGGGCGAATCATCGCTGCGGGGTGCGACCTCGTGCGCGATCTGTCGTCGTGGGATTGGCGAGGCGTCACCGTCCGGGCGGTTGCTGCCCGGGCCGGGGTCCACGAACGCACCGTGCATCGCCACTTTCCCACTGAGGGCGACCTGCGGGCGGCCTTGCTGCAGCGGCTCGTTGAGGAGTCGGGGGTCACCGTGGAAGGGCTGCGGTTGGAGGAGCTGCCCGCTCACGTCGAGCAGCTCTTCAGCTACCTGGCCACCTTTTCGAGCTCGACCCCGCGTCAGCCGGACGCGGTGCTGCAGGCGCTGGACGAGCGCCGCAAAGCGGCAATCCTGGCGACGGTCAGCGAATCCGCTGACGGCCTGACCGCGGAGGCGCAGCGAGCTGTCGCGGCCATGGTCGACGTGTTGTGGAGCCTGGACAGCTATCGGCGGCTCACCAACGGATGGGGCTTCGACGGTTCCGAGGCGGCCGGCGGGGTGAATTGGGTGCTTGAGCTGATCAGCGAGGCCGTCCAGCAGGGCCGCGGGCCAGGCTCATCCGACGCTGATGGGTAGCCGTTCCCATCCACGGACGGTCGAGGTTGGACTGAGGTTCGCAGCGTCCCAGTCGACGTCCCATGTCGGGAACCGCTTGAGGATCTCCTCGAGCGCAACGCGACCCTCCAGCCGGGCAAGAGCCGCCCCCATGCAGTAGTGCACGGCATACCCGAAGCCGAGGTGTTGGCGCGGGGTGCGGTGGATGTCGAAGGTGTCGCCGTCGGGAAACTCCCGGTCATCCCGGTTGGCCGAGCCGAGCAGGAAGAGCATGACGCTGCCTTCCGGCACCTTGTCGCCGTGCAGTTCGACATCCCGCGCGACGTAACGCGCGACGTGGGGTCCGGGCGGCGCGTAGCGGAGCACTTCCTCCACAGCCGCTGGGATGAGCAAGGGATCGGCGACCAGATCCGCGCGCTGGTCGGGATGTTGAGCAAGCAGCGAGCCCATCCAGCCAATGAGCCTGGTGGTGGTCTCGTTACCGGCGCCGGCAACCACGCTGACGTAGGTGAGGACCTCCTGACGCGTGAGCTTGCGTCGCTTCCCGTTCTCGTCATCGAATTCGGCATTGAGCAAATCCGTCATCAGATCGTTCGATGGATGATCTGCCCGCCAGTCGACGTACTCGGCGAAGATTTCTCCGCTCGCGAACGAAGTGTCGTTGACTTGCATCTCCTCGCCGGCGCGCGTGCGCAGGTTCGCGTCGACACTTTCGCGTACTGACTCCTGATCAGACTCGGGGATCCCGAGCAGCATGCCGATGACACGAGCCGGCATTTTGGCGCCGAACTCCGCTACCAGGTCGAAGCGCTTCTCCCCGACGAGGGGATCCAGGCTGCGAACGCAGAACTCCCGAATCTGCGATTCGAGCGCGCTCACCCGGCGCGGCGTGAACACCCGCACCAGTAGGCTGCGGTGGATGTCATGCACGGGCGGGTCTTCGAAGATGAGGGTGCCCGGCGGCATCTGAAGGTTTGCCTTGATCAGCTCGATGATCGCACCGCGGCCGGAGTTGTACGTCTCCCAATCGGGCAAACCATTGGCGCAATCGGCATAGCGACTCACGGCATAGAAGTCGTACTTCTCGTTGTAATACAGCGGCGCTTCCTCCCGAAGCCGGCGGAAGGTCGGGTAGGGATCGACTACCAGGTCGACGTCGTAAGGGTCGTAGTAGAGCGAGGCGTCGTGCGTCACTGTGCCCACCTGCCGTCAGTCTTTCGTTGGTATGCGCCGGGCCCGGATTAGTGTCAGAAGTCTGACGCGAATATGACGGCAGCGTCAAGCGTCCGTCGGCGTCGATCTGGGCCGGCGGGGGTCATGTGGGTTGCCTGCATCAGCGCCGCCGGAGCGTCGTAGAAACGTCATCTTGCGGGTCGCCAGACGCCAGCCTTGCTCCGTGCGCCGGTAGGTGTCGGTGTACCAGCCCATGCGCATGTGATGGTTCGTCTGGTCGATGAAAAGCAACGTCACCTCACCAGATCCGCTATCGCCATCAAGGCTCAGCACGGGCGTCCCCGTGAGAAACAGTCCCTTCGGTGCAGCTTCGACCAGGGCGGGCCAGTCCTGCAGCCCGTACGTCTCTCCGAACGCGCTATATGTCCCGTCCGTGGTGAAGACGTGCTCCATGATGTGGTGGATGTCGCCCTTGGTCATGTTCAGCGCGAAGCTGGCACAGAGCTGCTCCAGCTCGACCACGTCGTCTATTGGCAAACTCATCTGGTGGCAAATCTCCTTGCTGCGTATGGACATCGAATGGTGGTCGGTGACGAACTCATGATGGTGGCAGGCCCAGCAGACGCGTGGCGATGAGGTTCTTCTGTATCTGAGCCGTCCCTCCCATGACGCTCTGGGCGCGGCTGTACAGGTAAGTGCTCAGCATGGTCTCGTCCAGCCCGTCGTATCCGGCGCCGGCTACAGAAAGCGCAGCATGGCCGACGGCCTGCTCCACCCAGGTCATCAGCAGCTTGTCGATCGACCCCTGGGTCCCGTGGTCGATCCCGTCAAGTCGATCCGACAGCCGTCGGCTCACCAGGTGCGCCAGCATGTCGGATTCGACGATGGCCCAAGCCAAGTCGCGGCGCTGTTCGTCATTGAGGTCACCTTTCGCGCGGGCGATATCCGCGAGCTCCATGACCGTCTTGCGATAGCGGCTGGCATTCCCCAGCTCCTGTGGCTCCCGCTCGTGACTGAGCACCGTCATGGCGATCCGCCACCCCTCGCCCGGGCTGCCGATCCGGTCGCCGGCCGGCACCATGACCCGGTCGAAATGCACCTCGCCGAATTCCCGGGTGATCCCGTTGATCATTTTTAGTGGCCGCTGTTCGATCCCGGGCTGGTCCATCGGAACCGCGAAGGCCGTCAGGCCCTTGTGTTTGGGCACCTCCGGATCGGTCCGCGCTAGTAGGAAACACCAGTCAGCCAGATCGCTGTAGCTTGTCCAGACCTTCTGCCCGGAGATGAGGTACTCCTCCCCGTCAAGCTCTGCGCGGGTACGAAGCGCGGCAAGATCGGAGCCGGCATCCGGCTCGCTGAACCCCTGACACCAGCGAGCCTCGCCGCTGATGAGGCTGGGCAGGAAGCGCCTCTTGATGTCTTCAGAGGCGTGTTGAAGGATGGCCTGCACCAGGTAACCCAGGCTTGGCCGCGGGGGCGCCCCGGCCTGGGCCAGCTCCTCGTCGACGATCACGTTGTAGACGCTGGGCATGCCCTGGCCGCCGTATTCCGGCGGCCAGGTGACGCCGAAAAACCCTGCCTGGTATAGCGATCGGTGCCAATCCGGCTGCTTCTCCCAGTACTCGTCAGACGTCGACGACGGCGGCAGGTGCGGATTGTTGTCCCTGAGCCAGCCCCGCAAGCGAGTACGGAACTGCGCCTCCTCCGCCGAATCCCGGAAGTCCATCAGCGCGCCCCCTCCTCCAATGAAGCCACCAGGTCGTCGCGCAGCAGATGCTTCTGCACCTTGCCCGACGCGGTCATCGGCAGGCGGTCGGTGAAGACCCAGCGCTTGGGGACCTTGTACGGCGCAAGCCGGTCGCGGCTGAAGAGCTCGAGTCCGGCGAGGTCCGGATCAAGGCCGGGCAGCAGCGTCACTACTGCCACGACGGCCTCACCCCAGCGGGCGTCCGGCACTCCGATGACGGCGACCCGCGCGACCTCGGGGTGGGCGCCGATCACCATCTCGACCTCGCTCGGGTAGACGTTCACGCCGCCCGTCACGATCATTTCTTTGAGCCGGCCGGTCACGCGCAGGTAGCCGCGGGCGTCTGCGGACACGAGGTCGCCGGTGTGCAGCCATCCGTCGGAATCGATCGCCGCGGCGGTCTGCTCCGGCTCATGGAAATAGCCGCTCATGACGCCTGCGCCGCGCACCTGAAGCTCGCCGATGTCTCCGATGCGCGCGACCACTCCTCGATCAGGATCGACGACCCGGCCCTCGAGATGGGGCAGGAGGCGGCCGACCGTCAGGGACTTGTCGCCGGGATCGTCGTCAGGCAGGGTCTGCGAGATGTAGCCGCACGTCTCGGTCTGACCAAAGATGATGGTGGTCTTGACTCCGAGCCGGCGCTCGATGTCGCGGATGAGCTCAACCGGCACCATCGAGCCCCCGCACGAGAGCGCCCGCAAAGTCGACAGATCGCGCTCGCCGAACGTCGGGTGAGCCATCATGTCCTGAAGCATGGTGGGCACCCCGACAGTGTGCGTAGCCCGCTCGCTCTCGAGCAGTTCCAGATGCACTGCGGCGTCGAACTGTTCGACGAGTACGTTCGCGGCCAGCGCCTGCGCGACCATGAAGCTGACCACCTGGCCGCCGACATGGTAGAGCGGGATGGTGTTGACGTAGACGTCACCCACACCGATCTCGAAGCGTTCTCCGCTGAGTCGGGCGGCGTTGGTCATCCCGCGGTGGGTGAGCATCACGCCCTTCGGCGCACCGGTCGTTCCCGACGTGAATACCAGCTGTGCCACGTCGTCCGGATGCGGCGGCCGGAGGGCACCGTGGTTGCCAGCGCCCGCATCGACGAGGGCCGGCCACTCCTGGAAGGAGACGGTCTCGCGAAGGTCTGGGAGCTTTGGCATGAGCCGGGCGAGTGTGCCTGACAGGTCGTTGTCGCGATACTCGGGGACAAAGACGGCCAGCAGCCGCCCCGGATCGAGCCAGGATGTGCTCGATCTCGCGGGCGCGCAACATCGGATTGATCGGAACCAGCACCAGCCCAGCCATTGCCGCAGCGAAAGTCAAGAGATAGGCCTCCGGCGTGCTCGGCGCGACCACAGCGATTCGCTCTCCTGGAGACGAGCAGGCTACGAGTGCGTGCGCTACGGCTTCCGCCTCCGCCAGGGCCTCGGCGTAGCTACGTCGCCTTCGACCCGCAGGATCCTTGGTGCCGGCGACGACCGCGGCGCGATCAGGCGCGCGCGCCGCGGCATCGCGCAGGACGCTCGCGATTGTCGAATTGAGCATCGGCTCGTTCGAGGCAGGCCACTGCGACGGGTTCAAGGTTGCTGTGGTTGCTCGGGTTTGGGCGATTGCGCCAGGTAGCCGTCAAGCGTCGCGTGAAAGTGCCGAATGCGACTCTCCTGATAGCGCGACAGGGACAGCGACGGCTTGACGGATGCCCGCAATCCCCGCTGGATCCGGGCGAATCTGGCGGTGTCCTGATTGAAGACCCGCCCCAGTGCGCCGAATTCCGGCACGTCAGCCCAGTCCTCGCCCGCTGCGAGGTACCTCGTCGGTGCCGGCGCCGGCCGGGGCTCCCCGACCGGTGTGGGCTCAAGCTTCATGATGTCCATGACGCACGAGTCCGGATCGTGGCCGTTGGGCCGGAAACGGTAAGCGAACGGCGTGAGATAACCCGCCCATGGCATGAAATTCGGGAAAAGGAAGTATTCGATACCGTCCAGCGCCTCAGCGTCTGAAAGCTGCGAGTAGTCGCGGCCGGTCCGTGCGCGCAACGAATCCCGGACGCGGTCGCCCAGCAGGGCACGGGCGTTCAGTGCAGGATCGTCACTGGCCTCAAATTCACGACCGCCGAGCATAGCCTTCACGATCTCGGCCTCCTCGACGCCTTCGAGATGCTCGCTCGCCACGCCGACGGCGGTAATCATCCGGCTGACGTGGGTGCCGTAGACGTCGTACTCCGACAGCGAGTCGGCAGCCGTCGCAAGTAGCTGCGGATGAACGGCCTTGGTGTGGTAGGCCTCGATGAACGCTTCCAGGGCAACCTTCCAGTTGCACGCCAACACCTGAACGGCGTGAGCCGCCAGGTAGCGCTCCTCAAGGGGCCAGCTGTCGAAGTGCCATGGGAGGTCTTGGAGGTAATCACCGAGCGGGGCCGCTGCCGGATCGAGATTGACGAAGACGAACCCGGCCCAGGTGTCGACCTGCGCCTCTGGGAGCCGGAACGACGCGGCGTCGACGTCCGGAAAGTCCCACGCGCAGGGCATCTCCCGCAGCGATCCGTCGATGTTCCAGGTCATGCCGTGGAACGGACACCGGAGCTGGTGTACTCGCCCTGCCTTCGTCCGAAGCTGCGTTCCTCGATGCAGGCACGAGTTGTGGTAGGCGTGAATCTCCTCGAGCGCCGTCCGCACGACGATGAGCGAGGCGTCGCCGATCTCGTAGACGAGGGAATCGCCGATCTCCGCGATCTGCTCTTCGCGGCAGGCCATCTGCCAGACCCGATTCCATACCCGTTCCACCTCGAGGCGATGGAAGTCGGGATCGTAGTAGCAGGAGGGCGGGATAACGGCGGGCTCCAGCGAACCGGCGGAGGTGGCTCGAAGGCTCGCCGGAACGGGACGGGTCTCTCTGTCGAGCAGCCCCTGGTAGAAGTACTGCCCCCGGGCGACGTTCTCTACGGCTACCGAGTCCAGGCCACGCGTATCACTGGTCACGGCCGTCGCTCCTCGTCCTCACGGTGAAAGCCGTTGCGCTTGCGTCCGGATTTGCTGAGCCGGAACTCGGGAGGAAGCGAGCTGTCATTGGCTTTGACGGCATTGTTCAAGCCGGCTTTGTACACCTCCGGCGTCAGCATCAGATCCTCATCGTCTGGCCGCACCCGATTGCCCATCGACTCAAGCTGCGCCGTCAGCAGGCTGCCCAGATATTCGCCCTGTTGCTGCTTCATCATTTGGAAGAAAGACTTCTGCATCACGACGGCATCTGTCGGCCGGGAACGCGAGCAGGCATCGGCGTACTTGGCGACCTCTGCCTCGAGCTGGTCTCGCGGTACCACTCTGTTGACGAAGTCGCAGCCGAACATTTCGTCGGCGGTGAATGGACGTCCGGTAAAGACCATCTCTTGAAACTTGCGGATCCCCATCGTCATGGCCCATGACCACATCCGCGGACCCCACCCGACATAGCGAAACGCCGGATGCCCGAACAGCGCATCGCCAGAGGCGATCACGAGATCGGCGTCGGCGGCCTGGTAGAAGTGCCAGCCGTAGCAGTAGCCCTTCACCTCAACGATACTGATCTTCTTGAAATCGGCGAGGGTTCTACATCCGGCACGGGCGTCGGCATACCACTGGGACAAGGTGGCCTGGGCGCGATAGGAGCCTCGCGGCGGAAACGTCACTTCGACGTCGTCAAGTCCCAGTTCGGCGCTCAGAGCGGCGTCCGGAGATTCCGCCTGCAGCGCCGCCAGCTCCGGCAGATCAGCGCCGGTGCCGAAGTCCTCGCCGGTGCCGCGAATCACCAGCACCTTGACGTCATCATCGACATTGGCGGCGTGCAATAGATGGGCGTAGCGCAGCCGAGCGCCGATCGTCACTGCGTTGAGTCGGTCCGCCCGGTTGAAGGTGATTGTGGCGATCTTCGTGGCACGATCCTTGGAGTAGAGGACCAGCTCCTCCGGTGGCGGCACGGCGGCTTCAGGCATTCGACGGCAGACCGAGGAAGTCGAGCACGTTGCCACTCACGATTCGAGCGGCCTTCTCCGGTCCGACGGCGTCGACCACGCCGGCGACGACCCGCTCGGAGTAGCCGAACGTGCTCTCGTTGTGGGGATAGTCCGACGACCACATCACGCGGTCGTGGCCGATGCGGTCGACCACCTCCAGCCCCAGTGGGTCGAACATGAACGCGGAGTACATGTGCTCGTCCCAGTAGTAGCGAACGTCATGGTCGATGTCGCGGTCGAGCATGTGCCTGAACGACACGTGCATGTGTTCAGCGTCCTGGATAGCCGGCAAAACCCAGTTGATGCCGCCTTCGAACCAGCCGACGCGCAGCCGCGGATACCGGTCGAGCAATCCACCGAGGACGTAGCGAGCGAACATCTCCCGGAAAGGGGCAGCCTGGTGGACCATGCTGACCGCCAAGCCGTTGTGTGCGCAGGGCGAAGAGATCGGACCTTCACCGATGTGATGCGACACCGGAAGCCCTGACTCCTCGATGGCCTCCCACACCGGCGCCATCCGCTCGCTGTTGAAATCGATCGGCTGCCCATCGGGATGATTGCCGGGCTTCAAGGGCATCCAGAAGGTCCTGACACCAAGCGCCTTCGCCTCGTTCACGCTGCGCCGCGCGCCCTCGCCGTCCCACCAATTGATGAGCCCGACACCGTAGAAAGAGTCTCCCGCCCGCTCCTGCAGCTCGGCGAGGTACTCGTTATAGACGCGGAAAGTCAGGTCGCGAATCTCGTAGTCCGGAAAGCCCATCATTCCCAGCAGCGCATTGGGAAAGGCCAGCTCACGGCTCACCCCGTCGTCGGCCAGCTCGGCCAGCCGCGCCTCAAGGTTGCCGGTGCTGGAACCGGGCAGCGGGTCGTACTGCATCAGGACGTTGCCGAAGGCCGGCGGCAGCATGTTCTTGCCCCCAAAACCGAGGGTCCAGGCATCGTTCTCGTACCAGATCCGCGGTGCCCGATCCTTCAGCGACGCGGGGAATCGTTCGTAGAAGATGTCTTCGCTGAGGGAGATGTGGTTGTCCGCGGAGAACACTTTCGTGCCCGTCGGCACCGAGCTATCCGCTGCGACGGCATGACCATGGCGGTTCTTCGGAGCCCCGACGCCCCCGCTCGGATAAATGACGCTGACTCCATCGAGCTCCCGGACTGTGTCCATGTGGGGCGCTTCCCTTCTCCGCTCCTGGCACGAGGGATGGTCGTGCGTCCGACGCGCTCGGAATTTACTTCGATATCGTAATGTCTGTCAACGTAGCGTCAGGTCAGTGGGCTGCTGACTGTGGAAACAGCAAGGGTTTCATCGAACGGGCGACAAGCTCGATGTAGAGCCCATCCCCCGCCTCGTGGTAGGCCGAAATCGGTGGGCGGTCATCGCGCCCGATGCTGATCAGCACGACGTTCGGCAAGCCGCTGGCCACGAGAGCCGCTGACGCAGCTTGAACGTCGTCCACCCAGTAGCCCACGTGATGCGCGCGGTTGGAACCACTGGCCTCATACAGCGTGCCCGGGACCGACTGCACCAATTCCACATGATGAGGCCCTTCGGCCGAGACGGCGTATTTCGTGACCACCCGGGATTCGCCCTCGGCAGTGACCATCCGAACCTTGCCTCCCCCCTCGAGCCACGTCACACCCAGGAGTTGGCCGAACTCCTGCTTCGCAGCCTCGAGGTCGTCGACGACGATGCCGGAGTGGAAGAGGTCGTCATGACGTAGCGGACTCTGCTGGATCAAGGACTGCCTCACGCTCTTGGTCTCAACGGCTGGGTCGGGGCGGCCGGGAATCGGGGTATCCCAGCGAAAGGAGCTCGAGGAACTGCCCGTCCGGATCCCGAACCAGCAGCGCCATGCCGAGGTCAGAGCTCTCCACGATCTCACCGCCGCATTCGACGGCTCGGTCGGCAGTCGCCCGGATGTCGTCGACAGACATCGACAGGTGGCTGAGTCCGGCCTCACCCATCGTCCGCTCACGCAGCGCCACCTGCGCCTCGGGCGCGCTGAAATGGATGAGCTCGAGAACGAAGCCGTCGAGGGTCAGATAGCAGGTCTGGACCCCAAGGGGCGGGCTGAGTCCGAGCAGCTTCGCTACGGCCCCATCCGGGACCGAATCCTCGTACCAGACCCGAAATCCGAGGACGTGCTCGTAGAAACGCCTGGACCGCTCGAGGTCGCTGACCACGAGACCGGTGTGGTTGTACACGGGCATGAAGATGCCCTCTCTCCGACGGATTCCGCTGGCCCACCTGCGTCCCGAGGGCGTCATTGACACTATTAAGGCATCAAACTAACCTCACGCCACAACTCACGCAAGGGAACTTCGGGACGCCTTTGCTGATGGCAGGAGGACCACGATCGATATCCCCGAGCGGCCGGATGTCAAGCGCATGTACTGCGAGCGCAACGCGCGGCTGCGAGCAGCGATGGCAGATGCCGGATTCGACGCGCTCGTGCTGCTGGTGAACGGCAACGTGAGCTACGCAACCGGCGCGACCTGGCCGCTGGCCGATGCCGGCCGGGCCAACGTCGAGCGCCCGGTGGCCGTCGTGGTGGCTGACGACCCGATGCCGCACCTGTTTGCGCGGCTGGCACCCGCGGCGATGGCTGACCTCCAGCTCGATCGCGACCATCTTCACGATCCCGTCTATCTCGACTTCGACGAGGGCGTGGAGAAATTCGCCAAGATCCTCGCGGGTCTGGTGACGCTTGGTGCCGCTCTCGGCGTGGATGACCTGACGGCGGCCATGCATCGGGGCCGGGAGCTGCTCTTTCACGATTGGCCGCCGCGAGCGGCGAGCGAGGCGATTGGCGTGGCCCGGCTGGTCAAGACGCCGGACGAGCTGGCATCGATCCGTCACTCGCTATGGATCACCGAACAGGCAATGGCCGAGGTCCAGGCCCACCTGGCCCCGGGCCAGCGGCAGACTGATCTGACCGCTCGGTTCATCCACCGCATCTTCGAACTCGGGGCCGAGGCAAACGGTCTGGACCCGATCTGGCAGGTCATGCCTGACCGGCGGGGAGACCTGCCATGGACGGTGCACGGAGACATCCCCTGCCCGCTCCTGACGACCGAGCGCGAGCTCGCGGAAGGTGATGTGCTCTGGGTCGACTCCGGGATTTTGTACGGCGGCTACCACTCGGACTTCGGCCGCACCTGGGTTGTCGGACGGGAACCCTCGGCCCGCCAGCAGGAGCAATATCTGCGATGGCGGGAGATCAGCGATGCGGTCACCTCGGTGATGCGCGCGGGTGTCACCGGCGGCGACCTGACCTCCGCAGCGATGGCTGTCTGCGGCGGGCAGCGGCCCTGGATGCCGCATTTCTACCTGGCGCACAGCCTCGGACTTGACGCCGCCGAGATGCCCTTCATCGGCAGCGACCTCGGCGACGAGTTCGACTCCACGTTGGTCCTGCGCGAAGGCATGATCGTCGTGGTCGAGCCCATCGTCTGGGACGAAGGAAACAGCGGCTACCGGTCGGAGAACGTCTTCGTGATCACCGAAGACGGCTGCCTCGATCTGAGCGACTATCCCTATGACCCTTACGATCTTCATGGCCACTGAGGTATTGCCCGACGACCGGGCCCTTCGATTCGCTCGCCGCGAACGGGCGATCGCGGCAATGGACAAATACGACCTCGACGTGCTCGTGCTCGGCCGTCCGGCCAACGTCCGCTACGTGGCCGGCGCTCAACTGCTGTGGAACGCCGGCGCGCGTGCTTTTGGACCCAGCTGCGTGCTGCTTCGCTCGGGTGAGATCCATCTGTTGAGCACCTGGGATGAGGGCGTGCCAGCGGAAATCCCCCGCGACCACCTCTACGGCATCACGTGGAATCCGATGAACCTGGTGTCGATGCTGCAACGGATCAGTGCGGCGCACCAGCCCCGCCGGGTCGGCACCGATGCGATGTCTCCGCTATTCGCAAAGCTGCTGCCCACAGCGTTTCCGGGTGCTGAGGTGGTGGACGGGGAACCTGCCCTGCGGCAGGCAAGGTTGGTCAAGACCACCGAGGAGATTGCAGCGATCCGGGGCGCCATTACGGTCGCCGAGGCCGGCCTCGCTGCCGCCGTCGGACAGCTGCGGCCTGGCGCGAGCCGCCGCGACCTCGTCGCCCTCTTCATGGAAGCCATCGCCTCGCTGGGAGTGACGACCCCGGCAGCCCAAGACGTCGTGCGGATCACGGCGCGGACCAATGACAGTAGCGGGCGGGACGGCGACCGGATTGAGCCCGCAGATCTGGTCGCGTTCAACGCAGGCGTCGTCGCCGGCGGCTACACGGGCGAGGTGGGCCGCACGTGGCCGGCGCAGAGTCCGAACGGCCGCCTGACGAACGTGCGCAGCCTGTACCAGCGTTGGGACGAGCTGTGGCTGCGGCTGCTTGACGCCTGCCAGCCCGGGGCGCCGGCCAGTGGGCTGCTGGCGGCCTATGAAGCCGCTGGAGAAGCGCTACCGGCCGAACCGGTCGCACGTGGGTTAGGGCTCGGCTTGGACGATCCGGTGGTCGTCAGGGACCTTCCGGAGACCGCCGCGGCCGGCCGGCTCGACCCTGGCGTCGTCGTCCTCGTCACGGGACGCGTTGAAGACGCCGCCGTCGGCTCGGTCGTCGCCAGTGAGGCTGTGCTCATCACAGCCACCGGGCCCGAGGTGCTGACCCACAGCTCGTTCTGGACCCCGTAGCGGTGCCGGGATCGCCCTCGCCACCTCTGACCGGCTACCTGGTCGTGGACCTCTCCACGGGAATCGCGGGTGGCTATTGCACCCGCCTGCTTGCCGATGCCGGCGCGGACGTGCTCAAGGCTGAAGACCCGGGCGGTGACCCGCTTCGGGGGTGGTCAGCCTCGGGCGCCGCGATCCCCTCCGATCAGGACGGAGCCTTGTTCAGCTTTCTCGCGTGCTCGAAGGGAAGCATCGTTGCGGACGCTGACAGTGCAGCTGACCTGGCCGGCATCGCCGAGCTGTTGGCGGCGGCGGACGCGGTGGTGTGGTCACCCGGTTCCCGTTTGGCGACGCATCCCTCGCTCTCGCCTGCAGCGCTCCGGCGCGCCCATCCACACCTCACCCTCACGGCCATCTCCCCCTTCGGGCTGCACGGACCGTGGTCTGATCGGCCGGCGACCGAATTCACCCTGCAGGCCTGGTCCGGCGGGATCGTCGGGCTGGGTCGCGGCGCACCTGAACGACCACCGGTATTCGTGGGAGGCCAGGTCGGCGAATGGCTCAGCGGCGTCTATGCCGCCATCGGCACCCTGGCGGCGCGTACCCGCCGATTGGCAAGCGGCCACGGCGAACTCGTTGACGTGTCCATGCTTGAGGTGCTCGCGCTCTGCCTGACCTACTACCCGGTCAGCTTCTTCGACACTGCCGGCCGGCCTTACCGGTCGGTGCGTTCGGTGCCCACACCTGGTGTGGAGACGGCCAGCGACGGCTTTGTCGGGCTGGGTACGGGCACCGGGCAGCAATGGCTCGACTTCTGCGTCATGGTCGGCCATCCGGAGTGGGCCGAGGATGAGTCGCTGCGCACGAACCGATCGCCTGTCGGGTCCGCCATTCACGAGTGGATAGCTGATCGCACCGTCGGAGAGATCATGGATCTGGCGACGGCGTTTCGCATTCCCTGCGCCCCGGTCGGAAACGGTGCCACCGTTCCGGTGACCGACCAGTTTCGTTCTCGCGGCGCCTTCGTGAAGAACCCGCGTGACGGTTTCCTTCAGCCGGGGCACCCCTACCGGTTCACCCCGGAGCTGCTTCGACCTCCCGAGCCGGCGCCGCTCCTCGGCGAACACACCCTCACCCAGCGACTCCAACGCACGCCATTGGCAGCAGGGCTCGATTCCCCTGCAGTTGCCCGCGAATTACCCTTCGCTGGCCTTCGCGTCCTTGACCTGACGGCCTTCTGGGCGGGGCCGCTGTGCACCCATATCCTCGCGATGCTGGGCGCGGAAGTGATCCACGTCGAATCCCCTTCTCGGCTGGACGGGACGCGCGCGCTGGGGGGCCTGCCCTTCACCGAAGACCGGTGGTGGGAACGCTCCGGCATCTTCTCCGGCCTGAACACCAACAAAAAGAGCGTCACGCTCGACCTGGCCGACGAAGGCGGCCGGCAAGCACTGCGCGACCTGCTGGCGACCTGCGACGTGGTCGTGGAGAACTACACCCCGCGGGTGCTGGAGCAGCTCGGACTCGACTACGAAGGCGTCAAAGCCATCCGTCCAGACATCGTCATGGTCCGCATGCCCGGATTCGGATTGATCGGACCGTGGCGCGATAACGGCGCATTCGCCTTCGTCATTGAAGACGTCTCCGGACTGACCTGGCTTACCGGATACCCCGACGCGAACCCGCTCTCCCCCTATTGTCTGGGCGATCCCAACGCCGGTTTGCACGCTCTCGTCGGCCTCCTGATCGCACTTGAACACCGCCGGCAGACCGGTCATGGCGTGTTGGTCGAAGCCGCAATGGCCGATGCAGCCGCCAACATCGCCGCCGAGCAGTTCATCGAACACTCTGCCTACGGCGCGCTGCTGGGCCGCGACGGCAACCGAGGTCCGGCGGCCGCACCGCAGAACCTCTACGCCACGAAGGACGACGGCGAAGCGTGGATCGCGATCGCGGTGGCCACGCAAGAGCAGTGGAGGGCGCTTCGAGACGCGCTCGGCCAGCCGCCTTGGGCCATGGACCCGGCGCTGCTGGCCGCCGACGTTCGCAAGCTTCGATGCGACCTCATCGACGGTCACCTGGCGGCCTGGTGCCGAGCGCGTACGAGCGACGAGATCCTTGAGCAGCTGTGGGAATTGGGGATTCCGGTCGCGAAGGTTTTGCAGCCACATCAGCAGGGCGAGCTGGCCCAGCTCCGGTTCCGTGGCTTCTTTGAGCCCGTCGGGCATCCCCTGACCGGCACCGCCAGACACAGCACCATGCCGATGCGATTCTCCGCGGGACCCGAGACGTTCCACGTCAGGCACGCGCCGCTCCTAGGCGAGCACACCCGAGAAGTGCTTGCATCCGCCGGGCTTTCCGCCGCTCAGATCGCCGCGCTCGAGGAGCGCAACGTCACTGCGAAGGCTCCGACCCCACCGTGATGAGTGTCCCGGACGAAGCTCCCATCACGCCGGTTGAGCCCTCCCCGCCCTCATATATTGGGCCCATGTCTCGGCTTGAGTACGACCCCATCGACGCCTCCCACCGATACTGGCTTGCGCAGGGCTGGGAAGACTCGGCCGAGGGTGTGGGAGTGGTCATTTCGGTCATGCGGGGCTGGCAGATCTTGCTCAACAAGGCCAACGCCCTGCTACGACCGATGGGCCTGACTTTCGCCCGCTATCAGGTGTTGGGGCTCCTTCGATCCAGTCGGCCGCTCTCACTGGGACAGGTGGGCACCAGCCTCTGGGTCACTCCGGGCACCGTGACGAGCTCGGTCGACCGGCTGGAAGCCAGCGGTTTGATTCGACGGTTTCCACATCCGAGCGATGGCCGGACGGTGCTTGCTGAGATCACACCTGCCGGCCGGCGGCTCTTCGACAAAGCGGTGAAGACGCTGAACAAAAACCTGTTCTCGACGCTTCCGCTATCGCCCGCCGAATCGGCGCTGCTCGTCAGTCTCATCGGCAAGATCCGAGCCGAAGAGGGTGACAACGTCGCCAGCGAAGGAGCCTGACGCGCCGGCTCTCGTCGGCACGCCCTAGACCGGCTCGTCGGCGGCCGGGAGCTGGGTCACCTTCGCCCGCCCGGCAGGGGGCGGACCGGCTGCGGTGCCGCCATCGACCGGCAGGACCACTCCGGTGACCTGCGCCGACCAGTCACTGGCCAGATACAGCGCGGCATAGGCCACGTCGAGGGGTTGGCCGCGACGGGGTAAAGGCTGGCTGGACGCGATCACCGGCCCCATGTCGTACTTCGTCATGCCGGTGGCGATATGAGCGGGCGCGATGCAATTCACCCGGATCAGATATGGCCCGAGCTCGACCGCATTTGACTTGGTCAGGTGAACCAGGGCAGCTTTCGTCGCGCGGTAGGACGTGACTCCCGGGCCCGGGTTGATTCCACCGATCGAGGAAATATTGATGATGGAGCCGCCGCCGTTCTCCTTCATATGCCGGGCGGCTCGCTGGGTGCCCACCATCGTTGCGAGCAGGTTCACCTTCATCGCACGGTCGAAGTCGCTGAAATCGTCCCGCAGGAAAGAGCCGAGGGCGCCTGCGTAGCCAGCGTTGTTACACAGCACATGAAGCCCTCCGAACCGGGTGACTGCGAAGTCGATGAGCGCTTGCACCTGGTCCGGGTCTGCGACGTCGGTGCGTTTGAAAGCACCCTCGCGACCCAGTGATGCGGCCACCTGTTCGCCGGCCTCACCATCGATGTCAGCGATGACGACGGAGGCGCCGTGAGCGGCGAAGAGTTCGGCTATCGCTCGCCCGATGCCGCTGGCCGCCCCCGTGACGACGGCGACTTTGCCGGTGAGTAAGTCGGTCACGCGTCCTCGATCCATCGAGTTGATTGGCTAGCAATGCACGCCACCCGCTTGTCGCCTCAGGCGCTCGAACCACGATAATCCTTTGACGTCGGAATATCTCGGTGTAGCGTCGCGCTGTCCCACCGCGATGAGGGTGGCGCAAAGGTTGATCGCAGCTCGAGAGGATTTGTGGTGAGCGATCTGGAGGAGCGCAACTTCTTCAAGGACAGGGCCGTCCAGGACGATCCGTACGCCTACTTCGATGCGCTGCGAGAACGCTCGCCGGTCTGGCAGGAGCCCCACTTCGGGGTCTTCATGGTGACGGGTTACGACGAGGCCCGCGGGGTGTACGGCGACCCGGCGAACTTCTCCTCCTGCAACAACGTGAGCGGTCCGTTCCAGAAGTTCCCCGTGCCGTTCGAGGGCGACGACGTCAGCGACATCATCGAGCATTACCGGGACGAGCTGGCGTTCAGCGACCAGCTTCCGACCTTCGACCCTCCCAAGCACACCGCCCACCGAGCCCTGATGATGCGCCTGCTCACGCCGAGACGGATGCGCGAGAACGAGGAGTTCATGTGGCGCCTCGCTGACCTCCAGCTCGACGAGTTCTTATCCGCAGGCGGCGGCGAGTTCATCCACGGCTTCGCCGAGTCGTTCACCATGTCGGTGATCGCCGACCTCGAGGGCGTACCAGAGGCAGACCATGGACTCTTTCGCGACCACCTGGTGCACCCGTCCGCCGAGCTGGCCCAAAAGCCGCTCGAATTCCTCTACGAACGCTTCACCTCCTACATCGAGGATCGCCGCAGCGCGCCGCGCGACGACATCATGACCGCGATGGCCACCGCCAAATATCCCGATGGGTCGACCCCCGATGTGCAGGAGGTCGCGCTGCTGGCGGCGAACCTCTTCGCCGGCGGTCAGGAGACGACAGTGCGCCTGCTGTCCTTCGCCCTGCGCATCATCGCCGAGCGTCCCGACGTACAAGCCTTTCTGCGGCAGGACCGTGAGCGCATCCCCAGCTTCATCGAGGAGACGCTGCGCTATGAAAGTCCGCTACGCAGCCAGTTCCGGATGGCGCGGCGACGCACGACGCTGGAGGGAGTCGATATCCCCGCGGGCAGCAGCCTGCTGCTCCTGCCGGGAGCTGCCAACCGTGACCCGCGTGCATTCCCCAGCCCGAACGCGTTCGACCCCGAGCGCCAGGATGCCCGTAACCACCTGACTTTCGGCCATGGCATCCACCACTGCGCCGGAGCCCACCTGGCCAGGGCCGAAGGCAAAGTGGCCATCAACCGTCTCCTTGACCTGACGTCGGACATCAGGATCGACGAGAAAGCCCACGGCCCGGCTGGCGAGCGCCACTACGACTACCTGCCGACCTTTTTCCTGCGTGGCCTGAACAGTCTCAGCGTGGAAGTCGAACCGGCCTGACGCCCGGCCCGTTAGCCGCCTTGGTCGGCCCTTACTCTCCGGTCAGATCGGCCTTGTAGACATAGGGCTCTGCCGCGTCGAGTGCGTCTTGAGCGGAAAACTCCCATGTCTCGGGTTTGCTGATGGCGCGGGTGACCACCACGAGGATCCAATCGGTCTGCGTGCGGGCCGCCGCGAGCTCATGGGCGGTGAGAAACACCCGCGGCCTGTCGCCACTGACGCCCTTGACCTCAATCTTGAGCTCGTCACCGGTCTGAGACGTGGCCGTGAGATCCCAGCCGACCGTGTCCATGCTGACATCCAGGATGGTCCAGCCCTCGTCCGAGTACACGTCTGCCACGGCCTGTAGGGCAGCATCCTCGACGATCTTGTTCGTGTAGGGATCCCCCGAACCGGCACCGCGACCGGTCACCGTGACTTCCTCGGAGAAGTCAGGCGTGTCGGGCCAGCCGAGAAGCAGCCCCTCGATCCGCAGAAGCTCGTCGATCGACACCCAGGAAGGATTCAAGTCCTGGGTCATTGCCTGGACTTCGAGATCGTCGATCCCTTCCCGCCTGAGATCCTCATCCGTCACCGGAACCTCGAGCATGGGAATGTCGACCAAGACCTCGTTCGTGGCGTCCGCAGCCGCCTCGCCGTCGAGCCAATAGCCGAGGTCGTCGCCGGGTTCAAGGGGTAGCGCGTCGTGGGGTTCACCCGTGATGTGCCCGAGACCCCAGATCCCATTGGGCATTCGCGAGCCGTCACCGGACACCCAGAAAATGACTTTGTCTCCGGGCTCCATCAGCTGAGCCCGTTCGTCGTCGGTGACGCTCCAGGCTTCGAGGGCGTCGTTGCCATCAGCCATCCAGGACGGCAGATCCCAGGTCTTGAGGTCGACCTTCAACACCCACGCGCCGAGGTTGTCCCTGGTGATCAGTTGGTTAGCCACGCAGAGATATTCGCACGCGCGACGCCCGGCCTCAGGTGACTGCCGAATTAGCCGGGTTGGCCGCCGCGGCCTTTCGTGCTCGGCGGCGGCTCATCAAGCCCATCACAGGCGCCACGAGCACGAAGAACACCACGCCCGCGATCAGCCCATTGCGCAATGGCGTGTTAGGCGGCTTGTACGGCTCCAACAGGGCAGTGAGAATGCCGAAAACAAGGGCGTAGACCAGCGCCCGGGTCCACCAGGGCAGAGCTTGGAACTTCACCCCTTGATACTGCACCCTTCATCGCAGTTCGGCACCATCGACGCCTCCGACATGGACGCCCTCAACCGGTGGCAACCGCCGGCGGCAAGGTACCCATGACAGGCGGCGCCGAGGGCGGAGGCGTATCTCCATCGGCTACGGAACCGGGATCGTCCCCGCCCTGGTCAAGCCGGAAGGGTGGGTAGTCGTCGGTCATGAGACAGACGTAGGCGGCCACTCGAAGCGCCCATCGGTCCATGCCGATCACGAAGCCGTACACCGAGATCGGGTAACGACCGGTGAACAGCAGCACCACGCCGGCGATCAGCACCAGCAGGCCGACCAGCCCGCTAGCTCCCCAGCCGCTGTCCCATCCGTCGCCGTTTCCCCCATGCGCGCTCAGTCCGAGGCCGCCACCGACAAAGACCGCGAGGACGAGGTATTGCGGTATCGCCAGTAGCCACCACTTCACCAGTACCAGGCCGCGCGAGAGTCGTTCCGGGTAAGGCACGTGCAGGTGCGCCGGGTAGTCCGGCACATCGGCAAGGGTGAAGGGCGGGTAGCGGTCAGTGCCCAGGGCGCCATAGCCGTAGTAGTGGACGCGCCAGGTCCAGCGCAGGACGCCGAGGTTGAAGTCAAACAACCGGCGGGGGTAGCGCCCGGTGGCCAAGATCGCGAAGAACGCGATGATGCTGACCACCACGAAAGCCAGCCAGAGGAACACCAGCACGACGTAGTGCGGGATCAACAGCAGCCATTTGACCAGCCACAGTCCGCGAGAAAGCGCCGGGTCAAGCGAGGAGTCCACGCGGACGGGATAACGGCTGGTGTGGTCGGTCTGGTCGGGCATCCGTACGCCCCTTTGGGTCGGTATTCGGACCCTGCGCGATTTCGCGCGACGGCTTGTGACTTCAAGCGGCGAAGGATGCACGGTCTGGGCAGGCCCGAGCACGCGAGACGCCGTCAACGTACGCGCGGCTGAACATGAAGACAAGGTGTCTTTTTCGTGTTCGGTAAGAATGACGTTGCTGTGCCTCTTGAGGCGGCCGCAACCAGTGACGCGAAATCTACGAAGCGGGGCAATCGTGGCAGGCCCACTGCTCGAGACCAAGCTGCACACCCCGCGCACCCGGGATGGGGCGGTCCCGCGACTCCGACTGTCGAAACGGCTGGGCCGGACCCCGCAATCGCGGCTGACCGTCGTGTCGGCGCCAGCCGGGTTCGGCAAGACGACATTGCTGACGCAGTGGCTTGCTGAACTGGCAACCGGTGCGGGGCCCGCCGTGGCGTGGGTGTCGCTCGATCCCCGCGACAACGACCCTGCCACCTTCTGGACGTACCTCATCACCGCACTGCAGACCGCAGTGGACGACTCTCTGGGAGCGGCTGCGCTGGGCCTGATAGCGCCGTCACAGCCGCTCGAGGCGGCGCTGGCCACCCTGCTGAACGACCTTCAGGCACAGCGTCGGGAGGTCCTGCTCGTCCTCGACGATTACCACGTCATCCAAGCCCGAGAGATCCACGACGGATTGGGCTACCTGCTCGACAATCTGCCGTCGAATGTCCATCTGGTACTCGCGAGCCGGGTCGACCCGCCGCTGGCGTTGCCGCGGCTGCGCGCCCAAGGCGATCTGGTCGAAGTCCGCTCCGCTGACCTGCGCTTCACCGTCGATGAGGCTGCCGGCTACCTTGCCGGCCCAATGGGACTGACCCTGGCGCCCGCCGACGTCGCCATTCTGGCCGACCGTACTGAAGGGTGGGCCGCGGCGCTACAGCTGGCCGGGCTGTCATTACAGGATCGCGATGACCCCAGCGCGGCAGTCGCCAGGTTCGCCGGCGACGACCGTTTCATCGTCGACTATCTGGCGGACGAGGTCCTGGCCCACCAATCTGACGATGTCCGCGATTTCCTGCTTGCCACGTCCATTCTCGACCGCCTCACCGGCCCGCTGTGCGACGCCGTCACTGGCCTGTCCGGGGGCGCTGGGCGACTCGCGGAGCTCGAGCGCGCCAACCTCTTCCTCGTCCCGCTCGATGGCCGAAGGCAGTGGTACCGCTACCACCACCTGTTCGCGGACGTCCTTCGCGCACACCTTGCAGAGCAGCAAGGTGACCGATTACCTGAGTTGCATCTGCGGGCGGCTGCCTGGTTTCAGGTCAATGGTGACCCGGGCGACGCGGTCCGACATGCGCTGGCGGGCAACGGCTTCTCCCGCGCCGCGGATCTCATGGAGCTGGCCATGCCGACGATGCAACGTGAGCGCCGGGAGCCTGAGCTCGCCCGGTGGGTGCGTGCCTTGCCCGCGGAGACGGTTCGCCAAAGGCCGGTTCTCGCCGTGGCGTTCGTCGGTGTGCTCGCGCAGGCATCAGAGTTCGACACCGTTGATGAGCGGCTGGCGGCCATCGAGGCATCCGTCCGACCCGCCGGCGGTCCCTGGCCCGACCGGCCGCCACCGGGCGTGGTGGTCGTCGACGAGGCGGGATTTCGAGCCCTGCCAGCCGCCGTCGACCTCTACCGAGCCGCCCTCGCCTTGTCGCGCGGCGACCTGGACGGCACCGTCACCCATGCCCGGACGGCACTGTCGCTGGCGCCGCCGGACGGAGACCTCGTCCGCGCCGCGGCGGGCGCACTCGGCGGGCTGGCCTCGTGGACGGTGGGTGACCTGACCGGAGCGAGTGCCGCCTATTCGGCGTCCATTGCCGGCTTGGCCGGCGTCGGCTTCGTCGCGGATGTCCTGGGATGCAGCGTCACCCTCGGCGACATCCATCGCACGAACGGCCAACTCAGTCAGGCCTTGCTCGCCTACCAGCGGGCCCTCGACCTGGCCGCGACCGCCCCGGGTCCCCAGCCCCTGCGGGGAACCGCTGACATGCACGTAGGAATCGCCGGCGTGCTGCTCGAGCGCGACGACGTCATAGGTGCAGCCGAGCAGCTCGCCGCCGCAGAGCAGCTCGGTGAGTACAACGGTCTGCCCCAAAACCCTTACCGCCGCCGGGTTGTCGAAGCCCGGCTCCGGCAGGCCGAAGGCGACCTCGACGGGGCACTGAACCTCCTCCAGGAAGCGGAACGGGTCTACAACGGCGACTACTCCCCCAACGTCCAACCGGTCCCCGCGCAGCGGGCACGGCTGCAGATACGCCGGGGCGAACTGCGTGACGCCGGCGAATGGGCTCGCGCCCAAGGGCTGTCCTTTGACGACCAACTGTCGTATCTACGGGAGTACGAGCACCTGACGCTCGCCCGCCTGCTCCTTGCCCGGCATGACGCAGCAGGCGATCTAGTGGCGCTTGAGGAGGCCGCCGCACTACTGGAACGTTTGCTGACAGCCGCTGAACGCGGCGGGCGTGATGGCAGCGTCATCGAGATCCTGATCCTGAAGGCACTGACCCAGCATGCGCGCAAGGACATGGCGGCGGCGCTCGTCACGCTGCAGCGCGCCGTCTCGCTTGCCCAGCCGGAGAGCTACGTACGAATCTTCGCCGACGAGGGCCCACCCATGGCAGCCCTGCTGAACGCCCTTGCCCGGCAGGAGTCCGACGCCGGTTACCCACGCCGGCTCGTGACTGCCGCACTCCGAAACGGCCGTCCGCTTCCGGCCATGAACGAAGGGCTGATCGAGCCGCTCAGTGCCCGGGAACTTGATGTGCTCCGGTTGCTGGCCACCGACCTCGACGGACCGGACATCGCCCGCCGCCTGCACGTCTCCCTGAACACACTGCGCACCCACAGCCGCAACATCTTTCGCAAGCTTGCGGTGAACAACCGCCGGGCAGCCGTACGGCAAGCAATCGAGCTCGACCTGCTGCCAGGCCGCTAGCCCGCCTCGAGAGTTCACCACCTCGCTCACCACATGTGATGACGACGACTCATCACATCGCTTCCTAGCTTCACGTCTAGTCCCAACGCCGACCGCAACCGCGGCTCAGCGAAACCAGACGGCAGCGAACAGGAGGCGATCGACATGGGCGACGTACCGACCGACCGTCGTGACGGCGCCGGCGAGTACGAGATTGCCATCAAAGGACACCTGACCGCTCGTTGGAACGCCTGGTTCGACGGCCTCTCGCTCACGGCGGCAGGCGACGGCACCACAGTTCTCGCCGGCTACATCCCCGACCAGGCCGCCCTGCACGCCGTCCTGCGCCTGATCGCCGACCTCGGCCTGCCGCTGATCTCGGTCATTTCCAAGCCGCTCGACGAACCCCGCGCGACCCGCTCCACCCCCGACCCGTACTGACCGTTTAGCAAGAAGGAGAACGCACATGCCGACCTCAACACCCACCATCGCCAGCTCCCCCGCAACTCCCGTCCGGGCTGCCGGCGGCAGCCCTGCGCGGCCAAGGATGACCCCGATCAGGAAGGTCGCCCTCGCGGGCGGCGTCGCGTACCTCATCACGTTCCTGGCCTCCATCCCGCAGCTGAAGCTGTTCAAGAACGTCGTCGACGACCCGTCCGGATTCATCAGTGGCCGCGGGAGCAACACCGCCGTGCTGTGGGGCTCGTGGCTGGAAGTGGTCACCGCAGCCGCCTGCATCGGGACGGCCATCGCGCTCTACCCCGTCACGCGGCGGGTGAGCCGGACCGCCGGCATCGGGTTCGTCACTTCGCGGGTCGTCGAGGCCGCCCTGATCCTCGTCGGCGTGGTGAGCATGCTGTCCGTCGTGACGTTGAAGGCACACTTTGCTGGTGCTACGGGAGCCGAGGCCGACTCGCTGCGCGTCACAGGTGAGGCGCTGGTCTCGATACGACAGTGGACGTTCCTGGTCGGGCCCGGCCTCATCGCCGGCATCAACGCGCTCTTCCTCGCCTCAGTGATGTTCCGCGGAGGGCTCGTGCCGCGGATCATCCCGATCATCGGTCTCGTTGGCGCCCCACTCATCCTGATGTCGGCCACCGCCACGATTTTCGGAGGCTGGGCTCAGACCTCCGCCATCGGCACACTCTGTGCGCTGCCCATCGCCGTGTGGGAGCTCTCCCTGGGCTTGTACCTCACGTTCAAGGGTTTCAAGACCGGCACCGTCGCGGCGTCAGCGTGAGCACGATCTGGTCAGGAGATTGCGCGATCCTCCTTCGGAGCCCAATAGCCACGGGCGTCCTCGAACCAGTCACCGAGCTCGATCGGAGGGTCGGGCAGCGGCGTGACAGCGCGGGCAGCGATGGCCTGCTCGTACAGCTCGGGTTGGTCGCCCCAGGAACGGAAGTCCCCATTGGTGAGCTCGAGAAAGAACGTCCCTTGCTCGCCGGCGATAATCGGTCCGAAAGCGGCGCCGAAAGGCAGCTCGATGTGAGTTCCGGCGGGGCACCAGCGATCACCGAACCAGGCGCCGCCGGCAATCACCCACACCAGGTGATGACCGAAGTGCCCGTGGCGACGCGTAATCATCCCGGGGCCGTATTCGATGTACGCGGACATGAAGTCGGGTTCGGCGATCGGCCACTTCTCACGGACGACGGCGATGGCACCGTCCGCGTTGCGCTGCCGCTTGACCTCGGTCCACGCGATGTCGTTCATCGCTTTGATGACCTCCTGCAAGCCCTCGACTTTCGGGGTGGGCCGATCCGCTCCCACGTCGCCGCGCGGGTCGCGAAACCAGTCACCGAGCTCGATCGGCGGGTCGGGCAGGAGCGTGATTCCACGCGTCCGGATCTCGCGTTCGTACAGCTCGGGCTGATCACCCCAACCCCCGAATTCGCCGAAGCTCAACTCCCAACAGGTCGCGCCTTCCGGCCCGCCGATGATGGGTCCGAACGCAGCGCCGAGCGGCACATGGACATGAGTTCCGGCGGTGTACCAGTCGCCGCCGATCCAGGCGCCGCCGGCGAGCAGGAACACGATGTGGTTGCTGCGGTGGCCGTGCCGACGCACGACCATGCCCGGCTCGTAGTGCACATAGGCCGACAGGAAATCCGGCCGGATGATCGGCCACTTCTCCCGCACGACGGAGACCGTGCCATCAGCGTTGCGCTGGCGCTGCACCTCGGTCCAGTCGATGTCGTCGATGTGCCAGAACGTGGCCTCTACGCCGTCGATCTTCGGTGACGTGTTCGTCATGTAAGCAACGTAGCGCCCGTACTTCTCCAGTAGTAAGCGGGCCTGACGCCCGCCGGGTTCATCGCTGACTCGCCTCTTGGGCGTTCAACGAGGAGGATTCGCGGCGGAAGAACCAAGCGACGGCAATGAAGACGATCGCCGCCTCAACGCCCGCCACAACGGCGAAAACTGTCATCCAAGCCGCGCCGTCAGACAGTTGCGCCACCCCGAATCCGACCGCGAGCCCCACGCAGGCTGCCGCCAGGGTGATGAACAGCCACGACAGCCAAGCCCGCTTCACGCGACAGGTGTTCCCACGATCTGGATGGGTCATTCCCGGCAATCAGGTGGTGGCACAATCTGGTGGCGGATCCAGTAGGAGGCTCGGACGCGCAGGGCTGCACCGCGCCCCGTCGTAGTCGCGCTTTCACCGGCACACATCGGCGTGTCGCCCGCGAAACCGCGACTCTCGGCTGGCAAGGACGATCCTCGCCTCCCACGAGCCGCTCCGCCGAGGTCACGGCTTGACGAGACGACCCAAGGTGGCCCCGGAAGCGTCGAGCAGGACCAACGTCGAGCCGCTGAATCCGGCCCGCTGGGCACCTACCATCCACGCGCCCACCGGCTCACCCTCGCACCCGATGAGAGTGCTTGGCCCCGAGGTGGCATGAAACGCCCCTCCCGCCCCTACGGTCCAGGTGCCGGCTTGGCCGTTGCAGCCGTCAGATCCCGTCCACTCACCGTTTGCCGTGAAGCTGACGAAAGGGCCAGTGCCCTGATAGGTGCGTATCGGAGAAGGGACCCAACGGCCCACCAGGGTCGCGCTGGTAGCCGCGACGAGATTCGACGGCAGCGGCGCCGGCTGACCAGCGCCGGATGTCGCTGGTGCGCTCGCTGCCGAACTTGGGGCCGGCGACGGCGACGGTGAGGAGCTGCTCCCGCAGGCCGTGACTCCGGTCAGAGTCAGCACCCCGATCAGTCCTGCTACGGCTTCGGCACGCCATGTCATACGCAAGATGACGCTGACCCTTCTCGCTTGGTTGCCCGGCACGCTGACAGTCAGACAGACCTCATTTGATCACCTGGCCCGGACCCGCCTGGCGGAGCCTGGGGACTCACGATGAGAATGAGCTATGACCCAGAGCGAGTCTCCCTCTCAGTTGATCGACGCCCGAATCAAAGAGCTGGGCGATTGGCGCGGCGAGCTGCTCAGCCAGCTCCGTTCGCTGGTCAAGGAATCCGACCCGGACATCGTCGAAGAGTGGAAGTGGAGGGGCGTTCCCACCTGGGAGCACGACGGAATCGTCTGCACCGGCGAGACCTACAAGAGCGTCGTGAAAATGACCTTCTTCAAGGGCGCGGCTCTGGCAGATCCCTCGGGGCTCTTCAATTCCAGCCTGGAAGGCAACACCCGCCGGGCCATCGACTTCCACGAGGGCGAGGAGATCGACGAGCAGGCATTGAAGGCGCTGGTCCGCAGCGCGGTCACCCTGAACGAATCCAAAGCCAAGAAATAATCTGCGCAATCACCGCATCCGGTCCACAAGGGCGTCCAGTAAACCCGCAAGCTCTATCGGCGCATCGATGGCGGGGGTGTGTCCACTGCCGATCTCGAGCACCTCAGCGGCGGCGCAATTGACGATGAACCGGTCCTGCAGAGCACGCGGCTGGATGGGATCGTCCAGGCAGCGGATGAACGTGCGGCCGACGTGCGGCGGCACACCCTTCCATGACATGCGCTGGCTGGAAAGGTTCAGCGAGTCGACGGCCTGACCGGTCCGGGCATCCAATTCCTCCAGCGTCTGACCCCGATGGTCCCGCCGAAAATCTGCCAAGCGTTCACCCACTCGTCCGGCCTGTCCGGGCAGAAATTCCTCCGACGGCACCTCCCCTTCTTGAGCCGTGATGCCCGCGACGAAGACCAGATGCCGGACACGCAACCCCAGCCGCGCTGTGACAGCGGGGAGTACGACGCCGGCAACGGAATGACCGACCAGCACTACGTCCGCGTCGACCTGCGCCGCGATGTCAGCAGCGATCGAGTCCGCCGCCTGGTCGATCGTCACGGTCGTGATGTCAGCCGGACGAGTCCGCCGACCCGGGATGTCAACGACCAGTGAGGGATGCGTCATTGCGCGGCGAGTGTCATCCCAGATGGAGCCGGTATGGCCGGCTCCATGAATGAGAACCGGAGTCACGAATGGCAGGCTCGTTGCGTTCAGAGTGAGTCCAGAAAGTCTTCCAACGCCTTGTTGACCTCGGTAGGCGCCTCCTGATGAACCCAATGACCGATGCCATCGATGATGGTGACGCCACGCAGGTCGGTACAGCCGGCGCCCGGGTCGGCATACAGATCGCCACCGGGGATCATTGCCCTTACGGGATCACGCTCACCGGCGATGAAGCAGGACGGCTGGTCGACACTGTCACCGACGATGGCGGCCGACCCTTTCGCGTCGAGGCCGGCGGCACGATATCGGTTGAACGCGCCGGTCATGCCGGTGCGTTCGAATGCTTTCGTGAGCGCGTCGAGGTCGTCATCGGAGAGGAAGCTGAGCGGGCCATCCGGCGGGTCGGGCAGCAGCGGAAGGAAGGCTGCGCCGCGGGGCGCGTCGGCCATCCCGAAGTTCGGCGGCGCCTCCCCTGACAAGGCGAAGTAGACGCGTTTGAGTGCCGCCCGAAGATCGACACCGAATTCGGCTTCCGCCACGCCGGGCTCCTGAAAATGCAGCATGTAGAAGAACTTGCCGGCATAGATCTGGTCCAGCAGATCGATCATCGAGACCGGCGAGGCGGGAATGTGCGGCACGCTGAGCCCCGCGACAGCGCGCACCCGATCGGGATGCCGGATCGCGGCGTTCCACACTATCGGGGCACCCCAATCGTGACCGAACAGCACGATCGGCTCGTCGTCGAGCGCCGACGCAACCGCCGCGACGTCACCCGCAAGCTCTCGCAGTGTGTACCGCTCGGCTTCCGGAGGCACGGAGCTCCCGCCGTAGCCACGGACATCCAGGGTTGCGACCCGGTAGCCGCGCGCGGCGAAGTGCGCCTGTTGGTGATGCCACGAGGACCCGAGCTCAGGCCAGCCGGGCACGCACAGGATCACGGGTCCTGCTCCGTCCACCGATACCCGCAGATCAATGTCGCCGTTGCGTACCAAGAGCTCTTCCACGTCGTTACGCCCTGTCGTTGTTGGTCATAGGTCGGTCAGCAGCTGCTCGAGCGTGGAGGGGCATGCTTCACGTTGTCCTTGAGCCGTCGTGAACCCGACGTGACTGTAAAGGAGTCGCAACCTTCGGATGGTCTGGCGCGTCATACCCGGCGTGAACCTTCGCAGCTGGACGCTGGCCGTGATCGCCGTAGTCGCGGTGTGCGCCGTGAGCGGTTGCCGCCAGGCGTCGTCGGCCGCACAGTCCTCGCTCCGAGCGAGCCCCTCAGCGGCGACCTCCCCCGCGTCCGTTTCGGGGGTCATCAAGGGCACGGTCCGCGGCTACGGTGGCCCGCTCAAACCCAATGGCCAAATGGCTTTGAACGGTCAACCTTTCGGATCCACGAAAGTGACGGTCGTCGACGGACGCGGCCTGGGTGCCACGTCGGTGACCGGCCCCGATGGGGCCTTCTCGTTTGCGCTTCGCCCGGGCGACTACGTCCTGCGTTCGAGCTGCGGCCAGCCCGTTGCCGTCACCGTCAATCCCGGGCGGACGGTTCATCACGATCTTCGCTGCGACGTCCCCTGAGCTGCCGCCGTCACGGTGAGCACTAACGTTGTTGCTGAGCTACCTCGAGACCGAAAGAAGCCACGCGATGAAGCACACGCAACTGGGAACCCTGGACGTCGGTCGCATCGGCCTGGGAGCGATGGGCATGTCGGGCGTCTACGGCGCGGCGACGGACGAGGCTGAATCGATACGCACCATCCACCGGGCGCTGGATCTCGGCGTGACCCTTGTTGACACCGCCGAGGTCTACGGACCCTTCCACAACGAAGAGCTCGTCGGCCGCGCGATCAAGGGACGCCGCGAGGAGGTCGTGCTGGCGACGAAGTTCGGCATGATCTCGCACGCCGGCGGCGGCCTCGGCACTCTCGACAGCAGCCCGGCCAACATTCGCACCGCCGTTGAGGGCTCCCTCAAGCGGCTCGACACCGACCACATCGATCTGTACTACCAGCACCGGGTCGATCCCGAGACGCCGATCGAAGACACGGTTGGGGCCCTCGCCGATCTGATCGCCGAAGGAAAGATCCGCCACATCGGCCTGTCCGAAGCCTGGGTCGGCACGATCAGGCGAGCCCATGCCGTCCACCCGATCACCGCGCTGCAGTCGGAGTACTCGCTGTGGACCCGAGAGCAGGAGCCAGAAGTGCTCCCCCTGCTGCGAGAACTGGGCATCGGCTTCGTGCCCTACTCGCCGCTCGGTCGCGGCTTCCTCACCGGGACGATCCGCTCGGCCCAGGACCTGTCCGATGACGACGGACGCAAGAACAACCCGCGCTTCACCGGCGAGAACTTCGATCACAACCTTCGCCTCGCTGACGAGGTGGTGGCTATCGCAGCCGAGATCGGCGCCACGCCGGCACAGGTTGCCCTCGCCTGGATACTGGCCCAAGGCGAGCACCTGGCACCGATCCCCGGCACCAAACGGGTCTCCCGTGTTGAGGAAAACGTCGGTGCGGACGGCGTCGAGCTGACCGATGAGCAGGTTGACCGGCTCACCAGCCTCCCCCAAGCCGTCGGCGATCACCACAACGCGCAGCAGATGAGCTGGATCGAACGGGGCTGACCCGCGTCGCAGATCGCGCTACGGCATGACGATTTCGAAGTCGGGATCTGTGCTATCGAGATAACCGGCGAGGGCGGCGATCAGTGTGGGATCGCCGTCCACCGTGATGGCTCCGGATTCCAGCTGTTGCTGGAGGTCGAGAGCGCCGGCGAACAAGCCGAGAGTCTGCTGTTTGGTGAGGGTGACGGTGGTGTCTGCTCCGGGGGTACCGGCCGGGGTGTCGTAGTGAATGAGGACGCCATTGCTCATCGTGGCCCGATGAGTGCCGTGGTCCGTGATGTTCCAGTCGATGGTGAGTTTGGCGTCCCAGGCAGCTGGGCCGTTGATCCGAAGCGCGACGCTGTCGAACAGTTGCTCGACACTCAGAGCGGAGGCGATGTCGGGGGCGTTGGCGGTGGTCGGGGTTCCGATGGACCCGTCGCGCAGCTCCATAGCACCGGTGAGGAAGAAGTTGCGCCAGGTGCCG
The DNA here is from genome assembly GCA_963839015.1 of uncultured Actinomycetota bacterium. Taxonomy (GTDB): domain Bacteria; phylum Actinomycetota; class Actinomycetes; order Frankiales; family Frankiaceae; genus DATAZK01. The sequence goes on along the minus strand of CAWITL010000010.1, from coordinate 184,381 downwards.
TTCTCGGCGCCGTAGCCGAGCTGCTCCAGCGTGTCAGCCTGCAAAGCCTTGGCCGGCTGGTTGCCGGCGTCGGCAAAGATGACGTAGTTCAACAGCTGCGCGGCCCAACGGAAATCGCCTTCGTCGAAGTAGGTCTGAGCTTTGCGGAGGACTTCGTCGGCTCCGCCCATGCACTCGACATGACGCTTGGCGGCTTCGACCGGAGGGTGCTCCCACAGATGCGCGGGGTTGCCATCGAACCAGCCCATGTAGCGCTGATAGATGGCTTTCACGTTATGGCTGACCGACCCGTAATACCCGTGGGAATGCCACACGTTCCTCAGCGCCGGGGGCAGCTCGATGAGCTCGCCGATCTCCAGTCCGGTGTAGCCCTGGTTGATCATCCGCAACGTCTGATCATGCAAATAGCCGTAGAGATCGCGCTGTTCGCTCAGGAAGCCCGTCAGCTTCTCCCGGCCCCACGTCGGCCAGTGGTGGGAGGCGAAGAGAACATCGGCGCGGGAGGCGAACATGTTCATCGCCTCGGTGAGGTAGCTGGACCAGACATGCGGGTCGCGGACGAGTGCTCCGCGCAGGGTCAGCAGGTTGTGCAGGGTGTGCGTCGCATTCTCGGCCATGCACAGCGCGGCCATGTCCGGCAGGAAGAAGTTGAGTTCGGCGGGGGCTTCCGTGCCAGGTGTCAGCTGAAATTCGATGCGGACACCGTCAACGACCTCGACATGACCGGTCTCTGTGATGTCGACGGTCGGGACGATGAGCGTCACGGTCCCCGTCGACGTGGTCTGACCCAGCCCGGCTCCGATGGCACCACGCGGTCCCACGGGTAGCGCTGCTCCGTACATGTAGGCGGCACGGCGAGCCATCGCGGTGCCCGCGTAGACGTTCTCCTCGATGGCGTGCTCGAGGAAGCCGATCGGGGCGATAATCGGGCAGCGGCCCGCGTCGACGTCCTCCTGAGAGGTCACGCCCTTTACGCCGCCGAAATGGTCAACGTGGGAGTGCGTGTAAATGACTCCTGTGACGGCACGTTCGCCGCGATGCGTGCGGTAGAGCGATAGCGCGGCGGCAGCGGTTTCGACCGAGATCAGTGGGTCGATCACGATGACGCCGGTCTTACCTTCGATCACCGTCATGTTCGACAGGTCAAAACCGCGAATCTGGTAGACGCCCGGCGTTACTTCATAAAGCCCCTGAGCTGAGACGAGCCCCGACTGCCGCCACAAACTGGGGTTAGCAGTCGGCGGACAGTCCTCGCTCAGGAACGAATACGTGTCGTTGTCCCAGATCACCTTCCCGTCCATGGTCGTGACGGCCGAGGGGGTGCGCGCCCCCATGAACCCGCGCTGCACCGCATCGAAATCCGCGGTATCGCCGAACGGCAGCGCATCCACCAGATCGGTGTTGGCATGGGCGACGGCAGCAGTGGCGTCTTTCGGGCTGGTGACCATCCGGGCAGCTTCCTCTCGTATGACTCAGGAGCAGATCAAGCAGGGCTCAGTCTGCCCAACGGCCGACCGCGACATGCACCCGGCCCAGGCGTTCGGAAGCGAGTTCGCGGCGGCGCGAACTCTGGACGGCTCTCGCGCATCTAAAGGGTGTCAGTTCGTCAACGCGGCCTTGCCGCTCATCCCTGGAGCCGTCATGAGAATCCTTCGCCGAATCGCCGTCCCCATCGTCGGTGCCGCCGTCGCCATTTCAACTCTTGGAGTCACGGGTGCGCAGGCCGGTGTCAGACAGATCGCACCCGTCCTGCTGCATCAGGCGCCCGTGCTCGTCAGGTATTACGACGCACCGACCCCGAACCTGTCGACGGTCGCCAATGCCCTTCAGTTCAATATCAAGAGCGTCTCCAGCTCCGTCGCTCTGCCGGCCGGGCTGACGGTCACTCACCCGGTCGACATCAGCATTTCCTACCCGGTGCCCAATCAGACCCAGCCGTACATGTTCACCTACGGCAATCGGTGGGACTACCAGTTCCCGTCCAACAACGGCGCCAAATACACCGGGCAACTGACGGTCACGCTGACCGAGCACGTCTCCGCAACCCAGGACGAGTCCTACATCGTCTCGTGGCAGCCAGTCGTCGAACCGCTCTACAACATCAGTGTCAGCCCGCTGACCTTCCAGTTGCTCGATGACTGCGACTGGATCGGCGACAGCGAGATCGGGCTGCAATGGCGCGATCCCACGGGTGTGACCGGCGCCTACTCGGGCTACGCCAGCACCGGTAACGACGAGTTCACGGTGTCGAGCTTCGCCCGGACGTACTACCAGGTTGGGCAGTCACAGAACCTGCTTGCGCCCGGCGTCCAGTGGTGGGAGAAGGACTTCGACGACTTCGCCCCGCCGCAGCCGATCAATGGGGCAAACCTGGCCAGCAACGCCGGCTACCAGTACAACGCCACCACCCATGCAGCCGACGGCCAGAACTGCCGCGGGCGGCTGTCGTACTCGGTGCACAAAACGCTGCTGCTCTTCTGAGCGGGACTGGACTTGAACCCGGCTTCAAGTTATCTACTGCGTTCATGGAACAACTGACCGCATCTCAGATCGAGTACCTCGCAAGCCAGCGGCTGGGACGCATCGCCACGGCGGGCAGCGACAACAAGCCCCATGTCGTGCCGACGTCGTTTCGGTTCAACCCCGGACTGGGCACCGTGGACGTTGGTGGCCATCACGTCGCAACCACCAAGAAATACCGCGACGTGATGGCCAACGGCTGGGCGGCGATCGTCGTGGACGATCTCGTCACCATCGACCCCTGGACCCCTCGAATGCTCGAGATTCGCGGCCGGGCCGAGGCCATCGCGGACGGCGGCGCCGAGCTGGGGCCGGGCTTCGGCAACGGCTTCATCCGCATCTATCCCGAGAAGATCAACAGCTTCGGCATCGACTGACGACCACCGGGTGCCTGCGGAAAAAGACACACCTTGGACTTCAAACGTCGTTGAAACCACCCTAAATGGGTGCATCAAGACGTAACCGGGCGCCGAGGTGTGTCTTTTTCAGTAACAGGGCGCCTCGGCAAATCGAGCTAGCAGCTGCTGCCCGCGACGACCCCCGCGGCGGAGTTCTCGCTGTTGAAGCAGAAGGCGCGGCCGGACTTCGACACGGCCACGACCAGGTAGCCCATGGGATCGTTGAACACGGTGAACGTCACGCTCACGGTGTCGGACGACTTGATGAAGCCGGTCAGCAGCCCCGTCGCGCTTCCAGGGGCGCCACCCGTGTTGGTCGTGTAGGCGTCGTTGTTGGTGAAGTACGACTCTTCGGCGGTTGAGGCGTTACGGACATCCGACTTTGCGGCGGCGTCGTACTGACCGTTGAGCTGCTCCGGCGTCGCCACATTGGGCACCGCTGACGACGTGTGATGCGTGCCCGTCGTGACACCGATGATCACCGCTGCGGTGACTGCGATCACTGCCACCCCAGCGATGACTGAGTAGAAAGCCCGTCCCCGCCCTGGCCCGCTCGATGGCGGCTCAGGAGGCGACTCATAGCCCTGATAGACCGGCGGAAGAGGTGCCATGACCGGTGACGGCGCGGTCGCGGTCGTCCAGGTCTGACCATCCCAAAAACGCAGCTGAGGCATGCCGGCGGGATCGGGATACCAACCGGAAACGACTGACATGCGTCGTTTCTCGACACCCGACCGGCCACCCTTGAAGGTCGTCCGTTCAGCGGCCGAAACCCTGTCGCGCCGGTCCGCAAACCGAATTCGAACATGTGTTCGCGGTTGTGGCAAGCTGTCCGGATGGCGGGCGGGATGGGCTCCGGACGGCGCGGCCCCAGTCTGGCCGAACGCAGCGCGCTCGCCGGCAAAGCCAGGTCTCCTACCGGCGCCTGCCACTGCTGGGTCAGCGAGGCGGGGGCTCGCCGCCCCGGGCTCCTCCTCGAGTGGCGAAAGCTGGACGGCCGCTGGCAGGGGCTGGTCGCTTACCTGAGGGTCGACGAGCGAGGTGAATACGCCCTGCTCCAGAGCTGGCTCGACGGCGAGCAACTCCGAGCGGCCTGGTCCACGTGAGCGGCCCTCCGAACCTCAAGCGTCCGGGGTGGGCTGTCGAAACGGAGTCATGGCTCCTGTCGACGGCTGGTATCCAGACCCTGCGGGCATGCCGCAACTGCGCTTCTGGGACGGTCAGAATTGGACGACCGCGACCGCACCGGCGCCCGTCACCCAGCCGTACTCGTCTCAGCCCAATGCGCCGCAGCAGGGGTGGGCGCCTTCGGGCGGGTCACCCTCACACCGCGCACCGAAGCGGGGCAAGGGCTTCTACGGAATCATCGCCGGTGCGGTGGTGGTGGCTGTCGCAGTTGCGGTCGTCATCCCGCTCACCTCGGGGGGCAGCCACCATGCCCCACCGACGACGGCCGCGCTGAAAGGCGTGTTGCTGCCGGTCGCCGACGTCAGTGGGACCACCACGCTCCCGTTCACCGTCGACAACAGCTCCGACGACAACTCCGATGACGGCACCAACGACACGTCGAACTGCGTCCCGCTCAACAACGTCCAAAAAGCCGAGTCCGCAGCTCAGGTCGCAGATGCCGACCAGAGCTTCGTCAGCAAGCAAGCGGGTTTGGAGGTGGACGAGGACATCGCCTACCTCCCGCGCAAGGCAGCGGCATTGCTGACCGCGTCCCAATCCGCGTTCGAACAGTGCCCCAGCTACAAAGACGGTGCCGGCGACGCAGCAAACGTCACGTTCCTGCCCGGCCTTTCGGTCAAGGGCAGCGACCAGGTATTGGCCATTCAGCAGTCCGGCACCATTTCGGGCACCCCGATGGTTTTTGACACCATGCAGGCCCGTTTCGGCGACACCGTCATCACCATCAACTACGGCGGAACCAAGGCACCGCAAGACCTGAACCTGATTGCCGCCAAGCTGCTGCAGCAGGCCGCGGCTAACGCCAACGGCGTCCTCTAGCCGGGCGAGAGCTTATAAGGTGCGCCGGTGGATCGGGCCGCCCGCAAAGCCGTACGCAAGGCCTTGCGCGGCTTCGGTATCACGGCGGCGCGACGGGCCACCACCACTGACGCGACCGAAGAAGTGTTTCTGCTGAGCCGGCCTGACCTGTTCGCGGTCGACGTCAAGGCGTTGACGCGGGCACTGATGGGCGTGCTGCCCGGCACGAAGGTCTGGGTGGTTCAGGACACGGCCCGGTGGGTGTCTGAACCCATCTGAAGGGCGTCATACCGGTATTTCTCATCAAGGCGCTGAACAATGGCCCGATGACCGAGACGGCAGAGCCGGAGAGTCCCAGCCAGGCTCAGCGTTGGCGCGAGGGGACAATCGGTGCGCCTGCGCTGCTGGCGCTTTTCGTGCTGCTGATCGTGATTGCCCTTGCCGGCGCGAGCCTCGGTGGCGGCGGTGGGCTCGCCATCATGTTGGTCGCGCTGATCAGCATGATCGGATTGATGGTCCTGTGGAGTACGCCAACTTCCGAGCCGAGCCTGCCGGCAGCCGAAAGCGCCCAGGACAACAGTGCCAAAGACGAGCCGGGGCAGGCCTGATCAGGGGCACTGCTCGGTCGTCTTGACCAGTGCGATGTCGACGGTCGTGGTGCTGGCGTCGACCGTCTGGCCGGCTTTCACACTCGTGCTGCACACCTTCCACGACGACGCCACGATGGGATAGCGGTTTTGCCCGCGCGCGTCGGATGTGGTGGTGAAGTAAAGCGGATTTCCTGAAACGCGCTGCAGGTCGGCCTGCGCCACCGGCAGCGTCTTACCGACTTCGTTGGGCATCGTGAACCGCAAGCCGGCGTTGGCGACCGACAGCGTGTGTGCCGGCGTCGGGACGATCTGCGCCGCAGTCGGGGTCAGCTTCGGCGATCCACCGCAGCCGCTGATCACCGCTACCGGGACAGCGACAGCTGCGAGCAGTCCGCATTGACGACGCATGCCGGGAGCCTATTTCGCTAACCCCAATGCCGTAACCCGTTCGGCCGTCCGGACGGCATTTTCACCCGAATGCGCGCAAAACCGCTTTGCGCCCTAAACCCCGGGCTGATTCACGCGTTCGACGTCGGGTGCCGGGGAATCGGGCAGTGGGGCATCCGCAGCCGGGGCTTCGGTGGACATGACGTGATCGCCGGTCGCTGGGTCGATGGTGCTGGTTGGGCTGCCGGCGAGCAGATCTTGAACCCGGTTTTTGATCTTCACGACCGCCCGCCTAGTTCGGATTTCCCGGTGCCTGGATTTCTCGGCCTTGCGGTGGCCCTCCTTGTAGAACTTGCGAGCCCACGGCGACGCAGGACGACCGACGCGGATGGCGCCGACGACAGAAAGAATGGGAAGGAAGAGTCCGAAGAGCCCGGTCCAGACCTTGCCCTTCAGCAACGTGATCGCGACGAGCGCGAAGTCCACGGCCACCGCGACACTTGTGCCGGCGATGCCTCCGGCGTTGCTGTTCGACGCAGTAGCCCCCTTGACGTCGGTGGCGATCGAGGGTGTTACCCCGAGCAGCAGCATGCCCGTGACGCCGACAGCGACGAAGATCGCATCGACGGAGAGCCGACCCTCACTCGACCAGTAGACGTCGTCCAGATGCAGGATCAGCGCGAACTCGTCCAGCACCAGTGCCGTGCCGATGCCGAAGATCACCGCGAACGTGGTGGGCAGGGGAAGCGGGGTATTGGGTACGGCGAGCCCGGCCAGTCCCCCGATCACCATGAGCACCACACCGAAGACGGCGTGATGGATGTGTAGGCCGCCGGGAGTCACATTTCCGGGCCACCACTTCACCTCGGCCCGGATCAGGCGCACCGAGACCCGGATGAAGATGAAGGTGACGAGGAAGGCGATGAAGAAGCAAAAGAGCGGCAGGCGACCCGTCTCCAGGATCCGGTGGTGAAACCATCCGCCCACGTCCGCTCCCCAACCGATCATCGCCGAATCCGACCACTGGAAGGATGCGACCATTCTGGCTTGCTCCGGCGACCAGGCCAGGATGTTTGCAAAATGTGAAATTCCCAGTCGGCAACCTCAAGCAGGTTGACACTCCTGTCGACATCCGACTCATGGCACCCGTTACCGGCTGGTATCCCGATCCGGCTGGCACGGCGCAGCTGCGCTTCTGGGACGGTCAGGGGTGGACGAACTCGACCATGCCGCTCCCGCAAGCCCAGCCAGCACCGCAGCCCGCCTTCGCCTCCGCCGATCCGTCAGGGGCCCAGCAGTACGCACCGCAGCAATACCCGCCGCAGGGCTACGCACAGCAGCAGTACGCCCCCCAGCCGGTCTACTCCGCCCCCGGGCAGCCGCAGACCCGCTATGCCAACTACCCGGGCCACCGTCCACCCGGCCGGGGCAAGCGTTTCTACGCCATGGTTGCCGGTGGCGTCGCTGCCGTAGTGGTCATCGCGACAGTCGTCCCGCTGGCCTTGACCGGCGACCATCACCCCAAGCCACCGCCGACGAGTGCGGCCTTGACGAGCGTGCTGCTGACCGTCAATGAGGTCGACGCGACCACGGGAGGCCGCTTCACCGTCGGGCCACTCAGTGATGACGGCAGTGGCGACAACAGCGACGACTGCAAGGACGTCGGCAACGCCCCAGACCCCAGCACTGATTCGACCTCGTCGGCGGAAAGGACGTTCACCGACACCTCGTTGGGCAACGTGGCGGACGAGTCCCTGGACTACCTGCCGGGCAAGGCAGCCACTGCCGTGGCCGGCCTGAAGAGGTCCGCCGCCTCCTGCCACAGCCTCACACTCGACGGCGACAAGGTAGCTGTGACCGTCTTGCCGGCGCCTTCCGTACCCCATAGCGACGACACCTTCGCCATGCAGATGGCCGGTACCACCTCAGGGCACGCACTCACCATCGAAATCACCGTGGCCCGGTTCGGCGACAGTCTGGTGACAATGGTGTACGGCGGGCTCGCGACTCCGACATCCGCCCAGGCTGCAGCCTCTGCGCTGCTCCAGCAGGCGTCCGCCAAGACGCGAAGCGTGATCTGACGACCCAAGGTCACCGCCGAGCTGTCGCTCGTGATAGCCATGCGAATGCAGATTTCCTGTGGGCTCGTGCCCTCTCTCGATGTGGTCGAGCACGCCAAGCTCGCGGAGCAGCTCGGCTACGAGCGGGCCTGGCTCTATGACTCCCCGGCCATCTATCTCGACATCTGGGTGGCGCTCGCCCGGATTGCGGAGAACACCGAACGCATCGGGCTGGGCACCGCCGTACTCGTCCCGAGCCTGCGCGGGGTCGTCGCGACGGCCGCAGCGATCGCTGCCATCGAAGCCGCGGCCCCTGGACGCCTCGCCTGCGGCTTTGGCACTGGCGCCACTGCCCGGTGGACGCTGGGCAAGAACGCCTTGACGCTCGCGGAGACCGGTGACTATTTACGCCAGCTTCGCGGTCTACTCCGTGGTGACGTGGTCGAGGTCGACGGTGAAGCCGTCCAGATGTGCCAGCTGCCACGGTTCGCCCCGGCCCGGCCGATCGACGTGCCAATCCTGTTCAGCGCGCTGGGACCGAAGGGGCAAGCACTCACGCGCGAGGTCGCCGACGGCATCATGACGGTCGGCTTCGGGATGGGCGGCTTTGACTGGAGTGCCCAATTGGTCGTCGGCACGGTGCTCGACAAGGGCGAGGCGATTACGTCACGCCGTGTTCAGGACGCTGCTGGACCCTGGTATGCAATCTTGGCTCACGGAGCGTGGGAGGCAAGCCCGCAGGCCGTCGATGGCTTCCCCGGCGGGGCCGAATGGCGCGCGAAGCTGGAGTCGGTCAGGCCCGAGGGACAGCGCCACCTCGCCGTCCACGAAGGACATGCCACCACCGTCACCGACCTCGACCGGATCCTCGTCGACGCGGCCGGCGAAGGGGTTGTCGGCCTGGGCTGGGTGGCGGAGGCCGACGGCATTCGCGCCAAGATCGCCGAGGCGGAGGCAGCAGGCACCACCGAGATCATGTACGCGCCGAGCGGGCCCGACATCGAGCGCGAACTCCGCGTGTTTGCTGAGGCCGCCGGGCTCTGAGGCACAAGACGCAAGATCCATACCCTAAGGCCAGACTTATAAGCTAGCCTTAGGGTATGGCCAGGAATCCGGAGATCGACCGCGTCGCCGAAGCGCTCCTGTCCAGCGTCCGGCTGCTGGTACGGCGGGTCCGCCAGCTGCAGGTGGACGGCGACCTCACCCTCCCGGAGCGTTCCGCGCTTTCCCGGCTGGACCATGGCGGCCCCACCACCTCTGCGGCACTCGCCCGGCAAGAGCAGATCAGCGCGCAGTCCATGGGCGCGACGCTGAGCGCGCTGGAGGCGCGCGGGCTGATCGAACGCAACCCCGACCCCAATGACGGCCGGCGGGTGGTCCTGTCAGTCACCAAAGCCGGGCGACAGGTGCTGCGCAGCAGGCGGAGCGCGCGGGCCGGACAGATGAGCAAGGCGCTGGCGGACGGCTTCACCCCGGCCGAACTCAGCCAGCTGGCGGCGGTCGCGCCGCTCCTGGAGCGGCTGGCCCAGAAGCTGTGACGGCGGCGGACCGGCTGACGCAGCGCTACCAGTGGGTGGCGCTGTCGAACACCACCCTCGCCGTCTTCATGTCCGCGTTGGACGGCTCGATCGTTCTCATTGCCTTACCCGCGATATTTCGCGGCATCGATCTCGACCCCCTGGCCCCGGGCAACGTGAGCTACCTGCTCTGGATGATCATGGGTTACCGGCTCGTCCAGGCCATTTTCGTCGTGACGCTCGGCCGCCTCGGCGACATGTTCGGCCGCGTGAGGATCTACAACGGCGGCTTCGCCGTCTTCACCTTCGCCTCGATCCTGCTGTCGTTCGATCCGTTCACAGGGAGCCAGGGCGCGATGTGGCTGATCGGGTGGCGGGTACTCCAGGCGCTCGGCGGCTCGATGCTGACGGCGAATTCTGCCGCCATCCTGACCGACGCCTTTCCCGCCGATCGGCGCGGTTTCGCGCTCGGCATCAATCAGGTCGCCGCGCTTGCCGGTCAGTTCATCGGGCTCGCGGCGGGCGGGATCTTGGCCGCCATCGACTGGCGCGCCGTCTTCTGGGTCAACGTGCCGGTCGGCGTCTTCGGCACCGTGTGGGCCTACCGCAAGCTTCGTGACAACGGCGAGCGCCACCCGGGACGTATCGACTGGTGGGGCAACGTCACCTTTGCCCTCGGCCTGGGCCTGATCCTGATCGCGATCACCAACGGCATCCACCCCTACAACGGGCATGCGATGGGGTGGACCAATCCTGAGGTGATCGCAATGCTCATCCTCGGCGCGGTGCTGCTCGGCATCTTCGCGTTGATCGAGACCCGGGTGGCCGATCCGCTCTTTCAGCTGAGCCTCTTTCGGATCAAAGCCTTCACCGCCGGCAACGTCGCCGGCTTGGCAGCGGCGATCGCCCGCGGCGGACTGCAGTTCATCCTCATCATCTGGCTGCAGGGAATCTGGCTTCCGCTGCACGGCTACGACTACGCGAATACCCCTTTGTGGGCGGGCATCTTCCTGCTGCCGTTGACGTTCGGCTTCCTGATATCCGGCCCGATCTCCGGGACCCTTTCGGACCGGTTCGGCGCCCGCGGCTTCGCCACCGCCGGGATGCTGCTGTGCGCCGGCAGCTTCATCGGCATGATGCTGCTGCCCATCGACTTCTCGTACGGGGCGTTCGCTTTCCTGATCCTGCTCAACGGGATCGGATCAGGCATGTTCAGCGCCCCCAACTCGGCAGGGATCATGAGCAGCGTCCCGGCCAAGTACCGCGGGGTGGCATCCGGGATGCGCTCGACCTTCCAGAATTCGGGCACATCGCTATCAATCGGGGTCTTTTTCTCGCTCATGATCATCGGGTTGGCGAGCAGCCTGCCCAAGACTTTGACGAACGGGCTCTACCAGCACGGCGTGCCGCACCACGTCGCCGCTCAGATCGGCAACCTGCCACCGGTCTCATCGCTGTTTGCGGCGATTCTCGGCATCAACCCGATCCAGCACCTGCTGGAACCCAGCGGCACGCTTGCGACTCTGCCGGCGAGCAGCCAGCATCTCCTGACCGGCAAGGAATTCTTCCCCAGCCTGCTCACCGGGCCGTTCCACAACGGGCTGACGATTGTCTTCGCCGCGGCTGCCGTGCTCTCGGTGATCGCCGCCATCGCTTCGCTTTTTCGGGGCGGCCGCCAGGTTCCGGTCGACGCCGCCAGTCCCCCGACCGCCGCCGCGGGGCAGCTGCAGAAACAGCCACAGAGTTTTGCGGATGATCTTCAGATCCGGCGCGTCGCGCGTGACACGCCGGGGCGGTCGATGACTGTGTGGCTATTTCCGCCAAAGCTGCTCAGGCCGGGACGACCTCAACCGGGATCCCGTTGACAGCGGCGTTACCCGATGGCACGTCGACGAGATGGCCGGGGGCCAGCAGGTTGCTGTTGGTGCCCGCGTGCTGGCGCGCCACCGAGAGCCGAGTGCCCGGCCGGTCGTGACCCCATCCGTGCGGCAGGCTGACCACCCCGCGGGTGATTTCATCGCTCACCTGCACCACCGCCTCGACCGAGCCGGCCTCCGAGGTGACCCGGGCAGCAGCGCCCTGCACGAGATCGAGAGCCGTTGCGTCGTCAGGATGCACGATGAGCGTGCACTGGCTCCTGCCCTTCATCAGGACGTCGACGTTGTGCATCCAGGAGTTGTTGGAGCGCACGTGCCGGCGGCCGATCAGCACCAGCCCCGGGCGCGCGGCGGCGATACGCGCTTTGAGCCGCGGGAGGTCACCGAGAATGTTGTCGTGGGCGAGTTCCACGTCGCCTGACGCTGTCCGCAGCACCTGATCGATCTTGGGGACCATGGGCCCGAAGTCCACGCCGTGCGGGTAGTCGTTCATCAGTGACTCGAGGGTGAGTCCACCCGGATGCTCGCCGTAGCCGTCGCCCCAGGGACTCACTCGAATCGTGAGGTCGGCGATGCGGTCCGGACCCCGCAGCGAGGTCTTATCCATGACGTCCGCGGCGACCACGCCGTGCCGGGCCGCGCGCTCGGCGAACAGGATGTCGTCGTAGGCAGCGACATCGACCTCAGCCGCGGGCACTCCGGACAGGATGGCGCCGAGTCGGATCAGGATCTCCCACTCCTGCGGCCGGTCCTCGCGGGGGAAGATCGCCGGCGACCAGCGGGCGGCACTTCGGACGGCGAACCCCCAGAGAGCTTCATCGCAGTGCGGCTGCTCCAGAGCCTGACAAGCCCGGAAGGATGACGTGCGCGTGACGTGAGGTCTCGTTGAGCCAATTGTCGACGCTGATCATCGCATCGAGCATCGGCAGCGCTTCCTCGAGCCGGCCGGCGTCAGGCGCCGACAGAGCCGGATTGCCGGCCATGGTGATCAGCGCCCGAACCCTGCCCTCCCCCGGCGTCGAGATCTCCTCAGCGAGGCAGGACAACGGCGCCTGGCCCAATACCTCGGGCGCCTGACGCACGCGGGTGTGCCATCGGGCCGTCTTGACCGGACCACGGCGGCGAGCCGTCTGGGAAATGGTCGCGATCGCCGTGGTGGGAAACATGGCGCCGCCTTCGACGTCCAGATGCCCCGTCAGGACGTTGACGACGTCGACCGCCCAGGAGGCAAGCGTGCCAAACTCCTGGTTGCACAAGCCGATTCGGCCGTACACCACGGCACGCGGGGTCGCAGCGAGTTCGCGGGCCAGTTCGCGGATGCGTTCGGCAGGCACCCCGCAGGTCTCGGAAACCAGCTCGGGAGTGAAGTCCCGGGCAGCGGCGCAGACCTCATCGATTCCCCGTACCCGGCCCGTCAGCGACCCGAGCGAGATCAGCCCCTCCCCAGCAAGGACGTTCACGACAGCCAGCAGCAGCGCCGCGTCGGTGCCCGGGATGATCGGGATCCACTCGTCGGCACGCTCGGCCGTGCCCGTGCGCCGCGGATCGATGACGATGGTGCGCCCGCCGCGCTCCCGGATCCGCTTGATCTCACCCATGATGTCCGGGCACGACAGCAGCGATCCCTGTGAGGCGTGCGGGTTTGCTCCCATCACCACGAAGAGATCAGTGCGTTGCAGATCCGGGATCGGGATGCTCCATGCGTTGCCGAAAAGCTGCGCGCAGGCAAGGTTCTTGGGCCATTGGTCGACGGTGCCTGCCGACCAGATGACGGGCATGCGGGGAATCCCGGCGACGGCGCCGGTATAGCGGCTCAGCGAGTAGTTGTGGACCGCCGGATTGCCGATGTAGGCGGTCACGGCGGCAATGCCGTACTCGTCGACGATCGGACGTAGCAGCTCTTCGCAGCGGGCGAACGCCTCGTCCCACGAAACCTCGCGCCACTGCTCGCCGTCGCGGACCATGGGCGCCTTCAACCGGTCCGGATCATGGTGCAGGCTCGCCAGCGCAGCACCTTTGGGGCACAGGTAACCCTTGCTCCAGACATCGTCGGAGTCGCCGCGCACGCTGACGACCTGCTCACCCCTGGTCGTAATCTCCAGCCCGCACATCGCCTCGCAGAGCGGGCAGGTGCGCAGATGGGTGACGGTGTCTTCAGCTGTCATCGATGACCTCACGTTGCCTGGTCTCGTGACACTAGCCAACCGGGCTAGCCGTTGATGCGAACGAAGGTGGTTCGGCAGGCGTCGACCTGGACGGCGTGCTGACGAAACGTCTGACCATTCCAGGTCACGACGACCTGGTAGGTCTGGCCGTTGGGCAGCGGTGGGCTGGTGAAGCCGCCGGCGACTCCGGCGGCGATGCCGTAGCCCATCTGCGGAACTCCCTGCTCACCCCAGAATCCGATCCAGGACGGGGTGACCTGATGACCGGCCACGAAGAACGTGCCGACGATGGCACCGGTGTGACCACCGTTGGCGCAGCTCACCGGGAAGTGCAGGTTAACGCCGGTTCGGCCGGGGATCAGATGCGGGGCGTAGACGCCGGCGTAGCGGCTGTAGTTCGTCACACCGTTCGGGGCCTTGGGGTAGGTCTCGACCCACACCTCTTTGACGTCGGCGGGGATGTGGTCGACCCAGAACTGGTTGCTGGTGTCCGACGTCTGAGCCGCGCCGGTGGCCGGCAGGCCCGAATTCATGGTGAAGACGCGGCCGTACGCGTCACCCGGCAGCCGGCAGCCGCGGATGTCCAGGCGATAACCGAGCTCATCGACGTAGGTGAAGCCGACCAGCGCGTTGACCGCCCGCCCGTCCTCACCGCTGAGCGTGCCGGAGATCGACTTGTTGGTCAGCGACGAGCAGGAGGCCTGCGCCGGTCCCGCCTGCGTCAGGGTGACCCCGGCTGCCGCCAGGACGACGGCAGAGACGAACGCGCTGATGCGGCGGGCCCGCTTGGACAGGCTCATCGCTTCACTCCGGAGGTGTCAGCCGCCGGGGGCGCGGTGGCGGTTGGAGGTGCCGGGACGCCGCTCGGGAGGTATTGGGTACGGCTCCAGCCCTGCTGCGCGGGAGTCAGCGCGTGTAACGCCGCTCCCGGCAAGGTGTTCGGGATCTGCCAGTAGTCCACGGCGACCAGGCCGGCGATGGACCACTTGGTGTGTCTGCCCAGGGCGAGCAGGTCAAGCCGGTGCACCACATCGCCCGACGCCGTGAATGTGCGGTTGAAGATGCCGAAGCTCGAGGTCGATCCTTCGCTGAATTCGCCCACGGCCCGGCCATCCACGTAGGCGCGGTAGATGCCGCTGTAGGGCCCGCGCAGCATTCCGACCTGGATGGCCGTGCCGCGGAACTGGATGCTGGCGACGGCCCCGGTGGTCTGTGACGACGACGTCCAGCCCTGCGAGAAATTCGTGGCGGCGTTGTTGCCCCAGCCGTACTCGAAAGCGGGGGTCACGAGGGTGCCACCTGCAGAGGAGACGCCATCAAGTACGACATCCGTGCCGGTAGCCGCGCTGCTGCCCTTGGCTCCGCGGACCACCACGTCCAGCCGATGCGGCCCGGCGGCAAGCCCGCTGACGGTCACCGGCACCCGGTAGCGCGTCGTTGGGGAGTAGTCGTTGAAGGTCGTGCGCAGCACCTGGTCGACGTAGACGTCCATCAGTCCGTGCGAGGCGCCGGTGATGGTCCAGACCCTGACCCAGCTGCCGTTGAACGCCAGCGCGGCGTGTGCCTCACTTGCCGATTCGTCGGTGTAGGAACCGCCCAGCGCACCTGTGGACAGTCCCGTGTGCCAGCTGTAGGCCGGAGCGGACGACTGGTCCTCCACGCGGGGCCCGGCCCGAAAGACGCCGTTGCCCGCGATCGGAGGCTGATTCGAGATCAGGAATCGCGTGGCGAAAGTGACTCGGTAGTACTGGCCAAGCGTGAACGCGTGCGTCGGCAGGATCCAGAACCCGTTGATCCGGGGGGCGCTGCAGGGCACATCGTTGGCGCCGTTCTTGCACAGCAATGAGGCCGGGACGACGATGCCGCTGTCCCGCTCAGTGATAGTCACCCCGTCGGTATTCAGGGCGCTGACGGGACGCGAAAGCTTGATCCAGACCGAACCGGCAGGCTGCCAATTCTGAGCCACCGAGGCGGTAAGGGGCGGCGGCGGAGTCGGGTCACAAGCCGTCGCCACTGCGGCGAACGCCACGATTAACCCGAACAGCGCGACCGACGAGCGGCTGAGCCCCGACCACTTCGGCCACTGCAGCAGCTTTCGCAAAATGTTTTTCCCCCTCGACGCCGCAGACCCCCGCCCGCAGCTATCCCAGCCATCGGCCGCAGCTGGCCGCGCAATAGGGATTATTTGGACTTAATGAGAACTCCCAGACACTGGATTGCTCCGTTCGGCGCTACCAGCGCTCTTAAGCGCGACCTAGCGTTTAGACCAAGGCCGACCCGCCCACGGCCCCCATCCATCCGACACGGCGATAGCGAAGCGACTCCCATGAAGATTGATTTCAGCGAAGTCAGGAACATCTTGACCCACGTCCAGCGCCTGCTTGACGAGCATCAAGGCGCTGAAATCTACAAGGGGCAGATCGGTTTATCGCGCCGACACGACGGCAAGTCAGCAGCTCTTTCCAGCGATTTGCTCGCGATCCAGGACTGCTTGCGATTGGCCGACGCCGAGGTGTCGACGATCTACTGGCTCAGTCAGGGCCGTGATGACCCGAGACGACCGGCCGCTGCCGCGTGGCAGGCGGGCGGACGCTCGACGCTGGACATGAACCAGCGCGGCGGCACCGCTCCGGGCCACACCGTCGGACGCATCCAGCGCGTCCCGCTGCAGCCGAAATCGGCTGCGGCCCGGTAGCCCACCCGTCCCTTGCCGATTCTTCCGCGGAAGAATCCGGTCTTCCGCGGAGGAATCCGGGGCCGGGCGTTCCCGGCCGCAGGCGCCCGGCAGGATGAGCGGAATGGAGATCTGGTTCAACCCATCCTGCTCAAAGTGCCGTATCGCCGGCCAGGAGCTCGCAGCAGCCGGCCTGGATGTGCCCCAGCGTCGCTACCTCGATGACCTGCCCACCGAGCAGGAGCTGTCCGCGGTGCTGCACAAGCTCGGGATGCAGCCCTGGGAGATTGCCCGGCTGAGCGAGCCGGTGGCCAAGGAGCTGGGCATCCGGTCGTGGCCCCATGATCGCGGCAGGTGGATCGCTGCGATGGTGGCCAATCCCGAAGCTCATCCAGCGGCCGATCGTCGTGCTCGATGACGGACGCGCCGTCATAGCCCGAACGCCGGAGGCCATCCAAGACGTGGTGGACTCGGCGCGTCACCGTCAGCCTTAGGCGACCGACTTGCGCCAGTCGATGCGCCGGGTCATCTCGGCCAGCTGACCGGTCGCCGCCCACATCGCAGTCGAGCTGGCGCGGTAGAACCTCGAAGGGGCGAACCAAGCTTCCGCCACATACCTGGCGTAGCGGCGGCGCACATCGATCGGGGTCCAGTCCCAGGCGTCAGCTGCGCCCGGCACAGAACGAAGTGCCTGTTCGAGTTCTACGGGCACTCGTCCCAAACGACGGCTGCGGCGACCCCAATCCATAGGTCAATATTTACCTCATCCGCGGCAACAATGACGGATCGGTTACCTACCCGTGGGTAACCCTGAAGCGTTGACGGAATGCGTCGCAAATGAGGCTCTCATGGCGGTGCCGCCGCCCGAAAAGGGGACATCTGCCTTGATTTCGTGAAAGTCAAATGACTGAGTTGTCGCTCAGCGTTATTTCGCCCTACCTCGCAGTGATCGGCCGCCTCCCCAAGCAGGCCCGGGCCACCCAGCATCTTCCCAGCTACAGATACTTGTTTTCGATCTCCGTGAAGAACGCCTTGGCCAGGAAGAGGAAGTCGCCGACGTTCAGCTTGATCTTGTCGCCGACGTGATACTTCAGCAGCGTCCGCGACGGATCCAGCTTGATCGTCTTGTCCGAGATCATGATGCCGTTGTTGTTCATCACCGAATAGCACAGCACCCGCACCTCATTCAGGGGGTTGCCGTCCTTCTTTTCAATCGTCCGACTGCGGCTCCGCGAAATAGTTGTCCAGGGCCAGCATCAGATTGTTGAGAAACATCGGTTCAAAGGCCGCGATGGCGGAGTCAAGCCGCGCCTCACGCGTACCTCCGAGATCCGTCGCAATGCTCACCATTTCTTTGTACGCAAATACCTGTAGCTCAATGCTCGAGCGACATTCGTTGATGTATTCCTGGCTGTACTTGCTCATGGAAAGCATGGCTACCGTCCTATTCAATTGGGCATCGGCGACAATGGAGACGGACACTTCTCGGTCCAGCGTCTCACGAACCCGGGCCCGATGAGCGCACATCCGCCTGAACGCAAACCGCTCCCTGCGCCGGCGGCGCGCAGGGAGCTGGTCTGGTCGGCGGGCTGAATGGCGTTCGATTACTTACGGGGTGCCGCGGTAGATGAGGGCCGGGGCGCCGCTGTCCGCGTAGACGTTTCCGGTGAAAGTGATCGGCGCGGTGGGAAGGACGATGGCCCACCGGATCTTGGTGCCGTTGCGGTTGATGGGCCACTGCAGGTGACCGAACTGGTTGTTGCTGATGACGATCCCCGAACCCAGGCCCTGGGCGGTCGTGCCGCCAATGCTCTGCGCGCCGCCGTCGAGCCAGTTGTGGTCGATGACCGTGTCATGAATGGCTGACACGTTCGGCGTGAGGGCAATCGCCTGGCCGGTCGCGGCCGGGTAGTAGGGCGAGGTCAGGTTTGACGCGGTGCCTGCCAGGCAGTCCAGCGTGTTGCCGATCAGCTTGATGTTGCCGCCGCCCTGGATCTGGACACCGTCATTGTGAGTGTGGTTGTCCGGGTGGTTGGGGTCGGGCGAGAGGTAGGCCAGGTCGTGGACGTAGTTGCCCTCGATGTCGGCGTTCACGTTGCCGGTAGCCGAGAGCCCAGTCTTGAAAATCCCGATGCCGTCGACGACGTTGTACATCTCGTTGCCCTTGACCGTCATGTCATGGCCGAAGACTCCGTCGATCCAGACTGACGGGTGGTCGGGCACCAGCGTGTTGTTCAGCACGGTCGTGTTCACGGCCGCGGCGCTCATCGCGTCGATGAGGCCGGTGTTCGCGGTGGCCACCCCGCCGTGGATGTAGCTGTTCTCGATGGTGACGTTCGCCGCCCGGACCTTGATGAATCCGTAGACATCGAGGCTGTCGATCACGGTCCCGGGAGTCGTGATGATGATGTCGCCCTGGTGCACCGTCAGATGGGTTCCGGTCGGAACTCCGGTGTTGGCGGCGTTCGGCTCCGAGCCGCCACTGCTGGGCGTCGAGGTCGGCGTCGGTGTGGGTGTCGGAGTCGGAGTCGGAGTCGGAGTCGGAGTCGGGGTCGGGGTCGGGGTCGAGCGTCGGGGTGGGAGTCGGAGTAGACGTCGGGTCTGAAGTCGGAGTCGGTGTGGGAGTCGGAGTGGATGTGCTGCCCGACCCGGTGTTCGAGCTCGGATTTGCCAGCGAGATCGCGACGGGGTTAATCGTCGGTTTGGGGCTCGGTTTCGGGGTCGGCTTGGGAGTCGGCTTCGGCTTGCCCGTCGACTGCTTGGTTTTGTGTCCGAGGCTCACGATCTGAGCGGGAGTGCAGGACGTCACAGCCAGGCCGGCGGTGGCCAGGACGGCCAAGCTCACCATCACCCTGACCCGGCGACCGAGGGCCGTTCCGGTGCCAGCAAGCGGCGAGCTGGAGCTCAGTGCTTCGCTACTCTTCGTGTCCTTGGCGTTCACCTCCATTGCTTCGGCACAGCGGAGAGCCCGTCTTTATACCGTCCACATGCCGTTGCGACTCCGTGGTTCTTATCCCCCGTTCGGCCTACCCGCCTAGTCTCCGAACGGCAGCCCCCAAGCTCGGCAAATGGCCCTGCCGATGTAGCTGTTCAGCTGGTGTTATACGACATAGCCGCGAAAGCTCCCGGCGCCCTGTCACCAAGACGGAACGACACCCGCCATGGCCAAATGTGCCCATGGCCGTGCCACTGGGTGGGCTGACACCTTGCGCAGAAGTCCCAAAACTGCATGAACAGTCCCCGCGAGCGGCTTTCGTCACAGAAAGTATTGGTGTTGCCCTCACGCTCACCGTCACTGGCGGGGTCGTCAGGCGGTTCTTTCTGGCAGGGGGAAGTCATGACAGCAACAGATTCGGTAAGCCGGCACCACGAGGGGCAGCCCGCGTCCGATGCGGCGCAGCTGGTCGGCGACGGCCCGGGAGCCGCCTTACCGATCCAGCGACTCAGCCACCACCGCACCACTGCCACCCGCGCCATCCCGGCCGCACCGCTGGCCAATCCACGCCGGATCCGGCTGATCGACCTACGCGACGCGAGCCAGGTCAGCTAACCGCCGAGAGCTAGCAGCCAAAAGGTGAGCGTCAGGCCGCTGACGTTGCTGCCCCGATCGCTTCGTTGATCTTGAAGACGCGAAGGGCGTTATCGCGGAGAAACTTCGGCCACACCTCGTCTTTGAAAGGGACGTTGGGCATGTCCGTGAACTGGCGCTCGAGCGTCAGGCCCGCGGGGAAGTAGCCGCAGTACATGATCTTGTCGGCGCCGCGAGTGTTGGCGTAATTGATGATCGCCTTCGGGTAGTGCTTGGGAGCGAACGCGCTCGTCATGTAGTGCAGGCCGGGCCACTTGAGCATCAGCTTGACGGCCAGCTCGGTCCACGGCTCACCGCCGTGCATCATCACGATCGTGAGGTCGGGAAAGTCGTAGCAGACCTCGTCGAAGCGCTCGACTTTTTGTGGTGAGCTCGGCATACGTGGGCCGACGATGCCGCCGTTGACGCAGATGGGAATGTCGAGCTCGACGCACTTGGCGTAGATCGGATACATCTTCTTGTCGTTCAGGTCGACCTGCGGCACCTGCCCGCTCGGAAAGACCATGGCGGAGACGATGTCGTGCTCGGCCTTGGCCCGCGCCAGTTTGCGGATGGCCTCGACCCCCTCGTTCGGGTTGCACGACGCGTTCAGCACGAAGCGATCCGGAAAGCGGCGCTTGGCCTCGATTCCGGTGGGCGACAGACCGATCTTGCCGACCCTGATCCCGAATTCGTCCATCTTGTCGAGGGTCCACAAGATGGTGTCGGTGCCAGGCTCCACGATGTCCGGGACGCCCTTGAACATGTACTGCGCGGGAAACTCGAAGTCCTTCGCGCTCTGGGCGTCTTTCAAGAGTGGGCGGAAGAAGTCGTAGGTCGCCTTCTTCTCCTCCACGCTCGTGAAGGGGAACCCGATCCCCAGATCGATGATGTCGATGTCTGTCGGCATAGCCATGCGCGGCAGCATAGAACGCGAGTCTCATCCGGCCGTCACCGCCATCCCGTCAGCGGGTTCCGGCCCGCCGCTGGGCTGACATGTCGCACGCCACGCGTGGCAGCCGAGGCATCCCCTGGTCGCCGTCTTACGATCGGCAAGATTTGCGTCGGGTCCGGGCCAGCAGTGCGCAGAGGAGTTTGAACGCCACCCATGCCAGAAGGAAGTCGCCTGCAGCGGCTCGAGGAGCTGAGCCGTGCGCGGCTAGAGGTGCTGATTCACAAAGACCCCACCCCGCGGATGAAACACATTCACCTACGCGACGGCGAGCTTCTCATCGACCACCAGTTCGCGAAGACCCCAGAGACCGGTGGTGAACTCGCCCTCACCGACCGGCGGCTGATCTTTTCTCCGTGGCGCTTCACCGCGCTGCGAGAGATGCTGACCGCAGGATTCTGGCCGGTGACGCCAGATCCCACCCTGCCGCCGGAGACCCAGCATCTCGTCCAGCAGTCGGGCACGGTCATGTTGCCCGTCGCCGAAATAGTGGCGGCGGCTCCTGGCCGCCGGGCGAGCATCTACAAGCCGCCTGGAATGCGCATCACTACCTCGGCAGCCACCGTGGAATTCGGGATCCTGGTCGGTCCCTGGAAGCGCAATCGCTCCCCGTCGAACACGCGAGCCCGAGATGCGTTCGTGGCAGCGGTGAACGCAGCGGTCTCGGCTGCGTCCTAGCGTCAGGCTACCGGCAGCAGGCTCGAGGCGGTCAGGAAACGAGCGTGCTGCACGCGACGCCCACGCATGGCGGCGTCCTGCCGTTCTTGAAGGCGACGTTGCCGCCGAGGTCTTGAGCCCCGGGCGCGAAGATGGCCCACCGGCCGTTGAATTCGCCGGTGTTGTTGCCGATGCGGGTGCCCACGCCGGTGGTGTTGTGCATTCCGCTGCTCGTGTTGTGGGTGAAGGTGTTGCCGGTGATCAGTACCGAATTCGAGGTGGTGATCAGGCCGGTCGTGTTGTTGGCGAAGGTGTTGTTGGCGATGCGACCGCTCACGCCGCTTTCCACGGCGACCCCGTTGCCCGTGAACGTGTTGCCGGTGATCTGCTCGCCGTCGGTGACCTTGACGGGTGGGGTGATGAGGTCGCCGGTGGACTGAAAGGCCAGCGGGTTTCCGCTGAAGGTGTTGCCGGTGAGGATCACTCCGTTGCACTCGAACCCGCCGGCGGGAAACGCGTAATTCTTGATGGTGCTTCGGGTGACACTCAATCCCGACTCGCTGCACGTGGCCGGCGGTTCCTTGCTGGCCGTCCCGTCCAGGCTCGTCAGGTCGATCGTCATGTTTCCGCCGCCGCCGTTGATGGCGCCGTCACCGACGAACGTCGACCCATGAACGTCAATCCGTCCAAAGAAGCCGAACAGACCCTGGGTGTTGTGCAGAAACCTGGAATTGAAGACGGAGAAAGCAACCTCTTCGACGTCCGCGCCGGTGGCGTTGCCGGTGACGGTCACGTTGTCCAGGCGCAGGCGCCCGCCCGCCTGACCGGAGCCAAAGTTGTTTTCGCTGAGGCCGGTCTCCCAGCCCTGGATCTGTCCGTTGACGACGGAGGAGGTGCCGCCGAGGTAGCCGGTCACCCCGATCGACCCCGAAATGGCGACGCCGCCCCCGATGAGCTTGTGGCCCCCGAGGTCGAGGGTGACCGGACCGTCGAGCGTGATGCCGTTGCCGAGCGGGCAGGCCAGATCCGCGGTCAGGTGAGCGTTCGTCGTCAGGTGGGCGCCGCAATGCAGGTTCTGCGGTGTGGCTACGGCACACGCCGGGGCCGCAAAGGCCACGACCGCCGCACCGGCAGCGATCGCCAGGGTCTTGCGCCGACGAAACGCCGTTGCCGCACTGCCGAACCGTGTTGCTGACCTCAAGTGACTGTCTCCCGACGATGGACGACGTGTCTTACCTAGTAACGCGACGTGATCGTCGCACTCCGAACCGTTGCCACTGCACATTTGCGCACCCCGAAAGTCGTGATGAGCGCCACTAGGCTCGACCTCGTGAGTGACAGCCAGCTGAACTTCTACTTCGACCCCATCTGCCCGTTCGCCTGGATGACGAGCAAGTGGGTTCGGATGGTTGCCCGCGAGCGGGCCTATGACGTCGACTGGCGCTTTATCGCGCTGCGGGTGGTGAACGAAAAAGTCGACTACGACTCGCAGTTTCCGCCGGAGTACAGATCGCTTCACCTCGGCGGATTCAAACTGCTGCGGGTCTGCGCTCAAGTCCGTCATGATTTCGGTCGAGAAGCGGTGGGAGCGTGCTACGAGGCGCTCGGAACGCAGCTCTGGGATCAGCAGCGGCCCTGGGGCGACCCGGCCAGACTCGAGGTCCTCGAGCCCGCCTTGGAGGCGGCCGGGCTTCCGTCGACGTTGACTCACGCATTGGAAACTCCCATCTGGGACGATTTGTTACGCAGTGAGACACATGAAGCTCTCACCTTGACCGGAAAAGACGTCGGGACGCCGATCCTGCACTTCCAGCCGCCGGACGGCGTGGCGTTCTTTGGACCCGTCATCAGCCGACTTCCCACCCCGAAGCAAGCGGTTGAGCTGTGGGATCACGTCATCGGGCTCGCAAGCTTCCCGGGATTCGCCGAGCTGAAGCGCAGCCTGCGTGAGCTGCCCCAGCTGCGGGCGCTTGGCGTGACCGAGGAAGAGGTCGGGATCCAGGAGGACTGGCACGGCGGCAGCAGGCGCCTCAAGAAGTGAGGGCCGAAGTCACGACGTGAGGACGGTCAGCCCCTTCGACAGCGCGGCGCTGAAGAAGGCGTTCATCGCCCGGTTCGCCTGGCTGGTCGTCAGCGGACCTCCGTATGTCAGCCAGAGCACGGTGTCGTCGAAGCGCGCCAGCTCAACGTTCACCGTGATCGCCTTGCCGGCGACGGTGCTGCTGGCCTGCAGCGCAAGCGTCTCGTCGGCCCCATCCACCTCAGGGTCGTCGAGGACCTGAAGGCCCAACGCCGATCCATCGCCGGTGAGAGTGCGGCATGAATTGACGCCGTCTTTCAACGCCCCGAACAGGACGTCGGACGTATTCGGAATCAGGATGATTTGCTCTTGGGCCGACAGCTGATCGCTCTGATCCTGAAAATTGATGCCGACCTTCGCATGAGCGGTTTTGACGGCGTTCGCAAAGACATCGACTGCGGCGCAGCCACTGGGCGTGGTGGTGTCGCCGACCGGGCTACCCGTAAACGTGCCGATGCGCAACCTGTTCATCTGGGTGGTCGTTAGCAGGGCCGCCTGGAACTGGGCAGTAGTGGGGGCGGTGTCGACCGGCCGCTCGGTAACGGTCGGAAGGTTCGTGGGCACGCCGGGCGTCGGACCCTTGTCGCTGGAAAGATCGGGAGCGCTCGACCCGCAGCCGGCGAGTGAAACCGAAAGCACCAATGCGCCCACGAAGATTGCAGCGCGGCTGCGAAAGCCGGACCTCATTGGCCCCTTTTCTACGTCCGGATGCGGGATGCCCACTCCGGACACATTAGGCACGCGCCTTACTTACGGCTGGTCTTTCGTGAAATGCAGCAACCAATCGCGCGAAGTGTGTATAAGCGCGTATCGATGCGCCCCGCGACGCCCATGCAGTGTGAAGAGAATCCGATTTTCATTGCGATCGTGCTCTTCCCACCAGCCGGCGTCGGCGATCGACTTGTCGGCATCTTCATAAAACCGGTGCTCGAGGTCGTGATCGGCGACGGCGACGGCCAACCGGTTCTGTCCTGGCTCATCCGGGAGCCCCCGCGGCACCGCCCACGACCTCAGCACGCCCGCTTCCTCAAGGCGTAGATCGAAGTGCGGCCGCGGCTTGCGGTGGTCGTGCAGGACGAACGCCGGATGACGCTCGGCGTCCGCATCTGCTTCGGCGTCCACGTCAGCCTTTGGGCAGCAACGAGGTGTCCACGACGGTCGAGGCTTCGACCGATTTGTCGATGAGCCCCTCGGACTTCATCCAGTCCGCGAAGCTCTGCCAGGCAGTAATCGACATGGCCCCGAATCCGGCGGGGTTGTTCAACAGTGGAGCGGTCGCCTCCACCATCTTCTGCAATTCAATGGCGGTGTATCCCTTGGCAGCCGGCGTGATCGCGGCGAGTGCCGCCGCCGGGTCAGCCTGCGCCTTGGAATCCCCCCGGGCCAGACCGGCCAGGAATTCCCGGATGGTGGTCCGATAAGCCGGGTCATTCTTGAGCTTGGTCTTGTTGGCGACGACGACGAGCTCGTCGTAGTTGGGAACGCCGTAGTCCTGCACGCGGTAGACGTGCGGGTTAAGGCCTCGCAACTTGAGCTGGATCGCCTCGACATTGCGGTAGCCGCCGATGATGGCGGCGACCTGGTTGGACACCATGGCCGGGATCAGGCCTTCGTTGACGGACACCAGTTTCGTCTCGCTTGCGGTAACGCCGAATTTCTTGACGACGGCACCGTAAATGGCGTTGGCGACCGGGTCACCAGTCGTGCCGACGGATTTACCCACCAGGCCGGAGGGATCTTTGACGCCGCTCTTACCCGAAATAATCAAGGTGTCCAACGGCGTCGGGACCAGCGCCGCCACCGCGGTGACGTCAAGGCCCTTGGCCGCTGCTGTGATCATGTTCGGCTCGTACGAGATCGCCAGCGGCACCTGGCCGAGGCTCACCAGTTTGAGCGCGTCAGTGGCGTTCGATGGCGCCTGAAAGGTGACGTTGAGACCCTCCGCAGCGAAGTCGCCGTCTTTCTTGGCCGTGTACAGCGAGATGTGGTCAGGGTTGGGAAACCAGTCGAGCAGCAGCGTCGTGCTCGCGAGTTTCTTGCCGGAGTCCCCTCCCGACGAGGAACACCCTACGACCGTCAACGCCACGGCCATGATGCCGGCAATGGCGGCCACGCCCACATGGGCACGCCTGCGGCTCGAGGCCGTCATCGTTTCCCCTTCCGTGCCCAAGGGCAGGTCATTCGCTCGAGTACGGATACGGCAACGAACAGCAGAATCGATTCGGCGGTCAGGAAGAAGATCGCGACGAAGACCAGGTCGGTCTCCAGTTGCGGGGTGGCCTGGACCATGACGTAACCAAGCCCGTTAGTAGAGCCGGCGTATTCGCCGAAAACGGCGCCGATCGGTGCATACGTTGCTGCGATCCGCATCCCGGAGAAGATGTTCGGCAGCGCCGACGGGGCCTCGACGCGACGGAAGGTCGCCCACCGGTCGCCGTCCAACGTCCGCATGACCCGGAGCAGCTCTGGATCCACGGCGGCGAGACCGTCGAGCGTGCTCACGACGATCGGGAAGAAGCACACGAGCGCGACGACGATGAGCTTCGGCGTGATCGTGTAGCCGAAAATGATCGCCAGCACCGGCGCGATCACCACCACGGGGATGGCCTGTGACCCGATCAGCAGCGGGTAGACGGCATTGCGCACGATGCGCGAGCTGTGCAGCACAAAAGCGATCGACAGGCCCGCGACCACGGCGAGCAAGAAGCCGAGCACGACTTCTTTCGTCGTCACCCATGTGGCACTGGCAATGGTGTCCGACCAGCGGTCGACGCCCGTACTCCAGATGCGCTCCAGTGACGGGAGGATGTAGTCGGGGACCCCGAACCAGTGGCTGCAGGCTTCCCAGAGCAGCGCGAGGAATAGCAGGATCGCGATCGTGGGCAGGGCACGACGCAGGGTCTTGCGGGTCGAGCGCCGTCTCGAAGGCGAGGGCGGCGCGGTCCGCTGGGTGCTGGGCGGACTGGCAGTCGTGGTCACGCCGCTGACTCCAGCAGCTCGAGAATTCGCTCCCGCAGCTCGACGAAGCCGGCGTGTCCGATCAGCGCCCGGCGGCTGGCGAGCGGCGGCAGATCGACGTCGAACTCAGCCACGATCCGGCCGGGGCGGGGCGACATCACGGCGACCCGCCGACCGACCAAAAGCGCCTCCTCGACGTCATGGGTGACCAGAACCGTCGTCCGAGGCTCCGCATCGAGCGCCCCGCGCAGCCACTGCTGGAGGTCGCCCCGGGTGATGGAGTCCAGCGCCCCGAACGGCTCGTCCAGCAGCAGCACCTCCTTGCCGGCCACCAGCGTGCGTAGAAAGGACACCCGCTGCTTCATCCCTCCGGAAAGCTGGTGGGGCAGGTGGTCTTCAAAGCCGGCGAGCCCAAAGCGCTCGACCAGGTGAGCCACTCTCGAGCGCGCCTCCTTACGACCAGTCCCCTGATTCTCCAACGCCAGCGCCGCATTGCCCAGCACGTCACGCCAGGGAAGCAGCAGGTCGCGCTGAGGCATCCAGGCGCATCGACGCAGCCGCTCCTGCCCGCTCTGCGCGCCGAGCACACTGATCGATCCTTCGTCGGGCTCATCGAGTCCGCCGATCATGGCCAGCAGGGTGGACTTCCCGCAGCCGCTGGGGCCAACGATGGCCAGCCGCCCGTGGAGCGGCACCTCGAGATCGACTCCAGACACCGCCGCGATGTCGCCGAAGGTCCGCCGCACCCCGCACAGGCGCAGGCCCACGACAGCACCGTCGGCGGCGGAATCGACATCCATATTCTTTGAGCTTGCCCCGGCTGAGCCCGACTGGGCGACGCCGGATACGCGTGCGGACGAGTTTCTGGAGCTGACCATGGGTTCTGTGTCCAGGGTAAGCCCCAGCCCGGCGCCAGGTGATGGTCTCTCCCGACCCGGTTCTGAGCGCCACACACCTGCGTGTGCCTAGGCTGGTGTACGTGCCGACCTTGAGCAGCGCGTCATCCCCTCCCGTGCGAGCGTCATGGCACTGAAAGGTCCGAAGGTCCGGGCCGGTGTCGGCGAGCGCAGGGCGCCGGGTGACGTACGGCCCGTGACCAACCAGACGCTCTTTGTCATGAGCGGCATCGTGGTCTTGCTGGTCGTGCTGGCAACCGCCGCCATCCTGTGGGCCAGCGCCGGGACGCCCAAGAAGGCCGGTGTCGACACCAACACTCCGCACGGCGTCACGGCTCCCAGCGCGGCACCCGTCACGGGCAGCGCGTCGATTGCCGGCGCCTCCTTCACCGAGACTGCCGAACTGCCCGCGGTCCTTCGATCCGCGCCCGCCAAGAGCGACCCCGCCACGACCCAGACCGTCATCGCCAGCGTCAGCGTGACCTGCTCGGCGGAATGCACGAAAGGCACCTACTCCGGCTTCGGAGGGAAATTCGCGCTGACCGTCAAGGGCTCGCAACTGTCGGGGGCCTCGCACACCGCCTGCCAGGACGACTCGATCGTGCTCACCGCGCCGGCCGGCTTCACCTCACCAGCCAAGATTCCACCGAGCCTGACCGGCACGCTCACCCGGACGGCCACGTGTCCGAGCACCGAAGTCGCCACTCCTGTGACCCTGCGGCTAGCGCGGGGCTGAGCGGCCTTTGGCGCCGCTCGGGTCATCCGGCGGCGGCCGATTTGATACAAGATAAACGTGTTGAACGTGAGCCCCGGCGAGTGCGGTCGTGGACGTTGTGGCTGACAACGTCTGGTTGGCCGGTCCGCAGCAGACCGTTACCGAGCTGCTGCTGGCGCGCCTCGATTCCGATCCTGACTCGGAATACCTCGACGTCTGCGGTACCAAGCTGACGGTGCGCCAGGTGGTCGACACCGCCAGCAGGCTCGCCGGATCGTTACGAGAGCTCGGCGTCAAGCCCGGCGACCGGGTGGCCACGCTGCTGGAAAACTCGCCGGAGATGCTGCTGGCCTGGTTCGCGACCATCTGGCTGGGTGCCGTCTCGGTGCCGGTCAACACCGCTTACAAGGGTGAATACCTGCGTCACCAGCTGTCCGATTCCGGAGCCCGCGTCCTGATCGTGGCCGACGATCTGGTCGAACGGGTCGCTGCCATCAGTGCCGACATCCCGACGATGGAACACGTCATCTGCCTCGGCGGCGCACGCCCGCTGCCCGGCGTGAGCTCACAGGTGTGGGATGACGTGCTTGCCGCCGCCCCGGTCGAAGCCGCCGGCGTGCGTCCTGCTGCGCTGGCGACCTTCGTCTACACCGGCGGCACCACTGGGCTTTCCAAGGGCTGCATGCTGACGCACAACTACCACGGCACCCTCGCGCAGCAGATCGGCTACTGCTGGGAACGCACCAGCGAAGACGTGGTCTGGACGCCGCTGCCGATGTTTCACTTCAACGCCCTCGTGACGGCCGTGGTGGGCACGCTCATTTTCGGCGGGCGAGGGGCGATCTTCCGCCGCTTCTCGGTGTCCAACTTCTGGCCCGAGATGAACCGCACCGGCGCCACGATGATCTCGACGCTGGGCACCATGGCCTACTTGCTGGCACACGACGTCGACCGACCGGAGATGCCCAAATCAGGAGCGCCGGAGGCCAACACGAGCCTGCGCCTGATGGGCGCTGCACCCCTGCCCCCGGAAGTGGACGACGTCATCCGCGGCCGCTTCGGCATCAACACCTTTAGCGGCGCGTACGGCGTCACCGAGGCCAGCATCGTTTCGTGGCAGCCGCCGGGAGTCCCCAATCGGCCCCGGGCCGCCGGCGTCATCAATTCCGAGTACTTCGATGTCCGGATCTTCGACGACGACGACAATGAGCTCGCCCGCGGCACCCAGGGCGAAATCGTGGTCCGCCCCAAGCGGCCCCACACCATGTTCGAGGGCTACTGGGGTCGGCCGGAAGTCACCGTCGAGACCAGCCGTAACTGGTGGTACCACACCGGCGACATCGGCACGATCGACGAGGACGACTACCTCTACTTCGTGGACCGCAAGGCCGACTACTTACGTCGTCGCGGCGAAAACATCGCCAGCTTCGAGGTCGAGCGGATCCTGATGGGCCACGGCGCCTTCGCCGACGTCGCGGTGCACGCGGTCGCGAGCGAGCTGTCCGAAGACGACCTGAAGGTGACGGCGATCCTGAAGCAGGGCGCCGTACTCACCGAGCCCGAACTCTTCATGTGGTGCGTCGATCAGCTGCCGTATTTCGTGCTTCCGCGCTACATCGAATTCCGCGACGAGCTTCCGCGCAGCCCGGTAGGTCGGGTACTCAAGCGGGAATTGCGGGCGGAGGGTGCGACCCCCAACACCTGGGACCTGGAAAAGTCCGGGATCACGTACGAGAAGAAGTAGCCGAAGGCGCGACTGTGGGCTTCGGGGTCGCCGGCGGCACCGGATGATGAGCCGCTTTCGCTGCCACCAGATGCAGGAAGCCGAACAGAAACGCCATCATCAGCGCTAGAAGTAGCAGCCGGAGCAGGAAGACCGAGGCTCGGCGCGATGACCGGCGTCGAGTGCCGGCGAGCGCCTCCGGAGTCGGTTCAGGATCCTGGCTGGAGACGGGTCGGCTCGGGTGAGCGGTCTCCAGATGTTCGCCCAGCTCCCAGACCTGTCGCGGGCTGAGCACCTGCGGCGCATCCTGCAGCCACTGCGGAAACTGATCGAGCTGGGTCAGGTAAGCGCCGCGCGCCAGGATGGCGCCGGTCAGCCCGACATCCTGGGTGAAGCAGATCAGCGGGATGACCGGCGTGCCCGGAAAACGCTGCCAGGTCGCATTCTCGACCGCCCGGGCGTAGCCGACGACCTTGTCGATTTCGAGGTCGCGCGGTCGACCGCCCACCAGCACCTGGCCGTCGTCGCAGACCTTGATTCGGCCCGGGTAGCTCTTGGAATCGGCTACCACGACGCCTGGGGGTCCAACCAGCAGGTGGTCGATGTCCGCGGGTGAGCTGGGAAGCCGCCGGTGATGCAGGATCCGCCAGCCGCGACGGCCGTAGGGCGCGAGTGCTTGCCCGAAGGCCTGTTCGCCGGCCAGCATTCGCTGCTCCAGAGATTTACCGGGCACCCCCGTCATGTCGGCAGCCCCAGCTCCCATCCTTAAGCCCCGAACGGATGGGCAGACATTGGCACACTGAGCCCATGCCGGCTGCCGATTGGATCACCGCCCTGGGCCTGGAGCCCCATCCCGAAGGCGGTCTCTACGCCGCCACCTGGGCTGACGACGCCTCGAGCGCCATCTACTACCTGCTGCGCCGCGGCGAGGAATCCGCCTGGCACCGCGTCCACGAACGCAGCGAAGTGTGGCATCACTACGCCGGCGCTCCCCTCCGGCTGGACATCAGTGAGGACGGCGAATCGCTGCGTTCGGTCCAGCTCGGCACTGATCCCGCCGCCGGCGAGCGGCCACAAGCGGTCGTGCCACCCGGCGCCTGGCAGAGCGCCACCTGCCTGGGCGAATGGAGCCTCGTGGGCTGCACGGTCGCGCCGCCCTTCACCTTCAGCGCGTTCGAGCTCGCCCCGGCGGGCTGGGTGCCGGGAGCCTTCGGACCGCTGGTGTCGGCGAGCTGGCTGGCCGACCACCTGAACGAGGTGGCGCTGATCGACGTCCGTTGGTTTCAGGACGGACGGACCGGTTACGAGCCCTACGCGCAAGGCCACCTGCCGGGCGCCCGCTGGATCGACCTGGACACCGCGCTCGCCGATCCGCCGTCGGTCGCTGAGGGACGCCACCCGCTGCCCTCGCCGGGACGCTTCGCGGCCGCGCTGTCGGCCGCCGGAGTGGACGACGGCATGCCCGTCGTCGCGTATGACGACGGCGGCGGGACGTCAGCGGCCCGCCTGGTGTGGCTACTGCGCGCCCTCGGACATCCGGCGGCACTGCTGGACGGCGGCCTGGCCGGCTGGGAAGGGCCACTGGAAACGGGCGATGCCCACGAGGCCCACGAGGCCCACGAGGCCAGCACATCCGCGGGCACCTTTACGCCGCAGTCCTGGCCCGCGGAACTCTTCACCGACATCGATTCACTCGGCGCGGCACCCGTGCTGCTCGATGCCAGGGCACCAGAGCGCTACCGCGGAGAGGTCGAGCCGATGGACTCGCGGGCCGGCCATATCCCGGGAGCGGCGAATGCGCCGTGGATGGCCAACCTCGACGGGGGCCGCTTCGCCTCGGCGGCCGCGCTTCGCGAGCGGTTCGCCTCGCTCGGCGCCACCCCCGATGTCTCCGGCGTGGTCGTGTATTGCGGGTCGGGGGTGACCGCGTGCCACACACTGCTCGCGCTGGAGGCGGCCGGCATCGGGGGCGCCAAGCTCTATCCCGGGTCATGGTCGCAATGGAGTGGCGATCCCAACCGCGCGGCGGCACTGGGCGATCAGCCTGAATAGCTACGGGTTAGGTTGCCGGTCATGAGTCTGACCGTCGAAGAGCTGCTGGCCCGCGAAGAGATCACTGACGTCATCAAGCGCCTCGCGCGTGGCACCGACCGTCTCGATCAAGCGGCGATGGCGTCGTGTTATCACCCTGACGGATTCGACGACCACAACTCCTTCCGCGGCTCCGGCACCGAGTTCGCCGCCTGGGTGTGTCAGGTGCTCCCCCACTTCGAGGCGACGATGCACTTCATCGGGCCACCGCTGGTGCGTATCGAAGGCGAGATCGCCCACTGCGACACCTACTGCGAAGCGCACCACGTCGGCGCCGACTCGGACATGATCCTGGGCCTTCGCTACGTCGACCGGTTCGAACGCCGCGCCGGAAAATGGCTGATCGCCAAGCGGGTCTGCGCCTTCGACTGGACATACACGGTCCCCATCGATCCCACCAACCGCTTTCGCTTTGAAGCCGATTTCACGGTCGGCAGGCGCGACCGGACAGACATCACCTACGAGGGCGTCTGACCTTCGAGGCCATCAGCGGCGATACGGGCTTCGAGCGCGTCCAGGCCGGGGTCGGAGGCAAACTCGTCAGGCGGTGGCGGTTCGTCGG
Organism: uncultured Actinomycetota bacterium; assembly: GCA_963839015.1. Lineage (GTDB taxonomy): Bacteria > Actinomycetota > Actinomycetes > Frankiales > Frankiaceae > DATAZK01. The sequence continues at coordinate 152,005 of CAWITL010000010.1, read as the reverse complement.
GCGGAGCCGCGAGCTGATCGTCCATCTGAGCCTCGTGCGGACGGGCCGCGACCACCGCTGCGATCAGCGTCGTGAACGGAACGGCCAGCACCAGGCCGCAGCCGGCCACCAGATTGCGGACGATCTCGGTGGCGATCTCGTCACCGGTGAGTAGATCGTGCAGGCTTCGACCGGAGATGCTGAAGAGCAAAAGGACCGGCAGCGCGGCGCCGGTATAGGCGAAGACGATCGTGTAGACCACCGACGCGATGTGGTCACGTCCGATGCGCATCCCACGGGTGAAAAGCATTCGCCAGGAGGCGTTCGGATCGGCGGCTGACAACTCCCAGACCGACGATGCCTGCGTAACGGTGATGTCGTTGATGACCCCGAGGGCGCCGACGATCAGCCCGCAGAGGATCAATCCCGAGATGGAGATCGGAATCCCCGTCGCCTGCAGGTCGGCGTTGATCTCATTCGAGCGGCCGGTCAGCCGCGTGGTATCGGTGGCCCAGGCGGCGAAGCCGGCGGTGATCAGCAGCGCGATCAGGGTGCCGATCAGCGCGACCGTCGTACGGGAGGAGAAGCCATGGGCGACATAAAGCGCGACCAGCAGGATCGCCGCGCAGCCGACCATCGCCACCGCAATCGGCGACCGGCCGTCAACGAGCGCGGGCAGCAAGAAATACGCGAGCACCCCATACGCGATCGCTAGCCCGATCAGCGCCGCAACCCCACGCCATCGGGCCACCAGGATCAGCAGCACGGCAAAGACGAGGGCCAGCAGGATCAGCGGAGTGTCGCGGATGTAGTCGTCGAAGGTGTACGCGCGTTCGCCGGTCTGCTGGTTGATGATCGGGCCCCGCAGCACGCGTATCCGATCATCAACCCGCAGCTTGACGTCGCCCACCCCACCGGTGTCGAGCGAGATCACCTTGCCCTTGTCGGGGCCGCTGGTCAGGGCGACCTTAGCGGTGCTGCAGATGGTGGTGCTGCCCGCAGCGGCGCTACCGCCACTGGCGCCGCTCCTGGCGCTGGACCCGCCGCTCAGTTGACCGCTGATGTTTGCCGGGCCGCCGCAGATGCGGCTGGTGACCTCGACGACCCGACCCTTTTCAAAGACCGTCTTACCTTCGCCATACGTCTGGTACTGCAAGGGAATCGCCAGCTTGTGGTGCGTCGGCCACAGCACCACAAGGCCGGTGATGGTCGCAATCACGAAAGGCGCCACCGCCGCCAGCAGCAGGATGCGCACCCGCCTCGCCGGACGCCAGTCGGCCTCTCCCCCGTGCGAATGACTGTGCGACACGGGTGCAGTGTGAACGGCCTTTCGCCATCCCCTTTCCTCCCACGCCGATCAGCCGCTGAGCTCTCAGCCGCGACACATGTCAGCGGTTGAGCGGGCTCATGTTCGCGTAACGGTCGCCAACCGGGGCGGCCACGTCATCAAGCTGCTTGAGGTCACCGGCGGACAGGTGGATGTCCAGGGCCGCTACGTTCTCCTCGAGGTAGCTACGCCGCTTGGTCCCCGGAATCGGAACCAGGTCGTCGCCCTTGGCGAACACCCAGGCCAGGGCGACCTGGGCCGCCGTCGCGCCGAGCGAGCCGGCGACCTGATCGACCACCTCGACGATCGCGATGTTGGACTCGAGGTTGTCGCCCTGGAAACGTGGACTGAAGCGGCGGAAGTCGCTGGCCTCAAGCTGGTCCACCGAACGGACTGCGCCGGTCAGAAACCCGCGCCCCAACGGGCTGTAGGGGACGAAGCCGATCCCGAGCTCCCGCGTCGTCGGCAGGATTTCAGCCTCCGGCTCGCGGCTCCAGATGGAGTACTCGGTCTGCAGCGCCGAGATGGGGTGCACCGCGTGCGCACGCCGGATGGTGGCCGGGGCGGCCTCGGACATGCCCAGGTAGCGGACCTTGCCTGCCGCCACCAGCTCGGCCATGGCGCCGATGGTGTCTTCGATCGGCGTGTCGGTATCGACCCGGTGCTGGTAGTACAGATCGATATGGTCGATTCCGAGCCGCTTCAGCGAGTCGTCGCAGGCGGCCCGGACGTACTCCGGACGGCCATTGACGCCGCGCTTGCTGGGATCTTTCGGGTCGCGCACGTTGCCGAACTTGGTCGCGATGACGACCTGATCTCGCCGGTCGGCGATCGCGCGGCCGACGAGCTCCTCATTGATGTGCGGGCCGTACATGTCCGCGGTGTCCAGCAGCGTCACCCCCAACTCGAGGGCCCGGTGAATCGTGGCCACCGATTCGGCGTCGTCACGGCTGCCGTAGAACTCCGACATCCCCATGCATCCCAGGCCCTCACGCCCGACCCGCAATCCCTGGCTTCCTAATGCAACGGTCTCCATAACCATTAGCCTGCCACGCGGTGCAGCTCCTAGTCTGAAGTCACCTGGCGGCCTCCTGCTGTTGGACAAACACCGGAGAGAGGGGACGCATGGCCGCGAGCGCCGACGAGATGGTCATCACGACGACCGAGCTGAAAAAGACGTTCAGCTCACGCAAGGGACCGGTTGAGGCGGTTCGGGGAGTAAGCATCAGCGTCCGGGGCGGCCAGATCTTCGGCTTCCTCGGCCCCAACGGCGCCGGCAAGACGACGACCCTGCGCATGTTGACCACGCTGCTTCCCATCGACCAGGGCAGCGCCAGTGTGGCCGGCCACGACGTCGGCCGGGAGCCGCAGGCGGTACGCAAGGTCAGCGGGTTCGTGAGCCAGCTCGGCGGGGCCGATCCCTTCGCTACCGGACGCGAAAATCTGCTGCTGCAAGGCCGCCTCTACGGACGTAGCAAATCGCAAGTGGAGGCTCGCATCGAGGAGCTCATCCACGTGCTCGACCTGGGCGAATTCGTCAGCCGTAAGGCCATCACCTATTCCGGCGGGCAGAAACGCCGGCTCGACATCGCGCTGGGGATCGTCCACGACCCGGCGGTGCTCTTCCTGGACGAGCCGACCACCGGCCTCGATCCGCAGAACCGGGCCAACCTCTGGGACCACATCCGCCAGCTCCGCGACCGCGGCACGACTGTCTTTCTCACCACCCATTACCTCGAGGAAGCCGACGCGCTGTGCGACCAGTTGGTGATCATGGACCATGGACGGGTCGTCATCGGTGGCACTCCTCGCGAGCTCAAACATCAGGTCGCCGGCGACTCCGTGGTCCTGACCCTGCGCGATCAACCTGCTGAACAGGTCGCCGAGCTGGCCCAAGGCGAGCCCTACATTCGTGAGACATCGGTCGAGGAGGAGCATGTGCTACGGCTGTACGTCGAGGACGGGGCTGCAGCGCTGCCTCAATTGCTGCGGCTGCTCGATGCCCACCACGTCGGGCTGGCCAGGATGAGCCTGTCGGAGCCGACCCTCGACGACGTCTTCCTGCGCCAAACGGGCCGATCATTGCGTGACGGCGACGACAGTGGGGCCAAGCAAGAGGCGGCTTCATGAGCGCCACCACGACCATGAAGACGCTGCAAGACACCGGCCTGCTCACACAGCGGCGACTGATCCAGACGCTGCGAAACCCACTGTGGCTGATCGTCAGCTTTTCGACGCCGGTGCTCTATCTGGCGCTCTTCACGCCTTTGCTCAAGGGGATCTCTCCCGGCCACCCCACCAACGGCGAAGTGCTCGCCGTCTTCCTGCCCGGAATCCTCTCGCTGCTCGCGTTCGTGAACGGCAGCTCGCTCGGCTTCTCCACCATCTTTGAATTGCAGAGCGGCCTGATCGAAAGGCTGCGGGTGACACCGGCCAGCCGGCTTGCCATCCTGCTGGGACCGATCGTCTCGGGCCTGATCGGGATGTACATCTTCGACACGGTCGTGCTGATCGTCGGCTGGGCCTTCGGTTACCGCATTCATTGGGGCGGCCTAGCGGTGCTCGCGGTGCTGCTGGCGCTGCTGATGACGACGTTCGGTGCCTTCTCGGTGGCGGTGGCCTTGAAAGCCAAGGAAATCAGCAGCTTTGCGGCCCTGATCAACGGCATCAATCTGCCTATCCTGCTGCTCGCGGGCGTGCTGCTGCCGATCGCCTACGGACCGCTCTGGCTCCGGGTGCTGGCCCACGCCAACCCGCTGTACTACCTGGTTGAGGCATCACGCCGGCTCGGAGTCGGCGCCGTCAGCACGTCTCAGGTGGGCGTTGCTTTCGCGGTACTGACCCCGCTGTGCGCGATTTCGCTCTACTGGGCCACGTGGATATTCCGGCGCGCCGTTGCCTGAGCAAGCGTAGGCACCCTCTTGCTGGAGCGAGCTGGGCCCAGCAAGAGGGTGTCGAGTCAGGCTGCCTGGAGTGACTCCAGCGCCTTGTCCGCGTGCGTATTCATGTTGACCTCGCTCTTGATCACCTCGCGCAGCGTGCCATCGGTATTGATGACGAAGGTGGACCGCTTCACCGGAGTGATGCTGATCTTTCCGCGCTTGACCCCAAAGGCCTCAGCAACGCTGCGGTCCGTGTCTGAAAGCAGCGGATAGCCAAAGGAATGCTTGTTAGCGAATTGCGCCTGCTTCTCGACGTTGTCAGCACTGATGCCGACGACCTGGGCGCCAGCCGCAGCGAACTCGGCGGACAGGTCACGAAAATGGCAGCTCTCGCGGGTGCACCCGGCAGTCATCGCTGCTGGGTAGAAGAACAGCACCACCGGCCCATTCACAAGCAGATCGCTGAGCTTGCGAAGCCTGCCATCCTGATCCGGCAGCTCGAAGTCGGGAGCCTTGTCGCCTGGTTGCATGTGCTGGTTCCTTTCTGCCGTCACGCGCCAGATCAGCCTTGGCGCGAGCGGGGTGACTTTGAAGCAGTCTGCTTCACTCTTCGAACACGGGCAGCGGCGGGTTCATTACCGATCGCTGGATCAGCTGCGACGACAGCCAGCAGGGTCGCCAATTCCTCCTCGACGTAATCAGCCATGCGGTCGAGATCGGGCACTAATTCGCGGCAGGCGATCAGCCCGAAAAACATGGAATCGCGATAGCTGATCACGGTGATATTGAGCCCCTGCCCATCAGCGATCGCACTCAGTGGGTAGTACGACAGCAGCTCAGCACCGGCGAAGTAAAGGCGGACATTCGGGCCGGGAACATTGGAGACGAACAGGTTGAAGGGATTCGCGCGCTCGAGGAGCCGCAGCCTCTCATTGAGGCGCGCGGCCTGCCCCGCCAGCGCCGGAATCGCGAACTGCGTGACGTCTGACAGCAGATCGGCGGGCAGCGCACCGTGCTGCTCTTTCGCGACCCGCATGGCTTCATGCACGGCACGCAGCCGCTCGAGCGGATTCGACAGCTGGGTCGGCAGCGCGGCGAACAGCCCCGAAATGCGATTGCCCGCAGTGCCCGTCTCCTCTTGGGTGCGCACCGACACGGGCACTGCGGCTACCAGCGGGGAATCAGGAAGCGCGTCGTGATCCTCCAGCCAACGCCGCAACGCACCCGTGGACAGCGCCATGACGACGTCGTTGACCGTGAGGCCGGCCGCATTCTTGATGAGTTTGATGTCAGCGAGCGGCAACGCCCGAAAGGCAAATCGACGATGGGGCGTGATCGGCGCGTTGAAAGGCGTCTTCGGTGCACGCAGCGAAGGACGCGAAAGCACTGCCCCCGGATCGCGATCGATGAACGGCAGCCGCGGGCGCGATGCATGGCGAAGCACCCCCGGCGCCGAACACACCAGTTCGACGGTAAGGCGAGTCGCTCGGATCGGCTGCCTGATCAGGGCGAGCGCACTGCGTGCCAGCAAATGAACGGAGCTCGGCTCACGCTCGCCCCTCCACGGGCCGGGGAGCACCTCGCGGCCTTCGGGAGCCAGATCGAGCAGCGCTCCGAGGATGTCGTTGCCCGAAACGCCGTCGATTGCCGCGTGGTGGACCTTCGTGTAGATCGCGAGGCGACCTTTCGGAAGGCCCGAGATCAGGTAAAGCTCCCACAGCGGCCGCCGCCGATCGAGCGGTCGCGCGTGAAGGCGGGCCGCCTGCTCCGAGAGCTGACGGTCGTTGCCCGGTGAGGGCAACGCGATCTCCCGGACGTGGAACTCGATGTCGAAGTCCGGATCGTCGATCCAGTACGGCTGGTCAAGGCCCAGCGGCACAAACACGAGCCGGCGCCGAAATGGCGGGACCAGCGCTAGTCGAGAAGCGACCACATTCGTGAGGCGCTCGAGGGTCAGCGGCTCGGGAGCCGTCGACGGATCGATGACGCACAAGCTGCCGACATGGCCGAACATGGTGGGACTTTCTAGCGCCAGGAACGCCGCGTCGAGCCCGCTGAGCTGCTGCATAGCTGCCTCCGGTCTGGAGTGACGATGGGTAGCCTGCCACTCCGGCCGCCGGCCGGTGCACCCTATCGCCACAGTGGTCGATATCAGCTGCTGTCAGCCCTTCGCTCCATCGGCCGGTGTCAGCCCTCGGCATCTTCGCGGGGGCGCGCCGGCACCTGGCCGCCGAACACCGCCACCGTGAGTTCGCTGATGTCGTCGGCGACACGCGTGACCGAATTCAGGGCCAGCCGCAGGGACGCTCGATCAAGCGATTCGGCCGGCAGCGCCCACGAGACGCTGACCACCCCGTCAGCCCACGACACCGTCGCCAACCGCGACCGGGAATTAAGGGTGTTGATCTCCTTGAGGAGCGCGGCAGAACGCTTCACCTGATATGCCGCGTGGGCGAAAACACGGATCAGGCAAGGGCGAGGAGTCTCCATCCGCACCCACCCGAGAGCCGCCTTTGTCCGAAACGGGTAATCACCGTCATCGTCGGTCTCGAGCTGCCGCGACTCCCACACGTCTTGCAGGCAGCGCTCCAGATGTGACCGGACCAGATCCTCATATGCCATCAACCCTCACCCCGCAAGCAGCATGCCTGGTGGGTACGACAAAAATGCCGTCAGCTCGAGGCCCGCCAGAGCCGGTCACGCAATCCGCTCGCTCGCACGATCGGGGTGGTCACCGCGGCCCTCACGGCAGCTTCCGTTCCGATCACCCGGACATGCTTTTCGGCCCGGGTGACCGCGGTGTAGAGCAGCTGGCGGGTGAGCAAAGGCGAACCCTCGGCCGGGAGCAGGACCGATACCCGCTCGAACTGCGACCCCTGGCTACGGTGCACGGTCAATGCCTGCATACTCTGCACCGCCCCGAGGCGGGCCGGTCGGATGATGACCGGATCGGCCGGCCGACCGAATGCCGTCGTCATCGCGCCGGCCACGTCGCTGATGGCGACGCCCGTATCGCCATTGAAGAGTTTGAGCTCGTAGTCGTTGGCGGTCACCAGCAGCGGCCGGCCGGGATACCACTCGCCGCCGCCGATGAAGCCGAGCGCACCGTCGATCCATCGTTCGAGCTCTGGCCCCCAGCGGTCGACGCCATAGGGACCGTGGCGGTGCGCGCAGAGCAGGCGATGCGTCCCGAGGCATCTCAACGCAGCCGCCGCATCGCCCGAGCGGGCCGCCGAGATCAGCAGCCGCGCCGCCGCAATGACATCGTCACGCAGGCCTGCGAGTGCATCGCCCGAGCCCGAGCCGACAGCCGCGCCCCCAACCTCGGCCTGCGCCTCCACGAACGAGACGTCCTCAGCGGGGGTGCGTAGCAGGTCGAGCACGACATCCGCGTCACCCGCCTGGACAGCCCGGGCCAGGTCAGCGATCCGGCCGCCGAAGCGCCAGCTGCGCTGCAGGACAACGATCCCGCTGTCCGATTCCGGGGCAGCGTCGACGATGTCGGCCAGCACAGCGCCGGCCTCGACGGAAGCAAGCTGCTCGGGATCACCAACGAGGATGAGCCGGGCGTCGGGTCGTACGGCATCGAGCAACCGCGACATGAGGGTCAGCGAAATCATCGAGCTCTCGTCCACGACCACGATGTCGTGAGCGAGGCGATTGCCGGCGTGGTGACGAAAGCGGCTTCGGGAGCCGGGCAGAAAACCCAGCAGCCGATGCAGGGTCGACGCGGTGAGCTCTCCGAGCCGCGCCTGATCCTGCGCCGGCAGCGTGGCAATGGCGTCACGTACGGCCTCTGCCAAGCGAGCCGCCGCCTTGCCGGTGGGAGCCGCGAGGGCGATGTGCGGAGCCGGCCCCGGCTGATCCGCCAGCAGCGCCAGGACGCGCGCGACTGTGGTCGTCTTACCCGTGCCGGGACCTCCGGCCAGCACGGTCAGCCAGCGACCCGCCGCCACAACGGCTGCTTGCCTTTGGTCACCGTCGTCCTGCGGTGAAGAGCCGTCATCCCCCGCGGATGAAGGGAAAAGCCGCTCCAGCGCGGCCGTGAACCGGTCAGGATCGAGCGTAGGCGGAGCGTCATGCGAATGGCTCGCCCGGGCCGCGAGCTCCCGCGCCACTAAGCGTTCCTGCTCCCAGTAGCGGTCGAGATAGAGCAGGCCATCGACGAGCTGCAGAGGCCGACCGGAATGGGCGGCGCCGGAATCCACGAGTTGGCTCGCCTGACAGGCCGCCATCCACGTCTGCGGGTCGGGCCACGGGAGCTCGGTCACGTTTGACGCATCAGCCACCGCCCCCCCAGCCGCGTCGGCGGCAAATTCCTCGTCCTGCGCAGCGACGATCTGGGTGGGTGCCGCTGCCAGGTCAAGACACACCGACCCGAGCCGGGCGGCCCTGACTGTGAGTGCCGCCGCGAGCAGGACCTGCTCGTTGGCCTCCTCGCCCAGCCGACCGAGCCGCACGGCCACGTGAATGTCGGCGGCGGTAATGACGCCGGCGGCCTGGAAATCAAGCAGCAGCCCACTGGCGATCCGGGTCAACCGGCGATCGAAGGCATCGCCGGCCACGGCCACCACCGGGGTGGTCATCGGGCCGCCCCAGCGGTGTCGAGCAGGTCTGAGAGCTCGGTGACGAGACCGGCCGGAGGCTGCCAGGCGAAGACCCCGCAAGGCTGGCCGTCGATGACGGGAGTCCGGGGACCACACATGCCGCGCACGTAGAGGTAGAGCGCCCCGCCGAGATGCCGCTCCGGCGAATAGTCACGCTGCCGCCATCGCAGATACCGGTGCAAGGCAACCGAATAGAGCAGCGCCTGCAACGGATAGTCCGAGCCGAGCATCGCTGCGGCCAACCTCGCCGGCGTGTAATCGCCGGCCGTGAGCTGACCCGAACCGGGGGCGGCTGCGGCGAGCCAGTTCGTCTTGTAATCGACGACGACGAAACGATCGGGGGCCACGCCGGCTGGATCCCTTACCCGCAGGACCGCATCAAGGCTCCCGTTGAGGAAGCCCCTCAGCGGTTGATCGCGCAGCAGCGGCTCAGCGAGCCGTTCGCTGTACGCCGCCAAGGGGTCAGCGGACCCGTTGGAGGTGCTGGAGGGGTTGCCTCCCAGATGACGCCGGAGCACCGGGGCCAGCGCGCCCAGCGTCAGCCCGCCACCGATCGGTCCACTACCAACCAGCCCACCACCGGGGTGATCGCCCCCCGCGAGCGGCAGCTCGAAAGACATCTCGGTGAGGCGATCGCCCGGGCCGAAATCTCGCAGCCGGCGATCACCCGCAGCCGGGCCGAGCGGGGACTCGTACACCGCCAGCAGCGCCGTGGTCAGCTTCGCCGGATCAAGCGTCGTGCGGGCCGCCCCCGCCGGCCCCCACCGCACCAGCTGCTCGGTGATGCGGCCCTCGACCTCTGCCGCGAAATCCACCGCCTCGACGTCGACAGTCTCCAGGACCCCGTGGACCAGCGAACCGAACGAGGTGCCGCCGGGAAGCTCGGCCATGGGCGACTGGACCGCGCTCGCCTCACCATCACCTGATGACGGCGTTACCGATCCCGCGCTAGCGGCTTGGATCGGCTCGTCATCGAGCGTGCCCTCCTCGGGTTCGCTGCTCACAGCCGCCTCGCCAGGCGTCACATGAAGACCCACGCCCGCATCGTGTGCCGCCGCCGTCAGCCCCGAGTACGACGTACGTCGCCACGTGAGATCGAGGGTGCGGTCAAAGGCTGCCGCCCGCAGATCCCAGGGCGGCAGGGCCGCGCCATCCCACTGCGCCCGCCCCAGCGCGCCGGCCTGCTCCACGAGGATCGTGCCGCTGGCGGCAGCCGTCAGAGCCTGCAGCCGGCGCCAGATTTCGGCGTCGTCGGGGATCGCGACACTCGTCGCAGGTTCACCGGTGGCCTGATCCCCCGCGAGCCTTGGCACTCCGAACAACAGCCGACTCAGCGGAGCGCTTTCGGACGTCGTTCCTGGCGCCCACCAAAGAACGACCTGCGAGCGAGCCCGGGTGAGGGCCACGTAGAGCAGCCGCAACTGCTCGGCCGCTTCTTCCAATCTGTGGCGCAGCACGCCCTCGTTGAACGCCGCCGGGTCACTGCCCGACAGCCCTGAGCCGACGTCCAACACGCGTTCGCCATTGTCGTCGTGATAGCGGGGGCGTTGGACGTCGGGCTGGTACTGATCCCACGCGAAAGGCACGTAGACAAGGGGGAATTCGAGTCCTTTGCTGCGGTGGATGGTGACCACCTGGACGGCATCGGCGTCGGAGTCAAGCCGCCGGCCGCGCTCTTCCATACCGTCAGTCGCCTCGTCAGCCTCCTCGATGCGGCGGCGCAGCCAAGCCACCAAAGCCGTAATGCCGAGCCCACCTGCGCTCGCCGCCGCGTGCAGCGCCTCTCCGATGTGGCGCAAATCGGTCAGCCGACGCTCGCCGTCGGGATGGGACAGCAGCCTTGCGGGCAGTTGCTGGGATGAGGTGATGGTCTCCTGCAGGGCCGCAACTCCCCGCAGGGTAAGGACATTGGCCCAGCTGCGCACCAGAGCTGTCAGCGCGTCAGTCTCGTTCGAAGCCGCCAGCGCCAGCTGCTCGGCCGACCATTCCAGGAAGCACGTCATCGCCGCCGCCCTGACCCGGCCGCCGCGGTGTGGCTGCTCCAGTGCCTCCAACAGAATCAGCCAGTCGCGGGCGACGGGAGCGGTGAATACGCTCGACGCGCCCCCGATGACGGCCGGCACACCGCAGCTGCGCAGGGCGTCGCGCACCATCGTCGCCTGGCCGTTGGTGCGCACCAGGACCGCCACATCACCGGGTTCGACATGGCGAAAAACGGCTGGTTCGGCTGCTGTCGGGCAGATTTCGGCGTCGGAGCTCAGCAGCGCGACGATGTCTGCCGCCACGTCGGCAGCGATCCGCGGGCGAACGGGATCGACGCGCAGCAGCTGCTTGCTCGTGAGCTGATCGCCCGGCCCCCGTGGCAGTACCCGCAGGCGTAACGGCGTGTTGACCGGGGCCGCACGCAGGAGCGGCTGCTGCGTTCCCGCCCGGACCATGCGGTAAGCGATGCGCGGATCGCCGAAGGTGCACCCGGCAAACAGGACGTCGAGCGCATCGAGCAATCGCTGCTCGCTGCGCCAGTTGAGCTCGAGCGTGGCGACGGTGTCAGCCGCACCTACGGCTTTGAGGTAGGCGGTGACATCGGCTCCCCGGAAGCCATAGATGGCCTGTTTGGGATCTCCGATCAACACGAGCCGGACTGCTCCGACGAAAGCCCGCGAGACGATCTGCCACTGAACCGGATCGGTGTCCTGGAATTCGTCGATAAGGACGACGGGATAACGTCCTTGCAGCCTTCGGCAGGCGGCCGGCCCCTGCTCCGGATCGCCGAGGACAGCAGCCAGATCCGTTTGTAAATCGTCGTAACTGCGCACGCCGCGTACCCGCTTGCGATATCCGACCTCCTGACGCACCGCCGCCGCGAGCCCACGCCGCATTCCGGCCAGTGAATCCGTGCTGGCGGACACCGGTTCCAGCCGCGCTTGCGGCTCTCTGACCACCGCCTCCAACGCAATCTTGACGGCCTCCCCCGGCGGGATCACCGGCGAGCCGTCGACAGCTTGTGGGCCGGCGAACTTTCGCAAGTAGAGGTCTTGGGTCGCCTCGACCACGAGATCGGCGAGTGATTCCACGAACCGGTCGCCGCTGGACAAGGCCGCCAGGTCGGCTGTGACACCAAGGCCCGCGAGCACCTGCGCGCAGAACTGATGTGTGGTCGCGATCGTCGCAGCGTCGAAGGTCGTGAGGGCCTGGGTCAGGCGCAGCCGGCGAAGCTCCACTTCTGCATCGGAGCCGTCGGCGAGCAGCGAGATCAGTGGATCGTCCGATCGGCTGCGCGCAGCGCCCGGATCAGCCAGCTCCCGCTCCGCGCTGGTGAGCCGTTCGCGTACCCGCTCCCGCAGCTCGCCCGTGGCAGCGCGGCTGAACGTGACGATCAGCATCTCGTTCAGGCCGATGCCTTCGGCGACGAAGCGGGTCACTAACGCCGCGATCGTGAAGGTCTTGCCGGTGCCGGCGCTGGCCTCCAAAACCGTTGTACCTGTGGGCAATTCGCCGTACAGATCGAATGCTTGGGGGGCGCGGGAACCATGGGCGTCCGTACTCACTCCCATCACCGGCTCACCCACGGGCCCGCCGTTCACCCTCGAGCATCGGGTCCCACCATCGCCGCGAGAGCACCCCGAACCGGGTCTCCTCATCAGGCCAGAGCTGCGCGTCGCGAGCATCGGGCGAAGACGCGCCCGGCCCGACGAGCACGTCAAAGCCGGGCAACCTTCCATAGACCTGCTCGTGCTCGGCTTCCTGCCGTTCGGAGCCCCAGCCGCGGTCATCCTCCCAGGCGATGCGGGCCGTCTTGAGCGCCTCCTCGGGGTCCGCTCCGCGTCGGCGAGCCTGGGCGTATTCGAACGAGCACTTGGAGGCGATCGGCAACGGCTCACACAGTCCGAGGTCGTAGAGGGCCACCAGATCGGAAAGCCAGCGGGCTGCCTCCCGCGCGTCGATCGGGCCCGCGGCCACCTGACTCTTCCGGCCTACGGTGGCGGCCTCAAACGTCTCCAGCGGACGCGCCGCCGCCAGCAGCAGCAGGGTAAGCCACGAGCGAAAGCGCCTCTTGTGATTGACCTTTCCGAAGCTGGTCGAGACGAGCGTCGCTGCATGGACACCGCTCACGGTCCCGGTGATCCGGCGGCCGCCGGGCAGCTCAACAGCGAGGTCGAGCACTCTTGGCTCGCCCTCGCGCAGGCCGCGTACTTCCACCAGGATCTGCTCGACTTCGGCCTCCACGTCATCGAGGACGCGCGTGCCCAGCCGGCCGGGCGGCAGCGCGCCCCGCCGCCACTCGCTCTGCCGGCTATGCCGCTGGTCGACCCCCGCCAGCCGGGCATCGAGCATGCGCTGACCGATCTGCCACTTCTCCAGCGAATCGAGCTCAATCGACAGCTGGTCGGATGCCTCTTCTTCCGCGCGCGGCAACGAGACGCCCAGCCGCTGGCGCAGAAAGCCGCGAACCGGGTGCTCGAAGAATTGGCGCAAGGTATCCAGCTCGAGGTCTTGGACAGGTGCGGCGGGCAGCGGCGACGCCAGGAATGGCGGAAGCGGGCGACGCGGGGCGACGATTGCCTTGGCACCGCCGAGCGAGGCAGGATCAAAGCTGAACGGCTGCCGCCTCCCGAGCCCGCCCGGGGCGAAGTTCGCCGGGTCGAATGGCTGCAGCGGATGGCGGGTGAGCAGCTGCCCGCTCACCGCAAGACCGCTCTCGCTGCGGAAGCTGGCGTCGCAGGTGTCAAGCAGCTCGCCGATCGGGACGGCGGGCGGGCGGATGGCGTTGGTCCGCTCATCGGCTCCGCCGTAGGTGATGACGAGATGATCACGTGCGGCGAGGATGGCATCGAGCAGCAGCTGGCGGTCCTCACTTCGGGCGTCGCGTTCGCCGGTGATGGGGTTGCGCAGCAAGACGTCGTCACCGTCGACGGTGGGCTGACGCGGGAATGTGCCGTCGTCCAGCCCGAGCAGGCACACCACACGATGCGGCACCGAACGCATCGGGACCAGCGTGCACATCGTCAGGCTGCCGGTACGAAAATTTGCCCGGGTAGGCCGGCCACGGAGCCGGTCTGCGAGCAGACTCCGCAGATCTGCCAGGGTCAGGGTGACGTCAGGGGCACGGGCACCGGCGGCTTCGACGATGGACGAGAGCTCCGACCGCAGCTGGGCTGCCTGCCACAGCTCCGCGCCCGACGTCAGCGTCAGGGACTCGAGGGCGGAAGCGAGGGAGTCCATCCAGGCGGCCAGGCTCTGCGGCCCCGCCAGAGCATTCACCGCCGCACGCAACCGCTCGACCAGCTCAGCAAGGCGACCCACGAGCTCGATGTCGGTGCTGTCCACGTCGTCCAGCGGCAACGCCAGGCCCAACCAGCCGACACCTCCCGCTTCGGCATCTGAGGCACTGGAAGCGTCACCTCCAGCCGGGCCGTCGGCCATCGCCACTCCCAGGAGCAGCCGGTCCAGCCCCGCCTCCCAGGTGTTCTGCGGGAAGGCCTCGAGCTTGAAGGCGCCCCGATGAGCCGCGTCGAGCCCCCAACGGACCTGGGCTTCGGCGACCCACTCGGTCAGCCGGGCAAGTTCGTCGTCATCAAAGTTGAACCTGCGCCGTACCGGGGCGGCGGCCGCGAAGTCGAGCACTTCCGACGCGGTCAGTCGGCTGTCCACCAGGTCGAGCAGGGTCGCGGCCGCGCTCATCATCGGATTCGTCTGGCGCAGCGAGCGGTCGGCCAACCGGACCCGTAGCATCGCCGCCGGCGAGCCCGGTGTCAGCGGCTGACCATCCTCGCTCACCTCAGCCCCGACCCCGAATGCCGCCGAAATCAGCGGGGCAAAAGTCTCGATATCGGGGCACATCACCACCACGTCGCGCGGCTCGAGCGTGGGGTCGGCCGCCAGCAGGCCGAGGATCACGTCACGAACGACGTCGACCTGGCGGGCACGGCCGTGGCAGGCGTGGATCTGAATGCTCCGGTCGCCCTCGTCGATGACCGGGCGCTGATCCTCCGGAGTTAGCGCGTCATCGCGAATACTCCGCTGTAGGAGTCCGAGTGCACTTTGTGGGAGGCCACGCTCGCGCGCCGGCAAGGGGTGGTGCCGGTCGTCAACCGGCTGGCCGGCCGCCGTTCCGAGCGTCAGCTGGAGCTCGCGGACATCGCGCCCGAGCGAGGATAGGAGGCGGTGCTCGACCAGGCTCGCCGTCGGATCGGCGCTGCGTCGAGTCGGGCGGACCTGGCCGCCGGCGACCAGGCGCTTCCACAGTGCGTCGCACGGGTGCAGCAGCCAGAGGTGTACCTCGCGATGCTCGGCAAGCGCCGCCAGCACCTCAAGCTGTCCCGGCGGCAGGCGGGTGAGCCCAAAGAGTGAAAACCGCTCAGGCAGCGCCACGGCCGACGCGTCGGAGCGCAGCCGGTAGCACGCCGGATCAAGCCGCTCAGCGGGACTCGGCACGTCGAGCAGCGCGCGCAACCGGCGCCAGAGCTCTGGCTGCCAGCGCAAGTCCGTGGGTAACCCCCCGCCGGCACCATCGGTGTCTGCGCTGCGGGCCCAGTCGTTGATCATGGCCGGCCGATACGCGGCGTAACGATCGAAGAGCTCCGCGGCATGCCGGGCTGCGGAATACTGCCGCGATCGCCCCTCTGGACGGCTGGCGGGCTTGGCCAGTGCGTTCGCATCAGACTCGATGAGCTCGAGCAATGGCCACACGCTGCGACCCGGACGCCACGGGTCACTACGGGCCTCGATTCCGGTCACGGCCGCCACAGCCTCGGCCACCAGCCGACCGGGGCCGGGAAACTCCACGTTTGCGCACACCCCGTCAAAGCCGCCGGGACGGGCACCCAGCACCAAGGAGAGCTGCTGGGTGAGCCAGCGCTCCACGCCGCGGCTCGGAACGCTGATGACCTCAGGGGTGAACGGATCGTCCGTGCCGTCTGCCAGCAGCTCAGCCAGCGCGCTGGCAAGGACGTCAGCGCGCTCACCACGATGCAGATGCAGCACTTGGCGAACGTAGTACGAGCCAGTGACAGAACGGGCAGAACGCGGTGTCAGCGACCGTCAGCCCTGCGCAGCGGCCTTTTCGGCTTCCACCTGTTCACGCAGCGGGCAGCGGCACCAGATGTCGTGCCACGCCCGCAGGCAGCCTTCGGGATAGTCGAGCTTCTTGATGAAACGTGCCGGGTTGCCACCGACCATCGTGTCCGGTGGCACGTCGCTGGTGACCACTGAGCCGGCCGCGACCATGACCCGGGCACCGATGGTGACGCCGGGAAGGATCATGGCCCGGGCGCCGATCCACGAGCCGCTGCCGATCCGCACCGGCTCCTCCACGACGTCGTTGCCCTCGAGCCCGTGGCTGTTGGAGTCGCAGATGTAGACCTCGTTGCTGATGGCGACACGGTCTTCGATGACAATCTCGCAGGTGGAGAAAAGGACGCTGCCGGAGTTGATGAAGACGTAGTCGCCGATACGGATGCGCCCGTCGCCGCCGATGAGGGTCTGGCGGTAGGACGACCAGATCTTGAAACCCTCGCCGACCTCACAATCCTTGGTGTCGATGTGCGGGCTGCCGCCGACGGTGACATAGCGGCCGAGGCGCTGAAATCCGCGAAGCTTCCAGCGCGCCCGAGCCTGCCGCGTGCCATAGCCCGCCCACCAGCTGGCGATCTGCGCCTGCTGCAGCGCGGCCGGCCCGTCCTCCGGCGCGAACGCATCGGGAGGGATGGGCAGCGTGTGGCCGGTCAGGCGGCTCAGCGGGCACCCCACGCGTAGGTCTGCTTCGCCAGCTTGAGGTAGACGAAGGTCTCGGTCGAACGCACTCCGGGAATCGAACGGACACGGTCATTGAGCAAGGCCAGCAGCCGGTCGTCGTCCTCGCAGACGACCTCGATGAGAATGTCGAACGAGCCTGCGCACAGGACCACGTAATCGATCTCTTCGATTTCCACCAGCTGATCGCTGACATTGCGGACGTCACCTTCCGCCACGATTCCGATCATGGCCCAACGCTGGAAGCCCATCGCCATGGCGTCGGTGACGGCGACGATCTGAACCGCGCCGTCGTCCAGCAGCCGCTGAACTCGCTGGCGCACTGCCGCCTCACTGAGCCCGACAATCTTGGCCAGCGCGGCGTAGGACTCGCGACCGTTTCGCTGCAGGGCAGTGACGAGTGCCTTATCGACGTCGTCGAAACCGCGGGGCACGACGCTCCGGGTCACCTCGGCCTCCCGGAGTGCGAACGGTCAGACCCGCGACCAGGCCTCGGTGAGCACGCTACGCAACACCTGCTCGATCTCATCGAAGTGGGTCTGCTCGCAGATAAGCGGCGGCGCGAGCTGGACCACCGGGTCACCGCGGTCGTCGGCACGGCAGTAGAGCCCGGCATCGAACAACGCCTTTGACAGGAAGCCGCGCAGCAGTCGCTCGGATTCGTCGTCGTTGAAGGTTTCCTTGGTGGCCTTGTCCTTGACGAGTTCGATCCCGTAGAAGTACCCATCGCCTCTGACGTCGCCCACGATCGGGAGGTCGCCGAGCTTCTCGAGAGTCGCCCGAAAGCCGTCCTGGTTGGCCTTGACGTGATCAAAGAGCTGTTCGCGCTCGAAGATGTCGAGGTTTGCCATCGCGACGGCCGCAGACACCGGGTGGCCGCCGAAGGTGAAACCGTGAGCGAAGCTCGCATCGCCCTTCAGGAACGGCTCGACCAGTCGCTCGCTGGCAATCATGGCGCCGATCGGTGAGTATCCGCTGGTCATGCCCTTGGCGCAGGTGATGATGTCGGGCTGGTATCCGTACCGGTTGGAGGCGAACATCTCGCCGAGACGACCGAAGGCGCAGATGACCTCGTCCGAGACGAGCAGTACGTCGTACTGATCGCAGATTTCTCGGACCCGCGCAAAGTACCCGGGCGGTGGGGGGAAGCAGCCGCCGCTGTTTTGAACCGGCTCGAGAAAGACGCAGGCGACCGTCTCCGGCCCCTCCATGAGGATGGCCTGCTCGATCTGGTCGGCTGCCCAACGCCCGAACGCCTCGAGATCGTCGCCATGCTCGGGCGCCCGGTAGAAGTTCGTATTCGCGACCTTGATCGCGCCCGGCACCAGAGGCTCGAACTCCTGCCGGGCGGCGGGGATGCCGGTGATCGACAGCGCACCCATCGTGGTGCCGTGATAGGCGATCGTGCGGCTGATGGCCTTGTACTTGAGCGGTTTGCCGACGGCCTTGAAGTACTGGCGTGCCAGCTTCCAGGCCGTCTCGACCGCCTCGCCGCCACCGGTGGTGAAAAAGACCCGGTTGAGGTCGCCGGGGGCTTCCTGCGACAGGCGCTCAGCCAGCGCAGCGGCCTGCGGGTGGGCGTAGGACCAAAGGGGGAAGAACGCGAGCTCGCTGGCCTGCTTGTAGGCGGCTTCGGCGAGCTCGACCCGACCGTGTCCCACCTGGACCACGAAGAGGCCTGACAGTCCGTCCAGGTAGCGCTTGCCCTGGGCGTCGAACACGTAAGGCCCGTCGCCGCGCACGATCATCGGCACGTCAGCCTGCTGATAGGAAGACAGCCTGCTGAAGTGCATCCACAAGTGGTCGCGCGCCGCGTCGTAGAGTCCGCGAGCGGAGCCGTCCTCGGGTGGCTCGGACGCAAAGGAAGCGGGGGTCGCGGTCATGTGGTCATCTCCCGGTTTTGCCGGCGGACCGGCGAGTTCGGTCGGTCTGGCAGAGCGATCCGGAGCGGATCCAGAGCAGATCTGCCACGACTATCGCTGTCTGGAGGCTATTCGTCACAGCATTCCGCGGTAAAGACTACGTTTCTAACGCGGATCACTTGTCGTTCTCCCCTTACTCTGCGAAAGTCGCGCAACGCTCTTTGGTCATCGAGGAGATCTTTCATGGTGAGTGCCACCCCGCCTCAACCCGCGACACCCGCGGGGCCCCTGTCCGCAGACGCGCCGGCGAAAGGCCTCAAAGGCGGCTCGCTGGGGCTCGTGTCGTCGATCGTCATCGGTGTCGCTTCGACGGCTCCCGCCTACAGCCTGGCGGCGACGCTGGGCCTGGTAGTCGCGGCGGTCGGGCTGCAGTCCCCGATCATCGTGCTGCTGGCTTTCGTCCCCGCCTTCCTCGTCGCGCTCGGCTACAAGGAGCTGAACAGGGCCGACCCCGACTGCGGCACGACCTTCACCTGGGCCACCCGGGCGTTCGGGCCGAAGACGGGATGGATGGGCGGCTGGGGCATCGTCGCCGCCGACATCCTGGTCATGGCGAGTCTGGCCCAGGTCGCCGGCCAGTACGTATTCCTGCTGTTCGGAGCTGACGGGATCGGCTCAGACGCGACAAGCGGCTGGGTGCTCCTGGTCGGAATCCTCTTTATCGTGCTGATGACCTGGATCTGCTATCGCGGCATCGAACTCTCGGCCAAGATCCAGACGGGGTTGCTCGGCCTGGAAGCGACCATGCTGGTCGTCTTCTCGTTGACCGCACTCATCCGCTTTGCCACGGGCAATGCCCCGCCCACGGCCAGCGGCGCGAAGCTCGCCTGGTTCAACCCGCTGCACATCGGCTCTTTTTCGACGTTCGTCAGCGCCATGCTGCTGATGCTCTTCATCTACTGGGGCTGGGACAGCGCGGTATCGGTGAACGAAGAGACCCGAGACAGCACGCGCACTCCGGGGCGCGCTGCCGTCATCTCGACCGTGCTCCTCGTTCTCATCTACGTCCTGGTGACGGTGTCCGCGCAGATGTTTGCCGGCGTCGGCGAAAAGGGCATCGGGCTGGGAAATGCCGACAACTCCGGCGACGTGCTTTCGGTCCTGGGTAAGGCCGTGTTCGGCACCGCCTGGTACGGCAGTTTCTTCACCCACCTGCTGATCCTGATGGTGCTGTCTTCCGCAGCGGCATCGACCCAGACCACGATCTTGCCGACCGCCCGCACCACGCTGTCGATGGCGGTCTACAAGGCGCTGCCGGATGCGTTCGCCAGGATGCACCCCAAGTACCTCATCCCGACCGTGTCCACCCTCGCCATGGGCGGCATTTCGATCGTCTTCTACCTGGTGGCCAACTTCGTCTCGGGCGGCAACATCATTGCCGACTCGGTGACGGCCTGCGGCGTCTGCATCGGCTTCTACTACGGCCTGACCGGAGTTGCGTGCACCTGGTACTACCGGCGCAACCTGCTCTCGAGTCCGCGCAACTTCTTCATGCAGGGCCTGCTTCCGCTGCTGGGCGGCTTCATGTTGCTGTTCGCGCTGGTCTGGAGCGCCAAGGACGACTGGAACTTCGCCAGCGGGCAGAGCTACACGTCGTGGACCATGCCGTTCAGTCCGCACTGGCAGATTGGCGGCGTCTTCCTGCTCGGCTTTGGTTCCCTGCTGATCGGCGTCGTCATCATGCTGATCTGGCGGGTCGTGAAGCCGGGATTCTTCAAGGGCGAGACGCTGACCAACGATTCCCCCACTCTGGTCCCGGAGGTATCGGACGAGGAGCTGGCGAAGCTGCTGGCGTCACACTGACGGCAGGCTGACAGTGGCTGACCCGACATCGGGTCAGCCACTGCGGGCTACTCCCCGATGAAGCTCATCACGTGCTTGATCCGCGTGTAGTCCTCGAGACCGTAGAGCGACAGGTCCTTGCCGTGGCCGGAGTGCTTGAAGCCGCCATGGGGCATCTCGGCGACGATCGGGATATGCGTGTTGATCCAGACGCACCCGAAGTCAAGGCCTTTGGACATCCGCATGGCCCGGGAGTGATCGGTGGTCCACACCGACGACGCCAGCCCGTAGCGCACGGCGTTGGCTTCGCGCAGCGCCTCAGCCTCGTCCGCCACCTTCTGCACGGTGATGACGGGGCCGAAGACCTCTTCAGTCGCGATCTCGTCGCCAGGGCGGATGTCAGCCACCAGCGTTGCCTCGTGAAACCAGCCTGCTGACAGCTCACCGTTGGACCGGTGGCCGCCGGCCAGCACCCTGGCGGTGTCCGGCAACCGGGAGATGAAGCCCGAGACCCGTTCCAACTGCGAAGGATTGTTCAACGGACCGAAGGCGACATCCGGATCGTCGGGCAGCCCCGTCGCAGTCTGGCTCGCCTGCTTGGCCAGCGCCTCGACGAGAGCGTCATAGATGCCGGGGGTGGCCAGCACTCGGGTGGCGGCCGTGCAGTCCTGGCCGGCGTTGAAGTAGCCGGCGACCGCGATCCCTTCCGCGGCGGCTTCCACGTCGGCGTCGTCGAACACGACGCAGGGCGCCTTGCCACCGAGCTCGAGGTGGGTGCGCTTGAGGTCCGCCGCCGCCGAAGTGGCCACCTCCATGCCGGCGCGTACCGAACCGGTGATCGAGACCAGCTGCGGGGTGGGATGTGAGACCAGCAGACGTCCGGTGTCCCGGTCGCCGCACACGACGTTGAAGACGCCGGGCGGGAAGATCTCGGCGGCCAGTTCGGCCATCCGCACGGTGGTGACGGGGGTGGTGTCACTGGGCTTGAGGACGATCGTGTTGCCGGCTGCGAGCGCCGGCGCGAACTTCCAGACGGCCATCATCATCGGGTAGTTCCAGGGAGTCACCTGAGCGACGACCCCGATCGGCTCGCGGCGGATGAACGACGTCATGCCTTCCATGTATTCGCCGGCAGAGCGACCCTCGAGCATCCGCGCTGCCCCGGCGAAGAAGCGCATCTGATCGACCATCGGGGGCAGTTCCTCACTGGCAGTCAATGCCAGCGGCTTGCCGGTGTTCTCTGCCTCGAGAGCTACCAGCTCGTCGGCGTGCGACTCGACCGCGTCGGCGAACTTGAGCATCGCGAGCTGGCGCTGACTGGGCGTGGTGTCGCGCCAGCCCGGGAAGGCTCCGGCGGCCGCTTCCATGGCCGCGTCGACGTCGGCTGCCCCGCTCACGGGAGCCTGGGCGAAGGCGGTCGCGTTAGCCGGGTTGAAGATCTCGGCGGTACGGCCGTCCGCGGCCGATGCGGACTCGCCGCCGACAAGGTTGGTGATGGTGCGCACGGATGGGTCTCCTCTGCTCGAGATGATCTGGGTCGAACGGGTCAGGTGCGTCCAGCTATGACATCAGCGACGCGGCCGATGCGCGAGGTCTTGGCAGCAGCCGGACCACCGCGAGCCGCTGCCTGGGCTTCCCGCTGGTCGGCCAGCCGGTAGGCGCGGTAGAGGCCGTGCACGCCGATCCAGCGGGCCGGTTCGGGTTCCCAGCTCCGCGGGCGCCGGCCCACCCACGGCATCGCGGTCAGCTCGGAGTCACGGTCAAGGATCAGGTCGGTCAGGGTGCGGCCGGCGAGGTTACTCGTCGTCACGCCGTCGCCGACGTATCCCCCGGCCCAGCCGAGTCCGTTCTGCCGGTCAAGTCCGACGGTGGCGCACCAGTCCCGCGGGACCCCCAGCACACCGGACCAGGCGTGATCGACAGCCACCTGTCGCGTCACCGGAAAGAGGCTGTGCAGCAGGCCGGTGAGATCTGCGACGGTCGAGGCGGCGGTCGCTCCATCCACATCGGTGCGAGAGGCGTACCTGTAGGGCACTCCGCGCCCTCCGAGCGCAATACGGTCATCGGCGGTGCGCTGCGCGTACAGGTAGGCGTGGGCGTCATCGCCCAACGTTTCCCGGCCTGCCCATCCGATCTCCTCCCAGGCGGCAGCCGGCAGCGGGGCCGTGGCGATCATTGACGAATTCATCGGCAACCACGTGCGACGCAGGCCCGGCAACCGCGCCGTGTAGCCCTCGGTGGCCCGGATGATCCAGCGCGCCTGCACACCGGGAGCGCCCACGCCACCGTGCGAACCGGGCCGGCCAACCTTGACGTGACCGCCGGCGATACGGGTGACAGGGCTGGATTCGTAGATGGCTACGCCGGCACGCTCGACCGCCTCAGCCAATCCGCGGACCAGCCGGGCGGGATGGATGCGGGCGCAGTGCGGGGTCCAGCTGCCGCCGAGCGCCCCCTCGATCCGGATCCGCTGGCTGAGCTCGTCCGCGTCGAGCAGCTGCATGTCGGTGTCGCCACCCGGGTCCGAATGCTCCGCCGCGACGTGAGCCTGCAACCGCTGCAGCTGCGCCGGCGTGCGGGCAACGCTGGCCATGCCTCCGCGCACCAGCTGGGCATCAATGCCCTCCAACACCGTCACACGCTCGACCTCGTCGATGGAGCGCTGCATGGCGAGGCGTAGCTCGCTCACTCCTGCTCCGTAGCGCCGCGGCGGGCCTGGGAGCAAGCTGCTCAGCCATCCCCCGTTACGCCCCGAGGCGCCGTAGCCGCAGAACTGGCCTTCCAGCACCACGATGCGCAGCTGCGGAGCGGCCATGGCAAGGTAGTAAGCCGTCCACAGGCCGGTGTATCCCCCGCCCACGATGCACACGTCGGCCTGGGTCGAGTGGAGCAGCGACGGACGGCGGTGCCGGGGCGGACCCCCCAGATCAGCCCACCAGAACGACACGCCGCCGTTCACCAGGCTCATGCAGCTCCTCGAACCCCGTTTGTGACTGATCCCGTAACAATCCGAGAGGTAGACGACTATTACCGTTGTCCATAGCCTAGACCTGTAGGTAAACCGTAGATAAGAGCCCAAGGAAGGGACCCACAATGAGGATCGGCGTCCCGACCGAGGTCAAACCCGACGAGTTTCGGGTGGCCGCCACGCCCGCCGGAGTCAGGGAACTGATCAGCGCCGGTCACCAGGTGCTGGTCCAGCGCGGTGCCGGCATCGGCTCGCAGCTCAGCGACGACGAATACGCCGCGGTCGGAGCGACGCTGGTCGGCAGCGCCGACGACGTCTGGGCCGATGCTGACCTGTTGCTGAAGGTCAAGGAACCCATTGCCGAGGAGTACCCGCGGATGCGGGCCGGGCAGACCCTGTTCACCTACCTGCACCTGGCGGCGAGCCGGCCCTGCACCGATGCCCTGCTCGCCAGCGGAACCACCGCGATCGCCTACGAGACGGTGCAGGCCGCCGACGGCTCCCTGCCGCTGCTGGCGCCCATGAGCGAAGTCGCGGGGCGCATGGCGCCCCAGGTGGCGGCGCACTTCCTGGAGAAGTACGCCGGTGGACGCGGGGTCCTGATGGGCGGCGTCCCCGGCGTGCGTCCCGCGAAGGTGCTGATCATCGGTGCCGGCACCTCCGGAATGAGCGCGGCCCTCATCGCGCTCGGGTTGCAGGCCGACGTGACGATGATGGACAAGAACGTCGTGCGCTTGCGCGAGGCGGACCAGGTCTTCAGCGGCCAGGTGACGACGGTCGCCTCCAACGGCCACGAGATCGAAAAGGCAGCCCTGGAATCAGACGTCGTCATCGGCGCAGTACTGATCCCGGGAGCCAAGGCGCCAACCCTCGTCTCGGACGATCTCGTCTCACGGATGCGGGCCGGCGCAGTGCTGGTCGACATCGCCGTCGATCAGGGGGGCTGCTTCGAGTCGTCCCGCCCCACCACTCACCACGACCCGGTCTTTCCCGTCAAAGACACGCTTTTCTACTGCGTGGCCAACATGCCAGGCGCAGTGCCTGCCACCTCGACCCTGGCCTTGACCAACGTGACGCTGCCTTACATCGAGCGGCTCGCGCAGTTCGGCGCCAAGCAGGCCGTCGAACGCGATCCGACTCTTCGCAAAGGCGTCAATGTGGTGGCCGGCGCGATCACCTACCAGGGCGTCGCCGACGCGTTCGGCCTCCCGGTCGCCGATGTAGCGGACGTCCTCTAGCCACCTACCCAGAAGTGACAACCGAAGCCTGCGCAGACCTGGTCGCAAATTCTGATGATCGACGAGCTTAGGTTCTAAGCATGTCCTCCCCGAACATCCTGCTGATCATGACCGACGAAGAGCGTTACCCGCCGCCGTACGAATCGCAGGCGGTGGCGCAGTTTCGGCGGACCCAACTCCCTTCCCGAGGCCGACTACGAGACGGCGGGCTGGAGTTTCACCGTCATTACGCAGGGTCGACCGCCTGTGTACCCAGCCGTGCCACGCTCTTCACCGGCCAATACCCGTCGCTCCATGGCGTTTCCCAGACAGACGGGCTCGCCAAGCGTGCCGACGATCCGGCAATGATGTGGCTTGACCCCGATGAGGTCCCCACCCTTGGCGACTGGTTTCGAGCGGGCGGCTACCAGGCCCACTACCGGGGGAAATGGCACATCAGCCATGCCGATCTGATGATCCCCGGCGGCCACACCGGTCTGATGGCATCTGACGACGAGGGCGCCCTCATACCCAGAGCTGTCGACGCCTACCGCCGGGCTGAACGTCTTGACCCCTTCGGGTTCTCCGGCTGGATCGGCCGCGAGCCTCATGGCGCGGCGAAAGCGGACTCGGGGACGATCCGTGATGGTGTCTTCGCTGAGCAAGTCGTCAACCTCTTCGGTGAGCTGGCTCAGGCGTCCAGCGTTGGTCCGTGGCTAGCCGTGGCTTCGTTCGTGAACCCACACGACATCGCGTTCGCAGGCGGCCTTTACGAAGCGCTCCTCGGATTCGATCCGTCCGACGACACCGTGCCCGACATTGAAGAGCCGCCCTCGCAGGCAGACTCCTTCGCCGGCCGTCCCGGGTGCCAGGAGCAGTTCAAACGGCTCTTTCCGCAAATTCTTGCCGAGCAGCCCACAGACGTGGCTTACCGACGTCTGTACTACTACCTGCACAAACTCGTGGACCAGGCGATCGGGCGCATCCTGGACGCGCTGGAAGCCTCGGGCATGGCGGACGAAACCATCGTCATTTTTACGTCCGACCACGGTGACCTGCTTGGCGCTCACGGGGGCCTCCAGCAGAAGTGGTGCAACGCCTACGACGAGGCCACCCGAGTCCCTCTCATCGTCAAAGGACCGGGCGTCACGCCAGGAGCGATTTCCGTCGCCTCGAGCCACGTCGACCTCATCCCCACACTCATGGGACTCGCAGGCATCGACGTGGAACGCGCAGCAGCTGGGGTCGCGGCACACCACACCGAAACCCGACCGCTTCCGGGACGTGACCTCAGCGGCGTAGTCACCGGTAAGACCCCGCCGGAGAAAATGGCCGCACCCATTTACTTCATGACCGAGGACGCCGTAAGCAGCGGTCTGACCAAGGCGAACATTCTCACCGGCAAGCCGTTCGAGGCCGTCGCCCAGCCGTCGTGCATCGAATCGATGATCACCACGCTCCCCACCGGAAGCGACGGGGCCCCTGAACTCTGGAAGCTCAACCACTATTACGAGCGACTTGACGAGTGGAACGCCGACCATGGCATCAAGCCGAACCCCTTCGCAGGGCGCGCCGCCGACCCCGTCTTTGAGCTCCACAACCTGACACGAGATCCAGAAGAACGACACAACCGCGTCGGCGATGCCGCCACCGAACTGAGCCAGCTGCAATCAGTTCTCGACGCTCAGCGGGACGAAAAACGACTTCTGCCCGCGCTGCGCAATCCCTGACCGGCAGCGCCGTCTCGGGCATTCGCCGCAACGACGGCCCAGATTTCTTGCCAGCTGGCACCATTGACGGGGACGACTGTGAAAGGACCCCATGGTTTCGGCAGCCCCGCTGCGCGCCCTGCTCCTGGAAGACATCCACGCCGACGCCGCGGCCCTCTTGCGGGCGGCGGGATACGACGTCGAGCAGCTGACCCGAGCCCTCGAGGGTGACGAGCTGATCAAACGGCTCGAGGGGGTGGCGATGCTCGGAATCCGCTCCAAGACAACCGTGACGGCGAGCGTGCTCCAGGCCAGTCCGGATCTGTTGGCGGTTGGCGCTTTCTGCATCGGGACGAATCAGGTCGACCTGGCGGCGGCCAGCGCGACCGGCGTCGCCGTCTTCAACGCCCCGTTCTCCAACACCCGCAGTGTGGTCGAGCTCGCGGTCTCCGAAATCATCGCGCTCACCCGCCGGCTGACAGTCAAAGACGCGCTGATGCATAAGGGCGTCTGGGACAAGTCGGCAAACGGCAGCCATGAGGTACGCGGCCGCACACTCGGGATCGTCGGCTACGGCAATATCGGCAGCCAACTCTCCGTGTTGGCCGAGGCGTTAGGCATGTCAGTCGTCTTCTACGACACCGCCGACAAGCTGGCGATGGGCAACGCACGGCGCTGCGCCAGCCTCGACGAACTGCTGGAAGCCGCCGACGTGGTGACCCTGCACGTCGACGGACGCCCCGGAAACAGCGGCTTCTTCGGACCGCGCGAATTCTCCCGGATGCGGCCAGGCAGCCTTTTTCTGAACCTTTCGCGAGGCTTCGTCGTCGACCATGGAGCGCTGCGCAAGGAGATCGAGTCCGGCCACATCGTGGGCGCCGCCGTAGACGTCTTCCCCGAAGAGCCGTCGGCGCGCGGAGAGGAATTCATCTCCGAGTTGCGCGGGCTGGAGAACGTCATCCTGACCCCGCACGTAGGTGGTTCCACCGAAGAGGCGCAGCAGGACATCGGCCACTTCGTGGCGGGCAAGCTGCGCGACTACATCGAACTCGGTGTCACGACGCTGTCGGTCAACCTGCCCTCCGTCGCGTTGGCGCCGGTCCCCCGCGACAACCGGCTGCTCTACCTGCACCACAACACCCCTGGTGTGCTGGCCACCGTCTCCGGGCTGCTGGCCGAACACTCCATCAACATCGTGGGACAGCTGCTGGGCACCTGGGGCGAATACGGCTACGTGGTAACGGACGTGGCCGGGCCACTGGATTCGGCCGCGCTCGACCAGCTGCGCTCGCTGCCGGTCACGGTGAGGTTGCGGCTCGTATGAGCACCGATAGGGCCGTCATCGCTGAACTGGCCCGCGCTCTCGCTGACATCGTAGGCGCGAGCCAGGTGCTGACCGACCCGGCGACCAAGAGCTCGTACGAGACGGACTGGACCGGCCGATTCCACGGGACTGCCGCCCTGGTGGTGCGTCCGGGCGACACCGGTGAGGTGTCGGCCGTGCTGCAGGCGTGCGCAGCAGCGGGCGTGCAGATCGTGATCCAGGGCGGCAATACCGGCCTTGTCGGCGCGGGCGTGCCGGCCGGTGGCGAGGTGCTGGTCAGCCTGGCCCGGCTGAACGCGATCGACCCGATCGACCCGGCAGCCGGACAGGTCACGGTCGGCGCCGGGGTGCGACTGGCGGCGCTGCAGGCCCATGCGCGCGAAGCCGGACTGGACTTCGGGGTGGATCTGGCAGCCCGTGACAGCGCGACCGTCGGTGGCCTGATTGCCACCAACGCCGGCGGGATCCGGGTGCTGCGCTACGGCAGCATGCGAGCCCAGATCCTCGGGGTCGAGGCCGTGCTGGCCGACGGCAGCATCATCAGCCGGCTCGGCGGCCTTCCCAAGGACAACGCCGGATATGACCTCACGTCCCTCCTCACGGGCAGCGAGGGCACCCTGGCCGTCGTCACCCGGGCACGGCTGCGCCTGGTGGCGCGCGAGGCTGCCCGCGTGGTCGCGCTCGTCGCCGTGCAAGGGACCGCAGAAGCCATCGAGCTGCTTGCTGTCCTGCGCGACGGGGTCGGGCCCAGGCTGAGCGCGGCCGAGCTGATGCTCGAGCCAGGGGTCGAACTTGTCATGGCGGCGGCCGCTCTCCCCCGCCCCTTCGCCGCACCGGCCGGCGCCTACCTGCTGGTGGAATGCGCCGGCCGCGAGGATCCGTCCGAGCAACTGATGGAGGTCTTGTCCGAAGCCCCCCAGGTCATCGACGCGAATGTGGCGACGGCCTCAGACCCCGCCGGGCAGCGGGCTCTCTGGCACTACCGGGAAGGCCATACCGAAGCGGTCAACGCCGCCGGCATCCCGGTCAAGTTGGACGTCGCAGTACCGCTCGGCGAGCTGGCCGGATTGGTGGAAGAGCTCCCCGCAATCGTGACGGGCGCGGCGCCGCAAGCCCGGCTCTTTCTCTGGGGCCACCTGAACGAGGGCAATCTTCACGTCAACATCGTGGGAGCGCTCGAGCCCACCGGACCGAGCGGCGCCCCGGCAGTGGAGGAGGTCGTGTTGCGCGCCGTCGCTAAGCGGGGCGGCACCATCAGCTCCGAGCACGGGATCGGCCGCGCGAAAGCAGAATTCCTCGACCTTTCCCGTAGTCCAGCCGAAATTGGCGTGATGGCAGCGGTGAAGAACGCGCTTGATCCGCACGGGATGCTGTCGCCGGGTGTGCTGTTTGTCAGCAAACTCCCGTCTCAATAAGCCATTTGTCTCACCGGCAAGGTCGGCCCGACGGCCGAGGCAGCGTCGAGCGCCGCCTCACGCAGCGCACTGTCAGCGATTCCTGCGAACCTTGAGTGGTGAGCGATGACCACGTCCTTACCCTCGACAACGCCGAGCTGACGCTGCTGCATGAGATGGCCCGGCGATACACCGAGAGCCTGGAGTCCAACGCGCCAGACGCCGAACCGGCCCGCCGCCTCACAGCGCGTATTGCTGAACTCGCTGAATCAGGCAACCTTCCGCCGGCGGAGGCCCCGACTCCACCCGCGGCGGCCCTGGTGTGGCACCGCCCGATGCTGGGTCTGGTCACCACCCAGGGAGGCTGGCAGCCCGAGGTCCAGCTGCTGAACCAGAGCGATCAGCGCCTTGACTTGTCAGGCCCGATGATGGCAACCGGGCTCTTGCGCCGGCCCGACGGAAGTGTGGTCGTCAGCCGGCAGACCCAGTGGGCGATGCCGGCCGTGTTGATGACGCATCACCTTGCGCCGGGCCAGGCCGTCGCCATACGAGTGGCGGTGATGCTGCTTGACGACGAGATAGCTGCCCTGGAGCCGGGCTTCTATCAGCTCACCGACGTGCGATGGGGCGAGCTGGAAGCTGCCGACAAGGACGTCAGGGTCGATTAACCAGTACTGGGAGGCGAATCGGTCTTCTGCGCAGCGCTGAGCGCCTCGTATTCACGCAGCAGGCGGGCTTCGAAGTCTTCCGGCGGACGATCGGGACCCGGCGCATCGGTCGCACCCGCCGGACTCACCCCGCGGGCATGCGCGGCGCGGCGCAATCCCGCGACAAGTTCCTCGACATACCAACGGCGAAAGATCCGGTGCGACGGCGGCGTCTCCAGCGTGAGCATCTGTTCTGAACGGCAATAGGCATCGACTTCGTCCAGTGCCTGGAGGTAGGCCAGGCCCGCCTCGGCGGCCTCCAGCGGCAGTCTGAGCGACAGGCGGGTTCGCGGGTTGTTCGTTTCCGCGGAGTGCAATGCCTGGCGCTTGATCGACTGCCTCGCCTCGGCGAAGTTGCCCACTGCGCGTTCGATGAGGCCGGCAAGCTCCTCCGGTACGCCGCTGGAACTGGTGGCCGCCCCGGTGGCGAGCAGCGCGAATTCGCGGATCAACGCGTCGACGTGTGCCTTGGCCGAGACCAGCAGGCTGGTCGGGACATCGCCGAGGCTCACCTCATAGCGCGCGTCGTCATCCGGACGCTCGGTGCTCGCATCGGCGGGCTGCGGTGCGTCGACCGCTTCGGCCGACGCAAGCTCCTTGTCGGCCACGACTTTGACGGTGCCCTCGTCGGCAGCACTAGCCAGCAACGTGACCCATACCAGCTTGCCATTGGAGATCGGTGTCACGCCCCAGTCATGACTCAAAGCCTCGACCAGGGTCCACCCCCGTCCCGTCATCACGTCACTGCCGGCGCGCATCATCAACGGCATCTCTCGCGAGCCGTCACTGACTTCCAGCCGGATGCCCGAAGTCAATCGAGCGAGGCGCATCGTGATGGGCGGCTGGGCATGCAGCGTGGCGTTGGTGAGCAACTCGCTCGCGATGAGCCGGGCATCATCGGAGATCTCCGACAGCGACCAGGCATCCAACGCAGTGGCGACCAGCCGACGGGCTCGTGCCACTGACCCGGCCGAAGCGTCGAACGTCACTCCCCTGACGGCAGCCTCATCGAGGCCGCCAACAGCGGTGTCCTCCACGCCACCCCCTGACGCTCGGGCTGATCCCGTACCCAAGCCGACACCAGATGGTGCGGCGCTCGGGTGGACAGAGCGTAGCGTTCCCCGCCTGCTGAGGCCAACCGCCCGGGATCCCGCTCCCGCCTGAAACCCGGGAAACTAGAGCAATGAAGGGTTTTGTGGACGTCGCCACCACCCGGGGAGCTGCCCGGTTAACGTGGCACGGTGCACCACCGACCGTGAAGACGCGACCAGCCGGGCTGCTGCTGCTGGGTCACGGGGCCGGCGGCGGGATCGCCGCACCAGACCTCATCCTGGCCGCCGATCTTGCGGTAGGAGCCGGGTTCGCGGTCGCGCTCGTCGAACAGCCCTATCGGGTCGCGGGCCGGCGGGCACCCGCGCCAGCAACCCACCTCGACGACGCGTTCACCGCCGTAGCAGCAGCCGCGCGCAAAGTTGCGGGCCTGACGGGCACCCACGCCAAGGACGCGCCGGTCATCGTCGGCGGACGCAGCAGCGGCGCCCGAGTCGCCTGCCGCACCGCGCTCGCGATCGGCGCCCGGGGCGTTCTCGCGCTGGCATTTCCGCTTCAGCCGCCTGGCCGACCGGGCAAAGAAAAGCCGTCGCGGCTGCCCGAACTTCTCGCCGCGGGGGTGCCCGTTCTGGTGATCCAGGGCGAGCGTGATCCCTTCGGCTCAGCTGCCGATATCCAGCGGGCGCTGGCCGCCCATGACGCGCAGGCCCTCACCGTCTCCGCGGCGTCGGCGGCCGATCACTCGCTACGAAAGGGAATCGACACCGCCGTAATCGCGAAATGGCTAGCCGGCTTCCTACGATGAACGCATGCCCACGACCGCACGCGCGCGACGACGATCTTCCAAGCCCCCGAAGCCGGTTGCACTGACCGAGGCAGACGTGTCCGTTTTGCGCGAGAAATTGGACACCGGCAAGAAGCCGAGGGTCATGCTCCTGGTCGACACCGCGCTCGGGCCGGCCGGCACCTCCGTGCCGATCGTCAGCTTCGGTGAGCCGGCTGTCGGTGAGTACATCTCCGTGAAGCTGGGCGGCGACGTGGTGCCCTTCTCCCCGGCCGAGCTCTCCATTCCGGTACGCGGCCGCGCCAGCGCCACCACGCTCCCGCTCGATCCCCCACCCAGCCCACAACCGGTATCGACGCCGGCCCGGCCGTACAAGCCTGCCAAGACCGAAGACGCGCCCCCTCCTGCCCGGCTGGTGGCGGTGCCCGAACCCGCGCCGCAGCTGCCGGTCGCCACACCGCTCGCCCCGTCACCAGCACCATCATCGTCACCGTCACCGTCACCAGCCGCGCCTACTAAGGCGTCGTCACGAAAGCCGGCGCGCGGCGGGATGAGCGTCACCATGCGCTTCAACGGTCAGCATTGGACGTACGAGAGCACCCGCGGCGGACGCAAGAGCGCAGCCCGGCCCCTCAACCTGGCCGCCGTGCGGGGGTTCACCGATCGCCTCGACGATCCGGCCCTGCGACGCGATATGCAGGTCGCCATCGACGCCTGCCGCCAGCAGGCCCAGAGCCGGGCGGACGCGCTGCGCGCCGAGCTGGAACGTGTCGAAGTCGAGCTCGCCGAACTCGACGAGTAACTTCGCGCCATGCCAGAGATCATCCTGACCGCGAACGACGGCGTACCCATGCGCGCTTATCTCGCCACGCCCCCGGTGGGCAACGGGCCGTGGCCGGGGGTCGTCGTGATTCATGACGCCATGGGGCTCGGTGTCGACACGAAGGTGAACGCTGACCATCTCGCGGCGGCGGGCTATGTCGCGCTGGCACCTGACATTTACTGCCGCGGCGGCACGTTGCGGTGCGTTAAATCGACCTTTCAAGCCCTCTTCGCCGGCTCCGGGCAAGCCTTCGACGACATCGAGACTGCCCGCACGTGGCTCGTCGATCAGCCGATGAGTACCGGCAAGACCGGGGTGATCGGGTTCTGCATGGGAGGCGGTTTCGCGCTGCTGACCGCCCAGCGCGGCTTTGACGTCTCCTCGGTCAACTACGGCCAGCTTCCCAAAAACCTCGATGAGGTGCTCGCCGGGGCCTGCCCGATCGTGGCGAGCTACGGCGCGCGCGACCGGACGATCAAAGGCGCCGCGGCTGAGCTCGAGATCGGACTCCAGAAGGCCGGCGTCGAAGGGGACGTCAAGGAATACCCGGACGCTGGTCACAGCTTCCTGAACCGCTTCAACGTCGGCCCGTTCGCCCCGTTGGTGAAAGTGGCGGGCATGAGCTACCACCAGCCCTCAGCCGAAGACGCCTGGCGCCGCATCTTCGGGTTCTTCGAGACCCACCTGCGCGACACACGCGAACAAGCCGCCTCGGCGCCATGAGCTGATGGCTCCCCAACGCCACGCGCCTATGGCGCCAGGCAGCTAAGCGCTACTTGGAGAGCGGCTCAGCCGCCAGCAGCTGGCCGAGGCGAGTGAGCTGGCGGGTGCCGCTGCCGAGCGTGAGCTCGAGGTGCTTGGCCCAGATGTAGTAGCGATGCAGCGGGTAGTCGCGGTCGACGCCCATGCCGCCGTGAAGGTGCTGAGCCGCGCGGGCGACGCGTTGCCCGGCCTCGGCGGCGAAGTACTTCGCGACAGCCACCTGGGTGTCGGCCGGCTGCTCCTGGGCGAGCAGCCAGACCGCTTGCAACGTCGTCAGCCTGATGGCCTGCGAGTCGATGAAGGCATCCGCAGCACGCTGTCCGACAGCCTGGAAGAGCGCGATGGGGTGGCCGAACTGCTCGCGGGTCTTGGTGTAGTCCGCCGTGAGCTTCACGGCGGCCTCCGAGACGCCGACCATCGCCGAGCAGGCGGACGCAGTCGCCAGCGAGAGCAGGAAGTTCAGCGCGCTGCCGTCGGCCGGGCCGATCAGGTCGTCATTCGTCACGTGCACGCCGCTCAGGGCCAGGGTCGATTCCGGCGAGTACGTGATGGTCGGCTGCGACTGGCGGCTCACTCCGGGCGCGTCCGCCGCCACCAGGAAGAGTCCCGCGTCGGTGTCGCCGGACAGCGTCGCGGACACCAGCACGTAGTCGGCGTAAAGGCCGGCGGGGACGCAGATCTTCTCACCGTCCAGAACCCAGCCCGAGCCCTCGCGCTTGGCCGTCACACCGGGTGCGTAAGGATCCCCGAGCGCCTCCACCAGGCCGACTGTGACGACCTTTTCACCGGCGGCGACCTGCCCGAGCAGTTCGGCAACCTTCGGGATACCGAGCGCGTAACGGCTGAGTACGACCGTCGCGGGCAGCAGCGAGATGAGCGGCACCGGGGCCACCGTGCGCCCGACCTGTTCCAGAATCTGCGCCGCCTCAAGGACTCCGAGGCCAAGGCCGCCGGCCTTCTCAGGAATGGCCACCCCGATCAGGCCGGCCTCGGCAAGCGCTGCCCAGAGCTTGCGGTCAAAGCCCGGCTCGTCGCTGCCTTCGATCTCCCGGAGGCGCTCCTGGGTCAGCGTGTCTTCCAAAATGCGGCCGCTCAGGTCGTTGATCTCGACCTGCTCGTCGGTGAGCGCGAAGTCCATGGCGAATCTCCAGTCAGGTGCGGCGGGTCAGCCGGCGTAGGGGGAAGCGGGGTCAGCGCTTGGCAAGCGGCATACCGAGGCCGAAAGCGGAGATCAGATCCCGCTGCACCTCGTTGACCCCGCCGCCGAAGGTCAGGATGACGACCCCGCGGTACATCGATTCGAGCCGGCTCGCGAGTACGGCGCCCGGAGAGCCCTCCTTCAGATACGCCGGCTCACCGATGATTTCCATCAGCAGCCGTACCGCATCGAGGTAGTGCTCGGTGCCGAAGACCTTGGTGGTGCTGGCATCCGCGACGCTCATGATGTCCTGGGTGCCCTGCCACGCGACCTTCCAGTTGATCAGCCGCAGGAATTCAAATCCGGCGTACGCCTTGGCCAGGTTGGTCTGCACCCACGGCTGGTCGATGACCTTGCGGCCGTCGGGGAGGTCGGTCACCTTTGCCCAGTCGGACACCTCGTGCAGCATCTTGTCGACCATGCCGGGGCTGCACAGCGAGACGCGTTCGGCGTTGAGCTGGCCGGTGATGAGCTTCCAGCCGTTGTTCTCCCCGCCGATGAGGTTGTCGGCCGGCACCCGGACGTCGTCGTAGTGCACCGAATAGATCATGCTTTCGCCGACCAGCCGTAGCGGCGTCAGGCTGATGCCGGGGGTGTCCATCGGCACCACGATGATCGAGAGCCCGCGGTGCTTTTTGGCGTCGGGGTCGGTGCGCACCGCGAGCCAGCAGTAGTCGGAAGTGGCGGCCAGGCTGGTCCACAACTTGCTGCCGTTAATCACATATTCGTCGCCGTCGCGCACGGCGCGGGTGCGCAGGTTAGCCAGGTCGGTGCCGGCGCCCGGCTCGCTGTAACCGATGCAGAAGTGGATGTCGCCCGACAGGATCCTCGGCAGGAAGAACTCCTTCTGCGCGTCGGTGCCGAAGTGCATGATCGTCGGCCCGACGGTATTGATCGTCAGCATCGGGACAGGGGCACCGGCGCGCATCGTCTCGTCGAAGAAGATGAACTGCTCGATGGCACTCTTGCCCTGGCCGCCGTACTCCTTGGGCCACCCGACTCCGAGCCAGCCGTCCGACGCCATCTGCTTGACGACCCGGCGCATCACCGGGCCCTGGCTGTCGTCGTGCAGCGCCGCTTGGGTCTCCGGGTCGAGCAGGTCCGCGTAGTACGCACGGAGCTCGCTTCGCATCGCTTCTTGTTCATCGGTGTATGCCAGGCGCATAAACGCATTGTTACCCGAGGACCTGACTCAGTGTCAGACCGGGCCGCAAACTGGCCAGCAGCAGGGGCGGCTACTCCGCCGACCACACATCCGAATACATCAGGAAACCCGAGGGATCGTGCCGGCCGAACGTGCCGTGCTCGAACACTCCCGAACCGGCGACCCTGATCCCGTCAGAACCGGTATAGGTCGCCTTCGCCACATGGTCGATGACCCCGTAAGGGATGCGCGCCGCAAGCTCCGGATCGTTGTGGTCATAGGTCTCGACCTCGACCCAGCCCTTGCCCTTCCAGGTTCCGTGGGTCCAGGTCGGGTCGCCGGCGTATCCGGCTCCGACATGCAGCGGGATCATGCCGAGCGTCTCGAGCTCGACCTTGACCGGACGTTGGCCGCGTTGCATGAGGTGCAGTACCGGCGGACTCCGGGATGGCGGGTGCCCGGCCGGTAGCGGATCTCCACGTCGGGCCAGCCGAGCTGCTCGGGCGCCTTGCCGGTCTCAGCGGGCCAGATCCGCACCGCCTCATTGAGCATGCGGGTGCCGTCGGGCTCCTCGTGGACGATGACGACTATCGAGAAGTCGGTGAAGAGCAGCGGCGCCCAGATGTGCCAGTGCCCCTCTCCGCGGTTGACCGGAGCGGTGGGCGCATCCCGGGGCAGCGCCTTCTCCCACCGGGCGGATCCCCCATGAACGGTCGCGGGCACCCACCCAGCCCTCGTCGACCCAGATCTCCTCGCCGTCGACGCGGATCACGCCCGACCAGGTGCCGGTCTGCATGAAGCGCTGGGCATTGAGGAGGGTCTGCCGCCCGACCCGCGTCACCTGGCGGGGCTCGTCCCGCGCCGGCATCGCGGCCTCGAAGGTGAGGTCGCACGACAGCCCCAGCCCGGTGTCCTCGCAGACGAGTCGCAGCGTCTGCAACGGCTCGACGACCTCGATGCGGATAGGCCCCACGGCCTGCGTCATCCGGTCGTCGCCGAGCGAGTCCGATGCGCGGACGACGATCTGGCGCGAGCCGACGCGCACGGTCACGTAGGCGTCGATGATTCCGAGGTGCGGATAGACCCCGAGCCCGGCGATCAGCTGCCGCTCACCGTCGCGCTCGTAGCAGTGCAGGATGCACCGGTCGTAGACGTTGCGGTCGCTGGTGGCGAAGTACGCCATCGAGACCGGCGCCTGGTGAATCGGGAATTCATCGAGGGGGACGACCACGCGCGGAGCGTACGCGTGGCGGCCGTCCGGTACCACTCGATCGCGGCTCAGGCCGCCGGCTCGCTCCCTAGCCGGCCCGCCTGGTAATCCTCGAACGCCTGCATCACCTCGGCGCGGGTGTTCATCACGAACGGGCCTCCCCACGCGACGGGCTCGCGGATCGGGCGGCCGCCCATCACCAGGATGTCGAGGCTGCCGTCACCCTGCTGACGAGCGTCAGCGCGAGCCGAGATGAGGTCGCCGGCACCAAGAACGGCCAGCTGTCCGGTGTGGGTCGGACGCCCGTCCACGCTGCCGGCTCCGGCGAGCGTGTAGACCAGCGCGTTGTACTCGGCCGGCCACGGCAGCACGAGCTCGGCTCCGGCCGCCAGCGTCGCGTGTACGAGAGCCATCGGCGTGGTCGTCGACCCGGGACCGCTGACCCCGGCCACGTCGCCGGCGATCACGCGTACGAGGGCACCAGCGTCAGCCGAAGCCCGCAGTCCCACCGTCTCTGCCTTGAGGTCCTGGTAGCGCGGGTCAGACCACTTCGCGGCCTTGGGCAGATTCACCCAGAGCTGGAAGCCGTGGAAGAGGCCGCCGGACGCGACGAGCTCCTCGGGCGGCGTCTCGATGTGCAAGATCCCGGAGCCGGCGGTCATCCATTGGGTGTCGCCGTTGGTGATCAGGCCACCGCCGCCGTGGTTGTCCTGGTGGCGCATCGTGCCGTCGAGCATGTACGTCACGGTCTCGAAGCCGCGGTGTGGGTGCCAGGGAGTGCCCTTGGGCTCGCCGGGCGCGTAGTTCACCTCACCCATCTGGTCGAGGTGAATGAAGGGATCGAGCAGTGCGAGATCGACGCCGGCGAAGGCGCGCCGGACCGGAAAGCCCTCGCCCTCAAAGCCGGATGGGGCGTCGGTCACGCTGACGACCGGGCGTACGCGGTCCTTGTCGCCGGGGGCCGCCACCCGATCGAGGACGGTCAGATCGTTCACGGTCACAGCAGGCATGAGGCCTCCAAAGTCGGATAGCTCGTCCAACATCGTTGCTTCGTCAACTATTTCGGTCGTTGCTTCGTCAACTATCTGGCCGGCTGACCTCGTCAACTGACCGGCGGTAGGCCAAGCTGGGCGGATGCCGCACTGGACAATCTCGAACCTGGGCTCCACCGAGGGTAAGACCGCGATCGTCACCGGAGCCAATAGCGGGCTGGGCTACCAGACCGCCAAGCAGCTGGCCGCCCACGGGTCGCACGTGATCATGGCGTGCCGCGACGCGGGACGGGGACAAGCGGCACTCGACAGGCTGCGTAGCGAGGTGCCGGACGCCAACGCCGAAGTGCGCTCGCTCGACCTTGCGAGCCTGGAGTCGGTGAAGACGTTCGCCGAGGGCGTCGACGCGCCGGTGCACATCCTGGTGAACAACGCCGGGGTCATGGCGCTGCCCAAGCGCAAGACCGCTGACGGATTCGAGATGCAGTTCGGCACCAATCACCTCGGCCACTTCGCGCTGACCGGCCGGCTGCTCCCCCAGCTCACTGCGGAGCCTGGCACCCACGTCGTCACGGTCAGCAGCGAGGTGCATCGGATCGGCACGATCAACTTCGACGACCTGCAGAGCGAGAAGCGCTACAGCAAGTGGCGGGCTTACGGGCAGTCGAAACTGGCCAACCTGCTCTTCGCGAACGAGCTCGGAAAGCGCGCAGCCGCCGCCGACGTCGACCTGACGAGTGTCGCGGCCCACCCTGGCTACGCCTCGACGAATCTGCAGACGGCCGGCGCGAAAATGAGTGGCAGCCACCTGACCGAGCGGTTGGCCAGCTTGGGCAACCGGCTATTCGGTCAATCCGAGGCGAACGGCGCCCTGCCGCTGATTTACGCAGCCACCGCAGACGAGCTGACCAGCGGCCAGTACGTCGGGCCCGACGGACCCCTCGGGCAGCGCGGCTCGGGGGCCAAGCCGGTGGGCCGCTCCAAGAAGGCCACGGACGCCGCGACCGCTCGCCGGTTGTGGGAGGTGTCCGAGGAACTCACCGGCGTCACGTACGGGCCGCTGGACCCGAAGGAGTAGCCGCCCGGGCCGGCCGCCGCAGGCGCGCCGATTGACCGCAGACCGCGAGCAGCCTGCCCTGGTCGTCGAACATGCGGGCCGAAAGCTGCGCCACCCGACCGACCACCGCCTCGACCGTGATGTCCATCAGCACCCATCCGCTGCCCTCGGGGTCGGGTAGCCGGGCGGCGCGGATGCTGTTGTCCAGACTGGTGCCGAACGTGGGCTTACCGACCGCCTCGCTGATGCCACTGGGGGCCAGGTCGGCCAAGACAGCAAGCGCTCCCACTTCATGGACGACGTCATCACGCAAGCGCATCCAGAGCATCGTGCGCCCCGTCCCGAAGGTGCCCTCGGGATTGGGCATCGCCATACCGGGCAGCGTGCGCTGTTCGATGAGCTCGAGCATCCCGCCGCCCCACGGGGCGGGCATGGAGCG
This sequence comes from uncultured Actinomycetota bacterium, assembly GCA_963839015.1. Classification (GTDB taxonomy): domain Bacteria; phylum Actinomycetota; class Actinomycetes; order Frankiales; family Frankiaceae; genus DATAZK01. The sequence continues at coordinate 112,976 of CAWITL010000010.1, read as the reverse complement.
TTCCACACACTCGCTCGGCGGTGGGATGTCAGGCGCTTCGCTGAACTGCACGTCGTTGGGGCCGTCGCCTCCAAAGGTGCCGACCGCGAGCAACGCCTCCTGACCGTCCACGGTGCCGCGGCCGCTGGCTTGCGTGAGGGCGATTCCCTGGCCACCGATGTCGATCTGCATGCGCAGCTCTGTGTCGACCCTGATCGGCGCCAGGTATTGCACGGTGGCCCAGACACACCGCCGACCCGCTGCCAGCTCTCCAGCCGCGACGAAGGCAGAAAGGCCGACGCCGCCCCACAGGGTCCCGGCCGAGTTGAGCAACGCGGGGGTCACGGGCATCCGCCAGGTCTGCGGGAAACCAGGATCGGGTTCCAGGCCCAGGAAGTCCGGCACCGAGATCGACATTCTCCCCATGCTGCCAGCCGGGTATTACCGCCCGTGACGCACGCATGCGCCAAGATGGCAGGCATGCATACCGATGGCGACGGCTGGGTTGTCTGTGCCGCCGGCCACCGACACTGGGGACGGTTCGGGGCGGCGGGGCTGCTGCTGCGACACTCACGGGGCGGCGATGAGGCCTCGGTGCTGCTGCAACACCGAGCGGCCTGGAGCCACCACGGCGACACCTGGGGCCTTCCCGGTGGGGCCCGCGACAGCCACGAGACGCCCGAACAGGCGGCACTGCGGGAGGCGGTCGAGGAGTCCGGCTTGGACGTCGCGCAGGTGACCGTCACCGGTGAATGGGTGGACGATCACGGCGGCTGGTCCTACACCACCGTGCTCGCCCGGGCGGACAGTGAGCTGGAGGCCTCGGCGGTCACGCTGGAGAGCGTCGCCTTCCGGTGGGTTCCCAAAAATCAGGTCAACGAGCTGCCGCTGCACCCGGGATTTGCCGCTACCTGGCCGCAGCTGATCGATCTTCCCTACGTCTGACCTGCTCGAACTGTCAGTGGAACTGCTGGGCGCGACGGTCGGCCCGCCACTCGCTGAGGCGGCCCCACAGGCTCCCGAGCAACACGACGACGACGGGCACCACCACGATGAGCCAGCCGTGATGGCTGACCACGACGGCGAGCGCGATGAGGGCCACTCCGAGCACGACCGCCGTAGCCAATTGGCCCACGCGCTGGGCGCGTTCGCCGCCGACGGATCCGCTGATGATGCGGCGGCCGACGAAGAACGGAACGATGATCAGGGCGACACCCAGCGCGATGAGCAGGGCGACGACCAGCCATTTGACGGTGATGAGCAACAGCCAGCCCATCAGGGCGAGGATTGCGACGGCAACCACTGGGACCAGCAGCGAGGAAAAGACGGACTGCTGGGAATCGCGACCTGGGTATGACGATCTGGCCATACCACTATGGTGCACTTCCTGGTTGTGAATCTCCAGTGAGTTCGCCGCGGTTGCGCTGAACGCGATCATGGCGGGCGATCGCACCCGCGATCACCGCCGGGGCTCACTGCCCTGGGCACCGCAGCCCCGCTCACGGTAGCGTTCGTCAGCGTGGAAGAGCCTGCGGTGGGAGCCTCAAGCGCTTTCGGTCGAGTCGACGCTGACGGCACTGTCTACGTCCGAACCACTGACGGCGAGCGCGTCGTCGGATCGTGGCTCGCCGGCTCCCCCGAGGATGGGCTCGCCTACTTCGGTCGCAAATACGAAGATCTCGCCGCCGAGGTCGCGATCCTGGAAAAGCGGGTCGAGGCCGATCCCGAACCGCGCCGCCACCTCAGCGGCCCGGCTGCGCAGCGAGTTGTCGACCGCGGCGGTAGTCGGTGATCTGGCAGCGCTGGACGCCCGGCTCGCAGTGATCACCGACGCGGCGGCCGCGCGCCAAGGCGAGGTAGCCGAACAGAAGGCGGCGGCCCGAGCCGAAGCCGTCACCGTCAAAGAAGAGCTCATCGCCGAGGCCGAAAAGCTCGCCGAAAGCGACGACTGGCGCCACGCGGATGAGCAGATGCGCGCCCTGGTCGACCGCTGGAAGGCACTGGGCCGCCTCGATCGCAAGACTGACGACGCGCTCTGGACCCGGCTCGCTGCCGCCCGCAGCGCCGTCCAGCGCCGGCGCCGGGTGCACTTCGCCGAAGTCGAGGAGAAGCGCAAATCCGCCCAAGCCCGCAAGTCGGAACTGGTCGCGGAGGCCGAGAAGCTGGCGACCTCCACCAGTTGGGGCCCGACGAGCGCCCGCTTCCGCGATCTGATGACGGAGTGGAAGGCCGCCGGCGGTGCTCCGAAGGCCGCCGAGGCCGACCTGTGGGGACGGTTTCGAGCCGCCCAGGATGCCTTCTTCGCCGCCCGCACGGCGTCGCGCGCAGAGCGTGACGCGAGCCTGAAAGCCGCCTTCGACGCCCGCGAGGCGCTGCTGGTGGAGGCCGAAGCGTTGGACCCCAAGGCCGACGTGGTGGGCGCCCGCAAGCGCCTGCGCGACATCCAGCGCCGCTGGGACGCTTTGGAGGCCATCCCCCGCGATTCCGGGACCGCGCTGGAGCGCCGGCTGGCAGCCGTCGAGGAGAAGTTCAGGTCCGTCGAGCAGGCCCGGCTGCGGCCGGATCCCTCCGACAATCCGCTGGTGATCAGGCTGAACGAATCCATCGAGAAGCTCGAGCGCCGCATTGCCCGCGCCGAAAAGGCGGGCGACGCTGAGCTCGCGGCCGAAGCCCGTACCGCCCTGGAAGCGCAGCGCGGCTGGCTGGCCCAGGCGACCCGCGGGTCCTAGCAGCAGGTCAGACGACGACGCGCAGGATCTCTTCGATCGAGGTCAGGCCCTGCAACACCTTGGACAGCCCGTCGTCGCGCAACGTCGTCATTCCGACCGAGCGGCCATGCGCACCGATGGCGTCGGCCGACGATCGTGAGACGGCGAGCCGTTCGATCTCCTCATCGACCGGCAGCACCTCGTGTAGCGCGAGGCGGCCCTTGTAGCCCGTCTTGGAACAGGCGGAGCAGCCGACGGCACGAAAGATCGTCGGCAGCTCGTCATGCTCCCAGGCCCACCGCGAGGCGGCGAGTGTCTCGCGGTCCGGGACGTACGCCTCCTTGCATTTGGGACACAGCCGGCGGGCCAGCCGCTGGGCCAGGATGCAGTCCAGGGCGGATCCGACCAGGAACGGCTCGATCCCCATTTCGACGAGACGGGTGACGGCACTCGGCGCGTCGTTGGTGTGCAGGGTCGAGAGCACCAAGTGGCCGGTGAGGGCCGCTTCGATGGCGATCTGGGCGGTCTCGTGGTCACGGATCTCGCCGAGCAGCACGATGTCGGGGTCTGACCGCAGGATCGAGCGCAGCGCCCTGGCGAAGGTGAGTCCCGCCTTGGGATTCGCCTGCACCTGATTGATGCCGGGGAGCCGGTATTCCACCGGGTCTTCGACCGTGATCACGTTGACCTCGGGCTTGTTGACCAGGTTGAGGGTGGCGTACAGCGTGGTCGACTTTCCCGAACCGGTGGGGCCGGTCACCAGGAGCATTCCGTAGGGCTTGCTGTAGGACTCGCGCCATTTCTCGAAGTTGGCTTCCTGAAACCCGAGGTCTGAGAGCTTCAGCATCGCGGTCGAGTTGTCCAGGATTCGCATGACGATCTTCTCGCCCCAGACGATCGGGAGGCTCGCCACACGCAAGTCGATCCGGCGGCCACCGACCTGCACCGACAGCCGACCGTCCTGCGGCACCCGCCGCTCCGAGATGTCCATCTCGGCCATGATCTTGAGCCGGCTGATGACGCCGGACTGGATCGACTTCGGCGATCGCATGATCTCGTGGAGCACGCCGTCGATGCGAAACCTCACCCGCAGATCGCGTTCGCCCGGCTCGATGTGAATGTCTGAGGCCCGGTCCGAGATCGCCTGGGCGATCAGCAGGTTGACGAATTTGACGATGGGGGCGTCGTCGACGATCTCCTTGACGCCGGCGAGCGCGTCCTCTTCCTCGTTGTTGTCCAGCGTGTGAGTCAGCTCGTCGAGCGCCTCATCACTGCGGTGATAGCGGTCGATGGCCGCCATCAGGTCAGCCTTGGTTGCCACTACGGCTTTCACGTCTCGCCCGGTCAGCGAGCGGATGTCGTCTACAGCGAAGACGTTCGCCGGGTCCGCCATGGCGACAACCAGCCGGCCGTCTTCATAGCCGATGGGGAGCGCGACGTGGCGCCGCGCGACGCCGGGCGCGATGCTCGCTACGGCGCTGCCGTCGACCGGAAATTCGCCGAGGTCGACGAACGGGAGCCCGATCTGCTCGGCGAGCGCGGCGACCAGCTGCGATTCGGTGACCATCCCCAGGTCGACCAGCACTCGGCCCAGGCTGCGGCCAAGGCGCTGCTGCTCTTCGACCGCCGCCGTCAACTGCTCCTGATCGACGAGCCCGCCGTCGAGGAGGATGTCGCCGAGCTGCTTCACCCTGTTGACTTCGGCACAAATGTGCGTTCGGTGTAGGCGTTTGTCCGGGCCCCGTACCGGGCGGCCGTCATAGGTCGGCACGCAATCGGGCGGCCACTGTTTGCAGCGCGGCAGCGGTCTCGTCGTCGGAGTCGAGTACGGTCGCGGATCCGTCCTGGAAGCCCAGGATCACCCGGGTCGCCAGCCGGGCCTTGGCTGGTGCGTAGACCGCCGGTACCGGTAGCCGGGGTGCGGGCACGAAGGAAGCCGCCGCCCCCGGACGGTGCCGGCCGCTCCGGTGGTTGCCGGTTGGCCGCAGCAGCCACTTCACGGTGCCCTAGGCCTGGGCGACTGGTTCGCGCTCGATGCTCTCCAACACGGCCTGCAGGAGCGAGAGCAGCACCGTCTTGACGGAGGACTTGTCCGTGGCGTCGCACGGCACGATCGCGATGGAGGGCTCGAGGTCAAGCTCCACCCGAACCCGGGTTTCGTCCTCCGGGGCGAGGCCTTCACTGCGGTTGACCGCGACCACGAACGGCACCGGCGCCATCTTTCGGAAGGCCGCCAGGATCGTCTTGGCTTCGTTGACCGATTCGGGACGGGAATGGTCAAGCAGCAGGACGTAGCCCAGCATGCCTTCGCCGAGCACTTCCCACATGAATTCGAAGCGGTCCTGCCCCGGGGTGCCGAACAGGTAGAGCACCAGGTCGGAATCGATGCCGATGCGACCGAAGTCCATCGCCACCGTTGTCTGCGCCTTGTCCGGACGCGCCTCCCCGGCCGAGGAGAGCTCGCGTTCGGTGGATAGGACGGTGATTTCGCTGATGGTCCGGATCAGGGTCGTCTTGCCAGCCCCGAAAGGACCGGTGATGACGATCTTGACGGCGTGACCGCGACCGCGCCGTCGCAGCGTCCGGCTGGCCGGAGTTCGAGTCGGCACGGCTACAACCCCCGGACCCCGGCGATGAGGCGTAGCACGAGGCTCTTGGTGACGGTCGAATCCAGACCGCGCACCGTGCCCCCCGCCGCGTCAGCGCTGGTACGCGGTTCGGCGACTGCAGGCGCGGGCTGCGCGACCTCAGCCGCAGCGATGTCGAGCGCCGCGCTGCCTTGCGTCAGCGGGCGGTCGTACGCACCGTCGGAGACGCTGTTGACCGGTGACATCGCGGGGCTCGGCGAGCTCTCGCGCGCCAGCGGGACCTCAGCCGCCGCCGGCAGGTCGACGTGGGTTTCATCGCTCGCGCGCGCCTCGGACTGGGCCGCCATTGCCGGCTCGCCGGACGCCTCCCCCGGCTCGCTGCCGGTCTCGATAGCCGCGATAATGGCTTGCCGGCGCTGCAGATCAGCCAGCCCGGATCCAGCCGCGCTCACGGTCAGCAGCCCGCGTTCGACCAGTGCCGCCAGCGCCCCCGCGACAGCGAACTCGCTGCGTCCCAGCAGCGCGACAATCTCGTTGACGCTGCGGAAGCCGTCGACCAGGGCCAGCAGGCCCCACTCCTCACGGCTGCAGGTCGGGTCGAAAGCCGGCGACGAGGCGAGGCGCAGCACCGTGTCCGGCGACGGAATCTGGGTCGTCAGCGTCGGCCAGACCTCCATGCGTCGCTGGCCTTCAGCGACGAGCTCCTCCGCTCGGAGGCCGAGCGCGAGGCCATCAGGGTCATCCTCACCGACGTGGAAGCTGAACGTCCCGGCCGCCCATCGCAGCAGCTCACACACCGCGTCGGTCGCCTGGTCCGCCGCGATCCGGGAAACGTCCTCAGACGCCAGCTCGGACCGGTCAAGCAGTGCCCGCACGAGGCTTGCCGATCCGCTGCGTACGTCCTCGGCGGCCCCCGAAAGCGCCTCGTCGCTGACCAGCCCGGCGCCTACGAGGCGGCGGGCGAGTGCCTGCCGGCGCAAGTCCGAGTACGCCCCGTCGACGGCGCCGCCACCGAGGCGAATCAGGCCGCGGCGCTCAGACTCGACCGCCACCAGATGCAAGGTGCCGGACTTTGCCGTCTGGGCGAGGAGTTGAAGGACATCGGGAAGCCCGAAGTCTTCGAGGCTGCCATCCAGTCTCATGCCCAGCCCACCGAACCGGTCGCGGGCCATGCCGACGGTGCCAGCGAGCCGGCAGCGGCCGAGGTCCCGGAGGCTGCGACCGCGGGCGTCGTCGCCGGCCGAGCGGCCGGCAGCGAGCCGGCGGCAGCGGATGGTGCGGCGGCGGCAGGAGGCGCCGCTGCAGGCTGCGGCGGCGGTGCCGTTGCCGGCTTGGCCGGCTCCGGGGTCTGCATGGCGGCGCGCGCCGCCCGCTCAGCGAATTCAGCAAGCTCGTCTGCCGCAAGCGCGGTGCTGACCGCGGCGGTCGCGCGCCGCAATTCATAAAGCACCAGCCCGGCCTTGGCGTCGGCGGCTGACACCCCGACCAGTACGGCATCATCGCCGGCGGCGAGCAGCCAGACACCGCCGTACTCACCCTGGATGTGCACCTGGGAAAGTTCCCCGCGGCCGAGACCTTCTGCGGCCCGCTCACCCAGTGAGAGCAGTGCGGCGCTCATGGCCGCTACCCGGTCCTCGTCCATGCCCGGGGGCAGCGCCGAGGACATCGGAAGCCCGTCAGCGGTGACGACGGCGGCCGCTTCCAGCTCCGGCACCCGGCGCATCAGTTCGTTCAACAAGGCGTCGAGACGAGCACCATGACCGATCGACGACGGAGGCGGGTAACTCAAGCCGGCTGACTCGGCGGGCAGTGGCATCGCGCGGGCACCTCCACGAAAAGCGGCGCACGGCAGGGTGCAATGCGCCAGCGGTAACGAGCGAGCAAGTTCAGTCGTCTTCCGGCATCGGCATCCGGACCACCCCGCTTGAACGCTGGAGCGGGTCAGCGCGCGGCGAGTGCCCGCTCGCCGGCAGCTCGCAGCACCGACACGTCGACGGTGCGCCCGGTCATGAGCTCGATCTGCCCGACTGCCTGATGAACGAGCAGCTCCAGACCTCCGAGGACGCGGGCCCCGGTACGCATCGCCGCGTCGGCCAGCACCGTGGGCCAGGGCGCGTAGACGAGGTCGAAGAGCGTCGTCGCGCGCGGCCAGTTCTGCGTCCAGGGAGCGAGGGCTTCCCAGGCTGCGGCCGGGACCGCACTGATGACCAGATCGGCCTCCGGCAATCCAGCCGGTGACCAGTCCCTGGCGATCAGCTCCACGCCCGACCGGTCGGCAACGGCGACCAGGCCGGCCACCCGGTGGCGATTGCGTAAGACCACCGCGACCTTCGTCGCGCCGAGCAGCGCGAGAGCGGCGATCGCCGCCTGGGCGGATCCGCCGCCGCCAAGAATGACCGGGTCGGTCACAGCGTCGATGCCGCCCTCACGCAAGGCGTTGACCATGCCCGGCACGTCGGTGTTAGCACCGAACAGTCCACCCCCGCGCGGCACGACGGTGTTGACGGCACCGACCTGCTCCGCTTGCCGGTCGAGCTCGTCGACCAGCGGCAGGACCGCCAGCTTCAGCGGCATGGTGAGTGAGTAGCCGCCGAAAGCCGGATCGCGGCGGACCCGGTCGATGAGCTGCGGCAGGTCCTGTTCCGCGCACTCAATCGCCCGATAGCTCCAGCCGGTGAGCCCAAGATGCTCGTACGCGGCCAGGTGCAGCACCGGAGACAGGCTGTGCGCTATCGGCGAGCCCAGGACCCCCGCATATCGCGCCCGGGCGTCCTGCACTCAGCCGCCACCGGTCTCGGACGAGTACTGCTGCTGCCAGGTGTAGAACTGGCTGGAGCTATCGGTGAAGAGGGTCTCCTTCTCCTTCGGGAGATAGACGAAGAAGGTCCAGTCGCCCGGCGTCGGCGCCAGCACCGCCTTGAGGGTCGACTCCCCCGGGTTGCCGATCGGACCGGGTGGGATGCCCGGGGTGACCCGGGTGTTGTACGGGCTGTTGATCGCGAGCTGGCTCTGGGTCAACGTGCCGGTGTAACCGCCGAGGGCGTAACGAGTGGTCGAGTCCATGCCGAGCGTCGGGAAGTCGGCGGTGTCCTTCAGCCGGTTGTAAAGCACCCGCGCCGCTTTGCCCTGGTCAGCCTGCTTGTTGACCTCTTTCTCGACGATGGATGCCAGCGTGACGGCCTGCAGCGGGGTGATCCCGTTGGCCTGCGCCCCCGCGACCAGATTCAGCTTGTCGGCCTCCACGTTGAACCGGGCGACCATGCTGCGCAGCACGCCGAGCGCGGTCGTGCTCTTACGCGGCGCGTACGTGGCCGGGAAGAGGAAGCCTTCGGCGTTCTTCACCCCTGCTGCCCACACCGGCAGCCCCAGCAGCGAGGGGTGGTCGGCCGCGTTCTGCAGATCGGCCAGCTTCAGTCCGGTGGCCTTGGCAATGATCGGTAGCGCCTGCCGCATATCGAGACCTTCGGCGATGGTGAACCGGTTTTCATCGCGCGCTTTGGGATCGAAGAGCAGGCTGAAGGCGGCGGCCCCGCTCATGTGGGAGCGCAGGATGTAATTGCCCGGCTGGATCTTCGCCGCCCGATCCGGGTCGGCGTTAGCAGCTGCGGTGAAGGCCTCGACGCTCTTGACGACGTTCTGGTCGACGAGGGTGTTGCCGATGGCGGTGGCGCTTTGGCCGCTCTTGATACTGACGTCGACGCTTCCGGTGCCCTGTCCCGCGTAGTCGGCGACCTTGGTGGTGTGGGTCAGGTTGCTGATGAGCGCCTTGCCGCCGAAGATCACGGCGGCGACGAGGCCAGCCATGATGAGGATGGCCACGAAGAGCCGGCCGAATCCGGCTTGGCGGCGCCGCGGCGGCGGTACGGGTCTACGGGGAGGCCGGCGTTCGCCCTCGTCGGCCCCGAGCAGGCCGGACAGCGGATCACTCATTACGGTCCCTTCGTGCCATCCCGTCCAGATAGGTCTGAAGGATGCCCGCCGCGGCTGCGGCGTCGATCAAGGCGCGCCGCTCGCGGACTGAAGATCGCGGACGGGCCGCGCGCAGTGAACGATCAGCCGTCACCGTGGTGAGGCGTTCGTCCACAAATGCGACGGGGATCGGGGCGATGCGATCGGACAGCGCACTCGCATAACTACGTGCTGCTGCTACGGCTGGTCCCTCGCGGCCGGCCAGTGTCACCGGCAGGCCGACAACGACCTCGACGCCCTCCCGTTGCTTGATCAGCTCCGACAGCTCATCGAGGTCGCTGGAATCGCGGCGGCGTTCGACAGCGGTCACCGGAAAGGCCATCCGCGCATCCGGGTCGCTGGCGGCGACCCCTACGCGCACGCTGCCCACATCGATTCCGATCCGCACGCCGGCACTCACCGGCCCTGACCGGTGTCAGCGACGGCGGCTTCGATGGCAGCGAACGCCTGTCCGAGCGCGTCCGCATTGGCCCCGGAGCCCTGGGCGAGGTCGTCACGGCCGCCGCCGCCGCCACCGATGATCCCCGGCGCCGCGATGTCAAAGAGTGCACGGGCCGATATCCCACGGTCGCGAGCGCCCGCCGTGGTGGCGACGACCAGCGGCACCTTGCCGTCCGTCGCGGCCGCCACCACGACGACCGCGGCCCGGTCACCGAAACGGCCCCGCACATCGATCGCCAGGGTGCGGACGTCCTTCGCCCCGGTGCCGTCCGGTGCTTTGGCGGTGACCAGGGCCACCCCGCCCACATCGGTAGCCGATTCGACCAGGGCCGCTGCCCCAGCGAGTACGGCATCGGCGCGCAGCTTCTCCAGCTGGCGTTCGGCCTCCCGAAGGCGCACCACGATGTCGTTGACCCGCTCCGGCACCTCCTCGGCCCGCGTCGCCTTGACCGCGGCCGAAACCTGACTCAGCAGCAGCCGTTCGCGCGCCAGGTACTTGAACGCGTCGAGACCCACGAGTCCCTCGACACGCCTGGTGCCGGCCGCCACGGAAGACTCCGAGAGCAGCGTGACGGCACCCAGCTGCGCGCTACGTGCGACGTGCGTGCCTCCGCACAGCTCACGCGCGTAGGGATGTTCGCGCTCTCCGACATCGACGACGCGTACCGAATTGCCGTACTTCTCTCCGAAGAGCGCCATCGCGCCGAGCTTGCGGGCCTCGTCAAGGGTCGTGACGAAGGCGCTGACGGGCAAGTCGCGCAACAGGACCTCGTTGATCTCCTCCTCGACGTCCCGGACCACGGAGGCCGGCACAGCGGCCGGAGAATGGAAGTCAAAGCGCAGCCGACCCGGTGCGTTGAGCGAACCGGCCTGGGTGGCGGTCTCGCCGAGCGCGACCCGGAAGGCTCGGTGCACCAGGTGAGTCGCCGTGTGCGCCCGCGAAACAGCTTGCCGGCGCGAACGATCAACCTCGGCCGAGACGGTCTCGCCGGTGAGGAGTTCGCCGCCGAGGATCCGCGCCCGGTGCACGATCAGGCCGGCGACCGGCGTCTGGACGTCGAGGATCTCGGCCGTACCGCTGGCGAAGACGAGCCGGCCGTGGTCGCTCTCCTGGCCGCCCGACTCGGCGTAGAACGGAGTGACGTCCAGGACGACGCCGACCTCGTCGCCATCCGTCGCCGCCGGCAGCAGCGCCGCGTTGCCCAGATCCAGGATCGCCGTCACGGTCGACTCGCGCGAAAGCTCCTCGTAGCCGGTGAAGGCGGTGGTGCCGCTGCGCTCGAGGACAGGACGGTAGGCGGACAGGTCGAGGTTGCCGATGCGCCGCTCATCGCGGTCACGCTTGGCCGCCGCCCGCTGCCCCTCCATCAGCCGGCGGAAGCCCGCCTCGTCAATCGAGAGGCCGGCGTCGGCGGCAAGTTCGCGTGTGAGGTCGTAGGGGAATCCGAAGGTGTCATGCAGGGTGAAAGCGCGCTCGCCGGACAGCTGGGTGCTACCCGATGCCTTGGTCTGCGCGACGTCCGCTTCAAAGATCGCCATCCCGCGCACCAGCGTGGCGCGGAAAGCGTCTTCCTCGCCGACGATCACCGAGTCGATGACGGGCGAGTTGAGCTCGGGATAGATCGGGCTCATCACGGCGCGTACGGACGCCAGTAGCTGCGCGGCCACCGGTTCGGAGGAGCCGAGCCGCTGCATCGCTGACAGCGCCCTGCGCAGCAGCCGCCGCAGCACGTAACCACGACCCTCGTTGGAGGGAGTGACCCCGTCGGCGACGAGCATGGCGCCGGTACGCATGTGGTCGGCGACGATCCGCAGCGAGACGTCGGCGACCGGATCAGCGCCGTAACGCTCACCGGAGAGCTCCGCCGCCTTGTCCAGCACCGGACGGCTGATGTCGATCTCGTAGAGGTTTTCGACGCCCTGCAGGATGGTCGCCATCCGCTCCAGGCCGAGCCCGGTGTCGATGTTCTTGCTGGGGAGGTCGCGCAGGATCGGGTAGTCGTAACCCTGACCCTCGCCGCGCTCGTACTGCATGAAGACGAGATTCCAGACCTCGAGGTAGCGCTCCTCGTCCGCTTCCGGACCGCCGTCGGCGCCGTGTTCGGGGCCCCTGTCGAAGTAGATCTCGCTGCACGGACCGCACGGACCGGGCACGCCCATCGACCAGTAATTGTCTTCCTTGCCGCGGCGCTGGATCCGGGCGTCGGGAAGAAACCGCTGCCAGAGCTCGAAGGCTTCGTCGTCGTCGAGGTAAACGGTGGCCCAGAGCCGTTCGGGGTCGAAACCGTAGCCCTTGTCGACGGAGGTCAGCAGCTCCCAGGCCATCTCGATGGCCCCGGCTTTGAAGTAGTCGCCGAAGCTGAAATTGCCGCACATCTGAAAGAACGAGGCGTGGCGGCTGGTCCGGCCGACGTTGTCGATGTCGACCGTGCGCACCACCTTCTGCACGCTGGTCGCCCGCTTCGCCGGCGGCGGTAGATCACCGAGGAAATACGGCTTGAACGGCACCATCCCGGCGTTGACCAGAAGCAGCGTCGGATCGGTGGAGACCAGGCTCGCGCTGGGCACCACCAGATGGCCTCGTGCCTCGAAGTGCGCCAGGAAGCGGCGCCGAATCTCTGCGGTATCCATCGAGACCTCTACGCCGGCGGGGGCGGTTCGTCGAAGCCCAATGTCGAGCGCAACTGGGCCTCACGTTCCGCCATCCCGACGCGGACCTCCCGCACGAACCCTTGGGCCGAAAGCACCACGCGACGGGCGACGTGGTCTGGCGCCAGCGCCTCCGCGGCCGCCGTCACACGACGCACCACGAGCACTCCGACGACAGCCCCGAGGGTGAGGTAAAAGAGCCGCTTCGTCATCGGCCGGCCGCCTTGCCCGCCGCTCGCTTCGCTGCCCGCTCGGCTTTCAGCTCCGCCTGCACACGAGTGGAGATATCGGCCGACGTGGTGCGGGACGCCGCGTGGCGTACCCCATAGGAGAAGGCCGCTACCTTGATGACCGGGCCGGCAAGGGTCGCGGCGAACACCGACGTGAGCGCGGAGACGTTGCCGGTGATCGACTCCACGTGAGTCGCGATCTGGTCGACCCGCTGCAGTTCAACGTTCACCGACGCGAGCGCGGTATTGACCTCATCGACGGTGGTGCCGGCCTGCTTGATGCGGTCGGTGCCTTCATCGATGGCCCGGTCGGTCTGCTTCACCCGGTCGCCCACTTCATCGAAGATGCGCGCCAGCTTGAAGAGCGCGTAGCACCCGAAAAGGGCCAGCACGAGGAACGCGCCCGCAGCGATCAGACCTGCGACTGCCCCGGCCGACATCCAGCGCCCCTCTCACGGATTCCTATGGCTTCCCACGACTTTTCAGACTTCCCCGCGCCACCTCGCCCACAGACCGGCGGTTTCAGACGTCGGCAAACCCTACCCGGATGCGTCATACCCGGGGTCCACAGTCGCGTGACCGGGGTCCTCACGCAGGACACGTCGCAGGGCTCGCGCACGTTCCGCAGCCAACGGTTCACGCTCCGTCGGAACGTAATAGGTGCGATCGGCAAGCACGTCAGGGGCGTACTGCTGGGCTACGACGCCGTCGGGGAAGTCGTGCGGGTAGCGATACCCCTGGCCCGATCCCAGCTTCGCCGCCCCGGGGTAATGCGCATCGCGAAGATGCGCCGGCACCGGGCCCGTCAGACCGTCCCGCACGTCAGCCGCGGCCTGCTCGTAGGCCACGATGACGGCGTTCGATTTCGGCGCCAGCGTGCAGTGGATGACCGCCTGCGCGAGGGCGAGTCGGGCCTCGGGCAGGCCGACGAACTCCAGCGCCCGCGACGCGGCGATCGCGACCTGCAAGGCCGTCGGGTCGGCCATGCCGATGTCCTCGCTGGCCAGGATGACGATCCGGCGGGCGATGAAGCGGGGGTCCTCCCCAGCCTCCACCATCCGGGCCAGGTAATGCAACGCCGCGTCGACGTCGCCGCCGCGCATGGACTTGATGAACGCGCTCGCCACGTCGTAGTGCTGGTCGCCGTCGCGGTCGTAGCGCACCGCAGCCCGGTCGACGGCCTTCTCGAGGGTGGCCAGGTCAAGGGTGCCGCTGCTCTGGCCGGCGGCCTCCAGAGCGGTCAGGGCGCGGCGCGCGTCGCCAGCGGCAATCGTGACCAGATGATCTTCCGCCTCCGGGGTGAGCGTGAGCTGGCCGCCGAAGCCGCGCGGATCGCTCAGCGCCCGCCGGATGACCTCGCGTACGTCATCAGCGCTCAGCGCTTCCAGACGCAGCAGCAACGAGCGTGACAGCAGCGGCGAGATCACCGAGAAGAAAGGGTTTTCGGTCGTCGCGGCGACGAGCGCTAGCCATCCGTTCTCGACGGCGGGCAGCAGCACGTCTTGCTGCGCCTTGGAGAACCGGTGCACCTCGTCGAGGAAGAGCAGCGTCCGGGCGCCGCCATTCGCCAGCGCCGACCGGGCGTCTTCGATGACGGCGCGCACCTCTTTGACCCCGGCGTTGACGGCGGACAGCTCGCGGTAGCGCCGGTCGGCCGCCAGCAGGTGAGCCAGGGTGGTCTTTCCGCTGCCCGGAGGGCCTACCAGGATGAGGCTGGTCGGGCTGCCCCCTTCGGCGAGCCTTCGCAGTGCCCCGCCCGGTCCGATGAGCGCGCGATGCCCGACGACCTCGTCCAGCGTGCGCGGCCGCATCCGGGCGGCCAGCGGTGCGACCGGCGCCGGCTCGGTCAGCGTCCGCCCGTCGTCGAAGAGAGTCATCCCTGCAAACGGTACGGGCCCGCCACGCCCGGGCCAGGCGAAATTTCACGCGGGCGGCGGCGCCAGCTCCAGGACGTCCAATTCCCCGTCGGCATAACGCTTGCGGATGACCTTCTTGTCGAACTTGCCGACTGACGTCTTGGGCACCTCGTCGATGAAGGTCCATCGTTCCGGCAGCTGCCAGCGGGCCAGGCTGCCGGCCAAGAAATCGCGCAGCTGCTCGGCCGTGACACCAGAATCGGGTTCCCGGACCACGGCGGCCAGCGGGCGCTCGCCCCACCGCTCGTCCGGCACCGCGATCACCGCGGCCTCGACCACGCCGTCGGCGCCCATCAGCGTGTTTTCGACGTCGACGCTGCTGATCCATTCACCGCCGGACTTGATGACGTCCTTGGAGCGGTCGGTGATCTGCATGAAGCCGAGCGCGTCCAGGGTGCCGACGTCGCCCGTACGGAGCCAACCGTCGGCGGTGAACCGGTCGGGATCGTCGCCGCCGTAATACGAGCCGGTCACCCACGGTCCGCGTACTTCGAACTCGCCGACTGCTTCCCCGTCTGCCGGCAGCTCGGTCCCGTCGTCGCTCATGATGCGGCATTCGACACCCGCGAACACCCGTCCGGTGCGCGAGCGGTAGGCCCATTCCTCGTCACCCGTGACGCCCGCCGGCGGGTGGGCGATGGCGGCCAGCGGGCTGGTCTCGGTCATGCCCCACGCCTGCACCACCCGCACGCCGAGCTGCTCCTGGAAGCCCTTCATCATCGACAGCGGCACCGCCGACCCGCCGCAGATCACCGTCTTCAGGAACGAGACGTCGATCTTGTTGTCGACGGCGTAGCGCAGCACGGCCGACCAGACCGTCGGTACCCCGGCCACGATCGTCGGACGCTGTTCCTGCATGAAGGGGCAGAGGTATTCGGCCTGCAGGTAGCGGTCCGGCATGATCAGATCGGCACCCGCCATCCAGCCGGCATAGGCCAGCCCCCAGGCGTTGGCGTGAAACATGGGGACCACCGGGAGCACCCGATCGTCATCCGCGACACCGAACGCGCTGCCCATGCAGGCGGCCATCGAGTGCAGATACACCGAACGGTGGGAGTAGACGACACCTTTGGGGTTGCCGGTCGTGCCGCTGGTGTAGCACATCGCCGCCGCTGACCGCTCGTCCAGATCGGTCCGCCATTGGAACGTCGTCGGGTAACGGCCGACCACCTCGTCATAGCGCGAGATCGTCGGTCCCATCCCGGCCAACTCGGCACCGTCGGCGCCGTGCACCAGCACGTGCTCGACCGTCTTCATCTCCGGCAGGACTTTGGCCAGCAGCGGCACGAGTGAGCCGTCCGCGATGATCACCCGGTCCTCAGCGTGATTGGCGACGTAGGCCAGCTGCTCAGGAAATAGCCTCACGTTCAGCGTGTGCAGCACAGCGCCCATGCCCGGAATCGCCAGATACCCGACCAGGTGCTCGGCGTTGTTCCACATGAAGGTGGCCACCCGGTCGCCGTCGACTATGCCGAGATCGCTCAGCGCATTGGCCAGCTGGGCCGACTGCTCACCGATTTCGCGGTAGGTGGTTTCCCGGCTGCCTTCGCCGGTACATGTCACGACTTTGCTGGGACCGGAATTGGCCAGCCCGTGCCGGAGCAGGAGAGCGAGGGTGAGCGGGACGTCCTGCATGGTGGACTGCATGGGCGGAACTATTCCCCAGTACGCGAGCTACCGCACCCCCGTGTGCGAACCAAGTTCAGGCTCAGTTCGTAACAATCGGTGGTTTCGGGACGAAATCGATCCCGGCCTCCTTGCGCTGAACCGGGGTGATCGGTGTCGGCGCACCGGTCAGCGGGTCGCCGCCACTGGCCGTCTTGGGGAACGCAATCACGTCGCGAATGGAGCTGCCTCCGGCGGCAATCATGGCCACCCGGTCCCACCCGAACGCGATGCCGCCATGCGGCGGCGGGCCGAAGCGGAAGGCGTCCAGCAGAAACCCGAACTTGGAGCGGGCCTCTTCGTCGCTCATGCCCAGCACGCTAAAGACCTTCTCCTGTAGGGCGCGTTCGTGGATACGCAGCGAGCCGCCGCCGATTTCGGTGCCGTTGAGCACGACGTCATACGCGACCGCCAGCGCTTCGCCGGGCCGCTCGGTCAGCGTCGCCTCGTCCTCGGGACGTGGCCGGGTGAAGGGGTGGTGGACCGGCGTCCAGCCGGCGCCCTTGGTGCCGGGCTCCCCCGTCGGCTCGAACATCGGCGCATCCGTGACCCACAGGAAGTTCCAGCCGGTGTCGGGCAGGATCCCGCGGTCGCGGGCGGCGGCGAGTCGCAGCGCTCCCAACGCCTCCAGCGTCGCCGACTTCGGACCGGCCTGGAAGAAGATCGCGTCTCCCGCAGCAGCCCCGGTCGCCTCAGCGAGACCGGCCAGCTGCGCACCGAGGTTCTTGCCGATACCGCCCGTGGGGGTGCCGTCGGCGTCGACCAGGACGTAGGCGACGCCCTTGCCACCGCGGCTGCGCGACCACTCGTTCCACCCGTCGAGCTGGCGTCGGGTGTAGGAGCCACCGCCCGGTACAACCACCGCGCCCACGTGCTCGGAGCTGGCGAAGATCTTGAATTCCGTGCCCTCGAAGTAGCCGGTCAGGTCGACCAGTTCCATGTCGAAGCGGGTGTCGGGCTTGTCCGAACCGTAACGGCGCATCGCCTCGGCGTAGGTCATCCGCGGAAACGGAGCTACCAGGTCGACGCCGAGAACGTCACGCCAGATGGCAGTGAGGATCGCCTCGCCGAGCTCGATGATGTCGTCCTGCTCGCAAAACGACATCTCGATGTCGAGCTGGGTGAATTCGGGCTGGCGATCGGCGCGGAAGTCCTCGTCCCGAAAGCAGCGCGCGAATTGGTAGTACCGCTCGAGGCCGCCGACCATCAGCAGCTGCTTGAACAGCTGCGGCGACTGCGGAAGGGCATACCAGCTGCCGGGCTGCAGGCGTACCGGCACCAGGAAGTCGCGGGCTCCTTCCGGAGTGGAACGGGTCAGGTAGGGGGTCTCGACATCGAGGAAGTCACGCTCGTCCATCACCCGGCGAGCAGCGGAGGTGATCTTTGAACGCAGCTTCAGGGCATCGGCCACCGGAGCGCGTCGCAGATCCAGGTAGCGGTATTGCAGACGTCGTTCCTCGCTGACGTCCGGCGCGTGGCTGTCCAGCGGGAAAGGCAGCGCATCACTCGTCGACAAGATGTCGTAGGAGCTGACGGTGATCTCTATGTCGCCGGTCGCCAGGTCAGGGTTTTCGTTACCGACCGGACGCCGGCTGACCTCGCCGGTGACGAGCAGGCAGAACTCGCTGCGCAACTCCCCGCCGGTGCCCTCGCGCAGTACGGCCTGCACCACGCCCGACCTGTCGCGAAGATCAATGAAGACCACACCGCCGTGGTCGCGGCGGGAGGCGACCCAGCCGGCCAGCGTGACGACTGTGCCCACATCGCCGGCCCGCAAAGTGCCTGCCTCGTGATTGCGGATCACCGGACCAGCTCCTCGATCAATGACTCCAATGGGACTGCTCGCTGCTCGCCGCTGGCCATGTCCTTGACCTGTGCGACGTCTTCAGCCAGATCACGCTCGCCGATGACGACGGTGGTGGCGGCACCCGACCGCGCAGCCGCCTTCATCGCGCCACCGAGTTTGCGGTCGCCGTAGGCAAGGTCCGCCGCGACGCGCTCGGCGCGCAAGGCATTAACCAGTCGGACGCCCAGCTTCTTGGCCGCGGCACCGATCGCGACGACGTAGACCTCGACCCGCGGATCCAGCTCAGGCTCGGCACCTTCAGCCGCGAGCGCCAGCAAGATCCGCTCCATACCGAGTGCCCAGCCGATCCCCGGCAGCGGCGGGCCGCCGATGGATTCGGACAGCCCGTCATAGCGGCCGCCGCCCCCGACCGCGCTCTGCGCGCCGAGGCCGGAGTGCTGCCACTCGAACGTGGTGCGCCGGTAGTAGTCGAGCCCGCGCACCAGCCGGGGTGCCTCTTTCCATCCGACGCCGATATCCGTGAGGTGCTCACGCACTGCGTCGTAGTGCGCCTGGCAGTCCGTGCAGAGTTCATCGACCATCAGCGGCGCGTCGGCGACCAGGGCGATCACCTCAGGACGCTTGTCATCGAGTACTCGAAGCGGGTTGCGCTCGACGCGCTGACGAGTCTCTTCGTCCAGTTGCGGGATCCCGCGCAGGAAGGCCCGCAACTTCTCGACGTAGGCCGGCCGGCAGGTGGGATCGCCCAGGCTGGTCAGCAGCAATTCGACCTGCTCCAGCCCGACACCGTGGAGCGCATGGCTTCCGAGCGCCACGACCTCCGCGTCCAGCGCCGGATCGTCGATTCCGAGCGCCTCGACCCCCACCTGCTGAAATTGCCGGAAGCGGCCGGACTGAGGCTGCTCGTAGCGAAACATCGGGCCCGCATACCAGACCTTCAGCGGCAGCTGACCCTGATTCAGCCGGTGTTCGACCACCGCACGCACGACCCCCGCGGTGCCTTCCGGACGCAACGTCAGCGAGCGGGCCGCCTTGTCGGGAAAGGTGTACATCTCCTTGGAGACCACGTCGGTGGACTCCCCGACACCACGCTCGAAAAGCGCCGTGTCTTCAAAGACCGGGGTCTCGAGGTAGCTGTAGCCCGCGAGCCGAGCCGGCTCGAGCAGCCCTTCACGGACCGCGAGCCACCGACCGGAGTCGGCCGGAAGCACGTCATAGGTGCCTTTGGGCGCGACGAAAGAAGCAGTCATTGCGAGAGCGCTCCGCTAGAGACCGCGGGTGACCGGCCCGGGGACGATCTCGGCGAGGAAGGGATTGGTAGCGCGCTCGCGTCCGACGGTCGTCTCCTCGTTGTGCCCGCAGTGCACGAGGGTCTCGTCGGGCAGCGGAAGGACGCTGCGTGCCAGCGAGGCAAGCAGCTGCGAGTAGGAGCCGCCCGGCAGATCGGTACGCCCGACGCTGCCGCGAAACAGCAGGTCCCCGGAGAAAAGCCGATCCTCGGAGCGGAAGATGACCGACCCCGGAGTGTGACCCGGGGTGTGGTCGACCGCGATGTCCATGCCGGCCAGCTGCAGCGTCTCGCCGTCGGACAGCAGCCGCACATCGTCGGGCTCGCCGAAGGTCAGCCGGCCGAAGATCGGGGTGCCGGCGGGCATGCCGAACGCCTTCGCCGGATCGGCCATCTGCGCCCGGTCATCGGGGTGGATGAGGGCCGGCACGCCCTGGGCGCCGCACACCGGCACGACCGCAAAGACGTGGTCGAGATGCCCGTGGCTGAGCAGCACCGCGGTCGCCTTGAGATTGTCCTGACGCAGTACCGCATCGACAGCGTCTTCGACCCCCACCCCCGGGTCGATGATCACGCACTCCTCGCCGGCAGCGGGCGCGACGACGTAACAGTTGGTCTCGAAAGCACGAGCGACGATTCGGCGAACCAGCACGTGGCTGAGGCTACCGTGGCGCCCAGCTAGCGCACACTTTCGCATGGCACCATCCCTGGGTGCCCCCCAGCCGTGATCAACAGTTGGCCCGTGCCCGCGCGGCCCGCCGCGCCCAGCGCGCTAAGGAACGCGAGCGTCGCAAGCGCATCGTGGCCTGGGTGCTGGTAGGCGCCCTGGTTCTGAGCCTGACCGGCGTCGGCATTGGCATTGCCCTCAGTGGTGGCAGCTCCAACAACACCGTGAGCGCCAATTCCACGCCCACCCCGGCCGCGTCCCCCGCAGCTTCCACGCCGGCCACCACCACCACCGCGACCCCGCCGACCAAGGTCGCCTGCAACGGGCCGAAAGAGACGCTCACTCCCG
Organism: uncultured Actinomycetota bacterium; assembly: GCA_963839015.1. GTDB lineage: Bacteria > Actinomycetota > Actinomycetes > Frankiales > Frankiaceae > DATAZK01. Next base: position 92,721 of record CAWITL010000010.1, on the reverse strand, counting down.
CCACCCGGACGTTCTCCAAGGAGCCGCCCGTGACGATCGACACGTCGGCCACGTACACGATGACCCTCGACACCTCGTGCGGCCCCATCACCATCGCGCTCGACGCCGCCAAGGCCCCGCACACCGTGAACCTGCTGGCCTTCCTGGCGGCCGACAAGTTCTACGACGGCTCCTACTGCCATCGCTCGACGGACACCACCGGATTGACGGTGCTCCAGTGCGGCGACCCGACCGGGACCGGCGCCGGCAGCATCGGCTTCACCATCAAAGAGGAGAACCTCACCGGGCGCGACCTACCCCAGGGGCACCCTCGCCATGGCTAACACCGGCCAGGCGGATTCGACCTCCAGCCAGTTCTTCCTGGTGGACAAGGACGCCCAGCTGCCGGCCAGCTACACCGTCGCCGGCCACATCACCAGCGGCCTCGACGTGCTCGACAAGCTTCAGGCGGTAGGCAACGACGGGTCGAACGGCACCGGAGACGGCCACCCCAAGGAAGCCATCTACCTCGAGAAGGTCACGGTCGCCAAGAGCTGACCGTCAGCTCGCAGCGGTCAGCCGGTCGGCTGAGCCCTCGCGTGACCGAAACGTCTGCCGGTAGCCGTGCGGCGAATTTCTGTACCTGCCGGGAGAAGTGCTTGCGCAGATTTCCAGCGGTGACGAAACCGCTGCGCTCGGCCACCACATCGATCGGCAGGTCGGTGGTCTCCAGCAATCGCTCGGCGAGCTGAACCCGCTGCCGCAGCAGCCATCGGTAGGGGGTGGTGCCGGTGGCGGCCTGGAAGCGGCGCGCGAACGTCCGCCGGCTCATCGCCGAACGCTTCGCCAGTTCAGTGACCGTCACGGGTTCGTCCAGATGCGCCTGCGCCCAGCTCAACGCGTCAGCGAACAGATCGAGCTCACTGACGTCCGGCATGGGCGTGTCGATGTATTGCGCCTGCCCGCCCTCCCGGTAGGGGGGCACGACCAGCTCGCGGGCCAGGCTGGTGGCGACCTCGGCGCCATAATCGCAGCGGACGATGTGCAGGCAGAGGTCGATGCTGGCCGCGCTACCAGCGGAGGTCAGGACGTCGTCATCGTCCACGTAGAGCACGTCAGGGTCGACGGTGATCCTCGGAAAATGCGTGGCCAGCTCATCACTGCTGGCCCAATGGGTGGTGACCCGGCGACCGGCGAGCAGGCCCGCCGCCGCAAGCACGAAGACGCCCGTACACAGGGAAACGAGCCGCGCGCCCCTCGCATGCGCCTGCCGAAGTGCCGAAAGGACCTCCTCAGGGACCTGATCCGGTGCATCGCAAGGCGGGACGACGACGGTCTGGGCGCGGCTGAGCTGGTCCAGCGCATGGTCGGCCTGGATCCGCAGGCCCGCGCTGGTGGACACCGGGCCCACCTCCTTGGCACAGACCACCAGGCGATACCAGGGCAACTCGGGAGCCCACAGCTGAGGTCCGAACACGTCACACGCGACGGCGAACTCCAAGAGCGAAAGACCGTCGTAGATCACGATGGCGACGGATCGCGAACCGTCCGCCGGTTTGGCCTCTTTGGCACGCATACTGTCGATCCTGCCACTTACCGATGCCCCGGAACACGCCCAAGCTCGAGTCATGGATCTTCTGGACCGAACCGCCGCCCAGCTGACAGCCACTGCGCCTCGCCGCCGCGATCGCACTCTCGCCCGGCTGCGCGGCGCAACGTTGGACCGCCAGATCGCGTTCGGGGCACCACCTGACGGCGGGCGGCAGAGATCGGCGCGGGCGGCCACACTCGTCGAGCCGGCCCGCCGGCGGCAACTCGCCGGCTACTGGGAATCCCTGCTGGAGCGCAAGCGTCGAGGGCTACCCGCTCCCATTGAGGGCGAGATTCGCCGGATGATCGACCTGCTGCGCGCGAACGCCCCCGTTCCCGCCCGTGGCGTCGCGATGTCACGCCTGCTGCTCACCGACGGAGCCGGGCCCGTCCACCAGTCAGCCCGCGCAGGCATGACCCAGGACCTTCAGGCTGCCATCCAGGACGCGAACCGCTACCTCGACCCGGCCTCCCCGCTCCTGACCGCCAGCTGACGGGCAGGGTCCACCCAACAGGAGCTAACGTCCCCCGACCCGCTCGAGCAGGTGGTCACGACGCTTGGCCAACAGTTCGGCGGGCGCGGAGGAGGACGCCGGACCGGGGACGGCGCGCCGGACCTGAGAGTGGACCACCGCATGCGGCATGCCTGTCGCGGCAGCCACCCGGGCCACGAGTGCGTTGACCTCACGGCGCAGATCACCGGCGTCGTTCCAGCGCACCGAATCTTCCGCGGAAGATTCCTCGGGCTCGCCGAAGAGGTCCGCCTGCAGGCGGCGGCCCTTCAGCCGCTTGTGCAGTTCCTGATCCCGCCGGGCGAGCAACGCGGCGGTCTGCTCGGGTGTCAAGAGGCCGGGAAGGCCCCCGTCGTCGAACTCCTCAACCCGTGCGTCCTCCGCGACATGCATGTCAGCGGTGACGGCGCGCCCTCCGGCCAGGACATGCGCGAATGACGCCTCAGCGTCGATCGCCTCCCACTCGTTCAGCCCGGTCAGGCGCTCCACTTCCGAAGGCAAGCCATCTAACTCACCCTCTTCGGCGACCGAACGCAACCGCACGACGCGATCGCGTTCGGACTCCAGGTCGGCGGCCAGCGTGAGCAGCGGGCGGACCGCCGGCAGGAAGACGGTCGCGGTCTCCCCCGGCTGGCGGGCGCGGACCACCCGTCCGACTGCCTGAGCGAAGAAGAGCGGGGTCCGGTAGGAGGTGAGCCACGCGAGACACGCGGCGCGCGGGATGTCCACCCCTTCCGAGATCATCCGGACGCACACTGCGAGCCGCGCCGTCGAACCGCGAAATTCGGCGATCTTCGCCGAAGCCTTAGGGTCGTCCGACGTGATCAGGAACGGTGTCTCGCCGGTGACCTCTTTGGCGATCTTGGCGTACGCCCGCGCCGTCTCCTGGTCGCTGGCGAGTACCAGGCCGGCCGCGTCGGGCATGCCGGAGGCACGCAGCTGGCTCACCCGGTCGTCCATGGCGGCGATCACGTGCGGCACCCACTGCCCACCCGGGTCTAGAGCGGTACGCCAAGCCTGGGCCTCCACCGATGCGGTCAGCGGCTCGGACAGAGACGCCGCGACCACCTCCCCCGCACTGGTACGCCAGCGCGACGTTCCGCTGTAGGCCGCGAATACCACCGGGCGCACGACGCCGTCAGCGAGCGCCTGCCGATACGTGTAGTTGAAGTCCGGCACCGACCGAAGGCCGGGCTGGCCGTCGTCGGTCGGAGCTGACTCGTAGCGGACAAAGGGAATGCGCTCATCGGCCCTGGACCGAAAGGGCGTGCCGGTGAGACACAGGCGCCGCTTGGCCGGCTCGAACGCTTCCGCCGCCGCCTCGCCCCACGAGAGCCCGTCGCCGGCGTGGTGCACCTCATCGAGGATCACCAGCGTGCGGCGGGCCTCCACCCGTCGACGGTGCAGCATGGGCTTTTGCGCCACCTGGGCGTAGGTCGTGACGTAGCCGTTGACGTCAGCCCTGACCGGCCCCACCGAGTTGGGCAGGTTGGAATCCAGGGCGATTTCCGCCGCGGCCGCGGCCTGAGCCCACTGGTTACGCAGATGGTCCGTAGGGCAGACGACAACGATCCGGTCGATGACCCGCCCGGCCAGCAGGCGGGTGGCGACCGTAAGGGCGAATGAGGTCTTACCGGCTCCGGGAGTTGCATGGAGCAGGTAATCCACCGGCTGCTCGGAGACGTAAGCGGTGAGAGCCGCCGCCTGCCAGGCGCGAAGTCCGCGTGGGGTTGCTGCCGGGCTGCCCGCAGGCGGCTGTAAGGCGGCGTCCGTCAGGTCGGGCAAAGCATTGGCGGCGGACACTTCACCCAACCTAGGAGAGCGCGGGCGACACGCCCGCACGTGACACGCGGGCCACTTTGCCCGCTCCGACGCTTCGCCGGTCCCACGCTGCGACGCCAAGCGGGCCATCGGAGTTTGATGCGGACGTGGAGCAACTGCGGCTTGGCACGGCGCGCGGCCGATGGGTCCTGCTCGCGACCGTGCTGGGCTCGGGCATGGCGCAGTTGGACGCCACGGTCGTGAACGTAGCGCTGCCGCGGATCGGCACGGACCTTTCGGTGGGGCTGTCCAGCCTGCAGTGGGTCGTGACCTCATACACGCTCACGCTGGCGGCGTTCCTGCTGCTGGGCGGCGGGCTCGGAGATCGCTACGGCCGGCGCAAGGTCTTCATCATCGGTGTCGCCTGGTTCGCGACGGCGAGCGTGTTGTGCGCCATCGCCCCCAACTCGACGCTGCTGATCCTGGCCCGCGCGCTGCAGGGAGTAGGCGGCGCGCTCCTGACACCTGGCAGCCTGGCAATCCTGCAGACATCGTTCTCCGGCACCGACCGGGGTCGCGTGATCGGCGCCTGGTCCGGGCTCACGGGTGTGGCGAGCGCGGTCGGGCCGTTCGTCGGTGGGTGGCTGCTGAACGTCAGCTCATGGCGCTGGATCTTCGTGATCAACATTCCGCTGGCGGCATCCGTCATGCTGGTCAGCGCCAGGCATGTGCCAGAAAGCCGGGATGAGACTTCGACGGGCTCGGTGGACTGGGCTGGAGGGATGCTGGCCGCCGCCGCGCTCGGCGCCCTTACGTACGGACTGATCGAAGGACCGGCCAGGCACTGGCAGCCCGCCGCGATTGCGTCCCTTGTCCTGGCGGTCCTGCTGATGGGGGCCTTCATCGCGGTGGAGGCGACGCGGCGCAACCCGATGCTGCCGCTGAACCTCTTCCGCTCCCGCCAGTTCGTCGCCGCGAACGCCGTGACCTTCGCGATGTACGGCGCGCTGAGCGCCTTCCTCTTCCTGCTGCCCGTACAGCTGCAGACCGTGGCCGGCTACTCGCCCCTCGCGTCCGGAATCGCGCTGCTGCCGGTGACGGTGTTGATGCTGCTGCTATCGGCCCGCTCCGGAGCGCTGGCCGCCCGGATCGGCCCTCGGCTGCAGATGACCGTCGGACCACTCATCCTGGCCATTGGCATGCTGCTGCTGATCCGCGTCGGCAGCGACGGCAACTACCTGACGACCGTGCTGCCGGCCGCCCTGCTGGTAGGTCTGGGCCTGGCCACGACGGTGGCGCCGCTGACCGCGGCGGCGCTGGCGACGGTGCCCGCGGAACATGCCGGCATCGCCTCGGGCGTCAACAACGACGTCGCCCGGACCGCCGGATTGCTCGCAGTAGCGGTGCTTCCTGCCGTGGCCGGCATCTCCGGTGACGACTACCGGATCGCCGTGTCCTTCAACCAGGGTTTCGATCGGGCGGCGCTCATCTGCGCCGGGTTGGCCGCGACCGCCGGCGTGATCGCGGCGCTGACCATCCGCAACCCACCACGCGGCGCCGCTCCCCTTCCCCCGGGGGCTGCGCCTCAGCCGAGTTGTGCGGCACTCGACTCCGCTCCGCTTGCCGCCGGGTAGCGTCCGATGCCGTGACGCAGCAGAACGAGCAATTCATCGAACCGACCCGCGACGAGATCCCCGCGATCAGCCGCGGCCACGTCGCCGCGATGGAAGCCAGTGATGACGACGCCGCGTGGGTGATCGCCGGCATGCACCACGTCGTCCTTCGCACCATCGGGCGCCGTTCGGGCAACGAGCACAAGGTGGCGCTGCCGTTCTGGGCAGATGAGCAGGGACGCCCGGTGGTGGTCGGGTCTTTCTCCGGCGCGCCGCAGCATCCGTCCTGGTATCTGAACCTGTCCGATCGCGACGCCAACCCTGAGGTGCTGGTCCGCCGCCAGGGCGCAGCTCTACTGGTCGGAGCCGGAGATCCTCGAAGGCGCCGAGTACGACCGGATCTGGGCCGGGCTGACCGCCGACCGCGCCTACTACAACGACTATCAGTCGCGTACCGAGCGAAAGCTGCCGCTGGTCCGCCTCGACGTCCTTCGCCCGGCCTAGCCGCCCGTTCAGCGGCGGGCTACCGGTGATGGGCTACAGGTAGAGCCCGGTGCCTTCGGTGCTCAACCGCTCCGCCGCAATCGCGTGCAGATCGCGTTCGCGAAGCAGCGTGTAACTGACGCCGTGCAACTCGACCTCCGCCTTGTCCTCGGGGTCGAACAGCACCCGGTCGCCGAGCTTGATGCTGCGTGCGCTGCCTCCGACCCCGACGACCTCACCCCAGCTGAGCCGCTTGCCGAGCGCGGCCGTCGCCGGGATGACGATGCCTGCGCCGGACCGCCGCTCGCCGGCTTCCTTGTCCAGCTTCACCAGGACGCGGTCGTGCAGCATCTGGATCGGGACACTGCCGTCGGATTCGGTCACCAGGGCGACGCTAGCCGAAGCAGCTGGGTGTGCCGGACAAAGGTTGCGCGGCTGATCTCAGACAGTGGCCGGGCCCGGCTCAAGGTCGAGAGCCACTGAATTCATGCAATAGCGCTGGCCGGTGGGCGCCGGGCCGTCGTCGAAGACGTGGCCGAGGTGGCTGCCGCAGCGCGCACACCGGACCTCGGTGCGCACCATTCCGTGGCTGCGGTCCTGGATGAGCTCGAGTGATTCGCGCGTCACGGGCGAGGTGAAGCTCGGCCAGCCCGAACCGGAGTCGAACTTCGCTGCGCTGGAGAAAAGCGGCGCCGCGCAGGCACCGCAGCGGTAGACGCCCGCGGTCTTGTCGTGCGTGTACTTGCCGGTGAAAGGGGGCTCGGTCGCCGCCTGCCGAAGGACGGCAAAGCGATCGGGACCAAGGTTGCTCCGCCACTCTTCGTCGGTTGCGGTCACCTCGTACGCCATGGCTCTGCGCTCCTGTCACCTGTCGGGCCGCTGAGTTTAATTGGCCGCGGAAAGAACGCGGTAACAGTCGTACACGCCCTCGATGCCTCGGACCGCGCCGAGCAGATGACCGAGATGCTTGGTCTCACCCATCTCGAACGTGAAGCGGCTGACAGCCACCCGGTCACGGGTGGTCGTCACGGACGCCGACAGGATGTTCACGTGGTGATCGGAAAGCACGCGGGTGACGTCGGACAGCAGCCGGGTGCGGTCCAGCGCCTCCACCTGTATCGCGACGAGGAAGACCGAGGCTGAAGACGGCGCCCACTCGACGTCGACGAGCCGGTCGCCGCCGCTGGTCAACGCAGCGACGTTGGGGCAGTCGCCGCGGTGAACGGAAACTCCCTTGCCGCGCGTGACGAAGCCCAGGATCGGGTCGCCCGGCATCGGCGTGCAGCAGCGTGCGAGCTTCACCCAGACGTCGCTGGCGCCCTTGACGATGACGCCCGGATCCGCGCTGCTGGGAAGGGGACGCTTGGTGCTCGGCAGGGCGGTCTCGGCGATGTCTTCGACGGCGCCCTCGGGGCCACCGAAGGACTGCACAAGCCGATGGACAACCGTCTGAGCCCCGACGTGCCCCTCGCCGACCGCCGCATAGAGCGAGGAGACGTCGGCGTACCGCATCTCCTTCGCCAGTGTGGGCAAAGACTCTCCGGCGAGTAGGCGCTGCAGCGGCAATCCCTGCTTGCGCAGCGCACGCAGGATCGCGTCGCGACCTTCCTCGATCGCGTCTTCGCGACGCTCCTTGGCAAACCACTGGCGGATCTTGCTGCGCGCCCGACCCGACCGCACGAAGGTCATCCAGTCGCGGCTGGGACCGGCGGTCGGCGACTTGGAGGTGAAGATCTCGACGGTGTCGCCGTTGTCGAGCGGGCTCTCCAGCGGCACCAGCCGGCCGTTGACCCGGGCACCGATACATCGGTGACCGACTTCGGTATGAACGGCGTAGGCGTAGTCGACGGGGGTCGAGCCCGAGGGCAGGCTCACCACGTCGCCCTTGGGGGTGAAGACAAAGACTTCACTGCCCTGCAGGTCGAAGCGCAGGCTATCGAGGAACTCGCCAGGATCGCTCGTCTCCCGCTGCCAGTCGAGCATCTGGCGGAGCCAGGCCAGCTGATCACCCTTGTCGGGAGAGACCGGGGTCAGGCTGGTGGGCCGGTTGACGTCGGGGGCGGCCTGCCGGGCGCCGTTCGCACCTTCCTTGTACTTCCAGTGCGCGGCAATCCCGTATTCGGCCCGGTGATGCATGTTGTACGTGCGGATCTGCAACTCGACCGGCTTGCCCTCGGGGCCGATGACGGTCGTGTGCAACGACTGGTACATGTTGAACTTGGGCATCGCGATGTAGTCCTTGAACCGGCCCGGCACCGGCTGCCAGTTCGCGTGGATCGTGCCCAGCGTCGCGTAGCAGTCGCGTACTGAATCCACGAGTACGCGCACTCCGACCAGATCGAAGATGTCGGTGAAGTCGCGCTCCCGCACGATCATCTTCTGGTAGATCGAGTAGTAGTGCTTCGGCCGGCCGGTGACCGATGACTTGATCTTCGCGTCGCGCAACTGGTTGCTCACCTGGGCGGTCACCGCTGCCAGGTACGTGTCACGGCTGGGCTGGCGCTCGCTGACGAGCCGGACGATCTCCTCGTAGCGCTTGGGATACAGCGTGGCGAAGGCGAGGTCTTCGAGCTCCCACTTGACCGTATTCATGCCCAGCCGGTGCGCCAGCGGTGCGTAGATCTCCAGCGTTTCGCGGGCTTTGCGCTCCTGCTTGTGCGGCGGCAGAAAGCGCAGCGTGCGCATGTTGTGCAGCCGGTCGGCGAGCTTGACCACCAGCACCCGCGGGTCACGGGCCATCGCGACGACCATCTTGCGGATCGTCTCGCTCTGCGCCGCCCGGGCAGCCTCTGCGGCGTCGGCGCGATCGGGGGTCTTGACCCGGTCGAGCTTGGTGACCCCGTCGACGATGATGCCGACGAGCTCGCCGAACTGCCGGGTGATGCGTTCGAGTCCCACGTCGGTGTCTTCGACGGTGTCGTGCAGCAGCGCGGCGGCAAGCGTGGGGGCATCCATCCCCAGATCGGCCAGGATTCCGGCGACCGCCAGCGGGTGGGTGATGTAGGGATCTCCGCTACGGCGAACCTGGCCCTCGTGGGCTCGCTCGGCGAATTCGTACGCCCGCTTGACCAGCCCCACCTCGGCTTTGGGGTGAGCCGTGCGGAGCGCTCGCAGGATCGGTTCGACAGCTGCCGGCGACGACGGCCGGCCGGGAGTCAGGCGGGCCAGCCGGTTACGAACGCGGCGGGTAGAGGCAGTGCCCTCATGACCCAGGCGGGGCACGACCGGGGTGGGCTGATCGGTGCCGCCTTCGGTGCGCTCGGGGCGGCGGAAGAGCGGTGGGAGAAACGCTCCGTAGTCCTGTTTGTCAGCGGTATCCGCGGTGGTGTCCGCGGGCGGGGAGCTGGAAGGGGCAGCGAGCTTCGCGGCGGGACCAGCGGCTTCGGAACCCGAAGCGGCGGACTCGGTGGCCGCGCCATGATGGTCGACCTGGTCAGGGCTCGCCAATTCCTCCAGCGATTCCACGGTGGGAACCTGCGTCGGGCCCGGGCCATCAATCACTGGCGGCTCCTTCCAGGTCACGGCACACGTCGACACCAGTTTCGGAGGGGGTCAGATCCCTGGTCGCTGTATATACGTTAACCCCGACGGGTTCTCGGTCGTTCCCTGCCGACACCGTGTGAGGCTGACGACACCCACGTACCCATCTTTCGCTCAGACGACCAACAGCGCTTGCAGCTCCAGCGGCGCGACCCGGGGCCGTCCCCCCAGAGCTGCCAATTCGAGCAGCACGGCAAGGCCCGCAACGTCAGCCCCGGCCGCGCTCAGCAGTTCTGCTGCCGCGACGGCGGTGCCTCCGGTCGCCAGCACATCGTCGATGATCAGCACTCGTTCGCCCGGGTGTAGTCCGTCGGCTTGGATTTCCAGGGTGGCGGTGCCGTACTCGAGCGCGTACTCAATCCGCCGGGTGGCGCCGGGCAGCTTCCCCGCCTTACGCACCGGGACGACACCCAACCCAGCGACCATTCCCACCGGGGCGGCCAGCAGGAAGCCACGCGCTTCGATACCCGCGACCTTGGCGGCGCCGCTGCGCGTCGCGATCTCGGCCAGCGCGTCGACCACGCTGCGGAAGCCCGCTGGATGGGCGAGCACCGGCCCGATGTCCTTGAAAAGCACCCCTGGCAACGGGAAATCGGGCACATCGCGGATCAGCCTCCGCAGGCTGGCCTGAGCCGCTTCCAGCATCGTGGGATCCGGCGGCCCAGTCACCTGCGTTTCTTGCCGCTGGGACGGCCTGACTTGCCTCGTTTCGCGGGTTTGCGCGGCGGCGGAGGGCTTCCGTCGCGCATGGCGCTGCTGGTGGGAGTGGCGCCCCCCACTGGGTCGGACCGGTGAAAGTCGGCTTCATCCTGGTCAGGCTTGTCCAGGACGACCGTGGTGCCGCCGCCCTGCGCCGCTGCAGCCACCGACTGGCTCGTGCGTCCACTGCGGGCTTCGCGGGCCGTTTCGGCAGCCCGTGACCTGGCAACCTTCGCCGTCAGGGCCTTCATCGCCGGCTCGCGTTCCTTGAGGTCGACCAGCAACGGGGTCGCGATGAAGATCGAGGAGTAGGCACCGGATGCCAGCCCGACCAGCTGCGCCAGCGCCAGGTCCTTGAGCGTTCCGGCGCCCAGCAAGCCGGCCCCGATGAAGAGCAACGACGCGACCGGCAGCAGGGCGATGATCGAGGTGTTGATCGAGCGCATCAGCGTCTGGTTGACGGCGTCGTTGGCCGCCTCGGTATAGGTCTTGCGCCCGGCAATCGCTAGACCGGCAGTATTTTCACGGACTTTGTCGAAGACCACGACCGTGTCGTAGAGCGAGAAACCCAAGATTGTCAGGACGGCGATGATCGTCGCGGGCGTGACTTCGAACCCGACCAGCGAATAGATGCCGGCCGTGATGAGCAAATCGTGCAACAGGGCAATGATGGCGGCGAACGCCATCTTGGGTTCGAACCGGAACGAGATATAGAGGACCACCACCCCCAAGAACACAATCAGTCCCTCGACTGCCTTGGTGGTCACGGCGGACCCCCAGGACGAGCCGACCGTCGTCGTGTTGACGTCGTTAGGGCTGACCCCGAACCGGTCGTGCAACGTGTTGATGACGGTGTTGATCTGGGTCTCGTCCAGCGGCTTGGTCTGGATGCGAATCTGTGGGGGCGTGGAGCCCAGCGACTGGGCCACCTCGACATTGATGCCGGTGTTGTCCAGCACCGACCGTGCCTGGCTGACCGAGTGGCCATGGGCCGGGAAATCGAACTCGGCGCCGCCTTTGAAGTCGATGCCGAACTGGAAGCCTCGGATGAAGATGCTCAGCAGGCTGATGATGATGAAGACGCCGCTGATCGCATACCAGCGGCGCCGCCGGCGCATGAAGTCGTAGTCGACCTCGTTGCGGTAAAGCCTGGTGACCAGGGACATATCAGCTCTCCTCGCGATCCGCAGTGGAGGGCGCGTCCGGTCGTTCGATCTTCTTCAGCCGCCGGCGCGGCGCGGCAGCATCGTCGGCGGATCGCCGGGGCTTCACGGGTGCCGCCACCGGATGAGTGTCGGCGTCGTCGATGTCAGTTGCGGTGTCAGTTGCGGTGTCAGTTGGGGTGCCAGCTGCGGTGTCAACGTCATAGGAATCAGCAACGTCAGCTGGCTGCTCAACCCCGGCCACCGGCTCAGCATCCACCGCACCGCGCTTGGCGAGTTTGGCGCGCGGAGCGGGTCCGGTGGTGCTCGCGCTGGCAGTGTGCGCGTATGAGCTGAGCCCACTGAACCGGCTGGTGGAGAAGAACGGGTGGCGCACCAGCAGGGTGACCACGGGCTTGGTGAACAGGAAGACCACCAGCAGGTCGAGCAGCGTCGACAGTCCCAGCGTGAAGGCGAACCCGCGCACCGAGCCGATCGACAGCCAGTACAGGACGGCAGCGGCCAGGAAGGACACCGTGTCTGCCGACAGGATCGTGCGACGGGCGCGGACCCAGCTGCGTTCGACGCTGGTTCGGACCGAACGGCCGTCGCGCACCTCGTCCTTGAGCCGCTCGTAGAACACGACGAACGAGTCCGCCGTGATACCGATGGCCACGATGAACCCGGCGATTCCGGCCAGGGTGAGCGTGAAGTCGATGAGCTGGCCGAGCACCACCACGCAGGCGTAGGTGATAGCTCCGGACACCGCCAGCGAGGCGACGGTGACGATGCCCATGGCCCGGTAGTAGATGAAGGAGTAGATGACCACCAGCAGCAGCCCGATGGCGCCGGCGAGGAGGCCCGCCTTCAGCGACTGCTTGCCGAGGGTCGCCGAGACCGAGACGGCCTCGGACTTGTCGAAGGCGATCGGCAGTGCGCCGTACTTCAGGACGTTCGCGAGGTCAGATGCCGACTTCTGGGTGAACTGACCGCTGATCTGTGCAGAACCAGCAATGCGCTCCTGGATCACCGGCGAAGACACCACGACGCCATCCAGTACGACCGCCAGCTGGCACTCGGGTGCGCTACTGGCCGGACAGCCACTCGTCGTGGAGATCTGTTCGGTCAGGTCCGACCACTGGCCCTGGCCCTTATTAGTGAAGTCGACGTTGACGATCCACTGGCCGGTACTTGTGCCGTTGGACCCGGTCTCGATCGTGGCGTTCGCGCCGCTGACCGCCGTGCCCTTGAGGCTGGCGGGACGCAGGATGTACTTCTGCGGCAGGGTCCGGTCGCAGGCCACCAGCCAGTCCGAGGGCGGCGCGTTGCTGGCCGCCGGATTGCTGATATCGGCCTTCGTGCAGGTCTGGATCGCCATCTGCGCCGTGATGCAGGCCGGGGGACTTGTGGCGGTGGCGCTGCCTGGAGCGCTCACGCACGGCTTCACAGCACTGGTCGAGGGGCTGGCGCTGGGAGTCGGGGTGGCGCTGGCCGCTGCGGAGGGCGCAGCCGCTGACGCAGATGCTGACGGCGTGGCGCCCGCGGCAGCTGGCGTGGGCGTGGCCGACGGCTTGGCAGATGCGCTTGGGGTGGGTTTGGCGGCCGGAGTCGTGGACGCCGTTTCCTCCGAGAACGGGATCCGAAATTCCAGCTGAGCGGTCTGACCAACCAGGTCAACGACCTGCTGGCGGCCCTTGCCGGGCACCGAGATCTCGATGTTCGAGCCCGCTCTGACCACTTCGGCCTCAGCGACACCCAGACCATTCACCCGCTGGCGGATGATGTTCACGGCCTGATCAATTGCGCCGCCGCTGACCTTCTGGTTCGTCGGTTTGCCGTTCGCATCCACCAGTTTCGGCTTGAGCGTGACGCTGGTCCCGCCTTGCAGATCCAGCCCGAGCTTCGGCGTGGTGTGGCCCGTAATGAACATCGTTGAATAGAGCACGATGAAAATGATCCCGAGCGCGCCGAGCCGGAGCCAGGAAGGACGGGTGCTCGTGCCACCGCGGGATCCGCGGGACGGGCGGTTCGCCACTCGCCTAACCTCTCGATCGCCTCAGGGTGGCCCCAATGCCATCCCCCGAATGGAGTATCGCCCGGCAACGGCGGCAATTCAGTCACCGCGCCGTATGTATGCACGCCCGTCGGCTGCCGACGACGGAACCCGAACTGCGGGTCAGGGACCGTTCGGCGGTTCTTTGTTCAGATCGATCGAGGGCGGGTCGCCCTCGCCAGCGCCCGAGTCGTGATGGTCGTGTAGTGGCTCGGCGCCCTCCGGCGCATCGAGTACGCGCGAGATGGCCTGCCGGGCGTATTTCGAGTAGACCCCCGGCGCCACCTCGAGGGTGACGCCGTCATCGGCAATGGCGATGACCTTGGCGTAAAGCCCGGCCGTCGTCATGATCGACGAGCCGACCTTCAGCTCGGACTGCATGTTCTGAGCTGCTGCCTTGCGCTTGCGGCTGCTCATGAAGAGGAAGCCACCCAACGCCAGGATGACAACAAGGAAAATCAGCGAGCTGCTGCTCCCGCTGCTCTTGGTCGCGGCGAACACCACTGCTGAAGTCACGCGCAGAGTCTAGGCAGGTGTGGCCGCCTGGTGACGGTATGAACCTGGAAGACTTCTGGGAGTCCTGTCAACTGAAGAGGGTCGGCCATTGACCACGGACGGCACTGCCCGCCGTGGTGTCGGCCGCTCCGGACCGGGACGCCGTCCCGGGCAGCGGGGGCGTCACTCCGAGATGCTCGAAGGCGGCCGGGGTGGCCATCCGGCCGCGAGACGTGCGCGCGAGGAGTCCGGCGCGTAACAGGTAGGGCTCCACCACTTCTTCCACGGTCTCTGATTCCTCGCCCACGGCGACGGCGAGGGTCGACAAGCCCACCGGGCCACCGCCGAACGAACCGACCAGAGCCGTCAGCACCGCTCGGTCCAACCTGTCGAGACCCCTTTTGTCGACGTCGAAAACGGCTAGTGCGGCCTCGGCTACCGGTCGGTCGACCACCCCGGCGGCACGAACTTCGGCATAGTCACGAACTCGTCTCAGCAGGCGATTAGCGATCCGGGGCGTGCCACGCGATCGGGAGGCGACCTCGGCTCCTCCATCCGGGGTGAGGGAGATGCCCAGCAAGGCGGCACTTCGCGCCAGCACCCGCTCGAGCTCGGGCTGGTCGTAGAAGTCCAGATGGCCGACAAAGCCGAAACGGTCGTGCATCGGACCGGTCAGCAGACCGGCCCGGGTGGTCGCCCCGACGAGCGTGAAAGGCGCGACATCGAGGGGGATGGCCGTCGCGCCCGGTCCTTTTCCCAGCACTACATCGACCCGGAAATCCTCCATTGCCGAATACAGGAGCTCTTCTGCGGGCCGGGCGATGCGGTGGATCTCATCGATGAAAAGGACTTCACCCGGGGCCGAGCGAGGTCAGGATCGCCACCAGATCGCCGGCCCGCTCGATGGCCGGCCCCGAGGTGATCCGCAGCGCCGTGCCCAGCTCGGCGGCGACGATCATCGCCAACGTCGTCTTTCCGAGCCCTGGGGGCCCCGAAAGCAGCACATGGTCCGGGGGTCGTCCCCGCGCCACAGCCCCCTCCAGGACGATCGACAGCTGCTCCCGGACCTTGGGCTGGCCGATGAATTCGTCCAACGAACCGGGACGCAGCCCCGCCTCGTAGACGATCTCCTCCGGCGTGAGCTCAGCCGCGATCTCCGGACTGGTCACGCCGGCCGCAGCGCGGTGAGGGCCGTACGCAGCAGGACCGGCACCGAATAGTCGACGTCGGCGGCATTGTCGGACACCGCGGAGACAGCGTCATCGACCTCACGACCGGAATAGCCAAGCCCGGCGAGCGCGCCACGCAGCTGGTCTTCCCAAGCCGGCGGACGCGCGTGCGGCAGGGTGATGACCGTCCCGCTGACGCCGGCACCCGAGGGTGCTCCGAGCTTGCCTTTCAGGTCCAGCACGATCCGGGCGGCGCCTTTCTTGCCGATCCCCGAAACCTTGCAGAGCGCGTTGAGGTCTTCGGTGGCTACAGCGCGACGCACATCGTCGGGACGGTGAACCGCCAGCACCGCCTGAGCCAGCCGCGGACCGACCCCCGCCGCCGTCTGCAGCGCCTCGAAGACCTCTCGCTCGTCCGCGTCGAGGAAGCCGTACAACGTCAGCTCCGTCTCACGCACTACCAGCGCCGTGGACAACGCTGCGGACTCCCCCACCCGCAGGGTCGCCAGCGTCGACGGCGTGCACGAGAGCGCCAAACCGACGCCGCCGATCTCCACGATGGCCACTTCAGGGCCGACGGCCGCGACCTTGCCGCTCACGCTGGCGATCATCCCGTCCCTCCAATCATCCCCATCAACGCTGCCCTCCCAAGGCGGACGCGTAGCGGGCGAGGGCTGCCCCTCGCCACAGGTGACAGATGGCCAGCGCCAGGGCGTCGGCGGCATCGGCCGGGGTCGGCGCCTGCGACAGCTTGAGCAGCCGCGTGACCATGAACGTCACCTGGGCCTTGTCAGCGCGGCCTGATCCCGTCACCGCAGCTTTGACCTCGCTCGGGGTATACAGCACGACCGGCAGCCCGCGCCGGGCGGCGGCGGCGATCGCCACCCCGCCGGCCTGCGCCGTGCCCATCACCGTGCGAACGTTGGACTGGCTGAACACCCGCTCCACCGCTACCGCCTCGGGGCGATGCAGGTCGAGCCAGCTCTCCATGGCCACGTCGATCGCCCGCAGCCGAAGACCGATGTCGTCGCTGGGCGGCGTACGCACCACATCGAACGCGACAAGCGAGGCATTGCCGGGACGCAGGCTGTCGACGACCCCGAGACCGCACCGGGTCAGGCCGGGGTCGACGCCGAGCACACGCACTCCCGACCTCCCCTGATGGCGAACGCGTGTTCGACGTTAGCCGCAGGGAGCCGCGAGAGCGCGCAAGCCGCGCGGCGTGTCAGGCGGTGACGAGCTCCATGACGTCGTCGGAGATGTCAGCGTTGAACCAGACGTCCTGCACGTCGTCGAGGTCTTCCAGGGCGTCGACGATGCGCAGCACCTTGCGAGCGGCGTCTTCATCGACCGGCACCGAGACGGTGGGCATCCACGCGACGTCGGCGGACCGGGCGCTCAGGCCGGCCTCGGCGACGGCGGCGCGGACCGCGGGCAGATCCGTGGCCTCGCACACCACCTCGAAGGTGTCGCCGAGGTCGTTGACTTCCTCCGCCCCGGCATCCAGCACCGCCAGCAGCACGTCGTCCTCGCTGAGGTCGCCGTTCTTGTCGATGAGGACGACACCTTTGCGCTGGAAGAGGTAGGAGACCGAGCCCGGATCAGCAGGACGCCCGCCGTTGCGCGTGATGGCGATCCGGACATCGGAGGCAGCCCGGTTGCGGTTGTCGGTCAGGCACTCCACCAGGATCGCGACGCCGTCAGGGCCGTAAGCCTCGTAGACGATCTCCTCGTACGCCGCGGCGTCGCCGAGCTGGCCCGACCCGCGCTTGATCGCGCGGTCGATGTTTTCGTTCGGAACCGACTGACCCTTGGCCTTTGCTACGGCATCAGCCAGCGTCGGGTTGCCGGCCAGGTCAGGACCGCCGGTGCGGGCGGCGACCTCCACGGTCTTGACGAGCTTGGCGAAGAGCTTGCTGCGCTTGGCGTCGACGACCGCCTTCTTGTGCTTGGTCGTCGCCCACTTGGAATGGCCGCTCATCGGTTCGCGCCGTTCATCGATTCTCCCTGACCATCTCGACAAACATCGCGTGCATCCGGGCATCGCCGGACAGTTCCGGGTGGAATGCCGTAGCCAGCCGGCGCGCGTCGCGTACCGCGACGCTACGACCTTCGACGGCGGCAAGCACCTGAACATTCTCCCCGGTTCTCTCCACGACCGGGGCGCGGATGAAGACGGCGTGCACCGGGCCGCCCGGCACACCTTCCACATCCACGTCTGTCTCGAACGAATCCACCTGCCGGCCGAACGCATTGCGCCGGACGGTGATGTCCAGCCCGCCGAGGGCCGGCTGATCGTCGCGGCCGTCAAGAATCTGTGACGCCAGCAGGATCATGCCGGCACACGACCCGAACGCGGGCAATCCAGCATCCAGCGCCGCACGCAGCGGCTCGAGCAATCCGAAGACACCGAGGAGCCGGCCGATTGTGGTCGATTCACCGCCCGGAATGACGATGCCCTCCACCGCTGCCAGCTCGCTGCTGCGCTTGACGGGAACGCCGATGGCACCGCTGATCTCCAGCGCCGCCAAGTGCTCTCTGACATCGCCTTGCAGCGCGAGCACGCCGATCGTGGGCCGGCGCGGTCCGGATTTGTCCGGGTGGCTCACCAACCGCGATCGGCGTAGCGCTGACCGTCCGGAATCGTCGGGATCTCGATGCCGACCATCGCTTCACCCAAGCCCCGTGAGACCTTCGCGAGCACATCGGGGTCGTCGAACATGGTGGTGGCTTCGACGATGGCGCGGGCCCGCCGCGCCGGGTCGCCGGACTTGAAGATCCCGGAGCCGACGAAGACGCCTTCCGCGCCGAGCTGCATCATCAGCGCGGCGTCAGCTGGCGTCGCAATGCCACCCGCGGTGAACAGCACGGTCGGAAGCTTGCCCTCCCGCGCGACGGCCGCCACCAGGTCATACGGAGCGCGCAACTCCTTGGCCGCCGCGTAGAGCTCTTCAGGTTCCAGGCTCGCCAGCCGCCGGATTCCGCTGCGGATGGAGCGCATGTGGCGGACGGCCTCCACGACGTTGCCCGTGCCGGCCTCTCCCTTGCTGCGGATCATCGCCGCGCCTTCAGCCAGCCGGCGCAGCGCCTCGCCGAGGTCGGTGGCCCCGCAGACGAAGGGCACGGTGAAGGCGAACTTGTCGATGTGGTTCGCCTCGTCGGCCGGGGTGAGCACCTCGGACTCGTCGACATAGTCGACGCCGAGTGCCTGCAAGACCTGGGCCTCGACGAAATGACCGATCCGGGCCTTGGCCATCACGGGAATGCTGACCGCCTCGATGATCCCGGTGATCATTTCGGGATCGCTCATGCGGGCGACACCGCCTTCGCGGCGAATGTCAGCGGGGACTCGCTCGAGAGCCATCACGGCGACGGCACCGGCGTCTTCGGCGATCTTTGCCTGTTCGGGAGTGACGACGTCCATGATGACGCCGCCCTTGAGCATCTCTGCCATGCCGCGCTTGACCCGAACGCCACCCGTCCCGTCAGCCGGAGCTGCCGGGCTGGTCGTGGTCGGGGCGCCGGAATCCGGCGAGGTCTGTGCCACCAGGGGCTCCTACCTGCACAAGTGCAGAAGAATGGGGAATCGGTTTCGCTGTGGAGTTTACGAGATCAGTCCGTTTCGGGCTCGTCGGCGTCGAACTCCACGTATTGGGGCGCCTTTGCCCTGCCGTAGAGGTGCAGGGTGCGCACCAGCCACTTGCGACGCAAGGCCAGCAGGTCGCGTACCGCATCGTTGTGAAACTGTCGGGCCAGCATGACCTTGCGAGCGGCAATCGACATCTCCGGCACCGCTGCGACCTGGGGGGTCGCCCGCAGCGCGCGTGAGAGCTCGCTTTCGGCGGCGCCCCGGTCGGACCCGCCGTCCAGGGCGAGGCGGGCGGCCGCCCGAAGCTTCGACAGATCCGGATCGGCCGGATCGGCTGAGAGTTCGTAGGCAATCACTGCTCGGCGCACGAGTTGGGCGTCAAGCGCGGAAGACCCGGCTTCGACGCGAACTGCCAGCCGGTCCAATCGCCCTGCCATCCAGGTCAGATAGCTCGCGACGGCGACGACAATCGCGACAACCGCGATCACCAGAGTCACTCAGGGGATCGTAAAGGAGCACTGGAGATGACCGGAGATGACTGGAGATGCCGGCGCGCGCTCAGGCCTCGCGGCGGTACGGAAGGTCCTGGGTCACCGTCTCGTACACCTGCATGATCTCGGCGGTGACGGCTGACCAGTCGTACTGCTGGACGACCTTCCAGCCGACTGCGGACCTGTCGGAGCGCGCGACGGGTGAGCGCAGAACCTCGATCATGACCTTGGCGAGATCAGCAGCGTCTTCGTTTCGGAAGAGGCTCCCGGCCCGGCCGTCGTCCAGCACCCGCCGGAAGGCGTCGATATCGCTGGCCACGACCGGGGTGCGCGCCGCCATGGCTTCCAGCAGCACGATCCCGAAGCTTTCCTGACCCGTATTGGGTGCCACGTACACATCTGCGGTTTGGAAGAGCCGAGGCTTATCGGCGTTGCTCACCAAGCCCAGCAGATGCACGCGGTCCCTGATCCCCGGATTCATCTCCTCGGCGACCTCGTCGACGTCACCCGGACCCGCCACCAGCACCCGGACATCAGGAAGCACGCTGGCGATCGCCGGAAGCGCCTCGAGCAGCACGCTCAGTCCCTTGCGAGGCTCGTCGATCCGGCCGACGAACAGGATGGTCGGGGCCGACGAGACGAGGGCCTCGAGCGGCTTGGCGGAGGCGAACGTCTCGACGTCGACCCCATTGGGGATCAGGACTGCGTCCACGCCGAGATGTTCGACGATCGTGCGCCGCGCGGCCTCCGACACGGCGATGTTGGCCCAGACCTTCTCCAGCGCCAATTGCAGGGCACTCTGCAACACCACTAGCGTGCGCGAGCGGGGATTGCTGGTGTGGTAGGTCGCGACGAGCGGCCCGTTGGACGCCAGGCACGCGAGCAGGCTGACGCTGGGCGACGTGGGCTCGTGCGCGTGGACGACGTCGAAGCCTCCTTCGCGCACCCACCGGCGCACCCGCGAGGCTGACACCGGGCCCATCAGGATGCGGGCCGCGGAACCGTTGTAGGGCACCGAGATGGCCTTGCCCGCCGACACTGCGTAAGGCGGCAGCAGATCCTCATCGTCGACGGGCGTGATCACCGAGACGTCGTGCCCCAGCCGGATCAGGCTTTCGGCGAGGTCTCGGACGTGGACCTGCACGCCACCCGGAACGTCCCAGGTGTACGGACAGGCCAAGCCGATGCGCACGCGGTGATCCTGCTACAGGCCGGCGTCGGGCAGGACGATTTCGGCGGGACGGTTCAGAGCAGCACTGACCGCCGGCCGCGCCTCGAGGTCGTCATGCCACAGCCTTTGCAGCATGTGCCAATCCTGCGGATGGGCAGCGATCTGCTCAGCGAACGCGTCGGCCATGGCTTGGGTCATGGTCGGGATGTCGGTATGTGGAATGGCCGGCGCGGTGAGAGCTCCCCACGCACCGTTGACGGCGTCGCCCTCGTACCAGAGGGTCGTCGGGATCAAGGCTGCCCCGGTGCGCAGCGCCAAGGCCGCCGGGCCGGCAGGCATCGTGGCGCGCGCGCCGAAGAACGTCACCGGCACGCCGCTGGGGGTGAGATCCCGGTCGGCCAGCAGGCAGAGCATTCCACCTGCCTGCAGGCGCTCGACGAGCACGTCGAAGGGCGGCCGCTCACCACCGGATGCCGCCAGCACCTCGAACCCGAGTCCTTCACGAAAGGCTACGAAGAGGTCATAGAGCTCGGCCGGCTTGAGGCGCTCGGCGACGGTTGTGAACGGGACACCGGTCAGCACGAGCCAGGCACCGGCGTGATCCCAGTTGCCCATGTGCGGGAGCGCCAGGATCGTGCCGCGGCCGGCGGCGTGGGCGTCGCGCAGGTTGTGCTCCTCGCGGATGTGCATCCGGCCGACGATCCGCTCCGGCGAAAGCACCGGAAGCCGGAAAGCTTCCAGCCAGTAACGGGCGTACGAGCGCAGCGCGTCACGGGTGAGACGGTCGAGATAGGCAGGGTCGGCATCCGGGCCCGACCACCCGGGCCAGGTTCGACCGCAGCCGCTGGGTGCCCTTGCCGCCACGCCGCCAGGCCAGATCAGCGCCGAGCTGGAAGAGCCAGGCAGTCAGCCGCTCAGGCAGGTTGCGGACGACGGCCCAGCCGGCCCGGTAGCGCGAAGGTGACGATCCGTTCCATGGCAGAAAAGCTAGCCGGACTCTTCTGCAGTGCGCCTCGCGTGGGCAGGCTCGAGCGAGGATCAGCGCACGCCGGCGTGCTCGTCGCTACGGCGACGGACGCGGGCGCTGGGACGCCGCACTGGGCGGCGGGCCGGGCGGTCAGGCTTTGGCTCGGCCTCGATGGCCTGCTTGTAGACGTAACGCAGCCGCTGGCCGACGGTGATCGTGGTGGCGCGCGCACAGGAACCAGAGCGCGGCGGGCAGCAGCCAGACAACACCGAGTCCGGTGATGGCGGCGGCGACCAGGACGATCAGCAGCCGCTCACCGCGCTCGGCGAATCCGGTGTTGCAGTCGAAGCCGAGGGCCTCGGCGCGCGCTTTGACGTAGGAGATGACTCCACCGGCGGCCAGCGCGTAGATGGCAGCCCCGACCAGCGGCAGCGAATGGCCGTCGCCGGCGTACCAGATCGCGATGCTGCCGAAGATCGCCGCGTCGCCGACCCGGTCGCAGGAGGAGTCAAGGAAGGCGCCCCAGCGGCTGCTGGTGCCGCGAGCGCGGGCGATGAGGCCGTCGAGCATGTCGCTGAAGACGAACAGGGTGATCGCGAGCGTGCCCCAGAAGAAGACGCCGCGCGAGAAGAACGCGATCGGCGGCGGCCGACACGCCGATGGTGCCGACAACGGTCACAACGTCAGGTGACAGCCCGGACTTCGCTAGTTTGCGTCCTAACGGATCAAGGAGACGTTGAATCTGCGGCCGAGCTTGTGATGCGAGCATGTGCCCTCTTCCGTTGCTGGCCCGTCAACGCAATTAGCATAGCCGATCTATCGCGCCGATACATCGAACGCAACGTTTGGCGATTCGCGATTCGTCCGGCTCTTGCCGTGACCCCGGTCACAGAGGGAAGCTGCCGAGCACGTCGGAAGCAACGACGCTCCGGCGACTCGCAGGTGACCTGCGGGTAACTGGTCTTCGAGAGCTCGGGTGAGAGCGATGAGTCAGACAGGTCGGGTGAGCAGCGCAAAAGGTACGGATCCAGGCGCCGCGACGGCGCCAGACTTCAATACCGTGCGCAACGTAGTGCTGGTCGGGCACTCGGGCGCCGGCAAAACCAGCCTCGTGGAGATGCTGCTGGCCCACAACGGCACCATTTCGCGAGCGGGCTCCATCCCCGCCGGGACCACCGTTTGTGACCACGATCCGGCCGAGCATCGCCAGCAACGCAGTGTCGGCCTCGCCCTCGCGCCGCTGGTCAGCGGTGAGGTCAAGATCAACCTGATCGACACCCCCGGATACGCGGACTTCGTCGGCGAGCTGCGGGCGGGCTTGCGGGCGGCAGACGCCGCCCTGTTCGTCGTGAGTGCGCTCGACCCGATCGATGGCGCCACCCGACTGCTGTGGAACGAGTGCGCCGCGGTCGCCATGCCGCGCGCGATCGTCATCACCAAGCTCGACCAGCCGCGAGCCGACTTCCGCGGCACCCTCGCCAATTGCCAGGAAGCCTTCGGCGCCGGCGTGCTCGCGATGGCCGTTCCCACCGGCCCTCCGGCGGCAGCGAGACGCCTCGTCGGGCTGCTCACCCCCGAGGGCGACCAGCCCGAGTGGGCCGACGACCGCGCCGCGCTCATCGAGGGCGTCATCGCCGAGAGCGAGGACGAGGGGCTGATGGACAGCTACCTGGCCGGCACTCCGCTCGAGGAGAAGGTGCTCATCGCCGACCTGGAGAAGGCGGTCGCCCGCGGCGCCTTCTTCCCGGTGCTCGCGGCAGCTGCCCCGACCCGCCTCGGAGCCGCCGAGCTGATCGACCTGATGTCGGGCGGCTTCCCGGCGCCGCACGAACACGTGATGCCGCCCGCTGATGCGCCCCGACGGTAGCCGCCGCGCCCGTCACTCGGGGCGGCCGACTCCGACGGTCCACTCGTCGCAGAGGTCATCAAGACCACGACGGACCCCTATGTCGGCCGGGTCTCTTTGGTACGCGTGTTCTCCGGGACGCTTCGCCCCGAGCTCGCGGTGCACGTGTGCGGTCACGGGATGGAGGACCGCGGCCACCCCGACCACGACGTCGACGAGCGGACCGGCGCCCTGGTCTCGCCGCTGGGACGCACGCTACGCCCGATTGACGTCTGCGGCGCGGGAGACATCTGCGCCGTCACCAAGCTCGCGCACGCCGAGACCGGCGACACTCTCTCGGGCAAGGACGACCCGTACCTGATGACCCCGTGGCTGATGCCCGAACCCCTGCTGCCATTGGCGATTGCCGCCCGCAGCAAGGCCGACGAGGACAAGATGTCGAACGCGCTCGGACGCCTCGTCGCGGAGGATCCGACGCTGCGCATGCAACTGGACACCGAAACCGGCCAGCTGGTGCTGTGGTGTCTCGGCGAGGCCCATGCCGACGTCGTCCTGGACCGGCTCTCCATCCCGCCACAGCGTGGCCGTCGACCAGCAGGATCTTCGGGTCGCGCTGCGCGAGACGTTCTCGGCGCCGGCAAGCGGTGTCGGGCGCAACGTCAAGCAGAGCGGCGGCCACGGCCAGTACGCGATCTGCCGCATCGAGGTCGAGCCCCTGCCCTCCGGAAGCGGTTTCGAGTTCGTCGACAAGGTGGTCGGCGGCGTCGTGCCCCGCCAGTTCATCCCGAGCGTCGAGAAGGGCGTGCGCACCCAGCTGGAGCGAGGTGTGCGGGCGGGCTATCCGGTGGTCGACATCCGGGTCACCCTGATCGACGGCAAGGCGCACTCGGTCGACTCCTCCGACATGGCGTTCCAGATCGCGGGGGCGCTGGCGCTGAAGGATGCCGCGACGCGCCGGGACCGTCTCGCTGCTCGAACCGATCCTTGACGTCAGCATCCTGATCAGCGACGAACACGTCGGCGCGGTGATGTCGGACCTGTCCACCAGGCGTGGACGCGTGATGGGCACCGAACTGACCACCGAAGGTCCGTCGGGTGCGGCGGGGCAGACCCTGATCCGCGCCGAGGTCCCGGAGACGGAGCTGGTGCGCTACGCGGCCGAATTGCGCTCGCTCAGTCACGGCACCGGCACCTTCACCCGCCGCTACCTGCGCCACGAGCCGGTCCCTGCCGCGAAGGCGGCCGCGCTGGTCGGCTAGCCAGCTAGTCAGTCGACAGCGGCCCAGGCCTGTACGAGCAGCTCCCGGGTGTCCGCGAGCAGGCTGGGCAGGACCCGGGTCTGACCGACCACCGGCATGAAGTTGGTGTCGCCGCCCCAGCGCGGCACGACGTGCTGATGCAGGTGGGCGGCGATGCCGGCGCCGGCGATCGCGCCCAGATTGATCCCGACGTTGAACCCCTGGGCGCCGCTCGCCACGCGTAGCGCCCTGATCGGCGCGCTGGGTGAAGACGCCGAATTCCTCGTCTCATCCGGTGTCAGGTCGGCGTAATCGGCGGTGTGGCGGAAGGGGACGACCATCAGGTGCCCGGGGTTGTACGGGTAGAGATTGAGCACCGCGTAGACGTACTGCCCCCGGGCGACGATCAAGCCCTCGGCATCGCTGCTCTCAGGGATACGGCAGAACGGATCGACGTCGCCCTCGGCGGGCTTGTTCTCGCCCTTGATGTAGGCGAGCCGGTGGGGTGTGTAGAGCCGGGCGAACGAGTCACGCAGCCCCGGCCCCGGCCTGCTCGTCGAATTCCGGGCGGTAACCCTGCCATCGCGGCGGGGTCGGATCGCTCACCTGACGAACCCCTGCTCCCGCTCGATCTCGACCAGGCTGCTGGTCGGCTGGGCGATGGCACCAAGTATCTCCGCGACGACCTCATCGACGGTCAGGCCGCGGCGTTCGGTGCCGTCGCGCAGTCGCAGGCTCACCAGGCCCGCCTCGACGTCCTTGTCGCCGGCCAGCAGCATGAAGGGCACCTTCTGCTGCTGCGCCTTGAGAATCTTCTTTTGCATCCGCTCGTCCGCGGTGTCGATCTCGACCCGGGCTCCCCCGGCCCGCAGCCGGGCGGCGATGTCTTCGAGGTAGGCCTCGTGGCGCTCGGCGATCGGGACACCGACGACCTGCACCGGCGAGAGCCAAGGCGGAAGCGCGCCGGCGTAGTGCTCCAGCAGGATCGCGAAGAAGCGCTCGACGCTTCCGAAAAGCGCCCGGTGGATCATGTACGGGCGCTTGCGGGTGCCGTCGGCGGCCTGGTATTCGAGGTCGAAGCGCTCCGGGAACTGGAGGTCGACCTGCAGGGTGCTCATCTGCCAGCGGCGACCGATCGCGTCACGCACATGCACGTCGATCTTCGGGGCGTAGAACGCGCCTTCCCCTTCGGCGACGACGTAGCTCAGACCCACGGTCTCGAGGGCGTTGCGCAGCGCCTCGGTGGCGGTGTCCCACTCCTGCGGCTCGCCCACGTACTTGTCCGGCCGGGTAGCGAGCTCCGCCTCGAACTCGGTCAGCCCGAAGTCACGCAACAGCGAAAGAATGAAATCGAGGAGCGTGACGAGTTCGTCGTTCAACTGCTCCGGCGTGCAGAAGATATGGCTGTCGTCCTGGCTGAATCCGCGGATGCGCGTCAGCCCGTGCAGCACCCCTGACTTCTCGAAGCGGTAGACCGTCCCGAACTCGAAATAGCGCTGCGGCAGCTCGCGATAGGACTTGCCCCGGGCCTTGTAGATCAGGATGTGCATCGGGCAATTCATCGGCTTCATGTAGTACGTCGCGCCGTCCAATTCCATGGGCGGATACATCCCGTCGCGGTACCACTGCAGGTGCCCCGAGGTCTGGAAGAGGGTCTCCTTCGCGAGGTGCGGGGTGGTGACGAACGAGTAGCCGGCGGCCTCGTGGCGCATCCGGCTGTACTCCTCCATCACCCGGCGGACCAGCCCGCCCTTGGGATGCCAGACCGCGAGCCCTGCGCCGATCTCGCTGGGGAAGCTGAACAGATCGAGGTCGGTGCCGAGCCGGCGGTGATCGCGCTTCTCGGCCTCTTCAAGCTGAGTCAGATGCGCGTCCAGCGCCGCCTTGGATTCCCACGCCGTGCCGTAAATACGCTGCAACTGCGGGTTGTGCTCGCTCCCCCGCCAGTACGCGGCGGCGGTACGCATGAGCTTGAACGCGGGGATGTAGCCGGTGTTGGGCACGTGTGGCCCGCGGCACAGGTCTTTCCAGACCCGCTCCTCGTGTTCACCCTTGCGGCGCAGGTTGTCATAGATCGTGAGCTCGGGGCCGCCGGTCTCGACCGCCTCCTCGGCTGTCATCCCGTCGCCGCCGCCCTTGATGCCGATGAGCTCGAGCTTGTACGGCTCGGCGGCGAGCTCGGTCCGCGCCTCCTCCTCGGTGACGACTCGGCGGTGGAAACGCTGGCGCTCCTTCAGGATCGCCTTCATCCGCTTCTCGATATTGGTGACGTCTTCGGGGGTGAACGGGCGGGCGACGTCGAAGTCGTAGTAGAAGCCATTGGTGATCGGAGGACCGATCCCGAGCTTGGCCTCCGGGAAAAGGTCCTGCACGGCCTGCGCCATCACGTGCGCCGTCGAGTGGCGGATGATCGACCGGCCTTCTTCGGATTCGGCCGGAATCGACTCGATGACGTCGCCGTCCTCCGGGTGAAAGGCGAGATCCTTGATCGTGCCGTCGCCGACCCGGACGGCGACCGCCCCCTTGACGCCGGCGACTCCGAAAGCTTTGCCCTGCGGTCGCTCCGGCGGGAACGACGTGAGGAGCTAGGTCAACGGTCAGGCGGATCTCGGACACGCGGCTGAGCGTACCGAGGACAGCCTCGACAAGCGCGCCGGTTTGCCGCAGCGTGAAGCCCCATGACGCAACCGACGCCCGGCGAAGGAACGAAGGCGAGCCCTGGGAGCTGAAGACGCCCCCCGGCTCGTCCGGATACCTGATGTATCGCGACGAGGACGCCGGCAGTTTGGTCTGCGTCGTCGGCAAGACCACGCTCGGCTACCAGCTGCGCGCCATCGAGGATCTCCACGAGATGCTGAAGGCTCACGGCGATTGGATGCCGCTCGGAAGCGCGGACGAGCAGAAGCCCGCGGCGGAGGGCACCGTCGAGGCCTGGGCCCGGTCCGAGAGCAATCCGGTCGGCGGGTGGTACGGCACCAAGAAGGGTCTGCGGGGGCGGTTCGGGATGTACCTGCCGCCGCTGCTCGAGGCGCTGGGCCTTGCCGAGCTCGAGCACAACGCGCGTAACAACCGGATGCGGGCCCTCTGAGCAATCGGCCCATCGAAAGCCTGCTCATCGGGCCACGGAGACCTTTGAGCGCGTAGAGTCGCACATATGTTCGAATACTCTCAGCAGGCTTGGGTCGCGGCCCGGGTGCTGCCCGCCGCGCGGCGACAGACCGTTTCCCAGCTGCGCCGTTGCCTGCGCCGGGCCGTCCTCACCGTCGAACCGCGATCGGCAGCCGCCCGCGCCAAGCGTGCGCATGAGGATCGCACCCTGAGCTGGTGGGCCCGGCCTGACGGCATGGCCGAGCTGCGCCTGATCGCCTCCGCCACGGACGTGATGGCCGTTTACCACGCCGCCGACACCCTGGCCAAAAGCAACCGCCGAAATCAGCCGCGCCGCGGACAAGACGGCTGGCAGCCCATCGATGCCCTGCGCTCTGATGCCCTCGTCGCGTTAGCCACCGGCCGCGAACCGAATTCCGGGGGCGGCGCCCAGGTAGAAGTCCACGTCACCATCGACCTGGTGACCCTGCTCGGGCTGCGTGACAACCCGGGCGAGCTGGCCGGCTACGGTCCGCTCCCCGCGCCGCTGGCCCGAATCATGGCCGCCGACGGCAAGTGGCGTCGGCTTATCTTTGAGCCCGAGACCGGCGCTCTGCTCGACCTAGGACACACTCGCTATGAAGCCTCCGCCGAGCTCGCTCGTTACATCCGCGCGCGCGACTCGGTCTGTGCGTTCCCCACCTGCAACCGATCAGCCGCGAGCTGCGAGCTCGACCACACCCGCCGCTACACCCCACGGGCACCCGGAGGCCGCACCGACCGAAATAACCTCGGCGCGGTCTGCGCATCTCACCATCGGCTGAAACACGAGACTTGTTGGACGCTGCGCCGAGATCCCGGCACCGAAGAAGCCACCTGGAAGAGCGCAACCGGACACGAATATCCAGTGCCACATGCGGACCACCGACCTTGTGAATCCGCCGCCCTGCCTGCCGAACCAGCGCTTTGGATCGACGCCAAGCCCGACAGCGACCACTGGGAAGCCGAAGGGGCTTTGCTGCCCTCGGACGAATGGGAACGGCTCGACGATCCGCCTGCACCGAGGAACGTCTACTACCCCGTCGACGACCCGCTCTCCAGCGCCGCGGCCTGACGCCCGGCTAGCCGTTCCCCAGGAACCTCGCTCCGGTGGGCGTAGCAGGTTTCGAACCTGCGACCTCTCGCGTGTGAAGCGAGCGCTCTCCCGCTGAGCTATACGCCCGGATGCAGTCGCTCACGCTACTACGGCGGCACCCACCCCACGGCCTGTGGATAACCGCGGGAATGATCACGCGGCATCCCCTAGCGTCGCGTCAATGTCCCCGGTCCTCCGCATCACCCGGTCTGCCCGGCTGCTGCCTGAGCTGGGATCGGCCGAGCCGATCGAGATCGCGGCCGCACCATCGGAGCCTGAGGGCGAGCGCGGATGGATGGCGGCGCTGCTCCCCGGCCTGTCGGCGCTCGGGATGTTGGGCTTTGCACTGCTGTCGCCGAACGTGCTGATCATCGCGCTGTGCGGAGGGGTGGCAGTCTTGAGTGTGGTCGCAGGTGTTTGGTCCGCGCGCCACCAGCGGCGACGTTGCGCTCGACTGTGGGAGCTACGACGCGAGCGCTATCTGGCGCATCTGGCGGGCTGCGCAGCCAGCCTGACGGCCGCCGCGGTCCGGCAACGTGAGCACGCATTCGCGGCCCATCCAGCGCCCAACGAGCCGTTTGCTGATCGGCTGTGGGACCGGCAGGTCGGCCATGAAGACTTTGGGCGCGTCCGGCTCGGGATAGGTCGAGCGCCGGCCCGTCGTCCACCCAGACTCCGATCCGCCGCCGGCGACCCCGACGGCGATCCCGAACTTTTACGCCGCGCAGCCGGGGTCTTGGCGCGCCATGGCGCGGTGGACGACCTGCCGGTGGCGCTCGACGTCACGGGCAGCCCTGCCGTCATCGCGTCCTTCGACCGGCTGGCGCTGCTGCGGGCAGTCATCGTGTCTCTGACCCGCAGCCACGGGCCGGACGTATTGCAGCTGCACGCCCTCGTCCCTGCAGCCGAAGCCAAATGGCTGAGCCTGCTGCCGCACGCGGGCTGCATCACGCACGACCCGAGCGAACTGGCCCGGCATGTCCGAGCACTGTTGCGCGATCCGGCAACCCACGCTGATGGCGCGCCCCACCAGGCCGTGGTGCTGGGAGACGACCAGTCGGGCGCCATGGACGCGCTCCCGACGCTGGCTTCCATGGTGGCTCGACACCCGGACACGCGGGTGTCGATGCTCACGCTTACCGTCCCGGGAGCCGTTGCTGCTTCACAGGTCACGGCTGCCGTTTCCGGCGATGGCAATGGGGGGCTGGTGGTTGCCCGCTCCGGGGACCAGCCGGGGCTCGTGCTGGTGGCACATCCGGACGCGGTCACCAACGCGCAGGCGCAACAATTTGCCGAAACGCTGGCCGGCTGCCAGCTAGACGACGAGATCCCTCGAGCTACTAACTCCCCGCTGTTGTTGGCCGACTTGCTGCACAAGCGGTCGACTCCTTCGAGTGATTGCTTACGCATCCCGTTAGGCCGCGACGATGACGGCGCTGCCGTCACACTGGACTTACGGGAAGCGGCGCGGGGTGGGGATGGCCCTCACGGCCTCGTCATCGGATCCACTGGTACCGGCAAGAGCGAGCTGCTGCGCACGCTGCTGATCGCCGCTGCCCACCAGTCGTCCCCACAGGAGCTGGCCTTTCTGCTGGTCGATTACAAGGGCGGGGCTGCTTTTTCCGAGTTGGCCCGGCTGCCGCATACAGCCGGACTCGTGACGAACCTCAATGCGGATGCCCACGGCATCGACAGGTTGGTCGCGTCGCTGCGGGCGGAGCTACGGCGCCGCCAACGAGTGCTTCGCGAGGCGGGCGCCGATGACATCGAGGCATACCGCGTACGCACTGCTGTTGGCCCGGCTGCGACCCCGGCCCTCACCCGGTTGCTCGTGGTCATTGATGAGTACGCGGAACTCATCGAGGAATCACCCGAGGCGCTTGATGTCCTCATGTCGCTCGGAAGGCTCGGACGCAGTCTCGGCATTCATCTATTGCTGGCCTCCCAACGGCTCGACGACGGCCGGCTCCGAGGTCTCGACGCCCATCTGCGGTTCAGGCTGTGCCTGCGGACGGCAAGCGCCGCCGAATCGGTCGCCGTCATCGGAGCGCCGGTAGCCGCCCGGTTACCAGCCGCTCCTGGCTGGGCCTGGCTCAGCCGCGACGGCACGCTCGTCCGGCTGCGCGTCGCGCTGGTGGACCAGCCCGCCGAGGCGGTGAACACCGAACTGCGCCGGTGGCCGGCTGACTGTTCGAAGCCGGGTCCCACAGTCGCGCCGGTGTGCCTGCCCGAGCTACCAACCATGCTCAGCCTGGGCACCGAAGGGGCTTCGTCTGCTGAGCGCGAGCCATGGAAAGCCTGCATAGGTCTGCTTGACCTGCCAGAGCGCGGAGAGCAACGCCCATTGAGGCTCGACCTGACCGGGCCGGTAGCCAACCTCGCCGTCGCGGGCGCGCCGCGCAGCGGACGATCAACGCTGCTGGCAAGTGTCGTCGCAGCGCTCGCCGAGTCCACGTCGCCCCAGCAGTTGGCGATTCACGTGATCACTGCTGCCCCGAGCCTGCTGACCTCGATCGCCGGACTGCCGCATGTCGGCACCGTCGCCACGACGCGCGAGCTTGCGGGTCAGATCGTTACGGCGGTGGCCGACACCGTGGCACACCGCCAGTCAGCGGCTGAGCCGTCTCACCCCCGCGTCCTGCTCGTCGTCGATGATGTGGCGGCAGTCCTGCGATTCGATGACATGCTCACCGAACAACTGTCAAAGATCGCGACCGCCGGCTTATCGGTGGGAGTGTCTGTCGCGCTGAGCTGTGGACGCTGGACCGAGCTTCGAGGCGGCCTACGAGAGAGCATCGGCAGCCGCTGGGAGCTGCGCATGAACGATCCCGCCGACTCGATGCTCCCACAGCTCACGAGGCGGCTGCCCCGCCAGGTTGCTGGCCGCCTGCTCACCGGCGACGGCAACTGGGCCCAGGTCGCACTGCCGCGAGCGGACAGCGCCGGCACGTTGGACGGGCTGGCCGAGTCGTTGGGAGAACTGGTCGCGGGGATCGCACGTCGCGGAGGACCAGCCGTACGGCCGATTCAGCTGCTGCCCGCCCTCGTATCAGCACGAGCGTTGCCGCCGACCCCAAGGCACCGGGTCACCATCGGGGTCAGCGGCAGCTCGTGCGACCCGGTCGACGTCGGTTTGGCGCCCGGTGACCACCTGCTGGTACTAGGAAATTCCGGCAGCGGGCGCAGCGGCCTGCTGCGCTCGATCGGCTGGGCCGCGGCAGGCTGGGGCGCACGTCCTTGGATCATCGATCCGCGACGGAGCTTGACGATGCCCGGGGTCGGTGCCTACCGCCGGGCGCATGCTCCGGGCGACATCGTCGGGCTGCTCGAGGAGTTGACGGCGACGTGTCTTGCGGCCGGCGACGGCCAGGGCCGAGCCGGTCATCGCGAGAGTCAGGTGCTCGTCATCGACGATCTCGAAGTCGTCGCAGGCCCACGGACGGCAGCTGCTTTTGACGCGCTGTCGGAGTTGCTGCCGTTCGCCGTCGATGTCGGATTGTCGGTCGTCGTGGCCCGCCGGGTCAGCGGAAGCAATCGCGCCGCCTTCGACCCGTTTCTCGCCCGGCTACTCGAACTGTGCGAGACCGGCGTCCTGCTTTCTGGAGACCCGGCAGAGGGCCCGGTGATCGGAGGGCTGCGGCCTCGGGTCCGGCCGCCGGGGCGCGGGCAGCTGGTGCTCGGAGGTGAGCCAGCCGCCGAAATTCAGAGCGCTTGGCTCGAGCACGGCTCCGCTCAGCAGAACGATCGGGCGATTGCGGCGGAAAAGGTACAGGACGGTGCAGGGGGCTGGTCTTAATCCTGACGCATCCTCAGGAATCACTCAGGTGGACGAGATTCCATGGGGCCTCGGGTGGGCAAACAGAAGCCAAGAGAACAGAGCACAACCGCTCATCGACGTTGCCCGGTACCGGAGGCCAGTATGAATGCCCGACCTGACCTTGTTACGACAGATTTGTCGTTGCATCTGGTCGTCCCGGGTGGAGGAGCACTCCCCGTCAGTGCAGAATTTCGCTACGAAGCCGTTGACCCGTACGCGGTGCACGTCGGATTTCGCACCGGAGGCGACGAGGTCGTCGAATGGACCTTCGCTCGCCAGTTGCTCGCCGACGGCGTGACACACCCCGTGGGCGAAGGGGATGTTCAGGTCTGGCCCAGTGCCGATGACGGGGCACACTCCGTCTGCCTGTCTCTGTCGAGCCCCTCGGGTTCCGCCCTTTTCGAGATCCCTCTCGGCGGCCTGGTGGAATTTCTCACCCGCACTTATGCGGCCGTCCCGACCGGCCTCGAGGGCGATTTCGTGGACCTCGATGCCGAGCTCGCGCTGCTGGTATGGGGGGATCCCCAGAGCTGAGCCATTACCGGCTCTGACGCACACGGCGGGACAAACGGCCCACAGCGACGTTCGCTCCGCGTCGCGCCGTCAGCTAAGGTGAGCCGAGCACAGCCCGAGAGGGCAGCGCGGACGTGGCTCAGCTGGTAGAGCATCACCTTGCCAAGGTGAGGGTCGCGGGTTCGAATCCCGTCGTCCGCTCGGTATTTAGAGGAAGCCAGGTCAGCCGGCTCACCTCACCCGGCGGAGTGGCCGAGTGGCTTAGGCAAGGGCCTGCAAAGCCCTGTACGCGGGTTCGATTCCCGCCTCCGCCTCGTTCACGGTTGCACCGTTCTCGCCATTCCGGTTGCGAAGCTCCTTTCCTTCGGTCACCATTACTTTCAGTAGTCACGGCACCAGTCGCTGAGCACTTGCCGTTCTACTGAAAGTCACCGGGGGCGGGGATAACGTGCAGCTCACAGCGCTTTGGCGCGGAGGTCCGTCCCGTACGCCGCCAGGCCTCCTGAGCCGAATGGTTGCCGGGGCCGCTACTTTGAGTGTGCGACAGTCCTGGTGACGAGTCATCGCAAGCCGCCCAACTGGATCGTTCGGGGGCTGCTCACCGGCCTGGTCATCGCGGCGGTTGCCGTCGGCTTGGCCACCGGGTTCGCGAGCGGCAGCCGCAAGAAGTCCCAGGCACAGATCGGCTCGGACACCTTCAAGGGCCTCGCCGAGCCGCCGGTCCTCGCGATCCCCATTCCGGGCCTCGGCCTCGCCCTGAAAGGATTCGCGGCCCTACCCCCCACGGTGACGCCGGCCCCGCCCGGCTCGGCGCCCGCAACCACCTCCGGGACGCCCGACTCCCCCACAGCGACACCCGAACCCGCCGCGGCGACGCCGACCTCGGGTCACGGCAGCAAGCCGCCGTCGGCTCATCCGTCGAGCCCCGCAATCATCACGCCCTCGCCCGGGACGAGCCAGAGCGACCCTTCCGCCCCACCGAGCGCGCAGCCCGGCCAGGCTGGAACCGGCTACCCCACCCCAACAGCTGACCCAAGCGCGCCGGTCCCGGTGGCGGCGACCCCGACCGCCGCTCCCCCGACACCGACGCCGGCCCCCACCGTCGAGCCAACGGATCCGTCGGACCCGGTCGAGCCGACCGAGCCCGTGGCGCCAGTCGGCTAGCTCACCGCCTCGCCGGTGCGGTCGCTTGTCTTAAGCCGCCGACTCCGAGATTCTCGCGTTGGGGAGCAACGACCGCTCAGGGCACCAGTTGTCCGGGGCGGCCGAAGCGCACGGGGGACGGGGAACAGATGAAGATCCATAGCACAAGGGGCGCACACGCGAGGCCATCGTCAAAGGGCGTTCGCCGCGCCTCGTGGGTGTTGACCGCAGCGGCCGCCCTCATCGCATTACCACTGGTCGCGCCCATCTCCGCGGTCGCGACCGGCACCCCGACTCTGAGCGGCACCGGAGTGATCACGCTGGTCCACGCTGTCCCCGGCCTGGTGGCGGATGTCGCTGTGGACGGCAAGACGGTGCTAACCGGCTTCACGTCGTCTCGCGTCACCGACCCGGTAACTTTAAGTGCCGGCTCGCACACGGTCACGATCAAGGCGGACAACGGGCCGGATGCGGGAAACGTCGTGCTTCGGGCGCCCCTGGACATCGTTGCAGGCACCACATCTACCGCGGTGGTCGGTCTCACGCCTACCGGACAGCCCAAGGCCTTCGTCTTTCCGGAGACGCCGATTCCGGTGCCGGCCGGCAAGGCGGGTGTGGTGATTCGCCACGTTGCCGACAGTGGCCCCGTCACGTTGGTCGTGGACGGATCGGTCTTGCCCATCGGTGCCCTGTCCAACGGGTCGAGCATCACGACCAACGCGCCGGCGGGCACCCATCAGGTCGTCGTGCGGTCCGCAACGGGTTCGACCGAGCTGGGCGCCCAGCCGGCGACACTGCAGCCAGATCGGGTGACCACGCTCTACCTGATCGGTGACCCGAAGGCCCAGACGATGGCTTGGCTGGCCACCAGCCGCTTGGCGTCCTCTCTGACGTCTCTGAGTGCGATCCCGACGGGAGACGGCAGCACGGCCAAGCCGTTGATGACTGACCGGGCCAGCGTCTCGGTTGGCGCGGCTGCTGCGATTGCAGCGACAATGGGAGCCGCCGCGTTTCTGATCACCCGTAGGAGAGCCCGCCAAGGTGCCGTCGCATAGGAGGCCGCCGAACAAGCGAACCCCGATCTACACGGCGATCGTCGTGACTGTGGCGGTCTTCGCGGCGATCCTCGGCTTCGGAGGTGGCTCGAAAGGCGACTCTCCGGCGGCGCAGACCAGCGCACGGCCGACGGCCGCGTCCGGATCGTCGAGCGCTCCGCATTCCACCCGCACGGCCGGCCCGAAACCGAGTTCTACGCCGACGCCCAAGCCGAGCCCGTCCGCGACGTCGACGGGGCTGGGCACCTCGAGCGCCACGCTCGGCGCGCTGGCCGAACGCGCTCGTTCGCGCCCCATCCGGATTCGAATCCCGGCGCTCAAGGTCGACGCTCCGATCGTCGCAGCGAATGTGGACCCAGCAGGAGCGCTTGAGGTTCCGGACAATGTCGAGCAGGCGGCCTGGTATCAGGCCGGCGCGGCGCCGGGTCAGCTGGGAACGGCGATCGTCGCCGCACACGTCGACTACCAGGGCAAGCTCGGCCTCTTCAACGGGCTGCACACGCTCCCGAAGGGTGCCGTCATCTTCATCACTGACGTAGCCGGCACGGTCCGTCAGTTTCGGGTGATCGGCGGCACGCTCGCCCCTAAGAACGACCCGAGCACCGTGCAGGCGCTCGCGGCGGCAGCAGCAGGTTCCGGCCGCCCGCGGCTGGCCCTCATCACCTGCGGCGGCGACCTGGACTCCGCCAAGCACACTTACTACGACAACTACGTGCTGCTGGCAGACAGTTGAGCCGTTACGGAGTCCTGAGCGGTGCTTTCCGGTCGTGTAACTTCTGACCTGCGCTAGCGCGCGCCGGGCGATTAGCTCAGGGGGAGAGCGCTTCCCTGACACGGAAGAGGTCGTAGGTTCAAATCCTACATCGCCCACAGTAAAACAGCAGGTCAGAGGCCCATCCCGCTCGCCGGGGTGGGCCTCAGTCATTGCTCAGACCGTCCCAGACGACGCCACAAACGGATCGTCGAGGCGGCGCGCGAGAACCTCTCGGCGCTGTCGTGACCGTGGCCGTACCGGTCCATGGTGAACGCAACGCTGGTGTGGCCCGCCCTAGCTGAGACGTTCTTCGGGTTCGCGCCCGCGGCGATCCCCGGCGTGAAGACCGGAGGACGCTTGGACGGCTCCGCGTTTAGTCGATGCCAGCGACTAACGGCCCCTTATGGACCTGAAGTCCAGGGACATCGTGGAACGCCGCTACGGTGGCGGGCCGTCCCGGTGGGGGACCCAGAAGCCAGCTTCCGGATGTGCAGCTCGAGGATCTCCGATGCCGGCGGGTCAAGCGCTCGTTCTTTAGTCCCGCGCTGACGGGACTTTTGTCCGGGGTCGATCTGGCGCTTCGGGTCCCAGGATTCTAGGAAATGGCCACTTTTTTCCGGCTGATCGAACAAGACGGGGCGGCGGGCATGCGCTATGACTAACCGCACGAGCAGTCTGGACGTCATGCTGCGTGCGGTTGAGGTCATGACCGCTTGGACTGGCGACCCGGTACTCATGGGTCAGGTAGTTGCTGCGCAAGTCGCAGAGAACGGCGATGACGCGCTGCTGGAACTGACCGTCGGCTTAGGTCACCTTTGCAACCTGCTCCTCAGCCGGATCGAACAGACGTCTGAATTCTCCAAGCAGGAATTGCTGCAGATCTTGGCCGGCGCCTTCATTGCCCAGAACGTTCAAGCTGAGCGAGCCTGAGCGCTGCTTGCTGTAGGGGTTGCCCCGCACTGGCTTAGTTCTCGGCGAAAGATGAGACTGACGCCGGGCAGGGAGCTCTCGACGAACTCTTCTGAGACCACAACGGTGATGGATTCGTCGTCCTGGTCGCGCCGGACTCCGATGGCGACCCCTGGCGGTAGAGCGCACACCCTGGCGTAGAGCTCGAAGCGGGGCTCCACGTGGACGGGGGCTGATGTCGGTGCGTCCCCGGTTCGAAACGCAGGCACGTGAGAACGTCAGTCATGCGTCGGTGCCTCCTGGTTAGGCGCCTTTTGCTGTCGGTCGGCAGCTCTCATTCGCCGGGTTAAGGCGGGTCTCAGGCGCGTCACAGACCCAATCGATTGCCGTTCGGCATTCAATTCGACCGAGCCGGTCCGATGGGTCAACGCGCCCGCCACGGGCCGCACCGGGCAATTGCCGATGACCTGCCTCATTCCCGGTGACCGCGATCTCAGTGGGCAGGAGCTGGAATTTGGCAGCTGGCGCCGCCGGGATCACCGGCCGCCATCGGGTCAATCGCCTCACCAGCTGGTGTCGTGAAGGATGATCATGACCGGCGTACTCAGTCGTTTGCGTGTGCCGCCTCGCAGGCTCTTGACTCCCGTCAAGCTTCTGCTCGTTGCATTGGTGAGCTGCGCCGCAGTCATTACCGGCTGCCAGACGAGTCAAGGCACGTTCTCACCCATCAATGGGGCAAACCGCCCGACCCCGATCTTGGGCTACACCAACGGCAACCTGCCGGCCTCGCAGCTGTACACGTACACCAGCGATTGCCAGGTCTATAAACCGGCCGCCGGATCACTGGTCAACATGATCGCGGCCGCCCGCGCCGACGGCGTCACCCTCACCCCCGTCCAGTGCTACCGCGACTTCGCCAACCAGGAGTACTGGCGTACCTACTGGTGCAACCGCGGCCTGTGCGAGAACGCCGCCACCCCGGGGTACAGCAACCATGGCTGGGGCAAAGCGGCGGACTTCGCCGACCAGGACGGCAGCCTGAACTGGGGCTCACCCGGTTACCAGTGGCTGGTCGCGCACGCCGGCGAGTGGGGCTGGAACCACCCGGCCGGAGTCAACGAAGCCTGGCACTGGGAGTGGGTCGGCGATGGCGGAACCATGCACGGCTACTCGGTGCGGGCCGACCTCA
Source organism: uncultured Actinomycetota bacterium (assembly GCA_963839015.1). GTDB lineage: Bacteria > Actinomycetota > Actinomycetes > Frankiales > Frankiaceae > DATAZK01. Next base: position 54,781 of record CAWITL010000010.1, on the reverse strand, counting down.
TGACCTGGGCACCCCTCTCGTCATGATCTCGGCTGATCTCGTCCTGTGGAGCGGGCTTCACTCCAGGCCGCGCTTGCCCGGAGTCCAGAACGGTTTGACGACGATCGAGGTCTTGGCATACCAGCCGCGTTCATCGATGAAATGCCGGCGCACCGCTGCGCAAGTCTTGGCCTCACCGGCGACGTAAGCGATGCCTGCTGTATCGGGCAGGCGCAGGGCGCGAACTGCCGCGAGCAGCGACGGGGAGTTCTCGGCCGGCCCGCCGCCGCGCTCAGACCATGACAAGTCGCTCCCGCGGGGCAGCGACAGCCGGTCCGCCACCTCGACCTCCAGCGCCCCGTAGACTGGCACCTCTTCGGCGAGGGCACGCAGCATGGCCCCGAAGGCGACCTGCGCCGTCTCCTCCCCGACGAACACGTGATACGACCCGTCGCGCAGGACGAACTTGCCTTCCGGTCCGCTGAAAGCCACTTCGTCCCCGACTGCCACCCGCTGCGACCAGCGGGCGCCCGGCCCGTCGCCATGATCAAGAACACAGACGTCGAGAGTGGCCGCGTCGGGATCGAATGACCAGACCGAGTAGGTACGCAGCGCATCGCGGAATGCGCCGCGGACCGTGGCAAAGGAAAAGAGGTCGTTCACCAACACCCGTACCTGCTGGCCCGCAACCCACGACGCGGCAGCCACCCCGGGTCCGGAAAGCCGGACCCGCTTCATCCGGGCAGCCACCTGCTCGATCTCGGTCACGGTCGAGCGGACGAAGAGGCGGTCGATCAGGCGACCGCCCCGCACTGCTGCAGGCGTCACGGTCAGTCGGTGGTGCGACGTCGGTAGAGCGAGACGGCGAGCGGGGCGAAGACCGCCAGCAACACTGCTGACCACAGCAGCGTGGCGGTCACCGGGTGCTGCATCGGCCAGGCGTTGATCGACGCAGATGGATTCGGGTTGCCGAACAGCTGGCGGGCCGCCGTCGTCACGGCGCTCACGGGATTCCAATCGGCGATGGTCCGCAGCACCAACGGCATGTGCTGGGTCGGCACCAAAGCGTTGGAGACGAAAGCCAGCGGGAACAGGATGACGAGCCCGACCCCTGGGCCGATTCCGGGCCTTTGCTCACCATCCCGAGGCATGCGCAGCCCCATGACAGCGAATAGCTGAAGAGCAGGAAGAGTCCGAAACCGGCGAGGGTGTAAAGGAAGCCGCGCTCGGGTCGCCAACCGATGGCCAGCCCCGTGAGGGCGACGATCAGCGAGCAGAGGGCGGCAGTCATCAGGTCGGCGATGGAACGGCCGACGAGCACCGACGGACGCCACATCGGCAACGTTCTGAACCGGTCGATGACGCCGCTGTTGAGGTCTGTGCTGAGGCCGACTGCGGTGCCCATCGCCGAGGTGGTCAGGTTCAGCGCCAGCAACCCGGCTATGGCGAAATCCTTGTAGCTACCCCCGCCAGGAAGGGTCACGCCGGCCCCGAACACGTAGACGAACAGCAACGTGAACAGGACCGGCTGCACCGTCACATCCGAGAGCTGCAGCGGCTCCCTGGCGATATGGACGAGATTGCGCCCGGTGAGGACGGCGACGTCATTGAGTCTGCGCAGCGGTCCGGTCGAGGCCCTCGGCCGGCCGACAGAGCCCGCGCGTTCGAGGGTGGTCGCGGTCATGACAGCGCTCCCTGCAGGTCGGATTCCGCGGATTGCGAGACGGGTTTGTCATCCGGCTCCGTGGTGGGGTGTCCGGTAAGAGCGAAGAACACGTCGTCGAGCGAGGGCTGGCGAACCTCCACGTCGTCGACGAGGACACCCGCCGCATCCAGGGCTCGCACGACCGTGGTGGCCAAACCGCTCACGCCGCTGACGGGTGCGCGCAGCCGACGACCGTCATGGCTGACCTGAACCGGCCCAGCGACGAAAGGTTCCAGGGCGGCTGCGGCAAGCGGCTGGCTCTCGCTCAGCGTGACCTCCAGCCGGGCTCCCCCGATGTCGGCCTTGAGCTCAGCAGCTGTGCCGCCGGCAATCACGTGGCCGTGATCAATCGACCACGATCCGGTCGGCGAGCTCGTCTGCCTCGTCGAGGTACTGGGTGGTGAGCAGCAGCGTCACGCCGTCGGCGACGAGCTCTCTGATCACGCCCCACATGCGCACCCGGCTGGTGGGATCGAGCCCGGTCGTGGGCTCGTCGAGAAAAAGCACCGGAGGGCGGGTCACCAGGCCGGCGGCGAGATCGAGCCGGCGCCGCATGCCACCCGAATAGCCCCTGAGGACGCGGTCGGCCGCCCCGGCGAGGTCGAAGCGGTCAAGCAGCTCTCCCGCACGCACCCTGGACTGGGTACGGCTCAGGCCGCTCAGCCGTCCGACCATGACCAGGTTCTGCCGCCCGGTCAGGACCTCATCGAGGGTGGCATCCTGCGCGGTGACACCGATGTTGCGTTGCACTGCGGCGGCCTCACGCACCACGTCATGGCCGGCGACCCGGGCCGATCCACCGTCTGGACGCGACAGCGTGGTCAGGATCCGCACTGCGGTCGTCTTTCCCGCACCGTTGGGTCCGAGAACGCCGAGGATGGCGCCGGCAGGCACCTCCAGGTCAAGTCCGTCGAGCGCCACCGTCGAACCGAATCGCTTCGTGAGGCCGTGCGCTTCGATCATCAAAGCGTCTGTCACGAGTTTCCTTACCGGTCGTCAAGCTAGGGACTGTCGTAGCCTGCTTTCTAGCTAGCCGGTTGTCAAGTAAGGTAGCCCGACTATGCGACCCGTAGGGAAGCCGGCCCGCGGCGGACGACCTCGAGGCTCCACCCGTGAGCGCATCCTCGATATCGCCCTGGAGCTCTTCAACGAGCAGGGGTATGACAAGACGTCGCTGCGCGAGATTGCCGAACGGCTGGGATTCACGAAGGCGGCGCTCTACTACCACTTCGAACGCAAGGAAGACATCCTCCTCGAGCTGCACCTGCGCCTGCACGAGCTCGGGCGCGGCGTCCTTGACCGGCTCGACAGCTCCGGCACCGCCGCCCCGGACACCGCAACCTGGTCAAAGTTGCTCGACGAGTTCATCGATCAGGTAGTCGCGAACCGAGAGCTCTTCCTGCTGCATGAGCGAAACCACAACGCCTTCGAGCAGCTCGAAAAGAGCGAGCACCATCAAGCCGAGCATGACGACCTCGAAGCCCAGCTGCGCCGGTTCCTTGCGAGCCCTTCGATACCGCTCGCGCATCGAGTCCGGATGGCCTGCTCCATCGGAGCCGTGTTCGGCGCGTTGGTTGGCGCCGGAGAAGCCTTCGGCAAGGTCGACATCTCCGAGATCGCCGGGATCGTCCGGGAGGCCGTTCACGGCTTGCTGGCTCCAACCGAGCCAGCCGCTCAGGAGCCGCCAGGTCGGTTGTCTCAGCAAGAGGTCGGTGCCTGAACCGCAGCACTGCGCCGCCAGCGATTCTGTTTGTCCACAGACCGCCAGCGAGACTGGCCGCGGCTGGCGCGCTCTCTATATGGTCGAACACAGATTCGATTCCGAGGGGGATGCATGTCAGGCGATGATCGAATGCTCGAGCGGGTACGCCGCTTGTTGGCCAAGGCCGAGGGAGCCACTACGGATGCCGAGCGCGACGCGTACAACGGCAAGGCCGCCGAGCTCATCGCCCGCTACGGCATCGAAGAGGCCATGCTCGCCGCCGGGCAGTCCCAGCCTCAGTCCGCGGGCGACCGGATTGTCGACCTTGACCCCCCCTACGCACGAGACAAGGGATCCTTGCTGGCCGCGGTCGCCAGTCCGCTGGGAGTACGCGCGGTCCTGCGCACCGGGCGCACCGGCCCGGCCGGCACCGTGTCTCTGTCGATGCACCTGTTTGGCATGCAGTCAGATCTCACGCGGGTCGATCTGCTGTACACGTCCCTGCTGGTGCAGGCTGCCCACGGGCTCGCGATCGCCCGGCCGCGGGATGCCCGCGAATCCGTGGCGGCTTACCGGCGGTCCTGGATGATCGGATTTGCCTACACGATCGGCGAGCGGCTCATCGCCGCGGAGGCGGCCGTCCGGGCCGAGGCGGAGGCGGCGCAATCCACTCGCGCCGCCGGAGTCGGTGGCACAGCCGGGCCCTCGGTCAGTCTGGTGCTGGCCGATCGGGCCGCCATCGTCGATCGGGAGGTCGAGCAGGCGTATCCGCGGTTGCGCAGTGCACCGCGGCGGTTGCTGTCGGGCAGCGGTTCTGCCGAGGGGGCGGCTGCCGCGCGCCGGGCTGACCTCGGGGGCAAGCGGCTGAGCCGGCGTGGGAGATCGGCCTTGCACTAGCCTGGCCAGCGAAGGGTGCGGCACGACGCCAGCATCAGGCCGGCGAGCGTGGGAGTGCGAATGAGGATCCTGCTGCTTGCGCCGCCTGGGGCGGGCAAAGGCACACAGGGCAAGCGCTTTCCGAGCTGTTCGGCATTCCTCATATCTCCACCGGGGATCTGCTGCGCGAGCACGTGGAGCGCGGCACCGAGGTCGGGCGCGACGTCGAGCGCCAGCTCGAGGCCGGGGAACTGGTATCCGATGAACTGGTGCTGCGCATGGTGGCGGAAGCCCTCGAACAGGCCCGCGAGGCGGGCGGATATGTGCTGGACGGCTTTCCGCGGACGGTGCAGCAGGCCATCGAGGGCCACGCAGCAGCCGCAGAAGATCGGCATGGAGGCCCAGGTCGCCGTCTTTCTGGCGGCTGATGAGCCGGAGCTGATCAGCCGGCTGCTCCAACGCGCTATCGAGGAGGGCCGCACCGACGACACCGAAGAAGTGATCTGCCAGCGTATGGCCACCTACAAGCGCGAGACCGAGCCGGTGATCGACTACTACCGGCACCGTCACATCCTGGTCGAGGTCGACGGCATGCAGCCGATCGAGCAGGTCACCGACGACATCGTCGACAAGCTCAAGGTGCTGCTGCCCAGCCGATTGAGGCGTCAGAGCCTCAGCCGACGGGCGCGGCGATGGCGTCCAGCACGACCCCGCCCCATTCCTCGAGCAGCCGGGCGGAATCAGCCGTGTCCACGCCCTCGGCCCACAGATGTGTCATGGCCTCGGCGGGATCCGGGATCACCAACACCCAGCGGCCATCGGCGAAAATGACCTTCACCCCGTCGGTGGTGTCGGTCCGAGCAGAGCCCGCCTCCAAGGCGACCCTTGCGCATCACGGCGCCTTTGGCGGCCCACGGCGTCGGCACCGAACGGCGGACCACCGCCGCATTGGGGATCCGGGCGTCGATCTCCGACAGCGTCAGCTGGGTGCGCGCGATGAGCCCTGCCATCCGTACGAAGGCGGCGGTGCCATCCAGTGCCGGCGCGAATTCCGGAACCACGAAGCCGCCTCTGCCGTCTGCCGCGAAAGCCACCTGCCGCCCCGATGCGGCCTTGGGTCAGGTCTTCCGGTGAGGTGGAGGTCCAGATGACGCTGACCCCGTGGAAGCGGCATACCTGCTCCGCGACCCGGGTGGTGGTCACCGGCAGCGCCACCTGCCGGCCCCGACTCTCAGCCGCCACCAGGTCGAGCAGCACGAGCAGGGCACGTTCTTCGCGGATGAGTTCGCCGCGCTCGTTCACCAGCGCGATCCGTTCGCCGACCGGGTCGAACCGCAGCCCGAAAGCCGCCCGCGAACCGGCCACCAGCTCACCGAGCCGCTCCAGGTCACCCATCCGACTGGCCAGGGATTCGGTGGTGGAGGTCTGATCGAGACGTCCGTTGACAGTCAGCACGTCGACCCCGAGACGCCCCAGAAGCCCTGGAAGTACAAGGGTTTCCGAGCCCCCGGCGCAGTCGATCACCACCTTCAGCCCAGCCTCACGCAGCCGTCGGGTATCGATCCGCTCGCACAGATCCTGCACGTAGGTGTCCAGGGTGCGGGTCGCGAAATGCAGCTCGGCAATCTCACCGGGGAAGGCCCGCCGGAATTCCCGCCGGGTGTAAATGCGCTCGAGCTTGCGGCCCGCGGCGCGGGACACATCGGCGCCCTGATCGTCGATGAAAACCAGGTCGATCCCCTGCGCGTCGCCGGGCGAGGTCCGCAGCATGATGCCGCCCACCGAGTCCGAGACCCGCACGTCCCACCGGATGATCGGCATGGTCGAGACCTCGAGGTCGCGCACCTCGATGGCACTCGCGGTCAGGGCGCTGATGACCGCCCGCTTGAAGGCGCGCGCCGCCCGGGACGCGTCGCGGGCGACCGTGACCAGGCTCCCTTTGCGCAGCGTTGTCGCGTACGCCGTCGCCAGCCGCACGCAGAGCTCCGGGGTGATCTCGACGTTCACCAGGCCGCTGACCCCGCGCTGGCCGAAGAGTGCGCGCTGCCCGCGGGACTCCCAGATCACGCTCTGGTTCTGCACGGTTCCGGCTTCTATGACTTTGGACGGGTAGACCGCGACGCCGTCCCCGAGGATGGCTTCCTCTTCCACGACGCAGTCGTCGCCGACGACCACGCCCTCAGCCACCTGCACCGCGCGCATGATGTCGGTCCGTTTGCCGATGATGCAGCCGCGTAGCGCGGCCTGCGAGCCGATGTAGGCGTTGTCGTGCACCACCGCCCGGTCCAACAATGCGCCGCCTTTGACGACGACGTTGCTGCCCAGGACGGTGTACTCGCGCAGCACGGCTCCGGCCTCGACTTTGGCGTAATTGCCGATGTGCAGTGGTCCGGTCAGCGCGGCACCCGGGATCGACCTCGGCTCCTTCCGCGATCCAGACGCCGGCCGACATCTCAAAACCATCGATGTCGACGCGTACCGCCCGGTTCAGCACGTCTGCCTGCGCCCGTAGATAGGAGGCGGCGTTGCCGATGTCTTCCCAGTACCCATCGGCAACCCACCCGTAGAGCGGCGCACCCGCAGCAAGCAGCCGCGGAAAGACGTCGGCGCTCCAATCGACGAAAGCGCCTGGCTCGACATGGATCGAGCACCTCGGGCTCCATGACGTAAATGCCGGTGTTGACCGTGTCGGAAAAGACCTGTCCCCAGGTCGGTTTCTCCAGCAGGCGCACGATGCGGCCGTCTTCTTCGGTGATGACGATCCCGAACTCGAGCGGGTTGGGCACGCGCTTGAGGGCGACGGTGACGAGCGCACCCTTCCGGCGGTGAAACGCCACCAACGCGGTCAGATCGAAATCAGTCAGCGCGTCCCCGGATATCACGACAAAGGGGTCTGCCCGCAGCGCATCACCGGCGTTCAGAACGCTGCCGGCGGTGCCCAGCGGAGTGCGCTCCGTGGCGTAGGAGAGGTCCAGCCCGAGCTCGTCGCCGTCACCGAAATAGGCCCGGATATGGGCGGCCAGATACTGAACGGTGACGACGGTCTCGTCAAACCCGTGGCGCTTGAGCAGCCGCAGGACGTGTTCCATGATCGGGCGGTTGACCACTGGCAGCAGGGGTTTGGGCTGGTTTGCGGTCATCGGTCGTAGCCGGGTGCCTTCTCCACCGGCCATGACGACGGCCCGCATCACACCGGCACCCCCGGCACCGTGCCGTCGGCCTCCCGGTCGGCCACCCGCAGCTGATGCACCTGCAGCGCGTAGAGCCACGCCGACCACCAGTAGAGCGCGGTGCCCCAGAGGACGAACGCCCACGCGATGGGCCGCGAGACGGTGGCCAGCCACCCGTCACCCGTGGTGGCAAGCAGGAAGGGGAACGCGTAGAGCAGGTTGAACGTCGCCGCCTTGCCGAGGAAATGCACCGGCAGGGTGTACCCGTATCCCATACGCAGCAGTACCGGAACGAAGCAGAGCAACACCAGATCGCGAGCCAGCAGCACCAGCAGCAGCCAGAGCGGGATGATGCCGCGGATCGTCAGAGCAATGATGGTCGACGCGATGTAGAGCCGGTCGGCGAGCGGGTCGAGCAGGGCTCCGATCTTGCTGGACTGACCCAGCATTCGCGCCAGCTTGCCGTCGAGGTAGTCGGTCAGGCCGCTGACCATCAGCAGGATCAGCGCGAGCCCGTCGCGGTGCGGACCGAGAACGAGCCAGAGGAAGACCGGCACGCCCTGCCAGCCGCAACGCCGAGAAGGCGTTGGGAATCGTGAGAATGCGATCGCTGAGCTCGGGCTGCTGCGACGGGCGGACCGCCGGTGCTGGTGAGCTCACCTGTGAAACGCTAGCCTGCGCTTCCCCAATCAGCCGAAACGACCGGTGATGTAATCCTCTGTGCGCTTCTGGCTGGGGTTGGCGAAGATCTTGCTGGTGGCGTCGACCTCGACGAGTTGGCCGGGCTGCCCGACACCCGTGATGTTGAAGAATGCGGTGCGGTCGCTGACGCGGGCCGCCTGCTGCATGTTGTGAGTGACGATCACGATGGTGTATTCGTCCTTCAGCTTGCCGATCAGATCCTCGATCGTCAGCGTGCTGATCGGATCCAGCGCCGAGCAAGGCTCATCCATGAGCAGCACTTGAGGCTGTACGGCGATCGCCCGCGCGATGCAGAGCCGCTGCTGCTGGCCACCGGAAAGCCCGGCGCCCGGCTTCTTGAGCCGGCTGCTGACCTCGTCCCAGAGGCCTGCCCCGCGAAGGGAGGTCTCCACCGACTCGTCGAGGATGGAGCGCTTCTTCACGCCGCCGAGGCGCAGTCCGGACGCGACGTTGTCGTAGACCGACATGGTCGGAAACGGATTCGGCCGCTGGAAGACCATGCCGATCGTGCGGCGGACCGTGACCGGGTCGACGTTCGCGTCCGTAGATGTCCTCGTCGTCCAGCATGATCTTCCCCTCGGTCTTCGCCCCGGGGGTGACCTCGTGCATGCGGTTGATCGCACGAAGGACGGTGGACTTGCCACAGCCGGATGGGCCGATGAACGCGGTGACGCTCTTGGGCTCGATGGTGAGCGAGACGCCATCCACGGCGTGGAAATCACCGTAATAGCAATGCAGATCTGCCAGTTCGACTCTCTTTGCCATAACCACTGGGCTCCGCTCAGGCTCGCTTGCGGGATATGAGGTAAACGCCCACCCGGGCGATGAGCTGGAACAGCATTACCAGAAGCACCAAAACCAACGCTCCTGTCCAAGCCCTGTCGATCGCTGTCGCATTATTGTTACCGGCTTCGTTGAAAACGAACAGCGGAAGTGCGTTCTGCGGCCCCGAGAAGGGGTTCGTGTTCGTCGCTACGTTGCCGAAAACGGTAAGCAGCAGCGGCGCCGACTCGCCGGCAATTCGGGCAACTGCCAGCATGATTCCGCTCACGACCCCTGGCAGCGCGTAGGGCAGCACGATCCGCTGAACCACACGAGCCCGGGTCAGCCCGAGGGCCAAGCCGCCCTCACGCAGGCTGGGCGGCACCAGCTTGAGCATTTCCTCCGAGCTGCGCACCACCGTCGGCAGCATCAGCACGGTGAGGGCCAGCGCCCCGGCGAATCCGCTGTAGCCGAAGCCGAATGCCAGCACCCATGCGGCCAGGATGAACAGACCGGCGACGATGGACGGCACACCGGTCATCACGTCGACGAAGAAGCTGATCATCCGGCCGAAGCGGCCCTTGGCGTATTCCGTCAGGTAGATCGACACCAGCAGGCCGAACGGCACCGCGATGCACGTGGCGATCGCGATCTGCTCGAGGGTGCCGATGATCGCGGCAGCAGCGCCACCACCCGGATCGGACTCCGAAACGCCACTCATCGAATGGGTGAAGAAGGTCAAGTCAAAACGTTTGGCGCCGTGCGCGATCGTGTAGATCAGCACGGCCGCCAGCGGCACCACGGCCGCCACGAAGGCGGCGACGGCCAGCGCCGACACGAACCGGTCGACCGCACGCCGGCGCCCTTCAACGACTGCTGACGCGACGGTCTGCACGAAAAGGTAGAGCAGGGCGAAGAACACCAGGAAGTCGGCGCGGCCCTGGAACGGGGTGATCGCGAAGACGAGCAACGAAATGCCCACGCACACGATCGGAATCGCGATGAGCACGGTCCGGGGCAGCTTGCGGGTGCTGAGGACGCCCAACCCACCGGTGGACGTGGCGCTGAGGGTGGGGGTCGTCATACGACCGCCCCCGCCGGAATCGCGCGCTTGGAGATGGCCCGGGCACCGAAATTGACCAGCAGCGTGATGATGAACAGCACCAGACCGGAGGCGATCAGCGCGCCGAGGCCGATCTTGCCGGCGTCGCCGTACTGGTTCGCGATGTTGGCGGCGATGGTGTTGCCGCCAGGTGTGAAGATCTTCCAGACGATCTCGAAGTTGCTGGACAGCACCAGTGCGACGGCGATGGTCTCGCCGAGCGCCCGGCCGAAGCCGAGCACCGTGGCGCTGGCGATGCCTGACTTGGAGAAGGGCAGCACCGACATGCGGATCATTTCCCAGCGGGTCGCGCCCATCGCGAGCGCCGCTTCCCGCTGGGTCTGCGGCACCTGCAGGAACACTTCGCGGGAGATGGCCGCGATGATCGGCAAGCACCATCACCGCCAGCACGAGTCCGGCAGCGAAGATCGACTTTCCGAAGCCGCCTTCGGTGCCGAGGATCGGTATCCAGCCGAAGTAGGTCGTCAACCATTCCGAGAGTGGAATCAGCCGTGGAACCAGGAAGAACAGGCCCCAGAGGCCGTAGACCACGCTCGGGATGGCGGCCAGCAGGTCGACGATGTAGCCGAAGACCTGGGCGAGCCGGCGCGGCGCGTAGTAGGCGATGAACATTGCCACGCCGATGGCCACCGGCACGGCCATCACCATGGCGATCAGCGAGATGAAGACGGTGCCGAACGCGAGCGCAGCGATCCCGAATTCGGGATGGGGGATCTCGTCGAGACCGTTCTTCGCCGTGATCGTGCCGTCCGGGATCCACTTCTTGTACGTGAAGAAGTTCGCCAGGTTCTTGTTCAGCGCCGGGACTGCCTTGAGCACCAGGAAGATGGCGATCGCGGCGAGCAGGCAGAGCAGCAGGTAGCCGGCGGTGATGACCACGACCCGGAAGATCTTGTCCTGGATCTCGCCGCTGGGCCGTGCCCGGTCAGCGAACCGGCCACTCGTCGGGCTGGTCTCGGTTTGCGCGGTCATCGTCGCGCCTCGCCTCTGCTTCCTTGTGAAGTCATGAAACCAGCCTGGACTCGTGAATACGCGGGTCCACGCGAGTCAGCGGCCGGCGGGATGGGCCCGCCGGCCGCTGCTCAATGAACCGATCAGGAGATCTTCGCGACGACAGCCTGCACCTTTGTGGCGAGGCTGGCAGGCAGTTGGACGTATCCGGCGGTCGGCAGCACGGCCTGGCCGGCGGTCGATGACGTGTATGCCAGGAAGCTCTTGACGAGACCGGCGTCCTTGCCGCCCTTGGTGCAGGTGATCTCATAGGTCACCAGAATCGACGGGGTAGGCGGTGCCATCGGTGCCGCTGTAGTCGAACTTCAGTGCCAGGTCGTCGCCGGTGCCCGTCATCTTCGCCTGGGCCAGGAACGCTGTGACGGCGGCGTCAGTCGGCGCGACGAACTTGCCGCCGGCGTCACCGACATTCGCCACGCTCGAGGTTGTCCTGGGTGGCGAAGCTGCGCTCGAAGTAACCGATGCCACCGGCCGTCGACTTCACGCCCTGAGCCACGCCGGACGAGCCCTTCGCACCCTGGCCGCCGGGAGCGGTCCAGTTCTTCCCGAAGCCGTAAGTCCAAGCGCTCTTGGCGACGTTGGTCAGGTAATTGGTGAAGTTGTAGGTCGTGCCCGAGCTGTCCGAGCGATGGAAGGTCTGGATCGTGGTGCTCGGCAGCGTCACACCGGGGTTGTCCGCCTTGATCGCGGCGTCATTCCAGGTCTTGATCTTGCCGTCGAAGATCCCGGCGATCGTCGCCGCCGAGAGGTTCAGCTTGGTGACCCCCGGCAGGTTGTAGCTGATGGCGATTCCACCAGGAGCCATGGGCAGGTCGACCGCTTCTCCGCCGCGAGCACACCTTGTCGGCGGAGGTCTTCTGCTCGGCGGTCAGCGGGAAGTCCGAGCCAGAGAAGGCCGTGGTGCCGCTGGTGAAGTCGGTGACCCCCTTGCCCGAGCCACCACCTCCGTAGTTGATGACGGCGCCCTTGCAGGCGGCTTGCCAGACCTTGGCCCAGGCAGAGATGGCATTCGCCTGCGCGGTCGACCCCGAAGATGTCACCGACCCGGAGCCGTTGCAGGTGATCCCGGTGGGGCTGGCGGAGGCGGGGGCGGTGCTGCCGCCCGCGCTGGTCGGAGCCGCGGAGGATGGCGTTGAGGTGCCGGAGCTGCTCGAGCCGCAAGCGGCGACCGCCATGAGCGTGCTGGCGGCGAGCGCGGCGGACCCGTACTGGCTCCAGCGACGAGTTGAACGACCCACGGTTACGTGACCTCCATGATGGCGCGACGCGCCCACGCGGGCCCGTCTGTCAGAGATCACGCTAAGAGCGGGCAACGACCGTTAAGCGACGTGACTCTGAACGGAAGGTGAACGCTCGCCGTCCGGACCACGCGGCTTTTACGAAGCCGCGGCGTCAAAGCGGTAGCCAACGCCCCGAATCGTCACAAGGTGCCGCGGCTGTGATGGATCGGGCTCGATCTTTGCCCTCAACCGCTTGACATGGACGTCCAACGTCTTGGTGTCACCGAAGTAGTCCGCGCCCCAAACCCGATTCATGAGCTGCTCACGCGTCAGCACCCTCCCGGCGTTGCGCAGCAGCACCTCCAAGAGCTCAAACTCCTTTAATGGCAGCGAAGTCGGGGCCCCGCCAACGCTGACCACGTGCCGATCAGGGTCGAGGCGTACGGGTCCCGCCTCGAGAATCTCAGCCTCACCGGAGGGCTGCCCGCGCCGCCGCAGCACAGCCCGCAGGCGTGCCACCAGCTCCCGGCTCGAGAACGGTTTGGTGACGTAATCGTCGGCGCCAAGCTCGAGCCCGACGACCTTGTCGACCTCACCATCCTTTGCCGTCAGCATCACCACGGCCACATCTGAGCGCTTGCGGAGCTCCCGGCAGACCTCGAGCCCGCTGAGGCCCGGCAGCATGAGGTCGAGCAGCACGATGTCGGCGCCGGCGCGGTCGAATTCCTCCAGCGCCGCTGGGCCCGATCCCGCGACGGAGACTTCAAAGCCTTCCTTGCGCAGCAGAAAGGACAGCGCGTCGGAGAACGACTCCTCGTCCTCGACGACCAGCACCCGCGTCACAGCGCCGCCTTGCTCGGGGCCGGCAGCTCAAGGGTGAATGTCGACCCTGAGCCAGGTGAGCTCCACACCCGCACGTGTCCTCCATGGTTGTTGACGATGTGTTTGACGATGGCGAGACCAAGGCCGGTGCCGCCGGTCTCGCGGGACCGGGCCGGATCGACCCGGTAAAAGCGCTCGAAGACCCGGTCGAGATCTTCCGGCGGAATGCCGATGCCCTGGTCGGTCACGGTGATTTCCCAGGACTCGCTTCGCTTGCGCGTGGCCAGTGCGACCTTGGTGTCGTCCGGGCTGTAAGCGATCGCATTCTCGAGCAGATTGGCGACGGCGGTGATCAGCTGCGACTCGCTGCCGAGGACCTCTCCCCCGGAGTCGCCGCCGACCACGACCGCGATCCCCTTGGCTTCGGCGGCGGACGAGATCCGGTCGACGGCCTCCGCCAGTACGGCGTCCACCGCAACCGATGCCGGGTCAGGGCGGGCTTCTGCTCCCTGCACTCGTGAGAGATCGATGAGCTCGGTCACAAGCTTGGAGAGGCGGGCCGCTTCATGGCGAATCCGCGCCAGGAAGCGAAGAAGCTGCTCGCGGTCCTCCGGGGCAGTCTCCACCGCCGCCTCCGCCAGCAGAGCCAAGGCACCGACCGGCGTTTTGATCTCGTGTCCGACGTTCGCCACGAAATCGCGGCGGACCGCATCGACCCGTCGGCTCTCGGTGACGTCTTCCACCAAAAGGGCCACCAGACCGTCCGGAAGGCTCACGGCCCGTACCCGAACCTCCAGCGGCTGCGATCGCCAGCCGAAGGAAGGCAGGGTCATGTCTTCTTGCAACGTGGCGTCCTGGCCTTGCCGGCGAGCGGAACGGGCAAGCTCCAGAAGGGGAAGGGTCGGCGGTTTGCCGGCGAGCGCTATCCCCATTTGCCGCCCTGTCTCGTTGTCGAGCACCACGTTGTCACTGCGATCGAGCACCGCGACACCAATCGGAACAATGGCTAGGATCGCCAGCGGCAAGCCCTCGGGTGGGCCCGGCCTGGTGCTGGTCGCCTGTGCCTGCCGCCGGCTGCCCTCAGGACGCCGACGGATCCGGGAAATGACAAGCCCCCCGAGCAAGCCCAGGGCCAGCCCGAGCAAACCGCCCAGCAGCCATGCCACGCTGTTGATCGTATGGGCGGCAGGCCAGCATCCGGGTCGCCGACGCCGCGCGGCACCGTACGTTCACTTTTCGTCCATCGGTTCTTTGCCGTTGAAACGGCGGTCAACGGGCAGGGTATGGATAGCCTGCGGTCCTGCTCCAAACCAGGAGGGTTGAGTCTTGCGCGACGCGTACCACGATGATTTGAATGCCCTCACCCAGTCGATGGTCGAAATGACCCGGCTTGTTTCCAGCGCCGTGTCTCGGGCCACCACCGCGTTGCTCGACGCCGACCTCGAACTCGCCGAGAAGGTCATCAGCGGCGATGCGGCGGTCGACGCCCAATACCGCGACGCCGAAGATCGAGCCTTTGACCTGCTCGCCCGGCAGGCTCCAGTCGCCGGCGACCTGCGACGGATCGTCGCCAGCCTGCGGATGGTCTCCGACCTCGAGCGCGGCGGAGATCTGTCCGTCCATATCGCCGAGGTAGCCCGGCGTCGCTATCCCTCGTCCGCTGTCCCGCCGGCGCTGCGCAGCACGCTGCTGGAGATGGGTCAGATCGGTGAGCGGATCATGACCAAGGCCGGCAGCATCATCGCCACCTCGGACATTCAGCTCGCGGAGCAAATCGAGCAGGACGATGACGTCGTCGACCGGCTTCACCGCCAGCTCTTCCACGTGCTGCTGGAAGACCAGTGGGAAGGCAGTGTCGAAGAGGCGGTCGACATCACCCTCTGCAGCCGCTTCTACGAGCGGATCGCCGACCACGCCGTTGGGGTGGCACGTCGGGTGGTCTACCTGGTCACCGGTTCTCTCGAGGCGGAGCCCGCGCTCTCCTGAGCCTGTTCGGCTTGTTGCGCTTAGTGGACGTCCACGGCAAGGCGCATGCGACGGACCGCTTCGGCCAGCAACGCGCCACTCGTGGCGACGTTCAACCGCGCGAATCCGCTGCCCTGACCGCCGAATTCGAGTCCGGGCGACAAGGCGACACGACCTCTTTCAAGGAAATCCGCCGCCGGATCATTGCCGAGCGCCAAGGCGCGACAGTCCAACCACAGCAGATATCCGGCGTCGACACCGGGCGCTTCAATCGTGGGCAGCGCTGAAGCCAGCAGAGCCTTCGCCCGATCATGCTGACGCTGCAGATGGCCGGTCACCTTATCCAGCCAGTCGTCGCCGTCAGCCGCCGACCTGAAGGCCGCCGTTGCAGCGAGAGCGCCAAAGTGACCGGGATGGCGCAACTCGACGGGAAGCTGCGTGAGCGCCTTCGCCGTCGCTGCATCACCACCGATGACGAGCGCGCATTTCAAACCGGCGACGTTCCAGGCCTTCGATGCCGACGTCACGGTCAGTGCGCGACTATCGCCCAGTGAGAGCAGCGGGGTGAACCGGCGGCCCGCGAGGGTCAGTGGTGCGTGAACCTCGTCGCTGATGATCCCGGCGCCGAAGCGTGCCGCCAGCTCGCGCAGCTCCAGCAGCTCCGCTGCCGAGGAGAGCGCCCCGGTCGGATTGTGCGGGTTACACAGGATGATCGCCCGGGCCCCATCGGCGAAAGCGGATTCGACCGCTGCAAGATCCAGCCGCCAGCCGCCCGATTCCGCCACCACCGGCGCTTCCAGCGGCCGCCTCCCGAGGCGGTCGATGGTTTGCCTGAACGGCCCGTACACCGGCGGCGTGATCGTGACCGCGTCACCCGGTGCGGTCAAGATCTCGATCGATCGGGCGACTCCGGCCATCACATCCGGCACGACCACCATCCGGCTCGGATCGGGCTGCCACGACCAGCGATGGCCGGCAAATTCTGCGAACGCTCCCGGCAGTTCAAGGTCGTTGGCGTAGCCGCAGTCGCCGGTCGATACAGCTCGTTCGAGAACGGTCCGGACGGCCGGTGCCAGGGGAAGGTCCATCTCGGCGACGAAGGCGGGTAGCACGTCATCCGGGTAGGCCGACCACTTGTAGCTCTTGCGGCGCCTGAGCTGCGCGAGGTCCAGTTCGTCGAAGGCAGCAGGAACGCCGAGCAGCAGATCGAGAGCGTCCGGGGCAACCATCGAAGACAACTATGCCTAGCTGCCGGCCAGCGATGCCTCAGCGGGTGAGTACGCGCAGTCCTTGAGTGGGGATGACCTCGCGCAAAACCGGTTCGGCCGGCACCCGCTCGGCGCGCCGCTGACGGTCGGCGACCATCGCGGCCCACGCGTTACGACGTGATCTCGCCTGCCAGCCGTCGGGTCGGATCCACAGCAGCACACGCGTCGCTACGTTCATCGCTGGATCACCTCGCAGGTCCGGTTGCCGCCGGTATGTGCTTATGGTCACAGCCGGGGGTTACGAACGGGTGTCTGCGACGTGAGGATTGATCGATCGCTGGTGGCTCAGACAGGGATCTGAGGCGCCTTCACCATGGCGGTGACTTTGCGCTCGGCCACGAAGGACAGGAACGGAATGGTACCGGCCACCATCACCAGCACTGCCACGACAGGATTCATGCGGACGCGCCGAGCGAGGTCCAGCGTCAAAAGCAGGTAGAGCACGTAGAGCGCTCCGTGCAGGGGGCCGACGACCTTCACGACCGACTCGTTGTCCGCCCAGATCTGCATCGGCACCCCAACCAGCACCAGGATGATGAGCCCGATGCCGACGACGTAAGCGATGATCTGGTATCGCCGGAGGGCCGACAGCACCGACTTGGGTACGGCGACCGGGGCGCCCGGCGACAGGCTCGCCTCAGCGGCGCTCACCCCTGGCCGCCCGCGAGGTCCTGCTTGTGGAGCGAATTGAGATAACGGTTGTAAGCCGCCATTTCCGGGTCCTCCGCGTCGTCGACTACTGCAGTGACCTGGGGCGCCGGCACCCGGAAGCGAGGCAATCTCGGTCGATCGGGCTCGCTCGCCTTCCCGGTGAGGGCCGGCTCGCCCTTGAGCTCCTGACGAACCAACCGCCACCACAAGACGAGCAGGATCACCGCGAAGACCCACCACTCCACGCCATAGGCGTAGTTACGGATGGATCCACGCTTGAGGCCGCCGACATCCCATTGCCAGTGTCCGAGGATCGCGAACAGGACAACGCAGCCAATCGTCAAAAGGTGGAAGCCCATCCACCGGATGGTGAGCAGCTTGCGCACCCCACGACGTTACCTTTCAGTCCCTGAGCGCTGCAGGTTCCGGTGGCGAATTGCCAGCCGGCTCCAACCAGGAAGCAATGTCGGTGACGCGGCGAAAGGGACCCGCGAGCACCTGCCCAATCCCCACCCCGACCAGAAACCGGTCCGGACGCACCAGCACCAGGGCACCAGGCTGCTGCCGACCCCGCCACAGCTCCAAGACGGAGCCGTCCAGATCTTCGACCGCTGGGCAGGCGCTTCGCGTCGCGGTCGGCAAGGTCGCTGGGGGATGGATCGACAGGCCATGGCAGCCGCGCTGACGCAGCGGAGTCGCAAGCTCAAGCGGAAGCCCGTGCCACGGGTCGGCCGCGCGGCCGAGCAGCAGCCAACCAGCAGGCAAGACAGTGTCCAGGCGCTGCGTAAGCCCGTCGGCGGTTCGCACTAGCGGGTTGGCCAGGGGTTCGCCGGCCCGCAGGCGACGCTCCCCCGCCGGCGCCGTCAGCCGCGGTGGCGGGCGGAGCGAGCCGGCTCGAAACCGCCGGCCAAGGACGGGCGCCGCGTCAATCGCCCGCAGCGCCAGCCGAGCTGCGCCGGCACCGGGCACGGTCCGTGCGGTCAACATCCGACCGGCAATGAGCGAGGTACGGGTCATCTGCGCCAGGCGCGGCTTGCGCTCGCGTTCGTAGCCGTCCAGCGCCCGCGGCGGAGCAATCCCGCGCTGGACCTCCCCAAGGCGCCACGCCAGGGCGAGCGCGTCGCCGATGCCGGCGCCAAGTCCCTGACCACCGAACGGAGGCATGCAGTGTGCGGCGTCACCGGCCAGCAGGACCCGCCCATCCCTCCAGCGACCCGCCACCCGGGCGTGATAGCTGTAGGCCGCCGCGCGGACCACCCGCAGCTGCCCTCGAAACGTTGGATCCAATGGCGCCAGGTACGGCTCCAGCCAGCGATCAATCTGCGCGGAGTCGGCCAGGACTGCCGGATCCTCACCGTCACGGACCATGAATTCGAACCGGTGGCCACCCGGGCGGGGCATGTTCACGCTGGGACGCCGGCGGTCCAGCAGGTAGCTGAAACCGGGCAGATGCGCCAGCGGAGCCGGCGTATCGACGTCGATCACGATCCAGGGTTCACCGAACGTACGACCCTCGTAGCCGATCCCCCGCGCCTGGCGCACCAGGCTGGCCGCCCCGTCGCAGCCGACGACCCAGGAGGCAAGCGCAGACGCAGCCGCACCGCCGGCCTGCCAATGCACGCGTACCCCGCCAGGCTCGTCACGGAGTCCGGTGACCCGGGCACCCCATTCCAGGCGCACTCCCGGTACGCCCGCGAGCGCCGCCCGCAGCTCGCGTTCCAGCGACGGCTGATGAAAGAACGACAGGCCGGGCACGCCGAAGGGACTGGCCGGGAAGGAAACGCTCGTCAGCCGTCGTCCACGGCCGTCGCGAACGTCGACCCGACCGCCCGGCTCGAAAAGGTGCCCGGCAGCACTGAGTCCCGGAAGATTCAGGACGGTGCGCACCATCTCGTCATCAGCCGCAATGGCCCGCGGATAGGGAGTTGGCTCGAGTGTCTGGTCAAGCGCCACCACGCGAAGACCGCTATGACCGAGCAGGCCGGCCAGGGTGAGGCCCACCGGGCCGAGACCAACGATCGCGACATCCCAGGTGGTTTGCGCCGGTGTCACGAGAGGTCATTCGTGCTCATACCGGCTCACCCGGATAGCCTGACACGTCCGCTTTTTCTCCTGCTGCATCGGAGCCTTCTGCTGATGGTGTCGAGCGGCCAGCCCGTGGCCGCGCAACCCGAGCTCCCCCTTCCTGGAGCGCGCGAGGCGGTTCTTGCCGACGAGCAAGACCACGTCGACCGCATGTACGCCCGGCTGGACGCACTGCGCGCCTTGACCGAGCGGCAGCTGGCCGAGACCCGCGCCATGGGCGCGAGCGGCACCCCGGCGGCCAGGAGCGAACGTGACGCCTTCGCGACCGAATACGAGCGCCGCCTGATCCAGCTGCGCGGCGTGGAGAACGGGCTGTGTTTTGGAAGGTTGGACCTCGCTGACGGCCAGCGCTACTACGTCGGCCGCCTCGGCCTTTCCGCTCCCAACGGTGAGCGGCTGCTCGTCGACTGGAGGGCACCGGCGGCGCAGGCCTTTTACCGAGCCACCGCGGCAGAGCCACTGGGCGTGCGCCGGCGTCGTCACCTGCAGCTGAACGGGCGGCGCGTCGTCGGCGTCGGTGACGACGTGCTGGACGCAAACGAGCTGGTCGAGCTCGCCGAAACCGACCGCAGCACGCTGTCGGCTGAGGCGACCCTCATGGCCGCACTAGCCACGAGTCGCACTGGCCGCATGTCCGACATCGTCGCGACGATCCAGGCCGAGCAGGACCGCATCATCCGGGCTGACGCGCGTGGCGTGCTTGTCGTGCAAGGCGGCCCCGGCACCGGAAAGACCGCGGTGGCACTGCACCGGGCCGCGTATCTGCTCTATGTCCAGCGCGAACGCCTTCGTGGGTCCGGCGTCCTGGTAGTCGGGCCTAACGTGACCTTTCTGCGCTACATCGAGCAGGTGCTGCCGTCGCTGGGTGAAACCGGCGTCCTGCTGTCGACGCCTGAGGAGCTGTTGCCCGGCATCACCGTCACCGCGCAGGAGCCATCGAGCTCGGTCGTCCTCAAGGGAGACCGGCGGATGGCGGACGTCATGGCCAGAGCGGTCTACAACCTCAAAAAAGTCCCCACCACCTTCGCGATCATCCCGTTCGACCGGTACGAGCTGAAGCTGACCCGCGCCCAGGCGCTGGCGGCGCGGCGCAGCGCGATCGCCACCCGGCAGCCGCACAACCTGGCTCGACCGCGCTTCGCCCGCGCGGTGCTGCGCACCCTTTCCCACCAGATGGAAGGCGTTGACGCCGAGGAGTCGCGCTACATGCAGCGTGAGCTGCTCACGACCGACGAATTTCGTGAGGCGCTCGACGCGATGTGGCCGGTGCGCACCGCCGACGAACTGCTGGAGCAGCTCTACGCGGATCCGGAATTGCTCGCTGCCGCCGCGCCCGAGCTGAGCGAGATGGAACGCTGGAACCTGCGGCGCGAAGCCGGCAGCGGATGGACCACGCCAGACATCCCCCTGCTCGACGAGCTTGCCGAGCTACTCGGAGACCCTGCCGAGCTTGCCCGCGCCGCCGAAGAACGCCGACGCCGCGCCAGCGAGAAGGAGTACGCCGAGGGCGTCCTGACGATCATCGGCATGTCGGACGAAGTCAGCGCAGACATGCTGGCCGACCGTTTCAACACGGTCGGCACCTACGGCACCGTCGCCGAGCGGGCGGCCGCCGACCGGAGCTGGGCGTTCGGTCACCTCATCGTCGATGAGGCCCAGGAGCATTCCGTCATGATGTGGCGCCTGCTGGCCCGCCGCTGCCCGAGCCGGTCGATGACCATCGTCGGAGATGTCGCGCAGACCGGTTCGGTGGCCGGTAGCGACAGCTGGGCCACCGTGCTGGACACCTTCGCCGAGGGCCGCTGGCAGGAGGCGGAGCTCACCGTCAATTACCGCACCCCGAGCGAGATCATGGAAGTGGCTGCCGATGTGCTGGCCTCTTTCGCGCCGGGGATGCAGCCTCCGAGCTCAGTGCGCGACGTCGGCGAATACCCGCGGGCGGTGGCGCTGGATCCGCTCACCGACCCAGCGGCGTTCGCCCGGCTCATCCGCGAAAGCGAGCCGGCAGACGGCACGACGGCGGTGCTGGTTCCCGAAGGCATGCGGGCGCTGTTAATCGAGTCAACCGATCCCCTGCTGCGGGAGTTGGCACTTGCCGGTCCGGATACCGCTAACAAGCTGATGCTGCTCGAGGTGCGGGCCGCCAAGGGCTTGGAGTTCGACGTGGTGATTGTGGTTGACCCGCAGGCAATTCTTGGTGCCTCGGCACGCGGCGCCAACGATCTCTATGTGGCGCTGACCCGGGCGACCACCAAGGCCGTTGTCGTGCATCCTGGCCCGCTACCGGACATGCTCTCGCGCCTGGAGAAATCGGCGGACTGACCCGCCTTCGCAGCGTGTTGCAATGCACCTCAGGCTGGCTTTTGTGGTATCGCCGAGCTGCGGTTTTGCCGGCAATACATGTGAATCAGATTGGTTGCTTGTAGAAACACAAGCTCACAGCTGACTCCCAGCGTGCTGGGAGGGAACCCGCAACTGCGGAGTCGATCTTCAGGTCAGCCGCGATCGTCGGAAGCGGGTCAGTCACGCCGAACGCCTGCGCGACCAGGCGGTGTTGGGAGACGTGGGAGTGCGCTTGTTCAAGCGCGGCGATTCGCCGGAGGACGCACCGAGCCAGGACCGAATCTGGGTCAGGCACAAGGTCTGGTTCGCCGTCGGCTCGGTGGTCGTGGTGGCCGCGGTCGCCCTCGGCATCTGGGGTTTGACGGGCAACTCCTCGTCGGCAGCTACGGCGACCAGCGAGACCGAAACCGTCGCCGCCACCACCATCACCCAGTCGGTCCCGGCCACCGGAACCCTGGCCTCCGCGAACGAGGCCGACATGAGCTTCGCGTCCGCCGGCCAGGTGACCGCCGTGAACGTCACCGCCGGCCAGCAGGTGACCAAGGGCCAGCCGCTCGCCAGTATCACCAGCGCCACCCTCTCGGCGAACGTCGCCAACGCACAGGTGACCCTCGCCAGCGCGCAGAACCGGCTGAGTACCGACACCACCGCCGGCGCCTCCGCCGACCAGCTCACCGCGGACCAGCAATCGCTCACCGTCGCGCAGAACTCCGTGACCGATGCCCAGCAGGCGCTCGCCGGAGCAACGATGACAGCTCCGTTCTCGGGGACCATCGCATCGGTCGATCTGACCGTCGGGGAGCAGGTCTCCGGCTCCAGCAGCTCGTCTTCCAGCTCGTCCGGCAGCGGCTCGGGCGGCGGGTCTGGGGGCTCGGGGAGTTTTGGTGGGGGCGGCTCCTCCAGCGCGCTGTCCGCGGCCAGCTCGACCACGTCGTCCAGCGCCTCCACCGCGCAGGTGGTGCTGATCGACCCGGTGCACTTCACCGTCTCAGCCACCGTCGACGACACCGCGATCGGTTCGGTGAAGACCGGCCTGCAGGCGACCATCACCGCCAACGGCAGCACCACCCCCGTGTTCGGCACGGTCAGCTCCGTCGGTCTGATCGCCTCTTCGACCTCAGGCGTCACGACCTACCCGGTCACCATCGCGGTCACCGGCGCCCAGCCGACGCTGCATCCGGGCGCGAGTGCCAACGTCTCGATCATCGTCAAGCAGCTGACGGATGTGCTCGCCGTACCGACGGCCGCGATCCACTACTCGGGCTCCACCCCGAAGGTCACAGTGGTCGACGGGAGCCGCAAGATCGAGACGACCGTGACGGTGGGAACCGCATCCGGACTGGAAACCCAGATCACCAAAGGCCTCACCGCCGGTGACAAGATCGTCGTCCCGGTGACCCGGGTCGGCGGAACCGGCGGCCGCACCCGCACCGGCACCGGCGGCGGCTTCGGCGGCGGTGGCTTCGGCGGCGGTGGCTTCGGCGGCGGTGGCTTCGGCGGCGGTGGCTTCGGCGGCGCTCGCACGGGACTTGCCGGATGACCACGCTTTCACCGCAGACTCACGAGGGACCGCTGCCGGTCATCGCCCTCGAGGGCGTCCGCAAGACCTACACCAACGGCACGCTCTCGGTCGAAGCACTGCGCGGCATCGATCTTTCGATCTCCAGCCGGCGACTACGTGGCGATCATGGGGCCGTCCGGCTCCGGCAAGTCGACCCTCATGCACATCTTGGGCTGCCTCGATGTACCGACGGACGGCCGCTACCTGCTCGCGGGCGAGGATGTCAGCCGGCTGACCGAGGACGAACTCGCCGACATCCGTAACCGGCGAATCGGCTTCGTCTTCCAGCAGTTCAACCTGCTGCCTTCGCTCAACGCCTGGCGCAATGTCGAGCTGCCGCTTTGCTACGCCGGAGTCTCGCGCCCCGAGCGCAAGGCGCGGGCCATGGCTGCGCTCGAACGAGTCGGGCTTGCCGACCGCGTCGAGCACCGCCCGGCGGAACTGTCCGGCGGTCAGCAGCAGCGAGTGGCCGTCGCCCGAGCCCTGGTCACCGACCCCGCGTTGATCCTCGCCGACGAACCCACCGGCAACCTGGATTCGGTCTCGACAGACGACGTGCTCGGCTTGCTCGACGAGTTGCACGAGGCAGGACGCACCATCGTCCTGATCACCCATGAGGGCGACGTCGCCCGCCGAGCGGGACGGATCGCGCGGATCCATGACGGTGGCCTGGTTCCCGAAGCCGACAGCGTTGCTGGTGATGCCGGTGCTGAGGGCGCAACGGCTGTCGGAGCGGCTCAGTGAGCTGGTGGGAGACCCTGCGTACCGGCCTGGAGGCGGTGCGCACGCACCGGCTTCGGTCCGGCCTGACGATGCTCGGCATCCTGATCGGGATTGCCGCCGTGATCTTGACGGTCGGGCTCGGCGAAGGTGCGCAGAACAAGGTCCGCGGCGAGATCGCCGCCCTGGGCAGCAACCTGCTCATCGTCTCTCCGGGCAGCTCCACCAGCAGCACGGGAGTTCGGGGCGGCTTCGGATCTGCCTCGACGCTGACCGTGCGCGATGCGGACGCCCTGGCAAACAAGACGGTCGCGCCGGACATCAAAGCTGTCGCACCTACCGTCTCCACGTCGCAGTCGCTGACGGCCGGCTCCTCGAACTGGACGACCTCCGTCGTCGGAACGCAGCCGGACTGGCTTTCGGTCCGCGCCCGGCAGCTCTCGTCGGGCCGGTTCATCAACAGCCACGACGTCGACAGCCTCGCCTCCGTGGTCGTACTCGGCTCAGAGACAGCCACGGA
Organism: uncultured Actinomycetota bacterium; assembly: GCA_963839015.1. Lineage (GTDB taxonomy): Bacteria > Actinomycetota > Actinomycetes > Frankiales > Frankiaceae > DATAZK01. The sequence continues at coordinate 30,596 of CAWITL010000010.1, read as the reverse complement.
ACTCTTCGGCCGCGCAAACCCGGTCGGCCAGACGGTGACTATCAACAACATCCCGATGCAGGTCATCGGTGAGCTGACCACCGTCGGATCATCGAGCGCGACCGATGAGGACGACACCGCGATCGTTCCGATCACAACCGCGCAGACCCGCCTCATCGGCGGCACCTCACGCTCGTCCGTATCAACGATCTACCTTGAAGCGGGTTCCCGCCACACCCTCTCGGCGGCCTATCAGGAGGCGAACTCCGAGCTGCTTGCGACGCACGCCATCACGACCGCTACGGCCGCCGACTTCTCCATCTCCAGCCAGCAGTCGATCCTGACGACCGCCACCTCAGTGGACAAGACGCTGACGATTCTGCTCGGCGGTATCGCCGGGATCTCGCTGCTGGTCGGCGGGATCGGCGTCATGAACATCATGTTGGTCTCCGTGACCGAGCGCATCAAAGAGATCGGCCTGCGCAAGGCTCTCGGCGCTCCTCCGCGCGTGATCCGGCGCCAGTTCCTGGTGGAGTCCTCGGTACTCGGACTGGCCGGCGGACTGCTCGGTGTCGTGCTCGGCATCATCGGCGCCGCCGTGCTGCCCTCCGTTGTCAACCAACCGATCACGATTTCCGGATTGGCTGCGGTCGGCGCCATCGCCGTCGCCGTCGCGATCGGCGTCATCTTCGGCGTATATCCGGCGAGCCGCGCTGCCCGGCTCGCACCCATCGACGCCCTGCGCACCGAATGAGGTTGCCACCGTGTTCCGTCCGCCCACATCCGTGTGCGATTCATCTGCCCATGTCACGAAAGCGAGTTCGACGGTGAACATCCCGACGTCCCGGTCAGTCGACCTGTATGCCCGCCGCCGATGGCTGCAAGTGCCCGCCGTCGCCCTCGGGGTCGTCGTGCTGGCAGCCGCCTGCGGCAGCAGCAGCTCCTCCACGAAGTCCTCCGCTCAGACGCCGCAGAACGGTGGTGCCAGCGCCGGCAACGCAGCAGGAGGCGCTGCCGGAGGCGGGGCCAGGCCAGGCACGACCGGCAAGATCTCGCAGGTCAATCCCAGCAGCATCTTCGTCCAAGGGACCTCGAGCCAAATCACCGTCAACTTCACCGGCACGACGACGTTCAGCCAGACTCTGACGACGACCGCGGCGGCACTGAAGCCGGGCGACTGCGTCACCGCCACAGCGGCCGCGTCCCCCACCCCGAGCACCACGCCATCCGCGTCGCCATCACCGGTCACCGCCTCACCGCGACCTCGGTGACCATCACAAAGACATCGGGCACCTGCACGACCGGTACCGCGGGACGCGGGCCGGGCGGCGCCTTCCCCTCCGGTCGTCCGTCAGGCCGAGTCCGGCCGAGCGGATCGCCGAGCTTCGGCGCCGGGCGGGGCGGAGCGGGCTTTGGGCGCGCGGCATTCGGCACGGTGACTTCGGTCGGGAACGGGACGTTCGAGGTGAAGAGCACCCGCGCCGGCAAGACCACGACGGTCACCGTCACCACCACGTCCGAGCACCACCTTCCGCGAGGAGGCCACTGCGACGAAGGCTGACCTCAAGGTCGGGCTCTGCGCGACGGCCATCGGAGCCACCGATGACACCGGCGCGGTCACGGCCCGCACCATCGCGTTGAGCACGCCGATCGTCGAGCGGCTGCACTCAGCTCGGCTTCGGCGGCGGCTTCGGCAGATTCCGGCAGGGCGCGGGTGCTTCCGGCGGCGCCGGATGACAGACCAGACGGAGCTGACCTTCCTGCTCCGCGAGCCGTTCGAGGAGCCGGAGCCGGCGTCGGCCGCTACTGCGGGACCGGCGAAAGGGAAGCCGAAGCGGCGCATCCGGCGGCCCCGGAGACTGACCGTGATCGTCGTCGTGGCAGTCCTCATCCTGGTCGACCGCCGGCGGCATTTGGGCCGCGAGCGGATCCAGCGCGGCGAGCTACCGGTCGGCGACGGTCAAATGGGTGACGTCGACCAGACGCTCAACTCCTACGGCACGGTCAAGCCGATCAACCAGGCAGTGGTGGCCTTCCCGGTTGGCGGGACCGTCGCCACCGTGCCGGTGACCGTCGGCGAAAAGGTCAAGGTCGGTCAGACCCTCGCCACCATCGACAAGACCAGCCTGCAGTCCCAGCTCGACTCCGCGCAGTCGACGCTGGCGACAGCTCAGGCGAAGCTCGCTTCTGACACCCAGGCGCAGGCTGACGGGACAACGGTCTCCAGCAATTCCAGCGGAAGCGGTTCGTCCAGCTCCCTTGGCCCGGCTGATGTCGGAGCGGCAGTTCCGCTCACCGGCGGCCACTCCGGTGGCGGTGGGGGCGCGGCAGGTGGATCTGGCGAATCCGGTGCGACCTCCGCTGCCAAGGCCGCCGTAACGGCCGCGCAGGCCAAGCTGCTCGCCGATCAGCAGGCGGTCGACAACCTGCTCGCCAGCGTCTCCGCCGACCTGAACAGCGGTACCACCACCTGCGGTTCGCTCATCTCCGCACTCCAGAATTTCAAGCCGGCGACCACGCCGACCACCGGACCGACAACCACACCCGCGACACCGGGCGCCGGAGGCGGCAGCTCAGCTCCCGATCCCAGCGCTTGCACAGCCCTGCTGAGCAAGATCCTGGTCGATCAGCAGTCCGTGTCCACCGCCCAGAAGACGGTCAGCGCCGACGAGACCACGCTCACCAACGCCGTGGCACAACTAGCCGCGGCCGCAGAGTCAGCATCTTCGACCCCAACCCCCACCCCGACGCCTTCGGCCAGCCCGACCACCGGCGGGTCGAGCAACCACACACACTCGGGATCCGCAGCCTCCGGGACGAGTGGGTCCAGCGGCTCGTCCTCGGTTGGCTCCAGCGGATCTGCTCGCACCAGCGGCGGCTCGGGCGGCGGATCCAGCGGCGGGACGCTTGTTACCGCCGACATGCTCGCTCTTGACCAGGCCACCGTAGACGCCGACACCGCTGCCGTGTTCGTTGCCGCGGAGTCGGTCAACCAGACGACGCTCGTCAGCCCGCTCGCCGGCACCGTTGCTCAGGTCAGCATCACACCAGGCTCTTCGGTGAGTGCCCAGTCGACCGCGGTCACCGTGATCGGTCCTGGCGTCGATCAGGTGACCACCACCGTGGGAGATCTGGACCTGGAGAAGGTCCACGTCGGGGCCACGGCCATCGTCACGCCGGACGGCACCACCAAACCCCTCCACGGAACGGTCACCGCGATCGGCCTGCTGCCGGTATCGACCACGTCCACCGGGTCGACGGGCAGCACTGGGTCAGGACGCTCCGGCGCCTCCAGCACAGCTGCGTCGACCGCGAGCTCGAGCAGCTCGTCGACCGCGAGTTCGGCGACCAACTCCGCCACCTATCCCGTTACGATCAGCCTCGATAGCAGCGGTCTCTACTCGGGTTCCGGCGCAAACGTCTCCATCCTCGTCAAGAGCGTCTCGGATGCCGTGACGGTGCCCACGTCAGCAGTGACGACCTTCGGTGCCCTGCACACCGTCACCGTGCTGTCCGGAGGCAAGGCCCAGCGAAAGATCGTCGTCGTCGGGGCTTCCGACGCCACATTGACTCAAGTCACGTCGGGACTCAAAGCCGGTGATCACGTAGCGCTGGCGGACCTCGGCACGCCGCTGCCCACCAGTGGTTCGACCTCCCTGACCGGTCGCGGCGGCGGTCTCGGGGGCGGCCTGGGCAGTGGCCTTACCGGCGGCACGGGCCGGACCGGCGGCGGCGGATTCGCCCGGACCGGCGCTACCGGAGGTTGAGCCGGCTGACAGTCTTGGGGCCGCGCGGCATCTCGGGGGCGGCCTCGCCCCTGCTAATCTCACCCGAGCGGGATGTGGCGCAGCTTGGTAGCGCACCTGACTGGGGGTCAGGGGGTCGCAGGTTCAAATCCTGTCATCCCGACAAAAGAAAGTGCAGGTCAGAGGCCCCGTACCGGCTAGCGGTACGGGGCCTCCGCTTGTTCTGACAGCAGTGACGACGCCACTCGCGCGCTCTCAAGGTTTGGACTTTTGTCGCCTTTGGAAGGAGTTGCCCGGACACCCATCCGGCCAACCTGTCCCTGGGCACTGGGTGGGTGTCCTTGGAAAGCGGACGCCCCTGGTCCTCGGGGGGTGAGACCGGGGGCGTTCGCTTTGGGATTTGCGCGCACGTCAGGCACGTTTGTGGTCATTGTCGGCTCACCGACACTGTCCCCCGCTTTTGGTTCGGCTCCGTGGACTATCGGCACATGGCGGCGATGTGCTGGCTGATAAATCCCCAGGAGAACTAATGCGAATTGCCACGGCGTCTGCCGCAGTTGTCTCACTGGCGCTTGTCGCCGTATCCACGTCGGCGTGTTCGAGTGGATCCAAGTCGACGTCCAGCGGCGGAACGGCAAAACCGGCGTCGACGCTGTCGGCGATCCCCAATGGCGCCAGCAGTGCTGGGACCTCGACGGGAAATACGAAGGCGTTCGACGTGTGCGCCGCGCTCCCCGCTACGGCCGCTTCGCAGATCACCGGCACCACCTTCACCGCCGTCAAAGCCGACAACACTGAGGGCATAATTTTCGGTTGCGACTACACCGGGGCTGACGGCGCTCTCCTCCAGATTTCCGTGACCACCAAGGGCGGCAAGATTGGTTACGACGCCGACGTGGAGGCACTGAAAGCGGTCAGTCATGCGCCCAACTCGGTGTCGGGCGTCGGCGATGAAGCGTTCTCGACGCCCGACCCCAAGGGAAACGCCGGCTCGATCGGAGCGAGCGCCTTCGCCAGCTACGGGGCTTTGTTCGGCGACACCTACATCAAGATCGGTGGCCTGACATACGTGACGCCCGCCCAAGGCAAGCAGATTGCCGAGGAGCTGCACGGCAAGGTCTGAGTCGCGTCTAGCGCCGCCGACCGAAGCGAAAGTAGGCCAGCGGCGCGAGGCCGAAGCTGTTGACGGCGGCCACCGTCAGCGCCCACACCGCTTTTCGGCCTCTGATCGCTTCAGCGGGACGACGCCTGATGTCAATGAGCGCAGCAAGTTTGAGCACGCCTTCCAAGGCAGCCGCGACGGCGATCAGCCGACGCATGCGCGGGCTCAGGTCATTCCACCGTTGTTTGACAGGCATCCCCATGTCCCCCACTCCGAGTCGCTCCAGGCTGCGCAAGGCGCCGACTACCCTTTATGGCTATGGAGCTACTGCTGCCATTGCCGCGGCAACTCCCTGCAGCATCATGACCGCATGGCTTACTGACCTCGGCCTGAGTATGCCGCTGTTCGCCGCGCCGATGGCCGGCGGCCCGACTACCCCGGCTTTGATCGCGGCCGCAGGCGAGACCGGAGGACTCGGCTTCTTGCCGGGCGGCTATCGCAGCGCCGACGCTCTCGCCGCGCAGATCGCCGCGACAAGAGCCTTGGCTCGCCCCTTCGGCGTCAACCTCTTCGCGCCCAACCCGCAGCCGGTCGACCGGGACGCCTTTCGCGGCTACGCCCAGAAGATCCAACCCGAAGCCGACGTCTACGCGATCACTCTCGCCGGTGATCAGCCGGTGGAAGACGACGATGACTGGGAGAACAAAGTAGCTCTCCTTGTCGACGACCCGGTCCCAGTCGTCAGCTTCACGTTCGCGATCCCCGAACCGCGGGTGATTCGTGCCCTCCAGCGCGTCGGAACGCTCGTCGTACAAACGGTCACATCATCCGAAGAAGCAGCCCAGGCCGCAGATTTCGGGGTGGATCTGCTGGCCGTGCAGGGCTCCGCTGCTGGCGGACATTCCGGCACACTCACGCCGGACCGGCATCGAAACGCAGCCGAACTCGCCGACCTCGTCCGAGACGTTCGCCAGGCCGTGTCGCTGCCGCTCATCGCGGCCGGCGGACTGTCAACCGCTGACCAAGTCGTAGCCGTCATCCACGCCGGAGCAGATGCCGTCATGATCGGGACCGCCCTGCTTCGCACCGAAGAGTCCGGCGCCTCGCCGGCCTACAAAGCGGCGCTCGCCGACCCAGCGGGCCGCGACACCGTCGTCACCAGAGCCTTTACCGGCAGGCCTGCGCGGGCAGTTCCGAACCTGTTCACCGACCGGTACCACCACTTGGCGCCGGCTGGTTATCCGGCGCTACATCACCTGACCCGTCCGCTGCGTCAAGCCGCGGCGAGCGCACAAGACTCGCAGCGGATCAACCTTTGGGCCGGCGCCGGATACCGGACAGCGGCCGCCGGACCCGCACGCGACGTACTCACGAGATTGGCGAGGCGCCTTTGATGTTCAGCCTCGGGGATTCGCTCGCGGGTGGAGCTCGCCGGATGCTCATACTGGACGAACGGGTCGATTGACGACCCATCCGTTCGAGCCCCAACGTGAGGTTTCTTCGTGGCTTCCCCCGTCCACGCAACCCTGATTCTCTGTGATGCCGCAGCGTCGGACGTTTCCGGCAAGCTGCACATGCTCGGCGCCGGATGGTCGGTGACGGGCTCGCCCACCGCGCCTGCCGCCGTCGCCATCCTTATGAAGATCCCTTGGGACCGAGCCAACGAAAAGCTTCCGCTGCGGCTGCAACTCGAGGACGCGGACGGCCGGGCTGTGGTGCTCGCGGGCGAGGTCATCCAGATGGTCAGCGAGATCGAGGTGGAGCGCCCGCCCGGTCTCGACCCCGGCTCCCCCATCGATGCGTCATTCCAGCTGGGACTGCAATCGATGCCGTTAGCGCCGGGTCGTTACCTGTGGCGCCTGCAAGTGAGCGATGACGAGTTCACGGAGGGCTTTCAGGTGCGGAGCACCTATGCGTGACGGTCAGGTGCGGAGCGCTGCCACTTACGTGTGAGCTCAGCGGTCGGTGCGCGGACCTTTCTTGTCTTTGCCCTTGACCCGCACCGAGACTTCGATGGGGGTGCCCACGAAGCCGAAGTCTTCTCGCAGCCGCCGCTCGAGGAAACGTCGGTAGCCCGCTTCCAGGAAACCCGAACTGAAAACGACGAACCGCGGCGGGCGGATGTCCGCCTGCGTGGCGAAGAGCACCTTCGGCACCTTGCCGCCACGGGAGGGCGGCGGGGTGGTGCCGACCACGTCGCCGAGCCAGGCGTTGAGCCGGCCGGTGGGCACCCGGGTCTCCCAGCCGGCGATGGCGGTACGCAGCGCCGTGGCCAGCTTGTCGACGGACCGTCCGGTCTTGGCAGACACGTTGACCCGCGGGGCCCATTGAATACGCGCCAGATCACGGTCGACCTCTCGCTCGAGGTCGTAGCGCCGGTCTTCGTCAACCAGATCCCATTTGTTGAATGCGATGACGACGGCCCGACCGGCCTCGACCGCCATCGACAGGATGCGCTGGTCCTGCTCCGAGAGTCGCTCTCCCGCGTCAAGCAGGATCAGCGCGACCTCAGCTGAGCGCAGAGCGGTCTCCGTACGCAGCGACGAGTAATACTCGGCACCCGACGCCTCACGCACCTTGCGTCGCAGCCCTGCCGTGTCCACGAAACGCCAGGTTTCGCCACCTAAGGTGAGCAGCGAGTCGACCGGGTCACGGGTGGTTCCCGCGACGTCGTCGACCACGGAGCGCTGCTCTCCCGCCAACCGGTTGAGCAGGGACGACTTGCCGACGTTGGGCCGCCCCAGGAGCGCCACACGGCGGGGACCGATCTCTTCCCCGTCGAGCGCGGGCGGTGCGGGCTTGGGTAGCGCGGCCAGGACGGCGTCCAAAAGGTCGCCGCTGCCTCTGCCGTGCAGCGCCGAGACCGGATGCGGCTCCCCCAGGCCCAGCGACCACAGCTCTGCCGCGTCTGATTCGCGGCGGGCGTCGTCCACCTTGTTCACCGCGAGCACTACCGGCCGGCCCGAACGATGCAGAACGCGCGCCACCGCCTCGTCGGCGTCGGTCGCCCCCACCGCGGCATCGATGACGAACAGCACAGCATCGGCGAGCTCGACGGCCACCTGCGCCTGCTCGGCAACGGCCGCCGCCAGGCCGCGGGCTGACTGCTCCCACCCGCCGGTGTCGACCACGGTGAACCGCCGTCCCGCCCAGGTGGCGTCGTAGGCGACCCGATCACGCGTGACGCCGGGGACGTCTTCGACCACGGCAGCCCGCCGGCCCAGGATGCGGTTGACCAACGTCGACTTTCCGACGTTGGGTCGCCCGACAACTGCCACCACCGGAACCACCACCGACGGACCGGGCTCAGCAAGATCGTCAGGCAGCTCCGAGGCGGCGGATGGAAGCTCGTCAGCCATGAGAGGCACGAGCGTCAGCAAGATGCTCGACCAGGCGCAGCCGAATCTCTTCGCTGACGGCCTTCAGCGCCGTCCGGGAACGGGGATTGTCGGGCATCGTGATTTCGAACGGCGTGCCGAAGACGACCGTCACGGGCGTCCGCTTGGGAAACTTGGCGCCCTTGGGAAGAGCGGCCGCGGTGCCAAGGCACGCCACTGGCAGGATCTTCGCGCCGGACCGGACGGCAAGCCACGCGACGCCGTCGTGCACCGCATCAAGCTCACCGGTGCCGCGCGTGCCCTCGGGAAACATCCCGATCGCACCGCCGGCGTTCAACTCCGCGAGCGAGGCCTGCAGCGCAGTGCGGTCGGGACGACCCCGGTCGATCGGGATCTGACCGATCTTGTTCAGGTACCAGCCGAGCTTGCCGCCATACAACTCAATCTTGGTCAGGCAGCGAACCGGGCGGGGACATTCGGCGACCACGAGTGGACCGTCCAGCCAGCTCGCGTGGTTGCCGGCAAGGATCAGCGGGCCGGTCTCGGGTACTAGCGAGCGACCAACCGAGCGCACCCTCATGATCACGAAGTGGATCAGGGGACGAACGATGCTCCGGCAGAAGATCAGCACCCGCGGGCTGTACGCGGGCGCCGGCTTCGCCTTCTTGTCATTCGTGACGGCACTCATGACGTCGTCCTGACCGCGGCGAGCCCGACCCGCTCGGAGACCAGCGCAACGATCCGGTCGACGACCGACTCGACCGACAGGTCGGTGGAGTCGACGACGAGCGCATCCGGAGACTGGACGAGGGGACTCGCGGACCGGCCGCTGTCGAGGGCATCGCGGCGTCCGAGCTCAGCCATGGTCTGTGCCACCGCGTCGTCGCCGGCTTCGCCGATCTCGTTGCTGCGACGGCGGGCCCGCTCCGCGGTGGATGCCGTCAGGAAGACCTTCACGGGAGCATCCGGAACGACGACCGTGCCGATGTCACGGCCTTCGACGACGATCCCGGTGGGGTCGTTGGCGATGATCGCGCGCTGCTGTTCCACCAGCCGAGCCCGCAACGCGTCGACGGCGGACACGGCGCTCACCGCACTGGTGACCGGGCGGCTGCGTATCTCATGGGAGACGTCGGCGCCGTCCACTGAAATCCCGGGCGCATCGGGATCGGTGGCGACCGCCAGCACCGCCCGCTCGGCGAGCTCGGCCAGTGCCGGGCCGTCCTCGATGTCGAGGCGACGCTGCAACGCCAGCCAGGTGATGGCGCGATACATCGCACCGGTGTCCAGGTAGCGGACCCCGAGACGGCGGGCCACCGCGCGGGCGACAGTGCTCTTCCCCGACCCGCCGGGTCCGTCGACCGCGACGACCAATGGGTCACCCACGGCCACTCCTCTTTCAGACATTCTTCGGGTGTCGCTTTAGGAGACGACGTCAATGGAGCAGACCGCCAAAGCGTAAGGGCGGACGAGTCAGGCTATCCGCCCGGCCGCCTGATGCCTCATTCCAGCTGATACGCGCGCCACCCAGCCTGCTGCAATCGTTCGATCAGCGACTCCAGCACCGTCGGGTCGACGGCAATCTCGGCGGTACCCTGCCGCTGCCCGAGACTGTGCTCGACGCGCACATCCTCGACGTTGATTCCCCATCCGCCGATGGCCACCAGCAGTCGGGCGAGCTCGTTCTCCTGGTCCGGGACGAGGACGCCGACCCAGCTCCAGTTCGGCGGTGGCTGCCCGGCCTTTGCTGGCAAGCGCCGCCGCCCGTCACGCCCCGCCTGCAGGAACCGTTGCACTTCATGCCAGACGTCATCGACGGACCCGGCGCGCAGCGTGCCGGCCAATCCGGTGAGTGTCGCGGCGAGACGATCAAGACTTTCGGCGACGGGCTGACGGTTGCCTTCCAAGATCGATGCCCACAAGGTCGGATCACTGTCAGCCAGCCGCGTGGTGTCGCGCAGTCCACTGCCGGCCAGCTCGAGGTTCTGGCCCAGCAGGCCGTCGACAGCTTGCGCGGCCAGCGCGCTGGCCACCACCTGCGGCAGATGAGAGAGCTTGGCCATCAGCTCGTCGTGCCGCTCCGGCTCCAGGACGAGCAGCCATGCCCCGCAGATATCGCCGATGGCACCGGACGACCACCGGGCGCCGTGTCCGGTCTCTGCGGTGGGGCACAGCGCCCACGTGCTGTCGCGGAAGAGGTCGATCTGCGCGGAGATGGCGCCTCCCCGCTCCCGCCCGGCGATGGGATGAGCCGGGCAGAAGGCGGAAAGATCACAGCCCAGCGCACGGGCCTCGGCAACGACCTGACCTTTCACACTCGCCGTATCGCTGGCCGTGACGGCTGCCTTGCTGCGCTGCAGGTCCAGCAACACTCCGGCCACGGCGTGCGGCGGCACGGCAATGACGGCGTGATCAACCGTCACGCCCTCGGGCCAGAGTCGCCCGGCATTGCGAGCCACCGCAAGGTTTGCCTGCTCGGGGTCACGGTCGCGCAGCACGACGTCCACTCCAGCGGCAGAAAGCGCCATTCCGATGCTGGTGCCGATCAGGCCGGCGCCGACGATCCCGACGGTGCCGAGCTGGTCATTGGTCACGAGATTTCAACCTACCGGCGAGACCGGTCAGAGCTCGACCAGCTTGTGGAGAGCGGCCACCTCATGCATCGTCAGGTGCCGCACCCGGCCGGCCTTCAGCGCGCCAAGCTGCACCGGACCGAGCTGCGTACGCACGAGCCGGCTGACAGGACGGTTCACCGCGTCCATGAGCCGGCGCACCACACGATTGCGCCCTTCGTGGATGACCACCTCAAGCAGGACGCGCGAGCCGGCGGCATCCAGGACGCGTACCGCATCGACCTTCGCGGGACCGTCATCGAGCTCCACCCCCTGCCGCAACTGGCGCAGGATGTCGCGTCCAACCGGTCCTGGAACATCAACCATGTACGTCTTCGGAACCTCGTACGACGGGTGGGCCAGTCGGTGGCCGAGCTCGCCGTCGTTGGTCAGCAGGAGCAGACCTTCGCTGTCGAGATCGAGGCGCCCGACGTGAAACAGCCGTTCACCGCGCTCGAGCCGGTCGGCGACGAGGTCTGCCAAAGTCGGCCGCTCCGGGGGCCTGCCAGCCTTGGTGTCGCCGGCGTTGGGGTCGTCTCGCATCGCCGAGATCATGCCCCGCGGCTTGTGGCAGGCCAGGTAGACCAGATCGACGCGGGTGACGATCCGGTCGCCGTCGACGGTGATCACGGCTCGGTCGGGGTCGACGCGGATGCCCTGCTCACGGATGCGCTTACCGTCGACAGTGACGCGTCCTTCGTCGATCAGCCCTTCGCAGTGCCGCCGCGAACCTAGGCCGGCAGCGGCAAGCACCTTCTGCAACCGGATACCGCCGGGGTCGTGTGGGTCAGCTGAGCTCAATTTCATCGGCCTCCGGCAATAAGGGCGCGAGAGGTGGCAGCTCGGACAGGTCGCGCAAGCCAAGCCTCTCGAGGAAGTACGGGGTCGTCCGGTACGTCATCGCGCCGCCTTCAGGATCGACACCGGCCTCGTCGATCAGCCTCCGGGTGAGCAGAGTCCGCACGACGCCGTCGACGTTCACGCCTCGAACGGCAGCAATCCGGCCTCTGCTGACCGGCTGCTGATAGGCGATGACCGCCAGGGTCTCGAGCGCGGCCTGCGACAACCGGGCGGTCTGTCCGGCGAGCACGAAACGCTCGACGTATTCAGCGGCCCCGGCTGCAGTGTAGTAGCGCCAGCCGCCGCCGACCTCGCGCAGCTCGAAGCCACGTCCTGCCGAGACATACTCAGCGGCCAGCTCGCGAAGCGTCTGCTCGACCGTCGGTACCGGAACCAGCAATCGTTCCGCCAGCGTCACGACGGGAACCGGCTCTTCGGCGACCAACAGCACCGCTTCGAGCTGGGCCCGCACCGGTAGGTCGAAGACGGGATCCGGAGGTGAAGGCTCAGTCATTGCCGCTCTGATTCTCGTATTGATCGACGTCTGATGCCTGGTCAACACCGTCTGGTTCGTGCGAAGTACCGACCCAGCGGACCGTCAACTCCCCCAGTGCGACGGGCTGGTCGAAGCTGACCCGGCCCTCGCGGCCGAGCTCGAGCAGGGCCAGAAACCGCGCCACAACCTCGATAGTCTCGGTGCATCCGGTGCACAGCACGGTGAAGGTCGCCGTCCCCAGCATCTGGAGGCGTTCGACGACCACCCTGGCGTGGGCCCGCACATCCACCCGCGGGGCGTGCACATGATCGGTCTCAACAACCGGCGCCGGCCGGGGCTCGCGTACGACAGCCGCCAGGGCAGCGAACGCCGCCAGATCGATGTCGAGCACGATCTCCGGAAGCACCGCGACGAAACGCTCCTCGAGGGAGACTTGACGAGGAATGAACCGAGACTCCAGCGCATCAAGTCCCGCCAGCAGCTCCGCCGCCCGCTTGTAGGCCCGGTACTGCATAAGCCGGGCGAAGAGCAGATCCCGGGCTTCCAACAGCTCCAGGTCTTCGTCCTCATCGCCCCGGACCTCTACCGGCAGCAGCCGAGCCGCCTTGAGGTCCAGCAGCGTCGCTGCCACTACCAGGAATTCAGTGGCCCGGTCCAGATCGAACCCGGAGCTTCGTAGATAGGCGACGAAGTCGTCGGCCACCTCGGCGAGAGCGAGCTCGGTGATATCGAGCTGCTTACGTGCGATCAGCGAGAGCAGCAGCTCGAAGGGACCCGAGAACGCGGCCTGGCTGACTTCGAACACAGGAGTGGAGGCTGGACCGGTCATAGGCGCGCTCACGACGAGGCGACGTGGACGGTGATTCCGAAGATGGAGCCAAAGCCCTGGACCAGGTGCGGTGCCAACTGCCCGACCCAGGAGGGAAAACCGGTGAACGCGATCGGCAGCAGCAGGAGTGCGAGCACGATGGCGAGGCCGATGTTGCGCTCCTCCAGCTGATAGCGCCATTTCTGCCAGCCGATCGAATTCCCACCCAGCGTGAAGATGACCCGACCCAGATCGGTGGGCGGCAGCGGGATCAGGCTGATGACGCACAGCGCGGCGAACGTGACACCCATCTGCAAGAGAAGGGCACCAGCAAACGAGGTATGGCCGGAGCTGTTGAGTGCGACGGCTTCCGGGATGCGGACCGTCACGACGCCATAGAGCTGAACCGAGATCCCGCGGGCGGCCGCCGTTGCTCCGAGCGAGAGCACCGCGTACATGATCGGTCGAGCCAGGACGGAGGCCACGACGTGAAACCGGCGTGCCCGCCACCGGTCGTTCAGGGGTACCTGCTCGGCCCATCCGTAGCCGGCGAGCACCATGCTGACCGCGCTGTAGATCTGCACGTTGCGGACCGGGTTGAGCGAGAGCTTGCCTTGGCGCTGCCCCATCGGATCCCCGAGCAGCCTGGCGGTGAGGACGGTCGCGGCGCTGCCGAGGACGACTCCGAGATACAACGCGGCGATGATGCCGAGCAGCAGAGCCGGCTTGTCGAGGACGAAGAGCACGGCGTCAGCGAGCCGGCCAGCGCGCGAGAAGCTCGCGAGCGAGGGCGCGGTAAGAGGCTGCTCCGGGCGAGTTGCTGGCGTAGGACGTGATGGGCTCGCCGGCGGACGTCGTCTCAGGGAAGCGCACCGTCCGGGAGATCACGGTGTGAAAGACGTGATCCGGGAACGCTTCGACGACTCGCTCCATCACCTGGCGACCGTGCAGCGTCCGGCCGTCGTGCATGGTCGCCAGGATCCCGGCGAGTTCAAGGCGGTCGTTGAGCCGGTCGTGCACCTTCTCGATGGTCTGCAGCAGCAGCGCCACGCCCCGCAGCGCGAAATACTCGCACTCCAACGGCACCAGAACGCCGTCGGCGGCGGACAGCGCGTTCACCGTCAGCAAGCCAAGGGATGGCTGGCAGTCGATCAGGATGATGTCGTAATTGGCCAGCAGCGGCTTCAGCGAACGGGCCAGGGCATGCTCGCGCCCCACCTCACTTACCAGCAGGACCTCGGCGGCAGACAAGTCAATGTTGCTCGGCAGCAGATCGAGGCCGTCGACGTTCGTCTTGGTGACGACGTCGGCGGGGTTGACGTCGCTGCGCAGCAGCAGGTCGTGCACCGTCAGATCGAACGTCATCGGGTTCAGCCCGAGCCCGACAGACAGCGCGCCCTGGGGATCGACGTCGACGAGCAGCACGCGACGGCCGTACTCGGCCAGCGCGGCACCGAGATTGATCGTGGTGGTGGTCTTGCCGACCCCGCCCTTCTGGTTGCACACGGCGAGAACCGCTGCCGGACCGTGGTCTTCCAACGGCGGCGGCACCGGAAACTCCGGCATCGGCCGGAACGTGGGACCCAGCTTGGGGCTGGCCGCCGGCTCACTCTCGCGCGTGGGCGACGACCCGGGCAGCACATCCTGGGGCACGTCCGTGGTCATGATGGGGCGGCCTCCGAGCAGGGACAGATATGACGCGAAGCCTAGCGGCCAGCGGCGGCTTTCGGGCCGAGGACGGGTGGCACCTTTCGGGCGGCTGACGGTGACGCTCGGATTTACGCCCTCGCCCGCGGGTGTGAGGACGCGTACACCTCGCGCAGCATGTCGACCGTGACGAGCGTGTAGACCTGCGTCGTCGTCACCGAGGCATGACCGAGCAGCTCCTGCACCACGCGGATATCTGCACCGCCATCGAGCAGGTGAGTGGCATAGGAGTGGCGAAGGACGTGCGGCGACACGCTCGACTGGATTCCCGCTCGGTAAGCGGCCGCCCGCAGCAGGGTCCACGCGGTCTGCCGAGATAGCCGGCCGCCCCGGGCGTTCACGAACAGGGCAGGGCCTCTGGGCGAGAGCGCCGGCCTTCCCCGAGTCAGCCACGCCGTGACTGCATCGACGGCATAGGACCCGACCGGGACCACCCGTTGCTTTCCGCCCTTGCCCGACAGCAGCACCGAACGCTGCTCCAGATCCACGTCGTCGACATCCAGTCCGACCGCTTCGGAGATCCGGGCGCCCGTCCCGTACAGCAATTCCAGCAGCGCCTGTGAACGCAACCCGGCGGGCGATTCAGGCTGACCGAGCGGGGCGGCGGAGGCCAGCAGACGTTCGACGTGCTGAACGGGCAGCGCCTTCGGGAGCCGGGTCGGCAAGGCTGGAGGGCGCACGCCGCGGGCGGAGTCGTCGGGAAGCTCGCCCTCCCGGTGGCAGAAACGGTGCAACCCGCGCACGGCAACCAGGGCCCGGGCAGCAGACGGGGCGGCCAGCGGGGGGTGATCTTCGTCTCCGGCGCGAAGGGCGGCGAGAAAGTCCGCGATCTGCACATCGCCAACAGCCGCGAGGTTCGTCACGCCCTTGCTCGTCAGATAGTCCAGATAACGCCTCAGGTCACGCCGGTAGGCCGCGAGGCTGTTGGCGGCAAACCCACGCTCGACCGCAAGGTGATCCAGGTAGCGGCGCACGGCGTCCGCCGCCTCGCTCGTAACCGTCGTGATCACGCCGGCTTCGGCCGCGTATCCCTGCGGGGTG
The DNA here is from genome assembly GCA_963839015.1 of uncultured Actinomycetota bacterium. Classification (GTDB taxonomy): domain Bacteria; phylum Actinomycetota; class Actinomycetes; order Frankiales; family Frankiaceae; genus DATAZK01. The sequence continues at coordinate 14,927 of CAWITL010000010.1, read as the reverse complement.
GCGCGCGCGCCTGGCAGAGTCGATGCCACGTGGGCACCTCCTCCTATGGCTGCAGCTATTTGTCAGACCGTCAGCGAGGGGTGCTGCCCGGCGGCCACAGCCTATGCCGGGCGTGCTTGCGGAAGGATCTCCCCGTTCGAGTGAAGATCTCCCGGACCCCGCTGGTCGGCGCCCTGGCCGTCCAACGCTTCCCGCTCGTGCTCGTCAAGTCCGCCCCAGACCCCGTGGGTCTGACCAGTGGTCTGTGCCCACTCCAGGCATTCGACGCGGACCGGGCAACCGGCGCAGACAGCCTTGGCCCGCTCGGCCTGGCGTAAGGCCGGCCCGCTGCTTCCGATCGGAAAGAACAGATCGGGGTCGTAGTCGGCGCAGGCCGCAAGGAACCGCCACGCACCTGCGTTCGGGTCCTGACCTGGCTCGGGGATGCCCTGCTGCCAAGAAGCCGCTACTCGCAGAGAACGCATCCCAGTCCCTCCCAAGCGCCGCGGAGGCGTAGGCCCGGTTGGGCAAACTGGTCCCGCGGTTATGTCATGTTTCTGCTCCGCTGGGGACGGCTGGAACGATTCCGTTGCGCCAACTTCTTCTAGTGCGTTTGCACTAGAGATGGGGCCGGGGCCCACTCACGGGCCTACTCCAGCAGGCCGCTGCGGGTAGCGATGACCACGGCTTCCAGCTTCGAGTGCGCGCCCAGCTTCACCAACACGCTTTGCACGTGGTTACGGACCGTATTCGGACTGACGAAGAGCCTGCCGGCCATGTCTGACGTGGAAAGCCCGTCGGCCACCAGACGCAGTACCTCACGTTCGCGAAGGGTCAGATCAGCGCCCGGCGCACGGTAGGAACGCGACAGCCGCGGAACCAGGCGGGCCAGCATGTCCGAATCCAGCCGCAGTTGTCCGCTGGCGGCCGCTCGCACCGCCGTCACGAGATCGTCCAGCGAAAGAGTCTTGGGCACCACGCCAGCGCAGCCGGCTTCAAGGGCGACGACCGCCGCGGCCTCATTCGGGCTGGCGGTCAGCATGAGCACTCGACTGCCCGTACTGACGGCCCGCACCCGCTGTACACACGCCGCGACCCCGACGTCGGAGAGCCGCTGGTCAAGAAGTACGACATCGACCTCCCGGATGGCGGCCAGCAGCTCGAGAGCTTCCAGAGTTGTGGCCACCCCGGCCACACGCAGGTCAGGAGCGCCATCAAGGGCCAAGCGAAGGCTCTCGGCAACCATCTCCTGCGGATCTGCGAGCAGCATGGTGATCACTGGGCGTCAGCCGGCATGATCGGGACGGGCCGCCCATGGTGCGTCAGCGGGCCGCAACAGGCTGAAGCCGCTGCCGCGGGCATGGGCCGCTGCCAGGATGCCGGCCACCGCCATGGCATTGGTGATCTCACCGCCCATGACCCGATCGACCGCGTCGTCGAGCGGCACCCACTGCAGTTCGAGATCAGCCTCTTCGTCGACCCGCTCGTAGCCGTCGACGACCTCAGTGATCCCCCTCGCCAGGAAGATGCGGATGGCCTCATCGCTCATGCCAGGCGAGGTGTGGGTGTCCACCAGGGTGTCCCACCGGGCCGCTGCCAGGCCGGCTTCTTCGGCAAGTTCCCGCTTAGCTGCCGTCGAGGCGGGCTCGCCCGGCGCGTCAAGTAGGCCGGCGGGCAACTCCCACAGCCGGCCGCGGACCGCGTGCCGGTACTGCAGCAACAAAAGGATGCGTCCGTCGGGGTCGTACGCGACGACGCCGACCGCGCCGGGATGAGAAACGATGTCTCGCAGCGCCTCGCGTCCACCCGGCATCGTCACCAGGTCTCGCCGGACCTTGATGACCGCGCCGTCGAAGATGGGCTCGCTGCTCTTGACCTCGTACGCGTGACTCACCTTCAGAGCGTTTCATGCGGGTGACCGCAGGAGACTTCCAGCCTTGAATGCATGCCTTGCCAGGCATATGCCTAGTGGGGCATACTTCGCCGGGTGAGCCCGTTCGACGTCCTCGCTGAGCCGCGGCGGCGAGACATCCTTGACCTGTTGCGCGAGGCCGAGCAACCGGTCGGCGCTCTCGTCGACGCTTTGACCCTGAGTCAGCCGGCTGTCTCCAAACACCTGCGAGTGCTGCGCGATGCCGGCCTCGTCCAGGCCCGCATCGACGGCCAGCATCGCGTTTACCGGATCCGTCCGGAGCCGCTGCAGGAGCTCGACCGTTGGCTCCAGCCGTACCGGCAGATGTGGGCTCGCAGCCTGGACGATCTCGAGCGCCACCTTGCCGCCCACCCCGAAATCGCCAGCCCCGACACCGCCGACACCGCCCACTCCGAATGACACGAGGAACCGCGATGGAAGACCACATCGATGCCGTCCCGCCCACGCGGCTTGGGGACGTCGAAGACACCCGACAGGGGTGGCGACTGCGCTTCGTGCGCGTGCTGGCCCACTCGCCAGCAAGAGTGTGGCGGGCGATCACCGATCCGACGGAGCTCGAATCCTGGTTTCCGACGACGATCGACGGTGCGCGGCACGAGGGCTCGCCGCTGACGTTCCGCTTCCGGGAGAACCAGGCGCCTCCGTTCGAGGGAACGATGATCGCCTACGACGAGCCGCGATTGATGGAATTCATGTGGGGCCCCGACCGGATACGTATCGAGTTGGAGCCGACCAACGCGGAAAGCAGCGCGACCCGCCTCACGCTCTACGACACCCTTGACGAACGAGGCAAGGCCGCCCGCGACGCCGCGGGCTGGCACGTCTGCCTCGACGACCTCGAGGCCACCCTCAGCGAACAGCCGCCGGAGCTGCGGCCCGAGAGCAACGACTGGAAGAGCGTGCACCCCGAGTACGTGAGGCGCTTCGGTCCGGAAGGCGCCACCATCGGACCGCCGGAAGGCTTCGAATAGGCCTCTCAGTGCGCGACGAGATCCAGCAGCTTGGACTCGCTATGGGCCACGCCGGCGGCAATGAATGCCCGAAAGAGCGGATGCGCGTGAGTCGGACGCGAGGTGAACTCAGGGTGAGCCTGGGTGCCCACATAAAACGGATGCGTCTCCGGCGGGAGTTCCACGACCTCGACCAGATGCCCGTCGGGCGAGGTGCCCGAAAAGCGCAACCCGGCGGCGACCAGACGCTCACGGTAGGAGTTGTTGACCTCATACCGGTGACGGTGACGGTCAGCGACCAGCAGCTTGCCGTAAGCACGTGCGGCCAAGCTGCCCGCCTCCAGCTTCGCCGGGTAAGAGCCGAGCCGCATGGTGCCGCCCATGTCGGCTTCACCTGCGATGACGCCGAGCTGATCAGCCATCGTGGCAATCACCGGATAAGGGGTCTCCGGATCGAACTCGGCGCTGCTGGCTCCGTCGAGTCCGGCGAGGTTTCGCGCGACGTCGATGACCATGCACTGCAGCCCCAGGCACAGGCCGAGCGCCGGGATCTCGTTTTCGCGCGCCCAGCGCAAGGCCGCGACCTTGCCCTCGATCCCACGAATCCCGAACCCTCCCGGCACGAGGACCCCGTCGACGCCATCCAGCGCCTTGAGGGTCTGCTCGGGAGTAGTGCAGTCGTCCGAGGTGACCCAGCGGATGTTGACTTTGGTGTCGTTGGCCACGCCGCCGGCCCGCAACGCCTCAGTGACGGACAGATAGGCGTCGGGCAGGTCGATGTATTTGCCGACGAGTGCCACGGTGATCGACGTGGTCGGGTGGTGGACCCGCTGCAGCAAGACATCCCATTCGGTCCAGTCCACATCGCGGAATGCCAGCCCGAGGCGCCGGACGACGTAGGCGTCCAGGCCCTCCTTGTGCAACACCTTGGGGATGTCGTAGATGCTCGCGGCATCGGCCGCAGCCGCGACGGCTTCCAGATCGACGTCGCACGACAACGCGATCTTGCGCTTGAGGGAATCGGGAAGCGCCCGGTCTGACCGGCACACCAGCGCATCAGGCTGGATACCCACTTGCCGCAGGGCGGCGACGGAGTGCTGGGTCGGCTTGGTCTTCAGCTCCCCCGACGGTGCGATGTAGGGGACCAGGCTGACATGGACGAACAGGCAGTGTTCGCGGCCGACCTCGAAGCGCACCTGCCGAATCGCTTCCAGAAAGGGAAGTGACTCGATGTCGCCCACGGTGCCGCCGACCTCGGTGATGACGCAATCGACGTCGTCGGTCGCCAAGGCCCGAATCCTGGCCTTGATCTCGTCCGTGACGTGGGGAACGACCTGGACGGTCTCCCCCAGATAGCCGCCGCGACGCTCCCGGGCGATGACCGCGCTGTAGACCTGTCCGGTCGTGACGTTCGACGTTCCCGGCAGATCGGTGGACAGGAATCGCTCGTAGTGGCCGACGTCGAGATCGGTCTCGGCGCCGTCGTCGGTGACGTAGACCTCGCCGTGCTGAAACGGATTCATGGTGCCCGGATCGACGTTGAGATACGGGTCCAGCTTCTGCATGGTGACCCGTAGGCCACGCGCCTTGAGCAACATCCCGAGGCTCGAGGCCGTCAGTCCCTTGCCGAGGCTGGAGGCGACGCCTCCGGTGACGAAGATGTGGCGTACCACATGCGCCTGGACCACTACGGCCTCCCGTGGATCACGCTCGAACGGGGTCCGGAAACCCGGACTCTCCACGGAATCTCATAGTACGTCCATGTGATCGCAGGGCGGAGCTAACGCACCGCGACAGGCCGAACGTCACCCGGATGACCGAGCCGCGGACAGGGCCACCCGCGACGGGGCCCCACCGCGAGCCGCCGGAACAGCTGACCGACGTGGAGCGGGCCGGCGGCGCGGCCGGATCTCCGCCGCGCCAGCGACCGTCTTCACCGCCTCGCTCGTGGTCGCGTTCATCGCCATCGCGGTGGAGGCCGCTGCTGCCTCGAGCAATTCCGCCGCATGACCCCTCGCCAATTCGCTGTCAGCGACTCCCGCGAGCATGCGGGAAAGCTCGCGAACCCGCCCCTGCCGGTCGAGCACCTGGACGCCACTGCGGCGATCTGCGCGCTTGCCCCCCTTGGCCACGAGCAAGTGGCGGTCAGCGAACGCCGCGACCTGGGGCAGGTGGGTGACGCAGATGACCTGGCGGCTGCGACCAAGGAGCGCCAAACGGCGTCCCACCTCAAGTGCCGCTTCGCCTCCGATGCCCGCGTCGACCTCGTCGAAGATCATGCTGGCCGGCCCCAGACCGGCGGCGAGCACCACCTCGAGCGCAAGCACCACCCGCGACAACTCGCCGCCGGAGGCGCTGCGGGCCAGCGGACGCGCGCCGAGGCCATCACCCGGCGAAAAGAGCAGCTCGACCTCGTCACCGCCATCGGCGCCCAGCATGGCCGCCAGCTCACTGACAGTGGCTCCGCTCGAGTCCGGCGAGGGAAGGGAGCTCACCAGGCCGACTTCGAGCCGGGCGGACATCATCGACAACGCGGCGAGCTCGGCGGTGACCCGGCGCGCAAGACGGGAAGCCGCCGCAGCCCGGGCGACGCTCAGCCTGCCTGCGAGCTCGAGCATCTCCTCGGCCGCCTGCCGTTCAATGGCGTCGAGCTCGGTGCCCCTCTCGCTGCCGGCATCCAGCGCCTGCAGCCGGCGGCTAGCTTGGTCTGCCCACAGCAGGACCCCGTCGACGCCGGCGTTGTGCGGACGGCACAGCCGGTTGAGCTCGGCGCGCCGCTCCTGGGCAACGGAAAGGCGTTGCGGATCGTCATCGACACCCGCGGCATAGGACGCGAGATCACCGGACAGCTCACGCGTCAGAACGGCGATCTCGTGAACCCGGACCGCCAGAGCCCGCAGCTCGGGATCGCTGTCAGCGGCGCCTTCCAGCGCTCGGGACGCGAAGGCAAGAGCGGTCAGGGCACCCCCCTCATCCGCGCCAGCACGGTCTCCGTCGCCGGTGATCGAGGCCCGGGCCGTCTCGCTGGCATACCGCAGCTCGTCCGCAGCGCCCAGCCTGTCCAGCTCGCGTTGCAGAGCCAGATCCTCACCGGGCAGGGGCGCGACCCGCTCGACGTCAGCCAGACCCAGTCTCAACAGTTCGATCTCCCGGAGGCGCTCACCCTCGAGTGCCCGCAGCTCGACCAGCTCGCGACGGGCGCCGGCCCACAGCTCGCGGGCCGCGTGAAAGGCGGCGAGGGGCTCAAGCACCGGCCTGCCGGCGTAGCGGTCGAGCACGGCGCGCTGAGCACCTGAATGGCGCAGCTGGAGCTGGCTGCTCTGACCGTGCAGGGCCAGCATTCCGCCGACAAGCTCGGCCAACATGCCGGCTGGTACCGCCCGGCCCCCGACGAAAGCCCGCGACCGGCCGTCGGCGGACACCGTACGGGCCACCAGCAGGGTCGAGCCCTCCAGCTCACCACCGGCCTCGCGGACATGGGCTGCCACCGGACCTGCTGGGTCGACCGTGAGGCGGGCCTCCACCGCGCAACTCGCCCGACCGCTGCGAATATTGCCGGCATCAGCCCGGCCACCGGCAAGCAGGCCGAACGCCTTGACGACGCTGCTCTTTCCGGCACCGGTCTCACCGCTGAGAACGGTCAGGCCAGGATGCAACTCCAGCACGGCCTCGTCGATCGAACCGAGTGCGCAGATGCGTACCTCATCGAACATGTGTACGAGTCTACGGCAGTCGTCCACCATTTCGCGAACTGCCGCGCCAACCAGCCACGGGAAGATCGAATTTGCGGACCAACCGGTCGGTGAAGGGTCCGGGGTGAACCCGGGCGAGGCGCACCGGCGTTTTTCCCGCCGTCACCTCGAGCCTGGCGCCTGCCGGGACGAAAACGGTTCTGCGGCCATCGCAAGAGAGCACGGCGTCAGCGGTGCCGGACACGATCTCCAACGCGACCGTGGCACGCGTGCTCACGACCAGTGGCCTCGCGAACAGGGCGTGGGCGCTGATCGGGACCACCAGCAGCGCCTCGACCTCGGGCCACACGATCGGCCCACCCGCGCTGAACGCATAGGCCGTCGAGCCGGTGGGGGTGGCGCACACGACCCCGTCACAAGCCCAACGCGACAACGGTCTTCCCTCGATTTCCAGGATGCATTCGACCATCCGGCCACGCAGCCCTTTTTCCAGCGCGACCTCGTTGAGAGCCCAGCCGGCCCACTCCAGCTGGCCGCCAATGCGCAGCGCCACGTCGATGGTCATACGTTCCTCGACGTCGTAGTCGCGGGCCACGATCCGCTCGACAACCGATGGCAACGCATCCGGCTCGGCTTCGGCCAGAAAGCCGACATGACCGAGGTTCACGCCCAGCAGTGGGGCGCCGTGCGGCCGGGCCAGCTCTGCGCCGCGCAGCAGGCTCCCGTCACCCCCCAGTACCAGCACGAGCTCGACCCCGGCGGCGGCTTGGTCATCGGCCTCCACCACGCGGGAGCAGGCCAGATCGAGCGCGCCCGCCTCATCAGCCAACACCCGCGGTGACATCGAAGCGGCGTTGAGCATGTCCAGGACCTGCTGAACGCTCTCCTGCACCTCGGTCCGGCGGGGGTGAGCGACGACCAGTACCTCGCGCGTCATTCGGCGTCCTCAGCGGGCGGGGCGGCAGCCAGGGTCGTCGCCCTCCGAAGCTGCGATTCGTCGAGCGGCGACCCGGTGTCGGACAGCCACAGCACGTACTCAAGATTGCCTGCCGGACCGGGAAGCGAGCTGCGCACCAGACCCCGGACTCCGAGCCCGAGACTCGCGGCAACTTCTGCCACCCCGCGAATCGCTCCCGCGTGCGCGTCGGGGTCGCGCACGACACCGCCCTTGCCGACCTCGCCGCGCCCAACCTCGAACTGTGGCTTCACCAGCAGCACCAGATCTCCATGCGCGATCACACACCCGGCCAGCGCTGGCAGCACCAACCTCAAGGAGATGAACGAGAGATCGGCGACCAGCAATTCGACCGCGCCCCCCACGTCCTGCGGGCTCAGATGCCTGACGTTAGTACGGTCGAGCACCCTGACGCGCTCGTCGTTCTGCAGCCGCCAGACGAGCTGGCCGTAGCCGACATCGACCGCGACGACGCTGGCCGCGCCGGCACGCAACAGGACGTCGGTAAACCCTCCCGTCGAGGCGCCGGCGTCCAGGCAGCGTCGACCTTGCACGCGCAGCGGCGGCTCGGCGTCCGCGAAAGCAGCAAAGGCCCCGGAGAGCTTGTAGCCGCCGCGCGACGCGTAGCCCGGATCGTCTCCCTGGCTGAGCTCGATGGGCTCATCATTTGCCACTCCACGCGCCGCCTTGAGCGCGGTCTGGCCGCTGACGCGTACCCGTCCGGCGGCGATCGCAGCCAGCGCCTGCTCGCGGCTGGGCAGCATGCCACGGCGGACCAGTTCCCGGTCCAGCCGGACGCGGACGGGCACTGCGGAACGCTCAGCCCGGGCTGACGTGCGGAGGCGAGTCCAATGCCTCGCGCAGCAGCTCATCGAAGGTTGAAAAGGCCTCGGGGTGGCGTTCCGGGGCGAGCGTGTCGATCGACCTCAAGATGAACTCGGCACGCGTCAGCGGGTCTGCTTCCTCCTGGCGGCTCGGCCGTTCGGAGGTGGCGGCTTCGGAGGTGGCGGCTTCGGCTTGGGGTGACTCGGCGGCGCTGGTCATGAGGCTTCTCCCGTCGTGTCAGGTTCGCCGGCGGCCTCACGCGGCGACGCTTCCGAGGAGGACGCTCCTGGGCTGGTGCCGCCCGCAACTCGTTTGGCCGGAGCGCGCTTGGCGGGCGATCGCTTTGCCGGGGCCTTGCGCGCCGCCTTCGTCGCGCGCTTGGTCGGCCGACCCGGAGTGCCGGCCGGCGGCTCGGAAGAGGCGGTCGCCGACGACGGCGTTTTGGGTGCCTTCGCCTTCGCGGGGGCCGGCGGCGCCTGCAGGTCTTCCACGGCCGCGGAGAGTGAGTCGATGCGTTGCACGAGCGCGGCGATCTCCTCCGACGTCGCCAGACCAAGCCTGACCAGGGCACGATCGATCTCGTAACGGATGAGGGCCACGACCGTGTCTCGATTGTTGCGGCTGGTCGTCAACAGATCGTCCGCCAGGTTGGTGACCTGCTCCGCGGTCGCCTCTCCGGATGTGACCAGCGCCTTGGCCGCCGAGAGCGCGCGCTGCCGGGTCACCTCGGTGAGGCCGTTGGCCAACGCGAGGTAGTTCTTGATCGCGTCGAACATCGCGGGGTCTCCCCTCTGACTGCCGGCCGCGTTTGGCCAGCATGATGGGCGAACGCTATCTCGATCGCGGCGCACTGCAGACCTTCGACTCGCACCGGGTGGCGCTCCCTACCCACAGGCGGCGGGCGCAAAGAGGTGGCGAAATGGCAGACTCGCTGCTGACATGGCCACCAAGAAGGAGTGCGAGGCTGCGTTGCACGGCCTCGCCAAACGCCTCGACGGTGTTGACGATTCACTCAAAAAGCGCCACGCGCCGGATCGAACAGTGACCTGCCGGATCCCCGACCTCGACACCACTTTTTCGGGCCGGCTCTCCAGCGGCGCGCTCAGCGACATCCGCAACAAGCCTCTCGACAACGCGCAGATTCGCCTCACCATCTCCAGCGACGTGCTGCTCGCGGTGACCAAAGGAGAGTTGCCCGTCTCGCACGCCTGGGCAGAAGGAAAGCTCAAAATAGAAGCCAGCGTGCTCGACATGATCCGGCTGAGGGCGATCCTCTAGCTGCCTTCGGCGCTGGCCACCTCTTCGAACACGGCGCAGCCGGGTGGCACCGGTCCCTGGACCCCCTGCGGACGTTGCCCGGAATCGGCCAGCGTCCACCACAGGCTCGCTCCCGCCCGAAATGCATCCAAGCCATCGTCATCCGGGCGGTTGCCCCCCGCCCATTGCAGCTTCGAGTCCACCGAGGAGCAGGTCCATCCTCCGCAGCGGACGGCGACGCCTTCGCGCGTCACCGTCGGCGCCGGATCAAGGAGCGCCCGAAGGTCGGCGCCCAGATATGTCGGCCGCTGATCAGCCCTGGCCCCGATCAGCTCGGCCAGGGTGGCGACTCCGGTGAGCACCAGCAATGAGGGTGCTCCGACGCCGTTGGCACCTTCGATATCGGTGTCGAGACGGTCACCGACGACGATCGGGTGCTTGGCACCGCTGCGGCTTGTCGCCTCCTCGTGAAGGGCACGCTCCGGCTTGCCCGCCACCTGAGGTTGCGCTTTCGTCGCCGCAGCGATGAATGCCACCAGCGCGCCAGCTCCCGGCAGCAGGCCACGCTCGGTCGGCACCGTTACGTCGGTATTGCTGGCCACCCAGATCGCTCCGTGAAAGATCGCCAGGACCGCCTCGGCAAGCCGTCCGTAGGTGATCTCGGGGTCGTATCCGGAAACGACGGCGGCCGGCTCGTCGTCGGCGCTGCTGACCACGACCAGCCCGCGCTCACTCACCGCCTGCCGGAGCCCGGCACCGCCGGCGACGAGCACCCGGCTCCCAGCGGGAAGCTGCTCGCCCAGCAACCTGGCCGCCGCCTGCGCCGAGGTAGCCACCTCACCGGGCTCGGCGGCCACTCCGGCGGCGTTGATCCGGCGGGCTACTTCATCAGGGGGACGCAGCGCGTTGTTCGTGACGAACGCCAGCCGCATGCCGAGGCGGCGCGCCTCCGCCAGGGCGTCGGCGGCGTGGATGACTGGCTGCTGACCCCGGTAGACCACGCCGTCGAGGTCCAGCAGCGCCACGTCGAAGATCTCGGCCAGCGGCCGGTCGGTTCCCTGCACGTCACGTCCTGCCGTGGTCGATGGTGCCGGCCACGTCAGTGACGGGCCTTGCGTGCGGCCACGGCGCGGGCTTCCTGGAGCTCTCGGGCGTAACGGCTCAGATCGGGCCTCATCGCCGCCGCGAGGGCCAGATGCTCAACCGCGGTAGCGATGTCCCCGACCTTTCGCGCCGCCAGCCCCAGGCCGAAGTGGGCGTAGTGATCTGCCGGGTCACTCTCGACGAGTTGAGTGAAATTCGCTTGGGCGTCGGCGTATTGACGAGCATCGAATTGCGCCCGCGCCAGCATCTCGCGTGCACTTCGCGCTGCCGGCTCGGCGGCAACGGCACGCGTGAGCAACTGGACAGCCGCGGCCGCGTCGCCGCCGGCCAGCAGATCGCGACCACGTACGTACCAGTCGTAAACGTCTCCCGCCGGAGCCGTTGGCGGGCCGCTTCCGGTGTTGACGGTGTCGCCACCGTCGGAGCGGTCGCGTGCAGATGGCGAATCTGCGAAGTCGGCCAACGGATGGTCCTCCCCACGGCCATCGGATCGCCACCTACGATCCCGACATGCCCTCGCGACCCGACTCGGATGTCCCGGTGCCACCCGGGCTCGTGCTGCGACCATTTCGTGCACTGCGCTACGCAGTGGACGGACCCGCGCTGGCCGCGGTCACCAGCCCACCGTACGACGTCGTGGACGAGGCAGAGCGAGCGGAACTACTTGCCCGCGACCCCCGTAACGTCGTCCGACTGATCCTCCCGCAGGAGGGAGCCGACGGCACAAGCCGCTACCAGGTCGCGGCGCGTCAGCTCACGAGCTGGCGGGCTGACGGCGCCCTTCAGCGCGATGCGGCCGCGGCGGTCTACGTCTATGAGGAATCGGCGGAAGGGCATGTGCAACGCGGGTTGGTCGGCGCCGTGGGGCTCGCCCGCGCGGATGCCCGCATCGTCCTGCCGCACGAAGACACCATGGCCGGCCCGGTGAGCGACCGACTTGCCTTAACCGCAGCGACCGAGGCCAACCTGGAACCGATTTTCCTGGTCTATGAAGGCGGCGGCGCGGCCTCAGCGCTGGTCGCTTCGGCCGACCAGCGCGTCCCGATCATCGACACCACAACACGCGACGGAATACGCCATCGAATCTGGGCGATCGACGACCCGACCGAGCTCGACGCGATCGCCGCCGACCTGATCCGGCGGCGGGCGACCATCGCCGACGGGCATCACCGCTACGCGAATTACCTGCAGTATCAGGAGACGCGGCGCGCGGACGGGTCGGGTGACGGGCCATGGGACTACGGGCTCACCTTGCTGGTCGATACGAGCGTCTTCGGGCCCCAGGTGCATCCGATCCATCGCGTCGTTCCCGGCCTCGCGGCGGCCGACGCCGCTGCTAGGGCCGCTGCCGCGTTCCGGGTGACTCCCACCTCCGATCAGGGCGACGAGCTGCTGGCAACCCTGGCGAAGGCCGGCGCGCAGGGTCCGGCATTCGCCCTGGCCGACGCGAACCACGCCTGGATCCTGACTGACCCTGATCCCAAAGCCGCCGCAGCCGCACTTCCGGCGGACCGATCTGCAGCGTGGCGGGCCCTGGACGTCTCCCTCGCTCACTATCTGCTGATCCGACAGCTGTGGGGGCTGCAAGACACCGTCGAGGTCGTCGACTTCAAGCACGACCTGACCTCGACGCTGGCCGCCGCCGGCACCTCAGGCACCGCGCTACTGCTGAACGCGACACCGGTCGAGGCCGTCGCCGCCGTCGCCGCAGCCGGCGACAGGATGCCGCGCAAGTCGACGCTTTTCACCCCCAAACCGCGCACCGGGCTGCTCATCCGGCTGCTGGAGAGCGACTGACCTAGCCGATTGCCCATGGAGTTAGGTCTCGGGCTGGGCGCCCTCGGCATCGCCCACGTCAGTTGGCAGCTCGGTAACGAGATGGACTTCGACCTCAACCCGGGTGGTCGTTCGCCCACCCGTCCGGAAAAAGCGCCTTCGGATGGCTCCCTCCACGGCGAGCGCACTTCCGGCAGGCCATGCCAGCGCGCGCTGCTGGAGCTCAGGATCCACGGCGAGGCAGTCGATGAGGTCGCTGCCGACCCGGCCGGCCCCGCGTGGCACCCGCAAGGTCCAACGGACAACCTTGACGCCCCCGGCCAGGTCCCGCTCTTCGCCTGGCTCGGTGAGCTGCCCGGATAGGAAAACCGCGTTGAGATCGGGCTCCTCGTCGATCAGAGCTGGATCAGCCGGCTCGGGTGGAGTGGCATCAGGTGCGAAGAACTGCAGGTCTGTAGGCATGCCGAAAGTTTGGCGGCGTCAGGGCGTCACCAATAGCCGGCCGCCACATCTGTGGACGCGATCAGTCAGTCTCGAACTCCGGCATCGCTGGCGCCTCTTCAGCTGAAGCGCCCATCCGCTCATCCGCGTCGGTCTCGCCGTCATCGACTGCCGCCACTGCGGCAAACCATTCCTTGGCTTCCTCGTCACGGCCTACGGCGATCAGCGCCTCGGCATATCCGTACCAAAGCCGGATCGTCCAGGGCTTGATGGTGGGGCTGTCGAGCTCTCCGACCTCCAGGACGGCCAGCGCCTGCTGCGCCTCTCCAAGATCGCGATGCGCGCCGCTGCGGACCAGGAGCAACTCTGCCCGGGCGGCCGCCGGGAGCTCAGCCAGCGGCGCCTCCTCCAACAGTGACAACGCCTTCGCGGGCCGACCCAAAGCCCGTTCGCAGTCCGCCATCACGGGCAACTGGTGGCTGGCCCCGGTCATGCGCCGATGTGCCCGAAGCTCGGCCAGCGCCTCGGCATACTCCCCTGCGGCGTACGCCGCCAGGCCAGCGGCCTCCCGCACCGACGCGACCCGAGAGGCGACCCGCCTCGCGGCCCGGGCATGAGCCAGCGCAGCCACCGGGTCGGACTCCAACAACGTGCCGGCGGCTACCAACTGGCCAGCAACCGTCTCAGCGGTCGCCTTGGCCAAGCTGCGCAGCTCGCGCTTGATGGCCGGGTCCAACTGGTCGCCACTTACCCCGGGTGGCAGCTCGGGTACGACGATTCGTGGCAACACTGGACGATCCGGCCGGCCGACGTGCTCACGGCGCGGACCATCACCGCGATGGGAGGGCCGTCTCCCGGTGTTTTCCGAGCGCGCGCCACCCCCGGCTCGCGGACCGGTAGAACTGCGCTCGCGCGGCGTCCAGTCCGGACGCGACGATTGTGAGGGACGTGGGGTCCACTCCGAACGATCAGATCGGGGTGAACGCTCCTGCCGTTCTGGACGCCCGCCGCTCTCCGGCCGCGGCGTCCACTCCCGTCTGGCTGGTCGTTCGCCGGCAGGTTTTCGCGGCGCGGAGCGACTACCTTGATCCGCTCTGGCGTGATCCGACCATCCGCGATCGGGCCTTCCGTTCCCCTGCTGCCTCAAACCAGCAGGGCGCTCCGCGCGCTGTGCCCGGTCCGGACGCGCGGCTTGCTGAGCCCTTGGGCTTCCTTGAGTTCGAGTTCCTCTGTCAGGCCGCGGGTCACGGTTAGGGCGGGAGTCACCATCAGGGCGGGCATGACGGTCAGGGCGGGGCCCACGATCAGGGCGTGGTGGGCGGCCAAGATTCCCGGCGCTCTGGGAACTGCCACCTCGAGCGGGCCTCGTTGGAGTCTGTGTACCGCCGCCCTCGACGGCTGGTTTGGTGCGGGGCCCCGGACCATAGCGGTCTGAATCGCGTCGTGGGTCAGACCTACGCGCACCCGAACCTGATCCTGGTGCACCGCGAGCGGCGCTGGACCGCTTCGGGGCATCACGGTCGAATTGACGCTTGGGCCGCTCACCGGAATCCGAGCGACTACTTCCTGATTCTCCAGCAGCAGCCCGTCTGCGAGACGATCCTGCCTTTGAACCGGCACTCGAGGCAGCGCCTCTGTAAGTCCCGGCTTTGTAAGCGGAGCCTTTCGAGCCGGCGGAGCCTGAACTGGCACGTGTTGGCTTACGGGCCGGCGTTTTCCGCTCGGCTTCTCGTCCGCGGTCGTCTGCCATTGCCAATTCTCGCCCTCTTTAATTCACCGGCATAAACACATGAGCGGGGTCGTCATAGACGACCCCGCTCATGTAAAGATGTCCGGCGGCGACCTACTCTCCCACACAGTAACCCGTGCAGTACCATCGGCGCAGAAAGGCTTAGCTTCCGGGTTCGGAATGGTGCCGGGCGTTTCCCTTTCGCCATAGCCGCCGTAACTCTATAGAATTATTAATCGGTTTCCGACCATAATTCGGGAACCGCACAGTGGACGCGTAGCATATT
>CAWITL010000009.1:0-1011136 GCA_963839015.1 uncultured Actinomycetota bacterium | reverse complement strand
GGCCGAATTCTTCAGCTTCGGCACGAACGACCTCACCCAGATGGGCTGGGGCTTCTCCCGCGACGACGTCGAAGCGGCGTTCTTCTCCCAATACCTCGACCTCGGAATCTTCGGCGTCTCACCGTTCGAATCCCTCGACCGTGAGGGCATCGGGCGCATGGTGCAGATCGCCACGGATGAGGGCCGCGCAGCGCGGCCGGGGCTCAAGATCGGCGTGTGCGGCGAGCATGGCGGCGACCCGGACAGCGTCCACTTCTTCCACGAGGTCGGGCTTGATTACGTCTCCTGCTCGCCCTTCCGGGTGCCGGTCGCCCGCTTGGAGGCAGGCCGCGCAAGCATCCTGGAACACTCTTCGGGCAGCGACACCCGCTGACCGCGGACAGCCCGGAGAGCGAACGCTGGATCGCCGAACCGGCCAAAGCGACTCCGGCTGCGCGTAGTCCGTACGAGCGCGACCGGGCTCGCGTGCTGCATTCGGCAGCGCTGCGCAGGCTGGCCGCCAAGACGCAAGTGGTCGGGGTCGACGAGGAGCCTGAGGACGGCGTCCCGCGCACCCGGCTGACGCACTCGCTGGAGTGCGCCCAGATCGGCCGCGAGATCGCCGGGCGACTCGGCGCGGATCCGGACGTTGTCGATGCTGCCTGCCTGGCGCACGATCTCGGTCACCCGCCGTTCGGTCACAACGGTGAGGCGGCGCTGGACGAGGCGGCCAGCGAGTGCGGCGGCTTTGAGGGCAATGCCCAGAGCCTGCGCGAGCTGACCCGGCTGGAGACTAAGATTGTTGGTGCGGGGCTGAACCTCACCCGGGCAACCCTCGACGCGGCCTGCAAATATCCCTGGCCGCGCAGCGATCGTGATCCAGTCAAGTACGGCGTGTACCCCGATGATCTGCCGGTCTTTGAGTGGATACGCCGTGGCGCTCTCGAGCGTCGCCGCAGCCTCGAGGCCCAGATCATGGACTGGGCGGACGACGTGGCGTATTCGGTGCATGACCTCGAGGACGGGGTGCGGGCGGGCCTGGTCGATCTGGGCCGGCTCGCCGATCCGGGGGAGCGGGCTGAGCTGGTCGGGCAGTCCCGTGAGGTGACGGGCGCCGGTGACCTGGAAGCGCTGCAGCGCTTGCGATCTGCCCCGTTCTGGCTCGAGCTGGCCGGCGCTTCCCGCACCGCCGTCCAGATGGCTTCCCTCAAGTCGTTGACGAGTGAGCTGATCGCCCGGCTGGCTCGGGCAGCAGTCTCAGCGACGCGTGCCGAGTACGGCGACGAGCCGCTTTCGCGTTACTCGGCATCGTTGATCGTTCCGGAGGAAGTGCGAGCCGAGTGCGCGGTGCTCAAGACGATCACTATCCGCTGGGTGATGGGGCGCACCGGTGCCCATGCGTTGCAGATCCGGCAGCGGGAATTGCTCGGTGAGCTGGCAGCGGCCGTCGCGGCGGGAGCACCCGCGACTTTGGAGCCGCTGCTCGCCGATGCCTGGCACACCGCCGCCGACGATGCCCAGCGGCAGCGGACCGTCGTCGACCAGGTGGCCCGCCTCACCGATCTGTCGGCGGTGCGATGGCATGCGCGGCTGGTGCGGGGTGGTTCGCCCGCGCTGCCATTGACCCTGTGAGCTGACCCCGCGCAGGGTTGTTTTTCTGTCGGTGCGCGCACATAGAGTTGGGACGCCGCCAGCGCATCGATCGCGTCTTTCCCGGGCGGCGAGTGCAGGGAGGACCGGGTGGCCGGTCGCATCAGCGACGCGAGCATTAACGCCGTACGGGAGCGCGTCTCGATCGAGGAGATCATCGGGTCGCATGTCGCGCTGCGCCCGGCCGGCGCGGGGCGGCTGAAGGGGCTCTGTCCCTTCCATGACGAGAAGACGCCGTCCTTCAACGTCAATAGCAGCATTGGTTACTTTCACTGCTTCGGCTGTGGCGAGGGCGGCGACACGATCAAGTTCGTCGAGAAGGTGGAGGGCCTCACCTTTCCGGAGGCGATCGAGCGGCTCGCTCGCCAGCTGGGCATTACGCTCACGTACGAGGGCGGCACCGCGGCGGCCAACCGCGAGCCCGGCAAGCGGATGCGCCACATCGAGGCCAACAAAGAGGCCGCCTCGTTCTACGAGGAGCAGCTCAGCACCCCTGATGCACTGGCCGCTCGCGAATTCTTGGCTGAGCGCGGCTTCGATGCCGCGGCGGCAAAGCACTTCGGGGTCGGTTACGCGCCGGCGGGTGGGATGCGCTCACCACGCATTTGCGGGGACGGGGTTTCACGGTCGACGAGCTCATCGATTGCGGGCTTTCCCGGCAGAGCTCGCGGGGCACTCCGATCGATCGCTTCCATCGTCGGCTGCTGTGGCCGATCCGTGATCCGGCGGGTGATGTGGTCGGCTTCGGCGCCCGTCGGCTCTATGACGACGACCAGAGTCAGGCCAAATACCTCAACACCAGCGACACTCTGCTCTTTCACAAGTCCGGGGTGCTCTACGGCATGGACCTGGCCAGGCGCGCGATCGCGCAGCGCTACCAGGCTGTGGTCGTCGAGGGTTATACCGACGTGATGGCCTGCCACCTGGCAGGCGTGGAGACCGCGGTCGCTTCGTGCGGGACCGCCTTCGGCGAAGAACACGTCAAACTGCTGCGCCGGCTCCTGCACGACCAGGACGCGCACCGGTCTGAGGTCATCTTCACCTTCGACGGCGACGCGGCCGGGCAGGCAGCTGCCCGCAAAGCGCTGGCTTTCGACCAGCATTTCGTGGCCCAGACCTTTGTAGCGATCGAGCCCGGCGGCCGTGACCCGTGCGAGCTGCGGCAGCAGGAGGGCGACGCCGCCGTTCGCGATCTGGTGGCTAACCGGGTGCCGCTGGTGGAATTCGCCATCCGGAGCGCGCTGACGGAGTACAACCTCGACACCGCGGAGGGGCAGGTGGCCGCGCTCCGTTCGTCGGCCCCGCTGGTGGCGCAGATCAAAGACTGGGCGCTACGCGACGAGTACGCCAGACGCCTTTCGGGCTGGATCGGCATGCCGACCCCGGACCCCGTGCTGGAGCGCGTCCGCGAGCTTTCCGGCGACCCGACGCGTAGCCAGGCCCGGCCGCCCAGGCGACAAGGCGGTCCGGCCGGTCAGGGCCGTCCGGACGAGCGCGCTCACGCGGCCGAGCGGGAGGCGCTCAAGGCTGCGCTGCAGCGGCCCGGCCTGTGTGGTCCGGCGTTCGACGCCCTCGACCCCGGCCACTTCACCTTCCCCGAACACCGGGCTGTCTTCGCTGCCATCGTCGCCGCGGGCGGCACCCAGTCGGCGACAGGTGCCGGCAGCTGGGTCGGCCGGGTGAGCGACGCCTGTGCTGACGACGAGGCCCGCAGCCTGCTGCTCGCGCTCGCTGTCGAATCGCTGCGCTATGTCGGCGACGACGAGGAGAGCTATGTGCGGCAGTGGGTCACCCGGCTGCAGGAGTTCGACGTCACGCGACGCGTGGTGAGCCTCAAGGCGCAGTTACAGCGGATGAATCCGGTGGAGACAGAGGGTTACAACCGCGTGTTTGGAGAGTTGATGGCGCTGGAAGGGTTAAAGCGCCAGCTGCGGGCCTCTGATTAGGCAAAGACGCCGTAGTCTGGGATACACATGCTGTAGGTCACACCCGCCGCCTGCGTGAGGCCAGGCCAGACTGAGGAGATGACGAAACGCCAGTCATGACCCCAACCGTCTTGCCGCAGGAGGACGAGGTCAATGACCTCATCGCCAAAGGCAAAGAGGCCGGTTTTGTCACGTCGGAGGATGTCAGTGCGGCGATGGTTGCCGCGGAGATCCCGCCCGAGCAGATGGACGGCATTCTCAAGGCGCTGAACGACGCCGGTGTCGAGATCGTCGACACCACTTCCGAAGACAGCCTCGAGGACGACGCCGAGAGCACCCGCGTACGCCGCAAGCAAGAAGAAGAGCTCGCGCTCAAGACCCCGACCTCCGACCCGGTACGGATGTACCTGAAGGAAATCGGCAAAGTTCCGCTGCTCACGGCAGAAGAAGAGGTCGACCTCGCCAAGCGCATCGAGGCCGGCCTTTTTGCTTCCGAGAAGGTGGCCACCACCACCAAGAAGGTTCCCGACAAGCTGCGGCGCGAGCTCGAGGCCATCGAGCGCGATGGTCAGATCGCCAAGCGCAAGCTGGTGGAGGCAAACCTTCGTCTGGTGGTGTCGATCGCCAAGCGTTATGTGGGTCGCGGCATGCTCTTCCTGGACCTGATCCAAGAGGGCAATCTCGGCCTGATCCGCGCGGTGGAGAAGTTCGACTACACCAAGGGCTACAAGTTCTCGACGTACGCCACCTGGTGGATTCGGCAGGCCATCACCAGGGCCATCGCCGACCAGGCGCGCACCATCCGCATCCCGGTGCACATGGTCGAGACGATCAACAAGCTGATCCGTATCCAGCGCCAGCTGCTCCAGGACCTCGGCCGCGAGCCGACCCCGGAAGAGATCGCGCACGAGATGGATCTGACCCCGGAGAAGGTCCGCGAGATCCTCAAGGTCTCGCAGGAGCCGGTCAGCCTCGAGACCCCGATCGGCGAGGAAGAGGATTCGCACCTCGGCGATTTCATCGAGGATTCCGACGCCGTCGTCCCGATCGATGCCGCGAGCTTCATCCTGCTTCAGGAGCAGCTCGACTCGGTCCTGCACACCCTGTCCGAACGGGAGAAGAAGGTCATCCAGCTGCGTTTCGGGCTGACCGATGGCCATCCGCGCACGCTGGAGGAGGTCGGACGCGAATTCGGGGTCACCCGGGAGCGCATCCGCCAGATCGAGTCCAAGACTCTGTCCAAGCTGCGTCACCCGTCGCGCTCGCAGAAGCTGCGCGACTACCTAGAATAATCGACGTAGATTGGCCCTGTTCGTAAGTCCTGCGTCATGACCTCACGTTGCTCAGGCCGCGTGGAGTCATGACGCAGAGCCTTTTCTGCGGCGGATCGCGATGGCGGCGAAGGTGAGTGCCACTCCCGCTACCAGCGCGATGCCGACGATCTGCTCTGGACCAAGTGTGGTCTTGGCCGGGGTCTTCGCGGTGAACGCTTTGGCTTCGGCTTGGGGGAGCACGGCACCCGTTGAGGCAGTGGCGGCTCCTGCCTGGACGGCGGCTAAGACGTCGAGCCGGCCTGCTCCGGCGCCCGCGAGGGGTCGGGCCGTTGACAGGATGAGCTTGCGGAGATCGGCGTTGCTGCGCCGCGGATCCTGTGACAGCAGCAGGGCAGCCGTGCCGCTGACGAAGGGCGCCGCCATGGAGGTGCCGGCGTCTGAGGCATATCCGCCGTCCTGCCAGGTCGAGACGACGCACACGATGGGGTTGCAGACCCCGTTGCTAGGGTTGCCTCCAGGGGCGGCAATGTCCACGCCCGGCCCGCGCTGGCTGTACGGGGCGATCTGCCCGTCGGGGCCCAGCGCGGCGACGGTGAGCGCATCCGGACCGTACGTGCGGACGGCGGGAGCCTGACCGTTACCGGCGGCGACGACCACGAGGTCGCCCGCTTCGTTGGCTGCTGCCACGGCTGCCGGGAGAACCGCGGTGGGATCCTCAAGGGGAAAAGTGCTGCCGAGCGAAACGTTGATCACCTGCGCGTGGTGGGCGATCGCGTAACGAATCCCAAGGGCTACGTCGGCAGCGTCGGCGGCGCAGGAGCCGGTGCGGCTGGTGAGGACCCGGATCGGGAGCACCTTCGCGAGCGGTGCTACGCCGTACCGGGTGGAGGCGACGATTCCAGCGACGTGGGTGCCGTGCGGATCGCAGGCGTCAGGCCGGTCCGCCCCCGGGGTGCAGACGCCTTGAGCGCAGGTGACGCCCGCCTCGACCCGACCTTCGAAGTCGGGGTGGGAGATGTCCACCCAGGTGTCGAGAACGGCGACGGTGACACCGCGTCCAGAGCCCACCAGCGTCGCCGCGCCCGACACGTTGGCCAGTTCGGCCGACCAGCTTGCTGTCGCCGCAGATGCGGGCGCGGCCGCGGCCATGAGCATCAGGACTGCGGCTCCGACGAGTCGCGCTCTGCCCCCCACACGCACATCCTTACCGGCGGTGGCTGACGGGAGGCTGTCAATCGTCCCAACCGGCTTCGCCGCGCCCGACGCTGCTCGAACCTCGCGGGTTGCGTTGGCGCGGGGTCATCGCGGCCCACCCCTCGGCGAATCCGGAAAGTCGTTCGAGCACATCGAGTAGGCGGCGACCTTCGCTCGAGAGCCGGTAATCGCCGCCTTCATCGACTTGGACCAGGCCCGCTTCGCGCAGTTCGCGAAGGCGTTGCGAGAGGCGGTCTTCGGCGACCCCCAGTCGGCGGGCCAGGGTACGGAAGGGCTGGGCGGGCCCGCGTAGCTCCCAGAACGCCGCCAGTGAATGCCGACGCGCCAGCAGGTCAATCAGAACCTGGAGCGACTCCGGTCCGCCGGCGGCGTCGGGTGGCATGTCTGACCTAGGAAGATGCAGCGTGAGAGGCCCAGCGGTAAGCCGGAGCTCAGTGGGACGCGCCGGCTCCGAAGCCGTTGGCGCTGGTGACCGAGGAGATCAGCGGCTCTTCGGGGGACTTGCCGATGACGGAGCGCGCACGGGTCGCGATAGTGCCCGCTTGCGCCGCGACGATCCCGGCCGCCCCCTGCACGGCGGGACGCTCCTTCAGCGCACGGAAGCCGCGAACCAGCGACTCGTAGCGCTCACGCCCGGCGCGCGCCCCCAACACGTATCCGGTGGCGAAGCCGATTCCGAAAACAGCGCGGACAGCCATGAATGAACCTCCGGAATGCAAGACCTGAACGGATCTCGGACGGGACAAGTACGGCGAAGATGCCCCACCCAGCCCTGGCCAACCGTACGCCCGCCAATCGGCAGCCGATCGGACCCTACTTGGCACGGGCGAGACCTGTGGAACCAGACGTGTGAGCTCCCGCGGCGGGACTCGAACCTGCAACAATTCGATTAACAGTCGAATGCTCTGCCAATTGAGCTACGCGGGATCAGCGACGCTCATCCTATAGCGGCAGCTGAGCGTGTCACTTGAGCGCTGCTCGGGTCACCCTGGAAATTCGGTGCCCTCGCGAGCGGCCACGATGATCGCGTACGGACCATCCGCCAGCAGTCGGTCGCCCTCGACGAGCGCGGAATCAGTGGCCAACGAGATCAGCAAGCCACTGGTCTCGTCGAACTCCACGTCCGTGACGGTCCCGGCCTCATTGCCGAGCTCACTGAGCACGAGGCGTCCGACGGGCGAGACCGTTTCGGGCTGGTCAGAGGCCGCGTCGTCATCGGTGACGACAACGGCGTCAGGGCCGACCCCTACGATCTGGGCCCACGCGACTGAGCCGGCCTTACGACCCTTGCCGACCTGAAGCGAGGCGACGGCGGACGGGTTGCTCGACAGGCGCAGGTCGCTGACCTCACCCAAGGTCTCTGCGGTGGCCCGGCTGACGACGCGGCGGCCGCGTAACTCAGAAAGATGCATCAGGAGGCTCCAAGCCGCGAGCGGAAATCTTCGACCGCGCTGCCGAAGCCGGCCAGGTCGTCGCGGATGAAGTCTTCGACCACCGCCGGAACCATCAGCACTTCACCGGACACCGCGAGGGTCGAAGGCAGCGGGAGCAAGAGCGGCGCGCCCTCAGCCCTCTGCAGGCCGGGGTCTCCGTCCAACTCGTATCCGATGACTTCCGACTTGCTCATTTCGATGATCAGGTCGCGCACTACCCCGAGCTGCTTGCCGGCGTCGGTGAGGACGGCATTGCCGATCACGTTGCGCCCCTTCGAGTCCTGGGCTGCCGCCTCAGAGCTCTCCCCGCCTTCGAGGGCGGATTCATCGCGGACCATGACGGCATCACGGCCAACGGCGTGGACCTTGTCCATGGCGAGGGGGTGCTTGACCCGCCCTGCCAACCGGCCCCGCTTGTTGAGGGTGAACCCGACGACCCGTCCCTTGTCCGGAACGTAGATGACGTCGCGTACTTCGGCGATGGCCTCACCGGTGGTAGTGGTCACGACCGGTAGGCCGACCAGACCGGTCGCTCGCATCAGGAGAGTCGTCATGTGCCGGAGCCTCCGCGACGTGCCTTAGGTGGTGTCGCCACGACACCACCCGCACGGCGTTTACGTCGAAAGACGACAAAACCAATGAAACCCAGGAGGAGCGCGACCAGCACGATGATCACGATTGTTAGAGCCACCTAGTGGTTCTGCCCTCGATATGGGTTTTGACGCGCAATTTGATCACCTGAATGGATCAGCTGGTGGCCACTCCGCGCCACAGGTCTATGCCCCCCTCGACGGCGTGCGCGTCGATCGCGGCCAGCTCGTCCTGAGTGAAATCCGCGTGGTCGAGCGAGGCGATGTTCTGCTCGAGCTGTTGCACCGACGAAGCCCCGATGAGCACCGAGGAGACGCGGGGATCGCGAGCCACCCAGGCCACTGCCATTTGCGCGAGGGACTGGCCCCGCCGCTTGGCAATGTCGTTGAGCGCGCGGATGTGAGCCAGATTTTCGTCCGTCAGTAGGTCCTGGGACAGCGAGGTATTCGCCGCCATCCGGGAGCCGGCGGGAATGCCGTCGAGGTACTTGTCGGTCAGCATGCCCTGGGCGAGTGGGGAGAAGGCGATGCAGCCCACGCCGAGGTCCTCCAGCGTCGTGAGTAGACCGCCTTCGACCCAGCGATTGAGCAGCGAATACGACGGCTGGTGAATGAAGAGCGGGGTACCCAGCTGACGCAGGATCTCGGCTGCCTGGACGGTGCGTTCGGCGGAGTAGGACGAGATCCCGGCGTAAAGGGCCCGCCCTGACCGGACGGCGGTGTCGAGGGCGCCCATCGTTTCTTCCAGCGGGGTGTCCGGATCGAATCGATGCGAATAGAAGACGTCGACGTAATCGACCCCCATCCGTTTGAGCGACTGGTCGAGGCTGGACAATAGATATTTCCGCGACCCGAATTCGCCGTAGGGCCCCGGCCACATGTCGTAGCCGGCCTTGGTGGAAAGGAAGATTTCATCGCGATACGGCAGGAAATCCTGCTTGAACAGCTGACCGAAATTGAATTCGGCGCTGCCGTAGGGAGGGCCGTAGTTGTTGGCCAGGTCGAAATGGCAGACGCCCAGATCGAAGGCGCGGCGCAAGATTGCACGCTGCGTCTCCAAGGGCCGATCGCCGCCGAAGTTGTGCCACAGGCCGAGTGAGACGAGCGGCAGTTTGATGCCGCTGCTACCCACCCGGCGGTAGGTCATCTGTCCGTATCGGTCGTCGGCTGCGAGGTAGAGCATGTGTTGGCCTTTCAGTCGAGGAGGGGACTGCCGGTCAGCCGTGCGCACGCAGCGAGCAGACCTTCCTGCAGCGCGTGGGAGTTTGCTGCGGAATTTACGGCGCGTGGGCGCTGCCTATAAAAATAGCCGCCAGTTGCTTGTGCTGCAGCATCATTGCTCACCGCGAGCCAGGCCTGGGTGAGCGGTGCGAGCGACAGATCATCGGGCGCGCTTGGCCCACCCATCTTCGTCGGTACCCATCCGGGATCGACGGCGTTCGCTCGTATTGCGGGCCAATGGCGGGCCACGGCGAAGGCGAGCACGACGTCGAAGAGCTTGCTGTCGGAGTAGGCCTGTGCGCCGTTCCAGCGCCGCCCGGACCACTGGAGGTCGCTCAGATCCGGGTCACCGCCGCGATGCATTCCGGAGCCCAAATAGACGAGTCGTTCTGGTCGATTCATAAGAACCGTCAGGAGATATGGGGCAAGGACATTAATGGCAAAGACATGACTGAGGCCATCTTCCGTTTCGATCCGCCGCGACTCCCGATAGCCGACGCCCGCATTGTGGATAACGGCGTCGAATGTGCCGAGCTCATTCGCTTGCTTGGCGATCGACCGCAGCTGGGTGATGCTCGATAAATCCCCGACAATCACGGTCTCGGCATCTGGCAACGCGGCCCGGGCATCGGTCGCGCGGCGTTGGTTTCGGGCATGAAGGGTGACGCTGTGGCCCTCTTTGGCGAGCAACTGTCCGGCCATCAGCCCAAGGCCCTCCACCGAGCCGGTGATGAATACGCGCGCCATACCCCTGCCTTGCTCCGATCCTGTGGCCCGATTGACGGGATGACCAGCTCGCTCTTGCCGTTTGGCTCGCGACTCGCCGTGATTTCTGTACCGAACGGCAAGAGCCGTCGTGCCCGCAAGTCCAGTCTGCCCACTTCGTCGCTCGCCGACCCTGGCTAGGCTGATCAAGGGCAGGCCGGTGATCAGACGCTGCGGTCAGCCCACGGGGCGGTAGCTCAGCTGGTTAGAGCAGGGGACTCATAATCCCTGGGTCGTCGGTTCGAGTCCGACCCGCCCTACAGGGTGTCTGTGTAAGAAGTCGGCTGATGCTTGACGCATCGGATCCGGCTGTGCTGGACACTGTTTCGGCTGATCCTTGACACTCTCCCGGTTTATGAGGGAGATGAGCGTGTCCGAGCAGCGCTATCAGGCGGTTCTCGCAGTGATCAAGGATGGTCGGACGGTCAAGGACGTGGCCGGTCAGTGGTCGGTGAGCCGGCAGACGATGTGGACGGATGCATATCGACTGGGGCAGGGATCTGCGGCCAGCGGATCCAGCTCTGAATCTATTGCGGGACTGCTAGGGAGTGCGTCGGTTCCGAGTTCGGACCTGACGCCGCAGGAAGAGTGGGATGAGATACCACAGGGAGGCGAGCATGGCCAGGGTGATGGCGCCGGCAGTGATCCCAGCCGTCGGGCCTTCCGTGATGTCGAAGATGAGCGTCGCGACGCCAGCCAGCGCGAGGCAGAGGGTCGCCAGCCCAGCCTGAGCCAGGACGTTCGCCACCTGCACCAGTTCGCGGCGCTCATGTAGCCGGAAGACTCGCCGGTGAATGCTGACCGGCGCCAGCAGAAGCCCGGTCGAGATCAGCGCCAAGCAGACTACGACCAGGTAGATCATTCGCTGGGAGTGGGTGATGGTCTCGAACCTCTGCTGGAACGGAATGCTCAGCAAGAAGGCTGTCAGCAGCTGAACGCCGGTCTGCGAGACGCGTAGTTCCTGCAGCAGCTCGCTCCAGTTGCGGTCAAGCTGTTGCGAGGGGTTTTCGCCGCGATCATCACGTTGTTGACTGGCTCTGTCCATGACTCGCCGTCCTCAGGTAAGCCGTTCAAAGACGAATATGAGCACGTCCTGTGCGTTCGACTGCAGTTCTGCGTCCAACCGCCAGCCGAGCCGTTCTGCTTCGCGCATCAGGTCGCTTCTTGTGTAGCGGGCCCCTGCCGGCATCGCATCGACCAGCAGGCTGTCACCACTGATCGTTTCTAAGACTGGTCCGATGACCCGGACACGAATCGTCGCGGTGGGCGGAGGCTTACGGTCCGCGACAGATGTTCTCTGCGTTGTCACGACCGGCGCTTACCCGGCGGTGTCGGCTTCAAGCGATCGGGCGAACGGCGACCCCGACGTGCCCGTGACCTGGAGCTAACGGCAGCGCAAATCGTGTCGTTTCAACGATTCCGCCGGTGGGAATCAGATCCGCTGATGCTGGCGTCCTGGTCAGGGGCACGGCGTCATGGCTCGTGGTCAGTGTCAGCAGCGTCACCTGACCACGGGCCTTCGCTGACAATCAGCGGGTCGGGCTGAGACGACAGCCCTCTCCTAACTCGTGGAGCCTTGGAGGACTTCGTGGAGCACCGTCATGATCTGGAAGAGATTCTGTTATCCGGATTGCCCGATGATGAACGCCGACACGTCGTCGAGGTCATCACCAAAGATGATGAGTCGAAGCTCGAAGAGCTACGCGCTAGGTCCGACTGCGACGGAGGCGTCATCGAGGTCAGCTAACGCCTGAGCCGGGGCCCTCGCGCCGATCAGACATTTGAACGCGGACGCCGCGGTGGCGATTGTGGAAAGACTGCAACGGACGCGTTGCGTATGGATCTGCGAAAGCTGGGTAGTCGTCGGAAGTCCAAAGACGACCCGCGGCAGATTGCCACGGTAGGAGTTGAGGTGATCACTGATGGCTAAGAACACTGGCGAGGGCTATCGACGGGGAGAGGTCAAAAGTCGTAGCCAGACCTTCAACCCCACTACCGACACGTGGACGAAGCGAGACAAGGAAACCGGCGAGTTCATGGACGGCAAAGTGGACGGCGAGCCGTTCAAGGGCGTGCGCAAAGAAAAGTCAGAGTCCTGAGCCGCTCGTCGAGTGACTGGCGCTACATGGAAGACACATTCAGGAAAATGATTTCCGGTGACCGTCGCCTGCCCGCCTGGGACCCCTCGCCTGTCGGGTCCGCGGCGGGGCTTCTCGTTGGGCTCAGGCGTTACAGCTCCTCGAGGTCTGCCAGGTGATTCAGGATCCGGGCTATCGATCTGGCCTGAGGTGGCGAGAAGCGCAGCACGTCGACCTCGTCGTAAGTGATGACGATGACCGGCTCAGGGTGACCTTCCGGCCTTGGTGCCTGTGCTGATCTTCCGGCTCCAGTACGGGCAGTGACGTCGCTGCCTGAGGGTAGGTCTGCCTCGGCGCTGCGGCCGCCGGCCGCAACATCGACGTCTGGTGCACCGGAGATGGCCAAGCCCCACAGGTAGACGGGCTGCTGGTGATCTTGCTGACCCGGTAACGGCCCGTTTCCCCGATGAGGTATTGAACCGCGGCGAGTGGGATCCGAAGGACCAAGAGCCGCTAGCCGAGGACGACGCCGTCTGCCGAACTGGATGCATCAGGGTCGGGGAGCCGCATCATGCCGAACGAATTGACCAGTCCGCCCAGGCTGGCCAGAACCGGGATCAGCAACGCGACTTGCAGACCGTGATGGCGAGCTTCGCTGTTGATGCTGATGATCTCCGCCTGGACGTCCTTGGGCTGGCCGTGCAGGTCCTGCGCCAACTGCGTGTTGGTCACGAATTCGGCGTCGTGCTCCAAGCTCTTTGACACCTGTTGCTGCTGAGCGGCTGACAGCACCGCGCTCTGATCCGACAGATGGGTGAAGGAGTAGGACAGCACAGCCAGCAAGATGGCCCCGGCGAAGGCAAGCCCGAAAGACAGCCCGAACGAACCGGCGGCGGAATTTACTCCCGCCGCCTCGCTGACCCGCTCGTCCGAGATCGGCGACAACGTGTAGTTGTTGAGCTGAGACACGAGCAGGCCAAGGCCCGAACCGGCGATGAGTAGCGGAACCACGAGATACCAGCCTGAATGCGCCCGCGGCACGATCGGGATCAGGACCGCCATCCCAACGGCGACAAGGGCGAACCCGGCGCTGATGATGTTGGCGGGACGACGCTGTCCAGCGCGCTTTCCGGCGAGTAGGGCGACCGCGAACATGCTCAGTGAGAGCGGCGCCAATGACAGGCCTGCTTGCAAGGCGTTGTACTCGAACACGATCTGCAGGTAGATCGGGAGCGCGATCATGGCGCCACCCAGGGCGATCTGTTGGAGCATCTGCCCGGTGACGCCGTAGCGAAATAGCTTTGACGCGAACAGCGTCGGATCGATGAGCGTCGGGCGACCGAGCCGGTGCCTGCGCCTCAGCCACCACACCAGGCCGGCCAACGACGCCGCACCGAGGGCGGTCAGGAGGAGCACCCCCTCGCCGCCTTCTTGCCAAACGAGGATGCCCAGGACGACGCCGCCCATTCCCACCACCGACAGCACGGCGCCTACAACGTCGATGTGCCGCGGACCGGTATAAGGAACGTCGCGCACGAGCCGGATGCCCGACAGCACAATCACGATCACGACGTCCTCCAGCACGAAGGCGACCCGCCACGAAAGATAGGTCGTGATGAACCCGCCGATCAGTGGACCGACCGCCGCCGCGATCGCGGCCGCCGCACCCACCAACGCGTAGGCGCGCTTTTGAGCCGCCCCCTCGAAGTTGCCGTGAATCAACGACTGCATGGCCGGCAACATGAGAGAGGCACCGAGGCCGCCGATGACTGCCCAGCAGACGAAGATCAACGCCAGGCCCTGCGTAACGGCCATCGCGGTCGCCCCGACCGCATAGGCGCACAACCCGATCACGTAGGCCCGTTTTCGGCCGATGAGGTCGCCGATCTTGCTGCCAATGAGGATGAAGGCGGCCGAGACCAAGGCCTCGAGCGCGATCGCTGACTGCAGGCTGCTAACGCTGATGCCGAGGTCGTGAACGATCGCAGAGATCGACACGTTCATGATCGACGTGTCCACGACCAGCACAAACATCGCCATGGACAACAAGACGGCGAGCCGAGTGCCGCCACCACCCGTCGGGGATGGTTCGGTCATCGTGGCGGTCTCTCCGTCCTCAGCATCGAACCTTCAATCTGGGCAATGTCAGCAAGAGCCTGCCCAGTCTGCCCCAGTGGGCTCGAGCCGTGTGCGGGGAACGAGCTCCGGGCCCGGAGTGGGGCGGGGGCCGCGAGCCTCGGGGTTCCGTGGGTTTAATGCGGCGATTGTTCGGACCGACTCGGGGCTTCCGTGGGCGATGAGCGCGTACATGACGAGGATGCCGATACTGATGTAGACCAGCGCCCGGACCGGATAGATCGGGAGCCACCAGCCAGCGCTGATGGCCAGGAGTGGCGCCCCAATGACGACGGCTGTCCGCGACTGATTTGCGAACGCAGTGCTACGCCAGCGGAAATCGCCAATAGGACGATGCCCAGGATCAGGTAGAGCCAGCCGAAGTCTTCAAACTGCGACCCAATAAGGCGCCGGTGAAATTGCTCGGGAGCGTGCCGTGATGGTGGAATGCCCAGATGCCGTCGAAGACGCGCATGATGCCAGCGATACCGAGCATGGTGCCGGCGAAAAACCTCCAGGCGGCGGCTTTGTCTTCCCTCCAAACTTGAGCGTCATACTCGGCCACACCACGCTTCCTCTCTCGGCCGTTGAGCGCTCCAGCAGCCGTCCCGCCAGCAGCGAGGGCCCGTACCGATCGCAGGCAGCTAAAGCGAACGTTGGACGACGTTCGGGCAGCCACTGGCACACTTTCGACCGGGCGTCACCGGCCACGTTCACTCGTAGGTCGGCGGACGGACCAGCGTGGTAGGGCCCCCGCCCCCGATTAGAGATTGAACCGACTTTCGTTTAGCGATTACCTGCGAAGATGCAGGTCAATACTTTGTTCAGCGCGTAAGTGCTCATAATCCCTAGTTCGTCGGTTCGAGTCCGACTCGCCTACATAGGGGGTCTGACGTGCGGATTCGCACGGGTCTGGCCGCGATGCCCGCATCCGACTACACGTCAGCGCCGACAGCCTCGAACAGTCTGTGGGCCGCCCGCTTCCCGCGTCCCCAGTCTAGGAGGCTGAACTTTTGGGTGGTCTCGACGACAAGCAGCGACGTCGCGTTGTCGTTGGGGCTGATTCGGACGCGGTATTCGGCACCCCATGAGTAGCCGCTGGCGCCTCGTTTGAAGACCAGTGTTTCGGCGGAGCTTTGATTTTCGTCGAAGGTCCAACCAAGCTCTCCTGCGGCCCGCCGCACGGCAATCGCAGCATCGGCCGGGGGCTGGCGAAGCGTCGCCTTAAGCGTTGCCACCGGCCGATCGTAACGGTCGAGTTGCGAACGCCGTCGTCAGCTCAGACGCGGAGCACCTCAACGAGACGCTTGGTCAGTTCATCTTGGCCCGGCTGCCGGCGAAGCTTTCACCCTGCACCGGTTCCGTCTCCAGAATCGTGGCATCACGTAGCCGCACGACCCCGACGAACCGGTCGGAATCGTGTCCAACGCGCCGAGATGCGATTTTTGAACTCGGGCGCGAACGGCGGCCCGGTCCATTCGCCACCGATCCTGCGCTGCTTATTGGTGCCCATAACCACTCCCAGTGTCCACTGGGGAAGAGGGAGCAGGCCTGACCGGGTTGTTGGTCGCTGTCCGCAGATCGCCGGCGGCTGCCAAGCCAGACTGCGAGCTCACTGGAACCTGGTAAATCTCGTGCCTATTCGCCTCCGAGTTCCTCCGGATGGTCCAGGTTCCTCGGGTCCACGCTGGGCTCCGGGCCCGGCCCTTCGCGACCTTCCTTGAGAGCTAGCAACTCGTCGTCGGCGATCGTGATGTCAGTGTCTTTGTCGGTCCGGGGTTGGACTTCCGGGTTCGTCATGGTGTTGGGCTACCCCAAAAACCGTCATCTACCTGTGCAGCCAACTCAAGGTCAGGGTTCCGTATCGCTTTCGTCCGGGCGTCGGCTTGCAGATTGCGACCACAGCTCCCCGCTATCTGAGCCGAATGCGCGTCCGGCGTGACCTGCCGGCCAGCGCCTCAACCGCAACCCCGACCGTCACGATCGCTACTTGGACGGGCCACCGATGCTCCATGAGCAAGACCATCGCGAGGAAGCCTGCCCAGATCAGCGCGATCGGCAGCCAGGACCAGTTGGGCCGGGGCAGTTCGTGGTGTTGCGGCACTGTCGCCATGCGACGACCGTCGCAGCTCGCTGCAGTCAATTTCAGCATTCTGTCGGCTGGTCGACAGCAGAGTCGGCTGGGGCATTTGCGTGCGGCAGCCAGATTGTCGTGGCCGCCACCTACCGTCTGAGAATGGACCTCAAGGCCGGTGACATCGTCGAACGTCGCCACGGACGCGGTGCGTCCCGTTTCGGTCGCATCCAGGCCCGCTGCGAGCCGGGATATGACTGCTGGTACGTGACCGTCGGGATCGGGCAGACGCACATCGACTGGGGCCGGGATCTGCGGCTGGCGCCAGAACATGATTCGTCTGCGCATTAGCGACGGCGGGACGTGAAAACTAGGGGCATGGCGAACGCCCCTGTCGACTGGAGGACGGAAGGGGCGTTCGCGTCGATGGTGCGCGTCGATCGTGTTGCGCGGATTGGGCCGCCGAGAAGCCCCGTCACGCCTGTCGATGGTCGGCTCGATGGTTTGAGGCCTGCTGCGGTTGGAAAGACCTCCGCGAACGCCCCTGGCCTGCTGGGGGGCGCGCCGGGGGCGTTCGCCGCGGGTTCTTGCAGGACTCAGCCCCCTTTGGGAACGCCCCTTCCCGCGCAGGACCGGCGGGGTAGGAAGGGGCGTTCGTGAACAGAGTTTCCGATATTGGCAGTTTTGTCAGCCCTGCTGCAGTCGCGCTCGGCTAGGACACATTTGGTCTCTTGTCACGAATGGTCTGTAATGCAAAGCTAGCGTCATGACAGAGGCACCGCTGCCGTCGCAGGGGACGGCTCGCGAACTGCTGGCGAATACTCAGGCGCTGGCCCGGCGGGTGCGCAATGCTCAACGGGGCACCTGGCTTCCGCTGCTGGTCTTCGCGGTGATCACTTTGACGGCAATTCCGCTGTACAGGCTTGCTCCTCGCCAGTTGGCCCGATGCCGCCCGGGCCCACAGGGCGTCTCGGTGTGCACGACGGTGATCCCCTCCGTGTTGGTCTACTGGCCGGTCGCTCTGGTGGCTGGCTATGCGGCGATCTCCGCCTTCTATGTCCGCCAGTCCCGACGTCGCGGCGTAGGCAGTGCTATTCGTCCGTACGTCCTGGCGGGTATCGCGCTATCGCTGCTGTTGGCGGCTTGCTCGGTATGGCGCGCCTTCTATCCGCTCATGCCGAAGACCAATGGCGAGCTTCTTCATGCCGCGCTGACATGGCAGGTCCTGATGACTCCGGCCGTCGCTATCGGCCTCGGGTTGCTGGTCTTGGCTTGGGTGGAACACAACACCCTGCTAGTAGCTTTTGCCGTTGGTTACCTGGCCGTCGTGGTGGTACAGGCCCACCGGGTGATCCGTTCGTCGTCGCAATGGAGCTTCCTGCCGCTGCTGCTCGTCCCGGCCGCCGTGCTACTCGTCGGGAGCGCCGCGTTCGCCCTCTACCAGGTGGTCAGCAAGCCGAGGTCTCGATGACGGATCATCCCGCCAATGGTCTCGATGACGTGGTCCACCAGCGCGTCCGATTAGGCATCCTCACCATCGCCCACGAGGCCCGCCGCGTCGAGTTCGGATTCCTGCGCACCACGCTGAATCTTACCGCCGGCAACCTCGGCCAGCACCTGACCGTGCTCGAAAAGGCGGGATTGGTCACCATCGAGAAGGGCTATGAGGGACGCCGGCCCCGCACCTGGGTGCATCTCACCGCGGACGGGGAGGTCGCCCTGCGCGACGAAATCACCCACCTCAAGCAGCTCATCCGTCAGGTCGAACGCCATACGTCGGTGGATATCCGCGGTGTGACACCAGATCCGGCCTAGGCCGTCAGTTCGAGTCCGACCCGGTCGAGATAAGCCCGAGGTGCTCGGCCCGCCCAGGGCATGGCCTGCTCCAGCTGGGCGGCAACAGCAAGCGAGAGACCTTCGTCGAGTGGGCGGCCGGCGAGTCGGACGCCGATCGGGAGCCCCGTTGGACTCCAGCCGAGCGACAGACTCATCGCGGGCTGGCCCGAGATGTTGAACGGTTGCGCAAAGTTGGGGAACGAGGCGAAGACTCGCATGTGCTCTTCGGGGGTCTGATCCCAGGGAGCCCACGACACCGATGGCGGGAGGATTCCACTCGTCGGATCACGTATGACCGCAGTTGCGAGTCGACGCCACGATGCGATCCAGCGTCTCGGCGACGAGTTCTATCCCTGACAGCCGACCATCCCGCACCTGCGCGGCTGGACCAACGGCGTCCTAGTCATCCGACGCGGTCACGTTCGCTTCCTCATCAAGCCAGATCGCTTCCGAAGTGCGAAGTGGCCACCGCCCCCAGAAGCTAGCGCGGGCGCTGCGATGTGTGGGATGCGCGGCTCAGGATCGCGCGGTGTCTCGGCAAACCGAAGTGACGGACTACCCAACCTGCGCGAACTGCTGGACAGCCCCCGGCTGCGGATTTTAGATTCCCTGCGGGTTCGGATCCGAGCCAGCATTCCCCGTGCATGGAGCCTTGGAGGACTTCGTGGAGCACCGCCGTGATCTGGAAGAAATTCTCCTGTCCGGGCTGTCCGACGATGAACGTCACCACGTCGTCGAGACCATCAACACAGATGACGAGTTGAAGCTCGACCAGTTGCAGGCCCAGGGGATAGGGGAGCAGGCGAGAGCCGATCAGCACTCGCTCGACGACACCGGCGCGCCCAAATCCGCGCTCGAGGCAAGCTAACGGAGACCGCCGGCAGCGCAGGGGCGCCCCTCGTCGTCCTCGTCCACGGCACGCGCGATCAGGGCTCGAGTTTTGATCAGGTGGCCCGAGCTCTCGACGGTCTCGAGGTCGTTGCGTACGACCGTCACGGCTGGGGAAGCGAGCCGGACTGGGACGGTCGACCCATCGATCTGGACGGTCACGCCCAGGATCTGTTGGACATCATGGGGGATCGACCGGCGACCGTCATTGGCCACAGCTGGGGCGGCAACGTCGCTGTCGCTGCAGCGATCCAGCGTCCGGACCTGATCCTTTCGGTGGGCCTGTGGGAAACGGCGATGCCGTGGGCCCCGTGGTGGAAGGGGGAGCAGGATCGCCTGGTCCGCAGGACGATTGGTGTCATCGGCAGCAAACCGCCCGGGTCGCCGCGTCAGAACCGTGAGCGGATGCTCTTCGTGGCCGAGGCGACGGAGCAGCTGTCGCAACAGTACGACCTGACCCGTTTTGCCACTCCCTGCATCGTTGGGTACGGGCTCGCTACCGTCCCCGCGTTTGGCCCGGGTATGGAGGCGTTTGCGGAGCTGACCGGAGCTGAGACCTTCGAGCTTGCCGACGCCACCCATATGGCCCATCGTGAGGCACCCGAGGACTTCGCGCGCTTCGTCAGACGCGCGATCGCGTTGGGTCGCTGAGCCGCTTCAACCTGTTCTTGTGCTGGGCTGGGCGCCCACCGAGTCGATGGCCGGCGCCATCCAAAGCCGCAGGAATGCTCGCAATTCCTTGCGTGTACGGGCCGGGCCTTGGTCGAGTGCGAAGGACTGGAGCGTGCGTAGCCAGATCTCGATGATCGCTTCGCGCTGAGGCTTGCCGACCCCGAGGGCCAGCCAGTCGACGGGGAGCCGGGAGAGCAGCGTGTCCGTCAGGTTGAAGCCGGTGGCCGAGGTGATGTTGCGTGTGAAGGAAGCCCTTCGGTCCGGGACAACCAGCAGTGACAGGTAGCGCTCCTTGGGGAGCCTTTCGACGGTGAAGGCGAGGCATTCAACTAACATCTCGGCGGGGTCGGTGTGGCGGCGGGCGCGGGTGACCATGCGGTCGACGAACGCGTCGGCGGCGGCTTCGGCGACGGCAATTAGCAGTTCCTCGGTGCTGGGATAAAGGCGGTAGACGGTCTGTCGGGTGACTCCGAGTTCGGTGGCAACGTCGGACAGGCCGGTCTTGAGTGGGCCGTATCGGTCGAGGCAGCGCATCGCCGCAGCGATGATGCGTTCGCGGGCTTCGTCGTCGTTCGCGGGCTGATTGCCTCGCCAACCTCTGCTCTGCATGCTCTCCCTTCCCAGCGTAACGGCGGCGCTATAGGGTTCGCGAGTCATACGGTTATACGATCAGTGTATGAGCCGTTGGCCGCGACTGAGGGGTGACCCACGTATGGATGCGCGCAATGTGGATGTCATCAGGGCGGCGGCCGCGAGCCTTAATGCCTCGGACGTGGACGGTTACCTGTCGAACTTCCATCCCGATTGCCGCGACAGCCCGAAGGCAGGCCAGGCGTGACCTTGGCAAACGAGCCGAGCATCCTTGGAGCGCTCCTGCTTGACCCGGAGGTCCTCGAGGATCCGTACCCCTTCTACGCCCGCCTTCGTCGAGAAGCGCCGTTCTGGCGCATCCCGGGCACCCAGGTCTTCGTGGCGAGTTCCTACGCCGTCATCGACGACATCACGGCGCGTACCGACGACTTTTCCAACGTCGTGCGCACCCTGCTCTACCGCGGGGATGACGGCGTTCCGCAGCAGCTGGAGTTCGGCGCCGAGATCGAAGCGTTGGCCAGCGCCGACCCGCCGGTTCACACCCTGCACCGCAAAGCGGTGTTCCCCGAACTCGTCGCCAAGAAGATGGCCGAACTCGCAACCGACATCACTAGCCTGGCCGGCCAATGTGTCGACAGCTACGTTGCTGCAGGTGGCGGCGACTTCATGGACGTCGTCGCCAACCCTGTGCCGATCAACGTGATCAGTTGGTTGATCGGATTCCAAGATGCTGACAACGATCTGCTCCTGCAGTCAGCTGCCGACTCCACCCTGATGGTCGGTGGGGCGATGCCGCTGGATGGCCTCACCCCGTTGATCGAACGCACGGCCGAGGTCGGTGCCTGGATCAGCCGCCAGATCACCGCTGGCGGCGCACCCCAAAACGTGCTCCTGGGAACCATCGCCAAAGCCGTCGACGAGCATGCCATCACGCTGGATCAAGGCGTCGTCATCTTGCATACGTTGCTCAGCGCCGGCGGGGAATCCACCACGAGCCTGATCGGCAACGCCGCCCGCATCTTGGCCGAGCACCCCGAGCTACAGAGCCAGCTGCGTCGCCAGCCCGAGCTCGTGGCGAACTTCGTCGAGGAAGTCCTCCGGCTAGAGTCGCCGTTTCGTATGCAGATGCGCTCGGTGGTCAAGCAGACCAGCTGCAACGGAGTTGACGTGCCCGCCGGTTCAACCGTCATGCTCTTCTACAGCGCGGCTAACCGAGACCCTGGCCAGTACGACGATCCGGACGAGATCAAGCTGGACCGAACCTCTCCGCGAGTGCACCTCGCGTTCGGTCGTGGGATCCATTTCTGTGTAGGTGCGCACCTCGCCCGGCTCGAAGCCAAGCTCGTCCTCGATGCACTGCTCGCTCGAACGACATCCATCCGGATGGATCCAGACCATCCGCCGGTTCGGGTCCAAAGCCTGCTGGCGCGTCGCCACCAGCGGCTTCCTTTGAATGTCAACTAGCCACCGCAGATTCAGACGGGCGTCTTGATCACGTCGTCCCCGAAAGCGAACAAGCGGGCGGCATTTGAACGGAAGACCGACGTCGCCTGCTCCTCAGTGAGCCCTGCCGAGAGCCGACTGACGACTGCGGCTGAGTTTGGGTACGTGCCTTCTTCGTGCGGGTAGTCCGATCCCCACAGCAGCGCGTCCGTCCCCGTGAACGGGATGTTGTGGATCGCTATCGGGTCGTCCTGGAAGGTGGCGTGAATCTGGCGACGAAGGTAATAACTGGGCGGTTCGGGGAGATCGGGGTTGATCCACGCCTTCCCCGTTGGGGTGACACCGTAGCGACGAAAGGCTTCCGTATAGAAGTCAACGGTTTGCATGGTCCAGCCGAGCCAGCCGACGTTGAACTCGACGAAGACCACGTGCAAGTCAGGATGATTGGCGAGAACGCCAGAGGTGGCGAGCAGGCCGGCAGTACGTGGGCCCATGGATTGGGTCGCGAGCAAGTTGGATACGCCGGCGCCCGGGCCACGGTAGAAGTACATGCTGTGCCCGGTTCCTTGGTGGATGACCACTGGTAGGCCTGTCTCGGCAATTGCGGTCCACAGCGGGGCCCAGGAGGGGTGATTCCACTCGGGTTCGGCTACGGCGGGCAGCATCACGGCGCGCAGGCCTGCGTCGGCGATTCGTTCCACCTCGGCCAGTGCGTCCCGGAGTCGCCAGGTGGGAACCAGTCCTGCGCAGGCGAAGCGAGGGGACTTGCCCAGCGTGGCCGCGATCCACTCGTTGTAGATGCGACACGAGATGGCGCCGCCGGCTGGATCTGTCAGCATCCACACATAGAGGCCGATGGTCGGGAAGACGCATTCGGCGACGATGCCCTCGTTTCGCATGATCGCGTACCGATGCTCCGGATCGCACACCTGCAACCGATCGGCTTCATCCCCAATGATCTGATCGACGGCCTCGCCTTCCAGCAGCAACTCCCAGTTGCCGTCGGCGCCCGCCTTGATGCCTTCCATGGCGACCGACCGCAACGCGGCGGGGAGATTGTCGCGCCACAGGGTTCGCGGTTCGTTGACGTGTGAGTCGGCGGACACGCATCCCAGTGAGCCGAGAGGGCCCGTCGCTGTGGGCCCGTGGGCTAGTCGCGGCATAGCGCGAAGTCTCCACTACCTGAGCAGGCACGCACACTTCCGCGGGAACTCAGCGGGACGTGACCTCGCTTGGTTCAAGGTGGGCGTATTCGTTGTAGGAACTCAGGAAAATGCCGGATGGACCGGTGACGACCTTTGTGATGCTCGCGTTGATAGCCATGCGGTTGAGCATCACCACCGACTGCGGGCTCCCCTCCAGCAGCCCGGCGCAAATAGCCGCGATGACGCCGCCCGAGGTGAAGACAACCGCGTCTCGATCGCGGCCGCTCGCTTCGATCACGTCACTGAGCGCAGACAAAGCCCCTCCGGAGAAGGCGCCCCAGCCCGCATCGGCATCCTCCTGCACCCAACGGAGAAGGGCTTCGTCGAGAAGCACCTGCAATTCGCGCGAGGAGCTCGGCATTGGCGCTTCGGCGCTCTGAGCAAAATGCTTGATCAGGCTCCCGTGGTCGTATTCGTTCCAACGGGCGTCGACGTCGGGTTCGACCGCGAGGCGCGCTTCTGCGAGCGCGATCCTCGCGGTGTCGACCTGCCTGCGGAGGGTTCCGCATAGGGCCACCGGGTTACGGAGCGACCTACGGGCCAGCTCGCGTCCAACACTCTCGGACTGCCGACGGCCTAGCTCTGAGAGTTCGTCGTAATTCTCAGCACCGAAAGAGGCTTGCCCGTGGCGGACCAGCAGGATGACCGGCACCGGGTGAGCATAGGCGACGTGTCGGCCTCATAAGGGCTTCGCCATTGCTTGTGCGAAGCTCAACGTCCATGGAGCTTCGCACGGTCATGCAGACCACGCCCTCGGTTCGCGACTTCACCGATGAGCCGGTTTCCGATGATCTCCTTCACTCTGTACTGGAGGTCGCGCGCTTTGCACCCAACGGCGGGAATCGCCAGGGCTGGAGAGTGATCGTGCTGAAGGATCGTGAACTGCGTACGCGGATCCGCGAGCTGTATGTCTTGGCCTGGCGCGAATACATGGCCCACGTCTACGCCGGACTTGTCGCATTCGCGCCGCTTGACCATGGTCGATACACCGGTCCGGCCATTGACCTGGAACAAGCCCGGGCGACGCCGGCACCCATGCCTTTCTCAGACCACCTCGAGGATGTTCCGGTCCTGCTGATTGTCGTCGTAGAACTCTCGCAGTTGGCGGTGATGGACAACGGACTGGACCGCCAGAGCATCGTCGGAGGTGCCTCGGTGTACCCGTTCGTCCACAACCTGTTGCTTGCCGCACGCGACGCTGAGCTGGGTGGAGTGATGACGACGGCACTCTGCCGAGAGGAGGCGGCAGTGCTGGAGCTGCTTGGGATACCGGAGGGCTACGCGCTTGCCGCCATGGTGGCGCTGGGTCATCCGAAAAAGACGGTCACCAAGCTCAAGCGCAGGCCGGTGGAGAGCTTTACGACTGTCGACCGATTTGACGGCTTGCCCTTTTCAGCATCAGCCGCCTAGTGATCCTTGTGAGGAAGTAGCAGTGCCGAGTGCCTTGGTGCGTGACCTCGTCGGCGCTCTGGGTCTGGAGGCCGTCAGGGCCGGCGATGAGATTGATCCTGCGTACGGGGTTGACGAGTCATTGAAGCCAAGCGCCATCCGGCCCGGCGCTGTCGTATTTCCCTCGAAGACCTCCGACGTGGCTGCGGCTGTGAAGATCGCGCTGCAACACCAGACACCGGTGACTGCACGCGGGGCTGGTACGGGGCTTTCGGGCGCGTGCATTCCGAGTCCAGGGGGCTTGGTCGTCTCGTTCGAGCGGATGACTGGACTGCTCGAGATCGATGAGGCCGGACATGTCGCCGTTGTGCAACCCGGGTTGACGCTGGCTGAATTGGACGAGGCGACCGCGAAGGTCGGCCTGGTCTATCCGGTTTTTCCGGGTACGAATGCGGCCTCCCTGGGCGGGAATGTGGCGACCAACGCCGGCGGGATGCGCGCGGTGAAGTACGGGGTGACGCGTCATCAAGTACTCGGCCTGGAGGCGGTGACCGGCAAGGGTGAGGTGATCCGCAGTGGCGGCCGTTTCGTCAAGAGCACGACCGGCTACGACTTGACGCAGCTGATCATCGGGTCAGAGGGGACGCTGGCCCTAGTCACCGAGGCCACTCTGCGGCTCCATCCCCGGATGGTTCACACCGGTTCGATCCTGGCGCCCTTTTCGTCGATCGATGAGATCGCTGCGGTGATTCCGCAGGTCGTTGCTTCCGGGGTGCAGCCGATGATTCTGGAGTACATCGACAGGGCCACCATGAAGGGCTTGCTGCGCATGAACGACCTGGCGCTCGGGCTCTCGGATGAGGTCAAAGCCGCCACTGAGGCCTACCTCGTGGTGGTGTTGGAGGGTCGTACTCAGGATCGGCTGGATGAGGATATTGCCGACGTGGCCGGCCAGCTCGAAGTCGCCGGTGCGATTGACGTCTTCGTGCTTCCCTCACGGCAGGGAGCCGAGCTGTTGACCGCCCGGGAGAAGGCGTTCTGGATGGTCAAAGCGGCAGGTGCTGATGATGTGATCGACATGGTGGTCCCGCGGGATCGGATACCGGACTACCTGCGTGAGGTCAGAGTGCTGGCCGACCACCACCAGTCCAAGGTCTTCGGATGTGGGCACGCGGGGGATGGCAACATTCATTTCTCCGTGTACCAGGCGGATGTGGATCGACGCGTGCGTCTCACGCATGCCATCTTCGAGATGGGGATGGCCATGGGCGGCGCGATCTCAGGTGAGCACGGCATCGGCAAGTCGAAGACGGGCTACTACCAGGCGCTGGAAGACCCGGCGAAGTTGGCGCTTCAGCGTCGTATCAAGCTGGCATTCGACCCGGCCGGGATCCTGAACCCGGGCTGCATCTTTGATCTGTGAGACATGTCCGCCCTCCGCTGGGCGGCCACCGCTTCGTGGGATGGAACATCGTTGACTAACGAACTGGTGAACGTTGAGGCATTGACTGGCTGGCTCGATGGTCAGGGGCTCGAGGTCGGCCAACCGATCACCGTGCAACCGCTCACTGGCGGCTCGTCGAACGCCATGTTCCTGATCGAGCGAGGCCGCGGCCGTTGGGTCTTGCGTCGTCCTGCGAAGGTCGCCGTAGACCGTGCGAATGAAGGAATGCGGCGCGAGTTTCGCCTCCTCACGGCGCTGGAAGGCACACCTGTTCCGCACCCTGGCCCGGTCGCGTTGTGCGAGGACGAAGCTGTGCTCGGCTGCGTCTTCTACGTGATGCAGCAGGTTCATGGCGTACACCCCGTGCCGCCGCCTGCTGTCTTGGACGACGACCTGCATCGCCGGCAAATCGGCTTTGCCCTTGTTGATGGGCTCGCCCGCCTGCACCAGGTCGACTGGCGCGCGGCCGGGCTCGCTGACCTCGGCCGGCCTGAGCAGTTCCACGAACGGCAAGTGAGCCGTTGGACTCGACAGCTCGCGTCGTATGGCGGACGCCAGCTCACCGGGATCGCTGAGGTGACCGGATGGTTGGAAAAGCACCTGCCCTCGAGTTTTGAGCCGACGATCATGCACGGCGATTACCACATGCTCAATGTCTTGATAGCTCCCGATGCCCCGCCGCGGATGGTGGCCATCCTTGACTGGGAGACAGCCACCATCGGTGATCCGCTCCTCGACCTGGCCGGCTTCTGCGAAGTGTGGTTCACCTCAGCCAAAGAAGGCTGGCCGAGTCGGGAGGAGCTGATCGCTCACTACAGCGAGATTCGTCAGCTCGAGGTGCCACCGGAGCTGACCTACTACGAAGTGCTCTACAACTTCCGGCTGGCGGTACTGCTGGAAGGTGTCTACCAGCGGTCATTGGTCGACCCGAACCGCCCGACGCAGGATGCCCTGGGGGATCGCGCGCTGTTCAATCTCGCCCGTGCTCAAGAGTTGGTCACGGCTGGCTGAATCAAGCTCCACCGGTCGCTGCGGCGGCGAATGCCCTTAGTTCGCGGCGGATGTCTGGGCCAGCCGGACCGTAGACCACCTCGGTAATGCCTTGAGCGCCGACGGCGTCCATACGCGCTGAGACCGAAGCAGCATCCCCGGTCCAGCCGGTCCCAAGAATCTGTTCGCCCGCCGCCGCTACGAGTGGCCAGTCTCTGTCGGTGATGGAAACGAGATGACCCTCGTGTACGGCGAGATGGCGTTCCTCACGGCTGCGGTCGGTCTCAAGGCGCTGCAGCCATTCTGACCCGCCCGGAAGACTGTCCACCACCTCCGGCGCCCATTCACTCATGGCATGGAACCCGGTGACGTATGCCGGGCCGGCCGCTGCGTGCAGTCGCTCGCTCGTGTGATCCTCTCCGCTGTCAAGGACGGAACCGTTGATGAGCAAGGCAGCGTCATCCCAGTGTCGGTCCTTGGGAGCAGCCGGCGCAGTCAGGATGACGCCGTCGGCGATGTCCCGGGAGATAGCAAACCCCTTGGGTCCTATGGGTGCCAGACCAAGTGGCACCGCGATGGGTCGGGCGGGTCCCCAACCGGGCGAGTGCAGCATTTGGCACGGTTCACCTTCGATGGTGACGACGTCGCCGTTGAGCAGCCCCCGTACTTGCTGCACGTACGTGGCGAGATCGGCCCAACGCATGCCCCTTTTTCCCATGGTCATTCTGGCGGTGAAGCCGGTGCCGAAGTAGGCCCACAGCCGTCCTGGGGCCAGGTCTTCGATCGTGGCGATAGCTGATGCCGTCACCATGGGGTGACGCAGGCTCGGCACGGCGACGCCCGTCGCCAGTCCGATACCTGGTACGGCTTCAGCGACACGAGCCAGGCCAACCCAGACGTCGCCATACAGGGCGGGGGAGTCAAAGACCCAGACCCGCGTGTATCCGAGGTCGGCGGCGATCCTGGCGTATTCCACGACCCGTTTGCTGGGCGGCAAGGCGACTGAATACAGGGGGCGGTCAGCGCCGCCCGGGTGATCTGACATGAGTGCTCCTTCCTGCGACTGGTGTCTACGCGTCTCCCCGAAGTTAGCTCGCGCCCTTTTACTGTCGTCGTGCGCCGCGTACCGTTTTGCAATGGCTTACGACGAAGCGCTCGCTGGTCGCTTACGCAGCCTCCTCGGCGACGAAATCGGCTTGAGCGAGAAGAAGATGTTCGGCGGGCTCGCATTCTTGATTGACGGCAACATGAGTGTCAGCGCAAGCGGACAGGGCGGCTTGTTGCTGCGCGTCGACCCCGCCGACATGGAGCGGCTGGCCGAAGCTGATCACGCGGAGCAAGCGGAAATGCGCGGCCGAAGTATGGCGGGCTGGCTACGAATCGCGCCGACCGGAATTGCCACGGACGAGGCCCTTGCCGAGTGGGTGTCGATCGGCGTCAAGTATGCAAGGTCGTTGCCTCCCAAGCGCTGAGGGTTTCGACGCGCAGTCACCGTTCCCAGCGACGAAATTGTTTCGACGTCTGCCACGGTTTGTCCCCGTTGGTACGGCCACCCGCGAAAGCTGATCTCGCTGAGGGGTTGGCCGTTACGTAGCTGAGTGGTTTCCTGCTCGCACGCTGGGGGCGGATCGGCCGTCCTGGCGACTCCAAGGAGACTCGCATGTTCGTCACCGTCATCCACCGAATCCACGACCCCGAGGGCTTCGAGGCGGCTGAGGCCAAAGCGCTGGAGCAGGGGCTTCCCGGACACGTCGCTCTGCCGATCCACGCCGGCACTCCCGATCACCGGCTGGGGATCTGTATCTGGGAAGGCGAGTCGGTGGAGGCGGTGCGCCAGGTCGTGGAAGGTGCCGTCGGCGCCTGGAGCTACAACGAGTACGCCGAAATGTCCGTCGACGGGCTCACGCCGCAACTCGCGAAATAGTTCACGAGCTGTCCGGCTACTCGACCACACTGGGAGGTGAGGCTTTAGCGGAGCAACGAAAGGAAATGGGATGGGACGGCTCGACGGACGAGTTGCCATCGTGACCGGTGCCGGCGGTGGTATCGGCAAGGAGCACGCCCTGCTCTTGGCGAAAGAGGGTGCATCCGTTGTCGTGAACGACATCGGGGTCCGGACTGGTGCGGATGCTGCCGCGGTAGCCGACGAAATCATCGCGGCGGGCGGCGCGGCGGTGGCGACTACGGCATCGGCCACCTGGGATGGCGCCGCCGAGATTGTCCAGGCCGCCATCGACGCCTTCGGGCGAGTCGACATCCTGGTGAACAACGCGACGGCCGGACTCAACAACGACCTCTGGAAATTCACCGAAGACCAATGGGATCTGACGTTTGACGTGAACCTCAAGGGCTACTTCGCCCTGATCCGCGAGGCTTCCCCGCACATGGCGCGGCAGGGCCGCGGAGCCATCGTCAACACCAGTTCGTCGTCGGGTTTCGGCCATCCGTCGCACGTTGCCTACGCGGCGGCCAAGGAGGGCGTCGTCGGGCTGACCCGCACAACGGCAAAGGAGCTCGGCCGCTTCGGGATCCGGTGCAACGCAATTCGACCGTTGGCTGTCGGTCAGGCAGTGCTGGAGTTTCGCGAGCAGACTGCTCCTTGGAAGCGGCTGATGGACCTGACGATGGGAGCCCGGACGCAGGAGTTGGACCCCGAGTCGGTGCACCCACGGATGATTTCCCCCTTTGTCGTATGGCTGTGTACCGATGCCGCGAGCGGGGTGAACGGTCGCAGCTTCTTTGTTTCCGGCGGCAAGGTCGCGTTGCTGAGCGAACCGAAGCCGAGCAAGACCATTGAGCATGACGGCGTTTGGACGCTCGATGAACTGGACGCCGTTGCCAGCAGCGAACTCGTGGATGGACTCAGGAATCGGTTTCGGCTGGCGGACCACCCCGACATGCAGGTGTTTGAATGAACCGGTGTAAATAGATACAAGCCGCAACGCGACCGGAGGATCAGATGCGCGTCGAGGACATGGTGCTGTTCAGCATCGATGACCACGTGATCGAGCCTCCGG
Organism: uncultured Actinomycetota bacterium; assembly: GCA_963839015.1. Taxonomy (GTDB): domain Bacteria; phylum Actinomycetota; class Actinomycetes; order Frankiales; family Frankiaceae; genus DATAZK01. Next base: position 981,342 of record CAWITL010000009.1, on the reverse strand, counting down.
ACATGTTCAAGAACCATCTGCCGGCGAAGTGGCTCGATCAGGCGCCGAAGGTGGTGCACGAGGACGACGGCGAACACTGGCTCTTCCAGGGCACACGTTCGGGCACGATGGGGCTCAACGCGGTGGTGGGCTGGCCCAAGTCGGAATGGGGATTCGACCCGGCAAGTTTCGCCGAGATCCGGCCCGGGGCGTACGACATCCACGAGCGCGTTCGCGACATGAACCGCAACGGTGTCTACGGGTCCATGTGCTTTCCGACCTTTCCCGGTTTCAGCGCCAGTCATCTCAACCGTGGCAGCGACAAGGACCTGACGCTGATCATGCTGAAGGCCTACAACGACTGGCATATCGACGAATGGGCCGCGGCTTATCCGGGCCGGTTCATCCCGCTGGCGATCCTGCCGACGTTCGATCCGGTGGCAGCTGCGGCTGAGGTGAGGCGGGTTCGAGCCAAGGGCTGTCCGGCGGTGAGCCTTCCCGAATTGCCGCACGTCGAAGGTCTGCCGAGCTACCACGATCTGGACTACTGGGGCCCGCTGTTCGAGACGTTGCAGGACACCGGGGTCGTCATGTGCTTACACATCGGCCAAGGGTTCGCGGCGATCCAGCAGCCGCCGGAGGCGCCGATCGACAACCTCATCATCCTGGCCACACAAGTGTCGACGTTCGCCGCCCAGGACCTGCTGTGGGGCCCGGCTTTCCGCACCTATCCGGGCCTTAAGGTCGCGTGGTCCGAGGCCGGTATCGGGTGGATCCCGTTCTACCTCGACCGGTGCGATCGGCACTACACAAACCAGCGGTGGCTCAATCGCGATTTCGGCGGCCGGCTTCCCAGTGAAGTCTTCCGCGAGCATTCTCTGGCCTGTTACGTCAGCGACCCGGTCGCACTGAAAGTCCGCCACGACATCGGCATGGACGTCATCGCGTGGGAGTGCGACTACCCGCACTCAGACTCGATTTGGCCGGATGCCCCGGAGAAGGTGATGTCCGAGATGATCGGCGCCGGCGTGACCGACTCCGAGATCGAGCAGATCACCTGGCAGAACGCTTGCCGCTTCTTCGACTGGGAGCCCTTCGGCTCGATTTCGCGCGATCAGGCGACGGTTGGTTCGCTGCGCGCGCAGGCAGAGGACGTGGACATCACGATCCGTCCGCGCGCGGAATGGGCGGAACTCTACGAACAGCGGCAGACCGCCGGGATCTGACCTGGCACGAGAAGGCGTCGGTCTGGGATGTGCGGCTCACAGTTGCAGATGCAGCCGGAGGGCCTCGTCGAGTTCGTTCATGATCTGCGGTGGGATCCGGCCCAGTAGCGCCAACGGCCCTAAGCGGCCGGCCGAACGGCTTCCATCTCTAGGGAGTCTCCAAAGCGGGTTAACGCCTCGTGGGCCTGAACTTCAACACGGTCACGTCGGCTTGATGGTCGAAGACGCCGGTGACCACGGTGGCGATCGAGAGACTGTCCGGTTCGGCGTCGATGACGTTGGTGGTGAGGCGAACCCCGTTCTCCAGTTCGACGACGGCAATGATCAGTGGCGGGTCAGCGGGAAACCAGGGGGCAATCGGATGCCGGGCGATGCTGAAGGTGTAGACGACGCCTTCCGGAGCAACCTCTTGCCAGCTGAGCCGGTCCGACAGACAGCTGGAGCAGCGTAACCGCGGGTAGTACACCCAGCTGCGGCAGGAGTCGCAGCGTTGGATGAGCAGCTTTTCGTTGGCGAGCCCTTCCCAGAACGGGAGGCTGACCGGAGTGGGGGTGACCTCCGGCCTGGCGAGGGGACTCATGCGCCCTCCAACACCAGGGCGGCCTGCTCGCTCATCACGCCGCCGGTGCCGGAAACGTAGGCGATGTCGCGTTTGGCCAGCTGCCTTGCCTCGCTACGGCCCTGAATCTGGGCGACTGCCTCCACGACGTGGGACATCCCGCCGGCAAAGCCTGGTTGCCCGAAGCCGAGCTGACCGCCATGGGTGTTGCAGGGGAAGTCGCCGGCGTAGGAGAGGTCGTGCTGACGGACGAATTCGAGGCCTTCGCCTTTCCCGCAGAAGCCGGAGTCTTCGATCGTCAGCAGCACGGTGATCGTGTAGCAGTCGTAGAGCTGGACCATGTCGACGTCGGCTGGAGACCGGCGTGCCATGTCGAACGCGCGCCGCGCTGCCTCCCGGATCGGCGTCACCTCCAGATCGGTGGCGTACGTCGGAGTCTTGTGCGTCAGATGCTCTCCGAACCCCGTGATCGCCACCGGACGGCGATTCAACCGGCGCGCTCGCTCCAGGCTGGTGACGACAAGCGCCGCTCCTCCCGTCACCGGCATCACGATCTCCAGCAGATGCAGCGGTTGCGCGATCAGCCGGGACGCGAGCACGTCATCGGGCGTCAGCGGCTGACCGAAGAAGACCGCGTCAGGGTTCGCGCACGCGCTTGCCCGTTGATCGGAAGCGATCTTGGCCCGGCTGCGCTCGTCCCAGCCGAAAGAGTCGTGGTAGCGCTGGGCGTACATCGCAAAGCCGCCGTTCTGCCCGAAGTTGCCGTAGGGCACGTCGAACTCGGCTTGAGGGGAACCCCACTGATTGCTCGAGGCGCCCAACAAGACCTCGTACTCATCCAAGACCGGCGGCACCGGCGGCTGCGGTCGAGGTGAGGCGACGGTCGCGCACACCACGACCTCACACAGCCCGAGCTCTATCGCTGCCGCCGCCCGCCAGACCATTCCCACGGCAGAAGCACCGCCGAGGTCGACGCGTTCGGCGAAGTTCACCGACCAGCCGCAGTACTCCGCAACGGTGGCGGGGGTGAAGCGCGGGGCTTCGGCGATGTCTCCCGCCACGCAGATCCCATCGACTTCGCTCGAGGCGATCCCGGCATCGGCCAGCGCGTCGGCAGCGAGCTCTGCCCACTGCTCGATGGTGAAACGAGGCGTACCCGTAAACCGCCGGCGCGGGATGCGCTGCGCGTAACCAACCAAGGCGGCGTCACCTCGAAGTCCCATCGAGCGCCTCCGTCCGTTCAATCGCGATGTCCCGCGAGCCGGGTGCCCTGCGCGCTGCAGATGTCCTGGTCCGCGTCATGTCCAACTTAGGTCCAAGGTCCCTATTGCCAGGGTGGTCATCTGAACAGACTTGCATAAACGGGACCTGCCAAACTGCGTAAAAGCAGCGCGTCGGTCAAGCTGAGCAGTAGCCGGTTGCGTGGATGCAGCCAGGCCCGCTACCGGGCCGAGATCACAGCAGAGGGAGCAGCAGGTGTCAGAAGGTCAGACCCCAGCCGAAAGTGTTGATCAGGTGGAGGCCCGCTACGCGCAGGAGATGGCGAAACGTCTCACGCGGGGCGAGCGGCACTACCGTTCGCTGCGGGATCTGGACCAGGACTTCGACGCCGACCCGTACTCCGATCCGATCATCCGCGAGCCGGTGGTCGAGGAGACCGACGTCGTCGTCGTGGGTACCGGTTGGGCGGGCATGAGCACCGCTGCCTACCTGACCAAACAGGGCGTCACCTCATACCGACTGATCGACAAGGCCGGAGACTTCGGCGGTACCTGGTATTGGAATCGCTACCCGGGCTGCATGTGCGACGTCGAGTCCTACACCTACCTGCCGTTACTCGAGGACGTCGGCTATATGCCGTCCAAGAAATACGCGCACGCCTCAGAGATTTTTGCCTACGCGCAGATGCTGGGCCGGCACTTCGACATGTATCCGCATGCCCTCTTCCAGACCGAAGTGACGGGCATGGAGTGGAACGAGGAGTCGCAGCGGTGGGACGTGACGACCAGTCGAGGTGACCATATCTCCGCTCGATTCGTCGTCATCTGCGGCGGCGTCTTGCACAAGGCGAAGCTGCCCGGCATACCCGGCATCGAGTCGTTCGCGGGTCGCTCGTTCCACACCAGCCGCTGGGACTACAGCTACACCGGCGGCGCCCCCGAGGAGCCGATGGACAAGCTGGGCGACAAGGTGGTCGGGATCATCGGAACCGGGGCCACCGCCATCCAGGCCGTGCCCAAGCTGGCCGCCGCGGCGAAACACCTCTACGTGTTCCAGCGCACCCCCTCATCCGTCAGTCCCCGCAACCAGCGCGAAACCGACGAGGCCTGGTTCCGGGAGATGTCGTCAAAGCCCGGTTGGCATGAAGCGCGCATGGCCAACTTCATCGATATGACCACCGGAGCAAACCCTGACGTCGACCTCATTCAAGACGGCTGGACGGAGATGTTTCGGGTCGACGTCAAGAAGGAGCCGGAGAATGAGCAGGAGGCGGCCGAGCTCAAGGCGCTCGACATTCAGCTGATGGATCGCATCCGCCAACGCATCTCCGACATCGTCACCGATCCTGTGACCGCGGAGGCCCTGAAGCCTTGGTATGGCGTCAGCTGCAAGCGTCCCTGTTATCACGATGATTACCTGCCGACGTTCAACCGGGACAACGTCACGCTCGTCGACACCGACGGCAAAGGCGTCGAGCGCGTCACCGAACGGGGCCTTGTCGTCGACGGGAAGGAATATCCCGTCGACTGCATCGTCTACGCCACCGGGTTCGACTCGCCGGGCACGTTCTACACCCATCGGCTGGGCTTCGACCCGATCGGAAAAGCCGGCCGATCCCTGTCCGACGCGTGGTCGCAGGGTGCGTGGACTCTGCACGGTGTCTGGTCGGACGGCTTCCCGAACCTGTGCATGAACAGCCACATCCAGGGCGGCCAGCACATCAATATCGCGTACGCCGCGACGAAGAATGCGGAGCACACCGCCTACGTGATCAAGCGCGCGCTCGACGAGGGCGTGACGGTTGAGCCGGACAAGGACGCCGAGGAGGAATGGTTCCAGGTCTGTGTCAGCACCGTCGGCGCTTACGCCGCCTACTTTGCGACCTGCACCCCCGGCTACCTGAACAACGAGGGGAACATGCCAGAAGAGCGGGACATGCGCTCGGTTGTCTACATGCGCAGCGCAGTCGAGCTGCGGGACCTCTTCGCGGACTGGCGCGCGGAGGGCACCATGAAGGGTCTGGTACGAACCCCGATCGCGACCTGACTCGAGGGTAAATCCCTCATGACATCAAGGGTTTTGCAGACCCTGGATGAGATCTGCGACGGCCTTGGGAAGGGTCGTCTCGAAGTCCAGGAGCTTGGCCCAGTCCGGAGTGATGGTGATACGGACCATCTGCTTGTAGAGGGCCCGAACGCCTGCTTCCCAGTCATCGAACTGGGCGGCGGGCACTAACTTTCGCGACGCCGAGAGATACTCCTCCGGCACGCCTTCCACCAGCTCGAGGGTCGCGCCACCCCGGATCAGGAGTACGTGGGGAGGGAAGCGTTCGGTGTCGATGGTGATGGCGACTCTCGGGTTCGTCTGCAGCGCCGTTACCTTGGCGGCCTTGGGGACGGTGAACATGAGGATCTGCGATCCGGTCCAGAGAAATCCGATCGGCACCACGCGCGGGTCGCCGTCCACCCCCACGTAGCTCAACCGCGCCGGGATGCTCGAATTCAGCAGCTGCACCGAGATCGACTTCTCCAGCATCTCGTCGACGTCGCGTTGATCCATGGATTCGACCTCCTACCAAGGGCGGCACCATCTGCACCGCGCATTCGTCTATGGACGTAGCGACAAGCTGATTCTCGACACGCGGTCGGTCGTTTCCTGAGTCCGGCTCACCCCGGACGAGGTGGCGACCCTAAGGCAACGCGACGATGCGGCCAGCCGGTTGACCGCCGCGGTCCAGGTCGCCGTATGCCGCCGGCACCTCATCCAGCGAGATGTAGTTCGCATGGACGGTGATTCCGGCTCTCTGCACGAGGGTGATCAGCTCTCGAAGTTCGGAGACTTCTCCTGAGTAGGAGGTGCGGATGGAGGCGCCCCACGGCAAGGAGATCAGGGAGTAGGGGAAGGTGCCGAGTGCAGCGCCGATGAGAACGATGCGCCCGCCCCGTCCGACCAGGGTGCCCGCTTGGGCGAGGGTGGCTTCGGAGCCGACCAGGTCCAGGACGACGGACGCGCCCTGCGGATCCAGCGATCGCACGAGTCCTGCGACGTCGTCGGCTGGGTCGACGGCGTGGTCGGCGCCCAGTTCCAGCGCGAACTGGCGACGTGACTCGTTCGGTTCGATGGCCACGATCGTTGTCGGCGCGACTGCTCGCAGGATCTGCAGCGCGAGATGTCCTAGCCCGCCGATGCCCAGGACGACGGTGACGCTGCCGGGCAGCAGCCGATGGCGCGCCGCGCGGATCGCGCTGTAGGGGGTCAGGCCGGCGTCGTCCAGTGGCCCTGCAGAACGAGGGTCGATGTCTCCGAGCGGCACGCACAGCCGGCTCGAGGGCACCAGGAGATACTCGGCAAGCCCGCCGTCAAAGCCTTGTCCGGCTCCATGGGCAGGGGCGATGACCTGGCAGAAACGCTCCTGGCCATGAGTGCACTCCCAGCAGGTGCCACAGCCCCATTCGGCGTGGACGACGACCGGCTGGCCGATCTCGAGCGTCGTGCTGTTCGAGCCCAGTGACTCAACCCAGCCGGCGGCCTCGTGCCCCAGCGTGAACCCCGATCCACCGAACCCGCCCGCCGTCTGCGAGATCATCACGTCGGAGTGGCACAGCCCCGCGCCGGCGACCCGCACCAAGACCTCGCCGGGTCCGGGCTCGGGTACTGGCACGTCTTCGATCGACATTCCGGCTCCGCCCACGCGAACTGCCCGCATCGGTTGACCTCACTTTCGAAGAGCTGGCCAAGCGACCCTATTTCACCGATGATTCGTCGCCTCCTCAGGTGTTGGATACTGCGCAAACCACCGCTGTCGGCGAAGCAAGGAGACCCATGGATATCCAGGCGTTGCAGGACAAAATCGAGATCCACGAATTGCTCGCCCGATACGCCCGGGGCGTCGACACGCAGGACTGGGACTTGTGGAAGGCGGTGTTCACACCCGACGCCGTGCTCGATTACAGCTCGGCCGGTATTCCGGTGGGGTCACGCGACGTCATCGCGTCGACGTTCGAAGAGGCGTTCAAGACGATCCCCATGGCTCAGCACTTCATTACCAATATCGAGGTTGAACTCGCCGGTGACCGCGCGAAGGTGCGGGCCATGTTCTACAACCCGATGCAGCTGCCGGGGATGGCGGAACAGAGCTCGTGCGGTGGCTATTACCACCACGACATGGTCCGCACATCCGAAGGTTGGAGAAGCGAACGTCTGGTCGAGGAAAACGTGTGGTTCGTGAACCCGCCTATACCCGCCGGCTAGGAGAATGGAGTCGCGCGAGGAGCTGGGCATGGAGGAGTGGTCACGTCTCGAAGCCGGGCGATCAGACGATCTCGGCACTTGATGACGTGGGCCGATTCGAGACGGGTTCGAAGCCGGCCAGGAAGTCGATGACCTTGGCGGCGGGCATCTCGCAGGGCCGCAGCTGCGGGCCGTCGGCAGTCAGGTAGAGGTTCGCACTGACCACGTCGCGTCCGCCGAGTTCCTCCGCATAGATAGACAGCGCGCGTCCCTCCGCGGCTACGGAACGGGTGACGCCGTATCGGCGACCCGCGTAGATCACCTCGGACCACCCCACGGGTACGTGGTCGAACAGCGCGGCGTAGTCGTCTATCTCATCGTTCACAGCTGTCGCCGACCCTGCTTATCGGTGAGCTCGATGCGCTCCGAGCCGGTCGGCGAGGAGGGCGCGCAGCGGCTTCGGTTGCTCGTGGGGGAGCGCGTGTCGGGCGTCATCGAGTGGACCACGACTTGGCCCACCCCTATCTCCATCCAGGCACGTTAACCGGCTTGTCGATTTGGTGGCCGCCGCGAAAGCGGTTACATCCTTGGCGTGACCGTCCTAAGCTCCGGCTAGGACCAACATCTCGACACTGGCCGGAAGGTCGTGGCGCTCGTCTGCCATCACAGTGACTAGGGGGAGCTCCGCGATGGCTGCGTTCAAGCTCAAGCCCTACCAGCAGTCACGTGTCGACCGCGCGAATTCCTTTCGCGACCCGGCCGTCCGCGATGCCACGCTCCATTTCCTGTCGGTTGTCCACCGTGCCGAGAATGGCGCTTTCGAGTCCTACTCAAGCACCGCCAAGGGCGTCGTCGAACTTCTCGTTGCGACTGAGCACCTGGGCGAGGAGATTGACAAGCTCGCGACAAACCCGGCCGAAAGCCAACAGCTGGGTGCTCAGCTGCAGACCGTGTTTCAATCTTTGAGCGATAGCAAGACGTCGCTTCCGCTGGTTAAGGACGTTATATCGACCATAGGTGGGGCACTGTCGAAGGCGGCAGGTGAATACTTCGACAGCGAAGATTTCCAAGAAGGCAGATATGCCGAGGGATCGGCTTACGCTGGCACGCGGCTGCTCTCGGACGTAGTGGCGATCCCAGAATTGCTGGCGACCGCGCTCAAGAGTTCCGCAACCGTGGCGAAGTCGGCGGGCATCTTTCAGGATGCCAAGAATTTCGGAACCGCGGGCGGCCTTGGAGAAAACATTGCGGGAATCACGCGTGCGGAAAGGCAAGCGGCCAAGGCGTTTGAGGAAGCAGGCGAGCACTACGACAAGACACTGGCCGCCTACGAAGCCGCAAATAGTCGGGCCAAGGAACTGTCCACAGCGCTTAAACAAACGACCGCCAACCTGCTGCACTCGAATCCTCAGATGTTCAAAGATGCTGAGCTGGATTTAACAAAAATTACCGACGTAGCAGAACTTTGGAGAGCGAACTTCGCGAAGCAGCAACTCGCGCAATTGGATGGACAAATCGAGGAGATCACTCTGGCCGCCGCCGCTGCGCATGAATTATCCGAAAAAGTAGCTGAGCGTTTCGGTGAGTTCGTTGCGCATGGTCAAGAGCTAGTCGCGATTCGACTTAAGGCGGCGGGTATCGATATTGCGGCCGATGCTTTTCTCCATACCGTCGACCCCAAAGCGGAAGCCAAAGACAACGAGTCAGAAGGAAGTCCCCAGCCAGCGACCGGCCCGCTTCAAGGCCACGCCGAGGTTTCGCGTACGGTGCCTGGCCGTACATCGGCTCCTGCGGTTCCGCATCAACACGGGCCATCGACGCCGCATTCGGCCGGGATCGGGAAAGCGGTCAGCGGAGGCAATCAAGAACATGCAAGTGATACCACCGACTCGGCCTCGGGCCCTGAACCCAACGAGAGACCCGCGGAGCCCGACCAAACTCACGAAGATCGACCCGCGCTTCCGCTTGATAGCGCTCCGGATCTGCCGCTGATCCCGGGCGATCTGGCCGCGTCAACGGGAAGCAGACTCACGGACGACCTCGGCATCACGATCGCCGACAGCATGGCTCCGGGGCCGCCCTCCGAGACCACGGTCGCGGGTGCCGGTTCCGATTCCGCTCTCGATCCGGTTCCGCTACGGGACAGCAGCGCTGCTGCGGTTGAGGCTCCGGCCGTCGTGCCGTCAGGGGACAGGAGTGCTGAGGCCGAGGCCGTCGTGCCAGGAACGGCGATGCCTGCGGATCCCGGCCCTGTCCCGGGGGTCTCGCCCGCCAACGATGCTCCCGCGGACGTCGGAGCGGACACCGCCCCAGACGTCGAAACCGTCGTGTCTGGCACGGTGCTGCCTTCGGATTCGGCCGCTGCGTCGGCGCTGGAAGCGGATGGCCATGCTGCGGCGGACGCAGGGGCGGGCGACACCAGCCCGGGGGACGAGAACGGTATGACCAGCACGATCCCGCCCGCCGATCGCGGAGTTGCTCCAGAGGTCTCGGCAGCAGATGGGGAGGCGTCTGACGGAGCGGACGGCGGCCCCGACGTCGAGGCCGCGGTGTCTGGAACGGTGCTGCCTGCGGATCCGGCGGCGCTCACTGACGAGGCTCCGGCGGGCGCCAGCAGTCCGGACGTTGAGACGGTTGTGTCTGAGGCGGTGCTGCCTGCGGATTCCGTCGCTGTCCCGGCGGCGCAAGCGGATGGCGAGGCGTCTGACGCAGCGGACAGCATCCCTGAGGTCGAAACCGCTGAGACTGGCACGCTGCTGCCTGGGGATTCGGCAGCTGGGCCGGCGGCGGCGCTGGACGAGGTACCTGCAGGGGAGAGCAGTCCGGACGTCGAAACTGCTGTGACTGGAACGCTGCTGCCCGGGGATCCGGCCGCTGCGCCGGCGTCGGCGCCGGCTGACGAGGCTCCGGTGGACGCTCGCAGCTCAGACGTCGAAACCGTCGTCTCGGGCACCGTGCTGCCTGCGGATCCGGCGGCGCTTGCTGACGAGGCTCCGGCGGACGCCAGCCCGGACGCCGAGACGGCCGTGACTGGCACGGTGCTGCCTGGGGATCCGGCCGCCGTGCCGGCGCCGGCACTGGCTGATGAGGTACCGGTTACGGACGGCATCCCTGAGGTCGAAACCTCCGTGTCTGGCACGGTGCTGGCCACTGATCCCGCAGCTGCTGCCCCAGAGGTCCCAACAGCGGGTGAGGCTCCGGCGGACGCCAGCAGCCCAGACGTCGAAACTGCTGTGTCTGGCACGGTGCTGCCTGCTGATCCCGGCCCTGCCCCAGTGGCGACAGCAGATGGCGTGGTGCAGGCAGGGGAGAGCAGCCAGGACGTCGAAACCGCTCACACGGGGAGTGGCTTCGTCGACGACCAAGGCAACACGTTCAGCGATGACGACGCGGGCGCCCAAGATATTCGGGTCGATGCCATGACGGGTGACCCGTATGCGGTCGACCGGAAGACCGGCGACGCTGCCAGCGTTCAGAGCGTGGGCACCGATGGTTACGGGAACGTGCTCTATGACGCACCAGCGGCAGCCGGGGGTGGCGAATTCACGGTTGGCCAAGGAGGAACGCTGTCATTCGCTCAGGAATCGGGGCCGATTGACACCAGTGGGTGGGGCTCCGCGGCCACGGACGGTGCCTCGTCGGGCGACAACTCTTGGCAGGAGACGTCTGCGGAGGTCGCGTCGGCCTCCGGCTACGAAGCCTCGACAACCGATGACGTCAGTCCATCCGATGGATCACCCGGGACGACGAACGGCAGCTCTGGCGGCGTTACTGATTCCGGAGTCGTCGGGGACGCCACTGGCTCCGGCGACGGGACGGGCGGCGACGCAACCGGCGGCGGTGAGGGCACGGTCGATACCAGCGACGGCTCCGGCGGGTCGTCGGATGGCTCCGCAGAAATGAGTCCCGACACGGGCGTCGACACCTCTGGGGGATACTCAGACGCTCCCATTGATTCGGGCGGTGGAGGATATAGCGAGGGCGTCGGCCTCGGATCGTCCGAGGGCAGCGCGCCGCCTGCTGAGACCAGCTCGTCCGGAGGTGAGGACGGATGACCGAATTCGATTCGCCGACCGGCCTGTCGGTCCCAGGTGCACGGCTGGTCAGCAGCGTCGCCGCGGCCATCGATGCGATCCCCACTTTCGACGACGAGGTGGCGGCTGAACTGCGGGGAATGCGTGACCGCATCACCGAACCGCTGCGCGTCGTGGTGGCTGGTCGGCTTAAGTCCGGAAAATCGACACTCGTGAACGCCCTGCTCGGTCAGCGGGTAGCTCCGACGGACGTAGGCGAATGCACCCGAGTCGTCACCTGGTACCGCTATGGTTTTCCGCAACGGCTGGAGATCCGGCTGCGCGACGGTTCAGTAGTCGAGCGGTCATTCTCCGGCGATCTGCTGCCGAACGAGTTCGAAGGGCACACGGCGGAGATTGAGAGTCTGCATGTCTGGTTGAGCAACGCCACTCTGCGCGCTTTCAGCCTGATCGACACTCCAGGATTGGCCTCCTTGGATACGGCGTCGTCCGATGCCACCAAGGAACTGTTGACGATTGAGGCGTCATCCACCGCGGCCGCCGCTGATGCTGATGCGCTCCTGTTCGTCCTCAACTCCAGCCTTCGCTCCGATGAGCTGGAGGTTCTCGAAGCGTTCAATCGCGCTCGTCAGGTGAGCGGTTCCGCCGCTAACGCCATCGCCGTATTGACGAAGGCCGACAAGGTCGGCGACGGCACCGAGCCATGGAACGCCGCCACCACGTTAGCCAAGAAGCTGGCCGAGCGACTCTCCGATCAGGTGCTCGACGTCGTCCCGCTTATCGGGCTGCTGGCCGAGACAGCGCGCACCGCGGCGTTGGACGATGGCGATATCGCCTTGCTGCGACAATTCGCCGAACTCCCGCCCAGCAAGCGGAATCGAGCGTTCATCTCCGGTGAGAGATTTCTTGCGGCAGAGGTAGATGTCACCACCGAGGATCGTCACCGGCTGCTGTCGCTACTCGATCTTTTTGGGATTGAGCGCGCCACGGATCTGCTCCAAGAAGGCAGCATCGGCGGCGCCCGGATGAGTCGCGAACTCACAGTGGCATCGGGTTTCAACGAGCTGCAAGAGGCACTCGTGCACACCTTCACGCAGAAGTCCGGCGCCCTGCGTGCCTGGCGGACACTGGAAGAGCTGCGCCAGCTCGCGTACCGGCCCAAGCTCAACACCGCGACCAGCAGCCGGCTTCGGGCAGAAGTCGAACATCTCAGACTGGGCGCCGATCTCCATCAGGTGGCAGAGCTTGAGGCGCTGCACCGGTGCTGCACGGGCGAGGTGCGCCTGCCGGCACTGCTCGATCAGGAGCTACGCCAGATCGTCCTTGGAGTGGACGATCTGGCGCCGATGGATGGGTCTGGCGCCGCCGACGATCCAACGAGTCGGCGGGCAGCGCTGTGCGAACGCGCTAGCCGTTGGCGGACCTTCGCGCTCACCGCGTCACCACTTCAAGCCTCCGTCGCGAGAACGGTCATTCGCGGGTGCCGGCTCGATCTCTCGGAGTTGGAAGCCAACCTACCGGTCGTCGTTCCACCCGTCGTCGCACCCGTCGCTCCACCTGCGCCGGAAGGGGACGGGGACGATGACTGATCCCGCGCCGGAGCTTCCGGTTCAGCGCATCCAAAGCGTGCTCGACGAGGTGATCGCTGCCTGCCGCCGGGCGTCACGCGATGACCTACTCACCCGGCTGAAGGCGGAAGCCGAGCAGCTGCGCCCCCAGCTGCCGACCGTAGTCGTGGTCGGTGAGGTCAAGCGCGGAAAGAGCTCGCTCATCAACGCCATCCTGGGGTCGCCCGGGCTTTCCCCTGTCGATGTGGACGTCGCCACGGGCTGCCAGGTATTTTTTCACTTCGCGCCTACTGCTGCTGCCAACATCCAGATCGGCACGGACGAGCCGACCCCGATCGCTTTGGAGGACCTGCCTGACTGGGTCACCGTGGACGCAAATCCCAATAACCACAAGGGAATTTCGGCTGCCTACGTCGGACTCCCGGTGCCGCTGCTCAAGCACTTCACTCTGGTTGATACGCCGGGGGTGGGCGGGCTCGAAGGAGTCCATGGTGAGCTGGCACTGCAGACAGCGGCGCAGGCGGACCTGCTGGTGTTCGCCGTTGAGTCAAGCGGAGCCCTTTCGCAACCAGAGCTGCACTTTCTGGGTCGTGCCGCCGACCGCGTCCAGAACCTGGTATTTGTCATGACCAAGACTGACGTGAATTCGGGTTGGCGTCAGGTGATGGCCGAGGACCAGGGCCTTTTGCGCGAGCACGCGCCGAGGTTTGCCGACGCCCCGATGCTGGCCGTCAGCAGCCGACTTGCGCTGGCGGCCCGCGACGAGGACGGCACGGTCGATGAGGAGCTGGGCGCCGAATCGGGTATCCCGGAACTGACGCAGCAGCTCGCGGACCGCGTCGCCGGCCGGGCCCAGCACCTGCGAGTGGCGAACCTGCTCCGCTTAGCCCAAACGACCCTCAGCGAGCTCTTTACGTCCGCGCAAACGCAGCTGATAGCCGTCGACGACACGAACAGCACGGAAGCTCTCATCAACGAGCAGCGCAGGCTTGAACAGCTGCAGTCCAGCGGCTCAACATGGCCGCGTCTGCTCGAGGACGGGCTCCGCCGAATCGCCCTTGACCGGGCCGACCAACTGAGCCGCGGTATGCGGGACTTGCGTGTTCGCTACGACACCGACCTCGGTCAGATGCGCGGCGAGCAGCTCGATCAGGTGCCTGAACAACTGCTGCTTGAAGTCACGCAGCTTGCCACCCAGCTCGCCGAGCGCACCGGAGAGCGCGTTGACCGTCTCGCGAGCGAGCTGGCCAGCGAGCTCGCCGCGACCAAGGATGACATCGTGAGCATCAAACAGCTCAGCGTCGGCGAAACCGACAATGACATCACGCTCCCGGTGCCCTCGTCGCGCAAGGCCACCCGGCTCGAAAAGTTGTCCACAGCAGTGAGCTTCTCCAGCGGCCGCTCCATCGGTTCGCTGCTTGCGGGCCTTCCCATTCTGGCGCTGGGTGGGATCGCCTTCACCGTGATTGGCGGCGGTATCGGGGGCCTGTTCGCCTGGCAGATGCACCGCGGACGCAGCGACCTCAACCGGCAAGCGGAGCTGCGGTCGTGGATGCGCGAACAGCTCGCCGAGGCCGAACGGCAGCTCAATAATGACTTCAGCCGCCGCATGATCGACGTGCAAAACGAGCTGCGCCAGGCGCTCTCGAGCTGGCTCAGCGCACGGATGACACAGGTGGCTGAGGCACTGAAAGTACATCGAGCCGCCATCGCCGCAGACCAGGCGACACGGGAGAAGATGCGAAACGCCGCGCGCGTCGAAGTCGAACGCCTGGCGGGTGCGGATGATGCGCTGGAAAAGCTTCAATACGAGCTGCAAGGCGAGCCCTTCGCCGACGCGACCCAGGACGTAACGCATGCCTGAATGGGCGCTGGGCATTGACGTCGGCACCACGTATGTCGTAGCTGCCGTTGCGCGCCCCGGACAGACGACTTTGCTCGACGTTGCTGGAGACGGAACCTTCCACCTGCCCTCAGCAGTAATGCTGAACGAGGACGGCACCTTTACTGTGGGCGCCGACGCACTTGAGCAAGCCGCCGCTGCGCCGGAGCGGTTCGAGCCATCTCCCAAACGATGGATCGGAGAACGCGAGATTCTCCTCGGCACCGCTCTGGTGGCCGTTGCCGACCTGATCGCACCGATCCTGTCTCTCGTGCTGGCCACAGCTCGAGACGCCTGCGGCGGCCAGCCCAGCCGGGTCGTCCTTACGACACCTGCTGATTGGGCGGAGCCGAGAATCACCGCCTTTGTCGAGGCGGCGGCCCAAGCCGGGCTTCCCCGGGTGACCGTCGTGACCGAACCGGTCGCCGCAGTCTTCCAGGCCGGCACGCACGTCAACGTGGATAACTACGTCGCTATCTACGACCATGGAGGAGCCGCCTTCAAAGGCGCCGTGCTGTTGCGGGCTCCGCGGGCATTTGAGCTTGCCGGACCGCCTACGGTTCGCGATCCGTTAGGAGGCGACAGCCTGGATCAGCTCATTCTGGATCACGTGCTGCGAGGGCCGAGCGGAACAGATCCGAAATGGAATCTGCTGCTCGACCCCCCAGACGAGGCTTGGCGACGCTCCTCGCTCGCGCTGCGCCGGGAGGCGAGGCGGGTCAAGGAGAGCCTGTCGCACCGGCTCGTCGAACACCTGTCGATCCCTGAGCTAGACCAGGAAGTCCAACTCACCCGTCGCGAGTTCGAGCAGCTGATCGAGGACGAGATCGCCGAGACCCTGGCCTCGTTGACCGAAGCACTGGAGGCAGCGGGCGTGACGGCAAGCGACCTCTCGGCGGTCCATCTCGTCGGCGGGTCGAGCCGCATCCCTGCTGTTGCCGACGCGGTCTGGCTGCAGATGGGGCAGCGCCCTGTGGTGGAAGACGATCCGCAGTCGGTGATAGCGCGCGGCGCCGCCGCAATCGGGCTTGATGGCACTGCCTTGAGGGTCGCGAACGCCGTGCACTTTCAATCGACCGATGCCCGTCCGGAAATCGATCCGGGGTGGTCCGTAACGAACGGAGAGACTGGGCGGCCGGTCGAGCCACCACCACCCGTTCCGCCACCGGCCCCTGTTTTTCGCAGCATGCTCGCGATGGCGACGAAGACACCGCAATGGCCCTCGGGAGCCGCCGTCTCCTCCTTCGTCAATGTCAGCGACGGAGACGTCACCGCCTCTGCTCGTGACGAACCGGCGACGGTACCGACCACCACTGGGCTCGCCGCCGCCGCCGAAAAGTCGTGGCTGAGTCAGGAATCATTCCGCCCGATCTCCTGCGACCCGGCGACGGTGATCGGCTCCTCGGATGGCCTCGAGAGACGATTTATCCTGAACCATCCGACCGGGGCCACGGCGATGATGGAGCGTTATCTCGTGCGCGAAGGCCGAGCGATCACGATCACCGCCCCCGAAGCAGCGCGCCACGTCGCCGACGCTTTTCGTTATGACGAATCCCTCTTGCCGTCCGACCGGTTTCACGAGATGCGTTTCACCCTCGATCGCGAGCCGGAGTGGCTTGTCGATGAGGGAGTCGAGCTACGCCGTCTCACCAGCGGTCAATCCGTAACCGCCCGCAGCTACGACCTGCTCGGGACGGTTGAGCCCGCCCAGTGGCTCCGTTGGTACACCCGGCGTTTCACCGCGGAAGAGTGGCAGGTGGCTTCCGAAGGTCGTGGAAGGGTGCTCCGCCGCCCGCAGTCCAAGGGCCTTAACCCTTTCGAAGGCGTTGCTGCCGTGACCCACATACTGACCCGCGGTACGAGTCAAACCGGTGAGGAAATGCGGATCTGGGCCACCCTGTTCGACAACCGGGCCTACGCCATCCAGGTCATCTCGCCGGCCTCGGACCGCACCGGATACAAGACCCTCGTCAACAACGTCGTGCTCCGCGTTCCGCTGCCAGGAACTCGTTCCTTCGGTCAGCCAACGGATGGTTCGTTCACGTGACGCGTTGCCCGGCTCAATCAGCGAAGGAAGCGACGCGATGGGAAAGGTTGTAGCGGTCACGCATGTGACCCTCGACGGCGTCATGCAGGCCCCGGCGCGAGCCGACGAGGACACCCGCGACGGATTCAGCTACGGCGGCTGGTCCATCCCCTACGGCGATGCGGTGATGGCGCGCGAGGTTGGGCCGGCTGCAAGCTCTGGCAGTCCGGGAGAGGGCGGCCTACTGCTGGGCAGACGGACGTATGACGACCTCTACAGCGTCTGGCCTCAGCGGACCGACAACCCATTCACCGAACGCCTGAATTCGGCCCGAAAGTTCGTGGCGTCCAACACTCTGACGGCACCGTTGCCCTGGGAGAACTCGACGCTGCTGTCCGGTGATGTCCCCGGTCGGGTAAGGGAGCTGAAGGAACAGCTCTCCGGAGATCTCGTCGTGTTAGGCAGCGGTGAACTGCTCCGGTCCCTTTTGAAGGACGATTTGGTTGATCAACTCCTGCTCACGATCCATCCCCTCGTCCTCGGCGCGGGACATCGACTGTTCCCTGCCGAAGGGCCGCTGACCAGGCTGAGATTGACGGATACCACATCCACGACGACCGGGGTGATCATCGCCCGTTACGAAACAGAGAACTGAGCAGCTAGCGGCCGATGGGAGCCGGGTAACCCGCTTGGTGCGCGCGCG
The DNA here is from genome assembly GCA_963839015.1 of uncultured Actinomycetota bacterium. Taxonomy (GTDB): domain Bacteria; phylum Actinomycetota; class Actinomycetes; order Frankiales; family Frankiaceae; genus DATAZK01. The sequence continues at coordinate 963,914 of CAWITL010000009.1, read as the reverse complement.
GAGGTTTGGAAGCTTTTCTGGCTTGGAAGAATGTTCGTCGGGACACTCGCCTGAACCCCCGGACGGCGAGTTCCCAACGGTCCTGGCGCTGACCTGGCGGATGGCGTCAGGACCCGGCCATATTCGGCGCCGCTAGCGCGGCTGGATCGCCGCCTTTACCGCGTCGAGATAGAGCGTCCGGGCGTGAGACGCGGTCCGTTGGTCCTCCGGCAGTCCGTGGTGCATCCCGGCGGCGCAGTACAGCTCCACCGGCACTGCGTCGGCGAGCAGGCGGCTGGCGTAGCTGAGGCCCTCATCTCGCAGTGGGTCAAGTGCGCCGACCTGGATGAATGCCGGAGGGAGCCCCGCGAGGCTGGCCGCTCGGGCCGGGGCGGCGTAAGGCGGGGTTGCGGACCGGTCCTCGGTGCCCAAGTAGGCCGTCCACATCTCCACCGCCTGGCGGCCACCGAACAGTGGGGCTTCCTCATATTGCTGGATCGACGGAGTCTCGCAGCGATCGTCGATCACCGGGATCATGAGGGCCTGGTAGCTGATCACCGGACCGCCGCGGTCGCGGGCCATGAGTGTCACGGCGGCAGCTATTGCTCCGCCGGCGCTCGCGCCGGTCACGACGACCCGCGTGGAGTCGATGTCCAGGTTGCTGACCGCCCAACACAAGGCGGCGTAGCAATCGTCCGGTTGGCACGGGAATCGGTGCTCCGGCAGCGCCCGGTAGTCGACGGAGACCACGAGCGCCCCGAGCATCGCCAGGGCGGCGTCGTTGGCCGGGAAGTGTTCGGCCCGCATGGCGAACGCGCCGCCGTGGATGCTCACCACCAGTGGCAAAGTGCCCTCGGCACTCCTCGGTCTGTAGAGCAGGACGCGGACGTCAGGCGCTCCGTCTGGACCGGGTACGAACCGTTCCTCGATCGAGACCGAGGCTCGCATCTCGTCGGTGAGCTCCATCCCTGAAAATGGCTCGATCTCAGCCGTCGCCACGGATACTCCTCATCGTCGGCGGTCCGGCTGGGGTGCCAGGACTTGGCGGTGTTCAGGGGTGCCGTCGAGGTTGGCGTTGATGCGTTCGCTGACGCGCCAGCCGTCGGCGGTGCGTTTCCATTGCCACGAGTTGGCGGAGACGCGTGCGATCCAGAACCGGTCAGCTTCAGCGTCCCAACGAATGTTGAGGGCATAGCTGCGGCCGGTCGCGGTGTCGCCGTCGATGACGATGTGCGGAACGGTGAGCACGTGGCCGCAGCCGTTGCGGATCAGGGACTGGTGCCCGTCACCGTTGACCATGGCGGCGATCTGATCGTGGCCGCGCATGCTGATGGCGCCGACGGCCTCGAAGGTCCCGTCGTCGGTCCAGAGGTCGGCAGTTGCCTGGGCAGATCCGCTGTCGACGGATGGCCCGTATTGGGCGACGAGCTGGGTGATTTCCAGCTGGTCTTCCAGGGTGCGCAGGCGGGATGCCAACGCGTCGACCGTCGCTCGCAAGTCATCGATATCGCTCATGGTGATTCCTTCGTCATGCCATCACGGGACGACGACGATGCGGGCAGGTCCGCGGCCACTGCGGGAATCATCGATACCGGCCGGCACCCCGTCCAGATTGACGGTGGGTCCGGTCATGGGGGAGACGTCAAGGCGCCCCGAGCAGACCTCCTCGAACGCCTCATTCCAGTGCGTCATGGAGGGGCCGCCGCCGAACTGGATGTTCAGTCCCTTTCGCTTGGCGATCATCGTGTTCAGACGATCACCCTGCGGTGGACCGCCGGCGGAGAAGATCCGGGTTCCTCGCTCGCACCCCTGAATGATCGAATCGAGGACTCCCGGAATGCCGACGCATTCAAATGCCACGCAACCGGGGGTGTCCAGCAAACCCATGATGTCTTTGATGGGTTCGGGCGATCCGTAGGCGACCTGTCGCCAGGATTCGTAGGGCGACAGCTCTGCCGGATCGATCACGACGTCAGCCCCCATGGCGCGGGCTGTCTCGCGGCGCGACGCCTTGAAGTCCACCGCGACGATCGGTCCGATTCCCAGCCGTTTCAGCGAGGCGATCGCCGCCAGCCCGATGGCGCCGCAGCCCAGCACCAGCGGAACTTCCTTCGCCGATACCTGCGCTCGCTTGACGTAAGACCAGCCCACTGAGATCGCGTCGGACACTGCTACCAGCTCGTCGGGCAGCTGAGTCGCCACCACCTGCGTAACCGCCTCGGACATCAAGAAGTATTCGCCGAAGCCTCCAGGGGCCTCGGCGCACTGCCCGATCACTCGCGGACCACCGTCGGTCAGCAGCACCGGAAGCGAACTCACCCGGGTGCCTACCGGCCAGCGGCGCTCGGTATCCGGGCCGTATCCGAGCACCCCTGCGCAGTACTCGTGACCCATGACGATGTCGGCGTTAGCGTCGTACTTCGACAGGCCGCTATTGTCACTGGCATCGGCATTGGGATGGTCCATGAAGTGGACGTCCGAGGCGCAGATGCCACACGCCAAGGTGCGCACGAGGAGTTGGCCCGGGCCTGGGGCTGGGTCGTCGGTTTCGCGGACTTCGAGCCTGCCGTCTCGCAGCACTGCAGCACGCATGAACGCTCCCCGCCGGCAATTACGGGTGACCATATCGCGCCGCGCCGGCCGCATCAGTCGCCCCGGGCCGGAACCCCGATGTTCACGGTTTCGGAAACCTGACCTGCCACCGCTGGTGCGCTACCCCGCCGCACAGCGCCGACGCCGTGCCGACGCAGATCGTGGCGAACTGCTCCAGACCGGGCTTGTCGCGCAGGACGAGCAGTGCGCAAAACCAGCAGAACAGGCCTCCGCAGTAGGCCGCCGGTACCCAGATGGTGCCGGCCGGTTTCAGCGGTCGAGCCATCCGCGCTCGATCGCGTCGTCAAGTCGCTGCTGCCACTCGCTGACGTCCTCGGATCCATTGTCTTCGGCAACGGCAGCGGCGAGATGCTGTCGACAGACGGCGGTGCCGTTGAACACGGTCACCGCATGGATTCGGCCACCGCCGATCAGGCAACGCGCGCAGGCGAGGTCGTCCATTTCCGAAAGATGACGGGTGTTTGTTGACTGTTCGTGAGAACTGGGCACACGCTGACGACTGTCTTGAACGCCAAGGGCAATTAGCCAGCCGTGTCACGTGCGTGAGATGACGCCGAGCGTGAGCCCCGCCAGAGCACAGCCGCAACGACAAACGCCGCCAGCGAGAACAAGTCCGAGGTCGTCACGCCGTGACCCCCGCCCAGGACGAGCAACGTCGGGCCCTCCCACACGGACTTGTTCTCGAACGCCCAGATGACGCCGGCGATGACGAGAAGAGCCGCGGCAAACCGCTGCACTGTGCGAGCCATCGTTCAAGGGTTACCGAACTAGATGTGACGGCAGCCGACTTCAGGTGATTCCCTGGCAGCTCTGAGGAACCTTCCAGCTACGACGTTGGTCGTTCGAGCTCGACCAGCAGTCGGCGGATGCCGGTGTGACGGTTGCTTCTGGTGTATTCGACCGGTTCGACGACGCGCGCGCGGCTGAAGCGCGGCAGTAGCTCTTCGAAAAGCACGCGAATCTCCAGCCGGGCCAGGCTGGCACCGAGGCAGAAGTGAATCCCGTGACCGAACCCCACGTGTGGATTGGGATCGCGGTGGATGTCGAACTGGTCAGCACGGGCGAAGACGGTCTCGTCACGGTTGGCTGACCCCTCCCAGATCACCACCTTCTGTCCCGGGCTGATGGCGACTCCAGCAAGTTCGGTGGCCTTCGTGGCGGTTCGGCGTTTGGCCGGAGATGGCGTCGTCCAACGCACGATTTCCTCGATGGCCGTCGGTAGACCGGCAGGATCGCCGCGGAGCGCCCGGTATTGGTCGGGGTGCTCAGACAGCGCGAGGAGCCCTCCCGCTACGGCATTGCGGGTTGTCTCCGCGCCGGCGCTGAAGAGCAGCGAGAAGAACATGTAGAGCTCACCGTCGGTGAGCTGAGGCTGGTCCTTGTCATCGACCGTAGCGTTGGCGACCACGGAGAGCATGTCGTCTTCTGGCGCCTTACGTTTCTGGGCGATCAGCTGGTTGCCGTAGGCGGCCATGCGGGCCGCCCCGCCGCGTGCATCGGTGTCGGGCTCGAAGGATTTGCGGGAGCCGCGGAAGTCGAAGCCGGGTTCGATCGCGTCGAACAGCCAGTAGCGCTCCGATTCAGGGACACCCAGCAGCAGGCAGATCATCTGCATCGGTAGTTCGGCGGCCACCTCACGCAAGAAATCGAAAGCCACCCCATCCTGGACTTCATCCAGCAGCACCCTCGTTCGCTGCCGGAGGTCGTCTTCGATGCGGCGGATCATCCGCGGGGTGAGGCCCGAGCTCACCAGCCGCCGGATCTGCGCGTGGCGGGGGTCGTCCATCATGTTCAGGACCTGTCCCGAGACCGGCAGATCCTGAATCAGGGTCCCGCCGTAAGGGCGGTCGCCGCCCGTTTCGGAGGAATAGGTGCCCGGGTCACGCAACACCGCCAGCGTCTCGGCGTGTGTCGCCACGGACCAGAAGCCTTCCCCGTCAGGGGTGTGCTCGGTCGGTTCGTGCCACCACACCGGAGCCTCGCGGCGATGAAGCCTGAACAGCTCGTGGGGGAACCCCTCCGTGAAGTTATCGAGATCTGTGAGGTCGATGCCAGCAAGCGCGGGTGGCTGCAGCCGGCTCATGTGGCGAGTGAAACCGGCAGCTTGTTGAGGCCGTTGTTGAGGTTGGACCGCACTCGCACGGGCGAGCCGACGAGCTCGATGCGGGAGTATCTAGCGAGCAGCTCCTCGAAGAAGACCCGACCTTCCAGCCGGGCGAGGTGCACACCCAGGCAGAAGTGTTCCGCGAGCCCGAAGGACAGGTGACGGTTGGGGTTTCGCGTGATGTCGAATGCTTGCGCGTCGGGGAAAACGTCTTCGTCCCGGTTCGCCGAGGTGTAGATCATCGCGACCTTTTCGCCGGCTTTGATGGGGACATCTCGGAGCTCGGTGTCCTCGGTCGCCGTGCGGCGGAAGTAGTGCAAGGGGTTGGCCCAGCGCAGGATTTCCTCGACCGCAAGCGGGATGCGCGCCGGCTCATTCCTGAGCAGTTGCAGCTGGTCCGGGTGCTGTAGTAGGGCGAGTAGGCCGCCGGCGAGCATCGTCTGGGTGGTGTCCTGGCCGGCGGTGAAGATCTGCACGAAGAACGCGCCGAACTCGGCGTCGCTGAGATGGTGCCCGTCGCCGAAGTCCGCCGAGAGGATGACGTCAGTCAGGTCGTCGCGGGGCTCCTGCGCCCGGCGGCGGCTGGCGTGCTCGAAGCCGTACATCCCCATCTGCATGCTGATGTCTCTGCCGGTGTAGCCATCGTCGTTGCCGATGTCGCCGGCTCGGGTACCCAGTTCTGCCAAGTGATGCAGATGTCCCCAATCCTGCTGGGGGATGCCGAAAAGTTCGCCGGTGACCGTGGTCGGCAGGACGGCGGCCACCTCCTGGACGAATTCCACCTGGTCGCGCCCGTCGACGGCGTCCAGAGCCTCCCGCGTGATCTGACGGATCCGCTCCTCGAGCTCGGCAATGGTCCGCAGGCCGAAGCTGGGAATGAGGGGGCGGCGGTACCAGCGGTGCCGCGGTGGGTCCATCGCCAGCAGCATCTCGCGCTGCCCCGCGAGACTTTCGGCGTCGCCATCCTCGAGGACGATGCCTCCCAGCGAGGCCGAGAAGATCAGCGGGTTGCGCGCCACGTGCTCGACGTCGGCGTGTTTGAGTACCGCCCAGTAGCCGGGCTGGCCGGGGATGTCCTGCCAGTACACCGGTGAGCTGGCGCGGAGCCGGGTGAAGGCCTGGTGCGGTGCGGTCTCGAGGTAGGTCCGAGGGTCGTAGAGGTCGATCGCCTGTGCGGTCATCAGGACTCCTTCGGTGACGACGAACCCAGCACCGTCTCGCGGGTGTCAGGAATGGGAATCAGGTCGGCGTAGTCGATGAAGGAGCGCAGGGTATTGCCACCGTCTACGGTGAGCAGTTGGCCGGTCACCCATGACGACTCGGGACCGGCAAAGTAGCGGACGGCGTGGGCAACGTCGTCGACTTCACCGCTGCGCGCGAGTGGCTGTTCGGCGAGGAACGCGGCGATCATCGTCGGGTTGGCAAAGGCGCCTGCCGTGGTGGGGGTGCGAGTCATTCCTGGTTGCACTGAGTTGACCCGAATGTTGAGCGAACCGAGCTCGTTTGCGGCGACACGCACCAGTTGGTCCACCGCGGCTTTGCCCGCGCTGTAGGACGCCAGGTACTTGGCCGAAAAGACGGCTGCCGTCGAGGAGATCGCCACGAACGAACCGCTTCCAGCCCGCACCATGGCCTGCCCGGCGTATTTCAAAAGCAGGTAGACCGGCCGCACGTTCTTGTCGACCTGCTCGGAGAACTCGTCGTCGTCGAAGAGCAGGACCGGCTTGATCCCACCTCCGCCGGGAACCACCACGGCGATGTGAAGGCGACGTTGCGGGTCGGAAGCAGCATCAACGGCGGCCTGGACAGAAGCAGCGTCCATCGCGTCACACATGGCATAGCCAACCGAAAGGCGCTCCTTGGCGAGCGTGGCGACAGCGTCCTGCAGCTTCTGCTCGGTCCGGCCGGCAATCGTGACGTGGGCACCGTCGCGTGCCAGCAACCGGGCCGATCCAAGACCGATCCCCGATCCGCCCCCGATCACGATGGCGTGACGTCCGTCCAGGGTTCCTGCCATGGCTTCGTTGCCTCCGTTGCGGCGTTCTCCGTCTAAGTGGCTGAGTCGGCCTGGCATGAATCGCAGGCTAGTCCGGCTGCCAACGCGTGAGTATGTCCTGGGTGGTCGTGACGGTCGCGAGTAGCCCCAGGGAGTGCCTGACGACGCTGTCGGCATAGTCCGCCGGATAGCCCGCGACGGTGTCAGCCGCGACGACCGCCTGGTAGCCCAAGTTCACCGCCTCGATCACGCTGCCGGTCACCCCGACATTCAGCGAGACGCCTGCCACGATCACGGTCCTGATGTTGAGATTTCGCAGCAGGGCGTCCAGTTCCGTACCTGAGAAGGCCGTGAGTCCGCGCAAACGCGGCACTATCAAATCCGCTGGCTCAGGACCCAGCTCAGGGATAACTTCCGCACCGGCTGAACCGCGGAGAAGGCGTGTGGAATTCTTCACGGCGGCCGCGAGCAACGGACTGTTGCGCTGGGAGCCGGCGAGGTCGGAACGAAATTCCGCCGTGCAGTGGACGATCCGGGCACCACGTGCGCGGCCGGCCGTCACCAGGCGCTGCACATTGCCCAGCAGGCCTCGGGCGTCGAACGTTGGCTTCACGAGTTGATCAGCTGAGAGGTCGCCCATGAGCGCCCGCTGCAAATCGATGAGTACCACCGCACATTGGGAGGGTTCCAGCTGTGCTTCCCGGTCAAAGGGCATCAGGGGACCGCTACTTTTCGTAGGGAGGATCATCGGCGAGCGGGATGGCAGGAGATGAGATCTGCTCCGCGAGCACCGTTATCGTGACGCGCTGCTCGCCGGCTCGATCGAACGGGTAGCGATCGGCGTCCATATAGGTGCGGGCGATCTGATCGATGAAGGAGCGATCGGTGTCAGGTTCCATGACCGCGCGTCCGCGGATTTCCACGTAGCGGTTGGGATTCGTCGGCTGGATGACGCAGACGGTGATCCGGTCGTCCGCCAGCAGATTTCGTACCTTCTTGCGGTTCGTCACTGTGCTCAGCCGGACCTGATCGCCATCAAGCACTACCGCCATCGGATTCGTCGACAGCAGCCCGTCAGGTCTGATCGTCGTCACGAACGCGACGGGCCTGCCCTCGAAGAGGCTGCGCAAATGCTCGGGTACGGCCTTGCTGGCGGCGTTGCTCAATATCTTCCCTCCGACGGTGACCCGGCTAGCGCGGAAAAGTAGCATCCGCTCGTGTTCACTTACCCGCCGCCTGCGACGAGTCCCACCACATGACGGGCGAGATCGAGCACGTCTTCGTCGACGCAGGTGAGCTTCGCATGCACGCGGCGGTGGCGGGCCCTCCCGATGGCCCTGCCGTCCTGCTGTGCCACGGTTTTCCCGAGAGCTGGTATTCGTGGCGTCACCAGCTCCGCGCCCTCGCCGCGGCGGGCTACCGCGTCATCGCACCCGACCAGCGGGGCTACGGACAGACCGATGCGCCGCCCAAGGTCGAGTCCTACAGCCAGGTGCACCTGGTCGGTGATCTGGTCGGTCTGTTGAACGCCTTGGACATTCCTTCGGCGACTGTCGTCGGGCACGACTGGGGCGCCCCAGTGGCCTGGCATGCGGCACTACTGCGCCCTGAGGTGTTTCCCGCGGTCGTGGGCATCAGCGTGCCTTTCGGGCCACGGCTTCCCGGCGGAGTGCGCCCCACCCAGTCGTTGCGCGCCGGGCTGGGCGACGCCTTCTTTTACGTCCTCTACTTCCAGCAGGTCGGTGTCGCCGAGGCCGAGCTCGACGGTGACATCCGGGGCACGCTTCGGCGGATCCTCTATTCGATCTCGGGTGACATTCCGGTGGAGGACTTCCGCTTCTTCGACCCGAAGGCACGCTGCTTCAACGACCTTCTCCGCGAACCACCGACGCTTCCCGCGTGGCTGAGTGAGGAAGACCTCGACGTCTTCGTGGGGGAGTTCGAGCGCAAGGGAACCTTCCGACACGGCCTCAACTGGTATCGCAACATCGATCAGAGCTGGGAGCTGCTGGCGCCTTTCGTGAACGCGAAAGTCCTCCAGCCGGCGCTGTTCATCGGCGCCGAGCGAGACGCGATCTTCGGCCTGTCGCGCGAGGCGGTCGCCGCTACCAAAGCCTGGGTTCCCCACCTGCGGGAGCCGTTGTGGGTCTCCGATTGCGGACACTGGGTTCAGCAGGAGCAGCCGGAGATCGTGAACGCGGCGCTGCTTGATTTCCTCGCGACAATCTGAGACCGGGGCCGTCACCGGTCGGGGTCGCGCTTTCACCGTCAATTCTCGCCGTGTCAGCGGTGAAAGGCCAACCCGCCGCCGTCGGGGCGGTGCCCAGCTGCCGTCACACGTTCGCCGGGACCTGGAGCCCGTAGAGCTCGACGGCGTTGTCCCACACCAGACGTCGGCGGATGGCGTCGTCGATACCGGCGAAGGTGTCGTCCAGCCGCCGATGCACGTCGCCATAAAGGCAGGTGGGGTGCGGGAAGTCGGTTTCGAACATCACGTTGCCGACGGGAATGGAGCGTCCGATGCAATCCTGGATGGCCTTCTTCTCGAACCAGAAGGTGATCGAGACCTGATCGGCGAAATATTCGCTGGGCATCCGATCGAACTCCGGCCGGCGTACGGGTGCCGCCGCCCTCGACGAACTGATAGTCGATCGCTTCGAGGGCGAACGGGAGCCAGCCGATTCCCGACTCGACCGACACCACGCGAAGCCCCGGAAAGCGGGGGAGGATGCCCGAGAGCAGGACGTCGCACACCTGCTGGCCGTTCTTGTGGAACAGGGCCAGTCCCTCGAGCGCGAAGGCCTCCGCGAATCCTCGTTCGTGAGTACGCCGGATGTCCCAGTTGAATTCGCCGCCGCCCACATGCAGGTTCACCGGCAGGCGATGCTCCTGCACCGCTGACCACAGCGGATCCCAGTAGCGATCGCCAAGATAAGGAAGCTCGAACCGGTGCGGCTCCCCGGTGAAAAGCACGGCCCGAAAGCCCAGCCCGGCACATCGTTGCACTTCCCGCACGCAGTCGTCCACGTCCCAGAACGGCATCGCCGCGACAGGGATCAGCCGGTGCGGATCGGCCGATGCCCACTCGAGAAGCCAGTCGTTGTAGGCCCGTACACAGTCGTACATCAGGGCTCGATCCTTGAGCCGCAGGAAGCGCTGGCCGCCGAAGCCTCCGACGTTCGGGTAGAGCAGCTGCGCCCAGATCCCCACCTCGTCGAGCAGGGCGAGCCGAGCTTTCGCGTCATAGGCCGCGGGGAGCAGATCGTCATACGTCTGCGGCATCGCGGGGACCGGGTCGCGCCACCCGGCCGGCGCGGTAGGCCCGACCGGGGAAGCGATCTGGCCGTCGATGAACCACACGTCTTGCCCATCGACGCGCCGGACCTGCGGTACGCGGTCGCGGTATTTGGCTGCGGTTCGCGAAGTCCAGGTGTCGGCCGCTTCCGTGACATGCGCGTCAACGTCGATCAGGCTGAAATCGGTCATCAGGCACTCCCAGCAGCAGCAACGACTCGAGCACGCGTGGGCAGACCGAGGATCTCAATGGCCTGGGAGGGCGTCGCCACGGGACGTCCCACTTCCTTGCAGAGCGCGACGATCTCTTCGACCAACTCCAGATTTGTCGGCGAGCGATCGCCGGCGTGGTCCTCGAGCCCGACTCGCAGGTGGCCACCCTGCTCGATGGTGGCGCGCGCGACGGGCGAGTCGATGAGGTCGCCTCCGACGACGGCCGAGAACCACGGCAGCGGGCAGTCCTCCAGCTCGAGGATCTCGCGGTAGGCGGCCAGCCCGGCGAGGGTCGGTGGCAGCCCGAAGGTCACCCCGGGGCCCCGGGCGAGCACGCCGTACGGTCCGCCGAAGTAGAACTTCACGAACGACCCCGGCGATAGCCGGCCCGCGCGCCAATAGGCCATGACGTTGCGCAGCCAACCGGGTTCGAAGATCGCGAAATGCATACCCATCCGGCGAACCATGCCTTCGTCGATGGCGTACGACATCGCGTCGTAGTTGAAGGAGTACACGTAGCCCTCCGGAGCCGGCGCACCGTCGGACCCTGGCCACCCGAAGACGGTGGCGCCCGGGTCGACGAAGGCGAGCCGGAGCGCACCCGCATCGTGGAGCAGGAACTGGTGTCCGAACTTCTCCTCGAGGGAGTCACCGAATCCGTTGGTCGGCAGCGCGAGCACGTCCGGGTCGCGCTCGAACCACGGCCGGAAGCACTGCAAATATTGCTCGCAGGCCTCGCGTGCCGACACGTTGAGGTCCGGCAGATGCATGTGCACGATCGACGCGCCGGCATCGATACAGGCAAGTCCCTGCTCGGTCGCCTGCTCCAAGGTGCGCGGCGCATGCGGGTTGCGATCCGGCCGGGTGCTGAGCGCGACCTCGAGCACGACCGGCTGGCTCGCCGTCATGGCCGGATGCCCGGTGAGACAAGGTGACCTGGATGACCGGCTTCGACGGGAACGCTGTCACGTCGGATCGGGACGCCGTTGACCAGCACGTGAGTGACGCCGACCGGCTGATCGGCGGTCAGCCTTTCGGAGCCGCCGGGAAAGTCCGCGACGCGGCGGAGCGGACCCGGCGCAACCGTGTCCGGATCGAAGACCACGATGTCGGCCCAGCCGCCCGGGCGCAGATATCCGCGGTCAGGGAAGCCGAAGAGGTCGGCCTGCACTCCAGTGAGCTTGCGGACCGCGGTTTCCAGCGGCATGAGATCGCGGTCGCGTACCCAGTTGCCGAGGAAGTCGGTGGCCTGCGGAGCGTCGCACAGCTGCCCGACATGGGCTCCGGCGTCCGACAGGCCCAGCGTGCAGTGCTCATCCAGGAGCAGACCGGTGAGGGCATTCTTGTCGTCGTTCGCCACGATGCAGCGCACCCGGAATTTGAGCTCAGCCTCGCCGAGCGCGGCGTCCAGCAGCACGTCCAGCGGCGTGACGCGTCGAGCGGCAGCCAGCTCGTCCACACGCGCCCCGTCGAGCTCCGGATGCGACGCGTTGTCGGCCAGCTCGTAGGTGTCCCACCGCGGCTTCATCGCGGCGTCGTCAAAGGACCGCCATGCCTTGTCGCGCCACTCGGGGTCGGCGTACGCGCGCTGGCGTTCAGCCGGCCCGCTCTGGGCCAGCTCGGCGAACATCGGGCTGACGTTGAGCAGGTACGGAGCATCCATCGTGAACGCGAAGGCAAGCGGTCTGGGGGTCACCTGCGGCCAGACCTGGACGCCGTCGTCCCAGCCTTGTCGGTTGCGCGCGAGCAGTCGTTCGTGGCTGCCGGTGGGGTTGGTCAGCAATGCGCCGTACGTGAACGGGAGGCCGGTCCGCGGCTGCAACTCGTAAAGCGCTTCGATGCCGATGTCGATACCCGGTGCAACGGAGATGACCCCTTTGCGGCCGGCGGCCATCACCTCGAGCAACGCCTCGAACTCGCGTCGGTCGGCCATCCTGCTGGGGACCGGGCGTCCACCCTCCCCGTTGTGCGGAGGCGCGAAGCTGGTGGCGAAGCCGGCTGCGCCTGCCTGCATTGCCGCGCTCAATGCAGCGCCCATTTCGGCGACCTCAGCGTCGGTCGCGGTGCGCGAATAGCCCTCTTCGCCCATCACGAAAAGGCGCAACGCGGTGTGTCCGACGTAAGCGGCAAAGTTGAGCACGCTGCCGCGACGTTTCACCGAGTCCAGGTAGTCCGGGAAGGTGACAAAGTCCCACGGGACGCCCTGCAACAGCACGTCGAAGTCCATGTCCTCAACGTTTTCCAGCGTCCGGGAGATGAGCTCGCGAAGCTCCGGTCTGGTCGGTGCGATGGAGAATCCGCAATTGCCCGCGACCACAGTCGTCACGCCGTGGTGTGACGACGGCGTCAGCGCCGGGTCGAAGAAGACCTGCGCGTCGTAATGCGTATGGATGTCGATGAACCCGGGGGCGACGACCTGACCTCCCGCATCGAGTACCACCTCACCCGACAGACCGGAGCTGATTTCAACGACGCGGCCGTTCGTGACAGCGACATCCGCGCGGGTGCGAGGACCTCCTGTGCCGTCGATGACGTAGCCGCCGGTGATGACGAGATCAGCTGGCATCGGATCTCCGATCTGATTCGGGACGTTCTAAGAGGACCGCATTATCTTGACGCGCTTGTTCTAGTGTCAAGGAATGCCCCTTGACCCCCAGCCGACGCGGCAGAGGATCATCGATACGGCCACTCGCCTGCTTGCCGAGCGCGGCGTGGATGGGGTGCCGCTGGCCGAGATCAACCGGGCTGCCGGGCAGCGCAATGCCTCGGCGCTGCAGTATCACTTCGGAGGGCGTGAGGGTCTGCTGCGCGCCATGCTCGAACCGTTCGCCACAGCCGTGGGCCAGCGTCGCCGTGAGCTGATTGCCGTCGCGACTGCACCCGGCACCCGGCCGTATGACGTCCGGTTGCGGCAGGCGGTCGAGGTCCTCGTGCGCCCCCAGGCTGAGCTGGCCGCCGGAGACTGGCGGGAGCGTTCACTCTCCCGGATCGTCGCTGACCTCTTCACCGATCCTCACCACCCGTACGCCGAACTGGACGATCTGCTCGGCGAGCGGGCCACGGAGGAGATGAGGGAGCTGCTGCTGCTCGTCCTCGGTGATCTCCCGGCCTCGGTACGCCGGGAGAGGCTGCTGACCGCTACCGCTTTCGTCATCCACGCGACGAGCGGCCGGGCCCGTCAAGCCGGCGCCCAGGGGCCTGAATCGCCAGGAGGCCTCTTCGTGGAGAACCTGGTGGACATGGTGGTGGGTGCCCTGGCGGCGCCCGTGAGCGAGGCCACCGCAGAGCAGGCAAGCAGTCACACATCGTCGGCGTTGTTGATGCCGCACGGCTGACCGGCGCACGCACCAAGCAAGCCTCACGGGAGAAAATCTTGGAAACGTTGAAAGGCAAGGTCGCCGTCATCACGGGCGCCTCGACCGGAATCGGACGTGCCACCGCATCGGTGTTTGGTCGTGAGGGCATGCGGCTGGTGCTCGCGTCACGTCGTGCCGACCGACTCAACGAGGCGCTTCGCGAAGTGACGGACATAGGGTATGAGGCGATAGCCGTCCCGACTGACATCGGAATCTTCGCTGATGTGCAACGGCTTGCCGACGCGGCGGTAGCGGCCTTTGGCGGGGTGGACGTCGCGTTGCTGAACGCAGGAGTCCCTGGTGGCGGATCCCTGCTGGACGTCGACCTGGACGCGTGGCACATGGCCGTCGACACGAACCTTTACGGCCTCGTTCACGGGATCAAGGCGTTCCTTCCGCTCGTATCCGCCGCGGCCGAGCCGGGCAGCCTGCTGGCCACCACTTCGGGCACCGGTATCCACGGCATCTCGTACAACACGTCCGCCTACTCCGCGACGAAGGCCGCGCAGCTGGCGGTGATGGAGGCGCTGTACGGGCAGCTGCGAGAGGCGCGATCCGGCGTCCATGTTGGGGTCGTGGTCCCGCCCCTCACGCGGACCAACCTGGCCGGCGACGACTTGGGCGTCTGGCAGCAGATCGAAGCAAACCTGGCCGGGCGGCCCGGGGCGCCGGCGCTGATCGAACCGGAGGAGTTCGCCGAAGTCGTCTTCGAAGGCGTCCGGGATCGAAAGTTCTGGATCGAGGCGACACCGGATCAGAACGAGCGATTCTTTGGCGGCAGAGATGCGGGCGCCGACACGCGGAGGGCCCATCTCATCAATGCCAGGGCAGAGTCCATGATCGAGCGACAGCCGCCGGACCGCTACCTCTGGTAGGGCGTCCGTCATCGACGGAAAAGTAGGAGTTGGCAATGTTCACGCTGCGTTTCGACATGCGCGCACCGGCAACCGGGGCCTCGACGACCGACCTTTATGCCGCGGCTCTGGAGATCGCCGAGTGGTCGGAGTCCCGCGGCTGCCTGTCGGCCCTGCTGTGCGAACACCACATGGTCGACGACGGCTACCTGCCGGCGCCGTTGACGCTGGCCAGCGCGATGGCCGCCCGCACGAAGACGTTGCCCATCACCATCGCGGTCGTCCTGCTTCCGCTGCACGATCCCATTCAGCTCGCCGAGGAGATGGCCGTCCTCGACATCATCAGCAACGGCCGGGTGATGTACGTGGCCGCGATCGGTTACCGGCCGGCCGAGTACGAGATGTACGGCGTCGACTATCACCGGCGCGGCAAGATCGCCGAGCAGAAGCTCGACCTGCTCTTGCGGGCGAAGACCGGCCTGCCTTTTGAGTACGAGGACCGACGGGGACAGGTCACCCCTGCTCCCATCACTCCGGGCGGACCGATGGTGGCGTGGGGCGGCGGCAGCATCCCGGCGGCCCGACGGGCGGGACGGTTCGGCATCGGTTTCTTCGCCCAGAAAGGCGATCCGGAGCTCGGCGTCGCGTACGAGGAAGCCGCCCGCGCTGCCGGACACGAGCCGGGTATGTGCATCCTGTCGCCGGTCGACGCCCCTTCGACGATGTTCGTCGCCGAGGACGTCGACGCCGCCTGGGATGAGCTCGGTCCTTACCTCATGCACGACGTGCGCAGCTACGCCGACTGGAACAGGGGCAACACCGACACCGCCAGCCTGTCGTTCGTCGACACCGCCGAAGAGCTACGCCAGGAGAACCGCAGTCACCGCATCCTGTCGGTGCCGGAGGCGATCGAATTCGTCCGGGCAGGTGCCCCGCTGATGCTGCACCCACTCATCGGGGGGCTGCCGCCGGAGATCGCCTGGCGTTACCTGAATATCGTCACCGACAAGGTCATGCCCGCCCTGTAAGGCTCACTTGACGGCCGGCGGGATTCCCTGCGCGCTAGCCGATAGTGCCGGGTCCCAATCGCACACCAGGCACGCGTGCTGAAAGGCTGAACGGGCGAAGTTCAAGGCGGCCGCATGCGGGTCAGCGCTGGAGCGCGCATCGTCCCAGTCCAGGACGTATTCGCCGAGGGCGGCGTCCCAACGCGCCTGCTCGGGACTGAGGGAGGCGTGGGCGAAACCTGGGGGAGCAGGGTGAGCGTAGGCGTAGAACGCCGCGTGGCCGTATCGGGTGTCTCCGGGCCACCATCCGACGGCGACCTCCTGCGCGTCCATCGAGTTGCGCATGATGAAGTCGTTCGACGGTGGATCGGCCGGCAGCCCGGAGAAAAGGCTCACCGCCAGGTCGAACGACCCCCACCAAGCGTTGACCGGCGTCGAGCGGCCGCGGAAGGGCGCGCGGAATTCAGCAAGGACCAGCGCGGCCGCTGTCGCCGTCGCGAAGTAGGAAGCCACCTGATCAGGGTCGTAGTGCGCGTGCTCCTGGTCGGTGTCGAGCGGCGCGGTCCAGGCGACCTCCTGCGGCGTCGTGTCGATCTCAGCGGCGCCGCCGAGGCGGCTTACCGCGGCCAGCAGATCCACCGTCACCTGGCCGACCGCGCGGTGTGGCGTGAGGTGTATGCGTTCGGAGCGTCCGTCGCTGTGTTCAACCACGACCTCGTGAGCTCGCAGATCCAAGGCGACGACCATGGCGCCCGAACCATCCGGGCAGGGCAGCGGCGCCGTCTCCCAACCCCGCGCGGTCAGCCGCAGCGCGGCGTGCTGAAGCTGCGGCTCCGGCGGTGCGAGCACCACCGCCAATTTCCCGAGGACCTGGGTGTGAGCATGCAGGGTGTCGCAAGTCTGGGCCCACTGGTCGTACGGCAACGCAGCCGGCCACTTTGAGGTCATGGCAGCACCGTAGACGGCCAAGCCTTCCGCTCGCTACCGTCTTTGCGGTGCCCGACCATGTTGCGCGCCGCGCCGGGCGACGGCTTCGCAGTCGGCGACAGTCGGACCTCGAGCCATTTGCGAAGCTGAACGCGGATCCGGAAGTGATGCGATATCTGCAAGGTTCCCGATCACGGTCATCGAGCGAGGCGTCAAGGGAAGAGGCCAGGTTGCGATGAGCCGGGCCCAGCCGACGCGCTGCCCGTGCGGATCGGGTGACACTTACGCGGCCTGTTGCTGGCGGTTCCACAGTGGTGATGCTGCGCCGGCGACTGCCCAACTGCTGATGCGTTCGCGCTACAGCGCGTTTGCCGTCGGTGACGCTGATTACCTGCGCGACAGCTGGCATCGCTCGACGCGACCGGCCGAGATTGCGCTCGATGCTGCGGTCACCTGGACCTGGTTGGAGATCGTCGACACGGTTCGAGGCGGGTTGTTCGACTACGACGGCGTGGTCGAGTTCCGCGCCCACTACCGATCGCCCCAAGGCCGCCGCATACGCCATGAGCGCAGCCGATTTACGCGAGACGCCGGCCGGTGGGTCTACGTCGACGGCGACACTTACCCTGCGTCCGGCTGACCCTGCACGCCTTCGGTCGGGTTGCTACCTTTCGAAGGTGGCGGATCTGATCGACGACGAGGCAGTGCTGGGCACAAAACTGCTGCAAGCGCAGGCCAAAGCCATCGAGCTGTTCGCCGCCGTCGAGCATTTTGAGCTGCTGGCTCCGGGTGTGAGCGAAGCGCAGGCCAGCGACGCGATCCGAGAACTGGCTGCAGACATGTTCGGTGTCACAAGGCACTGGCACAAAAGGATCGTGCGTGCGGGTGCTAACACGCTCGAGCCCTATCAGCAGAACCCGCCTGACCGCACTATCGGCGCCGACGACATCGTGTTCTGCGACTTCGGACCAATCTTCGAGGAGTGGGAGGCCGACTTTGGGCGCACCTTCGTGATCGGCACTGACCCGGTCAAGCTGCGATTGCGTGATGATCTCACCGTCATCTGGAACGCCGGACGGGAGTTCTTCGAGAGCAACCCCGAGGTGACGGGGGAGCTGCTCTTCGCTCAGATGACTCACCTGGCCGAAGAGGCCGGGTGGGAGTTCGGCGGAGAGATCGCCGGGCACCTGGTGGGCAAGTTCCCGCACGACAAGATCGCCGGCAACAAGGTCGAGTACTACATCACCCCTGGCTCGAACAAGCCGCTGCGCCGCACCGACCGGACCGGCCGCCCCTGTCACTGGATCCTCGAAGTCCACCTCGTCGACCGAACACGCCAGATCGGCGGATTCCACGAAGAGTTGCTCGACCTCGGCCACCACGCATCGTTGGCGTGACGCTCGTTCCGGCCGCTAATCGATAAGCACCGTTGGTCTGGCAGCCATGACGAAATTGATGCTTTTCGGATCAAGCATGTACGCCACGTCCGGGTTGACTTTGCTGGTGACCTCCGGCACGGACAACGACGCCACAAAAGAATCCAGCGACTCGAACCATTGCTCAGTGACGCCGTCGAACGCCGCGTTCGGGTCACGCAGGCCGTGGTTCTGGTCGTAGCCCAAAAGTGGCTCGCGCAGCCCAGGAATGGTTTGGAACAGGCCGCCGTGGTGGTTCAACCAGTGGTCATGGAAGGTGTCGAGGTCGAGCGCCGCGTTACGGCGCAGGATGCACAGCATTTTGGCCCCGGCCTCATCCCTTCTCGGGGTCGACACGATGGTCTCGGGGTCCTCGGTGACGACGATCAGTCGCTCGTCCTGACGAAACTGGAGCGCACGCTGGCGGACTGCTGCCATCGCCGGCTCCTTGGCCAGGGCGCGCATCTCATCGACAGAGTCGAACCACAGTACGGCGACGCCGTCCCAGCCGTCGTCACGAAACTCCCCGTCGGTGCGGTCACGATCGGCATCGCTGGCGAGCCGGTGGTTGAGCTCGTATCGCTTCACGTGCCGTCGCAGCTCAAAATCGTTCGCAAACTCCGTACCGTCGACATCGCGCCAGTACGTGTGGAACTGCTCCGGAGTGGTACCCGGCGTGCGACGCAGGAATTCGAACACCTTGATACCCATGCGATCCCCTTCGATCGGTGGCCGACCCGCTAGTCATACCAGGGTCGTGGAGTCGGCTCAGACACCGGATCAGCGAGCGTGTGACGATGTCTGGATGGCTGACAACGAACCGACCAGTGACCGCATTGATCGACTTGGGTCGGCCCGGCATCCTGAGCGTGCCGTGGTGCACGAACGTCCACCTGGTGTTGGCGACGACGCGGTCGCGGCGGTCGGGAAGCTCACAGAGGCGCTCGAGGCCGTCGAAGCTGCTAGGGGCCACCTGTATGCCTTTCATCGCCTCTCCGGGACCGCTGACCGGATACTGGCGGACGCGGTCACTGCCCTTTCCAACGCTGGATTTGAAGCACTTTCACAGCAGGTGTCGAAGGTGCTGCTCGGTCGCGATGTCCTACCCGGACAGTGGAGCTTTCAGATCGTGGAGGCTTACGACGACCAATACTGGTCGGTGTTTCGGGCGGCAGAAAGCCTTGTCCGTGAAGAGATATTAGCCGGAACGCCGCATGTCTTCGAGGCGGAGATGAAGCATCGCGAACAGGGCGGCTAGACGACAGCCGACGCTGTTGACTCCGCGCCGCTGGACCCTCAGGCTGCTACGGCCCTTTCGGTGGCGATTCCTCTTCCCAATTCGTCGAACAGCGCGGCGTTCACATGCCAACGCCAGGCGGCACCGCGGATCATGCGGGCGTTCCAGGCGGGTGATTGAGCAGCCAAGGGCGAGACGGCGTTGTCGAGCCAGTCTTTGCCGTGGCGTGGGTCGACATCTGCGTGGATGGCATAGAAACGGTGCGCGTCGACGGGGATCTGCAGCCTGCGAAATCCAGCGAGGACCAGCCGGCATCGCGGGCCGGCTTGCAGCTCGGTCAGCCCGAGCGCGCCGATCATCTCCGGCTGTAGCCACCGGTTGGTCGCCAACAACCCCCCGAGCGCTGCCCGCTGCAACGCGGCGATGGGCAGATCTTCCCGGTCGATCTCGGCGAAGCCGACGATGGCGGCCATCTCGTGATGCAGATCCGTGTGCACGTCCGCGGGGTCGCCGTTGCCCATTTCGTCCCAGTAGTTGCGGGCCAGCTCCATCTTCGCGGCACCGGACAGACCGATCTGGCACTGCGCGACCAGATCGTCAAAGCCGCCGTCGGGGCCGCCTTCGATCGCCAGGAATCGCCGGAGCTCGGACACGTCCGCCTTCTCGGCGACCCAGCGGTACACCGCAGGTAGCCGATCCTTCGCCGCCAGCGAGCGGATGTCCGCGGCGGCGTTGAGCGGCCCGCGCCCAGCCGCAGTGCGATCGTCCAGCATCGCGTCGAGCTGGCCGATCAGACGCTCTTCGAGCATCAACTTCAGCGAGGCAACAACGGGATGAGTGGCCCAACGCGCCCGGGCGCCCACCTTTTCCAAAGGTGCCGTCGATAGGTCATGGATCGCCAGCAATGCAAGTAGCGCATCTTGCTCGTTGACGGGTTGGGTGACCGCGAAGGCCGGTCCAGCCTGAAACGATCCGTCATCACGCCCTATGAGTCGTTTTATTTGTGGATACAAGGGCGTCGGCATATGTCGCTCCTACGTGACGGTGGCGGGGTCAGGGTCGTCGTCATTTTGAATAACAGATCATTGATCCGAAAGGGGACGACAAGCGCTCAGTAATAGTGGCGGCGTCCCCCCACGGAGCGGCCGGCGGCACCCAGCAGCTCAAAGATCAGTCCGGCAACTACGAGCACGATGCCGATCGTCCAGAGAATGGGGATGCTCGCGATAAAGCCGATGAGGAGAAGAATGACTCCGAGGGTGATCATGGTGGACTCTCTTCCGAGCTGAGATGGCTTCGCAGCGATTGCTGCCATCGCAGGGTTCCCGCCAGAACCGTTCCTAATCCATTTCCCCGGCGGCTCGATGTCGATTAGATGCCGACTCTTTGGGTAACAGCCCCGATCAACCTGATGACCTCTAGGTACTCGGAGCGAGCATGCGCAAGAGTGTTCTGATCGTCGGTGGGCTCAGCCTCTTGCTGGTCGGCTGCGGGTCGTCAGCCTCGACGGCCGCTGCGCCTGCCACGTCTGTCACGTCGAGTCCGGCGGCACAAGCCACGGCTGTCGCGACCGCACCAGCCGGCCGATCGGCCCAGGCATCCGTCGGCCCGACGAATCCGGCCCAGTCGCCCGGCCCCAAGCCGGCCACCGTCAACCTTCTGGTCGTCAAACGCAATGGTGCCGCGATCGTGGTCGCCCCTCTGGTCATCCACGGCAGGACCTATCAGTTCGTCGTCGACACCGGTGCCACGGTCACCGTGATCGACCAGACCTACGCCACTCAGCTGGGACTCACCAAGACCAAAGCCGCCCCGATTCCTGTGACCGGAGTGACCGGGTCCGGCACCGCCTACCTTGCGACCATCAACGACTGGCAGATCGGCAAGGCCAAGATTCCTACCTCTACCATCACCGTGAGCACCATCAACCTGGGACCCGGGCTCGTAGGCCTGCTCGGGTCCGACGTGCTGTCGACGTTCGGCAAGATCACGATCGACTACAGCGCCCAGAAAGCCTCCCTCGGGTGACACGCGGGCCCACGTGCGCGACAGCTGTCAAGCCGTGCCCGCGTGCCGCGTGTCACATGCTTGCGGCGCCTGACAACGGAACCGCAACAATCTGACGCAGCTGCCGGTGGCTCTGCTCGTTGCTGCTCGTGGATGTTGTATAAAAACAAGAGTCTGGTGACGTTGGCCCAGACCGTTCGACTCGATCCAGCTGACCCGGTATTGCCACGTGTGACTGGCATGCCATCAACGAAGTGGAGATTGCCTTGCCGTTTTCGCGGCTGCGCGGTTCGAAAGTGCTTGGAGCAGTAGCGGTGGTCGCGACGGTGGGAGTCGCCGCCGCTGCCTGCGGAAGATCATCGAACGTTCCGACCGGGGGCACCGCGCCCGGCTCTGCTGTCGTGCCATCGGCAAGCGCCTCCGCGCAGACTGCCGGCAGTTTCGGTTCGCTGTCCAAGGTTTGTGCGCCCGGTCCGGGCACCGGCGGATCCGGCCGCGGAATCTCCGGCAAGACCATCCACGTCGGTGTGATGGGCGACCCGGGGGCCGCCGCGGCACCCGGCCTGGAGCAGGAGTTCTTCGACGCTGCCGACTCGTTCACGAAGTGGTGCAACGCCGCCGGCGGGATCAACGGCCGGACGATCGTCGTCGACAAGCTCGACGCCAAGCTCTTCAACGGTGCAGCAGAAGTAATCCAGGCTTGCCAGGACGACTTCATGCTCGTCGGCGGTGGCAATGCGCTGGACGCCCCAGACGTCAAGCCTCGTTTGGCTTGCAAACTCGGGCAGATCCCGGCCTACACGGTCTCTCCGGAAGCCACCTCGGCAGGCCTGCAGGTCTCCCCGGCGGCCAGCGTGCCGACCAACTACCCCGTCGGCCCCCTTCGCCTGCTGGCCCTGGCCTACCCCGACACACAGAAGGGGCTCGGTATCGGCGGCAGCAGCGTGGCTTCGCTCGCCCCGCAGGGCCTGCGTGCCCAGGAGGCCTACCAGAAGCTCGGCTACAAGGTAACGGCGCTGCAGCCGCGGCCGATCCAGGTGGACAACTACCGGCCCTACATGGAGCAGTTGAAGGCGTCAGGCGCCAAGGCCGACATGGAGATCACGGCGCAGGACCCGACGCCGATCTTCAACGGCATGAATGACACCGGCTTCAAGCCCGAGTGGACTCTGTTCGCCCAGACCTTCTACTCGCCGAAGTCGGTGCAGGCGGCCAAGACGGTGTCGAATCTGCCGACCAGCTACGTGAACCTCTACAACCTGCCGTTCGAGCTGGCGGATCAGTTCCCAGTTGTGCAGCAGGTGAAGGACATCATGGCGGCGGGGGCCGGGACTTCGAACCTGGACAACTTCACCGCCCTGGCGTTCAACTCATGGACGTTGTGGGCCAAGTCCGCCACTGAGTGCGGGACTAACCTCACGCAGGCTTGTGTGCTCCAGAAGGCCTCCGCGTATCCGGCCTGGACTGCAGGCGGTCTGTTCGCTCCGGTTGACACCAACCCGGCCACTCACCAGCCGACCGACTGCACGATCCTGATGCGGCTCACGCCGACCGGGTTCGTCTACGACAAGAAGGCGACCAGCCCCAACAACGGCGTGTACAACTGCGACCCGAAGAACCTCATCGCCACGAAGAGCTACGTGGGCAGTTCCTGACCGACGCACTGTGGTCGGAGGCGGCCGGACCTAGATGTGCCGGCCGCCGCCGATCTCCAGCACCGTGCCCGTCATGTAGGACGACCGCTCGGAGAGCAGGAAGAGCACAACCTCGGCGACCTCTTCTGGTTCTCCGGCGCGGGCTAACGGGATCTCGGCAATCCGCGACTGGTAGACCTCGGGCTTCATCGCCTCGGTCATGGTCGTGCGGATGAGACCGGGCTGGACCGCGTTGACCCGAATGCCGTACCTCGCGAGCTCCTTGGCAGCTGCTTTCGTGAGCCCGACCAGGCCCGCCTTCGCGGCCGAGTAATTGGTTTGCCCGGGGTTGCCGACCTTGCCGCTGATCGAGGAGATGTTGACGATCGTTCCGCGGCGCTGTTCGCGCATCACCTCGGCGGCTGCCCTGGTGCCCAGCCATCCGCCTACCAGATGGACATCGAGCACCGCTTTGAAATCGTCCAGCGTCATATTGCGCAATGTCTTGTCGCGGGTGATCCCAGCGTTGTTGACCCAGAAGTCGAGGGATCCGAAGGTGTCCGTGCAGAGCTTGGCCGTAGCGGCGACTGCCGCTTCGTCGGTCACATCGCACTCAGCGGCGAAGGCACGACCCGGCCCCAGCGCCGACAGCGATTCAGCGGCCCGTTTGCCGGCGTCGAGGTCGCGATCGGCGACGATGACATCGGCCCCTTCCCGTAAGAGTGCGGTGGCAATCGCCAGACCGATCCCTTGGGCGGCGCCGGTGACGACACCCGCCCGGCCTCTCATCTCGTCCATGCCTACAGCTTTACCAGAGCGGGCGCTCGCCGTTCGTCGGGTGTGAATGCGACCGGCATGTGCTTGACGCCGCCGATGAAGTTCGACCGCAGGATGTCAGGCTCGGCCGTCATCTTCATGTCACCGATCCGCTCGATCAGCTCGGCGAAAAGAATGCGCAGCTCGGCGCGAGCCAGGTTGGCGCCCAGGCAGAAGTGCGTTCCGCCGCCGCCGAAGGCGACGTGTTCATTGCCGGTGCGGGTGATGTCGAACCGGAACGGGTCTTCATAGACGGTCTCATCACGGTTAGCCGAGATGTACCACATGACGACCTTGTCGTCCTTGGCGATCGGCTGCCCGTGGATCTCGGTATCCGCCATCGCTGTCCGGCGGAAGTAATAGACCGGCGAGGCCCAGCGCAGGATCTCCTCGACGGCCCCATCCAGCAGCTCGGGATTCTCGCGTAGCAGCTGGTACTGCTCGGGGTGCTGCATCAAGGCGTGCATCCCCCAACTCGTCGTGTTGCGGGTGGTCTCGTTGCCGGCCACCGTGAGCAGCAGCATGAAGAACTCGAACTCGGTGTCCGACAACCGGTCGCCGTCGATCTCGGAGTTGATCAGTTTGGTGACGATGTCATCGCGCGGTTCTTCCTTACGGAGCCGGGCCAGATTGTTCACGTAGCCGTATAGCTCCGCTGACGCCGTGTGATTGTCGTCGTTCGCGTATTCGGGGTCTTCGCGGCCGATCATGCGGTTCGACCAGTCGAAGAGCAGCTTGCGGTCCTCCTGCGGCACGCCCATGATCTCGGCGATCGCCTGGAGCGGCAGTTCCGCGGCCAGGTCGGTGACGAAGTCGCAGCTGCCGCGCTCGATCACCTCGTCGATGATCAAGGTGGTTCGGTGCGTCAGGTACTGCTCAAGCAGGCCGATCATGCGGGGCGTGAACCCCTTGTTGACCAGCTTGCGATAGCGGGTGTGTTTCGGAGGATCCGTCTCCAGCAGCATGACACCGCGCAACTCTCCGGCGATCTCAGGCCTTTCACCGACGCTGTAGAACCCGTTGACGCCCTCCTTCTCGGAGGAGAAAAGGGCGCTATCGCGATTCACCTGCGTGACGTCAGCATGTGTGACGACGTTCCAGAAGCCTCTTCCATCCGGCACCTCGTGCCAGGCGACCGGCTCCTCGGCTCGGAGCCGGCGGAACATCTCGTGGTGCTCACCGCGCTGGAAACGATCGAGGTCGGTCAGGTCGATGCCCGGTGTCTTCACGTCAACCCCTTGGGTGCTCGGTGTGCCTTTGTGTGCTGCGTGTGCCTCGTGTGCGCCCGCTCTCAGCAGGAGAGGGGATTAGTCAATCACTGCGTGGGCACAAGCCGAACAGGCGGCCAACCGTGGCATTGCCAGCCAAACTGTTCGAGGAGATCACCATGGATGGCATTACCCTGCTCAAAGACGACCACCGGACCGTTGAAAAGCTCTTCAAGGAATTTGAAAAGACCGGAGCCAAGGCGTTCAAAACGAAAGAAAAGATCGTGGCGGCGATCATCAAAGAACTGTCGGTGCATGCCGCAATCGAAGAGCAGGTCTTTTACCCCGCAGCGCGCAACGAGGCCACTGAGACAAACGGCGAGGTGCTGGAAGCCATCGAAGAGCACCACATCGTGAAGTGGGAGCTCTCGGAGCTGGAAGGCCTGCCGGCCGAAGCCGAAGCCTTTGACGCCAAAATGAGCGTGCTCATGGAAAACGTCCGCCATCATGTCAAGGAAGAGGAAACCGACCTCTTTCCGCAGATTCGCGCCGCTCTCGGTCGTAAGCGGCTCGGGGAAATCGGTGAGGCGCTCGAGACCGCCAAGAAGCTTGCGCCCACCTCGCCGCATCCCCGCTCACCCAGCACCCCGCCTGGCAATCTCGTCGCCGGTCCGGTCGCCAAGGTCGTTGACAAGATCCTCACCCGCTGACTGGTCGCCGCGCGCGACGTGTGTGGCGGCGTGATCGATTGCCGGTTGAAGTTCGCTGAACACATGTCCTCGCGCCAGTAGCGGAGCCAGGGCTCCTACTGACGTGAGCAGCCTGGTGTGATTCGGGCTCGCTCCCTTGAGCAGCACGGTGATGTGACGGGCCGTCAGGGTGTCGACGATTTCGCCGAGCGCCCGGGCGCCCGTCGCGTCGAGCATTCCGAGCGAGCTCAGTCGCACGATGACGACTCGCACGTCGGCAATAGCAGTGAATTCGTTGAGGAACCGTGCAGCCGCAGCGAAGAACAACGGGCCATCGATGCGGTAGACGAGTACGTGCCGGGTGAGCAGTTCATGCTCGGCTTCGCTGGCCATACCGTCCGGGCTCAGCGGTTCCGCGACCGCCTTCACGGTGGTGGCGAGCTGCGCCAGAGCTAACACCGCGGCCACGACGAGACCAGCGGCGACGCCTCGAACGAGGTCGAATCCGACGGTGCCGACGGCGGTCACCGTGAGGACGGCCGCGTCGCCGCGAGTCGAGGTGAGCACCGCGTGCAGGCTTCGCCTGTCGACCATCCGGAACGCGGTGACGATCAGTACTCCGGCGAGTGCGACGAGCGGGATCCGGCTGACGAGTCCGGTGGCGGTGAAGACGATGACTGCCAAGACCAGCGAATGGGTGAGGGCAGCCACCCGGGTGTGTGCCCCGGCCCTTGCGTTCACCGCGGTCCGGGCGATGGCGCCGGTGGCCGGCATGCCACCGCCGAGCCCGGAGGCGATGTTCGCCAGACCCTGGCCGAAAAGCTCTCGGTTCGGGTCGTACCGGGGCCGGTCGCTCATGCCATCTGCCACTTGCGCTGACAGCAGGCTTTCCAGGGAGGCCAGGAACGCGACGACGAGGGCCGGGGCGAGGAGGCTCGTGACGCCGCGAAAGCTCGGGACCGCCGGCAGCGGAAGGCCGGCCGGGATGGAGCCCAGCAGCGCGACTTTGAGACCACTCAGCGCCGTGATGGCGGTGACTGCGGCGATGGCCAGCAGGCTTGCGGGGATCGAGCGGTGCAGCCGGGGGAGCACGGTGCACAGCGCGATCGTCATGGCCAATAGGCCGAGGACGGCCCATTGCGGGTGTTGAACGAAACGAACAACTGCCACCGCAGCGGCGGCCGCGGCGTTGTCGACACGGGGTTTGGGAATCCCCAGGGCGCTAGGGATCTCCTGACAGGCGATCACGATCGCGATGCCCAGCGTGAATCCCTCGATGAGCGGCCAGGGCACGTACGCGAACAGCCGGCCCAACCGCATCACGGCGGCGATCAGAATGGCGATTCCGGCAAGGATTGCGATCGGGTATATGACGGCGCGCCCATGCTGTGCGACCAGGGGAATCAGGACAACCGTCATGGCGCCGGTGGGGCCAGAGACCTGCAGGTGCGAGCCTCCGAAGACGGCAGCTACTGCTCCGGCTATCACCGCGGTGATCAACCCCGGCCCGGGCCCGACACCGGTGGCCGTTCCGAAAGCGAGGGCCAGTGGGAGCGCGACAACGCCCACCGTCAACCCGGCGATCAAGTCGCGCGGCCAGGACCTTCTTAGGCCTGCGTAATCGGACTGGCGAGGTAGCAGTCGAGACAGGCTATTGGTCAAGAGCAGCAAGCATCATCTGGGTCTGGCGCAGGTTTCGCGTGAGCATCCTTCGGGCGACGGCGAGCAGCTCCGCCGTCTCCGGATCGCGTAACGAGCAGATGACTGTGCTCTTCACCCGTCGACTGTCGACGATCCCGCTCCGTCGAAGAATGCTGACCTGCTGCGAGAGATGGGACAGCTCGAGTCCGGTGACCTCGGCAAGCTCGCCGATCGTGTGGTCGCGCTCGGAAAGCAACTCAAGGACCCGCACTCGGGCCGGGTGCGCCAACGCCTTGAACAGGTCGGCCTTGGCCTCGGCGATCGGGCGTCCCTCGGTGAACGGCACCCTTTCATAGTTCTCTAACTTGATGGATTTATCAAGTCACTCAGACAACACGAAGAATCCCCTTCGCAAGGCAGACCGGGTGTGGCGGTAGGAAATCACCGCGCAGGGCACAGCGGCGAGTGCGGCAGCGAGCGCACCTGACAGCCACCAGCCGACTCCGCCGCTGCCGTGTTGGACGGCGATGTCGAGCGTCTGGCCTGCCATGAAGAGGGCCGCGCAGGCGAACGCCATGGCGGCAATTGCGGCGGTCACCCCGTCGAGGGCCTGGAGACGAGCCTGCGGGGGAGCCAACCTGCGCCAAAGCAAAGCCACGAACAGGCCCACCGCGCCGGCTCCACCCGCCAGCAGTCGCAGGACGACGGCGTCTTGGCTCGCTTCCCACGAGGCGGCCTGGCCACACGAGGTCGCCGCCTCATGCAACTGGAGGTAGTGGCGGCAGGCGGTAGCTGAATAGGCATCGGGGAGCGCTCCAACGAAATGTGGCCCGGAAACCCCGTTGAAGAGCGCGGCTATCGCGCCGCTGACGCCGATCGCCAACAGCGCAACGCTCACCAGTAGCAATAAGGCTTGCCCGCCGGCGATGAGCAGACGGACCGGCGAGGCCCGATGCACCTGGCCCTCAGCACGGGCGAGGTCGCCTACCGTGCCGAAGTGCTCGATGGCTCTGCGCTCCGCCTGGACCCGCTCCATTCCCTGAGCTTCGAAATCGGCAGCGCACTCACGCAGGTGGGATTCGGTCTCGACCAGCGACCTCCTGATCGCGCGAGGGGGAAGGCGTAGCTGACACAAGAGTTCGTCGAGGAAGTCTTCGATCGGCTCGTCTTGCCTGGTCACGTGGCCAGCCCTAATACGGCGTTAACACCCGTCGCGAAGCCGCGCCACTCCTCGCGTTCAGCGGCCAGCGCTTTTTGCCCCTTCTTGGAAATGGCATACAGGCGGCGGCGCCGCGGTCCCGAAACGTCCCAGCTGCTGGAGATGAGTCCTTGGCCTTCGAGTTCGTGGAGGGCGGGGTACACGCTTCCCTCCGGCAACTCGAATACGCCTCCACTGCTGCTCCGCAGGGTCTGGATGACGGCGTATCCGTGGGCCGGCCCAGCTTCCAACACGGCGAGCAGCAGCAGGCTGAGGTTGCCACGAAGTCGGCTCCGGTTCATACCTAGGTAGTCTAGGTGACGCCGATACAAAACTCAACTAGGCGCCGGCAATATCGCGCCGATTGAATGCGGCCACGCCAAGCGCCGCTGTGACGACGCCGATCACGAGCATCACGGACCAGGAGGTCCAGTCGACGTTCGAAGCCGGAACGGGCTTCATGTAGTGAAAGATCGACGTGTAAGAAAGCCAGTGCAGAGCACCGGTGAGGGCGCCTAGCAGCTCAATCAGAAGTGACCACGTCACGATCGCGTAAGCGACGGCGCCCGTGAGTCGGGGACGAAGCCCATAAGCAAGCACCCCGAGGCCCAATACCAGCAAGGCGGGTGCCATCACGTTCATGCCTGCGAGGACAAGGCGTGACAGGCCAATCCGTGAATGTTGCGATGCGGCGCCGGCATAGGCCGCCAGTCCGGCGGTGAATGAGGTTGCGGCGATGAGACACCCGGCCACCGCGAGTCGGCCGGAGAGCCAGCGGACCCGGCCGACTGGCCGCACGAGGATGTGGTCGAGGTAGCCGCCCGCCTCTTCGGCGCGAATGCCGGCCAGCTGACTGGCGGCGACAAAGCCGATCAGGCTGGCGATGATGAGGAAGAAGATGCCCAGGTAAGCCTCGGCGCCTCCTCGGCCGCCGCCGACCCGGGCCAGCGCTTCACGTACGGCTGTCGACCCGGCGACCGAAGAGGCAGCCGAGTGGGCCACCAGGCCACCGAGGAGACCGAAGGCGGCTACGGCACCAACCCAGCCCAAGGCTACGAAGCGATTCATGCGTAGCGCGAAGGGAAGAGTCCCGCCGAGAAGCCGGGTATGTGCCGCCGATCGGTCGTGGGCGGCGACGATTCCGCTTCCCAGGTCCCGGTGACCCGCGAGGATGATCGCTGCCGCGAAAGCCAGCACAGCGAGACCCGCAATCGGCACGAATGCGGTCCATCGTGACCCGGTGAGAGGCTCGAGCTGCTCGGTCCATCCCAGCGGGCTGAACCAACGCAGGAAGGCCAGCCCGGTCGTGGAATCCGCGATCGTTCGCAGCATGAAGGCAGCGCCAAGGACGACCGCAGAGACAGTATTTGCTGACCGCCGCGACTGCATGAGCTCACCGGCAAGGCTTCCAACGGCAAGGAACATCGCGGCACCCGCCGTGAGCGAGGTGGCGAGATAGAGCGACGCCGAAAAGCCGAAGTCGGCCCGCGCGGTCGATCCGACGCCCACGACGATCACGGCTGTCACAAACCATAAGGTCAGCAGGCCGCTGATGAGCCCGGCGACGCCCTTCGCCGCTGCGGTTCGACGGGTGGTTTGGCCAGCTAGGTAGAGCTCCCAGCGGTAGGCGTCCTCCTCGCCGCGCAGCAGCCGGCTGCCGGCAAACATCCCCCAGACAGCGCCCGCAAGAGTGAGCACCCCCAAACTGCGCCAGGCCACGAAGCCGGCAACGGTGCCGATGTTGTGCGCGCGGCCGAGCAGGGCCTGCAGTCCGGCGTTCTTTCCCAAGCTTCCGGCCAGTTCGCGCTGCTGGGCCGCCGTCTTCGCGATGGTGGTGAAGTTGACGACTGACGACCAGACGAAAACGCCGAAGACAAGCCCCCAGCAGAAGGCGGAGCGCATCGCGCGTCGACCTGTCTCGATGGCAACGACCCGGCGTACGCCCGGGAAGCTTATGACGTCAGAAGTCATGCGCCGTAGCGGAATCTTGACTGTCGGCTGCTCCATAGTGCGTCAGAAAGAGTTCCTCCAGCGACGGCTCTTGGCTGATGAGCCGCCGCAGGCCGGTGACGGTCAGCGCCCGGATCGCCGGCTCGACCGGGCCCAGTACGTGACAGCGCAGCTCATGTCCGTCGATCTGGATACTGCTGACTCCAGGCACGCCACGCAGATCGGGCGGCACTGCGTCGAAGGACGCTTCAATGGACAGCGCCGAAAGATGCCGCATCTGCGCCAGGCTGCCCATTTCCACTAGCCGGCCTGCACGCAGGATTGCCACCTGGTCACACAGCGCTTCGACTTCGGACAAGATGTGCGACGAAAGAAATACCGTCTGCCCGGCGGCTTTGGCCTCGTGCATGCATGCCCGGAATTCACGTTCCATCAGGGGGTCCAAGCCACTCGTGGGCTCGTCCAGTAGGAGCAGGTCAGCCCTTGTCATCAGCCCGGCCACGAGTAGTAGCTTTTGCCGGTTTCCCTTCGAGTAGGCCCGAACTTTCTTCGAGATGTCCAACTCGAACCTTTCCACGAGCTCGCCGCGGTATTTGCGGTCCACGCTTCCATGGATTCTGCCCAGTAGATGCAGTGTCTCTTCTCCGGTCAAAGCAGGCCAGAGGTTCGCCTCGCCGGGAACGTAGGCAACGCGGCGGTGGGCGCTGACGGAGTCGCGCTGGCAGTCAATACCGAAGATCTCGGCTCGCCCGCTCGTTGCCCGGATGAGGCCGAGGAGCAGTCGAATCGTGGTGGTCTTGCCTGCGCCGTTCGGCCCGAGGTAGCCGACGGTCTCGCCGGCGGCGACCTCCAGGGTGAGGTCGTCGAGGACGGTGGCGGTGCCATACCGTTTCGTCAGAGCCCGCGTGGAAATTGCCGGCTTCATGCCACCCCCGTTTCAGCGTCCGCCACCAGGGTCGCTCAAAGTGACTTCAGCCAGTAGGGACGAAAGACACTTGGCCAAGGGACTCACTTGGTGCCTTGAGCCTTTCGCTGCGGAGCTGGCCGCTCTTGAGCCGCCAATCGTCGCTGCCGCGATGGTGAACAGAGCCCCGAGCAGCAAGGCTGCGGACTCACCCGGGCGGAGCAGGTGTTCCTGCGCCCCGATGGTCGCGGCAGCGATGGGAACCCCGAGCTGAGCCGAAGAAAGCAAGCCGAACGACAGCGGCTGCTTTGCCAGCGCTGGCGCAGAATGCGCGAGCACGGCGCCTATCCCGAGCAATGCCGCCGACGGCGATGTAGCTGGGGTGATGGGCGAGGTCCCGCAGGTTGATGGAGGCACCCAACCATACGAAGAAGAGTGGACCGAGAAAGCCGTCGGCTACGGCGAACAGTTGTCGGGCGAGGCGGCGTGGCTCCCCGATTCCAGCGACAGCCAATCCGAATCCGAAGCCGGCCAGCAGGATCGAGACATGAGTTCGAATGGCGACGGCGGCTAGCGCGAAGAGGATTACCAGGCTCACTCGTAGCTCGAGGGCGAATTTGCGGGTCTCGGAGACTCGGTGCAGCCGCTTGCGAACGCCGGTGCGTTCAGCGTGCCCGAGGACGAAGAAGAGCCCGACCGCCAGCCCGATCACCGCAGCCGCACCCAAGGCCGCGCGCCCCGAATGGCGTGGATCAATGACCAAGGGGAGTGCCACTATGCATGCCGTATCCGCAATGGCGACCTGTGCCAGCGTCGGAAGCAAGTTTGGTCCCGTCAGCCCAAGCGAATCGACCAGCGGCAGTACGAGCGCCGCCGACGACGAAGCCATGAGCACTGCGTAGAGCGGCGCATGACCGGTGTTGAAAAGCTTCGCCAGCGCAATACCAAGCCCGATGGCGACAGCTCCAACAGCGACGACGCGTAGGGCGCCGACGGCGAGCGCGGGACGAAGGGTGGCATCGCGCACGGGCACGTGCGAGCCAGCCACGAACATGACGAGCGCGAAGCCCATGTCTGCCAGGAAAGTGAACGTGGGATTTGAGGCGTGAAGAACGTCGAACCCGGTTGGCCCCAGCACGATCCCGGCGAGCAGTTCACCCAGCAACACCGGGATGTGCCACCGCGATGGCCACGCGAGTAGGGGGCCCAGCAAAGCGACTGCCCCAATGAGGGCCATCGTCGCGAAGCTCATTTGCACCCCGTCCGATTCCGCGCTGGTAGCGAACGCCGACGATATGCGCAGCGAGTCTCGATGGTCGGCGAGCTCAGGGTGGTTTAAGGAATTCCACCCCTTTCTTCACACCATGCTTGATATGAAGCCACGGCGGCTGGAAGGGTCGGGAACAGCAATTTGGCACCGATCGAGGCTGCCAGGCCATACGCGTCCAGGCCAGCGAGGAGGTCCTGTTTGACGCGCGCGAGGGCGAAGACGATGCCCCTGTCTGTCACGGTGCGCCGGACCGATTCCAGCGCGTCCAGGCCCGTAATATCGACCTCCACCATCGCCTCGACATTGAGGACAAACCAGGCAACTGCTCCCTTGTGTTGGTCGATGGTTTCCAACGCCCGCCGTCGGAAGTTTTCGGCGTTCGCGAAGAAGAGCGGCGCGTCGTAGCGGTAGATCAGCAGGCCAGGCGTCTCGCGGGCTGCCGGATAATCGTCGACGTCGTGCATACCCTCCAGGCCTGGAACCACGCCAAGTAGGGCGTCATGTGGTCGCGCCACCCGCCACAGGAGTTCGATCACGGATATGGCGATGGCAAGCAGGACTCCGTAGCGGATGTCGAAGGTCAATACCCCGACCGTGGCTACCAGGGCGAGCACCAGTTCGCGACGGCGAAATCGCGCCAGCCGCCGAAACTCTGCGATGTCGATCAGGCGCGCGGCTGCATAGATGACGATTCCCCCTAGGGCCGCGACCGGAAAATGCTCTAGCGCAGGCCGCAGGAAGGTCAGGGCGAGCAGCACCACCCCACAAGCTGTCAACGAATAGAGCTGGCTGTTGCTGCCCGCCTCATCGCCGAGTGCGGTGCGCGATGCGCTGCTGCTTACCGGGAAGCCCTGGCTCATTGCCGATCCGATGTTGCAGGCCCCGAGAGCGAGGAACTCCTGGTTCGGGTCAGTCTCGTAGCCACCGCGGGTAGCGAAGGCCCGTGCAGTAAATGACGTTGTCCGTGTATCCGACAACGAAGATTCCCAGCGCGGGCACCAACAGCCGGCCTAGGTCGGAGAAGGCGGGCAGGCGTGGACGGGGGAAGCCTCCATCCAACGTTCCGACGACTGTCACGCCATGGCGGTCGAGGCCCGCCACGACCACGAGCAAGGTCATCGCGGTGACGGCCACGAGCGCGCCCGGTATTTGCGGCCAGAATCGTTGAAACAGCATGACCAGCGCGATAGTCACGGCCGCAATTCCCACGGAAGCCGGTTTGATCTCGCCGGCTCGACCGATAAGGGAGGCAAGCTTCGACCACGGGGACTCACCATCGATCGGTACGTGCGCGACCGCACCGAGCTGGCCCACGATCATGATGACGGCGACGCCCGCCAGGTAGCCGACTAGCACGGGGCGAGAGAGCAGCTCGGCGATGAAGCCAAGCCGAAGCAGCCAGGCGATGATGCAGAAAACACCGAATATTAAGGCCAGCTCGGCAGCGAGACGGGCGTATCGGCTCGGATCCCCGGCGGCCAGGGGACCAATGATCGAGGCTGTCAGCAGAGCCGTGGTCGACTCAGGACCGACGGACAGCTGCCGCGACGAACCGAGAAGTGCATACAGGACCAGGCAGGGCAGTATCGCCCAGAGTCCAGCGATCGCCGGCAGCCCCGCCACCGCCGCGTAGGCCATTACTTGCGGAACGAGGAAGGCGGCGACCGTCACACCCGCAAGCAGGTCCCCCCGAAACCAGTCGCGCTGATAAGACGCCAGCTGCGACAGGTTGCTGAACCCTGATGTGTCCAACCTGCAGCCTCCTGATCGAGACGAAGGATGCCGAAATCGTTGGAATCAAAGGCCTTTGGTTGACGATCACTTGTCGGCCCGCGTCCTATGCAGCGCTCCTGGCCAGCGACTTATTCGCGCGGCGTAAGGCTCGATGGAGTTTGTGCACTCCGGGCACAGGTTCCAGGAACATCAGGGGGCATGCTCCCGCGATGACCTCGAGGTGGTTGTCCTCGCACAGCCTCAAGGCATCGCCGGAGACCGCGCCTGGGCCGAAGCCTTTGAAGAGCCACACCCGCGGAATGTTGCTCCCGATGCAGGTCCTGATTACGTCGGCGGCCCGATCACGGGACACCATGATGATCACGCAGTCGACGCTGCCCTCCACGGCATCAAGGTGTCGGTAGCAGGGGGAGCCGGCGACTGTCGTGTCTCGTGGATGGATGGCGACCACGTCAATCCCGTGCCCGGCCAGTTCCTGAACTATTGTCCGCCCGAAGTTCTTCGGATCATCCGAGGCGCCCACGACCGCGATGCGGCCTGCTGCCAGGAATGCGGCGGCCCTATCCGGGTCAATCATCATGCGCCTCTCAATCCAGGCGATGCTCACTCGTGTCGAGCCAGCTAGCGCGATGCACCATGGAAGCAAGGGGCTGCCGCTCGGCGCCAGGGACGAAAGGTCCCGTGATTTCAGGCCATGGTCCTACCCCTGCACCGTCGGTCCGACGTATCAAGCAGTGACACCGCCATCTACCGCCACGATCGCTCCGGTCATGAAGCGCATCTCCTCCGAGGCGATGAAGGCGATCGCGGCGGCGATATCTTCGGGCTCTCCAAGGCCGAGAGGGCTGCGTGGTGCTCCAACCGACATCCTTGGCCCGGCCGTGGGCTGGACATCCACGGGCTGCGACATGCCGGTGCGGGTGGCGCCTGGCAAGACCGCGTTCACACGCACTCCATGCTCTGCGAACTCAAGCGCGAGCGCCTTGGTCAGCAGATGAACCCCCGCCTTTGAGGCGCAGTACGCCGCCCGGTAAGGACGGCCGTTCATGCCGAGTCGCGAACCGGTATTGACAATGTTGCCCCTTGTCCGCTTGAGGGCCGGCATGAGTGCCTGACATATAAGGAACGAGCCGGTGAGGTTGACGCCAATGATCCGCTGCCACTCCTGGAACGAAAGCTCCTCGAAGGGACTGGCGGAAACGACTCCCGCGACGTTGCACACCACGGACGGGTCACCGAAGTCCGATAGCACGGCTTGGACGGCAAGCTGCACCACATCAGGGTCACTCACGTCGCACACGTAGGTCCGCGCCTCGCCGCCGTTGGTCTCGATCTCCGCTGCGGTACGCCGCCCACCCGCCTCGTCGACGTCGAGGCAAGCCACGCGAGCGCCTTCTTCCGCCAGCCGAATGGCCGCAGCATGACCGATACCCGAGGCCGCGCCGGTCACCACGACCGTCTTGTCAACAAAGCGGCGCATGAGTTTCCCCTTCAATCGTGCAAAGCAGTGGGCGGATCGTCCCACGGTCCCAGCGACGTTCTGCTCTGAAGCCAAGGGGTGGTGATGATCGGCTCGCCGGTGAGCCCCGGAATTACGTGCCGGGATCGAATGGAGCGGGAGGGTCTTGTATCGAAGCTTCGTCACGCTGATCAATCAGTATCTCTCGCAATGGGCGGCGAGGGGATGCGGGAGGAAGTCCTTGTGCCGGGTAGCCGAAACGCAGCACCAGCTGGGGAACTTTGAAGTTTGCCGAGTCGGGTTCCAGCAGCCATGCCAGTCTGGTGCGAAGTCCTGGCACCTCCGTCGGCTGGTTGACGTAGCCGAGGGCAAGGCCCGCGGATTCGGCCGACAGCGCGACTCTCATGAGGGCCATTCCGGCGGCGATCCAGTCGGTGGGGGTGTCTTGCGGTGTCAACAGGGCGGCCAGCCGAGGGTTGCCTTCGACTCCTGGGATGGGCCAGTCCCCGGGCACGGCGCGGTCCTGAGCGAAGTCGCGTTGCACGACTGGGGCCTTTGCCACCTGCTCGCTGGTCCGCTGCCAGTTGGCAGCTGGGACTCCGTCGCGGGTGCGTTCCTCGCCGCGGGTCCAGGTGCGCAGTTCCTCGCCGATTGCGGGGGTGGCTGCCTGTTGACGGCTTGCATCCGTAATGAGCCGCTCGATGTCGTTCCAGCGCTCCTCAGGCACGAAGTGCAAGAGCGCCGAAGGCGCCGCGGCTTGCGTGAGCTGGTCCTGCAGGAAGGGGGTGATCATGCGATGCGACATGGCGCCGCGGTAAGTGCGTCGGCGTGCCAGTAACAACCAAGACTCGCGTGAGAGCTGGTGGGGTGCCGCAAGATCATTGACCGTGACGCGTGCTAGGCAAGAAGCAGCACCACCGGCGGGAAAGAGCTCGACGTGCGGTTCGAGACCGCAACCCATCAGGCCTATCTCCAAAGCAGTGAGGGCCGCGCCGCAGCTGATGACAAGCTGGCGGTGCGATGGATCCAGCGCCGGCAGCTGCCGTTCCGAATCCATCAACAGGTCCACATACGGATTCGGGCTGTCTGAAATCCTAAACCGCCATGGCTGGGTGTTATGCACGCTTGGCGCGAGGATCGCCGCCTGTAACGCGAAGCGAAGCCGGTAGCCAACCGACCGCGTAACCGACGGCGGGGTGAGAAGGGCCGCGTAGGGGTCGTTCTCAAGGTTGAGTTTCGGTACGGAATCCAAAGGTGTCACCGTCCAAGCAGACAGCCGAGCAGATCCGAGTGGTAGGGCCTTTCGTCCTCCGCTGGATCGCTGCCCAAAGATGAGCGGGTCGCTAGCGCACATGCTCATCGCACGGGTCCCGATGCGCTGTTGGGCTCGTCCTCAAAGCTGTTGCAGAGGCCGATCCGGCGGCTGGGCTGGTGGATCGGGTCTATTCGCGAGCCGGCGGCACTCGTCGCGCGCGATTTTCTCTACCAACAGCGGCACGAAATGCTGGAGCCGGGCTCCTTCGAAGGCTTTAGCCGCGTCGTCCACAACGATGCGGATCTCCGTCACGTCAATATCGGGGTGCTGTCTTCGCAGCCGGTCGACGACCACCTCGAGATCGGCGTAGCCGGTAGGAGGCTCGGCGCTGCCAATAAGCTCCGGATATTTCTCAACCGTCACCATCGATACTCCCAACGCTGCGAATCCAAGACATACGTATCCTGCTCAATGCCCGCTCGCGTCCCAAGGGACGTAGGTCCTTGTTCGTCGCTCGCCAGCGTGGTGGGACCCACCCTGGACTGCCACCTCAGAGGGTCTATTTGAACCGCGGGTTGCTGCTCAATCAAAGTGAGCAGCCAGAGCTTGCGGCCTTGATCGCAGTGCTGTGAGTTCTATGTCAGGCTGCATTCGCTCTCGGACGACAGCGAGTTGCGCAACCAGATCAACGAGCTCTTGCACAGCTTCGTCCGGCTGAACCATCACCAGCTTTGACAGCGGGAACGCGATGTTGACCCTGGTGCTGTATCAGCGAATCCAGGCGACCGAGGCGGCGACGCCGACGGTGGGGGCGGCGGCTGGTGAACGGGCATGCTGGGCTCCGATTGCAGGCAACTCCTTATGAGACTGCCCGCTGAAACAACATGCGTGTAGGGCCCAAGGTCCATGACACTGGCAACCAACTCATCCAGCTTGCCGAGACGCAGTCCTTCGCGGTTGGGTCCAAAGACCCTGTACGGGTTGCAACGGGTTGCGCGAGGCTCGAACGATGGAGCGGGACGCGACCAGCCGCCGTTATGGCGTTGCGGTTTGCGCTGCGTTGGTGGGCATTTCGGCGTATTTCGGCGCCGTCGGTCTTGCCTGCGGCCTGTTGCCGATCGATGCCACGATGTCGGCGAATCTGCCGTTTCACAGTCCCGTCTTCGGTGGGGTGGCGCTGGCTGTAGTCGTGGCGATGCCGTCGACATGGCTGGCTTGGTTAGCCTGGCACGCACACCCGCGCACCGCTGACGCGGCAACGTTGACGGGGCTATTGCTGCTGGGCTGGATCGTCGTCGAAGTCCTTATCATCCGCGAGTTCAGCGTGTTGCAAGGCGTCTACGCATTTGCCGGCATCGGGCTGCTGGCACTCGGGAGCTGGTCGATGCTGCAGAAGGTGGCGGCGGCTGTTGCAGTCATTCCACTGCTTGCCACCGCACCGCTGTACCGGCGTTGCCACACTCGATGGGGCGCGACCCGTGACGAAGGCACAGCGCTACTGCCCGGCGATGAGCTACTCGAACGTGCCCATCTCGTCGCGACACGAGCGATAGCGATCGACGCTCCGGCGGAGCTGGTCTGGCAATGGATCACCCAGGTGGGATTCGGGCGGGCCGGTTTTTACAGCATCGACCTGATCGACAATCTCGGCCGCAGCAGCGCATCCGTGATTCACCCCGAATGGCAGCACAGCACCGTCGGCGACCTCGTCGCACCGATGACGGCCCAAGCAGACCCCGCGACGTCCTTTGTCGTCGCCCTCAGCGAGCGTCCAACGCGGCTGGTCTGGTCCAAGCCGAACTCGACCTGGAGCTGGCAGCTCACCCCTGGATCGGATGGAAGCACCCGCCTAGTCACGCGGCTGAAGGTCCGGTACCCAGCGACAGTCTCAGGTCTGTTCACGCTCGTTTTGATGGAGTTTGGCGACTTCGCCATGATGCGATCCATGCTGCGTGGCATCAGGCGCCGCGCCGAGACCATGCCGGCCCTGACCTCGGGCCGTCAAAGCCAAGCGCCAAGTTGGTCAACTCGAGCATCCGGTGCTAGGAGTTGATGAGCCTTCTGCCGACCCCGGTCGGGACCCCGCGCGTGCTTACCTCGGGACCTTTGCCTCTGGTTCTGACGCTTGCTTGGGACCAGGGTTGATGGGGTGGCGCTGTTCTTCAGGGTTGTAGAAAAGGAAGATGGTCGTTGGGCCTGCCGTCACGGCAGGCTCGAGATCGACGTTCACGCCGTTGTAGACGAGGCGATCGAACACATGACGGCGGTCGCATCCGAATGGCGTCCCGCAGAACTGTTCCTGCACCGCTGCGATGGAACCGTAGAACGACTTGGAGCTCTCTGATCGGTGGCCCGGGGAACGGGGCCAAAGCGCCGTAATGGACGTCAGTTCATGTGCTGGCGTGGCAAGCGTCATCGAACTCTGCAGCTGGGATCGGCGAGCCCGGAGCTCCTGTGGGAACTGATCAAACGACGGCGCAGGCGTTGGTGTCTGCGACAGCTCAGGTGCCGACGGTCGCCGGAGCGGGCGAAGCGACGGGACCTGGTGAATGTGAGGTGCACTCCGTGCAACTGCGGGCCGCGGTTCGGAGGGGGTTCACGGCCGGGGTTCTGCCTGGCCCCGCAGGCCGGGTCCTGAGTGTGTGCGCCAAAGGCGTCACCACCGGAACGGCAAGGACGGGAAACCTGGCAGCACCCGACTTCTACCGCGAAGGCCAGATCCAGCCCGGACCCAGTTGTCGGACCACGTCGAACGGGTCCGACCAGGACTCGATGTTGCGAAGTGGATAAGGCGCTACGCTTCTGCTACGGGTGCGGCTACGCGCCGATGCGACGGGACTTGATGGTCGCATGAGGGTTCCCGTGCGATGGAGCGTCGTCATGGCCGACAGAGTGTTTCCTCCTCATCGGTCGAGTGCTTTCCTGGTGAAGGAGATCCGGCAGTGACCCGGCCTTTGCCTGATCGCCGCCCGCTCGGGCGGCGCACTGCGAGCCTTGACGAAACGGTGGAGACGGCCCTGCTGGATGGGGAGGGAGTGATCGTCTCGGTCAACCGGGCATGGACTGAGTTCTGCCAGGACAACGGCGGTGATCCGGAGCTCACCGGTGTTGGCTGCAGCTATCTGGTGGCCTGTGAGAGGGCCGATGGCGACCCCGCCGCAGCCGACGTCGCCGCAGCGATTAGGACTGCGATGGCTGGCGAGTTACCGGCGCCGAGGACCGTGCGGATCGCCTGCGACGCACCGGACAATCCACGCTATTTCGACGTGTTGATCTCGTCGCGTGTCGATGCCACCGGCGTCTGCGTCGGGGCCGCCGTCTCCCTGTCCCGTAGCGACATCGACCCGACAGCGGCTGCGGGCATAGCCGCAGCCACCGGCCAGGCCCAACAGCCGAACAGTGGCTCTGGGGAACCGAAACCTAGAGAACCTGATGGTGCTGACGCCGGCGTGGGATGGGCGAGCTCACCCGACCTGACCTTTCCCGACCTTCCCAAGATGCAATTGGAAGAACTGATCGGCCAGCTGACCAGCCAGGCCCAGCAGGTGCTGGACACGCAAGGCCGGCTGCGCTCACTACTTAAAGCAAACGCAATCATCGCCAGTGACCTGAGCCTGCCTGTCGCGCTGCAGCACATCGTGACCACCGCCCGAGAGTTGGTCTCAGCTCGGTACGCTGCGCTGGGTGTAATCGGGCCTGACGGCATGCTCGAGCAGTTCGTGCACGTTGGCATGGACCCGGACTCCGTCGAACAGATCGGCCGGCTCCCACGCGGCCGCGGAATCCTCGGGTCGCTGATCAGCCAGCCGCGGCCGCTGCGTCTCGCCGAACTAAGCACCAACATGGACAGCGTCGGTTTCCCCGCCGGCCACCCGCCGATGAACAGCTTCCTCGGGGTGCCGATACGGATTGCAGACGAAGTTTTCGGCAACCTTTACCTGACCGAGAAGGTCAACGGTGGTCAGTTCACCGAAGAGGATGAGCAGCTGACCGTGGCGCTGGCAGCGACGGCTGCCGTCGCGGTGGCGAACGCGCGGCTTTACGCCGAGTCGGAGAAGCGGCGTCGTTGGCTGGCCGCCTCCGGGGAGTTGGCACCAAGAACCCTGTCGGAATCCGGACCGCCGCTCGATCTGATCGTCGCCGAGGCGGTAGTGGCGGCGGACGTCGACTTCGCGGCGATCGTGCTGCCACTAGGTGAAAGCCAGGTGATTGTCGGCTCGGTGGCCGGCGCACTGGCGACCGGTCTGGCGGGCCGCACAGCCCCGCTCGTGGGGTCGCTGGCCGGGCGGGTGATCACGACCGGGAAGTCGATGCTGGTCTCCGAATACCACACGGCAGATGATGCGATCGTGTTAGACGCCGAAATCGGACCGCTCGTCTTGGTGCCGTTGGCGGCGGGCGAACGAGTCCGGGGAGCCCTAACGCTTGGCCGGTTGACCGGCCGGCCGGCGCTGACCAAGTCAGACATGCAGATGGCCGAATCGTTCGCCAATCAGGCTGCGGTCGCGCTCGAGCTGCTGGACGCCCGCACCGACCAGCTTGCACTGGCCCAGTTCGAGGACCGTGAGAGGATCGCCCGCGACCTTCACGACCACGTGATCCAGGAACTGTTCGCCGCCGGCATCAGTATGCAAGGGCTGGCCGGAGCGGTCGCGAAGCCCGAGCATGCAGACCGCATCCTCAGCCATGCCGACACCCTTGACCGGGTCATCACCAAGATTCGTGACAGTATCTTCCGCCTGCAGCACCAGCCAGCCGGTCCGCCGTTGGGACTGCACACCCGGCTGCTTGAAGTGGTGGACGAGCACCTCGCTCAGCTCGGATTCTCCCCGCAGATCCAGTTTCCCCACTTCGCCAACGTTGAAGTCGACGGCTCGCTGTCCGACGACATCGTCGCTGTTGCCCGGGAGGCACTGTCCAACTGCGCACGCCATGCCAATGCGACGTCCGCGACTGTCAGCCTCACCGCCGCCGGAAAAGTCGTCGTGCTGGAAGTCACCGACAACGGCGACGGAATCGGAAACCCCACCCGATCAAGTGGCCTGGCAAACCTCAAAGCACGGGCTGAACGCAATGGCGGAACCCTCCAGCTGACCACACCCGACGGCGGAGGCACCCGACTCACCTGGACAGCCACGACAGCCTGAATGTCAGGCCCAAGGAGACGGCCCGCTCTGAGCTGATGTTGGGGTGGGCGTGCCGATCGGGCTGGCTCGCTTCGATGTGGGGCTTCGTGTCGGCGCAGGGGCGGGGGTTGGCGACGGCTGGTGCGGGTGGGGATCCAGGAGCGCGGCGCCGTACCAGAGCGCGCCGGCCGGCGTGAGATGGATGCCGTCGCTCAGGCGCACCGCTACGGGCTTTCCATCCGGGTACGCGGGTCGGTACCGCTGGTAGATATGGCCGGGCGTGAGGTTGTCGTCCGCGTCGGTATTGATGGTCATGTGCAGCTCGGGTCCGACGCGTTCATACATGGCGACGAGGTCGGGGCTCCCGTTGAACGCAAATCCACTGTTGGGCAGAGGCTCCATGGCCGGCGGGATGACAAGGGTGATGCGCTGGGTTCGGAAGATCGATCTCATCTGGCGGAGGGAACGCTCGTAGAGCCCGGTTACGC
Organism: uncultured Actinomycetota bacterium; assembly: GCA_963839015.1. GTDB lineage: Bacteria > Actinomycetota > Actinomycetes > Frankiales > Frankiaceae > DATAZK01. The sequence goes on along the minus strand of CAWITL010000009.1, from coordinate 921,540 downwards.
CTTTGTCTCCCTGCGTGAGGTAGGTGGAGGCGGCGCACGAAGCGGTGTTGCCGGTGAAGGCGATGACGATCCTGGCCGGATTCAGTGCTTTGTTATCAGCCTTGGCCTGGGATATCCAGTCACAGATGGCGCTGCCGCCTTCGGCGCGGAAGACCACGATTTGTTTGGTCTTCTGGTAGATGCCCAGGGCGGCACTTTCGGACTGCACGGTGAGGCTGTCGCCGTAGACGATGATGGTTGGCGTTTTGCTCCCGTCGGCTCGGCCACAAGCGGCGACGCCGATCATGAGAAGACTGCAGGCCATGGCAAGACTTCGCCAATGCGACTCGCTTCCGTTTGCAGCTCTGATCCCCCTGACGTCGAAGATCCCCACGACGTCGAACCTAGGTTGGGACAGGCCGGGCACCACCGGGCCCAAGGTCATACAGCCTAGGCATTCCAGCCCACTCATGGCCGGCACTAGAAGTCGAGCAACAGCCGTGAGATCGGGTCAAATAGCGATCCTGAAAATGGAGTGATGTCGCTTGTTCCGAAGAGTTCGGGCGCCGGGTTTCGTGACGGGAGCGAGCGGCTAGCGCCGACTTCCCGTGGCGGGGGCACGATGGCGGCCTGTCGTGGCGTGCGACGGCGATGGCACGACGACCGTCGGGCATCCGGCGTAGTGGACGCAATAGTTGCTCACTGAGCCAAGGCCGATCCGAGGCAGCATTCCCTGCCCGCGACTGCCGACGACGAGCAGTTCGGCTTTGCTGGCCTCATCAACAAGTGCCTCACCTGGTGGAGCCTCGATCGCGTGCGCGCGGATATCGACGTCAGTCGTAGCTTCGGTCCGCAGATGCGCCGCTGCCGATTCGACCATGTGCTGGGCATCGGCCTGCACGTACATGGGGTCGGGTCCCACCACCGGCACGAATGGAACTGTCACGCCGTACTGCCACGCGTAAACGAGCGTCAGAGCGCATCCCCGGTGTTTCGCCTCCCGCAGCGCCCAATCGGCGGCAGCCTGGCCGTTGGCCGAACCATCAATACCAACGACTATTCCCGGCGGCTTGTCGGACATTCGTCACTCCCTCGGTCGAGGCTTGTGGTGAGCCTGCACCGCTGAAGTGGTGACACAACCAATGGCTAGGGAAAGTCCACAGCGGGGGCTTGGTCTTCTTGTTTGGTAGTGGCTTCTCCCGCCCTGTGACGACAGGCGCATCGAGCAGCTTCCCTTTCGGCAACCGCTGAAGAGCGGCGCCACCCCATCATCCTGGGCGCGTGAAGAGCAGTCGGGCTACAGACGAAGGTCCCGCTCTTAGGGGCGCTTCTTCCACTGACTTCGGCCGCTCCATTGCCTAACGCTGGAGTCAGCAACTACCGGCTCAGGAGGCATACGAGATGCGAGACCACCCGCTGGGCATTGTGGCAGGAGTCGATGGATCGGAGACGTCGATAATGGCCGCCCGCTGGGCGTTCGAAGAAGCACGCAGAAGAGGTGTCGGGTTGACCTTGGTCTATGTCTGGTCAGTCGGTCTCGATATCGCCTATCCGCCTTTCGACAACCTCGGAGTGGAAGCACAGCAGGCGTATGGGCAACGGATCCTCGATGATGTAGCCAGGCAGGTGAGCGGTAGCGATCACGCTGACTCCTTGATCCGCATCGTGGTGGTTGAGGGAATCCCTGGTCCGACGTTGGTTGATCAGGCGGCCGATGCCGAGTTGCTGGTGCTGGGCAGCCACGGACGTGGACCGGTGTTGCGAGCGATGCTCGGTTCGGTGAGCACCTACTGCGTGCACCACGCGACCTGCAACACGGTCATCGTGCCCGCTGCGGCGATGGCCAATGCGTAGCTGAACATGGGTGGGCCCTGTTGTAGGCGGCCGCGCGAAATCACGGGTAGGGCTCGTCGACCACCACGCCCCCGCTCGTGTGCAATTGAACGATGCCACCGTCAGGATCGGTCACCTCGATCGACCATCCGAGTCGACCCGGCCGTGGTTCGCTGCACGCGATGCCGAGCCGGTCAAGGCGGCTGGACCACTCCAGAAGCGATTGCAGATCCCCCACTGTGAAACTGACGATGCAGAAGTCGGAGAGGGCGCGAGCCCGGTCTGCCGTCGCGTAGAGACGAACGAAGACCCCGCACGGATGCTCCAGCAGGACCCACAGCACACGGTCCTCTTCCTCCTCCACGAGGACGCTCCGGAACTCGAACGCCCGCTCGTACCAGTCCTGGCTGCTCAGAACATCACCGACCGGAACTGTCACCTGATGAATCCCGATTATCCCTGGCACGGCGGCAAGCCTAGGCAGGTCAGCCGCGGCCGCGGGAAGCATTCCTGTGATTGGCGGGACTTAGTCCTCTCGATGTTGCCCGGTGGGAGAGTCAGGCTTCGCGAGTCCGAGCAGAGCCGAGTCATCCCCCGGCCGTGGCATCGGATCGGGGCCCCCACCTCACGATGGCTGGTTACACACGTGCGGGACATCGGCCTCGTCTGTCGGCGGATCAATCGGGCCTGCCGGGGGAGGCGGTGGGCCGGCGGTGCGACGGCGCAGGCAGGCGACGACTTCGGTGTCGCTGATCTGGTCGAAATCGGCGTAGAACTGCCCGACGGCGAAGAAGTCACGCGTCGCGTGTAGGCAGACGAGCTCATCGGCCTCGCCCCGGAGGTGAGAAGTCCAATCGTCGGGGGCCACCGGCACCGCGACTACGACGCTTCTTGCGCCAGCTGCTCGGGCGACCTGGCACGCGGCGCGTGCCGTCGAGCCGGTGGCGATTCCGTCATCGACGATGACGGCGATCCTGTCCTGCAGTGAAATCCGTGGACCGCCACGGCGGTAAATCAGGGCGCGACGGTGCAATTCGGCTCTCTCCCGGGCTTCGACCGCCGCGACTCCCTCGGCGGAGACTCCGGTAAGGCGCACGACTTCATCGTTGAGCACGCGGATGCCGTCCTCGCCGATGGCCCCCATCGCGAGTTCGTGCTGAAACGGCACACCCAACTTGCGAACCAGGATGACATCGAGTGGAGCGCGTAACGCTAGTGCGACTTGCTCGGCAACCGGTACGCCGCCGCGCGGCAGACCCAGCACAACTACGGGCCTGTCGCGCAGGTACGCCAGCCGATGGGCCAATCGTCGACCTGCGGCAATGCGGTCACCAAAAATCACCTCGCCTGGCTTCGGCGTGGGCCAGCTCGCGCTCGTTGACGTGGGCACTTCGTCCGCCACCTTTCGACGCAGAACTTTGGGTGTCGTCAGCCATCCGAAGGACGTTGGCTGCCCAGGACGGCGGACAGGATGTCTCGGGAGGACACAATCCCGACGAGCCGCCCGCCGCGACGCAGCGGCAGGTGGCGTATCCCCGCCGCCGAGAGGGCATCCGCGGCGTCGATGAGGCTGTCGTCCGGTGACCCCCAGACGGTTTCCGTTGACATGACGTCAGCCGCCCAGACCTCGTCAGGGTCCGCGCCTGCTGCCAACGATCGAACGACATCGCGTTCGGAAACGACGCCGACCGGCTGGTTGCCCTCGAATACCAGCAACGCGCCGATATCCTCTTCCGCCAATGTCGTGGCGACCTCGCGAAGAGTGGTCTCGGTACCAATTCGCGATACGGGAGCCGACATAAGGCGGCCGACGACATCTCCCAGGTGCAGAATCCGTGGCACCTGCTGCGATTCGGCCTGGGCCCCCTTGGGGTCTGGCGGCCTGTGGTCCTCAGGACCCGACATGGCCGTCTGGCCCCGGGTAATAGACCGATTCCCGACCGTCATCCCATCGGACCCGGTAGTGCGTGCCGCTCTGCCCGCCGATGCTCTCGATGATGCGACCGGTCCGAGGCGACCGGCCCACAATTTGGCTATCTACCTGGATGGTGCTGCCTGCTGCCCAGTTCATGAGTGACCTCCTATCTGGTGGGCCCATATCGCGGTCTTCAGAACCGCAGCGTCGCTCCGACGCCGTCGACGAGCGTTGTTTCGTCCGGCTCCAGAACGACGATTTCCGCACAAGTTTCGACCGCGGCGGCGGCGAGGTCGTCGACTCCTTCCGGCTCGTGACGGTGCACGACTACAAGGCGTCGGACGGCTCCCTTGGTCAGCGCCAGCGAGACGTCGGACAAGCCTTCAACCGCCTCCCCCCGGCCCCCGGAATCGTCGAACTCGGAGGCTATGTGGAGGCGTTCCCGGCGGGCAGTTTCTGCGATGAGTGGGCGCAGGTCGCCCACCTCGAACTGGAGGGCGCCGTCCTTGCCGGGTTGGGCTCGCACGTCTGTCCTAGCGATCCGCCGCACTTCGGCCGGCAGTCGGTCGAGTACCAGCTGAACTTCGTGAACGTCTCCACTCAGCGCCAGCAGCCGGGCGCCGTTCGTCAGCACCAGTCGCGCGATCTCGGCCGCGAACGCCCCCGCGCTGTGCGCCCACGAATCCTCAGCGCGCCTGTGGTGGCGAACCTGGGACCAACCTCCTGGCGCGTTGCGTTCGATCTCATCGTCGGGGCCCGAATCCAGTTCGCCGGTGACGAGTGGATCACCGGCGAGTAGCGATATTTCGGCTTCCCCATGATGGACGATGGCTGTGACCGTGGGGATTTGCTGCTGCTCCCAACGCAGCAGCGGAATGATCCGAGGCCTGCCTCCTAAGGCAGCACTGTCGGGCTCGTCGCACCCTTCGAGCTTCGTGGCAAGACTCAACTGGCCGTGCGAAGCCAGGACCACCAGCACATGGTCGCCAGGGGGGAGGCTATCGACCTTCTGATCAATCAGTTCAAGATCCGCGGCGTGCGCGCCGAGGACGACCAACTGCTGCCGCAGCTCGCGCCAGCGGACGAGCTGCTGCCGTCTTTCCGTGTCTGATGGTGGTGAGGCGTGCAGATACACCGAGATCGTCGCGTCCGGCCCGCCTATCAACTTGCGAAAGACGTCGTCGTAGCGGGACTGGACTCGCGTTGGCAGGCTGCGCATTCATGCTCCCTGGAAGGCTGGCTCAACTCTCATCTGCCAGCAGGCGCCGCGGTAGAGAAAAAGGTCCTGGCCGCCCCGTCGGCTGGTCCTCTGACTGCGGGGAGACGGCATGTTCGAACGTGTGAATGGGACGTTTGTCCCTTCACGTTTGGGCGTCGGTGAGAGACGGTTGACGGCATGCTGACAGCGACACGTCAGCTCGCTGCCACGCGAGTGTGTAAGAGCTACCGCCGCACTCGCGTCCTGCATGAGGTTGACCTTTGGGCTGATGCCGGCGAGGTGGTCGCCCTCACCGGGGAAAACGGGGCCGGTAAGTCGACACTGTTGCGCATTTGCGCCGGGCTGCTGCGCGCCGATTCGGGCCAGATCGAGGTCGCCGGCGGGATCGGCTACTGCCCTCAGAGTCCGGGCCTATTCGAGTTGCTGACGGCAGATGATCATCTGGTCATGTTTGGAAAGGCGATCGGGCTTTCCCGTGAGCAGGCTCTTGCTCGTGGGCATGGGATGCTGGCCGAGTTCGACTTCCCAGTGGGCCGCAAGGTCGTGACTGCGGACATGTCCGGAGGCACCAGGCAGAAGCTGAACCTCGCGCTGGCCCTGCTGTGCGACCCGTCCGTGCTGCTGCTGGACGAGCCCTATCAGGGGTTTGACCGGGGCACCTACGTCAATTTTTGGGATCACTGCGCCGCGTGGCGGCAGCAGGGCAAGAGCGTGATCGTGGTGACACACATGCTGGCCGAGCTCGACCGAGTCGATCGCGTCGTTGAACTGCCGGCGCATGCGTCCGCGAGACGGATGCATTGATGGACTCCATACGCCGCGTCCTGATCATGGCCGAAATGCATGGGCGTGATCTCATTCGACGCCATGTCGCCGTTGCCTTGCTGGTGGCCCTGCCGTTGAGCTTCTACTTCACCTCGACAGGCTCCGGAAAAACTGCCGTCGCCGCCGGCGGCATCGGCATGGCGTTCGCCGTCGCCGGGGCGACGCTTTTCTCGGCGCTGTCGTCGATGGAGGTCGATCAGCGACTCGTGCTGTCGGGCTACCGGCCATTCGAGCTGCTGTTCGGTCGCCTTCTCTTCCTCGGTCCGGCAGGTCTGGTCATGGCAGGAGCATTCGCTGCGCTCATGGCCGTAATCTCCCACCCTTCCAACCCTTGGGTGCTCGGTCTCGGCGTCGCGCTGGTCGCGCTGGCGTCAGTCCCTCTTGGCCTCGCGATCGCGGCCGTCGTGCCCCGTGAGCTCGAGGGCACGCTCGTGCTTATCGGCGTCGTCGGCACTCAACTGGCGGTTCGGTCGACCAGCGTAGTGGCGAAGACTTTGCCGTTCTACGGGCCTCGACGCCTGATCCAGTACAGCATCACCGGTCATGGTCAGGTTTGGGGACCAATCGTGCAGACGGCGCTCTACAGCCTGGGATTGCTCATCATCGCCCGGATCTTCCTTGGCCCGCGGCTCTCGGTGACGCGTCACCCTAACCCGCGCCGTGCCATGGCCAGCACCCCGGCCGGTTAGCGGTGCTGGTCCCCGAACGACGGGCTGTGGTTGACGGCCTCGATTTCAATCATCACTGTGCGATGTCTCCTGAATGGGCTCAGCGATCCCGGCGGTGATCGGCGGGGAAGTGTTCGGCGCCACGCGTCGCCATTTGCTCGTAGGTGTCCCAGCGCCGGGCGACTGCCTCCTCGGCCAGAATGAGTAGCCGCTTCGCTTCGGCGGGGTCGGACTCGGCCAGCATCCGATAGCGCGCTTCGCGGTAGACATAGTCAGCGAGTGCAATACGCGGCCGTGGCGAATCAAGCAGGAAGGGGCTGGCGCCGGCGGCGCGCAGTACCGGGTCGTAGCGGACCAGGGGCCAGTGCCCACTCGCCACCGCGCGGTATTGCTGGTCGAGCCCACTGCGCATCTCGAAGCCGTGCGCGATGCAGTGGCTGTAGGCGATGATGAGTGAGGGTCCGTCATAGGCCTCTGCTTCCCGGAACGCCTCCAACGTCTGCTTCGGGTCGGCTCCCATCGCGACCCGGGCGACGTAGACACTGCCGTAAGCCATCGCTTGTAAGGCGAGGTCTTTCTTGGGAACGGTTTTGCCGGACGCAGCAAATTGGGCGACCGCGCCGAGCGGAGTCGCCTTGGACGATTGCCCACCGGTGTTGGAATAGACCTCGGTGTCCAGCACGAGGACGTTGACGTTGCGCCCGGAGGCCAGGACGTGGTCGAGCCCACCCGATCCGATGTCGTACGCCCAGCCGTCGCCACCGACAATCCACACGCTGCGCCTGAGCAGATGGTCGGCGACACTGACCAGGTCCGCGACGAGCGGACCGCTCAGCTCAGCAAGGTGATTCCTGAGCTCGTCCACTCGCTGTCGTTGGGCGCGCAGCTCGGACTCGCGTACCTGTGGCGCCTCCAGGATGGCGTCCACCAGTGGTGGACCCAGCACATCTCGTAGTTCGCCAAGGCGACGCCGCGCCAGGGCGACATGGCCGTCGGCCGCCAGCCGGAAGCCGAGCCCGAATTCTGCGTTGTCTTCAAAGAGGGAGTTCGACCATGCCGGGCCGCGGCCGTCCGCGTCGGTCGTCCAGGGAGTGGTGGGCAGGTTGCCGCCGTAGATCGAGGAGCAGCCGGTGGCGTTGGCGATCATCAGCCGGTCGCCGAACAGTTGCGAAAGCAGCTTGAGATAGGGCGTTTCGCCGCATCCCGCGCAGGCGCCGGAGAACTCGAACAGCGGCTCCAGGAACTGGGTTCCTCGCACTGTGCCGAAGTCCACGCGAGACCGGTCGTTGTGCGGCAAAGTCTCGAAGAAGGCGATATTGGCGCGCTCGGCGGCGGCCACGGGCTCGCGGGAAACGAGGTTGATGGCCTTCATGACCGGCTCGCCGGGAATCACTGCCGGGCACGCTTCGACGCAAAGCCCGCAGCCGGTGCAGTCCTCGACATAGACCTGGAGGGTGTAACGCGATTCCGGGAGTCCGACGGCGGCCAGCGGTGCCGAGTGAAATTGCGCAGGAGCGCCCTCCAGCCGGGACCGGTCGTAGTAGCGAGACCGGATCACGCTGTGTGGACACACGAAGCTGCAATTACCGCATTGGATACAGGTCTCGGAGTCCCAGTCGGCGACCAGCTCGGAGATGTTGCGCTTTTCGTACGCGGCAGTCCCGGACGGGTAGGTGCCATCGACCGGAAGTGCGCTGACGGGCAACTCATCGCCGCGACCGGCCATCATCATCGCGGTCACGTTGCGGACGAATTCAGGCGCCTGCGCGGGCACCCGTTGCGCCAACTCATGTGTGGCGTTGACCCGGTCCGGCACCTCGACCCGGTGCAGCTCGGCAAGGGACCGGTCGACTGCCTCATGGTTACGGCTCACGACGTCCGGTCCGAGGCCGCGGTAAGTCTGCACGATCGATTCTTTGATCCGACCGATCGCCCGCTCGTGGGGCATGACGCCCGAGATGGCGAAGAAGCAGGTCTGCAGGATGACGTTCGTGCGTCCGGCGAGGCCGACATCGCCGGCTATCCGGCTGGCGTCGATGGCATACACCTTCAGGTGCTTGGCGAGAATCTGTTCCTGGACCTGGCGCGGCAGCCAATCCCAGACAACATCCGCGGAGTGCCTGGTGTTGAGCAGGAGAGTCGCGCCGGGCGCCGCCCGGCCGAGAACGTCGATCTGTTCCAGTAATCCGAAGTGGTGACAGCCGATGAAATCGGCATTGCTCACCAGGTAGGCCGCCCTGATCGGCCTCGGTCCAAAGCGCAGGTGCGACACGGTCTGCGAGCCTGACTTCTTGGAGTCATAGACGAAGTAGCCCTGCGCATGCAGCTCTTCGTCCGAGCCGAGAATCTTGATGGTGTTCTTGTTCGCCCCGACCGTTCCGTCCGAGCCCAGGCCGTAGAAGACGGCCCGGAAGGTGTCGGCCGTCTCGATGTCGAACGATGGGTCGTAGGGCAGGCTTGTGGCCGAGACATCGTCCTGGATACCGATGGTGAACCGCGAACGGGGACGTTCAGAGGCGAGCTCGCCGTAGATTCCCGCGACCATCGCCGGTGTGAACTCCTTCGACGACAGGCCGTAGCGCCCTCCGCACACCTGCGGCATGATGGCGCGCTCGCCGTCGGTGTACGCGCCGGCCAACGCCGCCAACACGTCCAGGAAGAGTGGTTCGCCAATGGATCCGGGCTCTTTCGTGCGGTCCAGCACGGCAATCCGACGTGCCGTCGGGGGCAGCGCCTCGAGCAGAGCTTGGGTCGGGAACGGCCGGTACAGCCTCAGATGCACTACACCGACTCGCTCGCCCCGTTTGTTGAGGGCGGCGACGGTCTCGGCGACGGTCTCGGCTCCGGAGCCCATCACGACGACAATTCGGTCGGCCTCCGGGTGGCCGATGTAGTCGACGATCTGCATGCGGCGGCCGGTGCGCTCGCCGAGAGCGGCCATCAAGTCGTCGACCAGCCGCGGCACCCTTGCGTAAAAGGGATTCACCGTCTCACGAGCCTGAAAGTAGACGTCGGGATTTTGCGCCGTGCCGCGGATGAAAGGCCGCTCGGGCGACAGCGCCCGCGCGCGGTGGGCGTGGATCAGGTCTTCAGGCACCAGCGCGCGCAGGTCGTCGTCGGAGAGCAGTTCGATCGTGTTCAGCTCGTGGGAGGTGCGAAACCCGTCGAAGAAATGGACGAACGGCACCCTGGTCAGCAATGTGGCCGCTTGGGCGACCAGTGCGAGATCGTGGGCCTCCTGCACCGACGCCGAAGAGAGAAGGGCGAAGCCCGTCTGGCGCACCGCCATCACGTCGGAGTGATCACCGAAGATGGATAATCCCTGCGCGGCCAGCGAACGCGCGGCCACATGGATCACAGCCGATGTCAGCTCACCCGCAATCTTGTACATGTTGGGGACCATGAGCAACAGTCCCTGCGAGGCGGTGAATGTCGTCGACAGCGCTCCACTCTGAAGGGCGCCGTGCAGGGCACCCGCTGCTCCGCCCTCGCTCTGCATCTCCACGACCGTGGGAACGGCGCCCCACACGTTTGCCCTGCTCTGGCTCGACCATTCGTCGGCAAGCTCCGCCATGGGCGAGGAGGGGGTGATGGGATAGATGCAGCAGACCTCGTTGAGCCGGTACGCGACCGATACGGCAGCTTCGTTGCCGTCGATCGTCGCGCGTGTCATCCCGGCTCCGGTGACATTTCGATGGCGTGTACGGGGCACTGCTCGAAGCAGGCGCCGCATCCGGTGCACTGCTCGTAGTCGAACCGATATCCGTGCCCGGCGCCGAGCTTGACCACTGCATGCTCCGGGCACGCGCCGAGGCAGCCGTCGCACTCAAAGCAATTGCCGCAGGACAGGCATCGACCGGCCTCATACGTGGCTGCATCGCTTGATAAGCCGTCGACTACCTCGGTGAACCCGGCAAGGCTCTGGGCCGGGCCCAGCTGAGGTTGCTCCTTACGCGCGGCATCCCCGAAATACCAAAGGTGCAGGGAGTCGAACGTCGCGACCGGGTGCTTGTCACGAGTGACGGGTGGAGTCCCTCTCAGCCAGCTGTCTATATGGCGGGCCGCCTTTCTTCCATGGCCGACTCCTACCGCCACGGTGCGCTCACTGGTCACCATGTCGCCGCCCGCGAACACGCCCGGGCTTGCGGTCATCATCGTGGCTGACACCTGGACGTCGCCATCGCGGTCGAACTCGACCCCCGGCACTACACGCAGGAAGGCGGTATCGCTCTCCTGCCCGAGTGCCAGGATGACGGTGTCTGCTGTTAACGTTTCGAAGCGTCCAGTGGGCTTTGGGGCGCCAGCTTCGTCAAGCTCCATGATCTCGACGGCGAGCTCGGGACCGTCGAAGGTCTTGATGGTGCGCAGCCAGTTGAGACGGACTCCCTCGCGTTCGGCGTCTGCTGCCTCTTCGGCGTGCGCCGGCATCTGGGCGCGGGTGCGTCGATAGATGACGACCGCTTCCTCAGCCCCGAGTCGGCGTGCGACCCTGGCCGCGTCCATCGCGGTATTTCCGGCGCCATAAACGGCTACCCGACGGCCTATCAAGGGCCGCTCACCCGACGCGACGTGGCGCAGGAAGGACACGGCGTCAAGGATCGGCCGGGCGTCACAGGAAGGGATGTCTACGCGCTTGGCCAGCTGGGCGCCCACCGCGACGAAAACGGCGTCGAATCCTCCCTCCTGGCGTTCAGCTTCCAGATCTTCGATCCGGTGCCCACGGATCATTCGCACCCCGAGGGCCGCTATACGGGCCAGCTCTACGCCCAACACATCGCGGGGCAGCCGGTAGGCCGGGATTCCATACCGCATCATCCCGCCCGGTTCGGCGCCCGCGTCACGGATCTCGACCTCGTGACCTAGGCGGGCCAGGTGATAGGCGGCAGAAAGTCCACTTGGCCCGGCACCCACGATCATGACACGTTGGCCGCTGGGCGCGCGAGGTGCATCGAACGTCCATCCGCGGTCGTTCGCAAGGTCGCCAAGGAATCGTTCCACGGCATGAATCGACACTGAGCTATCGAGATAGGCGCGGTTGCAGCTGGTCTCGCAGGGGTGGTAGCAGACCCGCCCAAGGATCGCCGGCAGCGGATTGTCTGCCACCAGTTCCCGCCACGCCGTTTCGTACCGTCCGCCGGCGGCATGAGCCATCCACCCCTGGACGTTCTCGCCAGCCGGGCAGCCCACATTGCAGGGCGGGAGCAGATCGACGTACACGGGCCTGGTGGCCCGTATGGCACCGGCGCGAGGATGCTCGTGCAGCAGGTCCGGCAACGACGCGATGTCCCTCGAGGGGATGCTCATGACGGTCAGGGCGCCCCTACTGCGCTGGTGGTGAGCAGCCGCGCGGAATCGTTCAGGTCGGTGTCGGTGCCCGCGAGAATGTCGCGTAAATGGGCGGCGAATCGCAGGGAATCGTCATGACTGCGCTGCCAGACGTTGCGGCCGAAGATCAGTCCGGTTACCCCCGCTCGGACCGAGCGACGGGCCTTTTCCAGCATCACGTCATCGCCGGCCTTGCTGCCGCCCGAGATGAGGACGAGGGTGCGATTGGCCGAACGGACAACGGCGTTCACGGCCTCTTGGGGGCTCACCGGGATCTCGTACTCCGGATGGACGGCGGCGACTTTTTCCGGATGCGGGAAATTGACCTTGACGACATCGGCCCCCAGCTCGCTTGCGGTACGCGCGGCATAATCAACGGCGTAGAAGGAGTCGAGTCCACCCTTCGCGGCGATCGCGGAGCCCCGGGGATAGGCCCAGACGACGAGCGGCATTCCGAAGCGGTCGGCGTCTGCTCTCACCTGTCGGTATTGCTCGAAATCCTCGCTCTGGGCGGGGGATCCGACATACATCGTGTAACCAACCGCGTCAGCTCCCAGCTTCACGGCTTCTTCCACCGTGGCATTCAACGGTGAGAGTGCCCTGTCATCAGAGGGGATATCGGTCTTTCCGTTGAGCTTCAGCACGAGTGGGATCTCGCCGGCGTAGTCCCAGTAGAACTTGGTGGCCAGGCCGATCTGCATCACGATGGCGTTGAATCCTCCCTCGAGCGCGAGGCGGATGATGTAGCGCGGATCGGAAGCGGCCGGATTGGCTACGAAATCGCGGGGTCCATGCTCGAGACCTTGGTCGTAGGGGAGCAAGAGCGCCGAGCCGTTACCGAGCCCGTTATCGAAAAGAATGCGTGAGAGCCGTGCCTTCTTGCCTGCCGAAAGGCCCAGTTGGCCGAGTTCGTGGCGGGTGATCATCAATCCTCCGTTGGTTAGTGCGTACGCAGATAGGCGTCGAGGACGGATCGCGGAACGCGATTGTCACTGATGACATGACCGTGGGTTCTGCCCCAGCGCGCCACCGCGGCCATATCGAGCCGGGGCTCAGCGCTGGACGGTTTGGGATCGTCGCACTCTGCCGAGTCGGCCCTGCGACGGGGCTCCACCTGAGCATCCGGACCCGGGAAGCACAGTGCGAGATGGCCATCCGCTTGCCAGCGCACCACGTATGGAGGCGTCCCGTCTGGGCCGTGCACTTCGAGGATCTCCCCGCCTCTGTCGGCAGAGTCCACCGTCCTGCCATGAATCACTATCCGATCGCCCACCGAGGCTTTCATCTCGACCTCGCCTCTCCCGTCGTGCGGTGAAGTCGCCGCTTCCAACAGGACAACACTGCCGGCTGCCGGGCGGCAGGGGAGGACGTCTTGCAGTCGTGGGACGTTTGACCCTTACCGGGAACGGGCTGTCCTGATGAATTCATCTGAGACGCCCTGGGATCCTCTCGGGCCAACTGACGGAGCGCTACATGGACGGAAAGATCGGCATCAACGGCTTCGGTCGCGTCGGACGAAGCTTTCTTCGCATCGCTGTCGACCGGGGGATGGACGTCGCGGCGATCAACGACCTGACGACTCCCGAAACGCTGGCCCATCTCCTGCAATACGACTCCACCTACGGACGATTCCAGGGAAGTGTCGAGGCCGTCCCGGCGGGCCTGCTCGTCAACGGGAAGATGATTGCCGTGACCGCTGAGACCGATCCCGGACTGCTGGACTGGCGCGGCCACGGAGTGAGCCTCGTCGTTGAATCAACGGGCCGTTTTCGTCAGCGTGACGACGCGGCCCTCCACCTCAAGGCCGGCGCAAAGAAGGTGATCATTTCAGCGCCCGGAAAGGAACCGGACGTCACAGTCGTCATGGGTGTCAATGACGGTGACTACGACTCCCGGGCGCACGAGATCATCTCCAACGCCTCTTGCACCACCAACTGCGTCGCGCCCATGGCGAAGGTACTGAACGATTCGTTCGGTTTGGTCAAGGGGCTCATGACGACCATCCATGGCTATACGGGCGATCAGTCACTGCTTGATGGTCCTCATAAGGATCTGCATCGAGCGCGATCCGCTGCCGTCAACATCATTCCGACATCAACAGGCGCGGCGCGCACAACCGGAGCCGTGATCCCCGAATTGGCCGGTCGTTTGGACGGACTTGCCGTTCGGGTGCCGGTCGAGGACGGCTCGCTGACCGACCTCACAGCGGTTCTGTCGCGTCCGGTCACGGTGAAGGAGTTGAATTCGGCGTTCCGGAGTGCATCCGAGGAGGGTTCCCTCGTAGGAATCATGCGTTACAACACCGCGCCGATCGTGTCCCGGGACGTCATCGGAGACCCAGCCTCCTGCATCTTCGATGCGGGTCTGAGCATGGCTGACGGTGACCTGGTCAAGGTCTTCGGTTGGTATGACAACGAGTTCGGCTACACCAGCCGCCTGGCCGACCTCGTGCAAATGGTCGCAGCCGACCTTGACGGTTGACCAGCTGGTATTCCGAAACCGGCGACGATGAATCGCGCCGCCCCCGCATGACCTTGCGCCGAGAGCCTCAGCTGGGGAATGCCTCCAACGAGAGAGCCGGGCCGCCCTTGCCGCCGGATAGGCGCCACCGAGCAGGCTCATTGCCCCGGCGGTATACAGGTGGCGCCAGAAGGCGGCTGCGGTGTTATCAGGATGCAAAATGCCGACCAGGCTTGAAAGATGGCCAATGACTTGCGTTGCTGCGAAGAGTCGTTGGTCCTTTCTCGAGGCGAAACATCACCTCGCGCGCTGCCGTCGTCAGTCCGCCACCTTCGTAGGGCTGGGACTTTGGACTCTGCGACCGGTCGACCTCAGTGGGCAGAATCGTCTTGTGGCAAGCCATTCAGACGTAGCGGCGGATCCCGGACTGCTGTCACAACTGGTCGAGGGCGCCCCTGACGCGTTTCTTGTCATCGACGATGAGGGTCGGATCACGCTGGCCAATCGTCAGACAGAGGTGCTGTTCGGCTATGACCGGACGGATCTCATCGGCCGATCTGTCGACATCCTGCTGCCTGAACGCTTGCGCCGGCAGCACGTCGTGGCTCGCGAGCGCTATGCCCACCGGCCGGCTTTGCGGCCGATGGGCGACGGGCGGCTGTTGCTTGGGCGACGTCGCGATGGGCATGAGTTTCCGGTCGAAGTGGGGCTCGCCCCGTTGGCGGGAACGGATGGCACCGTGTTGTTCACCGCTGTCATCCGAGACGTCACGGCGCGTACGCAGATGCAGGATGAGCTACTGCGACTCGCGCTGCATGATCCGCTGACTGGTCTGCCGAACCGAAGTTTGGGCATGGATCGCCTCCGGGGTGCGCTGGCCCGAAGCCGCCGGCGCGGGTCCGCCATTGCTGTCCTTTTCGTCGATATTGATCAGCTGAAGGTGGTCAACGACGGCCTAGGTCACGATGCCGGGGATGCCTTGATCAAGACGATTGGTGAACGCATGGCGGCGGAGGTACGCCCGAGCGACACCGTCTCAAGGATCGGAGGCGACGAATTCTTGGTTGTCATCGAAGATGTCAGCGGACCCGACGAGGTCGTCAGGCTGAGCGATCGGTTGCTCACCGCCGTACGCATGCCCATCACCGTGGCAGGCCATGAACTCCGGCCCACGTTGAGCGTCGGCGCCGCGCTCTCTTCGCCGTTCTCGACCAGCGATTCGATCGTGCAGGAAGCGGACGACGCAATGTACCGAGCGAAGCACAACGGCCGAGACCAGATAGAAGTCTTCCGGGCGGAATGGCGGGCAGATATGCGCCGCGAGATCGATCTGCGTACGGCGCTCGGCCGTGCCGTCGACCATGGCGAGGTCGGAATGACCTTTCAGCCGGTCGTCGAACTGAACACCGGCAACGTATGGGGAGCTGAGGCGTTGTTGCACTGGACGTTGCCTGACGGCCAGGAAGTGCCGGGCGCGGGCGTCGCGCGGCTGGCTGAGCGGAGCCAGTTGATCGTGGCGCTCGACCGGCTCGCCCTTCGTACCGCTTGCCGATCGCTGGCCGATCTGGCACCCACCGGAGCCATGAGGGTCGGGGTCAATGTGTCAGGACGTCAGCTGGCGTCGGAAGGAGTCTCAGCCTTCATCTCGGGGCTCATTGACGAGTTCGGTGTCCCTGCGGGCGCCCTGTGGATCGAGTTGACGCGGGCGGATCAGCGGGCTAGCTCTCCCGACGCGCTCAAGGTCTTGGCCCACTTGCGATCGCTCGGCGTCCTGGTGGCGATCGATGACTTCGGCGCCGGCTTTTCATCGTTGTCGCGGCTACGCCACCTGCCCGTCGACATCCTTAAGATTGACCGCAGCTTCGTCCGTGACATTGATACCGATCGCCGCGGTCGTCAGATTGTCGCGGCGACCGTCCAGCTGGCGCACGCGCTCGGCTTGGTGGCCGTAGCCGAAGGTGTTGAAGACGACGGCCAGCTCGCCGCACTCGCCGAGTTGGGATGCGACTTCGGCCAGGGTCGGTACTGGAGTCCGATACTGACGCTTGATCGGCAGTGAAGCCTGACGGGACCGTCGCGGAACGGCTGGCCCACATCGTTAGTTGACTTGGCGCTCGCGCCCTTCCCAATACGGCTGTCGAAGCTTGAACTTCTGGATCTTTCCGGTTGCCGTTCTCGGGATTTGCTCGCGAAGCTCGATCTTCGTCGGGCATTTGTAGTGGGCGAGACCTGCACGGCAGAAGTCGATCAAGTCACGTTCGCTTACGCGGGAGCCAGCGACCTTGACCACGAGGGCCATGACTGTCTCACCCCATTTCTCGTCCGGGACACCGAAGACCGCAGCTTCGGCGACGTCGGGATGACCGTACAAACGGCCCTCGACCTCGATGGAGGAGACGTTCTCGCCGCCGGTGATGATGACGTCCTTCTTGCGGTCGTTGATGGTCACCAATGAGCGCGAGCCCGAGGTCGAGCCTTCTTTCCATTCCGCCCGAGAGGGTGCGGACGCGCGCCTTGACGTGGTCCGAGAGGCCGACGAGTGAGATCGTCTCTGCTAGAGGCCTGGGCCGGCGATATAGCGAGGCGTACCGCCGCATCGTCTCAAAGACGGTCAGCTCTGCATCGGCTCCGCTGCCTTGAAGCATGACTCCGATGTGTTCACGCAGCCGGCGCCCTCCATGGCCGGGGTGCAAGCCGAGAACCCTGACGTCGCCGGAGGTGCGAAGCCGGTATCCCTCCAGAATCTCGATGGTGGTCGTCTTACCCGCGCCGTTGGGTCCAAGCAGGCAAAGATCTCTCCGTTGTTGACCTCGAAACTGATCGAGTCGACGGCGCGGAAGCTGCCATACGACATGCACAATCTCGACACGGAGATGACAGGCACGAGAGAAGAGTGCTTGCTGGCTCAGGTCCGGTCAGCGGCCTATTGACTCGTGAAGATGGGACTTAGGGCCTCTTGGTCGCGCCTTCCCCCACGGGTCACCATGCCAAGGAGCTCGTTGTATCAGTTCCCATCTGGGCCCATCGGGAGGTTCTGCCGTGCATGCCGAAGTCGGGGATTGGCTGTTGGTCAAGGCCAGCGGTGTAGGTGGAGGTCACGAGCGTCGTGCCGCGGTTCTTGAAGTGGGTCCCGACGGATCGCCCCCCTTCAAAGTGAGATGGCTCGACAATGACCGGGAAGCGTTGATCTTTCCCGGCCCGGACACCGAGAGGATCTCTGCCAAGAGGCAGCAGGAAATCGACCGCGAAGAGGTCGTTCGGCTCGCGCGCGTCCAATCCGCCATCACCGCCGCCCAATCGGGCGAAGTCTGATCGATAAGTCCTCCTGCAGAGGGACTTATGGCTCTTTGATCGAGACCTCGAACCCGCTTCCATGGGGGGTGTTGAGCCCGCCGTGTGACGGCGGTCATGGTTCAGTGAATTCGCTTGCGGAGGTCTTGATGCCTACTTTGCCCCACGACGTAACGGACTTACACCTGGCGCCGCTGGTTCTGGCGCTCGACGAACGCTTAGAGGAGTTGGGTCAACTCACGTGCGTCGAACTTCGTCGCCAGGTTGCGATCGTGAGCGACAAGCCCGACTGGACTCGCGAACTCCGAGAGGCGGGTCTCCTCTTGGCTGTGTCACGGTTCATTGACTGCCATGGTTGGGCCTTGGCCTGGCACCCGCGTGGCCTTGACGTCTCCCACGACGGCCATCGGGTTGTGCTGGGAGTGCCGGCCGCCTTCGGTGACTACCTCCGCGGTGCTTCGGTACCTGCGAATTTCTGAAGGTCGGGACGAAAGTCCCAGCGTCTTCGGCAGCAAGTAACCGTCGATGGCATGACCGGTTCAGGTTGGCTGAGATGAACAGTCAACGAGCGGTCGTGGCAGGGGGCGAAGGCGGTGCGCAGTCGTGATTGGCTCAACCGCTTCCGTCCCGTCGCTGCTCCCGGCGCTGGTTCGCGTCGCGGGGTGCCCTCCGATCTTGATGAGACTCAGCAGGCGCTGTCTGCCATCTTCCAGCTCCTTAGACCGGTCGAGCGGGAATGTGAGCGTCTGAAGGCAGCTGCTGAAGGCGAGGCCTCGGCACGTCGGGAGGCCGCTGATTCGGGCGTCGCGGCCCTGCTCGCCGGCGCGGCGTCCGCGGCTGCAAGTGCCCGCGCCGAGGGCTACGCACTCGTGACGGAAGCCGAAGAGACAACAGCCGATGAAGCCGTGGCCCAGCTGTCTGTGGCGCGTCTGCGCGCCTCCGTTTCCGCTCGGATGTCGGTCGCCGTAGACGCGATTTACGCCGAGCTGCGGTCCCAGTTGACGGCACTCTGCGGGCATGACCCTCTTCACGGGCAAGACCAGAGCGGCTCCACGTCATGAGCGGTTCGTGGGTGGCAGGAACCACGCGAGCAAAGGCACTGGCATCTGCTCGCTTTGGCTCTGCTGCTGCTCGCGACCTTGCGGAGGAAGGATCACTCGGCGCCGCCATCGAAACCCTCGCAATCTCGCCGTACGGCAGGACCATCAGGCCCGGTCAGTCGTTGGAGGACGCACAGCACGCAGTCGCAGAGACGTTGCTCTGGAATCTGCGCGTGCTCGCCGGCTGGCTGCCGGGACGGGGGGCGGAAGTTGTCAGAGCGCTGGCCGGTTGGTTCGAAATCGCTAACGTTGATCGGCAGATGCAGGTCCTCGAGCACGACGAGCCGGGCCGATTCTTCGAGCTGGGCGGTCTGTCGACAGCCTGGCCCCGGTTAGCCCTGACCGCCGATCGTTCCAGCTTGCGCGAGGCGCTCGCCACCTCGCGCTGGGGCGACCCCCAAGACCCCACTGCGCGCGTGATCCGAATTCGGATGCTGTCGATCTGGGCCACGGCTGTCTGCGCCACCAAGGTGCCGGTCGCCCGTGGCTGGGCGACACGCGCCGTGGCGATACTGGTGACGCGCCTCGTGTTCCTTGAGCAGCAAGCAATTCCAGGTTCCGCGCTCTCTCAAATATCCTCCGTCTTGCCTGGAATCGAAGAAATGACGAAGCGCGATCTGACGTCATTCGTTTCGGCGCTTCCGTCCGAATGTCGGGAGCTGCTTGAAGCCCTGGACTCAACCGACGAGCCGCTTTCCATGCGTTTGTGCCGGGCGGAGGCCCATTGGTGGGTTGCCCTCGAGCGGGAATCAGCTGCTTTGCTGAGGACATCGGAATTTGGGGCGGAGCCGATCGTTGGGGCGGTCGGGATCCTGGCGGCCGATGCCTGGCGAGTGCGGGCGGCCTTGGGAGCGGCTGCCCACGGCCACCGCGGACGGGAAGTGTTCGATGCCTTGGCTTGATGAAGCTGCTCCGACGCGAATGGCACGGGTGGCCATCGTCAGCCCGGTGGCGTCGCTGCGCCGGACGCTGGTTGAGCTGGCTGACGAGGGGTGCGTACAACTCGACGAGCCTGGCCGTGGACGTCCGGAGGGAGCGGTGTCGTCCCGGACCGGGGCGCGGACGTCGCCGCGGCTCTCGCTGGATGCCCCCGATGCCGAGGAATGCCGCCGGAGCGGGCGGGAGGACCTCCTTGCTGGTGAGGCGGAACTCGCGCGCTACCTAGCGGGCGCAGCCCGCCAAACGAGCGTCGCCGGGGTGTGCGGGTGGACACCAGAAACAGCTCGCGCCACTTTGGCGTGCCGGCTGGCGCCCTGGGGTGGATCTGTAGTCGTGACCCCTCGTCCGCGCGGAGTGGACCCGCCTTCGCTCTTGGACAGGAAGGGTGTAACTCGCTCCTTCGCTCCGCTGCTCGACACGTACGGCACCTTGCCATATGCCGATCTCGATCCATCGCTGCTGGCAGGTCTCGCTTACATCGTGATGTTCGGCATGATGTTCGCCGATGTCGGCCAGGGTGCGCTGCTTGTCGTTGGCGCCCTATTGGCGAGACGTGGCTGGCCCCGCCGGGCGGCTCGGTTGCGCGTGGTGTGGCCCTTCTTGGCCGGGGCGGGCTTTGCCAGCATGGTGTTCGGACTCCTTTACGGCGAGTGCTTCGGGCCCACGGGCCTGGTTCCGGTGCTGTGGCTCAGGCCCCTTGATCACCCAGTGCCGCTGCTGCTCGCAGGGGTGGTTGTTGGTGCGGTACTGCTATCCGGTGCTTATGCGCTGGGAGTCGTCAACCGGGTACGAGAAGGGGGCTGGGCGCTCGCGCTGTATTCACCGTCTGGTATCGCTGGTGCCCTTCTCTTCCTTGCGCTCGGAGTCGTGGTAGCCGGTTGGTACGCGCAGCTTGTCGCGCTCGTCGCGCTCGGCGGCTTCCTCGCGGTGGCCGCGTTGGGCCTTGCTTTTGCCGGGTTGTATGCCGGTGCGGGCGGTGGCGGCGCGGGCGCCTCGCAAGCCATTATCGAGCTTGTAGATCTGGTCATCCGGCTGGCATCCAATCTTGTGTCGTTCGCCCGGCTCGCTGCGTTCGGCCTGACGCATGCCGCTCTAGGGTTGCTCGTCTGGGAGGGTGCCCGCAGCCTCTGGCAGCGCGGCGGCGCCATGGTCGTGCTTGCTGTCGTCGTCTTCGTGGCCGGCAACCTGCTGACCTTCACGCTGGAGGCCGTCGTCGCCGGGATCCAAGCACTGCGACTTGAGTACTACGAGCTCTTTTCCCGTGTCTTTCAAGCCGAGGGACGCAGTTTCACGCCCTGGCACATTCCGATTCAAGCTGAGGAAGGTGCATCGTGACCTGGTTCATTGTCTTGCCTGTCCTATTGCCCGCTGCGGGGCTACTGATGTTTGTTCTACGGCGGCGGGGCACCGCGGCGTTGCGCATCCTCGCAATCGGCGGCGGCTTGCTCAGCCTCGTGAGTCTCCTGCTGGTGGCTCTGATCGCCGTTGGGTCCGGCCCAGCCTCAGCGGCTGCTGCCGCCCCCGCAACCACACACACTCTCAACGGTTCAGCGCTCATCGGTGCGGCGATCGCGGTGGCCGGTTCCTCGATCGGGGCGGCCATTGCCGTGGCGTATACAGGTGCCGCCGCGCTTGCCGCGATGAGTGAACGACCCGAGATCTTCGGCCGGGCGATGGTGATTGTCGGATTGGCGGAAGGCATTGCCATCTACGGACTCATCGTGTCGATCATCTTGATTGGAAAGGCCTGACGACATGGGAAGAGCTGTGGCGATCGGTGCGGCCAGCGACATCGCGGGGTTTGCGCTGGCCGGAGTCCAACTGCGGCCGGTGTCCACTGACTCGGAGGCGAGGGTTGCCTGGTCTGACCTTGGCCCGGAGACAACCCTGGCCATCCTCACGCGGGTCGTTGCTGCAGCGCTTGACGCTCACGAGGATTTGCCACATGCCGAAAGTCCGCTACGGGTGGTGATGCCGTCGTGACTGGTCAAGCCGACATGCTCAACGCGCTGGAGCCAACCCGAGCGGCGCTGATCCGAACTGCGAAGGACACCGCGGCGGCAGTCCTGGCCGCTGCCGATGAGGCTTCCCAGGCGCAGGTCGCGGCGGCCCGGGCGAGCATCGAGCAGCGGCTGAGAGCTGCTCATGATGAGGGTGTCCGAGATGCAAAGGTGGCGTCGGATCATCGCCGCCGGCAGCGCGATCGTGTTACGCGTCAGGCTCTGCTCGGCGCCCAACTCGAGAGCTACGAAGAGCTCCGCCGATCCGTCGAATCGAAAGCCCAGCAGATGAGGGCCGATCCGAACTACCCCTGTCTGATCCGTGCCCTGACGGCGGTCGCCCGGGATCGGCTCGGCGCGCAGGCGACCGTGACTGAACACCCTTCGGGGGGCGTCGTGGCCGATTGGCAGGGTCGCCACCTGGACCTCTCGCTGGCTGCGTTTGCTGAACGTGCATTGGCTGCGTGCCCAGCCGAAGTCGGGTCATTGTGGCAGCGCTGAATCCCGCCGCCTGCGGCCAGGTCGTCCGCGTCAACGGCCCGCTCGTGGAAGTCAGCGGTCTGGGTGCTGTCGCAATGTCGGAAGTCATCGAACTGGGGGACTGGGCCCTCCCTGGCGAAGTGGTGTCCGTGACGTCTGAACGCGCCACCGTTCAGGCGTACGAATACACCGGTGGCCTGGCTCCAGGGGCAAAGGCCGTAGCGCTCGGGAGCCCGTTGACTGCCGAGCTGGGCCCGTGGTTGTTGGCCGGTGTGTTTGATGGGCTGCTGCGACCGCTGACCGGGGGACCCATGTGGCTGACTCCCGATGCGCACCGCGACAAGTCAGACCGCAGTTGGGCATTTGATCCGCTCGAACCCCAACGCGCGGAGGTGGCTCCCGGGGATCTGCTGGGGACCGTGCCGGGTCCGGGCTCAGTTGAATACCGGGTGCAGGTGCCTCCCGACAGGTCCGGCCGCCTGGATTGGCTGGCCCCAACGGGAAGCTATCGCGCCGATGAACCAGTCGCCCGCATCGCCGGCCACCCGATCACTCTGACTTCCCGCTGGCCCATCCGAAAGCCTCGTCCGGTTCGTTGTCGGATGGAGGCTGATTCGGTACTGCTGACTGGCCAACGCGTGATCGATGTGCTGTTTCCCGTGCTACGTGGGAGCACCGCCGCGGTACCCGGTGGCTTCGGCACGGGCAAGACGCTCCTGCTCCAGCAGATCGCCAAGTGGTGCGATGCGGACGTCATCGTCTACGTCGGATGCGGGGAGCGCGGCAACGAGATGGCTGACGTCATCGAGGAATTTGCCCAGTTGCCCGATCCGCGGACCGGGGGGCGACTTGCGGATCGAACCGTCATCATTGCGAATACCTCGAACATGCCGCTGATGGCGCGTGAGGTGAGCATCTATGCCGGTGTCACGGTCGCCGAGTACTTCCGGGACATGGGCTATGACGCCGTCGTCATCGCCGATTCCACGTCCCGTTGGGCGGAAGCACTTCGGGAATTTGCGTCTCGCCGCGGTCAGCTTCCGGCTGAGGAAGGATTCCCCGCCGACCTCTCGTCGGCGCTGGCCGCCTTTTACGAGAGGGCCGGCCCGGTGAGCACCCTCGGAGGGAGCAACGGCTCGGTCACCATCATCGGCGCAGTATCACCTCCGGGGGGAGATTTCACGGAGCCGGTGACGGCTCAGACTCAGCGTTTCGTGCGTACCCAGTGGATTCTGGACCGCGAGCTGGCCTACGCGCGGCACTATCCGGCGGTGGCTTGGACCGGCTCCTTCTCTCGTGACATCGACATGGCCGGGCGCGAATTCGGCCGTCGAGGCGACGTTGCCTGGACCAGCCGCCGGGCACGGATCGCCGCCCTATTGGCGGAGGCTGATCGGCTGTCGGAGCTGGCCGAACTGGTGGGTGTCAGCGCTTTGCCAGTCCGGGAGCGTGTTGTCATCCTCGGCGGGCGACTGCTGCGCGAAGGGTTTCTGCAGCAGAATGCCCTGAATCAGCATGATTCCTCATGCAGCCCGCTGAAGGCGGCGGCGATCGCGGAAGGCGTGCTCGCAGTCGTGGACCGTTGCCGCGAGCTGGCCGATCAAGGCATATCCGCGGCCGTCATCGAAGATCAGGACCTGTCGCCATTGGTTCGGGCCCGGGAAGATCTCGAAGCCGACGACGCGGCCGGTGTCGATGCCCGGGTCCACGATTTGCTCGCCGTCCTGGCCGGGCTGCTCACGGTCGCGTCCGGCTCATGATTCCTCCTGTCCAGGTCGAGTACCGGGATCTGTCCCAGCTACGCGGTCCGCTGGCATTTGTGTCAGGAGTCGCTGGAGTGGGCTGGGACGAGTTCTGCACGCTGCGCCTCGCAACCGGAGTGGAGCGACACGGACTCGTGCTGGAAGTCGATGGAGACCTCGCTGTGGTGCAAGTGCTCGAAGGCACTGAGGGAATGAGCCTGGATGGCACCTCCATTGCCTTTTCGGGCGAGCCATTCCGGATCCCGCTTGACGTCGGGTGGCTGGGCCGCACATGCAACGGGAGGGGAGAAGCCATTGACGGTGGTCCGCCGGTCATTGCGAGGACCACCGGTGCGGTGAGTGGTTATCCCTTGAATCCCACAGCTCGCCAGCCGCCATCGGACCCCATACTTACCGGCGTCTCGGCGATCGATCTCTTAACAACTCTGGTGCGCGGCCAGAAGTTGCCTATCTTCTCCTCGGCCGGGCTTGCGCATCTGGAACTGGCGGTGCAGATCGCGGCCCAGGCCCGCATCTCTGGGAGTCAGTCGACCGGCGAAGCAGCGAGTTCCTTCAGCGTGGTGTTTGCAGGCATGGGACTGACACACCCTGACGCTGCCATGGTCCGCGATCTGCTTGAGGAGCGATCCTCGCAGGGAGAGTTGGCGCTGTTCTTGAACACGGCCGACGATCCTGTCATCGAACGGATCCTCACTCCCCGCATAGCACTGACGGTTGCTGAGTATTTCGCCTACGAGCTAGGTAGACACGTCCTGGTGGTGATGGCTGACATGACGAGCTATTGCGAGGCGTTGAGAGAGGTTTCATCTGCCCGTGGCGAGATTCCGGCACGCCGGGCGTACCCGGGTTACCTCTACAGTGATCTGGCGTCGTTGTACGAGCGCTGCGGCCGTACCTATGGCAAGCCAGGATCAGTCACTCTCATGCCGGTACTGACTATGCCAAGTGCCGACATCACCCATCCGGTCCCCGACACCACCGGTTACATCACGGAGGGTCAGATCGTGCTTTCGGACGACGTTTCTGCGCGCGGGATATATCCGCCGGTCGATCCACTGTCATCACTGTCCAGGCTGATGCGCAAGGCTGCCGGTCCGGGAGGCACCAGCGCAGACCACCTTCAAGTTGCCGCGCAGACGCAAGCCGCGCTCTCTAGGGCGCGACAGGCGCGAGAACTGTCCGAGTTGGTCGGTGCTGCCGCACTGAGCGCGACGGATCAGCTCTACCTCGATTTTGCCGATGCGTTCGAGCACGACGTCATCGCCCAGAGTCGCTTGGGGGGTCGTAGCTTTGAGGTGACCATGGAGAGGGCTTGGAAATGCATCCTGTCGCTGCCCCGGCGGGAGCTGACGATGATTTCCACCCAACTGTTGGCGAGCCTTGCGGAAGCTTCGGGAGATTGACGGTGACGCGAAGGATGCGCAACCCGCCGGGCCGGGCAGGGCGGCTGTGGCTGAGGGAACGGCTGGAGCTTGCTGACCGCGCTGTGTCACTCCTGGACACCAAGGTGAGGCTGTTGCGGCGTGAACTCGAACGCCTGGAGGTGCTT
The DNA here is from genome assembly GCA_963839015.1 of uncultured Actinomycetota bacterium. Lineage (GTDB taxonomy): Bacteria > Actinomycetota > Actinomycetes > Frankiales > Frankiaceae > DATAZK01. The sequence goes on along the minus strand of CAWITL010000009.1, from coordinate 896,194 downwards.
GCGACTGAATCCGGCTCGTCGTGGGCGGTCGCCTGCAATCAAGCACAGGAATGGCAGTGTCGCGCGGTCGTCATGGGGAGCATGCGCGACGTTCGGCTGAACATGCCCTCGGGCCTGGCAGAGCTAACTGTGGTTGACGACACTGTCATGGGGGTCGCCTTCCCGCGGACAGTCAGCTGTGACATACCGCTGCGCGACCGTGATCAGGCTCCTATCGGAAGCGTTGCAGTGCTGGAGGCCGCCAATGCCTTCGGGACGGCTCTGAGAGCCGGGGTTGCCAGCGCTGCAGCGGCGGCTGCATGCAAGGCGGTGAGAGCCGAGATCGCGGTCACTTCCCAGCGGCTGAGGGCACTTCGAGATCGTTGGATACCCGACTTGGCCGCCGCCCTGAAAGACGTCGACGCTGGGCTTGACGAGCTCGAACGTGCGGATTTGGCCCGGCTGCGGTGGGTGGTTCCGCAGGACGGGGGGCTTGATTGAGTTCAGCTGCCCCTTGCTCGGTGGTGAACTGAGCGATTCGCCGGCGCAGGTGGCGGCCGTGGGGACGATGACGGCTTACGGGCGTCGTGGGCTTGGTGGTGCGGTAGAACAGCCGTTTTGCGAACTCGATGAGGATCAGATACGCGACCACCATCGCGGCTAGCGCGGCGAAGAATGTCCCGGGCAGGGGGCAGAAGCCGAGCGCCGGGGCCAGCGGCGTGGCCGGAAGTATCGCGCCGACGGCCACGATGGTCAGCGCTGCGAGGGTAAGCGGCAGACTCGGCTGGCTCCGGAAGAAGGGCACCCTCCGCGTACGAATAGCAAAGATCACGAGTGTCTGAGTGGCCAAGGATTCAACGAACCACCCAGACCGGAACTCTGTCGGTCCCGCGTGAAAGATCCACAGCATCATGGCAAACGTGATGAAGTCGAAGACCGAGCTGAGCGGTCCGAAGATGACCATGAATCTTCGAATGAAGTGAATGTCCCAATGCGACGGCTTGCGCAACTGCTCCTCGTCGACGTTGTCCGTGGGGATAGCGAGCTGGCTGCTGTCGTAGAGCAGGTTGTTAAGCAGGATCTGCGAGGGGAGCATCGGCAGGAAGGTCAGAAACAGGGAAGCCCCAGCGGCGGAGAACATGTTGCCGAAATTGCTCGAGGTCCCCATCAACACGTATTTGATCGTGTTGGCAAAGATCCGCCTGCCTTCTGCGACGCCGTCGGCGAGCACCCCGAGGTCCTTCTCCAGCAGGATGACGTCCGCCGCATCCTTGGCCACATCGGTACCTGAATCCACCGAAATTCCAACGTCGGCGGCGTGAAGAGCGAGCGCGTCATTGACTCCGTCACCGAGAAAGGCCACGCCGCCCCCGCTACCGCGTTGCACTCGCACGATGCGTGCCTTCGCCTCGGGGCTCACCCGGGCAAAGACAGTCGTGGCATTGATCGCTTCGGCGAGCGCCTCGTCATCGAGCAGATCGACTTCGGTTCCGGTCAGGCAGGCGGCCTCGTGCAGCCCCAGCTCGTGGCAGACCTTGACCGCGACCGCCGGGTTGTCACCGGTGATGACCTTCACCGCGATGCCCAGATCATCCAAACGTTTCAGTGACGGTGCTGCGTCCGCTTTCGGGGGATCGAGAAAGACGAGAAAGCCCAGCAGTTGCAGGTCGTGTTCATCGCCCGGGGTTGGCGCCCGGGGCCCCTCCGCGAGCTTGCGGGCGACCGCGACCACGCGGTTACCGGCATCGAACTCAGCCTGAAGAGCTGCTTGTGCCGTCTCCGGCACGTTTTCGCAGCGGGCCAGGACGTTTTCTGGGGCACCTTTGGTGACCAGGCTCAGTAGTCCGGCCTGTTCACGCACGACCGCCGACACCATGAGTCGCTCATGATCGAATGGGAGTACCCCCAGCCGGGTGAACGAGCTCAGCGCCGAACGCGCGACCCCGCTCGCGGGCGACTCCCAAAGTGCCTGATCGAGCGGGTTTCCACCGACGGCATGCCCATCGAAGGAAGTGTTCTCGGTGCACAGCAATCCCCATTCCAGGACCATTTCGGGATCCACATCGCCGGCGGCGACCGAGCGCATGTAATCGATCCGGCCGTGCGTGAGCGTGCCAGTCTTGTCGGTGAAGAGCACATCGATGTTTCCCAGATCCTCGATGCAGACCAACCGCTTAACCAAGACCTTTCGCTGACTCATGCGCCGGGATCCCGCGGCAAGGCTGGTGGAGACCACCGCAGGCAGTAGTTGCGGGGTGATCCCGACGGCAATCGCCAGGGAGAACAGCAACGCATCCAGAATCGGCTTGTGCAAGAGAACATTGAGCACGAAGATCGAGGTGGTCAGCGCGCCCGCCACGTAGACCAGCAGCATGGAAAACTTCTGCAGCCCAAGCTGAAACTCGGTCTCCGGCTGATGCGTGCTCAGCCCGGCTGCAATCCGTCCGAACTCCGTGCGCACCCCGGTAGCTACGACCACTCCAGTCGCGCTGCCAGCATGAACGACGGTGCCCATCAACGCGCAGCAGGACAGGTCCGCCAGCGCGGTGCCGACGGGCACCACTTCGGCCCACTTCTCGACCGGCAAGGACTCGCCGGTCAGGACGGACTCGTCGCATTCCAGATCAGACACAGACAGCAACCGGATGTCGGCAGGAACGATTTCACCGAGCCGCAGTTCAACGACATCGCCCGGTACGAGGGCGGAGACGTCAACTCGGGTCGGAGTGCCGTCGCGGATGACTTCTGATTGATGGTGGATCTGAGAATGCAAGGCCTCCGCGGCCTTTTCGGCCCGGTACTCATTGACGAACCCCAGGCCTACGGATAGGCCAACGATCACGGCGATGATGACGGCATCGCTGCGCTCCCCTACGAAATAAGAAGCGGCGGCCGCGGTCAACAGCAGAAACAGCAGCGGGGAGCGCAGCTGGTGCCAGAGCACCGGCCAGAAGCGCGCCCGGTGTGAGGAGACCGCGTTCAGGCCCCATTTCGCCTGCAAGAGGCTCACCTGAGCGGATGTGAGTCCGCGGTCCTCAGCAGTACTCAGCACGACCAACACATCGTCCGCAGGCAAGGTTCCGGCGGTCGTCACTTCGTCGATCGAGGGCTCCGGCGCGTCTTGCTGGGTCCTCGTCACAGCCGGCTCACACGAGCAGGCCTTCCTCCGCACGATCTCCCGTCATGAGGCTCACCGGGACGGCGCCAAGGTCGCTCAGTCGCTGCGCGGAGGACCGATAGTGATGAGCGCAGAGGAGGATGTCGATCTCGCGGTCGGTCTTCCCGTCCTCGTTAGGGAGCGTCATTAAGACCCGCACTCGCGGCCGGGCAGGACAGCAGCATGCGCGTTCTACCGGCCAGGGCTTGCACGTTTCCTCAGCTGGCGATGCATTGGCGACCCGCTGGCGGACACGCATGTCTCGCGGGGCCCTCCTCGGCATCCAGCTTCTTGGCCAGAACATGCCTCAAGCCTGACGAGAAACCGAGCAGCGAATTAGAGCCTTTGGTCCTACCCGGCGAAGGACCCTTAGCGGCGCCCAAAACCCCCTGGTGTAGCGCCAAGCTCAGAGCGGGTCAGCCCCGAGCATTCGCGGACAGGACTAAGGACACAGCGAAGCGGGGCTGCGTGCCCAGGTTGTGCATGGCTCACGGCAATAGCGTCGAAACGCGCTGCGGGTGCGGTACCCGAGCGAAGTAAGGGGCTTGTCATGACAGTCGTGTGGATCGTGGCCGCCATCGTCGTCATCGTGCTGTTGGTCGGTGTACTGGCATTCAACGGCTTGGTCCGCCGTCGCAACAGGACAACGGAAGCGTGGTCTCAAATTGACGTCGAGCTCAAGCGACGCCACGATCTGATCCCCAATCTCGTCAATCTGGTGAAGGGGTATGCCGCCCACGAGAGTGGGACCTTCGAGGCGGTGACGCAGGCGCGCGCAGCGGCTGTCAGCGCGGGGGCGACGTCAGACCCCGGACAGGTCGCGGCCGCAGAGAACGCACTGAGCGCCTCCTTGCGGTCGCTGTTCGCCGTAGCTGAGAACTACCCAACCCTGCGGGCGGTCGAGAGCTTCAAAGCGCTTCAGGAGCAACTGACGGCGACGGAAGACAAGCTCGAATACGCGCGTCGCTACTACAACACGTCGGCTCGTGACTACAACACCGCGATCCAAACCTTTCCCCGCACATTGATCGCCGGTCCCTTCGGATTTCAGCCGGTCGCCTTCTTCGAGGCGGAGACGACCGATCGGTCCGTTCCCATTGTTGACTTCGGCTCGTCCCCGCAGCCCACGGACGCTTAGGCAAGCATCGATGTACGAGCAGATCGCACGAAACAAGAGGCGTTCGGCGGCCTACATTGCCGCCTTCGTGGTCATTTGGCTTGGCATCGGGGTCGTCCTCGGTGCGGTTGCTGCAGATATCTCGGCTCGGCGGACCGGGACTCCGGCGGCGGTCGGCCCCGACATCGTGGCGGGTGTTTTCATTGCGGCGCTCCTGGCGGGAGCGGCGATCGTTTTCACCCTCACCTCCGGCTCCCGCTTGGTGCTGACTGTCGCTGGCGCCAGGCCGGCTGACCCGCAGCGCTATCCCCAGCTCATCAACCTGGTCGAGGCGCTTGCGATGGGCGACGGATTGCCTATGCCCGCCGTCCACGTGGTGGATGATCTTTCGCCTAACGCCTTCGCGACCGGGATCAGCCCTGCCAAGGCTGCAGTCACGGTGACTACCGGTCTGCTCGCGGTGATGGACCGAGAGGAACTGGAAGGCGTGTTGGGCCACGAGCTGAGCCACATCAAGAACTACGACACGCGACTCCTGCTGATAGTGACCACCCTGCTGGGTATGGCGGGCCTGCTTGCCAGCCTCATCTGGCGCAGCGTTTTCTTCATGCGAACGGGTCGTGGCCGCAACAACGACCAGTTCGCGATCGTGCTGATGTTGGCGGGGCTGCTGCTGGCGATTGTCGGCTTCATTGTCGGTCCGATCATTCGCCTTGCCTTGTCGCGTCGGCGCGAGTCGCTCGCGGACGCCGGCAGCGTGGAGCTGACCCGAAACCCGGCTGGACTGATTCGCGCCCTGAAAGCCCTCCAATCCAACGACCGTCCATTGGCCAGAGGCAATCACGCGACGGCGGCCATGTGCATCGACGACCCACTCCAGCACCACGAGTCGCGGGTACACCGGCTGTTCGACACGCACCCACCCTTGGCGGAGCGGATCGCCGTTCTGGAGCAGATGGCTCAAGGGTCTTCGGTGTAAGGCGACTCGGGCTAAGGCATTTCGGCGCCGGACACTTCTGTGCCCGGATGGAGCCCCGCGGTGTCGACGTCTACGCGGATCAGATCGCCCATCCGGGCCTTCGTCGTTGCCATGCCAGGCTAAGGGACCAGCACGATGCGGCCGTCAACGTCGCCCCGCCGCAGTTCCTCGAAGGCGCTACCCACCGCGGCAAGATCGCGCTCGTGGACACGTGTCGTCAGGCGCCCCTGCCGAGCGAGCGCCACCACTTCGGCCAGCTCGTTTCGGCTGCCCCAGTAGCTGCTTGTCACCGTCGCTTCCGTGGGCATAGCCAAGAATCGGTAGCTCAGGCTTCCGCCGGCCAGACCGACAACGACGACGATGCCACTGCGGCCGACAAGACGGGCAGCCTGCGCGAGACTCTCATCGGACCCGACGAAGTCAAGTACGGCCGCGCAGCCCGACCAGGCCTGAATGTCATCGGCCGAGTCGCAGTCGGTTGGGTCGAGGGCCGCTTCAGCGCCGAGGTCAACAGCTCGCGCACGCTTCGCGACGGACGTATCGAGAACCAGTACCCGAGCAGGCGTTAACGCGTTCAGCAGCTGTACCGCACATTGTCCAAGTCCCCCGGCTCCGATGACGACTGCGGACGAGTCCGGAACGAGGCGCGGCAGGGCCTTTCGGATGGCCCGGTAAGGGGTGAGCGCAGCGTCAGTGAGAGGCGCGGCCAGCACCGGGTCCAGGTCACCCAGGGGGACGAGGTGACGGGCGTGGGGGACGAGCAGGTACTCGGCGAAGCCACCGGGGGCTCCTATTCCAACCCACGAGGTGGTCGCGCAGAGCTGCTCCTCGCCGGCGAGGCAGGTGGTGCAGAAGCCACATCCCCATCCGCCGAAGACGGCAACAGGTTCGCCGTGCTCCACCTGGGCGACTCCTGAGCCGACAGCCTCGACATACCCGGACACCTCATGACCGAGCACCCAGGGGAAAGCAGGAAGAATGGGTATGTCGCCGCTTGCGAGGTGAAGGTCACTGTGACAGAGCCCGGCACCTGCCACTCGTATGAGCACCTGTCCCGGACCCGGGTTCGGGACCGGTAGCTCCGTGATAACCGGTTCAGTCTTGTAGTCGAGTAGTGCCGCTGCGCGCATGTCTGTCCTCCAAGAGGCGTTTCTTCGAGCTTTTGTGTGCTGGGCAATTGGATAGCGCTGGTATCCGGACGGCTGCATCCAGTCCAGCCTGTCTCACTCGTTGCGCAAAAGGGCCCAAGGTCCCAGCCCATGCAGGCAGAGCGTCCCTGTCATGGGTTGCGGGAGTTGCACGATGGTTGATGTCAGGCGGAAGAGGAGGGACTCAATGCGGCCGGACCCCAAGGGGATCGTGGTCGGGGTCGATGGTTCCGATTCATCTACCGATGCAGTTCGTTGGGCGCTGGATGAGGCGCATCGACGCGGGACAGTGCTCACGCTCGTCTATGCATGGCAACTCGGTGTGAATGCGCCATACGCAACAAGGGGCGGAGCCGAGTTCGCGGCAGTAGCAGCCACTGTCGAGGCATTCGTTGACCGCCTGAAGGGTCGCCTCCAGAACGGACCTGGTGGGCAAGAGGTGACCATCAGGGCTGAGGCGATCGAGGGACCGGCCGGACCCGTTCTCGTGGCTGCGGCCAAAGATGCGGATCTGCTCGTGGTTGGAAGTGGCGGCGCAGCAACGTTGGCCGGGACGGTCCTGGGCTCGGTGAGCACGCATTGCGTTCACCACGCGAAGTGCACCACGGTGCTCGTGCCCCGCCCACCTTCCGGAAAGCACAGAAGGCGAAGGACATTAGGGCGGGCGGTTCAGCCGCGCTGAAAAGTCGGTCCTTGGGCGACCGGCCGTGTATCGCAGGTCCCGGCTCCCCAGGGACCTAGGCCCCTTGTTACGGATTGCCGCCGGCCAGGATTCTGAGCAGCAATAGCCGCCGCAAAAGTGGTGCCGGGGTTGAGGAGGACAGCGTGCGATCAGCTGTCGAGGAGCGGTCTGGGTACCAGGCGGCTGAGTACCTGGCAGATGTCCGGCGAATCACCGAGCTCCTCATCGAGGACGCGAAGGGGCGCCACCCCGCCGGACACGTCATTCGCGTGGTCGCCAGGTGTCGACAGGAGCTTGCCGGCAAACGAGAGCTCCGCGTCACGCCCGAAGCCATTGAGGAACGCGCTCGTCATCGTCTCAGCTTGTGAACCCGCCAACCGAACGGAGATCGCACAATGAAGGCTGCCATCGTCACGAAGTTCAATGCTCCGCTAGAGATCATGGAGGTTCCCATTCCGACCGCCGGGCCCGGTGAGGTCCTGGTCCGAATGGAGTCGAGCGGTCTGTGTCACACCGACATTCATGCGGCGCATGGAGATTGGCCCGTGAAGCCAACGCCCCCGTTCACTCCGGGGCATGAGGGTATCGGGCGCATCGAAGAGTTAGGACCTGGTGTCACCGACCGGGCTGTGGGAGACCGGGTGGCGATCGCCTGGCTCGGGTATGCCTGCGGCCACTGCCGCCATTGCATCAATGGGTGGGAGACGCTCTGCGAGCAGCAACACAACTCGGGTTACTCCGTCAACGGTGCTTTCGCCGAGTTTGCTGTCGTGTCGTCCGCGTTCGCCACCCCGGTGCCGCCGGGGATCAGCGCGTTCGACGCCGCGCCGCTCACCTGCGCGGGCGTGACAACATACAAAGCGATAAAGGTCGCCGGGGTCGCTCCTGCCGAGACGGTGGCAATTTTCGGGGTCGGCGGGCTGGGCCACCTGGCACTCCAGTACGCCCGGATCGCAGGCGCATTCGTGATCGCCGTCGACGTCGAGGAGAGCAAGCTCGACATGGCGACCAGTTTGGGCGCTGACCACGTTGTCAACGCCCGCACCGAGGATCCGGTTGCGGCCATTCAAGCTCTCGGTGGCGTGGATGTTGCGGTTGCACTTGCGGCGTCTGGCGAGTCCTTCGACCAGGCATTCCGTTCACTTCGTCGAGGTGGCCGGCTGGTGTGTGTCGCATTGCCCGCGGATGGCACGATCAGCTTGCCGATCTTTGACACGGTGCTCAACGCAAAGACCGTCGTGGGGTCGATTGTCGGCACCCGGAACGACCTTGCTGACGTATTCGCTCTGCATGCCGCCGGTCGCACCAAGGTGATCGCCGTAGAACGAAAGTTGGAATCGGTGAACGAGTCGATGGCGGAAGTACTGTCCGGCCTGATTCCTGCCCGCGTCGTTTTCGCGTTTTGAGCTGCTGGCGGCGCGTGGTGAGTCCCGGTCTCGAAGGAGCGTGATCACTGAAGTGGTGAATGCCTCGGCCTCGGCCCAAGCGGCCGTCCAACCCGCGAAACTTGAGCAGCAGCCGGTAATAGTCGCAGTGCACGCAGACGATGCGTCCGTCCCTTCACTTCAATGGGCTGCTCGGTCGGCCTCGGCGCGGGGTTCCACGTTGGAGGCGCTCATGGCCTGGGAGCCGCCCGAAGTCCAAGTCCACGCCACGGAAGATGAAGCAACGGCCGATCGAGGGGTTGCCGCAGAGCTGCAATGGGCACTGGAGGCCCTGATCGAGCGAAGCGAGATTTCCGCGGATACGGCTCTGAAGGTTGGTACGAGCATCCTGGCAGCACCGGCGAAGGTTGCGCTCGCGAACGCTGCATCCCGCGCCGGACTTCTGGTTCTCGGGGCGCCACAGCACGCGGCAGCCTTTGCGGCTCTCTCCGCTCGCCGCCGCATTGTCACCTACGCGCCTTGCCCCATCGCAATAGTCCCGGCCGCGGGTAATCAGTTCAATGCTGCCGTTCCTGGCGACAGGTTCGTCGTGGGGATGGACGGGTCCGTGCAGTCGGTTGCCGCACTGGAATGGGCCTGCGCCGAGGCATCGCGTCGGGGCCTTCCGGTGCGGGTTCTCTCGGTGGGTCTTCAGGATGCGATGCCTGCTCGGATTGAGCAGGCGGTCGCTGTCCAGCAGGCAGCACCTCAAGCGACCGACATCGCCCTAACGACGCATACCGGCGACCCGGCGGAGGTGCTTTCACAGGCGTCGTCGGGCGCCGAAGCGCTCGTGCTTGGTCAGCACGGAAACGGGTGGCTGAGTCATCGGCTGCCCTCGCGGGGGAGTGTCAGCCGTTGGTGTGCCGCCCACCCGGTGTGCGCGGTAGTGGTCGTACCACTTCCCTAGGATTTCCGACCTGACCTCCCGATGTGCCACCGCCTGTTAAGCCGCCGCCGTGAGCCGGGTTGCGCTGATCTTCGCCAGGTCCGGGCGCTCTTCGAGGATCCGATAGGCCTGACGCTTCGCCAGTGAATAAACGATTTCGGCGCGCTGCCGGTCAAACAGCTCCAGCGGATGCCGCGCAAGCGCTGCGATAGCGTGATTGGGCCGAATCACATGCACCTCGCCGCCGCTCGTCTGCCTCCATACCGCGAGCTCATGGCGGAGTACCACTTCCATAGCGCGGCCGGCCCCGCCGAACATTGGCCCCGCAATGGGGGCGACAACGAGGAGGTGGCGGGCGGCCGCAGCTCGGTCCGCGGACACCATCGAGCGGACTCCGCCATCGACGTACAGCCGGCCGTGGAGCCGTGCCGGGGCAAACAGCAGAGGCACTGACGAGGACGCGGCAACTAGGTCGCACAGTGGATCCTCAGCCCCGCTGAGGATGTCGCGACGTCCGGTTGCAAGGCGGACGGCGCCGACTCGTACTAGCGGCGAACTGGCATCGCCCAACAGCTGATGGGAGGCGGACCGCAGGAGCCCGGGTTTGAGACTCGGAACCGTCATCGCCGGCAACGCACGGATGGCGTCGTAAGGCACCCCGCCGGCGATGCACGAGGCCACCCACGATCCGGCGGATGTGCCCAGCAGCTCTGCTCCCCGAAGTTGAACGCCTGCTTCTGCCAACGCATCCACGATGCCGAACGCATACGCAATTCCGAAGAGACCGCCCCCACCGAAGACGGCAGCCAGAGGTGGGCTGCCCGCGTTGGTCGTGGAGACGTCCTTCTCGGTGTCGACTCCTCGCATGCCAGCAACTCCAGAAGCAGTCTTCGAAGGTCCCTCCACGGTTCGACGCTGCACCTGACGCAAGCTCGACGCCACGGAACAAGGTCACAGGATGGCCTGCCATGAGTCCCGTCGCTCGGGGCTGCGGTCGCTTCTGGCTGATTCCGTCGCCGGTGGGACCAATGACCCTTATCAGGCCGGTCCGCAGCCCCTAACGTCCGACTTTGTCGATCATCTCAGCCGAAAGGTGCACTTAGTTGGGGACTGAGAAAGTCGCGTCGCAGCCCACGAGCTGGATCGAAGCGGCATGACTCTGGACGACGTGTCTGTGTGGGAATTGCTCGAAGCCGCCCCGGATGGACTGGTTCTGGTAAGCGACGATGGTTTGATCGCGTTCGTCAATCGCCAACTCGAACAGATGGCGGGTTTTGATCGATCCACCCTCCTGGGGCAGGAGCTTGAGATTCTGGTGCCGGATGCCCTGCGGGTGAGGCACCGCCAGCTGCACGCGGGCTATCGGGTGACACCGCGCGTCAGGATGATGGGCGTGGATCTCCGCCTCGATATGAGGCGCGCAGATGGCAGCACGATGCCGGTGGAGATCAGCCTCGCACCGATCAGTATCGGATCCTCGGTGATGACGGCGGCGAGCGTTCGCGATGTAACGGCGCAGCGCTCGGCCGACCGGGAGCGCCAGAGACTGTTACGGCTACTGGATCTAGACCCTGATGCGGTCTTCGTCGTTGACGCCGTAACCGCCCGGATCGAGTACGCCAACAGCGGTGCCGTATCGCTGCTTGGGTACTCCCGAAAAGAGCTGACCAGCATGACGCTGTTCGAGATCAGTCCCTTGGCCTCGGAGGCCCGTCGCCAATCATTGCTCGAAGAGCACGTTCGTTCCGGTCCCAGTCATCGGCACATTCTGGAGGTAATTCGGCGCGCGAAGGACGGCACCGACATCCCGTGCGACTCCCACGGCCAGCTCGTGACGAGCGACGGCGTACAGAAATTCGTCCTGGTGGATCGGGATGCGCGGCTACGGCTGCTCGCCGAGCGCATGAAGACCCGGCAGTCCCAGTTGACGGAGCTCGTGTCTCGAGTGACCTCGATGGTTCTTGCCGATTTCGGCTCGCAGGCGGTCTACCAGGAGGTCGCCGATGGGACTGCCCAGCTTGTCGACTCTGAGAATGCGTGCATGGTCCTTCGAGACCCGACGACTGGTCGGTTCAGCGTCGCTGCTGCAGCTGGGCCGCTGGCGCAGCTGTTCATGCAAGACGGCCGGCTGCTGAACCAGGAGGATCTGGCCGAGTGGTACTCCGGTGGTGGCATGCTGTCCGTCGATCGGTTGTCGGAACGGGTGCCCGATCACTTGCGAATCCTGGTTGGTCCGGCGGCAGCGGTCCGTTTCCCGCAACCTAAGCAGCTCGACGGCCTGATCGTCGCCGTGCGAGGGCACGGCTCGGAGCCTTTCGCCCCGACCACCCTGGACCTTCTGAAGCTGCTCGCCCCACAGGTAGCCACCGTCGTCGAGCTGGGCCGGGCTCGTGCCGCCCAGCACCGCCTGGCGCTGGCCGAAGACCGCGAGAGGATTGCGCGCGACCTGCATGACACCGTCATTCAGGACCTGATCGGGATAGGCCTGCAAATAGCCAATGGCTTGCCGTCCGTCGACCCGAAACAGAGGCGACGGGATGGGGAGCTGCTGGACCGCCTCGATGAGATCGTTCGCCGGCTACGCAGTGTCGTGTTCGGCAGTCGAACCCATGTCAGTTCGGCCAACACGACTCAGGTCGTCGAACGCATGGCGGCTGAGGCTGCGAGGGTGTTGGGTCATCGACCGCTCGTGCGAGCTGACGAAGCTCTCAACGATCTTCCGGCGGTCGTCACTGAGCAGCTCATTCCGGCGTTGCGGGAAGCGCTCTCCAACGTGGCTCGCCACGCCAGTGCCACGGCCACTTCGGTCACGATCGAGGTTGATACGAACTGGGTAACGCTCTTTGTCGACGACAACGGAACCGGGCCAGGCGTTGACCCGGCCGGCACCGGCGTCACCAACATGCAAGAGCGCGCGAGGATGCTTGGAGGGAGCGCGGCCCTCGTCCCCTTGCCCCACGGGGGTTCCCGGCTGCAATGGTCGGCCCGGTTGGGTCCCGGCGAGGTAGTAGCAGGCGAGACACCGCCCTGATCGACTCAGCCTCGCTCGACCAAAGCGTGGGCGGGACCCATCCGGCTGACCACGAGCAGAGTTCCGCCTCCCAGGGCGGCGGTGCCTGTGGTCAGTGGGAGTCCGATCAACCACCTCCGACAAGTCCCTCACGAAGAACCCAAGGTTCGTAAGGGGTTGTCGGGTGCAAGAGACGGAAGATAGCACCCCAGTTCGTGGGCGATGATCTTGTCGGGGGTTCCCCAGGGAGGCTGCTCGTAGACATCGGCTTGCCAGCCTCGTCCATCGATCACATGCGCGAAAAGGTATAGCGGTTCTTTGCCGCCGACCAGCACGGCGCGCACGATCGGGAGCAGAGGAACGCCGGGAGGGCCTGCTCCGGCAAGGTGGGCGATGCCGTCCGCCGCGGTGTCGGCCTGCTGCGCACCAATGCCACCAAGCTTGACGGGAAAGTCAGTCGCGTCGCCGGCACCGAAAACTCGACCATCGGTGCCTTTGACGCGACAGTGTTGATCGATGCGAATGAACCGATGGATCGGATCGCCTGGAATGCCCTTGACGTCGGGGCCCGTAATTTGGGGCACCGTGATCGTCCGATCGGGGTGCAGCTCGATTCCGGCCCTTGTGAGCACGAGCCTGCGCACGTCCGGCATCTCACTTGTGGCCGACTGGTAAAGGTCGATGCCAGCTTGTCGAAGTAGCGCGGTCACGGTCTCGCTCACCTTTCCGCCGAAAATGCCGAGCGGTTGACGCCCGGGAATGACTAACGAGAGCTCCACCGGTACGGAAGTTTCGTGAGCCCTGCGAGCTGTCAACAGCGCCAATTCATAGAGTGGCAACGGCCAAGTGGGCCCAGCAGGAACGACGAAGGCCAGACTCTTCACGTTCCCATCGCCAAGGTCACGCAGGAGCGTCCGGTACATGTCGGGGCCGCGATCTGCAGTGAAGACCTCCAGGCTCGGATTGACCGGACGTTGTCGTCCCCCAGGCGCCAGGAGAAGCGCGTCGTAGGTCAGGCACTGCCCCTTCTGTGAATGGACCTGGTGCAAGGGCAGATCAACCCAGTGCAGCGCGTCTGCTATCCACGTTGCCCCCGTATCGCTGGCAATCCGGGAAATTGGAAAGGTTCGAATGACAGGGCTATCGAACGGCTCCAAGACGGACAATGGGGGATAGTCGAAATTCTCGTTCGGGCACAACAGTGTGATCTCTGCTCGGCTGCCGATCGTCCGGTGGATTCGCAGCAACGCTTCGATTCCGGCGACCCCTCCGCCGCAGATGACGACTCTGAATCGGTCCATGGGTCTTCTCCAGCCGCTGCCAGTCGGGCCACTCCACCTGGCGTCCAACGGAACCACTCGCGGCCGCCGCTTTGACCGAGCAAAAGGTCCCAAATCAACAGGGCGATGAGCTGAAGATGCGCATCCGCCATCCCGGGACTAAAGCCTCTCCTGAAGAACGGCGTCCCACTGACACGATTGCGGCAGCGTTTGTCAGCCACGAAGGGAAGTGTGTACGGCTGTGCGATCAGTGGCCATCCCCGCGTTGCCGCTCGACCTGCTACGCGGCTCGCTCGGCGACGTGCGCCTGAAATCCCTCGGCGAGACCGCAGACCTCGTACGACAGACCTTGGGTCCAAGGGTGGTGGTCAACGTGAACTCGACCGCTGCCGGCGGCGGGGTCGCGGAGATGCTGCACTCCCTACTGGGCTACGTGAGAGGCTGCCGAATTGACGTCCGATGGATGGTGCTCGATGCCTCGGAAGACTTCTTCGTTCTCACCAAGCAGCTGCACACCATGCTTCACGGCGTGGACACAGCATTGGCACTCGATAAGAGCGATCACCAGCTTTATGAACAGGTGCTTAACCAACAGGCAGCTGAGCTTCAAGCCGTGGTGCGCCCCGGCGACATCGTGATCCTCCACGACCCGCAGACCGCGGGTCTCGCCCGGCCTTTGAGCGCCCACGGCGCCAGGGTTGTTTGGCGATGCCATATTGGGACGGCGGAAGCTACCCCGATCACTCGGCGCGGCTGGAACTTTCTTCGCCCGTACCTCACCGGAATACCGGTGGTTGTCTCTCGACGCGCGTACTGCCCACCCTGGCTGACCCGCAGCTTGTGCACGGAAATCGCCCCCTCGATTGACCCGGTCTCGTCAAAGAATTGTGAGCTCACACCTGAGTACGTGAGGGAGGTGCTCCAAACGGTGGGACTGCTCTCGGGGGCGCCGCAGCACCAGGCTCTGACCTTTCGGCGACGTGACGGCACGCCCGGTCGGATCGAGCGTGTGGCCGACGTCCTCCAATCCGGTCCGCCCCCGCCAGCGACCGGTGACTTGGTGCTTCAGGTCTCGCGATGGGATCCCCTGAAGGACATGGTCGGAGTCATGAAGGCGTTCGCGGATTTCGTGGCACCGCGCTGTGATGCACATCTGCTGCTCGCCGGACCGAACGTATCCGCGGTCAGCGATGACCCCGAGGGCTCCCGGGTGTTGGCCGAGTGCATGTCCGAGTGGCGCGGGCTGCCGGCTGCCGTTCGTAGCAGGGTCCATTTGGCCTGCCTGCCCATGAAAGATCTCGATGAGAACGGGCTCCTGGTCAACGCACTGCAACGAGCTGCCGCGGTTGTCGTGCAAAAGAGTCTTGCCGAAGGCTTCGGTCTAACAGTCACTGAAGCGATGTGGAAAGCCAGGCCCGTCGTCGGTACGCGAGTGGGAGGGATAGCGAGTCAGATCGTGAACGGCGAAACCGGCTGCCTGGTTGACGATCCAGCTGACCATTACGGATTTGCGAACGCGGTTTGCGGCCTCCTTGAGGACCGCGAGGCAGCCGCCAGAATGGGACGGCGGGCCAAAGAATCAGCGCGGGAGAATTTCTTGCCTGACCGGCATCTGACTCAGTGGGCCGCACTCGTCACCCAGCTACTCAAGGCGAGCGTCCCAGCGCACTGAGGACCTTCGACTCTGCCGAAGACTCTTTTGATAAGGGAGCTTTGGCGTGGGCTGAACACGCGTCCATGCTCCTGGGAGGTCATGGTGGAAATGGGCTCTCGCCCGGCCGAAGCTGCCGAAACAAGGGAATACGTGGTTGGTATCGACGGCTCGCTGGCCAGTGTGGCAGCAGCTCGCTGGGCCGCCGATCGGGCGGTCAGGGACGCGGCGTCACTCGTCGTCGTCCATGCTTATCAAGTCGATGATCCGCTCAACGCGGCCCGTGCAGGGGCTGCTCGAGCCATGCGTCGGGTGGCCCGCCTTGACGCCGAACGACTGCTGCGCTCGGTCGCGGAGCAACTCCCCGCAGGCGAAACTGCCCAACAAGTGGCCGTTGAAGGGACACCGACACAGGTATTGCTGGAACGCTCTGCTGGGGCCGAACTGCTTGTGGTTGGAGCTCGACCCCGGCACAACCACCCGCACGCGCGGTACATCGGCAGCACCGCAACAAGCTGCCTGCGGGCAGCGGAATGTCCCGTTGTGCTGGTGCGGGGCATCCATTCGGAGGAAGCAGCGGTGCCCGCGCCGAATGTCGGACCGGATGACCACCATGAGCCGGAGCCTCGTTCGTTGGGCAGGACGTAAGTCCCTCCGCGAGCGACGAAAGGCATGGGGCCTGGCCCCACTTGCCTTGGGAAAATTCTGAGGGCGGCGCTGAGCCGCTTCATGACGGGTCAGCGGAGGTAAATCTTGAGCGCCCTGGACTTAGCCCGTTGGCAGTTCGGAATCGTCACCGTTTATCACTTCCTCTTTGTGCCGCTGACTATCGGCCTCGTTTTCGTTGTGGCCGGCTACCACACGGCGTGGTACCGCACTCGTAAACCTGAATATCTTCAGATAACCAGATTTCTGGGAAAGCTCTTCCTGATCAACTTCGCGATCGGTGTCGTCACCGGAATTGTCCAGGAGTTCCAATTCGGCATGAATTGGTCTGCCTACTCGCGGTTTGTCGGTGACGTCTTCGGCGCCCCGCTGGCGATGGAAGGGTTGCTGGCGTTCTTCCTCGAGTCGACCTTCCTTGGACTTTGGATCTTCGGTTGGGACCGGTTGCCGAAGAAGGTGCACCTGGCGACGATCTGGATCACCGGCTTCGGCACGTTACTATCGGCGTTCTTCATCCTGGCAGCGAACTCGTGGATGCAGCACCCCGTTGGATTCAGGATTGATGTGGCGCGTCACCGTGCGGAGCTGACCAGCATTTGGGCGGTGCTGGGAAATTCAACTCTTTGGGTCACCTTCCCACACGTGATCTTTGGCGCTTTCGTGACGGCCGGGATCTTTGTGCTGGCGGTCAGCGCGTGGCAGCTCAGTCGCCATAGGGACGTCGTGGTCTTTCGACCTGTTGCGAAAGTCGCGCTTGTAGTCACGCTCGTGGCCTCAGTTGGCACCGCGATTTCGGGTGACGTTCAGGGCAAGATCATGACCAGTCAGCAACCGATGAAAATGGCCGCCGCGGAAGCGCTGTACAACTCCGCAAAGCCCGCGTCCTTCTCGCTGTTCACGCTCGGCAGCCTCAACGGCAGCAAAGAAGTCTTCTCCATCCGCATTCCGGGTTTGCTGTCTTTCCTGGCCACCGGCTCGTTCGACGGAAAGGTCGACGGCATCAATCAGGTGCAGGCACAGGAGGTGGCGCGGTTCGGCGCGGGCGACTACCGGCCCAATATCCCCATCACCTACTGGTCATTCCGACTCATGATCGGCTTTGGCCTGCTTGCGGCGCTGGTAGCCGTCATCGGCTTATGGCAGATGCGGCGGCGCCGGGTGCCTGCCTCACGGTGGTTCTACCGTCTCGCGATGGTGGCCGTAGTGACTCCATTTCTGGCCAACACCATGGGATGGCTCTTCACCGAGATCGGGCGGCAGCCCTGGGTGGTGTACGGAGTCATGCAGACCTCGGATGCGGTCTCCTCGACCGGTGTCGGCACGGTTCTCACGAGCCTGATCGCGTTCACGCTGCTCTACGGAGTGTTGGCGGTCATCAACATCAGGCTCATGCTTCGCACCATCAGACGAGGCTTGGACGAGCTTGCCGATGATCACGATCCAATGAGCAAGGATCCGGAGCCGGCGCTCGCCTTCTCGTAGTGACCGATCCCTTCACCTCCCGACAACTTGCGGACGAACGAAGGCTGACATGCACCTCACTACGGTCTGGTTTCTGCTGATCGCCGTGCTCTGGGGCGGCTACTTCTTCCTGGAGGGATTCGACTTCGGGGTCGGCATGCTGCTTCCGGTACTGGGGCGCCATCCAGATGACCGGCACGCCATGCTGGCAGCCATCGGCCCCGTCTGGGACGGCAATGAGGTCTGGGTGTTGGTCGCCGGCGGAGCGACTTTCGCTGCTTTTCCCGAGTGGTACGCCACGCTTTTTTCCGGCTTCTACCTTGCGCTGCTGCTGATTCTGGTCGGGATCATCCTGCGCGGCATCGCTATCGAATATCGCCACCGCGCGGAGGATCCGACCTCGGTCAAGCGCTGGGACCTCTGCATCATCGTGGGGAGCGCGTTACCAGCCTTTCTGTGGGGGGTGGCGTTCGCCAACATTGTCCACGGTGTCCCACTCAACAGCCAGCACGTCTTCACCGGCAACCTGTTGACGCTCCTGCATCCGTACGCCCTTCTAGGGGGGACGGTGACGCTGACGCTCTTCGCCCTTCATGGGGCGCTTTTCCTGGCGTTGAAGACGGAGGGGGAGATACGCGTGAATGCAGCTCGATTCGCCTCAAAGCTCGGCCCCCTGGTCGTCGTGCTTGCCGCGGCGTTCCTCATGTGGACGCAGGCGGACTCGGGTCGCTTGGCGACGGATCTGACCGCGGCCCTGGCCGCAGTGGCGCTCGTAGCCGCGCTGTTCGCGAGTGCGGCCGGCCGCGAGGGCTGGGCATTCGCTTCGTTGGGCGCCGCCATCCTCCTCACGGTCGCCACCCTGTTCGGCGATCTGTGGCCCGACGTCCTGCCGTCGACGACGAACGAGGCCTTCAGCCTTACGGTTCACAACGCCTCGTCCTCGCCGTACACGCTCGGCGTGATGAGCTGGGTCGCTCTGTTCGCCACGCCTCTGGTGCTGCTCTACGAAGGCTGGAGCTACTGGGTCTTTCGGAAGCGGGTCACCGGTCGCCCGATCGCCACAGCTAAGGCGTGAGTGCCGCCTGATCCCGCGTGGAGTCCTGCGGTCCGTCTGATGCCGTGGTCGATGGTCCCGTGAGGAGAGGATTTATGTCCGTATCCGCCGGCTCCCGGCAGAGGGAAGCTGAATGAGGCCGTTCTGATCGGCAACGAGAGTGACGTTTAGCGCGGGAGTAGCTCATGAACCTGGAAAAGTCCCAGCACATCCTCAAGGCGTATCTGGCCTCGGAGGCCTATCGAGAGACCCACTTGCCGCAGGCGCACGAGGCGCCCAAGCTGTCCCAGGGGCAACAACACCCGGCGGGGCAAGCAGGTCAGCCGGGTCACGTAGTCGTCGGGGTGGACGGGTCTGACGTCTCTCGCCGGGCGCTGCATTGGGCGGCCGAAGAAGCCTGGCGCCGCGGCATCCCGCTCACGGTGTGTCGCGCCTGGCAGGCCTCGTCGTCCGAGCACGTGTCCACCGCGGAGCAGAGCTCCGATGAACCGGCATCCGTCGGTGAGAGGGCGGAGCAGGAAGTCCGATCTGACGTCGACAGTGTGGTCGGGTTTGTCTCCGGCCGGATTCAGGTCACTCCGCTTGTTTTGGGCGGTTCCGCGTCTGAGCTGTTGGAACGGGCCGCGCAAGACGCCAGTCTGGTGGTGCTGGGCGATCCGCATCGTGGCCAACGGCTTCCGCACCCCAAGAGTGTTGCCAGGCATGTCCTTTCGCACGCGCCGTGTCCCGTCGTGCTGGTGCCGTGAATGGCGAGGCAAGCGGCGCAGCTGAAGGCAGGTGGGACGCGCCTAGCGCAGGGTGTCGCTGCTCCCGATACCAGCTGACCATGCTCTATGACAGCTGGCGTTATGCCTGGTCGGCATAGATGTGGGTCCTCGCCGACCTGATGACGGTCCCTAAGTCGGCTGATGTGTCGATGACAACCGCGTTGGGCCAAGGCTCACTCGCGGCCTGCGCTCGCATGGCATGCGAGATTGCCGCGTCTGCGTCGGATACGTCGGCGCCGGATCTGGCTCGTGCTCCGATTCGCCGGGCGACGATGTCCTCCGGGGCTTGGCATTCCAGCTCGATCAGCGCAGAACCGGTATCGAAGGCCAACTCCCGAGCCCGGGCGCGCTCCGGAGGGTCGGCGAATGAGGCGTCGAGGATGACGCTTTCCCCGAAGGTAAGGGCGGACCGAGCCCTTCGGAAGAGTTCGTCATAGGTCCGCCGCCGTGATTCTGCTGAGTAAAGCCCCTGCCCGTACGGTGCGGCTGCGGAAGCCTCCGGACGGAGATTCGCCAATTCCTTGCGGATCACGTCTGACCGGAGCAGCGTCCAGTCGGTGCCCTCATGGCCGGTGTCGGCGACTGCGGCAGCCACGGTCGATTTCCCAGTTCCAGGAAGGCCGCCCACCAAAACCAGTTTGATGCCTGCGCGCCGCAGATGATCCAACGCAAGAGCGGCGTATCTACGGGCCAGCGGCGCCGCATTCGGCTCGCCTTGCGACCAGCGCAGGCAGGCGACTTTGCTGCGAACGCCGGCACGGTAGGCGATGTAGAAATCTTCCAACGAACGTGGATGGTTCTCGCCACTGAATTCCGCGTAGGCGTCGAGAAAACGCCGCGCCCCCTCGTGAGCGCCTAGTCGTTCCAGATCCATTGCCAGGAAGGCCACGTCGTTCAGGACGTCTCCACACCTCAGGTTGGCGTCGAATTCCAGACAATCGAGGATGCGAGGACCGTCGTCGAGCAGGAAGATGTCGTCAGCCTGCAGATCACCGTGCCCGTCCCGGATCAGTCCGAGGTCCTGGCGATGGCGCAGCAGCGGCCCGCGGCCGGCCAGGTACTCCTTTGACAATCGCTCGATGGCCATCACCATGTCCGGGTCAAGGACCTGCGAGTACCGCTGCAAAACCTCGATATTCGCCTGCCATAGTGCTGCGAGCGCATCCGGATGCGCGGTGGCCCTGATCTCGGTGGACGTGCGAGCTCCGGCATGGAACGAAGCGATGCTACGGCCGAGACCCGCCAAGCCTCGTGACACGCGTGCCGATGCAGGTTCCAGTTCGATCAAGGTAGACAGCTTCAGGTCCGGTGGCATCCGTCGCATGGTGACAAACGAGTCACAGGCGATGCCCCCGGGCCCGGTGATGTCACCGACCCCTAGGTAGACGTCCGGCGCAAGCCGGCGATTCAGGGTGACCTCCGCCTCGCAGGCCGCGCGTCTGACCGGACGTTCACGGAAATCAAGAAAGCCGAGGTCCACCGACTTCTTGAACTTGTAAACCCTGTCGTCGACAAAGAACAGCAGCGACGTGTGGGTTTCGACGACCTGAACAGGGCCTTCCACCACCGAATCAATTGACCTTGGTCGTGTTGGGTTCTATCGGCGAAACCGACCAAAGATCGGCGAGATCGTTCGGAAGGATCGCCTGGATTGAACGGCACTCGGGTGGTAACAGTTCGCGCAAGGTCTGCAGGACGGTGACCACCGCCTCACGTGCTTCGTCTCGAGGCATGTGAACCACGCTGGCAACCGCCTCGACGAGTGTGTCGAGGTTGTTGGCCAACAGCGAAATGGCGATTCCTCTGCGGCGAGGCGACGTCGCCAGGCGACGGACGTCGGATGGCAGATGTACGAGCAGTTCGGTCCTGTCGGCGACGGGGAGATGCTCAAAGAAGATGGCAAGGATCGTGCGAACCGCGGCGTAGTCGCCTGACGCCGGGCACCCGCCCGCGCGCGCTGCGGCAAGAAGGCTACGTAGCGGAGCCGACTGGTGAGGTGGCGGCCCGGCGTCGGCGACGGTGGGATTCACTGCCAAATCGAGATGTGACACCACTCCTTCGATGCCGGCCGTGGACGCCACGGCATCTTCGATGACATTTGCTTCCGACAATTCCCGAACCTCGCCGTGAAGCGTCGCCACATGGTCAGCAACGGTGACGTGAACGGGCGGCAATCGCAGCTCGTCCGTCACCGGATCGAGCCTTGAACGCACCCGATCGGCCACCACAGCATCAGGTATCGGTGTCCGGCTGCGATTGCGAAAGTGAGACCAGGAGAGGGCTTGGCCGACGTGTCTCCGCAGTGGACCCAGCACCACTGCGACCCCGGCAATGGCGGCCGTCGCAAGTCCGAGGGTGGCTGACTGACGCACTCGCCGGCTGCGAGCTGCTGCGCGAGAGCCGCCGGATTCGCGGTTCACGCCGTGTGCCCATGAACGACGAGCACCGGGCACTTGGCGTGTTCCGCGCAGGCAGAGCTCACAGAACCCAGTAGCAGTCCAGCAAATCCGCCGTGTCCTCGACTGCCCACCACGAGCATGTCTGCGTCGGCGCTCGCAACCAGCAATTCGTGACTGGCCCGTCCTTGCCGGACGCTCGTAGTGAGGTCCTTCGGCCGTTCGGATCCGAATACATCGTCCAAGGTCTGTTCGAGGATTTTGGCGGCGTCGGCATCCGGCTGCCATCCGCCGAGAGCGGCCGGCGCCCAACCGTAGCTATTCGGAAATTCCCACGAGATGACAGCCTCAATGGCTGCGCCGATGGTGGGGGCCACCCGGGATGCCCAGCGCAGCGCCTCCTTGGATGGCTCCGAACCGTCGACGCCCACGACGATGCGGTGCTTACGTGGCTCAGCGGTACCCGTGGTCACGGCATGACCTTCCTTCGTCAACAAGCGTGAGCGCTCGTACTCACGACGTTCGCTTCAGGCTGCCTGTCCACCGGGGCCAGCAACTACGGGCGAGCTACCCGTGTGCGATTGACTTTGGTCCCATGCCGGGACGAAAGTCCGGTGCCCAGGGGTATGTCGTCCGTGGCCGCAGAGCTTCTCGTCGGAGGAGTCTCGAAGGCGCGGTATCACCATTCTGGCTGCGCACGTCACTCCCGGAAGGGACCATTAGATGCCCGTCATCGTCGACCAACCACCCCCAGCTCATCGATTCCGCCTCGCCAATCGCCTGGCCGGGAAGGCGTTCGCTAACGCTCGCGAAGGGTTGGCCCAGATTCACCTCACGATCGCGGATCGACGTGCCTTGAGGCCACGCCTGCGCTCGGCGTCACCCGAAACGGCTCAACCTCGGTCCGGGGAATTGGTCACCCTGACGAGGCAAGAATGCCTAGCGCTACTGGCGGACCGGAGCATCGGCAGGCTGGCTTTCAACGGTCGGATCGGCGTATCCCTCATCCTCCCGGTGAACTATGCCCTGGACGGCGACGAGATCGTGATTCGCACCGGACCCGGCACCAAAGTGCAGGCTGCCGAGCGGCGCGAAGTGGTGTCGCTGGAGATCGATGAGTTCGATGAAGTCGCGCGGACCGGATGGAGCGTCGTGGTGACGGGAAAATGTCGGATCTCGCGGGAGCTCTCCGTCGACGCCGCTCGGACCGGACCTGGCCAACCTGCTCGGCCCGTCCCGTGGGTGGCCGGCCCGCGCAACCTCGCGATCCGAATGGCTGTCACTCACGTGTCCGGGCGTCGGATAACAGGATGAGCCGCGCGGTAGACGACGAGCCCTCTGCCGGGCCAAAGCCAGTCGTGGTCGGTATTCGGGGCGATGATTCCTGCCTGGCCCCGCTTCGCTGGGCGGCCCGTGCAGCCCAAGCTCGTGGCGTCGAACTCGAGGCTCTGATGGCTTGGGAGCTGCCAGAACTTCCGCAACACATGCCTGCCGACGTTCGTGAAGCCAGTGACGACGTCCTTGAAGACGTGAGATGGGCGCTCGAGGCGGCGGTAGACCGCAGCGGGATCTCCCAACAACCGGGACTGAAGATATCCACGACCGTCGTAGCGTCCACCGCCAAAGTGGCGCTGGCTCAGGTGACATGGCGCGCCGACTTGCTGGTGCTCGGTGCCTCGCCGCACTCGGCCGCCTACGCCCCGTTTTCGACAGGGCGAAGGACAGCCGCCACTGTCGCCAGCTGTCCCGTGGTGTTGGTTCCCGCCGACAGTGATGACGCTGCAGCGTCATCCACTGCTTCTGGTGACAGGTTCGTCGTGGGAGTGGATGGCTCGCCCCAATCGGTCGGCGCACTTGCGTGGGCCTGTGAAGAGGCTGCCCGTCGGTCGCTACCGGTCCGGGTAGTGCACGTGGGCCCGAAGCAACGTGCTCCGGAGGTCGACAAGGCAGTCGCCCGCGAGCAGCGGGCCCATCCGTCACTTGTCATAGCGTTGACAGACCGTGTCGGCGACCCAGGCGAGGTTCTGGCCGCGGAGTCTGCCGGGGCAGAGGCGCTGGTCCTCGGGCAACACGGCAGCGGTTGGCTGGGCAGGCAACTTCCGTCGCTGGGAAGCGTCAGCCGCTGGTGCGCTGCCTACCCGGTGTGCCCGGTTGTGATCGTGCCTTTGGACGAGCATGCCGATCGTGATAACGCCTTGAGCGTAGGCCGATGATCGGCGAACGCACTGTGCTGCTGCGTGACGGTGGGGTCGCCCTGGTCCGAGGATTGACGACGCAGGACGGGCCGGCTCTTCTGTCGCTGCACGAAGACCTGTCGCCGCAGACCCTTTACCTCCGGTTCTTCAGCGCTTCCCGCTTGTCTGCGAAGCGCTACGTCGCGCGCCTCATCCGCCCCGAATCAGGCGATCACGGGGCAGTAGTGCTCGAGCAGCAGGGTCGCCTGGTGGGCGTCGCGGCATATGAACGAGTCGACGAAGGGGAGTCGACTCCCGCGTCAGAGACCGGCTGCGCCGAGATTGCCTTCGTCGTGGCGGACGATCAGCACGGGCGCGGGATAGGAACGCTCTTGCTCGAGGAACTGGCCGTGATGGCCCGATCTCGCGGAATTCACCGCTTCATGGCGGAGACCCTGGCCCAAAACGCGCCCATGCTGGACGTTTTCCGAGATGCCGGCTACGACGTCACTTTCAAAGCAACTCGCGAAACGGTGCAGGTCGCGATCAACCTCACACCAGGAGCGCAGCTGCTCACCGCCCTCGACCAACGCGAAGGCTCGGCCGCCCGGGCAAGCCTGGAACCTTTCATGCACGCGCGCTCGCTCGCGATTGTGGGTGCCAGCTCGCGGGAGCACAGCGTGGGCGCGGCGGTCCTGCGCAATGTCGTGCAAGCCGGATTCACCGGTCCGATTCACCCCATCAACCGCCGGCTTGCTGAGAAACCGGGGCCACATCTGATTCAGGGCCTGCCGGCGTACGCAGAGCTGTCCGAGGCGCCGGGACCCGTCGATCTCGTGGTCGTCGCCGTTCCAGCAGCAGCCTTGCTGGCGCTGGTGGACGACTGCCAGGCTGCGGGCGTAAAAGCCATGGTCGTGCTGTCGGCGGGCTTTGCCGATGCCGGCCCCCAGGGCGCGCTGCTCCAGCAGACACTCAAAGCAAGAGCCGCTCAGTCCGGCATCCGGATAGTAGGTCCCAACTGTCTGGGCATCACCGCGATGGGCCCCGCCGGCCTGCTCGCGGCCACCTTCGCTCCTGGCATTCCGCTGCCTGGTCGCGTCGGGGTCCTTTCCCAGTCGGGTGGCCTCGGTATTGCTTTGCTGGAGCACACCAGACAGGCCGGCATCGGCCTGTCGAGTTTCGTCTCCGTGGGAAACAAAGCCGACGTCAGCGGAAACGATCTGCTCTGTTGGTGGGATGACGACCCGATGACAGACATCGCCGTGCTTTACCTGGAGTCGTTCGGCAATCCACGTAAATTTGCGCGCTTTGCCCGCCACCTGTCCGGACGCAAGCCGGTACTCGCCATCAAGTCAGGAAGCACGCCGGTCGGCGCTCGGGCGGCCAAATCGCACACTGCGGCCGCTGCCACGCCGGCGCGTTCGGTTGCTGCGCTGTTCCGCCAGGCTGGCGTGATCAACGTGACCCATGTCGGTGAGCTCATCGATGTGATCACGATGCTGTCGACGCAACCGCTGCCGGCCGGCCCGCGGCTGGCCATCATCGGCAATGCCGGTGGTCCGGGAATCCTGGCGGCAGACGCCGCGTCAGAGTGTCAGTTGGACGTGCCGACATTGTCGCCGGCAACGCAGTCCCAGTTGAGCAAAGTGCTCCCGGCAGGAGCCGCCGTCAGCAATCCCGTCGACACGATTGCTTCAGCGACGGGTGCCCAGTTCGCTGCCGCCGTGTCAGTGCTCCTTGCCGACACGGATATTGACGCCCTGCTTGCGGTGATCACGCCGACGCCGCTCACCGAACCCGAAGATCTTGCCGCGGGATTGGCGCATGCCGCAGCCGGAGCGGCCAAGCCGGTGGCCGTGACCCGGGTCGGAGCAGACCGCGTGACTGGCGTGCTCACCAACGGGAGCGGCAAGCCCATCCCTGCATACGCGTTTCCGGAGACTGCGGTCCGCGCCTTGTCACGCGCGACCGAGTATCAGCGTTTCCGGGATCGGCCCACCGGCGTGGTTCCGGTCTTCACCAACATCCGTGCCGGCGAGGCGAGGGCAGTCATTGAAGCTGCGCTGCACGATGAGCCGGCCGGGGGTTGGCTGGCCCCTGATCAAGTCGCATCCCTGCTTGCCGCCTATGGCATTCCCAGCTTGGAAGCCCGGAAGGTGACGAGTCCGGGAGCCGCCGCGAAAGCCGCCCGACAGCTGGGACTTCCGGTTGCTGTGAAGGCCATCGGTCCAGACCTGGTGCACAAGAGCGATGTCGGCGGAGTTGTGCTGAATGTCGGGACGTCCGAGGGCGTCCGGCGGGTCTATCGGCAGCTGAGTTCGGCGATCGGCGCCCGGATGACCTCCGCTCTCATTCAGCCCATGGCACCGAAGGGGATCGAAGTCATTGCAGGGATCACCAGCGACCCTTCGTTCGGGCCGCTGGTGATGTTTGGACTCGGTGGAATCTGGGCGGATCTACTCGCAGATCAGGCTTTCCGGCTCGTCCCACTGACAGACGTTGACGCTGCGGACCTGATCGGGGGCCTGCGTACGACCCCGCTCCTGACCGGCTACCGCGGATCCCCGAAATGCGATCTGGTCGCGCTCAAGGAGCTGCTCCTTCGCCTCGCGCAGCTTGCTGGCGACAATCCGGAGCTGGCAGAGCTCGACCTGAACCCGGTGATCGCCAATCCCGATGGGATCACAGTGCTTGACGCGAAAGTGAAGCTTCTCCCCGTTTAGTGCAGGACCTCCTGGACCGGTCTGCGGGGAGTGGGCGCGGCTGCCGGCCCGTATCCGATCCGCAGCACCATCTGCGGCTCACCCACCAGCCTTAGCAAGGTGCGGAGCTGGCTTCGTGTCCCGGGCAGATCGATGACCTGGCCGAGCATGGAGGCACGCAACCCGAGCTCGGTTGCTCGCAGCAGCAGCGCAGAGAGGGCTTGCCCGGCGCTGAGCCACTGGGAAGGGGTGTCGGCATCCGTCCCCAGGACGACGAGGGCCGGACGCTCGTCCGGGATTGACCGCCCGGCGGCGACGGGAGACGCGTCGGAGGCGGCCCGCTCGCCAACCTCAAAATCTCGAAGGGTGACCTCGGAGTGGCGCTCGGCGCCGATGGCCTGCACGGCGCTGTCGGGGATGCCATCGGGTGCTGGCTCCGAGCGTCGCCAGTTGTGCAACTCCTCCTGATAGGCCGGGTCGGTCAGCTCCGCTTGGTCTGCATGCGACAGCAGGACGGCGAGCGTGATTTCGTCCTCCCGCTCGTGCAGGATCGCAAGCCATGCGCCCTCAGTTTCTGCCGCATATCGCAATTCCCCCAGCGTCTTCGGAGCCACCTTGCGGCCATCGAACGGCGCGCGTTGGGTATGCCGCCCTGGGATCGCTGCTGCTAGGGCCCGTTCCTGCGGGGTGGCTGGATCACCGGCTTGGACCATCACCGTCGCCAGGTGGTCATTCGCGTCGTCAGGCATGGTCGTCACGAACGAGTCGTAGCCGGCTGCCCGTAGGGCCACTCGTAATTGATGAAGAACGGCTCCGCAGCTGATGAACAGCTGGCGCCGGGTGGGATCGAGGACGTCGAGTTGTCGGGAGAAGTCCGCGAAGAGCTCGATCCGGTTGTCATCGATGAGAAAGCGCCATGGCTGCGTGTTGTGGATTGAAGGTGCCTGGGTGGCTGCGGTGACGGCGGCTGTCATGGCAGCCTTGAGCTCCTGAGGCGAACCGGTCATGCGTCTGTGCCCTTCGGGTTGGCTTGGTGCTTGACAATGGCCTGGCTCGATTGGTGGAGCCGGGCTCCGGCCATGTGTTCGGCAGCGACGATCAACCCGGTTCCGGTCAGGCCGACCCGGCGCAGATCCTCGACGCTCTGTCTGAAAAGCGCGATGGCTGCGGCAGCCCCTTCGGCGCGCCCATAAGCCGCAGCGATTCGTTGCTCCGCAAGGTGATATTGGACGTGCGCTGGGATGAGCGGTTTGGTGTCTGTCGGGTGCAGCCTCACGCCGTGCCCACGGGTGGAGATGGAGGTCATTTCAGCGTCTCCGTGACTGCGCGGCGGGGGGTGGTCCCTGGGCCACCGTCGGGTAATCCGATTCGCAACAGGATCTGGACGGGGCCATTCACCCCGAGCGCTGCCGTCAACAGCCTCCGTGTGGATGCATCTTCCAGTGGCTGATCCAGCAGCCCGGCAGCCGCACCTGCGCAGGTGGCGGTGAGCAGCAGCGCGGAGAGTGCTCTTCCGGCGTTGATCCATTCCTGCGGCCCGTCTCGCAGCGTCCAGATGGCCAGCACATCCGGCTCCACGACGCGTGAGAGCGCGGTGGCGTGAACCGGCTTTGCCTCCAGGGCAGCGAAGGCGCCCTCCAGCCGGTCGTCCAAGGCGAAATCACGGGGCGGGAAGGTGGTGCCGGCCGCGGCTGGGCGACCGAGGCCGAGCGCGCTGCGCGGAATGCCGTCCGGCGCCCCGTCATCGGGTCGCCGCCAACGCGCCAATTCTTCGTAGTAGCCGGCGTCGGCTTCCAAGACGGCATTCGAGCTGCGGATAAGCCGGGCTACCTCGTCTCGCTGGCCGCTGCGTTCAATGCGATACAGCTGGCAGCCCCCGGCCCGAACCGCGGCCCCCAGTTCCTCCAACAGTGGAGTGCCTAGGCGGCTCGTGAAATTGCCCCGGTAGGATCCGCGTTCCCCGATCGCCTGCAGCAATGACCACTCGCCGGCAGTGGGGGCTGTTGCGTCGAGCGCTTTGACCGTCAACCGTGCCAGGTGGTTCGGATCACGGTTTGGGAGCAGCGCGACGTCGACCGCCCAGCCGAGCGCACGCATGGCCAGCTGAGCGTTGTACGCGGCCGCCCCGCAAGAGATGGTCAGCAGGCGTCCATCCGCATCAATGCGTTTCAGCTGCCGGCCTCGGTCGGCGAAGACATCGAAATAGGTCGGCCCCCAGCCGAAAGTCCAAGGTTGGGTGTTGTGGACCGAAGGCGCTTCGCCCGCGACCTCGGCCACATAGCGCGCCAATTCCGCTGAAAGTGTTGGGGCGCCGCCAGCCTCGGGCACCTCGCTGAACGCCGGCATGGTCCGTCGAATCCTGCCCATGGGAAGAGCACCTCCCGAGGTCCTTGGAGTCACGTCAACAGCAAAGCCCATCTGATTGCCGGGCGGCAGAGTCCTTGGTCCCGAGCTCGTCCCGGCGAAACGGGTCCTTGGTCCCTTCGAGGCACTTTTGCGCAATGGCAGACTGTTTTCTTATGAATGAGCCGGTGCGTGTCTTTCTGGTCGACGATCACGAGGTTGTCCGAGAGGGGCTTCGTACCCTCCTGGAGGCCGACGGGTTGCAGGTCGTTGGTGAAGCTGCGACGGCCTTTGAAGCCGTCGGCCGAATCGCGGCCACCAGACCGGACGTGGCGGTTCTGGATGTCCAACTTCCAGATGGAACCGGTATCGACGTGTGTCGCGACGTACGGTCGGCGTTGCCGGCCACCGCCTGCATCATGCTGACGAGTTTCGATGACGATGAGGCACTGTTCGCTGCGATCATGGCCGGGGCATCGGGGTATCTGCTGAAGCAGATCCGCGGGCTGCAGCTGGTCGACGCCGTGCGCCGCGTCGCAGCGGGTCAGTCGTTGCTTGATCCCAAGGTCACTGAACGAGTCCTTGAACGTCTGCGGTCCGGACCGAAACAGGATCCCCGGCTTGCTTCGTTGACGGATCAGGAGCGGCGCATCCTGGACCTGATCGCAGAAGGACTCACGAACCGGCAGATCGGCTCTCGGCTCGGGCTGGCAGAAAAGACGGTCAAGAACTACGTATCGAGTCTGCTCGCGAAAATTGGTTTGCGCAGCCGGACCCAGGCGGCGCTCTTCATCGCTGGCGAACGGTCCGCGGGCTAGTCGACGTCGCCCGGGCTTACATACACGGTTCGAATGGATCCTCTCCGCGGGATCAGGCGACGCCCGGTCACGTCGGACAGGCGGAATCGGATCAGCTTCGACTCACCCAGGTCTCTCCATGTCGTTACCAGCTGACTCAGCCGTTCGACCTGGTCCTGATCCGTGACCATTTCGGCCTCGCCGTTCGCCAACACGGCCCATCCGCCCCGTACCGAAGACTCGACGTCGTCGCCCTGGAAGCTGAAGGCGGTACCGGCGACGGCGGCTTGGCAAAGGCTCTTGCTCGCGGTGCGGATGACGACATCTGCACCGTCGAAAGCAAAATTGACCGGCAGGATCACGATCCGTCCGGTGTCGGCGTCCGCCCAAGCAACGCGACCAACGTCCAGCATCTTGAGCAGTTCGAGGCTGGTGGACGGATCGAGTTCCGCCAGCCGATCGGCCGGGCTCTCAGTAGTTCTCACGCCCCAATTCTGGGACGGCACATTCACCTCGGGCAGGGTCTTTAGGCCCGCTTTGAAGGATGAGGGTTAACCGCCGCGCGCCTCGATCAGGCGGCCTCGATTGACTTTCGTGGCCTCGCTGCGGGGGATCGCGGCCACCAGCTCAATCGTCTTGGGCACCTTGTACGCGGCGAGGCGGCTCTTGGCGTAGGCGATCACTTCCTGCGGCGACGGCGGCGACGTCGGATCGGCCGGCTCGATGACGGCATGCACCCGGCGTCCCCACTGCTCGTCCTTGAGCCCGATCACGACGACGTCGGCGATCTTCGGATGGTCGATCAGCGCCGTTTCGACCTCGGCTGGAAAGACGTTGGCGCCACCTGAGACGATGAGATCGACCCGCCGGTCAACGAGGTAGAGGTAGTCATCGGCGTCGACGTAACCCATGTCTCCAACGGTGCTGAAGCCCTCATCGTTGGTACGCAAGCTCGGCGCCTGACCGAGATAGGTCGAGCCGCCGTGCACAGGTGAGCGCAGGTAGATCTCGCCGATCTCACCGGTAGCCACGCGCACGCCGTCCGGACCGAGGATCCGGATCTCGGTCCCACGCAGACCCCGCCCGACGCTGCCCTCGTGACGCATCCACTCGTCGCCCCGAAGCGCGGTGATCCCGATGGCCTCGGTCATGCCGTAGGCCATGATGATGCGCTCGGCGCCGATCAGTCCGGCCCACTTGTGCACCAGGGTCGGCGGCATCGGAGCCGCGCCCTGGGTGATCCAGACGATGCTGGAGAGGTCGCGATCGTCGATGCCGGGCAGATCAGCCATGCGCTGCAGCATGGTCGGTGTCGCCGTGAAGTTGGTGATGCGGTAACGCTCGATGAGGTCGACCGCTCGGGCGGCGTCGAATTTCTCCAGCACGACCAGCCGGTCGCCGGTGAGCAAGTTGTTCAAGGTGGCGAAAGCGTTGATGTGATACATCGGCGCCAGCACCAGGATCGTTTGCGGCCTCGGAATGGGACTCCACGTCTCGGCCATCGGGGTGCTGAGGATCGGGTTGAACGCGGCGGGCATCGAGCTGACGATGACCTTGGGTGTCCCCGTCGATCCGCTGCTGCAGATGCCGTGTGCATGCGGCGATACGACGTCCGGAAGGTCAGGGACCGGCCCGCCGGCGCTTTCTGCGATCCAGGGGAGGTCCTCGGTGCTCAGGTAGACCCGCGGGTCGATGACCTCCTTGAGCCGTATCAGCTCCCAGTCCGGGACGTCCCAGCGAACCGGGATCGGCACGGCGCCAAGCTTCCAGGCGGCGAAGACGCTCAGCACGAATTCCGGCGAGTTGCGCAGGCCCAGCCCTAGCCTGTCGCCGAATCCGAGTCCGCGCGCGGCCAGTTCTACCGCCACCTGGCTGGAACGTTCGTCCAACCATTTCCAGCTGACACCGGTCTCGCGACCGTCGAGACCGATGTGCCAGTAGCTCTGCTCGTCCGGCTCTGCGGCCGCCCGTGCCCGGATCTGTCCTGGGTTGCTCAGCTGCTGTTCGTCCACCGTGGATGTGGGCTAGGCGGCGTGCAGCAGCCGGGCGAGGTTGCCGCCCATGACCTTCCGGATGTCCTCGTCGGGCAGTCCTGCCAGTTCGTCGACGAAGGTGATGGGGTCGGCGAGGCCTTCCGGATGCGGCCAGTCCGAGCCGAAGACGACGTGATCCGAGCCGATCAGCTTGCAGAGACCGGCGGTGTCTTCTTCGTGGAAGGGATGCACGTAGAAGTTGCGCTTGAAGACCTCGACCGGGTCCTCCTCGAAGTCCGTGGGGGAGAAGGAGTAGCCGAATTCCAACGCCTCCATGAGGGGACGGACCCAGTTGCTGCCGTTCTCGACGGGGGAGAAGCGCAACGTCGGAAAGCGCGAGCAGAGACCGTGGGCAATCAAAGAGGTCACGGTGTCGACGACCGGGCGGGAGAAGTGACCCATGATCTGGGCGAACGCCGAACGTCCCTTGAACGGCAGCATTTCGCCGGTCCGCACGCCTTCCCACTCGTTGACGTAACGCTGGTAGCCGCTGTCCGAGGCGTGCAGGCCGACGAGGATGTCAGCCTCGGCAACCTTCGCCCAGAAGGGGTCGAATTCCGGCAGCGCCATCGACCGCGGGCCGAAGATCCCGGGCACCGGCGCCGGGCGGATCAGCACGACGCGTGCCCCCCGCTCCAGGACCCAGTCCAGCTCCTTCATTCCTTCTTCGACGATGCCCAGGTTGATCACCGGGGTCGGGAAGATGCGGTTTTCGTAGTTGAACGTCCAGTCGTCATGCATCCACTGGTTCAGGGCGTGAATGACGACGTGGGTCGCGACGGGATCGTCACTGAGCCGCTCCTCGAGGAGGCTGGCCAGCGTGGGCCACATGAGCGCCCCGTCCAGGCCCATTTCGTTCATGATCTCGATGCGGGCGGCCGGATCCCGGAAGGCCGGCAGCGCCTTGATGGGCTTGCCGAGGATCTCCCGGTGGGTCTTGCCCTCCTGGTTGCCGCTCTTGAAGTACTCCTCCTGAGCTCCTGGAGCCGCGACCACTTCGAAGGTGGGGTTCGGGATGTAATCGGAGATGACGTTACGGATCGCGATCTTGGTCCGGCCGTTCACCTCGACGTACTTGATGAGGCCTTCGTATTCGCGCGGGAGGTGGCGAGTGAACGCTTCCTTGGTCTCGTACATGTGGTTGTCAGCGTCGAACACCGGGAAATCGAGCTGTCGAGACGGCATGGAGCCTCCTGCCTTTGGTTGCGCGCGAGCGCCGGGCTGAATATTGACGTCGACGTCGAGACTAGTACTTGAGCCGCGTTGTCGCAACACCGCCCTGCGCGCTGGTCGTCGCCGGCGTTGAAGGCGCGGCTAGGGTGCCGATGTGTCCCGGTCCGGCAGGAGGTCTCGCGATGAGTGAGGGTCACGAGGCCATCGCGCCGCCGTGGCGTCGTTCGATCCAGGAGGTCGCTGCTGCGCTCGCACGCTGGGCAGCGGCGTCGGGTCGGGGCCCGGTCACAGACGTTCGTTCCCCCGCCAGCGGTATGGCCAACGAGACGATTCTCTTCAGCCTGGCAGGCCAGCCGCTCGTGGCCCGGCTGGCACCGGGGCCGGACTCACCGTTTCCCACCTTCCCGGATTACGACCTCGGCTATCAGCAGCGGGTGATGCAGCTGGTGCAGAAGCGCACAACGTTGCCGGTGCCAACTGTCGTCCACCTCGAGGCGTCCGATGAGTGGCTGGGTGCGCCGTTCCTGCTGCTCGAAGCCGTAGAGGGGGTGGTACCGGGCGACAACCCGCCGTACGTGTTCGGCGGCTGGTTGGCGGAAGGTTCGGAGCAGGAGCGACGCCGGCTTGAGGAATCGTCGATCCGCGTCCTGGTGGAGCTGCACAAAATCGAGGACGACGTCGCGACGGAGTTTCTTCGCCGCGACGGCCGGGGTGATACGCCGCTCGCCCGCGAGCTGGCCTTCCAACGCGCTTACTACGAGTGGGCGAACGAGGGAACGGCGGTGCCCGCGCTCGAGCATGCGTTCGAAGTCCTCACGGAGACGATGCCCGCCTCCGACTACACCTGCCTGAACTGGGGAGACAGCCGGATCGGCAACATCATCTACCGCGACTTCGCTCCCGCTGCCGTGCTGGACTGGGAGATGGCCACCGTGGGTCCGGCAGAAGTCGACCTCGGCTGGATGACCTTCTTTCATGCCTTCTTCCAGGGGCTGGCCGAGCAGTACGGCACGCCTGGAATCCCCGAGCTGTTCGTGCGAGAGCAGGCAGTGGCGACCTACGAGTCGCTCGCCGGCCGCACCTTGCTGGATCTGGCGTGGTTCGAGGCGCTCGCAGCGTTGCGCTTTGGCATCATCTCCGTCCGCACCACCCTGCGCA
Organism: uncultured Actinomycetota bacterium; assembly: GCA_963839015.1. Lineage (GTDB taxonomy): Bacteria > Actinomycetota > Actinomycetes > Frankiales > Frankiaceae > DATAZK01. The sequence continues at coordinate 862,154 of CAWITL010000009.1, read as the reverse complement.
GCGTCGCCTTCGGACTCCAGAAGGCGCCGGACCATCCGGACGACCTGGTCTTGCACGTGCCGCTGCTGCGGCGGCTACTTGCGGAGCTCTGACTCGGGGGTCATTTGGCGGAGATGGTCACTCCCTGGATAACGGAGCCGCAGATCGGGTCCGAGCCCTTGACGAGGGTGAATTTCGAGCCCTCGAGCTTGGTGACCCACGTGCAGTTGTCGACGCCGCCCGGGTTAGCGCTGCGATCATTGATGTCGATCTTGCGGCCGCCGAACAGGCCGAGACCGTCCCAGGTATGGATGCCCTCCAGGGCGGTCTGGATGGCGGCGGGAGTCGCCTTGCCGCCGGTGGCCTTCAGGGCCTGGACGAGCAGACCCACTGAGGCATAGCCGTGGTACTCGGCGAGGGTTGCCTGGTCGTTGACACCGGCGCTCTTGAGGTCGCTGGCGAACTGCTTGGTCGCGGCGGTCTGCATTTCGATGGGCTCGTACTGCAGTCCGAAGAAGACGTTCTGGGCGGCGTTCAGAGCGCCGGGGCCGGCCTGCGTCGTGTCACTGCCGTAGCCGGTCGGCAGGAGGGCAGCCTTGAGGTCTACGCCTGCCTGGCGAAGTGCCGTGATGAGTGCGAACGAGGTGTTCGGGTCGGTTGCCGACGTGAATCCATCCACCCCGCCGCTCTTCATCGCCAACGCGACGGGCTGCACGTCGGTGCTGCCGAACGGGAAGTTGGCGTTGACGTAGCCGACCTTGAGCCCGGCGTGCTTTGCCGATTCGGCAGTGCCCTTGGCGCTCTCGGCGGACAGCGGGGAGATACCGTAGCCGAGGCTGCCGACGTTCGTCACGCCCTGGGACTTGAAGAAGTCGCCATTGGTGGTGGTCACGATCGTCTGGTTGATCGCACCGGTGACGGCGAAGGTGTTCTTCAGGGTCTGCCATTCGGGACCGTCCTGGGCGGCACCGATCACCGGGATGTGTTGGGCCGCGAGATAGGTCGTGGCACCGAACGTGACGGCGCCAACCCCGATCACGGCGGCGACGTGGTCCTGGGTTACCAGCTTCTGCGCGGCGGACAGGATGGTCGCCGGGTTGGTGGCGGAATCGCCGACCACGTACTCAATCTTGTAGCCCTGGCGGGCCGCGTAGACGGCGCCCGCTTTGACGCCTTGGACGGTCGTCTTGTTTCCCGACGCACCCGGGCCGGTGATGTCGGTCAGCACACCGATCTTCACGGTCTTTTCGGCTCCACCGCCGCCTGCGCCGGAGCTCGAGCTGGGACCAGTACTCGGGCTACTGCTCGACTTCGACGAGCTGCCGCACCCGACCGCAGCGATCATCACCACGGCCGTAGCAGCTACCGCCCGCTTGGCACTGGACATCGTCATTGATTGTCTCCACAGACCTCGGCCGCCGACTCGATCGTCTGCGCATCGTTGGCAGTGTTGATACCGATGTCAAGTCTGGCGAGATCAATCCGTTACTCGGCGGGCACGGGCTTGGACGGGGTCGAGTCAGCCCAGTACTCGTCTCGCAACGGCTTCTTTCGCAGCTTTCCGTCCTCGCCGCGGGGAAGCGTGTCACGCAGCTCGAAGCGGGCCGGCACCTTGTAACGGGAGAGCTTGGCGAGGCAGATGTCACGCAGCTCGCGGACCAGCTGGTCAGCCTCGGCTTGGTCAGTCGGCTGCACGATCGCGAGTGCCACCTCGCCCAAGTCCTCGTCCGGGATGCCGACGACCGCGACGTCGACCACGCCTGGATGTTCGACCAGCACCTGCTCGATCTCCTGCGGGTAGACGTTGGCGCCGCCTGAGATGATCATGAAGCTGGCCCGGTCGGAGAGGTAGAGGTATTGCTCGGCGTCGACGTGTCCGATGTCGCCCAGGGTCCGCCAGGGCTCACGCGGATGCCAGACCCCGGCGGTCTTTTCAGGTGCGTCGTGATACTCGAACTCGCTGCCGGGCGTGGCGTCGAAGTAGACGAGCCCGTCCTCGCCGATGGGAAGCTCGTTGCCGTCAGGGTCGCAGATGTGGACGCCGCCGAAGGCCGACTTGCCCACCGACCCCCGGTGGGCCAGCCATTCATCGCTGGTGATCCACGTCGATCCGATGTTCTCGCTGCCCGCGTAGTACTCGTCGATGATCGGCCCCCACCACTCGATCATCTGCTGCTTCGCCCAGACGGGGCACGGTGCTGCAGCGTGCACCGCGGTGCGCAGGCTGGAGAGGTCGTACCGGGTGCGGACGGCGGGATCGAGTTTGAGCATCCGGATGAACATCGTCGGTACCCATTGCGAGGACGTGACGCGGTGCGCTTCGATCGCGGCCAATGCGCTTTCAGGGTCGAACCGTTCGAGACATACGACCGTCGCTCCAGCCTCCATGACGCCCATCGAGGTGCGCAACGGGGCCGCGTGGTGCAGCGGGGCAGGGGAGAGGTAGATCGGATCCGGACCGACGCTGAAGCGGCTGAAACCCAGGCCGATGGGGTCGCCTGCGGCTGCGGGTGTGTTGGGCAACGGCGGCTTGATGCCTTTCGGTCTACCGGTGGTTCCCGAGCTGTAGAACATGAACGTTCCCCGCCGTTCCGGACCCGTTGGCTCCGTCGGCTGACCAGCGACCGCTTCGTCGATTCCGACGTAGCTTCCCCGCGTCTCGTCGAGCGACAGCCGGAGGCGGACCCCAGGCGTGCGGGCCACCAGTTCTTCAGCGACTTCTGCCGTGCTGTCAGCGACGATCAGTACCTGGGCGCCGCAGTCGTTCACCACGTATTCGGCCTCGTCGAGTGGCGAGTGCGCATTGACCGGCGTGAGGTAGAGGCCCGCGTTCATCGCCGCCCAGGCGGCCTCGTAGTACCGCAAGTGGTTGTACGCGTAGACCGTTACGTGGTCGCCCTCGCGGAGTCCCGCGCTGCGAAACAGGTTGCCCAGCCGGGTGGAGCGCTCGTAGAGCTCGCGCCATGAATACCGCGCGCCCGATGGGTACATGACGACGGCCAGTTCGTCGGGCTTGGTCTTGGCGTGGTCTCCGATGTACATGAGGTGCTCCCGGTCCAGATCGCTCACCTGACGACGCAGGCGCTCAGTGTCTTATACGGCTCATCGCGTCAGGGCGCGAACGGCGGCGACGCGTTCCGGACGCGCCGTGACCGGGCCGGAGTCAAGCTCCTCGTTGATGCCCAAGGCGGTCAGCCCGAGCTGGGTGATCCAGGGAACGCCCATCGCCATGTCGGCGTAGCGCAGATCGTCGCTGAACCCTTGATCGAAGAGCATCCCGCCGACCAGCAGAATGACCGCCATCTTGAATGCCTGGGAGGCGCAGTGCCACTGCCTGTTATGGACGATCGTGCCGGTGGTTCGTTCGTACCGGGCTAAGAGACCGTCGAAATGCGAAGGCGGTAAACCGGCGAAAATTGTCGTCATCCGCCAGGTGATCTCGGCCCATCCGAGGTCGGCAAGGGGGTCGCCGACGGCGGCCATCTCCCAGTCGAAGACGCCCGTGACGTCGTCGTCGACGAACGCGAAGTTGCCGGGCTTCGCGTCGCCATGCACCAGCGTGACGGTGGGGGAGGGGTCAGGCTGACCGACGCGAAGAGCGCTCAAGAGCCGCTCCAGAGCCGGGAGTGCCCCGCGCTGCCAGCGGTGCATTTGCGCCGCCCAGTGGTCGAGTTCGTGACCGAGGTAGTCGTGGCCGTCTCCGAGCGAGTCCAGGCCCGTAGCCGTGAGATCGACCTGGTGGATGGCGATGATCTGATCGAAGGCATGCTCGGACATGGTCGCTATCCGCCCGGGGGAGTCCTTGAGATGCGGCGGAATCTCCCGCTCGTAGACCTCGCCCGCCAGACGCTCCATGACATAGAACGGCCGGCCGAGAACGTCGCCGGTCTCGTCGATCCAGATCGCCCGCGGGGCCCGCACCGGCGTCGGCTCCAGGGCACGCAAGATGTCGAACTGGCGACGCAAGTCGTAGGGCTCGAGCAGACCGGGAGGCGGCGGGCTCAGCCGCAGCACCACCTCCTGACGGCGTTCCACGTCGGCTGCCCGCCAGGCTGCCGTCAGGATCAACATCTCCGCGGAGTGGCCGAAATCCACCCGACCGAGCCCTTCGACCCAGGCGTCATCGATGTTGGGGATCTGGGTTCGGAGCCACGCTCCGAGCTGGCCTTGGACGTCGCCTTCGATCACGGCTGGCTTGGGGTGAATCGAATGCGGACGCGGTCGTAGGAGCGCGCGAAGGTCGCCGGCATGATTTTCGGCTCCTGCGCATCGACCAGCTCCCAGTCCGGCATTCGACGCAGCAGCTCCTGAAACATGACCCGGATCTCGAGGCGAGCAAGGTGCGCCCCTAGGCAGAGGTGGGTCCCGAACCCGAACGCGACGTGCGGGTTGTTCGTACGCGCCACGTCGAGGACCTCGGGGTCGTCGAAGACGCGTGGGTCGCGGTTCGCGGCCCCGTAGAGCAGCAGCAGCTGTTCGCCGGCGCGAATGGGCTGACCGTGGAGCTCATGGTCGACGGTGGCGGTGCGTCGCATGTTCGAGATGGGCGATACCCACCTGATGAACTCCTCGACTGCGACCGAGTCGAGCAACTCGGGCTGCTCGACCAGGAGGGCACGCTGATCGGGCAAGAGGGCGAGGTCGCGGATCATCGATCCGATGACGGTGCGGGTCGTCTCGGCTCCGCCATCGAGCACGAGGATCGTCTCATCGAGCACATGCTTGGTGTCCCAGCCTTGGGTGTGCGCCCAGAACGAGATCAGATCATCCTGGGGATCCGCCCGGCGCTGCTCGATGAGCGCATTCGTGACCTTGAGCCAATCCGTCATGACGGGGACGATCCCGGGATCCGTCAGGTGCGGTGGGCCGGTAGGAGAGGTCTGGCCGGCCAGCAGCATGACCTGCTCAGACCAGTAGCGGACGCTCTCCCACATGTCGGCGGGGTAGCCGAGTATCTCGCCGATCATCATCGCGGGCAGCCGCGAGGCGATCGCCTCGATCGCCTCGCACTCTCCGAGCGGCGTCACCTCGTCGAGGATCTGTGTGACGAGCGCCCGCACATGCTCCTCGTGGCTGCTGACGCCGCGCGGCGTGAACCGCCGAATGATCGGGCCGCGTTGCTCCTGGTGAGCCGGATTGTCCAGGTTGATCATTGACGTGTCGTCACGCTGATCGATGTGTGGCCGTGACCCGTAGAAGGAGGAGTAGCGCTCGCCGTCCTTCTCCACCGCTCGCAGGTCGTCGTAGCGCGAGATCGCCCACAGCTGCTGGATTGGATCCCAGTACACCGGTGCCTCATCGCGAAGCCAGCGATAGGCGTCCCACGGGTCGACGTAGAACTGCGGGTCGAGCACATTGATCCCGTGCTCGGTCGCGACGGCAGCCATCGGCGGGCTCCTAGCTTTCATAGTCGACGTCGATATCGACTATGCGATGAACTATAGCTGCGGCGAACCTATGATGCGCCGCATGGTGGAGGCGATGGACGCAGCCCCGGCAGGGGTGAGTCGTCTCGAGTTTGGCATTTACCTGCCGCAGGTCGCGCTCGGTTTCCTCGATCTGCTGGAACGGGCGGTCGAGTGCGAACGTCTCGGCTATGACTCTTTCTGGCTTTACGACCACCTGTATGCGCCTGGATTGCCCAACGTCCCCTCATTCGAGGCCTGGACCCTCGCCTCCGCCCTGCTTGCCCGCACCTCCCGGCTGCGGGTCGGTCATCTCGTCAACTGCAACAACTTCCGGCATCCGGCCCTGCTCGCAAAAATGGCGACGACGCTCGATGTCATCTCAGACGGCCGGGTCGAGTTCGGGATCGGCAGCGGGTCGGTGGAGGAGGAGCACCGTCAAGCCGGGATGGAGTGGGGAAGCGTCACCGAGCGAAGCGAGCGGCTGGGTGAGGCGCTCGAGATCGTCACGCGCATGTTCACCGAGCCCGTGACGACCTTTGAGGGTCGGCACTATCAGGTGCATGACCTTCCGAACCTTCCGCAGCCGGTCCAGCGGCCGCACCCCCCGATCCACATCGGCGGCGCCGGACCGAAGCTCACCCTGCCGCTGGTCGCGCGCTATGGCGACGTGTGGAACGTTCCGACCTACGCGTTGGACCGCATCGAACCCCTGATGCGTGTCCTTGAGGCGGAGTGTGACCGGATCGACAGGGATCCGCGATCCGTTCGTCGCTCGGTCGAAGGGGTGCTGGCATTGGGCCGTCACGAGCGGCTGGACGAGGTGATGGCGCTCGCGCGTAGACGATTTGGCATGGAGGGCTACGGGTTGGAGTCCGGCGGCTTCACGGGGACACCCGAGCAGGTGGGCGACCGGATTGCCCAGCTGGTAGACGCGGGATTCTCCGCTTTCGTCTTCATCACGCACGACCGTGCCAGCACCGAGACGCTGGAGCTTTTCGCTGCGGAGGTCATGCCACGATTCGCCCATCTCCGGCCGGAATTACAATATTGACGTCGGAGTCGAAGACCTCTACCTTTTTGGGTATGACGGTGAGCAGCCACATCCCGATCTTCGACGCTGACAACCACATGTACGAGACCCAGGAAGCGATGACGCGGCACCTTCCTGCGCGTTACAAGCGGGTTGTTGACTACGTCGACGTTCACGGCCGGACCAAGATCGCCATCAAGGGCCGGATCAGCGAGTACATCCCCAACCCCACGTTTGACGTGGTCGCGCGTCCCGGCGCCCAGGAGGACTACTACCGCAAGGGCAATCCCGAGGGGAAGAGCGCCCGCGAGATCTTCGGTGAGCCGATGCGGGCCATTCCTGCCTTCCGCGAGCCGGCGCCGCGCCTGGAGCTGCTGGATCAGCAGGGGGTCGACCGGACGCTGATGTTTCCGACGCTGGCCAGCTTGGTCGAGGAGCGCCTGCGCGACGACCCGGAGGCGACGCACGCCGTCATTCATGCGCTGAACGAGTGGATGCACGAGGTCTGGCAGTTCAACTACGAAAATCTGGACCGCGTCTTCGCGACACCGGTCATCACGTTGCCCATCGTCGAGAAGGCGATCGAGGAGCTCGAATGGGTTGTCGAGCGCGGCGCCCGCGTGGTGCTGATCCGCCCGGCTCCGGTGCCGGGCTACCGCGGGCCGCGCTCGTTCGCACTCCCGGAATTCGACCCGTTCTGGGAGAAGGTCGTTGAGAAGGACATCCTCGTCGCCCTGCATTCCTCGGACAGCGGATACGACCGTTACACGAACGAGTGGATCGGCGGCGACGGCGAGATGCTGCCCTTCCAGACGGCCGCCTTCCGGATGCTGCATTCATGGCGTCCGGTCGAGGACGCGGTGGCCTCCCTGGTCTGCCACGGCACGCTTTCGCGGTTCCCGGATTTGAAGGTCGCCGTCATCGAAAACGGCAGCAGCTGGGTGGAACCGCTGATGAAGTCGCTCAAGGACATCTACAAGAAGCGGCCGCAGGACTTCCAGGAAGACCCGGTCGAGCAGATCAAGGCGCGTATCCACGTGAGCCCCTTCTGGGAAGAGGACCTCAACGCCCTGGCGGACGTGCTTGGCGAGGACCGGGTCCTGTTCGGGTCCGACTACCCGCACCCGGAGGGTCTGGCCGAGCCGCGCAGCTACCTCGCCGCGCTTGAGGGCGCCTCGGAGCAGCGGATCGCCAAGATCATGGGTGGCAACCTCGCGCGGCTGATGAACGTGGATGTGACCGTTCCTGTCTAGCGGACTCATCCGGCTTACCTGTCGGGCCGGTCGCTCAGCCCGTCTTTGACGATGAAACGGCAGCGCCGCGACTTTATGCGCCAGCCGTTCTCAGTACGCACGAGGACGTCGTCGTAGACCGAACGGCGCATCTCGTCGGTGGTGCGTTCGATGAAGAGCAGGTTCTGCAGCGTCTCGGCCCGGTCTCCGTCGATCCTGACCACCGGCGGGCCGCCGAGATGCAGGCCACCGGGCGCGGCGGACATCATCTTGCGCAGGCCGTCGTGCCCGCGAAACGTGCGCCCGTACACCTGGTATTCGGCATCCGGAGTGAACAGGCTCACCCAGCCCTCGACATCATCGAAGTCAAGTGTCAGGCAGTACTGCGCAAGCAGGTTACGGATCTCGACGTCATCGTCGGTGTGCTGGCTCATCGCGTCCTCACGCCCTGGGTAGTCCGAGAAGTTGGCGGCCGATGATCCCGCGCATGACCTCCGATGCGCCGCCGGAAACGGTGAGTGCGCGCGACCAGAGGAAATTGTGGTGCCAACGGTCCGCGACCTCAGATCCCGTTTCGTCAATGGAGGTCGAGGAACTGATCAGCTCCAGGGCAAGCTCGCAGAGCGCGACATTCGTCTCTGTGTAAGCAAGCTTGGCGACGGGACCATCGCTGGGATGCTCGTTGTCGACCAGAATTCGATCGACGGTGTCGCGCACGATCAGCTTGACTTCCTCCACCCGCACGCGTGCGTCAGCGAGCTGAGCTCGGACGTCTTCGTGCTCGATCGCCGCGGTGCCGTCAGGCTGACGTGCTGTCTTGGCGAGAGCCACCAGGTCGGTGAACATCCGCTCCAGTTGCACGGCATTCGCGCCGACGAAGGCCCGTTCGGAGGCGAGCCCTGACGTCACGACTCGCCAGCCGTCGTTGACGTCGCCTATTACGTGCTCAGCTCTCAGGCGGACACCGTCGAGGAAGACCTCGCAGAACTCAGCGAATCCGGTCATCTCCCGGATGGGCCTGACCTCGATGCCGGGCAGGTTCATCGGCACCACGAACGCCGTGATGCCCGCGTGGCGGTCGACGGACGGATCGGTCCGGGCCAGCAGCAGCCCCATGTCCGCCCATTGCGCGTCGGTGCTCCAGATCTTCTGTCCCGTCACCACAAAGTCATCGTCGTCGAGCACCGCCCGCGTGCGGAGCGAGGCAAGGTCGCTGCCCGCATCCGGCTCACTGAACAGCTGGCACCAGATGTCCTCGCCGTTGCGGATGCGCGGCAGGTACTGGCTTTTCTGGGCTGGCGTCCCGAATTCCAGGAGGGCGTGGCTGGCCATCATCACCTGGTCCAACGGGCGGTAGGCATCGCCGAGGATCAGCTCCTCCATCAAGACCAGGTCATGCATGGGTACGTGATCGCTGCGACCGCCCCACTCCGGCGGCCAGCCGCCTCCGAGGTATCCGGCGGCGTACAACGAACGCAGCCAGCCTCGTATCGCCCGCTCCTCGTCCGGGTCGCGCGGGACCCGGACGCCTTCGCCCTGCATCCGCACGCCGTGCTCGGCCACGAAGGCACGCACGTGCTCACGGAAGACGGCGATCTCAGTTGGCACGTGCCCACTCCTCGAGGTAGGCCAGTGACTGCACCGCGGCTCGGGGGTTCGCCGCGAGTCTCGCGTCGTGGTGCACGCGGCGTTCGTAGTAGTGAAGGCCGTACTCCCACGTGAAGCCGATGGCTCCGGTGAGCTGCAGCAGGTCATGCAGGATGTGGGTAGCACCTGAGCTGACGCTCACCTCCGCCATCGCGACGAACCGCGGTGCATCGGGCGCAGCGGAGGCCAGCAGCCGGGCTGCCTCGGCAACGAGCAGCGCCATGCCGCGAGCGCGCACGCTGTGGTCGACCAGCCGGTGCTGCACCGCCTGCAAGCCACCGATCGGGCGGCCGAAGGCCTTCCGCTGGCCTGCGTAAGCGACGGTTCGGTCCAGCACCCGTTGCACGCCGCCCACCGCGTCGGCCGCGAGTAGCAGCCGAAACAGCTCATCCGCCACGCCCGCCGAATGGAGGCGTAGGCCGGCGCCGGGATTGACGGCAATGTCGCCACTTTGTCTGCTGACATCGAATCCGTCACGGTGCGTCGAAGCCGCGGTCCAGTGACTCGGCTCGGCCAGCAGCAGCAGTCCGCCTGAACGGTCAACCAGCACGATGGCGTCCGACTCGGGGGCACCGTCGATCAGCCGGGCAACGGTGCCCTCGCGCCCCAGGTAGCCGAAGGAGCAGATCCGGTCACCGGCAAGGACGTCCGACAGCAGGTCTTGCGCGCGGGGATCGTCCTCGTATGCAAGGGCATGGGCGGCGGCGGTCAGTCCCGCGTAGGGAGCGGCGTGGAGGGCAGCGCCCAGCTCCATTGCCGCTGCGGCGGCCACGTCAACCCGCAGACCGAATCCGCCCCTGTCCTCCGGGACGCAAAACGCAGTGACTCCGAGCTCGGCCATCGCTTGCCACCCATCGCGCCAGTCGGTCGCGAGCGTCGGAGCCAGGCTTTCCTTGGTGGTGCCGAGAGCGCGGCGCAGCGCATCGCGGAGCTGCTGGATGTCCTCGTCGGGCGTGTCGGTGGCGATCAGAACAGCGTCAACTCCCGACTCGAGCGATGATTTTTGACGTCGTACTCGATTTCGATATTCTGGGTGGCGCTGGGTTCAGCGTCAAGTTCTTGCATCGGCAGGAGACACGCCCCGAGCGAGGTGGGAAGGGACGGCCCATGACCTCCGCTAGACCCCGTTCGGCTGAGCAATCCGAGCCGCAGTTTCGGGCCGGTCCTCCTCGCTCGCGTAAGGGCATTCAGACGCGTGGTCGCCTGCTGGAAGCGGCCAAGATCGTGTTCGAACGTGACGGCTTCCTCGAGGCACGCATCGTCGATATCGCGGAGACCGCGCAGCTCGCGCCCGGCTCCTTCTACCACTACTTCGATTCCAAGGAGCAGATCTTCCGCGAAGTCGCCGAGGCCCAGGAGGAGCGGCTGACGGCTCCGTCGGAGGACCTCTCGACAGCGTCGTCACCCGATGACTCGCCCTGGGACCGCATCCGCAAGGCCAACCGCCGCTACCTCGAGCGCTACCACGACGAAGCCGCTCTGATGGGCGTGATCGAGCAGGTCTCGCGCTACGACGACCACGTGAATGCCGCGCGGATGGCCACCATGAAGCACTTCGTCGAGCGAGCCGAGAAGGCGATCCTGCGGCTGCAGCAGGACGGCCTGGTCGATCGCCGGCTGAACCCTGCCATCGCGGCGGACGCGCTTGGAGCCATGGTCGGTCGCTTCGCGGAGCTGTGGCTCGTGCAGGGATATCGCGACTACCACTTCGACGAAGCGGTGGAGCAGCTGACGGTGCTCTGGGGAAACGCCTTGGGGTTGAAGCCGGACAGCCAGACACACGACACCACCGAAAAGCGTCGACGGGTTGCGCCTCGCGGAACGCACCGGTCCGGCGCCGGTAAGTCCACCAAACCGGCCTGAAGCCGGCCGCAATAAACGTCAGCTGTAGGACACCTTGTGATCTGACTCCGCCGTCAGACCGAGCTCGGGCCAGACGCCCCCGATGATGCTCTCCATGATTCCGTATCCCACCGCGTCGCCTTCCCGAACGCGGATCGGGGTGTCACGAAACTGGCCCAGGGACCGCAAGTGCTCGTCGTCCCAGCAGTCAGCGATGTACTCGCTGTCGATGTGCAGGGGCCCCTTCCAGGCTCCGTGGATGTGACCAGCCCACTTGCCGTAGCCGGCGGTCCTCAGGAAAAAACCAGAGTCTCCGAGGGCTTCAACCTCGATGACGCGCACGTCACCTGAGTCCATGGTGAGTCGCAGTTCCCCGCCTTTGACGAACCGGGTGCGCGGGTCGTAACTGATGCGTGGCTCGACGCTGCGGACATGTGCCTGACTGCCGTCGGCGTCGTTGATGTACGCGGAGCTGTAGTCCCAGGCGCCTTCGGTGAGAAAGATGGCCGTCTCGTAGTAGGTCCCGTCGGGCCGCCGGAAGAAGGAGGGGCTCCACTTCATCGCCCCGCGTGAGGATGGCGTGCGGGCCGGTGTCGGCGCGGACATGAGATCTGTTGCAGGATTGCCGACGGCCTGCCGGACTCCCCAGGAGTGATCGCGGAAGCCGAACCACTCGTCCGGGCTCACCTGGTGGGTTTCACTGTCGACCGTGACCGTTCCGGAGACCCAGCCGCCCTGGTGATAGCGGATGACGTTGACGTCGATGCGGCCCGTTACGCGATTGCGGACGAGGTTGCGTTCCTCGAAGAAGGGAGGTGTCACCGCCGTCATCGTCAGGTCGAAGGAGATGGGTTGCTCGTCGTTCGGCTCGAGTCGAAAACGGACCTTTTTCAAGGGGTCGATGATCTCGTAGTGAATCGGACCGATGCTTGTCTGCTCAGGTGCGGTATGCAGTTCACGGCTGCCGCGAACGGTCCATTGCTCCCGTCCTCGGGACACACCGGCAAACCCGTCGATGATGCCTCGGTTGTGGTACTTGCCGATCCCGAGATCGACCTGCAGCGTGCCGTCGGTCCGGGCCAGCGACCCCCAGATCTTCTCGGTCCAGGCCAAGTCGGACTCGGCAACCGTGGCAAAGGTGTCGGCTATCTGGTGGTTGAGGCCCTCGTCGGTTCCGCGAAGAGCCCCGATGTCTTTGAATGCCACGCGTATCCACTCCCAGGTGATTCGGTCAGGGCGAGCATAGGACCGCGACCCGCGGTTTTCCCACCGACTACTGCGGTGTAGCCTGCTGAGGTTATATGGGCCGATGTCAAAATCAACACAAGTTGGGTGACCCTGATATGAGCAGTGGCATTGGTGAGGTACTGACCATCGCCTGGGAAGGCCCAGTGGCGGTGATCACCCTGAACCGGCCGGCGGCTCTGAACGCGGCAAATGCCGAGCTTCACGGGGCGATTGCTCATGTCTGGGGCGAACTCTCCGCCGACAGCCGCCTCCGTGCCGCCGTCCTGACGGGCGCCGGCAAGGCGTTCTCGGCGGGAGGAGACCTGCCGCTGCTGCAGGCCATGTCGGATGACCCGAAGCTGAGGTCGGAGATCCTCGCTGAAGCCTCCCAACTGGTGCAAGCGGTCGCCGCCTTCCCGGTGCCCATCGTCGCGGCCGTGAACGGTCCGGCCGTGGGGCTGGGTTGCAGCCTGGCGTCACTATGTGACCTGGTGGTGATGGAGGAGCAGGCGTATTTCAGCGATCCTCATGTCTCGCTGGGACTCGCTGCCGCCGACGGAGCCGTCTTCACGTGGACCGCTCAGATGTCGCTGCAAAAGGTGAAGGAATTCGTCTTCCTCGGCGGGCGTATCTCGTCGGCAGAGTCACTCGCCCTTGGACTCGCCAACGAGGTGGTCGCCACCGGGACATCGGTCGAGAGGTCCATGGAGCTCGCGGCTCGGCTGGCCGCCCTCCCACCGCAGGCGCTGCGCGAGACGAAGGCCATGCTGAATGCTCCGCTGCGGCGGCGTCTTGCCGAAGATGCGGAGCAGGCGTTCGAGCATGAATCCCAGTCCTTCGACACCGCTGAGTTCCGCGCCAACCTCCAAGCCATGAGGTCACGCAGCCGCTAGCCAACGGGGGTGTCTATCGTCTGGCTGTAACTCAAGCGGACGGAGGGTCACCACGTGACCGGACTCAGCCAGGACGGCTGGCAAGCGACACTCGACGACCTCGATCAACGTCGATCCGCCAGCCAGGCGATGGGGGGACCGGAACGCCTGGCCAGGCACCGGGGCGCGGGAAAGTCCGACGCCCGGGCTCGCATCGCCACCCTGCTTGATGACGGCAGCTTCCAGGAGATCGGGACGATGGCCGGCGGCGAGATCCCTGCCGACGCGATCGTCACCGGCTACGGCGAGGTGGACGGCCGTCCGGTGATGGTCGGAGCCGAGGATTTCACCACCCTCGGCGGGACCATCGGCGCCGCCAGCAACTCCAAGCGCTATCGGATCGCCGAACTGGCACTGGCCCAGAAGGTTCCCCTCATCATGTTGCTCGAGGGGGCCGGGTTCCGCCCGGAGGAGGGGAGTCGGGGGAGGTCGCCGGTCGACCTGATCATGCAGGCCAGGTGCTCCGGGCAGGTGCCGGTCGTCTGCGGTGTCATGGGTCCTTCCGCCGGGCACGGGGCACTCATCGCTCCGATGGCCGACTTCTGCATCATGACCAAGGCGGCGGCGATCTTCACGGCCGGTCCGCCTGTCGTCAAAGCGTCGACCGGCGAGGACGTATCCAAGGAAGAGCTCGGCGGACCATCGGTGGCTGTCGCCAGCGGCCTGGTTCACAACGTGGCCAGCGACGACGAAGACGCGCTCGCGCAGATCCGCCGCTACCTGTCCTACTTCCCGTCCAGTGCCTGGTCCTACCCAGCTGCCCATCCGAGCGAGGAAGATCACGCTCCGCGCCTGACACCGGAGCTGCTGAAGCTGGTGCCACGGGACGGCCGGCAGGTGTACGACATGCGACGGGTCCTCGACGTCATCGTTGACCGGGGCGACTGGTTCGAGGTCCAGGCCGGCTTCGGCAAGGCCATCGTGTGTGCGCTAGCCCATCTGGGCGGCGAGCCGGTGGCGATCGTGGCGAACCAGCCCCGCGTGATGGCGGGCGCGATCGATGCCGATGCGGCAGATAAGGCCGCCGGCTTCATCTCGGTCGCTGACGCCTTCCATCTGCCGCTGGTCTTTCTGGCGGACAACCCCGGGATGTTGCCTGGTACCCGCTCCGAACGGGCCGGGGTGTTGCGTAGCGGGGCCCGTATGTTTGCCGCCCAGAGCATGGCCACGTCGCCCAAGGTTCACCTCACGATGCGCAAGGCCTACGGCTTCGGGTCGATGGTGATGGCACTCGCCGGTTTCGATGGTCAAACAGCCTCCTTCGGCTATCCGGGGGCAACCCTCGGCGCGATGGGAGCCGCCGCCCAGAGTTCAGCGGTGAGTGCCGACGCCGAATACGCGCAGCGGCTGCGCGATACCGAACTGGCAGCCTCGTATCGTTCAGCCGAAAATCTTGGGTTCGATGAACTGCTCGATCCACGTGACACCCGCAACGCGCTTCTTGGGGCGGTACGACGTGGCTTGTACACCCGGCAGGCACCGGCCATGCCGGTGCTGCGAAGCGCTGTCATTCACTAAGCCGACAACCTTCCACTGGGAGCCATAGATGACCGTGCACGTGCCCGAAACACTTGAAGAGCTTCAGTCTCCGGCCTGGCTGACGGCGGCGCTCTCCGGGCGCTTTCCGGGGATCGAGGTCACGGACGTGGTGCCGGGCCCGGTCATCAGCCGGGTCGCGACGAACGCACGCTTTCGCATCGAATGCGCCGGCCGCCAGCCCGACGGGCTGTCGGCGGATCTTTGCGGCAAGGGCTACTTCACCGAGATCGGATGGAGCGCCCGCACCGCGGGCGTGCCCGAGGCCTACTTCTATCGCGATGTCGCCGCTTTCACCGGCATGCGGACGCTGCGCAGCGTCTACGCCGACGTCGATCCGGCGACTCTCCACGGGGTGATCATTACCGAGGACGTCGTGGTCGAGGGTGCGGAGTTCCTTGATGCTCTGAGCGACTACACGCCAGATCAGGCAGCAGGCAGCCTTGAGGAACTCGCCAAGCTTCATGCCGCCACTCGGGGTCAGCCCCAGTACGCGGACGTGCCTTGGATGGCACCGCGATTCGATTCCTACCTGCAGTCGCGAGGCATCAACGAGATCCGAGGCAATTTCGAAGGCCCCATAGGTGCAGGGGTGCCCGACGAGGTTCGAGATGCTCAGCGACTCGTTGACTCGTACCGGGCCTTGGCCGCTGACGTCACGTCGGCCACGCCCTGGTCGGTCATTCACGGTGACGCCCACATCGGAAACGTCTACCTGGATGGTGCTGGGCGACCTTCCTTTGTCGACTGGCAGCTCGCTCAACGCGCACCCTGGTACATGGACGTCGGCTACCACATCGCGTCGGCGTTGACCGTTGCAGACCGGCGTACTCACGAAAAGGACCTCTTGCGGCACTACCTGGAATGCGTTGCTGCCGCCGGAGCGGACGCTCCCACCTTCGACGAGGCCTGGTCAGGAATCCGCCGTGGCATCCTGCACGGGTTCTATCTGTGGGGGATCACCTTGAAGGTCGACCCCGCGATCACGTCGACCCTTCTCGAGCGACTGGGCACCGCCGCAGCCGATCACGACGCCCTCAGGTCGGTCTGACTCAAGGGCGTCGCCGGCCTTCAGGCGCTCAGCCGCCGTAGCTCTTGACGCTCATGAGGTTGTCGGCCCCGCAGTTGTAGATGCCCTTGTTCGGCTGGGTGACCTTCTTGTCGTAGACCCAACCGTTCTTGGTCAGGTTCATGACCAGGGTGCAGTTGGTGTAGTCCTCCGCCTTGGGGTCGGTGTTGACCGGCGGGAAGAGGCCTCCGGCGTCCCATGCCGGATGCGAACCGGCCTTCTGCAACACACAGTCCTGGGTGAGGTTGGTCCCGCAGGCGGTTGCTGACTGGGCCCACAACGTCCAGGAATTGAACGCCAGTGAGGAGAACGAGTCGAGGCCCGCGGTGCCGGGTCCGGCGGCCATGATGTCTTCGGCCTGCTTCACGACCGGGAACTGGTCAGCCATCTCCCACGGGACGTTGGACAGGTTGATGAAACTGTTCGGGAGGTAGGTCGCGGCTTTGGCTGCAGCTACTGATTTCGGTGAGTAGAAGGTCTGCCCGAAGAGCGTCCATTGTGGCTTGAACCCGGTGTCGTTCATGCCCTGGAAGATCGGGCTGGGGTCTTGCGCCACGATCTCGAAGTCCGCCTTGGCCCCGGCTTGCTTCATCTGTTCGAAGTAGGGCCGGTAGTTGTCCACAAGTGCTGGGCGGGGCTGCAGCGTGCTGACCTTGTTGCCGATGCGGGTCCACGCTTCCTGGGCCCGCAAGCCCTGCGGCGCCAGGGAGGCCAGGCTGCTGCCGGCAATGCCAAGGCCCTGCTTGGTCTCTGGGTAGGCAGCGGCCAGCAATCGCAGCACTCCGACTGGATATTTCGACGCCCGGCTGGCGACCGGAGTCACCTGCAGACCCGACTCAGTGTTCTCTGGCGAGGCGGTGTAGGCCGGAATCTGCCCGAGCTTGCAGGCCAGGCGCGGCTTGACCGTAGTGGCGTCGAGCGCCTGCCCGCCGCCGACGAGCATGAAGTCGTTCTGGCAGGCCTGGATCACTTCGGCCGCGCCGTTGAAGAGTTTGGCGTCCAGATGGTCGACGACGACCGTCCGGCCGTTGATGCCGCCGGCGGCATTGCACCACTTCGCAAATCCGTCCGCGACATCGAAGAACTCTTGGCCGAGTCCGGGCGCGGCGGCTGCGCCAGGGTCGCCCAACACGCCGATCCTGATGGTCTTGCCGTTGATGCCACGACCTGACCCGCCGGTGCCCGGCCCGGGGGCGCAGACCTTCTTGAGGGTGCCGAAGTCACCCGCGGACGCCGCTGAACCACTCGATGACGGCTGGGCCGAAGAGGCGCTGCTGCTGGTTCCACCACTCGGTGTCGAGGAGCTCGATCGTCCACAAGACGCCACGAACACGCTGAGTGTGGCCGCGACGGCCACCACCCCGACCTTCTTGGAACGCTGCAACTGGCTGACAGGCAAGGGAGTCTCCACTCCGTCGTGGC
The DNA here is from genome assembly GCA_963839015.1 of uncultured Actinomycetota bacterium. GTDB lineage: Bacteria > Actinomycetota > Actinomycetes > Frankiales > Frankiaceae > DATAZK01. The sequence goes on along the minus strand of CAWITL010000009.1, from coordinate 844,830 downwards.
GCAAGGGGGTGTACGGATTCACGGGAACCCGTGATGGAAATTACAGCACAATTGTGACCGCAGTCTCTTTAATTTCGAACTCGATGTCAAGAAATCTTTGTGATGCCGGGCGAGGGCTGAGGTCGTTGCTTGTTCCCACGCTGGGCAAAGCCTATTCTGATGTCGATGTCTATTTCACAGTCCAGCTACCCGGTGGACCCGGTCGTCACCGGCGACGATTCGGGTCCGTTCGCTGAAGCTGAACTGACTGTTTTCAGAGACGCATTTCGCGCCTGGCTGAGCAGTTCCGAGGCCTGTCTGGCGCCGCTCATGCAGCCGAAGCCGGACTTCGACGAGCGGGTGGCGGCAGCGCGGCAGATGCGTCGCCTGCTGTTCGACGCCGGATGGGGTCGCTACGGATGGCCGACCCGGGTTGGCGGACTCGGCGGCTCGATCCTTCATCGCGGAATCGTGCACGAGGAACTCACGCAGCGTGGCTGGCCGGGGCCGGCCAACTTCGAGCACCTCGAAATCATTGCACCCACCCTGGTGCGCTATGCCGATCCTGGGTTCGCCGCCGAGGTCATTCCGTCTTTTCTGTCGGGCGACGAAGCGTGGGCGCAAGGTTTCTCGGAGCCGGAGGCGGGGTCGGATCTGGCTTCGCTTCGGACCACCGCTCAGCTTGAAGATGTCGACGGCGAGCCGCAGCTCGTCATCAATGGCCGCAAGCTCTGGACGAGTTGGGCGGGGTGGGCCCGCCGGGCGATCGTCCTGGTGCGCACCGGTACTCCGCAGGAGCGCCATCGCGGGCTGACGATGGTCGCCGTTGATCTGACGCAGCCCGGTGTCGAGGTTCGCCGCATCCGTCAGGCGAACGGCACTGATGAGCTGGCTGAGGTCTTTTTCGACGATGTCCGGGTGCCGGTGCGGCAGGTCATCGGCGAGATCGGCGGAGGTTGGGCAGTCGCCTTCACCCTTCTCGGCTACGAGCGCGGCACTCTCGCTTGGCCCCGGCACTGTCATTTCCTGACCCGGTTCGAGCAAGCGGTCGCCGTCTCGGATGCCAGTGATGACCGCGATTTGGGTCGTACCTTCGTCGATCTCCTGGGACTGCGAGCAGTTGCTGCACACAGTTTGATCGCGGAAGCGTCGGGGGCCGAATTGGGACCGGAGGCGGCTTTCGTCAAGCTCTTGATGACGCGGTCGGAGCAGGAGCTGTATGAGTTGCTCAGCCGTATCCACGGCGTGAAAAGCACCGTCAACCCGCTGACCGACGATGACCAGCTGCTCGCCCAGGAGTACCTCTTCTCCAAGATTGTCACTGTCTACGGCGGGTCTCGTGAGATGCAGCTGATCACGATTGCGCGCCGCATGCTGGGTCTCCTCAAGTGAGTGAGTCAGGCGTGTACGGCGAGGTGTACGACGGCATCAGCCGGCTGCTCGAGGCCGGAGCCGAAGATCCGCTCGGGCAATTCGGATTCGGGGACTTGCTCGCCGCCGAGGATGCGACGACTCGAAGCGCAGCTTTTGCTGTTGCGGAGGCACAAGGCCGGTCAGGTACCGCCACCGACGTGGTGAGCAGGATCGCACTGTCCGGCTTGGGTCTGGATACGCCCATCGCCTACGCCATGCGGCTGGGGCAGCCTCAGCCGGACGGCGCTCTGGTCGTTGCGCTGCTGGGAAATGTCTCGACCGACGACCAGCTGGTCGTGCTGGAGACCGCCGCCGGCGCGCGCGCCGTCTCGCGAGGGGAGCTGACACCCATTGCCAGCTCGCTGGATCCGGATTACCTGAGGGCCTTCTCGTGCGACGGCGATGCGCGCCCCTTCGAGCTTGCGAGCCCGCTGGATGCTCAGGCCTTGGCGCGTATCGCCTGCGCAGCCGAGATCCTCGGAGCCTGTGATGCCATGCTGGCGGATGCCATCGGATACACCCGTGGGCGTCAGCAATTCGGATCCCCGCTGGTCACCTTCCAGGCCGTGGCTCACGCGTTGGCCTGGGTCGCAACCGAGATCCACCAGCTGCGCGCCCTGCTTCGAGCCTGCTTGTCCGGCGATGCGCTTCGAGCCCCAGACCCACTACTGGCGAGCGCGGTGAAGGCCCTAGCCGGAACCGTGGGCAAAAGGGTTGCGCAGTCCACCCTGCAGGTGACCGGCGGCATGGGCTTCACCTGGGAGTACTCGCACAATGCGCTTCATCGCCGCGTCCTGGCGCTGGACGCTGTTGCGGGCAGCGCGGACGCGTTGCACGTCGAACTGGGCCGACACCTGCGACAGGGACGAGGCGACGAACTCACCGATCTCGCGCCGATCTCGCTAGCGACGCTGGCCGCGCTCCGGTGACCTCGTGGCCAGTCATCAGCCTGCTGGGCGAGTACTGCAACAGGCTTGACCATCAACGGTGGGAAGACTGGGCCGATCTTTTCGCCAGCGACGGTCGGATGGAACTGTATGACGGCAACGTGCCCGCCACCATCGCTGGACGCGACAGGCTCATCCGCTTTGCGCAGAGGTCACCTCGCGGTGTGCACGTCACAGGGCTCCCTGTCGTGACCGACGTCGACGGAGTGCTTCGAAGCGTCAGCTCGTGGACGTTCTTGAACTTCGCCACCGGCCAACAGCTCGTCGGTTACTACCACGACGAGTTCATTGACACGACGGCAGGTTTGCGGTTCCTGCTGCGCAGCGTCGAAATGATGAATGGGTCCACCTGATGAGTGCAACCGCGGTGGTCGACAACTCGGGTTCGTACACCCACGCGGAACTTTTGGGTCGGGTGGGCTTCGCCGCCGAGCAGCTGCGGGGGCATGGCGTCGGCGTCGACAAGACCGTCCTGCTGATCACCCCGAATCGCCGTGAGTCGGTGGCTGTTTATCTCGCTGTGCTTCGCTTGGGTGCGCGGGTCGTTCTGATGGATCGTCGCTGCGGCAGAGCGGATGTCGTCGCCGCGGCTGACGTGACGGGTCCGCATGTCGTCGTCGCCGATCCGGACGTCGCGGCGGCGGTCAGCCCGGTCGAGCTGCCCCTGCTGACGTTGGCTGATGCCACGAGAGGTAGCGACGCAGCGATCGATGTGCCGCCGCCCGACCCCGATCGGCCCGCCGTCATCCTCTTCACTTCTGGGACGAGCAGCCGGCCCAAGGCGGTCCAGCACACGATGCGAAGCCTGCTGGCGGGCGTTCGCAACATGGCTCACACGCTCGCCTTCTCCCGCGACGACGCCCCCTTTCTCGTCAGCCCGCTGGCAAGCATCACAGGGGTGGCCCAGCTGCACCTCGCACTGGAGTACGGGGGACGGCTGCTTCTCGAGGACTCGTTTTCGCCGCCGGAGTCCCTTCGGCGGCTGATCGAAACGGGGGCAACTGTCTTCGGCGGCGCGCCTTTCGTCCTTCAGGAGCTGCTGTCGGAGGCCGCCCGGCAGGGTTGCGAGCAATTGCCGCTGCGCGCCATAGCGATCGGAGGGGCGTCCATTCCGCGGGACCTGCTTGAGCAAGCCTGGACGCGCTACGGCATCGTCCCCTCGCGCGTCTACGGTTCGTCTGAGTGTCCCATCGCTTACGCGAGTGCTCCCAGCGACGACTGGGATGCGCGACTTGAGGACGAGGGCGTGGCGATGCCGGGCACGCAAGCCCGTGTCGACCCCGCGAACGGGGAATTGCAGATGCGCGGCGACGACCTGTTCAGTGGATACCTCGATCCCCAGCACAACGACGAGGCCTTCACGGCCGACGGCTGGTTTCGCACCGGCGACCAGGCTTCCCTGACAGCGGGGAGACTGCGCATCACTGGCCGCATCAAAGAGGTTGTCGCGCGCAAGGGACTGAAGATCTCACTGGGCGAAGTGGACGAACTGATGCGCGGAATGCCCGGAAGCGTGGTCGCCGCCGGGTACGGACTGCCCGACGACGACACGGGTGAACGGCTCGCGCTGGCTGTCCAGACTGACGGCTCCCGCGAGATCGGACTCGGCGAGGTGACCGACTGGCTGCTGTCGGCCGGCCTCGCGAAGTGGAAGCTGCCCGAACAGATCGTGATCTGGAAGGAGCCTTTCCCCTACACCGCCAGCGGCAAAATCATTCGCCGCGGCTTGGCTGAGGGAGGCTCCGGTCGTCCCACCCACTATGCGAAAAGATTGCAGGTAGGCAGATGAGTCGTGCACCAGCCAGTCTCGGACTGAATCTCGCGGGGTCAGCGCTGACCGGCCCGAACCTTGCCGCGTTGGCGATCCAAGCGGAAGAGCTGGGATTCAGCTCGGTCTGGTCATCGGAGGCCTGGGGGAGCGACGCGTTCACACCCCTGGCTTATATCGCCGCTCGCACCGAGCGCATCCGGATCGGCACGGCGATCGCCCAGGTCGCAGCCCGGACTCCGGCCGCGACCGCGATGACGGTGCTCACGCTCCAACAGCTGTCAGGCGGGCGGCTCGATCTCGGTCTCGGCGTCTCCGGGCCCCAGGTGGTCGAGGGCTGGCACGGGGTCCCGTTCCGCAAGCCGCTGCAGACGACGCGTGAGTACATCCAGATCGTGCGTGAGGCGCTCAAGGGTGCTCAGAAGCTTGCCTTCGAGGGTGAGATCCTGCAGGTGCCATACGCCGGTGCTGACGCCACTGGCCTGGGCAAGCCCTTGCGTACGACGATGCCTCCTGCGCCGGACACTGACATCTATCTCGCCGCCATCGGCCCCCGAAACGTCCGCCTCGCGGCCGAAGTCGCCGACGGTCTGCTGCCCTACCTGTGGAGTCCGGCACGCTGGGAGTCCGCCTGGAAGGAGCCGCTCGCTGGGGCGCCGGACGGCTTCAAGATCGCTCCGACGGTATTCGTCGCGATCGGCCCGGATCTGAACGAATGCCGCAATCTGGTCAGGCCCAGGATCGCCTTGCACGTGGGAGGCATGGGCCCGCGCGACCAGAATTTCTACGCCCGGCTGGTCACCCGCTACGGCTACGAATCGGAAGCGAAGCAGATCCAAGACCTGTTTCTGTCCGGCGCCCGTAAGGAAGCTTCCGCAGCGGTCACCGACGAAATGGTTGACGATCTGTGTCTCGTAGGGCCGCCGGACCGGGTCGCGGGTCAGCTGGAGGCGTGGCGAGAAAGCCCGATCACCACGCTGATCGCCGAACCGATCGACGCAACCTCGCTGCCACTCATCGCCAGCCTCTGGTTCGGGCGATGAGCGTCCTGGAGACCGGCGCCGTTCCGACGCTTCTTGCGGACGGCTTCGTCTTCGCCGAAGGGCCGCGCTGGCGGGGCGACAAGCTATGGCTGTCGGACATGCACGGCGAGGCTGTCTACACGACCACCATGACGGGCAAGCGCACGCTGGAGCTGCAACTCCCGGGCAAGAAGCCCTCAGGACTTGGGTTCCTTCCGCAGGGCCAGCTGCTGATCGTGTCGATGGGCGATCGGCAGCTGCTGCGCCTCGATCCCGATGGCTCCAGCTCCGTTCACGCCCGGTTGGATGGGCTGGTCGTCGACGAGCTGAACGACATGGTCGTGGCGAGGGACGGGACCGCGTTTGTCGGTAGCTATCCGAAGGAGCGGGGCACGGGCGTGATCGTCCGCGTCGCGCCGGACGGTACGGCGGCCATCGTCGCTCGCGAGCTCGACTTCCCGAATGGGAGCGTCATCTCCGCGGACGGTCGAACGTTGATCGTCACCGAATCCATCGGCCGCAGGTTCACTGCCTTCGACATCGGCGGCGACAACAATCTCAGCGGCCGTCGTGTGATCGCCGCGACTCCGGATGCCGCCGCCGACGGCATTGCTCTCGATGCCGAGGGCGGTATCTGGGCGGCCTTTCCGCTTGCACACGAATTCCGGCGAGTGCTCCCAGGCGGAGAGGTCACGGACCGGATTCCGTTGGGTGAGCGGATGGCCATCGCCTGCGCGCTGGGTGGCGACGATCGGCGCACTCTATTCCTGCTGTCCGCCCTCGACTGGAGCGCATCGGCTTTGGAGGGCAAACGGACCTCGACCGTGCAGACGGTCCGGGTGCGAGTTCCGGGTGCCGGAGTCCCGTGATCCGACGGCTCTTCGGAAATGCCTGAACGCTGAGGTACGTGCACGCGGCACGCGTCACATCCGGGCAGCAGCAGCCCCTGCCTGCGTAGGATGCCCACATGGCGCGGGCACTGAAAGCGGTTACACCGTCTCCCGATAAGGCCAATGAGCCACGCTCTGCCAAGGGGTGGCGCACCAGGGCGAAGCTCGTTGAAGGCGGAAAAGTCGTTTTTGCCCGTGACGGCTTCCTGAACGCGCGGATCACTGACATCGCCGCCGAAGCGGGCGTCTCGTACGGCGCGTTTTATCACTACTTCGACACCAAGGAAGAGCTCTTCCGCGAGATTGCCGAGACGGTCGAGGTCCGCCTTCTAGCGCTGGATGACCTCCCGCGCGACGACACGCACGAGCATGATCCCTACGAGCGGATCCACGCAGCAAACCGTTCGTACCTGGAGGCCTACCGCAAGGAGGCCAAGATCATGGCAGTCATCGTCGAGGTGAGCCGCTACGACGATCAGGTGCGCCAGGTCCGAGACCGCCGCCAGGAAGAGTTCGGCGAGCGGCTGGCCGCGTCAGTGGCGCGACTGCAGAGGAAGGGCCTGGCGGACAAGGACGTCGACGGCCACTACGCAGGCATGGCGCTCGGCGGAATGGTGGCGACCTTTGCCGATGCCCTGTTCGAGGGCCGCTGGAAATATGATTTCGACACAGCAGTCGAGCAGCTGTCGATCCTGTGGGCGAACGCGCTCGGGGTCCCGCGTCCCAAGCCGACCAAGCGTGTTGCTCGCCGTGCCGCACCCCGCAAGAGCGCTGCGCCATCGTCAAAGCAGGTGAGGGCCAAGCAGCCGGCAGCGGCTCCGGCGGTTGCTCCCAAGGGGCGTAAGCGGACCGTGGCTGCCGGCTAGGCACCCCGCGCGCCACCAAGAGCTACAAGACCTTGACCAGCAACGGCTCGAGCCCCGTGCGGTCGGCCACCGACATCGGGCGCAGCGTTTCACCCTTGGCGGGGCGCCAGTAGACGGGTTCGCCGCGCCAGGCCTCGCGGCGAAGTCGCTGCTTGTCGACCTTCATGCTCGCCAGCTTGGGGAGCTCGTGGGTGACCCGAATGAAGGCGGGGACCCACTTGGGTCCCAGATCGGGCTGGTCGGCCAGGAACGCGTCGAACGAAATCGGATCGAAGGTGCTGCCTTCTCGGAGTTCGAGCGCGCCCATGACCCGATCGCCGACCGGATCATCAGGCACGGCGTAGACGGCGACTGAACGGACATCCGAGTGGCGGGCCAGGATCGCTTCGACCGGGGCCGCTGCGAAGTTCTCGCCATCTACCCGTAGCCATTCGTTGGAACGGCCGGCGAAGTAGAGCCAGCCGTCGGAGTCGCGATAGGCCAAGTCCCCGGACCAGTAGTAGCCGTCCCGAAACCGGGCCTGGGTTGCCTCCTCGTTCTTGTAGTAGCCCTCGAATCCGTTTGTGGGCGCCGTCTCGACGATCTCGCCGATAGCTTCGTGCAGATTGATGGGGCGTCCGTCCGGCCCGAATCTGACAGTCGGACATTCCAGCTTCGTCTCGGCGTCGAGCACCTTCACCGATGAGTCCGCCGTGCCAAGGGCACCCTCGGGCATCGAGGGATCGCGGCGGATGATGATGATTCCTTCAGTGGCTCCGTAACTGTCCCTGACGTCGGACTGGAATCGTCGCCCGAATTCGCGGATATCGCGGGCGGATGCTTCGTTGCCGATGGCCAGGCGTAGCGGGTTGTCGCCGTCATCGGGCTTCGCTGGAGCAGCCAGGATGTAGTTGAGCACCTTGCCGGTGTACGTCAGCAGCGTCGCTTGGTAGCGACGGACATCGGGCAGAGTGTTCGACGCGGAGAACCTTGCCCGCATGGAGATCGGAATGCCGGCGTTGATCGCCGAGGCCCACCCGGTGAAGAGCGAACTGGAGTGAAAGAAGGGGAGCGGGGAGTAGATCGCATCCCCCTCGGCTAGCTGCGCAATCTTGGTCACATGGGCACCGGTGCGGGCGAACCGGCCTTGTGTGCAACGCACGGCTTTCGGCAGTCCGGTCGATCCGGACGTGAAGATGAGCAGAAACAGGTCGTCTTCCGTTACTGGCTTGTCGGGAACAGCGATCGGTTGGGTTGCGAGTTCGGAGGCGTATTCCGGCGAGTCGACCACAAGCACCCGGTCGGCGGAGACGCCCGTTTCCACCCCGTCCAGCAACGGCGCGTGCACCCCGGCCGTCACCAGTACCTGACAGTCAGTGTGGCGAACGAGCATTCCCAACTGGTCGCCCCGGTAGGTGGAGTTGATCCCCACCACGACGCTTCCGGAAAGCGCCCCTGCTGCCAACCAGAAGAGGTAATCGGGCACATTCTCCAGGAGAACCCCGATATGCGGAGGCCGCGCGGGATCAAGTCGGGCGGCGAGCAGCGCGCATCGGCGGGCTGCTTCCTCCGACAGCTGCCGATACGTCCACACCTGGTCGTCGAACTTCAGTGCGATGGCGTCGCTGTCCGAGCGCTGGCGAAGGATGTTGGCAACAGTCGTCATGGGTCGCTCCGTCATCAAAATTGATATCGACATCGTAACGGGCACGGCAATCGTCGCGCCGCGAGACGGCATCCTTGCTACTTAATGTTGACATCGGATCAGGTATCAGGACTATTCTCTGGCAACCATTGCAGCAGGGAGTACGAATGATGCCAGGCAAGGGTGTAGTCGTCTCGCTGGCCGTAGCGGCGATCGTCGCTGCTGGTTGTTCTTCAAGCGGCAGCTCGGCCCAAAAGCCCAGTGGGTCGGGTAGCAGCGGCGCCGCCAGCAGTGGGGCTCCGACTCAGACGGTGACTGTCGGTCTTCTCGAGGACCTGACGGGGCCGGCGGCGGTGACCGGCGGCACGACGGAGCAGGGCATCAAGGCGGGAGTGAAGCTCGCGGCTAGCGAGGGCTACAACGTCAAATACGTCACCGCGGACACCACCTCGTCGCCTACCGGCGCTCTGACGGCGGCGAAGAAGTTGGTGCAGCAGGATCACGTCTTCGCTGTGATCATGATTTCCCAGCTGGGTTTCGCCGCCGCGCCCTACTTGACGTCGCAGAACGTCCCCGTTGTCGGCGCCAACGTCGATGGCAAGGAGTGGCTGACGTCGAAGAATATGTTCTCCATTTACGGTTACGGCGACTATGCGAAACCCAACCCCACCTACGGGACGCTGTTCAAGACGCTCGGCGGCAAGGTCTTCGGCGGTGTCGCGTACGGGATTGTCCCGGCGTCGTCCCAGGTCGTGGCGGGTGCGTCGAAATCAGCTCTGAATGCCGGGCTGAAGGTCGGCTACACCAATGTGAACCTGGTGTACGGCACGACAGACGTGGGTCCGATCGCGCTGGGCATGAAGAGCTCTGGCGTCGACATGGTCTACCCAGGGGTCACCCAGCAGACGTCGTTGTCGTTAGTGAAGGCACTCAAGGACGAGGGCGTGAAGTTCAAGGCCGTGCTGCCTACCGGTTACGGCGGCGACCTGCTGACCGGAGGAGCCGACGCGAAGTCGATCGCTCAGGGGGTCTATTTCGTGACGGGGTTCGAACCGGTGGAGATGAACACCCCGGCGACCAAGGAGTTCGTCAAGTACCTCCAAGAGGGTGCCGGAACCGGGGTCCCGACCCTGTCTAACTACCTCGGCTATCTATCGATCGATGGCCTTGTGGTGGGTCTGAAGAAGAGCGGGGCGAACCCGACGAAGGCGCAGTTCATCAACACCATGTTGGACATCACCAACTACGCCGGACGTGGGTTGTTTGGACCAGGGCACACGGTGTCGTTTGCCTTGGCAAGCCGCGGGACCGTGGCGGGTGCGGACAACTGCCTCTTCGCTGTCCAGTACTCCGGGACGGCCTTTCACCCAGTGTCAGGATTGACGCCGGTGTGCAACGACACCTTGTCCGCCAAGTAGGCACTCGCGGCGCGGCTACTCTGCCTGCTGAAGGGTTCCGTCACGCAGCTGCTGCCGGAGCCGAAACTTCTGCACCTTGCCCGATGCGGTCCGGGGGAAGTCGGCTACCTCGATGAGCGACTGAGGCCACTTTTGTTTGGCGAGGCCAGCAGCTTCGAGATGCTGACGGACGTCATCGAGCGTCGGCACGGTCTTTCCCGGCCTCATTCTCAGGATGGCGGCGACCCGTTCTCCGAGCCGATCGTCCGGCTCGGCGATTACGCTGACTTCGGCGACTGAGTCGAGGGTCAGTAAAAGCTCCTCGACTTCCTGCGCGGAGATGTTTTCACCGCCCCGGATGATGATGTCGCTGATGCGGTCGGTGATCGTGAGATATCCGTCGTCGTCCAGCACGCCCACGTCACCGGTGAGGTACCAGCCGTCGGCATCGAAGACCCGTGCCGTCAAAGCAGGGTCGGTGTAGCCGAGGAAGAGCTCCGGCCCACGACTGCGTATCTGGCCCTCCTCGTCCAGCTCGATCTCGACCCCGTACAGCGGGTGGCCGTCTGTCGTCAGGCGTTTCACTTCAGGTTCGGTGACGTACGAGCCGGTGATCGAGGGCTGCTCCGTGCTGCCGTAGGACCGGTAGACCTTGATCCCGAGCCTCGTCGCACGCTCGGTGACGGCTACCGGCACGGGGGAGCCGCCAAGGCCGGCATAAGGCATGTACTTCAGATGGTCGGCCGTGAAGTCCGGATGATCGAGCAGGCTGGTCAGGAAGTAGGTCGAGCCGCCGCCGACGTTCAGCTGCTCATCTCGCATGAGCCGCAGCACCTCTTGCGGATTCCAGACGTCGATCATGTTGATGGCTTCATGCCGGATCAACGAGCACACGAATGCGTTCAGCATGCCGATGAAATGCCCAACGGGTGCCCCCACGAGAGATGGCGGACCTCCCTCTGGTGAAAGCCCTCCAAGCTGGCGGGCTTCGAATCCCAATGTCCGGTGGGAATGGATGACACCCTTGGGATCGCGAGTGGTGCCCGACGTGAAGGCAATAAGTGCCGGGCTGTCCGGGTCCACCTCGACAGGTCCCGCTACGGGATCGGCTTCGAGCAGCTGCTCAAAAGGCACTGCTGCCGGTGGGAGCTGTGCATCGGCGTCACCCACGACTGCCCACGGAATATTCAGCTCCGTGATCAGGCCTTCGTAGGCGCCCACGTAGTCGGACTTACCGAAGCGATCCGCCGTGACGAGCAGCGCCGGCTGCGTGACCTGCACAATGTAGGAGAGTTCCTTGGCGCCGTAAAAGTGGACCACAGGCACTACGACGGCGCCCGCATAGGTGGCACCCCAGAAGGTGATCGCGGCCTCCACCCAGTTCGGCAACTGGAAGACCACGATGTCTCCCGGGCCAATGCCGCGATCGCGAAGCGCGCCAGCGAAAGCGCGTGCGGCGCGATCGACCTCACCTACGGTGCCCCGCCAGGGACGAACATCGGAGTGCACGGCGAAGTCGGCGTCTCGCATCGCCGCCAGCCCCCGCGCCACCAGATCGCCGAGCGAGTCGTCAGTCCACCACCCCTGCTCGACGTAGTGCTGCACCAGGGAATCGGGCACCGATCGCAGCTGCCAGCGCTCTCTTGCGTCGTTGCTCATCGGGCTCACCTGTGTCATCGGAGGGCACCCTTCAACGTCCACGAAACGACCGAGCCAACACGTCTCGGACTGCTCTCGTCCTATCACATAAGAATCGACGTCAGTTTCAATTTGGGCTACGTTGCTCCCTCGGAGACCCTTGACCGATATCCCATACCCTGCTTTGGTAGAACGAGCTTCTGCGACTGGCTCGCTTATCACTGCAACGAGGCGGAGTGACAATGGCAGCGGAACTCAATCTGGACTGGCTGATCTCGGTCGACGACCACATCATCGAGCCCCCGAACGTGTGGGTCGACCGGGTCGCCGCTGACAAGCGTGAACGAGCACCGCACATCGAGCGGGATGGCAAGAGCGAGTTCTGGGTTTACGACGGCAAGCGGTTGCCCACCTCGGGCCTGAGTGCCGTCGCCGGAAAATCCAAGGAGGAGTTCAGCCCCGAGCCTGTCACCTACCAGGAGATGCGTCCGGGCTGCTACGACCCGGTCGAGCGCGCCAAGGACATGGACCGCGCCGGCATCTTGTCCTCGCTGTGTTTCCCTTCGCTGCCGAGGTTTTGCGGGCAGCTCTTCATGGAAGCCAGCGATCGGGAGTTCGGCTTCGAATGCCTGCAGGCCTACAACGACTGGGTCATCGACGAATGGTGCGCCGCGGCTCCTGGCCGCTTCATTCCGCTCATGCTGATTCCGATGTGGGACCCGCCGTTGGCCGCGAAGGAGATGGAGCGGTGCGCGGCGAAGGGTTACACCGCCTTCGCTTTTTCGGAGAACCCGGAGCCGCTCGGCCTCCCGACCATTCACGACACCAATCGATACTGGGATCCGGTGATGTCGGCGGCGTCGGATCTTGGGTTGGTCGCCTGCATGCACGTCGGCTCGTCGTCGACGCTTCCGGCGATCTCCAAGGATGCGCCCTTCATGGCTAACCTCGCGTGGGGCGCCTCGCGTACCTCGGGGACCATGTTGGCGTGGTTGTTCAGCGGGATGTTCACCCGCTTCCCGAACCTGAAGATCGCGCTTTCCGAAGGGGAGATCGGGTGGATCCCGTACTTCCTCGAGCGGGCCGAGCAGGTGCTGGACAAGCAGCGCTTCTGGGTGCAGCGCGGCGTGCAGTTCCAGGGCCACGCCACCACCGACGTCGACCTCGACACGATCAACATCCGCGCCCTGTTCCGTGACCACGTATTCGGCTGCTTCATCGACGACGCCCACGGCATTGCGAGCATCGAGACCATCGGCGAAGACAACGTCATGTGCGAGACGGACTACCCCCACTCGGACTCGACCTGGCCAGATTCCATCCAGATCGTCAAGAAGCGGATCGGGCACCTCACGCCGGAGCTGCAGTACAAGCTGCTTCGCGGCAATGCGGAGCGGCTCTATCGCTTCACGCCGGCAGAGCCACCCTCACTCGCCAGTGTCTGAGCCGGCCGAAGCGGTGCGAATCGTTGTCGAGCGCGATTTATGCATGGGCAGCGGGATGTGCATCGTCTACGCCCCGGGATCGTTCTCTCATGACCCGGAAGCAAAGGTTGTGGTGAACGACCCTCTCGGTGATCCGACCGACTCCCTCCAGGCGGCTGTCGAAGCGTGCCCAACCAGCGCGCTGCGCCTAGTAGCTGCTGGCGAACAGGAGTGAGCGAGAACGTGTTGCTTGCAGGCAAGACCGCGATCGTCACCGGCGCCGGGTCAGGTGTCGGCCGGGCATCGGCAGTGCGATTCGCGCAAGAAGGCGCGCGAGTGGTCTGCGCCGATATCAACGCAGGTGCTGCGAAAGAGACCGTCCAGCTCATCGAAGCGGCGGGCGGCACGGCGTCCGCGCAGCAATGCGATGTGTCCGATGAATCCGACGTTGAGTCAGCCGTCGCCGCGGCTGCTGAACGGTACGGCCGGCTCGACATCATGTTCAACAACGCTGGCATCCCGACGCCGCGGCTCGGGATGTCTTTCGAAGAGCACACGATCGAAGACTTCGAGCGACTCGTGGCGGTCAATTTCCGCGGTGTCTTCCTTGGCTGCAAGGCGGCCGTGGTGCGGTTCAAGCTGCAGGGTGGGGGAGGCGTCATCCTCAACACCGGGTCCGTCGCCGGTCTCGTCGGCTGGGGCGGGGCAGTGTACGGAGCGATGAAGGGTGCGGTCCATCAGCTGACCCGGGCCGTGGCGATTGAGGGCGCGCCATTCAATATCCGGGTCAACGCGATCTGTCCGGCCGGGATGCCCTACACCGGCTTCATGGCCGCCGGTGGTCAGAGCGTCCCCAGCGATCAACTCGAGCAGGTGGGACAGCAGGTGGGTGCCTCGCACCCGCTCGGGCGTGCCATCACGGCGGAGGACTGCGCAGAGGCAGCGGTCTATCTGGTTTCGGACCGGGCAGCAAACGTCACCGGCGTGCTGCTGCCCATCGACGGGGGGTACGTCGCGAGATGACGGGCACACGGCCGATGCTGGATGTCGAGCGGGTCCGCGAGCTCTTCGACCTTCGGGGGAGCATGGTCGCGCTGATGGGCGGCGGCTACGAGGACGACCCCTACCCGATCTGGAGGCGGTTGCGCGAGCAGGCCCCGGTCCACGAGGGCACGGTCCATGACCTCTCGGGGTTTCATGAGGAGCTCTTTTTCCACGGGCTTCCGTATCCCGATCTGCCTCACTTTTCAGCGTTCAGCTATGCCGCCTGCGATGCGGTCTATCGCGACCCGGACGTTTTCGCTTCGTCGCCCGAGGCGGTTGATCTCGACGGTGCGCCTGCCGTCCTCAACAGCATGCTTTCCATGGGCGGGCGGGAACACCGCCGGTATCGCGCCCTGGTGCAACCATCATTCGTCCCGGCCAAAGCGCAGTGGTGGATCCAGAATTGGATCGAGGAGTCCGTCCATGCGCTGATCGATGCCTTCGTCGACTCCGGGCGGGCTGAGCTCAATGTGGACTTCTGCGCCGCGATACCCGTGCTGACCATCACCGGAAGTTTCGGTATCCCGGTGGAGCGGGCACTCGATGTGCGTGCAGCGACCCGCGATCCGGCAGCGGTATTGAAGATTCTCGCGCCGATTGTCGCGGCGCGGCGCGAGCAGCCGCAGGACGACCTGATCAGCGTGTTGGTGGAGGCCGAGCTCACGGACGAGGAGGGAGTGAAGCACCGACTGTCCGACGCCGAAATCTATTCGTTCTCGCTGCTGCTACTCGCCGCGGGGTCGGGCACCACCTGGAAGCAGATGGGCATCGTGCTGGCGACGCTCTTGCAGCGACCTGAGGCGTTGCAGGCGATTTGCGAGGACCGGGCGCTTCTGCGTCCAGCGATCGAGGAGTCGCTGCGGTGGATGCCAACGGACCCGATGTTCTCCCGGTGGGTGACCAGAGACACCGAGCTCTTCGGGATGCACTTGCCGAAAGGCTCGGTGTTGCACATTTGCCTGGGCGCAGCCAATCGTGACCCGCAGCGCTGGGAGGCACCTGACGAGTTCGACTTCACCCGTGCTCCGAAAGCGTCTTTCGGGTTCGGCGGCGGCGCACATATCTGCTTGGGTATGCATGTGGCCCGCGCGGAAATGCTCACCGGTATCGGCGCACTACTCGACCGGCTCCCGAATCTGCGGCTTGACCCGGCGGCCGAGCCGCCCAGCTTCCGCGGGTTCTACGAACGCGGCGCCACGGCTATTCCTGTTGTCTTTGGCTCGTGACGGTGAAGACTCGTGACGTTGAATAGAGGCCTGCGATGACCGAACCCGGCTATACCCCGCCCGACATCATGCTCATCGGCGCCGAGCATGTGCAGCGTTATCAGGAGACCGACGGAGACGTCGGATACCTCTGGAATGGCGTGCCGACCCTGCTGCTGACCACCACCGGCCGTAAGAGCGGGCAGCAGCGAACCACGCCGCTCATCTTCGCGCGCGACGGGGAGGACTACCTCGTCGTTGCCTCCGTCGGAGGCGGTCCGAAGCATCCGGCGTGGTATCTCAACCTGCTCGCCGAGCCTTCGGCGCACATCCAGGTGCGTGGCGACCACATCCCAGTCACCGCGCGTTCTGCCGACGACACCGAAAAGCAACGCCTGTGGAAGCGGGTCACAGACGTGTGGCCCAATTACGACGTCTACCAGACCCGCACGGATCGACGTATTCCTGTCGTCGTCCTCAGCCCGGCAGGTTCGGACGAGGAGAGAGGCTGACGTGACCGTCGAAGCTGAGCAGGGCGCCTTTCACGGGGTTCGGGTGGTCGAGCT
Organism: uncultured Actinomycetota bacterium; assembly: GCA_963839015.1. GTDB lineage: Bacteria > Actinomycetota > Actinomycetes > Frankiales > Frankiaceae > DATAZK01. The sequence continues at coordinate 829,047 of CAWITL010000009.1, read as the reverse complement.
GGCCCAGTGGGTCTTCGTCCCGGTCGCCGGAGCGTTGCTCGCGGACTGGGGGGCGGATGTCATCCATCTTGAACCTCTGGAGGGCGATCCGTACCGGGGACTGATGTCGCAGGGAATCGGCTCCGACCGAGGCGGCGTGAACCTTTCGATGGCGCTGGCGAACCGCGGGAAGCGCTCGCTGGCAATCGACGTCCGACACGAGAAGGGCCGCGAAGTCCTCGATAGATTGCTTGGCTCCGCCGATGTCTTCCTGACCAACCTGCGCCCGGGCGCTTTGCAGCGACTCGGCCTGGATGCGGAGACGGTGGCAAAGCGCTACCCCCGACTTGTTTTCGCGCGGGGTCATGGCTATGGCGTGCGCGGCCCCGATGCCAATCAGGCGGGCTATGACGCTTCGGCGTTCTGGGCCCGTGGAGGGCTCGCCAAGATCCTGTCGCCGCCGGACCTTGACTACCCGGTGGGTCAGCGGGGGGCGATGGGTGATCGCAACGGTGCCATGGCGTTGGCGTTCGGTATCGCCGCGGCCTTGCTCAAGCGCGAACGGACCGGTGCCGGCTCGGTCGTCGACGTTTCGTTGCTGGCGACCGCCATGTGGACTCTGTCTTCAGATGTCGTGTCGGCGCTCGACGGTAATCGTCCCGAGCCTGCAGCGGGGCGCGGCGCGATGCCGAACCCGCTCGTCGGCGTTTTCCGGACCAAAGACGGGCGCCATATCCAGCTGGTGTTCCTGCAGGCCGACCGGTATTGGCGGCCTTTCTGCGAGCTCGTCGGGCGGCTGGATCTCGCGGACGACCCACGGTTCGCTGACATTGCGGCACGTCGAGCAAACAGTGCGGCTTGTATGGCTGAGCTCGACGCCGAATTCGCGGGCCGGACCTTCGAAGAGTGGAAGCAGCTGCTGGCCGGTCTCGATGCGCCCTGGGCTCCCATCCAGTCGGTGACCGAGCTGCTTGACGACCCGCAGGTGACGGCCAACGGCTACGTCGCCGACGTGGAGGCGAACGGAGTGCCTTATCGGCTGCCCAACGTGCCGGTGCAGTTCGACGAGAAGCCGGCGGATCTTCGTCCAGCCCCCGAGCACGGCGAGCACACCGAGCTGATTCTCAATGAGATCGGCTACGACTGGGAAGAGATCAGCGCGCTGCAAGGCGCCGGGGTCATCCCGTGACGGCGCCGCAGCGACCCGTCCCCGTCGCCGACGATCGCTCGGCACCCTTCTGGGAAGCCGCGGATCGCGGGGTACTGGCGATCGCCCGCTGCGCGCGTTGCGATGGCTATTCGCATCCACCGGACATTGTCTGCCCTCATTGCCACAGCACCGAGCCCGAGTTCGTGTTCACCGAAGTAAGCGGCCGCGGGTCTGTCAGGTCCTGGACCGTTATGCGCCAGTCGTTTCTGCCCGGGTTCGAGGTGCCGTTCGTTCTCGTGGACGTCGAGCTCGATGAGCAGTCGGAGCTGCGCCTGATCGGACGGCTGCTGGATGGCGAAGGTCCCAACCTGCAAATCGGCGCCCGCGTCCATGTTGCTTTCGAGAGCTTGGCGCCGTCGGTCGCTGTTCCCGCGTTCGTCCTTGGAGAGTCGCAATGACGGGCCGGTTTGCAGCGCGCAACAAGGTCGCGATCGTCGGCTACGCGCAGAGTCCTATCGAACGCCACTCGAAGCTGTCGCTTGGCGCGCTCACCGTAGAGACGGCTCGGCGCTCGATCAGCGATGCCGGACTCCGCGTCGATCAGGTGGACGGCTTTGTGACCGGGAGCCTCTTCCCGACGACCGGCGCCCACGCGATCGAAGACGGCGTCAGCATTGTCTCGGCCAACTGGCTTGCCGAGCACCTCGGCGTCAACCCCAAATACGCCGCGGGCTTTCAGGGATTCGGGCAAATTCCCGGTTCGGTCGCGTTGGCGGTCAATGCCATTGAGTCGGGTTCCGCCGACTACGTGGTGCTGCATCGGGCGCTGCACAACCCGCAGGGCAGCTACCACGGCAATCCGATGACGCGGGTTCGCGGGTCGCAGCAGTGGACCGCGCCGCAGGGGTTCTTCGGACCGTTGGCGATGATTGCGTTGCCCTACAACGAATACCTGCAGCGGTACGGAGCCAGCCGCGATGCCATGGCGACGGTGCTGGTTGAAGCGCGCAAGAACGGTGCCCGGCTTCCGTGGTCGTACTGGTATGAGCGGCCGCTTGCCGCGCAGGACTATCTCGAAGCCCCGTTCATCACCGACCCCATCTGCCGCTACGACTGCGACATCCCTGTCGACGGCGTGGCGTCCTTCGTCTTCACCTCCGCCGACCGCGCACGCGACTCACCCAATCGGCCGGTGTACGTGTCGGGCTACGCCTTCGGATCCCCGACGGCCCGCCGGCTGCCGATGCATTGGCCTCTTGACGACATCGTCGGTGTCGGGGCGGAAACGGCCCGTCGACTCTGGGAGAGCGCCGGGATTGGACCGTCCGAGATCGACCTCCCGCAGCTCTACGACGGCTTCTCGCCGTTCGTCTACTTCTGGCTCGAAGTGCTCGGACTCTGCCCGCCGGGTGAAGCCCACCGTTTCGTCCAGGACGGCCGCATCGACAGCGACCGCCCGGATGCGCTTCCGATCCTGTCCGGCGGCGGCGCCCTCGGCAACGGGCGCATGCATGGCGTTCCGCAGATGCTGGAGTGCTACCTGCAGCTGTCGCGCCGAGCCGGGTCGCGTCAGCGTGATCGCGCAGAAGTCGGACTTGCCTGTCACTCCTCGCCCCACTTCGGCGGGGCCGTCGTCTACAGCTCCAATTCCTAGGAGGTCAAGTCGTGCTCACCAAGGCCGCCGTTCTTTTCGAGGCACCGGGCAAATTCGAGGTGGTCGAACTCGAACTCGAACCGCCCAGGCAAGGAGAGCTGCTGATCAAGATGGTGGGCGCGGGGCTGTGTCACTCCGATGATCACATCTTGACGGGCGACCTGCCGGTGCCACCCGGCGCACTGCCGATGGCCGGAGGCCACGAGGGAGCCGGAATCGTAGCGGACGTCGGACCTAACACTCCTGGTTGGGCTGCGGGAGATCGGGTGGTGCTCACCTTCCTGCCGATGTGCGGCCTGTGTCGCTGGTGCGCCTCCGGCATGCAGAACCTGTGCGACAACGGCGCCCGGGTGCTCTCAGGTGTCCGGGAGGACGGTTCACGCCGGCTGTCTCTAGACGGAAAGCCGGTCGGTCAAGCGGCGGGCGTCGCCACTTTCAGCGAGTATTCGACCGTTTCCGTCCAGTCGGCGGTCAAGTGTCCGGACGGCATCTCCCTCGAGGCGGCCTGCCTGACCAGCTGCGGCGTCGCCACCGGTTGGGGATCGGCCGTGCGGTCCGCAGACGTGGCGCCCGGTGACGTCGTGATCGTCATGGGGGTAGGCGGAATCGGCATGAACGCGGTGCAGGGGGCCGCGCACGCCGGAGCAGTGGTTGTCATCGCGGTTGATCCGGTCGAGATGAAGCGGACTGCTTCGTTCGGTTTCGGGGCTACCCATGCGGTGGCCACCATGGAGGAAGCGACCGAAATCGCCCGCAGCTTCACCAACGGCCAAGGAGCCGACTCATGCATCATCTGCGTCGGCGTCACCACGGGAGAACAAGTCGCCCAGGGCGTGGACTCCATTCGCAAGGCGGGCACGTGCGTGCTTACGGGTCTGCCGGCCGCGATTGACGACGTGGCCATCCCGATCTCGATTCGACACGTTGTCCTTTTCCAGAAGCGGCTTCAGGGTTCCCTGTTCGGTGCGTCCAGTCCGTCCAAGGAAATTCCGGCGCTGCTTGAGCTGTATCGCCATGGACGTCTGAAGCTCGACGAGCTGATCACCCGCCGATACACCTTGGACACCCTCAATGAGGGCTTCGAGGACATGCGGTCGGGTCGAAACCTGCGCGGGATCATCTCCTACGGAGAGTAGATGTTTACCTATCGGAGGCCCACAGATGTCTGAGGCGACAGTTGATCCGGCCACAGCGCCGGCATCGTGGGCGATTCGGGCTGCCGATCGCTCGCCGAGCGTGCAGCGCTCGCACGCCCGCAGTGTCCAACGGGCCCAACAGATAGTCGCTGCCGCCCGGCGGCTGGCAGCGGTCAAGGGATCCAGCTTCACGACGCATGAGCTCGTCAAAGAAGCGGGGGTGGCGCTGCAAACGTTCTACAAGCATTTCGAGGGCAAGGACCAGGTGCTCCTTGCCGTCATAGAAGACATGATCCTGGAAGCCTGCGTCGACCTACGCGAACGCGGCAAGCTCATCGACGATCCCGTCGATCGCCTACGGCTGTACGTCACAGACACGTTGCAAACGGCTCGTGGCGGAAGTATCGACGCACCCGGAGCCCAGTTTGTCACCACAGAACACTGGCGGCTTCAGCAGCTTTACCCTGACCAGCTGGCGCTCGCCACCCGGCCTTTTACTGACCTCGTCCTGGAGGCACTTCAGGCCGCCCAGGACGCCGGATCATTACAGCCGGCGAATGCCGCATACGACGCCTGGCTGGCCGGGCAGCTGATCATGGCGGTCTTCCACTACTACGCATTCGCCACCTCTGAGGACTCGGTGGACGACATCGCCGAACGAGTGTGGTCGTTCTGTTTGGCGGCTTTCGGCGGCGGTCCCGACGGGCACGACTGCGGAAGGGCCGTGCGTGACGCCAGCAGGGTCCCCGGTGCGGATCGGCCTGGTACCCATAGGGGATTCCCGCGAGCTCCGCGCACTCGAGTCGCGACCGATCGACTCGCTGTGGGCGGGGGGACACGTGGCTTCGCGAAACCCGAGTCCGGAAGCCATGATGGGTCTTGCCCGCTTGGCGGCCGTCACGGAACGGGTGACCATCGGGACGTCAGTTCTGTTGCTGCCCCTGTATCCGCCGGCTTTAGTGGCCAAGCAAGTAGCCGATCTGGATCGGGCCACCAACGGTCGGGTCATGCTCGGCGTAGGGGTCGGCGGGGAATACCCCCAGGAGTTTCGGGCACTCCAGGTCCCGCTCGAGGAGCGCGGTCGCCGGACGAACGAGATGATTCCGTTGATTCGCCGGCTGTGGACTGCGGAGGAGATCACCCACCACGGTCGGTATTACTCCATGGACGACGTAAAGATCCATCCCGCGCCCCACCAGCCAGGAGGTCCGCCGATCCTGGTCGCTGGACGCAAGGAGCCGGCAATGCGCCGGGCCGCGACTCTTGGGGATGGATGGTTTCCCTACCTGTATTCGCCGAGTCGCTACGCAGCCTCTGTCGAGACGATCACCAGGATGGCTGCCGAAACGGATCGGGATCTGACGGACTTTCACTGGCTCGTCTGGGTCTTTTTGAATATCAACCCCGACGGCGATCTCGCCCGGGAGCAGGCCGCGCGCGCGATGGGCGGCAACTACCGGCAGGACTTCCAATCGATGATTGACAGCGTGGCGGCGGCTGGAACGGAGCCGGAGGTGACAGCAAAGATGAAAGCGTTCTACGACGCGGGCGCGCGTCACTTCGTCGTTGCCGTCGCTGCGCCGTCCGAAGAACAACGTCCGATCCTCGACCGGTTCTTCGGAGGGGTCGTCCCTGCTCTCCTTGACTACGACGCTGCCGCGTGACTCCCCGCAGAATTAAGGGCGTTTCCTCAGTCAAAGACTGGTAAAGAACGATCGAACGTCGTCGACGAATTCGGCCGGAGCCTCCATGGCAGCAAAATGGCCGCCTTTGTTGGGAGTTGACCAGCGCACGACGTTGTACGCGGCTTCGACCCAGGACCGGGGCGGGTAGCTCATCTCCCCGGGGAACATGGCTATCGCTGTCGGAACCTCTACTCGTCCTTGCGGGACCGCATTGCGACGAGCCTGGCGCATCTCCCAGTAGATGCGTAACGAGGAAGCTGCAGTGCCAGTCACCCAGTAGGCGGTGATGTTGTCGAGCAGTCGGTCGAAGCTGTATGCCTCCTTGATATCTCCATGGCTCCACTCCTGGAACTTCTCGGCGATCCACCCCGCCAGGCCAGGCGGCGAATCCTGCAGGCCGTACCCCAGGGACTGCGGGCGGGTGCCCTGGATCTCTTGATAGCCGACTCCGGTGCGCCGCCATAGCCGCCCGGCTTCCATCGACTGCGCCTCCGCGGGCGTCACCAGGGCTCCCTCGATCTTGGCCGCGCCAGTGACCATGTTCAGGTGCAGTCCGATGACCCGCTCCGGAAAGAGGTCGGCCAGGTTCGCCGAGATGATTGATCCCCAGTCACCGCCCTGTAATCCGTAGCGCTCGTACCCGAGGCGTGTCATGACCTCGGCGAAGGCTCTCGCGATGTGTCGCGGGTGCCAGCCCTTCTCGCTGGTTTCCCCGGAGAAGGTGAATCCGGGTAGCGAGGGGGCCACCACGTGAAAGTCGTCGGTGAGTGGGCCGATGACGTCGAGGAACTCAAGGACTGATCCTGGCCAGCCGTGGCTGAGCAGCAGCGGCGTCGCGTTGGGGTTGTGGGCGCGCGCGTGCAGCAGGTGGATGCGTTGGCCGTCGACTTCAGTGATGAGCTGGGGGATGGCGTTGAGGCGCGCCTCGGTCTTTCGCCAGTCGTAGGTATCGCGCCAGTAATCCAGCAGACCGGTCAGGTAGCCGCGGTCGGTTCCTTGCTCCCAGCCGACATGCGCAATCTGGTTCGGAAGTCGCGTTCGGTCGAGTCGATCTCGCAGGTCGACGAGCACATCGCTCGGGCACGTCGATAGATGTGGGTTTCACGGCGACCCTTTCGCAGGCCTCGAGTCAGCGGGGTTTCAATTGCGCGGCAGAGTCCGCGGCACTGTCGATGATCGCGGCAAGGGCAGCCGGGTTGCTCAACATGGCCATGTGTCCACAGTCGATGTCGACCACGTCGGCGCCCCCAAGATTCTTGATGTATTCGTCCTGCGTGTCAGCGGGTGCCGCCACGTACGAAGCAGCCGGACCCACGTTCGGGGGAGGTCTTTCGGCAGGGACGACAGGTCGTTGGGTTCCAGCAAGACGCTCGACGCCTCGGGAACCATCCGCGTCAGCATCCACTCGGTCTGGGCGTCGCTCAGGTCGTTGCAAAACAGCGCAGTAGCCATGTCCGGGTCCAGTGTTTCGCTGACGCCACCTCCTTTGAGCACCTCGTTGCGCGTGTACTCCTGAAGTGACGGATCGAGCGCGTCCACCACGCTGGATCCATGAGGGGGCAGGGCACAGCTGACGAAAACGAGTCGGGCGATCCGCCCAGGAACCAACGCCGGTACTCGCGTCAGCGTCAGGCCGGCCAGCGAATGACCGACCAGCACGACCTGGTCCCAATCGCTTGAGGCGATGTCTTCGGCGACGGCAGCGGCGAAGTCGCTGACCCCCACCCGAGAGAGGTCGGCCGGACGTTGACCCCGTCCGGGTAGATCGACAGCGATCGCCGGTGTCTGCAAGAGCGGAAGAAGCGGCTCCCAGCACGCACTCGTCATGCCGCTGCCATGCACCAACACCACGCCGACGCTCATCTGCTCCCCAACGACTTCGTCACTGATATTGAGATCAACATTGTCACCGGGGAACATAGCCCTGTGACTTCCTCTCTCGCCGGAATGTTGGCTGTCTTCGATATTGAGCCGGTGGGGGATAGGCGATTTCGAGGCTTCAGTGATCACGGCGAGCGGCACGTGGTCGACGCCAGCCAGGTGCTGTCGCAAGCAATCGTGGCTTCGACGAAGCCTATCGACGGCAAAGTCGTCCGGCGGGCGAGCGGTGTCTTCTGCCGCCCGGTCCAGGGCGAGCAAGAAATCGACTTCTTGGTCGACGTTGTTCATGAAGGGCGCACCTTCGCCACGACCGTCGTCACGGCGTCACAGGGGGCCAAAACGTGCGCGGTGATCACGGTGTTGCTGGACTCGCCTAGTGACGACGTGATCCGCCACCCGGTGCAGCCACCTGACAGTGCTCCCGAGGAGGCCATCGTCCAGCACATGCCGATGGTCGGACGGGAACTGCGGCTGATCGGCCTGGCCGACTCCAACGATCCTGACGAAGTAGGGCCGCCGCGCATCGAGGCGTGGCTTCGCTATGACGAGACGCCGGCCCGCGACGACCTGGCCCGTGCCTTGTTGGCGCACTTCACAGGACACTTGTCGATTTCTACGACCATGCGTGCCCATCCGGGCATTGGAACGGCGATGGCTCACAAGACTTTGTCCACTGGAGTCATGGCCATCGAGATCACCTTTCACGACCCGATCGACTGGGGCGGCTGGCTGTTGTACGACCACGAGAGCACGTCTGTCGGTGCGGGTATGAGCTACGTGCGTGGCCAGATACGGGACGCCGCCGGGCGGCTGCTCGCGTCCTTCAGCCAGGATGGGATGATTCGGCACTTCCAGGAAGGGTCGACGGCGAAGGCGATCGATGAACGGGCGCGACTGTGACTTCTGAGGCTGTGCGGGCACCACTGTAGTGGATGGCGGAACCGGGCTGGCGGCGGCCTATTGCGCCGCGTTGCTGGGGCAGGCCGGGTGCGACGTGGTCTTCCTCGAACCGCCGACCGGCGACCTGTTGCGTCAATGGACCTGCGGCGGCCCCCCTCCAGACGGGCGGGATGGAGCGCTCTTTCGTCACCTGCGAGCCGGTCATCGTTCCGTAGTTGTCGACGATCCCAGGGCCTGGATCGAGGCGGCTGATGTGGTGCTGACCGCGCCTGGCGGCATGTTGTGCGAGCCACGCCAGGTGGCCACGTCCAATCCGGCGGCCGTGGTCGTCTCCATCAGCCCATACGGATTGACGGGTCCGTATGCCGGACGTCCGGGTACCCAGCTCACCCTGCAGGCCGACGGCGGGGCACTGGCCGGCCGCGGCATCGCCGAACTCCCGCCGTACTCTGCCGGTGGACAAGTGGTGCAGTGGGTGACCGGGGCGTATGCCGCGGCTGCTGCTTCGGCCTATCTTTACGGCGCCCGCCGCGGCGGCGGTGGGACCGTGATCGACGTGTCGATTCAAGAGGTCGCCACGCTGTCGTCGACCCTCTTCGCCGATCTCTACGCCAGCATGAGAGGCCGCCCCTCCTTGGACGGACCTCCGCCGCGCAGCGTTGAGACCCCGTCCATCGAACCGACTTCCGACGGTTGGGTCGGCTTCAACACCAACACCCGCCAGCAGTTCGAGAACTTCCTGGTGCTCATCGAGCGGTTCGACCTCCTGGACGGACCCGTCGACGGATGGGCTTCGTTGGCGACTCGGGCAGCGCGGCTGAGCGAGTGGCAGCAGATGGTCCGTTCCTGGACCACCCGCCACACGACCGCCGAGATCATCGAGCGGGCAGTGGAACTGCGCATTCCAGTCGCGCCCGTGTCGAATGCGCAGACGCTGCCTGCCATCGACCATGTCATCGCACGCGGATTGCTGCGCCCGGAAGCCGACGGCCCAGCCATCGGTCCGCGACGGCCTTGGATCATCGACGGTCGTCAAGCGTCGCCCCCATCCCGGCTCCAAGCCTCGGAGCTGACATCAAGTCGGCGCCTCCCGCGATTGCGCCTACATCAAGCCGGTCGGATGCCACGGCAGGGCGACCGCTCGCCGGCCTGCGCGTACTCGATCTCACGAATTGGTGGGCGGGACCGGCAGCCACCGGCTTTTTCGCCCTGCTCGGAGCCGATGTGGTTCACGTGGAAGGGCCGAAGAACCTTGATGGGGGACGGATGTCCGCCATGCCCGGGACCGGGGACGGCGACTGGTGGGAGCGCAGCGCGTTCTTCCTGCAACCCAACCTGGACAAGCGGGGGATCGTCCTTGACCTCACGCAGGAGGAGGGACGCGATCTCCTGCTGCGGATGGTCGCCGACGTCGACCTGGTGGTCGAGAACTTCACGCCGCGCGTGCTGGAGAAGGTCCGGCTCGACTGGGATGTGATCTCGGCTGTGAACCCGCGCGCGGTCCTGGTCCGGATGCCCGCGTTCGGCCTCGCCGGCCCATGGCGAGACCGTCCCGGGTTCACCCAGACCATGGAGCAGGCCACAGGCGCTGCGTGGCTCACCGGGCATCCGCAGGACCAGCCGCGTATCCAGCGCGGGCCTTGCGACCCCAACGCCGGAATGCACGCGGTGATCGCCGCTCTGACCGGACTCGAGCAGCGAGACGCCACCGGACGTGGCTGCCTCGTCGAGTCAGCGATGTTCGACACCGCCATCGCTATCTGCCCGGAGCCCGTGCTCGAGTGGACCGCGTACGGGCGGCTGCTGGAGCGCGAAGGCAACCGGAGCCCGTGGGCCAATCCCTCCGGTCTTTATGCCTGCGTCGGCACCGAGAAGTGGATCGCCATCGGGTGCGCCAACGATGCCCAGTGGCTCGCGCTCGCGCACGCTCTGGATCGCCCGGACTGGATCGCCGACCCGGGGCTGGCCGGCGCCCAAGGCCGCCGGGCCGCTGCGGATGAGCTGGACAAGGGGATCGCCGAGTGGGCCGGAGGGCGGACGGTTGACCAGGCGGTCGAGGCCCTCGTCGCGGCGGGGGTCCCGGCGGCTCCGGCCGTCGATCCCCGCGCCAGCTCGCAGCACCCCCAGATCGCTTTCCGAGGCATGTTCGAGCTTGTCGACCACCCGGTGGCAGGCGCGCATCTGATGCCCACGCTGCCGTTTCGCGTCGATGGGGTCGACCGTTGGCATCGCACGCCTGCGCCAACCCTTGGCCAGCACAATGCCGAGGTGTTGGGCGATCTTGGTGTTTCCGCGGAAGACCTTGCAGGGCTTGAACGACGCGGGATCGTCAGCACCCGACCGCTGTGAGAGCGTGCAGATGCGACAACATGCGCGCACGAACCCAGACTGACCTGCGCGAATGCGGTGTTCGGGGCTCCAGGTGGCCACATGTTGTCGGTCCTGCACGCTGACCGGTCCTGGCGGTCCTACTTTGGCCTGTCTCGCGCGACTACCGCGGCGGCTCGCAGCTCCTCGGTTCGACGATCGATTGCGCTCACCAGATCCCCGTGAGTCACGATGTAACGCTCACCTGCCAAAACGGCGTCGATCACGTTGCTCGCCGCTTCCTCAGGGGTAGCTACGTCCTGGGTCATTTCCGGATTGCTGGCGAACATGGCTTCGAAGTCCTCTTGTTCTCCGATCGCCCGACGGACCTGCTCCGGCTGCGCGTCGGCGCTGCTTTCCAGATGCCGCGACATCATCCCCGAGGGAAGAATCGTCGACACGGAGATCCCTTCGCCGCCCAACTCGAGCCGCAGCGTCTCGGCCAGGCCCCAGAGCGCGAACTTGCTGGCCTGGTAGGCCGCCATCCGGGCCGCGGGCGACAGGATGGACGACGAGGTGGTGAACGCGAGTCGACCGTGCGGGCGCCAGGCGCAGCTGAGGAAGGAAGGCCCTGGCGACCCGGGCGGCGCCGATCACGTTGACGTTCAGCACCCATTGCCACTCTTCGTCGGTGAGTCGTTCGGCGGCCCCGAAGAGCTGAACGCCGACGTTCGATACCACCAGGTCGACCCCCTGGAACCGGTCGAGGACAGCGCGGGCCGCGGCGTCAACCGCCGCACCACTTGCGACGTCGACGGCGCAGCCGAAGGTCGGGACGCCATGCGCCGTGGCCAGCGCTGCCGCCTCAGCCTCGGTGCGCTCTCCGTCGCGGTCCAGCAAAGCCACGCTCATACCTCGCTCGGCGCATCGTGATGCGAGTGCGAGCCCAAACCCTGACGCGCCCCCGGTGATCACCGCGACCTCACTATGTGTCCGTGGGTAGTCATTGTGCCCCTTTCCGCAATTACTGACCTCGACATCGAATCAGCTACGGTGTGGAATCGCTAGGTGGATGACATCGAAGCAATCAAGCAACTCAAGGGCCGGTACTGCCGAACCATGGACACGAAGAATTGGGACGGCATGCGGCAGGTCTTCGCCGATGACGTGGTCATGGATACGACCGAGTCGGGCGGCAACGTGATGTCCGGGGCGGATGACTTCATGGCGCTTCCTCAGCAAGACGCTTGATGGTGTCGTCACGGTCCACCACTGCCACACGCCGGAGATCGAGGTGAAGTCAGCGTCCGAAGCCTCAGCATTCTGGGCGATGGAAGACATGCTCCGCTGGCCCGACGGCTCAGAGCTCCACGGCTACGGCCACTACAGCGAGACATATACCAAGGCGCCCAGTGGGTGGCTGATTCAGACGTCCACACTGACGCGCCTTCGGATGGACTTCAGTCCGGCTACCAGCTGAGGCAAGGGGGTTGTCAGGAGTCGGACGTGGAAGCGGTCGCCGTCATGGCGACGGCACCGTCCATTCTGGTTGCGGTCAAGCTCGCCGTCTCGTTGCCTTGGTTGACGGAAGACTCGATATCGATAGCCACCGGCCGGTCGACAAAAAGCGGATTTGAGGCGCGGTAGGAGAAGGCGGCATCGGCCTGCCGAGGTGTCGAGACGCGGCGCCCGCCAGCATCATTGCCGTGAGCGGGCCGTGGACGACCAAGGCCGGGTAGCGCTCGACACGCGTCGCATAGTCATGGTCGTAGTGGATGCGATGGCTGTTGAAGGTCACTGCAGAGAATCGGAACAAGAGCTGGGCAGTTGGACTGAAAGTCTCTCGCCAGCCGTTCGGAGTGGGTGCCTCGACTGCAGGTCCCTCGGCGGCGTGGCGCCACCCGGTTCGCGAAATATGACGTCTTGGGTCTCCACGACGTGCGGCGTTTCCACGCTGCTCGACGGTGTGCTCGAGGGTCACGATCAGCAGTTCGCCCGTGGAGCCACGCTTTTGTTCATGGCTCAACAGCCGGGTTCGGCGCACCGTCGGAGTGTCGCGAGCAGGGTCCCGGTACTGCGAACCTTGCCGCCGACCCACATTCGTCGTGGGAAATTTGTCGAGCAGCGGGCTCTCCCGCCGGGGATGACCGTCGGGCCCCAGCTCAGCAGTGCTGACGATGGGGTTGAAGAACGCCCAGTGCCAGAGCAGGGGGAGCGGCAGAGTCGGATCATGCGCGGCGTCGAGGGTCGCCGCAAGCTTGAGGGCGTCCTCGCCGGGGAGCATGGAAGTGCTCTCTTCCGGTAGGCCGAGCTCGGCCAGCGAAAGGTCGCTCACGAGACCTTCTTCGGGCCGGCCACGACGCCGTCGTCATGCAAGACGCCGATCTCTCGGGCGCTCAGCCGCAGCTCCTCGGCAAGGATCTGGTCGGTGTGTTCTCCGAGTAGCGGAGCGGGAAGCGGGGCCTGACGTGGTGCGGCCGTGAAGGCGACGGGGGCGCCGGGCGTGCGAAGGGTGCCGATGCCAGGCTGGTCAATGTCTTGGAACATTGGGTTTTCGGGACTGCAGCGCCAGTCCTCGTCCACCAGCTGAGTGAAGGTCTGGTAGGGCCCCCAGCACACGCCGAACCTGTCGAAGGTCTCGCTCACCTCGGCGAGCGTCCGCTTGGCAACCCACGGGGAGATCAGGGCAGCGACGGCGTCACGCCCGCGGAACCGGTCGCCTTCCCGTCGAAAGTCCAGGCCCAGGGCTGACTCGATGAGTGGCATATGGGCCTCGACCTCGGTCGCTCTCGTGAGCGATTGCCACTGCTTCAGGCTGATCGCCACGACCATGACGCGCCGGTCATCCGCGGTGGGAAAGTCTCTGCCGAAGGCGCCGTACATGTCGTTGCCGATGGGTGGACGACCCTCCCGCAGCACCTGAGCTTGAGCCAGGTAACCAAGATTCGCCACCATGGCGAAGGCAACATCCGCAAGGGAGATCGTGACCAGTCCGCCGCGACCCGAACGGGTGCGAAGCCGTTCGGCGGCGAGCAGGCTGGTTGCGGCCGTGAGACCGGTGGCGATGTCCCAGGCCGGGAGTACGTGATTGATGGGGTTGGACGAACCCGCAGGCCCCGTCGCATAGGCAAAGCCGGAGGAGGGGTTCACGGTGTAGTCGACCGCGGTGGAGCCGTCCGGGTTACCGATAATGTTGACGTAGATCAGATCGGGCCGTCGAGCACGCAGCCGATCGTCCGACAGCCACCCGGTGGCCGGAAAGTTCGACAGGAAGATTCCTGAGTCGGCACCCTCCCCACAGATCAGCGCGGTGACGATCTCCTGACCCTGCGGCCGGCGGACGTCGACAGCCAACGACCTCTTGCCTTTGTTCATGCCGGACCAGAACAGGCTCGTGCCGTCCGGAGTCACCGGCCATCGCTGGTAATCAATGCCGCCGCCGATGGCGTCGAATCGGATGACGTCGGCACCCAGCTCGGCCAGGGTCATCCCACCGAGTGGCGCGGCGACGAAGGCCGACCCCTCTACGACTCTCATCCCTTCAAGTACGCCCATGTCTGCACTCATCTCGGCTCATTCCGGCTTATCTAGACGGCGATTCGGCTGGCAGGTCCTGCAGGAGTCGTCTCGCGCGTCGGACGACTGCCTCGTCGATCATTCGGCCGTTCTCATCAGTCACCGCACCCCGCCCGAGTGCGCAATGCGTTGTCGTAGTAGGCAACAAGGCTGGCGGCAGTCGCCATTTCCTGGGCCGACGGGCGGAAGGCTGTGTTGATGACCGGCACCTGCACCGGATGAAGCGCTGGCCTTCCGAAAAACCCGTTACGTGCCAGTAGGACTGAGTCTTCCGCCAGCCTTTCGACGTCGTGCACGGCGGTGAACACCCCGCCGATCGGAGGCAGAATGCCGGCTGCTGCTGAGGCGAAAACGATCTCGTTGCGCGCGTGGTTCAGCGCGCCAGTGGCAGCAGGCTGCACTCCGAGATCGGCGAGTAGATCAATCTCGCCCAGCTGGCACTGCGTGACGCGCGGATGGGAGCACAGCGCGTCAAGGCGCCTGATTGCCAGCGCTGATTCGATGAGCGGTGAAAGCGCCACCGGATGGGGGAAAGACGACGCCACCTCATCAAGCCACTCCGGGTCGTCGCACTTTGCCAAGACCAATCCATCAAGGCCTGCTGCTGCCGGAGCGAGCGCGGCGATGTCCTCACGGCCGATATCGCCTGCGTTCGAGCCGGACCCACAGCTGAGGGCCCTTGGCTGGTCGGCTGCGGATGAGACGAAGGACCACGTCTCGGGCTGTGCCTTGGCAGCTGGCGCGACCGCGTCCTCCAGGTCGACGAGGACGGCGTCCGCGCCTGCCGTGAGCGCCTTGGTCACCCGGTCTTCCCGATCGCCGGGGACGTAGAGGAATGAGCGAACCGGGCCGTGACACGCGCATCAGTCATGCTGGCGACTAGCCCTTGGCCACAGTGGGTCTGATCGACTATCGCGCGAGGAATGACGGCACCTCCGACCAGGCATGAGCCCGAACCTCCGATCCCTCACGGATGAAAGTACGGCAGGGCCGCCCAGTATTCAGCCGGTGCTTCTACGGTCCACCACGATTGTCGAGGCCGATCGGGCGAAACGGCCAAGGCTGTCGTAGATCTCCGCGACGTTGAAGCCGGTCCCGGTCGGCTGCACGACGGCGTCGCACAGGACCCCGACCCAAGGAGCTGGCCGGCTCCCGTGACAGGTGCACGGTGAGCTCGGAGTTGAGGAAGGTCCAGTCGCGGTACGGCAACCTCGCACCGGCGGCGAACTGGGCAAAGTCGGCGGCTACGACGGCAGTCTCCACCCCGCTGACCTCGGTTCCGTCCACGACGGGCAGGAGCAGGCGAGCCCATTGCCGCCACCCGGCTCCCTCCGCGCGACGTACCACCTTGACTGCCGCGGCCAAACTGTCGAAGTAGGGCCACCCGACGGCGTCAGCGGCCTCGGACCGCGGGTGATCGAGTGGAGGCGCCTCAGCAGGGTCGAACGGGCTGGCGTGTTCGAGGGAAGCCGGCGGCAGGTCCAACTCAGCTCGACGGACTGTCAGGCTGCGCCCGATGGCGACGACCCGGCCGTTGTGCGACAGCGCCGCCTCCTGGCGCTTCACACGAAACCCACCGCTGGATTCACCTACGGAAAGGTCGAGCGGGGCAAGCGGGACCGGCGCCAACAACTCAACCGTGAGCCGGGCCAACGTCCGATCTGGGACGGTAAGGCGGCTCGCCAGCAGAGCTGCAACCGCGCCGCCATGGAGAGCTTGGCTGCTCCAGGGACCGAGCGCGGCAACGGTGGGTACGAAGAGATCGCCGCTTTGCGTGAAGAGCGCCTCGGCCGATGGCTGCGTCATCGTGCGAATGCACGATCCCATCTGAGTAGGGACGAGCTGCATATCGATGTCGGTATCGAAAATGAGAGACTACCGGCCTAACGCGAATCTGGATCGTGGCCGCCCAGCAGGTCAGCATCCGGCCACCCGTCATAATCGGCGCATGGTGACGACCAAGGCCAGCGTGTCCGACGCCGAGTCCCAGCGCGAACGGGACAACCGCGACGTGGCGTATCGGGCAGCGCTCGAGGGGATCGTCCTGCTCGAGAATGACGGAGCTCTTCCCCTGACACCGGGGCCGGTCGCGCTCTACGGGGCTGGTGGCCGTAGGACCATCAAAGGCGGCACCGGCTCGGGCGAGGTCAACGAGCGGCACAGCGTCTCGGTCGAAGAGGGCCTCACCGCCGCCGGGTTCACCGTCACGACCAAAGCGTGGCTCGATGATTACGACTCGAGTTCGTCGCAGCTGAGGCGGCGTACGGCAGCGAGGTCAGCAAACGGTTTCGCAAGGCGGGTCCCAACGCCCTCATCGAGGTCTTCAGCAATCCGTTCCGTCCTCCGTCCGGCCGACCGATCACGGCGCAGGACATCTCCGCCAGTGCGACGCAGACGTGTATCTACGTCATCGCCAGGCAGGCCGGTGAAGGCGGCGACCGCAAACTTGAGCGCGACGATTACCACCTCTCACACGCGGAACAGGACAACCTGCGCCGCTGTGCTGAGAGGTACGCAAGAACGATCGTCGTGCTCAATGTGGGCTCCTCGTTCGACACCAATTTCGCCCGCGAGATCCCTGGCATCAATGCGCTGGTCCACATCAGCCAACTCGGCACCATGGGCGGCCGTGCACTCGCCGATGTGCTGATCGGCGTGGTCTCGCCGTCGGGCAAGCTCACCGACACCTGGGCCCGCAGCTACGACGACATTCCGTTCGCTCGCGAGTTTGGCTACCTCAACGGTGACCTCGTCGATGAGGACTACCGCGAGGGCATTTACGTCGGGTATCGCTACTTCGACACGTTCGGTGTGAGCTCCGGCATACCCCTTCGGGTATGGCCTGAGCTACACCCAGTTCCGCACTTCCTACTCCGACCTGACGGTCGATGGGACGATCGCCCGAGTGCGGGCCTCGGTGGCCAATGTCGGCTCGGCCCCTGGCAAGGAGGTCGTGCAGGTCTACGTGTCCAGCCCGCGCGGCGGACTGCCCAAGCCCTCGCAAGCGCTCGCCGGCTTCGCCAAAACCGAAGCGCTGCAACCCGCTGAAACGCAGGACGTTTCGGTCGCGATCGACCTACAGATGCTCGCCAGCTACGACGAACTTCACGCGCGGTTCGTGCTCGACGCCGGCGAGTACATCGTGCGGGTGGGCACCTCCGCGCGCGACAACGCCCCCAGCGCGTTGCTCGTGCTCGACAAGCTGGTCATCGTCTCCACACACCGCAACATCTGTCCGCCGACGAAGAGCCTCGACGAGCTCGTCGCACCGGACAGGGAGAGCGAGGACCTGACGGGCCTGCCGCGCTTCGAGATCGATAGGCTCGCGGTTCACGAGCCGTCGATCACACGTATCACGAGCCGGCGGTCCCAAGCGACCCGCAGGTGGGCAGCCTGATCGACAGGCTGACTCTGGAAGAGTTGGTGCGCGTCGTCGCAGGCAAGGGAATGCTCTTCCTCATCACAGGCGGGGGCACCGCGTACTTCTCGGCCCCAGGTGCCGGGGGTAGCACCACCGACAGCCTGGTCGACAAGGGCGTCTTGAACGTCCTGCTCGCCGATGGCCCTGCCGGCCTCCGGTTGGTGAAGGAGTCACGGCAAGGCCGTGGAGGCAAGCTCAAACCGGTCGGCACCCCGATCGACATGTTCAAGTACGTCCCCACCTTCATCCAGCGCTTCCTGCAGGCCGACCCCGACAAGGGAGAGCCGCGTTACCAGTTCGCTACCGCGTTCCCGGTCGAGAACGCCCTCGGGCAGACCTGGAACGAAGCGATCCTCGAGGAGGTCGGACACGCGGTCGCCACGGAGATGGCCGAGTACGGCATCAGCTACTGGCTCGCGCCCGGCATCAATCTGCACCGAAACCCACTGTGCGGTCGCAACTTCGAGTACTACAGCGAGGACCCGTTGCTGTCGGGCAAGCTCGCCGCGGCGCTGACTCGCGGCGTCCAGGCCTTGGACGGGTGCTACGTCACCCTCAAGCATTTCGTCGCCAACGAAAGGGAAGACAACCGCAACAAGAGCGACAGCCACGTCAGCGAGCGTGCCCTTCGTGAGCTCTACCTGCGGCCGTTTGAGATTGCGGTCCGTGAAGCCGGCGCCAAGTCGGTGATGACCAGCTACAACCTCGTCAATGGCGTCTACGCCCCGAACTCGCATGACCTGTGCACGAAGGTGCTCCGCAACGAGTGGGGGTTCGACGGAGTGGTCATGACTGACTGGGGATCCACCGGCAAGGGACTTGCAGACGACGCCCTGTGCCTCAAAGCGGGCAACGATCTCGTCATGCCCGGCGGCGGGCGGGTGCGCAAGAACCTGTTGAAGGGCCTCAAAGAGGGCGTGATCACCGAAACCGATTTGCGTCGGTGCGCCGCCAATGTGTTGCGCTCCATTGTGTATAGCCGACTGGCACAAGAGACACCTGTCGCGACTTCTTAGGGAACGCCCAATCAGGAGGCCGACCTGGACGTCGACGGGGATTGCCCGTTGGGCGAGTCGGCGTGTGGAATTCCGCCAAGATAGGCCGCTTCGAGCAGGGTGGGATCGGCCCGCAGTTGGGCTGCGGGTCGGTCGAGCATGACCTCGCCGTGGACGAGGACCATCGCTCGGTCGGCGACGTCGAGTGCAAGTGCCACGTGCTGTTCGACGAGGATGACGACGGCGTTGGTCTCGTCAGCGATGCGACGCACCATAGGTAGGAGTTCCTCCACGATGACCGGGGCAAGGCCCATGCTCATCTCGTCGAGGAGGAGGACGCGCGGTTCTTGCATGAGCGCCCGGGCAACGGCGAGCATCTGCTGTTCACCGCCGGACAGGTTGCCGGCTGCCACTTTGCGACGTGTTCCAAGTTGCGGGAACACGTCGATGACGCCGTCAATGGACTTCTTTCCTTTCCCACTTGCAGCTTTGAGGTTTTCCTCGACGCTAAGGGTCCGAAAGAGTGCCCGGTCGTCGGGAACCAGCACGAGTCCGGCGCGGCAGGTTGCGGCTGGACGGCCGTGCTTGAGCCGCTCGCCGGCGAGTGAGATGGTGCCGGCCTGTGCGGGCAGCAGTCCCGCCAGGGTTGAGAGCAACGTCGTCTTGCCGGCCCCGTTGGGCCCCAGGACGGCGACGACGGTCCCGGCTTTAGCGGTGAGGTCGAAGGCGCGCACGATCGTGATCTTTTCGTAGCCGGCCTTGATGTTTTCGCATTCCAGGAGCGGGCTGGTCACGATGACACGACCTCCTGCTCGGCGTGCGCCGAGCCGAGATACGCGGCCGCGACAGTGCGATCGGCGCGGATCGCGGCTGGCGGGCCCTCAGCGATGATCTTGCCGAAATTGAGCACGTAGATGGAGTCGCACAGGTTGAGTACGAGGTGCATGTCGTGGTCGATGAGCAGAATTGACACACCGCTGTCGCGGATGCTGCGCAGCCGAAGTCCGAGCCACTGGCTCTCGCGGCTGTCAAGGCCACCGGCCGGTTCATCCAGCAGCAGCACGTCTGGATCGCCGATGAGGGCGCGGGCGATCGACACGAGCTGTCGGCGGCCTTGGGATAGCTCTCCGACGGGACGTTCCGCGAACTGGGAGAGACCGAGTAGCTCCAGTGTCTCCGGAACGGTCTTAGGCTGCCGCCCGTGGGCGGCCGCGGCGCCGACAATGACGTTCTCGCTGACCGACAGGTCTTCGTACAGTTCGGTGTGCTGGAACGTTCGCCCCAGCGAGCCGCGCACGCGCTGATAGGGCGGCAGCTTGGTGACATCTTCACCGCATACGGCAATGACTCCCGACGAGCGGGTGAAACCGCTCATCGCGTCGAGCAGCGTCGTCTTGCCGGCGCCGTTCGGACCGATCAACCCGACAATGGTGCCCCGGCGCACTTCCACGGTCGCCCCATCGACGGCGACCACACCGCCGAACTTCACCCGGATGTTGGTCGCTGACAGCACCACGTCCCCGCCCTGCACTGGCTCCATCGGCGTGAGATGTGCCTCCAAAGCAGTGGTGTCGGTGGAGCTGGGCGTAGCCGAAGTCCTTCGTCGTTCAAAGAAGTCGTGGATGGGTCCCACCAGACCCTCGGGATTCTTGATGATGGTGATGATGAGTCCGATGCCGCCCAGAGCCGCGTAGTAGTCGGGGCCAATGTGTATCCACTTGGTGGCGACGAGGGCGAAAATTCCACCCAGGCCAAGCATTCCGGCAAGAATTCCACCGGAAACACTGGTCATTCCAGCTAGGTACGAGGTGGTGAACAGCGAGAGTCCGATCAGGGTGGTGAACGAAACAAACGTCACGTTCGCCTGGTAGTAGGCGAGCATCGAGCCGCCGAGTCCGGCAATGGCCGCCGCGAGACCGAACGCGATAACTTTGACCCGAACGACATTGATGCCTGCTCCGGCGGCCGAGCGTTCATTCGCCCGAACAGCGAGCATCTGGGATCCCAGTGCGCTGTTGCGCAGCTTTGCCACAACGAGGGCGATCCCCACGAGTATGACGAGGGTCAGCAGGCCAAATTGCCACCGGTTGGTATCTGTACCGATACGCGCGCTGAGGTCGAGACCGAACAGTGTCGGGCCACTGACATTCTTGCCACCCGCCGCCACATAGTCGGAGTTGCGGAACCAGACCGCTTCGATGGCCGCCGCAAACGCGAGGGTGACGACCGCGACCGGTAGGCCGCGGATACGAAGAGCGGGCAGTCCGACGACGACACCCACCACGGCGGACAGTGAGGCCGCGAGTATCGGCGCAATGGGGAACGGCACCCCCCAGTTCGTTGTCAGGGAGCCGAGGAAGAAGCCGGCCACTCCGGCAAGTGTGAGCTGTGCGAGGGAAACCTGCCCGGCGTATCCGGTGACGACGACGCTGGACAGGCTGATCATGGCGAGGATGAAGCTCGTGATGAGCGCGCCTCGCCACTCACCCTGCAGGGCGAACAACGCGACGACTCCTGCCGCCGTCCAGACGAGCGTGGTGGAGCCGAGCCTTCGAGGCCGCGGTGCGCGTCCCAATGACGGCTGGATGGCGGCGCCCCTGCTGGGCAGTGGTTTTGCACGTGCGACCAGCACGATGAGGATGAGGATGAGCGGTATGACCTCGGCGACTCCCGAGGTTGGCAGCCACGAATGGTGCTGCTGCTGTTGGCTCACGATGTACTGCGCCTCGGACTGCGCCATGCCGATCGCGAGCCCGCCAAGCACGGCCGGAATCATGTATTGGAGCTGGCCGAGGACGGCCGCCGCCAGCGCCGGAACGACGTAAAGGGTGTAGCTGTCAGGATCCGGCGACAGGATCGAGGCAATCAGGATGCCCGATACTCCTGCCACCGCCGCGCTGATCATCCAGTTGGCGGCGGCAATGCGATCGGGTTCGATCCCGCTGACGAACGCTCCCTTCTCCGTCTCGGCCGCGGCACGCGTCAGCAACCCGAATCGGGTGAACCGGTAGGCCGCGGCTAGAGCGAAGGTGATCGCCAGCACGATGATCGCGAACCAGACTCGGTCCTGCGGTATGAAAACCTTGCCGAACTTCCAGGAGCTCTGCGGCAGGATCGGCGCCGTCGTCGGGGCGGTGGTGCCGGCGCGCTGGTGGAACAAGCTGGTGAGCACGACCATGACACCAACGGAGGCGACGGCCTTGCCCAGCGGCGACACTCGGCGCAGCGGCCGAAACACGGCGAGGTAGAGCAGCAAGCCGACGACTGCGCTCAGGGCGATCGCGATGAGGGCGGCCGGCCAGAATGACAGGCTGGCGCCGACGCTGATCTTCTTGGGTAGGAACGGCAACGGTACGAAGAGCTCACCCTGGCGCAGGAAACTGTAGAAGTACGCGCCGAGCAAGGCCATCGCTCCGGTGGCGAAGTTAAGCACGCCGCTGCTGCGATAGGTCACGACCAGCGTCAGCGCCAGCGCGGCGTACAGCGCACCATTGGCCAGACCGAGCACAAGATTGATCAGAGTTTGATCCACAATTGGCCCTTATCGACGACTCAGCAGACGGCGACGGCGGGTGCCGAAATCAGCGGCCTCATTTCGGCACCCGCCGCCAACCAAACCGGACTCAGGCACCCAGGACGGTCTTGGTGTCGACGACGTCGTACTGCTTGACGGTGCCGTCACTCTGGAGCGTTCCGACGAGGATGCCGGCGGTACACACGTTCGGAATGATCGCAAATGGCTTGCTACCGCACTGGAAGGTGATACCCCCACCGATGACCAGGTTGATCGGCTTGGGCATGGTGCTGAGCGCGGCCTGGATGGATTTGGCATCCACGGCGGTGGTGTCTCCGGTCAGTGCCTCGACGAAGGACAGCGTGACCTGGTAGCCGAGCTGGCTCGTCGTTCCAGTGGCACTCGTCTCCCCGTGATACTTCTCCGTGGCAGCGTTGTAGATCTGGACGTCCTTGTCGGTCAGGGCATCGGTGACGGATACGGCGTTGGTGACGCCGGCTACCCCGCCGGGGACGGCATCCACCACCGACTTCGGGAAGGGGCTGAGCGCGGTGAGGATCGGGCCTTTGAAGCCGAGTTGCTTGAGGGCCTTCAGGGAAGAGCCGGTGAATCCGCTGGTGCCGACGACGGTGAACTGCCCGTCGCCACGGCTGATCGCCTGCTGGATCTGCGGCGTCTGGTCGGCGACCGAAGCCGAGATGGGAATCATGTCGAGCTCGATGCCGGCCTTCTTGTAGTACGGGGCAGCGAGCGCCTTGACCGGACCAGTCGCCGCGGGCACGTCGATGATGATGATCCCGGCTTTCTTCGCGCCGACCTTCTTGGCAGCAGAGAGTCCGGCTCCCAGCCCACCAAGCGAGTTGTTCAGCACGAAGCCACCCGGCGAGATGAGGATGGCACTGTCGGCCGCAGAACCGGTGACGTAGGGGATCTTGCCGCCGAGGGCCGCGAAGATGGAGTGGTCTTGGGCCGACGTTGCGACCAGCACCGAGACGACGTTGTCCTTGACCATTTGCACGCCGCAGGCTGTGGCACCTGATGGGGTATTGCCCGTTTCGCAGTGGTCGAGGTCGATGACGTGACCATTCAGACCACCGAGGTAGTCGTTGGCGTATTTGGCGGCCGTCTGCGCGGTGACCCAATACCCGGTGTTGTCGATCGCCCCGCTGTTGCCGTCGTTGACGAAGCCGACCTTGATCGGGGTTCCGGTCGCCTTCTTCGGGGTGCCGAGGACGGCAGCGTTTAGGGTCGGGCTGGCCGAAGCGCTTGAGCCGCTGCCGCCGCTACCACCACTGCTACTGCCGCAGCCCGCAGCGACCAAGGACACAAGTCCGAGCAGGGCAAAGGCGGCGCTGCCGCCGCGGGCGGAGCCATATCGAGACATGAACTCTCCAGGAGTCGAATCCGCGAGCGCTGTGTCGCCCCCGCACGGAAGTTAAGTGGCAACGTACCCAGCATCAGTCCATTTGTCGACGTCAGTTTCGAATTTGGCTGGGCTGCGATGCCTGGGAGTCGCCCGCGCATACACACGGCGAGCACTCGCGACGCAGCTGGTCATGGCAGTGACCATGGTGACTCATATGATCCGATATCGGATTCAGAAGCTGCGCCGTTGTCGAGAATTTGTCGAGAACAACGTGGGTTTGCCTCGGCCGCGCCGCAGTCCAGTCACAAATACCGACATCGACGTCAGTTCGCTGCCGGCGTGCTGCCAGGTCTAGCCCGTGACCGGGGCCGGGACGTTCATGAGGCGGGAGAGGTTGCCGCCCATGATCTTTGCGACCAAGTCGTGCGGTGCGTCCGCCAGGCCTTGTAGATAGCTGGCGGGTTCTGCGAGTCCTTCGGGATGGGGGTAGTCCGAGCCGAACAGGACGCGGTCCTCGCCGAGCATCCCGGCCAACTTGACGAGGTCCTCCTCCCAGAACGGGCTGACGTGGATGCGGCGCTTGATGAGGTCGACCGGGTTCTCCTCGAATTCGTGCGGCATCTTCTTGTAGAGGTCTTTGAGTGAGGTGAGCAGCGGCTCAACCCAGGTGCTGCCGTTCTCGATGACGGCGATCTTCAACTGCGGAAACCTGCTGAGCGCACCGTGGCAGACCAGCGAGGCGACGGCGTCTTCCACCGGACGCCACATGTGCAGCATCCGAAACGCGTTCGTCTTGAACGGCAGCATCTCTCCGGATCCGCCGATCCAGTCGTTGGTGTAACGGTCGTAGCCACTGTCGGAGGAGTGAAGAGTGACGAGAATGTCATGGTCCACCACCCGTTGCCAGAAGGGGTCGAACTCCGGCAGGGCAAATGACCGACTACCGCGCAGGCCGGGCACCGGGGCGGGACGGATCAGCACGGCGCGGGCGCCGCGAGCAACCACCCAGTCCAATTCTTCGATCGCCTTCTCCACAATGGGGAGAGTGATCACCGGAGTGGTGAAGATGCGGTCGGCGTAATTGAATTGCCAGGTCTCATACAGCCACTCGTTCAGCGCATGGATCACGGCGTGGCAGGCGTCGATGTCGTCGCGCATCCGCTCCTCGACGAGGCTGGCGAGGGTGGGAAACATCAAAGTCCGGTCGATACCCTGCTCATTCAGTAATTCGAGCCTTGGCTCAGGCGCCCGGAAGGCGGGGATCGAGCGCATCGGCGGGCCGAAGAGCTCACGCCGGCTCTTGTTGTCTGGGTTGCCTCGGCGGTAGTACTCCTCCTGCGCGCCGGGCTGGGCCACGACCTCGAAGGTCGGGTTCGGGATGTACTCGCTGATCTTGCCTCGAACGACGATCTTCTTGCGACCGTCGATGTTGACGTACCTGATCACGCCCTGGTAACGGTTCGGCACGAACTTCGTCAGTGCTTCTTCCGTCTCGTACAGGTGGTTGTCCGCGTCAAAGATCGGCACAGTCATTTCGGGCTCCTTCTAGCCTGCGATGTCCGCCTGAACACAAACTACGTCGATGTCGGTTTTGAAAGTGGCAGCGGTCTCGTGACCTAGACCCGTCGGCCGTCTATAAGTGTCTTCAGCAGGCTGAATGATTCGTGGGCCTCCACTGCCGCCACTGAGCGCTCAACTCCTACTCGACATACGTCCGGCAGTTGCGCTCGCTCGCCGCCTTCGGCCGCAGCCACCGCCGACACGAAGAATGCTGTCACGCCGGCCCGGTACTGGGTCCAGAGCAGGTCGAAATCCACCGTGACTCCGGCGGCCTCCAGCCTGGATGCGTAGCGCTCCACAAGGCTGCGCTCGATCTTGCGCAGCAGGTCGGGCTCCACCGAGGCCGTGGCGAAGTACGCGACATCGCGTGCTCCGGCCCCCATCATCGTGACCTGCCAATCGAGGAAGCCGGGAGTTTCGCCCTCGAAGAACAGGTTGCCAAGGTGGGGATCGCCATGGAGCACGGTCTGCGGCTGTGAAGCCCAGAATGACTCGATTTCCGCACTGCGTTCGAAGACGATCCTGGCCTGCTGCTTCATCTCTGACGGCACTAGATCGGCCGCTAGCCCCTTCATGTTTCCCACGAAGCGCCCTGAGATCAGATCGCCGATCATTTGGGCCTCGGGGGAGCCACCAGTCAGCGTTGTCAGCCCGTTGGCGAATTCGGTGTTTTCCCAGAACGCGGCATGTTGCTCAGCCATCGCGTCTATGACGGCATTGGCCTCAATGGCTGTCGCCGCCTCCCGGATGTCCCGAAAGCGAGCAGTGGTCGACAGGTCTTCCAGGACCATGATGTTTCGCCCACGGCGGGCATCTACGCGGGCGGCGTAGCAGTGCGGGGTCCGGACAGGGAGCCTGGCGGCGACGTTCTGGTAGAAGAAGACCTCCCGTGCGCCGAGGTCGAACATGTTCATGATGACGTTCTGCACGTAGTTGTGGGGCGTGAACTTGAGGAACAGGTGGTTTGGCAGGTCGTCCGCCTCGACAGCGATGCGTGCTCGCGCCGCCGTACCTGTGTTCTGGTCCACGACCTGTACCGATCTGATCGCACCGCGGCGCAGGCCCATAGCATTCTCAAGCCATTGCGGTGTTACGCCACTGGCTCGAAGCGGAACCTCCGTACCCCCAGGCAAAATGCGATGCAGCGCAGCCCTGGCGGACTCCTTACCTACCTTGATGACGCCCCGCGTAGCAACCATGGGGGATGGCGGCATTTACCGACCTCCTTGAGAGCGCACCGACGCGTTGTCACGAGCCCTGAGCGATGAACTGAACGGTCTACCCCTGCATATAGCCGCCCGCATCGACCGGGATGGATTGCCCGGTGATGGTGCGGCTCTCGTCGCTGGCGAGAAACAGCGCGAGGTTCGTGACGTCATCGCACGAAGAGATGTCGCGCAACGCGACGCCCTGGAGGAGCCGTGTCCTCAGAGTGTCGTAGTCGACGTCCTCCTCCGCGGCGCGGCGGCGGACCCAGTTGCTCCACAGTTCGGTGTCGATCGAGCCCGGGACGACGCAGTTGCAGCGGATGCCGTGAGGGCCGACCTCGAGGGCGACTGCTTTTGTGAAAGCCCTCAGCGAGGCCTTGGCGGTCACATAGTGCGTCTTGCGGACCATCCCGTTGTAGGCGGCCGTGGACGAGAAGTTGAGGATGACGCCCGACTTACGCTCGAGCATTGACTGCTTCAGCACCTCTCTCGTACACAGCATGGCGGCCGTGACGTCGATGGAGATCGTGGCGTTCCAGTTCTCGAGCGTCTGCTCCCAGATCCACAAGTCCTTGCCGGGCGCCGCGGCGTTATTGCACAGGATGTCGACGTGCCCGAATTCCTCGACGGCCCGCGCCACCATCGCAGCC
Organism: uncultured Actinomycetota bacterium; assembly: GCA_963839015.1. Taxonomy (GTDB): domain Bacteria; phylum Actinomycetota; class Actinomycetes; order Frankiales; family Frankiaceae; genus DATAZK01. Next base: position 802,065 of record CAWITL010000009.1, on the reverse strand, counting down.
ACATCGTCTTCATTCGTGACGTCTGCACGCATAGCCAAGGCGCCGTCTCCAGCCGCGTCTGCTGCCTGCCGTACCAGTTCTTCGCGGCGCGCCGACAGCAGCACCTTGGCACCTTCACGGACGAACGTCGCGGCCATCACCGGTCCGAGCCCCGTGCTGGCCCCGGTGATGATCGCTACCTTGCCTTCGAGACGCCTTCCGGTCATCGCGGTCTCCCAAACTCGTTCATCAGATGGCTCATCACGCCGCGGTGATCCGGTCTCAGAGTGCCAAGTTTCCAAACTGACGTCAATATCGTGATTGCACGCCTTTGTTGATGTCGGGACGCCGGCGCTGTGCCACACTTCGCGAACAAAGCGGCTCATTGGTCGAGGGACAGCTCGACCTCTGCGAGAACAGGGCGGGACATGGGTGACCGGCTGACGGGTCGCACGGCGTTGGTGACAGGTGCCGGCAACGGCATCGGTAGGGCCATTGCCCATCTGCTCGCGGCCGAAGGCGCTGCCGTCGTGGTGAACGACCTCGGAAGCAGTGTGCAGGGGGAGGGGAACAGCGCCGATGCGGCGGACAGGACCGTCGCCGAGATCGAAGCTTTCGGCGGCATCGCCGTTGCCAATTACGATTCGGTCGCTGAGCCCGATGGATGCGTCCGTGCGGTCCAGACCGCAGTCGAGACGTTCGGTGCCTGCGACATCGTCATCGCCAATGCTGGCGCGCTGATCGAGGGCGCTCTTGCCGGCATCCAGGCAACGGACGAAACGTGGCACAAGCTGCTCGGCCTGTATATGGGTCAAAAGTTCTGGTTGGTGCGCGCCGCAGTCCCGGCGATGCTGGAACGGCGCTGGGGCCGGATCTTGTTTGCCTCGTCGCAGATTGCTCGCGGCACGGAGGCCAACCCGCTCGGCGCTGCTGTCTTCAGCGCTTCCATTGGTATGGCGCACGATCTTGGTACCCAATATCGGGACAGCGGTGTCACGTTCAACTGCTATGCCCCCGGGGCGGCTACCCGCACCTTCGATCTCTACAAGACCCACGTTGACGCAGCCTTGCGGGCCCAAGGGATCCCCGAAGACCAGTGGGCTGAGCACTATCTGCCACCCGCGGATCGCGTCGCGCCGATGGTCGTCTGGCTGTGCACTGACGCTGGCGCGCAGGTCAATGGTGAGGTGTTCAATGTGTCAGGAGGCAGGGTCGAGCGCTGGTCGCACCTCCCACGCGTGGCCTCTTTGGTCAAGGAGGGCGACGAGAGGGGACTCTGGAGCCTGGATGAGCTCGATGACCTGGTCACGCCACGGCTCATGTACCCGCCAGACTAGGCCCGCGCTTCGCAAGTCACGCCGGGAACGTCACCCCGTCTGAGCGGATGGCAAAGACGTTTTGCCAGCGACGGCTCGTGAACATCCAACCGCCATCGCGCTTCTCATAGCTCTCGTAGTAGTAACCGAAGTTGAGGCGCCACCGCTCCTCGCCGCCTTCCTTGAATGCCACCGCTCCGTTCATCGCCCAGATGCCCGTCGCCCTGGTGGACGACTCGAACGTGATCTCGGGCGTATGAGAGTGATGGGCGGTGGTGAGCCCTTTCATCGCCTCGCGGACGTTGGAGATCATCTCGGACGAGGATGTCCAGGCCGGAAAGCCTTCGTTGTGGGAGACGTGGTTCGGCGCGTGCAGCGCCTCGTACGCGTCGTAGTCATGCATATCGATGAAGCGGTCCCGCCGCGCCTTCAGCAGTTTGATCTCTTCCAGGGCCACCAGCCATTCGATCTCAGACATGTCATCCGGACGTCCGCTGCCTGCCACGTTGACGCGCCTCCTAGTCCCTATTCGACGTCGACCAGTTCGGCCTTTTCTCACCAACCGGTGATGTGCAGCGCGCGCCTCATTACCGGGTTTCGTTGAGGAGGGCGAGCGCTTCGAGTTGCTCGAGGTAGTGCTCCAGGGAGTGGTGCACCAATTGCGCCGAGGCAATCGTTGCGCCCGCGGCAGCCAAGCCGACCAGAGCATCTTGCGCGGCAGCCGGCTCTCCCAGCGGGTCAAGCGGTCGTGGGGGACCAAGCCGCACCTCGAATCCTGCTGGCACATCCACGAGCTGCAGCCACTCTGCCGCCTGACTCGGCGACACGCTGAAAGGGCACCAGCCGTCTGCCAGCGCAACCGCCCGTCGAAGTGAACGCAGGGTCCGGCCACCGATCCAGAGCGGCACGTGTTCTTGCACCGCACACGGGTCGATGACGAGACCATCGAAGGAGTAGTAGTCGCCGTGGTAGGCCGGTTCCGGCCGCGATAGTGAAGCCCGCAGCGCCTTGAGGGCATCGTCCGCTCGTGCCCCCCGGTCCCCGAACGGCGCGCCCAGCAGATCGAACTCTTCCTTCAACGTGCCGACGCCGACGCCAAGGATCAAACGTCCGCCGCTGACCAGGTCAAGCGTGCCGTAACGCTTGGCGATCTCGAGCGGGTGGTGGTAGCCCAGGACGAGCACCAGGGTCAGGAAGCGAATCTGCTGGGTACGCGCCGCGAGGTAGCCGAAGGTAGCAAGCGGGTCCCAGTAGCGCGCACCCCGGCGGCCGGCCTCCGTGGCGGGAACTCCGATGTGCTCGCTGCAGGTGAGGTCGTGGTAGCCGAGCCGGTCGGCCGCTTCGGCAATCCGGGCGATATCGGCGATCGTGCCCTCCCGCTCCCAGCCGGCGTGTGAGCCTGGGAGGATCGTCACCACCGGTGTTGCTACTCCTAGTCGCATCGTCTCTCCCTCGCTGGTCCGAGCTCAGTGGCAGCCGAGCCGCCGGTCAAGGGGGAGCCTCTCCGAACAGCTCCTGCAGCGCCTCGCCGAACAGGCGACGCCCCCCGCCAGAGGAATCGAGCAGTCGGTTTGTCCGGCGCCGCACCCGCCAACTCTCCCCAGCACGTTCCAAGTCCCAACGCACTGCGCTGACTCGCCAGAGCCTGAATTCCTCGCCCTTTCGCAGCATGATCAGCGAGTAATTGACTGCAGTGGCGGTGTCTCCATCGACCTTTACCAGCGGGGGGCCGCCGAAGTGAGCGGCACCTCTTGCGATGAGCCCCTGGTGGCCGTCACCTTGCAGCATCCGGTCCACCGCGGCGCTTCCCTCGTGCGGCTTCCCGTCGGCATCCCAGTCATAGCTGCCGTCATCCAGCCACACCGCCGCGGCAAACGACGTCGACCCTGAGTCGGCCGCCGGTCCGTATGACATGAGCAGTCGCGCAATCGCCGCCTCGTCTTCGAGCTGACGCACCCGCGCGGCTAGCTCGTCCAGCTGTTCCTGCAATTCCATGATGTTTTCTCCCCACGCACGAGCGCGACGACGGTTGAGACTCCGCGGACCCTGCAGCTATCCGTTTACCCGACCGGGGGCCACGCCTCCCACTGGATCATCGTCCTGAGCGGACCGGCGAACAAAGGCCGTGCCTCGCCCGATGCCCATCGCTGTTCGATGAGCGGCGCAAGCGACTTCGTGGTCGGCAGCGGATCCGCGTCAAGGTAGACGACGGTGACGTAGTGCTGGTCCCGGGCCCATCTTTCGGGGATCTTCCAGTTGCTGGTGACGCCGAACATCCAGGCACCTGCGACACCGGGGACGCTGAGAACCTGCGGAAAGTGATCGGTATGCAGCCATTGCAGCCATTGCGCTGCATTGTCCACGGCAGGCTGCTCGACGATGACGAGGACGCCGCGATGTGGCCGGAACGGCACCACTTCAGGGGAGATCAGGGCTTGCGGCGCGGCGTACGTGTGTTGCAGCGCCAACAGGCTGATCTGAAGCGAGGGTCGTACCTGGGGGAATCGGCCCACTTCTGCGAGCCGGGCACCCAGCTGGCCGAAGTCCTCGACTGTCTGGTCCACCGGATCGCCGACGAGATAGTTGACGACGTTGCCGACGTCGGCGAGGGGCCCGGCGGAGCTGATTCGGCTGTTGAGGTAGTCGCCGTCCGCGATCCAGCGGAGTGCGTGGACGATGCCTGGCAACTGGTACTGCTCGGGCATGTGGTCGAGCAGGTGCCACCTCAGGTAGCTCCCATCATCGTGGGGCGGCGCCGGCGGCGTCAGGCTGAAGATCCCCGCCTTCACCCGGATCACTGCATCCACCTCCGCGAAGACTTCGATATCAATGTCGACTTCGACCTGACGGCACTTGGGTGTCCATCGCAGAATTCCCTGACCCGACTGCTCACTGTGCCGCCGCAGCCAGGATGGGACTTCGTCCATCTAGTCAACTACTGATATCGATGTCAAGTCAGGGAGATGCCTGGACCGACGACCTCGATCTGCGCGACACGGAGCTCGAGTACACCGTTCGGGTCGGTGCTTGCCGGGGGGTCGCCGGCGAACTCGGGGCGTGGTCTACGGGATGACGAGTACCGGGATGCCGCTCCTGGTGAGGCCCGAGACGGCTCGCTTCAGCCCCAGCCAGGAGAGCCCGCTTTCGCGGTTGAGCACGACAAAGTCCGGGGGGTCGCGTCGGATCGCGCGCATGAGCTCATGCGAGGAACCGATCGACCCGCGACGAATGCGCGGCTCAACGCCACCGTCGGCGCAGATGTCGTGGGCGGTGGCGGCGACCTGCCTCTGCACGGCGTCGTAGTCGATGTGTGGAAGGTCGGGGCAGCACACCGAAGCCACCTGTCCAGCGCTCCGCAGCCGCTCCCACGACCTCAAGAACGACACGACCTCGATGCTCGCCAGCCCTCGGGCACTGGCGTATCCGACGGCCCACGCCAGTGAGCGCCAGCCACGCTCGGAATCGTCGACGACGGCAACGATGCGCGGCTGCCGGCCGGGGCCTGTCGAAATGTCCGGTAGCCGGACTTCGTGCATGCCGATAGCCAAAGGTGGCTGCGGGGGGCGGGTGGAGCGAACCTGGTCTGACATTAGATGGTGAGGTTCTGTGTTTTACGCCACATTGTCAAGACTCCGGAAGGGTTGACACCCAGTTGCCAGGAAATTGCGACCAACTGATTCGATGTCAACGTCAGAGAACGGTCGCCCGTCGCCGCCCCGAGGATGCTGGAGTTGATCGATGTCCCTAGTCAAAGCCCCTCTGGAGTACGACCCCTACGACTACGACACGTTCTGCGACCCATACCCGATCTTCGCGCGATTGCGTGAGGAGGCGCCGGTCTACCACAACGAACAGCTCGATTTCTGGCTGCTCACCCGGCACGCCGACGTGCTTGCTGCACACAACGACTTCGAACGGTTCTCCAGCTCGGAGGGACCGACGATCGAACGCATGCCACTGGAGGCCCGGCAGGCGTTGCTGATCGCCAAGGATCCGCCGGAGCATCGCTGGCACCGCAAGGTCATCGGAAAGGTCTTCACCCCCCGCCGGATCAACGCCCTCGAGCCCTACATCCGGCAGCGTTGCCGCGACCTGCTGGATCGCTATCAGGGGGAGCCGGAGTTCGACGTCGCCGAACAGTTCGCGCTTCAACTCCCGCTCAACGTCATCAGCGAGCTGCTCAGCATCCCGCATGGTCTGCGCGACGAGATCCACGCGCTGGCCGACCTGACGCTGGCGCGAACGGACGATCCCGGCCTTGCTGAAAAGCAGATGGAGGCGCAGATCCGCATCTTCGAGATCTTCTACAACCTGGTGGTCGAGCGGGAGAACAAGCCGGGCGACGACATCATCAGCGTGATCATGAATACCGAGGTGGACGACGACGACACCGGCACCAAGACCCGGCGGTTGGAGGCGGCTGAGGTTGCCATGCGTTTCCAGGAGGTCGCCTTCGCCGGCCACGAGACGGTCGCCAAGGGCATTCCCAACGGCACCATCGCGCTGACGAATTTTCCTGACCAGCGTCGACTGCTTGCCGCCGACCTCTCCCGGTCAGGGGCGACGGCGGACGAGGTGCTGCGCTACGACCCGCCGTCACAGCTTCAGGGACGCGTCTCGACCGAGGACATCACGCTGCACGGTGTCACGATCCCCAGTGGTGCGCGCGTGATGCTGGCGACCGCGGCCGCCATGCGCGATCCCGAGGCCTATCCCGACCCCGATCGCTTTGACATCGAACGCGTGCCTGACCCGTCCACGATCTACTTCGGATTCGGTGTTCACCGATGCATTGGAGCCCACCTTGCTCGTCTGGAGATGCGGGTGGCGTTCGAAGAGCTGGTGACCCGTTTTCCCAACTTCGCGGTCGACGAGTCACGCGCGGTGCGACACGTCTCCAGCAACGTGCGTGGAGTGGCGCACCTGCCGCTCCTGACCGGCGGATGACGATCGCCCCGCAATGTCACTGACGTACGGCATCCACCTGGGCGCGCTGAATCCGCGGTCGTGGGCCGACGCTGCCGTTGCGGCCGACGAGCTCGGCTTCGAGTCGGTGTGGATCCCCGAACATCTCATTGTCCCGCTCGACGCGGCGGGAAGCCCGCACCTGGGCGCCGAGCACTCGCCGATCCCGTCGAATGTCCCGATGTTCGACGCGCTCTCTGTCCTCAACCACCTCGCTGCGCGCACGAATCGCATCGGACTCGGCACCAACGTCTACAACATCGGGCTGCGCCATCCGTTCATCACGGCCCGGGCCGCCGCCACAGTTGACGTCTTCTCCAAAGGGCGACTCTTACTCGGGCTTGGGGCCAGCTGGTTGCGAGCTGAATGGGATGCCGTTGGGCTGGACTTCGATCGGCGAGGAGCCCGGGTCGACGAGGCCATCGACGTGTGCCGCCGGCTGTGGACTGAGGAGGTGGTCGAGCACCACGGCCCGAATTTCGACTTCGGTCCGACGGCCTTCGAGCCGAAGCCTGTCCAGCAGCCCTTGCCCTTACACATCGGTGGCGACGGCAAGGCAGCATTGCGGCGGGCGGCGACGGTGGGCGCGGGCTGGATGCCGATGAACCACAGCGTGGAGGAAGTGCCGGCAGCGATCGACCAGCTCCACGAGCTCGCCCGCAGCGCCGGCCGGACTGTGCCACTTGAGGTGACGGTGCCGGCCCAGGTCGAGTCGCCGGCTGACGTGGACCGCCTGGTCAGTGCCGGTGTGACGCGCGCGATCGTGCGACCGTGGCAGCGGTCTCGCGAGGCGATCCCGGCAATGGAAGCGTTCGCCGAGGAGTTCCTGCCCGGCTGATGGACCTGCCGGCGAACCGGCTGTCAGGACGTCGGTCGCGGGGGGCCAGCCGAGGTGAACGTGGTGCCAGGGGGATCCGCCGCCCACTCCGGCGTCGCGCCCCAGAGATCGTCGTAGACGAGCTCTGCCATGGGGCGCCGCCTGACGGGTCCGTGGTGTCCCATCGGCTTGCCCAGGGTGATCGTGCCGGCGATGAAAACCTCGTCCGGCACCTGGAGAAGCTCGCGCAGCTGCTTGTCGACGGCGAAGTTCCATCCGCTGAACGCGCCGCCGTAACCCAGCGCCCGCGCCGCCAGGAGCAGATTTTGGCAGGCCGGATAGATCGAGGCGCCTTCACTCGGCGACGGATCGCGGTAGCGCACGAGACACGGCAGGATCAGTACCGGCACCCGGTGAAACTCGTCGACGAAATGCTGCATGGCGCGGCTCATACGTGATTTGGGCGAGTTGTCGACGGCGCCCGAGCCGGTGTCGTACCCGTCGCGCTGCCGCTTTGCCGCCCAGACTTGTTGGGCCGCGGACCCCACCAGCCGCTTGGCTTCGCGGGCCCGCGGCCCGTCGGCCAGCACCAGGAACCGGAAGGGTTGCCGGTTCGATCCGCTGGGGCCACGCGTCGCCGCGAACAAGATGTCGCGCAGCGCCTCCGGTGGGATCGGCTCGTCCCGGTAGCGGCGGATCGCGCGTGTCGTCGTCAGCCCCTGCAGCAGGCCGACCGTGTCCGGCGGAAGCGGAGTTCGCCCGAGATCTGGCAGTTCCCCGGCCGGCTCCGTTGTCTGTGTCATAGACCGGTTATCGTCTGACGTCGACATCAATTCTGGCAAGCGAGGCGCGCCGCCGACAGGCATGGTCGGGCGACCGGAGAGGCAGGCGCAGATGCGGATGAGACTCGACACCACCGACGACTACCTGCACGCCGTCGACAGCGACCCCAACCACAACGAGAGCCGTTATTACAACTTCTTCGACAGCACCTGCGGCATTGGCGGGTGGGTCCGGCTGGGCGCCCGGCCCAATGAGGGATATGCCGAGATGACGGTCTGTCTCTACCTTCCCGATGGCCGCGTGGGATTCATGTTCCAACGCCCACGCATCGAAGGTCCGCTTGCGCACGACGCTGGTGGCTTGCGCTTCGAGGTGGTGGAGGCTTTCCGCGAGCACCGGGTCAGCTACGACGGCCAGGTCTGCATGCTGACATCCCCGCGCGAGATGACGGATCCGAAGTCGGCGTTCGCGAACAATCCACACGTTCCTTGCAGCATCGATCTGCGCGTATCCGCGGTCGGGCGGGTCTGGGGCGGTGAGCCCGAGTGGGAGGAAGGCGACGCGCCGCCTGATTCGGCGCAGACCTTTGCCCACGGCCACACCGAGCAGCACATGGCGATCACCGGCGTGGTTGCGGTGGGCAATGAGAGGTTCGACCTGACCGCCGGGCTGGGCCTGCGTGATCACTCCTGGGGCCCGAGGGTATGGCAGAGCATCTGGTGGTACCGCTGGATCCACGCCAGCTTCGGCCGGCTCGGCATGGCCTTCACCGTGCGCGGGGAACGCGACGTGGAGGTGCCGGCGGTCAAGGGTTTCGTCTACGACATCGATCGATACGGCGACGACCATTGGGTGCCGATTCGGGATGTCCAACTGGCCTCGGACTACGACGACGAACTCTTTCCGGTGCGCAGCACGATTCGGGTCACGACCGACGACCATGTCTATGACCTGCAGGGGGAGATCTGGTCAGACATCCCTTTGCGTAATCGTCGCGGCGGACAAGTGACTCGGCTGACGGAGGGGATCACCCGCTGGTCGTGCGGGGAACTGCAGGGGGCAGGTATGTCGGAGTACCTCGATCAGATCATTGATGATGTCGCAGTCGGAATCGCCGCCGGCGCCTGAAGCGCTCGCAGCGGCGCTCACGCCGTCGCTCGGGACGCTGGAGAACACCGACATTGCCTACTTGCGGCGCTTGACCGGAGGCGCTTCCCGCGAGACCTGGGAGTTCACCGCGCGCGGGCGGGAACTCATCCTGCGGCGCGATCCGCCGGGGCGGCCCTCCGTACCGGGACGCATGCGTCTTGAAGCAGACGCCATGCGGGCTTGCAGCCGGGCGGGACTTCGGGTGCCAGAAGTCCTTGCGGTTGATGGCGATGGCGCCGTTCTCGGAACGCCGGCTCTGGTGATGAGAAGGGTTGCCGGAGAGACGATTCCGCGCCGAATCCTGCGCGACGAAGCATTCGCAGACGCACGCGGCGTGCTCGTGGGGGAGTTCGGGCGGTTCCTGGCCGGCTTGCACGCCATCGACCCGGCGGAATTGCCCGCAGCCCAGCGGGCTGATCCACTTGCGAATTTCGCAGCGCTTTACGAGCGCAGCAACGACCGCAGCCGCACGTTTGAAAAGGCTCACGAGTGGCTGGTCGCGAACCGGCCCGACCACTCGGCTGCGGCGATCGTCCACGGCGACTTCCGGCTTGGCAATGTCATCGTCGACCCCAATGGACTGGCGGCCGTCATCGATTGGGAGCTCGTACATCTCGGTGATCCGCTGGAAGACTTGGCGTGGCTGTGCATCAAAGCCTGGCGCTTCGGCGGGCGAGCCGAAGTCGCCGGTCTTGGCGAGATGGACGCGCTGATCGCCGGCTATGAATCCGCCGGTGGTCGGCCGGTCGATCGCGCGGCGCTGCACTGGTGGCTGGTTCAGAAGACGTTGCTGTGGGGCGTCGGATGCATGGTGCAGGGCGACGTGCACCTGTCCGGCCGGGTCCGCTCGGTCGAGCTGGCGGCGGTCGGTCGCCGCGTCGCCGAGCAGGAGTGGGATCTGCTAGAGCTTCTCGACCCCGATGTCTGGCGGACCGCCGCAGCGCAAGCGCCGGCCGAGCCGCAGCCGGACCACGCCGGGCTCTATGGGCGACCCACCGCACGCGAACTCCTCGAAGCCGTTCGCGAGTTCCTGACCGAAGAGGTGATGCCCCGCGTCGACGGTGGACTCGCGTTCCGTACCCGGGTCGCGGCCAACGTCCTGGACATTGTGGATCGCGAGCTTGCCCAGCAGGCGCCGCAGCGCGAGGGGGAGGACTGGGCGACGCTCGCGGCGATCGTGCGCGACCGGCTCACGGTCGCGAATCCGCAATATCTGGCCCGATCGCTCGCGGATCCGAGCCGTCATCCGTAGATTCCTGCCGTGCACCTGACGGCCCTTCGACTCACGGCGGCCGCCACTGCCGTCGCCATTGTTTCTGCCTGCAGCGGTGCAGCGTCCCCTGCGGGGCCGTCTCACCCGCCGGCCACCACGAGCAGCCCGGCTGCACCGAGAGTGGCTTCCTGGCCCACTGCGGGAATGGACCTGGACAATTCGCGCGCTGCTGTCGGCTCTGGCATCACCAGCCATAACGTCAGCCAGCTTCGAGTCGGCTGGGCCCGGAGCCTTCCCGGTGCGGGGGCATTGAGCACCGTCCCCCTCGTCGTCGACGGCATCGTCTACCTGCAGAGTGGTTTCGGTCAGGTCTTCGCCATCGACAGCTAGACCGGCGCGGTCCGATTGGTCGACGAAGGCGACCGGGCTCAACATCGGCCCGTTCGGTGTCGCCGTGGACAAGGATCGGGTGTACGCGCTCGACGGCTCGACCGGCGTCGTCGCCTTGAGCCGCAGCGATGGCACCCGGCTCTGGTCAACCACGATCACGACCACCCCCACGCTCGGTGTCGATATTCAGCCCGTCGTGGTCGATGGCATGGTCATCGCGAGTTCGGTCCCGGTGAGCGTCGGCGGAATCTTCCACGGCGGCGACCGCGGCACGATCTACGCGCTTGACGCCGCAACCGGAAAGATCCGGTGGACCTTCGACACCGTCCAAGGCGATCTGTGGGGCCATCCCGACATCAATTCGGGCGGAGGCGCCTGGTATCCGCCGGCCATCGATGTGAAGCCGCGGGCTGCTGTATGCCGGCACCGGCAACCCCGCCCCCTTCGTCGGAACGAGCCAATTTCCCAATGGCACGAGCCGGCCCGGCGCGAACCTCTACACCGATTCCGTGGTGGCACTCGACCTTCACACCGGCGCCCTGCGCTGGTACCACCAGGCGACCCCGCACGACATCTTCGACCGCGACCAGATCCACGCGCTCATCGTGCGAACGGGTAGCCGCACGGTCGTCGTCAGCACCGGTAAGTCGGGCGTCGTCATCGGCCTCGACCCGGACCACGGCCGCGTCCTGTGGCAGGTCTCGATCGGCGACCATCACAACGACAACCTGACGGCACTCACCGGACCCACCTCGGTGACGCCGGGAACGTACGGGGGAGTGCTCACCCCGCCGGCGACTGCCGACGGCGTCGTCTACCTGTCCACGTTGAACGCCCCCAGCACGCTCGAGCCGAACAAGACCGCTTACTTCGGGTCATTCCTCAACACCCAGAAAGGGCAGCTCGTAGCGATCGACTCAGCCAGCGGACGCCAGCTCTGGGCCACCACGCTGCCGGGCGATCCGCTGGGCGGCGCGACCGTCGTCAATGACCTGGTCTTCACGTCCGTCCTGGACGGCACCATCCTCGCCCTGCGGCGCAGCGACGGGAAGATCGTCTGGCAGCTACAAGGCGGCGGGTGGTATCAACGGGTCGCCCGCCGTCGTCGGCAATGAGATCTTCATGCCCGTGGGGTCCGCCAAACCCGCTCAGCTGCTGATGCTCCAGCTTGCCTAGCTGAGTCGGTCACCCCGTGGGTGGCGTGAAGCCTTCCGGCCCTTCGAGGAAGGGCAGCACCTCGGTGACGGCCTTGAGGTCGATCGGGCCGTAGATATGCGGGAACGCTGCCCGGCCGGCCTCGGAGAATTCCCACCTGAGCTCGCTGGTCAATCGATCAGTGTCGATGCGCAGCAGGATCAGCGGTTCGGTGGATCCGCGGAACCGCTGGTTGCCGACCCACGCAGCCTGCTCGGACGTCGAACAGTGGATGAAGCCCTCGCTCTCGAGTGACGCGGCTTCAAAGTCCGGTGCCGGCGGCGAGCGGCAGTCTCCCAGCCGGCAGCGTGTCGTGATGTGAAAGATCGCAGACCCGGATGCCATGGCCTCGATCTTGTCCTATGGCCCCTACGCGGTGACTCCTGACCCTTTAGAGCGTCGGGCGAGGGCTGTGCACCCGGCCGAAGGTGTACGCGTCGGGCCACCCTCGCGCTGCCAGATTGGCCTCCTGGCCGGCGATGACCGCTGGCAGGTCGTCCGGTTGCCAGCCCTGAACGAGGTGCTCGCCGTGCAGATCGAAGACCGGGCGCCGGAGCTCCTGCAGCAGTTGCAGGCTGAAGGCGATCCGGCCGGTCAGCACGCGCGGGATCGCCAGAGCAAAGGGCGAGCGCCGCCTCGGCCATGGTGTCGAGCGGTTCGAACATCACCTGATCGATCCCGCCCATGGCCACCAGGTTCGGGGTGGCGATGGCGGCCTGCGGGGTCAGCGCGTTCACCGCCACACCTTGGCCTTCACATTCGCTTGCTGCTGCGATCGTGAGCCGGTTGAGCGCGGCTTTTGAGGCACCGTACTGGAAGCCCGCCTTGGCCGGCCTGTTGGTCGGGAAGGGTGGGCCCGGCGGCAGCTCTGCGGAGAAGGAGGTGAGATTGAGGATCCAGCCGCGGCGGCGCTCGCGCATGCCGGGCACCACGTCTTTCATGAGCTCCCAGGGCGCCCAGAGGTTCACCTGCAGGCACAGTTCGAGCGCCTTGGCGCTGGCCTGGTCGAATGGGACATAGCCATTCGCGGCCGCGTTGTTCACGAGGATGTCGACCGGGCCCAGGGATGCCTCCGTCCGGGCCACCAGCTCGCTGCGCCCACCGGCGGGATCAGACAGGTCGGCCGGCAGGACGAGGCATTCGCCGCCGATTGCCTCGATCCGTCTCCGGGTCTCCTCCAGGCCTTCCAGCGAGCGCGCGGTGATGGCCACCTTGGCACCTTCGGCCGCCAGCCGGATCGCGATCGCCGTCCCGGTGCCACCCTGACTGGCACCTGTCACCAGCGCCACGTGCCCCTGGCATGCTCGTGCTGAACTCATGCGCATGAGCATAACAACGTTACGGGCGACGCCCGCCGTTCACCGAGGAGATCACGTGGACCGAGACAAGCTCAACCGCCTTCACGACCTGACCGGCCGCGTCGCCATCGTGACCGGTGGCACCCGGGGAATTGGGCTCGCCATCGCGGAAGGATTGGCCGCGTCGGGAGCCAAGGTGGCGGTGGGCAGTCGCAAGGCTGATGCCTGTGCGGCCACGCAGGAGCACTTGCGGTCCATGGGCGGTGAGGCCATCGGAGTGCCGACGCACATGGGTGACCTCGATGCTGTCAACGGCCTGGTCGATCGAACCGTCGAGGAGTTCGGCAGGCTGGACATCGTCGTCAATAACGCCGCGAATGCCCTGACGCTGCCGTTCGGCGCGCTCACCAGCGATGCCTGGGACAAGTCGCTCGGCACCAACCTCAAGGGCCCGGTGTTCCTGGTCGAACGAGCCCTCCCGCACCTCGAAGCGTCGGGCAATGCCGCGATCCTGAACGTCGTCTCCGCGGGCGCGTTCCTGTTTTCGCCCTACACGGCGATGTACGCGGCCGCCAAGGCAGGGCTGATGGCCATGACCCGCTCGATGGCAGCCGTCTTCGCCGAAAAGGGCATCCGGGTCAACGCGCTCGCACCCGGGACCGTCGACACCGACATGGTGCGTAACAACACCCCCGACAAGGTGGAGTCGATGGCAAAGGCAGCCTTCATGAGGCGCGCTGCTCACGCCGACGAGATGGTCGGTCCGGCGCTCTTGCTGTGCTCAGATGCCGGCAGCTTCGTCACCGGGCAGGTCCTGATCGTCGATGGCGGCCTGACCCCACACTGACCCGAGGGCATACGCGATGACCTACATTGCGGGCCATGCGTCTTGTCCAACTTTCTGCTCACGCCTTCGCGTGTGAGCAGAACAAGCTCAGCACCGGCTGGTCGAACGCCGGCCTGGTGGCGGCTGGTCGCGGGCTCGTCGTCGACACCTTGTACGACGTCAGGCTCACCCGTGAGATGGCCGGGCTCTATGCCGGCGTCTTCCCCCGCGAGCCGGGCACCGTCGTCAATACGCACCACAATGGCGACCACTGCTGGGGAAACCAGGTCTTTGCCGGTGCCGAGATCATCGCCCACCGGGGATGCGCCGACCGTTTCTCGGCGTTCACCCCGCAAGCCGCCGAAGCCATCCGCACCATGGCCGACCCACCCGAGCACCTCTTGGACATCGCGCAGGAATTCGCGCCTTTCGACTTCTCCGACGTCGTGCTGACCCCGCCGACGACGGTGATCGAGGGCGACACGACGCTCGACCTCGACGGCACGATCGCAAGACTGATTCACGTCGGTCCCGCGCACACCGAAGGCGACCTGGTGGTCCACCTGCCCGACGAAGGTGTGGTGTTCATGGGTGATGTGCTCTTCAGCGGCTGCGCCCCGATCGGATGGGAAGGCTCGACGGGCCGGTGGATCCAGGCGCTACGAGACGTGGAAGCTTTGGCTCCGGAGCACGTCGTGCCGGGGCATGGTCCGGTGGGCGGGGTCGACGACGTGCGCAGCGCACGGTCCTACCTGGAAGACACGCAGCGTTGGGCGGCCGATTGCTGGGCCCGGGGTGTGCCGGTGCTGGACTGCTGCCTGGCTGCGGATCTGGGTCCGTACGTGCAATGGGGTGAGCCTTGGCGGCTTGCCGCCACGGTGCATCGGGTCTACCGGGAGTCGGCCGGCGCGCAGTGGGATGACGCTTTCGATCTCAGCGCTGTGATGGCCGATGTCAACGAGTTGCGCCGGCGCTGGGAGGCATGACCACACCGGTGGCGTGAAAAGCGCTCAAGCGATGACCAGCGATGCCAGGACCTCCATGGCTGCGCGCCACTCCTTCAGATTCGAACGCCACGGTGCAGAAACCACATGTTGGATACCCGCCTCGGCGTAGGCGGCCCGTTCATCGACGATCCGGCTGCGATCCATGCCGAGCGGATCCCACCCGGTCCGCAGCGAGATGGTGAATTCCGGCTCCGGTCGGCTGGCGCGGAGCCGGGCGACCACCGGTGCCGCTTGCTCCGGGGTGACGCCGATCAGCTGAAACCCGTCGCCGCGAAGGATGCCACGGGCATACGCCGCCTCGCTTCCGCCGCCGACCCAGATGGGAAGCTTCCCGGCCGGCTTCGGCAGCATCCGGATGTCGGAGAAGGAGCGAAACCGGCCATCGAACTGGGCCGGGTCGTCGCTCCAGAGCACCCGAAACATCTCAAGCGCCTCGTCAAGGCGCCGGCCGCGGGTCGCGAAATCGGCGCCGAGCGCTGCGTATTCGGGCTCCGACCAGCCCACGCCGACCGCAATCGTGAGCCGCCCCTTGGACAACGAATCCAAGCTGGCGAGCGAATTGGCAAGGGACACCGGCTCGTGCATCGGGACGACGAGGACGCTCGTTCCGAGGCCTATGCGTTCGGTGACCGACGCGGCCCAGGCGAGCGTCAGCAGCGGGTCGTACAAGTACGGCGATGGATAGTTCTGGGCCGCCGGGTGCACCACGTGGTCACTCACCCAGACGTCGTGAAATCCCAGCAGTTCCGCGTCTTTGGCTGCCGCCGTGATCGCGTCGGGGTCTGCTACCCGGCCGTACTGCGGCAGGTGGATGCCGATCTTCACGTCGCCGCCTCGTTCACGTCTGGTCCATGAGCGCCTGAATGCCGTCGAGGATGCGCTGGAGCCCGAA
Source organism: uncultured Actinomycetota bacterium (assembly GCA_963839015.1). Classification (GTDB taxonomy): domain Bacteria; phylum Actinomycetota; class Actinomycetes; order Frankiales; family Frankiaceae; genus DATAZK01. The sequence goes on along the minus strand of CAWITL010000009.1, from coordinate 786,236 downwards.
AAGGAATTCTGCGCGCTCGTCGAAGCCGGCCGGCGAATCACCGATCTCGTGAGACCAGGCCAGGTGGTGCAGCCGGGGGTAATTCTCCTTGTCGACGAGCCGTCGCAACAAAGCCTCGAAGCTGTCGAATTGCCCGGCGTTGCTGTCCGCCGCTTGCACCGCTGCGCGCGCCGCGTCGTGGGCCATGCGGGCTTCGCTCAAGGTGTAGGAGCTGAGCAGTCCGATGACGCGGAGCTTGTCGGCATCTGCAAGGCCGGTGCCGTCGAGGGTCTCGAGGCCGCGTTCGACGAAGGTCAGCGAGTTCGGCGCGAGCGGCGGAGCAGCCATCGGCAGCTGGGTGATCCACGGATGGCGATCCATCATGTCGCGTTGGACCGTGGCCCACATCAGCAGTTTGGAACGCCAGCCGTCGCCCTCGATGACCAGGCTTTCCGCGCCTTGGGCGCTGGCGTTCCACATTAGTTGAAGCAGTTCATCCTTGTTCGCGACGTGGCGGTAGAGCGACATCGTCGTGAAGTCGAGCTCTTTGGCCACCCGCGCCATCGAGACAGCCTCCAGGCCTTCGGCGTCGCCGATGCGGATCGCCGTCGTCACGATCGCGTCGACAGACAACCCGGGCTTGGGCCCGTGCCTACCGCGGGTGCGCCGACCCCAGAGCAGGTCGAGACCGGGCGGCAGGGGAGGCTCGTCAGCCTCCATCGTCATGACTCCTCAAGTGCGGCGCCAAAAGGCTTGACCGTAACTGTGTATGACGCATACCGTTCTGTGTGTGCCATACACAGTAGAGGCTACCGGGATCTGCAAATCCTTTGGCGGCCACACCGTACTCAACCATGTTGACCTTGCCGCTCCCACCGGATCGGTCTTCGCCCTGCTCGGCGCGAACGGCGCGGGCAAGTCCACTCTGGTGCGCCTGCTGGCCACGCTCGTCACGCCCGACGCCGGCACGGCCACCATCGCCGGTCACGATCTGCTCGCCGACCCGATGGGCGTCAAAGCGTCGATCAGCCTCACCGGCCAGCAGGTCGCGATCGATGACGTACTCACCGGGCGGGAAAACCTGGAGATGATGGGCCGGCTGCGCCACCTTTCGGCTGCAGCCACGAGGGATCGGGCTGCCGAACTGCTGGCCGAGTTCGACCTGGTGGCGGCGCGCGACCAGCGGGTGAAGACCTACTCCGGCGGCATGAAGCGCCGGTTGGACCTGGCCATCAGCATGATCGACCGGCCCCAGCTGATGTTTCTTGATGAGCCCACGACCGGACTCGACCCGCGGAGCCGGGAGCAGCTCTGGGGGAGCGTGCGCCGGATCGTGTCCAACGGCGTGACGGTCTTGCTCACCACCCAATACCTGGAAGAAGCCGATCAACTCGCCGACGGTATCGCGATGCTCGACCACGGTCAGGTCGTCGCCCGCGGCACCCCGGAAGATCTGAAGGCGAAGCTCGGAGGAGAGGTCGTGCGGCTGCAGTTCGCTGATGACGCCGCCTTCGATCGCGCCCTTGCCCATCTCGACGCCGGGCGCATCAATGAGCGGATACGCGCCGTCGAGGTCGCGACCGACGGCTCTGCCGCAGAGGTCCTCGACATCCTCGCCCGACTCAGATCCGCCGGCACGCCCGCGTCCACGGTGTCGACCCACCGGCCCACGTTGGACGACGTCTTCCTTTCCCTGACCGGAGATCAGCGCGTGAAGGAGAGCTTCTGATGAGCCTGGCCTACGATGTCCTCGACTCCCGGGTGATGGTCCGGCGTTGCGTGCGACGTTCGCTGCGAGACCCCGAGGCGTTCTTCACAGCGCTGATGCTGCCCGTCGTTCTCATGCTGCTTTTCGTCTACGTCTTCGGTGGAGCTCTCAACACCGGGGGCAGCTACGTCGATTACGTCGTCCCCGGTCTGATCGTGCTGTGTGCCGGCTTCGGGGCGGGCACGACCGCCGTCGCCGTGGCCAGCGACATGACGAACGGGATCGTCGACAGGTTTCGCTCGATGCCGATCCGGGGCTCGGCCATCCTGCTCGGCCAGGTCGTCGCCAGCCTGGCACGCAACCTGACGGCGACCGCGCTCGTGATCGGGGTTGCCGTGTGCATCGGCTGGCAGCCGACCCGTTCGATCACGCACTGGCTGGCAGCAGCCGGCATGATCGTGCTTTTCGTGCTGGCCCTGTCGTGGTTGGCTGCTGCCGTTGGTCTTTTGGCCCGCAGCGTCGAGGCGGCCAACTCCCTCAGCTTCATCCTGATGTTCATCCCTTACGTCAGTACCGCGTTCGTCCCGGCGCACACGATGCCGCGGGCGCTGCGAGGCTTCGCCGAGCACCAGCCCTTCACGCCCATCATCGAGACGATGCGCGGCCTCTGGATGGGCCACACCTCGACCGGAGCCACCGTCGCTCATGAGGCCTTGATCGCAGCCGCTTACTGCTTGGCCATCCTGGCGCTCTCTTACGCCGGCGCCTCCTGGCTGTTTCGCCACCGGACCGCAAGCTGAGGGTGCACAAGATCTCGGCTAGCGAGGGTCAGCCTGACGGGAATGACGGGCAGTGGACTCCGGAGGCGCCGATGGTGGCGCAGAAGCTTTCCCGGCTCACTCTCCATCTCCCTTCAAGGAGCTTTGCGGTTTGCGGGATGGAGTTCACGACACCGGACCCCATCCAGTGGTAGCTGACGCTGGCGTCGACGAGGGCCTCGTCGGGCCCAAGGAAGGCGATGTCTGCGACGCTTACCCGTGACGACCGAACCGAGTCGGGCAGCAGCTGCGTGACCTTTTGCAACGTGCTCGCGACTGTGCTGCCGTCTTCGACCGCGCCAAGCGCGACAGCTGGCGGATTCGGGGCCGAGTAAGCGGTCCTGAACGCGCTGCGGATCTGCGTGACGGCGGCGGCGGTTTGCCCGGGCGGCGTCGGCGAGGGGTGGACGACCAGTGACTTCGCCAGTCGTTTGGCGTCGTCGAGGGAGGGCCCACCGAAGGCGTCGATCTCGATGGTGAGTCCCGATTGCTCTGTCCACAGCAGTCTTAATGCCCCGCGCGAACCGAGGAAGCCGGCCGATTGCTGGAGCAGCAACGCTCGACGGCCTCGCACGGTGGTTCGAGACGGCTTGAACCCCTCCACGAGCGCCGCGCGGTCTTTCTCAGCCGAATTGAGGTCGATGGCCGAACCCCGCACCACGGTCATGGCCAGCCCAACGCTGCTGTGGAGACGGGCCGTAGCGGGTCCGCGGTCCGCGGCGTGAAACTCCTGGTAGTAGCTGACCGGAGCAAGCTCGGGGACGTTGGGCTGGAGCACGGAATTGTCGGCGCGGTAGTTCGCCGGTAGCCACGTCACATCGACGCCGTCGACTGTCGCCAGGACGTTCGCCGCCGGGGTGCCGGCCGGCGAAACGGACATGGACGTGTTGCTTCCGCCCGCGACCGTGAGGCTGACGCCGGTGGCAATTGAGAGAACCCCGAGGCAGGCGCAGGCGATGACGGTCCGCCTGGTGCGTCGTCGCCGTCCGGCTGCCATCGCCTGATCGGCGCCTCCGAGGGGCAGCATTCGATCCACCCGCTGTGTTTTCAGCTCTTCAAGCGCGTTCACGGGGTCTCCTCAAGAACGTCAGCGAGTATTGCCCGGGCTTCGTGCAACTGGCGTTTCACCGTTCCCTTGGGGCGTTTCAGCACTTCTGCGACGCGCTCGATGCTGAGGTCGGCGTAGTAGTGCAGCAGCGTCACGTCCCGCACTCGTGGGGGTAGCCGCCTGACGGCATCCAGCAGCCCGTAGTCCACCGGCGGTGTGGAATCGATCAGTGTCTGCCGTTCGAGCGCAGCGCGTCGGCCGTGGTCGATCGCCACGTTGTGGGCGATGCGGTAGACGTACGCGAGCGGCTCGGCGGGTCGACCCCAACGGGCGTAGAGCCGGGCAAACGCCTCCTGGGCGATGTCGTCCCCGAGGTGACCGGAACCGGTGAGGCCGACGCAGTAGCCGGCGACCCTTGGCCAGTTTTCACGGTAGAACGCGGCGAATGCCTCGTCCCGGGTATGTCCCACACCTGTAAAGACTGCTGGACGCCGCCAGAGGTTCGGTGCCTTTTGCGTCTACTGGCGCCGGCTGGCTGAAAACGCCGCTTCGGCCCGCGCGAAATCGGTCACACATGATCTTCACATCCCACCTAGGATGCCGGCATGCGCAACAAGCGTGTTTGGCAGGCCGGCCTTGGGGTCGCCCTCGTCGGCATGCTTGCGGGCTGCTTCGGCAACGGGGTCAACTACGTGGGGGCCAAGCGAGGGCAGGTGAAGCCGGGGCTCTACACCAGCAACACCCCGTACGGCGGAAACTGCTTCATCTTCCGCGGTGCGACGGGATTCCAACCTGTCGGCGCGAGTGCCGCGCCGCTCGGAGGCCGCACTTTCATCCAGGTGTTGACCACGGATTACGCCCTGGTGAGTACTGGCTGCGGCCTTTGGGTCACGCCCCAGGCCGGTTCGTACAACCCCGACCGGGCGACCGCAAAGACCGGTTCCTATCGGATACCGACTGACCTGCTGCCCGGTACCTATACCGCGCCTGGCGGTCCGCAGTGCAGCTGGATCCGGGTTTCCTCGTGGGAGGGGGTGGCTGGCTCCGCTGCGGCCAAGTCCGTCATTGAACGAAGCCCCGCCGGCGTCACACAGGCCAAGGTCGTCATCGCCAAGACTGATGCCGGATTCGTCACCGGGTCGTGTGGTGGCTGGACCAGATCCCCATGAGGCGGCCCTCCAAACCGGTCGATGGCCGCGGCCGGTTCGATCGGTCCACGTTCCTGCTCTACGCGGCTTTCGCGCTGTGTGTCGCGATAGTTCTCATCCTGGTATTCGTGATCGCACCAGACTTTGAAACGTTGCTCCGCAAGGAGGGCTGAGCGAGAGCCTGCGGCGCCAGACGTATCCGGGGGCGACTGTCCTCCCGCTCCCGTCAGCCGGTCGAGTAGCTCTTGGTGGCGATCAGGTTGTCCGATCCGCAGTTGTAGACGCTGTTGTTGGGCTGGGTGACCTTCTTGTCATAAACCCAGCCTGACTTAGTGAGCCGCATGATGATCACGCAGTCGGCGGGTGTCTTGGCGACCAAGTTCACCGGAGCGAAGAGTCCTCCCGCGGTCCATGCCGTGTGCGCACCAGCCTTCTGCAGGACGCAGTCCTGGGTCAGGTTGGTGCCGCAGGCAGTCGCCGCTTGCGCCCAGAGCGTCCAGGCGCTGAACGCGAGTGGATTGTTGTCGTCGTACGCCGGCGAGCTGGAGGAGGCGGCCAGGATGTCCTTCTCCTGCTGCACGACCGGGAACTGGTCAGCCAGCTCGAACGGCAGGTTGTAGAAGTTCACGTAGCTGTTCGGGAAGTATTGAACGGCGTTCGCGGCCTGCACCGACTTCGGCGAGTAGAAGGTCTGACCGAAGAGGGCCCATTGGGGCTTGAAGCCGGTGTCGTTCATGGCGTTGAAGATCGGGGTTGGGTCCTGGGACGTGATCTCGAAGTCCGCCGTGGCGCCGGAAGCTTTGAACTGCTCCATGTAGGGACGGTAATTGTCGACCGCGGCGGGCCGGGGCTGCAGCGCGGTGACCTTGTAGCCCAGCTTTTGCCACGCCTCCTGGGCCCGCAGGCCCTGCGGCGCGAGTGAGGCGAGGCTACTGCCGGCAATGCCCAATCCCGTCTTGGTGTTGGGGTAGGCGGCAGCGAGCAGACGCAGCACACCGACGGGGTAGGTGGTCGGGTAGCTGGCGTTCGGCGAGACCTGCAGACCGGCGGCCGTTGCCTCGGGGGAGACGGTGTAGGCCGGGATCTGGCCGAGCTTGCACGCGAGGCGCGGCTTGACGTCAGGAGCGTCCAAGGCGTTCGCGCCGCCCACGAGCATGAAGTCTTTCTGGCAGGCCTGGATGACCTCGGCTGCCCCGTTGAAGAGCTTGGCGTCGAGCTTGTCGACCACGATGGTGCGGCCGTTGATGCCGCCCGCGGCGTTGCACCACTTGGCGAAGGCATCGGCGGTGTCGAAGAACTCCTGCTCGAGGCCGGGGGCGGCCGCCGCACCCGGGTCGGCCATGACACCGACATGAATCGTCTTGCCGACGATGCCCCGACCCGAACCGCCGGTGCCCGGGCCCGGCGCACACACCTTCGTCAAGGAGCCAAAACTGCCCGCGGCCTGCGCGGAGGCACTGCCGGCAGGTTTGGAGGCCGCGCTGCTGCTCGGGCCGGTAGGGGTTGATGATCCGGAACGCCCGCACGCCGTGGTGACGATGCCCAGGGCTGCCACCGAAAGCACTGCGGCGACCCTCGTTCGCTTTCGCAAATCCGGCAAGACAGCCTCCATCGTTCTTTCGCCGGGCTCTGTGAGCCGGGTCACCTTGGACGTGTTGATGTTTATACATCAATCATGTTTGGGTGTGAATCCCGCAGCGAGGAAGAGGTCACGGTTGGACGCCTTGATCGCGCTCAACAGGCGCGTTTGCGTGCTGACATGAGCCGGGTGGAGGACACTCGCCCGATGGCTGCTTCAGCTGGCCCCCAGCCCGAGCTGGTGTTGCCGCCGCCGGATGAGCTCGTGGGCCGCAAGTCAAGCGGCCAACAGGCCAGCCTCTACATCCGGCGGATCGTCTTCGATGGCGTCCTGCGCCCGGGAGACCGGGTGCCGCAGGACGCCATCGCCTTCCACCTGGGACTCAGCCGGGTCCCAGTCCGGGAGGCGCTCCTCGTGCTGCAACGGGAAGGCTGGGTGCGAATCACCCCGCACCGGGGAGCATTCATCAGCACCCTGGATGAAGAAGTCGTCAGGGACCATTACGAACTATTCGGGCACATCTACAGCCTGGCCGCAGCTCGGGCCGCCCGGCGGCATACCGCCGAAAGCTTGACCGAGCTGGTCCGGCTCGAGGCGGAGCTGCAAGCGGCCGGCGATGCCCAGAAGGCCTGGCGGGCCAACATGACGTTTCAGCGCGCCCTCGTCGACATCGCACGGTCTCCGCGCATCCACGCGCTGCTCGCGGTCCTCAGCGACATCGTCCCCGGCAACTTCTTCGAGCTCGTCCCTGGCGCGTTGGACTTGGAAAAGCAAGGCACGGCAAGCGTCGTCCAAGCGATCCAACGAGGCGACGCCGGTCGTGCTGCCAGCGAATACGCCAGCATCATGGCCCGACAGGGTGAACTCGTCGTCCGTTTGTTTGACTCCAGAGGCCTTCTGCATCGACCGGCCAATAAATAGACCGCGGCCATTATCTCGATGGTTTCAGTGGGGTTTCGCTGTTGTTAAGGCTATTATTTTTGTTTCTTGCGGGCTACCCGCGAGTCGCGATACTTTTCCCCGACACAAGGGGGAGAGCCGTGACGCTCGCAGTTGTAGGCGCCGGAGTTGGCCGGACCGGAACGAATTCACTGAAGCTCGCCTTGGAGCAGCTCTTGGGTGGCCGTTGCCATCACATGTTCGAAATCATTTCCGACCCCGGTCAGATTCCTGGGTGGACAGCCGCTATCCGCGAAGAATCCACCGATTGGCAGACCCTATTATCGGGATATGTCGCGCAAGTCGACTGGCCCGGTGCCTCGTTCTGGCCTGAGTTGTCGGCAGCGAATCCCGAAGCACTTGTCATCCTCTCCGTCCGATCGCCGGAGAGTTGGCTGACCAGCGCCTCGAACACCATCTTCCAGGTTTTCGATGGCCCTCCGTCGCCGCTGACTCCCTGGTTCGAGGAGGTGCGAGCCATGATCGGCCGCCGCTTCTGCCAGAACATGGATGACCCGCAAGCCATGCTCGACGCCTACGTGCGCCACAACGACGCGGTACGGGCGGGTGTGCCGCCGGCCAGGCTGCTCGAATGGACTGCCGCCGACGGATGGGAGCCCATCTGTGAGCGGCTTGGTGTCCCGGTGCCGAGCGACCCGTTCCCGCAGACCAATGACACCAAGAGTTGGCGCGAGTCGTTGGGCATGCCCGCGCTCGCCTGAGACCGCCTGCTGAGAGCGCGTCTGCACTACGGTCAGCGCAACCGGCCGGCTTCCAAGCCCTTGTCGAGGATCGCGCGCACGGTGTCGTCAACCGTGAGCGCGCTCGTATCCAGCCACCAGCCCACCCCACTGAGCCGCTCACGCAACTGGGCGTCCATGTGCGTGAAGAGGTGCCCCACCTGCTTGTCGGGGCGCGCTCGGTCCCGCGCGAGGGCCGTTTCGGCCGTCGGTGCGAGCACCACCAGTGTCACCGGAAAGGGATCGGTCTCGGCCAGGAATTGATCAATCCAGCGCCGGCTCCCGATGGCGTGCTCGACGATGGCCGTGAATCCGAATCGGTAGAAGTTTCGCGCCAGGTCCGCGCAGTTTCTCCAGCGCAGCTCAAGCTGACGATCTGACTCCGGCGACGGCTCGGCTGGGCTGACCAAACCGGTCACGGTGAAGTGATGTTGGACGAGGTCGCCCTCGATGAGCGCTGCCCGCTCGAAGTGCTGGGCAAGTGCCGTGGCGACGGTGGTTTTACCGGCCCCCGGGACTCCGACGATCAGGACGATCAGCGGCTCCGCCATGCCTCCAGACTGACACGGGCTCATCCGCCAAGGGTGATTCTTGAGGGTTACTGGATTGGCAGAGTCGGTCCGAAGAGTCTCTGCGTTGAGGAGGGATCGGGTGCCGGACAAGTTGAGCTCGCGGCGGGGGAGTCTGCCAATCCCGGATCGCCAGCATCTGGGTTTGACGACCTACGACGCGAAGGATCCCGACACCTCGTTTCCGCCGATCGAACCGCTGCTGCCCCCTCCCGGCGCGCCGAACGTGTTGATCGTGCTCTTGGACGATGTGGGCTACGGCGCCGGAAGCGTTTTCGGAGGTCCGGCGCGCATGCCCACGGCCGAGCGCCTGCACGGCAACGGGCTCGCCTTCAACCGGTTCCACACGACGGCGTTGTGTGCACCGACGCGGGCGGCGCTGCTGAGCGGTCGCAACCACCATTCAGTGGGCATGGGCGGGATCACGGAAATCGCCACCGCCGCGCCCGGATCGAACGCCATCCGGCCGAACACCAAAGCCGCACTGGCCACCACGCTGAAGCTCAATGGCTATTCGACCGCGCAGTTCGGCAAGTGCCATGAGGTACCGCCGTGGCAGACGTCTCCGATCGGGCCGTTCGACGCCTGGCCCACCGGCGGCGGCGGGTTCGAATACTTCTACGGCTTCATCGGCGGGGAAAACAACCAGTACTACCCGGCCTTGTATGAAGGTACTTCCCCGGTCGAGCCGGAAAAGACGCCCGAAGAGGGTTATCACCTGACCGAGGACCTTGCCGACCACGCTATTGACTGGATTCGCTCGCAGAAGGCGCTGGCCCCCGACAAGCCCTTCTTCTGCTATTTCGCTCCCGGCGCCACCCACGCGCCACACCAGGTGCCGCTGGAGTGGGCCGACAGGTATGCCGGCCAATTCGCACCCGGCTGGGACGCCGAACGTGAACGGATAATGGCGCGCCAGAAGGAGCTCGGTGTGGTGCCGCAGGACGCCGACCTGACGACGCGACCGGAACTGATTCCGGCATGGGACGACATGGACGAGCAACTCAAACCCGTCCTGGAACGGCAGATGGAGATCTACGCAGGATTCTTGGAACACACCGATTATCACGTGGGCCGGATCATCGACACCCTAGAAACAATCGGCGCCCTCGACAACACCATCATTTATTACATTATTGGCGACAACGGTGCTTCCGCCGAAGGCACCGTGAACGGCGCGTTCAATGAAATGGCCAATTTCAACGGCCTCGCGGCGATTGAAACCCCCGAATTCATGGCATCCGTCAAGGACCAGCTGGGCACCAAGGAAGCCTACAACCACTACTCCGTCGGCTGGGCCTGGGCGATGTGCACGCCCTACCAGTGGACGAAGCAAGTGGCTTCGCATTGGGGCGGAACCCGCAATCCGACCATCGTGCATTGGCCGGCCGGCATTCAAAGCAAGGGCGGTTTCCGTTCTCAATTCTGCCACGTCATCGACGTCGCCCCGACCATTCTCGAAGCCGCCGGCCTGCCCGAGCCCGATTTCGTCAACGGGGTCCAGCAGGCGCCGATCGAAGGCACCAGCATGCTGTACGCCTTTGATGAGCCGGAAGCCCCCGAGCGACACGACCTCCAATACTTTGAAATGGCGGGTAACCGGGGCATCTACTTCAAAGGGTGGAGCGCCGTGACGCAACACAGCGTTCCGTGGCTGCCCAACATGGAGCTGCCGGCATTGGACGACGACGTCTGGGAATTGTACGACGGCAGCACAGACTGGTCGCAATCCGACGATCTGGTGACCCAAATGCCTGATCGGTTGGCGTCCTTGCAGCGGCTTTGGCTCATCGAGGCCGTGAAATACAACGTGTTGCCGATCGACGACCGTCGATTTGAACGCCTGAACGCCACCATTGCCGGCCGGCCTCAGCTCATCACCGGCACGAGTCAGGTGCTCTTCCCCGGCATGAAGCGACTCAGTGAAAACAGCGTCATTGACATCAAGAACCGTTCCTTCACCGTTACGGCCGCATTCGACACCCCGGCTAGTGGGCTGACGAACGGCGTACTCGTGGCGCAGGGTGGACGATTCGGAGGATGGGCCCTCTACGTGAAGGCGGGGCGCGCGAAGTTCGTCTACAACCTGCTGGGAATGCAGGAATTCGTCACTGAGGCGAGCGAAGAACTGACCGCGGGCACTCATCAGGTACGTGCTGAGTTCGGCTACGACGGTGGTGGCCTCGCCAAGGGTGGCAACGTCACGCTCTACTACGACGGCCGCAGCGTCGGGACGGGGCGGGTCGACGTCACCCAACCACTCGTTTTCTCAGCGGACGAAACCACCGACGTCGGGGACGACTACGGAATGCCAGTCAGCGCCGACTACGCCGGAGAAGGCAGGTTCAACGGGCGCATCGACGTCATCCAGATCGATGTCGGCGATGATGACCACTCCCACCTGATCGACCCTGCGGAGATCGCCAGAGTCGCCGTCTCGCGACAGTGACAGCGTTCGTTCTCATTCCAGGGGCCGGTGGGGCCGGTTGGTACTGGCATCGCGTCGTGAGCCTGCTGACCGCCGCCGGCTCATCAGGCCCTGGCAGTCGACTTGCCCGGCGACGACGTCACCGCCGGGCTGCCCGAATACGCCGAGCAAGTGCTGGCGGCCATCGGTGATCGAACTGACGTGGTGCTGGTGGCGCAGTCACTCGGCGGATTCACGGCGCCGATGGTGTGTGCTCGGCGTCCAGTAAGTTCGCTGATCTTCGTCAACGCGATGATCCCGCTGCCAGGGGAGACGCCGGGGGATTGGTGGGCAAATACGGGGGCAGTTGAGGCCCGCGAGAGTGCGGCTGACGCCGCGGGCTACGGCGATTTCGACCCGTTGACCTACTTCCTGCATGACGTGCCAGCCGACGTCGTCGCCGAAGGGGAAGCGCACCAACATGCCGAAGCCGACGCCGTCTTCGGGTCAGTGTGTGAGTTCTCGGAATGGCCGGCGGTTCCCACCAGAGTGCTGGCGGGAGCCGATGACCGATTCTTCCCGGTCGACTTTCAGCGCAGGGTGGCTCGCCAACGACTCGGCATCGAAACAGACGTATTGCCGGGAGGGCATCTGATGGCCTTGGCTCATCCCGAGCTGGTCGCCGAATACCTGCTGAACGCCTGACGGCAGCTGGTCAGACCGGCCAGCGGGAGGTGAGCTCCGGCGCGGTCCAGCTCGGCCACAGGCAGGGCCCGATGGGCGTACCGGCGGCAAACAAAGCGATTTCAGCGGGACCGTCGTAACGGGAGTTGTCCCAGACGTGCGCGGTGTCCGCGAGGTCGATCGCTGTGGCGACGAGCGGCCAGAGTCGGTGGTAGCGCGAGCGAATCTTGTCTTCCGGGACGTTATGACCACCGCTGGCGACGCGGTGTGCGACGCGCTGGACCGCCAGCTCCTCAGGCACCAGCAGCACCTGCAGTTCGACCGTGTATCCGGCTGCGGAGGCCGCTTCGAGGAGGTCGAGCTTCGACGGGTGGGAGAAGACCGTCTCGGCGATGAAGGGCTCTCGCAGCTCGATGAGCCGGCTCCTGGTGAGGGCCGCGATGTCGGCTGCGTCGTAAGCGTGCCCTTGCGGGTCTTGCGGCCAGCGCTGGGCCGCGATGACGTCGGCGTTGACGAACGTCACGCCCGGCCGAAGCGGCGCCAGCACGAGTTCGACGAAGGTGGACTTACCGGCGCCGTTGGGCCCGACGACCAGGTCGAGGCGCATTTCCTAGCTTGGGTCTGGCTGGGTGTCGCGCTAGATCAGCTCAGACGAGGTGCCGTCCGGGTTGTACCGCGTCAGCTTGCCCTTCTCATCAAGCGCGACCGTCGTGACGCCGCGGGCCGCAAGCACCTCGCCGAAGCTGACTTTGCGAGCGGTCTCGGCGATCGACGTATCGAGTTCGGCGTTGAACACCGTGCGCTCCTCGGTGGTCAGATCGCGTTCGGGAAGCTTGCCCGCGAGGGCATCCTCCACGCGCTGGCGGGCTGCTGTGTGCTTCATCGAAACGGCTCGCCCCACCCGCGCCCAGTGGTCGATCTGCTGCTTGGCCGAGCGGCTCTGGCGCGCACCCTCGACCGTCGCCGCCTCGAACAGGTCGGCAGCGATCCGGGTCGGCCGGTCCTGTGCTGTCGTCATCCCAGTACTCCTGAGGTCGTGTAGCAGATAGCTACCACTGTAGCAAGATGCTACAGGCTTGGAAAGTAGCCAGTTTCGACTAGCCGCCGGCGACCTCGTTGAGGATTTCAGCCAGTTTCGCCGGGTGGCTCTCCATGACGGTGTGACCGGCTTCGGGGATGACCCGATGATCAGCCGCAGTGCCGAGATTGACCACCATCTGCTCGACGAGCGCCGGCGGCACCGGTTGGTCGAGGGTCATGGAGACATACGTGATCGCCAGGCCCGTCGGGTAGCCGGACAGCTGCGCATTCATGATCCCGGGCGCATCGGGAACCAGGCCTGCGTAGTGGGCGGCCCAGACGTCGTCGTCAAGGCCGGTGCCGAACAGGGCGCGGGCGAGCTCTTCGGGCAACACCGGCATCTCTTCCAGCGGCCCACCCGCCATCAGTTCGGCGGCGCTTTGCCCAGGTCCGGGTACCAGTGCGCCGACGTAGACCAGACCGGCGACGCGGTCCGGATGCCTCACGGCAGTCTCGGTGATTGTCACGCCACCCAGCGAATGCCCGACGAGGACGAACCGGTCGAACCCGCTGGAGTCGGCGTCCTCGATCACCGCATCGACGCAGTCGGCTAGACACACCTTCGACAGATCTGCCGGACGTTTTCCGCGGCCGGGCAGGTCGACCGTCGTCACCGGGCCGCGCAGCAGGGGGAGTACCGGATCCCAGCACCAGGAGCCGTTCATGCCGCCGTGAACCAACACCAGCGGTGTCACCCGAGGTCCGACCTTGCGTAGCTCAATTGATGACTCCTTCGCGAGGCAGTGGACGGTCGGTGCGGACGATAGACCGGCCCCGCAAGTGCCGGCGCCATCGCCTGGTGGCGTCCGAGGGCAATGAGCCTATGGCGCCGGCGGGTACGGCGGGGGCTAGGGCAGGAGCACTCTTCCACCGTCGAGTTGCAGGGTCGCCCCGGTCAGGTAGTCGAGGTCGCCGGCAGCTAGCGCCACCACCGCCCGTCCGATATCGAGCTCGGGGTCGCCGAAGCGTCCTAACGGGGTCAGCGCCGCGATCGCGGCAAATCGTTCCGGATGGTCGCCGCGGAATGCCTCCGCTGAGGGGGAGAGCGCGGTGGGTACCACGACGTTCACCCGAATACCCACCGGGCCCCACTCTCGAGCGGCAACACGGGACAGTCCGCGAATGGCCTCCTTGGCCATGGCGTAAGAGCCGAAGTGGGTGTCGCCCTGCAGCGCGGTCGATGACCCGAAGTTCACGACGGAGCCGCGCGTCTCGCGCAGGTGCGGATAGGCGGCCTGCATTCCGTAGAGCGTCGCAAGTGCGCCGCTTCTCCAGGCCAGCTCGACGTCCTCGTCCGTGGTGTCGACAAGAAGCCGCTGCTGTACCGATTGCGCATTGTTGACGAGCAGGTCGAGCGTGCCGTACTCGGCGATTGCGGCCGCGACAACGGCGTCGACCTGGTCGCGAACCCCTACGTCGCAGGCCAACGCGATCACGTCAGCGTCGAGATCGCGCACTTCCTGCGCCACCGACTCGACTTTGCTGAGCGTGCGTCCGGCCACTACCAGCGACGCTCCCTCTTTCGCGAGGGCATGTGCGATACCGCGCCCGATTCCCTGGCCCGCGCCGGTGACGATCGCAACGTTGCCGGTTAGTCGGCCAACCACTTCTTCACCCCTGGCCCAATTCTTGGGCGAGGGCGTCCGGCAGTACGCCCGAGTCGCCGCCGAGATCGCCCGGGAAGATGATCGATGTACGCGCGAGGTTGCCGCCGTCCGTCGTGGGCAGGCAGACGCCCGACATGTACGCGGATTCATCAGAGACCAGATAGAGCGCGGCGTAGGCATTGTCGCGCAGATTCGGGGGGCGGTCGAGCTTGAGGGGGATCGAGGTCGCGGCCTTGTCCCAGGGTTGCATTTCCTCGTAGCTCTTGGCGAGCACCTCGGCGTCCGGGGGCATGGCGAAGTTGATACTCATGCCGTGTGCCGGGCAGATCGCGTTAGCCCGAATCCCATATGCCCCAAGGGAAAGCGACATTCCTTTGACCAGACCGTTGACACCGTGCTTGGCTGCGGCGTAGCCAGGAAAGCCGGGGTAGGCGACGTAACCCGCCATCGAGGAGACGGCGAGGATGGTGCCGAAGCCTTGTGCCTTCATGGTGGGCACCGCTGCGCGGCAGGCGAGGAAGACGCCGGTCAGGTTGGTGTCGAGCATGGACCGCCAACCGTCGACCGTGATGTCTTCGAAGGCCAGCGTGCCGAAGCCTTCTTCAGGTACTCCTGCGGAGCACATCAGGATGTCGAGCCGCCCAAAGGTGTCGGCGGCCAGCGCGACGCTGTCAGCCATGTCCTGCTCGTGGCGGACGTCAGCTTTGGCCCCGACGGCTTTGGCGCCGGTCGCACGGATCTGCGACACGACCCGGTCGACCCGGGCGGGCACGATATCCGTGACGACGACCTTGGCTCCCTCGCTCGCGAAGAGCAGCGCGCTCTCGCGTCCCAGGCCTGATCCTGAGCCGGTGATGAGAACGATCTTGCCGGCGAGCCGACCGCTCATGCCACTCCTACGGGAGTCGAGATCGTCTTCGCCTGAAGGTATTCACGGAATCCGTCTTCACCGTGCTCGCGACCGACGCCACTGATGCCGTAGCCGCCAAAGGGCGTGTCAGGGGAGAGGTAGAACGAGGGTCCGATGTTGACTGTGCCGGCCTTCATCCGGTTTGCCAGTCGCCATGCCCGGTCGAGGTCGGGGGTTTGGATGTAAGACGAAAGCCCGTAACGCGAGTTGTTGGCGACCCGCACGGCTTCATCGTCACCGCCGGCGTACTTCACCACGGTCATGACCGGGCCGAAAACCTCGTACTGCGCGATTTCCGCGTTCTCGTCGACGTCGGCAACGATCGTCGGCTCGTACCAGAAGCCCTTGCCGCCGGTGGGGGAATCGCCGCGGCGACCGCCGACGAGCACCCGTGCTCCGGCGTCGCGGGCTCGATCGACGAGCCCTTCCATCCGGGCCAGTTGCGAGCCGTTGATGACCGGACCCACGATGTTGGCGGGATCGAGCGGGTCCCCCCAGGGGAGTGCCGAGATGGCCGCCGTCAAAGCGTCGAGCACCTCGTCGTAGCGGGACTCGTGGACCACCAGCCGGGTCGCGAGCGCGCAGCCCTGGCCGCTGTTGGCCATGCACATCCCGACCGTCATCGGTAGCGCGACGGCCAGGTCGACGTCGTCCAACAAGATGTTCGCCGACTTGCCGCCGAGTTCCAGGCAGACCTTGCGGATACCGACCGCGCCGCGTTCGTAGATGCGCTGACCAACGGCAGGGGAGCCGGTGAAGTGGTACATGTCCACTCGCGGGTCGCCGGTCAGAGCCTCACCTGCCTCCGCCTTGTCCCTGGAGCTGATGACGTTCAAAACCCCGGCCGGAAGGTCGGTGTGCTCGTGCGCCACCTTGGCGATGAACGCTCCGGTCAAGGGGGTGTCGGGCGCGGTCTTGAGCACGATCGTGTTGCCGGTGGCCAGCGCGTGCTGGATCTTCCAGATGTCGGTCATGAAAGGCGCGTTCCACGGCGTGATCGCGCCGACGACCCCGTATGGCTCGTAACGAACCCGGCGGTTGCTCGGCAGATTGACGCCCTGATGCACCCCGAAATCCGTCTGCCACGGGAAGCGGCCGATCAGGTCGTTGAAGTACGACATGTCCTCGGTCATGACGTCGATGTGCGCACCGATGTTGGAGACGGGCGTGCCTGCCTCTGCGATCTGAATCTGCTTGGCGGCGGCGGCCTCCTTGCGCAGCGCGTCCTGGAGCTGGCGCAGTACTAGCTGGCGGAACGCATGGTCGGTGCCCCAGGAGGTCTCGTCGGCGGCTCGGCGGGCTGCTCCGACCGCCGCTGCAACGTCTTCAGCGTGGCCGTCGGCAGCGGTACCAACCAGCGACTCATCCGCCGGGTTGACGACCTCGAACCGGTCGCCGCCTACGGCCTCGCGAAACTCGCCGTCGATGTACAGCCGGCCCTCGGGTTCGATGTCAGGCATGTGCGCTCCCTCCAGTGGACAGGCGTTCATCACATATAACTAAATGAATTGGCTAGTCGTCAGGCACCAGACTGGCTGCCCGGAGCGCGGGCGTCAAGATATCGCCGCTATCGAATTTCGGGGAGTCGCGCCCCCGGCCGTGGAATCATGACCCCGTGACTGAGAACGGGCGGACCCGCAGGAGCTCGGCCGATGTGCAACGGCTGATCACGGCGGCAGCCCGCGATCTCTTCGTCGAGCAGGGCTACGAGAAGACCTCGACCCGGGAGATCGCCTCGCGCGCCGGGGTCATTCAAGCTGCGGTGTTCCGCCACTTCGGCACCAAGGAGGCGCTTTTCGAGCATGTCGTGCTGGCCCCGCTGACGGAGTTCGTCGACCAGTTCGTCACGGAGTGGGCGTCTGAGAGCAGCCCAGAGGAGTCCGCGCACATGCGGGAGCGGGCCTACGTTCGCGGCATGCTGGCCCTGGTCCGGGAGAACCGGGTGCTTTTCTCCATGCTGGCCAGTGCCGACACGGCAGGTCAATTCACTCGATCCGGCCATCTCGCCAGGTCGGCGCTCAACCGCCATTTGACTGACCTGGAGCAGCGAAGCCGGGCGCAGGTCACCGAGGACAACAGGCCGACGATGGACCTAGGTCTCGCCGTCAGGTTCGGCGCCGCTCTCACGCTGGGGCTCGGATTGTTCGAAGAGACCCTCTTTTCTGGCGACGCACCGCGTCCGGCGCTCGACGAATTGGCCGACGCGCTGGCTGATTACATCTGGCGCGCAACAGTCTTGCGGCCGGGCTCCGACGCCCCTGCGGAGTAGGTGCTTGACGGCGCTTTGATATCGCCGCTATCTTCAGCCGATCGCCTATCGAGCGGGGGCAGCGTTGCCGCTTCACCTAGTGAGAAGATTCAGCGAGTTGCACCATGCCTAACTCGCTTGGCTCCGCCAGCGGGTCTGACTCGCTTGGCTCCGCCCGCTGGCCGCTGAAGAGCTATCGCGTCGTGGATCTCACTTCCGGCATTGCCGGGGCGTACACCGGCAAATTACTGGCAGACGCCGGCGCCGAAGTGATCATGATCGAAGCCGGCGCAGGAAACTCTCTTCGCCGCCGGAGCGCGAGCGGCGTTTCGCTGGACGGCCAGGACAGCGCCTTCTTCCAGTTCCTTGCTGCGAGCAAGACGAGTGTGCTTGTCGATCCGGAGCAGCGGCCCGACCTCGACTTCGTCCTCCGCCTGGTTGCGGCGTCGGATGCGGTGCTGTGGAGCCCGGGATCGAGCCTGGCCGGGCTGCCGGTGATCTCCCCGACGGCGCTACGTGAGCATGCGCCCCACGCCACCGTCGTGGCGGTTACCCCGTGGGGCCTGGAAGGTCCCTGGGCGGATCGGCCGACGACGGAGGCGGCGCTGCAGGCGCTGGCCGGCGGACCGATGACCCGCGGCAATCCGGCACGTCCGCCGGTGATCATGGGCGGAGAAGTGGGCGACTGGGCCGCGGGGCTCTTTGCTGCGGTTGGTCTTCTGTCATCACGGTGGCGGACGCTCTCCACCGGCCGCGGTGAGCTCGTGGACGTCTCCGGGCTGGAGTCGCTGATCCTGTCCATGACGATGTATTCGGTGACGTTCGCGTCCATCGCCGGCGGACCGATGCGCAGCAATCGGGTGACGAATCTGCCTGCCATCCATCGCACCAAGGACGGCTACGTCGGGTTCATGGTGGTCACCGGCCAGCAATGGCTGGATTTCTGCGTGCTC
Organism: uncultured Actinomycetota bacterium; assembly: GCA_963839015.1. Lineage (GTDB taxonomy): Bacteria > Actinomycetota > Actinomycetes > Frankiales > Frankiaceae > DATAZK01. Next base: position 767,819 of record CAWITL010000009.1, on the reverse strand, counting down.
GTCGACCGCCCGGAATGGCTGGACGACGAATCCCTGGTACGCATGCAGAACCGCTGGTCTCGCGGCGCCGAACTCCGAGGTGCGATCGATACCGCGCTGGCCACCAAGACGACTGAAGAGGTCCTCGAACTGGCGGAAGCCCTGAGGGTCCCGGCGGCACCGATCGGAGACGGTGCGACGGTCCCGGGGTTCGACCAGTTCGTGGCACGCCATCAATACGTGAAGAACCCACGGAGCGGATTCCTGCAGCCTGACGTCGCTCACACGTTCTCCGGCGACGCCGAACGCCGGCCGGTCGAGGTCGCGCCGCACCTGGGTGAACACACCCAGCAGTACCGGGCGAAGACCTGGCTCCCGCGGGTGGCCGCTGTATCCGGCGCACCCGTGCGGCTGCCTTTTGACGGCATCCGAGTGGCGGACTTCACCGCGAATTGGGCGGGTCCGATCATCGGCCACGTCCTGGGGCTGCTGGGAGCCGATGTGATCCACGTCGAGTCAGCGCGGCGGCCCGATCCGATGCGGTTCAACACGATTCGGTCGATGGACGATGACCAGTGGTGGGAATGGTCGCCGCTGTTTCAGGGTCCGAACACCAACAAGCGCGGGCTGACACTCGATCTGGGTGCTGATCGTGGACGCGAGCTCGCCCGCGAGCTGATTGCCCGCAGCGATGTGGTCGTGGAGAACTACTCGCCGCGCGTCATGGAGGGCTGGGGCCTGTCCTACGAGGACGTTCACGCCATCAACCCGCAAGCGATCATGGTGAGATCGCCCGCTTTCGGCCTGTCCGGACCCTGGCGTGACCGCGGCGGCTACGCCCAGACGATGGAGATGGCGTCCGGCCTGGCTTGGCTGACCGGCTGGCCCGACGATCCGCCCGAGGTTCCGAACGGCCCGATGGATCCCATCGCCGGCACCCACGCGACGATCGCGCTGCTGCTGGCCCTGGAACACCGGCGCCGGACGGGGGAGGGCGTCCTCGTTGAAGTACCCATGATCGGGGGAGCTCTTAACGTCGCCGCGGAGCAGGTCGTCGAGTACTCCGCGTACGGGAATCTGCTGGAACGCCAAGGCAATCGGAGCTTCTTCGCCGCGCCCCAGGGGGTGTACCGGACCGCGGATCTACTCCCGGACGGGACGCAGGACCGCTGGGTCCTGATCTCCGTCGCCACCGACGAGCAGTGGGTGGCGCTACGCCAGGCATTGCAGGACCCGGCCTGGGCCCGCGACCCTGCATTTGCCACTGTGGAGGGGCGTCGCCTGGCGCACGACCTCATAGACGAAAACCTCAGCGCCTGGACCCTTGGCAGAGGTGCCGACGACATTGTCGAGTTGCTGGCCGCGGGCGGGGTTCCGGCCTCCAAAGTGTTGCTGCAGCACGAATCGGCAGAGCTCGCGCAACTGGCTGCGCGTGGCTTCCTGGAGCGGCTTCGGCACCCGGTCACGGGAGACATCACGGTCGTCGGCTACCCGGCGAAGTTCGAGCACAACACCCGCAGTCTGAATCGGACGGCAGCCCCCACGTTGGGCCAGCACAACAGGGAGATCCTGACCGACGTCCTGGGGCTGTTGGACGAGGACGTCGACGCCCTGATCGTGCAAGGAATCATCGGCGACCGGCCGACTACAGCAAACGCAGCTTGGTGAAGCCGCTCGCATTGGAGGCCTGATGTACAACCTTTTCAGCGTCGACGACCACATCGTCGAGCCGGCGCATGTGTGGAGTGACCGCGTCCTCGCGAAGTACCAGGATGCGGCGCCGCACGTGCTGGAAGCCGAAGGCCGCGAATTCTGGGTCTACGAGGGCGAGCGGCAGTTCACCATGGGGCTCAACGCCGTGGCCGGTAAGCCCCGCGAGCAATGGGGGATGGAGCCAACACGCTTCTCAGACATGATCCCGGGCTGCTACGACCCGGTGGCCAGAGCCAAAGACATGCGGGCTGATGGCATCTTTGCCAGCGTCAACTTTCCGACCTTGCCCGGCTTCGGAGGACGCAAGTTCATCACCTTCAAAGACAAGGAACTGGCCAAGGTCTGCGTTGAGGCCTGGAACGACTTCGTCCTGGACGAATGGTGCGGCGCGGCTCCCGAGCTCTTCGTGCCGATGACGATCGTGCCGCTGTGGGATGTCGGTCTGGCCGTAGCCGAAATGGAAAGAACTCTGGCCAAAGGCAGCAAGTCCTTGTGTTTTGTGGAGGACCCGGCAGGGCTCGGGGTCGGATCGTGGCATGACGGCAGCTGGGATCCGCTGATGCGGCTGTGCGAGGAGTCCGGGACCCCGGTGTGCATGCACGTCGGATCGGCGGGGTCATCGACGCTTGACCCTGGTACGACACCGATCGTCGAGATCGCCGCGGCGTTCACCCAGACCGGCCGCGCTTCGGTCAATGTCATGTGCTCGCCAGTGCCTCGCAACTTCCCTGAGATCAAGCTGGTGTGGAGCGAAGGCGGCATCGGATGGCTGCCGGCCGCTCTTGAACGCGCTGACCGGCAGTGGGAGCGGCACAGCTATTGGTCTCATCTTGATGAGACGCTGCCGTCGGTCATCGCCAAGCGCAACATGTGGTTCTGCATGATCGAAGAGCCCTGGGGCCTGACCACCCGGCACTTCTACGGCACCGATCGGATCCTTTTCGAATCGGACTACCCGCACGCCGACACCCCGTGGCCGCACACCCAGGCTGCAGCCAAGGAGCTCTTTTCCGACCTTCCCCAAGAAGAGGTCGACATGATCACGCACGGCAATGCCGAGAAGCTCTTCGACTTTCCCTTGACGGTGCCGTCATGACGTCAGAATCGACGCAGGCACCCGCCGTGGTGGCGTTCGACCACCATTCTCCTGCCTACGCCGGCAACTGGCGCGGTATCTATGCCGAACTCAGGCAGCAGTGCCCCGTTGCCCATTCCGACAGCTACGGCGGCTTTACCGTCCTCACGCGCTACACGGATGTCGAAACCGCGGTCAAGGACGACGCGACTTTTGCGTCCAAGCACGTGATGGAGGCCGGGTCGCCCTTCGGCGGCATCATCATCCCGCCGTCGCCGATGGTCTCGACCCCGATCGAAATGGATCCGCCCGAGTACACCCCGTACCGGAAGGCGCTGAATCCGTGGTTTTCCCCCGCCCGCTCGAAGTCTTACGAGCCGTTCCTGCGCTCGGTCACCACGGCCCTCATCGATGAGGTCATCGAACGCGGCGCCGCCGATCTGGTGCATGAGCTCGCGAGCCCGGTGCCGGCACTCTTGACCGCAAGGCTCCTCGGGGTGCCGCTGTCGGACTGGCGGCTGTACTCGGATGCCGCGCACAGCATCGTCTTCAACGCCCCTGGCACGCCGGGATTTGACGAGGCGGTGATGAAGAACATGGCGGTGCTGGAACGCTGCATGGTCACCGTGGCAGAACGGCGCAAGGATCCGCAGGACGACCTCATCAGCGTCTTCGTCGGCCTGGACATCGACGGTGCGCAGCTCACCGATGAGCGCATCGTCGAAATGTGCAACCTCATCATCGCCGGGGGGAATGACACCACGACGAGCCTGCTGGCTAACGCCTTCGCCTGGCTATCGGAACATCCGGCCGAAAGGGCGTGGCTCGCGGAGGATCCCTCCCGGATAGCAGCGGCCTGCGAGGAATTCCTGCGCTTCTACACACCGACTCAGGCGTTGAGCCGCACGGTCACGACATCGACCGAGATAGGCGGTTGCCCGCTGGAGGCAGGCGATCGCGTGCTGCTCTCGTTCGCTTCGGCCAATCAGGATCCGGACGTCTTCGATCGCCCTGACGAGATCGTCCTTGACCGCTGGCCCAACAAGCATCAGGCGTTCGGTCTCGGGCTGCATCGCTGTCTGGGTTCCAACCTGACACGCGTGGAATTTCGAGTGGTGCTCGAGGAGGTGCTGGCCCGGATGCCTGACTTCGCCGTGGATACCGCCCGGGCGCAGCCCTATCCGAGCATCGGAATCGTCAACGGCTGGATCGACATGCCGACCACGTTCACCGCCGGCCGGCGAGTCGGCAGCGACTTCGTCCTGTAGCCCGGTCGTTTCCCAGACCCATCAGTAACAAGGAGTTCACTCATGGCAGGTCGTTTGGAGGGCAAGGTTGCCTTCATCACCGGTATCGGCCGCGGGCAGGGCCGGTCGCACGCCGTCCGGATGGCCGAAGAGGGTGCAGACATCATCGGTGTCGACGCGCTCATCGCCCACGAGACGATTCCGTACGCGATGTCCGATTCCGCCGACCTGGACGAGACCATCCGGCTGGTCGAGAAATACGACCGGCGGATCGTGGCCCATCGCGCCGATGTCCGTGACAGGGAAGCGCTTGCCGCCGCGCTGGCTGACGGGGTAGCGCAGCTGGGTGGCCGGCTCGACATTGTGGCTGCGAACGCCGGTGTATCTCCGCTGGGCGGCCCGCTGTGGGAGTTGTCGTCGGCCGAATGGGACGAGGTGATCGGTATCAACCTCAAGGGCGTCTTCAACACGCTTGCGGTCTCGATTCCGGTCATGTTGGCAGCGGGTAACGGCGGCTCCATCATCGCCACGAGCTCAGGGGCGGCCCTTCGTAATCCACCTGGTCTGGCGGACTACAACGCGTCCAAGCACGGCGTCATCGGACTCGCCATGACGGCCGCGAATGAGCTTGCCGCACAGGGGATTCGGGTCAATGCGGTCTGTCCCGGAACGGTCGACACACCCATGGTGAGTGCCAATTCGGGCACCTGGAAGCTCTTTCGCCCGGATCTGGAGAACCCGACGCTGGAGGACGCCCGGCCGGTCTTCGCCAGCATCATGCCGATGGGTCAGCCTTGGATCGCCCCCGAGGACGTCTCGAACGCCCTGGTCTGGCTGGCCTCTGACGAAGCGCGTTACGTCACCGGCATCGTGGTGCCGGTTGACCAGGGCAGCTCCAACAAGATGTGAAAGGGAGCCCGACGAAGATGCGAGTAACCGTCGATGCGGCCCGCTGTCAGGGTCACACGTTGTGCAACATGAATGCGCCTGATGTCTTCATCCTTTCCGACGAAGATGGCCATGCCCAGGCCATCACAGGTGACGTACCAGAGCAGTGGCAGGAAGCCACCCGGCAGGCGGCGATCGGCTGCCCGGAGCGCGCCGTCCAGCTCTCGGACGAGGCGGCGCGATGACGCGACTGCTGGCAGGCGTGCGCGTCATTGAGAGCGCGCAGCTGCTGAACGGCGACACCGTCGGGATGTTTCTGGGTGACCTGGGTGCAGACGTCGTCAAGGTCGAGGTGCCCCCGAGGGGTGACTATCTGCGCTATTTCCTTGGCCAGCTGGTCCCCGGCTACAGCATCCCGCATCTGCAGGTCAACAAGAACAAGCGGTCTGTCGCGCTGGATCTGAAGCAGGACGAAGGCCGGGAAGCCTTTCTGCGGTTGGTCGAGACGGCCGAAATCTTCGTTGACGGCAATCGGCCGGGTGTCCTCGATCGCCTCGGGGTTGGCTACGAGGTGCAAAAGGCGCGCAATGCCCGGATCGTCTACGTCCAGCACACCGCTTACGGCACGGTCGGTCCCTACCGCGATATCCCGACGCACGGAATGATGATGGGCGCGCTGGCCGGCGCGCACCTCGTCGAGGAGGGGGCCGACGGCTTCCTGCATCGGCGCGATCCCGACGTCAACGGCACCGAGATGGGCGGTGAGGCCACCGTCACGGGAGCCGTTCACGCTGCGATGTGGGCCTGTGCGGCCCTGGTCCAGGCTCGCGCCACCGGGCGGGGTGCCTACCTCGACGTGTCGGCGGCAGACGCGGTGGTGCTGTCCGCCTATTTCCCGGTGCTCGATCAGCTCAACGGGGCGCGCGTCACCGACCGCAGCGGCATGGCCAGGATGGAGGGCGGCGAGCTGGTCGGGTCCAAGTACCAGTTCTACAAGACACGCGATGACAAGGTGCTGCTCTTCTGCTGCATCGAGCAGAAGTTCTGGCGCAACTTCTGCCGGGCCGCCGGCCGTGAAGATCTGCTCGAAAGTGAAGCCGCGGACAACGCGGAGGCAGACTGGGGGAGCAATGCGCTGCGCGGCGAGCTGACCTCCCTGTTTCGCACCCGCGATCTGGCCGATTGGGTCGAGATGGCGGCAGCTCACGACATCGCGATGGGCCCGGCGAATCAAGGCGTTGTCGAAATGTCAGACGACCCTGGCATCAGAGTCCGCGAGATCCTTCTTGCCCAGCACCATCCCGTCGCCGGGGACTACGCGGTCGTCGGAGCGCCGGCCATGGTGACCGGCGATCCGTACCTGGTCCGCTATCCGGCCCCCTCGCCGGGGGAGCAAACCAGCGAGGTCCTGCTCGAGAGCGGGTTCACCGCGACCGAGGTGGCAGCCCTGATCGAGCGCGGAGCCGCCGTGCAGGCGGGCCAGCAACGACTCGTGCCTTCAACAGTCAGCTAGCAGGAGGATGGATCACCGATGAGCATCGCCGAAGCCCCCGTCGAACTGCTGCCCGCCGCCGCCTTGCTCATCGGGGATAGGCACATTGAGGACACCAGCGGAGGCCTCCACGAGCATGTATATCCAGCGACCGGTAAACGGACGGCTTCCGTGCCGCTGGCCGGCGCCGCTGAGATGGACAACGCGGTCGCGGTCGCCAGGGCTGCCCTGGCGGGCTGGAAGGCGATGCCGGCGGATGCCCGGCGGCGCGTCCTGCTGCGATTCGCTGCCCTGATACGCGAACACTCCGATCGGCTGTCGCGGCTGACCACGCTGGACAACGGCACTCCCCACTTCATCGCGCAATTCATGCCGGACACAGCCGCTGATTTGTTCGAGTACAACGCGGGCTGGGTGGACAAGGTGGGAGGTGAGGTGGTGCCGACCTGGCCCGCGCCCGCGCTGGACTACACGCTGGAGGAGCCCTACGGGGTCGTCGCCATCATCATTCCGTGGAACGGGCCGGTGAATGCGATCGGTATGACGTGCGCCCCCGCGCTTGCCGCCGGTAACTGCGTCATCGTCAAGCCGCCGGAGCTGGCGCCCTGGAGTGCCTTGCGTCTCGGGGAAATCGCGCTTGAGGCGGGACTTCCGCCGGGGGTCTTCAACGTCGTCCCTGGCGGTCCGGAAGGCGGCGAGGCGTTGGTGCGTCACCGTGGGGTCGACAAGGTTCACTTCACCGGCAGTGGAGTGACCGCCCGCAAGATTTTGACGGCGGCCCAGGACTCGTTGAAGCCAGTGGGACTTGAGCTTGGCGGGAAATCGGCGAACCTGATCTTCGCTGACGCGGATCTCCAGGCTGCCGTCGGTCAGGCCATCGGTGCGGTGGTCAATCTTGCGGGGCAGGGGTGCATCAACGGCACTCGGGTGCTGGTAGAAGCCCCGGTCTACGACCAGGTCGTGGAGATGGCCGGGCAATACCTGGCAGCCGTCCCGGTCGGAGATCCCTTCGCCGCGGAAACCCTGATGGGGCCGGTCATCAATCGGACGGCCGCCGACCGGATCATGGCGACGATTGGTCGGGCCCGGGGCGACGGCGCGCGTCTGGTGCTGGGCGGAACGCGGCTCGGCGGAGAACTGGCCGATGGTTTCTTCATCGAACCGACCGTCTTCGCCGACGTCGACAACGCCAGCGACCTTGCGCAGCAGGAGATTTTCGGACCAGTCCTGGCGATGCAGCGCTTCGAGACCGAGGCGGCGGCGCTCCAATTGGCCGACGCCACGGACTACGGGCTGGCCGGATACATCTGGACCGGCGACCTGCAGCGCACCCACCGGATGGCGGCGACGATGACCGCCGGAAACATCTGGGTCAACGGGTTCATGGGCATTCCCGCCGGTGCTCCGTTCGGCGGGACCAAGCAGAGCGGGCACGGGCGACTCGGTGGACGTGACGGGCTCCGCGAATTCAGCCGGCCCAAGAACGTGTGGATCGCGCTGTGAGCGGAACTTCGCTCACCGGAAAGGTCGCACTCATCACGGGTGCGACCTCGGGCGTCGGCAGAGCGATCGCCGAAGGGTGGGCCGCCCGTGGCGCTGCCATCGTCGCGACCGGACGGCGCGAAGAGCTGGGCAAGACGCTCGAGTACGACGTCGCGCAGGCCGGCGGCCGGCTCACCTTCGTCTGTGCTGACGTTCGCAACGACGCTGATTGCGCGTTGGCCGTGCAAACGGCTGTGGACGACTTCGGACGCCTCGACATCCTGGTGAACAACGCCGGAGTCGAAGGCCCGGTGGGCGACTTTCACCGGCTCACCGAGGCGCAGTGGGACGAGGTGCTCGACATCAACCTCAAAGGGCCTTTCTTGTGTTCCCAGCACGCGATCACGCAGATGCTCGCGCAAGGCGACGGTGGGGTCCTCCTCCACATGGCGTCGATCAACGCCGTCGAGGCGCTGGCGCATATGGCCCCCTACAACGCCTCGAAGGCTGCGCTGGTCCAGCTCGCCCGCACCATTGCCGTCGAATACCTGTTCAGCGGCATTCGCAGCAACGCCATCATTCTCGGCGGAGCCGAGGGCGATACCGCCCGACGGACCCAGGACGAGCTGGCGAAATTCGTCCGTGGCGCCGACTATGTGCGGCCGGCGACGGATGACGCCATGGAGGAGCTCGTCATGCAGAAGTCCGAGGACGTCGCTGGATTCCTGGCGTTGTTGGTCTCCGACGACGCCCGCCCGCTGACCGGAGCCACAGTGGCACTCGACCGGGCCATGACCGCCGGCTTTACCTCGTCCATGGCCATCCACATGACGACCGCCGGCTTGTGGGGGACCCCGGGTTAGGGCGGCGCAGATGTCGGATCGCTTTGCGAGCAGGTCGGTGATTGTGACCGGTGGCGACTAATCCCTCAGCCGGCGACCGGAAGCCATTGGTCAAAGCGCCGCCAGAGCTGCTCGCGGGTATCAGCAAAGTTGTGCATGTGCGCCATGTTGGGCGTCACGACAACGGTGACATCGCGTGAGGCCGGATATCCAGCTGGCTCCCCGTGAGGGTCTGCCGACACGTCGCTGTCTCCGAAGGCGAGGAACACCGGCACATCGATCCGATCCGCGAACTCCTTGCTGATGCCCGGGGTCATCCCGTCGGTGCCGCTGACCCTGGAAATGAGCGCGTGGCACTGTTCCTCGTCGTAGGCCACCAGATCGTCGGGGACATCGAGCACGTGAAAGATTCCCCGAAAGTTCTCCCGCGGCGCACCGTGATACATCGGCAGTTCGGGGACGCCCGCCGTCCGCGCATTGTCAGCCATGATCGCCTGCCGGCGCTGGTCCTGACTGAGGCCGTCGAGTCGGCGGTGGTCCGGGATGTTCGCGATGAGAATCGGAGACGCGCCGAAGATGCCAATGCCCGGGTAATCGCCGTACTTTCCCTGCTGGATCATGGTGATGAAGCCGCCGAGTGACTGCCCGATCCCGATGAACCGGGGGTCGCTGAGGGCGGGGATCTCCGGCAGGAGGGTGCCATTGGCAAGCCCCTCACGCAGGTGTTCGAAGACCAGATGAGCGGCGTCCGCGCTGACTTCGAGGGTCATGAAGTCGCCGTCCTCGGGGCGGCTGCTGTCGCCCCCGCCGAGGTAGTCGCAGGCGATGAAGATGTCGCCGCGGGCGGCGTGCCATTCGCTTTGGCTGTAGCCCGAACGCCCGGGGGGTTGGAGATCCCAGTAGCGGCGATGGTAGGTGCCGCCGGGGATGGCGATGATCACGCTCGGATCGTCGGCCAAGCGGTCCGGATCGACAACGACGGTCGCGGCGATCTCGACGGCGATCGGCACCTGGTCGGGCACGCTCGCGGTGACGTCGATCCGGATGTGACGTTTGACCATGGACACGGCGGCTCCCTTGCCAACGTCACGGCAACTGAAATTCATCTAACCTAATTAGATCAGAGTGTGTGTTCGGGCGATAGAGCCTGCTTTCTTGAGGCGAGAGGGAGTGCGAATGCGGCAGCTCAGCGGCGCTGACGCCCAGATGCTCTACGTCGACCGCCGCGACGCGCCCAACCACGTCACCGCCCTCTGGGTGTATGGACCCAGGCCTACCGGAGAGGCGCTCGGCTACGCGGAGGTCCTGGCCACGGTGGCCGAACGGCTGCACCTGGCGCGCGCTTTCCGGGAGGTGCTGGTCCGGGTTCCACTTGACGTCGACGAGCCGTGGTGGGCCACGGGTGACCTGCCTGATCTGGAATACCACGTCCGTGAGATCGCGCTTCCGCCTGGTGCGTCGTGGCGGACGTTCTTCGATCAGGCGGGGCGGATACACGCCCGGCCGCTGGATCTGACACGGCCGCCGTGGGAGCTCTATGTCATCAGCGGGCTCGACCACCTGGGCGCTGATCTCCACGGCGGAGTGGCGCTCCTGCTGAAGGTCCACCACGCTGCGGTCGACGGCGTCGCCGGTTTGGAGATGGCCACTGCGCTCAACGATCGGAAACCCGGCGCCGATGTCCCGCCCCGCGCAAGAGTGGGAGACCGACGTACCGCCTTCGGCGTGGAAACTGCTCGGGCGAGGGCTGGTCAACGACGTCGTCAAGCCGTTGCACGGGGTCCGCGCCATCGTCCGTGGTATCCCGGCCCTCGGTCGGGTGCCGCTGGCCGTTGGTCGCCGCCGCTTCACGCCGCCGGCGTTGCGGGTGCCCGTGACGAGGTTCAACGCGCGGGTCTCGCCGCACCGCTCGCTCGAGTGCCGGGCAATGCCCTTCTCCGAGGTACGCCGGCTCCGCTCCCTGGTGGCCGGCGCGACCGTGAACGACGTGGCGCTTGCGATCGTCGCCGGAGCCCTGCGCAGCTACCTGGAGAGCAAGGGCGAACTGCCGGCGGAGTCGTTGGTGGCCTTGGTGCCCATCTCGACCCGGCTGCCTGACGAGGCCGGGCGGGGCGGCAACCTGTTCACCATGCTCCCGACCTCATTGCATACCGACGTCGCAGACCCGGTCGAACGGCTGGGAGCCATACACGCCGCCATGATGTCCACCAAAGCGTTGGCCGAAGCCGTCGGTGCACGCACCCTGGCCGACATGTCGACGCTGCTCCCGGTCGCCTTTTTGGGCTGGCGACGCGGGCCCAGATGACGGTCGAATCGATGCTCGGCACGAGGCTGTTGCACAACACCGTGGTCACGAACGTCCCCGGGTCTCGTCAGCCGCTGTATTTCCGGGACGCCGAACTGCGGCACGCCTTCGGCGCCGGCCCGATTCCGGATCGGATGGGGCTCATCCACCTGGTGGGGACGCACTGTGATGAGCTGACGATGAACGTGACGGCCGACCGCGACATGATGCCCGATCCGGCGTTCTACGGTGACTGCCTCGAGACCTCACTCGCCGCCCTCTCAAGGCGACTGCGCCGCTAGCCAGACCTTTTCACGGCCACGCCGGAAGGCGGCGATGCGCGAGCTGGCCAGGGCGTAACCGGCGTCTGCGGCCGGAGCCGCACTGTGAAAGTCGAACAGTCCCGAGACTCCCCGCCCGGCGAGGCGGGCCAGTGCCCGATTGGGCCGGATGTAAAGCACGTCGCCGCCGTGCCTCAGCTTCCACTTGCTCATGTGACGCCGGGTCTGGCGCTCGAACATGCGGGCGCTGGCACTCATGTGGGGCCCGCCCATGGGAGCCACGACGATGAGCAGATCAGCCGCCGGCGCGAGATCGGCAGAGCAGATGGAGATCAAGCCGGCATCGATGTAACGGCGACCTTCCAGCGAGTGAGCGACCGCGAACGGCGGGGGCGAGGAAGACGCGGCGACCACCTCGCTCACCCCGTAACGATTGGCCGGCAGCAGCACCCTTCGACCCGACCGGACGGCCACCGCGACTGCCGTCAGGCTGGGAGCGGCCCGGCTACCGAAGACCGGCCGGACCGTATCGATGGATCGGTGCCCGAAGCGCTTGGCGGGGGTGTGTTGCCAGGGTTCCATCACGGTTTCAAGCTCGATGTCGAGCGCCAGGGCGGCGGCCGCCCAAGCGCCTGCTGACGTACCGATGGTGGGAACCTGGGCAATCCGGACACCGGCGTCGGCCAAGGCCCGGGCCACACCGAAATGCAAGCCGATGCCGAAGGCGCCGCCACCTCCCAGGCATGCACTGACGCCGGGACGTGCCTTACTCTCCGCCATGCTCACCCCAGTCATTGGCATACGTATCTCAATGTTATGCCGGATTTAGGGAACTGAACCGTCGGCTGCTTCGGCTGCTTCGAGCAACGACTGGTAGCAGTCTCGAAGGTGACCCAGATACACGTCGATGTCGGGCAGCATCCGCGGATCGGCTGTCACGTGGATCCCGATTTGTCCGTTGTAGCTGCCGACGATGTGCACGAGTCCCATCGCGTCCTGCAGCGGACCGAGCCCCAGCACGTTCAGCACTTGGGCGCCGCAGAAGTAGAGCGGGACAGGACTGCCGGGGACGTTGGTCACCATTGTGTTGAAGAACGGCTGCGTGCCCGCTGCCAGGCTGATCCAGCGTCCCGGCGCGAAAACTCAGGCCGAGCAGGTGGCCGGGCAGCGTAGCGGCGAGGTCGGTCAGGCTGGTTGCGCCGATCTCGGCCTTGCGCTTTTGCTCTCCCGGGCTGAGGCCGAGATGGACAGGTATCTGGTCGTGTCATCAGGCTCGTCGGTGTGAAGTCGGACCGCCATGGTCACCGTTTCATTGCCGAGCGCGTTACCGGCCCCGGAGCTCGACTCGGGTCGCTCGGGGCTGCCTGCTGTTGAGCCTGTGCGCAAGGAGACCGGAACCATCGCCCACAACGAACGCAGCGGGAAGTTCGCTGCCGCGACACGAGATACCGACGCAAGGCTCCAGCGATCACGGCGAGGGCCACGTCGTTGACCGTCGACCCGGGGCTGAGGGCCCTGATCCGCTTGAAGTCGTTCAAGTCCCACGTCAGGGCGTCGAAAACGCGATCGCCCGAGATTCGCCCGTTGAAGCGGGTGCGCGGGACAGTTGCCGCAGGCAACGGAATGCGGCGGCGGACGACAGCTGCCGAAACGCTTCCCAGGTGAGGCACGCGGGCCAGGAGATGCGTCGGCCGAGTCGCCACGTGCGCCGTGGCGCCGGCGAGCCGACGGGCCAGGGACGGCCCGTGCACCGGACTCCATGGCGTCGGCGAAGCGCTCGCTGCGGCGAGAGGCTCGCGGTCGAAGAGTGCGCGTCAACATCTCGGCGCCTGCGACTCCGTCGATTGCCGCATGGTGGACCTTGATAAGCAGGGCGAAGCCACCCGCGGGGACGCGTTCGACATGGTCGAGTCCGTCAATCAGATACACCTCCCATGGCGGCCGTGACATGTCGAGTGGCCGGGCGTGCAGGCGCGCGACCAGCCGGCGAAGCTGGTGCCAGTCACCTGGCTTGGGCACCGCCACGTGCTGGACGTGGTGGGGAGTTGAAAGATCTGTCGTCGACCCAGTAGGGATGGTCGAGTCCGAGCGGGACCGTCACCAACCGTTGCCGAAACATCGGCGCCAGGTGGAGCCGCTGCTCGAGCAGCCTGGCTACGTCCGCCAAGGTGACCGGTTCGATCGGGGCCTGGCTCCTGAAGGCTGAGTGCCGAGATGTGGAATGGCGTGCGCGGCGAGTCCAGGTAGTACATGAAGGCATCCATCGGTTTCAGCTGGCCCATCGAACCTCCCGACTCGTCGCGCGAACCCACGACCTGGCCCTTTATAGCTCAATTATCCATCTGATTGCTCGCCGCCCTCTGCAGAGGGAGTCGCCGAGCCGGCTGAGTTTTCGCTACGGAGTTAAAATATTTAGCGAATAGACTTGTAACGGGCTCGTTGCCGTCTTACCGTTCGCTCACTCTGTTGCAGGCTTTCCTGCGGCGATCAGTGATTGGGGCGGACCGCGATGAGCGGCCGCAGAAGGAGGCTCGGGCTCACCGTGAGTAACTCACCATCTAAGCCGATGCTGCGGACGGCAGCCGTCGCGGTCAGCGTCGCGACACTCGTTGCCGCCTGCGGGAGCAGTTCCTCGAAGTCATCGCCGGCCGCATCGCCGTCGAGCTCTGGCGGTTTCTCGTCGACGGCGCCAGCGCCCACCGGGACCCCCATCAAGATCGGGGTCATCGGTTCCGAGACCGGCTCCCAGGCCAGCAGCAGCGACCAGTACGCAACCGTCGCCCCTGCCTGGGCAGACTGGGTCAACAAGCAGCTCGGTGGGATCAAGGGCCACCCCGTCCAGGTCATCATCGCCGACGATGCCGGAGATCCGGCAACGGCGCAGGCCGCCGAGAAGAAGCTCGTCAACACCGACAAGGTGCAGGCGATCGTCGTCGGGTCGGACAACCTCGTCACCGCGTTCGACGCCGATGCCCTTTCCGCAGGGATCCCGCTGATCAGCGGGACGGCAAACGCGACGGACTGGTACACCAAGTCGGGCATGTTCGTCACGGTCACCGACGTGCTGTCCGGGCTGAAGACTCAGGTGCTGGTGGCCAAGCAGTTCGGGAAGGCAACGAAGTTCGCCGACCTCTACTGCTCAGAGGTGGCCGCCTGTGCGCAGGCTAATCCACCGCTGGAGACCGCCGCCAAGTCGGCCGGACTCGGGTTCACGTCGCTGGCGGTCAGCTCGACGGCAACCAGCTACACGGCACAGTGCCTGAAGTTGCAGCAGGAGAAGGTGGACTACGCGCAGTTGAACTTCACCACTGCCGCGGCTGCGAAGTTCGTGCAGGACTGCCAGTCGCAGAACTACAACCCGACCTGGGGCACCTCGGAGCAGGCCGTCGGCAAGGATCTGCTGAGTATCCCCGACTTCACCGCCTTCGGCCCGGCCTATGCGTTCCCGTCGGTCGCGAACAGCCCCGCGGTGGAAACCTTCCGCCAGGCCATGACCGCGTATGCAAAGGGTGACAACTGGCGAGAGGGCACCGCGTCCTTCACCTGGACGGGCCTGGAGGCCCTCCGGGAGGCGCTGGCGAACGCCGGCACGACCGTTACCAGCCAGGACATCACGGCCGGGCTCAACGCGTTCAAGGCACAGACGCTCGGCGGCCTGGCGGCCAACCCGCTGACGTACACGGCGGGTAAGCCCGTGACCTTCGGCGGTCACCCCTGCGCCTTCGTGGTCGGTATCAAGGACGGTAAGACCACCGCTCCCGACAACCTTTCCACGGTCTGCGCCACCTCGTAACAGCTGGTCGTTTCGCAGCCTCGGAGGTGGACGGCGGTAGCCCCCCGTCCACCTCCGATCAGCTTAAAAAGCTAGACAAATAGGGCGATGGGTCGTACCGTCATTCGGCAAGAGTCGACGACCCACTCGCTGGACGGCGCACATTCGTGAGAGGAGCGGGGCGCTGAACGACTTTCTGCCATTCATCGTGAGCGGTATCGCGACCGGCTCCATCTACGGACTGGCGGGCACCGGGCTCGTACTGACGTACAAGACGTCGGGAATCTTCAACTTCGGCTACGGCGCGATCGCCACCGCAGCCGCCTATTTCTTCTACTTTCTCCACGTCGACCAGGGGCTGGACTGGAAGATCGCCTTCTTCTTGGCGGTCTTCGTCGCCGGCCCGATCATGGGTCTCGGGATGGAGCAGATTGCCCGCCGGCTTGCCCCGCAGCGGACCGCGACGAAGATTGTCGGCACGATCGGGCTGATCCTGTTCGTGCAGGGGCTGGGCACGATCAAGTACGGCTCGGACACGGTTCGGGTGAAGCAGT
The DNA here is from genome assembly GCA_963839015.1 of uncultured Actinomycetota bacterium. Classification (GTDB taxonomy): domain Bacteria; phylum Actinomycetota; class Actinomycetes; order Frankiales; family Frankiaceae; genus DATAZK01. The sequence goes on along the minus strand of CAWITL010000009.1, from coordinate 752,210 downwards.
TCCTGCCGGGGGCGTTCAAGAGCTTCCGACTTGGGGGCGTGAACGTTCTCTACCCGCAGCTGTGGGTCACCGTCATCGGCGTCGTGTGCGTAGCCCTGCTGTACGCCCTATTCCGCTTCACCCGGACCGGACTGGCGATGCGCGCGGTCGTCGACGACCCGGACCTGGTGGCGATGCAGGCCGTAAACCCGGTGCGGGTGCGGCGGATCGCCTGGACGATCGGCACCACCTTCGCCGCGATGTCGGGCGTGCTGGTCCTGCCCTTCATCGGGCTCAACGCCATCGGGCTGACCTTTCTGGTGGTCCAGGCGTTCGGCGCAGCGGCGATCGGCTACTTCTCCAGCATTCCGCTGACCTTCCTCGGCGGGCTGTTACTGGGCATCGGTGCCGATCTGTCGACGAAATACATCCTGGACGTCAGCTGGCTATCCGGTTTGCCCGCGAGCCTGCCGTTCCTCGTACTGTTCCTGATCCTGCTCATCACGCCCAAACGCAAGCTGCTTTCGCCGACAAGCGTCGAACGCCGGCCGCGGCTGCAATACCACGCCCCGCCGCGCGTACGGCTGGTCACCGGCGTGCTCGTATTCGGGGTGCTGGCGCTGGTGCCGCAAATCGTTGGTGGCACTAACCTGGGCTTCTACACCATCGGGCTGACGCAGATGATCATCCTGCTGTCGTTGGGGCTGCTCGTCCGGACCTCGGGCCAGGTGTCGCTGTGCCACTCGGTGTTCGCCGCGATCGGCGCCGTCGCGTTCTCCCAGCTGGCGGTCGACCATCACGTTCCCTGGCTGTTCGCGCTGCTGTTGGGGGCGCTCATCGTGGTGCCGGTCGGGGCGATCGTTGCGATCCCGGCCATCAGGCTGTCCGGACTGTTCCTGGCGCTGGCGACTTTCGGTTTCGGAATTCTGGTTGAGCAGCTGCTCTATGCCCGCGGCTTCATGTTCACGGTGCTGGCGAGCGGGCGGGCGATGCCGCGGCCGTCGTTCGCCAATGGCGATACCGCCTACTACTACGTGGTTCTCGCGTTCGTCCTGATTACGGCCGTGTTCATGGTGGCTGTGCACAGTTCTCGGCTCGGCCGCATCCTGCGCGGGCTATCGGATGCGCCGGTGGCGGTCGCGACGATGGGCTTATCGACGAATGTCACGCGGGTGCTCGTCTTTTGCATCTCGGCGTTCTTCGCCGGCATCGGCGGCATCCTCTACGGCAGCTCCATCCACTTCGCGACGTCCGGCGATGCCAACTACACGGCGTTCTACTCGCTGGTGTTGCTGGCGATCCTGGCCCTGGCGCCCTTCGGCGAGCCGTGGTACGCGATCGTCATCGGTATCACCAGCGTCATCCCGGCCTACCTCACCGGCGCCAACACCAGAGACTGGCTTAACGTCATCTTTGGCTTCTTCGCCGTGCAGGTCTCGATGCAAGGGGGTCAGCCGGAGATGCCGGAGCGGCTCAAGCGCTTCTTCGAGAGCTTCCGCAAGGCGCCCGCCGCGGTCGCTGTGGCGCCCGCACAGCCAACGGGCGAGGTCATTGCCGTGCCCGCGACTGCGGCAGCTGCAGCGGTGTCCGGCAACGACACCAGCGACGCCAAGCGTGGGTTGGAAGTTCGCGATCTCGGCGTGCGGTTCGGTGGCTTGATCGCCGTGAAGGACCTGACCTTCTCGGCTCCGCTGGGACGCATCACCGGTCTGATCGGTCCGAACGGGGCGGGCAAGACCTCCACGTTCGACGCGTGCAGCGGTCTCAACCGGCGGGCCACCGGGTCAATCAGCCTGCACGGTCAAGACATCACCAAGCTGAGCCCGGCTGCCCGCGGGCGCCTGGGCATCGGCCGCACCTTCCAGCGGATGCAGCTCGGCGACGCGCTGACGGTCGCTGACAACGTCGCGCTCGGACGGGAATCCGGCCTGGCCGGCAGCCGGGTGCCTTCCCAGGTCGTCGCCCTACCCAGGCAGCGGCAGGAGACCCGGGACGCCACCATGGCGGCTCTGGAGACCTGCGGCATCACTCACCTGGCCGGGCTACAAGCCGGTGCTCTGTCGACCGGCCAGCGACGGCTCGTCGAGCTGGCCCGGTGTCTGGCGGGACCCTTTGATGTGTTGCTGCTGGACGAACCGTCCTCCGGACTCGACCGCGATGAGACGGCCGCCTTTGACGACGTGCTGCAAAGGGTCGTCCGTGAGCGTGGTTGCGGCATTCTGCTGGTCGAGCACGACATGTCGCTGGTGCTGAATGTTTGCAGCTACATCTACGTGCTCGACTTCGGCGAGCTGATATTCGAAGGTGATGCCAGCGCCGTGGCCTCCAGCCCGGTCGTGCAGGGTGCCTATCTGGGCTCGGACGCACTCGTCCCGGTCGCCGCTCAGCAGGACCGCTCATGAACCCAGCCACCGAGGGTGCCGGCACCCAGACGATTGCCCTGACCGACCCCGCGCTCGACATCGCCGGCCTCACGACGGGCTACCAGGGCACGACGGTGTTGCGTGATGTCAGCATGACCGTTCCGGCGGGCGAAGTGACGGCGCTGCTGGGGCCCAACGGCGCCGGCAAGAGCACGCTTGCTGCGCGCCGTTTCGGGGCTGTCTGCCGGCGACCAAGGGCACTATCAGCCTGCACGGCCAAGACGTGACCCGGATGCCTGCGCACCGTCGCTTCGCTCTCGGCTTGTGTCACGTCCCCGAAGGCCGCGGGGTCTTCCGCTCCCTCACCGTCCGGGAAAACCTCGTCATGCAATCGCAGAAGGGCAAAGAGGACGAGGCCATTGAACGGGCGACCTCGGCCTTCCGCATCCTGAGCGAGCGCATGGGTCAGGTGGCCGGCACGCTCAGCGGCGGGCAGCAGCAGATGCTTGCCATGGCCAGCGCATACGTGCGTAACCCTCGCCTGGTGCTGGTCGATGAGGCGTCGCTGGGTCTGGCGCCGCTCATCGTCGAAGAAATCTTCGAGTTCCTGCACCGGCTCACCCAGGAGGGTTCGGCCCTCCTGATCGTCGATCAGTTCGTCATGCGCGCACTCGGGATGGCCACCACCGCCTACGTGCTGCGGCGCGGTGAGGTGGTCTACTCAGGTCGTGCCAGCGAGCTCATGGACGGCGACCTGTTCAGCCACTATGTCGGCTCCTGAGCTGTCGGCTCCTGAGCTGTCGGCTCCTGAGCCGGAAGCTGACCGATGAAGGTCGGGCTCTACTTCGATCTGCGTAACCCCCCGCAATGGCACGTGGAATGGTCGCGGCTCTACGGGTTCATGCTGGAGATGTGCGAGGAGGCTGAACACCTCGGCATCGATTCCCTCTGGGTCACCGAACACCACGGCTTCGATGACGGCTACCTCCCGCAGCCGCTGACGATGCTGGCGGCGATGGCCGCGCGTACCAAGCGGGTCCGGCTCGGCACGGGATCGTGATTGCACCACTGCATGCCGCGGTCGAGCTGGCTGAGCAGGCGGCGATCGTCGACATCATCAGCGGCGGCCGCCTGGAACTGGGTCTCGGGGCCGGCTACCGGGTGCCGGAGTATCAGCTCTACGGCGCCGATATCTCCAAGCGGTACGGGACGACCGATGCCCGGGTGCGGGAAATCCGCCGGCTCTGGGAGGACGGGTCGGCGACGCCGGCACCGGTGCAGCCCCGGGTCCCGATCTGGCTGGGATACCAGGGGCCCAAAGGCGCCCGCCGCGCCGGCTTGCTCGGCGAATACCTGATGTCGCCCGATCCGGCGAACTTCCCGCCTTACCGCGATGCGCTGGCCGAGGCAGGGCACGATCCGTCGACCGCCCGGATGGCGGGAGGCATCCAATCATGGGTCACGCAGGATCCGGAAGGCGATTGGTCGCAGGTGTCGGCGCACCTGGGTTACCAGATCGACTCGTACATGAAGCACATGGTCGAGGGCACCGACTCGCCTCTGCCGAAGCCGGCGAACCCTGACAAGATGCGCGGACGCGACCCCCGCGGGCCTTTGGGTTACCTCTACTACGGAACCCCTGCAGAGGTGGCCTCGCGCATCCTTGGCCACACCGCCGGGGCGCCGGTCGAGACGGTCTATTTGTGGGCGTCCATCGGGGGCATGTCGGAAGAGGTCGTCGCCCGCCAGGTCCGGCTCGTGTGCAACGAGCTGGCGCCGCTTCTTCGAGCCGGTTGAGCTTGCGCGCTGCCTGACTTCGAGCCGGTGAAGGGGTTGGGTCAGCGCGGCTCTTTCGGCAATCCCAGCACCTGTTCGCCGAGAATGTTGCGCTGGATCTCGTTGGCGCCGCCGTAGATCGTCTCGGCTCGTGCGTTGAGGAAGCTACGCTGCAGCAGATCCGGCTCCCCGTCCTCGCCGTAGATCATCGACCCAGCGCCGCGGACGTCCATACGCAGTTCGCCGAAGCTGCGATGCCAGTTGGCCCAAAAGAGCTTGGATACTGATGATTCCGGCCCCGGATGCCCGGTGCGCACGGCGGCGGAGATACCGCGCAAGGTGTGCATCTGCATCACGCGCAGGCCGGTGTAGGCCTGGGTGATGCGATCGCGCATCGCGGGATCGACGGCGCCCCGATCGCGTACCTCGGTGAGCAACTGGTCCATCTCGCGCTCGAAGCCGGCCTGGAACGGAAGGACCGTCGTGCCACCCCGTTCGTTGCCCAGCGTTCCCATCACCACGCGCCAGCCGCCGTTCTCTTCTCCCACCACCAGATCGCGCCGGGTGCGCGCGTCTGTAAAGAAGACCTCCGCGAATTCGGCGCCGCCGGCCATGTTGCGGATGGGTCGGATATCGACCCCGGGCTGATCGCGGGGAATCATCAACATCGAGATCCCGCGATGTTTGGGCGCCGTCGGATCGGTACGGCACAACACGTAGAGCCAGTCGGCGTACATGCCGAAGGTCATCCAGATCTTCTGCCCGTTGATCACCCAGTCATCACCGTCGAGTTCAGCCTTGGTGGCAAGGCTGGCCAAGTCGCTGCCGGCGTTCGGCTCGCTGAACCCCTGACCCCACAACTCCTCGACCGCAGTGATCTTCGGCAGGAATCGGGCTTTTTGTTCAGGCGTGCCGAACTCCAGCAGGGTGGGTCCGAACAGATCGCGGCCGTGGACCCCCACCCAGTAGGGGGCTCGGGCCGCTGCGTGCTCCACCTGAAAGATCACGTCCTGCGTCGGTGTGCCTCCGCGACCGCCATACTCGACCGGCCAGCTGATGTTGAGCCACCGGTCGCGGGCGAGCAGCTTCTCCCACTCGAGCCTGATCTCCCAGGCGGTGTCGTCCGCGGGTCCGCCGACTCCTTGATGGGCCAGGAAGTCGCCGGTCAGGTGATCGCGCAGCCAGCTGCGCGCTTCCTGCTGAAACTGCTTGTCTTCGGCCGTGACCGCGACGTCCATGGATTACCTCGCCAGCTTCGATGCGGTCATTTCTTGCGCGCGGCGAACTGCTCGGGCACCCGCCGATAGTCCTCCGTGTCGTGCGACTGGCTCTCGGCAGCCAGCCCGAAGCCCAGCGCTGACACAGCGGCCTGCCGCAGGGATTGGTTCAGCAGAGACTTGGTGTCCTGCACGGCCTGCGGGGGCTGGGCAGCAAGCCGGTGAGCGAAGGTGATAGCGGCGGGAAGGAGCTGCTCGGGCGGCACCACGAAGTTGGCCAGACCCATCGCCAGAGCCTCGTCCGGCGGGATGCGATCGCCTGTCAGCAGATACTGCTTGGCTTTCAGCAGGCTGGTCATCGACGGCCAGGTGATGGCGCTCCCGTCACCGGCGACGAGGGCGACTGAGACGTGCGGATCAGCAAGGTAGGCGGCCTCGGACAAGAACACGATGTCGCACAGCGTCGTCAGCGTGCAGCCGAGTCCGACGGCTGGTCCGTTCACGGCGGCGACCACCGGCAGGTGGACGTTGAGCATCTCGTCAACGAGCCGGCGAGCCCATCTCAGCGTCTTGCGCCGACGTGCCAGATCCTCCCGGAGGACGATGAAATCCTCAATGTTTCCACCGGCGCAGAAGGCCTTACCGGCACCGGTGAGTACGACCGCCCGCGCTTCATCGTCGCGTTCGACGAGCTGCCACAGCCGGGCGAACTCTCCGTGGAGTTCGTCATCGAAGGAGTTGAGATGCTCCGGACGATTGAGCGTCACGATCCGGATCGGACCGTCCGACTCGACGGTCAGAACGTCGGACAGGCCGTAGTCCACAGCGGTTCTCCCAGGGGTGTCGCGAGGTCAGCTATCGAAGTAACTGCCGTTGAGGGTGACGCCGGGGACTCCGCGGCGCTCGCCTGCGACGTTAGCCGTCACCTGTCCAGACGCCAGCCGCTTTCCGCTGACGGCCCCGTAGACCTCGACGTCTGCGAAGTGCAAGGTGCGGCCGCGCCTCGAGCATCTCCCGACGGCGACGGCATCCTCACCGGGCGCGACGGACAGGTACTGGACGGCCAAGGAAACGGTCGTCAACCGGCTGCCCTTGTTGAAGTCATGTCCGGCCATGATGGCTCCCGAGCCGCAGGTGTCGATCAAGGCGCAGATGACTCCGCCGTGGAAGACGCCGCGGTGGGCAGACAGTTCATCGCTGTAGGGCATCACGAATTCCACCCGCTCGCTGGCCCAATCGCGGATGTGCAGCTTGCAGAAGCGGTTGAACAGGACGCCCTGTTCCAAGTGGTGGCGAAACCAGTCTCGGCGCTGCTGCTGCTCAACTTCCGACAGCAGTGGCGCCACAACCAGGGCTTGGTCGGCAGCCGTCTGGGCGGCGGTCTCCGCCTCGACCCAGTCGTCGTCCACCACGGCTCCTTCACGTTGAATGCTAAGAACAAAGATACAACTCGTTTAACTATTATGCGATTGGACTTCGGTCGAATGTGGCCCGTTACGGCCGCATGTAGGCGCCGCCGGAGACGTTGACGATCTCCCCGGTGATGAAGCGCGCGCGCGCCGAAGCCAGGAAGGCCGCGGCCTCTGCAATGTCGTTCACATCGGGCAGCTCGCCGAGCGGGCCGACAACGTCTGGACCAGTGCAGATATCTGGATTGTCGAGAGCGAACTTGGTGCCCTTCACGACGCCCATCGACAGGTAGTTGGCCCGGATACCGAAAGGACCGCCCTCGTGGGCAATGCCTCGGGTGAGCGCGCTCAGCGCACCTTTTGATGCGGCGTACGGGGTCTCCAAGCCGTTGCCGCCCACATCAGGTGCGTACGAGCCGATGTTGAGAATGACCCCGCCGCCGGCCTCCCGCATCAGTGGCATCGCGCGCCGGCACAGATACCAGGCTCCGGTGACGTTGACCCGCATCACCCAGTCCCAGGCGGCGGGGTCGTAGTCGAAGATGCTTCCCACCACATTGACGGCGGCGTTGTTGACCAGGATCGCGATCGAGCCGTGGGCATCGACCACCGCGTCGACCACCGCATCGATCTGAGCCCGGTCTCCCGCGTCCATCGGGTAACCCACGACGGTCACCGCTGGGAAGTCCTCGGCGATGGCGGCGGCGACCTCTTTCGTGCGCCGCTCGTGGATGTCGGTGACGACGACGGTGGCTCCGCCGGCGGCGAAACGCCGCGCGATGGCCTGACCGATGCCCTGACCGGCGGCGGCTGTGACCAGTGCGACCTGGCCGGCGAACTCCTGATTCACTAGTCCTCCCAGGTCGGGCCGCTGAACTGTGGGGGTCGCTTCTCGCGGTGCGACGCGAGTCCCTCTGCAGCATCAGGGCCCCCGAACCCGTAGAACTCCAGAGCGAGCGAGGCGTCGAACGCAGGGCCCAGCATGCGATACCAGTTGTTCAGCGCGTATTTCGTCCAGCGGATGGCGCTCTGAGCCCCACCGGCAAGCGTGACCGCAACCTCGAGGGCCTTGGCCTGGACCTCGTCGGCATCGACCGCGAGTGATACCAGGCCAATACGTTCGGCCTCTTCGCCACTGAGCGGCTCGCAGGTGAGCAGGTAGTACTTCGACTTCGCCATTCCGGCCAGCAGGGGCCAGCAGATCGCCGCGTGGTCGCCGGCGGCGACACCGATCCTGGTGTGGCCGTCGATGATCTTGGCGGTTTTGGCTGCCACCGACACATCGGCCAGGAGCGCGACCACCAGTCCGGCACCGACCGCCGGTCCGTGGATGGCGGAAACGATCGGTTTGGAACAGTTGATGACGTTGTAGACGATGTCGCGGGCCTCACGAAAGACCCTGGTGCGCGAGGAGTAGTCGCCGATCATCTCGTCCAACAGGTCGAAGCTGCCGCCCGATGAGAAGCCTTTGCCCTCGCCGCGGATCATCGCGACCCTGACGTCCGGGTCGCGGTCCACGGCGAGCCAGACGTCGGCGATGTCGCGGTGCATCTGCGGGCTCACCGAGTTCAGGCCGGGGCCGTCCAGCACCACCGAGAGCACCCCGTCGGCCGGCCGCTCGAAGCGCAAGCTCGGAAAGGCGTCGTAGCGATCACTCATGTCAGATTCCCAGTTTCTCGGCCAGCAGCCCGCGGTGGTGGAGGGGATCGCCGAGGTAGGCCTGCGACGACTTGGCGCGCTTGAAATACAAGTGTGCGGGGTGCTCCCAGGTGAAGCCAATGCCCCCGTGGACCTGGATGTTGTCGGCCGAGACCTGGAAGAAAGCATCCGAGCAGTAGGACTTGGCCAGGCTTGCCAGCGTGGAAAGCTCCGGATCGCCGGCGTCGACGGCCCACACGCTGTAATACGCGGCCGACCTCGCGGTCTCGACCTTCAGCAGCATTTCGGCGCAGGTGTGTTTGATGGCCTGAAAGGAACCGATCGCGCGGCCGAACTGGACCCGCACCTTGGCGTAGTCGACGGCCATCTCCAGGACGCGCTGAGCGCCGCCGACCTGCTCGGCAGCCAACTGGATCGCCGCGATTTCGAGTGCTCTGGACAGCATCAGCCACCCGTTGCCGTCCGTGTCCAACAACCTGGCCGGCGTGTGCTGAAACACCAGTCGAGCTTGCTTGCGGGTCAGATCCATGGTGGGCGATGGCGTGCGGCGCAGGCCGTTCGCCGCCGCGTCGACGAGAAAGAGGCTGACACCGCGGTCTGTGCGAGCTGCCACGAACAGCTGATCGGCGGTGTGGCCATCAATGACGAACGATTTGACACCGCTCAGCGACCAGTCCGCGCCCGTCTTCGTCGCTGCCAGCGTGATGCCGGCTTCGTCCCAGCGGCCGCTGTCCTCGGCCCAGGCAACTGCTGCGCGCACCTCACCGGCAGCAATCGCCGGGAGCAGCTCCTTCTTCATCGCGTCGTCGCCGCTTGCCAGCAGCACATTTGCCGCTAGGACAACGCTGGAGAAGTACGGGGCGCACAGCAGCGCGCGGCCGGCCTCCTCCATGACGATGCCTACCTCCACCTGCCCGTAGCCGGCCCCGCCGAACTCCTCCGGGATTGCCAACCCGGCCAGCCCCAGTTCGGCGGAGAGCTGGCTCCAGAGCTGGGGGTCGAAGCCCTCGCTGGTCGCCATGACGCGCCGTACCTCGGTCTCGGGAGACCGGTCTTCCAGCAGGCGACGCACCATCTGGCGCAGCTCGTCCTGCTCTTGAGTGAAGGTGAGGTTCATGGCGTATCCGCGATCGGTGGGCGGCTAGAGCTGGGCGCCGGGGGAGCGGAGGGCGTTCATGACGCCGCTCATGACATCGTCAATCCACCGCTGACGGACAGCGTCTGGCCCGTGACGTAGCCGGCGGATTCTCCGGCCAGAAAGACGACGGCCGGGGCGATGTCGTCCGGACGGCCGATCCGTTTCATGGGTACGGCTTTGGCGAGCGAGTCATACAGCCGCTGGCTCGCCTCGGCCACCTGGTCGAGCAGGGCTGTGTCAGTAGGCCCTGGGCAGACGCAATTGAGCGTGATGCCCTTGGTCGCCATTTCTCGGGCGAGGGCCTTGCTGAAGGCGATGACTCCGCCCTTGGTCGCTGAATAGACGACCTCGCCTGATGAACCGACCCGTCCCGCGTCGGAAGCAATGCTGACGATCCGCCCGTAGCCGCGTGCCATCATCCCGTCGAGCACCGACCGCGTGACCAGGATGGTGCCCTTCAAGTTGACCGAGATGAGCCGGTCCCAGGTCTCCTCGGTCGAGTCGATGAATTGCTCGATCTTGTCGATGCCGGCGTTGTTGACGAGAATGTCGATCGGGCCGAGCTCTTGCTCGACTCTCGCAACTGCTGCCCGAACGCTCGCCCCATCGGCGATGTCGACGCCGAGGCCGAGTGTGGGTACGCCGTGCTCCTTGCTGAGGGCCGCAGCCGTGGACTCCGCGGCGTCCCCGGCTAGGTCAGCGACGGCAACGGCAGCTCCGGCGCCCGCCAGAGCTGCGGCGATGGCCGCCCCGATGCCTCTTCCCGAGCCGGTGACGAGAGCCGTCCGACCGGTTAGCTCCATGGAGATCTCCCAAGATCGTCTCTCACCACGCCGGCAGCAGGAGCTGGTGTGGCTGGCGAAAAGCAGTCTAACTAATTACCTAATTCCTACCATGCTTGGGACGGCGGGACCATCCCCGTCGCCAACCCGACCAGATGTGGGGCCCTTCCGCCGAGCTTGGAGAACCTGTATAACTCATTAAGCTCTTAGAACGCCGTCTTCTAGGGCTCCCTAGTAGCTTTCTTCGGGCTACGCCGCTGCAGATGGAGGCATCAGACGCCGTGGACTTCGGACTCGCTGATGAGCAGCTGATGCTGCAGCAGACCGCGCGGGATTTTGTCACCAAAGTGTGTCCGCCGCGCCAGGCGAAGGAGTGGGACGAGGCGGGGACCATGCCCACCGAGCTCTTTCAGGGGATGGCCGACATGGGCTGGTTCGGTCTCCCGCTTCCCGAGGAAGATGGCGGGGGTGGCGGCTCGGCCATGGAGCTCGTGCTCATCGCCGAGGAACTCGGGCGGGCCAGCCTGGATATCGCGATGTGCTACGCCGGCACCTTCATCCCCGGCTTGACTCTGCTGAAGTGGGGGACACCCGAGCAACGCGAGCGCTACCTGCCCGGGATGCTGGACGGCACCAGTCGCTTTGCGATTGCGATGAGCGAGCCTGATGCCGGTTCCGACGTGGCTGCACTGCGAACGCTCGCGGAAAAGCGCGGCGAGACGTTCGTCGTCAACGGTCAGAAGATGTGGTGCACGGGTGCCGGGCTTCCGGGCACCACCATCGCCATGTACGTCCGCACCGACCCGCAGGCCCCTAAGCACGAAGGGCTGTCATTGCTGCTGGTCGACCCGTTGTCGGCCGGGGTGGAGATCAGGCGGACGCCCACCCTCGCGCGGCACATCCTGGGCACGAACGAGGTCTTCCTGGCCGATGTGGAGGTGCCCGAAGGCAACCTCGTCGGACCGTTGAACGGCGGGTGGAAGGTCATGCTCTCCGGGCTCGACACCGAGCGGGTCCTGATGAGCGGCGCCTACGTCGGGGTCGCCCAATCGACGTTGGACGAGGCGCTCGCGTTCTCCAAGGAACGTCAGGCTTTCGGCCGGTCGATCGGCACGTTCCAGTCGCTGGCGCACGCCATGGCAGACCTGCAGGTGGAGATCGATTCGGCCCGGCTGCTCGCCTACCGTGCCGCCTGGTTGTTGTCGAACGGGATGCCCTGCTCCCGCGAGGGTTCGATGGCGAAGCTGAAGGGCTCCGAGACCTACATCGCAGCGGCCCGATTGGGAATGCAGATCCTGGCCGGCCATGGCTTTTCGACCGAGAGCGTCATGAGCTTTCGCTGGCGTGAGTCGATCGTGGCGACAATCTCGGGCGGCACGAGTCAGATCCAGCGCAATGCCATCGCCCGGAGCATGGGGCTGCGGAGCTACTGATGCTGCGAGTCGGGATCCGGCCGCCGCTGCATCTCCTCGGACGTGGGGTCGGTCTTCTCCAACGTTCAATGGCGATGATCTCCGCGGCGGGTCTGGACCACGTGACGGTCGGAGATCACGTCACTTTTCGCGGCGGTGCAGGCTCTGATGGCTTGCTGCAGTCGACTGCACTCGCGGTTGCCGCGCCGGAGCTCGAGGTCCATACCGGCGTCTACCTGCTGCCCCTGCGTCATCCGGTGGTCGTTGCCCGTCAGATCGCCACGCTGTCGCAGCTGGCGCCTGGACGGTTCGTCTTCGGCTGCGGCATCGGGGGAGAGGACCGCGCCGAGGTGCTGGCCTGCGGCATCGACCCCACCACCAGAGGTCGGCGCATGGACGAGGCGCTAGCAATCCTGCGCCCCCTGCTCGCCGGTGAGCAGGTGAACATCAAAGGCGAGTTCTTCGTGCTGGACGACGTGATGGTGCTGCCCAAGCCGCGCCAGCAGGTACCGATCATTGTCGGCGGCCGGTCTGCCGTCGCCCTGCGCCGTGCTGGCCGTCACGGCGACGGCTGGATCGGGGTCTGGGTCTCACCCGGCCGCTATGAGTCGGCGCTGGCGAGTGTCGAAGAAGCTGCAGCGGATGCCGGACGTCGCTCGGTGGACTGGCGCCACGGATTGCATGTGTGGTGCGGCTTCGGTGCCACTCGCGAATCCGCCACCGGGCTCGTGGGCGCGGCCATGGAGTCGTTCTACGGCATCCCGTTCTCCAAGTTCGACCGCTACATCCCGCGTGGAACCCCGCAGGACGTCGCGCAATTCGTGCTGCCTTACATCCGGGCCGGGTGCTCCGACGTGCATCTGTTGCCGGTGGCGGTCGACGACGCGGTGGCCGTGGAATCGTGCGGCGAGGTGCGAAGACTGTTGTTGGCAGAGCTCGGGACGTCCGGGCCGCCTGCGTTGGAAAGGAACGGCCGTGGCTGAATTTGAGTTTCCGGTGGAAGCCGGTCACATCATGCTCTTTGCCCGAGCGGCGGGTGATCCCAATCCGGTCTATCGCGACGCCGACGCGAAGGAAACGGTCGACGCCGGCGGGATTGTGGCGCCGCCCACGTTCGCCCAGGCGAGCGCCCAGTGGGATCCCGATTATCCCTTGCGTCCCAAGGTCGGCGAGCCATGGTTCGGTTCCGGCGCGACCCCCACTGGGGTGGCATCCACTGGCGGCGCCGGCGGTGGAGGACTGCACGCGGAGCAGCACTTTGAGTATTTCAAGGCGCTGCGGCCAGGGGATCTGTTGACGGTCAGCACGCGAGCGGGGGAGCCCTGGGAGAAGCAGGGCAGGCGCGGCGGGAAGCTGCTGTTCAGCGAGACCATCACCGAATACCGGAACGCCGCAGGGGAGCTGGTCGTGCGCGCCCGGTCGGTCGGGGTCCGGACCGAGAAAGTCGTGGAGGCGAACTGATGGCGTTGTCGATATCCGACGTTCAGGTGGGCGACACTCGCGAACTGGTGCTCACCGAGGACCTGACGCGGACCCAGATCGTCCAGTACGCCGGTGCGTCGGGCGACTACAACCCGCTGCACACCGATGAGGTGTTCGCCAGGGAGGTCGCCGGCTATCCGGGGGTATTTGCCCACGGGATGCTGTCGATGGCGATGACCGCGCGGGCACTGACCGACTGGGTGGGCGACGGGACCCTGACCAAGTACGGGGTGCGTTTCAAATCGCAGGTATGGCCGGGCGATCGGCTCACCGCCCGCGTAACGGTGATGGCGATTCGGGAAGAGGCCGGCCAGCAGTTGGCCGACCTCAATGTGACCACCACCAACGCCCGCGGCGAAGAAGTCGTGTCAGGTACGGCTACGGCGCGCCTGGGCGGCTGAAGTCACGCGGCAGGACGGTCGGGCACGGTGAAGAGCTCGGCGAAGGCCTCTTCGGTCACCCTGCGCTGCACCGCGGGAGCTACGTCGTCGAACAGTTCGTGAAGCACCTTCTGGGTGTGCGGAAACGTGCCCTCGAGGTGGGGGTAGTCGCTGCCCCACATGACATTGCGGTAATTCATGTGCTCGACGGCTTGCAGCGCGCTCACGTCATGCTGGAACGAGGTATAGACCTGGTCGAAGACGATTTCCTTCGGTGAACGCGAGAGCTTCGGGCGCACGAACATGTCGTGCTGGCGGTAACCCTCCTCCATCCGGTCGGCCAGCGCGGGCACCCACGCCGCGCCGGCCTCGGCGATGAACACCCGCAGTCCGGGGTGGCGGTCAAGCGCACCGGAGGCCACCAGGTGCGTCACGGTCCGCTGGCCCGGGAAGAACGTCTCCACGTAATTGATGACCGCCCCGCCGGGACCGCGCGCGACCACCTGCGGGGTCGATCCGGTGCCGATGTGAAAGCACAGCGGGATACCTGCCTCTTCGGCGGCCTCCCAGAGCGGCTCCCAGACCTCGGAGTTGAACGGCCGGTCCAGTGGAGGAGAGGACGGCAGGTAGACCGCCTGAAACCCGAGAGCTGCCGCCCGCTTGAGTTCGGCGACAGCGTCGCCGGTGTCGAGAACGCTCGTGACCGCAGCCGGAACGAGCCGCGGCGAGGCTGACATGAAGTCTTCGGCGCACCAGTCGTTGAAGGCCCGGGAGCACTCGCGAGCCAGCTCCGGGTCGGTCATGTTCGAGATCCAGAAACCGCGGGAGGGAAAGACCACCTCGGCCCATACGCCCTGCTCATCGAGGTCTTCCAGCCGGATATTGACGTCCTCGGAACCGGGCGGCCGCATCGCGTCGGAGAAGGAGATGGGATCGCGCCGCATGACCTGACCGTCGACGTAAACCGTCTCGCGGCCGTCGTCGCGCACGGTCCAGGGCGCCCGCTCGGCCAGCCGCTCCGGAAGCCGTCGCTTCCACAGATCGTGCGGCTCTAGGGTGTGCGAGTCGGCCGAGTTGGCCCAGATCTTGTCCACCAGATGCTCCTATACAACGTATAGCTGTTGCTCGCAACGGTAGGCCGTCAGGCAACCGAAAGCAACCCTGCGAAGACCACACATCCATGGCTTAGCATGATTAGCTGAATCATCTAGCGTTAAATGCAACGGCTGCGCACGGCGCGGGACGGGCGCGCCAACCAGGAGCAGGAGGAGCGTCATGAGCGGGATCTGTGAGGGCAGGGTCGTCGTGGTCACCGGAGCCGGCAACGGGATCGGCAGGGCCCACGCTCACGCATTTGCTGCCGAGGGGGCCAAGGTCGTCGTCAACGACATCGGTGGTTCGCGCGATGGCAGTGGTGGGTCGGCAGGACCTGCCCAGACGGTGGTCGACGAGATCAGAGCCGCTGGTGGTGAGGCCGTCGCCAACACCGAGAACATCGCCACCTGGAACGGCGGCAAGTCGCTCATCGACCAGGCACTGGACGTCTTCGGAGGCCTGGACGTGGTGGTGAACAACGCCGGGATCCTGCGCGACCGGATGTTGGCGAACATGACCGAGGCCGAGTGGGACGCCGTCATCGCCGTCCACCTGAAGGGCACTTTCGGTCCGATGCGCCATGCCGCCGCGTACTGGCGTGACCGTTCGAAGGCTGGTCATGCCGTCGAAGGGCGGGTCATCAACACCACCTCCCCTTCGGGACTGTTCGGCAACGTGGGCCAGACCAATTACGGGGCTGCCAAGGCGGGCATTGCGACCCTCTCGGTGATCGCGGCGATGGAGCTCGGCCGCTACGGGGTTACCGTCAACGCCATCGCTCCGACCGCACTGACCCGGATGACAGAGGACTTGGATTCGATGCAGGACTGGGGCGACCTGGACCTCTCCCCGGAAAACATCTCTCCGCTCGTGGTGTGGCTGGGCAGCACGCTGTCGGGTGGCGTGACGGGCCGTGTCTTCTCCGTCTTCGGCAACAAGATCTCGGTGGCGGAGGGCTGGGTGAACGGTCCCCGCATCGACCGCAAGGAGCGTTGGACTCCGGGGGAGCTGAACGAGGTCATTCCCGGGCTCGTCGCCGAAGCAGCACTCGGAGCCGACATGCTGGGCGACCGTCCCGTCCGCCAATCGGTCTAGCCTCCCTTCGGCGATGAAGATCGACACCTCGCTCGTCAAGGACCTCGATCGCGCGAAGCGGCACGCAGCAGAAGCCGAAGCCGATGGTTACGACGGACTCTGGGTGGGTGAGACCAGGCACGACCCCTTCCTGCTCTCGCTTCGGGCCAGCGATGCGACAACGTCGATCACCGTCGGCACGTCCATTGCGATCGCCTTTGCCCGTACGCCGATGACACTGGCAAACCTTGGCTATGACCTGGCGCGCTATTCGGAAGGCAGGTTCGTGCTGGGCCTGGGCTCACAGGTCAAGCCGCACATCGAACGGCGCTTCTCGATGCCGTGGTCGCAGCCGGCGGCGCGGATGCGTGAACTCATCCTGGCGACGCGCGCCATCTGGGACACCTGGCAGAACGGGACACCGCTGGACTTTCGCGGAGAGTTCTACACGCATACCCTGATGACGCCGTTCTTCGCGCCGGAGTCGCACGAATGGGGCCCGCCGCCGGTCTACTTGGCAGCCGTCGGAGAACGCATGACGGAGGTCGCCGCCGAGGTCGCCGATGGGGTCTTCTTCCACCCGTTCACCACGGCGCGCTACCTGCAGGAAGTGACCCTTCCGGCACTGCAAAGGGGCCGCAGCAAGGTCGGCAAGACCCTCGACGGCTTCCAGATCGCCGGCCCGGCCTTTGCCGCCGTCGGACGTACCGACGAGGAACTGGCGACCGCCATCAAGGGGACGAGAGACCAGATCGCCTTCTACGCCTCGACTCCCGCGTATCGCGGGGTACTGGATCTGCATGGCTGGGGCGACCTGCAGCCCGAGCTGACCCGCCTGACCAAGGCCGGCCGTTGGACGGAGCTGGGCGGCCTGATCAGTGACGACATGCTGCACGAGTTCGCGGTCGTGGGCACGCCCGCCGAGGCTGGCAAAGCCCTGCGCGCGCGCTACGGCGACATCGCCACCCGCATCACGTTCTATGCCACCTACGACAGCGACCCGCAGATCTGGGCCGAGGTCCTCGGGGCCGTTCGGGGCTAGCTCTTCGACCCCTCTGCAGAAATCGCCACGGAGTCGTTTCCCGGCACGGCGTGTCGGTCATAACGCGCCGCGTCAGAAGATCATCCGTGAAACTCCGTGGCTATTTCAGTAAGTGCCCCTCAGAGCCGCTCGATGATCGTGGCGGTCCCCATGCCACCTCCGGTGCACATCACGACGGCGCCGATGCTGAGGTCGCGCCGCTCGAGCTCGTCGAGCACGGTCTGGATGAGCATCGGGCCGGTGGCGCCGATCGGGTGCCCCAGCGCGATGGCCCCACCGTTTACGTTGACCAGGTCGGGATCCAGCGACAGGTCGCGGATGGTCTTCAGTGGCACTGCGGCGAAGGCTTCGTTGATCTCCCACAGGTCGATGTCGGAGGTCGACAGGCCGGTCTTGGCCAGCACCTTGCGCGTGACCGGGGTCGGCGCGGTCAGCATGATGACCGGTTCGGCGCCGGCGACGGCGGTGCCCAGAATCCGGGCGCGGGGACGCAAGCCATGGGCCTTGGCGTATTCGGGGGAGGCGACGGCGATGGCGCTCGCTCCGTCGACGACACCGGAGGAATTGCCGGCGTGGTGGACATGGTCGATCCGTCCGGCTTGCGGATAGACCTGCAGGCACATGTCGTCGAACGTGCGGTCGTGGCCAGGGAAGACGGTTGAGCCCATCGCCGCGAACGAGGGCTTCAAGCCGGCCAGCGACTCCTGAGTGGTGCCAGGCCGGGGGAATTCGTCGACGGCAAGGGCGATTGAGCCATCAGCGTGATGAATCGGGATGACGCTGTGGTCGAATGCCCCATCCGCGAGGGCCTTGGCGGCCCGCTCCTGGCTGCGCGCGGCGAACGCGTCGACGTCGGCGCGGCTGAAGCCTTCCAGCGTCGCGATCAGGTCGGCTGAGATGCCCTGGGGGACCGTCGGATAACGCTCGTGCAGCGCCGGGTTGCCGCCGTCCAGCGTCGACGGTGCCTCGGCGGCGGGCCAGCGGGACATGGACTCGACGCCGCAGCCGATGGCGAGCTCTTGCTCCCCACTTCTTACGCCCATGGCCGCGAAGGTGACCGCCTGCTGACCCGAGCCGCAGAACCGGTTCAGGGTGACCCCCGGGATTTCGATCGGCCACCCGGCCGCCAGCACGGACAGCCTCCCGATTGATTCACCATGGTCACCGACGCCGATCCCGTTGCCACAGATCACGTCTTCAACGTCGCCGATCTCGAGGCCGGCACGCTCGGCGAGTCCATTGAGCACCTGCGCCAAGAGCTCCTGCGGATGGATCTCGTGCAGCGACCCGGTGGCCTTTCCGCGTCCGCGAGGGGAACGCACCCCGTCGATGATCCATGCCTCACGCGCCTGGCCCGTCATCTGCTTCTCCTCGCTTGGACGATCAGCTCACATTAGTCGTATAAAGAGATTAACGATTAGACTACGAGATCACCACCCGATGGAGGGTCATGGCACCGCGTCCGTTGCTGGGCCTCCGGGTGGTCGACGCCTCCAGCTGGGTCGCCGGTCCCTGGTGCACCCAGCTCCTGTCCTGGCTCGGTGCAGAAGTGACCAAGGTCGACCCACCCGGGGGCGATCCCCTAAGGCAGCTTGACGATGGTCCTGATTCCACCGGCCGTTGCCTGGACGACGATGCCAACCGAGGCAAGCGACGCATTCCGACCAGTACCGACACCGACTACGCGCAAACCGTGGCTGAGCAGGTCGCCGCGGCGGACGTGTTGGTCTGCGATTGGACCCCGACCCGCCAGCGGCAGCTGGAGCTTTCGCCCGACGGTCTACAAAGCAGGAACGCCGGCCTGACCGTGGTCAGCGTGACGCCCCACGGCTCCACCGGGCCCGAGGCGGACCGGGCCGGCTGCGAGCTGACCGTCTACCACGCCGGTGGAGAGGGAGCCACGCTTCCGAGCGAGAACGTGGCGCGGCACTTCCCGGATCGTCCGCCGGTACGGGCCGGGAGCTTCCTGGCCGACCACGACACCGGTTTGACGGCCGCGCTGGCGACGGTGGGTGCCTTGATCGGGCGCCGGCGCTCAGGTGCCGGATACCGCGTGGACGTGGCGGGCGTGGAGGTCGAGGCCGGTCTCAACCGCACGACCCTGTCGCGCGCGTTGGCTGAAGGCCGCGATTTCGACCGGACCTATCGGGGATATGACTACGCAGGAGCACTGCGTTGCGTTGACGGCTGGGTCGCCGTGCGGCCGGTGGAGGAACGCCAATGGGCCGGACTCTGCACGGCGATCGGGCGCCCCGACCTGACCGCCGACCCACGTTTCGCCGACCGACTGCTGCGCTACGACAACGCCGACGAGCTCACCGGGGAGCTCGAGGCCTGGACCTCCACCCACAGCCGCGAACAGGTCAGAGCGGCGTTGCTGGAGGCGGGGTGTCCCGGGGGACCCTTCCTGTCGCCAGGTGACGTCATCACGGACAAGGCGATAGGAAGCCGCGAGCTCTTCGGCAGCGTGTCCGCAGCTGGTGTGTCGGGCGGCGGGATCGCTCCGGTGCGGGCCTGGCACAGCACGTCTTCGGGAGGCCATGGCACCCGCCGACTGGCCGGCGTTGCAGGCCGGAGCGCTGCCGCTGAGCGGACTTCGCGTCATCGATCTGACCTGGGTGGCCGCTGGGCCGTACGCCACCGAACTGCTCGCGTTTCTAGGCGCGGAGGTGATCCGTGTCGAGTCGGCCACCCGGCCGGACATCTTCCGGCGCAGTCAGGACGATCCCGGTGCCGATCTGGATTCGTCGGTGCGCTTCATGGACCTGAACCAGGCGAAGAAGTCCGTGGTTCTCAATCTGAAGGACCCGGCGGATCGCTTGCGGCTGCTGGGCCTGGTTGCGAACGCCGACGTCGTGGCTGAGAACTTCCGGCCCGGGGTACGCGAGCGGCTGGGCCTCGGAGACGACGTCCTGCACGAGGTCAATCCCGCCGTCGTGATCCTTGCCCTGTCCGGTTTCGGTACCGACGCCCTTGATGCCGACCGTCCCGGCTATGCCAGCGTGTTCAACGCCGAAGGCGGGCTGGGCTGGATGACCGGCTACCCGGACGCGCCGCCGTCCGACGTGCGCGACACCAACGATCTACGCGGTGGCACCCTGGGTGCACTTGCGGTCGCAGGCGCGTTGCTCGAGGTGGCCGACGGCGGCTCGGGATCGGTCGTCGACGTGGCGACCCGCGACGCGCTCGTGGTGTTGCAGGGCCATCTGGGCCTGCGCGCCTCCCGCGGCATCGACCCGAGCCGGGCCGGGAACGCCTTGGACGGCTGCGTGCCCTATGACTGCTATCTGACCGCCGACGGTCGCTGGATTGCCATCGGAGTGCGGACGGACGACGAGTGGTTGGCGTTCACCAAGGCCACCGGAGTCGAAGGCCCCGCTGCCCGGTGCAGTCGGGTCGAGCAACGCACCACGATCGATGCGGCTGTCAGTGCCTGGGTCGCAGGTGTGACCGCGAAGGAGGCGATCAACACCCTGGGCAGCGCGGGGGTGCCGGCCGGTCTGTCCGCGTATGCAAGCGACATCGCCGCCGACGTGCATCTGCAGGCCCGGCGCGCCCTCGCCCAGGTCGAGCATCCCCGGCTGGGCACCCTTACGTTGGTCCAAGCTCCGTTCGTGTTGGGGTCCGGGCGCACGAGCTACCCTCGCCCCCCGTTGCTGGGGGAGCACGGCGACGAGGTCTTGGGAGGAGTGCAGTGATGAGTGATTCAGTCCCCAGACTGGGCCGGGGTGATTTCGGGGGAGCAGCACTCGCTGGTCGCCGCGGCGTCGATCCGGCTGAATTCGTTGACGATCGGGAGATTCTCGGACTACGTCGCGAGGGCACGTATGCGTGGGGGACCCTTCGTGACGACCGCGGGCAGCCGCTTTCCGTCATGCGCCGGATTCCGCCTGCGGGTGTGGAGACGGGGGCGGCAGGTGCCCAATCGCTGGGCAGCCGTCTCATCGTGATGGACAGCCAGGACGCTGATGGTCTGGCCGTTCGCCGGGAAGCCAAGAATGCCGCCTCCAGCGACGAGGTGACGCGCGCATTCGTCTCTGGTTCCGCTGTGTTCAGTGCATCTGGTGCGGGGCGGGCGGCGATGCGACTGGAGACCGACGGGGTGACCCTGCGCTGGACCGAGGACGGAGTGCTCGACCTGGCCGGGCGCCAGGTGTGCTCGGGATTGCAGTGGTATCTGCCCGGAAGCCTGGCTGCGCTCTATTACCCGACGCAGACCTGGCTCGTCGAAGGCACTGTGCTCGGCCGGCCGGTGCGCGGCTTCATCTTCCTGGAGGAGGCCTACATGCTCCCCGGTGGGCGCCTTTACGTCGAGAAGGATCCGCTGCACGACGTCGGCTACCTCACCTGGTACAGCTGGGCGACCCAGTGGGAGGACGGCAGCATCGAGATCGGCCATTTTCTCTATGGTCAGCAACGCTTCCACGTCGGGTTGATCGCCGATCACCGCGGGGGTGTCAGAGCAGCGTCAGCGATGGATCTCGAGATCAGCCGAGGGGCCGACGGCTATTGGCATGACGGCATCAGCATGTCGATGGATGGGGAGCAGTGGGAGTTGGTTCCGGCAGCGAACGGGCACATGCAGCTTGGGCGGATCCCCAACCCTCAGCAGGAGGGGCTGATGCGTCGGGTAGGTGAGAGCCGGAGTCCCGAGGTGTGGATGGCCTGGGGCGAAACGGTTCCCGCGAACGGCGTCAGGCGTCGTTCCAGCTGATCACCGGTCGCGACGTCGTCGCTTCGGGGCGGACGCTTCCAAGGCGTCCAGCAGAAAGCGGAGACCCCAGGCGAACGCCTTGTCGCTGCCGCCTTCTGCCAGCGCCGTCGCTTCGTCGCTTTGCTTCCGGTCGACCCGTCGATGACCGTTGTCGGCCGCCAACGTGAATTGGCCCAGCATGAAGGAGTGGTAGGTCGACCAGGCGTAACCCAGTGATTCGCCCCGGTAGCCGGCTTCGCGCAGCAGGTCTAAGGCTTCTTCCATCAGGGCGCGTGCCCGCGGACCTGCAGGGCCGGCGAGCAGAGCCGTCGCGACGCCCGGGTAGGAGAGGATGACCGTGCGGGATGCCGTAGCCAGCTGCTCGAGCCGTTCTCGCCATGAACCGCTGCGTGCGCCCGCGGCGATCTCGTCCTGCACCGATTCCAATACCAGGTCGATCAGTGCCTGTTTGGAGTCAACCCAGTGGTAGGCGGCCATCGGCGTGACACCAAGGGCATCCGCCAGCCCGCGCATCGTCAAGCCGCCCAGCCCCACCTCGCGAGTCAGCCGCAAGGCGGCACTGACGACGTCATCGCGGGTCAGCCGCACACGGCCGGGTTTTGCCTCGGCGACCGGGGTCATGAGCAGCACGCTAGCTGCCGGGTGTACGGCGTACAAGACCGCGGTGAGAGTGGGCCCTGCATGGCGGAAGGCCGAGCGGTGATATATAGCTAGTAGATTAAATTGTTATTACTTACGCTTGGGCTGGATGAGGTTTGTGATGATGACTGCCGCGGGTGTGGGGATCTGACCAATGCTGCGAACCCATCTCGAGCCCGAGCACGAGGCCTTTCGCGATCTCTGTCGATCCTTCTTCATGAAGGAATGCGCTCCCCACGTGGAGAAGTGGGAGCAGCAGGGTCACGTCGACCGCGAGGTGTGGCGTACGGCCGGCGGGACCGGGATGCTGCTCTGGGAGGCACCCGAAGAATTCGGTGGCCAGGGGATCAAGGACTACCGCTACTCGCAGGTGCTGGCCGAGGAGATGTACGCCACCGGCAGCGCTGGCTTGGGTTTCGGCTTGCAGAGCGATGTCATGCCGCCGTACCTGCTCGACCTGTCCAACGACGAGCAGAAGCAGCGCTGGTTGCCCGCATCGGTGAGTGGCGACCTGATCTGGGGGCTGGCCATCAGTGAACCCGGAGCCGGCAGTGACGTCGCCAGCGTCGTGACTTCGGCCGTCCGCGATGGCGACAGCTACGTGATCAACGGCGCCAAGACGTTCATTACGAACGGCCTGCTGCTGGACGCGGTGGTGGTCGCGGTCAAGACCGATCCCGACGCGCGACACAAGGGGATCAGCCTCATCGTGGTCGAGGACGGCACGCCGGGCTTCGAACGCGGTCGGCATCTGGACAAGATCGGCCAGCGGTCGCAGGACACCGCGGAACTCTTCTTCCGTGACGTAAGGGTGCCCGCGGCCAACGTCTTAGGCGAGGTCAACAAGGGTTTCGGCTACCTGATGGGCAACCTTCCGCAGGAACGGCTGGGAGCGGGCGTCGCGGCGACGGCAGTGATGTGGCGGGCGTTGTCGTTGACGGTCGACTACGTGCGCATTCGCAAGGCGTTCGGGCAGACGCTTGGCGGCTTCCAGAACACCCGCTTCGAGCTGGCCGAAGTCAAGACCCTCTGCGAGGTCGCACAGGCATATGTCGACAAAGCGGTGGTCGAGCACGTCCATGGCCGACTTTCGGCGGACGACGCCGCCGGGCTCAAGCAGTGGACGACTGACACCCAGTGCCTGGTCGTGGACCGGTGCCTGCAGCTGTTCGGAGGCTACGGCTACATGAACGAGTACGAGATCGCCAGGCTCTGGCGCGACAGCCGGGTGCAGCGCATCTATGCCGGTAGCAACGAGATCATGAAGGAGATCGTCGGGCGTTCACTACACCTCGACTGATCAACCTCTCAGGTGGTAATGGGCAACGCGCCCCGCATCACGCCGACCGATCGCGGGTGTGCCTGTTCGTAGGCCGCCTGCTCAGCCAGCGCCGTTTCGTAGCGTTGGCGAGCTGTCTCGACTTTGGCGGGCAGCCACTCGGTCGGCCACAGTGACGGTGCGGCCGAGTAGCCCTTCAGGATCTGGCGCGCCAGCGTCGTGACGTGCACTTCGGTGGGGCCATCCCAGATCGCGTATTGCGGGACGACCTGCCACATCCGGGCGAGCGGCATCTCGTCGCTGACGCCGAGCGCACCATGGACGTGGACGGCACGCTCGACCACATCGTGCACCACCTTCGCTCCGAGATTCTTGATCGCGGCCACCTGACCTCGTACCGCCGCATGGCCGCCGTGCGCGGTGGCCTGGTCGATCTCCCAAGCGGTCTGCAGGACCAGCAGGCGCAGCCCTTGGATCTGCGTCCACGACTCGGCAATCGGCCTGCTGTACCAGCTGCTTTTCGGCGATGAGGGTGCCTTGCGCGCGGCGGGAAAGGGCCCGCTCGCACATCATGTCCATCGCCCACTGCGCGGTGCCGACCGCCCGCATCGAGTGGTGGACACGGCCACCGCCGAGCCGGGTCTGCGCGACCACGAACGCATTGCCCTGATCGCCGAGCAGGCTCTCGCCCGGGACCCGCACCCCCGACAGGCGTAGGTGGGGATGCAGCATCGCGCCTTCCTCGGGCCGCTCTCCCAGCGTCACGGTCGGGCGCAGGATCTCGATGCCCGCGGTGTCGGCCGGGACCAGAAACATGCTCATGCCGCGGACCGGATCGACGTCCGGGTCGGTGACGGCCATGACGATCAGGAAGGCCGCCTCGTGCACGTTGGAGGAGAAAAACTTCTCGCCATCGATGATCCAGTCGTCCTCGTCCGCGACCGCTCGTGTCCTGAACTCCCGGGGGTCCGACCCGGCATGCGGCTCGGTCATCGCGAAGCAGGAGAAGACGTCGCCGTTCAACAGTGGCTCGAGATACTGCTGCTTTTGCTCCGGGGTGCCGTAGTGGGCAAGGATCTCCGCATTGCCGGTGTCCGGTCCTTGCGTCCCGAAGATGGTCGGCGCCCATTCCTGCCGGCCGAGGATCTCATTCAACAGTGCCAGCTTCACCTGGCCGTAGCCCTTGCCGCCGAGCTGCGGCCCCAGATGGCACGCCCAGAGTCCGCGTCGGCGTACCTCAGCTTTGAGGGGATCGATCACCGCCTTGAGCCAGGGCGGCGGCGGTGTGTGATGGAGGTTCGGCCATAGCAGGGTCAGCGGCTCGACTTCAGTTTCCACGAAATTTCGCACCCAGTCGAGCTGTGCCTGCCACTCCGGATCAGTCTCGAACTCCCAGCCCATGAACGCTAAACCTGCACCGGGTTACTGGCGCTCGTCAAGCCTGAAAGCCGTTATGAGGGCAGAAAGGCCATAAAACTGCACCTCTTTTACCGGACCGTGAGGCCGCGCGCTGGCCAGTCGGGCCAGCCACGGGGTCTGACTTAATCATCTACCTAGGTTATGCTTTTACGATGTCGACTTCGGAGGCCGTAGGTGGCTCATCCCAGCCCTGGGTCGGTGGAGACTGGCAGGAGCCGCCGCGCTCGTCCACCGGGGTAGCACTGTGCGGAGCCTGCCGGGCGCAGGGCAGGTGCCGGCTCGGGATCGAGACCGAGGAACTACAGCCGGACAAGTCGGTGGTCTATTCGCTTTCCTGCCCGGCGGATAGCGAGGGCGGCCCTGATGTCGCCCACGGCGGGTGGACCGCCGGCGTACTGGATGAGGTCGTGGGGCACGTGCCGCTGCTGCGCGGGCAGTTGGCGGTCACCGGTCAGCTCAGTGTCCGTTTCGTGCGCCCGGTGCCGATCCAGCGGCCGCTTGTCGCGCGAGCCGAGCTCATGTGGCAAGAGGGGAGTCGCTGGTACGTGGATGCCACCCTTCGGCTTGCTGCCACGGGTGCGGAACTGGCCACGGCGCAGGGTGTGCTGGTGGCTCGAGATAGAGGGCACTTCCTGCGTCATCAAACCTGGCTGGCGGAGCAGGACGCGGCGGCGCAGCTCGGCGTCGAGAGTCCGTGACTAGAACAAGCTTAATAAGACGTACGATTCGGAACCGGTCGGCGAAACGGGAGATGGCGTGAGCAAGTCAGTCGGCAACACGGCGGTCGGCATCACGGCGTACGGCGCCTACGTCCCCTACTGGCGACTCCGGCGAAATGCGGTCGCAGGCTCGCTCGGGTCCGGTGGGGGGCGCGGCTCTCGGGCGGTGGCGTCCTACGACGAGGACACCACCTCCATGGCCGTCGAAGCCGCGCGGATCGCACTTCGTGGCCGGAGCGCCCGCCCCGATCAGCTGTTTTTCTCCACGACGGCCCCGGCCTACGTCGACAAGACCAACGCGACCGCGATCGCCGCGGCCTTGCGCCTGGACGAGCGGGTGCTGGCGGCCGACTTCGGCGGTGCGGTACGAAGCGGTGTCGCCGCCCTGCTGGCCGGCCTTGACGCCGCCGGCGGGCACAAGCAGACGCTGGTCGCCCTTTCCGACACCCGCACCGGCCTGCCCGCCAGCGCGGACGAGGTCGGCGGAGGAGATGCGGCGGCCGCGTTTGTCACCGGGCCGGCGAGCGAGACCGCTCCGATCCTGGCAGAACTGGTGGGCAGCGCGACGGCCTCGGCCGAGTTCCTGGACCGCTGGCGAACGCCGGGGGCGCCGAACTCCAGGGTCTGGGAGGAACGCTTCGGCGAGCAGGCCTACGTGCCGCTTGCCGATGAGGCCTTCGCCGCGGCGATCAAAGAAGCTGAGGTCACGCCGGAGGAGATCGACCATCTCATTGTGGTCGGCACTCACGCGCGGGCGACCCGCACCTTCCGGGCCCGGGCGGGCGTGCGCAAAGAGGCGATTGCGCCAGATCTTTCGGAGTCGATCGGCAATCCGGGAGTGGCCCAGCCCGGGGTGGTGTTCGCGGACCTGCTGGACCGGGCCGGGCCGCAGGAGACTGGTGGTCCTCGTCGTGCTGGCGGACGGTGCGACGGCGACGGTGTGGAGAACGACAGCAGCGCTGCCCGCACACCGCGCCGCCGTCAGCGTGGCTGCGCAGATCGCTGCCGGCAATGACTCGTTGACTTACCCGACCTTCCTCACCTGGAAGGGCTTCCTTGACCGCGAACCTCCGCGCCGCCCCGATCCGGCCGCTCCCGCAGCGCCGCCATCGCTGCGCGGCACAGGCTGGAAGTACGGGTTCGTCGCGTCACAGTGCACCGCCTGCCAGACCCGGCACTTGCCGCCGGCGCGGGTCTGCCAGCACTGCTACAGCGTGGATGAGATGGCCCCGGTGGCCCTGGCTGATCTCCCGGCGACGGTCGCCACCTTCACCGTCGATCGGCTGGCCTTCACTCCCAGTCCGCCGATGATCGGGGTCGTTGTCGATTTCGACGGCGGCGGCCGGCTTGACTGCGAGCTGACCGACACCGATGGCCTTGAGGGTGCCGTGGCCATCGGGACGCGGGTCGAGATGACCTTCCGTCGTGTCCTCACCGCCACCAACGGCGTCCACAACTATTTCTGGAAGGCGCGGCCCACTGCCGGGCAAGTGCCGCCGGAGCCGCCGACGTCGACGGAGGGAATCTGACATGGCGTCCAAGGGGATACGCGACAAGGTGGCCATCGTCGGGATGGGCTGCACGGCCTTCGGGGAGCATTGGGACAAGGGTGTTTCGGACCTGCTCATCGAGTCGACTCAGGCCGCGATGGCGTCAGCGGGGGTCGTGCGTGACGATATCGACGCCTACTGGCTGGGCACGATGGGATCGGGCACCAGCGGCCTGACCCTTTCCAAGGCGCTGCGGCTGGACAACAAGCCCGTCACCCGGGTGGAGAACTACTGCGCCACCGGGTCCGAAGCGCTGCGAAACGCCTGCTACGCCGTCGCATCCGGTGCATACGAGATGGCCATGGCCGTCGGCGTGGAGAAACTGAAGGACTCGGGCTTCTCCGGCCTCGTCACCACTCCAGTCCCCGGGGATGGAACCGGTAGCGATCTGACCGCCCCGGCAGCGTTCAGCCTGCTCGCCCCCGCGTATGCCAAGCGGTACGGCGTCGACGACACCGAACTCAAGGACGTGCTGGCGCGTATCGCCTGGAAGAACCACTTCAACGGGGCACGAAACCCGCGGGCCCAGTTCCGCAAGGAGGTCAGCCAGGACGCGATCTGTGCGGCGCCCCTGATCGCCGGTGCGCTGGGCGTCTTTGACTGCAGCGGCGTGTCAGACGGAAGCGCCGCTGCCATCGTCGTTCCGGCGGATCAGGCGTACCGCTATACCGATAAACCCCTGTATGTGAAGGGGTTGTCCTTCGTCGCCGGACCGGCAACAGGCACCAGCGATCCCGACTACGACTTCACCTCGTTCCCAGAGGTGGTCGCCAGCGCTGCTGACGCGTACGCACAAGCAGGCGTCACCGACCCCCGTTCGCAGCTCGCCCTGGCCGAGGTTCACGACTGTTTCACCCCGACCGAGCTGGTCCTGATGGAGGACCTCGGTTTCGCCGAACGCGGGTTCGGTTGGAAGGAAGTGCTGGCCGGCACGTTCGACCTGGGCGGCGAACTTCCCGTTAATCCCGACGGCGGGCTCAAGGCCTTCGGGCATCCGATCGGTGCCAGCGGCCTGCGGATGATGTTCGAGTGCTGGCTTCAGCTGCGCGGCGAAGCGCCCCCCGAGCGCCGCATCTCTTCAGTCGGACAGGGCCGCACCCTCGGGCTCACGCACAATCTCGGCGGTCGCCCGGGGGAGTGCGTCTCCTTCGTCAGCGTCGTCGGCTCCGAGCCAAGCGCGTGACTCGATTGAACGCCCCGCAGGCCGACCAGGCCCGGCAGGCTGGGCGTCGCTATGCGGCCGCCGTCGTGAATGGTGACGACGAGCAGATGCGCGCCATCTGCGACCCCGCGGTCGAGATCTGGCACAACACCGATGGCGTCACGCAGAGCCTGGAAGACAACATCCGGCTCGGACAATGGCTGCGCCGCAAGGTGCCGGGGATCAGCTTCACCGAGGTGCAGCTCCTCGTGACCGACGAGGGATTCGTCCAGCGTCACCGTATGCGTGGCCAGCTTGCTGAAGGTGCGGCGTTTGACGTCCCGTCGTGCCTGGTGGCCACCGTGTCCGGCGAGGGGCTCATCGTGCGGGTGGAGGAGTACCTCGACAGCGCTGCACTTGCCCCGCTGCGGGCGGCCAGTGGGTCCGGCAGTGGATCTCGCTGACAGCCCGCAGGATGCGCAGTTCCGCGTCGAGGTCAGCGCGTGGCTGCGTGACCACCTGACCGATGAGCTACGTGCTCTCGGCGCTGACCTGTCGACCGATACGGACCTGCGGCTGGACTGGGAACGTGAGCTCGGCTCCGGTGGCTGGATCGGCATCGACTGGCCACAGGAGTTCGGTGGCCGGGGTGCCACCGTCACCCAGTCGCTGGTGTGGCATGAGGAGTACGCCCGGGCGCAGGCTCCGGTGAGAGCCTTCTTCGGGGAAGGGCTGCTCGGTCCGACGCTGATGGCCATGGGCAGTGAGGCTCAGAAGCAACGCTTTCTCCCACCCATCCTGCGTGGGACGCAGCAGTGGTGTCAGGGTTTCAGCGAGCCCGGTGCCGGCAGCGATCTGGCCGCCGTACGCACCCGGGCCTGGCTTGACGGCGACGAGTGGGTGATCGAGGGACAGAAGACCTGGACCTCGCAGGCCCAGACCGCCGATTGGATCTTCGTTCTGGCGCGCACCGATTCGGCGGCTCCCAAACACAAGGGACTGTCGTTCCTGCTGGTCCCGGTGCGTCAGGCCGGCGTCGAGATCCGTCCGATTCGCCAGCTGACCGGGACGTCGGAATTCAACGAGGTCTGGCTCGACGGCGCGCGCACCAGCGCCGATCTCATCGTCGGCAATCCGGGCGATGGGTGGAAGGCGGCGATGGCGACGCTTTCGTTCGAGCGGGGCACGGCTTTCCTGGGCCAGCAGGTGCGGTTTGCGCAAGAGTTCTGGGCGCTGGTGGAGCAGGCGCGCAAGACCGGCCAGACCGAAGACCCACTGGTACGCCAGCGGTTGGCTGAGGCGTATGTCGGGCTGCACATCATGCGTTGCACCGGTTATCGCACCGTGACTGAAGTCGGCCGGTCGGGACGGCCGGGTCCGGAAAGCTCCATCGGCAAGCTCTTCTGGTCACAATGGCACCAGCGGCTCGGCGAGCTGGAGATGGACCTTCTCGGGATGTCTTCGCAGGTGTTGGACAACGGTGAGCTCGACAGGTGGCAGCAGAGCTTCCTGTTCAGCCGCGCCCACACGATCTATGCGGGAAGCTCAGAGGTCCAACGTTCCATCGTTGCCGAACGAGTGCTCGGGCTGCCGCGCGAGCCCACCGGCTGAATGCAACTTGAATCAAGGGTGAAGATGACGAGCCCATCGACTGACGACACCACCGTTGCCGTCGAAACCGTCTTGCAGGAGTTGCTCGAAGGCGGGGTCCTGGTTCTCACGTTGAACCGGCCCGGTGGCCACAATGCCTGGGACTACGACATGGAGGCCCGCTACTTCGAGCTGCTCGATGAGGCCACCGATGACCCAGCAGTGCGCGCGATCGTTGTCACCGGTGCCGGCGGTACGTTCTGCCCCGGGATGAACTTCCGCAATCTGCAGCGGGCGTCGACCGATCCCACGTATCAGCGTCCGGCACGGCGTCCGCAGACGCATGCGCTCGGGGTCCCCAAGCCGATGGTCGCCGCCGTCGATGGGGCCTGCGCCGGCATCGGCTTCGTGCAAGCGCTCATGTGCGACGTCCGCTTCACCACTCCGGCATCGAAATGGACGCCGTCGTTCACCCGCCGGGGCCTGGCGTCGGAAGACGCCGTCACATGGTTGCTACCGCGGCTCATCGGCGGTGCCCGCGCGTCCGAACTCCTGCTTTCGTGCCGTGTCATCCGCGGCGACGAAGCCGCCCGGATCGGGCTCGCGCATCGCTGCGTCGAGCCGGAGACCCTGCTGGATTCGGCGATCGGTTGGGCGACGGACGTGGCGCGCAATTGCGCGCCCTGGGCGATGGCGGAGGTGAAACGGCAACTGCTGGCAGATGCCACCGCCACGGTCGAGGAATCACGGTTGCGCTCGAATGCGATCCTGGAGACCGCCCGGCAGCGCTCCGATTACGCCGAAGGAGTCAGCTCGTTCGTTGAACGGCGGCCACCACATTTCGCCGGTTTGCCCAACGATCACGGGCACATCGACGTCGGCTGACTACTCGTTCGCGGCGAAGTCACGTCCGCGGATCATGCGTACCGGGGTGAACTCGAGAACGTCCTCGCCGTGCTGGTTACGCACTGAAACGCGACTTGCGACAATCCCTCGGCCCGGCTTGCTGGTACCGCGCGAGGAGACCGTCTCGACGATGGCGTGCAGGGTGTCGCCCACGTAGGTGGGGCGCTTCACGCTGAGCTCCATCGACAGGAACGCCAGCCCGGTGCCGTGCAGCGCGTTGGTCTGCAGGATGAGTCCCTCGGCGATGCAGTAGACCAACGCGCCCGGCAGGAGCCTGCCGGTGTAGCCGCCGGCTGCCGCATGCGTGGCGTCGGTGAAGAGCGGTTCGTTGAAGCCGGCCCACTGGATGAAGGTCATCAGGTCGGACTCGGTGATGGTGCGTGCCGCGGTGCGGAAGGCTGCGCCCGGCTTCATGTCTTCCCAGGTCATCCCGGGAGCCAGCAGCTTGACCGTCTCGCTGGCGGGAGCGGTTTCAGTAGTTGTCATGGGTCGGCTTTCTAGCGGGCGACGAGCTGGGCGCCGGTGTTGTACATGACGTCGTCCTTGACCTCGTCGCTGAGCCCATCGAGCAGCTTGCGGAAGTCGGCCGGTTCGGCGAGACCCTCGGCGTGCGGGAAGTCCGAGCCCATCACGATCGACTCGTGGAATCCAAGCCGGTTGATGATGTCCACCGGGTCGTCCTCGGGATAGGGCACCACCCGCACGTGCTTGCGGAAGACCTGGCTCGGCCGCTCGGGTAGCGGGCCCCCGATCCACGGACCGTTGCGCCCCATCCCTCGGCTCTTGTCCATGTGGGTGACGAAGTGCGGGGTCCACGAGGCCCCGAATTCGCTGGCCAGCACGTGGATGTCGGGAAAGCGGCCGAAGACGTTGTCGAAGATCAGCGCCGAGATGGTCTCCATGATCGGGCGTTCGCCATACGTGTGCTGCCATTGCCAGGCCGACATCCGGAAGTGAATCGGATCCGGGTCGTGGCCCCAGGCCGGCGCCAGGTTGGCGTTGTAGTAGTTCTCCGTGATGTGGAACGCGACGGTGGCTTTGGCTTCGTTGATGCGGCTCCAGATCGGATCGAAGTACGGGTCGCCGGGGCTACGCCCGTAGGCCGGACCGGTCGGTAGCAGGATGAAACGCGCACCGCGCTCGAGCACAAAATCCAGTTCTGCGACGGCCAGGTCGACGTCTTTGAGCGAGAGCGTGGCGGGGGCGAAGATCCGGTCCTGGTGCGCGAAGCCCCACTGCTCGTCCATGTAGAGGTTGAACGAGTGCAGGTTGGCGAAAAGCATGTCGGCCTGGCGCATGTAGGCCTCGGCCATCAACCCCCAGCTACCGGGGTAGACGATCGTGGCGTCCAGGCCCTGCTCGTCCATCCGGCGAAGGCGGGCATCGCGGTCCTGGTATTCGCTCTTCATAGGCTCGAACATGTACGTCTCGGAGGGCGCGCCGGTGCTCATCTGCTTGAGCATTTCCTTCAAGGAGCCGGGCTTGTACGCCTTGCCGAACTCGGGCTCGACCGCCACCAGGATCCGCTCACCCATCAAGATGATGTCTTCGCCATTGGCGAGGGTGACCGGCTTCACGGTGCGGTGCGCCCACTCGGGTGCGATGTGCCGGGTGAAGGCATCCGGAGTCTCGTACATGTGCTGGTCGCAGTCGAAGATGCGTCCCACCATCGTCCCTCCTCGGGAGGCGGCTGCACCGGACGTGAGTCCGGGCCGAACTGGGTCTCACTGGAATCGTCTAAATCATCATGCGATGTGAGCATAACCCGATCCTGCTCGGTGGCACCAGTCTCAGCTGCCGCCGACCGGCGCGACGAGGATCCCTACCGCTGCCTCGAGGAGGTCGCGCACGAAGTTCTCGCGGCGGCCGAGCCCTGATTGACCGGCATTGTCCTGGTGCTGCCAGGCTGCCAGGGAGGTGACCACCAGCTGCACAAGCATGTCGCGGCGATGGAGGAACCGCTGCCGATCCAGTTCCGGAAGACACGCCCGCAGCAGACCTGCCACCTTCGCGAAGCTGCCCATCGACTGCTCGTCCAGTTCGGCGACCCAGGGGGCGCGGTGACGTTCCATGGCGAGCCGGGACAGGAAGCCGACGTAGTGCGAGCCTCGCGTGGATTCCTCGATCAGGGGGAGCACGAGTACGCGCACGAGTTCAGTGACGGTTGGCGGCTCACCGCGGACCTCGGCCGCTGCGGTGAGCTCATCGAGCAGTTGCAGCCGCCGGGTATTGAGGACGGGCGCCCTTCGGTCGACGATGGCTCGGATCAGGCCTTCTTTCCCGCCGAAGTGGTACTGCGCGGCGGCCGTGTTCCGCGAGGACGCTTCCTTTCCCACCTCCCGCAGCGAGACCGCTTCCACGCCGCGCTCAGCGAACAGCCGCTCGGCGACGAGTACCAGCTGCTCGGCGGTGGCGCGACCGTCCGCGCGCCGAACGGCCGGCGGCTCCGCCGTGTTGCTGGGGCTCGAGCTATCGCGCATTCCACGAGACTAGAACTATTGACTAGATGAAGCACCCGCTTTAGCTTGCGAGGGAAAGGGAGGGACGATGACCGTTCTGCGCGGAGCTCGATTGGCGGATGGCACCGGGGGTCCTTTGCGGCTCGCCGATGTGGTGATAAACGGCGACCGGATCGTGGCGGTCACCAGTCCGGGGGAGGGCACCGGCGGGGATGTCGTCGACCTCGAAGGTCTCGTGCTGGCGCCGGGATTCATTGATTGCCATACCCATTACGACGCGCAGATCCTGTGGGATCCGGATCTGACGCCCTCGTCATGGCACGGCGTCACGACGGTGGTGATGGGCAATTGCGGCTTCGGCATTGCGCCCACCAAACCAACGGGACGGGAGACGATCGCACGCACTCTCGAGAACGTCGAAGGCATGTCGGTCGAGGCGCTGGCAGCCGGCATCCCCTGGACTTTCGAGTCGTTTCCGGACTACCTCGATGCCATCGAGGCAAGCCGGCCGCGGCTGAACACCGCGGTGCTGATGGGCCACACGCCCCTGCGCCTGTACGTCCTCGGTGAGGAAGCGGCCGAACGCGAGGCCACCCCTGAAGAGGTCGCCGAGATGCGCCGGCTGGTGGCTGAGGGTCTGGAGGCCGGTGCGGTGGGCTTCGCCTCCTCGCGTCAGCCTGCGCACGCCGGCGCCTGGGGCAAGCCGGTGCCCAGCCGCCTCGCTGCGATCGAGGAGTTGCAGGCCCTCGCCGAGCCGCTGGGTGAACGTGGTCAGGGCACCTTCGCGATCACGAAGGGACCTGATTTCGGTTCCGAGCAGATGGCGGAGCTTTCGCGGAGCACCGGCCGGCCGGTCACCTGGACCGCCCTCGCCGCCTCGCCAGAGGCTTTCGCGGTCTTGGACAAGGCGGCCGATTTCGGAGGGGACGTCTGGCCGCAGGTGGCCTGCCGGCCGATCGTCTTTCAGGTCACCCTCGCGGAGCCGGCACCCTTCGCCGTGGCCGACGCTTTCGCCGAGGCCCTGTCCAAGCCCGCCGCTGAACGCGGGACGTTCTACCGGAGTGAGGAATGGCGGATCCGGGCCCGTGACGACATGCGCCACCAATGGGCGCGCGGCTGGCAGAACGTCTACGTGCAAGAGACGTTGACCCATCCGGAATTGGCCGATGGCCCGTCGCTCGAGGAGATCGCGGCGCAGCGCGGCGTCGACCCGCTGGACGTGCTGTGCGACGTCTCGCTCGATGACGCTCTGCAGACCCGTTTTCGCGTGGTGGTTGCCAACAACGACGCCGTGAGCCTCGGTGAGCTTTTGCAGGACGACCGGATTCTGCTGGGGCTTTCCGACGCCGGCGCCCACGCCAGCCAGCTGTGCGATGCCGTGTTCGCCACCCACCTTCTCGAGCATTGGGTGCGCGACACAGGAGTGCTGTCGCTGGAAAAGGCGGTGTGGCGGCTCACCGGTCACCCGGCGCAGGTTTTCGGAATCGCCGATCGCGGCCGTGTCGCCCCCGGCTACTTCGCCGATCTCGTGGCCTTTGATCCCGAGATCATCGGCGTCGAGCCCATGGAACGGGTCTGGGACTTCCCGGCCGGAGCCGACCGGCTGATTGCCGGCAGCCATGGACTGCACCGGGTGTGGGTCAACGGTGAGGTGATCCGCGAGGGTCAGCAGGATCTGCCGGTGCGGCCCGGCCGGCTCCTTCGCAGCGTCGGGACCAAGGCATGACACCCACTGCTGGGGCCGACGAGATTCCCCGCATCATCAGCGTCGACGACCACGTCATCGAACCTTCACATGTCTGGCAGGAGTATCTGCCGGCGGCCTTCCGCGACCGCGGTCCACGGCTGATCAAAGTCCAGGGCCGGCTGAAGTTCGAACCCCGTCACGTCGCCTTCCAGCACGATCCCAACGGCTACTGGGCCGATTGCTGGAGCTACGACGGCATGCTCTACCCCGTCACCGGTGGCTTCGCCGCGGTCAGCTTTCCGCGCGAGGAGATGCACAACCGGGGCGTCCTCTTCGAGGACATCCTTCCCGGGTGCTACGACCGCTCCGCCCGGCTCGCCGACCTCGACCGCAACCACACCGAGGCATCGTTGTGTTTCCCGACCTTCCCGCGCTTTTGCGGGCAGACCTTCCTCGAACGCGGCGACCGCGATCTCGCGCTGGCCTGCGTGCAGGCCTACAACACCTGGATGTTGCAGGAATGGTGCGCGGACGAGGCGCAAGGGCGGCTGATCCCGCTCACGCTCCTGCCCATGTGGGACCCGGTACTGGCGGCGGCGGAAGTGCGGCGCTGTGCGGGACTGGGAGGCCATGCGATCGCCTTCTCCGAGAATCCGGCCGCGCTCGACCTTCCAAGCGTGCACACGGACGCCTGGGACCCGTTGTGGCAGGCGTGCGAGGAGACCGACACCGTCGTCAACATGCATATCGGCTCATCGTCGACCTTCAGCCGCACCAGCGCGGATGCGCCGCCGCTGGTGACGATCGCGCTCACCTTCGAGGGTGCCTCGCACGCCCTGGTCGATTGGCTGACCAGCGGCATCCTGGCCCGCTTCCCGGCCTTGCGGGTGGCGCTGTCGGAAGGCCAGGTCGGATGGATGCCATTTCTCCTGGAACGCCTGGATGAGGCCTGGGACCATGCCCGTTCTTATGCGAACACCCAGGACAAGGTGCCCAACCCGCCGAGCAGCTACGTACCGGGCCGAATCTTTGGATGCATCTTCGACGACCAGGTCGGCCTCGCCCTGCGAGAGCGCATCGGGATGAGCCAGATCATGTTCGAAACCGACTATCCCCACGGCGATTCCACCTTCCCCCACTCCAGGGAGACCGCCGAGAAGATCACGACCACCGCCGGCCTGTCCGCCCATGAGACCTGGCAATTCTTACGAGGAAACGCCATCGCCTGCTACCGCCTCGACCGGTACGGGATCACCGGGTGACCCGTCCGAGGATAGGCATCTTCGCCGATTGCACCGACCTGTCGATGCCGATCCTCGAGCTGGCCGAAGCGCTGGAGGAACGCGGCTTTGAAGGGCTGTTCCTCAACGAGCACACGCACCTGCCGGTGGATACGCCGCGTAGCCAGTATCCGGCCGGAGGACCGACTCCCGAGCGCTACGCCAGGTTCTGGGACCCCTACATCGCGCTGTCCTTCGTTGCGGCCCGGACCGCACTCGAGGTCGGTCCCTGCGTCTCACTCGTCGCCGAGCATGATCCCATCGCGCTGGCCAAGGCCGTCGCCACGCTCGACGTCCTGTCCGGCGGACGCTTCGTGCTCGGGGTCGGCTTCGGCTGGAACCGGGAAGAGGTCGAAGACCACGGCCACGACGCCAAAGTCAGGGCGCGCGTCGTCGAGGAGGCGGTCGCCGTGATGCGGGCGTTGTGGACAAAGGAGATCGCCTCGCTACGACGGGGACTTCTTCCACCTGAGCCCCAGCAGATCGTGGCCCAAGCCAGCGCAGCAGCCGCATCCTCCGGTGCTGCTGGGCGTCCCGGCGAGCGAGCGCAATTTCCGGCGTATCGCGAACTGGGCCGACGGCTGGATCCCCATGGGCTCCAAGCTGATGGAGCCGGTTTTCGACGGATGGCTGGAGCAGGTGGCGCGGGCGTGTGATGAGGTCTCGCGCGATCCGGCGACGGTGCGCATCACGGCCTTGTGCACGGATATCGGCCCGGATCAGCTCGCGGCCGCCGTCGAGCGCGCCGAATCGTTGGGCGTCGAGCGCATCCTGCTCAAGACCGATGATGGCCCCGCGGAACGCGTTCTTCCCTGGTTGGACCGGCTGGCCAAGCCGCTCGCGCCGCTGCTGACCTGAGCGTCGCCTGACCCACCCGAGCGCCACAGGGGATGCGTCATATCTGACCCCGATCAAGTGGCGCTGCCGGTTCGGGGACGAAACGGGTTTCGGTGGCGCTGGCTACTTGCCCGCACCCAAGGACGTGCCACCCGGGTATCCGCCGCCGCCGAAGCCGGCGTCCAGGGCGTCATAGTCCAGGGCCGGCCCCTGCCGGGGGAGCGCGTCGACGAACTCGATCGACTTCGGCTTCTTGTAGGACGCGATGAGGCCCTTGCAGTGGTCGATGAGCTCGGGCTCGGTGGCGCTCGCCCCCTCGTTGAGTACCACGATGGCCTTGACGTCCTGCAGCCAGCGTTCGTTCGGAATCCCGATCACCCCGGCCTCTTTGACGGCAGGGTGGGCCGCGAGTGCGCGTTCGACCTCGGCCGGGAAGATGTTTTCGGCCCCCGACTTGATCATTCGGGTCAGGGTGCCCACGAAGGTCAGGCTGCCGTCGGGTTCAACTTGGCCGAGGTCGCGGGTGTGCCACCAGCCGAATGCCCATCGCTCCGCATTTTCCTGCGGGCGGTTCCAATAGCCCAGATGCACCACATCGCCTCTGGCACAGATCTCACCGGGCTCGCCGACCGGCACCTCCCGGCCGTCGGGATCCAGCAGTCGGATCTGCATGAGCGGGGCCGGCCGACCCGCATTGCCGACCCCGCCGTTTCCGAACGCGCGCAGCGCATTCATGCCGCTGAGCTCGGTCTGCCCATAGCCTTTGCCGACACCGCCCTCGGCGACTACGAAGCGACTGGTGTCGTCCTGCACGGTTCCCTGCCAGAGCGGGCCGGCAAAGCTGGCTCGGAAGGCGGAAAGGTCGCGCCGCTCGGTCTCGTTGAGCGCGACGACCTGGGCGATTGTCGCCGGCATGATGTAGCCCCGGGTCACGTGCTCATCGGCCAGGGTCTGGAGCACCTCGGTGTCGGTGACGCGGGGAATGACGACGTTGGTTCCGCCGTGCACGAAGGTCGGGATGCCGAAGAACTGGAAGTTGCCGATGTGAAACATCGGGCCGCTGTTGAGGAAGACCGTCTCGCAGTCGATGTCGCCGGCCCACCCGCTGAGCACCCCGGTCGCCAGCAGATTCGTCTGGCTGAGCATCGAGCCGGATTGATTGCCCGAGATGGCAGCTGTATAGATCACCAGCAGGGCATTGTCCGGTGAGATCTCGTCCTCGGGATCGACCTTGCTGCCCCCGGCCAGGAAGCTTTCGTACGTGTCCGGGCCCTCGGCGTCGTGCTGCAGCCACAGCGCCTTGTGCCGGTCGCCGACCAGTGCCCGCGCCTCCCGTACCGTCTCACCGGTCTCCTCCTCCTGCCAGATGACCACGGCCGGGGAGAAGTCCTCGACGGCGAAGGCCATCTCTGCAGGTGACCATCGCCAGTAGCCGGGGCAGACCATCGCCCCGATCTTGGCGGCGGCGCTCAGCAACTCATAGACGCGCCCGGAGTTCTGTCCCAGCCACATGATGCGATCTCCGACGCCCAGGCCGGCCTGCCGGAGAGCGTCGGCCAGCATGGTGGTGCGGTCGTCGAACTGCGGCCAGGTCAGCCGGATGTCACCATCGATGAGGGCCAGCCGGTCGGGGAAGCTGCGTCGATGGGCACGTGATACGTCGCCGAAGGTCATCCGGGAAACGGGCACGATTACGTCCTCAGGCTCGTGGGGGAGCGGTCGAGTACTAAGTTAAATGGTTATACCAATAACGACAACCGGCTCACGGCACGCCCTTACCGGAATTGCGCGATCAACTCGGCCAGTCGCAGCGGCTGATCGCCCTGGATCGAGTGGCCGGCGCCCGGGACCGTCACGACCCGGGTGGCCGGCTGGCGCTTCGTGAACTGCGCTACGTCGTCGGCTACCACCACGCCCGAATCCGCCCCCAGAACCAGCATGATCGGAGCCTCGATCCGCTCGAGATCGTCCCAGAGGTAGCCGAAGTCGAGACTGTCGCCCGGGGGGCGCAGCCGGTCGTAGCGCCAGACCCAGCGGCCATCCTCGCGCGGGCGGGCGTTGTGCAAGAGGCCGCGCCGCAGCGAACTGACCGACCGCGTGGGGTTGTGCTGGACGGTCCTTTCGAGCAGCTCGTCGAAGTCGGCGAAGCTCTCCGGTCCCTGGACGAAATCGACGATCGGTGCCGACTTCACCATGTCGACACCGGGTGTGACGTCGACGACCACCAAGGAGACCACCAGCTCAGGCGAGGCGGCCGCCAGGCGGATGGCGGTCAGACCGCCGAGCGACATTCCGACCACGGGTGCACCGGCGGGGATGTGCTCGCGCATCACCGCGGCCACGGCGTCCGCGTTGCGCAGCGGCCAGTAGTCACGGTCGTCGCGCCAGTCCGAGTGCCCATGTCCTGGCAGGTCTATCGCCAACAGGGGAACGCCAAGCGCCAGCGCCACGGTGTCCCAGGTATGGGCGTTCTGGGCGCCGCCATGGAGCAGGACCAGCTGCGGACTCGCCTTTCCCCATCGCAGCGCGCTGACGCGCTGGCCACCACCGACATCGACACTCATCCGCTCGACGGCAGGTTGCCCCTGCCAGGGCAGGCCGGCTTCGTCGGTGTTCTGCCGGAACAGGGAGAATTCGTCGTAGATCATCGGGGCCCTTCTCCTGACGTCATGAGGTGTCCTGCCCGGTTGACTCGGTGGCTGGGGCATGGTGCCGCCGCTCCGACAACACGTCGGCGCGGCCGGCCGTGAGTCGTTCTCGTGAAACGGCCCAGGATTCTGCCTGGCTACGCTCGCTGCGCAAGGCCTCGTCGAGGGGCAGGTTGCTGCTACGACGGTAGGCCGCGCGGAGGGCCTGAACGAGCGCCTGATCGTTTCCGGCGATCGTCGCGGCGACGGCCCGAGCCCGAGCCATCAGCTGCTGATGGGCCACCACCTCGGTCACGAGCCCCACGCGCAGCGCCGTTTCGGCGTCGATGAATTCACCTGTGAAGCTCATCCTGCGAGCCATCGCGACGCCGACCGCCTGAGCCAGCAAGACCGTCATCCCTCCGCCCGGGAAGACCCCTACCCGTACGTGGGAATCGCCGAAGACAGCGCGCTCGGAGGCGATGACGAAGTCGCAGCCGAGCACGATCTCCAGGCCACCGGTGATGGCCGCGCCATTGACCGCAGCGATAACGGGTTTGGACAGGGCGCGCAGCGCCGCGTCGAAGGTGCTCGTCGGACCTCCCAGGCCGGCGGCGGAAATGCCTTCCTCCGCCAGCTCGCTGAGATCCATGCCCGCGCAGAAAGCCGGGTCGCGACCGGTGAGGATCGCGACCATTGCTTCGTCGTCGGCCTCGAAACGGGTGAGTGCGGTGTTCAGCGCCGCGTGCAGTTCGCGGTTGAGCGCATTGCGTTTGGCCGGACGGGCGAGTGTGATTTCCCAGACTGGTCCGCGCTCATCGACTCGCATCACGGTCATGTGGCTGCCATCCATCCGCGTTTGCCGAGCTCAGGATGCAGGACGTCCTCGTGGTAGGCGACCTGACCGGTGAAAGTGTCCGCCTTGGCCAGCGCGAGGCGGACAGCGGCCTCGGCGAAGTCGGCGATCGGCACGGTCGCGATGGAGGTGCCGGCCGTCGCACGCAGGCCGGGGGTGTCGATGGGCGCGGAAGGCAGGAGGGCATTTACGGCGACACCATGCGGGGAGAGTTCGCAGGCCAGGTACTGGGTCAGCGTCTGCAACGCAGCCTTGCTCGTGCCGTAGGCGAGCAGTAGCGCCTCGGCCGGATAGTTGTAGGGCCCGGGTCCCGGCCGGTTCGCGGCATCCGAGCTGATGTTGATGACGGCGCCCTGACCGGCCGCAATCATGTCCGGTGCCGTCAGCTGGACCAGCCGGTAAGCCGCGACGACGTTGACCTCGAGGTGGCGCCGAAGACCTCTCGACGGCATCGACAGCGCCGTGGCGGGAGTGGTTGCCAATACCGTCGACGGAACGGATGGCTGTCCTGACCGACCCGGCACCGTAACGGCGGCGTTGTTCACCACCAGGGTGACCGGGCCCCAGGCGTCTCGCACCTGGTCGACGAGGTGTACCAGGTCGTCATCCTCGGAGACGTCGCACTGCACGGCGATGGCTTGGCCGCCACCGCGTCTGATGCCCTCGACGACGGTGTGCACCGATCCCGGGAGCCGATCGTCACTGCTCTGGGACGTGCGGGCGGCGACGGCCACTGCCGCTCCCTCCGCGGCGAAGGCGGAGGCGATGGCGGCACCCAGGCCACGGCTGGCCCCTGTCACTATGGCGACCCGGCCATCGAGGCGACCGGCCGGCCGGGTGGGATTCATGACGGCATAACGTACAAGAAGTTAACGATTAGACCACCCCGGGAGGACACCCGTGACTGACCTCGCCAGCGCTCCGACCGTACTCGTGGAGCGGGTCAGGCGCGGTGTCACGCGCCTGACCCTCAATCGCCCCGACCGGCTGAATGCGCTGGATGAGGCGACCTTCGACCTCCTGCATCAAGGCATCCGTGACGTCGAAGCTGACGCCGACTGCCGGGTCCTCGTGGTCACCGGGGCGGGGCGCGGCTTCTGCGCGGGATTTGACTTGGTCAACAGCGAATACGACGGTGACGCCGCAGGCAGTGGCAGGTCGATGCCGCAGCTGTTGCAGGAGCAGTCGCAGCTTGGCGAGATCGTGGCCAAGATCCGGCGCTTGCGCTGCGCAGTGGTGGCGCGGGTCAACGGGCCCGCGGCTGGCGCGGGGCTGGCTCTTGCGCTGGCGGCGGACATCCGGATCGCCGCCACGGCCGCCTGTTTCATCGTCGCCCCGGTCAAGATCGGCCTCTCCGGCGGGGAGATGGGCATCAGCTATCTCTTACCGCGTCTCATCGGCCTTTCCCGCGCCACCGAGCTCTCGCTGACCGGACGCAAGCTAGGCGCCGACGAGGCGCGCGAGTTCGGCTTGGTCACCCGGGTCCTGGAGCCGGAGTTGCTCGATGCAGCCGTCGACGAGGTCGTCGGGCAGCTGCTGGCGAATGCGCCCTTCAGCATTTGGATGACGCGGGAGCTGCTCGCGGCGAACGTGGACGCCCCGAGCTTGGAGCACGCGCTCCACCTGGAGAACCGGACGCAGGTGTTGGCCGGTTACGGACCCGACATGGCTGAGGCCGTGCGGGCGTTTCGCGAGAAGCGACCGCCTGTTTACGACCGCTGACGCGGCGGTCGGTCAAGCGGTGCGCAGCACCAGACCCTGAGCATTGAAGAAGAAGCCGCCGGGTGTCAG
Organism: uncultured Actinomycetota bacterium; assembly: GCA_963839015.1. Classification (GTDB taxonomy): domain Bacteria; phylum Actinomycetota; class Actinomycetes; order Frankiales; family Frankiaceae; genus DATAZK01. Next base: position 709,908 of record CAWITL010000009.1, on the reverse strand, counting down.
GAGAGCCACCTTTGCCTGCGGCACCTGCCGGACGCCGGCGTGGCCCCTGAGTTGCAGCACCGCTTCGCGGACATGGCCGGCGCCCTGGGTGCCGCCTTCGGACAGGCTTCCGCCGTGCGGGTTCACCGGCACCCGACCGTCGATCATCACCCGGCCCGATTCCTTGTCCCAATGCGAGCGCAGGAAGTCGCCGGCTTCACCGGGGCCGCAGAACCCGTAGGCCTCAAAACACCGCAGCGCCACGATGCTGAAGCCGTCGTAGGGGAAGAAGACGTCGGCGTCCGCCGTCCAATAGTCGGATTTGGCCTGCAGATCGGCCGCGGCAACGGCCTGCCCGGTGTGGGCCCAATCGATGGTGAGGTGTTCCTCCGGATGAGTAGCCAGGCCCATGGTGGCCGCGTGAATGAGGACCTCTTGCTGGGGCAGGTCGCGGGCGCGTTCGGTGGTGGTGACGACGAAGGCGTCAGCGCCGTCAATCGGGATGTCCATGTCGAGCAGGCAGAGCGGCTCGCGGATCATCCTTGCCGCCAGGTAGTCGTCCATCGTGAGGGGATTGCGCATCACGGCGTTGTCGTTCTGCGCGGCGTTGCTGCGGTCGTTGATGGCGATGAGGCCAAGGTCTTCGCGACTCGCGCCGAATTCGGCCAGGTAGCGCGCGGCCCAGGCGGCGTATCCGGTGGACCCGAACATGCCCCAGGGCTCACCCTCGGTATGGCCTTCGCCGGTCATGTTGCGGCCGTCCGTAGTGCCGAACATGGCCCGCCGCCGGAAGGGGTCGCTGCCGGCGCTCCGAGAGAATCCCGCGCGATAGGCGGCGTGGTAGACGAGCACGGTGTCGGCGGCACCTGAGTAGACCGCGTTCACCGCGGCAACAAGATGGTTCATGATGGGCGGCCGGGCCGGCGCCCAATGCGTCAGGCCGGGTAGCCCCAGAGCGGTGCTGACGACCATGGGGTCGATTCCGCCGGTGGTGTAGCCGCCCCCGACCACCCCGTCGATGTCAGCGGCGGACAGGCCCGCATCCCGAATTGCGCCCACACAGGCTTCGAGGACGAGATCAAGCTCGGTGACGGCGCCGCGGTCGCGCGAGTAAGGGGAGAGTCCGACGCCGACGATCGCGGTGCGGTCCTTGGCGGGGTAGCGGCCGCTCATGCGCCGGGCCCTGGCTGGCGCGGGCGGAAGGCGTACCAGGGAGCACCCTCCCTCTCCACCCAGGTGACCTCGACTTCCAGGCCGACCTTGAGCAGCTCGGACGGACACTCGACGATGGTGGCCGGCAGCCGCAGGCCGGGCTGTTCCTCGAGTTCGACGGCCGCAAGCGGCCAGGCCGGGGAGTAGCTGACGCCTGGAGAAGCCGGGCCCTGGTGGAGGAGCGTCAGCAGGAAAATCGTGCCGCGCCCACTGACCGGGGAGGCTATGACGTCGGTGGACCAGCAGCTCGCACAGAGTGAGCGCAGTCGTGTCTGCCAGGTGTGGCAGGCGGCGCACCTTCCGAGGACCAGCTCGTGACGCAGCAGGCCGCCGTAGAAGTACTTGTTGTGGTGGTCCAGTCGCGTTTCGGGATAGGCGGCCAGCACCTGACTGTCGTCGGGAAGGGACCCGCTGCTTGCCATCACCGTCACAAGCTAACCTCCGCTGGGCGTATCCGAAACACAATCCGGTATACAAGTTGGCGAAAACCACGTGAAGTGAGGTACGTTCGGCGCCTCAGCGGGATACCGACGGGGAAGCCATATGCCGGACGACAGATATCTCGAACCCGAGATCGAAACCATGAGCCGATCCGACCTGGATGGTCTCCAGGAGGAGCGGATCCTCGAGCTGGTTCCCTACGCGTACGAACGCTCGGCGCTCGTACGAAAGACCTGGGAAGAAGCCGGCGTCAAGCCCAGCGACATCAACTCGTTGGCCGACTACCGCGAGCGGGCACCCTTCGTCACCAAGGACGACATCCGCCGATTCCGCGACGAGTTCAACGATCCCCTCGGTGGCACCCTGTGCGTCGATTACACCGACGGAACCACGTTCTTCTCCACCTCGGGCACGACCGGCGATGCCACCTTCTACGGACACGGCTGGACCGATTGGCACCCTTTCTGGGCGGCGACCGCCCGCAACCTGTGGGACGTCGGCGTTCGCCCCGGCGACCGCGTGCTCGGCTCCGGATTCAAGATGCGCGGGCCGCTGTACCACGCGGAGCAGATGATCGGCGCCGTTCCGTTGATGGTTGACACCGGGATCGGCGCATGGGCCGACGCTATGGGCGCGATCCGCGAACACCGTCCGGTGTACGCGACCCTCACCGGGCTGGCCCTGGTGGAGCTCGAACACCTCAGCCGCGACAACGACATGAAAGAGGTGCTGTCGTGCTTCAAGGGCGTCGGATTCGCCGGTGAGCCGCTGTCGGCCAAGATGCAGCAGCGCTTGAAGGACTGGGGTCTGAACGTCTTCATCTGGACCAGCACGGGTGACGTCACACCAGCCTGGGAATGCCGCGAGCATTCCGGCTGTCACGCCTGGGAAGACACCGTCCTGCTCGAATCTTTGGATCCGGCGGGGTCGGCTCCGGTGGCCGACGGCGAAGTGGGCGAACTGGTCGCGACCGCCCTGGACAATCCGGTGACGCCGCTGATCAGGTTCCGCTCCGAGGACCTCATCCGGGCGACCTGGGAGCCCTGCGCCTGCGGTCGCAGCCATGCCCGCTTCTGGCCGGTGGGGCGCAAGGGCGATGAAACCCTTGTCGACGGCAAATCGCTGGTCCCGATGGACGTCTGGAGCGCCCTCGAGGAGCTCCCGGAGACCTCGGCGGGGGTCTTCCAGCTGATCCGGCCCCAGCGCGAGCTCGACGAGCTTCGGGTCAGGGTGGGCTATGACACGGCCGTCACAGGTTCGGTGGACGACCTCGAGGAGCGGGTGATGGAGGCGATCAGCACCGCGACGGGGATACGCCCGGTCGTCGAACTCATCCCGGAGCCTGAGCTGCTGGCCCGGGGTCGAGGCGGCAAGCTCGCGAGAGTGGTGAAGGCATGACGCTCGCCTCGACGCAGGCCGCTGTGGCGACCATCCCGCGCAACCCCCTCTGGGGAATCGGGCGGTATTCGATCGCCGGCTCACACGTCGATTTCCCGATCTCCTGGGAGGACTGGGAGCGCGACACGGCGTGGGTCCAGCTGTTGTTGGCCGAGCACGGGCTGGACTCCGATCACGGCATCGTTGTCGTGAGCGGCATGCCGGAGTCTCCATGGTTTGACCCCGTCGAGACGGCAGCGCGCCAGCTCGGCGCGCCGTTCTCGATCGGTGAGGTTCTTGCGTTCGAGGCGTTTCGTACCGGCCTGTATGCCCTGAGGCTGCCGATCGGAATGATCTTCGGCATGAATGCGGCGGTGGCGCAAGGCCTCGGTGACGAGCTCGCCGCCGTCGCGGCGAAGGTCCCGACAGTGTTTGCGCGACCCAGCGCAATCCCCGTCGTCGAAGCAGCTGGGGGCTTGCCGCTCCTGGTCACCCGACTCGGTCCGGCGTTGGCTGTGGAATGCCCGCAGCGCTCCGGGGCTCATATCAACGGCGCCGAGTGGACAGTCACTGAAGTCGGCGGTCAGCTGCTCATCACCACGGCCGGCCCGCGGGCATTCCAGACGCGAGCGGCGGCGACGGGTGTTGGCGGCAGCGTGGAGCGGTCACCATGCCTGTGCGGGCGCACCGATCCCAGGGTCATCGTCGATCCGGAGCATGCGCTCTGAGCGGCTCAGCCGAGACGGCCGAGAGGCGCGTGTGGGTCTTGCCGTGCCGGACGACCTGATCGATCTCCTGGCCCTCGACGCCTGGATCGGCGACCAGCTGCCCGGCGCCGGCCTGGCGCTGTCGGCGACCCGCCTGGGAGCCGGGACGGGTATCGCCAACGCGCTCTACATCCTCAAGCGCGGCGAGCTGCAGTGGGTCCTGCGCCGGCCCCCGGCGGTGAAGAACGATCCGAGCGCGTCCAATACGTTGCGCGAGTGGCGGATCCTGCAGGCGCTGGAGGGCACCGCGGTGCCCCATCCGACTCCCCGGCTGATGTGTGAGGACCTCGCTGTGCTCGGCTCCACCTTCATGATCATGGATGTGGTCGACGGGTTCACTCCCGGCTTCGAGCTGCCGGCTCCCTTCGGTGACGAGGCGCCGCTTCGGCATGAGCTGGCGATGGCTTACGTGGACGGCTGTGCGGAGCTTTCGAAGGTCGACTGGCGGGGCGGCGGCCTCGAGGGGCTCGGCAAGCCGGAGGGTTTCCTCGAGCGGCAGGTGCCCCGCTGGCTGGCCCAGCTCGAGCGTTGCCAGACGCGTGACCTTCCGGAACTGGACTTCGTCACCGGCTGGCTGGCGGACAACCGCCCGGCGATGAGTCCGGCCGCCATCATTCACGGCGATTACAGCCCCTTCAACGTCATGGTCGCGCACCAGCCGCCCACTCGCCTGGCCGCGATCCTCGATTGGGACACCGGCACCATCGGCGACCCGCTGCTCGACATCGGCCACCTGCTGGCGCGCTGGACAGAACCGGGGGAGGAGTCGGTGATCGGGGAGCAGGCCGGCGGGACGTGGGGCTATCCGTCACGAGCGGAGATGGCACGCCGCTACGCCGACCGGACCGGGCGAGACCTGTACGCGCTGGCGTTCTACGAGGTGCTGGCCCTCTTCAAGCTTGCGGTGATCCTGGAGGGAACCTATGCCCGGGAGCGCGCCGCCGGCGTACCCGATCGCGACAACAGCATGGGTGTGATGGTGCCCCGGCTGATGGAGGCCGCCGCCGACTTCGCCCGCGGCAAGCGCCAGTGAGGGTCACCCGGAAGGTGTAGCGGTCGCCTCGGCGAGTGCCATGAAGTCGGAGTAGTAGGGCGCATGGGCGGTCATTCCGCCGTCGACGCCGATGATCTGGCCGGTGATGAAGCTCGATTCCTCAGAGGCGAGGAACACCACCAGATTTGCCACGTCACGCGGCTCGCCGAGTCGCTGGATCAGGTTGTTTCGCAGCATGATGTCGCCGAGGCGGTCGGCATGCCCCGATTCGGCGGACGCCCGGGTGACGATCAAGCCGGGTGTGATCGCGTTGACGCGCAGCCCCTGTTTTCCGAACTGGGTAGCGGCGTATTGGGTGAGCGAGATGATGGCCGCTTTGGAGGCGCCGTAGGCCGGATTGCCGAGGTCGCCCGTCAGACCAGACCCGGACGACGTATTGATGATTGAACCGCGACCGCCGGCGATCAGGTGCGGAGCCGCCAGCTTGATCGCCAGCATGGTGCCGCGCACGTTGATGCGCATGGTTTCGTCCCAGACGCCGGGATCGGCCTGGGCGATCGGCAGGTCGCGGGTGGCGGCGAGATGCGTGGCCGCGGCGTTGTTGTGGAGAATGTCGAGCGCTCCATAGGTCTCCACCGTCTGCCCGATCAGTGCGGCGATGCTGTCGGCGTCGCCGAGGTCGAACTGGGCAGCGGTCGCCTCCAGTCCGCGCGCCACCAAGCTGTCAGCGTGATTTTTCGCGCCGGCTTCGTCGAGGTCGGCAACGATGACGCGGGCTCCCTCCTCCGCCAGCACCTGCGCCGACGCAGCGCCGATGCCTGAAGCCGCACCCGTGACGATGGCGACCTTGCCGCGTACCCGATCCATCTCGATCTCCTTCGTTTAACAGCGTCGCGTGCTTGTGGTCTTGAGCGGCTATTTCTGCAGCTGTCGGCGTAGCACCTTGCCGCTGGCGTTGCGGGGAAGCACCGGGAGGAACGACCAGGCGGTCGGGACCTTGAAGCCCGCCAGCGAGGCTCTGGCGTAGCGGCGCAGCGCCTCCGGGTCAGGCGGATGCTCCGCGCTGGCCGCCACCACGAACGCCTTGACCGCTTCGCCGTACACCGGATCGGGTACGCCCGCGACCGCGATGTCCAGGACGTCCGGATGGGTGGCAAGGACGGTCTCGACCTCGAGCGGGTAGACGTTTTCCCCGCCGCGGATGATCCGGTCATTCCGCCGGCCCACCAGGTAGACGTAGCCGTCCTCATCGCGGCGGCCGAGGTCGCCGGTGTGCAACCACTCGCGCCCGTCGCCGGTGGCCAGATGCTGGCCGCGGGCAAAGAGCTCGCCGACCGTGCTCTGGGGTCGCGATGGGAGGAACCGTGTGGATGCTGAGCTCGACGCCCGGGACGGCCCGGCCGACCGACAGCAGTAGATCCTCACGGCCGGCGGCGATCAGCCGGTGGTCGGCAGGGCTGAGATAGGTGAGCGGACTGCCTTCCGTCTGCCCGAAGAGGTTGAGGAAGTCGACCTCCGGCAACACCGCTTATGGCGTCCTGCAGTGTCTGCGGGTGGATGGGCGATCCGCCGTATGCGAGCGTCGTTAGCGTAGGCAAAGCCAGTGCCTGCTCGCGCAACAGAATTTCGATCATGGTGGGGACGAGCAGCGCGTGCGTGACACCGTGACGGTGCAGGGCCTGCCACGCCGTGACGCTGAACTCGGGGATCGTCACCGCGGTGGCACCGGATGCCAGCGCCACGAGGAGGTTGCCGACTCCGGCGATGTGGTGAAAGGGCGCGCCGGTCGTGAATACCGCAGCCTGGTGCAAGGCCGATGAGGCCGGCGTTGACCCGTGTTCGCTCCAGCAGATGCCGATGGGTGTAGCGCACGGACTTCGGGGTGCCTGTCGTGCCCGACGTGTGCAACACCAGCGCGATATCGCCCGGGTCCGCAGCCGGGAGGGGCAGCGTCGATGTCGGCATGTCATCCACTACCGCTACGGAGCAGCCGACCTCGGTGGCCACCTCGTTGGCGAGACGTTCGAACCGCGGGTCGGTCAGGAGCACTGCCGGGTCGAGTCTTTCGACACAGTCGACCAGTTCGCGCGGTGTGAGCTTAGGTCCAAGTGGCGCTAGCGGTCGGCTGCTCGCCGCGCCGGCCAGCAGCAGTGCGAGGGCATTGCCGCTGCTCTGCACGAGCGCAGGAACCACCTTGCCGGCCGGCGCGCCCTGCTGGGTCATCCAATCGGCGGCTCCCGAGGCTCGCGCCGATCAACTCCTCACCCGACCAGGTGCCCCGCTCATGCGCGACCGCGCAGGCGGCACCGGTCTGAGCGGCGCGGACCTTGGACGGCCAGTCACGGGGATCGCTCATCGGGTTATTCGGCTCATTCGGCTTGACCCCAGAACTTCTCCCAGGTGGGCCAACTCGCCGGCAGCTCAGCCTCTCCGAGCGCCATCGGGTCCCAGCGCAGCTTGCCCGGGCCGACCGGTCGATCGAGCTGATCCACCGCGTACCAGGCTCGCTCGATCCGCCGTTGGAAGCGCCAACGCCCTGCTTCCCGCCGGTAGTCATCGGTATAGGTGATGGCCATGACGATCCAGCTGTCGCCGACCTCGTGCTCGGCGCGGCAGTAAACCAGCCCACGTGCCCGGTCGGGGTCGTGCTCATCGAGGTCGATGATGTGGTTCGGTACGAAGTGGACCGAGGTGGTGAAGCTCCGCAGCAGCCCCTCGAAAAGCTCCCGCACGGCATCGGAACCGCTGGTTTGCTTGGTGACCCGCACGTTGCTGACGAAAAGATCGACAAGGGTGTCGACATCGCGCGAGTCGACGGCTCGGGCGTAACGCGACGGCAGCTGCCCGATCTCCTGCAGGCTCTCGAGCTTGGCGATGCGGGCGAGAGTGGACTCTGCCTTTCGCTCATGCCGCGCCTCCCTGATCAGCCGGCAAGCTGCGCCCGAGCTCAGCCAACAATGTCTGGCTGAGCGCGATCCGGCCGGTGAGATCTCCCTCGACGAGCGCGAGCGCGGCCTCGGCCATCACCGATTCACTCTCCAGGGCGAATTGGGCGACAAGATCGTGGGCTCCGGCTCCGGGTGTGGCCACATTGTCCAGCGGCGCCAGGGCATTGGCCCTTACGCCGTGCGGATCTCCTTCGGCGGCACAGGCGATGGTGAACCGCTCCAGGGCGGCTTTGCACATCCCGTAAACCGAGAACCCTCTTAGCTCGAGCTCATCGAAAGGTGGGCCGGGCGGAAGCTGAGCGGCTCGGGAGGAGATATTGAGCAGCCACCCGGCGCCCCGCTCGTACATCCCGGGCAATACCAGTTGGGTCAGGTGGTACGGAGCCCACATCTGCAGCTCCACCATCAGCCGGAAGCGTTTTTCGCTGAATTCCTCCACCGGGGCCAGGAACGTCACCGCGGCGTTGTTGACCAGCACGTCGACTGGGCCGAGCTGCTCGCAGGTCTGCACCACGATGCGTTCCCGATCGGCGGCTACGGAGAGATCTCCCTGGACAGCGATCGCGGTGCCGCCGACGGCTCTTACTGCGGCCACGGTGTCGTTGAGACTTCCCTCAAGGCGCGGGTCGGGCTCGGCGGTGCGGGCAACGGCCGCCACCAACGCGCCTTCCGCGGCCAACCTTTCGGCGATCGCCGCACCGATGCCGCGACTGGCACCCGTAACGAGGGCGACCCGGCCGTCCATGGATCCCATGCTGCGCTCCCTGACACTGCGGTTCGCGACGCTTGCGAACGCACAATACACTCAAAGAGTAAGACGTTTACGCGACCTTTGGCTAGCTGCCGCAGCCGGTAGAACGGGGACCGTCAGGCCGACGACGCTCAGCCGAGAAGGTCAAGCACCGTACGCGCGCCGGGGCCGGTACGGAAGTGGTCGCCCTGCTGCTCCAGGTGTCGCCGCCAAAGCGCCTGCGCACCTTCGGCGTCGCCGGCCTCGAGCAGGGTGATCAGCCGGTCATGCGCCCGCTGGCCCTTCATGGCGGCCTTGCGCTGCTCGGGAAGACTCGCCTCTGCGCTCACGTATGCCTCATTGGCGAGGTCGACGATGTTGCGGAGCATGCCGGCCAGCACCATGACGGTCTGATTGCCCGTGAGCTTGACGAGCGCCTGATGGAACGCGTCCTGCGCCTCGAGCAGCGCCAGCGGGTCGTCTTTGACGGCCTCCGCGCGGTCGTAGACATCGCGCAGTTCCTTGAGATCCGTCTGGGTGCGCTTCTTGGCCACGAGTGCCGCGCACGGCGGCTCAAGGATCGCGCTTGCCTGATAGACATCAGCGACGGTGGTGCCGCGGTGCTCGAGGATCAGCCCGGCATAACGCGCGGCCACGTCGTCATTCGGCGGATGGACCCGGGCACCGCCGTGAGCGCCGCGTCTGACGCTGATGAGGCCCTCGGCCTCAAGGACGCGGAAGGCTTCGCGAAGGGTGGGCCGCGAAACACCGAACTGGGCCAGCAGCACCGACTCGGGCGCCAAGGCTTCGCCCTCGGTCAGCTCGCCCTTGATGATCTGGCGACGCAACTGTGCCGCCACCAGTTCGGCGGACTTGGGCACGCGGATGGTTCGCCCCACCCGGGCTCCTGTGCCGGATAGGCCCGTCGGGATCGATGAGGTGTCTACGAGCGCCATCCGTAACCTTCCATTCATCAGGAATATTGTCCTGATCTTCCAGTCTACGGTCGCGTGCCGCTGCTGGCACGCCCCTTGGGGATGACGGCGTTTTGCTGCTCACTGGGCGGCGGATCAAAACGGTCCGGTGGCGCGGGATGAATCTAGACGTTGAACGTGTGAGCTGCGGTCATTCATTTAGCGAGGTGACTTGTGTCGCGTAGCGCCGGTGATTCTGTGTCGCCTAGCGAAGGCGATTCCGTGTCGCGGCCGGAGCGCAACATCCGGCCCGCAATCTCGCCGGTGAATGCGCCGTGTTGCGCGATTTCCACGCCGTTGACCAGCACGTGCTCGATTCCGTCCGCCTCGCTGTAGAGGCGGCCGGCACCCTCCGGCAGGTCGAAGCGGGTCTCGACGGGGCGGCCGGCGATGCGGTCGGCGTCGAAGACGACGATGTCCGCTGGTGCTCCCGCCCGCAGGAAGCCGCGGTCGCGCAGACCATAGAGCTGGGCTGGAACGGCTGTGAGAAGCCTTACAGCCGCTTCGAGTGAGATGACCTGCTGCTCGCGGACCCCGTGTTCCAGCAGCATTGTCGAGTAGGAAAAGAATTCCAGCATGTCGAGATGGGCGCCGGCATCCGAGGCGCCGATGACGGCTCGTGGGTCCCGCCAGACCTGGGCCCGAGCCTCCCAATCGGCTCGCCGAGGGGCGACCGGTCGATTGGAGAAGGTCGTCTTCAGTTCGTCAGCGACGACGATGTCCATCAGCACGTCGAAGGGATCTTTGCCTTCCTCGGCGGCAATATCGCCGACCCGGCGACCGGCGAACCGCTTGGTCTGCGGGCTGAACGTCTCGATGAGCTGCCTTGAACCCCAATCGACGAGGTGGCTGTAGGCCGAGGGTTCTTCCGCGCGGCGGCGAAGTTCTGCCCGGCGGGCGGGGTCGCGAAGAATCGCGAGGCGCTCCTCCAGCGGCAGAAAGAGAAAGTCGTGCAGCCCGGGCACCATGTCGAGTACGAAGCCGCTGCGGAAGGAAAAGCGGGCAGCCGGTGTGTCCGGCATCGTCAGCGCGACGACCTTGCCACCCCTGGCTCGGGCCGCGTCGCCTACCGCGAGCCGGGCCAGCGCGTCGGGAAGGGTCTTCTCCGAGACGGTCAAAATGTTCCAGTTCAGTGGACGCCCCGCCGCCACCGACATGTCGACCATGAGGTCGACGACCCGGTCCTCGAACGCGCCGCGCGGGGGGAGCGGAGGCAGGAACTCCAGCGAGGTGCCGACGAATTCGCCGGTCACCTTCGCCAGTTCGATGAGTTCCTCGGCGGGAGCCAGCCGGGAGGGCACCGGCCTGCCGTCCGCGTCGCTATGGCTGGACGACCATGTTGAGGAAAAGCCGAGACCTCCTGCGGCGAGGCCCTCGCGCAGCAGGCGTTTCATCGTGTCGAGCTCGTCGGGGGTCGCGGCCCGTTCGTTAGCAGCCGGTCCCATCGCCACGCGTCGCATCGCCGAATGGCCGACCATGAAGCCGGTGTTGATCGCCAGCGTGCCGTCGAGCCGGTCCAGGAATTGCGACGTTGATCGCCAGTCCCAAGGCACTCCGGATCTTAGTGATTCCAGCGGCATCCCCTCGACCCGGGACAGCATGCGCATCAGGTAGTCCCCGGCCATTCATCGAGCGGCGCGACTGTGAAGCCGCAGTTTCCCCCCAGCGCCGTCGTCACACCGTGGAGCGGAGACGGCGAAAGCGTCGGGTCCCAGAACCCCTGGACGTCCAGGTGGGTGTGAATGTCCACAAAACCCGGACTGACGATCCGATCCTCGGCGTCAATCGTGCGCCGGCCGCCCTCGGTCAGCCGGCCGATCTCGGTGACGAAGCCATCGGTGATCCCCACATCCGCTCGGCGACGCGGTCCTCCGCTGCCGTCGACGACCTGGCCGCCCTTGATGACGATGTCGTGCATGTGCTTCCTCCTGCGGGAAGTGGCGGCTATTCAGTGATGCCGTAGCGCGCCAGCCCGTAGCAGCTGATGGCATTGCCGCGCGCGAACAGGTATGCCTCGCGATCGTTGAGACCGGCCTCGGCAACGATCTTTTCGAACACCGTGCGGGTATTCGGCCAGGTGGAATCGCCGTGCGGGTAGTCGACCTCGAACATGATCTGACTCATGCCGATCCGCTCGCGTAGTGCCAGGCCGACCGAATCGTCGAACACGCAGCCGTACACGCGTCCCGCCAGGTAGCTGCTCGGCGGCCGGGAAAGGTGCTGCACATCGCCGTACACCGGCCGCTCGTGCCAGACGCTGTCGAGGCGCTCGAGCAGGAACGGCATCCAGCCGATCTGGCCCTCGCTGAGCGCGACACGCAGCGTGCTGAAGCGCTCCAGCACCCCGCAAGTCAGCCAATCGGCAAAGGCATGGGCGGCACCCTGGTAGGTGAGGGCCAGCGAGACTGCGCGCGGGGCGTCCCTGGAAGTCACCGGAAATGTGGAGGACGAACCGATGTGCAGGTTGACCACTGAGTCGGTCTCCTCGCACGCCGCGAAGAGCGGATCCCAATGACGGGTGTGGATGCTGGGCAGCTTCAGCTTCGTCGGGTTCTCGGAGAAAGCGACCGCGTGTGAGCCTTTTGCTGCGCAGCGCCGGACCTCATCCGCGGCGAGCTGCGGGTCCCACAGCGGTAGCAGGGTCAGGGGAATGAGCCGGCCGTATCCGTCGCCGGCGCACCACTCGTCAATCATCCAGTCGTTATAGGCCTGGATGCAGGCCAGTCCCATGTCACGCTCGCCGCGCTCCAGGAAGGTCTGGCCGCAGAAGCGAGGAAAGGTGGGGAAGCTGAGTCCGGCGTCGGTGTGGTTGGCGTCCATGTCGGTGAGCCGTGGGCCCTGCTGGTAGCAGCCCGGGCGCATGGATTCATAGGTCAGCGCATCCCAGTGCTCACCGAGGTAGTTCTGGTCTTTGCCGGCTGCGGCGAAGCCCGGGATGATCGGCATTTGCAGGCCTTCGAAGGTCCAGATGTCTGCCCACAGGCCGTCGTCGTCCTCGACCCAGGCGCCGCGGGGTCCACCCTCGAAGCGTCCCTTCAGCCGGACCAGGCGCGGCGCCCGGTCGTGGAAGCGTTGCGGCAGATAGCCGAAGCCACAGGTCGCCGGGCTCCAGGACGTGATCGTCGACAGAGATGAATCTCGGGGTCTCCAAAGCACTCCTCCTGTATGCGTGACGCCCGCGCGAGCCGTCCACTGCATCTAAAGCACCCGTGTGAACAACTGTCAACCACTCTGGCGAGTCTGGTACTACTAATTAGTTCATTAAGAGGATTCTGAGGAGTCGAGATGGCGTTGTTGGACGGCAAGGTGGCGATCGTCACCGGTGGAGGTCGCGGACTGGGGCGGGCGCATTGTCTTGCTCTCGCCGCGGCGGGCGCGACGGTTGTCGTCAACGACCTCGGGGCCGGGTTGCACGGCGAGCAGACGTCGGAATCCGCTGCCGACCAGGTCGCCCGGGAGATCGTCGCAGCGGGCGGTCAGGCGACCGCCGACCAGGGATCGGTCGCCGACTGGGCCGCCACCGCCGCCCTGGTCGAACGGACGGTGGCCGACTTCGGAAAGCTCGACATCGTGGTCAACAACGCCGGAATCATCCGCGACCGCATGCTCTTCTCCATGTCGGAGCAGGACTTCGATGCCGTGATCAACGTGCACCTCAAGGGCACGTTCGCGCTGACCCGGCATGCGTGCACGTACTGGCGCGAAGCGTCAAAGCGCGGAGAGCCGGTGGCGGGCCGCATCATCAACACCACCTCCGGAACGGGCCTGTTCGGAACTGTGGGTCAGGCCAATTACGGTGCCGCAAAGGCCGGAATCGTGTCGCTGACGACCATCGCGGCGATGGAGATGCGCCGCTACGGCGTGACGGCTAACGCGATTTCCCCGATCGCGGCCACCCGGATGACCGCCGGCACCGGGCTCGACCAATCAGAGGTCAAGGGCGGCTTCGATCCCAGAGACCCTGCTAACGCCTCACCCGTCGTCGTCTACCTGGCCTCGGATGCAGCGGCGTGGCTGACCGGCCAGGTCTTCCGGATCGACGGCAACCGGGTGCAGCGGCTCCAGGGATGGACCATCGACGGCGAATACGTCAGCCCGACCGACGAGCGCCGTCACCGCGCACGAGCTGGTTGACGGCATGGCGACTGTCTACGGCGCCATGCCGCTCGGGCGGGCTCCGGTCCGGGCCTGAGAAGCCAGCGGCTCGACCGATGAGCTACGTCGACCGGCTCGGGAACCCGGAAGAGCTTGGCGAAGTTGCCGCCTGTGATCGCCTCGCGCACCGCGTCGGCGACACCCTCGAAGATGGACGCGAGCACCTGCTCTGGTGTGGGGGTACGTGCCTTCCAGGTGGGGGTAGTCGCTGCCCCACATCAGGGCCTCGACGCCGCAGATGTCGAGCACGGACAGGACGTTGCGGCCGTGCTGGAAGCTCACGTGTACCTGCCGCTTGACGTATTCGCTGGGCAGCATCGGCAGCTTGGGACGCAGGAACCAGGTGCCGTACTGGCGTTGCGCCTCGTCCATCCGCTCCATCACTGCGGGCAGCCACGATCCGCCGGATTCGACGAACGACACCTGAAGCTTCGGGTGGGTGTCAAGCACCCCCGAAGCAACGAGGTGGCACAGCGTCGTTTGGGCCGGATAGAACGAGGCGACGTGATTGGTGATCGCCCCGCCGAGGCCGCGGAAGACCTTCGGGTCGGCCCCGGTGCCGATGTGGAACGAGAGGCTGATGCCCGCTTCTTCGGCGGCAGCCCACAGCGGAGCCCAGGTCTCGTTGTTGTAATCGCGACCCGCGGGCGTCGACGTCGGCAGGAAGACGGTCTGAAAGCCGCGGGCTACGTTGCGCTGCAATTCAGCGACGGCATCCGCGGTGTCGAGGGTGGGCAACATCGCGGCGCCGATGAGCCGGGGCGAGAGGCTCATGACCTCGTCGAAGAGCCAGTCGTTGTAGATCTGGCTGCACGCGAGCTGCAGTGCCGGATCGTCCGACAGGTGAACCCAGAGCGCTCGGGAAGGGAAGATGAGCTCGGACCAGATGCCCTGCTCGTCCAGGTCCAGCAGCCGTTTGTCGGGATCGTGGGCGCCCGGTGGCCGGATGGCCTCCATGAAAGCCACGGGATCGCGGCGAACCACTTTCCCGTCCATGTAGACGATCTCGCGCTCATCGGCTGTCTCGGTCACCGGTCCGCGGTCTCGCATGGCGGTCGGGAGCCTGCGCTGCCAGAGGTCGACCGGCTCGAGAACGTGTGAGTCTGCGGAATTGACCAGATGAGCAGCCACCGGACCTCCAAGAGTCAATCCCTGTCATACATCCGGCTAATTACCTTGACAAGTTAACTGTATGTTCGCAGCAGCCGATGGCGCGCGTCGGAAGGAGCAGACAATGTCTGGGGAGCTTGCGGGCCGCTGCGCCCTAGTTACCGGAGCCGGTCAGGGCGTGGGCCGGGGGATCGCCCTCGCGCTGGCCTCGCATGGTGCGGCGCTGGCACTTTTCGGTCGGACGGAATCCAAGGTGCAGGCTGTCGCCGCTGAAATCGTCGCCGACGGGGGGCGCGCGCTAGCCATCGGCGGAGACGTCACCATTCCCGCCGATCTGGAGCGAGCGGTCACGTCCACGGTTGCGGGCCTTGGGGGTCTGGACATCCTGGTCAACAACGCCCAGCAGACGGCCTTGGGGGCGATGCTCGACGTGACCGACGAGCAGATCCAGGCGTGCTGGGACTCCGGGCCGCTGGCCACCTTTCGGCTGATGAAGCTCTGTCATCCGCATTTGGTGGACGGCGGAGTCGTCATCAATCTCGGCAGCAGTACTTCGGTGAACCCGACTCCCGTTGGGCGGGGGGTATACGGCGCTGTGAAGGCAGCGACGCAGACGCTCAGCCGCGTCGCCGCGACCGAATGGGGTGTTGACGGCATCCGGGTGGTCAACGTTCTTCCGGCGGCAAGCAGCCCGGCGGCTGAAGCCTGGCGCGAAGCCCGACCGGATGACTACGCGCAGAGTATGGCCGGCGTACCACTGCGGCGACTCGGTGATCCGCTGGCTGACATCGGCCGGGCCGTCGCCTTCCTGTGCGGCCCTGACGCGGCCTACATCACCGGCACCACCATCACACTTGACGGCGGTCAGGCGTACCTGCGATGACCCAGGCTGAGAGCCTCGTTCGTGCCGAGACCGATGACGTCGGGGTCCGCACCCTCACTCTTGACGACCCGGACAACCGCAATGCCTGGTCCGAGCCCATGGAACAGCGCTACTTCGAACTGCTCGACGAGGCGGCCGCTGACCCGGCGGTCAAGGTCATCATCCTTACCGGGGCGGGCCGTAGCTTCTGCCCGGGTCTGGCGATGAGCGGGCTGTCGACCGTCGCCGGCCAAGGTCTGCGGATTGCCCACCGCCGGCCGCAGTACACACCACGACGGCTGCCCAAGCCGTTGATCGCGGCCATCAACGGCGCGTGCGCGGGCATCGGCCTCATCCAGGCGCTGCAATGCGACGTGCGCTTTGCCGCCAGGGGCGCGCGCTTCTCGACCGCGTTCGCTCGGCGCGGGCTCGCGGCCGAGTACAACCTTGCTTGGATCCTGCCTCGCATGATCGGCGTGGAGCACGCCCTTGACTTGCTGCTGTCGGCCCGCGTCTTCGAGGCCGACGAGGCCCAGCGGATCGGACTGGTCAGCAGGGTCTGCGAGCCCGCCGAGGTGCTCTCGTCGGCCCAGGCCTACGCCCGCGATATCGCCGTCAACTGCGCACCCACGGCGCTGGCGATGATTCGCCGCCAGGTCTACGACGACATGGACGTCGTGTTCAACGAGGGGCTGCGTCGCAGCTTCCACACGATGACCTACCTGAATGCGCAGCCAGATCTTGGCGAAGGCGTGGCGAGCTTCCGCGAGAAGCGCGCCCCAGAGTTTGCGGCACTGCCGCCGGACTTCGATGCGGACGCGGTTTCCGGCGCCAGAGTCGAGCCTTTCCCGAAGCCGCCTCAGTAAAGACCAGCAGCCGCAGCAGAAACTGTCCCTCAGCGAAGGAGATGGCGTGTATCCGGGGACTTTTGGGCTGACAGCTCCCGACCGGCCGGCGGTCATCATGGGCCAGGGGGAGGTGGTGACCTACCGGCAGCTCGACGAGCGCTCAAACCAGTTCGCGCATTTTCTGCTCGCTGCCGGCTTCGGACCGGGCGATGTCATTGCGGTGTTCATGGAGAACAACGCGCGCTACCACGAGGTCTGCTGGGGTGCCCGGCGGATCGGCCTGTACTTCGTCACGATCAGTTCGCACCTGACGGCCGATGAGGTCTGCTACATCCTCAACGATTCGGCCGCCCAGGTTCTCGTCTCGAGCGCCGCACTGGCATCAGTCGCGGGAAAGCTCACCCCCGAGGTTGCGCCGCACGTGCGGCATCGACTCATGATCGGCGAGGTCTCACCCGGTTGGC
Source organism: uncultured Actinomycetota bacterium (assembly GCA_963839015.1). Lineage (GTDB taxonomy): Bacteria > Actinomycetota > Actinomycetes > Frankiales > Frankiaceae > DATAZK01. The sequence continues at coordinate 693,047 of CAWITL010000009.1, read as the reverse complement.
AGTCCTACGACGAGGTGGTGGGGACCAACCCGACCTCACGCGTCGCCCACGAAGAGGAGGGCGATCTGCTCCAATACTCCTCAGGCACCACCGGCCGACCGAAAGGCATCAAACGGCCGCTGTCACACGCGGCGATTTCGGCAGACGCGGACGGCGCCGTCCCGTTTCTGCGGGCCATCGGCTTCGGCGAAGGCGACGTCTACCTCTCGCCCGCACCGCTCTACCACACGGCCCCGATCTTCTGGTCCTCCGCGGTACACCGACTCGGCGGCACGGTCGTCGTGATGGAGAAGTTTGACGCCGCCCGGGCACTCGAGCTCATCGCCGAATATCGGGTCACCCACTCACTCTTCGTCCCGACCATGTTCGTTCGCATGCTCAAGCTGCCCGCGGAGGTCCGGGCCTCCGCGGATGTCAGCAGCCTGCGGACGGTCATTCACGCCGCGGCGCCCTGCCCGGTCGAGATCAAGCGTCAGATGATCGATTGGTGGGGGCCGCTGATCTCGGAGTTCTACTCCTCTTCCGAAGGTGCCGGCGCGACGTTCATCACGGCCCCGGACTGGCTGGAGCATCCCGGGTCGGTGGGCCGGGCGATGCTCGGCACCCCACACATCGTCGACGAAAACGGGCAAGAGGTGCCGCCGCTCACGACCGGGCAGATCTGGTTCGACGGCGGTGTGCAGTTCGAATACCACAACGACCCGGACAAGACCGCTGAGGCGATCAACGGCCGGGGCTGGGCGTCGGTCGGAGACGTCGGCTACCTCGACGAGGATGGCTACCTGTACCTCACCGACCGCAGGGCCTTCATGATCATTTCGGGTGGGGTGAACATCTACCCGCAGGAGGCCGAGAATGTCCTCATCACCCACCCGAAGGTCTTCGACGTGGCCGTGCTGGGCATCCCTGACCCGGACTTCGGCGAGCAGGTGAAAGCCGTGGTGCAGCCGGTGAATTGGCAGGATGCCGGACCGCAGTTGGAGCGGGAGCTGCTGGACTTCTGCCGAGCCCAGCTGGCCGGTTACAAGTGTCCGCGGTCCGTTGACTTCGACCCCGAACTGCCGCGCAGCGATACGGGCAAGCTCTTCAAGAATCGCCTCAAGGACCGTTACTGGCCCGCATCGGCTCTTGCTCCATCTCGTACAACTAGCTAAATTCGTTAGCTAATAGCCAGGAGGGCCGTCGGATGCCGCAGCTCATGAGTCACGACAGGCTCGACTCGTCGGCGGTCTTGCTCGCCGCGCGGAAAGTGACCGGACTCGAAGACTTCGGCGCCGGGCCGCTGCGCACCGCTCTGGACTCGATCCTCGACCAGCTCAACACCAATGTCAGCCTGTCTGATGAAAACCGCTCCGGTGCCTATGCTCAGCTCATCGAGGTGCTTGCCGGCCGCTTGCGGATGATCGAGGATCGCAAGAGATTCCCTGGTATCGACGACGAGCGGGTCGACGAGCCGATCATCGTCTTCGGCTTCGGACGCTCGGGGACGACGATGCTGCACTCGTTGATCGCGGAGGATCCGGCGACCCGGGCGCCTGCTTACTGGGAGGTAGCCCGACCATCGCCGCCACCGGCCATGGCCACTGCCGATGATCCGCGCATCGAGGCGGGTCACCGCGACATCCAGGAGTGGTTGGACGCAATTCCGGGCTTCATCACCCAGCATCCCTACTGGGATCAGGGGGCATTGGCGTTGATGGAGTGCGAGAGCTTCTTCGTCTACGACTTGAGCTACTGCTACCCGATCCAGCTGTCGAAGATCCCTTTCGGAGTCGGCTGGTCCGCCACCGGCGACGAACTCGCCAAGTACCGCTTTCACAAGGCGTTTCTTCAGCAGTTGCAGTACGGGGGAGAGCCCAGGCGGTGGGCGCTCAAGGGAGTCGACCACCAGTACACCCTCAGCGGACTTCGTGCGGTCTACCCGAAAGCGCACCTCGTCTGGGCGCATCGTGACCCCGTCCAGGTCATGGGGTCGCTCCTGGAAGTGACGTTCATGATCACTGAAGGAACTGGTGGATCCACCGGAGACCGGGGTGAATTCTCTCGCGCGTGGCTCGCGCGCCACCGCGACATGCTCGATCGTGCGCTGAACAACCCGCTGGCGGCAGATCCGGCGATCTGTCACGTGCGGTTCCCCGATCTGATCGGTACTCCGGTGGAGACGATCCGGGGGATCTACGACCACTTTGACCTCCCTATGACAAACCTGCACGAGCAGCGCATCCGGCAGTGGCTGGACGACCCGGCCAATCAGGCCGACCGCCACGGAAAGTGGACCTATCGGCTGAGTGATTACGGGGTGGACGCCGACTACATCCGCGACCTGTTCGCCGACTACTGCGAGAGGTTCGGCGTGTGACTGGCGAGTCAGCCATCGACTGGTCGTTCTTCAGCATGGCGAGCTATCTGCTCACCGCCGACCCAGCCGATGAACGCGTCATGTCGGGTGAGGAGTGGCAGGGGCTGCTCGGGGTGTTGGGACGGGCCGGCAAGCTCGCCGCCGAGGTCACGCCGCCGAGTCCGGTTGACCGGGCGAGTGCTTATCGCGGCCTGCTGCAGATGCTCTACTTCGGACTCGAGCGCACGCTGGGATCGGCTGATCCCCAGCGGCCCGTCTTCTCGCGACCGTGGCCGGTCCACCTTTTCGACTATGGGGCCGGCAATCCCGACGGGGTCTACCGAACCGTCTCCTTACGCGACGACGTCACTTACCGGGTCAGCGGAAAGCTGGGCAATGCGCCCTTCATGAGCTTGGAATTCTTCGATGGCGTCCGGCAGACCGGATCGTTGCTCACGCGGCACTTGGACGTCCAACCTGACGGTAGCTTCGAGGTGTTGTTCGGGCCGAAAGACCATCCGGGCAACTGGCTTCGGGTGGTGCCGGGCACCAGCTACCTGCTTACTCGCGAATTCTTCGGCGACTGGGAGACCGCCGAACCGGCAGCGCTGGAAATCGAGGCTCTCGACGCCTCGCCGGGAGACTGGCCGGTGATGTCGGCGGACCGCGTGAGCCAAAGAGCTCGAGGCCATCGGAGCCTGGCTCGTCGAGACCGTTCGCATGTTCGGCGGGATGCAGTCGACGTCCATCCGCGACTTCGCCAATGCCTTCAAACCGCAGGCGGTGCGGGCTGACAGCGATCTGCCGACCATCTACCACGCGTTCTGGGATCTGGCCCCCGGTGAGTGTCTGCTGATCGAGACGCCCGCCCCGCGAGCCGACTATTGGGGCTTCCAACTCTCGAACTCGGTGTGGAACACGCTCGATTTCGCCAACCGTCAGACGAGCCTGAACAAGGCGCAAGGCCGCATCGACCCGGACGGGATGCTGCGCCTTGTCGTCGCCGCCACCGACCCCGGCGCGCCGAACTGGCTCGACACCATGGGTCATCGGCAAGGCGCCATTCATGTCCGGCTCAGCGCTCCGCAGGGCCGGGTGTCCGCCGCCAAAGACGCCCATCGGGATCTCGCTACCACCGTCAACGACTGGATGGCCACCTGGGACGAGCCGGCCGCGCCCTCGACGGTGCCGGGCCACCCCGTCCCCATGTTGCCGGCGGATGCGGATCATCGACCTTGCCGATGCGCTTCCGGTGACCACGGCGTGGGTGGGGCCGCTCGAACGGGAGCAAGCTTTGCAGGAGCGATTCCGTCAGGTCACCCGGATGCAGCGATCCTGACCGTCAACTCCTCAGCCACCCATCGACAGGCCGCCGTCGACGGTCACGATGCTGCCTGTCACATACGACGCCCGATCATCCACCAGGAACTGCACCGCATGGGCGAGCTCGCCCGGGTCTCCGCGGCGGCCCAGCGGGATCAGCCGCCGGATCGCCTCCTGACTGCTCACCGGCATGGACGCGGTCATGTCAGTGTCGAAGACGCCGGGGATCACACAATTGACGGTGATGCCCTTCCGCGCGACCTCGCGCGCGACGGATCGCGTGAGTCCCATCAGGCCGGCCTTGGCGGCTCCGTAGGCGGCCTCGACCGGGCTGCCCATCACGGCGGTGACGGAGCTGACGTAGACGATCCGACCGAAGCCTTCCGCCAGCATGGGGGGCAGGACGGCGCGCGTCAGGTAGAAGGCGGACGACAGGTTCACATCGACGGCGGTTCGCCATTGCTCGTCGGTGGTCTCCCCGAGCGGGCTTTCGTGCAGCGCTCCCGCGTTGCAGATCAGGTGGTCGATCCGCCCCGCCAGCCGCTGCACGTCGGCGACGATCGACTGGCAGGCCGCTGGCCGGCCAACGTTGCCCTGGTGCAGCGAGACCGACCCGCCGGTGCCCTCGACTTCGGCCTTCAACTCCTGCGCCGCGGTGGCGTTGCTGACATAAGCAATTGCCACGTGAACGCCGGCGGAAGCGAGCGACCGGGTGATGGCGGCCCCGAGGCCGCGGCTACCCCCGGTCACCAGCGCCACCCGCCCGATCGAGTTCATTCCGTTAGCTTAATGACCCCTGAGCCGAAGCTCGGCCGATTTCCGTCGAAAACCTGCACCTGAATACAATCTTCTTCGCACCTTTCATTCCCAGCACCTTGCTGATGAGCAGCACCTTGTTCTAGCGTGCTGACGCATGGTCGCCGAATACCTGCCCCCTGTTGAGGATGAGTCTTCGGAGCGTGGTCCGCTCGCGGTGAGGGTCGCCCGCCGGATCCATCAAGATGTCATCTCCGCGGGCTGGCCCGTCGGTGAAGTGCTCGGCTCGGAGGAGCAACTTCAGAAGCGTTACGCAGTCGGACGTTCAGTGTTGCGCGAGGCGGTGCGGCTCTTGGAGTTCGAGGGGGTGGCCCGCCGGCGTCCGGGACCAGGAGGCGGACTCGTCGTCACGGCGCCCGATCCTGATTCGGTCGTGCGCAGCGCCCGGGTCTTCCTCGATCACCGAGGAGTTCGCGGGGAGCATCTCTTTGCCGCCTGGTCCGCACTCGAACTCGCGGCGGTGGAGGTCGTCGTGCGCAATCTCGACGAGCAGGGCATCGCGCGCCTTCGTGGTGCCGTGGCGCACGAGCGGGAGCAAGCCCTTCCCGGTGGTCCGGACGGCCGGTCCGGCCTGCACGCCGAGATCGCGACGAATGTCGGAAAATCCAGCGCTGGAGCTCTTTCTTCAGGTTGTTCTGACCCTCACGCTCAAGCACGGACATCCGGTCTTGCGCGACACCGACCGCGAATGGTTGCTCCGGCGTCACGAGCAGATCGTGGAGGCCATGGTCGCCGGAGATGCGGGACTTGCCCAACATCGACTCCGCCGCTACTTCGAGCGACTCGCGTCAGCAGGTGCCATCCGCGACCAAGACCGCGACCCCGGACCGCGATACAGAACCTGCCGCTCCGACGGCCCTGATGGCGGGGAAGTGAAGATGGACGAGAGCACGTTCACCGGCCAGCACGTCGTCGTCACCGGCGGCGGCAACGGTATTGGCAAGGCGCTCGCGGAGGCTTTCGCTGCCGGCGGCGCCCGGGTGACGGTGGCTGACCGGGAGCGCGACTGGGCGGCGAACACCGCGGAGGGAATCGGGGGGCTGGGCGTGGCATGCGACGTCGGGGATCCGGCGGCGATGGCGCGCCTCGTCGAGACGGCTGTCGCGGCGTACGGCCCGATTGACGTCTTCTGCTCGAACGCCGGCTTCAGCGATCCTGCGCCCGGCGACCTGGCACAGGACATCGATGCCTGGCGGCAGATCGTGGACGTGAACCTGCTCGCTCACGTGTGGGCAGCCCGGCTCGTCGTACCCGAAATGTGCAAGCGCGGCAGCGGGAAGCTGCTGCAGACCATCTCCTCGGCGGCCCTGATCACGGGTCCTTCCGGCCCGGGCTACACGCTGACCAAGCATGGCGCGCTCGGGTTCGCCGAGTGGCTCTCGCTGCGGTATCGGCGACGACGGCATCGGCGTGACGTGCCTGTGCCCGAACGCGGTCTACACCGGCATGTTCGGCCTTTCGCCGGACCAGCCGATACCGACCACCGTCCCTGCCGAAATCGCCGAGCAGCTCGGCGAGGTGCTGCTGCCCGCAGATGTAGCGGCTCAGGCCATCGAGGGACTGCTGGCGGGCCATTTCCTGGTGCTGCCGCACCCCCGGGTCGGCCAGTCGTTCCTGCGCAAGGCGACGGACTACGACGGCTGGCTCGACGGCACGCGGCGTCGCCTGCACCGAATATGGGACGCCCAGGCCGCCATGGGATGACCGCAGAAGCTGGTTAATCATCTACCGGAAAAGTAGGCTCTTGGAGTGACTGAAATCGCCCCCGAAGCCCATTTCGACGTGCGCGATCGTGTCGTCATCATCACCGGCGCCACCTCGGGACTCGGTGCCTGGCTCGCGCAGGGGCTCGACGCTGCCGGCGCCCGGCTCGTCCTCACCGGTCGTCGCAAGGACCGCCTGGACGCCGTGGCGACCCGCTGTGCGCGTGCAGTGGCGGTGCCAGGCGATCTGCTCGCCGACGAGACCCGCGAGGGCTGCGTCGCTGCGGCGCTGGAGCACTTCGGCCGCGTCGACGGCCTGGTGAACAACGCCGGTGTGCTCAATGCGGTACCTGCCTTGAAGGAGACCGCCGAGGACATCCGCACCATGCTGGAGATCAACCTGGTCGCGCCGATGGACCTGGCCCGGCGCTGCGCGCAGGCGATGCGCGACGGAGGAGGCGGGTCGATCGTCAACGTCACGTCGATGTCGGCGGTGGTGGCGACGGGCGCTACGGTCCCGAGCGCGGGCTACTGCGCGGCAAAGGCCGGACTCGCGCACGCCACCCGCGAGCAGGCAGTCCAATGGGGCCGCTACGGGGTCCGGGTGAATGCCGTAGCACCCGGGATGTTTCCCACCGAAATGATCGACGGGACCTCCACTCCGCCCGACTTTTTCGCCGACCGCCTGGTACTCAAACGCGCCGGGACACCGGCCGAGATCGTCGGCGCCGTGCAGTTTCTGCTTTCGGACGCGTCGAGCTACGTGACGGGTCAGCAGCTCGTGGTGGACGGCGGCCGCACCGTCACCTGAACGCGAGGGTCAGTTCAGGGCCAAGAAGCGGCCGGGTCGCGCCTGGCATGATCGTGCCGTCCTCCTGGGTGATCTGCCCGGCGACGGCGGTGTAGCGGTAGCCCCCGGCAGGTCGCCGCAATCGACGGCCACCCTCGGGTAGGTCGTCGACGAACACGTCGGTGTCCCAGCAGAGCTCATCGAGATCAAAGACGGTCAGATCAGCGATGGCTCCGACCCGGATGCCGTCCCCGGTCGGTCAGGCCGAAAGCGTCGGCCTGGCGACCGGTCAGCTTGTGCACGGCGGACTCGAGACTGAGATCGCCGCGATCGCGGACATGACGCGTCAGCAGGAGCGTGCTGTCGCCGGTCGCGCACATCATCTGCAGGTGTGCGCCCGCGTCGCTGTTGCCCAGGAACGACGCCGGATGCGTGAGGGTCGCGGCGACCCCGTCAGGATCGCTGTTGGCGACGCCCACACCGACGAGTCCCGGGTCGAGGTCGTTCTCCAGTACCCAATCGGCCAGCACGTCGGACGGATGCCCGCCCCGATCGGCGACCAGGTCGGCGAGCGTCTTGCCCACCCACGGCGACAGCTCGGGCCGCCGGACCTCCACCAGACGGAGCCGGTCGAGATGCTTGTGCGGAATCATGGTGCGCGGCACCCGGTCCCACTCTTCGCGGGCGACGGCTCGCCACTGCGGATCCGAGAGCAGCCGACGCTTTTCTTCCGGTCCTGCTTGGACGGCTTTGTGCCAGCCCTCGGCGAGGGTGAACCACGACATCCCTCCGGCCCAATTGACCCGGATGTCCAGCGTCCGCGGCGAGATCTGGGGCAGCGTGTTGATTCCTTGCTGCTGCAGGCCATGGGCGTGGTCCAGCATCCTGATCGCAGCGTCGGGGTGGTTCTCGTCGTGGAAGATGCCGATCCACGTGTGGGCCAGGCTGCGAGGTCCGCACAGTCCCGCCATGCGTTCGACGTCGGCGCGCATCGCTCGTCCACCCGTTTGATCGGGGATGAATTGCACCGTGCGGCGGTGAGTGGCAACCACGTCCAGCAACGCTGCCAGTTCCGTGTCGTCCGCCAACCGGCTGGGAACCGGCCGCTTGTCCCGATCCTCATCGAAGCCCATCGAGGTGGACAGGCCGAGTGCACCCGCTGCGAGGCTTTCATCGAGCACCCGGGCCATCTGCTGACGCTCCTGCGCGGTGGCTGGCCGCTCCCACGACTCCTGGCCCATCACGAAGAGGCGCAACGGTGTGTGGCCGACGTAGCCACTGGCGTTGACGCTGAAGCCGCGCTCCGAGGCGACGGCGTGGTAGTCCTTCCACGTCTCCCAGGTCCAGGGGATCGCCGAATCGAAGGCTGACTCGGGAAGGTCCTCGATGTAGCAGAAGAGGCTGGTGACTCCCGCTCGATCGGCGGCGCGCACCGGGGCCAGGGACAGCGAGCAATTGCCCATCAGCACGGTGGTCACGCCATGCTGTGGCATCGGGTCGCACGAGCTGTCCCACCACAGGGAGGGATCGACGTGGGTGTGGTTGTCGATGAAACCCGGAGCGATGACGGCGCCGCCGGCATCGATCACCTGCTCGCCGTCCGGCGCGAGTCCCTCGCCGATTTCGGCGATCCTGCCATCCCGGACTCGGACGTCAGCCCGGCGGCCGGGGGTGCCGTCTCCGTCCACCACCGTGCCGCCTGACACCAGTAGGCCAGCAAGCTCTGCCATGCGAGGATCTCCAGCCAAAAATCGGTAATTCATCTACCGTTACTCTTGACTCGCGGGAGCGTCGAGTCAAGGGTGATGGGGCGCCGTTGCCGTCACAGAAAAGCCTCGTCGCCTTGCCTCAACGCCTCGCGCAGCACGTACTTCTGTACCTTTCCGGAGGCGGTCAACGGCAGGTCGGCAACGAAGATCCAACGCCGCGGTCGGCAGTAGCCCGCCAACCGGTCGCGGGCCCAGGTGTCCAGCTCCTCGGAATCGACCGTGGTGCCCGCCTTCGACCGCACGAAGGCCACCGGCTCCTCGCCCCACCGCTCACTCGGTGCACCGACGACCGCGACGTCACTGACGCCGGGATGGCGCAGCAGCACTTCTTCGACGTCCGCCGGAAAGACGTTCTCCCCGCCCCGGATGATCAGATCACGATGGCGACCGTGGATACGGAGCATGCCGCGTTCGTCGAGAGAGCACAGATCCCCGCTGTGCAGCCAACCGTTCTGGTCAATCGCGGCGGCCGTGGCGTCGGGATCGCGCCAGCAGCCGCTCATCGACAACGGGGAACGGATCTGCAGCTCGCCCACCTGACCCAGAGCGAGGGTGTCACCGGTCAACGGATCGGCGATCCGGACCTCGCGATGCGGTAACGGGCTCCCGATGGTCAGGGCCTTGTCCTCGGCGGAGTCATCCGGCCGGCAGCTGATCGTGACAGGTGCCTCGGACTGGCCGTAGGCGACGACCACGCAGACCCCCAGCACCGACTCGATACGGCTGATGAGAGCCGGGGCCACGGTCGACCCGCCGCCCTGCAGGATGCGCAGGCTTGCGAGCCGGCCGTCCGCGGCGCCGGGATGGCCGGCCAGGTCGATCATCATGGTCGGCACCGCTCCGATGACGGTGCTTCGGCTGGCGGCCACGAGTTCGACGACCTGCTCGACGTCCCAGCCACCGGCCAGCGCCACCGCGCCGCCGACGCTCAGCATCGGCAGCAGGATGCACACGCTGCCGCCGACGTGGTGGAGCGGCAACGGGCACAGCCACACGTCCTCCGCGGTGAGACCGAGCCGTTCTGCGCTGAAGCGGGCAGCGTTGTAGGCGGCTGAATGCGACAGCAGGGCGCCCTTGGGACGGCCGGTTGTCCCGGAGGTGTACTGCAACAGAAAGGGCGCCTGTGCCTCGACGTCCGGCAGCGGATTTTCGACGGCTAGGTACTCCGTTGCCAATGCCTCCTCGAGAGGGCGGATCTCGATGGCAAGGCCAGAGGTCACGTCGCGGGCTCTGTCCAGCGGGCTGCTCCCGCGAAACTCGGTCGCCGCGTAGAGCAGGGTGGGCTCGGACTGGGTGACAAGTGCGAGCAGTTCCGCGTCGGTCACCGCCGGATTGATCGGCGTGAGAATTGCACCGGCGAGAGCGGCGGCGTATTCCAGAACCACCCACTCCGGGGCATTGGTCGCCCACACCGCGACCCGCGCGCCCGGCGAAAGCTCCGACCGGAACCGGGATGCCAGCGCCGAGGCCGCCCGGTAGAGCTCCCGGTAGGAAAGCTGGGCGAGTTGCCCGTCTTCGGCGAGCCAGCACAGCGCGGTCGCTTCGCCTCGGGCAGCGGCTTGGTCGCGAAGAACGGCGCCGATACTCCGGTCATCGAGCGGCGGCCGCGTGTCGGCGGCGAGCAGCGCCGGTCTCGTCACGAGGAACCTCCCCTCAATTAATCATCGAAGTAAGATGATTCCACATTCGCGTCACAAGGAGATCCCATGACCGGTGAACCGTTGGTAACTCTCCAGGTACAGGACGGTGTCGGCACCTTGCGCCTGAACCGGCCCCCGGTCAATGCTCTCAATTCCCAGCTGCGTCAAGAACTGGTCGCACTGTGCCGGCAGGCTGCGGAGTCCGACGAGGTACGCGCCGTGGTGGTCTACGGCGGACCCAAGCACTTCGCTGCGGGTGCTGACATCGGCGAGCTCGAAAGCTTGAGCCTGGCCGAGATGGCCGGGCAGGTCGAGCAGCTCCAGAGCAGCCTCGGGGCGGCGGCTGGGATCGGAAAGCCCACGATCGCGGCCATCAACGGGTACGCGCTTGGCGGCGGTCTGGAGATCGCGCTGGGCTGCGACTTTCGCATCGCCGGCGACCGGGTGCGACTCGGGCTCCCGGAGATCGCGCTCGGGGTGATCCCGGGCGGTGGGGGCACCCAGCGGCTGGCTCGCCTCACCGGACCTTCGGTGGCCAAGAACCTGCTCTTCACCGGTCGCCAGGTCGGTGCCGAGGAGGCGCTGCGGATCGGTCTCGTCGACGAGGTCGTGTCCGATGATCAGGTCTACGAGCGGGCCCACGAGTTGGCGGCGAGCCTCGCGCAGGGGCCGATGCTCGCCCTACGGGCGGCGAAGTTGGCCGTGGATGAGGGACTGGAACTGCCGTTGGAGTCGGGGCTCGCGGTGGAACGGGCGCACTTCGTGACGTTGTTCGGCACCCGTGACCGCGAGATCGGGATGGCCAGCTTCCGCGAGAGCGGACCGGGCAAGGCAGTGTTCGTCGGCCGCTGACCTCTCACCGCGAGCGGCGGTTCACGCCGGGCGTGAGCTACTCGCCGGCTGCACCCGGGGTTCCCGCGGCAGCCCGAGCACCGACTCGGCAAGGATGTTGCGTTGCACCTCGCTGGTGCCGGCATAGATCGTGCCGGCCACCGCGTTCATCCAGACCCCGGCCCAGGAGGCCGTCGAATCCGGAGGCACGCCTTGATCGTCGGCGCGGTAGGTGCGCAAAGGACCCCGGCCGTAAAGGATCTGCCCATCCATTCCCAGCAGGTCTTCGGCCAATGACGTGACCAGCTGGTGGTACTCGCTCCAGTAGAGCTTGGATACGGAGGCGGCGGCGCCGAGTTCGCCGCCGGAAGCCACGCCGGACAGGACGCGAAGGCCCAAGGTTCGCATGACCTCGACCCTGACCAGCGCGTCAGCCAGCCGTTGGCGAACCACCGGATCCTGGGTAAGGCCTCGCTCGCGGGCCAGCACGATGAGCCTGTCGAGTTCGGCCCGAAAGAGCAGCGGATTCGTTGCCGCCTCCTCGCCCCGCTCGTGACCGAGCAGGCTCATCGCCACCCGCCATCCGTCACCGACTTCTCCGACCACGTTGTCCGCAGCAGTGCGGGCTCCGGTGAAGAACACCTCGCAGAAGTCGCTTTCGCCGGTCATCTGGCGAATGCGACGCACCTCGACGCCGTCCTGCTCCATCGGCACGAGCAGGAAGGAGATTCCGCGGTGTCCGCTGGCGCCTGGGGTCGTGCGGGCGAGCACGAAGCACCATTGCGCGTCGAAGGCGTGCGAGGTCCAGATCTTCTGCCCGTCGATCACCCACTCATCGCCGTCCGGCACCGCCCGGGTACGCAACGCCGCGAGATCAGACCCGGCGTCGGGCTCGGAATAGCCCTGACACCAGTGCTCGTCACCGGACAGGATGGCGGGCAGAAAGCGCAGTTTCTGGGCCTCTGACCCGTAGCGCACCAGCGTGTTGCCCAGCATCTTCAGCGAGTAGGTGTCATAGGGGGCGCCATAGGGAACCCCTGCCCGAGCCAGCTCCTCGACCAGCACAACCTGATGCAAACGTGAGAGTTCGCGACCGCCGTACTCCTTGGGCCAGGTGATGCCCAGCAGCCCGCGGCGATACAGCGTGGCGCGCCAGGCCTCGACGAATGCCGTGGCTTTCGCCTGGTCGGTGATGCTGCCGACCCCGGCGAAATCGCTCGGCAGCTCCTCGCGGATGGTCTGTCGAACCTCCTCGCGGAAGGTCTCGACATCTGCCGGATATCGCAGCATCATAGCTTAAAGATACAGACGATTATTCGAAGTTTCGACCATCTTGACTGGGGGTTTCATGGCGGGGGTTGGACTGGTGACCTCGATGACCCGAATCAGACCCTTCGATGAGACCGGCATCGTGCGAGATTCCGGCGGTGCGGCACGCTTCACCGGGCTGCCGGCGACGGTGCCGGACTTCCTGCGCCAGGTGTGCAGTTTGGTCCCGGACCAGGAAGCGGTGGTGGAGCTCGGCGGCGGTCGACTTTCCTACCGGGAACTGTGGGACGGGGCGGCCCGGGTGGCGGGCGGTCTCCGTGAGGCGGGCGTCGTCGCGGGGGAGCGCGTAGCGCTCACGATGGGCAACGGCATTGACTGGTGCCTCGCGTTCTTCGGGACGATGATGGCGGGCGCCGTGGCTGTTCCGGTGAACACCAGGCTGGCCCCGGTGGAACGCACCTATGTGTTACGGGATTCGGGTGCCTCGCTGGCGTTGCGTTCCGGGCAGCCGCTGCCCGCCGGTCGTCCCTATGTGGATGATTCGCGTCACCGCCGAAAGCGTTGCCTGCATCATCTATACGAGCGGAACCACTGGCGCGCCCAAGGGCGCCATGCTCACCTTCGAGAATCTGTGCGTGGCTTCTGAAGTGGTGAAGCGAGAGCTCGGGCTGCCCTTCGGCGAGGTCCGGAGCTTGGTCGCGGCCCCGCTTTTCCACGTCATGGGTTCGGCCAACCAGCTGCTACCCACCCTCTGGACCGGCGGCACCGCGGTGATCATGCCGAGCTTCGACGTTCACCGCTGGCTGGAGGCCATCAGCCGGGAGCGCATCAATCAGCTCGTGGCGGTGCCCGCTATCTACTGGCAGGCCCTGCGCCACCCCGCCTTCACGCCGAACGAAGACGTGCGTTGGGTGGGCTATGGCGCGGCGCCGACCCCGCCGCACGAGGTCGCACGCATCGCGGCCGGATTCCCTGGAGCCAGGCTTGGTCCTGGATACGGCCTCACTGAATCCGGCGGCAGCGTGTGTTCCCTGCCTCATGAATACGCGATCAGCCACAGCGACAGTGTCGGGCTGGCGGCTCCCGGCGCAGATCTCGCCTTACTGGATCCAGGTGTCGACGGGGTCGCGGAGTTGCTGGTCCGCAGCCCTTCGGTGTCCGTAGGTTATTGGCAGAATCCGACCGCAACGGCGGCGGTCTTCAGAGGCGGCTGGTTGCACACCGGCGACCTCGCACGCATTGACGACCAGGGCTTCGTGGTTATCGTCGACCGGCTGAAGGACACGGTTAACCGCGGCGGCGAAAACGTCTACTGCATCGAGGTCGAAAATGCCCTGGCCGCCCACCCTTCCGTCGCGGAGGTGGCGGTTGTCGGCGTGCCTGACGACATGATGGGAGAGAAGGTCGGCACCGTCATCGTCACGCGTGAGGGTTGCCGTCTCTCGCCCGAGGACGTGGTGTCGTTCGCCGCACCGTTGTTGGCCGACTTCAAGGTGCCGCAGTACGTGGTGATCCAGAGCGAACCGCTCCCGAGAGGCCCCGGCGGCAAGGTGAGCAAGGCGCAGCTTCGAGACCATTCCGACTGGGGTCGTCCACTGCGCTGACGCAGAACCAGGAGCTAGCTCAGCCGGTCGAGGTAGGCGTCGATGTCGCGAACCCGCTCCACCATTTCGTCGTGAACTCCCGGGGCGGTCAGCACCAGGAAGCGGCCGCTCTCGACCGCGTCGGCCAGCAGTTCTCCCACCACCTCGGCCTCGACGATCGGGTAGTCGGGCGTGCGTGGCGTGCTTGCCGGTCCGAAGAAGCTGATCTGCTCCACGATGTTCGTGACGACTCCCGAGGGGCACAGGCACGTGACTCCGATGCCTTTGGGCGCGAGGTAGAGCGCCAGCGATTCTGACATGCCGACCACGGCATGCTTGGTCGTCACGTAGGGGAGACGGTCGTAGCCGTGCGCCAGCAGACCTGACATCGAGGCGGTGTTGACGACGTGGCCGCTTCCCTGCTCGATCAGGCCAGGAAGGAAGACGAGATTGCTGCGCACCATGGCGAGCAGGTTGATGTCGATGACGCGCTGCCACTCCGCCAGCGGCAGCGTCTCCGGTGGGCCCATCGCAATGACCCCGACGTTGTTCATCACCAGATCGATGCGGCCGTACTCGGTCAGGCCGGCGTCGCGAAGCCGCTCCACGTCCTGCTGATCGGTGACATCGCAGTGCAGTCCGACTGCCTGACCTCCGAGCCGGCGGATCTCCGCCGCGACGGCGGAAGCGCGTTCGGGGTTCGCGTCGCTGACGATGAGCTTCGCTCCGCGCTGGGCAAACGTCAGGGCCGCCGCCCGTCCGATGCCGCTGCCGGCGCCGGTGATGACGGCGACAGCTCCGGGCAAGCGCAGCGGGACGGTCATGGCAGCAGAATCGTAGCCTCCCCACATTCCGCTCTTGCCACGACCGGAAGACCCGGCTAGCCGGCGAGCGCCGCCGGAGCAGCCGCCGGCCAGTCGGCCAACATCACCTCGGACCCGGTGACGGTGACGGTCAAGGCGACCTCCCGGTGGTGGCGTTGGTTGAGGTCGTAATCGCCTTCGTCGAGGTTGGGAAAGACGGCGGAGTAGTGAATGCCGTTCTGGGTGGGCCGGCCCACCACCGCCACATGAGGCACGTGCCCCGCAGGGCGCGCTCCGCAAGAACTGACCTCGATCTCGATGCCCTCCATTTCGGAGGGCATCGCGACGATGAGAGCACCGATGTCGCCGCCGATGTCGAGCACGACCGGCCCTTGTCCGGCGTGAGTGTTGTCTTCCATGTTCGCTCCCACTCGCTCGGTATCCAGCCGTCGGTCAGGAGACGTGCGGGACGGCTTCGACGGTCGCGTAGCCACTCGCCGGGGTGCCGACGTAAGGGAACTGGGTGCCGTACGGCGCATTGGTGTTACTGGTCCCGTCTGTCAGCAGGCCGGCAGCTCCGTCTGGTGTGAAGGACTTGTCGACCAGCGGGATCAAGGCTCCCGCGACCGCTCGCAGCTCAACCGCGACGACGTTGTCAAAAAGCCTTCTGCCGTTGGGGAATCCTGCCGCGTCACCCTTGATGAGCCCCAACGGGTCCGGGCTCTTGGCGGGCGGGATTGCCAGGTTCAGCCGCAGCATGTCGGCGAGCACGGGCCCGGTGTTGTTCTGGAAACCAGGGATGATGCCCTTCGGTATTCCGGTCAGGATGATGGCCTCCAGGTCGGCTCGCGGCTTCTTGTAGGCAGCGAGCGCGGGGAAGACTCCCGGGTACAGGATCGGCAGCAGTCCGGCGAGCTCCGGCTTGGTCACTCCGGCCGCGAACTGCGCGTCGTGGTGGGGCACCTGGGTGTTCCAGTAGTCCTTCTTGGCCATGGGCACCAGGAGCTCGTTGAACAGCGGGAACCCGAGCGTCAGGAAAGGTGGATTGCTCGTTAAACCGAATGTGACGAATTCCACATTCGGCTACGAGGCGGCCCCTCAGACCGGGTAAGCCGCCAAGTGTTCGACAAGCAGCTCGTTAACGCGTTCGGTGGCGTGTTCGGGCAGCCAGTGGTCGATGCCTTCGAGGATCTCGAACCGGTAGGGCCCGGCCACGTGGCGCTCGGTTCCGTAAGCACTGGCAGGGCCGAGCGCAGGGTCCTCTGTCGACCAGATGAAAAGCACTGGCACCGTGACGGGTCGCAGGTCGGTGATCTGATGGATGCCGCTGGCCCGATACCAGTTCAGGCAGGCCCGCATGGTTTCCGGATGGCCCAGAGCCCTCGCGTGAGCCGCCGGCTCGTCGTCGCCGAGTCCGGCCGCGACATACAGCGCGTGTAGCCGCTCGTAGTTTCCGAGCTCGGTGTCGGTCTCGGGCTTGCGAAACCACTCGAAATAGCCCGAACGCGACTGCTGGTCGCCGTCGGGTAGGGCGGCCGCCTCCACGTAGGCCATCGGGTGTCCGACCGACAACGGGGTGTAAGTCGCCAGCCGCTCGCCATGGCGGCACGCCAGCTGCCATCCGACGACAGCTCCGAAATCGTGCCCGACGAGATGAAATCGCGAGGCACCCAAAGCGTCGGCGACACGCAGCACGTCGCCCGTCAGCCGGTCTGTTCGATACGCCTCGACCTCCATCGGCCGGGCGCCGGGTGAATAGCCCCGCTGATCGAACGCGACGGCTCGGTAGCCGGCAGCCGCCAGCGCTGCCACCTGCGACCGCATCGAGAGCTTGGTCTGCGGAAAGCCGTGCAGCAGCAGCACCAGGTCGCCGTCAGCAGGTCCCGCGGCCGTCGCGGCGAACACCAGCCTTCCGTATTCCGGATCGGTGATCTCGATGTCCAAAGACTCGGTCATGGTCGAAAACGCCTTTCAGTCGCAGCTCTGAGCGCCCGGTATTGCGCTCGGCGTTCGCCGGCGCTCACCGGGGGCAGGCCCGTGATTGTCCTGACGTCGTCGACCTTGATCACGCGGCACGCCGGCAGCGGCAGTTGGCCGTCGGTCAGCTGCCAGCGCACGGCTAGATGCCCCTCACGGTGGCCGCAGGTCTGCACCCAGTTCGCCGTTCCCGGGTCGCGCTCACTGAGCACGATCGTTGCCGAACCGTCGTCGTTCAGAGTTGCCTGCGTGTGGACGATGCCCGAGAGGAAGTGGCGGTAGTCCCAGCTCTCGTACCAGACGTTGCCGAGTTGGACGTCCCAGTAGGCGCAGGGGATGGGCGGGCGCACCGTGGCCACAAGTGCTTCGTCCGCCGCAAGGCGCCAACGCATGGTGACGGCATTTCCACCGGGCACTCCGCCGTAGCTCTCCGTGGCGTCGCCGATGTCGATGGCGAAGGTGTTGATCGAGTCGCCCTTTGCGGCCAGTTCCGATTGCATGGCGGGCAGCAATGTCTGCAGGCTCTGAGCACTGCGCGCCAGGTCATCGATCGCCGCCGACAGGCCCAGGATCGCTTTCGGCTCATCGCTGCGGCTGAGGTTTTCGATGGTGAGGTCCATCGGCCGCACGTCACCCCAGTCGCCGAAGAATTGCCGGACCATGAGCCTGGCGGAGAAGCGGTCGGTTTCGATCCAATTTCCGGGATGCTTTTCGGGCGACAAGGTCAGCTCGAAGCTGCCGTCGTCGTTGGTCTCGAGCTCGGTGAAGATGGAGTCGCCGAAGACCCCCAGCCCGGCCGCGAAGCAACCGTGGCTGCGCTGGGCCATGAACGAGATCCAGGTAGCCGATCCGCGCGTGCCCATGATCCGGTACGTATCGGTGCCGTTGATCGGGGCGGACAGGTAGAGCCCGGCGGGATTGTCACCGCCCATTTTCAGGGTTGGCCCGAGCGAACGGTCGAAGAATGGGTGCAGCGGGTCGTTGTTTTCCATGCCGCCCGCGAGCGTGAGCCGAGCCATCCGCGTGAGGTGGCGCAGGCCTTCGGCGAAGTCGATGTCCTCATCGGTAATGGTCTTGGCGAGGGCGGCCGTGCCAACCTGTTCCAGGGTGGCGCACCACTGCTGCCAAGCTGACGTCGCCCGTGCAAGGCGCTCGTCTCGTGCCTCGTCCATGAGGCCGAATGTATAGCTCCCGGTCGGGCCTCCCGCTCGCTATCGCGTCGTCGCGAGTGACTCCGCCGCGGGTGCCTGCTTTGCGAGCGACTCTGCTGCGACGGTGTGCGTGGGCGGGCGGTCCACGTCGTCCACCCGGTACTGGGAGATCCGGCCGAAACCGTACGCACGCGCGATCAGGGACCGCGGGAAGCGGCCGATCGCGCTGTCGTACCCCTTGGTTGCCGAGTTGAACCGGTCGCACAGCGGCAGGAGCCGGCTGCCCGATGCCTTGAGCTCGTCTCGGGTCGCAGTGAAAGCGGTCGCCGAGATCAGCATGGGATGGTCCTGCGTCCACTCGAGAAGGCTGCGGAGGCAGGCATTGAGCATGTTCTCGGCTGAGGAGATTCGCGCCGGATCGCCGGTCGCTCCAGCGATGACGGCATCCCGGCGCGCCTGCGACACCGGCCCAAGGACGTCGCCCTTCGGAGCCGCGACGGCAAGCACCGTGTTGATGAGACTGGCGACGAGCTCGTGCCGGTGCTTGAGCTCCGCGTCGATATCGACCCATGCCGCGTTCATCCGCTTCCGGCGCCGAGCCAGGCCGTTGAAGGCGACTGCACCCATCACAGTCACGACGGCAGCGACAGCGACAAACATCCAGAAAGCGGTCATGGCAGGACCCTTCACAACGCTCCGCGCCGATTGCGGAGCCAAGCACGAAGCTAGGAAGGGTGCCTGCGAGCCCGCTGCGATACCTCTGGGAACCAGCCCCGTGTAGCGCAGGTGTGGTCAGCCTGTTATGGCGTTCTCCGGCCTACTTGAGGTACTTGGAGGGCGTGCCCTCGAGGATGACCGTCTTGGTCTCGAGGTAGGGGAGGACGCCTTCGCGGCCGCCTTCACGTCCGATGCCAGATTGCTTGAACCCGCCGAACGCGATCCCGAAATCAGTCCGGAAATTGTTGTGGCCGACGGTGCCGGAGCGGAGCTGCCCGGCGACCTCGCGGGCGCGGTCGACGTCGTTGGTGAAGACCGAGGCGTTGAGGCCGTAGATCGTGTCGTTGGCGATGCGCACCGCCTGCGCCTCATCGTCTGCCGGGATGACGCTGAGTACCGGGCCGAAGATCTCCTCGCGGGCGATCGTGGAGGAGTTGTCGACGTTTCCAAAGACCGTCGGCTCGATGTAGTAGCCGACGTCGAGGTCCTTGGGCCGTCCGCCGCCGGTGACCAGCTTGGCGCCCTCGTCGATGCCGGTGGCGATCAGACCCTCGACCCGGTCGCGCTGGCGAGCCATCGCCAGCGGTCCCATCTGCGTCGCGTCGTCGAAGGGGTCGCCGACCTTCACCTGAGAGAACATCCCGCCAAGCGTTTCGACGAATTCGTCGTGCCGGCTGCGGCTGATGACCAGACGAGTCAGGGAGGAGCAGACCTGGCCGGAAAGGAAGCATTCGGCCCCCGCGATCGTCATCGCGGTCGCGGTCAGGTCAGCGTCGTCGAGGATGACGGCGGCGGATTTGCCGCCCAACTCCAAGGTGTAGCGGGCGATGCGCTCGCCGCAGATCGAGGCGATACGCCGGCCGGCCGCCGTCGACCCGGTGAACGCGATCTTGTCGACTCGCGGGTCGCGAACCAGCAGTTCGGAGACCTCGCGGTCGGCGGTGACGACGTTCAGGACACCCGGCGGCAGTCCGATTGCCTCAGCGACCTCAGCCAGGATGTACGCCGAACCGGGGGCCTCCGGGGAGGCTTTGAGGATGGCGGTGCAGCCGGCGAGGAACGCCGGAGCCAGCTTGTAGATGGCAAGCGACAGCGGGGCGTTCCAGGGGATGATCGCCCCCACCACCCCGACGGGCTCGCGTACCAGCAGCCCGAACTTGCCGCCGAGGGAAGGCTGTGCGGGCTCCTCGAAGGGATAGGTGCTCGCCAGGTCGGCGTAGTAGTCGAAGGCCGAGGCGGCACCCGCGCTCGCGGGTCCGGCGATGCGTGCCAAGACACCGGATTCACGCGGCCAGATGTCGCCCAGGACGTCGGCCCGGGTGGCGAGCTCCTTGCCGAGTGCACGCAGGTACTCGGCGCGTTGGGCGTGCGTGAGCCGCGGCCAGGGACCCTCGTCAAAGGCGAGGCGGGCGGCGCCGACTGCGCGGTCCATGTCAGCTGCACGGGCCTCAGCGATGCTGAAATACAGCTTCTCCGTCGAGGAATCGATGACGTCAATCGTGTCGGCTGAGGACGGGGCAACCCACTCGCCGCCGATGAAGAATCGATCCGCATTGCGCAGCGGAGGCCGTGTTTCGCTCGCGAGACTCATGTCTTCTCCTGCTTCTGCTACGTGAGCTTGGGGCTGCACTGCACCAAGCGTCAGGCCTGCGTCGAGGCCTGCGAACCTCCACGCTGCCACCGTCAGCGGCATTTGTCATCGGGGTGCTTGAATGAGGAGGTGAGGCTCGGGGCTGTGCAGCTGCCGGACCACACGCGGCTTCTACGCCACGACGTGCGCTCTTTCCTGGCCGCCGAGGTCGAGCGCGGCGGATTCGCCCCGCAGCCCGACAACTGGCTCGGCGGCGTCGACCCCCGGCTCAGCCGGGCTCTCGGGGACCGCGGCTGGCTCGGAATGTCCTACCCGCCCGAATACGGCGGCGGGGGTGCCAGCGCGCTCGACCGGTTCGTCGTCACGGAGGAATTGCTTGCCGCCGGTGCCCCGGTCGCGGCCCACTGGATCGCGGAGCGTCAGATGGCTCCGAGCATTCTGCGATGGGGCAGCGAGGAGCAGAAGCAGCGGTTCGTCCCCGGCGTGGCTCGCGGGGAGATTTACTTCGCCATCGGTATGAGCGAACCCGACAGCGGATCGGATCTGGCGTCGGTACGCACCCGGGCCGAGCCGGTCGAGGGTGGTTGGCGGGTCAACGGCACCAAGGTCTGGACCTCCAACGCGCATGCGGCGCACTACCTCATGGCACTCGTGCGGACTTCGCCTAGAGACCTGAAGGCGCGTCACGACGGGTTGAGCCAACTGATCATCGATCTGACGGCAGCCGGCGTCACGGTGCGGCCGATCGTCAGCCTCGACGGCGCCCATCACTTCAACGAGGTCGTACTGGAGGACGTGTTCGTGCCCGCCGCTGACCTGCTTGGGACGGTCGGCGAGGGCTGGAAACAGTGCACCAGCGAGCTGGCCCTCGAACGCAGCGGACCGGAGCGCGTCCTTAGTACGGTGCCGCTGCTCACCGAGTGGGTGAAGCTCGTGCGGGCCGGTCAACTCGTCGCCGACGCCCATGGCAGGCAGGTGACCGGCGGGTTGGTGGCGCGCCTTTTCGTGCTCCGTCAGCTGTCACTGGCGGTGGCCGCCGAGCTTGCATCCGGCGCCAGCCCAGAGGTCGAGGCGGCGCTCGTCAAGGAGCTTGGCACCCGGTTTGAAGGCGAGCTGGTCGAGGCGGTCCGCCGGCTCACGCCATGGGGTGCGGCGCTTGCCGGAGGGCCGCCGCTGTCGAGCTTGCTGGCGACGGCCGTGCTGCACACGCCCGGTTTCACCTTGCGCGGCGGGACGAACGAGGTCCTGCGCGGCGTCGTCGCCCGTGGGCTGGGGATGCGATGACTGACAACGTGCCCGAAGTCGCGGCGGCGACGGAGAGCATTCTCGACGGCTGTCTGGGCAGCGACGAGGGCGAGCTGTGGGACATCGGCACCTGGGCACAGCTGTCTACCGCAGGCCTGACGCAGATCGCAGTATCGGAGTCCGCCGGGGGCGGTGGCGGCTCTCTGCGGGAGGCGGCCGAGGTGGTACGCGTAGCCGGCGGGCGCTGCCTGCGGGCTCCCGTCGCCGAGACCTCGTTGGTGGCTTCGTGGCTGCTGGAAGCGGCCGGAATCCCCATACCTGCAGGCGTTCTCAGCGTTTCGACGTCGACGGATGGTGTCCTTGCCGAAGCAGACGGACCTGATGGCTGGGTCTTGCGCGGCGCCGTACGCAGCATCCCGTATGGCCGGATCACCGATGCCGTGGTCGTGGTCGCCAAGACCGAGCACGGACCACTTGCCGTAGTTCTCGACACGGCAACGGTGCCGCTGGCCGAGGGTCAGAATCTCGCCGGTGAACCGCTCGACGATCTGGCCGTCGATGGGCGACGGGTGACCGGGACGCACGGTGCGCCCATCACCTTCGACACGGTGCGCCAGCTCTCGATGAGGCTGGCTCTGAGCCGGCTGATGCTGTGCTCCGGAGCCGCTTCGCAGGTGCTGGCAATGACCCTTCGCTACGCCGGTGAACGGGAGCAGTTCGGCCGCCCCATCGCACGCTTTCAGGCCGTGCAGCAGCTCGTGGCAGAGCTGGCCGGCGAGGTCGCTGCCATGGAGATCGGCGCCGATGCCGCGCTGCTCGCCCTGGAGTCCGGCGCGTCAAACGCCTGGCTCGCGGTGGCCAGTGCCAAGACCGACGCCGAACGAAGCATCTCGCGGCTGACGGCGATCGCGCATCAGGTCCACGGCGCCATCGGGGCCACCCAGGAGCATCAGCTGCACCGGTTCACCCGCCGGCTGTGGTCGTGGCGTGAAGAGGGCGGCAGCGCATCGTTCTGGGCCGTCCTCATCGCCGACCGCATGCTTGCCGATGGCTCGCCGTCATTGTGGGAGCAGATCGTCGGCTAAGCCGCTTTCTCGCGCAGCTTCGTCATCTCATAGATGAACCTCGAGGTCGTCATCCGCGCGTGCAGCAGGAACTGCAGCGGCGAAGCATCCGCGGGCAGGCCCTCGCTGTCCGGGGCGATCACTTCCCACGCCAGGCGTGCCGATTGGAATTCATCCTGGGCGCTGAGCAGCACCGGATCGGACGCCCAGGCGGCGCCGGTCCTCTCGGTTGCGGCTAGCTTCGTCACTCCTCGAATGTGACCGGTTTTTCAGGGCGTCGCCGTCGGCCATACGGGTGACTTGATAGTGCGAGCGGATGACGTTCACCCTGCGGCGGCCCGCCGAGCTGCGCTGCGGCGAGACCGGAAACATGCCGAGCTGGCGCCTACTCCAGGCCGTAGCGCGGCATGGCACCACTGAACGAGTGCTCGTAGAGCCCGTAACCGGTGTGTCCGTCGTACTCGAAGCGGGCGGCGTGGTCGACGACCGCGTAAGCACCGAGCTGGCGGATCTTGGGTTCGTCGTAGACGATGCCCTGCACGACCAGGTCGGGGCCCTGATACATGCCGTGGCGCCAGTCGGCCTCTAGTCCGTATCCGGTGCCAACGGCCAGGAAGTTGGCGAGCAGCGGGGTGCAGCGGATCTCAAAGCCGGCATCGGGGAAGCTGATGGTCGACCCGGTCAGCAGGCGGATACCGGGCTCGAATTCGTGCGCGTGTTCGGTACGGCCGAGCTGCTCGATCCGGCCGTCTTGCCAGACCCGCTCGGCCTGCTCGAGGGTGCGCACGCCATCCGCCCGCTCTGAACAGATGTAGTAGATCGAGTGGTCTTCGAAGCGCATGGGGAAGTAGCTCCACATGCCGCCGCCCATGACGTTCGCGCCCTGCCGAATGCCGTCGGGCTCTTTCTCCCCGACGGGGCGCACTCCCCACGAACGATCGCGCGATCCCCACGTCGTATCGGGGCTGACCTGGAGGTCTTTGCCGGCGACGTTCAGCGTGCCGCTCCAGGACCCCATCTGCGCCAGGCGCTGAGTGTCGAACATGACCCGGGCGCCGTGGCGGATGAACTGGTTCGGCTCCGCGACAGCCGGCCCGGCACCTTCCCAGGTGAGGTCCATGGCGACGCTGTACTCGGTCGGTTCGGCGACGAAGCGCAGCTTCTTGAGCGGCTCGATCACCTCGACCCGCAACGGACCGACCGAGACGTCGATCCGATCAGTGAGTGGACGGGAGGATCGCACGACGTGTTGCTTGTCGCCGAGGCGCACCGTCACGAAGGCGTCCGTGACTCCGAGGTTCGGATATTGGCCCAGTCCCATCACCGCTATCCAGTCGCCACCGGTGTCGAACGCGTTGAAGTAGTAGCGATCGTAGAAATTGCGGTCGCTGGTCGCCACATTGGCGATCCAGTTGGATGATTGGTGGACGGGGTAGTCGTCCCACGAGGACAAGGTCATGGGCGAACCCTATGAGCCGGCGAATAGGGGCTAGCGGTCGGGTCTGGTCCTGTCGCCCGCTCGCCGCCCGGGTTCTCGCCGGTCTCGTAGACGTCACGGGCCGAACCGACAATGCGACTGTCGGGCACACCCAGGATCTCAGGGTCCTTTTCCGGATAGGGCAGCTGTGCCAGCACGTGGCGAAGGGTCTCGACGCGAGCCCGCCGCTTGTCGTTGCTCTTGATGACGGTCCAGGGTGCGTCACTGGTGTCGGTGTGGCGAAACATCTCTTCTTTGGCGAGGGTGTAGTCCTCCCAGCGGTCCAGCGACGCGAGGTCCATCGGGCTGAGCTTCCACTGCCTCACCGGGTCGATCCGGCGGATCACGAAGCGGGTCTGCTGCTCGCTGCGCGACACCGAGAACCAGAGCTTGAACAGGTGGATGCCGTCGTTCGTGAGCATGTGCTCCAGCTCGGGTGCCTGCCGCAGGAAGGCGTCGTATTGCTCGGGGGTGCAAAAGCCCATGACCCGCTCGACACCAGCCCGGTTGTACCAGGAGCGATCAAAGAAAACGATCTCGCCGGCGCTGGGAAGATGCGGAATGTAGCGCTGGAAATACCACTGGGTCGCCTCGATCGGTGTCGGCTTGTTCAGCGCCACGACGCGTGCCCCGCGCGGGTTCAGATGCTCCATGAATCGCTTGATCGTGCCGCCCTTTCCCGCCGCATCACGACCTTCGAAAAGGATGGCCACCCGCTGTCCGGTTTCGGTGACCCACCGCTGCATCTTCAGCAGTTCGATCTGCAGCAGTCGCTTCTGGAACTCGTACTCCTGGCGGGGCATCCTTTCCGCGTACGGGTAGCCCTCGCGCCAGGTGTCGACGAGTCGCCCGTCGGGAGTCACAAGCACCGGATCGTCCAGGTCCTCGTTATCCGCGGACAGCCGCAAATTGCTCAGGCTGCCCAAGGCATCCCGCGTGCCGGTAGCTCTTACCGGAGATGGGATCGGCCCGCCCGTCGAGACCTGAGTCCGGCGTTGCGCATGTGTGGTCAACGGGGACTCCCGGCAGTCGTTGTCAGTGCACATCGCATGAGCACATGAGGGTTCGTCACCACCTCACACCGGGGTGGGCAAACCCGCAGCGACGGGCTGCTGAACAGCGCGAAAAGGTCTGGATAGAAGGTGGAACACCGGCCCGCCCCAGATGGTTTTAGGGGGTGTGACCAGTATTAAGAGCCCAGCGCCGGTCGTGAAGACCGACGAGCAGTGGCGGGCCGAGCTCAGCCCCGCCGAGTACGCCGTACTTCGTCAAGCCGCCACCGAGCGGCCGTTCGTGGGGGAGTACACCGACAACCACCGGGTCGGCATTTACAACTGCCGAGCCTGTGGCAGTGAGCTGTTTCGCAGCGATGCGAAGTTTGACTCACATTGCGGATGGCCCAGCTTCTTCACGCCCCTCGCGGGCGACAAGGTGATCGAGATCGAAGATCGCAGTCTGGGAAGCGTCCGCACAGAGGTTGTGTGCGCGAATTGCCACAGCCACCTCGGGCACGTTTTCGCCGGGGAAGGCTATGGCACTCCGACCGACCTTCGTTACTGCATCAACTCGATCTCGATGACCTTCGAGCCCGTCAGTGACACCGACGCCGTCGGGGAAGTGTCCTGACGGGTCAGGACGCCAGCACGTAGTCCGCGAACGACTTGCGGACCTTGTTGACCTTGGGTAGGGCTACTGCCATGCAGTAGCCCTGGCCGGGGTTTTTGGCAAAGAAATCCTGGTGGTAGGCCTCGGCGTCGGTCCACTCCTTGAGCGGCACGATCTCGGTCACGATCCCGCCATCCCAGTATTCGGAGGCGCGGTCGCGGGCCTCTTCAAACTGCTTTTTCTGGTCGTCGTCCAGATAGAACATCGCCGACCGGTATTGGGTGCCGACGTCGTTGCCCTGGCGGTTCAGTTGGCGCGGATCGTGCAGCGTGAAGAACACATCGAGGATCACCGAAGGCGGGATGACGGCCTCGTCGAAGACGACCTTCACGGCCTCGGCGTGCCCAGTGCGACCCGAGCAAACCGACTCGTACGTCGGCCGTTCGGTGACACCGCCGGTGTAGCCGGAAACGACGTCTTCAACGCCCTTGAGCGTGCGGTAGACGGCGTCCAGACACCAGAAGCAGCCGCCGGCAAGTACATAGGTCTGCATGCCAGCAGCTTACGGTTCAGAACCAGCTGTCGGCCATCTCGACGGTAGTGCGATCAAGGCTCTCCAGCAGGTCGAACTGGGGCCCGGTGCGGGGCAGTTCGAACCGGAAGAAGTAGCGCGCAGCCTGGCGTTTCCCGTCGTAGAAGTCCCCTACCTGGCTGCCGGTGGCGAGCACCTGTTCGAGCCAGATCCAGGCCACCACCACATGTCCGACGGCTTCGAGGTAGACCGAAGAATTGGCCAGCGCCGTCTCGGGATCGCCCGTGCTCCAGAGCTTCGCTGTGGTGTCGGCCACGCGCCGGCCGGCGGCTGCCAGCTGAGCTCCGAGGAGAGCTTCTTCGCCGCCCGCCGCGGCGGCTCGTTCGACCGTTGCGGTGATGGTGGCGAGCAGCAAGTCCAGGCCCGCTCCGCCATCAGCCACGACCTTTCGGCCCAGCAGGTCCAGCCCCTGGATGCCGTGCGTCCCCTCGTGGATGGGGTTCAACCGGTTGTCCCGGTAGTGCTGCTCTACGTCGTACTCGCGGGTGTAGCCGTAGCCGCCATGCACCTGGATCGCGAGGCTGTTGGCCTCCAGGCACCACTGCGAGGGCCAGCTCTTGGCGATCGGAGTCAGCACCTCCAGCAGGGTGTGGGCCTTCGTGCGCTCATCGGCGGTCTCGGCGGTGCGCTCCTCGTCGAGCAGCCGCCCGCAAAAGAGAATCAGAGCGAGCGCTCCCTCCACATACGACTTCTGGGCGAGCAACATCCGCTTGACGTCGGCGTGTTCGATGATCGGAATCTGTTTGGTGGCAGGGTCTTTGGCTGCGACGGGACGTCCCTGCGGCCGGTTTCGCGCGTAGTCGAGGGCCTTGAGGTAGCCGGTGTAGCCGAGTGCCATCGCCCCCGACCCGACACCGATTCGGGCCTCATTCATCATGTGGAACATGTAGGTGAGCCCTCGGTGTGGCTCGCCGATCAGGTAGCCGACAGCACCCGCCGCGCCGCCCGGCTGGAAGCCGCCTTCGCCGAAGTTGAGCAGGGTGTTGGTGGTGCCGCGGTAGCCCATCTTGTGATTGAGGCCCGCCAGCACCACGTCGTTGCGCTCACCCGCGGAACCGTTGGGGTTCACCAGCATCTTCGGCACCACGAAGAGCGAGATTCCTTTGACTCCCGCCGGACCGCCAGGGATCTTGGCCAGCACGAGGTGCACGATGTTGTCCGAAAGATCGTGCTCCCCGCCCGAGATCCACATCTTGTTGCCGAAGAGCCGGTAGGTGCCGTCCGGCTGCGGTTCGGCCCGGGTGGTCACGTCAGCGAGCGAGGAGCCGGCCTGCGGCTCCGACAGGCACATCGTCCCGAAGAACCGTCCCTCGATCATCGGCGTCACGTAGGTGTCGATCTGCTCCTGCGAGCCGTGGGCCAGCAGGAGGTTCGCTGCCCCCATGGTCAGGAAGGGGTAGGACGCGGTGCCGACGTTAGCCGCCTGGAACCAGGCGAAACAGGCCTGGGCGACGACGTGAGGCATCTGCATTCCGCCGGCGGCGGCGTCCATCGCACTGCTCAGCAGGCCCGTCTCGGCGAAGACCCGCAGCGCCGGAGCCACCTCCGGCTGGACGACGGCATTCCCGCCGGCGAAGCGCGGCTCCTCGACGTCGTTACGCCGGTTGTGCGGCGCGAACTGCTCGGTCGCGACCTCGGCAGAAAGGTCTAGCGCCGCGTCGAAGGTGTCGCGCGAATGATCGGCGAAGCGGGCGCGTTTGGTCAGCAGTTCGACGTCAAGCCACTCGTAGAGCAGGAAATCGATGTCGCGACGCGAAAGCAGCAGGTCCGATGGTGAAGACGGCACCCGCACATTCTGCGTCCGCCGGCCCGCCAAAAGACAGTCGCGGGGGTGTGAGAGCTGCCTTATGAGGTCGGCAGCGCGCCCAGGTCCACAGGCGTCGCCCGAAAGCGTGCCTCGATCGTGGCGGACAGCTCTTGGGGAACCGGATCCAGCGACGGCCCTTCGCCGCCACCTCCGGACATCCGGACGGCGGCGGCCTGAGTGGTCCAGCCGCTGCGTACCGAGCCGCCGCTACCCCCGAGCAGACCGGCGTCCGCCACGTGCTCGATCCCGGCCAACGTGCACCCGAGGGCCGCGGCGTAATCGCGACCCTGTCGTATCGCCGCGTGAATCGCCTCGGCGCGGATCTCGGGCCAGGCCGGATTGTCATCGTCCACGGCCCAATTCACCCCGTGGATGTTGAACAATTCGTGTGTCGCCAGCGCCTCGCTCAACGGATCGAGCAGGTCGAAGTCACGGACTGTGAGCTGCAGCGTGATCTGGGCGATGACCCGTCCCGTCAGATCCATGCTCTGCTTCTGCGGGTTGGGCAGCTGCTCGGGGTGCGTGGCCACGGTTCGCGATGACCAGGTCAGGGAATGGCGTCCGCTCCCGGCATCCTGCAGGCGTCCACCCAAGGCCGACAGCTCAGCCGTGATCTGGTCCACGGCCCGTCCCGCCAAAGCCAGCGCCGCCACCTTGGAGTCCGCGACGGTCTCCACGGCCGCGTAGATGGTCGCGTAGTCCGGCGCGACGGTCCGGTTGGCGACACCGCGAACCGACAACACGGGGCCCTGCGGATCAGTCACAGTGCCTCCTCGCGCCGACGTCCCGTTCATCGTTGCTCAGAGCAGCCGCCGACGTATCAGCCCACCCCACCCTGAATGACAGCCTGTGGCGTCAACGGGCAAATGCCGGGATTGGGCGGCTGCTGAGCCACGATCGTCACAACGTAACCATGTCCCCTCGTGAAGAGGCCGCCCGCGTTGCCGGCCCCGCACGACGTCGGGCCGGGACCGACCGGGGGATAGCTGGCTTCCCAGCTGTCGTCACCGGCGGGCACGTTCGACGGAGGAGCCACCGTCAGGGTGAACGAACGACCGGGCGCAAGGGCGGGTCCGCTGACACCGTCGAGTTTGGGGGTCACGGTGAACTGCATGGCATTGACGAAGGTCACCCGCAGCTGACGGGCGGCAGGTGGGGCGGGCACAGGGGTTTGGACGACGCCGATGCGGTTCGCCGTCTCGGGGAAGGCCACCACCGCCACCCCTTTGCCGCTGGGCAGGTTCACCGTGATCGTCGCCGGCGGCTTGCTGCCGGGCAGGTCGCTGTTGCGGTAGAAGTCGATCTTGTATGTGTCCGGATTGATGACCAGCAACGGGACCGGATTGGAAAGGGTGGTCTGGGAGAGAAAGCGCCCGATGTAGACGTTCAGGGGCATGGTGGCAAAGCCGGAAGCGATGGCGAGGCTGCCTTGGCGCATGAAACTGATCGGCACGGTCTGCACGCGCTTGCCGTCGGTGGCGACGATCGTGCAGTAGCCGGCGCAGCTGATGCCGTTGACCACACTTCGTACGGTGTAGTGCGCCGATCCGCTGCCCCGGCTGTCAAGGCGAACGTTCGGTTGCCCGGTCAGGGACGGCTGGCATCCGGTGGCGGGAGCGGGACTCTGACCCGGCCCGCATTCGGACAGCCACACTGTGGCGCCGGGTGCGAACTGTGTGATCGACACGTTGACGACCTGACCGTTCGCGTACGGCCCGGCCGGACCGACGAACAAGCAGCCGGTCAGCAGCAGCGGCAGCAGGGCGAGCAGGGCAAGCAGGGGTCGACGCTTCACTGTGTCCCCAAATCGTTAGCCGACGCGAAGTAGTCGCGTGACGACGCAGGGTAGCAGCATTTAGTTTGCGTGTGTGCTGGTGACGTTCGTGGGACGAGCCGACATCGCCACCAGTTGGCGCAGGCAATGGTCGCGCAGTGGCTCCGGGAAGTCGTCCGCGAGCCGGTTGAAGACCACCCTGCCTTGCTTGCGTGTGACCACGAGCCCGGCACTGCGCAGAAGTCGTAGCGCATAGGACACCGAATCCTCGCTGACATCCAGCGCCAGCGCGAGGTCTCCGACGCAGAGTTCCTGGGCGACGTCGAGGGCGTAGATCAGCCGCAGCCGAACGGGGTCGGCCATCATGCTCAGGAGCGCGGCGAGCCGGGCCACGTCGTCGGGGCTTGGCAGCCTGCTTCGGGCCTGTGCCACGCGCGCCGGATCGATGGGATGGTCGTGGTCGGTGACGGTCATGAATGCGCTCCATGAGTGGATGTCAGCGGGTCGCTCTGTGTGGAGGATTCGGCTTTGAAACGGTGCTTGCAGTGGTCTGAACAGAACCAGTACTGCTGCCCGGCGAGCACTGCCGTGGCGGGCGCGTGCTCCTTTTCGACCTGCATGCCGCAGACCGGATCTTTGCCGTACCGATCGGCCGGGCCGGCGTTGCGGGTCTTGTACAGCCGGTAGAGGAAGGCGAAGGCCAACAGGGCAATCAGGTTCAGCACGGTGGTGTAGTTCCAGGCGAAGCCGGTGTCGACGACCGTCTTCGGCCGCGGCGGATCGCTGATCCCGACTGCCCGGAACAGGTACTCCACGGCTAACCCGGCGGTACTCATCGTGGCCCAGAACGTGGCCAGGATCGCCGCCGTGATCCGGGTGCCGAAGTACTTGCGGTAGATCAGCAGGAGCGGCAGCGTGATCAGATCGGCGAAGATGAAAGCCACGACGCCGCCGAAGGAGATGCCCCCCTCCCAGATGGCGGCAGCGAGTGGAACGTTGCCCACCGAGCACACGAAGCTGATGATCGCCAGGAACGGTCCGAGGATGACGTTCTGCAGGCTCGACCAGAATCCGTGGCCGGGCAGGAAGAGCGAATTCCAGAACGACTGCGGCACCTGCACCGCCAGGAACCCGGCGATGACGAAACCGATCACGAGTTCCTTGCGCACCATCGTCAGGTCGCTGATGGCGTAGCCCGAGGCGTCGCTCCATCCCGCCCGGCTGCGGATCCGCCGGCTGAACGGCTCGGTCTCCGGAGGCGCGGTCGGGTGCGAGTGATGAGCGTGCGCCCCGTTAGCCGCGGCCGGCTCTTCTGATTCCAGCCGCCGGCGGGCGTCGGCGATCCAACGGGCGGGCATGAGCCGGGGCAGCACCAGCCCGATCAGGACGATCATGATCGCCCCACCGACGAACTCGGCCAGTGCGAACTGCCATCCGATCAGCAGCCACAGCACGATGCCGAGCTCGACCACCAGGTTTGTGCTGGCGATCATGAAGACCATCGAGGCGGTGAAATCAGCGCCTCGCGCGAACAGGCTCTTGGCCAGCGCCGACGAGGCGTAGGAGCAGGACGAGCTGATGACGCCGAAGATCGACGACTTCGCCAGCGTGGCAGGCCGGTGGTCACCGAGGGCCTTGCGCATCTCACCGCGGGAGACGAACGCCTGCACGGCACCCGACAGGGCAAAGCCGAGGACCAGCGCCCAGAGGGTCGCCCAAAACATGAAGAACGCCTCATCGAGACCGTGCCAGAGGCCACTGAAGAACGTCACGTACCTCTAAATCCGTACGGACGTACGGATATTCCGGGTGGCCAGACTTTTGTCGATGGCCCGCGCCGTGACCGTGCTGAGGATCACCGCAATGATCATGGGGATCAGCAGCGCCACGCCGGTGTCGGTGAATTCGATGATCAGCGCGACGGCGGTGACGGGAGCGCTCAGGGTGACGGCCAGGAACCCGGCGGCGGCGACGATGGCGAATTCCTCGATCCGGGAGCCGGGCCAGAGCAGGAGCCAGGCTTTGCCCGTGACGGCGCCGAGCAGCGCGCCGGTGGCAACGGCGGGGGTGAGCCGACCGCCGGTGGCGCCGCTGCGCAGGCAGGCCGCAGTGACGATGGGCTTCAGCAAAAGCAGCGCCACGAGCGTCGACCAGGGCAAGGTCCCGTCAAAGGCGAGCTGAGCCGGGCCCTTGCCGTTGCCGAGCAGCTGTGGGTAGGGCACGGCGAGCAGCCCGATCGCCGTGAAGACGACGAACGTGCTGATCGGCAGCCGCCAGCCGGTCGGCCGATGCTTTCCGGCCCAGCCGGTCAGCCTGACGAAGAGCAGGCCGGTCGCTCCCATCAGGGGAGCGGCGAGCAGTGCCCACACCAGCACGGTGCCCGTCGTGGAGACGGGAAAGACGACGTAGGCCGGCCGGTTCGGAAGCACTGCCCACGCGATCACGGTGGCCAGCGACGAAGCAACGAAAGCCGACACCACAGCGGGTAGCGCGATCGTGACCAGCAACACCTCGAGGGTGAAGAGGGCACCTCCGATCGGCACGTTGTAGACCGCTGCCAGGCCTGCCCCGGCCCCGCTGGCGAGCACGATCTTGCGTTGCTGAAGGGACAGGCCCGTGCGCTGGGAGAGCCAGGCGCCGACCGCCGCACCGAACTGTCGGGGTGCGCCTTCGCGTCCGAGCGAGGCGCCAAGAGCGACCACGATGATCTGCAGGGCGGCATCTAGCGTCACCCAAACGACGGGCAGGCGCACCTTCCTGCTGCCGAGAGCGTCGGGGATCCGCGGGATCGGTGGCCCATATCTGCGCAGAGCCCACCAGCCGCCGCCGGCCACCAACCCCGCGAAGCTCATGACAACCACGCGGCGTTCGGCTGACGCGTGCTCCACGCCGATCAGAAAGGTGTCTTCGGTATAGCCGAACGCCGCATGCTGAACCGCGTGCAGCAGCAGGGTGAGGGCCGCGCCGCCCACTCCGGCGCCGACTCCGGTCAGCACCAGGCAGACGGCGAAACGTGCTGGTGAAGCCGTCGTCGGGGCCGCGTACTGGGGACGGTCGTCCAACTAGAACCCTTGACCAAGGTCTGTGGCCACCCACCGTGCCACAACGCAAACTGTGGCCGGCGCGGTCATGTGGTCATTGTGGACTGAAGCCGTGACGTCAAGGGCGAGGCCGCGTTCCGATCACTACGGTGGCGCTCAGCTCTTCGCTCGCCTCGATGCGCGCGATCAGTCCGCTGCCGGCGAAGATGGCGCGCAGCTGCGGCGCCTGCACCTCGCTGGTCTCGATGAGCAGGCTGGCGCCGGCGGCCAGCCACGACGGGGCTTCGGTGGCAACCCGGCGAGCCACGTCGAGCCCGTCCGGTCCGCCGTCAAGTGCCGCCTGAGGCTCGAAGAGCCGGGCTTCCGGCGGCATCATCGCGATCGCGGCGGTGGGCACGTACGGCGCGTTCACGACCAATGTGTCGACCCGGCCCTTGAGGTTCGCCGGCAACGGGGCGAAGAGGTCGCCTTCATACAGTCGCGCCGCCGGGGGGAGGTTGCTTCGCGCGCAGCGTGCTGCCGCCGGGTCGATGTCTGCCGCATGCAGTTCGATGCCGCTCACCTTCGTGATCAGGGCTGCGCCCACTGCTCCACACCCACAGCACAAATCGACCACCACCGCCGACGGCGGGGTCAGGCCGGCAGCCTGTTCCACCAGGAATTCGGTGCGCCGGCGCGGGACGAAGACCCCTGGGTCGACCGCAATGCGCAAACCGCAGAATTCGACCCAGCCGATCACATGCTCAAGCGGTTGCCCGGCCACGCGACGCTCGACCATGGCTTCGAGCTCGACCGGCGAATGCGCTGAGGCCAGGAGTAACTGCGCCTCATCCTCGGCGAAGACGCAGCCTGCCGCTCGCAACCTGGCGACCAGCGATGGCGACGGGTCGGGGGAGTCGGAGGCGTACAAGCAGGAGCCCTTCGGGTGCAGGAGAGGCGTTCTGTCAGGATGCGCCGATGAGTGAAGCTCCACCATCACCTTTTCGCACGCCTTTTCGCAGCGACGTGCTGGCCGGTCAGGTCGCCTTCGTGACGGGCGGCGCCACCGGCATCGGCAAGGAGATCTGCCGGGTGCTGGGCCACCACGGCGCCCGGATCGCGATTGCCAGCCGCAAGAAAGCAGCGCTGGACGCGGCAGCGAAAGAGCTGACCGCCGACGGCATCAAGGTCTACACCGACTCCTGCGACATTCGGGACGCTGCTGCCGTTGCGCGGGTGGTGGCGGGGATCGTCAAGCATTACGGGCGGCTCGACATCGTGGTGAACAACGCCGCGGGTAATTTCCCGGCGCCCATCACCTCGATCTCCCCGAACGGATTCAAAGCGGTGGTGGACATCGACCTGCTCGGGACGTTCAACGTCTCGAAGGCTGCTTTCGAGGCGTGGCTCGGCGAGCATGGCGGCAACATCGTCAACATCACGGCGCCTTTCGAGCTCAAAGGTGCCGCGTTGCAGTCGCATGTCGCGGCCGCCAAAGCCGGGGTCGATTCCTTCACCCGGACCAGCGCCGTCGAGTGGGGCCCGCGCGGGATTCGGGTGAACGCCATTGCGCCCGGCACCATCGGCGGGACCGAAGGTGTGCGGCGCTTCGAGGCGGTCGTCCCCGCGGAGGGCCGGCTGCCGAACCCGGTCGGGCTCATCGGTCACGGCGCCGACATCGCCTACCTGCTGCTGTTTCTCTGCACGGACGCCGCCCGATTCATTTCTGGGCAGGTGATCGCCGCCGACGGCGCCGGCACCGTCGACCTGCTCAAACTCGACCTCAGGAAGCTCTGAGCCCGGCCGCCGGCGGTCCTGCTCCAGGCGGCTCAGAAGCCCTTCGCCGTGAGCCAGTCGAGCGCTACCGCGGCCACGTCGCCCCATCCGCTGTCCATGGCCAGCGAGTGTCCGCGACCTTCGAACTCGTGGTATTCGGTGACTGACGGACCGTCGGCGTAGAGCTTGAACGCCTGCTCCGTGACCTTCTTGGGGACGGTGTGGTCTTCGGTTCCTGACGTCAGCAGCAGCGGGCCGCGGACGGCTTCGTGCGTGTTGACTGCGGCCGGGGATTTGCGGGAGAAGTTGGCGAACGCGTCTTCAAACAGCGGGCGGCCCGGTCCGGGAATGGCCCACTTCTCATAGAGGTCGTTCGACTCCTCCTCGGTCAGGACATTGCCGAACGCGTAACGAAATTGCTTGGCCGTCAGCATGACGGTGCGGTGCCGGTTCGCCGGGTTTTCCAGGACCGGGAAGCCGGACTTCAGCTGGGCGTAGGGCAGCGCCTTCACGCCCTTGATCGGGGCCGGGTCAATCGCTACCGCGGCCGCCACGATGTTGTGATCCAGCAGCTCCTGGGCGATCAGGCCTCCGAACGAGTGGCCGATGGCGATGGGCTTGACGTCAGGCTCTCCGATGAGATCCGCGTAGTGGTCGCAGATGGCTTGAATGCCGACATCGTTGAGCGGGTCAGGATTGTCGCGTGTCGCTTGTGGGGTCTCCCCGTCACCGGGCCAGCCCGGGGCAGAAACGTCGTACCCGTGCTCGCGGAACAGGTCGAGCCACGGCCCCCAGGCGCTGGAATGGATCCACAGTCCGTGGATGAAGACGACGGGATTCGGGTGCGGGGCGGGCGCTTGAGCCATGCGGAGTTTCCTTTACTTGGATTGTCGGGCGGTCGATGTGCCGGGCGTTAGAGCGTCTTGATCAGTCCACCGTCGATCGTGAAATCGGCGCCGGTGACATTGCCGCCGCGGTCGCTCGCCAGCAGCAGGATCAGATCCGCGACCTCTTCCGGCTTGGTGAATCGGCCGGTCACTGAATCAGCCGCCGCGGTCTTCGCCACGTCGTCAGCGTTACTGCCGCTGGCCGCGGCGATCGTCTGCGCGACCCCGTGGTCTCCGAGCCAGAGTTCGGTAGCCACCGGACCCGGACTGACCGTATTGACCCGGATACCTTGCGGCCCGACCTCGTTCGACAGGGACTTGCAGAAATTGGTGAGGGCGGCTTTTGTCGCGCAGTAATCGATGATCCCGGGATCGGGCAAGAAGGCATTCACCGAGCTGACCGTGACGATGGTGCCGCCACCACGGCGAAGCATTTCGGGAAGCGCCGCCCGCGTCGTCCTTACGGCGGCCATCAGGCCCAGGTTGAGGGAGGCATACCAGTCGTCGTCGGTCACGCTGACGAAGCCGCCGGGTCGGGGGGTCACGCCGCCCGCATTGTTGACCAGGATGTCGACGCCACCCAGGGTCGCGGCGGCCGACACCAGTGATCGAGGACCGTCAGCAGTTGCCAGATCAGCAGCGACGAACGTCACCTGCCCGGCGGATTCGAGATCCCCCAAATCCGGACCGGGGCTACGCGCACCTGCGACGACGTGCACACCCTCATCCACCAGAGCCCTCGTGACCGCCAGGCCGATGCCTTTACTGGCTCCGGTGACCACCGCGATCTTCCCGTGGAGGTGAAGGTCCATGAGGCAAATTAGCCCACGCCTGCAGCGGCGCTCTAGGGCAGGTCGCCGCCGTTGGGCGGCTGCGTTTCGATGACGGGGGTCTCGATCGCCGGAAGGCCCGACCCCGCGCACAACCCGTCTTCCGAGGCATGGGTGACGACGACCACCACATCGGCGTTCCATCGACCACGCCAGGGCTTGCGGCATACCCGGCAGGTCGCGCGGGGACGTTTGGCCATTCACCCACTATCGCCGGGGTGTGTGAATGCGGTGCTTCAAGGCCGTGAACACCGTCACCCGAGACGCGTAACGAGGGGAGGGCGCTTGGAGGCCGGCCGTTTGGGCGGCGTCGTGGCCGCCGCAGCTGCTGCCAGCCGCAGCAGCACGCCGCGAAACCATTGCAGTGGCAGCGTGGTAGCCCCGGGAATCTTTGCGTGATCGTCCCAACGGCGAAGCTGTAGTGCGTCAGGCCACCACGGCCGACCCGACCAGGCGGCGATCTCCTCTGCAGAGGCCGCGCCTCCCTGCCGCTCCAGGCTCAGCAGACTGGCCGGCGAGAGCTGCTGCAGATATGCGGTGTCGATCGCGACGAGATACCGCTTCGCTGCGACATGGTGGGCGACCAGCCGGGCGACTTCCTCCCCGAGCAGTGATTGCAGGTAGTAGGCCGAAGCGCGCTCATGGGAGCGACGCGGCGCGGCCAGCCGCACGCGCCGGCTGTAACCGATGTCGTGCAGGAGCGCCGCGGCGACCAGTTCGTCACTGGCGCCGGCGTCCACCGCCAACGTGGCGCACTGCAGGGCATGGGCCTGCTGGCTCACCGGCTCCAGGCCGTAGGGGAGTTCCTCCATCTCGCGCACGATCGTCAGCAACCCATCGACGGCGAACTCGGCGCGGGGAAGGTGCTCGGCAGCCGCCGACCGATTGCCGCGGTCGGGTGACGGCGGGACCCGCAAGATCACGTTGCGGTCCAGCGGGCCGCCTGCACCTGCCTCGCCCGCACTGATCGCGCTGCGGGTCTGCCAGCAATTGGCGGCAAGTTCGCGCGACAAGGACGCGAGCGTGAGGGGGTCATCACCGCTGCCTGGGCTGACCGGCGCGGCGGTGTCGAGGATGGTGCACGCGATCGACACCGAGCCATCCGATGCCTCGATCAGTTCGATGATCCGCGACTGCTGCGGCCAGTCGATGTGGCTTGCGGTCGTCACCTCCCAGAAGCGGGTTTCGCCGTTCGCATCCTGCACCGGGGTGACCGAGTGTCTGTGGGTGTGGCCGTTGACCCACAGGGTCACGCAGGGGTGGCGTAACAGGAGACTCCGTAGCTCCGGTCCGAGCACGCGGCGGGTGCCCGCCGGCGCGCGGTCGTTCACCATCGATTCCAGTGGATGATGGCTGAAGAGCACGACGATGCGGTCACGTGCTTGCGTGAGTTGCGCATCCAGCCAGCCGAATTGCGTCTCGTCCAGCGAGCCTTGCCAGCCGCCGTGGGGGTTCACCGTGTCCATGACGATGTTGCGGACGCGGTCACCGACGTCGAATGCGTAGTAGCACGTGTCGGAGCTCAGATTCGATGGCTGATACCCGTGCCCGGCCGGCCTTCCGCCGCACTCCAGGTGCGCTCGGACATGATCAGAGCGAGTCGCGATCGTGCGGGTCGGATCGGCCGTCACGTGTCGCGCCCGTGAACCGTCGAGTTCGGCGAGGGCTGTCACGTCGCCGTCCTCCAGGCGTTGGAGGACGGCGCGTGCATCGAGCCGGTTCGGCGGCGATATCAGCTTGATGTCGCCGGTGGCGATGCCTTCAAGCTCGGCGGAGGCCGTGACGGTGCCCTGCAACTGGTTGTCGTGGTTGCCGTAAACGGCGTACCACGGCACCCGGAGCCCGCTGGCTGTGAAGGGTCGCCGGACGGCATCGAGCACTCCACGGCGGGTGGGGAAGCCATATCTGGCCCGGGGGAGGTCGTCGGTGTCACCATCCGGCTGCCAGTAACGCGGATCGCCGCTGTCAGCGACCCCCTCGTAGCGGCCGGGGTCTCCCGAGTCAGGCACAGTCCAGCCACCATTGAGCAGGGCCAAATAGGCCTGCAACTCGTTGAACTGGGCGTTGTCGGTGGAGTCGCCCGTCACGATCGCGAAGTCGAGGGCTGCTCCGGTCACCGGTCCCGACGGGCAGTGGTTGACCGCCTGCACCATCGCTTCCAAAACGTGGTGGGTGAAGATTTCCTGCGGACGGTAGGTGCCCACCATCTGGGTCTGCCCAGCGGGGAGCAGATCCGGATCGGCGTAGCGGTCAAGCAATTCGACGCGCGCCGGCGACTGATGATCCATCACGTGCGTATCCGATAGCTGGGCAAAGACCAGCAGTGGGCGGCCGGCTGAGGAAGCAGCAGCATCCTCGCCTTCGCGCCCCCCACGGTGGGCATGCTTCTCACCGGGTGCCTCTTCCAGCAATCGATACCCGCCGCTGCCGGGTGTTCCTGGCAGCAACCGACGGTCCGCGGTGGTCATGCCTCCTCCGTGACAAGCGCCGAATCAGCCGTCACCCCGACATCCACCGGGTCACCGACGGCAAGGCCCGCGGCGGACGCGCTCGGCAGGTCGATGCGCACGCTGCAAGAGTCGGAGAGCAAGACGAGTGCGCGGGTGACCGATCCCAGGAAGGTCTTCCCGGTGAGGATCCCACTCCCGCTTGCGGTCGCCGTCAGGGTGAGCCCTTCCGGGCGGACGAGGGCTGTGACGCCTGAGCCCGCGGGACGGCTCCCTCGGTCGCGCACCTCGATCTCACGCCCGAGCAGGCTCACGCCACTCGGCGTCAGAATGGCCGGAATGCGATTCATCGTGCCGACGAACTCGGCGACGAAGGCGGTCGCGGGACGGGCGTAGAGCTCGTCGGGAGCGGCGATCTGCTCGAGGCGGCCATCGCGCATGACGCCGACGCGGTCGGACATGGACAGCGCTTCCTCCTGGTCGTGGGTCACGAACAGGGTCGTGGTACCCAGCCGCAGCTGGACCGAGCGGATCAGTTCGCGAAGCTGCAGCCGCACCTTCGCATCCAGCGCTGAAAGCGGCTCGTCCAGCAGCAGCACGCGCGGCTCGATCGCCAATGCCCGGGCCAGGGCGACTCGCTGCTGCTGGCCGCCGGATAGCTGGTGCGGAAATTGAGTTGCCTGCGGAGCAAGTCCGACGATGTCCAGCAATTCGTTCGCGGCGGCACGTCGGGCGGACGTACCTTGGCCGCGGACCCGAAGGCCGAACGCAACGTTGTCGCGGGCGGTCATGGTGGGAAAGAGGCTGTAGCTCTGAAAGACCATGCCCATGCCGCGCCGCTGAGCCGGCATCCGGGCCACATCCTCGCCGTCCACCCGCACTTCGCCGGAGTCCGGACGCTCGAACCCGGCGACCACTCGCAGCGCCGTCGTCTTTCCGCACCCCGACGGCCCCAGCAGCGCGACGAGCTCACCCGGAGCGAGCGTCAGCGAGAGCCCGTCCAGGGCCAGCGTGGTTCCGAACCGGCGGTGCAAGGCCCGTAGCTCCACCAGCGCGCCGCCGGTGTGGCCGGGACCAACGACGCTGTTGGACTCGACTACTGCGGCGTCGTTGGTAGTTTCGCGGCGTTGTGCAAAAGCGGTCACTCGGACGCTCCGGGGGTCTTGACGCGTCGCGCTCGGCGACCGTCCAGGGCGGACAGCAACAGGAGGAAAACCCACGTGAGTACAAGGGCGAGCAGCGACACCGCGACCGACACCCGGGCGTCGTCCTGGTCGAAAGCGACCACCCAGACCGGAAACGTCTGGTACTGGTCAAGACTGGCTAGGGTGAATTCCCCGAGGACCAATGCTGTCGTGATCACGGCAGCCGACATGACCGCTGAGCGCATGTTCGGCAGCACGACGCGAAACAGCGTGTCGAGCCATCCGGAGCCCAGCGAGCGGGCGGCGTCTACCAGAGTCTTGACGTCGATCGCCGACAGCCCGGAGTCAAGCGCGCGGTAGGCGAACGGAAGCGCCAGGATCACGTATTGCAGGGCCAGCAGGTATGGGGTCGCTTTCAGTCGCATCGGTGCCACCTGCAGCACCCCGACGATCAACACGACCGGTGGAATCACGATGGGCAGCAGGCAGATTGCCTCGACTAGCCGGCGCAACTGGGGGAGCCGCACGTGCAGGTAGACGATCGTGGGTACCAGCAGTGCGAGCGTGACCGAGACGGTGACGGCGGCCAGTCGTACCGACAGCCATAACGCGTCAGTGAAGCCCGGTTCGTGGGTGATGCCGCGGTAGGCCGCGATGGTGGTATGTCCGTTGGTGCCGTGCAACGTGAAACTCACGGCGGCGTAGATCGGGACCAGGAAGTAGACGCCGGTCAGGATCAGGACGACCCAGCGCCAGATGGCGGGCCGCTCGCCGGGGGCCCGCCGGCTGGCCGGCTTCGGGCCCAGGGCCGGGCCGGCGTCTATCACACCCCCGGCTGCTAGCGAAGCCATCGGGAAGCCCTTCGCTGGAGCAGGACGTACACCAGCATGACGACGGCGACGATGACGATCATTCCAAGTCCCAGTGCCTTTCCGACGTTTTCCTGGCCGGAGATCACGTTGCCGTTGAGGAACGAACCGACCTGAATCGGCGTCAGCGCGACACTTCCACTGGTGAGGGCTTGCGCTGTGGCGTACGCCGAGAAGCCGCTCCCGAACAGGAGCAGGATCGCTCCTAGCACCGACGGGGCGAGCACCGGAAGGCCGACCCAGCGCCAGTAGGTCCAGGCGTTGGCGCCAAGGCCGTGCGCCGCTTCGCGCCAGGCCGGACGCAGCCCGGCCAGCGCCGGGGTGATGACGATGACCATCAGCGGGATCTGGAAGTACATGTAGACGAGGGCGATCCCGCTGAAGGTGTAGAGGTTGAATCCGTGCTCGTAGGGGTTCAATCCGGCGGCGTTCAGCCACCTGGTGGCGGTTCCGGTCGTGCCGAGCGTCGCAATGAACAGGAACGCCAGCGGAACCCCGCCGAAGTTGGCGAAGACTCCGGAGGCCGTCATGACGCCGCGCCGCAGGAGCTTTCCGCGCGGGGTGGTCTGCACCGCGTACGCGATGACCAGACCGAGGATCCCCGGCACGATCGAGGTCAACGCGGCGAGTTCGATGCTGGTGATGAAGCCGTGGCGATAGACGCCCTCACTGGCGATGCGGACGTTCGAGAGCGTCGCTCCGCCGGTGGGTGCGGTGAAGGCGCCGATGACGATGGCGAGTGTCGGCAGGCCTAAAAAGAGCAACGTGTAAATGAAGAAGGGCAGGAGTCCGACCACCGGACGCAGGGCAGCAAGCCTGCGTCCGGCGGTCGGTCGCCGGGCAGCCGGAATCGAAATCGAGGTCATGGAATCGACCGCCTACCCCCAGCTCTTCCTGCGGTTCAGGAACCGACCTCGGAGGCCCACTTCTGGGCCACCAGGGCCTTGGCCTTGGTCTGTTGATCGATGGAGGGGAAGGTGATGGTCGCCGGCGCCGGCGGGAGCGCGGCGTAAGCGGTCTTGTCCACGGTCCCGTTACTGACGAGCGTGGTCAGCTGGATCGGGCGGGCCTTGCCGTCGAGCCAGAGGTTCTGCCCCTGCGTCGAATAGAGGAATTCCTCCCAGAGCCGGGCGGCGGCGGGATGTGGTGCCGTCTTGTTGATGGCCTGGACGTAGTAGGCGGCATAGTGCCCGTCGCTGGGAATGACGACCTTCCAGCCCGGCACACCCTTGGCGGCTTCCGAGGCCTCCAGGTAGTCCCACCAGATGAGGATCGGGGTCTGGCCGCTCTGGACGGTCGCCGGGCTGCCCTTGACGGGAACGAAGTTGCCCTCCTTGTGGAGTTTGGCGAAGTAGTCGATCCCGGGCTGGATGTTGTCGAATGAACCCCCGTTTGCCAGTGCCGCCGCCCACACCGCGGAGAACGCGGCGCTGGCCTGAGTCGGGTCACCGTTGATCGCGACCTTGTTCTTGTACTCGGGCTTCAGCAGGTCGGCGAAGCTGGTCGGAGGGTCTGAGACATGTGCCGAGTCGTAGCCGATGGCGATGAATCCTCCGTAGTCGGAGTACCAGGTGCCATCGCTGGCTTTCGCGTTGTCGGCGATGTTGTTCCACGTCGCAACCTTGTACGGGGCAAGCAGGCCGTCCTGTTGGGCGGTGACGGCGAAGGACTGGCCGAGGTCGAGCACGTCGGGCGCCCGGCTCTGACCCTTCAACTGCTTGACCGCGTTGATCTCGTCCTGGCTGCTGCCGTCCGGATTCGCGCTGTTGATCTTGATGCCGTACTTCGATTCGAAGGTCTTGATGATGGTGCCGTAGTTCGCCCAGTCAGCGGGGAGAGTGATGACGTTGAGCGTCCCCTCTTTCTTGGCCGCGGCTACCAGCTGGTTCATGCCGCCTACAGCGGCGACCGTCGTGGCGGTCTTGGCTGAGGCTCCCGTCGACGACGAGCTCGTCTTACTGCTGGTGCTGCTGCCGCAGGCAGCGACAAGAGCGACGGCGCTCACTGACGCGGCGGCAACGATGACACTGCGCATGGGTTTCACGTAGTTGCTCCTCCCGGTAGGACCCGATTCGGTCCCGCGGGCTCATTCACTCAGCGCAAAGTTTCGCCACTCACCCTTCGACATGAAGCAGCAGTAGCGATCAGATGCACAGCGCACGTCATCCGACCGACGTTTGGTCAGCGGCCAGGGAACGTCTCGGCCGACAACGGGCAACCGGCAGGCCAAGTGGCAGCTCAGAGCACGTTCAACAGATCATTAATTGAATTCAGTACGTGAGTGGCGCCGCCTTCGCGCAGCCTTTCTTCACCGTCGGCGCCGGTTAGCACGCCACAGCGCAAACTCACTCCTGCCCGTCTCGCCGCCTGCATATCCGAGGCCGTATCCCCGACCGCAGCGACCTCATCGACGCTGCCCGCGGACAGCCGAAGCATCGCCTCCCAGAGCATGTCCGGATGCGGCCGTCCGCGTCCCGCATCCGCGGGTGAGAGCGCCACATCGACGGCCTTCTCCCAGCCGAGCTCGGTCAAGACCAGGTCTCGGGTCGCCGCCGAGAAGCCGGTCGTCAGGCAGATCTTCCGGCCGCTGACGCGCAACGCCGCCAGGACGGACTCGGCCCCGGGGATCGGCTGGACCCGACCCGCTTTTACCGCCCCTTCGTAGGCCCGCTCGAACGCGTTCCTCGCTCGCTGAGCCTGTGTCTCGTCCTTCAGCACCAAGCGAAAGACATCGATCTTCGATTGGCCCATCGTTTCGCGCACGAGCCGATTCGCCTCGGTGTGGCGGTGCGAGCCCGGCGCGATCTGGGCGTCGGCAAGGGCCGCCTCGAATGCCTCCAGCACGACGCCGTCATCCGAAATCGTCGTACCTGCCATATCCAGAATGACCACAGTCACCCTGGTACTCATTCGAACGCGCCGAAGGTCTGCGCGGCGATCGCGGGGGAGCAGGTCATGCCCTTGCCCCCAGGGCCCGTGACGAGCAGTACCCCGGGGGCGAGTTCGGTGCGGTAGTACGGACGGCCGTCGGTCGACTCGCTGTAGACGCCGGCCCATCGCCGAACCGTCGGCGGCAGCGCAACGCCCAGCAGCCGCTCGGCGGCAGCCCGCAGATGGTCGTAGGGCTCCTCTTGGACGTCGAACGAGAATGGCTCGGTGTAGGAGTGCGTGTCACCGATCGTCAGCTCCCCACTGCTGCGCTGGACCATGAGCAGTTGGCTTGCCCAGGCGGCGCCGGTCGGATCTTGGGCCGGCAGCAGGCGCCGGGCCGGAAGGTCGTACGCCGGGTAATACCGAAGCGAATCGCCGTCGGCCACCGACGTGGTGAGCTGCTCGCCGAACGGCGCCGTCTGCATCATCTGCAGCCGCACCCGGCGCAGCGGCCGAGGCGCGTCGCCGTCGTGTTCCGACGCCTCCTGCTCGGTCCGGCTCGCGATGCCGTGGTGTGCCGCACCCGGGCAGCAGATGACCAGGTCGCCTGAGTGCCACCGGCCCTGACCGTCCCGGACGCCGTGCGGCCGGGCCTCGACCGCCTCGGTCTCGGGAAACCAGCGGTAACGCGGACTCGCCAGCAGGTGTTCGCGGATCGCCGCAGGCACCTGCCGCGGCTCGACGATGGCGTCGCGACCACAGTGCAGGCCGCCGGCGAATTCTCCCCGAAGGCTAGGGTTGAGGCGCCGGACCCCGTCGGGA
This sequence comes from uncultured Actinomycetota bacterium, assembly GCA_963839015.1. Lineage (GTDB taxonomy): Bacteria > Actinomycetota > Actinomycetes > Frankiales > Frankiaceae > DATAZK01. The sequence continues at coordinate 648,515 of CAWITL010000009.1, read as the reverse complement.
TCGAGAAGCTCCAGGCCCCGTTCGGGGGAATCCTGGCGCATGACGGCTTCCTTCATCACCAGCAGTTCTTCTTCGCTGCCGGCGACGGTCAGGGAGCCTTGCTCCCGCAGGCCCACCGCGGGAACCTGCTCGGCGACCTTGGTCCACAAGTCGCGGGCTGCCTGCGCGAGCGCGAGCTCGGCTCCGGTGCCGCGGCCACCGACCCAGATCAGCCCGAAGTTGCGTACCGACGCACCGCGGCCGGCGGTCTCGCGTTCGAGATGGACGACTTGATGCCCGAGATCGTGCGCCCAAAGGGCATGCATCGAGCCAAGGACCCCACCGCCGACGACCACAACTCTCATGACGTGCAGTACAAACGCTCGAAATCAGCCGCAGCCAAAGATCAGGCGCCTATCGGGTGACGAGTTGGTGAAGTGCGGGATCAGTGCCTGGTCAGCCGCGCTGCCTGCGTCAACAGGTAGTTCTGTTCCGCGGTACTGGTGGTGCGGGCGGCAGCGGACCGAAAGTCGCGGGCTGCCGCTGCTTGGTCGCCGGCCATCTCGTAGAAATGTGCACGTACCGCGGCGAGTCGGTAATGCCCGGCGAGCCGTTCCTCGAGCCTAGCCAGCTCCGCCAAACCGGCCTGCGGTCCGTTCACCATGGCCAGCGCGACGGTCCGGTTGAGGGTCACAATGGGGTTGTCGGTCAGCTGCGCGAGCTCGTCGTACCAGTCCAGGATCTGGGCCCAGTCGGTCTCTTGCGAGCTGGGGGCGTCGTCATGAAGTGCAGCGATGGCAGCCTGCGCCTGATACTCACCGATGGCGTCCTGTTTGAGCGCGATGGTGACGAGGCGAACTCCCTCGCTGATCTCGTCGGTGTTCCAGAGCGTCCGGTCCTGTTCGGACAGCGGGATCAGTTCGCCGTGGGGGCCGGTGCGGGCCGGGCGTCGGGCGTCGGTGAGCAGCATCAGGGCGAGTAAACCGGTGACCTCGGCATCACCGGGCATCACGGCACGCACCATTCTCGTCAGCCTGATGGCCTCGGCGGAGAGCTCAACCTGGTGCACCGTAGTGCCCGTGCTGCTGGCGTACCCCTCGTTGAAAATCAGGTACAGCACGTGCAGGACGCTGCGGAAGCGCGCCGGCCATTCCTGCAGCGTCGGCAGCTGAAATTGAGCGCCCGAGGCCTTGATGCGCTGCTTGGCTCTGCTGATGCGCTGCGCCATCGTCGCTTCGGGCACCAGGAAGGCGGCGGCAATCGATGCCGTCGACAGTCCGCCGACGGCCCGCAGGGTCAGTGCGATCGCTGAGGCCGGCGTCAGCTCCGGATGCGTACACATGAAGAGCAGTGCCAAGGTGTCGTCGGTCTCGCTGGCCGGTGTCGCGTCTGAGCGCCGGGCCGCGATGTCTGCCAGCTCTTCCCGTCGTCGGCGTGCCTGCTCGCTGCGCACCTGGTCGGTGAGCCGCCGGGAGGCGACCTGGATCAGCCAGCCACGGGGATTGTCAGGCTGTCCTTCGGGGGGCCAATGCACTGTCGCCGCGATCAACGCCTCCTGCACCGCGTCCTCCGCCGCCGCGAAGTCACCGAACCTGCGCACGAGCACGCCAAGGACCTGCGGCGCCAGCTGACGCAGCAGGTCCTCGACGTCGGGTGCAAGTTTCACTGAGGCACGTCAGGAAGTGGCGTCGGGGTCGGGCGCACCCATCACCTGGCGGACTTCGATGCGCTCGTAGATGGGGTCGCCGTTGGGCCCCGGGGCGGACGAGGCTTTCGCCGCGATGGCGTACGCCTCTTCGGGCGTCTCGACGTCGACGAGGTAGTAGCCCGCGAGGAACTCCTTGGTCTCGGGGTAGGGCCCATCGGTAACGACGGGAGCGGCACCCGGCCCGCCGAAGGTGACGAACTTGGCCACGTCAGGACCGGCAAGCCCGTCCGCCCGCACCAGCTGACCGTTGTCGGCCAATTCGGCGACCAGCGTCTGCTGGAAGGCGATGTGGGCTTTGATCTCCTCCGGCGTCCACTCGGGCATCGGTGCGCCCTCACCCGCGTAGTGCTTGAGCAGCAGGAATTGCGGCATGACTTCCTCCATTTTCGCGGTGCCCCAGCGGCGCCGTCATGGACAGGACGGAGCAGTCGCCCGATTCTCGACATCCGCTGTCTGAGACAGTCTCTGCCATGACGACCGCTCCTCGATCGGCTGCCGCCTCCGCGCCCATATCGGCTGCCGCCTCCGCGCCTAAATCGGCTGCCGCGTTTGATGCCCTCATCGCGACACTTCAACAGGCCCGCGACGGTTACGTCCTCAATGCAGAACGCGATCACGACGAATTGGAGGTCGTCGAGGGATTCCGCTACGTCACCCACATCCTGTCGGAGGCCATCGAGCTGATGGCCGAGGGCGATCCCGAGCGGCCGCTTTTCACCTCGATGGTCGGACCCGTACGCAAGTACTACGGCGACAATCCGGATGCGATCTATTTCCAGTGCCGTGTCCGGGACGACCGGTCTTACCGCATCACGGGTCGCAAGGACCGGCAGAGCTACGTGTCGTTCACGGTGCATGGCGTCGACCCGGCAGGAAGCTTCAACGGCCCGGTCCTCGCCGACATTAACGACTCCGACCTCGAGCTGGCGCCGGACGGGTCCTTCGAGCTGATCGTCAGTCCGGACAGGCGTCCGGGCACCTGGCTGAAAATGCCCCCGGGAGCGCATCACATCTTCGTCCGCAATTACTACCGGCACGAGCGCTCCGCCCAGACCGACCCGGACATTCACGTCCAGCTGTCCGTCGAGCCGCTGGTCGATCCCGGTCCCGCGCCTGCGCTGACAGATGAGGTCTACGCCGAACGCCTGACCAAGGCGGTCGACATGGTGCAGGCGGCCACGGTGGGGCTGCGGGTGTTCGGCACCCCGGCCGTGGTGCCGTTCGTGTCGAACGTGCCCAACACGGTCGGCACGCCCTGGAGCTTTCGTCACTCCGGCGTCGATGCTGCGGGCGCTGTCGACATCTTCTACAGCTCGGGCACCTTTGATCTCGCCCCCGACGAGGCGATCGTCATGGAGGGCACGTTGCCTCCGAGCAACTTCACGAACGTGATGCTGTGGAACGTTCACATGCAGACGTTGGAATACCGGTCGCGTCGGTCGTCACTCAACAGTGCACAGATTCGGACCGGGCTGGACGCGTCGTATCGCATCGTCATCAGCGCGCAGGATCCGGGCGTTCCTAACTGGCTGGACACCGAAGGTCATCGCCGCGGCACGATCTTCTGGCGGTTCTTGCTGCCTGAGGTGGATCCGGAGCTGCCGCGGTGCCGGGTCGTCAAGACAGCCGAGGTGGCGGGGCTCAGCTGAGACGCAGCCGGCCGTTCAGGATTCGAGCGCGACGTTGAACGCGTCCGTGTAAGGCGCGAAATTCTTGCGGATCTGATCGGTATCGAGGCCGAAATCGGCTGCGGAATAACGATGTTTGCCGTGTTTGTCCTGCGGCCGGTCAGCGAGGTAGCGGCGGATCCGGTCAGGCATCTTCACGTCGAAGGGCAGTCCCAGCTTGTCGTAGGTGCGCTCGATGGCTTCGACGGGGTCGGCAAGCAGATCGACGTATTGCAGGTCGGCGATCTGGCCGGCTGGCAGTGACGGGCGTTGCTCGACCGTGCCGTTCAGGACGAATTGCAGACCGAATTCCGATCCGGCCACCAGGGACGCCGGATCATCGTCGGAGCGCACCCGCCGACCCGCGATCAGCGTGCTGATGGAGGACGGGAGCGTCTTCACCGGATCGCGGTGGGTCATGATGATCCGCGCATCCGGGTAGACCGCGAATAGGGCCGGCAGCCGCATCAGGTGCATCGGCGACTTCAGTGCCCAAGGCCGGGCCGGCTGATCCGACTCGTGGGCCAGCACCTGAAGCATCCGGCGATGCCACTCGTACGTCGGGAGCGGGTCGGTGCCGGAGCGCCAGGCCAGAAAGCTGGGGATGTTCGTGCAGGTGGCCCAGAAGCCGGTGTCGAACTCCGGCGCGAACAACCAGAGGCATTCCTCGGGAAGGTCGGACCGCAACTCATGGACGGCGGCGAATGCCGGGTTCACGTCCGCCCAGAGGTCGAATTCCGATTCGGCCCATTTCTTGCGTTCGTCAGGACCTTCCGCCGGGGCAAACGGATGCGCCATCTCCCAAGCCAGTGGAGCCCGCAGTGCCGGGTCTTCACCGAGCAGCTCGTGCAGGATGCTCGTCCCGGACCGTGCCGGCCCGGTCACGATGACCGGCGCCGCGACCGGCTCGTCGCCCACGGTCGGGTGGCGGTTGAAGGCGTCCACCACCAGCAGCCGGGTCTGCAGGTGACGCAGCACGTCGTTGCGGCACATCAGCCGGCCGAGGGTGTGCAGGTGGGCCTCCGAATCCAGGGCGGCTATCAGCCGGCGGAACGGCTCCTCCCACGACGGTGGACCGAAATCTGCGAGCCCGGTCGACCGCATCGCCGCGTCGATCAGCTCGTCGGCCTGCAACGAGATCAGATACTCCGGGCCGCCGACGTTGGGTCCCATGGCGGCAATCCGGCGCACCAGATCGGGTCGCGGTTCCTGCGCGATAGTCACGGCGCCGGAGCCTAGCCCTCCCCGGGGCGACTTGGCCCCCGCGGCTGATACGACGCGGCCGACGGCCAGCTAGGTTCGCTTCACTCGAGTGAGGGAGGACCCATGCGCGCAGGCATCGGGATGTGTCCGGCGACGTTGCTGGCGAACTTCGAGACCCCCACGGCGGATGACATCCGCGCGGCGTTGGACGCCGCCCGGGCAGCCGGGGCGACGGGGGTCTCGGTCTGGACGCCCCATGTGGAATTGCTCGGCGGGGCTGAGCAAGCGGCAGCCGCCGTCACCGCGGCAGCCTTGCGGATGGAAGCCGTCGAGGCGGCCGTGATGTGGTCGGCCGGCACCCCGGCAGAAGTGCTCCGGGAGGCGCGTAGCTTCGCCGAACTGGTGGCCGCGGTGGGCGCGACCAGGCTGCTCGCGGTCTGTATGGAACCGGAGCTGGAAGAACTCGACCGGGCTCGCGCGGGCCTGGCCGTCCTCGTCGAACACGTCAGTGCAGCCGGTGCACAGACCTGCGTCGAGTTCCTGCCGTGGAGCGGCATTCCCGACCTGTCGACCGCCTGGTCGATCGTCGATCCGGTCGGAGCTGGGGCGGGCATCGTGGTCGACACCTGGCACTGGCAGCGTCAGCCTGGCGGGCCGAACCTGCGTCTGCTGGCCGAAATCCCGGGGGAGCGGATCGGCTACGTGCAGATGTGCGACGCCGCGCCGGGTGAGGGACGCGGGATCGACGAGGCCATGTCCGGTCGGCTGTTGCCGGGTGACGGCGTCGTGGACTACCCGGCTCTTTTCGCGACCCTGGCCCGGATCGGTGCTGATCCGTTCATCGCCACCGAGATCTTCAACGGCGCCCTGCTTGGCGAGCTGGGTCAGCAGGGCTTCGCCGACGCCTCTATCAGATCGGCTAGCTCGATGGCGGCGGCGTGACCTCCAACGCTCCGGCGGCGACCAGGCTCTCGATCTCGTCTTCGGCCATGCCGAGCAGATCCCGGCAGACCTGGCGGGTGTGCTCACCCACCCATGGGGCGGCCGTGATGCGCACCGGCGACATGCGGGAGCCGTAGAAGCCCGGCCCATCGAAAACGATCTTGTCGCCGTACACACCCGGTTGGTCGACCTCGACTCGCCAGCCGCGCGCGAGGTAGTGCTCGTTGGAGATCGAATCCAGCGCCGTGATCAGCTCGCCGGCCGGCACGCCCGCCTTCTGCAACTGGTCGGCCACGGCCTCGCGGGTCTGCCCAGCCGTCCATTCGCGGACGCCCTGCTCCACGGCGTCGACCTGCTTTGCACGCCCAGCTGCCGTCGCCAGGCCGGGTGCCGTTGCCCAGGCGGGGGAGCCCATCACCGAGACCAGCGCCGCCCAGTCGGCGTCGTCGCGGCAGGTGATGGCGACCCACTGCTCGAGTCCCTCGCAGCGGAACAGGCCCCAGGGTGTGCCCCGGTCGCGTCGGTTACCGGTGGCCTTCACCGAACCGGGGTCGAGTGCCTCTTTCGTGAGGAGGTCACCGACGATCCCCAACGTCACCTCGACCTGCGCGAGTTCGACGTGCGCGCCGCTCCCGTCGGTGCGGCGGCGGCCGATCAGTCCGGCCATGATTCCGAGCGCCCCGAGCCGTCCGCACAGGTGGTCCGGGAAGATGGACATTCCTCCTGCTGGCTCGTCCTGATCGTCGTAGTTCCAGAGCATCTCGATGCCTCCGGCGGCCCGGGTGCTCGGTCCGTAGCCCTTGAAATCTGCCCAGGGTCCACGTGAACCCATGAGCTGGCTCGAGAGCATCACGAGGCCGGGATTGAGGGCGTGGAGGTCGGCGTAACCAAGCCCGAGCTGGTCCATCGCGCCGGTCGAATTGTTCTCGATCAACGCGTCGCAACGTTCGATGAGTGATTTCAGCACGCGGTTGCCCTCGGGCAGTTTGGCGTTAGCGCCGAAGCCGAGCTTCGAGCGGCTCGAGGAGGCGAACGACGGTGACATCTCCCCGCCGGTGATCTGGCGGATGAAGTCCGGATAGCTGCGGCTCTCCACCTTCAGCACTTCAGCGCCGTACTCCGCGAGCATCCGGCCGACCTCGACTCCGACGCCGCCGATGCCGAAGTCGGCAACGCGCAGCCCCTCGAGGGGAGCGGTGGTGTCCGGCGATCCAGTGGGCGTCGGACGTGGTGCGCCCAGCTCGGCGAAGACCTCCGCGGTGTGCTGGCCGACGGCCGGCGGCCCGAGGCGTGGCCCGGCCCGAAGCCCGTCGACCTCAAAGAATCCGGAGGGAATCGGGCCTCGGATCCCGCCGCGATCGCCTCCTTCGAGATCGACCTCGACCAACGATTTGCGGTCCTTGAAGTGTTCGTTTGCGATCACGTCAGCGGGCAGCGCCAAGGGCGTGCACACGATGCCGCGACTCTGCGCCTCGGCGGCGATGTCATCCATCGTGCGGTCGGCGAACAGCTCCGCGATGAGCGGATTGATGACGACGTCGGAGATGCCGAGCCGGCCGGGAAGGTAGTCCAGATCCGGATCCTGCAGGTATTCCGGCTCTCCCAGCCAGGCCCGCATCGCGTGCCATTGGCGGGGGGCCAGGATCACGATCCGCACGTAACCGTCAGCGCAGGGAATCGAGGGCCACACCGCGCCGGCGCCGCTACGGATCTCCGGCGTGCTCTCCCCGGCGGCCAGCCGGATGAAGTTGTTCGGCACCGACCAGTCGCCCATGTTGGCGATGGCTTCGTTCACCGAACAGTCGAGCACCTGCCCGAAACCGCCCTGCTCGGAATCGCCGTCGGAATCGCGCTGCCAGAGCGCAGCCAGGGTGGCGAAGGCGAAGGTAGCGCTGGCCCCGTCGTCGGCGAACGCGGCCGGCGGGAAGAGCGGGTCCTTGGAGGGGATCCCGGCTTTGTAGGCGATGCTTCCGGTCGCCGACAGCACGCCATCCGTGGCGAGGCGTCCGGACCAGGGCCCGGTGAGTCCGTAGCCAGTGATCGAGGTGACCACCAGGTGCGGGTGGCTCGCTGCCACCGCGTATGCATCCAGGCCTTCTCCGACCTCGCTGGACTGGATGAGTACGTCGCTGTGGGCCAGCAGCTCGTCGAGGCGAGACAGCCCCGCGTCGTCCGTCAGGTCCAGCGTCACGCTCTTCTTGCCGGCGTTGCGCACGGCGAATGAAAGGCTGACGCCGTCGTGCATGGGCGGGAGCTCACGGGCCGGCGAGCCTCCTGGCGGCTCGACCCTGATGACCTCGGCGCCGAGGTCGGCCAGCAGCCGCCCGCACAGCTCGCCGCGATCGACGGTGAGATCTACTACCCGGATTCCGTTCAGAGGTGTTGCGTCCACTGACGGATCGTGCCACGAGATGCCCCAGCGATCGGAAAGGGCGCCGCCGGACGGGACCGCCGAGCGGTGACTTCGCGAGGGGTTGTACGTTCGGCAGGCAATTAGGCCTGTGGTGGGAGACGTTTTGGTTCAGATAACAGAGATGACCGTCAAGTTCCCTTATCGACGGTCCCTGGGTCCGGTGCTCGGCACGTTCATGACGGCGCTGACCGAGCAGAAGATTATCGGGATCCGCAGCGGAGCACGTGTGATCGTGCCTCCGCTCGAGTGGGATCCCGAGACCGGCGCGGAGTTGGCGCACGACTTCGTCGACGTCGGCCCGGCAGGCACGGTGCAGTCCTGGTCGTGGGTGGCTAAACCCACATCACAGCACCCGCTGGACCGCCCGTTCGCCTTCGCGCTGGTGCAGCTGGACGGCGCCGACACGGCGATCATGCACGCCGTCGACGCGGGCTCGATCGAGGCGATGTCGACAGGTATGCGGGTCGCGCCGCGGTGGAAGACCGAGCGCATCGGTCACATCACTGACATCGACGCTTTCATCCCCGGGGAGACCCCGGCAACGAACGACGGCCCGAGCGCCGACGAGCCGGTCACGATGATGGAGTACGACGCCTCTATCGCCTACCGGCTTCCAGTGCCGGCCAACGTCGAGCGCTCGGAAGCCGCCAGCGAGCAAGGTCGCTTCCTCGGCCTGCGGTGCCCGGTGTGCAGCCGCACCTACACGGGTGGTCGCGGCTTCTGCCCGATCGACTCGATCGAGCTGCTGCCCGAGCACGAGGTCGACATGCCCCACACCGGCGTCTTGACCAACTACACGATCATCACGCCCACCCAGTACCCGGGGCAGACGGCCACCGAGCCTTTCGCCCGGGTGCACGTCTGGCTCGATGGCACCGACGTGGTGCTCGGATACCAGACGTTGCTCGAGGTGGCCAACGAAGACATCCGGATCGGGACGCGCCTCAAAGCCGTCTGGGCCGCGGCCGGCGAGAAGCACGACGACAACCCCCGCACGGAGGGTGCGCTGATCGGCTTTGCCCCGACCGGCGAGCCGGACAACACCGACCCCAACCTCGTCAACAAGCTGCAGTAGGGATCAATGAGAGACGATGACATCGCGATCATCGGGTGGAGCATTTCCCCGATGGTGCGCAATACGGAACTGACCGAGGCACAGATGCTGCTCGGGGTCGTCACCGGCGCCGTTGAAGACGCTGGGATCACCCGCCGCGAAGTGGACTTCACGTGCGCCGGCAGCTGCGACTACGTGGCAGGCCAGGCGTTCTCGTTCGTGCAGAACATCGACGCCATCGGTGCCTGGCCGCCCAAGCGCGACAGCCACGTGGAGATGGACGGGGCCTGGGCGCTGTACGAGGCGTGGCTGCGGCTGCAGATGGATGACATCGACGTCGCGGTGGCGATGGGCTCAGGCCGGTCGTCGACCGCTGACCCGGCGCTCATCTACTCGATGGAGATGGACCCGTATTACCTGGCCCCGTTGGGCGCGGACGCGGTCAGCTTCTCGGGCATGCAGGCTCGGGCGCTCATCGAGGCCGGACTGGTCACCGAGCGGCAGATGGCCGAGGTGGCAGTCCGCACGCGGCGGGACGGCAAGAGCCGCTCCTACAACCAGGTCACCGGCGACTTCGACGTCGACGCGCTGCTGGCCGAGGACTACGTGCGTGCACCTCTGCGCCGCCACGACCTGCCGCCGATCACCGACGGGGCGGCTGCTGTGGTGATCGCGCGCGCTGACAAGGCTCGTGAGCTCTGCGAAAACCCGGTCTACATCACCGGTTTCGCGCACTACAGCGAGCTGCACTACCCGGGCATGCGTGACCTGAAGACCTCCAACTCGACAACCCTGGCGGCCAAGGCGGCGGGAATCGAGGAAGGTCCGATCGAGGTGGCCGAGATCCAGTCCGCCTTCACGCACGAAGAGCTGCTGTTGAAATCAGCTCTGGGCCTCGGGCCCGACACGATCATCAACCCGTCAGGTGGACCGCAGGCGGCCAACCCGATCATGGCGACGGGCCTGGTGCGTATTGCTGAGGCGGCGGGGCAGATTCGCGATAACGGAAAGCACCGCACGCTCGCGCATTCGACGTCAGGTCCGTGCTTGCAGCAGAACCTGGTCGCGATTCTCGAAGGTGGCAAATAAGTGACTCATCAGCCCACGGCAATCGTCGGCATCGGCCAGACCCAGCACAAGACGCGCCGCTGGGACGTGTCTTTGGGCGGGCTTGTCCGCGAAGCCGCCACCCGCGCTCTTGAAGACGCCCAGATGGACTGGTCGGACATCGACGCAGTCGTCGTCGGAAAGGCTCCCGACCTGTTCGAGGGCGTCATGAAGCCCGAGCTTTACCTGACCGACGCGCTGGGTGCAGCCGGCAAGCCCATGTTCCGCGTGCACACCGCCGGTTCGGTCGGTGGCACCACGGGGATCGTGGCTGCCCACCACGTCGAGACCGGCCGGCACAAGCGGGTGCTCGCCGTCGCCTACCAGAAGCAGTCCGAAGGCAACGCGCAGTTCGCGCTGGGCTCCGGCCGGGGCTTCTCGATCGGTGCCGGTGGGGCGTTCGCGCCCTTCATGCGCAGCTACATCGCCCGCAGCGGCTCACCCATGGAGATCGGTCCGATGGTCGCCGTCAAGGACCGTAAGAACGCGCTGAAGAACCCGTACGCCCACCTCAAGCTGCAGGACATCAGCATGGAGAAGGTGCTGGCGTCTCCGATGATGTGGGACCCGGTCCGGTTCCTGGAGTCGTGCCCGTCTTCCGACGGCGCCTGTGCTGTCATCTTCACCGACAAGGAAGGCGGCGAGGCCGCAGCGAAGGCGGGCCGCCAGCCGGCGTGGGTGCTGGGTTCAGCAGTGCGCTCGGAGCCCTCGGCCTTTCCGGGTCGCGACCCGGTGGCACCCCAGGGCGCGGCCGACTGTGCTGCCGATCTCTACGCGCAGGCGGGGATCACGCGTCCGCTGGAGCAGATCGACTGCGCAGAGCTCTACGTGCCGTTCAGCTGGTATGAGCCCATGTGGCTGGAGGGTCACCACATCGCTGGTCCGGGCGAGGGCTGGAAGATGACCGAGCGCGGCGACACCGAGATCGGGGGAGCGTTCCCGGTCAACATGTCCGGCGGCGTGCTGTCTTCGAACCCGATCGGCGCCTCCGGTCTGCTCCGCTTCGCTGAGGCAGCGCTGCAGGTACGAGGCTTGGCCGGCGAGCATCAGGTCGAGGGTGCCAAGGTGGCCATTGCCCAGGCGTACGGCGCTTCGGCGCAGTACTTCAGCATGTGGGTCGTCGCCAACAGCCTTGACCCCTTCGGGTAGACCACCACTCCTTGGACCCAGTGCTTGAACCCACTCGGGCAAGAATGATGAGCTATGCACGTGCTTGCCTGGCTCGGTCGGCGTGATCTCGGCTTAGCCGCGCTCCGTCGCTCCGGGCGGGCCGCCATCGTGCTCCCAGTGCTCTTCGCGTTGGGCGACAAGGTCATCGGCAACCCCCAGCTCGCGACGTTTGCGGCCTTCGGTTCCTTCGCCATGCTCCTGCTGGTCGATTTCACCGGGCCGATGCGGGAGCGGCTGCAGTGGCAGCTGGGGCTTGGCGTCGTCGGCGGCGTCTTCGTGTGTGTCGGGACGCTGGTGTCGCGCAACGCCTGGCTGGGTGCCGCGCTCATGGTGATCGTCGGTTTCGGTGTGCTGTTCGCCGGTGTCGTCAGTTCGGTACTCGCCGGTGCATCGACCTCCCTGTTGCTCGCTTTCGTGCTTCCGGTCTCGGTGGCCGCCCCGCCTTCGTCGATCCCCGATCGCCTCGCGGGCTGGGCAATGGCCTCAGCGGCCGCGCTGCTTGCCACTTGGCTGCTGTGGCCGGCGCCGACGCGCAATCCGTTGCGCGCTCCGGCGAGCGTCGCGTGCCGGGCCCTGTCGACCCGGCTGCGCACCGACGTGGCGTGGTTGCTGGGCGGTGACGGCAGTCCGTCTGACGACGATCACGTGCGCGCTGTTGCCGCTGCCACCCAGAGCGTGAATGACCTTCATCGAGTGTTTCTGGCCACGCCTTACCGACCGACCGGTCTGAGCCTGGCAACCCGCACGGTCGTCCGGCTCGTCGACGAGTTGAACTGGCTCGTCATCGTCATCGAGGCCGGCGCCGATCCGAAGCGCTTCATGGTCAACCCCGCCGCCTGCCACGTCAAAGTCGCGGCTGCCGACGTACTGGAACACTGCGCTGACCTGCTGGCCGATTCGACGGGTCCAGTCGCCGGCCTGAGGACGGCCCTCTCGGAACTCACTGCTGCGCTCAGCGAGCTGGAACGGCACGCGACAGCCCACCTGCCGATCCCGCGACTCGCGTTGCCGACCGGGCCGGAGCAGGCCGGCGAGCCTCAGGTCAATGAGGTGATCACCGCACTCGAACCCAGCTTTCGGGCCCAGGAGCTGAGCTTTGCGGTCTCCCTGATCGGCAGCAATATCGATCTGATGGTGGCAGCCGATCGGCGCGGGTGGATCGGTCACCTGCTGGGTCGTCAGCCAACGGGCGTCGCCGGGAGCCTGTCGGCGGCGCAGGAGCGGGTCGCCGCGCATATCCAGCCCCACTCGGTGTGGCTGCACAACAGCGTGCGGGGTGCCATCGGGTTGGGGCTGGCGGTCCTCGTCGCGGATCTCACCGACGTCCAACACGGCTTCTGGGTGGTGCTGGGCACGCTCTCGGTGTTGCGGTCCAACGCGCTGAACACCGGTCAGAATGTGCTACGCGGTTTGCTTGGCACGGTAGCCGGGTTCGTGATCGGCGCGGCGCTGCTCGCCGCCATCGGCAGCGACGACACGTTGCTGTGGTTTCTCTTGCCGATAGTGGTCTTCCTGGCGGGTATCGCCCCCGCGGCGATCTCCTTCGCCGGAGGCCAGGCCGCCTTCACCATCACAGTGGTGATCCTCTACAACATCATTGATCCGGCCGGATGGCGCGTCGGTCTGGTGCGCATCGAGGACGTGGCTATCGGGTGTGCGGTGAGCCTGATCGTCGGCGTGCTTTTCTGGCCGCGCGGGGCCGGCGCGGCGCTGAGTCGAGCGCTGTCCGACGCGTATTCCGACAGCGCCCGGTATCTGGCCAATGCGGTCGCCTTCGGAATGGTCCGGTGCGACAGCGACGTCCCCTCGCCCGATCCGCCCACCCAGGACGCGCTCCGGGCGGCCGGAGCCGGGCGCCGACTGGACGACACCTTCCGCAGCTACCTCGCGGAACGCGGGTCCAAACCGGTGCCGCTGTCTGACGTCACCCGGCTGGTCACCGGAGTCGCCGGCATTCGCCTGGCGGGCGATGCGGTGCTGGCGCTCTGGCAGCGGGATGAGGGTGAGGCGATCGGCGACCGTGAGGCAGCCCGAGCCGAAATCCTTCGGAAGAGCGAAGGGGTCCAGAGCTGGTATGACGATCTGGCCGAGTGCCTGACCTCCGGCCACCACCTCCGTGACCCACTCGGCCGTGACGTCCCGGGCGACGAACACCTCATTGACGCTGTGCGGCACGACTTTCGGGGCGACGACGGTAAGGCGACGGAGACCGCGGTACGGATGATCTGGACCGCGGATCATCTGGATGCCGCGCGCAGATTGCAGGCCGTTCTTGTGGAGCCTGGCCGAGCTGCAAGTAAGCAGCGCGCACCGATGCCAGCTGACGCCCGGCCGCCGGTCTTGTGGCTGCGCACGGTGAGCGTGGCGCTCAACCACGGCTAGCCGAGCGGTCAGGTGGCGACGGCAGCGAGGTCGGCCATACCGGTGGGCAGGTGACGGCCCACGGTCCCGTGTTCGAAGACGCCGTAGCCACGCTGGCCGTCGAGGGTGGCCCGGGCGAGATGGTCGGTGCCACCCCACGGGATCTTGGCCGCCACCTCCGGGTCGGTGAAGTCGTAGGTGCGGCCGTTGACCCAGGATTCGCCCATCCACATCCCGTGATTCCAGCCGTCGCCCGAGGAGTAGCCGCAGCCGAAATGCAGCGGAATCCCCGTCAGGCATTCGATGTCGAGTTCGAGCGGCTTGCGGTCGACTGTCTTCAGGTGCAGCGTTGCCCCTTCGGGGATCCTGGTGCCGGGCCGGTAGCGGATGTCGATCTCGGGCCAGCCGAGCTGTTCCATCTTGCGACCGGTTGCACTGGGCCAGACGCGGACCGCGTAGTTCAGCGTGCGGAAGCCGTCGGGATCCTCTTCGACCATGAAGTGCACGGCGAAGTCCTCGAATTTGATGGGGATCCACACCCACCAGATGCCAGGCTCCCGGTGCGAGGGGCGGCCTGCCGGTTCTGCCTCACCGACCGGGCGGATTCCCCAGGAACGGTCGCGGGTGGCTGTCCAGGTGTCCGCGGTGACTGGCAGCGTCAGTCCGTCGACGCGGATCTCGCCCTCCCAGGTGCCCACCTGGGCGTAGCGGCAGCCTTCCAGCGTCACCTTCCCGGTGGGCCCGCCGAACTTGATGTGCTGGGGTTCGCGCATCGGCTCGTAGTCGGAGCGAAACGTCAGATCGAAGCCGACCCCTTGGTCGTCGCCATCGCAGGTCAGGTGAAGCGTTTTGAAGGGCTCGACGACCTCAAGCCGGTAAGGGCCCACCTGCTGCCGGAGCTTGTCGGTGGGCCGGATTCCGGAGGTCTGCACCGTCCACTGCCGGTCGCCGCGGCGTACCGAGGCGAAAGCGTCGATGACCCCGAGGTTGGGATAGACCCCGAGACCGGTGAGCATCTCGGTCTCTCCGGAGTGTTGCAACGCCTGATAAATGCAGCGGTCGTAGGCATTACGGTCGGCAGTGGCGACGTAAGCCATCGACATCGGCACCTGGTGGATCGGGTGCTCGTCGAGTGGGTCCAGCTCCATGGGTTTGCTTCCTCCCGAACGATTCGCACCGGTTCGGGTCTGTCTATCACGGTGCCGAAAGCGGCCTGGAACGGCTACCCGCGGCGGCTCGAACGGCATACTTCAGCGGTGACGTCGGAGACCAGTTACCTTGCCACCGTTGGATCTCAGCAGGTCGAACTGCCGGTCGTTCCCGTCAACGATGAGTTGGCGATCGCGCTGCTCATGACTGTCGACAAGGGCGTGCGATTCATGTCAGTGGCCGGATACGACCTTGCCAGACTGCTGGCTCCGGCGCAGCCCGAGTGTGTCGTATCGATGGCTACGCTCGGCATTCCGGTGGCGGTGGAAGTCACCCGAAGTCTCGGCCTGGACGACTACCTGATCCTGCAGAAGACACCCAAGATCCACTTGGCCGATGCGCTGCGGGTGCCGGTCGACGCGATCACCACGGCGAGCACCCAGCATCTGCTGCTCGACCGAGCCAGGATCGGCGCAGTGCGGGGCCGCCGGGTCGCGTTGGTGGACGACGTCATCTCCTCGGGGGCATCGATGGGTGCCGGCCTTCGGTTGCTCGACGAGGCCGGCGCCCATGTGGTGGCCATCGGAAGCCTGCTGTCGGAGGGTCAAGCGTGGAGATCGGCGCTGGGGGAGCGGGCCGGTCTGGTGCAATCGCTGGGCCGGATCCCGCTCTTTCGCCGCGACGCTCAGGGCCTTTGGGCCGCGGACGAGTCGTAGACCGCGAGCGCCTCCCGCACCGTGCGTGCGATATCGGCCTCCAGTAGCAGCCGGCGCGCCGACAGGTTGACCGCCGCCGCCCGCACGGCCGCCTCGTACGCCGCCCGATCGGGGCGCTGCCGGCCCGACAGCAGCGGGAGCTTGCTTCCGACGAATTCGTAGAGCACATCCGGCAGATCGGGCAGCGGGCGTCGCGGATTCCAGCCGGTGTAGGCCGCGATGGGTACCGCAACGGCCGGCAGTGCAACGCCGGCGCGTTCGTTGCCGTCCGCGTCCACGGCTGACACCACTGCGGCCTTTTGCGCGCCCAGGCGCAAAGGCCACCGTCCGACACCGCGGCCGGCCTCTGGACCGAGATCCACTTCCCGCGTCACGTTGAGCAGGTCCGGGTCAGGCAGGTGCACCTGCGGGATGTTGGCGAACTGGTCCAGCACCTCGGCCCGCGTCGCAGCGGTGCCTTCGCTATACCGGGGTACGGCGCTGTCGGGCGGCGTCACCCCGTCGCAGACCCATTCCTCGAGCGCCACGAAGAGGGCGCGCAGCAGGGGAGCGACGTCGTGGGTATGCACCGGGTTGGCCACCGGCATCCGGTCCTTGAACGGCATGGACCCGATGTGGTCGGTGCCGGCCAGCAGGTAGACCCGGGCGTCCGGGTCGTCGGGCAGGTCCTGCCCGGTCTCCGGATCGGCGTGCACGAGTGCGCCGTCGCCTCGCCAGTACTCCCAGGAGCTGTTGGTCAGCAACAGCTTCGGGACCCCGCCGAAGGCGCGCTGCGGTGCCAGCAGCCCGGCGGTGTCGTAGGGCGGCAGGTTGGAGAAGCCGATGACATGCGTGATGCCGGGCTGGGCGTAGCGGTGGTTGAACTCGCCGCGGCGGCTGCTGGCGATATGAGCGAAGACCCCGTCGAAGACGACACGGCCGGCCTCGTCCAGATTGCGGCCCTCGTAGAGGAACTGGCGCAGGAAGCGTCCCGACTGGGAGATGCCGAACCCGAAGGCCTGACGGAGGCCGTACTCCTTGCGCAGAAAGGACACCGTGTCGCGGACGGCGAGCAGGCCCGTTCCGGTGACCGGGCAGCGGGCGCTGCGATACACCAGCGTGTACCAGTGAAAGGGCTGGAAACCGCTGTCCAGTGCGACGGTGGTCTCGTCGCTGAACCGCCAGCGGCTGCGCGCCACGGTGACCGGCTCGGCGTCGGGGGCGAGCCGCTCGTAGAGCACCGCCTCCGCGTCGTCGACATCAGCCGTCGGGTAGTCGGCGAAGGTGAACATGATCGAGGAGTCCGACAGGCTATGGGTCGGCTGCTCGGCGTCCAACCGGAATTCGATACGCATCCAGCCCGGTGAAGTGGTGACCTCCGGGGCGGTCAGCCCGGCTAGTCCGGGGGAGCGCAGGACGTCCCACTGCCAGCCGCACCAGGCGATGGTCCAGCCACGTTCGAGCAGGAAGCCGTCTCCGGGATGAAGCTGCTCGGCGGGGCCGAATTGGAAGGGCGCATCCGCGCTGAACGGGACACCTCCGAGAATGCCACGGTTGGGAACCACGAAGAGCAGCTTTCCGTTGCCGCCACTGGTGGGGCGAAGCAGGCGCAGGTCAGCGTCAAAGCGGACCAGGCCGTCATCGTCGCTGCCGGCCAGGGCGGCGAGGGCAAGGTCGGTGACGCCCGCATTCGCCGCGTTGGCGGGATCGACGGCGAAGTCAGCGATGGCACCGACCCACTCATACGATCCCGCCCGGCCCCATGATCGGCCGTTCTCGTACGGTTCCACCGAGGTGTCGCGAAGTGCCTCCAGTGACATGGCGACAGCCTCGCAGACTCACTTTTTCTAGGACGGGCACCCCATGGCGGACACCGCACCGGTGATCATCGACACCCATACACACGTCATCGCCGCTGACACCATCCGCTACCCGCTCGATACCTATGCCGGCATCGCCAATGACTGGGTGCGCGAAAGCCCGGTCACCGTCGAGCAACTGCTCGCCGAGATGGATCTTGCGGGGGTTCACGGCGCCGTTCTGGTGCAGGCCCGCGGCGGGTATGGATATGACAACTCTTACGTCGCCGACGCCCGGCAGGGGCAGCCGCGCCGGCTGGTCAATGCCGCCGTCATCGACATGACGGCGGCGGATCGCGGACAAACCCTGCGCTACTGGACGCAGGACCGGGCCGTGCTGGGCCTGCGACTGTTCAACATCCCCCCGGCCGATCCCGGGTGGCTCGAGACCGCAGACACCGTCGAGCTGGTGCAACGCGCTGCCGACGCCGGGATTCGGGTCAGTGCCTGCGTGCTGTCACCGGATCTGCCGGTGGTCGCCAAGCTGCTCGACCGCGTCGCCGAGGTCCCGATCGCCGTTGGACCACTGCGGCTTCGTCGATCTTCGCGGTGGCCTGCGTTCGGCAGGAGCGCACGCTCTCGAAGCACTTGCAGACCGCGACAATGTCAGGCTCAAGGTGACGACCACCCTTTTCGACGGTGCGGCGGGCGCCGGGCTGGACGCTCCGGACGTGCTCGAGTGGCTGTGCGGCGTCTTCGGTGCCCAGCGGCTGATGTGGGGCAGCGACTATCCGCAGCACCACAGTGAGCGCTACCCCGAGATCGTGGCCTTCGGCAGGCGGGCCTGCGGGAGGCTCACGGCCGACGAGCAGGCCGCGTTTCTGGGGGGTACCGCGCTTGAGCTGTGGCCCGAGCTTGCGCCCCACCTGCCGGGGTGACTCAGGCCCGCAGCCCCTCGGTGACCAGTTCGAGGTAACGGATCCAGGCGTCGGATGGACGTCCCGCATTGGCCTCGATCACGCCGCGCATGCCGTGGAGAATGAGGATGATGTCCGGCTGCTGGATGCGCGCTGGGAGCGTCGAGTGGCGGTGGGCGTCGTCGACCAGCTGGCTGATGGTCTCGCGGATGGCGTCCTGCTGCGCGGGGCGCGGCCCCTCCACCCAGAGTCGGCACAGCAGCCCCTGATTTCGTGACTGGATGACGCCGGTCGCCTCCAGGAAGTCCCACAGTCCGGTGCCGTCATGGCGCGCCAGAAAGGTGCGCGCGCTTTCCAGTACCTCTTGTGAGAGGTCGTCGACCAGCGCGGCGATGAGGTCTTCCTTGCTCGGGAAATGGCGGTAGAGCGTGCCCGTGCCCACCCCGGCCGTCCTGGCGACCGTCTCCACGCCCGAATCGAGCCCGTCGTCGCCGAACACCCTGCGGGCCGCATCAATCAGCAGCTTGCGATTGCGTAGCGCGTCCTGCCGCAGTGGGCGGGTGGGGTGGATCGTCGATGCGCGACCTGATGTCATTCCGACTCGCTTCCGGCCAAGGTGCCGGCCCCGACCAGGGCCAGCTCGGCATGCGCCTGATCGACCTGCTCCGTGACGCGCCGCCCGGTGGGGATGAGCAGCACGGACAACGTAGCAACGATGGCGACGGCCCCCAGTACGGCGAAGGCCCGCGTGTAGCCGGACTCGGGAGGGAACCCGCCTGCCACCACTCCTGAGGTGACGATGGACGCCGTGACTGCAGCACCGATCGACCCGCCGATGGTCCGGATGTTGGCGTTCATGCCAGTGGCTACCCCGGTCTGCTGGCTGGGCACGGCAATGACGATCAGGTTGGACAAGGCGGAGAACCCGAGACCGAGCGCCACGCCAATGATGGCTGATGCCAGGTAGACCTCCCACTTCTGCTGATGGGCGAAGGCCAGCATCAGGTAGGCAACGGCGCTGATCGCGGCTCCGGCGAGAAGGACGAGCTTGGCGCCGAATCTGGCCGACAGCCGTCCGCTCACGAGCCCGAAGATGAACATGAAAACGGTCAGCGGTAGCAGGAAGAGGCCGGACTGCGTCACGCTGGCAGCAAAGCCGTAACCCCCGGACGGGGGTGCTTGCACGAACCCCGGGATGAAGGCGAACGCGGCATACATCCCGACTCCGAAGAGGAACGCCACCAGGTTGGTGGTCCAGACCGCCGGGAGCTTCATCATGTGCATGTCGATGAGTGGTGAGGCAGAACGCAGCTCGACGAAGTACCAGATGACCCCGATGATGACCGCCAGCGCGAACAGGCCCAGGATGCGCGGGGAGGTCCAACCCCAAGCCGATCCCTGGCTCACGCCGACCAGCAGCGCGACCAGCCAGCCGGACAGCAGGGCGGCACCCAGAAAGCTGATCGGTCCGTCCAGGTGCACCCGGGATGCGGGAATCACGAAGTGCGCGATGACGGCGGCGACCGCCACGATGACCATCGGGATCCAGAACAGGTAATGGAAGCCCAGCGCGTCGACGATCGGTCCGGCCAGGACGATTCCGAGCCCACCTCCTACGGCCACGAGGGCCGCCACGAAACCCACCGCGCCGCCCACCTTTTCGGCGGGGAACTCGTCTCGGATGATGCCGAACGCGAGTGGGAGCACTCCGCCGCCGACGCCCTGGATCACCCGGGCCAAAATCAGGAGGTTGATCGACGTGGCTAGTCCCCCGATGAGCGAACCGACCGTCAGTGCGACCAGCGCCCACACGAACATCTTCTTCTTGCCGACCTTGTCGCCGACGCGCCCGAAGATCGGAGTGAAGATCGAGGCCGACAGCAGGTTGGCCGTGAGCACCCAGGTCACGGTGTTCTGGTTAGTGCGTAGCGCGTGCTGCAGCGTCGGCAGCACCGGGGTGACGAGCGACTGCATCACCGAATAGGCGACGACCCCGGTGGCGATGACGGCAAAGGTGATGGAGGTGTTGCGGCGGGCGGACCCGGCGGGCGCTGCTACGGCGGACATTCCTCAAACATACCCGGAACCGGAATACCGGTTCCGGATGCGAGAGACACCACAGGCCGAACGGCCCAGCGGCTTGCCCCGAGGGAGATGCGCGAGGCCGGTTCACAAACTCCAGGTGCGTCCGAACCACCGGGCGACCCGGGTGGATCCGAACGCCACCTTGTCGGCCATCAGTTCGGTGGACGGTCCCTCCAGCGCCCCGACGGGAGCCGCGCCGCTGCGGAAGGTCACGTCGACCTTCGCGATCGCGTTGTGTCCCAGCTCCATGTAGCAGACGCCGTGGCCGTCGTACTCGACCGGCGTGGTGGTCTGCCGGATTCGGGCGCTGATCTGGGCCGCCGCGACGGTGGCTTGTCCCTCGGCGAAAACTCCGGCCTTGGGGGTGCCGACGCTCGTGACATCGCCGATCGCGAAGACATCAGGAAAGCGCGTCTCCAGCGTTTGCGGGCTCACCGGTATCCAGCCGCCTTCGGTCAGGCCTGATTCCACGACGACGTCGGGGGCCCGGTGAACGGGTACGCCGAGGAAGAGGTCGTAGTCCATTTCGCTGCCGTCGCTGAGCAGGGCCACCTTTCGCTCCGGGTCCAGCCCGCTGACCAGACGTCCGGGATGCCAGGAGATGTCTCGCTCGGCGAAGGCGGCCAGGATGGCGCTGGACGCGTCAGGAGAGGGCGGCACCGGTACCGGCAGCGGCATGACGAGCGACACCGTTGAGCCGGAACGCAGGCCGCGCTCCTGCAGGAAGTCGTGCACCAGCAGCGCGGTCTCGCTCGGTGCCGGCGGGCATTTGAACGGAGTGGAGGTCACCCCGACGACGACGCGACCGCCGGCGAAGCGGGCAAGAGCCTCACCGGCGGACACGGCGCCGGCCACTGAGTAGAACTCGTTGCCGCCCTCCCGCAGGCCGGGTGTAGCTCCCGGGTCGAGATCCGCGCCGAGCGCGACCACGAGGATGTCGGCGTCGAACGTCTCGTCGTCGGTGACGACCCGCTTCGCGACCGGGTCCAAGGAAAGGATCGTCGAGTTCACGAATCGGACGCCGGGCTTCACCAGGTCGGCGTACGGATGCAGCACATGTGACATGGGCGCCCGCCCGAACATCACGTCCAACTTCGAGAATCCGAAAATGAAGCCTTGACCCTTGTCGATCAGCACGATGTCGGCGGCGGTGCCGAACTCGTCGGACAAAAGGGTTGCAAGCTCCAGGCCGCCGAAACCGGCTCCAAGGATGACTACGCGCATGACGGCAGACTAGATCGTTACGGGTGCGTGAACCGGCGTCAGGTCCGGTCGCGATCGCGGCTACCGTCCCTGGAGAAGGTCGGCTGCGGTCGCCGTCCGGCGGGAGGTCACGGTGTTCTACTGGTTCGTCAAGTTCACGCTGCGGCCCTTGTTCCGGATCTTTTTCCGTCCGGTGGTGGTCGGCGCGCAGTACATCCCGGCGTCCGGTGGGGCGCTGTTGGCGAGCAACCACCTGTCCATGTGCGACTCGCTTTTTCTTCCGGTGATGACGCGGCGGCGCGTCACTTTCCTGGCCAAGATGGAGTACTTCACCGGGCGTGGCCTCAAGGGGCGGGCCAAGGCGGCTTTCGTGCGGGGAACCGGGCTGATCCCGTTGGATCGCAGCCATGGCGACGCCGCGGCAGCTGGTCTGGCGACCGGGATCCGGGTCGTGCGTGACGGCATGCTGCTGGCCGTCTATCCAGAGGGCACCCGTAGCCCCGACGGCCGGCTGTACCGCGGCAAGACGGGCGTCGCCCGAGTTGCCATGCGGGCGCGGGTGCCGGTGGTTCCGGTGGCCATGGTCGGCACCGACCGCGTCCAGCCGATCGGCGCCGTTTGGCCTCGGCTGGCTCGCGTCGAGGTACGCATCGGGGCGCCGCTCAAGCCACCCGCCGCCGCCGCCGAGCCCGACGTCGAGAAGCGCCAGGCGCGGGAGTTCACTGACCGGGTGATGGATGCGATCGCCGCGCTGTCCGGCCAGCTTCGGGCAGACGTTGATGCGGCCGCGCACAAGGCCGCGGCACGCGCGACTCGCGAGCAGAAGGGCTGATTTCATTGCACATCGACGTATTTCTTCGCTGCCTGAACGGCGCTTCGTGACCGGCGTCGACACGGTCGCGATCACCGGCGCGACCGGCTTGATCGGGGCGAACGTCTGCCGCCGGCTTCGCGAGCAGGGCGTCCAGGTGCGCGCGCTGGTACGACCCGGCAGCGAGGTGGGTCCACTGGCCGCCCTCGGCGTCGAACTCGTCGAAGGAGACATCACCAGCCTCGAGGACGTCAGACGCGTCGCCGAGGGCGCCGGTGCCATCGTGAACTCCGCGGCGCTGCTCGGCGGAGCCCTACAGGACATGAAGGCCTCCGAGGCGACCAACTACGGCGGCTCAGTCAATTGCTATGACGTGGCTGCTGACGGCAGGCGCGTCATCGAGCTTGCAACGACGACCTTCCTGCGCCACGAGAAGCCCCTCGATGAGCAGCCCGAAGTGGCCGACACCATCAACGACGACCCCTACTCGGTGTCGAAGGCGGCAGCCTTTCGGGAAGGTCGGCGCCGCAACGCCGACGACGGCGGCGACATCGTCTTCGTCATCCCCGGCGGGACCTTCGGACCCTCACCTACCCCCGAGCGCGCACTCGGCGCCACCAGCTTCAACCGGCTGGTCCGCGCCGCAATCCGCGGTCGTTTGACCGACTACGTGACCTATCCCGTCCCGTGGGTACGCGCTGACGACGTGGCGGCAGTCGTGGTCTCCTCGATCGAGCTGGGCAAGACGGGCGACGCCTATCTCGCGTTCGGTGCGGAGGATGCCCAGTCGACCGCCGCCTTCCTCAACGTGGCCTGCGAGCTGGCGGGGGTCACCAACCGGGTCCGCGAGGTGGCGATCGACCCGGGCGATCCGGCAGCCGCGGAACGTTACGGGACCACGCTCGTCTCGCTGGCGCAACGGCGATGGCCCGTCCCGTGGTTCGACAATTCCTACACGAGGTCACGGCTCGGCTACGCCCCCGTGCCGCTGCAGGCAGCGATGGGGGAGACCGTGAGCTGGTTACGCGAGCTCGGTCAGATCAGCTGAGAGCAGCACCCCGTCAGGAGTCGCTGACGATCCAGGCTGCACTCACGTGATCGAAGTTGATGATGACGGTCGAGCGCTGGACGGCGCCCGGCGCCAGTGTGTCCGCAAATTCCACCACCCGATGACCGCGCATCGCTTCTGCGCAGATCGCCAGTAGTTCTTCGGGGCGGGTGACCTCAGGCATCCGCAGGTGGATGTCGGCACCGGACGCATGCAGATGCAACGAATGACTCACGCGGGGGTCGCGAATTGCTCGGGGGGAGTCGGCTCGGCGGGCGAGACCCACTGGATCGGCACGGTGACGCTGCGCGCGCAGCTGCCGCACTCACTCGAAGCCAGGCGGGGCTGAAGCGGCCAGGTGACGAACCGCTCGGGTGGCATGGTTTCCGTGCAGTAGGGGCAGGACAGACCTGCCGAGCTGAAGTCGTCTGCGGGAGCAGATTCCACGATCATCCTGCACCTCCAGCTGTCGGGGGAGTACCGACCCGGCCAGCATAAGGGGACGCGTCGCCTAACACATACTGGGAGCACCTTTGAGCAGCGGAGCGCACATGGTTGCAGGATCTGTGGGAGCTGCCCCCGAGCCGGTGGTCCATCACGGTGGTCACCGCCATCGCGACGTCTCGGGGGGCTGGCTGAGGCCAGCCGTGTTCGGCGCGATGGACGGATTGGTCACCAATGTCAGCCTCATTGCCGGGATCAGCGGCAGCGGGTCCTCGACGCACACCATCGTCCTGACCGGAATGGCGGGATTGGTCGCCGGTGCGTTCAGCATGGCCACCGGCGAATACACCAGCGTGCAGAGCCAGAACGAGTCGATTCACAGCGAGGTGGCGGTGGAAAAGCTGGAACTGCGCCGGCATCCAGAGGCTGAGGTGGCCGAGCTCGCCGCGAGCTTCGTGCAGCGGGGCGTTGATCCCGAGACGTCGCTTCGGGTCGCCCGGCAGTTGTCCGTCGATCCCGAGCAGGCGCTCGAAGTGCATTCGCAGCAAGAGCTGGGCATCAACCCGAGCAGATTGCCCAGCCCTTGGACGGCGGCGTTCAGCAGTTTCGCCTTTTTCGCTCTCGGAGCGATTCTTCCGCTGCTGACTTTCTTTTTCGGAGCAAAGAGCCTTTATCCGGCACTCATTGTTTCTGGAATTTCGCTATTCCTCGCCGGGTCGGTCACGGCGCGCTTCACCGGTCGTAGCCCGTGGTTCAGCGGATTTCGCCAGCTGGCCCTCGGTGCGCTGGCGACGGTGGTCACGTACGGAGTCGGACATCTCATCGGCGCCCAAGTCGCCTGAGGCGGTGCCCTGAATCACACCGGTGGGTGAACCCCGTGCACCGTCGCCAGCAGCAGCTGAATGTCGACCTTTTCGGCCGGGCTGATCGGCGTCATCTCTTCCAGCCGCCGGGCCGGTGACTCGGTGTCGGCACCCGGGCTTGGCGGAAGATGGGAGGCAAGCAGGCTGCACGTAGACGCGAGCACTTCGGCCGCCGCTTCTTCCTCGGGCGGGACCGGATCGCCGTCTTCGTTGAAATTGCCGCCGGCCGCCAGGCATAGCGAGCCGAGCAGGCTCAGCCGCCCCAGGGGTCGGGCGGTGTGGCTCGCCGGACCCCATTCGTCCTGCCGAAAGAGCAGGCACGCCGCCGCCAGTGCGAGACTTCGCGGTGTCAACAGCCGACCGTGGTGAGTATCGAGCTCCGCGACCACTCCGAAGGGCGGACAGACTCGACAGTCTGATTCGTGGCGTTTGGCCAATTCTTGGCTACTGGACATTCAGATTTCCCCGTCTTCTGGCAAGGCCGACTCGGAGACGAGGTCCGGAGCTGAGAGGCAGCCTTCTATCACGACGGTACGCCTCTGGTCCAGGTTTGGGGTCAATTGTCGAACTACCGTGTGTCTCGAAGCGTCCCTTAGAGACCGAACTGCACGCGGAGAGGCGGGTCAGGGTGAACCCACGCCGCCGCGCGCTGCTCATCGCGGCGGGCGTCAGTGTCCTGCTGTGGGCGTGGTTCGCCAGCGGTGTGCGCACCTTCACCAGGCCCGCTGAAGTCCTGACTTTCCTTCCGGGGGTCGCGGTGTCGGTGCTCACGCTGCGGCCGTCGGCAGGCTCAGTCCGCCCAGTGAGCAAGGGCGGCGCGCCACCCGACCGCCGTTGGGGAATTCTGCCGTGGATCGGAGTCTTGGTCCTGGCAGTCGGATGGGAGTTGACCGAGTTGTTTTCCCAGCCGCGGCAGGCCCATCCGACTGTTAGTTCGCTGACGAACTCGTTGCTGAGTACGCATCCGAGCCGCTTCGTTGGTTACCTGGCCTGGCTCGCCGTTGGGTGGCTGCTCGTTCGAGATCTGGGAAGGCGGCAGTGAGCAGCTACGCGGTTGGCCTTACTGGCTACTGCGTCCTACTTGCGGCCCTCGTCGCTCTGATCTTCGCCTCGCACCGGCCGGCAGCGCGTATCCCCACCTCCAGCCGCCTGTTTGCCTCGATCCGATCGACGAGGCTCGGCCGCATAACGCTCGTTCTCGTTTGGTGGTGGGTGGGATGGCACCTATTCGTTCGGTAATGACAACTACCTAGAAATAGCCTTCGCGACACAGCAGAATCTGCGCAAATTCCCAGTTTGATTGCCGCTATTCCGACGTATAAATAGGTAGTCAGCTCAGCGCCAGGCGTGTCCAGCCCCTCGCATCCCCGGCATTGGATCCTTTCTCACCGGAGTGGACGCGCCTGATGCCCCACCCAATTCGCCCATGCCCGCTGCCCTAGCGCCGGCCCGCCCCGCGGCAGTCAACGACGAGTCGGCTGAGGGCACGCCCGTAAAGCCGCCGGCCCCAACCTGGTACGGACCGCAGCCTCGGCGCTCCGGGGTCCAGCGCGCCCAACTGGCGATCACGCTGCTGATCGTGGGGCTGCCCCTGGTCGGCGTGATCGTCGTTGCGTCATCGCTTCTCGGCAGCAGCGTGACGCTGGTGAATCTGTGCCTGCTCACCGTCGGATACGTGATCACGGGGCTTGGTGTGACGGCGGGCTTTCACCGGTTGTTCACGCACCGCAGCTTTACCGCCAATCGGGGGTTGCGAATCTCCTTGGCCGTTGCCGGAAGTCTGGCGTTCGAGGGAGGCGTGATCAGCTGGGTGGCCACGCACCGGCGCCACCACGCGTTCTCCGACCGCTCCGGCGATCCTCATTCGCCGCACCGCTACGGAGGCGGGCTGTGGGGTCAGCTGCGCGGTGTCGGCCACGCACACCTGGGCTGGCTTTTCGGTACCGATACGACCTCCGTGGCCCAGTACGCACCTGATCTGGAAAATGATCCCACCATGCGGCGGATCGACCGGGCGTTTCCGCTGTTCTGCGTCGCATCACTGGCGCTTCCCATGCTGGCGGGGTGGCTGCTCACCGGCACCCTGCACGGGGCTCTGACCGGACTGGTGTGGGGCGGGCTGGTGCGCATCTTCCTGCTGCACCACGTCACGTGGAGCGTCAATTCGCTGTGTCATCTAATGGGGAACCGGCCGTTCAAGACGCGCCGAGACGATCGCGCAACCAACCTGTGGCCGCTGGCGATCGTCTCGTTCGGAGACAGCTGGCACAACCTGCATCACGCCGATCCCACGAGCGCGCGTCATGGCGTCGAACCCCGGCAGGTCGACATCGCCGCAGGTTTCATCAGGCTGTGGGAACGGCTTGGGTGGGCCACCAACGTCTCCTGGCCGGACGCGGCACGCATCGCTGGGCGAAGGCGAGTCTGATCCCATCCCGGGGTCGGACACGCCCTACAAACGGCCTCCAAATGGAGGAGTTCATGATCTCGATCCAGACCCGGATTCGTTCGATCGGCCTTCGTAGCGCATGCTGGGGAGATCATCGACAGCGCCGAGGTGCCCGTTTGAAGCGTTCGCCTTGTCCCGCTGGCCTCCGTGGTCCATGTGGATGACGCGGATGACGGCGATCGCTGGGCGCGGCTACTTGCCGAGGCGGCCATCGAACGGGCGCATCAGCCGCAGCGAATCTGCCAGCTGTGCGTATCGATTCTTGGCATGACCGGTGCCGGGATCGGTGTGGTCACCGAAAGCGGCAACAGGGGATCGGTCTGCACGACCGACGAGGTCTCGGCCCGAATCGAAGACCTGCAATTCACCCTCGGCGAGGGCCCTTGCGTCGACGCGGCGCTGACCGGGACGCCGGTGCTCATCCCTGACCTCAGCGCGCGGTCGGATTTCAAAGCTGAACGCTGGCCCGCCTTTCTGGAGGGTGCCCGTGCGGCCGGTGTCAGAGGTGTTTTTGCTTTTCCGCTGCGCATCGGTGCCATCACCGTCGGGGTGCTCGATCTCTATTCGGATCAGCCGGGAGACCTCGACACTCGCCAGCTGCGCGCCCTGCTGATGGCGGCCGACGCGGCGGCGCTGGCACTGTTGCATCTGGACGTCAGTGACGACGACGCGTTTGCCGACGATCCGGGCACCGGCACCACGTATCAGCTTCAAGTCCATCAGGCGACCGGCATGGTGCAGGTCCAGCTGGGGGTCACCACCGAGGAGGCCTTCTTGATGCTGCGTGCGCGAGCTTTTTCTCTGGATCGACCGCTGGCCTCCGTGGCTTCCGATGTCGTCCAACGACGCCTACGCTTCACCAAGGAGGATTCATGACCGACCAGCAGGGCACCCCGGGCCGGCTCACCGCGAGTCGCACCCGGGAGCAGGCGCTCGCCGAGACGTTCGTGATGCTCGCTGACACGCTCGTCGACGACTACGACGTGGTCGAACTCCTCGACAGTCTCGTCGCGGCTTGCGTCGAATTGCTGGATGTCACAGCCGCCGGACTGTTGCTCAAGGACCAGAAGGACAAGCTCGCCGTCGTCGCCTCCTCCAGCGAGGAGACGCGCCTCCTCGAGGTGTGTCAGTTGCAGTCCGACGAGGGTCCGTGTCTGGACTGCGTCCGTACCGGCGCGTCCGTGGTCAGTGAAGACCTGGCGGCCGACCGTGCCCGGTGGCCCTCCTTCGTGGAGGTAGCGCTCGCCGCCGGCTTCCGCTCCGTCGTAGCGGTCCCGCTCCGGCTGCGGGACCAGACCATCGGCGGCCTCAACATGTTCCAGGCTGGGGTCGGGCAGATGGCCGTGGATGACCAACGGCTGGCCCAGGCGCTCGCCGACGTGGCCACCATCGGAATCCTTCAGCAGCGCTCCTCCCACCGCAGCTCCCGGCTGGCCGAGCAGCTCCAATTCGCGCTCAACAGCAGGGTTCTTGTCGAGCAGGCCAAGGGCGTGCTGGCGGAGCGCAACAGCGTCGACATGGACGTGGCTTTCAATGCGCTGCGAAAGTACGCCCGCGACAACAATCTCAAGCTGGCGGACGTGGCACTTTCGGTTGTGCGCGGTGGCGTCGACCCGACGACGATCGTGCCGCATGCGCGGCCCTCCTGAGCCTTCGTGACAGGCGTTTCACAGCTCTCGCGGCCTATCTTTTCGAGCCGGTTTGTGGCAATCTCGAGGTGTCTTAGCGCGCCTGGGTCTGTCCGGACCTCACGCCCCCTCGCCGCTTCTGATCTGTCTCACGTTGGCGAGTTTTAAATGACCTCTGCTGGGATTCACCCCTCCGCCGAACCGCGCCCTGCCGAGGCCACGGCTGAATCGGTTCCTGCTCCGTCGCAGGCACTCGATGAGCTGTGCGCCTGCGGGCATGCCCTCGCCGGGCACGATCCGGTGTCGGCACGCTTCTGTGAGGCGACCAAGTCTCGTCAGCTGACGCGCACCTGCATTTGCTCCTCCGGCAAAGCAGCCCCCGCCGGCCTATGACCGCCGCCAATTTGGCCACCGCCGCGGTGTTGTGCTGAACGTCTCTCTTGCCGATACCCAAGACATGACGCTGCTCGCATCGGTTGAGGCTGCCCCCGAGCTCCCGGTCGAGTCGCCAACGTCGCCCGTTCAAGCGTCGGACGCCGAGCTTTCGGTCGAGCTGCCGCGGCTGCGGGCGATCGCCCGGCATGCGGTGCCCAACCTGGTCGAGTGCACCCTGGTACCGACGGTCATCTTCTCCGTCGTGCTGCACTTCTGGGGGCTCATTCCCGCGTCGCTCGCCGCCCTCGGGTGGGCGTACACGATGCTGGGGCGCCGGCTCCTGATCAAGAGCCGGGTGCCCGGTCTGCTGCTGCTGACCTGCCTGGGGCTCACGGTCCGCACGGCCGTCGTCGTCGCCAGCGGCAGTGCCTTCATCTACTTCCTGCAGCCCATCGCGGCCACCACCGCGGTCGGGTTCACCTTCTTCTTCTCCTCGTTCACCAACAACCCGATGGTGGATCGGCTGGCGAAGGATTTCTGCCCGCTTACGTCGGACATCGTGGCGCGCCGCCGCGTCAGGCAGCTTTTCCGTCGGCTCACTGTGATGTGGGCCGCGGTCAACCTGCTCAACGCGGGGATCACCGGCTGGTTGCTGATGACGCAGTCCGTCGCGGTCTTCGTGGCGGTCAAGCCGATCGCGGCAATGGTCGTCACCTGGAGCGCCGTCGCCATCACGGTCGTGTGGTCCCTTCGGATTGCCAGCAAAGAAGGCTTGCGCACCCGGCGGGCCGGACGTGGCGAGAAGCCGCATCTGCACGTTCCCGCGGGTCTGCTGACGGCGACCGGCCGTCCCGTGATCGTGGGCCTGCCCGGCTGATCTCACTAGGGGAGACCCCGCGCTATCGTCCCCAAGCATGATCACGGAACACGTACTGCTGCCGGTGATCCCCGGTCGGGAGGACGCATTCGAGGAAGCCTTCATGGGAGCCAGGAAGGTCATCCTCGGATCTCCGGGATGCCTGGGGTTGACGCTGTCGCGTGGCGTTGAACGACCAAACACCTACCTCCTGCTCGTGCAGTGGCAACGAATCGAAGATCACATGGTTGGTTTCCGCGAAGCCCCGGCGTTCCTGGAGTGGCGCAGCCTGCTGCATCATTTCTATGACCCCGCCCCGGTCGTCGAACACTTCGCACAGGTGCAGTCGAGCTGATGGCAGGCCGGGTCGAAGGCAAGGTGGTGCTGATCACCGGCGCAGCCCGCGGGATCGGCGCCGCTGCTGCCAGACGGATGGCTGCCGAGGGAGCGCGCCTCTGGCTGATCGACATCAGTGCGGAAATCCTGGCGACCGCGCAAAAGATCGCTGACGACGGCGCCGAGGTCCATCCCACCGTCGGTGATGCGTCCGACTCGGCGGTGGTCACGTCGTGGGTGGATGCAGCCGCGCTCGAAGCGGGCCGGATCGACGTGCTCTACAACAACGTCGGGGTCTCCCGCACCGGTCGGATCGGCGACCTGACCGATGAGGACTGGCACTTTCAGCAGCGGCTCACGTTGGACACCACCTTCTTTGCGACCCGTGCCGTGCTGCCGTATCTCATTGATCAGCGTTCGGGTTCGATCGTCAGCATGTCATCCGGTGCGGGGATCGGCGGCCAATACGCACTCGGCGGCTACGCGGCGGCCAAGGCGGGAGTGATCAACCTGATGGAGACGGTGGCGTTGGAGTACGGCCCGTTGGGTATCCGGGCGAACTCGGTGACTCCAGGGCCGACGGCGACGGCGCCGCTGCTCGCTTACCTGCCGCAGCAGCCAGGCGGCGTCGCCGAGCATGTCCGGGGCCTCGATCTGCAACGGCTTACCGAGCCTCACGAGGTCGCCGAGATCGTGCTCTGGCTCGCTTCTGACGAATCCTCCAGCGTCACGGGCACCTGCATCCGCAGCAACATCAGGTCGGCCAGCTCTCGCCCGCTCTGACCGGGAGAAAGAGGCACGAGTCGCCGAATTCGTGCCACAGATAGCGGCCGTTCCTTGGGTCGGTGGCGGCCTCGTACGCACGTCCCACGAGTTCCGGGCCCGCGATGGCCTCCAGCATCAGCAGGTGTGACGCCTCGGGCTGGTGCCATCCCGTGATGAGGCCGTTGACTACGCGTGGGGGGCGGTGCCCGGGACCGATGACGAGATCGGTCACTCCTGCGCTCGCGCTGACGACGCCATTGGCACCGGTCGCGCTCTCGAGCGCTCGGGTCACTGTGGTGCCGGCTGCCACGATCCGGCCGCCGCGTTCGCGGGTCGCGTTGACTGTCCGGGAGGTGGCAGCGCTGACCACGTAGCGCTCGGGAAGCGGGGTCTCGTCTGCCTCGAGCGAGGAGACCCCTGTGTGCAGTGTCAGCGGCGCGATGCCAATGCCTGCGCGGCGCAGCTCGGCCGCTACCCGCTGGGAGAACGGCCGGGCGGCGCTGGCCATTTCGGCGCTGCCGGGTTCGGCAGCGAAGATCGTCTGATAGTCCGTCAGGGGCCAGTGACCCTCGATGTGGTCGTAGGTGATGGGCCGGCCTTCCCGCGCCAGGAATTCGCCGACCCCGGTCTCCACGGCGATGTCCGCGAGCCAGAGCCGACTGCCGACCCGGCGCGCCGGGTCGGGCCAGCCGCGTGTCAAGGTCAGCGTCACGCCGTGCGGAAGGTCGATCAGCTCGCCCGCTCGCCCGTCGCCGATCCGGTGCAGGCCCTGGTCGCGAAGCTCGACGATCCATCGCGGATGACCACCGGTTCGACCCGGCCGCTCAGGCGTTGGACCTGAGAAGTGGACGACGATCGGCGCGCCGTCGAACGTCCGGCGGGTAGCCGTCACGGCGGCGGCAATTGTGGCCGAGGTGTTGACCACCACCAGGTCGCCGCGCTGCAGGTGATCGGCCAGCCGGTGGAAGCGGGTGTGGACGGTGGAAACGGGTGCCGCGACCATCAGGCGGACCTCGTCACGGGCCAGCCCGCGGGCCTCCGGCGGTGTGGTGGCGGCCGATCCCGGGGGCATGGTGAACCTTGTCGATGGCGCCGGCCGCCCCGGGTGCGGTCGCACGGGCATGGTCATCGCCGGGCCTGTGCGGTCAGGTCGGCCGCCCGGTAGCGCCCACTCGCCGGCCGCTCGTCCAGCAGCCCGAGCAGCGCCGGTACAACGGAGGCGGCTTCCGGCCGGTCGGAGATGTCTTCACCCGGAAAGGCGCGCTGATGCATATCGGTGCGCATGTCGCCCGGATCGAATCGATAGACCGTCAAGCCGGGCCGTTCGACGGCGAGCACGCTCAGCATGTGATCGAGGGCCGCCTTCGACGAGCCGTAGGCACCCCAACCCTCGTAAGCCTCGACAGCTGCGTCGGAACTGAGGCCGACGATGGTCGGTGCCAATGAGGTGTCCAGCAGCGGCAGGGCGAGCTGGGTGAGCGTGAGCGGAGCTACGACGTTGACGGCAAGCACCCGGGACAACTCCGCGGGCGCGAGCTCGTCGATCGGTGGCAGCGGACTCGGGCCGAGCGCGCTCGCGTTATGAACCAGCAGGTCCAGCCCGCCGCCCCGGCCTGCTGCCTCCACGAGTGCCCGCTGATGGTCAAGGTCGCGGATGTCGCCGCGCACGGTGAGGATGTGGGAGGGATCCATCCCTCGAGTCGCGTCCAACCGGTCGCGATTCCTTCCGGCAGCGATGACCGTCCATCCGCGCGAAGCCAGCCCAGCACTCAGGGCGCGGCCGAATCCCCGGGATGCTCCGGTGATGATGGCGGTGCTCATGTCAGTCCTTCCCGGCGCCGCATCTCGGCGTCTGGAGCTATGGTGGGAGTTGAAGTCAGCTTTAAGTCAAGCGGTGAAGGACATGGCGTGAATTCGCATGATTTGTTGACCATCGGTGAGGTGGTGGAGCGCAGCGGCTTCGCCGCCTCAGCACTGCGCTATTACGAACGGGAGGGTCTGGTCACCGCGACGCGTACCGGCGGTCAGCAACGGCGCTACGAGCGCTCGGTGCTACGCAGGCTCGCCTTCATCCGCGCCGCTCGCAATATCGGTCTCGGGCTGGAGGAGGTGCGGGCCGCGTTGGACCAGCTTCCCGCCAGCAGGACTCCGACCCGGTCTGATTGGACGAAGATGTCGCGCTCTTGGCGGGGCCGCCTGGACGAGCAGATCGAGGCGCTGCAGCGGCTGCGCGATGGTCTCGATTCCTGCATCGGGTGCGGGTGCCTGTCACTGCAGAAGTGCCGGCTGAGCAATCCGGGTGACATCGCCGCGGGCGCGGGTCCCGGGGCGGCCTATCTGCCTCGTCCGCTGCGCCAGGCCGTGCCGAGTGTGCCCTCGGGTGGCAGCGCCTAGCGGCGAGGCTGTAGACCTGAGCGCATGGCAAAACCACGCGTCGCGATTCTCGACGACTACCAGCACGTCGCGCTCACCTCAGCCGATTGGACACTCGGCGACCGGGTCGAGATCACCGTCTTCGACAATCACCTCCGCGACGAGGACGCGCTTGTGGAGCGGCTGTCACCGTTCGAGGTCATCGTCGCCATGCGGGAGCGCACGGCGTTCCCCGAGAGCCTGCTCAAACGGCTCCCGGCGCTCAAGCTCCTGATCACCACCGGTCCCTTCAATGCGGTGATCGATGTCGCCGCCGCCAACCGAGCGGGCATCACCGTGTCAGGCACCGGGGGAGCCGGGGCAGCGACGCCGGAGCTCACCTGGGCGCTGATTCTCGGCATCACCCGAGGCATCGCGGCGGAAGACGCCGGGGTCAGGGCGGGCCGCTGGCAGCTCGGGATCGGACCGGAGCTGATGGGATCGACGCTCGGAATCCTCGGGCTCGGCCGGATGGGCCCCCGCATTGCCCACTACGCCCACGCGTTCGACATGAAGGTGCTCGCGTGGAGCCAGAACCTGACGAAAGAGACGGCGGAGAAGGCGGGCGCCGAATACGTCAGCAAGGAAGAGCTCTTCACCCGCAGCGACATCGTGACCGTGCAGCTCAAGCTCAGCGACCGGACTGAGGGCCTGGTCGGAGCAGCCGAGTTGAAGGCACTGGGACCCAACGGCTATCTGGTGAACACCTCTCGCGGGCCCATCGTCGATGAGGCCGCGCTGGTGGACGCCTTACACCAGGGAACGATCGCTGGGGCCGCCCTGGACGTCTTCGACATCGAGCCGCTGCCGCCCGGCCACCCCTACCTGTCGACCCCCAATACGCTGCTGACGCCGCACATCGGCTACGTGTCAAAGGTCGCGTATCAGGCGTTCTACGGCGACGTCGTCGAAGACATCGCAGCCTGGCTCGACGGCTCGCCGATCCGGATCGTCCCGGCCGGCTAGCGCAGTCCGGCGACCAGGAATTCGGCCAGGAACGCCGCCACGTCGGTCGAGTTCCCGGAGTCGACGACCTCGCCGGGGATGGTGACTAAAGACAGGACGATCCGCAGTACCCATTCCGCTGCCCGCGGGACGTCGAGGTCGGCCCGCACCTCTCCGCGCGCCTTGGCTTGCTCTAGATAGGGCCGCCAGAAGCTCGCCATCCCCGGCAGGACCTGACGCAGACCACTGCCGACAACGCCCGCGTAGGCCTCGGGTTCGGCCTCCTTGAGCTGCAGGACCAGAGCAGCCGGCTGCTTCGAGCGGCTGAAGCTGACTGCCGCGGCCACCTGATCAGCCAGGCACGTGGCGGCTTGGACATGGGCTCGTGCCTGGGACCAGAATTCCTCGTCGCCCCGCACGAGGGCGGCGCCGATCAGCGCCGTCTTGTCAGGAAAGAGCCGGTAGAGCCAGGCCCGGGACACGCCGGCATGCTCGGCGATCTGGCCGACCGTGGTGCGCCGGATCCCGGTCTCGCGCAGGCAGCGCTCGGTGGCATCCAGCAGCCGTTCGCGCGCGCTTGACGCGACCGTCTGTTCGCCCACAAGATGCCACGGTAGACACATGTAGAGATATGTCTACTGTTGGGGTAACTGCCGACGACGATGTGGCAGTACGACCGTGAGAAATCAGGTGGCCATGCGCAGTCTCCATGCCGG
Organism: uncultured Actinomycetota bacterium; assembly: GCA_963839015.1. Lineage (GTDB taxonomy): Bacteria > Actinomycetota > Actinomycetes > Frankiales > Frankiaceae > DATAZK01. Next base: position 613,415 of record CAWITL010000009.1, on the reverse strand, counting down.
AGCACCGATCACTGACGACGACGCCACCATCGCGGCGATGTTGGAAGATGTCAGCATCCCCACCCTGATGCTGTCGCTGGTGCACATCACCGGCGACCCGGAGCTGATCCGCGGCCGCCTGAAGCCGCAGGGGCTCTTCCTCAACGAGTACCAGGGCTTCATGACCGAGGAGGACAAGGCCGAGGTTCGCAGCCTCGCGCTGGGCATCATTCGTGACTACCGCGACCGCGGCTGCACCCTGCCGCCACCGCCAGGGCCCGAGCTCATCCGCGAGATGATGAGCTGGGCGGCGTGCGCCGATGTGCCCGAGGAGTACGTCCCGATGGTGCTCGAGGAGATGGAACTCGACGACACCGACGCCCGCCGGGTCGACATCGATGCCAGCGAGCAGGCGCGTAGCGAATTCCCGGTCGTCGTCATTGGCTGCGGCCAGTCCGGGCTGCTGGCCGGCATCCGGCTCACCGAGGCCGGCATCCCCTTCACCATCGTGGAGAAGAACGCCGGCCCCGGGGGCACCTGGTATGAGAACAGCTACCCGGGCGCCCGGGTCGACGTCGGAAATCACTTCTATTGCTACTCGTTCGAGCCGAGCGACCATTGGACCGAGTACTTCTCCCAGCAGCCCGAGCTCGCCGAATACTTCAAAAACGTCATGCAGGAGCGGGGGATTGAGCCCCACATCCGCTTCGAGACCGAGGTCATCGGCGCCGACTGGGACGACGAGTCGGCCACCTGGCAGGTGCTGACGCGCGCCAAGGACGGCACCGAGGAGCTGCTGCCGGCACGCGCGATCATCTCCGCGGTGGGACAGCTCAACCGGGCACATACGCCTGACATCAAGGGCATGAGCGAATTCGAAGGGCCGCAGTTTCACTCGTCCAACTGGGACCATTCCGTCGACTACAAGGGCAAGAAGGTGGCGCTCATCGGTGCTGGGGCCAGCGGCTTCCAGATCGTGCCGACGATCGCCGAAGACACCGCGCAGCTCACCGTCTTCCAGCGCACCGCGCAATGGATGTTTCCGAATCCGAATTATCACGTCGGAGTCGGTGAGGGAGTGCGCTGGGCGCTGCACCATCTGCCGTACTACGGCCGGTGGTTTCGCTTCCTGATCTTCTGGCCGTCAGGTGGCGACGGCGGTCTCGAGGGTGCGCGGGTGGATCCCGACTGGCCCAACCAGCAGGTCGCGGTCAGCGAGCGCAATGAGATGACCCGCCAGATGTTCACGCAGTGGATCGAGAGCCAGGTCGGCGATGATCCGGAGCTGCTCGCCAAGGTGATCCCGGACTATCCCGCGACCGGCAAGCGCACCCTGCAGGACAACGGCAGCTGGCTGAAGGCGCTCAAGCGCGAGAATGTGGAGCTCGTTCGCGACGAGATCGACCACATCGATGCCGGCGGGATCGTCACGGTGACCGGCGAGCGCTACGAGGCCGACATCATCGTGTACGCCACCGGCTTCTACACGAACCGGGCGCTCTGGCCGATGAAGATCACCAGTCGCGGTCAGAACCTCGGGCAGCTCTGGGGCGAGAGCCCGCGCGCCTATCTGGGCATCACGGTGACGGGCTTTCCGAACCTGTTCTGCATGTACGGGCCGGGCACGAACCTGGCGCACGGTGGCAGCCTGATCTTTCATTCCGAATGCCAGATGCGCTACATCACCGGCTGCCTCAATGAGCTCATCGCCGGCGACCACAAGTCCATGGAGCCGCGTCAGGAGCTCTACGACGACTACTACGAGCGCACCCAGAAAGAGCTGATGACGCTGGTCTGGGCGCAGCCGTCGATCAAGCATTCGCACTTCAAGAACCCGGAGGGAAAGATCCACTCCCTGAGTCCCTGGCGGCTCGTGGACTACTGGACCTGGACCCGCCGTCCGGACATGTCTGACTACGTGGTCTCGTAAGAAGTGTTCTCGTAGACCTGTCATCACAGAGAAGTGGGGTCAGTTGTGGGTGAATTGAGCGAAGAGATGGTTGGCAGGGCACGGTTCGCCGATGGCGACTTCTACGCCAACAATCCGCACGAGGTCTACGCGCACCTGCGCCGTGACGCGCCCGTGCACCGTGATCCGGTGAGCGGCCTGTGGGGGATCGCGACGTACGACCTGGTGGATTTCGCGAGCACCCACCCCAAAATCTTCAGCAGTGCCAACGGTTCCCGACCCTTCACCGGTGGCATCAACCACATGATCGACATGGACAATCCGGCGCACATCAAGCGTCGCGGCCTGGTCAGCAAGGGCTTCACTCCACGCCGCATCGCCGAGCATGAGCCCCGGTTGCGCCAGATCTGTGACGACATCATCGACACGATCTGCGAGCGGGGGTCGGCCGAACTGGTCCGTGACATCGCCGCGCAGCTCCCCATGATTGTCATCGGCGACATGCTCGGCGTACTCCCGGAAGACCGCCGCGACGTGCTCCAGTGGAGCGAAGACATGCTCGGCACGCAGGGCGTCGACGACGAAGACGTGGTCGCCAAGCAGATTGCCGCCGGCGTCAGCTACCACGAATACGCCACCAAGGTCATCGCGCAGCGTCGCGTCAAGCCGGCGGACGACCTGATCAGCATCCTGCTCAACGCCGAGATCGACGGTGAACGGCTGACCGAAGAAGACGTGGTGGGGGAGACCCTGCTGATCCTCATCGGCGGCGATGAGACCACCCGCCACGTGATCGCCGGCGGCCTGGAGCAGCTGCTGCGCCACCCCGAGCACTGGGAATCGGTGCGCGCCGACCGCAGCCGCATCCCGCAGACCGTTGAGGAAATGCTGCGCTGGGTCTCACCGATCAAGAACATGAACCGCACGCTTACCCAGGACTACGAATTCGGCGGCGCCAAGCTTTCAGCCGGCGACCAGGCGCTGCTGCTGTACGAATCAGCGAACTACGACGAGACGCACTTCCCGAACGCCTCGGTGTTCGATCCGGACCGCGTTCCCAATGACCACCTCGCCTTTGGGGTCGGCGCCCATTTCTGCCTCGGGGCAAACCTGGCCCGGCTCGAGTTGCGCGTGCTGCTTGATCGCGTCCTGGATCGCTTGCCGGATCTGGCACTGGCCTCCGACGAGCCGCTGGTGCGCCGGCGTAACAACTTCATCAGCGGCATCGAACGCATGCCTGTGACGTTTTCAGCTTCCGCTCCGCTGGGAGACGGTCAGCTGGTGCTGGCCTGACGCGCTTGGGCTACTGAGGACCGGCGCTTATTGAGGACCGGCGTTTATTGAGGAACTTGGAAACCGCTGAACACCTGCAACTGGCCGGCGTCACGGAATCCGAGCATCAGGTCGACGGTGCCGCCGGGCTCGAGGCGGCCCTGCTGGTCGAGTACCGCGCTGGTTCCCGATCCGCCGATTTTGACGCTCCCGTGGGCTGGTACCTGGATCGGCGGGTTCAGGGTCAGTGTCGGGCTGACCTGGCTCCCGATCTGCTGCAGTTCGTCCGCCGTCGACCCCGAGTTGGTGATAGTCCCCGAGATGATCAGCCGGGTTCCCTTGCGCAGGATGCTGACCCCGCTGAGGCTGAGGTCGCCCTGGTTGGCCACGCCGAGCGTCGGGGCCGACCCCGGCACCGGTGTCGCGCTGCCGGCGGTATTGGGAGGTGCGCCGGTGTCGGAGCATCCGGACAGCACCGCGACCGTCGTCAGCGCCAGGATCGCGATGCAGCTGCGGATGGACGGGCGGGACGAGGGGGAAGCTGACACCCCGTCAGTCTCTCGCATCTATCGTGTGGGCAGGCTCACGCCGAACGATTTCGAACGCCGATCGAACACTGTGGAGGTCCCCGAGCATGACGACTGTTGAACGGTCGCGCGACGTCACGACCCCCGATCCCGCCATCGTTGAACAGGCACGCAAGCTCGTGCCTCTTATCGAGGCCGAGGCTGAGGCGTGCGAGCAGCTCGGCACCATGCCTCCCGTGGTCGTGGAAGCGCTGCGCGAGAGCGGCCTGTTCCATCTCATGGTTCCTGAGGTGCTCGGCGGAGGCGAGGTCAGCGCGGTCACCGCACTCACCGTGTTCGAAGAACTGACCGCGGCGGACGCCTCGATCGGGTGGTCGCACATGGCGAATGCCTCGTCGTCCGCCTTTTCGGCCTACCTCGGCGACGACGCGGTCGCGGAGATGTTTGGGGATCGACCAGCGATCATCGCCGGCCAGTTCTCCCCGAAGGCCCCGTCGGCTGCCGTTGACGGTGGCTACCGGGTCTCAGGGAGCTACTCCTTCGGCTCCGGAAGCGGGCATGCCGATTGGATCGGCGGCGGAAGCATCGAGATGGACGGCGACGGCCTGCGCATGGTCGACGGCAAGCCGGTCATCCGGGCCTACTTCGTTCCTCGTTCGGAGGTCGAGTTCCGCGGCGGCTGGGACGTGATGGGCCTCGTGGGCACCGGTTCCTACGATTACGCGATCTCCGAGCGGGTGGTTCCGGCCGGGTTCACCTTTTCGATCACCGGCCCCGACCAGCTGCGTGGCGGGGCGCTGTACGGGCTCGGGGTGCTGGGCATGACGTCCATCGGCCACGCCGGTTTCGCCCTTGGCGTCAGCCGCCGCGCCATCGACGAGGTGGTTGCCCTTTCCGGTCGCAAGCAGCGGTTGGGCCACCCGACTCCGGTGGCCGGCGTCGAGCGCTTCCAGTTCGAGCTGGGGCGCCACACCGCGATGCTCAAGGCAGCCCGCGCGTTCGTCTTCGACGTCTTTGCCCACGCCGAGGGACGGCTGGTTGCCGGCGAAGCCCTGACCGAGGGGGAGCGCCTTGCGCTGCGGCAGGCGACCACCCACGCCTGCCACGTCAGCTCAGCCGTGGTCGATTTCGCCTATCACTGGTCCGGTGCCGACGGGATCCGGCCGGGCGTCATGCAGCGGCTGTGGCGTGACACCCATGCCAGCACGCAGCACATCTTCGTGGACGACAACACGTTCGCCGACGCGGGACGCCACTTGCTCACCGAGGCCGGCGCCCTCACTCCCTGACCCCTCCAACGCTTCAATGATCATGGGTTGGGGCACCTTGAGGTGGGCGAACCCATGATCATTGAAGCGTTCAGGGTTGACCGGCTCTAAAACTTCTAGAAGTATTAGTCCTTAATGAGCCAGCCTGCGACCGCCGATCAGGTACGCCAGCCCCGGCTCGCCGAACTGGTGGCAGCGAAGCTGCGCGAGCGAATCGTCAGTGGCCGGCTTGCCGATGGCGATGTGCTGCCCAAGCAGGAGGATCTGGGAGCTGAGTTCGGCGTCAGCAAGCCCACCATGCGTGAGGCCATCAGAGTCCTGGAGAGCGAAGGGCTGATCGAGGTCCAGCAGGGGCGCTTGGGCGGTGCGGTCGTGCACGTGCCCAAGGTCGAAAACATCGCGGTGACGATGGCGCTTGTGCTGGAGACCAATGGCGTCCAGCTGCCTGACGTGGGGCTGGCACTGCAGGCCATCGAGCCGGCGTGTGTACGGCTGTGCGCTTTACGTCCGGATCGGCTCGAGGTTGTGGTGCCCCGCCTGGAGGCACTGCAGGCAGCCGCCCTGGAAGCGGTGACGGACGACGAGCGGGTTGTGGCGCTGTCCCGCGAGTTCCACGAGGCGCTGCCTGCCCTCTGCGGCAACGCGTCGCTCACCCTGTGCGCCGGTGCTCTGGAGCGGCTTTGGACCGCGCATGAGGGCTCCTGGGCCGAGCAGGCGGCACATGGCCACGGCTTCCCCGAATTGCGCACTCGGCACGAAGCCCTCGAGGAGCACGCGCGCGTCATCGCCTGCATCCGAGTTGGAGACGCGGATGGCGCGGTCGCGGCGGCGCTCGCTCATCTGACGACCTCACAGACGTACGCGCTGCATCGCGCGGGAGATCCGATCGTCGATGTACCGCTCCAGCGCCGAATGCTGTCCGTGCCAGCCACACCGTTTATGCCGTCTTTGCCCTCTGCGTCCACCACCAACGGATCGGGAGTCCGACCATGACTGCCATCGACACCGCTCGACCCACCGAGACCCGTCAGGACGACGGCACCGGCTGGATCGCCAGCCGGACCCCGTCGATCGGCCGCGAGCTGACGAACCCGCAGGCTCACGCCTGCGCAGTCCGCCATCTCGCCAGCACCGGTTTCAGCGAAAACATCGGCGGCCACCTGTCGTGGGTCGATCGCGCTGATGGCTCGATGCTGGTGAACCCCTGGGGTCTGTGGTGGGAGGAGGTAACCGCCTCCGACATCATCCGGGTCGATCCGGGCGGCAAGGTGATCGAAGGCCAGTGGGACGTCACGCCCGCGATCCACATCCATACCGAGCTGCACCGCAACCGGGCTGACGCGCGGGTCGTGGTCCACAACCACCCCTACTACGTCACCGTGCTGGCCGCCGCCGGTTTGCTGCCCGAGATCCTGCACCAGACCACCTGCATGTACGACGGCGATATGGCGTTCGTCGATGAGTACGACGGGGAGATCAGTGACCCGTCAAAGGGATCCGCACTCGCCCAGGCGATCGGCGATGCGTCCATCATCATTCTCGCTAACCATGGGCTGATCGTGACGGGCGAGACCCTTGCCCAGGCGACCTATCGGGCGGCCAGTTTCGACCGGCAGTGCCGGCTCATGGTCGACATGCTCAAGATCGGCGGACCGCATAAGGTCGTGCCCTCAGAGGCCCGCGGCGCCATGCGGCACACCATGATCCAACGGGCGTCACAGGTGTATTGGGCCGGCGCCGTCCGTCAGCTCATCGCCCGCGAGCCGGCGGTGCTCGACTAGCCCGTCAGACCTCTCCCAACCTTCTTCATCAGCCTCCGGCGCTCACGTGCCGCATCCGAAAGGAGTTCGCCGTGGCGGACCTCGACGAGCTTCAGCGCAATATCAATTTCACCGTCGGCGGTCGTAGCGACGAGCACAAGGTCACGTTTCTGCCCGAGCCCGAACGCCGCCGGCGCGAGTTCGTCATCTGCTCCGTCGATGACCATGTGGTCGAGCCTCCGGACGCCTTCGTCGGGCGGATGCCCGCGAAGTTCGCCGAGCTGGCTCCGCGGGTGATCGAACGCCCGGATGGCAGCGAGACGTGGCTTTTTGACGGTCAGGAAGTGCCCAACGTCGGGTTCAACGCGGTCGTGGGCCGGCCCGTCGACGAGTACAGCTTCGAACCGGCGCGCTTTGACGAGATGCGCAAGGGTGCCTGGGACATCGACGAACGTATTCACGACATGGACCTCAACGGCGTCTGGGCCTCGCTGTGCTTCCCGTCCTTCCTGTCGGGCTTCTGCGGCCAGCGCCTGCAGCTGGGGGTCTCCGATCCCCAGCTCGGCATCGCGGCCGTAAGAGCCTGGAACGACTGGTATCTGGACTCCTGGCACACCCAATACCCGGACCGCATCATCCCGATGCAGCTGCCGATCCTGACCGATCCAGAGCTCGGCGCCGCCGAGATCCGGCGTAACGCGGCTCGCGGGTATCGCGCTGTCACTTTCTCCGAGGCACCCGAGAAGCTCGGCCTCCCCAGCCTTCACAGCGGCTACTGGGATCCGTTCATGGCCGCCTGCGAGGAGACCGGCACCGTCGTCTGCCTGCACGTGGGGTCTTCATCCACGTCGCCCTCGACGACCGATGACGCACCGCCGGATGTCGTCGGCGTGCTGTTCTTCGGCTACGCCATGTTCTCAGCGGTAGATTGGCTCTACTCGCGGATTCCGGTCCGGTTCCCCAAGCTCAAGATCTGCATGAGCGAGGGCGGCATCGGCTGGGTCGCCGGACTCATGGACCGTCTCGACCACGTCCTCAATTACCAGGACATGTACGGCACCTGGGCGGGCATCGAACTCACACCCAAAGAAGTGCTGCAGCGTAACTTCTGGTTTTGCGGGATCGACGACCCGGCCGGTTTCGACCACCGCCACCGGATCGGTATCGACCACCTGCTGGTCGAATCCGACTACCCCCACTGTGATTCGAGCTGGCCCAACACCCAGACCCTGCTCGGCGAGCAGATCGGCTCGTTCCCGGCGGAGGACATCGCCAAGCTGACCTACGCCAATGCGTCGAGGCTGTTCAACTTCGCGATCCCGCTGCCGGTGATCGCCAATCCGGACGCCCCGTGGCCGTCGGAGATCGCCCGCGGCGAGCGCTGATCGGACGCGTCAGGCGGCGTCGGTCAGTTCGAACCGGTTGCCTTCGGTGTCGCAGCAGATCGCCTGCGTCATTGGTGTTCCGAACACGTCGCGTGTAGTCGGCTCCATCATGATCGAGCCGCCGCCATTGCGTACGGCTTCGGTCAGGGCGGCGATCTGGCCGGTTGGCACGGCCAGCGCGAAGTGGCTGACCGGATCGCGCGGCTCCGGGATCTCCCGGATCTGGGCGAGGTGGATCATCCCGCTGCCCATGGCGAGCCAGGACCCGGGGATGCCGAAGTCCGGACGCGGGACCTCTTTGAGGCCGAGAACCTCGATGTAGAAGCGGTTAGCGCGCTCCAGATCGGTCACCGACAGGGCGACGTGGGCGAGCTGCATGCTGGGGCTTGTCATCTGAGGCTCCTTGTCTGCCGGCTGTGGGCAGCCCTGAGGCGAACACAGGGAACGTAGCACCCGCCCTCGCGAACCTGATACCGAATGACCCGTCGCGAGGTGCCGGGGCTAGCCGGGCCCGCCTAGATGACCAGGTGCTGGCGAAGGGCGTCGGGGATCGGCGCCGGCCGGCCGTTGCTGCCGATTGTCACCATCGTGAGGTCACCGGTCGCGACGGCCACCCCGGTGTCCAGTGCGAAATCAACCCGGATCCGAAACGAGGTGTGGCCGACGTTTTCCGCCGACATCTCCGCGATCACGAGATCGAACGGTCGGGCCGGCGCAGTGAATTCGCAGCCGGTGTGACGAGTCACCATCTCCACGCCGTAACGCCCATGGAACTCATCGATGCGCTCACCGAGCTGGTGCCACCAGGTGGTGTGGGTGTGCTCCATCCAGCGGAAGTAGTTGGCGTAGTAGACGATCCCCGCCGGGTCGCAATCGCCATACGTGAGTCGGAAGGTGCAGGTGTGCAGCGGGCCGGACATGCTCTGACCGTATCGGCCCGGCTGACTTTGACGCTCAGCAGCACCAGGTTGCGGAGTCCGCCTGGCGAGCGTCTCGCCGAGGGGACGATGATTTCGCCTATGCGCTCGCCTCATCACCTCATCTCGGCAGACAGTCACATCAATGAGCCCGGCGATCTGTGGACGTCGCGCGTCCCCGCCGCCTACCGGGATCGGGTCCCTCGCATTGAGCGCTTCGAGCAGGGCGACGCCTTCGTCATCGACGGTATGGCCGATCCGATGCCTTTCGGGCTGAACGCCTGCGCCGGCATGGCGCCCGAGCATCGAAAGGCGTGGATGTTCTGGGACCAGGTACGGGCCGGTGGCTACGACCCGGCTGAGCGGATCAAGGAGATGGATCTCGACCAGATCGATGGGGAGGTGCTCTTCCCCTCGCCTCGGCTGTTCAGCGCCGTCTTCGCCCATCCCGATCGGGAGCTTCATCTCGTCATGGTGCGGGCGTACAACGACTGGTTGCTCGAGTTCGCCGGGCACTGTCCCTCGCGATTGCGGGCGCTGCCGGTGCTGCCGAACGCGGGCGTTCCCGCAGCGATCGCGGAGATCGAACGGATCGCCGACCTACCCGGCGTGGGCGGCCTGCTGATGGGGCAGTATCCCGTCGGCGGGATCATGCCGACGCCCGACAACGACCCGGTCTGGGAAGCGGTGGTTGACCGCGGCTTGACGCTGAACATCCACGTCGCCCTATCGCCCGGGATGCCCAAGGCCGTCGGCACACCCGGTCCGCTGCCCGGCGCGGGTCGACACCTGACCATCGCCGGTCAGCTGCTGGAGCTGATCTTCTCGGGCATTTTCGACCGTTTCCCGTCCCTGCAGGTGGTGGCAGCAGAGGTGGACTGCGGCTGGGTGCCCTACTACAAGGAGCAGATCGACGACAACTTCCGTCGATTCCGGCACAACTACTCGATGCAACGGTTCCCCAGCGAAGTCCTGGAGAGCAACGTCAATTTCAGCTTCGTCACCGATTCCTACGGGGTCGACAACCGCGACCGCATTGGAGTCGAGCGGATGCTCTGGTCGACCGATTACCCCCACCCGAGCTCGTCGTGGCCGAACTCGTGGTCAGGCGTCAACAGCCTCATGTCGGGCGTCCCAGCCGCCGAGCGCGACCTCATCCTCTTCGGGAATGCCGTCCGGCTCTACGGTTTCGATCGTGACTGACGATCCGGAGATCGCCCAGGAATTGCGCGATGGCGTGCTCTGGCTGACGATCAACCGGCCCCAGGCGGGCAATGCCCTGACCCCGGCTAACCGCACAGCGTTGATCGAGGCGTTCACCGTCGCCGATCGTGAACCGGGAATCAGAACGGTCGTCCTGACCGCGACCGGAGACCGGGCCTTCTGCACAGGTGCTGACCTGCGGGTCGCGCAGCCATTGCCGCCGTCGCTGTCACCGCGTCCCGAGGGTTCGCCTGACCGGATCGCCGGCGATGTGGCCCGCGGGATCAGGATCAGCGCCCAGCGGCTGATCAGCGCGATCCTCGACTGCGAGAAGCCGGTGATCGCCGCCGTCAACGGCACCACGGCCGGCCTGGGCGTGCAGCTTGCCCTGGCCTGCGACTTCGTCTTGGCAGCTGCCAATGCCCGCTTCATCGAGATCTTCGTGCGGCGGGCGCTGGTGCCCGATTCCGGAGCCGCGTATCTGCTACCGCGCCTGGTGGGAGTCCATCGGGCGAAAGAGCTGCTCATGCTCGGTGACGACGTGAGCGCGGAGCGGGCGTATGAGATCGGGTTGATCACCCGCGTCGTGCCGCCCGAGCAGCTGGTTGCCGAGGCGACGGCGCTCGCGGCCCGGCTGGCGGCCGGGCCCACCCGGGCTCTGGCGCTCACCAAGTGGCTGGTGAACCGGTCGCTCGACGGCTCGCGTGCGGCATCCTTCGACGATGAGGCGATCGCGCAGGATCTGAACATGCACACCGCCGATGGCCAGGAGGGCCTGCGCAGCTTCGTCGAGCGCCGTCCGGCGAATTACCGGGGCTGGTAGCCGATGCAGCTCGACGGACGCGTGGCTGTTGTGACCGGCGGGGCGTCCGGGATCGGTGCTGCGAGCGCTCGGCGGCTGGCGTCCGATGGCGCCCGCATCGTGCTGGCTGACATCAATCTGGCCGGCGCTGAATCGGTGGCCGGCGAGATCATCGAAGCGGGTGGAACGGCACTGGCCGTGCATGCGGATGTGGTCAGCGAGGTGGAGGTTCGGTCGGTGATGCAACTGGCGGCCGAGCGATTCGGGCGGGTCGACATCCTGTTCAACAATGCTGCCGATCTTTCGGCGGAGATCTTTGCGCGCGACCGGGCCATCGAGGAGATGGAGGTAGCGACCTGGGAGCGGGTCTTCGCGGTCAACCTGCGCGGTCAGATGCTCTGCGCCAAGCATGCCGTCGGCCACATGGTCCGTACCGGCGGCGGGTCCATCATCAACATGTCGTCCACCAGCAGCCTCATCGGCGACGAGGTGCGGCTGGCCTACAGCGCTGCCAAGGCGGGGGTCAATTCGTTGACCCGCTCGCTCGCGGTCTCACATGGCAAGAGCGGCATTCGCTCCAATGCAATTGCGGCCGGATTCGTACTCTCACCGCCGGCCCGCGAGCAGGTGCCCTCCTGGCTGCTGGAGGTCTACGAGCGCAACAGCCTGCTGCCTGAGCTCGGCACGCCCGAGGCAGTCGCTGACGTGGTGGCTTTCCTGGCTTGCGACCAATCCCGGCTCATCACCGGTCAGGTCATCAATGTCGACGGCGGCTCGCTGTCGCATTCTCCAACTCTGGCCGCCGTTCGTACCCACGAGGAGTCTCATGCCGATTGATCCGACTGCCCGCGTCCTCATCGATGCCATGGAAAAGAACTTTCCGGCACTGGACCCCACCATTTCCGGCACCGAAATGCGCGCCCGGGTGGAAGCGGCCGCTTCCAAGGTCATGCCGAGCGGCTCCGCACCGGAAGCCGTCCGGGAGGTGGTGAACCGGACCGTTCCCGGTCCCGCTGGACAGATCCCGGTAAGGATCTACCGTCCGGCCGTGCCGGCAGGTCAGGTCGTGCCGACCGTGGCCTTCTTCCACGGCGGTGGCTTCGTGCTGTGCGACCTGGACTCCCACGACGGGATCTGCCGGGCCGTGTGCAACGCAACCCCCGCGGTCATCATTGCGGTGGATTACCGCCGGGCACCGGAATCGCGCTACCCCGCAGCGGCCGAGGACTGCTATGCAGTGACGCTCTGGGCGGGTGAGCACGCCGCCGAACTCGGGGGCGACCCGGCGCGCCTTGCCGTTCTGGGTGACAGCGCCGGCGGCAATCTGGCCGCTGCCGTCGCGCTGATGGCCCGCGACCGTGGCGCGCCCCGATTGGCCAAGCAGGTGATGGTGTATCCGATGCTGGACTGGAACGGCGATTCCAAGTCCCACCAGGAGATCGGCGACGACTATTACCTCAAGCACGAAGAGGTCATGTACTTCTGGGGCCAATACCTGGCTGATCCCGCGCAAGGACGCCAGCCCTACGCCTCGCCGAGCTTCGCCGCTGACTTGCGGGGGCTGCCGATCACGCTCGTCGCGACCGCCGAATTCGATCCGCTCCGCGATGAAGGTGAGGCATATGCGGACGCCTTGTCGGCGGCCGGGGTGCGGACCGTGAAGCATCGTTATGACGGGATGTTCCACAGCTTCTTCAGCTTCATCGGGGTGCTCCCCGCTGCCACGGCGCTTCGCGACGAGATCGCCGCATTCCTGCGCACCGACGCGTGAGCCGGCGGCCATGACTCAAGGCGTGAAGTATGACTGGCAGCTCGCATACGACCGGCTGGCTTTTCCAGAGGGGCTGCGCTGGCACGCGGGCGCCCTGCACCTGTCCGACGTCTTTGCGGGCGAGGTGCTGCGGCTGACGCCGGCGGGACGCGAGGTGCTCGCCCGAGTGCCCGGGCAGCCTTCGGGACTTGGCTGGCAACCGGACGGCACCATGCTGGTCGTCTCCATGCTGGATCGTGCGGTGGTGGCTGTTCGAGGTGGTGACGTACACCCCCATGCGGACCTCTCGGGGTTAGCGCGGGGGAGCGCAAACGACATGCTCGTGGACGGCGTGGGCCGTTGCTATGTCGGCGATTTCGGCTATGACTACGTGGCAGGGGAGGCCCGGAGGCCGGCCCGGCTGTGCCTGGTCCAGCGGGACGGTTCGGTGAGTGTGGCCGCGGAGGACGTGTGGTTTCCCAACGGAATGGCGATGATGCCGGATGGCTCCACCATGTTGCTGGCCGAGACTCCGGCACAGCGCATCACCGCGTTCACCGTGGGACGCGGCGGCGAGCTGACCGAACGACGTGCCTTTGCCGAGCTCGATTCCGCACGCCCGGACGGCATCGCGCTGGACGCCGAGGGGGCCGTGTGGCTGGCCTCTCCCGGCACGTCCGAGCTGCTACGTGTGGCGGCTGGAGGCGCAGTTCTCGAGCACCGCACGTTGCCGGGGCCGGGGTCACCCTCCACGTGCGTGCTGGGCGGACGCGACGGTCGCGAGCTCTACGTCTCGGTGCCCACTTCGCACCTGGCCGGAGAATGCCTGGAATCTCGCGGCGCCCGAATCTATGTCGACCGGGTCGACGTGCCTGCGGCCGCGTGAGGAGCCCTCGATGTTCTTTGCGTTGACCGCTGAGCAGCGCGCCTTGCAGGATTCGCTACGCGCACTGCTGGCCAACCGGATGCCCGAGCCCTCGGTCCGCGCTCTGATGGACCTGCCTGCCGGCGATGACCCGATCCTGTGGCGAGATCTGCTGGCGCTGGCCGGAACCGGCGACCACGTGCATACCGGTGTGGTCCTGGAGGTATTGGGCCAGGCGCTATACGTCGGCCCCTACCTTTCCAGTGTTGCCCGGGCGGCTGCGTTGCTGGCCGCCGCGGGTGACACCGTGTCGTGGCAGGCCGTTGTCGACGGGTCATTACGGGTCGCGGTCGCGACGGTCGACGACGCCGGTCAGCTGGCGTCCGCGGTCTCGTTGCGAGAGGGCCACGTCACGGGCGTTGCCTCGTTCGTGTTGGACGGAATGACTGCTGACCGGTTGCTGGTGCTGGCCGATTCGGCAGGCGTTCCGTGCATTGTCGAGGTCGACGCGGCAGCCCAGGGCGTGGTGCGCACCCCGTTGCCCGGCCTCGACCAGACCCGCAAGCTGGCGCGTATTGACCTCACCGGTGCACCCGGTGCGGTCCTGCTCCTGCCGGACGTTCCGGCGGCGCTGGACCGGCTGCAACGCCTCACCATTGCTGCCGTCGCGGCCGAACAGGTCGGTTGCGCACAGGCGGCCTTCGACGCGGCGCTCGACCACGCCCGCAGCCGCCAGCAGTTCGGCCGCGTCATCGGCTCCTACCAGTCGATCAAACACCGTTTCGCCGAACTGGCGCTGAGCCTCGAGCAGGCCCGCGCGGCGGCCTACAACGCAGCGTGGGCGCTCGACCATCACGCGGCTGCGTCACAGCAGGTCGCGGCGGCGACCGCGCTGGCCCGGATCGTGTGTACCCAGGCCTCGATCGAGGCGAGCGAGTGGTGCGTCCAGATCCGCGGCGGACAGGGCTTTCGCTGGGACAACGTTGCGCACCTCTACCTGAAGCGGGCGAAGTCCAGCCAGCTGCTCTTCGGTGATCCCGGCCAGGAGCGCGCGCGCGTCGCCGACCTGTTGGAGCTGTCATAGCCGCCGGCCGTTACGGCATCACGCTGCCCACCACCGGCGTGCCCCTGGCGACGATGGCCGATTGGGTACGTGCTGCCGCCGACGCCGGATACACCGACCTCTGGCTAGGGGAATCGATGGCCTCCGACGCGGTTGCGTTGCTCGCCATGGCGTCGGTCGCGGCACCGTCGCTGCGGCTGGGAACCTCGGTGCTTCCGGTCGCCACCCGGGCGCCGGGCTTGCTCGCGATGAGCGCTGCCACCCTGGCCGGTTTGGCCCCCGGACGGGTCTGCATCGGGATCGGAGCCTCCTCGCCGGCGGTCGTGGCCGACCGCGGGGGAGCCGCGTACGAGCGACCCGTCGCCCGTACGCGCGACGTAGCCCGGTTCCTGCGGCGGGCCTTGCGGGGCGAACGCGTCACGGCAGCCTTCGACACCTTCCAGGTCAGGGGATTCGCGCTCAGCGAGGTGCCGTCGCCGCCGCCTCAGGTACTGATCGCGGGCCTGCGCGCCGGCATGTTGCGGATGGCGGCCGAGGAGGCGGACGGCGCCGTACTGACGTTGGTCACTGCCGACGACATTGCGCGTATCCGCGAGGTCACCGGCCGGTTGCCGCTGGTTGCCTGGCTGACGGTCTGCCCCTACGACGATCCTGCTGACGCCGAACGGGCCAGGAGTCTGGCGCGTCGGCTGCTCGCCGGTTATCTCACAGTCCCGGCCTATGCGGCGGCTGCGGAATGGCACGGCCGCGGTGGGGCCTTGCAGTCCATGCGGCGCGAGTGGGCCGCCGGCCGGCGAGCAGAGGCGATGGCGGCCATCCCGGACTCGGTGGTCGATGAGTTGGTGATCCACGGCGCTCCCGGCTATTGCCGCGAGCGGATCGCGCAATTCGGTGCGGCGGGAGTGGAGGTACCCGTCATCAGCGCGCTGACGCTCGACGGCAGTATCGGCGCAGCCTTCAGTGTGGTCCGCTCGCTCGCGCCCTAGCTCGGTCGCGGCTCGCGGGGCAGCCCCAGCACTCGCTCGGCGACGATGTTGCGCTGCACTTGAGAGGTGCCGCCGTAGATCGTGCCGGAGCGCGCGAAGAGGTAGTTCGATTGCGTGTCGGTGACGGGATAGTCGAAGACGTGCCGCCGGCTGCCCATGCCGACCCCTGGTGGCGGGGGAGCGTCGGCGGGACCGGTCAGCAGGGCCGCAGTAGGCCCTTGCACGTCCATCGCCAGCACGGTCAACCGCTGATGCAATTCGGTGTAGGCGAACTTGTAGGTGGCGCCAACGACAGCGACTCCGGGGTCGACGTCACCGTGCACGGCGGCAGTCAGCAGGCGGTAGGCAGCCAGACGTAGCGACTCGATGTCGCACCAGGCGCTGACAATCCGGTCGCGGAGCAAAGGGTCCGCGAGCCGTCCGTTCGCGCGGGCCTGGGCAATGACGTCGTCCAGTTCGGCGCGGAAGCGCAAGTGGCTTGCAGATGACGAGACTCCGCGTTCGAACCCGAGCGTGCCCATCGCCACCGACCAGCCGGCACCGATCTCACCGACAACGTTCGCTACCGGACAGCGGGCATCTGTCAGCAACACCTCCGTGAAGCCGACCCTGCCGTCGGGTTGCACGATGGGACGCACTTCCACGCCCGGCTGGTTCATGGGCAGCAGCAGGTACGTCATCCCGACATGAGGTCGCACTGACGGATCCGTGACGGCCAGCATGAACATCAGGTCGGCCTCATCGGCCTCGCTGGTCCAGATCTTGTGGCCGTTGATGACGAATTCGTCGCCGTCTGCAACGGCGGTCGTCGCTACTGCAGCGAGATCGCTGCCGGCTTGCGGTTCGGAGAAGCCCTGGCACCAGGTCTCGGTGCCGGCGGCGATCGGCGGCAGAAAGCGCGACTTCTGGCCGGCCGTACCGAACTGCAAAAGGGTGGGCCCGACCAGCAGCTCACCACCCGTCGCCCGGGTCAGTGGGGCGCCGGCGGCAGCGAAGGCCTCGCCGACCACGGCTGATTCGAGTGCCGACAGACCGCGTCCGCCGTATTCGACCGGCCAGGTCGGGACCGCCCAGGCGCCGTCATAAAGCGCCTGCCGCCACCGCACCGGAAGAGTGTTGGGCAGGCCCTCGGCCACCTCGTCGGCTCGGATCCTCGCCAGCGTTTCCGCGGCCCACTGGTGGGCCTGGGACCGGAGCCCGGCCGTTAATGCGGGATAGTCCAAGTCCACCGCCTTTGTCTACCCCATAGACCGTTCGCGAAGGGATCGCTCCATGGCTATGCCGACAGATCTCGGTGTCATCGACCTCATGATCGGGATGCCTGCCGGCGACCGGCGCTGGTGGGCGAAGTCGATGGCTCCGATGCTCCTGGACTCCGGCAGCCAGGGCGAGTTCCAGCACGCCGCCAGCTACATGTACAAGGATCTGCCGGACGCTGCCGAGATGGGCGAGGACCCCGTCGCCGTGCTGTTGCGGGAAATGGACACCCACGGGGTCGCGCAAGCGCTCCTGCCCGTCACCCCCGACGATCCGGTGAGCGTGCGGGCCGTGACCGAGCATCCCGACCGCTTGCTCGGCAGCTTCATGGTCGATCCGATCCGGGGGATGGAAACGGTGCGGGCGCTGGAGAGCGCGGTGCGCGACCTCGGGGTGGTGGCCGCCAATTTCTTTCCCTGCGGCTGCGTTCCGCAGGTCCCGATCGACGACCGCATGGTCTACCCGGTGTACGCCAAGTGCGTCGAGCTCGACATTCCGATCTTCGTCAACACGGGAGTGCCGGGCCCGCGGGTGCCGATGGACGCCCAGGAGGTGGCGCTCCTGGACAAGGTCTGCTGGTTCTTTCCCGACCTGCGCATCGTGATGCGGCACGGCGGCGAGCCCTGGGTCGACCTGGCGGTCAAGCTGATGGTCAAATGGCCAAATCTGTACTACTCGACCAGCGCCTTTGCTCCGAAGTACTACCCCAAAGAGATCATCGACTACGCCAATAGCTCCCGCGGCTCGGGCAAGGTCATGTACGCCGGTTACTACCCCTCGGGCCTGTCGCTCGAGCGCATTTTTCGTGAGATGGCGGACCTGCCGCTGCGCGACGAAACGTGGCCCAAGTTCCTGCGGGACAACGCGCGCGAGGTGCTTCGGCTCGACCGCGGCCTATCGTAGGGACGAGCAGGGAAGATTCTTCAGTGTTCATCGATGATTTGGGCAACCAGGTAGGCGGCGCATCGTGACAGATCTCGACGTCTTGCTCTTCGACTGCGACAACCACATCTACGAGCCGCCCGACGCCGTCACCCGTTATCTCCCCAAAGACATGCTCGACCGAGCCATCACCCCCATCACGCTTGCCAACGGCGAGCAGGGTTTGCTCGCCGGCGGCCGGCTGGTCACCGGGCTGGATCATCCGATTGACACCGCCCACCGGCCGGGGGCACTCAAAGACATGCTCAGGCAGATGAAGTCGGGCAAGCCGGTGGAGGGTTACTCCCTCGAGCCGCTACGGCCGGAGTACCTCGAGCGCGAGCCGCGGCTGGCGCTGATGGACCGCCAGGGCATCGAGAGCGCGATCCTCTATCCCGCGACCATGGGCACGATGGCCGAGCATTACGTGCGCGGGATCAAGCCGCTCTACGCGAACGTGCATGCCTACAACCAGTTCCTCTACGACTCGTGGGGCTTCGACCACGAGTCGCGCATCTACACACCCGCGCTGCTTTCCTTGCGTGACCTCGATTCCGCCGTTGCGGAGCTCGACTTCGTCCTTGCGCGCGGGGCGAAGTTCATTCTTCTCAACGCCGGTCCCGCCTATGGGCGCTCGCCGGCGGACAATTATTTCGACCCGTTCTGGGCTCGGATCAACGAGGCAAGTGCCAGCGTGGCTTACCACATCGGTGAATTCTGGTACAACGAAAACGTCGCGCCCGCTTGGGGAATGGACCCGGAGCCGGTCTTCTTCGAGATGTCGGCGTGGCAGTGGCAGCACTGCTGGGGCCGGCGCCCGATCGAAGAGACCCTCTCCGCCCTGATCTTCCACAATCTGTTCGGACGCTTTCCCAATATCCACGTCGTGGTGTCGGAATTCGGTGCCGAATGGGTGCCGCTCTTCGTTCGTCAGATGGACAAGAGCCGCGGGATGGGCCGGCGCGGGGAATGGCCGGGAGGCGCGCTCAAGGAGCGGCCGAGCGCCATCTTCAAGCGGCACGTCAGGGTCGTTCCTTATCCCGAGGACGACGTCATGAAGATCGTCGCTGATCTTGGTGATTCGACGTCCATCGTGATGGGGTCGGACTATCCGCACGGCGAGGGCTTCGCCGAGCCATCCGACTTCGCCCACCTCATCGAGGGGCTGCCGGCAGCTGAGCGGCGGGGAATCCTGCACGACAACGCGCTGGCGCTGGTAGGCCGGGGCTGACCGTCTCGCAGGCGGCGCAGATCCGGCTGCCGACCTGGAATCTCGCCGACATTCTGGAGGCGATTGCTGCCGAGATTCCCACCGCGCCGGCGATCGTGTCGGATGAACGTCAATTGACCTGGGCGCAGTTCGATGTGGAAGCCGAAGGGCTGGCCGCCGATCTCGAGGAGCTCGGCCTTCCGCGGCAGGCAGCGGTCGCGGTCTATCTGCGCAACGTTCCCGAGTTCCTGGTCAGCTACGCCGCCGCGCTCAAGGGTTCCTTCGTTCCCGTCAACGTGAACTATCGCTACGCCGGCGAAGAGATCGTCTACCTCCTGCAGGACTGCCAGGCGCAGGCCGTCGTCGTTGGTGCGGAGTACGCCGCCGTCGTGGCGGCCGTGGTTGACCGGCTGCCGGCAGTACGCCGCTGGTACGTCGTCGGCGACCTGCCTGCCGACCCTCCCGGCGATCTCGCAGCGATGGCCGAGACCGGACGCCTCGTGTCTTACCGCCAAGCCGCCGCGCGTCCGGGTGCCCCGCGTCTCCACACCCGCTCCGGCGACGATCTCCTGCTGATCTACACCGGAGGCACCACCGGGATGCCTAAAGGGGTCATGTGGCGCCAGAGCGACCTGTACGACGCCCTCATGGGAGCCAGCCGGGCCGCCTTCGGGCTGCCGCCGGCCACGTCGATGGCGGACCTTCTCGCGGTCATGGCGCAGCCAGGTCCCCGCGGCCTGTCGTGCTCACCGCTGATGCACGGCACCGGACTGCTCCAGCAATTCGTGATGCTGCTGTCCGGAGGCACTTGCGTGCTGCTGGTTCAGCAGCCCTATGACGCCGAGGCGCTGCTGCGCTACGTCTCTGACCAGCGCGTCACGACGATGGTGATCGTCGGTGATGCTTTCGGCCGGCCGCTGGTGGAGGCGCTGGACAAGCTTGATGGACACCTCGACCTGTCGGAGTTGACGGTGCTCTCCTCCTCGGGCGCGCTCTGGAGCAGCGACGTCAAGGCCGCGTTGTTACGCCACCTGCCCCAGGTCAGCCTGCACGACAGCCTCGCGTCCTCAGAGGGATTCGGTCTGGGGTTTCGCGTCACGTCCGTTGCTGACCTGCCGCTTTCGGACCAGTCGACCGGGCGATTCCGACTCGGGCCCCACGTCCGCGTACGCACGGACGAAGGCAGGTTCCTGGAGCCGGGTGAGGCAGGCCGGGGGATGGCACTCGTGGCAGGCTCGCTTCCGCTCGGCTACTACCGCGACGAGGCGAAATCAGCGGCCACGTTCCAGGAGGTCGACGGCGTGCGCTACAGCGCGCCAGGTGACTACGTCGAGGTCGGCGCCGACGGCACGGTCACCTTCCTCGGACGTGGGTCGGCGTGCATCAACACGGGCGGCGAGAAGGTCTTTGCCGAAGAGGTCGACCAGGTGATTCGAAGCCATCCCGCGGTCGCCGATGCCGCGTGTGTCGGGATGGCGGATCCGCGGTTCGGGCAGCTGGTCTGCGCGGTGGTCGCGCTCAACCCGGGCCTGGCCCTGGATCTGCAGCAGCTTGCCGATCACGTCAAGACCACGCTGGCCGGCTACAAGGCGCCGCGCGCGCTCGCCGTCGTCGCCGAGCTGCCGCGAACGCCGCAAGGCAAGGTCGACTATCCGGCGGTCAACCTGCTGGCCGCGCAGGGCGCGCGTACAGCAGCGGCAAAGTCGGTCGAAAACAGTCCGGGTTCGTTGTCGAACTGACGCGACCCCACTCGTCGGACGAGTATCGGGTCGCAGCAGGCGCCCGAGCTACCGACGCAAGGAGTGACGACATGTCGCAGTACCTCGTACTCATCTACGAAGACCAGAGCCGCTACCCGGCGCCCGAGGACGGTGGCTGGAGCGAGATCACCGCTGCCCACCAGAAGTTCGGCGAGAACAACGGGCCCAGTATCGCCGGCGGCAACGCGCTGCAGCCAACCGCCACCGCGACCACTATCCGCGGCGACGGCAACGGTGGCTTCACCGTCACCGACGGACCGTTCGCCGAGACCAAGGAGGCGCTCGGCGGCTACTACCTCATCGAGGCCGCTGACCTCGACGAGGCACTGGCGATCGCCAAGCAGGTGCCGGCCGCGTACGGCGGCGTCGAGGTTCGTCCGATCATGACCTTCGAATAGGTCGCTCATGCAGGTTGGTCAGCAGGCCAGCGCCGAAGTCAGCGCTGCCGTCGCGGACGCGCATCGTCGTGAGTGGGCCTTCGTGCTCGCCGCGACGGTGCGCGTCACGCGGGACATCGACTTGGCTCAGGAGTGCGTGCAGGAGGCGTACGCCCAGGCGTTGACCACCTGGACCTGGCGGGGGATCCCGCAACGTCCAGGGGCTTGGCTCACGACGGCGGCGCGGCGACGGGCGCTCGATTCGCTACGGCGACAGGCGACCCTGCAGCGCAAGCTTCCGCTGCTGATCGAACCGGACGGGGGTGAGTCCATGGCCGCCGACCCGGTCAACACCTTTCCTGACGATCGTTTGCGGCTCATCTGCACGTGCTGTCACCCCGCGTTGGCACCGACGGCCCAGGTTGCCCTCACGCTCCGGCTGGTGTGCGGCCTGACGACAGCGGAGGTGGCCCGCGCCTTTCTGGTCAGCGAGGCCACCATGGCGGCGCGCATCACCCGGGCCAAGAAGAAGATCTCCGAGGCCCGCATTCCGTATCGGGTGCCGCCTGCCGACGAGCTGCCGGATCGGATCAGCGCCGTCCTCACCGTGATCCACCTGCTGTTCACGACGGGCCACACCGCGCCGACGGGAGGCGAACTGGTCCGGGTAGACCTGGTCGAGCGCGGCATCGATGTCGCGAGGATGCTGCACGAGCTGTTGCCTGATGACGCGAGCGTGAGCGCGTTGCTCGCGCTGCTGCTGTTGACAGACAGCCGTCGGGCGACGCGATTGGACGCTGCCGGCCGGCTCGTCGTGCTCGCGGATCAGGACCGCAGCCGGTGGGATCGGCCGGCGATCGACGAGGGATGCCGGCTCGCCGATGCTGCTCTGCAGGCGCCGACACCGGCGCGTTTTGCGCTGGAGGCAGCGATCGCCGCCGAACACGGGCGGGCGCTTACTTGGGAGGACACGGACTGGCCGCGCATCGTCAGCCTGTACGACGCACTCCTCGCGCAATCGCCCTCTCCGGTGGTGGCGCTGAACCGGGCGGTCGCGGTGGGATTCGCTGCTGGTCCGGCGACGGCGCTGGCCGAGCTCGACAAGCTCGGCGCCGAACCCCGTCTCGCCGGATATGCCTACCTGCCGGCGGCTCGGGCCGATGCCCTGCGCCAGCTGGGGCGGGTGGACCAGGCCCGGCTTGCTTACGAGGAGGCGCTCTTGCTCACCGACAACACCGTCGAGCGGGACTACCTGGCTGACCGGCTGGAAGCGCTGGCCGGACCCGCAGCCGACTAGATCGCTTGGGGGAAGGAGAAGAGCCGGTCAGGGTCGGCCCGCTGCTTGATGGTCTGCAATCGCTTGAGATTGCGGCCGTAGTACGCCTGCGCAAAGTTCGCCAGGTTCGGGTCCTCGTAATTGACGTAGGAACCGCCGCTGACGTAGGGACGGAGTGCCGTGGTGAAGGAGTCCAGCCAGGTGCGGCCACGGGCAATGACCGCCGCCGAATCCGTCATCGAAAAAGACGAGCTGCGCTGGATGCCGGCCAGTGCCGACCGGTGAGCGAACGCCGTCGCGTCGGCAGCCACCCGGTTGATCGCTCCACCGTAGGAGTCGAATTGGGCACCGCCTTCGCCGACCTGCGGATCCGCCTGCCGCTGATTGACGAAGTCGACGATCACATTGATTCCAGCCTGCGAGAGCGGCTGGTCGACGTAGTCCGAAGCTCCGATCGCTGGCTTG
The DNA here is from genome assembly GCA_963839015.1 of uncultured Actinomycetota bacterium. Classification (GTDB taxonomy): domain Bacteria; phylum Actinomycetota; class Actinomycetes; order Frankiales; family Frankiaceae; genus DATAZK01. Next base: position 590,463 of record CAWITL010000009.1, on the reverse strand, counting down.
CGCGTCAGTTGCCCGCCCGCCGTTTGGGTGGGGAGGTGGCACTCGTCGACCGTGAGGCCCGAGCAGCCGGCTTCGTAGAGCATGGTCGCCAGGTAGCCGGGAGGGGCGTAGACGGAACGGCTGGTCGGTGTGCCGCCGACAGCGCTGACGAGACCGTCGACCAGCGCCGAAGCGTTAGCGTCACTGCCGATGTAGACGCCCGCCACGCGCACGATGGGCACGCCTCCGGTACCGCCGGGATGGGCGATCAGCAGCAGGGTCGACCAGATCTCGTCCGGAGCTCCCGGCGCCCACGACAGCCATCCGGAGATGACGTCAGCCGCGGCGCTCCATGGCCAGCTGACCGCGAACGTCGTCAGGGCGGGGGCCGGGGCGGTCTCGAAGGTGAATTGCGTGGCGATCCCGAAATTGCCCCCACCGCCGCCCTGACTCGCCCAGAACAGGTCGGACTCGAGCCCAGTACTGCCCGGGGTGCAGGTACGCACAGTCCCGTCAGCCGTGACCAGCTGCACCGACTGCAGCCGGTCACAGGTCAATCCGAGCTTTCGTCCAACGACCCCGACGCCGCCGCCGAGGGTGAGCCCACTGATCCCGACGGTGGCGCACGAGCCCGCCGGCAGTGCCACGTTGGCGGCGGCCAAGCCGGAGTAGACGTCGATGAGCCGGGCGCCGGAGCCGATGGTCGCGGTGCCACCTTCGGCTTTGACTGCCGACATCCGGGTCACGTCGATGACCAGCCCGTCGCCGGTGGACCATCCGCCGTAGGAATGACCGCCGCAGCGGGGGCGCGGATTGATCGCCGAATCGCGTGCCACTTCCAGGCAGTTCTGCACGTCGCTGACCGACTCGCAGTAAGCGATGGCTTGCGGGGTGATGCTGTCGTAGCGGAAGTCATACAGCTGACGCGATACGGCGTACGACGGGTCGGAGGGCAGCACCAAGGTGCCCTGCAGTTTGCTCGCGAGTGCCTGCCAGTTCGGCGGGCCGGGGGAGGCCGAAGCGCTCGCGGAGGCGGTCGCCGTCGCCGTCGGCGAGGGGGTGGGCCCGGAGGTGCCGGAGCCGCTGCCGCAGGCCGCCAGCGCCCCCAGCCCGACAAGGCCCAGAAAGCCTCGGCGGTCGACCTGCGGCATCTTCGTCACGGGGAAAACGTATGTCGGGCGACGCCGCACGCCAGGGTGCCGGGCCGACGGCACCACCGGTAGAACGCTATATCTGCTCAGCTGACGTACAGCGACCCTTTACCGTGGAGGGAGATGTCCACGGACCCCGCGAGCGTTGCTGCGCACGAAGACACCGATCGGTCTCGTAGACCGTGGTGGGTTCTGCTGCGCCGCATCGCTGGTCCCGCGATCCGGCTGCTCATTGTGGCGCTGGTCATCGAATATTTCCTGATACCGCAGATTGCCGGCGCCCGTAACGACATCCACAAGCTCGGTGGTATATCGCCGCTCTGGCTCGTGGTCGCGGTGCTGGCGCAAATCCTGTCCCTGCTTGCTTACGCCCGTTTGAGCCAGGTTGCGCTCGATGCCCCTGGAGTTGGATACCTGCAGCTGCTCCGGATCGATCTGTCGACGCTCGCGGTCAGTCACGTCGTGCCCGCGGGGTCTGCCGTCGGGATCGGTCTCGGCTATCGGCTGCTCACCCGGTCAGGGGTGCCGTCCGAGCGAGCTGTCACGGGCAAGGCGTTGCAGACGGTCGGATCGGCAGTGGTGCTCAACCTGATGCTGGGTGGTGCCCTGATCGCTGCCCTGGCGACGCACGGCAACAACCCGCTTTACGCCCCGATCGCCGCGGTCGGACTCGCTCTCATCCTGCTGGCGGGAATTGCCTCGTTCGTGGTCTCCCGGTCGGAGGGCCGGCTGACCCGCATGGTGGTGCGGATCTACGAGCGCATTCCCAAGGTCAATCCTGATAGCGGACGCCGGCTCGTCGCCTCGCTCGCCGATACGGTTCGCCGGCTGGGTGGTGACCATCGCTTCACGCTCCGCATCGTCGGGTGGGCGCTGGCGAACTGGCTGTTCGAGGCGTTCGCGCTGTGGTCGTGCGTAAGGGCGTTCGGCCACAGTCTCGGGCCGGTCGGGCTGCTGGTGTCCTACGGCCTGGCTAACGTCGCCGCGGCGCTTCCGCTGACCCCCGGCGGCCTGGGAATCGTCGAGGGCATCCTGGTGCCGACCCTGGTCGCGTTCGACACCCCTAATGTCGTGGCGCTGCTGGGAGTCCTGGCCTTCCGGCTGCTGAGCTTCTGGCTGCCGATCCCGATCGGCTTCGCCTGCTACGCCCGACTCGAGTGGCAGCTGCGTCACCAGCCCGATGGCGACCCGGATGAGGCCGACCTGGCCGAGGTGACCGCGGAGAGCGGCAAAGCCGAGGTGGTTGAGGCCCAGGAGTCCGTGGCGGCCAGTTCCGCGAGCTCAAAGTCCGGAGAAGATCCCGGCTAGCCGGTGCAGCACGAGGGCAGCGGTCTCGATGTCCGCGGCATCGATGTCTTCGAGCACCTCGTCCCAACGCGCATGCCATTCCGCGCGCTTGCTGTCCAGGAGCGCCTGGCCCTCTGGTGTGAGTGCCACGAGCACGCAGCGGCGGTCGGTGGGGGATCGGCGCCGGACCACCAGACCCTGCTCCTCGAGCAGGTCGAGCATGGCGGTGACTGTCGCGGGGTGCAGGTCGGCGGCCCTTGCGAGCTGCCCGGCGCTCACGTCGGCGCCGGTGCCGCCGTTGTCAGCCAGGGCGATCAGCGCCCGGCTCTGGGCGTACGTCATCTTGTCGCGGCGCTGCTGGTCGCGCCCCCGGAGCCGGCGTTCGGCCACCAGGATTTCCGCGAGCGCGTTGCGCGCCGCCGTGATGGCTTCACCGCGCTCCCCGGATGCCAAGCCGGTAGCGGGTGATTGTGCTGGAGCGGTCACTAGAGCACCTCCAATGCCGATTCGAGCGCGGCTTCTTTCGCTGCTGGACGGTTGACGGCTTCGAGTTCGCCGGCACGCAGTTCGACGATCAGTAGCCAGATCGCGGGCGCCAGCGCGGCGATGCCGACGAAGAAGAGCCACCAGTACGTGGTCTGGAATGCTTTGGCGGCCCCCGCGGGGGTGTGTGCGTGGCGGCTGAGCGACTGCTGCAGAACAACGGTGGCTACGGCGGTGCCGATGGATCCACCGATTCGCTGGACGATGTTGAGCTGCGCGCTGCCGTCGCGTATCTGATCTTCCTGCAGCATTGAGAAGGCGACCGCGAAGAGCGGCAGACCGATGGCGCCGAACCCGATGCCGCGGATGACGCTGATCCCGATGATCAGCAGATACGACGTGTGCTCGGTGAACGTCGTATACGGGAGCAGGCTGAGCGAACCCACGAGCAGGCCGATGATGGCGATCCGGCCGCCGCCGAATCGGTCGGTCGCCCGGCCGGCCCAGCTGATCACCAGGGCCACACCGATCGAGGTAGGCGCCACCAGCAGACCCGTGTGGGTCGCGTCCTGGCCCCGGACGATCTGGAAGTAGAGCGGGGAGACGACCATGGAAGCGAACATGGCTGCGCCGCTCATCAGTGACGCGAGGGTGACGGCGGCGTAGCCCCGATTGCGGAAGAGTCCCAGGTTGAGCAGCGGAGCCGGTGAACGTAGCGACCACATGACGAAAGCGGCCAGCGAGACGAGACCGAGTGAGATGGCGCCACCGGAGCTGACGGTCGAGACCTGGCCGATCTTGGCAGCCTCGGACAGCCCGTAGATGAGCGAAACGGTGCCCAGCGCGGCGAGGACAAACCCGACGACGTCGAGCTTGCCCGCCTCTTCGGGCTCATCGCTCGGCAGGACCTTGACGCCGTAAATGAGGGCCACGATGCCGATCGGCACGTTGATCAGGAAGATCCACTGCCAGCCGAACGACTGCAGCAGGATGCCTCCGACCGTCGGACCGATCACCGGCGCCAGCACGGTCGGGGTGGACAGCACGCCCATCACGCGCCCCAGATTTGCGTTGCCGGCCGTGCGGACAATGATCATCTGACCGACGGGCATGATCATGCCGCCGCCCACGCCCTGCAGCACCCGGAAGAAGATCAGCGACCCCGCGGACCAGGCCAGCCCGCACAGCGCCGAGCCAATCGTGAAGACGATCAGCGACAGCAGGTAGAGGCGCTTGATGCCGATCCGGCGGGCCGCCCAGGCACTGACCGGGACCGTTGCCGCCAGGGCCAGGAGATAGCCCGTGACCACCCACTGGATGGTGGCGATGGTCGTATGGAGGTCTTTGGCCAGCGAGTCCAGCGCGACGTTGACGATGGTGGTGTCGAGCACGGACATGACCGAGCCGAGGACGGTGACGATCCCGACGCGCCGGACGTAGGGATCGAGGCGCGGGCGATTGGTCCGGTTAATGACCGCCACGAACACCTCCCCGTCGCGCGTCGACTGCTACCGCTGGCCGAGCCCCAATAATGCTTTGCCTCCCAACGTACGGGAGGCCAAAGGTTTGCCGAACGGAAGGTGAGCTTCGTTACTTGTGGGCTTACTGGGGGGCGCTCTGGCCAGCTGTCCAGTGGCTTCGCAGGTCCTGGAGCCACTCGGGGTAGTCGAGGTCGACGTCGGGCAGCGGGGTCACGCCGTGCTCCTCGCGTGCTTGCACGAGCGTCTCGGGCTCATCGCCCCAGGAGCGCGGGTCTCCCAGCATCACCTCGAACATCACGCACCCCTCGGCGCCGGCTCGGATCGGGCCGAAGGCGGCTCCGTACGGCAGCTCGATGTGGGTGCCGGCGGGGCAGTGGCGATCGCCGATCCAGACCTCGCCGGAGATCACGTAGACAACGTGCGGGCTGAAGTGGCCATGGCGTCGAACGATCATTCCGGGGTCGTAGCGCGCGTACAGCGAGAGGTATTGCGGGTCAGGGGAGAAGGCGAACCACTTCTCCCAAACGCTCGACTCCGTGCCGTCCGCGTTGCGCTGCCGCTTGACCTGCTGCCACCGCATGTCGGGGTCGTCGAGCGAGCGGAAGGTCGGCTCCTTGCCGGGGATCTTGGGGCTGTCGGTGGGGGGTGTCGCGGTCTCGGTGGACGCGGATTCTGCCATCAGGGCTCCCTTGCCGGATCACTATGCCTCGCGTAGCTTTGCACAAAGCTATCTACGGCCGTCGACCGGGTACCGCCCGGCTCCCGAAAGGTGCCTGTCCATGACGACCCCTGCCGCCTCACGAACTGCTGCCTTCGAACCGTCGCCGACCCCGGCCGTCGAGGACCTGCCGCTGATCATCTCCGTCGACGATCATGTGATGGAGCCGCGCGATCTATGGCAGCGGGAGCTGCCGCCGAGCATGCGGGCGCGCGGGCCGCGGGTGTCGCGCGAGAAGGTGAAGCTGGAATTCAGCGGTGGCCACTACGGATTCGTGCGGGACGCGCCTGATGGCGACTGGACCGATGTCTGGTTGTTCGAAGACATCGCCGTGCCGACCGGGCTGCTGCACGGGCCGGCGGGCTACAAGCGCTCGGACGTGAGCAATGTCGGCGCCGTCTACGAGGACTTCCGGCTTGGCACCTACGACCAGACGGCCCGTCTTGCCGACATGGATGTCAACCACGTCGAGGCGGCGTTGAACTACCCCAACATCTTCCCCCGGTTCGCCGGCCAGGGCTTCGCCGAGCGCGACGACAAGGAGCTCGCCCTGGCGAGTCTGAAGATCTACAACGACTGGATGATCGACGAGTGGTGCGGCGGCGCCGGCCGCGGCCGTCTCATCCCTCTGACGTTGATCCCGCTGTGGGACCCGCACCTGGCCGCCGCGGAGGTGCGTCGATGCGCCGGCAAGGGTTCTCATGCCGTCGCCTTCTCGGAAAACCCCACCAAGCTCGGACTCCCCAGCCTGTACTCGGGCAAGTGGGAGCCGTTCCTGGCCGCCTGCGAAGAGACCGAGACGACCATCTCGATGCACATCGGGTCGTCCTCGACGATGCCCACCACCAGCCCGGATGCGCCGCTGTCGACGTCAATGGCGCTGTCCTCCCAGAATGCCCAGGGCTCGGTGGTCGACTGGGTCTTCTCGGGCACCCTGGCCCGGTTCCCCAAGCTCAAGGTGGCCTGGGCGGAGAGCCAGATCGGCTGGCTCCCGTACCTGCTGGAGCGCATGGACCTGGTGTGGAAAGAGGGCGTTGGCGACCTCGACCTGCCCAACGCCCCCAGCTCGTACGCGCGCGGCCGGATCTGGGGATGTGTCTTTGACGACCAGCACGGGCTGGTGGCCCGCGACGCGGTCGGTATGGAGTCGATCCTCTTCGAGACCGACTATCCGCACAGCGATGGCACCTGGCCGCGCTCGCGCGAGGTCGCCCACCGGCTCTGCGCCGGCGCTGGACTGAACGCCCACGAGTGCTGGCAGTTCCTGCGCGGTAACGCGATCAAGGCGTACGGGCTCGAGCGGTTCGGGATCACTGAGTGACCGCAGCCGGGTTGCGCAACGCGATGGCGCTCCCGCCTGAGCTCGGCCTGCTCAGCCCGCTGACGCGCCTCACCCTGCTGGTCGATGCCGAATGCGAGCGGATCGCCGCCGGGCACGAACTGGCGTACGCCGATTATCTGGTGCTGGGGGTGATCCGGCGTTCAGCCGGGGGGCTGGGGCGCCCGACCGATATGTGCGCGGTCCTCGGTCGCACGACGGGCGGGATGACGCTCACGCTTGATCGGCTGGCTGCCGCCGGCTGGGTTCGTCGCGCTCCGGATCAGCAGGACCGGCGCCGGATCGTCGTGTCGCTGACCCCTGAAGGTCAGCGGCTGGCCGAAGCGGTGAATGCCGACCTCCACGCGTGGGAGCAGAGCCTTCCGCTGGGTGTCGCCGCCCGGGCCGACGCCGGGGCAGTGCTGGCGCTGCTGGTCGGCGCGGTCGAGGAACGCGAAGCCCACGTCGCCTGAGCCGGGTCAGGTCCCAGTTGGCGAACTGACCTTTGATGGCCGGCGCGGTCTAACGTTGCGGGTGTGGTCGATCCCGAGGTGACGGGCAAGGTAGGCCGGGTCATCGTGCGGGTAAGGGGACCTGCGGGACCCGGCGAGGTGCTGGTGCGGGTTAGGGGCGGCACCGAGGCGTTCATCGCCTACTCCGACCGCGTCATAGATCGAGACACCGATGTGCTGGTCGTGGCTTCCCGTGGCCAGCGTGCCGTCGATGTCGAGCCCTGGCCGTATGGGGCTGACGGCGCGGGTCAGTTCGATCAGCAGAGCAGCTAGTGCGCATCAGCAGCGGGTGAAGGAGAGTCAATGTTCGGATGGCACGTGCCAGCGCCCAACCAGGCCATGCTGATCTCGGGTGGCCGGCAAAAGGGAAACAATCCCCTGCCGATCAAGATCGTGACGGGACACGGGGCATTCGTGCCGCCGATCCGTTCGCGGGTTTCCTTCCTGACGTTGGCGATGCAGGAGTCACTGGTCACGGAAGAGTGCGTGACCCAGCAAGGGATCACGCTGCTGGTGCGGGCCGTCATCGCCTTCAAGGTGGGCGATGACCCTGAATCGATCTCGAACGCCGCCCGGCGTTTTCTCGCTGACCAGGATCAGATGTCGACCCTCACCGGGCAGATCTTCTCCGGGCATCTGCGTTCCATCGTCGGTTCGATGACGGTGGAAGACATCATCCGGGAGCGTCAGACGCTAGCCGAGAACGTCCTCGACGGGTCCAAGCAGGAGATGGCCAAGATCGGGCTGGCGGTCGATTCGCTGCAGATCCAATCCATCGACGATCGCGGTTCCGGCTACATCGCCGCGCTGGCGGCGCCGCATCAGGCGACCGTCAACCAGGCAGCTCAGATCGCCCAGGCCAGAGCCGAGCAGGCAGCGGCCGAGGCCCGCCAGGAATCACTCAGGCAGCAGGCCGAGTACGAGCGCCAGACCGCCGTGGCGAGGGCCTCCTACCAGTCGGAAATCGATTCGGCCCAGGCCCGCGCCGGCCAGGCCGGACCGCTGGCCGCGGCCCAGGCCCAGCAGGAGGTGCTCGTCGAGCAGGCGAAGGTGGCGGCCAAGAACGCCGAACTGCGGGAGGCGCAGCTCGTCGCGGAGATCGTGAAGCCGGCCGAGGCCGAAGCAGAGCGCATCCGGACGTTGGCCCGGGCCGATGCGGACCGCACCCGCATGTCGGCTGAAGCCGCCGGCTCCGAGGGGCGGATCGCGCTCGATCAGCTGATCATCGCTCAGCTACCGCAGATGATCACGGCAGCCGCTCAGGGCCTGTCCAATGCCAACGTCACGGTGCTGAACGGCGCGGAAGGCCTGAACGGGACCGTCGCGGCCCTCGCGTCGCAGGGTCTGGCGATCCTGCATGCCGTGACGGAGGGGCTCGGCGGCGGCTCGACCTACGACTCCGACGCCGAGGATGAGGATCCGCAGAATTCCGGACCAGCCGAGCCCAAGGGCCAGCCCGAGATCGGACCCGGCTCCTGACCGCGTGACGGCCGGCTACTCGTCCAGCAGCTGAGCCAGCGCGTCCGTCGCCGGGTTGTTGAGCCAGACTGTCTGATCGGCGGGCATCAGGCCGCGGTCGACGGTGCGGTTCATGACCCGCACCACGATGGCGCAGTAACGGACGGCGGCGAAGATTTCGTACCAGCGGATATCGCTGACGTCGCGTCCGCTGGCGTTGGCATAGACCTCGCACTGCTCGTCGCGCGTCAGGTCGCCGGGCAGCCGTGGCCCGTCGACCACCTCGTGCATGGTGCGGTCGAACATCAGCCACCAGCCAAGATCCTGCTGTGGCGGTGCGATCGAAGCAGCCTCGAAGTCGGTGATTGTCGCGACCTGTCCGTCGCGCCAGATGATGTTTCCCGGTCGGGGGTCTCCCCAGGCCAGACCTGGCTCCACCACAGCGGGCATGCGCTCCTCGAGGTAGCGCCAGCCGGTGGTCATGAGCGGGTGTTCGCGGCCGGCCAGTTCGATGTCCCCGTACTTGCGCCAGATGGCCATCTGGGTCGCGACCGACGGGGAGACGCCCGGTGCCACCAGCCAGTCCAGGCCGAGCTTGCGCCACGGCACGGTGTGAACCGCGGCCAGCGTCTCGAGCCCGTTGCGCAGCATCGTGGTGCGGGTGGCCGGTTTGAGCTCGGTCCAGAAGCCGTCGGTCGTATACGGCGGGCTCTCCTTGGGTACGTCGCCCGCGACGAAGTCCATCACGAAGAACGGCTGGCCGAGCAGCGCCGGATCCGACTCGTATCCGATGAGCCCGGCGAGAGGGATGCCGGCGACGCCCTGCAGGGCCTTCATGATCTCGTACTGCAGCGCCACCTCGACATCGCCGGCCGGGTTGCCGGGCCCCGGGGGAGCCTGCTGGGGATAGATCGCCGGATCAGGCGACTCGATGCGTGCCACGACCCGGCTTTGATGAGCTCCGCTCGATCGGTCGGCAAGATCGATGAGCCAGGTCTCCGCGGAGAATCCGCTGCTCGGCTTGGCGATGTCGCTGATGACGAGTTGCTCACCCCCCGGCAGTCGGCTGGAGAGCCAGGCCTGCAGGCCATCAGCGACGTCTTTGGCTGCCGGGTCATCCGGCGTGAGGCTCAGCGCGGGTCCCGGTGGGCGGCGAAGGTCATGAGGCCAAAGCCTAAAGGGGCGCTAAAGGGGGGCTGGTGCCGGCTGCGCGAGCCGGGCCCTTTCCAGCCGAGCCGCGCGCAATCGGGCGAAGGCTCTGGTAGTCAGCAGGAGGGCGACCACGATGACGACGGTGGCCGCGACGGAAAGTATGACGATCGCGTCGGGATGAGCGCCGAGCGTCGACCAGACCGGGCCGAGGCTCGGAATCGTGGCGAACGTCAGCACCGCCGACAGTCCGACGACGGTCCAGCCCGCCGCCAGCGGAGAGAGCTCGCCGTAGGCCGCCGGGGCCGGGCGAATGCATCGGCTGGCCGCGAGAGCCAGGAGGGGGAGGGCGGCGGCGAGATACCAGCCGTAGAGCACCGGCCCAAGCAGCCCGAGGGCCAGCAGCGCCAGACCGAGCCGATCCTGGCTCGGCGCCACCCATCCGCCGGATCGCGGCTGCTGCGGGCCCGCCGACAGCCGCCGCGGAAGCAACAGGAACAACGCGATCAACCCGCCGGCCAGGGCTGTCAGCATCCGCGCCGAGGCGAGCACGCTGGTGCCGTCCGGGTGAAGCCCTACCAGCCACCCCAGGCCACGCGCGAGATTGGCGGCCATATCGGCCGGCGCGATGCCGGTTCGCAACCGACCCGGGGTGCCGAAATTGTTGATCCAGCCAAGACCCGCGCCGCTCACCACGATGGATACGCCAACCGCCAGCAATGCGGCCATCAGGTCGCCGGCCAGGCCCCGCAGCCTGGCTGCCAGTGAGGGTCCGGCAGCCACCAGCGCACAGATGCTGAGGTAGACGGCGCCGAGCGCTACTGGCAGCTTGACCATCGCCCCGAGAACACAAAGCGCGATTCCTGCCCAGCGTCTGATGCTGGTCCGTCCCCCAGCGCCGGCAGCTGCGGCGACGGCGGCTTTCGCCCCCGCCGCCCCGGCGGCTCGGCCTCCACCCACCGCGAGGCCGGCCACGAGCAACGCGGCCGCCACGGCGTCGAGGTGCGCCCCGGCGACGAGATGGATCAGGACGAGTGGGTTCGCGGCCATTGTGGCGATCACCATGGGACGCCGGTCACTGGCCGCCATCCAGGCGGTGATCGCGACGAGACAGACCACCGCGCACACCGCGACCAGACGAAGGATCAGCAAGGAAGCCGCTGGCCGGCTGTCTCCCGCCGCCGCTGCCCGCTGGATCGCGATCGCGACGCCGCCGTAAGGCGGCCGGGTCTCGCGCCAGCGCGGGTCGACCGCGGCGAGCAAAGGTCCGGGTCCGAGCTGACTGACGACAGCGTGGGTGGGATCGAGCCCGCGACGCGCCAACTCACCCTGGGCTACGTAGGCGTAGGCGTCTCTGCTGCCGATGACCGGGCCAACCGCGAACGGCAGCGCCCAGCAGCCGGCGACGATCGCCGTGGCCCGCGTGGTGAGCTGACCAGTGGCGGCCAGCCGCAGCAGCGACCACCAGGCGAGCAAAAGCAGCAACAACGCGGGCACGAGAAGGAGCAACAGTGCGGCCTTGCTGGCATCATGAGGGGCCACTACCGCTAGCAGTCCGAGCCAGCTGGTCGGATTGCGTGACCCGGGCTCAGGCCCGAGCCGGCCCCATGCAACGACGACCGCGACCCCGAGCATCAGCCCCAGTCCGGCCAGAGCGAAAATCTCGCCACGCCGTACGAGGAAGGGACGTCCGAAGGGCGTCAGAGAGGACAGTGATCCAGTGACCGTCCTCGACCTGCCAGAGGCCGGAGCCGGGTCTTCTTCTGTGACGACACCAACGGTCACGGCTTCGCCACCCGAGGTCGCGGTTCTGGCGCCTTCGGCACCTTCGCTGACCGGGCTGTCATGGCTGAAGTCGACGCTGATATCGATCCTCCTCCGCGTCGTTCATGGCTTCGGGAAGTATCCCTGGCTGGTCGCCCCGCTGGTTTGCGTCTTACCCCTGGCATTGCATCTGACCGGTTCTGACACCCCAGCCGAGGCCTACCGGGTTTGGCTTTTCCATCATTTCGGTTTCACGATATGGAATGCGCAGTGGTACGGCGGCCACACCGTACTTGGATACAGCGTCCTATTTCCCCCGCTGGCTGCGGTGTTGGGCTCGGGAACTGTCGGCTTACTCTCATGCACGCTGACGGCTCGCTGGGCCACCCTGCTGGTGCGCCGCGAGACCGGCCGGGCCTACACGCTGGCCCTGCTGGCCTTTTCCGGCGCGGTGGTGGAAAACCTGGTGGTCGGCCGGATGGCCTTTGCCGTCGGGTTGGCGTTCGCCGTATTGGCGCTGCTCCAGGTTTCACACGAGCACCCGCGGCGGGCGATGCTGTCCGCAGTTCTCACGTCATTGGCGAGCCCCCTCGCCGGGTTCTTTCTACTGCTCGCCGGACTCGCCTGGTATCGGACCAAGCCGCTGCGCAGCGTGCTGCCGCTGCTCGGAGCCATGATCGGCGCCATCGCGGTGCTGATGTTTCCCGAGCAGGGCTCGTTCCCGTTCCCGCTCTCCACGCTGCTGGCCGTGCTCGCAGTGTCGGTCGTCGGGCTGCTGCTCACGCCGCGTTCCTCGCCGATCATCCGGCGGGCACTGATCGTTTACGGCCTCGCCGCGATTCCGCTCTTCCTGATTCCTAACGCGATCGGTGGCAACCTGGCCCGCCCCGGGAGCCTGCTCGCGGTGCCGGTAGCCATGATCGCGCTACGCAACCGCCGTATCTGGGCGGGGCTGGTGCTGATCCCGCTGCTCGTCTGGCACTTCGAGCCGATCGTTCCGGCCATCGCTAACCGGGGCGACCCGCCCTCACGCGCTTCGTACTACACGGGTCTGCTGACGTATCTGAAGGCGCACGACCAGCCGTTCGGTCGGCTTGAGATCCCCTTCACCCGCAGCCACTGGGAGGCGCGCTACGTCGCTCCCGCCATGCCGCTGGCGCGCGGCTGGGAGCGTCAGCTCGACCTTCGCTACAACGAGATTCTGTATTCCAAGAGCTTGAATCAGGCGACCTACCACGAGTGGCTCGTGGAGAACGGGGTCCGCTGGGTCGCGCTGCCGGCGGAGCCGCTCGATGGCTCGAGCGAAGGGGAGCTGGCGGTCATCCGTAGCAACCCTGACTATCTGCAGCCGGTCTGGCATGACGCCAATTGGCAGCTGTGGGCGGTCCGCGGCTCGGACGGCTTGACCACCGGCCCGGCCACCATGGTCAAGCTCACCGCCGATTCCTTCACTCTGCGCTTCACCTCCCCTGGCAACGCCTTGGTGCGCATTCACAGCAATCCCTACTGGGCGGTCGCAGTTAAGACCCAGAAGGCCGGCGATGGGGCTCCCGTTCCCCCGCAAGCGCCGGCGTGCATTAACACGACCACCCAGGGCTGGACGTCCGTCACCAGTTCGGGCACCGGTGATGTGACGGTCGTCAGCCGCTGGTCCGTGGGGGGTAGTGGCGTCGCCAGCGCCGCTGATGGTGGATGTCTTCCGCCGTCCTGAGCCGGCAGCGCCTACCGGTGGCCGATCAGCTGCCCTGGCGCCGACTCCTCAGCGCAGGTGCCCTGCTCGCGCTGGGCGCCATCGTCTATGTGGTCTTCGTGTCACCGGTGCGTCAGGTGGATCTCGACGTTTTCCTACGTGCCGGCCAGGCGGTGCTGCATGGCCATGACCCCTACTCCAGCACGCACAGCGAGACGATCCGGACTAACGCCGCGTTCGTTTATCCGGTAGCCGTTGCCTGGTGGTTTGCGCCGCTGTCGGCGCTGGGGGGAGCGGCGCACGCGATGTATGCGGCCGCCTCCTTGCTCGCGATCGGGGTCGCCTGCTGGTGGGCGCGCCCGGGGCAGCCGCTGATCACCGCCCTGGTGATGCTGTCGTCCTGCGCCGTGATCGGGCTTCAGGACGGCTCGGTGAATCCGTGGCTGCTGCTCGGCCTCATCGCCGCTTGGAAGTGGCGCGACCGGGCCGTCGTTGTCGGGCTGGTGGTCGCAGCTCTGATCGTCTGCAAGCTTTTCCTACTGCCCGTGCTCGGCTGGTTGCTGCTCTCCCGGCGCTACCGGGCGTCGTTGGTCACGGTTGTGGCCGCCGGCGTCGTGCTCATGGCCGGATGGACCTTCGGCCCCCTCGGCTTCGGCGCGTACGAATCGATGCTGCATGTGTTGAGCGGGATCGAGGCTCCGCATGGCGCCGGCCTGTCCGGCCTGCTGATCCACTGGCACGCGTCGCTGGGACTGGCAACGGTAGTGGCCACCGGCATCGCCGTGGCGCTGCTCGTTGGCGCCGGATACCAGTTTCGCCGCCGGCCCGGCCCGGGCCGGGAGGTCCTCGTCTTCAGCGCGGCCGTGGTAGCGGCCTTGTTCGCCTCCCCGATCGTCTGGCATCACTACTACCTGTTGCTGGCGGCGCCGTTGCTGCTCGCCACCAGGTCTGCCTGGCCGTTCGTCGTCCTCAGTCTGGCCAGCTGGGCTGCCGCCGCTCCGCATGCCACTACGCATACCGCGGTCGGTTACGTACTCGGGCTCGGTGGAATCGCCGTCGTCGCCGCGATCGCTGCATCAGCAGCCTGGCGTCAACCCTCCCCAACGGACCGGGCGGCGGTGCCGGCCCAAAGGAGGGTCCTTTCGGCGGTACGGTCGGCCCGCCCGGTAGCCGTTGTAGCTATTGCGTCGGTCCTCATCGCGCTCGGCGTGTCCACTTTGGAGGACGTCTCGGTCGTTGGCGGCTGGGGTGCGCTCGTGACCGTCGTGCAGGCAGCTGGTGTGCTCGCCTATGTCTGGTCGCGACGCGCCGATGGCACTCAAGTCGAGCGAGGACTAGTCCGAAGTAACTAGTCCTGCGACGCCCGGTCGCTAGGCCGTGAATCGATGTGAGAAAGGCTCGACATGCTTGACCCCATGGCGTGTTTGAGAGATGGAGTGCCGCTGTCGCTCGGCATCGATCTGTTTGCGGCGTGCGGTCCTGACGCCGCGCACATCTATTCCGATGAGCCGGCCGACACGAGCTGGACCGTCCACCTGCCGGACCAGGAGCCCGAGCCGGTCGCCCTGACTCACTGAGCCGGTTGCTGGCCGCCCGCTCGATGCCGGCGGCACCGAACTGGTGGGGCTCCCCGCGCGAAGACCCCCTAAAGGTCTTCGTCGGGGATGGTGGACGGGTGGCAGGCGGATCGTCGGATCGGGTCTATCGCGCCGTCATGCGCGCGGGAGCTGTCCTTTTTCACGCGCTGGACCTACGGCGTGAGGTGCATGGCGCTGACCAGCTACCCGACTCGGGTGCAGCGGTGCTGGCTGTGACGCACTTCGGCTACCTGGATTTCGCGCTCGTGCAGGAGGCGGTCTGGCGTCGCAGCCGTCGCTTCACCCGCTACCTGGTGACCGACGCGGCCTTCGCACACCGGCTCGCGGGCCCACTGCTGCGGGCGATGGGACACATCCCCGTGCACCGGGCCGCCGGAGCGGGCGCGTATCGCATGGCGGCGCGTGCCCTGCGCCAAGGCGCGCTGGTCGGGATCTTCCCGGAGTCGGCCGTGAGCACGACCACCGAGCTGCTCCCGTTGAAGAAAGGTGCTGCCGCGCTGGCAGCGGAGGTGCAGGTGCCGCTTATCCCGGTGCTGGTGTGGGGAGGGCAGCAGGTGATCACCAAAGGAGTTCCGCTGCGGTGGCGACGCGCCCGCCGGGCCAAGATCCACATCGAATTCGGTACGCCGCTTCGCCCTGCTCGGGGCAGCGATCCTGTCGAAACCACTGCCCGGCTGCGTTCCGCACTCACTGACATGATCGCGGTGATGCTGGTCGTCGCCCCCGAGCGCTCGTACGAGCGAGTGCGTGCGGCTCACGGGTGAAGCGCCGGCTGTCGTTCGCGGTCTCCGGTGCGGGACTCGGTTGCATCATTCTCGTGGGCCTCGCCGGTTGCGCCGGCAGTAGTCCTCTCTCGCAGTCACCACCTTCGAAATTTGCCGCCGAGCCGCAGACCGCGCCGCCGCCGTCCGTCGCTCCACACGGTTCAGTGGTGGCGGTCGGAGACACGCCAGAGGGGATCGTGGTTTACGGCGGTTCCGACGGCAAGGCGGGCAAGGCAGGTGCGGCGATAGCCGTTGCTGCGCTTCGCGATCCGGACAGCCTGGCGCTGGTGACGGTGGATTCCCCGCACGCCGTCAACCGGCTCGCCGTGCCCGGCCGTGCCCGCCATCTCAGACTGGCACCGAACGGGCTCCTGCTGCTGCCCGGCGAGGACGTGAACAAGGTCTTCGAAATCGCGCTGCCCGTCGGCACTGTCGTGGCGCAATTCGATACCGGCCGCCAGCCCCATGACGCGGTGGTGGCCGGCGGCCGGGTGTGGGTCACCGATGAGCTCGCCGGCACGGTCACCTCGCTTGGTTCAGCTGGCGCCACCCTGCCTGCGGGGCTGCAGCCCGGAGGGATCGCCGCCGCCGCCGGGCGGGTCGCCGCAGCGGACGTCCGGGGCAACAAGCTCTACGTCTTCGATGCCCAGCGCCAGCACCAGATCGCCGTCCTGCCGGCCGGCGCCGGTCCCACCCATGTGGTGCAGGTCGGACCCAACACGGTCGCCGTCGCCGATACCCGTGGCAACGCCGTGCTGCTCTACGCCCTTGACCGGACCCCGCGCCTGCTCGCACGCATCTCGTTGCCCGGAGGGCCGTACGGGATGGCCGCCGATCTTGTACGGCACCGATTGTGGGTCGCCCTCTCCGGTCGCAACCAGCTGGTTCGACTGGACGTGACTGCCACCCGCCTGCACGAGGACGGCCCGCGCTACGCCACCGTTCAGCAACCGAATTCCTTGGCCATCGACGCGGCGACGGGTGAAGTCGTCATCGCTGGGGCGACGAAGTGGGGAACGTTGCAGTTCCTCGATAATCAGTGACTCGTGGCTTTTGCCCGGCGGCATGAACCGATGGCGCCTTCCCGGCGAAGACCTCTGTGATGACAACCTTCGTGCCGGACGCGCCGACGGCCCCGATCTCCGCGGTTGAACTCTTTGAAGCCGGACTGTCCACCACGCGGCTCTGGGCGCAGGGAACGGACGGATCACCCACACGATGGCGACGTCTTCCGATCGCCGACTGGGTCAGCAGTGTCATCCCGGGCGATGCGAGCATTCTCGCGCGCTGCTCGGGTCCGACCCTCGACATCGGCTGTGGCCCGGGCCGCCTGGTCTCGGCTTTAACCGCAGCCGGCCACGAGGCACTGGGCATCGACGTCAGTGCGGCTGCCGTCGGCCTGGCCCGGGCCGCCGGAGCGGAGGCCCTCCAGCGCTGCATCTTCGGGCCGGTCCCGCGAGGCGGCCGGTGGCGATGTGCCTTGCTCGCCGACGGCAATATCGGGATCGGCGGAGATCCCCACGCGTTGCTGGTGCGAGCCAGGCAGCTGCTGGCTCCGACGGGAGTCCTGCTCGTGGAACTCGCTTCGCCGGGAGTTCCGACAGCCACCACCCAGATGCGGCTGCGCGATGATGCCGGGCGGGCGTCCGAATGGTTTCCCTGGGCGAACGTCGGCGTCGACGCCATCGGTCAGCTCGCGATGCATGCCGGGTTCCTGGTCCAGGAAATCTGGGAATCCTGCGGCCGTTGGTTCGCCCGGCTGGGCAGCGCAGGCTGACCGGGGCGGGGCAACCTGGGTCAGCCCGCGACGCGAACCAGTTCACGAAAGACGGCGGCGTCGACCTCGGCAGCATCCGTTGCCGCCAGATCGGTGAACCGCAACGCCAGCTCCGGCCCGTCAGCGCGCACGACGAGAGCGTCGGCCTGCAGGACCAGCCCGTCGTCCAGTTCCACTTCGACGGCCAGCTGGTAGCCGGCGTGAAGATTGCCGGGAGCTCCGGGATCGAGCGGATCGCCGGGGTCGTGGGTGAAGACGCGGCAGCCACCGCGGGACAGGTCGAGCGTCATAGCCTCGTGCGTGTCGCCGCCTGAACGCAGCCTGACGGGCCGGGCCAGCCCCGCTCGGGCACTTCGGCGGCGCGGCTCGTAGGCCAGCATGCGAACGCCGGTGAGCTCGAGATGGCCGGGGGCCGAGTCACGTTCGCGCGCCAGCGCGGCGACGACGATCAGCGATTCTGATGGGGTCGAGAAGCTACCCCAGACGTTCATTCCCGAGACCAACGCGATGGTCTCCGGGTCAGCACTGACGTCCGCGACCACGGCCAGGCCGCCCGGCTCGCTGTGCCAGGCCTGAAGGGTGGCGGCCAACGCGCCACTGCCGTTGGGGCTGCCGGCACGGTGGACGGGAAGGAGCCCGACGACCGACCCGGCGGCGGGAATGTCCTCTGCTCGCGGCAGCACCACCCCGCCTGGCCCGGCGGGGACTTCCTGATGTGCCTGATCCGTCTCATCCGATCCGCGGAACCCGATGTCTCCCATGGCGAAATCCCCCCTAGTTGTGACAGCGATGGCGTAAACCCCCAGGGCCTATCCGCCATTAGCGTTACGTACTGTCAGCAAACGATTACGCTAGCTCTCTTTTTCGTGACGTGTGAAAAACCTTCCTATCGCACGCTTGAGCGGGACGGGCGCGTCTACGCCGCACCGGCGTGGCCCAACATGAAACGCTGACACATCGGCGTCGCTGGTGGTCCCGTCAGAGCGTCCGATACGTGGTGTGAGCAGCATCGGACCGAGCGCAGGAATGAGCCCGCATGACCGAGATCGCCGCCGACCAGGCAGCAGCGGATGCCCTTGTCGGGCATTCCCCGTTTCCGCCGATTGCCGACTACGGCTTTTTGTCTGACTGCGAGACCACAGCGCTCGTTTCGCCGGGCGGAAACGTCGAGTGGATGTGCCTTCCGAGGATGGATTCCCCCAGCGTTTTCGGCGCGATTCTCGATCGCGGAGCCGGCGGTTTTCGGCTCGGCCCGGCCGACATGTCGGTGCCGGTCGCCCGGCGCTATCTGCCCGGCACCATGATTCTGGAGACGAGCTGGGGCACTCCCACCGGGTGGATCATCGTTCGTGACGCGCTGCTTTTCGGCCCGTGGCACCACGAGGGCGAGCTCTCGCACACCCATCGCCGGGCGCCTACGGATTACGACTCCGAGCACGTGCTGCTGCGCACGATTCGCTGCGTCAACGGTGAGGTTCAAGTCACGATGGACTGCGAGCCGCTGTTTGACTACGGCCGGCGCCCGGCGAAGTGGCGCTATACCGATTACGGCTACCACCAGGGTGAGGCCACCGCAGATGGCACCGACATCGCGTTGCGCCTCACGTCCGACCTACGCCTGGGCTTCGAGGGCCCGAAGGCGGTGGCCCGCACCCTCATGAAGGAGGGTGACGTCCGCTTTGTCGCGCTGTCGTGGACCGAGCACCCCCCGCCGTATGACTACGACGAGGCCTATCGCCGGATGGTGTGGACCGCCCACCACTGGCAGCACTGGCTGGCCCGGGGGAGGTTCCCCGACCACCCGTGGCGCGGGTATCTGCAGCGCAGCGCCCTGACCCTCAAGGGGCTGACTTTCGCACCGTCGGGCGCGCTCGTCGCGGCAGCCACCACCTCGCTGCCCGAGACCCCGGGCGGCGAGCGCAACTGGGACTACCGCTACAGCTGGGTGCGCGATTCGACCTTCACCCTGTGGGGCCTTTACTCCCTCGGCTTCGACTGGGAAGCCGACGACTTCTTCTATTTCATCGCCGACATTGCCGACCGAGATCACGAGCTCCAGATCATGTACGGCATCGACGGCGAGCGTTCACTCGACGAGCATGTGCTGGAACATCTGAGTGGCTACGAGGGCGCCAAGCCGGTTCGCATCGGCAACGGCGCTTTCGACCAGCAGCAGCACGACGTATGGGGTGCCGTGCTGGACTCGGTGTATATCCACACCCGTTCACGCGACCGCCTTGATGAGCGGCTGTGGCCGATCCTGTACCGCCAGGTCGAGTGCGCGATCAAATACTGGCGGGAGCCTGACCGGGGGATCTGGGAGGTCCGCGGGGAACCGCAGCATTTCACCTCATCCAAGGTGATGTGCTGGGTTGCCTGCGACCGCGGCGCCCGGCTGGCTCGTATCCGCGAGGCGCCGGATCTCGTCGAGCGGTGGCAGGCTGCTGCGGACGAGATCAAGGCCGACATCATCGAGCACGGTCTGTCCGAGCGGGGGGTCTTCACCCAGCATTACGACACCGAGGCGCTCGACGCGTCGCTACTGCTGATGCCGCTGCTGCGCTTCCTGCCGGCGGATGACCACCGGCTTCGCGCGACAGTGCTCGCCATCGCCGATGAGTTGACCGAAGACGGCTTGGTACAGCGCTACCGCACCGAGGAGACCGACGACGGCCTGGCCGGCGAGGAGGGCAGCTTCACCATCTGCTCGTTCTGGCTCGTCTCGGCGCTGGTGGAAATCGGAGAGCTCAATCGGGCCCGGGAGCTGTGCGAAAAGTTGCTGTCGCTGGCCAGTTCACTCGACCTGTACGCGGAGGAGATCGATCCCCGCAGCGGCCGTCACCTCGGCAACTTTCCGCAGGCCTTCACCCACCTGGCGCTGATCAATGCCGTCATGCACGTGATCCGGGCGGAGGGTGAGGCGCAGAAGCCGGGCTGGCCCCACGAAAACCCGGCTGACGGCTGACCGCCGGCTGGCCTGCGGTTGCCACTAGGCGAGCGGGCTGCGGGGCCAGTCCAACAGCTTGGCGCCCAGCACGGCGGTGTTGAGCGTGAAGCGGTCGGCCGGGTTCGTCGGGTCTCGCCCGGTCAATGCCGTCACTCGCTCCAGTCGATAGGTCACGGCGCGCACGGACAGGTGCAGCCGCCGGGCGGTCTCCGTCGTGTTGCCGCCCGTCTCGTAGTAGGCCGCCAGCGTCTCCAACAGCGGAGTAGCGCCTCCGCGAGCCTCCGTCAGGGGGCGCAGAGTGGCGCTGACCAGGTCGATGATGGCCGCGCGATCGCGCAGCAGCATGCGATAGACGAGCAAGTCTTTGGCGGCCACGATCGGCTGCTCGATGCGCAGCCGGCCCGCCAGCTCGCGGGCGTCGAGGGCTTCCTCGTAGGAGGCGAAGACGCCCGCCGCGCCGGGCCGGGCGCGCCCGAGCGTGATCTGCCATCGCCCGACGGTGGACGTGCGGCGCAGCTGGACCCCACTTGCTGCGGCCGGCCCACCGGCTGCGCCTGGCCCGCCCGGCCTGATGGGAAGAGCACCGAGCTCCTGCGCGAGGCGCCCCGTCACGAAGTCAACGGCCGCGTCGTCGGGGGCCGCGAAGATGACCACCAGCAGCCCTTCTTTGCTCGCCACCAGCGCATTGGCGTCGCCCTTGGCGCCCAGGACAGCCGATTCGATACGCGTCGGCAGCGGCGATCCGTCGACGAACGGCTGCCCGGCGGCGATGACGGCCACCGCGTGCGGCCCCGCTAGATCCAGCCCGAATTCGGCGGCCCGGCTGATCAAGCCGGTGACGTCGTGGCGTCCTGAGAGCAGATCGTCAAAGAGCTCGCGACGAGCTGCTTCCTCGCGTCGGGTCAGCTCGCGTCTGGCCAGTTGATGGCCCTCGACGCCAGCAGCCACCGCATCGTCGATGGCGCGAAGGACAGCCTCGCCTGCCGACACCAATGCCTCTGGTGCCTGCGCCGCCTCCCGTACGACGGGAAGGTGGCGCCACAGCCGCCAGGCGGCGGTCAGATACAGCTCCACCAGGGCCCGCATCGGGACCCCCTCCAGCGCCGCCCGTCGTCCCTGGAACCGGAAGCGGTTCAGCTCCTGGCGGGTGACGCGGCGACGGTTGCCCGCCACCTCGGTCAGAACGTCCAGGTAGTCGGCGAGCAGCGTTGGGTCCAGTCCACCCGCATCGGCGGCGGCTGCAGCCGCGACCGCGCTGAACGGACCGCCCGCCCTGGCTGGGCGATCAGTTGGAGGGGTGGCGGCCACGTCCGTCAGGGTGCCCCCTCCTAAACGCTGCGACACTTCAGCAGGGAATGCGGACAAGGCAGCTACCTCCAACTTCCGGGCGTGGCAGCCGTCACCGGCTCGGTTTCAGCTGCGTCATCGCCAGGATCCGGCGAATGCTGGTCAGGGGCCGATTGCGGTGCCCGCGTAGTCGCCTCTGCGGCGATGGCGTCCAGGGCGCCGGACTCGTCAGCTTCGGGGTTGGGAAACAGCACCGACCCGATGATCGCGGCCGCCAACACCAGGACGATGACCGCGAGGGAGAGGGCCGTCGGAATGGTCGGCACACCCGGCGCGTAATGGTGGGCGGCTTGCAGCAGCATCTTGATCCCGATGAACGCCAGCACAATCGACAACCCCTTGTTCAGCAGGTGGAAGCGGGTCAGCAGGCCGGCCAGACAGAAGTACAAGGCCCGCAGGCCAAGGATCGCCAGTGCGTTCGAGGTGTAGACGATGAACAGGTTGTCGCTGACCGCGAGTACGGCAGGCACGCTGTCGACCGCGAACAGCAGGTCGGCCGCCTCGATCGCGACGACGACGGCCAGCAGCGGGGTCCCCATCAACACGCCCGACTGGCGGACCAGCATCTGCTGACCGTCGTACCGGTCACCCACCGGGATCACCTTGCGCAGCAGTCGTACTGCCAGGCTTTTGCCCGGGTCGATGTCGGGCTCCTCGCCACCTCTGGCGAGCTTGACGGCGGTGTAGATGAGGAAGGCTCCGAAGATGAAGAAGATCCACTCGAAGGCGCTGACCACGGCGACACCCGCGCCGAGGAACATCGCCCGAAAGGCGAGTGCTCCGATCACCCCGAGGAAGAGCACCCGGTGCTGGTATTCGCGGGGCACCTTGAAGTAGGTGAAGATCAACGCGAAGACGAAGAGGTTGTCGACGGCGAGGCTCTTCTCCAGCAGGTAGGCGGAGGTGTATTCGGCTGCCGCCGTACCGCCGTACCCGAGCCAGACGACGCCGGCGAAACCGAAGCCGATGGCCAGATAGAAGAGTGACCACCGCACGGCCTCTCCGAATTCGATGGAGTGAGCCTGGCGATGTCGGCTGAAGTCGAAGGCGAGCGCGGCCGTCACAAACGCGGCAAAGCCGGCCCAGGCCCAGATGGAGACGTGCATGACGACCTTTCAGGTCAGATGCTGCGGGAGGGGAAAGGTGCGCGGTGAGCGCAGACCGACGGCCGAGTGCGCGGCCCGTAATGGCCGCGCACCGGCTGGGGACCGGTTAGCGGAAGGGGTTTGCGCCCCGGCCGGCGAAGCCCCTACGGCCGGTAGAACCGGCAGCGTTCAGCAGTCCCACGGTGCGGGCCAGATCAGCTCCGGTGACGGTGCCGACCACGACGAGGTGCGGATTGTCGGTGTCGCTGCTGGGCTCGTCGAAGACGATCGCGAGGCCGGCGGCCGGGTGGCTCGCCATCTGCTGCAACGCGTGCTCGATGGGCTCGGATGCGGAGACTGTGGCGAGCGCGCTCGGGGGGATCGCTAATGGGCGCACTCGCATCTCCACCCGGTCATCTCCCGGAACCCCAGCCAGCGCGGTGACCGGGACGATCCCGCCGAAGCTGCCGTCCGGCTCGCGGACGATCAGAACCGATGCCCGGCTGGGTAACGCGATATCGGTGAATGCAACCTCGGCGGTGGCGAAGGAGGAGACCTCCGGCGGCGCAGGTGACATCACATCGCTGACGCGAAGGCCGGCCAACCGCTCGCTGGTGCGGGCTCCCGTCAGCATGAGCCGGGACCCGCCGATGACCAGAGCACCGACCAGGATGAGCCAGAGGCCGCCGAGGCTCACGAAAGCGACAACGGCGAAGCCGGCCACCACCAGGAACCACCCGCTGAAGACGCCAGCCCGTGCAGTGGCGGTGGCGCCTGTCTCGCGCCGTCCGCTGCGCTGCCAGGACCTGGCGAACACGAGCTGGCTGCCGGGGGTGCCCGGCGCGGGGAGCAGATCAAAGAACATCAGCGCGCCGATCCCGATGGCCGACATCCAGGCCGCGGCGCCGAGCAGGGACACCCCGGCCGAGCTGCCCAACGTCAACAGTCCGCCGGCGATGGCCAGGGCTGCGGCGCTGCCGGCGAGGCCGATCAGGCCGGCCCAGGTGACGCGGCGCAGGTCACGGGGTGTGGCGACGTCGCCCTCACTGAGGACCCGGCCGCGAAGAAAACCGAGCTCGACGGCGTGGACCTTGATGCCGGCCTGTGTCATCGCCTTGGCGCGGCGAAGTTCCGCCCCCAGCAGCGCCCCCATGATCGCGAGGCCGCCGAGCGCGGCTGCCGAAAAGTAGGCCCGTCCGCTCTGGTCGGAGACGGCGAGCTGGAGGGGACCGGTGGCGAGGATGAAGGTGACGAACAGCCAGGCCAGGGCGGCCATGGGCCGCGCGTTGATGCGGGGGCGGCGGTAACGCTCACCCTCGGGGAGCCGCCGGCTGGATGCGTCACGGTCGGTGGAGGTCGGATCTTGATGGGGCTGGTGGCTTGGCTTCGACAGATGCATGGGAAACCTTCGTTTCGCGTGTGTTCGTGCGTCTATCCGATTATTTCCGGCAATTAAGACTGGCAAAAGGTCGAATCTGAGCCGTTATCTCGTGGTAAGGCTGCGCGATTCCGGCACTTTAGCCTTTCCGTCGTCTGGTCCGATGCCGGCCGGAAGTCGTACGGCGAAGACGGTGGCTCCGGGGCGGGTGTTCACGTCGACGGTCCCGCCGTGCGCCGTGACGACGGCCGACACGATCGCGAGCCCCAGGCCCGTGCTGCCGGCGGTCCGTGACCGGGAGGTCTCGCCGCGGGCGAAGCGCTCGAAGATGTGCGGCACCAGTTCAGGCGCGATGCCGGGACCCTTGTCAGCAACCTCGACCACGGCCTGCGGCTCTCCGGTGGGCCCGGCACTGCGGCGAAGGGTGACCTCGACGGCCGTCCCAGGTGCTGTATGGCTGCGGGTATTGGTCAACAGGTTGGCCAGAACCTGGTGCAGCCGGGCTGGATCGCCGACCACCTCGATCGCTTCGTCCGGCAGGCGCAGCGTCACCGGGTGCTCCGGGCCAGCGGCATGGGCGTCGCTGACGGCATCGATCACCAGCGCAGTGAGGTCGACCGGCACCCGTTCGATGGGGCGGCCGGAATCGAGCCGCGCCAGCAAGAGCAGATCTTCGACCAGCCCTGTCATGCGGGTGGCTTCTGATTCGACGCGGTCCATCGCGTAGCTGATGTCCGGGGGCAGCTCGTCTCCGGTGCGGCGCGTCAGCTCTGCATATCCGCGGATGGAGGCCAGCGGCGTCCGCAGCTCGTGGCTCGCGTCGGCAACGAACTGGCGCACCCGCATCTCACTCGCCTGCCGGGCGGTCAATGCCGTTGCGACGTGGCCGAGCAGGCTGTTGAGCGCCGCACCGACCTGGCCCACCTCGGTCCGGGGGTCGGTGTCGCGCTCCGGCACCCGCTCGCTCAGCGCGACCTCGCCCCGGTCCAGCGGGAGCTTGGAGACGCGTTTTGCGGTGTCGGCAACTCGGCGCAGCGGTCGCAGCGCGTACCGCACGATCAGCGTGCCGGCGATGGCCGCTCCGATGAGGCCGACCAGGCTGACGATGCTGATCACCAACGCCAGGCTGGTGACGGTGGAATTGGAATCCTTGAGCGGAAGGCCTGTGAGGACGACGTCGCCGCCGTTGTTCGGGCCAGGGGTGGCGAGCACCCGGAATTGGCCGAGGTCGGCAATCGTGATGGTGTGCGGCTTGCTGTCGACGGGGACCGCCGCCAGCGTCGCGTAGTCGCTGGTGGGCAAGGCCTTGACCCCGGCAGCTCCGGTGAGGGTGGCGGCGGACGTCACCGTGCCGTTCTGGATGGTTGCCCCGAGGGTTCCGGCGGCTTGCCCGAGCACGTTCAGCGGAGCTGGAGCGTCGCCGTCCGTGGGGGGCCGCCGGCCAAAACCGCCAGGCCCGCCGCCGCCCTCTCCGTAGAGCGAGCGGTTGCCAGCGGCTTCGAGCTGACGGTCAACCTGCGCCTGCACCTGATGGTGTACGGCCGACACGCTGACGACGCCGATGACCACGCAGAGCACCGCCAGCAGCGCGAGCAATCCTGCGAGCAGACGTCCGCGCAGCGTCCAGCGCCGGCGGAATCTGCCCATGACTAGCGAGCAGGTTTCAGGACGTAGCCCGCGCCGCGGACGGTGTGGATCATCGGCTCCCGGCCGGCATCGAGCTTCTTACGCAAGTACGAGACGTAGAGCTCGACGACGTTGGCCTGGCCGCCGAAGTCGTACTGCCATACCCGGTCGAGGATCTGGGCCTTGGAGAGCACCCGGCGGGGGTTGCGCATGAAAAAGCGCAGCAACTCGAATTCGGTGGTGGTCAGGGAGATCAGCTCGCCTGCCCGCTCCACCTCACGGCTGTCTTCGTCCATCACCAGGTCGCCCACCGTGAGCCGGGATTCGGTCTTGGTGGCCACCGCCGCGCGGCGTAGCAACCCGCGCACCCGGGCGACGACCTCCTCCAAGCTGAACGGCTTGGTGACGTAATCGTCGCCGCCGGCCGTCAGCCCGGCGATCCGGTCTTCGACGGAGTCCTTCGCTGTCAGGAAAAGAACTGGGAGGGAAGGAAAGTCCGCGTGCAGCCGCCGCAGCACCTCGAGGCCATCGAGGTCGGGCAGCATCACGTCAAGGACGACCACGTCTGGCTTGAATTCGCGGGCGACCCGCAGCGCTGTGAGGCCGTCTCCGGCGGTTCGGACGTCCCAGCTCTCGTAGCGAAGGGCCATCGAGAGCAGCTCGGCAAGCGTGGGTTCATCGTCGACCACGAGCGCACGGACCGGACCGCCGCCCGGACGCGTCAGCTCAGGCTGGTTGCTCATGGTCGGCGCCTCGGTCCTCATCATGTTGCTAAGAATGATGCGCCTCCTTGCTGGCGCACTGTGGGCGACCTGTGAGTCACCTGTGGAGGTGGCCCAATCCGAACCGGGCGGGCCGACGCTGAGCCAGTCCTCGGACTGTTCACAGGCGGCGCACAGCAAATCGTTCAAGGCTCAACTACGTGAACATCAGAGATCGCGGACGCCGTCAGGTGACGGTAGTGACCGCAAGCCTGGCAGCTGCTGCAGTTGTCGGAGCAACGGCGGTCGGTGTGGCGGCGCACAGCTCTACGGCTGCCGCACCCGCCAGTGGGACAGCTACGACTTCGACCCCGTCGGGCTCGAGCTCCAGTTCGACCTCGTCGACTTCGACATCCTCGAGCTCGTCCAACTTCACACCCACCACCTCCTCAGGCGGCTCGGCCGCTGCCACGTCGGGCGGGTCGTGATCTCGATGCCCCTTCAGGAGACGCTGCCGCTCACCCCTGCGACCGCCCAATGGGAGGTCTGGAGTACGACCGCGCGCCTTGTCCTGACCGATGCGGGACTGCTCGAGCCGGCACGGGACATCGCGAACCGAAAGCTGTCCGCCGTTGACGTTGCCTGCAGTCGCTTTCGTGCTGATTCCGAGCTGGCGACGCTTCCGGCCGGCCGCCCGGTGGAGGTGAGTCCACTGCTGGCCTCGTTGGTCGCGGCCGCGCTGGACGCTGCCGAGGCGACCGACGGACTCGTCTCACCCACTCTCGGCAACGCGCTGGCCAGCCTGGGCTATGACCGCGACTGGACCCTGATGGACGGTGACCGACCAGCTGCGGGTCTGCGGGTGCGGCCGGCGCCGAGCTGGCGAAAGGTGCGGCTGGATCGCCAGCAGCTGACGGTGCCCAGTGGTGTGCGCCTCGATCTCGGCGCCACCGGAAAGGCGTTCACGGCGGACCTCATCGCCGCTCAGATTGCCGCCGAGCTCGGCGTCGGAGTGCTGATGGCTCTGGGCGGCGACATCGCGACGGCCGGCCCCACCCCGGATGATGGGTGGCACGTCCTCGTGCAGGACCAGCCCGGCGATCCGTCGGTCGTCGTCGTGCTACCGCCCGGTGGCGCAATTGCCACCAGCAGCATCCAAGGTAGGCGGTGGCGCTCCGGCGGCGCCCAGCTGCACCACATTCTCGATCCACGCAATTGCCGTCCGGCGCCGGTGGTGTGGCGCACGGCGACCGTGGCCGCCGGCAGCTGCGTCCGGGCCAATGCCCTGACTACGGCAGCCCTCGTACTCGGGTCCGAGGCGCCGGGATGGCTGCGGGAGCAGGGCCACGCGGCGCGGCTTGTCTCCGCCGCAGACCCGCCGAGCGTCGTCAATCTGGCCGGGTTTCCGGCACCGCTCGAGGAAGGCACCCGATGAACAGCACCACGCTCTGGTACGTCGCTCGTGGCAGCGGCGTGGTCGCGCTCGTATTGCTGACGTGTGTGGTGGCGCTCGGTATCGCGAGCCGATCCGGACGCCCGGCGTTCGGGCTTCCCCGGTTCGCCGTTGCTCTGGTGCACCGCAACGCGAGCCTGCTGGCGGTCGTCTTCCTCGCCCTTCACGTGACGACCCTGAGCCTGGACAAGTACGCGAAGGTCAACGTCAGCGATCTGCTGGTGCCTTTTGTGGGGGCATACCGACCTTTCTGGCAGGGCCTTGGCACGGTGGCGTTACTGCTGATCGCGGCGTTGGTCGCTACCGGCCTGTTGCGTAACCACATGCCCGAACGCGCCTGGCGCACTGTCCACTGGCTGGCTTACGGCTGCTGGCCGGTCGCGTTCGCCCATGGCCTGGGCACCGGAACTGACAGCGGCACCGTCTGGCTGCGCGTCATTGCCGCCGGCTGCGCACTGACCGTTGCCGCAGCCGTCAGCTGGCGCCTGGCCCCCCATTTCGCCGAGCACAGCAAGATTCGCCGTCCCATGACCAGATCGACTCGCCGTCCCACCACCGCACTGGGGAGAACCCGATGAGCGTCCTGGCAACCCTTCGCCGCCCCGTCGAGGTGCGCCGGCTGCTGGTGGATTCCACCCCGGACCTGTCAGCTCACGACCGGCTCCACGGGGCCCTCCCGTGGGCGGGTGGCCCCGGCCCGCTGGCCGTGCTGCTCTCGCAGGCCGGGTTGACCGGCAGGGGAGGGGCCGGATTCCCTTCGGCGCGAAAGCTGGCAGCAGTCGCGGCCGGTAAACGAGCGGTTGTCGTCGCCAACGGAGCGGAAGGCGAGCCGCTGTCCTCCAAGGATCGGGTGCTGCTGATCAAGTCGCCGCATCTCGTCCTGGATGGCTTGCAGCTCGTTGCCGAGGCGACGTCTGCGGCCGAGGCCTACGTCTACGTCCCGGCCGATCTCAGCGACCACATTCGATCCGCGCTTGCCCAGCGGCGTGGCCGGGATCGTCTCGAGGTCAGCGTCAACACCGCACCCGACCGCTTCCTCTCAGGTGAGGAATCAGCTGTGGTAGCAGCGCTTTCGGGCGGTCCAGCGATTCCGTTCGACACTCCGCGCCTGATCGTGGCTGCGGGCCTTCGGGGGCGCCCGACCCTGGTCCACAACGTGGAGACGCTCGCCCACCTGGCGCTCGCCGCCCGCTTCGGTCCCGACTGGTTTCGTGAGGTCGGCACGCCGGAAGAGCCGGGCAGTTTTCTGACGACGATCAGCGGCAGCGTCCACCGGCCAGGCGTCTACGAGCTTGCTTACGGGACCCCGCTCGGGGAGCTGCTCGAGATAGCCGGCGGGCCGGCATCCCCGTTGCAGGCTGTGCTGGTTGGTGGCTACCACGGCGCCTGGGTGCCTTGGCCACTCGCAGCGGAGGCGCCCGTTTCGCGCGCGGGGCTCGCCCCCTACGGCGGGACTCCCGGCGCCGGCGTCATCGCCGCACTTCCTGCCAGCACCTGTGGATTGGCGCAGACGGCTCGGATCGTCAGCTACCTGGCAGACCAAAGCGCCGGGCAGTGCGGTCCGTGCCTGAACGGGCTGCCCAGAATCGCGGGATCCTTTGCGGATCTGGCCGGCCGGACGGGACAACGGTCGCGGCCCGAAGCACTGGACGAGGTACGCCGGATGGCCGGACTTGTCGATGGGCGCGGCGCCTGCAAGCACCCGGACGGCACGGTGCGGCTGGTACGCAGCGCGCTAGGGGTCTTCGCTGATGACATCGAAGCCCACCGCGCTGGCAATTGCCTCGCGCTTTGCGGTGGGAGCGGGCTGTGAGCACACCGGCGGGTGCGAAAACGGCCGCCCCGGCTACGGGGCAGCGGCTGCACATCGATTGGACGGCCTGCGACGGGCGCGGGCTGTGCATGGAGCTCGCCCCAGAACTGCTGGAACCAGATGAATGGGGCTTCCCGCTCGCCGTCGCGCCCCGCGGATCGGACGTCCCCGTCGAGTATCTGCGGGCCGCGCAAGAAGCTGTTGACGCCTGTCCCAAGCGAGCGTTGAAGCTCCTGCGCCGCTGAACGCGGGCGGGGTCAGCGCTCACAGCAAGCGCATAGGCCACGCATAAGGCTGCTCTAGCCCGCTCGTCGAGGCTCAAGACATGCCAACGACGACCATGCTGGACCCCGGGCCACTCACGCAGGACGAGCCAACGGCGTCGCCCCCGTCCAAGCCCGCCGGACACCGGCCGCGCCGGATCCGCCGCCTATTGCTCGGCAATTCGGATTCGCCGGTGTGGGTACGTCCGGCTCTTCTCGTCCTGCTGCTGGGCACCGCGCTGCTCTACATCTGGAACCTGTCGGCCTCCGGCTACGCGAACAGCTTCTATGCTGCCGCAGTCCAGGCCGGGACCCAGAGCTGGAAGGCATGGTTCTTCGGTTCCCTCGACGCCGGCAACTCCATCACCGTGGACAAGCCGCCGGGCTCCTTGTGGATCATGGGTCTGTCGACGCGCATCTTCGGCTTCAACAGCTGGAGCCTGCTGGTTCCGCAGGCCCTGGAGGGTGTTGCTTCGGTCGCGCTGCTCTACGCGATGGTCAAGCGTTGGGCGGGTCCGGCCTTCGGCCTGCTGGCCGGCGCCATCCTGGCGCTCACCCCGGCCGCGGCGCTGATGTTTCGCTTCAACAACCCGGACGCGTTGCTCACCCTGCTGATGGTCGCCGCCGCGTACGCCATGACGCGGGCCATCGAAAAGGCCCGGCTTCGCTGGGTTTTGCTGGCTGGAGCAGCGTTGGGTTTCGCCTTTCTCACCAAGATGCTGCAGGGCTTCCTGCCGCTGCCCGGCCTCGCGCTGGCCTATCTCGTCGCGGCTCCCACGGGGCTGCTCCGACGGAGCTGGCATCTGCTTGCCGGGGGCGTCGCGGTCGTCGTCAGCGCGGGCTGGTGGGTACTGGCCGTCGCGCTGTGGCCGGCGTCCTCACGGCCTTACATAGGCGGCTCCACGAATAACAGCGTCCTGAATCTGGTCTTTGGTTACAACGGATTTGGTCGCCTCACGGGGGGCAGCGGCCCTGGCGGGGGCGGCGGTGGCGGCGGTGGTGCGGCCGGCTCCAGCTTCGGAGGAGCGACCGGGATCACCCGGCTGCTGTCCAGTGAGATGGGTAACGAAATCTCCTGGCTGCTTCCCGCCTCGATCGTGGCTTTGGTGGCCGGGCTCTGGGTGACGCGCCGGATGCCACGCACCGACCGGACCCGCGCCGCGCTCCTGATGTGGGGCGGCTGGCTTCTGGTCACCGGTGTGGTCCTGAGCTACATGCAGGGCACCGTTCACCCGTACTACACGGTGGCGCTCGCCCCCGCGATCGGGGCTGTCGTAGCGATCGGTGCTCAGGCCCTTTGGGTACGGCAGGCGCAGTACTCGGCGCGGCTGTGGCTGGCCGCTCTCGTGGCGGCTGCCGGCGGGTGGAGCGCCGTACTGCTGTCCCGTGACGCAAACTGGCATCCGGAGATTCGGTACGCGACCCTCGCGTTGACGGCGGTCGTCGTCTTCATGCTCGCCGTGCCGATCGCCTGGCGGCGCCGCACGGTCGCCGTCGTCATGGTCGCGGCGGTCGCCGTGGGACTTGCCGGTACGACTGCCTACGCCGTCGCCACTGCGGCCACGCCTCACACCGGGTCGATCCCGAGCGTGGGACCGGCCAGCGCTGCCGGCGCGGGTGGAATGGGCGGGTTCGGGGGCGGTGGCGGAACCGCGCCGACGCACCGGACCGGAACCGACGCTGCCGGCACCGGATCCACCGGAACCCGTCCCACGGGTACGGCGCCTACTGGCACGGGAACGGCTCCCACGGGCACGCGTACGGCGCCGACGGGTGCCGGTTCGATCCCGACCCCAACCGGAGGTGCCCTGGCGGCTGGTGGCGGCCAGGCAACGTCGAGCAACGCACTGACCGCATTGCTGGCCAAGAGCAAGGCTCGGTGGGCCGCCGCCACCATCGGCGATCAGAGCGCCGCGTCGCTGGAGCTTGCCAGCGGGGCCTCGGTCATGGCCATCGGTGGCTGGAACAACGACCCGTCGCCGACCCTGGCGCAATTCGAGGCCTACGTGAAAGCCGGTGACATCACGTACTTCATCTCCGGCGGCACGGGTGGCGGGATGGGTGGTGGCGCGGGCAGCAGCAGCGTGAGCTCCCAGATCACCGCCTGGGTCCAGGCCCACTTCACCGCCAAAACCGTAGGCGGCTCCACGGTTTACGACCTCACCAGCGCGTCCACGTCCTGACCAATTTCACTGAGACTGAAAATAGGGAAATCATGGATACACAGCACGATTCGGGAGCGGCGAACTGGCCGTCCGCATGGCCCGCCGTTGTTCCGGGCACCGCCGTTGCAGACCAGCCGCCGACGGACGCACCCACCGCGGAGTACGCCCCGATCCCGGCGGTCGAGCAGCCGGCTACGGATGACTGGCTCGGGCCGCGCCCCACGGCGATCGCGCCGGCTGACGCATCAGCGCAGGCAGCACCGAACGCCAGTGGCCTCACCGGGACGCGGAGTCGCGGCCGGGTCGCCGGTGCCATCGGCCTGCTCGCGGTGGGTGCACTTGCCGGAGCGCTCGGTGCATCGGCCCTACGGGGTACGAACGGCAGCGCGGCTGGAGCGCAGGGGTTCGGCGGGCGGGGCGCTGCCGGATTCCCCGGTGGCGCGGCCGGCGGAGCCTTCGAAGGCGGTTCGGCGGCCGGTGGTGCGGCGACAGGCGGGGCCCCTGCCGGTGGAACCGCGACTGGACAGACCGCAGGGACAATCACGGCCGTCACGCCATCGTCGGTGTCGGTCAACACGGGAAGCACCGTCGTGACTTACCGGATCTCCAGCGCCACGACCGTCCACAGCGGGACGGCCGTGATTGACGTGAGCGCGCTGCGGGCAGGTGAACGCGTCACGGTGCAGGCGGCCACCAGCACCGGGGCCACTGGGACGACCGGAACGACGGCGCAGAGCATCACGGTGATAGCGACCACCGGCACCGGATCGGCTACGGCACCGACGCTCCCCGAAGGAGCGAGCGGGGGTCAGCCGCCGACCGGCGCGGGTGCCGGCGGTGCTCCTCCCGGCGCGCCGGGCGCCGCCTGAGGGCGGGGGCGCCACCCGCCCGCAGGTGCCGCCGGCCGGTGTCGCAGTATGACTTCATGCTCGAGAACGCCACGATCATCGTTACTGGTGCGACCGGTCAGGTTGGCCTGCCTGTTGCACGTGCCCTCGCTCGATCCAACGAGGTCTGGGCTCCCGCGCGCTTCACCAGCGCCGCCTCCCGCACCGCGCTGGAAGAGGCGGGGGTCAACTGCGTGGTGGCTGACCTCGGTAGTGGAGTCGGGTTTGACGACCTGCCGGCGTCGGCTGACTACGTCCTGAACTTCGCCGTCGCCAAGACCAAGGACAGCGACGCCGACATCACGGCTAACGCCGAGTCGGTCGGGCTGCTGATGACGCGCTACCAGGCCGCAAAGGCGTTCCTGCACTGCTCGTCAACGGCCGTGTATGCCCCGGGCGACGGCTCAGGACTGGTGGAGACCGATCCGCTCGGCGACAACAACCACACGCAGATGATGCCCAACTACATCCTGTCCAAGGTCGCGGCCGAGGCGGTGGCACGTACCTACGCGCGAACGCTGGACCTGCCGACGATCATCACCCGTCTCAACGTTCCCTACGGCGACAACGGCGGCTGGCCCTGGTATCACCTGCTCATGCTGTCGGGCGGGATGGCCATTCCGGTTCCGCCGGATGGCGGCGCCTACCACCTGATTCACGAGGACGACATCATCCGGACCCTGCCCGCGCTCCTCGACGCGGCGGCCGTTCCGGCGGTGACCGTCAACTGGGCTGGTTCGGAGCGGGTGACCATCGAGGAGTGGGTGGGCTTCCTGGGTGAGCTCACCGGCAAGACTCCGGAGTTCGCGGTCGACCCGACCGCGATCGAGGGGACTCCGGCTGACGTCACGAAGCTGACCGAGCTGGTGGGGGAGCCGACACAGGTCACCTGGCAGGTGGGCATCCGGCGCATGGTCGAGGTGCGCAACCCCGAACTCCTCCTGGCCCCTTAGACCCCCTGGCCCCTTAGACCCCCTGGGCCTCACGTGCGGGGCGGGAGAAAGCGTCACACCGGCACGGGCAGCAGGCCTTCGGGCACGGCCGCCAACGCCGCCTGAATGGCAGCGACGAGCGCGCGCGCCGACTCTGCGGTGAGCTCCACCGCGACCCGGGCCTGCGGCCCGAGAGCCGGGTTGCGGAAGTCGATGTTGAGAGTGTGCTCGGCCTGGGCGGCGACCGGATGGTCGACATAGACGCTCGCGTCCGTCAGCTCGAACCACCCCGCGCGGCCCTTGCCGGCGCCTTCGACGTGGATCAGTTCAGTGATGTAGGTGCACATGGATGGTCCTTGGGGTCTGGCCGGTCAGGCAGCACTAGTGGTGAGGTAGCGGCCGAAGAAGTCGAAGATCTTCACCCAGCCGTCGGTGGCGGCGGCTTGCCGGTAGTTCGGTCGATCGACGGCGAAGAACCCGTGTCCGGCGTCGTCGTAGCGGTGGAATTCATACGTCTTTCCAGCCTCTTTGAGGGCCGCTTCGAGCTCGTTGACCTGCTCCGGTGACGGTGCCTTGTCCTCATTGCCGAACATGCCCAGCAGTGGGCAGCCTAGCTGCGGCGTGAGATGGATCAGCGGCTCCATCGCCACCGGGAAGCCCGGCGGCGGAGTGCCCACCACGAAGGCGCCGTAGCAGTCGACAGCCGCATCGACCCCTGCGGTGCAGCCGGCGAGGAAGGACTGCCGGCCACCCGAGCAGTAGCCGATCACGCCGACCTTGCCGTTCGAGCCAGGAAGCGCCCGCAGGTACGCGGCGGCGGCTTTCACGTCACCGGTCAGGCGCTCGTCCGGTACCCCGCCGGCGGCTCTATTCGCGGCGGCGGCATCGTCGGCATCAGCGCCCGGCGCCTCCCGGTAATGCAGGTTGGGGCAAATTGCCGCGTAACCACGGGACGCGAAGCGGCGCGTGATCTCCTTCGTCGCCTCGTCGAAGCCCGGCATGTGGTGAATCACGACGACACCGCCCATGGGGGAGGCATCCACCGGCACTGCCGCGTAGGCCTCGATCTGATCTCCGCCGTGGCCTTCGAGAGTGAGGGTGCCGGCTTCGAGCGTGACCTT
The DNA here is from genome assembly GCA_963839015.1 of uncultured Actinomycetota bacterium. Classification (GTDB taxonomy): domain Bacteria; phylum Actinomycetota; class Actinomycetes; order Frankiales; family Frankiaceae; genus DATAZK01. The sequence goes on along the minus strand of CAWITL010000009.1, from coordinate 555,616 downwards.
CACAGTTAGCTCTCCTAGCTCTCCGAGGTGCTGAGGCGCGCGGTGCGCGCCAGACTGGGGATGAGTGCGGCGGCCACAGCGGCGGCCACCAGGGCGATCGCGCCGCTGACCAGGAATGCCCGGTCGTAGCCGGTGGTGAGAGCCACGTTATGACTGCTGCCGGCGGCGAGCGAAGCGTGGGTGCGCGCGGTCGCGAGGGTCGCCAGAGCTGCCAGCCCGATCGATCCGCCGACCTGGCGGCTGGTGTTGAGCACGCCCGAGGCCAGCCCGGCTTGGTTGGGCGGTACCCCGGAGGTGGCAGCGAAGGCCAGCGGGGTGAACGACAGCCCCACGCCAAAGGTCGTCAGCACCGCACCACCCAGCACGCCGTTGGCGTACGTGCTGGTCGCGTTCAGCTGTGCCATCCAGAAAAAGCCGGCTGCCGAGCACAGCATGCCGACGATCAGGACGGGGCGGGCACCGTAACGGCTTACCAGTCGCGAGCTCAGCTGGCTGGCGATGATGATCGCGAATGTGGTCGGCAGGAAGAAGACGCCGGTGCGCAGCGGGCCGAAGCCCAGCACCTCCTGCATGTAGAGCGACAGGAAATACCACATGGCGAAGAAGGTGATTCCGGCGAGCAGCATGACGATGTTTGCGCCGGTGAGGGCCCGTGAACGAAAGAGCGACAGCGGCATCAGGGGCATCTTGGCGAACCGGCTCTGGATGAGCAGGAAGGTCGACAGCAGCGCCAACGCGATGGCGAGCGTGATGAGTGTCTCGGCGGACCCCCAGGGGTGCGTGTCTGTGCTGACGATCGCGTAGACGAGCACCGCAAGCCCCGCTGTGCCGGTGAACGCGCCGGCGATGTCGAGGCGACGGTCGGCGTCGGGACGGCGCTGCTCCTGGAGCAGGACCAACCCGCCGAAGCCTGCGATCACGCCGATCGGGACGTTGACGAACAGCACCCAGCGCCAGGACAGGTACGTGGTGAGAATCCCTCCCGCGAGTGCCCCGAACGCACCGCCCGCCCCGGCGACGGAGCTCCAGACCCCAATGGCGCGGGTTCGCTCACGGGCCTCGGTGTAGGTGGTGGTGATGATGGTCAACGTTGCCGGTGTCAGCACCGCGCCGCCAAGGCCCTGGAGCGCGCGGGCGGCCGTCAATTGGCCCGACGTCTGCGCGAAGCCGCCGAGCAGGCTGGCGAAAGAAAACAAGGCCAGGCCGCCCACAAAGACCCGGCGTTGGCCGTAGATGTCAGCGAGCCGGCCGCCCAGCAGCAGAAATCCCGCGAAGGTCAGCACGTAACCGTTGACGACCCATTGCAGACCGGTCGCGCTGTAGTGCAAGTCATTGCTGATCGAGGGGAGTGCCACGTTAACGATTGAGACGTCGAGCACCACCATGAATTGGCCGAGGCAGACCAGCGCCAGGATGACGCCTTTGGGCGCCGGCGGACGGCCCTGCATCCATCCGCGGGCGGCCGGGGCGGAGCCCGCCGCCACACCAGCGTCGGCGATGACGGGCTCTGCCTCCGTGCTCACTGGTAGGTCACCAGGTCAGGCGCGGGCGTCAGCGCAAGGGTCTGCTGCGGGGTGAGCAGCGGGTAATCGCGGGTGAAGAACAATTTGAACCCTCGGTAGAAGGGAGCGCCCGGAAACGCCAAGAGGTTATAGACGTCGACCTTCGCGGTCGGCGATCCATTCCCATCCGCGTGAAAAACCGTGGCGAGCCCGCGGCGCGCCACGATGTTTTGGCGGTCCGGCAGCATCGAGGGTCGAAACTGGTGGATCACGAAAAGCTTCTGCGGGAGCCGGTACCGAACGACGACCGCCGCCAGGTATGCCGAGACCGCGTTGACGTCAGCTGCCGTTGCGGAGCCGAACACCGTGCCCGGCACCTGACCCGGCTGCATGTGCCATTCGGGATCGATCGCTACCCCGACGTCGGGTTGGGTGACGAACTGCTGGAAGCGCTTGACCTCCGTCAGGAAATCCCCAGTGCCCGGCTGAAAGTCCAGCACCAGCAGCTCTTTGTGTCGCCGCGCCGCCTGCAGATAACGTTCGATCGCCGCTGGGTCGCCGCGTGAGGAATAGGTGCCGTCCGGGCCGGGGCTGCCGAGCGCCACCGTCGCGATCAGCTCCATGGCCGGCAGGGCGTGACGGGTCGGGGTGTCGAACAGTTGCGCCTGATGGGCGACCGCGGCAGCGGCCTGATCGGGCGTGCCGGTCCCCAGGACTCCGAGCCCGGGTCCGGCGCTACTCCCGTAATAAGCAACCACGCGGTAGGTGGGAAAGATCGTGCGGCCACCTCTCGGGAGAGTGGGTGGCGGCGGCGGAGGGGTCGGACGTGGCGAGGGGGTGGCAACTGGGGTCGGACTCGTGGTCAGGCCTTGCACTTTGCTGGCGGCGTTCGGCTGCGCCGGGAAGAAGCCGCCGGAGCTGGAGCCACACGCGGCGAGGGCGAGCAAAACCCCTGTGGCGACGGCCGTTCTGGTGGTCAGCCGGCGTCGATGCACTCAGTCGACACTAGCTTCGTGACCTTCCAGGTTCGCCGGTGACGCGCCCGGTGAGGCGTCATCGAAATCCCGTTTTGAGGATTTACTGAGCGCACCCCGGGACCACGGGAACGACGGCAGCGGGACCGACTGAGGGCGGGGTGGGCAATGGCGCAACTGAGCGGAAAGCGCGCGCTGATCACGGGGGGTGCCCGCGGTCAGGGCGCGGCCGCAGCGCGTCATTTTGTCGCGTGCGGAGCCCGAGTGATCATCGCCGATCTGCTTGACGACAGCGGCCTCGCGCTGGCGGATGCATTGGGGGAGGCGGCGGGCTATGTGCATCTCGATGTCACGCGGCCGGCTGACTGGGCCTTGGCTGTAGAGCACACCGCCGACGCACTCGGGGGGTTGGACGTATTGATCAACAACGCGGGCATCATCCGCGCCGCGCCGCTCGAGCAGATGACTCTCGAGGACTACCAGGCCGTCGTCTCGGTGAACCAGGTCGGCTGCTTCCTCGGGATGCAGGCAGCCACCCCGGCGATGCGCGCGGCGGGCGGAGGGTCGATCGTCAATGTCTCATCGGTCGCGGGCCTCAAGGGTGTGCCGGGAGTCATCGGATACGTCGCGTCCAAGTGGGCCATCCGGGGGATGACCAAGGCCGCTGCCCTCGAGCTCGGTGCGTACGGAATCAGGGTCAATTCCGTACACCCGGGCGCAATCGACACTGACATGATCAACGGTCCGGACTTCGCCGCCGTGGACCGCTTGGCCCATTTCGCCACCTTGCCGGTGCCCAGAATTGGGCGGCCCGATGACGTAGCCGAACTCGTCGCGTTCCTGGCATCGGACGCCAGCTCGTACTGCACCGGGGGCGAGTTCCTGGTCGATGGCGGCGAGCTGGCGGGGAGCAGGCCGGTGCCTACGCGCGGCTGATCCGGTCATAGGGTAGAAACCATGACATCTACGGCGCAGGCCAGCGTCAACCTCGGCGGCGAACTCACCGTCTCCCAGCTCGGATACGGCGCCATGCAGCTGACGGGCCGCGGCATCTGGGGGCCACCCGCCGATCCGGACGAGTGCGTGCGCGTGCTGCGACGGGCCGTCGAGCTCGGTGTCACCTTCATCGACACGGCCGATTCCTACGGGCCCTACTTCAGTGAAGACCTGATTGCGCAGGCACTTTCGCCCTATCCGGACGACCTGGTGATCGGGACCAAGGGTGGCCTCTTGCGGATCGGGCCTGACCAGTGGCCCCCCTGCGGGCGTCCCGCCTATCTGCGTCAAGAGGTGGAGATGAGCCTTCGCCGGCTCAAGCTCGAGCGCATCGACCTCTACCAGCTGCACCGGATCGATCCGCTGGTTCCGGTCGAGGAATCGCTGGGCGAGCTGGCGGCGATGCAGCGCGAGGGCAAGATCCGCCTCATCGGAGTGTCAGAGGTGTCGGTGGCCGAGCTCGAGCAGTGCCGCAAGGTCGTCGATGTGGTCTCGGTCCAGAATCGGTACAACATCGCCGACCGCGAACACGAAGATGTCCTGGACTACTGCACGGCTCATGAGCTGGCGTTCATTCCCTGGTTCCCGCTGGCGACCGGCAAGCTGGCGCGGGCCGGCGGAGCGCTCGACATCGCAGCACGCCGCCACGGCGTCTCACCCGCCCAGCTGGCCCTGGCGTGGGTGCTGCAGCGGTCGCCTTACATGCTCCCGATTCCGGGCACGAGCAAGGTGGCCCATCTCGAAGAGAACATGAAGGCCGCCGGGGTGGAGCTGTCGCCGGAGGAGTTTGCCGAGCTGGAAAAGGCCGCGTGACACGAATGTGAAGAGGGTGAACGTCCAGCCCACTCCCAGACTCGGGTTCTAGGCTCAGGCCGCGCCGCTCGGCCCTTCCGGTCCTGGCTGCTTCCGCTCGCCGCTGGCGACCAATTGCGGCGTCTGCCGCAACTCACAGAGGGATGATCCGTGCGCCTTTTCGCCCCCACCCGCCGCAGCGCCCGCGTAGCAGTTGCCCTAGCCGGCGCGGCAGTCCTGACGCTCGCAGCCTGCAGCAGTTCGAGCACGGACGGCTCGAGTTCGTCCAAGAAGCCGAGCTCGTCCGCCACCCCGAGCTCGTCTGCCAGCGCGTCCGCGACCACCGCGCCGACCACCACCGCTGCCTTTCCGACCGTCGTCGGCGCGTACGGCGTCAAGCCGACCATCACCTTTCCTTTCGCTAATCCCAGCAAGTCACTCCAGGTGAAGGTGCTGTCCGAAGGCACTGGACCGGTGGTCGCCAAGAATCAGCTGCTGATCGCCGATTACCTCGGACAGATCTGGCGCGGCAAGGTCTTTGACAATTCGTTCGACCGCAAGCAGCCCATCGGCACCCCGATCGGCGTCGGGCAGGTGTTGCCGGGCTGGGATACGGCGCTGGTAGGCAAGAAGGTGGGCAGTCGGATCTTGCTGGTCATCCCACCGGCTGACGGCTACGGCTCCACCGGGAATTCTGCTGCCGGCATCAAAGGCACTGACACGCTTGCCTTTGTGATCGACCTGGTGGGCACCTATTCCAAGACTGACACCGGTCAGACGTCAGCGGTGACGCAGACCGTCTCCACCGCTCCGGTGACCGTGACGGGCGCCCTCGGTGCACGTCCCAAGATCACCGTCGCCAAGGGTGCTACGACTCCCACGGCCGCGAAGGCGATCGTGCTGGCCAAGGGTTCGGGTGCACCGGCAAAGGCAGGTCTTGTCGTCATGCAGTACGAGGCTTCCTACTACAACGGGACGCTGCTGGACTCGACGTACGAACGCGGCTACCCCGTCTCCACTGCCATTGGAACGTCCGGGTCGACCAGTCCGTTCGACACTCTTGTCGGGGTCCCGATCGGGAGCCGGGTGCTGATCACGACGCCGATCCAGACGGCCGATGGGGAGTCGACCACCGGTGCGGCAATCGTGGTGGATCTGATCGCGCAGCCTGGCTCGGCTGTCCCGAAGAGCTGACTGAAAGGCCGCTATCGGGTGTCAGGCACCTGTCACCCGGAGTGAGAAAGCTGGCTACGGAGTCACAGAGGCGTGACCTATAGTCAAGTGGCCGGGCCGGCGGTGGGTACTTGGCGGAATCCCCGTCGAGCCCGGCTCACTTACAGCTAACTCTCGCTACTGCTCGTGAGCAAGAGCCTCAGGCGAAGAATCGGTTTCGAACCGCCCAGTGGGCTCGATGCCTGGTTATGCCAAGGATCGGCAATCCGCCAGTGGGGGCCTCGGGCGGTCCCCGTCCGCCAAGTCGATAGACCGCCCGAAGCTGACTCTGAAACCCGATAGCGAAGTCGCACGTGATGACACCAAGGTCAAATCACGCTTTTGGGTGATCACGACGTCCCGCTATGGGCTATTTCCCCCCCTAGACGTTGCAGAACGTCATCAACTTCCTACGACGCCAGCGCAAATCTACGACCGGCCGCAAGATTTCGGGTGCGTTTTGCCATAACGGCGACGGCAACCTGAGCCGCCTTGCCGTCAATCTGAGGTGAGCCGGCCCTCAACCCTGCCGAGCGCTTCGGCGACTGGCACGTCACTGCCGGTGCGGCATCCGTTACGCGGATGAAACGGCGGGGGACAAAAGCCACTTACACCCCCCGATTCGCGACCCCCGAACAACCACTTGACGTCCGATCGGGTGACTTCCTCCAACTCCCCTTCATGCGGCGTCACTTTCCCGGTAGAAATCGGGTTCAGGGATCGTCAGGGCGGCTGTCGGGAGCCCCCGGCGCCAGTGCAGGGAGAGCAAAGTCAATGGATGCCACGACCTTCGTCAGCACCGAGTTGGTCCTGGACCTGCTGATGCCCGGAGACGCTCCGGTTCCGGTTACCGCACGCTTCGGATTCCGGACCGAAGACCCCTTCGCCATCACGCTGAACTTCCTGGTTGAAGGCGGCGAGTGGGTCACTTGGACCTTCGCGCGGAGCTTGCTGGAAGAGGGGCTCAATGCCCCGTCGGGTGACGGCGATGTGCAGCTCTGGCCGGGTGAGCGCGATGGGGTCGCCGTCCTTTACCTGCGCACCAGCAGCCCGCACGGTTCGGCCACCTTCGTGCTTCCGCTGGCCGGCACCACCGAGTTCCTGCTTCGCACTTACGCGCGCGTTCCACTGGGCGGGGAAGCCGGGTTCCTCGATCTTGACACTGAGCTCGTTATTTTGCTCAGCGACCTCGACGGCTAAATTTGCCTCTGTGGGCGACCCGGTAGCCGATCTCAGACGCATCGGCTACCTGCTTGAGCGAGCCCACGAGCCCACTTATCGGGTGCGGGCCTTTCGCCGCGCTGCCGCGACGATCGAGGCGCTGAGCCCACCGGAGCTGCGTGAGCGCGCCGCAGCCGGATCGCTGACCGAGCTGGCCGGCGTGGGGGATGTCATCGCGCGGACGGTCGCCGAATCGCTGGCCGGTGAGACGCCGGTCTATCTTCGCCGCCTCGAAGCGACTGCTGGGGAGCCGGTGGCCGAGGGTGGCGAGAAGCTGCGTGCCGCCCTGAAAGGCGATCTGCACACCCATTCCGACTGGTCCGACGGAGGCTCCCCGATCGGGGAGATGGCCCGCGCAGGAGCGGCGTTGGGCCATGAATACATGGTGCTCACCGACCACTCGCCGCGGCTGAAGGTCGCCAATGGGCTGTCTGCCGAGCGCCTTCGCCGCCAGCTTGACGTGGTGGCGGAAGTCAACGCCGAGCTGGCGCCATTCCGGCTGCTCACCGGCATTGAGGTCGACATTCTCGAGGACGGTTCGCTCGACCAGGATCCCGAGCTGCTGGCCGAGTTGGACGTCGTGGTGGCCTCCGTGCATTCCAAGCTCCGCATGCCTGCCGAGCACATGACCCCCCGGCTGGTGCGCGCAATCGCCAATCCTCATGTTGACGTGCTGGGCCATTGCACCGGTCGGATTGTGGTGGGCAAGGGCCGGCCCGAGTCGGAGTTCGATGCGGAGATCGTCTTCGCTGCCTGCCAGCGCTTCGGCGTGGCCGTCGAAGTCAATTCCCGCCCGGAACGCCTTGATCCGCCGAAGCGGCTGCTGCGATTGGCCGTGGAGGCCGGGTGCCGGTTCAGCATCGACACCGATGCCCACGCGCCCGGTCAGCTCGACTGGCAGCCGTACGGATGCGTGCGCGCGGCGGCCTGCGGTGTCGACGCCGCGACCATCGTCAACACGTGGCCGGTGGAAGACCTGCTGGCCTGGTCGGGGCGCCACAGCGACTGAGCGTTGGCGCCGGCGTCAGGGGGAGTAGTGGCGCGGAGCGCGGTAGCTGGCCCCGCGCTCGGGTGGTCCGGTGCGTGACGTCCAGCGCCACTGGACCGAGATCCGCCCGTCGTGCAAGCCGGGTACCGGCGGCACCCCGTGTAGCCAATCCGCCTGCCCGCGACCGCCGAGCACGAAGAGGTCGCCGTCGCCGGGTTCCAGATCGATCGTCGGTTCGGGTCGCAGCCGACCTCGGCCTGTTGTCTCGGGTCGGCCCCGCAGCGGAGTCAGCTGCCACGGCCGGCGCGCGCCTAACGTGAGGATCGCGACGAGAGTGTTTGTGGTGTATCTGAGTTCGCGATCGCGGTGAGCGCCGAGCGCGTCTTTGCCGTCGCGGTAGAAGGCCAGCGCAGGGCCGTCGAAATCGACGCGGTACGTCGCCCGGAGGAGCGCCGTCGCCGCCCGGAGCGCCGGATGTGGTGGACGACCGGCCGAGGCGGTAAGCCTGGGTTCGGTCACGTAATGGTCGTAGCGCCAGAGCCGCGATTCCCGCCAGGCGAGGCCGTCCACCAAGTCGCGGTAGGTGGCGCCTTCGTCATGGAGCCAGCCCCTCCAGAGGTCCACCCAGGTGCCTGGGTCCAGCTGCAACCGCTCCTTGGCCGAGTCGTCGACGGGCATGTCCAACCACGCTTTTGAGTGGATATTTGTCGGGCGGTGTCAAGCGACGCGCCCAATGACGATGTGAAAATCGTTTAGATCGGCTCGGCAGCTTCCGATGGGATCGTGTGCCCCCGTAAGGGGGTCGCGCCGGGACCGCTGAGAGTTGCCGACTTCTGCTCATCCCGGGGCGCCTCGACCTTAACCCTGCCCGGGGGCGGGGGATGAATCCCTCATGTGCCTCTGGCGTCGCGGAGGAAACCATCATGTCGCTCGCCGTCTCCACGCGGTCCACTGCGCCGCCGCGGAACGTCGCCGCCCGCTTGGTCCTGCTGCTCCTGACACTTCTCACCGGTGGGCTGGTCATCACCGGCTGCAGCCCGACAGTCGGCGCAGATCGTTCGCCGATCAACCCGGCCAACCGGCCCACCACGATCGCCGGCTACAGCAACGGCTTCCTGCCGGCGTCGCAGCTCTACGCGCTCAACAGCAATTGCTCGCTCTACCGGCCGGCCGTCGGAAGCTTTCAAGCAATGGTCGCCGCTGCGAAGGCTGACGGTGTCTACCTCGGAACCGCAGAGTGCTACCGCGACTACGCAGGACAGGTCTACGAGCGCAAATACTGGTGCGCCCGCAAGCTCTGTGCAAACGCTGCGACCCCGGGATACAGCAACCACGGCTGGGGCAAGGCCGCGGACTTGGTGGACGCCCGGGGCTCGCTCACGTGGACGTCAGCCGGCTACCGGTGGCTCGTCGCCCACGCGGGGGAGTACGGCTGGAACCACCCAGGCGGGGTCAACGAAGCGTGGCACTGGGAGTGGGTCGGTGACGGCGGCACGATGCATGGCTACGGCGTTCGCGTCGACCTGATGGCCTGGGCCAGCTAGGCCCTACTCCTCACTGACCGGCGGTGAGGCGATCTCCACCGCTGAATTGTGGGGGTCGGGCCGTTCGCTGGAGAACACGTAGCGGTCGATCGCCTCTTTGACGGTCTCGGTTGGGATCTCGCCGCGACGGGCCAGGATCTCGAGCGCCGCGATGGCGATTGATTGCCCGTCAACGCGGAACCACCGGCGGAGAGCCGCTCTGGTGTCAGAACGCCCATATCCGTCGGTGCCGAGCGAGGTGTAGTCACCCGGTACCCAACGCGAGATCAGATCTGGCACCGCGCGCTGGAAATCACTGACCGCCACCACCGGCACTCCGGCTGGCAACGCCGTCGTCACATGCGGTACCTGCGCCGGCTCGTCCGGATGCAGCAGGTTGTGCTGCTCGCAGGCGACTCCGTCGCGATGCAGCTCGTTCCACGAGGTGGCTGACCACAGATCGGCGGTCACGTTCCAGTCGTCGGCGAGCAGTTGCTGGGCTCGTTGGGCAGCGAGCATCGCGGAGCCGCTGGCCAGCAGCGAGACGCTGGGGCGTGGCTCTGCATCCACCGGCACGGCCGCGTTGAACAGGTAGAGCCCCTTCAGCAGTCCGTCGACGTCGATGCCTTCGGGCTCCGCGGGCTGTGGGAACGGCTCGTTGTACAGCGTCAGGTAGTAGAACACGGACTCGTTGCGCTCGCCGTACATCCGGTCGAGAGCGTCGCGCATGATGTGGCTCAGCTCGAAGCTGAACGCCGGGTCGTAGGCCACGCAGGCCGGGTTTGAGGCAGCCAGCAGCAGCGAATGCCCGTCCTGATGCTGTAGCCCCTCGCCGTTCAGGGTGGTGCGACCGGCCGTTGCTCCGAGCAAAAACCCGCGTCCGAGCTGGTCGCCGAAGGCCCACATCTGGTCGCCGGTGCGCTGGAAGCCGAACATCGAATAGAAGACGTAGACCGGGATCATCGGCGTGCCGTGTGTCGCATACGAGGTGCCGGCGGCGGTGACGCTGCCCATGGCGCCGGCCTCGCTGATCCCCTCGTGCAGGATCACTCCGGTGGTGGACTCCTGGTAGCTCAGCAGCAGCTCGCGGTCGACGGCCTCATAGCGCTGGCCCTGCGGCGAGTAGATCTTCGCGGTCGGGAAGAGCGAATCCATCCCGAAGGTGCGCGCCTCGTCGGGCACGATCGGGACGAAGCGCTTGCCCAGCTCAGGATCTTTCATCAGCTCCTTGAGCAGACGCACGAAGGCCATCGTGGTGGCCACCGCCTGTTTTCCGGAACCGCCCCGGAGCACGTCGAAAGTCTTCTGCGGGGGCTGCTTGAGCGGCTTGCTGCGTACTACGCGGGCCGGCAGCGAGCCACCCAGGGCAGCCCGCCGCTCCTTCATGTAGAGGATCTCGTCGGAGTCCGGCCCCGGGTGGTAGTACGGCGGCAGATCGCCCTCGAGGTCACGGTCGGGAATCGGCAGGTAGAGCCGGTCGCGGAAATCCTTGAGCTCCGCCTTGCTGAGCTTTTTCATCTGGTGGGTGGCGTTGCGAGCCTCGAAGTCGGCGCCCAGAGTCCAGCCCTTGATGGTGTGAGTGAGGATGACCGTCGGCTGCCCCTCATGCTCCACGGCGGCCTTGTACGCGGCGTAGAGCTTGCGGTAGTCGTGCCCACCTCGGGAGAGCTTGCGAAGATCGTCGTCGGACAGGCCCTTGACCATCCGCCGCAGCCGCGGGTCGCCGCCGAAGAAGTGTTCGCGAATGTATTCGCCGGTCTCGACGCTGTAGGTCTGGAACTGGCCGTCGGGTGTCGTATTCATCCGATGGACCAGCACGCCGTCGACGTCCTGGGCGAGCAGCGGGTCCCAGTCGCGGCCCCAGACAACCTTGATCACGTTCCAGCCGGCGCCGCGGAAATAGGACTCCAGCTCCTGCATGATCTTGCCGTTGCCGCGTACCGGCCCATCGAGACGCTGCAGGTTGCAGTTCACTACGAAGATCAGGTTGTCGAGCTCCTCGCGGGCCGCCACCCCGATCGCGCCCAAGGCTTCTGGCTCGTCCATCTCACCGTCGCCGAGGAAAGCCCAGACCCGGCTACGGCTGGTGTCCTTGAGCTGGCGGTTGAGCAGGTAACGGTTGAAACGGGCCTGGTAGATCGCGTTGATCGGACCGAGGCCCATCGAGACGGTCGGGAATTCCCAGAAATCGGGCATGAGGCGGGGGTGGGGGTAGGACGGCAGCCCGTGGGCGCTGATCTCCTGGCGGAAACCGTCGAGCTGCTGCTCGGTCAGCCGGCCCTCCAGGTAGGCCCGGGCGTAGATGCCGGGGGACGCGTGACCCTGGAAATAGACCTGGTCGCCGCTCTCGCCGTATTCCTTGCCGCGAAAGAAATGGTTGAAGCCCACCTCGTACAGGCTCGCCGCACTGGCGTAGGTGGCGATGTGGCCGCCAACCCCAAGTCCTTCGCGATTGGCCCGGCTGACCATGATCGCGGCATTCCAGCGGGCGTAGGCACGGATACGACGCTCGGCGTGCTCATCCCCGGGGAACCACGGCTCGCGCTCGGGCGGGATGGTGTTCATGAAATCGGTGCTGCGCAGCGCTGGGACGCCGATCGACTGCTCGCGAGCCCGTTCGAGCAGCTTGAGCAGCAAAAAACGGGCCCGGCCCCGGCCCTCGGCGTCGACGACCGCGTCGAGGCTCTCGATCCACTCGCGGGTCTCCGCGGGATCTATATCGGGCAGCTGGCTCGGCAGCCCGTCGGTGATGACTGAGTAGCGATTCGAACGGGCTTCAGGGGTCACGACGTCCTCAATCTTCGCTGCGGCGCTCGTCGTTGATGACCTCCCCCATGCTGCCATCCGCGCCTGCCCAATGACGGGCCCCGGCGAGTCTGTGACTGCGAGTGATGCGGATCTGCTGGCGGTCCTGGCTGATCGACCACCCACGAGGGACGTCCGCCGCAGGTTCATCGACGGGTGATCGGTGCCGATCAAACCTCACCGGAGGTGCATCTGCGCTGGTATCCGCTCGGCCCCCGCTCGACCGACTGGATCACTGGGTGCACAATCTGGGCCGTTCGGCTTGCACTCTGTGGGCTGCTCGGGTGGACTACCGGCAGACAGTCTTCGATCAAGAGGTCGAGGCAGTAGATCCGAAGCTAGTGAGGGAGTGAACGTTGAGTCAGACCGCGGCCAACGCGGGCAGTGGCGCCGGGTCACCCGGTGGCGCCCAAGGCCGTGCACATCGGCTGGGCGTCGCGCCTGGCAGTCTCATCCAGTCCCTCAATGAGGACGACGATGTGGCCGTCGATCTGCTCGACGAGGTAGCCAGTATTTCCGGCACCGAGCTCGTCCCGGAGGATTCCGACGACGTTGTGGACGTGGTCCTGCTCTGGTGGCGTGAGGACGACGGGGATCTCGTCGATGCCCTCGTCGATGCCCGGCGGCAGCTGTCTGATGACGGTGTGCTCTGGTTGCTGACGCCCAAGGCCGGTCGCGAGGGGCACGTCGAGCCCAGTGACGTGCTGGAGGCGGTCCCGACGGCGGGCCTGGTGCAGACGAGCACCACCAGCATGGCCTCCGAATGGACCGGGATCCGGCTCGCGGGCCGCCGCGGGCAGGCCAAGACCAGGTAGGTCGACCGCGTCACGTGGGGACGCAAGCCAGCTGTTGCCTCGCTGGCGGGGACCTTCGTTTCGCGATGCACACGATTCGCTGCCCTTAACGCGCATCGAATCGTGTGCATCCAGAAATCGGGTCCGGCTCGGCGGGTACACGTTTGGGTCCGCTAGCGACGGGTGAGCCGGTTCAACGCTCCACTCGCGCCGGCCCACGCTCCACCCGCGCCGGCCAACCCTCGTCCGGCCGCGCGCAGCACGGGCGCTCCCGGAATCCCTGGGACCAGCTCGACGATCGGCGCCAGCCCCAGCAGGCCGGGGAGTCCGTGCAACCGAAGGCGCCTCGTCGCGACCGCCCTCAGGGGGTTGATGCGGGCGGCCGACGCATCCAGCAGGTCCGCGGCTGTCGCGTCCACACGCACCGGCAACCTCGCGCCGAAAGCCTCGACCTCACCGGCGGCCCGGGCCGAGCGTTCGATCCGCCATCCCTCGGGTCCCGAACGGAACGACCAGGTGGCCGCCTCGCTGCGAATGCCAGACGTGCTCACGATCCCGACCCGCGCAGCCAACGCGCCGGCCGCGTCGGTGAGGGCGGCCAGCCCGGCATCGAGCAGGCTCGCCGGCGGGGGCGGCCCTCCGGCTGATCGCAGATCGAGGCTGTGGACGGCGAGCTCGTAGATCTGCGCATGCAGAATCGTCAGAGCCGGTAGGGCGCCAACGCTGGAGACCACGAGCACCCGGTCCAGATCCTGGGGTTCGTTGGGCGTGAGGTAGGCCTCCACATCGTCGCGGGCGCGGGTCAGTGCGGCAATGACGTCGGCCGGGGTCGCCTCACGGTGCGCCAGCGTCACGTCCTTGGCGACGTCATCGAGACTGGGCTGGGAATCGGGCCGGACGCCTTTCTGCGCGGCGCGAGCGGCGGCGAGGACGCCTTTGACGGGTTCGTAGTCCGGCCACGAGCCGAGATGCACGCAGATCTCGTGGGCGCGCCAGCCGGGCAGCCGGCTGCGGCCGTCCATGTCGAGCTGGCCTGCCAGCTGGATGAAGTCGTCCCAGGCGCCGATCACCCGCTCGCGTATTGCGCTTCGGCCCTGGTCGATCGCGCCAAGCTCGGCGAATTCTTCGGGCGATGGCACCCTTAAGGGCATACCACGGCCCGGCCGTCGCAAAGCCTGTCGCGCTGATCACCTTCGCGAAGGAGCTGCCTTGACGCTCGAGATCGGCGTCGCCGCACCGGATTTCACCCTCAAGGATCAGCACAACGGTGAGGTGAGTCTGGCGTCGTTCAGGGGACGTCAGGCTGTCGTCCTGATCTTCTATCCGGCGACGTTCACCGGGATGTGCCAGGGGGAGCTGCAGGCGATCCAGGACGAGCTGGCGACCTTTCAGAACGACGACGTCCAGGTGATCGCCATCTCGGTCGATTCGCCGTTCGCGAACAAGGTCTGGGCCGAGCAGCAGGGCTTCACCTTCCCGATCCTTTCCGACTTCTGGCCACACGGCGCGGTGGCGCAGGCGTACGGCGTCTTCAACGAGGCGGTCGGTCGCGCCACCCGCGGCACCTTCGTGATCGACAAGGCGGGTGTCGTGCAGTGGCAGGTCATCAACTCCATCGCCGACACCCGTGATCATGCGGAGTACGCGAGCGCGCTGGCGGGCTTGGCAGAGTTGGCTGGAGGCTGACCATGGCCTGCCAGCGCTGCGGCGCCCGACAAGGAGATCCCCAGCGCGGGCCGAGCCCTTGGGCACGGGCCGTCAGTCAGGGGGAGCAGATTCTGGTGTGCCCGGTCTGCCAGCAGGACGCCGGCTGGCAGGCCGACCTGCAGCGTTGTCCGGCGTGCGATGGCGTGCGGCTGTCCAAGACCCTCGGGGTGCTGCGCTGCTCAGCCTGTGGTTGGTCGGGGGAATCCGCAGAGGACGGCGCAGATCGTCCATCGACGGACGACAAGCTCGCCGAGGACGTACGCGCGGCGCTGGACCGCGTGCTCGGACTGCCAGGCGGCCCGGCCGACCAGTAGGCTCGCTCCGCGCGGGCGTGTAGCTCAGCGGGAGAGCACTCGCCTTACAAGCGAGGGGTCGGAGGTTCGACACCTTCCACGCCCACCAGCGCGTCTGAGCTGCGGTGGTGCAGCAGGCTGGGCGTGGTGTCGAGTACGGCGCTTGGAAGGCCGTTGACTGCGGCCGCGGCGCAAGCTCGTTCTAGTCGGTGGGCATCGCGGATAGCTCTAGGTCCCTGGCGACTACGTAGTCACGGTCGGTTTCTAGCATCCGCCAACGCAGTGCTTGCTGTTCGGCGTTGAGCTGGCCGGTGACGCCGAAGGGCAGCGCCGTGGCATTCCAGTTTGCGCGGGCTCGCTGGGCAGCCTCCCGGGCGGCCACGACCGCTGGCGCGTACGTCCAAAGGCTGCAAGTGCATTCGTGAATCGAGTTGAGCATCGGTGTCCCGTTTCTGGCCCGCCTGTATTGCAGACGAGCGGCAGCTTGTGCCTTTGACCGCGGGATGTGTGTCTGACCCGCAAGGCGACGTTCCGCGGGTTCTGGCCGAAGACCGTCATTTAGCGCTCTACCAACTGTGCGTGGCGGCTAATCACTTTGGGTAACCACTTCCGGCCAGTGGCTTTGGGTTTCGCGAACGCGTCCTGCTGTCAGCGACTCTCAGCGAACCTGCGGCAGCACCTCAGCGGCGATGAGATCGATGTGGTCAAGGTCGTCGATGTCCAGCGTCTGCAGATAAACCCGGGTCAGACCAAGCTCGCCGACCGCCCCCAGCTTGTTGACGATCTCGCTCGGCGTCCCGGCCAACTGCCTCTTGCGAAGGTGTTTGAGCGGCTGCCCGATGGCGGCTGCGCGGCGCTCGAGCTCGACCTCATCGCGGCCGCAGCAGACGGTCAGCGCCATCGATCGCCGCAGTGTCGATGGATCGCGACCGGCTGCCGAGCACGCCTCGTCGACGCGGGCGTTCACGTCCTTGACGTCCGGCAGCGGCGCGAATGGCACGTTGAACTCGGCGGCGAATTTCGCCGCCAGTCGCGGTGTCGTCTTGGGACCGAGCCCGCCCACGATCAGCGGCGGATGGGGCTGCTGCGTCGGCTTGGGCAGGCCCGGGTTTCCCTTGAGCTGGTAGTGCTTTCCGGGCCAGTCGAACTTCTCGGCCGGCGTGGCAGCCCACACGCCGCGCAGGATTTCGAACTGCTCTTCCAGCCGCTCGAACCGCTCCCGCGTCGAGGGGAAGGGCAGCCCGAAGGCGTCGTGCTCGCCGTCGAACCATCCGGCGCCGAGGCCCAGCTCGACCCGGCCACCGCTCATGACATCGACCTGCGCCACCTGTAAAGCCAGCATCCCGGGGTGCCGGAAGGTCATCGAGGTCACCAGCGTGCCGAGCCGGATGGTGCTGGTCTCGCGGGCGAGCCCGGCCAGGGTCGTCCAGGTGTCGGTCGGTCCGGGGAGTCCGTCGCCGGCGAAGGTCAGCAGGTGGTCGCTGCGGAAGTACGCGTCGAAGCCGGCGGCTTCGGAAGCTCGCGCGAGCCTGAGCTGCTGGTCGTAGGAGGCGCCGAGCTGAGGCTCGGTGAAGATACGGAGGTCCATGAACGCAGGCTAGGCGGGGGCAGGCCAGAATGCGGACGTGGGTACGCGCGGCAGGTGCATCGTCGGCGATTGCATCGAGATCCTGGACACCCTGTACGACCCGGCGTGGGCCGAGGAGTGGGACGCCGTCGGGTTGACGGCCGGGTCGCCGTCCGCCGACGTGGAGCGGGTTCACTTCGCCATCGACCCCACTCCTGAGGTCGCCGCCGAAGCGGTGGCCGCCGGGGCGCAGCTGCTGGTGACACACCATCCGCTCTTTCTGCGCGGCGTCCACGCAGTGGCGCAGACCAGCGCCGGCGGTGACGTCATTTCCACGCTGATCCGCGGCGGCTGCGCCTTGTTCACGGCCCACACGAATGCCGATGTCGCGCGGCCCGGGGTCAGCGATGCGCTCGCGGCGCTGTTAGGGGTGGCTGACACTAGCCCCGTCGCCCCCCTCGGTGAGTCCCAGCAGCCAGGTGACCCGCTGGACAAGCTGATCGTCTTCGTGCCCTCAGCCGAACGGCCCGCCCTGCTGACCGCCCTTGCGGCGGCGGGCGCCGGCGCTATCGGTGACTACGACCGGTGCGCCTGGTGGTCGGCGGGAACCGGAACCTTCCGCCCGCTCGACGGCGCCACTCCGGCGGTCGGCAGTGTCGGTGCGATCGAGGAGGTCGCGGAGGACCGGCTGGAAATGGTGCTGCCGCGCCGGGCCCGGTCGGCGGTCCTCGCCGCGCTGCGGGCCACCCACTCTTACGAGGAGCCCGCGTTCGATCTTGTCGAGCTGGCCAAGGTGCCGACGGCGCTGACGCAGGCGCGCGGACTGGGACGGATCGGGGATCTGCGCGAGCCCGCCCGACTTGACGTGCTGGTGGACCGCATCGCGGCGGCGCTGCCGAAGACGGTCTGGGGGGTCCGGGCGACCGGCGACGGAGGCCGACCTGTCCGCCGGGTCGCCGTCTGCGGCGGATCGGGCGGTGAACTCGTGGGTGCGGCGGCGGCCGGCGGGGCCGATGTCCTGGTGACGTCGGATGCCCGCCACCACCACACCATCGACAGCGCCGCGGCACATGACATCGCCATCGTCGATGCAGCGCACTGGGCCACCGAGCATCCCTGGCTTCGGCAGGCCGCCGATCTGCTCCAGGCCGGGCTGCCCGCTACGGTGGGAACCCTGGCCGTCACCGTCTCGCAGCTGGTAACCGACCCGTGGCGGCTGCACTCGTGCTAATTCAAGAATGTTGAAGGAGGGGCTGTGGACGTCGACCCGCAGGTGCAGCTGAGGCTGCTCGACCTGCAGGCGCTGGACAGCGGGATCGACCGGCTCGCGGTGCGTCGCCGGACGCTGCCCGAGCTGGCTGACATCGAGCGGCTGTCCACCCAGCTCCGCGACCTCAGCGCCGATCTCGACGCGGCCGAAGGAGCCAAGCACGAGAGTGCACGGGCCCAGACCCGGCTGGAAGCAGATGTTGAAAATGTGCGTTCGCGGGCGGCTCGCGATCAGCAGCGGTTGGATTCCGGCGCCGTCTCCGTCTCCCGCGAGCTGGAAAACCTTCAGTCGGAGATCGCCTCGCTCATGCGCCGGCGGGACACGCTGGAAGACGAGCTTCTCGAGCTGATGGAGGTCGCCGAGACGGCGGCCGCCCGGGTGGCCGAGCTGAGCGCGCAGAAGGAGTTGGCCGACGCCGAGCGGGCGGCAGCCATCGAACGGCGAGACGCGGAATGGACCGCGATCGACGCCGGCACCCAGCAGCAGCAGGCAGCGCGCGCCGAGCTGGCTACCGAGCTGCCGGGTGACCTCATCACGCTTTATGAGCGGATCCGTAAGACCTCCGGCGGTATCGGGGCCGCCCGGCTGTTTCGGCACCGGTGCGAGGGGTGTCACCTCGAGCTGTCCGGCGGCGATCTGCGCGAGGTGGCGGAGGCGCCCGCTTCCTCACTGCTGCGCTGCGAAGAGTGCCGCCGCATCCTGATCCGCACCGAAGACAGCGGCCTGTGACGATCCTGACCGTCGAGGCCGACGGTGGCTCACGGGGCAATCCGGGACCGGCGGGCTACGGGGCGCTGGTACGGGAGGGCTCGCTCGTGCTCGCCGAACGTGCTGCCGCGATCGGCGTCGCCACCAACAACGTGGCCGAATACCGGGGGTTGATCGCGGGGCTCGAGGCTGCCTACGAGCTCGACCCGGGCGCCGAGATTCAGGTGCGGATGGATTCCAAGCTCGTCGTCGAGCAGATGAGCGGCCGTTGGAAGATCAAGCACTCGGACATGCGCGAGCTGGCCAGTGAGGCGGCGCAGCTCGTTGCTCGCTTTTCGCGGGTCACCTTCACCTGGATTCCGCGAGCCCAGAACTCCGCCGCCGATGCGCTCGCCAATCAGGCGATGGATGCCGCGGCCGCCGGCAAGGTCTGGGCCTCCGGGAGCGCTCACGTTCGCCTCGAGGTCGACCAGCCCGAAATTCCTGAGGTCGCTCCGATACGCGCTTCGAGCAGCGCCCTTGGCTCCGGGTGGGGACGGCCGAGCGGAGCACCGACGGTCACCGTGTTGCTCCGTCACGGCCAGACCGTGCTCTCGGTGGATCGTCGTTTCAGCGGTATCGGCAGTGATCCCGAGCTCACCGCAGAGGGCAGGCAGCAGGCGGCACTGGCCGCCAATCGGCTGGCCGGCCAGGAGTTCGAAGCGGTGATCAGCAGTCCGTTGCGCCGTGCCCGGGAGACGGCACAGATCGCTGGCGGCGGCCGCGCGGTCGTCGTGAGCGAAGGATTGCGGGAGACCGATTTCGGCGAATGGGAAGGGCTGACCTTCGCTGAGGTCGGCCGGAAGTGGCCTGATGAGCTGGCGGCATGGCTGGCCGATCCCGCCATCGCGCCGCCGGGAGGGGAGTCCTTCCTCGACACCGACCGCCGGGTGGGCGAGGCACTCGAGGGGCTACGCGAGAGCTATCCCGGGGCCCGCCTTCTCGTGGTGTCGCACGTGACTCCCATCAAGCTGCTGGTCCGGCGGGCGCTCGAGGCCCCGATGAGCGCGCTCTACCGGATGCATCTGGAGCTGGCGTCCGTCACGACCATCGACTGGTATGCGGACGGGCCGGCGGTCGTACGAGGGCTGAACGCCTGACGCCCGCCGGCGGCTAGTTCACGTAGGTAGCCGTGAACGTGTCGTCGCTGGTGAAGCGGACCAGCAAGGTCGCCGGGAGGCCGTCGACGGTCGCCGTGCAGGTGTAGACGTGGGGCGGCGACGCCCTGACGCCGCCCGGGCAGGAGAGGTCCGTGACGGTGTCGCCGTTGGCCTCGATCGCCTTGGTGAGCCGTTTCTCGAGTGAGTACGTGGTCCTGGTTACCAGCAGCATCACGGCCACGACGACAACCGCGAGCACCGGGAGTAGCCAGGGCCACCAACGGCTGAACCAGGGTTCCTGCTGCGGCGGCTGCTGCTGGCCGCCGTAACCGGGGTAACCGGGGTAACCGGGGTAGCCGTACTGCGGTTGGGCGTACTGCGGCTGGCCATATGCGGGCTGGCCGTACGTGTGTGGCCAGTACGGCTGTGGCTGGCCGTAGCGGTCGTCGCTCACTCCGCTGCCCCTTTCTGCGTCGCAGATCGTCCCATAAGTCCCAGCCGGCAACTGACCGTTTTTCCGCAACGGCATCTCCCGGTAATACGGCTCGGGCACACTTCGGTTCCATGTTGGGCGTCGATGAGCAGTCACCGGACGCCGGTCGTTCCCGAAGACACGTCAATCTCGGGTCGACCGGGGGTCACGTCATTGTCTGTGGCCTGTCCAACCTGGGCCTGCGCATCGCGGAGCAGCTTCACGAAGCCGCCGTGCCCTGCGTCGTGGTGGACGACGGCGGCGAGGCGTTTGCCTGGAAACAGCTCACCCGCTGGGAGATCCCTGTCGTCCGCGAGTCAAGCCGGACCATCGCGAGTCTGGTGATGGCCGGCATCGGTGAGGCAGCCGCGGTGATCGCCGCGCACGACTCCGATCTGGCCAACCTCGAGACGGCGCTGCTCGTCTCCGACATGTCTGAGGAAGCGCCCGACCGGCACGTGGTAGTCCGGCTGGCAAATCCGCGGCTGGCCGAGCAGCTGAACGCCGCGCTGCCGCATGCCGTCGTGCTCTCACTGCCGGAGAAGTCCGGTTCGAGCTTCGTCGAGGGGTGTATCCAGTCCTCTCTCGTCCATGCTTTTGAATTCGCGGACGAGCGGATGGAGGTTATCGACGTCCAGGCGTCGTCCGGCTCGCAGACCACGCTGCGCCGCGCCTTCGGCGACCTCACCCCGCTGGCGCTGCGGCCCGCCGACGGTGGAAACCTCGTGGTGTGCCCGCCGCGCGACTACGAGCTGTCCGAAGGCGACCGGGTCACGCTGATCGGGCGTCCGGAGGACTACAAAGCCGTTGGGCGGCTGCACCGCGACGAGGCCGAGGCGGAATCGCTGATCGCGTTGACTGCCGGCGAGCTCGACATCCACACGCACGGTGCGGAATTCGGCCGGATCCGCAGCGCCCGCAACTGGTTGCAGGCCTTCGGCGCGGCGGCCGACCGACCGGTGCGGATCATGGCCGCACTCGTGCTGGGAATCATCCTGTTCAGCACCGTCCTGCTGCGCCTCGCCTTCCACAACCACACCGTGCTCGGGCCTTCCGGAAAGCCTGCCGAGTTCGGCTGGTTGCAGGCGCTGTACTTCACCTCGACCATCGTCGCCACCGTCGGATTCGGCGATTACAGCTTTGCCGAAGAGCCTTCCTGGCTGACGGCGTACGGCATCTTCCTGATTTTCGTGGGCGCCGCGGCGGTCGCCACGTTGTACGCGCTGGTCACGAACTTCATCGTCACCAGCAGGCTGGAGCAGGCGTTCGGTCAGCAGCGCGCCACCAAGGCGAGAAATCACGTCATTGTCGTGGGCCTTGGCGCCATGGGCATCCGGGTCGTGGAAGGGCTGCTAGCGGTCGGTCGTGACGTGGTCGTGATCGAGCGCGATGCCGGCGGTCGATTCATGGCGCGGGCGCGCGATCTGCATGTGCCGGTCGTCATCGGCGACGCCACCACCCGGACCGTCCTGATGCAAGCCGGACTCGCACACGCGACCGCAATCGCAGCTATGACCAGCAGCGACCTGGCGAACGTTGAGACCGCGCTGGTGGCGCGATCGATGTCAGCTGAGCACGATCGAGAACAGCCGATCCGCGTGGTGGTCCGCGTGTTCGACACCGCGCTCGCCGACCAGGTTGAGCGCCGCTTCTTCATCCACGCCGTCCGAAGTACGTCAGCGCTCGCAGCGCCCTGGTTCGTGGGCGCAGCGCTCGGCTACGACGTCGTCAGCACCTTCTACACCGAGCGGCAGCCGTTCCTGGTGGCCCGACTCGTCGTGGCCCCCGGGGCAGCGCTGGACGGCGTCTTGCTGTCGGAACTGACGCCTGCCGTCCGGATCGTCGCCTTGATCTCCGGCGGAGAGATCGTGCCGCGCCCGACCCGCTACACGCGACTCGCGGCCGGGGAACAGCTGTTGCTCGTGGGCCCGCCGCCGGAGGTCATCGCGACCTTCCGGGCGAACTACGCGGCGTGATTCAGTCGGGCCGCCTGCACCGGACCGCCAAAGTGGTCAGGCCCGGTGCAGCAGCTCGTCGAACTCGGCGCAGCCCACCTTGACCGCTTCCTCCGCGGCAGCCGACAAGGTGCCGAGGTCGAAAAACCCATGAATCAGGCCGTCGGCGCGGTGGTGGTGAACCTCGACTCCCGCGGCGGCCAGGGCGGCGGCGTACGCCTCACCCTCGTCGCGTAGCGGATCGAACTCGGCGGTGAGCAGCACCGTCGGTGGCAAGCCGGCCAGGCTCTCGGCGTACAGCGGCGAGAGCGTGGGGTCCTTCGGGTCGGCACCCTCCGGGACGTACTGCTGCCCGAACCAGACCATGTCGTCGGCGGTCAGCAGGTAGCCGGTGGCGTTGTCGACGCGGGACCGGTACGACGGCTGGTCGGTGAAATCGACGACCGGATAGATGAGCAGCTGGGCGCAGAGCGCAGGCCCCTGGTCGCGTGACAGCAACGCCACTACCGCGGCCAGGTTTCCCCCTGCGCTGTCGCCGGCCACGGCGAGGCGCGCCGGATCGCGGCCGAGCTCGCTGATGTTGTCGGCCGCCCAGCGCACCGCGGCGGAGCAGTCTTCGACCGGACCGGGCCAGGGCGTCTCGGGAGCGAGCCGGTAGTCGATGGAGACCACGACGGAATTGGTGGCGCGGCAGATTCCGCGGGCCTGGTTGTCGTGGGTCTCCACGCTGCCGAGCACGAAGCCGCCGCCGTGGATGAACAGCACCGTGGGCAGGGTGTCCGGGGGATCCGCCGGCGTCGTTTCTGGCCGGTAGATGCGGGCTTTGAGCGGTCCACCCGGGCCAGGAATCGCGATGTCGCGGGTGCTGGCGACCGGAGTGAGCATCTCCGGGGAACGCATCCCGACCGTCATCTGCTCGAAGCCGGCCCGCGCCGACTCCGGGGTGCCCTCGGCCAGGGTCGGCGCGTCAAACCGGGCCAGGAGATCGAGCATGCCCTTGATTTGTGGATCGACGGGCACGCCGTCCTCCTTCTTGCATTCCGGAAACTTCGGTCTGGTGCAGGTCAAACGAGGGTCAGCCGGTGGCGCTGAGCTCACGCGCCGAGCCTAGTCCGGTGTCGTCGCCCGGCGCCTGGCCGAGCTCATAGTCGGTCGGATCGAACCGTCGCATGAGCTGGCGGTAGCGGAAGGTGAACGTCGGCCAGAGCGAGGTATTACGCCCGTGTTCATCGAGATACCAACTGGTGCAGCCGCCACTGTTCCAGACCGTGCCGGCGAGCTGGTGCTGGATCTCCATGTTGTACGCCTGCTGGACTTGCGTCAGCGGCTCGATGGTCGTCGCCCGCCGCTCCTGCATGGTGTGCAGCGCATCGAGAAGGTACGAAAGCTGCGATTCGATCATGAAGATGATCGAGTTGTGACCGAGGCCGGTATTGGGTCCCACCAGCAGAAACAGGTTCGGGAATCCGGCGACTGTCGTGCCGTGCAAAGCCGACACCCCGCCGTCATCGGCCCAGCGTTCCTGCAGGGTGCGTCCGTCCTTGCCGATCAGCTGCCTGGGCAGGGGGCTGTCCGTCACATGGAAACCGGTTCCGAAGATGATCACATCCACCGGATGGATCACCCGCTCCCCGTCAGCGCCCAGCGTCGCGATCCCCTCGGGAACGACCTCGGTGATCGAGTTGGTGGCGACGTCGACATTCGGCTGGCAGAGCGCCGGGTAGTAGTCGTTGCTGATCAGCACGCGCTTGCATCCGAACCGGAAGTGCGGGGTCAGCTTGGCACGCAGCTCGGGATCCGCGACCTGCTGCGCAAGATGCTGGCGGGCCCGCTTCTCGAACAGGGCGCTCGCCCGCTCGTTGCCGGTGAACGCGGGCACCATCAGCTCGTGCCCGACGTAGAGGCCGGCCCGCACCGCCTTTTGGGCCAGCGGGATCCGCCGGTAGACCTGCTGCTGCCAAGGTTTGATGGCGCGATCGCGGCGCGGCACCACCCAGGGTGCGGTGCGCTGAAACAGCGTCAGGTGGGCCGCCTGCTTCTGCACAAAGGGCAGCAGCTGTATCGATGACGAGCCGGTACCGATGATCGCCACGCGCTTACCGGTCAGGTCGACATCGTGACGCCAGGTGGCCGTATGGAAGGCGACTCCCGCGAAGTCTGCGAGGCCGGGGAGGTCGGGCGTCGAGGGAGCCGACAGCGGACCCTGAGCCGCGATCAGCACGCGCGCCGTCAACTCGCCGCGGGCGGTGCGTATCCGCCAGCGCTTGCGCCCCTCGTCCCAGCGCGCTTCCAGGACGTCCGCCCCCAGATAGATGTGCGGCCGCAGATTGAAGTCATCAGTGCAGCGCTGCAGATAGGACTGGATCTCCGGCTGGGGGGAGAAGGCCCGACTCCAGTTCGGATTGAGTGCGAAGGAGAATGAGTAGAGATTGCTGGGAATGTCGCAGGCGCACCCCGGATAGGAATTGTCCCGCCAGGTGCCGCCGATGTCGTCGCCGCGTTCGAGCAGCACGAAATCGTGGATTCCGTCCTGTTTGAGCTTGATCGCGGTTCCGAGCCCGGCGAAGCCGGCCCCGATCACGGCGACCCGAACATCGGCGGGCAGCGGCCCATTGGAGCCGCGCGAGTGATTGCCGCGATCGGTCAGGGTGGCAGTCATCGGGTACTCCTCGCCAAGGGGACGCTCAAGCACCGCCCAGACTAGGCGGGCGGCTCTGGTCCGCGCGTCCACCGGCACCGACCAAGGCTCCGGGATGCCCTCCCGCCGCGGCGTCAGTCAGGAAGGCCTTCTCGCTCTCGGCGACCTGCCGCTTGGCCGATCCGTAGGTGATCCCGGCGAGGAGTCCGCGGATGGGCCTGATGACGCGGACCCAAGGTTGTCCGTACACGTGGGCGGAGCGCTTTTCGATGCCGTCGCACAGTGCCTTGACGGTCGGCCCGAGGGCGTAGGTCTTGCCAAGGACGCCGGGCAGTTCGGAGCGGCTCTTGGCCAGCTCGGCACGCTCGTCCGCGCCCCGGACCATGTCGGTGTCAGTCCAGGACAGATAAGCGACGCCGAGGTCGATCCCGTGCGGCGCCAGCTCGGTGCGTACCGCCTCGGTGAACGCCTCGACGCCCGACTTGCTCGTGCAGTAGGCCGCCATCATGGGAAGCGGGGCAAGCGCGGCAACGGAGGCGATCTGCAGGGAGTATCCCTTCGTCTCGACCAGCGCTGGAAGGAAGGCGCGCAGCGTCCGAACGCTGCCCATCAGGTTGACCTCGATGGTGCGGTCGAACGCCGCCGCATCGGTATGCAGGAACGGCCCGCCGCTGGCCACTCCTGCATTGATGACGAGCACGTCCACTCGTCCGAAATGATCGCGTACCTGCGCGGCTACCCGGTCCAGCGCCGCCGAGTCGGTGACGTCGGCCTCCCACCACTCGGAGCCGGCGCACTGAGCGCTGACGGCTGCCAACTCGTCGGGTTCGAGACCGATGAGGGCCACCCGTGCGCCGCGCCCCGAGAGCTGCCGGGAGATCTCGGCGCCGAGCCCGCGAGCTGCCCCGGTGACCGCGACGATTTTGCCCTGGATTCCAACCGCCATCGGACTCTCCCTCTATCGTTGCGCGGCCACTGCGGCCAGCACTTGCTCGGCCAGCTCAGGAAGGCAGATCACCAGCTCGGTCGTGAGAGCTTCGGGTGTATTGAACGCCAGTGGGCTCCCGTCGAACTTGCTGACGTGCAACCCCGCTGCTGCGGCCACCACAGCCGGCGCGGCGGCATCCCATTCGTGCATGCCGCCGCCGTGTACGTAGACATCGGCCACGCCCTGCACCACCGCCATCGCCTTTGCTCCCGCCGACCCCATCGGCACCAGCTCGCCGCCCAGCCGGTCAGCGATGGCCTTCACGAAGGCCGGTGGCCTGGTGCGGCTGACCACCAGCCGCGGGCTCGCGGGCGCCGCTGTCAGCGCTGGCAGCGCACCCGTCGTCGCGAGAGTCAGGCCCTGCGCCGGAAGCGCGACGGCGCCTGCCGTCAGACCGCCCGCCGATCGTTCCCAGAGCGCGACGTGGACGGCCCAGTCGACCCGTGGGGGCTCGCTGAACTCGCGCGTGCCGTCAAGCGGATCGATGATCCAGACCCGGTCTGAGGTGAGCCTGATGGCATCATCGTCGGCTTCTTCGGACAGCACGGCGTCGTGGGGTCGGGCCTCACTGAGCAGTTGCGCCAGCAGGTCCTGGGACGTCTTGTCGCCGGCGTCCTTGAGGGCGCGGGGATCGTCGTCTCCCATCTCCTCGCGCAGAATCAGGAGCACCTCGCCGGCGCGAGTGGCGAGGTCTTCGGCAAGGCGTGCGTCGTCAGGCATGGGGCCATCCTGACCGGTCCACCGGGCGGCTTCCGCGGAGGGCAGGATGATCGGGTGCTCCTCCACGATGTGATCGACTCCGCGGCGGCTTTCGTCCCCGGCCATGCAGCGTTGATCATCGACGATCGGACTCACACTTTCGCCGAGGTGTCCGGTGACGTGGCGGCGCTCGCGTCAGGTGTCGCCGCCATCAGTTCGCCCGGCGATACCGTCGCGCTGCTGGCCTCCAATGGCTACGCGTATCCGCTTGCGTACTACGCAGTTCCCAGGGCCGGCCGGCTCCTGCTGCTTCTCAACCAGCGCCTTCATCCGCTGGAGTGGGTGAGCCAGCTCGAGCGTTCGCGGGCGACCGTGCTGATTGCTGAAAGGGCCTTCCTGGAGCAGTTGCGCGCTGCTGTCGAGCTGCCGCCGCTGGTCCGCACTGTCGTGGCGATTGACGGGCCGGGCGGTGACCTCCGGTTCGAGGAGTTGCTGGCGGCTGGTGCTTCACGCCAGCAGGTGTTGCCAGCAGTTCGTCCGACTGACGCCGCCTGGTTGATGTACACGAGCGGGACCACCGGACGGCCGAAAGGTGTACTGCTCACGCATCGGTCGCTGCTGGCCGGCGTCCGACATTCCAGCGTGCTCCGGCCGATGAACGCCCAGGACGTCTTTCTGACGGCTTTTCCGATGTGCCACGTGGCGGGCTACCAGGTGATTACGGCCCACCTGCACCGACGACCGGCAGTGGTGCTGAGCCGCTTCGACGCCGATGATTTTGTCGCCGGAGTTCGCGATTACGGGGTGACGGTGTGCTCGCTGGCACCCACGATGATGGATCTACTTGTTGAGCATTTGCAGCATGATCCGGAGGCGCTCGGCCTGCTGCGTGACCGGCTGCGCTGCATTGGATATGGCTCTGCACCGATGCCCGCCTCGCTCATCCGGCGCCTGATCGAGACCCTCGACTGCGAGCTGAACCAGGGCTACGGCATGACCGAGCTCGGGGGAAACGTCACGGCACTCGGTCCTGCGGAACACCGCGCCGCGATCAGCGGATCGCCGGAGCTGCTGGCGTCAGCCGGCACCCCCGGGCCCCTCGTTGCGCTGGCCATCATGAGCGAGGACGGGACCCTGCTCCCGGTGGGCGCGACGGGGGAGATCGTGGTTCGCGGAGAGCAGGTCTGTGGGGGCTACTACGACGATGCCGACGCGACCGCAGCAGCCGTCGCCGGCGGCTGGTTTCACACCGGTGACCTAGGACTGCTGGGCCACGACGGCCGGCTCACGGTCGTCGACCGGCTCAAGGACATCATCGTCACCGGCGGCGAGAACGTGGCCAGCCGCGAGGTCGAGGAGGTCCTGCGCGAGATCCCGGGGGTACGCGACGTGGCCGTCGTCGGCCTGCCGGATGAGCGTTGGGGTGAGCGGGTCTGCGCCGTCGTCGTCACCGACCCCGCACACCCGACGACGGCAGAGGAGCTTGTCGCCGGGTGCCGGGCTCGGCTGGCGGGATTCAAGACCCCTCGCACCATCACCTTCATCGCCGAGCTGCCGCGGACCGCGTCCGGCAAAGTGCGTAAGGACGAGCTCCGGCGGCTGCTGGCTTAGCGGCCTTCTAGGAGGCGAGGACGCCGTCGATCGCCTTGATGAGGTCGCCGTCGTGCGGGTCGACCTGCGGGCGGAAACGCCCGACCACAGACCCGTCCGGAGCCACCAGGAACTTCTCGAAGTTCCAGGTGATATCGCCGGCCTCGCCCTTGGCGTCGGTCGCCTCGGTGAGCACGTCATACAGCGGCGTGCGGCTGGCGCCGTTCACGTCGACCTTGCTGGTCAGCGGAAAGGTGACGCCGTACGTCGCCGAGCAGAATTCGGCGATCTCCTCGGCGGTGCCAGGCTCCTGGCCCATGAACTGGTTGCACGGAACGCCAAGGACGGTGAAGCCGCGGCCGGAAAGCTCCTCGTGAAGCTTCTCGAGGCCTTCGTACTGGGGGGTCAGGCCGCATTTGCTGGCGACGTTGACGACGAGGGCAGCCTTGCCCCCGGTCAGCTCGCCGAACGTGGTGGCCTTGCCGTCGAGGGTGGTCAGGGTGATGTCTTTGATCTGGGTCACGTAGCCATTCTGCGCCACGCCTCATCGGGCCTGCCTAGTGGCCGCGGGCGATCCACACCGGAAGGTCGGGCGCTTCGTCGCCAATGCTGGTGCTCGGGCCGTGACCGGTGCGCACCACGGTGCCGGGGGCCAGCACCAGCAGGCGATCGCGTATCGAATCGATGATGGTCGGGAAGTCGCTGAAGCTGCGTCCGGTGGCACCTGGGCCGCCGCGGAAAAGGGTGTCACCCGAAAAGATCGTGGTGGCGTGCGGCGCGTGCACGCAGATCGAGCCGGGCGCGTGGCCAGGGGTGTGGATCATGCGCAGCGGCATACCCGCCACTTCGATGACCTGGCCGTCTGCCAGCTCACCGTCCGGGTCACGATCCGGGTGCGTCATCCTCCACAACTCGTGGTCGTCGGGGTGCAGCAGGATGGGGCCACCGGTCGCGTCGGCGAGTGCTGGCGCGACGTTGATGTGGTCGTCGTGCGCGTGCGTCGCGATGATGGCGACGACGTGCCGGCCGTTGACAGCCCGCACAATCGCGTCGACGTCGTGGGCGGCGTCGATGATGGCCACCTCGTCGCGGTCGCCGATCACCCAGACGTTGTTGTCCACGGCCCAGGTGCCGCCGTCCAAGCTGAACGTGCCCGACGTGACGAGGTGGTCAATGGAGACCGTCACAGGACCACCACGGAGCGCAGCACCTCGCCGCGGTGCATCTTCTCGAACGCGGCTTCGATGTCGCCGAGCCCGATCGTTTCGCTGACGAAGCGGTCGAGGTCGAGGCGCCCCTGCAAGTAGAGGTCGACGAGCATGGGGAAGTCGCGGGTGGGCAGGCAGTCGCCGTACCAGGAGGATTTGAGTGCGCCCCCGCGGCCGAAGACCTCGATGAGAGGGAGTTCGATTTTCATGTCCGGTGTTGGCACGCCGACCAGCACGACCGTGCCGGCCAGGTCTCTGGCGTAGAACGCCTGCTCGTAGGTTTCGGGGCGGCCCACGGCTTCGATCACGACATCGGCGCCGATCCCGCCGCAGATTTCGTGGATGGCTTCGACGGCGTCGCGCGACTTGCTGTTGACGGTGTGCGTGGCGCCGAGCGAGGTCGCCCATTCCAGCTTCCGGTCGTCGATGTCGACGGCGATGATGGTGCGCGCTCCCGCTAGCCGTGAGCCCGCGACTGCCGCGCAGCCGACCCCTCCGCATCCGATGACGGCGACAGTGTCGCCACGCGTCACGCCGCCGGTGTTGATGGCCGCCCCGATGCCGGCCATCACGCCGCACCCGAGCAGTCCCACCGTCGCCGCCGGCGCCTTGGGATCGACCTTCGTGCATTGACCGGCAGCCACCAGCGTCTTCTCCGCGAACGCACCGATGCCGAGCGCCGGCGAGAGGGCAGTGCCGTCGAGCAGTGTCATCTTCTGGGTCGCGTTATGGGTGGCGAAGCAGTACCACGGTCGGCCGCGGCGGCAGGCCCGGCACTCGCCGCATACCGCGCGCCAGTTGAGCACGACGAAATCGCCGGGCGCTACCTCGGTGACGCCTTCCCCGACCGCGTCGACGATGCCCGCTGCCTCGTGGCCGAGCAGGAAAGGGAAATCGTCGTTGATTCCCCCTTCGCGGTAGTGCAGATCCGTGTGGCAGACCCCGCAAGCCTTGATGGTGACGGTCGCCTCGCCCGGTCCCGGGTCGGGTACCACGATCGTCGTGAGTTCTACCGGAGCGCCTTTGGCCCGGGAGATGACGCCCTGTACCTGGGTGGACATGCGTGCTCCGTTTCTCGCGATGAAGGCTGTCGAACACTGTCAGCTAATAGCGGCTCTGCTCAGTCTGCAATCGCCGTCGCGACGGCCTGCGCCGCCTGTGTCAGCCGCGCGGCGTGGTGCTCGACGGCGGCAGCGAGGGCGCGCTTGGAGGTGACCATCAGGGTCAGCACCAGGACGGTGGTGCCGTCCGGACCGGTGACCGGGACCGACACCGACCGGACATCGCTGCGATCGCCGGACACTGCGGTCGGCGACTCGTAGTCCGCCGGCAGCGAGGTGATCAGCCGCGAGATCGTGTCGGTGGTCTCAGGTGTCTGCGATCCTCGCGACCTGGCCAGGACGGTGCCGACCTCGCGGTGCCAGGAAGCACCGCGCCCCACCGAATATCCGGCGCGACGCACCTCAGCCAGCGTCTGCTCCAGAGCCTCGCGCTGGTCGGATGGGGCCTTCGCGAGCCAGGCGGCGCGGGCCGGCTCACTCGCCCACGCGACGAATGCGGTGCCAAGCGGCGGCAGGAACGGGATGCGCTGACCGACCCGGGTCGGCAGCGACTGCGACCGCGGTGTGCCGGCGTTAGCGACCAGCACCATCTCGTCCTTCACGACGGCGGCGGCGACGCACTCGACATCGAGCTCTTCGGCAAGAGCTTCCATCTGCGGGCGGGCGGTGTCGGCGGACTGCAGCTGAAGCTGCAGGTCTCCCTCCCACGCCGCGAGCGAAAGCGCGGCGAACCGGCCGTAGCCACCCTGGAAGAAGACCAGCGGCAACGACGGATTTGCGACGTCCAGCTCGCGTACCCGGCCGATGACGATGAGGTGGTCGCCGGCGTCGTGAATGACTTCCACGTCGCAGTCGATCCAGGCCAGTACCCCGTCCAGTCGCGGCGATCCGGTGCCCGCCGGACTCCACTTCAGCTCAGCGAACTTGTCGCCACCCTTCACGGCGAAAGTGCGGCAGACGTCTTCCTGCTCGGCGCCGAGGATGTTCACGCAGAACTTGCCTGAAGGAGCGATCTTCGGCCAGCTCGTCGAAGACTTGTCCGGCAGAAACGCCACCAGGGGAGGGTCGAGCGACACCGACGAGAACGAGCCGATCGCCATGCCGGCGGGTTTGCCCTCGGGGTCGAGGCCGCTGATGACGGCGACCCCGGTCGGAAAATGTCCCAGGACTCTGCGGAAGTGTTTGGGGTCGATCGCCACGCGCCCATCCTGCCTCACCGGACTATTCAGCAGGCCGCCGCTCAATCACTCAGCGGCTCGCCGCTCTGCCCACACCGCCGCCTGCACCCGATCCGTCACCCCAATGCGTTGGAAGACGGACGTCAGATGCGCCTTGACCGTCGCCTGACTGATGCCCAGGGCGCGGGCGATCTGCTTGTTGGCAAGGCCCTCGCGCAGCAGGTTGAGCACCTGGGCCTCGCGCGGGGTGAGTTCCACATTCGGACGCTCTTGGCGGGCCGGCCGGCTCCCGTCCGCGTCACCACGCGCCTCTGAGCGCGACGACAGCAGTGAGCGGGCCGCCTTTGGGTGCAGCGGCGATTCTCCGCGGGCGGCGGCATGTACGCCCCGCACCAGCTCGGCTGGATCCACGTCTTTGAGCAGGTAGCCGATGGCACCGGCATCGAGGGCAGCCAGGATCCGATCCCGGTCGGAGAAGGAGGTCAGCACCACCACCTGGGCGCCGGGCAGCTCGGCGGTGATCCGCCGGGTGGCCTCGACACCGTCCATCACCGGCATCACCAGGTCCATCAGCACGACGCTGGGATTGGTGCGGCGGGCCATATCGACCGCTTCCGCGCCGTTCGCCGCAGTGCCGACCACCTCGATGTCTTCGGTGCCCGCGAGGAGCGCGGCCAACCCGGACCGGACCAGCTGGTGGTCGTCAGCCAGCAATACCCGGATCACAGCAGGACCTCCACACGCACAGTCGTACCGGCCCCGGGCTCGGAACGAATATCCAGGGAGCTACCGGATTCGGTCGCCAGGTCGGCCAGGAGCCTGAGCCCGACGTGTCCATCGGGCGCTGCCTGGCTCGGGTCGAACCCCTTGCCGTCGTCGGTGATCGTCATCACCACCGAGGATTCGGTCAGCGCGACGCGTACGGAAAGCACGTTGGCGTCCGCGTGCCGCTGGGTGTTGCGCACCACCTCTTGGGCGACTCGAAAGAGCATCGCCGAAGCGTCAGGAGGCAGATCCATCAGCGGGGGAACCTCGAGCGAGGTGGACAGGCCGCTGCCGGGCAGCGGGGCCAGCAGATCGCCCAGCGCCGCGGCAAGGCCTTCGGTGTGCAGGTTAGGCGGGTAGATCTCGACGAGGAGCGAACGTAGTGAACGCATGCTTTGACGCACTCCGGCAGCCACGCGGTCCAGCGATGCCGAGACGGCAGGCTCGTCGGGGATGCTCTTGGCGGCGGCGGCCAAGGCGAATGACGCTCCCGCTAGCTCTTGAACGACCCCGTCGTGCAGATCCGCAGCGATCCTTCGCCTTTCAGCATCTGAGGCCTCCACGGCGCGCCGGAGCAGGCGTTCGCGCTCCTGCCGTCCCTGCCGGACCTTGCGCGCCAACCGCCAGACGAGCGGTGCCGTCACGATCCCGAAGAGCAGCAGCCCGCCGATGCTGATGGGCAGGAAGCCGCTCAACACCTCGTTGCTGCGGTTCGAGAGATCTGAGTAGCGGTAGTAGGCCTCAAACAGCAGCGGCTGACCTTCCGGTGACCGCGTGAGGGTGTAGGCCTCATACAGCCGGTGGAAGGACTTCTCGTACCGATTCTCGGGCTCATCGAGATCGGAGAGCTTTCCCTCGACCGTGCCGACGCTGCCCGTCTTGAACAGGTTCGTCTCGTCCGGTTCGAGTGCGAACCGCTGGCCGATGAGCTGCGGGACGTCGGAGTAGACGATCTGCCCGGACGCATTCCAGATCTTGACCCTGACCAGCCAGCCGCCGAGGACCTGCCGCTCGACGACCCGGTTGAACGCAGCGACGGCGGCCGGCGCCGAAGTGATGAGCCCCTTGGGCATTTCGGGCCTGACGACGGCACGTTCGAGCAAGGCGCTTCGGCTTCGGGCGTCGTTGACCGCCTCGTTGTGGGCAGCCCGATCCGCCAGCCAGCAGACGGCGATCACCAGGCTGATCAGCACCAGGGTGCCCAGCGTGACGAATTGGAGCACCGGCCGACCGCTCCAGATACCGCGCCGCCCACGCCGAACTCCGCGCTGCGGTGGCCGCCGCACCGCCGTCTCGGCAGGCGGCGACTCCACGCGCGGGCGGGGAGACAGGAGATCTGTCAGGATCGGCTCCAGGGTGGCTCTTGCTGTGGGTATTCACGGCGTCTGTTCACGGCGACTTCACGAAGGTGGCCGAGGATGGCTGAGGGGTTGCCCGAGACCACCTATGGGATTCGTCACGCCGCCACTACCAAGAATGACCCGCGTTCAGGGCTTACGCCATGGTCTGGGGGTCGTACGACCATGGACGGATGGCGGATCGCAGGCCGCGCGGCAACCGTTGACCTCACGGGATACCTGCACTGCAGGGTCCAAGCTGGAACCCAGAGTTTTCGTTGACTGTTTCCCAACCCGGAGGATGTCTTGTCTGATCGCGCCGCTCCAGCCCCCGCAGCCTTCAGCTGCGCCCGCCGCGAGCTCCTGCTCGGCGCGG
This sequence comes from uncultured Actinomycetota bacterium, assembly GCA_963839015.1. Taxonomy (GTDB): domain Bacteria; phylum Actinomycetota; class Actinomycetes; order Frankiales; family Frankiaceae; genus DATAZK01. The sequence goes on along the minus strand of CAWITL010000009.1, from coordinate 521,858 downwards.
GCGTCGGCGGGGTCGCGCTGCTCGCAGCCTGCGGAGGCTCCAGCAAGTCCGCCTCCACCGGCACCGGATCCGGGTCGGCTACGGCGCCTGCCACTTCCGGGGGCTCCTCGTCCGCCACCGTGAGCGGTCTCATCAAGCTCTCGGACGTACCGAGCAACACCGCGGTCTCGGTCGCGGTCCCGACCAGCGTTTCCTCGCAGGGTGCACTCCTGATCACGCAGAGCGGAGGCAAGCTCACCGCGCTGGATTCCACCTGCACGCACATGGGGTGCAAGGTGGCGCCCGATGGTGGCAAGCTGCAGTGTCCCTGCCACGGCTCGGAATACACCCTCACCGGCCAGGTGACGCTAGGGCCCGCTCCGTCTGCGCTGCACCCCGTCGCCGTCAAGGTCGACGGAGGAGAGGTGGTGCTCGCGTAATGACCATCGAGGCGCTGCCGCTGCCGGCGACCGTCAATGGTCTGCCGTTCCACCCGCTCATCGTGCATGCCGTCGTGGTGATCCTGCCGCTGACCGTCCTCGGGGCAATCGGCATCTCGGTGTGGCCGGCCATGCGTCGGCACCTCGGCTTGCTCGTGCTGCTTTTCGGGGTCATCAGCCTTGTGCTCGTGCCCATCGCGACCAGCAGCGGCGAGCAATTCCGTAACAGGCTCGGGCCCTTCATCGCCAAGAGAGTCCAACAGCACCAGGCTTACGCACACAAGCTGCTTCCCTTGACCGCCGCGTTATTGCTGCTCCTTCTTCTCACGATGGTGGTGGACCTGTCGCGGAGGCTGGGACCGGTCCTGCAGGCTTCACCTCTGCCTGCGGATCCTCCGACGGGAGGGGGAGGCGTCGGATTGGCCACCGTCACCGCGCCTGTGACGGCGCCGGCCACGACCAGGACCACCAAGCTTGAGCGGCGGCTCGGTCGGCTGCTTCCGGCGGGACTCCGCAGCCGGTCATCGCTGCTGAGGGGCGCTCAACCGGTACTCAGTGTGTTGACGATCGCGGTCGCTTTGGTGCTGGCCTATTACGTCTACAAGACCGGCGACAGCGGCGCGAAGGTGGTGTGGGGCAGTACGGCCTGACCCACCCGCGTGACGCGCGCGCAGACCCCGTACGCGAGGCGATTCGGCTGGGCTTGAAGATGTGCCCATGAGTGACGCGATTCGCCCGTTCTCCGTCGACATCTCGGCGTCAGACGTCGCCGATCTCAGGGAGCGGTTGGGTCGTACCCGTTGGCCGAATCCCGTCCCCACGAACGACTGGTCCCAGGGCATCCCACTCGGTTACATGCAGGAGCTCTGCCGGTACTGGGAGTCGGAGTACGACTTTCAGGCCGCTGAGGCGCGCCTCAACGCCTATCCCCAATTCTTGACCGAGATCGACGGGCTGGACGTTCACTTCCTGCACGGTCGTTCGCCTGAGCCCGGGGCATTTCCGCTCGTGCTCACGCATGGCTGGCCCGGTTCGATCGTCGAGTTCCTGGAAGTCATCGGGCCGCTGACCGATCCCGCTTCGCACGGAGGAGACCCGGCTGACGCATTCCATGTCGTGTGCCCCTCGCTGCCGGGCTACGGATTCAGCGCTAAACCGACGGAGCTGGGTTGGGGCATCGACCGGATCGCGCGGGCCTGGATGGCGCTGATGCCCCGGCTGGGATACGACCGCTACGGGGCCCAGGGAGGCGATTGGGGCGCCATGGTGACCGCCAGCATCGGGCGTCAGGACCCCGGCCACGTGGCGGGAATTCACCTCAACATGCCGGTCGCCTCTCCTGATCGCGAGACATTTTCCGAGCTCACACCCTTTGAGCAGCGCACGCTGGAGGATCTGGCAGCCCATCGCAAGACCGGGACCGGCTACTCCAAGCAGCAGTCGACCAAGCCGCAGACCCTCGGCTACGGACTCGCCGATTCTCCGGCGGGGCAGTGCGCCTGGATCGTCGAGAAGTTTTACGAGTGGACCGATTGCGACGGGCATCCGGAGAACGCCGTCTCCCGCGACACCCTGTTGGACAACGTGCTCGTGTACTGGCTGACCAACAGCGGCGCCAGCTCGGCACGCCTCTACTGGGAGAGCTTCACCGCCGTCGACATGACCGAGATCGGCGTGCCCACCGGGGCGTCGATTTTCCCGAAGGAAATCATCCGGATGTCGCAGCGCTGGGCTGCCAAGCGCTTCACCAACATCCAGTACTGGAATGAGCTCGAACGCGGCGGTCATTTCGCGGCCGCCGAGCAGCCAGAGACCTTCGTCGACGAGGTGCGCGCCTTCTTCCGCCTCGTCCGCTAACGCCGGTAGACGTCGACCGGTTGCATTTTTGTGTAACGATCGCTATAAAAGTAGTAATCGTTCGTAATCGGGGGTGGCGTGCCCAGGCGGTCGCAGACGGATCGGCGGGCTGACACTCGCAGCCGGCTCCTTCGCGCGGCCGCTGAGCTCTTCGCCAGCCGGGGTTACGACGCCGTCTCGGTCGACGAGGTGGCTGCTGCCGCGGACCGCAGCTCGGGGGCGGTCTACGCGCATTTCGGGAGCAAGCAGGGCCTGTTGAAGGCGCTCCTGGAATCGTGGCAGGGGACCACCTCGGCGGTCGTGCGGGCCGAATTCGCGGTCTCGCCCGATCACACCGCCCGGATGGCGGCGCTCTGGCGAAACGTCGCCCACCCGCCGGATGAGCTGGGCGAGACCTGGCTGCTGCTCGAGCACGAGCTTTGGCTGCGCGCCATACGCGACCCCGAGGTCGGGGCCCGCCTTCGTCACCGCTACGCCGAGGTCAGGGCGTCGATGGCGCGGGGATTCCGCGAGCGCGGGGTGGCTGCCGAAATTGGCGCCGACCTGGCATCGCAGGTGTTCGCTCTGCTGATCGGGCTCGATATGCAACGCCGGCTCGATCCGGATGCGATCTCTGATGAGGCTGCCCTCGCTGGACTCAATGCCCTGTACGACGCCGCATTGGAACGTGCGGACCTGCTGTGACGCCATCGCCCAAGCACCTTGAGAGGAACCACTATGCACACGTCGCTGTGTGACCAGCTCGGCATCGAATTTCCGATCTTCGCCTTTACGCACTGCCGTGACGTCGTCGCTGCCGTCAGCCGCGCGGGGGGTTTCGGCGTCCTCGGCGCGGTCGGCTTCAGCCCCGAGCAGCTGGCCATCGAGCTCGACTGGATCGATGACAACGTCGGCGATCATCCCTACGGAGTCGACATCGTCATCCCCGGCAAGTACGAGGGCATCGGCGAGATGGACGCGGCCAAGCTTGCCCAGTCGCTGCGCGAGATGGTGCCACAGGGTCACTACGACTTCGCCAAAAAGGTGCTCGCCGACCACGGCGTCCCCGAGCTTCCGGAGGGTGAGTCAGCCGGCGGGCAGCTGCTCGGCTGGACCGCTGCCACAGCCGCACCGCAGGTGGAGATCGCGCTCAAACACGACAAGGTGCGGCTGATTGCTAACGCCTTGGGAACCCCGCCCGAGGACGTCGTCCAGCAGGTTCACGACAGTGGCCGGCTCGTGGCCGCCTTGTGCGGATCAGCTCGGCAGGCGCGCAAGCACGCGGATGCCGGCATCGACATCATCATCGCCCAGGGCGGCGAGGCGGGCGGCCACACCGGCGAGATCGGCAGCGTTGTGCTGTGGCCAGAGGTCATCGACGAGGTGGCCCCGATCCCGGTGCTCGCGGCCGGCGGTATCGGCAACGGGCGTCAGCTGGCGTCGGCGCTGGCGATGGGCGCGGCAGGCGTCTGGACCGGGTCGATCTGGCTCACGGTTTCCGAGGCCGACGGGGCGCCGGCCAAGACCGAGCAGCTGCTGGCGGCCACGAGCGCCGACACCGTCCGCTCGCGTTCGTTCACCGGCAAGCCGGCGCGCATGCTCAAGAGCGCCTGGACGGAAGCGTGGGAGAACCCGGACAACCCCAAACCGCTCGGAATGCCCCTGCAATACATGGTGAGTGGCGAATGCGTTGCCCGTGGTTCGCGCTACCCCGAGCAGTCCAGGGACGTCATGTTCAACCCGGTCGGTCAGATCGTCGGGTCGATGAAGAAGGTTCGCAGCAGCCGCGAACTCATCTCCAGCTTGGTGGAGGAGTACGCCGAATCCGTCGAGCGACTCAACAAGCTTGGCGAGTGAGCCGCCGGGTCCACCTGATGTGATCGCGGCGGCGGCCGCTTTGGACGTCATGAGGTCGATCGGGGACGACGACTCCCGCTGGTCTGCCGTCGCCGCGCCGACTGACTGGACGGCGCTGCGGACCGTTGAGCACATCAGCGACGCGCTGCTCTTCTACGCCGGTCTGGTGGCACGCCGGGCCCGGGAGCGCCACGGCTTCATCAGGAACGGCCGTGACGCGCCTGCTTCGGTGCAGATCGACGACGCTCAGGCGGCGGCGTCGATCCTGGCCGCCGTCCTGCGCGATCTTGGGGATGGGCGGGCGCTGCATCCGAGTGGGCTGGCGGACGCGGCGGGATGGGCGGGGATGGCTGTCACCGAACTGCTCGTGCACGGATACGACGCGGCTCGCGCCCTCGGCCTCGCGCTCACACTGCCTGCGGAAGTCTGTGGGCGGACGCTGGCTCGCGTCTTCCCATGGATCGAAGTGGGGGAGCGGGATCCCGGCATCGCGCTGCTCGCTGCCACTGGACGGGTAACGACGGAAGCCGACAGCGCTCCGGGCGACTGGTGGTGGCAATCTGCGCCGCTGTCGGAGTGGGACGGGCTACCCCGGCGGCGTACGGCACCGCCGGCTTGGAGTTAGTTTCGGTAGTCCCGACCTCCGACAGAATCGGGCTGTTTCCGGGGGTTGTGGATAACTAAATAAGATTGTTTGGGTGCCCTGAGCTGCAGTCTTGTCCTGTTCCGTCGGGTAGTATCGAACGTATGATCGAGTTAGACTCCGAGTTGTTAGCTGCTGCAGCGCAGTGGCACGACGCCGGCATCAAACTCGCCGCGGCGTTCCGCGCCCAACGCCCCGGTGCGGTAGCGGCTGAGGTGCTGGCCGAAGTGGTCGCCGGGGTCCGCCAAGGTGAGCTGGCGACCTGCCTGGCCGTCGAACGCACCGACCGGACCGGGGAGTTCGCCGCCGACGGTGCCGTCTCTGCGGCGGCGTTTGTGCGGGGGGTGGCGAACGAGACCGGGAGCTGAGCGTCGATGCGGGTCAAGCTCGGCCGGGCGCTGGTCGACCGGCTCCCCGCGACCAGGGCGGCGTGGGAAGCCGGTGATTTGGGTTTCAGTCACGCCTGGGAAATCGTGCGGGCTGCCAAAGACATCGACGACCCCGACCATGTCGCGGTCTTGGACCGGATCTTCGCCGACGCGACCCCGGCACTGTCCCCGGCGGATCTGAAGAACCTGGCGGACCGGATTCTGGCGCAGGAAACTCCCGATCAGACGGCCAAGAAGAACGCCGGCCTGCGGGGGCAGCAGCAGCTTTCGTTGTCGCAGACGATGAACCGGATGTGGGATCTGCACGGCCGGTTCGAACCCGAAGCCGGCACCCTGATCAAAAACGTGCTCGACGCGTTCACCCCCACGCCAGACCCCAGCCGAGGTCCTCGCCGACCCGGCCGGTGCGATGAGCGCGCCGCAGCTGCGGGCGCAGGGGCTGCTGGAAATCTGCCGGCAAGCCCAACAGCACGCCGAAGGCTGCAATAGCCAAGGCGGCGGACGCAACACCCTCATCGTCGCCATCCCGCTGCAGGACCTGCACACCGGACACGGCGTCGGGGATGTCGCGGGCGGCTCAACACTGCCGGCTGCGGCGATACGCCGGTGGGCGTGCGACGTCGGGATCATCCCCATGGTCTTGGGTGCCAACTCCCAGATCCTGGACTACGGCCGTCTCACCCGGCTGATCTCCCGCGGACTACGCAGCTACCCAATCGCCCGCGACGGCGGCTGCATCTTCCCCGGCTGCGACCGGCCACCCGCCTGGACCGAAGGCCACCACCGCATCCACGTCACCGACGGCGGACCCACCAGGCCCGAAAATCTCGATCTCTTATGCGTCCGGCACCATCACGCCGTCCACGAAGGCGGCTGGACCATCACCATCACCAACGACCAACAACGAACACCCTGGTTCCACCCACCCAACGGCAGACCAGCACTCCAAGGCCAACGAAGACCCCTCATCCCCATCCCACGCCAGCAGACCGACCTCCGACAGAGGGCCTGCAGCACCCGCGGCAGTCGAACGTGAGGCGAGGACCCGCGGCCGTCTCAAACGCACAGTCGCGCGAGTCTGGCTTAACTGGTAGCAAGACGCAGTGAGACAACTCCTGCCCAGGCACGTGTCAGACGCGTCGGTCGCCAGCGTCTACGGCGACATTTTCGAGCGTGCTGCAGCCTCGGCCCAGCCTGGCGGCGTCCCCTATCTGGCGCTGAACATGGTGTCTTCGGCAGATGGCGCGATATCGGTCGACGGTGTCTCGGCAGGGCTTTCGGGGTCGGCCGACAAGGACGTCTTCTTTTATCTGCGGAGCCTCGCCGACGTCATCCTCGTCGGAGCGGCGACTGCCCGCGAAGAGAACTACGGTCAGGCCAAGCTGTCGCCGCAGCTGGTGGCGGAACGGGAGGCGCGGGGCCAGACGTCGTTGCCGCAGATCGCCGTCATCACCAATTCGGGGCAGATGGACTGGTCGGCTCGCCTGTTCCACCCGCCCGTCACGGCGCCGTCTGCACCGCGCCCAGTGGTGATCTGCCCGGCCCACACGTCCGCGGATCGACGGTCGGCCGCCGAGCGGGTGGCAGACGTCATCATCGCCGGCGACAGCAACGTTGATCTGGCCTCGGCGATGGCTCAACTGGGGGAGCAGGGCGCTCGTTTCGCGCTCTGCGAAGGTGGCCCGACGATCAACGGTTTCCTACTGTCCGCCGGCCTCGTCGATGAGCTCTGCCTGACTCTCTCGCCCGCCCTTGTCGGAGGGCGGGGGCAGCGCGTCAGCGGCTGGGCTGAGGCGCACGAGCCGCTCGGGCTGGAACTGCTGACCCTGGCGGAGGTTGATGGCGTGCTGATGTTCCGTTACGCGATCGGCCGGTAGGTCAAAAACCCACGACGGGTCGCGGCGTGTAGGGCTTCTCCAGCGATTCGATTTCCTCGGGGGTCAGCTTCACTTCCAGGGCTTCGATCGCGTCGTCCAGATGATGCTGTTTGGTGGCACCGACGATGGGCGCGGTGATGCCTGGTTTGGCCAGCACCCAGGCCAGCGCCACCTGGGCCCGCGAAACACCGCGCGCTTCGGCGACCGCCCGGACCTGGTTGATGATCGGAGCGTCGTCGTCGGCCAGCAGCGTCCTACCGAAGACATCGGTCTCGCTGCGGGCCGTCGTCTCGCTCAGGTCGCGGGTGAGGCGACCGCGCGCCAGCGGACTCCACGGGATCACGCCGACTCCCTGATCGGCGCACAGCGGGAGCATCTCGCGCTCTTCCTCGCGGTAGAGCAGGTTGACCAGGTTCTGCATGCTCACGAAGCGGGTCCAGCCATGAAGGTCGGCGGTGTATTGAGCCTTGCTGAACTGCCACGCATACATCGAGGACGCGCCGATGTAGCGGGCCTTGCCGGCCTTAACCACGTCGTGCAGGGCTTCGAGCGTCTCCTCGATCGGGGTTCGGTAGTCCCAGCGGTGGATCTGGTAGAGGTCGACGTAGTCAGTGCCGAGGCGACGCAGGCTGGCATCGATCTCGTTCATGATCGCCTTACGGGAAAGCCCGCCGCCGTTTGGCCCTTGCCGCATGGGCATACGCACCTTGGTGGCGATGACGACCTCGTCGCGCTTGGCGAAATCCGCTAGTGCCCGGCCGACGATCTCCTCGCTGCTGCCCGCGGAGTAGGCATTTGCCGTGTCGAAGAAGTTGATCCCGGCTTCCAGAGCGCGGCGGATGTGCGGGCGACTGCTCTCCTCATCCAGCGACCATTCGTGGGGGCCTCTGGCGGGGTCGCCATAGCTCATGCATCCGAGGCAGATCCGGGAGACTTCAAGGCCGGTAGATCCCAGGCGCGCGTAATCCATCCCTCAACTCTGCCCTGCCGGTTCGAAGACTTCGTCGCCGACCCTGACCCAGCCCGCCGTTGCGACGAGGGCGCCGACCGCGAGCGTTCCGCCGCGTTCGCGGTTGATGGTCCGCAGCACGTCGAGGTCACGGTCAATCCCGCCGGGTTGCGGTCGAGTGGTGACCACGCAGCGGCCGAGCCGGCGTTTCACCGACAGCTGGGCTCCGCCGAGACAGACCGTTCGACCCACCAGTGAGGCCTCGGTTTCCGGGCCCATGTCGAGCAGCACATTTGCCCGGAAGCGGCGGGGGTCCCACGTGCCGATGGTGGCTGTCGCCAGCAGCGACACGCTCGCTGCGGCGAGATCGTGGAACGCGCCGGGGGAGCCGTTGAAGGCATCCCACGTGGCGGTTTCCTCGTGCTCGAAGTCGTCGATGCTCTCGTATCGGCGCTCGCCCGGCTCGTCGGCGCGGCGCAGATGCACCGGGTGATTCAGCCAGTCGGACAGGTCGGCGTCGCCAGTGGAGACCCGACCGTCGGGCAGGACGATCTCGACTGTGCCGTCCTCGGCCAGCCGTGAACTGGCGAACAGCAGTTCGGGATGCCGCCGCGCGGTGACACCGAACCCGGTCACCTGGTCGAAGATGGCGTATCGACGGTCGCCCTCGAGTCCTTCAGTGACGATGCGGACAGATTCCAGTTGCTCACCCTGCAGCGATTTGACGGGATATCGCCAAAGTGCCGCCACCGACCTCATCGCTTCAGGCTATGGGCGTTTGGACGCCGCCGGTTACCGCGCGCCGGGTGGCCGGTCTGGCTACTGTGGCGGGATGGACGGCTGGCGTATCGAGCCACGTTTTGCCCCGCTGGCGCTGAAGTTCTCGAAGCTGTTCCGCCACCCGAACGACGGTGGCGGCGCGCTCGCGGTCTACCACCACGGCGAGTTGGTGCTCGACATCTGGGCGGGCTATGCGCGCAGCGACCAGCGGTGGGAGCGCGACACCGTCGCACTGTCGTTCTCGACGGGGAAGGGCGTCGCGAGCACTCTCGTCCACCGCCTCGCCGAGCAGGGCCTGATCGACTACGACACGCCGGTGGCCGCGTACTGGCCGGAGTTCGCGGCAGCGGGCAAAGAGCAGATCACCGTCCGCGAACTCATGAGCCATCGCGCGGGGCTGCACCGGGTGCAGGGAATCGCTCCCGACGGCGTCGGCCTGCTCGACTATGACGCGGTGGTCGCCAAGCTGGCGGCCAATCCCCCTGACCCCAAACGGTTTTCCGGGCCTGGCTACCACGGTGTGACGTACGGGTGGCTGGTGGCCGAGCTCGCCTCCCGAGCGGCCGGCCGGCCGTTCACCGAACTGCTGCGCAGTGAGGTCGCGGCGCCGCTGGGTGTAGAGGAACTGTGGTTCTACGTGCCGCCCGAGCACCGTCACCGCATTGCCGCCACCTTCCCGCGGCTGCTGCCGTTGCGCCTGTCGTGGCCGTTTGTCTCTGCACGCCTCGGCTCGCTGCCGTTCACCAAGGGCTTCGCCGAGGCGATGATGCCGGAGAAGTTTGACGTACTTGTGACGCTGCCGGAAATCCACAGCACCGTGATGCCGGGATGGAACGGGGTCTTCAGCGCCCGCGCGCTGGCGCGGATGTACTCGCCCCTTGCAGGTGACGGAATGCTGGACGGCGTCCCGTTCCTCAAGCCCGAAACCATCGAAGAGATCAGCACGATCCAGACCCGCCGTCGCGATTACGTCCTCGGCTTTCGCCCGAACTGGCGGTTGGGCTACCACCAGTCCTTCGTGGCCGACCGGGTCGCCACCCCGCGCGCCTTCGGCCACTACGGCCTGGGAGGCAGCGGTGCTTACGCCGACCCCGATTGCGAGCTGTCAGTCGCGTTCATCAGCAACCACTTGGGCAACAAGCTCTCGCCGCTGGGTGATCTGCGCCTTTCGCGTCTCGGGGCACTCGCCCGGCGTTTGGCCGTGGCCGACTGACTCCCCGCCCGGGTGGCGGCTAGTTGAACGACTCTCCTGACAGCGAGTACGACGCTGCGCCGTCCGGCCCGACGGGTAGGTCACCGGCGAGCGTGATGCGCTGCATCGAGCGGCGTTCGCCCGGCGGGACATCGGTCGGAACGAGGTGGCAGGTCGCCCGGTTGTCCCAGAACGCGATGCTTCCGGGTGTCCAGCGGAAGCGGCAGGTGTAGGCCGGGCTGGCAATTTGCTCGTACAGCAAGGCCAACAGGTGATTTCCCTCGGCGCGCGAGAGCTCCACGATGTGGCTGGTGAAGTTCGGGTTCACGAAAAGGGCTTTCTCGCCCGACTCCGGGTGCACCCGCACCACCGGGTGAACCGAGCGGATGTCCTGGGACTGGAACTGCTTTTTCAACGCGCCGGGCAGCTCGCCGCGCGCGATCGGCAGGAAGTTGTGGTGGACGGCGTGCAGCTCATCGCACAGGCGCTGCAGCGGAGGTGAAAGGCGTTCGTAAGCAACTACCAGGTTCGTCCACTGGGTGTCGCCGCCGTAGGGCGGAATGACGACGCCGTGCAGGATCGAGCCCATCGGCGGATTTGGCACGAACGTGACGTCGGTGTGCCAGCGGCTCTCGATGCTGGGCCCGCCCGCGCCGCCGCCGCCATCCTTTTCCCGTTTCATGAAGGCCTCGTTGTCCAGCAGCAGGATCTCGGGGTGATCGGGGAAGGCTGCCGGCAGCGTTGGATGGGCCGGCGTGGGTTCGCCGAACTGGCGGCCGAAGGCGAGGTGCTGCTCCTGGGTCAGCTGCTGGTCGCGGAAGAAAATCACCTTCCACTTGACGAGCGTCGCGCGGATCTCAGCGACCACCTCTGGGTCGAGCGGCTGGCTGAGGTCGACGCCAACGATCTCGGCGCCGGTGTGGCCGGAAAGGGGCTGGACGTCCAGGGACGTGCGGGGGGCAAGGGTGGTCATGCGCTTCTCCGGTCGGCTAGCTGGTGGGCCGTGTGCTCCGAGACGGGAGCACCGGCCAGGGCTACTGCGGTGTCGAGCAGGTTGGCAAGGAAGGCTGCTCTGGGGGTCGTGACGCGCTTGGGGGCGAGCTGGACGAGGAGTTCACGGTCGGCAAGCGCGTGGGTGAGATGGCCGCTGAAAAGGCTCCAGCGTTCGGTGTGCAGCTGGTCGCTCACTCCCGCCAGCCTGAGCAGTCGCTGGTAACGCTCCTGGATGATGGCGACGCCCCGGGTCCAGGGCTGGGCAGCGAGATCCGTGGGCGCGCTTCCCTCCACGTAGGCGGCGTGGATGCAGAAGCGCAGATACCAGCTGGGATGCCCGACGTCTCCGAGCATTTCCGCCAGTGGGAGGAGGAACGCTTCGGCCAGCCCTCGCAGGTCCTGCCCTCGTCCGGCACTGTCAAGGCTGGCGAGCACCTGCATCCGGTGGGTGTTGATCGGGACCATGCGGTGCTCGAAGACGGCGTTGACCAGCTGGGCTTTCGTACCGAAGTGGTAGCGGACCGCTCCGGTGTTGCGTTGGCCCGCTGCGGCACCGATCTCCCGTAGCGAAACGCCGTTGACCCCACGCTCGGCGAAGAGGCGCTCTGCCGTCTCGATCAGCCGAAGGTGGGTCTCGCCGCTCACGCAGCGAATGTAACCCATGTGAGTTAACGACGGGAAGGCCGGTCAGTCGTCGATTGCGGCGTACGCAGCGGTCCAGAAATCGTGGCGGAGGTTGGGACCCACGGGTGACGTCCAGCCAAGCTGGGTCAGCAAGATTCCGGTGAGGCCCTCGACCGGATCGCTGTACCACGAGGTCCCGAGCCCTCCATCCCAGCCGAACCGGCCGGGTACTGCAGCGATCGTGTCTCGCATGGTGACGATGCCCAGGCCGAAGCCCCAGCCAAGTGCATCGAAATCGCCGGGCATCAGTCCGCCGAAAGCCTTCTGCGCGGGCGTCAGCTGGTCGGTGGTCATGGCTTCAACGGACAGTCGCGAGAGCAGTCTTTCGCTGCCGAAGCGTCCCTTCGCCAGCATCATGGCCGCGAACACGGCGAGATCGTCGGCGGTCGAGACGAGTCCTCCCGCGCCTGAGGCGAACGCGGGCGGCCGCGCCCATTGGCCACCTTCGGCGGGGTCGTAGAGGGCGGGTACGCCGGTGTCGGGATCAGGTGCGTACTGGGTCGCCAGGCGGTGGATCTGTGCGGCGGGGACGCTGAATCCGGTGTCTTTCATGCCTAGTGGCCCAAAAATGCGGCTCCGCAGAAAGGCGTCGAACGGTTGCCCGGATGCTCGTGCGATCAGCACCCCGAGCAGATCGGAGCCGGTGTTATACATCCATCGCTGGCCTGGCTGATGCAGCAGCGGCAGGCCGGCGAACCGGCGCATCCACTCATCGGGGGCCGGCAGCGACTGGGGCTCCGGCGGGCCGCTCTGGCCAAGGGTCAGCGGCTCCAGCGCGCGTTGGATCGGATACGCACCGGGCGCCGCCATGATGATTCCGAACCCGAGTCGAAACGTCAGCAGATCACGAACCGTGATGGATCGCGCCGCGGGCACGGTCTCTTCGAGCGGGCCGTCGAGGCGCTTGAGGACCCGGCGGTCGGCAAGCTCAGGAAGCAGCTCCTCCACCGCGTCGTCCAAGCGCAGGACGCATTCTTCGATCAGGATCATGGCGGCGACAGCGGTGATGGGCTTGCTGATCGAGGCGATCCGAAAGATGGTGTCCCGCTGCATCTGCGCTGTGCCGCCCAGAGCGAGCGTTCCGAGGGCGTCGACGTGCACGTCTCCTCTCCGGCTGAGCAGCGTGACGACGCCCGGAAGGTCACCGCGACCGACCGGAGCTGCCATCAGGTCATGCAGCCGCGTCAGGCGAAGTTTGGACAGTCCGGAGCTCATGTGGCCCTCCTCAGCGATTGCATGTCAGACCATGTGACGCGCCGTAGCGCCGATAGTCATCGATGCAGCGGGCTTCGGCGCCGCAGCGTTTAGCGTGACGGGATCATGTCGGGAGCCCCTGCAGCGTTGGATGCCCGGTCCGGGGGAACGCCGCGGAATGGCCGCCGTTGGGCAGCATGGCTGACCTGGATCGGCTCGGCCCTCCTGCTGCTGGGGATCCTGGCCGGCCTGGTCAACCGCAACGTGCTCGACAGCCGGCAGTTCGCCCGGCATGCCGACGGAATGCGGCGCGATCCTGCAGTTTCGCGCGAGCTCGGGCTCGCTCTCTCGCGGCGGGTCTTGCAGGTCCATCCTGAGCTCATCGCACTGCGACCGCTGGTCGAGTCGGCGTCCATCGCCCTGGCGAGCAGCCCGGCTTTCTCACCCAGTTTTCAGGGCGCGGTCCAGCGGCTACATGGAGCCTTCACCGGTACGGGTTCCGGCGCGGTCGTCTTTCGACTGGCAGACGTAGGCGTGGTGGTTGCCGGGGTGTTGCCTACGCTCTCGCCGGGCGTTGCGGTGCAGCTTCCTCCCGGCCTCGACGTGACCCTGGCCTCGGTCGGAAGCGGCAGCCTGGTGGCGGACGCGGTTCATTGGGCCCACATCGGCAGGCTCCTGTCATGGCTGCTCCCCTTGTTGGCGTTCGTCTTCCTGCTGGCCGGGGTGCTGTTCGCGAGAGACCGGTGGCGCGCGACGGTGCGCACCGGATGGGCCGTCGTGGCCGCCGGGGTCGGCGTGGGCGTGGTGGCGCTGGTCGCCGCGATCATTGCGTCGACCGAGGACCCCAATACGATCAGAGGCGCGTTGGTGCGTGCCGGCTGGCAACAGTTCGGCGGCCCGGTGTGGTGGGCGGCGGCGATTGCCGTGGCAGCCGGCGGAGTCGTCGTGGCGGCGGCGACGGCGCGTATCCCGCAAATCGACGTGGCGCGTGAATCCCGTCGGCTGGCCGATCTCGTGATCCGCCGGCCCGCCGGAAGGTGGCCCCGGATCGCGCGCGGGATCGCCCTCGCCGTCGTGGGAGTCGGGATTTTGTTCCGGCCCGCGCTCATCTTCGGCGTCCTGGGCGGGCTCGTCGGCCTGGCGTTGCTGATCGTGGGCGTAGGTGAGATCGCCGCGGCCGCGGGTGCCCAGCGAGCGCCGTCCGGATCCACATCGGAAGCGACTTCGCACCCCGATAGACGGTTGAAGCGGCGATGGGTTCCCGCGGCAGCGATCCTCACCGCGACCGCGCTGGTGGTCGCTCTTGTCGCGGTGGATGCAGCGCCTGCCGCCACCACCCCGCCCGTCTCCGTCGCCAACTCGGCGCTTTGCGATGGCCACGTCGAACTGTGCGATCGGCGGTATGGCGACGTTGCTTTTCCGGCCACCCACAATTCGATGGCCGCCGCCGACGAGCCGGGGTGGTTCATTCCTGAGCAACCCACCGGCCTGGTCGGTCAGCTCAATGCCGGCGTCCGGGCACTGCTGATCGACACCTGGTACGGCCAGACGACCCAGCGGCCGGGCTTGATCGCTACCGCTCCGGGCAGCTATGCCGCTGCTCTTGCCGAGGCCAACCAGCTTTACGGACCCGGCGTGGTGCAGAGCGCGCTGCGGGTGCGTGACGCGATCACGCCGAAGCCGACAGGTCCCATCAAGGCTTACCTGTGTCACTCGCTCTGCGAGATCGGTGCAACGGAATGGGAGCCGGTGATGGGCCAGGTGCATGACTGGCTCACCGCCCATCCGCGGGAGGTCATCACCTTCGTCATCCAAGACACGGTGACGCCCGCAGACACCGCCAAAGTGTTCGACGAGGCCGGGCTGCTGCCGTACGTCTACACGCAGCGACCGGGCCAGCCGTGGCCAACCCTGGGCCAGCTGATCGACTCGGGCAAGCGGGTAGTCGTTTTCATGGAGAACCATGGCGGAGGCGCCACCTACCCGTGGCTCCTGCAGGGATTCGACTGGATCCAGGACACCCCTTTCACTAACCCGACGGTGGCTGATCTGAGCTGCCGGCTGCAACGCGGAGCGCCGTCGCATCCCCTCTTTCTCATCAACTACTGGCTGAGTGATTTCACGTCGCTCGTACGCAATGCCCGGCGGATCAACGCCTACGACGTGCTCTCGCCCTACCTGTCGAAATGCCGGCGGGAACGCGCCAGGCTGCCCAACTTCGTCGCCGTGAACTACTACAACTACGGCGACCTCTTTCGCGCTGTCGACCAGCTCAACGGGGTGAACTGACGGGCGAGCGTTATCGTGACCGGACAGCGCGAACATCCTCTGGAGTCCACGTGACCACACCCCCCGCGAGCCGCGGTTACAGCGTGAAGACGCTGGTGGCAGTGGGGGTAGGCATCGCGGTGGTCGCCGGGGCCGTGAGCGGCATTATCGTTCATTACTCGACCGACAATTCCGGCGCGGTCGCCGGGTCGAAGGCGACCCGTTGTCCTGCGATTGCTATCGCCAATGCGGTGCTTCCGTCGGTGGTGACCTTGTCGGTCCAGAGCGCCTCTGGTGCCGGGAGCAATGGGAGCGGCGAGGTCATCCGTAATTCCGGTTACATCCTTACCAACGACCACGTCATTTCCTCCGGCGCGCGGGGCGGCTCGATCGACGTCCTGTTCAGCTCCGGCCAGACCTACCGGGCCACCGTGGTCGGACGTTCGACTGAGCTGGATCTGGCGGTGGTGAAGGTGACCGCTTCCAACAAGCTGCCCACAATCACGATCGGCGACTCGAACTCGTTGTCGGTTGGTCAGCCCGTGGTCGCCCTCGGCGCGCCGCTTGGTCTGGAGGGTTCGGTCACGAGCGGCATCGTCAGCGCGCTCGGACGCGATGTCACAGTGCCGGCAGAAGGCGGCCAGACGGCCCGACTGCCGGGCGCGATCCAGACGGACGCGTCGATCAACCCGGGCAACTCCGGGGGAGCCCTCGTCGATTGTTCCGGCCACCTCGTCGGGGTGAATACCGCCATTGCCACGGTTCCCGACAGCTCCGGGGGTGCGAGCAGTGGCAGTGTCGGCATCGGCTTCGCGATCCCGGCGGGCCTGGCGACGGTGGTGGCCGATCAGCTGATCGGCAGCGGGGCCTTCACACCGCTGTATACGGGAATGTCTACGCTGCCGATCCCGGCGTCGGTGGCGAGTCAATTCGGCGTGACAGACGGCCTGTACGTCCGCACCCTGTCCACCGCAGGGCCGGCTGCCGAGGCCGGCCTCAAGCAAGGCGACGTCATCACCAAGATCGATGGACAGGCGGCGGTCGCGCCCGACAGCCTGGTGCTGGCCACCCTCACCAAGAAGGACGGCGACAAGCTGTCCATCGACTACTTGCGCGACGGCAAACCCGAGTCGACGACCCTGACCTTGGCGCAGCAGCCGTCGTAGGGAGCACCCGCGTTCACCTGAACGGCGGCTGAGTCCGTCCGTGGTGCGCGCCGATGCGTCTGGCATGAAGCTTTTGGCTGCCTGGCTGCCCCGGCCGCGGGAGTCTGCCGAGACGCACTGGATGAACGACCCCCTCGTCCTCGCGACGGCTGAGGAATACCGGCTGGCCCGCCGGGCCTGGCTGAAGGTCGCCCCGTCGATGCGCGAGCTGCTGCGCGACCATGCTCCACACCAAGTGGCTGCTCTCGAGAGGATGATGAAGGCCCACGCGGCTCACTGCGCAGCCAAAGACGCCGCGTTCGCGCAGGCAGCGGGCGTCTGACCTATTCGGAGGCTTCTCCACCCGTGAAGCCCTCGATCTGCGAGGTTGCTGCCGAGACGGCCTCCCACTCCTCCTCCACCTCCGACTCCGGATGAGCGTGGCTTTCGAGCGCCCGCGATAACGCTTGGGCAGCGTCCGCCGGGAGACGGAGCTCGATCAGCAGGACAGCCGGATCGCTGTGGGGGACCAGCCGGTTCGACACCTTGAGATCATCAAGCTGACCGCGCAGCTTGTCGGCGAGTTCGTGGAGTTCGGGCATCTGGGGATCTTCCGCCGACGGGCCGGTTGCCACAAGCAATTGGTCAAGGTTGCCCTGCTGTGGTCGATCCTTTGGATGGAGGCGATTGTTATGGCCCTTTCGACGCCCGTCGTGCCAGCCGCGTTGCCAACAGGGCTGAGGAAGGTCGAGTCAGTATGGGATCTGACCTCGACTTGAGCACGGCCGAAGTCGAACTGGCGGCCGAGCGCAACATGAGCCGTGCCCTGCTGGCCGCCCTCGCCGACGGCTACGTGTACGCCGCCGGCGGCGTTATCCGCGACGTCAACGACGCTTTCTGTGAGCTCACCGGCTACCGGCGAGAGGAACTCCTCGGCCTGACCCGGCCTTACCGGTTCAGAACGTTGGAGGAGGTCGCCGAAGTCGTCCACGCGGCGAACCATTCAAAAGCCACGCTGGGTGCGACGGTCGACTGCGAGATGTCCCATCGTGACGGGTCCCGCTTCCGTGCCGAACTGACGGTCAGGCCAGTCTTTCTCCCCGGCGCCACGGGGGAGACGGCTCCCACGCCCGGAACCGATCCGGCGGGCTACGTGACAGTGCTTCGCGACGTGACAGCAGCCCGCGCTGAGCACGCGGAGCTGCTCAAGACGCAGCGCATGCTGACCGAGGCGCAGACCCAAGCCAAACTCGGCAGCTGGGACATCGACATCGCTACCGGCGAGGTCACGGTCACGCCCCAGATGCAGATCCTCTGCGGTCGACCGGTGGGATCCCCGGCGCCGACCATGCGCGAGTTCCAGCAGCTGGTCCACCCCGACGATCGGCCGGGCTACCAGCAGGCGATCCGTGACGCGGTCAAGGCCGGCCAGGAGCACAGCATTCAGCACCGGCTGCTACTGCCCGACGGCACCATCCGCCATGTCTACGGGACAGCCACGATCGAACGTGACCCGCAGACGGGGCGAGCGCTGCGGGTACGTGGCAGCGCGCAGGACGTCACGGAGCGGGTCGAGCGCGAACAGGCCCTGGCCGCCAGCGAGGAGCAGTTTCGCCTGACCCAAGCCCACAGCCCCATCGGGCTGGCCCTCGTCGCTCTCGACGGGAAATGGTTGCAGGTCAACGAGGCGCTCTGCCGGCTCCTTGGGTACAGCGGCTCCGAGCTGCTCGCCAGCACCTTTCAGCAGATCACCCATCCTGACGATCTCGAGACCGACGTCAGCCTCGTCCAGGAGTTGCTCGCCGGCACCCGCGAGAGCTATCAGCTCGACAAGCGCTACCGCCACGGAGACGGTCACGACATCTGGGTCAGCCTGCACGCCTCCCTGGTACGGGGCGCCGACGGCACCCCGCTGCACTTCGTCAGCCAACTCATCGATATCAGCCACCGTTACGCCGAACTCGCACAGCTGACCACGCAGGCGGGTACGGACGCGCTCACCGGACTGCCGAATCGGCGCACCTGGGAGCAGGCCCTCACCACCCACTGCAACAACGCCAACATCCAGCAGCGACCGCTCGCCGTCGCCATCCTCGACCTGGACTATTTCAAGATCTATAACGACACTCACGGCCATCCCGCCGGCGACCAACTCCTGATTGACACGAGTACGGCGTGGAACGCCCAACTGGCGCATGCACACCCCGGCGCCACGCTGGCGCGCATCGGCGGCGAAGAGTTCGGCCTCGCCCTTCCGGGGGCCGACGCCGACACTGCCCGACTCATCCTCGGCCAGCTCCTCGAGCTCACCCCCGGAACCCAAACCACCAGTGCGGGAGTCACGCTCGCCACCCGCCAGGACGACCCGCGCAGCTTGATGACTCGCGCCGACGCCGCCCTCTACGCCGCCAAACACCGCGGCCGTAACCGCTGCGAAATCCTGCTTAACGGCTAGCTTTTGGTCGACGGGCAGGGGCCCGACGAAGGTGGTTTCTGATGAGTGCACCGATCACGTATGTCTTGGTCCACGGTGGTGGGCACGGCGGCTGGTGCTGGCAACGGACCGCGCGCGTGCTGCGCGCGATGGGGCACGAGGTCTACACGCCGACCCTGACCGGCTTCGGTGAGCGTGGTCATCTGGGGTACCCCGAGCAGCCCTTCCAGACCTTTCTCGACGACATCACGAGCGTGCTCGAATTCGAGGATTTACGCGACGTCGTCCTGGTTGGTCACAGCATGGGCGGAGTCATCGTTCCTCGCGTCGCGCAGCTGACGTCCGCTCGCCTACGGCAGGTCGTCTGGCTGGCCGCCGTTGTCTGCCAGGACGGCGAAACGCTGCTGGAAGCGGTTCCGCAGACTCCCGAAATCGCCGCCGCCGTCACGATTCACGATGACGGCACGATCGAGCAGGACAACGCCAAGCTCACCGCAGCCGTGTTGAGCGATGGCACCCCCGCCGATCAAGCCTGGGTACTGGCCCGGCACCGGACCTACCCGCCGGCTGCGCTCGTGGAGCCCGGCCGGTTGTCGCAATTCCTCGAGCTTGGGCTGCCGACCGGCTACGTGATCGCCGGCCGCGACGTGACGATCCCTCATGCTCTTGCAACCGCTTTCGCAGATCGCTTGCCGGGCACCCGCCGGGCTGTCGTCGACAGCAGCCACGACTGCATGATCAGCCGGCCGCAGGAGACGGCGGCCGCGCTGGTCGCGGTGACCGTAGGCACCTGACACGAGATACGAGCACTGTGCGCCGTCAGGGACTTGAACCCCGAACCCGCAGATTAAGAGTCTGCTGCTCTGCCAATTGAGCTAACGGCGCGTGACGAAAAACCTACCATGCAGGCCGCCGGCAGCCGGCTAGGCTGAGAGCCCGCTGACACCACGCTGTCAGTCCAGCGCGGCCCAGTGTGGGTTGGCGAATGACTTGGCGGCGGGTGCGTACAGCCACTCGAGGCGCTGGGCTCGGCCGGCGAGGTAGGGCACCAGATCCTCATCCGCATAGCGATGCTCGCGGATGCCCGCGTCGAGCTGGCGAAGTCCCTCGTCCGTGGATGTGGGTCGCCGCCCGAGCAGTGCGGCGAGCTCGTCGCGTTCGAGGTCGTCGACGGCGCCGCCGAATTGGCGTAACCGGTCGACGCACGCCACCAGCACCTGCGCGTCCGACACCCGGCTGCGGGCAAAAGGGTCCTCGACTGCCGGGGCTATGTCGTGCTCGAGCGCATAGCAGGCGGCGTCCGCGAGCAACCCGAGCCCCGACGGGTCGTCACTGGCGGGCAGCTTGGGCTCCGGCAGCGCGATGCCCAGGCTCTCGGCGATCGCGTCGCACGTGGAGCGGTCGCCCACGTACTTGTAGGCCAGGTACCAGGCGAGCGGCTCCTGGGGCATCGGCCGCTGCGTGATGGCGTGGATCGGAATCATGCCGCGCATGTTCTGCTGCACCCGGTAGTAGCGGACCGCGGCCAGATCTACCGGGATGCCCGACGCCTGCTCATAGCGTTCGAACAACGCTCGGTCGACGCAGCCTGACGGCGTCCAGAACTCGCGTACGCAGATATTGCCCAGGTCCTCGAGCGGGTCGCCGAAATGGCCGCACTCCCAATCGACCACCGCGCTGACGCGGGTGCCTTGGTGGACGAAGTTGCCCGGTCCCGTGTCGCCTTGCAGCAGTGACACCCGTGAGACCTGCTCGGGGGCGAATCGGCGCAGCCAATCCACGGCGTACGTCAGCAGTGGCTCGGTATAGGTGTCCAGAAAAGCCCGCCAGTCGGTGATGATGGTCTCGAGCTCGTTGAGGGCGCACTCGCGGGCCGTGGCGGGCCGCTTCATCTGCTCCGGAAGTCCCAGCTCGTCGATGTCGAGCACGTGCAGCGCCGCGATGGCATCGACGAAATCCTCCATGAGCGCGCGGCGATCCGCGGTGGCTGACTCGGCGATATGGCCGCTGCCCGGCACCCGCTCGAAGAGCGCACCTGACAGGTCCCCGCTCCATCCGTAAAGCGCCGGCACGGGTACCGCTGTGTCAGCGAGCGCGGCGACGATGCACTTCTCCTTCTCCAGCGTCCCGAACTTGCCCGGGCTGCGATGGCGATCGAGTCGCAGGAACCCCTCCAGCACCGAGCCATCCGGTCGCTCGACGTCGACGACCCAGGCCTCGCGCCGTGCGACGTGGCGATCCAAGCGGATGACTCGTCCTCCGGCCGTCTCGGCGACCCACTCGAACATCCCGTCCGGGAGGTCGTGACTATTGATCGGTCTGGTCGCGCTGGGCACTGGTCGCTCCCGGTGGCGTCGTTAGGGGCAGAAACAGGGCAGAGAACACGGCGCCGAAAGGAGCACTGGGCACGAGCATCAGCGGTGTCTGCGGCACAGTAGACCCGTGCTGGTCGCGGCCCTGGTGGCGCTCGTCTCGGCGTCGTGTTTCGCGGTGAGCTCTGTGGCCCAGCATCATGCCGCATCAGACGCTCCGACCGAGCAGGCGCTCAATCCGCGACTCTTCCTCAGCCTGATGCGCTCACCGCTGTGGTGGGCCGGCTCGTTCGGTGACCTTTTCGGATTCATTCTGCAAGCGGTCGCGCTCGCGTTCGGTGCTGTCGCCCTCGTCCAGCCGCTGCTGGTCTCAGGCCTGCTCCTGGCCATCCCGATTTCGGCCGCCGTCGACAAGCGGCAGGTGAAACGCGCCGAGATCGGCGGCGCGCTGCTGTGCTGCGCCGGTTTGGTCACCTTCGTCCTCGCCGCCCAGCCGACGGACGGACACGTCACCCTCACCCATCACGACGGGTTGCTGCTTCTGATGTTCGTCGGCCCAGTGGTCGCAGCGCTCTTCCTGGGCACCATCCGGACCAAGGGGGTGGTCCGCTCAGTGGCGCTGGCGCTGTGTGCCGGCACGCTGTTCGGGGTCTGCTCGCCCCTGCTCAGTGCGATCGTCAACGATCTTCACCACGCGCTCGGCTGGCCGCTGGCCGCCGTCGCCGTGTGCGGCGTCACCGGTTTCCTGCTGACGCAGAACGCCTACCAGGCGGGATCACTGCCGGCACCACTGGCGACCATCACCATCACCGAGCCGATCGTCGCTGTGACGCTCGGAGTCACGCTGCTGCACGAACATCTGTCGGCTGGTCCAGGGGCCATCGCGGCCATCGTCCTCGCCGTCGCCGCCGTCATCAGCGGAGTCGTCATCGTGGCCCGAAATGCACCGGATGCGAAGCTTCGGATCGCGCGGCCTGCTTCGAACACATCGGCGAACGCGGCGTAGTCTTGGCTGGTGCGACTGGCGTGGCAGGCGACCCTCCCCAGCTGGGAAGACGCGTCTGAGCTGTCGTATTCGCGGCTGGCCCGCACCTGGCTCGATCGCCATACGTGGGTCGATCATTGCCCGGGTTGGCTGCCCGGGCCTGACGAGCTGATGGCTGAGCTGGCTCGCACGGCTCAGTGGGTGCAGCGAGAGCGCCCCATGTACGACGCGATGGTGATGGAGCCCCGGCTGGTGACGGGCTGGTCGAGGGAGCAGCTCCCCGCCTCCCTGGAGCCGCTGCGTGCGAGCCTTTCGACGAGGTATGGCCTCACCTTCGATTCGGTGCACGTGAACCTCTACCGCAGCGGCGCCGACAGCGTCGCGTGGCACGGCGACACCGTAAGAAAGGTGCTTCGCGATCCGCTGGTGGCGATCGTCTCGCTGGGGGAGCCGCGACGGTTCCGACTGCGTCCGCGGGGCGGCGGCGACCGGGGGGCGGCTTCGCGGACGTTCTTTCTCGGCGGCGGAGATCTGCTCGTGATGGGCGGTGCCGCCCAGCACGACTACGAGCACAGCGTGCCAAAGGTCGCGGCTGCCGGGCCGCGGATGAGCGTCACCTTCCGGCATTCGACATAGCTCCTGCGAAGCGGTCAAAGGGCCGGGCGTACGGTCGGCTTGATCCCGCGACGCAGCGGGTGAGGCCCGCACCCAGGGAGCACGATGGACCCCGAGCTCGAAGCCGTCATTTCTTTCCTGCCACCGGAGTTCGCGGATCCGGGCACCGCTTTTGCCGACCCGCCCGCTCTGCGGGCGCGGCTCAAGGAGCTCGCCGAGCAGGCGGCAGCGGCTGGGCTGGCGCCGGTGCAGGACCCCAGGGTCAGTCAGCGCGATCTGCTCGTGCCGGGCACCGACGGCAATCCCGATGTGCCGGTGCGCGTGTACGAGCCGGAGGGCCGGGTCGACGGTGACGCGGTGATCCTGCACATCCACGGCGGCGCATTCGTCATCGGCAGTCTGGACCAGGACGATGCCTCCTGCGAGCGGCTGGCGCTCGCTTGCGGCCGGCCGATCGTCTCGGTGGACTACCGACTGGCGCCTGAGCATCCACACCCGGCCGCCATCACCGATTGCTTCGCGGTCTACCGCTGGCTGACCAGCGGCGCCTCGCACCTCGACATCAACGTGAACCGCGTCGTGGTGGAGGGCGTATCGGCCGGTGGGGCGCTGGCGGCTGCCGTGGCGCAGAAGGCCCGTGACGAAGGCGGCATCCAACCCATCTACCAGCTGCTGCTCTACCCGGTGCTCGACGACCGGATGACCACGCATTCGATGCGTACCCACCTGGACACCGCGTTGTGGAATGGCCGGAGCAGCGTCCACATGTGGCGCCACTACCTCGGTCCCGACGCCGATCCCGAAACCTCGCCGTATGCCGCGCCGGCCCGCGCCAAAGACCTCAGCGGGCTCCCGCCGGCCGCGATCACGACCGCCGAGTTCGATCCGCTGCGTGACGAGGCGATCGAATACGCGCAGCGGCTGATGGAGGCCGGCATCCCGACCGAGCTGCACGTGGTCCCCGGCGCCATTCACGCGTTCGACGGGCTCGCACCGACGGCCAAGCTCTCGCAACGCGTCCAGGACAGCCGCTTCTCCGCGCTGACCAGGTTCTTGGATCTCACGTCGGAGCAGGCGACGGTGACCCCGGGGGAGAAGTGGCTCGACCCGGATGTCGCCAGCGTGGTGCCGCTGCTGCCGACCCGGCACGACCGATGACGTGGTGGAGGGCCGCAAGCAGCTTGAAGACATGCTTGGCGCCGGTCTGGGACCCGTCCCCGGCGAAGAGCTGGTCACCCTGACCGACCGCACGATCCCCGGCCCGGTCGGTGCACCTGAGGTGCCGGTCAAGATCTACCAGCCGAAGAACGCCGAAGGTCGGTTGGGCTGCCTGGTGGATTACCACGGCGGCGCCTTCATCTTCGGAAGCGCGAAGATGGACCACCCGGCGAACGTCCGCTACAGCTCGCAGCTCGGCATCGTCGTCGTCTCCGTGGACTACCGGCTCGCACCCGAAGATCCGTTCCCGGCCGGTGTTGAAGACTGCTACGCAGCTCTGGAATGGGTTCACGCGAATGCCGACGAGCTCGGCGTCGACCCGGCCCGGATCGCGGTCGGCGGAGGGAGCGCCGGAGGGGCGCTCGCCGCTGCCGTCACGCTGATGGCCCGCGATCGTGGCGGCCCCGCAATCTGCTTCCAGGCGTTGCAGATTCCGGTCACTGACGACTCGCTCTCGAGCTGGTCAGCCAGGAACTTCAACGCGACTCCGATGTTCAACCGGCCGGCCGCCGAGAGCATGTGGCTGCGCTATCTGGGCGCCGGATATGAAGACCGTGAGACGTCGCCCTATGCGGCTCCAGCTCGGGCCGCGGACCTTTCCGGATTACCCCCCGCCTATGTCCAGACGGCCGACCTCGACCCCCTGCGCGATGAAGGGATCGGCTACGCCCAACGCCTGCTGCAGGCGGGCGTCCCCGTCGAGCTGCACACCTTCCCCGGGACCTTCCACGGCTCGGGAATGGCGATGCACGCGGCAGTGACGCAACGGGCGGGGCAAGAGTTGCTGGAGGTCATCGGCCTCGGCATCGGAGCCGGTAGATGACAGGTCGTTTCGCCGGCCGGCGCGTCGTGGTTACCGGCGCCAGCCGCGGGATCGGTGCTGCCATCGCCGAAACGTTCGCCGCGGAAGGCGCTGACGTTGCGATCGTGGCGCGTACTGCCGAAAAGCACGCCACGCTGGCCGGCAGCCTGACGACGACGGCAGCCGCGATGAAGCCCTACGGCGGCAAGGTCGCGGTCATCGTCGCCGATATCTCCTCCGACGCCGACCGGGCACACATCATTTCCGACGCCGCCGAGGCGCTCGGCGGACCGATTGAGATTCTGGTCAACAATGCGGCGGCAGCCATCTACGCCCCTCTCAGCGAATATCCGCTCAACCGCCGGCGGATCACGTTCGAGGTAAACGTCCATGCCCCGCTGGATCTGGCGCAGGCCGCGATCCCGGCGATGCGTGCGGCAGGTGAGGGCTGGATCGTCAATCTTTCCAGCGGTTCTGCCCGGATGCGTCCGAACGCTGACAACGCCCGCCTCGGGGTTTACGGCTCCAGCAAGGCAGCTCTCAACCAGCAGACCCGATCGCTCGCCGCCGAGTTGGTGGGCAGCGGCATTCGGGTCAATACGGTCGAGCCGCGCGCCGGCGTGCTGAGCGAAGGGGCCGCTGCGCTGGTCGACCTCACCGAGGATCAGCTCGAGCCGATGGAGTCGATGGTTGGCGCCGTACTCGCGCTGAGCGACTGTCCGCCGGAGCTCACCGGCGGAGTCCACGTGAGCCTTGATCTGATCGCCGGTGAGACCGCCGGCGTCTGAGTCACTGCGCAGCCAGTGCTCTCAAAGCGCGCCGGTCCAGCTTGTCCATGCTGGTGAGCGGGAGCTCCTCGACGAGCAGGATGGCTTCCGGCAGCTTGTAGGCGGCCAGCTTTTCGGCGGCATACGCCCGCAGCTCCTCCAGCGTCGGCGGCTCGCCCGGCCGCGGGACGACCACGGCCACCCCGATCTCCCCCATCACATCGCTGGGCCGGGCCGTCACGGCGACCGAGGCGACCGCCGGATGCTCGAGCAGCACCGACTCGACCTCGAGGGGGAAGACGTTGTAGCCGCCGCGGATGTACATCTCGCCGATGCGTCCGGTGATGCGCAAAAGTCCATCAGCGCCGATGAAACCGAGGTCGCCGGTGCGTAGCCAGCCTTCATCGTCCAGGGCCGCAGCAGTCGCGTCCGGGTCACGCCAGTAGCCCGCCATCACCGCTGCGGAACGGACGCAAACCCGACCGACTTCGTCCGCGCCGAGCACCACGTCGGTCTCCGGATCCCGAATGGAGATCTCGGTGCCGGGACGAGGCCTGCCGACCGAGCCCAAAGTCTCTGACTCGGGTGCGTCGAACGCGGTCAGGGTGCCGATCCCACCCGATTCCGTCAGCGAGTAACGCACCGAATAGCCGGCGCCGAAGCGTTCGCGGGCCTCGCGAACGAGGGCTGCCGGGCTGGGTCCCGCGCCGACGATGAGCCCTTTCACCGCAGACCAGTCATAGCTCGGAAAGTCCGGGTGCTGCATGAGTAAGGAGACCTGCGCAGCGACGCCGCCGATGTAGGGCACCCGCTGCTCGGCCAGGACGCGAAGGGCGTCGCCGGCGCGCCAGCGGTCCAGGATGTGCAGCGTCGCACCGAGCTGGAAATAACCGGCCAGCTTGGTCATGAAGCCGATGTGGGGGAGCCCCGTCGCGATCAGCTGTGCGCCTCCGGTGCCCCAGGATCCGCCCGTGTCGAAGGCGGCAATCGCAGCGATCTGCTTGCCGGTGAACAGTGCGCCCTTGGGCAGTCCGGTCGTGCCGGACGTGAAGACGACGGTCTCCGGCAGGCTCAGATCATCGCTGTCGGCCCCCGGTGGTGGCGCACCGCCGGCCACCCTCATCCCGCTCCAGATGTCCTCGAAAGCTACTGCGTCGCAGGGACATTCGAGCACCGCGAGGCCCGGCGGTAGGTCGGCCGCGAGGTCTGGCGAGGCGATGACGAGGGCGGGAGCGGCACGTTCGAGAACCTTGGCCCGTTCGGCGTTGGTGTAACGGGGGTTGAGCCCGGTCGTGATGGCATCGAGGCGTGCCAGTGCGCAGAAGGCCAGCACGTATTCCAGGCTGCCGTTGACGGCCAGCGCCACGAGCTGACCGGCGCGGATGCCCCGGCGGGCGAAGCCGGCTGCCAACTCATCGGTCATGCGGTCGACGTCCGAATACGTCATCTGACGTCCGGCATGCACTAGCGCAATGCGGTCACCGAAGCGGCTCGCCGATTCGCGCAGCGTCCTGCCAAGCACGCTCATGTCCGAAACCTCCACCGCAGGTGAGCTCGCCGCTCCTCGACCTGCCGGGTGCGCCCCGCAGTATCCAGCCTCGGCTCGTCAGGGCCCAAAACCCCTTCCAGATCCGCCAGTTTCACGACCTCCGTGGTCGGTTTCGGTGCCGCCGCGGACAGCCACGCGCAACGCAAAGTGAGTAGCCCTTCCGGACGCCCCTCGGTGTCGAGCCAGTTCGCCAGTCCGGGGTCGGTGCCAGCGAGCACGACGGTGACGGTTTCACCGGCCCCGGCGGCAGCCTGCGTGTGGTTCAGACTCGTCGGCCGTCCGATGTCGAGCCATTCGAACCAGCCGAGCTGGTAAAGCTGAACGCTCCAATAACGCGCCACCGGCTCGGTGAAGCGCACGACCAGAGCCTCGTCCGGCGGCAACGACCAGAAGCAGAAGCTGTAGTGCATCGCCGCCAGCCCCTTGGGCTCGCGCCGGGGCGGGATGAAGGTGTTGTCGACGCCGCGCCCGCGTGCGGTGTGCATGTAGTCGTTCCAGAACGTGACCGATCTGTGCACCTGGTCGCCGGCGTCGTTCAACGCGGCGACCACGCCGCCCGGGGTCGGCTCGCCGTCCAGCCTTTCCAGGATCAGCGTCGCCGGCTCGTCCTGCTGCCAGTCGTAGTAGTACTCCCGAATGGCGATCATGCGGGCGCCTGCAGGTATCGCCACGCCGCCTTCCCCGGAAGGGCTGAACAGGACGTCGACCTCATCGCCCGGCCCGATTCCGAGGTCGGTGGCACTGATCTCGCCGAGGGTCCCGTAGACCTCCTGATGCATGTTCGCGATGCGGAGCGCCAGCAGGAATTCCTGGCAGCTGTGCATTCGCCCGCGCAGCCGGTACGTGCCCTGATCGTCGATTCGCGCGTGGTGATAGACGTTGTCGGCGTTAGGGCCGCCCCATGGCGTGAGGAGGTCGTTCAGCCGGTACATGCCAAGGTCAGCTTCGGCGGAGAAAGCGGTCGTCAGCCAGTTGGCGGTCGAGGTCGCGAGATGGCGGATGCCCTCCACCGGCTCGCGGTCACCACTGGGATATTCCGGTCCGAGAATCGCCTCGCCGGTCGCGCTGAGCACCCGGCAGAATTCCCGCCAGGCCGCCAACTCGGGGGAGGGCTGGGGGGCTCCGGCAGCGTCATTCGTCACAGCGCAGCAAGCTATATGACGCGCCGTCAGATGCTGTCCACCCGGTCCGCGCGATTGGCTCCTCGCGCCCTGTCGTTACTGTCAGCTGGTGAGCTGGAAAGGGCCGGAGCGGCCGGGATGGGTGCAGCTGGTCAACTCCGGCGGAGTGCCCGCCATGACGGACGTGGCGCGGCTGCCCCTCACCATCGGGAGCCTGCTCGCCGAGGCGCGCGCATCCGCGGGGATCGACGACGGTGGCGACGCCGACTTCGGCGAGGTGGGAGATTTCCGTCCGGCGCTGGAGATCCTGCTGCCGGCGCTGGAGAACGAGGCAGAGCTCTCGGTCCTGGGCCGCTGGCTCACCCGCCGTCACCTGCTGCGCCTGCTCCGGGTCCGGCTTCAGGTGACGCGCTACCTGCAGGAAGATCCGGGAGCGGCGGAGGAGGAGATCGTCAGCCCGCTCGTGGTCACCGGCGCTCCGCGAACCGGCACGACCGTCCTACATGCTTTGCTCGCGTCGGATCCCGCGCTACGGGCGCCCCTGGGCTGGGAGCTCTACCTGCCGGTCCCGCCGCCGATTCGCCCGTCGCAGTCGATGGACCAGGCCGAAGCCGAGCAGGCACGCATCGACCTGGCTGAGGCCGAGTTGCGGAGCTTTGCCGGTGCCGATCCCGGCTTGGACGCCATCCACGAGTACGGCGCCCGCAACCCGAAAGAATGCCTCTCGGCGATGTCGTTCGCCTTCCGCTCCGAGGAATTCGTCGTGCGCTACCAGGTGCCGAGTTACACCAAATGGCTCGCTGAATCCGACATGCGGCCCGCCTACGACTACCACCGACTGGTGCTCGCCCTACTCCAGCGCCGCAGCACTCCCCGGCCCCAGTGGGTGCTCAAGTCGCCCGTCCACCTTCACTCGCTGTCGACGCTGCTCGACGTCTACCCGGACGCCCGCATCGCCGTCACCCACCGCGATCCGCTCGCTGTGCTGGGCTCGGTGAGCAGTCTGGTTGCGCACCTGCGCTGGGTGCACAGCGAGCGCGTGGATCTGGCGGAGATCGGGCGCTACCACTCGCAGCTTTTCGTCCGTTCCCTGAACGCCCTGGTCGAACCCAGTGATCCGCGGCTGCTGGAGCCGGGGCGGCTGCATTCCGGCGCTTTCGCCGACTTGAACGCCGATCCAGTAGCTGCCGCGGAGGCCTGCTATGGCACCTGGGGCCAGCCGCTTTCTGCCGCCGCCAAGGCAAGGATGGGGGAGTACGGGCAAGCCCGCCCTCGCGGCCTGCACGGTGCCCACGAGTATTCCTTCGACGAGCTCGGTCTCGACGCTGCTACCGAGCGAGCCCGCTTCGCCCCCTACGCCCGCCACTTTCACGTCCCCAACGAGGTGCATTGACTACCGCCGCAGACCCGCCGCTGAGCCCACTCGACCGGCTGCGGCTGGCCCGCATCAGGACGCCTGCCAATCAGGTGCCGGCGGAAGCGTTCGCGCTTGTGGAGGCCGTCAGGGATCTCGTCGAGGCGACCCTCATGACCGACGTCTCGCCAGATGTCCGGGCGGCCGTCACTACCGAAGTCGAGATGTTGACACGGCGGCTCGCTGCGGCCGAGCGGGCGGACCCGGTCTGGCTCGTCCAGCACAACCCGGAGCATTTCGAGCACCTCACGCAGGCGGGAAGCGGGCGGCTGAATCCGCAGGCGGCACGGCTGCAATGGCTGACGCCGGACGACGAGGTGTCCTACTTCGCCGTTGCCCATCCCGGGACTGGTGAGGTGCGGGCGCGGTGCACGCTGACACGTCAACACGTGGGTCCGCCGGGACGGGTTCACGGCGGGGTCGTGGCCACCGTCCTTGATCACGTGGTGGGGTTCGCCACAGCCGCCGTCGACAAATCGGGCATGACCGCCGGACTCGACATTCGTTACAAGGGCGCCACCCCTTATGGCGTACCGCTCATCGTCACCGCGCGCTACACGCATTCGGAGGGACGTAAGCACTTCGCCACCGGCGAGATCCGGGCCGAGGGCGTCATCACCGCGTCGGCGTTGGGCGTCTTCATCAACCACCCGCTACGGGCCGAATCCCAGTAGCCACCGGGTCAATCCGCTGGCAGCCTCAAGGCCACAGCGGCTCGGGCACCTCGAATCCGAGCGGCCCGTCCCAGGTATTACGGAAGGCCACCTCATTTACCGGGCGCCGGGCTGCAACCCCCCACCGTCCGGTCGGGTAACCGAAGGCGACGCAGCCCGACATCAGCCAGTTCTGCCCCTCTGGCACCCCCAGCGTCTCGAGCGCCAGCGGCATCTCGAACGCGAGTGCCTGGGTCAACGACGATCCCACGCCCTCCGCGCGGGCCGCCAGCTGCGCGCTCCACACGGCCGGGAAGATCGAGCCGCCCGAGCTGTCGCCCTGCACGAAGGCGAAGAGCAGCAGGGGAATCTCATCGAAGTGGTCTGCCAGGTGCTGGGCGGATCGCACCATTTTGACGTCGGCGATGCTCGAGGCGAGATCGGGCTCGGCCTTGGCCTTGTCGAGGCGGTCTTTGTAGTACGACGACCAGAGCAGTTCGATGCAGCGCCGGTAGATCGCCCCCAGCGACGCGATGAGCGTCGGGTCATCCACCAGAAGAAAGCGCCAGTTCTGGGAGTTGCCGCCGGTCGGTGCCCGGATCGCGGCGTCGAGGATCTTCGCCTGCACGTCGAGGGGGATCGGATCGTTCTTCAGGCGGCGCATCGCCCTCGTCGTATAAAGCGCTTCGTAGACGTCCACTCATGACTCCTGACCTACTCTGGTGTCTCCCTGGTTAGGAGCCTTACATGCCCGAGGCAGTGATCTGCGAGCCGGTCCGCACTCCCGTGGGCCGCTACGGCGGAGTTTTTCGTGATGTGCCCGCAGCGACCCTGGCGGCCGGCGTCATTCGCGGCCTGCTGGAACGTACCGGGCTGCCTGGTGAGGCCGTCGACGACGTCGTGCTGGGTCAGTGCTATCCCAACGGGGAAGCGCCGGCGATCGGCCGGGTGGCGGCGCTCGACGCGGGCCTTCCGATCGAAGTCGGCGGGCTGCAGCTCGACCGGCGTTGCGGATCTGGGCTGCAGGCGATCACCTTCGCGGCGATGTGCGTGCAGACCGGCGCCCACGACCTCGTGCTGGCGGGCGGTGCCGAAAGCATGTCGCAGGCCGAGTATTACGCGCTGCTGCGATGGGGCCCGAAGGGCGAAGGTGTGCTGCTGGCCGACCGGCTCGCCCGCGGGCGGATCACCGCCGGCGGCGAGAACTATCCCGTTCCGGGCGGAATGCTCGAAACCGCAGAAAATCTGCGTCGCGAATACGCCATCGGCCGCGCCGAGCAGGACGAGCTGGCGCTGGCCTCCCATCAGCGCGCCGTGGCTGCTCAGCAGGATGGTCGCCTGGCCGAGGAGATCATTCCGGTGACCGTCGCTTCGCGCAAGGGCGACGTCGTCGTCGACACTGACGAGCACCCCCGCGCGGATACGACGCTCGAAAAGCTGGCCTCGCTGCGGCCGGTGATGGGTAAGCAGGACGCCGAGTCCACGGTGACCGCCGGTAACTCGAGCGGTCAGAACGACGGCGCCGCGGTCTGCATCGTCACCACGCCGGAGAAGGCCCAGCAGTACGGGCTGCGACCGCTCGCCCGGCTGGTGAGCTGGGCCGTCGCCGGAGTGCCACCCCGGACCATGGGCATCGGCCCGGTCCCTTCCACCGCGAAGGCGCTGGAGAGGGCCGGCCTGAAGTTGGCCGACATGGATCTGATCGAGCTCAACGAGGCCTTCGCGTCCCAGGTGCTCGCCGTCACGCGCGAGTGGGGATTCGGCCCGCAGGACTTCGAGCGCATGAACGTCAACGGCTCGGGAATCTCGCTCGGCCATCCCGTCGGGGCCACCGGCGGCCGCATCCTGGCGACCTTGCTGCGCGAGATGGACCGTCGCGGCTCGCGTTATGGCCTGGAGACGATGTGCATCGGCGGTGGGCAGG
The DNA here is from genome assembly GCA_963839015.1 of uncultured Actinomycetota bacterium. Lineage (GTDB taxonomy): Bacteria > Actinomycetota > Actinomycetes > Frankiales > Frankiaceae > DATAZK01. The sequence continues at coordinate 489,838 of CAWITL010000009.1, read as the reverse complement.
GAATGAGCGCCATCTTCGAGCGCCTCGCCTGAGGCAAGCCCCGGGGGTTGCGTGTTCACGGGTTGCTTGCGGCGTGTCGCCCGCGAAGACGCAACCTGGACCTGACCGGGGGCTAGAGCCGGCGCTCGGTCAAGCAGTGGCCGGGTCAAGCGGTGGCTGGTACGCCGCCGCCCAGGAAGTCGGCCAGCGCCTCGGTCTCAGTGTCCTCGTCGAGCACGTGAGCCTTGTTGGTGCGCGGGATGACGGCCGCAGCACCGGCCGCCGCGACGGAGACGATGGCGAGGAAGACGAATGCGGTGATGTAGCCCGATTCAGGGGGCAGCGCCGATCCGACGATGCCGGCGGCAATGAAGCTGCCACAGACCTGGCTGCCGATCGAGCCTCCAATGGTGCGGATGTTCGCGTTCATGCCGCTGGCCACGCCCGTCTGGTGGTCAGGGACCGATTCGACCACCAGGTTGGACAGGCCGGAGAAGGCGCCGCCGACCCCCAGGCCCATCAGACCGGTCTCGATGGACATCTGCCAGGCGGCACCGTGGGCCACGGCCATCAGCACGAATGACAGTGCTGCCACGAGCGCACCACCGACGACCGGCAACTTCGAGCCGAACCGGCCAGCGATCCGGCCTGACGCGAGTCCGATCACGAACATCGTGATGCTGGAGGGCAGCATCAGCACACCGGATTCGACGATGCTGGCGCCGTAGCCGTACCCGGCGCTCGTGGGTGTCTGCATGAAGGCCGGCAGGAAGGCCATCACCGAATACATGGTGACGCCCAGCAGGATGGCCGTCAGGTTCGTGGTCCACACCGCCGGCAGCCGCATCATCTGCATGTCGATGAGCGGGGCCTTGGATCGGGACTCGACCCGAACCCAGAAGTAGCCGATCACCGCAGCGAGTACGAAGAGCCCGTCGGTACGCATTGAGAGCCATCCCCAACTCGCGCCCTGACTGATCCCGAGCAGCAGCGCCACGAGCCAGCCCGACAGCAGCAGCGCTCCGCGCACGCTGACTCCGCCGGCGGTGCGGACGGGGGATTCCGGCACCAGAAGATGGGTTGCGACGGCCGCCGGGATGATGAGCACCAGCGGGATGATGAACAGCCAGTGGTAATCGAGGTGGGTGACGATCGGGCCGGCGATGGTGATGCCGAGCCCGCTGCCGACAGCGATCATGGCAGCCGACAACCCGATGGCGCCGGCGACCTTCTCGCGGGGGAATTCGTCGCGAATGATCCCGAACGACAGTGGCAGGACTCCACCGCCCGCACCTTGGATAAGCCGCGCGATGATCAGGAGCCCGATCGAGTGAGAGACGGCGGCCAGCGCCGTGCCCGCGGCGAGGGCGGCCAAGGTGACAAGCAGCATCCGTTCCTTGCCGAAAGCGTCGCCGATGCGTCCGAGGATCGGGGTGCAGATGGACGCCGACAGCAGGTATCCGGTCACGAGCCAGGTGGCGGCGCTCTGCGTGGTGTTCAGGTCATGCTGAATCGTCGGGATGGCCGGGATCACCAGTGATTGCAGCAGCGAATAGGCCATGACGCCTGAGATCAGGACCACGAAGGTGACCTGATACGACGTCCTTTTGGCCCGGACCATCGGTGAGTACATCCCTTCGCGCGGCGGCACACCGCCCTGCGGTGCGAAACGGAACCTCAGTTCCGCTTCATACGTTAACCGACGGCATGCCTGATCTCGTCCACCAGACGGGCGAGAGCCTCGTCACTGATGGGATAGCCGGGGAAGTAGAGGCAGACGCGGTCGGCGGCCGAGCCGAAGCGCCGCACCAGTTCGGCGGCGCACTCGGCAGGTCGTCCCCGGACGGCAATCGTGTCGACCATGTCATCGGTGATCAGGCCCGACATCTGCGCCCACTCGCCCCGCTTGGACATCGCGTTCAGCTCAGGTTGGAGGTCACCCCAGCCCTCGACCTCGAGCACCGGACGGTAGGACGGCGTCGAGCCGTAGAACGACAGCAGCCCGCGAACCCCGCGGCTGGCAGCCTCGATCTCTTCGTCCGTCTCTCCGACGGCCATGATCGCCTCGACCACGATCTCGAGGTCGTCCCGGGTGCGTCCGGCTTTGGCCAGGCCGCGGTCGATTGCTGGCAGCGAGCGCTCGGCGAAGTGACGTGCCGAGTTGAAGGGCATGACCAGGATGCCGTCGGCGACCTCGGCGGTCATCTCGGTCATCTTCGGCCCGAGGGCACCGACGTGGATCTTGGGCAGCCCATAAGGGTTGGGGCCCGGGTCGAAGTTCGGCGTCATGAGGGTGTGCGTGGTGAACTCGCCGCGGAAGTCGAGTGGCGCGGTGCCTTCCCAGCGGTTGAGGATGGCTTTCGTCGCCAGCACGATCTCGCGCATCTGGGCGACCGGCCGCACCCAGGTGCTCCCGTAACGGCGTTGGATCGCCGGCTTCACCTGGGAGCCAAGGCCGAGGCGGAAGCGTCCGCGCGCCAGCGTCTGCATGTCATACGCGGCGTAGGCCAGGTGCATCGGACTGCGAGGGAACGCGATTGCCACGTTGGTCATGAGATCGACATCGAGGTCGCCGCCCGCGCTCGCGGCGACGAGGGGGAAGAAGACGTCGTGCTGGCCCTCGAAGGTGAAAAGCCCGTCGACACCGGTCGCGGCGATCTCGCGGGCCCGCCGGGGTGCCTCATGCAGGCCGGTCGTCTTGTCCAAGGGAAGTAGGACATCGATAGCGAGGCGGGGCTTGGCCTGGGGACTGGCTGGGGTTGTCACTCGCACATCTTGAAGGGTGGCGGGGCCGGCGCTGAGACCGGCCCCGCCACATGGGCTACTGCTCGGTGATCGTGAATTTCTTGTCGGCGATGAAGTCGATGCGCAGCGACTTCGGGACTCCGTTCACGTCCGCCGTGCAGGTGTAGATGTGTCCCTGATCCGTATTGACCGTGCTGGGGCACTTGACGTTGGTCACTGAGATGCCCTGGTTCTTGGCGGTGTCCTTGATCTTGGACTCCAGTTGATAGCCGCTGGCGTGGTTGACCCCGTAGCCGATCGCGGCGACGAGAAGCAGTACGACGACGATGATCAGCCAGACCCACCAGCGCTGGTACCACCGCTTGGGGCGCTGGTAGCCGGGTGGGGTGCCGAAGCCCGCTGGTCCGGCAGCGGCGTACTGCGGTCCACCGTAGGGCGCTCCGTACGCCGGCGCCCCATAGGGCGGAGGTGGGGGAGGCGGCGGCGGGTAGCCGGGCTGCCCCGCGGGATATCCACCCCCTGGGGGTCCGTACGGCGGCTGGCCGCCGGGAGGCGGTCCAGGAGGTGGTGGCTGGTAGGGCGGCTGCTCGCCGGGAGGCGGCTGGTACGGAGGATTTTCTGCCATCTGTCAACGCATCCCCTCGGTCGGCGCTGCCGGCGGCTACCGGTTTCTGCGGCTTTTGGCGGCTTTCCGGTCAGACTGCCCCAGCGCGAGCGATGTGGCTTGCATTTGGACAATCCGCGGACCCGATGGCGCCGTCGTACCCAACCGTGTCGGCCCTCACGCCCCGTCATCCGGTGGCTGGCATCGCGCAGCTCATTACCGTGCGTTATTACTCTCTGTAATCATTGAGCCGAGAGATTTCCGAGCATCAATGGTCAGAGCCACGGCCACTTGAGGCTTCAGCCTGTACTGCTAACAGAAAGTAGCGCTATTTGCCATCTCCGTGATCGCAGGGTTAACTCGTGCCACAGGCGTAAACGATTACGCAGAGTGACTATTTGATCTCGATATGGAGCAAGCAATGAGCCACTGGTCCTGGGAGTGATCTTCGACGGCTGACCGACGAGTCAGTCGGTCGGGGATGCCGTTTATGTCAGCCGGGGGGCATTTTGTCGCTTTCGCGACCCGTTCAAACTCCCGAAAGGAACCTGGCATGAGCCACTGGCAGTGGGGCTAATCAGTCGCGTTGGCTGAACGTTTGTTTGTGGGAACCCTCTGTAAACGGTTCATCCTGTGCTGCAATGAAGTCGTAGAGCCGAACCAGGGCGACGACTAGTCAGGATGCAGCCGCCGGTGAGCATGACCATCACACCGCACCTCAGACGGCGGAGAACCGTCGTCGTAGGTGTAGTGATCGGTCTTGGCCTCGCCGTTCTCCTGGTCGCGTTCTTCAACCGTGGAGACGCTCCCGCCGCCTGGCGCTTTGGGCTGGCAGCGCTCCTGGTCGCGATGAGCGAACTGCTGCGCTTGCCGTTCTGGCATCGCGGAGAGCGCTTGTCCATTGGGTGGGGCGAAGGCGCAGTCCTAGCCAGTTGCGCCCTGGTGCACGATCCGTGGCTCATCATGGCCGCCTGCCTGGGTCAGATCGTGGCCCACTGCATCGTGCCCAAGCCATTGATCAAGGCGGCATTCAATGTCGCCGACTTCACGGCGGCCACCGGTTTGGTGGCACTCATGGTGCCGACCGCGGGCGACCTTGAAGAGCTTGCCCAGCCACGCAATCTCATCGTCCTGATCCTGGCGGGCCTCACCTTCTCGGTGTTCACGGCCTGTGCGGTGTCCGCAATCGTCGCGGCCTCGACCGGGAGCAGCTGGCGCCAGGCGATGCGCAGCGCCAACGGCATCTGGCTGCTGACCACACTCGGCAATGTCATCTTCGCCGCAGCCGTCGTATGGCTCGCCTGGTGGAGCCCGCGAAGCTTGATCGTGCTGCCGCCGGTCATCGTCGCGTTGCACATCATCTATACGGGCTACCAACGAGTTCAGCAGGACCGCGATGCCTGGCGGATGCTTGATGCCGCGAACGGCGATCTCAACCGGGGCGACGAGGAACAGGTCATCCGAGCCGCGTTGGCCTGGGCCGAAAGAATGTTTCGTACTACCGGGGCCACCCTGTGGCTGCAGGGCGATTCGCGCGACCGGGCGCCGGCCATCTCTGTGTCAGGGCCCATGTCAGGCCCTACCGGCGTCGTCGCCGGCCCGCCCTGGGTGAGATGGCGTCGCGAACTCGGCGAAGCCAATCACACGGTGCGAAGCGCGCCGGCTGAGCTGGTCGGCGGCGCCCGAGAGGTGCTCAAGGTCCGCGAAGGCATGCTCGGAATGCTGGATCTGGCCCTGTCGCCGGAGGAGTCGCTCACCGAGCGCGAGCGCCATCTGTTTACCGCCTTCGCCGATGCCGTGAGCAGCCACCTGGTGAATGCCCGGCTGCTGTCGCGTCAGGTGCACGAAGCCACCCACGACGGGCTGACCGGCCTTGCTAACCGCACCCTGCTGCTGCGCCGGGCCGCTGCCGCGCTCGATCAGCGGGCCGACGGTGACGTCGTGGCCCTCCTGCTCCTGGACCTGGACCGCTTCAAGCAGGTCAATGACACACTCGGCCACGCGGCAGGTGACGTGCTGCTGCAGCAGGTCGCCGGACGGCTGTCAGACCAGGTCCGGCGCGAAGACCTGGTGGCCCGGCTGGGCGGCGATGAATTCGGGGTGCTGCTGACGGGCATCAGCTCGCCGGCCGATGCCGCCGCCGTCGCCGATTCGCTCTTGGGCGCGCTACGCGAACCGTTCCTGCTCGAGGGCCTGCGCGTGTCCGTGGGCGGCAGCCTCGGCGTCGCGGTGTGTCCGGCTGACTCCGAGCACGTCGAGGGGCTGCTGCGTAACGCCGACATGGCGATGTATGAGGCCAAGGTGCGTCCGGGATCAGTCGCCAGGTATCGGGGCGAGCGCGATCGCGGCAGCGCGGAGCGGCTCATCGTGCTGACCGAGCTCCAGAGCGCCGTCGACGAATGCCAGCTGGAGCTCTACTACCAGCCGAAGGTGACCCTCGATACCGGCCGGACGGTGGGCTATGAGGCGCTCGTGCGCTGGCAGCACCCACGCCGTGGGCTGCTCTGGCCGAGCCACATCGTCCCGGTCGTCGAACAGTCACCGCTGGTGCGCGAATTCACGCTGCGCGTATTGGAAATGGCCTGCGAGGCGGCGTCCGGGCTGGCTCGCCTGCAGCCGGACGAGCCGCCGACCATGGCCGTGAACCTGTCGGCTCGAAACCTGATGGACGCCCGCCTGATCGACGATGTGATGGCGATCCTCGAGCGTTACGAGCTGCCGCCGTCCAGGCTCATCCTGGAGATCACCGAGACCGTCATCGTCAGTGAGCTCGAAGTCGTCGAACAGGTGCTCTCAGGCCTTCGCGGCAAGGGTGTTCAGCTCTCGGTCGATGACTTCGGGACCGGCTTTTCGTCGCTGAGCTTCCTGCAACGCTTCGCCGTGAACGAGATCAAGATCGATCGGCGCTTCGTCCAGGGCATCGCGGCCGATTCCGGTGACGCCGCCATCGTGCGTTCGACCGTGCACCTGGCCTCCGGGCTTGGGTTGCGAGTGGTCGCGGAAGGCGTCGAAAACGTCGAACAACTCGATCGGCTCCGCGAATACGGATGCGATCTCGGCCAGGGCTACCTGCTGGGCCGTCCGGTCCCGCTGGCCGAATTGCTGCAGGCAGTCGAAGCCCAGGTGTGAGTCAACCCGTCACCCGTTTGGCCGAATGACGTCTTATGGGCGCCGCTCACCGGGCACCGCGAGCTCGTAGCTATCTGAGGCGCAAGCCTGCCGTCGTGGCAATCGCGCTGACCGTGGCCCTGGTTGGGGGCGTGGCTGCGGCTGTTCTGTTCCGCACGCCCGATCGTCGCCCGCTGCTGGTCGCCGATACGCCGCCGTGGCATGCCGAATGGGCGCTGAGCCTTGATTTCGCGGGTGAGCTGCCCGGTAGTCGGCTGACCTGCCGCCTCGTGGCGCACGTGAACCTGAGCGGCACTCAGGTCCGCTTCCGTCTGATCAACTACCCGGCGACGTCCACCGTCACGTTCTCTCACCTCGTTGCGGCAATCCGGACCAAAGGTCTCAGCGTGGATCCGAGCACCCAGCGCGGTGTCACCGTCGGTGGGTCCACGTCCGTCACGATTCCGGTGAACGGCGCCGTGATGACCGATCCGGTCGATCTGCCTGTGAAGCGCGGGCAGGACCTCGCGCTCAGCGTGTCGGTGGGCGCGGGGGTCTCGGCGCCGTGGCACTTCTGGTCCTCCGAGACCGGCGGCTGCACGGCACCCGGGCGCGGCGACCTGGCGACGTCAGTGTCCGGCAAGCCCTTCGACCAGTTCAGTCAGGATCGCTGGCTTTCCGAGGTCCAGGTGGTGGCCCCGGATCCGGTGGCAACCGTGGCGGTGTACGGCGACTCGCTGACCGGCGGAGTCTTCCTGCCGCAGAACTCCGGGGCGCGCTGGACCGACCAGCTCGAGGCTCAGACCGGCGGCCGGCTCGTGGTCTTGAACTACGGCGTCATCGGCGACCGGATCACCGACGAGGCCCCACCCGGGAAGCTGCCGTCCCGATTCGCCCGGGACGTCCTGTCGGCGCCGGATATCTCTGCAGTAATGATCGAGATGGGTAGCAACGACATCAAGGCCGGCGTTAGTGCTGCCGCAATCCTCGCCCAATATCAACGAGCGGCGGCAGTGGTGGCGCGAATGCACGCCACCTTCATCGTGGCGACGGTGCCGGCCCGAGGTGACCATCTGACGGCGGCCGCCGAACACCAGCGGCAGCTGCTCAACGCTGCGCTCCGGCGGTATCCGATCGTGGCGGACATGGACGCCGCACTCACAGATCCCAACACCGATCGTTTGCGGGTCCGCTACGACGCCGGCGACCACATCCACCCGAACCAGGCGGGCGTGGCCGTCATCACCAGCGTGATGCGCGATGCCGTCAGTCAGGTGCCGGGCATGGTAGGCGCTGCGATCGGCTGAGCCCAGCTGTGTCAGGATCGCTCCTTGTGAAGGTCGGAATACAGCTTGGCTACTGGGGGCGCACCCCACCCGCAGATCTCGCGGCAACTCTCGCCGCAGTGGACGATCTCGGCTTGGACTCGGTGTGGGTGGCGGAGTCGTGGGGCAACGACGCCTTCACCTACGCGGCCTGGGTCGCTGCGCACACGAAGCGGGTGCGCATCGGCACGGGCATCGTTCAGATGGCCGCCCGTACTCCGACCGGGACGGCGATGGCCGCCATCACGATGGACCATCTGTCCGGTGGCCGGTTCATTCTCGGACTCGGTGCGTCCGGGCCACAGGTGGTCGAGGGTTGGTATGGCCAGCCGAGTGCCCGGCCGTTAGCGCGCACCCGCGAATACGTCGAGATCATCCGCCGCATCCTGCGCCGCGAGGAGAAGCTCAGCTTCGACGGCGAGTTCTACCAGCTTCCCTACGAGGGGCCGGGCAGCGCCCATCTCGGCAAGCCGCTCAATTCCATGGTCCACCCGTTGCGTGCCGACCTGCCGATCGTGCTGGGCGCCGAGGGGCCCAAGAACGTGACCCAGACGGCCGAGATCGCCGACGGCTGGCTGCCGTTGTACTACTCGCCGTTCCGCCAGGAGGTCTACGCCGATCAGCTGGCCGCGGCCAAGCCCGGCTTCGAGATTCCGACCCTGGTGAACGTCAAGTTCACTGAAAACACGCCGGAGGCCATCGCAGAAGGCCTGTACCCGGTGAAGGCCGGGCTCGGCTTCTACATCGGCGGTATGGGTGCCAAGGGGCAGAATTACCACACCAAGCTGATGCAGCGGATGGGATATGAGGAGGAGGCCCTGCGCGTGCAGGAGCTCTTCTTCGCCGGAGATCGTGAGGGAGCGATCGCTGCCGTTCCCGACGCATTTGCTGACGAGATTTCGCTGATCGGCCCCCCCGGGCGGATCAAAGAGCGCATCGAAGAATGGCGCAAGACGCCGGTCACGAGCTTCCTCATCGGGGGGCACGACCCAGCGCTGATTCGCCAGCTGGTTGATCTCGCACAGGACTGATACCGCTTGACTTGCGCTTCGTTTCCCCGGTGTTCAAGGAGTAGCCATGACCGACGTCATCGCCCAGACCAAAGCCGGAGCCCTGCGCGGCACGATCGACAGCTCGGAGGCGGGCGATGGCATCGCCCGGTTCCTCGGCATTCCCTATGGCAAGCCTCCCTTCGGGGAGCTACGGTTCGCCCCGCCGCAAGCCGCGCCAGGGTGGGACGGCGTCCGCGACGCCACCGCCTTTGGGCCCACGGCGCCCAAGCCCGACGCCGAGCATTCGCAGAGCCAGCTGGACTTTCTGGAAGACGAGATCATCCCAGGCGAGGATTGCCTGAATCTCAATGTCTGGACGCCGGACCCGGGCGGGTCCGGACTGCCGGTGATGGTGTGGATCCACGGCGGGGCGTTCACCTCGGGCAGCTCGTCGATGCCTCTGTATGACGGGACGCGCTTCGCCCGCGACGGCGTGGTCTTCGTATCGCCGAACTACCGCTTGGGCGTCGAAGGATTTTCGTTCCTGCCCGACGCCCCCAACAACCGCGGCGTGCTCGACGTGCTGCTGGCCCTGGAATGGGTACGCGACAACGCCGCAGCTTTCGGCGGTGACCCGGACAACGTCACCGTCTTCGGTGAATCGGCGGGGGCCGGCATGACGCTGGCGTTGCTCGCCTTGGATCGCGGGCTCTTCCGCCGGGCCGGTATCGCCAGCGCTGCCCTCACGGCCTCACTCGCCCCGGCCGACGCCGCCCTGGTGACCGCCCAGATTGCAGCGGAGGCGGGGGCAGAGCCCACCGCCGCCTCGCTGGCCGGCGTCGAGCCGCAGCGTCTCGCCAACCTTGCCAAGCTCGCCTTCCTCGATATGGCAGCCAAGCCTGACCCGCGCCGGTGGGGGCTCACCACGGTCGCAGCGGGAATGCCATTCACCACGAGCCACGACGGGGAGCTGCTCAGCCAGCGACCGCTTGATCTCGTGCTGGCCGGGGCTGGGGCCGGGGTCGACCTCATGATCGGCTGCACCAGTGACGAGATGCTCGCGCTCGTCGCAACCGATGGACCTGGCGACGCATCGACGGCCGAGCGTGCCCGCTCGTATCTGCAGATGTTCGGCGCCTCGCCGGAGGCCTACGAGGCGTATGCGGCTACCGATCCGGCCCCCTCCCACGTGCTCGCGGCCGCGATGCGGGACGCCCTCTTTCGAGTGCCGGCTCTGCAGATCGCCCACTCCCGCCAGGCTGCGCCGACCTTTGTGTACGAATTCGGCTGGCCGTCGCCCCTGCCCGGTGTGGGCGCTGCCCACGGGCTGGACCTCGGGTTCATCTTCGACAACCTCGGGCATTCGCCGATCGAAGGTCCCGAGCCATCACGCAAAGTTGCTGCCGACCTGCACGCGGCCTGGGTCAGCTTCGCCCGTTCGGGAGACCCGGGATGGCCTGCCTACGATCGCGGGACGCGGTCGGTGAGAGTCTTTGCCGACGACGGTGGAGTGGTCAATGATCCGCATGCCCTGGAGCGACGGGTCTGGCCGGCCGTCGCCTGAGCTCCTAGAGTCAGGTCAGCCGGCGTTTGCCCGCAGGTCCGGCCAGTCGTTACAGTGCGCCGTGGGCTGAGACCGGCGCCGGGCTACCCGGGTGGCCATCAGCCCCAGATTGACGGAGCTTTCCGGTGATGCCTGCGGGCCAAGAACAGCCGCTGTCGACCGGCACGCCCGACGGTTCGTCTTCTTCCGCCGGCCAACGGCTGGCCCGCATCGGCATTGCTGTCGACAAGCTTCCTCCGACGGTTGATTTGGTCGATCTGCTGGACCGATTGGACGACGACGCACCGGCTCTGGCGCTGATCGACCAATTGACCGAGGAGCTGACCCGAGCGCGCCAAGCGGCGGCAGATCTTTCGATCGCGCTGGACAGTAACCGTGCGATCGGCGCCGCCACCGGCATCCTTATGGCGCGCCACCAGGTGACGCAGCCGCAGGCCTTCGACCTGCTGCGGGTCGCCAGCCAGACTCGGCACGTCAAGCTGCGCGAGATCGCCCGGGAGGTGGTTGAGACCGGTGCCCTCGCCCCTAGGGCGGAAAAGGCTCGGCCGGCTAAAGGTTCCGACCGCCAAGGACCCGGCGGCTAGGGGCGCGGCTAAGAGCTCTGCAGGTATCGAGCGGCGTCAAAGAGCGCGTCGAGGTCGTGTCCGGCGTGCAGCAGCGTGGCTACCGCGACGATGCTGATCCCGGCGGCGAAAGCCGCCAGTCCCCACCGGCTCGGGCGCCGGGGCATGAGTAGCGCCTCGACACGCTCAACGGTGGGGCCATCGGAGAAAGCAGGTACCAGCGGACTGCGGTGGTGGTCCGTCGTCGCGAGTGCCGCTTTGGCCACTGCCGTCGCCGCTAGCCGTCGGTCGCCGACCTGCTCTGCGGCGTATTCATCAGCCCAGCGCTCCAAGGCCAGATCGCCACGCTCGATCAGCGGCACCGACAGCGGCAGGAGTAGCGCGCCGAGGCGGGTCGCCAGCCGGTATGCCCAATGGCCATTACGCAGGTGGCTGCGCTCGTGCGCCAGCATGACCTCACGTTCGGTCGGATTCAACGCCCTGAGCATCCCCGAGGTCACGACGATGCTTCCCCGGCTTGCTACCGGTCCCCGGGTTCCGCCCCAGCCCGGGAGGGCCATTGCCTCGGGGGCTGGATCGTCGATGATCGCCAGATCGCCGCAGCGGCGACGGGCTGTCGCGAGACGCATTCGCTGCACCTCGCGCAGGCTTTGGGTCATTCGCCGGGCGGCCCCGGCGAGACTGGCGACCACGAAGACCAGGGCGATGAGACTCGTGACGCCGGCGGCTGGCGGGACCGGATCTCGCGCGTCGAGCGCCCGGACCGACCATCGACCAAGATCGCCGATCAGCTGCAGCCGGCCGAGCGTAGCCACTGTGAGTACCCCCAGCCCGACGACCCAGACGAGCCCGGCGGCAACAGAGCCGGCGGCCAAGCTGACGGCTGCCGGTCTTGGGGCCAGCCGGCTCGCCAGCGGTCGCAACACCAGTGACAGTCCGGCCGCCGAAGCGAGCGCAACGTAAATGCTCAGATGCATCAGCCGGCTGCTGGTGAGTCCGGCCCCGCCGGCTCCTGCTCCAGCAGGCGGCGAAGCAGTGCCTCTTCCTTCGGCCCCAGCCGATCAACGAAGCGGGTGAGGACAGCGGCCGGATCAGCGCCTCGGGTCAGCACATCGGTCATGGTTTGAGCAGCTTGGTCCTCGGCGCGTTGGAGCGGCGTGTACGCATAGGCCCGGCCTGCCTTTTCCCGGTCGACGATGCCTTTGGCGTGGAGCCGGGCCAGGGTGGTCATCACCGTGGTGTACGCCAGCTCGCGCCCCAGGCCGTGCTGCACGTCGCTCGGTGTCAGCGGCCCGTCCGCCGCCCACAGAACGGCCATCACCTCGGCTTCGAGCGAGCCTGACCGGCCTCGGTCATGACTGGGAGACATACCGCGCTTCAAGGTCGTCCTTCCGCTTGCATAGCATCCACGACCAGTCCTCATAGTAGCTACGACACGGCGTAGTAATTGGTGCTGGAATTGGTAGGGAGCTGGCGGAGATGGCGCTGACGACACGAGCCGCACTTCTGATGGAGATCCCCGGCCGGTATGAGATCCACGAGGTCGAGATCGATGACCCCAAAGACCATGAGGTGCTGGTCCGTTTCGTGGCCAGCGGGATCTGTCACAGCGACGTGCACTTCCTGACCGGCGAGCACCTCGGAATCACCCCGATGTGCGGCGGTCACGAGGGCGCCGGCGTCGTCGAGGCGGTGGGTGCCGGCGTCCAAGGCCTCGCGCCCGGCGACCACGTGGTGGCCTCGTTCATCCCGAGCTGTGGCCGCTGCCGCTATTGCGCCGCCGGACGCGCGAACCTCTGCCAGCTGGGGGCCCATCTGCAGCTCGGACCGCAGATGGACGGCACTTATCGCATGCACCTGGATGGCAAGGACATCAGCCAATTCCTGCTGATATCGACGTTTTCACCGTGGAGCGTGGTGCCTGCCGCTTCGCTGGTGAAGGTGCCGGAAGAGGTGCCCCTCGACGTCGTGTGTCTGCTTGGCTGCGGGGTCGGCACCGGCTTCGGCTCCGCCGTGAACGCTGCGGGGGTGCGGCCCGGTCACAACGTGATCGTGATGGGCGTCGGGGGCGTCGGTATCAACGCCGTGCAGGGAGCGGCGCTGTCGGGTGCGGCGACGATCGTGGCCGTCGACCCGGTGCCGTTCAAGCGCGAGATGGCCGAGCAGCTGGGTGCCACGCATTCCTTTGCTGACATCGCCGAGGCGACCGACTTCGTCCGGTCCATCACCGATGGGCAGGGCGCCGACTCGGCGATCCTCACCATGGACGGGCCTACCGGAGAAGACGCTGCCGCCGGGTTCGATGCCATCTCCAAGGGCGGCACCGTCGTGGTCACCGGGATGGCCAGTCATCACTCACCTCCTGGGATTCCGGTCAGCCTGCTGATGCTCGCCGGCATGGAAAAGCGCATCCAGGGCTGCCTTTTCGGGATGTGCAGCCCGGCCGTCGACATCCTGCGCCAGATCGACCTCTACCGAGCCGGTCGGCTCAAGCTCGACGAGCTCATCACGAGGCGCTATGCCCTCGACGACATCAACGACGCCGTCACCGATCTGCTCGAGGGGCGCAACATCCGGGGCGTTGTGGTTCACCAACACTGAGTCCAGCGCCCCTGGCGGGCTAATGTCGGCCGATCAGTAGCAGCAGACCTTCCCGGGTTGTCTCCCGCGCGCCATTTCTGATCGGCCTCGTGGTGCTCGCTGCCACCGGGGGGCTGCTGGCGGTGTTGCTCCATCACGGGCGGACGACCCCTGCCACGCGCGTCGTCGTGGTCTACGGCGACAGCTTGACGGTGGAGTCCGAGGTCGCCGCGCAGCAGTTCTTTCATCAGGCCGGGAAGGCTGTCGCGGGGGAGCGGCTGGTCTTTCACGCCCGCAACGGCACCGCAATGTGTGACTGGGTCAAGCAGGCGCGCAGCGATCAGGCCACGCTGCATCCGGAGCGTGTAGTGCTGGCCTTCACCGGCAATACCGCATCGTGCGCCGCTTCAGCGTTTATTGCCGGTGGGGCAGCGTCTGCGACGGCACTGTATGAGCATTCCCTACGTCAAATGCGGGGCGTGTTTGCCACGCAACCCATCACCATCGTGATCCCGCCGGCCATGGATAACCTCCCGCCGGGTTGGTATCCGTTCAACGGCAATCGCGAACTCGTCGCGATGTACAAGCGGGTCGGCCCGCAACTGCACATGAGGGTCAGTACGTACGCCGATGACTCCTTGACGCCTGGTCATGTCTTTGTCTGGAAGCGCCCGCCCTACCCCAGCCGTGAGGCGAGCGGGCCGCTGGTCACCGTCCGGGCGTTGGATGGCATTCATCTCACGCCCGCCGGACAGCTCTGGTATGGCGCTGCGCTCGCCAAAGCATCCTTGTGAGATGTGAAATTTGTCAGCCCGGCCCTCAAGCACGATGTGACCTGAGTCGAGATCTTCTTCATGTCTGTGATGTCCGGCTGGTATCCGGATCCGGCGGGTTCGGCAGACCTGCGCTTCTGGGATGGTCAGGGGTGGACCGCGCAGACCACGCCGGTAGCCAACCTGGCCTCCACAGCCGCATCGCCACCCGCTACTCCAGCAGCTCCCGCCGCGCCCATGCCGTTTCGTCCGACGTACGCGAGCACCATGGCAGGACGCCGCCCGGCCGGCCGTAGCGGGACGTTTTACGGCCTCGTCGCAGGCGGTGTTGCGGTGCTGGTAGCCATCGCCGTGGCCGTCCCGGTGGCGTTGCACAAGGACCACACCTCGACACCCGTGTCGGCGCTGCCGTCGACCATTCCGACACCCACGGCCACGCTCCAGATGCCCCCGCACGCTGCCGGGCTCGTCAGGATCGAAGGCGCTCGGGCCGACGAACTGCAGCAGGAGGCCGACCGGACCTGGCCCTTCGCGTCGGCTCACGTGGTCGGCGTCTATGCCGAGCCGGACGGGCAGCCGAAGGCTTACGCCGAGCTGGGGAATGCTTCGCTTTCTGCGGCCGGCATGCATGAATACGTGCTGGGCTTTGAGCGGGAGTTCAGCGCAGAGAACCCCAACGTCCACTTCGTCGATCAGGACACCGGCACGTACGGCGGCGAAACCGCCTGCAGCACCTCGATCCTGCACGGCAACCCCACCGAGGTGTGCGTATTCGCCGATGCGACCACCATGGGGGCGATCGTGGTCGAGGGACCTCAGTCTTCGGCACTTCCATTGGCGCAACAGCTACGCGCCGCCGCTGAGACCCGCTCATGATGGTGCCCTAGCCGGCTGTCGTCGTGTCCGCCGGCCAGCTGGTCAGCTGGAGGATCGCCGGTGAAGTGGGACCCCGCGCAGTACGCCCGGTACGCCGACGAGCGGGGGCGCCCGTTCGATGATCTGCTACGACGTGTCGCCATCACCGATCCTCGGCACATCGTCGATTTGGGCTGCGGGCCAGGCAATCTGACGGCGTCGCTTGCTGATCGGTGGCCAGCCGCGCAGATCACCGGGATTGATTCCTCGCCCGAGATGATCGAGACCGCCTCCCGAATCGGGTCGAACGTCGATTTTGAGGTCGGTGACGTAGCGGCTTTCCGTGCCGACGGGGTCGATCTCATCGTCAGCAACGCCTGCCTGCAGTGGCTACCCGAACATCGCGACCTGATCGCGCTGTGGTCGCGATCGTTGCCCGAGGGCGGGGTGATCGCCTTCCAGGTCCCGGGCAACGGTGCTGCTCCGAGCCACGAGTTGATGCGCGAGCTCGCCGCCTCGGTCCGCTGGTCGTCGCGGTTGCGGGGGGTTCTGCGCCTGCCGGACATGGTGTCCTCGCCCGCGGAGTACGCCCGGATCCTGCTGGCCGAGGGGCTGCAGGCCGATGTCTGGGAAACGACCTACGTGCATGTGCTGACCGGCGACGATCCGGTGCTGGAATGGCTGCGCGGCACCGGCTTGCGTCCGGTGCTCGAGGTGCTTTCCCCGGCTGACGGCGCCGAATTCGAAGCGGAGCTGGCGATTTTGCTGCGTGAGGCGTATCCAACGCGCGGCGACACGACCCTCTTACCTTTCCGTCGGGTCTTCGCCGTCGGGCAGCGGGCTTAGAGTCAGGCAATGCGTCGTTTGGTAGGCCTGCTGCTGGCCGCTTTGACCGCTGCCGGGCTGCTGTCCGCATGCACGACACCGCCCCCCAAACCACCGCTGCGGGTGGAGATGTGGGGCGATTCGATCGGCATGCAGAGCGCGCCGTACGTCAATTTCTTCCTGGGGCTGGGCGGCAAGGCCGTCGGTCGTAACCACACCTTCCCCGGCACGGCGATGTGCGACTGGTTTTCCGACATACGCAGCGAGTTGAATCCGGCTAACCGCAGCGGTTTCCACCCACAGGCCATCGTCATCGTGTTTACGGGTGTCAATTACACCGCCTGCGTAAAGAACCTCACCGGCCAGGCGCTGATCAACAAGTACCACGCCGACGCGGAGACGATCATTGGCATTGCCGCCCAGGCGAGGGTCCCGGTCTACTTCGCGAGCACGCCCATCTACAAGGCTCAGGCCTCGCTGTACGTGGGTGACACGCCGCTCGGGGTGATGGAGTCCAAGCTGCCGGCCCAGAACCCGGGCAAAGGCGTCCGCTTCATCAACGCGGCACTGTCGGTCGAGCTCAACGGTCACTTCACCTTTACGCTGCCGTGTTTGCCGGGGGAGACGTGCACGTGTCGCCGCCCAATGGCACGAAGTATGTCGTGGTGCGTGAGGCGGACGGCGGGCATTTCTGTCCCGTCAAAGAGGTGGCTACCGGCAACGCCTTCGGCCTGACCACCTGTCCCGTCTACAGCCCCGGCGCCCGCCGCTACGCCCTCGCCATCACCACCCGGATACTCGCGGACTTTCACGTCGGCTGATTGATCCTTCAGTTCATTTGAAGGTGCGTCGATGATTCCGCGAAGCTGTATTCCGCCGGTAGTGAGGTCGGGGATCGTTGATGTGGAGGGTTCGCGTCGCTGTCGTTGCCGCGGTCGGGATCGGCATTTTCGGATCGGTGACGGCCACCCAGGCTTCGGCGGGTTTCGCAGCGTCCCCGGCCCAGCCCTCCAAGCCCTCCACGTTGCAGCCGGCGGACCGGCGGTTTCCCGAATCCCGGGCGGTGGCGGGAGCGGCCATGAAGGCCCGCCTCGGAGCTCACCGGCACGCCAAGGTGTGTGGGACCCCCAAGGCGCACCGGGTCTCGTGCGACGCCGTCATCGACCTCAATGTCAGCGGCAATGTCGGCGCTGGTTCAACACCTCAGGGCTACGGGCCGGCTGACCTGCAGGCTGCCTACCAGCTGCCGGCCACAAACGTCGACGGCCGCACCGTCGCCGTCGTCGATGCCTTCGACCTTCCCAGTGCCGAAGCCGACCTGGGGGTCTATCGGGCCAAATACGGCCTCCCGCCATGCACCACGGGCAACGGCTGCTTCAGCAAGGTGAACCAGAATGGCGCGGGCGGGCCCCTGCCAGCCGTGAGCACGAGCTGGGGCCAGGAGATCGATCTCGATCTGGCCATGGTGAGCGCGGCGTGCCCCACCTGCAAAATCCTGCTGGTCGAGGCGTCCAGCACCAGTCAGATCAGCCTCGGTACAGCGGTCGATACCGCCGTGAGCCTGGGAGCATCGGCCGTCTCCAACAGCTACGGGGGTCCGGAGTCACCGTCTGAGCTGCTGGCGGATACCGACTACTACAACCACCCCGGGGTCGCGATCACCGCTTCCGCGGGTGACAGCGGTTTCGGGGTCTCGTACCCTGCCGCGTCGCCGTATGTGATCGCCGTCGGTGGCACCAGCTTGACCAAGGATTCCAGCAGCCGCGGCTTCTCGGAGTCAGCCTGGGACGGCACCGGCAGCGGCTGCTCGGACTACGAGCCGAAGCCGTCATGGCAGCACGACACCGGCTGCGCGCGACGAACGGTTGCTGACGTATCGGCGGACGCCGATCCTGCCACCGGCGTGGCGATCTACGACAGCACCGCGAATGACGGGCAGAGCGGTTGGCTCGTCGCCGGGGGCACCAGCGCCTCCGCGCCCTTCGTCGCAGGCGTCTACACGCTGTCGGAGTCGGTGACCAACGCCAACTATCCAGCCGCGGCGCCCTACGCGCACGCCTCGTCACTCTGGGACGTCACCACAGGCGTGAACGGCGCGTGCTCCTCCGCCTACCTGTGCAGCGCCGTCAAGGGCTACGACGGGCCGACCGGGCTGGGCACCCCGAGCGGAATTGCTGCCTTCTCCGGAGGCGCCGACTCGATCGATCCGGTCACCCCGAGCGCCCCGACCGCCGTCACCGCCGCCCCCGGCAGCGATCAGGCAACGGTTTCCTGGTCCGCCCCCTCCAGCAATGGCGGCAGTCCTGTCGTCGGCTACGTCGTGACCCCTATCCGGGCCGGTGTGGCGATGCCTGCACACGCGTACTCGACGACTGCGACGACGCAGACAATCACCGGTCTCAACGCTGGTGTCAGCTACACGTTCACGGTGGCGGCGGTCAACGCCGTCGGCCGTGGTGCTGCCTCATCCCCGTCAGCGGCGGTCGTCGCGACAGACCCGATCTGGCTCTACTACCAGCACCTCGGAGGCGCCGCCTCCTTCCTGAGCACGCCGCTCGCTGCCGATACGACCTCACCCGGTGGTGGTCTCTCGCAGGACTTCCGCGGGGGTTCGATCTACTGGTCATCCGCGACCGGTGCGCATGTCGTGCGTGGTGCGATCCTGGCCAAATACAAGGGCCTTGGTGGCCCCGGCGGCGTGCTCGGCTATCCCACCACGGATCAGACCGGGTCCTTGGACAAGGTCGGCGCCTACAACAGTTTCGCGGGGTCGGGCGGCGCTTCGATCTACTGGAGTCCGGCGACCGGCGCCCACGATCTCTACGGGCCGGTGCGTACGAAATGGGCCGGGACGGGTGCCGAACGCGGGCCGCTGGGTTACCCCACCAGCGATGAGGCGACCGAACCCGATGGAGTTGGCCGGCAGAGCAGCTTCGCCGGCCTTGGCGGCTCGTATCTGTACTGGAGCCCGGCAACGGGGGCGCACGAAGTCCTCGGCGCGATTCTGGCGAAATACCGCGCTGCCGGCGGCCCGAAGAGCCTGCTTGGCTATCCCACCACCGACGAGACGCGCACCGCCGACAACGTGGGTCGCTACAACAAGTTCACCTGGGGATCGATCTACTGGAGCCCCAAAACGGGTGCGCACATCGTCTCGCTGCTGTATTTGACGGTATGGGCTTCACTGGGCGCGGAGCACGGCTGGCTCGGCTATCCCACCAGCGACGAATACGTCATCCCGGGCGGGCACCGGATCAACTTCCAGCACGGCTATCTGACGTACAACGCCTGGGCCGGCGGAGTCATCGCGAGCCACTGACCCGGTCGGCCGCCCGCGAGTCGATCCCGATCAGATCATCGCGGGCGCGGGCGACTCGCGAGCGGATGGTGCCGATCGGGCAGCCGCAGATCTGAGCCGTCTCCTCGTAGCTGCAGCCCAGGATCTGGGTCAGTACGAATGCAGCGCGGCGATCAGGGTCCAGGGCCTCGAGCAGCATCGCGAGCTCGACCTGCAAGGTGTGGTCGCTCCCGGATGACCGGCTCGTGACGGCCAGGTCCAGGGAGGTGTCCCGGCGTCGTTGCCGGGCGGCGATCTCACTGGCGCAGGTACGCCGCGCGATCGTGAACAACCAGCTGCGCACCGTTCCCTCGCCGCGGAACTGACTGAGCTGGCGCACCGCCCGCAGGTAGGTCTCCTGGGCGAGATCGTCCGCCGACTGCGCGTCGACGAGATGGGCGCAGAGCCGCCTGCACGTCATGCTGCGTGCGCAGCGACCACTGCCGACAACGCGTGAGAGTGACCCTGGCCGGCGTCGATGGCGAGACGGGTCAGTTCATCCACGAGGAAAACGTATGTGATGCCGGCGGCCGCAACCATTCTCCAATCTCGGCACCCGCGAAATGAAATACCTCGCAGCCCGGCTGGAACTATGTCTGCCTTGTGCCGCACTACTAGCCGTGGATTGTCTGCAGGCGCGTGAAGCCATGTCCGCACGTATGGACGGTGAACCGCCGGATGTGTCGGAGCCTTTGCTCCAGCTTCATGTAGCACGTTGCCCGGGGTGTCAGGCCTGGCGAGAGGCGGCGCATGAGGTGACCCGGCGCGTTCGCATGACCGGCTGGGCGCCTACCGACGACCTCACACCCGCGATCCTCGCCGCCGTCAAGCCTGGCCGGACTGCCAGCTGGTCCGCGCCGCTGCGCGCAGTGCTGCTTGCCATCATGGCGGCCGGACAACTTGTCGTGAGCATCCCCCAGTTGACTGACGGCGGTCGCGGTATAGGTATCGACATGCATGACATGCACGAGCTTGGAGTCTTTGATCTCGCGCTTGCCGTCGCCTTCGCCGTCGGTGCGATGCGTCCACGGCTGGCGGCCGGCCTCGCTTGGCCCTGCGCCGCGGCGGCGGCAGGGCTGGCCATCACGGCGACGATCGACTTGATCAGCCGCCGCACCTTCGAGCTGCACGAGCTGCGTCACCTGATCGCTATTGCGGGCGCCGTCCTGCTGATCTGGACTGCCCGCGCAGTGGGTCGTCCCCGGCCGAACGATCTCAGTTCAGCTCCTGTGATGCTGGGCAGTCGCCAGCAGGATCAGAGTGCGGCATGAAGGCGCTGCAGCCCTGGCAGGCGCTGAAGTGCATCGCCGTCCTGTTCGCCGCCTGCGTTCTAACGCTGTTCGCAGCCGCCCCCGCCTGCGGCCCATTCGGTGCTGCTCGCGACCTCTCCGGTGGAGTCAAGCCGGATCGCGTCAGCGCCCGCGGTCGTCGTCCTGACCTTCAATGAGATGCCGCGCGGTGAGTACTCCGACATTCACGTCGTCGGTCCCGACGGAGCCCGGCGCGACAGCGGCCACGTCAAGGTGCTCAACGACACCGTTTCGGAAGCTCTCGGGGGCACCCGGCCTGCCGGGCTCTACACCGTCGACTGGCGGGTGATCTCCGCCGACGGCCACCCCGTATCGGGGCAGTTCACCTTTACAACGACCTCACCGGCGCCCGCACTCGGACCTCGCCAGCCCGACACCCTCGGGTCCACCGCAGCCAAGAAATCCGGTTCCAACACCGGCCTCATCGTGGTGATCGTCGTTGTCGTCGTGGTGATCGCGATCGGTGTGGTCGGCTACCTGTTGCGCCGACGACGTCCGCCTGCGACCGACCGTCAATCCGTCCGCGATCAGGACGAGGACGAGTAGGCCGACCGCTCGCCGAGTGCGTCCAGCCATCCGGCGAGGCGATCCCACAAGCGATGGCGGCTCGACGCCATGTTGTGGCAATGCCCTGATCCCGCAAGCAGATACAGCGTGATGTCATCGCTGCCGGCGAAGGCCTCGACCTCGCGCCGTGGATCCGGTGAGACGTCGACCTCGCCGTAGCCGAGAAAGATCGGCACCGTGATCTCGGCCGCTTCGGTACGGATAATTCCCGGGACGGAACTTTGCGCTGCGCAGCGGCTCGGGACGACCGTGCTGGTCGTCCTGATGTCCTGCGCGATGACCTCGGGTGGCACGTCGGCAAGGTGAAACCAACCCAACAGGGGAGTGCGATCAGCCTCGACGTACGGCTCCGGCATCGCGCGCGCCAGCTGTTCCACCAACGCGTCACGGCCGGCCCGGGTCGCTGCCGTGTCGATCAACTCCTGCGGTAGACCGAGCGGCTCGACCCACTGGTTCGTGGTGCCAAGGATCGCCAGCGCCAGGTAGGTGCGGTCGATCTGCTGGGCAAGCATGGCCACGTAGCCGCCCATCGAGTGTCCGATGCCGATGCAAGGACCTGAGTGGCCGGTGACGCCCGGCAGCTGGCGCACGGCTGACGCCACTGCTGTCGCCTGATCGGCCAGGCTGATCTCACGCTCGGGCCAGGTGCTGCCGCCGGTGCCCAACTGGTCGAAGGTGACCAGGCCGTAGCCGCGCTGCTGCAGGTGTTCGACGAAGCTGTATCCCGGGACACCCAGATCGAAGTAGTCGCGGTTGTACGTCCCGCCGGGAAGGCACACCAGCAGTGGCTGCGCACTTGCAGGCCGTGGGGCTGGATAGAAGGAGCCGGTGAGCTGTGCCGTCTCGCCGACGGCCTCCGTGACGTCAACCTCGATCGCGTTCACGGATCGAACCCTAGGACCCGACGCGCTGGCGCCGCGGACTAGTTCCTTTTGGTCACGACGTCGCTCGACCCATGGAGGAGGCTGCCCGCGGGTCTGCTGCCGTAAGGCAGGAAGAGATGGGGGTCATCATGATCGGCCGTTTTTCCTTCGTCGAGGGAGATCCTTCCCGGCTGGACGAGGGCGTCGCGTATGTGCGAGACGAGGTGCTGCCGGCGGTCGACGCGCTGCCCGGCGGCCGTGGCTTGGGTATGTGGGTCAACCGGGAGACCGGTGAGGCGCTCGTCATCACCGTCTGGGACGACGTCCAATCGCTCGATGCCAGCGAGTCGGTGGTCAGCGGCCATCGAGATCAGGCCGCGGCGCTCGTCAACGGCCTGGTGATTGTCGAGCGGCTGGAAGCGGTGGTCGTCGATCAGGCGCGGGCCAACAAGGTGGGCGAGCCGATGCGGCTGCTGCGCATGAAGACCAACCCGGCTCAAGCGGCCGAAAACACCTCATGGGCCACCGAGAAGGTCCTTCCGGAACTGCGTGATCTGCCGGGTTACGTCAGCTATGTCCTGGCGATCGACCGGGCGAGCGGGTTCGCGGCCGGCATGACGTCCTATGCCAGCCAGGGGGATGTGGATGCCGCCCTGACGGCGACGGCCTGGATCCGTGATGCCTGCGCCGAGCGGGGCATCGAAATCACCGGCATGACGACGTACGAGGTGGCAATCGTCGGGATCCGCTGACCCTGGTGTCATGAGCACGAAAGTGCCGAAGCCACCGCAATGTTCGGCGAATGAGGAGATCCGCGCCTAGTCGATGAGGCGATGAGTGCGGCCACCGCCACGGGGTCATCTGCCATCGGGACATGGCCACAGCGGGGAAGCGCCTCGAGTTGGGTGTTCGGCGGCAGTTCTTCGACGTGCCGTGACTGGTGCTTGTGCAGCAACCGGTCCCGGGAGCCGAACGCAAGGGTCACCGAGACATCTGCCGACGGTCCGCGGTAGCGACGGTTGGTGGTTGCGTTCAGCGTGGGCTCGAAGCCGGGACCGGCGGCCATGGTGCTGATAACGGCTCGGGCGTACTCCGGAGCGAGTTGGGTGGGACGCCCATGGGTCTGGCCGAGGACCAGGAGACGCCCGAGCCGAAATCGCATGAGCCGACCCAGGAGACCGGTGGCGTTGCGTGCCAGCCATCGCGAAGCTCGCAGGCTGACGCGGCAGTAGATCGGCGTCCGGTCCCTCCAGAGGCCGGCTGGTGACAGCAGCGTCAATGACGTGACGGGGCGGATTTTGGCCAGCTCAAGTGCCACCCATCCGCCGAGCGAGTTGCCCGCCACATGGGGGTCCGCAGCTTCGATCGTGTCGAGGAAATCGGCAACGCTTGCCGCCAGGGCTGCCGGAGTCGGCTCGCCACCCGACGGCAACTGAGGCGAGCCGCCGAATCCGGGGAGATCGACAGCAATGACGTCGAATTGATCGGCAAGCGTCGCCAGCACTGGCTCCCAAGCGTCGCGCGAGGAGCCAATGCCGTGCAGAAGAACGAGAGGTGCTCCGGTGCCGTGTCGGGTGAAGGTGAGGGTGGTCATGGCTGCGTGTCTCCGGGTCGTGGTTGCGGCGGGTTCTCCTTGAAGACGACGCAGCACCTTCCGGTGTGACATCAGAAGCGCCACTATCTAAACGACCTTGTTCGGCATATAAACGAACCCGCCTTCCGAGCCTGGAAAGCATGAAATAAGCATTCCCGTAAATCCTAAGGAAAGCAGGGCGAACTGTGACAACTATGTTGGTTTTCCATGAGGTTGATGACGTCGACCACTGGGTCAAATCTCCGCGTCGGGAAGAGGTCTTCGGGTCTCTGGGCATCACTGTGCGTACGTTCATCGACCCGACCGGTTCGAACCGGGTTGGTCTGATCGTCGACATCCCCGACATGGCGGCGTTTCAGGCGGTGATGGAGTCCGAAGCGGGAGCCGAGGCCATGAAATATGACGGGGTCCGCCGCGAGACGATGCTGAATCTCGTCGAGCCCTAGCGGGTCCGCGAGTGACTCATGTACCATTTGGTACATGAGTCACTCTTATGCGAGTACTGACATCGACGCCCCTTTCTCCAGGGTCTGGGAGGTTCTTGTCGACGTGGAGTCCTGGCCGAATTGGACGGACTCCATCGATTCCGTACGACGCCTCGATGAAGGCCCGCTCCGGGTGGGCAGCTCGGCCCACGTCGAGCAGCCCAAGCTGAGACCGATGGTCTGGACCGTCAGCGAGCTGGTCCCCGAGCAGAGCTTCACCTGGGCAGCGCGGATGCCCGGGGTCGTCGTCATCGGCAAGCACACGCTCACCGGTCTGGACGACGGCCGCACCCGGCTTGATCTCGCCGCGAAAGGCGCCGGACCGCTCTCATTCCTGGCCGATCTGCTGACCGGGCGTCGCGTGCGTCAGTACGTCGGGCTCGAAGCCGCCGGGATGAAGGCGGCGGCTGAGGCAGCGCCTCGAGTGTGAGTGCGCGCGAGGAACTTCTCGACCGCTGCCAGGAGTGGCTGCAGCGCAACGGTTTTGGCTCCCACAGCCTGCGCGAGATCGCAGCCGGCGTCGGCACCAGCCACCGGATGCTGATCTACCACTTCGATTCCCTGCAGGGCTGTTGGCCGCCATCGTCGCCCGCGTGGAGACGGCGCAGCGGGAGGTCCTGGCCGAGCTGGCGGATGCCGGCGATCCCGCCGCAGCCAGCCGCACTTTCTGGCGACACCTCGCTGATCCGCAGCTCGCTGAGGCGGAGCGACTGTTCTTCGAGATCTACGCGGACGCCCTTCATGAGCGGCCCTGGACCGCGTCGTTTCGGGCGTCGGTGATTGCCGCGTGGGACGAGCCGGTCACCGCGATGTTCGTCCAGCTGGGGTTCAGTGCTCGCGAGGCGAAGGCGAGGGCGCGGTTGTCCGTGGCAGCCACCCGCGGCTTGTTGCTTGACCTGCTGCTCACTGGCGACGTGAATCGGCTGACCGCGTCGGCCGACCTGTTCGCTGACCTGATCCTGCGGCGCTGACACGGCGGCGGATCTGGTGGTGGAGAAGTTGTCAAAGCATGATCGCTCTCCTAGCCTCTGCCAATGAACACCACCGCAACTGCCTCGAAGCAAGCCGGCCGCTGGGAAATCATCGTCAGGCTCGGTAAGGACGACCTAGCCCTACTCGAAGGTCGGCGGGCGATCGAGCTGGTCGTGTCCGGCGACGATGCCGAGTCGACCCTCTTCAACGTGGTGATTCATCCGACCGGGTAGGGCAGGCCGCCGATTCTGACCGCAGCTGAGCCAGCGGCTCAGGACTGGCCCAGCGAGTGCAGCACCGACCGGGAAATCGAATCGATGAAAGCGCCCACGATTTGGGTGGCACTGTTGATGTGGTAGACCACGCCCCCGACGGTGCCGGTCAGCGAGTTCATCGCGGCGATATCGGCCTCGCCGTAGCCCAGCATGATCAGCTGGATCGGGCGGGCCGGGTCTTGGATGGCCTTCAACTGGGCCTGCACGTCGGCCAGGCTCGGAGCGCCTGGGTCGGTCTCGTCCTTGCCGTCGGTGAAGACGATGACGGTGTTGGAGTAGTTCGGCCTTCCAGTTGGCCTGGACGTACTGGTAGGCGTTGAGCACGGTGCGGTAAAGGCTGGTGCCGCCGGTGGGTATCGGCGTCGCGGCGTCGACCGTGTTGAGCAGGCTCGTGCGATTGCTCGACAACGGCGCCATCGGCACGACCTGTCGGTAGTCACGCGGCGGGATCGAGCTGGTAGGTGAATTCCCACAGCCCCAGCCGGGTCTGCGGAGACAGCAGCTGCACCGCCACCTTGGCGGAGTTCTGGACCGCCGCCATCTTGGACGCTTGTCCTGGCCCGGCGGGATCGGCCATCGACCCGGAGATGTCGAGCACGGCGAGCGTATTGCCGTGCTGCGGCGCCGGCATCAGCGATGGCGTAGAGGGTCGGGATCGAACTCACGCTCGGTACCGGGATGAGGA
Source organism: uncultured Actinomycetota bacterium (assembly GCA_963839015.1). Taxonomy (GTDB): domain Bacteria; phylum Actinomycetota; class Actinomycetes; order Frankiales; family Frankiaceae; genus DATAZK01. Next base: position 463,837 of record CAWITL010000009.1, on the reverse strand, counting down.
CGCCGCCGCGCGTGCCCGCGTAGTCACCGGGCTCGACCGCGACGCGTGCCGGGGTTGAGCAGCCCTTGCTGCTTGCGCGCGGCGTCACCGGAAGCACCCTGCAGTGCCCGCAGCAGCTGGGCGGTCGCAGCCTTGACCGTGGGGCCGGCGGTGGGTCGGGCCACCAACGGGTAATCCAACTGGGGGTACCCGCCGGTCATGTCCAGGATCTTGGTGCCGGGCTGGTCCTTGGCCAGCCGCGCCTCCTCGACGCGGAGGGCGGAGGTGGAGATGTGGCCGGCTTTCGCCGGCTGCATGATCGTCGACGCCACGGCTGTAGATGCCAGACCGAGGTACCTGTCGCCGGTGGCGGTCAGGGCGAGTCCGTTGAGCGCGGAAGCCACGACCAGCGCGGTCGACGAGGTGGCGCTGTTCTGAATCTCGACGTGAAGGGGCGACAGCGAGCTCTGGTTGAGCAGCGACGACCAACTCAACGGGGTATTGCCGCTGAAGCGAGCTGGTGTTCAGGCCGGAATTGGCAGCGATCACGATGGGGCTGACCGCGATGCTGGGTGCTGCGGCCGCGGCCGAGGTCCCGGCCAGGATCGCCCGGACCCGACTGTCCGGAATCCAGACGTCCGCCTTGCCCTGCTTCAGCAGTGCCACGGCCTGCGGCGGAGTCGTCGTTGACCGTGACCGTCGCGTCGACGCAGGTGTGGCTGGCGACGCTGCGCACCACGGGGGCGATGCCGGACGCAGCAACCACCCGAACGGTCACCCGGTGCGGGCACGGATTCGTCGACGGACTCGAGGCTGATGGGCGACGCCGTGAAGGCGGTCGGCGGACGTTCTTGCCGCCGGGCGACGCCACGAGCACGACGGCGACGGCGGCCACTGCGACGACCAGAACGGTCGCCGCCGCAATCCACCACCGGCGATGTTTGGGCGGCGCTGCGTGACGAGCCAAGACCCCTCCGGGTGACGAGGCGCCTGAACGGTATGGAGGCGCGGGAAGCACGAGCCGGTACCGGTCGCGCCAGCCGTGATCTTGATGGCAACATAACGCGGTTCACACTTGCCTGTTCGTCACTTAGCGCATCTGTGTCGTAAGTGCGACTGATGGCCACCGGATCCGGCCCGCTACTGCTGAACAGGAACTATAGCGTCCGATGCGTTAATCGGAGTCGGCTGAGAATGCAGGCCATCGCCTACGAAGCGTGATCATTTTGTGATGTTCGCCGAAGGTAAGATGCCCGCCGGCTTTGCTCAGCTGCCCACATACGCTGCCAGGTGCTGGCCGGTCAGCGTGGAACGGGCTGCCACCAGATCGGCGGGGGTGCCCTCGAAGACGATCCGGCCGCCGTCGTGGCCCGCGCCGGGGCCCAGATCGACGATCCAGTCGGCGTGCGCCATCACGGCCTGGTGGTGCTCGATGACGATCACCGACTTGCCGGCGTCGACGAGCCTGTCCAGCAGGCCGATCAACTGCTCGACGTCAGCAAGGTGCAGGCCCGCCGTCGGCTCGTCGAGGACATAGACGCCGCCCTTCTCGCCCAGATGGGTGGCCAGCTTGAGCCGCTGCCGCTCGCCGCCGGACAGGGTGGGGAGCGGCTGGCCAAGCGTCAGGTAGCCGAGTCCGACGTCGGCCAGCCGGTTGAGGATCTTGTACGCGGCCGGCGTCTTGGCCTCACCGGCGGCGAAGAACGCTTCAGCCTCGGTGACCGGCATCGCGAGCACCTCGGTGATGTCCTTGCCGACGAACTTGTACTCCAGGACGTCGGCCTGGAACCGCTTTCCCTCGCACTCCTCGCAGGTGGTCGCGACGCCCGCCATCATGGCCAGGTCGGTGTAGATGACGCCGGCGCCGTTGCAGGCGGGGCAAGCTCCCTCGGAATTGGCGCTGAAAAGTGCCGGCTTCACGCCGTTGGCCTTGGCGAAGGCCTTGCGGATCGGATCCAGCAGCCCGGTGTAGGTCGCCGGGTTGCTCCGGCGCGAACCTTTGATCGCTGCCTGATCGACCGACACCACCGAGTCCTGGCCCGATACCGAGCCGCCGATGAGGGAACTCTTGCCGGAGCCCGCTACTCCCGTGACGACGACCAGCACCCCGAGCGGGATGTCGACGTCGATGTCCCGCAGGTTGTGCGTACGAGCGCCGCGCACCTGCAGGGCTCCTGAGGGAGTCCGCACCGACGGCTTAACGGTGGCGCGGTCGTCCAAGTGCCGACCGGTGACGGTGCCACTGGCCCGCAACTCCTCGACGGTGCCCTCGAACACCACCTCGCCGCCGCCGGCGCCGGCACCCGGGCCGAGATCGACGACGTGCTCGGCGATGGCGATCGCCTCCGGCTTGTGCTCCACGACCAGCACCGTGTTGCCCTTGTCGCGCAGCTGCAGCAGCAGGTTGTTCATGCGCTGGATGTCATGTGGATGCAGCCCGATCGTCGGCTCGTCGAAGACATAGGTGACGTCCGTCAGCGAAGAGCCGAGGTGGCGAATCATCTTCGTGCGTTGGGCTTCGCCGCCCGACAGCGTGCCCGATGGTCGTTCGAGGCTGAGATAGCCCAAGCCGATCTCGACAAACGAATCCAGCGTCTGTCCCAGTGATTCGAGCAGCGGCCCGACGGCGGGTTCGTCCAGATCTGCCACCCATTCGGCGAGGTCGCTGATCTGCATGGCGCAGGCGTCAGCGATATTGACCCCCTTGATCTTCGACGACCGGGCCGCGTCGCTGAGCCGGCTGCCCTCGCATTCGGGGCACGTGGTGAACGTGACTGCCCGCTCCACGAAAGCCCGGATATGGGGCTGCAACGAGTCGATGTCCTTGGAGAGCATCGACTTCTGGATCCTGGGGATCAGCCCCTCGTAGGTCAGGTTGATGCCGTCGACCTTGATCTTGGTGGGCTCCTTGTGGAGGAGGCTGTCGAGCTCCTTCTTGGTGAACTTGCTGATCGGCTTGTCCGGGTCGAAAAAGCCGCAGCCGCTGAAGATCCGGCCGAACCAGCCGTCTTTGCTGTAGCCCGGGATGGTTAGCGCACCAGCATTCAGCGACTTGGTGTCGTCGTAGAGCTGAGAGAGGTCGATGTCGTTGACGGCGCCCCGGCCCTCGCAGCGGGGGCACATCCCTCCGAGGATGCTGAAGCTTCGCCGCTCCTTCGTGGTGCGGCCGCTGCGTTCGATGGTGACGGCGCCGGCACCGGAGATTGACGCGACGTTGAAGGAGAACGCCTGCGGCGAGCCGATGTGCGGCTTCCCCAGCCGGCTGAACAGGATCCGCAGCATGGCGTTCGCGTCGGTCGCCGTGCCAACCGTCGAGCGTGGGTCGGAGCCCATCCGCTCCTGGTCGACGATGATCGCGGTCGTCAGCCCCTCGAGCACGTCGACGTCGGGCCGCGCCAGCGTCGGCATGAAGCCCTGCACGAAGGCGCTGTACGTCTCGTTGATCAGCCGCTGTGACTCCGCGGCGATCGTGCCGAACACCAGCGAGCTCTTGCCCGACCCGGAGACCCCGGTGAAGAACGTCAGCCGGCGCTTGGGGATCTCGATGCTGAAGCCCTTGAGGTTGTTCACCCGCGCGCCGAGCACCCGGATCAGGTCGTGGCTATCGGCAACATGCGACCCGCGTGATCTCGAGTCTGGCGTGGCCGTGCTCATCGCGTCTCAAGTTACCTGCGCGGTTTCGGCTGTCCGCAACCGCCAACCCACGCGCAACGAAAGGTTGCGTCTCTGGATTTCGTGAACTACCGTGATGCGCAACCAAGGGTTGCAGAAAGCGAGTTGTCATGGAATACGGAAGCATCGAACGCGAGATCCACGTGGACGCCTCTCCCGAGATTGTCTTCGAGGTCGTCAGCCGGCCGGAGCATCTCCAGGAGTGGTGGCCCGACGAGGCGGAGCTCGAGCCGTCGGTCGGTGCTACCGGTCAGATCGTCTTCCATGGCGGTTCGCCGGGAGAGGTCCAGGCCGTCGCGTTCAAAGTCGTCGAAGTCGAGCCACCGCACCGCTTCTCGTTCCGCTGGGGCTCTGCGGCAGGCGAGCTGCCAGGTGCGAGCAATTCGCTGCTCGTGACGTTCGACCTCGAGCCGGCGGGGGAGGGGACGCGGCTGCGGATGACCGAGAGCGGCTTTCGCGAGCGCGGCTGGGAGGGGGCCGTTCTTGAGCAGGCGTATCAGGAGCACGTCGAGGGGTGGGATTACTTCATCCCGCGTCTTGGGGCGTACGTCGCCCGGCTGGTGTCGTCGTCATGACGGTCGTGACGGTCATGGTCGACGACGATCTCTGGTCGGCGATCGGAGATCCGACGCGTCGTCGGATGCTCGATCTGCTGCTGGCCGACGGCACGGCGACGGCCACCGGTCTCAGCGAGCACCTGCCGGTGACGCGGCAAGCGGTCGCCAAGCATCTCGCCGTGCTGGACCGCGCCGGCCTGGTCCAGGTCACCCCCGCTGGCCGCGAAAGGCGCTACCGGGTTGACGACGCACAGTTCGCCCGCGCAGTCGCCCAGCTGGCTGCGGTCGGGACGGCCTGGGACGCCCGACTGCGGCGCATCAAGCGGATCGCCGAGGCGATTGCGCGAACCCCATCTCACACCGCTCAAAACCCAACCAATCGAGGCAAGACGAAGGAGTAGGAAATGGTCGACATCCTGCACAGAATCGGCGTCAAGGACTCGTCTCCGGACAAGGTCTACGACGCGTTAACCACTCTCGACGGCCTCTCCGGCTGGTGGGCCAGTGACACGAAAGGCTCCGTCGACATCGGCGGGGTGATCGAGTTTCGCTTCGGGCCAGGCGGTTTCGACATGCAGGTGGTCGAACTCGTACCGGCCGAGCTTGTCCAATGGCTGGTCGTGGACGGCCCGGTCGAATGGATCGGCACGACGGTGAACTGGGAGATCAAGCAGGAAGCCGAATGGACCATCGTCCTTTTCCGCCACGTCGGCTGGAGGGAGCCGGTCGAATTCATGTATCACTGCAGCACGAAGTGGGCCACGTTTCTCATGAGCCTGAAATCGTTGCTGGAGACCGGCACCGGCAGTCCTGACCCCCGCGACGTCAAGATCAGCGATTGGCACTGATTCCGAGGACGCGCTCACCGCGGGCTGCGGGCCGCGATCGACTCGTGGTGACGTACGACCTCGGCAATGATGAAGTTGAGGAACTTCTCCGCGAACTCCGGATCGAGATTGGACTCGACGGCCAGGGCGCGCAGGCGATCGACCTGCTCCGCCTCACGTTGGGGGTCCGCCGGAGGAAGGCCGTGCTCCGCCTTGAGCAGCCCCACCTGTTGGGTGATCTTGAACCGCTCCGCCAAAAGGTGGACAAGCGCCGCATCCATGTTGTCGATGCTCAGGCGGAGCTCGCGCAATCGCGCCGTCGCTGCCCTCAGATCGTCCTGGTCGTCGTCGCGTTCTGAGTTCACCCCACCGACCTTAGGACCAGAGCGGGCCCAGCTGGAGGCGGTATCAGTCATCGGCGCTGAGAGCATCGAGTAGGACTTCGATGTCATCGAGCAAGCGGTCCGCGATCGCCGCTTGCGTTTCGTCCAGCTGGTCGACGGGGTCGCCGAGGGCTGCCTGGACGCTGCGCAGTGCCTGGATCAGCTCTTCGTGCATTGACGATCTCCTCGGGTCCAGCGATCAGACCGCGGCCGGTCAGTTGAACAGTTGGTTCAGCGTGCCGGACGAGATCTCGGTGCCATCGGCGTACAACATGCTCGGCGGCCAATCGTCAACGCGTCCGGCGACGTCGATGAACCGGGCGAGTTCGCTGCCGACGTTTGAGTAGGAGTACGTCGTACCGGGCGGGAAGTAGAGGATGTCACCCGGACTGAGCCGATAGGGCACTCCGTCGACATCCCACTCGACCGTGCCTTCCAGGTGATAGATCACGTGATCGCCGGTGAACCGGCGCGGCGGACTGCTCTGGCCCGGAGGCATTTCGAGCCGATTCACCATGGTGCTGGTGGCGGCGATGCCGTTCGCGACTGCTCGGCGGGTGCCTTCGACGTTGCCACCAGGGAGTACGTCGTAGCGCATCAGCTGCTCATCGTTCGGGACGTACAGCGGGCCCTCGGGTACCGCTGATGCTCCCGCGCCGCGCACCTGACTCACAGTTCCTCCTCCGTCCAGCCGGCTTGCCGCGGCTCGGCGCCGATGCCGAGCACCGTAACGCGCGGCTCACATGGCGCTTGGACGCGGCCGCGAGTCCTTGATCCTCAGAGTCTGATCTGAACCTCCGAAGTATCTTGTCTCAGAACTAAATTAAGTTCTATGGTCCGTCCCCAGGAAGCAGATCGCTCCGCTGGGTGAGAGGACTACAAAATGACCGCAACGCTCGTCGTGCGTCACAAGGTCAACGACTACGCCGGCTGGCGGGTGGTCTACGAGGAGCTCGAGCCGTTGAGGGCCACGCACGGGTGCACGGCGGCACGCGTCTTTCAATTGCCCGCCGATGCCAACGATGTGTTCATCACCCACGACTTCCCGACCGTTGAGCAGGCCGAGAGCTTCGCCAACGATCCCGAGCTCAAGTCAGGCATGGGACGCGCGGGCGTGGCCGGACCGCCGCGGATCGAAATCTTCGCCGTTGCCTGAGCCGTATCGCCGGCGGTCGGGGCAGGGCACTCGTCCCTCCCCGGCCAAGCTGGGCGTCGTCAGGGTGGACCCTGATTTCGACGTGGAGTACCCAGACGGCGACGCCGCCAGCACCGAGGCGTACGCATCGTTGGTGCGGGCCGGCACCGCAGCGCTGCTTGAGCTCGACCGCTGCGTCGTTGCCAGCTTCGGGGTTACGCAGCCGGCGGCGACGATGCTCGCCGTCCTTGACGGCAGCGGGGAGCCGCTCACGCCATCGCAGATCAGCGAACGCGTTCTGGTGGCGTCGGCCAGCACGACGGCGACCCTCGACCTCCTCGAACGTCGCGGCTGGGCACGGCGGATGCCCAATCCTGACGACGGCAGGAGCACGCTCGTCGAAATCACCGAAGAGGGACGGGCCGTGGCCGATCGGTTCCTCGCCGGCGCCCGGACTCTCGAGCTCAACGCGCTCGACCGGCTCACCTCGGACGAACGCGTGCAGTTGCTTGGTCTGCTGGACAAGATTCTGGGCCGGGTTGCCGAGCTCGCTGATGCCCCGCCGACTCCGCTTGCAGGCCGTCGCCACCGGCCGGCAAGGCTCAACCGTCCGACGCTCTGACCCGACAAATCGCCCTTACTCAGCCTGTTTCTAGAGACGCGGGATCGGCACGCTCAGCGGATCAGCCGCCGGCGCGTCCGGGGAGGTCGGGGTTTCGGTCACCGGACCGGCACTCGTCGTACCAGCCTGGGTGCGGTAGCGGTAGGTGGTGGGGTCGTCTTGGACGATGAACGTCTCGATGTCGCTGCGCGTCCAGTGCAGCACCAGCGGGCCGTAGCGCTCGGCGAGACGGGCGAGCGCCATCCACTCTGCGTCGACAGGACTGGACGGCCGCCTTTGAGGATTTGCCCATCGTCCAGGCCGAGGGGCAAATCGCGGCTCTAACCAAAGGTCAGAGATTGGGGTGAGTGACGGGACTTGAACCCGCGACACCCGGGATCACAACCCGGTGCTCTGCCAACTGAGCTACACCCACCGTGCGTCCAACCGGCTGTCGTGCCAACGGGACGGAACGAAGTCTAAGCGGAGGAAGCGGCTTCCGGCGGCGCAGCAACTTCTTCGCCGCGGATCTTGGCGGCGATGGCGCGGGCCTCCTCGGAGGACGGGCCGGGCTGGGGGACGAAGATCGCCTCCCGGTAGTAGCGCAGCTCTTCCACGCTTTCGATGATGTCGGCGAGTGCGCGGTGGCCTCCGCGCTTGGCCGGCGACGCGTAGTACGCCCGCGGATACCACCGTCTGGCCAGCTCTTTCACTGACGACACGTCGACCATGCGGTAGTGCAGGTAGGCATCCAGATCCGGCATGTACCGGGCGATGAAGCTCCGGTCGGTGCCGATCGAATTGCCGCACAGGGGGGCCTTGCGGGGCTCCGGAACGTACTGGCGGATGAATTCCAGCACCTGCGACTCGGCGTCCGCCAGCGAGAGCGTGGACGCGAGCACGGCCTTGTCCAGCCCGGACTCCTTGTGCATCTTGATCACGACCGGGTCCATCTCCAGGAGCGCCTGCTCCGGAGCGGAGATGACGAGGTCGATGCCATCGCCCAATTGATTGAGCTCGCCGTCGGTCACCACGCAGGCCACCTCGAGCAATAGATCGCGAGACGGATCAAGGCCCGTCATCTCGCAGTCGATCCAGACGAGGAGTTCCACGCCGTGACGGTAGCGCTCACGACGGCCGCCTGACGGTCCGGCGCGCGCACGGGAAAGGGTGGGTGTGGCTTTGCGCTCATCTCGCGCCCCGAGCTGGCGATGGTGCTGAGACCCCCTGCAGGTCGCCTGCTGTCACGCCCGCGAACGACGCGGCAGCACAATGGACTAGGCGCCGGACCTGAACCCTGCGGACGCCGCGCTGACGCATACTGGTGAAAAGTGACGAGTCTGGAGGAGTACCGGTGACCTATGTCATCGCCGAGGCCTGTGTTGATCTCAAGGACAAGGCGTGTATCGAAGAGTGCCCTGTCGACTGCATCTATGAGGGCAACCGGATGCTGTACATCCAGCCCGACGAGTGCGTTGACTGTGGGGCTTGCGAGCCGGTGTGCCCCGTCGAGGCGATCTACTACGAGGACGACGTTCCGGACCAGTGGAAGGCGTACACCGAGGCCAATGTGGTCTTCTTCGCCGAGCTAGGTTCCCCGGGCGGCGCCTCCAAGGTCGGCCTCGTCGACTCCGACGCTCCGATCGTGGCTGCGCTCCCGCCGCAGGAGCACGACGAATAAGCGCGATCACGGCCTCCAGCCGGTCCCTTCCGGATTTTCCGTGGGACCGGCTTGTTCCGTTCGGCGACTAGGGCGAGAGCCCATCCCGGCGGCATCGTCGACCTCTCGGTGGGTACGCCGGTCGATCCCACCCCGGCGGTCATCCAGGACGCGCTTCGAGCAGCTTCAAACGCGCCCGGGTATCCGTTGACTGCGGGGACGCCGGCACTGCGAGCGGCGCTCACCAGCTGGGCGATACGCAGGCTCGGAGCGCCCGAGACGGTCGGCGTGCTCCCCACCATCGGCAGCAAGGAGCTCGTGGCGCTGCTGCCCTCGTTGCTGGCGCTCGGCGCCGGCGACACCGTGGCGCTGCCCGAGCTGGCCTACCCGACGTATGCGGTCGGAGCGCTGCTGGCCGGCGCGCACCCCGTCACCTACGGCAGCCTGCTCGATTTCGGCCCGGCCCGGGTACGGATGATCTGGGTCAATTCGCCGGCTAACCCGACCGGCCAGGTGCTGCCTGTCGACCACCTGAAGAAGATCGTGTCGTGGGCTCGTGAACGGGATGTCCTGGTCGTCAGCGACGAGTGCTACCTCGAGCTCGGCTGGGACGCGGAGCCGGTCAGCATTCTCGATCCTCGGGTGTCCGGTGGCGATCCGACCGGACTGCTCGCCGTCCACTCGCTGTCGAAGCGGTCCAACCTGGCGGGCTACCGGGCCGGATTTGTCATCGGTGATCCGGCGCTGGTGGCGACCCTGCTCGAGGTGCGTAAACACGCCGGCATGATCGTTCCCGAGCCGGTGCAGGCCGCCATGATCGCGGCTCTGGGTGACGACGCGCACGTCGTCGAGCAGCGGGAGCGCTACGCCGCCCGCCGAGACCTGCTGCGGCCGGCCCTCGAGAAGGCCGGGCTCCGCATCGAACACAGCACGGGTGGGCTCTACCTGTGGGGCACTCGTGATGAAGACTGCTGGACCACCGTCGGCGCACTCGCCGATCGCGGGATCCTGGTGGCGCCGGGGGAGTTCTACGGTCCCCGCGGCAGCAAGTACGTCAGGGTCGCGTTGACGGCCACCGACGAGCGCATCGGTCAAGTTCCGGCGCGGCTCGCCTAGCTCATTAAGGTCGAGGGCATGAGTACGCCCGCCGCACCGCCTCCCGCCCCATCGACAGCCCCATTGACTCAGCCATCGACGAGCTGTGGGAGGGACGAGACGGGCTGAGCCCTGCGAACGAAGACGCCCGCAAGATTGTCGTGGCGGCCGTGGACCAGCTCGACTCGGGCGAGGCCAGGGTGGCGAGCGTTGATCCGTCGACGAATGCGGTTGTGGTGGACGAGCGGGCCAAGCGGGCGATCCTGCTGTCGTTCAAGGTGCTGGCAATGGGGGAGTCCTCCGCCGGCGACTTCCACTACCACGACCGCATGCCGCTGAAGACCCGCTTCGACGGGGTGCGGGTGGTGCCTGGAGCCGTCGTGCGGTGGGGTTCCTACCAGGCGCCTGGCGTCGTGCTCATGCCGAGTTTCGTCAATATCGGCGGCTACGTGGGCGCCGGTTCAATGGTCGACACCTGGGCGACCGTCGGCTCCTGCGCGCAGGTCGGCGAACGGGTCCACCTCTCCGGTGGAGTCGGACTGGGCGGCGTGCTCGAGCCCCCGAATGCGATCCCGGTCGTCATCGAGGACGACGCCTTCATCGGATCTCGGAGCATCGTCGTCGATGGTGCGCGTGTCCGGCGCGGGGCGAAGCTCGGAGCCGGCTGCATCCTGACCAATACGACCCACGTCTTCGATGCCAGCAGCGGTGAGGAGCTGCCGCGCGGCGAGGTGCCCGAGAGGGCCGTCGTCGTCGGTTCGAGCAAGGTCCGGTCGTTTGCCGGTGGGGAGTTCGCGATGCCGTGCCTGATGGTGCTGCGCACCCTGGCGGAGGGGGAAATTCACGACAAGCTGGCGCTGAATGACGTCTTGCGCGAACACGGAGTCGCCACGTGACGGAGTCCGACCTGACGCCGCTCATCGACCTCGCTGCACTCGCGGCAGACCCGGTGAAGCTCACGGCGAGCCTCGTCGACGTGCCGAGCGTGAGCGGTTCGGAGGGGCCGCTGGCTGATGCTGTCGAGGCTTTTCTACGCGGGCTGGCGCACCTGAGGGTGGTCAGGGACGGCGACGCCGTTCTCGCTTTCACCGAGCTCGGCCGCGGACGCCGGGTGCTGCTGGCCGGCCATCTGGACACGGTGCCGATCGTCGACAACGTCCCGTCGCGCCGCGACGGTGACCGCCTTCACGGGTGCGGAAGCTCGGACATGAAGTCCGGGGTCGCGGTCATGCTGCACCTGGCCGCTACGGTCACCAAGCCCACCAGCGACCTCACGTTCGTCTTCTACGACAACGAAGAGGTGGCGGCGAAGCTCAACGGGCTGCGCCGAATCGTTGAGCACCATCCGGAGTGGCTCGCCGGTGACCTGGCGATCCTGCTGGAGCCGACTGATGCGCTCATCGAGGGGGGCTGCCAGGGCACGTTGCGCGTCGAAGCCACGGTTTCGGGTCGCCGCGCTCACAGCGCACGTTCGTGGCTTGGCGACAACGCCATTCACGCGGCGGCGCCGCTGCTGGCGACCCTCGCGGCATACCTGCCGCGTTCGGTCGACATCGACGGCTGCGTCTACCGCGAAGGCCTGTCGGCTGTGAAGATCAGCGGCGGCATCGCCGGCAACGTCGTCCCCGACGAATGCACCGTCACCATCAACTTCAGGTTCGCTCCCGATCGCAGCGAAGCCGAGGCGCTCGCCCATGTCGAAGAGGTGCTTGCCCCGTACTCGTTGCAGCTGACGGACTCTGCCGCAGGGGCGCTACCGGGCCTCCGCGCGCCCGCCGCCCGCGAGTTCGTCGAAGCGGCGGGCGGTACGCCGCGCGCGAAGTACGGCTGGACCGATGTCGCCCGGTTCGCCGCGCTCGGGATTCCCGCGGTCAACTACGGCCCGGGCGACCCCGATCTGGCTCACACCAGCAATGAATCCATCGACGTCAGCCGCATCGGCGCCGTTGCCGAGGTGCTCGGGCGCTACCTGACTGGTTGACCCGCTCAGACATCGAGACCGACATATTTCGTCGACAGATACTCGTCGATGCCCTCGAACCCGCCTTCCCGCCCGAAGCCGCTTTGCTTGACGCCGCCGAAGGGAGCCGCCGGATTGGAGATCAGGCCCTTGTTGAGTCCGACCATTCCCGTTTGCAGTCCCTCCGCCACGCGAAGCGCCCGGGAGAAGTCCTGCGTGAATGCGTAGGCCACAAGTCCGAATTCGCTGTCGTTGGCTGCTGCTAACGCCTGCTGCTCGGTAGTGAAGGTCGCGACCGGCGCGACCGGTCCGAAGATCTCCTCACGCAGGAGGCGGGCGTCAGCGGGGACGTCGGCCAGCACGGTGGGCGCGAAGAAGTAGCCCGCGTCGCCCACGGCCTTTCCGCCGACGCGGATGGTGGCGCCGCGCCGGGTCGCGTCGGCGACCAGTTCGGCGACTTTGTCGCGCTGCTTGCCATCGATCAGCGGGCCGACATTGACTCCGCTATCGGTGCCGCGTCCGACCGTGAGTGCGGCCAGTTTGTCGGTGAGCTTGCCGGTGAACTCCTCGGCGATCGAGGCCTCGACGTGAAACCGGTTGGCCGCGACGCAGGACTGGCCCATGTTGCGCATCTTGGCGACCACCGCCTGTTCAACGGCCAGGTCGAGATCGGCATCGGCGAAGACCAGGAAGGGCGCGTTGCCGCCGAGCTCCATCGACAGCCTGAGCAGTCGCCCCGAGGACTGCTCCATCAGTAGCCGACCGACCTGCGTCGAGCCGGTGAATGACAGCTTGCGCAGCCGCGGGTCATCGAGCAGCGGCTTCACGACCCCGCCGGCGTCGGACGAGGTCACGACGTTGAGCACCCCGTCCGGCAGTCCGGCGTCCGTGAGCAACTGGGCGAGGGCCAGCATCGTCAGGGGAGTCTGCTCGGCGGGTTTGACGACCATGGTGCAGCCGGCGGCGATCGCCGGGCCGATCTTGCGTGTGCCCATCGCGGCCGGGAAGTTCCAGGGGGTCACCAGCAGGCACGGACCGACGGGCTGCTTCATGGTGAGCAAACGGCCTTTGCCGGCCGGCTCGTTCGAATAGCGACCGGAGATGCGAACGGCCTCTTCGGAGAACCACCGGAAGAACTCGGCGGCGTAGACGATCTCACCGGCAGATTCGCTGAGGCTCTTGCCCATCTCCAGCGTCATCAGCAGCGCCAGCTCGTCCTGGCGGTCGACCAAGGCCTGGTAGGCCCGGCGCAGGATCTCCCCGCGCTCGCGGGGTGGGGTCCGGGCCCAGTCAGTTGCAGCGTCGTCGGCGGCGGCAAGCGCGGCGAGCGCGTCCTCGGGGGAGGCATCGGCAACCTCGCACAGCGCCCGACCGGTGGCCGGATCCTCGACCGTCAGGGTCTTGCCCGACGCGGCGTCCCTCCATTGCCCCCCGATGAAAAGCTGCTTCGGGACGGCATTGATGACGGCATCTTCGCTAGGCATTCCTTGGCCTTACCCGACTGAACGGCTATCTAGCAAGCGCCGCCATGTCGTTTGAGGGCGCAAACTTGGGTACGCCCGATGAATCACGCCGGTGGGGTCGGGCCCATCCCGCGCCCCACCGGCGTTCTCGTGTCGTTCACCTGCGGACGTCAAGATCACCCTGCGGCGGCCCTAGCGTGGAGGAGTGACTACTCCACCCCTCGATCCCGAACGCCAGCGCGATCCCATTGAGTCCGCCGCCGCGTCGCCCCGACGCCCTGCGGAGCGCCAGCGCGGGCCCGTCGTGCTGCGCCGGTCGCAGGTCCAGCCCGGTACCACTGACCAGCGGCTGCTGGACTCCCGCGGTCCCTCTGACTGGGTGCACACCGACCCATGGAGGGTGCTGCGCATCACCAGCGAATTCGTCGAAGGATTCGGGCTGCTGGCGGAGGTTCCGCAGGCCGTCACCGTCTTCGGGTCGGCACGCACCCCCCTGGACACGCCGGACTACGCGATGGCGAAGACGGTCGGGGCGGCGCTGGCCGAGGCTGGCTATGCCGTCATCACGGGCGGTGGCCCCGGGTCCATGGAGGCGGTGAACCGTGGCTGCCAGGAAGCGGGCGGGCTGTCGATCGGCCTGGGAATCGAGCTGCCCTTCGAGGAGCGGCTGAACCCGTGGGTGGACCTTGGTCTGAACTTCCGCTACTTCTTCGTCCGCAAGACGATGTTCGTCAAATACGCCCAGGCTTTCGTGATCCTGCCCGGCGGCTTCGGCACCCTGGACGAGCTTTTCGAAGCTCTGACCCTCGTGCAGACCCGCAAGGTGACGCGCTTCCCGATCGTGCTGGTCGGCGTCGATTACTGGACCGGGCTCGTGGACTGGATCGCGGACCAGCTCGTGACCAGTGGCCATGTCGGACCGAACGACCTCGAACTGCTGACTCTGACGGACGACGTCGAAGAGATGCTCGCGGTCATCGAAGCCAGCCAATAGCGAACGGGCCCCGAAGCGAGCTTTACGCGCCGGCCTTGGCGGCGCGTTCGATGACGATCACGGCGGTCCGGGTGCCGCCGTTGACCTTGGCGACCACGCCGACGGTCTGACCGGTCTTGACGTCTGCGATGGCGCTCTTCTTGCCATCGACCCGCACTCGGGTGTTCGTGTCGACGACGTAGGTCTGCTTGAAGCCGTCCTTGCTGGTCAGCGTGATGGACGTGGCGCTGACGGCGTGGACGGTGCCGCGTTGTTCGTCGACGACCACAGGCTTGCCGTCCTTGCCGAGTACGGTGGCCTGGCCGTGCAGCAGCCTTCCTCTGAGCTTGCCCAGCGCTCCGTTGCCGGCGCCCTTGGCCCGCAGTCCTCGTCCGGCCGGTCCGGTCGGCGCGGTCGACGGGGCGGTCGCCGTCGTGGTCGCGGTGGAGGAAGCGGGTTTGCTGCTGCCTCCGGTGGTTGTAGCAGCTGTTGCGACACCGCCGGCGGCGACGACGCCTACGGTCACCCATCCTGCCGCGCGTAGTGCTGCTCCTGGCTTGCCCATCTGAAGTCTCCTTGTTGTGGTGAGAGTTCAAGCATCGGCGCCGCTTCGCGCGAATTCGTGCGGTTTAGGTTCGGGGAATGTAAAGCCGCTCAGGCCAGTGCGCGGCGGCCGACAGCCAGGTCTCGCGTCCCCTGGATCGAGCGGACCGTGTCGATGACGCGTCGGGTCGCGAACGCTGAATGGGCACGTACCACCCGCGCTCCGAGCCACACAGCGATCGCCGTGGCAGCCAGAGTGGGCTCGTAGCGGTCGGTGACCGGCAGGTCGAAGCACTCGCCGAGGAAGTCCTTGTTGCTCATGGCGACCAACACCGGCCAGCCCGTCTCCACCAATTCGGGCAGGCGTCTGGTGGCCTCCAGGGAGTGGCGGCTGTTCTTGCCGAAGTCGTGTCCCGGGTCGATCAGGACGGCGTCGCGTCGCACTCCCAGCGAGGTGGCTCGTTCGGCCAGCCCGACCACGGTGGCACGGATGTCCTCCACCACGTCCTCGTAGGCGACGCGATGGGGCCGGGTGCGCGGCGGCACGTGGCCGGCGTGAGTGCACACGATCCCGGTGCCGAACTCAGCGGCGACTTCTGCCAGCTCGGGTTCGGTGCCACCCCAGGCGTCGTTGAGCAGGTCAGCGCCCTCTTGTGCGACGGCTCGCCCGACGGCAGCGCGCCAGGTATCTACGGAGATGACGACGTCGGGGTGGCGCTCACGGACTCGCGAGACGAAGCCGGCGACCCGCCGTAGCTCCTCCGCCGTATCCACCACGACTCCCGGTGCCGCCTTGATTCCGCCGATGTCGAGGATCTCCGCCCCTTCGGCGACCGCCCGGTCGGCGGCTTCGAGCGCCTCCGCCTCGCCGAAGGTGGCTCCGCGGTCAAAAAAGGAATCCGGAGTGCGGTTGATGATGGCCATGACGGCTACGTCAGTGGGGCCGAACGTACGAGTGCCTAGGCGCAGATCCACGTCAGCACTCTTACAGATACCTGCTAATCCGCGTTCGGATGCGAAGGGAGCAGCCCTCCGGATGCAAGGATGGGCACATGGCGCTCGCCATTGAGATTCTGCTTGCTGCTGGCGTGCTGCTGGCTGTCGCGCTGGCAGCGGCCGGTCGTATCGACGGGATGAACCGTGCCGTCCCGGACGCGCCGCCTGGTCTGCCGCCCGGTCCCGTGACGTCCCAGGGGCTCCGCACGGTGCGCTTGCCTGTGGTGCTGCGTGGCTACCGGATGGGCGACGTCGACGAAATCCTGGAACGAGCGGCCCGGGAACTCGAAGTGGCCCGCGCCGCAGCGCCGTCCCCCACGAGTGAGTCGATCGAGCAGCCACTCGAGGCCGACGTCGATGGTTGAGCTGCGGGCCAGTGTCGACGTCGACGCTTCGCCCGAGCGGGTGTTCGCGGCGATGACGGACTGGGCCCGGCAGGGCGAATGGATGCCTGGCACGAAGGTGGCGGTCACCCAGGGCAATGGAGACGCCGTTGGCGACATGATCACGGCGCGTACGGCCCTGTCAGCGGGAAAGCTCAACCGGGCCGGCTTCAACGATCCGATGCGCATCACCGCCTGGGAGCGGCCAGTGCGCTGTGAAGTGGCGCACCTGGGCCGGGTGGTCCGCGGCGGGGGAGTGTTCGAGGTCGAACCGTTGGACGGGGGCCGTTCCCGTTACACCTGGGTGGAATGGGTGGAGCCACCGCTCGGTCTCGTCGGCCAAGCCGGCCTCAGGGCCGCTCGACGGCCGACCGAACTGGCGTTGCAGACCGCCCTGAAGCGCTTCGCCCGCTGGGTGGAAAACAGCTACTAGCAGGACTACTAGCAGGAATGGTCCGTCATCGGGAGCGCGGTGAGGAATGTCCGCGGTGAGGAATGTCCGCGGTTAGGAATGTCTCAGTGGCCGGTGAAGGTCGGCTTCTCCTTAGCGAAGAACGATTCCACGGCTCCCAGGTGGTCTGCTGTCTTCCCCACCTTCTGCTGCAGATCAGCCTCCAGAGCCAGGGATTCGGCCAGCGTCTGCGTGGCCGCCTTACCCAGCGTCTTCTTGATGGCCGCGTAGGCCGTGGTGGGTCCGGCGGCCAGCCTGAGCGCCAGCTCCTGCGCCGAGTCCGCGAGTAGTTCGTCGTCGACCACGGCGTTGACCAGGCCGAGCTCGAGCGCACCTTCAGCGGAGATTCGCTCGTTGAGGAACATCAGGGCTGCGGTCTTGGCCGTTCCCACCAGCCGGCTCAGGCTCCAGGTGATGCCCGAATCGCCCGCGAGCCCGATCCCGGTGAATGCGGTGGCGAAGACCGCGGAACGGGCAGCCCAGCGCAGGTCGCACGCGAGGGCGATCCCCAGGCCCGCACCTGCGACCGCTCCGTTGATCGCCGCTACGACCGGTTTGGGCATCTCGGTGAGGGCGGTGATGATCGGGTTGTAGAACTGTCGGACCACTTCGCCGAGGTCAGGGGTGTGGTCGCTGGCGTATTCCGCCCGCAGCTCGCGCAGGTCCTGGCCCACGCAGAAGGCCCGTCCGCGGCTGGCCAGCAGGACGGCCCGTACCTCGCTGTCGGTCGCCGCGTCGGTGAGGGCTGCGATCAGCTGCTCTTTCGCCGGCTGGGAAAGCGCGCCGAGCGCATCCGGACGGTTGATGGTGACGATGCCCAACGACCCGGATGGGCCGCTGCGCTCGTAAATGACGGCAGTCTCGGACTCACTCACATCCGTATCTTCTCCCGACGCATTTGATCAATGGACGGGGACCCACGCCGACTTGCCCGCGTATCTGGGATGATGTGACGAGACGTGGCCGCGTCGCTGCATGACGCGGTGGCGCGATCCCGGTTCAGTCGCCCCGAAAAGGGTCAGTTCCACGAAGGAAGAGGTGCACGGCATGGCGGCCATGAAGCCGCGGACGGGTGACGGTCCGCTCGAGGTCACCAAAGAGGGGCGCGGCATCGTGATGCGGGTGCCGCTCGAAGGCGGCGGTCGCCTCGTCGTCGAAATGTCGGCGCCGGAGGCCATTGCGCTCAGCGAGGCTTTAGCGGCCGCCGCTGGGTGAGCCCGCTTAATCGCTCCGGCTCAGGCGGGGCAGCGCGCCCGTAGCCAGCTGAGGCTGTCGTGATGATTCATGGCGTCCTGCCAGCCCGCAAGTGCGCGCTGTACCGCCTCTTCGTCGCTGAAACGGCCTAGCACCTCGACCGTCAGCGCGTCGGTCTCGACCTGGTCGACGTCGAGCTGATCGAGGTAGCGGGCGAAGAGCCCACCCGGATGCGGCTCGCGAACGACGTACAGCTCGCCGGTCTCGCGTATCCAATTCGCCCGGTAGGTCGAGTGCTGGTCCGCCTCGGTCGACCAGCCGTCACCGAAATTGATCTCTTCCGACTCGCGCCGCGCCGGGTCGCCGTCGTAGAACTCGCCGATATCCATAGTTACCCGTATCTGCTGACTGGTCAGACGTCTTCGACCGCGGTGGCGACCGCCACCAGCAGGCCGGTCCCGACGGGGATTACCGCAGGTGCCAGCCTGCCGTCCTCGCGGACGAGATCGACCAATCGGTGCATTGCGCCGGCCTCGGCATCACGGGCAGAGGCGTCTGCGGCACTGGCAGCGCCATCGAAGATGATCAGTCCGCCGCTGCGCGCGAGGCGGATGACCTGGGGCAGGAAGTCTGGGTACTCGCGCCGGTCAGAGGCGCAGAAGACCACGTCGTACGCGCCGTCGGTGAGCCGGGGCAGCACGTCGAGTGCGCGGCCGTTGATGAGCCGGGCGCGGGCGTTGGGGATGCCCTCGGCGGTGAAGGTTGCCCGGGCCAGCCGCTGTGACTCAGCCTCTGCATCGATGCTGGTCAGCACCCCATCGGGCATCCCGCGGAGCAGGTACAGCCCGCTCACCCCGGTGTCCGTCCCGATCTCGACTGCCGTGCGTGCTCGCGCAGTGGCCGCGAGCAGGCGTAGCACGGCACCGGCGGCCGGGCTGACCGGCTCGACACCGATCTCGGCGGCACGGGCGCGGGCCGCCGTCAGCACGGCGTCCTCCGGCACGAAGGACTCGGCGAACTCAGCAACTCCCATGGTCAGCGAAGCCTAGTGGACCTTGGGGCCGGTGGGGTGGCGGGTGGCCGGTGCCGACGGAAATGCGTCCTAACGGGTGAGTTGGGAACCACCCGACAGGCTTGCCGCGTTAGGGGTTATGAAGCAAAGGTCACGAAACGGTAAAGCAGCTCGACGAGCACCTTCAGCGGGCTCACAACGGACTCCCAGGTAACTGGCAGGGCTTTCGGGCCCTCCGACCAGCGACAGCTCATCTCGAAAGCGGGATCATGACGGCAGGAGCTATTTACGCGCCCAGCCGGCGTTTTCACCTACCCCGGCTGGTCCGGAGGGAAGCTGTGTCTGTCGTGTCCGTCGCATCAGTGTCGGTGAGTCCGGCTAATTCAACCTGGGAGCCACCCTCGTGGGACGAGGTGGTGCGTGAGCACAGCGCCCGCGTCTACCGGCTTGCCTATCGGCTGACCGGCAACCAGCACGACGCCGAAGATCTCACCCAGGACGTCTTCATCCGGGTTTTCCGGTCGCTCGACGGATACACCCCCGGCACGTTCGAGGGTTGGCTGCACCGGATCACCACCAACCTCTTCCTTGATCGGGTACGCCGAGCAGCTCGGATCCGTTTCGAAGCGCTTCCTGAGGACGCGGAGCGCCTGCCAGGGCGTGACCCCAGCCCGGAAGCTGCGCTGATGGCCGATCTTTTCGACCCTGACGTCGAACGCGCGCTGGCCTGCCTGCCGCCGGACTTTCGGGCGGCCGTGGTCCTTTGCGACGTCGAGCAGCTCTCCTATGAGGAGATCGCTGCCACCCTCGGTGTGAAGCTCGGCACTGTCCGCAGCCGGATCTCCCGCGGTCGGGCCATGCTGCGGGCAGCCCTTGCTGATCGCGCTCCTGAGCAACGGGACCACGCAGGCGACGCGCCTGGTGAGCTAGCCCCCGTCCCCATGGCGGTTTTGTGAGTTCTTTACCGTCAGGGCACGTCGGCGACCTGGGCGCAGCCCTGGTCGATGAACAGCTCGACCCTGCGCTGCGCGAGTTGGTGCTGCTTCACATGATCGGCTGCGTCATGTGCCGTCATGACGTTGAGGAGCAGCGTCAACTCAAGGCGCGGCTGCAGGCCCTCCGCGAGCCTGGCCTGCCGTTCAGCTTGTTTTCCAAGCTGAGCGCCATGGATAAGCCCGCTGCCCTGACGCCGCTTGGCGTCGGGCCGGCGCTGGGCTCGGCTGACACCAGCCACGCCGCCGTTGCCGAGACCGCCGACGGCGCGCTGCTTGCCGATGCGACGATCGCGGCCGCTCGCCCGCTGGCCCATTCGAGCTACCTGCGGGACGCGCATCGCGGCCGGCGCTTGCTCGTCGGGGCAGCGTCGTTCCTGCTCGTGGGTGCCGGGGCCGCCTACGCCGCCGCCGGTGACGGGCAGCAAGCCTCCCCGGCGCAGCCCGCAGCGAATGTGCTGCGGACCAATGCGACGGAGGTCAGCCAGTCCGTCCCGCTCAACGATCCGACCTTTGCGGCGATGACGGCTTCGTTCGGTCATTAAGAGTTCGGCCGTACCGTGTAAGCAGCGGGAAGTCGCCGACGTGGTGAGCCGTTTCGTTGCTTTCGGAGGGGGAGGGTCCGGGGATGTCCGAGGGTGACCAGCCCGAGCGCCCTGAGCCCGCACCGTGGTGGATCCCCGAATCCGCATCTTCCGAGCCGGCCACGCCCGGCCTCGCAGGTCCAGCCGGTCCCGCCGAACATGATCCGTCCATCTCCTACGGGGCTCCAGCAGTCAACGAGCCGCCAGGCTTGTCGCAGGGGAGTCCCGGCGGCCCGTTCGCCGGCCCGAACGACACGGCTCCCTACGGCCAGCAGCCTTACGGTCAGCAGCCCTATCCAGGCTCGCCATACCCGGCTCCTGGCTACCCGGCTCCCGGCTACCAGGCTCCCGAGTACGGCGCCGCGCATCTCGGAAGCCCCCCACGCGGCCCGGATTACCTGCCGCCGGCCCCCTACCCTTCGACGCCTTCCTGGGGGCCGCCGCCGTCCGCCGTTGCCCCGGGCGCGCCCGACAAGCCCAAGAAGTCGGGCTCCGGCACCCGCGCGCTGATTGCGGTCGCGCTGCTGGCGGCCCTGCTGGGAGCCGTGATCGGCGGCATTTCAGGCGTCGCCTACGAGCACAACCGGCTTGCGGGCGGCTCGTCGGATCTGTCGGCCGGCCCGCCGTTGGCCAGCGGGTCGCCGACTCCCGTCGATCGAAACCCCGATTCCGTCGCCTCGATTGCCGCGAAGCTGCTGCCGTCGGTCGTCACCCTCAACGTCGCCGGAAGCACCGAGAGCGGCACCGGCTCCGGAGTGATCATCCGCTCCGACGGCTACATCCTGACCAACAACCATGTGGTCGCGGTCGCCGCGAACGGCGGGACGATCACCGCTGACTTCTATCACGGCAAGCAGAAGGTGACGGCCCGGATCGTCGGGCGGGATCCGAAGACCGACCTTGCTGTCGTGCGCGTAGACGCGACCAACCTGCCGGCCGCCGTTCTCGGTCAGTCCGCCAGCCTCGTGGTGGGGGATCCGGTCGTCGCCTTAGGGGCACCGCTGGGACTGTCCAGCACGGTGACTTCGGGGATCATCAGCGCGCTCGATCGCACCGTTGAGGTGCCGGATGAAAACGGCGGCGCAGGTGGGCTGCTGATCGGCGCGATCCAGACCGACGCGGCCATCAACCCCGGCAATTCGGGTGGGCCCCTGGTCGACGGAAAAGGCCAGGTCATCGGCATCAATTCGGCGATCGCCTCAGCCCCGGGCAGCAGTGGCTCCAGCGGCAATATCGGGCTCGGCTTCGCCATCCCCATCGATTACGCCAGGTCGATCGCTGACGAGATCATTCGTACCGGCCATGCGACTCACCCCTATGTGGGAGTGAACGCCGTCCCTGCTGACACAGCTGGTGGCGGCCAGGGCGCGAAGATCAATTCTCTCGTCGCTGGGGGACCTGCCGAGAAGGCCGGCCTCAAGGCCGGCGACATCATTACCGAGGTGGACGGGAAGGCCATCGACGGCGTGGACGGCCTGATTGCCGCAACCCGGCTGCACAACGTGGGAGATGTTGTCACGATTACCTACGAGCGCAACGGCAAATCCAGCACCGTCAAGGTCACGCTGCAGGAGAGTAAAAGCTGATGTTCGGGATGAGCCCCTGGCACCTGGCCGTCCTGGTACTGGTCGGCCTTTTTGTCTTTGGCCCCGAACGGTTGCCCACGATGCTGCGCGACCTCGGCAAGGCGCTGCGGCAGGTGCGCGCCCAGGCCCAATCGCTGCAGGACGATCTTCAGTCCGAGCTCGGACCTGAGGTGGGCGACCTCGACCTACGCAGCCTGCACCCGCGCACCTTCGTGGAAAAGCATCTGTTCGGCGAGGAGGAAGACCCCTTGGGGCTGGTCGCCCTCACCCGCGACCCAGCAAGTCCGGAGTCGGTCTCGTCCGACAAACCGGTCTCGTTCGACAAGCCGATCGACGCTGGGGCATCCCGCCAGGCACCTGCTGCCGAACCCGCGTCGGTGTCATCAGGCTCCGGGCCGAACAAGGTCAAATACGACCTCGACGCCACCTGACGCAGCTAGTGCCGGGTCGGAGTGAGACCCAGCGAGCGCCCGGCGAGCCCGCGGGAGCGCGATCCCAGCCGGTCGGCAATCGACTGCAGCGCCTTGCCGGCCTCGGAGTCGGGCTCGGAGAGCACCAGCGGCCGGCCGTTGTCGCCACCTTCGCGCAGCCGGGTGTCGAGGGGAATCTGACCCAGCAGCGGCACCTCGTGGCCCAGCGCCCCGGTGAGGCTTTCGGCGACCTTGGCGCCGCCGCCGCTACCGAACACGTCAAGCCGCTCGCCGCAGTGCGGGCAGGGCAGGTAGGCCATGTTTTCCACCACGCCGACGACGTTCTGCCGCGTCTGGCGGGCGATCGTGCCGGCCCGCTCCGCCACCTCTGTCGCGGCCAGCTGCGGGGTGGTGACCAGCAGCAGCTCTGAGGCCGGCAGCAGCTGAGCGAGGGAGATGGCGACGTCACCAGTGCCTGGGGGGAGGTCGAGCAGCAGGACGTCGAGGTCTCCCCAGAAGACGTCCGACAGGAACTGCTGAAGCGCCCGGTGGAGCATCGGCCCGCGCCAGGTGACGGGCTGATTGCCTTTGGTGAACATGCCTGTGGAGATAACCTTCACCCCGTAGGCCTGCGGCGGCATCAGCATGCTCTCGACCTGCGTAGGCCCGCGGTCCTCGAGGCCCAGCATCCGCGGAACGCTGTGCCCGTAGATGTCGGCGTCGAGCAACCCGACATTCAGGCCACCCGCAGCGAGCGCCACCGCCAGGTTGACCGTGACCGAGGACTTTCCGACGCCGCCCTTACCGCTGGCCACGCCGTATACCCGGGTCAACGACTCGGGGCGGGCGAAGGGAATGTCGCGCTCCGGCACGTTGCCGCGCAGCTGAGTGCGCAAGGCGGTGCGCTGCTCGTCGTTCATCACGTCGAGCGCGACCGTGACACCAGCGACGCCCGGGACCGCGCTGACAGCCTTGGTGACGCGGGTGGTGATCTCCCCGCGAAGCGGGCACGCGGCCGTCGTCAGATAAACGCCGATCGCGACCTGCCCGTCGTCACCGATATCGACGGATTTCACCATGCCGATCTCGGTGATGGGACGATTGATTTCCGGGTCGGTGACGGTCGCCAACGCGGCTTGGACAGCGTCCGCAGACGGCGTGCTAGCCATGCAGCCAGCGTATCTGCCTGGGCGTATCCGTAGGCTGACCGGCATGCCGCCGGGCCTTCCACAGGGCTTCGCCCAGAGCGCCGCCGCGCCTGCGGGCCTGCCTCTGCACGAGGTCAGCGCGCCGTCCGACGCTGCGCTGGCGGCCTGGCGGGCATTTCTGGGAGCCCACGCCCGGGTCACCCGTTCGCTCGAAGCTGAGCTGCAGTCCGAGCAGCAGCTCAGCCTCGCCGAGTACGACGTCCTGGTCCAGCTCGCCGAAGCGCCCGGGCAATCACTGCGGATGGCCGAACTCGCCGAGTCGGTGCTGCTCAGCCGAAGCGGAGTCACGCGTCTGGTGGACAGGCTGGTTCGCGGCGGCTACGTCTCGCGGGAGGCGACCCCGCACGATCTGCGGGGGCGCTCGGCAGTGTTGACTGCTGCCGGTCTGGACCGTCTGCGGCGGGCCGCGCCGGCCCACCTTCGCGGCGTGCGCGAATACGTCACCGACCGGCTTTCGGTGCCGGAGTTGGAGGCGCTGCGTCAGCTCATGGATCGACTGGGCTGACCGCGTCGGGTTCGGGCGCCTTGCCGTCCTTGGCAGCAGGCGACTGCTGGCTCTGCTGCTTGCGCTTCTTTTTCGCTGGCCGGTCGCCGCGGTCATCGCGGTTGCCGTCGCCGTTGTGTCCGGTGACGTCCTCCAGCAGCGTTCGCAACTCGGCGCGGAGGAAGTCCCGCGTCACGACGTCGCCGAGCGCCACCCGCAGCGAGGCGACCTCCCGCGTCAGGTATTCGGCGTCCGCCGTCAGCATCGCGTTCTGGTCGCGGTCCTGGGCCAGGTTGGCCCGGTCGCGGTCGTCCTGGCGGTTTTGTGCCAGCAGGATCAGTGGTGCGGCGTAAGCGGCCTGCAGCGAGAGCACCAGCGTGAGGAACTGGAACGGGTAGGAGTCGAACCGGGCCGCCGGTGGGACGGCGACGTTCCAGATGATCCAGACGAAGATGACGGCCGTCTGGGCGACCAGGAATTTGCCGGTGCCCAGGAAGCGCGCAATGCGTTCGGACAAGCGTCCGAAAGCGTCCGGATCCGGCGAAGGCAGTAAGGATCGACCCGACACCCGCGGCTGGTCCAGCCGGGTACGCCGGCGGTCAGCGCGTGCCACGGTCAGACGCTCCGGCTATCAACGCAAGTCTGTCGACCGAGGGGTCGTAGTCGTGCTCGCGCCAGTCCTGGGGCAGCAGGTGGTCAAGCACATCGTCGACCGTGACCGCGCCGAGCAGGCGTCCGGTCGGGTCGATCACCGGTGCGGCGACGAGGTTGTAGGAGGCCAGATGGCGGGTGACCTCGGCGAGTGGCGCCTGTGCCTGCAGCGCGTCCGTCTCGGTGTCGATCATCCCGCCGACGAGCGTGCCCGGCGGTTCGCGCAGCAGCCGCTGGAAATGGGCCATGCCCAAATAGCGACCGGTGGGGGTCTCATACGGCGGCCGGACCACGTACACCTGCGCGGCGAGGGCCGGGGAGATCTCCACCGAACGAATACGGGCCAGCGCTTCGGCGACGGTCGCGTTCGGCGGCAGGATGATCGGCTCGCTGGTCATGATGCCGCCGGCCGTGTCATCGGCGTAGGACAGCAACCGCCGGACCGGCGCAGCCTCCTGCGGCTCCATCAGGTCCAAGAGCCGCTCGGCGTCCTCGGCCGGCAGGTCACCGAGCAAGTCCGCCGCGTCGTCGGGACCCATGGCCTCCAGCACGTCAGCGGCCCGTTCGTCCTCGAGTCCTCCGAGTAGCTCGACCTGCTCGTCCTCGGGCATCTCCTCGAGTACGGCGGCAAGCCTTTCGTCGTCCAGGGCCGCAGCGACTTCGGCGCGGCGCTTGCCCGACAGGTCATGCAGCATCGAGGCCAGGTCGGCGGCGCGCAGCTTTTCGAATGCCGCGAGCAGGTTAGCGGCACCCTGCCCCTCTTCGGGAAGGGTGAAGCCGGTGACCTCGTCCCAGTCGACGGTCATAACCCGCCCCCGGCGGCGGCCCTCTTTGACGGCCACCTGGGTGAGGAGCCAGTCGTGATTTCTCGACTGCTCCATCGCGACGTCGATGACGGTGACTTCGACGCCGGTCTCGATCACCGTCACTTTGCGGTCCAGCAGCTCGGCGAGTACGAGCGTCTCCTCTGACCGCCGCTCGAAGCGGCGCCAGTTGAGCGTGCCTGATCCCAGCACCACAGCACCGGACTCGATGCTGGTCACCCGGCTCATCGTGACGAAAATGCGTCGACGCGAGACTTCCACCGACAGGCCCAGCACCCGCGGCGGCTGGCCGCGCAGTCTCAAGGCCACGACGACGTCGCGAATGCGCCCCACCGTGTCGCCGTTGGGATCAAGGACGAGCACCCCGGCAAGTCGGGCGCAGAAGACGCGCGACGGGGTGGTGCTCACGTCCGAAACCCGAACCCGGCAACCACCACCGGGGATTCTGGGCGTCGGCGCATAGCAGGAGGCTACCGCCGGGATCTTGACCGGCGGGTATGCCATGCGCTTCCCCGCTGGACCACTTCGATCGCCTGATTGCTGGATCCGCCCCAGACGAAAATTGGCTGAGCCGGTGCGGAAATAACCACGCAGGCGCAGTCGCCGGCGGCGTTTCGCGCGAACACGCCGCAAATGCGAGGTCGTCCACACATCTCCATGGCTGTTTCCGCTACTCGCGGGCCTGATTGGCGGGTGTGATCTTCGCAGAGGTCCTGGCCGCGGAGGGTCGGGTATGGAACGGTGATAGCCGGGTGGACGAGCCCACGATCAAAGGAGATTCTGTGCCGCCGCTGCGTGCCCGCCGATCCTGCCTGGCTGTGCCCGGCAGCAATATCAAGATGTTGGGTAAGGCTCAGGGCCTTCCCGCTGACCAGGTCTTCCTCGACTTGGAGGATGCCGTTGCCCCGGGCGCCAAAGAGGGTGCCCGCGACAACATCGTGGCTGCTCTGAACGAGGGCGACTGGGCGGGCAAGACCCGCGTGGTACGCGTCAACGATCTGACGACGAAGTGGACCTACCGCGACGTGGTCACCGTCGTGGAAGGCGCGGGCGCGAACCTCGACTGCATCATGCTGCCGAAGGTGCAGACGGCTGAGCACGTCGTCTGGCTCGATCTTCTGTTGCGCCAGATCGAGCTCACCATGGGTTACGAAGAGGGCTCGATCGGGATCGAGGCGCAGATCGAAAACGCGCTTGGCCTGACCAACGTCAAAGAGATCGCCTTCGCCTCCGACCGCGTCGAGACCATCATCTTCGGGCCGGCCGACTTCATGGCCTCGATCAACATGAAGTCGCTGATCGTGGGGGAGCAGCCGCCCGGCTACGACGTCGGCGATGCTTACCACCACATCCTCATGTCGATCCTGATGGCCGCCCGGGCGAAGGGCATCCAGGCCATCGACGGGCCCTATCTGCAGATCCGCGATGTCGACGGCTTCCGTCGGGTCGCCGGACGATCGGCCGCCCTCGGGTTTGACGGCAAATGGGTGCTGCATCCGGGCCAGATAGACGCGGCGAACGAGGTCTACTCGCCCGACCAGGACGATTACGACCATGCGGAGCTCATCCTCGACGCCTACGGCTACTACACGTCGGAGGCGGGCGGCTACCGCGGCGCCGTCATGCTCGGTGATGAGATGATCGACGAAGCTTCTCGCAAGATGGCGGAGGTCATCGCGGGTAAGGGCCGGGCATCCGGAATGCAACGTTTGAAGAGCTTCGAGCCCCCCACCGAATCCCCTAGCAAATCCCCTAGCAAATAAGGTCGTCAGCATGGCTCGTCTGGCTCAAACTCAGGGTCTCACCGACATCCAGCGCGACATTCTTGCCACGGTGCGCGACTTCGTCGACAAGGAAATCCTTCCTTATGCGACCGAGCTCGAGCACAAGGACGAATTCCCCGAGGCGATCGTCGAAGGCATGAAGGAGATGGGGCTCTTCGGCCTCATGATCCCGGAGGAGTACGGCGGGCTCGGTGAGTCGCTGCTCACGTACGCGCTGGTCGTCGAGGAGATCGCCCGCGGGTGGATGAGCGTCAGCGGTGTCATCAACACCCACTTCATCGTGGCGTACATGATCCGCCAGCACGGCACCGACGAGCAGAAGCAACGGCTGCTGCCGAAAATGGCCACCGGCGAGATCCGGGGCGGCTTCTCGATGAGCGAGCCGGGCTGCGGCTCCGATGTCTCGGCCATCAAGACCCGGGCCGTGCTCGATGGCGACGACTACGTCGTTGATGGTCAGAAGATGTGGCTGACGAATGGGTCGCGGGCGGGCGTCATCGCCACTCTCGTGAAGACCGATGAGGGCGGCGACACGGTCTACCGCAACATGACCACCCTGCTGGTGGAAAAGGAGCCAGGCTTCGGTAAGCAGGGCGGTCTCACCATCCCCGGCAAGATCGACAAGATGGGCTACAAGGGCGTCGAGACCACCGAGATGATCTTCGAGGGTCATCGGGTGCCGGCGTCTGCGGTCCTTGGCGGTGAGGCCGGTCGCGGCAGGGGCTTCTACCAGATGATGGACGGGGTCGAGGTCGGCCGCGTCAACGTCGCCGCACGCGGCTGCGGGGTCATGCGGCGCGCTTTCGAACTGGGAATCCAGTACTCCCAGCAGCGCTCGACTTTCGGCAAGCCCATCGTCGACCACCAGGCGATCGCCTTCAAGCTTGCCGAGATGGCCACCAAGGTCGAGGCCGCCCACTTGATGATGGTCAACGCGGCCCGGCTGAAGGATGCCGGCGAACGCAATGACGTCGAGGCCGGTATGGCCAAGCTGATCGCGTCCGAATACTGCTTCGAGGTGACCACCGAGAGCTTCCGCATCCACGGTGGCTACGGCTACTCCAAGGAGTACGAGATCGAGCGGCTGTTTCGCGAGGCGCCGTTCCTGCTCATCGGTGAAGGCACCTCAGAGATCCAGAAGACGATCATCAGCCGGGGCCTGCTGAAGGACTACAAGCTCAACTCCTGATCAGCCCAACCGCTCCAGGATGCGGTCGCCGACCCGCAGGGCGTTAGCGATCGCCGTGAGCGAAGGATTCACCGCGCCGATGCTCGGGAAGAAGCTGGTGTCCGCGACGTACAGATTGTCGACCTCGTGAGCCTTGCACGTCGGGTCCAGCGCTGAGGTCGCAGGATCCGCCCCGAATCGAACGGTGCCGGCTTGATGGGCGGTGGCGCCGATCGGCATGGATTTGTGCAGATAGATGCTGTGATCGAGCAGATGGTGGTGCATGCCGAGGTCGCCGAGCATGCCCTGCAGCTTGTGGCGCAGGCGCTTGAGACCCTCGACATTGTTCTTCTCGTTCAGCGACAGCCGGATGCCGCCGTCCTTTTCCAGCGTCACCCTGTTGGTCGGCAGCGGCAGATCCTCTGAGCACAGCCAGAAGTCCACGCCGTGATGGGCGACCATCTCCAGCGGCCACTCCGGAGCCGCCCACGCTCCCCATTTCGGGGCGTTTGCGCGGACCTGCTCGGCGTCGCTCTTGCCGAGCATTTGAATCCCGCCGAGCGGGTATTCCCAGTCGTCGGCGCCCAGATACCAGTCGTTCATGGCGAGCGTCTTCTGGAAGCGGGTGGGATTGGGTTCCTTGGATAAGGCCATCAACGCGAGGTTGTTGTGGCGCATGTAATTGCGCCCAACGACATCTGAGCCATTCGCCAAACCGTTGGGGTGCTTGTCGTTGGCCGAGCGCAGCAGCAAAGCCGCTGAGTTGACGGCGCCTGCGGCGACCACGACGATCGCGGCGCGATAGGTCACGGTGGACCCGTCGCCCAGCTTGGTCACCACGCCCGTCACTGTGCGGCCGGTGGGATCGGTCTCCAAACGCTCGACGTAGGCCGTCGTCACCAGGGAGACGTTTTCGTGCTCGAGAGCGGGATCGACGCAGATGACCTGGGCGTCGGACTTGCCGTTCACCAGACATGGAAAGCCGTCGACCCGGTTGCAGCGGATGCACACACTGTCGCGGGTGGCATTGCCGTGGCTGTCCTGCTTGAGGTTCACGCCGATAGGCAGGTGGAACGGGTGGAGCCCCTTCTTGGTCAGGTCGTCGCTCAACTGCTGAATGCGCGGCTCATGCTCCACCGGGTCATAGGCGTATTGCGCGCTGGCCGGGCCCTCGGTCGGGTCTTCGCCGTGCCGGCCGTGCACCAGGTACAGATGCTCAGCCTGGGTGTAGTACGGCTCCAGATCGGCGTATTCGATCGGCCAGGCGGGGGAGATGCCCGCCTCGTGAGTGATGGTGCCGAAGTCTTGCGGGCGCAGCCGGAAAAGGGCTGCGCCGTAGAACTTCGTGTTACCGCCGACGTAGTAATTCACCTCTGGCGGGAACTCGTCGCCGTCCTTGTCCAGCCAGAACTCCGGGGCGCGATACTTGCCGCGCACAAAGACGGCGGTGGAATCCCAGTTGTCAATCTCGCGCGGTAGGTAGTCGCCGCGCTCGAGCAGGAGGATTCGCTTTCCTGAAGGCGCCAGCCGGTGGGCCAGCGTCCCTCCGCCGGCACCGGTGCCGATGATGATCACGTCGTAGCTGTCATCGTTCGGCATATACGCATCCTTTGATCAACCGTGTAGTGATGACCGGCGAACTTGCTAGGCGCCGGCTCTTCGTCGGGCGACACATTCACACTCGCCAAGGCCCAAGGCGTCGGCATCATCCCGCGTGGATGAACGATGGTGGATGAATCGGCACGCTCAGAAGATCGCGATGGGATTCACCGGCGAGGCAGTGGCCTCGGGAAAGCGCAGGGGCGCGGTGACGCACAGGAAAGACCAGCGTCCGAGCGATTCGCACTGGCGAGCCAGATCTTCCAGCTGCAAGAAGTCGAACAGGTAGAGCCCCATCGCGTTGATGGCCAGCACGTGGACGGGAAAGTCCACTCCGGCGGTCGCGCTCGGAGCGGCGTCGTTGTTGCTGTCGCCACCAAGCGCCGCCACCTCGCGTTCGGCGACGAATTCCATGGCCGTGGGATGCAGGCCGGCCCGCGTGCTGGCGACGTCCCAAGGCCCTAGCTCCACCCTTCGCCGGCGATGACCCACCCGGACGAAGAGGAGGTCGCCGCTTCGCACACGAACTCCCTGCGCAGCTTCGGCCGCCCGCAGGTCATCGGCGAAAACGTGCTCGCCCGGCTCGAGCCAGGAACGGCCGTGGAGTCGCGGCACATCGAGCAACACCCCGCGTCCCACGATGCCGTCGTGCGCCTCGTCGATGCCCAGCGCCGCCGCTCCGGCTGGGGTGATCGTGTCGGCCGGAATCGCGTTCCACAGCACGCCCCGGTAGTCCACGTGACACAGCGCGTCGAGGTGGCTGCAGGCGTCGCCATGCAGGTTCATCCCGACGTAGTCCATGGCAAAGCGCAGGTCTGGGCCGTCTGTTTCGGCTTCGGGCAGCATGGTCATGCGGTGCGTTGGAGGGTCGAGGTTGTCTGCGGAAGCGGTCAATTCCAGCGGGTGGCTCATCGTCACCGAAATCCCGGCCCGCACCTCGGAGGCAGCGGAAGCGAGGCAATCGGGGGTGATGTAGTTCAACGCGCCTCGGCGATCGTGCGGCCCCCATCGGTTCCAAGTGTTGAGACGTTGGAAGAGCGACTCGAACTGCGTCTCGTCCAATGCCGCCGATTCAGCCAACCGACTCGCCTCCGCCCGATTGCCGCGTGACGAGCGAGTCCGTGACAAGCGACCCCATGACGAGTGAATCCTCCTGCTCGATGTCCCACATCTGCTGGTAGATCCCGGGTACGGAAACCAGCTCGTCGTGCGTGCCGCGCTGCGCCACCGAGCCGGCGTCGAGCACCAGAATCTCATCGACCTGGTCCAGCCCGGTGAGCTCGTGGGTCGCCAGCAGCGTCGTCCTGCCGCGGCTGACCTCCAGCAGATCGGCGGTGAGAGCTTGGCGGGCCGCTCGGTCGAGGTGGGCGGTCGGCTCGTCGAGCACCATGATCTGCGGATCGGCCAGCAGCGCGCGAGCCAAGGCGAGACGTTGGCGTTCGCCGCCAGATATCTGGGCACCCCGCGCACCGACGTTCGTCTCCCAGCCGTTGGGCAGCGACTCGACCCAGGGCAGCAGGCGCGCCACCCGGGCGGCCGACATCAGCTCCTCGTCGGTGGCATCAGGTCTGGCCATTCGCAGGTTCTCCAGCAGCGAGCTGGCGAAGACGTGCGGATCTTGTGGACATCCCGATATCCAGTGTCGAACGTCATCCGAGCTGTAACTGGCCAGCTCGAAAGGCCCTAGCGTCACATGGCCACCGTCGATCTCGATGAATCGCAGCAGTACGGAGATCAGGGTGCTTTTGCCGGAGCCGGTCGACCCGACGACGGCGACGCGCTTGCCCGCAGTCAGGTCGAGATCCACTCCGTTGAGGGCCCAGGCGCCGTCGGGGGAGTAGCGCACTCGAACGTCGCGGAGCCGGAGGTCCACAGGTTCGGTCGGCAGCGGGTGGGGCTGGGCTGGCTCTGTCGTGGGCTCCGGCGCGTCGACGACCGCGAACACCCGGCTGGCAGAGCGGCGGATTGACGTGAGCTGCGCCGCCGCCGCTGGAAGTCCGTTCACCGCCTCGAAGGACGCCAGCGCGGTCAGCACGATGACGGCGAGCGGCACCCGGTCCAGCGTGCCGTTCGCGGTCGCCGCGACGCCGATGAGGAGTACCAGCCACACGGTCAATCCGGTGAGCAGGCTGAGCAGGCCGGCGCTCAGCCCGGCGATGCGGGCATCGGTTCTGGCCAGCGTCGCGGTTTCGCGGTCAGCCGACCTGACGGCCGTGAGCGCTTGCTCGTCCGCGCCGTAGGCAAGCAATTCCGGTGCGCCGTCGAGCAGGTCGGTGACGGAACTGCTGAGACTGGCCCGCGCTCGTGCAGTGTGCGCACCTGGCCCGCGGCCGAGGGTCGCCGTCAGCCATGGCAGCGCGGCGCCGGCCAGCAACAGGCCGGCCGCCAACGCCCCGGCGGCGGGGGCGAACAGGAAAAGCACGACGGCAGTCGAACCGGCCCCGACGACGACCGCCACCAGCGGAGGAGACAGACCTCTGATGAAGAGGTCTTGCACGGCGTCCACGTCCCCGACGAGGCGGGCGAGCAGGTCGCCGCTGCGAAACTCGCGGGCTCCGGCCGGCGCGAGCCGCACCAGCCGCTGATAGATCCGGGTCCTGACATCCGCGAGCGCCCGGAACGCGACATCGTGGGTGAGCAACCGCTCGCAGTAACGGAAGAGACCGCGGCCGATGCCGAAGGCTCGTACCGCAACGACCGCGACTGAAAGTGCCAGCACGGACGGATGCTCGGCGGCTCTGGCGATGAGATAGCCGGCGGTCGCGAAAAGCCCGACACCGCAGCCGATTGCGGCTGCCCCTGCGGCGACGGCGAGCATCAACCGGCCACGCTCGGGCCGGGCGTAGCGATACATCCGCACCAGCGGGTCGGTCGGGCTGTCGCGACTCATGATGTTGCGATCGACGAGGCAGGGGTCAGCCGACCGTGGCGCATTTCCAGGACGACGTCGGCCTTCTTGATCCAGGCGGCGTGATGGGTCGCCAGCAGGACAGTGCGGCCGTCCATCAGGCGCTCCACGGAGTTGCGGACCGCCCGCGTCGTCAGGGTGTCCAAGTGAGCTGTCGGCTCGTCCAGCAGCAGCACCGGGGCGTCCCGCAGGAAGGCGCGCGCCAACGCAATCCGCTGACGTTGCCCACTGGAAAGGCTCAGCCCCCGTTCCCCGATCTGGGTGGCGATACCAGCAGGCAGCGCGGAGACGAACTCGTGCGCATCGGCATCGCGGAGCGCGCTCAGCACGGCGTCCTCGTCAGCGGCCGGATTCGCGAGCCGCACGTTGTCGAGCAGACTTCCGGCGAACAGGTAAGGCGACTGCGGGACCCAGGCGATTTGCTGTCGCCAGCCGGCCACGCTGAGATCAGCTAACCGCTGGCCGCCGACACAGATCTCGCCTTCGCTGGGCTCTGCGAAGCGCAGCAAGAGCGATAGCAACGAGCTCTTTCCGGCACCGCTCTCGCCGATGACCACGACCAGGGACCCGGGCCGGATCGTGAAGCTGACGTCGTCGAGGGCTGGGTGGTCACGCTCGGGGTAGCGCAGGCTGACGCCTTCGAACTGCACGTCGACGGAACGCAGGTCGGGCGCCGGGTTTTCGAGCTGGGAAGCGGGCGACGGTGACGGTTCATCCAGCACGGCGAAAGCGGCTGAGCCGGCAGCGATGCCCTCCATGCTCGCGTGGTAGTGCGTGCCCAGGGCGCGTAGCGGCAGGTAGGCCTCCGGCGTCAGCAGCAGAATCAGCAGCGCCGTCTGATAGCTCAGCCTGCCGTCGAGCAACCGGAGGCCCACGGCCACGGCCACCAGCGCGGTCGCGATGGTCGCGAGTAGCTCAAGGACCAGAGCGGACAGAAACGCGATCCGCAGTGTGGCCATGGTGGTTCGCCGGTAGTCATCAGTAATCCGGCGGATCGTCTTCGCCTGTGCTTTGGCCCGGCCGAATACCAGCAGGGTCGGCAGGCCCTCGACGACGTCCAGGAAGTGCCCGCCGAGCTGGGCGAGCAACCGCCACTGGCGATTAGTGCGGCCGCGCGTGTACGAGCCGACCAAGATCATGAAGACCGGGATCAGCGGCAGTGTCAGCACGATGATGAGCGCCGAAATCCAGTCGGCTGCGCTGATCGTGATCAGGACGGCGAGCGGCAGCAGCAGCGAGAGCATCAGCTGGGGGAGATACCGGGCGAAGTAGACGTCGAGGGCGTCCAACCCCCGGGTGCTGAGGGTCGCCAGCTCGCCGGTCTGCTGCCCCGACAGCCAGGCCGGCCCGAGCCCAAGGACGCGCCGCATCAGCTGGTCCCGCAGCTGGCTTTTGACTCGCACGGCGGCGTACAACGCCGTCGTCTCCCCGCCGTAAGCAGCGCCCGCTCGCGCCGCCACGACCAGCACGAGCACGGCCAGGCTGGTGCTCAGGGCGCCCAGGGTCTTTCCCGACGACACTCCGGCGATCACCCGGGCAAGCAAGGACGCCTGCACGATCACCAGCAGCGTGGTGACTACTCCAAAGAAGACCGCTGTGGCGAGATATCCGCGGGTGCCATCCGCCAAGGACATGAGCCTTCGGTCAGGCCGGCCGCTCGCCACACGACGCCCCTTCCTGACCGATGACCGCAAGGATGACCCTGAGGATGACCCTGAGGATGACCCTGAGGATGGATGGTGTCATCTTCCGCTGTCGGACGGATTTACGCGGCAATAGTCGCTACGGCAGTCCGTACAGCCTGAGCTTTTCATCCAGAAGGGACGAGGCCACCCGACCCGTAACACGATTGTGTGGTGTCACTGTGCGGCCCAGCTAAGCACCCCGGGCGGCCGCTGGCCCGCAGATCCCTTCGGAAGAGGATGCGATATGGCGCAAGGACGTATGGACGCATTGGTCATCTTCGGAGCGACCGGTGACCTGGCCAAGCTCGAGACGTTCCCCGCGCTGGTGGGTCTCGTCGAGCGCGGCGTTCTTGACGTTCCGGTGGTCGGCGTGGCCAAGAGCGGATGGGGAGTCGCCGAGTTCCGCAAGTACGCCGCCGACTCGCTGGTCCTGAACAACATGGACCCGGCAGGGGCTGCCGCCAAAAAGATGCTCGACCTGCTCGACTACGTCGACGGCGATCTGACGGACGACGCGACCTACCAGACGCTGGCCTCCAAGCTGCCCGGCCGAAAGACGCTCTTCTATCTGGAAGTCCCGCCATTTCTGTTCGGCACGATCGCGCAGGGAATCTCGAAGGCCGGCCTGGCGAAGGACGCCCGCGTCATGGTCGAAAAGCCCTTCGGTAATGACCTGAAGGGCGCCCAGGAGCTCAACGCGACCATGCACGCGATCTTCCCGGAGGAAGCCATCTACCGGGTGGATCACTGGCTGGGTCTCGACCCGGTCGAGAATGTCCTCTTCACCCGATTCGCGAACAGCATCCTGGAACCGGTCCTCAACCGCAATCACGTCAGCAGCATCCAGATCACCATGGCGGAGGCATTCGACGTCTCCGACCGGGGCAAGTTCTACGACCGCACTGGCGCCATCCGTGACGTGGTTCAAAATCACATGCTCCAGGTGTTGGCGACCGTCTTGATCGACCCGCCTCCGGGCGGTGGACTGTCGGAATTGCGTGCCGCGAAGTCCGACGTGGTCAAGGCACTGCGTCCGATCACGCCGGAGCATGCCGTTCGCGGTCAATACGAGGGCTACCTCGATGTCGAAGGGGTCGCGCCGAACTCCACCACGGAGACGTTCGTGGGACTGCGGCTGGCCGCCGACACCTGGCGGTGGGCGGATGTCCCCATCCTCATTCGGGCCGGCAAGTGCATGCCGGTCACGGCCACAGAGGTCGTGCTGCGCTTCCACCGTCCGCCGCACAACGTCTTTGACCTGGATCCGTTCGAGGGTGCGAACATGCTCCGCTTCCGGCTCTGGCCGGAGACGCAAATTGGGCTCACCGTCGCGAGTAAGAAGCCCGGCGCCGGCTTTGAGGTCCAGCAGGAAGAGCTCGCTTTCGTGCAGCCTCCGGGGGCGGACATGCGACCGTACGACCGGCTCATCGGCGCCGCACTCGACGGGGAGCAGTGGCTATTCGCCCGCCAGGACACGGTTGAAGCGGCGTGGCGCGTGGTCGGCCCGGTGTTGGATGACGTCGTACCCGTGACCCCGTACGCACGCGGCACCTGGCCGGCTGAGGCCAACCGCTTGCTGCCCGAAGGAGAGACCTGGCATGACCCCAAGCCCTGAGGAGACCGCAGAGGAGGGGCCCACCGTCGTCATCGTCGGTGGTGGGTTCGCCGGCGTCGGGTGCGCGAAGGAGCTGGCCGACCATGACGTCAAGACGATCCTCATCGACAAGAACAACTACCACCAGTTCCAGCCGCTGCTCTATCAGGTCGCTACCTCAGCCATCGCTGTCGACGACGTAGCAACCCCGTTGCGTGAACTTTTCCGCAAGGACAAGTCGGTGGATGTGAAGATCGGCGAGGTCGTGTCGATCGATCCCGAGACGCGCACGGTGGTGACGGCGCAAGGCGAGTCCTACACCGGTGACTACCTGGTCATGGCTACCGGCTCGCAGCCGAATTACTTCCGCACTCCAGGAGCGGAGGAGTACGCCTTCCCGCTGTACTCGCTCGATGACGCGGAACGGCTGCGTTCACGCATCCTGGAGGTCTTCGACGCCGCAGACCGCAATCCGGCGTTGGTGGACAAGGGGGCTCTCAACTTCGTCATCGTCGGTGGGGGAGCCACCGGGGTGGAGATCGCCGGCGCGCTCGCCGACTACATCAACGACGTCTTGCCCGAGCAGTACCGCGATCTGGCCGTCCAGTCGACCCGGGTGCACATCGTCGATCACGGCAGTGAGCTGCTCGCCCCGTTCTCGGAGAAGGCGCACGAATACGTGGCCAAAGTGCTCAGCCGGGCGGGGGTGCACATCAAGACGGGCCGGGGGGTCAAAGAGATCACGCCGAGTTCAGCGACCCTCGATGACGGCACGGTGATCCTGACCCGGTGTGTCGTGTGGGCCGGCGGTTTGAAGGCCACGGATCTCGCCGGCAAGACGGGATTGAAGCAGGGACGCGGCGGACGGATCGTCGTCGAAAGCGACCTGTCCGTCGAGGGCTATCCGCAGGTCTACGTGCTGGGCGACGTGGCTCACAGCCTGGCGCCCGACGGGACTCCTTTCCCGCAGCTCGGGTCCGTCGCTCTCCAGCACGGAACCTGGGCGGCCAAGAACATCATCAAGCACATCGAGGGCAAGTCCGTCGCACATTTCCACTACCACGACAAGGGCATCATGGCGATGATCGGTCGCGGCGCCGCCATTGCCGAGGTGGGGCCCCACCGCCACGAGTTGCACGGTTCCATCGCCTTCGCCGCCTGGCTCGGGGTGCACGCCTGGCTGATGAACGGCGTGCGAGCCCGGCGCGATGCGATCACCTCCTGGGGCTGGGACTACTTCAGCTCGAACCGCAAGGCCGGTGTCATCGACCGGCGGGGCGCGGCCACCATCGACTGGGACGACGATGGCCAGCCGGCCAGCGAAACGACATTGACGTAGTCCGACTGCTGTCCGGTCTTAACAGGAGGTTGGAATGGACAAGGTAGATCTCGCGAGACTCCAGTTCGGGATGACGTCGATCTACCATTTCCTTTTTGTCCCGGTGACGATTGGGCTCGGCTTTCTTGTTGCATTGCTGCAGACCGCCTGGTATCGAAATGGCGATCCGGCGTATTTGCGTTTGACGAAATTCTTCGGGACGCTGCTCATCATCAATGTTGCGGTCGGGGTGGTCACCGGGCTGGTGCAGGAATTCCAGTTCGGGATGGACTGGTCGTCCTACTCCCGCATCGTGGGCAACATTTTCGGGGCGCCGCTCGCGATGGAGGGTTTAGCAGCATTCTTCCTGGAATCAACGTTTCTCGGGTTGTGGGTTTTTGGTTGGGAACGGCTGTCGAAGCGTCTTCATCTGGCGACCATCTGGCTGGTGGCCCTGGGTGGCGTGTTGTCGGCCGCGTTCATCATGGCGGCCAATTCCTGGATGCAGCATCCGGTCGGCTACACCCTCAATTCCAAGGGCAATCCGCAGCTCACTGACATCTGGGCCGTGCTGACAAACCCGGTCTTCCTGTGGGGTTACGTGCACGTGCTGTTGGCGTCGGCGGTGACAGGCGCGCTGGTGATGCTGGCCGTTTCGGCCTGGCATCTGCGCAAGAAGTCGAATCCGGAGATCTTCGGCCGGTCGGCGCGGATGGCCATCCTGGTCTTGCTGCCGTGCATTCTGCTGGCCATGTTCGTCGGTGGGCGGCTCGGGGTGAACGAGACGAAATATCAGCCGATGAAAATCGCCGCCGCGGAAGCGCAGTGGAACACCTGCGCACCCTGCTCGTTTTCGGTGATCCAAGTCGGCGGCGGCAAGAACGACGAGACACCGACGAAGATCATTCAGATTCCGCATCTGCTGTCGCTGCTGTCAACGGACACCTGGAACGGGCAGGTCCAGGGACTTAATCAGCTGCAGGCGCAGTATCAAAAGCAGTACGGGCCGGGCAACTACATTCCAAACGTTTTCATCCAGTACTGGTCGATGCGGGTGATGGCCTACGGCGGCGCGTTCATCATGCTGTTCGCGGTGTGGGGGACCTGGCTGGTACGCCGCAAACGCCTTGCGACGTCGCGGCTGTTCAAGTGGCTCGCTGTCTGGATCGTGATTTTGCCGTTTTTGATGAACACCGCCGGATGGATGCTGACCGAAAACGGCCGTCAGCCGTGGATCGTGCAGGGCATCCAACTGACCAAGAACGGTGTGTCGTCCTCGATCAGCACGACGACCATCTGGATCAGCCTGATCGTTTTCGCGTTGCTGTATGTGGCGCTGGCTGTGGTCGATGGGGTGCTGATGATCCGCTACTCGCGTAAAGCGCTGGAGCCGCCGCCGCCGCAGGTCGACGAAAACGCCGACCAAGAGCCGCCCGTGCCGGCGATGAGCTACTGAGGCTGTCATGACACTTGTTCCGCTGTGGTTCATCATCCTCACCGTCGTCTGGACGGGGTTCTTCGTCCTGGAAGGCTTCGACTTCGGCGTCGGCATGC
This sequence comes from uncultured Actinomycetota bacterium, assembly GCA_963839015.1. GTDB lineage: Bacteria > Actinomycetota > Actinomycetes > Frankiales > Frankiaceae > DATAZK01. The sequence goes on along the minus strand of CAWITL010000009.1, from coordinate 424,604 downwards.
TGCACGGGATTGTCGGCAAAGACGAGCCCGGTCGGCGCGCTGTAATCGCCACCATCGGGCCGCTCTGGGACGGCAACGAAGTCTGGCTGATCGTTGCAGTTGCAGGCACTTTCGCAGCATTCCCCGGCTGGTACGCCACCATGTTCTCGGCGTTCTACTTGCTGCTGCTCCTCGTGCTGGCCGGGCTGATCGTGCGCGGCGTCTCGTTCGAATTCATGGGAAAGGTGACAGCGCCGCGTTGGCGCCGGACCTGGCATGTCGGGTTGACGGTGTCCAGTGTGATCGTTCCGTTGGTGCTGGGCATTGTGCTCGGTGACCTGCTCCATGGCATACCGATCAACAGTTCCCAGGAGTTCACCGGCTCGTTCTGGGATCTGCTGCAGCCGTATGGAATCTTCACCGGCGTCACGCTGGTCATCCTGTGCCTGCTGGACGGCGCCACGTTTCTGGCCTTGAAGACCACTGGTGAGCTGCGGGAGGCGGCCGTTCGCCTCACCCGCCCCCTCGCCCCGCTGGCCGTGGCCGCCGTCGTGGGTTTCCTGATCTGGACGCAGGTGGTGTCGGGTCGCGGCGTCCTGCCCAATTTCGTCGAACTCCTAGCCGCGATCGCTGTCTTCGCCGCCTGGTGGCTCGTCGGCGAAGGTCGCGATGGATGGGCCTTCACGTCCACCGCCGCAGCGATCGGCCTCAGCGTGATCTCACTGTTCGTCGACCTCTACCCGCGGGTCATGGTCTCCTCGACCAACAGCTCCTACAGCCTCACCGTCAGCAACACCCAGGCCGGTTCGTACTCACTCAAAGTCATGACGGTCGTCGCCGTCATCTTCCTGCCCATCGTCCTTGGCTACACCGCCTGGAACTACCACGTCTTCCGCCGCCGCATCAGCCGCGACGACTACGTCGAACCCGAATCACTCGTGGGGTCCGCGGCTGCCGAATCGGGAGACGGCGCCGCCGCCCACCCCTGATTCAGGACGTTTGCGGCGTCACCGGCGGGTCCGCGGTCTGCTGCGCTGTCTCGGCCCGATGCGCCCTGGTGACGCGGGCGGCACTGACGATGGATCTGAGCAGCACGCCGAGCACGACCAGGTCTCCGAGCATCTGCAAGGTGACCACGACCCGGGCCGTTTGCGTGAGGGGGACGATGTCGCCGAAACCGACCGTGGCGAAAACGGTCACCGTGAAGTAAATGGCGTCGACCTTGTTCATCGGCTCGTTGAAAACGTGACCGTGCGACCTTCCAAGCTCGAAATACAACGCCGAGAAAATGAGCAGGAAAAGTGGAACGGCGATGGCGAGCGCGCGGATCGCCTGCAGCACGGGATATTTGGCTTGAAAAATTGCCCGGATCTGCCAGCCGACGGTAATGCCGAAGATGATCAGCCCGAAGATCAACCATCCGATGCCATCGCCGTTCAGCGGCCCATCCAGCGGCAGCACGAAGTAGGCCGTGACGAGCAAGGCGACGGTCAAAAGGCTCTCAAACAGCGCCCATGCCAGCGTTTTCCAGCCGACCTTCACGCCGAGATTTGGCCGTTCCGCGGGTGGATTACGGCGACGTCGTCCGCCGGGCCGGCTGTCGTTCATCAGCGTCATCATGGGGCGCTGGAAGGTGGTTGGCTTCCTCCTCAGCGGATGAGAGGTTGGGCAGACCGGCCGCCGATGCCTTGCCGGTCGCTGGTGCCCGCATACCTGCGGGTCCGCTCGTCGTGGAAGTTTCGTTGCACTTCTTCGTCAAGGCGACGTAACTGGACCTCTACGGCTGGGCTTTGCTCGGGCGTCACCGATTCGACGAGTGCCTCCATGACCGCTCGCAGTCGCCGGCACACCTGCTGCGAGACCCCGCCGTAATCGATGATCTCGGTGAACGCGAGTTCGACGAACGCGTCCCACGATCTGCCAGGGACCACTAACCGGATGCGTTGCTCCCTGTCGACCAAGACGTATTGGAAGCGAAAGTCGACGTTGCCGACCGACCTCATGAGCACGTCGATGTAATCAAGGACCTGGACTGCGGTCGTCGGGTCGTTGATGGCCGGCGACAGCGCCTTGATCGCGATATCCACCAATATCCGCAGGGCGAAGGCCGGATCCTGCTCGACCGTCCGCTCGACCCCGAACGCCACGAAACCTTCGAACAGCTTGGGATCTGTGGCTCCGACTCCGAACACCTGCATCAGCGGCGCACCCGCCGGCACGAAATCCCCGACGCTGTGACACAGCACGACGACGCAATCGTGCCGCTGGGCCGCCCGTACCAGGCGCACCTCGGAGATCGCTTGAATGGCTCCGGCCCTCGTCGCGTTCACGGTCAGCGCGGGTTCGTGACTGGTGGACACGAACTCGGCCTGGGCGCGCCGGGCCTCCTGGTCTCCGTCGACCTCACGGGCCAAATCTGCAAGCACCCGCTGTCCCCACCCGGTCACAACCGAGGCGACGGCCACCGGGCGCAGGCTGTGGGTGAAGCGGTTCACATAAACCAGCAGCAGCACCAGGCTGATGCTCGAGGCCAGGCCGGCGAGTGTGACCCCGATGTCAGGGACGAAGTCGTTTTCGATGCGGCGAAGGAGCCCGAAGGAAAACGTGAAGGTGCCGGCAAAGACGGCGATGACGACCTTCTGCAGCCGGTCGCGGTACCAGAGCCTCATGTAGCGCGGCGAGAGCGAGCCGGTCGCCTGTTGGACCACGAGCACGCTCACCGTGACGACGAAGCCCAGCAGGCCAATCATCGCTCCGACGATTGCGGACAGGACGCTGCTGGCGGTGGTGGCCGAGTACTGCCAATCAGGCGGGAGCGTCGCGCGGGTATCGATAATCAGGTCCAGCTGGGCCAGGATCACCCCGATGATGCAGCCGACCAGGGGCAGCGCCCACAAGCTGCCCTTGAGGTACTGCCGTATCTGGAAGGCGCGAGCCCACGTCACCATTGCGCGCGTTGCCTCCGTGTCCGCTGACCCCATCAGGCTCGCCGAACGCGCGTGTCCGGACATCATCCCGAGGGGGTGAACGTCTGGCGTGGACGGCAAGGTCAGGTACCTGGCTCCACTAGCGTGTCGGCGGTGACAGACTCGCCGGTGGTCCCGGTTCGTTCGCGTCGTCGACCGCGACGCAGATGGATCCACCGTGTCTTTTTTGCCGTCCTGGTGGGGCGTCGCCTGGTGGCGCGCGTGCTCAATCGCACCGCCCGCTCTCCCCGGGAAGCACTGATTCACAGGGTGGTGCTGGTTCTGGTGCTCCGGCGGCTGCTGGCGCGACGCTGAGTCATCCCGGCGGGGTGATGTCGAAGGCGCGCCGACTGCCCAGAGTGCGACTGAGACTCGGGAGCACCACGTGCGTGCGACGGAAGGAATCGAATCGATGAAGCCCTATTCGCTCATTGCCGACCACGGCCTGATTGGTGACCTGCAGACCGCCGCGTTGGTGACAACCGACGGATCGGTTGACTGGTTCTGCTGCCCGCGATTCGACTCGCCCAGCGTGTTCGGGGCCCTACTCGATGCGAACAATGGTGGACAGCTGCGGATCTTTCCGACTCAGCCGGTTCATACGACAAAGCAGATGTATTTCCCCGACACTGCCATCCTCATCACCCGGTTCATGACGGACGACGGCGTGGGCGAAATCGCGGACTTCATGCCGGTCACCGGCAAGACCAAGACCGACACCCACCGACTGGTCCGCATGATCCGATGTGTCCGGGGTGAGATGGCTTTCGACTTCGAGGTTGCTCCGCGCTTTGACTACGGTCGTCAGCCGCACAAGGTGCAGATCACTGAAGTCGGCGCGCTGTTCGAGAGCGAGGATCTGACGCTCGCGGTCCATGTCGTGCGGGAGCCCGGCGATGAAATCATCGCCAACGCGCAGGTTGTCGGTGACGACGTCCAAGGCCAGCTGACGCTGAAGGCTGGAATGGTGCGCGGCCTGGTTGTCGAGTCAGCTCCGGACGGTCCGCCGCGCGCGATCCGGGTCGGGGAAGTCGAGGACCTGTTCGAGGAGACCGTCAGCTTCTGGCGTTCCTGGGTAGGGCAGTCCACCTACACCGGCCGCTGGCGCGAGGCGCTGCAGCGCTCGGCGATCACGTTGAAGCTGATGACCTACGCGCCCAGTGGCGGACTGGTGGCTGCCCCCACGGCCGGCCTTCCGGAGCAGATCGGCGGCGAGCGCAACTGGGACTACCGCTACACGTGGGTACGGGACGCATCCTTCTCGGTCTACGCCCTGCTCGGCATGGGTTTCGTGGAGGAAGCAGCCGAGTTCTCCGGGTGGTTGCGGGACCGGGTGTACGAGCAGGCGGGCGGCGGCGGAAGCCCGCTGAACATCATGTACCGCGTCGATGGCTCCTCCGATCTGATCGAGGAAACACTTGAGCATTGGGAGGGTTACCGCGGGTCGTTCCCGGTGCGGATCGGCAACGGTGCCGCCGACCAGCTACAGCTCGACATCTACGGGGAGGCGCTCGACAGCATCTTCTTCGCCTCCGAGCGCGGCCTGGAGGTCGGCCACCGAGGCTGGGACGCCATTGTCGGCTTGCTCGAGTGGCTCGGCGCCAACTGGGATCAGCCGGAGGAAGGGATCTGGGAGACGCGCGGCGGGCGCAAGGACTTCACCTACGGCCGCTTGATGACGTGGGTCGCGTTCGACCGTGCCATCCGGCTTGCCGCCAGGCTCGGCCGGCCCGCACCACTCGAGGAGTGGACCAAACAGCGTGATGCGGTCTACGCCCAGATCATGGACAAGGGCTGGAACGTCGAGCGGAAGGCATTCGTGCAGCACTACGCCGACCGGGTGCTCGATTCCTCGAACCTGCGGATGTCAAGCGTCGGCTTCATTGCGCCGCAGGACCCGATGTGGCTTTCGACCCTGGTGGCGATGGACGACGAACTCGTTATCGACAGTCTTGTCCAGCGCTATGACCCGAGCGCCACGCCCGATGGCCTGGCAGGCGGCGAGGGCACCTTTTCGTTGTGCACCTTCATGTACGTCGACGCGCTGGCCCGCTCTGGTCGCCTGGACGACGCCCGCCTGGTGTTCGAGAAGATGCTCACCTTCTCCAACCACCTCGGGCTCTACTCGGAAGAGATCGCGCTCAACGGTGAGCAGATCGGCAACTTCCCGCAGGCCTTCACCCACCTGGCGTTGATCGACGCCGCGATCACGCTCGACAAGCAGCTGAACGCTCGTCAGGCCTCGGCTGCCGTCAGCATGTAGCGGGCGCCCGGTCGGGTTGGTCTACAGGTAGCTCTTGGCCGGGTCCACCATCGCGCGCACGGTCTTGCCGTCGTGGAACTCACCGATCGCCGTCATGACCCAGCTGGCGCCGTCACGCACCACCTTGCACATGACCAGACCGGTGGACGGCTTGCTGTCGGAGAGGTCGAAGCGGACCAGCTCCTGATTGGTGTTGTCGTCGACGAGCCGGCAGAACGCGTTGCTCACGGCGGTGAACTGCTGGCCGCTGAAGCTGTTAACCACGAAAACGAGGCTGGTCACGTTCTTGGAGATTTTGCTGAGGTCGACGTTGATCACCTCGTCGTCGCCTTCGCCCGCTCCGGTCAGGTTGTCGCCCTGGTGTACGACGCTGCCCTTGTCGCCCTTCTTGGACATGAACCAGACCTTGTCGACGTCCTTACGGCGGTCGTCGTAAAGGATGCAGCTGGCATCGAGGTCGATGTTCTCGCCCCGACCGGTGTCCCATCCCAGGCCCATCCGCACCCGGGTGAGCGGCGCGGAGCCGGTTTTGACCAGCGAGACACTCTGGCCCTTGGACAGTGAGACCCGCCCCTTGTCGAGGTTGACCATTGCGCCGGCCCGCGGCGGGGGCGGGACTTGTGCCGGCGGGGCGGTTGGAGGTGCCTGCTGCTGTGACGGCGGCGGAGCCGGTTCGTCATCGACCGAGATGCCGAAATCGGTCGCGATCCCGGCCAGGCCGCTGGAATAGCCCTGACCGACGGCGCGCACTTTCCAGGCGTCCTGGCGCCGGTAGACCTCGATCAGTACGAGCGCCTTCTCGGGGCCAAGACCGGTAGGCGCGAAAGACACCAGGTCTGCTGATCCGTCACCGACGGAGATGGATACCTGGCCGGCGGCGCCAAAGGTGGCCGGACCGCTGCCGTCGAGGCTGGCCGTGACCACGATCTTGTCGATGTCCGCTGGGACGGCCGGCAGGTTGAGCTGCAGGGTGGATGGTGGCTGCAGCTGCACTCCCGGACCGTTCGGCTGGTTGTAGAAGACGAAGTCTGCGTCCGAGCGCACCTTGCCGTTCGCCGCGACGAGCAGTGCGGCGAGGTCGACGACGGTCCCGGAGGAAACCTTGACCACGGCCAGCGGGCCGGGAATCGGGGCGTTGGCCCCCTTTGACAGCACCTGTCCCATGCCTGCGCAACTTAGCGGGCACGATCAGTTCGTGCAGCCCTTCGCGTCGCCATTTGACCCAGCAGCCGCCACCCTTGCAGTCATCGCGCACCTGGAGGCGGCTCTGGGTCCACATTCCGGCAAGGGCAGCGTCACCTTCCTCGGCACCCAGCCGATCGACGTGCTCCGCTTCGGTCCGGCTCCCGACGGCCTGATGCGGTACGCGACGGTGGGAATGTGCAGGGAACCGATGAGCAGTGCGGGCGCGGGGACGATCGATCCCGCGGGCCCCCGGGCCGAACTGCTGCTCAGCCTTCGGGCCCGCCCCGGGACCGGGCATCCGGGCATCTTGCGATCGCTGGCGATCATCGCGAGCGCGCCGGCTGTCGAGGGAGTGATGCTCGGCGCCGGGGCGAGCTTGACACTGGGGGAGCCGCTCTTCGCCGGTTCGGCTGCTACGGCCGTTCTGGTGGGGGAGCCCGGCGGGCTGGTGGCTGACTTGGAGCTGCCCGGCGCGGTGAAGCCAGTGCAGTTCCTGCCACTGCTTCCGTTGCTGCCGGCGGAGGCAGCGTTCAAGCGCTTGCACGGAGCCGAGGCGCTCGAGGAACGCTGGCTGGCGTACGGCACCGACCTTCGGGATCCGGCCCGCGAAGCGGTTTGCCTCGATCCGATCACCTGAGACCGAGCACCTGACGCTGGTTACCTGAGAGCATGGGCGGCATGCAATTCGGCCGCTATTACGAAGAGTTCGAGCCTGGCGACGTCTACAAGCACTGGCCCGGTAAGACCGTCACCGAATCTGACGATCACCTTTTTTGCCTCATCACCATGAACCATCACCCGCTCCACCTCGATGCCCACTACGCGGCCGAGACGACGCAGTTCGGGCGCAACGTGGTCGTCGGCAACCTCATCTACTCGCTCCTGCTGGGGATGTCGGTCGCGGACGTCAGCGGCAAGGCGATCGCTAACCTGGAGGTCGAGTCGCTCAAGCACGTCGCGCCGACCTTCCACGGCGACACGATCTACGGCGAGACGCTGGTGCTCGACAAGACCGAGTCCAAGTCCAAGAACGACCGCGGGGTCGTCTATGTGGAGACCAAGGGCTACAACCAGGACGGCACCCTGGTCTGCATCTTCCGGCGAAAGGTCATGGTGCCCAAGCGCGTTTACGGGGAGGGCCGCGGCGGGGACCAGCCCGGGCGCCCGGTGCTACGCGAAGGCTGACGGAAGCTGATGGGGTCCGCGTCATCCGACCCGGTCAGCCGAACGTGACGCCCCAGGACGTCAAGGCCTCGACCAGGCCGGGCGTCGTCGCCAGCTCGCGAGGATCCGCCCAGCGGGCGTCCAGGGCGTCAGTCGCAGCGGCGAGTTCGCCGGAGACGACCGTGGCGAAATAGTCCGAGATGTCGTAGCGACCCCGTTGGACCCGTCCGGCCAGCTCACCGACAGTGACCGTCAGGCCGGTTTCCTCGACCACCTCGCGGGCCACCGCGGTCACGTCCGACTCACCCGGTTCGATATGCCCGCCGGGCAGCGACCAGAGGCCGCGGCCCGGTTCGTTGCCGCGTTGGATGAGCAATACCCGGCCGTCGGGACGGGTGATGACTGCCCCGACGCACCGGATCGTGGGGCGGTCGTTCACGCCTGGTAGTTCATCACGCCTTGACGCCGGGCCGCCGTAAGGCCGACTCTCACAGCAGACCGCCGCGAGGAGTCGCCATGTCCTCCGTTCCCTCCTGCGTTCATTGCCTTGGGCCGCTCCGTGAGCCGGGGCTGTGGAGCAGCGCTTGGCAATGCGAGACCCATGGTGATTCCCTTCCCTTCTTTGCGGCGCCCGTTCCCTCTCCGCACGTCCTTGACCGGCTACGGAGCATTTCCCACGTGCCGGTGTGGGTTCCGGAGCCGCTGCCTCCGGGGTGGTGCGTGAGTGCCATCGGCTGGGCGGGTGACGAGCGCACCGGGGCGCGAGCGACGGTGGTTGCCTGCTGCGGACCGGCGCCGTTGGGTGGAGCCGCCGAGGTGGCCTTCGTGGCGGAGGAGCCGGGTGTCGGCGTCGCGGCGCGGTTAGCCGGGCTGCCGCCAGGTGGGCTGCTGGCGGGTGAAGGCCCCGGGGAGGCCAAGGTGACGGCGGCCCATCACCCCTCGCCGCTGTGGGCGCTTCCCGGGGACACGCCGGAACACGTCGGCTACGCGGGGGAGGCCAAGGGGGTGTGGCTGGCTGGCATCTTCTGGCCGGCGGCAGCCAGCGTGCTGCTGATCGAACACATGCTGCTGGTCGACCTGCGAGAACTACCTGCCGGTCCGAGCGACTATCCGGGCCTCGTCTTCGGTGCGCCGAGCGGCCGGCTCCTGTCGCAACCCGCGTCGAGCGGCCGTCAGGAAGCCCCGACGGGGGCCAGGCCGGCCAGCGACGCCGGGCCGTAACGCTCCACGATTGCCGTCACTGCCTCGCGTGCCGCCTGTGCATCAGCGGGCACCAGGGAAAGTCGGGTGCGCCGTTCCATGATGTCCTCGACGCTCAGCGCACCCTCCGCGCGCAGTGCCCACAGCACCTCGGTGCCCAACACCCGGATACCCGGGGCTAGTGGCGCTGCCAATCGCGGATTCTCGGCGGCAAGCGAGGCGACCAGGTCAGCTTCGGTGCCGTAGCGGCGGATCAAGCGACTGGGGGCGTCGACCTCCCCGAAGCTGCCCCGTGGCGCGGCGCCTACCAGCGGCAAGGAACGGGTGCGGCAGGGGGCGTCGGTCAAACCGAGAAGGTTGACGGTGTCCTCAGCCATCCGACGGTAGGTGGTCAGCTTGCCGCCGACCACGGTGACGACGCCGCTGGTGCTTCGCGCGACGAGGTGGCGCCGTGAGAGATCGGCGGTGCGCTTGGCCTGGTCTTCTTCCCGCGCCGCCACGAGTGGTCGGAGGCCGGAGAAGGCGCCGACCACGTCATCGGTGGTGACGGGTTTGGCAAGCCAATGCGAAAGCGTGGCGAGCAGGAAGTCGATTTCGGCAGACGCCGGGACGGGAACGTCGGTGACCACTGAGACCGGATCATCCGTCAGACCCACGATGACGATCCCGTCGGGATGTGGCAGCGCGAAGACGAACCGGCTCGACTCGCCTGGAATAGCCATCATCATGGCCGCAGCCGGCTCGCCCAGGGTCGCCGAGCGCAACACGATATGCGTGCCTTTTGAGGGCCGCAGCGGTGCCACCGGTGTCCCGTCGGTGTTCGTGCCGGCAAGCTCACCGGCCCAGACGCCCGTCGCGTTGACAACCGCCTTGGCCCGGACGGAAAGCTCGGCGCCGGTCAGCTCGTCGCGCAGCTGCGCGCCGTCGCCCGACAGCGAGATCGCGCGTACGCGGGTGAGAATGCGCGCGCCGTGGGCGGCAGCAGTGCGGGCGACCGCGACCACCAGCCGGGCGTCGTCTTCCAACTGGCCGTCCCAGAAGAGGGTCCCCCCGGTGACATCGTCACGAACTGCAGGCGCCCAGCTGCGGGCCTCGGCAGCGCCGACCCTGCGCGGCTTGGCCAGCGTCCCGCGGTGAGTGCGCGCGGCCAGCTGCAATGCCTCCGCTGTGCGGGTGCCGGCGGCTACCAGCAGGCGCTCCTTGCGGGTGGTCGCCGCGTTGTAGGGCACCAGGAAGGGGAGTGGCCGGGCCAGGTGGGGCGCGATGGTGTGCATCAGTGCCGCCCGCTCACGGGCGCTTTCGTACGCGATCGCAACGTCTCCGCTGGCCAGGTAGCGCAGGCCACCGTGGATGAGCTTGCTACTCCAGCGACTCGTACCGAATGCCAGGTCCTGCGCCTCGACGAGGGCTACCGACAGGCCGCGGCTCGCGGCGTCCAGGGCAACTCCAACGCCGGTGATGCCGCCGCCTATCACCAGTACGTCGAGCTCGGCAGCTGGCAGCGAGTGCAACTCCTGACTCCGTCGCTGGGCACTCAGACAACTGCCCGCGAGCCCGGCGCGTTCGGCAAGTCCAGGAGACCCAGAAGACCCAGAAGACCCAGAAGACCCAGTCATGCGGACTCCCTCAGCGGTGTAGCCGGGGCGGGCACAGTCGGGCCCGTCAGCGGCGGGCTCAGGTAGCTGTCGAGCATTCGCCGGAGCTCCTCGGTGACGGCTGATGGCTCGGCGTCCTGCGGCGTGATCCGAGCGGAGAAGACGAAGGACTGCGCCAGCAGCAGCATCAGATGGGCGGCCGCCGGGATGTCGCATTCCCGGATCGAGCCGTCGGAGATGCCGCCCGCCAGCATTTCGCGGATGCGCTCCGCCGCTAGTTGCTGACCCGCGCCGAGCCGGTCGACGACGAACGGCAGGATTAATTCCGGGTCGAGGTCGAGCACCCGGCCCACCAGGGGATGGTCGGCCAATCGCGTGACCGCTTCCACCACGGCGGTCACCAGACGTTCGCGGCCGTTACGCGCCGACTCCATCGCCGTGAGATCAGCCTGGGCGACCACCTCGCCGATCTCCGCCGTCAGCAGCGAGCGCCACAGTGTGGGTGCGTCGCCGTATTCGCGATAGACGGTCATCCGGCTGACCCCCGCCCGGCGGGCGACATCCGTGAGGGAGGTACGGCGGAGCCCGACGGCGGCGACCTCGTCGGCGGCCGCCTGCAGGATCGTCGTGTTACGTTGCGACGTCACCTGTCACACCGTACTTCCCGCCGCTGAGAACGTCATGTTCAGGTGGGAACTTGGGGGCTCAAAGTGGTTGCACAGCATGCGCAAGACGCCCCTTCGCGATCGGCGACGAGCTGGAACGGCTGGGGGGATCCGGCCCGCCGACCGGGACTCACGCCGCCGGTGCTCTCTTTTCTCGAGCGACGCTTCGGTAGCGGCCTGACCCGCCCGCCCGCGCCCGTCCCGCTGGAGGCCATCACACTCGCGCCTTCTGCGCTCACCTCCGAGCAGCGTCGTCGCCTTGCAGAAATCGCGCCTGTTCGCGACGACACCGAAGCCCGTATCGCGCATGCCCGCGGCAAGTCCTACCGCGACCTGGTGCGCATCCGCTGCGGGGACGCGCGTGGGGCGCCGGATGCCGTGGTGCTGCCGACTGGTCCGGCCGCGGTCGAACAGTTGCTGGCGCTGTGTTCGCAGGAAGCCATCGCCGTCGTGCCGTTCGGGGGAGGCACCAGCGTCGTCGGCGGGGTAGAGCCGCTGCGGGGCCGGTTCTCAGCGGTTATCGCGCTCGATCTCGCGGGCCTCGACCGGTTGATTCACCTCGACCCGATCTCACATACCGCGACGCTGCAGCCAGGCCTGCGCGGGCCGCAGGCGGAGGCATTGCTTGCTGAGCGCGGTTACACCCTCGGTCACTTCCCACAGTCCTACGAGCTGGCGACCATCGGCGGTTACGCCGCCACCCGGTCAGCAGGTCAGGCGTCGACCGGCTACGGGCGCAGTGACGAGATGGTGGTCGGCCTCACCGTCGCAACCCCTGCCGGCACGCTCCGGCTCGGCCGGGCTCCGCGCAGCGCCGCCGGTCCGGATCTGCGCCAGCTCATGCTTGGCAGCGAGGGTGTGTTCGGCGTGATCACGGACGTCACCATGTCGATCCGACCGATCCCGGCATACAAGCGTTATGAGGCCTGGTTCTTTCCCAGTTTCGCCGCCGGGCTCAGGGCGGTCCGCGAACTGGAGCAGCAGCGGCTGGCGCCTGAGGTCTCGCGATTGTCGGACGAAGACGAGACCGCAGCTAACCTCGCGCTCTCCGGACACGGCGGCGGCGTCGCCGGGGTCTATCTGAAGGCCCGACGCGCCCGTGCGATGGCGATCTTCGGGTGGGAGGGTGATCCGCACCTGGTCGCAGCGCGCCACAAGCTCGGACTCAAGGTCATTCGCAAGGCCGGCGGGATTTCCGCTGGTACGAGCGCGGGCGCCGCGTGGGAAGCGGGCCGCTTCGGCGCTCCCTATCTGCGCGACGATCTGCTGGATGCGGGGGTGCTTGTCGAGACGCTCGAGACCGCTGCGTCCTGGACCCTGCTCGACCGCGTCCGGCAGGCGGTGCGCTCAGCGGTCACCTTGGAGTTGTCCGGTCCGCAGGGGGCATTCCCCGTCCTGGTGGGCTGCCACGTCTCCCATCTGTATCCGGCGGGCGCCTCGCTGTACTTCACGGTGCTGGCTGCCGCTTCCACGACAGATCCGCTAGGTCAATGGGACCGCGCCAAGCGGGCCGCCACCGGCGCCATCGCGGCTCTCGGTGCGACGGTGACTCACCATCACGCAGTGGGTGTGGACCACGCTCCATGGCTGTCAGCGGAGATCGGGGAGCTTGGCGTCGACGTGCTTCGGGCCGTGAAAGACCGGCTTGACCCGGCCGGCATCCTGAATCCCGGCAAACTGCTGGCATGACCGCGCTGCTCCTGATCGTCCATCCGACCGCTGGTGGGGGCCGCGGTGCCAGGGTGTTGCCGGAGGTGGTGGCCGCACTTCGCCTTGGCGGCGCCGACGTCGTCAGCGAGCTGACCAAAAGCATCGAGCACGCGCAAGAGCTTGCCGAGGAGGCCGGCAGGCAAGGCCGGGCGGCGATTGCGCTCGGCGGTGATGGGCTGGCGGGCCGGGTGGCGGGCGTGTGTGCCGAGAAGGGCATCCTTTTTGGCGCGCTGCCGGGAGGCCGTGGCAACGATTTCGTACGCGGCCTCGGCGTCAGTCTTGACCCGGTCGTCGCCGCTCGGGAGTTCTCCGGCTGGCAGGAGCACCCCGCCGACGTCGGGCGCGTCACGGGACCAGACGGGGTTGGCCGGGCATTCCTGGGCATCGCCAGCCTCGGGTTCGACTCCGATGTGCAGGTGAGGGCAAACAACACCCGCCTGATCCGGGGGTCGTCGGTCTACACCTATGCCGCGCTGCGGACCCTGGCGGGATGGCACCCAGCACGCTTCACCTTCACCGTCGACGGTGAAGGTCCCGAAGAGCTCGTCGGGTGGTCGGTCGCGGCCGCGAACTCGGCCTATTACGGCGGAGGTATGCGCTACGCACCGGCCGCGGCCATTGACGATGGGCTACTGGAATTGGTCACTGCCGAGCGCTCGAGCAAGCTCCACTTTCTCGGGATGCTGCCGAAGGTGTTTTCGGGTCGTCATATCGAGGACCCTCGGGTGCGCGTCCGGCGTGCCCGAACGATCGTGGTGGACGCGGATCGGCCATTTCAGGTCTACGCCGACGGTGACCCGCTCGCCGGCTTGCCGGCCGAGATCACGGTGCTGGCGGGTGGGCTGCGTCTCTTGAGGCCGCCGAAGGCGTGACCGACGCGCCTGGCTGAGTATCCCTTGTCAGGTCGACCGGTCAGCCGCTCGACGGATCGGCGACGGAAGGGGCCTCAAATCGGGACAAGTGGCCCCGTTGACGCGCTTGCTACGGCACAATGCGAAGGGCGATCGTGACTGGGTCGGCGACGCGGAATACCCGGGGTGGATCAATGGAGTCCCAAGGCAGACGGCATAGCTCCGTCGTTCGGCGCCTTTCCATGATCACTATTACGACCCTGGCGCTGAGCCTAACCGCATCAGCCGCCGTCACCAGTGCCGCGACACGCCCACTGCCGGCCGACGACACCGGCACCAATGGCGGCCACACGCCAGGTGACCCTGGAAGCCTCACCGCCTCCGATTCATCCGGTTCCGCGCGCATCCACGCCATCGGCGCCATCGGCATTGCCAACTCGACGACGGCGGATCCGAAGGCGGCCGGCTTGCCGTCCACCAGCGGCGTGGCCGTCGGTGACAGCTCTATTCCGGCGACGGCCCTTGCGGCCTATCGCAAAGCGGCCGCCACCTTGGCCGTCGAAGATCCGAGCTGTCATCTGACCTGGCCGGTGCTTGCGGCTATCGGCAAGGTCGAGACCGACCACGGTCGTAGCTGGGGTGCAGCGAGTCGCGTCACGGCCAGCGGAGAAGTGCTGCCGATCATTCTTGGACCCGTGCTGAACGGCAAGGACGGCACGGCGCTGGTGCTCGACACCGACGGCGGTGCCTACGACCACGACACCAAGTACGACCGGGCAGTTGGCCCGATGCAATTCGTGCCCGCGACCTGGCGCGAGCTCGGCCGCGATGGCAACGGCGACGGCATCGCCGACCCCAACAACATCTACGATGCGACCCTCACCGCCGCCAGCTACCTGTGCGGCGATGGCCGTGACCTCTCCAATCCGGCTGACCTGCGGGCAGCGATCCTTGCCTACAACCCCTCCAGCGAATACGTACGAACCGTGCTTGCCTGGGCTGCGGCCTATCGGAAGGCGGGCAACAGCCTGCCGGCGCTGGAAAACGTGCCGGATCCGCTGGTGCTCGGTGCCGGGGGCGACGCCGGTGACGATCCGTTCGGCGACTCGAGCATTAACGACGCCGCGATCATCGACGCCGCCCCGAGCGTCAGCGACGATCCGAGCATCTTCGACGCCGGCAACAATGATCCGGGCATCATCGCCGATGACGGCGCCAACACCTCGGGCATCGTCAACGATGGCTCGGGCACGATTATCAATCTCGGGCCGTCGGACTCGACACCTACCAAGCCAGCCGCCAAGCCGGCGGTCAAGGCCACGCCCGGCGCGACCCACCCGTCGACGACGCCGAAGCCTAGCTCCTCGCCTCAGCCGACCCCCGCGGTGAGCGTCAGCCCGTCGCCTAAGCCGTCCCCAACCCCCAAACCGACCCCGACTCCCACTCCGACTCCGACTCCCAAGCCGAGTCCGACACCGACCCCGACCGCCAAACCCACTCCGACGCCCACCCCCACTCCCACCGGGCCGGTCTGCACCGCGACCGGAGTCAGTGCTTTGGCGGGGGTCGCCGCGACGGCCGTACCCGTTGACACCAACCATGACGGCAGGAACGACGAGCTCCAGGTGTCGGTGGGGGTCAGCGCGCTGAAGGCGGGCAAGTACACCATCGGCCTTCGGCTGCTGGACGGTCACGGTTGGCGAGTGACGAGCACCGTCGAGACCATCCCGCTGATCGCCGGCTCGCAGCACGCCACGGCAGACCTTTCCGGGCTGGACATCGGAGACGCCGGAGCCAGCGGGCCGGCCACCATGCGGATCACCGTGAGAGCAGCGGGAGCTCCGGCGACATGCGCAACTGTTCTCTTGCCGGCGGCAAGTGCCGGCACCCTGGCGGCAGACACGTTCGACGGCTGGGTCACCACGATCGCGAGGTTGAGCGACCGGCTTGCCGCTGACGTGGCAACGGGTCAGGTGAGCGGACCGGCTGCGACCTCGTTGCCGGTCGCCCTCCACACGCCGTCAGCGGCTGCGCCCGACCTGGCGGCTTTCCAGACCAGTCTTGCCGGCGTCGCCGTCGTTTCGCCGCAGGAGCGCGTGCGGTTGGACAGCTTGTCAGCCCGCCTCATCGCGCAGGCGGCGGCCGCCACACCTGCGCCCGCCGGCGAGCCCGCCTCGGCGTTCACCGACGGAGTGGACCCGGCGTTCGACGGCGTCGGCTGACCGGACCAAGGCAGCGTTCCGCGTAAGCTCGCAGCCGACGAGGAGCCTGCGCTGCGTATTGATCTGCACACCCATTCCACTGCATCAGACGGCACCGACGCCCCATCCGCGGTCATCGATGAGGCGGCCAAGGCAGGGCTGGATGTCGTCGCACTGACCGATCACGACACCACCGGTGGGTGGGCAGAGGCCTCGGCGGTCCGGCCGTCGGGGCTCACCATCGTGCTTGGCGCAGAGCTCTCCTGCACGGTCGACGTGCCCGCCTTGGGGCGCCCGATAAGCATGCACCTGCTCGCCTACGGGTTTGATCCCGACGAGCCCGAGCTGGCGTCCGAACGCCTGCGTATGCGTGATGCCCGCGTCGATCGGGTGAACCAGTGGCAGCAGATGCTCTACTCAGACGGCTACGAGCTGTCTTTGGAGCCGCTGCTGCGCCAGGCGGAGCAGGGCAGTGTTGGTCGTCCTCATTTCGCGACGCTGCTGGTAGAGGCGGGGTTGGCACCGTCGTTCGAGGTCGCCTTCGGCCCGGACTGGGCTGGTGGACGCTATCGCGTGCGCCGTGCCGGCTGGGATGTGTTCGACGCGATCGCCAAGGTCCGGGGTGCCGGCGGAGTCACCGTCTTTGCCCATCCCTACGCGCGGCTTCGGGGTCCGGTCGTCGGCGCTGCGGAGATACGGAAGGTGGCGGCTGCCGGCCTCACGGGCGTCGAGATCGATCATCCTGACCACGCTCCGGTCGATCGTGATGAGCTTCGCCGGCTGGCCGCCGAACTCGATCTGGTTGTCACCGGCAGCAGCGATTACCACGGCACGCGCAAGACCCAGGGACTCGGGGCCGAGTTGACCTCCCCGGCGCAGCTGGACCGGCTGCTGTCGGGTGTAACCGGCCGTGGCGTGGTCACTGATCCCTCGTGAGACGTACCCAATCCCTGCGGCGCCTGCTGGTGGCGCTGGTAGCCCTCATGGCGGCGGCTGGGGCGCTGGCCGGGGCTGCCGCGGCGGCGGTGCCGGCTGGTTCGGTGGCGCAGGCCCTGAAAGCCAGTCCGGTCTACGTCGATCCCGCGGCGGAGACGTTCACCGTCGACGCCGCGAGGGTCAAGGCGGCTATCCCGGCAAACACCTACCTCGCCGTCCTGGCGCCTGGCGACGTGCCGGCCGGAGTGGCACCAGACGAGCTGCCCGCGTTGCTGTCGAGCCAGGTCGGTCGCGGTGGCACGTTCATCGTGCTGCTCGGCGACACGTTGTACGGGGCTAGTTCGACCGTGCCCGGCCGGTTGGGCGACGAACTCGCCACCGCGCAGGCAGCACTTCCCGCCACCGGCGGCAACGCGACTGGCACCCTGGCCTCGTTGTTACGGTCGTTGTCGGGAAGCGCTGATCTGCAGGATCCGGTGGGCCCCTCCCACGCGGGAGGCCCGGTCGGTCCGACCATCCTGGTAGTCGGACTGGCCGTGCTGATCATCGCAGCACTCGTTTTGTGGTGGTGGCTGCGTCGCAAGCCGACCCGCCGCCGACCAAAACGCCCCGAGCGGCCGCGCGACCTGGTGGAGATCGACGCTTCCGGAGAGATCATCCGCCGGACTCCGGCGGCTGAGCGCGAGCCCAGAGGCTGATTAGCCCCGGTCAGCCCTTGTCAGGCCCTTGTCAGCCCTTGTCAGCCCTTGTCAGCCCTGGTCAGCCTGGTCAATCCGGTCAGTCCAAACCCAGGCGCCGCTTCGCCCGCGTTACGGCGGGACCCTCCCGACGTGACTCGGGCACCCGCATCAGCGTGATGCGGAGCGCGCGTGCCGCCAGGGTGGCTCCGAGATCGGTCGTGGGCAGCCCGGGCAGCCGGTACATCCGCCGAACCCACGCCGGCAGGAGGCCGAACGCGAGACCGCCCAGTCCGTACCAGGCCGGCCTTGCCGGGGTCAGCAGTGCGACCTTTCGCGGCATCGGCGGATGCATGACGAACCGCGCCGCCTCCCGCGCCTGGCGACCCACCATCAGCTGGGGACGCATCTCCCGGTAGTACTCATGGATGTCGGCGACCGAATGTGGAGCCCGGTCTGATGGCACTCCCAGCAACGCGCCACCACTGGCCTGCTCCGCGACATACCGATCCGCTTCTTGCGCCGTCAGGGACAGACCGCCGCGGCGAGCCGTCGTCAGGAAGGAATCCACCTCGGTCACGTGGACCCAGGTCAGCAGCTCCGGATCGCTTGCCCGGTACGCCAGACCCGTCACCGCATCGATGCCGCGCACCTGATGGTGGAGCCCGCGCACCCGGGCTGCCGCCCGCATTGCCTCGGTCGTCGTGCCGTAGCTGACGGTGCCCACGTACTGGGCGGTGCGAAACAGCCGACCCCATGGATCCGCGCGAAAATCCGAGTGGGCCGATACCCCAGCCATGGCCAGCGGGTGGACTGCTTGCAGGAGCAGTGCGCGCAACCCGCCGAGAGCGAGCAGCGGATCGGCGTGGACCCGCCATGTGACGCTGTCCGGCCCGAAAAGTCCCGGGTCGGGATCCATTTCTGATGCCGTAGCAGTCACTTTCCGCTCACTCATACCAGGGTGCCACGCCTTCGTGGGCCTTCGCGACTTGCGCGGCGGCGCCGGCCTGGAAGTCATTCGCGTTACGGCGAGGGGCGACACGCCCGCAGATCACGGCCAGCGGTTGTTACTGAAGGCTTCTGCCCTCAGGATGAGGGTCATGGGCCGCGTCATTGCCGTTGCCAATCAAAAGGGCGGCGTCGCTAAAACGACGACCGTCGCAAGCCTCGGAGTGGCACTCTCCGAGCTGGGACGGCGGGTGCTCCTTGTCGATCTTGACCCCCAGGCATGTCTGACGTTCTCGCTCGGGTTGGATCCGGAGTCGCTGGACCTTTCGATCCACGACGTACTGCTTGGGCGGGTGAGCACTTCGGTCGCGATCGTCGCTACCGACGATGGGCCGGCGTTGCTTCCTTCCACCATCGATCTGGCCGGCGCTGAGGCGGCGCTGCTGCCGCGTACCGGCCGGGAGTACGTGCTTCGGACCGCGTTGGAAGAGGTCGCCGACGGCTACGACGACATCCTGCTCGACTGCGCTCCGTCGCTCGGGGTCCTGACGATCAACGCGTTGACAGCAGCTGACGAGGTGCTGATACCGCTGCAGTGCGAGACGCTTTCGCATCGCGGCGTGGGACAGCTGCTCGACACCGTGCTCGACGTCCAGCGCCTGACGAACCGGGGCCTTCGCATCCGCGGCGTCCTGCCGACCCTGTTCGACGGTCGCACGATCCACGCCCGCTCCGTGGTCGCCGATGTTGCCAGTCGTTACGGTCTGCCAATGCTGGATCCGCCGATTCCCAAGTCGGTTCGATTCGCTGAAGCACCAGCAGCAGGTCACTCGATTCTGGTGACGGCGAGCAAGGGAACGGGCGCTGAGGCCTACCGCGTCCACGCGAAAGCGCTCCTGAGCAAGCCGCCCGCGGCGGCAGCTGCCGCGTCTCCACCGGCGGCCAAGGAACCCGCGTCGGCACCGGACGCCGAGCCAGTACGTCCGCGTGAACCCGACTCCGGCCGCCGGGTGCCGGCATGACCCGTCCCGCGGCATCGAGCTTTGACCGGCTGCGCCCTCGCACCCCGCACGTGCCGGGTGACGCCTCGCATGGCAAGCGGTTACCCCCATCACCCACTGATGGTGAAGGCCGCCGGGCGCTCTTCAGCGTCGATGAGCCGGGAGTTGCGGCTTTCGGGTCGGTGTCGATCGAGTGCTCGTCCTGTGGTGACGTCTCGGTTCTTGCGTTCAGGCAGGCCGTGCGTGTCGCCGTTCCGAGTGTGTATCTCCCGTTCATCCGCGGCCGCTACCCGGCGTGGCTGCACTGCCCGGCCTGCAGTGACTGGACCTGGACCAGAGTTCGCGTGCGCCTCTAGCGTCGTCCTCTCGCGTCTCGGTTCACGGCAGTTTGTGCAGCCTGACCGGCCCGATGACGCCGGCCTCCAGATCGAGGGTCTGGAAGGTGGCGTGTGGCTGTCGCCGCTTGTCTGTGGGGGAGCCCGGGTTCAGCAAGCGCTTGCCGCCTGGGGTCGTGGTGTCCCACGGCATGTGCGAGTGGCCGAAGACGATGAGGTCGGCGCCGGGAAATCGGCGGTCCATCCGCTGCTCGCGGCCTTTCGCGCTGCCGGTCTCATGGACCACAATGATCGAAACCCCGGCCAGCTCGACTTCGGCGATCTCGGGGATACGAGCACGTAGATCTGGACCGTCGTTGTTGCCGTAGCAGCCCAACACCCGGCCGCCCACTTTCTCCAGCCGGTCGAGCAGCTCACTGCCCACCCAATCTCCGGCGTGGAGCACGACGTCGGTGCGCGCGATCTCTTCCCAGACCCTGGCTGGCAGGTCTGGTGCCCGCGCCGGCACGTGCGTGTCAGCGAGCAACAACAGGCGCACGACGCTCAGCGTGCCTCCAACTCATTTGCTTTTATCGCGGGACGCGCCGAGCGCGCAATCCGGACGAGAGCAGCCGGCTCAGCAGCTCTCGGCTCGACACCGCCTGGGCGCCGTTGCGGATGGCGAGTTCACGCAGCGATGACGGGACGTCGTAGTGGTCGCCCTGGAAGCCGCGGCGGGGGATGCCGAGCTCACCGGCGAACGCGTGCAGCTCGTCATAGGACGTGTCGCTGATCAGGTGGGCCCAGTGATCCCCGCGGAACGGCCAGACCGCTCCGTCTACCAGGATCGACACACCCCGAACGCTAGCGCGCTCAGACGCTGGCCAGCACCTCGTCGACGGTGAGCGCATCGATTGTCACGTCGGTCAGTCCGCTGATACGACCGCATCCGATGCACCGCGCCGCGAGTGCCAGCCAGTGTGCCTGCCCGTCCGGCTCGGCGTTGATCCCCACGGCGAGCTCCACCAGTGAGGAACGACAGCCCCGGCATTCGTAGGTCTCCGGGTAGCTCCAGCGTTCCCCGCTGTCGAACAGGTCGGTGACCTCCGCACAGGCAACGCATCGGCGGCGGGCCACGCCGGTGAGGGGGTCGGCCTGGACGTATCCGCAGAAGACCGGATCGCTCTCGTGTTTCTCGCACCGCAGGACGGCCGGCTGGGTAACCGCCGGGCAGTCAGTCAGCTGGGTCAGCCACGCCATCAGGTCGTCGGTGTCTTCTCCGGTCCAGCTGATGGAGCCATTGCGTGGATCTGTGTGTTTCAGCAGCACCATCCGCCCGACATCGGCATTTTTGGCCGGCGTCTTGACCCGGTGCTGCCGTCAGGTCAGCTGGCTTCGGCTACGCCTTCGTTTCCGCCGTCATTACTGCCGCCACTGCCGACTTGCTCGCCTGCCTGCTCGCCGACGCTGCCCCCGCGGCCACGTCCACCGCGCCGCCTCCGCCTTTTGGCCGGGGCACCTGTCTCGGAACTGGTGCTGGGAGTACTGCCACCGGCGTTGGCCCGGCTGTCTGAGCTGGCGCCGGCCGCCGGCGCGGTGCCGGTGTCTGCGCTCGCCGGGTCGGTGAGCGCCGCCGTCGCCGAACCACCGCGCGTGCGCTGGCGCGGACGTGAGGACCGGGGCGGTCGGCTGGCCTCGGCAGGGCGGTCGCTCTCACGGGAGGAAGCCGAGGAGCGCCCGCCATGGGAGGACTGGGACGAGCCTGCTCCCGACCTGGCCGGCGCCTTGGCGCGACGCCCGGTTTCGCCGAGATCCTCGACCTGCTCTGCCGACAGACCGGCGCGGACGCGCTGGTCACGGGGGAGCGTGCCCTTCGCAGTGCGCGGGATGTCAAGTGCCTCGTAGAGGTGGTCAGAGGTGGAGTACGTCTCCGGCGGGTCCGGGAAGGGCAGCTTGAGTGCCTCGTTGACCATGCGCCAGCGGGCTAGGTCGTCCCAGTCGACGAAGGTGACGGCGACGCCCTTTTCGCCGGCTCGCCCGGTGCGCCCGATGCGGTGCAGGTAGATCTTCTCGTCCTCGGGGCATTGGTAATTGATGACGTGAGTCACGCCGGCGACGTCAATGCCACGAGCAGCGACGTCGGTGGCGACCAGTGTGTCGATCTTGCCGGCGCGGAAGGCCCGCAGCGCCTGTTCGCGGGCACCCTGGCCCAGGTCACCGTGGACGGCGGCGGCGGCAAAGCCACGCTCGGTGAGGTCGGCAGCGACCTTGTCAGCGGTGCGCTTGGTGCGCACGAAGACCATCGCGAGACCACGATCCTTCGCCTGCAGCACGCGTGAAAGGGTCTCCGCCTTGTCGAGCGCATGGGCCCGAAAGACGTGCTGGTGGGTGGTGGGAACGGTACGGCTCTCGTCGGGCATCTCCGCGCGGATATGCACCGGACGGGTCAGGAAACGGCGGGCGAGGGCGACGACCGGACCAGGCATGGTCGCGGAGAAGAACATCGTCTGCCGGCTGGCCGGGACCTGCTCCAGGATGGCCTCAACGTCAGGGAGGAATCCGAGGTCGAGCATCTCGTCGGCCTCATCCAGGACGAGGGCGTTGATGGCCGACAGGTCAAGGTGGCGCTGACGAGAGAGGTCGAGAAGGCGTCCAGGAGTGCCGACGACGATCTCCACACCATTGCGCAGAGCTTCGACCTGGGGCTCATAGGCCCGACCGCCGTAGACGGCCAGCACCTTGGTGCCCAGCAACCGACCGGCACGCTTGAGGTCTTCCGTGACCTGAACGCACAGTTCACGGGTGGGAACGACGGCGAGGGCCAGCGGACGGTGGTCGCCCGGGGCCAGCTCGCGGGCGGCCATCACACGCTCAAGCACCGGGATGCCGAACGCGAGGGTCTTACCGGTGCCGGTGCGGGCCTGTCCGATGACATCGGTGCCGGCGAGCGCGATCGGCAGGGTCAACGCCTGGATGGGGAAAGGATTGACGATCCCGGCCTCGGCAAGCGCCGTGACGATGGGCGCAACGACGCCGAACGAAGCAAAATCAGGGGTCGGAATGGCTGCTTGCGGATCTGTTTCGGCGGCTTCGACGAGAGGAACGTCTTCTGCTATTTCGCTCTCGGAAACAACGGTAGGAATTGGTTGGTCGGTCAGCGGAAGCTCCTGCGGCTACGAACGGCCGTCATGGACTGAGCCGCTCACAATTCGGCCCGGGCTTGTCAACCTGCTCGTCAGGCGTTGAGTGCACATGTGCACCAGCTGGCCCGGAAGGGCATAGATGAAGGCCCCGGGCAAAGCACGGCGGATGCCGGCTTGCAAGGCTGATAGTACGGCAAGCACTTATTTCTCGGGTTATTGCGCTTCGCGACAGGCCGGTGACAATTCGCGGTGTTGCGTGGCCGTCATGGCTGGGCTGTGACTCCTATGGTCTGGTTGTGCATATGAGTGAGCGGACGGGGACTCCGCCAGGGGTGGACGAGCCCGGTCGGGCGGGCCTGATCGACCTGCTGGGCGCGCTGGCCTACGGCGAGCTGTCCGCCTTCGAGCGGATGGCTACCGACGCGCGGATGGCGCCGAATCTCACCGACCGCACCGCATTGTCGGCGCTGGCAGCTGGGGAATTCGCTCATTTTCAGCAGCTCTGCCACTACCTGGGCACGTTGGGCGTCGACCCTGAAGAGGCCATGGCGCCCTACGTCGACGCCCTGGACACGTTTCATGATCTGACTGCCCCGGCGGACTGGCTGGAGAGCCTCGTGAAGGCCTACGTCGGAGACGGCATCGCGGGGGATTTCTACCGCGAGGTGTCCGCGTATCTGGATCCGGCCTCGCGGGCACTTGTCCGCGAGGTGCTCGGCGACGTGGGTCACGCCGCGTTCGCCATCGACCGGGTCAGGGCCGGGATTGCCGCCGATCCGCGGGTGGGCGGCCGTCTGGCGCTGTGGGCGCGACGACTCGTTGGCGAAGCGCTCACGCAAGCGCAAAGGGTGGCCATCGAGCGCGAGGGTCTGGTGGAACTGCTGGCCTCCGGGGCCTCCGACCTGGCCGAGCTGGGCAAGCTCTTCCAGCGCGTGATCGACGGGCACTCCGAGCGCATGCACGCGCTCGGCCTGTCGGAGTGAGCGGGGCTAAGCCGCCGCTGAGCCGCTGGTAAGCCGCTGGTAAGCCACTGACGGCTGGCGCCGTCAGGCCTCCATCGCTGCGCCGAATCCGACGCTGCGCCGGTCGGCCTCGGCGATCTCGACGTATGCCAGCTTCGCGACGGGCACGATCACCCGCCGGCCCTTTTCGTCTTCGAGGGACAGCATGCCGAGCTCTGACTTGATGGCCTCTGACACCGCAGCCTCGACCTCTTTGGGACTGAGCTTGCTTTCCAGGACCAACTCGCGGGGTGCGTACTGGACCCCGATCTTGACCTCCACCGAGGAACCTCCGCGTCGTCTAGGGATTCTCACCCTACGGGCGGCCAGGCCGAGCCTGGGCCGTACGACGCGCGCGTTCGCTTTGGGCCGATCCCGGGGGGTCAGACCTTGGGGGCGCCGGATAGACCTCGCCAGGCGAGCTGCACCAACAGGTCGACCGCATGTTCTTTGGTCACGTCACCGCCCGAATTGAGCCACCAGCGGGCACCGACCTCGGCGATGCCCGCTACTCCGACGCTGAGAAGTTCGGCGTCTTGCGGCCGGTAGCCGGTGTCGGCCGCGATCGTTACGGCGATGGCATTCACACATTCGGTCAAACTGCCTTCGACGCGGGCCCGCACAGCCGGCTCGTTACGCAAGTCGGACTCGAACACCAGCTGATACGCCCCACTGGGATCGTCCACGAAATCGAAGTAGGCCTGCACCGATCGGCTGACGCGTAGGTGGTTGTCGGAGGTCGATTCGAGTGCCTCGCGTACTCGGTCGGCAAGCTCCCGGGTGTGCTCGTCGAGCAGCGCTAGATAGAGATCGAGTTTGCCGGGGAAGTGCTGGTAGAGCACTGGCTTGCTCACACCGGCCCGCACGGCGATCTCGTCCATGGCCGCCGCGTGATAGCCCTGGGCCACGAAGACTTCGCGCGCCGCGCCCAGCAATTGACGCCGGCGGGCCTGGCGGGGGAGCCGGCCTCGCCGGGCGACGGGCTCATTGCCTGCGGGCTTGTTCCCGACGGGCTCAGCGGGTAGCCCGGCAGCCTGATCGGCACTCAACGCGGCTCTCCTCCGGGCGCTAGCTGCGGCGCGCCCCCGTGTGGACGATGTGAACCACTTTCTTGCCGGGGCCGCGCCAGACACGCCAGACAATCACACTCGCCCACCCTTGCCCGCCAATTGGGGTTAGTCCTGCCCCGCCGCGGCCCGGCTGCCCGACCGCGTACGCAGCGGGTGCGGCGCATCCCGATCCGGGAAACGCCGCATGTACTCGTCCTCCAGCAACAGCATTCGGCTGGTGTGCACCCGAAGGGCGTCGTCGGTCGCCTCAAGGAATGTCTCGTGGCGAGTCGCATGCAACGTCGCCAGCTCGCGGGCGAGGACGGTGTCGGAGAGCTGGGTCGCGTCGATGCCCATAGGGCCGGTGGGACCGTCGGGGTGATGTGACATGGCCGCGTCCTACCCATCTGACGGGCGTGACATCCGTCTCAGCCAAGAACTGGCAAGAACAGGTCGCCATCGGCGGCCACCCGCTCAAGCACCTGCGGGGCCTCGAACGTCAGGTCGCCCGGCCGGCTGCACGCGGACACCTCGTCCCAGCTGACCGGTGTACTCACCGTCGGCCGCGGGCGGGCGCGCAGCGAATACACCGTCACCGTCGTCTTGGCCGGGTTGTTCTGAGACCAGTCGATCAGCACCTTCCCTGGGCGCAGCGTCTTGGTCATCCTGCTGACGATGAGATCGGGATGCTTGCGTTCGAGCTGCTCAGCAAGAGCGCGCACCTCATCTGACGTACTCGCTGACCCGCCGGAACCCGCGGAAGCTCCCGTCGCCCTGGCATAGAGCTGAAGGCCCTTGGAGCCGCTGGTCTTGGCATGCCAATCGCGTGGACTCTCCTCACGAACGAGCTCTGCGACCCGGCAGCACTCGACGATCGTGGCCGGTGGCCCGGGGTCGAGATCGATCACCAGCATGTCGGGTGCCTTGGCCGCACCCCGCGCGCCGACCCGCCACATGGGGGTGTGCAACTCGAGCGACGCGAGGTTGGCGACGTACACCAGCGTCGCCAGCTCGTCCGCGACGACGAAATCGATCTCGTCGCGGTCCTTCGTCGACCCGGGGGAGGGAAGGCGAGCCGTACGCACCCATTCCGGCAGCCCGCGTGGCACGTTCTTTTCGAAGAAGAAGGCGCCGTCGACCCCGTTCGGGTAGCGCTTGCGGGTCAAAGGCCGCCCTTCGAGGTGTGGCAGCAGCGCCGGTGCAATGCGCGTGTAGTAGTCGATGACCTGCCCTTTGGTGAAGCCGGCGTCGGGATACAGCACCTTGTCCAGATTGGAGAGCACCAGCCGGCGGCCTTCGACGTCCACCGCGACCTTGGACGGGGTGTGGGCTTGAGGTGTCACGTCGGGCCTCCGGTGGGTAGATCAGCGGGATGAATCAAGAGGGGTGCGTTCGGCGCCTACCCAAGGGATGATCCTCAAGTGAGATCCATCTGGAAGGGCGCCATCTCGTTCGGGCTGGTCACGATCCCGGTCAAGCTCTACTCGGCCACCGAAGAGCGCGACGTGTCGTTTCACCAGGTTCACCGCGAAGACGGCGGGCGTATCAAATACAAGCGCGTCTGCACTGTGGATGGTGAAGAGGTCACCTACGGCGACATTGCCAAGGGCTACGACCTGGGAGGCGGCGAGACCGTCATCCTCACGGACGAAGACCTGGCGGGCCTGCCGCTGAAGACGTCGCGCACGATCGATGTGCTGCAATTCGTGCCCCTGGAGCAGGTCGACCCGATCTATTTCGCCAAGTCCTATTACCTCGAGCCCGATCGCACCGGCACCAAGCCTTACGCGTTGCTGCGCGACGCGCTGGAGGAGTCGGGCCGGGTGGCGTTGGTCAAGATCGCGCTGCGGCAACGCGAGCAGCTGGCGACGTTGCGGGTCCGCGACGGGGTCTTCGTACTCGAGACCATGCTGTGGCCGGATGAGGTGCGCCAGGCCGATTTTGCCTTCCTGGACGAGGAGATCTCGGTGCGGCCACAGGAGCTGGCGATGGCAGCCTCGCTCATCGACACCCTGACCGGCGACTTTGACCCGTCGCAATACACAGACGGTTACCGGGAGGCGCTGGAGGCAGTCATCGACGCGAAGATCGCCGGCCGCGAGGTGGTGTCGCCGGCAGAGGTCGAGGCAGGCGGCGGCGACGTCCTCGATCTGATGGCTGCGCTGCGCGCGTCGGTCGACGCCGCCAAAGAAAAGAAGACGGGCGCGTCGGCGGCCGCCGGCGGCGACGAGACGAAAGCTTCGGCTGCGCCGGGGAAGCGGGCTCCAGCCAAGAAAGCGGCTGCCCGCAAGCGAAAGAGTGCCTGATCCCACTAAAGCAAAGGCCCGCAAGGGCTTAAGACCGCCCAGTCGGCGCGCCGAAACGTAGTGCGTGAGCAGCACCACTGACGTCAGCATCGACGAGGTTCTCCAAGCTTTGCGCAGCGTGCCCGGCGTTCGCTCCGCCGATATCGGCGACGACGAGACCGGTGGTGCCGGGCTGCTACGACTCGATCTCGCCGCCGACGTTGACGAGGTCGAGGTGGCCTCCACGGTCGGCCGCCTGCTGCGTGAACGCTTTGGCCTGGGTGTCGACGCAGGTCAGGTCCAGATGGTGGAAGCGGCCGCCGACTTCGCCGCGGCCCATGTCTCCGGCGCTGATGAGGCCGGCGAGAGTGACTCGGCGAGCACCGGCGACGTCCGGGTGACGGTCATGAACGTGACCTCCCACGGGCGCAAGGTCATCGTGAGCATCGTCCTGCGCAGGGGCAATCGCGAATGCCGCGGCGAGGCCCCCGGCACGACGTCATCGGATGGGGTGCTGCGAGCTGTGGCAGCGGCGACGTTGCACGCGATCGAAGAGCTCACCGAAGACGCCGTCATCGGGCGCCTCGAGCATCTCGACATTGCCGACGGGTCGGCGTCCGTCGAGCTCGTCCTGGACGTTGATGGGCTCGAACTCAGCGCGTCAGGCACTTCGCCTGTGCACTCCGACCCCCGACAGGCCATCGTTCGGGCCGTACTCGAGGCGGTCCAGCCGCACTTGCCGACCCACATCCCCGACTGAAAAAGACACACCTTGATGCCCTGACGTAACGCTATGACCCGATTTCGGGTGATATTCAGGACTTTCGAACTACAAGGTGTGTCTTTTTCTGCGGCAAGGTCAGTTCTTGAAGGCGTCCTTGACCTTCTCGCCGGCCTGCTTGATGTCGCCCTTAGCCTGGTCGGCCTTGCCTTCGGCCTGAAGGTCGGCGTTGCCGGTCGCCCCGCCGACGCGTGACTTGCCCTTGCCGGTCAGCGACTGAACCTGGTTCTTCACCTTGTCGGTAAAGCTCATAACGACCTCCCTCGGTTACCCGCGCTCCCGAAGACCGGTGAGCGCTCTCGAGGACCTGTGCCCATAGGAATCGGGACGACACACGAAGCCGCTGGCGGATATCAAAGGACACATTTCGGGCGCGGTGCAGGCGGAATCCGTGGGAGTGCCTGCTGGTTGTGCATGATGTCGCTCTTTGGTGAGGGTTTCGGCCCGGGCAGAATGAGTGACGCCACTCTTTGAATCAACTAGTTACCTCCACGAGGAGCCCGCGTCGTGTCCGTTGCTTCCACCGCGTCCACTGCGTTGCCGGAAGGCACGCTGCCCCCGCTCGTAGAGCCGGCCGCTGAGCTCAGCATCGAGGAGATCCGGCGCTATTCGCGCCACCTGATCATCCCCGATGTGGCGATGGCCGGGCAGAAGCGCCTGAAGAACGCGAAGGTTCTCGTTGTCGGCGCCGGCGGTCTTGGTTCGCCGGCACTGATGTACTTGGCAGCGGCTGGCGTGGGCATGCTGGGCATCGTCGATTTTGACGTCGTCGACGAGTCGAACCTGCAGCGTCAGGTGATCCACGGGCAGTCCGACATCGGCCGCCCGAAGGCGGAGTCAGCCCGCGATTCGGTGCGCGAGATCAATCCCTACGTGCAGGTCAACCTGCATGAGCAGCGCCTTGACAGCTCCAACGTGATGGAGATCTTCGCGCCGTACGACCTGATCATCGACGGCACCGACAACTTTGCGACCCGCTATTTGGTCAACGACGCCTGTGTCCTCATGGGCAAGCCGTACGTGTGGGGTTCCATCTACCGATTCGATGGCCAGGCCAGCGTCTTCTGGGCTGAGCACGGCCCCTGCTACCGGTGCCTCTACCCGGAGCCGCCGCCGCCGGGAATGGTGCCTTCGTGCGCCGAGGGTGGCGTGCTGGGCGTGCTGTGCGCCTCGATCGGCTCCATCCAGGTGAACGAGGCCATCAAACTGTTGATGGGAATCGGTGAGCCGCTGGTCGGCCGCCTGATGGTCTACGACGCACTCGAGATGAGCTACCACGACATCAAGGTCCGCAAGGACCCCGAGTGCGCGATCTGCGGGAAGAACCCGACCGTCACCGAGCTGATCGATTACGAGGCGTTCTGCGGTGTCGTGTCCGAAGAGGCTCAGCAGGCAGCGGCCGGATCCACGATCACTGCGCAAGAGTTGGCAGACCTGAAGGATTCAGGCGCTGACTTCCTGCTGGTCGACGTTCGCGAGCCGGCGGAGTGGGAGATCGTTCGCATCCCCGGAGCAGAGCTGATTCCGAAGGGCGAGCTGCCGGCCCGGCTTTCGGAGCTGCCGCAGGACAAACCGATCATCGTGTACTGCAAGACCGGTGTGCGCTCGGCCGAGGCATTGGCCACCCTCAAGGGGGCAGGTTTCAGCACCGCCAAGCACGTGCAGGGTGGAGTCACGGCTTGGGCGACCCAGGTGGACAAGGGACTGCCGGTTTACTGAGCTGGTCTCCGTCCGGACAGGCTCGGCGTGGCGCGCACGGCACCTCCGAGGTCGGCTTCGGCCGGCCTCGGCACGCGTCCGATCATGGGTGGCAAACCGTCGGCGTACGCCAATGAGGTGCTGTCCATCGTGGCGCGAATTCCGGCTGGCAAGGTGCTCACCTACGGCGATGTCGCCGAACTGATTGGCCGGGGATCCGGGCGAGCGGTAGGAGCCGCGATGAGCCGACACGGCCACGAGGTTGCCTGGCAGCGGGTCGTGCTCTCGACCGGTCACCCGAATCCGGCGGGACCCGCAGAGGCGCTGCGACTGCTGAAGCTTGACGGCACCCCGCTAGCCGCCGGAGGCGAACGCGTGGACCTGGCTTCAGCGCGATGGAAGGGCCCGGCGCAGAGCTGACCTGACAGCTTTTGTCGGGGCCGCGTGGTCGACTCTTGGCATGCCCCTCACCACCACCGTTCGCGAGTCGCGCCCAGCGCTGCCGCGGCTGGTGAAGGCCGGGTCGGTGGGACCACGCATCACGCCTGACGCCGATCAGCAGCGGGTCATCGACCATCGCGGAGGCCCGTTGCTGGTGCTCGCTGGACCGGGCACGGGTAAGACCGCCACCGTCGTGGAGCTCGTCGCTGATCGAGTGGAGCGAGACGGGCTGCGTCCCGACCAGGTGTTGGTTCTGACCTTCTCCCGTCGGGCCGCCGACGAGCTCCGATTCCGGCTGGCGGCGCGGCTCAAGACGACGGTGGCCGGCCGGCTCGCGTGGACCTTTCACGCCTGGTGTTACGCAGTTCTTCGCGTTCACGACCCAGCGGCGGGGGAAGCACCCCTCCGGCTGTTCTCGGGGCCCGAGCAAGACGTGGTCGTTCGAGATCTGTTACGTCCTCGTCCCCATGCGAGCGGGACGTTCGCCGAACCGGATCCGCATTGGCCCAAGGAATGGCTTCCGATCCTGGAGCTGCGTGGCTTTGCCGATGAGATACGCGATCTGCTTGCGCGATGTCAGGAGCGAGGGATCGATCCCGTCGATCTCGAGCAGCTCGGCCGGCAGACCGGACGTCCGCACTGGCAGGCGCTCGCGCCCTTCTACAGCGAATATCTCGCCAACCTGGATTGGCAGGGCGCGGTCGATTACGCCGGTCTCGTACGCCGGACCGCGCAGCTGCTTGCGCTCCCGGAAGTCGTCGCCGATGTCACCCGTGATCTGCGCCTGGTGATCGTCGACGAATACCAAGACACCGATCCCGCGCAGGAGCAGGTCCTTACGGCCTTGACGGCGGCAGGCGCGCAGCTGGTGGTCGTGGGCGACCCTGACCAGTCGATCTACGGTTTTCGAGGCGCCGATGTCAGCGGCATCCTCAGCTTCCCGGAGCGCTTTCGTGGGACCCGGGGTAAGCCCGCGACGGTGTTGGCACTCGGCAAGTGCCGGCGTTCGGGCTCGGAGTTGGTCGCCGCCTCGCGGGCTGTAGCCGCGCGATTGCCGCTGCCCGGCTTACCCGCGGCAGCGGTCGCCGCCCATCGCCGGCTCGAGGCCTGCGGACCTGAGCCGACCGGGGTTGAGCCGACGCTGGCTGCGGTGTCAGTGCGGCTGTTCCCTTCGCCTGCCCAGGAGGCGACGGCGGTCGCTGACGTCCTTCGCCGGGCCCATCTCATTGACGGCCTTGCCTGGTCGTCGATGGCTGTCCTGGTGCGCAGCACGCGGCTCGCCGGTCCACTCCAGCGGGCTCTGGCTGATGCGGGAGTGCCGGTGGAGACCCCGGTGGACGAGCGCCCACTGATCCGCGAGCCCGCGCTCGAGCCATTGCTGATTTTGCTGCGCGTCGGGGCCGCCGGCCGCGCGCTGGATGAGGAGACGGCCGTTCAGCTGCTCTGTTCACCCCTCGGTGGCGCTGACGCCCTCGACGTGCGTCGGTTGCGGCGTGCCCTGCACCGCGCCGAACGTGCCGCCGGTGGTGGCCGGCGTTCGGGTGAGCTGCTGGTCGAATGCCTGCAGGTGGCGTCTCTCGATCCGCTGTCGGCAGCGGGGCTGGCGGACGATGTGGCGGCCGCACCCCGCCGGATCACGGCACTGCTGCAGGTTGTTCGCGATGGCGTTGCCGCCGGACAGACCCCGGAGCAGATCCTGTGGGCCGTGTGGTCAGCCAGCCGCTGGAGAGAGCAGCTGCAGGAGACCGTCAGCCATCCGGGAGGGGCCAGCCCGGCTCAGCTGCGTCACGCTGACCGCCAGCTCGATGCCGTACTCGCGATCTTCGAGGCGGCCGCCCGCTTCAGCGACCGGCTTCCCGCGTCCGGATTGGAGATCTTCCTCGACGGGCTGCTGGCTCAGGAGATTCCGGCTGATCCCTTGAGCCAGCGCAGCTTTCGGGGCGACGCCGTCCGACTGTTGACTGCTCATCGTTCCAAGGGTCTGGAATGGGATCTCGTGGTGGTCCCCGGCGTGCAGGAGGGGGGTTGGCCCGACCTGCGGCGGCGCACCACCCTGCTGGAGGGTGACGCGCTCGCTGCCGTCGAGGATGAGCCGAGTCTGTTTGCGGCCGACGAAGCCGTCGCGGCAGCGCGGGCTACTGCCCTTGTCGACGAGCGTCGGCTCTTCTATGTCGCCATCACGCGAGCCCGCCGCCGAGTCCTCGTGACCGCCGTGAGTGGTGGTGACGACACCGAGCTGCGTCCTTCGCGCTTTCTCGACGAGCTCGGAGTCGAGGTGCCGTCTCAGGTCGAACTGGCGCCTCGGGTGCTGTCACTTCCGGCGCTGATCGCCGAACTGCGATGTGTCGCGAGTGATCCGGAGGCTTCGGCGGAGCTGAGGATGGCGGCGGCAAACGAGCTGGCCCAGCTCGCTCCCACCATCGCGGCGGCCGATCCTGAACGCTGGTGGGGTCTGGCGTCCTGGACTGATCGCCAGCTCCCATTGCTGCCGGAGGGCGGCGCCGTGGTGCTTTCTCCAAGCCAGGTAGAGGCGATCAAGTCCTGCCCGTTGCGCTGGTTTCTCGTTCGCCGGGCCGGGGTTGCGTCGGCGGCTACCTCCTCGCAAGGCTTCGGCACGCTGATTCATGAGCTCGCCAGGCACATCGTGGATTCCGGTGTGATCAGCCTTCCGGAGCTGGAAAAGCAGCTCGACCTGCACTGGCCTCAGATCGATTGGGAGGCGCCCTGGTATTCAGCGCGCGAGCGGTCCGCGGCCCGAGACGTGTTGATGGGCCTGCTGGCCTGGCATCAGGCGCGTCCCACGGAGGTGGTCGGCGCCGAGCTCGACTTCGATCTGGAGCTGGAGCTGACAGCCGGCCGGGCCCGCGTTCGGGGACAGATCGACCGGCTCGAGCGCGACGGGGAAGGCCGCGGCGTCGTCATCGACTACAAGACGGGAAAGACCCCTCCGACCGGGGCGGACGCCGCGGCGAGCCCGCAGCTCGGCCTCTACCAGCTCGCCGTTCTCAGCGGGGCCGTCAGTACCGTTGACAACGTGAGCCTGGAGGGCTCAGCAGGGGCCGCGTTGCTGCATGTGCGCAAGGGGATTACGCGGGAGCAGCCGCCACTCACGCCGGATGCCGATGGCCGCACCTGGGTGCACGACCTGCTGGAGGAGCTCGTCACGGCGATCGCGTCGGAGTCTTTTCCCGCCCGCCGCAATGACGGCTGCGACACCTGTCCGGTACGCCGCAGCTGCCCGGCGCGACCCGAGGGCGCGCAGGTCGCGTGAGCCGATTGCACGGTTCCTGACATGGCAAGCCGGCTTCTGGGCGGTGGATGGACCCTCCAAGACACCATGTCGTTGCTCGGAGAAGGGCGCCCCGACTGGTCTTTGACGCCGCAGCAGCGTTCGGCGGTGGCTGCCCCGCTGGAGCCGGGCCTCATCCTGGCCGGCGCCGGGTCGGGCAAGACCGAGGTGATGGCGGCTCGCGTCGTGCATCTGGTGGCGAGCTCGCAAGTGCGGCCCGATGAGGTGCTCGGGCTCACGTTCACCACGAAGGCGACGGCGTCGCTGGCGGCCCGGGTTCGCGCCGGATTGGAGCGGTTGCGACGGCAGGCGGTGCAACGGTCTTCATCATCATCGGCGTTGGACGGCGAGCCGGTCGTGCTCACCTACAACGGTTACGGCGCCCGGTTGGTTGCTGACCACGGCCTGCGGATCGGCGTGGAGCCGGCAGCGCGGCTCGCCCCCGAGGGCTTGCGCTGGCAGCTCGCCCTGACCGTCGTGCGGAGGTGGTCAGGCGCGCTCGACCTTGATCTGACGCCGGTCAGTGTGGCCGAGCGGGTACGGCAGCTGGCGGATGAGCTGGCGTCTCATCTGGCGAGCGCGCACGACGTGCGCGCCGCCACGCGCCGCTTGCTTGTCATGATCGACAGCTACGAGGCGGGCGGCAACAAGATCGGCGCGGAGGCCAGAGACGCCCGCGAAAAAGCTGCTCAGCGTCTTCAGCTGCTGGAGCTCGTGATCGCGTTCGAGAAAGCCAAGCGTGATGCGCTGCTGCTGGATTACGGCGATCAGATCTCGCTGGCTGCCCGACTCGCTGAGCATCCCGTGGTGGCCGCAGCTGAGCGCACTGCCCATCGAGTCGTCTTGCTGGACGAGTACCAGGACACCGGCGTCGGTCAGCGAGTCCTGCTGGAGCGACTTTTCGGTGGCGGCCACCCGGTGACGGCCGTCGGAGATCCGGCGCAGTCGATCTACGGCTTCCGTGGGGCGAGCGTCGGCAACATCCTGCGGTTTCCCGAGCACTTCCGGCGTGCGGACGGCTCGCCGGCGACGATCTACCCGTTGACGACGAACTTCCGCAGTGGCGGGACGGTGTTGGACATTGCTAACCGCATCGTGGCCGGTCTGCAGCAAGCGCCAGCCGGCGTTCGGGTCGATCCTCCGGTGCTGGTGCCCCGGGATGGCCGCGAGTCGGCAGGTCCCGATGGCGGCGAGGTCACTACGGCGCTGCTGGCCGATGCCGAGAGCGAAGCGGCCTGGGTGGCCGCAAAGGTGTGGCAAGCCTGCTCGGACCGGCGAGCTACTCACGCCGAGCGCTGCGCGGAGCCCGAGTGCGACGGGTGGCACGAGGCCGCGGTGCTGTGCCGGCGGCGTAGCCAATTCGGGCTGATCCGGCAGGCATTGGAGCGCACCGGAGTGCCCGTGGAGGTGGTTGGGCTCGGCGGCTTGCTCGATGCTCCCGAGGTTGCCGATCTGGTGGCGGTGCTTCGGGTCCTCCATGATGCGACGGCCAATGCCGGGATGGTGCGATTGCTGACCGGTCCGCGGTGGCGGATCGGATTGCGCGATCTCGACGCCCTGGGTCGCCGCGCCGCAGCCCTCGTTCGCGGAAATGACACCAGCCTCGGACCTTCCGACCGCAGCGAGCTGCGACTCGGAGGCGACGAAGCAGAAATGGGCGCACTCAGTGACGTCCTCGAGCAATTGGACGCGCCCGATCTCGTCGAATTGGCGCCGCTGTCACCTGAGGCGGAGCGCCGGCTGCGGCGTCTGCACGACGAGCTTTCGATGCTGCGGCGCCGCGCGGAGCAGCCGTTGCCCGATCTCATCGCTGACGTGGAACGCACGATCGGTCTCGACATCGAACTTGAAGCGAGCCCGACCCGGCTGCGCCGCGGAAGGCGGGCCAACGTCCTGGCTTTCCTGGATGTGGCCGCTGATTTCGTTGGGCTCGAGGGCCAAACGGATCTGGGGGCGTTCCTGGCCTCCCTGGACGCGGCCGAGAAGGCCGAGGACGGCTACGACATCGGCACCCCGTCGGCAGCAGACGCCGTAAAGCTCATGACGGTCCACGCCGCCAAAGGTCTGGAATGGGATGTGGTCAGCGTGCCTGGCCTGTCCAAAGGCGTTTTTCCGAGCGGGACTGGCACCAGCCCCTGGCCATGGCGGCCCGCAGCGCTGCCGGGGGACCTGCGGGGCGATCGGGATGATTTGCCGACCTGGACCGATCCGAGCCCGGCCGGCGTCAAGCGATACCGGGCGGAGTTCAAGATCGTTCAGGGGGCGGAGGAGCGGCGGTTGGCGTACGTAGCCGTGACACGGGCCAGAGAAGTGTTGCTGTGCTCGGGTTTCTGGTGGTCGTCCACGGCCAAGAAACCGCTCGTGCCGCGCTCGCAGTTCCTGTCCGACATCGAGGAGACGTGCGCCGCCGGGGCTGGTGTGGTCGAGCTGCCGGCGCCCGAGCCCGAGGTGGGCGAGGAAAACCCGTTGTTGACCGGCGACCGGCTGGCGGACGTCAGCTGGCCCCCCGCTCCCGTTGTCCCCGACGAGATGCGATGGGCGGCCAAGACCGTGCGCGGGCTGCTCGACGGCAGCACTTTGCCGCAGCCAGTCGGCGCGCCGAGCCCGGCTGAGAGGGAGCGCATCGAGGGTTGGCGACGGGACGCGGAGCTGCTGCTCAAGGAACGTGCGGCAGGCAAGGGCCGGCCTGATGTCGAACTGCCGCCCACGCTTTCCGTCAGCGATCTGCTCGACGTGGCCGCCGACCCCGACAGTTACGCAGCTCGGGTAGCCCGTCCGATGCCGATGCCTCCCGCGCCCGCTGCCCGGCAGGGGACGAGCTTTCATACCTGGATCGAGCAGCGGTCCGGCGGCGGGCGGGCGCTCCTGGGCCCCGATGACCTGCCGGGCGCGAGCGATGAATCGATGGCGGTGCCAGGCGAGGAGTTGCACGCCCTCCAGCAGGCCTTTCTTGCTACCAGCTGGGCCGCGCGTGAGCCGTTCGCGGTTGAGGTCGCCTTCGAGTTGGTGATCGACGACATACTGGTGCGCGGACGTATAGACGCCGTTTACCGGACCCCGGACGGTGGCTACGACGTCATCGATTACAAGACCGGCCGCCGTCCGGTGGGCGAGTCCGCGCGCAACGCGGCCATTCAGCTGGCGTGCTACCGCGCGGCGTGGTCAGACATCGCCGGGGTGCCGATAGAGCAGGTCACCGCCGGTTTTCTCTACGTACGCGAGGGGGAGGCCGGGCTGGTGCGCCCACCCCTGCTGTCCAGACAGGAGCTGGGAGGGCTGCTGCAGATCCCTCTGCCAGGGCCGCACTGACATGTCCGAAACCCGCGAGTCGGAGGCTGCTGCGGGGGTCAGACTGGACCCATGCTGGAGGTGGTTGCCGATCGCGAGCGGTGCTATCGCGCCGTTTCAAGTCGCGATGCGCGCTTTGACGGCTGGTTCGTCACAGCCGTTCACAGCACCCGCATCTATTGCCGTCCGTCCTGTCCGGCGCGGCTGCCGCGCTTTGCAGGCGTCACCTTTTACGCGACTGCGGCAGCGGCCCAGGGAGCCGGCTACCGGGCGTGCAAGCGGTGCCGCCCCGATGCCAGCCCCGGATCGCCCGAGTGGGACGTCAGAGCAGATCTCGCGGCCCGGGCCATGCGGCTGATCGGAGACGGCGTCGTCGACCGGGAGGGCGTGGGTGGTCTGGCAGCGCGGCTCGGCTACACCCCACGACATCTGACCCGGGTGCTGTCCGACGAGCTTGGCGCCGGCCCCCTCGCGGTCGCCCGGGCGCAGCGGGCGCAGACGGCCCGGCTGCTTTTGGAGACCACGGACGTACCGGTGACGGAAGTTGCCTACGCCTCAGGTTTCGCCAGCCTCCGGCAGTTCAACGAGACGATCCGCGAGATCTTTGCCACCACTCCCACCGCACTCCGCCAATGCCGGCGGTCCAAGGACCTCGCCGAACCCGGCACCGTCAGCCTGCGCCTGAGCTACCGCAAACCGTGTGACGTGTCGAGCACCCTGCAGTTTCTTGGCCGGCGAGCAGTACCCGGCGTCGAGAGTTACGCGTCAAGCCCGGTACCGACTCTTGTCCGGGCGCTTGACCTTCCGCACGGCCCCGCCACGGTTCAGCTCACTCCTGGGTCCGGAGGCGCGGCATACGTGCAGGCGAGTCTCGCTTTGGGCGATCTGCGGGACCTGACGGTGGCCGTTTCACGCTGCCGGCGATTGCTCGATCTGGACGCCGATCCGGTGGCGGTCGATGCGGTGCTGGGCGCAGGGGCGTTGGCAGGCCACGTTCACTACCGCCCGGGTCTGCGGGTCCCCGGCACCGTCGATGGCGCTGAGTTGGCGATCCGGGCGGTGGTCGGCCAGCAGATCTCGGTGTCCGGGGCGCGCACCATCGCCGGTCGGCTGGCCACGGCATACGGGAAACCGCTGCTGGTTCCCGCCGGCGAAGTCACCCACACCTTTCCGAGGGCGGCAGATCTGGCCGACCTCGATCCGGCGACCCTTCCGATGCCGGCCAGCCGGGGACGCGCCCTGGTGGAGCTGTGCGGGGCGATCGCCGAGGGCGATGTGCTGCTGGACGGCTCGGCGGCGCGCAGCGATGTCGAACAGCGGCTGCTCAGACGGCGCGGGATCGGCCCGTGGACCGCCGGCTACATCCG
Organism: uncultured Actinomycetota bacterium; assembly: GCA_963839015.1. Classification (GTDB taxonomy): domain Bacteria; phylum Actinomycetota; class Actinomycetes; order Frankiales; family Frankiaceae; genus DATAZK01. The sequence goes on along the minus strand of CAWITL010000009.1, from coordinate 386,607 downwards.
GATGCGGGCATTGCGCGATCCCGACGTCTGGCTCGGCACAGATCTCGAGGTCGTCAAAGCTCTCGCCAGGTTGACCCGCGACCACTCCAACGGGTCGATAAGCCCCTGGGACTGGTCGCCGTGGCGTTCCTACTCCGTGCTCCATCTTTGGTCTGGAGGACCCGCATGACACCCACGACTCGTTACACCCGAGTGGATTGCCCTTTCGGTCAGTTGCTGGTCTCGACGGACGATGGCGTGAACATCAACCGGATTTGGCTCCCTCCGGCGGACCCCCAGGGCGGATGGCAACGTGACGACGCACTGCCGGTGCTGGCGCAGGCCCGCGCCCAGTTGCTGGCATATTTCGCCGGCGAGCGGACGACGTTCGCCCTCGCCCTCGCCCCGCAGGGGACGGCCTTCCAACGCAAGGTATGGGACGCGTTGGTCGCGATTGAGTACGGCCGCACGAAGTCCTATGGGCAGATCGCGCAAGAGATCGGTGCTCCTGGAGCGGCCCGAGCCGTCGGCGCCGCCAACCACGACAACCCCCTCGCGATCGTGGTGCCTTGCCATCGCGTGGTCGGCGCGAACGGTTCGCTCGTTGGTTACGCAGGGGGCCTCGATCAAAAGCGCGCCCTGCTCGACCTCGAAGCCGGACTGAACCGGCTGCCGCTCTAGCTGCTGCGCTCGCTGTTAAAAGCCAGGTCTAAAGGGGCATGGCGCCGAGGCCCACCGAGGTCAGATCGAGAACCCCACTGGCCCCGTGCGCTCCCAGCGTTCGAGACAGGCCTGGGACGGCGCGGTGGCCGCCGCGAAGCCAGCGTCGGGTGGCTTCCTCAGCGCGCACCATCAGTTCCACGGAGTGTCCGAAATCGACCGGGACCACGGACAGTGGACACAGCGGTGGCACGGCGTAGATCGCCACCCGTGGGTCAGCCCGGGCAATCGACGCCATCAGCCGCTGTTCCACCAGCACCGTGGACGCGTGCATCGCGACGCCGTAGGCGGTCGGAGGTGGCTCGTCCAGGTCGCAGGCGAATCCGCCGGGCAGGACGTAGACCTCATCGGCGCCACCACTGATCGCCCGGTCGAGCGCCGTGGTCTCTGCCAGAGTCGCGTCCACCAGCATGGACGGGCCCACTCTCTCGGTCGGGAAGATGCCGGGGAGCGCCGTGCAGGCCAGCAGCGCCGGAAGGGCCGCTCCGACTGACAGCGGCACCAGCCGTCCGCTGGTGACTTCCGCTGCCTCCAGCTCCAACGGCACTGCCGCGAGGTCGAGGTGCGTGAGGGGAACCAGCCGGTGGATCATCCCTGCCCTGGTCCGCCGTGGCACCAGCGCATCGACGATTCCCGCCACTCCGGCGACGGCGGCAAGCGGACGGAAGGGAAAGGCCTCATTGCGCAGGCCGCTGGCCCGCAGCAGGCCCACGGGCAGCAGCGGTGCCGACCGGATCAGGGCCCGCAAGACCTGTCCGCGATCGCGGGGATAGACCTCCCGTCGCGAGAGCTCGTGCCAGGACGTCACCATGCGGTCGACACCGGCGATGGTGGGGGTCGCCGCAAAGGCCGCCGCGTTGACTGCACCCATCGACGATCCGTACACCCGGTCCGGACGGATTCCGGCGCGAAGCAGTGCGCTGAGCATCCCCACCTGGACGGCGCCGAGGCTGCCACCCGCTGCCAGCACGAATGCGGTGGTCACGTCCCAAGAGTCGCATGCATGCGCGGCTGCGGCGACTCGACGCCCCGCAGCGGTCGGCCCGGGTGGGGCGGCCCGGCAAGACGATGGTCGCGCGGGTGTCTAGGTTGTCTAGTGTGCCGCCAACAACCCGCCGGGCGCCGGCTAAGCGAACCCCTAGTGCCGGTCGTGCTCCACGCGCGCCGAAACGACTGCCGGCGCCGTCCTATCAGGTGGAGCGGCTGACGCTTCCGAACGGGCTTCGGGTGGTGATCGCGCCCGACCGCAGCTCGCCGGTGGTGGGGGTCGCTGTCTACTACGACGTCGGGTTTCGCAGCGAGCCTGCGCACCGCACCGGGTTCGCCCACCTCTTTGAACATCTGATGTTTCAGGGTTCGGAGAATGTCGGAAAGGCCGAACACCCGAAATACGTACAGGCTGCGGGCGGCACGTTCAACGGTTCGACTCACCCCGATTACACCAACTACTTCCAGCTGCTGCCGTCAGGTGCGCTGGAGCTGGCGCTCTTTCTCGAAGCCGATCGGATGCGCGCGCCGAAGCTGACCCAGGAGAATCTGGAGAATCAGATCGCTGTGGTGCAGGAGGAGATCCGGGTCAACGTGCTGAACCGCCCTTACGGCGGCTTCCCCTGGATCCGGCTCCCCAGCGTCGCGTTCACCACTTTCCCCAACGCCCACGACGGCTACGGTGCCTTCGAAGAGCTGCAAGCGGCCTCCCTGGAGGATGCCGCCACCTTCTTCGAGTCCTACTACGCGCCGGGCAACGCGGTGCTAGCGGTCTCCGGGGACGTCACAGTGGCGCGAGCGGTCTCCCTGATCGAGCGCTACTTCGGAGATGTCCCGGCACGCACGGTCCCTGTCCGGCCGTCGTTCGGCGAGCCGGTCCCGACGGCTGAACGGCGCCGTGACGAAGTCGATCCGCTGGCTCCGATGCCCGCGTTCGCTGCGGGCTACCGCGTTCCGGACCCGGTGGCTGACTTCGCCGCCTACCTGCCCTACGTCCTGCTCACCGAGGTGCTCACCGCCGGCGACGCGAGCCGCCTGGAGCAGCGGCTGGTTCAGCAGGATCGCCTGGTGACAAGCATCGAGTCCTACATGGGCACGTTCGGCGATCCCTTCGACCAGCGTGACCCCCTGCTTTTCACGCTGGAGACCTACCACTCGGCGCAGACATCTGCCGACGGGGTGCTGGCCGTCGTCGACGAGGAGCTTGACCGGCTGGCGTCGGACGGTCCCTTGGAAGGCGAGCTCGATCGGATACGCGCCCGGCTTTCTGCCCGACTGTTTCGCGAGGTCGACGACGTGCTCGGCCGTACTCAGACAATGGCGGTCTTTGAATTGCTGCACGGCGACCCGGCGCTGCTGAATGCGCTGCCGCAAAAGCTCGCAGACGTCACCGGGGCGCAGGTTGCCTCCGCTGCCGCGAGCATTCGAGCGCAGCCACGGAGCCTGCTGGTGCTCGCACCCGGAGCCGGCAAGGGGGAGGGCGCATGAGCGTGATCCCCGCTGTTGCCGCCCCGTCCGCGCTGAAATTGCCGGCGGTCGCCGAGCGCACGCTGGCCAATGGTCTGCGGGTGCTGGCCGTTCGCCGGGCCTCGGTGCCGGTGGTGGAGCTACGCCTGCGCATTCCGGCCGGCCCCCCAGGCAAGAAGGCGCGCAAAGCGCTGACCTCGGGCGGTTCTTCGTTCGTGGCCGCCACCACGCTGCTGTCGGAAACGATGTTCACCGGTACGCCCGAGCACGACCGAGGCCAATTGGCGGCGGAATTGCAGCGGCTGGGAGGCAGCCTCTCAGCAGGCGTCGACACCGACCGGCTCGCCATCGTCGGGTCGGTGCTGGCGCCGAACCTTGGCCAGTTGCTGGGCCTTTTGAGCGAAGTCATCCACTCGGCCTCCTACCCCAAGCGCGAGGTATCCGGAGAACGCGAGCGTCTCGTCGCCGAGCTCGGCATCGCCCGGAGCCAGCCGGCAGTGCTGGCCCGTGAGGCGCTTTTGACCCGGCTCTACGGTGAGCATCCTTACGCGGTCGAGTGGCCCGAGCCCGAGGCGCTGGAGTCCGTCACCGCCAAGCAATTGCGATCCTTGCACGAGCAGGCCGTTTCGCCATCGGGAGCGGTGCTGACCCTGGTTGGTGACCTCCGTCCAGCGGCGGCACTCGACGCCGTCGAGGCGGCCCTGGCCGAGCTGGACCGGCAAGCAGGTTTCGCACCCAATACCCCAACTTCCCAAGCACGTTTCGGGCGGGGTGACGATCGTCGACCGGCCCGGCGCGGTGCAGACCAACATCAGGCTGGGCGGGCCCACCCTGACCAGGACGGCGCCGAACTACGCTGCCCTGCAGGTGGCCAACGTTGTCTTCGGCGGGTACTTCTCCTCGCGTCTGGTGACCAACATTCGCGAGGACAAGGGCTATACCTATTCCCCGCGAAGCTCGATCGAACATGCGCCGGCGGGTTCCCGGCTCACGATCGCCGCCGACGTAGCGACCGAAGTGACGGCGCCGGCCCTCCTCGAAATCCTGTACGAGCTCGGCAAGGTCACGCTGCTTGCGCTCGGCGACGACGAGATCGCCGCCGCGAGTCGTTTCGCGGCGGGCACCCTCGCGCTGTCGACCGCGACTTCGGCCGGTCTCGCCTCCACCCTCTCGATGCTCGCCGGCATTGGCCTCGGACCGGACTATCTGCGTGAACACATCGCGGCACTGGCGGCTGTCAATGCCGCGCCTGTCGCCGAGATCGCGGACCAGTTCGCGCCGACACGGCTGGCAGCAGTCCTGCTCGGCGACGCGTCAAAGATCACCGGGCCGGTCGAGGAGATCCGCCCGCTGCCGGTGGACCGCGACTGAGGATGCAGCAGCCGGCACTTTCCCGCAGCACGGTTGATCGGTGCTCGGCTTCGCGCAGCCGATCAGGAATGGCTGCGAAACGCCTGGGCGGTCAACGGCCGGGTGCTCGTACTCGATGAGCAGCTCCAGGCCCGATCGAGGTCGATTCGGCGTCCGCAGCCGCAGTCTGATCTGGCGGCAGGCCGCTCCCGGCTGGGGCGCCGAACCGCCCGCCGATGCGGTGTTGCTGGGCGCCGATGAGAGCGGCGCATTCTGGGCTCTGGACCGGCCGTTCCGAGCACCCTGACCGCCGAAACGCACGCGACTACAAGGGACTTCGCGATATCGGTCAGCTACTTGCCGGCCGCGCGATTCCGGATTGTTGACGCATGCCGTCGCGGTGCTTACCTGGCACCGCAGCCACACGCACTGCCCGCGATGCGGTGCCCCCACCGAACCGGCGCAGGCGGGGGCGGTGCGGGTCTGCACGAGCGATGGGAGCGAGCACTTTCCGCGTGTGGATCCCGCCATGATTGTCCTGGTCTGCTCACCCGACGGCTCCCAGGCGGTGCTCGGCAGAGGCACCAGCTGGCCGCATCCGTTCTTCTCCTGCCTTGCCGGCTTCGTCGAGCCGGGGGAATCGGCCGAGCAGTCGGTTATTCGCGAGGTGGCGGAGGAGGTGGGAATTGTCGCTCGGGATGTGCGGTATTCGGCGTCCCAGCCCTGGCCTTTTCCGTCTTCGCTGATGCTGGGATTCACCGCCGTCGCCGATGTGGGCGAGCTTCATCCGGCGCCCAGCGAGCTGGCGGCAGCAGCGTGGTTCACCCGTGACGAGGTGATCTCCGGTCTGGCCACCCGCGAGCTCGGGCTGCCGACCGAGGTCTCCATCGCCCGCGGCTTGATCGACGACTGGCTGAATGCCCCTCGCGGCTAGAGCGGGAGGTCCTGCAGATCGCCCGGTAGGTCCACGGCGGTGTCCCGCGCCGATCCAACGATGCTGACTGCCAGCTCGTGGACCCGCTGACCCCGGCTGCGCGCCGACTTGCGGATCCGGTCGAACGCCTCACGAGGGGTGATCGAGAAACGCTCGGCAAGGACACCGATCGCCTGCTCGATGACGACTCGTGCGTTCAAGGCGTGCTCGAGCTGGGTGATTTGGACACGCAACCGCTCTGTTTCGGAAAGGTCATCGCCAGCGCGCTGAGGCCGTTGGCCCGCAACGGTGGCGCCGGCGTCGCCCGCGATCAGGTCGGCGAGGCTCATCGCCACCGTGAGATCTTCGAGGGTTTCGGCACTGGTGGGGCGCCCGTCGCCACCGGGATCGTTCTGCTCGACCTCCCACCCGGTGGGCGTGCGCAGCAGCCGCACCTGGGGGTCACGCGCAGTGTGTGCACTGATCATCCGCCCAAGCGCGGACAGGACGCGCAGGTCTGCGGGGGTGATCGACGCGGCGGCGGTGTCCATTCCCGCCAGGAATCCCGTGACGGTGTCGCCCTCGCGCAGCGGGACGCCGACGTAGGACCTGATCCCGAATTCCAGCCTCATGGGGACGTCGGCGTAGCGCGGGTCACCGGCAGCGTCGGACGTCGCTGGGGGAGCGCCTTGCAGCAGCCGCGCGTCGAACGTGTCGGACAGCGGCACGCTGAGCCCCACCGAAATGCCGTGCAACTTCCCGTGCAACTGACGCCACGTGTAGGTCGCAACGTCCGTGCCGTACTCGATCTGAGCGATGTAGACCAACTGCATTCCGGTGACACCGGCGGCAGCCCGCAGGGTGGCCTCGATCAGCTGCGACGAAGCCGCGGGGGAGGCCGCCGGCGCAATGGTCACTGCACTCCGTAGGTCTGGTTGCGAGGTGAACAGACCTTCTCACGAGGTCAGGAGCCTGTCAGGTGAACCTGCGAAGATCACCCGGTCGGCGGTTGTGCGTGGCAGCTTTGCCGTTCGGGCCGAGCCTCAGGCGGCGGCAGCCAGCTTCTTCACGACGTCGCGCACGCTGGGATTTGTCAATGAGCTGCCATCGGCGAAGACCAGGGTGGGGACCGTCGCGTTGCCTCCGTTAGCCGCCTTGACGAGTGCCTCCGCGCCCGGGTCCTGCTCGATGTCAACCTCGGCGAAGGAGATGCCCTCTGTCCGCAGCTGACGCTTGAGGCGGGTGCAGTACCCGCACCACGGCGTCGAGTAGACGGTGAACGGAGGGGTCTCGGCACTCTCAGAGGGCGTCGGGCTGGGCACGGGCAGTCTCCTTCGGACTTGGGGGTCTCAGGGTCTTGGTGGTTCTCGGCTATTACGTCATAGATATGAACAACCCGTGGCGGCGGCTACTTCCTGTCGGTGGCAACCACTAGCGTCGTCAGCTGTGAGCGCTGTCGTCGATGACTTACCGGATGGGGCTGACCTAGCTGAAGACGGATCCGAAGGATCGGGTGCGAGCGGCCGGCAGCTGAGCGGGCTCGATCCCGAGCAGTTGCGCGTGGTGCTGGCCCCGGTCGGACCGGTATGCGTGCTGGCCGGCGCAGGCACTGGTAAGACGCGCGCCATCACCCGCCGGATCGCCCACCAGGTGGTCACCGGGCAATTGCCGGCTGACCAGGTGCTCACCGTGACGTTTACCGCGCGCGCCGCGGGTGAGTTGCGGACCCGGCTTCGCCAGCTCGGCGCCGAGGGTGTGCAAGCCCGGACGTTTCACGCCGCAGCGTTGCGACAGCTGACGTATTTCTGGCCGCAGGTGATGGGCGGAGGCCTTCCGGAGCTGGTCAGCAGCAAGGTGCGGCTGGTAGCCCAGGCCGCTCGTGCCGCGCGGATCGTCCTGCAGGGGCCGGCGCTTCGCGACGTCACGTCCGAGATCGAATGGGCGAAGTCCTCGATGGTCGGTCCTGGCGAATACGCGGCCGCTGCGGCCCGGGCTTCCCGGGACCTTCCGCTGGACGCGGCCGCGACGGCGAGCATCTACGCCGCCTATGAAGACGGCAAGCGGCAGAGCGGGATGATCGACTTCGAAGACCTCCTGCTGCTCATGGCCGGCTTGATCGAAGAGCACCGATTCGTCGCCGATGAGGTGCGCGCCCGCTACCGCCACTTCGTCGTCGACGAATTCCAGGACGTGAACCCACTCCAGCACCGGCTGCTGGAGGCGTGGTTGGGCGAGCGCGACAGTCTCTGCGTGGTCGGCGACCCGGAGCAGACCATCTATTCCTTCACCGGTGCCTCCTCCAGCTACCTGCAGAACTTTCGGCAGCGCCATGATCATGCCGAGGTCGTCCGCCTGGTGCGCAACTACCGCTCCACTCCTGAGGTCGTGAAGCTGGCCAACGCCGTGATGAAGCGCCCCTCAGGCCCCGCGGCGCTGATCGCCCAATTGCCTTCGGGTCCGGAGCCCGCCTGGCTGCTGGCCGATGACGAAGCGCACGAGGCGACCTTGGTGGCCGCGCGCATTTCCAGCCTGATCGCGGGGGGCACCCCCGCAAGCGAGATCGCCATACTTGTGCGGGTCAATGCGCAATCGGAGGCGTATGAGCAGGCCCTGACGTCGGCCAAGGTCCCGTACATCCTCAAGGGTGGGGAGCGCTTCTTCGACCGTCCCGAAGTCCGCGAAGCGATGGTGCTCCTGCGGGGAGCTGCGCGGGCAGCAGAAGACGATTCGCGGCCGCTGGTCGATTCGGTGCGCACCGTGCTGGCAAGCACCGGCTGGCGGCCTGACGAGCCACCGTCCGGTGTGGGCGCCCAACGCGAGCGCTGGGAAAACGTGGCTGCGTTGGTGCGTCTGGCGGAGCAGGTTGAGCAGGACGGGCAGCCGGCTGAGGACGGGGCGACTGGTCTGGCGGGGTTTGTCGCTGATCTCGCTGAGCGGGCGTCGGCGCAGCACGCGCCGACCGTCGAGGGGGTCACCCTCGCGTCCTTGCACGCGGCCAAGGGCCTGGAGTGGGACGCCGTCTTTCTGGTGGGACTGGTCGAGGGAGTCCTGCCGATCAGTTACGCGACCACGGAGGCCGCCGTCGCCGAGGAGCGACGCTTGTTTTACGTGGGCGTCACCCGGGCCCGCCGTCATCTCACGTTGTCGTGGGCCAAGGCACGCGAGACCGGCCGCCGATCCCGCAAGCCGTCCCGGTTCATTGAAGGGCTGGCCCCCGCCGCCGCAATACCGTCGGCGAATCCGCGTAGCAAGCGTGGCGCGGGCCCGCCCGTCGAGGTCGACCTCGTGCTGTGGGAGGCGCTCCGCAAATGGCGCTCGGAGCAGGCGGCCGAGCAAAAGCAGCCGGCGTTTGTGGTCTTCACCGACGCGACCCTGGCGGCGATTGCCACCAAGCGCCCCACCAACTTGGCCCAGTTGCGTGCGCTGCCGGGAGTCGGGTCCTCCAAGCTCGAGCGGTTCGGCGATGCGGTGCTCGACGTGTTGAGTACCTACGCCGCATCGGATTCCGTCGCCAAAAAATAGGCGCAGCGTCGAAAGAAATTTCGACGGTCTGAATTAAATGCGTTGCGCGGGTGCGCAGCATGCCGTTACGGTTTCACTCGCCGAAGTTCACGCGCCGCTGAAAGGGGTGTCCACATGATGATCTCGACTGATTACGCCGTGGCGCGCTCCGCCATGCCCGCGTTCCCGGCCTTTGCCGCCTACCAGGGCGCCGACATGCCGATCCCGACCAATGCCGGCCACAAGCTCGCCGCCCGTAGCTGGGAGACGCCTCCGCCTCGAGCCCGAATGCCCGTCTAGCAGACACGCATCCGACCTCGAGGCCGCGAATCCCACACCGGGATTCGCGGCCTTTTTCGTCGGTCCCCGCGCCCAACCTGATCTTGAACCCGAAATCCCGCCATCACACCGAGGAGGTGACCACCGATGTTCGACTCGACCACCATCACCCGGATCGAGCAGGAGGGCATCGACCTGCCCTGCTGGGCGCACGATCCTGACCTGTTCTTCGCCGAGCTGCCGCACGAGGTCGAGACGGCCAAGCAGATTTGTCTCGGCTGCCCGCTGCGGGCCGAGTGCCTGTCCGGAGCGCTCGATCGGCAGGAGCCGTATGGGGTCTGGGGCGGTCAGCTGGTCATTCTCGGCGCTGTGGTGGCGCGCAAGCGTCCCAGGGGCCGTCCCCGGAAGCTCGCCGCTTAGCTGCGCGTCTCGTGCCCAGATACCGTGCGAGTCGTGCCAAGCCCCGACCGGGATAGCTCAGCTCGGGTGACGCCTGGAACGACTGCGCTAACGATGGCCCGGGCCGCCGGTTCGGACGTCAGAGACGCAGCGGTCGAGGTTCTTGTCGATCCTCTGCTGGCTGAGATCGTCGACATGGTCGCCTGGATGGATGGCGGCCATGTCGTCGTAGCCAACTCTCGTGGCCGGGCGAGGGCTTGCGCCGACGAACCCGGATCGGACTTCGAGGCGGTCTCCGGGGTGTCTCCGATCAGCTGCCAGGATCCGCTGCACGGGGTGCCGCTGGAGGAGGAGCTCGCCGATCCGAGCCCGCCCAACGCGCGTAACTCCTATCCGGAAGCCGTTCGCCGGCTCGCGTCCGCCTTCGCTGACCCGAGCCGGAGTCCGGATCTGTACGTCATTCACACCCCGCGTCACTACTGGCCGGAGCGCGGCGGTCACCTGGGTGAGCACGGCAGCCTGGACGCCGGGCAGAGTCGGGCACCGCTGATCCTGTCAGGGGCCGGCGTCATGGCGTCGGGCGCGTTGCAGCGAGCCGCCCGGGTCATCGACGTCGGTCCGACCCTGGGTTACGCCGCCGGTCGGGAGTACGCCGAGTGGGAGGGCATCCCGCTCTACGACGTCATTGAGCGCGGAGCTCGACACGTGCTGGGCTTGCTGTGGGACGGCGTCAATTCCAACGACCTCCTCAAGCTCGCCGCCTCAGGCGAGCTGCCCAACGTGGCACGCCTGCTCGACCGCGGCTGTGCGCTGACCGGTGGAGCGATCGCCGAATTCCCGAGCGTAACGCTGGTCAACCACACCAGCGCCCTGTGCGGGGTCGGCCCCGGCACCCACGGCATCGTCGGCAACGTCTTTTACGACCGGGCGACCGGCGCCCGGCTGCTGGCCAACGATTCCAGCACCTGGCATCGTGCCTGTGACCTGCTGCGACCCGGAGTGAAGACCATGTTCGAGGTCTGTGACGGGCTGCCGACGGCCTGCGTCAACGAGCCCATCGACCGCGGAGCCGGCTATTCCACGTTCGCCTTGATCCGGCAGGCAGGGGGCTCTGACGGGGCCAAAGGTATGAGCAGCGCACTTCCGCCGCCGCAAGAGGATCGTCACGCCACGCAGGAATTTGTCGCCGCGGACCCCGACTACGCCTGGTCCACCCAGGTCGATGCCTTCGGGTTGGAGCAGGTCAAGGAGCTGCTCGGCAGCGACAGTCCGCCGGACCTGCTCTGGTGGAATACGACCCTTACTGATACTGGCCATCACCTCGGCGGTCCGCACTCGCCGGCGGCCCGGGCTGCGATGGTGGATGCAGACCGCCGTCTCGGGGTCGTCCTTGACCTGCTCGAACGCCAAGGCATCCTCGAGCGCACGGCGATCCTGCTCACGGCCGATCACGGCAGTGAAGGCGCGGATCCGCAATGCCGCGGTGATTGGGACGACGCGCTCGCGGCGGCCGGGATCGCAGTTCGTGACGAGGGCTACGGCTCGCTGTACTTGTGAGCGCTGCTGCTTGAGCGGCCGTTCTCAGGCGGCCGGTTTCTTGGTGGGCCGGCGCCGGCGAACGGGTTTGACGTCGGCGTTCGAGGTCACGGCCTCGATCTTCGGAAGTTTGCGACCGGGACGGTTTGCGCTGGCGGCGTGGGCTGCTGCTCGGGTGCCTGGTTCGGCGAAGCCGGGCTGCCACTGCTCCACCTCGGCGCGAAAGTGTGCCGTCGCACCAAGCTGGCAGAGCACACCGATCGTGCCGATGGTCACCCGGTGAATAAGCAGGTATGAGGGTGGCAGATTCAGCTGCCGTGACAGTGTCGCCGCCGGGTTTCGGGGATCGCCGATCCGGGTGGCCTCGCGGCGCATCCACGCCCGGCTGAAGGTGAACTCATCCGAGGCGATCGGCGCGAGCAGCGGAAGCAGGAAGTCCAACAGCGGTGCGGGATCGAGCTTGACCGAGGGCAGGATGAATTTCTCGACGCGCAGGCCCTCGTATACCGCTTCGGCGTCGCCCTGCAGCGCCAGCCGAGCCAACCGGCCGGCCGGCTCGGGGAGGCCGTCCGGCAGCTGGTTGACCGCACCGAAGTCAAGGACTCCGAGCCGGCCGTCATCGGTGAGGCGGAAATTGCCCGGGTGGGGGTCGGCGTGCAGCAATCCCGCCCGGCCGGGCCCGGAGTAGAGGAAGCGCGCCAGCAGCTGTCCGGCGCGATCGCGCTGCTCCGTCGTGCCGTCGCGGATGATGGTGGAAAGCGGTATGCCTTCCAGCCAATCGGTCACCAGCACGCGTTCGGAGCCGGCGACGACCTTGGGTATGGCGATGTCGCGATCGCCGTCGAAAGCCTCAGCGAATGCGCGCTGCCAGCCGGCCTCGAGCCGGTAATCAAGCTCCTCGGCGACGCGCTCCTTCAGTTCGGCGAGCAGCGGCTTGACGTCCATGCCCGGTGAGAGCGCGGAAAACAGCCGGGCGGCACGGGCCAGCTGATTGAGGTCGGAGATCAGGGCCGGGCCGGCGCCGGGATACTGCACCTTGACGGCGACCTCCCGGCCGTCGTGCCAGACCGCCCGGTGCACCTGGCCGATGCTGGCGGCGGCCGCCGGCTGGTCGTCGAAGGCCTGAAAGCGCTTGCGCCAGTCGGTGCCGAGCTCGTTGGCCAGCACCATGTGCACGGTTCGCGCGGGCAGGGCCGGGCCGGCTTCCTGCAGCTTGGTCAGCGCGGCCCGGTAGGGAGCGGCGACGTCTTCGGGCAGCGCCGCTTCCAGCACCGACATGGCCTGGCCGAATTTCATCGCCCCGCCCTTGAGCTCACCAAGGACTTTGAAGATCTGGGTGGCGGTGCGCTGCTGGAGCTCGCTGGCCACCAGCTCGGCCGGCCGCCCGCCGATGCGCCGGCCGAAGCCGACGGTCGCGCGTCCGGCGATCCCGATGGGAAGCGTGGCCAACTTGGCGGTCCTGGTCACCGCCCGCCGCGGAATATCAGCCACGAGTCCCATAGTGCGCGGTTTCGAGCAATAGGGTCATCCGGAGTGACTTAGCTCGTCCTGCGTGTCGCCCGGTTTAACGGCTGGAGGCGCCGCCGGGCGACCCGGTCGGCTCCGCGGCGCCGGGAGTGCGGCGGGTGGATCGTGTCGTTCGTGCTCGTCCGGCGGCTGCGCTGCCTCCGGCGCCAGCGGCACCCGGAAGCTGAACGTGGCTCCCTGGCCCAGCGTCGAGTCCACCGAAAGCGAGCCGCCCATCGCGCCGGCCAGCTGACGTGCAATGAACAGGCCGAGCCCGGTTCCGCTCGTGGTCATCCGGAGCGGGTCCTCGACCCGGTGGAACTTGTCAAATACGCGATCGAGCTGGTCAGTGGGGATTCCCCGACCATGGTCACGCACAAAGACGCAGGCCGTACCGTCCGGGTCAACCTGGCAGGTGACCTCGACTGGTGAGCCCTCCGGGGAGTACTTGAGGCCGTTGCTGATCAGATTGCTCACCACCTGGATCACACGGGTGGGATCCGCCACGACCAGGAGCGCGTCGTCGGGGGTGACAGTGCTGATGCGCGTGGCTTCACCAGGGAAGTCGTCGACCGCCCGGCGGGTGAGGGCCGCGAGGTCTGTTGTCTGCATGAGCACTGCGGCCGACGGCGCGGACACGCCTGAGGCCAGCAACAGGTCTTCCACCAGCCGGGTCAGATGTGAGACGCGGTCGGCGACCGTATCCAGCATCTCGCGTCGCCGGGCAGGAGTCATGTCCTCACCGCGGCGCCGCAGCAGCTCGACATATCCCTTGATGGGCGTGATCGGGGTGCGTAGCTCGTGCGAGACGGTAGCGATGAAGTCGCTCTTGAGCCGGTCCACCTGCCGTTCGCGCGTCACGTCGTAGACGAGCACCACGTCCTGGGCGAGGCTGCCGGCCTCGAAGACGGCGTTGTGCGTCATTCGCACCCACCGCTCCTCCCCATCCGGACGGATCATGGCGAATTCCACCGTGCAGCGCGGCGAGGCTTCGGTCAGTCCGAGCGCGGCCACGTCGAGCATGTGCTGTGCTGCGGCGTCGCCCGGTGGGCGGGTCTCACCTGTGTTGTCAGGCCCGGGCGTCACAGCCCGGTAGCGCAGCAGTTCGCCCAGGGTGCGCCCGACGGCGAGCCCGGACGGCAGGCCGGACATCGCGTGCATGGAGGGGCTCCAGACCTGGACCCGGCTGTCGGCATCGAGAACGAGAATCCCGTCGCTGGAGTGGTCGACGACAGCCTGCAGTTTTCCGGTCTCCTCCACGAGACGGGTGAGGTGCTCCGAACCGCGCAGAGCCACGGCCAGTGCGCTTACGAGGGGGCTGAGCACGGTGAGGTCACGCTCGCTGAGGCCCTGGCCGCGACGTTTCGGGCTGCTGACGAGCACGAGCGCACCGAGCCGCTCGCCTTCTGATTCCAGCGGTGCGATGAGGGTGCGTCCCCAACCCGCCGGCAGACCCGCCGTGATCAACTCCGGTGCCGAGCCAGTACGCGCCAGCAGGGCGGCATCGAACGCGGTGAGTTGGCCGCGCGTGACGCCGACCTCGTCAGCGAGGACGACGGCTCCGGCGCTCTCCTCATCGCCTTCCAGCACGACCCTGGCGCTGTCGGCGGTAAACGCGTCGCGCAGCAGGGCGAGGAAAGTGAGCAACAGTTCATCGGCCACCAGCCGCCCGGCCAGCACCTGGGTGAGGGCGACGAGTTTGCCGCTGCGCTCGCGCTCGGACGCCTCCAAGGCCGCCGCCCGGTAGGCGTAGGTCAGGGCAGCGGCAGGCAGCAGCGTGAACGGGAGCAGGAAGGGGGAGCTGAGCGCCACTCCGACGGCGACGGCGCCGATCCCACAGGTGCCGACCGCCATGACCAAGGAGAGCCGCCATGACTCGGCGATGGTTTGGCGCGCCGGCGTGCCGGCGGCGACGGACAGCACCCAGGAGAGCAGCGCCAGGTTGATGATCGCGAACAGGATCGTGCCGCCGAGCAGCGCACACACCGTCGCGCCGGGCAGTCCGGAGCCTGCCTTCGCGACGAGGCTGACCAGCGTGACCAGCACGGCGGTTCCGGTGGCATGTGCGCCTACGTTGAAGATCGTCTTGGAGATAGCACGGCGTGGGTCGACGAGGGAGGCACTGGCCAGTCCGAGGATCGCGACGACGGTCGCGACGGACGGAGGCAGCAGCAGGACGTCCACCACCATGGCGGCTTCGAGGAGAGTCAGCGCCTCTTCTTCGTCGCCATGGCGCAGCCGGACGCCGGTGAACTCGGCGGCGAAGGTGACCACCAGCAAGATCACTGCCAGCCAGGGGGTTGACAGCGCCACCGTGACAGGCGGATTGCCGCGGCCGGACCACCCAACGCAGGTGGCGACCGCGGCAATCGTGCCCAGCCCAGCCGTTGTGGCGATGACAAGGTTCACCCGTGAAACTAGGGGCTCACCGCCTTCGGCAGGGCTCTTGTCAGGACCTTGCGGCGGGCCTTGGGGGAGGCCAGACATCGCGTCCGGTCACTGCCAGTCGTACGTGGACCAAGACCTGGCCGACCAGGAGCGGCCGATCCAGGATCGGGCGGCAAAGTCATCGTCGGTCCAAGAGAGGTCAATCCAGGAGCGCCCCGACCACGAGCGTCCACTCCATGACTGGTCACTCCACATCCCCGACATCCAGGAGCGCGCAGCCCAGGAGCGGGCGATCCAGGAACGGGCGAGCCATTCATCGGCGGTGCCGTCGGCCCCGCTCCAGGAACGGCCGGCCCATGCCTCGGCGATCCATGATCGGCCTTCGGGGCTCAACTCGCTCCACGAGCGCGCAATCCAGGATCGCGCCGCCGGGGAGAGCTTGTTGAACCAGAGGTAGGCGCCTGCCCGGTCGCCGCGCAGCAGCGCGGCGCTGAAGCGGTCGAAGGTTGCGTCCTGGCCGGTCGGCCAATCGAGGGAGGTGTCGACGGCCGGGGTCACCGTGGGCGTCGGCGCCGTCAAGGCCGCGGCGGCGTCGAGGCCGCCGGCACCCGCCGCGTTGGGGTCGGTGAGGGCGCTCGCCTGGTAGGCGCTACCGGTGACGATGGCCTTGACCTGGTCTGGCCGGAGCCGGGGCCGGGCCGACAGCAGATCCGCGACGACTCCGCTGGTGATCGCCGTCGACATCGAGGTTCCGCTGCCGCGGAAATAGTTGGCGGCGATCCGGCTGCCCGGGTTGGCGACGTCGATGTCGGAGCCGGGAGCCCGCAGCGAGATCAAGTGGTTGCCAGGGGCGACCAGGTCGGGCTTGGCAACCCCCTGGGGAGCCGGCCCGCGGGCGCTGTAGTCCGCCACCACGTCGTCGGAGTGGTCCGAGGTGCCCGATTCGTCCAAGGCGCCGACCGTAAGCAAGACCGGGTCGGAGCCCGGTGAGCTGATCGTGCCCGCTGCCGGACCGTCGTTGCCGGCGGGGACGACGACGACGACGCCGCGCGCCCAGAGGCCTTCCAGCGCCTGGCTCAGCGGGTCGAGCTGGTAGGGGATCGGGCTACCTGAGGAGAGCGAGAGGTTGAGCACCCGAATGTTGAGAGCCCGTTGCGTGGCAGCCACGACCTGCAGTCCGCGCAGCACGCTGATAAGCGAGGTCGACCCGTCATCCTTCGCGACGCGGACATCCAGCAGCCTGGCATCCGGCGCTGCGCCCTGGTAGGCGCCCCCTGACGCCGTTCCATCGCCGGCGATGAGTCCCGCGACGAAGGTGCCGTGGCCGTAGTCGTCGGCATCACTGTTGTGGCTCGTCCCGGTCACGTCGACATGAAAAACGCGATGCGCGAGGTCGGGGGACGGGTCGACCCCGGTGTCGACAACGGCGACCGTGACGCCGTGGCCGTCGGGGGAGGAGTTGGTCAGGCCGAGCGTCTGCCGGGCCGTCTCAGCCGGACCCGAAGACGGATTACCGGCGACCGCGCCGGCCACCTGGAGAGCGTGGTCGGCCACCACTGTGCAGCCGGCCAGCTGAGCGCCGACTGGCAGAGTGGCGGCAACGCCATGGATCAGGGACAGATCCGCGGTGACGCTCCCACCGGCGGTCCTGACGGCTCCAGACGGGTCGGCGCAGCCGAAGACGACAACCGCACCAGTTGGCGTCTTGGCATGGGATTTGGCGGTGCCCTGGGCGGAGGCGGAACTGGCCGCGGCGCCCAATGTCACGGCAGTCATCGCCAGCGTGGTGACGGCGGCGACGACGCGTCGCCGCGGCCGCCAGGACCGGCGGGAAATGCGAACACCGGAGGCTCCTCCCGCCGCTTTTGCGGTGGGCATGTGCATGTCTGTCGGCTCGGACGACATTCGTTGCCTCCAAAGGGCGCTGCTCACCAGGTGCGTCGTCGCGTCAGCGCTACCTGCCGCAGGGCCATTCGGGTGGATTCAGGCAGCATGTTTGTTCCGCCATACGGAGTACCGGGGGCATTACCGCCTCACCAGGTATCGGCCCGTGCCCCCGTGGAACTGAAGGTGCTAAAAGCATGAAGTGCGTCCCGACCCGTTTTCACCAGACCGGAGCTGCCCTATGACCTCTGATTTCGCGCCTACGAGCGGTGCCGCAGCTCCCCTTCGGGTTGAGCGTCCGTCCGCGGGGGTCGTGGTGCTCACCCTGGCCCTACCGGAGCGCCGTAACGCGATGACCGAAGAGCTGACTGCCGCCTGGAAGCGGGCGGTCGCAGAGCTGGCCCTGGACCGCAGCGTGCGCGTCGTGGTTGTCACCGGAGAGGGGAGCGCCTTCTGCGCCGGCGGTGACCTGTCCTGGATCGAGTCTGGCGGCCCTGACGTCAACGAGCTCCGCAACAAGATGCTGGCCTTCTACCGGACGTGGCTCTCGATCCGAGACCTCGAGATTCCCATCGTCGCTGCCGTCAACGGACCTGCCATTGGCGCCGGCCTGTGCCTTGCCTTGGCGTGCGACCTGCGCTATGCCGCGCCGTCGGCACGGTTCGGCGCCCCGTTCGCCGCCTTGGGGCTGCACCCGGGAATGGCAGCCTCGTATCTGCTCCCGGAGGCTGTCGGGCTGCCGAGGGCCCGTGAAATGCTCTACACGGGCAAGCTCTACGGAGCGCCTGAGGCGGCGGAGATCGGACTGGTCAATGCCGTGCTGCCGGCCGAGACGTTCCGGTCGGACGTGCTCGCGATCGCCGAAAAGATGGCTGCCATGGCGCCGATCGCCATGCGGCTCACCAAGTCAGCCCTGCGGCACGGCCCGCGTTCGTATCAGGAGGCACTGGAGTGGGAGGCCCTTGCCCAGCCGGTCACGATGGCGACGCAGGACATGCTCGAGGGGTTGAAGGCGCAGGGTGAGCGCCGCCGGCCCATCTTTACTGGGCGCTAGCCCGGCTGACCCGCCCGGCCGTAGCGGTCCTCGAGGCGTACGACGTCGTCGAGCTGGGTGGTGGACGCCTCAAGGACGACGGTGTCCTCCACCGCGGTCATGCGATGGCGGGTGCCGGGCGTGAGATGTATGGCTTCACCCGGGAGGAGCTCGAAGGCCTCGAGCGCATCTTCGGTCGGACCGATCTCGAAGAGCAGCCGACCGTTCTGGACCGAGACGGTCTCCTCCTTGACTTCGTGGTACTGCAGCGAAAGCGAGTGGCCGGCCCGGATGTGAAGGGCCTTGCCGCAATAGAGCCCGGGCACCAAGGCGAACCACTCTTCGTGGCCCCAGGGCTTCTCGATGCGGCGCACTTCCTGGGTCCACGACGCTTTCGACATATGTGAATGCTCGCATACGCAGGGTCACTGCGGACCGACAACACGGCGGGACGAGTCAGGCCTCGGCCGTGACGGGATCCGGCTTCCCCTTCCGGATCCAGCGCACGGCCGAGGCCTGTGGGCCACGCTAGGAGATGCGCAGGTCAGCGGTCAACAATCGTTGCACACAGCCTGTGGATAACCCTGTGGATAGGGTTGGGGAATATAGCCGCAGCCTGTGGATCAGGTGCGGGCTCGCCTGTGGACAGTCAGCGCCAAACGCCCGTGACCAGCAGTCACGGCTGTGGATAAAGATTTTCGGCCGAAAGGGCCGTTAATCCTTGCCGGGCGGGGGGCCTTGCGGGTCCTCGTCGGGCTGGCCGGTCTCGCCTGCGGCCTTCTTCTTCAGGTCAGCGATCCGGTTGTCGGCCGATCGCTCCTCGGGAGCCTGACCTGCCAGCTTCGCGATCTCCGCCAGTGGATCCATGGAGTCACCAGGACCTGACACGAACGCGGCCGGGTCGTCGAGGTCTTCCGAGCTGGGCAGCAGGTCGGGGTGCGACCAGATGGCGTCGCGACCTTCAATCCCGCGCTGGTCGCGCAGCGCCGCCCAGAGCGCCGCCGCATCCCGCAGCCGACGCGGCCGTAGCTCAAGGCCTACCAGGGCCGCGAACGTCTGCTCTGCCGGTCCGCCCGATGCACGCCTGCGCCGGGTCGCCTCCTGCAGGGACGCCGCCGCGGGCAAGCGCCCCGCCACGGCTGCCATGGTGACCTCGTCGACCCATCCCTCGACCAAAGCCAACGCCGTCTCCAAGCGGGCTAAGGCTGCCTTCTGCTCAGGTGACTGGGGAGCAGCGAAGGCGTCTGCGCCGAGCATCTCCGCGAGCCGTTCCGGGTCGAGGGAGCTCGGATCGAGCTGCGTCGGGTCGATCTGTGAGACGGCGCGCCCGATGGCTTCCGGGTCGACGGTGATCCCGCGGGCATATTCCTCCACGGCGCCCAGCAGGTGGCTTCGTAACCAGGGCACGTGGGCAAAGAGACGCTGATGGGCAAGCTCGCGGGCAGCGACGTACAGCTGCACCTGATCAGTCGGAAGCTCGAGTCCGGCCGCGAGCAGCTCCACGTTGTGCGGCAAGAGCGCGGGCGGGCCGAGCGGAAGGCCGACGTCGGTCGCGCCGACGACCTCGCTGGCCAGCGCGGCAAGGGCAGACCCCACCTGGGCACCGAAGATGACCCCGCCGATCTGGCGCAGCATTCCGGTGAGCGGCCCCGTCAGGTCGCCCAGCATGGCTCCAAGATCGAGTCCCTCCATGCCCGGAGGGAGCTCCAACCCAGGTGGCAGCTCGAGCTTGCCGCCCATATCTCCCAGGCTTGCCAGGCCTCCGGTGACACCGGATCCCATCGCGTCGACGACCTTGGCGGCCACGGGGTCGCAGATCGTCTGCCACACCGGCAGGGTCCGTTCAACCCACTCCGTGCGGCTCCAGCTGGCCAGCTCCTCGGCAGTACCGCTCAGGCCAGGCAACGTCGTGGCGTCGTCGAGCCAATGATCTGCCAGGCGCCCGGACTCGCGTACGTCCTCCTGCTGCTGCTTGTCAGGCGGCCGGCTCTCGCTCGCGGCGCCTTGAACAGCCATCTGGCGGGCCAGGTCCCAGTTGATGGGACCGCCCTGCCAGGACAGCAGCTTCTCGAGCTCTTTGAAGAAGGGCATGCCTTCCCCGAAACCGCCCAGGCCACCGAACCCACCGAAGCCGCCGCCTGGACCGCTCGATCCGCCGGCCCCGCCGGAGCCCTCACCCGAGTCATCCGATCCGGGACCGAATCCAAAGGGAAACTGCCCGCTCATGGGTTCACGGTAGCCCGCAAGACTGTGCGTTGGCCGAATGCGAGAGCCCCGACCGCTACGCCCTGAGCGCACCCGGCTGGCATAGCGTCTTGCCCGTGGTCGTAGTGACACCCGTCCGATTCCTGCTCGACATCCGTGACGCGCCACTGTCAGCTGACGAGTGCCTGGGCGCCGTCGCCGACCCGAGCGCAGGTGGAACCACCCTTTTCGTGGGAGCTGTCCGCAACGACGACGGTGGCAGAAGCGTCGAGCGACTCGCGTATTCGGCGCACCCCTCGGCGCTGGTCCGGCTCGAGGCAGTGGCCCGCGAGGTGGCGGGGCATATTCCGGTCGTCGCCGTCGCCGCCGTCCATCGCGTGGGGGAGCTCGCGATCGGGGATCTGGCGGTCATCGTCGCCGTCTCGGCCGTCCACCGCGGGGAGGCCTTCGATGCGAGTCGGCTGCTGATCGACCGGCTCAAGCACGAGGTGCCGATCTGGAAGCATCAGACCTTCACGGACGGCTCCACCGAATGGGTCGCTTCCTGCTGAACAATTCGTTCGGAGTTGCTCAAGACCCCCGAGCCTGTGTGCCGACTGATTTAGCGGATCTGCTGGTATTGGTGCAACGGGTTGGAGCGTCATGGAGCACGTGGTCTTCTCCGCAGCTGAGGGCGGCGTCGGCGAGGAATTTCGGCGGGTGTCGAGCCTTGAGGAGGCCGTGCGCGTCGTCGAGCATCTTCGCAACGACCTCGGCATCACCGAGTCTTCGGTGTTCGAGCTCACTCCGGTACCGCTGGAGTTCAAGGCCTACTACCGGGTCGAGCTGCCCGGCGTGAAGCTGCCGGCCGCCGCTGCTGCCGAGATCCCGGCTGAGATCGCCGAGCTTCGGGTGGGTGACCTCTCCGAGCTTGCGATCGACGAGCCGGTCGCGGATGTCGCCGAGCCTGCCGAACCTGAGGCCATCGCGTTTGAGGCCGCCGAGCCCGAGCTGACGGACCAGGACTTCATCCCGGACTTCGAAGGGTCAGACCCCTCGTTGCCCGCCCTGCTCCCGCCGGCCGAAGCCATCCCGTCGACCCGGCAGGACGCGGACGCTGAGCGGTCATTGGGCTACTTCGCCCGATAGTTCGTCCATGAAGTTCCCAGCGGGCTCACAGAGAGCACCCGCTGATCCTGCCTAGACTCCGATGCTGTGACGCGCCGGACGACAACGCTGCTGGTGACGTCAATTCTCATCGTTGCCCTCGCCGTCGTTGGCGTCGTCCTACCGGTGCCGTTCGTTGCGCTGCAGCCTGGCCCGACGACCAACACCCTGGGCCGGTTCGACGGCAGTCAGCTCATCACCGTCAGCGGTGACCGCAAGACCTACCCGGTGAACGGCCAACTGCTCCTGACAACGGTGTCGGAGCAGCCGACCCTCACGCTGTTTTCCACCGTCGGTTACTGGTTGTCTTCTCATAACGCCGTGGTGCCCGAAGACCTCATCAATCCATCCGGCAGTAGCCAGGACGAGCAGCAGAAGCAGGGCCAGGCCGACATGGTCGCCTCGCAGGAGGACGCGACCACGGCGGCCCTGCATTTCCTGCACATTCCCGCCGACATCACCGTGTCAGCGATCGGCAAGGGCTACCCCGCCGAGGGCAAGCTGCAAGTCGGGGATGTCCTGCAGTCGGTCGACGGCCAGCAGCTCGGCGATTCGGTCGACCTGCGATCGGACGTTCGCAAACTCAAGCCCGGCACTGAGATCACCGTCGGCTTCAAACGGGCCGGCAAGAGCGAGCAGGTCACCCTGAAGACGGCGGCCGCGAGCGACGATCCCACCAAGTCAGTCATCGGCGTGACCCCCACCGACAAACGGCCGTTCACCGTCAAGATCGGGCTGAAGGGGGTCGGTGGCCCGAGCGCGGGGCTGATGTTTGCCCTCGGCATCATCGACCGGCTCGAACCGGCCAACCTGACGGGCGGCAAGACGATCGCCGGTACCGGTGAGATCGAGCCTGATGGCACCGTCGACCCGATCGGCGGAATCCAGCAGAAGCTGGTCGGGGCGCGCAAATCGGGCGCCAAGATCTTCCTGGTCCCCACCGCGAATTGCCCCGAGGCGAGCCAGGCGATTCCGGCCGGTTTGCAGTTGGTCCGGGTCACGAGCCTCAGCCAGGCTGTGAAGGCGCTGGAGGGGATTCGGGGCGGCGACACGAGGCAGCCGAGCTGCTCATCCAGTTAGCTCGGCTACCTTGTGCCGGTACGGCACACCTCAAGCGGCCCCGACAGGCCAGTAGCCCCAGCTCGCGCGTCGGCCAACCGGGCCGCAGCCGGCACTCCCAGGAGGCGCACTAGTGGCGGTTCGAAGCCCGTTGCTGAGGCGGCGACCCCGTTTCCTGCTCCCGATCATCGTCACCATCGTGGTGTTGATCATCGTCGGTGCCGTCTTTGTGAACGTGTACACCGACGTGCTCTGGTTTCGCTCGGTCCACTTCAGCAAAGTCTTCGGGACGGTACTGAGCACCCGGGCGGTCCTGTTCGTCATCTTCGGCCTGATCATGGGGCTGGCAGTCGGCGCGACGATCGTGATCGCTTACCGGCTTCGTCCGCCGGTGCGCCCGCTCTCGCTCGAGCAGCAAAACCTCGAGCGCTACCGCGTCGTCATCGAGCCCTTCCACCGCTGGCTGTTGCTCGTCATTTCGTTGATCGCCGGAATACTCGCCGGACTGTCGGCCTCGGGCCGGTGGCGCACCTACCTGCTCTGGAAAAACGGCCAGAGCTTTGGCATCAAGGATCCGCAGTTTCACCGTGACGTCAGCTACTTCATGTTCACGTACCCGTTCCAGCGCTTCCTGCTGGGATTTGCCTTCACGGTGGTCGTGGTCTGCCTGCTGATCGCGGCGCTCACGCATTACCTCTTCGGTGGCATCCGCTTGCAGACCCAGGACCGGGTGGAAAAGGTCATCCCCTCCGCGAAGGTCCACCTCTCGGTGCTGCTCGGGCTCTTCGTGCTACTGAAGGCGGTCGCTTACTACCTGGACCGCTTCGGGCTGGCGTTCAGCCCCCGTGGAAAAGTGACCGGCGCTTCCTACACCGATGTCCATGCCGTACTCCCGGCCAAGACCATCCTGCTTTTCATCAGCCTGCTGTGCGCGGTGCTTTTCATCTACAACATCCGCCAGCGCGGCTGGATCCTGCCGGCGCTGGCCTTCGGGATCCTCGTGATCAGCGCCCTGGTCATCGGCGGGCTCTATCCCACCCTGATCCAGTACTTCTCGGTCCGCCCGAACGAGGCGGTCAAGGAGAGTCCGTACATCCAGCGCAACATCGTTGCGACGCGTAACGCCTACGGCATCAACAGCGTCAAGATCTCCGCTTATCCGGCGAGCCAAAACGTGACGGCGGCGCAGGTAGGTGCGGACAAGGGCACCATTCCCAATACCCGGCTCCTTGACCCGGTCGTGCTTTCCAAGACCTACGAGCAGCTCCAGCAGATCAGGTCCTACTACGGCTTCCCGCCAACCCTGGACATCGACCGCTACACGATCGACGGCAAGACGCAGGACTACGTGGTCTCGGTCCGCGAACTGGATCAGTCCGGACTGTCGGCAGATCAGCGCAACTGGATCAACCTGCACCTCAACTACACGCACGGCAAGGGTTTCGTAGCCGCGCCGGCCAATACCGTCGACCAGACCGGCCGGCCCATCTTCAGTGAAAAGAACCTGCCACAGCAGGGGCCGCTGAAGATCTCCCAGGACCGGATCTACTTCGGCGAGCAATCACCGAACTATTCGGTGGTCGACACCAAGCAGGCCGAGATCGACGGCCCCAGCGGCAACAACTCGGTCACTGGCAGCGACCAGCAGACCAATCGCTACGACGGCACCGGGGGAGTGTCGATCGGCTCGACGTTCGACAAAATCCTGTTCGGGCTCAAGTTCGGTGACAAGAACCTCCTGCTGTCTAACGCGATCACCAAAGACTCGCGCATTCTTTACATCCGCGATCCGCGTAGCCGGGTGGAGAAGGTTGCGCCCTGGCTGACCATCGACGGCGATCCTTATCCCGCGGTCATTGATGGCCGAATCGAATGGATTCTCGACGGCTATACCACTTCCAGCGGCTATCCCTACTCCGAACGCGAGAGCTTTGGTGACGTCGCAAATGACGCCAATACCGGCGGCAATCGCTCGGCCCAGTCGCGGAGCCAGATCAATTACATCCGCAACTCCGTCAAGGCGACGGTGGATGCCTACACCGGCGAAGTCAAGTTGTACGCGTTCGACAAGAGCGACCCGGTTCTGAAGACGTGGATGAAGGCGTTCCCGGGTACCGTCCAGACCTCGATTCCCAAGGATCTCGAGGCCCACTTCCGTTATCCGGAGGACCTTTTCAAGGTTCAGCGCGACCTCATCGGTCAGTACCACGTGACCGATCCGATCGGCTTCTACACCGAGGAAGACTTCTGGTCGGTCCCGGACGAGCCCGGTAACGCCGGCACCCAGCAGCCGCCGTTCTACCAGTACGCGCAATTCCCCCAGCAGACGTCTCCGAATTTCAATCTTACGAGCCCGCTGAATTCACAACGAGCGCCCAAGCTGGCGGCTTTCATGTACGTGTCCAGTGATCCTGGCGACTACGGAAAGATTCGCATTCTGGAGCTTCCGCAAGGTGTCACCATCAATGGTCCGGTGCAGGCCAAGAGCACGATTGAATCGAATTCAGTGGTGTCGTCTGCCCTGAGCCTGCTCAGACAAGCGGGCAGTACGACGATCAGCGGGAATCTGCTCACGCTCCCGGTCGCGGACGGGCTGATCTACGTCCAGCCGTACTACGTCCAAGCGACGGGTGATCAGGGTTATCCCACCTTGCAGGACGTCGCCGTCGCCTATGGTGATCGAATAGGTTTCGCGCGTACCTTCTCGGGCGCGCTGACAAATCTGTTCGGCCCTGGCGCCGCCGCCTCGGCCACACCCAGCGGGGGAGACACGACCCCGACCACCAGTCCGGGCACGACCCCCGGCGGCGGCACGGTCGTCACGCCGCAGGTGCAGCAGCTCGCCGACCAGGCTCAGACGGCGTTCAACAACGCTCAAAAGGCGTATGGCGCAGGCGATTACACGGCTTACGGCATGTATCAGCAGCAGCTGCAGACGGCCCTCAACAAGTTGGCAGCCGCCACTAAGCCGAAGGCGACCCCGACGCCAAGTCCGTCTGGGAAGGCGTCCGCCAGTCCGAGCGCGTCAGCCTCGGCTTCACCAAAACCCACAGCTTCCGTTTCGGCGACCCCAAGTCCCACGGTCACCCCGCCTCCCTAGCCGGGTCGACGCCCGGTTGACGGGCGCCGCTCGTTTGACCTTCGATGTGACGTCTGGGTAACGTGACATCACCGACGCGGGGTGGAGCAGCTCGGTAGCTCGCTGGGCTCATAACCCAGAGGTCGCAGGTTCAAATCCTGCCCCCGCTACAAAGAACAGCAGGTCGGAGGCCCTTTCCGGTTCGCCGGGAGGGGCCTTTTGCTTGGGGGGTGCGTTTCACGCCGGTCGAACTCGCGAGTTCACCGGTAGGCCGCGGCGTGTCACCGGCCAACTCGCGAGTTTGATGAGTCAGGAACGCCCTTCTGGGAAGCGAGTCAGGCCGCCGCGATGAGATCGTCAGGAGCAAAGACCTGAATACGCCCCCGCGTTGCCAAATGGATGGGCCAGTCGCTGAAGCGGCTGCCGATCTCGTCGTGGAGGAGCGCGGCCATGCGCCGGTCCTGGACGGTCATGGCATCAGACCCTGGACGGCAGACCAGCAGCACGATGGAGGCGATCCCGCTGGTGCCGACCAGACCCTCGACGATGCGGCACAGGTTGGTCAGCATCAGCCGGTCGGGCGCGGAAGGGAAGTCCTCGAAAGGGACCAGAGTCGGCAGGACGGCGGAATCGGCGTTGAGGAAGGCGAGCCACAGGCTGCGTCTGCTGAAGTGATCGGCGCCGACAACGCGGCTCCAAAGCTCCTCGACATCGACGCAGCTGTGGATGGTGGTGGGTTCGGTGAGGTCGCTCGGCATGGTGCTGATTCTGGGGGAGCCCCGACCAGACCTCAGGAGTTATGCACAGGGCTGCGGATAACTGGGCCAGTCAGTCGCTGCGGCCAAAGAGATTCAGGAAGAACAGGAAGACGTTCAGGATGTCGAGAAAGATCGACGCAGCGATGAGTGGTGCGGCGTTGACGTCCGTCGATCGGCGCAGGCGCTGAAAATCGATGACGGTGTAGGCCGCGAAGACGACGAGGCCGATCACGGAGTAGATGACGTAGCCGTTGGGGATGTTGACGAAGATCAACACAATCCCGAAGACGATCAGTGCCAGCAATGCCCAGAACGCCACCCGTGCCAGCGCCGTGAGGTCGCGTCGAGTGGCGTAGCCGACCGAGCCCAGGCCGCCGATGAACAGGGCCGTGGCCCCGCCCGCCTGCCAGAGTGCTTGCGGGTCGGCACTGGCGTAATAAGCAAGCGTTGGCGCGATCGCGACTCCGAGCAGCAGCCCAACAAGGGCGAGCAACCCGACGGTCAGCTGCTGGGATCGACGGCTCGCGGCGCGCATGCCGATCAGGCACGCGAAGGCGGCGATGAACGCGACAATTCCTACGCCTCCGCGCAGGTTGCGTCCGAGGTAGGCACCGAGCGCGAACAACGCGGCCGCCATGGCCACGTAACCCATCGTCTGCGCAAACAACGTGCGCGCCTGGTCGCGCGCAGTGGCTTGCCGTCCAGGAACTGTGAACGAGTGCGCCATCAGACATGCCTGCCTTCCCGGTTTCCCGGCGAGTGCCCATCCCCGGTGCTCGGGGAATCGACGACATTGGAATGATCTCAGCTCGGAGGGACCCGTGAACCGGGGGCGCCAAAATCTTCCGCGGAAGAATTGCGGCGGTCCTTCGCAGCGCCGCTATTTGATGCCGAAGTCGCGCAACACCGGGCTGGTGATCGCCGCGGCATATCGCATCGCTCCCGGCGACGGCACCGGACAGTCAAAGAAGATCTCCTTCGCAGGGCAGAAGTGGCGCCCGTCGGTTTCGCGGACGACGACCGTCTTCGTTCCGTCCGGCCAGCGTCCTGTGCAATGTTCGAAGTACAGGCAGGGCAGCGTGTCGGTGTAATGCCCGTGCAGTTCCACCGCGGCCGCCGCGTCGATGTAGCGGACCAGGCCGCCGGGGTAGCGCGCGGGCAACGTTGAGTACAGCTTCCCGAGTGGTGTGGTGTCGACGTACTTGGCCGCGTCCTCCCGGTAGATCGGAGGGCTGACGAAGTAGATCGGGACGTGCGCGCGGGTCGTGGTGGCAATCGCCGTCGCGGTATCAGCGATGTACTTGTTGATGATCGCCTGCCCCGAGAGCGGCACTCCGTGCGCGTCCAGCATGCAGGGATACAGCGCGACCCCGCTGAACTCCAAAACGACGGCTTGTGGGTGGAACCCGGCACGGTTGGCCGGGTCCAGTTCACGCCGGATGTCCGAGAGATCGTCGCAGAGCGAAATTCCCGGAAAGACCCGAGTACGGCTGACCGCTTTCCCCGTCGCGTCCACGAAGTAGTTGATGTAAGGGGCAGCTTGATAGCCGAGGGAATCGCCCCAGAACTCGATCCGAATGGGCGCCGGCTTCTGCAGCGTGCAGGACGACAAACCGAGTGCACCCAGCATGCCGACGAGGAGTACCGCCGCTAGTCGGTGTCCAAGATGTCCGAGGCGTCGACGTTGTCCAAGGCGTCCGCGCCGGCGCTGGGCGGGCTTACCGCGGACGAATGCGGCCACGTTGGCACGCTAGCCGTCGACGCTCGCCTCGATGGTCGTTTTGCCACAATCCGGGCATCCAGCGCAGCGCCAGCAGCCATTTCACTTCCAGAAAGCGGCCACGCCAGCAGCGTGAGCGGCGCCGATCGCCCGACCGGCACGGGCGGATGGCCCCCGGGTGGCCGGAGACAGCGGGTTGGCACCGAATGCTGCAACGGAGGGCTGGTCGGCCCAGATCACCTGTACGGACGCGGGGGCCAGGGCGGCGATTTCTGCGTCGAGGCTGCCCCACGGTGTAGCGGCGCCCTCCAGAATCGGCAGGATGATCAGGACGCGATCAGCTCCGGCCGCCAGATCGGCGTTGCTCATGGAACGCACGCCGCCATCGATGTAGCGACGGCCGCGGATGGCGACGGGTGGCCAGACGCCGGGGACGGCACTGCTGGCGGCGACGGCATCGGTCAGGTTGACCCCGGACTCGCGGGTGAAGACGGTGAGCTCGCCGCTCTCGGCGTCGATCGCGGTCACGAGCACGCGCCGGCTCGGCCATTGCTTGACCGGCAGCCGAGCGTCGATCGCTGCGCGGCGGATGGCCGGTTCGACAGTCGGTGCGGCCAGGGCGATCCTGGCGATCCGGCGCGCGGTGTCCAGCGGTCCGGTGGCGCCTTGCATAGCTGCCTCGAAATCCGCGAACAGCTTCGGCATGTCGAGGTCGACGTCGAGCTCGGTGGTCGTTGGGCGCAGCTGGGCCGCGTACAGCTCGTCGAGACTGACACCGCTGGTGATCTGTGCCGCCACCGTGGACCCAGCCGAGGTGCCAACGACGAGGTCGGCGGCCAGGACCCGTTCGGCCAGAGCCGCGTCGCCATCGGCAAGTCCCCGGAGGACTCCGAGCTCCCAGGCAATCCCCGCGACGCCGCCTCCGGCGAGGACGAGCGCATTCCCGCTGGAGGTCGGTGGGTACGAGGGCGAGCTACTCACGCCGTCCATCATGGCGTCGGTACAGTTTCGGCGTGGCGGCCCCGCGAGATTCCCCTCCATCTGTCGTCGTGGTCGGCGCCGGACCGACGGGTCTGTTGCTCGCGGCGGAGCTGACCCGGCGCCACGTCGACTGCCTGTTGATCGACGCCCGCGATGCGCCGCTCGGTTGGGACCGGGCCACGGTCATCCATGCCCGCACTATCGAAGTCTTTGAAGCGCTCGGGCTGGCTGACCGGCTGCTGGACGCGGGCGTCAAGGTGCGCGGCGCCCGCTTGCGCTCCAATGGCCAAACCCTGGGACGGCTGGATCTCGCCCTCGCCGACAGCCGCTACGGGTTCGATCTCGGACTGTCCGAGGACGTGACCGAATCGATCCTCACCCGGCATTTGGAAGACCTGGGCGGAGCGGTGACCCGGTCCACGCGGCTGGTCGGGATCTCGAGGGTGGCCGACGGGGTCGTGGCGACCCTCGAGCACGAGGGGCGCCGGCGTGAGGTGGTGACGTCGTGGATCGTCGGTTGCGACGGGCTGCACAGCACCACCCGTGAACTGATGGGCATCGAGTATCCGGGCGCCGACCTCGAGACTCCGTGGGCGGTGTTTGACGCGAGCCTGGATGGTTGGGACGGGGACTGCGACCTTATCTATGCCCACTTCGACGTTCCTCCGGTGATCCTCACTCCGCTGCCGGATCGCCGCTGGCGGGTCTACGTTCGCCCGACCTCGGACGCGAGCGACCTCGTCGCAGAAGCGACCGCGACCATCCGGCGATATGCACCGTCCGCATCGTTCATCGGCGTGGAGAACGCCAACCGGTTCCGCTGCCATTCGCGCGTCGCGGCGAGGTTCAAGTCAGGTCGCGTGCTGCTCGCGGGAGATGCCGCTCATGCGTGCTCACCGTCCGAAGGCCATGGGATGAATACGGGCGTGCAGGACGCGTTCAACCTCGGCTGGAAGCTCGCGCTGGCGTGCCAGGGGGTGGGTGGGGACGCCCTGCTGGACAGCTACGAGGCTGAGCGGCGGCCAGTCGCCCTGCGGGTTGTCGCCACGGGAGATGCCTTTGAGGGCAACCAGGCGATGACGGATCAAGGCGAGCGAGCGGCGCGCGATGCGGTGATGAGCCAGACGTTGGCCGATCCGTCGGTCGCCCATCACGAGGCCGCCGCTGCCGCCGAGCTCGACCGTTCATATGCCGATTCCCCTTTGGTGTCAGGCGAAAGCAAAGATGCACTCTCTCCTGGAACGCTGCTGCCGAGCACGATCGCGATCCGTGACGCCGCCGCCGCGCCGGGTGGTCTGCACGAGCTGACCCACCGCCCGGGTCACACCGTGCTGGTCCTTGGCGGGAGGGCCGCTGCGGGCAAAGACGTACTCAGATTGGCCAGCGCTCTCGAGACCGGCTACGCGGCGTCTCCGCTCATCGATTCCGTCATCGGGTTGAGCACCCGGCCTGACGGCTTGCCGGTTGGGCGGATCGAGGAATCGGTGACCGATCGACTCGGCGTCGAAGGGCTGACGATTTTGGCGGTGAGGCCCGACCGGTTCATCGGCTTTCGTCACGACGGTGGCGATCCTCGGGCGCTGGATCGCTACCTCGAGGCATTTGGCGAGTAGGCCCCGCGTCCGGACTCGTACTAGAAGCCGGGGAAGACCCGGCGGAGGTCGTCCAAGGAGACATTGCCTGTCACGGTCACGCTTGCGGGCGTGTACTTCGGCGTCAAGCGGCCGCCGATCAGCCGGATCACCGCCTCCAAAGGCCCGCTGAAAGTGGCCGTCGGCTCCGAGCCTGTGGCGGCGAGACTGACCTGATCGTTGATAACGATGGCCAGCCCGGTTCCCGCAATCTCGACGACTGCCGGGTGCGCGAGCGCCTCCGCCTTACCGGTGAAGCCGAGCAGAAAACTCAAGCCGCCGGACAGGTGTTCGCTCAGCACCGCAGTCGCCTGCTGGCTCAGCCCAGCTGCCGGGTCGATCGCGACTCGGACGTCCCACTCATGCTGGGCCGCCTCGTTGAGCCGCATGCCGAGCAGGGTCCCGATCGGCAGCGGGAAGGGCAGGAATCCGAGCTTGATCTCCAGGGTGGCTCGTTGCTCAGGGGTGAGCGCATCCAGAGCGTTCACCAACTTCGCGTTGTGCTCCAGGAAACCGTTGGCCTGGTCCTGTGGGCTGAGCGCATTCCAACGATCCCAGACCGTCTGGTTGAAATCCGGCTCTGGCTCCGGT
This sequence comes from uncultured Actinomycetota bacterium, assembly GCA_963839015.1. Lineage (GTDB taxonomy): Bacteria > Actinomycetota > Actinomycetes > Frankiales > Frankiaceae > DATAZK01. Next base: position 355,495 of record CAWITL010000009.1, on the reverse strand, counting down.
GCCCCCGACAGGAAAGTCTGGTAGCCCGCGAGGGCGATCTCAGCGCCGCTACCGAGGTGTGACAGCACCTGCGCGACCGTCCATTCAGACGCCCCGGACGGGCCGTTCAGCTGGGCGTCGGACAGGTTCGGAACCAGGGCAGCCAACTCATCATGATTGGCGTGCAGGGCGGCGATGGTGCTCGAGGCAAGGAGTTCGGCCGGAGAGGTCATTAATGGCGTAGCACCGCGAAGGCGGCAATTCTTCCCGGCTGCGGTTCAGTTTCCCGTCGTGCAGCGCTGACCCAGCCAGCCGAGGGCGCCGCGGTTGATGGCTTGGCCCGCGGTGACACCCAGAATCTTCGCGATGGCCGACGAGACCCCGGCCCCGCTCCCGGCGGCCGCACTAGTGGTGGCGAGGCAGTAGTTGCCGCTGCCGGCGTTGACAAAGAAGGGGTCGGGGCCCGCCGTGATGTCCTGCCCCGACTTCTCAATGTTCTTTGCAGCCCGCACGTCAGTGAGCGAACCGATCGCGTTGTCCATGGTCGTCAGGCTGTTGCTGTCAGACGAGTCGTTGTCCCACCAGAAGAGCTTTGCCGGCGAACCGTTCGGCCGGTAGTAGGAGTCGAAGTCGAACCGGCTGTAGAACGTGTCAGGGCCGGTCCCGGCGACGCCAGGAAAGAAATTGCGGCGGAACGTTCCGACAATCCAGCTGGAGTAAGGATCCGGGTCGCTGGTCACCGGGCCGGAGATGACGTTGTTGAGCACAGTGACGTTCCTGGTGTCGGGACCGACGTCGTGGGAGGTACATCCGGGACAGGCACCGCCGGGGCTTCGCGCGTCGTCATAGATGACGAATGCCGATGAGTTGCCGGCGAGCGTGTTGTTGATGATCTGTGTGTTGGAGGCGGCCACCCGGATTCCGGAGCCCCGGTCGCTGTCATCGCCGTTGGCGCCGTTCGGCTGGCGGCTGGCCATATAGAAGCCATTGCCCACCACGAGGTTGTCGGCGATGACACCGGTGTCCGACACCTCATACAGCAGTCCGATGTTGCCGTTGCCGGAAACCAGATTGCCGGTAATCGTCCCGCGCGAGCAATGCAAGTCGCACCAGAATCCGTTGGCGACTCCCTGCCCGTCGCGAAAGACGTTGTTCGAGATCGTGAAGTTGTCCATGTGCGCGATCTTGGAACCTGCCGCCGTGCAGGACGCCAGGCATCCCAGCCCGAAGAGCTCGGTGTTGTTGCGGTCAAGGACACTGCTGGTGATGGTGAAGTTGTCGTTACTTTCGGTGCCGTTGGCATCCACGCCGTTGAAGCCGTTACGCGCGAAGACGTCGTGTCTGATCATCACGTTCTTGGCGCCGCTCAGGAAGTTCAGAGCGCTGCCCGCATTCAGCGTGAAGACATCGTTTTCCAGCAGCACGTTCGGGCTGCCGACCACGGTGAGGGCTCCGTGCGTAGTGGACCCCTCGTTCTTCTCGTTCGAGGCGTAGCGGCGGAATCCGACACCCAGAAAGCGCGTGCCCGTCGTGAGATTTCGGGTGACGATCGCGTTAGCCCGCTTGGTGAGTTCGACCGTGTGCCCGGTAGGCGAGGCGCCGATATAGACCCGGCGGTGAGCGAAGTCGTACCAGAACGACGTTGCCGTCAGCTTCGCCAGTGCGGTCACTTCGGTGAGGGCCCGGTTGTCCAGGAATGCCATCTGCGGGTCTGCTGACGCCGGGTTGGCGGGGTCGTCGGCCATGTCGGGGTGAATGCATGGGCCAGCGGTCGCTGGCGTGCCTTGCCAGGGCCAAGTCTGGCTGTAGTAGCCACCGGAGGGGAAGGCCGCGTTCTGGCAGAAATTGGGGGTGCTCCAGGGCACGTACCAGTGGCCAAGCCCGTCCGACATCCAGCCGCTGACCACGTCGGTGCCGTCGAACCATGGTTGCTCATGCGGATATGCCTGCAACGTAAAGGCCTTGGTGGCCACCAGGTTGCCGTCCCGATAGGTGCCGACCCGGGCCACGATCGTCCCACCGGCAGGCACGAGGCCATAGGCGCGAGCCAGCGTGTGCACCGGAGCCGACGCAGTCCCGGCATTGGCATCCTTGCCGCCCGGCGACATGAAGACGGCGTGGCTTGGAATGGAGTAGTTGGTGGACGGGATCGTGGCGCCGGAGCTGTCCAGGCCCGCCACCGAGGAGGTTCCGGTGAGCGCCGGAGTCGCCTTCGGTGCCGCGGCCGGCGCGGCTGGTTTGGCCGCCGGCGTGCTCGTCGGCTTGGCGGTGGCGCCGCCCGCGGGCGCAAGCGGAGCACACGCCGAGACCGCGACGCCCAGGCTGATCAGAGCAGCCAGCGGCCGCAGCCAATGGAAGGTAGGACGTCGACCCGACGCTGGGCCGACGCTCACCATTGAATGATCGGCAGCGCCGCCCGCAAGCTGTAGAGGGTTGAGCCTGCCCTCACCGTGGCTGGGACTCACCGTAGCTACAAGGAGATACGCACCAGGTCGACCACGAAGATCAGGTGCTCGTTCGGGCCGACCGCGGGAGGGGCGCCGCGGCTGCCGTACCCCATCTCCGGCGGCACGATGAGCACGCGCCGGCCGCCTTCTTTCATGCCGGCGATCCCGTCGCGGAAGCCGGGAATCACGCCGCTCAACGGGAAGCTGGTTGGCCGCCCGCCGCGACTCCAGGAGGAGTCGAATTCCTGGCCGTTGTGCACGTGCACGCCCGCGTAGTGGACTTCGACGGTGTGTGACGTCGTCGCCTCACGGCCGGTGCCGATGACGAGGTCTTCGGTCTCCAGCGTGCTGGGCAGGGTGTCCGGTGTGACGCTGATCTGCGGAGCTTCCGTCGTATCGGAGGCATTGGAAACGGTGACGGGCATTGAGTGCGACTCCAAATGTCAGGGTGCCTGACCGCCCAGTTTGCACGAGTGCGGGCCAGGGATCCGTAGCTTGGGACAAGTCACCTCTGACCGAACCGCTGGCACGTATGCCGCGAATGCCAGGTGTGGAGACCGGGAGTGGATGAGCGCGTGAGCCAGGAGCCTGCTGGGCCCTATGTCCGAGTGCTTGCCCCCGACGTACCCACTGTCGCAGTCGCTCTGGTACTCCACGGCGGTAAGGCGCGCAGCACCCGCCGCGCGACCCGGCGGCAGCTCAGTGCGGTGCGCATAACGCCGTTCGCCCGCGCGCTGCATCAAGCCGGGTCCTCCTCGGGGCTGGCGGTGTGGACCCTTCGTTACCGCGACCGTGGCTGGAATGCCGGCGGTTCTCAGGTCGACGACGCGATCTGGGCGCTGGGCGAGATCACGCGCGAGCATCCCGGGGCCGGGGTCTATCTGGTCGGGCATTCTCTGGGTGGCAGGGTCGCACTTGCTGCCGGGGGCCATCCTTCGGTGCGGGCGATCATGGCGCTCGCGCCCTGGCTGCCGGGGGATGAGCCCGTCGACCACCTTCGGCAGGTGCCGGTGCTCATCGCTCACGGCACGCGCGACCGCTGGGTCGATCCCCGCGGGTCCCTCAATTTCGCCGTGCGGGCGCGTCGGGCGGGCGTGGACATCTCGCGCGTGGAAGTGGCAGGAGTCGGCCACGCGATGCTGCGTCGCTATTCGCTGTGGCAGGGGCTCACGACGTACTTCGTCATGACCCACCTCACTGGCAGCGGCCAACCCGACGGACCTCCGGGTGAAGAGAACCTGCGCGCGCGGATCTAGCCCCTTCGCGTTACCGTGCCTGGACGGATGTGGCGTGGGACACCCTTGGTCCCACCCTCCAGGTAAGGAGCGGGTATGACAGCTGTTGAGCTTTCGGTACCGACTCACGGCGTCCCTGACAACGCCACTCCCGAGACCACCCACCTGCGCACCTGCCCGCTCTGCGAGGCGATGTGTGGCCTCGAGGTCACGCTCAGGGGCGATGAGGTCACGAAGATCAGACCGCACAAGGAAGACGTCTTCAGCCACGGTCACATCTGTCCCAAGGGCACGACGCTCGGCACCTTGCATTCCGATCCCACTCGTCTTCGCGGGCCCGTCGTACGCGACGGAGACGGCTTTCGGGAGGTGAGCTGGGAGGAGGCATTCGAGACTTGTGAACGCCTGATTCACCGAGTCGTGGCAGAGCACGGCATGCAGGCCGTGACGGCGTACATCGGCAATCCGGCGGCGCACACCTTCTCGATAGGCCGCTACGTCGGGGTGCTCATCGGTATGTCCGGAATCCCCAGCATCTATTCCGCCGGCACCGTCGACCAATGGCCCAAGAACGTCTCGAGCGCGCTGATGTACGGCGACATGTGGGCGATCCCGGTGCCCGACGTCCAGCGCAGCGATCTGATGGTGCTGATGGGAGCCAACCCGCAAGCTTCGCAGGGCTCGCTGATGGCCTGCGCAAACGTGCTCGCCGAGCTGGACCGGATGAAAGCAGCGGGCGGCAAGGTCATCGTCATCGACCCGCGGCGCACCGGCACCGTCCGTCACGCGACCGAATGGATCCCGATCACGCCCGGCACTGACGCGGCATTACTGCTGGCCGTCGTGCAGGTGCTCTTCGCTGAGGGTCTGGTCGATCTCGGAGAGCTCGCCGACATCCTGGTCGGTGTGGAGACGCTGCGTGAGGTGTCGGCACCCTTCACGCCTGAGCGCGTCGCGGCGACCTGCCAGGTGCCGGCGGAACGGATCCGCGAGCTGGCCCGCGACATGGCTGCGGCCGAGCACGGAGTCTTCTACGGCCGGATCGGCCTGTGCAACCAGGAGTTCGGCACGCTTTCCAGCTGGCTGATCGACGTCGTCAACATCCTTACCGGCAGCTTCGACGTGGAGGGGGGTCTGATGTTTCCCACTCCGGTCAATTGGACCGTCGCGTCATTGCCCCTTCCGAAGGCCCCCGGCACACCGGGCAGCGGCACCGAGGTCGAATTCGGCCGGTGGCGCAGCAGGGTTCGAGGCGCGCCCGAGGTGCTGGGGCAGGTGCCGGTCTCCTGTTTGGCCGAGGAGATCGACACCCCTGGAGACGGTCAGCTCAAGGCCCTCATCACGGTCGCCGGCAATCCCGCATTGAGCGCTCCGGGAGCCGGCCGGCTGGCCGCGGCGCTGCCGATGTTGGACGCGATGATCAGCATCGACAACTGGATCAATGAGACGACCCGTCACGCGGACGTCATCCTGCCCGGTTTGAGCCCGCTGGAGCAGCCGCACTTTGACGACCTGCTCTGGGCGCTGGCGGTGCGCTCCGCGGGCAAGTGGTCCGAGGCGATCCTGCCGCCGACAGACGGGCGCCCGGGGGAGTGGGAGGTGCTGATTCGCCTGGCCGCCATCATCAGCGGTCAGAAAGCGTCGGAGGTCGACGTCAAGGCACTCGATGACGGCTGGTTCTCGATGCTCGTGGCGGCCACCGGGCTGGACCCGGTTGAGGTCATGGCCCACTACGATTCCGGCGGTCCGGAACGGATGCTCGACCTTTCGCTGCGCACCGGACCCTTCGGTGACCGGTACGGGGCGAACCCCGATGGCATCACCCTGCAGACGTTCAAGGACAACCCGGACGGGCTGGACTTCGGCGCAATGGTGCCGCGCGTCCGCGACATGTTGAAGACGCCTTCCGGAAAGCTCGAACTGGCGCCGGCGTACATCGTCGGTGACATCCCACGCCTGCTCGACCGGCTCGACCGCGCGTCCGACACGCTCGTCATGACGAGCCGGCGACACCTGCGGTCGAACAACTCGTGGATGCATCAGATGCCGACGCTGGTCGGCGGCTCTAACCGTTGCACCCTGCTGATGAACCCGCAAGACGCGGCAGCCGCTTCCGTGAGTGACGGCGACCTGGTCACGGTCACGAGCGAATCGGGCACGCTCGACGTGGAGGTCGAGGTCAGCGACGAGATGATGACTGGGGTCGTGTCGTTGCCGCACGGGTGGGGGCACTCGGTCCCCGGCGCCCAGACCGGAGTCGGCCAGGAGCATGTCGGTGTTAATACGAACCTGCTCGCGCCCGGCAGGCTGGTCGACGTGCCGTCGGGCAACGCGGTGGTCAACGGCTACCCGGTGACCGTTCGACGGTTGGCCCGCGGGATCAGTCCTGCGAAGCAGAACCGTGAACTGTCGCCAACAGCCGCTGAATAGTGACGTTGTCCTCGTCGCTGACGGCTCGGAGCTGATCCAATCGATGAAAGGCCGGGTCCTGCCCGGCGTTCTGCGCCAGCATCCGGCAGGTGGTCGCTAGCACGGCGGCCGCTTGCGGTTCGTCGGGCGGGGCAGGCACGCCGTCTTCGGTGTAGTTGCCGCCGGCCGCAACGCATAGCGATTCGAGCAGAGTCAGCTGGCACAGGCTGTGATCCTCGGCCGTTGCGCGTCCCCAGAGCTGTTGCTGGAGCATCAGCCGGGCGGCGCCGAGCGCCAGCCGGCGAGGGGTCATCTCACGGCAGTTCGCCCACTCGTGATCGGACAGTGTGACCAGCAGCATGATCCCTCCCTTGGGAGCCGACCCGAGCTGAGTCGACTCGGTAGTGTTTATAACCTAGATAAATCATATAACTGTATTTCTGTACGTCAACCCTTCAATTTTGAACGGGTGGCAACGCGAGCCGCGGTGGCTCCGGGCCGAGCGCTCGTCGTACGGTCGGCGACGTAGCTTCCGGAGCGGACAATTGCGGGAGGTAGACGCGCGTTGGACGGCGAGTTCGACGCGCCTGGGGGCGAACCTGTCTTCCAGGAGCCACTGCCCGCCGCCGGGCGGCTGCGCGACCGGCTCCAGCCCGGAGTTTTGTCAGCGGTAGCAATCGGCGCTGCCGCCGGCGGAGTGGCCCGCGCCGGGATCCAAAAAGGGCTTCCCGCCCCGCCCGGCCACTTCCCGTGGGCGGTCTTCCTCATCAACGTGAGCGGCGCCCTGCTCATCGGTGGACTGCTGGCGTTGACCCCGCTGATCCCGCCGGGCCGGGTGCGGCTGCGGGCGTTGTTGACCACCGGTTTCTGCGGCGGCTTCACGACGTGGTCGACGTTCATGGTCGGCGTGAACCAGCTGCTCGCGCGCGGCTGCATCGGCATTGCGTTCGGGTACCTGGCGGCCAGCCTGATCGCGGGTCTGGCGGCGGCAGTCCTCGGGGCAGCGATTGTCGAACGGGTCTCCGCCGCTCGCCGCAAGGCCGCCTCATGAGCCCTGTCTGGTGGCTGCTGGTCGCCCTCGGTACGGCGCTCGGAGCGATGGCCCGCTACGTCGTCGACCAGTGGGTGCAGCACGGGAGGGCGAAGCGCGGCAGGCCGCTGGAATTCCCGCTCGGAATCCTGCTGATCAACGTCACCGGCTCCTTGCTGCTCGGCTTCCTCACCGGTGTGGCATCGCACGGCCTCGGGCCCTACGTGCTGGCCTTCGCAGCCACCGGACTCTGCGGCGGCTACACGACGTTTTCGACTTGGGCGTACGACACGGTCCGGCTGTCGGCGGACGGCAAGCGCACCGCCGCAATCGCGAACGTAGGGCTGAGTGTGGCGGCCGGCATGGCTGCGGCGGCCGTGGGACTCGGCCTGGCGTTGCTCTAGGAACCGATGACGTATGGGTGACGAATGCGTTCTGTCGGACCCGGCGACCAGGATGGGCACATGACCCCCGTTCAGACGCATGCCGACGCCGACCGTGCGAGCGCCCAGGCGGTGCTCGCCCGGCTGGCGGGCGAGTCGGCCGTGTTGCGCGAGGATCAATGGAGGGCGATTGAGGCCCTGCTGCAGGGCGCTCGGGTGCTGGTTGTGCAGCGCACCGGCTGGGGCAAGAGCGCGGTGTATTTCACGGCCACGTCGTTGCTACGGGCCCGGGGCGCCGGCGTCACGCTCATCGTCAGTCCATTGCTGGCACTGATGCGCAACCAGCTCGAAGCGGCGGCAAAGGCAGGGATCCGCGCGGAGACGATCAACTCCGCGAATCTCGACGAGTGGAGCCGGATCGAAGAGGCAGTGGGAGCCGGCGAGGTCGACGTGCTGCTGATCAGCCCGGAACGGCTCAACAGCCCCGGGTTTCGGGAGACCGTGCTGCCTCACGTAGCAAGCCGTTGCGGGCTCCTCGTGGTCGATGAGGCGCACTGCATCTCCGACTGGGGTCATGATTTCCGGCCCGATTACCGGCGCGTGCAGGAGGTGCTTGAAAGGCTGCCGGCCGGTGTGGCGGTCCTGGCGACCACGGCGACGGCCAATGAGCGGGTGACGCGGGATGTCGCGGCGGTGCTGGGGGAGCCGCTGGTGCTGCGGGGCTCCCTTGATCGCGAATCCCTCGCGCTCGACGTCGTGGAACTGCCAGGCGATCCGGAGCGGCTTGCCTGGCTCGATGCCCTGCTCCGGGAGGCGCCGGGATCCGGGATCATTTACACGTTGACCGTCGCCGCGGCGCAGGACACTGCGGCTTTCCTTGCCAGCCGTGGTCACGCCGTGGCGGCCTACACCGGGCGCACGGAGGATGCCGAGCGGCGCCGGATCGAGGCCGAGTTGGCGGCCGACGAGTTGAAGGCCGTCGTCGCCACGAGCGCTCTGGGGATGGGTTACGACAAGCCCGACCTGGCGTTCGTCGTTCATCTGGGCAGCCCCTCCAGCCCTATCGCCTACTACCAGCAGGTGGGTCGCGCCGGCCGGGCCACCGAACGGGCCGAGGTCTTCCTGCTGCCCACGCCGGCCGATCACGCCGTGTGGTCCTACTTCGCCTCGGTATCCATGCCGGAGGAGGGGCTGGTCAGACGCTTGCTCGAGCAGCTCGACGAGGTTCCACGGTCGACGGCGGCGCTCGAGCCGCTGGTCGATCTGCGGCGCACCAGGCTGGAGATGGTGCTGAAGGTGCTCGATGTCGACGGCGCGGTCCGGCGTGTCAGCGGGGGGTGGATAGCGACCGGCCAACCGTGGAGCTATGACGCCGAGCGCTACCAGGGCCTGCGGGCGGCCCGGGATCGCGAGGAAGCCGCGATGCGCGAATACGTGAGCACTCCCGGCTGCCTCCTGCGATTCCTTCGCGAGCAGCTGGACGATCCCGAGGCGCAGGACTGCGGGCGTTGCTCGCGGTGCCTGGGTCACCCGCTTCGCGAGCTGCAGCTGTCGGCCGTGTCTGAGGGTGCCGAGGCGCTCTCGCGTACCGGTGTCGCGCTCGGCGTGAAGAAGACCTGGCCGACCGGGATGAAAGCGACGGGAAGTGCGCTCAGCGGGCGCATCGCCGAAGGTTCCGGGGCGAGCGAGGGCCGAGCGCTGGCCCGGCTGTCAGACCTTGGATGGGGGAGCCGGCTGTCCGCTGCCCTGGCCGTCGACCAGGCGTTGCCGCCGGATCTCCTCGCCGGGATTGTGACCACGCTGCGCGACTGGCCCTGGGAGAAGCGGCCGGAGGTCGTCGTGGCCCTGCCTTCGGTGCATCACCCGCTCTTGGTGTCCTCACTTGCCGCTCAGGTCGCTTCCGTCGGGCGGCTGGTGAGTGCCGGAGCGCTGATACGTCGGCAGGAGCGGCGTCCGCAGCAGGAGCTGCACAACAGCGCCCACAAGCTGACCAACGTGGTGGGAGCGCTCGAGGTGCCCTCCTCGGTGGCGGAAGCGATAAACGACCGGGTGGTGCTGCTGGTCGATGATCTGTGGGATTCGGGTTGGACCGCCACCTGGGCGGCCCGGCTGCTCCGCGAGGCCGGGGCCGCAGAGGTGTTGCCGCTCGCGCTCGCCTCCGCGGGCGGCTGACCGGGCTTGCCGGTGGATCGCCCGCTAGGCGGACGCGAGCAACGTGATGGAGTCGGAGTAGACGCCGTCGCAGCCGAAGTCCCGCACGCGGGCGAGCGCCGCCGACTGTTGGACGTCCCAGGCGAAAGCCAGCAGTTGCCGGTCGTGACACCGGCGCACCCGATCCGGAGACCATTCCGGGGCGCGCAGGTTGAGCGCGTCGGCGCCCGCGTCGGCGGCCTCTTCGATACGCGATTCGGCCGGCTTGCCCTCCTGATCGCGGCCGCGCAACGTGGTGGAGACCACCAGATGCGCCGGGCCGGCCGCCGAGCTCCAGCGGCGTACCTGGTCAGCCGATGTGCAGAGCCAAAGCCGGTCGGCGACACCCCGGCGCGCGGCCAGGTCCATGACGGGTGGTCCGGCCGCCGGATCTTTTACGTCCAGGCTCAGCTCGAAACCACCACCGGTGCGGTCATAGAGCGCTTCTAACGAGGGCAACCAGCTCGGCAGCGCGGCAGCAGTCAGCGCGTTGATGGGCCGTCGCCGCCAGCCGGATCGAAGCACCCCGTCGTGCACCAAGACCGGCACCGAGTCGGCAGTCAGCCAGACATCGGATTCAAGCGCCCGGGCCCCGTTGTCCAGCGCCTGGGTGAACGCCTCCAGCGAGTTCTCCCGAACCCCATGTGCCGGGGCCCCCCGGTGCGCGAAGCCGATCACGTGGCTGTGCCGATCACGCAGATGTCATCGCGGGGCAAGGCGCCGCAGGAGCTCGGGGTGCAACAACGCGTTGCTGCAGGCGATGCTCCCGCGGTCGGGGCTGCCGTCGCCTGACAGGTCAGTGAACGTCCCTCCGGCCTCTTCGACGATCACTTTCAGGGGCGCGATGTCCCATAGCGAAACCTCAGGCTCGGCGCTGAAGTCCACAGCACCTTCGGCCACCATGCAATGCGACCAGAAGTCGCCGAAGCCGCGGTTGCGCCAGGCCGAGCAGGCCAGGTCGAGGAAGCCCTCGAGTCGCCCCTGCTCCTCCCACCCGGTGAGCGACGAATACCCGAACGAGGAGTCCTCGACCGTCGACACCGCGCTTACCGTGATCCGGCGGCCATCGGCGAAGGCTCCGTCGCCGCGGCTCGCCCACCACCGCCGGTGCAGTGCAGGCGCACTCACGACGCCGACTTTGATGTCTCCGTCGACCTCGAGAGCAATGAGCGTCGCCCAGACCGGCACACCGCGAATGAAATTCTTCGTCCCGTCGATCGGGTCGAGGATCCAGCGTCGGCTGCTCGAGGTGGCACCGTCTCCGGTGCCTTGCTCCTCGCCGAGCACGACGTCGGTCGGGCGGTCCTTGGCGAGCCGCTCGCGGATCAGCGCCTCGGTGGCCAGGTCGGCATCGCTCACGGGGGTCGTGTCAGGCTTCGTCTCCACCCTCAGGTCGAGTGCCTGAAAACGGCTGAGGGTCAGCAGGTCCGCGGCGTCGGCGAGCTCGAGGGCGAGGGTGAGATCGGCGGCGTAGACGCCGGCTTCGGTTGGCTGCTTCGTGTCGGGCTGGGTGTCGGGCTGGATGGTGGCAGGCACAGGCGCGAGACTACGAGGCATCGGTGGGCGATGAGCGGCTCGGACCTGCTGCGGACGAAACTCACACTCGGAAGGGAGAGCGGGGTCGATTGAGCGCAGATGACGGGCGGCGGCGCACGGGGCCGAGCAGGCGCACCCTGCTCGCGGTGCTCGCGGTGGCCGGGTGTGGTGTCGCCTCCTCGGCCAAGGGTCATGCGGCGGGCAGAAGCGCCCCGCCTACCCCCGCCGACCCCAGCGCCGTGACGTCCGGTCCCAGCCCGCCGGCCGCCCCTATCGCGACCAGCCCGGCCGCCGGCCCGAGTCCAGCTGACCCGCAGGCACCCGCCATCGAGATCGTTAACGGTTCGCGGGCCAAGCCACAAGTCGCACTCACGTTTCACGGCAGCGGCGACCCGTCCCTGGCGCTGGCCCTGCTGCAGGCCGCCGAGGCGAAGTCGGCCGCGATCACCGTCTTTGCGGTGGGCAGTTGGCTGGCGGCGAACGAAGCTCTCGGGAAGCGAATCCTGGCCGGCGGTCACGAGTTGGCCAATCACACCTACACCCATCCTGACCTGGGCGCACTTGCCGAACCGGCCGTGGAAGAGGAGTTCGCGAAGGCGAGGGACGTTCTGCAGCAGGTCTCGGGCACCAACGGGCTGTACGCCCGCCCTTCGCAGATGAACCGGGCCACGCCCCTGGTGCTGGCGGCGGCCGGACGCGTCGGCTACCGCACCGTGGTTGCCTTCGACGTCGACCCCTCCGATTACCTCGATCCCGGCGCGGCGCTGGTCATTTCCCGCACCCTGGCCGGTGTGCAACGCGGCAGCATCGTCTCGATGCACCTGGGCCACGAAGGCACCGTGCAGGCGCTACCGGCGATTCTCGATGGCCTCTCGGCTCGCGGCCTTCGATCAGTGACAGTGAAGACATTGCTCAGCTGACTCTTAGCTGGTTTCTGTCAATAGGACAGTTGACAAAATCGTCATAGGTGTCACCCTTGCAGTGTGCCGACTGCCCGCGAGGTCTTGCTAGCGACAGCGAAGGACGTTGTCGTGGCCGGCGATTGGGAGCGGATGCCGTTGGCTGAGATCGCGAGCCGGGCCGGAGTCAGCCGGCAAACCGTCTACAAGGAGTTCGGCAACAAGTACGGCCTCGCTGCGGCGCTCTCGGCGTTTGAGACGGCGAGCTACATGGAGGAATTGGCCACCGTGTTGGAGGCCTATCCGAACGATCCGGTGTCCGGCACCCGGGCAGCGGTGCTGCACACGCTCGAGACCGGCGCCGACGACCCGTTGTTGAAGGCCATTCTTTCCAGCGCCCGCGGGCCCTCGGAGCTGCTTCCGTGGTTCACGACCCGGGCCGATCCCTTGCTGGAAGCGGCGGGCAAGCTGCTCACCGGCTACCTCACCGACCACTGGCCAGATCTCACGACGCGTGACGTCCGGCTGGTCGCCGATTCGGTTATCCGCTTGACCGTCTCGCATCTGGTGCTGCCCCTGGCGCCGATCGAGCGCACGGCCGATGACCTCGCCACCCTCGTCGAGCGGCTGCTGCCGCCCGGGATCCACCCGACAGTCCACCCCAACGACTCAAGCCATGACCCGAGGAGCGCACATGACCACGCATGACCTTTACGTCACTCCCATCCCGCGCGAGACGTGGGACGTTCCGATGGCCGGAAACGCGCGCTTTTCCTGGGAGTACGACGAAGGACGCGCCCGTCTCCTTGCCCTCTACCAGAAGGGCAAGGACAAGCAGTGGGACGCCGCCACGCGCATCGACTGGACACTGGAGGTCGACCCGTCGAACGTGTTGGGCCTTGGCGACGAGTCCTTCCCGATCTACGGCTCGCCCACCTGGGAGAAATTGGGCGAAGCCAACAAGGCCGAGCTCAGACAGCATCTGGTGTCCTGGCAATTCAGCCAGTTCCTGCACGGCGAGCAGGGCGCGATGATCTGCTCGGCGCGCATCGTTGAAGGGGTCCCCGACCTCGACGCGAAGTTCTACGCCAGCACCCAGACAATGGACGAGGCCCGCCACGCCGAGACCTACGCCCGCTTCCTGCAGGAAAAGATCCAGCTCGTCTACCCGATCAATCCCCACCTCCAGCAGCTGCTTGCCTCGACCCTGAGCGACAGCCGCTGGGATATGCCCTACCTCGGCATGCAGGTGCTGATCGAAGGGCTCGCGCTGGCGGCCTTCGGCCTGCTGCGTGACACCACCACCCAGCCGCTCCCCAAGCAGATCCTCAGCTACGTCATGCAGGACGAGGCGCGTCACGTCGCGTTCGGCCGGATGGCGCTGAAGGACGCCTACCAGGAGCTGACCTCCAAGGAGCGCGAGGAGCGCGAAGAATTCGTGGTCGAGGCCTGCTACCTGATGCGCGACCGGCTACGCCAGCGCGAGGTCTGGGAGACGCTCGGATACCCGGTGGAGGAGTGCCTGGAATTCGCCGATCAGTCAGCCTTCCAGCAGCTGTTTCGCTCGCTGCTCTTCACCCGCATCGTCCCCATCGTCAAGGACATCGGCCTTTGGGGCGACAAGGTCCAGAAGGCCTACGCCGACATGGGCGTGCTGGACATGGCCGGTGTCGACCTCGGTGCGCTGATGAAGGCCGATGAGGACATCGCCGAGGGGCTCGACGCCGAACGTGCGGCGATCGAGCGGCGTAAGGCGGAGGTCGCCGAGACGATCGCGGCCGGCGCCTGACGATCCGCCGGGGTCCACGGCTCCTAGTCGTCCGCTGCTTCGCGGGCGAGCAGCAGCCTGCGGAGCGAATCCACCCGAGCGGCCTGCGGAGCGCCCGTCGCGGCGTAGACGTCGAGCATGCAGTCCGGCGCATCCGGAAGGTGGCTGCACCCGCGGGGGCAGGTCTCGGTCACGGCTGCCAGGTCTTCGAACGCTGACAGGACCCGGGCGGAGGACACCAGGCCCAGCCCGAACGACCTGACGCCCGGGGTGTCGACCACCCACCCGCCGCCAGGCAGTTCGAGCGCGACGACGGACGAGCTGGTGTGGCGACCCTTGCCCACGTCACTGACCACGCCGGTCGCCCGGTCGGCATTGGGCACCAGCCGGTTGACCAGGGTCGACTTGCCCACGCCGCTGTGCCCGAAAAGCACGCTGATCCGGCCGGCCAGGGCAGCGGTTATCGGATCGAGGCTGTCGTCGACCCCCGCGGTGATCACGGGGACCCCGAGCGGTTCGTACGCGGCGGTGAGTGAGGCCAGCGCCCCCGCATCCGCGTCGTCCGGCGCCAGCTTGCCGGCCAGGTCGTGCTTGGTCAGGCAGAGCACCGGCGTCAATCCACCGTCGTAAGCGGCGACAAGGCAGCGGTCGATCATGCGCGGCCGGGCCGGTGGCGAGGTGAGGGCCACCACCACGATCAGCTGGTCGGCGTTCGCCACGACGGGCCGTTCGTAGGGGTCAGTGTCGTCCGGAGTCCGCCGCAGCACGCTGACCCGGTCGGCGACGGAGATGATGCGCGCCAACGTGTCCTTGCGTCCCGAGACATCTCCGACGAGGCGAACCCGGTCACCGACCACTACCGCGGTCCGTCGAACGTCAGCACCGCGAACCGCGACGACAGAGATCCCCGACCCCTCGACGCGGCAGGTCGCCCGTCCCCGATCCACGGTCGTGACCAGCGCCTCGATGGCGTCGGCGTACTCGGGCCGCTGACGAGTCCGGCGCCGGTTAGGACCCCCGGACCGGATCGGGACGTCGTCCTCGTCGAGGGAGCGGGCCATCCCTTGGTTGCCCGCCGTCCTCAGCCCGTGCCGGCGAGCAACTCGGCCCACCGGGCGGGAAAGTCGGGGACGGTCTTGCCGGTGGTCGCGATGTCGGCGACGCGAACGCCTTCGACCCTGAGCCCGGCAACGGCATATGCCATGGCGAGGCGGTGGTCGGCGCGTGGATCCAGTACGACTGACACGGCAGCGGAGACCGCAGCAGACAGTGGCGCTGGAGTGATGGCCAACCCGTCAGCGGTCACCTCGATATGCGCTCCCAGCCGGCCGAACTCCTCCGCGAGGGCCGCCAGCCGGTCGGTCTCCTGACCGCGCAAATGGGCGACGCCGCGCAGCCTGCTGGGAGAGTCCGCGAAGAGCGCCACGGCGGTCAGGGTGGGTACCGCCTCGCCGTAGTCGCTCAGGTCGAGATCGGCGCCGTGCAGCCGCCCGGGGCCGGTGATTTCCAGCTCTCCGTCGGCGGTGACCGCCGCTGAACAACCGAACGCCTCGAACAGCTCGGGCAGCAGCCGCCCCGGCTGGGTCGTCGCCCGCGGCCACCCGGCCAATCGCACGCTTCCACCCGTGACCGCCGCGGCGGCGAGGAAGGCGGAGGCGCTGGACAGGTCCGGTTCGATGACGTAGGTGGTGGGGCGAAGGCCTCCCGGGGTGACGGTCCACCGTCCCGCTGAGGAGTCGTCGACCGTCGCGCCCGCCTGCCGCAACATGTCGACGGTCATCGCCAAATGAGGTGCGGACGGTACGCGGCCGCCTGCCGCTGACACGGTGAGGCCGCGTTCGTAACGGGGTGCGGCCAGTAGCAGCCCCGAGATCAGCTGGCTGGAGGACGTGGCGTCCACCTCCAGCGTGCCGCCGAGCAGGCTCCCGCCAGCGGCCAGGGTGAAGGGCACATGACTCGCCTCGGGGTCGAGTCCCGCTCCAAGGCGCCGAAGCGCGTCAAGCAGGGGGCCCAGCGGGCGTTCGCGCATCCGGGCGTCGCCGTCGATCGTCACCGTGCCCCGGGCCAGCACCGCGGCGGCGGCGGGAAGGAAGCGCGCCACCGTGCCGGCATTGCCGCAGTCGACCGTGACGCCGGAAACGGGAAAGGGATCGCTGCGTCCGGACACCTTCCACTGGCCGGGCTGCTCGTCGATGACGGCCCCGAGTGTGCGCAGCGCTTGCGCCATCAGGCGCGTGTCGCGGGCCTGCAGCGGCGCGGTGAGGGTACTTTCGCCCGCGGACAACGCCGCCAGTAACAGGGCACGGTTTGTGGCCGATTTCGATCCTGGCATTGCCACCCGACCGGCGATCGGCGTCTGCGCGAAAGGTGCCGCCCACGGCGCGGCTTCAGCCAGCTGCGGGGTGGTCGGGGACAACAGGAAACCTCCAGGCGTGATTGAGCGAACTCTTCCAGTATCGGGGTAGGCCGGTGTAGTCAACGGTTGCAGGCCTCCCGCTCGACCGCTCAGACCAGATCGGAGTTCCCACGTGAGAGTCCTCCAGGCTCGAAAGTTGCTCGAAGCCCGGCTCGCCGAGATAGGCCACAGTTCTGCGGTACTCGTCGCCGAAGCCGCCGAGCATGTCAGCGGCGATCTCAGCCGCGAACGCCAGCACCAGGCCGATGAGGGGACCGACATCTCCGACGCGGAGCGGGAGGGCGCCGTGCTCGATGCGCAGGCTGCCGATCGCTTACTCATCGAGCAGGCGCTGGCGCGACTGGACGCGGGCACGTTCGGCAAGTGCGTCGATTGTGGCAAGCCGATCCCGAACGCGCGCCTCGAGGCGCGGCCCGAAGTCGCGCGGTGCATGCAGGACCAAGAGCGGTTCGAGAGCCGGCTGCGCTAGCCCCGGCGAGGGCCTAGGCGAGGGAGGCGAAAACCCGCTCGGCGATGGCGAGCTCGAGGTCGACCTCACGGCCGTCGACGGACAGGTGCAACTCATTGGCGCCGCGGCTCACGATGGTGACCGCCCGGCCTGGTAGCACGGCTTCGGTCTCCAGGGTGCGCATGCTGATGTGCTGGCCTTCGAGCTGCTCATCAATGCGGCGTACGACCACGTCTGAGCCGTCGGGGAGCTCCGACAGCGCCTGCTGCGCCCCGTAGTCGTGGGCGTTGGCGGAGCCCGGAATCGGGTTGCCGTGCGGACAGGTGGCCGGGTCGCCAAGGAGCTGCACCAGATGCTCTTCCAACCAGGGGCTGATCGCATGTTCGAGCCGGCCGGCTTCCTCGTGGACCTGCGACCACGGGACTTTGAGAACGTCCACGAGGAGTCGCTCGGCAAGGCGGTGGCGGCGCATGATCGACGTCGCGTACGTCCGGCCCGCGGTGGTCAGGGAAATGGCTCGGTCGTTGTCGAGTGTGAGGTAGCCGTCGCGCTCGAGTCGACGCACCGTCTCACTGACGGCGGGAGCCGAGACTCCGAGCCGCTCGACGATGCGGGCGCGCATCGGGCGAATCCCGGCCTCCTCGAGCCCGAGGATCGTCTCCAGGTATTCCTCGACTGGTGGGTGGTATCCGCCGGTCATGGAGCGAATGCTACGGGGATGGGGCTCGCGGCGTCGGCATCGGATTGCGTTCGGGTTGCGCTCTCGGCGCAACGCGTTGCCGGCCGACTGCGAGCGGCGGGAATCGGTTTGACCCTGCGACGTGTTGACGCAACACGTGACCTACACCCCGTCTCGTCCTCGCCCGCGGTCGCGGGCAGGCTCGACCGCCAGACCGCTGGACGGATTCGCGGTTCGCCCCATGGCATCGATTCCGTCGACGCCTGGCCGCGCGACAGCCCAATCCCACCTGAGTAGCCCTGGAGCAGTAGGGTCGGCACCGCGTATTCAGCGCAGAAATGTCGAGCCGTCAGGTCGGGAGGTGGTCCCCGTCGAGGAGACCCCCGAGCAGCGGGGTGTGCGCTTCGAACGCGATGCGCTGCCGTTCCTTGATCAGTTGTACGCCGCCGCCTTGCGGATGACGCGCAATCCCGCGGACGCCGAGGACCTGGTCCAGGAGACCTACGTCAAGGCATTCGCCGCCTTCCACCAGTTCCAGGAGGGCACGAATCTCAAGGCGTGGCTCTACCGCATTCTGACCAACACCTTCATCAACAGTTACCGCAAGCGCCAGCGCCAGCCGCTGCAGTCGCCGACGGAGCAGATCGAAGACTGGCAGCTTGCCGAGGCTGGATCCCACACGCCGGCCGGGCTCAAGAGTGCCGAGACCGAGGCGCTGGAGCACCTTCCCGACAGTGATGTGAAGGACGCCCTGCAGTCGCTGCCGGATGATTTCCGGATGGCTGTCTACCTCGCCGATGTGGAGGGCTTCTCCTACAAGGAGATCGCCGACATCATGGGCACCCCGATCGGCACCGTGATGTCGCGGCTGCACCGCGGTCGTCGCGGGCTACGCACCGCACTCGAGGGATACGCCCAGGAGCGCGGCCTCATTCCGGCTGCGGGAGCTGCTCCCGCGGGTGCCGGGTCCGACTCAGCCGCTGCCGCGGCGCCGGAGGGATCACGGTGAGCTGCGGGGGTCCGCACGAGACTGATTGCCGCGAGGTACTGGAAGAGGTCTATCTCTACCTTGACGGTGAGATCGACCCGGATCGCAAAGCTCTGATCCGCCAGCACCTCGACGAATGTTCGCCCTGCCTGCGCCAATTCGGAGTCGAGCAGGAAGTGAAGCTGCTGGTCGCTCGTCGCTGCGGAGGCGATCGCGCGCCGGAGTCGGTACGAGTAGCCGTTCTCAGCCGGCTGCGAGCCGTGCAGATCGAGTGGAGTACCTCGGAGTTCCGCGCCGAATAGCCTCGGTCCTACTCCCGTTTACTGAATTCCCAGGCGTCATTGATGATGTCCCGCAGCGAATGTTGCGGCGACCACGAGAGCTCGCGACGGATCTTTTCGTTGGCTGCGAAGAGCTGCGGGGGATCTCCCTGCCGGCGCTCGGTGTCAACGGACGTGGGTGCCTTGCCGGTGACCTCAGTGATCGTCTTGACGATCTCGCGGACCGAGCTCCCCAGGCCGCTGCCCAGGTTGTAGATCTCGTGCGTTCCGGGCGTGAGGGAGTGCAGTGCCCGGATGTGAGCGTCAGCAAGGTCCAGCACATGGATGTAATCGCGGATCGCCGTGCCATCAGGGGTCGGGTAATCGGTGCCCATGATCTTGAGGACGGCATCAGGGTCGTCGAGTGCCCGAAGCGCCAGCGGGATGAGATGGGTCTCGATGGCATGCCGCTCCCCGAAGGGTCCATAAGCGCCGGCGACGTTGAAGTAGCGCAGGCTCACCGCACCGAGGGCGTGGGCCCGGGCGAACGCCGAAATCAGCAGATCTGCAGCAACCTTGGTGGCGCCGTACGCGCTGGCCGGGTTGACGGGGGTGGTCTCCTTCACCGGACCTGGCTCACCCGGCTCGCCGTACACCGCACAGGTGGAGGAGAAGACCAGGCCGTCAACACCAGAGACGAGCATGGATTCCAGGAGCGCCAGCGTGCCACCGACGTTGTTCGCGAAGTACCGCTCGGGGATCGACTCGGACTCGCCCACCAGTGACTTTGCGGCGAAATGAAGCACTGCTTCGACGCCGTCGCCGAGAATGTCTCGCACCACATCGTCGTGTGCGATATCAGCGACTACCAAGCGCGCCGAATCCGGTACGGCGTCAGCGTGACCGGTGCTGAGGTCATCGACCACGACGACCTCATGGCCGTTTTCCAGCAATCGCGCTGTGACGACGCTTCCGACATACCCGGCGCCGCCGGTGACGAGGAGCTTCACGCGCTCAAACAGACGCTCGCAGCGCTAGCCGGCTAGGCGTTCGGCCGCTTACCGTGGTTGGCCTTGCTCTTTGCTCGTGCGCGACGTCGACGTGCCTTCTTTGCCATGACGACAGTCTCTCAGACGGCTGGCGCACGCCGCGAACGTCGTAACGAAAAGTTGCGACGAACGGAGCAACGGAAAATCCCGCGGTCTTCGAAACAGATGTATCGGCTGGCCGTGGGGGCGCCGGGAAGTCTCGGAGGATCAGGAGCGTGATGGCGCGGGCCATGGGCTCGGCGACGTTGATCACGACCGTCGTCTGGGTAGTCCGAGCAGGCCGCAAGTTCATCTGAATGGGCGAGTGGGGGAGTCCCGGCCGGTGCATCACCGGTCGGGACTCTTGTCGTTGAGCAGGAGGTTTGCCGTTGATCGCAAAGTCCACCCTTTCTGGCCACTAAGCCGCCGGCTCCATCGTCCGAGAACTTTTCCCACACGCGACAGAGCTAGGGGACCAAGGTGCAAGGCAAGGACAGTCGGCGCCTGCTTGCCTACCTGTGGATGGTCGCGGCAGCAGCGGTCTTCCCGATCTTCATCGTCGGCCAGGAGGCATTCGACCTCGGGGTTTCCGGTCTCGGGGCCGGCGGCATCACCACGGTGGTGCTGCTCTCCTTGATCTTGATCGCCGGAGAGCTTTGGCCGATTCCGGTTGCCCGTGGCGAGGAGGCCGGCGACGAGATCACCGTGTCCAGCACCTTCGGCTTTGCACTGTTGCTACTGGCGCCGGTGTTTTACGTCGTGGTTGCGCAGACTGTCGCTTTGATCGTCGACGGGGTCGTTCAACGCCGGCGTTGGCATCGGCTGCCCTTCAACGTCGGCCAGTACGCGCTTGCCTTCATCGCGACCCGAGCCGCGTACGCCGCCATCACGGGGCAGCCGCTGACGATGCCGACCGGTGAGTTTCCGGTCCCGGCGCTGGGGGCGGCGTTGCTCGCGGGCCTGGTCTTCCTGCTGATCAACAACGGGCTCACCGCTATCGCCGTGGCGATCAAGCTCAAGGCCCACATCATGCCGATGCTGGTTCAGGACCTGCGCTGGCAGCTCTCGACGTCCGTCCCGCTGCTGGCACTCGGCGCCATCGTGGCAGAAACCGTCTCGTGGACCCCCTGGTCGCTTCCGGTTCTGCTGGTGCCGGTGGCCGCCCTGTATCGCAGCGCGAGCCTGGCGATGCGCCGCGAGCAAGAGGCATTGCGCGACGGGCTCACCGGCCTTCCGAATCGCACCATGATGTCGACGGCGGTCGAGCGCGCGATCGGTGCCGCCAGCGGCCCCGTGGCGGTACTCCTGATCGACCTGGACCACTTCAAGGAGATCAACGACACCCTCGGGCATGCGATAGGCGACGAACTGCTGGTGGCCGTGGCGAGCAGGCTGTCGTCCAGCGTGCGTGACAACGACCTGGTCGCCCGCCTTGGGGGCGACGAGTTCGCGGTGCTCGCACGATCGATCGACGGGCCCGTCGACGCCGAGCGGCTGGCCGAACGCATCAGCGAAGGCCTGCGGCAGACATTCCAGGCCGGTGGAGTGCGGATCGACGTCCACTGCAGCGTCGGCATCGCGATGTATCCCGAGCATGAGGCCTCGGTAGAAGGCCTGCTCCGCTGCGCCGACGTGGCGCTCTACACGGCCAAGATCACCCGCGGCACGTACGCCCTCTACGACCCGGAATGTGACACCCACTCGGTCGCCCGGCTCGGGCTGCAATCCGAGCTTCGGCAGGCGTTGGAAGACCCCGATGATCGGCAGGTCACCGTGTCCTACCAGCCGCAGCTCGATCTGGTCAGCGGGACGGTCCGCGCGGTGGAGTGCCTCGTGCGCTGGTGTCATCCCGGGCTGGGCGATCTGCCGCCCGACGTCTTCATCCCGCTTGCCGAGAGCACCAGCCTCATTGAGAAGGTCACCCACCGCGTGCTGGATCGGGCGCTGGCCCAGCTCGTGGCATGGGAGGGGGAGGGCATTGTCCTGGATGCCGCCGTCAACCTGTCGGCCCGCCATCTCGGTGATCTGAGCCTGCCGGAAACCATGGCCGGCCTGCTGGAGCGGCACGGCATCAGTGCCGACCGGCTCATTCTGGAGGTCACCGAAAGCCGGCTCATGACCGACCCGCTGCGTAGCGCCAAGATCTTGCGACGGCTGGCGACTCTGGGCGTTCAACTCTCGATCGACGATTTTGGTACGGGTTACTCGTCGCTGGCATACCTGCAACGCCTCGACGTTCACGAGCTCAAAATCGACAAGAGCTTCATCGCCGAACTCGGCGACGAGCACAACAGCGCCACGATCGTGCGCAGCACCATCGAATTGGGCCACAACCTGGGCCTGCGGGTAGTCGCCGAGGGCGTCGAAGATCTCCTCACCGCTCGCAAGTTGGTTGCCCTCGGGTGCGACCGGCTGCAGGGCTATCTGCTGGGCCGGCCAAGTCCGGCCGAGCGCGTGCCCCACATGATCGACTTGCTTGAACACCTCAGTGCGGAGCTGGTCCACCCGTCGACCGCGGGCGAGGCCAGCCTGCCTGCCGGCGCGATTCCCGGCCAGCCGAGGGAGCCGGGCCTGCCCGCTGCCGCCCTTTCGGCGGTCCCCCGCGGCGACGATGTGGCGGCCTGCTGATGTTCGTCGCCTTCGTGACCCTGGTGATCTTGCTCAACGTCCCCTTACTGGCGGGCGGTTATCCGGCGACGGCAATTTCACCAATTCCGGCGTGTCGCGTCACCGCATCCTCGCGCCGTTGGGCGACATCGTCGCGACTCCTGCCTGGCTGCCGTTCCGCAATGTGATCAGCATCGGTGACTGCATCGCCCTGATCGGCGTCGCCGTGCTGGTGCACACCGCCTGTGGAAGCCGGGCGGCAAGCTCGGGAGCGGCGACTGTGGCTATGGTCCAACGGTGTTTGAGACGGTCCTGGTCGCCGGTCGAGGAGAGATCGCCCGGCGCGTAATCGCTACGCTCCGCCGGCTGGAGGTGCGCTCGGTCGCCGTCTACAGCGAGGCCGACGCCGACCTCCCTTACGTGAAAGAGGCCGACGAGGCGGTGCTTCTCGGACCGCCGGACCCGCGCCAGTCCTACCTGGACGGCGCGCGGATCATCGAGGCGGCCAAGCGCACGGGGGCCGAGGCGGTGCATCCCTGCTACGGCTTCCTGTCGGAGTCGGCAGCGTTTGCCGATGCAGTACAGGACGCTGGTTTGGTGTGGATCGGGCCGTCGCCGGCAGCCATGCGCAGCATGGCCGACAAGATCGCCGCTCGTCAGGTGATGGCAGCGGCGGGTGTGCCGGTCGCGCCCGGCACCGCTACACCCATCACCGACATTGAGGCGGCGCTCGCCGCCGCGGGTGAGCTCGGCTATCCCCTCATGGTCAAGGCCAGCGCCGGGGGCGGCGGGATCGGTATGGGCGCCGTCCACGATGAGGCGTCATTACGGTCGGTCTTCGCAAGCGCGCAGAGCCGTGCCGAGCGTCTGTACGGATCCTCGGACATCTTGCTCGAGCGTTACCTGGTGGGCGCGCGACACGTCGAGGTCCAGATCCTCGGGCTCAACGATGGTCGCGTACTCGCGCTCGGCGAGCGCGACTGCTCGGTGCAGCGCCGGCACCAGAAGATCGCCGAAGAGACCCCCTCACCCGGTGTCGGCCCAGCGCTTCGGGCCCGGCTCCTGGAGGCCGCGGTGCGGGCTGGCACTGCGGTGGGTTACGTGAACGCGGGCACTGTGGAGTGTCTGGTCGCGCCCGGCGGGACGGAATTCGTCTTCCTCGAGATGAATACCCGACTTCAGGTTGAACACCCGATCACCGAGCTCGTCACGGGCGTCGATCTCGTGCACGAGCAGCTGCTGATCGCCGCCGGAGGGGAGCCGACCTTCGGCGCCGAGCCTCCGCTTCCCCGTGGCCACGCCCTGGAAATGCGGGTGTACGCCGAGGATCCCGTGCGATTCCTTCCCGGTCCCGGGACCATCAGCCGGTATGCCGAGCCCTCCGGTGACGGGGTTCGTGTGGATGCGGGCTACTCCCTCGGCGACGTCGTCACGCCGCACTACGATCCGCTGCTGGCCAAGCTGTGCGTATGGGGCGCCGAGCGCGGGCAGATGCTCTCCCGCGCGGCCGAGGCGGTGGCCGGCTACGTCGTCGAGGGCCCGAAGGTGAATCTGCCCTTCTTCGAGCGGCTGCTGGCCGACCCGTCCTTCGTCAGCGGTGACTACGACACGGGACTGGTGGCGGCGATGAACGCGAGACCGAAGCCGGCGTGACAGGATGCGCTCAACGTCGACTTGAGGAGCGGTGGGTGGCCGAAGAGATCCGGGCGGAAATGGTGGCCAACGTCTGGAAGGTCGTCGCTGCCGCAGGAGACGCCGTCGCAGCCGGCGACACCGTGGTGATCCTGGAATCCATGAAGATGGAGATCCCGGTGCTGGCAGAGGAGGGCGGGCTGCTGGCCGAGCTCGCCGTCAACGAAGGTGACGTCGTACAGGAAGGCGACCTGATCGCCCGGCTCACCTGAGCGGCAGTTCCCGAACGGCAGTGTCGCCCGAACGTCAGTGTCCCCCGAGCGGGTAGTCAAGGTTTCCCTGGTGTCGTGCCGACACATCGAATGTGAGCACCATTGAACCCTTCCTGCGCGCTCTGGTGGAGTGCGGCGGCTCCGACCTCCACTGCAAGGTGGGGTCCCCGCCGCGCGTGCGCGTTGACGGACGACTGCGCAAGCTCCAGACCCGCGACCTGACGGCCTCCGACACCGAGCTCATGGTCCGGGAGGTGCTTCGCGACGACCTGGTCCAGGAGTTTCACCGCACCAACGAGGCGGACTTCGCCTACTCGGTGCGGGGCGTCGGACGTTTCCGCGTCAACGCTTTCCGGGCCAGGGGAGCTGCCGGGCTGGTCTTTCGCCGGGTCAGCGTCGGCGCCATTGCCCTGGAGGAGCTGGGTCTGCCGGAGGTGCTGGGTGCGCTAGCTCTTGAGCCCCGCGGCCTCGTGTTGGTCACCGGCCCCACCGGCTCGGGCAAGACCACCACCCTCGCCGGCATGGTGGACCACATCAACGGCACCCGCGAGGTGCACATCGTCACGATCGAGGACCCCATCGAGGTCTTGCATTTCGACAAGCTGGCGATGGTCAACCAGCGCGAGGTCCGGGTGGACACCGAGGACTTCGCGACTGCCCTGCGCGCTGCGATGCGGCAGGACCCCGACGTCATCCTGGTCGGTGAGATGCGTGACGCGGAGACGGTCAAGGCAGCGCTTGCCGCGGCTGAGACCGGCCACTTCGTCATGTCGACGCTGCACACCACCGATGCGCAGGAGACGGTCAACCGCATCATTGACTTCTTCCCGCCCCACGAGCAGAAGCAGGTGCGGCTGTCCCTGGCTGGCGCGCTCAAGGGGGTCATCTGTCAGCGCCTCGTGCCGCGGGCTGACGAGGGCGGCCGCTGTGTCTCCATGGAGATCATGGTCAACACCGGTCGCATCGCCGACGCGATTGCCGACCCCGACAAGACCTCCACGCTCAACGCTCTCATCGCCGATGGGGCGTACTACGGCATGCAGACCTTCGACCAGCACCTCGTGACCCTGATCCGCGACGGTGTCATCACGCTGGACGAGGCGATGAACGCGAGCACCTCACCCCACGATCTCAACGTCGAGCTACGCCGGTTGGGCCTCGTCGCCTGACAGCCGATTGTCGGAGGTCGGTCTGCTGGCGTGGGATGGGGATGAGGGGTCTTCGTTGGCCTTGGAGTGCTGGTCTGCCGTTGGGTGGGTGGAACCAGGGTGTTCGTTGTTGGTCGTTGGTGATGGTGATGGTCCAGCCGCCTTCGTGGACGGCGTGGTGGTGCCGGACGCATAAGAGATCGAGATTTTCGGGCCTGGTGGGTCCGCCGTCGGTGACGTGGATGCGGTGGTGGCCTTCGGTCCAGGCGGGTGGCCGGTCGCAGCCGGGGAAGATGCAGCCGCCGTCGCGGGCGATTGGGTAGCTGCGTAGTCCGCGGGAGATCAGCCGGGTGAGACGGCCGTAGTCCAGGATCTGGGAGTTGGCACCCAAGACCATGGGGATGATCCTGACGTCGCACGCCCACCGGCGTATCGCCGCAGCCGGCAGTGTTGAGCCGCCCGCGACATCCCCGACGCCGTGTCCGGTGTGCAGGTCCTGCAGCGGGATGGCGACGATGAGGGTGTTGCGTCCGCCGCCTTGGCTATTGCAGCCTTCGGCGTGCTGTTGGGCTTGCCGGCAGATTTCCAGCAGCCCCTGCGCCCGCAGCTGCGGCGCGCTCATCGCACCGGCCGGGTCGGCGAGGACCTCGGCTGGGGTCTGGCGTGGGGGTGAACGCGTCGAGCACGTTTTTGATCAGGGTGCCGGCTTCGGGTTCGAACCGGCCGTGCAGATCCCACATCCGGTTCATCGTCTGCGACAACGAAAGCTGCTGCTGCCCCCGCAGGCCGGCGTTCTTCTTGGCCGTCTGATCGGGAGTTTCCTGCGCCAGAATCCGGTCCGCCAGGTTCTTCAGATCCGCCGGGGACAGTGCCGGGGTCGCGTCGGCGAAGATCCGGTCCAAGACCGCGACATGGTCGGGGTCGTCGATGTCTTTGGCAGCCCGCACGATTTCCCAGGCGTGACTGAAACCCAAATCACCGGCTTCCCACGCCGCCCTGGTCGCGGGGAGCCGGTCGACCAGCGCCCGGCCGAGCTTGACCCGCATCGACGCTCAGCTCCCGGTCTCGTTCGCCACCCCCCGCACAAACGCCGCCGCAGAGACGGCACCGTCGGCGGCGAACTCCCCGGTCCGGTCGGTGCGTTCGACGGCCAGGCAGGTCGCCAGCTCACCTTGGCGGACCCCGGCGACCACTTCGGCCAGCACCTCAGCCGCTACCGCACCGGGGCGTTGGGCGCGGAACGCCGCGGCGAGTTTGATGCCGGCGTCGTGCCACTGCGCTGCAGCAGCTAACAACTCGGAGTCTAACTCGATCATACGTTCGATACTACCCGACGGAACAGGACAAGACTGCAGCTCAGGGCACCCAAACAATCTTATTTAGTTATCCACAACCCCCGGAAACAGCCCGATTCTGTCGGAGGTCGGGACTGACAGATCGCTGAGCGCGTCGACCTGAGTTCCGTGCCGGGTGCACCCGGCGCTCCAGCCCCCGGGCGTCACCTGTACGACCATGCGCCGGGCGCAGTGCCGGCAGTAGCGCGGCGGTTCCAGTTCCAGCGCGGTGGCGCATCCGGCGTGATCGCCCGCATCAAGTCCCTGCCCGCAACGTTCGCAGAAGCTGCCCTGGTCTGAAAACGGAGGCGGTTCCACGTCGCCAGGCTATTTGGCGATTCCGACTGCCGTGGGGGAGAACCCGGGAAACACCGTGCTGGCAGTGGTGAGCCCGCAACGCTTGGAGAAGATCTCCGCGAGGATCGATCGGTAGTCCGTGGTGACGGCGAGGTCTCCGCCGTTGAGGGAACCAGCGGCCAACGTCGGCCACTTGCCCAATACCTGGCCGCCGTTGATCCCGCCACCGAACGCGAGTACCGCTTGGCCAAGGCCGTGGTCGGCACCACCGTCACCGTTTTCCGCTGCCCGCCGCCCGAACTCGCTGAGGGTGACGATGTTGACCTTGGCAAAGGCGGGCCCGAGGTCCTGGGCGAAAGCCACCAGGCAAGCGGCCACGTCGGCGAGTTGGCGGTACATCCAGCCGGTGGTGTCGCCGGGTTTGCCGATGTTGGTGTGCATGTCCCAGTTGCCGTAGTCGAGGCAGGCGATCTGCAGGCCGATGTTGCTCTTGATGACCCAGGCCAGATCGTGGAGTGCCTTGCCGAGAGCGGTCGTCGGGTAGGTGACCCCTGCGGTGGGGACGTATGGAGTCGCCTGCATCGTCGTCGCAGTGCTCAGTGCGGAAAGCGTGATGGCCGCTTGTTTGGCGACCGGATGGGCGAGGCCCGAGTGCATCGCGCCGAGCGCAGTGGAGAACGCCGGTAGGTAGCCGCTCCAGATGTTCAACGCGAAGTCGCTGATGTTGGTCAGTGCCATGCTGGGAGCCGGGCCGATCAGCGAATTGGGAAGCATCCCCGATCCGAGTTCGAGTGTCTGGAACGCGGTGCCGGACCCGCGGACCTCAAGTACCCGGTCGATCCATCCGGTGCGCACGTCCGATCCCGGAGCGGCCCGTTCCAGCTCTGATTCGTCCTGGAAGTGGCTGCGGACACCAGTCGGCATGCCCGCGGCGTGAACGATCCCGAACTGGCCACTGTCGTAGTAAGGCTTCAGCGGGGCCAGCGCGGGGTGCAAGCCGAAGATGCCGCCGGCCGGAAGCGCCAGTCCTGAAGGGATTCCGACGTTGGGGCGCAGGGTCGCGTAGTTGGGGTCGCCGACCGGCGGGATCACAGACAGGGTGTCCCAGCCGCCGTGCATCGACAGCACGACGACGATGTCGCCGGTGTAGGTGGCGGGGTCGGCCGCAAACGCCGCCCGGGCAGCCAGTGGCGAGACCGCGGCCGCACCAGCGGTGACACCCATCGCCGCGAGCATGCCGCGCCGGGTGAGACCCTTCCTGGGAGCACAGGTCTCGCACTCGTCGGCGGCGGACCGGGGGGCGGGGATAGGGGTGCTCATCGCTCGATCCAGTTCGGGGTGTTGAGGATCAGAGTGGTGACGGCACCCAGGTCCCAGCGGATGGTGTTGGCCGACGACGTGTTCTCCGTCGAGCCGGCGGTGCGTGAGCAGGCGAAATTCACAATCGCGGAACGTTGGGTGCCGGTCAGCGTCACGCCGAGGAGCCGCACCGACAGCGCGTCGATGAGCGTCCCGATCGTTGCTGGTGGAGTGGCAGCCAGCAGGGTGCTCGTTGCCGGTGTCGCCATGCCGTCCGTCCACCACCCGCCTACCAGGCCGGCGTGAGCGTTCCAGCGTCGCATCGTGCCGCCGGCCGACAGCCACGCGCCGGCGACGTCGGGGAATCCGTTTGGCGGATTCCAGGCCAACGGCGCTTGTCCCATCGTGCTCAGCAGCCAGTAGAGGCCGCTCAGGCTGTTGGCGTCGCCGGCGACGGGCGTGACGCCGAGGGAGCGCGCGGCGCCGATCACGTCCTCGATGGGCCGGCGCGTCTTCTGACCGACGCTGGCGGCGAACTCAGCTGAGGCGAAAAGCGCCTTCAACACCGGGACGATTGCGGTCTTGTTCGCCAGGTAGACGCTGGCCAGGGTGTTGATCAGGGACGTCGGCGGCGTGTCCGAAACGAAGTGCGTCGCCAGTTTCGTTGCGAGGTGCTGTGCCGTGCTGGGGTGGTTAGCCAGGTAGCTCGTGTACTGGGGGAGCAGGGCAAGGCCGGCGAATTCGTCGGCGTTCGCAGCGCTGAAGCCGAGCATCTGGACGGGCCCCACGTAGTGCCGGTCGTTGTAGTACGCGAACTCGCCGTGGACCCCGATGGTGTTGCCGGTCATGATCCGGGCCGAGTTGATGACGTCGTTGTGGGTGTAGCCGGCGCCGATGCCGACCGTGTGCAGCTCGAGGATCTCCCGACCGTAGTTCTCGTTGATCCCGTCAACGCTGCTCTGGGCGTTGTTCAGGTACTGCAGCATGGCCGGGCTCTTGGCGCTCGCCAGCAGCATGTCGCTGAAATTGCCCAGGGCGTTCTTACGGATGACGTCGCGGTCGTCCACCGGCTTGAGGTCCCACTGATCGCCGCTCGGGTTCGTGATGTTGAAGTGGTTGGACCAGAATTCGACCATCACCTCAAAGAGCTGGCGCTTGCTGAATAGCGCCCGAGCCACGGCGGCACGGCCGAGCTGGTTCATCGCGTCCCAGGCGTACGCCGGCAACGCGGCCCGCAGCTGCACGGTCGTCATCGGCAGCGTGGGATAGCGGGTCAGATACGCGTCGCAGGCGCTGTCGTCGATCGTCGCCGGCGCCAGCTGCTGGTTGAGCCAGGCGGTGGTGCCCATGGTCTTGACCTGCGCGACCAGTGCGGGGGTGGGGCCGAACGTCGTACGCCGGAGCAGATGCCAGATCGGATCGGTGCCGACCAGGTTGGGGACGGTCGCGCCGGCTGTGACCGTCGTCGTCGTCGGCAGGGTCGGAGCTTTGACCGGGGCCGGCGTGGAAGCCGGCTTGGGTGTCGGCGTGGAGGTCGGTTTCGGGGTCGGCTTGGGGGTGGTGGTGCCACTGCCCGCTGCCTTCGTCACAGTGGACACGGGAGCGCACGCGGCCGCGAGCCCAAGGCCGAGGGTGGCGAGGATGGCACGTCGGGCCGGGATCCGTGCTGAGCGGTCCGCGGGCGTACTGGCCGTGTCGGGGTTGGTATCAGTGGCGGGGTCGCTCAGGGGCGGCACAGGGACTCTCCTTGCAGGCGCGAAACTCACCTACTGATCGGCAGCCCAATTCCCGGACTGTCGCGATCGCGCGAGGAGATTTAAGACTGATGAGTAGAGCCACCTGGACCCACCCGGTATCCGGCTAAATGGTCGCGTTCAGCGCCTTGATAGGCATCCGGAGCTCTTCCAAGGTGGCCAGGTCCTGCGCGGCCGGGCGGCCTAGGGTCGTGAGGTAATTGCCGACGATGACGGCGTTGATTCCGCCTAACAAACCCTCGGTGTCGAGATCACCCAGCGTGATTTCCCGGCCGCCCGCGTATCGAAGGATGGTGCGGGGGAGAGCGAGCCGGAAGGCGGCGACGGCGCGCAGCGCGTCACGAGGGGCCACCAGATCGTTGTCAGCGAGGGGGGTGCCGGGTCGCGGGTTGAGAAAGTTCAGCGGGACCTCGTCGGGCTCCAAAGCGGCCAGCTGCGCCGCGAACTCGGCGCGCTGCTCGAGAGTCTCGCCGAGCCCGAGGATGCCGCCGCAGCACAGTTCCATGCCGGCGGCTCGCACCATGCGGCAGGTGTCGTCGCGCTCCTCCCAGGTGTGGGTGGTCACGACGTTCGTGAAGTAGGAGCGAGCCGTCTCCAGGTTGTGGTTGTAGCGGTGCACGCCAATGGCGGCGAGCTCGTCGACCTGCTCCTGGGTGAGCATCCCGAGGGAGCAGGCGACGTTGATCTCGACAGCTTCGCGGATTGCGGCGACCCCGGCCTTTACCTGAGCCATCAGTCGCTCATCCGGGCCGCGGACTGCGGCGACGATGCAGAACTCGGTCGCCCCGGTAGCGGCCGTCTCCTTCGCCGCCTGCACCAGCGAGGGGATGTCGAGCCAGACGGCGCGGACCGGGGATTCAAACTGTCCCGATTGGGAGCAGAAGTGGCAGTCCTCGGGGCATCCGCCGGTCTTCAGGCTGATGATGCCCTCGACCTCCACTTCGGGGCCGCACCAGCGCAGTCGGACCTCGTGGGCCAGCTTCAGCAGGTCCGGCAGGTCGTCGTCGGAGATGTGAAGGCAGCGCAGGATCTGCTCCTGCGACAGCCCGTGGCCGTTGTCCAGCACCTGGTGCCTGATCTCGTTCAGGAAGGCCGGGAAGGAATCGCGGGAGTCGGTGAGCTCGTGGGTGACCTGGTTGGCTTCGGTGGTAGTCATCACCTCGATCCTGCCTCAGCCCGCCGGTTCAGGTGGAGCCGAGGCTCATGTGTCGGCTGTCTGAGCCTTTTTGCATTCCGTGCGGGTCTTCACAATCGCCCAATGCCGATGAGGCCGATCACGTACAGTCACGGCACTAAACCGCATCGCCATTGCTCCGCTGCACGATCCGTATGAGATCTGGCATTTGCACTTAGCGGAGTCACTTTGCGTAGTAAAACGCGGGTTACGCATTAATCGCTCTCGGGGAGACGTCATGACCAAGACCGGTACCACCGTCGCAGGACGGGCACCGGCCGGTTTCCGGTTTGTGGCTCTTATCGGCGCGTTACTCGCCTGTCTTTACAGTGTGGGTGTCGCCGTCTTGGCGCCGGCCGCTCTTGCTGACACCGCGCCTCCCAACCCCGCGCTTCCCGCCACTGTCAGCGCCGACGCCCTCCCCACCGTGCAGATAAACGGCGTGGTGTGGTCGCAGGTGACAGTCGGAAATACGGTCTACGCCGGTGGCCAGTTCACCAAGGCCCGGCCTGCCGGCTCCGCGGTGGGGGTCAACGAGACAGCGCGCAACAACCTGCTGGCGTACGACATCACCACCGGCAATCTGATCACTTCCTTCGCTCCGTTCGTGAACGCCACTGTCTTCGTCACCGCACTCAGCCCCGACAAGTCGGTGCTCTACATCGGTGGTGACTTCACCACCGTCGCGGGTGTCGCCCGCAACCACATCGCGGCGATCAATACAGCCACCGGGGCCCTGTTGCCCTTCGCCCCCAGCGTCAACGCACGGGTCAAAGCGATCACGGCGACCAGCAGCACGGTTTACTTCGGCGGCCAGTTCACCGCCGTCAACGGGTCGGCTCGCACTCGTCTCGCCGCCGCCACATCGGCCGGGGCACTGCTGAGTTGGGCACCTACGGCGGACGACAACGACGTCAGCACCATGGTGATGTCACCCGACAATTCGCGCGTCATCGTCGGAGGCAAATTCTCCACGCTCAACCACACGGCAGCGAAGGGATCCGGATCGCTCAATGCGACGACCGGAGCGATCCTGCCCTGGGCGGTCAACTCCGTTGTGCAGAACTGGAGCAACAACGACGGCATCACCAGCCTTCGCACTGATGGCACCTTGATCTACGGCAACGGCTACGTCTTCGGTGGCAGCGGCAACCTGGAAGGCACCTTTGCCGCCGACCCCAACACCGGCGCCATCAAGTGGATCGAAGACTGCCACGGCGACAGCTACGACAACTTCCCGGTCGGCCAGGTCGTTTATGTGGTCAGCCATTCCCATTACTGCGGGAATATCGGCGCTTTTCCTGAGAAGGGGCAGTTCTACCACGCCACTGCTTTCACGAATTTCCCCACCGGAATCATCGCCCATAACGCGATCAACAGCAGCGTCACCTACCACGACTGGTTCGGCCAGCCGGCCCCTACCCAACTGGACTGGTATCCCTCGCTTGCGAACGGCACTTTCACCGGCCAGAACCAGGCAGCGTGGTCGCTGACCGGCAACGCGACCTACGTCTCGCTCGGCGGGGAATTTCCCACGGTCAACGGGGGCGCTCAGCAGGGCCTGGTGCGCTTCGCCGTCAAGTCAGCAGCGCCTAATACCAACGGCCCTAAGACTTCTGCCCTGCTCATCCCGCACCTCACCACACCGTCCAGCACCTCGGTGCACGTCGGCTGGCAGGCCACCTGGGATGCCGACAACCAGGCCTTGACGTACAAGGTCTCCAAGGACGGCAAGTCCATCGCCAGCCCCATCTTCACCACCACCGTCAACTCGACGTTCTGGCTGCGACCGTCGATCGGCTTCACCGATACCGGCAACGCACCTGGCAGCAAGCACACCTACCGCGTCTTCGTCTACGACCCGTCCGGCAACGTCCAGTCCGGCAGCACGGTCTCGATGACGGAGCCGACGGCGTCCCCGGCGACAAGCACCTATGCCCAAACGGTGACTTCGGACGGGGCGAGCGACCTCTATCGGCTCGATGAGTCAGGCGGGACGACCGGCAGTGACTCGGTCGGTTACAACGATCTGGTTGAGGCCGCCGGCGTCGCCCACGCTGCCGCAGGCGCGCTCAGCGGCGACACCGACACGGCGAGCACGTTCAGCGGCGATTCCACCGGCGCCGCGATCCAGACCGGGACGTCCAACGCTCCCAATACGTTCTCTCTCGAGGCCTGGTTCAAGACCACCTCGACCAAGGGCGGCGAGATCATCGGGTTCGGCGACGGCACCGATAGCGCGACCGGGATCAGCAAGCTCGCCGACCGCGTGGTCTACCTCGACAACGCCGGACACGTCAGGTTCGGCGTCGTCAACACCTCGCTCGCCAAGAAGCTGATCAGCACGAGCGGCACCTACAACAACGGCGCCTGGCACCACGTCGTCGCCAGCATGTCGAGCTCGGGTACGGCGCTCTATCTCGACGGCGCGCTTATCGGAACGGACTCGACCGTGACGTCGGGTCTGGCCTACCCCGGCTACTGGCACATCGGGGGCGACGCCTTCACCGGCTGGACGTCTCAGCCGACCAGCCAGTTCCTGGCGGCAACGATCGACGAGGTGGCGATCTATCCGGCGGCTCTGACGGTGGCCCAGGTGAGCTCGCACTACACGGTCGGCAAGAGTGGGGTGCCGACTAACGTCGCCCCGACGGCCGCGTTCTCGACCGCGTGCAGCGGATTGACATGCACGTTCGACGCGACCAGCTCGACCGACAGCGACGGCACCATTGCCGGATACGCCTGGAACTTCGGGGACGGGGCGACGGGCACCGGAAAGACGGTCACTCACACCTATGCCTCGGGCGTGCCGCCGACCGAGACGGTCTCGCTCGTGGTGACGGACAACCAGAGCGCCGCCAGCCAGCCCGCGACCCACACGGTCATGGTGCCCAACACGCCGCCGGCAGCGAACATCGCCACCCCCTCGTGCACGAATCTGAGCTGCTCGTTCGACGGGTCGGCATCCACCGACCCCGACGGCACGATCAGCACCTACGTGTGGAACTTCGGGGACGGCTCCACTGACTCCAACGTCTCGCCGACGCATGGTTACGCGGCGGGGGGCACCTACCCGGTCACGCTGACCGTCACCGACAACGGCGGGGCGACAACGGTCGCCACTACGAGCGTCACCGTGTCCGCGCCGGCAAACACCCCGCCGACGGCGGCTTTCACCTTTGCCTGCACCGGCCTGACGTGCTCCTTCGATGGGTCGACGTCCACCGACGACGGTCCGACCCTCACGTACGCCTGGGGCTACGGCGATGGGTCGCCGCTCGACACCACCAGCGGGGTCGTCGCCTCGCACACCTATGCCGCGGCCGGCGCTCCGACGGTCACTCTGACCGTCACCGACAACGGTGGCCTCACTGACGCGATGAGCCAGCCGGTCAATCCCTCGATCCCCGTCACGCAGCCGCTGGCGTCTGACGCTTTCGGCAGAACCGTTACGGGCGGATGGGGCACGGCGGACAAGGGCGGTGCATGGAGCACGCTGGGCACTGCGGCGAACCTCGCGGTGACGGCAGGCTCTGCCGCGATGGCGATGCCGACGGCAGGCACGCAGATCGGTGCCTACCTGCCCGGGGTCTCGAGCACGTCCGCCGAGTCCGACGTCACGCTGAGCGTCGACAAGTCGGTGAACACGTACGCCTTTGCCCGCGTGGTTGGCCGGCGGCTGAATTCCACGACTGAGTACCGGGCGCGGGTGCGGTTCGTCGGCTCGAAGGTGCTCGTCAGCATCACCAGCGTCGTCAGCAACACCGAGACGCTGCTCGGAACCGAGACCACGCTGGCCGGGAGCTACCCGCCCGGCACCTTGGTCAACGTCCGGTTCCAGGTGACAGGCACGAACCCGACGACGCTGCGCCTGAAGGCCTGGGCGGCGACCGCGACAGAGCCCACCGACTGGACCGTGACGGCCACGGATTCCAGCGCAGCCCTGCAGGTAGCCGGCACCGTCGGGCTGGTGTCCTACCTGTCGGGGACGGCCCCGGTGGCCGGCGTCCTGCCGGTGACCATCAAGGCGCAGAACTACCAGGTACTCCCGCTGCCATAACCCGGTCGGACTTTCGCCCGAAAGTCCGCCGGCGCAAATCGCCCACCAAGGGCGGGGCCCAGTCCCTGTCCGGCCACGTCGACAAACGCCGCGGGATCAAGCCGACCGGCGCCGGCGGGCAGGGCGCCCAGGAGTGGTCGGGCAGCCAACATCTCGAGGTCGCTGACGTTGCTACGGCACGCCAGGTCGGGATGGGCGGGCCAGGCCCCGATGACGAGTCCGGCCAGTTCAAGCCCCCGGTTGGCCAAGGCTTCGAGAGTAAGGGCGGTCGCGTTGAGCGTTCCGAGGCCGGGTTCGGTCACCACGAGAACGTCGGCCCGGCAGGCGCTGGCCAGGCTTGCCAGGGTGGTGCCTTCCTCGTCGTAGCGAACGAGCAGTCCACCGGCCCCTTCAACCAGTACCAGCCGGTGGGAGTCCTGCAGCGTGCGGATCCGGGAGACGAGGGCCGGGAGGTCGGCCGTCGGCAGCCCACGCGTCCGGGCGGCGGCGGCCGGCGAGAGGGGATCGGGGAAGCGCGACCCTTCCAGCAGCGTGAGTCGGGGGGAGCCGTGCCGTGCCGGCCACCCACAGAGCCGCTCGACCTCCGCAAGGTCACCCGGCTCGTCAGCAGTGACTCCGGTCTGGGCCGGCTTGACCACCGCGACGTCGGCCCCGCGCTGTAGGGCCAGAGCCGCAATGGCTGCAGTGACGACCGTTTTACCCACGCCGGTGCCAGTGCCAGTGATCATCAGGAGCGTCACCGCAAGCACGTTAGTTGACCCCCTGCGACAGGCAGCTGGATCGGTCTAGGCTGCCGTGACGTGGCCACTATCACCAAAGGCGCGAATACCGCTCTGCCGGATCACGTCGGCCCGGTAGTCGTCGCGCTGGGATGGTCGGGCGGGGTCGACCTCGATGCGAGTGCGCTGCTGTTGACCAGCTCCGGCAAGGTACGTAACGACGCCGACTTCGTTTTCTACAACCAGCCCCGATCCGTCGATGGCTCCGTCGTTCATCAGGGCAAGCAGGGCACCCGCGAGACGTTGCGGATTGATCTTGACGACCTGCCGGCTGAGATCGAGACGGTGGCCATCGCGGCGTCCACCGACGGCTCCCCGATCGGCCAGGCGAGCGATCTGCACCTTCTCGTCAGCGATGCCGGCGGCGCCGAACTGGTCCGTTTCGACATCACCGACGCAACGTCCGAAACCGCTTTCGTCTTCGGTGAGCTTTACCGCCGCCAGGGCGCGTGGAAGTTTCGTGCGGTAGGGCAGGGGTGGAGCTCGGGGCTTGCCGGCTTGGCGAAGGACTACGGGATCAGCGTCGACGACGAGCCCGCGACCGCGAGTCAAGCCCCGCAAGGTACGGCCCAGGCGCCCGCTGGGCCGCCGAGCCCTTCGAGCCCAGCGTCCGGCATCAACATGAGCAAGGCGGTGCGGCTCGACAAACAGTTGGTTGGCCAGCCGCCGCAAATGGTGAATCTGGTGAAACGCGCCGGTATCTCGTTGGAGAAGAACGGACTGGCCGACGAGCGAGCCAGGGTGGCGCTCTGCCTCGACATCTCCGGCTCGATGTACAAGCTCTACCAGGAGGGCAAGGTCCAGGCGCTCTGCGAACGTGTGCTCGCCATGGCGGTGCAGTTCGACGATGACGGCGCCTGCGACGTCTTCACTTTTGGCACCAGCGGTTACGACGAGGGCCCGCTGGATCTGCGTAACTACGAAGGATGGATCGCGGCGCTGCTCGGGCGGCGCAGGCTCGAGGGCGGCACCAATTACAACAAGGCGATGCAGGCCGTCCGCCAGCACTACTTTCCCGACGGCGGAGGCGGGCCGCGCACTGCCCCGCGCCCGGACAAGCTGCCGGTGTACGTCATGTTCGTCACCGACGGCCAAACCACCGATCAGGCCGGCACCAAGCAGCAGGTCGAGTGGTCTTCCTATGAGCCACTTTTCTGGCAGTTCATGGCCATCGGCCAGTCGAGTCGAAATGTCACGGCACAGAATGCGCCTGCAGCGTCGGCTGGGTCGAAAAAGAAGCAGAAGCGTGGGGGCTTCAGTGCTCGGCTCGCATCGATGCTGACCGGGGATTTCCAGTTTCTGGAAGAGCTGGATGACATGCCGGGCCGCTTCGTCGACAACGCCGACTTCTTCTCGGTCGCCGACCCGGCCGATCTGAGCGACGAGCAGCTTTACGACCTGATGATGAACGAATACCCCGGGTGGCTGAAGCTCGCGCGGTCGCAGGGCCTGCTGCCAGGGTGAGGGCAGTCAGCCGCTGATCGCTGCGCCGATCACGTCGATCGCCCGTGAGACCTCCTGATCGGTGAGGTCGGCGTGGACCGCGACCCGGAGCCGGCTGGTGCCCTCGGGGACGGAGGGAGGTCGGAAGCAGCCGACCAGGATCCCCGCAGCTTCGCAGGCGTCCGCCGCAGCGCGAGCGCGTGCGGGCTCGCCGAGTACCACCGAGACGACGGCTGCCGCGGGGGTCGGGGCGTTGAGCTCCGCCGCGATCCGGCAGGCGATGCGCCGCATCCGCGCGACGCGTTGCGGCTCACGCGCGAGCACCCCCAGCGCCGCCAGCGCGCTACCCGCGCAGGCGGGCGCCAGCGCCGTGTCGAAGATGAACGTGCGCGCGGCGTCGACGAGGTGAGCGATCACTGGAGCCGGGCCAAGGATGGCTCCCCCCTGGCTGCCCAATGCCTTTGACAGCGTGACCGTCTGCACGACGTGGGACGCGCCGGCCACACCGGCCGCTGCGACGCCCCCTTCACCGCGGGAACCGATCGCGCCGAGCGCGTGTGCCTCATCGACCACGAGGGCGGCTCCTGCCGCTCGGGTAATCGCGGCGAGATCGGCCAGCGGGGCCAGATCGCCGTCCGCGCTGAAGACCGAATCGGTGACGACCAGCGCCCGGCTACCCGGCGCTCTGGCGGCCAGCACCTTGGCAACGGCTTCGGGGTCGGCGTGCGCGGTCACGGCGACATCCGCGCGCGACAGCCGGCAGGCGTCGACCAGCGAAGCATGATTGCGCTCGTCGGAGACGATCAGCGTGCCGGGTCCCGACAGCGCCGTGATGACTCCGAGGTTCGCGGTGTAGCCCGAAGAGAAGACGAGCCCGGCTGCCGCGCCGACGTGCGCGGCAAGTGCGGTCTCCAGGTCGGCGTGCAGCTGCGTCGAGCCGCTCACCAGCCGGCTGCCGGTCGAGCCGGCACCCCAGCTGCGCAGCGCATCGACGCCGGCCTCGATCACCTCGCGGTGGCGCGCGAGGGCGAGATAGTCGTTGCCGGCGAGGTCAAGCAGCTCGCTGTGGACAGGACGGGGACGGAGCCGGCGGCGTAGCCCGGCTTCCGACCGCTGAGCCGCCCGTGCTGTAAGCCACTCGAAGGGATCGGTCATTGCGCCGTTCCCGTCAAGACTTCATGGACGCAGTCGACGGTGACCGCAGCGAGCTCGTCCAGATCCGCGTCACCGATCGCCAGCGGCGGCATCAGCACGACGACGTCCGACAGCGGCCGCAGTAGTACCCCTCGCGCGCGTGCCCGCCGGCACACCTCGAATCCGGTACGCCGCCCGCGGGAGCTGATCTCGATGCCGGTCATCGTGCCGCAGCGCCGTACCTCAACGACGCCGGGCATGTGCTCGAGGGGGGCCAACAAGGCGCCGAGGCGTTCGCCCACCCGGGCCGCCTGGCCGACGGTGTCTCGCTCGGCCATGAGGTCAAGGTTGGCCAGTGCGGCGGCGCAGGCCAGCGGATTGGCCGTGTAGGTATGCCCGTGAAAGAAGGTCCGGTCGCTTTCTGGGGTGCCGAGAAAGGCCTCGTACACCTCCTCAGTCGCCAGTACCGCCGACAGGGGGAGGTAGCCGGCCGAAAGCCCTTTTCCGCAGGTCAGCAGATCGGGTGACACGCCGGACTGCTCCAGCGCCCACATCGTGCCGGTGCGGCCAAAGCCGGTGGCCACCTCGTCGGCAATCAGCAAGGCGCCGGCCCGCCGCGAGAGGTCGCGCACGCCGCGTACGAAATCGCCATCGTGCGTGAGCATGCCGGCGGCCGCTTGGACCATCGGCTCGATGATGACGGCGCAGACCTGGTCGCCGCAGGAATCGAGCAGCGCCTCCAGCGACTTCAACGCGGTTGGAGTGCCTACCCGGTAAGGCGAGGGGATCTGCCGGGTGTCCAGCAGGATCTGGCGGTACGCGACGTGAAAGGTGTCGATGCCGCCCACGCTGACAGCGCCCAGGGTGTCCCCGTGGTAGCCCTCTTCAACCGACACGAAAAGCGGACGGTGCTCTCCGCGTTGCGCCGCCGACTGGTAGGCCATCTTCAGCGCGGCTTCGACCGCGCTCGAACCGTCACCGGCATAGAAGACGCGTCGGAGATGGCCGGGTCCGGCGGCGGAGTTCGCGTCCGAGCGCGGTGCGATCTCCAGCAGCCGTTCGGCGAGGGCGATTCCCGGCTCATGGGTCAGCCCGAGAAAGGTCGAGTGCGCCACCTTGTCGAGCTGGCGGCGTACGGCATCGTCGATCTCGGGTACCCGATGACCGTGCACGCAGGCCCACAGCGAGGACACACCGTCCAGATACCGCCGGCCGTCGGCGTCGATGAGATACATGCCCTCGGCCCGCTCTATGACGAGCGGCTCGTCGTCGGCCCACAGCGAGTGTTGCGTGAACGGATGCCAGACCGCGGCCAGGTCGCGGGCGACGAGCGCGCTTGATGCGTCCCCGCCGCTTGGCTGATCGGTCATGGATCAAGTCAACCAGGAAGTTGCGGCAGGCCGGTCCGTTCGGCGGACCGGCAGAATCAGGCGGTGAGCACGCTTTCGGAGCTCGTCGGCGCCCACACCGACCTGACTCCCGCTGATATCGACCGGTTGCACTCCCTGGTCGCCGATTGGGCCATGCTGGCGGACCTGTCGTTCGCCGATCTGCTGCTCGGCGTCCGGATCAAGGACGGGCAGGCGCCTGAGGGTGAAGACGAATTCCTGGTGGTCGCTCAGGTGCGGCCCGCGACCGGACCGACCGTGTACGCCGAGGACATGGTCGCCACGAGGCTGCGGCGCTGGACGATGTCCACATCGTTGCGTGAGGGACGCATCGTTCGGGAAGGTGACCCCGAATGGGAGCGCGGCGTCCCGGTACGCGTGGAAGCCGTCCCGGTCCGCAGCAATGGCCGCGTGGTGGCCGTACTGGCCCGCGACACGAACCTGTCCGCCACGCGCTCTCCAAGTGCGCTCGAGCTGGCGTATTTACGTACCGCCGGAGACCTTGTGCAGATGGTCGCCGAGGGCACGTTTCCTTTTGAGGCCGGCTTTGCCGATTCAGCGGAAGCCCCACGGGTCGGTGACGGCATGATCCGGCTCGACAGCGACGGCATCATTGCTTACGCAAGTCCGAACGCCGTATCCGCTTACCGCCGGCTCGGGCACAACGGCAACCTGGCCGGCCAGTCGCTCGCGGGTGTGCACCGCCGGCTGCTCGGGCCGGGCATGTCGACCGCCCCGGTGCCGGCCGCCGAGCTGCCGGCCGGGCTGCGTTTTCGCGAAGCCACGCGGCGCGGCGCTCCCATCGACGACGAGATCGAACAGGCCGGCGCCATCGTGTTGTTACGCGCCATTCCGCTGATGCCCGGGGATCAGCGGGGGACTCTGGTGCTCGCGCGCGACGCCACCGAGCTGCGCCGGCGCGAGGCGCAGCTGATCTCCAAAGACGCGACGATCCGCGAGATCCATCACCGGGTGAAGAACAACCTGCAGACGGTCGCGGCTCTGCTGCGACTCCAGGCGCGCCGGATGGTGGTGCCGGAGGCGCGGATGGCGCTACGCGAATCGGTACGGCGGGTGACCTCGATCGCCCTGGTGCACGAGACGCTTTCGCAGACCATGGGGGAGGAGGTCGACTTCGACGCGGTGGCAGACCAGCTCGCCGCAATGACGGTGGATGTCGCCGCGACGGGTTCGAGGGCCGAGGTGCATCGCGAAGGATCCTTCGGCATCCTTCCCGGGACACTCGCGACCCCACTCGCGCTGGTGCTCTCAGAGCTCATGCAGAACGCCGTCGAGCACGGGGCGGCGAGATCAATCCGAGTCGGTGTGTCACGCCGGGGTCAACAGCTCGACATGGTCGTGGCTGATGACGGCCGCGGGCTGCCCGCCGGTTTCAGCCTGGAAAGCGCCAATGGGTTGGGCCTGCAAATCGTGCGAACGCTCGTCGTCGGCGAGATGCGGGGAACGCTCGCCATTCGCCCGGCGCCCCACGGCGGCACGGAGGCAGCGGTGGCGATATCCGAAATCGCCGTGGCACCCTAGTCAGAAGCAGGGTTGCGCTTGCACCGGTGCCCGCCGGCGTGTCAGCAGTGCAAGCCCAACCTGCTTCTGCTCAGGCCGAACTTCGCAAGTGCTCGAGGGTCGAGCGCCGCATCATCCGGCGTTCCTCCTCCGACTTGCCTCCCCACACTCCTGCGTCTTGCCCGGTGTCCATCGCCCAGGAAAGACAGTCGTCCGTGACCGAACATCGGCGGCAAATGGTCTTAGCGGCTTCTACCTGCCGAAGCGATGGCCCAATCGCCCCAATGGGGAAGAAAAGCTCTGGGTCTTCGTCTTGGCAAAGGGCGCTGTGGCGCCAGTCCATCCGGCTACTCCTCGTCGAGTCGTCGCGTCGCCCGCTCCTGCGAAAAATCGCAAGCGCAAAGCCGGTATGTCTCGTGCTGCCGCCGACCGGTACCCCTGGGCACCGACCCGGCGATCGCCGTAAATCATCACCGGCACGGCTGCGTATCGACGCCGGAAGCACCGGACTGCAGCCGTACCACACGTGTCCGTCCGCTTGGAGGTCAGCCGTCTGGGCGGAGTGCGTGATCTCGAACCTCTCACTAGATCCGCACGGTGGCAATCCCCTGCGGAACGTGTTTCTGACGCGGCGTCAGACCGTGACCTATGTCACTCGTGTGCGTGATCCAAGTCACTTCAGTCCAAGGCCGAAGATTTACCGGTAACTCCGACGCCCGACCGGTCAAGCTGATATGCGTGCAGGTCTGGGGACACCGTGGCTCGCGACATCCAGGCCCGCAGAATTCCCCGGCGGCGGTGCGCGCAGCACTTGATGCGGGAGCCAACGGTTCGGAGGTCGACGTCCGTCGAACCCGCGACGGGGGACTGGTCTGCGTTCATGACCCTGTCGTCGCCGCCCGCCCGGTGCTCGACCAGACAGTCGCCGAACTGGCGACCGCCGGCGTTCGCTCGCTCTCTGAGGTGATCGCCGCGGCTGCGGGCGGAACCCTCGTCATCGAGGTGAAGAATGACCCGCGTGAGCCAGACTTCACGGCAGCCCGGGTATCGGCGCAGATGCTCATGGACGCACTTGACGAGTTGATCGGCCCGGCGGCGACGCCCAGCCAGGAGGTAATGATCTCCTCGTTCGATCCGCCATCCCTGGAGGTTGCGCGAGCCGCCGGCCGCCGGACGGGACTGCTGACACTGCCTTTGCTGTCGATCGGCAAGGGACTCGCCAGAGCGCTTGCCGCTGGCAACGACGAGCTGCACGCTCACGTCAGCGTGGTGGGCGCCTCCCGCTCGGTGGCAGCCGTGCACGAAGCGGGCCTGCGACTTGGCGTCTGGACCGTCACGAGTGACGCCCGAGCCCGCCGGCTTCGCAAGCTCGGCGCCGACGCGATCATCTGCGACGACCCCGCGTCGGTCGTTGGAGCCCTATCAGCTCAGGCAGGCTAGGCCGGTCAGGCGATGACGCGAAGCGCGTTCGGCACCGATGTGAAGTGAACTCGCTCGCGGGTGCCGAGGGCGTCGCCGTCGACCTGCAGGGGCAACGGATGGTCAATGGCCTCGATGGTCAGCTCAGGCTGGTTGTGGACGATGAAGGCCTTGCCGCCATGGGGGTGCGGGTCCTTGGCGAAGAAACGCCGGGCCGCTCGCAGCGTCGAGACCGTCGACATCCTCGGCAGCGCCAGCACGTCCAGTCCGAGGTCGAAGCTGGCATCCGGGGTGGGTCGCACCGGCCGGTCGCCGAAGTACGTCCAGGGATCGGTATTGCATACCAGGGCCGCGAAGACGTCGTGCGGTTGGTCAAGATCCGGGGCGATGAGCCTGAGCCCCGGGTGGCGGCGGCCGGTCGCCAGATAAAAGCGATTGACGGCACTGCGGACGTAAAGGCCGTGCGTCGAGCGCTTGCCCTTGGCGCGCTTGGCCTCCACCCGCTCCACGACGGCGGCGTCAATCCCCAACCCAGCCGCGAACGTGAACCAGCGGTCGTCAGCCAGGCTGAGCCCGATGCGACGGCTGCGACCTTCCTTGAGCGCCTCGAGAATCTGTCCAGTCGCCTCTACGGGGTTCGCCGACATCCCGAGCGCGCGCGCAAACACGTTTGTGCTCCCGCCGGGGACCACGGCCAGGCTGGGCAGATCCGGCCGGACCCCTTGGCTGAGGATCCCGTTGACGACCTCGTTGACCGTCCCGTCTCCGCCGAGGGCCACGACGATGTCAGCGTGGGTTTCGACGGCTTGTGCGGCGAGCTCGATCCCGTGGCCGCGACCCTTGGTCTCCAGGGTGTCGACCCGCAGGTCAGAGCTGAGCGCGGCGGCCAGCACATCGCGGGTGCGCATGGTGGTAGCGGTAGCGCGCGGATTAACGACGAGCACCGCTCTCATGAACAAATGCTACCCAGCTCATTCGATTTAGGATCAGGTGACATGCCGCACGCTCCCGAACCCCGCAGGGGCACCGCTGCCCCGCGACCGGTTGCGGCGATCACCGCGCTCGCGGTCATCGTGGCGGTGCAGGGACTGGGACTCATCGCCATCGGTGTCTTCCTGATCGTGCGCGCCGCCCAGCCCGATGCCGGCCACCCCGGCTCGACCGAGGTGCTCGGCGCGCTCTCGGTGCTGGTTGGCCTCGCCGTCGTCTGGATGGCACGCGCAGCGTTCGCTCGCCGGCCACGGGTTCGTTCGCCGCTGCTGGTGTTGGAGATTCTCTGCCTGCCCATTGCCGTCACTGCGGTGCAAGGCGGTCGCTGGTATGTCGGGGTGCCGCTCGGGGTCGCAGCCATCGCCGTCGTGGTCCTGATGGGGCTGGCGGGATTCTTCGCACCGCAGGACGACTGAGAGCGCTATTCGTCGGCGAGCAGGCCGGCCCGCAGCTGCGTCAGGGTGCGCGCCAGTAGCCGTGACACATGCATCTGCGAAATGCCAAGGTCGTCGGCGATCTGCGACTGGGTCATGTTGCCGAAGAATCTGAGCAGCAGGATGCGCTTTTCCCGGGGCGGCAGCTGGTCCAGCAATGGTTTGAGCGACTCGCGGTATTCGACCCCTTCGAGCGACTCGTCCTCGACACCGAGCGTGTCGGCGACGGCGGGGGAGTCCTCGTCGCCGCCGTCAGGTGCGTCCAGAGACACCGCCGAGTAGGCGTTCGCCGATTCCAGGCCCTCGAGGACTTCTTCTTCACTCATGCCGAGGTGGCCTGCCAGCTCCGCGACGGTGGGGGAGCGGCCGAGCTTTTGAGAGAGCTCGCTGGTGGCTTTCGTCAGTGAGAGCTTGAGCTCCTGCAACCGCCGGGGGACCCTGATCGCCCAGCCTTTGTCACGGAAATGGCGCTTGATCTCGCCGACGATCGTGGGGGTCGCGTAGGTCGAAA
This sequence comes from uncultured Actinomycetota bacterium, assembly GCA_963839015.1. GTDB lineage: Bacteria > Actinomycetota > Actinomycetes > Frankiales > Frankiaceae > DATAZK01. The sequence continues at coordinate 310,604 of CAWITL010000009.1, read as the reverse complement.
ATTCGACGCCGCGTTCGAGGTCGAAGCGATCGACCGACTTGATCAGTCCGATCGTGGCCACCTGGATCAGGTCGTCGAGCGGCTCGCCGCGGTTACGAAAACGACGGGCCAGGTATTCGACGAGCGGCAGGTGCATCTCGACGAGCTCATCGCGGATGCGTGCGCGCGTCGGGCTGTCGGGCTCGCTCGCCGCCAGTTCAGCAAAGAGTGCGCGGGCTCGGACACGATCGCCCGACGTCGATCTGGTCGCGGTGGGAACGGTGACGGGCTCGCCGGGCTGCTCAGAGACCGTCGGATTCCCCGACTGAGAGACCGTCGGATTCTCCGACCGAGAAGCCATCGGATCCGCTGGGGTGTCCGTCGCTGCCCGGTTCGGCGGTCCGACAGGCGCTGCGCCGTCGGCAACGGTCATGGGCTGACAACCGCGGCGCGGCGCTTGACGAGATCAATGCTCACGCGCGAGGAGGAATCGACCCGGCTGTCCACTTCGCCGGCGAGAGCCGAGAGCACCGTCCAGGCGAAGGAATCGCGGGCCGGCTCCGCGCCGTCGAGGGTTTGGGCGCTCACGGTCACCCGCAGTTCGTCAGGCGACAGCTCGAACTCGCAATCGAGATCAGCGCCGGGGACGACGGAAGGCAGCAGCAACGCGCACGCTTCGTCAACGGCGATCCGCAGGTCATCGATCTCTTCGAGGGTGAAGTTCAACCGCGCGGCGAGCCCCGCAGTCGCCGTCCGCAATACGGACAGGTAGGCGCCGACGGCGGGCAGGCGAAGCCGCACGATGTCGCGCTCACTGCGGAATTCGGGCACTCTCACTCCTCTGGCCGTGGCGCGGGTCCAAGCCTTGTCAGCCTACCGACCTCAGGTGCCCGGCAGCGGTTTCGCCGTTCTTCTTCCCAGGTCATGGAGTGCTTCGCCGGACAGCCTCCAGACTGTCCACTCGTCCTGCGGGGCGGCCCCGATCCGGCGGTAGAAGCCCTGTGCCGGCGCGTTCCAATTGAGCACTGACCATTCGACCCGGCCGTATCCGCGCTCGACGGCGATCGCGGCAAGGGCTGCCAGCAGCTCGCGCCCAAAGCCGCCGCCGCGGGCTGACGGCCTCACGAAAAGGTCTTCGAGATAGATCGAGGCGGTGCCGAGCCACGTCGAGAACGAGCGGAACCACAGCGCGAAGCCGACGATCTCGTCCCGCCCGCGAGCCTGCGCTTCGTCTGCGACGGCGAGCAGGCAGGAGGCCACTGCATCGGGACCGAAGAGGGCGGCGCGCAGGAGGTCGGGGGTCGCCACCACCTCGCCGGCCGCCCGCTCGTATTCGGCGAGACCGTGGATCAGCTCGAGAATGGTGGGGATGTCCGCTTCCTCGGCGGGACGAATCATGGTGGCCTTTCCTCACTTCGCGTGGAGTCGTGACAGACTAAATCGAAGCGCCGGGCGATCCTCGGTGGCTCCTGCCCAGGTCAACATGAGTCCACAGGCGCTAAATCCGCGCGACAGCCGCCGCTGCCCATCACGCTTCACCAGGAAGAACGAACGATGACCACTTCACCTTCTGACTCATCCACCGCGCCTGCGGCTACGCCCGGTCACGGGCAGGCGCACCCGGTCCCACGGGATGTCGCGCTGCCGATCCTCGATACCGACCCCGCGTTTGCCATGCACCGCGGCGGCAAGATCGAGCTCGGCATCACCGCGCCTTTGCGCAACCGCGACGATCTCTCGCTGGCGTACACCCCCGGAGTTGCCAGGGTGTGCACCGCCATCGCTAACGACCCCGAGCTCGCTGACGTCTATACGTGGCGCGCTAACACCGTGGCCGTCGTGACCGATGGCACGGCGGTGCTCGGACTCGGCGACATCGGTCCGGCCGCAGCCATGCCGGTGATGGAGGGCAAGGCGCTGCTTTTCAAGCACTTCGCCGGCGTGGATGCGGTTCCGATCTGCCTCGACTGCACCGACATCGACGAGCTCTTCGAGACGGTCGTGCGCCTGGCTCCAAGCTTTGGCGGCATCAACCTCGAAGACATCTCGGCGCCGCGCTGCTTCGAGCTGGAACGCCGGCTGCAGGACGCATTGGACATCCCCGTCTTCCATGACGACCAGCACGGCACCGCGATCGTCGTGCTCGCCGCGCTGCGTAATGCGGCCAAGCTCACCGGCCGCAGCCTCGGCGATCTTCGGGCCGTGGTTTCCGGCGCTGGGGCAGCGGGTGTCGCAGTGACGAAGATCCTGCTCGCCGCCGGCATCGGTGACATCGGAGTCGCTGATTCCAAGGGGATGCTGCACGATGGCCGCACCGGCCTCACCGACGTCAAGGCCGAGCTGACCTCGCTCACGAACGACGCGGGCCATGCCGGCCAGCTTGAAGACGCACTCGCCGGCGCGGACGTCTTCCTGGGACTGTCCGCCGGCAAGGTTTCCGAGGGCGCGATCGCCAGCATGGCACCGAACTCGCTGATCTTCGCGATGGCAAATCCTGACCCCGAGGTCGACCCGGCGGTGGCCAACAAATACGCCGCTGTCGTCGCCACCGGTCGTTCGGATTACCCCAACCAGATCAACAACGTGCTCGCCTTCCCGGGCGTCTTCAAGGGCGCATTCCAGGTGCGGGCAAGCAGGATCACCGAGGGCATGAAACTGGCTGCGGCCAATGCCCTCGCGGCCGTCGTCGGCGATGACCTCAGCGCCGAATGCGTCATTCCCAGCGTCTTTGACGAGCGGGTGGCCCCGGCGGTGTCAGCAGCGGTGGCCCAGGCTGCGCGCGATGAGGGCATCGCCCGCGCCTGACCCCTACTGACGCGCGGAAGGTTCGCGCCAGGCCGACGTGATCGGAAGCCGACGGTCGCGACCGAAGGCCTTCCCTGTCACCTTCGGTCCCGGTGGATACTGCCGCCGCTTGTACTCGGCGAGGTCGACGAGGCGGATCACCCGATCGACGAGTGCGGCGTCGAAGCCGGCGGCGATCAGCTCGTCGTGACCCAGGTCGCGTTCGACGTAGCCGTCGAGCACCAGGTCTAATTCGGTGTAGTCGGGCAGCCGGTCGGAATCGAGCTGGCCCGGCGAAAGCTCTGCCGACGGGGGCTTTTCGATGATCTGAACCGGGATCGGCTCGACCTCCCCGGCAGCCTGTGCCACGGCATTGCGCCAGCGGCACAGCTGCCACACCAACGTCTTGGGTACGTCTTTGATGGGTGCGTAGCCGCCGGCGCTGTCGCCGTAGAGCGTGGAGAAGCCGGTCGCGAGTTCGCTCTTATTGCCGGTCGTCAGGATCAGGTGGCCGTGCTGGTTCGACAATCCCATCAGCGCCGTTCCGCGTACTCGGGCTTGGAGGTTTTCCTCGGCGAGGCCGGTCAGCTCCAGCAGGCTCTGATATGCATCCACCGGGCCTGCGATGGGGAGCACCTGATGACGGGTGTGCTGGCGCTCGGCGAGCTCGGCGGCGTCGCTGACGGAATGACCCGAAGAGTAGGCCGAGGGCATCGCCACCGTGTGGACGACATCCGCCCCGAGCGCGTCCACCGCGATGGTGGCGACCAGGGCTGAGTCGATGCCCCCCGAGAGCCCGAGTGCGACGGATCGGAAGCCATTCTTCGTCACGTAGTCGCGGGTGCCAGTCACGAGCGCCGCGTAGAGCTCGGCGTCCGGGTCGAGCCGGTCGATGATCGTGAAAGGCAGCGCCTCGTACGCATCGAGCGGCGCCGCAGAAACGACCACGCGTTCCACCTGAATACGCGTGCCGTCGCTGGCATCGACAGGCCCGGTGAATTCGCTGGTGCCGGCGGGCAGCTCCAGGTCGACGATCAGGAGCGTCTCGGCGAACTGCGGAGCCCGGGCGAGTACGGCACCTCCCTCGTTCACGATGAGGCTGTCGCCGTCAAAGACGAGCTCGTCCTGCCCGCCCACCATGTTGACGTACGCCAAGGTGGCGCCCGCCTCCCGAGCGCGGCGGCCTGCGAGCTGATCGCGCTTGTAGGACTTGCCCCGCTCGTAGGGGCTGCCGTTGATGCAGAGCACCAGTCCGACGTCGGCCTTGGAGGCCACCGCAATGGGCCCGCCGTCCTGCCAGAGGTCCTCGCAGATGGTGAACCCGACATCGACGCCGTGCAGGCGTACCACCGGAAAGCGGTCGCCGGGCACGAAGTAGCGGGCCTCGTCGAACACCCCGTAGTTCGGCAGATGGTGCTTGGCATAACGGGTCACGACCCGGCCGCCGTAAAGCAGCGCGCACGCATTCTCCGGCTCGCCGGCCGGCCTGCCCACTCGCGGTACCGGCTCGTCGGCGGTGTCGAGGTAGCCGACGACGACCGCAGTATCCGCGAGCCCCTCATCCGCCAGTTGCGAGGCCAGCTGGTTCAACGACGTCTGGCAGGCAGCGGTGAACGAGCTGCGGAGCACGAGATCCTCGGCCGGGTAACCGGTCAGGAACATCTCCGGAAAGACCACCAGGTGAGCGCCCGCATCCAGGGCTTTGGCGCTCCAGGCGGCGACGAGATCGGCGTTGCCCGCCAGATCTCCAACCCTGGGGTCGAGCTGGGCCAGGGCTACCCGTAGCTGAGGCACATGTTCGAGCCTACGGCCCGGTCAGCGCAGGGCCGGCAGGCTCACGTGCAGGCAGGTGAGCGGATACGGATCGCCGCCTCCCAGCGCGGTGACACGGGCCGCTGCATCGGCGAGGCGAGCCGCTGAGAGCTGGTGTGTGCGGACCGCGGTCACGATCGCGTCACGCATTCGCAGGGCCTGATTGCCATCGGTTGTCAGCAGCCCGTCCACGCCGGCAGCCAGGGCCTTGACCGCCGCCACGGGGAAGTCGAAACGCAGGTTGACCGCGCCCATCCCGAGCGAGTCGGTGACCGTCACGCCGCGAAAGGATGCTGACCGGAGCCGGGAGTAAATGGCCGGCGACAGGCTGGCCGGCAGTGTGGAGTCGTCGAGGGCCGGATATTCGGCGTGCCCCACCATCACCGCGGGTGCCCCGGCGTCGATCGCGTCGAGGAAGGGCTTCATGTCTCCGAAGATCAGGGCCCAGGCCGGGCTGGTGACCACGGGTGCCGTCACGTGCGTGTCGCCGTCAGCGCCGCCGAGCCCGGGGAAGTGCTTGAGCACTGGCGCGACGCCCCCGGCCGCGAGCCCGCGGGCCACGGCGAGACCGTCGGCGGATGCGATGGCGGGGTCGGCGGAGAAGGACCGGTCGCCGATCGGTGCATCCGATGGGCCGCCGGTCACGTCGAGCACCGGCGCGAAATCGACGTTGACGCCGAGCGCGCGCAATTGGCGGCCCAGCGTTGTCGCGCGCGCTTGGAGTTCGGCGGGCCCGAGGGGCGAGGCGTCACGGGCCGACGGTTGGTAGCCGAGGATCGAGCCGAACGTCGTGACGCGTCCGCCCTCCTCATCAGTGGCGACGACCATCGGAGCACCCCGGCGGGCGCGAATCGCTGACACGAGCGCGCGTACCTGATCGGCGTTCTGCACGTTGCCGCCGTCGAGAAAGACACCGCCTACCCCGAGCGCGGGCATCGAAAGTGCCAGCGGATCGGTGGGGCTGGTGGTGTCGGGCAGTCCCACGATCAGGGTGGCAGCGGCCTGCCGTTCGAGTGAGGCGGGATGGCAGGCCGGCGCTACGGGTTTGGCCGGCCTGGCGGCTGCTTCGGCGGCGGGAGGGACCGCGGAGTGCGTGGGGGAGAGCGTAGGGACGGCGTAAGCGGGTGACGTGTCGCTTGCCGTGGTCGTTGCACAGGCCACCGGCGCCAGGAGCACTCCAGCCATCGCCAGACCGGTGGCGCAACGGCCAGCTCTGCCAGCCGATCGCCCAGCCATGCTCACTTGCTGAACTTACCTGCGTGCCGAAAGCCGTACGACACGTGAGACCAATAGGGTGCGCCTATGGAAAGGCAGCAGGAATTCGTGCTGCGCACACTCGAGGAGCGCGACATCCGCTTTGTGCGGCTGTGGTTCACCGACGTGCTGGGCGTACTCAAATCGGTCGCCGTCGCGCCCGCGGAGCTGGAAGGGGCCTTCGACGAAGGCATCGGCTTTGACGGCTCGGCGATCGAGGGTTTTGCCCGGGTCTACGAGGCAGATGTGCTTGCCAAGCCCGATCCGTCCACCTTCCAGGTGCTGCCCTGGCGCGGAGAATCGCCCGGCACCGCAAGGATGTTCTGCGACATCCTCACCCCCGACGGCTCGCCTTCGCCGGCCGATCCCCGCTATGTCCTACGTCGCGCGCTGCGTCGCGCGGCCGATCTCGGATTTGCGTTCTACACGCACCCGGAAGTCGAGTTCTTCCTGCTACGCGACCGCCCTCAAAAGGGGCAGCCGGTGCCGCCGCCGGTCGATCAGGGTGGCTATTTCGATCTGACTCCGCACGACGTGTCGCACGACTTCCGCCGCGACGCGATCACGATGCTCGAGCAGATGGGAATCTCCGTCGAATTCAGCCATCACGAGGTGGCACCCGGCCAGCAGGAGATCGACCTGCGCTACGCCGACGCGCTGACCACGGCTGACAACATCATGACCTTCCGGCTGGTGGTCAAGGAGGTCGCGCTGCAGCAGGGCGTCTACGCGACCTTCATGCCCAAGCCGTACGCCGACCAGCCGGGCTCCGCGATGCACACCCACGTGTCGCTCTTCGAGGGCGACCGCAACGCCTTCTATGACCCGGATGACCCGCTGCACCTGTCGAAGGTGGGGCGCTCCTTCATCGCCGGTCTCCTCCGGCATTCAGCGGAGATCACCGCCGTCACCAATCAGTGGGTGAATTCCTACAAGCGACTCTCTTGGGGCGGGGAGGCGCCGTCCTATGTCAGCTGGGGAGCCAACAACCGCAGCGCGCTCGTCCGGGTGCCGATGTACAAGCCCAACAAAGGCCAATCCACCCGGGTCGAGCTGCGGGCACCCGACTCGGCGTGCAACCCCTACCTGACCTTCGCGCTTGTCCTCGCGGCCGGACTTGAAGGCGTGCAGAAGGGGTACGAGCTCCCGCCTGGCGCGGAGAACGACGTCTCGGCGCTGACCCGTGAGGAGCGGGAAGCTCACGGTATCGAGGCGTTGCCCGACTCGCTGGCGGCCGCCATCGCCGTCATGGAGAAGTCCGATCTCGTGCGCGAGACGCTCGGCGAAGGGGTCTTTGACTACTTCCTTCGTAACAAGCGCTCCGAGTGGGACGACTACCGGCGGACGGTCACGCCGTTCGAGCTTGACCGGTATCTCGCCATCCTCTAGCCGGTGTCACCGGGTTCAGAGCCTCAACCCCCGCCCGAGCCGCCTGGTCCGAGCCGTGGCACGGGGCGCACCAGCTCGCCCCGCGCCGTCATGGCGAGGATGGGATTTGAAGACGCCGAACGCGCGATCGCCCTGGTTCAGCAGCTTGACTTGTCCCGCGAGGTGCTCGATGCCGTCGCCCGAGCCGCCTCTCCGGACCTGGCCCTCGAGACCCTGACGCGGCTGGCCGCGGTGGATCGTCGGGTGCTACCCGCCCTGCGGTCGGATGAGCTCTTGCGTCGCCGGTTGTGCGCTGTGCTCGGAGCCAGCGCGGCGCTCGGCGACCATCTCGTACGCCATAGCGCGGACTGGAGGCTTATCGGGTCGCAGGCAGGCCCCGCCGCCCGCCCGAGCTTCGGCCGCCCGCAAGACGCCGACGGTCTGCGGCTCGCGCATCGCCGCGGGCTGTTGGCGATCGCCGCTCGTGACCTGACGGGTGAGCTCCGGCTCGAGGAGGTCGCCGAGGACCTGGCGGACCTGGCGGCCGAATCGGTGGGAGCGGCCCTGGAGCTCGCCTTCGCCGGGCTGCCACCCGACGCCCCGGCCGTCCGGTTCGCCATCATCGGAATGGGCAAGTGCGGCGCCCGGGAGCTCAACTACTCCAGCGACGTAGACGTGATTTTCGTTGCCGAGGCCGGGCCGGGAGCGGACGAGCGCGAGGCCGTGCGCACCGCGACCCGGCTCGCCGAGAATGTCATCGCGTTGTGCTCCGCGGTCACAGCCGAGGGCTCGATGTTTCCGATCGACGCCAACCTGCGGCCGGAAGGCAAAGCTGGACCGCTGGTACGCACGCTGGCCAGTCACGAGGCGTATTACCGCCGTTGGGCCCACACCTGGGAGTACCAGGCGTTGCTCAAAGCGCGTCCGCTCGCCGGCGATGAGGAGCTGGGACGCCGTTACCTCTCACTTGTTACCCCGATGGTCTGGGCGGCGTCCTCGCGGCCGAACTTCGTGGTCGACGTGCAGGCCATGCGTCGCCGCGTCGTCAAGTCACTGCCCCGCACCGAAGCCGACCGGGAGGTCAAGCTCGGGCCTGGGGGCCTGCGGGACATCGAATTCGCGGTGCAGCTGCTGCAGCTCGTTCATGGACGGACCGACGAAAGTTTGCGCGAGGCGGCCACCCTGCCGGCGTTGGCAGCGCTTGCCGCCGGCGGATATGTGGGACGTGTCGACGCGCTTGCACTGGGAGCCGCCTACCGATTTCTGCGCAGCGTCGAACACCGGCTGCAGCTGCAGCGGCTGCGGCGCACGCACGTGATCCCGACCGAGCCGTTCACCCTTCGCTGGCTCGCCCGAAGCCTCGGCTTTCGTGACGGCCCGGCGTTGGAGGCCGAGCGCCAGCGCCGTGCCCGCGAGGTCAGCAGGCTGCACGAGAAGCTCTTCTACCGCCCGCTGCTGTCGGCGGTCGCCCGCTTGCCCGAGGGCGAGATACGCATCCCGGGGGGCGATGAGTCGGGCGAAGCACTCCGACTTTCGCAGCAGAGTGCGCGCGCGCGTCTGACGGCGCTCGGCTTTGCCGATCCTGCGAGGGCGCTCGGTCATCTGGAGGCGCTGACCCGCGGCGTCAGCCGCACCGCGGCGGTCCAGCGAGTGATCCTTCCGGCGATGCTCGAATCTTTTGCCGACGCTGCCGACCCCGATGCCGGCCTGCTCGCCTACCGGCGTGTGAGCGATGCGCTCGGAAGCACTCCCTGGTATCTGCGACTGCTGCGTGATGAGGCAGGTGTCAGCTCTCCGGTCTCCGGCGGCACCGCCGAGCGACTCGCCCGGCTGCTGGCCACCAGCCCTTACGTAGCGGATTTGCTCACCCGCGCGCCGGAGGCGGTGCGGCTGCTGGCCGGGGGCCACGAGCTGCAGCCCCGCAGCCGTGCTGAGCTCGAGGTCGGACTCTTGGCCGGCGTCCGGCGCCGCGACGAGCTCGGCCAGTCATGGCAGACGACGGTAGGGGTGGCTCGGGCCGCCCGCCGGTTGGAGCTGTTTCGGGTCGCCTGCGCGGACCTGCTGGGCCAGCTGGACGTCATCGAGGTAGGAACCGCGCTGTCCGAGGCGACTGAGGCCACGCTTTCCGCCGCTTATGAGGTGGCCGTTCGCAGTGTGGAAGGCGATCGTGGATGCAGGCCGGGCGGACTGCCCATGCGGCTGGCGGTGATCGCCATGGGCCGTCTCGGCGGCCGCGAGCTCGGTTACGGCAGCGACGCGGACGTCCTCTTCGTCCACGAGCCTTACGCACCGGCGGGAGGGCCCTCGCCGGCCGATTCGGTGGCTGCCGCGGCCGCTCACGAGGTCGCTGAGACCATGCGACGGCTGCTTGCGGTGCCCGGTCCAGACCCGGCGTTGGTGTTGGATGCCGGGCTGCGTCCGGAAGGCAGGCATGGGCCGCTGACGCGTTCGATCGCCTCCTACGCTGCGTACTACGAACGCTGGTCGCTCGGCTGGGAAGCCCAGGCGTTGCTGCGGGCCAGGCTGATCGTCGGCGACCCGACGGTGGGTCTGCGGTTCGCCGAGCTGACCGACAAGATCCGCTACCCCCGGTCACTGTCGCCCGCAGCCGTGGATGAGGTCATGCGCCTGCGCATCCGGATGGAACGCGAGCGTGTGCCGCGTGCGGTTGACCGCACGCTGCATCTCAAACTCGGCCCAGGCGGCCTGACCGATGTGGAATGGGCGGCTCAGCTCTTGCAGCTGCGGCACGGAGCTGAGGTGCCCAGCCTGCGCACGAGTGCAACCCTGCCGGTGCTCGCCGCCGCAGCGGGCGTCGGCTTGCTGTCACCGGAGGAGGCGCAGGTGCTGCGCAGCGCGTGGATGGCCGTGGTTCATGCGCGCAACGCCGTCGTCCTCACCACGGGCCGGGCGTCCGACGTCCTGCCGTCAGGCGGCCGGCCGCTGATGGCGGTTTCCCGGGTGCTCGGGTACGGCGAGGACGGTGCGGCGCTGCTGGCTGAGCATCGCGAGCGGGGTCGGCGTGCCCGGAGCGTGGCCACAGAAGTCTTCCGTAGGGTCGGCGAGTGACCACCTCTCCGGCTGCCGCCCCGCAGTCTGCCGCGGCGCCGTCGTGGCCACCTGCGCAGGAGGTCGTTACCGACGGCCGCCGGATTGCTTTGTATCGCCCGCGCGGACTCGGCGAGGCGCTGGCGGTCCGCTCCGGCGCCACCAGCCAACTGCCGATCATGTTCATCCACGGGCTGGATGGCGCCGCTGACAGCTGGCGTCAGGTCGCCGCCGCCATGCCCGCTGACCAAAGCATGCTGGCTCCCGACCTGCCCGGTTTCGGGGGATCGGAAGCGCGCGGTTCTTACGGCCTGGCCGCCGTCGCCTCGACATTGGCTGCGCTGACGCTGGAGGAGATCGACGGCCCGGTCGATGTCGTGGGCGAAGGATGGGGCGCCACTCTGGCGATTGCCTGGGCGGCGGCGAGGCCGGAGCTCATCCGTCGGCTGGTCGTGATTTCGGGTCCGTGGCCGTCGACACTGGCGGCCGGACCTTCCCACCCCGCCCCGGGGCCTTCCCGCCGCCTCCAGTTGCTTGCCGACCCCCGACCGCCGGCCACCTCCAAGGCCCGCCGTTCGTACTTGAGCGCTGGCGAGGTGAGCGGAGTGCCGCGACCGGAGCGCAGCCTCGTCCTGTGGGGAGCCCGTGACCGCCGGCTGGCGCCGCGTTTCGGAGAAAAGATCGTCACGGCGTTGGGCCGGTGCGTCGATCCGGCGACCGTCGAGATGATCACCCTCCCCGGATACGGCGCCGGACTCACGCGCGCCGCTCCCGGCATCGTCGCCTCGACGGTGCGGGAGTTCCTGCGCGCCTCCTGACGTGTTGATGAAAAGGGCGCAACCGGCCCGGCCGACACGCCCGCAAGTCGTCGCCGGCGGCCTGTCGCTGGTGCTGGCGGTTGTCTATCTGATCTGGGTGCCGGCGGTGCCGGACCTGGCCGCGCAGACCGCGCGCGCCGACACGGCGGGCGCGTTCATCTACTGGACCGGGTGGTTCGGCGGTGTCCACACCCCTGGATACAGCGTGCTCGTACCCCCGCTGATGCACGTCTTCTCGGTGGCGCTGGTGGGGGCGGTGGCCACTGTGATCGCCGCGGTGATCTTCCCGCTACTGCTGCGCGGGGCACTTCGGCCCATGCTGGCCAGCATTGCCTTCACGGTGCTGGCTTTCGCGAACCTGTTCGCCGGTCGCACCACCTTCGCGGTCGGGGTCGCGCTGGCCTTGGGAGGGCTCCGACTGCTCGCTGTCGGACGGACCTGGTGGGCCGCACTGGCCGTGGCGCTGTGTGGGCTGGCGAGTCCCGTCGCGGCACTGTTTCTCGGGGTCGCGGCTGTAGTGCTGATCCTGATCGCGCCGGGCTGGCGCCGTCGCGGTGTGGTCCTTGCCGTGGCGGCAGCGGTGCCCGTGCTTGCAGTGTCGGTGCTCTTTCCTGAGCCGGGTCGCATGCCTGACACCTGGGATGCGGTGAAACCATCGCTGTGCGCCTCGGTCGGCTTGATTGCTGCGCTCTACGGCCGCAACGCCCGCGTCGTCCGGTGGGGCGCCATCGGCTCCACGGTGCTGGTGCTGCTGGCGTATTTCGTTACCAGTCCGGTCGGCAGTAATGCCGAACGCCTGGCGTTGCTCTGGGGTCTCCCAGTGCTGCTCGCGTACTCACCACTACCTGCCCTGGCGGTCGCGCTGATCGCCGTTCCGCTGATCTGGTGGCCGGAACGCAACCTCACCCAGGAGCTGCGCAGATCGTTCGACCCGAGTGCCGAGCGGTCGTTCTACACGCCATTGCTCGCCGAGCTGGATCGCCGGTGGGACGGGACGCGCCGGATAGAAGTCGTCGACCCGCGTACGCACTGGTCATCGGCATACGTGGCGACCAAATTTCCGTTGGCTCGGGGGTGGGAACGTCAGGTCGACAGCGCCCGCAATCCGATTTTCTATGGCCGCGCGAAGCTGGATCCGGCGAGTTACCGGCAATTCCTGGATGACTACGCGGTCGGCTGGGTCGCGCTGCCGAACGCCAAGCTCGACTTCGCGGCGACGGCCGAAGCCCGGCTGATCAAGAAGGGTCTGGGCTACCTGGTCCCGGTCTGGCAGGACAGCGACTGGACGCTTTACGCCGTCACCAAGCCCGCTCCGCTGGTCAGCGGCGATCTGAAACCCACCTCTGTCGGCCAGTCCTCAGTGCGGCTCAATGCCCCGCGGGCGGGGGCCGCGGGTGTGCTGGCGCTCCACTGGTCGCGGTGGCTGCGTACCAACAACGGCTGCCTCGCCCGCGACGGGGACTGGACCTACGTCAGAGCTGCCCGGCCCGGTCCGGTTGACCTGACGGTGAGCTTGCTGCCGACGTCGGGTTCTGCCTGTGCCACGGGGGTAAAACCCGCCGTCGGGTGATCAATCTGGCCATCAGAATGCCCCCCAAACAGGCCACGACCCCGCCGAAAGCATCCAGGAAATAATGGTTAGCGGTGCCGACGATGACGAAGAGCGTGGCGACCGGATAAAGCGCTCCCAGGACGCGTACCCAGGTACGGCGGGCCAGCAGTACCACCGAAATGGCGACCCAGAGCGACCAGCCGATGTGCATCGACGGCATGGCGGCGTAGAGGTTGGCATCCTTGGAGACCGACTTCGAGCCCCAGGAGCCCCAGGTGTGGAAATCCACCACCGTGTCGATGAAGCCGAACCTCTCGTGATTCACCAGCTGGGGTGGCGCCTCGTTCAGCAGCCGCGGTGGAGCCAACGGGATGAAGGCAAAGCCGAGCAGCGCCACCACGTTCATGCAGTACCACGCAGTCCGAAGCTGTCTGGCCCATTCCGGATGGCTGCGGTAGATCCAGATCCCCACCACAATGATCACCAGGAAATGCATGATCGCGTACCAGTAATTGGAGATGTACGCGAGCCAGTGCTGACCGGCCACGAAGTGATTGATCGCCTTCTCGTGGAAGATGTGCAGCCAGCGCTCGATGCGGATGATGTCCCACGCATGCTTGTACGCCGCCGACTCGTGGCCCTCTACCAGCCCACGGACCCATGAGTAGAGGTAGTAGCCGACCAGGATCAGCGCGACCTCGAAGTACCAGGTGCGGCGGCGCTTCTCTTTGGCTACATGAACGGCATCCGGGTCGTGCGTCTCCTCCGCCACTTCGACCGCGCGTTCGGCGGCGAGAGGATCGGAGACCACCCGGTCATTCTCCTACAGCCCCCTGACAGTTCGGGGCTACGGAGTCGGTCAGTCGACACCCGGCTGCGGTTTTGCGTTCACCTGGTCCTGCCCTCCGTCATGCTGACACGACGCCCTGACGACGTCTCAGCATGACGGAGCCCGGATCCGAGGTCTTCAGATGTCGTATTTTTTTTTTTGTTTGGTTTTGGGTGGGGTTGTTGTTTCTGGTTGTGTGGGTGGGGGTGTGGGCGGGCGGTTCGCGGGGGGTGGGCGGGGGGTGTTCGTCGTGGTGGGGCGGTCTCTGTCGGTGGTCGGCCCGGGGGGTCGCCGCGTCGCGGCCGGCGCGCACGCGCGCCGGGTGGCGGGTGGCGCCGTCACCTGTGGCCGGCGCGGCCGGCCTGACTCCGCCCTGGCGGCGCGCTGGCGGCCGTGCGACATCTGACCTGGCGCTGGACTCGCCCGACCTCGGGGGTCGACGTCGGCGGGGGGGCCGGACTCGCCCTGCCTGCCCGACCAGCGGCCGCGGGCCACGACCGGACCGCTCGGCGCGCGTCGGACCGCCTGACCGGTCGGCGGCCGGGGTGACCTGCGAGCGACCTCGGCCGCGACGGCGCGCCGCGCACGCTGGCGGCGCCCGCGCGACGCTCGCAGCGAGATCGGGAGACGTGACGGAGCACCCGCGAGGCGGCGCGGCTCCAGACCTCTGAGCCACGCCGGTGGACCGCACCGCCCAGCCGTACCCGACGAACACGGGGGCGCAGCCGCACTCGCCCGCGGAGGACGAGCGCGCAGGACCGCGACCGCGAGACGAGACCCCCCGCCCGGCGACACCCCCCGCTGCCCGCGGCCGCACCGACGCGCGCCCTGCGACAACGCCCGCCGGCGGCGCGACCGACACCCAGCGGCCCGCCCCGCCGACAACGCCGCCACCGCCCCCGCCACCGCAGCGCCCGCACCGGACGACCACCGCACCGGGACAGACGCCGGCCCGGCAGACCGCACCCAGCCGCACGCGCGCACGCACCCACCACCCCGACGCGACGACCACCGCGCGACCGCCAGAGAGACGCGACGCCAGCGCCACGCCACGCACAGCCGCCACCAACCCGCACGACCGCGCACGCGCACAGCCGGGAGCGGCGACCCGCCGACGCCAACACACCGACACCCCCCGCGCCACCCGCACACCACACGACACCAGGGACGCGCAGACCGACCAACCCCCGACCGCGCCCGCCCCCCCGCTCTCTACGCTCTCGCACCACACGCACGCGCGACGCACTAGCTCTCCGAAACCGACGCGGAACAACAAACTCTGAGACGACACGCCAGCACGCAGCAAGCCGCCGACGCCGAGCGCCGGAACGCACACTCGACGACGCAACCAGGCGAGGACGGAGCCACCCGCAAGCGCGCCGACGCCGAGGCCGCGACGCAACACGCCAGCGCGCCACCGCCCGGAACGAGCCCCCCACCGCCACCGACACCCACACCAACACAACACCCGACCCGACCCCGACAACCCAGCAACGCCGACCTCGCGCAGCGACACCGCGCCGCGCCACGCCCGCCGAGACCGCGCACCAACCCTCCCCACCGACCACCCAGCACCGCCGAGCCAGTCGGCGCGCCCGCCACGACGCCGCAGAGCCGCGCGCAGCGAGCCTCGCGCCGACCACGCGCGCACACCCCACCGACGCCAGCGCCGCGAGACCCGCGCGCAACGCTGCGAGCGCGCCAGCCTCGCTCCGACGCCGCAGCACCTCGCCGAGCGAACGCCCCACCCGCCGCATGCGCGCTCGCCAGCTCTACGACCGCCGCTCCCCGCGCACGCGCTCGCGCGACGCCGCCACGTCTCGAGCGACGCGCTGCCGAGACACGCCGTGTCGAGCCCTCAGCGCCCAGACGCCGACGAGCAGCAGCGCCACGCACACCACCACCTGCGCCGCACCCAACGCGCCACACCTGACCACACGGCCCCACGCCAGCGCCGACGCAGCACTCTCTCCGCCAACCACGCGACCGACGACGCCGCGCCGGCTGCGTCACCGAGCGCAGGCCAGCCGCACCCTCGAGCTCAGCGCTCGCAACGCTGCGCCAGCCGCACCCCCCGGCTCCCCACCACGACGACACCGACACAGCGCTCACGAGCCGAGCGAACACCCAAAGCAAAACACAAGACGCGCGCACTAACGCTCACGCGCCGCCAAGCCGCAGCAACTCAAAACGCAAGACGCTCTCTGCCCCGCCTCCCACGACGCCACAGCAGCACAGTGCCCAAGCGCGCCGCCACCCCAACACCCACCCCCACCAACACGCCGAATTGGCGGCCTGGGCCGCCTCGGTCAGCACCATGCTCACCATCGCCGAGCCGACCATGCCGAAAGGCGTGACCGATCGGCCGGCCGATGTGTGGGAACCGCTGCTTGCGGTCGCCGACGCCGCTGGCGGTGACTGGCCGCAGCGGGCTCGTGCTGCCTGCCTCGAGCTGATCGGCAACGCCAGCTCGACCAGCAGCGCCAGTCTCGGTGTCCGTCTGCTCGGCGATCTCCGCGCTGTGTTCGGTGATGTCGACCGCCGCCACACAGATGATCTGGTCGCACGCCTCGTCGACCTCGAGGAATCGCCCTGGGCTGATCTACGTGGCAAGCCGCTCGATGCGCGTGGTCTTAGTCGTCGACTCAGCACGTACGGCGTGCATCCGACTCAGGTGAAGGTCGACGGTGTCAACCGCCGCGGTTACCGCCGTGAGGACCTGCACGACCCGTGGAGTCGGTACCTGCCCGCAGAGACCGCTACCACCGCTACCAGTGCTACGCCGCACGTGACAGAGCCGGAATCGGTAGCACTCAGCGAATCGGTAGCACTCGCGTCCGCTACCTCGAACCTGACCGCTACCGATCCACCTACGCTGACCTGCACGGTAACGCGGGTAGCGCAGGTAGCGAACTTACGCGAGAAGACACGACCGCGGCCGTTGCTCTGCTCCACTCACACGGGATCACCGGCACCGTCATTGATCAGCGGGTCGCGTCGTGAGCGCGGTTACTTGCGACTGGTGCTCCGCGTGGATCGATCACAGCAACCGCGCCTGGCCGGGTTTTGCTGCGCGAGTTGCCGCGATGGTGACCGCCTACAACGCCAAGCACGACGTGACCGCAACAAGGCCAAGGCGATGCCGTCGACACCCTGCTGAACGTCCCGTCGTGGGACCGCCCATGAGCCGCCGACTATCGCAATGGGAACGGCAGCACGCGGTGAAGACTCCGGGGTCGGCGCGTACACACACACGGATTTCGCTGTGATGGCGGGCTGTCCGCCGCGTTACGCGAGCCCGAGGACCCGTCGTCGGACGTCCGGGCGTGACGTTGGGATGGTCGCCAAACAGCTCGGGCTGACCCTCCTGCCCTGGCAGAGGGCCGTTTTGGACGTCTCGCTCGAGCGTGCGGGTGGCCGGATGGCCTACCGGGATGTGTGCGTCTCGGTGCCCCGTCAGAGCGGCAAAAGCTCGATGTCGTTGGCGCTGATGGTCTGGCGGATGCTCGAAACGCCCGGTGCGAGGGTGTTGTATTCGGCTCAAACGAGATCGGCAGCCCGCGAAAAGCTGCTGTCGTCGTGGTGGCCGCGGCTGTCGCACAGTCCGCTCGCGGAGCGGGTGACACTCTTCCGCGGCTTCGGCGCTGAGCAGATCACCTGCGATAACGACTCGACGTTGCAGCTGTTGAGTGCGACCGAATCGGCGGGACATGGTGAGACTTCGGATCTCGTCGTGGTCGATGAAGCGTGGATTCACCAGGACTCCCGTCTCGAGCAGGCCGTGCGCCCGACGATGGCGACCAAGCGGGACGCGCAGCTGTGGGCGATGTCGACGGCGGGGACGTCACGGTCGACGTGGTGGCGCTCGAAGTTGGACGCTGGCCGGGCTGCGGCTGAGATGGGCGTGTCAGACGGCCTGTGCTGCTTTGACTGGTCGGCACCGGATGAGGCTGACCCGACCTCTGAGGACGTCTGGCGGGCCGCGATGCCCGCGTTGGGCCGCACCATCGACGTCGAGACGGTGCGTGCCGACCTCGCGAACATGGGCATCGCCGAATTTCGCCGCGCCTATCTGAACACGTGGCCAGATCCGGCCGGCGAGGCTGGCAGGTCTTCCGCCGCGACCTTTGGGAGGCGGCGCGGGATGAGGAGGGGTGACCACGCTCGCGAGCGACGCGCTGTCGCGAAGACGGTCTTCGGACGGCCGTGCGCCCGTTGCGGCCACCCGATTTTTCCGGGCCAAGCGTGGGATTTGGACCACATCGACACCCCGTGGATCGACGGCGGGGGTGGTCGTCGACTGCCGTCGCATTCCAGCTGTAACAGACGTGCAGGGGCCTACCTACGGGTCGCCCGCAACCGCGAAAGGAATAGGAGAGCCAACGTGAAGTGGAAAGCATTAGGTGTTGAGGTCGCGGTCGACCGGTCCCGTACATGGGTGGCGCTGGCGGGTGTGGGCGTGACCGGCAAGGTGGTGGTGGAGTTGCTGGACCCGTCCCGGGCGCTTCGGCGGTCCCGGCGCTCATTGCGCTCTGGACCAAGAACTCGATCGACACCATCGGCATCGACCCGCGCAGCCCATCGGCAACGTTGGTCGCCGGGTTGCAGGCCGAGGGGATGCCGTTGAAGCTGGCCGACGCGCACTCCATGGCCGTCTGTCACGGCACGTTTCAGGACCTGCTTGCGGACGGGGCGCTGAAACTCAAAGGCCATTCGGCGCTCGACGAAGCAGGACGGCAGGCAGCCGAACGCAAACTCGCCGGAGCCCAGGCGGTCGACAGATATGCGGGTGTCGACCTCTCGCCGCTGAACCGCGGCAGAGCTCGCGGTGTGGGCATTAGGTGACCCGACCAATGCGGAAGGGCTATCACCCGACGACGTGACAGTAATTCCGATCTTTCATCGACAATGAAAGGAAAATGCGGACAATAAGTAAGGCTATCGAAAGGGCTCGAGAGTGACTAACCTACCGATTGTTAATCCAAGTCCGCAGCAAGCGGCTAATGGTGCCACGTTGACACCGATTCCAAGCAACGCATCACAAATCTATGCGGAAACGCAGGCCGCGGCTTTAGCCGCCTGCGCCTTCGCAATCAATGGAGGGAAAAACTAATGTACGAGACAATCTTCGACCAGCTGCCTCAGCCGGGGTCCGGCCTCGAGCGGGCATACCGGGCAATGGCTCTGGAAGACCAGCGCATCGACCAGGCCGAGAAAGAGCGTCAGGAGGCCGCTGCTGCCCACCAGCAGGAGCACGAAGACCAGATCGCATTCATGGAGCTGACCGGCCGCCATGTTCCGACCACGGCCGAGTGGCTCGCCACGGTCGCCGCGCTCTCGGACATGGAGGACGCCCGGCAGGAGCGTGCCCGTGGCGATGGCCACAGCCGCGCCGACAGGCTCGAGGAGCGGGCCAACATCCTCCGCGCACAGCGCAACGAACTACGGCAATACGAGGACACCCGGCTGGCCGTGGAACGCGCGCGCGTCAAGGCGGAGGCGGCCGTGCGCGCCCGCGACAAGGCCGAGGCTGCGGAACGTGGCCGCCGGTACTCCCGCGGGAACTCGTACCGATGACGCTGCCGATCGTGTCGACACCGCTCGGCGGGATCTGCGAGCCGGTGTTCGGCAACGTGTATCTCGACACCGGGACCACCGACCTTGTCCAGGAGGCGTTCGACGTCTCAGGCCAGGACGTCACCACGTTCGGGCGGGTCATCCAGGACCAGGTCGTGGGCGGCAACTGGGGTCACATCCAGACCCAGATCATCGACGGCGGTTCCTCGACCTCGACGATGATCGACCGTGGCGAGGACGGCGGGGCCTCGGCATGACCTTGAACCCGGCCGAGATGTGGGAGCTCGATGGCCTCGAAAACGGCGGCCATACCGTCCAGGAGACGCTGCGCTGGGTGTCCGAGTGCATGGACATCGAGGACCGTGAGCGGCACCAGCGGGCGGAGACGCCCAACGTCGTGATGGTCTCGCCGGATCTCGGTGGTTCCCGCCGCCGTTGGCGCTGGCGCCGCCGCTGACAAACGTTTGGGTCAACGTCACCGTGCGGGTCCTTTCGTCAAGTTTCAGCCCGTGCGGAGCGAAGGAGCCGAGCCGTCCTTCGTTCTTTTCTGCGGCTATGAATCTCCTGCCCATTCTCTGCCGCCCGGCCGGATCGGAAACCCGGCCGGGCGGCAACACCCCTGAGGTCTTCCAACGGTTGGTTTTCACTGCCAAACTAAATGCGTGAACTTCCACGAGCTTCAAGACATGGTGCGTAACTCCTACCCAACTGAGTGGGAGGTGTTGCTTCCGCTGGACGAAGGCGACGAATGGGGCTATCGAGCGGTCTACAAGCCGGACATGTTGGTCAGGCTGCGCTGGGGCCGCGTCTCCGTGGAATCTCTCGATGAGGATTGGTCAAACCGTGTCACTTCGCCTGAAAACAATCGGACCGAGTACGTCGAGGTGTTGTATGCAGGGCAGCCGGTCGAACGCGTGGTGGTTGCGAATGTCGACGGACTCAAGTGCTATTTGCCCATTCCGCGGAACCCTGTTTCGGTCGAGGTAACCGAGTGGGACTTCAAGCTGGCCAGATTGCTTCAGCAGATGACGGACGGCGGCAGCTATCCGATCGAGCGGTACATGGCTACGACTGGCCTCACCATCCCGACGGGCGGTGACAACCTGGCGGGTCCAAGTCGACAGTGGTGACGAGCGGCTTTGTCGTCGTAGTCGTCGACTACGGTCTGCCGCGTGGACTTCAAGGCCGGTGACATCGTCGAGCGTCGCCATGGTCGGGGTCCGTCCCGGTACGGCCGGGTCCAGGGCCGCTGCCATCCCGGCTACGACGGCTTTTACATCGCCGTCGGCGTTGGAATGACGCACATCGACCACGCGAGGGATTGCGACCGGCCGAGCACGCTCAGGATCGCGTTCTCTGGAACCTCGGCTACCAGTCTGACGCCGAAATCAACACCATTCGCCAGTTCCTATTGCCTTAGCAAGTGCGGGTAAAGGAAAGCCCCCGGCCGCACCTGGCCCCCCCGGTGGTCAGCCGGCGCGCTCCTTTAAGAAGGCATGGGGCGACAGGCTTACACCAGGTAGGCCCCGGGGGATTCAATGACCTCAAGAAGGCGCGTTGACTTCCATTTGTCTCGGCCCGAGCGGCACTCAACACGCACACGAAAGTCCGGCAGCGACTCCGCGGTTCCGACACTTAATACGAACCGCGCTTCATGTCCCAGCGACAGCGGGCCAACCTCGATCTCATCCTGAGCGAAGTCGCTTCCCTCGACAGCAAGTTGGTAGTGGACACCGTCCGACGTCCTCGGTCTGTAGATCACGATTGAGTCCAGATCCTGCGGACCCTCGTTCAGAATTGAGAACGGAATCTTGGGTCTCGTTCCGAGCTTTGAGGCGTCAAGACGAGTTGTGGTCTCTAGCGCGCCGTCTCCAGCTACCACCCCAGCCCAACCACGTAAACAACGCTGCTAGCCAAACAGCAACGCGAAATCAAATCACCAACCCGCAAGCGCCATCTGATTCAATCCCCTTCCCAAGAGTCGCTATAGCACCCCATCACCCATCACAAGAGGCAGAGAAATAGCCAGTAACCGGGGAGATACACCGAGAGCGTTCTCGCTGTCACCGGCCATTTCCGGTTTATGCGCAGGTCCAGATCGGTCAAGATCAGATGTCGTAGTACAGCTGGAATTCGTACGGATGCGGCCGCAGCCGGATGGGGTCGACCTCGTTGAGCCGCTTGTAGTCGATCCAGGTATCGATGACGTCCTGAGTGAAGACGCCGCCGGCGAGCAGGTATTCGTTGTCCGCCTCGAGCTCCTCGAGCACCTTCTCCAGGCTGCCCGGCACCTGTGCGACTGCGGCAAGCTCGTCCGGCGGCAGCTCGTAGAGGTCCTTGTCGACCGGCGGCGGCGGCTCGATCTTGTTCTTGATGCCATCGAGTCCCGCCATGAGTAGCGCGGAGAACGCGAGATACGGGTTGCAGCTCGGGTCCGGTACGCGCCACTCGATCCGCTTGGCCTTCGGAGACGTGCCCGCGAGCGGGATACGGCAGCAGGCGGACCGGTTGCGGGCGGAGTAGACCAGGTTGACGGGAGCTTCGTAGCCCGGGACCAGTCGCCGGTAGGAGTTGGTGGTCGGGTTGGTGAAGGCGAGCAGCGACGGCGCGTGCTTGAGCAGCCCACCTACGTAATGACGGGCCAGATCGGACAGACCTCCGTAGCCGACCTCGTCGTAGAAAAGGGGTTCCCCGCCTTTCCAGAGACTCTGGTGAACGTGCATGCCGGAGCCGTTGTCCTGGAAGAGCGGCTTGGGCATGAACGTCACCGTGTGGCCGGCGTCGTGGGCCACGTTCTTGACGATGTACTTGAACGTCATCAGGTTGTCAGCGGTCTTGAGCAGAGTGCCGAACCTGAAGTCGATCTCTGCCTGGCCAGCCGTACCGACCTCGTGATGCTGCATCTCGACGTCGATGCCCGTAGCCATCAGTACCTTGACCATTTCAGATCTCAGGTCGGTGAAGTGGTCGGTCGGTGGCACCGGGAAGTAGCCGCCCTTGTAGCGCGGCTTGTAGCCCAGGTTGCCGCCGGGCTCCTCGCGGCCGGAATTCCACGCCGCCTCGATCGAGTCGACCTG
This sequence comes from uncultured Actinomycetota bacterium, assembly GCA_963839015.1. Lineage (GTDB taxonomy): Bacteria > Actinomycetota > Actinomycetes > Frankiales > Frankiaceae > DATAZK01. Next base: position 288,506 of record CAWITL010000009.1, on the reverse strand, counting down.
GTGGAAGGACCCGTTGGGCTCGTAGTCGTAGCGGACATCGTCGAAGATGTAGAACTCGGCCTCGGGACCGAAGTAGGAGGTGTCGGCCACCCCCGTGCCGGCGAGGTATTGCTCGGCCTTGCGGGCGATGTTGCGGGGGTCACGACTGTAGGACTCGCGGGTCAGCGGGTCGTGAATGAAGAAGCTCATGTTCAGCGTCTTGTGCTGACGGAACGGGTCGATGTACGCGGTAGTCGGGTCCGGCAGCAGCAACATGTCCGACTCGTGGATGGCTTGAAACCCGCGAATGGACGATCCGTCGAACGGCAAGCCGTCCTCGAACACGGAGGGGCCGAAGTTCGACACCGGAAACGTGAAGTGCTGCATGATGCCCGGCAGGTCACAGAACCTGGCGTCGACGAATTCCACCTCGTTGTCGCTCAGGTAGCGCAGTACTTCGTCCTGATTGCTGAACATGCACACCCTCCACTCGCTGGGGTCTCCGCGATGAGCCCGTGATGAACATAGACCGTGAGGTCCGCAGGGGGGCAACCCCGGTTTGGGGTGTGTTGAGAGTCGGCCCCGCTGCGCTGCCCGATCCGCGAACGTAACCTTGAGACATGGCGCGGGCGATCGGCGGCTGGCTCTCCGGCCCCCCGATTCCGGCGGGCGATCCGCCCGGCGTCCGCCTCGGTTTTCCTGCCGAGGGCCCGGGGTCGATGGCCAGCACCGGGGCCCGGGTTGGCGCCTTCATCATCGACGCGATCGTGGCGAACCTCGTCTCGGGCGTGCCCTACCTCTTCGGCGCCCGCTACACGCTCGATTCGCGCAACATCGCGGTGCTGCTGACGTTCCTGCTGATTGAGTTGATCTTCGACTCGATCTACGGGCAGACCCTGGGCAAGCGCATGTTCAACATCCGCGTGATCCGCGTCGACGGCGACGGATTGGCGGGCTTTAGGTGGATCCTGCTGCGGACAGTGCTGCTGGGGGCGCTGATACCGCCGGTGGTCTGGGACCGTGACCGCCGCGGGTTGCATGACCGGGCCTCGGGAACTGTGGTGGTCGTCGACCCGAACAAGGCTCGGGCGACCCAGCCGGCCAAGTCTCAAGGCCCGAAATCGCAGTCGGTGACCCCGCAGCCGGCCGGAAAGACTGCTGGCCCCGCCCGGCAGCCCAAGAAGACTCCGGCCAACGCCTCCCGGCGTAAGAAGCGGCGCTAGGAGCAGCTAGCGAGCCTTACCACCGCGGGGGATCCGCGTGGGCATGGGCCCCTTGGGGATCGGCAGGTTCATCGTGCCGATGGCCGCCAGCCTGCGGTAGAGCTCATCGACCTCGTTGCGGCGCAGCACCCGGCGCTTGCGCATCATCGTGGTGCGCAGCTTGGCCAGCGGTACCTCCCCCTCGCCGTTGCCCACGATGATGTCGATGATCGGCGCGTCACCCGCGACCTTGCGCACCCGGCGGACTTCGGCTCCGAGCAGGTCTCGGGCCCCTCGTCCGCGACCTTCGGCGATGATGATGACGCCGGCGCGGCACACCACTCGGCTGACCAGATCCTGATTGCGGTTGATCTGTACCGGCGTGGTCACCCGCCAGTCACCCCGCATGCGCTGCACCACGCTGATCCCGGCGCCGGGCTGGCCTTCCATCTCAGCGAAGGCACTCTTTTGGGCTCGGCGTCCGAAGACGTTCAGGGCCATGAGAACCCCGAAGATGATGCCGAAAGGAATCCACAGCCAGAGCGGCTTGAGCAGGAACCCGAGCAGCACTCCGATGGCAACAGGGATGAGGAACGATCCGAGCAGCCACCAGATCAGCTGGGGGTCGCGCTGGCGCGTCATCCCGAAGACGAGCCGCATCTGCTTGATGCGGCCCTGCTTGGGCTGCCCGTCAGGGCCTAGCTTCTTGGCCGCCTTTTTCGCCGCTCGCGCGCTCGTACCACCAGTGGTATCGGGCGGTGTCGCACCCTTCCTCGCCATGCTGTGAGACTACGGCTGAACGCCAATAGGAGGCGCGTAGGCTGCGTGATCACGCGATGGCGCGTGAAGATTTAGCAGGTTTTGCATACCCGACTGCCGGCATATCTGCGGAGGAGTCCATGAGCGTCGCCCTCACCAAGGGTGGAAACGTCTCCCTGTCCAAGAGCGCGGCCAACCTCACCTCGATCGCGGTCGGACTCGGATGGGACGCCAGGTCCACGACGGGTGCTGATTTCGATCTTGATGCCAGCGCGCTGCTGACCGGGGCCAATGGCAAGGTGCTGTCGGATGCGCACTTCGTGTTCTTCAACAACCTGAAGAGCCCGGAGGGATCGGTGGAGCACACCGGCGACAACCTGACCGGCGAGGGCGAAGGCGATGACGAGGTCATCAATGTCGAGCTGCCGTTGGTGCCGGTCGAGGCGCAGAAGATCGTCTTCACGGTGTCGATCTATGAGGCAGAGGCTCGCGGCCAGTCATTCGGCCAGGTTGCTAACGCCTACATCCGGGTGGTCAACCGCGCGGACGGCAGCGAACTTGCCAGATACGACCTGTCAGAGGACGCTTCCACCGAGACGGCCATGATCTTCGGCGAGGTCTATCGCCGCGACAACGAGTGGAAGTTTCGGGCCGTCGGCCAGGGTTACGCGAGCGGTCTGCGCGGGATCGCCATCGACTTCGGAGTGGATGTCGCATGAGCGATGGGGTTTCACTGTCCAAACTGACGCTGACCAAGTCGGCGCCCAGTGTTTCGCTGTCCAAGGGTGGCAGCGCCCACGGTCAGCTGCGGGTCAATCTGAATTGGACCGCGAAACCGGCTTCCAGCGGGGGCTTCTTCAAGAAGCTGATGGGCTCGGCCGGCGGCGGCGGAATCGACTTGGATCTGGCCGCGCTCTACGAGCTCACCGATGGCACCAAGGGCGTCGTCCAGGCGTTGGGCAATTCTTTCGGAAGCCTCGATGCCCCGCCTTTCGTCAAGCTCGACGCCGACGACCGCACGGGATCGAGCGCGGCGGGGGAGACCCTCTTCGTCAACCTCGACCACGTCGCGCAGATCCGCCGGATCCTGGTATTCGCGTTCATCTACGAGGGCACGCCGGCATGGGATGAGGCGAAAGCCGTCGTCACCCTCTTTCCGGTCACCGGACAGCCGATCGAGATCGTGCTGGATGAGACCCGGCCCGGTGCGCGCACCTGCTCGATCGCACTCCTGCAGAACTCCGGCGGCGACCTCACCGTCCAGCGCGAGGTGCGCTACATCGAGGGTGCCCAGGACAAGCTCGACGCCGCCTACGAGTGGGGCCTGGACTGGCGGCCCGGGCGTAAATAGCAAGCGTGGTTGACGGTGGGTTCGCGTCCTAGATCTCACACGGCAGAACGCATTTGTGTCTCAGCTTCGAGCTCGCTTCGCCTGCTCGTACAGCCGCCCGGCCCGGTAGGACGAACGCACCAGCGGGCCGCTCATCACGCCGGCGAATCCCACCTGCTCCGCCTCGGCGGCAAGTTCGACGAATTCCTCCGGCTTCACCCAACGGCTGACCGGGTGGTGGCGCGGGCTCGGGCGCAAGTACTGCGTGATGGTCAGCAGTTCGCAGCCCGAGTTATGCAGATCGACCAGCGTGGCGCTGACTTCCTCCCTGGTCTCGCCCATGCCGAGGATCAGGTTGCTTTTGGTCACCAGCCCTGCGATGCGTGCCTGGCGAATCACATCGAGGGAGCGCTCGTAGCGAAAGCCGGGTCGGATCGAGCGGAAGATGCGCGGAACGGTCTCGACGTTGTGCGCGAGCACATCGGGTGTTGCCCCGAACACCTCACCGAGCAGCGCCGGGTCGCCGGAGAAATCCGGGATGAGGAGTTCAACGCCGCAGCCCGGCAGAGTCCGGTGGATTGCCCTGACGGTCTCTGCGTATAGCCACGCGCCCTCATCCGGAAGGTCGTCACGGGCGACCCCGGTGACCGTGGCGTAGCGCAGACCCATCTGGGCGACCGACTCCGCGACGCGTCGCGGCTCGTCGGGATCCAACGGCTGCGGACGTCCGGTGTCGATCTGACAGAAATCGCAGCGGCGGGTGCAGGCGTCGCCGCCGATGAGGAAGGTCGCCTCGCGGTCTTCCCAGCACTCGTAGATGTTGGGGCAACCGGCTTCCTGGCAGACGGTGTGCAGCCCCTCGCGCCGCACCAGCTGCGTCAGCTCGGTGTAGGCCGGCCCGGTGCGCAGCGTCGTTCTGATCCACGGCGGCTTGCGCTCGATCGGGATCTCGGCGTTGCGAGCCTCCAGGCGCAGCAGCTTGCGGCCCTCCGGAGCGATCGTCATGAGGTGCTCACGCTGCTACGACTGCCCGGTTCAGCTCGTCGACGATCCTGCGCTCCACGACCGGAAGAACATCAGCGACCCTGACCCGCTTCCCCAGCTCGTGCGACAGGCTCGTCACGCTCGCATCGCGGATACCGCACGGAACGATCCGGTCGAAGACGGCAAGATCGGTATCGCAATTGAGCGCGAACCCATGCATGGTCACGCGGTTGCTCACCCGAATGCCGATCGCGGCCAGCTTGCGGGCACCGTCCGGCGTCCATACGCCGGAGCGACCTTCGACCTGCACCGCTTCCTGCCCGAGATCTGCGCAGGCTGCGATCAGGGCAACCTCGAGCTGACGTACGTAGGCGACGACGTCAAGCGGGTCTGGCAGCCGCATGATCGGGTATCCCACCAGCTGCCCGGGGCCGTGCCAGGTGATCTTGCCTCCGCGGTCGACGTCGATGACCGGAGTGCCGTCCAGGGGACGCTCGTCCGCGAGCGTGCGCCGGCCGGCCGTGTAGACGCTGGGGTGCTGCAAAAGCAGCAGGGTGTCGGGCTCGAGGTCGCGCGAGCGGCGCCCGTGGAGGTCACGCTGAAGCGCCCAAGCCTGCTCGTATCCGATGGTGCCGAGCCGGCGAACCTGCACTGCTCCAGGTTACGGCCGATCGAGCCGCCGCGGGGTGATCTGAGTTTCGAGTACGCCGGCGGAGGATCCGCTGACGGCGGGCTCCACGCTCCAGGCGTACGCATCGGCGCGATCGGACACAACGTCCGCGAGTTCGAGGCCGCGGTAGTGCAGTCCGACGCCGTCGTCCGTCGCGAAGCCGGCCGGAAGCGTGCCGTTGGCCACCAGGCTCTGATAAAGCGGCCTGCGCTGCTCCTCGGAGTCGTAGTGCGGGCAGTTGCTGTAGGGGACCAGGCCTAGCCCGTTGGTGACAGGGCGCAACTCGGGGCCGAAGGAGTCGGTGGTGCCTCCGACGTGCCAGCACAGGGAACCCGCCGAGACTCCGGTGAGCACGACACCCGACAGCCAGGCCTCGCGAAAGACGGAGTCGAGTTCATGGGCCCGCCAGACCGCGAGCAGATTGGCAACGCTGCCTCCGCCCACCCAGATCACGTCCTGCACCAGCAGGTGGGCGCGTGGATCCTCGACGTTGGGCATCGGAAAAAGGGCCAGGTGGCTCAGCTCCACGTCCGGACGATGACCGGCGAAAGCGGCGTACGTCATGGCGATCCATCGGCTGTCGTCGCCAAGTGCCGTGTGCATCATGCAGACCCTGGGCCGCCGGCCGGCGACCTCGGCCAGCTCGATCGCGTATTCGACCACCGGGCTCGGCTGCATGCCTTCGCGCCGGGCAGGCCGAAACGCGGCGCTGGTCGCCAGGATGTTCACGAACGCTCCCTGTGATCAGCTGCGCCTTGATCCGACAGCACGGCCTCGGCGGCGCGGCGACCGCTCACCAACGCGCCTTGTTGCGAGGGACTGTCGCGGTGGTCGCCGCACACGTAGAGCCCGGGCTCCAGCCGCACCGGTTTGCGCAGCCGTCCGGCCGGAGGGTCGAGGGCTGGGAGCGCGGCGGTGATCTCATAACGCCAGAGCTCCTCCCAGTCCGAGACGCCTGGCCCGAACCACTCGGCGAGCAGCCGTCGCATCGCGGCAACCGGCAGGTAGGCATCCAGCGTGCTGACGCTGATCAGCGACTTGCCCGCCGGTCCGTAGGACGGCGCGGAATCTGTCAGCACTACGGCATTGGTCAGCGGACCCGCGCCTATGCACAACGAGCCGTCACCGGCGGTGGGCGATTCGCCGGCGGCGAAATAAACCGTTGTCACTGCGCGCATCTCGACCTTCGGGATCCGGTCGGTGAGCAGCCGTGACGCTGTCGGCGGGTCGACGGCGACGATCACCGCCTCCGCCGGGATCCGCTCCTGGCCGGCCGTCACTTCCCCGGCCTTCGCGTGCTCGACGGGGGTCGACAGCCGCACATCCGTCAGCGGCGCGGCGAGGGTCTCGGCAAGGGCACCGATTCCGGCGGCGGGAAGCACCTGCCGGCCGCGGCTGAACGCGCGCAGCACGAGGTCGACGAAGCGGCTGGACGTGCTCAGGTCGGACTCCAGCAGCACCCCAGCCAGGAACGGGCGCAGCAGGCGGTCAATCATCTTTTCCGAGATGCCCGCAGTGCGGAAGGCCTGGAATGCGCTCTGCTCCCGGCGGTCGAGTAGCCGGTCTCCCGGTGTCGTGTGCACGCGCCACAACAGCGCCGCGAGGGCTGCCTTGTCGCGAAGCGAGCCGATCGGCGCCGTCACGGCCCGCGCGGCATCGGCGGGGTGAACCCGCGGATCGCCTACCCGGTGAAAGGTCCCGTCCACCGACACCCGGGCAGCGTTTGGGAGGGTCTGCAGATCCAGCGTGGCCAGGTCGTCAGTCGTCAGCAGTCGGCTGGGCTCTGGGTAGCCGGTGTCGAATACCTGAAAGCCGCGGTCGAAGGTCCATCCATCGACCGAATCGGTGCGCGCCCGGCCGCCGACCGCGTTGTCTGCTTCCAGCACCGTGACACGGCGGCCCGCGGCCTCGAGGTGGCGGGCAGCGGCGAGACCGGCAAGGCCGGCACCGACGACGATCACGTCCGCATCCGGCATCTTGCCGAGGCTAGCGGCAGGAAGGGGTGCAGCGCTGGAAGTGCGGTTGTCCACAGGGCGAAATCAGCCTCGTCCCCTGGTGCCTAGCCTGCGGCGAGTGGAGAAGACGATCCCTTCGGTCGACGGCTTGCGACTCATCGAGCCGATCGATGACGCTGGCTCGGGGGAGGTGTGGCGGGCGCGCATCACAGGAGGGCTGGCCGGCGTCAGGGGTGATCCGTTGCCCGGCGAACTACCCGGGGTCGGCGAATGCGTGGTGCGCCTGCTGCGGCTGCCCGTCGACGAGGCCCTGCGTGCTCGGGCCCGGGCTCTGGCAGAGGATCTGGTCGCGCTCGATGACCCGGGAGTCGTGGGGATCCGATCGGTCGCCGGTGCCTACGACGGACTCGCCCTGATCTTCGCCCCTCTGCCCTCGGCCGTTCTGCCGCTACATCTGCTAGCCCGGCGCCGCCAGCTGGGCGCCGGCGAAGTCGTGACGTTGGGGGTCGCTCTCGCCTGGGCGCTCGCCACTGCTCACCGGCGAGGTATCGCGCATGGGCGGTTACGCGACGCCGACGTGCTGCTGGACTCCGGCGGGCGGCCATTGCTGACCGGTATCGGTGTGATGGGCGTGCTGGGCGCATCCGGCACCCCCCAAGGCGATGTCGTCGCGCTCGAGCGATTGCTCGCCTCGCTCCTCGACGGTGCCTCCACCGGCGCCGGTCGAGTCGTTGACGTGCTGGCCGATCGTTCCCTCACGGCCGCCGAACTCGCGACGCGCCTGGCTGCCGCGACGGCTTCGTCCCCGATTGAGCTTTCCGAGGCCGAGCGGGATGAAATGCCCACCTCTGACATCGCACGCCGCCGCTGGCGCCGTCTCCCGCAGCTGAATCTGCGGCGGTTGCGGCCGCCTCGCGGAGTGCTGCTGATGCTTGCCGCGCTCGTCGTCGTATTGCTCGGTGGAATGGTCGGCTGGGCCAGCGTTTCTGGTCCGGTCGAAGGCAGCGGTAGCGTGCCGCCGAAGCCGCGGCCGCCCATTACCGTCCCCAAAGCGAACTGGCCCCGAACGTTGGCTTCCCTCGACCGCGGGCGGGCCGTCCTCTTCGCTCATCCGGTCAGCACCGACGTGGCCTCGGTCGACGTTGCGGGCACCCCGGCGTACGACTACGACGCGAATGCGGTCGCCCGGCTGCGGTCTCGAGGCGCGCACGCCGTCGGTCTGCGCATGGTGGTGGAAGCCGTCACCGTCACCGGGCTCAGCACCCGCTCGGTGGAGCTCACCGTGACCGACCACCGGTTGGGCTACGACGTTCGTGACCAGGCTGGTGTGCTTGTCTCGCACGTCGCCAGCCGCGGAACGGCCAGGCACCTCATCGTGCTGCGGAACGTGCGGACTCCGTCGCAGCGAAATGATCAGTGGCGGATCGCCCAGGTGACTGAGCTGCCGTTATGACGAAAGCACGGCGTCCAGCGCTTCGGGCAACTCCGGATGACGGAACTGAAACCCTGCGTCCGTCAGCACCCGTGGCGTCAGCCGCTGACCGGTGAGCAATCCCTCATCGGCGAAGTCGGCGAGTGCCAACCGGATCGCAAACGCCGGCACCACCGTGAAGGTCGGCCGGTGTACGGCGGTGCCGAGTGCTTTGGTGAATTCCCGGTTCGTCACAGGGTTGGGCGCTACCAGGTTGACCGGGCCACTGACGGAGTCAGCCGTGAGCAGAAAGACAATGGCTGCGACCTCGTCGTCGATGGTGATCCAGCTCGTGTACTGCCGCCCGGTGCCGAGCCGCCCCCCGAGGCCGAGCTTCCAGATCGGCAGCTGGGGCCGCAGGGCTCCTCCACGTCGGGAGAGGACGATCCCGGTACGGATGTGGCAGACCCGGATTCCTGCTGCGGCTGCCGCTGCCGTTGACGCTTCCCACGTTTCGGCCAGCTCCGCCAAGAAGCCGTAGCCCCGGGAGCCATGCTCATCCAGGGTCCGGTCGCCGGTGTCGCCGTAGTAGCCGACGGCGCTCCCCGAAATCAGCACTTTCGGGGTGGGAGACAGCTTGGCCAGGGTCTCCGCCAGCAGGGTCGTGCTTTTGACCCGACTGTCCAGCAGCGTGCGTTTGTACGTGTCCGACCAGCGCCTGCTGCTGATGCCCGCGCCTGACAGATTGATCGCGGCGTCGACCCCGGCAAGGTGTGCGGGATCGAGCTCACCCTGCTCCGGGTCCCACTTGACCTCACCGGCGGAGGCCGGATCGCGGCGTACCAGCTGGATCACCTCGTGGCCGGCTTGCCGCAGCTCGGGTATGAGCGCCGAGCCGATCAGCCCGCTCGCCCCCGTCAGCACAACCTTCACGTGCGCACCCGGCCTAGTAGCCGAGGTCGGCGTCGAAGGCGCCTTCTTCCAGGCGCTCCTTGACGGTCGTCAGGAAGCGGGCCGCGTCAGCGCCGTCGACGATCCGATGGTCGTAGGTGAGGGCGAGGTAGACCATCGAACGCACCGCGACGATCTCGCCGAGCTCGGGGTCGGTGATGACGGCCGGCCGCTTGACGACCGTCCCGGTGCCCAGGATGGCGACCTGCGGCTGGTTGATGATGGGGGTGTCGAACAGGGCGCCCCTGCTGCCGGTATTGGTCAGCGTGAAGGTGCCGCCGCCGAGCTCGTCGGGAGTGACGGCGTTACGACGCGTCCGGTCGGCCAGGTCGGCGATCTTGCGAGCCATCCCGCCCAGGTTGAGATCCCCGGCATCGTGGATGACCGGCACCAGCAGGCCGCGTTCGGTGTCGACCGCGATGCCCAGGTGCTCTTCTTCGTGGTAAGTCACCGTCCCGCCGGCAAGGTCGATGCTCGCGTTGAGCTTCGGGTGCAGCTTGAGCGCTTCGCACGTTGCCACGGCGAAGAACGGCAAGAACGTGAGGTTGACACCCTCGCGGGCGACGAACGCCGCCTTCGCCTTGTCGCGCAGCCGGGCGATACGCGTGATGTCGACCTCGACCACGGTGGTCAGCTGGGCGCTGGTCTGCAGGCTCTCGACCATCCGCGTCGCGATGACGGTCCGCAGCCGGGAAAGCTTCTCAGTCCGACCGCGAACCTGCGTGGGGGTGGTGGAGGTGGCGGGTGCACTCGCCCTCACCGGGGCCGGGGCGGCAGGCGCCGGGGCGGCAGGGGTCGGGGCGGCGGCGGCAGCACCGTTGCTCGGGCTGGTCCCGTCACGCGCGGCGTCGAGCACGTCCTGCTTGCGAATCCGGCCACCGACCCCGGTGCCACGGAGTCCGGTGAGGTCGACATCGTGCTCGGCGGCGAGTCGCCGCACCAGGGGTGTGACGTAAGGGCCGGCACTGCCATCGTCATCAGCGGCGGGTGCGGGTGCGGGCGCGGGTGCGGGTGCGGCGGCAACCGGCGGTGACGCGGCAGGCGGGGGAGCAGGCGCCGGCTGGGGAGCCTGAGCCACCGGCTGTGGGGCCGCCGGCTGCGGGGCCTGCGGAGCCTCGGCGACGGGCGCGGCCGGGGCTTCGGGGACTGCCGCGGGAGCGGGCTGTGCCGATCCAGCACCGGAAACGGCGTCTGCACTCTCCGAGATGACAGCGAGTTCGACCCCGACGTCGACCGTCTCGTCTTCGCCGACCTTGATCGACGTCAGGACACCCGAGCTTGGTGCCGGAATCTCCGTGTCAACCTTGTCGGTGCTCACTTCCAGCAGCGGCTCGTCGGCCTCGACGTGCTCGCCTTCCTGCTTGAGCCAGCGAGTGACGGTCCCCTCGGAGACGCTTTCCCCCAGGCGGGGCATGGTGACGGAGACCGGCATCGGTCGTCGCGCTCCTTCGGTTGCTCGTTGCTTGTTGAGGTTTTCAGGTCACGGGCGGATCGTTAGCTGTGGGAGTGCAGGGGCTTGCCGGCGAGCGCGAGATGCGCCTCGCCGATGACCTCCGACAGCGTCGGATGGGGATGGATAAGCGCGGCGACCTCGGATGCGTGAGCTTCCCAATTGACGATCAGCTGGGCCTCGGCGATGAGATCTCCAACCCGGGCACCGACCAGGTGAACGCCGAGCACCGGACCGTCCTTCTCGGCGATCAGGGTGCACGCCCCGGCAGTCGCCAGGATCTGCGCCCGGCCATTGCCCGCGAGGTCGTACGTGCTGGTGACGACGTCGTAACCGCGCTGTTTGGCGATGGTGGAAGTGAGACCCACCGAGGCGACCTCGGGATGGGAGTAAGTGACCCGTGGGACCCCGTCATAGTCAATCGGGACGACGCGGAGCCCGGCGAGGCGCTCGGCCACCAGAATTCCCTCACCGAAGCCGACGTGAGCCAGCTGCAGGCCCGGACGAATGTCGCCGATGGCGCTAATCGTCGGGATGTTGGTCTGGCACGTCGCGTCGACCTTGACGTAGCCGCGGTCGAGCTCGACACCGGCTTCTTCATAGCCGAGGCCGGCTGAGACAGGACCTCGACCGACGGCGACCAGCAGTACCTGCGCCGAGACCGTCTTGCCGTTTTCCAGCGTCACCGTCACCCCGTCGTCCTTGACCGCGACGTCCGTCAGTTTGGTGCCGATGTGGAAGGCGATCCCCTTCCGGCGGAAGGCTCGCTCGAGCAGCTTGGAGGAGGACTCTTCCTCCGCCGGAACCAGATGCGGCAGCGCTTCCACGACCGTGACCTTGGCGCCGAACGAATTCCACACCGAGGCGAACTCGCAGCCGATGGCGCCCGCGCCGAGAACGATGACCGACTCGGGCACCTGGTCCAAGGTGAGCGCGTGGTCACTGCTGATGACACGCTCACCGTCAATGGTGATCCCCGGCAGCGACTTGGACTCCGACCCGGTCGCCAGGATGATGTGGCGGGCCTGGATGGTGCGGTCGCCCACCGCCAGGCTGGTCGGGCTTGCCAGCCGTCCCGATCCTTCGACCACCTCGATATTGCGAGCCTTGACCAGGCCGGTAAGGCCTTTGTAGAGCTTGCTGACCACGCCGTCCTTGTAGGCGTTGACTCCTGCCATATCGATGCCGTCGAAGGTCGACTTGACGCCGAACTTCTCAGGACCCTCTTTGGCGTTGTCGGCGACCTCGGCGGCGTGCAACAGGGCCTTCGTCGGGATGCATCCCCGGTGCAGGCAAGTGCCGCCGACCTTGTCACGCTCGACCATGACCACCGACATTCCCAGCTCGGCGGCGCGGAGGGCGGCTGCGTAACCGCCGCTGCCGGCGCCCAGAATGGCGAGATCGACAGACTCGCTCGACGGGGTCACACGCAGCTCCTTACGAAGTCTGATTCGCGTCGTTGTTGACTACCAGTGGCAGGTACCAGTCTGCCACTCAAGACAAACGCGGCTGGCCGACGAATCAGTCCGCTGACGAGGCCTCGCTCATTCGCCGGCCACGCCGTCAGCCAGCAACTTCTCCAGCAGGGTGACGAGAGTGCGCACCATCACACCCGTCGCGCCGCGGGGAGTGAAGCCATAGGCCTCCCCGCCGTTCCAGGCCGGCCCGGCGACATCGAGATGGCCCCAGGCGATCCCTTCGCCAACGAACTCCTGCAGGAAGATCCCGCCAACGAGCATGTGGCCATCACGGTTGCCTCCCGCAGGCACGTTCAGCAGGTCGGCCACCTGCGAATCCAGACCCTTGCGAATCTCGGGGGGCATCGGCATGGGCCACATCGGCTCGCCTGCCTCGGCGCCGGCCGCCTGCAGCGCGGCCATTAGGGCTTCGTCGTTGCCCATCAGGCCCGTGGTGCGCTGGCCCAGGGCCACGATCTGGCCGCCGGTGAGTGTAGCGATGTCGATCATGACGTCGGGGGACTCCTCGCTGGCCCGGGCCAAAGCGTCACCCAGCACCAGACGGCCTTCGGCGTCGGTGTTGAGCACCTCGACCGTTTTGCCGCCGTACATCGTCAGCACGTCGGTCGGCCGCGTCGCGTTCGCCGATGGCATGTTCTCGGCGATGGTGAGCCAGCCGGTGACGGCGATTGCCAGCTCGAGCCGGGCGGCGGCGAGCACAGTGGCCAGCACCGTCGCGGCCCCCGCCATGTCGATCTTCATGTACTCCATGCCAACCGACGGCTTCAACGACAGCCCCCCCGAGTCGAACGTGATGCCCTTGCCGACCAGCGCGACGGTCTTGGTGGCACCGGGGGGATTCCAGCCGAGACGGACGAGCCGAGGGGGGTTTACCGAGCCCTTGCCAACCCCGAGGATTCCGCCGAAGCCCTGGGCGGCCAGCTCGACTTCGTCCAGGACGGTGACCTCGATGCCGGTGCCGGCGGCCTCCGAGACGGCCCGGTCCGCCAGTGCCTCGGGCGGAAGCAGGTTAGCCGGGAGGTTGCCCAGGTCACGGGCGAGAGCGACGCTGCGAGCGAGGATCGCGGCGCGCTGCGGCAGCTCAGTGCCGCCAAGAATGATGACGTCTTCCACGGGGGCTTTGCCGGGCGCCGGCTCCTTCACCGAGTACGCGGCGAGCAGCGCACCTTCTGCGGCTGCCGCGAGTCCATCGGGGCTGCCGGGAAGCGAGAGCGCCACCGTGCCTCGCCCCGCCAGTGCTCGGACCACGGTCGCGGCCGCCTTGCGCAGCACGTCGCTGGACGGAACCCCCCCATCCACCTCGCCCAAACCGAGGACGGCGATCACGGGAGCCGCAACCGCGCCCAGGGATGCAATCCTGGTGACTTCTCCTTCGTCGCCGCTGGCACCCAGGTCGGCCAGCACAGCCGACAGCCCGCCGTCCAAGGCGCCATCGACAGCCTCACTACCGGGCAACAGAACGGGACCGTCGGCACCTTTGCCGACAGCGATGACAAGGACGTCGACGCTCGCGGAGGTCGGCGAATCGGTCGAAACGGAGATCGTGGCCATTTATGCAGCGTAGGGGCTGGCGGCCACACCGGCTCACCGGCGGGCCGCGCGTCGCGGTCGCGGTCCCCGGGTAGCGTCGCAGGAATGGCTTCTGAGCTGCTGCGCTCGCCGCTGCATGACCGGCACGTCGCGGCGGGTGCGCGGTTTGGCGCCTTCGGGGGCTGGGAGATGCCGCTGACCTACTCCGGGCCCGCCGGGGGCACCGTGGCCGAGCATCAGTCAGTGCGGTCCGGGGTCGGCGTATTCGACGTGAGCCATCTCGGTAAGGCCCGGGTGACCGGCCCCTCCAGCCGGGATTTCCTGAATACGGCATTCACCGCCGACCTCGCCAAGGTCGAGCCCGGTTTCGCGCAATACACGATGTGCTGCACCGAGTCCGGCGGGGTTGTCGACGATCTCATCGCCTACGTCTACGGCGACGACGACGTATTTCTGGTGCCCAACGCGGCAAACACCGCGGAGATCGTCCGGCTCCTGTCCGCCGCGGCGCCGGCCGGGATCGAGGTCGTCAATCAGCACCGCGAGTATGCCGTGTTGGCAGTCCAGGGACCCGGCTCGCCCGAGGTGATGGAGTCACTGGGTTTGGCGGCCGACCTTCCGTACATGTCCCATCAGAAGGTGCATTGGCAGGGCCGGCCCGTCATCGTGTGCCGTTCCGGCTACACCGGTGAGCGTGGTTATGAGCTGCTGCCGCTGGCAGCTGACGCCGGTCCGCTATGGGACGCGATCGTCAGCGCCGGAGCGGTGCCCTGTGGGCTCGGCGCCCGCGACACGTTGCGAACCGAGATGGGCTACCCGCTGCACGGCCAGGACTTATCGGCCGAGATCAGTCCGGTGGCCGCTCGTCTGGGCTGGGCTGTCGGATGGAAGAAGGCGGACTTCTGGGGACGCGAGGCGCTGGAATCAGAGCGTGCGGACCCCAAGCGCCTGCTCTGGGGACTGCGGGTTTCCGCAGGGATTGCCCGGCCGGGGATGGGTGTCTCGGATCGCGCCGGTAGCGCCATTGGCACGGTGACGAGCGGCACCTTCAGTCCGACGCTGGGTGCCGGCATCGCGCTCGCCCTCTTGTCCGCGGCAGAAGAAGGGGATGCCGTGTCCGTTGACGTACGCGGTCGGCCCGTCGCGGCGGACGTCGTCAGGCCGCCGTTCGTCAAGGCCTCTCCACGCTGACTGGCGATGGCCTAATGCAGCCAGCTGGGAGCACTCGCTGACATCACCGCCAGGTCGACGGCGACGGCCACCTCAACCAGGGCGCCAAAGACGTCGCCGGTGACCCCGCCGAGCCTCCACACGGCGATCCTGCGCAGCACCGCTGCGACGACGATGGCGCACAGCACCGCGAACATGGCGTGGGCACTCTCGCGGAACCGGCCACCGTCGTAGTCGAGCTTGCCGGCGCTGGCTGCGACGGCGAATACGGCCAGCGTCGTCAGGGCCGCTCGAAGACCTGATACCGAACCGACGACCCGGCTGCCAAGTCCATCGGCACGGGCGGCGGGGATTCCACGCCGGCAGGCCTGAACGATGGCGAGCCGGCCGGCCAGTTGCGAGGTGAGCAGCGCCACGGTGCCGTGATGGCGGGTCACGGCCAATGACAGCGACCCAATTTCGGCGATCAACACGAAGATGAGGGCGATGGCGCCCATCGCCCCGATTGATGAATCCCTCATGATTGCTAACGCCTCGGCGCCGGATCGGCGCGACCCCAACCCGTCGGCGAGGTCCGCGAGACCATCCAGGTGCAGACCCCCGGTGAGTAGCGCGATCGTGCCCAGAGCGAGCACCGGGACGAGCAGCGCATCGTTGTCGTTCAGCAGCAGCCGGGTGGCCAGCATGATGGCGGCGGCGGGCAGCCAGACCATCATTCCGACGAGGGGTGCCAGGCTCATGGCCACCCCGACCCGTTTGCGGTCGAGGTCGATCGGGCGGCGGCCGACCGGAATGATGGTCAGCAGGCTGATGATGAAGCGCAGCGGCGCCAGCGGCGCCCGTCTCGTCAGAGGGACTCCGCGGCAGCCGGCCGATCGCTGACCCCGGCCTCATCGAACGTCGCCATCTCAGCAAGCGTCAGCGCGGCGGCCTGGACGAGCCCAACGGCCAGCAGCGCACCCGTGCCTTCGCCGAGCCGCAGCGAGAGGTCCAGCAGCGGGGTCAGGCCCAGCGCCTCGAGTGCCTTGGCTTGGGCCGGTTCGGTGGACTTTGTGCCTGCTACCCACCAGGCGCTGGCTCCGGGGGCGATTTTTTCGGCGGCCAGGGCTGCGGCGCAGCTGACGATGCCGTCCAGGATCACCGGGGTGCGCCGGGCGCCGGCCTGCACGAGCAGTCCCGCCAGCGTGGCCAGGTCGCGGCCGCCGACGACGCGTAGCAGTCCCTCCGGATCGCGGCCGACACTTTTTCGCGCCCGGCGCAGGGCGTCGCGTATCGCCGTGGCCTTGCGCATCCATCCGACATCGTCGATGCCGGTGCCGCGCCCGACCACTACGACCGGCTCGAGGCCGAGGATCCCGGCGACCAGGGCTGCCGCCGGTGTGGTGTTGCCGATGCCCATGTCGCCGGGAATCAGCAGGTCACACCCGCTGTCGACCTCTTCGTCGGCGATGGTGCGACCGAGTTCGAACGCCGCCTCGAACTCCTTTTCCGACAGTGCGTCTTCGCGATCGATGCGACCCGATGGTGATCCGACGCCGTCATTCACGACCCGCACCGTTGCCCCGACCTGGCGGGCCAGCACATTTGCCGCGGCGCCACCGGCGGCGAAGTTCGCCACCATCTGCGCGGTCACCTCCGGCGGGTAGGCCGAGACGCCGGCGGCCGCTATGCCGTGGTCCGCCGCCACGATCACCACTCGGATGCGGGAGAACGCGTGCGGAGGGCAGCGGCCCTGCACGGCGCAGACCCACGCCGACAGGTCTTCCAGGCGGCCGAGCGCGCCGGCGGGCTTGGTCAGCCGCCCCTGGCGTTCGTGCGCCTGTTGGCGGGCGGTCTTGTCGGGGCTTCTCATTTGAGCCGGCACGCCACTCCCGCCACGCAGTGCCAGACCTCGTCCGACTCGGCCGCGATCCGGGCGTTCAAACGACCGAGGTCATCGCGGAATGCCCGTCCACTGGTCGTTGCCGGCACCACACCGGAGCCCACCTCGTTGGTGACCAGAACGACCTCCCGCTGACACTCCCGCCACGCCGCTACCAACGCGTCGGGATCTTCGGATCCGCGGGCCAGCCAGAGCCCGAGACAATCGATGATCAAGGGCGGACCCGCTGCTCGCAGCAGCGGAGCCAGCACCCCCGTTTCGACCGTGCTCCAGTGTGCCGGTCGACGTGCCCGATGAGCTGCCAATCGGCTCGACCATTCGGCGTCGCCCGGATACTCCTCGGCCGTTGCGACATAGATCACCGCTGGCTCGCCGGCCATTCGCCGTTCCGCTTCCGCGGACTTGCCCGATCGGGCGCCCCCGGTGATGAGCACGCGTCGGGCGGGGGAGATGTGCTCAGCAGCCGCAGCCCGCTCGCGGGACCGAACTATGGCGCCGTCCGGCAGGGCCTTGGCGCCCACCATCGCCAACCGGCGGTGCAGCTCGTCCCCGGCAGGGTTGCCATGACCCAGATGCACCGCAACGACCTGCGAATTGTCCGTCAACGCGCCGCTGCGACGAAGAGCGGAGACCGTGGCGGCGAAGGTGTCCAAACCATGGTGATCTTGGACGGGAACGCCGGCGGCCCGGCCATCCCCGAAGGTTTCCTCCAGCAGCACGACGTCATACGGATGGGCGGCCTCCCCGGGCAGCTCACCGGCCCCCAGCGGCCCGGTGTCGACGGCATAGAGCATCCGTTCGCCGCGTGGATCGGTGATGTCAAAAAGTACGGCCGGCCCGACGTCGGGGCTGCCGTGTTGTGCCCGGTGCACCCGGACGCGGTAGCCCTCGCGCACCAGATTGTCGCCCGCGCTGACGGAAGTGAACCGGATCGGCCCGGACGGGTCGGTCCATTCCTGGCAGGCCGCGATGGCAGCCGGTGGGGCGATCACCTCGAGCGGTTGCCCGGACTGTGAAGACCAGCCTCGCCACATGAGGGCCTGCGGTCCGCAGTGGTCCGGATGGGCATGTCCGATCAGCAGATAGCGCACCCCCGCGAGGCTGATCCCGAGGCGGGTCGCCGAGCGCGGGACGTCAGGACCGCAGTCGAGCAGCAGCCTCTCGTCAAGGAGCACACCCGTCTGCGCCCGAAGCTCGCCGGCGCTGCGGGCCCAGTTGCACGACGCGCAGCTGCACCAAGGATTGGGCCAGCCGTCCGAAGAACCGGTGCCGAGTAACTGGAGCTTCACAGGGATGAGTCTGCCGATTCGAGCGCTGCGTAGCCTGAAGTTGCCTGAAGGGGGTGCTAGGTCAGATGTCCTGGATCTGGGAGTACGAGACCGCGGAGGGTTCGCCGCTCGATGCGGATCAGCTGCTGACCGCGCCCGCGGTGGAGATCTTTCCGTCGCAGTCGGACGCCGAATCGTGGCTGGGCGAGGTGTGGCAGGAGTTGCTGCACGCCGGCGTCGAGCAAGTGACCCTGCGTGATGGCGATCGCAAGGTCTATGGCCCGATGAGCCTGCGCCCGGTGGAGTAGCCCCGGCCGAGGGCTCAGCTGCCGATCAACGCTTGGGCAGCCAGCGGCCGATCTCGATGCCCGGACGAGGCCTGGGCTGGCGCCACCGAGCCGGCAGGATCGCGCGCTGAGCCACGTAGCCCTTCACCTTGACGGTGGAATTCGGGTACTTCTCGCGGATCTGGCGGGTGACCAAGCGACCCACGTAGAAGCTGTCGGCGACGATGCCGATCAGGCACAGGATCAGCACGTAGATCGCCGCGACCTTCAGCACGGACACGGGTGCGATCCCCGCGAAGTATGAGATCACGATCAGAGAAAGCAACGGCGGGCCAAGGTTTTTGCGCTGGTCGACGATGTCGCGCGCCAACACCCGCTCCGCCACCCGCTCCCGTGGTGGAAGTTTCGAGACGTCGCCCGAATTCATGGCAGCGCGGTATTCGGCAGCCTTTGCCCGGCGCTGGGCTTGAATGGCCTTCTTGGAGGCTTTGGGATCGCCGGCCTTCACGCCCGGCCGGCTCGCGGGCCGGCTGCCGGGCGCGCGGCGCGCTGCCTGAGCTTCCTTGCGGGTCGGCGTCGCTTTGCCCTTGCCGTCCTTGACGGGTTCCGGCTCGATCTCGACTTCGGCGGTCGGCTTCTTAAAGAGCGAAGGCATCAGAGTTACTCACAGGGTCAGCATGCGGTCGAGGGCCTTCCGGGCGTCTGTCGCGGTACGCGGCTCGACAGTGATCTGGTGGACGAGCTGGCCTGCGGCGAGCGATTCCAGGGCCCACACGAGGTGCGGCAGGTCGATCCGGTTCATCGTCGAACAGAAACACACCGTACGGTCCAAAAAGGCAACCGTCTTGTCCGGATGTTGGGCCGCGAGCCGACGGACGAGGTTGAGCTCGGTGCCGACCGCCCAAGCCGACCCGGCTGGCGCCTCGGCAAGCTTCTTGAGAATGAATTCGGTGCTGCCAACCAGATCTGCCGCGCGAACGACCTCATGCTGGCATTCCGGGTGCACGAGGACCTGCACTCCGGGGATGCGCTCACGCACCTCGTCGACGCTCTTGACGCTGAAGCGGCCATGGACGGAGCAGTGGCCCTTCCACAGCAGCATCTTGGCGTTGCGCAACTGCTCGGGCGTCAGTCCGCCATTGGCGCGGCGTGGGTCGAAGACGACGCATTCCTCCAGCGCAATCCCGAGTTCGAGGACGGCCGTATTGCGTCCCAGGTGCTGGTCGGGCAGGAAAAGTACCCGTTCACCACGCTCGAAGGCCCATTCCAGAGCCTTGCGGGCGTTGGAAGAAGTGCAGATCGTGCCGCCGTGCTTGCCGGTGAAGGCCTTGATCGCGGCGGAGCTGTTCATGTAGGAAACCGGCACCGTCGTATCGGCGATACCAGCGTCCTCGAGCGCCTCCCACGCCTGTGCGACCTGCTCAGCGGTCGCCATGTCGGCCATCGAGCAACCGGCGGCCAGGTCGGGTAGCACGACCGCTTGCCGGCTGGACGTGAGGATGTCGGCGCTCTCCGCCATGAAGTGGACGCCGCAGAAGATGATGAACTCGGCCTCGGGGCGGTCAGCCGCCGCCTGGGCCAGCTTGAACGAGTCGCCGGTCACATCAGCGAACTGGATGACCTCGTCTCGCTGGTAGTGGTGACCGAGGATGAAAACCCGCTCGCCCAAAGCGGCTTTGGCCACCCGGGCCCGCTCCACCAACGAGGGGTCTGAGCTGGCCGGGAGCTCGCCAGGACATTCAACGCCACGCTCGGAGCCGAGGTCAGATTGGGTGCCGAGCAGAAAGAGCGCCTTGCCCGCCTGCCCGCGTGAGGTCTCGCTCGTCCTCGTGCGCAGGGCCGGGCCCGCCACATCCACTGTCATGGTCACTCCCTCGGGACCGAGTGATGGTCTAAGCGACTATAACTCCACCCAATCCATCATGGGGACGTGCATGGACCGTCTGGAGAGCGTGTGCGGCATGAGCAGAGGCAGCTGACGCGACCGTGAGCCGGAGGTGAGAATCGTCATAGCGCCCGACAAGTTCGCCGGCACGCTGACAGCCGACGAGGCCGCCGACGCCATCAAGCGTGGCTGGGTGGCCGTTCGACCTGCCGACGAGATAGGCCGATTTCCGATGTCGGACGGCGGGCCCGGCTTCTGCGCAGTGCTGCGCGACGCGCTGCCGGGCAGCCAAGAACTGGCACTGGTGACCACGGACCCGCTTGGCCGGCCGGTGCTGGCGACGGTGCTGCTGCACGCAGGAACGGCATACGTCGAGAGCGCGCAGTCCGTCGGGCTGGCGCTGCTGGAGCCGGGCGAACGGGATCCGGAGACGACTACTTCAGCCGGCCTCGCGGAGCTGCTGGCGGAGGCGGTCAGCAGTGGCGCCCAGCGGGTCGTGGTCGGTCTCGGCGGCTCCGCAACGAACGACGGCGGCCGAGGCCTGCTGGAAGGGCTCGCCGCGACCGTGGGTGGCACTGATTTGGTGGCGGAGTTACGCGGATTGGATCTCGTGATCGCCTCCGACGTCGCAAACCCGCTCCTGGGCCTGAGCGGCGCCACTGCCGTCTACGGGCCGCAGAAAGGTGCCGACCGGGAGGCGGTTGCCCGGCTCGAAGGCCGGATGCAGGAGTGGGTAGCCGAGCTACCGGGGCTGGCGGCCGTCGCCGATCTCCCAGGGGCAGGCGCAGCGGGAGGACTGGGCGCAGCGCTGCTCTGGCTCGGGGGTCACCGCGAAACCGGTGCGGGCGTCGTCGCGCGGGCGATCGGCCTGGAGGCGGCTGTCAGCGCCGCCGACCTCGTGATCACGGGGGAGGGGACCTACGACTCGACGTCGCTGCGGGGCAAGGTGGTCGGCACCGTCGCAGCGGCCGCGCAAGAGGCGGCGCTCCCATGCGTGGTCCTGGCGGGACAGCTGCGGGTCGGGCGGCGTGAGGCAGCGGCCCACGGTGTGGACGAGATGCTGTCACTGGCCGACTTAGCAGGCTCGGTCGACGCGGCGAAGTCTGACGCCGGTCGCTGGCTGGCTGCTGCCGCCGGCAGAATTGCCTCCGGGTGGGGACCCGACAATTGAAAGGTTGGGAATGTCTGCGTTCCCGCCGATGTCACCTACGATGGAGAAGTCCTTCGAAGGGAGTCCCACCAGATGAGTGTTGACACGACCGAGACTGCGACCGCCGCCCCGGCAGTTGAGGCGCCGGCCACCAATGTGGTGCTGACGCAAACCGCCGCTGAGAAGGTCAAGGCGCTGCTTGAGCAGGAGGGTCGCGACGACCTCGCGCTGCGCATCGCTGTGCAGCCGGGCGGTTGCTCCGGCCTTCGTTACCAGTTGTTCTTCGACGAGCGGGAGCTCGACGGCGACGACCGCACCGATTGGGGAGGGTTTGATCTGGTTGTCGACCGGATGAGCCTGCCTTACCTCGGGGGCGCGAAGATCGATTTCGTTGACACGATCGAGAAGCAGGGCTTCACGATCGACAACCCGAACGCGACCGGATCCTGCGCCTGCGGAGATTCCTTCAGCTAGGCGCACTTCGTCGTTCTGACGGCCCGATCCTCTGGCGTAAGCCAATAGGGTCGGGCCGTCGGCGTTTTGCGACTATCGTTACCCAGCGTGCGCATTGCCGTGACCGGATCGATCGCGACTGACCACCTCATGACCTTTCCCGGGCGCTTCGCCGACCAGCTCGTTGGCGATCAGCTCGAGCGGCTCTCGCTGTCTTTTCTCGTCGACGAGCTGCAGATTCGCCGCGGGGGAGTGGCCGCGAACATCGCGTTCGGTATGGGAGCGCTCGGCTTGCGACCGCTGCTGGTGGGCGCCGTCGGCAAAGACTTCGCTGATTACAGGTCATGGCTCGAGCGGGCCGGCGTTGACACCGAGAGCGTCCACGTGAGCGAGGTGGCGCACACGGCACGTTTCCTGTGCACCACCGACCTCGACATGTGCCAGATCGCGTCGTTCTACCCCGGCGCTATGAGCGAGGCCCGAGAGATTGAGCTCGGGCCGGTATCTGACCGGGTCGGCGGCCTTGATCTGGTCGTCATCAGCCCCAACGATCCAGAGGCGATGCTGCGCCACACCGCCGAGTCACGCCAGCGCGGGTTCGCCTTCGTCGCTGACCCGTCGCAGCAGCTCGCCCGGATGGATGGCGACGAGATCCGCCAGCTCTGCGAAGGGGCGGCCTACCTGTTCTGCAATGACTACGAGCACGGCCTTCTACTGCAGAAGACCGGCTGGACCGATGCCGAGTTGCGCGCCCGGATCGGTGTGCTCGTCACGACCATGGGCGGCAAGGGGGTGCGGGTGCAGCCAGCGGACGGACCTGACATCGAGGTGCCTGTGGTCCCCGAGCGTGTCAAGGCCGATCCGACCGGAGTGGGCGATGCTTTCCGGTCAGGCTTCCTCGGCGGCCTGACCTGGGGACTCGGTCACGAGCGCTGCGCCGAGGTGGGCAGCTTGCTTGCTACTTTGGCGCTGGAGACGGTCGGCACCCAGGAGTACACCGTCGAGGCGGATGCCTTGAGCCGCTTCCGGTCTGCTTTTGGTGACGCCGCGGGCGACGAGATCGCCCAGCATCTGAGCCGTTAGCCCTCAGGCGCCTCGGATACGGATGCGGTAGGCGACCGCATCGGATGAATCGGGCAGGGGCGTGCTCCCCTCGTAGATCTGGTCTCGCATCCGGCACCAGGCAGCGACGTCGGCAGCAGCAGCCGGGTCATCGGCGACGAGCGTGATCAGCATGCCCGGGGGCGCATTCCGGGCCGCCTTAGCCAGGTCGATGATCGGCAAAGGGCAACGTCGACCCCGCGCTTCCACGGTCAACTGGCCGTCATTCACAGGTCGGCTACCCCCGCCTCCGCGCGCAGTTCCGCCACGGCGCCGGGCAGGGTGGCCAGGAGGTGGTCGATGTCACTTTCGGTTGTCTCACGGCCGAAGGAGATCCTCAGGTTGCCGTGTGTGAGGGCGCCTGTCGCCTCCAACACATGGCTCGGGGAGAGGCTGCTCGCCGTGCACGCCGATCCGCTCGCGGCGGCGATCCCCGCCCGCTCCAGCCGATCCAGCAGCGCCTCGCCGTCGACGTAGAGGAACGACATGCTCAGCAGGTGGGGGAGTCGACCGGTTGACTCCGGGTCGCCGTGCAGCTGCGCGTCCGCAATCGTGGCGGCGACTTCGCTGCGCACCCGCTCCGTGAACCGGTGCAGGCGGGCCGCCTCCGTCGCCATCTCGCCGACCCGTGCCAGCAGGGCGGCCGCCGTCGCGACGGCACCTGGGACGTCGATCGGACCGCTGACGCGCGTATCCCCTCGATCGTCATCGGGTCCGGGTCGTCGCCACCTGGTGCCCTCGCGCACCACCAGCAGACCCACTCCCGATGGGCCGCCGAACTTATGGGCGCTGGCCGATAGCAGGTCAGCACCCCAGAAAGGCAGCTCAACGGGCACGGTGCCAAGACTCTGCGCGGCGTCGACGTGCAGCGGGACGCCGACTGACCGGCATCGCTCGGCAAGCTCGGGGATCGGTTGGAGGGTGCCGATCTCCTGGTTGGCGGACTGGATGCTCACCAGTGCGGTGTGCTCACCCGGTCGCAACGCCGCCGGGTCCACGTGCCCCTGCTGATCCACGGGGAGCAGCGTGACTTCCCCTCCGCCGGCCTCATGAGCCTGCGCCGCATGCAATACGCAGGAATGCTCGATCTGCGACGTGATGAGCTCGGTCCCCTGCCGGCGGCGACCGGCGAGACCGCCCAGGACGGCCAGATGGGCCGCTGTCGTGCCGCTTGAGGTGAAGCTCACCTCTGGTGGCAAAACCCCCAGAACACGCGCTATAGCCTCACGGGCCGCCTCGTACAGGAGCCGCGCCTGGCGTCCCTCCCGGTGCAGCCGTGTGGGGTCGGCCCAACCCGCGTCGTACGCAGCGAAAAGGGCTTCCCGGGCCGCCGGATGAAGCGGCGCCTGGGAGGCCCAGTCGAGGTACGTGCTGTCCGGCCGCACCGGCTCAGCCTAGGCAGGTTCGCGCCCTCCGGCGTTCCGGCGGTCCCGCCGACGCCGCTCCGGCATTCAGGCGGCGTCCAACAGCCTTTCAATCTGGCGATATGACGGCGATATGGCACGGCGAGTGGGCGCGGGAGGGGGTCCCTGCGATACATTCCCCGAGACCGAAAAGCAGTCTGTTACGAGCGTTGCGGGGGCTCTCATACCAGCTCTACGCCGTGCTCACATGATGAAGAGTCCCAGTCCACCATCCGGGCCAAGCGCCCGTCATCGGGAGGCCAACGCGGTGATCCCCTCGATCCGCCGGACTCGTCGCCGTCGGCTCGTCACTCGGGTGGTGTCCGGGGCCTTTTTGCTGGTTTCCGTCACCGCCTGCGGACTGCCGAGTTTCGGGTTCCCGCAGGGCATCACGCCGGAGGCCAATCGGATCTACAACATCTGGTCCGGCTCGGTCATCGCGTCACTGATCGTCGGCGCCGGTGTGTGGGGCCTCATCTTTTGGGCCGTCTTCGCCTACCGGAAGAAGAATGACGATCTCCCGAAGCAGGTCCGATACAACCTGCCGGTCGAGATCCTCTACACCGTGGTGCCGTTCGTCATCGTCGGCGGCCTCTTCTACTACACGGCCCGTGACGAAGCGAAGATCGACCACATCTCCAAACACCCCGATATGACTGTCCAGGTGGTCGGTTTCCGGTGGAACTGGCAGTTCGGTTACCTCGAGAAGGGGCCCAACGGCCAGGAGATCGTCAGGGCGCAGGTCACCGGTCGTCCGGGGCAGCCGGCGGTACTGGTGCTTCCGACCGACCGGAGCATCCTTTTCAAGGAGACTTCTCCCGACGTCATCCACTCCTTCTGGATCGTCGAGTTCAACTTCAAGCGTGACGTGATCCCTGGACGCGTCAACGAGTTCGAGGTCAGCAAGATCACCAAGACCGGGACGTTCATCGGGCGGTGCGCTGAGCTATGCGGCGTCGACCACGACCGAATGAATTTCATCGTCAAAGTTGTGACCCCGGCCGTGTTCGACAAATATCGAGCCAGCAATTACGACCCAAAGGTCCTGGCGTTGGCTAGCGCTTCTAGTGCGGGGAGTGGATCGTGACCCTGCTTCATGAGCCGGCTCCGGCCGGCGATCACTCGGCCCTCGAGCCGCTTGCGCCCGATCAAGTCGGCCACGAAGAGCAGCCGCGCACCACCTTGCTCGGCTACATCACGACCACGAGTCACAAGACCATCGGCGTGATGTACACCGTCACCTCGTTCATCTTCTTCGCCCTCGCCGGCGTGATGGCAGAGCTGATGCGCGCCGAACTCGCGCGTCCCGGCCTGCAGTTCCTGTCGAACGAGCAGTACAACCAGCTCTTCACGATCCACGGCACCGTGATGATGTTCCTGTTCGCGCCGGCCCTCGCGTTTGGCTTCGCGAACTACATCATCCCGCTTCAGATCGGCGCGCCGGACGTCTCTTTCCCGCGACTCAACGCCCTCGCCTACTGGATGTACGCGTTCGGCGGCACCATGGTCGTGGCCGGTTTCTTGACCCCCGACGGCGCGGCCGACTTCGGATGGTTCGCCTACGCCCCGCTCAACAGCAGCCTTTACTCACCGGGTACGGGTGCTGACCTCTGGATCTTCGGATTGGCGCTCTCCGGCACCGGCACCATCCTCGGCGCGGTCAACCTGGTCACCACGATCATCACGCTGCGGGCCCCCGGAATGACCATGTTCCGGATGCCGATCTTCTGCTGGAACATGCTGGTCACCGGCATTTTGGTCCTGGTCGCATTCCCGGTCTTCGCCGCTGCCGACCTCGCGCTGGCCGCCGACAGACATCTGGGTGCTCACGTCTTCGATGCGTCTAATGGCGGCGCCATCCTCTGGGAGCATCTGTTCTGGTTCTTCGGCCATCCCGAGGTCTACATCATCGCCTTGCCCTTCTTTGGGGTCGTGACCGAGGTCTTACCTGTCTTCAGTCGAAAACCCTTGTTTGGGTACAAGGGTCTGGTATTCGCAACGATCGGCATCGGAGCCTTGTCGATCGCGGTGTGGGCCCACCACATGTTCGCCACCGGCGCGGTTTTGCTCCCGTTCTTCGCGCTGCTGTCGTTCCTTATCGCGGTGCCCACCGGAGTGAAATTCTTCAACTGGATCGGCACGATGTGGCGAGGTCAGCTGACCTTCGAGACACCGATGCTCTGGGCCGTCTTCTTCCTCATCACCTTCCTTTTCGGTGGCCTTACCGGCGTGCTGCTGGCCAGCCCGCCGATCGACTTCCACGTGACCGACTCCTACTTCGTCGTGGCGCACTTCCATTACGTGGTCTTCGGTTCTGCAGTGTTCGGTGGGTACGCCGGCATCTATTTCTGGTTCCCAAAGATGACCGGACGAATGCTCGACGAACGATTAGGGAAGCTTCATGCCTGGACCCAGTTCATCGGGTTCCATTTCACCTTCCTGCCACAGCATTGGCTGGGCATTAAGGGCATGCCGCGACGCATTGCCGACTATGCGCCGACGGATGGATTCACGACCCTGAATACGGTTTCGACCATTGGCGCCTTCCTGCTCGGTGCTAGCCAGTTGGTGTTCTTCTACAACGTCATCAGGTCTTATCGCCACGGCGAGCTGGCTAATAGCGACGACCCCTGGGGGTATGGCAACTCCCTGGAATGGGCGACCTCGTGTCCGCCTCCACGGCACAACTTTGTGTCATTGCCCAGAATTCGTTCTGAACGGCCTGCATTCGACCTCCATTACCCGGAGGCTGCCCGCAGACCGGATTACCATGCCTCGCCTGAGGCAGAAGTGGCAGGTGTGCGGTGAAGGTGGAAGGGCTGGTTTTCGCCGTCTTCACGTTCTTCCTGAGCATCACGGCTGTCGTCTACTGGTTCACCTCCAAAGATCCGACAGGCACGGCCGCGCTCGCCATCTCTTCAGGGCTCGGGCTGCTCGTTGGTGGCTACCTGCTGGTCACCGCAAGACGAATGGGACCGCGTCCATCTGATCTTCCTGACGCCGAGATCTCCGACGGCGCTGGCGAGGTCGGACACTTCAGCCCGGGCAGCTACTGGCCGTTCTTCATCTCGGCCATGGTCTGCATCGCGCTGCTCGGTTTCATTTTCGGGATTTGGCTGGCACTGATCGGCGTCATCGGCACCATTGCCACCGTCATGGGTTTGGTGTTCGAGCACTACACCAACCGGCTCGCGCTCCAAGAGAGCTAATCCCAGGACTCGAGAGCAAACGAGGGGGAGTCAACCGCTACGAGCGGTTGGCTCCCTCCGTTGTTTGCCCGGGACACGCAGCCTTGGCTTCGACCGGCAGCCGTGCTGGGGTTCGTCGGCAGCTGTCTGGCGGGTTGGGGTGGGCGGGGCATCTCATGGCCATCCATTTCTTCCGCGGAAGAATTCAGCCAAGGCTTGGGGCTACGGGCGACGGCCAGTCCCGCGATGGGCCACCGATGGGATCCCTGCCGAGGAGTTCTAGCCCTGCGCCTTCGGTCCATGCGGCAGAGCGGGGTGTTCGGGGCCCGGCTGCGGGGGTCTGAATTTTTCCGCGGAAGAATTCAGCGGGCAGCCGACCGCCCGTATGGGCGACCGTCCACTGCGTCATAGTCAGCTACGGCCCAGGTCGTGGACAGCAGCCGAGCCGTCGGAACCTCGCGCAGGGGAATGTGGCTAAGAGACGTGGTCCTAGCTGGGGCGACCCGCGTGCTCGTCTGAGGGCCGCCTGTCGGCTTCGTCGCCGCGTTCGACGAAGAAGCCGCTGACCGCCCGGGCACCCTTTTTGAGCAGCCGGCCGTTGCTCTTGACCTCCGGGGCAACACCGTCCAGCTCGACCGACGTCAGCTCGGGCAGGTGTGGCTCCGGGTTCGGGATGGTGACTTCCACGAATTCGCCGCTCGGCAGCTGTCGCACGATTCCGGTCTCGATGCCGTGATGCTCGAGTTCACGATCCTT
Organism: uncultured Actinomycetota bacterium; assembly: GCA_963839015.1. Classification (GTDB taxonomy): domain Bacteria; phylum Actinomycetota; class Actinomycetes; order Frankiales; family Frankiaceae; genus DATAZK01. Next base: position 260,264 of record CAWITL010000009.1, on the reverse strand, counting down.
GGCCTGGAGCGCGTAACAAATGCGACGGGTGACGTAGAAGGCAACCGGAGGCAGGGCTATGGCCAGGAATCGACCTGCCCATGTCATCGCGTTGAGGCTGATGTGGAACGTCGTAGCGATGACGTCGTTGCCGCCGCTCATCATCAACACGCCGTAGAACGCGAGCGCCATGGCTCCGAGCCCGGTGCGGGTCGGATTGTCCCGGGGTCTTTCAAGCAGGTTGTGGAACTCTTTATCGCCCGTGAGCTTGGCTTCGACCCAGGGATAGACGGCCAGCAGCGTGAAGAGCACTCCGGGCAGGACGATGGTCGGCCAGAAGAGCGGGGACAGCGAGACGCCCCACGCTCGGAACTCCCATGGCAGGAAGAGTCGGGTCGAGCCGTCGAGGAAGCCGATGTAGAAGTCGGGCTGGGAAGCGGCGGAGACCTGTGAGGGGTCGTACGGCCCGTACAGCCACACCGGGTTGATCTGGGCAAGCCCACCGAGCAACGCACACATGCCGAAGACCAGCATGAAGAATCCACCGGACTTGGCGGCGAAGTGGGGGAACATGCGATGGCCGACGACATTGTTTTCGGTGCGGCCGGGGCCGGGGAACTGGGTGTGCTTCTGGTGCCACATGATGCCCAGATGGGCGCTGATCAAAGCCAGCAGAATGCCCGGCACGAGAAGGATGTGCATGACATAGAGGCGCGGGATCAGGCCAGATCCGGGGAATTCTCCACCGAACAGGAGATAGCCCAGCCAGGTGCCGACGATGGGCACTGACTGAATGACGGAATACATGATCCGCAGGCCGGTGCCGGAGAGCAGATCGTCCGGAAGCGAGTATCCCGCGAAGCCTTCCACCAGGGCCAGGACCAGCAGCAGAACACCGATCAGCCAGTTGACTTCACGTGGCTTGCGGAAAGCGCCGGTGAAGAAGACGCGCATCAGGTGAATGATGATCGAGCCGACGAAAAGCAACGCCGCCCAGTGATGGATCTGGCGGAAGATCAATCCGGCGCGAACATCGAAGGAAAGCCGGATTGTGGAGTCGTACGCGAGGCTCATCGGAATGCCGTGGAGCGGCGCGTATGAGCCGGTGTAGATCGTTTCGGTTTGGCTGGGGTTGAAGAAGAGCGTCAGATACGTGCCCGACAGCAGCAGCACGATGAAGCTGTAGAGCGCAATTTCACCGAGCAGGAACGACCAGTGGTCGGGGAAAACCTTGTTGAGGCTCTTCCGCAGGAATTTGGAGCTGGAAAACCTGTCGTCGACGCCGCGGTACAGCTTCTGCGGCGGGCTGAGGCTGCTCATCCGCGCTCCCAAAATGTCGGACCCACGGGCTGGTTGAAGTCGCCCGTCGCGATGAAGTATCCCTCGTCATCGACATTTATCGCCAGTTGAGGAAGAGGGCGGGCGGCGGGACCAAAGATCGGTCGGGCGTGGTCGGCCACATCAAAGATCGACTGGTGGCAGGGGCAGAGCAGGTGGTGCGTCTGCTGCTCGTACAACGACACCGGGCAGCCGGCGTGTGTGCAGATCTTGGAAAACGCGATGTGGTCGAAGTAGGTGTCCTTGGTGTTTGCGAGCGGCAGCTGTCCAGGATGCAGCCGGATCAGCAGGACCGTGGAATCACCCTTCACCTGCAAGGTCGGCTCGACGTAGAAGCCAGGACGGGCCGGGTCGGGAACGAGGGCCGGGAAGACCGTGAGCAAACCGCCGGCCGCGACGTCACCAAGCTGAATAGGCCGGCCGAACTGGTCGATCATCCGGATTCCTGGGACGCGTTGACCGGCGGCGTCAGTGGTGGGCTTGGTAAATCGCCACGAGGTCTCGCCGAGCGACTTGGGCTTGCGTCCGCTCATGGGGCCGAGGTTCAGGATCGGAACCACACCGATGAGTCCGAGCGCTCCGCCGGCAAGGAGCAGGGTGCGACGGATGATGGGGCGCCGGGCCAGGCCCGTCGTCTGGAACCCGTTGGCAAAGACGCGTTCAGTCGCCTCGACCTCGTTGAGGGGGGAGCCCATGTGCTCCCGTTCCTGGACAGCCTCTTCGTCGCCCATGAGCTTCTTGGCCCAGGTGATCATGCCGGCGCCGAGCCCGCCGAGCGCTAGCGCAAGCGAGGCCCCGAGCACTGGCGTGTAGTACTGGCGGTGGGTGTTGCCGATCACGTCGACGACGACGAAGATCAACGTGCCTGCGACAGAAAGCATGAACCACAAGGCAACGAGGCGTTCGTCGCGGCGCTCGCGTCGGCGGTCGACATCTCCCGCTCCAGGGGCTTCGTGCGGTGCGATACCGCCGCTACCGCCGATGTAACTGGCCCCACCGTCGGGTCCGTCGGAGATGCTGCTGTCGGCGGTGACGACCCCCCCGACCTGGATCGGCGGCGCGTCATCAGCGATTTCGCCGCTGCGGCCGACTCCTTGCCGCTCGCCCTGCGCGGTCACGCGCCCAGTGTTGGAGGCGGGGGACTTCAGCCTGCCGAGGACGCTGCCTTCGGCGTCCCAAGGGCTCTGCTCGCCTTGACCGCCGAAACCCGGGGGATTTGCACCCTCAGGGGCGTCAGTGTGGTCAGATCCGTCGCTCACGACAGTCTCGATCCGATCCAAAGAGTGGCGATCACCAGACCGCCCAGGCCGACGATGATGGCGACGAGTCCCTCAGGGACGGGTCCGTAGTGGCCAATGCCGAGTCCGCCTGGGTCCTTGGGGTGTGCGACGACGTTGACGTATCTGATGAGGGACGCGATCTGCTTGTCGCTGAGCTGGCCCGGGCCGAACACCGGCATCGATTCCGGGCCGGTCCGGACGGCCTCGTAGATCTGGGTGTCAGTGGCCTCGGTGAGGGCCGGGGCGTGCTTGCCGTAGGAGAGCGCCCCGCCCTGCCCCGCTGCCTGATGACACGAGGCGCAGTTGGTACGGAAGATCGCGCCGCCCTCGGCGACGCTGGCGCCCTGCGAAAGGGTGGACTCATCCGGCACTGCCGGCCCTGGCGCCAGCGAGGCGATGTAGGCCGCGATTTGATCGATCTGGGTCTGCGTGTATTTCGGCGGGTGACGCTCGGCTTGGGCTGCAGGCTTCGCCAACGGCATGCGGCCGGTGCTGAGCTGGAAATCGACGGCGGCGGCGCCGACCCCGATCAGGCTGGGTGCTTGATTTCCGCCTTCCGCTCCCAGGCCGTGGCATGAGGAGCAACCCGACAGAAAGAGAGCCCGCCCGAGTCGAACCTGCTCGTTGCTCGTTGAGGTGTCAGCAGCACCCCCCGCGGGGGCAAACGCGGCCCACAACACTCCGGTCGTCATCAGTCCGAGGACGATGACGATCCCGGCGGGAAGCCGGCGCTTATTGCGCCTACCGCGCTTCCGAGGGCTGGGGCTCTTACGACTCTTCACGGCGCTCGTTTCGAGGGTCATTTGAGGGTCATTTGAGAAGGTAGATGGTCGCGAAGAGGCCCACCCAGACGACATCGACGAAGTGCCAGTAGTAGGACACAACGATGGCTGAGGTGGCCATTTCAGGGGTGAACGGGCCGAACTTCGTGCGGGCCAGGACGACGATGAAGGCGACTAGTCCCGCGGTGACATGCAAGGCGTGAAAGCCGGTGGTCAGGTAGTAGACCGAGCCGTAAGCGTGCGAGGAGATCGAGAACGTGTTTTCGCGGAAGTACTCGTTCATCTGTGCGGCCACGAAGATCGCACCCATGACGAGCGTGATCGTGAACCACATCCGCAGCCGGTAGACGTCGCCCCGCTCGGCGGCGAACACCCCGAGCTGGCAGGTGACGCTGGACAGCACCAGCACCGTCGTGAAAATCAGCGCGTAAAGCACGTGCAGGTCGACGGGGCCGACGTGGGTGGGGCCGACGCCGTCGACTGGGGGCCATGGGAAGAGCGCCTCGGACCGAACGGTGAAGTACATCGCGAACAAGGCCGCGAAGAACATCAGCTCAGAGGAGAGCCAGATGATCGTCCCGACCGAGACCATCGACGGACGGGTAGCCGATCCATGAGCTGGCGCCTGATCCAGGGCCGGTGCTGCTGCTGCCACAGGCGCATTCTGGCAGATCCGCTGAGCTTTCGCGGGCAACGGGTGCGGCGGGGTGGGGGTTCGTTACCCGGGGGGTGCGTTGAGAGCCAGATCCGCCAGCAGCGACAGCCGGGTTGCCCCCGTGATCGGGGTGCTCTCGGAGTACTCGGGGTGGTCCACTGCGACCTCGACGGCGGTGGCTGGATCCCGGAATGAGTCGCGCTGCTCGTCGCTCAGAGTGAAACGCAGCACGTGCACGCTCACGGTGTCGCTGGGCCGCTCCAGGTCCTCGTCGAGTCCACGAAGTTCGGTGGCGGTGGCCTGGCTCACCGCGCCGTCGTCATCGGTGATGTCGAGCCGTACCGCATGCTGAATTCCGTTGAGACGCCCCAGCTCAGCGCGTACATCGGCGTCCTGGTCGAGCTCGATGAACATGGTGGCGCACAGCTCGTGACTCGTCGGCAGCATTCGTCCATAGAGCTCGACCTCGTGCCCGACTTCGGCCGGGTCGGTGATTCGCTCGACGTACACCATCTCCTGCACCTGGTAGCGCAGCGTGTCCTCGTTCTCGAATTCGAAGGACAACAAGTCACCGACCCTGATCCGACGCTCAGCCCGGATCGGCATGACGCGGGCGCGTTCGGCGGCGCGCTGCTCGGCGTACTGCTGGTGGTCTGTCGTGATCTGCGCAACGGTGAGTGACATATCTCCAGCCTTCGAATCAGGCGATTGTGATGTTCAGATTTGCCTGGACACATGCCGCAGGGGCCGGCGCTGTCGCCGGCGCCGGCCCCTGCGGATGAAGCGTGGGCGCTTCGAGCGCCCGAATGGCTGCTACGCGGAGGCGGTCGCCTCGCTGCGCACCCGGTCCAGCGCCTTCTGGAAGCGGCCGGCGTGAGTCTTCTCTGCCCGGGCCAGCGTGGCGAACCAGTCGGCGATCTCGTCAAAGCCCTCCTCGCGGGCGGTCTTGGCGAAGCCGGGGTACATCGCGGTGAATTCGTAGGTCTCACCCGCGACCGCGCTGACGAGATTCTTCTCCGAGTCGCCCACAGGCTCGTCGGTCGCCGGGTCTCCCACGGCGGCCAGGAAGTCCATGTGGCCGAAAGCGTGTCCGGTCTCGCCCTCCGCGGTGTCACGGAAGAGGCCGGCCGTCTCGCTATCACCCTCGATGTCGGCGCGACGCGCGAAATAGAGGTAACGGCGATTCGCCTGGCTCTCGCCGGCAAACGCCTCCTTGAGGTTGTCGTGGGTCTTGCTGCCCGCGAGGTCAGCCATGCGTTTCCTCCTGATTATTCGGTTGGGTTAAAGGGATCCGGGGCCGGATGCAGACTGGCACCGGGGGCAAAGACCAAGAAATTGCAGGTCGTAACGGCTGATCGTGTAGCCGGTGCGGCGGGTCATTTCGCTCATCAGCTCGGCCGGCAGCGCAGTGTCGACGTCGCTCGCGGCTCCGCACGAGTGACACACCAAGTGGTCGTGACGGCGGGTGTTTCCGTCGTAGCGCGCGGCGCCGCCATCGCCCAGTGAGAGCTCGAGGGCCAGCCCGTGAGAGACAAGGAGCGCGAGCGTGCGATAGACGGTCGCTGGACCGATCCCCGGAACGACCGACCGGACCCGCTCGAAAACGTCGGCGGCGGTGGGGTGGTCGGTCGCCGATTCCAGTGCCGTCAGCACAGCCTGCCGCTGGGGTGTGAGCCGCAGTTCAGTTCCGGTCACGGGCCACCTCCCTGGCAGAGCTGGAAGAAGAGGAAGAAGAGGAAGAAAGAGCACTTGATAACGAGTATCAGTATCACTGCTGATCGACGTTGAGGCAAACGGCCCGCCCAGGGCAAGACCCGCTATCCGGTAGCCTGCCAACGATCAGCTCGTCCCTCCATCCGTCTCCCTTGAGGTGGCCACCCCGGCATGAGCACGGTGCTCGTCTACAGCGATGACCCGGCGGTACGCGAGCGCGTCAGAATCGCCGTGGGGCGACGCCCTGACCCGGCGCTCGACGCGATCGACTGGCTCGAAGCGGCCGATGGCGGTGCGTTGGTCACCCGGGTTGACCAGGGAGGCGTAGACGTCTGCATCCTTGACGCCGAGGCAGCGCCCGAAGGCGGCATGGGGCTCAGCCGGCAGCTGAAGAACGAGATCGCCGACTGTCCCGCGATGCTGCTGATGGTCATGCGCCGGGACGACCGTTGGCTGGCGCGCTGGTCGATGGCAGACGGCGTCGTGCAGCAGCCGATAGACCCCGTGGAGCTCACTGAGGTTCTCGTGCAGCTGCTACGCGAGCGTGAGCAGAAGTCCCTGGTGCCCGTCGCCGGTGACGAGCACGCCGGCCACTGAACGGCCCGCGTGACTACCCCAACCCGCCCGACCCACCAGAGCCCCAGCTGGCCGGCGCTCCTGACCGAGCTGATGGCTGGTCGAGAACTCGAGGCGTCGTCGACGGCCTGGGCCATGGGCGAGATCATGGACGGCGCTGCCTCCGACGCACAGATCGCCGGCTTCGCAGTTGCGCTGCGCTCGAAGCGGGAGACGCCCGCCGAGGTGGGGGGGCTCGTCAACGCGATGCTCGACCGGGCGGTTCCGCTGCCGCTCCCGGAAGCGCTTCGGGCTCGTGCCGTGGACACTTGCGGAACCGGGGGAGACCGGGCCGGCACCGTCAATATTTCAACAATGGCGGCGATCGTCGTGGCCGCGGCAGGCGTGCCGGTCGTCAAGCACGGCAATCGGGCCGCCTCATCGAAAGCCGGGTCAGCTGATGTGCTCGAAGCGCTCGGTGTCGCGATAGATCTGGAACCCGCCGCCATCGCCCGCTGCGTCGAACAGGCCGGCATTGGCTTCTGTTTCGCTGCGCGATTCCATCCCGCGCTTCGCCATGCCGCATCTGCGCGAGGTGAGCTTGGCGTAGCGACGTTCTTCAACATCCTGGGGCCCCTCACGAACCCTGGTCTGGTGAGTCGGCAGGCAGTCGGGGTCGCCCAGGCGTGGCTTGCGCCTGTCCTGGCCGGCGTACTCGCCGCCCGTGGTTCGTCAGCCTTGGTGTTTTGTGGCGATGACGGTCTCGACGAGCTGACACCCGGCACGCGTTCGCAAGTGTGGGTGGTGGCCGGCGGTGAGGTCCGCGCGGACGAGTTGAACCCGGCCGATCTCGGCTTGCCGCCCACGACCGTCGAGGATCTGCGCGGAGGCGATGCCCAGCACAACGCGCACGTTGCCCGCGACGTGCTCGGCGGAGCAGGTGCCCCAGCCGTTCAGGCAGCTGTGGCGCTGAACGCGGCGGCCGCTCTCGTGGCGGCCGACGGCACCACGGACGACCCGGTCGCCTCGCAGCTGCGGCCGGCGCTCGAGCGTGCCCGCGAGGTGCTCGCGTCCGGTGCCGGCCTGGCCCTGCTGGAGAAGTGGGCAGCCGTCTCCCGCGGATAGTTCTTGACGCTTAGTCGGACTCGTCGGAGCCCAGGCTGAACGCGGCCTGAAGATCGTGCTTGCTGTACGCGCGGAAGGCGATGAGGGTCTCGGTGTGCGTCACTCCGTCGACCTTGTTCATACGGTCGGCGATCACGTCGGCTAGCTCCTCGTGGTGGCGCACCCGCACCATCGCCACCAGATCGATCTCGCCGGTGACGGAGTAGACCTCGGTGACGCCTTCCAGGTCAGCAATGGCCGCTGCAACCTCTGGGATTCGCTCGACCGCCGCCTTGATGAGCACCACCGCCGTTACCACGAGACGTGACCTTAGCCGCTCGGCCAGCGTCCGGGACCCACCGGCCCCGTCGGGCTGACGGGCTTATGGGGATCCGGTCGGGCCGGCCGGGCCACCGGACGCAGCGATCGGCGCTCGGGCTTGCCGCCGGTCGCCAGGATGCGTTCGCTGACCGCGGCGAGCCATTCCCGCTGACCGGCCGCCCCGAATGCTGGTGATGCCCACGTGCCCTCGCATTCGACCATCCGGCACCCGGGCGTCTCCAGCCATCGCAAGACGCACTCGACTTCTTCGGCGCTTGCCGCGGGCAAGGGGCCGGGCCCGGGCAGCACCGTCTCCGCCGTCGCCTTGAGGGCGGCCACATACGGTCGAACGCCCGCTCCAGCAGGCGCCCGCCCGGAAGCGACCAGACGCCCTCGCCGTAGGACGGACAATTCCCATCCGCCCGACCCGTCGGGCAGCGCAGCGACCAGCTCTGGGACGGAGGTGAGGGCTCCAAGCCGCTGGCGTCGTGCGGCGGCGCGGATGAAGGCCACCAGCCGATCGCGGTGCAACGCTGCGTCCTCATACCGGCCGCAAGCGGCCAGTGCAGCCAGCTTCCTTTGAATGGCGGCTACGACGAAAGCCGGATCTGCGGTGATCGCGCGGGTGGCCGCGGCGACGTGGACGGCGTATTCCTCTCGGCTCTGCTGGCCGTTACAGGGTGCTCCGCAGCGCGCGAGCTCGGCCAGGACACAGGCAGCCCGTCGAACCGAGACGGCGAGCCGGCCTCCGCACTGGCGCAGCGGGATCGCCTCATGCAGGGCCGCCGCGGCGAACTCGGCCTGCCGAGCCGTACCGAAGGGGCCGAGGTAGGTGGCGCCGTCATCGCGCACGACACGGACCTGCGAAAGCCGCGGGAACGGCTCCACCGTCAATTTCAGCCAGACCGCTCGCTCCGGCCATCGGGAACGACGGTTGTAACGCGGCTTGTGTTCGGCGATCAGGCGCAGCTCGCGTACCTCTGCTTCGAGTGAATGGGCGCACGGGACGGCATCTATCCGCTCAGCGATGCTCACCATTTCGGTCATCCGGGTGCGCATCTCGCTGGCCGTGAAGTAGGACTGGACCCGTCTGCGCACATTGCGGGACGTGCCGATGTAGAGCGCCCGGCCTTGCCCGTCGCGGAACAGGTACACGCCAGGGCCGGTCGGCAGATCGTCAGCCAGGTGTCGCTTGCGACGCACGGCCGGGGGCACCAGGCCAGTGAAGGTGCGCAGCTCGTCCATGGTCGTGATGCCGAGCGGACCCAGCCGCTCGAACAGACCGTGCAAGACGTCGACGGTGGCCCGCGCATCGGCGAGTGCGCGGTGGCAGGGGGGCTCGGCAGCCCGGAAGTAGCTCGCGAGGGTGGACAGCTTGCAATTGGGGGTCTCGTCGCGGGTGAGGATCCGGCGCGCGAGTAGGGCTGTGTCGACGATTTCGAAAGCCGGCCACGCCAGGTCTAGCTGCTCGCATCCGGTGCGCAGAAAGCCAATGTCGAACGGTGCGTTGTGGGCGACCAGCACGCAACCGTGAGCGAATTCCAGGAAGGCCGGAAGGACAGCGGCCGGGCGAGGGGAGGACGCGACCATCGAGTCGGTGATCCCCGTCAGCACCGAGATGAAAGGAGGGATCGCACCCGGTGGACGAACCAGGGTCTGGAATTCGCCCAGCACCTCCCCGCCGCGCACCTTGACCGCTCCGATCTCGGTGATGTCGCAGGAGGCCGCCGAACCACCGGTGGTCTCCAGGTCGACCACCACGAAGGTCAGCTCACGTAGCTCGCGAATGGGGCGTTCATCGGGGGGCATTGCCTCGTCGAGGCGGGGCTGACGCGGAGCCGCGACCGCGAGGCTCGCCCCGGGTGGGGCGAGCGGGGCACGGACGGGGGACATGACCGCAACGTAGGAGCCTCCACCGACAAAACCGGGCAGGCGCGCCCACACGCTGGGGCCGGGTGCCCGGATCTCTAGGCTGGCGGCCATGCCCACGGTCTTCACCCGCATCATCAACCGCGAGCTCCCCGGACGTTTCGTCTACGAAGACGAACACTGCGTGGCGTTCCTGACCATCGCACCGGTCACGCCGGGTCACACGCTGGTCGTCACGCGGCGTGAGGTGGACGACTGGCTCGAGCTGGATCCTGACGAACGCAACGCACTCTGGGCTGCCTGCGCCGCGGTAGGGCGGGCCATCGACAAGGTGTATCGGCCGGGCAAGGTTGCCGCGATGCTCATCGGGCTCGAGGTACCCCATGTGCACGTCCATCTGATTCCGATCAACAGCGAAGCCCAGCTGGATCTGTCCAAGGGCGATGCCGGCGCCGATCCTGCGGCGCTCGATGAGATCGCGGCGACGCTCGCGGCGGCTGTGGAGCGTAGCTAGCGCTGCACGTGCAAGGGGGCACTCGCGTCCGCGCTGCCAGCCGTGTCCCCGGACTCGTCGGCGATGAACCGGAGCACGAACGTGCTGCCCCGTTGCAACTCGCTGCGGACGGATATCTCACCACCCATGGCCTCCATCAGGCTGCGGGCTATGTAGAGCCCGATCCCAGTTCCGCCGAAGCGTCGGGTGCCGGTCGGATCGGCCTGCCAGAACTTGTCGAAACAGTGCGCCAGCGTCTCCCGATCCATGCCCATGCCGCTGTCGGAGACCTCGACACGGACGCTGGTCGCGGTCGCGGTCGCGGCGTCTGCCGGCTCGTGTGCCGCGGTGACGACGATCAGCCCTCCGTCGGGTGAGTACTTGAGGGCGTTGTCCAGGAGATGGTCGATGACGGTAGTGATCGCGGACGGATCGCCCGAGACGACCGACAGGTCGTCGGGGAGGTCGACGTCGATCTCGCGCTCGGTGGCGGTCGCGAGTGCCGCGGCGCGTTCGTAAACGATCGGTATCAGGTCGACGCTCGAACGTGCGACGTCCGCGCGGCCCGCTTCGATGCGGCTGGAGAGCAGGAGCCGGTCAACGACGCGGGCGAGTTCCTCACCGCGCCTGCGGATGGCGTGTAGCGCGTCGCGCTGCTTGTCCGGTGGCAGCGAGCGGGTCGTGAGTGTCTTGGCAAATCCGTTGATGACCGTCAGCGGCGTCTTGAGCTCGTGCGAGGTTGTCGCCAGGAAAAGGGTCTTCGCCTCATCGGCCTGCTTGAGCCGGGAGATGTCACGAATGCTGTGCACGACTTCCACTCCCGGACCGTCGGCGGCGGGGAGCGCGTTGACACTGACCAGCAGCGGCTGGCGGCCGCCACGCTCGCTGGGGCGCCAGGCTTCGAAGTCCGCCAGGTCGCTGTGGTGGGCGTTGTGGCGGGCATTGTGCTGATCGGCCCCGTGGAACGTGTCGGCTTCAGCGCCGTCCGGCGTCAGCGTCAAGAGCGGGCAACCCCTGCTGCAATCGAGTTGCCGTTCGCCCAAGCGAAGGTCGAGCGCCGTCATGCACGGTTGCCCGGCAAGTGGCCCGGCGCCGCCGAGGAGGCGATCGGCCGCCGGATTCGCCGTGAGCACGCGACTCGCAGAATCGGTGACGACGACGGCACTCCCGACCGCGGCCAGGATTGCGTCGGCTCGGGTCTTGGCCCGGAAAAACCGTTCCTCGGCGCCGCGCGACCGTGCGGTGGCCCGTTCGACAATCAGCAGGATGCCGATGACGAGCGCCGCGAAGAGCCCGAAGCCGGCTGCCGAAAATCGTTGTGAGCGCGGTAGCTGTGATTGCACCCACAGGCTCAGCGCGAGCGTGAATCCACCGAGCGCCCAGGTGGAAATGAAGGGGCAGGTATAGGCGCCGAATGCGGCGATGACCGGGTAGCAGGCTGTCAGCCCGATGCCCTGGTGCAAGAGCGCCTGCGTGATCGCCAGCATGGCGAGATCGGTCAACGGACCGGCCGCCAGGACCCACCGGTTGCGGGTGCGCCGGTTGGCGACCAGCAACGCGATCGAGATCGGCAGCCAGATCGCACCGACGATGATCAGCCAGAGCCGGGTGTCAGGCTTGTCCACGCTGACAACGAGGCCGCAGATGCTGATGGAGACCGCGACCAGCACCCGCACGATTGCCCACGCACGCACGAGCGCCGGATCGTCGCTCCGGTCCGGCCGGTCGTTTCGCAGCGGACGGTCCACTCTGGCGGCCCCTGACCTCCGACGGCTACGCCTCACGGGCGCTTATCGGCTGAACTGGCAATTGTGCAATAGGAGGGAATGCGTCGTGTCTCCATCGTTTATCCGGGCCGGAGCATGCAGGTCCCGACGCTAGGGTGACGTGCGATCTTGTGAATTCACTGTCGTTTGATCAGCCACGTCGTTTGCAGGAGTAACCGTGCCCGTCGCCCCACCCGGTCCGGACAGCAGGTGGCGCTGCGGATCGTGCGGCAATCTGACCCGGTTCGATGTCGTGCGCACTGTCCGCTCACGCGAATTCCTGCACGTAAGCCTCGCCGGCGAGCCGGAGGTCGCCGAACGCGAAGTGCTGTCCGAGGCGATCGAGCGGGTCACGTGCCGATGGTGCGCGGCGGTCGACAATGTCGTGGTGGAGCCGCGTCCCGACCAGCCCTGACACCCGGCCGTCGTCGTTTTGTCGGACCCCTCTCCTAGCGTCGCACCGTCCCGGCAGTCAGCCGGGTGCGAGGAGGTGCTCCCATGATCATCGATTGCGCCAGCTGCGTTGGCAGACCTACCGAGTGCAGCGATTGTGTGATCAGCGTCGTGCTCGGTTCCCATCCGGGTTCCGTTGACCTGGATGACGATGAGCAGACGGCCGTTGCAGTGCTGGCCGGTTCGGGTCTCGTGCCGCCGCTGAGGTTGATGCCCCTGCCAATCGTCTCGAGCGCGCCGACCGATCCCATCGGCTCGCCCGATCCGGCTGGCCCGATCTCAGTCACCGATCCACCCGGTCGCACCGGCACTGCGAGCAGATGGTCGCGGCACCAGCGCACCGGGTGACCAGTTGCGTTCGAGGGCGCTCCAAGCCTCGTAGCATCCGTGGCAGTGCCTCGTCCGGCAGGCTTCCGGGACAGGATCAGGGAGGTCGGGGATGAGCCGCACTTTGGTCATCACCAACGACTTCCCGCCGCGCGTCGGGGGCATCCAGTCCTTCGTACACAGTCTGGTCAGCCTTCTCCCGGCGGACGAGGTCGTCGTCTACGCCTCGCGCTACGAAGGAGACGGCGCGTTCGACGCCGCACAGGCCTTCCCGGTGGTTCGCCACTCGACGTCGCTGATGCTTCCCACCCCGGATGTCTTGCGCCGAGCGCGCGCCCTTGCTCGCGAGTATCAGTGCGATTCCGTATGGTTCGGCGCCGCAGCGCCCCTGGGATTGCTGGCCGCTGCGCTTCGCCGCGAGCCGGGCATGAATCAGATCGTTGCGACCACCCATGGTCATGAGGTGGGTTGGGCGAAGCTGCCATTGGCCCGTCAGATGCTGGCGCGCATCGGCCGGGAGTGCGACACCATCACTTACCTCGGCGAATACACCCTCCAAAGGCTCGCCGCCGCCTGCGGTCCGCAGGCCCACTTCGTGCACCTCCCCAGCGGGGTCGACACCACGGCGTTCTCTCCAGATGCCCCAGGAGCCGACGTGCGGCGCGGTTACGGTCTCACTGACCGGCCGGTGGTGGTGTGTGTGAGTCGTCTCGTCGCCCGCAAGGGCCAGGACGTCTTGATCCGTGCCCTGCCCGCCATCCAGCGCCGCGTTGCCGACACCGCGCTGCTGATCGTCGGAGGCGGCCCGCACCGCAGCGATCTGGAGCGCCTGGTTCGCGAGACCGGTCTCGAGCGCGATGTCGTGTTCAGCGGTTCGGTGCCGGCATCAGAGCTTCCGGCGCATTACGCGGCCGGCGATGTCTTCGCCATGCCCTGCCGCAGCCGGTTGCGAGGGCTCGAGGTCGAAGGCCTCGGCATTGTTTACCTCGAGGCGAACGCCTGCGGACTTCCCGTCGTCGCCGGCGACAGCGGGGGAGCGCCTGACGCCGTGCTCGAGGGGAAGACCGGCTACGTGGTCAACGGTCGGGATACGTCCGCGGTGGCTGACCGGGTATCCACGCTGTTGGCTGATGACACCGCACGCAAAGCGATGGGCCAAGCCGGGCGCGACTGGGTTGCTCGTGAGTGGCGATGGCCCACCATCGCTGCCAGATTGCAGGGACTGCTGCGGGCCGGCTAGCGCAGACGTCAGGTGTAGAGCGCCTCGACCTCGCCAGCGAATTCCTTCATCACGACGGCCCGCTTCAGCTTCAGCGACGGCGTCAGCTGCCCGCCCTCCTCGGTGAAGTCAAGCGGCAGGATGACGAACTTGCGGATGGCTTCGGCCTTACTGACGGCCTTGTTGGCGTCGTCCACCGCACCCTGTACCGCGGCGAGCATCTCCGGATCATTGCTCAGGTCGGCGAGGGAGGTGCTTTCAGCGCGGTTGTGGGCCTTCAGCCAACCCGGCACGGCGTCGGGGTCGAGCGTGACGATGCAGGCGATGAACGGCTTGGCATCGCCTACCACCATGGCCTGACTGATGAGCGGATTTGCGCGTAGCCGATCTTCCAGGACGGCCGGTGCCACGTTCTTGCCGCCGGCAGTGACGATCAACTCCTTCTTGCGGCCGGTGATCGAGAGGTAGCCGTCGTCGTCGAGCTCCCCGATGTCTCCGGTGTGGAAGAAGCCGGCCGCGTCAATGGCCTCGGCCGTCGCCGTTTCATTGGCCCAGTAGCCGCGCAGGATGTTCGGGCCCTGCAGCAGCACTTCTCCGTCGTCCGCGATCTTCACGGTCGTGCCGGGAATCGGCCGCCCCACCGTGCCGACCCGGATCAGGTGCGGCAGATTGCACGTCGCCCCGGCCGTCGACTCGGTCAGGCCGTAGCCCTCCAGCACCGTGATTCCGACTCCGCGGAAGAAATGACCGAGGCGGGAACCGAGCGGTCCACCGCCGCTCACGGCGTACGTGACATGCCCGCCCAGGAGCTCACGGATCTTGGAATAGACCAGCTTGTCGAAGACGACGTGTTGCGCACTGACAAGGGTCGGGACCTTTCCTGCCTGAAGGCCCTCGCTGAAGCTGATCGCCACGCGCTCTGCCTGGTCGAAAATCCGGCCTTTGATCGGGCTTTCGCTGTGGGCCTTCGTGCGGGCGCCGTTGTAGACCTTCTCGAAAATGCGCGGGACTGCGAGTACGAAAGTCGGCTGGAACTCGGCCAGGTCCGGCAGCAGATTCTTGACGTCGGCCGTGTGGCCCAGGGTGACGCGCTTGGCGACGCAGCCCACCTGAATGGCCCGAGCAAAGACGTGCGCCAACGGCAGGAAGAGCAGTGTCGAGGCCTCGGAGCTGCCGAAAAGGACGTCGAGGCCGGTCGTTGTGCTGACCATGTCGAACACGAAATTGCCGTGCGTGAGCTCGCAGCCTTTGGGCCGACCGGTCGTGCCGCTGGTGTAGATGATGGTGGCGAGCGAATCGCCTTTCAGCCCCTTACGGCGGATTTCGAGCTCCTCATCGGAGAATTCCGTGCCGGCGGCTACCACCGCTTCGAGGCCGCCGCCGTCGATCTGCCACACCTCACGGAGAGCCGGCACCTGGTCGCGGATGTCTTTCACCAGGCTGCTGTGCTGCTCGGTCTCCGCGATTAACGCAACCGCGCCCGAATCGCTGAGAATCCACGCAACCTGCTCGCTGCTCGAGGTTTCGTAGATCGGCACTGTGACCGCACCGGCACACCAGATCGCGTAATCGGCGAGGGTCCACTCGTAGCGGGTCTTGCTCATCAACGCCACGCGATCGCCGGGTCCGACCCCGTTAGCCGCGATCCCCTTGGCGAGCGCGTGCACCTCGGCCAGGAATTGGACCCACGTCACCACATCCCAGCCCTCGGCGGACCGGCGCTTCATCGCGATCCCGTTGGGCGCCTCGGCGGCGTTGGTGAAGAGGGCGTCGGTCAGGTTCGTCTCCTCCGAGAACCTTTCCAGCATGTCCCGCTTGGCAGGCACAGTCAGCTCGCGCACAACGGCTCCCTTCGAGACGAACGATCGCGTGAAGCGGTGTTGGGGGGCATCGCCGCAGCTCAGAGGTTACCGGCAAGTACCTCTCTCGTGTGGCCAGAATCACTGCTCGATTGCCGCGAGGGTTCATCAGATCGCGGAGCCAGCCGATCAAATCCATGTGGAGAGTGCACGCTGCCCCGGCTGCAGCGCCGTGGTGCGTCCGGGGGCCGATTGGTGCTCCCTGTGCTATCAGGATCTGCGGACTCCCTCCAAGCTGGTCACGGCTGCTTCGGCCCCCCTGGTGGAGGCCTCGGTCGAGCCCGGTCCGGTTCGCTGGGCCGAGTTGCGCGCCTGGCACGGCGGGGTCGAAGAAGCCCACGTGAGCGAGGGAAGTGACGGCGCCGTTATCGCCCACGCGAGCAGCAGTGACAGTGCCGTTGCCGGCAAGGAAGCAGCAGCTCCAGAGAGCACCGATGCGGCGGGTCCGGACGAGCTGCGTTGGCCCTGCGCCTGCGGAGCGCACGTCGAGTTCGACCAGGACGCCTGCCCCGTCTGCGGGAGCCCCTTTCTCGGAGATCTGCGCGGGGGACCCAGCGGTCGCCACCGCGTCGGTTCCGCCGGTGGCATGTTCGCGCACCAGTGGAGTACGTCGCGGCCTTTCCGCTTCATTGCCGCGGGTGCGATCGGGCTGTGCATTGCTGTAGGCATTCCGGTGTTGCTCGCCCTCTTCGGCTGATTACTCTGGGCGCCTAGAACGGGCACCCGCGGGTAGCCTTTTCGCTCCGGGGATGGCTGGCGTCGTCCGCGAACGCAAGGAGGCGGCAGGGTGCCCGATCACGGTAGCGACTCGATCATGGTCAAGGCTGACCCGGCGTCGATCATGGCGGTCATCGCCGACTTCCCGTCCTATCCCCAGTGGGCCGGTCCTGTGAAGCGGATCGAAGTGATCGAAGAGGGCCCCGATGGCCGGGCCAAGCGGGCTCACTTCCACGTCGAGCTGATGGGGCTTTCCGATAGCTACGTGAACGAATACACGTGGGACGGCAACCGCCGGGTCGACTGGACGATGGTCGAGGGCAAATCGCTGAAAAGCCAGACCGGAATGTACGAGCTCACCCCGGACGGCGATCAGACGAAGGTGACGTACGACCTCGCGGTGGAGATCGCCATCCCCGTACCCGGGCTGATCCGGCGCCGGCTGCAGGGCAAGATCGTCGAGACGGCACTGAAGGATCTCAAGAAGCGCTGCGAGGCTTGATCGCGGCGCCCCGGGCAGGGCTTTGAGTGCGGGTCCTGCTCTTCACCGGCAAAGGCGGCGTCGGTAAGACGACCGTGGCTGCGGCGACCGCCGTTTCGGCAGCCGCCCGCGGCCTCAAGACGCTCGCCATCTCGACAGACCCCGCGCATTCACTGGCGGATGCCTTCGGGATGCCGCTTGGCGCCGAACCCTCCGAGATCGACACTGGCCTCGCCGGAATGCAGATCGATGCCCAGTCGAGTTTCGAACGCTCCTGGCGGCAGGTGCAGAGCTATCTGCTCGATGTCCTGGCGAAGGCCGGCATTGATCCGATCGAGGCCGAAGAGCTGACGGTGCTCCCCGGGGCCGATGAGGTGCTCGCGCTGCTGGCCGTCAAGGAACAGGTCGAATCCGGCCGCTGGGATCTGGTGGTCGTGGACTGCGCGCCCACGGCTGAAACGTTGCGGCTGCTGGCGCTGCCCGATGCGCTCGACTGGTACATGCGACGGCTCTGGCCCATCGAGCGCCGGGTGGTGCGCTCACTGCGCCCGGTGATCAGCCGGGTCGCCGGCGTTCCCATGCCGACCGACGCAGTTTTCGACGCCGTCGAGCGACTGCACGCCGAGCTGGCGGCGGTGCGCGCTGTGCTGGCTGATCCCGTTCGGACCGCTGTCCGCCTGGTTCTGACCCCGGAAGCGGTGGTGGTCGCCGAGGCCAGGCGCACCATGACCACCCTTTCCCTCTACGGCTACCGGGTCGACGCCGTCGTCGCTAACCGGATCTTCCCGGGTGGCGACCCCTGGCGTGACGCCTGGGCCAAGTCGCAGCAGGTTCAGCTGCGGGCCGTCGCCGAATCGTTCGATCCGTTGCCGCTCCTGCGCATCGGCTACCAGCCCGCGGAGCCGGTCGGTGTCACCGCGCTCTCCGCGGTCGCGGACGAAGCGTATGGCGACCTTGATCCGCTGGGACTGCCGGCCAGTCCAGACCCGATTACCGTCACTCGCAGTGTCGACGGGTTCGTCCTTGCGCTGGCACTGCCGTTCGCGACGCGCGAAGAGGTCGGCCTCACGCGGCGCGGGGATGAGCTGTCTGTGACGGTCGGCAGCTGGCGGCGGCTGCTCTCGCTGCCTTCGGTACTTCGTCGCTGCGTCGTCACTGGTGCGAGGCTCGTCGACGGCCACCTCAACATCAGTTTCGAGCCAGACCCGGCACAGTGGATACACCATGACGTCTGACACCGGCCCATCCCACGCGGGTCACGGCCCCCTTGCTGAGGAAGCCGCCAAGCTGGCCGAAGCGTTCGCGGGCTGGGTCTCCAACGGCCTGTCCTCGCCGCTGCTGGCCGGCCTCGGCGAATCCCCGGAGTGCCGGCTGTGCCCGGTCTGCCAGCTGCTGCGCATGGCCCAGGGCAGCCATCCCGAAGTTCTCGGCCATCTCGCTGACGCTTCGACGTCACTGCTCGCCGCCCTTCGCGCTGCCGTTGAAAGCTCACAGGCGGCCTGGACCGCCGGCCGCCGGCCGGTCTCCGAACGCATCGACATCCGCTGATCCGCTGGTGAGACGGCATTTGCAGAGCAGCGCGTGTCGCTAGCCATCGGGGTTGACGTCGGCGGCACCAAGGTAGCCGCCGGGGTGGTGCAAGAGGACGGGTCGATTCTGGAGGTGCTGCGCCGGCCCACCCCCGATACCGAAGCCAAGGCAGTCGCAGCCGTGATCGTCGACTTGGTGACCCAGCTGCGGGCGCGCTACCCGTTGGTGGGAACTGTCGGGATCGGCGCGGCCGGATGGATCGACCGCGGGCGCTCCAAGGTCTACTTCGCGCCTAACGTTCCGTGGCGCAACGAGCCGCTGAGCGCCGATCTGTCCAGCCGCATCGATGTGCCGATCGTCGTCGAGAACGACGGCAACGCCACTGCCTGGGCAGAGCATCGATTTGGGGCGGGCCGTGGCTCACCCGACCTCATCTGCCTGACCATCGGCACCGGAATCGGTGGAGGGATGGTCGCCGGGGGAGCGCTCTACCGCGGAGCTTTTGGGATCGCCGCCGAATTCGGCCACATGCAGCTGGTGCCTGGAGGCATTCGTTGCGGCTGTGGCAATCGGGGCTGCTGGGAGCAGTACTGCAGCGGCAAGGCGCTGGTGCGCGAAGCACGTGAGATCGCCTCAACGGATCCGGTACGCGGGCGGCGCATGCTCCAGCTGGCTGACGGCGAGGTCGACGACATCACCGGCCCGACGGTGACCGCGGCCGCCCAAGAGGGAGATCCCGCAGCCGTCGAGGCATTCGCTGCCATCGGCGACTGGCTGGGCCGCGGTTTGTCCAACGTGTCCGCTGCCTTGGACCCCGGCCTCTTTGTCATCGGCGGCGGGGTGTCAGACGCCGGCGACCTGCTGCTGGAACCCGCGCGCGCCGCGTTTCGTCGCACGCTGCCCGGCCGCGGCTTCCGGCCGGAGGCCGAGCTGGTGAGGGCTGTCCTGGGTCCGGAGGCCGGGATGGTGGGTGCGGCAGATCTGTCCAGGTTGCCGACCTCCCGGACACCCACCCCCTGAGCCCGTGCAGACGCTAACTTTCTCGTCATGATTGGACGCATCGATGAGGTCGTCATTGACTGCGCGGAGCCACTAGCGCTGGCCCGCTTCTGGTCCGGCGTTCTCGGCGGCGAGGCCCGGCAGCGCGATGAGGCCTGGTGCTACGTCGACCCTCCTGGCTGGACCCGACTCGCTTTCCAGCTGGTGTCCGAGCGCAAGACGGCCAAGAACCGGCTGCACCTCGACGTCACGGCGTCCGACCTCGAAGTGGCGACCAAAGAAGCCGAGGCGCTGGGCGCCACCACGGTGGGGGAGATTCACCGCGAGACCGCCGGGTGCTTCCAGGTGCTCTTGGATCCCGAAGGCAATGAATGGTGCCTGGTGGAGCCGGCGAAGGCGCCGAGACCGGCCGCCAGCCGAGCGATGCGGCCGGTTTAGGCCGGTTTAGGCCGGTTCAGGACGGATGGCCGGGCACCAGCTCGGTGGCGAGTTGTTCCAGGAAGAGGCCAATATCGGTCACCATGCCGACGGCCTGCGCACTGCCCCGGTCGGCGAGCTTGGTGACCGTGGCCGGATTGATGTCGACGCTGACCAGCGGGACTGAGGCGGGTAACAGGTTGCCGGTGGCAATGGAATGCAGCATGGTCGCCACCATGATGGTCAGCCCGACCCCTCGAATCGCTGAGCGCATGGCCCGCTGACCCTCGATGACGTCGGTGTAGACGTCGGGAAGCGGGCCATCGTCGCGCACGGAGCCGACGAGTACGAACCGCTTGTTCTGCTTCACCATCGCGTGCATGATCCCGCTGGTCAGAACGCCGGAAGCGACGGCGTCGCTGATGGATCCTTCGCGCCTGATGGTGTTGATGGCGCGGATGTGGTGCTCGTGCCCGTGCTCCACTCCCCGGCCGGCCACTAGATCGACTCCCAGCGATGTCCCGAAGAGCGAGGCCTCGATGTCGTGAGTGGCGAGCGCATTCCCGGCGAAGAGGACGTCGACGAAGCCGGCGTTGACCAGTGCGACCATCGCCGCTCCGGCACCGGTGTGGATCACGGCCGGTCCAGCGACCCAGAGCACCCGTCCGCCGTCCGCTTTCACGTCTCGGATCCGCGACGCGATCTGGCGGACCTGGAGTGCCTGCGGCTTTTCCGACGACACCGCCGAGGACATGAAACCGAACATCTCCGCGCCGCTGCGGGCTCCGGTGTGGGCCGAGTGTTCACGCGGGGGAAGAACCACCCGGACCCCGGACGCCCCGCACACGATCTGATCGCCTTCGTGCACGTCAGAGACCGGAATGGTACGCACCCGCGACCCGCCGACCACCAGCCCGCAATCCATCTCGGGCTGCTCGACCGGCACCCAGGAACCTCCGAGGCGGACCACGGTCTCCAAGTTGGTCGTCGAGTAGAAGTCATCCGGGAAGACCCCGTCGCGCGGGGCCGGCCTGGTGATGGCGGTCCCCGGTTCGACGGCGTTGACGCCGTGGGACTGCAGCCGCATCAGCAGCCGTGAGAGCGCGTCCTGCGTTTCGGTGGTGACGGTGATCTGCGCCGAGGACTCGTCGTCGTGGGTGCGACCGACCTCGAGATGGTCGATCGCATAGTCGGCCCCGTATTCGAGGACGTCGTCCAGCACGCGAGCCAGCACCCCGGTGTCCATCAGATGACCGGTGACCTCAACGGTCTCGGAGACCCCCACACCGCCTCCTGTCGTCCGCGCCATCGTTGATCGTTGTCGGCCGCCTGCGTCGTCGCAGGCTACCGTCAGCTGCCGCAATTTCTGCTGCCGAGGCGGCTGGTCAAACGTGCCGGCTGCGGCCAGACCATGCGATTGGTCAGACGACCGCACCATTATCGGGGTCGTCCGGGGACCGGTCGCGAAGGCGTGACAGCAGGACGCCGGTGGAGACCAGCACGCAGAGGACGCCAACGATGTCCAGCGCCGTCTGGTGGTCAAGGGACAGCAGGGTAGGAAAGAGCAGCAGAGCAAGACCCAGACCCAGGCCCAGCAGTGCCCACCGCGTCGGCGCCGGCGGCGGATCGAGCCGGGGCAACGGTGGAGGGCTGTAGTGGTCGTCCTCGTCGACTTCTTCGGGCTCGGAGTGGGCCGCTGCGGAATCGGCCGTCGGGCCGCCGGTCTGGTTGTGCTTGGGCGGCAGTGGCCGGGCACCTTTTGGCCGCCGCCGGTCAGCATCGGTCTTCGGATCGAAGGGGAGCACGGTTGTCGAGGGTGGGATCGGAGGTGCGATCCGGGTCGGGGGAGCCTCACCAGGCAGGTCCTCCGCGGCGGGCCAGGTGCGCTCGGTGGGAACTCGGTGGAAGCCCGCGACGAGCTCGGCAAAGGCCGCGTCGTCAGCGAGACTGTCGGGTGACCGCGGCGCCCCGGCATCCGGCGGCTGCTCGCCCTCGGCGGGGAGTTCGCCGGCCGGCGCCGGGGTCAGCCCCGCCAGGACGATGCCAGCCGGGATCCGGCGTTGAGCGTCGACGTGCAGGATCAGGCGGGTGGTGCCTCCGGGGCCGGCGGCCGGCACGACGTAAGCGGCGATCTGACGTTGTGCCAGCGCCGAGAGCAGCCGATCACCTAGCGATTCCTCGATCTCGACGAGGACGGAATAGGTGCTGGCGCGCAGGCCGTTGTCGCGGGCCGTCATGGGGTGCCGACCTGCTGCTTGCCGCTGTGGGCACGGACGAAATCGACGCTTTCGGCGAAGATCGTCGGAGCATCGTGGTCGAGGGTGGCCACGTGGAAGCTCTCGGTCAGCAGGCGCTCGGTGACGGTCGTGGAGGTCGCTCCCTCGCGCAGCAGGGTGCCCGAGACGGGCTCGACGACGTGGTCAGTTGCGCTGCGGAAGGAAAGCACGGGGCAGGTGATCGACGCCAGGTCTGCCCGGGTAAGGGCCCAGAGCTGGCTGAGCGAATAGGCCGCCTGCAGCGGGATCTTGGAATACGCCAGCTCGGTGACGCCGGGCTTGGCGATGTCATTCGCGATCCCCGGAAGGGCCGGGACGATGTGACGCAGGAAGGGCAGCAGCTTGGCGTCTTTGCGTTCGGTGGCGAGTGAGGCGTTGACCACGATCGCCCCGGCGATCTCGCTGGAGCGTTGCTCGGCGAGCCGCAGCGTGAGCGTGCCGCCCATCGAAAGGCCACAGACAAATACGGCCGCGCAGCAGTGGCGCAGCTCGTCGAACGCGCGCTCCGCCTCGGCATACCAATCCGTCCACCTGGTCCGGTTCATGTCCTGCCAGCGGGTGCCGTGACCCGGGAGTCTGGGAACGGTGACCGTCAGACCGGATTCGGCAAGGGCGAGGGCCCAGTCGCGAACCCCCTGCGGCGAGCCCGTGAAGCCGTGCAGGACCAGGGCTCCGATCGGTCCGCCATCGATGGCGAGAGGCTCCGCTCCTGGCATCAGTGGCATGGGCGCACCTCCTTCCAACCGGCCCGCAAACTGGTACGCGCTGACACCGACGGAAAGCGTGCAGACGGGTCATCGACATCTTTTCATGCGCGCGGGCGAGTTGACGACCGAGATGGCGAAAGTGACGACCAACTTCTTTTGCCCGAACGGGCGCCACCGGCCCGGGGGATTGCTGCCTGACCCCTCTGACTCCTAGGGTTAGGGCATCGGCTCATCGGACAAGCGGTGTGCATCAGCACCCCTTCGACAGGCCACCGCGAGGAGCTGAGGTGTTCTATTGGGTCGTCAAGGCGATCTTGACACCCCTATTGCGCGTGCTGTACCGCCCTTGGACGGAGGGCCTGGAAAATGTTCCGGAAACGGGTGCCGTCATCCTGGCGAGTAATCACCTTTCATTTCTTGATTCGATCTTCATGCCTTTGATGGTGCCGCGACGAGTCACCTTTCTGGCCAAGAGCGATTACTTCACCGAGCGGGGTCTCAAGGGCCGCCTCAAGCGCATGTTCTTCACCGGTGTGGGTCAGGTACCGATCGATCGCAGCGGGGGGCGCGCGAGCGAGGCAGCGTTGCTCACCGGAATCTCCATCCTCAATGAGGGCAGGCTCTTAGGGATCTACCCAGAGGGCACGCGCTCGCCTGACGGCCGGCTCTACCGCGGCAAGGTGGGGGTGGCCAAGATGGCGCTGCAAGCTGATGTGCAGGTGATCCCGGTAGCCATGATTGGCACCTTCGAGGTGCAGCCTCAGGGCAAAGTCTTGCCGCGTGTCAAGCGGGTCGGTGTCCGCTTCGGAAAGCCGCTGGACTTCAGCCGCTATGCGGGACTCGAGGACGACCGGTTCGTCCTGCGCAGCATGACCGACGAAATCATGTATGAGCTCATGTCGCTTTCGAACCAGGAATACGTGGACGTATACGCCACTAAAGCGAAGGCCGATATCGCGGCAGCCCGCAAACCCGGACCACCCGCGTCCACGCCGCCTCCGGCCCCCGCTCCGCCCGCACACGAACCCACCCAAGAGGCCGCCTGACGGCCGCCGAGCCGATTCGATTCAGTCGCTGTGTGGCGCACTGGCCCGCCGCCGGCGTTCCGGGATCAGGCCAAGCACGTCGGAGGCGGCCGAAGGCTCGGGGAGCAGCCGAATGGCTCCGGTGCGGGCCGCAAACGCCGCCAACTCCCACTCCCAGCGTCCCGGACCGCGCAACTCGCGTTCGCACTCGGCGGCCACGGCGACGGCCAGTCCCCGTTCGGTCTCATCGCCGATGTCGCCGTAGAGGGCGACCGCCTCTTCGGCGGCAGCCAGCGCCCGCGCAGGCTCCGGCCGCAAGCGCGCCGAGGACGACTCCAACGACGCGAGTGCTGCCTGCACCCATCGGGTCTGATGCGCAGCCGCTCGCAAACGGGTCTGTAGCTCGTCTCCGCGGCCGGGTTTTGCCGCGGTTGCGCCATCGGCCTGGGCCACTGCATCCAGGTAGCGGGCGACGGCCACGGCGGCAGGCAGCCATTCGCGTGAGGGGGTCTCGTCACCGCCCGGATAGTGGCTCCAGAGCTCGTCGTAGAGCGCCGCTGCGCGGGTCGGGTCTTCCTCGAGAGCAGCGCAGCGTGCTGCGATCGCCAGCACCGGTCGCACGATTTGGGGAAAGCCGCTGGTACGCGCCTGGTCGATGGCGGCATCCAGGCTGGGGATCAGGGCCGCGGCAGGCTCGCCGCGCAGCAGCCGTAGCCAGGTCCGCAGCCCGCGCAGCTGAGCGTCCCAGGGGCCCGAGTGGCCCTGGGCGACGTCAAGAAAGCCGTCGGCGAGGGAAAGCGCCAGGCCCCAATCTCCTTCGTTGTAGGCCCGCAGCGCGGCTTCGGGCTCGGCCTGGAAGGAGTGCATTCCGGCTCCGCCGCCAGAGTCTGCTGCCGTCACAGCCTCGTCCATGAGGGCGTAGCTACGGCGCAGCTCACCCTCTTCCTGAAGGGTCGTGGCGAGGTTGTTGGCCACCCGCGGGAGCGCAGCAAGCTGTTCGCGGCGGGCGAGCCCGAGCGCCGCCTCCTGGTCGGCGATCCCGCGGGGGTCGCCGGCGAGGTAGCGGGCCACGCCGACGGTGCACAACGCGTTAGCCACCGCCTCGTTGAGGCCCAGCCGCTCGGCGATCGCGACTGCCGACAGGCCGGTTTCGATTGCTTGCGCGGTGTGCTCGCACAGCATCTGCAGGCGGGCGAGCTCGGTCAGTGCCAGCGCCTGCTGCTCCCCGGGGGGAAGATTCGCCAGCAGGGCTACGGCCCGGCCGTGCTGGTCAAGCGCCTCCGAGCGGTCAGCGACCCACCAGGCCACCTGGCCCAGCAGGGTGTGCGCCCGGGCTGCTTCCGCGTCGGCACCGAGGCGGCTCAGCTCATCAGCCACTCCGGCGACGCGCTCCCGACCGCCATCTTTGACGTAGGCGTCGCGATCGGCCAGGAAGCAGACTTCTTCCGCCAGGCGAAGGCAGGACTGCCGGCCGACAGGGTCGACATCGGGGGGCCACAGCGCCAACGCGCGGTCGAGGTGGGCACGTGTCGGGAGCAGCGCCCGCAGAACGTAGGAGCGCTCAGCTGCCTCCCGGAGCGCCAGCCGGGCCTGTTCGGCTCGCAACTTTGCCTCCGGCGCCCGCAGCGCCGACGCGAGCTCGCTGGCGTGGACCCTGTGGTGGGCCACGAGTTCGGCGCGTTCGGAATCGCGTCCGCTGGGCCGGGTCGCCCACCAGTCCGCCGCTCGCACGTGCTGCTGGAGCCGCCGCGGCCGTGGCAGCCGGGAGTAGACCAGCTCGCGGACCAGGGCGGCTCGAAACACATACTCCGGCTCGCCGGGCACGCTCGAGGGCCGGACCCGGCGCAGCATCCCGCGGCGGGCGAGCTGGGCCAGGCACACCTCGACCTCCGGCCCGGGCAGCTCGGCGAGGAGCGCGACGGGTCCGGGCCAGCAACTGTCTCCGAGCACGGATGCCGCGTGCAGGACGGCTCTTTCGTCGTCGCTGACGAGGTCGAGCCGGCTGGCGACGATGCCCTGCACCGAGCGCGGCAGCGGCAGTTCGGGAATCCCGCGCACGAGCTGGGCGGCTTCACGATCGCGCAGCATGCCGGCGCATTCCTCGGCGTAGAGGGGGTTGCCACCGGCGAGGGCCACCAGCCGCGAAAGTGCCGCCTGCGGGAGCTCGGGACCCAGCAGTCCCGAGAGCAGCTGCACGGTCTCATCCTCATCGAGCGGCGGGAGGCTGAGGGTGACCATGTCGGGTCCGGAAGAGCCCCATCCCGGGCGGCGTTCGAGCAGCTCCGGCCACGCCGTCACGATCAGCAGCAGTGGCACCTCGGTCGCCAGTGCCAGCAGCTCTTCGACGGCATCGAGCAGCGCGTCGTCGGCGCGTTGCAGGTCTTCGATCAGGATCACGGTCGGGGATTCCTCGGCCAGCGCGATCATGATGCGACGCCAAGCTGCAGCTGCACCAGCCTCACCGGATCGACCGTCCAGGCCGCCGGCCGGGCTCGCGTTGCCCAGCAGCGGACTCAGCGCTTCCACGATCCGTTGGGTGTCGAGCCGGGGGAGCATCTCCGCGATCTGCTCGGTCAACTTTTCGGCAGCCAGCTCCGGATCGGTCGCGTCGGAGATGGCGCTCCAGCTCGAGAGCAATGCCGCGAGGGGCGCGTAGCTGCCTTTGTTGTCAAACGAGACGCAGGAGGCCGACAGCCAGCGCAGCGCGCCGTCTGGTAGATCGCCGGGCTCGCCGGAGCCACTTCCCGCAGCCGGGCCACGCAGCCGTCGCAGCTCGTGAACCAGCCGACTCTTGCCGATCCCCGGCTCGCCGGTGACGGTGACCAGCGCGCCCGCGCCGTCGCCGATGGCCCGATCGAGGCAACTTTCAAGAAGTCGAAGCTGGGGGCCGCGCCCCACGAAAGGCAGGTTGTGCCGCGGGCCCGGCGGAGCCTTCGCCGACATCGCGAGCGCCAGGAAACCTTCAACCGGCTCAGCTTTGCCCTTCAGCACCAGCGGGCCTGCCGGCTCGTATTCGACGGAGTCCGCCGTGGCCGTCTGCGTCGCGACGCTGACCAGGACTCCGCCGGCCGGCGCGGCCGACTGCAGCCGGGAGGCCAGGTTGACGACGTCGCCGGTGACGAAGGCCTGACCGCGAGCGGGGTCGGCGTCCAGGTCGACGAGCGCCTCGGCCGTCGCAACTCCGATCCGCGCGGCCAACGGTGCGTCGCCCACCATGAGCTCCGCCAGCGCGTCTTGAATCAGCAGTGCGGCGCGAACCGCACGCAAGGCGTCGTCCTCGGTGGCGCGGGGCGCCCCGAAGCAGGCGAGCACGGCGTCGCCGATGTACTTCTCCAGGGTTCCGCCGCTCTCGTCGATGACCGCGCGCACGGCCGCGAAGTAATCCGACTGGGCCGCGCGCAGATCCTCCGGGTCGAGCTGCTCGGCGGCTCCGGTCCATCCCACGACGTCGACGAAGACCACGGAGACCACCCGTCGTTCCTCACCACGGCGTCGCTCGTCAGCGCGTCGCCGGTTTCCGCCGGGGCGAAGAACGCCCAGCCCAGCGCCGCATTCGGTGCAAAAAGACTGGCCGGTCACGGTGTCGGCGCCGCAGGTCGGGCAGCTGCCGGGCAGCGCAGAGCCACACGCGCCACAGAAGCGGGCGCTGGGGGCGGCGGGCGCCGCGCAGGCGGGGCAGGCGGTCATCGCGTCCCGATTTTCGCACTGAATTGGCCTGGCATGGCAAAAATGTCAGTCATGCCCCCGATGCGCTTCTTCTACGACTGCGAATTCATCGAAGACGGGCAGACCATTGAGCTCATTTCGATCGCGATCGTCGACGAATCAGGCGAGCGGGAGCTCTACCTGGTGTCGACCGAGTTTGATCCGGACCGGGCCGGGCCGTGGGTGCGTAAGAACGTCCTCGACAAGCTGCCGTCGCCGTCATCCCCGGTGTGGAAATCGCGCCGGGAGATTCGTGAACAGGTGCTCCAATTCGTCACGGCCGGGGGCGTCCGGCCGCAGCTGTGGGCCTGGTTCGGTGCCTACGACCACGTCGTGCTGTGCCAGCTCTGGGGCACCATGCCCCAGCTGCCACGAGCGCTGCCCCGCTATACCCGTGACCTCCGCCAGATGTGGGAAGAGGCAGGCAGTCCGGCACTGCCTCCGGAGCCCTCCGACGCTCACGACGCTTTGGCGGATGCGCGCTACAACCTGGTCCGCTGGAGGGTCTTAGCGCCGCTGCACCCGGCGTACGCCCACGAATTCGCCGGTCCCGTCGCGTAGGGAGATCATCAGCTGGGCGGCCCAACTTATTTCCGCCGCTGCGTCTACTTGTACTGGTCGGCGATTCCCAGCACCGTATTGACGTAGTAGTCAGAGTGGTTGTAGGCGAAGATTGCCTGGTAGAGGGTGGCTTTGTTGCCGCCGCCGGCCGCGCAGAGGTAGTGCGCCGCGGAAAAGACCGCATCGGCCTGATCGAGGATGTCAGCCTTGCCGTCACCATCGCCGTCGACCCCATAGACGGCCCAGGTGGCGGGCATGAACTGCATCGGGCCCATGGCGCCGGCGCTGGAAACGTTCTTGTTCGCCCCGTTACCCGTCTCGACCTGGCTGATGCCGGCCAGCACCTGCCACGGCAGTCCCGGGCATTCCGCGGTCGCCGCCTTCTTGAAGAGGACCTGAAGGGCGGCGGGGGAGGAAGCCAGGATCTCGGCTCTGCCCGACGAGCCGGGCGTGACGGTGTTGGCGGCGTCGATCGCGGCCAGGGTCGCCAGCAGTTGATTGTTGAGGTCGGTGAGCTCCTTGCGGGCCGCTGCCAGCGCCACCTGATTGCGAACCTCGACCTGCTTCTGCTCGGCGGCCGCGAGCAGATTACGGGCCTTGTCGGCAGCGTTTACCGCGCGCCGGGCGGCATGGAGAGCGGCGCTCTGCCGACTTGCCGTCCCTGAGCTCAGCGAGTTGAGCTTGGAAATCGCCTGCTGGAGCAACTGAACGCGGGTCTCGGTGTCCTGCATCCGGCGGTTGTTCACCTGTGTGGCCAGGTCGGGGTCGTCGCCTGAGAGGGTGGCAAAGAACGTCACGGTCGGGTCGGCGTTCGCGGTGTCGACCGAAAGTTGAATCGCATGGCGGGCCGAGTCGCGGGCCGAGTCGACCTCGTTCTGGGCGGTCGCCACCTGAGCCCGCAGGGCGACGACCGCGTAGGCGAGTTGCTCGGCCTGTGTGGTGGCGTCACGTACCTGCTGCTCGGCCACGGCGAGCTGGTCCTGCGCGCTCTGCACGCCTTGCGCGGCGCCCGACAGGCTTGGCGGGGTCGATGCAGCGGTGGAGGTGGTGTCGCTGGAGGCAGCGAGGACCGCCACGGCGGGTTGGGCCGCCGCCAGCCCGGCGGTTAATGCGCCGGTCACCAGCATCCGCGCTACCTTGCGGTTCATCTCGGCGCTCCCCGTCGGCGCCTGAACGGCGGGGTCAAGGAACGCACCATGCTTGGGTCGGCGGATCCGACGCCCCACTTAACAGGCGGCGCGCTACCTGGACGATCGCTGTGAGCGGACTAGCGTCGCGTTACATGCGAATCGGCGTACTCACCGGTGGCGGCGACTGCCCCGGGCTCAACGCGGTCATCCGAGGGATCGTGCGCAAGGGCGTTCAGGTCCACGGCCACGACTTTGTCGGCTTCCGCGACGGTTGGCGTGGCCCTATCGACGCCGACATCGTGCCGCTCGATGTTGAGGCTGTCCGGGGCCTGCTACCGCGCGGCGGCACTGTGCTGGGGTCGAGCCGGACGAATCCTTACGCCATTCCCGGCGCTTTGGAACGCATCCGGGCCACGGTGGAGGCGCTCGAGATCGACGCACTGATTGCCATCGGTGGCGAGGACACCTTGGGGGTGGCCGACAAGCTGCAGCATGACGGCATCGTGCGGGTGGTCGGCGTGCCCAAGACGATCGACAACGACCTGGGCGCGACCGACTTCACGTTCGGCTTCGACACCGCGGTCAGCATCGCGACGGAGGCCATCGACCGGCTCCACACCACGGCAGAAAGTCACCACCGAACCCTGATCTGCGAGGTGATGGGCCGCCACGCCGGGTGGATCGCCCTGCACAGCGGCCTGGCCGGCGGGGCGAACGTCATCCTCATCCCCGAGCGGCCTTTCGACATCGACGAGGTCGCCGCCTACGTGACGCACCGTTTCAACACCCACCGATACGCCCCGATCGTCGTGGTTGCCGAAGGCGCGGTGCCCAGGGAAGGGACACTCGCCGTGCAGAGCGGCGAGAAGGACGCGTTCGGCCACGAGCGGCTCGGAGGCATCGGCCAGTTGCTGGAGCGTGAACTTTCGGCGCGTACTGGCCACGAGGCGAGGGCGACCGTGCTGGGACACGTCCAGCGGGGCGGCACCCCGACGGCGTTCGACCGGTGGCTCGCGACACGATTTGGCCTGCACGCGGTCGACGCGGTCTCCGATGGCGACTTCGGGATGATGGTGGCTCTCAGGGGGACCGACATCGTGCGAGTGCCGATCGGTGAGGCCACGCGAAAGCTCAAGACGGTGACACCTGAGCTGTACGCGGAGGCCGAAGTCTTCTTCGGCTGAGCATGCCGGGCGTTTAAGGTCAGCCGGATTTGTGTGCCGACCGTAGGCTTGACAACTGTGGACACCCCAGATCTCGACGCCTGGCGCTCGCGCGTCGCGGCGCAGCAGCCGCGCTGGCCGGATCCGGCCGCGCTGGCGGCGGCGGTCGACGAGCTGAACGTGGCGCCGCCGCTGGTCACGGCACACGAGGTACGCACGCTTCGCGAACGGTTGGCGTCAGTGGCGGCCGGCGAGGCATTTCTGCTGCAGGGCGGCGATTGCGCCGAGACCTTCGCGGCCACCACGGCCAACGGCATCCGCGACAAGGTCAAGACCCTCCTGCAGATGGCGGTCGTCCTTACCTATGGCGCGTCCCTGCCCGTGGTCAAGGTGACCAGGATGGCCGGCCAGTACGCCAAGCCCCGCTCGTCAGACATCGAGTCCGGCACCGGCCTGCCCTCCTACCGGGGCGATGCCGTCAACGGACTGACGCCAAGCGCCGGTGAGCGCACCCCCGACCCCCAGCGGCTGGTGCGGGCCTACCACTCGAGTGCCTCGACGCTGAACCTGCTGCGGGCATTCGCCACCGGCGGTTTTGCCGATCTCCACCAGGTGCACGCCTGGAACCGGGATTTCGTCGCCGCCTCCGCGGCTGGCGCGCGCTACGAGGAGATCGGGCGCGACATCGACCGGGCGCTCTCGTTCATGCGAGCAATCGGCGTGGAGCTCGGCCCCTCCGGCCAGCAGGTCGATCTTTACACCAGCCATGAGGCGCTGCTGCTTGATTACGAGCGAGCCCTGAGCCGTACCGAGGACGCCACCGGGCTGGCGTACGACCTGTCCGCGCACACCGTGTGGATCGGTGACCGCACCCGCGACCTGGAAGGCGCACACGTCGCGTTTGCGTCCGCCATCGGCAACCCCATCGGGGTGAAGCTCGGCCCGAGCATCTCTCCCGAAGACGCTGCAGCCCTGGTCGAACGCCTCGATCCGCGCAACCAGCCTGGTCGGCTCACACTGATCTCCCGGATGGGGGCCGGAAAGGTCGCGGACGCGTTGCCACCCCTGATCGAAAAGGTGCGCGCGACCGGCCGTTCGGTCGTTTGGGCCTGCGACCCCATGCACGGCAACACCGTGACGGCAGGTGGCGTCAAGACCCGGCGCTTCGATGACGTGATGGCCGAGGTGCAGGGTTTCTTCGATGTCTGCCGCAGCCTCGGCGCGTGGCCGGGAGGCCTGCACATCGAGCTGACCGGTGAGGACGTGACCGAGTGCCTCGGCGGCGCGCAAGCCATCAGCGAGGCAGATCTGGCCGGCCGCTACGAGACCGCCTGCGATCCGCGGCTCAATACGTCGCAGGCGCTGGAGCTGGCTTTTCTGGTTGCGGAGATGCTTCAGCAGGGTTGAGCTCTGCCGAACGCCCATGATCGACCTGCGCAGCGACACGGTCACCGCTCCCACCGAAGACATGCGACGCGTCATGGCGCTCGCCCCTGTCGGTGACGACGTCTACGGCGAAGATCCGAGCGTCATCGCGCTGGAAGAGCAGGTAGCGGCGCTTTTCGGCCACGAGGCGGCGGTGTTCGTCCCTTCCGGCACGATGGGCAACCAGATCTGCATCCGGCTGCTGGTCGCATCCGGCGGTGAGCTGCTGTGCGACAGCGACGCCCACATCGTGACCTATGAAGGCGGCGGCGCCGCTCAACACGGTGGCATCCAAACCCGCACGGTCGCCGGCCCGGCGCTGGACGCGGCCGGTTACGCCGCGCAACTAAGGCCCGCGGGATGGGGGAGCCTGCCGACCAGTGCCGTCGCCGTCGAGCAGACCCACAACCGGGGCGGCGGGCTGGTCCATCCATACGAGGAGTTGGAGCGGCTTCGGGACTGTGTGGCGAACGTGGGTCCCGGCATTGGGCTGCATTGCGACGGCGCCCGGATCTGGAATGCGTCCGTTGCCACCGGCGTGTCGCTGACGCGTTACGGCACCCTTTTCCACACACTTTCGGTGTGTCTGTCCAAGGGACTCGGAGCCCCTGTCGGGTCACTCGTAGTGACGTCCGCCGATCGGGCGGCCGAAGCACGAGTGCTACGGCGGCGACTGGGCGGCGGGATGCGCCAGGCCGGGCTGCTCGCTGCGGCGGGCTCGTATGCCATCACCCATCATTTCGAGCGACTGGCCGACGACCACGAGCATGCCCGGTTGCTCGCGGATGCCTGCGGAGCCGATCCGGCGTCGGTGCACACCAACATCGTTCTGCTCGAGGTAGCGGACGCTCCGGATTTCGTGCGGGTGGCTCGCGAGCAGGGCGTGCTGGTCTCGGCCGTTGCACCGCGGCGGGTCCGGTTGGTCACGTCGCTGGCGGCCGATCGTGAGGCCATCAATCGGGCGGCGGAGCTGCTCAGTCGGCTTTGACCCGATTCACAGCCTTTTGTTGACTATTCATCCTCCCCTGACGCTCGCCGATCGGAAGTCATGCGCCGATTGATGCTCCTGCCCCTAGCTCTGGCGGCCGCTGCGGTTCTGATTCCTGGTGCGCTGCCGGCGTCGGCCGCGACCGGGCCATCGGCAGTTATCCCGGCCAACCGCGATGTCTCGAAGATCGCTGCCGCCGAACGCAATTCCCACAAGATCACCGGGCATGCGCTCAAGCCTTTCGCCACGACCGCCGGTTATTCGTTCCTGAAGGACGTCTATCCCGTCGGCAAGACGGTGGGCATCACGGTCGACCGGGCTCGCGGGGTCGCGGCGCGTTTTCCCAGTCCGGCCTCCTCCGTCCGTACGCTGCCGATCTCCATCTGGTATCCGGCGGCCGCCGGGAAGATCTCCAGCGGCGACACCTTCTGGGCGACCGCCCGCAAGGGCCACTTCCCGCTCATCGTCTTTGCCGCTGGCTACAACTCCAGCCCCGAGACCTACGAACCCTTCCTGCACGCTCTCGCCGCCCAGGGCTACATCGTGGCGGCGCCGCTCTTCCCGATCGAAGGAGCTATTGCGGGCGCGGCGCCGGCGGGGCGCAGCAACACCGAGATGCTCAACCAGATGTATGACATGTCGGCGACGATCACCCAGATGATCACGTACGCCAAGCAGCCTGGAAACTTCCTCGGATGGGCCATGAGCCAAACCGAGATCGGCGTCATCGGCCACAGCGACGGCGCGATGACGGTGGCTGGCATGACCATGTCGACCAGCTACTCCGACCCCCGGATCAAAGCCGTCGCCGTGATGTCGGGCGCCGGCCCGTACGGACTGACGTGGAACAACCGCAAGGTCGTGCCGACCCTGGTCGAGCAGCCAAACCAGGACCCGTACAACTCGCCAGCTAACAGCCAGTGGCTGTTCAACCATGTGACTGGTTCGCGCGACTACCTGACCGTCGCCGGTCCGTACCACATCTGGCCGCTGATCGGTGACGATGAGACTGCTGACCTGACCCGCCGCGTTGTCATCGCCCACTTCAACAGCTTCCTCAAGAACGGCGGCTTCCCGGCGTTCTGGCAGCTCGTAATCGCCGGCAACACCCCCGGGTACACCTCGCTGCGCTTTGCATCCTGAGCTGTAGTTTCAGCGGTTATGTCAGGGGATCTGAGCGGTCAGCGCGTGCTCGTGGTCGGTGCCTCGTCCGGTATCGGCCGAGCCTTTGGAGTGACGGCCGCGAAAGCCGGCGCCCGGGTCGCCTTCGCCGGTCGCCGACAGGAGTTGCTGGACAGCGCTGCCGCTGAGGCGGGTGCGGAAGCAGTCGCAGTGCGCTGCGACGTCACGGATGAAGCTGAGGTCGACGCTGCCGTGGCCCGCACCGTGGAGGGATTCGGGGGTCTGGACTCGGTCGTCTACGCGACGGCCATCGATCCACTGATCCGTATTGCTGACGTCGACGGGGCTGCCTGGGCGCATTTGTTGGCCACCAACGTCGTCGGGGCCTCACTGGTCACGCGGGCGGCGCTGCCACAGCTGCGGGCGGTCAAGGGACGCGTCATGTACATCTCGGCGACTTCTGTGGGTCGCCCGCTTCCCGGCATGGGTGCGTACGCCACCAGCAAGGCCGCGCTCGAAGAGCTCGCCCGCGCCTGGCGCTCTGAATACCGTGACGTCTCCTTCGGGGTCGTGGCGGTCGGCATGACCGTGGGGACGGGCGTTGGCGACAGCTGGGATCATGCGCTGCTGGGGGAGCTGTCGGCCGGCTGGAACGCCGAGGGCTACCTGCTGGACAACGGGCCCGGTGTCATGCAGGTCGACGAGGTTGCCGATTCGTTGCTCGCTATCCTCGCGGCGCCGACCTTCATGTCGTACGCGACGGTGCTGCCCGACCCGGCGCGCAGTACAGCGATATAGCTAGCTTTCGGGCGCCTCAGCGGGCGTTGTCGCGGAGCCGTTTGAGCGCGACCAGATCCCGGTGGTGCTGGGCTTCGCCACCGGGCGTTTCCACGATCACCGGGACTCCACGGGTCGCCGGATGCACGAAGAGCTCAGCAAAGGGATCGAGCCCGATCGTCCCAACTCCGACGGCAGCGTGCCGATCGCGGCCGGAGCCCAGCGGATCGCGTGAATCGTTGGCGTGCACCAATCCGAGCCGTCCGCGGCCAACGGTCTTGACCAGCAGGTTCAGGGTCCTCCGCACACCGCCCGGGGCGGCGAGATCGTGCCCGGCGGCATACGCATGGCACGTGTCCAGACACACCCCGAGGCTGGGGTGGTGGTCCAGCGCCTCGAAGTAGGCACCCAGATCCTCAACGGTGGACGCAAGCGTGCCGGCCCCGCCCGGCGTCGGCTCGATGAGCAGCCGCAGACCGGGGAGTCCGGCAGCCCGTCCAGCAGCGGCAGCAGGGATTCGCGCAATTCGCGAAGCGCCACGTCGCGCCCGCCCGGATCCACGGCCGACCCGGCATGCAGGACAAGGCCGTCCGCGCCCACAGCAGCGCTACGGGTGAGCGCCCGATCCAGCGCCTCGAATGAACGCGAGCGGGTCGCCGGCTGCGGCGACGCCAGGTTGATCAGGTACGGCGCGTGGACGAAGACCGGAAGGTTGCCCTGCCGGCAGTCCTCGGCGAAGGCGGCATCACCGTCAGGGTCGGCGGCGCCAGCGGTCCAACCCCGCGGGTTGCCCAGGAAGATCTGCAGCGCCTGCGCACCGATCCGGCGGGCGTAGGGCAAGGCGCCCTTCTGCAGCCCGGCCGCAGCAGGTGCATGCGCGCCGACCGGGTTCGGCTTACGGGGTGGCACTCGTCAGTAAAGGTAGATCGTGACTTGCGAATTGAGCCTGACGTAGGTGCCCGGGCTCGGCTTGACGTTCAGGATTGAGCTGTCGAGTCCTGGGAAGCTGAACGTCGCCACTTTGAGCCCGAGCGATTGCAGGTACTGCTTGGCGTGATCGGGGCTCCAATTCTCGATGTCGCCCGGAATCAGCACGTACTGCGGGCCCTTGCTGATGATCAGTTTCACCGACTGGGTGCGGTGCAGCCCGCTCGAGGGCGTGAGGCTGATCGCCTGTCCCGATGGGACGGTCTCGCTGAACTCCTGGTCGGCAGTCACCTTCAAACCGAGCTTCTGGAGTGCGCTGAGCGCTGCCTGGCCGGACATGCCCGCGACCTTCGGCGCCGTGACGGGCGCCGGACCCATGCTCTTGACGATTGCCACGTGGGTGTCGGGCTTCACCGACTTGCCGGCCACCGGGTCGGTCGAGATCACGGCGCCGCTGGCCACGGTGTCGCTGTAGGCCTGGCTCGGGGTGTCGGGGTGCAGGTGGGCGATCCGCAACGCGGAGACAGCGTCAGCGAGCTGGAGTCCGGTGACGGTCGGCACGGTGTAACGCTCCGGGCCGAGCGAAAGCTTCAGCGTGACCAGGGCGCCGCGGGAAGCGTGTTTGCCCGGAGCCGGGTCGGCGGCGGCGACTGTGCCCTTCTTCGCCGTCTCGCTGTAGATCGGTACGGTGGCGAGCTGCGACTTCAGGTGCGACGCCTGCAGCTCTGCTTCGGCCGCCGCAGGGGATTTGCCCACGACGCCGGGAACGACGACGTATCGCCCGGCCAGCCGCCAGCCGATCAGCGCGGCCGCCAGGCTCGCCACTACCAGCGCGAGGACCACGATCCCGCCGCGTCGCATGAACCGACGCTTCGGCCCAGCATTCTTTGCCTTCTTGAGCTGGGCTTTCTTCGCCCTCCGGTCGCGACGTGAAAGCTTTGGTGGGGCGGCATCGTTGGGATTGCGGAAGCCGGGCTCTTGCGAGAGGTCGGCATAGCTGTCATCGAGCGTCTCGACGATGGCGTCGATGCTGCTGGCGCTCGCTGCGGGCGGTGCCCAAGGTGACCGATATGGCTGTGCTGGTGGGGATGCCTGTGGTGACTGTGATGGCACGGCCAGCTCGGCCTCGTCCAGGTCGATCTCGAGCGGCGTGGTGTCGTGGTGGACCGGTCCGCGGGCCGGGGGAATCGGAGTCGGCACGTCCAATCGCTCCAGCACGGCGCGCGTGCGAAAGAGCAGGGCGGTCGCGTCGCGTGGGCGGTCTTGCGGATCGCGGGCGCTCGCGGCGGCGACCAGCCGGTCGACTGCGGGCGGAATGTCGGGCACCAGGCTCGAGGGAGCCGGCACATCCTCGTTGAGATGCTGGTAGGCCACCTGGAGTGCGCTGGTGCCCTCGAACGGGGGGCGGCCGGTGAGCAGTTCGAACAGCATGATGCCGCAGGCGTAGACGTCGGCCCGGGCGTCGGCGACCCCGCGCGCGACCTGCTCGGGTGCCAGGTAGGCCACGGTGCCCAGGAGCAGACCGGCGGTCGCGGTGAGCGGCGACGCGTCGACCGCGCGGGCCAGCCCGAAATCGCCGACCTTGACCATGCCGTCGTCAGCAACCAGGACGTTCTCGGGCTTGACGTCACGGTGGACCAGACCGGCTCCGTGCGCGGCGGCCAGTGCATCGAGCACCGGCACCATGATGTTCAGCGCCTGTGGAGCGCTCAGCCTGCCCACCTCGCGCAGCAGCTCGCGCAGCGTGCGCCCCTCGATCAGCTCCATCACCAGGAAGATCACGTCGCCGTCGCGCCCCTGGTCGGTGACCGACACCACGTGGGGGTTGGAGAGCTTGGCCGCGGCCTTGGCCTCGCGGCGGAACCGAGCGACGAAATCCTCATCCGCGGCCAGCGCCGGATGCATGACCTTGACCGCCACCGTGCGGTCCAGTCGGGTATCAAAAGCGCTGTACACGACCGCCATACCGCCCTGGGCGAGGCGACCGGAGATCTCATATCGACCGTCGAGCAGCCGACCCAACAGGGGGTCAACTGAAGAGTTGAGGACGGTCCTCATGCCCGAAGTCTAGGCAGGACTGGCAATCTGGCTGGGATGACGCATTCGAAAGATTCGTGACGGCGTGTCAGACCAGCCCTGGACCCTGCTCGCACTTGCTCCTCTGCCCGCCGAAGTGCTCGAGATGCTTTTCGCCGGCCTGCCCATCGAGATCCTGCGCGCTGACAGCATCGCCGAGCTCAGCACCGCCGATCGATCGCGGGTCGAGATCGTGCTGGGTGACTGGCGGCCCAGCAACCCCGGCATGGACGCCGCCGCGGTGGCCGCCATGCCGCGACTGTCGTTCGTCCAGCAGCCCAGTGTGGGCGTGCAGTCACATGACGGCGAGGCGCTGGCAGCGGCGGGGATTCCGCTTTCCAACGTCGCCGGGTTCAATGCGGCCGCCGTGACTGAATGGGCCGTGGGCGCAACCCTCTCCGCGATCCGCTTGATGCGTTGGGCGGAGGATGAGCTGCGGGCCGGGCGTTGGCCGCAGACCGAGATCGCGTCGAGGGGTGCCAGTGAGGTCGGCGGCCGGCCGGTCGGCATCGTCGGTTTCGGGCCTATCGGTCAGGGGTGCGCGAGGGCGTTCGCCGGGCTCGGATGTCCGGTCTCGTACTGGTCGCGAAGCAAACGGCCGCCCGAGCTGGAATTCGGGGCCCGCTTCGAGCCCGACGTGAACGCGCTGGTGAGCAGCAGCGAGATCCTGATCAACGCCGTGGCGCTCGGGCGTGACACGCGTGGCCTGCTCAGCCGGGAGGTCCTGGCGAAGCTGCCCAAGGGTGCCCTGGTCACCAGCGTCAGCCGTGGGGGGATCGTCGATGAGGCGGCGGTCGCCGACATGCTGACCTCGGGTGCTTTGAGCGCGGCCGCCTTCGACGTCTACGAGCAGGAGCCGATCAACCCTGACAATCCGCTGCTGGTCGCCCCGCGCGACCGGCTGGTGCTCTCACCGCACGCCTCCGGCAGTAGCGAACAGTCCAACGTCCGGCTGATCCAAGGCGTCAAGGCCAACGTCGCGCAGGCTGTCAGCGGCGGCGTCGTGAAGGACGTCGTCAACGGGGTCGATCCCCGGATCGTTCGACGCGCGCAACCGCTGTGATGTCAGCCGCTCGGCCATAATGAGCGCTGTGGATGCGGACTGGCGCCGGCTATTGCCCTCCGGTACGCGACACGCCGTGCATGTCGGAGCAAAGGGCAAGACTGATCTTGGACGTTGAAATCGCTGACTGGCTCAACCTTCCCGAGGTCGCGGAGCGTCTCGATCTGCCTGTCAGCCGAGTGCGCCAGCTGATCCGCGACCACAAGCTGCTGGCTGAGCGGCGCGAGGGCGTCCTCTATGTACCGGCTGCGTTCATCCGCGGCCACGAGGTGGTCAAGGGACTCCCCGGCTTGCTCACGCTGCTCATGGACGCCGGTTACGACGAAGAGGCCGCGTTGCGCTGGATCTTCACCGACGATCCGAGCCTGCCCGGTACGCCAGCCCAGGCGCTCACCGACAACCGTATGAAGGAAGTCCACCGCCGGGCGCAGGCGCTGGCCTTTTAGCAGACTTGCACCCGCGCCGTCAGGCGCAGGGCATTCCGGTCGCCGGGGCACGAATCTAGAGTCGACCCATGCGTGAATCCCGGCTGGCCAAGCTCCAGACGGCCCAGCTCTACCTGTGCACTCCGGAGCCCCTCGTGCCGCCCGGTGTGGCGATCGTGCAGCTGCGCCACAAGGGGCTGGAGTGGAGGGAGGAGCTCACGCTCCTTCGTCAGCTGCGCTCCGAGGCTGTAGCCACCTCGGTCGCGTCCGGATCGCTGCCTGCTCTGGTCAGCGCCAATGACCGGGCCGACGTCGCCGCCTACGCGCCGGTGGACGTGCTGCA
Organism: uncultured Actinomycetota bacterium; assembly: GCA_963839015.1. Taxonomy (GTDB): domain Bacteria; phylum Actinomycetota; class Actinomycetes; order Frankiales; family Frankiaceae; genus DATAZK01. The sequence continues at coordinate 220,694 of CAWITL010000009.1, read as the reverse complement.
CCTGGGTCAGGACGACCTTCCTCCGGTCCTCGCGCGTCGCATCGTGGGCCCCGAGGTGTTGATCGGCCTTTCCACCCATGACGAGGTGCAACTGGCCGCCGCGGTCGTGGACCCCGACATCGACTATTTCTGCGTGGGGCCGGTGTGGGAGACGCCCACCAAGGCGGGACGACCCGGAGTCGGGCTCGGTCTGCTGGAACGCGCCGCGGCGCTGGCGCCCCCCTTCGCCACCGGCTCGCGTCCCTGGTTCGTGACGGGCGGGGTGGCCCCTGACACGCTCGATGACGTGCTCGCCACCGGGGCCCGCCGCGTCGTGGTCGTGCGCGCGATCACCGCTGCGGCCGACCCGGCTGCCGTCTCCCAACAGCTGGCGACCCGGCTGCGCGAGGCGGCCGGTTCGTGCGTCACCTGATCTATCTCGCCGTACTGGCCGGCTGCCTGATCGGGACGGCGCCGCTGGAGATCTTCCTGCGGGTGCGGGTCTATGCCCGGTGGAAGCGCCTGCTCCTGACGCTGGCCCCGGTGGTCATCGTTTTCGCCGCTTGGGACGTTTACGCGATTGCGCGCAAACACTGGTCCTATGACCGTCGTCAGACCACCGGTGCGGTGCTGCCGGGTCATCTTCCCCTGGAGGAGCTGCTCTTCTTCCTGGTGATTCCGGTGTGTGCAGTGCTCACCCTCGAGGCCGTGCAGAAGGTGACCGGCTGGTCGCTGGACGCGCCGGAGGCGCCGCAGGTAACGCCGGGCTCAGCGGATGAAACCGCGCTGCGGTGACCTACACGTCGCTCGCTTTCACAGGTGTCGCCTTTGCGCTGGCGCTCGATCTGCTGGTGCTGCGCACCCGGTTGGTGGCCCGCCGGGCCTTCTGGGTGGCCTACGCGATCATCCTGGGCTTTCAGCTCATCAGCAACGGGATCCTGACCTATCGCGAGGTGGTCCGCTACAACCCGAGCGACATCATGGGCTTTCGCATCGCCGGAGCGCCGTTCGAAGATCTGCTCTTCGGGTTTTCGCTGGTGCTGCAGACACTCAGCTGGTGGGTGTGGTGGGGCCGCCGTTGGAAGCGTTCGCCAGGCCGGGCCGGGCGAGCGTCATCCGGCGCGCCCGAGCTGCCTGCCACAGGCCCGGCCCGGCGACCGCCATCCGCCGGGTGAGCGGCACCGCGACCCGCCTGTCGAGCACCTGGTAGTCGGCTTTTTCAATGGCGTCGAGGATCCCCTGATACAACGTGAAAGCGGTGCCCACGCAGTCCCGCGAGGTGGGATGCAGCAGCCGGATGCCCGGTTCAGCCGAACGAAAAAGCTCCCGGCAGCGGGCGATCTCGTATGCCAGCAACCGGCGGACCCGGCCGTCCACGACTCCGGTGGCGAGGCTCTCGCGGGTCACGCCGAAAAGCTGCAGGGAATCCTGTGGCAGATAGATCCGTCCACGGCGCAGATCCTCGCCGACGTCGCGCAGGAAGTTCGCCAGCTGAAACGCGATGCCAAGGTCGCGGGCATACAGGCCAGCCGTGCGTGACGAGGGCTCGAGGATCGGCAGCATCTGCAGGCCGATGACCGCCGCCGACCCTTCGATGTAACGGCTCAGCGCCACCCAGTCGGCGTATTCGGTGACCGTGAGGTCCATCCGCATCGCACTCAAGAACTCGGTGAAGTACTCGATCGGCACGTCCCAGCGGGCGATCGTGTCGCTCACCGCACGCAGCACGTCGGTCCGGATGCCGGGAGCCTCGCTCGCCGGCGGGCCTCCGGCATCCCAGGCCGCCAGCAGGCCTACTTCCAGCTCGTCCAGTGCGCGCGCGGCCTCGGCGGAGCTCCCCAACCGGGGATCGTCGACGAGTTCGTCGGCGTAGCGGGCGAAGCCGTAGAGCGCGTGAACGTAGGGCCGTTTCCAGCCCGGCAGCAGCAGTGTCGCCAGGTAGTACGTACGGCCGTGGGACGCGTGCAGCCGGCGACAGGTCGCGTAGGCAGCCTGCAGCCCGGAGTCTCGGGCTGCAGGCACAACCGTCACGGTAAGCGGGCGGTCCAGACCAGCGACAAGCCACCGGCCACGAGGCCCAGCAGGAGCGCCAACCCGGTGAACCAGCTACTGATCTCCTTGTGCTTGGTGTCGTAGCCGATCGAGCTGCCGAGCCCCTGGTAGACGCTCTTGAGTTCGTCGCCCGTGGTGGCCCGGTAGTAGGCCCCGTGGGTGTCGTCAGCTATCGCCTTGAGCGCTTCGGTATTCACCGGCACCGGGATGTCCTGGCCCTGGATCTGCAGCGTGCCGTCCTGCGTGCCGTAGGCGATGGTGCTGACCGGCACCTTGGCCGCCAGGGCGGCGCTGGTCGCGGTCTCATTCGGGGTGCCCCGGGTCGTCTCGCCGTCCGAGATCAAAACGATGCGGGCCGGTGGCGGAGACTTGTCGCCGGTCTGGGTCTTCGCGTTGTTGGCGATGGCGGTGAGCGAGGCCTCGATGCCGTCGCCGATCGCCGTGCCGTTGCCGAGCTGCAGATTGCTGATGGCGGTGCGGACGGCATCCCGGTCGGTGGTCGGGTTGACCAGCACCTCGGCCGTCCCCGAGAAGGCGACCAGTCCGAGCTGCAGCTTGGGGGGCAGCTGGTTGACGAATGCGGTCGCGCCGACCTTTGCGGCCGCTAGCCGGCTCGGGGTCACGTCGGTGGCCGCCATGGAATTGGAGACATCGATGGCCAGCATGACGGTTGCTCGCTGCTTGGGCACCTTGGTGTCCTGCGCGGGCCGGGCCAGACTCAGCACCAGGCCGGTCATCGACAGCAGCAACAACACCGCGGGCACGTGGCGGCGATACCAGGTGGGGCGGCGCGGCGCGACTGACGCCAGCATCGACAGCTGGGTGAAGCGGGCCGCGTAGCGCTTGCGGCGCAGGCTGATGATCACGTACCCGATGAGCAGCGCAGCGACTGCGAGGAGCAGCCAGAGCCGCGACGCAGACAGGAAGTTCATCGGGCTACTCCTCGGGAGCGGCGGGCAGCCGCCACATAGCGGGCTACGTCCAGCAGCCAGTTGGAATCGGTGGACAGCACCAGGTGACCGGCTCTTGCCTGCCGGATGGTGGCGGCCACGTCAGCGCGTTGGGCCGCAGCGGCCGCCGCGAAACGGTCGCGGAGCGCGGCGGAGCGGGTGTCGACCTCGAGTTGGGCGCCGGTCTCGGGGTCGGTCAGCTGCACGACCCCGACCGACGGCAGAGTGAGCTCGCGGGGGTCGCGGATCTCGACCACCAGCACCTGATGGCGGCCGGACAGCGCGCGCATCGAGCGCGACCAGGATTGCGGATCCCCGATCATGTCGGAGACCACAACGACCAGCCCACGGCGCAGGCCGCGCCGCCCCAGGCCTTCCAGTGCCGCAGTGATTGCCGGCGCTGCGTTTCCGGGGGTGGCTGAGGTGGCGGCGGTGCCGCGTGGGGCCGTAGCCAATGTCCGAAGCGAGCGGCGCAAGGCGTCGCGTCCGCCGCGCGGTGGAAGCTCGACCACAGCTGGACCGTGCTCGGTGCTGAGCAGGGTGGTGAGGCCGAAGCGGCTGCCGAGCCGGGTGGTCAGCACGCCGAAGGCAGTGGCGGCAGCGAGAGCCAGGTCGCGCTTCTCCCAGGTGTGGGTCCCGAAATCCATCGATGCGGTGAGATCGACGATGGCGTACGTGGTGAGCTCCCGGTCGGCGATCAGGTCGCCGACATGAGGGACGCTGGTGCGCGCGGTGACCGCCCAATCCATGCGGCGCACGTCGTCGCCCAGCCGGTATTCGCGGCTCTCCGCTCGCTCGCTCCCGTGCCCTGGCAGCAGCCCGAGGTGGTCGCCGTGCAGCAGCCCCTCGAGCCGGCGGCTGATCATCAGCTCGAGCCGTTTGAGCTTTGCGTCGATCTCGTCCGGTGTGGGTGTCGCCGGCGGGGGAGGGGTGGCAGGTACGCGGCCCAGCCGCCGGCGGCCGGCCCGTCCAACCCGTCCCCCGTTGGAGGGAGCCGTCGGTCGTACCGGATGCAGCGGCGAGGTCACGCCGACATGCCGGGCGCGGCGTACTGGCCCGAGAACTGGCTCGAGGTGACGACCGGCTGCGGAGTGGCGGCGAGCACGCGGTCGACGACGGATTCCTGACTGATGCCGTCGGCGAGCGCTTCGTAGGACAGCACCAGCCGGTGCGGCAGGACCTCGGGAGCAACGTCGGTGACGTCGGAAGGGATCACGTAGTCACGCCCGCGCAGCAGCGCCAGCGCCCGGGCGGCGGCGATCAGCCCGAGGCTGCCACGCGGCGACGCTCCGTAGGCCAGCATTCCGGTGATCTCGGGGACGCCGAAGCGCATCGGCTCGCGGGTGGCGAGCACCAGGCGGACGGCGTATTCGGCGACGGCGTGGTGGACGAAGACGTCGCGCGCGCCCTGCTGCAGGACCTCGAGGTCAGCCAGCGAAAGCACCTGGTTGGCGTGCGGCGGGTGAGAACCCATCCGGCGCACGATCTCCAGCTCGTCCGAGGGCGTGGGATACGGCACCTGAACGCGCATCAGGAAGCGGTCTCGCTGCGCTTCGGGCAGCGGGTAGACGCCCTCGTTTTCGATGGGGTTCTGGGTGGCCAGGACCAGGAACGGTGCCGGCACCGGATAGCTCGTGCCGCCGAGCGTGACCTGACGTTCGGCCATCACCTCAAGGAGAGCCGACTGCACCTTGGCGGGTGCGCGGTTGATCTCGTCGGCAAGGACCAGGTTGGCGAAGATAGGACCCAGTTCGACGTCGAACTGCTCGCGCCCCATCCGATAGACCCTGGTGCCGACCACATCGCTCGGCACCAGGTCTGGAGTGAATTGCAACCGCGCGAAGGTTCCGCCGATTGCTTGGGCAAGCGTGGAGACCGAGAGCGTCTTGGCGACACCGGGCACGCCTTCCAAAAGGCAGTGGCCACCGGCCAGCAGGCAGACGAGCATGCGCTCGACCATGCGGTCCTGGCCTACGACGACCCGCTTGACCTCGAAGAGCACCTGCTCCAGGGTCGCGGCACGTTGGGGGAAATCTTCTTCAGATGGGAGCGTCACGCGATCAGTCTTACAACCGAGCCTGGACTTCGGCTGTGATTTGGCTGGGTGGATTCCTGGCGCGTACTTGTCACGAAGCGCGCACGGATGAATACTGGGCGTGTCCGGGAGACATGTCCAATGCACGCCGTCACGACCGGGGCTCAGGCCGCGGTCGATGCGAGAGGTCACTGGTGCCCATCACCGCCGCCCCCCGGTCCTTGACTTCGTGATGCCGTCGCCCCAGCTGGGTCGCCGCACCGCTGAATATCCGGGCCGTGCCGCCGCCGTCGGCGCGCTTTGCGCTGCGATCGGAGTGGCAATCGCGTGGGCGCTGCCCGCCGCTTCGGTCAGCCCGATGGGGCCAGAGGTCTCGTGGGTCCTGCTCGCCCTCCTTTTCGGTGTCGCCGAGGTGTGCGTGCTGCACGTGCAGATGCGGGGCGGCGCGCGAACGGTGTCACTGTCAGAGGCGCCGCTCGTGCTCGGACTTTTTTTCACCACTCCCTCAGGACTGGTGCTGGCGCGACTGCTGGGCCCGTTGGTCGTCTTTGTCGTGATCCGCCGTCAGGCCCTGGTCAAGGTCGGGGTCAACGCCGCGGTCCTGCTGGTCGAGGTCGGTCTTGCCGTCGCGCTCTTCCGGCTGGTGCTCGCCGGGGCGGCTCCGACGTCGCAACGCGCCTGGCTGGCGGCTTACGTTGCGGTGCTCGTCAGCGGGGTGGTCGCGGGAGTCGTGGTCACCTTGATCATCGCGATCTTCCAGAACGAATTTCATCGGCGCGACCTCTACCGGGCGGTCACTACCAGCAGCGTCGTCTCCCTGGTAGTCGGCACCCTCGCTCTGGTCGCGGTCAATGCTCTGCAGCGCTCGCCGGAGACCGGCTGGCTATTGGTCGGCGCGGCGGTGGTCATCCTGACCTGCTACCGCGCCTATGCCGCGCTCACCGGCAGACACGCGGCTCTGGGCCGGCTGTACCGCTTCACTGACGCGATCAGCAGCACCCATGAGCCGGACGAGGTCCTGCGCCAGCTCCTGCTGTCGGCTCGCGAGATCGCCGCCGCTGAGCACGCAGAAGTCGTCTTCGCGCCGGCGCTCCCGGAAGGTCGCCCTACCCGGCTCACCATCGATCAGAACGGTCATCTCCAGCGCAGCGATGCCGGCCAGGGCGATCTCGACCACGATGTCCCCGATCCCGTACACGCTTACGTGCTGCGCACCGGTGAGGCCATCCTGCTGCCGTACCGGTCGGGCCTGGGAAGGCGTCCGGAGTGGAGGCGCTACCTCAAGCGGGTCGGCCGCCGCGAGACGCTGGCGGTGCCCCTGCGCGATGCCCAGCCCCGTGACGAGGCCCGGCTCCCGGTTGAGGCTGCGACGGCAGTGGTCAGCGGAAGCCTCATGGTCGCCGGCCGGGTGGGACAGGTGCGCACCTTTGATGCGGCGGACCTGCGACTCGTCGAGACCGTCGCCAACCATGCCGCCCTGGCACTGCGAAACGGCTGGCTCATCAACGGGCTGACCCATGCTGTGCGCCACGACGGGCTGACCGGCCTGGTCAACCGCAGTTGGCTGCACCAGCAGCTCAGCGACGTTCTCGCCGAAATTCGGGAGGGTCGCAGAGAGGGTGCCGCTGTGATGATCTGCGACCTGAACGGGTTCAAGGACGTCAACGACGCCCTCGGTCACCAGATGGGCGACGTATTGCTTCAGGAAGTGGCGGTGCGCGCGAGCGCGGCCCTGTCGCCCGGCGACGTGCTGGCCCGTCTCGGTGGCGATGAATTCGCGATTCTGCTGCCCAACGCCGTCACCGCTGATGAGGCGACCGAGGTGGGCGAGCGGGTCCTGAGCGCCATCGCCGAGCCGGTGGCCTTGGCAGATCTGGTGATCTCCATCGGTATGTCGATCGGCGTGGCCCTCGCGCCGCGTCACGGGGTGGAGACCTCCGGACTGCTCAAGCGCGCCGACATGGCCATGTACGCAGCAAAGGCCACCAACCGGGGGCTTCGGGTCTGGGAGCCGGGAATGGGCCAGAGCGACGCCCAGCAGCTCACGTTCGCCGGAGAGCTGCGCCGGGCGCTGGCCGCCGACGAGATCACCGTCTACGCGCAGCCGATCGCCTCGCTGGTGACCGGCGAGATAACCGCGGTGGAGATCCTGCCCCGGTGGCAGCACCCGGATCGCGGCATGCTGCTGCCCGAGGAATTCGTGCCGACGGCCACCACTAGTGGGCTGGCGAGCGAGCTGGCCCGGCACGTGCTGGCGGCCGCGATCGACGCCTGCGCTTCGTGGCGGGATGCCGGATTCGACATCGGTGTCTCTGTCGACATGCCCGCCCGATCGCTCACCGACGCCACCCTGCCCGACGCCATCTCGCGACTGCTCGAGGCCAGGCAGCTGAGTACCGACCGGCTCACCCTGGAGATCGCCGAGGCGAGCGTGATGCACGAGCAGAGCCGGACCCTGCCGGGTCTGCGGCAGCTGGCGGCGCTGGGATTGCGGGTGGCGGTGGACGGATTCGGGACGAGCCATTCCTCGCTGTCCTACCTGCGCAGGATGCCGATCCGGCAGGTCAAGATCGATGCCTCCTTCATCCGGCGCATCGATCACGACAGCTCGGACGAGGCTGTCGTGCGTTCCATCGTCGACCTCGGGGCGAAGCTCGGCCTCGACGTCGTCGCCGAGGGGGTGGACAGGCAAATAACTTGGGATCACTTGAGACGGATGGGATGTGCTCAGGCGCAGGGCAACCTGCTGGCCCGGCCGATGCCGCTACCGCAGCTCGACAGCTGGCTGCAGGACGACGATCCGGCGTTGCGTCGGCTGCTGACGGGAGCCCAGCTGAACGTGAATGCCCAGCGCAGCTCAGTGGACGTCGGGACCGGTGATCCGCTCCGCGGCCAGGCGTCCTGACAACAGCACCATCGGTACGCCCACCCCGGGGGTGGTTCCGGACCCGGCAAGCACCACATTGCCGAGGCCCGGAGCCATGTTGGGTGCCCGGAAGGGCCCCGTCTGGGCGAAGGTGTGCGAAGCCGCGAAGGGCGCACCCCGCTCCATGCCCCGTGCCTTCCAGTCAGCGGGCGTCGTGACGGACTCGACCTCGATGGCCGACTCGAATCCGACCCAGCCACGCCGTTCCAGGGTCTCCAGCACCTCATCGCGGTAGCGCGGCCCCACCGTCTCCCAGTCGAGCCTGGCGTCAAGGTTCGGGGTGGGAGCCAACACGTAGTACGTATGAGCTCCGGCCGGGGCTAAATTCGGATCGCTGGTCGTGGCACAGGTGACCAGTAGCGACGGGTCGCTCATGAGCTCTCGGCGCGCGATGAGCTCGTCGAATGTCCGCCGCCAGGCGCTCCCGAAAGAGATGGTGTGGTGGGCAGCACCGGGGTAGTTCGAGCGGCCGCCGGCCAGTAGCAGGAAGCACGAGGGGCTGTATTTCTGCTGGGGGAAACGGCGAGACCAGATACGCCCGGCGGCAGTGCTGGGCAGCAACTCTCGGAAGGCGACCGGTGTGTCCGGGGTCAGCACGACGGCGTCGGCGGGCACCCGGTCACCACCGCGTACGAGCACGGCGGTGGCTCGGTCGCCGCTCACCTCGACGCGTTCGACGTCGGCCCCGTAGCAGATGGTCACCCCAGCCGCTTCGGCGACGGCTGCCATCGCGCGGGGAATGGCATGCATTCCGCCGCGCGGGAAAGAGACGCCGGCGACGGAATCCATATAGCTGATCACGGCATAGATGGCCAGCGCGTCGTACGGGGAGAGCCCGGCGTACATGGCCTGAAAGGACAGCACTCGCCGGGTCCGAGGGTCCTTCAGGTAGGTACCGACCTTCGGAGCGAGCCGGCGCAGCCCGCCCATGGCGACCAGTTCGGCGAGCGGTTTGCCGAGGATTCCCAGCGGATTGTCGAAGTTGCGGTCGATGAACGTGTCCATCTCCAGCCGGTAGAGCTTGGAGACGAACGCCACGAAACGTCGATAGCCGGCGGCTTCGGCAGGGCCACACACCCGAGCCACCTCCGCAGCCATCGCGTCGGGGTCGGACCGGACGTCAAGCGCGCTTCCGTCGGGAAACAGGGCACGGTAAACGGGGTCGAGGGGTATCAGGTCGACGTGTTCGCTCAGCTTCGCGCCAACGCTGGCAAACGCGTCCTCCAGCAGTCCAGGCATCGTGAGCACGGTGGGCCCGGTGTCGAACGTGTAGCCCCCGCTTGACCAGACGCCGGCCCTGCCGCCCGGCGCGAGTGACCGTTCCAGAACCGTGACCGACCGCCCCGCACCCGCCAGCCGCAGTGCCGCCGACAGTCCCGCGAGTCCGGCCCCGACAACGACCACCCGATCGGTCCTGCCAGAAACGGTGCGCACACCAGCGACGCTAGCCAGCCGTCAGCCATTGCGCTGCAGCGCTGCCACTGCCAGCGCCTGCAGGGCGGCCTGCGCCGCTTCGTCGATGAGGGGAGACTGCAGAGCCTGGAGTGCCTCGTCCCCGCGGCGGGCGATCAGCTGCTCGACCTCGTCCAGGGCACCGGAATCGGCGATCAGAGTCCGGCAGGTCTCGACCTCGGCCTGATCGAGGTCGGCCTTGCCTATCAGGCTGCGCAGTGCCGCCGCCTGCGAGGCGGTGGCGTGTTGCTCGGCAAGGCTGACCAGTGCTGTCCGCTTGCCCTCCCGCAGGTCGTCGCCCGCGGGCTTGCCGGTGGCTTGCGGATCGCCATAGACCCCGAGTACGTCGTCGCGGAGCTGGAACGCCTCACCCAGCGGAAGCCCATATGCCGTATAGGTATCCAGGAGTTCGGCTGAGGCCCCGCCGAGCGCGCCCCCCAGATGCAATGGCCGCTCGATGGTGTATTTCGCGCTCTTGAAGCGGGCGACCCGAAGCGCCCGCTCGGTGGCATCCACAGGCTTCGACTCACCTATGACCGACGCCAGCACGTCGAGGTACTGGCCGGCCATCAGCTCGACCTTCATCTCGGAGTAGACCTCGGCGGCCCGCAATGTGGCCTTGGCATCGAACGAGGTATCGGCAGCGGCCTCGCCGTACATCTGGTCGGCCCACACGAGGCAGAGATCTCCGAGCAGGATCGCGGCGCTTTCACCGAACGTGTCGGGGCTTCCCGACCAGTCGCCAGCGCGATGCAGCTGCGCGAAATGACGGTGCACCGCGGGCCGCCCCCGGCGGGTGTCTGAACCGTCCATCACGTCGTCGTGAATAAGCGCACACGCATGGAGCAATTCCAATGACGAGGCTGCGTTCAGCAAGGCTTCGCTGTCAGGCTGGCCGGCGCCGCGCCAGCCCCAATAACAGAAAGCGGGACGCAGTCGCTTGCCGCCTGCGAGGACGAATTGCGCGACGGCGCCTGCGACCGGGGCCAATTCCGGGCCGACGGAGTCCAGGGTCGGGCCGGCGTGGCGCAGGAAGCTGCGCAGTGCCGCGGTGACCCTCGCGTTCAGCTCCGCGAGCTGGGCGGGGTCTGTCGGCATGATGAGGACGTTAGCGATTCGCGCGGCCGTTCGGTTTTCGCCGGCTGGTTGGTCGCCGCCGGGAGGAGGCCCCGTCGTTACTCCACGCACCGCGACTGCCACCACCGAGGGCCAACGCCGCATCGCCGCGGCGGAGATCCCGGGTGGTCAGCTGGAGATCATTACCCGCGCCGGCCGCGTCGAGCTGGCGCCTTCGGCCGGCGATCAGCTGAGGGTGCGTTGGACCCTGCCGAAGAGGCGGGTGTTACGGGTACGGGAGCCGCAATTTCGCTTTGGCGCCGACGGATTGCGTATCCGATGCCGGCGGGCGCGACTGCGCATCGACCTCCCCGCCGGCATGCCGGTGCGAGTTGGCGTGAACAGCGGCCAGATCACCTCCTGGGGTGCCGATGGCGATCTTGAGCTGGCCGTTCGCAGCGGCGACGTGGCCTGCCGGGAGTTGCGCGGCCAGGTGGTGACGGTTCGCGCGCCAAGCGTGAATGTGCATTTCGCCGCCGCGCCGCGACTGGTCGACGTGGACTGTGAGCAGGCGATTGTGGTCTTGCCCGGCGGGCCGTACGCGCTGTCAGTGCCAGCAGCAGCCCAGGTCACGGTGCCGCGGGCGCCCTACACGTCGGCTGACGCTCCCCGGGTCCGGGTGCGTGGGGCTGAAGTGCGGATTCTTGCCTCGTCAGCGCCGCTCAGGCTGACGGGAGAATCAGCCGACAGTTAATCTCAGTGATCGGGCGTCACTCGCGCCGGACCAGATATGGCATCGGCGACTCGAGGGGTGGGGCGTGGCAAGCACAGCTGTGAGCGCGCCTTCCGGTCACGCCAAGACGGTTAGGGAGCTGCTCGAAGACGGCCGGCCGTCGTTCTCCTTTGAGTTCTTCCCTCCCAAGACCGATGACGGCGAAACCCAGCTGTGGCGGGCCATCCGCGAGCTGGAGCCCTACGGCCCCACGTTCGTTTCCGTCACGTATGGCGCCGGTGGATCCAGCCGTGACCGCACGATCCGGGTGACCGAGCGGATCGCGACCCAGACCACCATCACCCCGGTCGCCCACCTCACAGCGGTCGGCCACAGCGTCGCGGAGCTACGCCGGGTCATCGGTGATTACGCCGGCGCCGGCATCCGCAATGTGCTGGCCCTTCGTGGTGATCCGCCAGGCGGCCCCACCGCTGCGTGGGAGGCCCATCCGGATGGGCTGACCTACGCGAGCGAGCTTGTGCGCCTGGTGCGTTCACTGGGGGATTTCAGCGTCGGGGTGGCCGCTTTCCCGGACAAACATCCGAGTGCGCCCGATGTGGAGGCCGACGCCCGGCGGCTTGTTGAGAAGAGCGAGGCAGGAGCTGACTTCGCCATCACGCAATTCTTTTTTACCGCAGACGCCTACTTCCGGCTCCGTGATCGGGTCGCGGCGATGGGATGTGACATGCCGATCCTGCCGGGGATCATGCCGGTCACCCAGACGTCGTCGATCACGCGGATGGCCGAGATGTCAGGTGCAGTGTTTCCGCCGGAGTTGGCGTCCAGGCTCGACGCCGCCGGTGACGACAATGCGGCCGTGCGGGCGATCGGGGTCGAGGTGGCTTCGGACCTGGCGACGCAGCTGCTGGCCGGCGGAGCACCGGGCGTGCACTTCTACACGATGAATCGGTCGACCGCGACCCGCGACATCTTCGCCAGCCTGGGGCACCACACCCGCGGTCTGCACTGACGCCGACCGACTTCTATCCGACTGCGCTGGGCCCCGTCAGTCCTCATCGAAGGCGTCGAAGACGCAGATGAGCCACTCGTCGCGAAACGGCGCTTCGCGCGACAGTGAGAAGCCGCGCTCGTTGGCCGCGTCGATCACCTGCGCCAACAGCGTCAGGTCGATCTGGCCGTAGACCGGCGTGATGCGCACTGCCAGGACGAGCTGATCGCGCCCGCTCAGAAAGATCGCTTCCGGAGAAAAAGCTTCCGCGGATTCGACGACGTACGGCGCGGGTTCGCTCACTCCGGTGACCCTACGGGGCAGGATGACCGTCATGCTCACCACACCCATCCGGCTCGCCCTGCGCGCGTCGGCAGGTGCCCATGCCAGCAGCGCCGCTCCCGTTTCCGAGGTGTGGGCGGTGCTGGCGCCATCCGCAGCGGTGGGCGGAGTTCGAGCCGTTCCTGCGATCGGTGACAGCCGCGCCGGTTACCGCTCGGGTGCGGTAGTGGCGCGCCGCCGACGGAGAGGCGCAGGCAGACGTCGCGGCGGGCCAGCATCTGCGCGCCCAGCTGCAGAATGATGTCCATCGAGGTGCCCGTTCGGGTCGACCATGTGGTCGACCGTTGCTCGGTGGCGGTCACCGCGCGTTTGTTGCCCGGGCCTCGCTGAGGAGGTCGAGCACCTGGTGATCCCGTCGGCCTCAGGCGGATCGGTGGTGACGGTTCGGCTGACGTTGCACGGGCCTTTGGCGTTGCCGGCGCTGCTGCCGCGATGGCTGATGCGCACCCTCACGGTGCGACTGCTCGCCCGCGCGGCGGAGGAAGGTCTGCGCGATCGGAGCCGTGACGTCCAGTCGGTGGCATGAGCCCCGGCCCGGACACGGAGCCCGACGGGCCGCTTGACCCGTTGCCGGACCAGGCCGAATACCGGGCGCGCTGGTCGGCGCTGCACGGCGGTTATGACCCTGCCGGCTCGGCTCTGGTCGACGGATGGCTGACGGCAGTGGAAAAGCTGGCTCGCCCGCTGGCCCGTCGCGGGACCGCGCCGGACCGTGTGACGGGCGCGGGGTTATTCGCCGCGGCGCTGGCGCGTTCCGGCGGCCGTTGCCGGGGGCCGCTGGAATCTTTCCGCGAGCCGCCGCCGTCCTCGGGTCAGGGCTTGCCGACAGCCTCGACGGCGCCGTCGCTGCCCTGTCGGACCGGGCCACGCCGTGGGGCTACGTGCTCGACTCGCTCGCCGATCGCGTATCCGACGCGGCGTATCTGCTGGCGCTGGGGCGGGCGGGAGCACCGCGGTGGGTCACCACCGCAGCGGCCGGCGGTATCGCGCACTGGAGTACGCCGCGGGCCCGGGCGGGCAACGCCGGCTTCGGGGAAATAGGCGTCGTGACGGTCGGCGAGAGGCCGACGCGGATCATCGTCACGGCGGGTGGTCTGGTTCTGGCCGGGCTGGTGCCAAGAAGGGCGCGCGCGGTCGCAACCGTCACCGCTGCCGTGGTCGGCGGGCTTTCGGCCGTCGGGACCGGCGAATTCCTGCGGGTTGCGCAGCGCGGGTTGCAGGGCAGTCAGGCCGGGCCGATGAGTTCGGCGACCGCCCGGCCTGACAAGGCAACGAGTGGTAGTCCGCCTCCGGGATGAGCGCTTCCCCCGGTAAGGAAGAGCCCGGGAACGGGGGAGCGGTTAGCCGCCCGCTGAAAGGCTGCGCGCGGTCCGTGGCTGGACGTGCCGTAGATGGCCCCTCCCGGTGCACCTGTCGCCCGAGCCAGGTCCGCGGGGGTTCGGGTCTCCCGGAACAGCACCAGGTCGCGCAGGTCGAGCCCGCGCTCAGCCAGCAGCGCCAGGATCGCCCTTGCGTATGAGTCGGCAACCCCCGGCGCGTCCCAATCGAAAGGTCCTTGTCGCGCCGCGTTGACCAGGACGAAGACCCCCTGCGCTCCGGACGGGGAGGCCGCGGGGTCGGTCGGAGCGCTGACGTAGATCGTTGGATTCGCTGCCGGTCGGCCAGCGAATATGGCGTCAAATTCGGCGGCATAGCCGCGGCTTCCCAGTGGAGGGAAGAGCACGGTGTGATGGGGCAAATCGGGCGGACGAGAGCGCAGGCCCAGCAAGATGACGAAGCCCGCTGACGAGGGCTCTCCGCGTGGGACCAGTCGCGGCCGGGCCAGCAGGTCGCTGTAGAGATGGCCGGCGTCGACGTCCGCGACGACCGCGTCAGCAGCGAGTGTGTGACCGTTGTCCAGCAGCACGCCGTTGACCCGACCGGCCGCGGTTTGTACTGCAGCTACAGGGGTTTCGGTACGAATGGATACTTTCGGCAGCCGGTCGGCGAGTGCAGCGGCAAGCTGGGCAAGGCCGCCCGCGACGTACCAGGCGCCGTATTGCTGTTCGACATAGGCGGCGCTGGCGAGGGCGGCCGGCGCTCGGCCGGGGTCGGAGCCGGCATACGTCGCATACCGCTCGAGAACCGTCTGCAGGCGCGGATCTTTGAGCAGCCGACGTGCTAACCACCGCAGCGACCGGCCGGGCGCGATCACCGGCAGCTGCGCTGGCATGCGCCGGGCGAGCGGAAGCAGCGCAGGTGGGCCGGGCGCCTCGATAAAGGCGCCGCGCGAGACATCCCACATGCGCCCCGCCCGGGTGAGCAACGCGTCCCACTCGCCGGCAGCCGCGTCGCCCAAGGCCACGCGGATCGCCTCGAAGAGTTGGTCGCGGCCGGCCGGGAAGTCGAGCACCGTGCCGTCCATGAACCGGTAGCGGCAATTCGGGTCGACGCGTTGCAGTTCCAGGACGGTCTCGAGGGGGTCGCCGGTAGCAGCGAAGAGGTCACGGAAGACCTCGGGGACAGTGAGCAGTGAAGGGCCGGTATCGAAGCGGAACCCGTCCCGCGAGTACGTGCCGAGCTTGCCGCCGACGTTGGGGGACTGCTCGCAGACCGTGACGTCGTGTCCGCCGGCGTGGAGGCGCGTAGCCGCGGCCAGCCCGCCCATCCCGGCCCCGATGACCACGATCCGTGCCATGGGAGACGTACTCAGCCGGCTTCGGGACCGGCTACCACCGGCCGGCCCTTCCACTGCAGCCGTCCGGTGAGGCGACCGTGCCAGGAACGTGCGGTCAGTGCGGCGAGCAGCGCCACGGACGCCGGATGTGCCAGCGCGTCGGGCCATCCGCGACCTCCGGTTCGTCTGGCCGTGATCAGCCGGGAGGCGACCCCGGCTGCGTATGAGATCGCATCGGGGCGCAGGTAGAGCCAGCTGAGAAAGGCCACCTGCCCGATGCTGGCGACCGGGTGGCCTCCGCCGGCTGCCCACAGCGACTTGCTGTATCCGTCGCGAAGTTCAGGCCAGCTTTCATACATACGGCAGGTCGACACGGACGTGCCGTCCGCCATCCCGCCGACGTGTCCCCTGCGACGCAGCGCGCGCGCAAGGGCGAGATCCTCCAGTACGGCACCGCGTACGCCGGCGCCGGCGTGACCGCCCGCGTCCGAGTAGCTCCGGGCGTCGACGGCGAGCAACTGGCCATTGGCGAGGGCGAGCGAGGTGCGCCGGGTTCGTTCAGCGAGCCGCAGTGGTGCGAAGGTCAGCCAGGTCCATTGCAGCAGAGGCTGGACGAGGCGCTCCGCTGTCGACTCCGCCCGTTGCCGCGGGTAAGGGCTGACGAAATCGAGGCTGCTCTGGCGCAGCAGCGTGACGGTGCGGGTGAGCCCATGCGGGGTGAGCAGCACATCGGCGTCCACAAACACGAGCACAGTCGCCTGCGGATCCGCGGCAGCGGCCAGCTGGGCGCAAGCCCAAGGCTTGCCGAGGAACCCTTCGGGTGGTTCCTGGACGCTGCGTACCGATCGCATCCTGGGCTCGTGGCGGCACATGGCCTCGACGATGTCGGCGGTGGCGTCATCGGAATGGTCATCCAGTACGACGAACTCGACGGCCTCGGCGGTGTGCAGCGCCACTTGACTGGTGAGCGCCCGTAGGCACGGCAGCACCCGGTGCGCCTCGTTGCGCAGCGGGAGCAGCACGCTGATGCGCTCGCGCGACAGGGCTGCTTCGTCGACCCCGTCCGCGTCTGGGGGACGGCGGAGCAGGCGGCTGTTGAGCGCCGCATGGGCTGCCAAGGAGATCGTGATGGCGCGGGCTGCCGTCCGGTGGCGGCTCACGCGGAGCTTGCTGGAAGAGGCGCGGTCCTAAGTGCGGTCAGCAGGAGTATGACGGGGATCCCCATCGCCACTCCTGCGACGAGGGCGACCCCCGGGTGGCCGAAGAACGCGACGGCGGCCAGCAGCGACGAGGCATAGGTCCACAGATACAGCCCCAGCGGAACCCGGTCGTCAGGCGTACCCGACGCGTCGCCGGCGGGACAGGGACGCTCCGGAATGCGCACCAGCAAGACCATGATCAGCAGCGCGACGCCGAACCAGCCGGCAGTGTTGGAGACCGGGATCGCGTTCACCATCGGGCCGCCGCCGGTGAAATGCCAGTGGCCAGCCGCGACCATTTGCGGATCGAGGAACAGATCCCAGCTCGCTAACGCAATGGCTCCGGTGATCACCGGAGCTCCGATCCGGCGGCCTACCAGCAGGGCGGGGTAGGCCATCATCGCCCAGGCCAGCGGCACGAGCAGGGGGACGCCTCCGAGGCGGGGCCCGAGAGTCGCTGTGTAGCCGTAGTGACCAAACGGAAAGCCGGTCCGGACACCGAGCAGCTCCGCGCTGAACCCGACTCCTGCGCTGATCGCCAGCAGCGCTACGGCGTAGCGGGGACCACGGGTGACGGCCGCATGCGTCACAGACGTGGCACACCACAGCAGCACTGTGACCACCGTCAGGCGGTCGCGGAACGCTCCTGCGGACAGCGGATAGCCGATCTGGCTGAGCACCGTCAGAACGGCGAGGGTGAGTGGAACTCGCTGCCGGGCGGCAAAAGGGACGCTGACTCTGGCGGTCAGTGACCCGGCGGCGCCCGGGAGGGTGGAGCTCGCCACCGGCTGAGCGTACGGGCAGCGGTCTCCTAGCGTCTGATTCGGCTCGCCAGCCCCCGTCCCCGGCCCGTGCGCCGGCGAGCAGCTCGTTCGTTGTCGGCGAGCAGCACCCGGGCTGCGCTGCGTCCGCTGGCCCCTGATACACCGCCGCCGGGATGGGTCGAAGCGCCGGCCAGGTAGAGCCCCTCGACCGGTGCCCGGTAGCCGGCCAGCTCGGGTAACGGCCGCCAGCCGAACATCGACGGCAGGCTCATCTCCACATGCATCACGTTGCCGCGGAGTAGCCCGAGCTCGCGTTCCAGATCCGGCGGGGTCTGGAGAGCGGCGTGTTCGACGGACACTGAAAAGCCGGGCGCAGCCGAGTCGACCGCGGCGAGCAGGCGGTCAGTCGTCTCCTGTCGGATCGCCTCCCAGCTGACGTGACCGGATCCGTTGAGCTGGTAGGGATACCACTGCCCCCAGACGGTGACGCTGTGCCGGCCGGGCGGCGCCAGGCTCGGATCGAGCGCCGAGAACCCCATCACCACGACGGGGGGTTTTTGCGGGGTCTGCCCGCTCGCCTGAGCGCCGTGGGCTGCGGCCAACATCGCGCGGTCAGGTGCGATCAGGCCGAGTCCGGCGTGGACGTCTGCCGGGGCATCCGGATAGGCGGGCAAGGCACTCGTGCCGAGCCGCAACGCGACGCCGATTCCGTTGCCCACCCGAATGGCCCGGCGTGAACGCTCCGCGAGACCGTCGGGAAGGCCGGCTTCGGCCAGCTGCACAGTCGTCAGGACGTGGCAGGCCGACACCACTGCGCGAGTGCTCAGCCGCTCGCCCCCGGTCGTGACCACGCCAGTCACCCGGCCGTCGACAATCTCGATGGAAGCCGCGCCCTCGCCAAGCCTCAGCCGGCCGCCATCGGCACCTAATCGCGCTGCCAAGGCGGCTGTTAACGCCCCAGAGCCGCCGACTGGGCGACCCGGCGGGCGCTGATGCATCATCGCACTCCAGCTCAGATGTCCGGCCGTACCCGGCTCGGACATCGGCGGCCCGGACTGCGCTCCCATCCACGCCAACGCGCTCTTGAGCCGCTCGTCGTCGAACGTCTCATCCAGCACGGCATCTCCCGCCGACAGCATCTGCCGGCTGATCTCCATGCCGCTGGCTTTGACGTGCCGCCCGGCCTTCCAGGCGGCACGACCGATGTTGGTCGGCGTCGGCGGGCTGTTGAACGCCTCGACCATCGGGCGCGCACGCTGGGTCCAGTCCGCGACGAAATTGCGGTATGCCTGCGCGTCACGTGATCCGCAGACGGCCTCGATCGAGGCGCACGTGCGGTCCAGGTCCACGCGGAAGGCAATGCCCCCGCCGGGGGCGCCGGCGATGGGGAAGAAACCCCAGGGATCGCAGTCCAGATAGCTCAAACCGAACCGGTGCAGCCCGAGCTCTTCGACGATTCCGGTCCAGCGGATCATGACGTGCAGGCTGGAACCGCGGTCCACGAGGTAGCCCGGGAAGCGCTCGACCGTCGAGACAGCGCCTCCCACGACACTGTCCTTTTCCAGCACGTCTACCGACAGGCCCGCGCGGGCCAGGTAGCACGCTGCGACCAAGCCGTTGTGCCCGGCGCCGATCACGACGACGTCTGACGTCACAAGAAAGTCATCCGGCGTCGAGCCGTTTGGCGAGCACGGCGTAGCGCGTCGGTCCGCCCGGAAAGCGGAAGTCGGACAGCAGCGGGATGAAGCCCTCGGAGGTGTACAGGCGACGTGCCGGGCTGCCGTCCGGTTCGAGCGCGGAGAGCGCAGCGGTCCGCTCTGAGGCATCCGCTAAGAGGGTCCGGAGGACGTCGCGTCCGATGCGTTTGCCTTGATGCGTCGGGAGCACATGGAGCTCCACGACCTCAAAGCAGCTGCCGAGCCAGTCCTGCGCAGCATCGCGGCCCGATTGCGCGGCGACCGCTGTTGCGACGACGTCATGCCACCACTGGCCGGCCTGGCCGGGTTGGCCGTAGCCGACTCCGACAAGCCGGTCGCCTTCCAGGGCCGCCACCGCCCGCAGTCCGGGGCGGTGAAGGTGGCTGCGGGCATGAGCCGTGCGCTCGATCTCGGCCCGGGCTGGGTGGGGTTCGTGGACATCAAGAAATGCCCGCCGATACACCCGCATCACGTCGGCCAAACGGCCGTTTATCTGCGCGGGTGCCCATCGCTCGAGCCGGATCTCGGCGGGACGCTCAGCCGAACTGTCCACCAGCACCCATCCTCATCCCCAGCGGGTCATGACCGTCGACCGTGCCACTTGCGTCGATCACAGCAAATCGCGCGAACAGTTGCTCGGCATACCACCGTGTTTCGGCGGTGCGTTCGATCACCTGCCGGTGGGCGTCGGAGCGGTAGGCGAAGGCTGTGGCGGCAGCCAGATCGTCCCAGACGCTGATGGTTGCCTGCAGGCCGATCGGCGCCTCACCAATGCCCCGTGCAAATCGCAGTCCCTGGGCCCCTGCCACCGCGGCGGCAACGGGCGGCACGGCGCGCCAGAACTTGATCATCTTGGTCGGCACCAGACGAGCTCTGGTCACAACGGCGCAGGGGCCGGACTGGGACGGCTTGGATGGCTGGGCATTCGGTGAGCCGAAGGGGGCGGCGCCCGACCAGCGTCCGTGTGACGTCAACGGGCGCAGCCGCAGCCGCCAGCTTTCGGCGCTGCGGGCATTCCAGCTGCCGATCAGCCGCCCGGATTCGAAGGCGGCAGCCTGGCGGGCGGTGTCCCAGCTCGCGATGAGCGCCCAGTGCCGGGGGTCTGCGTCAGCGGGCGTGAAGCTGTGGCCGTGGCCGGTGCCGAGCAGCTTGGCGAAGCGCAGACCGGGGACGACGCGTGGGGCCACAAGCTTGCGGTGGATGGCCATCCGGCTCAGCGCCCAAGGAACGTCGCGACCCGTGACTCCCCACAGGTGCAGCGTGACCAGTTCGGGCGCCGGCTTGCTGGGGTCCACCTGGCCAGCTTGCCTGCGAAAGGGCGGCTAGGTCGGGTTCGAGCGGGTAAGAGCGGCGGGCTTGAAAGGGTCGCGGGCAGGTGGGGGCGTCAGGGCGGCGCGGGGGCAATTGGCAAGCGTCAAACCGGCGTAGCTGAACGCCTCGTCGCACAGTGTGTCGGTGGTCCAGCCGGCAGCGACCGCCTGTTCGGTGACGGCAGCCCGGTAGACGGTGATGCTCGCTTTGGTGGGCGTGCCGTACACGACGGCGATGGACCCGATCAGCAGCGATGTGCCCTGGCTGCCCAGCGGTCCGTCCCACGGACGGTCGTAGCGCTGCCACAGGGTTGTGGTTGTATTCCAGACCCCGCCAACGGACACGTCTTGGCGTCGGAGCGCGGGCAATATGAGCCGTGCTGCGTGCTCCGGCAATACTGCCGCCGGACGGATGACTGTCTGCATGCCTGCCACAACAGAAGTATTCGGCAGCTTGTAAGTCCGCCTACAGGCCCATCCGGGTTACGCCGACCGGAGCAGCACCGCGATAGCGCATTAGGACTAATGCCACCAGGGCCGGATGGCCGCCTAAGTGTCCGGTGTCTGCCGCTGCCTGATCGGCCAACCGGCCCGGGGCGAGGAAGTAGCTGACGACGGCTGGAGCTGCGCTTTTGGGTCCGGCAGCTGCTTTCACCTGTGCCGCGGCAGCTGCGATCGAAGGCTCAGCCGTCACGAACCCAGCGCGCACCGGTGCTCCCCAGGCTTGCTCGAGCAGCCGAGCCTGGTGGCTGACGTCGGCAATGCCGTTCCGGTCAGTGGAACCCGTCGCGGCCAGGACCAGCGGGCGACGCTCGGCGATGCCGGCTTCAGCCAGCCGATCCAGCAATATCTCGGTGAGCAACGGATCCGGGCCGAGCGGTTTGCGGGCTCCGGCCGGCAGGTCGCGGGAAAGGTGCGTGCCTCTTGAGAGCAGCAGGGGCACCACGACGGTCGACGGGTCACCCGAGGCAGGGACGAGGTCTGATACCAGCGGGTCGTCCAGCTCGATCCACGCGAGCCTGACCTCGACCGGAGCCAATTGGCGGGCCACGGCATCCCGCAGCTCACGTAAGAGGGCACCGGCTCCCGGATCGCGGCTGCCGTGTCCGACCAGGACCAGGTCGGGCGGCCGTTCACCTTGGCGCTCACTGGGCCGGTCACTCGACCGGTCACTCGAACCGGGCGACGGCGGATGACTCAGAGGTGCAGACCGCACTCGACTTTGTTCTGGCCCGCCCAGCGACCATCGCGGCCAGCGCCGGGACGGGTGCACGGCGCGCAGCCGACGCTTCCGTAGCCCTCGGACAGCAGCGGATTGACCAGCACCCCGTTGGCGGCGATGTATTCATCGATCTGGTCCTGCGACCAGGCCACCAATGGGTTGATCTTGACCTTGCCTTTGTTCTCGTCCCACTCCACCAGCCGGGCGCTCGCACGGCTGTCGCTTTCATCGCGCCGCACGCCGGACGCCCAGGCGTCGAATTCGTGCATGGCCGACTCCAGCGGCTTCACCTTGCGCATCCGGCAGCAGAGGTCGGGATCGCGCTCGTAAAGCCGGGGGCCAAAGGCCTGGTCCTGCTGCTCCACACTCAGCGCGGGGCGTACCCGCAGCAGTTTGAGGTCGTAGACAGCCTCCGCGGCGTCGGCTGTGCCGATCGTCTCCGCGAAGTGATATCCGGTGTCGAGGAAGACGACCGGGACGTCGCGATCCACCCGCGAGATCATGTGCAGCAGGACGGTGTCCTGCATCGAAGCAGTGATCGCGAAGCGGGGACTGAAACGGTCGACGGCCCAGCGCAACACATCGAGAGGCGGCGCCCCTTCGAGCTCCTCACCAGCGCGTTCGGCGAGCTCGCGCGGTGAGATGGTGGTCAGGTCGAGGCAGGTCACAAAGATCCCTAAAGGTCGGTCGGAGCGGGGCGGAAGGACGCGTCATGGCAGACGCGTCGACTTACCGCTGGCTACAGACCGCGCTCGAGCAGCGCTGCAGGTCGACATGCAGCCGCGCTACGAGCATGAGGGGCACGTATCAAGACTACAACCGTGTTAATGATTATGTTCCCGCCCTGGCCTGCGGATCAGGTTCGATCTCCCAGCGTCGACCGGCGCGGGCCGTTTCCCGCTTGATTGTGCGAGACTTGGGCTGGCCGGGATAGCAGCGATCGCACGCCCAGGGGCGGTGTCGGCGCACCGTCACAGCCGGGCCGTTGCGGCCCCAGTCACTCGTTCACACAGCTCATACATGGGAAGGACCGTGCGCATGCCCGCGCCGCAGCGCAGTACCGGGCAGGGCCAATGGGCTCTTGGCCATCGGGAGCCGCTCAATCCGAACGAGCGCTTCAAGAAAGACGATGACGGGCTCAACGTCCGTAAGCGCATCGAGACGATTTACGCCTATCGGGGCTTTGACTCGATTGACCCGAGTGATCTGCGCGGTCGGATGCGTTGGTGGGGGCTCTATACCCAGCGCCGTCCCGGCATCGGCGGCGGCTTGACCGGCACGCTCGAGCCGGAGGAACTCGACGACAAGTTCTTCATGCTGCGGGTGCGTATCGACGGCGGGCGGCTGACGTCCGAGCAGCTGCGGACGATTGCTGACATCAGTACCGAATACGCCCGCGACACCGCCGACGTGACCGATCGGCAGAACGTCCAGCTGCACTGGATCCGCATCGAAGATATGCCCGCCATCTGGCAGCGGCTCGAAGCGGTCGGACTGCTGACCACCGAGGCCTGCGGCGACACCCCGCGCGTGATTCTCGGCTGCCCGCTGGCCGGTGATGACGCCAACGAGATCATCGACGGCACCCTCGCCATCGCCGATGTCGTCGAGCGGCATATCGGTTCGCCCGAATTCTCCAACCTGCCGCGCAAGTTCAAGTCGGCGATCTCCGGCTGTCCTGACCACTGCACGATTCACGAGATCAACGACATCTCCTTTGTCGGCGTACGCGGTCCTGACGGCACCCCGGGCTTCGATCTGTGGGTGGGCGGCGGCCTTTCGACGAACCCCAAGTTGGCGGTGCGGCTGGGGGTGTTCGTCACCCGCGAGCAGCTGCCTGAGGTGTGGGCCGGGGTCATCTCGATCTTTCGCGACTACGGCTACCGGCGCTCGCGTACCCGGGCGCGGCTGAAATTCCTGATGGCCGACTGGGGCCCCGAGCGCTTCCGTGAGGTGCTGGAGAAGGAGTATCTCGGCTACCCGCTGCCCGACGGTCCCGAGCCTGCGCTTCCGGTCTCCAAGCGCCGCGACCACGTCGGCGTCACCCCTCTGCGCGATGGCACGTTCGCGGTCGGTTTCGCTCCCCGGGTCGGCCGGGTGTCCGGCATGCTGCTGCACACGGTGGCGGAGTTGGCCGACCGCTTCGGCTCGGGTCAGATCCGGACCACCACCGAGCAGAAGATGATCATCATGGGCGTCACCGACGTTGATTCCCTGGTGGCGGAGTTGGCCGCCGTTGACCTACAGGTCTTCCCGTCGGCCTTCCGGCGCTCAACCATGGCGTGCACCGGTTTGGAGTTCTGCAAGCTGGCCATCGTCGAGACCAAGGCTCGAGCCAGCCAGCTGATCGATGAGCTCGAGCGTCGGATGCCTGACTTCGACGAGCCCATCGGCATCAACGTGAACGGTTGCCCTAACGCCTGCGCGCGTTTTCAGGTGGCCGACATCGGGCTGAAGGGTTCACTGATCGGCGGCGAAGAGGGCTTCCAGATTCATCTCGGAGGTTCGCTCGGCGTGGAGGCAGCTTTGGGTCGAAAGGTCCGCGGGCTCAAGGTGACGGCGGAAGAGCTGCCCGACTTCGTCGAGCGCATCCTGCTGACCTTCCAGGCCGATCGCGCGGAGGGTGAAAGCTTTGCCTCCTGGGTGCGGCGCGCCGATGAGTCGGTCCTGAAGTAAGGGTCGGCGTGACGCAGGATCCTGCGCCGGAGGCGGCTGGGTCAGCCGGTGCGGCTGGTTCAGCTCCCGCAGGAGAGCGGGCGGTTCCGTTCTATTGCCCCTACTGCGGCGACGAGGATCTCGAGCCGGTCGGGGAGCGGGGCGGCTGGTGGTGTCGTTCCTGCAACCGGCGATTCGTCTTGCGTACTGCCGGCACGGGCCCGCCTGCTGAGCCTTCCGGCCCTGCCTGAGACGGTCTGAAATCTTCCGCGGAAGATTCGGCGGAAGAGCTGGCGGAAGATTTGCTGCGCCGCGGCACTCTGAACGGCGAGCGGGCAAGTAAGGCGTGAAGACGCTTGACTCCTGGCGCTCATCGAACGTATGTTCGGTACACCGGCAGCAGCGTTCCCTTCCAGCGTACGAGGCGAGCCGGAGCCGTCGGCAGGCAGTGTCGTGGGGAAGCGGCACTGCTTGTCGGCTGGCATCGTCGTCTTCCCCCGGCGCGTCCTGACGGTTGGGTTCTTGCCCACGCAATGTGCAGCCGTCGTATCCGCGAGGCCAGGAAAGAAGACGGTTATGGGTAGGCGTCATGCAGAGTCGATCGAGGTCCGGCGCCGCGACGAGGTTCCGGCGCAGTTCCTGTGGCGTTCGCGGCTGTACGTGGTCAAAGACGTCCTCGAACACTGGCTGGAGTCCGGCCGATGGTGGTCTACCGCGTCGGCGACCGCATTGGCAGCAGGTACGGATGCGCCGTTGCCAGCTACGACATTGCCGGCTGTTGGCGCATCGGGAGGGCCCGCCGCTGTCGACGATCGCGAGCGGGAGTTCTGGCGGGTAGAGGCAAGAGCAGGCAAGTCCGCGCCGCTAGGGATCTATGACCTTTGTTTCGACTGGTCACGCAGTGGCTGGCAGCTTGTGGAGGTGCACGACTGATGGCCAAATCCACTAGTCCTCTTACTGATTCCCCCCATCGCCTGGCCGTCCCGCGTGCCGTGAGCGGTTTGCTCATCGCTTCCCAGCAAGGCCTGGCTGACGCGGAGGGGGCCAGGGTGGCGGGGGAGCGTTACTCGCTGGCACACCTGGCAGCCTTGCGCGCCGCTGCTGCCGTACTAGCGGCCCGCACCCGCCCGCAGAATCGGCGGGGTCGTCCCGTCAGCGCCTGGCGGCTGCTGACCGAGGTGGCTCCCGAGCTCGGCGAGTGGGCGGCTTTCTTCGCCGCAGGAGCCGGTAAGCGTGCTGCTGCGGAAGCCGGACGTCCGGTCGTCAGCCAGCGTGAGGCCGACGATTTGATACGCGACGCCGAGCGTTTTCTGCTTGCGGTGCTCGGGTTGCTGGGTCTTGTGCAGCAGCCGTCGCTGTCCCTGTCGGCATAAGCCGAAGCGGGAGGCATGTCCGATTATTTTGTGCACCTCCACGTGGCCTCCGGTTACTCCTTGCGGCACGGCGCCTCGCATCCCCAGTTCCTCGCGGCAAGAGCCGCTGAGCACGGTATGGATGCACTTGCGCTGACCGATCGCGACGGGGTCTACGGCGCGGTGCGCTTCGCCAAAGCCTGTCAGCGCGAGGGGATCCGCCCCTTGCTCGGCACCGATCTCGCCGTCGCGCCGATCGTTCTCGGTGCTGAGCGGGCGCAGGCTTCCCGGCGTGCTGGCCCGGCGTCTGGGTCGGCGTCGATCCCGGGACCTGTCCGGGGCGGCGCGTTCACCGATCCCGGGCTGCCAAGAGTCACGTTGCTGGCGGCCGGGCAGGGTGGTTGGGGGGCACTGTGCCGGTTGGTGACGGCGACCCATCTTGCCGGTGAGCGCGGGACCCCGGTCACCACTCTCGAACTGATCGCGCAATACGCGCAGCTCGCACGCTCAACCGGAGGCGCACTGGTCGTTTTGCTGGGTCCCCGATCCGAGGCGGGGAGGGCACTGGCTTTGCGGCGGGAAGCGCTCGCGGCCGCCCATGTGTCTCGTTGGCGTGCTGCGCTGCCTGAGCCTGGCGAGCTGCAGATAGAGGTGGTCCATCACCGGGGCCGGGGAGAGTTGGCGCGGGCCGGCCGATGGGCGGCTTTCGGTGCGGCATCGGGTGTGCCGGTGGTGCTGACCAACGCGGTGAGATATGCCGACCGGGGTGACGGGCCGGCTGCAGACGTGCTCGATGCCTCGCGGCTGCTGGTGGCCCTCGACGCGCGACACGTCGGCCGGGTGAATGCCGAGGGCTATCTCAAATCAGGCAAGGAAATGGCGGAGGTAGCCGAGGAGGTGGCCCGCGCTGCCGGGTTCACCGACGGAGGGCGCGGCATGCTCATCCGCTCCCGCCAGATCGCTGAACGCTGCGTGCTGGACCCCAAAGCCGATCTCGGGATAGGTGAGATCCATTTCCCGGAGTTGGAGATCACCGGCAGTGTCGGCAGTGTCGGCAATCCCTCAGCCGGATCCGACGCGGATCAAGTGCTGCGTGCCCGCTGCGAGGCAGGACTCGTCCGGCGCGGCATGTCTTTCACGTCGGAAGTACGCGACCGGCTCGATGACGAGCTGCACATCATCCAGTCGCTGGGCTATCCGACCTATTTCCTCACGGTGGCAGACGTCGTCGACCTGATCCGGAGGATGGGGGTCCGCTGCGCGGCGCGCGGGTCGGGCGCCGGCAGTCTGGTCACTTATCTGACCGGCGTCTCCGATGTGGATCCGCTGCGATACGGGCTGCTGATGGAGCGTTTCCTCTCGCCGCTGCGCCACCAGTTGCCCGACGTCGACATAGACGTCGAGTCGGCCCGGCGTACCGAGGTCTACGAGCAGGTGCTCGCTCGTTATGGAGGTGAGCGGTGCGCCTGCGTCGCCATGATGGACACCTACCGGGCGCGGCACGCCATCCGCGATGTCGGTGGTGCGCTCGGATTGCCACCGGGGGAGATCGACGCCGTGGCCAAAGCCTTTCCCCACATCCGGGCGAGCCAGGTGCGGGCCGCGATGCGTGATCTTCCGGAGCTGCGGGCCAGTGGACTGTCCGCCGAGCGGCTCGATCTCATGCTGCGGCTCGTCGAGCGTCTTGACGGGCTCCCGCGACACATCGCCCTGCACCCCTGCGGAGTGCTGCTGTCCGACGCGACCCTGCTTGACCGGACTCCGGTCGAGGCGAGTTACCTGGGCTTTCCGATGAGTCAGTTCGACAAGGACGACGTCGAAGACCTCGGCCTGCTCAAGCTCGACCTGCTCGGCATCCGTATGCAATCGGCGATCTCGCATGCCATCGCCGAAGTGCGACGGGTCGACGGCGAAGAGGTCGACATCGACAACATCGACCGAGCCGATCCCGCCACCTTTGCATTGGTGCAGTCCACCCGCACCCTCGGCTGCTTTCAGATTGAGTCGCCGGGCCAGCGGGAGCTGGTCGGGAAGTTTGCGCCGGAGACGTTCGACGATCTCATCATCGATATCTCCCTTTTCCGTCCCGGCCCGGTGAAAAGCGACATGGTGACGCCGTTCCTGGAGGGCCGGCAGGGGTGGCGCGAGCCGATGTACATCCACTCGGATCTGGAGCCTCATCTGGCGCCGACCTCGGGTGTCGTCGTGTTTCACGAGCAGGTGCTGCAAATCGTGTCGACGATGACGGGGGTCTCCCTCGCCGAAGCCGACGAAGCCCGTCGCGCTCTCGGGGATCCGGTGCTGCTGCCAGAGGTCAGGGCAGCTTTCGTGCCGGCGGCCTTGAGCAAGGGCTACGACCTGGCCACCGTCGAGCGGGTCTGGGAGGTCCTCAAGGCGTTCGGATCTTTTGGGTTCTGCAAGGCTCACGCTGCCGCCTTTGCGCTGCCGACCTACCAGTCGGCCTGGCTGAAGGCCCACTATCCGGCGGCTTTTCTGGCCGGCGTTCTCACCCACGATCCCGGGATGTATCCCAAGAGATTGATCTTGGATGACGCCCGCCAATTCGGCATCGCTGTGCTGGGCCTCGACGTCAATCGATCAGACAGCGCTTACCACATCGAAAGGGTGGGTCCTTTCACCGAGCCTCCTCCTGCGGTGCTGGATGGCCCGCCGCGCCACCCGCCGCTCGATCCGCGGCTTCCTGACGGCAGGGATTACGGGATCCGGATGGCTCTGTCGGAGGTCAAAGGCATCAGCGCAGCCGAGGTCGCCGGGATCGTCGCCGGCCGGCCTTATGGATCGCTGTCGGACTTCTGGCACCGGGCCAGGGTTTCCCGCCCGATCGTCGAACGGCTCGTGTTGACCGGAGCATTCGACGGGCTTTACGGCATCGGACTGTCTGCCCCGGTGCGCCGTCGTGGTCGCATCACCCGTCGCGATCTTCTCCTGCAGGTGGCCGAGCTCGATCAGTGGAGCCGGGCGCTGGCCCGAAGTACCCACAGTGCCGGGCGCAGCGCACGCTCCCGGCGGCGGGCCGGCGAGGAAGCCGATAGGGCAATGCGAGGGGGAGCCGGTGATGGCGTGGCGCAGCGGGCGGCGCGTCAGTCGCGCGGGGTGCGCGCAGTAGCAGCAGGGGAGTTCGAGCAGGTGCAGCTTGCCTTCGAGCTCGGCGATGATCCGTCAGCGGTGACGGCGTCGGGCCTGCCTGAGCTCACCGGCGCCGAACAGGTCCGTGCCGAACTCGAGGTGCTCGGCCTTGATGTCACCCGCCACGTCGTGGATTTCTACGAGCCGTTCATGGAGGCATTCGGGATCACCCGGGCCCGCAATCTCGTGAGCTGCCGTAGTCGCCAGGAGGTTTTGGTGGCGGGTGTCAAAGTGGCCACCCAGACCCCGCCGGTCCGCTCGGGTCGGCGGGTGGTTTTCGTGACTCTCGATGACGCCACGGGACCAGTTGATGCCACCTTTTTCGAGGACGCCCAAGTCGGCTACGCCTCGACCGTTTTCCACTCCTGGTTGCTGGTCATCCGCGGTTTCGTGCGCCGCACCGGTCCCCGGGGCGTCTCGCTGCGGGCGACGGGGTGTTGGGAGTTGCCGGCCATGCGCGACGCCTGGGAGGCCGGTGGCGCAGCAGCGGTCGAGCTGATGATGGCGACCCCGGGGGAAATGAGCGAGCTTGCCGTTCAAGGTGCTGCCGCGAGCCGCTCCAGCCGGCCGGTGATGGCTCGCCCGTTAATGGGTGGTCAGGCGCGGCAGTACTCCACGGGCTACCGGATGTCGCCCTACGCCGACATCAAACCGTCAGGTGGCGATGCCGGCAGCGCGCCCCGCAGGCTCTGGCATTCCAGTCCCGGGAGCTCGGGCGGATGACTCGCGGCCACGCCGGCTCCGCCCGGCGATTACGCTTCCGTACAGGTGCCTGGACCGTCCTTCGGCCCCGGGAAAGGAATACGTGCCTTCCAGCCAGTCGAGAACCTCGAGTTCGTGGCAGGCCGCACGTAGCAGTGTCGTCTGGGACGATCTGCGTCGTGCGCTCGGCGAGCTTGCCGAGCGACGCGGCCGGGAGCTTGCCGTTGTCGACGCCGGAGGTGGCAGCGGCGGTTTCGCTGTCCCGCTGGCTCAGCTCGGCCATCAGGTCATCGTGGTCGATCCGAGTCCTGATTCGCTCGCATCGTTGGCGCGCCGGGCAGCCGAAGCAGGCGTCGGTGACCGCATCAGCGGGCGGCAGGGGTATCTCGACACCCTGGGCGACGCGATCGATCCGCAGCAGGCTGACGTATTGCTCTGCCATGACGTGCTCGAAGTTGCCGACGATCCGGCGGTGGGGCTGGCTGCGGTGGCGGTCGTCCTGCGCCCCGGTGGTCTGCTCAGCCTTCTCGCGGCCAACCGATCTGCTGCGGTGCTCGGGCGTGTGCTGGCCGGTCGCCTCGACGCCGCCGAACTCGTCCTGGCCGGCGGTACGACGGTCGGCTCGGAGCGTCCGCAGCGCCGGTTTGATCTCGCTGAGCTCATCGCGTTCGTTGAAGCTGCCGGGATGTCGGTCCTCGGGGTTCACGGCGACCGGGTGTTCTCCGACCTGGTCCCCGGCGGCATCCTCGACATCGAGCCACATGCGCGGGAGATCTTGCAGCGCATGGAAGAGGCGGTCGCCCGGCAGCCCGTCTACCAGGCGATGGCCACCCGGTTGCACGTGCTGGCGGCCAAGCCTGAGGCCTGACCCCGGCAGAGGTCGACGCCGCCACCGTCTCCGGTCGTCCAAGCGACCGCAGACGGTGACACCAAATCTTCGGCGGAAGAATTGGCGGCCTGAATCGAGAGTGCAGTCGTCGTGAGCGGCCAGGGGATTCGTCCGCTTCCGGGCGATCGCGGCTGTCCGATCCTGCACGTTGACATGGATGCGTTCTATGCCTCCGTCGAGCTGCGTACCCGGCCTGAGCTGCAGGGAAGGCCGGTCATCGTCGGCGGGGCCGGTCGCGGGGTGGTGCTGTCGGCCACCTATGAGGCCCGCGAGTTCGGCGTACGCAGTGCGATGCCGATGATGCGGGCCCGCCGGTTATGTCCGCACGCGGTCGTGCTGTCACCGACCTTCAGCCATTACACCGAAGCGTCCGCCGGGATCATGGAGATCTTCCGGTCGGTGACCCCCTTGGTGGAGCCGCTGTCGCTGGATGAGGCATTTCTCGACGTACGAGGTGCTCTGCGCCGGCTCGGCCGTCCACGCGAGATCGCCGAATGGATCCGGGCCCGGGTCTGGGACGAGCAGCAGCTCACCTGCACCGTGGGCGTAGCCCCCACCAAATTCGTCGCCAAGCTCGCGTCCACCCGGGGAAAGCCGGACGGGCTGCTGGTGGTGCCGGCGGACGACGTCGTGTCCTTCCTGCATCCCCTCCCGGTCGAGGCGCTCTGGGGAGTGGGGGAGCGCACCGCGCAGGCGCTCAATCAGTTAGGTCTTCGTACCGTCGGCGATATTGCGCAGGTGCCGGTGGAGACCTTGCAGCGGGCTCTTGGCCCGGGATCGGGATCGCACCTGTCGGCACTGGCCTGGGGACGCGACGATCGCAAGGTCGTTGCGAGCGAACCCGACAAGAGCGTGGGCGCCGAGGAAACCTTCGCTCGTGACGTCGACGATCCCGCTGTCGTGCTGCGTGAAGTGCTGCGCCTCGCGGATCGGACGGCGGCGCGGCTGCGGGAGCAGGGCTACTCGGCGCGCACGATCAGCCTGAAGGTGCGTTTCGCCGATTTCACGACAATCACCCGGGCGAGGACGCTGCCCCAGGTCACCGATGGCGGCCAGGAGATCTACGAGGTCGCCCGGGAGCTCTTTTTGAAGCTCGGTCTGCAACGCGCCCGGCTGCGCCTGGTGGGGGTGCGGGCGGAATCCCTGGTGAGTACCGGACGGGCGACGCGTCAGCTGTTGATGGGCGAGCGGGAGACCGGCTGGCGGGAAGCCGACCGCGCGGTTGACCGGGCTTCGGCAAGATTCGGCTCGGGCTCGGTACGCCCGGCGTCGCTGGTCGATCCCCCAGGGGGGATGAGTTTTCACGCGAAGCGGCACCAAAGATGACGATCACTGGTCAAGACGGCGGATAACAGAAGATGATGTGCTGGGCGTTGGATAAAGTTGCCGCCTCGGTTCCGCTTGCGACTATCGTTCAATCTGCCGAAGTTCTATTCTAAGAAGGCCCCCCTCGGGGCCTTGCAAAGTATGTCGTGGGAGGAGCGCGGATGCCGCTCTCAGAGCATGAGCAGCGTCTGCTCGAGCAGATCGAGCGCGATCTGTATGCCGATGACCCCAAACTGGTCAGCACTGTTCGTTCGATAAACCCCCGCACCTATGCGCTGCGTCGGTTGTGGCGCTCCACGGCACTGTTCATCGTCGGCTTGGGCGTCCTGGTCGCGGCCGTCGTGATCAACTCCGGAGTCACCAGCATCGTGCTCGGCCTGGTGGGCTTCGTCGTGATGCTCTTCGCGGCACTGCGCGGCTCAGGGGATCTTCGTCGCCTTGGTGGCCGTCCCGATCCTGATTCCCGCATGCACCGGCCGCGTTCGTCTTCCAAGCCCCGGCGCTCACTTGCCGAACGCGCCCAGGAGCGCTGGCAGCGTCGTTGGGAAGATCGCGACCGCTAGGTCTGATCGATCGGGGTCTGATCAGTTCGGCGCACCCGGGTGCCGCGCGCCCAGCCGAGAGCGCTGACGCTTCGACCTGAGGCCGGGTTGATCAGCGACCGCGGGGCCAACAACGCCCGCAGATGCGCCCACACCCCGTGAGAGCGTTCCCAATCCGAAAGCGCTGTCAGTAGCCTTCCCGACCCGGCAGCCGCCTTGCCGTCTCCCACCGTTTCGCCCGCGGCCGATGCTCCGCTCACGTCGTTGCCGGCGTAGCGCTTCAGCTCCTCCGCGTAGGCAGCTTCCATCAGCACGGTGTAGCTGGACTCCGGCATCTGCCCCGAGCTGCCCGGCAGTCGCGACCAGTGCTGCACGGTCCGGCGCGGCGTCAGCGTCGCGGGTATCTCAAGCCCGAGGTCAATTGCGGTATCCACGATCTCGCGCCAGCGTTGCGCGGTGCTGGAACCGTTCGAACTGCTCGCTAGCCGAAGCCGGCGCCGCCGCTGGCGCACGGTCACGGGCGCGAGCAGCAATGACACCAGGGCCACTGCGCCCGCGCTCCAACCAACGATTCGCCCGGCTGAGCCGCCGCCACTTCCGCCCCCGGCACTGACCGTGGCCTGGGCTGACCGACCCGCAGTCGGCTGACTCGTAGCCGCCGATGCTGACGAGCTGGGAGTGGCCGACGCCGAGGCACTCGGCGCGGGGTCGGTTGGCGAGGGTGTCGGCGCGAACGTGTATCCGGGCGGATCCGTGCTGGTGTCGCGTTTGGTCGGCTCGAAGCGCACCCAGCCGGCCTGCGGGAACCAGATCTCCGGCCATGAATGGGCGTCGTGGTTGGTCACCAGCCAGCTGCCGTCAGCCTGCTGGGTGCCGGGGGTGAAGCCGACCGCGACCCGGGCCGGGATGCCGGCCTGGCGCGCCAGCACCACCATGGCCGCGGCGAACTGTTCGCAATAGCCGCGGCGGTCATTGAACAGGAAGTCCTCGAGGGCGTTGTTTCCGGTCGGTGCCCCATTGAGGTCGTAGGTGAACAGCGGACCTCGAAGGTAGGCCTGGATCGCAGCAGCTTTGTCGTACTCAGTGGTGGAGCCGGCCGTCAGCGTGTCGCTGAGCGCCTGGATGTCGGTCGGGATGTTGCCCGGCAGTTGCATGCTGGGAACGATGCTGGCTCGGCAGTTCGGTGCCCGCGGACTGCGATCGCAGCTCCTGCGGGCTTGGGGTGGCGACCTCAGAGGTCACCTGATAGGTCAAACCGGAGGTGTCGGTCTGGGCGGAGAAGATGGTGAAGTTACGCGGCGCCAACCGCCAGTCGCCGGCGACCTTGACGCTGGTCGGCTGGTACGGCACCGGCAGGTAGCGCTGCTTGAGCACCGGCTGCACCGTGATGGTGGCCTGCACCCGCTCGGCCGGTCCTGGGGAGCTGGCCGGCAGACCCCTCGAGACCCGCGCATTGCTATTCGCCGAGAGCGAGCCCAACGAGAAGCTATTGCCGTCAAAATGCTCCAGCGCGGTCAACCGCAGATATTCGGGGGTGCTGGTGCGCACCGTCAGCAACGGCTGGATGACCTTGCTGTGCACCTGCTGGGCCAGCGTGACGAAAGGCTCGATGACCGTCGCTGATCCCGAACCGCCGCCACCACCTCCGCGGTGATCATGCGTGACCCCGGTGTAACGCGGGATGACGATCGGTATGGCAAGCGCGGCGACCAGCGCGACGGCGCCGATCCGCCGGCCCGCAGGTCCCGTCATCCGCCTGATCTCGGGGGCGGACCCAGGTGGGCAGCCGTGCCCAGTCGGTCATGCTTCGGCGCCCGGACGCCAGCAGCAACGCAAGGTAGGACAGGCAAGCCGCGAGAAAGGCGAGCAGGCCGACACCACGTTCGACGACGGCGGCGGGGACGGCCAGCAAAGCCAGCAGCGGCAATCCGGCGGCGGCCGGCCGGTTCAAACCAGCGGCGATGGCGTCGACCAGAGCGGCGATCAGGTAGACCCCGGCGACCGTCAAGAAGAGGAAGCCGGGGCGTTCGGGGACAGGGACGGTCAGGTTGTGGATGTCGTGCGACCCGGATTCGGCGAGCGCCCGCAGCGCGCTCCAGGTCGTCGGGGAGGGCAGCAGGCTGACGTCGGAGTCGGTGCTCGTGCCGTGCGCGGCGACGGGAATGACATACAGCCAGCCCACGACGAGGTAGAGCAGCGGCATGACCACCAGCGGCGTGCGGATGCGCCGACCGACCTCCCCGGCGACTCCGGCGAGCAGGATGGCCCCCGCGGAGGGGAGCAGCCACCATCGGAGGCCGTCGAACAGGTTGCCGAGGCACAGGGTGGTGCACAGCGTCGTCAGGCCCGCGAGCACCGGTATCGGAATCTGATAGCTCGCGATGGGCGGTGGCGCGATAGGCGGCTGCTCCGATCGGACTTGGGGAAGTCCCGTCGGGTAGTGCGATTGGCGTTCTAGCGTCGTGGCGCTCATCCGACCCACCGGCGAAGGCCTGCCGGACCGGCGGAGTTCAACTGCTGCCACACGACGTCAATCGGCGTCTGCGGCCCGGCGATGGCGACGTTCCACCCGGCCCGCTGCAGGATGTCGTGGTTCGTGGAGATCGGGGTGGAGGCGGGGCCTGGCCAGCCGCCCATCCAGGCATCGACATCGAGCAGGACAGCGAGGCATCGGGCCCCGCTGCGAGCAGCACGCGCCATGGCGGTGGCGTCGCCGGGGGTCAGGCTGCCCAGGATCGCGATGACCGAGCCGCCTTGCTGTAGGTCGCCGGCCAACCCACCAAGGTGGGAGGCGACCGGGAGCAGTGTGGCACCGTCTTTCAGCGCCAGATCGGCCAGCGTCTCCATCACGGCGAAGCCCGCTTCTCCCGGCGTCTTGGCCGATTCAGCCAGGATCCGCGCGACGTCATCGACCAGTCGCACGCCGTAGCCGGCCCGGATCAGCGTGGCGGTGATCGACGCCGTCAGCGTGATGGCGAATTCGAATGACGGTGACGGCTCACCCACGATATGGGCATCTGCTCGGGTGTCGATCAGGAGCGTCGCCCGGCTCTGCCACGGCTGTTCCTCGCGCCGCACTGCCAGCTCTCCGGTGCGTGCCGTGGTACGCCAGTGGACGAGTCGCCGATCATCTCCGGCGAGGTAGGGGCGTGTAGTGACGTCCTGCTCGCCGCTGGTGGTGATTCCGCGCTGACGGGTGTCACCGCCGGCACTCCGCTGTCCTGCGAGACGACCGGACGGCAGCGTCACGACGGCCGGCAGAACGCTGAGTCCGTCGGAGGTAGCGAAGGTTCGAACGAGCTGGCAGAAGCCGAAGGGGTCCGCCAGCCGCACGGACAGTGGACCGATGACGTAGCGACCGCGCTGGACCGGTCGGATCGCGTAGCTCACCAAGCCGTGGCCGCCTGCCGGGATGCGATTGATCAAGAAACGCGCCCCGTCGCCCTGGGCGCCGCCGAGCTGCGGTGGAAGGGCGTCTTCAGCCAGTAGTAGTGGGGTGGTCAGCCGGGAGAGGTTGTGCAATTCCACCTCGACCCGCACGATCGCGCCCACCGATGCCCGGCCACGATCTAGGCGGCGCTGGGCTGAGATCCGATAGCGGGCCCGGGTAAGAAAGATGGCGGCGGCCACCGGAAGCGCGAGCAGCAGGACTCCGACTCGCACCAGGTCTCGCTGGTCGAGAACGACACCCCCGGCAGTCGCGGTGATCCCGGCCGCCAGAAAGCCGCGCCCTCGCGAGGTGAGGCCGGTCAAGGCCATTCTGGTGTGACCGCGGGCTTGTTGGACGCTTCCCGCCGGTGGCGAGATGCTTGCTGGCGGCGGGCTCTCGCGACGTGGGCGCCGCACGATCAGCGACTCCGGCGCAGCGCTGCGGGCGCGGGCAAGGGGACGCGGGCGACGAGTTCGGCGACGATGTCGAAGGGCTGGCGACGGTTGAGCGAGGCCTCGGATGTCAGCAGCAGCCGGTGGGAGAGCACGGCTCCCGATAGGGCCTGCACGTCGTCGGGCAGTACGTAGTTGCGCCCTTCCAGGGCCGCAGCCGCTCGCGCCGCGCGAAGCAATTGGAGGCCGGCGCGGGGCGAGGCGCCCAGCCGCAGATCCGGGTGCCGCCGGCTCGCGGTGACCAGGTCCACGACGTAGCGGCGGACCTCGTCAGCGACGTGCACTCCCCGAACGACCGAGGTGAGCACAGCGATCTCCTCGGCGGTCGTCACCGGTTTGAGGTCTTCCAGAGGTGAGCCGGTGGTGTGGTTGTCGAGCATGGCCAGCTCTGCGGCGGCCGACGGGTAGCCCATGGCGACCTGGGCTGTGAAGCGGTCGCGTTGCGCCTCCGGCAGGGGATACGTGCCTTCCATCTCCACCGGGTTCTGGGTTGCTACCACGAAGAAAGGGGCCTCGAGCGGGAACGTCTCGCCGTCTACCGTGACCTGGCGTTCTTCCATGCACTCCAGCAAGGCTGATTGGGTTTTGGGGCTTGCCCGGTTGATCTCGTCGCCGATGACGACGTTCGCGAAGACGGCGCCGGGGCGGAACTCGAACGAGCGCCGCTGCGGGTCATAGACGCTGACCCCGGTGACATCGCTCGGCAGCAGGTCAGGGGTGAACTGGATTCTTCTGACCGTGCCCGACATGGCTGCTGCCAACGCCTTCGCAAGCATGGTCTTGCCGACGCCGGGAACGTCTTCG
Source organism: uncultured Actinomycetota bacterium (assembly GCA_963839015.1). GTDB lineage: Bacteria > Actinomycetota > Actinomycetes > Frankiales > Frankiaceae > DATAZK01. Next base: position 184,034 of record CAWITL010000009.1, on the reverse strand, counting down.
ATGAGCAGGTGACCCTCGGAAAACAGCACCGCCAGAGCGGTCCTGATGACCGCGGCCTTGCCGTCGATGACGGTCTCGATGGCTCCCAGCAGCTTTTCGCTCACGACGGCGACGGTCTCGACATCGGCGCGCTGCCCGATCGCACTGTCGGGCCAGCCTCGATCCGCGGGCAATGGGTCAGCCACCACTTACCTCCCGATTCGCTCAGGTTCAGTGTGCCTGCCGCGGGCCTAGCTCGCAGGGCAACCGGTCGTCCTACTTGCGTAAGCGCTTCAGCCGTGCTGCGAGCGGGCCGACCGCGCCAGCCCGGCCAGCGAATCGGTGAGTTCGGCTGCTTGCGCGGCGTCCCACTGACGAATTGCCGCGTGCACGTTATGACCGGCGGTGTCCAGGTGCACGTTCGCCAGACCCAACCGGCGCTGAAGTGGCCCCTGCACGAGGCGGACGCTCTGCAGCTTGTCCTGGGGAACCACGTCGGTGACTCGCCTGATCCGCCCGTACGACGTCACTGACCAGCCGCTGTCGAAGGCGCTGCCGAGGCGGCCGTAGGAGAGTGGCGCCCGCCAACGGGCGCGGGCTGGCGGCCTGCGCAAGGACAGGGCAGCGAGGTCAAGGCCAGGAAGAACCGTTTGGATTACCCGCTCGGCTTCCTCTCGCATGGCGACCGGCAGGAGGGCACCCGTCGTGGACCGCTCCTCAGCTCCGGCGGCTCCGCGAGCACCAGCCACATCGACCTCGACCCGCACCCAGCCGAATCGTCGCCACAGCAGAGGCTCGATGATTCGTATCGCCTGGACGCGGCCCCGCGGAACCGTCTGCTGCCGGGTGTCCAGCAATCCGTGACGCAGCCGGACTCCCTGTGCAGACAGGGCAACCGTAAACCCGAACTCAACGGTAAACCTGCGGTAGAGGATAGCGCCGATCGGGAGTAGCGCCGCCGCGATCGCTCCCGCGCCGGCGGGCGTCAGCAGCACGGCTACCAGCACGGCGGCGAGGAAGATCAGCGTGAACCCACCGGACGCGGACAGCAGCAGGGACGCGATGAGTCGACCGCCCGGAACGCTGGCCAGGACTGCTTCGTCGTGTGGCCCCCAGGAAGGCGCCGGCGCCACTTCGGCAGGAGCTGGCTGGACTGACGGCGCTGGTTGGGCTGGGGTAGTAGGCGCGGGTGCGGCAATCGGGGCGGGCGGGGGGCCGGGGGGCCGGTGGGCGAGGTCGAGCAGGTATACGCGCACTTCCTGGGCGTGTGCCTCGGTGAGGTAGGCCAGAGTCGATTCGGCGCGGCCGTGCCCGACGACATCGAGGCGCAGCTCGGCCAGCCCGAGTGCGCGCGCCAGCAGTGGCCGAACGACATCGATGGCCTGCAGCCGGGCGAGTGGTACCCGGCGGCTCTTGCGGGTGAAGACCCCGTAATCAAGGCGCAGGTCGCCACCCTCGACCCGCCACTGCCGGCGCCGCCATGAGACGTAGCCGCCGATGCCGGCCAGGGGTACCACGACTGCGAGCACGATCAGCAGCTGTAGTGCGGAAAATCCTCCTCGGCGAAGGGCATCCTGCGCCGAGAACGCGGCGACGATGCCCAGCGCGCGCCAACTCTGCAGCACCGGGGTGAGCGGGTGGAGTCGGGCCCATTCCGAGCCCGGCGCGACCGGCAAGTCCTGGTCGTTCACCGGAGGGGCGCTCACAGCCCGGCCGCCCTCGATTCTCCCAGCATGGCCAGCCGGTCACGCAGTCGTTCCGCTTCAGGCGTCGGCAGTCCAGGGACTCTGGCGTCGCTGGCGGCGGCCGCGGTGTGCAGCCGGACGGTGGCCAGCCCCCATCGCCGCTCGAGCGGTCCAGCGACCACGTCGACGAACTGCATCCGTCCGTACGGGACGACCGACAGCCGACGCACCAGAACCCCTCGGCGGACCAGGAGATCCTCGGCTCTTTCGGCGTAGCCCCAGGCGCGAAACCGGCGCCTCACGACCCATTCGGACCATCCGTAACCGAGTAGGACCACGGCAAGCGTGATCGTTCCGGCCAGCGTGAAGAAGGCGCCCAGGACGACGGCCGAAGCCACTAGAAGGACGGCCACGACGCGGATCTCGCACCGGCGCAGCTTCAGCAGGCGAGGTGAGGGCGTCAGCCAATTGAGCCCGTCGGCCTGCGCCGTGTAGGTCTGCACTGCATCGGTCACCACTGCCACTTTGCTCGCTCGCGGGCCCGACTGGTGGGTTCGACTGGCTGGAATTCATAGCTCTGAGGGGGGAAGTGGGGTAGTGTGGGTTGCCGTGGGGGAGCTTGGCGATCCTGACGGGTCTACGGGAGGTGCGAGGTGTTTCTTGGCACCCACCGACCACGGCTGGATGAAAAAGGGCGGCTCGCGCTGCCCGCGCGCTTTCGAGACGAACTGGCGGAGGGCGTCGTGTTGACCAAAGGTCAGGACCGCTGCCTCTACGGCTATACGGCCACCGAGTTCTCCCGTATCGGAGATGCGCTGCGGCAAGCACCGGTGGGATCGGCGGCCTTGCGCAACTACCAGCGGACGTTCTTCGGCTCGGCGTCACTCGAGGTCCCCGACAAGCAGGGTCGGGTAACGCTTCCCGGCCCGCTGCGTGAATACGCCGCTCTCGACCGCGACTGCGTGGTCGTCGGCACGAATGCCCGCTTTGAGGTCTGGAGTGCTCCGGCCTTCGACGAGTGGGAGGCGGGCAACGACGTCCGTTTCGCCGAGCTGCAGGAGGAGGTGCTGCCCGGCGTGCTTTGAGCAGCACCGACCCAATCGCGAAGGAATTTGATCAAGCTCGATCACGATCGCGTACGGCGAGGTTCCGGCCCGCTCACATCCTGGCGCACCTTCCCCGGTGCCTGGCGGAGAGCGGACCTGGACCTGACCGGATGCCCCGCAAGCCGAACAGCCCCACCCGCATGCCAAACGGCCCCCACCCGCCAGCAGGGGGCGGGAAGGAAGGGCGGGATGACGCAGCCGACTCATGACCCCGTGCTGGTCCACCGGATCGTTGAACTGCTCGCCCCGGCTCTTGACGCACCGGGCTCCGTTTTCGTGGATGGCACGCTCGGTCTCGGGGGCCACAGTGCCGCGATCCTGGCGGCGGCTCCACAAGCACGGCTTGTCGGAATCGATCGTGACACCCAAGCACTCGCGGTTGCGCGCGAACGGTTGGCTGCGTGGTCGCCGCGGATCCAGCTCGTTCACGCCGTCTACGACGAGCTGCCATCGGTCCTGGAGTCATTGGGGATTGGTCCGATTTCGGCAGTCCTGCTCGACCTCGGCGTGTCGTCACTCCAGCTTGACGATGGAACGCGAGGCTTCTCCTACAGCCGGGACGCCCCCCTCGATATGCGCATGGATCAGTCGCAGGGGCCGACCGCGAACGACGTCGTCAACGGCTACGAGACGGGAGAGCTGACCCGGGTGCTACGCACGTACGGCGAGGAGCGCTTCGCCCGGCGGATTGCCGAGGCCATCGTGCGGGAGCGCACCAGTAGCCCGATCGTCAGCACTGCCAGGCTCGCCGAGCTGGTGCGCGGCGCGGTCCCGGCGGCCACCCGACGCACCGGTGGGCATCCCGCCAAGCGCACATTTCAAGCTTTGCGGATCGAGGTCAATTCCGAGCTGCAATCCTTGGCGGGCGTCGTTCCGGCGGCGATCAGGTCGCTCGCAGTCGGTGGTCGCATCGCGGTGCTGTCCTACCAATCGCTCGAAGATCGACTGGTCAAGCAGAGCTTCGTCGCCGGGGCCCACCCCGAGCGCGCCTTGGATCTCCCTCCTGGCCTGCCTGTGGCGCCTCCGCCGCCTTCGCTTCAGCTGCTCACGCGGGGCGCTGAGCGGCCCGCGGAATCCGAAGTACTGAGCAACCCGCGGGCTGCATCAGCTCGGCTGCGGGCGGCGGAGCGCCTTGATGCCCCGCTGCCCCCGGTGCTGGCCGCCGTTCACGGCGCAGGTGGTCGTTCGTGAGCGCCGCCCCACTGCCCATCCCGGCTGAAGCTGAAGCTGAGGTTGAGGGTTCTGGGAGGCTGGAACACTCCGGACCAACCCGCCGCAGCCGGGCTTTCCTGGCGCTGGTGCCCCCGCCGGTACGGGCTCGGCGGGCACCGTTTGTCGTACTGATCCTGGTGATCCTGTCCGGCGGACTCGTCGGGTTGCTCCTGCTCAACACCGCCTCGGCTCAGGACGCGTTTCGGCTGCACGCGCTGCAGAGCCAAGCTGCTTCGTTGAGCCAGGAGGACGACGCACTGGCCAACAGCACTGACGGGCTGGACGATCCCGCTCGGCTGGCGCAGCGCGCGGCGCAGCTTGGTCTCGTGGCCGGCGGTCCGCCGATCTTCCTGCTTCCGGGTCAGCCGTTGCCCAAGGGCGCGATCCGGGTCGGCAACCTGGCCTACATCCCGGCGCCGGTTCCCGTGACGCCTCCGACGCCTGTCGTGACAGCCAGTGCGGCACCCACCAAGCCCGTCGTCAAGAAGCCCGTGGTGCCGGTCGCGAAGAAGCCCGTCGTGCCCGCGGTGAAGAAGCCGCTCGCCGCCGCACCTGCCACCAAGGCGCCCGTCACTGGAGCCAAGCCCGTGACACCCGCCGCCAAGCCCGTCACCACCCCTGTCACCAAACCAGCAGCGAAACCCAGCGTCGCGGCGAAGGTCCCGGTGCGCTCGGCCACTCCGCGCAAGACCACACCCGTCAGCACCGCTCCCGCCCGGACGGGCCTGAGGACGACCGGAGGAGGCCAATGAGTCCGACGGCCACACCGCCGGTCCGCGACCGCCGGACCCCAGCACGTCGCGGATCGAGCCGGCCGGCCGGCCGGCCGCCTCGTACCCAGCCAGTAGGCGGGTCAGGTGGGTCAGGTGGCCGCAAGGAGCGCCGGGGCTATCGGCTTCGCTCTTCCGGCCGCCGGCTGCGTATCGGCGCCGCCGCCATGGCGTGTCTGTTTCTGCTGCTTGCGGGGCGCCTGATCCAGCTGCAGGGATTCAAATCGCATTCCTACGCGCAGATGGCTGAAAAGCAGCGGACGCACGTCGTCCCGCAGCCGGCGACCCGCGGCGAAATCGTCGACCGTTCGGGCAACGTGCTGGCGCTCGATGTCGATGCCAACGACGTTTACGTGCAGCCTCCCAAGGTGACCGATGTGGAAGGAGAGGCCGCCAAGCTCGCCGCCGTGCTGCACCAGCCGCTGTCCGATCTCACGGCGGCGCTGCTCAACAACGCGTCCTTCCGCTATCTCGCCTACGACATCGACCCGTCGGTCGGCGCGAAGATCACCAAGCTCAACCTCGCGGGCATCGGCGTTCTCCCGCAGACCAAACGGCTTTACCCGGCGGGCAATTTGGCGGCCAACGTGCTCGGCGTGGTCGGTCGCGATGGCACCGGCCTGGCCGGACTCGAGAGCCAGTACAACACCAGCCTCGCTGGAAAGAGCGGCACGCTCATCGTCGAGGAGGATCCCGAGGGGCGGGTGATCCCGTCGGGCACTCACCGGGAGAAGGACCCGGTGCCCGGCCAGGGTCTGGAGCTGACCCTCGACCGCGACATCCAGTTCGAGGCCGAGCAGGTGCTCGGTCAGGAGGTCAAGGCTTCCGGCGCGATCAAGGGCGTCGCCATCGTCATGAACCCGAAGACGGGTGATATCTACGCGATGGCCAGCGCGCCGGGCTTCAACCCCAACGACCCCAGCAAGATCACCACCAACGACCTGTCCAATCCGGACGTCGAGTGGACCTTCGAACCGGGAAGCGTCAACAAGCTCGTCACGGTGTCAGCCGCCATTCAGCGCAAGATCGTGACCCCCACCACCGTCATCCCTGTCCCGCTGTCCTCCACCTACCCGCCGCGGGGCATCTCGGTTCCGCCCTTCGTGATCCACGACTCAGAAGATCACCCCGCCGAGAACCTCACCGTGGCGGGCGTCTTGGCCGAATCGAGCAACCTCGGGACCGTGCTGATCAGCCGGATGCTGCCGTCGCGCCAGGATCTGGAAAACGAGTTGCGCGCCTTCGGACTCGGCGAACTGACCGGGGTCAACCTCCCCGGCGAATCGGCCGGTTTGCTGGCGAAGTCGAGCACCTGGTCGGATGCACAGGCCGCCAACATCCCGTTCGGTCAGAGCATGTCTGTGACGGCTCTGCAGGTCGCTGCTGCCTACGCGACGATTGCTAACGGCGGGGTGCACGTGACCCCCCGCCTCATCGCCGGAAACATCAACGGCAACGGCAAGGTGAACCCGACCCCGGAGGGCGCCACGCGTCGAGTGGTCAGCGCGCAGACCGCCAAGACGGTTTCGCAGCTGCTTGAGCAGGTGACCGACTCCAGCGGCACCGGCACCGCGGCGGCGATCCCGGGCTATCGCGTCGCAGGTAAGACGGGCACCGCCTCCCGGATCGATCCGAAAACCGGGACCTACAGCGGTTACGTGGCGTCCTTCGTCGGATTCGCCCCGGCCGACAAGCCTTCGCTCGTGGTTCTCGTCACGCTCGACAACCCCAAGAGCAGCATCTTCGGCGGGTCGGTAGCGGCCCCGGCGTTCGCCAAAATCATGGAGTTTGCGCTGACCAGCCTGCGGGTGCCGCCAACGGGCACCAAACCCGTGGTCTACCCACTGACGGGTGGCTGAGCCGCGTGCGTCATCGGCCGGCTGCCGCCCGGCACCTATTCTCGGCCCCGTGACACCGCCGCCGCTCCGCCCGGCAACGGCGCCTGAGGTTCCGCTCAGAAGGCTGCTCGAACTCCTCCCCGATCGCGCTGCTCCGCGCACCGTCCCCGGGACAGATTCGCCGAGGGTTTCGGGTGTCACGCTCGATTCCCGTCAGGTGCTGGCCGGCGATCTCTACGCGGCCCTGCCGGGGGCCCAGGTACACGGCGCTCGATTCGCGTCCGAGGCAGCAAAACGAGGCGCCTGCGCTGTCCTCACCGATCCGGCGGGCGCGCAGCTTATTGCCGAAGCCGGGCCGGATGCGGCCGGCCCGGTCGTGGTCAGTGTCACGGATCCGCGGGGAGCCCTGGGCGCGGTCGCATCGGCTGTCTACAGCGACCCGACCCGGGCGTTGTCGCTGCTCGCCGTGACGGGGACGAACGGCAAGACCACAGTCGCGTTTCTGCTGGAAGCCGGTTTGGCCGCCGCGGGGCACCGGACGGGTCTGGTGGGCACGGTGGCGACCCGCATCGACGACGCGGTGATCCCGAGCGTGCGGACCACCCCCGAGGCGCCGGAGTTGCAGGCACTTTTTGCTGTCATGCGCGAACGCGGCGTCGACGCCGCGGCCATGGAGGTGTCCAGTCACGCGCTGGCCCTGCATCGGGTCGACGGCTGCCGGTTTGCGGGCGCCGCCTTCACCAACCTGAGCCAGGATCACCTGGATTTCCATCCCACGCTCGAGGACTACTTCGAGGCCAAGGCACTGCTTTTCGATCCCGCGAACGGGTTTCTGGAGCCCGGGCAGGGACGGGCGGTCATCGCGGCGGATGATCCGTACGGCCGGCGGCTGGCGGACCGTCATCCTGAAGCGGTCACGTTTGGTTTGGGCCCCGACGCCGACTGGTTGGCGACGGACGTCCGGCTGGGCCGGGCCGGCTCGACCTTCGTGGTGGTGCCGCCGGCGAACGAGGGCATGTCGGCGCGGGTTCAATTGCCCGGCGCGTTCAACGTGCGTAACGCCCTGTGCGCGATCGCGCTGCTGGTGGAGACCGGAACCCCGCTGGAGGCGGCAGTGGAAGGGGTCGGAGGTCTCCCGGGAGTACCCGGTCGGATGGAGCGCGTGGACGCCGGGCAGCCCTTCCTCGCGATCGTCGACTACGCGCACACGCCGGCCGCCGTCACCGGGCTGCTGGAGACGGTGCGTGAACTGATCCCCGGCAAAGTGCTGCTGGTTCTGGGCTGCGGAGGCGATCGGGATCGGGGCAAGCGTCCTTTGATGGGCGCGGCCGCGGTGCACGGCGCCGACGTGGCAATTTTGACCAGTGACAATCCGAGATCGGAAGATCCACTGGAGATTTTGGCGCAGATGAAGGCAGGCGCCGATCAAGCGGGTGGCTGTGAGCTGCCAGGCAGCCGCGAGATCGTGATCGAGCCCGACCGTGCCGCGGCGATTGCGATGGCGGTCGACTCGGCCCGGCCGGGGGACGCCGTGGTGATCGCCGGGAAGGGGCATGAAGCCGGGCAGGACATCGGCGGGGTCATCCACCCGTTCGATGACCGGCTGGTGCTGCGCGGTGCGCTCGAATCACTCGAGGGCACCGGATGATCCCGCTTCGTTTGGAGGAAGTGGCAGCGTTGGTCGACGGCCGGCTGGTCGCCGGTACCGACGGTTCAGCGATCGCCACCGGGCTCGTGATCGATTCCCGCGCGGCTGGGCCGGGGCTGCTCTTCGCCGCGTTGCCCGGCGAACGCAGTGATGGCCATGACCATGCCGCGTCGGCGATCGCCGCCGGCGCCGTCGCCACCCTCGCACTTCGTCCAGTCGGCGGACCCGCCATCGTGGTCGCGGATGTGCCGGCCGCGATGGCCGCACTGGCTCGGGGTGCGCTGCGACGTGCCCCGGACACCCGCGTCATCGGCCTCACCGGCTCCTCGGGCAAGACGAGCACCAAGGACCTCATCGCGGCTCTCCTGGAGCCGGCCGGCCCGACGATTGCCCCGCCTGGCTCGTACAACAACGATCTCGGAGTTCCGCTCACGGTCTTGCGCGCCGATGCCGCGACCCGCTTTCTGGTGCTGGAGATGGGCGCCCGGGGGCGTGGCCACATTGCCCGGCTCTGCGCTATCGCGCCGCCCTCGATCGGCGTGGTGCTCAACGTCGGTACCGCACACCTGGGCGAGTTCGGGAGCCGCCAGGCCACCGCGGAGAGCAAGGGGGAGCTCATCGAAGCGACCCGCGAGGTCGCCGTCCTCAACGCCGACGACCAGCTGGTAGCGGCAATGGCCGGGCGGACCCGACGCCGCGTTGTGACGTTCGGCGAGGGCCTCGACGCCGACGTGCGCGCTACGGCAGTGGAGGTCGATGCTGGCGGGCGCGCCGGATTCACACTCGAGACGCGGGCCGGTAGCGCGCCGGTGCAGCTCGCACTGGTCGGGGGGCATCACGTATCGAATGCGCTCGCCGCCGCCGCGGTGGCACTCGAATGCGGACGCACCCTGCAGCAGGTGGCCGATGGGTTGAGCGCAGCGCGGCCCAGATCACGCTGGCGCATGGAGGTGTCGACGACCCCTACCGGCCTGACCGTCGTGAACGACGCCTACAACGCCAACCCCGAGTCGATGCGCGCTGCACTCAAGACGCTGGCGGTCCTCGGCCGTCCCGCTCCGGACCGGCCCCGCCGCCGTACCGTCGCCGTACTCGGGCCGATGTATGAGCTCGGTCCCACCAGCGTCGACGAGCACGATGCCATCGGCCGACTCGCTGTGCGCCTCGACGTGGGAAAGCTGATCGTGGTGGGCTCGGACGCCGCCGCCATTCACACCGGGGCCTCTCTCGAAGGCTCCTGGGGTGAGGAGTCGGTGCTGGTCGCCGACGTCCCCGAGGCGCTCGCGGTGCTCTCCGCGGAGCTTCGACCCGACGACGTGGTGCTGGTCAAAGCCAGTCGGGCGGCCGGGCTCGAACGGGTCGCCGCCGCGCTGCTGGCGGGGCCGGACGGACCTGTCGCCGACCGGAGCTTCGGGGCGGCCGGGTGAAAAGCGTCCTCATCGCGGCCTCGGTCGCGCTGTTCATCTCGCTCGTCGGCACTCCGCAGGCCATCCGGCTTTTCCGCCGGCGCGGCTACGGCCAAGAGATTCGCGAAGACGGCCCGGCCAGTCACCAGACCAAACGTGGCACGCCCACCATGGGCGGCACCGTGATCATCCTCGCCACGGTCGCCGGCTACCTGGTCGCGCACCTCGTCGAGATGCACGGGTTCACCGCCAGCGCCTTGCTCGTGCTCATGGTCATGGTGGGGCTCGGGATCGTCGGTTTTGCCGACGACTACATCAAGATCCGCAAGCAGCGCAATCTCGGTTTGTCGGCGCGCACCAAATTCATCGGCCAGCTGGCCGTGGCGCTGGCGTTCGGCTTGCTCGCGGTCCGTTTCCGTAACGCCGACGGCTATCTGCCCGGTTCCACCGAGCTCTCCTGGGTTCGTGACCTCACCTTCTCGGTGGGCACGATCGGCTTTCCGATCCTGGCCTGGCTGATGATCTCCGCGACGTCGAACGCGGTGAACCTCACCGACGGCCTGGATGGCCTCGCGGCGGGCACCAGCGCGATGGTCTTCGGCGCGTACGTGATCATCTCTTTCTGGCAGTTCGGCAATTCCTGCGACGACGGCGGGGCGGTGGCGTCCTGCTACGTCGCCCGGGATCCGCTCGACGTCGCGATCGTGGCGGCCGCTGCCATGGGCGCCTGCTTCGGCTTCCTGTGGTGGAACGCCAGCCCGGCGAAGATCTTCATGGGCGACACCGGCTCGCTGGCCATCGGCGGCGCGCTGGCGGCAATGGCCATCGTCACCCGTACCGAGCTGCTGCTGGTCATCCTCGGCGGCCTCTTCGTCATGGAGACCGTGTCGGTGATCCTGCAGGTCGGATCGTTCAAGCTGACCGGTAAACGGGTGTTCAAGATGGCGCCTATCCACCACCATTTCGAGCTCGCCGGCTGGCCTGAGACGACTGTCATCATTCGCTTCTGGATCATCGGTGGGCTGTGCGTAGCGCTGGGGCTCGGGCTGTTCTACGCCGAGTTCCTGTCCCACGGATCCCTGCGCTGAGCATGCCCGAGCGGACGGTCTCCAGCGCTGTTACTCCCGGTCCCGATGTCGCGGGTTTGTCCGGGCTGGCAGTGGTGGTGACCGGTATCGGACTGTCCGGGCAAGCGGCAGCCCGAGTGTTGGCCGAACACGGCGCCCTGGTCCAAGCCTTCGACGACGAGGTCGGCCCGCGACAGCAGACCGCGGCTGCACAGCTGGCCGGGATGGGGATCGACGTCACGCTCGGCGGCATTCCGCCGGCCCCGCCGGCTGGCACCGGACTCGTCGTCACCTCTCCGGGCCTGCGCCCGTCGACCCCGCTTTTGGAAGCGGCCGAGCGGGCGGGCATCCCGGTGTGGGGCGAGGTGGAGCTCGCCTGGCGGCTGCGGCCGGCCGGGCAGGATTGGCTGGCCGTCACCGGAACCAACGGCAAGACCACCACCACCCAGATGCTCGGGGCGATCTTGGCTGCGGATGGTGCGGCCGCCGCCACGGCGGGCAATATCGGCGCGCCGCTGGTGGACGTCGCGGTCACTGCGATGGATGTGCTGGCCGTGGAGCTTTCGAGCTTCCAGCTGCACTACACCCAGACACTCGAGCCCCGGGTGGGCGCGATTTTGAACCTGGCGGAGGACCACCTCGATTGGCACGGTTCCATGCAGGCTGTACGCGGCTGACAAGGCACGGGTCTGGGGGAGCGGAGTGGCCGGGACGGTCGCCGTCGTCAACGCTGACGATCCGGCTGTGGTGGCCCTGCGCGGCGGAGCCCCGGCGGTGACCTTCGGCTTCGAACGGGCCGGTGTGACGGTCGAAGATGGGTTCCTCGTCGACCATGCCTTCGGCGGCGGACGGCTGGTGGCCGTCGCCGACCTGGCCACCCCGGGACCGCACAATGTGGCTAACGCGCTGGCGGCTGCGGCCATGGCGCGCGCGTACGGAATCCGCCCCGGGGTCATCGGGGAGGCACTCGCGGGCTTCCGGCTCGGCCCGCACCGCAACGAGCTCGTCGTCACCACCGGAGGCGTCAGCTACGTCAACGACTCCAAGGCCACCAACCCGCACGCCGCTGCCGCGAGCCTCGGGGCCTACCCCTCGGTGGTCTGGATCGCGGGTGGTCTCAACAAAGGTCTGGACTTCGATGAACTGGTCATGGCGGCGGCATCCCGGGTACGGGCAGTGGTCCTGATCGGCACCTGCGCACCTGAGATCGCCGACGCCATTGCCCGACACGCGCCGCAGATCCCCACCTACCGGGCAACCTCCATGGACGATGCCGTGGTGGCAGCTGCCCGCCTTGCCAGAACGGGTGACACCGTCCTGCTGGCGCCGGCAGCCGCCTCGATGGACATGTTCCGCGATTACGCGGCGCGCGGCGATGCTTTTGCCGCCGCCGCCCGGAGGCTTTCGGAGGGCTCGTGACGGCACTCGATACGCCGGGTTCGGCACCCCGGCTGCCGTCGCGCACGCCGCGTTCGTCCCGTCCGGCCGCACCGCGGACCAGGCGCACCTCGTCATGGCCGGTCCGCTCCGTCGATCGGGAGCCCGATGAGAGCGCCGGGGACGATCGGGTCCCGTTGCTCGCCAGGCCGATGACGTCGTACTACCTCATCGGCGGCGCCAGCGCTCTGCTGCTCGGGCTGGGCCTGGTGATGGTGCTCTCGGCCTCCAGCGTCACCTCATACGCCACGTCCGGATCGTCGTTCTCGATTTTCGTGAAGCAGCTGATGTGGGTGGCGATCGGGCTGCCGCTGCTGCTGATCGCCAGCCGCACGTCCACCCGCATGCTGCGGATGCTCTCGTATCCGCTGCTGCTCGTGGCTGTGGGCGGGCTGCTGCTCGTCCTGGTGCCCGGGGTCGGCGTCTCCGCTTATGGGGCTACCCGGTGGATCGGGGTCGGGTCGTTCACGATCCAGCCGAGCGAGCTCGCCAAGCTGGCGCTGGTCCTTTGGGGCGCTGACCTGCTGGTCCGCAAGCGGCGGCTGTTGCGCGAATGGCGTCATCTGCTTATCCCGCTGCTTCCCGTCGCCAGCGTGCTGGCCGGTTTGGTGATGCTCCAACCCGACCTCGGCACCACGCTGGTGCTGGTCGCGATCCTGATGACCCTGCTCTGGGTCGTCGGCTCGCCGGCCCGCCTTTTTGCCGGCTTGTTCGCCCTCATCGGCGTGCTCGTCACCTACCTCGCCGTGATGGAGCCTTACCGGCTCGAGCGGCTCGCTTCGTTCGCCGACCCCTTCAAGGATTCCCAGGACACCGGATGGCAGGCCGTCCAGGGTCTGTACGCGCTCGCCTCCGGTGGCTGGTGGGGTGTGGGCCTTGGCGCCAGTCGCGAAAAGTGGTCCTACCTGCCCAACGCCCACACCGACTTCATCCTGGCGATCATCGGGGAAGAGTTGGGGCTCGTCGGAACACTGCTGGTCGTCGTGCTCTTCGGGGTTCTCGCGTACGGCGGAATCCGGGTCGCGCAACGGTCGGCCGATCCGTTCGGTCGCCTGGTCGCCGCCGGGCTGACGGCGTGGCTCGTCGGGCAGGCGCTGATCAACATGGGGGCCGTTGTCGGCCTGCTGCCGATCACCGGAATCCCACTGCCGTTGATCTCGTTCGGCGGCTCGTCACTGATGCTGACCATGGTGGCCATCGGGGTCCTGCTTTCGCTTGCCAAGACCGAGCCGGCCGCTGCCCAGGTGCTGGCGGCGCGAGCAGCAAGCCGCTCGGCGCACCGCTCCGCCACTGGTCGTCGTCGCCGGCTCTCGCTGCGACGCCGTTCCAAGGGACCAGGCTCCGGCGCAAGAGGCCAGCAGGGCAGTGGTTCAACGGATTCCCAGGCTTCCAAAGCGTCCAAGGGTTCGAAGGCCAAGAAGCGCTCCAAAGCTCAGGACGACCCGGTCAAGGGAAAGGCTGCTGGGACCGGTCGGCGCGGTCGGGTCGGCCGGGCTGCCGGCAGCCGGAAGGTGCGCTCTGGCTCGCGGGCGGCTCGTGGCCGGCGGATCGGGCTGGCGCGCCTGTCCCGGGTTTCTTCCAAGCGCTCGCGCCGCAGGCAGCCGAGCCGCTGAGATGTCGGCAGTCAATCCTGCCGGCCCTCAGACGTCTTCGCCGCGGCCGCGCAGCGTCGTCCTCGCCGGAGGTGGCACCGCCGGCCATGTCGAACCCGCGCTGGCGCTGGCCGACGCGTTGCGCGCGGCCGACCCGGGCGTGCGCATCACGTTGATCGGCACCGCCGAAGGCTTGGAGACCCGGCTGGTGCCGGCCCGTGGGTATGCGCTCCGGTTGATTCCCCGGGTGCCGCTGCCGCGCCGGCTGACGCGGGGACTGCTCTCGGTGCCGCATCGGGCGGCGGGCGCCATACGGGCCGCCGGCGCGATCATGGACGAGGTGGCCGCCGATGTCGTTGTCGGCTTCGGGGGCTACGTCGCCTTCCCGGCCTACCTGGCGGCTCGTCGCCGCGGCCTCGGCATCGTCGTCCATGAAGCGAACCCGTTGCCGGGACTGGCCAATCGCGCGGGCGCCCGACTGACTCACCACGTCGCGATCAGCACGCCCGGCTGCCCGCTGCCGCACGCCGTCCTGACCGGCATCCCGCTACGGCCGGCGCTGGCGAATGTGGACCGGCTGGCCGCCCGGCCGAAGGCCCGGCAAGATTTCGGACTCGATCCGGACCGGCCGACGCTGCTGGCTTTCGGCGGTTCGCAGGGCGCCCGCAGCATCAATCAGGCCGTCGTCGCGGCCGCGCGGGCCTTGACGGACGCCGGCATCCAGGTCTTGCACGCCGCGGGCGCGGGCGGGGTGGAAACGGCTCGCGCTGGACTGCCGGACCGGCTTGCGGTGCCCTATGTGCTGCGTCCGTACGTCGATGACATGGCTGCGGCCTACGCGGCGGCGGACCTCGCGGTGTGCCGGTCCGGTGCCCTGACTTGCGCCGAACTGGCAGCGGTCGGGCTGCCGGCGGTCTACGTGCCGTTGCCGATCGGCAACGGCGAGCAGCGCCTCAACGCCGAGCCGGCCGTCGCTGCTGGAGGCGCCCTGATCGTCGAAGACCGTGAGCTGGACGCCGAGTGGCTGCGGACGCATGTGGTGGAAATCTTCAGCGAACCCGGGCGTCTTGACCGCATGACGGCGGCGGCCAGACGCGGGGGGCAGCGTGATGCCGCGGGTGCCCTCCTGCAGATGGTTGACGCGGCCGCGGCCGGCGCTTCAGGTCGCCATAAGCGGCGCCGGTCGCGTTCGTGAGTCCCGCCCCGGAAATGCCTGAATCAGCGCGGAGAATGGGTCTTGTGTCCGCCACCGATCTACCCCCTGAGCTCACCCGGGTCCACCTGATCGGGGTTGGCGGCGCGGGCATGAGCGGTATTGCCCGGCTGCTGCTGGCCCGCGGGGGTGTCGTCAGCGGAAGTGATGCCCGTGACAGCAGGGTGCTGGAGTCGCTCCGGCAACTGGGGGCGACCATCTTCGTCGGCCACGACCCTGCTCAGCTGGCCGGGCTGGCGGATGCGGGATCACCGGCCGGACCTCTGACCGTGGTGACCTCGACGGCGATCCGCGCCGACAACGTCGAACTGGTGGAGGCGCGCCGGCGCCGCCTTCGCGTCCTGCCGCGTGCGGCAGCGCTGGCGGGACTGATGTCCGGCCGGCGAGGCGTTGCTATCGCTGGTACGCATGGCAAGACGACCACCACCTCGATGCTCACCGTTTCGCTCCAGGACGCCGGACTGCAGCCGTCTTTCGCGATTGGCGGCGACCTCTCCGAGCCGGGCAGCAACGCTCATGTCGGCACCGGGAGTGTCTTCGTCGCCGAAGCCGACGAGAGCGATGGCTCCTTTCTGATGCTCTCTCCCTTCGGAGCCATCGTCACCAATGTCGAGGCCGATCACCTCGATTACTACGCGGACCGGGCGGCAGTCGATACGGCGTTCGCGCACTTCGTGGAACGCATCGACCCCTCCGGCTTCTTGGTCGCTTGTCGTGATGACCCGGGCTCGGCTCAGCTACTGCCGCTGGCCAAAGCCCGCGGGCTACGCGCTGTCTCCTACGGCACCGCGCCTGACGCCGACGTGCGCATCGACAACCTGCGTACCGGGCTGCCAGGGGGAGGCGTCGGCTACGAAGCGGTCGCGCGGGGACGCCGGTTGGGCGAGGTCATCCTGCAGGTGCCGGGCGCTCACAACGCGCGCAATTCCGCCGCGGTGTTGGCAGCCGGGCTGGAACTCGGTGTCGCGGCGCCCGCGCTGCTGCACGGGCTCTCCACCTACCCGGGGGTGCGGCGGCGTTTTGAGATGAAAGGCCGGGCGGCCGGGGTCACCGTGGTCGACGACTACGGACATCACCCGACGGAGGTTGCGGCGATGCTCACTGCCGCCCGCCCGGTGGCCGGATCGGGCCGTCTCGTGGTGGTCTTCCAACCCCACCGCTACAGCCGCACGGCGGCTTTTGGTCAGCTCTTCGGTGAGGCGCTCGGATTGGCCGACGTCATCGTCGTGATGGACGTGTATTCCGCTGGGGAGGATCCGCTGCCCGGGATCAGCGGCCGGACCGTGGCCGATGCTGTGCCGCCTCCGGTCGACCGGGTTGTCTACGAGCCGAACTGGGCTCGCGTTCCGGCTCTGCTGGCGGCTCTCACCCGGCCCGGTGACCTTTTGCTGACGATGGGCGCGGGTGACGTGACCCAGCTCGGACCCGAGGTGCTGCGTGAGCTCACCGAGAAGGAAGCCTCGAGCTGAGGTCGAGACCTGGTCGCGATGGCGCAGCGGCAACGGCTGGAAAAATTGATGCTGCGGTGGGCAGTTTTTGACCGCCGCTAGGTTTCCAACCGGTTGCGCAAAGGGCCATATCGTGAACCCGGCTGAGGTTCTAGGACGACACGCCGAAAGGCTGGCCAGCCGGAGTGTCGGCTGGGCTAGTCTGCGCCCAGAACGCAGGCCAAACGCTCAATAACCGTCAAGTTCACGGTGAGAGTTGAGGGTTGCGTCGCCCATCGAGAAGCCTGCCAGTTCGTTCCGCCAGTGGAGGACCGCCCTATGCCCGCCCCCCAGAACTATCTCGCTGTCATCAAGGTCGTCGGCATTGGTGGAGGCGGGGTCAACGCCGTCAATCGCATGATCGATGTCGGCCTGAAGGGCGTCGAGTTCATCGCCATCAACACCGATGCGCAGGCGCTGCTGATGAGCGACGCCGACGTCAAGCTCGATGTCGGCCGCGAGCTCACGCGGGGCCTGGGCGCCGGAGCTAACCCTGACGTCGGACGTCAGGCAGCAGAAGACCACCGCGAGGAGATCGAAGAGGTCCTCAAAGGCGCTGACATGGTCTTCGTCACGGCCGGCGAAGGCGGCGGCACCGGCACCGGCGGCGCGCCCGTGGTGGCTAACGTCGCCCGCTCGCTCGGTGCTCTCACCATCGGCGTGGTCACGCGGCCCTTCACGTTCGAGGGCCGTCGCCGGGCCGGACAGTCCGATGCGGGGATCGACGCCCTACGAGGAGAGGTCGACACCCTCATCGTCATTCCTAACGACCGCCTGCTGTCCACCGCAGAGCACAACGTCAGCGTCATGGACGCGTTCAAGAGCGCTGACCAGGTGCTGCTGCAGGGTGTCCAGGGCATCACCGACCTGATCACTACCCCCGGCCTGATCAACCTCGACTTCGCCGACGTGAAAGCGGTTATGTCCAACGCGGGCAGTGCGCTGATGGGTATCGGGCGGGCACGCGGGGAAGACCGCGCCGAGGTGGCCGCCCAGCAGGCGATCTCCAGCCCGCTGCTCGAAGCGAGCATGGACGGTGCGATCGGCGTTCTGCTGAACATTTCCGGTGGTTCCGACCTTGGCCTCTTTGAGATCAACGCGGCCGCCGAGTTGGTCTCCGAGGCCGCCCACCCCGAGGCAAACATCATCTTTGGTGCCGTGATCGACGATGCGCTTGGCGACGAGGTGCGCGTCACTGTGATCGCGGCGGGTTTCGAGGCGCCGCCCGAGCGTCCTAAGAAGGGCTACGCCGGAGTTGGCCGCCGCGCTCCGGTTGCCGCTGGCAACGGGGCTCCCGGAGCGGGCAGCAATGGTGCTCCTGAGCCCCGCGTCGTGGATCTGCGGGAGGAGCCGGCTCGCACCGGTGGGGCACCCGCAGCGGCGCCGGCTGGAGCCCGCACCGTCGAGGCACGACCAGCCCGACCGGCAGGCGCACCCCAGGCTCCCGCCGGCGCCCCGCCGGCCAGCCGCCCGACATCGCGGCCGTCCAGTGAACCCCCTCGCACCGAACCCCGCCGCCCGGTCGTTTTCGACGATCTCGACGTCCCGGATTTCCTGAAGTAGGTCTGCCCATGTCGGTGTGGTTCACCGACCGTCGCGGCGGCATTAGCGAGCCGCCTTACGCGCAGCTCAACCTTGGGCTGCATGTTGGCGACGATCCGGCCGCGGTGACGGAAAACCGGCGTCGGCTCAATTCCCTCGTCGGGGATCGGCCGGTGGTCTGGATGGATCAGGTGCATGGACGCACCGTCACGGTGGTCGACGGGCCCGTAGCGGGCGCAGTCGCCGAGACGGATGCGCTGGTGACTACCCGCCCGGATCTGGTGCTCGCGGTGTTGGCCGCCGACTGCGTACCCGTGATGCTCAGTGGCGCGGTGGACCCCGATACGGCGTCGGTGCAGGTCATCGCAGCTGCCCACGCGGGCCGACGCGGGCTGCAGCTTGGGGTGGTGGAAGCCGTCGTGAGCCGGATGAGCCTGCTCGGCGTGCAGCCTAAAGCGATCCTCGCTCAGCTGGGACCCGCAGTGTGTGGGAAGTGCTATGAGGTTCCGGCCGCCATGCGTGATGAGGTCGCTGCTGTGGCGCCGGCAGCGGTTGCCACCACCCGGGCCGGTCGTCCCTCATTGGATCTGCGCGCCGGACTGGTCCAGCAATTGCACGCCCTCGGCGTGGGACGGGTGACCGTCGATCCGACGTGCACCCTGGAATCGCCGGTGCATTTCAGCCACCGACGTGATCAACGGACGGGTCGGCAGGCCGGCCTGATCGTCATCGACGGCTGAGCGCCATGTCAGATCCGGTGACCGCTCCTGATGCGGGCGACAGTCAGCCGACGCCGACGCGTCAGGGAGAGTTGGTCGAGCGGTGGGAGCGCCTATCGCTGCGGGTTTCGCGGGCCGCCGCTGCTGCCGGCCGTTCACCAGGCGAGCTGACCGTGATCGCTGTGACCAAGACCCGGCCGGCCTCAGACGTCGCCGGCCTGCATGCTCTCGGCGTCCTGGACATCGGCGAAAACCGGGCCCAGGAGCTCGCGTCGAAGCTGGCGGAGCTCCAGGCGATCCCGACCCCCGAGATTCGCTGGCACTTCATCGGTCAGCTGCAGCGCAACAAGGCGGGTCTGATCGGGCGTCATTGCGCGGCTCTGCACACCCTCGACCGGGCGAACCTGGTTGCGCCGCTCGACCGCGCCGCCGCGGGGACCGATCGGACGCTCGACGTCTTCGTCCAGCTCAGTCTCGACGGTGATCCGCATCGAGGGGGAGTGACCGAGCAGGGGATCGAGGCGGTCGCAGATGCCGTCGCGGCGGCTCCCCGCCTCCGCCTCGCCGGGCTGATGGCGGTCCCTCCGCTCGGCGCACCGGCTCGTCCGGCGTTCGCCCGGCTGCGGCTCGTAAGTGATCGAGTCCGACGTTCCCATCCCGCTGCGCGGTGGTTGTCGGCCGGAATGTCTGCCGATCTCGAGGACGCTGTGATGGAAGGAGCGACACACCTACGTGTCGGTACCGATCTGCTGGGCTCCCGGGCTTAGAGTTCTGCCATGGGTATGGGCCGCAGAGCGATGGTCTACCTCGGTCTTGCTGAGGAAGACGAGGGCTACGTCGACGATGACTACGAGGCCGATGAGCCCGTTCGCGAAACGGCGGTTGCACGCCCCGTTCGCCGGGCCGACCCGAGTTTGTCGCCGCAGAGCCAGGTTCGGGATGTCCGGGAGCGAGAGGTAGCCCGGCCGCCGGAGGTGAGCGTCAGCCGGCGAGCCCGATCGGATGGTCGCGTCGACACCCTGTCGGTGGAGCAGACCCGCGGGAGCGCCGCGCCGCGGCTGGCTGAGCCGATGGCGCCTGACCTGCCTGATGCCGAGCCGTCGTATCAGATCACCACGTTGCAGCCGCGCAGCTATAACGAGGCCCGCCAGATTGGCGAGGCTTTCCGGCAGCACATTCCGGTGATCATGAATCTGACAGACATGGCCGACGAAGACGCCAAGCGGTTGGTCGACTTCGCCGCCGGGCTGATCTTCGGACTGCACGGCAGCATCGAAAAGGTGACCAACAAGGTCTTCCTGCTCTCCCCCAGTAGTGTGGCGGTCAGCGCAGAAGACAAGCGGCGGATCGTGGCAGGCGGCTTCTACAACCAGTCCTGACGGTCTCCTGGTGAGGCTGCGGAAGGCAAGAACATTCACGCGTTCGGGCTCGTGCTCTACACGTTGCTGTGGATCTTCTTTGTCATGCTCATCGGTCGACTCATCATCGACTGGGTCATGGTTCTGAGCAGATCGTTTCATCCGACTGGTCCGCTTATCGTCGTTTTTGAGTCGATCTACACGATCACGGATCCGCCGCTGCGCTTGCTGCGCCGGCTGATCCCACCGCTGCGCATTGGTGGCTTTGCACTCGATCTCGCCTTTATTCTTCTGCTCATCCTTGTTCAGATCGCGATTCAATACGCTGGCCGGCTGTAGCTGCCGTCAGATTGGCCGACAGGTCGGGTAGTCAGATCCATGCTGTCGACAGGAGATGCCATGCCGCTGACACCTCAAGAGGTGGCCAGCAAGGTGTTCGGTCCGACCCGCATGCGCCGCGGGTACGACGAAAACGAGGTTGACGCCTTCCTCGATGCCGTAGAGGCCGAACTCACCCGGCTGAACGCCGAGAACGAGCGCCTACGAGCGGAACTCAAGCTCGCCGGCCGCGCCGTCCCCGAGGCCGATTCTGTCGAAGACCCCGCTCCCGCCGCAGCCGATACGGTCGCGACACCTCCGCCGGCCCCCGTTGCCGAACCCGTCGTGGCCGCGGCACCCGAGCCCGCTCCAGCACCCAGCGAGCCGGTCGAGCAGCAAGTGACCCGCATGCTCGTGCTGGCTCAGCAAACTGCCGACGCGGCCATCAGCGAGGCCCAGAGCGATGCCGACCGCACCCGCGGAGCTGCCAGGATCGAAGCCGAGCGTGTGCTCGCGGAAGCCCGCGCCCGGGCGGCCGAGGAGATCGGCATCATGGAGCGCAGCAAGGCTTCCCTCGAGACTCAGGTCGAGCAGCTGCAGACCTTCGAGCGTGAATACCGCCAGCGACTCCGGGCTTACCTGTCGATGCAGCTGAGCGAACTCGATGGTGCGAGCATCGCCCCGCCCGCGGTGGAGATGAGCAAGGCGCACGTGCTCGACGTTGCTGACGCCGGCGAGCCTGCCCGGCCGGCCTTTCACGAGTCCGATGGTGGAGCGCACGGGTCTCATACCGGCGAGGCCCATAACGGTGACGCTCATGACGGTGGTTCCAACGGCAGCGGTTCTCACGACACCGGTGCTCACGAGAGTGGGTCCGGGCCCGATTCGGGCAGCTCCGAGCCGATCGAGACCCCCTCGCTGGCCGGAGGCCTGCTCGACCCGCCGGGCTTTGGTGCCGTCTGGTCTCCCGACGGCGGCGCGAGCCAGCCGGGCGCGGATCCCTTCATCGGCGGCCCGCGCGATCCCGAGGGTCACAGCAGCTACATCAGCCATGCGTTCGACCTGGGCGGCGACGACGGACTACGAAGCGGTGGGTACGGACCCATCTCTTGATCCGCGTCCCCTGATCGCCTCTTGATACTTGCCAGCGGGCTGCTTGTTCTGGTCGCTGCGGTCCTGCTGATCGCCGGAATCGCCTCCAGCATCGCGCTGGTCTATGCGGCCATCGCGCTCTCAGCCCTTGCGATGGTGGTGCTGATCTTCGGCGTGCTGCGGCACCCGGCCGAGCCCGCCCCCGCCGCTCAGCAGAGCGAAGTACTGGTCGTTTCGGGTCGGCCTCACTACCACGCGAGCGGCTGCCAGCACCTGTCCAGCGATGAGCTGGTAGTACCGCTCGTGGTGACCGAGGCCCGGGAGCTCGGCTTCACCCCTTGCGAGCTTTGCCGGCCCGACAGGACGTTAGCCGCCGGCCAGTCTTAGCCAGAACCTCAGACCGAGCTCGTCGTCGCGGTGCTCGGCGACGGCCACCTTCGGGTGTCCCGCCGCGAAGCTCGGCGCGAGCACCTCGGCGGCGATCAGGCCGGCGTGCTCCACGATTGCCTCGGTGAGCTCGGGGCTGTCGGCCTCCCACCAGAGCTCGATGCGATCGCTGACGTCCAACCCTGATTGTTTGCGGGCTTCTTGAATCCGCCGCACGACGTTGCGCGCCTGCCCGGCCCTGATCAGCTCCGGGGTGAGCGTCAGGTCCAGCGCGACCGACGCTCCTGACTCGCTGACCACCGCCCAGCCGGCCCGCGGCGTCTCGGTGATGATCAACTCATCAGGCGTGATCTCGAATTCCTCGCCGTCCACGAGCACGGTGAGACGCCCGTCGACGGGAGTACCTGCGCCGGCGATCGCTGCGGCGATCGATTTGGTGCGTGGACCGAACCGTTTGCCCAGCGCCCGGAAGTTCGGCTTCACGACGATGTCGACCAGTTCACCGTCCAGCGCCTCGACCGTCAGTACGTTCAGCTCGTCGGCGATCTCCTGTCGCAATTCGACGGAGAGCTGGGCGTACAGCGAGCCCGGAATCGCGGCGCGCGCGAGTGGCTGGCGGGTGGACACCTTTGCACCCGCCCGGGCAGCCCGACCCAGCTCGACCAGCCGGCGTACAAGCGTGACCTGGCTGGAGAGCCGGGAGTCGATGAGCCCGGGATCGGTCTCGGGCCAGCTCTCCAGATGCACGGAATCGGTGGCATCCGCGACCTGCAACTGCGGCCAGAGCCAGTCGGTCAGGAACGGTGTCAGGGGTGCCATCAGCTTCGTGACGGTCGCCAGGCACAGGTGAAGCGTCTCCAGCGCCTGTGGGTCTCCCGCCCAGAAGCGGCGGCGGGAGCGGCGGACGTACCAGTTGGACAGGTCGTCAAGGAAGCCGGCGATGCGCTTGCCCGCCCGCGCCGAGTCGAAGTCATCGAGAGCCGCCGTGACCTCGTTGACCGTGAGTGCCAGCTCGCTACGTGCCCAGCGGTCGAGCACGTGCTCGACGAACCCGTCGGCGGCTTCAGCTCCGGGCGCCCAGTCGCTCGTGCTGGCGTACAGCAGGAAGAACGAGGCGGTGTTGTAGTACGTCAGCAGCACTTTGCGGACGACCTCTTCGACGTTTTCGTGGCCGACCCGCCGATCCATCCAGGGCGAGCCTCCGGCCAGCATCAGCCATCGGACTGCATCTGCGCCGTGGCGGTCAAAGAGCTCGAACGGGTCCAGGACGTTGCCGAGGTGCTTGCTCATCTTGCGGCCGTCACCGTCAAGCAGCAGTCCGAGGCACAGCACCGTCTCGTACGAGGACTTGTCGAAGACCAGGGTGCCGATCGCCATCAGCGTGTAGAACCAGCCGCGGGTCTGGTCGATCGCCTCGCAGATGTACTGCGCCGGATAGCTGGCCTCGAACTCCGCCTCGTTGCGGTGCGGCGCGCCCCATTGGGCGAACGGCATGGCACCGGAGTCATACCAGACATCGATCACCTCGGGGACACGGTGCAGGCTGCCCGCCGCAACCCTCCGCAGAACAGGGCAGCACGACATCGTCGACGTAAGGGCGGTGCGGGTCCAGCGCCGAGAGGTCGTCGCCGGCGAGCGTGCCCAGTTCGGCCAGCGACCCGACGCACACCCGGTGGGAATCGTCCTGCTCGCAGATCCAGATCGGCAGCGGGGTGCCCCAGTACCGGTTGCGCGAAAGGGCCCAGTCGACGTTGCCGCGCAGCCATTCCCCGTACCGGCCGTTCTTGATCCGCGGGGGATACCACCGGGTCGCTTCGTTCTCCTCCAGCAGGCGGTCCTTTATTGCGGTCGTGCGGATGTACCAGGAGGGGAGCGCGTAATAAAGCAGGGTGGTGTCGCAACGCCAGCAGAGCGGGTAGCTGTGCTCGTACGGTTCGAAGCGCCACAGCACGCCGCGGCGGCGCAGCTCGTCGACCAGTTGCTCGTCGGCCTTCTTGAAGAACTGCCCGCCGACCAGCGGCACTTCGGGGGAGAAGGTGCCATCGCTGCGCACCGGGTTGACCAATTCGAGGCCGTAGCGGCGGGCGACCTCGAGGTCTTCGGCGCCGAAGGCCGGGGCCTGGTGCACCAGGCCGGTGCCGTCGTCGACGGTCACGTAATCGGCCAGCACGACGCGATGCGCGCCGACCCCGAACTCTGCGGCCGGAACGAGGTCGAACGGGCGCTGGTAGGCGAGTCCTTCGAGTTGCGCTCCGGGGATGGTCTCCAGCACCTTCGAATCCGGTCCGACCGCACTTTCGATGAGCGGGACGGCGACGAGCACCGGGCGCTCGCCGGGGACGTCGACGACCGCGTAATCGACCTCGGGATGGACGGCCACCGCGGTGTTGGAGACGAGGGTCCATGGCGTCGTGGTCCAGACCAGCAGGTCATAGTCCTTGCCGATGACCGGAAAGCGCACGTAGACGCTGGGATCGACCAGGTCGGTGTAGCCCAGGGCCACCTCGTGGTCAGACAGCGTCGTCTGGCACCGCGGGCAATAGGGGGCGACCCGGAAGTCCTGGGTCAGCAGCCCCTGATCCCAGATCATCTTCAGGCTCCACCAGACGGACTCGATGTAGCTGGTGTCCATCGTGCGGTAGGCGCCGGCCATATCGGTCCAGTAGCCCATCCGCTCGGTGAGCCGCTCGAATTCATCGACGTGACGCAGTACCGATTCGCGGCATTTGGCATTGAACGCGGCGACCCCGTAGGCCTCGATGTCGGGCTTTCCGGAAAAGCCCAGCTCCTTCTCGATGGCCAGCTCCACGGGAAGGCCGTGGCAGTCCCACCCGGCGCGGCGCGGGAACGCTGAAGCCCTTCATGGTCTTGAAGCGGGGGAAGAGGTCTTTGAAGACGCGGGCCTCGACGTGGTGGGCACCGGGCTTGCCGTTAGCGGTCGGCGGACCCTCGTAGAACACCCACCGCGGACCGTCAGCCGTGGCCTGCTATCGAGCGGTCGAACACGTTGGTGCTCTTCCACCGGGCCAGCACCTGCTCCTCCAGAGAGGGGAGGTCGGGCGAGCCGCCGGCCAGCGGTCGGAACGGGGACTTGCTCACCGGTGCTGGTCATCTCACTGGTACTCCTTCGTCGAGCGTCCGGCGAAGGGACGAGGCATGCGCTCTGGTGAAGCGCCTACCCCGCGGTACCACCCTCCTTGGCGCCCAGCTCCGGCCAGCGGAATCCAGGCGCCCACTCTGCATTGCGCGGGCCGGGTCTACGGGGGCAACCAGTGGAGCCGGCTACCCCTTTCTTCCGGCGGCTCGGGGGTGATCTTCACGCCGGGCCGGCCTCCGGGCTCACACCGCCCCCGGATCGCTCGTGGCTGCTTCCGGCGCTACTCGTCCCCGTCAGGGCCGCTTTCCGCGCAAGTCCAGCCTATCCGGTCACCTAGACTGCGGTCGTGGCGGTGACGGGTCCAAAAGGCGAGGGCCTGCCCTCGGAGACGGCCGAGGCCGCCGAGGGCCGCGATCTTCCCGCTTCAGCTGCTCCCCGTCGGCGCCTGCCGCTGCTGCTCGGGGTCGCGGGTGTCGTCCTGATCGCTGACATCATCAGCAAGCAGATAGTGGTGGCCCAGCTGTCCAACCGGGCACCGGTCGACGCGATCCCGTCGGTGCTCGACCTCGAGCTGACCCGCAATGCGGGCGCGGCCTTCGGCTTCGCCGCCGGGGCCACCATCATCTTCACGGTGGTGGCCGTCGCGGTGGTGTTCTTCATCGCCCGCGCCGCCCGCAAGCTGGCCTCCACCGGCTGGGCCTGGAGCCTGGGACTGCTGCTGGGAGGGGCCCTCGGCAATCTCGGTGACCGGCTCTTTCGCGCCCCCGGACCATTGCGCGGTCATGTCATTGACTGGATCCACCTGCACCACTGGCCGGTGTTCAACGTGGCGGATTCCGCGATCGTCGTCGGTGGGCTGCTCGCGGTCGTGCTGTCGATGCGGGGGATACGGCTGGACGGGACAAGGGACGGCGCTACCGGCGGCGCCGAGACATGACCGCTGAGAAGGCGTGACCCGGTACGGCCCGCAATACGGGCCCGACATCACGTTTCTCGGGGTCGACCGGGCGTCATTGGACGAGCCCGGCAGCTTTGCCGGCGCTGACGTGGTCATCCTGGGCGCCCCTTTCGACGGCGGCACCTCCCATCGTCCAGGCACCCGTTTCGGCCCGATGGCCATCCGGATGACCGACTATCTGCCGCACGACGGGTCACGCCCCTCGCTCGCGCTGCGCACCGACGGGCTTCGCGATCTGCGCGTGGTTGACGCCGGCGACGTCGAGATGTTCTCGGGCGACATCGAGACGGCGTTGCATGCGCTCGAGGTCGCCGTCCAGACCGTGACGGCGAGCGGCGCTGTCCCCCTCGTGCTCGGTGGTGACCACTCGATCGCGCTCCCCGACGCGACGGGCGTGGCGAACGTGCTTGGCCATGGGCGCGTCTCGATGATCCACTTCGATGCGCACGCCGATACCGGCGACATCGAGTTCGGCTCCTTGTGGGGGCACGGTCAGCCGATGCGACGCCTCATCGAGTCCGGCGCGCTGCGTGGCGACCGCTTCTTGCAGATGGGACTGCGCGGTTACTGGCCGGGGCCGGAAACCCTGGAGTGGATGGCCCAGCAGGGGATGCGCTCGTACGAAATGACCGAGATCGTGGAACGCGGTCTCGCCGCCTGTCTCACCGAAGCGTCAACGATTGCCACCGATGACTGCGACGGCGTCTTCCTGTCGGTCGACATTGACGTATGCGATCCCGGCCATGCCCCCGGCACCGGCACTCCCGAGCCCGGTGGCCTCACCGCACGCGAGTTGCTGGATGCCGTCCGGCGGCTGGCGTACGAACTTCCCCTTGTCGGCATCGACATCGTCGAGGTCTCGCCCCCTTACGACAGCGCCGACATCACCGCAGCACTGGCGAACCGCGTCGCGCTGGAAGTGCTCTCGGCCATGGCCCGCAAACGACTGGATGCGGCCACCGGCGCCAGGTGGGACCGGGCACAGCCGCTGTTGGCCGACCGGGTGGCAGACTCGTGACCGACGGTCTGCCCGACTGACCCCCGTACGCTCGTCCGATGGCTGCGGAGCGTTCGCTGGCCGTCCCCGAAGGGCTGGACGGCATGAGGCTCGACGCTGCCGTCGCCCGGATCTTCGGGCTTTCGCGTAGCGCCGCCGCGCACCTGGTGGAGGCGGGCGACGCGAGCCTGGACGGCCGGACCGCCAGCAAGTCGGCCCGGGTCAGCGCCGGGTCCACGCTCGACGTCAGGCTTCCGGACGCGCCCGGGGCGACGGATCCCGCGGATCGTCCGGCGCCGGAGCCGGTCTCCGGGCTCACTATCGTCTACGAGGACGCCGACCTGCTGGTGGTTGACAAGCCGGTGGGTGTCGCTGCTCATCCGAGCCCCGGCTGGACGGGGCCCACCGTGGTCGACGGACTGCTGGCCATGGGCCGCCGGATTTCCACCAGCGGGGCCGCCGAGCGGCAAGGGATCGTTCACCGGCTCGACGTCGGGACCTCCGGTCTGATGGTCGTGGCGAAGAGCGAGATCGCGTACTCACGGCTCAAGGACGCGTTTCGCGAGCGGACCGTCGACAAGCGCTACCGGGCCTTGGTGCAGGGCCATCCTGATCCCTCGCGGGGCACCATCGACGCGCCGATCGGGCGCCATCCAGGCGCCGACTACAGGTTCGCTGTGGTCGCTGATGGCCGTCCGAGCGTCACCCATTACGAGACGCTGGAGGCGTTTCGGGCCGCCAGCCTGCTCGACATCCGGTTGGAGACGGGACGAACCCACCAGATCCGGGTGCACATGGCCGCGGTCCGACATCCGTGCGTGGGCGATCTGGCATACGGCGCTGACCCCACGCTGGCCGCGCGGCTGGGGCTGCACCGCCAGTGGCTGCATGCCGCTCAACTGTCCTTCGCCCATCCGACCGAAGGACGTCCGGTCACTTTCTCCAGCCCCGATCCGGCTGATCTCGCAGCGGCGCTGGTGATCCTCGAGGACGAGTCGTGAGCGCGGCCCGCGTCACCAACGATCCGGCGCTGTTTGCCGCCGCGGCTGAGCTACGTACGCGTGTCTTCGTCAAGGAGCAGGGAGTGGACGCGGCCCTGGAGGCTGACGGCCGGGATGAGCAGGCTGCCCACGTGGTCCTGGAGCGAGACGGCGACGTCATCGGCACCGCGCGGATGTTCGATTCCGCCGACACGGCCCTGGTGGGACGGGTCGCGA
Organism: uncultured Actinomycetota bacterium; assembly: GCA_963839015.1. Classification (GTDB taxonomy): domain Bacteria; phylum Actinomycetota; class Actinomycetes; order Frankiales; family Frankiaceae; genus DATAZK01. Next base: position 155,909 of record CAWITL010000009.1, on the reverse strand, counting down.
TCGGCCATGCACTGCGCGGGCAAGGCCTGGGCGCGCTGGTGATGTCAGCAGTCGAACGGTGGGCGGGTGATCAGGGACTGCGCACCGTCGAGTTGCACGCCCAGCAGCCGGTGATCGGCTTCTACGAGCGACTTGGCTACTACGGCGTGGGTGAGACCTACCTGGAAGCCGGTATCCCGCACCTGACCATGCGCAAGGACCTGCTGCCCGGCCTCCGCCCGGTGCGCAACGAGGACGCGGCGGCGATCGAGGCCCTGATCGGCGGCGTCTGGGCGGAATACCCCAGCATCGTGTTCGACGTCGACGGGGAGGAGCCCTGGATCCGCGCCCCGGCCACCCGCTACGAAGAGGCGGGTGAGCTCTGGGTCGTCGAGCTTCCCCGCGGGCAGGGGCTGCTGGCTTGCGCGGGTTGGCGACCCGATCCCGCCCGGCCTGGCGCCGTCGAGTTGAAGTCGCTCTATGTCAGCGCCCGATCGCGGCGGCAGGGCTGGGGATCGCGGCTGGTGCACTTCATCGAGCGCCGCGTGGGCGGCCGCGCGAACGTGACAGCCTGGAGCGACAGCCGATTCACCGATTCCCACCGGATGTACGAACGTCTCGGGTATCAACGAAGTGGATCAATCCGCGAGCTGCATGACAAGTCGCGGACGGTCGAGATCGAATACGTAGGACAGGCGGACATATGCGAACCATCCTGAACGTGCTCTGGCTGATCCTGTCCGGTTTCTGGCTCTTTCTGGGCTACGCCGTGGCCGGCATCGTGATGTGCATCCTGATCATCACCATCCCGTTCGGGATCGCGTCATTCCGGTTGGGGGCTTACGTACTTTGGCCCTTCGGCCGGACCGTGGTCCGGCGCCCGGGTGCCGGGGCCGCCTCGACGGTCGGCAACGTCATCTGGTTCATCCTGGCCGGCCTCTGGCTCGCCATCGGCCACATCATCTCCGGCATCGCGCTGTGCATCACCATCATCGGGATCCCGTTCGGCATCGCCAATTTCAAGCTGGCGTTCGTGGCCATCGCGCCGCTGGGCAAGGACATCGTCTCCACCCATGACCCGCGGGCGCTGGGATACGTGAGTTAGCGGCGTGACGTCTGGGCGCTCACCAGCTGTCGTGCAGCGGCCGGCCCTCGGCGTAGCCGGCGGAGCCCTGCACCCCCACGACGGCCTGCTCGTGAAGCTGCTCGAGGGTGCGTGCACCGGCGTAGGTGCAGGCGCTGCGTAGGCCGGCGACGATCGTGTCGAGCAGGTCCTCGACTCCCGGACGGGCCGGGTCGAGATACATCCGCCCCGTGGAGATCCCCTCCTCGAACAGGCTCTTACGCGCCCGCTCGAAGGGGGTGTCGTCGGCGCTTCGCACCTTGACGGCGCGGGCCGAGGCCATGCCGTAATTCTCCTTGTAGAGGCGGCCGTCCGCAGCGCGCAGCACGTCGCCGGGGGACTCGTGAGTGCCCGCCAGCCACGAGCCGATCATGACGTTGGACGCGCCCGCCGCTAGTGCCAGCGCCACGTCTCGCGGATGACGCACTCCGCCGTCGGCCCAGACGTGGCGGCCGAGCCGGCGGGCTTCCTCGGCGCACTCCACGACGGCGGAGAACTGCGGCCGGCCGACGCCGGTCATCATCCTGGTAGTGCACATGGCGCCCGGCCCGACGCCGACCTTGAGGATGTCGGCACCTGCGTCGGCCAGATCCCGCACCCCGGCAGCGGTCACGACGTTGCCCGCGACCACGGGGACGCCCGGGTCCGATCCCTGAACGGTCCGCAGGCCATCGATCATGCGTTCCTGATGGCCGTGGGCGGTATCGAGGACGAGCACGTCGATCCCGGCCTCCAGCAAGCCCTTGGCGCGAGCGGCGACATTGCCGCTGACCCCCATGGCCGCGGCGACTCGCAGCCGGCCATCGTCGTCCACGGCGGGTGCGTACAAGGCAGATCGCAGGGCTGCCTTGCGGGTGAGGATGCCGACCAGGCGACCATCCGTGCCGACGACTGGCGCCACCCGGTGCCGGCCGTCCTGGAGCCGGTCGAAGGCGGCTCTCGGATCGACGCTGTCGGGCAGCGTGAGCAAATCGCGCGACATCACCTCGCGCAGTTGGGTGAAGCGGTCGACGCTCAGGCAATCAGCTTCGGTGACGATTCCGACCGGGCGGCCGTCCTCGACCACGACCACGGCGCCGTGCGCGCGTTTGGGCAGCAGACCCAGCGCCTCGCCGACGGTGTCGACCCGCGACAGCGTGATGGGAGTGTCGTACAGCACATGGCGGCTCTTGACGTAACTGACGACATCGGCGACGACGTCGATCGGAATGTCCTGCGGAATCACGGCGATCGCGCCGCGGCGGGCCACCGTTTCGGCCATCCGGCGGCCCGCTACGGAGGTCATGTTCGCGACTACCACCGGGATGGTGGTGCCAGAGCCGTCGACGGTGCTGGTGTCGACTTCCAAGCGCGAGGTGATGCCCGATCGGTGGGGCAGCAGGAAGACGTCGTCGTACGTCAGCTCGTAGGGAGCAGGGGTCAGAAGTCGCACGTCGAATCATGCTGCCCTACGCCGAAGTCACGCGTATCCGCTACGCGTGACGCGGGCGCCAGAATTCGACACGCCCACTCACCTGAAGGCACGCCGCCCGCGCCGTTTTTTGTCGTCGGCAGGTGCTAAACCTGAACCTTGCGCTGACGCGCGGCGAAGCGGGAGAAGGGGTGGGCAGCGGTATGACGAGCGAGGTGCCCGCGAGGGTTTCGCGGGACGATTCGTTCGTCCATCTCCACGTCCACACCGAGTATTCGATGCTCGATGGTGCGGCCCGGCTCAAAGACCTGTTCCAGGGCTGTGAGCGCCAAGGCATGCCCGCGCTCGCGATGACCGACCACGGCAATCTCTATGGCGCTTTCGACTTCGCCGGGCAGGCCGTCAAGGCGGGGATCAAGCCGATCATCGGCACCGAGGCCTACATCGCGCCGGGTTCACGGTTTGACAAGCGGCTGCCCGACGGCGGCAGCGCCAAGACCGACAAATACAGCCACATGACGCTGTGGGCCGCCGACCCGGCGGGCTATTCCAACCTCATCAAGCTTTCGAGCCTGGCGAGCCTGGAGGGCTACTACTACAAGCCTCGGATGGACCGGGAGCTGCTCTCCCGTTTTGCCGGCGGCATCATCGGCACTACAGGCTGCCCTGGCGGCGAGGTCAGCCAGGCCCTCGAGCGGGGCGATTACGAGCTCGCCAAGGCGACGGCCGGTGAATACGCCGAGATCTTCGGACGGGGCAATTTCTACGTCGAGCTGATGCAACACGGCATCGACATCGAAAAGCGCACCTTCCCGCAGTTGGTGAAGATCGCCAAGGAGCTCGACCTTCCGCTGGTCGCCACCAACGACCTGCACTACACCAACCAGGTTGACAGCACGGCCCATGAGGTTTTGCTGTGCGTGCAGACCGGGTCGACCCTCGCCGACCCCACGCGTTTCAAGTTTGAGGCTGACGAGTTCTACCTGAAGTCCCCGGCTGAGATGCGGGCTACGTTCGCGGAGCTGCCGGAGGCCTGCGACAACACGCTGGTCATCGCGGAGCGGATCGTCCCGCCGTCGTTCGCCGCGAAGTCGCTGCTGCCGCAGTTTCCCTGCCCTGAGGGGGAGACAGAGGAGAGCTGGTTCCGCAAGGAGGTCGCGGCCGGGGTCGCGTGGCGCTACAAGGGCGCTCCGGATGACAAGGTGCAGGCGCAGGTCGATTACGAGGTCGGCGTCATCCTGCAGATGGGCTTTCCGGCCTACTTTCTCGTCGTCGCCGACCTGGTGAAATATGCCAAGTCCGCCGGCATTCGGGTAGGTCCGGGCCGGGGCAGCGCGGCGGGTTGCATGGTCGCCTATGTGCTGGGCATCACCGAGCTCGACCCGCTCAAATATGGTCTGATCTTCGAGCGCTTTCTCAACCCCGACCGGGTGTCCATGCCTGACATCGACATGGACTTCGACGAGCGCCGGCGCACTGACATGATTCGCTACGCCACCGAGCGCTACGGCGATGACAAGGTCGCGCAGATCATCACCTACGGCACGATCAAAGCGAAGGCCGCGATCAAGGACTCGTCGCGGGTGCTCGGCTACCCCTACGCGATGGGCGACCGGATCACCAAGGCCTTTCCGGCCGCGGTCATGGGTCGCGAGATGAACCTGTCCGACTGCTTTGACCCGGCCTCCAAGCGCTATGGGGAGGCCGGCGAGCTGCGCGCGATGGCCTCCTCCGAGCCCGACGTCGCCAAGGTGCTCGAGACCGCACGCGGCATCGAGGGCTTGCGGCGGCAGGTCGGCGTTCACGCCGCGGGAGTCGTGATGTGCCGCGACCCGCTGCAAGACCATGTGCCGGTCTGGCGGCGCGACGCCGATGGCGCGATCATCACCCAGTTCGACATGGGCGCGGTCGAGAGCCTCGGGCTGCTCAAGATGGACTTCCTCGGCCTTCGTAACCTCACGGTGCTGGACGACTGCCTCGCCCACATCGAGTCCAACCGCGGCGAGACCGTGGTCCTCGAGGAGTTGACGCTCGACGATCCGGAGGCCTACGCACTCCTGGGGCGCGGCGACACCCTGGGCGTCTTCCAACTCGACGGTGGCCCCATGCGTTCGCTTCTCCGGTCGATGAAGCCGACATCGTTCGATGACATCTCGGCTGTCATCGCGCTCTACCGTCCGGGTCCGATGGGGGCTAACGCCCACAACGATTACGCCGACCGCAAGAACGGCCGTAAGCCGATCGAGCCGATCCACCCCGAGCTCGCCGAGGCGCTGTCGGAGATCCTTGACGAGACCTACGGCCTGATCGTCTATCAGGAGCAGGTCATGGCGATCGCGCAGCGCGTCGCCGGCTACACCCTCGGCGCCGCCGACCTGCTTCGCCGAGCGATGGGCAAGAAGAAGCGCGAGATTCTCGACAAGGAATACGTCCCCTTCAGCGACGGCATGAAGGCCCGCGGCTACAGCGACGCGGCGATCAAGACCCTCTGGGACATCCTCGTTCCGTTCTCGGACTACGCGTTCAACAAGGCGCACAGCGCGGGCTATGGATTGGTGTCGTACTGGACCGCGTTCCTCAAAGCGCGCTATCCGGCTGAATACATGGCGGCATTGCTGACCAGCGTTCGTGACGACAAGGACAAGTCCGCCATCTACCTGCAGGAATGCCGGAGGATGGGGCTCAAGGTGCTGCCCCCCGATGTCAACGATTCCGACCGTGATTTCACGCCTCGGGGCACTGACATCCGTTTCGGGCTCGGTGCGATTCGTAACGTCGGGGCTAACGTCGTTGATTCACTCGTGCGCACGCGCAAGGCCAAAGGTCGGTTTGCTGACTTCGCCGACTTCCTGCGCAAGGTCGAGCCGGTCGCCTGCAACAAGCGCACCGTCGAATCGCTGATCAAGGCCGGCTCTTTTGACTCGCTCGGTCACCCGCGGCGTGGACTGGTGCAGATTCACGCTGAGGTGATCGACGTCTGTCTTGAGGTCAAGCGGGCGGAGGCGGCCGGTCAGTTCTCGCTGTTCGGCGGGCCAGGCGGCGACGAGGCTGATCCCGGCGCGCCCGACGCCGATGCAGCGCTCGCCACCATCATCCCGAGCGGCGAGTGGGACAAGAAGCTGCTCCTTGCCCATGAGCGCGAGATGCTTGGCCTCTACGTGAGTGATCATCCGCTGCTGGGGGTCGAGCACATTCTGGCGGCCCAATCGGATGCCACCGTCGCAGACCTGGCCGAATCCTGCGATGACGGGCAGATCGTTACCGTCGGCGGCATTGTCGCCAGCATCACCCGCAAGGTCACCAAGACGGGCAGCCCGTGGGCGGTCATCCAGCTCGAAGACCTCGACGGTGGCGTCGAGACGCTGGTATTCCCCCAGACGTATGCCCAGGTCTCTCACCAGCTGATCGAAGACGAGGTCGTGCTGGTCAAAGCCCGGGTCGACAAGCGGGAAGACATGCCGCGGCTGATTGCCATGGAGCTGGCCGTTCCTGATCTGAGCCAGGGTCCGCGGGGTCCGCTGACGGTGTCGCTGCAGGCCGCCCGCTGCGTTCCGGATCTGGTGACCCGCCTCAAGGGGGTGCTGTCGACGCACCCGGGCACCACCGAGGTCCGCCTGCAGCTGCTGGGCGCCGCGCGGGTGACCACCCTGCGCCTGGATGACGGGCTGCGGGTCAGCGTCTCCACCAGTCTTGTTGCCGATCTCAAAGAGCTGCTGGGCGCCGGCTGCGTCTCGGGGTAAGTCCTGTGATTGTTCTCGCCCTTGCCGTTTGGGTCGTTGCAGGCGTGTCGCGAATGAAAGGCTGACGTTCATGCGCCTGGCTATGGGAACCAAAGAGGTACTCGACGCCGAGGGCCTGGTCCGTACTTACGTGAGTCCGGGTCGCCGCGGGCTGCGCTACGCCTACCCCTATTACGACGGACTTGTCACCAACGACGATCCGGCCAGCCTCTGCACGGGCGATCTGCTCGCCCCGACGCTGCTGGGAGTCAACGTCGATCTCGACCGGATGCACACGCTGACGGCATTGCTGCCGCTGCTGCAACGCGGTCTCGATGCACTCCCGCCGTGTGATCTGGTGGAGGCCGACGACGAAACCTGCGATCTGGTCGCTGCCCTGTACGACCCGTTGGACGATCCGAGTGCGCTCGACCGCGACGTTCGCGGCTCCTTGCTGGCTAAGGTGCTGCACCGCAAGCGGCCCGGGCTGGTACCGCTTTTTGACAGCAAGGTCCAGATGTTCTACCAGCACGAGAGCTGCGTGCCGCCCGCTCCGAAGAATGGCCGGACGGTGCGCCAATACATGGGTCTGCTGGTGCGTGCGATGCGTCAAGACCTGCGAGACAACGCTGACGAGTTCGCGGCGCTCGCCCGGCTGGTGCCTGACGACGGGCCGCCGATCACGTCGTTGCGCGTGCTCGACATCGTGGTGTGGACCAGCAGCCTCGTTTGAGCTCGTTTGAGCCGGGTTTAGACGACAGGGCGGTGCCCAGCCTCAGCTGCGACACTGTCAGCGTGGACTCGCCTCTTGCGTACGAAGTTCGCGATCTGGTCCGCACCCACCAAGCCGGCGCCGAGACCGTGCTGGCCAATGATCACATTGACCTCGACATTGCCGCCGGCGACGTTTTCGGGCTGCTGGGGCCGAACGGAGCAGGCAAGACCACCCTGGTCCGCCAGCTGGTGGGCCTACTACGGCCCGATTCCGGAGGCATCCGGTTGCTCGGCTCGCCGCTCGAGGGCAGAGTCTCCACCCTGGTCAGCTACCTTCCCCAGGACGAGGCTGCACTCGCTGACATGACCGTTGCGCTCGCGATCGAGACGACCGGGCGCCTTCGCGGCCTGCGCGCCGGCGCGGCACACGCAGAACGCGACGAGATCCTCGACGAGCTTGGACTCGGCCCGCTGGCCGGGCGGGTCATCGGCAAGCTGTCCGGTGGCCAGCGCAGGCTTGCCGCGTTCGGAACGGCGCTTGCCGGATTTCGACCCATTCTCGTACTCGACGAACCCACGACTGGTCTCGATCCGCAGGCCCGACGGGCTGTCTGGTCGGCGCTCGAACGCCGTCGCAGCCACTCCGGTGTGACCGTCGTGCTGGTCACTCACAACGTGATCGAAGCAGAGTCGGTGCTGGATCGGGTTGCCGTGCTCGAGGCCGGGCGGGTGATCGCCTGCGACACACCCGGGCGGCTTAAAGCCCAGGTCAGTGAGGAGGTTCGGCTGGATCTGGTCTGGCGTGACACGCCGCCTGCGACCGATCCGTTCGTCGCCTCCCTAGCGCCGCGGGCCACCATCACGGGCAAGCGGTGGAGCATTCATCTGCCCGTCACCGAAGCCCGTGAGGCGCTCGGTGGGCTGACAGCAGGGCCGGCATTCGCCGCCCTTGATGACTTCACGCTCGCCCCCGCGACCCTCGAAGACGTCTACTTGGCCCTTGGTGGCCGCTCCCGTGATTTGGAGCGGGCGTGACGGAGTTGCTTCCTGGCGCCACCAGTTCCGGTGGCCGCCGGTCAGCGCCCGCCGATATTCGCGTCGCACCGACGCGCGATGAGCTCCCGAAATCGGCGCCGGTTCGGCCGTCGTCCTGGGCAGCAACGTCGACCGTCTTCCGCCAGCAGCTTGCGCGTGGCCGCGTGGCCCGGATCCCGTTGCTGTTCGTCGCCGCGTTTCAGTCCATCGGGCTGCTGCTGCTCCTTCGGGGGGTTGTCGACCGCCACAGTGAGGTGACCGGCCAGCAGGTCGTGGGGGGCGCCACGGTCCTGGTCATCGCGTTCGTTGCGCTGAACCTGCTTGCTCAGCGGTTGGGCGCGATGCGGGCGTCCGGGGCGTTGGATTATTACCTCACGCTCCCGATCCCAGCCGGCTCGGTTGTCATCGGCACGGCAGCTTCCTACGCGACGTTTGCTATCCCGGGCACCATCGTGACCGCCGTGACCGGGGCGTTGATCTACCAGCTTCCGATGGGCCGGCTATGGCTTTTGCTACCCGTCATCGTGCTGACGGGGGCCGCCCTCGCCGGACTGGGGGCGCTGCTCGGGCTGCTGGCCCCCCGTCCTGAGCTGGCGACCGTCGCGGGTCAGCTCGGGATGAGCGCCATCCTTTTCCTGGACATCATCCCGGCGTCACGGCTGCCCGAACCGCTGCAGGTAGCGAGGGCAGCGCTCCCCGGCACCTATGGTGCTGACGTGCTGGCCAAGGGATTTCGCCATGACGTCCCCTGGGGCGAGGTCGGGTTCGATCTGTCGCTCTGCCTGCTGGTCGCAGTCGTCAGCCTGCTCGCCGGCGGGTGGGCGCTGCGACGAACGGTGCGGCGATGAGCGAGCTGTCCGGCAGCGCGCATCCCAGCAATGACCATCCCAGCGCTGATACTCAGGCCAGTGACAGTTCAGCCAGCAATCAGGAAAGTCACAGCTCAGTCGACGAGAATCGCGCCGTGACCGCGACCAGCTTCGGAGTTCCGCCGGCGCCCGCGACTTCCCGGCGGTTCACACCCGATCGGCCCACCTCCCGCGACGCGCTGACGGCCCTGGTAGTGGCAGTGAGTCTCGTCGTCGCCGGGGTGCCACTCGGCCTGCTCTGGGCTGCGACCAGCCCTAAGCTCGACGTCAAAGCCGCGCTGGGCGGAAGCGAAGCGGCGTTCGACGCCCAGGCGGGCATCGACGTCCACTTTGCTCTGCTCGCGTTGATCTTCGGAGTCGTGGCCGGCGCGCTTGTCGGGTGGCGTTGCCGGAAGGCGAGCTGGCTGCTGCCCCTCGCGTTGGCCGTCGGCGGGGTGGGCGGCTCGTTGCTGGCGGCCCAGATCGGCCACCTGCGCGAGAGCAGTCGGGTGCTGGATCAGCTGCCGGAAAACCTTCGTGGAAGCGTCAGCAACATCGTCGATTTCGTACTGCGAAGCCACGGATATCACGTGGTCTATCCAGTAGCGGCGCTCATCACCTACCTCCTCATCATCGTCGCTACTACCCGTTCGACGCCGCCGGCGCTTCCCGAAGATCCGGAGCCGGATCGGTATTGGTCAGTTCCTCGCTGACGTCCGGTGGGAGGCAGGAACCTTGCGGTGCTTGCCTTTCGTGGCTGGGCGGTGAGTAGCCGTAGCGCGGTGGGACGTGGGCTTCGCCTGGGCCGGCTGCGTCCTCGCGTGTCGGGTCAGCGCTTCTGGCGAGCTGGTCTTAGGGGTGCTGACTTTTGAAGCGCTGGCCGGTGAAGTGCCTGCCTTGGGAGCGCTGGTCTGGGGCGCCGCGCTGGCCGGCGAAGGGGCGGGGTGCTCAGCAGGGTCTTTGGAGGGCGGGGTCAAGGCGGCGTGCAAACGTTGCCCCAATGACGCGAGCTGCCTACGCAGCCTGGCGTGAGTGCTGCCGGTGGCCTTCGCCTTGGCCTGGGTGACCTCGACCGCCAGCGGGCGTAGGGACGCCGTCGTCACCTCGTGCTTTTGCCACTTGTTCAGCGCCTGCTCCGCTCGCTCCCTCAGCGGCATGGGCGCGATCTGCTTCGCCGGAACGGCGGGCGCTTGCGCCGCCACCGTCGGACGCGCTCCTGCCTCGTCCGAGTGGTCCGTGTTTCGCGACGAGACCGCCTTGCGCGAGTGAGCGGGCTTGGCATCCATGGCGGGCCGCGCCTCCGGCAACAGCTCCGGCGCGACATCGGCTTCTGGCGCGACAACGGCCTGCGGCGTCACGTCGGGCTCCGGCGCCAGGTCCGGCTTGGGCGTGACAACCGCCTTCGGTGCTGGGACGAGCCTTCGCATTGCCAGCGGCTCTCGTACCGGCACCGACTTGCGGGCCACGATCGGTGCCGCTGCCGCCTTAAGAGGCGGGGCGGTTTTCGGCGTCACGGCCGGTTCAGCCACGGCCGGTTCACCAACGGCTGGTTCAGCAACGACTGCTTCAGGGGCGACCGGTGCTGAAACGATCGGCGCCGGATTTCGGGCGGCAAGAAGAGAGCCCCACGGCGCCAGCTGGCCGACGGGATACGGCGGCTGCAACGCCGTGACCTTTGCCGGAGTGACGACCGGACGGGTCGGCTGGGCCCGCTTCGGAACCGGCGGGATTGCCACAGCAGGTGGGGAGGGAACCGTCAGCGCAGGGTGACGCAGCGTGACCATGGGCTTCGGTGGAGCTGGTGCGACGGACGCCGGACTCGCGGGCTGCGGGGGAGGTGTGGACCGAGCCGCCGTACGCCTGCCCGGGTCGGTCGGACGGGCCTCAGGGCTCGAACTAGCTGCGGATTCGGAGGGAGCTGCGGGCGGTGTCGCGGCCTGAGTGGCTGCTCCACCGCATCCAGTGACGCCTATTGCCAGGACCAGAGCCGCTCGTTTCGTCACGTGACTGACGCTACACACCGTAATCACACTAAAGAGACACTTGTGGAAAACGTGGTGCTTCAGCCAGTCGTGCGCCTTGGTGGAACGCGCGTCAGTTCATGGAGCGGCGAATCCTGAAGAGCTCCGGCGCGCTGACCGCGCGCAGTTCGGACATCAGGAGTTGCTCGCGGCGCAGCAGGCTCACTTCGGTTCGCAGCCGAGTTGGCGTGTCAGCCAGCTCGAGCAGCGCCTGCCGCTCACGAAGGGGAAGCAGCAGTGCGCCTGCGGTCAGGTAGCTGAGCTCGGTGGGCTCGCTGGGGAGCTGGCCGTCCTCGACCTCGCCGCCGGTGAGGTCGGCGAGCAGGGCGGCGTAGCTACGCAGCGCGTCGCGTACCACCGGAACGATTGCGTCGGCGACGCCCGGCTCGCCCAGCAGCTCGTCCTGCCAGCGCACCCGACCGATGAGGTAGGGCTTGCTGACCGTGTCGACCTCGAGCAGTCGAAAACGAGCGCCCCCGAACGCGATCAGTGTGCTGCGCCCGTCGGGCAGCACCTCGATGCGCCGCGTCATGGCAGCGCACCCGACCGGAAACATTTGCGGCAGCGTCATTCCCGCCTCGCTGCCGGCTTGAATCGCTACGACGCCGAACCGGCGCCGGTCCTCGTCCAACGCGAGTAGATCGTTGACCAGGACGCGGTAACGCTCCTCGAAGATCTGCAGTGGCAAGGGTGCACCGGGGAAGAGCACAGCCGACAGCGGGAAGAGCGGGATCGACTCTTCGGCCGCGTCGTCGCTCACGAAAGCTCCACCTCGTCATCCACCTCGTCATCCACCATCACCGTACGAGCACCCGGCCGCCCTGCGCTCGCCTCCTTTTCACGCCGGACGCTGCGGCTAGCTACCCTGAATGGGTGCTCACCCGTCTCGACCTGCGCGTCCGCAAGGGAGATCCGCGCGATCTCCTGCCGCGGGCTGATCTTGATGTGGCGGCTGCCATCGAAGCGGTTCGCCCTGTCTGTGACGACGTGCGGGCCCATGGCGATGCTGGCGTGCTGGCCGCGACGAAGCGGTTCGACGGCGTTGACCACGAGGCGAACGGGACTCACCTGCGGGTGTCCGCCGCGCAGCTCAAGGAAGCGCTTGAGGCACTTGATCCAGCTGTCCGCGCTGCGCTGGACGAGGCGATTCGCCGCACTCGGATGGTGACGGCGGCGGTGCGGCCACGCGACGTGAGTGTCGAGGTGGCCCCGGGCAACTGCGTGACTGAGCGATGGGTCCCGGTGTCGCGGGTCGGCTTGTACGTGCCGGGCGGGCGGGTCGCCTACCCGAGCAGCGTCGTGATGAATGTCGTGCCGGCACAGGTCGCCGGCGTGAGTTCGCTGGCTGTGGCCTCGCCTCCGCAGCGCGACACCGGCCTCCCGCACCACGCAGTCCTTGCCGCCTGCGCACTGCTCGGCGTCGACGAGGTCTATGCCGTGGGCGGCGCGCAGGCCATTGCGATGTTTGCCTACGGAACCGAGAGCTGCCCGCGGGTCGACGTCGTCACCGGCCCGGGAAATGTGTACGTGGCGGCGGCCAAGCGCATCGTGCGGGGCATCGTCGGTATCGACGCCGAGGCGGGGGCCACTGAGATCGCGATCCTTGCGGATGCCACCGCTGATCCGGTTCACCTGGCCGCAGACCTGATCTCGCAGGCCGAACACGACCCGCTGGCGGCGTGCCTGCTGGTGTCCGAAAGCGAGGCGCTGCTCGATGCGGTGGAGGCTGAGGTGCGGCGCCAGGTAGCGACCACCCGCCACCGCGAGCGGGTCACTGCCGCGCTGACCGGTCAGAGCGCGACGGTTCTGGTGGCCGACATCGACCAGGGCATCGATGTGGTCGACGCCTGGGCTGCCGAACACCTCGAGGTCGTCACCGCCGACCCCATGGGGGTCACTGCCCGCGTACGCAATGCCGGGGCGATATTTGTCGGGCCGAGCTCGCCGGTGACCCTGGGCGATTACCTGGCCGGCTCCAACCACGTCCTTCCCACCGGGGGAACCGCCCGCCACACCAGCGGATTGTCAGTCTTTTCCTTCCTACGGATGCAACACGTCGTCACCGCTACCGCCGATTCCTTGGCCGCGTCCGCGCCGGACATCTACGCCCTCGGCGGCGCCGAAGACCTCGCTGCCCACGTCGAGGCCGTCCGCGTGCGGGTCGACCCGTGAGCGGGGGCAGGCGGCCCGAACTGACGGCGGATGACCTGCCGCTGCGAGCGGATCTGCGGGGTTTGTCGGCCTACGGTGCGCCGCAGCTCGAGGTGCCGAACCGGCTCAACACCAATGAGAACCCCTACCCGCCGTCGCCCGAGTTCGTCGCTGCGCTGGCCCAAGCCTGCGCAGCGGCCGCCGCCACGCTCAACCGTTACCCCGACCGTGAGGCCAGCGAGCTTCGGGCCGATCTGGCGGGCTACCTGACGACGGAGTCGGCGACACCAGGACAGGTGATCACGTCCGATCAGGTATGGGCGGCGAACGGTTCCAACGAGGTCTTGCAGCAGATCTGCCAGGCGTTCGGCGGCCCCGGACAGGTCGGGATCGCGTTCGAGCCGACGTACTCCATGCACGGGCTCATCGCGCTGGCCACCGCCACCGGCTGGGTACGCGGCGAGCGCGATGCCGACTTTCGGGTCGACGTCGAAGCCGCCCGGGCCATGATTGCCGAGCACCGCCCGTCGCTGGTTTTCCTGTGCTCGCCGAACAACCCCACCGGCACCGCGCTGGAGCTGGATGCGGTGCGCGCGGTGCACGCCGCCACGGAGTCGGTCGGCGGGCTGGTGATCGTCGACGAGGCGTACGCGGAGTTTCGTCGGGCCGGGGTAGCGAGCGCCGTCACGCTGCTGGCCGAATGTCCGCGCCTCGTCGTGACCCGGACGATGAGTAAGGCGTTCGCCATGGCCGGAGCCCGCGTCGGTTACCTGGCAGCGGCGCCGGCCGTCGTTGACGCGCTGCACCTGGTACGCCTGCCCTACCACCTCTCGTCGCTGACGCAGGCCGCGGCGCGAGTAGCCCTGACCTTCTCCCAAGAGCTGCTGGCCAGCGTCGATGCGCTGCGCGAGCAGCGTGACCGGCTGCTGAGTGAATTGCCGGCGCTGGGCTGTCAGGTGGTGCCCAGCGACGCCAACTTCGTGCTCTTTGCAGTCCCCGGCGATCAGCACGCCGCCTGGCAGACGCTGCTCGACCACGGCGTGCTGGTGCGCGACCTCGGTCTGTCCGGCTGGTTGCGGGTCACGGCCGGCACCGCGTCGGAGATGGATGCGTTTTTGTCGGAGGTCAGGCGCTTGATGCAGTCGGAATCGAAAGTGGGAGCAGCGTGACCAGGACGGCACGGATCGAGCGCACCACCAAGGAGTCCTCGGTGCTCGTTGAGCTCGAGCTCGATGGCACCGGACGGGCCGAGTCCGACACCGGCGTGCCCTTTTACGACCATATGGTCGCCCAGCTCGGCAAGCACGCAGGCTTCGATCTGCGCGTGGTCACCAAGGGCGATCTCGACGTCGACATCCACCACACGGTGGAAGACACCTCCCTCGCGATCGGCACGGCGCTGCGGGAGGCGCTCGGCGACAAGTCCGGTATCCGCCGCTTCGGCGACGCGTTGGTGCCTCTCGATGAGGCGTTGGTGAGCGCGGCCGTCGACCTGTCCGGGCGGCCGTACTGCGTGCACCTCGAGCCCGACACCCTGGCACCGATGATCGGTACTTACGACACGACGTTGACGGGCCACATCTGGGAGTCGTTCGTCGCTGCTGCAGCGATTGCCCTGCATGTGCGGGTGCTGTCGGGCCGCAACGCCCACCACATCGTCGAGGCCCAGTTCAAGTCCGTGGCGCGTGCCTTGCGGGACGCCGTCGCGCTCGACCCGCGCGGCGGCGGCATCCCCAGCACGAAGGGCGTGCTGTGACCCTCCCGAAGGTCGTGGTGCTTGATTACGGCTCGGGCAATTTGCGCTCCGCCGAGCGGGCCCTCGCCCGCGCCGGAGCCGACGTCTCGGTGACCGCTGATCTCATCGCTGCCGCCGAGGCCGACGGGCTCGTAGTGCCCGGCGTCGGAGCTTTCGCTGCCTGCGTGGAAGGCATTCGGGCCGTCGGCGGAGACACCGTGATCGCCGAACGCGTCGCCGCCGGACGGCCGGTGCTCGGCATCTGCGTCGGCATGCAGGTGCTGTATGAGGCGGGCGAGGAGCATGGGGTCCGAAGCCGGGGGCTTGGCCTGCTGCCGGGGGAGGTGCTGCGCATCCAGGGCGCGGCGGTTCTTCCGCACATGGGGTGGAACGTCGTCTCCGCAGGACCCGGCTCCAAGCTCTTTGCCGGCGTTGAATCCGAGCGTTTCTACTTCGTGCACTCCTACGCCGCACCCGCGCGGCCCGGTGACACCGCGGCGCAGCATGGATCCCTATTCGCTGCCGCTGTTGAGGAAGGTCCGTTGTCCGCGACCCAGTTCCACCCCGAAAAGAGCGCCGATGCCGGCGCCCGCGTGCTCGCTAATTGGCTGGGCCAGCTGTGAGCCTCACCCTGCTGCCGGCAGTCGATGTGACTGCCGGCCAAGCCGTCCGGCTCGTCCGGGGTGAGGCCGGCAGTGAGACGGGTTATGGCGATCCGCTGGAGGCGGCGCTGCGGTGGCAGGAGGACGGCGCGGAGTGGGTCCATCTCGTGGACCTCGACGCAGCCTTCGGTCGAGGTGACAACCGTGACCTGATGGCCGCCGTGGTCGGCAAGCTCGATATCGCTGTCGAGCTCTCCGGAGGAATTCGCGACGACGCGTCCCTGGACGCCGCGCTTGCGACCGGAGCCGCCCGCGTCAATGTCGGAACGGCCGCGCTGGAGAACCCCGATTGGGTGCGCCGTGCCATCGCCCGGGTGGGCGACCGGATCGCCGTCGGTCTGGACGTTCGCGGGACCACGCTCGCCGCCAGGGGATGGACCCGCGAGGGCGGCGAGCTGTTCGACGTGCTGGCCCGGCTGGACGCCGACGGCTGCTCGCGTTATGTCGTCACCGACGTCCGCCGCGATGGCACGCTCACCGGCCCCAACGTCGAATTGCTCGCCAGCGTGACCGCCGCGACCGAGCGGCCCGTCATCGCCAGCGGCGGCGTCAGCACGCTGGCGGATCTGGAATCGATCGCCAAGATCGCCGGGGTGGAGGGGGCCATCGTGGGCAAGGCGCTGTACGCCGGTGCCTTTACGCTTCCGGAAGCCCTCGCCGCTACCCGATGACGGTCGCTAACCGATGACGCTCACTATCCGATGACCGTCGCTGTCAGGGTGATCCCGTGTCTTGACGTCGACGCGGGCCGGGTCGTCAAGGGCGTCAATTTCCTGTCGCTGCGTGACGCCGGCGACCCGGTGGAGATGGCCCGGCTCTATGACGCCGAAGGCGCGGATGAGTTGGTGTTCCTCGACATCACCGCCAGCAGCGGCAACCGGGAGAGCACGTACGAGGTGATCCGGCAGACCGCTGAACAGGTCTTCATCCCGCTGACTGTGGGAGGCGGTGTGCGCAGCCCCGACGACGTCGACCGGCTACTGCGCTCGGGCGCCGACAAGGTCGGTATCAACACTGCCGCCATTGCCCGGCCCGAGTTGATCACCGAATGCGCCCAGCGGTTCGGCAACCAGTGCATCGTGCTCTCGGTCGATGCCCGACGCACCCAGCCCGGAGCGCCCACGACGCCGAGCGGGTTCGAGGTCACGACGCACGGAGGGCGGCGTGGGACGGGGATTGACGCGGTCGAATGGGCTGAGCGTGGCGCGGTGCTCGGTGCGGGAGAGATCCTGCTGAATTCGATGGACGCAGACGGCACGACGGCGGGCTACGACCTTGACATGGTCCGAGCGGTGCGAGCAGTAGTCGATGTGCCACTGATCGCCAGCGGCGGCGCGGGCGCCGTTGGCGACTTCGCGCCGGCGGTCCACGCCGGAGCCGACGCCGTGCTCGCCGCCAGCGTCTTTCATTTTGGCGTGCTGCGAATCGGCGACGTCAAAGCTGCGCTGCGGGCGGACGGCCAACCTGTCCGCTGACGCTATTGCTGACCCCGGCGAGCGCCGGGTGGTGCTGCGTGGCTTCGCCGTGCTCTGGCGCGGCGTCTCCGAGCAGAAGTTGGCGTTCACGATCGCCGTGCTCGGCAGCTCGCTGTGGGCGGTGATGACGGTCGCCCAGGCCTACGTGCTGGGTCAGGTCACGGAAAACACGGTGCTGCCGGCGTTCAAGGCAGGACATCTGGTGTGGGGCTCCCTGCTCGCCGCCGCCCTGCTGGTGATGGCCGTCGCGGTGCTGAAAGCACTGGGAATCGCCGGGCGCCGGATCTACGCCGGACGCGTCCAGTACGAGCTTGGCGCCAGCTACCGGCGCCGGATCGCCGCGCGCTATCTGGCGCTGCCGCTGCGCTGGCATCAGGCCAATCCCACCGGCCGGCTGCTGTCGGTGGCCAATTCGGATGTCGAGCAGACCTGGGAGCCGATGGCGCCGCTGCCGATGGCCGCCGGCGTCGTCGTCATGCTGCTGGTCACGCTGGGACTGCTGGTCGCGACGGATCCGGTGCTGGCTCTCATCGGTGGAATCATCTTTCCGCTGATCGCTGGGCTGAACGTGGTCTACAGCCGTCGGTTGGCTCCGCTGATGATCCGCGCTCAGGAGCTGCGGGCAGAAGTGAGCGGGCTCGCTCACGAGAGCTTCGACGGGGCGCTGACCGTAAAGGTCCTGGGCCGGGCCGAGGAAGAGACCTACCGCTTCTCCGAGCGGGCGATGGAACTGCGCGCCGCGCTCATCCGAGTCGGGCGCTTGCGTGGACTCTTCGACCCGGCGCTGGAGGCGCTGCCTAACCTCGCCGTCCTGGCGGTCCTGCTTCTGGGCGGCCTCCGCGTCTCGGCGGGTTCACTGGACGCCGGCGGGCTGGTGCGCGTCGCCTACCTGTTCACCCTGCTGGCGTTTCCGGTGCGCGCCATCGGCTGGCTGCTGGCCGACCTTCCGCGGTCGGTGGTCGGTTGGAAGCGGATGCACGAGGTGCTTGATGCCGTCGATGTGATGCCTTTCGGCGAGCAGCGACTCGCGCCGGTGACAGGGCCGGCGACGCTGGCTGCGCAAGGGGTGGGGTTCGACTTCGGCGGCCCGCCCGTGCTGTCGGGCGTGACGCTCGAGATCGACGCCGGCCAGACGGTCGCGATCGTCGGCCCGACCGGCTCCGGCAAATCGACGCTGGCCAACCTGGCGCTTCGCCTGCTCGACCCCGACACGGGCACGGTGACCCTCGACGGCATCGATCTGCGCAAGCTCGCCGCCGGTGAGCTGGCCGCGGCTGCAGCGCTCGTACCCCAGGGCGCTTTTCTCTTCGACGACACCGTCCGCGGCAACCTGACGCTCGGGTCGAAGATCGACGATTCGACCCTGCACGAGGCATTACGGGTCAGCCAGGCGGCCGAATTCGTCCAGGCCTTGCCGGCCGGGCTGGACACGCTGGTCGGCGAGCGCGGGGCTACCCTGTCCGGCGGCCAACGTCAGCGGTTGGCACTGGCCCGGGCGCTTGCTCACCAGCCGCGGCTGCTGGTACTGGATGATGCGACCTCCAGCGTCGACCCCCGTATCGAACGAGCGATCCTGGCCGGGCTCAGAGAATCGCCGGCGACCGTCGTGGTCATCGCCTACCGGCAGGCGACGATCGCGCTCGCGGATGACGTCGTCTACCTCGAATCCGGACGCGTGCAGGGTCGAGGCACCCACGAGCATCTGATGGCGACGCAGCCCGGCTACCGCGACGTGCTGACCGCCTACGGCGCGACGGACGAGCACACGCCGATCCGGGGTGAGGCCGGTTCGGCGGAAACGATCCTGGAAACGGATGCGCAATCGCCGGCGCAATCGCGGTCGGAGTCGGCGGCATGAGCACGGCCACCTCTCCCGCCTCGCTGAACACGTCGACGGTGTCGCTGGCCACCACCGGAGACGCCACCGCCCTGGCGACCTTCCGGCGGGCCTTTCGGATCGCACCTCAATTTGCCGTGGGCCTGCGCTTCACGCTCTTCCTGGCGGTGCTCGCGACGGCCGGCCGGGTCGTGATCCCGATCGTCGTGCAGCAGACGATCGACCACGGACTCGGAGGTTCGGGTGCCACGGGTACCGCGGTCGATCTCGGAGCCATCCGCGCTTCGGTGGCCATCGGCGCAGCGGCGGTGCTGACGACGGCCTGCGCCGCCTATCTGCTCAACGTCCGGCTCTTTACGGCGACGGAATCGGGATTGGCCGCCCTGCGTATCAAGACGTTTCGCCATGTGCACGACCTGTCGATGCTGCGACAGGCTGCCGAACGGCGCGGCGGGTTGGTCAGCCGGGTGACCAGTGACGTCGACCAGCTGTCGAATTTCCTGCAGTTCGGAGGTATCCAGCTCCTGGTCAGCGTGCTTCAGCTGGTGTTGGCGACGGCGCTTATGCTCTATTACTCGTGGCCGCTGACGTTGCTCGTCTACGCCTGTTTCGCACCTCTTGGCTGGCTTGCTCGCGTGATGTCGCTGCGGCTGGCCGCGGCGTACCGGCTGGTTCGTGAACGAGTCGGCCTGGTGCTGTCCGGCGTGTCGGAAGCGGTCGTCGGGGCGCCGGTCGTCAAGGCCTTCGGGGTGGGGGAGCGCACCGGGCGGCGGATCAATGAGGCGATCGGGCTGCACCGCGACGCTGCCGTACGGGCCCAGCGGCTGGCTGCCCTGACATTTTCGGGCGGCGAGATCGTCGCCGGGCTGGCCAACGCCGGGATCGTGGTGTTCGGGGCCTGGCTCGGAGTTGCCGGTCATCTGTCCGCCGGCCAGCTGGTGGCATTCCTCTTTCTCGTCACGCTGTTCGTCGGGCCCGTGCAGGTGGCGACCGAGACCCTCAACGACGCGCAGAACGCACTCGCAGGCCTGCGCCGGGTGCTGGACGTGTTGGACACCCCGATCGACATCCCCGACCCTGCCGATCGCCCCAGTGGCGGTCGTGAGCTCCCTCCCGGCCCGGTCAGCGTGCGATTCGAGGGCGTCGGCTACTCCTATCCAGGTGGTCCGCCGGTGCTCCGCGACATCAACCTGGTAGTGGCTGCCCGCGCCCGGATCGCCGTGGTCGGCGAGACCGGCAGCGGCAAGACGACCCTCGCCAAGCTCCTGACCAGGCTCGTCGACCCGCTCGAAGGTGAGGTGCAGCTGTCCGGGGTTCCGCTGACCGAGGTGAGCTTTTCGGCGCTGCGTTCGCGGGTCGTGATGGTGCCGCAGGACGGTCATCTCTTCGAGGCCTCGATAGCCGACAACGTCCGCTACGGGCAGCCGCAGGCGACGGATGAGCAGATTCAGCAGGCCTTCGACGAGCTGGGCCTCAGCGAATGGCTGCGCGGACTTCCAGCGGGCATCCACACCCCGGTCGGCCAGCGCGGCGAGTCCCTGTCCGCCGGGGAGCGGCAGCTGGTGGGAGTGGTCCGGGCCCACGTCGCGGACCCTGATGTGCTGGTGCTGGACGAGGCGACCAGCGCCATCGACCCGGCGACCGAGATGCGGCTGAGCCGGGCACTTGAATCGCTGGCCCTCGGCCGTACCACGATCACGATCGCCCACCGTCTGAAGGCGGCGGAACTGGCGGACGAGGTGGTCGTGGTCGATACGGGTCGCATCGTCGCCCGCGGACGCCACGTGGATCTGGTCGGCCTTCCAGGGGTCTACGCGCGCCTTCACGCGTCCTGGTCGGCACGCGGCGCGCTCGCGGGCCCCGGCGAGTCGGCGCTCTCAGGTAACTCAGACTCTGGTGAGTGACAATCGGGCCATGAGCGAGCAGCCGCCTGGCGAGTTGCCGCAGGACGAGGGTCCCGCGGCGCCATCCCAGTCGTCCCCGCCGCCCTCGCCCGAGCCATCGCCGTGGTCGCGTGACTATGCCGGCCCACCGCTGCGCTACGAACAGCCCGAACCGCGATTCGCCGGCCAGCCCTATAGCCAGCAGCCCCCGTTCCAGCAGCAGTACGGCCAATACCCGCCCCCGATCTACGCCCCACCGGAGTACGCGCCGGCCGACACCGGCTACGGCTCCAGCGGCCCCAGCAGATCCACCGGCTCCGGCCCGGAGCAGACCTGGCAGATCCCGGCCCCGCGTCGGCCCGGCCCAGGTCGCTGGATTCTGGTCGCTGTGCTGGTGGTGGCATTGATCGCCGGGCTGACCACGGCCTTGCTGACCACCGGGTCCAAGGACCAGTCGGCTTCCGGAGACCTCCCCATCCCCGGCGTCGGCGCGAGTCCGGCTCCGGGGACCGGCGTGGTCCCCAGTCCCAGCCCGGGCCAGACGAGTCCGTCGAATCCACTGCCGTCGCTCGGGCTGATCGCCACCCCGCCGGCGTTGCTGGCCATCGGCTATCACGCCTACGCCTCGTCGTTACTGGCCCCCAGCGATATCGCCCTCGGCCCACAGGAACTCGTGGAGTTCAAGAAGTACGGCCTGCAACGCACCGTCAGCCTGCGTGCCTTGACGCTGGGATCGCCGACGACGACCGACGACGATTACGACGTCACCATCAATGTGCTGAAGTTCGGTGGCGCCGCCGGAGCTAAGGCCGAGCTGGATTACTCCAACTCCCAGAACAAGAAGCAGGCGCCCACGGCGGCGCTGCCCGGCTTCCCGCAGGCGACCGCCTTCTTCAACAAGGCGACGGCGACTGAGGGGATCAGCATCGGGGCTTTCACGACGACCGGTCCGTACCAGGTCGTCGTGATTCTCGGCGGGCTGCCGGACAACTCCTCCACGAACGAGGCGGCGTTTCTTGCCGAGGCAGCCCGTGTCCTTCGGGCGGTACTGCCCATCGCCGCCACGATTGAGCCCGAGACCGCGGGCGGTGCGTCTCCGCAGGCCCCCGGTCTGGTCACGCCGACCCCCTCCGGCACCCACGCCTGAGTCTGCAGTTGTGTGCCGGCCGTCGCCCACCCGACACCTAGGACATAGCTAAAACCGTCGCAACCCACATCCGTTCCAGTTACGGTCTGGTTTCAGGAAGCTGAGAAAATCCTGATAGTCGGAGGGTCGTGGACCTACTCGTCATCAGCGCGAACTTTCTGGCGGCGCTGGTTGCCGTCTCGGTGATCGCCTGGGTGCTCGCCCTGTGGCGCGGCCGCCGTCGGCGGTGGCTGAGCGCCACCGGATTCGCCGCGCTGGCACTGGTCCTCTCGCTCGCGACGGTGGCCGACTTCGTCAACGCGCACTACGCCTACTTGCCGAGGGTCGCCGACGTTCTTGGAGTGCGGACCTGGCCGACGGCTCGCCTTGTCGATGTGGCGAACCCGGCGGTCGAACGGAAGGCGGCGCATCCGCGCGGGGCAGTGGTGGGGGTGCGCCTGCCGGGAGTCGAGAGCGGCTTCGGCGCACCTGAGGCCCTCATCTACTTTCCGCCGCAATACTTTTCCGAGCCGAGCCGGCGCTTTCCGGTGGTGTATCTGCTGCACGGCTCGCCCGGTTCACCCGTTGATTGGTTTCGGGCGGCGCGGGCCGCCGATGCCGGGCTTGAGGTGGCTCGCGCGGGCCACCCGGTGATCCTCGTGGCTCCCCGGGCAAGCCACGACTGGACTGATGATTCCGAGTGCGTGAACCGCCCGAATGAGCACGTGGCGACGTACGTCGTGAAGGATGTCGTGCACGAGATCGACGCACGCTTCCGCACCATCGCCTCCCGCTCTGGCCGGGCAATCGCCGGTAATTCCGCCGGCGGCTTTTGCGCGCTCAACCTGGGCCTTCGTAACCGTCAGACGTTTTCGACGATCGTCGACCTCTCGGGCTATGACCGGCCTACGCATGACGGGGGGCTCAAGGGCCTGTTCGGAAACTCGCCTGACCTGCAGGCAGTGGCGGAGGCCAACACGCCGATCGACTACGTCTCCAAGCTCAGCCCTGACCCGGCGGTCAAGCTCTGGCTCGACTGCGGCCGCAGCGACGGTACTGCCAGGCGCGACACGGTTCAGGTCGCCAACGCCCTCACCGGCCGCGGCTTTGACGTCATGCTGCGACTGCGTCCCGGTGGTCATGACTACAACGTCTGGCGACCGGCGTTGACGCAGGGTTTGAGCTGGGCCGCCGCGAACCTGACCGCCGCACGCTGACGGCGCAAAACTCGGCTGTCGCTCAGGCGTCCAGCTGGCAGGATGAACGGGTGATCCGTCCGAGCTCCCTCGATCCTGCCATCGCCGATCGGCTCAAGCGCGACGCCTCCGGGCTCGTCCCGGCTGTCGCCCAGCAGCACGACACCGGTGAGGTCCTGATGGTCGGCTGGATGGACGACGAGGCGCTGCATCGCACCTTGACCACCGGCCGCTGCACCTATTGGTCGCGCAGCCGCCAGGAGTACTGGGTCAAAGGCGACACCAGCGGCCACCAGCAGTGGGTGAAATCCGTCGCGCTCGACTGCGATGGCGACACCATCCTGGTCGGGTCGATCAGGTCGGCGCAGCCTGCCACACCGGCGACCGGACCTGCTTCGATGCGGCCGATCTCGGCGCCGTCGTCGGCTCTGCCCCGTGACCGACGGCTCCTTCTATCCCGGCCCGCAAGAGTTCGCTGAGCTGGCTGCGGACTATCCCGTCGTTCCGGTCACCCGGCGCGTGCTGGCCGACGGTGAGACGCCGGTCGGTGTGTACCGAAAGCTGGCGGGAGGGCCGGGCACGTTCCTGCTTGAGAGCGCCGAGCATGGCCGCAGCTGGTCGCGCTACTCCTTCATCGGCGTCCGCTCGCAGGCCACGCTCACCGAGCGCGATGGGCAAGCCGTCTGGCTTGATGATCCGCCTCCCGGAGTGCCGCTGACCGGTGACCCGCTCGCGGTGCTGCGGGCCTGTGCGACGGCCTTGCGTGCCCCGCGGCTGCGGGGGATGCCGCCGCTGATGGGCGGGCTCGTCGGCTACCTCGGATACGACTTCGTGCGACGGATCGAGAAGTTGCCGAGCATTGCCACCGACGATCTGCACCTTCCAGAGCTCGGCTTGCTGCTGGCCACCGATCTCGCCGTGCTGGATCACTCCGATGGCTCCTGCCTGCTCGTTTCCAACGCCTTTCCGGCGGCCGCGGGGTCGGTGGACGAGGCCTACGCGACGGCCATCGAGCGTCTCGAGCACATGACCGCCGCCTTGGCCAAGCCGGCCGCCCCGTCGGTGGCCGTCACCGGCGCCGTGGGCGAGATCGCGTTCAACACCCGCACCCCCGAAGGCGAATACGCCAAAGCGGTCGACCGGGCGCTCGAAGCGATTCGGGCCGGTGACATCTTCCAGGTGCAGATTGGTCAGCGGTTCGAAGTCACCACCGACGCCGACCCGCTGGACGTCTATCGGATGCTGCGCACCAGCAATCCCAGCCCTTACATGTACCTGCTGCGGCTGGCGGGCACCGGAGCGCAGCAGACCGGTGCCGGTGCCGCGACGCTGGATGTCGTCGGTTCCAGTCCCGAGTCGCTCGTCACGGTGACCGGCACGGTAGCCCGGCTCCACCCGATCGCCGGAACCCGCCCGCGTGGTGGCACAGATGCCAAGGACGCGGCGCTGGCCGCCGAACTCGTGGGTGATGAGAAGGAACGCGCTGAGCACGTGATGCTGGTCGATCTCGGGCGCAACGACCTCGGCCGCGTCTGCGAGCCGGGGACGGTCCGCGTCATCGAGTTCGGTGCGGTCGAGCGCTTTTCCCACGTCATGCACATCGTGTCGACGGTGGTCGGCACCGTCCGTGAGGGCCTCGACGCCGTCGACGTGCTGGCGGCCTGCTATCCGGCGGGCACGCTGAGCGGCGCGCCCAAGGTTCGGGCCATGGAAATCATCGACGAGCTCGAGCCCGTCCGGCGCGGGATCTACGGCGGCGGTGTCGGCTACCTCGACTTCGGCGGCGACCTGGATTTCGCGATCGCTATCCGGACCGCCGTCATGCGCGAGGGCGCGGCGTACGTCCAAGCCGCGGCGGGCATCGTCGCCGACAGCACGCCCGACTTCGAAGAGGCCGAGACCCGCCACAAGGCGCGTGCCGTCCTGCGGGCTGTGGCGCTGGCGGAGACGCTGCGGCCCGCCGGCCTCCAGCCGTGAGCGGGCCGGATCGGTGAGCGACCCGGCCGCGGCTGAGCTGACCGTCACCCGTCCGGCGCTGCCGCGAAGCGCTGTTGTGGCCTCGCTGGGGATCGCGATCGGCGCCGTCATCGTGCTGCTGTCGTCGTCGCCGGCCTGGGTTCACGTCACGCTGCGGGTGTCGGGCGCTGAAGTGAAACTGACCGGGGGTAACGCGGCAGCCGCGGCGGTCCCGCTGGCTCTGGTCGCCGCCGCCGGGCTTATTGCCATGGCACTGGTGCGCAGCTGGATCCGGCGGATTCTGGCCGTGCTGATCGCGGCTGCCGGGGTCGGCATCCTGATCGCGGCGGTGCGCGTGATCGCCGATCCGACTCGGGTGGCGCGCGGCAGCAGCAAGGTCAGATCCGCCGGTGAACTGGCCAGCGCCCAGGTGACGGCGGCGCCCTACATCTGCGTCGTCGGAGCCTTACTGGTGATTGCAGGAGGGGTGGTGGCCGCGATCTTCGGTGGGCGCTGGCCGAACCCCACGAGACGTTACGAGCGCGCGGCGGCCAAGGCGGGCCGTCCGGTCGACGCGTGGGAAGCCCTCGAAAGGGGCGAAGATCCCACGTCAGGATGAGTCCGGATGAGACGCTAGGGCAAGCCCGACGGCTAAGGGCGTCAATGACGTCTAGGGCTTCACGGGATCGCCGCGAAAGGACCCAGGAGCACATGACGGACCCCTATGCCCCGCCGCCGGAGCAGCAGCCACCGGGTCAGCAGCAGCCGGGTCAGCAGCCTCCGCCACCTCAGTACGGCCAACCCCAGTACGGCCCGCAGCCCAACCAGCAGCCGCCCTATGGGCAGCAACCGTACGGGCAGCAGCCCTATCCCCAGCAGCCCTATCCCCAGCAGCCGTACGGGCAGCCACCTTATGGACAGCAGTCCTACGGCCGGCCTGGTAGCCCGGGCTTTCGCCCGCCGTCGTCGGTCAACATCGCGAGCATCTTGCTGTTCATCTCAGGTGGTTTCGGGGTGCTCGGAGGGCTGCTGCTGTTCGCGGTGTCCAGCGTCGCGACGTGGGTCGTGGCGCTTGCCGTGATCGTTCTCGCCATAGCCGTCGTCGAGATCTACACCGGCGTTCAGTTGCGCAAGCTCGTGCCGTGGGCACGCACGGCGACGATCGTCCTGGCTGGGCTTGGCGTCCTTTTCGGGCTCGTCTCGCTGTTCAGCGGGGGATACACGTCAATCATCGGGATGGGCCTCGACGTGTACGTCATCGTCTTGATGTACCGGCCCGACACGCTGAGCGCCTTCCCGGCCTCAACCCGTCCAGGCGGCATCTGAGGGCCTAACGTCCCAGGGTGTGGCCGACCTTGCAGGCTCGTCCGGTGGCTCCGGGTCCTCCAAAGGACTGGTGCTCGTGGTGGAGGACGAGGTCCATATCAGCGACCTCGTCCGGCTGTACCTGCGCCGCGAGGGCTTCGGGGTGCACGTGGAATCCGACGGCAAGGCCGGGCTGCAGGCCGCCCGTTCGCTGAAACCGGTTGCCATCGTGCTGGATGTGGGGCTGCCGACGCTTGACGGCACTGAGGTCTGCCGGGCCCTGCGCGCGGACGGTAACTGGACTCCGGTGCTTTTCGTCACGGCCCGAGACGACGAGGTCGACCGGATCGTGGGCCTCGAACTAGGTGCCGACGACTACCTCACGAAGCCATTCTCGCCGCGCGAACTCGTCGCCCGCGTGAAGGCCGTCCTGCGTCGGGCGGCGGGCCCGCCCGGAGATGCGCCAGTGCTGACCGTCGGCGTGGTGACGCTGGACCCGGCCCGCCGATCCGTCATCGCGGCAGGCGAACCGGTCCCGCTGACCGCTACCGAATTCGACCTTTTGGCCATGCTCCTGCGCCGCCCCGGACGGGTCTACACCCGCGAGGAGCTGCTGTCGGCGGTGTGGGGATACGAGGCCGCCGCCGGCACCCGCACCGTCGACGTCCACGTCGCCCAACTGCGCGCCAAGCTTGGTGAGCACAGCCCATTGCGCACGGTGCGCGGCGTCGGCTACACGGCCGGCGGCTGATTCGTGGCCGACCGCCGACGGACGGGACTGGCCGCCCGGCTGGTGCTCGTGACGACCGCTGTCGCCGCGGTCGCGGTCCTCGTCGTCGGACTGGTCTCGATAGGCCTGCTGCGGGGGGCCAGCGAGACGCAGGCCCGCAACTCGCTTGCCCGGCAGGCGGACGGCTACGTGGTGCTCATTGAACGGGCGATTGCCTCGGACCGGCCGATCAACACCACCGGGCGGTTCGCGCAGCTCCGCAATGTGCTGCGCCAGCAGCAGATCGCGCTCCAGCCCTACGATTCCACCGGCCAGGCCTGTGGCAATGGCGCCGTCGCCTTGCCTGCCGACCTCGCCACTCAGCTTGCGGGCGGCTCCGATGTCAGCGCCGTCGCCAAGGTCGACGGAACCAAGCAATTCGTCGAAGGCCGCGCGCTGGCGACTGATGGAACTACCAGCACCACGCTGGCCGGCTGCGACGCCTCCGGGTTTGTGCTGCTGCAAAACGCCGGCCAGGCCAAGGCGCTCGCGCAGCCGCTTCGAAACCGGCTCCTCATCGCGCTCGGCATCGGACTGCTGGGGGCGGCGCTCGCAGGTGCGCTGCTGGCGCGCCGGCTCGCCCGGCCGCTGCAGCACGCCGCCTCCGCGGCCCGGGCGCTGGCCGGCGGCCACCGCGACGTGGCCGTGCAGCCCGAAGGCCCGGCCGAGGTCGCGGAGGTGGCTGACGCACTCAATGCCCTTGCTGGGGCGCTGAACCGCAGTGAGGGCAGGCAGCGCGAATTCCTGCTGTCGATTTCCCACGAGCTGCGCACGCCCCTGACCGCTGTCACCGGCCACGCCGAAGCGCTGGCTGACGGCGTCATCACCGGCGATGACGCCCGGGTCGCTGGCGCCGTCGTGCTGTCCGAGGCCCGCCGCCTCGATCGCCTCGTCTCCGACCTACTTGATCTGGCCCGGCTCGGCGCCGACGACTTCCGCATCGACCCGGCGCCGACCGACCTGAGCGCCTTGGTGCGCGCCGCGGAGCAGGTGTGGAGGCCACGCTGCGCCGCCGAAGGCATCGAGCTTCGCGTCGAGCTGCCACCAGAACCGCTGATCCTCGTCACCGACGGTGGGCGGGTTCGCCAGATCCTCGATGGGCTCGCCGAAAACGCCTTGCGGGTGGTTCCCAGTGGGGCGCCGATCATCTTCGCTGTGATTCCGGCACCCGGATACGCGATCTTGCAGGTGCGCGACGGCGGCCCGGGCCTCAATCCCGACGACTTCGCTGTCGCGTTCGAACGCTCCGTTCTCTACGACCGCTACCGGGGGATCCGGCGTGTCGGCACGGGGCTCGGGTTGGCCCTCGTCGCCGGTCTTGCCAGAGCGCTGGGAGGCAGTGCCCAGGCTGGACGCGCACCCGAGGGCGGCGCAGCGTTCACCATTCACCTGCCGCTCGCCCGGTGACCCCTGGGTATAAAAGCGACGTCCTCCGCCCGCCCGTACGTACGATCCAGGGCGTGCCTGCCACCGTCCTCGACGACATCCTCGTCGGCGTCCGCGCTGATCTCGCCGAGCGTGAAGCCCAGCGCCCCTGGGCATCGGTCGTCGCCGCGGCCGAGTCGGCGGCGCCTGCCAAAGCCGCGCTGGCCGCGCTTTCGACTCCCGGCACCGCGCTGATCGCCGAGGTCAAGCGGCGTTCGCCAAGCAAGGGGGAGCTGGCGACGATCGCTGACCCGGCGGCGCTTGCCAGGTCCTATGCCGCGGGTGGAGCGGCGACCATCAGCGTGCTCACCGAGCAGCGTCGCTTCGGGGGATCGCTCGCCGATCTCGACGCCGTCCGCGCTGCGGTCGATATCCCCTTGTTGCGTAAGGACTTTGTGGTCACGCCGTATCAGGTGGCCGAGGCCCGGGCCCACGGCGCCGACCTGGTCCTGCTCATCGTCGCGGCTCTCGAGCAGCAGCTGATGGCTGATCTCGCTGCTCAGATCGAGGCGTACGGAATGACGGCTCTCGTGGAGGTGCACGACGAGGGCGAGCTCGAACGGGCCGCGGCCATCGGGGCGTCGCTCATCGGCGTTAATGCGCGTGACCTGCGCACCCTGCAGGTCGACCGGAGTGTCTTCGCCCGGCTGCGTCCGCTGGTGCCCTCCGGGTCTCTCGCGGTGGCTGAGTCCGGGGTGCGTGGCCCCGCCGACCTCGCCGAGTACGCCGCTGTGGGCGCTGACGCGGTGCTGGCCGGAGAGGCGTGCGTCAGCGGCGCCGACCCCGTCGCGACCGTCCGCGGACTCGTCGCCGCCGGCATCGCGCAACCGCAGGCAGCGCGATGACCACCCTCCAGCCCCCCGCCGAATTCGGGCTTCCCGCCGTCCCGGATGAGACCGGCCACTTCGGCCCCTACGGCGGTCGCTTCGTCCCGGAGGCGCTCGTTGCAGCCCTCGACGAGCTCATCGCCGAATACGCCTCGGCGCGCGCAGACCATGCCTTCACCGGCCGCCTTGACGGTCTGCTCTCCAGCTACGCGGGACGGCCGACGCCGATCACCGACGCCGCCCGGCTGACCGAACGGGCGGGTGGCGCCCGCATACTGCTCAAGCGCGAGGACCTCGCGCACACCGGATCACACAAGATCAACAATGTCCTCGGGCAGGCGCTGCTCACGGTCCGGATGGGCAAGCAGCGGGTCATCGCGGAGACCGGGGCCGGCCAACACGGCGTCGCCACGGCTACCGCGTGCGCCCTGTTGGGCCTCGACTGCGTGGTCTACATGGGTGAAGAGGACACCGTCCGGCAGGCCCTGAACGTCGCGCGCATGCGGCTGCTCGGCGCCGAAGTCATCCCGGTGACCGCTGGCAGCCGCACGCTCAAAGACGCGATCAACGAGGCGATGCGTGACTGGGTCACCAACGTCGACACCACGCACTACTGCATTGGCTCGGTAATGGGCCCGCATCCGTTCCCGATGATGGTCCGCGACTTCCAGCGGGTGATCGGTGTGGAAGCCCGGGCCCAGATGCTGGAGCTCACCGGCCGGCTGCCAGACGCGATCGTGGCGTGCGTCGGTGGCGGGTCCAATGCCATGGGGATTTTCTCGCCCTTCATCGCCGACCCCGGGGTCCGGTTGCTCGGCTGTGAGGCCGGTGGAGACGGGATCAACACGGGCCGTCACGCCGCGACCGTGGCCGGCGGTTCGGTGGGGGTCATCCACGGCATGCGCACCTATCTGCTGCAAGATGACGACGGGCAGACGCAGACGACGCATTCGATCAGCGCCGGGCTGGACTATCCCGGCGTCGGGCCCGAGCATTCCTGGCTGCACGACCAAGCACGCGCCGAATACATCCCCGTCAACGACGTCGAGGCGATGACCGCCTTCCGCACTCTCGCCGAGACCGAGGGCATCATCCCGGCCATCGAAAGCGCCCACGCCGTCGCGGGCGCCCTGAACCTGGCCGCAACCCTCGACCCAGAGCAGCTCGTCCTGGTGAACCTGTCGGGGCGTGGCGACAAAGACGTCGACACAGCTGCCCGCTGGTTTGGACTGGTCACGGGGGAAGAAGTGGCCGAAGCCGAGCTCACCAAACAGGTGCCGGAGGGCGAAGGTGAAGGCTGGTGAGCGCGAAGCGGACGCTCGATGCCGCCTTCACCACCGCGAAGTCGCAGGGTCGGGCTGCGCTCATCGGTTATCTGCCGGCGGGCTTCCCCACTATCGCCGGAGCTCAAGCGGCGCTCGAGGCGATGGTCGAAGGGGGCCCAGCGGGCGGTGTCGACATCCTCGAAGTCGGGCTGCCCTACTCCGACCCGCTGATGGATGGTCCCGTCATTCAGCAGGCTGTTCAGCAAGCCCTAGATCGTGGGCTGCGGATCAGCGAGGTCCTGGAGACGGCGTCCGCGCTCGCGGCGCAGGTGGCCACAGTCGTCATGACGTACTGGAATCCGGTGGAGCGGTATGGGATTGACCGCTTCGCGGAGACGCTCGCCGCCGGTGGTGTCGCCGGCGTGATCACCCCTGATCTGGTTCCTGATGAGGCCGGTCCGTGGCTTGCAGCCACAGCCAAGTACGAGTTGGACCCCGTCTTCCTGGTGGCACCGTCCTCGACGCAGGCCCGGCTGAGGCTGGTGGCCGAAACGACGCGTGGCTTCATCTACGCCGCCTCCGCGATGGGGGTGACGGGCGCGCGGGCCTCGATCGGATCGGCGGCCGGGGAGTTGGTGGCCCGGGTGCGCGCCGTCACCGACAAGCCGGTCGCGGTCGGGCTGGGGGTTTCCAACGCTGCTCAGGCTGCTGAGGTCGCGGGCTACGCCGATGGGGTGATCGTGGGTTCCGCATTCGTTCGCGCTTTGCTCGACGCGCCGTCCGAGGCCGCTGGCATCCGGGCTGTCGGGATCCTGGCAGGTGAGCTCGCCGCCGGGGTGCGGGGCCGATGACACTGACCACCGCTTCGATTCTCAGCCCGTCCGAGGGCGTGGTTCACCTCGGGCCGATTCCCCTGCGCGGATACGCCCTGTGCATCGCGATCGGCGTCGTCGTCGGCGTGGTCATCGCCGAACGCCGCATGCGGGCGCGCGGCTCACCGCCCGGCGTGGCCAGCGACATCGCGACCCTGGCAGTCCCGCTCGGCATCATCGGCGCCCGCCTCTACCACGTGATCACCACGCCAGATCCTTACTTCGGCAAGGGCGGCAGCCCGATCGAAGCGCTCTACATCTGGCGCGGTGGCCTGGGAATCTGGGGTGCGATCGCGGGCGGCTTCCTCGGCGCCGTCTTCATCCTGCGGCACCGCAAGATGAAAATCAGTGTCGCCGCTGACGCCTTCGCCCCGGCACTAGCAGTTGCGCAGGCCATCGGCCGCTGGGGTAATTGGTTCAACCAGGAGCTTTACGGCCGGCCGACCACACTTCCCTGGGCAGTGCGCATCGATCCGGCCCACCGCGAGGCGGCGTACGCGAATGTCGGCACCTACCAGCCAACCTTTCTATACGAGTCGGTCTGGTGTCTCGGTGTCGCCGCCCTCTGCATCTGGGCCGACAAGCGGTTCAAACTCGGCAGCGGACGAGTCTTCGCGCTGTACGTGGCCTCCTACACCGCTGGACGGGCCTGGATCGAGGCGCTGCGTGTCGACACCGCGCACCGCTTCTTTGGCCTTCGCCTCAACGACTACGTCAGCATCATCGTTTTCTTGTGCGCCGTCGGGTACCTGATCCGCCGCCGCGGACATAACGACCGCGACTTCAATCTGCCGACGGCAGACGTGGCCACCGACCCGGTGAATCTCGTCAAGGCGTCGAAACTGAGCAAATCTGACGCCAAGCTGCCGGCAGCCGACGCAGCCGACGCAGCCGACGCAGCCGACGACGCAACACAAGCGGAATCCGGCGCCGAAACCGACGGAAAAGTGCCTCAACCGAAGACTTGACGCCTACTTGTCCACCGTTTGCGGCGGACTCGCTTTCCTGTCGGCGGCTCCCCATAGCTTCCGGCTATGACTCCTCTCGTCGCCGTGCCCACCCCGATCGTTGACATCCCGGATCGCGTTCTCACCAGCGAGGAAATGTCCGCGCTGACCAACCAGCAGGTGACCGACGAGATCACGACGTGGGCCGGTCGGGTGGCTGCAGGGGAGGCCCGACTGCTGGCCTACATCGGGGAGTTCGACAAAAGACAGGCCTGGTCCGGGGTCGGCATCTTGTCGTGCGCGCATTGGCTTGCCTGGCGGCTGGGGATGGGTTCCAAGACGGCATCTGAACGGGTCCGCGTTGCCCGGGTGCTGCTGACGCTTCCTTTAACGGCGCGCGAGTTCGCGGCGGGCCGGCTGTCTTTTACTCAGGTCCGCGCGATCACACGCACGGCGACGCCTGAAGATGAGGAGACCTACGTATCCATCGCGCGGCACGCGTCGGGAGGGCAGCTCGAACGTCTTGCCCGTGGGATCCGTCGGGCCCGCAAGCTCGCTGAACGCGAGAAAGAGTTGGCGGAAGCGAGGGCCAGAAACGACGTGCCGCCACCCAGGCTGCCGCGGCTCACGATCGCCTACGAGCTCGACGGCGATATGCGGATCACGTTGCGGGCCTCCGCACCGGACGCCGCGGTGCTGCTCGCCGCGGTGGAGGCGGCGCAGGCAGACCTCGACACTGCCTCCAGGTCCGCTCCGCAGCCTTCCGCGTCGGACGCACCCACCAAAAGGCGCTCCAATTCTTCCGCGGAAGAATCTGGCGGCCCGACCGAGGCGCCAGTTCGCCGGACCACGCCGGGGGAGGCCCTCATCGAGCTGAGCAGGGTTTACCTGCGGCAACGCGCGGTGGTCCACCCGAAGCGGGCGCGCCGTGACAGGTCCCGTCTTACTTTGCAGGTGGATCCGTTGTCGGGATGGGCACGGCTGCCGGACGGTGAGGTGCTCGCGCCAGCTGTCATGGGGGGCGCCGGGCTGAGCCTGCCAGGTGGCATCGGTCTGCGCGGGCTGCGACCGGCTGATCTCAAGCGTTTCGACGCCGGTCGCAGCCAGCGTGAAGCAAGTCAGTCGCTGCGGGATCTGTTGGGGACTGTCGACGGCGAACGTTGCCGCTTCCCGGGCTGCTCGCGGCGCCGCCGATTGCACGCTCATCACGTCGTGCCCTGGGCGAAGGGCGGTCGCACCGACCTCGCTAACCTGGTACTGCAGTGTTCGCGGCACCACACGCTGGTGCACGCCAGGGGATTTCGGCTGGCGCTGCATCCCACCCGTCGCACGCTTATCGTGACCACCCGTAAAGGCGCTGCAATCAAGCACCGTCAGCCGCCGCCGTGGCGGCCCGCCGGGGAGCTCGACCCGCATCGCCTGATCGGTCCCAAGACCCTGCCGCCTACGGTCCTTGACCGTCTCGACCTGCACTATGCCGTTTCTGTGCTGCTCCAGCACGCCGCCTAGCAGTTGCCCAGCAGCTGACCTAGAGACTGCTGGGGCTAACGACCGGACCCGTGGCGTTGGCGCGTTGCAACGGAATTGGGCCATCTTTGCCGGCCACGATCACCCGGTCGCGCCCGGCTGCCTTAGCAGCGAACAAGGCACGGTCGGCGGCGGCAAACACGTCATTGAGGTCCTCGACGTGACTGCCTTCGGCGACGCCGAGGCTGACCGTGAAGGACGGCTCTGATCCGCCGTCCCGGATCCGCAACTGGGTGCGGACCCGCTCGGCCAGCGCAGCGGCATCGGCAACGGTGGCGAGCGGCATCAGAATGACGAATTCCTCGCCTCCCACCCGCGCCACGACCACATCGGACGCTCCCGAGGCGGAGTTGCCGTCGTCATGTGTGACGCTGCGCAGTACTTCGGCGAAGCGGCGCAAAGCCCGGTCGCCAGTCGAATGTCCGTGCAGGTCATTGAGCGTCTTGAAGCTGTCGAGGTCAGCCATGATCAGGCTGTAGCGGGTAGCGCCGGCAAGCACGGTGGCAGCCCGCTCCTCCAAACTGCGGCGGTTGAGCAGACCGGTCAGCGGGTCGGTCGAGGCCTGCAGCTGACTCTTGGCGAAGGCGCGGGTGGAGCCGATAGTGACGCCCGTCCGGCTGGCCACAGTGAGCAGCAACTGCTGGGTGTCGTCCTCGATCGGCTGGTCCGCGGTGCGGACGGAGTGCAGCACCCCGACGGCCTGTCCACGGCTCGCCATGGGCAGGCAGACGGCGGTGAGGGGGATGCCGACGGCGTCAGCCCGGCTGGTCAGGAACGGACAGGCGTCGAGCTCGCTGCTGTCGGGAAAGTGGTGGAACTGCGATGTCGACATGGCCGGGCAATCCCAGGGTGAGACGACCTGGCAGCCCAGGTGGCTCTGGTCGTCGCCCTCACTCAGGGCATGCCGGCGAAGATGCGCCCGTGACGAGTCGGCGATCAGCGCCTCGGTGGGCAGTGCCGCGTCGACGGTCTCGACCGCTCGCATTGCCACTTTCAGGACGTCGGGCTCGGTACGGGAGCGTTCGAGAGCCCGGCTGAGGCGGGCGCCGAACTCTTGGCGATCGCTTTGCTTGCGAAGGGCCGCTTCGCGGTCTTCGATCTTGCGGTACAGCGGCTCGAACTGAAAACGCATCAGCAGCCAGACACCCGCCATGGCGGTCAAGCCGGACCCCAGGGCGATCGTCGGTGCGTTGTTCCAGGCGTGCCGCATGACTGGCGCGAGCACGGCGAACAGCAGCCCGAGGCACACGCTGATCAGATACGCGCGCCGGCGCCGCCGGCGGACCCGATCGGCCGGGGTGTTGGCGTCCCGGCGCTCGAGGTTGCGATTCACCAAGAAGTTATCGGAGCCGTCAGCCTGCGCTGTAGATCACTTTCGGGCGTCAGTTGACCCCGCGCTCGCGACCCTTCCAGTATGGCGCCCTGAGCTCGCGTTTTAGTACTTTCAAGGCGCCCGACAGGGGTAGCGGCTCGCTGCGCAATTCGATTGATTTCGGCACTTTGTAACCGGCGATGAGCTCCCGGGCGTGCTCCTGCAGATCCTTTTCTGAGGCCGTTGCGCCGGGATGGAGTACGACGACGGCGTGCACCGCTTCCCCCCATTGCGGATCCGGGATGCCGATGACCGCGACCTGCGCCACCGCGGGATGGTCGGCTATCGCGTTCTCGACCTCGGTGCTGTACACGTTCTCCCCGCCGCTGACGATCATGTCTTTGAGGCGATCTACCAGGAAGACATAGCCGTCCTCGTCGAGGTAGCCGGCATCGCCCGTGTGGTACCAGCCTCCGCGGAAGGCGGCCGCGGTCTCCTCGGGACGGTTCCAGTATTCCCGCATGATGTTGCCCGACCGGGCGCAGACTTCCCCGGTTTCATGGGGGCCGAGGATCTTCCCCTGCTCGTCCTGGATGGTGATCGCGATCCCGGGCAGCGCCTGGCCGGCGGAGGTGAGCCGGACCGATCCGCTGACGTGATCTTCCGGTCCAAGGCTGGTTAGCAGCGCGGCCGCCTCGGTCATCCCGTAGCCCTGGGAGATCTCCAGCAGCGGGAAATCGTGCAGCAGGCGTTCGAGGAGGTCGGTCGGCATCGGCGAGGCCCCGTAGGTGAGGCGGCGCAGGGAGCTGAATGCCTCCGGGGTGAAGTCCGGATGATCCACTGTCATCGCGATCATGGTCGGGATCATGACCGTGGTGGTGACGCCGAAGCGGGGGAGGGCTTTGATCACAGCCGCTGGGTCGAAGAACGGAACGAAGGCCGTCGTCCCCCCGAAGGCCGGTGCTATCGCGATTCCGCCGAAGGAGGCGGCGTGGAACATCGGCGTCTGGAGCAGGTACACGTCGTCCTGCTGGTAGCCCCACTTCATCGCCGTGTGATACGCGGTGAGGGTCATCGCCCGCTGGTCCAGGAGCACGCCTTTGGGCAGACCGGTGGTGCCGCCGGTGTACATCAGGACGCACGGATCGTCCTCTTCGGGCTCCTGCCAGCCGAGACCGTTTTCCGCCCCGGCGGCGAGCACGGATTCATACATCAGGTCCGCGGCGACGCCGTCAGGTACCGCGGAGTCCGGGGAGCCGTCGGCCATGAGGACGACGAGTTCGATGCCCGCTTCCTCGCGTACCGCGGCGATGACCCCGGCGAAGAGCGCGTCCGTGAATACGACCTTGGCGCCCGAGTCGCGCAGCACATGGACCAGCTCTCGGCCCGAGAAGCGCAGGTTCAGCGGATTGATGATGCCGCCGCCGAACAGCGCCGCATGCCACAGCTCGAGATGACGTACTGAATTGGCGGCCATCACGCCGAATCGATCACCTGGCGCGAGGTCCAGCCGTTTGCGCATCCCGGCGACCAGCCGCTGCACACGAAGCACATGGTCGCCGAACGACCGGTCCTCGCCGTCTTCGCTGATCAGGGCGCGTCTATCGGCGCAGCGTTGGGCGGTCGCCATCAGTAGACGGGGGTACACCAGTTCGCGCATGCAGGGTTTCTACTCCCAACCCCGCACAAGCGGTCATACACCTGCGAACATGGCACACTCGACAGCGTCGGCGGGGGCTGCGTAACCTGCAGGCAACACGAGTGTTGCGCCGTGTGCAGTAACCCACCTGCGCCCGCGCAGGCCGGACAGCGTCGTCCGATTTCGAGATCGTTACGAGACGGATGGACGGCAAGCATGCCTTCTCGGCAGGGCCTTTACGACCCGCAGTTCGAGCACGACGCGTGTGGCGTCGCGTTCGTCGTCGACGTCTACGGACGCGCGAGCGCTGACATCGTGGCCAAGGGCCTGACGGCTCTTCGTAACCTTGACCACCGCGGCGCCTCCGGCAGCGATCCCAAGGTCGGTGACGGAGCCGGGATCCTCGTCCAGATGCCCGACGCCTTCTTTCAGGCTGTCGCCCCCTTCCCGCTTCCCGAGCAGGGCAGCTACGCAGCCGGGATCGCGTTTCTGCCCCGCGAGGCGGGCGAACGCGACATGGCGCTCCAGCTGATCCGCAAGATCGTTCGTCAGGAGGGACTTGAGCTCCTTGGCTGGCGCGACGTGCCGATCATCAACGACTCGGTCGGCGCGGCTGCCCGCGAGGTCGAGCCCGTCATGCGGCAGCTCTTCGTCATCGGGGCCAGCGACATGGACCTGGAACGGCGTGCCTTCTGCGTCCGGAAGCGTGCCGAGCGGGAGGCGGGTGTCTACTTCCCGAGCCTGTCCGGCCGGACCTTGGTCTACAAGGGAATGTTGACCACCAACCAGCTGCCGGCTTACTTCCCGGATCTGTCCGACCCCCGGTTCGCCAGCGCGATCGCACTGGTGCACAGCCGGTTCTCCACGAATACGTTCCCCAGCTGGCCGCTGGCGCATCCCTACCGGTTCGTGGCGCACAACGGAGAGATCAACACGGTTCGGGGCAATCGCAACTGGATGAGTGCCCGCGAATCGCTGCTGGAGTCGGAGCTCTTCGAAGACGACCTGGAGCGGCTCTTCCCGATCTGCACCCCGGGCGCCAGCGACTCCGCCAGCTTCGACGAGGTGCTCGAGCTGCTGCACCTGGGAGGCCGCAGCCTGCCCCACGCCGTGCTGATGATGATCCCGGAGGCGTGGGAGAACTCCACCGAGATGGACCCGGCGCGCAAGGCTTTCTACCGCTTCCACAGCTCGCTGATGGAGCCTTGGGACGGCCCGGCCAGCATTGCGTTCACCGACGGCACCGTCATCGGCGCCGTGCTCGACCGCAACGGGCTTCGGCCGAGCCGTTACTGGGTCACCGAGGACGGGCTTGTGGTGATGGCGAGCGAGGTCGGCGTGCTCGACATCCCCGCCGAGAAGGTCATCGCCAAAGGCCGGCTGCAGCCCGGGCGCATGTTTCTCGTCGACACCGCGCAAGGCCGCATCGTCGATGACCAGGAGATCAAGTCCGAGCTCGCTGCCGAGCACCCCTACGACGCCTGGTTGCACGCGGGCATCGTCAAGCTCGAGAAGCTTCCGATTCGTTCCCGCGTGATCAACTCACGGGAGTCGGTACGCCACCGTCAGCAGCTCTTCGGCTTCACCGAGGAGGAGCTGCGCATCCTGGTGATGCCGATGGCGCGTGACGGCGCCGAACCTATCGGCTCGATGGGCACCGACACCCCGATCGCCGTGCTTTCCAAGCGGCCCCGCTTGCTTTTCGACTACTTCACGCAGCTCTTCGCCCAGGTGACCAACCCTCCGCTGGACGCGATCCGCGAGGAGCTGGTGACCTCGCTCGGCGGCACCATGGGTCCAGAGGGCAACCTGCTCGATCCCGGGCCTGCGAGCTGCCGGCAGATCTTCCTGCCGTTCCCGATCATCACCAATGAAGACGTCTCCAAGATTGTCGGGATCAACGACGACGGCGACCTACCGGGATTCGCTGCGGCGAAGATCCGGGGCCTGTACGAGGTCGCCGAGGGTGCCCTGGCTCTCGAGGAGCGGCTGGAGGAAATCTTCGCCGAGGTCGACACCGAGATCGAGAACGGTGCCCGGCTGATCGTGCTGTCTGACCGCGGTGCCACGAAAAGGCTCGCCCCGATCCCGAGCCTGCTGCTGACCAGCGCGGTGCACCACCA
The DNA here is from genome assembly GCA_963839015.1 of uncultured Actinomycetota bacterium. GTDB lineage: Bacteria > Actinomycetota > Actinomycetes > Frankiales > Frankiaceae > DATAZK01. The sequence goes on along the minus strand of CAWITL010000009.1, from coordinate 117,027 downwards.
TCTGATTCGCAGCCGAAGCCGTACCAAAATCGGGCTCATCGTCGAGTGCGGCGACGTGCGCGAGGTTCATCATGCGGCCCTGTTGATCGGCTTCGGCGCCGCCGCGGTCAATCCCTACCTGGCCTTCGAGTCGGCAGTCGATCTCATCGAGAACGGCGACCTGACCGGTATCACGAGCGACCAGGCCGGCGCGAACCTCATCAAGGCGCTCGGCAAGGGTGTCCTGAAGGTGATGTCGAAGATGGGCATCAGCACCGTCGCCTCCTACACCGGTGCGCAGGTCTTTGAGGCCATCGGGCTGTCGAGTGACCTGGTGCACCGCTACTTCACCGGTACCGCAAGCCGGCTCGAGGGTGTCGGCCTGGATGTGATCGCCGCCGAGGTCGAGGCGCGCCACTCCCGCGCCTATCCCGACAACCTGGCCGAGCTCGCGTACCGCAGTCTCGACGTCGGCGGGGAATACCAATGGCGGCGCGAGGGCGAGCTGCACCTGTTCAACCCGGAGACCGTCTTCAAGCTGCAGCACGCGACCCGTAACCAGCGCGAAGAGGTCTTCCGCGAATACACCGCCCAGATCGACGAACTGTCGCGCCAGGCGGGAACCCTGCGCGGACTGTTCGAGCTGCGCGAGGACGTGCGCCCGCCGGTGCCGATCGAGGAGGTCGAACCAGTCAGCGCGATCGTGAAGCGGTTCGCCACCGGCGCCATGTCTTACGGCTCGATCAGCGCTGAGGCGCACGAGACGATGGCGATTGCCATGAACCGGATCGGGGGTAAGAGCAACACCGGCGAGGGCGGCGAGGACGTCGTGCGCTTCACGCCGATGGCCAACGGCGACAACAAGCGTTCCGCCATCAAGCAGGTGGCCAGCGGCCGCTTCGGTGTGACCAGCGAATACCTGACCAACGCCGACGACATCCAGATCAAGATGGCGCAAGGGGCCAAGCCCGGGGAGGGTGGACAGCTTCCGGCGCACAAGGTCTATCCCTGGATCGCCAAGACGCGTCACTCGACCGCCGGTGTCGGCCTCATCAGCCCGCCGCCGCATCACGACATCTATTCGATCGAAGACCTCGCCCAGCTGATCCACGACCTGAAGAACGCGAACCCCTCAGCGCGGATCCACGTCAAACTGGTGGCCGAGGTTGGCGTGGGCACTGTGGCGGCCGGCGTCGCGAAGGCCCATTCGGACGTCGTGCTGATCTCCGGCCATGACGGCGGCACCGGCGCGAGCCCGCTGACCTCCCTCAAGCACGCTGGCGCTCCGTGGGAGCTCGGCCTCGCCGAGACCCAGCAGACACTGCTGCTCAACGGACTGCGCGACCGGATCGTGGTGCAGGTGGACGGGTCGATGAAGACCGGCCGTGACGTCGTCATCGGGGCCCTGCTTGGCGCGGAGGAGTTCGGTTTCGCGACCGCCCCGCTGGTGGTGGCCGGCTGCGTGATGATGCGGGTCTGTCACCTCGACACCTGCCCGGTAGGCGTCGCGACGCAGAACCCGGTGCTGCGTCAACGCTTCACGGGCAAGGCCGAATACGTCGTCACCTTCTTCGAATACATCGCGAATGAGGTACGCGAGTACCTGGCCGCGCTGGGGTTCCGGTCCATCGAAGAAGCGGTGGGTCACGCCGAGATGATCGACATGGCCCCGGCCATCTCGCACTGGAAGGCCGAAGGGCTGGACCTGACGCCACTGCTGCACGTGCCCGAGCGTCCCTTCGGCGGGGCCGCGCACGCCACCAAAAAGCAGGATCACGGACTCGACCGCGCCCTGGACAACACCCTCATCCAGCTGTGTGAGGGAGCGCTCGCCGACGGCAGCCGCGTGTGGCTGGAGATGCCCATCCGCAATGTCAACCGCACGGTCGGCACCATGCTCGGGCACGAGGTGAGCAAGCGCTACGGGGGTGCGGGCCTGCCGGAAGGCACGATCAGCCTGCACTTCAGCGGCTCGGCGGGCCAAAGCTTCGGCGCCTTCGTCCCCCCGGGCATGAGCCTTCGCCTTTCGGGCGACGCGAACGACTACCTCGGCAAGGGATTGTCGGGCGGTCACATCACCGTGCTGCCGCCGGAGGGTTCGACGTTTCGCGCGGAGGACAACATCATCGCCGGTAACGTGATCTTGTACGGCGCCACCTCGGGTGAGGTGTATCTGCGGGGCAAGGTGGGGGAGCGCTTCTGCGTCCGCAACTCCGGCGCCACCGCGGTGGTCGAAGGGGTGGGCGACCATGGCTGCGAATACATGACGGGCGGCCTGGTGCTGATCCTGGGTCCGACTGGACGAAACTTCGCGGCGGGTATGAGCGGTGGGGTCGCGTTTCTGCTCGACGCCGACCGCGGCCGGATCAATCCGGAAATGGTCGACATCGAGGCGCTTGACCTCGAAGACGAGCACCTGGTGCGTGACCTGCTCGGGCGACACCTTCGGGAGACGTCCAGCCCGGTCGCGCAGGCGCTGCTGGACGGATGGGAGCCGGCGCGCTTCACGAAGGTGATGCCGCGTGACTACAAGCGCGTGTTGAAGGTGATCCGCGAAGCCGAGGAATCGGGCCGCGACGCCGACGAAATGGTGATGGCGGCGGTGAAGGGCTGACATGGCGGATCCGTCAGGGTTTTTGAAACATAAGAAAGCACTCCCCACGCGGCGGCCGGTGCCGTTGCGGCTGCTGGACTGGAAAGAGGTCTACGAGCCTTTCCCGGAGGAGAGCCTGCGGGCTCAGGCCACCCGGTGCATGGATTGCGGCATTCCCTTCTGCCACAATGGATGCCCGCTCGGCAACCTCATTCCGGAGTGGAATGACCTCAGTCGCCGTGGCCACTGGCACGACGCGATCGACCGGTTGCACGCGACCAACAACTTCCCGGAGTTCACCGGTCGGCTGTGTCCGGCGCCCTGCGAATCGGCCTGCGTCCTTGGCATCGGTGACGATCCGGTGACCATCAAGCAGGTCGAGGTCACCATCGTCGACCGTGCCTGGGCCGAAGGCATCATCGCGCCGGTACTGCCGACGGAGCACAGCGGCCGGCGCGTGGCGGTCATCGGCAGCGGACCGGCCGGCCTCGCCGCTGCCCAGCAGCTGACGCGGGCGGGCCACGAGGTGGTCGTGTACGAGCGCAACGACCGTCCAGGGGGCCTGCTGCGCTACGGCATCCCGGAATTCAAGATGGAGAAGGCGGTGCTCAACCGCCGGCTCGCGCAAATGGAAGCCGAAGGCACCCGCTTCATCACCAGCTGCAACGTCGGCGTCGACATCTCCGTGGAGGAGTTACGCGCCTCGTACGACGCCATCGTGCTGGCGCTGGGTTCGACCGAGGGCCGCAACCTACCGGTGGACGGTCACGAGCTCGACGGGGTCCACCTCGCGATGGAGTATCTCGAACCCTCCAACCGGGTGCAGGAGGGCGACCTCGAGACTTCACCCATCGTCGCCACCGGAAAGCACGTGGTGATCATCGGAGGCGGCGACACCGGCGCGGACTGTCTGGGCACCGCGCATCGCCAGGGAGCAGCATCGGTCTCCCAGCTGGAGATCCTGCCGCGGCCGCCGGATTCGCGCGCAGCCTCGACCCCCTGGCCGACCTGGCCGCTGATGTACCGGGTGTCCAGCGCTCACGAGGAGGGTGGCGATCGGCTGTTCTCGGTGTCGACCAAAAGGTTCGTCGGCGACGAGTCGGTCAAAGCGCTCGAGCTGGTCGACGTCGAACTGGTCGACGGCAGGTTCCAGGAGATCGAGGGTTCCCAGCGGGAGATTCCCGCTGATCTGGTGCTGCTGGCGATGGGCTTCACCGGACCTGAGCGGGGACCCTTGCTCGAGGGCCTCGGGGTGGAGCTCGACGCCCGTGGAAACGTCGCACGTTCCGCTGGGTGGGAGACCACTGAGCCGGATGTCTTCGTGTGTGGCGATGCGGGCCGGGGTCAGTCGCTGATCGTCTGGGCAATCGCTGAAGGCCGCGCCTGTGCAGCTGCGGTGGACCGCCGACTCTCTGGTCACACCCTGCTGCCGTCACCAATACTGACCACGACCCGTTAACCCGGGTGTCACGCAGGTGACACCCTTCTTCACCCGCGTGGCTCTCTACCGACGGGCCGTCCGCTGCCGATCTGAAATCAGGACGCAACCGCGCCTGATTGGTCTTCAGCTTGTTCGCCGCAGACATCCCCCTGCCGGTGGTGAACGAAAGGCAAGTGTCATGACCGAGGTGGCCGTCGACCTCGACCCGGCGTTGGTCGTTGGTCTGGACCGTTGGCACCTCATGGGCGCGGAGGTTCACGTGCTGCGGGCCCGCGCGGAAAGTCTTCGCGGTCCGCGGCGCGGAGAGCGCGCGCTGGTGCTGGCGCTTCGGGCTAGCGACCTGGAGTCGGAATTGCTCAGCAAGGTTGGCGTCGAAGCCGGCGCGGCCATCCTGCGTGAAATGGAAACCCATCCGGCCGCACTCGCGGCGATCGAGCGGTGGCGCTATGCGCAGCTGCTTGCCGAGCGCATGACGACCGGCGACCTGTCCAGCGGGTCAGCGCCAGAGTCCTAAGCCAGCTCAGTCCTCAGCCGGGCCTCAGGCAGCCCGTGACTCGATCAGCTTGCAAACCTCGACGCGCAGCTCGACGAAATCGAGGTGCTGCTCGCGTATCAGCTGCGCCGACGTACCCCGCCCATCGCGCAGCAGGCCCAGCAGGAGATGGCCGCTGGTGATCTCCTTCGACCCGAGCGCCACGGCTTCGCGTAGCGCCAGCTCCAGCACCTTCTTGCCCTGCTTGGTCATCGGCAGGTGGCCGGTGCGGGGCGGCCGGCGCGGCTTGGGATCCAGGGCGCCGGGTCCGAGCTGGGCTTCGGTGGTCTGCTTGACGCGTTCGAGATCGATCCCGAGTGCGGCGAGAGCGTCAGGGTCGAGGTGGTCGTCATCAGTCAGTGCGAGGAGCCGCCGCCGGAGTCCCTCCGCCGTCAGGCCATGAGCGTGCAGGACCTGGGCAGCCGGCCCGGGCGTTGCCACCATGCCCAGGAGCAGGTGCTCAGCGCCGACCCAGTCATGGCCGAGTGATCGCGCCTCGTCCTGGGCCACCCGAACGCACTGCCTGGCCTCTTGGGTGAATCGTTCGAACATGTCCTAGCGCTCCTTGCCAAGGATTCGACGGCCCACGCCGGGACCCCCATATTTCTTGTGGACGGCCTGCCTGCTGACGCCGATGCAGGTCGCGATGTCCTGCCACGACCAGCCCTGCTCGCGAGCCCTGGCGACGTGGCCGGCCTCGAGTCGCTCGGCGAGCTCCCGCAGGGCACGTACGGCCCGCAGTCCCACGGCCGGGTCGGCGCTGCCGGCTTCGTCCGCCAGTTGGGTTCCTTCGGTCACGGCGTCAACATAGGTTGACACACCGTCGATGTCAACCCACATTGACGAAGTGGCATATGGACGAGGGAAAAGAAGAGTGCCCACGGTGAGATTCGAACTCACACTGTGCGGTGTTTGAGACCGCCCTCTCTGCCGTTGGAGTACGTGGGCTTGGCGCGCCGTGTCAGCTTAATCTGTGCCGCGGCGGCGTGATCTGCAGCGAACCCGACCGGGGCTGCGAGCCAGGCCGGTACTGTCGGAGACGTTTGAAGGCAGCGGCCTGAGCCGCGCTTTCACGCCAGCCGTCAGCCCGAGCCGTCAGCGCCAGCCGTTAGCCGGTTGTCAGCCACCCCCGCGATGTCGAGGAGTCCCGAGTGTCGAGCCCATCGACCCCGCCTGTCCCCGTGGCGCCACCTCCCCGCCGGGTCTTGCTGGCCGAGGACGAGGCGCTCATCCGGCTCGACCTCAAAGAGATGCTGGAAGAAGAAGGTTTCGAGGTTGTCGGTGAGGTCGGCGACGGCGAGAGTGCCGTCAAGCTTGCCGAGGCGTTACGTCCTGACCTGATCATTCTCGATGTCAAGATGCCCGGAATGGACGGCATAACGGCCGCCGAGCGCATCGCCGCGACGCGGATCGCCCCCGTCGTCATGCTGACCGCCTTCAGCCAGCGGGATCTGGTCGAGCGCGCTCGCGACGCCGGTGCCATGGCTTATCTGGTGAAGCCGTTCCAGAAGCGTGACCTGCTGCCGGCGATCGAGATGGCGGTCAGTCGCCACGCGGAGATCGTGAGCCTGGAGTCGGAAGTGACCAACCTGGCCGAGCGGCTCGATGCCCGCAAGGTTGTCGAGCGGGCCAAGGGCGTGCTGCAGACCGAACACGGCCTCACCGAGCCTGATGCCTTCCGGTGGATCCAGCGCACCTCCATGAACCGTCGCTCGACAATGCGTTCGGTCGCTGAGGCCGTCATCGCCGGAGAGTTGCTCCCCTCGTAATCCACGGGTCAGGCTGTTTCGTGCCACGTTTTGCCTTGTGCACCATTGCTATAACAAATTATTCCGTGGTCACATAAGCGACATCTGTGCTTGGCACTATGTATCGCGGCGCATCGTCGGCGGATTTCCGCCTCACCAGCGAAGGACTCACACGTGGCATCACGCACCAAAAAGGGCATCCGAGGTATTGCGGTCTTTACTGCGGCGGGACTCTCGCTCGCGCTCGCGGCCTGCGGGAGCAGCAGCAGCGGCTCGAGCAGTTCGGGCACCAAGCCCTCCCAGAGCGCGGTGCCCAGCGCTTCAGCTGACACCTCGATCACGGTCCCTGCTGCGATCAAGAGCAAGGGCACCATCACGGTGGCCACCGACCCGTCGTACGCGCCGAATGAGTTCTTCGCCAGCGACAACAAGACGATCATCGGCATGGACATCGACCTGGCGAACGCGATCGGCGGCACGCTGGGGCTGAAAGTGAACGTGCAGAAGGCCGATTTCGCCAGCATCATTCCTGGGCTGGCGGCCGGCAAATACGACCTGAGCCTGTCTTCGTTCACCGACAGCAAAGAGCGGGAGAAGACGGTCAACTTCGTCACCTACTTCACCGCAGGCACCAGCCTGATGGTGAAGGCCGGCAATCCTGACAAGTTGACCCCCGACACCCTCTGCGGCAAGAAGGTCGCCGTCGAGAAGGGGACGGTCCAGGAGGACCCGGACATCCCGACCCGGTCGAAGGCCTGCGTCTCCGCGGGTAAGGCGAAGATCACGGCGCTGTCCTATCCCGACCAGAGCGGGGCTAACCTGGCGCTCTCCAGCGGCCGGGCCGACGCCGTTCTTGCTGACTCGCCGGTCGCCGATTACGCGGCCAAGCAGTCCAACGGCCAGTTCGAGATCGCCGGAAGCAGCTATGACACCGCTCCTTACGGCATCGCCATCCCCAAGACCACCGGGATGACGGCGCCGGTGCTGGCCGCGGTCAAGAAGCTCATGGCGGACGGCACCTACACGGCGATCCTGAAGAAGTGGGGCATCAGCGACGGGGCGATCACCAACCCCCAGATCAACGGGGCGACCAGCTGACGCAGGATTCGGTTAGCGCGCCGGCCCAGTTGCCTCTGGCGACGTGGGGCCGGCGCGCCTACGCCCTGGCCATCGACCTGGGGATCGTGCTTGTCGGTGTGGCGATCGCGTACGGCATCATCGCGGTCGCCGGGCTGCACGGCATCGGCGGCGTCATCATTCAAATCGCGCTGCTGGCCCTGCCGGTGCTCTTCTACATCCAGCAGGCGATCGTGCGGCAGGCGGCGATCGGCCAGACCATCGGAAAGACGGTCGCCAAGATCTCGCTCGTCGACGACGCCGACGGACAGTCTCCCACCGAGGGCACGTGCCGCACCCGGCTGCTGGGCCATCTGATCGATCTGGTCACGCTGGTCGGATTCTTTCGGCCGTTGTGGAATCCCGACCGCAAGACCTTCGCCGATTCCCTGACGTCGACCCGGGTGATCGTCGGTCTCCCACTGCTGCCGCCACCCGATGAGATGAAGACCGTTCCGCTGCGCCACCCGGGCCGGTGGGCCGCTGCAGTAGCCGTCTTCATCGCGATCGGCATGATCGCCCACAGCGTGGTGACGAATCCGAAGTTCCAATGGCAGGTCGTGTGGAAGAACATGACCCAGCGGGTCATTCTCGAGGGCTTGGTGCTCACCCTCGAGCTGACCGTGATCGCCATGGCGATCGGCATCGCACTCGGGATCGTGCTGGCCATCATGCGGCTGTCGCCCAACCCGATCGTCTCCACCGCGTCCTGGGTCTACATCTGGATCTTTCGCGGCACGCCCGTGCTGGTTCAGCTGCTGTTCTGGTACAGCGTCGGCTTCTTGTACAGCCACATCTCCGTGGGCATTCCCTTCGGGCACCACTTTTTCACCGGCAGCTCCAACACGGTCATTACGTCGTTCACGGCAGCGATCCTCGGGCTCGGGCTGAACGAGGGTGCCTACATGGCGGAGATCGTTCGGGCCGGCGTGCTCTCGGTGGATGCCGGCCAGACCGAGGCGGCTCAGGCGCTCGGCATGAACCGGCTGAGGATCATGCGCCGGATCGTGCTGCCGCAGGCCATGCGGGTGATCATTCCGCCCACCGGCAACGAGACCATCTCCATGCTGAAGACGACCTCACTGGTAAGTGTCATCTCGCTGTCCGACCTGCTCTACGGTGCGCAGACGATCTACAACCGGACCTACCAGACCATCCAGCTGCTGATCGTCGTCAGCATCTGGTATCTGATCGTCACCTCGATCCTGAGCGTGGGGCAGTACTTCGTGGAACGGCGCTACTCCCGCGGTTCGGCGCGCGAGCTGCCGCCTACGCTGATCGAGCGGATCTGGCGCAATCTCACCCGATTCCACGACCCGGTCGCCGTTGGCGGCGGTGCTCCTGGGGGAGTCACATGACGACGGACTTGAGTACGCGAGCGGAGCCCTTGGTACGCGCCGAGGGCGTCTCCAAACGTTTCGGGCGTCTGGAGGTGCTCAAGGGCATTGACCTCGAGGTCAGTCCGGGCGAGGTGATGTGCATCATCGGACCCTCCGGATCGGGCAAGTCGACCTTCCTGCGCTGCATCAACCACCTGGAGCAGATCGACGGCGGAAAGCTCTACGTCGATGGCGAGCTGGTCGGCTATCGCCAGGTCACCGGCAAGCTCTATGAGCTCAGCGAACGCGAGGTCGCGCGCAAGCGGGCCGAGATCGGAATGGTCTTCCAGCGGTTCAATCTCTTCCCGCACATGACCGTGCTGGCCAATGTGTGCGAGGCGCCGGTCGGCGTCAAGAAGGAGTCCAAGGCCGTCGTCACCGAACGCGCCCGCAGACTGCTCGACCGGGTGGGGCTCGCCGAGAAGGTCGATGCCTATCCCGCCCAGCTTTCCGGCGGCCAGCAGCAGCGCGTGGCGATAGCCCGGGCGCTGGCGATGCAGCCCAAGCTGATGCTGTTCGATGAGCCGACCTCAGCCTTGGACCCCGAACTGGTCGGGGAGGTGCTGGACGTCATGCGGGGCCTTGCGGAAGATGGCCTCACCATGATCGTCGTCACTCACGAGATGGGCTTCGCCCGTGAGGTCGGCGACGAGCTGGTGTTCATGGACGACGGCATCATCGTGGAGAGCGGCAACCCGCGCGATGTGCTCAGTGATCCGCAGACAGAGCGCTGCCAGAACTTTCTTTCCAAAGTGCTGTAACGCCCGGCTGCGGGTGCTTCCCAGCCGCCGAGAGGGAAGCGTTCACCTTCGGGTGAACAAGCGTCCGTTAGGGCGATCGCGTCCAGCGGTCACAGAATTGTCGGTAGGCTATAACCGTCACGGTGCGTAGCTGTGGAGCCTGAAGAGGGGGATCGGCGTGCGTCGTGCGACGGTCAGCGCCCGCGAGGCGAACCTCGGGGATGTTCCCTCCCTGCTCAATCTCTTTGACCAGCTAAGAGACGCTGGCCCCCGTCGATCGGTGTCGATACCGTCGGATCCGGCGGCTCAGCGTGAGGCTGCTGCCGTCAGGTTCGCGGACGTGATTCGTGATCCGGAGCAGCGACTCCTTGTGGCCGAAGATGCCGACGGTCTGGCGGGCATGGTGCTGTGTTCGATCGGCACGTCTACCACCCTCGTCTCCGCGCCGGCAGTGGTGTTGTCGCACCTGACAGTGGCGGCCAGTTCGCGCCGTTCTGGGGTAGGCCGGGTGCTGGTGGCTGCCGCCACCAACTGGGCGGCCGATTGCGGTATCGACCATGTCCGGGTCGCCGTCTACGCCGGTTCCCGTGAGGCGAACCGCTTCTTCGCCCGGCTCGGTTTCGCGCCGATATCGGTGAATCGGGTGGCGCCCGTCGCCGGCCTGCGGCGCATTCTGGGCGCCGAGGTGCCGGCCGCTGAGGCCGACAGTGGCGACATTGCGCGGCGGCGACGTTTGCGGCTCGGAATCACCGGCGGCCGGGCCACGGCAGCCACCCGCCGTCGCACCAGCTCGCCGCCGCAGCCCCCTGGTTAGAGCGCCCGGTTAGAGCGCCCGCTCGGCCGCCAGGTTTGCCAGCCGGACCTCGCTGTGCGCGACCAGGCGCCCGCTCTCATCGGTGATCTCCACGCGCCACAGCTGGAGCGTGCGGCCCCGGTGCACGGGTGATGCGTTGATCGTCAACGTGCCTTCACGAGTCGGGCGCAGGAAACTCGTCGAGTTGCTGACACCGACGGTCCGCCCGCCCGGAACACGCTCCATGTGCCACAAAGCGCCGCCGATGCTCGCTGTGGTCTCGGCCAGCGAGGCGTAGACGCCGCCATGCACGATGCCGTACGGCTGCAGGAGGTCGGAGTGAACGGTCACGTGGGCGCGCACCCCATCGCCGGTTCGCTCGTCCATCACCATGCCCAGCACGCGGTTGAATCCGCCCAGCGTCGCTTGGTCGAAAGCGTCATCGAAAGCCTCAGAAGCGTCGCCGGCAGCCTCAGTCATGTTCTCGACCCTAGACTCGCTGCGTGCCCGCAAAGAATGCTGCCGCCGCCGAGTCGGGCAAGGAGCGCCTGCTGCTCCTCGATGGGCATTCGCTCGCGTATCGGGCGTTTTTCGCGCTGCCGGTGGAGAACTTCTCGACCACGACCGGTCAGCCGACGAACGCCGTCTACGGATTCACGGCCATGCTCATCAACGTCCTGCGCGATGAGACCCCGACCCATCTGGCCGTGGCCTGGGATGAGGCCCGGCCGACGTTTCGCCATGAGGCCTTTCCCGATTACAAGGCGAACCGGGCACAGACCCCCTCGGACTTTCGCAGCCAGCTCTCCTTGATCAAAGAGGTGTGCGACGCGCTGGCGGTGCCGATGGTCAGCTCGCCCGGCTTCGAGGCCGACGACGTGATCGCCACGCTGGCCACCCAAGCCGAGCGCGAGGGCATGGACGTGCTGATTGTCACGGGCGACCGCGATGCCCTGCAGCTGGTGGACGATTCGATCACGGTCTTGATGACCCGCCGCGGGATCAGCGACATGACCCGCTTCACCCCGGCCGAGGTGATGGCCAAATACAACCTGACGCCCGCGCAGTATCCCGACTTTGCGGCGCTGCGGGGCGATCCATCGGACAACCTGCCTTCCATCCCGGGGGTGGGCGAGAAGACCGCCTCGAAATGGATCACGCAGTTCGGCTCGCTGAATGATCTCGTCGACCGGGTTGATGAAGTGCCGGGCAAGGCCGGACAGGCGCTGCGCGACCACCTGGCCTCTGTGCTGCAAAACCGCCAGCTGACCGAGCTGCTGCGCGACATCGAGCTTCCGGTGGGACCCCACGAGCTGCAGCTCGGCTCATGGGATCGCGAGGCGGTGCACCAGCTGTTTGACACGCTGCAATTTCGGGTGCTGCGCGAACGCCTCTACGCGACGCTGTCGGCCGTCGAGCCGGAGGCCGATCAGGGGTTCGACGTCGATGTCCGGGCGTTGGCGGCGGGGGAACTGCCCGAGTGGCTGGAGGAACACGCGGCGTCCGGGAAGCGGTCGGGGCTGGCGTTTCGCGGGACCTGGGGCCGCGGCACGGGGACTCTCTCGGGCATCGCTATCGCGTCCCCCGACGGTGCGGCCGCCTGGGTGGATCCGACGCAGCTCACTTCCGAGGACGAGGGCGCCTTGGCGCGCTGGCTGGCCGACCCGGCGCAGCCCAAGGCGGTCCACGACGTGAAGGGCCCGTTGCTGGCGCTGGCCGCTCACGGGCTGGCCCTGGACGGGGTCACCAGCGATACGGCGCTGGCCGCCTACCTCGCGCTGCCGGGCCAGCGCTCGTTCGACCTGGCCGACCTGGCACTGCGCTATCTGCGACGGGAGCTGCGGGCCGAAGTGCAAGGCCAGCCCGAGGGTAATTCCGGCGCCGAACTTCAGCTGACGCTCGACGATTCCGGAGCTGAGGACGACCTCGACGTCATCCGCGGCCTGGCTGCCGATGATGGCCTGCGTGCCTTCGCCGTACGCGATCTGGCGGATTCGCTCGAGCAGGACCTGGAACGGCGCGGTGGTACCCGGCTGCTACGCGAGATCGAGCTCCCGCTGGTGGGCGTGCTGTCGGACATGGAGCGCGTCGGCATCGCCGCCGACACCGCTCACCTGCAGCGGCTCTCGGATGAGTACGGCGCGGAGGTCCGCCGGTCGGCGCAGGCGGCTTACGACGCGGTGGGGCGCGAATTCAACCTCGGCTCGCCCAAGCAGCTGCAGGTGGTGCTCTTCGACGAGCTGGGCCTGCCCAAGACCAAGCGGATCAAGACCGGCTACACCACCGACGCTGACGCGCTGGCCTGGCTTGCTGTGCAGAGCGACCACCCGGTGATCCCCGCGCTGCTGCGCCACCGTGACGTCGCCCGGCTCAAGACGGTGGTGGATTCGCTGATCCCGATGATCGATGACGCCGGCCGTATCCACACCACGTTCAATCAGATGATCGCCGCGACCGGACGGCTGTCCTCGACCGATCCGAACCTGCAGAACATTCCGGTGCGTACCGCGGAAGGCCGTCAGATCCGTGAAGCCTTCATCGTCGGCGCCGACTACGAATCGCTGCTGACCGCGGACTACAGCCAGATCGAAATGCGGATCATGGCCCACCTGTCGCATGACGAGGGCCTGATCGAGGCCTTCGCCTCCGGTGAGGATCTACACACCTGGGTGGCGTCCCGGGTGCACGAGCTGGACCCACGAAGACGTCGACCCCGAGCTGCGCCGCCGTATCAAAGCGATGTCCTACGGGCTTGCCTATGGCCTTTCGGACTTCGGGCTGGCGGCGCAGCTGGGCATCCCGCGCGATGAGGCGCGCGACCAGATGGACGCCTACTTCGCCCGCTTTGGAGGCGTACGCGAATATCTGCGGTCGGTCGTCGCCGAGGCCCGCGGCAATGGATACACCGAGACCATCCTCGGACGCCGCCGGTATCTGCCTGACCTGACCTCCGACAACGGCCAGCGTCGCGCGATGGCAGAGCGAATGGCGCTGAACGCCCCGATTCAGGGATCGGCCGCCGACGTCATCAAGATCGCCATGCTCGGGGTGCATCAGGCGTTGCGCGAGGCCGATCTACGGTCGCGACTGCTGCTGCAGGTGCACGATGAACTCGTGCTGGAGATTTCGCCGGGTGAGCGCGAAGTCGTCGAAGCGATCGTGCGGCGGGAGATGGCAGGCGCGTACAAGATGGACGTGCCGCTGGACGTCAGCGTCGGGTCAGGGCACACCTGGGACGAGGCCGCGCACTAGTTCGCGCCGCCGCTACTGGGCGGTTTCGGGTGCGTCAGCTACGGCCGCGGACTCGCCGTCGATCGCGGCGTGACGGTCGGCCAGCTCATCGGCAGCCAGCTGCTCCAGGTCGCGCCGGGCCCAACCCACCAGCACGTCGGCGACGAGCAGCGCCACGGCCAGCCAGGAGACGGTCGCCACCTTGTGGAACGCTTGCACCCACTGGCCGGTCTCGGGCAGCTTGTAGCGGGCCTGGACCTCCAGGACGTAGAGCGCGCTGCCGAGCAGGGCAGCCACCGAGCCGACGCGCAGCAGGGTGCGTCCCCGCGGGACGACGAGCGCGAGTGCCGTGCACGCCAGCACGATGAGTCCGGCGAGCGGGGTGATCAGCACCGCCGCCAAAGCACCGGAGCCGAGCGTCGCGATGATGGCTCGGCGTAGCACCGGGCGACCGGGGTCGCGGGCGAAGGGCGACACCAGGAGGGGAAGCCCTTCGCTGCCGGCCTCGACGGGGTCGGGTGCCGCGCGCCGGGCGGCAGCGCCGTAGGGGCGGTCGGGTTCGCGGCGCAGCACCATCAGCAGGCAGATCAGCAAGGACACCGCGGAGACGCCGATCCCGATCCAGACCTTGTTCTGCGGCGTCCAGTACAGCGACACCTCGAGGTTGGCGGACTTGGGGTTGATCAGCCAACCGTTGGCGTAGCCATCCACGAGCTGCGGCGTGCCGAGGTTGCCGGTGCCGGTGAGCTTTGCCGACCAGCCGGGCGACAGGCTCTGGCCCAGCACCAGCCAGAAGGGCTTGCCGGGCTCGGCGTTACTGACGGCGAGCTTGTACGCCACCGGGCCTTCGCCGGTCACCGTGACGCGGGGGACGGAACCGCCGACGGTGGTGCGCACCTGGCCGGGGAATGGGTTGGTCGGGTCCGACGCCTTGCCCTGGGCGTTCGAGGTCAGGAGCAGCCGGTCGAGGTCGACCCCGGTGTCTTCGCCGCGGGCGGTATCCAGCCGGTGCGTGCCCGCGGAAAGCGTGACCGGACTGCCGCAGAGCTCGATGTCGAGGCCGTCACGGTTCACCGCCGCCGACGAGGAGCCACCGATCCGGATCGACACCGGCTTGCCGTCGATGGTCAGCAGATCGCTGCGGCAGGTGCCGGGAATGCTTGCCGGGAGCTGGGCCACCCGAAGGTCCGGCGCGCCGATCTCGGCGATCGCGACGGGGAGCTCCAGGGGCCCGTGGTTGAAGTAGTCGACCGTGTCCTCGCGCCGCTCGGTCTCGATGACGAACCGGAACGTCTTGCCGGTCACCGGCGCGAAGGACACTGGAACGGTGACGGTGGCGTCGGTGCCTTTGCGGTCAGTGATTGCCGGCAGGGTCAGGGTGCGGGTCTGCTTGCCGCCGTCGACCTCGAGCTTGATGGTGGTCGGCACTGAATGCCGGCCGTCGGCGATCACCTGCATGTTGAGCTTGGACAGGGTGGTCGTGTTCGGGGAGCTGATCTGCAGCCAGGATCCGACGTTGCCGCCGAAGGCATTCGTCCAGGCCGTCTTGGAATTGCCATCTACGGCGGAAGAAGCGCGCGCATCCAGCGAACCCGGCAGCGCATTGGAGGACGTGGCGGTGACGATATTCGTCGCCCCAGCGGCATCAGCGGCGGCCGTATTGGCGGTTCGGCCGAGCAGGCTATCGACCGTGGCGTCGCTGGCCTGGGCCGAGATGCGTGCGGTGCCGCCCAAGCCGAAGGTCCGGGTCGTCGGAAGCGTGAACTCGCGCGACATCGAGAGTTCGGTATCGGTCTTGAACGGTTCCTGGGGGTTAGCGCGGTCGCGCGTAAACATGATGCCCAGCCGCTGCTGGCTGCCGTTCGTGCCTGCCGCCTTGAAGAGATCGGTCGGCAGTCGGAGGGTCTCGGTTGCCTTGACTCCCGGAATGGAGAGCTCGGCGAGGCCGACGCCGCTCTGGCCGTCGTAGTTACGCAAGGTGCCGTTGCTGGTCTGGACGATGGTGAATTCGACCTGTGTGAACGAACGACTCGGGAAGGTGACGCGCTGGCCGGCGTTCGTCAGCGAAGAGCCGTTGAGGTCGACGTTGACGGTGCTCGTGCCAGCCGAGCCACCCGAGAACGTCAGCTTCGCCTTGGTGATGCTGCGCGACGCCGGGACGGTGTGGGGCTGCACGAGGGTGACGTGGTCGGTGGTGACCGGTTTGTTCAACGTGACCCGGATGCGCTCACCGCGGGGATCACCGAAAGCGCCAACCGACCAGGCGGTGCTCTCGTCGCCGTCGAAGGCGTAGAACGGCCGGTCGGCGGGCGCGTAGCTGACCGCGTTTCCATAGTTGGAGGCCTCGATGTCAGCGACGCCGCCGAGCACCGCGACGGTCTGGTCGGCGGTGGTCTGATCGGGGAAGACGGGCAGCCGGGCGTCGTTGGGGTCCTTGACCAGCGGCTTGCCGGTCGCCGTTTCGACGTAGCCGTAATTCTCGCGGACCGTTCCCCAGCGTTCGGCGCGCTTGCGGTTGGAATCGGTCAGCAGCAGGTCGGCGTTGGAGGGGACGGGATCGCTCTTGGGCACGGTCTGGGCGGCCGCGAAGCGCACGGTGCCGGTCGTGTTCAGCAGTCCGGAGGCTGAAGCGTCGACCAGGCCCTCGCTGTCGCCCGCCACCAGCAGCGGCTGGGTCGCCCGCTCAGCGCGCACGATCGGCACCGGATCGACGACCGGGAAATCGGCCAGGGCGGGGGGTTTCGCGGCGTCCGGCGGTGTGGCCAGGCTGATCTCGTCGATGAAGGGCACCACCGGCGTCTCACCGACCGGGGGACCGAACACCTTGGGCGCCGCCAGGCCCGGAGGACGCAGCCGGGTCCACTCCGCCCACGTCGAGATGGGCTGCGGCGTCCGGAAGCGCTCGTACTGCAAGTCGCTGCGCAGCACGACGTCGCCGACCCCCATCAGCCGCGCCAGCGCGGGCAGAGACGACGGCTCGTAGACACCCTCCTGCAGCCGGCGGTCGATCGCGCGGACCAGGGCGGCCGATGGGGGGGTGCCCGACGGGATGAGCTCACGGGACACGTAGGGCCGGTCCATCAGCCCCGGCAACGGCGGGTCGAGGGTCGCACCCCACCGGTAGTCGGAGAAGTCGGCGCCGGGCAGTTCCAGCACCCGCGTCTGGGAGCCGTTGATGCTTGGGGCAGCGTTGAGCGACTTGGCGGCAGCGGTGACGTAGGACGGCAGCTTTTCGGGTCGCCGCAGGTTCGGGTCGACGAACTGGCCCTGCCAGAGCGGCAGCATGTCGAGGGCGATCAGCGCCAGGACTGCCACGAAGGCGCCGACCGGCACCCAACGGCCCCATCCGGAGCGACGGGTACGGCTGCCCTCGCTCGCATCGGCAGCTCCCGCGGCCCGACTCTTCTTGCCGCGGGGCAGGGACCAGGGGAGCCGGAAGAGCGCTTCGAGCCCGGCCGCGAGCATGACGCCGAAGCCGAGTGCCACCAGCGGGACCGCGCGGGGGGTGGAGCGCAGCGCCAGGCCCGCGGTCGAATCGATGGCGAAGGCCTTGAAGAGCGCTCCGGCCGGCGACGGATGCTCGTAGGGGTAGACCCCGACGGCCAGGGCGGTGCCGACGAGCACCAGGGTCACGAAGTAGGCGCGGTGGATCCAGCGCAGGCAGGCGGCGGCGGCGAGCGAGAGAATCGGTACCGCGAAGGAGACGGCGATCAGGCCGAGATTTTCGGTGTACGACAGCGATGGCTGGATCCAGGCGCTGATGCCGTCGCGGCCGTAGAAGAACCAGTTGCCCAGCCCGCGCAACGCCTCGGAGGCCTGCGAGTCCGAGGACACGGTCTGGACGGTCTCGGAGTAGGCGAGCACGTCGAGCCCGTAGCCGGCCTGATTGAGCAGGCCGCTGATCCACCACGCGCTGACGGCGAGAGTCAGCAGGGTGGTGCGCGAGGCGAAGGCGAGGGCGCCGCGCCAGGTCACCTCGCGGCGGGCGATCGCGAAGGGCAGCCAGATCACCGGGGCCAGGCCCGCGTAGATCAGCGAAGTCGCATTGGTGCCGCCGATGAGGGCGACGGTGAGCGCGAAGAAAGCGGGGTAACGCCAGCGCGCCAGCCCGTGCAGGAACCGCGAGAAGCTGCCCTCTTCGTACTCGCGGTCCAGCTCGCCGTCCGCGTCGGCATCTGCAGCACCGAGGGAATCGTCGGCAGATCCTTCGGCATGGCCGGCGTGGGTGTCGACTGCTTCGAAGCCGGCTACCCCCTCTCCGGCCGGTTGAGCTACCGGTTCGGGCTCAGGTTCTCGCTCGTGCGCGACGTGGCGGGCCTGGAAGCGCAATCCCCGAACGGCGAAGACGACCATCCAGGGCAGGCCGGCCCACGGCAGCAGGATGGCCGAGATCCGCGCCACGTACTCCAGCACGTAGGGCGAGAGCAGGTAGGCCGACGCCGCGAGGAAGGCCGGCCGGTTCTTCCAGCCGAAGGTGCGCATGAGGGCCAGGACGCCCATGCCGGCGGCGAAGAGCAGGGTGCCTGTCCAAAGCCGTTGCGCCACCCAGACAGGTACGTGCAACTGCGAAAAGATCCAGTACCACGGGCCCTGCGGGAGCAGGTAGCCGATGTTCTGGTGAGTGACACCGCCCATTCCGGTGTGCATGTCCCACAGGTAGGGCGCCCGGGCCAGCAGTCGTCCGGGATCGAGGTAGAGGTATTGCTTGGTGTCAGCGCCGATGTAGCCGGGGGCAGTCAGCAGCAGGGGAACGTAGGAAATCAGCGCTAGGACGATGGCCGGCCATGACGGCAGTCGCCGACCGGTCGCAGCCAACGGACGGGGCAGGCTGCGTTTCGGTGGTCCCGCTGTCTCTAAGGCTGTCACTGCGTCGAGCGGTGACTGCGCTTGCGTGCCGAGGTCCGCCGCGCTTCGGCGGCGAGCACGCTGAAGGTTTCGCGCGCGGTCGCGGCCCACGTGAAGCGGGCGGCATGGGCGAGCGCCCCGGCGCTCAACCGGGCACGCTCGACCGGGTCGGTGAGCACGGCAGTGAGCGCCGGCGCGAGGTCAGCAGGCGACGGTACGAGAATTCCGCTGACGCCCGGGTCGGCGGAATCGCGATGCCCAGCGATATCCGTGACGACGCACGGCGTGCCACAGGCCGCCGCTTCGGTGAGGGTCATGCCCCAGCCCTCACGGGCGGAGGCAGACGTCAGCACCCAGGCGCGCCGGTAGAGGTCGACCAGCTCGGCGTCGCTGACCCGGCCGGGCAGGCGCAGCCAACCTTCGGCGCCCGCCGCCCGGATCTGTGCCTGCAGGGCGTCGCGTTCGTAGCCCTCGCCGACGATGACGGCTTCGAGTCCGGGCACCGCTTGCTTGGTGGCCAGCAGAGCGGAGATGAGCTGGTCGGGACGCTTGACGGGCACCAGCCGGCCCACAGCGACGACGAGTGGGTGCGGTGAGCGGGCAGCGGGTGCGGGGGAGTACATCGCGTCGATGCCCGGCTCGACCACGGTCACGTTCTCGGCCGGAAGCTTCAGCAGATCCACGATCTCGTCGCGGCTGGAGGGGGACAGCGTGACGATCTGGGTGTTGCGGTAGAACGGCGGAGCGGCGTGGAACTCGATCGTCTCGCCGATCTTGGCCAGGTTCGGCGGGAGCACCATGCGCCACATCTCCGCGTGCACGTGGTGCAGGAAAACGATGCGAGGGCAGCGCGCCCACACCGGCGAGAAGAACGGCATGCCGTTCCAGATCTCGACCAGGCCGTCGCGAGGGCCGGTGCGCCCGATCGCCCCCGAGAGCGCGGTGCGCGGGAAAACGGTGTAACGGCCGGCCTTGCGCACGACGGAGTAGCCGTTGCGTTTGCCGTACATGCGCTGACCGGGGGCGGCCGCGGTGCGAAGGGTGACGTCGAGGCCGGCGCCGGCCCAAGCCTGTGCGACCTTGTCGGCATGGACCTCGCTGCCGCCGGCTTCGGGGTCGGCGAGATCACGCCAGGCGAGGAGATGGACGCGGGTAAGCCCGGACTCCTCGACCAGCTGCTGGAGCGACGGGTCGGCAGCGGGGTCGGTGCCGTCAGCGCTCACAGCTGATGTCTGCGGCGTGACAAAAGCCGCTGGCGCGAGGTCAGTCACGGGCTCCTCGGGGGGTTCGGGCCGGGTCGCGGCTGCCCGAGGCTATCCCACCGAGCTGGCGTGGCCCCGAGGACGCGCGGTGTGGAGAACGAGAGCTCCGGCGGCGAGCGCGACGACCGCCTGACCGATCAGATCCGCGCGGGCCGTAGCGACCAGAGCGCCGTTCGCCGACAGCAGCAGGCCGACGGTGAGGCCCGCCCCGAGTACCAGAACGATGAGCACGAGTGGTCTGCCGGCCGCCAGTAGGTAGTGCGTGAACAGCACCGTGGCCGCGAGCAGCGTCATGGCGACGGCGAGCATGCAGAACGCCGGCGCGCCCGCCGTCAGTCTCGGACCGAAGGCCAGCTTCAGCACCTGGGTCGGCACGGCCGCGCTGAGCAGGATCAGCAGCAGCGCCGGCGCAGCGATGACGGCCAGCACGACGCCGAGCTGGCGTAACGCATGCTGACCTGCGTGTCTACGGGCGGCCGCTTCCGGGAGCAGAAAACCGGCGAGAACGAACGCGGCGAGTACCAGCGTCTTGCTTGCGACGGAGATGGGAGCGTAGTTGCCCGAGTTGCCGGGGGCCTGACTGCCCAGCAGCACGACATCGAAGTTCTGCAGGATCGCGAGTAAGGCAAGAGCACTGAGCGCGATCAAGAGATCGCTCGCTAGCGTGCGTCGCTCGCGTCGCTGCTCGGTGGAGCTGGGCTGAGGTAGCGGCGCGGGCGACGCGTTCGCGGGGGTGACGGGCACGGGCGCGGCAGCCAAGGCGGCGGCGGATTGCACCTCGGGAGCGCCAGAACTCGTGGTGGCTGTGAGGTTGGTGGGAGTTTTGTCTTGCGCGGCTCGGCGCAGCGCAAGACGTCGCCCTACCCCCTGTGCGCCGAGCGCGTGCGCCTCGGCCAAGAGCACGGAGAGCAGGATTGCCAGTGCGGCTCCCGAAACCCCTAGCCCCACCCCCACGAGGGCCAGCGTCAGGAAGCAGCGGGTCAGGCCTTCGACCAGCAAGTTGCCACCGAGCGCCTTGTAGGCGTGGGAGGACTGCAGGAGCCCGCGCTCGATGCACAGCACCCCCCAGACGGCGCCAGCGATCAGCGTCTCGGAAAGGCCACCAGGGCCAGGGAGCGAGAGCGCGCTTGACAGCGGACCGCGAATGGCGATCGCGATCACCGCCCAGACCAGGACGACGATCATGGCGCGCCGGCGGGTGCGGTGGGCCCAGCCGGCGACCCGGGCACTCTGTCCGTTGCGCTGCCAGAGAGTGACTCGCCGAACGATGCCGACAAGGAGCGCCGAACCCGGGATCGATAGCACGAAGAAGATGGCAATCAGCTGATTCAGACCGCCGTACCCACGGGTCGTCAGCAGCCGGGCGACAACCAGCGTGACGCAGATATTCGCCAGATTGGCGATCAGGCCGGCGCCCGCGATCGGGCTCGCGCCCCGCACGGCGGCGCGCGTGGGGGAGACGGTGGGAGCTTCAGCTGTGCTCGCGACGGTCACCTCGCCGGCTGCCGGCGCGACGGTCGGCCGTACGCTCACCTTCACAAGCAGCGAACTCCCGACGTGCCCCCGAAAAGGGACTGACTATAAGGCACAGGCTGGACAGCAGATTACCGCTGCCTTGCCCCTGTCACCCACATTCACTCGCGGTTTCGCTCCGCGGTGCGTTCGATCTTGACGTCAGAATCCACCATGCGCTCCACGAGCTCCTGGAAATTCACCCGGGGTTCCCAGCCGAGGACGTCGCGGGCTTTGCTCGCGTCGCCGACCAGCAGGTCGACCTCGGCCGGGCGAAAGAAGCGCGGGTCCTGGGTCACGTGCTTGTCCCAGTCCGAGATGCCGACGCGGGCGAAGGCCACGTCCAGCAGCTCACGGATGGTGTGCGTGGATCCGGTCGCCACGACGTAGTCGTCCGGCACATCCTGCTGGAGCATTGCCCACATGGCTTTCACGTAATCACCGGCAAAGCCCCAGTCGCGGCGCGCCTCGAGGTTTCCCAGCGCGATGGTCTCCTGTAGGCCGAGCGATATGCGGGCGACGGCTCGCGTGACCTTGCGGGTGACGAACTCGTGGCCGCGGCGCTCGCTCTCGTGGTTGAACAAGATCCCCGAGGTGGCGTGGGCCCCGTAGGACTCCCGGTAGTTGACGGTCATGTAGTGGCCGAAGGTCTTGGCGACACCGTAGGGAGACCGTGGGTGAAACGGTGTGGTCTCGCTCTGCGGCACCTCACGCACCTTGCCGAACATTTCCGACGACGACGCCTGGTAGAAGCGGACCCGGCTCATGTCGTTCTGGGTGGAGATGCGGATCGCTTCGAGCACCCGCAGCACCCCCATGCCGGTGATCTCTCCGGTGAGCTCGGCCTGCTTCCAGGAGAGCCCGACGAAGGAGATGGCGCCGAGGTTGTACACCTCGTCCGGCTGCGCGACCTCCATGGCGCCGATCAGCGAAGGCAGGTCGGTGAGATCGCCTTCGAGCAGATT
This sequence comes from uncultured Actinomycetota bacterium, assembly GCA_963839015.1. Classification (GTDB taxonomy): domain Bacteria; phylum Actinomycetota; class Actinomycetes; order Frankiales; family Frankiaceae; genus DATAZK01. The sequence goes on along the minus strand of CAWITL010000009.1, from coordinate 94,891 downwards.
CACCCCGGGAATGAGCCGCTCGACCAAGGCCACCTTCGGATTGCTCTGACCTCTGACCAGCCCAAAGACCTCGTAGCCTTTGTCGACGAGCAGCTCACCGAGGTAGAGCCCATCTTGTCCGGTGATTCCGGTAATCAACGCGCGCGGCACTCCGACAGCCTGTCATGTCCCAAGCCCTGGGGCGTTCAGCCACGCGGGCTGAAGACGAGCCGGAAGGCAAGGCACTGTTGATCCAAAGCCTGTTGATCAACGTTCCCTTGCCCTCAGACGGTTTGGAAGCGCTTCCGGAGCCGGAGCATCGGCAGTTCGACGAGAAAATAGGACGCTGTGGCGACGGCGAGTGTGACCAGCACGCGGACCACCTGGGTCTGCCACCAACCGAGGCCGAGCTCCGCCGGATGTAGATAGCGATAGATCGGCCAGTGCCAGAGGTAGATCCCGTAGGAGATACGGCCGATGGCCACCAGCGGGGCGAGCGCGAGCAGCCGGCCCACCGCACTTTTCGGACGCAGCACAAGGCCGGCGATCAGCACCGCGACCAGCAGCGCGACGGCGGTGAGTCCGCCGACGTAGAGGGTCTCGGAGTCGTGGTGGACGAAGGCGAATAACGCCAGGATCCCCAGTAACGCGAACGGCGCCAGCGCGGGCAGTAGACGCCGGCCCCACTCCAAGCGCCCGGTGGAATACGCGATACCCACGGCGCACCCGATCAGGAGGGAATCCGCGCGGGTGTCGGTGCCGTAGTAGAGCCGCGCCTCGGAGGCGGTGCCGGACCACAGTGCCAGCCGCAGCAGGGCTGAACCCGCCGCCAGGGCTATCGCGAAGGTGAGGGCTGACCGCATGGGGTCGACCCCGCGGCGCTTCGCCCACCAGATGATGGCGAGCAGGATCGGGGGCCAGAAGAGGTAGAACTGCTCCTCAATGGCCAGCGACCAGGTGTGGTCGGTGAGCTGGTAGAGGGGAAGCATCCCAAACGCCTGCTGCCAGTTCGCGAAGTAGAACATGGTGCCGGCGACGCCCTTCCACAAGGCGTTTCGGGCTTCGGTGCCGCTGGCGACGGGCCCGATGATCAGCAGGATCAGGCACATCGCCAGCACCGCCGGCAGCAGACGCAACGCCCGGCGGGCGTAGAACCGGGGCAGGTTGATGCCCCCTCGGCGCTGCCATTCGGTCACGAGCAGGCCGGTGATCAGGAAGCCCGACAGCACGAAGAACAGGTCAACGCCCAGAAATCCCCCGACCGCCCAGCTCGCCCCGGTGTGGTAGGCGAGCACCCCTGCTACGGCGAGCGCGCGCAGGCCGTCCAGCGGCGCCAGATGGGGCAGCCGTCCCGGTGCGGTGAGCCGGGCCGGCTCCGTCGCAGGCGCTAAAGCCGATTCGGTGATGTCAGCCGAGGGCATGGGGCTCGCGCTAGGGGGTGCTGTCGAGGGAGTCGCGGGACTCAGCTGCCCTCAACGCGTTGGTCGCATTGGCCCCCACCGGGTCCGGGTGCAGGGACTCCACCTGCATCCGGAGCAGTCCGATCTCCTCTGCCAGGGTGCGGGTCTCCTCTTCCAGCCGGCTCGCCTCCCAGGACAGATGGACGGCCACCAGGAGCAGCACCAGCACGGCCGAGAACAGCAGCAGGTTCGGCGGGTCATAGATGCCGAGCTGGTGGGCGAGCCAGTTCAGCAGGCTGGGGAACGCCGCAAGCACCACTACGACCAGGCTCACTCCGAGCCACAGGATCGCGTATTTCTCGCGGAGCTGTCGGCGGCGAAGGAGCTCGACCATGAAGGCGAGCACCAGGAAGCCGCAGACGGCAGCGATCACATGCGTGCGGATCACGGCAGCTCCTTCTCAGACTTCACGGGCATGCCCCTGGTCGTAGCCATGGTCCTCATCCGGCCGGGTGGCGATTTCCGGTGACAGCTGCGGCCAGCGCCGGACAGCGGCCAACATCAGCACGAGGAAAGCACGGGCCAGGTAGGCGAAGGACTTCCAGGCCGACTGGCTGGGCGTACCGGCGTAGCGCGGCCGCATGACGACGGGTACCTGGCGGCAGGTGCAGCCGGAGCGGGCCGCAATCACGAGCGACTCCAGGGTGTCGCCCAGGTATTCGGTGGGGTAGCTGCGGGCGAAGAGCGGCAAGGCGCGCGGCCCGGTGGCCCGGAAGCCTGAAGTGGCATCGGTCAGCTTGGTCTTGGTGATGCGCGAGAGCATCCACGCCAGCAGGCGCATCGCCGTCCGGCGGGCCCGCCCGACCTTGTAGGCGCCCTCACCGGCGAACCGGGCTCCCACGACCACGTCCGCGCCAGGTGCGGTGTCGAGCGCGTCGACCAGCGTTTGGATCGCCGCCGGGTCGTGCTGGCCGTCGGCATCGACCTGCACCACCACCCGGTAGCCGGCTCGTTCGGCGTACCGGAAGCCGGCCCGCATCGCTCCTCCGACACCGAGGTTGTAGGGCAGGCTCAGCACCGCGGCGCCGGCTTGTTTGGCGACCCGGACGGTCGCATCCGTGGAGCCGTCGTCGACCACCAGCACGTCAGCCTGCGGGCAGGCCGAACCGATCTCCTTGATCACGTGTCCTACCGAGGCCTGCTCGTTCCAGGCCGGTACCACAACCAGCAACGACCGGCGCGCGTCGCGACCGGGTGGCACCTGCTCCTGTGTGGGCGGTGTGGACACACCGCCAGCCTAGGGTGCGACCCGCCCTGCGGCGGGCATCCCCGCTGGACCTGGCGTGGCAGCAAGCCGCGAGGGGCGCACGCCAGATAATCTGCCCGCGTGCCGCTCCGCCTCCGCCATCCCTCCCGGTGGTGGAATGGCATGATCGCGATCGGGCTGCTCGGCCTCGTCGTTCGGCTCGGCTACATCTTCATTTACCAGTACCACGTGCACATCGGTGGCGATTCGTTCTACTACCACTACGGCGCTAACCTGCTGGCCACCGGGCACGGGTTCATTCAGCCTTACGACTACTACCAGCGCGGGTGGGTCGTTCAGGCCGCCGAGCACCCGCCGCTCTACATCGTGATTCTGGCCGCCGAATCGTTCCTGGGGCTGTCGAGCTACACCGATCACCAGGTGCTGTCGGCCCTGATCGGCACCTGCACGATCTTTGTCATCGGCTACACGGCCAAGGAACTCTTCGGTAAGGGCGCCGGGATTTTCGCCGCCGTCATCGTGGCCATCTACCCGTATTTCTGGTTCAACGACGGCGGGGTGCTCTCCGAGGGCACGGCACAGCTGACCACGGCGATCACGGTGCTTTTCGCCTACCGCTTCTGGAACAAACGCACGGTCGGATCAGCCTGCTGGCTCGGCGCCGGCATCGCGCTGGCGACCCTGTCGCGGGCCGAGGCCATCTTGCTTCCGGTGCTGATGATGGTCCCGATGGTGCTGTGGATGAAGAAGATGCCGTGGAAGCGCCGGATCACGCTCATCCTCGCCTCGGGTTTGACGACCGTCGCTGTGCTGGCGCCGTGGGTGGGCTACAACCTCTCGCGTTTCGCCAAGCCGGTCACGGTGAGCAGCGGATTTGACGTCACGCTGCTGTCGGCGAATTGTCCCACCACCTACTACGGCGCGTTCCGGGGCTATTGGGCGGCGATCTGCGTCATCTACAAGCCACGGGTCTACAAAGACCTGTCCTTGCAGGCAGAGATCTACCGCAAGGACGCGCTCGACTTCATCAAGGCCCATGAGCGCGAACTCCCGATGCTGACGTTGGCACGCGAGGGCCGCACCTGGGGCTTCTACCGGCCGGGCCAGAACATCCAGCTGGATTCGCAGATCGAGACCAAGCCGCTCAACTGGGGCCGCTTCGGGCTGATCATGCTGTATTCGCTGGAGATCGCCTCGGTCTTCGGCATCTTCGTCATGCGAAGACGCAAGATCCCGGTTACGCCTTGCATCGCCCTCATCGTCAACGTGGTGATCTCGACAGCGCTCACGTTCGGGCAGAGTCGCTATCGAGCGAGTGCCGAGGTCGCCCTGGTGCTGATGGCGACCGCCGGATTCGCGGGGCTCTGGGAGATCCGAGAACGGCGTAAGGGACGGGACGCTCCCGCGGGTGAGGCGGTCCTCGGATCGGGTGATTCGGCTGTCGCTGCCGGCACCGAAGCGTCTGGCGAGGCAGGAGACGCCGGGGGCAGCGGGAGCCCGGAGGGCGCTGAGCCCGACCCGGCGCAGGTGTGACCCGATGACGGCACCGGCCGCGCCGACCGCTGCGAGCGGGGAAACACAAGCGTCAGCGGCGGCCGGTCAGGCGCGCGAGAAGTCGGCCGGCTTCCTGCCCGGGTTCGACGGGCTGCGCGCTATAGCGGCGCTCCTCGTAGTGGTCGTGCACGTCGGCGCCGCCTCAGGATTCACCTTCCGCTCCTCGGCCGGCGCCTATACCTCCCGCGGCGAGATCGGCGTCTCGGTCTTCTTCCTGATCTCCGGCTTCCTGCTCTACAGACCGTTCGCGGCGGCCGCCATGGCGGGCCGGCCCGGCCCCGGAGTGCGCAGCTACTTCCTGCGGCGGGCGCTGCGCATCCTGCCCCTGTACTGGGTGGCGCTGATCGTGACCTACCTGTTCACCGGATGGAGCAGCGTTCATGGGATCAGCGGATTCCTGGAGAACGCATTCTTCCTGCAGGTCTACTCGCGGCACTGGGTCTTCCACGGCATCACCCAGGCCTGGTCGCTGTGCATCGAGGTGACGTTCTACTTGATGCTTCCGGTCTGGGCCGCCGCGATGCGCAAGTTGGACAGCCGGCGGGCGCGTGCGCACGATCCGGAAGGGGTGCTGCGCCGCGAGTTGCTGGTCTTGGGAGCGTTTTACGTCACGAGCCTCGCGTTTCGCTGGTGGGTGGTGGCGGCCCCGATCGGCGCCACCCAGACGGCGCGCAGCTGGCTGCCCTCGTGGGGCGATCACTTCGCGCTTGGGATGGGGCTTGCCGTCGTGAGCTGCTACGTCAGCCAGACGGGTCAGCTGCCGAGGGTGCTGCGGGTGATGACGAAGCCGGGTGCGGATATCGGCTGCTGGGTGATCGCGGGTTTCGTGTTCTGGCTGGTGTCGACGCAGGTGGGCCTCACGACCGCTCCGCTGGCCGTCGGGGGAGCGGGCACCGACCTCGCCCGCGAGGTGCTCTACGGGCTGTTCGGCTTTTTCCTGCTGCTGCCGGCCGTCTTTGGCAACCAGCGCACCGGGGCCGTGCGCCGGCTGCTGGCCTGCCGGCCGATGGCACTCATCGGCTTGGTCTCTTACGGCATCTACCTCTGGCACCAGCTGGTGGTGCGCCAGATCCAGGAGTGGACCTCGTGGAAGGTGCTGCACTCGCCGTTCCTGTGGCTCCTGCTGACCGCTGTGGTCGTCACCATCGCCGTCTCAACCGTCACGTACCTGCTGATCGAACGTCCTGGCATTGCGGTCGGCCACCGTTGGCTGCGACGTCAGCGCGAGCGCGCGGCGCATATCTGAGCTGAGGTTGCTTACCCGAGTCAGGCTGCGGCGGGATGGGACTCGTTGGCTTGGGTGTTGCGCGCCTGAGCTGCCCGCTTGACTGATCCGAGCGCCACCAGCTGCGCCTTGATCCGCTGGCCGACGTAGACGCCGCCGGCTTCAGAGATATGAATACCGTCGGAGTTGCGCACCGTCACGCCGTTGATCGCGGACTGGAACTTCCCGCCGGGACACAGCATGCCGTCGACGTCGGCGACGCTGGCGACGCCGGGGAATCGTGCCGCGGCTTGCCTGACCAGCAGGTTGTAGCTGTTGAGCCGGGCCGGGTCGTCGAAGGGCCAGATGGAGCCGTTCGGCTCCTCCTGGGGGGCGAAGCACGGCGTCGTCAGCATGAGCACCTTCGCCCCGCCCGCGGAAAGCGTCTTGATGGCCAGGTCGAGCTCGGTGGACAGGTAGGCGTCATACACCGGCTGGCCAACGTGCATCCACTGGCCGTTGTGCACCCGGTCGAGGACCTCCCAACGTCCGGTGAGCAGTACCGCGACGTCCGGGTCATAGGTGTGCACGTCGTTGGCGCGGATCTGCGGCCAGTTCTCGCAGTCCGGGTTGGGCTCGTTTTCGCCCCGGTCGTCGCGGAACGGCCCGCCCCGGGCGACCCCGCAACCGAGCAGGCCCAGGTTGTAGACGTGATAGTTGTCCGTATTGCCGACGTCTCCGAGGCCCAAGCCGAGTGTGTAGGCCAGCGAATCTCCCTCCAGCAGCACTCGGAGCGGCCGGCCCAGTACGGCCAGCTGCGCAGAGTTGAGCGGAGGCGGCTTCGGCGGCGGGGGCTGCGTGCTCGGAAGCGGTTCGGCGCCTCCGTTCCCCTGCGCCAGCTGGGCGGGGGCCGCCTGACCCGTGGTGGTGAGGGTCAGCCCGAAGATGAGGCCGGCGACGACTAAGACGCAGGTGATCGGCAGGAAGACGCCGCTGGCCGGTTTGAGCCGGCGCGGCAGTCTGGCCTTGAGCCTGGCGCGTGACAGCGCGCCGTGGCGGATGGGCTGCTCGAGGAGGTGGTAGGACGCGATCGCGATCGCGAACGTCGCCGCGAACCGAACGCCCAGCAGCGCCGGGCCCGTCAGGCCGGTCCGCTGATGGGTCAGCAGCTGAAAGATCGGCCAGTGAAAGAGGTAGAGGCCGTAGGAGATGGCCCCGATGTACATCAGTGGCCGAAACGACAACGCCCGCGCGACCGGTCCACGCGGAGCGTCGCTGCAGGACAGCAGGACCGCGCTGGCCGCCACGGCGACGACCACGAAGCCGCCGCGGTACAGCCAGGTGCTGCGATCGGGAATGCGCAGCCAGCAGTACACCAACCCGGCCGCGCCGATGAACCCGATCAGCATCAGGCCGTAGCGCACCACCCGGGTCTCGCGGGCGGTGCCCACATTCGACACGGAGGCGACGATGCCGCCGGGCGGTCGCATGGCCGCCAACGCACAGCCCAGCAGTAGGGGGAGGGCCCTGGTGTCGGTGCCGTAGTAGAGCCGGTCAGGGCTGGTGCCGTCCAGCGACAGCACCGCCATCAGGATGGCCGACGCCGCGCCCATCACGACGGCCAGGCTGAAGACGCCGCGCCGGCCCCAGCGGACCACCAGCAGCAGCAGGATCGGCCAGATCAGATAGAACTGTTCCTCCACCGAGACCGACCAGGTGTGCAGCAGCGGCGACTGGGGTGCGAAGTGATCGAAATAGCCCTGGCCGGAGAAGATGAACCGCCAGTTGGCGACGTAACCGAGGGTGGAGAAGGCGTCCCCGCGCAATGACGCCCGTGAGGACGGCGGCGCAACGAAGGCCGCCCAGGCGATCATCGACGCGAGCAGGATGGCCATCGCCGGAAGCAGCCGCCGGGCCCGGCGACCCCAGAAATGCGGGAGGTTGATCCGTCCGCTCCGAGACCTCTCGGTGAGCAGCAGGCTCGTGATCAGGAAGCCGGACAGCACGAAGAAGACGTCCACGCCCAGCAGCCCGCCCGGCAGCCACGAGACCCCGGCGTGGTAGCCCATGACGCAAAGGACAGCGAACGCACGCAGCCCGTCCAGGGCGGGGATGTGCTGAAATCCCCGGGCACCGACGCGCTCCTGCTGGGCACGACGGACCGACCCCGGGCGATGCGCACCCGGCGCTCCGCTGGAGCGCTCCTGCTCGGGAGCCGCGGCGCCTGCACCCCCGGCCGGCGCGTACGTACTCGAGGAGATGCTTGCCTCCCGGACTCCCTACAGTGATGCTTGCGCTCCCCGAACGGTCTGGAGCCGGTCATTTTGGTGCCGCCAAGACGCTACCGCAGGTCCTTGAGCTGACGCTTGTACTGTCCATGCCGTGTCGGGTGTCCGCTCACCGGAGCTAACCGGGCCGCCGGCACCGGCAGCTGTCCCATCGGCCGACCGGCCAAAAAAGGGAATTCCCCGGATCCCGGCGCTCGACGGGATCCGCGCTTTCGCCGTCATTGCGGTGCTGCTCTTTCATGCCGGCATCTCCTGGATCCCGGGAGGCAGCCTCGGGGTCGACGTGTTCTTCGTCCTGTCGGGATTCCTGATTACGGCGCTGCTGGTCAGCGAACACTCTCGTAGCGGCGCCATCAAGCTCGGGGCGTTCTACATCCGACGTCTGCGCCGGCTGCTCCCGGCGTTTCTGCTGGTCCTGCTCTTCGTCGTGGTGACCTGGGGCCTGTTGCTGGAGACCAAGACCACCACTTTGCGTGGCGACGCCCTGGCCACCATGTTCTACGTCGCCAACTGGCATTTCGCATTCTCCGGGCAGGGCTACTTCGCCTCCTTCACCGCCCCGTCGCCGCTGCTGCACACCTGGTCGCTGTCCGTGGAGGAGCAGTTCTACGTGGTGTGGCCGCCGGTGGTCACGCTGCTGCTGTGGCGGGGTCGCAGCGTGATGCGCTGGGCACTCGGCCTGGTGGCGTTGGCCTTCACCGCCACGCTCATCCAGTCGCTGGCCGGGGTCTGGGTGGACCGGCTCTACTACGGCACGGATACGCGGGTGATCCCGCTCCTGCTCGGCGCGGCGCTCGGCTCCTGGTTCGTGGGTCGCCCGGACAACTGGGAAATGGGCCGCCGGGCGGGCATTGCGCTGCAGGTCGCCGGATTGGCTGCTGCCGCCGCCGTTGGCTGGTTCTGGTGCATCGTCCCCGGTCAGTCGACCGGCCTCTACCGCGGGGGTTTCCTCGCGCTGGCCGCGTGTGTCGTCGTCATCATCGCCTCGGTTGCGCTTTTTCCCCGCGGGATCCTGTCGCGCGCCCTCTCCACACAGCCGCTGCGCTACATCGGGCTCATCTCCTACGGCATCTACCTCTGGCACTGGCCGATCTTCCTGCTGCTGACCCATCAGCGGACCGGCCTGTCGGGCGGCGGGCTCCTCGCGCTGAGGTGCGGTGTCACCCTGGTCCTGGCGGTGCTGAGCTACCACTTCGTCGAGCTGCCCATCCGCCACGGCCGGCTGCGGCTGCCCAAGCCGCAGTTCACCGCGCCGATCGCGATTGCGGCCCTGGTCGGCCTGCTGCTGGCCGCTACTCCGGCGCCGGCCGTCCCCGTCGTGGCAGCCCCTCCAGCGCTCAACCTGCCCCCGGTCAATGCACCTCTGGTGGATACTTCGCTGGGCCTGCCGAGCCCGCCCGGGGCAAGTCGGGTGCTTTTCGTCGGTGACAGTGTCGCCCTGTCGCTGGCGGATGCCCTGGCGCGCAATCAGCAGCCGTACTCGATTCACATCGGCAACGCGGGACTGCTCGGGTGCGGCATCGCGCTGGGCAGCCCCAGACGGTTTCGCGGCACCGATTCCAATGACCCGAGCTTTTGCCTGCGCTGGCCGCAGCTGCGCGCCCAGCAGGTGAAGCAGGACCATCCGTCCGTGGTGGCCGTCCTGGTCGGTGAGTGGGAACTGATGGACCGGATGCGCGACGGGCGCTGGCAACACATCACCCAGCCCGGCTACGACGCCTACCTCGCCCATCAGCTGGATCTGCTGATCAACGTGCTCTCGGCCGGGGGAGCCCGGGTTGCGTTGCTCACCACGCCCTGCACGGCTCCGGCTGAGAGCCCCAGCGGTGCCCTGTGGCCCGAAAATGAGCCCCAGCGTCTCGCCCGGTTCAATGAGTTGCTGCACCAGGCTGCTGCCCGGCACCCGTCCAAAGCCACCGTGGTTGACCTCAAGGCGATGGTGTGTCCGGGCGGTCGTTTCACGGACACGCTCGACGGTGAAACGATTCGCAGCACGGACGGCATCCATTTCCCGAAGAGCGCCATTCCACCCGTGGCGGCGCAGCTGCTGCCCGAGCTGCGTCAGCTTGCCGTGAGTTCCGCTCACCATTGACGAGAGGTTGAGAAACCGGCCGGTGTAAAGACCGTGGGGACCGTCATCGGTAACACCGAGGGCTTGTAGTCTGCTGGGGTGCCACGGTCTGTCGAGAAGCGGCTCAGCGCCTCCCGCCAGCACTACCGGCACGGTCGCGGGAGCCTTTTCGGGTGATGGCGTCGGGGCTCCTCACAAGGTCGGCGAAAAGTCCGACCGCCGGACCGAAGAAGTCGTCCCCGCGTCTGAGGTCTGCTGCCCCTGGGCGCTGGCGGGCCCTCGACGGCATGAGGGCACTCGCCGTGATGAGCGTGATGCTCTACCACGGCGGTGTCTCCTGGGTGCCCGGCGGTCTCCTCGGGGTCGACGTCTTCTTCGTGCTCTCCGGCTACCTGATCACCAGCCTGCTGCTGCGCGAAGTGCGTCGCGGCGGTCGCGTCGGGCTGGGTGCCTTCTGGGCGCGCCGGGCCCGCCGCTTGCTGCCGGCGCTATTGCTGGTCTTGATCGCGGTGATGATCTGGGCCGGCCTCGACAAGTCGTTGGACATCTCGAGCGTCCGGGTCGACGTGGCCTCCGCGCTGGCGTATGTCGCAAATTGGCGGTTCGCCTTCTCCCACCAGGGCTATTTCGCGTCCGCGCAGTCCCCGTCGCCGGTGCTGCATCTCTGGTCACTCGGGGTCGAGGAGCAGTTCTACCTTTTCTGGCCGCTGCTGGTCGTCGTGGTCGTGGCAGTCAGCCGCTGGTGGGCCGGCCGCCGGCCCAGCGACCGGGTGGCCACCGGGCGGGTAGCCGTCTTCGCCCTGGCGGTCGTCGGCACCATCGCGAGCACCAGCTGGCTCGTCATCGGCGCACTCGATGGTGTTGATGCCTCCCGGCTTTACTACGGCACCGACACCCGCGCGCTCGCGCTGCTCACCGGGGCGATGCTGGCCGCCTGCCTGCCGCTGCCCCGGTCACCGGATGCGGTACGACCCAAGATCCGCTCGGTGCGTTGGTGGTCGCTATTCGGCGGGTTGGCGTTCGCCGGGCTGATCACTGTCTTTGCGATGGTGAACGGCCAGGACCGGCTGCTCTACCGCGGAGGCTTCCTGGTCGTCGCCGTCCTGGTGGCGATCGTGCTGGCGGCTCTCATCCGAGCGCCGCGGGGCCCCCTGGCCCGGCTGCTGTCGATTCCACCGCTGCCGCACATCGGCCGGATCTCGTACGCGCTCTACCTCTGGCACTGGCCGGTCATCCTGTTTCTCACCGGCGAGCGCACCGGCCTCAGTGGCGTGAGCCTGCTGGCCTTGCGGCTGGGCGTATCGCTGGTGCTCGCCGAGCTGTCCTACGCGATGGTCGAGTACCCGGTCATGAGCGGGCTGGTGCCGGGCCGGCGACTCGCTACCGCCGCGCTCGTCACCGTTGTCGGGTTGGTCTGCGTGTCGGGCCCCTGGTCTGCCCTGCCACGGGATGGGAGCAACGAGAGTCCCGCGTCGTTCGCCTCGGCGCTCGACACGTACGCGAAGACTCAGGCGCAGACGTCGGACTCGCTGACGCACGAGCGGGTGACTCCGGTCAAACCGACTCCCACCACAGCTCCCAGTAAGGCGCCGGCCGTCACTGCCAAGCCGGGCAGGCTTCCCGGCGGCGTGCCGGCAGTCGTGCCCAATCCGGTGCCCGCCGAGCCGCTGAACGTGCTGCTCGTCGGGGATTCCACGGCGTTCACCGCCGCCACTGCCGTCGAATCGCGGGCGGCGGCGTGGAAGGTCAATCTGATCGACGACGCCCGCATCGGCTGCGGCATCGGGCCGGGAGTCGGCGCCGGCCCCGGTGACCAGGCCCCAGTGAAATACGGGGAGTGCTGGAACTGGCCTCAGCTCTGGTCCCAGACCGTCGCGGTGCAGCGCCCCGACGTGTCGCTGGTCATCCTGGGCCGCTGGGAGACCGTCAACCGCAACGTCAACGGCACGGTGATGCATATCGGCCAGCCCGTCTACGACAAGCTGCTGAAGGCCGAGCTCGAGAAGACCGTGGCCGTGCTGGGCTCACAAGGCGGCAAGGTGGCGCTCGCCACAGCCCCCTGCTACCTGCGACCGGAGCGCCCCGACGGCACGCGCTGGCCGCAAGACGACTGCAGCCGGGTGCAGGCCTTCAACCGGCTGGTCTGGTCGGTGGCGCTGGAGCACCCGAAGAACGTCGTCGTTCTCGACCTCTACCAGTTCTTCAGCCCGGACGGTAAGTGGCATCTCGACATCGACGGTCACCAGGTCCGTGACACCGACGGGATCCACTTCAACATCAACGCGGGCCAATACCTCGCACCGGTTTTCCTGGGGGGCATACGCACCCTGATGGGCCTTCCGCTGCTGCCGTTGCCGCCGGCGACGGTGCACCTGGCGACGTCCACAGGTGGCTAACCCGAGCGGCATTGGCTCGTAATGGGGAGCAGCCGCTGGCGCTACCGGCGCCGCAGCACCAGCACCAGGTTCCAGGTAAGGATCTCCCGGACGCCCGGAATGCGCAGCACTGGATACGCCCACCGCGGGTGGTAGCGCGGGAAGGCCTCGACGAGGTCGACCGAACCGTCGTTGACCTGGCCTTTGGCCCAGCGCAACGCCTCGTGCACGTAGACGGCGTACATGCTCTCGCCGTAGACGTTCTTGGGGGGCTTTCCGTTGACGCGCTCGTAGCGGGCCAGCGCCCGGCGGCCGCCGAGGTAATGCCAGGGTGAGGTCTCATGACCTCCGTGCGGCGAAAGCCAGGCGGTGTAGGACAGGAAGACCAGGCCGCCCGGTCGCGTGACCCGAACCATCTCGTCGGCCATCTTCCAAGGCTCGGGGACGTGCTCGAGCACGTTCGAGGAGAAGCAGATGTCGATGCTGCCGGTCCGGAAGGGGAGCTCCATTCCGCTGCCTAGCACAGTGGTTCCACGCTCCGGGCTGCGGCCGTGCAAGCTCAACTCTCCAGCATCGGCGTCCAACGCCAGGTAGGTCGCACCGGCGCGGCGGAAGGCGTCGGCGAAGAAGCCCGGGCCCCCTCCGACGTCCAGCAGCAGCTGCCCCTCCAGCGGCGCGTAGTAGCCGACGTGAGCGGCGGAGTCGGCGGCGACCATCCCGTAGAAGTGCGCGGGGTCGGTCTGCTCGAGGCCGAAAGCTTTGAAGAGCGCACGGCTGCGGGCCAAAGTCGGCTGAAAGGGGGGCGTCACGAAAGCGGACGGTATCGGCTGGTGGCCGGTCTGCGATGGACCCGATGGTGGTGCGCCGCGACAAGCACGCCCAGGGCGACGGCGAGGAGCCCCTGAGCGGCCGCATCCGTCCACGCCACGCGCTGCGGTCCGCTGCCGGCCAAGGCCAACGCGAGGGTCGTGCCGATCGCGGCCACCAGCAGCAGCACCACCACTACCCGGGAGCCGGCGGCGAGCAGATAGTGCGTCAGCACCACCGAAGTGGCGAGCAACGTCATCGCCAGTGCAAGGGGGGCAAAGGCAGCCGATGCGCCGGCCAGCCGCTTGCCGAAGGCGATGGAGAGCAGTTCGTGTCCCTCGCTCACCGAAGCGACCAGCAGCAAGCCGGCAGGGACCGCGATGAAAATCATCGAGACGAAGAGCGGGCTTAGCGCGTGGTGGCCGGCAGCCCTCCGGGTAGCCGCCTCCGGAAGCAGGAATCCGGCCAGGACAAAGGCGATCAGTACGAGCGCCTTGCTCGCGACGGAGATGGCACCGTAGCTGCCGCTACTGCCCGGATCGCGGCGGCCCAGCACCAGCACGTCGACGTTCTGCAAGACGGCCAGCAGGCCGAGCGCGGCGAGCGCGATCAGCGCGTCGTGGCGGGCCCGGCCTACCCGCTGTGGCCCGGGTTCCGTCACCAGGGGCGCAGGCTCGTTCGGTACTCGCACCGTGGTGTCGTTGGACGCCTGCTCACGTTCGCGCGCCGCGAGCCGGTGCTGTTCCCACCTGGCGTGGCCGATCGCGACGGGCAGGCTGATCAGGAGTCCGGCAGCGGCGCCGGTGACGCCGAGCCCGACACCGACGGCGGCCAGCAGGGCTGCGCAGCGAACCAGCCCTTCCAGCAGGAGGTTCGCCGCGAATGCGGGATAGGCCTGATGCGCCTGCAGGATCGCTCGCTCGAAACACACGACGGTCCAGAGGGCCCCGGCGGCGAAAGTCTCGACCAGCCCACTCGTGCTGTGGATGGCGAGCAGATGCGCGATTGGTGCCGCCAGGAGCGCCCCCACGACGAACGCGCCCAGGCAGCCAAGGTAGACCTTGCGGCGGATGGCGTGCACCCAGGCGGCAATCTCGGCCTGCGCCTCGCGGGTCTCATCGCCCGGGCGGGTGGGTCGGGCGAGCCATTCGCTCAGGCGACGCACTACGGCGATCCCGAGCGCCAGCCCAGGCATCGTCAGGACATAGAAGACGGCGACCAGCTGGACGAACGTGCCGTATTCGCTGGGGTTCAGTAGCCGGGCGATCGCCAGGGTGGTGCCCGCGACGACGAGATTGACCACCACCCCCGAGGCGGCGACGGGCCCGGCGCTGCGAGCGGTTGCGCGATGGGAATCGCGGCCTTCGCGTGAAGGCTGCGGGTCTGCCGGCCGCTCCGTCTCGGGCAAGATCGCCGCTCCCGGATACGACCGCACCGGATCAGTCAGAGGATGCTGCCCGATTCTGCGGCGTCACCGAGATCAGGTGTCCCTTCGTCGGTGGAGTCGTGGACCGCTTTGGCGAAGCTGCTGACCTTTGCGCTGCCGCCCAGCACCTTGGCCAACGCTTCCTCGACCTCGGGGGTGGTGGCTACCGCAAGCACCTCGTCCCCGCCTTCCAACGTGGCTTCCGGCACCGGGAGCACGACGCGGCCGTCGCGCAGAATCGTGACGAGCGCGGTGTCGGGCGGCAACGTGATCTCATCGATTCGCAGGCCGGCCAGCGGGGAGTCGTCGGCCAGGGTCACCTCGACCAGTGAGGCCTCGCCCTGCATGAAGCTCATCAGCCGGACCAGGTCGCCGACACTGACGGCTTCTTCGACGAGGGCGGTCAGCATCCGCGGGGTCGACACCGCGACGTCGACGCCCCAGGACTGGTTGTAGAGCCATTCGTTCTTGGGATGGTTGACGCGTGCGACCACCCGGCGAACTCCGAATTCGGTTTTTGCCAGCAGCGAGACGACCAGGTTGACCTTGTCGTCGCCGGTCGCGGCGACGACGACGTCGAACTCCTGCAGGCGGGCTTCCTCCAGGGTTGCCACCTCGCAGGCGTCGCCGTGCACCCACAGTGCACCCTCGACCGTCTTGCGCTTGAGGGCTGCTGGCTCCCGCTCGATCAGCAGCACCTCATGTCCGTGGTCGAGCAGCTCCAGGGCGATCGAACGCCCCACGTTGCCGGCGCCGGCGATGGCAACGCGTTTAACCGGACGCTCCTGCTCCCGCGAAGACCGCGGGGAACCGACGGCCCCCACGAGCGGAGTGGACGCGGTGGGAATGCTCATCAGGCGCCTTCCGGTCCGGCCGCGATCGCTTGTTCCACTTCATTGATCTGGACGCGCACCAGCAGCAGGTGCACGGTGTCGCCGTGTTGGATGGCGGTGCCTGTCTCGGGGAGAGTGCCCTCACCGAAGCGGGTCAGACAGGCCACGCGGACACCGGCGACCGATTCCAGCTTGCTGATCCGATGGCCGATCCAGCTGTCGGGGATCGGCACTTCCGCCAAAATGATGCGGCCGCTCTGGTCGGTCCACTCAGGCGTCGTCCCCTCCGGCAGGAGCCGGCGCAGGATCTGGTCGGCGGTCCACCGCACGGTGGCGACGGTCGGGATGCCCAGCCGCTCGTACACCTCGGCGCGACGCGGATCGTAGATACGCGCGACGACGTGTTCCACGCCGAAGGTCTCGCGTGCCACCCGAGCGGAAAGGATGTTCGAGTTGTCTCCGCTGGAGACGGCGGCGAAGGCGTCGGCCTTTTCGATGCCCGCCTCGATGAGGGTGTCGCGGTCGAATCCGACGCCGGTCACGGTCTGGCCGGGGAAGTCCTCACCCAGCCGGTCGAAGGCCCCTGGCACCTGATCGATGATCGCGACGGAATGGCCCCGGCGGGTGAGGCTGCGCGCCAGAGTCGATCCGACCCGGCCGCAACCAAGAATGACGACGTGCACAGGCTGGGACACTAGCCTCGGATGCCACGCTGCACAGGTAAAGAGCCGCGTAGCATTCCGCGCCGTGGCTTTGCTCACGGGCCTTCTCAAGCGCGGCGTAGTTGGTCGGCCGGTCCGGAGTGACCGGCTCGGCGAGACTTTGCTGCCGAAGAAGATCGCCCTGCCCGTCTTCGCCAGCGACGCGCTGTCCTCGGTGGCGTACGCGACCGAAGAGATTTTGCTCGTTCTTTCGTTGGGCGGGCTCGCGTTTATCCACTTCACGCCATGGATTGCGGTCTGTGTCGGCATTTTGATGCTGACGGTTGTCGCTTCGTATCGCCAGAATGTCCACGCTTATCCAAGCGGCGGCGGCGACTACGAGGTGGCCACCACTAACCTCGGCGGCAATTTCGGCCTCCTCGTCGCCAGCGCTCTGATGGTCGACTACGTGCTGACTGTGGCGGTGTCGGTGTCGTCCGGGGTAGCGAACTTTTTGTCGGCAGTGCCGTCACTGTCCCATTACCGTGTCCTGATCGCGGTTCTGGTTGTGGTGATCATCACACTGCTGAATCTGCGGGGGATTCGCGAGTCCGGCACCGCCTTTGCGATTCCTACGTATGCCTTCATGGTCGCCGTCATTGTGATGATTGGTTACGGGCTGATCAAAGCCGCGACCGGGACGCAGTTGCACGCCGAAAGCGCCAGTTTCGGGGTCGTGGCCACCAGCAGCTTCGGCGGGCTGGCGACGATCTTCTTGGTGCTGCGGGCGTTCTCCTCCGGCTGCACGGCATTGACCGGCGTCGAAGCGATCAGTAATGGCGTCCCGGCGTTCAAGAAGCCCAAGAGCAAGAACGCCGCCACCACGTTGCTCTTGCTGGGCGTCCTGTCGATCACGATGTTCGCCGGGGTGACGGCGCTCGCCCTGATGGCTCACGTGCATGTCGCCGAACCGAGTCAGCTCACCGGCGCACCGCAGGGTTACGAGCAGCGAACCGTCATCACCCAGGTCGCCGAAGCAGTGTTCGGCGGCACCGGGTCGCTCGGATTCATCATCATCGCCATCACGACCACCCTGATCCTCGTGCTGGCCGCCAACACCGCGTTCAACGGCTTTCCGGTGCTCGCGTCAATCCTGGCGCAGGACCGTTATCTGCCCCGCCAGCTGCACACTCGCGGCGACCGGCTGGCGTTCAGTAACGGCATCATGCTGCTCGCCGGCTTCGCGACGCTGCTCATCGTGGCTTTCCAGGCGGAAGTCACCCGGCTGATCCAGCTGTACATCATCGGCGTTTTCGTCTCCTTCGTGTGCAGCCAGAGCGGCATGGTGCGGCACTGGAACCGGCTCCTGAGCCGCGAGCAGGACCCGGCCAAGCGGCGCCACATGCGGCGCAGCCAGGCCATCAACATGGCCGGCGCGTTGCTCACCGGCACGGTCCTGGTGATCGTGCTGCTGACCAAGTTCACCCGGGGCGCCTGGATCGTCTGCGTCGCGATGCCGATCATCTTCATGACGATGCGATCGATCCGCCGTCACTACGACCGGGTCTCGCGGGAGCTGGTTCCCGAGCCCGGTCCGCCCACACTGCCGAGCCGGGTGATCGCACTCGTACTCGTCAGCAAGTTGCACCGGCCGACCTTGCGGGCGCTGGCCTTCGCCAAGGCAGGTCGCCCGCACGTCCTGCAAGCGATCACCGTCAACATCGACGACGGCGATACCAAAGCGCTGCAGGACGATTGGCAGTCCCGCGATATCAAGATCGATCTCGTCGTCATCGATTCGCCGTTCCGCGAGATCACCCGCCCCGTCATCAAATACGTGCGCCGCATCCGCCGCGAGTCTCCACGCGACGTCGTCTGCGTCTACATCCCCGAATACGTCGTCGGGCACTGGTGGGAAAACCTGCTCCACAACCAGAGCGCCCTGCGGCTCAAGAGCAGGCTGCTCTTCGAACCCGGTGTGATGGTCACCAGCGTGCCCTACCAACTCGACTCTTCCGAGCGGCGCGCGGGCCTGCCGGAAGATCGCTATCGCCCCGGCGATGTGCGGCGCGGGACGATGCCCATCGCGCGGGGACTGGAGCCGGAGGCCACGGATGAGGCGCCGGAGCCGCGCGAGCCGGTGGCGTGACCCGTCGCCCTGCCGCCGCGCGCGAGCTGCTCGAGCTGACCGTGGAGCGGGCGGCGCCGGGCGGCGATTGCGTCGGTCATGCGCCTGACGGCCGAGTCGTCTTCATCCGCGGGACGCTGCCCGGTGAGGTGGTCCGGGTCTCGGTCACCGACAGCAACAAGCGCTTCATCCGCGCTGACACGGTGGAGGTGCTGACCGCGTCTGCCGATCGTGTAATCCCGCCGTGCGCTCTTGCAGTGCCGGGCCGGTGCGGAGGCTGCGACTGGCAGCACGCCGAAGTCTCAGCAGGTCGCGCGATCAAGGGCACGGTGCTGCGCGATCAGCTCAGCCGCCTCGGCGGAATCGACCCGGGGGAGGTCGAGGTGCTGGCTGCGCCGTCCACGCCGGACGGGCTCGGCTGGCGTACCCGGGTGCAGATCTCGGTGGGGCGGGATGGCAGCCGCGGACTGCTACGGCACCGCTCTCATGCCGTCGAAAGGGTCCGTACCTGTCCGATCACGCACCCGCTGATCGAGGACGCTGGAGCCTGGAGTGCCGCCGGACCCGAGGCGCATCGGGTGGCTCACCAGCCCAGGCTGCGGGTGGCGTTCTCGGCTTCGCCCACCACCGGACGGGTGGTGGTCGATGACGACGGGGTGCTGATCCACGAGGCGCTGGGCCACGATTTCCGAGTCAGCCGCGGGGGGTTCTGGCAGGTTCACCCAGATGCTCCCGAGTTGCTTGCGGAGGCGGTCCTCGCAGCTCTTGCGCCCAAGCCCGGCGAGCGGGCGCTCGACCTCTATGCCGGCGCCGGGCTGTTCTCGTATGCGCTGAGCAGCGCCGGGGCCTCGGTGACGGCGGTCGAACAGGTGCCGACGGCCGCCAAGGACGCCTGGGCCAATTGCCAAGGATTGGACGTGGCCGTGGTGACGGCGGATGTCGAGACGGCGCTGCCAGGCCTTCGGCGGGAAGTAGATGTCGTCGTGCTGGACCCGCCGCGCACCGGCGCCAGCCCCGCGATCATGCGGCAGCTGGCGGGTATGGGTCCGCGGGCCATCGCCTACGTGTCCTGCGACGGGGCCACCCTCGCCCGCGACCTGCGCGCCGCTGCTGATGCGGGATACCGGCTTTCGACATTGTGGGCCTGCGATCTTTTTCCGATGACGGCACATCTGGAGACCCTCGCGCTGCTCGTGCCGGAGGGGAGCGAGCCGCGGTGAGTGGGGCCGTCCCCGCCGGTTGGCCTGCCGAAGTCCCACCCCCGGGCGCCGACGGCTGGGAACGGCGTGCCATCGGCTGGCTGTATGACCTCTGCCCACCCGACCATCGCGCCTACCGGGTGCTCTCGCACTGGCCGGTCCTGCTCGCCAGGGTTGCCCGCGAAAACGTCGAGGCGGCCGCGCAAGCCTGCCGGCGCGGAGCAGCGACGGCCCGAGCTGATGTGCGCGAGCTCGCCGCGCCGATCCCGCCGGAAGGGGTCGACGCGCTGCTGGCCATGTATGAACGCGAAGCGCTGCGACTCGACAAGGCCGCCCGCGGGGTAGCTCTCGTTGAACGCGCCCTCGCCGGGCAGCAGTTCATCCCCAAACTTTGACGACTGTGGCCTACCTTCACAGGCGTGCAGCGTCGCCCGACGGTCACCACCGCCGCCGCCTTTCTGTGTGCGGCAGCCCTCTCGACGGTCGCGGCTTGCGGATCCTCGTCCACGCCGCAGTCGGTGAGCGGGGCGTCCTCGCTGCCCGCCTCCACCGCGCCGTCGCCCACGAGTCCCGCTGCCTCCAGCAGTCCTGCCACTAGTGCCTCGGCCGGCGCCACTCCGGCCGCCACAGTGACCGGGCCGAAGTCCGCCTCCTGTGTCAACGGATGGATACAGCCCGCTCCTGGCACCGACTTCTACAAGCAGGCCGTTGCCGCCCTTGAGCAAAGCGCCGGTGGAAGCGGGTACGCCATCAAGTCCGTGCGCTACTTCGCCGGGCCGCTGGCCGCCGGTGGCATCGGGGCGATCTATTACCTGGACGTCCGCGACCCCCGGTTGTCCTCGCGCGTCCTGCTCGTGTCGGGTGCCGGGCCTGCTTCATTGGCCGTAGCCAAGGCCGGCACCACCGGGTGGAAGCCCGCCGATTGGACCGCGAAAGGCGGGGGTGCGTCACCTGTGACGCTGTTGCCTTCAGTCGCCGGTTGCCTGGACGGCACCTGAGAGCAGTCCAGGCCGGCCAGCCCGCAGGCGGCTTGCCGACGGTCGGTGCGTGCGGGCGCCTGCGGCCTTCCCTACACTGATCGTGTGACGGTGCTGGCAGACATCCGCGGCCCGGGCGATCTTCGAGCACTTTCAGCGGAGCAGCTGAGCGAGCTTGCGGCTGACATCCGGGAGCAGTTGGTGGACGCGGTCTGCCGTACCGGCGGGCACCTCGGCCCTAACCTCGGCGTCGTCGAACTGACCATCGCGCTGCACCGGACCTTTGATTCTCCGCATGACACGCTGCTGTGGGACACCGGTCACCAGGCGTACGTCCACAAGATGCTGACCGGCCGGGCGGGGGAGTTCGAGACCCTGCGGCAAGCCGATGGCCTGTCGGGATATCCCAGCCGCGCTGAGTCCGCTCACGATCACGTCGAAAACAGCCACGCGTCCACGGCGCTGTCCTACGCCGACGGGCTGGCGAAGGCCTACGCGCTGCGCGGCGAGAAGCGCCATGTGGTCGCCGTCGTCGGTGACGGTGCCCTGACCGGCGGGATGAGCTGGGAAGCGCTGAACAACATCGCCGCCGGCGGCGAGCGGCCGGTGGTGATCGTGGTCAATGACAACGGCCGCTCCTACGGTCCCACCCTCGGAGGGCTCGCCCAGCACTTGGCCGGCCTGCGGCTGACTCCCCAATACGAGCTCGTACTCGAGGTCGTGCGGGGAGTGCTCGCGCGCACCCCGTTGGTCGGGCCTCCGCTCTTTGATGCCCTGCACGGGATCAAGCGAGGGATCAAAGATCTCGTGCAGCCGCAGGCGATGTTCGAAGATCTCGGACTCAAATATGTCGGTCCCGTCGACGGCCACGACGTCGGCGCGATCGAGTCCGCGCTCGGGCGGGCCAAGGACTTCGGCGCACCCGTGATCGTGCATTGCGTGACCACCAAGGGGGCCGGCTATCAGCCGGCCGAAGACGACGTGACCGACCGCATGCACAGCGTCGGCATCAGTGACCCGAGGACCGGCCAGCCGGTTTCCGTCGCGGTCGGGCGCAGCTGGAACGCCGCCTTCTCCGAGGAGATGCTGCGCATCGGCGCCGGCCATTCTGACGTCGTCGCCATCACGGCATCGATGCTCGAGCCGGTCGGCCTGGCACCCTTCGCCAAGCGTTGGCCCGACCGCGTCTTTGACGTGGGTATCGCCGAGCAGCACGCGGTGACGTCAGCTGCCGGCCTGGCGATGGGCGGCCTGCGTCCGATCGTCGCGGTCTACGCGACTTTCATGAACCGCGCTTTTGACCAGGTGCTGATGGATGTAGCGCTGCACAAGCTGCCGGTCATCTTCGTGATGGACCGGGCCGGGGTCACCGGCGAAGACGGTGCTTCGCACAACGGCATGTGGGATCTGTCGTGGCTGCCGATCGTCCCCGGACTTGACGTGGCGGCACCCCGTGACGAAGTCCGGCTGCAGGAGGCCCTCGCCGACGCTCTCGAGCGCGATGACGGTCCGACCGCCGTGCGCTTCCCGAAAGGCCTACTGCCGGACGAGCTTCCCGCGCTTCGGCGGGAGGGCAGCCTCGACATCATGCGCGAGCCGGTAGGGGAGGAGACTGCGCTGCTCGTCGCCTACGGGGCGATGCTGCCAATGGCCCTCGAAGTCGCCCAGCGTGTGGCTGACCATGGCATCGAGCTACGGGTGGTCGATCCGCGTTACGTGACGCCGGTGGCCGACCAGCTCGTCGATCTGGCCCGCCGCGCCCGGTTGGTCATCACCCTGGAAGACAACGGAATCCAAGGCGGTGCGGGTAGCACGCTGGCGGCTGCGCTGCGGGCCGCCGAGGTCGACACCCCGCTACGCGATATCGGCTTGCCGCGGGCGTTCCTGCCGCAGGGCAAGCGGGCTCAGGTGATGAGCGATGTGGGACTGTCGGCGCAGGCGATCGCCCGCCGGGTCACCGAAGCCGTCGCCAGGCTCGAGCCGACCCTCGACCCGGAGTCCGCACAAGCCTGATCACGGTCAGGTCGAGCTAGAACCGGTTGACGTCATCACGCAGCAGGCGCATCGGATCGCCACCGGCACGCACCTCGCTGAGCTCTTCCGCAGTGACGAGCAACGGCCGTTCGAACCCGCGCTCCTCCGGTGGCATCGCGGCGGCGAGCGCGGGTCCATAGGCCGGGTCACTGATCGAATGGGCCCGCCAGCCGCGCGTGCGCAGCGGCACGATCAGCGCGGCCAGCCCATCGCCCTCGCCCGCTGCCAGCTCGCGGCGCAGTGACTGCGAACCCAACAACGTCACCACGTCCGCCCCGCCGAGCGGCAGGATTGCCGCCTGGCGACGGCGCTGTTCGCGCGACGCGGCCAACACCCCGAGCCCTTCGAGTTCGTGACGAACGCGTGACCAGGCAGCAGCGACGTCGCGGCCGGTGTGCTCCAGAACTCCCGCCGGCAGCGGCAGGTTCTGCGGGCCGTAGCCGAATCCCAGCGAGAGCGCATCGCCCGGGATCACCTCGCGGATCCAGCTCAGCCCGGGGTGATCGGTGTGCTGGACCGCAATTCCGCGAGCTGCCAGTTCAGCTCCGGCCGCCAGCGCCCGTCGCGCGATCAACCAGCGGGCCAGCTCGTCCATCGCGGCCCTTTCGGAGGCCACGCGCCGCCGGGCTTCCTCTACCACTCTGGCCAGCACGGGCCATTCCACCTGGACGTCGGGCATTCCCGTCAGCAGCAGCCCGGAGTCCTGCGGCAGCAGGTCGACGTCATAGAGCACCGCCACCGCAAGCGCCAGCCGGCGCAGTGCCGGTGACGCAGCAGGCACGAAACCTCGCAAGATCGCAGGGATGATGGTGGGAATGGCGGTTGCTCACGCGCGGCCCCGCTGCGCTCAATTGTCGGCACCGGAGCGCCCCAGCCTGAGCACCAGTGGCAAGTGCCACTAGTGGGCTAGAAACCCAGCGCCCGCCCGACGATCTCTTTCATGATCTCGTTCGTGCCGCCGTAGATGCGCGTTACCCGGGCATCTCTCCACAGCCGGCTGACTTCGTACTCGTCCATGTAGCCGTAGCCGCCGTGCAGTTGGACGGCGGCGTCGGTGACCTCGGCAAGAAGGTCGGTGGTCCAGTACTTGGCTCCAGCCGCCTCGTCCGCCGTCAGGTCGCCGGCGTTGAGCGCCAGGGTGCACTGGTCGATGTAGCTGCGCGCGGCCCGGGTCTTGGTGACCATCTCCGCCAATGTGAAACGGCTCGCCTGGAACGCGCCGATGGGTTTGCCGAAAGCGCTGCGCGCCTTGGCGTAGGACGTCGTCAGCTCCACGGCTCGCTCCATGCCGGCCACGGCGGCGACCGCGATCGAGAGCCGCTCCTGCGGCAAGTTCTGCATCAGGTAGCCAAAGCCTTTGCCCTCCTCGCCCAGCAGATTCGACCGCGGCACGTGCACGTCGGCGAAGAACAGTTCCGCGGTGTCCTGGGAGTGCAGTCCCGCCTTCGCCAGATTTCGGCCGCGCTCGAAACCCGCCATGCCGCGTTCGACCACCAGCAGGCTCATCCCGCGATGGCCGGCCCCAGGGTCAGTCTTGGCCGCGACGATGACCAGATCGGAATGAATTCCGTTGGTGATGAAGGTCTTGGACCCGTTGACGATCCAGCCGTCGCCACCCGTTGCCGGATCGACCGGGACCGCGCTCGTGCGGATCGACTGAAGGTCGGACCCCGTCGAGGGCTCCGTCATGGCGATGGCGGTGATGAGTTCACCGGAGACGATGCCCGGCAGCCAGCGTGCTTTCTGCTCATCGTTGGCCAACGCCAAAAGGTAGGGCAGCGTGACATCGTTGTGCAGCGTGAAGCCGACCCCGACACTGCCTGTCGCGGCGATCTCCTCACTGAGGATCGCGTTGTATCGAAAGTCGCGAATCCCGGCGCCGCCGAATTCCTCCGGCACCTCGAAGCCGAGCAGACCGGTGGCTCCCGCCTGTGACCAGATCCGCCGATCGACGATGCCGGCTGCCTCCCACTCGGCGGTGTGCGGCGCCGCCTCCTTGAGTAAGAAGTCGTGGCACAGCTGGCGAAAGGCATCGTGCTCGTCGTCGAAGATTGCGCGTTTCACATCGCGGAGCCTCGCAGCTATCCAAGGCTGACGCCAGCTGACCTGCCCGCTGCGGCAAGATGAACGTCGTGACTCAACAGGCCCAGCAGTCCGCGCAAACCCCGGACACGTCCGAAGCCAATCCCGTCCTGACCGAGCGCCGCGGTGCCGTGCTGATCGTCACGATCAACCGGCCCAAGGCGCGTAATGCGATCAACAAGGCCGTGGCTGAGGGCATCGCTGCTGCCATGGACACCCTCGACGGCGACCCTGGCCTCAGCGTCGGAATCCTCACCGGCGCGGAAGGGACCTTCTGCTCCGGGATGGACCTGAAGGCATTCGTGCGCGGTGAGTCGCCTCATGTCGAGGGACGCGGTTTCGCCGGCCTGGCTTTCGCGACCCCGCGCAAGCCGCTCATTGCCGCGGTGGAGGGCTGGGCGCTGGCCGGCGGCTGCGAAATCGTGCTGGCGTGTGACCTGGTGACGGCGGCCGACACCGCCAAATTCGGAATTCCTGAGGTGAAGCGTGGGCTGGCCGCTGCCGCCGGTGGCCTTTTCCGGCTGCCGGCTCGAATCCCGTACCACGTCGCGATGGAGCTGATCCTGACCGGTGACCCGGTGGAAGCCGGCCGGGCCTACGAGCTGGGGCTGGTCAACAAGCTCACGCCCACCGGCGGCGCGCTGGGCGCAGCGCTGGAGCTGGCCGACAAGATCTCGGCGAACGGCCCACTAGCGGTCGTCGCGAGCAAAAATATCGTTCAGCACGCCAGGGGCTGGTCTGACGAGGAAGCCCAGACCGCCCAGCTCGACGTGCTGCGTCCCGTCATGACCAGTGACGACGCGCAGGAGGGCGCCCGGGCCTTCGCCGAGAAGCGGCCACCCGTCTGGCAGGGGCGCTGACCCCGATTCGCCCAGTCAGCGGTTGGCAGCTGTTGGCTAGGTGCGGTGACGTCATAAAAGGTTCACACTGACGGTGTGACGGAGCTTGGTTCATCGCGGAGCAGGCGCCGGGAGCGTCGCGAATCCGTGCTCATCACAAACATCGACGCCTCCCGCACCGCTGAGATCCGCAGCCGCGAGCGTCGCTACGTCATCACCATGGTCTTTCGGGCGGTCTGCTTCGTCGCCGCCACGCTGCTCTTTCACGGCCCCGCGCGCTGGTTGGCGATCGCGATCGCGGTCATGTTGCCCTGGCTGGCCGTCGTCCTTGCTAACGCCCCTGCCCGGGTGCGGGTCTCCCATCACGCGGCCTACCAGCCGCCTGCGCCGCGCGAACCCCGGGGTCTGCAGCCCGGGTCGGAGCACACCGTCATCGATCCCGACTGACCCGCTGGCCGGAGGGGCGGTTGTCCCGGGACGATCAGGTGGAGTGGGCGTCGAGCCGCAAACGTCCGATCAGGGCGTTGGACACCATCTGCGAGCCCAGGATCGAGAAGTGGATCCCGTCCGGCTGATGAGCCGCGGGAGTTCCGGCGTTGGCGCCGAGCAGGACATCGGTGTCATAGACCGTCACACCGGGCTGCCCCTTGGCCGCGGTCCGAAGCGCCTGGCCCATGTCAGCAATCGCCGGGTTCATGCCCGGCCGGGTCGTGGTTGGCATGGTCAGCCAATAGACCCGGGGCACGCCGCCGGCTCGTAGCGCAGCAAGGACGAGCCCGGCCCGGCGGGCGTATTCGGCCTGCCAGGCGGGCGTCGCCGGCTGGGCGTACTGACCGTTCGCCAGCTTGACCGGCTGCACGTCATTTCCACCCATCAGCAAGATCACGGTGTCGGGACGTTCAGTGGCGAGGCGCTTGGCCGCGGCCGTCCAGTCGAAGAAGTCGTCGCGGACCAGACCCGTGCTCGGGTGAGACTCGGTGTGGACGGCAAAGCCCGCGCCGTTCAGGGTCGCGGCCACCATCGGACCAAGATCCTCGGGGATCGAATCGCCGGCAATGATTACGGTTTGGACACGATGAGCAGCCACCGGATGCGCCTTTGAGGCGGGGCTGACGCTCGCGCTCGGATCGACGCCCGCGGAGTGCCGAGATGCCGCGGGCGGGGCAGGAGTGGACGCGGGCCCGGCGGAGGCGGCGGGCGCTTTGCTGGCCGGAGTTGGGCGTGCTGCCAGCGACTTCGAGGATGTGGCGCAGCCCCCGAGGGACACCGCAGCGGCGGTGACAGCAGCCATCGCCGCGGCGCACCGCGTCCGGCGCGAAAAGAGTAGAGACCGTCTCACTTCGGGCAGCGTAGGGCGAGGTTCGCAAAGTCCGACATTGAAACGCCGTGAAGCGAAGCGTCGGATGTGCCGACCGGGAGGCAGGATGAGTCGCGTGCGCCGACTGACTCTTTCGAGCATGAGCCCGCTCCCACGATCCGCCGGGCGTCGCTCCGGCGCCAGAGTCATCGGGACGTGCCTACTGGCCGGCGGTTTGATCGCTGCCTGCTCCAGCGGCGGTGGCTCGTCCAACGGCGCCGCGCCTGTCCCGAGTCACACCGTGTCTTCGCCCTCTCCGACGCCCCCGCCGACCACTCCGCCGCCACCCAAGCCGATCACCGTGGCGTTCACCGGCGACATCCTGTTGCACGCACCGGTCTTCGACCAGGCGGCGGTCAACGGCCGCGCGGACGGGCTGCCTTTCGACTTCCGCCCGATGTTCGCCCAGGTAAAGCCGCAGCTTTCGGCGGCAGATCTGGCCATCTGTCATCAGGAGACGGTGCTGTCGGCCAATGACGTGGGCCTGATCGGTTACCCGGTCTTCAACTCCCCGCATGAGATCGCGCCCGCGATCGCCTGGGCCGGGTACGACGGTTGTTCCACGGCCTCCAACCACAGCTTCGACCAGGGAGCGGGCGGTGTCGCGTCGACGATCGCCGCGCTGGATGCGGCCCACGTCGAACACGCCGGCACCGCCACCTCCGCCGCCGGTGACCTCCCCGAGGTCCACGTCGTCCGCGGCGTGAAGATCGCGCTGCTGGATTACACCTACGGCCTCAACGGCTTCGTACTTCCGGCCGGCCAGAGCTACCTGGTGAACCTGATCAACGTTCCGACCATCCTCGCCGACGCCCACAAGGCCCGGTTGGCGGGTGCGCAGATCGTCATCGTCCAGATGCACTGGGGCAACGAATACGTGGCGACCCCGAGCCCCGAGCAGCGCACCGAGGCCACTGAGATTCTCGCGTCGCCGGATGTCGACGCCATCGTCGGCGGGCACGTTCACGTCATTCAGCCGGTCGAAAAGATCGGCACCAAGTACGTGGTGTACGGCACCGGAAACTTCCTGTCCAACCAGTCCGGCGAGTGCTGCCCCACGTCGTCGCAGGACGGCGTGATCGTGACCCTGCACTTCGTGGACACGTCCGGAAAGTGGAGCGTCGGCAACATCACCTACACCCCGACGTACGTCGATCGGGCAGGCGCTTATGTCATCTACGACGATGCCGCCGGATACGAAAACCCGAATACTCCGCTGGCGCTCAAGCAGCAGCTGGCGGCGTCCTTCCAGCGCACGGTGGCGGCGATGAGCGCGCTGCGAGCACCCGACGTCACCCCCGACGCGACCCCACCTGGCCTGTGAGGCCTGCGCGACCCCTGCGTTTGTGAGATCCGTGTCGTGAGCGAGATCGCCCGGATCTCGTACGCGGACGACCCGAGGCTGGTGGACTACCGCTCGCTGACCGATGTGGCCCTGCGGCGAAAGGTAGAGCCTGAGCACGGCCTGTTCATCGCCGAGGGCGAAAAGGTCGTGCGGCGCGCGGTCGCGGCGGGCTACCAGCTTCGTTCGCTGCTGGTGTCGGAGGCGCGGGCACCTGACGTCGCCGATCTGCCGGGGCCACATTTCGTCGCCTCCTACGGCGTGCTGGAAGCGGTGACCGGTTTCCACGTCCATCGGGGGGTGCTGGCGGCCGTGGCCCGTCGCCCGCTTGCGACTGTCGAGGAGGTGGCGCGCGGCGCACATCGGCTGATGGTGCTCGAGGAATTGTCGAGCACGACGAACCTTGGCGCCGTCTTCCGCAGTGCCGCCGCGCTGGGCATCGACGGGATCATCCTCGCCCCCACCTGCGGTGACCCGCTCTATCGCCGAGCAGTCCGGGTGTCGATGGGCCAGGTGTTCGTGATTGCCTACGCGCGTTGCGAGCGATGGCCCGACGAGCTCGGCGAACTGCGCGCGAAGGGCTGGCGGGTGTTGGCGCTCACTCCCGATGCCCGGGCCACCGCCATCAACGAGGTTGTCGCCGAACCGCAGGAGCGGCTGGCGCTGCTGCTCGGTGCAGAGGGTTCCGGGCTCTCGCCGGCCGCGCTGGCGGCGGCCTCGGAGTGGGTCCGTATCCCGATGGCGCACGGGGTTGACTCGCTGAACGTGGCAGCAGCGGCAGCAGTCGCGGCATACGCGCTTGGGCGCTAGCCCTCAAGCAGCACCCAAAATCAGCCGATCTCGTCCCGGGGTCGCCAGAGGCCCCGCCTTGGAGGGGTCGTGGAACAGCGCCGCAACGAAAACTCGCCTGAAGACGCGGGTGCACAGCCGCCGTATGCGGCCGACGCGAGTAACCCAGCAGGTTTTCCGGCTCCGGTAGGACCGCCGGTGCAGCCCGCGGCTTACCCTGTCCAGCCGACGTCGTACCCGCTTGCGCCTGCAGCGCCGGACCACTCCGCGCAGCCGCTGGCGTTCGCGGCGCCGCAAGGCCAGCCCAGCGCGTACCCGCCGCCCACGGGTGCGCCGCTATCGGCGCCATCCCCTCAGGGTCAGCCGGCCCCCAACGTGGCCTACCCGGCGCCGAACGTCAGCTATCCCGCGCCGCAGGGACCTGCCGCTGCGCCCGCAAAGCCCGGCTCGTTCTTCTCACCCGGGCCGGCGGCATACGAGACCCGGCCTGCGGGGGCCCCCACCGCAACCATGGCCCCGCCGGCCCCACCGGCCCCACCGACTCAGGCAGCCTCTCCGGTCAACATCCCAGCGCCGCAGACCGGTGGCAGCCCGGAGGCCGGCGGTGGGTTCCGCACCACCCGTGGCACCGAGCAAAACACCGACATGCGGGACTGGGACCTCAACGGGCTGCTGATTCAGGTGCTCGAGCGCAAGTGCTCAGACCTGCACATGACGACCGGCGCGCCCCCGACCCTGCGGCTCAACGGCCAGCTGGTGCCCATGGACGGCTATCCCGAGCTGACCGCGCCGGTGCTGCAGAAGCTGCTCTACTCGATCATCACGCAGAAGCAGCGCGAGAGGTTCGAGGAAGTCCTCGAGCTCGACTTCGCCTACTCCGTGCCGGGACGCGCTCGGTTCCGGGTGAATCTCTACCGCCAGCGCGACGCGGTCGGTGCCGCATTCCGGCTCATCCCGTACGAGATCAAGAAGCTGGAAGATCTGGGCATCCCGTCGACCATCGCCAATTTCGCCATGCTCCCCCGCGGCTTCGTGCTCGTCACCGGACCCACCGGATCGGGAAAGTCGACGACTCTCGCGAGCCTGGTCGACCTGGCCAACCGCAGCCGTCGCGATCACATCATGACAGTCGAGGACCCGATCGAATTCCTCCACCAGCACCAGTCGTGCCTGGTCAACCAGCGCGAGGTGGGGGAGGACACGCACTCGTTCGGCGCCGCCCTCAAGCACGTGCTGCGCCAGGACCCCGACATCATCCTGGTCGGAGAAATGCGTGACCTCGAGACCATCTCCGTCGCGTTGACGGCAGCAGAGACCGGTCACCTTGTCTTCGCGACCCTGCACACCCAGGACGCGGCGCAGACGATCGACCGCATCATCGACGTCTTCCCGCCGCATCAGCAGCAGCAGGTACGCGTGCAGCTCGCCGGCGCGCTGCAGGGCGTCGTCTGCCAGACCCTGTGCCGCACCTACGACGGCACCGGCCGGATCGCCGGGGTGGAGGTGCTGGTGGCGACGAACGCCATTCGCAACCTGATCCGTGAGGGCAAAACCCACCAGATCTACTCCGCCCTGCAGGCCGGCGCCAAGTACGGCATGCAGACGCTGGACCAGAATCTGGCCGACCTCGTGAAGGCCGGGAAGATCACGTACGAGACCGGCTTGGAGAAGTGCCACCACACGGACGACTTCAAGAACCTTTGCGGACGGATCTGACGACCTTCGGCTCCATTTGGCTCAAGCCGACCATCCGGTCGGCCGAACCTCTAACAGGGCCTTCTCAACCCGGGCGTGTTGCCGGCGGGTAGGGCGGTCTGACCTTCTTCACGAGAGGTAGACACGGCGCAGTGGCCACGACCTACGCATACGCGGTGCGCGACAGCGCCGGGAAGATGATCAACGGCACGCTCGAGGCCGAGTCACCGGAGCTGGTTGCTTCCAAGCTCAAGCAGATGGGCTACGCGCCCATCAGCATCGAGAAGCACAACGCCGGCATGAAGACCGAGCTGACCATCCCGGGCTTTGGCAAGAAGGTCAAGCTCAAGGACTTGGCGGTGATGTCCCGCCAGTTCGCCACCATGATCAACAGCGGCCTCTCGCTGCTGCGGGCGTTGAACATCCTGGCCGAGCAGACCGCCAACCCCTACCTGGCGAAGATCCTCGGCGAGGTACGTGGCGACGTCGAGACGGGCTCCTCCCTCTCGGCGTCCATGACCAAGCACTCACCACAGGTCTTCCCGCCGTTGATGGTCAACATGACCAAGGCCGGCGAGATCGGCGGTTTCCTCGACGCGGTGCTCTTGCAGGTCGCCGAGAACTACGAGGCCGAGGTCAAGCTCCGTAGCAAGGTGAAGGCAGCCATGACCTATCCGGTCGTGGTTTTCTGCCTGGCTATCGTCTCCGTTATCGGAATGATGCTCTTCATCGTTCCAGTGTTCGCCAAGCTGTTCAAGCAGCTGGGCGGAAAACTGCCTTTGCCGACTCAGATCCTGGTCGACCTTTCGGGGATATTGCGGACGGGTGCGCCCGTATTCGTGGTGTTAATCATTGTTGCCTTCTTCGTCTGGAAGAAGGTGCGGCATTCCGATCAGGTTCGTAACATCATCGACCCGCTGAAGCTGAAGGCACCTGTCTTCGGAAGCCTCTTCCAGAAGCTGGCGCTGAGCCGCTTCTCGCGAAACCTCGGGACCATGCTCCACAGCGGTGTGCCCATCCTGCAGAGCCTCGACATCGTGGCCGACACCACCGGCAACGTGGTGCTTGGCCGCGCGGTGCGCGACGTCCAGGAGAGCGTCCGCACCGGTGAGAGCATCGCGGGTCCGCTGGTTCACCACGAGGTCTTTCCCAAGATGGTCGTGCAGATGATGGCGGTCGGTGAAGAGACCGGTGCCCTCGACACGATGCTGCACAAGATCAGCGAGTTCTACGACCAAGAGGTCGAGGCCACCACGGAGTCGTTGACCGCCCTGATCGAGCCTTTGATGATCGCTTTCCTGGGCGGCATCGTCGGCGCCATGATCGTGGCCCTCTACATGCCTATCTTCAAGATCTTCAACTTGGTGAAATAGGCCCCATACCGACTCTTGCACGAGCATTCCCAAACGGCTCCCGGCTTTGGCTGGGAGCCGTTTGGCGTAGCAGCTCTAAGCGGAATGCAGCAGAGCATTGATCTGTATGCAGCGTTTGGGTAACCCAATCGAGTGATGGCAAAAAGATGAGCTCAAGAGTTACCCGCCCCGACCCGAATCAAACATTGTCATCCAGTGAGTCAATACGGTTGGGCGGGACTTCCGCTCTTCTCTAGGTGGCTCCCCGCGCTCACCCCTAGGAGTGGGAAGTGCTCGCTCGTATTCGTAAGTCCATGGAGGAGCGCGAAGAGGGTTTCACCCTTATCGAACTCCTGGTCGTCATGATCATCATCGGTATTCTGGCCGCGATTGCCATTCCGGTGTTCCTGAACCAGCGCAACAGTGGCTATGACGCCGGCACCAAGTCCGACGTGAAGAACGCCTCCACCGCCGAGGAGACCGTGTTCACCGACAGCAACGCCTACGTTGCGGGCACCGTCACCGGTACCACGACTGCTGGTATCAGCGGTCTGACCGGCTGGTCGAAGTCGGCCAACACGACCACGGTCACCGCCACGGTCGCGACCGGTGGCGCCACCTACATGATCGTGGGCCTTTCCAAGTCTGGTAAGTCCTTCTGCTTCAACAGCAACAACTCGGGCGCCGGCGTTGTCGCCGGATCCAGCTGCTAACTAGCAGTCAGCAACGCAGCTCAATCAAGCCGAGGGGCCGGTGGGAAACCACCGGCCCCTCGGTCCTTTTTACGTTGCAGGGCAGTTTCCTCAGGCCTGGTAATAGCGGGGCATCAGTTGCCCAACGGTGTCAACGGTCAGGGCGGCGTGGGCCGCCATCTTCATGACGACACGCAACCAGGCCAGGACCCGCGCACAGGACATGCACTGTGCCAGTGCACCCAGCGCATGCCAGTGCTTGCCGACGCATGCCGGTGAACTGTCGGTGAGGTCTGAGCTCGATTGCTCGGCAGCTCGCCATGGCCGCAGACTCCGTCCGGCCCCCAGCGCGGAGCTTTTCCATGCTCGCAGCCAGCCGCATCAGCGGCTGGTTAGAGCCCTCAGGGCTGTCGGGCCAGCGAGACTGGCTGTTCGGAGGCATCACGCGCGGCGGGGATGCGAGCCTTTACCGAGCGGGTCGGGCGATGCAGCCAGCCGCCAAGGACGATCACGAGAACGGCGAATCGCAACGGCACGCTTTGGGCCGGGGAGAGGAAATTCTGCGCTGACATCATGGTCAGACACAGCAGGAGGGTTCTCCAGGGCTTGCACCCCACCATGCGTTCAGTCAGATAAGTAGCCATGACAAGCCCGGCGATGTAGTAGTCGAAGCCGGCCGGATCAAGCAGCAGCCGCATCGTGCAGCCGGCGGCAAAGGCCACCGCCCAATGACGCCGCCGGCCCGCGAAAAAGGCGACGGCTAGTGCACTTACGAGTTCGAGCGAGCGCCACCAGGTTGGTGCATAGGTGCTATCGATCCCGAGCATCCTGATGGTCGAATTCTTCTGTACGAAAAGGCCATGCCCAGCGGCGCGCAGGGTCGCCGGGTCGCCGATGAAGAACGGCAGCCAGGATGCCGCGACTACCGCTACCGCAATGAGGACCGCCCGGCGCTTTCGCGAGCATCCCGACAGCATCGGGAAGGCGACCACGCCCCAGGGCTTGAACGCGGCGCTCAGTCCAACGAGCAACCCGGCTCGGGTGTCGTGCCCTGTCGACGTGGCTCGCGTCGCGAAGGCGAACGCCAGCAGTGTCAGCCCGTCTTCCACGTGCGCGCAGCCGCCTGATAGCGAGGTCCACACCAGTAACACCGGCAGCCCGACCAGGAGCGTCGTCACCCCTGGGATCAGGGGGGCTCGCAACAGCTTGGTTTTCGGGAAGCACCAGCGCTCCACGAGCCACACCAGATACCAGCCCAGCACGGCGAGCAACAGGTGCGCCGCGGTCTCGCCGCCACCCGGCAGCAGTGTGAGCAGGCGGATGACAGCCAGTGCTGGGGCGCCGACCTGCAGATAGTCGTGGTCCGCGTACAACGAAAGCGAAGAAGACCCGAACAACGATTTGGAACTGCTGCTTAAAAGCTCCCAGTCCATGGATGAGCGTTGCATCCAGGTGTAGGCCAGCACGAAGCCCAAAAGAATCGGGTGCCGCAGGTAGACCAGCACCCGCCACCATGGTTCTTTCCCGCGTCCCGGTAACTGAGCGTCCACAGTCTGCTATCGACGTTCTGGGACTTCGACTGAGACCGGCGCGCATAGGGGTCAGCTGTCGGAAAACGTCGCTGCCGCTGGGCCGAACGGGTGATTGGCTCCGGCATCGGGTGGCAGATCCTCAAGCCATTCACTCTTTTGGACGAACCACTCCCTGTAAAGCCGAGCGGCTTCGAAACGAGGGCGGGACTTCCGCCCTCTTCATGGGGCTCCCCGCGCTCACCCCTAGGAGTTGGAAGTGCTCGCTCGTATTCGTAAGTCCATGGAGGAGCGCGAAGAGGGTTTCACCCTTATCGAACTCCTGGTCGTCATGATCATCATCGGTATTCTGGCCGCGATTGCCATTCCGGTGTTCCTGAACCAGCGCAACAGTGGCTATGACGCCGGCACCAAGTCCGACGTGAAGAACGCCTCCACCGCCGAGGAGACCGTGTTCACCGACAGCAACGCCTACGTTGCGGGCACCGTCACCGGTACCACGACTGCTGGTATCAGCGGTCTGACCGGCTGGTCGAAGTCGGCCAACACGACCACGGTCACCGCCACGGTCGCGACCGGTGGCGCCACCTACATGATCGTGGGCCTTTCCAAGTCTGGTAAGTCCTTCTGCTTCAACAGCAACAACTCGGGCGCCGGCGTCATCGCCGGATCCAGCTGCTAGCCAGTCCTTCATAGCTGAACCAGGGCCTGAGGCCCGGCGGAATACCCGCCGAGCCTCGGGCCCTGCTCTTTTCGATCTCAAAGTTGACCCCGTTCACGGCCTCAAGGTCCCCCTCGATGTGGACGATCACATATTCATCTCATTCTTAGCTAATACCAGGAGTCGAAAGTGCTGACACGCGTGCGCAAGGCGATGGAGGAGCGCGAAGAGGGTTTCACCCTTATCGAACTCCTGGTTGTGATGATCATTATTGGTATTCTGGCTGCTATTGCCATTCCGGTGTTCCTGAACCAGCGCAACAGTGGTTATGACGCCGGCACCAAGTCCGACGTGAAGAACGGGTCGACTGCTGAGGAGACCTACTTCACCGACAACAACGTCTACACCACCAACGCGGGCGGCGCAGCGGGTTCCAACACCGGCAACCTGTCCGGTTGGTCGAAGTCGACCAACACCACCGGTGTTGCCTTCTCGCTGGTCGGTACGACCGGGTACATGATCGTGGGTACCTCGAAGTCCGGTAAGACGTTCTGCTTCAACAGCGTCACCAACGGTGGAGTCGTCGCAGGCTCTACCTGCTAGTCAGCTCGCGGGATGACGCCAGGCCCGAGATTCGGCGACACGTGCGCCGGGTCTCGGGCCTGTCTCGTTTGGGCGTATTCGCTCGGCCGCGGCACCTGGACCAGTCGCGCTTGGCCCATGTGGCCGAGGCGGAAAAGATTGAGTTCAAGTTTGTCAAAAATGTGACCGATTAAATCTATAACGATCCGAAGGTTTCGCGGTCAGCCGGTCACGTGCAGGCCCATCGGGTTGCTCCGTAACTGTCCGAGGCCTAAAGGGGTAGCACGTGCTCGCTCGTATGCGCAAGGCGGTGGAGGAGCGCGAGGAGGGGTTTACCCTCATCGAACTCCTGGTTGTCATGATCATTATCGGTATTTTGGCTGCGATCGCGATTCCGGTCTTTCTGAATCAGCGCAACAGCGGCTATGACGCGACGACAAAGTCAGATGTCAAGAATGCTTCCACGGCCGAAGAAACGTACTTCACCGACAACCAGAAGTACACGACGAACGCCGGCGGCCCAGCGGGTTCGGCTACCGGAAATCTGGTCGGCTGGACCGATTCCGCCAGCACCGGCACGGTCACCTTCACCGTGTCGACCAACCCCGACACCTACAAGATTGTCGCGGGGTCGAAGTCTGGTAAGTCGTTCTGCTTCAACAGTGCCAACTCCGGCGCCGGCGTAGTTGCCGGCTCCACCTGCTAAAACAACAAATACACAAAAGCAACCCAAGGCCGACGTGGCCGCGTTTATTAACGCGGTCCCGTCGGCCTATCTTCTTGCTCCCTTCGGGTGGACTCCCGGTGTTTTCGTCAAGCGATCAGAAGATGTAGCCGATCACATGAATGTCGAACCGGGTGCCCGACGGTCGGCAAATGGTCAATGCAGGTCTTGGACCTGCCCATTTCACCTGGCTAGGAGATGGACGTGCTCGCTCACCTGCGCAGGTCCGCCGATGAATCCGACGAGGGTTTCACGCTCATAGAGCTCCTGGTCGTTATGATCATCATTGGTATTCTGGCTGCGATTGCGATTCCTGTTTTCCTGAACCAGCGAAACAGTGGATACGACACCAGCACCAAGTCCGATATCGCGAACGGCGCCCTGTCAGAAGAGGCTTACATCACTGACAACGGCTTCTACACCACGAATGGCGCCGGCGCGGCGGGATCGGCCACCGGCCCCCTGCCGGGCTGGTCAAGGTCCAGCAACACCGTGAGTGTGACGTTCCTGCCGACCACCAGCCCCGACGCATACCGGATCATCGGGGTATCGAAGTCGGGCAAGTCGTTCTGCTACAACAACGTGAATTCCGGCGCCGGGGTCGTTGTCGGCAGCACCTGCTAGCGCTGCTCGCCGCAGTCCTTCTGCAGTCTGACGTCCAACCCGCGTCAGTCGAGATGTCAGAGCCGGGATTCGGCGTCCAGCCTGCTGGCCACGGGGCTTGCTGCCCTGGGCAAGGGAAGCAGTCCGCTGGGCAGCGCCGAGGGCTGTGTCCAGCGGGAGCGCAGCCGGGCCGGAACGCGCCACGGATGTAGCCAGCTCACCAACACGATCGCGAGCGTGGCAAAACGCAGTGGTACCAGCGTGCTCGAGGAGAAGAGCACCTGGGTGTAGATGAAGCTGAAGCAGAGCAGCGCGGTTCGCCACGGCTTGAGGTTGGCCATCCGCTCGGTGAGCGCGGTCGCCAGAACAAGTCCGGAGACGTAGTAGTCGAAGCCGGCTGGGTCGAGCAGGAGACGGGCTGTGCAGCCGGCGGCGAACGCGACCATCCAGCTGCGCCGGACAGCCGCGACGAAGGCTGCGACGAGCGCGCCTGCCAGTTCGGCTCCGCGCCACCAGGTGGGCACATGGGAGCCCGCCATCCCCAACGCCCGCAGGGTTGAGTTGGTCTGCAGCACGAAGCCATGGCTCACCTGCTTGAGGGTGCCGGGGTCAGACAGCAGGAAAGGCAGCCAGCAAGCGGCCGGAATGGCGACCGCGATGAGAACCGCGCGCCATTTGCGGGGGAGTCCTACCAATAGCGGCAGTGCGACAACTCCCCACGGCTTCCAGGCTGCCGTCAACCCGACCAGGATCGCTGCGCGGATCTCCCGTCCCCCGGCCACCGCCCGGACCGCGAGCACGAAGGTGAGAAACGCGAGACCGTCTTCCACGTGTGGTGCGCCGCCGGCCAGGAAGGTCCAGATCAGCAGGACCGGGATTCCGACCAGCAGGGTTCGCAGCCCGGCCAGGAAAGGCACTGAGAAGAAGTGGGCGCCGCGCACGTACCAGCGCTCGGTCAGAAACAGCAGAAACCAACCCAGGACGGCCAAGAAGATGTGCGCGGCCGCCTCACCGATCGACCACGGGAGGACGTCGAAGCCTTGAACGGCGACCAGTCCTGGAGGACCAGCCTGCAAATACTCGTGCGTCGCATAGAGCGAGAGCGGATGTGGCCCGAAGAGGGCGTGTGCCCCGCCGGTGAGCAGGCTCCAATCGGTCGGCTCGCGGCTCGTCCAGGTCTGGCTGACCACAAAGGCCAACAGCAGCGGATGTCGCCAGCGCACAAACGGTTGGACCCGCGCTTGCCAGGTGGGGACGGCAGGCGCGATCGCAGCAGGGGAAGTCACGGGTTGGCTATCGTCCGCGCGCGGTGATGGTTCAGCCCGGCCCGGTCGCCTCACCCGGATCAGCGGCCTTGATTACGCCATTCGGGTGAGCGCGGAAGGGCCACCCTCAAGCTCTCGTCAAGTCACGACGATCACTTGCCTGACCATCTGCGAGCAATTGCGGGACAGCGCAACGTTTTCGCGCTCCGCCCCGTCGCTCACACCTCCATCTCTAGGAGTGAGACGTGCTCGCTTGTAGGCGTTCTGCCCAGGATGAGGGCGATCGGGGATTCACGCTCGTAGAGATCCTTGTGGTGATGGTCATCATCGGCATTCTTGCGGCCATTGCTATTCCGGTCTTTCTCAGTCAGCGCAGCAATGGTTATGACGCCGGCGCCAAGGCGGACGCCCACAACGCGATGATCGCCGAGGAATCGGTCTACGCCAACACGCAGACTTTCGTCGCTGTGGGGTCGCTGACCGGCTTCAGTAAGTCAGCGGGCACCACCAGCGTGTCCATCACCGGCAGCCCTTCCGGCACCGCGGGAGCGGTCGCCGCCACCGACACCAGCTACCAGATCGCCGCGGTCTCGAAGTCGGGAAAGATGTTCTGCTTCGACCGCGCCCAGAACGGTCGCGGCGTCTACGCGGCGAGCGGCAGTCCACTTGCCTGCTGAGGCCGGCCAGGACCACGCGGCCATATCTCGCGAACTGCGGCGAATCGGCAGGACCTATGACATTCGACGGGGCCACGCAGTGCGTCCATCTGGCGCAGCACGTTCACTCGACAGGTCCATGAAGGCGCCGGGCCGTCCGGTCGATAGCTTGACCGTGAATTGGCGAGAGCGGCGCGTGTCGGGCCGTGTTGAGCGTGGCGTTGAGCGTGGCGACGACGGCTTCACGCTGATCGAAGTCGTGGTCTCGCTGGTGATTTTTGCAATCCTGGCCAGCGCCGCCATCGCCATGGTGCTTACCGCCCTGCAGGTCGGCCGGTCGAACCGGGCCCGCGTAGTGGCCGCTCAGCTCGCCTCGCGGC
The DNA here is from genome assembly GCA_963839015.1 of uncultured Actinomycetota bacterium. Taxonomy (GTDB): domain Bacteria; phylum Actinomycetota; class Actinomycetes; order Frankiales; family Frankiaceae; genus DATAZK01. The sequence goes on along the minus strand of CAWITL010000009.1, from coordinate 56,160 downwards.
AGATCGAAGAAGTGCGCGGGATGCGCACCCAGGACATCCCCACGGGTGTCACCACTCTTCCCAACGTGACGACGAGCGGGACAACTTTTCATATTTCGCAGAACGCCGACTACGTCAACAGCAACGGCACCGCGAACGCCTGCGACAGTCCTAGCGGCGCCTCACTCGGCTACAAGCAGGTGAGCGTCACGGTGACCTGGAACGGCATGGGCAGCGTCAAGCCGGTGCGCGATGACACGCTCAAGACACTGTCCATCGCCGGCTCCGACCCCAGCAAGGGCAGCCTGGCCGTCTCCGTCCGGGACAACGACAGCAACGCGCTCGCTAACCAGGCCGTCACCCTCAGCCCGTCGGGCGGGACGCAGACCACTGGCTCCGACGGCTGCGTCGTCTTCACCGGGCTGACCCCCGGCTCCGGCTATTCCGCCAGCCTCAACACCAGCGGCTATGTGGACATCAACGGCCTGCAGAACTCGGTCCAGGGTTCGCAGACGGTCAACGCCGGCCAGATCACCAAGGTTCAGTTCGCCTACGACGTGCCTGCCTCGCTGGCGATCAGCTGGTCCTCGCCGTCAGGCGGCGCCACGCCGTTCTCGACGTCCACCGCGCTGCCGGTCACGCTGAGCAACACGCAGTTCCCGAACAATGGCAAGAAGGCTTTCCTGGACTGCAGTGACCCCCTTGCGGTCGCCGGTAGTTGCGTCACCGGGACCCCCCGCACCATCTCGGGTCTCTTCCCCTCCAACGCCGGTTACGGCATCTACGGCGGCACGTGCCTGGACGCGGCACCAGTGACTGCCCCGGGTCCGGCGGCCGTCAACCCCGGCCAGTCGACCGCGGTGACGGTTCCTCTCGCTGAGATCACCGTGGCGGTCACCACCAACGGGACGACTGCAGCGCCGAACAAGACCGTCTACGCGGTTCACGCGGCCGACACGGCGTGCCCCAGCGGTCAGGTCGTGACGCTGGGCACCACCTCCAGTAGCGGCACTCTGAACGCGCTATTGCCCTTCGGCGCCTGGAAGATTGCCACCAACTCCACCCTTGCGTCGCCGCCGCACGCCGGGTGGCCGGCTATCTCGACCACCTCGGTTTCGCCCATCACCTCTGCCGCTGTGAACCTGGCATGAGAATAAGCCGCGCGGTCGCAGCGCTTCGGCGCCGCCATGAGCAGGGTCGGTCAGACGCCGGCACCACGCTCATGGAGATGATCGTCGTCCTCTTCCTGCTCGGGATGTTGGGCAGCATGCTGACGCTGTTCACGACCAGCACCTTGCGCAGCACCCGCGAAAACGATTCCCAGCAGCAAGACCTGCTGCAGGCGCGGAATGCGTTGGACGCCATGACGAGAAATCTGCGGGGCGCCATTACGGTGGCCACTTCTCCGGTCACCCCCGCCTTTTCTCAAGCGAGCGCAACGTCGGTAACATTTTATGCCGACAACGGGACGGTGACCGGCGCGACGAGCAATAACGGTCCGACTCTCATGCATTACTACGTGGACAACACGGCGCACACTCTCGTCGAGGAGTCGACACCAGCGACCGTGAATACCGGGAGTACGACCACTCCATATGTCTGGAATTCGGCCAACAAAAGGACCCGAATCCTGGCCAGGAATGTGCTGAACCCGCAGCCGACGCGGCCGGATATCACTGCCTCGCAGCCCAACGGCGGCCCGATCTTCAACTACTCGGACAAGAGCGGCACGCCGATCGCCACCGACTCCAGCGGCAACGTCTCAACGCTGGCGTTGAGCACGATCCAGCAGGTCGAAATATGGATCTCGATCCGATCGGGAGCAACAACGAACGGCATCACTTCCGTCGTCGGGCAGGCCCAGGTGGTCGCCGGCTATGACCCCGATGGAGGCGCGGCCTCATGATCAAAAAGCCGACACTGCTCGCCCGCATGCGGCAAGACCTCGACGACGGCTTTGCCATGATCATGGTGTTGATCACCGCGCTCGTCGTGACGGCCGCAGCGACCCTGTCCCTGACGTTGGTCACTCAGACGCTGCCGCAGGCGCGCCACGACCAGGACTGGAACGCCGCCCTGGGCGCGGCCCAGGCGGGCGTCGACGATTACCGGCGCCACCTCAATGACAACGACACCTACTGGCTGAACGGCGGTGTGGACTCGGCCAACCCGGCGTTCACGACAGGTGCCACATTTGCGAGCACCAGTGGATCGAGTGCCAGCTACACCTACAAGGTGCTCACCTCGGTGGCCCAGACCCAGAGCAGTGGCCTCATCCGGGTCCGTTCGACCGGCAAGGTCAACAACGTCATTCGCACCGTCACGGTCGACTTACGCAAGCTCGGCTTCCTCAAGTACGGCTATCTCGAGGACATCTCGACAGTTGACCCCGCGATGTACCCGATGTTCGGCCAGAACCAGGGCTACAACTACTGGAACAACCTGTGCGGCAAGTACTACTACTCCGGGCGTAGCAGCAGCTGCTCCGACGTGTATTTCGGCGACAGCGACACCGTCAACGGGCCTTTCCATTCCAATGATGCGGTCATGATCGGTGGCCACCCGACCTTCAACAGCCCCATTGCCGAGTCGAGCTGGCTCAGCCCCTCGAACGTGGCAGTTGGGGGGCTGGTGAATTACCGCCAGGTGTATGCGGGTTCGTCGCCGAACTCCGCCGGCTACCCGCTGGTGTATGCCCCGGCGCTGAACTTTCCGCCTGCTAACACGGCCATTCAGAACCAGACGAACTCAGCGCTTGGCGGCACGGGATGCCTTTACACCGGTCCCACCAAGATCGTGCTCAACGCTGCCGGCACCATGACGGTGCTCTCGCCCTACACGAAGAGCACCAACCCTGGCTGCTCCACGTCGTTGCCCATGACGTCGGCCCAGACGGTGAACCTACCGCCCAACGGCGTCGTCTACGTGCAGTCGATTCCGGCGTCCTCGAGTGACCCGAACTACAGCAATATCCCGTCTTGCCCCGCGCAGGAGCTCGGCCAGTACCCGCAGACCGGTGACACCGAGACGACGTACGACTGCCATGTGGGCGATGCTTTCGTCGAGGGCACGCTCAAGGGTCAGCTGACAATCGCCTCCTCCAACGACATCATCGCCACGAACAACATCAAGTATTTGAACGGCACCACCGGCACCGACGTGCTCGGCCTGGTCGCCAACAACTACGTGACGATCATGCACCCGGTGAAGTGCACGGGTAACCAGTCCGGGGCCCAGTGCACCAACCTGCCGGTGGCCAACGGTCAGCCGCTCAATGGCATCGAGATCGACGCCGCGCTGCTGTCCCTGAAACACGCGTTCACGCTGCAGAACTTCAACGAGGGCCCGCCGCTGTCCACCGCAGGCTCGCCTTCGACCTACCGGCACGTGGTCGGAGCGGTCATCAACGAGTACTCCGCCGTGGATGCTCTGGGTAGCAGCAGCGGAATCGTCACCGGCATGATCGACCAGTTCGACTACGACTCACGACTGCTGACCCAGCCCCCGCCCTACTTCCTTCAGCCGACATACGCGCCGTGGAGCGTCACCGCGTTCAGCGAGGAGAAGCCCGGCACGTAAGTCGCCGGTGCTGGTTGGCCAGCCACTGGTTGGCCAACCACTGGTGGATCGGCAAGGAGGCTGGTGAGTCAGCCGGCTGGGTGGTTCACTGGTGGATCTGCAAGAGGCTGGTGAGTCAGCCGCGAACGTCAGCGGCTGATGCGCCCAGGCAGTGGGATATTGGTGGGAGTTCCAGCGCCGGGAAGTACGCCGAATGTCGTGCCGGCGGGCGGCTTGCCGGCTGGAGAGCCGTGGTCCTTGCTCTTGCTGCTGCCGCCGGTCGACAGGGCGACGGCGCCGCCTGACACGGCGACGGCGACGAGGAGCCCCGCCGCGACAAGACGGGTGCGCTTGGAGTCGGACCGAGCGGCGCGCCGGCGGTGGCCGCCCGGACGCGGTTCCTCAGAAGAACCCTCAAGCTGGTGGATGGAATCAGCCGAATCCTTATCAGTGGCAGCCGAATCCGCATCCGTGGACCGGACGGACTCGTCCACTGGATTCGGTTGCACGCGCGGCGCGTGACACAGGCTGCACCACTCTTGGGTGGGCTGCAGTCGGGCACCGCACTCCCGGCACCGCAGATCGGTCGCCGCCGCATCACTCATCGAAGTTGCCTCCACGACCGATAAATCGGCAGGGGAGAGCTCAATCGTGAGCTTCCCGCGACACGGACTGCTGTGTGAAGGGAAGACCATGACCGTCGTCTTGGCCGTGGCCTGCGGAGTGCTGGGGCTGGCGATCGGGTCGTTCCTCAACGTGGTGATCTACCGGGTCCCGCGAGGGGAGTCGGTCATCACGCCGCGCTCGCACTGTCCCGGATGCATGGCGGCGATCACCCCGCGCGATGAGGTGCCCGTCCTTTCGTGGCTGGCGCTGGGTGGGCGGTGCCGCCATTGCCGGACTCCGATCAGCCTGCGCTACCCGTTCGTCGAGTTGCTGACCGCGGTGCTCTTCATCGGGGTTGGGCTGCGTTTCGCAGATGACCCGGCGCTGGTGCCGGCGTTCCTCTATCTCGCCGCGGTCGGTTTGGCGCTGACGGCCATCGACCTTGACGTCAAGAAGCTCCCTAACGCGCTCACGTTGCCCTCCTACGTCGTAGGGGCGGTGTTGCTTGCCGGAGCTGTCCTGTTCGGCTCAGGCGGCTCCTGGGAGGCACTCCTGCGCGGCCTGGGCGGTCTCGCGGCGATGTACGCGTTCTATTTCATGCTCTGGTACGTCACTAGAGGCCGTGGGATGGGCTTCGGTGATGTCAAGCTCGCCGGAGTGCTCGGCCTATACCTCGGCTTTCTTGGCTGGCAGAGCTGGGCCGTTGGGCTTTTCGCCGGATTTCTCATCGGGGGAATTGTGGGTATTGGTTTGATGGTCGGCGGGGGAGCGGGGCGTAAAACAAAAGTCCCTTATGGGCCATTTATGGTCGCGGGTGCCTTTGTCGCCATCATTGCCGGCGCCCCCATCGCCCACAGCTATCTACATCTCACGACGGGTTCGTAGGGCAAAGAGGCTCAAGCCCTTGGTCCACATGGCCGAACTCTTTCAGGACTGGTCCATCCGGGCCTCATCATCCTGTTAGGGAAGGGGCGGCTGTGGCGGGACGCAGAGCCGTCGGCCTCGACATGGGCACCACTTGCGTGCGCGCGGCCGAGCTGTCGTGGAACAAGGACTCAGCGACGCTGGAGCGCTATGGCCAAGTGGCCCTGCCGCCCGGCGCCATGCGTGACGGAGAGGTCGTCGATCCGGCGATCGTCGCCGACGCGCTCAAGGAGCTGTGGTCTCGTTCCAAGTTCCGTACCAAGAAGGTCGTGCTTGGGGTGGCCAACCAGAAGGTGGTTGTCCGCCAGGTCGACCTTCCCTGGATGCCGGAAGGCGAGCTGAAGAAGTCGCTGGCTTTCCAGGTCGCCGACATCATTCCGATGCCGTTGGACCAAGCCATCCTCGACATGCATCCGCTCGAGGAGGTCACTGCAGCAGACGGCAGCCGCAAGCTGCGGGTGCTGCTGGTGGCGGCGGCGCGTGACGCGATCGAGTCAGCGGTGGAGGCTGTCGAACTCGCCGGCCTTTACCCACAGCAGGTTGACCTCACGTCGTTCGCGGTACTGCGCGCACTCGGTCAGGTCGACGGACTCGGCCTGGCGCAGGGCGCAGAGGCGCTCATCGACGTCGGAGCTTCCGTGACCAACGTCGTCGTCTCCCAGGGAGGCGTGCCCCGCTTCGTACGCATTCTGCTGCTCGGTGGTGCTGACGTCACCGAGACGGTCGCGGACCGGATGGGTATCTCCATGGAAGACGCGGAGGGCTTCAAACAGGCGACGATCCTGCCGCAAGACCCTTCGGCCGTCGGCCAGGACCCGGCAGTACGCGTCGTGGAATCGGCGGCAACCGCGTGGATCGAGGAGATCCGCGGGTCGCTGGACTACTACCTGGCTCAGCCGGGCTCTGCCCGTATCGGGCGGGTCATCCTGTCCGGTGGCGGGGCCCAGCTCAGGGGGCTGGCCAACCGGCTGGCTCTGGCAACCCGGCTGCCGGTCGAGGCCGCAGCGCCTTTCGGGGGACTCATCATGGGTAAGACCGGTCTCAGCGACGATCAGCTGAGATACGTCGAAGGCTTCAGCACTGTCCCGGTGGGACTCGCTCTGGCGGCCGCGTCATGAGCTCGGTGATGGCAGAGCCGCTCGCTGAAGAGACGCCGATGGCGGTCTTCGACGCTCCGGCCTATGCAGCTCCAAGCGTCAACCTGCTACCCCCCGAGATCGGGCAGCGGCGCGCTCTTCGCAAGCTGCAGGCGGGTCTCGCTGCCGGGGTCGTCGCGTCGGCGGCCGTGGTCGGACTGCTCTACGTGCAGGCCGGCAGCGGCAAGTCCGAGGCGCAGGCCCGGCTCAATGCGGCCAACACGCAGAAGGTCATCCTCGGCGCGCAGACGGCCAGCCTGGCTCACATCTCGGCCGAGAAGGCCACGGTCGATGCGGCTCGCGCTTCGCTCAAGGCCGCCATGGGCTCGGAGGTGCTGTGGTCTTCAACGCTGGACAATCTGCGCCTGCGGCTGCCTGATGGCGTTCGCTACCAGAGCGTCGCCGTTACGGCGATCGTCGCCCCGGCAGCCGGAGTCGCGGCACCCGCACCTACCGCCAGCGCGGCGGCCCTGCCCTCCAACGCCATCGCCACGGTGGTCTTCACCGGTGTCGCGGACGACATGAATCACGTCGCTACCGAGCTCGACCAGCTGGCCCTGGTGCCAGGCCTGTCGAACGTCTACCTCACGTCGGCATCCAGCGGCGGGACCGGAGCAGCGACATCGGGCGCGGGCGTGCAATTCACGGCGACGGCTGACGTCACCAACTCCGCGCTTTCGCATCGCTACGACAACCTCACCGGAGGCTCACAGTGAAGGCCCTCGGACGGACCCAGTCGATCGTGATTGCGGCGGTGCTTGCCCTCGTGGTGCTCGCCGGCGGGTATCTCGGTCTGGTCAAGCCCGCGAAGAAGAGCGTCACCGATCTCAAGGCGCAGGCTCAGACGCAGGAGAGCGCCAACGCCTCGGTGCAGCTGCAGGTTTCGGTGCTGAAGGACTTGGCCAAGCAGCTGCCTCAGGAAGAAGCTGCTCTCGCCAAGATCAAGACCAAGGTGCCCGACCAGGTGCAGCTGTCAAATCTGCTGCGGCAGCTGGTGGTTGCTGCTGACCAGTCGGGGGTCAACCTCAACGGTCTCACCCCGGCCCAGCCGGTGCCGCTGACCGGCGCCGCGGGCATCAGCTACGTCGACCTGACCATCAACTTCACCGGCGGTTACGCCGAGGTTGAGCAGTTCGACAGCGCACTGGAGAGCCTCTCGCGCACCCTGCTGGTCAAGGACTTCACGTTGACCGGCGCGGCGAAGGCTTCCGGTTCATCGCCGGCCGGGACGACGAGCTCCGCGAGCTCGACGACCTCGAGCGCCGACAACACGGTCACGGCCGTCTTCAACGGGCGGGTGCTCGTACGGGACAACACGCCCGCCGCCACCGCGACGCCAGGTGCCGCCGCGTCCACCGCGCCGGCCAAGAGCTGAGAGGGACCTGACCGACATGTCTCGTCGTGATGATCTGAACGCCGCACTATCCAAGCTCGACAAGCGAACCAAGATCATGATCGGTGCACTGCTACTGATCATCGTTGGCGGTGTGGGCTACTTCGCGCTGAAGCCAAGCTCCTCCTCCAGCACCGCGATCTCGGTTCCGACGCACCACGTCGTCGTCAAGCCGAAGGCCACGGCCTCGCCCAAGGCGGCGCCGGCACCGAACAACCTGCCGGTGCAGGCCGACCCTGAGCGCGATCCGTTCGCTCCGCTGTCGATCGAAGCTGCCGCGGCTACCACCGGGACCTCCACGACCGCCGCCGCAACGACCACCACCACCACGAGTGGAGGCTCTTCAACGGCCGCGACCACCACGTCACCGGTGACGCCGACTCCTACGGTGCAGCTCGTCAGCATCAGCGGAACGACCGCCACGGTGGTCTACAACGGCAGCGCGAACAACCAGAACGTCAAGGCCGGCGGCACGATCGCGACCGGCGTGGTCTGCGTCTCGATCACGAGCAACTCGATGATCGTGAGCTACAAGAGCAAGCCTTACGCCATTGCGCCGGGGCAGACGATCAGCCTCAACTGATTTTCTGGGAGACTGGTCAGCGTGCTGCGCTGGCTGACTGCGGGAGAGTCCCATGGGCCCGCCCTGGTCGCGATCCTCGAGGGCATGCCCTCGGGGATCGCTGTCACTTCCGATGACCTCTCGGTGCAGCTGGCCCGGCGCCGGCTCGGCTACGGCCGCGGCGCACGCATGTCGTTCGAGCAGGACGCCGTCACCGTGCAGGGCGGTGTCCGCCACGGGCTGACGCTCGGCGGGCCGATCGCTGTCGAGGTCGGCAATACCGAGTGGCCCAAGTGGACCGAGGTCATGAGCCCGGATCCGGTCGACCCGGCGGTCCTCGCCGAGGCGGCCCGCGGGCGCCCACTGACCCGTCCGCGGCCCGGTCATGCAGATCTGGTGGGCATGCAGAAATACGGGTTCGACGACGCGCGCCCGGTGCTGGAGCGGGCATCGGCTCGCGAGACCGCCGCCCGGGTGGTGCTCGGCACGTATGCGCGCGCCTTCCTCGCACAGGCCTTGGGCGTCACGCTCGTGTCGCACGTCGTGAGCCTTGGACCGGTGGCGGTTCCCCCTGACACCCCGTTGCCCGGTCCCGATGCGCTCGAGCGCATCGATGCTGATCCGGTGCGTTGCGCAGACGAGGTCACCTCCAAGGAGATGGTGGCCGAGGTCGACGCGGCCAAGCGCGAGGGCGACACCCTGGGCGGGGTCGTCGAAGTCCTCGCCTACGGTCTACCGCCGGGCTTGGGCAGCTACGTCCATGGCGACCGCAAGCTCGATTCCCGGCTGGCGGCCGCCCTGATGGGGATCCAGGCCATCAAGGGCGTCGAGGTCGGCGACGGCTTCGAGACGGCGCGCCGTCGCGGTTCGGCGGCCCACGACGAGATCGTCCGTGATGACGCCGGTGAAGTGCACCGCGTCACCGGACGCGCAGGGGGCATCGAAGGCGGCATGTCGACCGGTGAGGTGCTGCGCGTTCGGGCCGCCATGAAGCCGATCTCCACCGTGCCGCGAGCGCTGCGCACGATCGACGTGGCGACGGGTGAAGCTGCCGTCGCGATCAACCAGCGCTCCGACGTCTGCGCGGTGCCCGCCGCGGGCGTCGTCGCCGAGGCGATGGTCGCCCTGGTGCTCGCCGAGGCAACGTTGGAGAAGTTCGGCGGCGATTCACTCGCCGAGACCCGCCGCAATGCCCAGAGTTACCTCGCGACGCTCGAGGCGTTTCTGCCGGCCGTGCCATGAGCGTCCGCGCGGTCATCGTCGGGCCCCCGGGTGCCGGCAAGACGACGGTGGGCCGGCTGCTCGCCGATCGCCTCGGGGTGCGCTTCCTCGACACCGACGAGGTGGCGAGCGACGTCGCCGGCAAGTCGGTTTCTGAGATCTTCATCGAGGACGGTGAAGAGCGCTTTCGTGAGCTCGAACGCGCCGCCGTCGTGCAATCCCTGGCGACGCCGGACGAGGTGGTGCTGGCCCTCGGCGGCGGTGCCGTGCTGGATCCGCAGACCCGCGCCGACCTCGCGCACCAGCGGGTGATCGGCCTGAGCGTCGACCTGACCCATGCCGTATCCCGGGTCGGCCTGGCGCGTGACCGTCCGCTGCTCGTCGAAGCCCCACGCGCCCGAATGTCGTTGACGCTTCGCGAGCGCGCACCGCTCTACGCCGAGGTCGCCGGGCTGACCGTCGACACCTCCGAGCGCACGCCCGAAGACGTGACGGAGGAGGTGCTGGCATGGCTCATGCAGCAATGACGCGCATCGAGGTCAGGCCGGCGGGCGAGCTGCCGTACACCGTGCACATCGGCACTGGTCTGCTGGGTGAACTGGTCGAGACTGTCGAGGGTGCGACGCGGGTGGCCGTGCTGCATCCGCGGGCGCTGCGGGTCACCGCTGAGGCGGTCCGCGAGGAATTGAGCTCGGCCGCGGGTGGCCCACAAGTGCATCTGCTCGAGCTCCCCGACGGGGAGGACGCCAAGGATCTGAAGGTGGCGGCCTATGCGTGGTCGGTGCTCGGGCAGGTGGGCTTCACGCGCGACGATCTCGTCATCGGCCTCGGCGGCGGCACCGTCACCGACCTCGCCGGTTTCGTAGCGGCGACCTGGCTGCGCGGTGTTCGGGTGGTCCAGGTGCCGACCACACTGCTGGGCATGGTCGACGCTGCCGTCGGCGGTAAGACCGGCATCAACACTGAAGCCGGCAAGAACCTCGTGGGCGCCTTTCATCAGCCATCGGCCGTCTTGTGCGACCTGGCCACCCTCGAGACACTGCCGGCCAACGAGTTCATCTCCGGGCTGGCCGAGGTTGTCAAGACCGGGCTGATCGCCGACGCGCGAATCCTCGATCTGATCGAGGACGACCCGACCGGCCGCCGGCACCTCCGCGAGCTCATCGAACGGTCCATCGCGGTCAAGGCGGAGGTGGTCAGCGAAGACGCCAGGGAGGCCGGCCGCCGCGAAATCTTGAACTACGGCCACACGCTCGGTCACGCCATTGAGCGGGCCGAGGGCTACCGCTGGCGTCACGGCGCGGCCGTCTCGGTGGGTCTGGTCTTCGCTGGTGCGCTCTCGCGGCTGGCTGCCGGGCTGGACGACGCGACGGCAGATCGCCACAAGGACATCCTGGAGCGGGTCGGGCTTCCGGTGTCCTACCCCGCGGATCGCTGGCCACAGCTGGCTGCCGCCATGAAGGTCGACAAGAAAGCCCGTGCTCACCGGCTGCGTTTCGTCGTGCTGTCCGGGCTGGCAAAGCCCACGATCCTGGACGATCCCGATCCCGCGCTCCTGGTCGCCGCCTACAGCGAGGTGGCTGTGCCATGAAGTCCATGAAGGTGACGTCATGAAGGTGCTCGTGCTGTCCGGACCCAACCTCGACCGGCTCGGCATCCGCGAGCCCGAGATCTACGGGAGTGGCAGCTACGCCGATCTGGCCGACGCGTGCCGCCAGACCGCTAACAGCCTGGGCCTTGACGTTGATGTCCGCCAGACCGCTGATGAAGCCGAGCTGATCCGCTGGATGCACGAGGCCGCCGACGCGCGGCTCCCCGTCGTGCTCAACGCCGGTGCCTGGACGCACTACTCGTATGCGCTGCGCGACGCGTGCGCCGGCCATCCCGCGCCGCTGATCGAGGTGCACATGTCGCAGATCGCGGCCCGGGAGGAGTTCCGGCACCATTCAGTGCTGTCGGCGGTGGTCACCGGCACCATCACCGGCCTCGGCGTCGATTCCTACCTGCTTGCCCTGCACGCGATAGCGGCCCGAACCCGCCGCTGACCCCCCGCCAGACCTCACCCACCCGGCGCCACACCTCACCCCACCCGGCGCCATAGCCAGGTGGCGTCAGGGCGCTACGAGAGCACGGCGCCGGAGCATCGGGTCGGCGAGAAAGACCGCTGAGTAGACTCGGCGGCGAACCGCGCTTGCCAGCGAAGGCGCCAGCCCTGATCTCTCGCTCAGCATCCCGCCCCATTTCAGCTCCAAAAGGTGATTTTGTGCCCTCGACCAATGACCTGAAGAATGGCATGACGCTCGACCTCGACGGTGGTCTGTGGAGCGTCATCGAGTTCCAGCACGTCAAGCCCGGCAAGGGCGGGGCGTTCGTTCGTACAACGCTCAAGAACGTGACCACCGGCAAGACGGTCGACCGCACGTTCAATGCCGGCGTGAAGGTAGACGTGGCGCAGGTCGACCGGCGGGAAATGACTTACCTCTACCGCGAGGGCGAGGATTACGTCTTCATGGACACCGAGTCCTATGAGCAGATCCAGGTGCCGGCCGCGACCGTCGGCTCCGCCGCGGATTACATGCTCGAAAATACGAACGCCACGGTGGCGATGCACGAGGTCGAGCCGCTCTACGTGGAGCTTCCGGCCTCCGTCGAACTCGCCATCAGCTACACCGAGCCCGGCCTGCAGGGCGATCGCTCCAGCGGTGGCACCAAGCCGGCCACCTTGGAGACCGGTGCCAGCGTGCAGGTGCCGCTCTTCGTCGTCAACGGCGAGAAGATCAAGGTCGACACCCGCGACGGGCGATACCTCGGGCGCGCCAACTGACCGGCGCCTCCGCCAAGCGACGCCCGGGCTCGATGCCGGCGCGTACCAAGGCGCGCAAGCGGGCGCTGGATGTGCTTTACGAAGCGGATTTGATGAGCCTGGACCCGCTGGCGACCCTGCGGATCCGGCTCGCCCAGTCTGACCCGCCGGTTCCCGAATACGCGGTCGAGCTGATCGAAGGGGTCGTTGCCCATCTCCCTGAGCTCGACCAGCTGATCGCCTCGGTGTCCGAGGGTTGGACCATGGTCCGGATGCCGGCAGTCGACCGCAACGTGCTCCGCCTCGGCGCGTACGAGATCTTGCACCGACCGGACGTACCCGAAGGGGTGGCGGTCAGCGAGGCGGTCGAGCTGGTGGGACGCCTTTCGACCGACGAATCGGCCGCGTTCGTCAACGGAGTGTTGGCAAAGATCGCCCGGCTGCGGCCGACCGACTCAGCCGTGGCAGACCCAGACGTGGCAGACCCAGCCGCCGCAGACTCAGACGGTCTCGACAGCTCTCCGAGCCTCGGGTGACAGCACGCCCCAGTTGATCAGCTGCTCGGTGAGCGTGGTCGGGTTTTCGTCATAGATGACGGCCAACGAACGAAGGTCTTCATGCCGGATCGAGAGCACGCGGCCGTTGTAGTCGCCGCGCTGACTCTGGATGGTGGCGGCGTAACGCAGCAGGGGAGCGCCCTGATCGCGGGGAACCGCCTGCAGCTTCTCGAGGTCGAGGATGATGCGGGGCGATTGCTCCAGGGCGATGATCGCTTCGCGTTCGGGGAGCAGTTCGTTGACCGGCACTCCATAGAAATCGGCCAATTCGGAGAGTCGCTGCACGGTGACAGCGCGGTCACCTCGCTCGTAGGAACCGACGACGACAGCCTTCCAGCGGCCTTCGGATTTTTCTTCGACTCCATGCAGCGACAATCCCTGCTGAGTGCGGATCGCACGCAGCCGGGATCCGAGCGCCTTGGCGTAGTCGGACATCTCGTGCTCCGTTTCAGCAGGAATTTCGGTAGATTTGGGACGCATTGCGCATCCCCCTCCGTCGTGACTCAGTGTAGTGCGTTTGCGGTCCGTCTAGGCAATTACCGACCGACACGCCGTTATTGGTTACGCAAGGGCACCATCCGTCGTAGCTGACGGTCGTCTGAAACGGCGCTTTCCAGCAGCCTTCACCGCCCACTTTCGAGCGTTCACCGATGCGGTCTGATGGCTCACGCGACCATCGCCTCGTCGGGCGCTGCGGCGCGACTGTGACCGGCGCTGCGTTCGGCGCCGGCGGGGCTCGCTGCTGATAGTTTCCAAGTCGACCACTCCTTTAACGACCCGTCCTGCGAGGCGGGGAAGGAGGGCGAAAGCCTGATGCTGTCTTGAGCCACCCGAGTCCCCCGGTGTCGACCCCGGGGCCGGCCTCCACTCGCGAGGTGTTGAGCGCCGCGGATGTATCCCGCACTCTTTCGCGCATCGCTCATCAGCTGCTGGAACACACCGATGGCGGCCGAGACCTGGTGCTGCTCGGCATCCCGACCCGGGGCGTCGCCCTCGCTCGCCGGCTGGCCGGCAAGTTGGCTGACTTCGAGGGGTTGACGGTCCCCGTCGGATCCCTCGACACCACGATGTACCGCGATGACCTGCGCCTTCGAGGCATCCGCCCGCTCGGCCGCACCGAGCTGCCGGGCAGCGTCGACGACCGGCTCGTGGTGCTGGTGGACGACGTCCTGTATTCCGGTCGCACGGTTCGCGCCGCTCTTGACGCCCTGTCCGATCTCGGTCGGCCGCGGGCGGTCCAGTTGGCCGTCCTCGTCGACCGTGGGCACCGGGAGCTTCCGATCCGGGCCGATTACGTCGGTAAGAACCTTCCGACCAGCCAGGGGGAGACGGTTCGGGTGTTGCTTGAAGAGGTCGACGGCCGCGACGGCGTTCTCATCGAAAGCGGGGTCTGACATGGACCGGCATCTGCTGTCAGCGGCGGACCTGAGCCGCGATGAAGCGATTCTGGTGCTCGACACCGCTGAAGAAATGGCGAGGGTCGGCGATCGCACCGTCAAGAAGCTGCCGACGCTGCGCGGGCGCACCGTGGTCAACCTCTTCTTCGAGGATTCGACGCGTACCCGCACGAGTTTCGAGATCGCCGCCAAGCGGCTGTCGGCCGACGTGATCACGTTCTCCGCCAAGGGCTCGAGCGTCTCCAAGGGAGAGAGCCTCAAGGACACCGCGTTGACGCTGGAGGCGATGGGAGCAGATGGCGTCATCTGCCGCCACAGTGCCTCCGGCGCACCGCATCGGCTCGCCACTTGGATTCGAGGGAGCGTGGTCAACGCCGGCGACGGGACCCACGAGCACCCCACCCAGGCGCTGCTGGATGCCTTCACGATGCGCCGCCACCTGGGCCGCCTTGAGGGGCTGCGGGTCACGATCGTCGGCGATGTGCTGCACAGTCGCGTCGCCCGGTCTAACGTGCTCCTGCTCTCGACGCTTGGCGCCACCGTCACGCTGGTCGCGCCGCCGACCCTGCTACCGGTGGGCATCGAGGCCTGGCCCGCCGAGGTCTCCTACGACCTTGATTCAGCGCTGCCCAAGAGCGACGTGGTCATGATGCTGCGGGTCCAACGCGAGCGGATGGGCGCGTCGTACTTTCCGACCGCGCGTGAATACAGCCGTCGCTACGGGCTGGACGGCGCCCGTGTAGCGGCCCTGCCCGACCATGCGATCGTGATGCATCCCGGTCCGATGGTGCGGGGGATGGAGATCGCCTCCGAGGTCGCCGATGGCCTGCGCTCGACCATCGTCGAGCAGGTGGCTAACGGGGTGAGCGTGCGGATGGCTGTGCTGTATCTGCTGCTCGGAGGGGAGTCGGTATGACAGCCGTTGCGGGACCTGCCGAGCCCGCTGTTCTGCTGCGCGGCGTCGGTGTGCTCGGGGGGCCGCCAACCGATCTGCTTCTTGCCGACGGAATCGTTGCCGAAACGGGCGACCGGCTCGAAGCTCCGATCGGCGCCAACGTCATCGACGCCGGTGGGCTGGTCGCACTGCCTGGCTTCGTGGATCTGCACACCCATTTACGCGAGCCTGGCCGCGAGGACGCCGAGACCGTCGAGTCCGGCACCAGAGCGGCTGCGCTCGGCGGTTTCACTGCCGTCCATGCCATGGCCAACACCGATCCGGTGGCGGATACGGCGGGGGTCGTGGAGCAGGTCTGGCGCCTCGGCCGCCAAGCCGGCTGGTGTGACGTCGCCCCGGTCGGCGCCGTCACGTCCGGCCTCGGCGGCGAGCAGATGGCCGAGCTCGGCGCGATGGCCGAGTCCGCGGCGCGGGTCCGGGTGTTCTCCGACGACGGCATCTGCGTCAGCGATCCGGTGCTGATGCGGCGGGCCCTTGAATACGTGAAAGCCTTTGACGGGGTCATCGCCCAGCATGCAGAGGAGCCGCGGCTCACCGTCGGCGCCCAGCTCAACGAGGGCATCGTGTCCGCGCGGCTGGGCTTGACGGGCTGGCCTGCGGTCGCCGAGGAGTCGATCATCGCCCGGGACGTGCTCCTGGCCGGCCATGTCGGCAGCCGGCTGCACGTGTGCCACGTGTCGACCGCCGGCTCGGTCGAGATTCTGCGGTGGGCCAAAGCGAAGGGCTGGCGGGTCACGGCGGAAGTGACACCCCACCACTTGCTCCTTACCGACGATTTCGCCTGCGGCTACGACCCGGTTTACAAGGTCAACCCCCCGCTGCGTACGGGCGAGGATGTGGCGGCCCTGCGCGATGCACTCGTCGACGGGACGATCGACGCCGTCGCCACCGACCATGCTCCTCACGCGCTCGAGGACAAGGAAACCGAGTGGGCCGCGGCCCGGCCGGGGATGCTCGGGCTGGAGACAGCGCTCGGCATCGTCATGCTGGCGCTCGGGGAGCGTTTCACCTGGCCGCTGGCGGCGGCGCGGATGTCCTACGCGCCGGCGGAGATCGGCCGTTTGCGCACTCACGGCAGGCCGCTCGACACCGGTGCCCCCGCAAATCTCACGCTGGTCGATCCCACGGCCTCCTGGACCGTCGTTCCCGCCGAGCTGGCTTCGCGCAGCCGCAACACGCCTTATGCGGGCCGGACCCTTCCCGCGAGCATCGTCGCCACCTTCCTTCGCGGGCGGGCGACCGTGCTGGACGGGTCGCCGGCCGGCGAACGGCAGGCGGTCTGATGTACCTCCTCGCTAGCCGTCCGGCCACCCGCCTCGGTCCCCACCTGTGGCTCGCGGCCGCATGCATCGTGATAGTCCTCGCCGTGATCGCGCTGACCTTCATCCTGACCCGGCGCCGGATCCGTCGCGGCGCCATGGCCTTGCCTGACCTGCCGGTGCCGCCCAGACCGTTCCCCATCCCGCTGATCACGCCGATGCCCGGTGTTGCCCTGGGGACGACGGTGCCCAGTGGCTGGCAGGACACCGGACTACGCGGGGTGCTGGGCAACCGAACCAACGGCGACCTGTCGGTCACCTGCGTGGGGGTCGACGTGGCGGGTCTCTGGCTGCCCAGGGCGACCCTTCGTTCGGTGACGATCGCGGATCGGTTCGCCACCAAGTTCATGCCCGGTCCCGGCCTGCTCGTCATCGGCTGGGAAGTTGACTCCATTCATTACGAGAGCGGGTTCCGCGGCGCGGCTTCCCGTTACGAGGAGGTGGTGGCCACCGTGCGGGGGCTGCTTGCTGGTGCGCAATCTGAAACTGCTCCAATCGACCTTTCTTCAGCCCCCACAGGCCGAGTCACCTCCGCCACTCCCGGCCCTTCTGCCACTGCGGCACGAACGGAAGGCGGGGCATGAGCGGTCGGCCTCAGGCGGTGCTGATGCTCGAGGACGGCCGATCCTTCATCGGCGACTCGTACGGCGCCGTGGGGGAGACCTTCGGCGAGGCCGTCTTCGCGACCGGAATGACCGGCTACCAGGAGACCCTGACCGACCCGAGCTATGCGCGGCAGGTCGTCGTGCAGACTGCGCCGCACATCGGCAATACGGGCGTCAACGAAGAGGACGACGAGAGCCGAAGGATGTGGGTCGCCGGCTACGTCGTGCGCGATCCCGCCCGGCGGCCGAGCTCCTGGCGCGCGACCCGCAGCCTCGACGAAAGGCTTGTCTCAGAAGGGATCGTGGGGATCAGCGGCATCGATACCCGTGCCCTCACCCGCCACCTCCGCGAGCGGGGGGCCATGCGCTGCGGGATCGCTCCGATCGACGCCGCCGATGGTTTACGCGATCGCGTGCTAACCAGTCAGGAGATGCTCGGTGCCGATCTCGCACCGACGGTTTCGACCCCGCAGCCCTACGTCGTTTCCCCCGACGGCCCGGTGAGATATCGCGTCGCCGCACTCGACCTCGGCATCAAATGGCGCACGCCGGCCCGGATGGCCGCCCGCGGTATCGAGGTCACCGTCCACCCCGCCACAGCAACGGCGCAGGAGCTGCTCGCGGCCGGCCCTGACGGGGTTTTCATCTCCAACGGGCCGGGTGATCCGGCGACCGCCGATTACGCCGTGGCCGCCGCTCGGGGAGTGCTGGACGCGCGGGTGCCCCTCTTTGGCATCTGCTTCGGCAACCAGGTGCTCGGCCGGGCCCTGGGCTTCGGCACATACAAGCTGGGATACGGCCACCGCGGGATCAACCAACCGGTGCAGGACCGGGCGACCGGCCGGGTCGCCGTCACCAGCCACAACCACGGATTCGCGGTCGATGCACCGATCGACCGGATCAGCGAAACGCCTTACGGGAGAGTCGAAGTCAGCCACGTGGCCCTCAACGATCAGGTCGTCGAAGGCCTGCGCCTGCTGGACGTACCGGCCTTTTCGGTGCAGTACCACCCGGAAGCCGCACCCGGACCACATGATGCCGACGGCCTCTTCGACTCGTTCGTGACCCTGATGGCAGGCTCCAAATGAGCCGGCTGGAAGGCGTACAGAGCGTCCTGGTCATCGGCTCGGGACCGATCGTGATCGGCCAGGCCTGCGAATTCGACTACTCCGGCACCCAGGCCTGCCGGGTGCTGCGCGACGAGGGTCTGCGGGTGATCCTCGTCAACAGCAATCCGGCGACGATCATGACCGATCCGGAGATCGCCGACGCCACCTACATCGAGCCGATCACCCCAGAGGTGGTCCGCCAGATCATCGACCGGGAGCGCCCCGACGCGCTGCTCGCCACCCTCGGTGGCCAGACCGCGCTCAACGTCGCCGTCGCCCTGGCCGACACCGGAGTGCTCGAGGAGTTCGGCGTGCGGCTGCTGGGGGCTGACATCGAGGCCATCCGGGCGGGGGAGGACCGGCAGCGTTTCAAGCAGATCGTCGACACCCTTGATCCGGAGTTGGGTGCCGAGAGCGCCCGCTCGGAAATCGCGTACACGATGGACGAATGTCTTGCTGCCGCGCAGGAATTGGGCTATCCGATCGTGGTACGCCCGAGCTACACCCTCGGCGGAAAGGGCGGCGGGATCGCCTACGACGAGGCGCAGCTGCGGTCCATCGCGGGGGGTGGGCTCGCGGCGAGCCGGGGCTCGCAGGTACTGCTCGAGGAGAGCATCCTCGGCTGGAAGGAATTCGAGCTCGAGCTGATGCGCGACCGCGTGGACAACGTGGTTGTCGTCTGCTCCATCGAAAACGTCGACCCGATGGGCGTCCACACCGGCGACAGTGTCACAGTCGCACCGGCGATGACCCTGACCGATCGCGAATACCAGCGGATGCGCGATGTGGCGATCGCCATCATGCGGGCGGTCGGAGTCGACGCTGGCGGCTGCAACATCCAATTTGCGGTCGAGCCCTCGACAGGCCGGCTGGTGGTCATTGAGATGAACCCCAGGGTGTCGCGCAGTAGCGCACTGGCGTCCAAGGCCACCGGTTTTCCGATCGCAAAAATCAGTGCCAAGCTCGCGCTCGGATACACGCTCGATGAGATCCCCAACGACATCACCCGAGTGACCCCGGCAGCCTTCGAGCCCAGCCTGGATTACGTCGTGGTGAAGGTGCCGCGCTTCGCGTTCGAGAAGTTCCCGGGCGCCGATCCGGTGCTGACCACGCACATGAAGAGCGTGGGCGAAGCGATGGCGATCGGCCGCAGCTTCGGCGAGGCGCTGAACAAGGCGCTGCGTTCGCTGGAGACCACCGCAGCCGGCTTCTGGACAGTCGGCGACGAGAAGCTCCCGAACCCCGGCGTGCCTGCGCTCGAGGCGTTGAAGGTTCCGCACGAGGGGCGCATCTACACCGTCGAGCGGGCCCTTCGCGAAGGCGCCAGCGTCGAGGAGATCTATGACGCCAGCGGAATCGACCTCTGGTTCATCGACCAGGTGGTAGCGCTTCGCGAGACCCGGGCCGCGCTCGTAGCCGCGCCGGACGACCCCGCCGAGCTGCGCGCCGCCAAGCGCGCCGGCTTCTCCGACCGCCAGATCGCCGCCGTTACCGGACGCACCGAATCGGCCGTCCGCGAGTGGCGCCACGAGGTCGGAATCCGCCCGGCTTTCAAGACGGTCGATACGTGCGCGGCCGAGTTCGCCGCCCACACGCCCTATCACTACAGCAGCTACGACGAGGAGAGTGAGGTCGCCCCCCGCACCCGGCCGGCGGTCATCGTGCTCGGCAGCGGGCCAAACCGGATCGGGCAGGGGATCGAGTTCGATTACGCCTGCTGTCATGCGGCTTTCGCCCTGTCGGCCGCGGGTTTCGAGACGGTCATGGTCAACTGCAATCCCGAGACGGTCTCCACCGACTACGACACCAGCGACCGGCTCTACTTCGAACCGCTCACGGTCGAGGACGTGCTCGAGGTCGTGGCCGCCGAAACGGCGGCCGGTCCGCTCGCCGGGGTCGTCGTCCAGCTCGGTGGGCAAACCCCACTGGGCCTGGCCGCAGCACTCGAACGCGCCGGGGTCCCCGTCGTCGGCACCACGCCGGCAGCCATCCACCTGGCGGAAGATCGCGGCGAATTCGGCACGGTGTTGGGGGCCGCCGGTCTCGTCGCACCGCGGTTCGGCACCGCCTATTCCTACGGCGAAGCCCGTGCCGTCGCCGCTGAAATCGGTTACCCGGTGCTGGTACGGCCGAGTTACGTCCTCGGCGGCCGCGGCATGGAGATCGTGTACGACGAGTCGTCCCTCGAGGCTTACGTCACGCGGGCGACATCCGCCAGCCCCGAGCATCCGATCCTGGTCGACCGCTTTCTCGATGATGCGGTGGAGGTCGACGTCGACGCCATCTTCGACGGCACCGAGTTGTACCTCGCGGGCGTCATGGAGCACATCGAGGAAGCCGGCATCCACTCCGGCGACTCGGCGTGCGCGCTGCCTCCCATCACCCTCGGCAAGGCCGACCTGATCCGCATCCGTGATGCGACCGAGGCGATCGCCCGCGGTGTCGGGGTGCTCGGCCTGGTCAACGTCCAGTACGCGCTGCAGGCGGATGTGCTCTACGTCCTGGAGGCGAACCCGCGGGCCTCGCGCACCGTCCCGTTCGTGGCGAAGGCCACCGGGGTCCAGGTCGCCAAGGCCGCAGCGCGCGTGATGCTCGGGGCCAGCATCGCCGAGCTTCGCGGCGAAGGCATCCTGCCGGCATCCGGCGACGGCGCGGATATGCCGTTCGACAGCCACCTCGCAGTCAAGGAAGCGGTGCTGCCCTTCAACCGTTTCACCGGCGTCGACACCGTGCTCGGCCCGGAGATGAAATCCACCGGCGAGGTGATGGGCATCGACGGGTCCTTCGGGGTCGCCTACGCCAAGAGCCAAAGCGCCGCCTACGGTCAGTTGCCCACGAAGGGCCGGGTCTTCGTCAGCCTGGCCAATCGCGACAAGCGGGCCATGATCTTCCCGGTGAAGCGGCTGGTCGACCTCGGGTTTGACGTCATCGCCACCGAAGGCACTGCTCAGGTGCTGCGGCGTAACGGGGTCGCCGCCACCGTCGTACCCAAACACTCCGAGGGGCTGCCCGGCGATGCCGTCGCGCGCATCCTTGCCGGGGAGGTCGACCTCGTAATCAACACGCCGTTCGGCAACGGCCCACGGGTCGACGGATATGAGATCCGCAGCGCGTGCGTCACCAGTAACACCCCGTGCGTCACGACCGTGCCAGGGGCGGCTGCTGCGGTGCAGGGGATCGAGGCCCTGCTGCGGGGTGACGTAGGCGTGCGGTCGCTTCAGGAATGGCATGCCGATCTTGCAGCGAGTCGCAGCAGGGAGGCCGGTCGTGGCTGACGCAAGGGTCACTCCTGCGACGGCCGCGCCGTCGGCGGGCGCTGCTATTTCAAGCGGTGTCTCGAACATCGCCAATAACGGCACCGGGGGGCGCGGGTCGAGCGGCTTGGGCGTTCCCGTTCAGCTTCGGGATGCCCAGCTGCTACGTGTGGTGCGCGACGGCGCCTACACCAGGCTTGCCGTCCACGCGCCGGCGATCGCATCGACAGCTCGACCCGGGCAGTTCGTGGCCTTCGCTGTCGGCGGTCCTGCTTCGGGCCTGCTTTTGCGGCGGGCGTTTTCCATCGCCCGGATCGGTCCGGCCGGCACCATCGAGGTCGTGGTGGCGCCGGTGGGTCCCGGCACTCGTTGGCTCACAGCCAGGGTGGCGGGGGATCGGGTCGACGTCGTGGGTCCGCTCGGCCGCCCTTTCCCGCTGCCGCGCCCGGATGCGTCGGGCGTTGGTCCCCGCGTGTTGCTGGTGGGGGGTGGCTACGGCGCCGCGCCGCTGTTCGCGCTCTCCGGGGCACTCCGCGAGCGTGGCTGTCGTATCACGATGGCCCTGGGGGCCGCCACGGCTGACAAGCTGTACGGCACCCTCGAGGCGCGACGTATTGCCGACGAATGCACCTTCGCCACCGACGACGGGTCCACTGGCGTCCACGGTCGGGTGACGGCAGCATTCGACAACGCCCTACCGGCCATCGACCTCGTCTACGCCTGCGGGCCGATGGCCATGCTCTCGGCGGTCGCGGGGCTTGCGAAGTCGGCCCACGTCCCGTCCTTCATCGCCGTTGAGGAGTCGATGGCGTGCGGCGTGGGGGTGTGTATGACCTGTGTGCTGCCGGTCCGGCCGCCGCGCGGCGGCACCGGTCCGGGCGACGGCGGTACGGCAGTACGGATGGTGCGCGCCTGCACCGAGGGGCCGGTCTTTGCCGGTGACGCCGTTCAGTTCGACCTCATCGGCCAGCCGCCGCCCGGCTCGACCTCATCTCCCGTTCCGACGACCTTCGAGGCTCCGATTTGACCACCCTTCCCGACCCGCCGGAGACGACCCGAATCAGTTCCGTGCCCTCCGAGCCGGACCTGTCCACCACGCTCGCGGGCGTCCGCTTCCCGAACCCGATTTTCACTGCGTCGGGCTGCGCGGCCGCCGGCCGGGAGTTGTCCGCCTTCTTCGACGTCTCCGAGCTCGGGGCGATCGTCACCAAGTCAGTGATGCTGGCGCCGCGCCTGGGCCGGGCCACTCCGCGTATGGCAGAGACGCCCAGCGGGATGCTCAACTCGATCGGCTTGCAGGGTCCCGGCATCGCCGCTTTCCTCGAATTCGACCTGCCGTGGCTCGTCGAGCACGGGGCGCGGGCAGTCGTCAGCATCGCCGGCGGATCGGTCGAGGAATACGCGGAACTGGCGCGGCGCCTGCGGGGGGCTCCGGGCGTGGCGCTGGTCGAGGTCAATATCAGCTGCCCGAACGTGGCGGATCGAGGGCAGGTCTTCGCCTGCAACGCCGTTGCTGCCGCTGAGGTGCTCAGTGCGGTGCGCCGTGAACTGTCCGGCTCGGCACACGTCCCGGTGTTCGCCAAGCTCTCGCCGGACGTGACCGACATCGTGGAGATCGCCCGGTCGGTCATCGAGGCGGGGGCCGACGGCCTCTCGCTCATCAACACGCTGCTCGGGATGGCCATCGATCCGGACACCCTGCGGCCGGCGCTCGCCGGCATCACCGGCGGCCTGTCAGGTCCAGCTATCCGCCCGGTGGCCCTCCGATGCATCTATCAGGTCCACGCGGCGTTGCCCTCGGTCCCGCTGCTGGGGATGGGCGGCGTGCGCACCGGTGCTGACGCGTTGACCTTCATCGCGGCCGGAGCGACGGCGGTCTCGGTGGGCACGGCGGTGTTCGGCGACCCCGGTGCGCCCATGCGGATCGTCGACGAGCTGTCGGCGGAATTGCGTGCCAGGGGCATCGAAGACGTGACAGACGTCATCGGGGCGGCCCACCGCCCGGCCGGGAGTCGCATGAGAGGCGGCAAGACGCCCGTGAAGGAGTTGGTATGACCTCATCACCACCGCTCGCGAAGGTCTCGGAGACCGGAGCGGGCTCGCGGTGGGGCGGCAAGCCGCCCATCGTGGTCGCGCTGGATGCCCCTGACGTCGAGACGGCCGCTCGCTGGTCGGCCGCCGTGGAGCCGCATGTCGCCGTGGTGAAGGTAGGACTCGAGCTCTTCTGCAGGCACGGTCCGGCGGTCGTCGATGCCGTGCGCGGTGGCTCAGGGATCGGGCTGTTCCTGGACCTGAAACTGCATGACATCCCCGCCACGGTCGCCGGGGCTGCGCATGCTGTAGCCGGCCTGCGTCCGCAGTTTCTGACGGTTCACGCCAGCGGGGGTAGCGCAATGGTGCGGGCAGCGGTCGAAGCGGCGCCAGAGGTCGATATAGCGGCCGTTACGGTGCTGACCTCGCTCGCGCCCGGCGATCTCGAACAGATCGGACTGGGGGGCCTGCCCCTCGACGCCGCACGACGCCTCGCGGTGCTGGCTGTCGCAGCCGGCGCCCGGGCCCTGGTGTGCAGCCCCCATGAGGTCGCCGCGATCCGCGCCGAGGTGGGGCCCGGCGTCACGCTGATCACCCCCGGGGTGCGCCCGGCCGGCGCCGCCACCCAGGACCAGGCCCGGGTCGCCACCCCAGCGGCGGCCCTTGCTGCCGGCGCCGATCTGCTGGTCATCGGACGGCCGATCACAGGGGCGGCGGATCCCGGCAGCGCCGCCGCGCTCATCGCAGCTGAGCTTTAGTTCCGTCCCGTATAAGCCCAATATCTGTCGCTGTCCGCTTCCGAAAGCGACAAATCGGTAGGTTTTCTACCACCCAAGATCCTTCGCGGCGCGCCGCACCGAGCCCGAGAGTGGACCCGGGCCTGGGCATTCAGTACGTTGCCGCTGGATCCGTTGGCTCCGTACAGCTCGTTCCTTATGAGGAGGCGAACGTCGCCGTGGCCTTGCCGCCGTTGACACCCGAACAGCGCTCAGCCGCGCTTGAAAAGGCCGCACAGGCCCGCAAGGCGCGCGCGGAGGTGAAGGAACAGCTCAAGAAGTCTGAAGAGACCCTCGAGTCGGTGCTGGCCAAGGCCGACGCCAGCGAGGTGATCGGCAAGATGAAGGTTTCGGCCGTGCTCGAAGCCCTCCCGGGCGTCGGCAAGGTGCGAGCCACCAAGCTGATGGAAAAGCTCGAAATCAGCCCGACCCGCCGGGTTCGTGGCCTGGGGGCGAAGCAGCGCGCAGCGCTGATCGCCGAGTTCGCCCCCGCCAGCTGACCTCGGGCGTTCGCCCCGCCCGTTCACGCGGGTGAAGCCGGACACTGGTGATGGCACGTGGGACGGCTGACGGTGCTGTCCGGCCCTTCAGGGGTCGGCAAAGGCAGTGTCGTCGGCGCCGTGCGCCGTCGCCACCCTGAGGTCTGGGTGTCGGTGAGCGTGACCACGCGCACGCCGCGCCCGGGTGAGATCGACGGCGAGCATTATTGCTTCGTCGACGAGCAGCGGTTTGACGAGCTCGCCGCGGGTGGGGAGCTGCTGGAGTTCGCCACCTACGGCGGGCACCGATACGGCACTCCGCGGGCGCCGGTCCTCCGTCATCTCGAGCAGGGCCGGCCGGCTCTGCTCGAGATCGACCTGCAGGGAGCTCGGCAGGTTAGGGCCTCAATGCCCGATGCCCGGCTGGTCTTCCTGGCTCCTCCGGACTGGGAGGAGCTGGTTCGCCGGCTCACCGGCAGGGCGACCGAGTCCGCGGAAGTCGTCGAGCAAAGGCTCGCTATCGCCAAGAGCGAACTGGCGGTGGCGCGCGAGTTCGACCTGCAGCTGATCAACGACGACGTGGATGCCGTCGCTGATCAGCTGGTAAATTGGATGGTTCAGTAGGGCTGGGTGATCTCTGATCGACCTAGCCCGCCCAAGTTCCTTCTGCTCAATCTGCCATTCCTCTGGAGGTACCCCGACGTGGGTAGCACCCCGGCCGCGCCCTTGGGCATCACCAACCCCCCGATCGATGAGCTGCTGGCCATCACGCAGTCGAAGTACGGACTCGTGATTTACGCGTCGAAGCGTGCCCGCCAGATCAACGCCTACTACAGCCAGCTCGGCGAGGGTCTGCTCGAATACGTCGGCCCGATGGTCGAGACCACCCCGCAGGAGAAGCCGCTCTCCATCGCGATGCGCGAGATCAATGGCAATCTGCTGACCGCCGAGCCGATCGCTGACCCCGGCGTCGACTGACCGACCGTGCCTCGGTGACCAGTCCGGAGATCGTCCTCGGCGTCTGCGGCGGGGTTGCTGCCTATAAGGCCGTCGAAGTTCTGCGCCAGCTGACCGAGTCCGGCCACGGCGTCACCGTCGTCCCGACCGAGGCGGCGCTTCACTTTGTCGGTGAGGCCACCTGGGCGGCGCTATCGGGTCGCCCCGTCGCCTCTGACGTGTGGACCTCGGCCCACGAGGTTCCTCATGTGCGGCTGGGCCGCGCGGCCGACCTCGTTCTTGTCGTACCGGCGACGGCGGATCTGCTGGCCCGCGCCGTCAGCGGCCGGGCGGATGATCTGCTGACCTCGACGCTGCTCACTGCCACCTGCCCGCAGCTGTTCGCCCCGGCCATGCACACCGAGATGTGGGAGCACGCGGCGACCAGGAGCAATGTGGCGCTGCTGCGCGAGCGCGGAGCGCTCGTCATCGAGCCGGCCACCGGTCGTCTCACGGGGGCCGATTCCGGTCCCGGGCGCCTTCCGGATCCGTTGGAGATCGCGGCGATCGCTCGCTCGGTGCTGGCCCGCCCGTTGCCAGCCGGTGCCGACTGGGGCGATCTCGCAGGTCGGCGAGTCGTCGTCTCGGCGGGTGGCACCCGTGAGCCGCTCGATCCGGTGCGCTTTCTCGGCAACCGTTCCACTGGCCGGCAGGGCTACGCCGTAGCCCGCGCAGCTGTCGCGCGCGGAGCCTCGGTCACCCTGGTGAGCGCGAATGTCGAACTTCCTGAGGTCGCCGGAGTTGCCGCCGTCCGCGTCTCGACGGCAGCGGAGCTGGAGCGGGCCGTGATGGAGGCCTCCGAAGGTGCGGATGCCGTAGTGATGACGGCCGCGGTCGCGGACTTTCGGCCTATCCAGCAGCAGGCCACCAAAATCAAGAAGCAGGACGGCGTCGATCCCGAACCGCTGAAGCTCACGCGAAATACCGACATCCTGGCCGAGCTTGTCCTCAGACGAGATCGACTTCACGGCGATGGCGACCGTGGCGGCGGTCGGCAGGTGATCGTCGGCTTTGCGGCGGAGACCGACGATGTGCTGCGTCACGGACAGGAGAAGCTGCGCCGTAAAGGCTGCGACCTGTTAGTGGTGAACGAGGTCGGTGACGGGCGGGGCTTCGCCGTCGACAGCAATTCGGCCGTGGTGCTCGGATCCGAGGGTGAGAGCGTCGAGATCCCGTTCGGCTCGAAGGACGCGCTGGCCCACCGGCTGTGGGATCTCGTGGCCAACCGTTTCGTTTCCGCGTCTGGAAGCGTCCTGCCCGATACTCTGTGAACACTGTCCGTTCTGCTCAGACCCGCTTGCTTCCGCGTAGCAACGACAGCGCCGACCTCACAAGGAGCCACCGTGGCCAGCCGTCTTTTCACTTCCGAGTCCGTCACCGAAGGACACCCGGACAAGATCGCTGACCAGATCAGCGACGCGATCCTCGACCGGATGATCAAGGGCGATCCGTCCAGCAAGGTCGCCGTCGAGACCATGATCACTACTGGTCAGGTTCATATCGCGGGTGAGGTCGACACCACCACGTACGTCGACATTGCGAGTGTCGTCCGCGAGGTCGTTCTCGGCATCGGCTACGACTCCTCCGTCAAGGGCTTCGACGGCCGCTCGTGTGGCGTCAGCGTCTCCATCGGTGCCCAGTCCAGCGACATCCGCCAGGGTGTGGAAGACGCGTATGAGTCGCGCACCGGCTCCTCCAGCGATGACCTCGACCGTCAGGGCGCCGGCGACCAGGGCCTCATGTTCGGATACGCCTCCGATGAGACCCCCGAGCTGATGCCGCTGCCGATCGCGCTGGCACACCGCCTCGCCCGCCGGCTGACCGCCGTTCGCAAGGAAGGTCTGGTCGGTTATCTGCGGCCGGATGGCAAGACGCAGGTCACGGTCCGCTACGAAAACCATCGCCCGGTCGGTCTCGACACGGTTGTCGTCAGCTCGCAGCACGCTGCTGACATCGATCTCGACACGTTGCTGACGCCCGACATCCGCGAACACGTCGTCGAGCCCGAGATCGCCCTGCTGGGCTTCGACACCTCGGATTACAAGCTGTTGGTCAACCCCACCGGCCGGTTCGAGATCGGCGGTCCGATGGGGGATGCCGGCCTCACCGGTCGCAAGATCATCGTTGACACCTACGGCGGCATGGCGCGCCACGGTGGAGGCGCTTTCAGCGGCAAGGACCCGTCCAAGGTCGACCGTTCCGCCGCCTACGCCATGCGCTGGGTCGCCAAAAACGTCGTCGCCGCCGGCCTGGCCACCAAGTGCGAGGTCCAGGTCGCGTACGCGATCGGCAAGGCGCATCCCGTGGGAGTGTTCGTCGAGACCTTCGGCACCGGGGCGGTGCCCGACGAGCAGCTTCAGGACGCCGTCCTGTCGGTGTTCGACCTCCGTCCCGCGGCGATCGTGCGTGATCTCGACCTGCTGCGCCCCATCTACCAGCAGACCGCTGCCTACGGTCACTTCGGCCGTCCGGAGATCGACTTCACCTGGGAAGGCACTACCCGCGCCGAAGCGTTGACCAAGGCAGTCAAAGGCTGATTCGCTCCGCCGACTGGCCTTCTCCACAGGCGAACGCGGCGGAGCGTGCTCCCGGCTCAGCGGCTGATAGGCATGCGGTTGTGGACCCGGCGGTTGTTGACCAGCCGCTGGTCGCTGCCGTCGCCGTCGACCATGAGATGCCCCATCTGGATCGCCTGTTTGACTACGCGATACCGGCTGAGCTGAGCGCCGCGGCCCAGCCCGGTGTGCGGGTCCGGGTGCGCCTGGCGGGCCGGCTCGTCGGCGGGATGATCATCAGCCGCGATGGTGACTCGGGCTTCCAAGGCCAGTTGCAGCCGATCTCCCGCGTGCTGGGCACCGAACGCGTCCTGACACCGGAGATCGCCCGGCTGTGCCGCGCGGTCGCTGATCGCTGGGCGGGCACCTTCACCGACGTCTTGCGGTTTGCCGTTCCGCCCCGGCACGCACGGGCCGAGGCCGCGAAGGGCAAGCCCCTTCCCGCCGCGCCGGACCCGCCTGTTTCGACGACCTGGGCACGCTATGGCGGCGGCGCTGCCCTGCTCGATCGGCTGGTTCACGGCGGCGACCCCCGTGCTACCTGGGCGGCACTTCCTGGCGCTGACTGGCCGGTCGAGGTGGCCGCTGCAGCACAAGCGGCCCTGGCGGGAGGCCGCGGCGTCGTCATCGTGGTTCCCGATGGCCGCGACGTCTCCCGCGTCGCCGCAGCGCTTACCACCGCGATCGACCCCTCCCGTTTCGTGGAGCTCACCGCCGGTCTCGGCCCGGAAGAGCGTTACCGCAGATTTCTGCGCGTCTCCAGGGGTCAGGTGCAGGCCGTCGTCGGCACCCGGGCCGCTGCGTACGCGCCGGTTGCTGACCTGGGTCTGGTCGTGGTGTGGGACGACGGGTCCGACGTCCACGACGAGCCGCACGCCCCCTATGCCAATGCGCGCGACGTGCTGGTGCTTCGAGCTCACCTGGCCGGTGCCGCCGCGATCATCGGGGGCCACGCCCCCAGCGTCGAAGCAGTGACCCTCGCCGACACGGGCTGGTCGCATGTGGTGGCCGGTCCCCGCGACGTGCTGCGGGCGGGGATGCCCCGGGTTGAGGTCGCGGGATCGGAGGCCCAACTGGCCCGCGATCCGCAGGCTCGGGCTGTCCGGCTGCCGGAGCTCGCATTTGCCGCCGTCCGGGTCGCGCTCGATGCCGGTCGACCCGCGCTGATCAGCGTTCCACGCCGTGGCTACCGTCCCGCGCTGTCTTGTGATGTCTGCCGGACTCCGGCGCGCTGCCCCGTCTGCCGTGGCCCGTTGGCCCAGGAGACCTCGCAGGCCCCGCTGGAATGCCGGTGGTGCGCCACGGTTCACCAAGATCTTGCTTGCCCCGAGTGTGGTGCCCGGCGCTGGCGGGCCGTGGTGATCGGCAACGTCCGCACTGCGGAAGAGCTCGGCCGCGCGTTCCCCGGCGTTAACGTCGTCCGTTCCAGCGGCGCCGCGGTGATTGCTGACGTGCCCGCCCGGCCGGCGCTTGTCGTCGCGACTCCGGGCGCCGAACCGGTGGCCGACGCCGGCTATGGCGCCGTGCTGCTGCTGGACGCCTGGGCTCTGCTCGGGCGCGCTGATCTACGTGCCGGCGAGACAGCGCTCAGGCACTGGATCGATGCTGCGGCGCTGGCCGCCCCGGGGGACCAGGGCGGCCGTGTCATCCTCGTCGGGGCAGCGGCAGAGCTCTCGCCCGTCCAAGCCCTCGTGCGGTGGGATCCCATCGGCTTCGCCCGGCAGGAAGCCGCCGCCAGGTCCGAGCTGGGCTTTCCCCCGGTGAGCCGGATGGCCGCCCTCGAGGGGGCCCTGCCCGACATCGACGCGTTCCTTGCCGAGGCCCAGCTGCCGGAGGATGCGGAGCTGCTCGGTCCGGTGCCCTTGTCCGCGGAAGCCGAACGCATGTTGGTGCGCGTCCCGCGTGCCCAAGGCGCAGCACTCGCCCACACTCTGCAGATGGTCACCCGGCTGCGAAGTGTGAAGAAGGCGCCCGTGGTCCGGGTCCGGCTCGACCCGACGGCGATCGGCTGATCCACTCGCGTCCGTAAGCTTGGCGCCGTGCCCGTCCGTCCCATCCGTCTGCTCGGCGATCCCGTGCTTCGAGCCCCCGCCACGGCCGTCACCACCTTCGACAAAGAGCTGCGGCGGCTGGTGAAAGACTTGATGGAGACCATGCGCGACGCTCCCGGTTCCGGGCTGGCCGCGCCGCAGATCGGTATCTCGCTGCGGGTGTTCACCTATGACGTCGGAGACGAGGCCGGCCACCTGATCAACCCGGTGCTCGGCCCCTTCAGCGAAGAAATGATGGACGGGGAAGAGGGCTGCCTTTCGCTTCCCGGCCTCTCGTTCGAGCTCAAAAGGCCGGAGCGGGTCATCGCGGCCGGTCAGAACATGTACGGCGATCCGGTGGTCATCGAGGGCACCGGCTATCTCTCGCGGGCGATCCAGCACGAGACCGACCACCTCGACGGCGTCATCTTCGTCGACCGGCTCGACAAGGCGACCGCCAAGCGTGCGAAGGCCGCGATCAGAGAAGCCGACTGGTTCGGCGAGCCGGCCCCGGTCGTGCGGACCAGCCCGCATCCGCTCTTCGGACGGGCGCTCTAAGCCCATGCGCCTGGTTTTCGCCGGTACTCCCGCAGCAGCGGTGCCCAGCCTGCGTGCGCTGCTGAACAGCGATCGTCACGAAGTGGTGGCCGTACTCACCCGTCCGGATGCGCGGGCGGGTCGCGGTCGCAAGCTGGCCATGTCGCCGATCAAGCAGCTGGCGCTCGAGGCTGGGATTGAAGTACTGACCCCGGTCCGACCCCGTGAGCCTGAGTTCCTGCAGCGCCTCGCGCAGATCGCGCCCGACTGTTGCCCCGTTGTCGCCTACGGTGCGCTGCTGCCGCGCGCTGCGCTGGACATCCCGCTCCATGGCTGGGTCAACCTGCATTTCTCGCTGCTTCCGGCCTGGCGAGGCGCGGCTCCGGTCCAGCACGCGCTACGGGCCGGTGATGACATGACGGGCGCGACGACCTTCCGACTTGAGGAGGGCATGGACACCGGTCCGTACTACGGCATGGTCACCGAGCCGATAAGCTGCGGGTGATACGGCTGGCGACTTGCTCATGCGCCTCGCCGAATCCGGCGCGCGCTTGCTGGTGGCGACCCTCGATGGCATCGCCGATGGCTCGTTGGAAGCCCGCCCGCAGCCGACCGACGGGATCAGCCTGGCGCCCAAGCTCACTCCTGACGACGTGCGCCTGCGGTGGGAGGAGCCTGCAATCGTTATCGATCGCCTCGCCCGGGCTGCGACACCGGCCCCCGGTGCCTGGTCCACCTTTCGCGATCACCGGATCAAGATCGGCCCGGTTGCGCCCACACAGCAGCAGGGCCTCGCCCCCGGCGAGCTGAGCGTCGCAGCCGGGGCAGTGCTCGTCGGAACGGCGACCACCGCCGTCCGGCTCTCCACCGTTCAGCCCGAGGGCAAGCCTTCGATGGCAGCGGACGCCTGGGCCCGCGGCGTGCGGCTGCTTGCTGACGATCGGCTGCTCTAGCCACGTGGCCAGCGACCCGGCACGACGGCTTGCCTACGACGTCTTGTGCGCCGTCCGGGAGCGCGGTTCCTACGCGAATTTGCTGCTCCCACAGCTGATGCGGGAGCGCCGCCTGCCTCCGCGTGACCGGGCGTTCGCCACTGAACTGGCCTACGGCGCGCTGCGCGCGCAAGGCAGCCTCGACCTCTCGCTGGACCGGTTCATCAAGCGATCGGTGGATCCAGCGGTCCGCGATGCGCTGCGCCTCGGCGTCTATCAGCTCTGGAAGACCCGGGTGCCCGCCAGAGCTGCGGTCTCGACCACCGTCGACCTGGTTCGCATCGTCTCTCCGCGTGCAGCAGGCTTCGCCAACGCCGTCATGCGGCGGGTGTCGGAGGATCCGGAGCCGCCCGCGCCGGCGTTCGCCGACGACCCGCGCGGTTACCTCGCGGTCCGCTACTCGCACCCGCGCTGGATCGTTGACGCCTTCGCCGCAGCGCTCGGCGAGCCCGGCAACGTCGAGGAACTCGAGACGGCGCTTGCCGCCGACGACACGCGTCCGCTGGTGCATCTGGTGGCCCGCAGCCTGGATCGCGATGAGCTGCTGGACGCCGCCGGGGAAGGTGCCCGGCGCGCTCTGTGGTCACCGCGCGCCGTTTACCTGTCCGGGGGTGACCCGGGTGAGCTGGCCGCGGTTCGAGACGGCCGGGCGGCCGTTCAGGACGAGGGGAGCCAATTGGTCGCGCTCGTGCTCGCCGGGGCTGACGCACCTGGCCGCGCGACGATTGATCTGGCCGCTGGACCGGGGGGCAAAGCCGCGTTGCTGGCGGCACTGGGAATGGGTGTGGTCGGTCTGGAGCTGCACGAGACCCGTGCCCGGCTCGTCGCCAATTCCGGCGTTGCCGTCGCCGTCGGAGACGGCCGCTGGCCACCGTTCGCACCGCAGACCGCCGACCGGGTGCTGCTGGATGCTCCTTGCTCCGGACTCGGAGCCCTGCGCCGCCGCCCCGAAGCCCGCTGGCGCCGCACGGCTGCCGATATCGAACCGCTCGCCCTGCTTCAGGAGGCCTTGCTGCGTAGCGCCGTCACCCTGATGCGTCCGGGCGGCGTGATCGCCTACGCGACCTGCTCGCCCCACCCGCGCGAGACGACCGAGGTGATCAGCCGCGTATTGGCCGGCTCGGGACGTCCAAGCAGCTCGACGTCCGCGCCGTTACTGCCCGCCGATATGCCGCTGCTGGGAGACGGGCCGAGCGTGCAGCTCTGGCCACACCGGCACGGCACTGACGCGATGTTCATCGCCCTGCTGCGCCGCTCCGATTAGCCTCACCTTTTGTGCCACCCTCTGATCCACCTTCCGACGCCGCCACGAGCGGGATCCAGCTCTATCCGAGCCTGCTCGCGGCCGACCCGTGGCAGCTCGGGCAGGCGGTGACGGAGGTCGAAGGCGTCATCGACTGGCTGCACATCGACGTCATGGATTACCACTTCGTGCCCAACCTGGCTTACTCCCCGGCGACGGTGCAGGCGCTGGCCTCGCACACGTCCGTGCCGCTGGACTGCCACCTCATGATCGAGCAGCCCGAGCGATGGGCGCTGTCGTACGCGGAGGCCGGCGCCGGCAGTGTCACCTTCCACGCCGAGGCGGTGTCCGCTCCGGTTCGGACGGCGCGTGATCTGCACGGCGCGGGCGCGCGGGCCGGCATCGCCTTCAACCCCGGCACCGCCGTCGAGCCTTACGCCGAACTCTTCAACGAGTTCGACATGGTCCTGATCATGACGATCGAGCCTGGGTTCGGCGGGCAGCCCTTTCTTGCGCACGTACTGCCGACCATCGCAGCGGTTCGCCGGCTGGCGAAGGGTCGGGAGCTCGATCTCTGGATTCAGGTCGACGGTGGAGTCACCGAGGAGACCGCCATTCAGTGCGTCGAGGCCGGAGCCAATGTCCTGGTCGCCGGCTCCTCCGTTTTCGGAGCCGCCGATCCGGCCGCGGCCGCCAAGCGGATTCGGTCGGCCGCCGAGGGCGCGCGATCACCTCGTCCGCCGGCGTGAGCACCTCCAGCGCCGAGCGGCACGGCCATGCAACGGGCGATCGAGCTGGCCGCCCACGGCCTCGGCAGCACGAGCCCGAACCCGGTGGTCGGCTGCGTCGTGCTGGCCGCTGATGGCAGCGTCGCGGGCGAGGGGTGGCATGCGTACGCCGGTGGCCCGCACGCCGAAGTCGTGGCGCTGGCGGCGGCCGGAGAGCGCGCCGACGGAGGCACCGCCGTCATCACCCTGGAGCCCTGCTCCCACACCGGACGTACCGGCGCGTGCACGACCGCCCTGCTGACCTCCGGCATCCGCCGGGTGGTCTACGCCGTCAGCGACCCGAACCCGGTGGCGGCCGGGGGAGCCGAGGTCCTTCGCGCTGCGGCGTGTGAGGTGGAAGGTGGCCTGCTCGCCGCCGAGGCCGCGCGCGGCAACGAAGCCTGGCTGCACGCGGTCAACCGCGGAGCGCCCGTTCGTCATCTGGAAGTACGCGGCCAGCCTCGATGGGCAGACCGCCGCCGCGGACGGGACCAGCCGCTGGATCACCGGCGAGAGCGCCCGGCGTGACGTGCACCGGCTCCGCGGCGAGGTCGACGCCGTCGCGGTGGGCGTCGGCACCGTGCTCGCCGACGATCCGCAACTCACCGTCCGCGGCCGAGCGCAGCCCGCCCGTCGCCAGCCGCTGCGCGTCGTCTTCGACCGTTCCGGCCGTACGCCGGCAGATGCCCGGGTACGCGACGGCGCTGCAGAGACCCTCATCACGGCGGCCCGCCGGCCGCCGCACTGGAGCAGCTGCGCGAGCGAGGCGTCATCAGCGTGCTGCTCGAGGGCGGTCCCACGCTGGCCGGCGCATTCTGGGCCGGCGGCCTCATCGACAAGGTCATCGGCTACGTCGCGCCCGTCCTGCTCGGCAGCGGCCGTTATCCGGCCATGTCCGGCGCCGGGATCGACACCATCGCCGAGGCCGGCCGTCTCCGCCTTGACGACGTCACCCGCTTCGGCGACGACGTCCGGCTCACCAGCTACCCGGAAGGAGGGTGAACCGCAGATGTTCACCGGCATCGTGGAGGAATTGGGCG
The DNA here is from genome assembly GCA_963839015.1 of uncultured Actinomycetota bacterium. Lineage (GTDB taxonomy): Bacteria > Actinomycetota > Actinomycetes > Frankiales > Frankiaceae > DATAZK01. The sequence continues at coordinate 21,336 of CAWITL010000009.1, read as the reverse complement.
AGGTGTCCGCAATCGAGGAGTTGCCGATGCGGCACGGCTCAAGGTGCGGGCGCAGGTGGTCGGCAGCGACGTCCGGCTGGGCGATTCGATCAGCGTCAACGGCGTCTGCCTGACGGTCACCGGCTGGGGGATGGAGCAGGGCGAAGACTCCGCGGAAGAACTCGCCGCCGCGAAGCACCTGCATTTCGACGTGATGGCCGAGTCACTCGACCGTTCCAGCCTGGGCGGCTCTGCTGCCTGGCGACCTGGTCAATCTCGAGCGCGCTGTCACGGCCGCGCACCCGGCTCGGGGGTCACCTGGTGCAGGGCCACGTTGACGCCGTCGGCATCGTCGCCGCCCGCGAGCCGGCCGAGCATTGGGACGTGGTGCGCATCAGCGCTCCTGATGAGGTGACCCGCTACCTGGTGGAGAAGGGGTCGGTCACTGTCGACGGGGTCAGCCTCACGGTCGTCGAGGTCGACCGACGACGGCTTCACTGTCAGCCTTATCCCCGAAACCCTGCGCCGCACGACGCTCGGCGCCCGGCCGGTGGGCGATGCCGTGAATCTGGAAGTCGACGTGATCGCCAAGTACGTGGAGAGCGCTGTCGCCCGGTTGATCCCCGGCGGAATCACGGTGACACCGTGAGCGGATCGGGAGCTCCCTCCGTTGCCGTCGACGCCACGGGTCTGCGGCTGGCCATCGTGGCCACCCGCTGGCACGAGCAGATCACCAGCGCACTCCTCGACAGCGCCGTACGCACCTCCCACGAGTGCGGCGTCGCCGCCCCGACCGTGCTGCGGACCTCCGGGGCGGTTGAGCTTCCGGTCGTCGCGCAGGCGCTGGCCGCCACCCACGACGCCGTGGTCTGCCTGGGGTTGGTGCTACGCGGCGGCACCCCCCATTTCGAGTACGTCTGCGATTCCGTCACGGCGGGGTGTCTGCGGGTGTCGTTGGACACCTCGACTCCGATCGGCTTCGGCGTCCTTACCTGCGACACCGAACAGCAGGCGTTGGACCGCTCGGGTCTGCCGGGTGCGCCCGAGGACAAGGGCCGTGAGGCGACGCTGGCGGCCCTGGAAACCGCGATCTTGCTTCGTGACCTTGCGGCCGCTGCCGCCACGACCTGAGGCACACTGGTAGGCGTGCTTTCGCTCGTCCTACCCAAGGGTTCGCTGGAAAAGGCCACGCTCGATCTGTTCGCTGCGGCTGATCTCGCCGTGCAGCGCGGATCGGAGCGTGATTACCACGCGAGCATCGACGACCCACGAATCGACCGGGTTCGTTTCCTGCGACCGCAGGAGATCCCGCAATACGTGGAGCAGGGTCTGTTCGACCTCGGTATCACCGGCCGCGACTGGGTCGCCGAGACCGCCTCGGACGTCGCGACTGTCACCGAGCTCGAGTACAGCAAGGCGACCTCGAATCCGGTACGGATCATCCTGGCAGTGCCGAACTCGATGGAGGTCGATTCCGGCGATCAGCTGCCGCACGGCGTACGGGTGTCCACCGAATATCCCGAGCTGACCCGCCGCTACTTCGAGAAAGTCGGCGTACGCGCCCGGATCGTCCCCTCCTACGGCGCCACCGAGGCCAAGGTCCCCGACATCGTTGATGCGATCGTCGACGTCACCGAGACCGGATCGAGCCTGCGCAAGCACGGGCTGAAGATCATCGAGACGTTGCTGACCAGTCGCACCGAGCTCATCGCTAATGCCGAGGCTTTCGCAGATCCGAGCCGTCGTACGGCGATGGAGGAGATCGCGCTGCTGCTGCAGGGCGCCATCCGCGCCCGCGGGCAGGTGTTGCTCAAGCTGAACGTCGCCTGCCGCAGACCTGGCGGCGGTGCTCGACCAGTTGCCGTCGATGACCTCGCCCACCGTCACCTCACTTGCGCAAAGTGACCACGCGGCCGTAGAGACCGTTGTCCCCAAGCGTGGGGTCAACACCCTGCTTCCCAAGCTCAAGGCGGCGGGCGCCCGCGACATCCTCGAGCTGCCCATCTCCAAGATCGTCGAGTGACGGCCTTTGACCGGCGCCCCTGACGTCGGGGCGGCAGATCCCGCGCTGATGGCGCGCTCTGCTGGCCGGCGATGGTGGCCGCATCCGGAAGGCTCTACTCGAGGCGCGACTCCTGGTGGCGGTGATTGCCTTGCCTGGTGCCGAGCACGCCAGCGAGGGGGAGATGGCACTGGCACTGCTGGAATCCGCGTGACGGCAACCAGGCCGTGCCGGCGTTCACCGAGTCTGACTGAGCTCACCGCCTGGCGCAGCGACGCACGGCCCGTCCCACGGCCGGCGCAGGAGGTCATTGGCTACGCCCGTGCCGAGGCCCTCGCCGCCGTCGTCCTTGATCCGGGTACCCCGCACGCCTGGACCCTGTGGCGCTCGGAGTTTGACGCTCCTTCAGCCGAAGAGCCGAGCTACCGCGCCCCCAGCTACAGCGCCCCCGACCTGGCGCCCCTCCCGAAAGGCCCGGCGGGCGGCAGCCGGCCGCGAGGTCTACGCGCTCGACACCGGGCGGGCGGAACCGGTGATCGGCGTCGTCTGCCCCGACGGCAGGCTCGACTCCGACTGGGCGCGGTCGCTGCTGGCCCGCTGCCCGGCCGGCACTGCTCTCGTGGCGCTGGCCCCTGACGCCCGGCCCACCGTCCACAGGTCGGCGTACGGCTCTGATTCGCCCTGTCCAGGCAATTGTTTCGCCACCCCAGAGGGCGTAACCCGGTCAGTAACGCGTTCAGCGGCGCCACTCGACGCGCCTGGACGCGGCGCGGTACCTTAAATAGGGACCTCCCGTCTGCTGGTTCGCCGGTAGCGGGGCCAAGCGGGGGCACGTCCTCCCACCCGAGCCGCTCCTGGTGGCCGGGTTCTGGGTCGGCAGCCCGGGCGCCTCGTGCGCCCGGATCTGCGGCCACCGCTGGCGTTGAAGAGTTCGCGATCATGCGAGCAATTCAGCCGGTCGAAGTCGGCCCAGCCGTTGCCTGACCCAAAGGAGTGCCCATCAGCGTCGAGCCCCGTATCAACGACCGCATCCGCGTGCCTGAGGTCCGTCTTCTCGGACCCGCCGGAGAGCAGGTCGGCATCGTTGCCATCAACGATGCGTTGCGGCTGGCGGAGGAGGCAGACCTCGACCTCGTCGAGATCGCCCCTAACCAGCGGCCGCCGGTATGCAAGCTCATGGACTACGGAAAATTCAAGTACGAGAACGACCAGAAGCGACGCGAGGCCCGGCGTAACCAGGTCCAGACCGTCATCAAAGAGATGAAGCTTCGGCCCAAGATCGATCCGCATGACTACGAGACCAAGAAGGGTCACGTCGTGCGTTTCCTGAAGGCCGGCGACAAGGTGAAGATCACGATCATGTTCCGGGGGCGCGAGCAGTCGCGGCCTGAGCTCGGTTTTCGTTTGCTACAGCGGCTCGCTGCTGACATCGAGGAGCTCGGGTTCGTCGAGGCAGCTCCCAAGCAGGATGGCCGCAACATGGTCATGGTCGTCGCCCCGCACAAGAAGCCGCAGCACCGGGTGGCCGCCCCGACCGAGCCGATTGAGCCGACCCAGCCGGCTGCACCTACGCAGCCGACTCCGGCTCCGGTCGCCGGGTAGCCCACCGCGACCAACCCTGACCAACCCCGCAGTCGCCGCCCGGCGGCAGCGGGACGCGATGAGGACAGAAAAAGGACAAAGGGGAAGCCTCTCCATGCCCAAGATGAAGCCGCACAGCGGCTCCAAGAAGCGTTTCCGGGTCACCGGCACCGGCAAGATCATGCGGCGCCGCGCCGGTCGTAACCATCTGCTCGAGCACAAGTCCAGCACGCGTACGCGTCGGCTGTACAACGAGGTTGTCCTCTCCTCTGCGGACACCAAAAGGGTCAAGAAGCTGCTCGGCCGCTGACCCACGACCCGCCGGCGGTGCTCAGCGAGAGCGCCCCGATACATCCGATGAGGAGTTTGGCTTCACATGGCACGCGTAAAGCGGGCGGTTAACGCCCAGAAGAAGCGTCGCGAATTACTCGACCAGGCCAGCGGCTACCGCGGGCAGCGTTCACGGCTCTATCGCAAGGCGAAAGAGCAGATGCTGCACTCGATGACCTATTCCTACCGGGATAGGCGTGCCCGTAAGGGTGACTTCCGCCAGCTCTGGATCACGCGTATTAACGCCGCAGCTCGCGCCGAGGGCATGACGTACAACCGTTTCATCCAGGGCCTGAAGGCCGCCGAGGTGGAAGTCGACCGCAAGATGCTGGCTGACCTCGCCGTCACCGATCCCGATGCCTTCCGCACTCTGGTGTCGGTCGCCCGCGAGGCGCTGCCGGCAGATCATGGGCAGGCTGCTCCGGCTGCCTGAGTCTGCGCGGCGGGTCGGCCGGTAATGGCCAGCCGCGATGCGATACGCCATGAGCTCGGCCCACGTAGCGGGCGGGTCGTAGCGGCTCGCAAGCTGCTACGTCGAAGTGCCCGCCGCAAGCTGGGGCTGGTGCTGCTCGAGGGGCATTCTGCCGTGAGCGCCGCCATCGAGACCGGCCAGGTTCGTGAGGTTTTCGCCTCGCCGCTTGCGGCGCAGCGACACGCCGATCTGCTGCGCGGGCTCGAATCGGCCGGGATCTCCTGGCACCTGGTGTCCGAGGATGCGGCGGCTGGGCTTTCCGAGACCGTCACCCCGCAGGGACTGGTCGCCGTGGCCCCGCTGCCGCGGCCGGATCTGGCGCGGACTCTTCGCCGTGCGCCGCGGCTCGCGGCAGGCCGGATCGTCGTCGTCCTGGTGGAAGCCCGCGATCCCGGTAACGCCGGCACGGTCATCCGCACGGCTGACGCAGCGGGCGTCGATTGTGTGATCTTTGCAGGTGAGAGCGTCGATCCGTGGTCGGGCAAGTGCGTACGCGCCTCGGCGGGCAGTGTTTTGCATCTGCCGGTCATCGATGGCGTCACGGTTGACGACACCGTCTTGGCCCTGCGCGCCGCGGGGTGCCGGGTCATCGCTGCCGACGGCCACGCCGCTCAGGGCTTGCACGCGGGAGCGGAGCAGTCCCTGGCGGGCGATCACGCCTGGCTCTTCGGCAACGAAGCCCACGGATTGCCCCGGTTACTGGTGCGTTCGGCGGATATTTCGATAGCCGTGCCGGTGTACGGTCGAGCGGAATCGTTGAACCTCGCGGCGGCTGCGGCGGTGTGTCTCTACGAGTCCGCGCGTGTGGCCCGGTCACTGTCGCCCGGGGCCTAGGGCTGGTGTGGACACGCAGGGTGGCCCGCGCGGAGTGGGGAGGGGCTGCGCCCATGACCGTCCATTGAGCGTGGACGGGCGCTCGGACGCTCTCTCCCACGACGAGGTTGCCCACCCGCCGGATGACCCGGCTCTTGAGGTGTTGACCCCCAGCGGCGGCCGCCTGTCCGGTGACGAACTCCCTGACGGGCTGATCATCCTGGACGCCGACGGCACCGTTCGCGTCTTAAATGACACGGCTCGGCGCCTGCTGCGCCTGCCCGACCCGGGTCGAGGTGTCGAGGCCGCTGAAGGCCGGCGCCTGCCCGAGCTCGTCTCGCTGCTGGACGAGCGCGGCAATGACTGGTGGGAGTGCGCGGCCCCGCTGATGCTGCTGCCGGGTGTCACCCGTCAGCCCGAACGCCGCCTGCTCCTGCTTGCCGGAGACGAAGAGCATGAGCTGCTGGCCACCGTCCGCTACGGGCGGATCGGGGGAGTTGTCGATCGCGTGGTGGTCAGCCTTCGCGGCACCGAATCCCGTGAGCGACTCGACCGCAGCCGGGCTGATCTGGTCAGCACCGTCGCCCATGAATTGCGTTCGCCGCTCACGAGCGTCAAGGGATTCACCGCGACGCTGCTGGCGAAGTGGGACCGTTTCACCGACGAGCAGAAGCTGCTGATGCTGGCGACCGTCAATGCCGACGCCGACCGTGTCACGCGGCTGCTGTCGGAGTTGCTCGACGTTTCGCGGATCGACGCGGGCCGCCTCGAGCTGCGCCGGCAAGTGGTCGACGTGCCAGCGGCGGTGCGGCGCGTGGTGGCAGGATCCGTTGCCGCCGGTGAAGCGGAAAGTCGCTTCCGGGTCGTGGAGGCCGACGGGCTGCCCGAAATGTGGCTCGATCCCGACAAGCTGGATCAGGTGCTGCACAACCTGGTGGAAAATGCGCTCCGGCATGGCGACGGCACCGTCACGGTGCGAGTGGCGCCTCTCGCCCCGGGCACGCCCGAGTCACCTGACGATCTAGGGCCCGGCGTCGTCGTGACCGTCGTCGATGAAGGCGAGGGGATTTCGGAGGAGACCGCCGCCCGGGTCTTCACCAAGTTCTGGCGCGGAGGTGCCCGCCGCGGAGGCACCGGGCTGGGCCTTTTCATCGTCAAAGGCATCGTCGAGGCACATGGCGGCACAATTGCAGCGGGCCGTTCGGAGGCCGGCGGCGCCGAGTTTCGATTTACCCTGCCTGCCGGCGCCCCCACTTACGCCTGAGGGGACCGGCGGGCGCCCCGCTGATTCCCATCCATCCCCAAGCATCCAAGCCTGATCACTTAAGGACGTCCCATGTCACCCGCCGGCGACGAGCCGCAGGATCTCTCCCCATCGGCCCTCGAGGATGTGCGTGTGGCGGCATTTGCTGCTATTGCCGCCGCTCGCGATCTCGACGAGCTCGCCGAAGTACGCACCAGTCACGTCCAAGGCCGTACGGCTGCGCTCTCGCTCGCGCGCCGTGCGCTTGGAGGGCTGCCCGGCCCTGAGCGCGCCGAGCCAGGAAAGCGGCTCAACGCACTGACAGCGGCCATCAACGAGGCCTTCGAGCAACGGTCGGCGCAGTTGTCGGCAGAGCGCGACGCGCGGGTTCTGGTTGAGGAGGCCGTCGACGTCACAGTGCCCGTCACGCGTCTGCCGGTCGGTGCGCGCCACCCACTTTCGCTCGTGGTGGACCGGGTGGTCGACGTCTTCGTGGCGATGGGTTACGAGGTAGCCGAGGGTCCTGAGGCCGAGCACGGCTGGTTCAATTTCGATGCCTTGAACACCCCGCCCGACCACGCTTCGCGCGAGCTCCAGGACACGCTCTACCTCGAGCCGACCTCGGCTCAGGTCGTGCTCCGCACCCAGACCTCACCGGTGCAGATTCGAGCGCTGCTCGAACGCGACCTCCCGACCTACGTCGTCTGCCCGGGGCGGGTGTTTCGGGCTGACACGATCGACGCGACGCACCTGCCTGTCTTCACTCAGCTCGAAGGACTTGCGGTAGATGAGGGCCTCACGATGGCGGATTTACGCGGCACGCTTGACGCCTTCGCCGGCGCGATGTTCGGCGGCGACAGCCTGCATGCCTCGAAAGCACCGCTGCGTACCCGGTTGCGCCCGCACTTCTTTCCCTTCACCGAGCCGTCGGCCGAGATCGACCTGCAATGCTTCGGCTGCGGAGGTGAACCGCCCGATCCCGATTGCCGGATCTGCGGGGGTGAGGGCTGGCTGGAATGGGGCGGCTGCGGAATGGTCGACCCGGCAGTGCTGACAGCCTGCGGTGTCGACCCGGAGCGCTACACCGGGTTCGCGTTCGGAATGGGCCTGGAGCGCACCGTGATGGCGTTGCACGGATTGTCTGACATGAGGGTGCTGCTCGACGGCGATATTCGTTTCGGTTCGGCATTCGCCGGTGGGAGGGTCCTGTAATGCGCGCCGTCCATTCCTGGCTCAAGGAGCTGGTCCCCGGGCTTCCTGATCCGGTCGCTTGCGGCGACGCGCTTACCGCTGCCGGACTCAAGGTCGAGACGGTCGAGCTGCTGGGCTCCGGCGACACGTCCATCACCGGCGTGGTGGTCGGCGAGGTCGCGACCATCGAGGAGCTGACCGGTTTCAAGAAGCCGGTCAGGTTCGTCGAAGTGCGCGTCGCCGGGGGTGGCCCGCTTCGCGGGATCGTCTGCGGCGCAACGAATTTCGTGGTTGGCGACCGGGTGCCGGTGGCGCTGCCGGGCGCGGTGCTTCCCGGTGGTTTCGCCATCGGTGCGCGTGAAACGTACAGCCGCGTGTCCGACGGCATGATCTGCTCGGCCCGCGAGCTGGGCATGGGCGATGATCACCAGGGGATCATGGTCCTGCCCGCTGACACCCCCCTCGGCGCCGACGTCGCCGAGCTTTTCGGCTGGCCTGACGCCGTGCTCGAGATTGAGGTGACGACCGACCGCGGATACGCGCTGTCCCACCGCGGGCTCGCTCGCGAGCTGGCGACCGCGTTCGGTTTGCCCTTCAGCGATCCGGCTGACGTCGCGCTTGCGCCGGTGGCGGAATCCGCCGGAACCGTGCGTATCGACGACGCAAGCGGCTGCAGCCACTACGTTCTCGAGCGACTGTCCGGCTTTCGAGTCGGCGCGTCACCGTTGCGGTGGCAGTCGCGATTGATCGCCGCCGGTATGCGTCCCATCTCCCGGATCGTCGACGTCACCAACCTCGTGCTGCTGGGGCTCGGGCAGCCGCTGCACGCTTTCGACGCTGCGAAGCTGCAGGGCGGGATCACCGTTCGGCGGGCAGCGGTTGGCGAAAAGCTGACGACTCTCGATGGGGTTGAGCGCGCCCTCGACCCGGAGGACCTCGTCATCGCTGACGAGCTCGGGGCCGTGGCCCTCGCCGGTGTCATGGGCGGCGCCCGCACTGAAATATCGGCCGAGACCACTGAGGTGGCACTGGAGTCGGCGCATTTCGACCCGACGTCCATCGCCCGCACCGCGCGTCGTCACGGTCTCCCCTCAGAGGCCTCGCGCCGCTTCGAGCGCGGGGTTGATCCGCAGCTGGCGCGCTACGCCGCCGAGATCGCCTCCCAGCTGATGTTGGACGGCGCTGCCCGGGAGCCGGTGCGACTGACCGAGGTCGGTTCGCCGGCTGCACCGTTGCCCGTGACGCTTCCCGCCGGCGAGTGCGAACGGCTTGGTGGCCGGGTCTATCCGCTGAAGACGATCCGCCAGCGGCTGGCCGACGTGGGATGCACCTGCGACGGATCCGATCCGCTCGTCGTCCAACCGCCCTCCTGGCGTCCCGACCTCACCCGGGCGGCCGATCTGGTCGAAGAAGTGCTTCGGCTCGAGGGGTATCAGAGCATTCCGGTCACCTTGCCGCGCGCACCTGCCGGACGCGGGCTGACCACCGCCCAACGAGCCCGCCGCCGCGCCACCGCCGCGCTGTCCGACGCCGGCTACGTCGAGGTGCTGTTGCTGCCGTTCGTCGCCGGCGATGTGGCTGACCGGCTCGGTCTGGAGGCGAACGACCCGCGCCGCGCGGCCGTCCGCGTCGCCAATCCGCTGTCGGAGGACGAGGCATACCTGCGCACGACGTTGCTGCCGGGTCTGCTCGCAGCGGCGGCGCGCAACGTCGGCAGGGGACTGCCTGACGTGGCGCTGTTCGAAATCGGAACGGTCTTTCTGACCAATCCCCAGTCAGCCGACGAGGCGCCGGCGATTCCTCCGGTCAGCCGCCGGCCGACCTCCGCCGAGCTCGCCGCGCTGGAGAAGTCGCTGCCGATTCAACCGACCCACGTCGGGGCGATCCTCACCGGCCAGCGGGTGCTGTCGGGGCCGCTCCAACAGCCGATCGGCGCCGACTGGGCGGATGCGACAGCACTGGCCCGCACCCTCGCCGCGGCTGTCGGAGCGAAAGTGACCGTTGCCGCCGCCGCGCAGTCACCGTGGCATCCGGGTCGTTGTGCGCAGATATCCGTCGCGACCCCGCGCGGCCCACGACTCGTGGGATACGCGGGCGAGCTGCATCCCCGGGTCATTGTCGACGCCGGCCTGCCCGCCAGGGCGTGCGCCGTAGAGCTGAACCTTGCCGAACTCATCGACGCCGCGCAGCCGCCGCCGGTGTTGCCGCCGCTCTCGCCGTACCCACCAGCTGACCGCGACGTCGCGCTGCTCGTTCCGCAGGGGGTAGCTGCTGCGGCTGTTGAAGAATCGCTGCGTCTTGGCGCCGGCGATGACTTGGAGTCGATACGCCTTTTCGACGACTTCGTGACCACCGACGGTCAGCGCTCTCTCGCCTACCGGCTGCGGTGGCGGGCCGACCATACCTTGACCGCGGAGGAGGTCAACGCCCGCCGCGACGCGGCCGTAGCGGTTGCCGCCGAGCAGACCGGCGTCCAGCAGCGGGTCTGACCCACTCCCAACCCGCGCTGCCCGCGGCGCCATGGGCTCGCGGCTCCAAGACGCCATGAGGTCGTGGCGTCACCCTGCGGGCGCAGCTGTCTACAACGGCAGCAGGAAGTGGTATGCCGCGATGCTCATGCGTTCGCGAAAGTAGAAGCGATGAGCCTCGGTCCGGTGGACGCCTGATTCGAGGGTGAAGGTGCTGCATCCGGCGTCGCGGGCCCGCTGTTCGAGTTCGGTCAACAGCAGCTTGCCGAGGCCGGTCGAACGGCTCGCAGGCGCTGGTCACCAGATCGTCGACATAGAGCCGTCGACCAGCAGTCGTGCACGACATGACTCGCCACCCCGCCACCGCGACGATCACGCTCGGCCGACTCGACGGCGGTATAGCGGAGCCCCTGGGTGAACCCCTCGGCGTAGATCCTCCGAAGCAGTTCCAGGGTCAGGTTCTGCCGCAGTTCTCGGAGAACCTCATACAGCTCAGGAAGCCGGGGGTCATCGACTGCCAGATCGACGATCTTCAACGTGGGGTCACTTTCGGAGGCCATGTCGCCCACGGTGCCCTGTCCGGGCCCAAAATTCTATTGCATGGATATGCAGCCGACTGTGTAACATGCGCTGCGTGGGTATCACCGTTTCCGTCGTCGGAGCCAGCGGATACGCGGGCGGCGAGCTGCTGCGGCTGTTGCTTGGCCATCCCGAAGTCGAGCTGGGCGCCTTGGGTGCCAGCTCCTCCGCCGGCCGACGCGTGACCGACGTCCACCCGCATCTGCTGCCGCTGTCGGGACGCACGTTCGATGCGACCGACGATGCGCTTTCTGCCGGCCAGCTGATCGCCGACGTGGTGTTTCTGGCGTTGCCGCACGGTGCGTCAGCGAAGGTTGCCGACGCCTTGCCCGAGACCACCCGCGTGATCGATCTCGGAGCCGACCACCGGCTCACGGATCCCGAAGACTGGGCGAAAGGCTATGGCGGCGAATACGCCGCGAGCTGGCCTTACGGACTCCCTGAGCTTCCCGGTGCTCGCGCGGCCGTCGCCGGGGCCACCCACGTGGCCGCCCCCGGCTGCTATCCGACGGCGACGATTCTAGGGCTTGCCCCGCTGCTCAATGAGGGTCTGGTCGAGCGTGACGACGTGGTCGTCGTCGCCGCCAGCGGCACCTCGGGAGCCGGCCGGACCCCGAAGGAAAACCTGCTCGGCAGCGAGGTGATGGGCGACCTGACGGCCTACAAGGTCGGTGGGCATCAGCACCGCTACGAGATTGCTCAGGCGCTCGCGATCTCAAGCCTGTCCTTCACACCGGTGCTCGCCCCCTTGCCCCGTGGGTTGCTCGCCACCTGCACTGCGCGACTGGTCGACCGCACCACCACGACCGAGCAATTGCGCGCAGCGTTCGAGCGCGCCTATGTCCACGAGCCCTTCGTGCATCTGCTTCCCGAGGGGAGCTGGCCGCACGCTGCGGCGGTCAACGGGAGCAACGCCTGCCAGCTTCAGGTGACCGCTGACCCGGCGACCGGCCGTGCTGCCGTCGTCAGCGTGATCGACAACCTCGGCAAGGGCGCTGCCGGTCAGGCGGTGCAGTGCATGAATCTGATGCTGGGGCTGCCGGAATCGACCGGCCTGACTGCTTGCGGTGTGGCGCCGTGAGCGTCACTGCTGCGGCCGGCTTCCGGGCGTCGGGTGTCACCGCTGGACTGAAGGACAGTGGACGTCCCGATGTCGCTCTCGTCGTCAACGATGGACCCCTGCAGGCTGCCGCCGGAGTCTTCACCGGCAACCGGATACAGGCTGCCCCCGTCGTGTGGAGCCGGCAGGTGCTCACCAGCGGCAGGCTGCACGCCGTCGTCCTCAACTCGGGCGGCGCGAATGCCTGCACCGGACCGCGGGGGTTCGGCGACACCCATCACACCGCCGAACACGTGGCCGAGGTGCTGGGCTGCGGGGCGGGCGAAGTGGCGGTTGCCAGCACCGGGCTGATCGGTGTCTACCTCCCGATGGACAAGCTGCTGGCGGGCATCGACGCTGCGGCCAAAGCCCTCGACTCCCAAGGCGGTCCCGACGCGGCCGAGGCCATTCGCACGACGGACACTTTCGCCAAGCAAGCGACCGCGACGGCTGGCGGTGTCACCGTCGGAGCGATGATCAAGGGCGCCGGCATGCTGGCTCCCGGGCTTGCCACGATGCTCTGCGTCATCACCACCGATGCGGTGGCCGACCCCGCCGTGCTCGACAAGGCGTTGCGCGCTGCCACCCGCGTCACGCTCGACCGTGTCGACACCGATGGCTGCATGTCCACCAATGACACGGTCCTGCTGCTGGCCAGTGGTGCCAGTGGGGTGACCCTGCCCGAGGAGGAGTTCCTCACGCTGGTACACGCCGTGCTCGCCGATCTCGCTGGGCAGCTGATCACCGATGCCGAAGGCGCCTCCAAGCAGGTTCGAGTGTCCGTCGTCGGCGCTGCCTCCGAGGACGACGCCGTCGAGGTCGGGCGCAGCATCGCGCGTTCGGATCTGCTCAAGTGCGCCTTGTACGGCGGAGATCCCAACTGGGGACGCGTCCTTGCTGCTGCCGGCACCACCGAGGCCGCCTTTGACCCACTCACCCTCGACGTCGTCATCAACGGCGTGATGATCTGCCGTGAGAGTGCGCCAGGGGAGCCCCGCGAGCTCGTCGACCTCTCCGGACCGGACGTGGCGATCACCATCGACCTGAAGGCCGGCGCAGCCCAGGCAACCATCCTGACGACCGACCTCACCGTCGCGTACGTCCACGAGAACTCGGCCTACAGCACATGAGCGTCACTCCCGCCATCACCACTCCCATCTCCCGGCTGGGGAGTTCGGCGGCGAAGGCGGCGGCGCTCGTCGAGGCGCTCCCGTGGCTGGCCCGCTTCCATGGCCGCACGATCGTCATCAAGTACGGCGGCCACGCCATGGCAGACGCGGCGCTGCGTGAGGCCTTTGCCGAAGACATCGTTTTCCTTCGTTACGCCGGACTACGCGTCGTCATCGTCCACGGCGGTGGCCCGCAGATCACCACCCACCTCGACCGGCTCGGTGTGAAGACCGAGTTTCGCGGCGGCCTTCGCGTGACGACCCCCGAGACGATGGATGTCGTCCGGATGGTCCTGGTTGGTCAAGTCAATCGGGATGTCGTGGGCCTGATCAATGCCCATGGTCCTTTCGCCGTCGGGATGTCCGGGGAAGACGCCGAGTTGCTCACCGCGGAACGCCGCGGTGCGATTGTCGACGGCGAGCTGGTGGACATCGGCCAGGTCGGGGACGTCACGCAGGTACGTCCCGAAACGGTGACGGCATTGCTTGACGCCGGCCATGTCCCGGTCATCGCCGGAGTGGCCCGCGGCGCCGGTGACGACCAGGAAACGGTCTACAACGTGAACGCAGATACAGCCGCCGCCGCACTTGCGCTCGCCATGGAGGCCGAGAAGCTGGTCATCCTGACTGACGTTGAGGGGCTCTACGCCAACTGGCCTGACACCGATGAGGTCATCAGCGAGGTGCACGCCGACGAACTCGAGAAGATGATGCCCGGCCTTGGCAGCGGCATGGTCCCCAAGATGGAGGCCTGCCTGCGTGCCGTGCGGGGCGGGGTGCGCCAGGCGCACGTTCTGGATGGTCGGGTCGAGCACGCTTTGCTGCGGGAGATCTTCACGGATTCGGGCGTCGGCACCATGGTGACCTCATGACAATCACGTCGAACGAGTCACTGCTCGGCCGCCGCGACGACGTGTTCATGACGACGTACGGACGCCCTCCTTTGGCACTTGTCCGTGGTCAGGGTTCGACCGTCTACGACGCTGACGGCAAGGCCTACCTCGACCTGATTGCCGGCATCGCTGTGTGCCTGCTCGGCCACGCCCATCCCAAGGTGCTGGCTGCGGTCAATGGCCAGCTGTCCACGCTTGGCCACACCAGCAACCTCTACGCGACCGAGCCCGCAATTGCCCTTGCCGAAAGGCTTTTGGGGCTGCTTGGCCCGGCCGGAGCGGGTGGACGCGTCTTCTTCTGCAACTCCGGAGCCGAGGCCAACGAGACGGCGATCAAGGTCACCCGCCGGACCGGAAGACAGGAGATCATCGCAGCGGAAGGTAGCTTCCATGGCCGCACCATGGGCGCCCTGTCGATAACTGGCCAACCCGCGAAACGGGCTCCTTTCGAGCCGTTGTTGCCGGGCGTGCGATTCGTGCCCTACGGCGACGAGTCCGCTCTGCGCAGCGCCGTGACCAACGCGACGGCCGCCGTCTTCCTCGAGCCCACCCTCGGTGAAGGGGGTGTCGTCCCACCACCGGCGGGCTACTTGCGCGCAGCCCGCGAGGCGTGCGATGCGGCCGGCGCGCTGCTGGTGCTCGACGAGGTGCAGAGCGTCGGGCGAACCGGCACCTGGTATGCCCACCAGGCTGCCGGAATCATCCCGGATGTGATCACCCTCGCCAAGGGGTTGGCCGGCGGGCTGCCGATCGGTGCCTGCATAGGGTTGGGCAGTGCCGCCGGTCTGCTTAAGCCCGGTGACCATGGCAGCACCTTCGGTGGCAACCCGGTGGTGTGCGCTGCCGCGCTCGCGGTGGTCGAGGTCATCGAGTCCGAAGGCCTGATCGATCAGGCGGCTCAGGTCGGCGAGCTTCTCCTGCAGGGTCTTCGGGCGTGCGACGCACCTTTGCTCACCGGGGTACGGGGGAGTGGGCTCTGGCTCGCGTTCACCCTCGCCGAACCACTTGCGGCTGCTGCTGAAGCCGGCTTTCGAGCGGCGGGCTACCTGGTCAATACCGTCGCACCCGACACGATCCGCCTCGCGCCGCCACTCGTGCTCACCGCTGCCGAAGCCGACCGCTTCCTTGCTGCCGTCCCGGGAGTGCTGTCCGCACTTGCGCGACCGCAGGCCGGCTCATGACCGCCGCCGACGGCGACGAGTTGAACCTCGACGCCGACGTGATGTCGCCGCAGGTTCTCGTGATGGAAGACGACCCCAGCGTGCGCGGCTTGCTCGACTCGTTGCTGAGCTCCGAGGGCTACCGGGTCACCACTGCGAGCGACGGTGTTGCGGGACTGCTCGAGGCAGGGGCGCACCGGCCCGCCGTCATCCTGCTCGACCTCGTCATGCCTGACCTCGGAGGCCAGCAGGTTCTTCAGGAATTGCAGGCGAATCCGGCGCTGGCAGGCGTCCCGGTGCTCGTGCTGACCGGCCGGCTCGAGGCCATCCCCGGCCTGGAAGACCGGCTGGGACGAGATCGCGTCTTCAGCAAGCCGTTCGGCGTCGCCGACCTACTCTCCCGCATTGCCGAGCTGACCGGAAAGGCGCCCACATCATGAGTGCGAGTGACACCAGACATCTTCTGGTCGATACGGATCTTTCGGTGGCCGAGCAGGCGCAGGTGCTCGATCTCGCCGCCGAACTGAAGGCTCGCCGACTCGTCGACCGAGCGGCTGGGGCGCGGCCGTTGAACGGGCGCAGCGTCGCCATGGTGTTCGAGAAGCCTTCGACGCGTACCCGGATGTCCTTCGAGGTCGGCATTGCCGAGCTCGGGGCCCACCCCATGGTGATTGATGCGGCCACCACCCAGATCGGCCGCGGTGAACCGCTGCACGACACCGCGGCAGTACTGAGCCGCTACGTCGATGCGGTAGTTATGCGGACCTTCGGGCAGGACCGCCTCGAGGAGCTGGCGGCAGGCTCTGACGTGCCCGTGATCAACGCCCTGACCGACTTCTCCCATCCATGCCAAGCCCTCGCTGACCTCCAGACCCTGCGCGAGCTCAAAGGCGACCTGAAGGGCCGGATCCTCGCCTACGTCGGCGACGGCAACAACATGGCCCACTCGCTGCTGCTGGCAGGTGCAATGGCCGGACTGCGCGTTCACGTCGCGAGCCCCCCCGGCTTCGAGCCGCTGGAGCAGGTTGTCCGCCATGCCAACGAGATCGGGGCCACGACGGGTGGTGAGGCCTTGGTCATGCACGACGTCCGGGAAGCCGCCACTGACGCCGACGCCGTTTACACCGATGTCTGGGCGTCGATGGGGCAGGAGGCCGAGGAGCAGTCCAGGGCTCTGGTCTTCAACCGCTATCAGCTCAATGCTCGCGTTCTGAGTGCGGCGCGTCCCGACGCCGTCGTGATGCATTGCCTTCCGGCCCATCGTGGTTCGGAGATCACCGCCGAGGTGATCGACGGTCCGCAGTCGGTGGTCTGGCAGCAGGCCGAAAACCGGCTGCACGCGCAGAAGGCACTGCTGCTCTTCCTGCTTGGTGAGGCTCGATGACGTCGACCGCGACGACGGCTCGGCTGCCGCTGACCAAAGCCGCCCGGCAGGCTCGCGTCACCGAGCTGATCACCCGCGGCGCCGTGCACTCCCAGTCTGATCTGGCCGATCAGCTGCTGGCGAGCGGGCTATCGGTCACGCAGGCCACGCTGTCACGTGATCTCGCCGAGCTCGGAGCCTTCAAAGTGCGCGGCAGCGGCGGACTTGTTTACGCGCTCCCGGCCCACCCGTTGGCCAGCGGGGCAGCCGCGTCCGCGGCCGGCTTGCAGGCCGGATCCGTGCTCGCGCGACGACTCAGCGAACTGCTGGTGTCGGCAGAAGCGGCCGGCGGCATGGTGGTGCTGCGCACGCCTCCAGGAGGCGCCCACTTGCTGGCCTCGGCCGTCGATGGCGCCGAACTCGCAGAGGTGGCGGGCACGCTGGCCGGTGACGACACCGTGCTGCTGGTCTGTCGCCCGGAGTACGACGACCCGCAGTCGGGGCCTGCCATCGCGTCCGAGCTCGCGCGCCGCCTGCTATCGACCGCGCAAGGGACCGCCTGATCCCATAGTTTTGCTGTTCAGGCGCTGGAGCGATTCCCCCCTTCTCACTCACCTACCACCAGTTTCACTCACATCCCCTCCGTCCCACCCGCACCTACCCACACATCTCAAAGGAGTTCTTCCGTGACCGCCGACAACCGTGTGGTGCTGGCCTATTCAGGAGGCCTCGACACCTCCGTCGCCATTGGCTGGATCGGCAAGGCGACCGGCGCCGAGATCATCGCCGTCGCCATCGACGTGGGACAGGGTGGCGAAGACCTCAACGCCATCCGTGAGCGCGCGCTCACCTGCGGCGCCGTCGAGTCCATCGTCGTCGACGCGCGGGACGAATTCGCCCGTGACTTCGTCGCCCCGGCAGTCCAGGCCAACGCCCTCTACATGGACCGCTACCCGCTGGTCTCCGCGCTGTCGCGCCCGCTCATCGTCAAGCATCTCGTCGCTGCGGCGCGTACCCACGGGGCCACCGTGGTGTCCCATGGCTGTACCGGCAAGGGAAACGACCAGGTCAGGTTCGAGGTCGGAATCCGCGCACTCGCGCCTGAGCTCTCCTGCATCGCGCCAGTACGTGACAGTGGAATGACGCGTGACCGGGCCATCGCCTTCGCCGAGGAGAACGGCGTACCGATCGACGTCTCCAAACGGTCCCCGTACTCGATCGACCAGAACCTCTGGGGCCGCACCGCCGAATGCGGTGTGCTGGAAGACCCGTGGGTCCAGCCCCCGGAGGACGTTTTCGTCTACACCGCGGATCCGACCATCCCGCGCGCTGCCGACGAGGTGACGATCAGCTTCGTCGACGGCGTCCCAACGGCACTGGACGGCAAGCAGTTGTCGATCTTCGATCTGGTGTCGCAGCTCAACGTCCGCGCCGGGGCGCAGGGCATCGGCCGCATCGACCTGATCGAGGACCGCCTTGTCGGGATCAAGAGCCGGGAGATCTACGAATGCCCCGCCGCCATCACGCTGATCACGGCTCACCGTGACCTCGAGGACCTCACACTCGAACGTGACCTGGCTCGCTACAAGCGCGGCGTCGACCAGCGCTGGGGAGAGATGGTCTACGACGGCCTCTGGTATTCGCCGCTGAAGAGCGCCCTCGATGCCTTCGTGGAGAGCAGCTCCAAGTCGGTGACCGGCGATGTCCGGCTGCGGCTCTGGGGCGGCACCGCGACCGTCGTCGGGCGTCGCAGCGAGCAGAGCCTTTATGACTTCGCGCTCGCCACCTACGACGTCGGCGACCAGTTCGACCAGAGCGAGGCTCGCGGCTTCGTCAACCTTTGGGGTCTGCCGTCGCGGGTGTGGGCCGCCCGCGAGCAGCGCTCGGCCGGCGGCTGATGGTCGACAGCGAAGGGCCGGCGGGAGCGGCAGGCACCGAAGGGCCGGGAGGGCGGCCAGAGCCGGGAGGCGGCTTGCGGCTCTGGGGCGGACGGTTCGCGTCTTCCCCGGCTGATGCGCTGGCCAAGCTGTCGGTG
The DNA here is from genome assembly GCA_963839015.1 of uncultured Actinomycetota bacterium. Taxonomy (GTDB): domain Bacteria; phylum Actinomycetota; class Actinomycetes; order Frankiales; family Frankiaceae; genus DATAZK01. Next base: position 2,959 of record CAWITL010000009.1, on the reverse strand, counting down.
AGCGTGCAGTTTGACTGGAGGCTGGCGCCCTATGACCTGGCCGGGAGCCGGGCGCACGCGAGGGTGCTGGCACGAGCCGGACTACTCACTGAGCCCGAACTCACGGCTTTGCTCGCGGCGCTGGACGGGCTTGAGGTCGACATCGCGGCTGGTACCTTCCGGCCGACGATCGAGGACGAAGACGTCCACACCGCTCTGGAACGCGGCCTGCTCGAGCGCCTCGGAACCCTCGGCGGCAAGCTTCGGGCTGGTCGCAGCCGTAACGATCAGGTCGCTACCGACCTCCGGCTCTACCTTCGCGATGCCGCCAGGGGTGTGGCGCGCGAGGTGCTGGCGTTGGCCGAGGCGCTGACGGTCCAGGCGGGAGCCCAGATCGATACCGCCGCTCCGGGTATGACGCACATGCAGCACGCGCAACCGGTGTCGTTCGGTCACCTGCTGCTGGCACACGTTCACCCGTTGCTGCGGGACGTCGACCGGCTGCGCGACTGGGACAAGCGGGCTGCGATTTCGCCGCTGGGCTCCGGGGCGCTGGCGGGATCATCACTTCCGCTGGATCCGGAGGCCACCGCGCGCGAGCTCGGGTTCGATTCCTCCGCCGCCAACTCCGTCGACGCCGTCTCCGACCGCGATTTCGCCGCCGAGTTCCTCTTCGTGGCCGCCCTCATCGGGGTTCACCTCTCCCGGCTCGGGGAGGAAATCGTGCTTTGGACCACCAGCGAGTTCGGATGGCTCGAACTCGATGACGCGTTCGCCACCGGCAGTTCGATCATGCCGCAGAAGAAGAATCCGGACGTCGCGGAGCTGGCCCGCGGCAAGGCCGGCCGGCTCATCGGTCACGTTGTCGCGTTGCTCGCGACGCTCAAAGGCCTGCCACTTGCCTACGACCGCGATTTGCAAGAGGACAAGGAGCCGGTATTCGACGCCGTAGAGACGCTGACGACCGTGCTTCCTGCTCTCACCGGCACGGTCGCGACCGTGCGGGTACGCACCGACCGGCTCGAGGCCGCCGCTCCCGCTGGGTTCAGCCTGGCCACCGACGTTGCTGAGTTCCTGGTGCGCAAGGGAGTGGCATTCCGTGAGGCGCACGAGGCGGTGGGTCGCCTCGTGGTGTGGTGTGTGGCCCGCGACATCGGCCTGGAGGACGTCAGCGACGCCGACCTGGCGCAGATCAGCGAGCTCCTTTCGCCGGACGTCCGCGATGTGCTTTCAGTTCCGGGGGCCCTGGCGGCCCGTTCGGCGCGCGGCGGGACGGCGCCTTCTCGGGTACGCGAGCAGCTGGCTGAAATTCAGCGCCAGTTCGAGGTCGACCGGGCCTGGGCCGGGGGCCTCTGAGTCAGCCGTTGAACGAACCTTTGCCGCTGGCCTTCTTCGACCGGGGCTCCCAACAGGTGGCCCGCGATCTGCTCGGGTGCCTGCTCACCGACGGCGTCCTGACACTTCGGCTGGTGGAGGTCGAGGCCTACAGCGGAGGCAACGACCCGGCCTCACACTCGTTCCGAGGCCGCACCGCCCGAAACGCGCCCATGTGGGGACCGCCCGGAAGGCTGTACGTCTACTTCACGTACGGGATGCACTGGTGCATGAACGCCGTGTGCGGACCAGGCGACGAGCCCTCCGCGGTATTGCTGCGGGCGGCTGAAGTTATCGGCGGCGAGGCCGGCCAGGCCGAAGCAGCGTCACGTCGACCTGAGGTCCGCGCCGTTGATCGGGGAAAAGGACCGGCCCGGCTCGCCCGACTGATGCGGATCACGGGCGAGGACAACGGCACCGACCTCACACTCGGCCGGCCGCCGCTCGCCCTTCTCGCGGGCACCGAAGTTCCTGACGCGAACGTCCGTACCGGCCCACGGGTTGGGCTTAACCCCAACCTCGGAGAGGCCTTTGATTGGCCGTGGCGGTGGTGGGTGGCCGATTCGCCGGCCGTGTCCGCATATAGAGGCGGCCGGTCACGTGCGCGTAAGGCACGATCGGACAGGTGAATGCGCCACCCGCCCAGTCCGTTTCCCCGCAGCCGGCCAGTCGACCGGCGTCCGTCCTCGATGAGCTTGAGTGGCGCGGGCTGATCGCACAGTCAACCGACGCGACCGCTCTAGCGACGGCGCTGGCGTCAAAACCCATGACGGTCTACGCCGGCTTCGACCCAACGGCTGCGAGCCTGCACGCCGGCAACCTGGTCCCACTGATCACTTTGCGCCGGCTGCAGCAGGCCGGCCACCGCCCGATCGTCATTGCGGGTGGGGCAACCGGGCTCATCGGCGACCCCAGCGGACGCTCGTCCGAGCGCGCCATGCTTACGACGGCCGAGGTCGCCTCCAACGTCGAACGAATCTCCGGCCAGCTGAGGCGCTTCCTGGACTTTCGCCCTGGTCCCGCGCAGGCGCTGCTCATCAACAACCTGGAGTGGACGGCGCCGCTCACGGCGATCGATTTCCTGCGCGACGTCGGCAAGCACTTCCCGATCAACGCGATGCTCGACAAGGACTCAGTACGCAACCGGCTGGACGGTGGTGGCCTCACCTTTGCCGAATTCAGTTACCAGCTGCTGCAAGCCAACGACTACCTGGAACTGCTGCGCCGTCATGACTGCCGGCTGCAGATCGGTGGTAGCGACCAGTGGGGCAACATCACCGCTGGCCTGGACTTCATTCGCCGCGTGACGGGGGAAGCGGCCCACGGGCTGACGGTGCCGCTGGTGACGAACGCCAACGGGGAGAAGTTCGGGAAGTCGACCGGTGGCGGTCGGGTGTGGCTTGATCCCGAGCTCACGTCGCCTTACGCCTTCTACCAGTTCTTCCTCAATTCGGACGACCGCGATGTGATTACCTACCTGCGGCTGTTCACCGATCTCGATCGCCAGGAGATCCAGGAACTGGCTCGCGAGGTGGAGGAACGGCCACAGGCTCGCGCAGCGCAGCGCCGGCTCGCCGCAGACTTCACGGCGTTGCTCCACGGCCAC
>CAWITL010000008.1:0-486614 GCA_963839015.1 uncultured Actinomycetota bacterium | reverse complement strand
TCCGGTCAGCACGACCCGGCCGTTCACCATGACGGCGGCGGTGTCTGCCACGTCCAGGACGGCGGCGGCGAACTGCTCCACGACCAGGATCGTGACACCGTCGGCGGAGATCGCCCGCACCGCCTCATAAAGCTGGTCGACGATGAGCGGAGCCAGGCCCATCGAAAGCTCGTCGAGGAGCAGCACGCTCGGGTCGCTGGCGATGGCCCGGGCGACGGCCAGCATCTGCTGCTCGCCTCCCGACATGGTGCCGGCCATCTGCGTGCGACGCTCGCCGAGGCGTGGGAAGTACGAGAAGGCCCGCTCCTCCACCTGCTTGCGGCTGATCCCGCGGTAGGTGACCATCTGCAGGTTTTCCCGGACGGTCAGGTTAGGGAAGATCCCCCGACCCTCCGGAATGGTGCACAGACCAGCGCGGGCCAGCGCCACGGGGTCCACTCCGTTAACCCGGCGTCCCCCTAGGAAGAGGTCTCCGGACGTCGGCTCATGAAGGCCACAGACCAGTCGCAGCATCGTGCTCTTGCCCGCGCCATTAGGCCCAAGGACCGCGAGCACCCCTCCAGCCGGAAGGACCAGGTCAACCCCGTGCAGAACCTCGATCGCGCCGTAAGACGCACGGATGTCGCGCAGCTCGATCATGGGTGCCGGCGCGACGACGGCGACGGCACCTGCTCCAGCGGTCTCGGGCCGATCCGGGACGAAGGCAGCACTTCCCCCGTCTGGGGTCATGCTGCCACCTCCTTCGCGGTGCCGAGATACGCAGCCTGCACCTTCGGATCCGCCCGCACTTCTGCGGGGGACCCGGCCGCCATCAGCTGACCGAAGTCGAGCACGAAGATATGTGAGCAGACCTGCATGACCAGGTCCATGTCGTGCTCGACGAGCAGGATCGCCATACCTTCATCAGCCAGCCGATGCAGCAGCGCAGCGAAGGCCTTCGTCTCTTCCTCGTCCTGGCCGGAGGCCGGCTCGTCCAGCAGCAGCAACCGGGGGCGGATCGCGAGTGCTCTGGCGAGCTCGACCAGCCGGCCCTGGCCGGTAGGAAGCGAGTCAGCGCGTACATCGGCGACGTGGCTCAGACCCACCTGCTTGAGCAGGTCGTCCACGGTCAGCGCACCACCTTCGACCTTGGGTCCACGCTTGCCCCACTGCTTGCGCAGCCCACCGGCCACCTGGATATTTTCACGCACCGTCAGCTGTCCGAAGAGCTCGAGACGCTGAAACGTGCGCGCCATCCCCAGCCGGGCCCGCTTGTACGGCAGCTTCCCCCCGATGTCGGATCCATCGAGGATCACCTTGCCGCGGGTCGGATCCTGCTGGCCGGTGATGACGTTGAACATCGTCGTCTTACCCGCACCATTGGGCCCGATCAGCCCGGTGATGCGACCCGAGTCGGCCGTCAGACTCACACTCGAGAGCGCGGTGTGGCCACCGAACCTGACGGTGATGTCCTGTACCTCAAGCAGAGACACGGCTGACCTCCGGAAGATCGAGCTTCTGATCGAGCACGAGCACATCCTCGTCCGTGAACGGCGAGTCGACGCCGAGCCACTCGAGCGGCACCGATGTGCCGTCGGTGGAGACGGTCGCCGGTCCCGCCACCTCGTTGAGTCTTCGGTTTTCCAACACCTGACAAATGCCAGGCATCGCCAGCAGGATAACGATGATCCCGATCACCAACGTCCAGCCGTCGACCACATCCTGGTATCGCAGCACATACAGCGCGATGATCAGCGCCACGCCCCCGGCGATCACCCTGGGATATTTGGGAACGATCGCGAACCTGGGTCTCAGGTCCGCCGCGATGAACCCGTTGGGGTTGTTGCCGAGCCCGATGGCTCCGAATCCGGTGAGGATCGATGTGGCCTGCGTCAGGCTTCCGTTCAGCAGGTTCGCGGTGATCGGCGAACCAATGAAGATCGCCGAGAACAGCGCGCTGCCGATGGAGCTCACGCCGCCGATGACCACGGTCAGCAGGATGGCCAGCCCGGCAAAGAACTGGAAGGTGTCCGGAGTGGCCGTCTGCAGCGCCGCGCCGTACACACCACCGCCGAACCCGGCCATCCCGGCCGAGAGCGTGAAGATGGCGAGCGTGGTGGCCCGCGGGTTCATACCGAGGGTCTCGCAGGCAGCCGGGCTCTCCTTGAGCGCCAGTAATCGTTGACCGAACTGGCTGCGCCGGATCCACACGACGATCAGCGCCATCACGCCGAAGATGACGGCGCCGAAGATGAAGTAGGACTTCGGCGTATCAACGTTGAAGGTGCCTATCCCGAACCGGGTGAATGACAGCGAACCCGATTCAAAGAGGTCGAACTTCTTGTGTCCGAAGCTGTTGAACGCTGGTAACTGGAAGATCCAGCGGTCCATCGTGACACCGAACGCTGCGGTGAGCAGCGCCAGATAGATCCCCGACAGTCGCAGCGCGGGCAGCGAAATGATCGCACCGATAATTGCGCAGACTCCTGCCGCGAGCAGCAGTGACCCCGGTGCCCCGTTGGCCCCGGAATGGGCAACGACCACCGCCCCAATGCCGGCGAACGTGATCTGGCACAGGGATATTCGCCCGGCATAACCAACGAGCGGAATCAGGGACAACGCAATGATGCCTATGCCCCACATCTGGTTCGCGGAGAAGAGATCGCCAGGCGCCATCACGCGGGACGCCGCCACGGCGCCCACCACCACGATCCCTGTGAAGACCAGCGAGCCTCCCCAGGTCGGGGTCGGACTTATCTCCCGGGTACGGGGTCTGGAGCTCCCTCTCAGCTTGGTCTGTGGCAAGACCAGCACGGCGATCAACAAAATGGCCACGGGCGTGACGTCACGGATGCCACTCACGTACTGGGCACCAGTCTTGATGTCCGGCAGGTAGCCGACCACCAAGTCGTTGGCGAGGCCGACGATCAGGGCGCCGACAAAGGTCATCGGGAGGCTGCGCAGTCGACCGATCATCGACGCGGCGTACGCGTTGATGATGAGCAGTGTCAGCGGGAGTGCGGACAGGTTCAGCTTGGGCGCCACCAGGATGCCCGCCAGTGAGGCGAGCTGGGTGCTGATGATCCACGCCGTCTGCGACGATCGGTTGGGCCGAGCGCCGGTCAAGACGGTGAGCGATCGGTCGTCGACCGTGGCCCGCATCGAGACACCGAGCCGGGTGTTGTAGAGCAGCAGCCGCAGTCCCAGAGCGACAAGCCCGGCCAGGATCAGAACCGTGACGTCGTTATAGGGGATGTCGATGGTTCCGATGCTGAACTTGTCGCCGAAGAGCTCATGGGTGGTCCGGAAGTCGTTCGGATTCCAGATGGTCTGGATGATGCCGACGGTCGCGACCAGGACCGCGATGGTCGCCACGAGTTTGGTCACCTCGGACGTGCCTTCGAGTCGCCGCATGATGAAGCGCTCGAGTATCAGCGCCAGGCCCGGCGCCAGGATTCCGAGCGTCACCAGGATCGCGAGCGGCGCCGGCCAATTCCAGTCGAACCGCATCTGCCAGTAGGCAAAGGCGGCGAAAGCCCCGGTCGCGCCCTGAGCAAAGTTGAAAATGCCGGTGGTGACGTACGTCAACGTCAGACCGCTGGCAGTGATCGCGTAAATACCGGCGGTGGTCAGACCGCTGATCGTGTAGACGAGGAACGTATGCATCCGCGAGGGGCCTCTTTCAATCGGCCGAGGCTTGCTGTGGTGGTGGCACTTCAGTGATCAGGACTGGACCGAGCCACCGCTGACTCCCGGTCAGCCCGGTAGGCAAGGTGGCGCAGATCACTCCCGCCAGTGGCGTTATGAAACCTGTTCCGGTGACGTGCTGCAACTGGATCGGACATTTCACAGCGTCCTTTGAACGAATATTCACTAGATGGCAGACGATGCCATCTGGCCGAGCCCGACCCAGCGTCTGACAGTTCGTCAGAAACTCCTGACTTGCCGTCAGATATACACCGATGGACACCTCAGGTTCAGCGGCCGTTAACGCCGCCAAATACTGTCTCCACTCCCACCTCCACTCTCACCCTCAGTCCCACCGTCAACGAAGGACCTTGTTATGACGACCGAGCCGGTCGATTCTCCAGCTCACGTGCCCAACGCCGTCCGCGCTGCTCAGGACGCTGCCCAAGGTGCCGCCGTGACGAACGCTAACCCCAAGACCTCGTCGCGGGACCCGCTGAAATTACATGCAGACCTCACGCGATGGCTCACCCGGGTCCTCCCCGAGGGCGCCGAGCCGGCCTTGAGCGAGCTGGGCAAGCCGACCGGCAGCGGCATGTCGAGCGAGACCCTGCTGTTTGAAGCCAGCTGGAACGAGGACGGCAGGCCGGTCGACGCCAAACTCGTCGCGCGCGTCGCGCCGGATCCGGAGGCGGCCCCCGTCTTCGAGGCTTACCACCTTGACCGGCAGTTCCGCACCATCCAGGAGGTCGCGGCGACGACGGACGTCCCGGTGCCGAACCTGCGGTGGCTGGAGACCGATCGCAGCGCCCTCGGCGAGCAGTTCTTCGTGATGGACCGGGTCGAAGGCGTCGTCCCGAGCGACATCCCGCCGTACGCGATCGCGGGCTGGGTCGCCGAAGGGACGCCTGAGCAGCGCCGGACGATGCAGGACGGCTCGGTCGAGGTGCTGGCCAAGCTGCACGCCATCCCCGACGCCGGCGAGCGCTTCGCTTTCCTGCAGCCGCACCGGATCGAGGCCAGCAGCCTTCGCCAGCACGTGGCCGACACCCGCCGGTACTACGACTGGACGGCCTCGGACGGGATGCGCTCCCCCCTGCTGGAGCGCTCCTTCACCTGGCTCGAGGACAACTGGCCCGAGCACGAGGGGCCCACGGTGCTGTCCTGGGGCGATTCGCGCGTCGGCAACATGATGTACCGCGATTTCCGGCCGGTCGCAGTGCTCGACTGGGAGATGGCTGCCGTTGCTCCGCCCGAGGTCGATCTGGCCTGGATGGTGTGGATGCACTTCTTCTTCGAGGAGATGCTCGGTAAGCACGGCATGGGCGGCCTGCCCGACATGCTGACACCGAGCGACGTGGCCGCCACCTACCAGAAGCTCTCCGGCTACGAGCCCCGCGACCTGCCCTTCTACCTCACCTACAACGCGATCAGATACGCGATCGTGATGTTTCGGATCGGCCGCCGGCAGCTCCTGTTCGGGGAGATGGAGATGCCCGACGAGCTCGACGACATGGTGGGCGTGCGCACGGAGCTCGAGGAGCTGCTCGCCGGCAGCTCGCGGCTGCTCGGACTCTGATCGACCCAGCTAACCAAGCGCTTGGTCGATCGTTCTAAGGTGGCCAACATGGATCAGGCCCGCGCACCGAAGGCAGCCCGCCGACTGGTGGCAGGAAATTGACCAAGCAGCTCAAGCTGGGCCTCTCGCTGGGTTACTGGGGGGCGGGGCGGCCTGACCACCATCGCGAGGCCGTTGCGGAGGCCGAACGGCTCGGCTTCGACTCGGTCTGGACGGCAGAATCCTGGGGCTCGGATGCGCTGACACCGCTCGCCTGGTGGGGCGCTAACACCAGCACCCTGCGGCTCGGCACGGCGCTGATGCAGCTATCGGGACGCACGCCCACAGCTGCCGCGATGGCCGCGATCACGATGGACCTGCTTTCCGACGGGCGGTTCGTCATGGGTCTCGGGGTATCGGGTCCGCAGGTCGTCGAGGGCTGGTACGGCCAGCCCTTCCCCAAGCCACTGGCCCGCACCCGCGAATACGTGCAGATCGTCCGTGACGTTCTGGCCCGCGAGGCACCCGTCACCAGCCCCGGCCCGCATTACCCGCTGCCCTATCCCGGCGGCACAGGCTTGGGAAAGCCGCTCAAGCCCATCACCCACCCGCTGCGCGCTGACCTGCCGATCATCCTCGGAGCCGAAGGGCCCAAGAACGTGGCGTTGGCGGCGGAAATCGCTGACGGCTGGCTACCTATCTTCTACGCGCCCGCACACCAGGAGATGTACCGGGAGTCGCTAGCCGAGGGCTTCGCCCGCCCGGGCGCGCGCCGGGGCTTTGACGACTTCGAGGTCTTGGCCGGAGCGCCGGTCATCATCACCGACGACGTCGAGGCCGCCGCGGACATGATCCGGCCCACCATCGCCCTGTACATCGGTGGAATGGGCGCCAAGGACGTCAACTTCCACGCCCGGGTCTACGAGCGGATGGGTTATGAGGCCGAGGTCGCCAAGATTCAGGACCTCTACCTCGCAGGCCACAAGAACGAGGCGATCGCCGCCGTACCAACCCGGCTGATCGAGGAGACCGCGCTCATCGGGCCCAAGGCCAAGCTGCGTGACGACCTGATGGCCTGGCAGGACTCTTTCGTCACCAGCCTGCTGCTTCCGCCGGACATCGCCACCATGCGCGCCATGGCCGAGCTGCTCAGCTGACCAACCGTCACCAGTTTTAAGTCCAAGGAGGACGCAATGGCTCAGTTCATCGACTACACCGACAAGCAGGTGCTTGTCACGGGCGGATCCTCAGGCGTCGGCGCGGCGCTGGTGCCGTTGCTCGCCAGCCTCGGCGCTTCGGTCACGGTGCTGGACCGCAACGAGCCCCCCGCCTCCCTCGAAGGCGTCTCCGGGTTCATCAAGGCTGACCTCTCCGATCCCGCGTCGGTGGACGCCGCGATCGAAGCAGCGCCGGCTCGCCTGGACGTCTTGTTCAACAACGCCGGGGTCGCGGACACCTTTCCGCCGCGGGTCGTCATCGCGGTGAACTATCTCGCGCTGCGCCGCCTCTCGGAGCGCCTGCTCGAGCGCATCCCGGTCGGCGGCGCGATCGTCAACACCGCCTCGATGGCCGGGCAGAACTGGCCCGCTCACGTGAACGAGATCAACGAACTGATCGCGATCGGTGACTGGGAGAAGTCGCTGGAGTGGGTCGACGCCCACGCCGACTTCATCGGCGCCACGTATCCGTTCTCCAAGGAGATCAACCAGATCTGGACCATGCGCTCGTCGCACGCCACGATCGCCAAGGGAGTGCGGACCAGCAGCGTCTGCCCCGGGATCATCGATACGCCACTGCTCACCGATTTCCGGGCCACGATGGGCGAAAAGATCATCGACTGGACCGTGGGCGAATCCACCGGCGCGCTGTGCACCCCCATCGAGGTCGCCAACGTGATCGCGTTCCTCGGGAGCAGCGCAGCCTCGCTCATCAACGGCGCTAACGTCTACGCCGACTTCGGCTTCACATCAGCAATGCAAACAGGTCAGGTCAACTTCGCGGGATTGGCATAGTCACGGTGGTCCGGCTCGTCGAAAGCAAGATCGAATTCCCCTACAAGCGCAGCCTCGGACCGGTGATAGGCCCGTTCAGCGCCGCGCTGGCCGAGCACCGCATCACGGCAGTGCGTACACCCGGCGGCCGGGTCCTGTGCCCACCGCTCGAGTACGACCCCGACAGCGGTGAGTCCAACGATCCGACCCTGATCGATGTCGGGCCGGGCGGCACGGTGACGTCCTACACCTGGGTGTCGGACCCGCTCCCCCAGCACCCGCTGGACCGGCCGTTCGCCTTCGCGCTCATCAAGATCGACGGCGCCGACACCGAGATGTTCCACGCGGTCGACGCCGGCAGCGAAGCCGCCATCACGCGGGGCACCCGGGTGCTCCCGCAGTGGCGTGAGGAGGTCCGCGGCCGGATCGACGACCTCGCGTGCTTCGTGCCGGAGGCCGCTGCCCCGCCGGACTCGTACGGGCCGATCCCCAAGCAGGACGGCGAACCGATCAAAACCATGGAGCATTGGGTCTCACTGACCTACAACGAGGTCGTTGCTCCGGCAGCCGAGCGCTACGCGGAAGCCTTGCTGCAAGGCAAGATCATCGGACAGAAGTGCCCGTCGTGCGGGCGCACCTACATCCCCCCGCGAGACGGCTGCACCGTCGACGGGATCCCGGTTGACCCCAGCAACGATGTCGAGCTTCCCGACTTCGGCGTCATCACCAATTACACAGTGGTGCTCCCGGTCCAGTACCCGGGACAGCTGGAGACCGAGCCGTTCGCCCGCGTGTCAGTCCTCTTGGACGGCGGCGAGGCGTTGCTCAATCTGCAGTCGGTCATCGGCATCCGTGCCGAGGACGTGCACCCGGGCATCCGGGTCAGAGCTGTGTGGGTGCCCGAGGGCGAGCGCAACGTCGCCGAGTTGGGTACCCGCAGCTGGGGCTCTGTTGACGGATGCATCGATGGCTGGGAGCCCACCGGCGAACCCGATGCCACGGATGTCGACCTCGGACGGGTGAGCTGACATGACCGTCACTAACAGAATTGCGATCGTTGGTTACGCGCAGACCGCGAGCCAGCGCCGAGCGGAGCAGGCGGAGGTCCGCCTTGTCCAGGAGGTCGTCATGGCCGCCCTGGTCAACGCTGGGCTCCAGCGCCAGGACGTCGGTTTCACGGTCTCGGGAAGCTGCGACTACCTGTCGGGTGGCACGTTCACCTTCGTCGCGAACCTCGACGCGGTCGGGGCCTGGCCTCCGATCCACGAGTCGCACGTGGAGATGGACGGCGCCTGGGCCTTTTACGAAGCCTGGGTACGCCTGCAGCACGGCGACATCGACACGGCGCTGGTCTTCGGGTCGGGCAAGTCCTCCACCGGAGACCTCAACCAGGTGCTGCCGCTGCAGATGGATCCGTACTACCTGGCCACCCTCGGCGCCGACCCGGTATCACTGGCGGCGCTGCAGGCCCGTGCCGTCCTCGATGCGGGAGACGCCACCGAACGCGACTTCGCCGAGACGGTGGCACGCAGCCGCAATGCTGCACAGACCAACCCCTACGCGCAGGTGAAAGGCTCGCCGGACGCCAACACCTTGCTGAAGGCCGACTACGTTCGAAATCCCTTACGCAGCAGCGATTTACCTCCCATCTCTGACGGGGCCGTCGCGGTGGTGCTCGCCACGGAGGCGAAGGCGCTCGAGCTCGCCGCGGCCGGCGGGTTCGAACCGGTTTGGATCACCGGCATCGACCACCGCATCGAGGCGCACTACCCGGGCCTTCGCGACCTGACGAAGTCACCTTCGACCACCAAGGCGGCAGAGGTTGCCGGCCTGGCGGACGGTCCGATCGAGATCGCCGAACTCTCGGCCTCGTTCTCCCATCAGGAAGGCATCCTGGCCCGCGCCTTAGGGCTGACCGACAGCACCGAGATCAACCCCTCGGGAGGTGCCCTGGCCGCCAACCCGATCATGGCGACCGGTCTGGTCCGGATCGCCGAGGCCGCCAGGCAGATCCGTGAAAACGGGCGGCGGCGCGTACTCGCTCATGCCACCAGCGGACCGCTGCTCCAACAAAACCTGGTCGCCATTCTTGAAGGCAGCAACACAGTAGGGAGCACCCAGTGAGCGCCGAACCGACCGCCGTCGTCGGTGTGGGTCAGACCAAGCACAAGACCCGCCGCGAAGACGTCTCACAAGCCGGCCTCCTGCGGGAAGCGGCTGAGCGTGCCCTCGACGACGCGAACATGACGTGGAAGGACATCGACACCGTCGTCATCGGCAAGGCCCCCGACGCCTTCGAAGGCGTCATGATGCCCGAGCTGTATCTGGCTGATGCCCTTGGCGCTGCCGGGAAGCCGATGATGCGCGTGCACACCGCGGGCTCCGTCGGTGGCTCGACCGGCATCGTCGCCTCGCACCTGGTGAGCAACCGCATTCACAAGCGGGTGCTGGCGGTCGCCTATGAGAAGCAGTCCGAGGGCAATGCCCAGTGGGGCCTCGGCGGCGGCAAGAGCGGCAGCATGGGCGCCGGAGGCATTTTCGCGCCCTGGATCAGGGCCTACATCGAGCGCAGCGGGGCGCCCGAGCACATCGGTTGGAAGGTCGCCGTCAAAGACCGCCTGAATGCGCTCAAGAACCCGTACGCCCACCTGCAGCTCAAGGACATCTCGATCGACAAGGTCCGCGAGTCGCCGATGCTCTGGGACCCGCTGCACTTCCTGGAATCCTGCCCGTCCTCCGACGGCGCGATGGCCGTCGTCTTCACCGACGAGCAGGGCGGCACATCGGCCAAGCAGGCCGGTCGCAATCCCGCCTGGATCCTGTCGACGGCCATGCGCAGTGAGCCCACCCAGTTCCCGCGGCGCGACCCGGTGCGTCCCCAGGCCGGCGTGCAGTGCGCGGCTGACGTCTACGCGGGGGCTGGCATCAGCAACCCGCGCGAGCAGATCGATGTCGCCGAGCTCTACGTCCCCTTCAGCTGGTATGAGCCGATGTGGCTCGAGGGACACGACATCGCCCCCATCGGCGAGGGCTGGAAGATGACCGATTCGGGCGCCACCGAGATCGGCGGCTCGTTCCCGGTCAACCCCTCCGGCGGTGTGCTCTCGTCCAACCCGATCGGCGCGTCAGGGCTGATCCGGTTCGCCGAAGCCGCGCTGCAGGTGCGCGGGATGGCGGGTGAGCATCAGGTCGACGACGCTCACGTAGCCCTGGCACAGGCGTACGGCGGCGGTGCCCAGTACTTCGCCATGTGGGTGGTCGCCGACGCCTTGGATGCCGTCAGCCGGCAGTAGCTCTCCACTCCCCCGGCGCCACGAGCAGGTGGCGCTGTAGCGCAATGAGCCTATGGCGCCAGGGGGTTCGGGGGGGTGGGTCAGGCCTCGGGGGCCAGATCGGGGATGGGCATTGCCAGGTTGGCGGCTTCGATGCCGCCGTCGACGTCGAGCACCTTGCCGGTGACGTACGCGGCCGCATCGGAAGCCAGGTAGAGCGCGGCGGCGGCGATCTCTTCGGGAACGCCGATACGTCCGAGCGGCGTCTTGGATTCCAGCTCTGACTTCAGCTCGGGGCTGCCGCTCACGATCTCCAGAGCCGACGTCGCGATGGAGCCCGGTGAGATGGCGTTGACCCGGATGAGCGGGGCAAGGTCGGCGGCCAGCAGGTGGGTCATGTGAATCAGAGCTGCCTTGGCGGTCCCGTAGGCGACGTAGCCACGCTCGCGTACCCGGCCCATGGTCGAGGTGATGTTGATGACCGAGGCGCCAGGCGACTTCAGCAGCAGCGGGGTGGCCTGCTGGGTAAGCGCGAACGCCGTCACCACGTTGAAGCTGAAGGCGTCCCTCATGAAGCGTGGAGTGGTCTGCATGAACGGCGTCGGCATGGTGCCCCCGACGTTGTTGACGACGATGTCGAGGCGGCCGAACTCCTGCTCGGCAGCGGCGACGAGGGCCGCCGGCGACTCAGGATCCGCGGCATCCAGTGCGAGAGCGACGGCGCGCCGGCCCGTTGCCGCTACGGCCGCCGAGACCTCGTCGAGCTGAGACTGGGTACGCGCGGAGATCACCACGTCAGCACCGGCCTCGGCGAATCCGAGGGCTATGGCAGCACCGAGCCCGCGGCCGGCACCGGTGACGATGGCGACGCGATCGGTCAAGGAAAAGGCGTCAAGGATCATGTCGTCATCCTGCCCGGCGGCCCGGCGGCGCTTGGCAGCGGGCCCTCAGATGGGCGGGGCAGGTCAGGCGCTGGTGCCGCCGGCAGCGGGCGGCGCGGCCAGCTGGGCGGCGGCGTCGTCCAGGCCGTCGAACTGGTGGCCCATCCGCTCCCGCTTGGTCTTCAGATAGCGCAGGTTTTCGGCCGTGACCGTCGGCGCCAGCTGAACGCGCTCGCTGATCGTGAGGCCGAAGCCCTCGAGTCCGGTGTATTTGGCCGGGTTGTTGGTCATCAGCCGCATCGGGCCGACGCCGAGATCGGCGAGGATCTGCGCCCCGATCCCGTACTCGCGGTCATCAACCGGCAGCCCGAGCGCCAGATTCGCATCGACGGTGTCGGCGCCCTGGTCCTGCAGCCCGTAGGCCCGCAGCTTGTGGGCGATCCCGATCCCGCGACCTTCCTGGCCCCGCAGGTAGACGCACACTCCACGACCGGCCCGCGCGATGGCATCCATGGCCTGGGCCAGCTGGGTGCCGCAATCACACCGGCGTGAGCCGAAGACGTCACCGGTGAGGCATTCGCTGTGCACGCGGACCAGCACCGGCTCCGCTCCGGTGGGATCGCCGGCGACGAAAGCAAGGTGCTGCTCGCCGTCCAGGATCGACTCGTAGGCGACGGCCTCGAAGGATCCCCACTCGGTCGGGATGGTGGCGGAACTGACTCGCTTGACCAGCCGCTCAGTGCGGTGGCGATAGCGCACGATGTCGTCGATAGAGATGAGCAGCAGTCCGTGCTCAGCGCAGAAATCGATGAGGTCGGGCACCCGGGCCATCGTGCCGTCCGGCTTGACGACCTCGCAGAGCACACCGGCGGGTCGAAGGCCCGCGAGACGAGCCAGGTCGACCGCGGCTTCGGTGTGGCCGGAGCGCTTCAGGACGCCTCCGCGACGGGCCCGCAGCGGAAACACGTGACCCGGGCGGCGCAGATCGTTGGGAACGGAAGCCGGGTCGATCAGGGTCTTGACGGTGAGCGCGCGGTCAGCGGCCGAGATCCCGGTGGTGGTGCCGTGGCGGGCGTCGACCGAGACGGTGAACGAGGTGCCCTGCGCGTCGGAATTGTCATCCGGCGGGACCATCAGCGGAAGCGAGAGATCGTCGAGCCGCTCACCCTCGAGGGCCACGCAGACCAGTCCGCCGCAGCGGACGATGAAGGCCATCTGCTCGGCAGTGACGAGCTCGGCCGCCATGATGACGTCGCCTTCGTTCTCCCGGTCGGCGTCATCGACCACCACGACGAGCTCGCCGCGTGCGATGGCGGCTAAAGCGTCTTCGATGGGGGCGAAAGGCGAGCCCGTTGGCCGCGACTGCGTCGGCGTGACCTGCGTACTCACGCGGATTCGCCTCGAACCGCAAAAACTAGAACACGTTTCACACCAAGAGCGTAACTCTCTTGCGCTGCCACGACCAGCCCGGGGTGCAATTGCACCCCTAGACTGTGCGGCTCGACCCTCATGGATCGGCGAACTCGCACATTCACCCTGCTCAAGATACGGCGCTCGCCGAATGGCATCGGCCCGGGCTCGAAAGGATGACCCCCACGCGATGAGCACTCCGGATGCCGAAAGACATGTGGTCATCGTGGGCGGCGGGCTCGCCGGCTGGCGCGCCGCCGAGGAGCTGCGAGCCGCCGGCTTCGAGGGGCAGCTCACACTTCTGTCTGACGAGCAACACCCGCCATACGACCGTCCTCCGCTGTCCAAGCGGCTGCTCCAGGCCGACGTCGAGGCGGCGCCGATCGTTTTCGCGCGTGAGGGCAGTGACGAATCCTCGCTCCGGCTCGATCTGCGGCGGGGAGTACGGGCGACCGGACTCAAGCCCGGAGTCGTCATTACGACCGAGTCGGGCCAGGACAGCAGCGCCACTACGGGCGAGGTCAGGTACGACGCTCTGGTCGTGGCCACCGGCGTCCGGGCCCGCGAGCTGCCCGCGCTGGTCGGCCACCCGCGCGTCCACCTGCTGCGCACCTTCGACGACGTCCTAGCGCTGCGCGCCTCGCTGGACGGGGCACGCAGCCTGCTCGTCGTCGGAGCCGGCTTCATCGGCGCCGAAGTGGCCACCGCCGCACACGACCGGGGTGTCGCCGTCACCGTCATCGAGGCGCTCGACGTCCCCTACCAGCGCTCCCTCGGTGAACAGCTCGGGACCATCGTCGGGCGCATGGCCGGACGATATGGCGTGGAACTTCGTACCGGCACGGGGGTCGAGGAGCTGATCGACAGTCCTGAGTCGGTCCACGTGCGGCTGTCGGACGGTTCGACGCTCGAGGCGGACATCGCCGTGGTCGGGGTCGGGACGGTCGTCAACGTCGAGTGGCTGCGAGCTGCCCACGCGGTCGGCGCTGGATCAGCGGGACCCTGGGATGCCGGTGTGACCTGCGACGGTGCGGGCCGCGCGGTAGGGCTGGCGCCCGGGTTCGACCACGTCTACGCGCTCGGTGACGTCGCCGCTTGGCACGACGCACCGCAGGATCGCCACCTGCGCTTCGAGCACTGGACCACCGCCGTCGACCAGGCACCCGTCCTCGCCCGCGCTCTATTGCGCGATCTGGCTGGGGAGCCGACCGAGCCGACCGAGCCCCTGCTGCCCTACTTCTGGTCGGACCAGTTCGGACGCAAGGTGCAGCTGCTGGGCCGGCCGGGATTGGCCGATTCCGTGGAACTTCTCCATGGCGAGGAGCCTGCCGAGGCCGACGCGCCCGCTCCCCGCAAGCTGCTGGTCGGCTATTTCGCAGGCGATCGGCTGGTAGCGATCGCCGGGATCAGCGCGCCTGCCCTTCTCGGCAAGTACCGCTCCTTGCTGAACGAGGGCGCGTCCCGCACCGAGGTGCTCGCGCACGCCGCCACGCTTAACGGCTGACGTCACACGGGTTTGAGCTCAGCCAGCGATCTCGCGCCCGTACACCTCGCTCAGAAAGCGCTCGATCGCCTGTGCGGTCGCTCGCGCTCGTACCGACCCGAAGATGTCGAACGCATGCTGCGCCAGCGGGAGTTCGGCGTAGGCCACTGTCTCCTTTGAGGTTTCGCGGAGGCGCTTCACGAACGCGCGCCCCTGCTCCACCGGCACCAACGTGTCGTTGGTGCCATGCAGGACGAACATCGGCGGAGCGCCGGGATGCACCTGATATATCGGGGACGCCGCCTGGTAGGGAGTCGGGTCATCGGCGAACTTTGCCTTGACCACCAGCCACTCCAGCAGGCGCGGCAGCCCGGAGTGGCCTTCCCGCTCGACATCCACCCAGTCGTAGACGCCGTAGAGCGGAACCGCGGCTTTCACGGACGTATCGACGTCTTCGAATCCCGGCTGATAGGCGGGGTCGTTGGCGGTCAGCGCAGCCAGCGACGAAAGGTGTCCACCGGCTGATCCCCCGGTGATGGCGATGAAATCGGGGTCGCCTCCGTGTTCGGCGATATTGGCCCGGATCCAGGCGATGGCCCGTTTCACGTCTACCAGGAATTCCGGCCACGTCGCCCGGGGTGACAGCCGGTAGCTCATTGCCACGCAAACCCAGCCACGTTCGGCGAGGTGGCTCATCAGCGGGTACGCCTGCGCTTCCTTGTTGCCGGTGATCCAGGCTCCCCCCGGCACCTGCAAAAGCACCGGCGCTCTGGCTCCCGCCGGCAGGTCGTCGCGGCGCCAGACGTCCAGCAGGTTATGACGACCATAGGGTCCATAGGCAATGTCCTTGCCGTGCGCGAACGTCCGGCGGATCAGCAGTGAGCGCACCACTCCCGGGCTCTTGCGGAAGGCCATGTCTTCCGGCGGCCAGGCCGGCCGGCGCAGGCGCTGGCGGTAGTCGCCTCCGAGCCCGTCGACAAGCGCCTGCTCGAGCTGGCCGTCGACACGATCCGCTGCCCGGCGTACCGCGACGAGGCCTACCACGCTGGCGGCGGTCATCGCGAGGCCGACCTTGCCGCGAGGGCTGCGCACCTCGCGGGGGCGGGCGAGTGCCGCGGCAAGCGAAACTTGGAAGGCGGCTGCCTGAACCGGCAGCTCCGACACCGGCCAGCTGGTGAAGAAGACCAGCGGCGACGCCGGTCCACGGCGTGACAGCGGCCGGAAGACGTCGAGGGTCGTCAATGCCTCGACGGCTCCGGTACGCAGTAGCCAGCCACCCGCCGATGGGCTCATGCGCTCGGGGCTCCGGCGCTGGGGCCGCGCAGCAACCCGGCGCGCTTGCTGAGCGCGTAGGAACGCCGCGCCTGCGACAGCGGATTGCGATCGAGCCCGTTCGTCAGATGGCAGAACGAGAGCCCCGTCTTCGGGTCGGCCCACGCGACCTGGCCACCGGCGCCGGAATGGCCGAATGTCTGCGGGGAGGTGCTGGGGCCGAAGTCGTGGCGCCGCTCGCCCGCGCCGTCGTCACCCTTGATGACGAGCCCGCGGCTCCGGTTCGCTGGATCCCCGGTCATGGGATCGGTGAAGAAGTTGCGCGGGGTGCCGGTCACGTCCGCGAGCAGCTCCCGATCCCAGAGTCCGGCTGGGTCGTGGAGTAGTGCCTGGTAGAAGAGGGCCACATCGGAGGCGCTGGAAATGGCGCCGCCGCCTGGCACGCCGGCGCGTCGACCATCGTTTGAGTTGAACTCGAGCAGGGTGGGGTCGTCGCCACCGATCATCCCGGCAGGCAGCTCGCGTATCCCGAGGAGCTGCTCCAGAGCGCCTGGATCGGGCGGCTCTCCTGATGCGAACAGCGTCTGCACGTCACCACAGTCAGCGGGGTCGGCGCCGAGCACGAAAGCTTCGAGCCCGAGGGGGGCGAGCACCCGGTCACGCACCACCGTCCGGTAATCGCTACCGGTGGCACGCTCGATCAGTTCGGCAAGGACCCAGTGTCCGGACGCCGGGTGGTATTCGAATTGGGTGCCTGGCGGCCAGTTGAGCTTCCAGTCGCTGAATCGGCGCACCCGCCCGGCACGGTCGTTCCACAGTCCGGGAGCCATCGGTGCATGCGGAAAGCCGCCAGTGTGCAGCAGGACCTGCTCGAGGGTGACCACGTCCTTGCCATGCGTACCGAATTCGGGGATGTCCGCCGCGATGGGCCGGTCGAGCTCGAGGCGTCCCTCGGTCAGCAGCATCCAGACCACGCTCGCCACGATGGGTTTGGTCGCCGAGAAAATGACGTAACGGCTGTCGGCGGGTGCCCCGTACGTCTCGCTGAGAACGATCCGACCCTGATAGCCCACCGCGATCTGACACGAGGGCACCAGGCCGCGTTCGACGTCCTGCCCGGCGCGACGGCGGAGCTCGTCGGCGGCGCCCTCGCCCAGCTGGTCAGACATCGCTGCCGGCCCCTTTCAACCCCGCGTTGGTACGGCGCGGGCGAGCTGCGCGCCTCGCCGCGAGATCAGGCAGGGCCACCGGCGGCGGATCGGCCAGCGCGAGCACCTCGTCGAATCCCTCCGCTACGCATCGGGCGAACAGTTCGGGGTCTTCGATCGCCGCCTCGTCGAGGGTGACCCCGATGCCGCACGTGCCGTTGTAGGACAGCAGCACGAACATCACCGCCACTCCGGGTGTGGGACCGAAGGAGAACATTCCCTCAACTGCCGATCCGGCAAGATAAACCTGCCCGGGAAAGCCGGCGACATTGCTCGCCTGCATGTCGAGCTGCCCCTGCTGACGTGCGATCTCGTTGAGCAGCACTGCCGGTGTCCTGGCGAATACCCGCGCCAGGGTGTCGGGGACGCCCAAGGCCGGCTCCTGACGGCCCGCCGCGACCAACGCACCCAGCTGGCGCATCCGCGATCCCGGGTCTTCGTCAGCGACGGGCGCCGAGAAACGGATCGCGCTGAAGTGGTTGCCTCCGGGTGAGTCTTGAGCGGCGGCTGCGGAAAGGCCGGTCGCGGTGCCCGGACGCCCGTAGACGGGCACCGCCATCGGCAGCCGATCGACCGCGACACCGATCGCCTCGTGGTATCGCCGCATCCCGCCGAGGACTGCGGAGAGGTAGGCATCGTTCACGCTGCCTCCCGCGGCTCGGCCGGCCTGCTTGAGGCGGTCCAGCGGGACCTCGTGAACCAGAAGCCGACGCTTCGTCCCCCGCTGACGCAACGCCGGAGACTGCGCCGCGTCGGGCGGCGTCACAAGGCGCCGGAGCGATCGGGCGAACCCCAGCACCTGACCCGCAGCCCGCCCCGGATCGGCTGCCACCCGCAGACTCGTGCCGGCCACCCACATCCCTGCCCGGAACGCATCAGTCGTGAGGTCTACCGGAAGTTCCACCAGCCGGTCACGCAGCAGACCTGAGCGGCTCTTGCCGGTTCGAACCGGTGACGCAGGAGCCTCGTCCACGTCATCCCCCCGGGCAACCTGTGCGTCCAGGTCAAACAGCGAGAGGGCGATCTGCAGCACGCCGACGCCGTCTCCCAGGGCATGCGAGAACTTCCAGAGCAGCGCGGCTCTCTCTCCGGGAGCATCCGGGCTGCGCAACCCCTCCACGAGGGTCAGCTCCCACAGCGGACGGGCCGGGTCCAGCGGCGCCATGGCCGCCAGCTCGGTGAGCGTCATCAGCTCCTGAAAGCCACCGGGATGGGGGATCCGGACATGTCGCAGATGATATTCGAGGTCGAAGTCGGGATCCTCCACCCAGTAGGGGCGACTGATCGGCAGGAGCGGGCTCACCACTCGCTGGCGCAGCCGCGGGATCCGGCGGGTGGCCCGCTCCACCGTGGATAACAGCTGCGGCCACGGCGGAGTGCTGTCCAGCAGGCACAGCCCGACCAGCGAAGAGCGCTTGCGGGGATCGGCATCCGCGTGCATGAGGAGGGCATCCAGTGGTGCCATCTCCTCGGCGGCCGCTGAGTCGGTCCGGGCGCTGCGAGGAGCGTCGGCAGGGCTCAAGACGACTCCTTCCCCAGGCGAGATCGGGTCACCCAGCCCGACAAGGACCGGTCAGAACATCAGCCTGGGTCCCGCGACGACACCGACGGCGACCCGCGACCCTTCCTCCGGCTTTCATTATCCAGTACGTCTGGGCGCTAGAGTCCTGACAACCGTCAGGAGGCCCGAGCCGCCTCTGTCTCCCACCCCCGGGAGCGTCTGCGGCCTGCCAAGGAGAGTTCATGACCTACGACAGCTACAACGCCGGCATGCTGATCATTCGGCTTGTGGTCGGGCTCACGCTCTGCGCTCACGGTTGGAACCACCTCTACGGCGGCGGTCGCATCCCAGGAGCGGCCCGCTGGTACGGATCGATGGGCCTCAAGCCGCCGCTGGTCCAGGCGTGGATGTCGGTGATCTTCGAATTCGCCGCCGGCGCCGGGCTGGCGCTGGGATTTCTCACCCCGCTCGCCGCAGCCGCCACGGTCGGACTCATGACGGTCGCCGGGATCGTGGCCCACCGGCCGAATGGGTTCTTCGTCTTCAAAGAGGGCTACGAATACGTCCTCATGATCGCCGTGATCGGCGTCGCCGTGGCGATCCTCGGCCCTGGGAAATACTCCTTCGACCACCTCTTCGGCTTCACCAGCCACTACCCGTTCTACGGAATCTGGGGTGCCATCGTCGCCATCGTGCTGGGCCTCGGCGGCGCGATCGCGATGCTGGTGACCAGCTGGACTCCTCCCAAGCCTGCGGAGAAGTCCAGCTGATCCGGTGCCAGTGGCTCAGTCCTTGTAACGGTCGCGCAGCTCGTGCTTGAGGATCTTCAGCGTCGCGTTACGCGGCATCGCGTCGACGTGCTCGAGCTGCTCGGGGATCTTTTGCACCATGAGGCCGGCGTCGCGTAGATAGGCAGACATCTCCTCGAACGTGAGCGGCTCCTGGCCGGGCACGCCTTCGATAACGGCGCATACGCGCTCGCCGCGCTCGCGATCGGGAAGGCCGATCACCGCGACATTCGCTACCCGCGGGTGGCCGTACAGGACGTCTTCGATCTCCTTGGCGGAGATGTTTTCGCCCTTGCGGATGATGACGTCCTTGAGCCGTCCGGTCAGCGTCACATGGCCGTCCGGACGCAGCACCCCGAGGTCGCCGGTGCGGAAGTAGCCCTGCTCATCGAAGGCGGCGGCGTTGAGCTCGGGATCGGTGTAGCCGTGGCAGACCGCCGGTCCGCCGATCCGGACCTCGCCCTCCGTGCCGGCCGGTAGATCCTCACCTTCGGTGCCGACGATGCGCACCTTCGTGCCCCGCACGGGAGCACCCTCGGAGTAGGCGAGCTGGTCGTCGGTGTCGTTCGGGGAACCCTGGGTGATCATCGGGACTTCGGTCATGCCGTAGCCATGCGCCACCGGGATGCCCATCTCCCGCTTGATCTCGAAGAAGACCTCGGGGGGCTTGGGAGCACCGCCACCAGACAGCAGCCGCAGACTGGGCACCAGGGCGCCGGTCCCTCCGGACGCGATGTGCTTGCGCTGCAGCGACAGGAATGTCGAGTAGAACGCCGTACTCCCGCCGGCCATGGTCGCGCCGACACCGTTGAGCAGATCCGCGATCGTCGTCGGGTCGAAGGCCTCGATCAGGATCGCCGGGAATCCCTGCGTCAGCATGGTGACCAGGTAGT
Organism: uncultured Actinomycetota bacterium; assembly: GCA_963839015.1. Classification (GTDB taxonomy): domain Bacteria; phylum Actinomycetota; class Actinomycetes; order Frankiales; family Frankiaceae; genus DATAZK01. Next base: position 466,691 of record CAWITL010000008.1, on the reverse strand, counting down.
CGGGGCCGGCGATGTGCGCGAACGGGAAGGCGATGGAACCCACATCGTCAGGCGACATCTCCAAGGCGACCGCGAGCCCGATCCCGCCGGCCAACAGGGTCCCGTCGCTGTGCCGGACGCCCTTGGGGTCGCTGGTAGTGCCCGAGGTGTAGTAGATCCAGCGGACGTCGTCGGTCTCGGTAGGAGCGGGCGGCAGCCCCGCCGGGTCACCCTCAGGCAGGCTGTCGTAGGCCACCAGAACCCGCGGCTTGTTGGGCAGATCAGCCGCCAGCCGATCAGCCATCTCCAGGTAGTCGAAGCCGCGCCACGAGCCGGGAACCACGAAAAGCTCCGCGCCGGTCTGCCGCAGCGCAAACCCGACCTCACGCTCGCGGTAGATGTGGATGATCGGGTTCTGCACCGCACCAAGACGGGCCAGCGCCATTGACAGCACCACGGTCTCGATCCGTGAGGGCAGCTGCCAGGTGACCGGAGTGCCCGGGCCGACGCCCAGCTCGGCCAGTCCGGCGGCTACCCGCTCAGCCCGGTCGGCGAACTCGCCGAAGGTGAGCCGGCGCCCCGCCTCGTCGAAAAGCATGGGTGCATCCGGAGTGGCGTCGGCACGCAGCCGGACCAGCTCCCACAGGGTCGAGACGTCATACAGCGGCGGTATGGCCACAGCGAAAACAGCTCCCAGCGATCGTGTGTTCGGTGAATGTTTCAGTGAATCGGTTGTTGGGCCGGCGCCGGCTCGCCGTCGTGCGTGGCGGCGAGCAACGAGTCGATGGCGCGCGCGAATCCGGCGGCGATCTCTTCCACGTCGTGGACCGTCTGGCGGTCGGCGATGATGCCGATATCGACGTTGTCCTGGTAGCTCAGCACGGTGATGTTGAGCCCGGCGCCTTCGAAAATCGGGCCGTGGGGATAGAACGCCAGCAACTCGGCTCCGTGCATGTAGAGCGGGATCGGAGGGCCGGGGACATTGGAGATGATCACGTTATAGACCGGCCGGTGATAGTTCGCCAGATTCCATCCGGAGTAGACCTTCGCGGCCATATTGAGCAACCCACGCGGGATGAATTCCGCCAACTCCATGATGGTCTCGGCGCCCATCGCCTTGTGCAGCACCTTCGCACCGCGGGTGTCTTCCTCCAGTGCCCGCAAGGCCAGCACGGGGTCATCGACCGTGGTGGGGAGCCGGACGAACATCGTCGACACCTTGTTGCCGCTGACCCGGTCTGATTCCTGGACCGAGACGGGCAGGGTGGCCACGAGCGGGCGGTCAGGGACCCCGCCGTGATCGCGTAACCAGTCACGCAGGGCGAGACCGCAGGCAGTCAGCACCACGTCGTTGACGGTGCACCCGAAGGCATTCTTGATCTTCTTGATGTCGGAGAGCCGGGTGCGGCCGTAGGCGATCGTGCGCTGGCTGCTGATCGAACCGTTGAACGGGCTGTCAGGCGCGGTGAAAGGAAGGGTCGGAGTCGCGCTGCCCTCCGGTGGCAGCAACGCCGCCCGCACGAAACCCGCGGCGCCGCGAACGGCACCGACGCTGCTCCGCGTCAACGTGACGGGCCGGGCCAGCGCACCCGGAAGGTTCTCCACGAGCAGTCGCCATTGCGAGGGAAGCAGCGGCGGCGCCCAGATCTCGGAGGGCACCCGCACCTCGGGTATCGGGGCCGCGTCAAAGAGCCGGGAAATGAAGTCCGCACCGGTGACGCCATCCATCAGCGAGTGATGGGTCTTGGCGACCAGCGCGACATGGCCATGCTCCAGCCCCTCGACGGCCCACATCTCCCACAGCGGGCGCTCGCGGTCCAGCGATCGGCCGGCGATGTCGGCGACGAACTCTTCCAGCTCGCGTCTGCCACCAGGCAAGGGCAGACCCGCCCGGTGGATGTGCGCATCGATGTCGAAGTCCGGGTCATCGACCCACATGGGCAGGTTCAGCCGCAGCGGCACGTGGACCAGGCGTCTGCGGAAGTTGGGGATCGCGTCGAGCCGGGAGGCCCAGTGGTCCTTGATCAACTCAAAGGAGTATCCCCCTGGAATCCCGGCGGGATCCAGCACGAGGACGGCCATGACCGCCTGTGGCATGCGCTTGGTCTCGGTCTCGACGAAGAGCGCATCCACTCCACTCAACCGCTGCACATCAGACATCTAACCTCCACCACCCAAGCAGCCGCGAGCGGTGCCGTGACGGCGGCTACGCGGGCAGGAGTCCCAGCTCGCGTCCGACCTGGTCGGCGTGAATTGTTTTTCCATTACGCACGCTGCCATCCGGTGCGGTGACCAGCCAGACGAGGACCTGTCCGACGAGCTCCGGGGGGTTGCCCTGCTCCGCGATCCAGGCCAGCTGCGGCTGCAGCGTGACGCGTTCGGTGGCAATGAACCCGGGCTGCAGGTTGTACGCCCGGATTCCCTGCGGTCCCAATTCGGCTGCCAGCACGCCGGCGGCGCGGTGCAGGCCACCCTTGGAGACGGCATAGCCGAGAGCCCAGCCGCCCTCGCCTATCGGTCCCGGCGGGGAAAACATCCCCGCCGCCGAGGTGATGTTGACGACCGTGCCGCCGCCACGCTCGACCATGGCGCGCAACGCGCGCTGGGTGATCACGAGCTGCGCGGTGAGGTTGCCGGTGATCCGCTTTTCCAGGTCGGGGATCGCTACGTCGAGGAAGTGCTGATCGTTGCCTTCGCCGACGTAGATCGCGTTGTTCACGAGCAGGTCCAGATACCCGAAGGCGTCCAGCACCGACTCCACCGCCGGCACCAGCGATTCGCGGTCGAGCAGGTCCAACGGCACCGCCAGCGCGCGCACCCCGAAGGCTTCGATCTCGGCCGTCGTCGTCGCCAGGCTGCCGGGCAGGCCTTCGGCGGAGGTGCCTTCGGTGACCGTGCGAGCTGTCACGGCCACGTCGTAGCCGGCCGCGGCCAGCGCCAGCGCGCACGCCCGGCCGATCCCCCGGCTGGCGCCGGTCACCAGTGCGGTCGGGCGTGAGGCGGACGTGAGGTCTGCGCTCACTCCGGCAGCTCCGGTGCCCAGGTCGAGCCGTTGATGTGCGACCCACCGTCCACGAAGAGCGTGTTACCGGTCAGGTAGCGGGCTCCCTCGCTGGCCAGGAAGACTGCCACCGGAGCGATGTCGTCCTCCGGGTCGCCGAGTCGTCCCATCGGGTTCGAGGCGTCCGCGGAGGCTTCGATCTCCGGGTTTGTTTGGATGATGCGCTCGAAGGCGGCGCTCTTCGCGCCGGGACAGATGATGTTCGCGACGATGCCGTCCGGAGCCCACTCCCGGGCCGCGGTGCGGGTCAGGGCCCGCAGCGCCTCCTTGGCCGAGTTGTATTCAGTGCTGCCGATGTGGGCGTTTACGCCGTTGAGCGAGCAAAGGCTGATGATGCGGCCGTAGTGCTGCGCCTTCATGATCGGATACGCCGCCTGCATCGCCCAGAAGGGACCGTAGTAACCCACCGCGAACGCGTTCGCGAGCAGCTCATCGGTCTTGTTCTGCACCCGGCTGAGGGCACCGCCGCTCCACGCGTTGTTCACCAGGATGTCGATGGTCCCGAACCGGCTGACGGTCTCGGCCACTGCGTCCTGCATCTGGCCTTTGTTGGTCACATCGCACGGCACGAAAACGATCTCGCCACCGGTCTTGGTGCCGAGCTCCTCCGCCGTGCGCTTGCCCAAAGGGGTGTTGAACTCGGCGATGACGACCCGGGCACCCGCTTTGAGATAAGCCGACGCGAGGCCGCGGCCGATGCCCTCCCCGCCGCCGGTGATGAGAGCGGTGCGCCCGCTCAGCTGTCCGTCCTGGCTCATGCTCAGCGCTCCGTCGAAAGCAGTAGGGCACTCGTCGGGACACCGGTGCCACCGGTCACGAGCACGTTGGAGACGTTGTCGACCTGGTTGACGGCGCTACCGCGGATCTGGCGCACGCCTTCGGCAATGCCGTTCATGCCGTGCAGATAGGCCTCGCCCAGCTGCCCGCCGTGGGTGTTGATCGGCAGCCGGCCACCGAGCTCGATCGCGCCTCCCGCCATGAAATCCTTCGCCTCACCGCGTTTGCAGAAGCCGAACTCTTCCAACTGCGGCAGGACGAACGGGGTGAAGTGGTCGTAGATCACGGCGGTCTGGATGTCGTCAGGACCAAGGCCTGAGCTCTCCCAGATCTGACGCGCACACGTTCCCATCTCGGGAAGGCCCACCAGGCTTTCGCGGCCGAACGAACGCATCATCTGCTGCTCGTCGGCCATCCCCTGGGCGGCGGCGCTGATGATGGCCGGCGTGCCCGCCAGATCGCGCGCCCGCTCGGCCGTGGTGACGAGTAGCGCCTGACCGCCATCGGTCTCCTGACAGCAGTCCAGCAAGTGCAGCGGTTCGACGATCCAGCGGCTGGCCTGATGGTCGGCCAGGGTGATCGGCTGGCCGTAGAAGAAGGCTTTCGGGTTCGTGGCGGCGTGCTTGCGGTCGGCGACGGCGACCGCGCCGAAGTCCTCACTCGTCACCCCGTACTCGTGCATGATCCGGGTCGCGAACATGGCCACCCACGAGGCGGGTGTGAGCAACCCGTAAGGCGAGGTCCACGCGAACTGGGCGGCCTCCTGGGTCGCGCCAGCGGGCTGGTCCTGCACGCCGGCGCCGAAGCGCCGCCCGGACCGCTCGTTGAAGGCCCGGTAGCAGAGCACGTAATCCGCGACGCCCTCGTTGACGGCCATTGCCGCCAGCTCGACCGTGCCGCATGGCGCCCCGCCGCCGAAGTGGATGCGGCTGAAGTGTTTGAGCTCCGGGCTACCGAGGCCGCGCATGATCTCGTTCTCAGGGTTCGTCTCCATCGTGTACGTCACGAGACCGTCGACCTTATTCGTCGGCAGCCCGGCGTCTTCGCACGCGGCGGTGCAGGCCTCGAGAGCCAGCTGGAGTTCACTGCGGCCCGACTGCTTGGAGAACTCCGTCGCGCCGATCCCGATGATCGCCGTATTGCCGGCGTACTTGTGGCGAGTCACTGTGCGCCCTTCTTGGCGGGGTAGGAGGAGCCACCGGGAAGCAGCATCTCGACGGTTCCCGAGACGTGGTCTCCGAGGCTGTTGCGCGCTCGCACCTTGACGACGACTAGGCCGGTGGCCGGATCGGCCTCGATCACCTCGCCGGTGAAGGTCAGCGGATCGTAGGGATAGGCCGGGGCCCCGAGACGGACCCGGTTAGCGGTCACGATGTGCTCCGGCCCGGCCCAGTCGCCGACGTAGCGGGCCATCAGCCCCACCGACGTATTGATGTTGAGGAAGATGTCCTTCGAGCCGCGGGCATGGGCCAGATCGCGGTCGTGGTGGACGTCCTGGAAGTCGCGGGTGGCGAGCGCACCGCTGACCACAAGGGTGGGCGGCACGTCCTTCACCCAGGGGGCTAGCTTCTCCCCGACCGCGACGCTGTCGACGGTGCGGGTGCTCTCGCGGCGGCCCGGCGCCGCCGGCCGAAATTGCGGAATCGTGATCGGCCCACGTGAGTCGGTCGCGCCCTCGACGAGCGCCGGGTGGGTGTCCAGCCAGGTCACCTCGAGCGGCATCCCGATCTCGAGCGCCGCGCGGTCGACGCCGACGATGTTCGCCACCAGCCGTGGACCCTCCTCCAGCTCCACCAGCCCGACGAGCACCGGGTAGGTGAACCCCGGCACCTGCGGGTAGTGCGGCACCGCGAACGAGTAGAGCCGGCCACGGCCCGAACACACCGCGTACTGCAAATCCCACGAGCCCGTCAGGGGATCACGGCGCGGCGCGGGCGGGTGGAAGAGCTCGCCGGTAGCGGGATCGCGCTGCATCCGCAGCTCGTGCTGGCGCGCCCCCTCCCAGAAGAATTCATTGTCGCTGTTGATGCCTGGCCGCGGTCGCAGCTGCGGGGAAGGATCCACCGGACCGCGGCCGCCCGCCGGTGCTGCCGGCGCCGATCGCCCGGTGCCGGGCCGGAACTTGAGGATGCGGAACAGGAGGTCGCCGACATGTTCGCCGGCGGTCGTTGTGTAGCGGTGGCGGGTCGTGACGAAATGGCCGACGCCGAGTCCGGTCGCCTTTTCATCCGACACGTCCTCGAGCACCTGGACGTTCTGGAGCATCTCTCCTGGTCGCAGGTAACGCACGATTTCCAGATCGGAGTTCACCGCGACGACGGAGGTGAAGCCGGCTTCGTCGAGGGCGTTCAGCGCCTTTCCGCGCGGGTCGTCGGTGGAGCGAAACGCCTTCAGGCCGGCCCGGTCCCAGATGTCGAGCGTCACCGGTGGGGCGACGATCCCGCCGTGCACGGACGAGGCCGCAAACTCCGGATCGGTGTAGACCGGATTGTCATCGCCGATGGCGTCACACCAGTCGGCGATCGCCGGGGTGTTGACCGGATGGCGGGCGACCTGCGGCTCGCCGCTGGAGCCAATGCCGGCTCGGACCTCGGCCAGGAATCCGGGATCTGGTTCTGACGCCGCTGCCTCCGATGGCTGGGCGGATTTGTCTGTCGCTGTGGTCACGCGTTCCCCTCGTCTTTGAGGTCGGTTGGTCGTTTGGGGTCTGGATGGATCAGCCGGGACCGGCTTGCTGCGGCTGACTCACCGAAAGCCGGGCCACCAACTCCGACAACAGCTCGGCCATGTCGCTGCGGCGCTCCGGGCGCATGTCGCGCAAAGCCTCCGCCAGTTGGCCGGCCATGAAGCGTCGCATCCGACGGTGTGCCTCGCGGCCGGCCTGGGTTGCGCTGTAGAAAGCCACCCGGCCGTCCGCCGGATCGCTGGTGCGCTCCACGTAGCCATCGGCTTCCAGCTGCTGCAGTGCCCGGCTGGCGGTGGGCTGGGAAAGGTCCATCCGGCTCGCCAGCTTGGAGACCGAGACCGGGCCGAGCTCCAGCGCTGCGTCCAGGAAGCGCAGGTGGGTCCGCGAGATCTCCACACCGCTGCCGCGCACCCGGGCATCGTGCACCCGGGTGGAAGCGGTCAGGCGCACCAGGTCGGATAGAGCCTGCTCGATCGTTTCGAGGTCGTCGGTGGCGACAGCGAATGAGTCCTTGGCGGCAGCGACTGCGGATCCGCCTTTGACCCGCTGGACTGCCTGGACCGCCACCGGGCGAAGACTAGGGTTGGTTCCATACAACATGCAAGCTTCTGCCGCTGATCGCCCCCGTGAAGCGGTCGGTTACGGTGTGGCCGCTAACCAGCCCAGCGCAAAGGAGCGCCCCGTGGCCACACCTGAGCACACCACGAGCTTGGACGGCGGAGTTGCTATCGTCACCGGCGCCGGTCAGGGCCTCGGCCGGGTTGAGGCACTCGCACTCGCCGCCGGCGGGGCGAAGCTGATCGTGAACGACATCGGCGAAAAAGCGGAAGCCACTGCGCGAGAGATCCGTGACGCCGGTGGTGAAGCGACTGCCGTCCCGGGAGACATCGGCGACTGGGCGTTCTCCGGCTCGTTGATCGACGCCGCGGTGAAGACCTACGGAGGCCTGACGATCCTGGTCAACAACGCCGGATTCACCCGCGACAAGATGATCTTTTCGATGACCGAGGACGCCTTCGACGACGTAGTGCGCGTGCACCTGAAGGGTCATATGGGCACCTGCCGCGCGGCCACCGCTTATTGGCGGGAGCAGTCCAAGGCCGCGGGCGAGCCGGTGTGGGCGAGCGTCATCAACACGGCTTCGGAGTCGTTCCTGTTCGGTGCCCCGGGTCAGCCGAACTACTCGGCCGCCAAAGCGGGGATCGTCGCCATCACGCTGTCGATCGCGCAGAGCTGCGCCAAGTACGGGATCCGGGCTAACGCGCTCGCGCCACGCGCCAGGACGGCAATGACGGAGCCGATCTTCGGTCCGGCGCCGACCGACCCTCCCGGCGGAATGGACCCCTTGAGCGTCGAACACATCGCCCCGGTCGTCGCCTGGCTGGCCTCGCCGGCAGCAGCCCACGTGACCGGTCAGGTCCTGCTCACCTACGGCGGAAAGGTGGCGATCATTTCGGCGCCCTCAGTCGAAGCCACCTTCCAATCCAAAGGACTGACCTGGACCCCTGACGAGCTCGCCTCGACCGTCGGCGCGGAACTCGCGCTCGGCGACCACCCCGGCTTCGGCGTGCCTGTCACGCTGAAGATCTAGCGAAAGCTGAATCTGCCACTCCATGAAAATCTCGATGACCCTGCCGACGATGCTTCCCCAGGGACGCGCCGAACTGCTCGACTGGTGCGCGGCGGTCGACGCCGGGCCGTGGGAGAGCCTTGCTGTCCCCGAACGCGTGACGTACACCAGCCACGCGATGATCCCGCAGCTGGCCGCCGCGGCGGCGCTTACCGAGCGGGTCCGGCTCTGGACGACGATCATCATCCTGCCCGCTCACTCGCCGGTGCAGGTGGCCAAGGACATGGCGAGTGTCGATCAGATCGCCTCCGGCAGGCTCACCGTCGGCGTGGGGGTCGGCGGCCGCGAGGCCGACTACCAGGCGCTGGGGGCACCGTTCACCAGGCGGTGGCAGCGGATGGATGATGCCGTCGGCGTGATGCGCCGGACCTGGGCCGGCGAGCCACCTTTTGAGGGCTCCGATCCGGTCGGTCCGCCGCCGGTACAGCCAGGGGGACCGCCGTTGGTGGCCGGAGTAATGGGCCCCAAAGCACTTGCCCGCGCCGCCAAATGGGCTGCAGGCGTTGACGATGGGACCACAGTCACGCACGTCAACCAGGACGCCTTCGCCGGCAACATCGATCGGATCCGGGCAGCCTGGAAAGATGCCGGTCGCGCCGAGGCACCGCACATTTCCGCCAGCCTCTGGTACGGACTCGGCGACGGCGCCCAAGCTCAGGTCCACGACTACGCGTACACCTACCTGAAGATCTTCGGGTCGGAGATCGCGACGATGATGGCCGACGCGTGCCGTGCCACGAACCCGGCGGCGCTGCGCGAGGCGATGGAAGCGGCCGAGGCCGCGGGCTGCGACGAGATGTTTCTGGTGCCGACGACCACCGACGTCACCGAGCTGGACCGCACCCGCGACGCGCTAGGCATATGACGGCTCCTGCAGTCGCCGTCGAACGCGACGGCCGGGTCGCCGTCGTCGTCCTCGATCGGCCGGACAAGCTGAACGTCTTTTCCGGTGGCATGAGCGAACAGCTGTCCGCGGCTTACCGGGAGTGCGACGCGGATCCCGATGTGCGCGTGATCGTGCTCACCGGGCGTGGACGGGCGTTCAGCGCGGGGGCGGACATGGCGCCGGAAAGCTCCTCCTTCGCCACTCCTGGGGCGCAGTTCTCCTCCCAGCCGCTGGAGACACCAGCCTGGTCCCTCACTACTCCGGTGATCGCGGCGGTACAGGGTCACGCGATCGGTATCGGCTTCACCATCGCCATGCAGTGCGACATCCGGTTGGTGGCGCAGGACGCCAAGCTGGCGATCCCGCAGGCCCGGCGCGGGATGATCGGCGATGCCGGCTCGCACTGGACGATTCGCCGGTGGGCCTCGCAGGCCGTAGCCGCCGATCTTCTGCTCACCGGCCGGACCTTTCGGGGCACCGAAGGCGCGGCGCTCGGGCTCTTCTCCCGGGCACTGCCCGCAGCGGAGGTGCTGCCCGCAGCCCTGGAGATCGCCCACGACATGGCCCGGGCCGGCTCCCCGGCCTCGCTGGCACTTTCCAAGCGGCTGGTCTGGTCAGACATCGACCTCGACGAGACGATCCGCCGCGAGACCGCCTACCACCGGCTGCTGATGGGCACGCCCGACGCCGCCGAAGGTCCGCGCGCTTGGGTGGAACGGCGCGATCCGGAGTGGACGCAGACCGCGGCCGACGTGGTCGCAAGGGCGGACGCGATCGATCGGGAATAGCTCAGCCGGCGAGCTTGCGGTGGTCCCAGGAGACGGTCTTCTCGACGTGCAGCTTCACGACGACCCGCTTACGCAGCATGATCTCGACGAATGGCTTCATTTCTTCGGTGTACGGGGCGTTGTAGCGCTCGAAGACGCTGACGCCGAGCTCCCAGATGCGATCGGGATCCTCGACGATCTCTCCAGTTCCCACCAGCTCGACCCCGCGCAGCTGGTCGTAGGTCTCACCGACCTCGACCATCACCGTCAGTCGGGGATCGCGGCGCAGGTTGGCAACTTTCTGCGACTTGGCCTTCGTCTCGAACGCGACTGCGCCCTCGAGGAACCCGTACCACATGGCGACCAGATGGATCCGCTGGTCCTTGTCGAGCGTGGCCATCGACATGCTGTTGCGCTCAGCCAGGAAGGCGTCGATCTCCTCCTGGGACATCTTGATCTTGTCGCGCTGATTGACGCCGCCACCGGGCGCTGCTGGACTCGTCACGTTCGCGACAGTACCGGCCGTCTCACGGCGGACTTCATGCGGCAGACTCAGCTCGTGCTGAAGGCCGTGCTTTTCGACTTCGGAGGGGTCTTCACCCCCTCACCCTTTTCTACGATCACCGCCGCGGCCCCGGAGCTGGGGCTCACCCCCGACCAGATCCTCGAGCTGGTCTTCGGCGATTACTCCCAGGACGGCGACCATCCCTGGCATCGCCTCGAGCGCGGCGAAATGACGCTTGCCGCAGCCCGCGAAGAACTGGCCGCCCTGTCGCGGGAGGCCGAAGTCGATGTCGACGTCATGACGCTGTTCGGCCGGATGGGGACGGTCGACAACCAGCGCGAACCGATGGTCGAGGGCACCCGGCGGCTTCTTGAGCGGGGCTTTCGCACTGCGTTGGTGACCAACAACGTCAAGGAGTTCGGCGACGGCTGGAAGAAGATGATCCCGGTCGACGAACTCTTCGAGTACGTCATCGACTCCTCCGCCGTGGGCGTACGCAAGCCCAATCCGCACATCTTCACGCTCGCCCTCGATGCCCTGGGCGTGCAGGCGAACGAGGCCGTCTTCCTGGACGATCTCCCCGCGAACGTCGCCGCGGCAGAGTCGCTCGGGATCACCGGAGTGCTCGTCGAGGAAGACCGGCTGCAATCACTCGAGGAGCTGGACCGGGTGCTCGCCGGCTAGCCCTCAACCCCCGCGCCCCCACAACCCCAGAGCGCCACTGGGGATGCGTCGTACGTGACGCATCGCCAGTGGCGCCTGTGGATCGGGCCGGTTGGGGTCAGACCCGATCGAGCGAGAGCATCCGGATGGCGTTACCGCGCACGATCTTGTAGACCTGCTCGGCGCTGAGGCCCTCCATCATTTCCTCGGCGACCTTCTTGGTGTGCGGCCAGGTCGAGTCGGTGTGAGGGTAGTCGGTCTCGAAGGTGACGTTGTCGACGCCGATCGTGTCCAACGAATCGAGTCCGTGCTTGTCACGGAAGAAGCAGCCGAAGACCTGCCGGTGGAAGTACGTGGACGGCGGCTCGGGGACGATGTCCTGCACCCCGGCCCACGCCCGGTGCTCGAGCCACACGTCATCGGCGCGCTCGAGGGCGTAAGGAATCCAGCCGATCTGACCCTCGGAATAGGCGATCTTCAGGTTCGGGAACTGCACCAGCTTCCCGGAGAACAGCCAGTCGGCGAGGGAAGCCATCGCGTTGTTGAACGACAGCGTGGCTGCCACCGCGATCGGGGCATCTCCCGAGGTAGCCGGCATCCGTGACGACGACCCGATGTGCATGCACACCACGGTGTCGGTCTCTTCGCAGGCTTGGAAAAGCGGGTCCCAGTAGCCGGAGTGGATGCTCGGCAGGCCGAGGTGGGGCGGGATCTCACTGAAGCAGACCGCATGGCAGCCGCGGGCAGCGTTACGCCGGACCTCGGCAGCCGCCAGCTCGGCGTCCCACAGCGGGATGATGATGAGCGGGATCAGCGCGCCGTTTGAATCGCCGCACCACTCCTCCACCATCCAGTCGTTGTAGGCGACGATGCAGGCGTGGCCGAGCTCCTTGTCCTTGGCTTCGGTGAACGTCTGCCCGCAGAACCGGGGGAACGAGGGGAACGACAGTGAACCGTCCACCCAGTTCATCTCGTTGTCCTCGATGCGGGCCTTCGGGTCGTAGCAGCCGGGGCGCATCTCGTCGTACGTGATCGGCGACATCGTCATGTCTTCGCGGGCAAACCCGACGGCCGCCACGTGACGCTTGTGGATGTACACCAAATCCTCGTAGACCCAGCAGTCAGCCTTGGGCCCGTTCTCATCGAACGTCTGACGGTAGGCCCCGCCGCCGATGTGGGCCATCTCGCCGATGCCGCGGCGCTCGATGTGCGGGCCGCGCTCGCGGAACTTGGCCGGGAGCCAGGTCTCCCACAGGTGTGCGGGCTCCACCACATGGTCGTCAACGCTGATGATTTTCGGAAGCACGCCGAACGAGTGGGTGCTCGTCTCGGTCGGGTCCTCACTCAGGATCGCCATGGCGTACCCCTCCCCATTTCACATTTGTCAACGCGCAATCCGACGTGAAAGCACATTTCACTTTCAACGATTCGAAAGACGCTCGCTACCAGCACAACTATCGGATCTGACACCCCGTCAGGTCAAGTTCATACATTATGCCCCGTGTCTGAATTCAGCACCCCGGTGGCTACCTCGCGGTCGCTACGCCCCGGGTTATGTTTGCGCCGGAGCCGCCAAGGCGCGCAGGCGCTCGACAGGTGCTCGACGTGACGGGGGCGGGCATGCAGCCACTGACGGGCAATGACCTGTTTCAGCTGTACATGGAGTCGCCGAACCAGCCAATGCACACGCTCAAGGTGCTGGTCTTGGACCCTGCCAACCGAGCGAACCCTGCCACTGACCGCGATGGCCCGGCGCAGCCCACTGCGACCACCCCTCACGGCCTTCGCGACTGGGCGCACCGAGCGCTGACACGCATCCCTCCTCTGCATTGGCAGGTCGTCTCGGCGCCATGGCGCATGGGGGCCGCGTCATGGGTCGAGCAGCACGAGCTGGATCTGTCAGCCCATCTGCACACGATTCGGGTGGCCGCTCCCGGTGGGCGCGAGGAGTTCTCCGCGGTTCTTGGAACGTTGATGGAAGGACGGCTCGATCGCAGCCGGCCGCTGTGGGAACTGTGGCTGGTCGAAGGACTGGAAGGCGGCCGGGTCGCCCATGTCTGGAAGATGCACCACGCGATCGCTGACGGCGGTGCCTCCGCCCGCATCATCGACCGGATCTACCAGCACGAACCGCAGGCCCGGGCCCCCGGCGGCAGCCGTCCGATCCCGCCGCCGCGCACGGCCCCCGGCGAGCTGTCCAAGCTCGCGCTACGCCGGCACCGGACGATGGCAGGCGCGCTGCCGGGTCTCATTCGTCGCTCGACGTCGGCCAGACGGGTGTCGACAAAACGGCGTCGGTTAGGTCTGCCCACCGGCGCCAAGGCTCTCGCCGGCCCGATGACGCGCTACAACCGCGGCCTCACGGCTCACCGCACCGTCGCGTGGGAACGGCTGAAGATGTCTGACATCCAGCTGGTGCGCGCCGCCTTCGACTGCACGGTGAACGACGTCTTCCTGACGGTGGCCGCCGGTGCGGTCCGCCGGCACCTGGAACTCGCCGCCGAGCTGCCCAGCGCCCCGCTGACGGCGAGCGTCCCGGTGGGGCTCCGCAAGGAAGCGGACGCCGACGCCTACGGCAACCGGATGGGTGTCTGGTACCTGTCGCTGGCCACAAACGTCGCCGATCCCGTCGAGCGGCTACAGACCATGCGCATGATCACTCGCGGCGCCCGTGAGGCTGCTGACCAGGGCGGCGGACCGCATCTGCTGGCCGAGTGGCAGGCGTACTCGCTGCTCTTCAAACCGATGAACGCGATCAGCACCCTCGGCTCGCATCACGCCCGGCGGCCGCTGTTCAACCTGACCGCGTCGAACGTTCGCGGGCCGAAGGACCAGCTCTACGCCGACGGCGTGCCGGTCATAGACCTCTTCTCCCTCTCGGTGCTGACCGCCGGTCAGGGCCTGAACCTGACCGGCTGGAGCTACCGGGATTCGTTCGTGATCGGGTTAGCGGCTTGTCCCGAGCACGAACCCGCCATCTGGCAGCTCGCCGACGGGCTGCCCAGCACGCTCGAGGAGCTCCGCCTCGCCGCCCTCCACCGGCTGCGGAGTATCAACGAGCTCGTGGGCACACCTGGAGGAGACACATGACAGCTCAGATGACCGCGTACCGACTGCTCGAATGGGAGCAGGCGCCCCAGCTGGTCGAGGTGGACGTGCCGCGTCCCGGCCCCGGGCAGGTGCTGATCCGGGTGGCCGGCAACGGGCTCTGCCATTCCGACATCGGCATGGGACAGATGCCGGCCGCTATCGGCGAGCTCATCGGATGGTCGATGCCTTTCACCCTCGGCCACGAGATCGGCGGACACATCGAAGAGATCGGACCGGGAGCGGTCGACACCTACGGCCAGCCGGTCTCGCTCGGGCAGGCCGTCGCGCTGATCTCACCGAGCTCCTGCGGGGTCTGCCGCTATTGCCGGCGCGGCCTCGACAGTGCCTGCCCCAACGGCCTGGCCGGGCGTGGCTACGGCCGCGACGGCGGGCTCGCCCAATTCGTGGTGGCCGACGCCTCCCGCTCAGTCCTACCGCTCAAGAACGTCGACCCGATCGCGGCCGCGCCGCTCACCGACGCAGGCTCGACCTCCTACCACGCCGTCAAGAGGGCGCTGCACCTGCTCGAGCCCGGGTCGAACGCCGTCGTGCTGGGCGCGGGTGGTCTGGGATCGTTCGCAATTCAGCTGATCCGCGCCATGTCGCCGGCGCGCGTGATCGCGGTCGACCAGCACCAGGCCCGTCTTGACTACGCGAGCGAGCTCGGAGCAGCGGAGGTGATCAGCGGGGTCGACGGGCAGACCGTGGGAGCGATCAAGGAGCTCACCGGTGACGGCGCGGATGTGGTGCTCGACTTCGTCGGCATCGATTCGACGATTGCCGCCGGATTGAGTGCCACCCGCTCGGGCGGCGCCTACGGCTTGGTCGGGGCTGCGGGAGGATCGTTTCGGGGACCGTGGATGAGCGGGCTGCCCAAGGACGCCGACGTCTTTACGTTCCAGGGCTCGTGCATCTCCGACGCGCAGGCCGTCGTCGCGCTCGCCGAGCAGGGTCTGATCCGCAGCGACGTCGACGTCTTCCCGCTCGAGAAGGTGGCCGCGGCCTACGAAGCGCTCGACCGCGGCGAGCTACGGGGAAGGGCTGTCGTCACGCCCACCTGATGATCAACGCTTCAAACGATCAAGGTTTTCGGGGTCTCAGCAGCGTCTATTCCAAGATCATTGAAGCGTTGCCGGGTGCCAGGCCTGCCAGGTGGGCCAGCCGTAGGGCAGCGTGCCGCGGCCGGTGTCAGAGGCGGGCCAGTTGGCATCCGGAAGGTCGTTGGGGCGCCGGTCGTAATCAGCTCCGTAGAAGAGTTGATGGTCGCGTGTGACGAAGAGCCACTCGCCGTCGCGGCGCGCGTAGCGGTCGAAGTAGCAGATCGCCTGGCGTATCCACCGGTCCCCGTGCTGAATCTGGCCGACGGTGTACACAGTTCCGCGCGCCTTGTCGGATCGCTCCGGGTCGAGCGTGACCACGTGGGTGCCGACGTGGAGCACGCTGACGGTCAGCCGGGTGAGGGCGTCGCCGAAGTAGGCCTCGCGAAGGGCATCACGACCCGTCAGCCCGCCGCCGACCCGCACGTCATCCACGTAGAGCCGGCCGAGAGTCTCGCTGTCCTGGGCGGCCATCGCGGCTGCGTAGCGAACCGGAAGCTGGCGGATCTGGGCGTAAGCCTCCAGGGCCTCCAGCCTGGCCGTCTCAGCACCTGTCATGTTCGCTGACATCCCCCATACCTACCGCAAAGCCGGTGACGATAGCGTCCCCACCATGGCGCAGACAGCAGACCTCTCTTCCTATTCGGTACTTGTGACCGGCGGCGGCACCGGAATCGGCCGGGCCTGCGCCTCGCGGCTCGTCGCGGACGGTGCTCACGTGACCATCTGCGGTCGCACCGAGTCCAGCTTGGTCGACGCCGTGAAGCGCATCGAGGCCGACACCAGCGGCGAGAGCGGAAGCGGGTCCGTTCGTTACGTCGTGGCCGATGTGGTCGAGGAGGAATCCGTCGCGCAGGCGGTCGCTTTCGCCGCGCAGCCGACCGGCGGCCTGTCCGGCTGCATCGCCAATGCCGGCGGCGGCGGGCAGCTCGCACCGATCAGCAAGCAGGACACCGCCGAATTCGTCCGCGTCCTCCAGCTGAACGCACTCGGCACCTTCCTGTGCCTCAAGCACACGCTGCCGCTGCTGATCGGGTCGGGTCACGGCTCCTTCGTGGGAATGTCCTCGATCGCCGGGCGTACCACGCACCCGTTCTTTGGCGCGTACGGCCCGGGCAAGGCCGCCATCGAGCAGCTGGTACGCGGGGCGGCCGATGAGTACGGCCACCTGAACGTGCGCGCCAATGCCATCCGGCCCGGTTTCATCGCGACCGAGATCATGGAGGGCATCCCGCGCGACAGCAGCGTCTACACCAGCTATACCGACAACACGCCGCTGCCGCGCCTGGGCGAGCCCGAAGACGTCGCGCAGCTCGCGCGATTCCTGATCGGTCCGGAATCGTCGTGGATCACCGGCCAGGTCATCGACGTCGACGGCGGCCACAGCCTGCGCAGAGGTCCCAACTTCGAGCCCTTCGCCCTCCCGCTCTAGGGCCAACCGGGCGACCGTCGGGCGCAAGCACTGGCTTCCAATCTGACGAAGTGTCAGAGTGTGTCAATAACCGCTCCTCCCCAGAGCGGCTCTTGGAGGCCTGATGCACGACCTGATTGTTCGCGGCGGCTCGCTCGTTGACGGGACCGGTGAGCCTGCTCGCCAGGCTGATGTAGCGGTTGATGGCGGGATCATCACCGAGGTCGGTGACCTCAAGGGCGAGGCGGCGCGGCGGACCGTCGATGCGGACGGGCTGGTCGTCACCCCTGGTTTCGTCGACATCCACACCCACTACGACGGCCAGGTCAGCTGGGATCCGCTGCTGACGCCGTCGTCGTGGCACGGGGTCACGACAGTCGTCATGGGCAATTGCGGGGTCGGCTTCGCGCCGGTCCGCCCGGGCAAGGAATCGTGGCTCATCCAGCTGATGGAGGGTGTCGAGGACATCCCCGGCAGCGCCCTGTCCGAGGGCATCAAGTGGGGCTGGGAGTCCTTCCCGGACTACCTCGACGCCATTGACGGGATGTCGCGTTCGCTCGACGTCGCCACCCAGGTTCCGCACGGCGCCGTCCGCGGCTATGTGATGGGCGACCGCGGGGCGCACAACGAGCCCGCGACGCCGGAAGACATCGCCGCCATGGCCGAACTCGTGCGAGCCGGCATCCAAGCCGGAGCGCTCGGCTTCTCCACCTCCCGGACCACGGTGCACACCGCCGTCGACGGCGAGCCCGTACCCGGCACGTTCGCCGCCGAGGACGAGCTGTTCGGCATCGGACGCGTACTGGGTGAGCTCGGCACCGGAATCATCGAACTCGCACCCGCCGGAATCATGGGCGAAGACCTGCTGGCACCGGCCAGCGAGGTTGCCTGGATGCGCAAGCTGTCGGCGGAGACCGGGCGCCCGATCAGCTTCGGCCTCTCGCAGCACAACCTGGCGCCCGAGGCCTGGCGCGAGACCCTGCGGCTGGTCGACGAGGCGAACGCGGACGGTTCCGATCTGCGTCCCCAGGTCAGTGGTCGACCGCTGAACCTGCTGATCGGCTGGCAGACCCTGCACCCGTTCAACAGCCGCGCGACCTATCTCAAGCTGGTCGACCTGCCGTTCGAGGAGCGCATCGCCCAGCTGCGCAAGCCCGAGATCCGCGAAGCGATCCTGTCCGAGCCGTCGGAAGACGCCGCCGTCATGAAGTTCATCGGCACCAGCCTCGACCGCATCTTCCCGATGGGCGAGCCGCCGAACTACGAGCCGGCCGCGAGCGAGAGCGTCGCCGCGATCGCCGCCCGGGCCAACCGGCCGGACGAGGAGGTGCTCTACGACCTGATGATGGCTCACGATGGCCGTGAGCTGCTGATGTTCGCGCTGCTCGGCTTCTCCTACGGCAACCTCGATGCGGTACGCGAGATGCTTATCCACCCCTCGACCGCGCTGGGCCTGTCCGATGGTGGCGCCCACGTCGGGGCCGTCTGTGACGCCAGCATGCCGACCTTCATGCTCACCCACTGGGCGCGCGACCGTGCGTACGACCGGCTGCCCCTGGAGCTGCTGGTCCGCAAGCAGAGCCTGGACACCGCGCGGCTTTATGGCCTCGGCGATCGTGGGGTCGTCAAGCCCGGCTTCAAGGCCGACCTGAACGTGCTGGACTTCGATGCCCTGGCGCTGCAGCTGCCGCGGGTCGCCTACGACCTTCCGGCCGGTGCCCGTCGCCTTGTCCAGTCCGCCACCGGCTACGTCGCCACCATCGTCAACGGCGAGGTGACGCTGCTGTCGGGTGAAGACACCGGAGCCAGGCCCGGCAAGCTCGTACGGGGAGCCCGATGACGACTTTCGCCACCCAGCCTTCAGCGCTGAGTCCGACCGAGGTCGCCGCGCGTAACCGGGCGAAGGACGACCCCGACGCCATCGGGCCGCCACCGGCGAGCCCGACCAAGGTGCCGGTGGAGCGCTACTACTCCCCTGCCTTCGCGCAGGCGGAGATCGAGCGCATGTGGCCGCGGGTGTGGCAGCTGGCGTCCACCACCGATCACCTCGCTGAACCGGGCGACTATTTCGAATACCGGGTTGGGCCGTACTCGGTGCTCATCGTCCATGGCGACGACGGGAAGCTGCGGGCGTTCCAGAACGCGTGCCGCCACCGTGGCAACTCGCTGTGCGTCGGCTCCGGCAGCGGCCTCAAGGAGCTCAAGTGCGGCTACCACGGCTGGACCTGGGACCTGGAGGGGATGTTGCGCCGGGTGCCGGCCCGCAAGGGGTTCGGCTCGCTGCACCTGTCGGACTACCCCCTGCTGCCGGCGAAGGTCGACACCTGGGAACGCTTCGTCTTCATCAACATGGACCCGGACGCGATGCCGCTGGCCGACTACCTCGAGGAGATGCCGGCCGACATCGAATGGGCGGGCCTTTCAGACTTCCACTGCACAGCGACGCTGACGGTCTCGGTTGACGCCAACTGGAAAACGATCGCGGACGGCTTCAGCGAGACCTACCACATCCAGGGCTTGCACCCGGAGCTGCTGCGCTGCGTCGATGACATCCATGCCCCGCAGCAGATCTGGGGACATGCCGGCAAGTCACACCAGCCGTACGGAGTCGCGAGCCCGAGGTTCAACGGCACGCTGACCGACCAGGAGGTCTGGGACTCCTACATCGAGAGCCAGGGCGGCCGGATGGGTGTCACCCAAAGCACTCCGCTGCCTGCACTGGCACCCGGTGAGACCGTGCAGGACGCGATCGCCGCCCAGACCCGCACTTTCTACGCGCAGAAGGGGGTCGACCTCTCGGGCTACACGACCGATGAGATCACCCGGCTGCACCAGTACAACGTCTTCCCGAACATGTCGACGCTGGCCAGCGCTGACCAGCTGACCGCGCTGATGGCGCGCCCGGGCCAGACCCCGGATACCGGTGAACTGGTGATGTTCTCCATGTCACGGATGCCACCCGGCACCCCGCGCACGAAGCCGGTGGACCTCGCGATGACGGCCGAGCAGGCGACTTTGGGGCTCGTACTGGATCAGGACCTCACGGTCCTTGACCGGATCCAGCGTGGCCTGCACTCGCCGGGCTTCACCCACCTGACGCTCTCCAACGAAGAACGTCGAATCATCAACACCCACCGCAACCTCGAGCGCTACCTCGACTTACCGGAAGCCGAGCGCATCACCGGCGGCTGAATCGCTGGGGCACCGCGCAAGACTCGCGCTCCCACTGGTGATCCCCCGCGTGTCACCAGTGGCGACGCGGGTTCAGTGGCAGAGAGCTACTCGGCGGGGGTGATCCGGACCGGCATCGCCTTGATGCCGTTGATGAAGTTCGAGCGTAGCCGGCTGACGGGACCGGTGAGCTCGACCTTGTCGACCTTGCGGGCCAGCGACTCGAGGATCAGCTCGAGCTCCAGCTTGGCCAGGTGGCGGCCCAGGCAGAAGTGCGGACCGCCGCCGCCGAACCCGATGTGCGGGTTCGGGTCGCGTCCGATGTCGAAGGTCATCGGGTCCTGGAAGACCGATTCATCCCGGTTCGCCGACGGGTAATACATGATCACCTTGTCGCCGGCCTTCAGCTGCTGACCGCCGAGCACGGTGTCTGACACGACGGTGCGCCGAAAGTCCATCACCGGGCTGACCCAGCGCACGATCTCATCCGCAGCCGTGGCCTTCAGACCAGCCGGGTCGGCCTTGAGCCGCTCCCACTGCTCGGGGTTTTCGATGAAGGCCTGCATGCCACCGGAGATGGCGTTACGGGTCGTCTCATTGCCGGCCACCATCAGCAGCAGGAAGAACAGGTCGAACTCGAACTCCGACAGCACGTGACCTTCGGCGTCGGGGCTGGTGAGCTTGGTGATGATGTCGTCGCCCGGGCACTTGCGGCGCTCGGCCGCGAGTTCATTGGCGTACGCGTAGACCTCCATCGCGGCGGTGGCGTTCTCTTCCGGGCTCCCCACCTCAGGGTCGTCACCGGAAAGCATCCGGTTGGACCAGGCGAAGAGCTTGTGCCGGTCGGCGTAGGGAACGCCGATCAGCTCCGCGATCACCACGAGGGGTAGCTCGGCGGCAACCATGCCCACGAAATCGCCCTCGCCCGTCGCCACTGCCTTGTCGACGATCTCATCGCACACGCCGGCGATGCGCTCCTCGAGCTTGCCGATGGTGCGCGGAGTGAAGCCCCGGTTGACCAGGCTGCGCTGCCGGGTGTGATCCGGCGGATCCATGTTCAGCATCATCATGCGCTGCTGGATCTTTTGCTCTTCCGGCATCTCGAAGATCAGGCAGGTCTCCGCCTGTGAGGAGAAGATCTCCGGCGATCGCGAGATGGCGACGACATCCTCGTAACGCGTGACGGCCCAGAACCCCTCGGGCACCTGCGGATCGGGGTGGCGGTAGACCGGTGCCTGCGCCCGCAGGACCCGAAACTTCTCGTGCGGGACGCCGGGCACGAAGACGTCAGGGTCGAAGATGTCGATATTGAGAGCTGCGGGATCGGGTGCAGTCAGGGGTGCGGTCACGAGGATCCTCCATTGGCCACGCAGAGCAAGCGAGGCGTGTCCTCACGATAGAACACGTTCTCGTTTTCCCGGACAACGCAGCCTCAAGGCGGCGCGTGCCCGCTCTTAGCTATCGGCGCAACGAAGGGCAAGCTGGACGTCTGCGTAGCAGGAGCCGGCGGAAGGGTCAGCTCATGAATTCGCCGGCGTTGACCATGATCGCCTGCCCGGTGACGCCCTTGGCGCGCCCACTGGCGAAGAAACCGATGACTTCGGCGACGTCGCCGTCGGTGGCGAAGAAGTCCATGGCCATCGCGGACGTGAGATGGGTGACGACCTCCTCGGTGGTCTGCTTCTGCTGCTCGGCCGTGTAGTTGACGAAGAACTCGACCGGCGGGCCCCACATCCAACCCGGGGCGACCGTATTGACCTGGATCCCAAACCGTCCCACCTCCATCGCCAGGTGGCGGCTGGCCCCCAGCAGCGCGCCCTTGGAGGCGGCGTACGCGATCTGGAGCGCCTCCGGCGGTGGCTTGAACATGGTCTGCGAACCGACCATCACGACGGCTCCGCGGCTCGTCTTCAGGTGGGGCAGTGCGAGCCGGGTGAGCGCCAGGGTCGCGTAGAGGTTGGTCTCGATGGCCTTCTGGAAGTCTTCGTCCGGCGTGGCTTCCAAGCCGCCGAACGAGGCTTCAAAGGCAGCGTTGTTGACCAGCGCGTCCAGCCCGCCGAAGGTGTCGACGGCGGACGCGATCAGGGCTTCCCGGTCAGCCGCCACTCCGATATCGGTGCGCTTGGCGACGACCTTTCCGCCGGCCGCTTCGACGTCAGCCGCCACCGAGGCGAGCTTGTCCTCGCTGCGGGCGCCGATGACGACATTGCCGCCCTCGCGAGCCACCACGAGCGCCGTCTCACGGCCAAGGCCGGGACCGACACCGGACACGATGACCGTCTTGCCTTCGAACATTCCGGCGCTCATGCGGTTGCCCTCTCTCGATGAAACTTTCGGATTGCCGGGTGGCTCCAGTTGTCGTGGTCTTCACCCCACGCGGTGAGCCCGTCGAAGGACCATTCGAACAGGCAATTCATGGTGAACATGTTGGGATTGATGAAGAACGCGAACCCGTTGTGACCGTGGCCGTGTGCGGTAAGCGTCCGCCCTTTTTCATCGACTCCCTCGATGACCACATAGGTGGGGAAGCCATCGGAGTTGCGCTCGACGACGGTGCGGGTCGCGTTAGCCAGCTTCGCCCATTCCCCGCGACGCAGCAGGTAGCCGTGGATGCTCTTGAGCCCCTCGCCCCAGTCCATCGTGATGGTGTGGAACGCGTCGTCGGGCGACGCGGTGGCGTAGCTGTAGCCGCCGTGCGGCACCGGTCCACCGGTCAAGCCGGGCCCGTGCTGCGTGCGTGGCCCCCACGAACGGTCACGGAAGCCGAAGGAATCGACCTGCATCTGCTCACCGCGGATGACGAGCGTGCCCTGGTAACGGCCGGGCTGATCCAGGTGGCTCTGGCCGAGGTAATGCGGCGCGGCCACGGCGGTGAAGGTCAGCTCGGCATGGATCTCATCGCCGCCGTCGGGATCGTCGTAGCCGATCTCGTACTGCTCCTGGGGCTTGAGGCAGCGATAGTGGATGCCGTTGCCGATCGTGATGTCCGACAGCGGCTGGTCCGGGATCGGCAGATGCCAGAAGTTCTTGGCATACAGGCAATCCTCGGGACGTGACCCGGTGGGATCCCAGAAGTACGCACCCGCCGCCATCGTCCCGAGGTTGGCCCGAAAGAAGGGATACAGCTGCCCTGAGATCTTGCGTTCGGGCACCGTGAAGGTGAACCAGCAGGTTTCCGACCAGTCGGTGTCGTCGGTGGTCGGTCGGTGAAACTCGTCGTCCGGGTGCATGCCCTCGCGGGGTCCGGCGAGCGTGAAGCCGCTTGTCACCGGTCAGCTACCGCAGCTGGTCGACGTAGGTGTTGGTGCCCACGATCGTCGGGATGAACGGCGCCACGAACTCAGCCTTGCCGACCCCGGACTCCTTCGACTGCTCGACGGCTCCGGAGAACGCGGCATCCCACGATTCGCGCGGATCGCCGTCGGTGAACCACAGCACCGTCACCCGCCGGCCAAGGCCCTCGACCTGCTTGACATAGCTCATCCGATCCTCCGGCAGCGGGATCGGGGTGAACAGAACGGCATGCGCGACGCCGTTCGCGAAGGCCTGCGGAGCCCGCACGGTGCGCACGTAATCCACGATCGCATCGAGCGCGCCACCCTCGGGCGCATCGATGACCTCGACGACCAGGCCACCGTAGTTGTGGTCGAAAACGTGAACGTCCTGGGGCCCGTCCTCGTCACGCCGGAAGGAGGTCAGAAACTCCTGGAACGCCGTGAAGATGTGGTCACGCTGCAGGTAGACCCGGCCATCGGCGAGCAGCCGCTGATTGGTGCCCACCGACCACCGCAGGTGCTCCTCGTAGCGACCATCGGTGATCCAGTAGGTCGCGATGTACTTGCCGAGCTCGACGGGGTTCGCGATCGCTGACTTCGTCGGGATCCGCAGCGCCTGCAGATCCGTGGTGGCGACATAGCGCTTGCCCGCGAACATCCACGGCATCGCCATGGCGCCGGCGTAGAAATGGTCATCCTCATACCAGCGGTTGTAGGCAATTTCATGGCCCACATGTGGCTCGACCATGGTGATCAGCGCTGAACCGATCTTGACCTCGTAAGGCCCCACGGAGGCCAGCTTCGTGTAGGGGCTGACTTCTTTTGCGGGCTCGCTATCGGCCACGGTGACTCCCTTGTCGTCCGGTATCTGGGTCTTGGTTTGCGGATCAGGTGGTGAAGTTCGGCTCGCGCTTTTCCATGAAGGCGGTCATGGCCTCGATGTTGGCGGGGGCTCCGAGCAGGACCTGGAAGGCGCCGTCTTCGCGGGCCCGGGCCGCCGTGATCTCAGCCTTGATCGGCGCCATCACGAGCTCCTTGGTCGCGATGAGCGAGGTGATCGGCTTCGTGGCGAGCACCTGGGCCCGGCGCATCGTCTCGGCCATCAGTTCTTCGGGAGCGCAGACCTTCCAGACGATGCCGAGCTCGAGGGCTTCTTCGGCGGGCAGCCACTCAGAGCTCATCAACGCCCAAGTGGCGGCCTGCCTGCCGACGAGCAACGGCAGCAGGTAGCTGCTGGCGGCTTCGGGCGCCACACCGAGGCGGGTGAACGGAAACCGCAGCCTGGCCTCGCTCGACATGAGGGCCAGATCGGCAAACCCCAGGATGGTGGCCCCAATGCCGACACCGAGCCCGTTGACTGCGCAGATGAAGGGCTTACGGAACTCGGTGAGCTGGACCAGCAGCCCCGGAAAGCCGTGCTTGCCGTTCTTGAAGTTGGCCGGATCCGCGACTCGCGACGCCATCTCCACGACGTCGGTGCCGGCGCAGAAAGAGGTGCCCGCGCCGGTAAAGACCACCACCGCGACGTCCGGATCGGCGTCGGCTTCGATCAACGCGTCTGCCACCAGGTCGTAGTGCTCTTCGTCAAAGGCGTTGCGCGCCTTCGGCCGATCCAGCGTGATCACGCGGACCCGGCCGGAGTCTTCGATGCTGATCAAGCCGTCGCTCCTTGAACAAAATCAGCGCCTTCTCCGTCCACGACATACCAGCGAATCGGTTCGGCCGGGTCGGCCGGCTCTTTGAAGTCCAGAACTCCCCGCTCACGTAACGCATAGAGATGGGCCAGCGCCTCGCCGACCGCAGCCCGCCGCATGAAGCCATCGATCCGGTCCCAGGAACGTGACCAGCTCATGCTCGCAGCGACGGCGAAGGCGGTGTCGTCGCCGGAGCGAATGGCGGCGATGACTTCCGAGAACCTCTGATGGTGATGCGCTTTGAGCGCGTCGACGCGACCGGTCAGTCCGACGAAGCGGTGTTCGTGGGCCGGCAACACCAGTTCGACGTCTTCGCGCGCAACCTTGTCCAGGGAGTCCAGGAAGTCGCCGAGCGGGTTAGGCCCTGACTGCGGGTGATAGGAGATGTTGGGCGTGATGCGCGGCAGCACATGGTCGCCGGTCAGCATCAGCCGCTGCTCAGCCAAATAGAAGCAGAGGTGACCCGGCGAATGACCCGGCGTGTGGATCGCACGCAGGTTCCAGCCAGGAATGTCAGGCCGGTCGCCGTCCTCCAGCAACTTGTCGGGGTAGGTGGGGGTCACGAAGCCACGCACCGGCATCGAGGCAGCCTCGATGCCGGCCAGCTCCCCTTCGGGCGCTCCGGCCCGGGTGAGCGAGCTGCTGACCATCTTCAGCAGCTCCTCCGGCTCGATGTAGCGCGACTCGATGAGCTTGGCGTCGGCCGGATGAAGCGAGATCCAGGCACCCGATGCCTCACGGATGCGGCCGGCCAAGCCGTAGTGGTCGGGGTGGATGTGCGTGACCATCACCCCGCGCACGTCGGACATGGCGAACCCGGCCTGCTTCAAGCCGTCCGCCAGCGCGTCGAAGGCCTCGTCCGTGTTCCAACCCGCGTCGATCAGATAGGCGCCGCGCTCGGTGGCGAAGACGTAAACCAGGACGTAGCGCAGCGAATTCATCGGGATCGGCACAGGGACGACCCACAGCCCCGGACGGATCTGTTCGACGGGTGGAAGCGGGGCTAGGGCCGGGGCAGGATCATCGGGCACGTTTCGGATCGTGCCACTCGACTCAGGCGACGACACCGGCGGCCCGTAAACCGTCGATCTCCGCTGCGCTCAGGCCGAGCTCGGTGGCCAGCACATCCGTGGTGTGTTCGCCGAGCCAGGGCACCCGGGTCTCGGGTCCCTCCGCGACTCCGGAGAGCTTCACCGGGTTGCCCGGAATGAGCACCGGCTGCTCGACGCCATCGGTGCGCGGCAGCTCCACCAGCATGTGACGGGCCGCGACGTGCGGGTCAACGACGACCTCAGAATCGATGAAGCAAGGGCCCGCTGCGATCCCGGCCTCTCCCAGCTCGCCGCAGGCCTCGACCTTGCCGCGGCTGCTCGCCCAGGCCTCGATCGCCGGCCGCAGTACCCCCTCCAGATTGTCCAGCCAACCCTGGCGGGTCGCAAACCGCGGGTCGTCCTTCCACTCCGGATGACCGATGAGCGCTACCAGCTTCGCGAATTGCGCCTCGCGTCCGACCTGGACGATGAACCAGCCGTCGCTCGCCCGGAAGCCGTGCATGATCAGCTGCGCCGGCGTTCCGCTGGGCAGGCCCATCGACCAGAAGTTGGTGACGATGTCGGTCATCGCGATGAGGGCGTCGAACATCGCGATGTCGACGTACTGACCCCGGCCGTCGCGCTCCCGCTGGCGAAGTGCCGCGAGGATTCCGATGGTGGCAAAGAGGGCTGCGCCGATGTCGCCGAGGGCGCCCACCGGAGAGACGACAGGAGGCTTGTCGCCCTCCCGCTTGAGCTCGTAGATCCCGCTCATCGCCTCGACGACCGGCGCGAACGCCGGCCAGGTGCCGTACGGGGTCGGGGTCAGGTTGCCGAAACCGGACACCGACACGTAGATGCAGCCCGGGTGCACCGCCGCGATGTCGTCGTAGCCGAGCCCGAGGCGACTGATCGAACCCGCTTTGGAGTTTTCGGCGATCACGTCGAAATGGGGAGCGAGATCCAGCACCAGCTGGCGGCCGCGCGGGTCTTTCAGATCGATGCAGATGCTGCGCTTATTGAGGTTGTTGCGCAGGAAGGTGGCGCCCACGCGGCGGCCATCAGGGTCCGTCATCGCCGGGGTGGCGCCCCTGCCCGAGATCACCCGATGGCGGTTCCACCTTCACCACATCGGCGCCGAGGCGGGCCAGCAGCTGGGTCGCGTAAGGCAGTGCTTGCATCTGCTCCAGCGCCAGGATGCGTACCCCGTCGAGCGGCTTGCCACTGCCCGCAGCGGCTTCATTAACGATCTCTCCAAGGCGCACTTGGCCACCATAACGAGGCCCTTGGTTTGTTCCCGCGCCGGTTCTACTCAGGTTCACCCATCGGTGCGCTTTCAGCGGCCTAAGATCGGCCGCGTGAGGTCGCCTGCGCTGCCGCCGGTTTCAGCTCAGACCCGACTGCCGCTGCGCCGCACGAGATACCCGCGCACCGCTGCCACCGCCCAGACGATCAGCGCGATGATGATGAGCCATTTAAGTGCGTGCACGGCGAGGCCGAGAATGAGCAGGACCAAGCCGATCAGTACGGCTAGAGCCAGGATTGCCACGGGGGACCTCCGATGATGTCCGGCCTGAAGGCGACCGGCTCCGGGGTGGTCCTACCCGGCCACCTCGTTACTAGCCGCCTCGCGCGCCCGACTTTCCCAAGTCTGGCGAAAGCCGTCCTTCCAGCTGACCTGGCAGGGACCGGTAAAGGCGTTGCGGCGTGAGACGTCGGCGATCGAGCCGCGCAGTGTGCCCGGAGTCGATACGACCTCCAGCCGCCCCGGGAGACCGGACAGCTCGGCCAGGTAGGCGGTCCATTCTTGTACGGAGACCGCCTCGTCGCCCGCCCAGTTGACGATCGTCGCCGGCACTGACGCGGCGTCCAGCAGGGCCTCGGTCTGACTGTTGATGTCGTCTTGGTGGATCGGGCTGTAGGGGCATGGATCCCAGCGCGTGACCACCGGCTGACCGGTGCGAATCGCGTCTGCGTGATACGCGGGCAGCCCCCCGTTGGGGCCGTAGGACGCGTTCATCCGGCCGATCGTGACCGGCAGATCGAACAGCCGGGCGCAGGTGCGGGCAACCGCTTCCTGGCCGATCTTCGACATCGAATACGGCGGGGAGAGGGAGGAGTTGACGTCGCCGAGGGGATCCGTCTCCTTGAAGACGTGCAGCGGATCTTCCACCGGCTTGTAGACCGAGTGCGTGGACATGACGAGCACAGCCTTGGCCTTGCGGCAGTGTGAGAGCAGCAGCCCGGTCGCCTCCGCGTTCGCCCGGATGGCGCCGTCGTAGTCCTCACCGGGCTCCTGGGCCGCTGCCAGGTGCAGCACGTACTCGAAATCGCTCGGGATCTGCGAGTAGTCATCGCCCGCCAGGTCAGCCTGGATCGCGCGGATGCCGGCGGCCTCGACCCGCTCACGGCTGCCCGGGACGCTGAAGCGGGCGACGCCCCACACCTCGTTGTCCCGGGCCAGTTCCTCGGCCAGGGGAAAGGCGATCTGCCCAGCCGGTCCCGTGACGAGGATCTTGTGTCCTGACAGCATGCGGCTTCAGCCTCCTGGGCGGCCGGCGCTGAGGCCGCCGTCGACGTAGATGACCTGTCCGCTCACGTAGCTCGACTGCGGACTGGCAAGAAAGGCGATCACATTGGCGATGTCATCCGGTTTTCCGAGCCGGCGCAGCGGAACCTGCTGGATGCGCCGATCCGAGGCATCGCCCTGGTAGCTCTGGTCGGTGCCTTCGGTGCGGATGAAGCCGGGCCCGACCGCGTTCAGACGTATGCCCGCGGGCCCGAGTTCGAGCGCCAGCTGGCGCGTCAGCCCCTCGATCGCGACCTTCGTCACCGGATAGATCCCGAACTCCGGAGAGTTGGTGACGGCCGCGACGGACGACAGGCTGATCACCGAGCCCCGGGCCGCCTTGAGCGCGGGGATGAACGCTCTCGTACAGGCCAGGGTGCCGAGCAGATTGACCGCCAGCACGTCGTCCAGGTCGGCGTCGGAGGATTCGGTCAGGACCCCATAGCGGTAGATGCCCGCGTTGTTGACCAGCACGTCGAGCCGCTCGAAGCCTTTCGCAACTTCAGCGAGGGCGCCGGCATCGGTGACGTCGCACTCGATCGCCCCGCCCCCGACCGAGCCCGGCAGCGCGCGTAACAAGTCAGCGGTCGCCTCGGCAGCAGCTGCCGCCAGGTCCAGCGCGTAGACGAAGAACCCGTCGTGGGCCAGCCGCAGCGACGTCGCCCGCCCGAGTCCCTGGCCGGCGCCCGTCACGACCGCGATCGGATTGGTGCTCACGAGAGCGGGACGCTACTCGGGCGCCCCCGGGCTCAGAGCGAGAGGTGCGCTGCCGCCACGTGCATGCCGAGCAGCTCGGTCGCCTCGACCGCTTCGCTGCCGATATCCCGGCTCCCGCCACTCGTGGCGACCAGCAGCCCGATCGTCTCGCCTCGGTGCCGCATGGGCACCACCAGCATGGCTCTGGCGACCGATTCGAAGCTGTCGCCGAGGAAGCTCGCCGCAAGGTCTCGGGCGCCTCCCCCGGTGTGGCACGACGTCACACCGTCGGCGAAGGCGAAGAGCCTGCTCACCGTGTCCGCTTCGAGCTCGGAAAGGGCGGCCCTGGCGGCACCGATGCTCGCACCGAGTTGGGCGCCGTCCGGGCCGTACCACCACAGGGCCGCGCTCGTCAGACCGCTGACCGCCACCGCCGCCGCCACAGCCCGGTCCGACAGTTGCGAGCGGTCGGCAGCACCGGCGATAGCAGGTGCCGAACGGCTGAGCTGACGCAATGCGCTGTCGCGGACGGCGCGGGTGCCGAGCTGGGCCAGCCGCCGCTCGATCAAGCGGGCAGCTTCGCGCGTGTGCTCGCGGGCGACCGCCGTGAACTCGCTGAAAGACTCGACATTGAGGACGCCGATGGCACGGCCCTCCGAATGCAGCGGAACGCAGTACTCGGAACGAACTCCGGGGATGGCGGCGCGATAGGTCGGGTCGAGGCGGACGTCGGGAACCCAGGCCTCAGCGTCATGAATGAACGCGGATCCGGTGATGCCGACGCCGGGCGCCATCCCGTCGTGGACGATCCACTGGCCGCGCCGTGACAGGCACCGCAGCACCCCACCGCGCTCCACGTAGACGCTGGGCATGAGCCGGTGCTCTTCGTAGATCCAACTGGTGACGATGTCGGCCAGCGTCTGCAAATCGCCGGCCCGATCCACTCTGGAGGCCAGCGGCAGTAACGCCAGGGCCTCCCGGTCATCGTGGTCCAGATCGGTGCGCGCCGGCTCCGGCCAGCCGCTGGCGGGACGGGCGATGAGGTAACCCTGGACGAGGTCGACGCCGAGCTCGGTGAGCAGCTTCAGCTCGGCAGCCTCTTCGACCCCCTCGGCGATGGTCTGAGCGCCGCAGGCCACCGCAAAGGCAACCAGAGCGGCAATCAATGCCCGGCGGTCACGGTCGCGGTGCAAGCCGCTGACGATGCCTCGGTCGATCTTGATGAAGTGGGGCGACAGCCGAAGGACATGAGCCATGTTGGCGTAGCCGGCACCGACGTCGTCGACGGCGACGAGGCTGCCGCGGCTGGCAAGGATGCGCAGCCGCTCCGTCAGCTGGCTGTAATCGGCGATGCGTTCGTGCTCGGTGACTTCCAGGACGTGGCCGGGCAGCATGGCCAGCAGGTCATCGATGCGCGGGTCGAGCAGCAGTCCGGCGCTGGCGTTCAGGAAGAGCCGCGCTCCGCCCGGGGGTTGGCCGAGCGCGATGGCGGCACGCAGGCACTCGAGCTCCACCTCGGTACGGCAGCCGGCGGAGTCAGCGCGCTGCAGCCATTGGTCGGGAGAGATCCGGGCAAAGCTGTGAGACCGGGCCAGTGCCTCGAACCCCACCGTTTGGCCGTCCGCCAGCCGGACGATCGGCTGGGTGACGGCGGTGATGTCGCCGGGGACCAAGAGGGACGCAACGTCGTGTACCCAGTGGTCAGGCGCGCGGGGAAGGCCATCCTGCGATCCGCGACGGGCTCGAGGGAGGCTTCCCGTCGCCCGCGACGGATTACTCACAGAAAGCCTGTCGGCACCGAACGCGCAATACTTCATCGCCTAGCAGCGAAAAGTCGCTCGTGCCCCGCAAATCTGTTTGCTCACTGGCGGAATGTACTGATATGTCCAGTCTGTGGAGACCCGGTTTGCGGCGACCCGAAGCAGAATGAGGCCATGAGCGGATCCGGGCAGCCAGCTACCCATCGTGTGGTCATCATCGGCGCCGGATTCGGTGGCCTTTTCGCTGCTCGTGCCCTGCGCAAGGCACCGGTCGACGTCACGGTGATCGACCGGACGAACCACCATCTTTTCCAACCGTTGCTCTATCAGGTGGCCACCGGGATCCTGTCCGAGGGAGACATCGCACCGCCCATTCGGGACGTGCTGCGGCACTCGAAGAACACCGAGGTCGTAGCGGCCGAAGTCACCCACATCGACCTTGCGCATCGGACCCTCTCGCTCAACACGCTCGGCCACACCGACGAGATCGGCTATGACAGCCTGATCGTCGCCGCCGGCGCCGCGCAGTCTTACTTCGGTCACGAGGAATTCAGCAAATACGCCCCGGGCATGAAGTCGATCGACGATGCGCTGGAATTGCGCGGCCGGATCTTCGGCGCCTTCGAGCTGGCAGAGCGCGAAACCGACCCCGAAAAGCGTCGCCACTGGCTGACCTTCGTCGTCGTCGGCGGCGGGCCGACCGGGGTCGAGATGGCGGGCCAGATCGCCGAACTTTCACGCCGCTCACTACGCGACAACTTCCGCAACATCGATCCGGCGAGCGCCCGCGTGATCCTGCTCGATGCCGGTGACGCACTCATCCCGGCCTTCGGCAAACACCTGTCGAGCAAGGCTCTTTCGGGTTTGCGCGAACTCGGCGTCGAAGTCCATTTCGGCGCGATGGTCACCAACGTCGACGCGACCGGGGTCGACGCCCGAACCCGCGCTCACGGTGAGATTCGTATCGACGCGGGAACGAAGATGTGGGCCGCCGGAGTGTCGGCGTCACCGCTGGGTCGGATGCTCGCCGAGCAGGCCGGCGCGGAAGTCGACCGCTCCGGGCGGGTCAAGGTGCGTCCCGACCTGACCCTTCCGGGTCACCCCGAGGTGTTCATCGTCGGCGACATGATCGACCTCGACAAGCTTCCCGGAGTAGCCGAAGTCGCCATGCAGGGTGGCCGATTCGCGGCTCGTACGATCCTTCGACGGCTTGGATCAGGCACGTCCGACGATCCTCCGTTCAAATATCTCGATCTGGGCGACATGGCCACCATCTCCCGCTTCCGGGCAGTGGCGAAGTTCGGTCCGCTCCGGGTGGCCGGCTTTGTCGGCTGGCTGCTCTGGCTCTTCGTGCACCTGGCCTTCCTGACCGGCTTCAAGAATCGCGTCGCGACGGTCTTCAACTGGTTCATCGCCTTCCTCGGCCACGGCAGGCCGCAGCGGGCGATCACGCAGCAGCAAGTCTTCGCCCGACGGGCGCTGGAACAGAAGCGGGAGTGAGCGGGACCAAAAAAGTTGCTCAGTTCCTTGATCATCGGCCCGTTGATCAACGATCTCCGCAACTAAACGGCGGCCGGGTCACTGGATCGAGTAACCCCCGTCAACGACCAGGGAATGCCCGAGGACGAACGAGGACTCCCCTGAACACAGCCAAAGGACAGCGTTAGCGATCTCCTCGGCTTCGGCGATGCGACCGATGGGATGCATGTCGACGACCTGCTTCTCCAGCGCCGGATCGTCGCCCATCCAGTCGTTGACCATCCGCGAACGGGCGGTGCCGGGGCAGACGCAATTCACCCGCACACCGGTCGTGGCCAACTCCAGCGCCGCGGTCCGGGTCAGCCCGATCACGCCGTGCTTGCTGGAGACGTAGTCGGCCATTCCGGGAAAGCCGATGAGTCCCGCACCCGACGAGGTGTTGACGATCGCTCCCCCGGGTCCCTGGGCGACGATGTGGGGGATCTCGTACTTCAGGCACAGGAAGACGCCTGTGAGCATGACGCCGATGCCCCGGTTCCAGACGTCCTCCGGCAGCTCGGCAATGGACGCTCCGGCCCCCACGACACCCGCGTTGTTATGCGCGTAGTCGAGTCGCCCGTACTGGCTGATCGCGGTATTGACCATCGCCTGCACCGAGAGCGAATCCGCCACGTCGGTCTCGGCAAAGCATGCCTCGCCGCCGTCGGCACCGATGAGCCGCACCGTCTCCTCGCCACCTGCCCGGTCGATGTCCGCCACCACGACCTTCGCCCCGCCCCGCGCGAATCCGATCGCTGACGCCCGGCCGATCCCGGAAGCAGCACCGGTCACGATCGCGACCTTGCCATCGAAGCTGCCGGCAAAATGGCTTGCGGCCTGACTTACCAACGCGTGCCTCCAGGGACGGGGATAGACGTCATTGGTAGCACCCGGGCGAACTACACCCGCCGAGCAGCCACGCGGCTCTCGGTGGGCCAGCGGACATTGGTCGCCCAGCCGGCCTTTTCGCACAGCCGGATGAAGCCCGCCGCGATGTCGAGCTGACCCTTGTCGACCCCGTGGCGTGCGCAGGTGGGATCGGAGTGATGCAGGTTGTGGAAGCTGTCGCCGAACGACACGATCGCCAGCGGCCACAGATTGGTCGAGCGGTCCGAGCGACGCGTCTTGAACGGCCGGGTGCCGTACAGGTGGCAGAGCGAATTCACGCCCCAGGTGACCTGATGCAGCAGAAAGACTCTGATCAGGCCGCCCCAGAGGAGCGCCGTCAAGGCACCGAATGCGGTGCCTGTGACGAGCCACCCGACAAGGGCGGGAAGACCGAGCGACACCAGACACAGCAGGGGGAAAGCCCGGTCGATCGCCACCATCATTGGATCCGCGGCCAAATCCGGCGCGTACTGCTCCACCGACGTGGAGTCGGCCCGGAAGAGCCACCCGACATGCGCGTGGAACGCCCCGCGCAGCTGGCCCCAGGCACCGAAGCCGTATTCGTAGGGCGAATGGGGATCGCCGGGCTGATCAGTGAAGGCGTGATGGCGGCGATGCGTCGCGATCCAGCTCAGTACGCCGCCCTCGAACGCCATGCTGCCGGCGATCGCGAGCCCGGCCCGCAGGGGACGATTGGCGGTGAAGCTGCGATGGGTGAAGAGCCGGTGGAATCCGACGGTGATGCCCATCCCGGTGATCACGTAAAAGACCGCGGCGAGCGTGAGGTTGAGAGCAGTCGCGGTGTCTCCGAGCAACTCCGTGCAGACCACCACGAGCGCCACCACGGGCAGCCCGACGATCAACAGGGTCACGCCCAGCTGCACCCCATTGGGCCGCGGACGATCCTCTGCGGTGAAGGGCTCGGTCTCACACCACTCGGGGACGGGCGCCGGCTCGGCAAGCTTTTCGGCATGGATGACGGCGGACGGCGCGGCTGCTGGCACGATGCTCCGGTGGTCGACGGTTTGGCCGGTGCGGCGCCGGTCATGAACGACCAGCAGCCGTACCCCGTCCAAGCCGGCTCGCCGGAACGTTGGCGTCAACCTATCGGGTTTGGCAGCAACTCCAGTAGTCGAACGGCCGAACGGCCGATCAACGCAAACGCAAAACTGGCACGCCCCCTGGCGGGTGAGGCGTGCCAGTGTGCGTTGACCGACGGGCTCTAGCGGGGTTCGTCGCCCCGCAGCGTCACGCGCTGGATCACGCGGTGCTGGTCACCGAAGTCACCGACAACCGCGTGCTGGGTGGTGCGGTTGTCCCAGAAGCCGATGGTGCCCTGCTGCCAGTGGTAGCGGACGGTGAATTCGTTACGCACTGAGTGGCTGTAGAGGAAGGCGAGCAGGGCGTCGCTCTCGGCCCGCTCCAGCTCCTTGATGTGCGAGGTGAAGCCCGGGTTCACGAAGAGCGAGCGTCGGCCGGTCTCCGGGTGCGTCCGCACGACCGGGTGCTCGACGGGCTCGAGCTTGGTGAAGGTCTTGCCCTCCCAGGTGCCCTCGCCGACGGCATCCAGGATCGGCTTGAACTGCGCCTGGCCATCGTGGACAGCGGTCAGGGTCAGTAGGTACTCCTGCAGCGACGGGCTCAGCCACTCGAACGCCGTCTCCTGGTCGGAGAACAAGGTGTCGCCACCCGCAGGCGGAACGGTGACCGCCCGCAGGATCGATCCAAGCGGTGGGCGCTTCACGAACGTCACGTCCGTGTGCCAGTGGATGCCGCGGGCCCGGGTACTGATGTCGCCGTAGCTGGAGTAGAGCTCAGCAGCCTTGGTGTAGTCGATCTCGAAGACCTCGGGGTGGCCGTCCAGACCCGGGATGACCGGGTGACCTTCGGTCGGCTCGCCGAAGCGGCTTGCGAACGCCAGGTGCTCGACCGGGTCCAGGTTCGCTCCTGGAAAGAAGACGACCTTGTAGTGCAGCCAAGTCTGCCGGATCGCGGCGATCGTCTCGTCACTCAGATCGCGCAGATCGAGGCCGACGATCTCGGCGCCGATCGAGCCCGACAGCGGAACGATCGTGAAGGGCTGGGACCCGGTGCTGGTGGTGGGTTCGGCGGTGAGCGTCATGCTTCTCCTTCAAAGTTTGTTGGGTTGGTGGGTTGGTGCGGTTCGGCGGGTTAGTGGGGTTAGTGGGGTCAGAGGGCTGGCTACTAGGGCAACGCAACGGCGGGGACGGGGTGAGCTCCGGCGGCGACCTCGTCGATACCCGAGCTCCTGCAGAAGCCGTGAGCGAAGTGCGCCGAAACGCTCGTCGCTGCGTAAGCGGGGGCTTGGCACCTCGACGGGCAGGTCGAGTGAGATCAGCCCGTCTGTGAGGACGAGGACCCGGTCGGCGAGCAGAATCGCCTCGTCGACGTCGTGGGTGACGAGCAGGACGGTCGGCCGATGCCGACTACACAACTCCTGCACCAGCGCGTGCATGCGGATCCGGGTCAGCGCGTCGAGGGCGCCGAACGGCTCGTCGAGCAGCAGCAGCTGCGGCTCGCGGACCAGCGCCCGTGCGAGCGACGCGCGCTGAGCCTCGCCGCCGGACAGTGTCTTGGGCCAGTCGTCCTCGTGACCATCCAGGCCGACCTCACGAAGGGCTTGGCGGCCGCGGTCGGCGGCGGCGTTGCCGTGCTGGCCAAGGGTCACGTTGGCCAGCACGCTCGCCCACGGCAACAGCCGAGGATCCTGGAAAACCACGGAGCGCCTTACCGGGACGTATACGTCTCCGCCGGCATTTTCATCGAGGCCGGCCAGCGTCCGCAGCATCGTGCTCTTCCCCGAACCGCTGCGTCCAAGGAGGGCGACGAACTGTCCGGGCGCGACCTCGATGTCGATGCCCCTCAGCACTTCGCGAGCTCCGAACGATCGAGTGAGGCCACGGGTGATGAAACCGGCCGCGTCGGTAGGAGCCGCTGAGCCCGCTCCGGCCGGCTCTGTCAGCGTCCCGGCTGCCACCGCAACACTCTCCTTTCAAGTAGGCGAATAAGCGCGTCGCAAATGAGGCCAAGAACCGCGTAAGTGATGAGGACGACCACGATCACGTCGGTCTGAAAGAAGGTCTGGGCCTTCACCATGAGGTAGCCGAGGCCGCTGTGCGCGTTGAGCTGCTCGGCAAAGACGAGCAACAGCCAGGAAACGGCGACAGACATCCGCAGGCCGACAATGAATCCAGGGAGTACTGCCGGCAGCACTACGCGTCGGATCTCACCAGTGCGGCTCAATCCCACGACGGTCGCCAGCTCGCGATAGCCGGGATCGATCGAGCGGATCGCCGCCGTCATGTTGATGTAGATGGGGAAGGTGACGCCCAGCACGATCAGGCTGATCTTGGCCGTCTCGC
Organism: uncultured Actinomycetota bacterium; assembly: GCA_963839015.1. GTDB lineage: Bacteria > Actinomycetota > Actinomycetes > Frankiales > Frankiaceae > DATAZK01. Next base: position 430,154 of record CAWITL010000008.1, on the reverse strand, counting down.
CGAGCCCGAGCCACAGGATCAGCAGCGACTGGAGACCGATGATCGGTACGAAACGCAGCATCTGGACGTTGGAATCGACCAGGTCATCACCGACCCGGCTCAGACCCGCAAAGAGGGCAAGGGAGGCGCCGATCACGACGCCGATGCCCAACCCCCACAGCACGCGCTGCAACGACGTCCACAGCGCGCCGCCGAGGCTTCCGTCGCGGATCATGTCCCAGCCGACGGTCAGGACGGTCGACGGGGCCGCCAGCACATCCTCTCTGAGCCATCCCGCAGCCGAGGCGATCTGCCAGGCGGCGAAGAAGAGCACCACACCGATGAGGCGTTCCAGCCCACGCGGGAATCGCCATCGACGCTTTCCTTGGGCAGTCGCCGACTGGGTCGGCAGCTTCACCAGGCTCTCAGCCGAAGCCAGCTTCGTGTCAGCATCCGACGTCACCTGGGCCGGCGGCTCTTCGAGATCTGCAGCCGGCTTGGATGCGGAGGGGGCGTGCTCCTGAAGCGACGTCATTGACTCTGCGCCTTCTGGATGGTGGCGTTGTAGCGGGGGTCGAACTCAGCTGAGACGTCGATCTTGTTCGGGATCTCACCGGCCTCTTGGAAAAGGTCGGCGAGCTTCTGCTGGGCCGCGAGGACGTCGCCGGGAAGCTGGATGAACGTCGGTATCCCTGTCTTCTTCTGAACTTGCGCTGCCCGCGCCGGGGTCAGGTGGTACTGCCCGATGTAGATGGCCTGGACGGACAGTTCCGGGTGTGCCTGCAGGTACTTGTAAGCCTTGACGTACCGGGTGATGTAGTCAGCCAGCGCGGCCTCCTTGCCCGGGTCCTTCAGCGCGGAGGTGTCGGCGATGAGGAAGCCGCTCTTGTCGGTGACGGCCGACGTGCCAGCGACGATCTTGCCGGTCGGATTCTTCGCCAGGTAGACGCTCGTGAGCGGCTCCACATCGAGCCCGGCATCAGCCGCCCCGCTTTGCAGAGCTGCCGACTCCGCCGTGATCGGCACGTTCACCGACGTGACATCCGAGAGCTTGAGCCCCACGCTGTCCAGCCCGGTCAGCAGGGCAGCTTCAGCGGCGGTGCCCTGCTGGTAGGCGACCTTCTTGCCCTTCAGCGAGGCCCATCCGGTGACCCCATGCCCACCGGGAGCGGTGACCAGGTCGTAGCTACCCGACTTGCTCTCATAGCCGGCCACAGCGACCAGCGGCTGGTGGGCCGCCTGCGCGAAGATCAGTGGAGTGCTGCCGATGAAGCCGGTGTCGAGCGCACCCGCCTGGAAGGCCTGCAGCATCGGCGGACCGCCGATGAAGGCCGAGTACTGCACCTTGTACGGGAAGTTCGTGTCCTGCTTGCCGAGCTTGAGGATCGTCTTGAGGTTGTCGAGCTGGTCGCCCACCCGCAGGGTGGTGCCCGCCGGGATCTGGGTGCTGACGGCGACCGGTGTCGTGTTGGGCGTGGTGGCCGGGTCGGGTGTCTTGGAGGAGGAACTGCTACTGCTGCCGCAGGCGGCGAGCGCCCCGGCAGTGAGAACGAGGGTGGCCGACGCGGCGGCGATTCGACGAAGGGGGACGCTTGAACGCACAGAGATTCCAGTCAGGGGTGTTCGGCGGCAGCCAGCAAAGCTGGGCCGGGAAAGGGATGGCCGCCACGGCGCGCAAGCGCGGGCTTAATGCCGGTTACAGGGCGTACAGGAGCCGGGGAAGGTCTACCTCAGGCCGGACACAGTGCGCTGGCTGAACGCTTGAAATCCACACAACGGCGGATCGTCAAGCTCGGTCCGACACCGGTGCCGCAGAGCAGCACGAAGTGGCGAAGGACCGGACGCATGGGTCGATAGTGCATGTACTACATCGACTTCGTCAAGTTAGCCCCGGCAGTGCCCGTCTCGACAGTCCCGACGAACCTGCTGGGACGGCCTCCGCGGGCCATGCGTTAGGTTGCGCGCCATGAGCGAGACTCCGACCGGACACATGCGTGCGTGGCGGGTCCACGAATACGGACAGCCACTCGACGTGCTGCAGCTCGACGTCATCCCGATCCCCGAGCCCGGCCCGGGTGACGTTCGGGTCAAGGTGCAGGGAATCCCGTTGAACCTCAACGACATCGAGCGCATCAACGGCGGCAACATGATGGTGATCCCGCCGCTGCCCTCCATCCCGGGGATGGAGGTGATGGGAGTCGTGGACGCGTGCGGCGAGGGCGCAGAGGCGTGGCTCGGCAAGCGGGTGGTGGCCAATGCGAACGGCGCCGTGGGTGGCTACGCCGAATACACCCTCTGCGGATCGACATCCATTTTTGAGATGCCCGAGGACATCCCACTCCCGGATGCGGCGGCGCTCTACTTCCCGTTCCATCTGGCGTGGCTAGGCCTCTTCGAACGCGGGGAGCTGCAGGCCGGGGAGAGCGTCCTGATCCACGCTGCAGCTGGAGGGGCCGGGTCTGCTGCGGTGCAGCTGGCCGTACATGCCGGCGCCAAGGTATTCGCCACCGCCGGCTCGAAAGAAAAGGTCGAGCTGTGCCGCGAGCTCGGCGCGCACGTGGCCATCAATTACCGGGAAGAGAATTTCGCCGAGATCGTCATGGCGGAGACCAACAATCGCGGCGTCGACGTGGTCTTCGACAATGTCGGTCCAGGCGTCTTCGAAGACTCCCTCAAGGTCACCGCCTACAACGGGCGCTACGTCCTGATGGGCTTCGCGGGTGACAAGTCGAAAGCCGATGAGCCCTGGATCGTGCCCCGCAAGATCCTGGCCGGAAACCTCAAACTCTGCGGCGTCCTGCTCTCCTACGGGACGCCGGAAGCAGCGACCTTCGTCAAGCAGATGATGGGCTTCAACTTCCTGTCACGCGACCTCGGCCAGCAGATCAACGACAAGATCATTGAGCTCGTACGGTCCAAGGCCATCCATCCGGTGATCGGCCGGGTAGCCGGCTTCGAGGAGATCCCGCAAGCCATTCACGCCATGGGCAACCGGGAGACCACCGGACGGGTCATCATCACGCTCTGACAGGCAAAAGACCTCCAGACATTCATGGAGGACTCAGGCACGGCCCGTACCTTCGGCGAAGCGTCCCTCGGGTAGCGCTGGGCGCGATTCGGGTGCGCATGTCGGCCGGCAGGGAGGTCTGCACTGATCACGCTCGTGCTGATCGGACTAGTTGGCGGACTCATCACGGGCATCTCGCCGTGTGTGCTGCCGGTGCTTCCAGCGATCTTCTTCACCGGCGGCGCAGCAGGGGCGCGCCCGGTCGGTCCGCGAGCGACCAGAAAGGCCAGCCGGCGCCCCTATTGGGTGGTCGGCGGACTGACTTTCAGCTTCTGCATCTTCACGCTGGTCGGCACGATCATCCTGCGATCGTTGGGCGTTCCGGCCGACACAATTCGCTGGGTCGGCCTGGCAGTGCTGGTGCTGCTCGGCTTAGGCATGATCATCCCGCGGCTCGAAACGCTGCTGGAGAAGCCGTTCACCTGGATTCCGCAGCACACCGTCAGGCCGGACAGCGGCGGCTTCGTCCTCGGGTTGGCACTGGGCGCGGTTTACGTCCCGTGCGCGGGGCCGGTGCTGGCGGCCATCACCGTCGCCGGAGCCACCGGCCGGATCGGCGGCCGCACGATCGAACTGACGGTGGCCTTTGCCATCGGCACCGCCATCCCGCTATTGATTTTCGCACTCGCCGGCCGCAGCGTCGCCGAACGCGTGCGGGCCTTCCGCACCCATCAGCGGGCCATCCGCGTCACAGCCGGGGTCGTGGTGATTGGGCTCGCGATCGCGCTGACGTTCAATGTGACCGACGCCCTGCAACGCGCCGTTCCGGACTACACTTCGGCGGCCAATAAGGCTCTCATCGGAAGCAGCAGCGTCAACAAGGCGCTCGGAAAGAAGCAGAGCGCGCTGCTGGCCAACTGCGCCCAGAACCCTTCCGACAAGCTGGCCGACTGCGGCGCGGCGCCGGAGATCGCCGGTATCTCGAAGTGGCTGAACACTCGCAATGGGGCCGCGCTCACCCTCAGCGCTCTCAAAGGCAAGGTCGTCCTGATCGACTTCTGGGCCTACTCCTGCATCAATTGCCAGCGGGCCATTCCCCATGTTGAAGCGTGGTATTCGACCTATAAGTCGGCGGGCTTCGAGGTGATCGGCGTCCACACCCCCGAATACGCGTTTGAACACGTAACGGGAAACGTGGCGGCAGGGGCCAAGCGAATAGGCATCACCTATCCGGTCGCGCTGGACAATGACTACACGACCTGGAATGCGTTCAGCAACGAATCATGGCCGGCCGACTATCTGATCGACTCCACCGGCACCATCCGGCATGTCTCGATCGGTGAAGGCGACTACACCGGCACCGAAAAGCTGATCAGGCAACTGCTGGCCGCCGCCAAGCCAGGCGCCGCGTTACCGGCGAGCACCCACGTGGCAGACACCACGCCCACCTCTGCGCAAACAGCCGAGACTTATCTCGGGGCGACCCGCGCTAACAGCTACGCGGGCACCACCTCGTTGGGCCTGGGCAAGAACGTCATCAGCTTCCCCGCGACGGTCCCGGACGACGAATTCGCGCTGTCCGGCACCTGGACCATCGGCGCGGACGGCCTGACCGCTGTCAAAGACGCCCGCATACGGCTGAATTTCTTGGCCAAGGACGTCTACCTGGACATCGGTGGGACGGGGACGATCACGGCGACGGTGAACGGGTCCACCAAGAACTTCACGGTGTCGGGCGCGCCGGACATCTACCCGGTAGTGAGCCAGCCGTCGGCCGCGAGGCACACCCTTGACGTCGCGGTCGCGCCGGGCCTGACCGCCTACTCATTCACCTTCGGCTAGCTGCTATTCAGCGCCTATTCGACATTGCGCCTATTCGACGTTGCGGGCCAGGATCCCCAGCGTCGCGCGAAGAGCCGCCTCCGGGATGACGGGAAAGATGCCGGCACCGCGGTACTGCTCGTCGATCTCGCTCCAGTCGTAGTACGACGTCACCAGGGTGCCCGTCTCGCGGGGCGCAAGCGTGTAGCCGTAGAGGTGCTTGATGGGAGGCTGGATGGCGCCGGAGATGGTCCATTCGATGAGGGCATCCGGCTCAAGTTTGGTGATGATCACCGTGACGTCGTACTTGCCCATCGGGTAGTCGTTGAGCGATTCCCGATCCATGTGCACGACGAACTCATCGCCCGCCTTTTGCACCGGATCTCCGTCGGCGGACTGCAGCATTCCCGAGCTGTCGATCGTCACGTGGCCGTTCGGATCAGCCAACACGGCAAAGACTTTTGAGGGTGTTGCGGCAATCTCGCGCGCAACCTCGAACCGCTCTGTCGTCATGGCCGTCAGCCTTTCACGTCAGCAAGTGAGGCGAGCCGGTCGGCTGCCGCATGGAGGGTCTCGAGGCGCTTGGGGAAAGCGAAACGGATCATGTGACGGCCCTCGGCGGGATCCGGGTAGAACGACGATCCGGGCACCGCTGCCACCCCGATCTGTTCGACCAGCCGCCGGGCCAGGGCGACGTCGTCACGTCCGGGATCCACGGCGGTGGCGTCGCACAGCACGTAGTACGCGCCGTCGGGCACCCGGAAGGAAAAGCCCACCTTCGCCAACACACCGCACAGGAGGTCCCGCCGCTCCAGATAGTCAGCGGCCATCTGGTCGTAGTAGCTCGCCGGCAGGGCCATCGCCGCTACACCGGCGGCTTGCAGCGGCGCGGCGGCGCCCACCGTCAGGAAGTCGTGAACCTTGCGGATCGCGTTGGTCAGCGCCGGCGGGGCGATGGTCCAGCCCACCCTCCATCCGGTCACCGCGTAGGTCTTGGACAGCGCGTTGATCGTGACCGTCCGGTCTTCCAGTCCCGGCACGGTCGCCGGAGGCACATGACCCCCCGGGCCAAGATAGTGAATGTGCTCGTAGATCTCGTCGGTCAGGCAGAGCACGTCGTACTGCTGGCACAGCTCGGCAATCAGAGCGAGCTCATCGCGACGGAAGACCTTGCCCGTCGGGTTGTGCGGGGTGTTGACGATGATCGCCCGGGTGCGGTCGTTGAACGCAGCCCGCAGCTCGGCCTCGTCGATGGTCCAGTCCGGCTGGTGGAGCTCGACGTAGCGCGGGGTAGCGCCGGACAGGATCGCGTCGGGGCCGTAATTCTCGTAGAACGGCGTGAAGACGATGACCTCCTCGCCCGGGTCGACGAGCGCCAGCATGGCCGCGATCATGGCCTCGGTCGAGCCGCAGGTGACGCAGATCGACGTCTCAGGATCGACCTGCCAGCCCGGGTAACCGCGGGCGACCTTGCCGGCGATCGCCTGCCGAAATTCCTGCGCGCCCCAGGTGATCGCGTACTGGTTCACATCGGCGTCGATCGCGGCCTTGGCGGCCTCTTTCAGCTCCGGAGGGCAGCCGAAGTCGGGAAAGCCCTGCGCCAGATTGACGGCGCCATGAGCGGTCGCAAGCCGCGTCATCTCACGGATGACGGACTCGGTGAAGGTCTCTGCTTTTGCGCTTACGCGCTGGGCGCCGTTAGGAGGGTGCGGAGGGGTCACCCCGCCATCTTGCTCAACTCAGCGCTGAATTTCGACCAGCAGCACCCAAGTTCTATAGTCCGCTGACCGTGTCGAATCTCCCGAATGGATGGAGATGAACGTTGGCAACGAGCGCTGACCTTGGGCTGCTGGAGGCGGCAGCCCGTGACTGTCTGGAGCCCGCCGTCTTCGCCTATGCGGCGTCGGGTGGAGGCGATGAACGCACGCTGACCGCCAACGCGAGGGCGTGGGAATCCATCATGCTGCGGCCGAGGGTGCTGCGGGACGTCACGTCGGTGCAGACGACGACAACCGTGCTCGGACAGAGCTTGTCCATGCCGATCATGGTCGCGCCGACCGCCGGCCACGCGTTGTTCTCCGCCGACGCGGAGACGGGGATGGCGCGGGCAGCTAGCGGAGCTGGCACCGTGATGACGGTGTCGATGATGAGCTCCACGGCCATCGAGGACATCGCGAAAGCTGTACCGGAAGCCCGGTTGTGGATGCACATCACGATGCTCGCCGATCGCGGCCGGACCAGGGCGATCTGCGAGCGGGCTCGAGCGGCAGGCTGCCAGGCAATCGTGCTGACCGTCGACTGTCCGGTCGGCGCGCCGCGTCCGCGAAGCGAGCAGTACGGCCCCGTCGCCTTGGCCGGCGCTCCACTTCCGAACGTGACGCTGCCGGGCGATCCCGTGGGTGGGGAGTTGGCGGCGATGGTCGCGGGCTTTGACAAAGCTGTGACCTTCGATGACATCGCCACAGTCAGCGGGTGGGCCGATGGCCTGCCGGTCGTGGTGAAGGGACTGGTGCGCGGCGACGACGCCCTGCTGTGCGCCCAGGCCGGCGCCGCCGCGGTGGTGGTGTCCAATCACGGAGGCCGCCAACTCGACCAATGCATCCCCACCGCAATGGCGCTTCCTGAGGTGGTCGAGGCGGTCGGCGGACAGCTCGAGGTCCTGGTCGACGGCGGAATCCGGCGCGGCGTCCACGTCCTGGCGGCTCTTGCCCTCGGCGCCACTGCGACGCTGGTCGGCCGGCTGCCCGTCTATGGGCTGGCTACTGGCGGCCACGGGGGTGCCCGAAACGTCCTCGCGCAGCTGCGCGAGGAACTCGCCACAGCGATGGCGTTATGCGGGGTCAACACGCTCGCCGAGCTCTCCCCCGATCTGCTCCGGCTGCCCTGAGTCAGCCTCCACTGACCCGCTAGAGCCGCCTCGCTCAGCCTCCCAACATGGCTGACATCAGCCGCCGGCCCGACTCCATGCCGCTGACCTTTCCAAGCGCGTAATCGACCTCGGGATAGGTGGCCGGAGCCGGCACCAACGGCGTGACGAGCGACCCGATCTCCGGGCCGACCCGATCCGCATGCGGCTGCAACGCCACGAGATCAAAGCCGTAGACCTCAGCAGCGGTCTCGCTCGACATCAGCCGGATTTCCTTTTCGCTGCAGCCGTTGCACGCCTCCCGCAGCGCGTTCAGCGAGTGCGGCCAGGTGCCTTCGATGTGCGGGTAGTCCGCGCCCCACATGATGCGACCAACACCGATCTGGTCGCGGATGTCGCACTCGGCCCGGCTCATGAAGGAGGCGCCGACGTAACAATTCCGGGTCCAGTACTCGCTGGGCGAGAGCTTGAGCAGGTCGGTGATTCCACGCTCGAACGGCGAGGCGTACTGCTCGTCAAGTCGTTGCAGCATCGAGGGAATCCAGTCAGCTCCCTGCTCGGTGAACGCCACCCGCAAGTCGGGAAAGCGCTCGAAGACCCCGCCCAAAATGAGCTCCCAGAGCGGACGTCGGGCCCACCACATGAACTCGAATTTCGTGACCCACATTGCGTAGGAGCCGTAGCCCTCCCACGGTGTGCCGCCGGAGTGAAAAGTCACCGGCAGTCCGGTCTCGACGCAGGCCGCCCAGAGCGGGTCGTAGCGGGTGTCGTGATATGAGGGCAGCTCGAAGTCGCCGGTCGGCAGCATGATGCTGGCGAGCCCGGCTTCTTTGACCCAATGGACATCGCGTACGGCAGCGTCGATGTCGTGGGGCTGGACGATCGCGACCCCGGCTCGCCGCCCCGGCAGCTGGCTGCAGAAGTCAGCGAGCCAGCGGTTGAAGATTCGGGCCCCGGCCTGACGCAGCTCCGAAGTCGTGTCTGGGAACGGGAAAGCCGCGCCCCAAGGCGGCTCGTTGCTGTTCTGGAAGTCGGGGAAAAGCACCTCCGCCACGATCCCCTCGCCCTCCAGCTCGCGGTTGCGGACGTCAGAGTCGTACACGCCTGCCAGGCCACCGCGCGCAATCGCCTCCTGGCCGGTATAGATGTCGACCATCGCTTCGCCGAAGAGGGCGTGGACGAGTTCGCCGTCTTCGGGCAGCCCCATGGAGCGATTGCGCTCGGCGCGCCAGGCTTCGCGGGCCACGACGAACCGGTTGAATTCCTCCAGCCTGCTCGCTTCGACGTAGGGCCGGAAGTCGGCGACCGGCGGACCCGCATGGCCGTCGGCAGAAACAATGGCGAGACGTTCAGACCGTCGAGACCGATCGGACATAGCGCTACTCCTCAGGAGCTGACGTAGCGCTCGACGCCACGCCAATAGTCGGGGACGTCGTCGGCAGACATCAGCGTTTGGATGCCGTCTATCTCGGGCGGCAGATGACCGTCGTCCTCGGCGAATCCGTACTCCCGCGCCAGCCGGCTCGACCAGAACGAGCCCCCGGACTTCTCCAGGATCTGCGGATCGGAGGCGAGGGCCACGACCGCCCTGCCGTTGAATTTGGGCGTCTCCCCGAAACCGATGTCGAGCCCGTGAAGCGTGCGGGTGCCATCGGGGGCTACCTCGGCGTTGGCGAGCAGGCCCTCCGTCAGCACGAGCCCCGGCCACAGCGAAACGACGGCGACCCCGTGGGCACGAAGCTCGGTGGCACCGTCCTGGGTCAGCTTGTCGATGCCACCCTTGCCCATCCCGTAGGGCACGGACAGCAGGTGCTGCTTGGCGCCGTGCGAGGAAATATTGATGACGACGCCCGACCCCTGCGGAACCATCATCCGGGCGGCCAGCGCGGTGGTCACGTAGTCCGATCGCGGGCCCACATCCAGACAGGCGGTGATGTGGCGAAAGGGAATCTCCCAGAACGGCACGCCGACCATCTCCGAGAAGTCCGGGGAGGCGACGTTGACCACGACGTCGAGCCGGCCTTCATCCTGGCGGATGCGATCGAAGACCGCCTCCACTTGGGCGTCATCCGTGTGGTCGCACGCGAGCGCAATCGCCTTACCGCCGGCCGCCTCGATCTCGGCGACCGTTTGATGCAGGCTTCCGATCGCACCAGGCGCGTCGTCGAGGGTGCGCGCCGTGACGTACGTCGTCGCTCCGGCGGCGGCGACCTCGAGCGCCATCCCCTTCCCGATGTTCTTGCTGGCCCCGGTGACAAGGGCCACCCGGCCATCGAGCGATCCAGTCATGGTCAGCCTCCGGTGTGCGTGTTGGCGACCTTGACCACGTTGGCCGGGTCGCAGTTGAAGATGTCCTTGTTGGGCTTGGTGACATCGGGAGCCAGCACGAAGCCGGTGGCGGTGGCCTTCAAGAGCACGAAGCACTGCGAGAGCACACCCGGGCCCACGTGCGTGTCCACCGGCGCGATGATTCCGCCACCGGTCCAGCCCTTCTCGGCGCCGGCCTTCTGAACTACGCAACTGCCCGTCAGGTTCGAACCGCACGCCTTTGCCGCCACCGCCCACAGCAGCCAGGAGTCCAGCGCCTGCAGATGAGCGAAGTCCGGCTGCAGCTTGCTCGAGGACTTGATCAAGGTAATCGCCTGCTGCGTCGCGGGATTGTGGGCGGCGTCCTCGAACGGCCAGTACGTCATGCTGACGTAGGTGGGCGGCAGGATGCCTTCCTTGGCCAGTTCGGTGGTGCCCTTGTTGTAGTTCTGGACGCCGAGTGGCATGACGTCGGGCTTCCATCCGATGTCGTCCATCGACCGCACGAACGCGCTGATGTCAGGCGAGAGCGTAATCACTGCCTTGGCATGGTTTTCGTAGGCGTGCTCGGCATACGGCCGCCAGTTGGCGACGCCGGTGACGGGCGCTTCTTGAAAGTCCACCACCTTGCTGCCGATCGATGTGAGCGCGTCCTGCTGACGTTCGGCGAAAGTGTCCAGCCCTCCGCCGTTCACCGTGATCATCGAAATTGCCTGGAACGCCGCGGGATACTTTTTCGACAGCTCCCGCCAAGCCCCGACGTTGATCTGGTGCAGCGAACTGTCGACGACGACCTGCTCGGGTGCCTCCGCCGCTTGGGGCGACGATGCGTACGCCGGGATCTGCGCCAGGTTGCACGCCAGCCGCGGCTTGACACCGGCGGCATCAAGCGGGTTGGCGTTGCCGACAAGCATGAAGTCGCTCTGGCACGCGTTGATCACCTGGGCGGCAATGTTGAAGAGCTTGCCGTCGCGCTTGGTCAGCACGATCTTGCGTCCGAGAATGCCGCCGGCCGCGTTACACCACTTCACAAATCCGTCGGCGACGTCGAAGGACTCCTGCCCGGCGCCCGGAATGACCGTGTTCGAAGGATCGCCCATCGTGCTGACGTGAATCTCGGTGTCGGTCACGCCGCGAGCCGTGGCGCCGGTCGCCTTTCCAGGTCCGCAGATGGCCTTCAGCGTCCCGAAGTCCCCGGCTGTGGTCGCTGCCGCGGTGGGCGTCCCAGTCGGCTTAGCCGGATTTGCACTGCTGCTGCTCGAATGTCCGCAACCCGTTGCCGCCAGCGCCACCGTGGCCGCCAGGCCGGTAATCGCCAGACATCGTCGTTTCGCCAAGGTCCCACGCCCCTCAGAACGATCATTAGCACCGTTGCTACGATCCGTAGTTCGCGCATACTGCTACGATCCGTAGCAGAATTGCAAGGGGTCGTTCACATGGCCTTCGCTCCGGGGAGGAACAGATGGCCGCCCGCGTCGAACGGCTCGACCCGGACCAGGTCGTCGCTGCCGCCGAGCGGCTGGTGGCCGCCCGCGGCTGGGAACAGCTGACGATGGCGGCGCTGGCTGCCGAACTAGGTGTACGGGCGCCCTCGCTCTACCGTCACGTCGAAAGCCTCGATGCGCTCCGGAAGACGATGCGGCTGCGTACGCTCGCCGGCTTATCGGACGCGGTCCGCGCCGCTGTAATGGGCAAGTCCGGCATCGAGGGTCTGCATGCCCTCACCGATGCTTACCGGGCCTACGCCAAGGCACATCCGGTGCGTTACCTCGCCGGCACCGGCGTCTACGGAGACGAGGCGATGCGCCTTGAGGGACGCCGCGTCGGTGAGGCCGGATACGCCGTCATGAGCTCGTTCGGGCTCACCGAGGACGAGCTGCCCATCGCTACGGCCCAATTGGCGGCCCTGGTCCACGGGTTCATCAGCCTCGAGCTGCTCCAAACGATCGACTGGGTCGCTGATTCGGACGCGGCCTTTCACGGTTTGGTCGAGCTGTTCGCGGCCGGGATCGAGCAGTCCACGGCAACGAAGCCGCGGGCCATGGCAGGTAAAGGGAGGCGGTCCTGATGCGGGGACTTCGCGAACGCGTCGTGCTGGTGGCAGGCGGCGCCGGTGGAATCGGAACTGCGACGTGTGTGCGGCTCGCCGAAGAAGGCGCATCCGTCGTAGTCGCCGACCTCGATGGCGACGCCGCGGCTGCCGTCGCCGGTCGCATCCAGGACGCCGGCGGCACCGCCGAAGCCACCGTGGTGGACCTTCGCGAGGAGGAGTCGGTGGCGGCGGCAATCGCGCTGGCAGTAAAGGCTTTTGGTGGCCTCGACGTCGTTCACGCGAACGCTGCCGACCTCTCGCCGGAGACGATCGGTCAAGACACCGACGTCGAATCGCTGCCGCTCGAAGCGTTCGACCGGACGATCGCCGTGAACCTGCGTGGCCACCTACTGTGTGCCCGCCAAGCCATCCCGCACCTGCTCGAGCGGGGCGGGGGGGCGCTCGTCTTCACCAGTTCCGCCGCAGCCTTCGCCGGAGAGCCGGAGCGACCCTCGTACGCAATGGCCAAGAGCGGACTCGGCGGACTCGTCCGGCACGTGGCGAGCCGCTGGGGCAAGGCCGGCATCCGCGCGAATGCCGTCGCCCCAGGCCTGGTTTTGACGGACACCATCCGCGAGTCGCTCGACCCGGCTTTTCGTGACATGGCACTGGGGATCACGCGCAGCGCGCGACTGGGCACCCCCGAAGACATCGCGGCGATGGTGGCTTTTCTCGCCTCCGACGACGCGTCATGGATCACCGGACAGGTCATCAGCGTCGACGGAGGCGCAGTGCTGCGCTAATGGCCGCTGGTTACTGGCCCTCCGTCATCCTCAGAGAACGTCCTGGCGTCGTGTCGGGATGACGGAGCACGCCGCTAGCGGATCTGTTGCACCCGACCATCGGTACCCCACGCCCTATCCGCAGTGAGGACGGTGGCCTCAAGGCGCTCTCCCAGCGCCAAGCACAACCGGTCAGCCAGGGACAGGCCCGCGTCCGGCTTCCATTCGCCTGCTGCCCACTCGGCGTCCTCGACGGTCACCGGCTCGAGCACGACCTCGTAGCTTTCCAACAAGGCCCGTGCCAAGGCCCAGTCGCGCCTGTGGGACCTGACCTTCTGGGCCACCTCCGACCAATTTGCGGTTCCGCAGCAGGCCCCTTCCACAAGACCCCGCTCGACCGCGTCGCTGCCCTCCTCGGCCTGCAGAAAGGCCAGCACGGCCGAGGCGTCGAGGACGTTCACCCGGTGTCCTCACTGGCCGCGGCGCGCCGGCGTTCCTCCAACAGCTCCGTCACCAGGTCCAGCCCAGCGAGCTCAGCGCGCACCCTCGTCTTCAGTTGCTCGCGGCTCATCATCACCACACCGCCAGGAGTGTCCAGCAGAACTATCGGCGTCCCTTCGACCAGCCCGGCCCGCGATCGCAGCTCAGCGGGAATGACCAGCCTCCCCCTGTCTCCCATCGACACCTGATACGTCCCATTCACGCACCTAACGTACCACTGGGTAGCTCGCTGCGGGAGGTGCTCCATCATCCTCAGGCACGCGCTTCGCGGTCCGCTTGCTTGACTCCTCAGCGGGGCATCAACCTGACATGCAAACGGTAGCTGTGAGCGCCATCTCGCCCGAGCGGCTCGCCCCCGTCATCGGCAACCGGCGATACCAGGCCTTCCGCGCACTCGCCGCTGACACCGCAGAGCAACTGCAGGGGCGGACCGTCTGGAACGTGAGTTCGACCGCGACTGGTGGCGGCGTGGCAGAGATGCTGCAAATGCTGGTGGCGTACGGCCTTGGGACCGGAGTGCGAACCAGCTGGCTGGTGGTCGAGGGGGACGCCGAGTTCTTCGCCACGACGAAACGGATCCACAACCGGCTCCACGGCAACCTCGGCGATGGGGGGCCGCTCGGGCTCGGAGAACGGCGGCATTACGAGGCGGTTCTCGAGTCGAATGTGCCCCAACTGCTGGCAGTCGTTCGGCCAGGGGAGGTCGTGATCCTGCACGATCCGCAGACGGCCGGCTTGACGCGAGCACTCGCCGACCACGGCGCGCGCGTGATCTGGCGGTGCCACGTCGGCAGCGACGTCACCAACGAATTCACCGACCAGGCTTGGGCGTTCCTGCGTCCGTACTGCGAACTGGCGCGTGGCGTGGTTTTTTCTCGCGAGCAATATGCGCCGGACTGGGTGGATCCGGCCTGCCTCGCCGTCATCGCTCCCGCCATTGATCCGTTCTCGGTCAAGAACGTCGACATGGCGCCCGACGTGGTGACGGCGGTGCTGGAGCGGGTGGGGATCATCACCCCTGGCGGCGGCCACGGCGAGCCGACCTTCCGGCGTCGTGAGGGAAGCGCGGGCACGGTCCAGAGTCCGGCCGACATCGTTGCGGAGGGTGGGCCGGTCGCGGCAGATGCGCGGCTCGTGGTGCAGGTCTCGCGATGGGACCGGCTCAAGGACATGGCTGGGGTGCTCGAGGCGTTTGCGCGCTACGTCATTCCGGCGTCCGGTATGGACGATGTTCGCCTTGCGCTGGTGGGTCCCAGCGTCGCCGGAGTCAGCGATGACCCGGAAGGACAGGAGGTTTTGAAGGAGTGCACCCAGCTCTGGGAAGGACTGCCGGCCGAACAGCGGAGGCGAATTTCCCTGATATCGCTGCCCACTGGTGACGTTGACGAGAACGCAGCCGTGGTCAACGCGATCCAGCGGCACGCCGCGGTGGTCACCCAAAAGAGCCTGGTGGAAGGGTTCGGACTCACAGTGTCCGAAGCGATGTGGAAGGCCCGGCCGGTGGTGGCAAGTGCGGTTGGAGGCATCCTCGACCAGGTCACCGACGGCGAGCAGGGCCTCCTGGTGCGCGACCCGGCGGATCTCGAGTCGTTCGGCGGAAAGCTACGCCAGCTGTTGATCGACCCGACCCAGGCGGCCCGCCTTGGCGCGGCCGCCCGGGTTCGAGTCAATGAACGCTTCTTGCCCGACCGCGAGCTCACCCAGTGGGCCCACCTCATCGCCAGGGTTGACGCGAGTTATGTCAGCCCGCTGCGCTAGCACGCAGCTAGGCAGCCACCACGTCACCGATCGGATCTGCTGCACTGTCGGCAGTGTCGGGCCGAACGGTCTTTTTCTGCGGCTGGATCAGCGTGACCACGATGATCGTCCCAAGCACGAGAATCCCCACACCGACGGCGAAAGCGGTGGTGAATCCGTGGACCACCGCTGCCTGTGACGAGCCGCCGTGAGACCTGGCGTAGTGCAGGGTCGCGCTGGTAGCGATCGTGTTCAGCAGGGCCACACCGAGCGAACCGCCGACCTGCTGGGTCGTGTTGACCAACGCGCTGGCGACTCCGGCATCGTGGTCGGGGACACCCAGCAGTGCGGTCGAGCTCAAGGGGACGAACACATGCCCCATGCCCAGGCTGATCAGGAGTTCCGCCGGCACCACGTGCGTGAGGTAGGACGAGTCAACCGGCAGCTGGGTGAGCCACAGGACGCCCAGCGTCGCCAGGATGAAGCCCGTCGTGGCGAGCACCCGCGGACCGAAGATCGGCAGCGTGCGGGAGGCCACGACCGAAGACACGATGACGCCCACCGGGAATGGCAGGAAGGCGATGCCGGCCTTCAGTGCCGAGTAGCCGAGCACGTCCTGGAAGTAGTAGGTCAGGAACAGGAACGTGGTGAAGACGACCAGCGTCGCGAGCAGAAAGCCCAAGTAGGAGCCCCCGCGGTTGCGGTCCAAGACCACCCGCATCGGAAGCATCGGGTTGGAAGCGACCAACTCGCGCGCGACGAAACCCACCAGCAGGATGACTCCGATACCGATGAACCCGAGCGTTTGGGAGGACGTCCACGAATGCAGCGAGGCTTCGGTGAACCCGTAAACGAGCGAGGCCAAGCCAAGGGTCGCTAGTACCGCGCCGAGGACGTCGTACTGACGATCGCCTTCGACCCGGCTCTCCTTGAGCAGCGGCAGTGAGGCGATGGCGACAGCGAGCGCGATCGGCACGTTGACGAAGAGGGTCCAGCGCCAGCTCAGGTATTCGGTGAGCGCGCCGCCTGCGATGAGGCCGATAGCGCCGCCGGTCCCGGAGATGGCGCCGTAGACGCCGAAGGCCTTGGCCCGCTCATGCGGCTCGGTGAACGTCGTGGTGATGAGCGACAACACCGCTGGCGCTAGGAGGGCGGCGAAGATTCCCTGGATAGCCCGCGCACTGAAGAGCCAGGTAGCAGACTGCGCCGCGCCGCCGAACGCTGATGCGGCGGCGAATCCGAAAAGACCGATGAGGAAGGTGCGCTTGCGTCCTACGTAGTCAGCGATCCGGCCGCCAAGCAGCAGGAATCCGCCGAACGTGAGGGTGTAGGCGGTCAGCGCCCACTGCCGCGATGCGTCACTGATGTGGAGCGCGGCCTGCGCCTTCGGCAGCGCGATGTTCACGATCGACGCATCAAGGATGATCATCAGCTGCGCGACGCCGATGACGGCGAGGGCAAGCCAACGACGGTCGCGGGGGGCGTCAACCTGCGCGGTATCGCCCACGAGTTGGTTGGTTGTCACGTGTGCACTCCAGTCTCGAGCGTCTGGTCCAAACGACCCAGACGTCGTACGATCACTGCAAGCGGAAGCAGCCTCCGTTAACTTATCGGAGGCATCCTCCGTTTAGCAAATGAATTTCTGGTGGAGGTGGATCGTGGCTCGGCCCGCTGAGGGTGGGATCGTGGCGCGGCCACTACGGGCTGACGCTCGTCGTAACCGCGACCGAATCCTGGACGTGGCGTCCGCCGCCTTCGCCGAACACGGCGTCGACGCCTCTCTCGAGGACATCGCCCGCCAGGCAGGCGTGGGCATCGGGACCCTCTACCGCCACTATTTCAGCCGTGACGGTTTGGTCGAAGCCGTTTTCCGGCGCAGTGTCGATGAGCTGGTCGACAGCGCTGCCGAGCTGCTCGAGACCATGCCCCCCGAGCAGGCACTCAGCGAATGGATGCGCCGGTTCGTAGCCCTTGTGGCGTCCAAGAGAGGGCTTGCCACCCATCTCAAGAACGTCCTGTCCGAAGACTCGAGCATTTTTGCGTACAGCCACGAGCGGATGAACGCCACCATGCGCACGCTGGTCGATGCCGCCGTCGCTTCGGGCGCTGTCCGACCGGACGTTGCTCCCGCGGATCTGCTGAGTGCGCTAAGCGGCGTATGCCTGATGTCAGACGGGCCCGGATGGCAGGACCAGGCATGCCGGATTTCAGCGCTACTGATGGATGGGCTGCGCTATCAGCCGGCGGTAGGGACACCAGACACGGTTGGAGCGCCGCAGCACGCCTGAGCAGGCGCCGGGCGGCTGGGGTTTAAGCCGTAGCGCCTTCGGGCTCCTCGTCGTCTTCCGGCTCGAGGCCGGGAGGCAGTTCACCGGTGGCGTGCTCCCACGCGTGGGCAGCTGTGCGTTCGATGAGCAGCCCGACCAGCTGGCCGACCACTCCGGACGAGACCGCCCAGACGATAGCGGTGGGCAGTGGCACGCGAGGTGAGCTTGGACGGTCCGGCGGGGGTTCACCGATTCGCGCGCGGTAGACCTTCTCCGCGGCTCGGCGAGTGGCCTGTCCAGCGGCGAGCGTCGCCGCCAGAGCTATCACCTTCCAGCCCAGCTTTTCCTTCGCGTCTTCCACCTACGTCACCCCTTAGCCCAAGACTTGTTGCAAACGTAGTCCCCCGCCTGACACGCCGCCGAAACCGGCGAAAGGGCTAGTCCTCGCTCTGGTCTCGCTTGCGTTGCTGAGCCCGGGTCGCTGCACCGAGGATCAGCCTGGCGACCACGGCGATAACGACAAGATCGGCAAGCATCTGCGTACTGACAATGAGTCGAGCCGGATCTGACTTCGCGGTGATGTCACCAAAACCGACGGTGGAGAAGACGGTGATGGTGAAATACAGCGCGGCAGACCGGCTCAGATGCATTCCGAACGCCGGAATGCTGGTCTGGGAAATCACCAGATAGAGCCAGGCGAACATCACCAGGAAGAGCGGAATCACGATGGACATGGAGACGGTCGCTCGCAGCATCGGATGCTCGCTGCTCGTGATCTGACGCACCTCGTACGCGAGCACGACGGAGAAGAGCAGCAGGCAAGCGATGATGTGCGGGGCCACGAGCGCATGGGGATGCTTGGGGATCGGCGCGTAGTAGTAGATCAGCAGCAGCGCCGTGGCACTGACCACGGCGCGCAAGCCGGTCCGCACCAGCTGGGAACGTTCGAACTCTTCCAGCCACGAAGAATTGTCCTTTGTCGCCATCGTGGGAGGCTACGGCCGCCGGGGGCAGGTCCCCGATCTTCGGCACGTACTTTTCACGAGATTCGCATGTGACGCGCGCGACGGACAATCGTGTGGTGCACGCAGACGTAGCGGCAGCCTTCGCGATCCTCGGGCCGACGATGACAGATCGATGGCCCGCGGTCACAATACGGCATGGCGACGGTACGTCTCGACGGGTTCGATTTGTATTACGAGGTAGCCGGCACCGGACCGCGGCTGCTGTTCTTCAACGGAAGCGGTGCCAGCCTGGCCACCGTTGCGCCCATCATCAGCATGCTTTACGCGGACTTCGAGATAGCGGCGTTCGACCAACGGGGCATCGGACGCACCCCGCTACCCGAGCGCCTCTACTCGATGGCCGACTTGGCCGGAGATGCCTTGGCGTTGGCCGACCACCTTGGCTGGCACAGCTTTGAGGCGATGGGCGTCAGCTTTGGCGGCATGGTCGCCCAGGAGGTGGCCGTCACCGCGCCCGAGCGCATCGACCGACTGGCCCTGCTGTGCACCTCGGCCGGCGGCGCAGGCGCCTCGTCGTTCCCGCTGCAGACGCTAAAGGACCTCGATCCCGCCGAGCGAGCCGTTGTCTCGGCGAAGATCCTCGACAGCCGCTTCACCCCCGAGTGGTTGGAGACGCACGAAGGCGCTCGGACCCTGGTCTCCATGATGGGAGAAGGTGCTGATGCGCAGGAATCCGACGAGGTACGCAAGGGAAAGGAGTGGCAGCTGCAGGCCCGCCGCGAACACGACGTGTATGACCGACTGCCACGCATCACGTGTCCGACGATCGTCGCGTCGGGTCGCTACGACGGCATCGCCCCCGAGGCGAACGGGGCCGCTATCGCCGCGCAGATACCCAACTCCACCTTTCGGGTATTCGAGGGTGGCCACGCATTCTTCGTGCAGGACCCGGCGGCATTCCCCGAGATCAAGGATTTCCTGCTCAAGAACTGACGCCTTTGTCTAAGACCCACTACCGCTGCTTTCCCGCCAGGAACAACGAAATCGATTTATCGATGCGGCGCCGACGGGTCTCGGCCGTCTTTGCGCCGTTGATGTTGTCAATGTGGTAGCGCTGCAGGCTGTTTGACAGTGTGCTGAAGAAGCTCAGTGCCCCCTCGTTGGCATTCAGCTCCGCCTGAAAATCAGCAGGAATCTCTACCCGACGCGGCTTGTCAGCGACGGTCAAGGTGACGTCGATGGCATCGCCGCCCTTCAGTCCTGTTGCGGCACGAACGGCGGCATTCACGCTGATGAGATACCTCCCGCCCATCACGCCGACGGTGTTCTGATACTCGTAGCCGTTGACGTTGACCATCACCGGCGGTCGCTTCCCGGCGCCAAGCGTGTCGATGACCTCTTCGGGAACCTCGATGCCGGTGTTATGCCCCATCGCCGAGAGCGTGGTCTTGAACGACGCCACCGCCGGACTCTTCGATCCAGGGACCATGGTGCGACCTCCATCGCCAGGCCATCAACGAAACAGCGAGTACTGGACGGTACAGTACTGGGATGACGCCTGCGGGACCGGTCACGAGGTCGGAACTGAAGCGCCGATCGATCATCGAGGCAGCGACTCGGCTCTTCCTCGAGCAGGGATACTGGGGAACGTCGATGGACGAGGTCGCGGCAGCCGCCCGGGTCTCGAAACAGACCGTCTACAAGCACTTCCTGGACAAGGAACAGCTGTTCAGCGACACCGTGCTCGGCATCACCGAGAGGGCCGAGGAGATTGCCCGAGCCCTGAGGGTTCATTTCGATCGGGTCGAGGACCTTCAACCGGATCTGATCTCCGCGGCCGTCGCCTACGCAACGGGGGTGCTGAATCCCGAGGTGATCCGCCTGCGCCGCCTGGTCATTTCGGAGGCGACGCAATTCCCTGAGCTTGCTGCCACGTACTTCGCGCAAGCACCTCAGCGCGGCCTCGCTGCCGTGGCCGAAGGGCTTGGCGCTCTGGTCGATCGCGGACTGCTGGTGATCGATGACCTCGATATGGCGGCCGCCCAGTTTGCCTACCTCGTGCTCGGGCCGCTCATTGACCAAGCACTCTTCCTTACCAAGGCGGCCATCAGGCCTGCTCACATCAAGCGCTACGCAAACGAAGGGGTGGCATCGTTCTTGCGAATCCACTTGCCGGCGCAGCGATAGTCCGCCCGATGGTTGCCGGACTCGGGTTGCGGCCTCTCGCACGGTCGTACTAACCTCCCGGCTGTGAGCGGCCATCAACTCGAAGTGGAGGAGCGAGGCACCGGCATATGGCTGCTTCGGTTGAATCGGCCGAAAGAACGCAATGCGCTGTCGATCTCCCTGCGGGACGAGATCAGCCGCACGGTGGACCTCCTTACCGCTAACCAGGACGTCCGTGTGCTCGTATTGACCGGCGCAGGGACGGTGTTCAGCAGCGGATTTGATCTGGGTGAGTTCGAATCAGCTGCGACGGATCCCGACCTCGACGCACGGGTGTGGGCCTCGAGCGATCGTTTTCACCACACGATCCTGCGCTGTCCGGTGCCGTTGATCTGCGCGCTCAACGGGCCGGCATTGGCGGGCGGCTTCGACCTGGCCGTCCTCTGTGACTTGCGGATCGCTCAAGAGGGCGTCTGGTTCTCGCGTCCCGAGGTCAACTTCGGGATCCCGATGTTCGGACCGTTGCGAGAACTGGTCGGCGGAGCGCTGGCGCGAGAGCTGTGCCTGACATCCCGCCGAATTGAGCTCGATGAGGCTTTGCGCATCGGACTGCTGAACGCCCTCGCGGATCCGGGAAGAGCTGAGGAAGCAGCGATGGCATGGGCAGAAGAGATCGCGGCTCGCCCGGGCCACCTTGTACGCGCCACCAAAGCAAAGATCGTCAGCTCAATGTCGTTCGCCGCACGTCCAACGCTTGCGCTATGACGCGCCGGCAGCACGTGCGCGGCACGACGAGAGAGCACCTCATTCGCGCTGCCACCGGCCTCTTCCGGCGCAAGGGAATCAGCGGCACGGGAGTGACCGAGATCTGCGAGCGGGCTGGCGTGACCAAGGGGGTATTCGCCTACCACTTCCCAGGAGGCAAGGACGCACTCGTCGTCGAAGTGGTGGAACGAAACGGGCGAGAAGTCCAACAAATCCTCGCCGAAACGAGCGCAGCTGGGTTCGCCGCCAGCGTTGCCGCGTTGTTCGACGGATACGCCGAACTGCTGCGGACCAAGGGCACCGACTTCGGCTGTCCGGTCGCCGCCTCCGTGGTCGACATGTCCGCCAGCACGAAGCCGGTTCGAGCCGCCGCTCAGGAAGCCTTCGATTCCTGGAAAACCGCCGTCGCTGTCCGGTATCCCGTTGCGACCGCGGGCGGCCTCGACTCATTGATCGTTGCCGCGCTCGAAGGCGCCATCCTCCTGGCGAGAGCTGACAACGATCCCGCCCCGCTGGAAAAGGTCGGCCAGTCGTTGGCCGGGCTGCTTGAAGCGTCAGGAGTTGCCGGACTGGATCGGGCTGTCGGGGAGGCGGCGTCCCCACGCCGCCCTGACCCGTCCTAGACGCGCACCTGGTCTCGGCCGAGCAGGAAAGTGAGGACTAACCAGCCCGTCGCGTCTCCTGCCGCAGCGCTGTAGCGGTCTGTAGCGGTGGGGCAGACGGTGTGGCCATGACCCGGGAGATCAGTCGACGCGAGCTCCGCAACGACAGCGGCGCGATCCTGCGCGCGGTGGAGGCGGGTGAGGACTTTGTCGTGCTCCGCAATGGAACCGCCGTCGCCGAATTGCGTCCGCTGCAGCGTCGCCGATTTGTCGCCAAAGCCCAGCTCCTTACCGCCGCTCGACAGTTGGCCACGGTCGATGCCGCCACCTTTTGCGCGGAGGCCGACGACTTCATCGGCCAGAGCCTGGAACGAGAGCTCTAGTGCCCGACGAGGGCATCCTGGACACCTCGGTAGTCGTTGGCCTGTCCGCCATCGACGGAAATCGGTTGCCGGAAGAATCAGCGATCACGGCCGTCACGCTCGCAGACAGAGAACGCGCGCCAGCCTCCGATTGCGGAGAAACCGGGTCATTGGGTGGAGGTGAGGGGACTCGAACCCCTGGCCTCCTCCGTGCGAGGGAGGCGCTCTACCAGGCTGAGCTACACCCCCGGAAAGCTCGTAAAACGTACCACGCAGAGGGTGATGGACTCGGGCCCAGGACAGCGGGCTGGTGAGACAGCCGAGGCGGCAGTCCTCAGCTCACGCGAGCGGTGATGAGCTCTTCGGTGGGGGCGTCCGTGAGGTCGATGACCTGCTGCTCCCCTGCCTCCGTGAGGTCGATGTGCCGAGGCGCCTCGTCCGTCTCGTAGGCGGCCTCATAGCCCGCCTCGTACTCGGTCTCGTACTCCTCGACGATGGGCTCTGCGACGGGGTCAGCAGCGGGCGCGCGCCATCCGTCCAGCTGGCTCGCGCGCTCCTGCGCCGATGCCTTGTCCCACGCCTGGCGAGCAGCCCGGGCCCGCTTCTCGCGGGCTGCCTTCGCCTGCCGCTCCTTGGCGATCGCCCGCAAGTGCCGCACGTACAGGAGCAGACCAATGTCAGCAATGATGGTGACCGCGATCCACAGTCCACCGGCGAAGATAGCGACGATCAGAGTGCCGAGGGCCAGGGCGGCGAGGCCGACCAGACGGCGAGCGCGGCGCACCCGCAGCGGTGGCTTCTTGCGATCGGAGCCGCCGGATCCGGTGCCGAAGCCGGCACGCATCGCACCGCTGAGGCGACCCGAACTCGGGGCAGCGGCGACGCGGGTGCGCTGCGCCGATCCCGCTGTGGGCGCTGAGATTCTTTCCGTCGGGGACTGCGCAACCTGCTCGGCCATGGTCTCCACCTCAAGGGCTTGATCAGCACGAGAGCGGCGCACGAGCCGCATCCCAGGAACGCGCAGCCGACGGCCACGCTCGTCTCCGGCGTCTTCCTCGTCATCCGAAGACTCGGCGGGACCTTGCGCCATGACGGCGGCTCCGCGGCGCCAGTGAATGTCTCCACGGCGAACCCAAGTCGGAATCAGCACAAAGATCCAGACGGCCACGATGCCGCACCAGATGACTGCGCTCATGCGTCCTCCGCGGCTGGGGTCCGCCACCCGACGGAACCTGCGTCAAACGCTAACTAGCACATACGCATATCAGCCGCACGCTGTTCGGCGTGTCGCGATCAAGCACTCATCAAGATCGATCCTCGCGTACATCCCGGACACGGTGCCAACGGCGCAGCATTCCCTCTGGGACGTCCTCGGTCGTCACCGCATAACCGATGTGATCCCGATAGGCACCGTCGATCGCGAGATACCGCTGATGCAGCCCCTCCTCGCGGAATCCGAGCTTTTCCACCACCCGTTGGCTAGCCACGTTTTCGGGCCGGATGTTCGCCTCGATCCGATGCAGCCGCGCGGCTCCGAAGCAATGGTCCACGACAAGCGCCAGGGCGGTCGGCATCACGCCTCGCCCGGCGACCGCCTGGTCCACCCAATAGCCGACGTAGGCGCTGTTGAACGCTCCGCGCACCACATTGCCGACCGTGAGCTGCCCGCAGAACCGACCGTCGTACGTAATGGCGAAAGGCAGGGCACTTCCCTCGCGGGCCTGCCGGCGAAGGCTCCGGAGCATCGCCGTGTAGATGCTCATCGACTGGCGATCGCTCCACGAGATTCGCGGGTTGTCGAAACCGGGCGGAGTGGCTTCCCAGCGCACCAGCCAGTCTTCGTTGCGGGTACGCACCTCAACCCAGGTGGCACCGTCACGGAGCCGGAGCGGGCGAATCCCCACCGGTCCATCGGCAAGTCTGGCCGGCCAGCCCGGAGCGCTCAGCCGTGGTCACCCCCGCCGCGCACCTGATCGATCGCGTGTCCGATCACCGGTGCAAGCACTGCTACTCCGTCTCGTACGCCGCCGGTGGACCCGGGCAGGTTCACTATTACGCTGCCTCCCGCGATTCCCGCAACGGCGCGCGAAAGGATCGAGGTGGGCACCCGCGCCCGGTCCGCCGATCGGAGCATCTCCACCAATCCCGGCGCCTCCCGAAGCAGTACGCGCCTTGTCGCCTCGGGGGTCACGTCTCGCGGGGCGAAGCCGGTGCCGCCCGTGGTCACCACCAGATCGATGCCGGCCGAGACGGCTTCGTCGAGAGCGGCGGCTACCGCGTCGACGTCATCAGGGACGACGACCACGACGTCGACGATGAACCCGAGCTCCGCGAGGAGCGAAGCAAGAAGCGGGCCCGACCGGTCAGCGCGGACGCCGGAATGAGAGCGGTCGGACACGGTGACCACTCGGGCCAGCGCACCATTGGGTAGCCCGGGGGTGCGCAAAAGTGCCGCATCCACAGGGGTTTCCGCAGCAGTTGTGGTCTCTCGCGTCCAGTCGCCGGAACGCCCACCGGACTTGCTGACCACCCGCACATCAGTGAGTACGGCCGCCGGATCGACCGCCTTGACCATGTCGTGCAGCGTCAGCCCCGCGACGGCCACCGCCGTCAGCGCCTCCATCTCGACCCCGGTGCGTCCTGTCGTTCGCACCCGGGCCCGGATCTCCACGGCGTCCGGTGCCAGCTCCAGATCGACCTCGACGCCGGAGATGGGCAAGGGGTGGCACAACGGAACGAGGTCCGGGGTGCGCTTGGCGCCGAGGATTCCCGCGACCCGGGCGACTCCGAGGGCGTCACCCTTGGGGACGCCATCACCGCGCAGAAGCTCAATCACCCGCGGCGAAACGAGCAGCCGCCCGGCGGCCACCGCGACCCGGGAGGTGATCTCCTTGTCGCCCACGTCGACCATGCGGGCCGCACCCGTCTCATCGACATGCGTGAGTTGCACACCCATAGCCGCAGCCGCAGTGCCAATCGGGGCGCCTTCCTGACTCACCGGCCTCGACGCTCCAGCAACAGCGTGAGAACGCGGTCACCGACCTCCACCCGCGTCTGATCCTCGGGCACGATCAGCAGCGCGTTGCAGGCAGCAAGGGCCGCCATCTGATGCGACCCCTGATGGCCCGCCAGGCGCGCCAGGAGCCGGCCGTCCTGGTGACGTTCCACGATCCCCCGCAGGAATGAGCGTCGGCCGGCCGGTGACGTCATCGCCTCACTTACCTCCGCCGTCACCTGGGGACGCAACAACGATTCGGCGCCGAGCATGCGTCTCAGCGCGGGACGGACGAAAATCTCGAAGGACACCATCGCGCTCACCGGGTTGCCCGGAAGCGTCAGGATCGGAATCCGTTCGGCACCCAGCACGCCGAACCCCTGCGGCATCCCCGGCTGCATCGCCACCTTGTCGAACGACACGGTGCCAAGGCGCGACAGCACCTCTTTGACCACGTCGTACGCGCCCACGCTGACCCCGCCGGTCGTGATCAGCAGATCGGCTCTGATCAGGTGATCCTCGAGCGTCTCCAGCAGCAGTGCGGGATCGTCAGGCACCCGACCCACCCGGTAGGCGATGGCACCCGCCTCCTTGCAGGCGGCAGTCAGCATGTGGCTGTTGGAGTCCGGCAGCTGACCCGGTCCAGCAGCCTCACCCACGTCGACAAGCTCGGTGCCGGTGGACACGATGACGACCCGCGGCCGGGGGCGACACAGCGCGGAGGCGCGGCCGGTGGCCGCGAGCAGACCGATCTGCGCGGCACCGAGATAGGTGCCGGCGGGCAGCACGAGTGCGCCCTGGGCCAGATCCTCGCCGGCCCGGCGGATGTGCTGGTGAAGCCTGGGCGCCTGGCGTATGACGACGGAACGGACCCCGCCGTCGGTCCATTCGAGCTGGACGATCGCGTCGGCGCCGGGCGGGATGGGAGCGCCCGTCATGATCCGGGCGCAGAAACCGGGCTGGATGCTGATGCCGGTGTTGCTGCCCGCCGCAATGTCTCCGACGACCGGCAACGTGACCGGGGAGGTCTGGCTGGCGCTTGCGACGTCCGCCAGCCGCACGGCGTAACCGTCCATGGCGGAGTTGTCGAAGCCGGGGACGGGGGCGGCCGCCAGCACATTCTCGGCCAGCGTGCACCCATGCGCATCTGCCAACGGAAGCGGCAGCGGGGGCAACGGATGGACGGCCTCCAGCACGTCTGCGAGGTGCTGGTCAACCGATTTCATGCGCCCACTCCGGGGTGAGGACCGCCGGCGCGAACGTACTCCTGCAGCCAGTCCCACAGCTCCGGGCCGATGTCGGCGCGCTCGCACGCAAGCCTGACGACCGCCTTTACATAGTCAGCGCGGTCGCCGGTGTCGTAACGACGACCGGTGAAGATGACGCCGTGGACGGGCTCGATCCCGGCCAACGTCTTCAACGCGTCGGTCAGCTGGATCTCACCGCCCCGGCCCGGCTTGGTCTCGCGAAGTACCTCGAAGACCGTCGGGGAAAGCAGATAGCGACCGATGATCGCCAGGTTGCTGGGGGCTTCGTCGAGGGGTGGCTTCTCGACCAGATCGCGGACCCGGACGAGGCCATATTGCCCGGACGTCTCCGCCGGCTCGACGGTGGCCACCCCGTAGAGCGACACCATCTCCGCGGGCACCTCCATCAAAGCGATGACGCTTCCGCCGTGCTTGTGCTGCTCCGCAATCATCTGCTCCAACAGCGGATCCCGCTCGTCCACCAGGTCGTCGCCGAGCATCACGACGAAGGGCTCGTGGCCGACGTGCTCAGCGCCCATCAGCACGGCGTGCCCGAGGCCGGCCGCGACCCCCTGCCGTACGAAATGAACCTTGGCCAGATTGGTGGACGCGCGCACCCGCGCCAACCGATCAGCATCGCCCTTCTTCTCCAGCGCCGCCTCTATCTCTGGCGCCTGATCGAAGTGGTCCTCGATCGCGGTCTTGCCCCGAGCCGTGATGATCAGGACGTCGTTGAGCCCGGCTCGGGCCGCTTCTTCGACGATGTATTCGAGCGCCGGCTTGTCGACGACCGGCAGCAGCTCCTTCGGGATCGCCTTGGTGGCCGGAAGGAAACGCGTGCCGAGTCCCGCGGCGGGGATCACAGCCTTGGTAACGGGCATGTCGGCAGACTATTCGGCATGGGAGCCCCGACCGGCGATCCGGCGTCCGTGCCACCGCTGCAATCCGACGCGAAGGCCCTGAAGCGATCCCTGCGCGCCCAGCTGCTCACGGCCCGGCGCAGCCGCACCGCCGGCGACGAGACCAGCTCCAGGTTGCTCGCGGTACCCGAGATCGCTGGGGCAGCCGCTGCCACGTCCACCGTGGCCGGCTACACCCCACTGCGGGGCGAACCCGACGTGGGGCCTGCCCTGCTGGCGCTGCGGCAGCGTGGTGTCCGGGTGCTGCTTCCGGTCATGCTTGCCGACCGCGACCTCCAATTCCAGGACGCGGGCGGAGCGGTCGTACCGCTGTCGGAGGCCGACGTAGTGATCGTTCCCGCGGTGGCGGCCGACGGCGGAGGCCGTCGGTTAGGGCGTGGGGGTGGGTCCTACGACCGGGCCTTGCCCCGCGCCCGGCCTGGTGCTTTTGTCCTCGCCGTCGTGCACCCGGAGGAATTGTTGCCGGACATCCCCACCGAGCCGCACGACGCTTCCGTGACCGCGGTGTTGGCGGGAGGCGAGCTGATCCGCTGCACCGCCTGACTCGGGATCGCGGTCGGCAACGGGAGCTGGGGCTTATATCTGTCGGGCCGATTGTTGTGAACTACACTTGGCAGTCGAGACTGCCGAGTGCTAATACCGGCTGATTGCGGAGGATTTACGTGCCGACCTACCAGTACGTCTGCACCGACTGCGGCTCCGATCTGGAGGCAGTGCAGAGCTTCAGCGAACCATCGCTGAGCGAGTGCCCGACCTGCGGCGGAAAGCTGCGCAAGCGTTTTAGCGCGGTCGGCGTCGTTTTCAAGGGTTCGGGCTTCTACCGCAACGACAGCCGCTCCGAGGCCCGCAGTGGCTCCAGTGAGCGCAAGTCGGAGTCCGGCGACAAGCCTGACACCAAGACCGAGAAGGCCGACGCCGGCGCCAAGTCCGATTCGAGCGCCACTGCCAAGACCTCGGCCGACAGCTCCAGCAGCAAGCCGAAGTCGGACTCGGGATCGGGATCGGGCTCCACCTCCTCGAACGGCTCAAGCGGGTCGAGCAGCTCGGGATCAGGCTCAAGCTCAACCTCCAAGACGAGCACCGCCGCCTGAGTCGTCCACAGGCAGTGCTCGCACTGACCCGTCCGACCACCGACATCGCTAGCGTGACCTCACGACACCTGGGAGGTCATTTCACGTCATGTCAACGCCCGATGCGCCCGGCAAGCGCCCCCAGCAGGAGCCACTGACCGCAGAAGTCGGCATCATCGGAGGCAGCGGGTTTTACGGCCTCAGTGATCATCTGACCGACGTCGTCGTCGACACTCCCTACGGGCCGACCAGCGATCCGATCAGCGTCGGCCTGGTCGGAGGCCGACGGGTGGCCTTCGTCGCCCGCCACGGGCGCGACCATCGGTTTCCCCCGCACCGGGTGCCTTACCGCGCGAACCTCTGGGCACTTCACTCGCTCGGCGTACGGCAGGTGCTGGCGCCGTGCGCGGTGGGTTCGCTCCGGTCCGAGCTGGGGCCGGGAGCGCTCGTCATCCCCGATCAGCTGATCGACCGAACGAGCGGTCGGGCGAGCACCTTTTTTGACGGTCCCGTCACCCACCACGCCAGCTTCGCGGATCCGTTCTGCCCAGATCTGCGGGCGCTCGCTGCCGCGGCCGGCTCCGCCGGAGGATGGCCGGTCACCGATGGCGGGACGATGGTGGTGATCGAAGGCCCGCGCTTTTCCACCAGAGCCGAATCGCAGTGGTACGCCGGCGCCGGCTGGTCCCTTGTCAACATGACAGCTCTGCCTGAGGCGGCGCTGGCCCGCGAGCTGGGGATGTGCTTCGCCTCGATCGCACTCGTCACCGACCGGGATGCCGGCGCCCAGGATGGCGGCGAGGCAGCCGTCACCGAAGCCGAGGTCTTCGAGTTCTTCGCCGCGAACGTCGAACGGCTGCGTCAGCTGGTCGGCGAGATCGTCGGGCAGCTACCGATGCCCGATCTCACCTGCAGATGCGCCGATGGTGCACCTCCCGCCCCGCCTGCTCCGTGACGCCCGGCGTCGCGGTTCCGCGCTTCGGATGGCGGCGCCAGTGGATCCCGGCACATGTTCGCCGACGGCTGCTCGCCGCGCTGTTGGCAGCGGCCGCGGCCGTCCTGGCCCTTACCTCGCAGCACGGAGGCAATCCTGGGGCGTCGGGAGCGCCCGCTGCCGCCGGCCGTCCGGTCGTTGATCCTCTCACCGCCCGGCTGGACGTCGATCAGGTTGCTGCACCGGTACGACTTGTCGACCCGCAAGTCGGGGGGCTGCTGCATGCCGGCGCATTCGTCGATGTGCTCGCGGCCACGGAATCGCCGACCGGTCCGGCCGACGCCACCCAGTCGCCGGCTCGCGTCATCGCCTCGGCAGTGCGCGTCCTTGCCGTCCCCTCCGGCTCATCGGCGAGTTCGAGCTCCACCGCAGGCAGCTTGGTCGTGCTGGCCGTCAGCAGCAGTGAGGCGCAGGCGCTGGCAGGCGCGCAGGCCGCGGGACGCCTTTCGGTGGTGCTGGTAGCGCCCTGAGGCTCGGCCTACCTGAAACCCCGTTAGCGGTCTCGATCTTCGTGATGCGGCGGCCGGTCGGCGCGCAGCCGTTCGAGGTCGGGATCGTCGTCACCGGTCTCGTCCGAGGCCCACTCGCGGCCGCCCCATCCGGTGTCGCGTTCATCGGAACTCACCCCAGAAGGAGGATCCGCTTCACCCGAGGTCATGAGACATGGTCTCAAACCGCGATGGTGATCTGTGCCACGTCCGGGCTCGGCCACGCTCAGACCACGCTCGTCTGCCAAACTCAGTCCTGTCGCAGTACGCGCTGATGCGCCGCAAGGGAGCCTCTCAATGTCCGACGTGCTTTCCAACTCTGTGTCCGACTTCAAGCTCGAGCACGCAAACGGGACGCTGACTCTGCCCGCCACCCCCGCCACGGAGCCGCCGGCTGGATTGGGCATCAGCAAGCTCATGGCCGAGACCGGTTACGTCACGCTGGATCCGGGCTTTATGAATACCGCCTCCTGCACCTCAGCGGTCACCTTCATCGACGGCGATGCGGGCATCTTGCGTTACCGCGGCTACCCCATCGAGGAGCTGGCCGCGAAGACCACGTTTCTGCAGGTCGCTTACCTGCTGATCTACGGCGAGCTCCCCACCGCGGAGCAGGAGTCAGACTTCCAGTCGCGTATCCGCGAGCACACGATGCTGCACGAGGATCTGAAGGAGTTCTTCGCCGGATTCCCGCGTGACGCCCACCCGATGGCCGTCCTGTCGTCCGCGGTCAGCGCTCTGTCGACCTTCTACCAGGACAGCCTGGATCCCTTCGACCAGGAGCACGTGGAGATCTCGACCGTGCGTCTGCTCGCCAAGCTCCCGACTATCGCGGCGTATGCGTACAAGAAGTCGATCGGGCAACCCTTCCTCTACCCGGACAACACCCTGGGCTACGCGGAGAACTTCCTGCGGATGACCTTCGGGGTTCCCGCTCAGCCGTACGAGGTCGACCCCACCACGGCCAACGTGCTGGACATGCTCTTCCTGCTGCACGCCGATCACGAGCAGAACTGTTCGACCTCGACCGTGCGCCTCGTCGGCTCCAGCCACGCGAACCTCTTCGCCTCCGTCTCCGCCGGGGTCAACGCCCTCTTCGGGCCGTTGCACGGCGGCGCTAACCAGGCCGTGCTCGAGATGCTCGAGGAGATCCGGGCCGGCGGCGGAGACGTCAACGGCTTCGTCGAGCGGGTCAAGAAGCGCGAGCCCGGCGTCAAACTGATGGGCTTTGGCCATCGCGTCTACAAGAATTACGACCCCCGCGCAGCCATCGTGAAGCAGGCCACCCGCCAGGTGCTGGAGCAGCTGGGCAAGCCCGACCCGCTGCTCGACATTGCGATGCAGCTTGAGGAGATCGCCCTCGCCGACGACTTCTTCACCGAACGCAAGCTTTACCCGAACGTCGACTTCTACACCGGGGTCATCTACAAGGCGATGGGCTTCCCCACCAAGATGTTCACAGTGCTGTTCGCGCTCGGCCGGCTCCCCGGCTGGATCGCCCAGTGGCGCGAAATGATCGAAGACCCTGCCACCAAGATCGGACGGCCGCGGCAGGTCTACATCGGCGAGCCCGAGCGCCACATCCCCGCCTAGCATCCCACGGCCCGTTTAACGGGCTTTTCGCAGGCAGCTGACGCATTATTGCGCGGATGTCGATCAGTCGCCGTTCGCTGCTTCGAGCCGGGCTCGTCATTCCGGCGATTGCCGCAGCTGACGCCTGCAGCAGCTCGTCCTCCAAGCCCTCGCCGTCAAAGGTGCCCAGCCCATCTCCATCGGCGACTGGCAGCCAGCTGACGACGCTCGAGCAGACGCTGCTACGCGGGCCTGCGGGTGCGGGCGGCTTCGTGCAACTGGTGTCCGGCGCCGGCGAACCGCACCTGGTGCGTAACGATCTGGGGATCAGCGCCAAAGCAGGCCGCGAGACCCGCCGCGCGCCCATCGTGACGTTTTCCCATCTCACGGACATGCACGTCGTCGACGCCCAATCGCCCGCCCGGGTCGAATTC
This sequence comes from uncultured Actinomycetota bacterium, assembly GCA_963839015.1. Classification (GTDB taxonomy): domain Bacteria; phylum Actinomycetota; class Actinomycetes; order Frankiales; family Frankiaceae; genus DATAZK01. Next base: position 398,275 of record CAWITL010000008.1, on the reverse strand, counting down.
CTGGACAGATATGACGACGCGATCCCGGACGGACCGCTGATTGCCGCGTATCGGCCACACGAATTCCTGTCGGCACACGTCGCTGACACCATGGCCGCGACGGTTCGGAGCATCGGCCCCGGACCCGTCAGCAAGCGCCGTCCCGCCTTCGCCATCGCCACCGGCGACTCCGTGGACAACTGCCAGGAAAATGAGCTGCGTTGGACGATCGACCTGCTGGACGGCGGCGGCACCGTACGAGCCGATTCAGGTGACCTGTCCAAGTGGGAGGGCGTGGCCGATAGCGATCCGCGCTACTTCGACGTCCACTACTGGCACCCGGAGGGTCCGCCCGCTGGCAAGAGCGCCGATCTGCCGACGACGAAATACGGCTTTCCGCGGGTGCCGGGCCTGCTCGATGCCGTCCGGCGGCCTTTCACGGCCACCGGGGTCGGCATGGCCTGGTATGCCGCGTACGGCAACCACGACGGCCTCATCCAGGGCAACGCCCCGCTGAACGGCCCATTCTCCAAGATCTCCACCGGCGATTCGAAGATCATCGGTTTGCCTGCCGGAGTCAGCGCGCTCACCTTCGCCGGCGGCCTGCTCGCCGGCAAACCACTTCCGGAAGGGCTGCCCGCCCGCCGGGTGACGGCTGATCCGAAGCGCAAGGTGTCCGTCCGCAGCGCCACGATCGCCGCGCACTTCACAACCACCGGAACGCCTGTCGGTCATGGATTCACCGCCCAGAATCGAGCGACCGGCACCGCCTACTACACCTTCAATGCCTCTGACCAGGTGCTCGGCATCGTGCTCGACACGGTCAACCCCGGCGGGCTCTCCAACGGGTCCATCGATTCGGTCCAGCTCGGCTGGCTGACGAAACAGCTGCAAGCGTCGTCGGACAAAATCGTCGTGATCTTCAGCCATCACACGATCGCCACGATGGACAACACCGTGCTCGCCGCCGACGAGAAGGCGCCTCGCATCCTCGGGCCGCAGGTCCAGCAGCTGCTCCTGCGTTACCCGCAGGTGGTCCTCTGGGTGAACGGCCACACGCACGTCAATGCCGTCTTTGCGCACAAACGCCCATCGGGAGGCGGCTTCTGGGAGCTCAACACCGCCTCGCACATCGATTGGCCGCAGCAAAGCCGGCTGGTGGAGATCCTCGACAACCGCGACGGGACGCTGTCCGTGTTCGGCACGATCCTCGATTTCGCTGCACCGACTCCGGACGTGAAGAAGCTCCAGACCCCGGCTCAGCTCGCCGCGCTCTCGCGGCTGCTCTCCGCCAACGACTGGCAGGAACGCACCGGCCACAGCGCCACGGTCGACGGCCGGCGCGGCAAGGTCAGCGACCGCAACGTCGAGCTCCTGGTGCCCGACCCCCGTAATGGTTCGGACATAGCAAGCACTGTCTAACCGGGGAGCGGGGGTAAGTCAGCGTACGATGTCATCAGCTGATGACTTCGCTGTGATGGAGCTGCTCACATGACCGCCACTGCGGTGCTTTCCGCACCGACCGACCCGACGCCGATCCGCTCGGCCCCGTGACCGCGCCCTGGTGCCGACGCTGATCCTGGTCGGACTCGTGGTCGCCGTGATGAGCAGCCTCGGCGCACCGTTGATCCCGACGATCGCTGACGCGAGCGGGGTGTCGCTGAGCGCCGGCGAGTGGCTGCTGACGATCACGCTGCTGACCGGCGCCCTGTCGACACCGATCATGGGCCGCCTTGCCGATGGCCCCCACCAGCGTCGGGTCATCCTGTGCGCACTTTCGGTCGTCGTCGTCGGATGCGTCCTGGCCGCGGTGAGCAGCTCGTTCCCGGTGCTCGTCGTGGCGCGCGGCCTGCAGGGCCTGGGCCTTGGACTGATGCCCGTGACGATGGCCATCGCCCGCCGCCACCTGCCCGGGGAGCGGGCCGCGAGCACGATTGCCGTCCTTTCCGTAACTGCCGCCGTGGGCGTCGGACTGGGTTATCCCATCACCGGCCTGCTCGCCGAGGTGGCCGATTACCACGCGGCTTTCTGGTTTGGCGCCGCCGTCGTGACCACCGGCCTGGTGACGTCGGCCTTGGTCCTGCCCCGCAGCTCCAAGGCGGCGTCAAGGCCGTTCGACGTGGTCGGCGCCACGCTGCTCAGCATCGCCGTGGCGGTCTTCATCGTGGTGCTCAGCGAGGGTGAGAGCTGGGGCTGGACGTCCGCACCGGTCATCGCGCTGATCCTCGCGTCACTCGTCTTGCTGGCGATCTGGGGCCGCTACGAGCTCGGCAAACACGACCCGCTGGTCGACCTGCGGCAGGCCCGCCACCGGTTGGTCCTCACCGCCGACATCGCCGGGCTGATCATTTCGGTGACCATGTACCTCTTCCTGCCGATCGTCGTCGAATTCGTCCAGGTGCCCAGCAGTAACGGGTACGGATTCGGCGCCTCGGTCGTGGTCGCCGGCTGCGTGCTCATCCCGCTGTCGGTCGGCACGCTCGCGGCCAGCCGGATCGCGCCGCGCTTCGAGCGTCGCTTCGGTCGCCGCATCATGATCCCACTGGGATCAGTGCTCTTTGCCATCGCGATGGGCGGCTTCGCCCTCGAGCACAGCGCGCTCTGGGAGGCCTTCCTGGCGATGGCGATCGGCGGCATCGGCATCGGCTTCACCTTCGCGGCAATGCCCGGCTTCATCGTGTCGGCGGTGCGCGCCCGCGACACCGGGAGCGCGATGGGCTTCTACCAGGTGCTGCGAAGCATCGGACTCGCCGTCGGTAGCGCGATCAGCGGAGTGGTCCTCGCGGCCTACACCAGCCCGGGCAGCAGCTACCCCAGCGTCGGAGGCTTTCGCACCGCGCTGCTGATCGGTGCGGCGCTGTGCCTGCTGACGGCGGTGCTGACCTTCGTCCTTCCCGGAGCGGCCGCCAAAACCCGCCCGACGCTGAACGACCCCGGCGAGAAAGAGACCGCCGAGACGGCGGCCGTCGAGGAGATGGAAGAAAACGCCGAACTCGCCGGCGCCGGACTCATGCTGGACGAGGGATTGGGCGTCAAATGAGTCCGGCCGTGACAAGTCCTGTGACACGTGCGCCCGTCAAGACCGCCCGAGCGCGCAACGCAAGCGCCAGCCGGGAGGCACTGCTCGATTCGGGCCGCAAGCTCTTCAGCGAGCGTGGTTTCGACAACACCACCGTGCGCGACATCGGTGAAGACGCGGGCGTCGATCCGGCGCTGATCGCCCGCTATTTCGGCAACAAGATGAACCTCTACCTGGCGACGATCACGGCCGAAGACGCCGACTCGGGGAGGCCGGAAAACCTCGACGATCCCGAGGCGTTCATCAGCTGGCTGGTGGCGCGGGTGGATTCACGCGGGCCCGGGCCGGTGCTGCAGGCGCTGGTTCGTTCCGATACTTCGTCCGAGATCCGGGAGGCGGCACGCGGCCACCTGACGCGCCGACTGGTGGAGCCACTAGCGGCGACCCTGGAAAGGCGCGGCGTGCAGAACCCCCAGCTGCGCGCCGAGATCGCAGTATCGGCCCTGATCGGCGTCCTGCTGGCGAGGTCCCTGGGATCCTTCGAGCAGCTCGGTCAGCTCGGGCGTGACGAGCTCATTGCCCTTGTATCGCAGGTACTTCCCGACCTTTCTTCATAGCCGCTCGTCCTGAACCGAGTGCCTAAACGCGATCGCGCATAGGCAGCCGTAAGGCCCGCGCCAGTGGGACTACCAGACTGCCCTGCACGGCCACGGAGAACACGACCACCACGACGACGATGCCGAAGAGCCGGCTGGTGTCCGGCGTATGCGCCGACAGCAGCTCGACACCGAGCAGGATCGGGACCGCGCCTTTCAGACCGGCCAGCACCACGAAGGCCAGCTCATTGGTCGCCAGCCGCGCCGGGATCAGGCAGAGCCCGACCAGCACGGGCCGAATCACCAGGGCAAGCATGATCCCCAACACCAGCCCCGGCACCCACACATCGGCTTGCGACAGCACGTGGAGATCGACGGTGAGTCCCAGTACGACGAAGGCCACGATCTCCCCGAGGCTGGCGAGCGCCGAGTGGAAATGATGCACCTGCTCCTTGTAGGGGGCAGGCTCGTCGCCGAGCAGGATCCCGGCGATGAACACCGCCAGGAATCCTGAGCCGTGAGCCAGGGTCGCGATCCCGTAGATGGCGAGCGCGCAGGCCAGGGTTCGTAGCGGGTACAGCGCCTCGCTGGGCAGGCTGACCCGTCTCATGAAGACGAGCAGGCCGACTCCGCCAGCGAGCCCCACCGCAGCACCGACCCCCATCTGGAGGACGAATTCACCGAGTACGTGTTCCAGCGCGTGGCCACTGAGGCTGCCGCCCGCCAGCAGGCTGGCCATCAAGGCAATGCCCACCGGATCGTTGGCACCCGATTCGCCTTCCAGGATGGTGCCCGACCGACCCTCGATCTCCTTGCGGCCGAGGACGGAGAAGACCACCGCCGGGTCTGTCGGCGCGACGGCGGTACCGAGCAACACGGCGGCATACCAGGACAGATTGAAGGCGTAATAGGCAAGTACGGCGGCCCCGGCGACCGTCACGAACGTGCCCAGCACGCCAACGACCGCGATGGGCGCCGCTGCCGCCCGAAAGCGCGGCCATCCGATATTCATGCCGCCGTCGAACAGGACGCAGATGAGGGCGATCGTGACGAGGTTCTCGACATCGGTCTCAGAGGGGGCGTGCAGGCTGTTGATCGCGTTCGCCGCGATCGCAGACGCGACCAGCAGCAGCAGCGGCGTCGGGACCTTCAACCGCTCGGAAAGGCGGTTGGACATCACCGCTGCCAAGCCGACCAATGCGGTGAGGAGAACCGCTAACGCGAAATGCTCGGTGTCGGTCACTGAGCAGTCAGATTAGCCATGCGGGCTAACCTTTCCTCTCATGTGCCGAAGCATCAAGACGCTGCGCCCGCCATACGTCGAAGCGCCCACGGAGGAGGAGATGGCCGCCGCCGCCCTTCAGTACGTGAGGAAGATCAGTGGGATGCGCAAACCTGCCAAAGTCAATATCGAGGCTTTCGATCGGGCTGTCGACGCGGTGACGGCGGCTACTCAAGAGCTCCTCGAGCACCTGGAGATCCGACACCAGCATGCTTGATTCGATCCTCGCCGCGGCGCAGGACCTGCCCGAAGTGGTCTTTCCGGACGGCACCACCATTCTGGTCGAAGGCCAAAGTCCAGCGCCGCTCCTGGTGCTGATCAGTGGTGCGGTCCAGACGTCGCGGGCAGACGTGCCGATCTCCGTCATCAGCCAGCCTGGTGCGGTCTTCGGGGAGATCGCCGCACTACTCGGAGTTCCAGCGACGGCGACGGTGCGTACCCGCGGCGAATGCGTTTTCCGGGTTTGTGAGAACGACCAGTACGGCTTCCTGGCGAGCCACCCCGACATCTCACTGGGCGTCGCCCAATTGCTGGCTCGGCGCGTCGATGCGCTGACCCGCTACCTGGTCGACGTCCGTAACCAGTACGCCGATCGCGAGGACCATCTCGGCATGATGGACGTCGTCCTCGAGTCGCTCTCCCATCACCACGGCACAGATTTCGAGCCGGGCTCGGACCGCGAATCCGAGGCGCCTTACTAATGAGGCTTCTGCTGGTCTCAGACCTGCACTACCGGCTGCGGCAGCTCGACTGGTTGATGACGGTGGGCCTCGGCGGCGAGCTGGGGATCGACCTGCTGGTGATCGCCGGCGATCTGCTCGACATCCGGTCAGCAGTCCCGCTCGACGTACAAGCGATCGCCGTAACGGCGGATCTGAGTGCGATGGGTGCGCGGACCCCGGTGCTGGCGGCGTCGGGCAATCACGATCTCGACAGCCGCGATGAGGCTGGTGAGAAGACCGCCCGCTGGCTGCTGAACGCGCAGACCAACGGCGTCCACGTCGACGGCGATTCGGTGCTGATCGACGACGTCCTTTTCACGATCTGCCCGTGGTGGGACGGGCCGCACGGTCGGGCCAAGCTCGGCGAAAAGCTCGCAGCAGATGCCGAACGGCCCAAGAAGCGGTGGGTGTGGGTCTACCACGCGCCGCCGACCGGCTCCCCGCTGGCGTTCGATGGCCGGCGCGAGTTCGGCGACGAAGCGCTCGCCGAATGGATCCCCCGCTTCCGCCCCGATCTGATCTTCGCCGGCCACATCCATCAGGCGCCGTTCGTGGACGGCGGCGGCTGGGCGCAGCGGATCGACCAAACCTGGATTTTCAACCCGGGCCAGCAGCCCGGCCCGGTGCCCACGCACATCATTGTGGATCTTGAAGAGGGCAGCGCCGCCTGGACCTCGGCCACTGACATCGAAGAGGTCGAGCTCAAGCTGACGTCGGTGGTGTGAGCCCGCGACTACGGCGGCAAGACCATGTGGTGCCCCCGGCAGGAATCGAACCTGCGGCCTTCCACTTAGGAGGCGGACGCTCTATCCGACTGAGCTACGAGGGCTAGGCTCCCCAGCCTAGCCGGAGGTACCGACAGGCCGAGGAGACGAGACATAGTGCTGCGCGACATCCGGGAGCTCACCGCCGAGCAGGACACTTACGCCGCCGAACTGCGCCGCCGCTGGGGCGGCCTGCTGAGCTACCGCTACATCGGTCGCCGGTTTGCCTCCATGGACGTGGGCCCGATCGACGACACGGTCACCCTGCGCCACGACATGCGCAACGCCACCGGCGGGATCCTGCTCGCCGTGCTGGGCATCTCCTCACCGGAAGGCGGTGGCATGTCCGACCTCACGGCCGTCCCGAACCCGGTGATCCACTCCTGCCAGATCGTCGACCCGGGCGCTGATGTGCGTCGTATCGAAGTGGTCTCCGAGGTGCTCAAGAAGGGCCGGCAGATGAGCTACAGCCGGTCAAAGATTGTCGACGCTGATCACCCGAGCCGAGTGCTCGCTCTCACCGAAGGCCAGGGGGTCGCCATCGGACTACCGCCGGAAGGCTTGGAGAAGATGGATACGGCGATCATCGAGGTCGAGGACTCACCGACACTCCCGCAGCTCTGGGAGGTGTTCGGCGCCCGCCGCCAGGAGGAGGGGAGCTGGGCGCTGCCGGAGCTCACGACGGAACTGGCCTCACCCGACGCCGCTCTCCACATCGGACCCCAGTTCGTGGTGCTCGAAACTGCCGCACTGGACTTGGCGACGAGCGTGGCCGGGACGGAGCGGCTGCAGGGCGTGTCGTCTCACGTGATGTTCATGGCCCGCGGAAAGGCGGGACCGTTCCGAACCGAAGGTGACGCCTTCCCGGGGCCGGATGGCACCGTCGCGGCCCGGCTACGGCTGATCGACGAGGGCGCCGGCGACCGACTGGTCAGCGTGGGCTCGTACGCCTTCAGGACAGTGGCGTAGCGCGATGGAGCTGTGGGAACTGGTGGCACGCGAGCGCATTCGTGACTCGCTGGCGCTCTACAACTGGTCCGGCGACGCGTTTCGCCTCGGTGACCTCGTCCAGGCGTTCTGCGGGGACGGTGAGCTCGAGATCCGTGGCAGCGAGCCGCTTCGTGGCCGAACCACGATCGCCGAATTCTTGGGCGGCGGAAGCGGACCGGGCGACGACGAGGCGCGTCGTGCGGCAGCGAAGGCGGCCGCCACGACGTCGGGAATCAGGCGCATCGTGCGCCACAACGTGACTCAGGTCCGGTTCCTCGAGCTGAGCGCGGAGCAGGCGAAAGTGGCGTGTTATTTCACCGTATTCACCGAGATCGGCCTGGACCATTTCGGCAGATACCGCGACACGTTCGTACCGGTGGGTGACGCGTGGCTGATCAAGCATCGCTACGTAGCGACTGATTGGAGGGCGGAGGAGTCGACCATGGCGCCGCCGTCCGCGGTGGGCTGAGCAAGGAAGCTAGGCGAGGTCCTCCGCCATCGCGACCAGTTCCTTGCACCGCGGGCAGACCGGATAGCGGGTCGGGTCGCGGACCGGCTCGAACTCCCAGCCGCAGAGGGCCTTGATCTTCCCGCCCTCGATGTTGGCCTTCATGATCTCTTCGCGGCGCGCGTAATGCGACAGGTCATCGCCGTCGTCGGTGCTGCCGGTTCGCGTCTCCGGGCGGACATCCGGGTCGAGGCGGGTAATAGGCATAGCAAAGAGTGTAAGAGCGCGTTGAACCGTCCTGCCAGCCGCTGCGAATGGGTAGCGTGCAAGGCGTGCGTCGCCCGGCCGACGGACCCTCCGTCACCCCCAGCTTGCGTGACACACTGCTGCTCCGAGAGCGGGCGCTGCAGGCCACGACGGTGAGCGTCGTCATCACGGATTCGCGCCTCCCGGACAACCCCGTCGTCTGGGTCAATAGCGCATTTCAAGACACGACCGGCTACGAGCCCGCATACGCGATCGGGCGTAACTGTCGCTTTCTCCAAGGCCCCGACACCGACCCCGCCACCGTCGCCGAAATGCGGCTGTCCGTCAGTGAAGAACGCTCCTGCTCGGTGACGATCCTGAATTACCGCGCCGACGGGTCAACCTTTTGGAATTCGGTCACGACGGCACCGGTCCACGACGACGACGGGGCCGTCATCGGCTTCATCGGGATGCAGGTCGATGTCACCGACTGGGTGAAGGCGCAGGAGGAGCGCGAGGAAAAGCTGCGCGCCGAGCAGACCGCCCGCCTGCTGGCAGAAAAAGCCCAGCGCACGCTCAGCCTGCTGGCAGATGTCAACGACCGGCTCATCTCGACGTTCAACCTGAGCAAAGCCATGGCCGAGCTGGTCGACCTGCTGGTCCCGCGATTCGCCGATGGTTGCGCGGTCGACCTCGTCGGCGAGGCCGCCGCCGGCAGTGACATGCCCCAACGGATCGCCGCGGCCAGCACGGAAGGAACGGACGCCGAGCTCGGTGACCCGTCACTCGTGGGGCGCGTCCTGCGCACCGGACGCCCGGTATCGATCTACGACCCGGCAGACCCGGACGCACAATCCCTGCTCGTGGTGCCGGCGATCGGGCACGAGGGGGTGCTCGGTGCCCTCACTCTCGTCAGCGTCGGCCAGGGTCAGGGCTACGACGAGGAGCACCTCGAGCTCGCGCTCGAGATCGCACGGCGGGCCGCGCTCGCCATCGAGTGGTGCCGGCTTTATGAGCGTGAGCGCCGGGTCGCGTCAATCCTGCAGCGCAGCCTGCTGCCGGAGCTGCCGCGGCTGCCGGGTCTCGACGTCGCAGCCCACTACCGGCCCGGTGACGACGAGCATCAGGTCGGCGGCGACTGGTATGACCTGCTTCCGCTGCCGAACGGCGGGGTCGGGGTGGTGGTCGGTGACGTCATGGGCCATGACCTGAATGCCGCCGCAGCAATGGGACGCATGCGCAGTGTCCTGCGGTCCTACGCCTATGAGCTCGCCGGTCCGGCCGAGGTGCTGGAGCGGCTCGACCGGATGGCTGCCGGGCTTGCGATGGCCCCCATTACGACCGTTTGGTACGGCGTGCTCGATCCGAACGGCACCCTGGCCTACTCCAGCGCGGGGCATCTGCCGCCGTTGCTGCGTCATCCGGACGGGCGCACCGAGTTTCTCAGCTCGGGCCGGTCGACCCTGCTTGGCGTACCCGAGCCCGCACGCCGGCCGGAGGCTGTCGACGTGCTCGAGCCGGGAGCGACGCTGCTCCTCTACACCGATGGATTGGTCGAGGAACGCGACAGCGACCTGGACGCCGGTCTGGAAAAGCTTCGCGGCGTCGTCGCCGAGGCTCCCGCCGATGCCAAAGCAGCCGAGCTGTGTTCGCTATTGCTGCAGCGATCCGAGATCACCGGATTGGCCGCTGGAAACGACGACATCGCGATTCTCATACTTCAAAGACACCCAGCTAGTTCGGTAATCACCACTTCGTGACATAGACCGCTGACGGTCTGAATTCACGCGGGCGAAACACTTCTGTCACGCCGACGGAACGACGCCTGCGGATCCTTCCTCGAGAACGCCGTGCGTCACTGTCGCCGCCGGCTCATGTCCGATGTACGGCGACTGGAGGAACCTTGCCGTTCGACCTCAAGACCATCGACTCCGGCAATACCGCCTGGGTCCTGGCAAGCGCGGCGCTGGTGTTGCTGATGACACCCGGACTTGCCTTCTTCTATGGCGGCATGGTCCGAGCCAAAAACGTGCTGGGCATGCTCATGCAGAACTTCTTCTGCATCGGCCTGATCAGCGTCTTCTGGGTGCTGATCTCCTACAGCCTCTCGTTCGGCGGATCAAACGCCTTCATCGGCGGTTTCCACTTCGCCGGCCTGCAGCACATGGACCAGGTGGTGCCCGGCTACACGGGGGCGCTGGCCCAGACGATCCCGCCGATCGTGTTCGTGGCCTTCCAGCTGATGTTCGCGGTCATTACGCCCGCGCTGATCACGGGCGCCACGGCAGACCGCTGGAAGTTCGGCCCGTTCATTCTCTTCGTGGCCATCTGGGGAATCCTGGTCTACGCCCCGATCGCCCACTGGGTGTTCTCGCCAACCGGCTGGCTGTTCAAGCGGGGCGCTGAGGACTTCGCCGGTGGAACGGTGGTCCACGCAAACGCAGGTGCGGCCGCCATGGCCGTGGCGATCGTGCTCGGAAAGCGCCGCGGCTGGCCACGGGACAACTTCCGTCCCCACAACGTCCCCTTCGTTCTGCTCGGTGTCGGCCTCCTGTGGTTTGGCTGGTTCGGGTTCAACGCGGGTTCGGCTTTGGGAGCGACCACCTCTGCGGGCTACGCGTTCGTCAACACCAACACGGCGACCGCAGCGGCTCTGCTCGGATGGCTGATCATTGAGAAGATCCGCGACGGACACCCCACAACCCTGGGTGCCGGATCGGGTGCGGTGGCCGGCTTGGTGGCCATCACCCCGGCTGCGGGCTATGTCTCACCGTTGGGTTCGATCCTGCTGGGTCTGCTCGCCGGCGCGATCTGCTGCGCCTGCACCACGCTGAAGTTCAAGATCGGCCTGGACGACTCGCTTGACGTCGGCGCCGTTCACCTCGTCGGCGGCGTCCTGGGCGCCCTGCTGATCGGCTTCCTGGGCGACAGCGGCGTCGGTGGTGCCGACGGCCTGTTCTACGGCGGCGGCTTCACCCTCCTGGGTAAGCAGGCACTGGCGGTACTGACCACGGTCGCGTACTCGTTCATCGTCACGCTGATCCTCGCGTACGTCATCAACTTCTTCTGGAAGATGACCATGACGCAGGACGAACAGCTCGAAGGTATGGATACCGTTCTTCACAACGAGACGGCATACGAGTCCGGTGGCTTGGGCAGCAGCGGTTCACTCGTTACCGGGTCGGTCAGCATTCCTGAGGAGGTAGACGCGTGAAGCTCGTAACCGGGATCGTCAAGCCGTTCAAGCTCGACGACGTTAAGGCCGCTCTCGAGAGTTTCGGCGTCGCCGGAATCACGGTGAGTGAAGTCCAGGGGTATGGCCGCCAGCGTGGTCACACCGAGGTCTACCGCGGTGCGGAATACCGCGTGGACTTCGTCCCCAAGGTGCGGATCGAGGTGCTGGTCGACGATGAGGACTTCGAAGATGTTGTCGAGGTCATCATCAAGTCGGCTGCCACTGGCAAGATCGGTGATGGCAAGGTGTGGGTCACCCCGATTGACACAGTGGTGCGCGTGCGCACCGGCGAACGCGGGCGCGACGCGATTTAGCGCGGCACGCTGCAGAACGGAGTTACTCGATCAAGACCCGTCTTGACGAGCTGAAGGGCCGGTCCGACCTTGTCGGGCCGGCCCTTCGGCGTGAGCTGGTATCCGCTGCCGACGAATGGCTGACGGGTCTGCTGGGCGATCCCGGTCCGGGCATCGCGCTGCTGGCCGTCGGTGCGTACGGACGTCAGGAGCCCGCCTTCGGCTCGGACCTCGACCTCGTACTCGTCTATGACCCGAAGCGAGCCGCCGCTAAGAGCGGCAAGAGCATCGCTGAGGTCGCCGATCGGATCTGGTATCCGGTCTGGGACAGCGGCATCGGGCTCGACCACAGCGTCCGCACGATCTCGGAGGCGATCGCCGTCGCCGATGAGGATCTGAAGGCGGCGATGGGTCTGCTCGACGCGCGCCACATCGCGGGCGACGCGAGCCTGACGGCGGAGCTTGCCACCCAGCTGCGCACACGCTGGAGGGCGAAGGCTGCCTCACGCCTGCCCGAGCTGGCTGAGGCAGTAGCCGAACGCGCCCGGGTCCACGGCGAGGTCGCCTTTCTCCTTGAGCCCGACCTCAAGGAGTCCCGCGGAGGCCTTCGCGACATCAGTTCGATACGCGCGCTGGCCACCGCCTGGGTGGCCGACCCGCCGAGTCCCACCGTGCTCGAGGCGGCCACCGTGCTGCTCGATGTACGCGGTGAATTGCATCGCCGGACGGGGCGAGATCGCCTGCTGCTGCAGGAGCAGACCGGCATCGCCGAGGCGCTCGGGCTGCCCGATTCGATCGCCCTCGCCCGTGAGGTCGCTGATGCCGGCCGCACGATCGCGTACGCCTGGAACACCGCCTGGTACCGCGCCGCCAGAGGGCTCAAGCCGCCGCGTCGGTGGGGCGGTCGCCGTGTCGTGCGCCGCGGGTTGGACGAGGGGGTGGTCGAGCACGACGGTGAGGTCGCGCTGGCCGTGGCTGCTAACCCGGCGACCGATCCGGTGCTGGTGCTGCGCGTTGCCCGCGCCGCCGCTGTGGCCGACCTTCCGATCACCCCGCACACCCTGGCACGGCTGGCCAAGGAGAGCGCTCCGCTCCAGGTCCCCTGGCCCCTCGAGGCGCGCGAGGCGTTTGTCGGGATGCTCGCTGCCGGTCGTCCTGCGGTCACCGTCGTCGAGGCGCTCGACCACGCCGGGATCCTGGTACGCCTGCTGCCGGACTGGGAGCACGTGCGCAGCCGGCCGCAGCGCAACCCGTATCACCGTTACACGGTGGATCGCCATCTGGTCGAAGCCGCCACGAACGCCGCCGGCCTCACCCGCTACGTCAGCCGCCCGGACCTCCTACTCGTCGGCACCCTGCTGCACGACATCGGCAAGGGACTGCCCGGAGACCACAGCGTCGTTGGCGCTGAACTGGCGGCGCGCATCGGCACCGAAATGGGCTTCGACGAATCCGATACGGCCGCGCTCGTGACCATCGCGCGCCATCACCTCCTGCTGCCCGACACCGCCAGCCGGCGCGACCTGGAAGACCCAGCGACTGCAGAGTTCGTCGCCTCGGTCGTCGACGATCCGATGGTGATCGAGCTACTCGCAGCGGTCGCCGAGGCCGACGGCCGGGCGACCGGACCGACCGCGTGGTCGCCATGGAAAGCCGGCCTGATGGCCGACCTGGTACGCCGGGTCAAGGCCGTGCTCGCCGGATCCGCGAAGCCAGCGGCAGCCGGCGGCGGCTTCCAGCCCTCTGACGCCCAACGGGAGCTGATGAACCGCTCGAACGGCGCCCTCACCGTCACCGTCGACCGCGACGACCACGGGGCCACCATCATCGCCACCGGACAGGATCAGATGGGCCTACTGGCGGCGGTGACCGGAGTCGTCGCGCTGCACCGGCTCGACATCCGGCGGGCATCAGCCATCGGAAACGGCCCGGAAGGCCGGGCGCTCATCGAGCTGTCCGTCCAGCCGCGCCACGGTGACGACCTGCCGCCAGCGGCCAGGCTGAAGGCCGATGTCGCCGCTGCCCTTTCGGGTGACGGTCGGCCGCTCTCCGAACGCCTCGCCGAGCGCGAGCGGGCCTATCCCTCCAGCCGGCGCGGCCTTCCGCCGGCTCCTCCGGAGGTCCGCTTCGAAGACGTCTCCACCGATTCCACCGTCGTCGAGGTGCGCGCACCGGACGGTCCGGGCGTCCTGCACCGGGTGGTCGAGGCACTGCTCGGCGCGGGTCTCGACATCCGCACGGCGATCGTCTCCACCATTGGTGCAGACGTTGTCGACTCGTTCTACGTACGCGGCGCCGACGACGGGCCGCTGCCGGAGGGAGAGCTGCGCCGAGACATTCGCGACGCGGTGCTCAAGAGCCTTGCGAGCACTGCTCCCTAGTCCTGCCCCGCCGCTGGGTGCGTTAGTATCAACCGTTCGCTTTGGAGGCTTCGCCTAGCCTGGTCGATGGCGCCGCACTGCTAATGCGGTTGGGAGCTTCAACTCCCTCCGGGTTCGAATCCCGGAGCCTCCGCAAGGTCTTGTCAGAATGTCGGTGGGTGTCTCTAGCCTTTCGATATGAGGGCTTTGAGTGTTTTGCCGGTCGGTGCCGTCCCTGCTTCTGACGATGTCCCAGCTGAGTTGATCTTGCCAGCGGGCCTGCTGGTGTTGTCGGCCGATGAGGTGACGGACCGGCTGCTGACGTGGGCGGGTCGGATGGCAGCGGGTGAGGCACAGCTGCTTGCATATCTGGGTGAGTTCGACGCCCGTTCAGCCTGGTCGGGCACCGGGATCCTGTCCTGTGCGCACTGGATGGCCTGGCGCATGGGGATGGGCCTGAAAGCCGCGTCCGACAGAGTCCGTATCGCCCGCCGACTGCGTGAACTGCCGTTGACGTTTACCGAGTTCGCCGCTGGAAGGCTGTCCTTCACCCAGGTGCGGGCCATCACCCGGGTCGCCAACGGTGACGATGAGGCCCGATGGGTCGATGTTGCCCGGCACGCCTCCGGCAGCCAACTCGAAAGGCTCGTCCGCGGCATCCGGCGGGCCCGCAAGCTGACCGAAGCTGAGAAAGCCCGCCGAGCCGGTGACCCCCCGGCGGTCGTGCGGCCGAAGGTGAAGGTGCGGTATGACCCCGACGACGGATCGCTGTGCCTGACCATTCGGGTCTCGGCGGAAGACGGCGTCGCGGTGCTAGCCGCAGTCGAGGCCGCCCGCGCCGATCTCGACGCCGAAGCCCTCAAAGCCCTCAAAGCGCCGGCGAAATCTTCCGCGGAAGATTCTGCGGCTGATTCCGCGCCTGAGTTTGCGTCGCGGGCCACTGCCGGGGAAGGGTTCCTGACCATGTGCGCCGCCTACCTTCGGCGCCGGGCGTCCAAGCATCCCACTCGAACCCGCCGAGACCGTGCTGCTCTCACGGTCCAGATCGACCCACTGTTAGGCTGGGTCCGGCTGCCGGACGGGGAGCTGATACCCCCTGCTGTGCAGAGCCCGCTTTTGACGTTGCCCGGCGGGGTGACCCTGCGCCGGTTCACCAGCAGCGACCTGACCAGGCGCGACGCCGGACGCCGGCTGCGAGAGCCTGACCAGGCGTTACGTGACCTACTGGCCGCCGTCGACGGTCACCAATGCCGCTACCCCTCCTGCACCCGCACCCGCAAGCTGCACGCTCATCACGTGATCTTCTGGGCCCGCGGAGGCCGCACCGACCTGGCGAACCTGGCCTTGGTCTGCAGCCGGCATCACACCCTCATTCACACCGAAAACATTCGGCTGAGCCTGGACCCGGCCACCCGGATCCTGACCGTCACCACCGGCACTGGCACTGCCGTCCCACACCAGCCGACCCCACCCTGGCATCCCGCCTGCGACCTTGACCCCGCAGCCGCCATCCGACCCGAAACCCTGCCACCCCACGCCGTCGACCAGCTCCACCTGCACTACGCCGTCGAAGTCCTCCTGCAAGACGCCGCCTGATTTGCTGCCGTTCGCAAGCAAAGGTGGGCGAGTAGCGGCTCGGCGACGTCGCCCTGGATCCAATGGCCTCCGTCGAGCTCCCGGAACGTGAAGTGGCCGATGACGTACTCAGCAGTGAGCTCGGCCGCCTTGCGACCCAGGAACTTGTCCTGACGACCCCAGAGATAGAGGGTCGGAACCTCGATTCGGCCGGCGACCTTGCCGCTGAAAGGCAGTCCGCGATACCAGTTCAGCGCGCCCGTTAACACTCCGGGCGCAGCCATCTGGTCAGCGTCGCGCTCGGCGGCGGGGCGATCCTGACCTGACCCGCGTAGTGAACCGACCAGTCGCTTGCGGCCCGCCGTGGTCTGGGGATTGAGCAGCTTCTCCGGCAGCCACGGAAGCTGAAAGAAGAGCATGTACAAGGACTTCGCGCCCTGGCCACTGGTCCGCACCGCCTTGACCATCGCCGCAGGATGGGGCGTCGAGAGCACCGTCAACGAGTGCAGCCGCTCTGGAGCGTGCGCGGCGAGTGACCAGGCGACAGCCCCACCCCAGTCATGGCCGACGACGTGAGCCTTTTCCGGACCCGCCTCGTCCAGCAGCGCAAGCACATCGCCGACGAGGTGTGGCATCGCGTAATCGCGGCGTCGCTTCGGGAGTGCCCCCCGTGCGTACCCGCGCTGATCCGGCGCGAGTACGCGGTAACCCGCCTCGGTGAGGGCCGGGATCAGCGCGTTCCACGACGAGGCGGCCTGCGGAAAGCCGTGCAGCAGCACGACGACCTCACCATTGGCAGCACCGGCAACGGGCTCGGCGTCGATCACCGGAAAGGTCAATCGGCCGTTGCGGAAGTGGTCCACGCGGTCAGTGTCGTACGGCGTGAAGCACCGCGTCGTGGAAGGTGGCGGGCCGGCCCTCATGAAGGATCTGCCGCGGCCGGGTGTCCACAACCTTCAAACTCCAATCCGCAGAAGCAAGCGTCGCGGCTACCTGCTCAGCCGTGAACAACATCGCCGCATGCTTCGGCCCGCGGCTCATCGTCTCAAGGTCCACGGGGTGGTGGCCCACGATCAGCAACGACCCTCCGGGGCGCACAGCGGCGGCCAATCGCTCATGCAGGACCTTGAGATCCGGCGGCGGCAGGTACATGAATTGCGCCGTCACCAGATCGAATTGCCGCGGTGCCGGATCCCAGGTCGAGACGTCAGCCTGCTCCCAACTGATGCGTTCTGCCACGTCCCGGCCGATTTGCTCGGCGTGGTCGGCGCCCCGGCGCAGCGCCACCTGCGACACATCCACCGCCGTGACCTGCCAGCCCTGGGACGCGAGCCAGATCGCGTCAGCTCCCTCCCCGCAGCCGACGTCCAGCGCAGTACCGGGGGCCAGATCGGTGGCCTCGGCGACCAGTTGGGGATTGGGATTGCCGCTCCAAAGCCTGTCGATCGCGCCGTAGCGGGCGTCCCAGAACTCGGGCGTGAACATCTCTTCGTCGTCAGTGTTGTGATCGTGGGTCATCGTCTACCTCCGTGACGACCATGCCTTCAGAAACGCCAAATAAGCAAGTAATGTTGCCACTATGGCAAGCTCTGCGGAGCCTGAGCCGGCTGGAGCCGACCTCGACACCGTCCTGACAGCAGTCGGCCCCCGGCTGCGGGCGCTTCGGCGCCAACGCGATACCACCCTGGCCGATCTTTCGGCGGCGACGGCAATCTCCGTCAGCACGCTCTCGCGACTGGAATCGGGGACGCGCCGGCCGACCCTGGAGCTACTGCTACCGCTTGCCCGGTTCTATGCGATTCCGCTGGACGAGCTGGTCGGAGCGCCACCGTCGGGCGATCCGCGGGTGCATCTGCGGCCGGTCACCCAGCATGGGATGACGCTCATTCCGCTGACTCGGCGAGCCGGAGGCGTGCAGGCCTTCAAGATGCTGCTCCCCCGGCGGGCCCGGCCCGGGCCGCCGGACCTGCGCACCCACGAGGGCTATGACTGGCTCTACGTGCTGAGTGGCCATCTGCGACTCGTGCTGGGGGAACGGGACCTGGTGCTCTCACCCGGGGAGGCTGCGGAGTTCGATACGCGCGTCCCCCACTGGTTCGGCAACGCCAACGACGACGCGGTCGAGTTCCTCAGCCTGTTTGGCAAGCAGGGCCAGCGGGCTCATTTACGCGCCAGCTGACGGTCGGCGCTCCCTCGCCCTTCATAGCAGTTGCACAGGTAGCGTTCAGCACCGTCCCTGGGCGCTGGTCGACGGTAGTCATGTGCCCAAAGACGACCACCCGAAGGGGCGGCCATGACCATCACCTCACCAGCACCCACAGATTCCGCGGTGCCGGAGCAGCCGTTTGACCAAGCTCAGCGGCAGGGGGATGCGGCGACCTCGGGAACCGGGCGTTGGCGGCGCCTTTACGCCGGCCCGGCCGAGGACCCGAGGTGGGCCCGCCCAGCGCTGCTGGGACTGCTGACAGCCACCGGACTGCTCTACATCATCAATCTGGCGGCTTCCGGCTATGCCAACGCTTTCTATTCGGCGGCGGTGCAGGCCGGGTCGACGAGCTGGAAGGCCTTCTTCTTCGGCTCCTTCGACGGTGGCAGCGCCATCACCGTCGACAAGCCCCCCGCGTTCCTCTGGATCCCGGATATCGCGGCGCGGATCTTCGGGGTGAACTCCTGGAGCATCCTGGTCCCGGAGGCCCTGATGGGCGTCGCGGCGGTCGGATTGCTCTACGCGACCGTCAAGCGGCGCTTCGGTCCGAGTGCGGGACTCATCGCCGGCGCCGTGATGGCCCTTACTCCCGTGGCGACTCTGATGTTCCGCTTCAACAACCCGGACGCGATGCTCGCCCTGCTTCTCGTCGCCAGCGCGTACGCCATGACGCGGGCGCTGGAAAAGGCGCAGACCAAATGGATCGTGCTGGCCGGCGTTCTGATCGGCTTCGGCTTCCTGGCCAAGATGCTGCAGGCGTTCCTGGTCGTGCCCGGCTTCGCCCTGGTCTATTTGTTCGCCGCTCCCACCTCGTGGTGGCGGCGCGTCCGGCAGGTGCTCTACAGCGGTGTCGCAATCATCGTGTCCGCCGGCTGGTGGGTGGCGATCGTCACCCTGTGGCCCAAGAGCGATCGTCCCTACATCGGCGGCTCGCAGGACAATTCGATCCTCAACCTCATCTTCGGCTACAACGGACTCGGCCGCATCAACGGCAATGAGACCGGCAGTGTCGGAGGCGGCGGCGGTCCCGGCGGCACCGGCATGTGGGGCATCACCGGGATCACCCGGATGTTCAACGCCGAGATCGGCGGCCAAGTCTCGTGGCTCATCCCGACCGCGCTGATCTTCATGGTCGGCCTGCTCTGGCTCTCGCGGCGCATGCCTCGCACCGACGGGCGACGAGCCGCGGTCCTGCTCTGGGGCACCTACCTGGTGGCCACCGGACTGACCTTCAGCTTCATGGCCGGCATCTTCCACCAGTACTACACAGTGGCGCTGGCGCCGGCGATCGGCGCGCTCGTCGGCATCGGTGGCTACTCGTTCTGGCAATACCGCCAGCAGTTGACGGCCCGGCTGTTCCTGGCGCTCGGAATCGGCGCCGCTGCCATCTGGTCCTACCTGCTGCTGCAGCGGACCTCTGACTGGAATTCCTGGCTGCGCTTCGTCGTCCTGATGGGCGGGCTGGGTGTCGCCGGCTTCATCGCGGCGATGCCACGGATGTCGCGGGTGGCGTCGGTCATCGCCATCACCATCGCGATCAGCATCGGCCTGGCGGGACCCGCGGCGTACTCGATCGCTACAGCGTCGACGGGCAAGAGCGGCGCCATTCCGACCGCTGGGCCGGCAGCGGCTGGCGGCGGATTCGGCGGCGGCTTCGGCGGTCGTGCAGGTGCCCGGGGTGGCTTCGGCCGCGGCGGTGCTGGCGCTGCGACCCGGACCGTTCCCAATGCTGCCGGTGGTGCAACTGGTGGCTTCGGTGGCTTCGGTGGCTTTGGCGGTGGCGGCCTGGGCGGGCTGCTCGACGCCTCGACCCCGTCAGCGGCTCTGAAGGCCCTGCTGGTGGAGAACTCCAGCAAATACACGTGGGTCGCAGCGACCGTCGGCGCCAACAACGCGGCCGGTATCCAGCTCGCCACGAACAAGCCCGTCATGGCGATCGGTGGCTTCAACGGCACTGACCCCAGCCCCACACTGGCCCAGTTCCAGAAGTGGGTCGCCGAGGGCAAGATCCACTACTTCATAGGTGGCGGTGGCTTCGGCGGCGGTCGCGGCTCGTCCGGGACCAGCAGCTCCATCGCCAGCTGGGTCGAGTCGCACTTCAAGACCACGACCGTGGGCGGCCAGACGGTCTACGACCTGACGGCTCCCACCAGCTAGACGGGTGCGGGGGTTCGGGGCGGCGGCGGAGCGGTAGCGGGATCCTGGTCGTCGCCCGGCCCTTCGACCGAAACCCGCGGCAAGGCCTTGTCCAGCCAGCGCGGGATCCACCAGTTGGACTTGCCGCCCAGGTGCATGACTGCCGGCACCAGGATGGTGCGCACCAGGAGGGCGTCGAGCAGAATCGCCGCAGCCAGGCCGATTCCGAACTCCTTGATGATGCGTTCGCCGCCGAAGACGAAGGACGCGAAGACCAGCACCATGATGCTGGCGGCGGCGGTGATGACCTGTCCGGTCTCAGCCTGGCCGCGGGTGACGGCACCGGAATTGTCGCCGGTGTGCAGCCATTCCTCATGTATTCGCGAGACCAGGAAGACCTCGTAATCCATAGACAGACCGAACAGAATCGCGAACATCATGACCGGCAGGAACGGCTCCACCGGCCCCTCCTTGCCGATGCCAATGATCGATCCGCCCCAGCCCCATTGGAAGACGGCCGTCACCACGCCGAAGGCCGCGCCGGCAGCGAGCAGGTTCATGATCGACGCCGTGAGCGGGATCAGCAGGCTGCGGAAAGCAATGGCCAGCAGGATGAAAGCAAGTCCCACCACCACACCGATGAACAGCGGCAGCTTGCCGGCGACCACCGTCGTGAAATCAGCAAAGATCGCGGTCAGGCCACCGACGTAGACGTGCTTGCCCGGCAGCGTCTGCGGGATGACGACCTTGCGCAAGTGGTGCAGCAATGACGTGGTCTTGGCGTCCTGCGGGCTGGTGGTCGGGTACACGTTGATGATCCCGGCGTGCCCGCTGGGAGACATCCTCGGCGGCCTGACCGACTCGACTCCTGGGGTCTCACGGATGGCAGTCGCGAGCTTCTCCAGCTGGGGCAGATCTGCGGCGCTCGTCGTCGCCGCCGCCACGGTGAACGGGCCGTTGAAGCCGGGACCGAACCCTTCGGCGAGTAGGTCATACGCCTGCCGGGTGGTGGTGGACTTGGGATTGTTGCCCTCGTCGGAGGCTCCGAGGCGCAATGACAAGAAGGGGATCGCGAGCAGCACGAGGATCAGCGCGGCGCCCGTCGCGAGGACGACTGGATGGCGTTCCACGAACTTGCCCCAGGCCCACCAGCGCGGCGAGAGCTCGCTGTCGGGACCGGTCGGCCCGTCGGCGGCGAGCTGCGCCCGGGTACGGCGGTTGAGCACCTTCATTCCGAAGAAGCCGAGCAGCGCGGGCAGCAGCGTCACGGACGCCATCACCGTGAACGCGACCACGATCGCGGCGGACACGGCGAGGCCGTAAAGGAAGGAAACGCCCACGATGAACAGGCCGAGCAACGCGATGATCACCGTCACGCCGGCGAAGATCACGGCTCGGCCGGAGGTATTGATCGCGAGGGCGGTCGAGGTCTCGACGTCCATCCCGCGTCGCAGATTCGCCCGGTGGCGGCTCACGATGAAGAGCGCGTAATCGACCCCGACACCCAGTCCGATCAGGGTCGCCAAGGTAGGTCCGAATTCCGCGATGCTGAAGACGTGTGACATGAGTGCTACGAGCGAGAGGCCGCTGCCGATCGCGATCAGTGCGGTGAGCAGCGGCAGCAGCATCGCCAGCAGGGACCCGAACGCCAGGAAGATCACCACACCCGCAGCGATGACACCGATCAGCTCGGAAACCCCGGTGGCCGGGCGGCCGGCCGCGTCCTGGATCGCCGCGCCTCCCAGCTCGACTTGGAGGTCCGAAGTAGCGACTGACTGCGCCTTGTCGATGACGGCCTTCGCGGCGCTGGTCGGGACGGCCCGGCCGGTGCCATCGAAATTCACCGTCGCGAACGCGATCGTTCCGTCCTTGGAAATCTGGCGGGCGCCCTCTTCGGTGTACGGACTGACGACTGCCTGGATGTGCGGGAGCTTGCTGACCTCATTCAGCATCGGGGTAATCCGTGCCTTGACGTCCGGGTCCGTCACTCTTCCGTTTTTCGCCCGCCACACGATCGTGTCGGCCTCGCCCGACGCCGCGGGGAATTCAGCCTTCAGCAGGTTGAGGGCACGAGTGGAATCGGTCGCCGGTAGGGAGAAGGAGCTGGCGTAATCCGCGCCCACCCCCCGGCTGATCACGCCGATTCCCACGAAGATCAGCAGCCAGGCGGCCAGGACGATGCGGCGGTGTCGATAGCACCAATGAGCCATGGCGGACATGGGTTGCAGGCTATCGACGCAACCTGAATCAGCCGGTTACTGAGAGTTTCTCGAGCAATCTGTGACGGGAACCTCAGGCGTCACGACGTCGCAAAAGAATGGCCGCGGCGATCAACGCAATGACCGTGTAGCCGCAGAAGACCGCGAAACCGGCCCAGGGTGAGAGCGATGTGTGATCAGGAACCACGTTCAGCACCGCCTGGCCCGCGCTTCCAGGCAGGTACTTGTCGATCTTGTCGCTCCAGCTCGAAGGCAGGAAATGCACGATCAGCGGGAGAATGAGCAGCAGGCCGAAGAGGGTCGCGATGGCCCCCGCGGTATTGCGGAGCAGGGCACCCAGCGCGAGGCCCAGCAGTCCCACGACCGTCAGGTAAAGCGCTGCTCCGATCACCGCCCGCGTCACCCCGGGCTGCGAAAGATGCGCCTCGATCAGTCTTCCGTCGATCCGCTTGTTCTTGAACGTGGCCTGCCCGCCCAGAAAAGCCGCGAAGCAGGCAACCAGCATCAGGACGACCGAGACCACGGCGAAGACGATCGCTTTGGCCCATAGCACCGGCAGCCGGCGCGGAACCGCGGCGAAGGTGGCGCGGTTCATGCCCGTCGCGTATTCACCGGTGATCAGCATGACGCCCAGCACGCCGATCGCGAGCTGCGCAAGGAAGACCCCGCTCAAACTGGTGGCTGTCGCGTCGAAGGTCAGCCGGTCGGAGAGTGACTCCCGATCCAGGTGGCCCGCCCGAGCGGCGCTGATCAGAATGCCGAGGCCGACGACGATCACGAAGGCTGCGAGCAGTGAATACACGGTGGAACGCAGCGAGCGGAGCTTGGTCCATTCGGACCGGATCACTCGCATCTGGTTGACGTTGTGGACGACCACGCCGCCGCGGGAGATCGGACTGCGGGGGGTGCCGGAGGTCAGCGTCGGCGTGCTCATGCTTTCGCTCCAGTTGCTGTGGAGGACCGGTCTCCGCCGTACTCGACGGACTCACTCGTCAGCGCCATGAAGGCTTCCTCCAGCGACGCGGAGACCGGCGTCAACTCGTGCAGCGCAACGCCTTGCGCCGCCGCCACGTCGCCGATCTCCGCGCTGGTCATCCCGCTGAAATACAGCAGACCTGAGTCATCGGCCCCGGGCGCCTTGGTGTCCTCGGGAGCGGCCGTGATGCTGGCGCCGGCCTTGATCAGCAGGTCGCGTAACTGATCGGGGGATGGACTACGCACCTTGACGATGTCGCTGGAGGCCTGCGCGGTGAAGTCGGCGACCGTGGTGTCGGCGATAAGCCGTCCCCTGCCGACGACCACGAGCCGTTCCGCGGTCAGCGCCATCTCGCTCATCAGATGGGAGCTGATGAAGACGGTGCGTCCTTCGGCCGCCAGCCCTTTGAGCAGGCCGCGGATCCAGTGGATGCCCTCGGGGTCAAGTCCGTTGACCGGCTCGTCCAGCACGACCGTTTCGGGGTCGGCCAGCAGCGCCGAGGCGATGCCCAGCCGCTGACCCATGCCGAGTGAAAAGCCGCCGGCACGCTTGCGGGCGACGTCCGTCAGACCGACGAATCCCAGCACGTCATCGACCCGCTTGGAGGTGATGCCGTGGGTCTTGGCGAGGCTCAGCAGGTGGTTACGCGCGGTGCGGCCGGTGTGGATCGAGCGGGCTTCCAGCAGGGCGCCCACCTCGTGCAAGGGCGCCTTGTGCTCGACGTAGCGCTTGCCGTTGACGGTGACCGAACCCGCCGTCGGGGCGTCCAGTCCGATGATCATGCGCATGGTGGTCGACTTGCCGGCACCGTTAGGACCGAGAAAGCCGGTGACTGTCCCCGGACGCACGGTGAACGTCAGGTCGTCGACCGCCGTCTTGGGGCCATAACGTTTGACCAAGCCGCGCGCTTCGATCACGTGTCGCTCCCTGCTGCGATGCCGGCGGATACCGGCGCTTTAGGCGAAGTCTGTTCGAACTGACTGTGGCTTAGCTGAACGTCGTCTCGCAAGCCCGTCAGTCCAGCCCGCCGCGAGCCACCAGCTGACGGACGATCACGCCGCGCTGGATCTCGTTCGTGCCCTCGCCGACGATCATGAGCGGGGCGTCTCGAAAGTAGCGCTCGACGTCGAATTCCGTCGAATAGCCATAGCCCCCATGGATCCTCATCGCCGAGATGGCAATCTCCATCGCCGCTTCTGAGGCGAAGAGCTTGGCCATGCCTGCTTCCATATCGGCGCGTCCGCCTGAATCAGCACGTTCCGCTGCGTAAATAAGCAACCGGCGGGCGGCCGTGAGCCGGGTAGCCATATCGGCGAGCAGATTTCCGACGGACTGGTGCTGCCAGATGGGTTGGCCGAAGCTTTCCCGGTCCTGGGCATAGCGAAGCGCGTCATCAAGCGCCGCCCGCGCGACTCCGGTGGCCCGGGCGGCGACCTGGATACGGCCGATCTCCAGTCCCTTCATCATCTGGGCGAAGCCGCGGCCCTCTTCGCCGCCGAGCAGCGCGTCGGCCGGCACCCGAGCATCGGAGAAGTTCAGCTCGCAGCTCTCGACGCCCTTGTAGCCCAGCTTGGGAAGATCGCGCGAGACGTCGAATCCCTCGAGCCCCTGGGTCTTGTCGACCAGCAGGATGCTGACCCCGTGATGCGGTGGATCCGCTGACGGATCGGTCTTGCACAGCAGTGCCACCAGATCTGCGCGGCGGGCATTGGTGATCCAGGTCTTCGAACCGTTGATGACGTAGCCGCTCGCGTCGCCACGGGCGGTCGTACGCATGGCTTGCAGGTCCGAGCCGCCCCCGGGCTCGGTGAGGGCCATCGTCGCTCGGAGCTCACCAGTTGCCAGCCGAGGAAGGTAGCGCTGCTGCTGATCGTCGGTGCCGAAGGCCGTCAGCAACTTGCAGACGACGGTATGGCCGCCCATGGCGCCGGCCAGGCTCATCCAGCCACGCGCGAGCTCCTCCGTCACGAGCGCGTAGCAGGGGGTGGACACGTGGACGTCACCGTAAGGCTCGGGGACGGCGAGCCCAAAAATGCCGAGCCCTTTCATGGTCTCGATGAGTTGTTCGGGATAAGTGTTGGCGTGTTCGAGCTCCTGGGCGACCGGCCGAACGTCGCTGTCGACGAAATCCCGCACCGTGGCGACGATGGCCCGCTCATCGGGATCGTCCAGGTCCATGACGTCGCTGGCGGCGCTCATAAAGCAGCACTGATTGCGTCGAAGACAGCCGGGTCGCAGCCAGGCAGCGCCTCGTCATCAGGTCGTGGCCAGTGAATGACCACGTCGGTGAAGCCCAGCTCGGTAATCCGCCCGTCGAACTCCCGCCAGCGGTCCACCGTCCCGTACGCCCACGCCGACTCCAGCGAAACCAGCGCCATCCGCCCGACCTCCAGTGGGTCACGTCCGTTAGCGGTGCACGCATCATCGAGGCGTTTGACCTGTTCCTCGACTTTCGCGAACCAGGCCTCGGCGCTCCCACCACCTATCCCAGGTCCCACCGTCACCCAGCGGGAGCCGTAGGCGGCAGCCAGGTCCAAAGCGCGTGGACCGGCGGCAGCAACCGTGAACGGCACCCTCGGCTGCTGAACGCAGCCAGGCAGCGTTCGGTACTCGGGCGCCTGGTAGTAGTGCCCCGCGTAGGAGCCTCGTGGCTCGCGCAGCATGACGTCGAGTGCGCGGATGAAGTCCTCGAAACGCTCGGTTCGCACCCGTGGTGTTGGCGGCGGGTTGCCGAGTGCGGTGGCGTCCCATCCGGGTCCGCCGGCACCGATTCCCAGATCGAGGCGGCCACTGCTGATCTGGTCAAGCGTCATCGCATCCTTGGCGAGCAAGGCGGGATGGCGAAAATTGGGACTGGTGACCAGCGTTCCGAGCCGGATCTTCTTTGTGCTGGCGGCGGCGGCTGTCAGCAGCGGAATCGCTCCGAACCACGGGCCGTCGCGCAACGTTCGCCAGCTCAGATGGTCATAGGTCCAAACGGCCTCGAACCCACGTTGCTCCGCTTCACGACTGCGGTCGCGGAACTCGGGCCAGCTGAGGTCAGGAAGGATCACGACACCGATCCGCAGGGTCATGCTGCAGACGTTAGGCGGACTCGGGTCTGTGCCGGCGAAATTGGGTGGGTCGACCATATTGACTTCCTAATGGTATTAGGTAATCCTTCTGCTTGTGTCCGCAGAACCCGTCCGGCTGGACCGGCGCCACCGCCGCCGGGAGGAGACCATCGAGCAGATCCTCCAAGTGGCCATCGAGCTGATGGGCGAGCAGGGCGCGGCGGGGCTTTCGCTGGGAGAGGTGGCCCGGCGCATGGGCATCCGGACCCCCTCTCTCTACGGCTACTTCGACTCCAAACACGCCCTTTACGACGCGCTCTTCTCACGGGGCTGGACCGAGTTGGCGGCCACACTCGATGCACTCCCCGATCCGCCCACCACGCCCGCGCTTCTCACCGCATATGCCGTCGCCTTCGCCGAAGCTTTCACCCGCTGGTCGGTGGAACACCCGGCTTATTCGCAGCTCATGCACTGGCGGCCTATTCCTGGTTATGAGCCAGCGCCTGACGCGTACGTTCCAGCCGTCGAAGCGTTAGCGCGCGGCCGCGAAATCTTTTGCACGCTGAGAGATTCGGGAGCACTCCGGCCCGACATCGATGTCGATGAGGCACTGCGGTTATGGACGATTCTGATTAGCGGAGTCGTCACGCAGCAGCTGGCCAACGCTCCGCAGGAAGGCTTCGACGGCGGCACGTACACGTCCGAGCTACCCGTCCTTGTCTCCATGTTTCTTCACCACTTCAGTCCCCAGCCCAGCTAAGAAAAGGAGCTTCTCGTGCAAGCACAGGTCGATCAGATCGCAGACCGGATCTACCGGATCTCCACGGTGATCCCCGAGGTCGCGCCCGGCGGCTTCTCGTTCAACCAGTTCCTCGTCGACGCCGAGGAACCACTGCTCTTCCATCTGGGGATGCGTCAGATCTTCCCGCTGGTACGCGCTGGCATCGAAGAAGTCATGCCGATCGATCGGCTGCGGTGGCTGTCGTTCGCACACGTCGAGGCTGACGAATGCGGCTCGGTCAATGAGTTCCTCGCTGCGGCGCCCGATGCCCAGGTGGTGCATGGAGCGCTCGGGTGCATGGTGTCGGTCAACGACCTGTGCGACCGCCCACCCCGAGCGATGAACGACGGTGACGTCCTCGAGCTCGGAGGTGGCCCATCCGGCTACCGCGTGCTTGAACTGGCCACCCCGCACGTGCCGCACAACTGGGAGTCGCAGCTGCTGTTCGAGCAGGAGACCAAGACCCTTTTCTGCGGCGATCTGTGCACCCAGATCGGCGAGGGCCCGGCCGTCACCAACGCAGATCTGGTCGACGCCGCGATCCTGGCCGAGGAGATCTTTCACCAAACCTCGCTCGGTCCGGCCGTGCCCACGACACTGCGGCGACTGGCCGACCTCGAGCCGAAAACCCTTGCAGTCATGCATGGTTCGTCCTACAACGGCGACTGCGCCGGACTGCTGCGCACCATGGCTGACGTCTACGAGCAGCGCTTCGGCTGCGTCGCGGGCGAGCCGTCAGTGGCGAGCTGACCCATGGGTACGGCCCGCGAACCCGTCCTTGATCACCGGACTGCCATGCAGCTGGCCGCCACGGAATACGACCGCTTCACCGCCCAGCTTCAGACGCTCACATCCGAAGACTGGAAGCGGCCCACCGACTGCCCCGGCTGGGACGTTCGCGCCATGTCGACCCACATCCTCGGCATGGCCGACATGTCGGCGTCCCCGTTTGAGACCCGCCGACAGATGAAGGAAGCCAAGAAGCGCGGCGGCCTGTTCATCGACGCGCTCACCGGGCTGCAGGTCGAGGAGCGCTCCGATCTCGATCCCCAGCACATCCTGATCCAGTTCCAGAAGGCCGGGCCGAAGGCCGCCAAAGGTCGCCGCCGCATCCCGAGCGTCCTCCGTCGTCGCCGGACGGTGCCGGCGGCGGAGACGGACGGAATCGAGCCCTGGTTGCTGGGCTACCTGACCGATGTCATCCTGACGCGCGACCCCTGGATGCACCGCATGGACATCGCCGCAGCCGTGGGCCGCGAACCCGAGCTGACGCCCGATCACGACGGCATCCTCGTCGACGATGTCGTCCGCGAGTGGGCAAGTCGCCACGGGCAGCCCTGCTCCGTCGTGCTGAGTGGACCCGCCGGGGGCTCGTGGACCTTCGGATCAGGCGGCCCCACGATCGAGCTGGATGCGGTCGACTTCTGCCGCACGATCGCTGGTCGACGCGCAGGTCAGGGCCTGCTGGAGACGCCGGTTCCCTTCTGAACCCGCCGGGTGCCGGGCGGTCCTGGGCGAGCCTGCACGCCGGTCCGGTATCGTGCGTAGCCGTGAGTGGGCCCGATTCGGGTTCACGCGCTCGTAGCTCAACGGACAGAGCATCTGACTACGGATCAGAAGGTTGCAGGTTCGAATCCTGTCGAGCGCACTGTCGAGCGCACTCTATTTATGCAGCTCAGGGGCGTGATTGCCCCCTAGTCGCCCTCGGTGCCGGCCCTCCATCCCTATAACAATCCCTATAGCTATAGGGATGGCTCGCCGTTATAGGGATGGTGGGGACGTTAACCAGGTTGGCACGCGGGTCGGG
This sequence comes from uncultured Actinomycetota bacterium, assembly GCA_963839015.1. GTDB lineage: Bacteria > Actinomycetota > Actinomycetes > Frankiales > Frankiaceae > DATAZK01. Next base: position 369,588 of record CAWITL010000008.1, on the reverse strand, counting down.
TTCGATCCGTGAACGCAGCCCCGGCGTGTGGGAGATCCGGATCGTGGTCGGCTTCGACGCGACCCGCGGCCGCAGCGTGCAACGTTCGGTCACCTCAAGCTCCAGGAGACCGGGCAGATCCCCTACGAACAGCCCGGTCGTCACCGCAGGGTTCGCCTAGCAGACGTCTTGGCCTGCCGCGATCAGGCTCGAGAACAACGGCGCGCAGCGCTCGACGCGATGACACGCGACGCCGTCTCCGCCGGCCTGTATGAGGCCGCACCCTCGGACTACACCAAAGCCCTCAAACAAGCCCGGCAGCGCAACCAAGGATCCTGACGGCCGGTGTACGCCGCTTTGCTGGATGCGTGCGCGCTCGTACCCGTGTCGCTAGCAGACACCCTGCTGCGCATCGCCGAACACGGCCTATACCGGCCGCTCTGGTCCGAGCAGTTGATCGACGAGACACAACACGCCATCCTTCGGGTCCATCCTGTTGGGTTCCAGAAGTGTGGTGGTCGGCGTGACGTGCAGGATCAGCCCTGAGTGATCACGGGTGTGTCGGCGCGTTTCCTCTATCGAATCATCACCCTGTGGGGTTCCAATAGTCAGCTGCGAGGTCCCGCCTCCACCGGGCCAATGCCGCGTAGTGGTATTCGTCTATGAGTCCGCCGAGGATAGGGCGACGGTAGGCGGATGCGACTTCCGGCTCGTCGGGGATCGGCGGAGGTAGAGGCGGGCGGAGTTGCTGTCCGCGGTGCGGCCGTTGGGTGTTGGTGCTCGACGTACTCAGTCAGCATCGCTGTGAGATGCCGCCGGCTAAAGACCAGCATGCGGTCGGTGAGCTCGGCTCTGACCGTGTGCACCGATCTCTCCGCGTAGCAGTTCGCTTGCGGGCACTGCGGCGGAATCTTCACGACGCCGAGGTCGGCCGCACCGCTCACTCGCTAAGGCCGCGCCGGTCAAACAACTACCCGACCCTTTGGACCATTCGGACACCGTACGAATCGTTGGGTTCGCCCGTTGCTGCCTATGATTCCGTGGCATCTTGTGACGGTTGGTTTAGACCGTGTTGTCGGGGGGACGTTATGTCGGCGGTTCGGCCGCTTCCGCGGGTATTACGCAAACGCCGTGTCATCGGCATCGTATCTACCCTGAGTGTTGCAACAGTCTTCGTGGCGACTGCTGGCGCCGGAGCCGCGACTGCGGTGGCGGGCGGTCATCGGTTCGGGGTGGGAACTCAGATCGCAAAGGCTGGGGCTGGTCAGCGCTGCACGCTCGGAGAGGTCATTCTCAACGCCGGGTCCGTCGCTAACGGCGTCCCGGCCGACGGTCAACTGTTGAGCATCAGCGCAAACGAGGATCTGTACAAGCTGCTCGGCATCGAGTTCGGCGGCGACGGCAAGACCACGTTCGGTCTCCCGAACCTCCGCAGCGCCACCCCGAACGGGTTGACGTACTCCGTCTGCACCCACGGGGATCCGGTGTTCCCCCAAGCCGACCAGAACCCGCGACCGCAGCCGACGTTGCAGACGACCCACCGGTTCGGAACGGACACCCAGAAAGCGGTCGCCGGCAGCGGCCGATCTTGCACTCTCGGCGAGATCATCCTCAACGCCGGGTCCGTCGCTAACGGCGTCCCGGCCGACGGTCAAATACTTTCCATCGAGTCGAACCTGGCGTTGTACAGCCTGTACGGCAACCGCTATGGCGGCAACCATCGCACGACGTTCGCGGTTCCGAATCTTGGGCGCGCGGCCCCGAGCGGCCTCACCTACTCTTACTGCAATTTCGGGAGGTATCCCGAAGCTGCACCAGGTGCTGACCCGAACCCGGGCTCCACGCTGGTGACGACCCACCGGTTCGGGGTCGGAACCCAAACCGCCGTCGCCGGTACTGGACGCTTGTGCACCATCGGACAGGTCACACCGACCGCCGGCAGCGTCGCCAATGGCGTCCCCGCCAACGGCCAACTGGTCACCGTCAAGTCCAACAGCTTGCTGTTCTTCCTGCTCGGAACGCAGTTTGGCGGGGGCGGCAAGACGCACTTCTCTTACCCGAATCTGGGCGGTGTCGCCCCGAGCGGCCTCACCTACGCCCTGTGCACAGCCGGTGTCTTCCCCCAGGCAAATTAGCCGGCACACAGCGCCGGCAGGCCAGCACGGCGACGACCCTGGCACTCACTTAACCCAGCGACTCAACCGAACCCACTACGGAGGGGCAGATGGCACAGTCCAGGCGAACCTTCATCGCAGCCGGCGGAGCGACAGCGCTAAGCGCACTGCCTTTGCTGAACGCCATGCCGGCAGCAGCAGGCGGAGCAAACGCTGTCGATCCCCACCTGGGGCGGCGAGTGATGGACGCCTTTAAGGGTCTGCCCGGCGTGCTGTCAGTAAAGTTTTTAGCCCCTGCTGCTAACGGCGACAAAGGCTTCTCGCTGTCGTCGAATTCAGCCCGACAGTTGTTCATCGGAAGCGCTTTTAAGACCTTCGTGCTCTGCGAAACGCTGCGGCAACTTGACGGGCCCGGAGTGGTAAACACCCTCAGCAGCGCCTTCCTAGACCTTAACGCCAGCGTCTGGAACGTCGACAGCGCCACCTTCAACCCCCCGAATCTCATCGGTCAGGTCTCACACCGCACGGCGCTGGAAGCGATGATCAACCACAGCGACAACACCGGCACCGACATGTCGATCAAAGCCGTCGGAATCGACAAGGTTCGTGCGTTCATCGCCTCCGCGGGTCTAAGCAAGACGCTGGTGCCAGACAGCACGAGGTCGTTCATCGGCTATCTACTTGGCGCGAAAGACTACAAGACCTTCACCTGGGCCGAGCTCACCGCAGGCATCGACGGACCGTTCGTCAACCAACCTTTGAACCGGGTTCAAAGTCTCGCCTCATCCGGCGACGACCTGGTGTCCTACTACTCACGGGCCCTGGTCGGGGACTTTTTCAAACATCCCGAAACCCTCAACGAGTTTCATCGCATCCTCAGCCTCGGTGACGCCATTTACCTGGTACCGCTGCCGCTCGGCGTCAGCGCATATGTCAAAGGCGGCAGTATCGACGTGCCAGGGTTCCACGCCATCAGTGTGCCCGGTGGCATGTTCTTCGACGACCGCTGGGTCTTCTTTGCCTTGACGCTCAACTGGTTCGCCAGGCCGACCACCGACCCACAGACAGACGCAGCGTTCGCCAACGCGGCCAGCACCGCCCTCACCCTCATCAAAAACGCCCTCCAACGCAAATAGGTCCCTGGACTGATACGTGGTGACGTTTGTCAAGGGGGCACTGCTCACGACGAGCCTGCGGCCAGCGCAACATTGCGAAGCCGATTCACAGCTAGGGAAAGCCCTAACCGCGTGCCGACTCGCCGCCACGCGTGGGTGGTGAATAGCGTTGCGCTGTGGAAACTCGTCCGCCCTCATGCGCAGGTGACGGCGAGCCGAACGATGCGATCAAGGTCGAGCTCGCGGCGCTGCGTGATCAGCTGGGACGGTTGAGGTCTGAGAATGCGCGGCTGCAGCGGTTGCTGAAACTCAGTCCAGGCGAGGCGGCCCCGCCCGCTGCGGCGCAGAGCGGATTTTTTCATGAGAATCCCGGTCCCGTTGATGCCAAGTCGCCCGCGGCGGAGAAGGTCGCCTTCTACGAGGGGCTCTTCGGCGGACGCAGGGACGTCTACGCGGTTCGCTGGGAGAACGCCGGTACTCGGCGGTGTGGGTGGATGCCTGCTGTTCGCGGTCGCTGGCGCAAGGGCGTGCGACCAACTGCTGGCGATTATCTGCCCTTGACCGAGCAGGTCTTGACCGCCCACTTGTCCGGTCAGCTTGAAATCGGTCTATACCCGCTGCTGGACAACGACCAATGCCATTGGCTGGCGGCAGACTTCGACGGCCCAGCAGCAATGCTTGACGCGTTGGCCTATTTGAAGGCGGCACGGGCGGCCGGAGCACCAGCGGCTCTGGAGGTATCCCGGTCGGGCCTCGGTGCGCACGCGTGGATCTTCTTCGCCACTCCAGTCGCCGCTGCGACGGCCCGCCAGCTTGGTGAGGGCCTGCTCCGGGAGGCGATCGCGCTTCGCGGCAGGATGGACTTGGCCAGCTACGACCGGCTATTCCCCTCGCAGGACGTGCTCCCAACCGGTGGCATCGGCAACCTCATCGCCGCTCCCTTACAAGGTCGTTGTCGTCGGCTGGGCACCACGGTCTTCTTGGATCTGGCCACGCTGGAACCGTTCGAAGATCAGTGGGCGTATCTATCCAGTGTCGTTCGGCTTTCTCCACAGGAGGTCACGCGGATAGCTCGCGGGCTCGGGACGGTCGCGGTCGGCAGCGCGGTGGAGCGGTTTCGAGCGGCGACGTCGACTCGGATACAGGTGCAGGCACCGCCGGTGGTGCGGGCTCGACTGACTGCGAGTTTGACGGTCGACGGCGAGGAGCTACCGCCGGCACTGGCGGCCGCGCTGAAGCATGCAGCGTCGATGCCGAACCCGGTCTTCTACGAGCGGCAGCGTCGTCGTGCATCGACGTGGAATGTGCCTCGATTCCTGCGCAGTTACGACGAGACCGTGACTGGCGACCTCACGGTGCCTCGGGGCCTAGCGGCTCGGGTCGAGGACTTGGTACTCCAGGCTGGGAGCCGCTTGGAAATCACGGACGACACCATCTCCGGGCAACCGCAGGAGTTCCACTGTGCAGCGACGCTCCGAGATGATCAACAGGCCGCGCATGATGCGCTTGCCGCACATCATCTGGGCGTCCTCGTCGCCCCGCCGGGCGCCGGTAAGACCGTCATCGCGTGCGCGCTGATCGCGACTCATTCGGTGTCGACGCTGGTGCTGGTGGACCGTAAAGCGCTCGCCGACCAATGGCGTGCCCGGATCACAGAGTTACTCGGCGTCAAACCGGGCCAGCGCGGAGGAGGACGTAGCAAGACTCGCGGAACGATCGACATCGCGACGTTGCAGACACTCGCCCGTTCCCAGGACGTCAGCGCCGTTACGCAGGGATATGGGCTTGTGGTTGTTGACGAATGCCATCACATACCAGCGGCAGCTTTCGAGCACGCGGTGCGCCAGATTTCGGCCAGGCGCTGGGTTGGCCTGACCGCCACCCCCTACCGCCGCGACGGTCTGGAAGACCTCATCTCCCAGCAACTGGGTCCGGTTCGCCACACCATCACCGCGCCGGAGGCTGGGACCTTTCCGGCACGGGTAACGGACGTCGCGCCGCCCGACCCGGTGCTGCACGTTCACCCGACGACTTTTCGTTATGCAGGCGACGCCGACCCTTCCGCACCGGGTGGCATCAGCGCCATTTACCGGGCTTTGGCGGCCGACGTTCCGCGCAGTCAGCAGATTGTTGCCGACGTGCTGGAAGCCCTCAGCCGTGGGCGGCACTGTCTAATCCTCACCCAGTGGGTGACCCACGTTGAGCAGCTGAACAATGCGCTGATTGGTGACGGAGTCACGGCAGTTGTCCTTCGCGGCGGTATGAGCGTGAAGGCTCGAAAAGCAGCGCTTGCTGCACTTCAACCGAACCCGGGGGGACCGCCACTGCTTGTCGTAGCGACCGGGTCCTACCTGGGGGAAGGATTCGACTGCCCGATTCTCGACACCTTGTTTCTCGCCGCACCAATCGCATTCCGCGGCCGGCTCGTGCAGTTCGCTGGGCGAATCCTGCGGCCCTACCCAGGAAAGCGCACCGCCGAGGTCCACGACTACCACGACGTCCTGACCGGGGTCCTTGCCTCGTCCCTGTCCAAACGGGCGCCCGGCTACCTCAGCCTCGGCTTCCCCGACCCCCGCCGACACATCAGCTGAGTTGTTCGCGGCATGCTGCTGCGAACGTCGGGCAGCCGGCTCTTTCCAGCGTCTGCAGGAGCGATGCGATGGACAGCGGCGGTTTTGCAGTTGCGGCTGCCTGCTCTCGAAGGGCTTGCAGGACGAATTCGGGAGCGAGTTCCAGCTGATGTCCCAGAAGTCGTCGGGGTGGATCGCCGACATTGGCGGATGTCGGATCGTGTGGAGCATGCGGTCAGTCAGTTCGGATCTGACGGTGCGGACGAACCGTTCTGCGTAAGCGTTGGCTCGGGAGGGCACCGTGGTGGGATTTCCACGACTTCGATTGCAGCGTCGGCTAGGACGGCGTCGAACGCGGTGGTGAATTGGCTGGCGCGGTCACGGACCAGAGTGCTGAATGATGCCGTGCGTTCGCCGAGGTCGGCCATCAGGTTGCGGGCTTGCTGGGTGGTCCAGGGTCCGTCGGGATTGCTGGTTGCTCCGAGGATGTGGACGTAGCGGGTGTTGACCTCGATGACGAAAGAAGACGTAGATCCGGCGGAGGCTGATGGCGCAGTCGACGTGGAAGAAGTCGCAGGCCAGCATCGTGGATGCCTGAGCTTGCAGGAATTGCCGCCAGCATAGATCGGTGTCTCGAATCGGCGCCGGAGGAATGCGCGGTCATTTGAGGATCCGGGTGATGGTTGAGGCACCGACGCGGTGGCCGACCTTGGGAAGTTCGCCTTGAATCCGCTTGTACCCCCAGCTCGGATTGTCGCGGGCTATCTGTTCAATCAGGTCGGCCAGCGAAGCGTCGATCGGTGGCCGACCTTGCCGATGCGGATAGGTCCAGTGCTTGGAAATCAGCTTCTGGTTCCAGCGCAGCAGCGTTGCGGGCGTGACGAGTCGGTGGCGTCGGACGGCGGGTGGAGCAGCCGAGCGAGAGCGGCGAAGGCTGCCCGGTGGATCCAGGTCGTCGGCGTGGGCTTCGGGTTCGTCATGGAACCCCATACGCGACGGACGATTGGCTCAGACGTCGATGATGTTGATGCGGCGCGTGCCAGCCAGGTCTTCAAGGTGGCGGCGGTTGCCGGTGACGCAAGGACACGAATGGCGAAGCGCGCATTCCACAACGCTGGCGTCAACGACTCCGTGTGACGCGACCACGAGCAAGACGCCGGACGCCCGCGCCGATTCCTCATTAAAAGGTTCAACGGTGCAGCTTTCGATGAACTGGCCAAGGCGGTGTTGTCCACGACCGCCCCGCCAGACTTCCGCAAGCACCGTGGCCGGCACCATAGGCAGAATGCCGCGGGCTAGCACCCGTTTATGGATGGCCCAGATGCGTTCGATCCCGCTTTCAGCGGCAACTAATGCTCCAGCGTCATAGACAAGTGCGTTCAATCGAGTCCGGCTTCGTCGAGCAGTCGGTCCGCCTCGCGCAGCGCGTCCTGGCTAATCGGCCCGTGCTCGGCTTCGTATGCCGTAACCGCACGCTCTCCGGCACGCTGACGCAATAGGAGCCGGGCGCCTTCGGAAAAGAGTGTGGACAACGACTGGCTCGCTGTCACCTCGGCTTCGACGGCGGCGAACACGTCTGCAGGCACAGAAATCGTGCGCTTCACGACAGAGGTCATGCCCAAACGGTACAACCGCCGGTAATACCGGTCAAGACTTAGGAGATCCGCGGTAACCAACCCGCGCATATCAGTCTGATCGCGCGTCGCCAACGACACGCTCACCACCAGACGCAGCGACGAAGCAGAGCCGCCGCCGGGGTCGCCCTTCGGCGGCGGCTCATGAAACCCGGGACGGTTCAGCAGGGCGCTTTGCCTGACTGCTGGATTCGACAGCACGTTGGATGGCTATCCAAATTTGGCGGTACTGCCGACGTACTGCCAAGGGTGCGGACAGATACGAACGACGTCGGACGAGATCAGCCCACCAATTCGTGAGATGCCTGCTCAGCGGCCTAGCACGAACACACATGGACGAGATAGATGCGTGATGGATGCATCTACGGATCAGAAGGTTGCAGGTTCTAAACCTCTCGAGCGCACTGTCGAGCGCACTCCATTTATGCAGGTCAAGAGCCTATCGCCGCTGACCCCATCTCATCAGGGTGGGCGTGGCTGTAGGTCGCTCGATGACGCCTCCAGACGATGTCGCGTTCGGGTTAGTTGATCGGCTTGCGCCCTCGAAATCCCTCGGAAGGGCCTGTCGGTGGTTGCCGCTACTCTCACGCGCACACCGCTCAAGGAGACGCAATGACCGAACCCGACGCCACCATGACTCGAATCGGCAAGGGCATAGAGCTGAGCCAGCGTGGCGAACGAGCAGCCGCACGAGCCGTGTTCGCCCAGGTCTGGGTCGACATCGGCGAGGAGAGCGGCGACCCCTTCCACCGTTGCGCACTGGCCCACTCGATGGCCGACGTCCAAGATGACGCGCACGATGAGCTGGTTTGGGACCTGCGTGCTCTGCAGGCCGCGCAGCTGATAACCGACGAACGGGCAGCCCAGGCAGGAGTGACAAGTCCCGTTGCCGGCTTCTACCCGTCGCTTCACCTCAATCTGGGCGAGTGCTATCGCAAGCTCGGCGATCTAGACCGCGCCCGCGAGCAGTTCGAGCGGGGTCAAGCTGCCGTCGGCTCACTCGCCGACGACGGCTACAGCCAGATGATCAAAGGCGGCCTCGACCGGCTGGGCGAACGACTGGCATCCGTCTGCGAGCGCGGCCATCCAGTTCGGCAAAACGACCTTCACGCAAGCCGGTGAATCAACCGGTCACACAGCCGCCCCACGACAAGGTTGATGCGTTCCTACAAGTACCTGCGAGTGAGATCCGAAGTAACCGACGGATCCGCGGGAGCCGGGCCCTGGATTGCCCCGTTTACCCGACAGGCGCGAGCGTCAGCGGCCGGCTCCATCGCCGTCAGCGCCAACCTCGTCACGTATCTCCTGGAGCTTGGCCAGCCGCGGGTCGGTCGAGCCGACGATCTGTGCGACCCAGTCGGCGGCTTCTGCAGGGTCACCGGCGCCTGCCCGGACCAGGCTCTCGATGTCGGCCCAGTCCTTGCGGCGATCGAAGAGCATCTTGAAGACCATCAGGTCCGTCGCCGTCAGCACTTTGATCTCGGCACCGAGGAACAACGCTGGGCGGGCACGTTCGACGACGAGTCGGTGGTAGACCGGGCTCGCGGGTAGAACAAGTCGACAGGCGTGTCGAGCTTGGCTGAACGCCACCAGAGACGCACCTGGCTATTGCTGCGGAGTTCGTCTGCCGCGCCGGGGTGGATCTCGATCGACTTCGGCAGCGCCGACAACACCCGGCCCGGGTCAGCGGGGTCGGCAGTGAGATTCAGGTCGATGTCGGCAGTGCCGCGGGGCGGGTAGACGTAGTGCGCGAGCGCGAGGGCTCCCCCCACCGCGTGGTCAAGCCCGGCCTTATCGAGGCTGTGGTGCACCGCGACCAGCCGCTCCAAGACACCTTTCGTGGTGGCTGCCATTACTGCTGGCCTAGCCCGCACGTCGCCATAGATGGTGCGGGAACTCCAGCGGCGGGAGTGTGTCCCGCGTCCCGGCCAGCTGGCCGGCCAGCTCCATTACGGCGATGTACTCCTCCGACACCGGGCGAGGCTTCCCTACCAGCGCAACAGAGACGCGGTACCCGGCAGCGTCGGCGATCCGCTCGACCTGCGCCAGCGACGGCTGCTTGGCGCCGCGCAGATAGTCGTCGAGCAGGGCGCGGCTTATCCCGGCCCGCGAGCAGAGCCCGGTCTTAGACAGGCCGGAGTCCTCCAGTACCTGGCGCACGACCGTCGACGCGCGGGCATCCGTCATGCAAGCGAGTGTACTCTATCGAGTACATCTTGGTAGGGCTGGGGCAGCACCGTTGCTTGGTTGGACCGGCGCGACCGTCTCGACGTCGATGTGCGGCAACAAGCGGTCGAGCCAGCCGGGTAGCCACCAGTTGCGGTCGCCCAGTAGCTGCATGGCGGCGGGCACGAGGATGGTCCGCAGGAGCAGGGCATCGAGCAGGATGGCGACAGCGAGACCCAATCCGAACTCACCGATGGGTCGCCGACCCTCGAGAACAAAGGCCAGGAAGACGAGGACCATGATTGCCGCGGCCGCGGTGATGACGCGTCCGGTCGCCGCTTGCCCGACTCGTACCGCACGGGAATTGTCCTTGGTGCGCAGCCATTCTTCGTGGATGCGGCTGACCAAGAACACTTGATAGTCCATCGACAATCCGAACAAGATGGCGATCAGCATGACGGGCAGGAACGATTCGATCGGCCCGGGTGGACCAAGGCCTAGCGCATTCGATCCCCATCCCTCTTGGAAGACAGCAACAACGACACCAAAAGCGGCACCGGCGGCCAGCAGGTTCATGACGGCTGCGGTGAGGGGGATGACGATGCTCCGGAACGCAACCATCAGCAGGAGGCAGCCGAGCAGGATCACCACCGCCAGGAACAGCGGCAATTTCGACGCGAGGACGCTGGCGAAGGCGTAGTTCTTACCGGCCTTCTTGGTGACGCCGACCAGGACCACCAGCAATACCAGCCAGCTGAGCACGACGAGGATGCGGTGACGGAAGCAAAACCGGGCGAGACGCCTCATGAGTGCGATCCGAACTTTCCGTCGCTTCTCGCTGAATCGTGGGGGGCCATGGTGTCTCCGATTAGTTAGTTGCCTGACTTAACACTAACCGACCTGGGGAGAACTATCTATACTTAGTGGGATGACTGACTCAACGACCGAAGCGCCCAGGCAAGGACGCGGCAGCAACAAGCGCGACCGCCTGGTCGCTGCGGCGCGCCAGTCGGTGCGCGAAAACGGCGTGGAGAACACCACGCTGGCGACCGTCGCCGCCGCGGCAGACGTTCCGGTCGGCAACGTCTACTACTACTTCAAGACCAAAGACGAACTACTCGCCGCCGTGATCGCTGACTACGACGCCAGCTACGCCAACCTGGACACAGTCCTGGCCCGACATCGGACGCCAAAGGCCCGCCTCAAAGCACTCGTTCAGACGTGGACCGCCGCACGTGAAAGTATCGCGCGATACGGATGCCCCATCGGCTCACTCTGCTCTGAACTCGACAAACGAAACGACGAGATACGAGACCAGGCGGCAGCGGTGCTCGAACGACTCATCCACGTCGCCCAAGATCAATTCCAGCAACTCGGACGTCGTGACGCACGCGAACTCGCTGTCACGCTCGTCGCTTCTTACCAAGGCATCGCGCTGCTCGCCAACACCATGCGCGACCCGGAGCTGATCAAAACCGAAGCACGTCGACTTGAACGATGGATCGACTCGATCGCGTGACCCGCGAGACACACCGGGCTGCCACGTCACGCGATGACTGTGTCTGCGATGTGAGTGTTGAAGGGAACGAACGGTGAGTGGATCCGTTACGGCTCGAGATAGGCCAGGCCGAGTCGCTGCTCCACACGCGCCATTGTCCAAGGGACCGACTCGTCGACGGGTGCGTGCCCCCTCTGTGTAATGGTCGGGCGCGTCACCTCGCCCGCGCGTACCACTACTGAAGGAGCCGCCATGCCTGAAGCGAACGCCCACCGCGAGGTGGTTGAGCAATTCTTCACCGGCCCACGCGGGCTCGACCGCCTCTCGTTGATGAGCGAGGACGTCGAGTGGTGGAACGGTATGGGGAAGTTCCCGGTGGCTCCCGGCCAAACCGTATTCCGGGGCAAGGACGAGATCGGGCGCATCCTGCTGGGACGAGCCCCTTCCCCTCCGCAGCCGAACGGGCGTCGGGTCGACCGCTATGACCTCGCGACGATCAGCTTTGCTGACGTGCAGACCATCGCCGAAGGTCCATTTGTCTTCCGTCAGCACACCTACCGCGCTACGACGATGAAGGGCCGGCCTTACGAGAACGTCTACGGGTTCCTCTTCCGCTTCGACGCTGAGGGACTCATCGATCGCATTTGGGAACATTGGGGAACGCTGAACGCCTACGAAACGCTGTTCCAGGGTCCGCTGGCGGTGCATGACCCCGATCTGCTGCTGCAGAGCACCCCTTCGGTACGCCGGCGACTCGATTTCGACCGGCCCGTGGAGCGCACTGTCATCGAGGAATGTCTCGATCTCGCGGTACACGCGCCCAACGGATCGAATCAGCAGGCCTACCGGTTCGTCTGCGTCGACGACACCGAACGCAAGCTGGCACTCGCGGACATTTACCGCGCGGCGATGGAAGATTTCGTCGGACGGCCGCGGACCGAGGCCGCGGAGGACAACGTCGACCGCAGCGGGCAGGCGCAGCAGCGGATCGCCGCGAGCGTCGCATTTCTTTCCGAGCATTTGCAGGACGTCCCGGTACTGTGCGTGCCGATTGTGGCCGGCCGTTCCGACGGTCTCGGGAGCGGTGCACATGCCGACCGCACGTCGGCGTTCTGGCAGGCGAATCGCTGGGGCTCAGTGATCCCGACGCTGTGGTCGTTCATGCTCGCCCTACGCTCCCGTGGCCTCGGTTCCGCTTGGACGACCCTGTCGCTCGTGCGCGAACGCGAAGTGGCGGAAGTGCTTGGCATTCCATTCGAAAAGTGGATGCAGGTCGGTCTCTTTCCGATCGCGTACACCGTCGGCACCGAGTTTCGCCCGACCCCGCGCGAACCGGCCGCCAACTTCCTACGCTGGAACGGCTACTCGGTCGGTGGCTGAGCTCGACGGCGGTGCCCGGCCGATCGGTATGCGCTCAGAGAGTGCGAAGTATCCGCTCGCGGTCGGCTTGTGCCCAGTAGTCCAGCATCGGGTCCAGCGCTGCGCGGCGGCCGTCGATGTCGCCGACCGGTGGCGTCGGCGGCGGCCCGTTGGACTCGAATACCGCAGCGAGCACAGCACCCACTTCGGGATCCAGAGAGAACGTCACGGCTGATGCTTGGGGCCAGCGCCGGGGGGCGGCAGCAATTCGGTCTTGTATTCAGGCGCGAGCGACTGCACCTTGGCGATGAACGCTGCCTGCTCGTCCGGGCTCAGCGACGCAGGTGCCTGGGTGCGAGTCGTGACGGGCTGGCCGACGAGGGTGAAGAATTCCTCCTGCCCTGCGGGCGCACACAAGCACAGCAGCCGCGATGGCGTGTCGGTGGAGTTGGTAAATGCGTGTGGAGCATTCGCAGGCACATTGATCGTCTCGCCTTGGCGCGCAACGATCGTCTCGCCGCGGAAGGTGACCTCGACTTCGCCGTCGAGGACCGAGAACATCTCTTCGAAGTCATGTCGATGGGGCGGGGGGCCTCCGCCGGGCGGCACGTGCATATCGATGAGGGTGTACTTGCCGGCTGTGTCACTTCCGGCAACGAGGATCGTGTACGTGTCGCCGACCATTCCTATGTGCGGCAGGTGTTCGTCCTGGTCGGGGCGCGCGACGGTCAAGGAGCGAGCAGGGTCATCGGGCGGGACGGGGGCGGCGTGGGTGGTCACGATTCTCCTCATCGGTGTGGGGCTGACAGTTAGCCGTTGTCCTGGTTAGTGCGCGAGTTCGGCGAAGAAGAGTCGAGTGTTCGGGGCACCACGAGGCCGGCGCACTGGCCGGTCGCTCCGACGGTCAGCACCCGCATCGAGTCGCTCCTCTGCACGCTGATATCCGGAGGATTTCTTCCGGTCAATCTAGCTGATACCTACGGATGCGAAACCCGGGGTTAGATGAATTTGTGGGGCATCCGGCGAAGCAGAGCGCGCGTGAGCAACGCAGCGACGCTTCCTACAACCGTGATGCACTCGTGCAGGCGGCAACGGCTGCCGTCCACCGGGAGGGAATCCGCGTCCGGATGACGACGATCGCTGAAGAAGCAGGGGTTGGCGTAGGCACGCTCTACCGGCACTTCGCAACCCGTGAGGAGCTGTTGAACTACCTCACGCACCGGTCATTCGAGATGGTGTTGGCGAACGCAAGGTCGGCCGAGAGTGCCCCGTCAACCGGCAACGAGGCGCTCCGCAGGTTCATCGAGGCCGGGATCGCACTGCGGGGCCAGCTCGTCCTTCCGCTGCACGGCGGTCCTGAGGTAACCGAGCACGCCACCCTCGCCGTTCGCGAACAGATCCACCAAGCCCTCCAGCGCCTCATTGACCGTGGCCGCCTCGACGGCACGATCAACGCCGCCGTCAGCCCTCGCGACATCGTCGCGATCGGGGCAATGCTCGCCCAACCGAAACCGAACGGCCCGGGCTGGGACGCGACCTGCAAGCGGATTCTGTCCACTTACCTCGACGGTCTCAGTACGGGTCGACCCAGCCCGCGAGTCGGATGACTTTTCCCGAATCTGACTGGGCGGGTGCCCCGCAACGGCAAACTCTCGCCCCTGCACGGCGGCAGAGGCGAGAGTTTGCTTTGCGTCCCGCAGCGGGCTACTTGAAGCAGGCCTTCCAGCCGCCCCGTTCGAACGTCTGGGTCGAGCAGTAGGCGAACCGCGGTACGTACGGGGCGATGCTCTTCGTCGCCTTCCCGGTTGAAACTGCCGCAGCCAGGGCCTGGACCGCAGGATCGCTGCGAAGGAAGAACCGGTAAGAGATCTGACCGTCCAGATACTTCCCGGCATCGATGTAGTTCACATCGTGTCGGGCGGTCGCGTTATGCGGACGGCTGGGTTGCGCCGCAACAACGATGGTGTAGTAGCCGTCCTTGTCGAGGGACAACTGGTGGTCGTACAGGCAACCGTTCGCGTAGCCGGCGTAGAAGTTGTAGCCGCAAACCGTGTAGCCACGCGCCTGGGTGCCCTTGGCGTAGACGGGTTGACCGGCCTGCGTATTCGGTGTCTTGAGCGCCTTCGCTCGAATCACGAACACCTGACCAAGCCGCTTGCTGTAGTAGACATTCGCGTACTGAACGTCCGGGTTGGCGGTCAGGTCGACCGGCACGTGATAGTTGCTCGACAGCGACAGTGTCGGGTGCTTTGCCGCCACTGGCCCTGGGATCGGCAAGCTGGGGAAGCTCTGCACATGTGCCGGGGGGACTGGAGTCCCGTTCGGGTAAGGGTTGCACTCGTCGTAGTGCTTGAGGACGTTTCCGCTCGCGTCGTAGTAGGTGATGGCCGGCAACGGCTCACCGCCACTGTTGGGTGCCGCGCCGAGCAGGCTGCCATAGATCCGGTACACGAATAGCACTGCCGGGTTCGGGTGCAGGCCGTCCTTGGTGACGCCCACATAGGACGTATTCGGCTCAGGGTTGGCCGGCGGCGCGGAGAATACGTAGCGAATCGTGTAGTTACGACCGGAACCCTTGGGGATCGGGCCGCGGTAAGGGTTGGCGCTGCCTTGGTCGGGATCGATGTAGACGTCCGTCTGCGGGTGCAGGTTATTGGTCTGGTAGTCGTTGGGCAGGATCGAGAAGTACCGCGCATACGGGTACTGGCCCTGCAGGACAATGGATCCGCCAGCAGGCAGCGTCGACGCGTTGAAACCGAAGTAGTTGGCTCCCGACGTGTCGATCGTGAATGGGAATCGGTTGTTGCTGTAGATGTTCGCCTGCGACGTCCAACCGGGGCAGGCTGGGGCCGCGATATCGCCCGTGTCGCTTGATGTTGTCGGCGGCGCCAGCTTGGTGCCGCACTCGGCCGTGAGCCCGTCCGCAATACGCTGCTCAACATCGATCAGGGTCGGTGACGTAAGCGCCTGGAAAGCGGGAAGCACCGACTGCCCGGCTGTCTGCGCCTGGCCGATCGCAGCAAAAGTATTAGCCATCGAGGTGAGGTCCGTCTTCAGCGGATCCCCGGCGACGGCGATGAGCCGATTCAGCATGTCTGCGACCTGGTCGTATTCTCCGACTTCCGTCGGCAGGACCTTGCCACTCTGAAGGTCGGCGAGCGTGATGCAGACCGGGTCGGTGGTGGCAGTCTTCCCGGTTGCCGCCGCGGCGCTCGCGGCACCGCCGGTGACCGCGCCTCCAACAGTCAAGACGGCAGCCGAGGCCAGCACCGCCGTCCAACGACGGCTCCGACTCATTCGAATTCCCACAGATCCCCCTGTATGTGCGGTGCGCCACATTTGACGACCGAGAGGAAACACTAAGAACGGCCAGTGATGCTGTCTAGTATTGATCTGAGCTTCTCCCGATACTTCCGAGGTATCACTATGGAACTTAGAGGGCTGCGATATTTCCTCGCCGTGGTCGACGAGGGGACGTTCCGCCGCGCGGCTAAGCAGCTGCTGATCACGCAGCCGCCACTCAGCCGGGAGGTCCGTCGCATGGAGCGTGAGCTCGGCGTCGACCTGTTCGACCGGTCGTGTCAACCGGTGGAACTCACGCCGGCGGGACGGGCGTTTGAGGCCGAGGCAAGGGCAGTGCTGTCCCGTGTGGAGAGCGCAATGGGTGCTGCCCGTCGGGCGGCGACAGGCCGTGAGCAGCTCACTATCGGGTTTCTCGGCGCCGCCGCCAACGGTCTGCTGCCACCCACGGTGCGGCGTTTCCGCGCTGTGTATCCCGAGGTGGAGCTCATCCTCCAGGAACACGAAAGCGGACTCGCTCAGCTTGAGCACTTGCGTGAGCACCGCATCGATGTCGGCTTAGTGCGTGAACCCGTCACCGATCCAGCCTTGAGTTCTGACCTCATTGTCGATGAGCCGTTCGTCGCAATCCTTCCGCGCGACCATGAGCTCGCCTCGAGCCGCGATCCGGTCTCAGTCAGCGACCTGGCAAACCAACCGTTCGTCTTCTGGTCGCGCGCGAACGCACCTAATCCGTTCGACTCGGCCATTGCCATGTTCCGCGACCTCGGACTGAACATGCCGATCGTGCAGGAGGCGCTTGGCGTACAAGCGGTGCTCGGGCTCGTCGCAGCCGGCATAGGTATCTCGCTATTGCCGCAGTCAGTCGAAGCACTCAACCGCATCGGAACGGTGACACGACCGCTGGCAGCCCCCTGTCCCACCATCCCGCTCTACGCCGTCTGGCACGCCGACAAGCAGTCTGAACCGCTCAAGAATTGGCTACGGATCCTGCATGAAATGGCCAATTAGAAGCCATCGTCTTCGGACCCTTAGCTGCCCGATCGCGACTGACGTGTCGAAGCCGTCTCGATTTCGGAGCTTGGGGGTTGTCGTAGGCCGGACGCCGGGTGGCTCAGGGCTGGGATCAGGTTCTTGGTCGATCACCGGTAATAGAAGCTCGCTCCATCACCCGAGCCGCCGGCCAGTAGTCGCTGGCGGCGTAGTGCTGAACCGCGCGGTTGTCCCAGAACGCGACGGCATCCGGACTCCACCTGAACCGGCACTGGTGCTCTGGATAGTCAGCCTGCCGGCACAGCCGATCAATGAGCGCAGAGCTGGCGGCCGGATCCATCCCCTCGATGTGGCTGACGAAAATCCGGTTGACGTACAAGTGCCGTCGGCCGGTGGCAGCGTGCGTGCACACAACGGGATGCCGCACCGGGGGGTACTGCCTCCGCATCTCATCCGCTTGCTCCGGGGCGACCGACCGGCCGAATGCAGCGGTGAAGTCGTGCACCGCTTCAAGGTTCTCGATCTCGGCCTTGGTGCCGTCGTCCAGGACGTCATAGGCGGCGTACATGTCCGCGAAGAGGGTGTCGCCGCCGCGGTCGGGAATGGACAGGCCGTGCAGCACCGCGGCCATGGAAGGCTTTTCGCGCCAGGTGACGTCGTGGTGCCAGGAATTTTCGTAGCCGGCGACGTCCTCGGACTTCGCGAAGCGCACCAGCTCGGGCTGGCCGGTGTTGGAAGGGATGAACGGGTGGACTTCGAGCTCGCCGAACCGCCGGGCGAACGCCACATGCTGCGCCGGAGTCATCGGCTGATCACGAAAGAAGAGAACCTTGTAGTCGAATAACGCTTGCCGCAATTCCGCCACGACGTCATCGCCCAGATCGTCAGCCAGGCCGACACCGGCGATCTCAGCACCGATCGTTGCGCCGATTGGCATGACGTTGAACGAGCGCCAGGTGAGACCGGCCAAACGTTCGCGCTCCGCGGCGAGGTGACTGAACGGGCCGGAAACGATCGGATACTGCCGCATCGGTAGCGGTCGAAGCGGCAGCGCCGTCGCCGGGTCTTTCGTGGACATCACTGGAGTGCTGGTCATATCGACCGCCTTTCGGTTAGCCGGGACGATAGTGTAGTCGTGTGACTACAGCAAGGCCTTCAGGTGGCGGAGCGTCCCGACCGACTGGTCGTGACCAAGTGCGAGTGGCGGTCATCGCTGCTGCGACGAGCCTTTTCGAAGAGCGCGGTCCGGCGGGTACCTCGGTCCGAGACATCGCTAACCGCTCCAGTGTCAATCAGGGCCTGATTCACCGGCACTTCGGCAGCAAGCAGGGTGTCATCGCCGCCGTCCTCGACCAGCTGAATGACGACACGCTTGCGTCGATCGGACGGGGCACTCCGGAGGAAGTCGACGAAGCCGTCGGGCGATATCTGCGGATCCTCGCCAGATCAATCCTTGACGGATATCCAGTCGGAGCCCTGCAACAGCGATTCCCCTTCGTGGCGACGCTGGTCACCCGGGCCCGCCCGCACCAGGCTGATGACAAAGCTTCCCGGCTCGCCGCCGGTCACGCCGTCGCCCTTCAACTCGGCTGGCGACTGTTCGAACCCTTCATTCGCACCGCAGCGGGACTCGACGACCTGACATCCGAAGAACTCCGCGACACGACGAACGCGTCGAGCGAAGCGCTACTTCGCCTCCCAGCCCTCCGGTAGCCCAGCTAGGGGCAGGTGAAGGTGCCCGATAGCGTGACTGGTCCGAGCTCGGACTTCACCGCGGACGGCGGGTTGTAGCCGAGGGTCGCGTCGACGGTGCCCTTCTTGCCATTCAGAGTGACGCTGCCCCGGCCGGGCTGGGCCGTGGTCCCGGCGCTCCACTCCTTCGTCGAGTCCGTCGAGTTGTAGAAGGCGATCAGGGCGTTGCCCCTGGCATCGGGGAAGGTGGTGGAACCGGCGGGAAGCGAGAGCTGGAATTTGAAATCCCCCGCTGACCCGGTGAAAACGATCATGCCCTGCGTGATGCCGGAGGCATTGGTCTGGCACGACGATGCCGTGGACTCCGTGCTTTCAGTGAGGGTTCCGGTGACCGCCCCGCCGGCCGTGAGGCTGCCCGAGGCCGAACTGCTCGTAGGCGTCGACCTAGGGGCGGCTGATGAGGGTGCCGCTGAGGCTGTGGGACTGGCTGAGGACGGCGCGGGTGACGCTGTCGATTTGGCCTGAGAACTCGACCCGCACGCCGCACACACTCCGGCGAGAGTCAGTACACCCGCAAGCCGCGCAGCCCCGGCAGCGTCCGAAAATGACATGGGCCCAGAATGACTGAGGTCGGCGACGTCGGATGGAGAACGCCAGAATGTCCGCGATCATCGTGGATGGTCTTCAAAAGAGCTATGGGCCAGTCCGCGCTGTGCGCTCGGTGGGCTTCAGCGTCGAGGAGGGCGCGTGCTTTGCCCTTTTGGGTCCGAACGGCGCTGGTAAGACGACGACGCTGGAGATTCTCGAAGGGTATTTGAAGCGCGACGGCGGCACGGTAAAGGTACTGGGCCAGGACCCTGAGCATGCCGACCGTGCGTGGCGCGAGCAGGTCGGCATCGTCTTGCAGGGCACCGCAGCCGATCCCTATCTCACCGTCCAGGAGACCCTGACCAGGACCGCTGGCTTTTACCGCCATCCTCGCCCGGTCGAGGAGGTGATTGACCTGGTCGGCCTCGGCGAAAAGTCGCAGTCGCGGATCAAGAAGCTCTCTGGTGGCCAGCAGCGCCGGCTCGATGTTGCCTACGGAATCATCGGGAATCCCAAGCTGCTCTTCCTCGACGAGCCCACGACCGGTTTTGACCCGTCGGCTCGTCGCGGCGCTTGGGCGATGGTCAACGGCCTGCGGAGCCTGGGGACCACGATTGTGCTGACCACGCACTACATGGATGAGGCACAGGCGCTGGCCGACGAGATCCTCGTCATCGGCGACGGCAAGGTCGTCGGACAGGGCACTCCTGAGGACCTCGGCGGACGGGACACCGCTGCGCTGCGGATTCGGTTTCGACTACCGGCAGGGGTGGATCCCGCCGCTGTGCCCTTCGAGGTGAGCGTCGACCAGCACGGCTTCTGCGAGCTGACCACAACAGATGACATGGTGACGTTGCACACGCTTACCGCTTGGTCGATCGAGAACGACATCTTGCTACAGGGTTTCGTGGCTACCAGACCCAGCCTCGAAGACACCTACCTCGCACTGGTCGGAAGCGATACGCGGGGCGACGACACGACGGCGGCAGCGACGGGAGCAGCCGGATGAGCGATGTCGCGTTGGTCGCCACGCAGATCCGATACGAGCAGAAGAGCTACTGGCGCAACCCCGCGGCGGCCTTCTTCACCTTCGCGTTTCCCATCGTCCTGTTCTTCGTTCTGGTCAGCACAGCGGGCGGCCAACGGGACAAGGACATCGGGAATGCCAAGCTCGCGCAGTACTACACGCCGAGCATCCTCGCTTTCGCCATCATGAGCGCCTGCTTCCTGAGCATCGCCATGAGCCTGGTCCGCCAGCGTGAGGACGGTGTGCTGAAGCGAATGCGGGGCACACCGCTTCCGGCTTGGGCGTTCATCGGCGGCACCATCGGCAGCGCCGTCATCGTGGCAGGATTGCTGTCCGTCGTGGTGATCGTCTTCGCGGTCGGCGCCTACGGGGTCTCGCTGCCGGCCTCCCACATCCTGCCGGTGATCGTGACGATCGCGCTCGCGGCACTGACGTTCTGCGCACTGGGCATCGCGGTGTCGGCGCTGATCCCGAACGTCGATTCCGGACCTGCGATCATCAACCTTCCGTTCTTCGTCATGGTGTTCATTTCGGGAACCTATTTCCCGATCAACGGCACGCTGGCAAACGTCGCAGCATGGCTTCCGCTGCGGCCCCTCATCGTCGCGCTGTACTACCACGCGTTCAACCCGCTGACCGAACACAGCAGCGGCTGGGCCCCGAACCAGCTTGGCAGCCTTGCACTCTGGGGCGTGGTGAGCACGCTATTCGCGGTGCGCGTCTTCCGCTGGACACCTCGACGCGGGTAATTCGCCGGATTTTCGGATGTCCGCCTGGTGACAACTCAATCGCCGCCGCGTGTTGACAGCGGACAGTTCGGGAACGACGTCCTACGTTTCTCGACTCCAGCGGTTTAGCGCGAGAGAGGGTAGCCGTGACCCAGTCCGTTCCTGGCCTCGTTCCCACCGTTCCGACTCCTCCCACACTCGATACCTTGGAGATCCGCCTCGCTACGACGATGACCGGGGGCGTCAGCCTGGCTGTCTGGATGGGTGGGGTCGCACGAGAAATCGATCTGTTGACTCAGGCCTCCAACGCCCGAAGGGGTGCGACAGGTCAATCCCCTGCTCCGCCCGTCAGCCAAGCGCACGCCGAGCGAAACCTGTACTCGCGGCTGCTGGAACTGCTCGACGTGGTCGTCGATGTCGACATCCTGTCAGGCACCAGCGCCGGCGGGATAAACGCCGCTCTGCTCGCTTACGCCCGCACTCGCGGCGGTGATCTGAGTCCCCTGCGCAATATCTGGCTTGACCTTGGCGCCTTGCTTGATTTGTTACGCAATCCGACTGATACGGATATCCCATCGGTGCTCTACGGCGACCGCTGGATGCTCAAGGGGTTAGACGACAAGATCCCCGAATTGGGCAGCGCGAATCCGCCTGGTAAGCCTCACTCGACAACGTTGTACATCACGACCACGTTGCTCACGGGAGAGGCAAGTCGGTTTACCGATGGGATGGGCACGCTCGTGCAGGACACCGACCGGCGGGGCGTCTTCACCTTCACCGAGACCGACTTGAAAGAAGATCGGACCAAAAGTGCGCTGGCCCTGGCTGCCCGCAGCACCGCATCATTCCCCGGCGCCTTCGAGCCGTCGTTCGTTCCGTTCGACACGCCAACCAAGGCAGCAGGAGACGTGCCCGAACGACCCGCGATGGGGCAATACGCCAACATCACGCGTAGTCATTGGGTGGCTGACGGCGGACTGCTCGACAACCAACCACTCGACCTGCTGCTACAGCGCATTTTCGACCGGCCGGCCAGCCGCCCGGTTCGGCGAGTGCTGCTCTACGTCGTCCCCACTTCGGGCTCGGCACCTGACCTCACCACCGCTGCGCCGACCGACGAGCTCGACCATCCCTACGGACTGCTCGATGGGCTGCTCAAGGACCTGACGGCCGCGACAAGCCAGTCGATCAGCGCTGACCTGCAGGCGATCGTCGCCCACAACAAGCACATGAACGCCCGTTCGGATCTGCGACTTCAACTCGTTGAGCTCGCCGGTCGTCTGCAAGGGGTCGACCTGCTCACGCCGAGCCTGCTCAGCGCCTACTGCGCGCAAGCGGCGGACCGCGAGGCGCAGCAGCTGATCATGGCGATGTTCAAATTGCTCACCACCTGGCCCGCGCAGCCGGCAGCCGGGTCCGTCGGCGTTCCGAAGAACTGGCGCCCGCAACTGACCCCGGGCGGCGACGGTGAACGCCTCTGCACGGCTGCAGCGATGAACACGTTGACTGCTAGGTGGTGCAGCGATACCGCCGAGCTTCCGAGCAGCAGCGAGGACTACGCACGCTTCGGCGTCGGTGCCTACGACAACGCCAAATCGCTAGTGCTGACAGTGATTCGGCTGGCTTACGACAGCGCGCACGACGACGCGTCCAAGCAGAAAGTCGCCGAATTGATCAGGCCGTTGCATGAGGCGGCCGGGACCCGGACACGTCCAGACGCGGCGAGCCTGGCACAACGTGCCTGCACCGATGCGGTGACGACGAAACAGGGATCGCTCTCCGCTGCATCCGCCGCGCTGGCATCCCTGTGGGCCGATCAAACCGTCAT
Organism: uncultured Actinomycetota bacterium; assembly: GCA_963839015.1. Taxonomy (GTDB): domain Bacteria; phylum Actinomycetota; class Actinomycetes; order Frankiales; family Frankiaceae; genus DATAZK01. The sequence goes on along the minus strand of CAWITL010000008.1, from coordinate 346,997 downwards.
CGAGGCAAGCGCCTGGGACAAGCTCAGTGGGCTGCTGACGGGCGCCCGTGATGTGCTAACCCAGATCGCCGACGCAGCCGGCAATGAGGCCCTCACGGCCTACCTGGGTTACCTGGGGCTCAAGCAGGATCCGCTGGCTTCGGCCGAAGACGTCGCACGAAAGCTCTTCAACCTCGCTGTGACGGAGCAGACCTTCCTTCCTTCCGAGGACGACCTCTACCAGCCCGTGGAACTCGTCCAACTCAGTGCCGACACCCGCAGCCTGCTGACCCCCTCGAATGCCACTGCCGCCAGCAAGCTCACGGGGCTGCAATTCCATCACTTCGGCGCCTTCTACAAGAAATCCTGGCGTGCCAATGACTGGATGTGGGGGCGCCTCGACGCGTCCGGGTGGCTGGTGCATGCCCTGCTGGACCCGCGACGACTCAAGTCGCGGGCCGAAACATTGCCGCCGGGCAGCCGCGCGGGCTGGGTGATGGAGCGCCTGGTCGGCTTCGGACCCACCGAACTGCCTCCTGGCGACGACGCCCAGGCCCCCCTGCCAACCGCCGCGTCCGTACGAGCGGAATTGGCTTTTCTCGACGACGACACCGTGCAGATTCCGCAAGGATTGCCGCGGACTTCGATGTGGCTGGCCAGCGCGTTCCAGCGCTTGATCGCTCACGAGGAACTGCCACTGTTGGCTGACACCGTGCTCGGGACAGCGGGTGCCGATGAGGTCGACCGCAGCCCCGCCGCGAGTCGGACCTGGGCCAGCAAAGTCCGCGCTCCCGGCGCCGACCTCGACGCGTTATTGGCCGCCTGCCCCATCCCGCGCGAAACGTTCGGCACAGACATCGGGACGCCGCTGATGGTGCACACCATTTCCAAGGCGGCCGCGACGACGACCGGCGCCGTGGCCTCGGTGGGCCAGATTCCCGGTCCTGTCAGGCCGGCCATCACCACGGCCCAGACCCTCGCCCTCGGCGGCTACCGCGTCACCAGAGCGGTCGGCGGAGTGCCGCGCTACCTCATCCTCATTGGTTTGGGACTGCTCGTACTGGGTGTCGGGCTGGCCACCCAATCGTCGGACCTGTTCGGCATCGCCGGTTTGTCGCTGGCAGCGCTGGGTGCGTATCTGTTGACCTTCGGAGCCTGGCAATTCAGCAGCCGCCTCTTAGCGGCACTCGCTGCCGTCACGGTGATTGGCGCCATCGCCTCGCTGGCCGCCGGTTCGGTGCGCCGCTGGCTCTTTGACACGTCGCCAGATCACCCGGGCTACGTCACCCGGGAGCTGAATTGGCTGGGCTCCACCTGGTGGCACCCGTTGCTCGTCGTCGCGATCGCACTTATCGCCGCATCCGTCATCGTGGCCATCTGCAGCGGGGTCGGGGGGCGTCGCAAGGTCAGGGGGTGACCACTGGCGGCCTCAGCCCTCACCCCCGTAGGTGTGCGATGGCGACATCGAGTGCAGCTTCGAGATGTGTGAGTTGGCCGGTCGCCAGCAGAATGAGCACTCCACCTTGCAGACCCGCGAGCAACGCGGCCGCTGCCTGCTCCGCATCGAGACTCACCCGGACGAGGCCCTGGCGTTGCATCTCGCCGATCCCCTCCGAAATCGCCTGCTGCCATTGATAAAACAGTTGGGTCGTCACGGCTTGGGCACCGGGACTCGCGGGGCCCAGCTGTGATGTCACAGCACTGAGAGGGCAGTTCTGTCCCTGCCGTCGATAACGATCGACTACCGCGTCTCGCCACTGCCCCCAGGCTGGCCACGACCGAAGGTTCGACAGGAATGGCTCCTGATCGCTCAGCACTCGGTCGGCTTCGTGCTGGGCTACCGCGAGTAGCAGTTGGTCTTTACCCGCTGGGAAGTAATGAAACAGTTGACTCTTGCTGGTGCGGGTGCGGTTGAGGATGTCATCAAGGGTGGTCGATGCCACCCCTTGGGCGCGAATCTGGGCGGCGGCCCCGTCGATGATGCGGTCCCTGGTGGCAGCGCCTTTGGCCGTCAGCGTCGTAGCCATGACCGCCCTCCAGATTGGACTTGCGGGTCCATTCTATATCCGGCAACCTGGCCGACGTGGACAAAGCGAGGCTGGCCGGACGAACGGCACTAGTGACGGGCTCCACCGACGGCATCGGGGCCGGAGTGGCTCGCGCGTTCGCCGCCCAAGGCGCGACGGTGATTGTCACTGGCCGTAGCGCCAAGCGCGGTGGCGAGGTGGCCGATCGAATCGTCGCGGATGGCGGCCAGGCCGAGTTCATACTCGCCGATCTGAACGGCGGCCTGCGCGCCGTGCGCGCGCTGGCCGACGAAGCAACCTCCCGCGTCAACGGTCGTCTCGACATCCTGGTCAACAATGCCGCGCTGCTCATCGACCCAGGCCCGACCGCCGAGGTCGACGAAGCACTCCTCGATCAGGCGCTGGCCGTCAACATCAAGTCTGTTTTTCTGCTCACCGGTCTCATCGCACCAGCCATGGCAACCCACGGCCAGGGCGCGATCGTGAATATTGGATCCATTAACGCGCTGCTCGGCATGGACGGTTCTGCGCTCTACGGGATGACGAAGGCAGCCATCCACTCCCTCACCAAGTACTGGGCAGCGGAGTACGGGCCGCGCGGGGTGCGCGTCAACACAGTCGCACCCGGGCCCACCTTGACCGCACGCAACGAAGAGATCGAAGACTTGCTGTCCCCCATGCTGGCGCGGGTGCCATCTGGACGGGCCAGCACACTGACCGAAGTCGCCGCCGCCGTGGTGTTCCTCGCGAGCGACGAGGCGTCCAACATCCACGGCGCGACGCTTTCGGTCGACGGTGGATGGTCGGCGATCTAGTAACGAAGGCGAGCACAGCATGATCGGACAACCAGCGGCGACGCCCACCGTAGAGATCGGTGGCGATCTGACGGTCGGCGCCATCGGCTACGGTGCGATGCAGTTGACCGGGCCCAAGGTCTGGGGCGACTACGCCGACCAGGACCATGCGATCACGCTGCTGCGCGAGGTCATCGCCCAGGGCGTCACGTACATCGATACCGCCGACGTCTACGGCCCCCACTCGAATGAGGAGCTGATCCGCAGATCGCTCCACCCGTATCCAGCGAATCTGGTCGTCGCCACCAAGGGCGGCTTCGTGCGCGGAGGGCCCGAGTACAGCGACATGAGTGCGGTCGGCAACAAGTACTACCTACGGCAGGCGGCGTATATGAGCATGCGGCGGCTGGGTTTGGATCACATCGACCTGTACTACCTACACACCCCGACCATGACCGACGTCCCATTCGAGCAGATCGTCGAGACGCTCGGCGGGATGCGTCAAGACGGACTCATCCGCCACATCGGACTGTCCAACGTCAGCGCCGACCAGCTACGTATCGCGTTGGCAATCACCGACATCGCCGCAGTCACGGTCCAGTACAACGTCGCCGTCCGCGCGGGAGCCGCCGTGCGGCAGATCGCTGAGGCTGAGGGCATCGTGTTCTCCCCCTGGCACCCGGGGACCGTGCCCACCAGCTCGGACAGGGAGCCGTTCCACAGCGTGATAGACCCCATCGCCCAGCGACACGGCGCGACGCCACAACAGATCGCTCTCGCCTGGCAGCTGCACCGCACGCAAGGATGTTTGCCGATTCCGGGCACCGCCAGTGTCGAGCATTTGGCGGAGAATATTGCCGCGGCCGACCTCGTACTCACCCAGGTCGAAGTCGACGCCATCACCGGGCTGATCCCCGAGGACTTCTGACTTGTCTGGCTGCCGTTGGCATCTTGGTCGGCGCTGACCTCCTTCGTCGCCGGTAATTGCGGGTTTCCTGGCCTGAGCCGCCGGTGTCGTCACGTCATTTCGCTTACCCCGCGCCATCAGAACGCCGATAGCTGCTAGTGACGATGCGGGTGGAGGTGAGTCCAGTTGGGCGCGGCTGACGTAGTGCCGCGCTTGAGGCGTGGCCCCACCCGCATTGCGATATCCGCGTGTTGCGCTGCGCTAGTGGTCGGATGTGGAGCCGGGGTACCTACGACCCGTGCCGTGAAGGTGCCGGCGGTGTCAGCGTCGTCGCCGGTTCCGAGCGCCGTTGGTACGACGGCTCCTACCCCACCACCGGCCCGAGCCAAGGCAGGGAGCGGCCCCGATGCGCTTGGAGCCCGCCGGGTCATCCCGGTTCCGAAGGCGCTTGCCGAGACGCAGATTCACCGGCTGATGGCCGTCGACGGTCAGGCCGTCCTCCTCGATGCAGAATCTGACATGCGGCAACGGCCGTTGCTGGTAGTGCTGCATGGCCTGGGCGAGGACGCCGGGGAGATACGCCGGCAGACGGGGTTCACCGCGCTGGCGGCCCTGAGCGGCTTTGATGTCGTATATCCGAACGCACCGCAGGATCCGGCCGCCACGATTCACCTGACTGCCGCGAGCACCTCTCTCACGCCGTCAGCCTCACCGGAGGCGAGCACCACTCCGCAGGCGGCCCCGAGCAGTCCCAGTCCGTCACCTACCCGATCGCTGCTGCCGACCCCGACCGTCACACCCAGACCCACACCCACGCCCGTCAGAACGGTCACCGTCACGCCGACGAGCCGGGCGCCCCGTCCTACCCCCACCAAAGCCACGCCTTCGCTGGCCGGTCAAAAGACGAAGCCGCCCCGAGCGCTGCCGAAAAAGAAGCCCAGGCCCTCACCACTCGTGCCGGGGACCAGAGCCTGGAACGCCGGCACCTGCTGCGCTGTGCCGACCCGCAACGACGTCGGCTACCTGGTCGACGTGGTGAGCTCCGTTGAAGGGACGGTGCCCGTCGACAGCTCCCGCGTCTACATCGTTGGCTTCTCCAACGGCGGCATGATGGCACTCGACGCAATCTGCTCAGCCCCCACCGTTTTTGCTGCGGCCGGCTCCGTCTCAGGTCCATTCCTGGGCACCGCATGCGCCCGACCGATCTGGCGTCATATCGCCGCCGCCCCAGACGAAGTCGTCCCGCCGACCGGTGGCATCCCCGCCGGTGTCCCCGAGCTTGGCGTCGCGCGCGACTGGTGCGGCTGCTCCTTCCCGGCCACCACCACCGAAACCGCCCGCTACGGCTACTTCGCCAGCGTGCTGATCTCCCCCACGGGTGGCCATAGCTGGCCCACACCCGACAGCAGCAACTGGGCATTCGACCCGGAACGCGACCTCTGGAACTACGTCAGCAAATTCCACTTCTAAGCAATCCAGACCGCCGATCGGGTTGTGCGACGGTGGACGGGTGAGCCACGACTCGAGCGGATCGCTGCACCGCGATCGGATTGGCGCTGTTCTCGTACTGACCATCGACCGGCCGCACGTGCGAAACGCGTTGGACCCCGAGACCCTTGACGCGTTGTCGGCGGAGATCGAGGAAGCCCGCAAGGCGGATGTACGGGCGATCGTCTTAACCGGCGCCGGCGACGTGTGTTTTTGCTCGGGTATGGATCTGCACGCCCTACGGCAGTTGGGCGCAAAGGTAGGCCCGTCGGTGCGGCGTTTCAACGACGCGCTCAGCTCATTCCAGCGGCCTCCCCTTGTCGCCGCCGTACGTGGAATGTCGGTGGGCGGCGGGCTGGAAATCATGCTGAGGTGTGACCTCGTCGTCGCAGCGGACAATGCCCGGTTCGCGCTTCCCGAGGTCATGCACGGCCTGGTTCCCGGTGGCGGCGGCACCCTCTTGCCCGCGCGAATCCCGGTGCAGATCGCGCTGGAGATCGGGCTGCTCGGCGACTTTTTCGATGCGGCCCAGGCCGCCTCGCTCGGCCTGGTCAACCGGCTCTGCCCGGCCGAGCAGGTACGAGACCAGGCCATCGAGTTGGCGCAGCAACTCGCCGCGCGGCCACCAGCCACCGTCCGGCGGATCAGAGAGTTGATGTGGATCACAGCGCTCGACGGACCTACGGCCAGCGTCGCCGCAAGTGGCCGGCAACCAGACCCCGAACAGGCGCAGGAACAGGCGGCGGGCGTGGCACGGTTCACCGATTAGGCGAGCCGTGCTTTGCCGGATTCTTCGAGGTGCGCTCGTTACTTCGCCAGGTTAATGCGGATTTCGAAAGAGCCGTGATGATTGACGGAAACAACGCCGCCGATGCTCGGGGCCTTGATCGAATAGTCGGCCATCGAGATCGGCACGTCCGCCAGGATGACGAGACCTGACTCATTCTGCTGGCACTGAAGCATGACGGATACCGGCCGTGAAACCCCGTGCAAGCGGAGCATTCCGTGAGCATTGACCTGGTAGATCGTGCCGGTCGTGATCTTGGGTAGGGCTATCGGGCTCGTCAGCGTGAAGCTCGCTGTGGGGAATGTGCTGGTCTGGATTCCCACGGTCTTGAGCACGCTGTCTCGCAGACTTTTGTCGCTCTTCAGCGTGGTCATGTTCACCGTGAAGGTTGCTGCGGTCACCTTCGTACCCGCCACCGTCAGCGAGCCGCTGACGTCGCCCGTTCTACCCGTCGCGGTGTCGGATGCAAGTCCGCCAGCGACCTTTTCCACCACCCGGTAGCCCGCGGTTGTCGCCTGGTCAGCAGGGCCCGCGACGACCTTCCAGTGGCCATCGAACGCAGCACTGCCCGCCGCCGGCGCTTCCGCCGTACGGGCCTCCAATGCAAGTGGCGCGGCTGAGGTGCCGCTCAACATCCAATAGAAGGCTGCTCCTCCGATCGACACCAGAGCCAGGAGAGGCAGGAGCAGCCAAAGCGTCTTCTTCTTCTTGCTGATTGCCATCGTTCGCGACCTTCCGTCCGGCGTCGACCGCCGCGTAAAGAGCAAGCAAGCGCTTGCACGCATGACACGATAGGTCAAGCCAGGACTGCAAGCAAGTGGTCGCTTGCATCGAAAATCGCTTGTATCGTCAGCACGGCTCCGCACCGCTGACAAAGGAGGACCCGTGTCCGAACCGGTCTCGGATAGCCGGATGTTCGACGCGGCGTTGACGGTGCTGGCCCAGCAGGGCTACGCAGGTGCCACGACCCGAAAGATCGCCGCCGCCGCCGGAGTCAACGAAGCAACACTTTTTCGACGCTTCGGAGACAAGCGGCAACTCATTCTCGCCGCGATCCACGCCGACCTCGCCCAATTAACAGGGCCAGGGATCATCCGAACCGGCGACCTGGAAACCGACCTGATTCGCGTCGTTGAGTACTACTCGAACATCTACCGGCATCGAGACGGACTAGTCGGCACGCTCCTACTCGAAGGCGCCCGAAACCCCGAGGTAGCCGCCCTCATCAAAGAACCGCTCGCGTCGTTGTCACGCATTGGCGAGGTCTTCGCCGGCTATCAGCAGGCCGGACAGATGGTCCCAGAGCCCCCCGATTTCGCGGTCCAGGCGCTCCTGGCCCCGTTGTTGATGATTTCAGTCCTGCGGCGGGTCACATCTTCCGAGATTGGCTACCCAGACGCCACGACGGTGGTGCAGCGATTCATGGACGGCCGGGTTCCGGGCTCTCACGCGGGATCGACTGACGAAGCCTGAGCAGCACTCGTCGTAAGGCGTAAGACCTCGGTCAAAGTTCACCTCGCCGAAAGTGTCTTACGCCTGCTGCGCTCCAGTTGTCGTGGTCCTCACCCCAGGCAGGCTGGCCATCCCAATCCCATTCGGTGAGGCAGTTCCAGGTCCAGGCGTTGGGGGTGCGGTGCATCCCGAGGGCGTTGAGGCAGCGGCCTTCGATCGTGGACTCTCGCTCCAGCTCGTCAACGAGATGGAGTCGAACGCGAGAAGGACGATCGGCTATCCGTTCGAGCACCTCACGTTGCCCTTCGCGAACGCGAGCAAGCCGTCCTTCGCGCACGACGAATCCCGCGATCGCCGTCGTGCGTCCTGGCTCAATTTCTCGGCTGATCAGATGAAACGCGTTGCTATCCGGCGACGTTGACGTGATTCCCCAGTTGTAGCCACCATGACTACCCCGGCTGTCGGCCTGCATGCCGCCGCCGAACGGTGATCGCACATGCCACGTGCTGTCGCGCATGGCGACCCCGTCGATCGCGATGCTTTCGGCGCCGAGACGCAGGGTGCCCGTCATGTGGCCAGGCTGATCGAGGTGGGCGTCACCGAGCATGTGAGGCTCACGAAGACCTTGGAAAATCAGGTCCATCTCGATTTCCGCGTTATCAGGGTCGAGGTAGTACAGCTCGTAGCGCATCCCGGGTTCGAGTCGTCGATAGCGGATTCCATTGGCGAGTTCGACGTCGGGTAGATCGGCAGTCGGAAGCGGGAGATGCCAGAAGTTCTTGGCATAGCGACACGTGCTCAGGGTGTCGCCCGAGTCGTCCCAGACGTAGGCGCTGGCGGCGCAGATTCCCAGGCGTGGCAGAAAGAAGCTGTAGAGCTGCCCGGTGAGGCGATGGCCGGGAACGTTGAACGTGTGCCAGCTGGTCTGGCCAAAATAAGGCGAGTCGCCAATCGCTTCTTGGAAGTGATCCCCGGGGTGGTCTTCCACCACATCTCCTGTCATCAAAGACGTTCCCGACGTTGTCTGGCGTCGGCTTCAGCTGAGTTCGTCGAGCACCTGACTGACGATCTTCGTGACCGAGTTCGCGGCGCCGATTTCGGTGTCGGCGGGCAAGCCGCCTAGGGCGCGCAGCTGATGCATGATCCGGTGCACGACGACCTGCAGCCGCATGATCGCGTACACCCACCACCACTCGGGTGACTCCAGCTCGCGCCCGAGCGCTTTGGCGTACCAGGCCTCCGTCTCGGCGCGGTCGGGCAACCCAGCAAGTCGATCGACGCCGGCGCCGAGGGCCGAGAAGTGGTCCAGCCACAGGAAGTGCGACAGGTCGTCTTCAGCGGGACCGACAGTGCACAGCTCCCAGTCCAACAATGCTTGTGCCTCACCGGCTTTAAAGAGGATGTTGCTGAGCTTCGCGTCTCCCCAGATGATCGACGGTCGCGCAGTCGGGTAGGGACGGTTCGCCCGCAGCCAACCCATGATCTCGTCGAAGTAGGGCAAGGGATCGGGCGACGACCAAGCCACGAATTGCGTCCAGTGGTCCAACCGGTCGCCGACAGGATCGTCGAGTGAGCCGAGGTTCACGCCAACCGCGGCGGGATCGAGCGCATGGAGTCGGGCCAGCGCGGAAAGACCCGACCACCACATCCGTTCCCGGGTCGCGGGGTCAAGATCGTGCAAAAAACCGGTGCCGTGGTAGCTCGGTCGATCAGCTGGAACGTCCCCCTCGACGCGGTTCATGACGTAGAACGGCGCGCCCAGCAGCTTCGGACTGCCCTCGTACCAACGCATCGGAGCCACCGGCAACCCGCGGTCAGCGAGCGCCCGCTGGAGGTCGAACACCTTGCGCAGGTCATACGTCTGGAAGAGGGCGTCACCGATCGGCGCCGCTTGAAGCACGAAGCCGTCGGTCCGCTCCGTTCCGTCCTGCCGGTAACTGGCGTCAAACAGATAGGTCTCGTTCGAGAATCCGGCGCCGGAGGGAAGCTCGAGCCGGCTGATCCGAGGTCGGCTCTGCGGGCCGAGCCGGTCGGCGAGCCATCGTTGCAACGCCGCTTCGATCACCTCAGGATCGCGCCGGCGTAGCGTCGTCGCGCCGGGTGCTGCACTCGGTGCAGCGTTGGGTCCGGTGGACTCCGGCATGGCAGACCTCGCTCTCCTCAGGTTGGTCAGTGTTGACACAAACGTCCATTTGGTCAACAGTCGCTTCTCATGGCAGGCCATGCACAAGCCGATGCGCCGGGCGGTGCGCGGGCGGGCCGAACCCAGACGCGCATCCTGGAGGCGGCAGCGCGCTGCCTCGGGAAGTACGGGGTCGCCCGACTCCGGATGGAGGACGTGGCCGCTGAGGCTGACGTCAGCCGGACGCTGGTGCACCGCTATTTCGGTGACAAAGTCAGCCTCGTCGAGCAGGTGCGCGAATTCGTGGTCGACGAGTGGACGGCCACCGTAGACCGGGCAGTCGCTGAAGCCAGCGACGCTGGAGAGGCGATCGCTACCTGGTTCGCGGTCTCGCTTGCCTACGTGGAACGTCAGCCGCTGCTACCCGTGATCTTCTCCGAGGACGCGCTCGCCGCTACCGGCGGTGCCGACCAGGGCACCCTTAAGTCGCAGGAGCGTATGCGCTCCCGGCTGTCGGAATTCCTCGAGCGTGGCGTGCGGGAAGGGCTGTTCCCCGCCGATCTTGATCAGCCCGCGTGCGCCGAGGCCTTGCTGCAGATCCATGTCGGACTCATGAGCGGACTGGTGCGTCGCAGACCGGCTTCCCGCGTCTCTGCCGAACGTTGGACCAGCGCCGCCGTACGCATCCTGGTATCGGGATTGTCGCGATGATCGTCGACTCCCACCACCACCTGATGGATCCGACGCGCATCGATTACCGGGTGCTGCCGTATCTGCCCGAGCTGAATCGGCTGTTGGGGCCGGCGGAGTTCGCCCCTTTGCTAGCCGAAGCCGGAGTCTCGCGCACCGTGGTCGTGCAGGCCGAAGACCTCGAGTCAGAAACCGACCATCTGATCGACCTGGCGAATCAGACGGAATGGATCGCCGGAGTCGTTGGATGGGTACCGCTCGCCGATCCGGAAGCGACCGGCAAGGCACTCGCCCGCACCCGTGGGGGTCCCGTCGTGGGCTACCGGCACGGCATCTTCTGGGAGAGCGACCCAAGCTGGATCTTCCAAGACACTGTCGTCGAATCCCTCGGTCTCGTCGCCGCCGAAGGCCTGACCTACGACCTCACGCCCATGGCTCCGCGGCACTGGGACGCCGTACCGATGCTCGCCGAACGGCTGCCCGAACTACGCCTCGTCGTCGACCACATGGGTCATCCCCGCATCAAGGACGACGAGTGGGAACCGTGGGCCACGAACCTTGCGCGGGCAGCAGAGCATCCCGGCTGCCGGCTGAAGCTGAGCGCGATGGACATGTCCACCGGATCCGCTGACGCGGACGCCTTCCGCAGGTACTGCGACCACGCCCTGGAGCACTTCGGGCCCGAGCGCATGCTCTGGGGCAGCAACTGGCCGGTTTCGTTGAAGTTGCAGGGGTATCGCGTGCTGCTGGACACCGCACGCACGCTGATCGCCGGTTGCAACGCGCAGGAGCAGGACGCCATCCTCGGCGGCACGGCCGCGCGCGTCTACCGGCTCTGACCTACCCAGGATCCACTTACCGCTGAAGAAGCTGCAGGGAAAGGAAAGCCAGATGCCGACTCCCATGGAACGAGCGGACGACCCCGGTCTCGGCTACGTGCCGATTCCCAAGGAGCGTTACACCAGCCCGGCCTACGCGGCGCTTGAGTGGGAGCACATGTGGACCAAGACGTGGCTGTGCGCGGGTCGTGTCTCCGACCTCAGCCGGGCCGGCGACTACTTCACGTTCGAGATCGGTCCGGAATCGATCCTCGTCATCAAGCAGCGCGATGGGTCAATCAACGCCCGGCACAACGTCTGCATGCATCGCGGTAATCGGCTACGCGAGCCGGGCCGCGGGCATGTCCAACGCTTCTCGTGCCTGTTCCACGGCTGGGAGTACGACATCGACGGAACGCTGACGTGCGCCCTTGATGAGCACACTTTCCCACAAGGGGTCGATCCGGCGCAGCGTTCGCTGCGGCCCGTCCAGTGCGACACCTGGGGCGGTTTCGTTTTCCTCAACCTGGATCCCGACGCGGGACCGCTGCGCGAGTTCCTCGGCGTCATCCCGGAGCATCTCGACCCGTATCACTTCGAGAACTGGAAGGTCGCATACGACTGCACTGTGGAGATCGAGTGCAACTGGAAGACCTCGGTGGACGCGTTCAACGAGGCGTATCACGTCTCCGCGACCCACACCTGGACCCTCGGATTCAGTGACGACGTGCGTACCGTCATCGACTGCTACGACCGCCACACCCGGATGATCTTTCCTGAAGTGCAGGCCAGCCTTCGCCACCCCGGAGCCGACACCGTCACCGAAGGGATCCGGGAGAGTTTCCTCAAGCGAGTCGGCATCGAGGACTTCGACGGCGACGCTCCCGGCGCGCGTAAGGCGTTCGCCGAGCGGACCCGTGAAATCGCACCGTCGTTAGGCGCCGACGTCTCGGAGCTCAACGACAGCCAGCTCTGCGACGACTTTCACTACACCGTGTTTCCGAACATCACGTTCAACACTCACGCCTTGTTCGTCTGGGTCTTCACGCATCGCCCGCACCCCACCGATCCCAACAAGATGTACTTCGACTTCATCAACCTGCTGAATGCGCAAGGACGGGACGTTCCGCGGCCGAAGCGGGAGTTCTACAGCACAGCCGCTGGCGACACGCTCGACGGCAAGTGCACCGCCGGCAACCTGTTGGACGAAGACCTCTACAACCTGCCTCGGGTGCAAGCGGGAATGCGCTCCCGGGCCTTCGAGGACTTGCACCTGGGCCAGCAGGAGATACGCATCCTGCACCACCAGAAGACGCTCGAGAACTACATCGACAGTGGCCAGCAGCGGGCGGCGAGCGGCCGGTAGCTGAATCTCGCTCAGATCAAACCGAGCGCCTTCGCGACATCCGGGCGGTGGGCGATCATGTCCTGGTTGAAGTCCGAGATGAACGGCCAGTCCTCGCCGGCTTCTGGCGCTTGCCTGAATCGTCCCCACTCAGGGTCTCCGGAGCGTTCGACGCCCAGGACCGAATAGGCCTGCCGTTTGTACGTGATGTTCTGTGGTTGCAGCTCATGTGCCGCGTTGAAGTGTTTGAGGGCGTTCGCGCTCAAACCCTGCTCCCGCCAGATGTGTTGTGCCATCTCAAAGTGCGCAGCGGCCCTTGATTCATCCGTCGAGCGTGGCTGGGACTGAGTGAGGACGTCTTGCGGCGAAAGGACGAATCGACTGGCCGATCCGTTGGCCACCCAGTCCCGCAGGCGGGCTACATACTCTTCGCGCTGAGCACCATCGCCGATCATCTCCACCATGCCTTCGGCGAGTGCACCGACCGCGGGAACGGTTGCGCTCTCGGGTGGCCGGACGATGGTCCCGGTTTCATCGATCCAGATCGCCATCGGGATATTGGTGACCCCGAACCGGCCATCCATCAGATGGGCTTCATCGATCAGCGACGGGTGTGTGGACTCCGCTTCCAGGACGAACGGTCGCGCGACTTCGGCGCCGCCCATCTCAAGGCACACATCAACGACCTCGAAGCCGGCGGGGTGGAGTTCTTCCCGCACTGCCTGCCACCCGGGCAGGTCCCAGCGGCAGCCTCAATAGGGCGCCCAGGCGAGCAGGAGCACCTTCTGCCCGAGCAGCGATGACAGGTGGAACTCGTTGCCGTCCAAGTCGGGCAAAGAAAAGTCGGCGGTGTCGGTATCGGTCAGGGCCCGGCCGGTGATGGTCTCCGGACCCAGTGCCCAGACCCGCTCGTCGGGGTCGTCGACCAGGGCCATGCCAAGACGTTCGGCGGTCGCCCGGAAGTCGAATCCCTTGCCCGGAAGGGGAACGCACAGCTCGCCTTTGCAGGCTCCGGCCGGCTTGATTTCCCAGCCCGTGAGTTGCTGGAAGTCCTCGGCAGAGACGTCCGTTCGTTCCAGCAGCATGCGCGGACTCTAGGTTTTCCGAGCAAATTCCACAAGCATGCTTCGGCCAGTCCTAGAGGCTGACGGGCGTGTCCGCAAGCAGCTTGCCCAAGCGCAAGAGGCTCTGGGTGGTACCGCCGAGGAAAAGCTCCTGCTTCTTGGTCCACAGGTAGTAGCGGTGCAGCGGATAGTCACGGTCGACGCCGACACCACCGTGCAGGTGGGTGGCTGCGTGGACGACGCGCTGCCCTCCCTCGGCAGCCCAGAACTTGGCCGAAGCGGCAGCTTCGTCGGCCGGTAGACCGTCGTTGATCTGCATGGCGGCATTCCAGGCCGTGAGCCGGATGGCGTCGGAATCGATTCGTGCGTCTGCAGCGCGCTGGGCGACGGCCTGGAAGGTGGCAATCACCCGGTCGAACTGCACCCGCTCCTTGACGTAGTCGGCGGTGATCTCCACCGACTTGGCAGCGACGCCCGACATGATCAGCGCCTGGCCGGTCTGGCCCAGCTCGATCAGCCGGGTCAGCCCTTCCGGGCCGCAGATCTTGACCCCGCTGGCCCCGGCGAAAGTCACGAGCGCGTCGGGAATGTCGTCGACAGCATCCTGCCGCTCAACGGTGACGCCCGAGGCGTCTGCCTCGACGAGGTAGATCCCGTCAACGGCCGATACCAGGAACGCGTCAGCCACCGTCCCGAACGGCACGTTCGTCTTCACACCGGTCAGGGAATTGCCCTCGGCAGTCAGGAAAGGCGCACCGACGTCGCCGAGCAATTCGTGCAGGGCCACGGTGATGATGCGCTCCCCCGAGGCCAGCCCCTCGAGCCGGTCGGGCGCGTGCTCGGCGAGCAACGGGCCGGCCATCGCCATGACGGGAAGGGCGGGAATCGGTGCGACGGCCCTACCAACCTCCTCGAGCACAATGGCGACCTCAGCGAAGCCCATGCCACCACCGCCGGCGGACTCCGGCAGGGCCACGCCCACCAGGCCAAGGTCGGCGATCTCGCGCCACAGCTTCAGATCGACGCCCGTCGCGCCATCGCCGAACGCGACCTCCTTGAGGTGATCCTGGGTGCAGCGGTCGGTGAGGACGCGGTGAGCCAGTGCCCGCAATTCTTCTTGCTCAGAAGTGAAAGAGAAATCCATCGTTGTCTGCTTTCGTCGGGCTAGAAGTCAGCGGGCCGCGCGGGGGAAACCAAGCCCGAACATCGCGATGAGATCGCGCTGCAGCTCGTTGGTGCCACCGCCGAAGGTCAGGATGATCGTGCCGCGAATGCCCATCTCGATACGCGACCGCATGATGGATTCCGGCGAGTCGGCCTTCAGGTAGGAGCGTGGTCCGAGGATCTCCATCAGCAGTCGATACGCCTCGAGATAGAACTCCGTGCCATACACCTTGACCGTCGAAGCATCCGCCGGGTCAAGCTTCTTGTGACTGGCGGACCAGGCGACCTGCCAATTGGCCAACCGCAGGAATTCGAGCCGGGCGTGCACCCGAGCCAGGTTCAGCTGAACCCACTCTTGATCGATGACGCGCCGGCCGTCCGGCAGGCGGGTCAGCTGCGCCCACGCCCGTACGTCGTTGAGCGTGCGCTCCGGGGAACCGCTCGAGCACAGCGTGACGCGTTCATGGTTGAGCTGGTTGGTGATCAACCCCCAGCCGCCATTTTCCTCGCCGATCAGAAACTTGGCGGGAACCCGTACGTCGTCGAAGAACGTGGCATTGATGTCATGCTCGCCCATCAGCTTCAACGGCTGCAGGGTGATGCCAGGTGTGTCCATCGGGACGATGATCACCGAGATGCCCTTGTGCTTCTTGGCCTCCGGGTTAGTGCGCACGGCGAGCCAGCAGTAGTCGGCGCCGCCGGCCAGGCTGGTCCACATCTTCTGTCCGTTAATGACGTACTCATCGCCGTCACGAACCGCGCGGGTCTGGAGCGCGGCGAGGTCGGTGCCCGCTTGGGGCTCCGAGTAGCCGATGCAGAAATGCAGATCGCCGGAAAGGATCTTCGGCAGGAAGAACTCCTTCTGCCATTCCGTGCCGTAATTCATGATCGTCGGGCCGACGGTGTTGAGCGTCAGCATCGGCACCGGGGCACCGGCCCGCATCGACTCATCGAAGAAGATGAACTGGTCGATGGGCCCCCGCTCCTGCCCACCCCACTGCTTCGGCCAGCCGATTCCGGCCCAGCCGTCGACGCACATCTGCTTCCAGACGCGTTTGGTGGCCTCGCCGATGCCGTGGCTCTGCGA
The DNA here is from genome assembly GCA_963839015.1 of uncultured Actinomycetota bacterium. Taxonomy (GTDB): domain Bacteria; phylum Actinomycetota; class Actinomycetes; order Frankiales; family Frankiaceae; genus DATAZK01. Next base: position 331,273 of record CAWITL010000008.1, on the reverse strand, counting down.
CAGCTCCTGCACGGTGTCGTCGTCGAGCAGCTTGTCGTAGTACTCCCGGATTTCGGCGCTGAGCGCCTGCTGCTCGGGGGTGTATTTGATTTCCATGACATCCAAAGGGTCGAAGCACAGATGCGGGATGACAGTACAACTCGCCACAAGGTTCGCGCCCGGTGGGTCCTATCGGAGCTTTGCTCGTGCGTAGTTTTCGAGGAACAGCGCCTCCGCGAGAGCCACCTTTTCGATCTCTGCCGGGTCAACGCTTTCATTGGGGGCGTGGATCAGACAGCGCGGTTCCTCCACGCCCATGAGGAAGATCTCGGCGGTGGGGAAGGTCTCTGCGAAGACGTTGCACAGCGGGATCGAGCCGCCTTGCCCGGTGCTTGACAGCGGCCGGTCGAACGCCTCCTCCAAAGCGAGTTGAAGTGCGTCAAATCCGGCGCCATGCAGCGATCCGACGAACGGTTCCCCGACTGCCGCCGGCTCGATCCTGCACCGCAAGTTCCAGGGCACCCGATTCTCCAGATGCGCGACGAGGGCTGCCTGTGCTGCCTTACCGTCCATGCCAGGTGGAACTCGCAGGCTGATCCGGGCGGCAGTTGACGCTTGCACCACCGAAGCCGAGCCGACCACGGGCGGGATGTCGATGCCAAGGATCGTCACCGCCGGCCGGCCCCACACCATCTCGGCGACAGTCCCGTCGCCGATGAGGTCTACCCCGTCGAGCACGTTGGCATCGGCGCGGAACTGGTCGGCGGGGTAGTCAACGCCGGTCCAATGCTGAGTGCTGTCAAGGCCGTCAATCGTGGTGTTCCCGGCGGCGTCGCGCAGCGAGCTGAGCATCGCCATGAGAGCGGCGACTGGGTCAGGCGCCGCCCCGCCGAATACGCCTGAGTGCATGGGGCTGGCGAGCGCTTCGAGCGTGATGTCGACGTTCGTCACACCCCGCAGCGTCGTTGTCAGAGTCGGGACGCCGACGGCAAGGTTGCCGGTGTCGCACACCAGGATGGTGTCGGCTCGCAGGAGGTCCGCGTGCGTCGGCACAAACTCTTCGAGGCCACCGGTGCCCTGCTCCTCAGAGCCCTCGCAGATCAACTTGATGCCGCAGCGAAAGTCACCATGAACCTGCTTGAGCGCGCGAAGGGCGGTGAGGTGCATGACGATATTGCCCTTGCAGTCCGCCGCTCCTCGGCCATACCACCTGCCGTTGACCTCGGTCAGCTCGAACACCGGGGTGTCCCAGTTCGCCTCGCCGAGCGGTGGTTGGACGTCGTAGTGGCAGTACAGCAGCACGGTCGGGGCTCCCTCCGGCGCCGGCGCGTGACCGTGGACCGCCATGCTTCCGTCCGGCGTCTGCGACATTGTCACCTCGCTCAGTCCTACTTCGGTGAAGGCGTCGATGACCCACTGCGCCGCGCGGGCGCATTCCGCGGGCGGGTACAGCTGCGGGTCGGCCACCGACTTGAACGTGACCAACTCACTGAGGTCGGCTCTGGCCAGGCCCATGAGCCCTTTGACAGCATCACCGATTTCGGTGGTCATCGGACTTCCTTTCGCTAGAGTTCAACCGCAGGCGCACGAAGTCTAGGCGGGCTCTCGCCGTGAGCAGGAGAGGCAATGTCCGCAGGCCTTTTCGCGTTGATCGCAGCGGCGATATTCGGCTGGGGCGTGTTCTCGGCTCGGCTCGAGCGCGCTGATCTGACCGCGCCGATCGTCTTCGTCTGTGTCGGCGTGTTGATTGCGAATGTCGCGTCCTTCAATGCGCACTTCGAAGCCGAGACGATCAAGCTGGTCACCGAGGTCACCTTGGCGTGGGTGCTGTTCTCAGACGCCGCGCGGGTCGGTGTGCGGGAGTTGCGCAACGAGGCGGCGGTGTACATCCGACTGCTGGCGATCGCGCTGCCGTTGACGGTGGTACTCGGATGGTTGCTGGCCTGGGGCCTGTTCGGAGGGTTCGATCCATGGCTCGCGCTACTGGTGGGCGCTGCGCTCGCGCCGACCGACGCCGCGCTGGGAGCCGCTGTCATCAACGACCCCGCCGTGCCGGCCCGGGTGCGGGGAATCTTGAACGTCGAAAGCGGCCTGAACGATGGCATTGCCACACCTGTCGTGCTGGTCGCGCTTGCCGGCGCCGCCGCGACGGAGGGGCACGGTGGCGGCGCCGCCCATGCGGTGGTGCAGCTGATCCTCGGAGCCGCGATCGGCGTCGGCGTTGGCTGGGTTGGTGGCTGGATATTGGGTTACGCCCGTCGCCGGCAATGGGCTGAGGAAGGTTTCGTCGGGCCGGCCGTGCTGGCGCTCGCGCTGGCCGCCTACGCCGCGTCCGTCGCCGCTGACGGCAACGGGTTCGTCGCCGCCTTCGCCGGCGGGATCGCCTTCGGTCACGTTGCCGGCCCAGCTGCACCGAAAGAGGTTCTCTACGTTGAGCAAACCGCCGGCCTGGCCGCCGTCTTGGTCTGGACGACGTTCGGCGTCGTAGCGGTACCGCTCATCGTCGACAGTTCATGGTGGTCACTGCTGTACGCCGTCATCAGTCTGACAGTGGTGCGGATGCTTCCGGTAGCGGCAGTTCTCCACGGCACCAGCCTCGGTGGCCGCACGGCGACATTCATCGGCTGGTTCGGTCCCCGCGGACTCGCTTCAGTCGTATTCGCCCTCCTGGCCGTCGAAGAGCTCGGCCCTGAATCCGACCAGGCCGTCGCGGTCATAGCCAGCACCGTGCTGCTCAGCGTGCTCGCTCACGGTTTCACCGCGCGGCCCCTCGCCGCCAGGTACGGTCCCAGCCTCGACTCCACGGCTGCAGCCTCGAGCGGGCCACCGGCGAGAGGGCGACGGACGCTAGGGCAGGGGCAGCCGTCGTCATAGACCCGATCGCGTTAGCTGCTGGCTAGTCGTATCTGCTCCAGCACGACGGGATCGACCTTGCCGTCATGCCAACGCTCTTCGAAGTTTTCGCGGCCCATCCAGTTGTAGAGATCTCGTTGCAGATCGCCGCTGCCGAATCCCAGCGCAGAAAGTCGTTGCCGCAGTTCCAGCGTCAGGTCGTCACTCAGCGGCAGCAATTGATCGTCGGGGGTGCTTCCAAAGTAGAGATCGTGAAGTGCCAGCATCCGCTCAAGCTCGGCAATCGGCTCTGGCGAATCATCGCTTCGGAGGTCGACCTTCACGTCGGTCAGCCCTCCGTAGCCGGCGCCCGGCGAGACCACGAGCAGAGCAGCGGCCTGCTTACCGCGCGGATCGCCGCCGGCTGCCTGCCCAGCAGCTAGCGCATCCAGGAGCCGTCGAGCCAGCGACTGCCCGGGGTCCCCGAGCCAACTCCTCACCATTTCTTCAATGACTTCGGGGCCGGCCAGCGCGTTACCCTGGGCCGCGAATGCTCCCTGCGGACCCTCCCCGGATTTCCCACCAGCCCACGGCAAGTTCCGGGATCCGCTGTAGGTAGCAGCGTTTCCGCGCACATCGACCACACCTACTTGCCGCTCATCGCGTTTGGGGTCTTCGCGCAAGTACTGCGACAGCAATTCTTCGGCCGTGAGCCCGCTGCGGAGCAGCGTCAGACCCTCGGTCCGCAAGGCCATGTTTCCGTAGGCCTGGGTGGCTAACGCCCCAGCGTCGCTGGCTGCTGCTGGCACATACGCGCCAGCGGCCAGGAATTTGCTCGCGACGGCCACACCCAGCTCACGGCCGTCGGGGCTGCGTCCGACGATCGAGAACGTCATGCCTTGCTCTTACGCCAACCCGCCACGGGCCGCAAGCCGACGGCCCGTCAAACAGACCTACGCGTGATCGCTCAGGCCGAGACTTTTGCCTCCGACGTGGGCGTGGCCGCCCGGTGCAATCGCCGAACTTGAAGAACGCGGTCGATGCCGAGAATCGCGGGGGCGATCAACGAGAGAGCGAGGACGATGGCCCACTGATCGCCGGTCAAAGAAACGGTGTCAAGCAATCGCTGGAACATGCGTAGTTCGACGCCGGCCCAGGTGAGTCCCCAACCCAGGATGATCCAGCCCATATAGGGGAAGATCGGCGAGGACCAGGGCGGTTCGCTCTCCCGGCGCATCACGATGCCAATGTTGACGGCGCTGAGCGCGACGATCGCGAAGGCCATCGTCATGGAGACGGAGGGGTGGTCCGGGCTGGGCTGGTCAGGTCCCCATTCCAGCACGGAGAGCGCGGCCGCCGCGACCGCGAAACCGCTGACTGCCCAGCGGATCAGTTGGGGTCGGGTGACGATTTTAGTTCCGGGTTTGCGCGGCGGTCGTTGCATGACGCTGGGGTCGGGAACGTCGACGATGAAACCGATCACGACCGTGATGACGACGAAGAATTTGCAGAACAGCAGCTGCATCGGGAAGAGCGCAACGCCGTGGTTGATGTCGAGGATCGTCGCGTAAAGCATGAGTTGCAGGACTGAGGACAGGATCGTCAGCTGAAGTTTGACGTAGGAAGTGATGCGCCGGTAGATGTCGCGGCCCAGATCGACGGCGTGAACCAGGGTCGCGAAGTTGTCGTCGGTGAGGACGATTTTCGCTGCTTGCTTGGTGACCTCAGAACCGCTGCCCATGGCGACGCCGATGTCGGCCTGCTTGAGCGCGGCGGCATCGTTGACGGCGTCTCCGGTCATCGCGACGACGTGGCCGGCTTGCTGCATCAGCCGGGCCAGTCGCAGCTTGTCCTCCGGGGTGACTCTTCCGAACACGTGCAGGTTCGGCAGCTGCGCAATGACCTCGTCGTCGGACAAATGCTGTAACTCGGTGCCGGTGATCACGCCCGGGCCAAGCTGCAGTTCGTCGGCGATGGCGCGGGCGGTGACGGTGTGGTCTCCGGTAATCATCCGCACGTCGACGCCGGCGGCGAGTGCAAGGGCGACGGCCTGCTTCGCTTCGGCGCGAAGCGGGTCGATGATGCCGACAAGCGCGACAAAGACCAGCCCCTCCACGGCCGCCATCGGATCCTCGATCGCCGCCTGCATGGCTTGGGCTTCCAGATCACGAGCAGCAAAGCCGAGCACCCGAAGGCCGCGTTCGGACAGTTGCTGGTTAGCGGCGAGCAATTCGTCGCGTACGCCGGCGAGTGGCACTACCTGGCCGTGCCAGAGCGCCCTGCTGCAGTGGTCGATCACGACGTCGGGCGCACCCTTGACGCTGACGAAGTGCGGCGCCTGCACCACCGGACCACTCAGCCACTGCGGCCGGTCGTGGAAAGTGGCCATGAACTTGTATTCCGAATCGAACGGCACCAGTGCCGTTCGTGGCAGCGTGCTGCGCGTCTCCTGCGCGTCGACGCCCATCTTCGCCGCAAGCACGACCAGAGCTGCCTCAGTCGGGTCGCCGACCACCGTTTCGTCGTCAGCGACCGTCGCGTCGCTGCACAGCGTCAGGCCCAGCGCAAGGTTGCGGAAATCAGGGTTCGGACTTCCGGCAGAACCCAAGATGGCACCTGTCTTGCGATAGCCGCCGCCTTCGACCCGAAACCAATCGCCGCCGGCGAGCATCGTGGTCACCGTCATGGCGTTCATCGTCAACGTGCCGGTCTTGTCGCTGTTGATGACCGTCGTCCCGCCGAGTGTCTCGACGTCGGTCAGCGATTTGACGACCGCCTTCTCGTCCGCCAAGTGCCGCGCGCCGGAGGAGAGCATCGCCTGAACGAAGGTCGGCAGGCCTACCGGGATCGCAGAGATGGCAGTCGAAATGCACAGCAGCACCACCGTGTCGGTGGCCTGACCGCGGGCAATCCCAATCACCGCGATGATGGTGACCGCAGACCAGGCCAAGATGCCGAACACCTTCGTCAAACTGTCCAGTTCGCGTTGCAGCGGTGAGCGGGAACGCTTGGTCGCAGTGACCATGTCGGCGATGCGACCGATCTGGGTCGACTGGCCGGTCGCCGTCACGACGTAGGTCGCCGTCCCGCGCGTCACCTCGGTGTTCTGGAAGACCATGTCCGAACGGTCGCCAAGAGCCGTCTCCGGGTCCGCGACGGCTCCCCGGTCCTTGGCGACCGGGGCGCTCTCGCCCGTGAGCGCTGCCTCCTGCACCTCCAAGGTGGCGGATGTGACGATGCGCCCGTCGGCTGGAATCACGTCGCCGGCTTCAAGCAGCACGACATCACCAGGGACCAGCTTGGTCGCATCGATCTCTTCCACCTGGCCGTGCCGGCGCACCCTGGCGCGAGGGACTTGCAAATGCGCCAAAGCCTCAACACTGGCACGGGCTTTGAGTTCCTGCGTCGATCCCATCACCACGTTGAAGATGACCAAACCCGAGACAAAGACGCCGGTTCCGATCTGACCGATGGCAAAGCTCGCCACCGCCACCAGGATCAGCATGATGTTCATCGGATTCGACAGCTGACCGCGGGCCACCACCCACACGCTCGGCGGCGGATCGGCCGGCAGCTCGTTCAGTCCGTACCGGGCCAGCCGCTCATCCACCTCATGCCCGGGCAGCCCATAGTCGGGCTCGACACCGAGCTCGACGGCCGCCGCTTCGACAGTTAACGCGTGCCAAGCCAGGCTTTCGTTCGATGCCGTGACCGTCATCTCAGCTCCTCGGCTTACGCGGACTGTTCAGCCGGGGTGCGACTTCCGTAGGCAACGAGGGAGTAGACGACGAGGATGCCGAGGCCGATGTAGACCAGTGACCAGACGGGATAGAACGGCATCCACCAGACGGCGCTGATAGCCATCAGCGAGCCGGCGATGATCCCGATCCAACGGCTGAATTGCGAACCGGCCATCACGCCGAACGCAGCGACGATGAGGACGATGCCCACGATCAGGTAGACCCAGCCATACGTCTTCAGGCTATGTCCGAACAGGGCGCCTTCGAAGTTGCTCGGCAGGACTCCGTGGTAGCGGAACGCCCAGATTGCATCGAAGATGCGCATGATCCCAGCGATGCCCAGCACCATCGCCGCGAGCGTTCTCCAGCCGATGGTTTTGCTGTCCTCCACGGCACGGCTCCTTTGCAGTGACATGATCTTTTGACGTCGAGCGGAATATGACAATGGCACAGTTGGACGGCTTGGCAATAGCCGAAACGGGTTTTCTTCGTTCGGTGCCGACGTGGCCGGAAGCCGTTGCTGGTCCGAGAAAGTCCGTGCATAATCACGCACCTCTCCTGGAGACCGCGAGGACCGCTCTGGGGCCGACCAAGAAATTCCAGAGGTCGAACGATGAAGCGCAAGGAGTACGAACGACAGCTGAGGACCCTGCAGGGAGAGCTCGTCGCCCTGCAGGAGTGGGTCAAGCAGTCCGGGGCCAAGATCTGCATCGTTTTTGAAGGCCGTGACACGGCTGGCAAGGGCGGCACTATCAAGCGGCTGACGGAACGGGTCAGTCCCCGCGTGTTCCGTGTCGTGGCGCTGTCTGCTCCCACTCCCAGGGAGCAATCACAGATGTACGTCCAGCGCTACATCTCGCATTTTCCAGCCGCCTGTGAGGTCGTCATCTTCGACCGGAGCTGGTACAACCGGGCGGGCGTCGAGCCCGTCATGGGGTTCTGCACGCAAGCCGAGACTGACCGATTCCTGCGGATGGTCCCGGCGGTCGAAAAGGCATTGGTCGATTCGGGCGTCATGCTTTTCAAATACTGGCTGGAGGTCAGCGCCGACGAGCAGACCCGGCGGCTGCAAAGCCGCATCGACGACCCCCGCAAGACGTGGAAGCTCAGCGATCTGGATCTGAAGTCCTACAGCCGCTGGTATGACTACTCCCGGGCCCGCGATGCGATGTTCGCCGCGACCCACACCGAATGGGCCCCCTGGTACGTCGCGGAGACCGACGACAAGAAACGCGGTCGGCTGAACATCATCAGCCACCTGCTCAGCCAGGTGCCATACGAGAAGCCCAAGCACCACGACGTCGTGCTTCCCAAGCGCCGGCGTGCGGGCACGTACGTCGAGCCGCCGCTCATAGCCACACCGGTACCAACCCCGTTCTGAACGGCGCAACTCGGCGGAACGATTACACCTTGACTTAGGCCCGGACTATGTTGCCGTAATCAAGGTTCTCGTAGCCGAGCGCGAACCGGATGACTTAGCTGGAGAAGGGCGCCCATGCGCAGTGGAGCGAGAACCCCCGCTGATCGCTTGACGCCCGCGGAGCGTTCCGCACGAGGAAGGACAGCCCGTCGCCAGGTGCCTCGCGAAAGCCACGGCGACTACGCACCGACGTCCCAGCGTCCCGATCCGATCGGCATCATCGAGGCACAGTCGGCGAAGCGTCTGCAAGAGTTGATCCCGATTCGCTATGGGCGGATGTCGGAGTCGCCTTTCCGGTTCTACCGAGGCGCGGCCGCCATCATGGCAAGCGACCTGGCTACTACGCCGCAGACCGGAATTCGGGCGCAATTGTGCGGAGATGCGCACATGCTCAACTTTCGATTGCTTGCCTCACCGGAACGAAACCTGATGTTCGACATCAACGACTTCGACGAGACGCTGCCCGGCCCCTGGGAATGGGACGTCAAACGGCTGGCGGCGAGCTTGGCCATCGCCGGTCGCCAGAACGGCTTTTCCGACAAGGAGCGCGCCACCGTCGTCAGCGGCGCCGTCCGGGGATACCGCACTGCGATGCAAGGCTTCGCCCCGATGGGCAACTTCGCCGTCTGGTACTCCAGGGCGGCTGTCGATGAGCTGCTGGCCGAGTTGACCAGCCTTCTCAGCAAGCGTGAACACAAGCGGCTATCGACCAACATTGCCAAGGCGAAGACGCGAGACAGCCTGAAGGCGTTCGAGAAGCTCACGACCGTGGTGGACGGCAGACGCCAGTTCGCGCCTGACCCGCCACTGATCGAACGGGTCGACGACTTGCTCGACGACACCAACCGTGACCGGCTCACCGCGCAGATCCGCGCCGCGCTCAACAACTACGTGAGAAGCCTGGAAACGGACCGGCGTGCCCTGTTCCAACAGTTCGAGCTCGCAGACCTGGCCCGCAAGGTTGTCGGTGTCGGCAGCGTGGGCACGCGCTGCTGGATCCTGCTCATGCTCGGCCGCGACGGAGAAGATCCGCTGCTGCTGCAGTTCAAGGAAGCCGATGTATCGGTGCTCGCCGAGCACGTCGGTGCCAGCCAGTACAAGAACCAGGGGCAACGGGTCGCCGCCGGCCAACGGCTCATGCAGGCCACCAGCGACATCATGCTGGGCTGGACTCACGTCACCTCAGGTCTCGACGAGGCGCAGCGTGATTTCTATGTGCGTCAGCTCCTGGACTGGAAGGGCATCGCCATCGCCGAAAACATGGACCCACACCTGATGGGTCTGTTCGGCCGCGTGTGCGGCGCGACGCTGGCGAGGGCGCATGCCCGCTCCGGCGACCGCATCGCCATCGCCGGCTACCTCGGCAAGAGCGACAAGTTCGACCAGGCGCTTGCCCGGTTCGCCGAGAGCTACGCCGACCAGAACGAGCGCGACTTTCAGGCGTTGCTCGACGCGGCCAAGGCCGGACAGGTTCAGGCGGCCGCAACGACGCCCTCTCCCGCCGATCGAACGCCACGCAGGCGGCCAGCGACCGCATGAAATGGATCGACCGCTACGTCCCCGGTGTTCGGGTGGTCTCGACTTACCGGTTGAGCTGGTTATCAAAGGATGTGGTCGCAGGCCTGGTACTGACGACGTTGCTCGTGCCGCAAGGCATGGCGTACGCCGAGCTAGCCGGTCTTCCGGCCGTCACCGGCCTCTACACCTCGATCTTGTGTCTGCTTGGCTATGCGGTGTTCGGACCTTCGCGAGTGCTGGTGCTGGGTCCGGACTCCTCGCTCGGACCGATGATCGCCGCCACCTTGTTGCCGCTGCTGGGAGCCAACGGCGACCCAGCCAAAGCGATTGCCCTGGCTTCAATGTTGGCACTGCTCGTAGGGGCAGTCATGCTGCTCGCCGGCGTCGGGAAGCTCGGATTCGTTGCCGACCTGCTGTCGAAACCGACGCAGATCGGCTACATGAACGGCCTCGCGCTCACCATCCTGATCGGGCAGCTTCCCAAGCTCTTCGGGTTCTCCATCGATGCGAACGGACTGATACACGAGACGTCGGCGTTCGTGCGAGGGGTGGCCGACGGCGACACGGTTCCGGCCGCCCTCATTGTTGGCTTGGCCGGCATCGCACTGATGATCGCGCTCGCACGCTTGATACCGAAAGTCCCGGGCGTTCTGGTAGCTGTGGTGGCGTCGATCCTCATCGCCGGCCCGGCCGATCTGGCTGCGCGCGGAGTCAAACTCGTCGGGGAACTTCCGCAGGGCTTTCCCCCGTTCACGCTCCCAGGGGTCCCGGTGTCCGATCTTCCACTGCTGATCGGCGGGGCCCTCGGGATCGCGCTGGTCTCACTCGCCGACACCATCTCCACCGCATCCGCCTTCGCCGCCCGGGCGGGTCAAGAGATCGACGGCAACCAGGAAATGGTCGGCATCGGCATGGCGAACGTGGCGGCCGGGCTCTTCCAAGGGTTTCCCGTCAGCACCAGTGGATCCCGGACCGCCGTGGCCGTGCAATCGGGCGCCCGCAGCCAGGTGACCGGTGTCGTGGGCGCCGGCGTGATCACCATCATGATCATCGCGCTGCCGGGGCTGTTCAAGAACCTGCCACAGCCCACGCTCGCCGCCGTCGTTATCGTCGCCTCCATCTCCCTTGCCGACATTCCGGCCACCGTCCTGCTGTGGCGTCGCAGCCGGGTGGAGTTCACCCTGTCGATGGCGGCTTTCCTGGGTGTCGCCCTCCTCGGCGTTCTCCCCGGGATCGCGATCGCTGTCGGCCTGTCCATCCTGAACGTCTTTCGCCGGGCGTGGTGGCCCGATGAGGCGGTGCTGGGTCGCGTCACCGGTCTCAGCGGCTACCACGACATCGAGTCGCATCCAGACGCGCAGCTGCTTCCTGGACTGACCCTTTTCCGGTTCAGCGGCCCACTGTTCTTCGCGAATGTGCGGGCGTTCCGGCAGCGCATAAGGGAACTGGCCAAAGCGACTCCGACTCCGCTGTGGATCGTTCTCACGGCCGAGCCCATCACTGACATCGACACCACCGCGGCCGACGTGATCGAGGAGATGCACTACGAACTCGAAAAGGCGGGCATCACGCTGGTTTTCGCAGAGGTCAAAGATCCGGTACGGCGCAAACTGGAGCGATTCGGACTGATGGGCAAGCTCGATCCGGACCGGTTCTTCCCCACGATCGAAGCCGCCGTCGCCGCCTTTGAGGCGCAACCGAGCCCGAGCAAAGACGCCTAAACTGATCCGAGCCCAGAGGAGGTCGCCATGACCGACAACGACGCGCAGCCGGTTTCGTATGAAGGCGTGCCGATCGGTGTCCCTTTGCTGTCGTCGACGGGGCGACAGTTCGGCACCCTGGAAAAGGTGCTGGAGATTCCGTCGGAGGATCTCTTCGATGGCGTGGTCGTCAATACCCATCACGGCCACCGCTTCGTGGACCGCGATCAGATTGTCGAGATCACCACGGAATTCATCAAGTGTGACCTCGACGACGAGGCGACTGGCAAACTTCCCGAGCCTTCCGGGACCGTCGTCATCAAGGTGGACGCCGGCTACGGCGACGGGCATTCCTTCCGCGATTGGGTGCATCGAACGTTCGGCCACGGCGGCTGGAAGGCCGAGAACTAGCTGACCGGACAGCCGGTCGGCTGGCTAGTTGCGGTATCGAAAGCCGCCGAAGAACCGGCGAAACACACCGCCCTCCTCCGGCAGCGCGGGCGCCGGCGTCGGAGCAGTCGCCATCTCGTGACCTTCCGGCTGCGTGTAGTCCGCGCGGGAAATCGCGTCGACAATCTGCGGGACGGTGAATGATTCCGAGCCGGGAATCTGCGGGATGAAGCCGACCAGGTCTCCGTCCCACATGACTTCGGCACTCAGGGTGGCCGTCCCGTCGGTGCCCCACAGCGCTTCCCGTCCCTCGGGGAGGACAACGCGCACACCAAACTCGTAGACACCCTCGTCTGCGGAATGCGCATCGATTCCTCGCTCGCGCAGCCCATCAACGACGTGTCGAACCGTGTCCTCATTCATGCGTTGACGCTAACCGACTCCCACGCCGACGCTGGCTCCCGGGGTAGTCCGCAGGCCTTGCCGTTTCGATTCGGTGCGCATATCGTTCGCGCTATGAACGATTCGAATACGAACGGTCTGGCTCAACGGCGACCCCAGCAGGGAGGCCCCCCGATGGGAATCCTGGCGGTTGTGTCGCTGTCGCTGTTGCTCGCGAGCCTGATCGCCAGCGCGGCGCTTGGCGGCACCGTGCCGTCACCGTTCGGGGCGCCGGTGTCGATCCAGCACTACTTCCTGCTGCACCCCGGTGCGGCGAAAGCGAGCGGGATACTGGCGTTCGCCTCGTCCGTCCCCCTGGCCATCTATGCGGCGACGGCGAGCGCTCGGCTGCGCCAGCTGGGAATCACCGCGCCCGGTGCGACCATCGCGCTCGCGGGCGGGCTGCTGGCGGCGAGCGCGCTCAGCCTGTCTGGCCTGCTGCAATGGACGCTGTCACGACCCGCGGTACGAGGCGATGCGGCGCTCGTGCGCGCACTGCACGACCTGGCCTTCCTCACCGGTGGCCCGGCACACGTCGTCGGACTCGGATTGCTGATCGCAGGTATTGCCGTGCCGTCGCTGATCGTCGGCCTACTCCCCCGCGCACTGGCGTGGGCAGGACTCGTCATCGCCGGGCTGGCGGAATTCAGCGCTGTCGTCTTGATCTGGCCTTCGCTGGCTGTGCTGCTACCAATCGCCCGCTTCCCAGGGCTCATCTGGTTGATCGCGGCGGGTTTCCTGCTGCCGCATCGACGCCCAGCCCGAGAGAGCTCTGTCGGGCACCGGCCCGCTGCGCTGCGCGAGGTAGTCGCATGAGCAGCCTCGAGGGTCGGGTGGCAGTCGTGACGGGCAGCTCGCGCGGAATCGGCGCAGCGATCGCCACGCTCTTCGCCCAACACGGGGCGCGGGTGGTCATCCACGGTCGCGACACCGCCGCGCTGGCCTCCGTGCGTGCCGGGATCGCTTCGAGTGGGGGCGAGGTGCTCACCGCAACGGCTGACCTGACTCAATACGACCAGGTCGAGGCCATGCGGCTACAGATCGAAGAACTGGTTGGCCCGGTCGACATCCTCGTGGCGAATGCCGGAGGCAGTCCGGTGCGCCCGTCACCTGTCGAGGACACCACCGAAGCAGACTGGCGAGCCTCGATCGAGACGAACCTGACCGCGACCTTCCTGACGATCAAGAGCCTCCTCCCCGGGATGAAACAACGCGGCCATGGCAGCATCGTCACGATGTCGTCGGCGGCCGCGCGCCGGCCCAATTCCGGATCACCTGTCGCCTACGCCGCAGCGAAGGCCGCGATCGAACTGCTCACCAAAGACGTCGCTGCTCAAGCGGGACCTTTCGGGATCCGAGCCAACTGCATCAGCCCGGAAACGATCCTGACGGAGCGCAATCGTCAACGGATCCCGCAAGAAATCCGGCACGCTTTGATCGACTCCCATCCCCTTCGCCGGCTGGGGACGCCCGAGGACGTGGCCGAAGCAGCGCTATTCCTGGCGGCGGACACGGCTGCGTGGATCAGCGGAATCGTCCTGGACGTTGCGGGCGGGTCGGTGCTCGTCTAGCGAGCCGGTGCAGACTCGCGACCCAGCCTGCGATAGCCGGGATGCACATCGGATGCCAGTCCGTGGTGGCTGGCCAGCCGGCCCAGCAGATCAGACAGCGTGGCGCGCTCGGCTTTGTTCAACGGCGCCAGAAAGTCCTCTCCGTGGGCCTGCGCCACGCGACCGATGTCATGCAGGATCACCTGGCCGGCGTCGGTCACGTAGAGGGCCGAATTGCGGCGGTCGTGGGGATCGCGACGCCGTTCGATCAATCCCCGGCCTTCGAGCTCATCGACCAGAGTCACCAGGCGACTGGGCAATAGGCCCAACTGACCTGACACCGCTTGCTGCGTACGACCCGGTTCCGCCGCAACTACGCGCAAAAGGCCGGCCTGCGGCGGAGTGACCCCGGCCTCGGTGACCCGATCGGCGAAGCGCATGGCGGCCAATCCGCCCACCTGCGCGATGAGAAAAGCCAACTGACCTGACCCGCTGCCCGAACGGCCCCGGCTGCCACTGCTCATAGCCGATGCTAACAAAGTCGTTCGTGAGCCGAATCATTCAGGATCGGAATGTGGGCCCGGCAGGAGTGAACCGGTACAGCCGCTCGGCGTTGCCCCGCAAGATCTTGTACTGCGTGTCGACGGGCAATTCGGACACGAGCTTGCGCGCGATCTCGATGGAGTTGGGCCACGTCGTATCGGTGTGTGGATAGTCGGTTTCGACCATCACGTTGTTCTCGCCAATGATGTCCAGACAGCGCAGCCCGGACGTTTCCTCGATGAAGCAGCCGTAGATGTGGTCGCGGAAGGTTTCACGCACGTTCAGCCGGTCGAGGTTGGCCTGGGTGCTGTCCTCGACCTTGAGGTTGTAGAACTCGGTCTTGCTCTTTTTGATCCAGTGCCGCTGCCGGTCGACCACTTGCTCGGCACGCTCGATGAAATACGGCATCCAGCCGATATTGCCTTCAGATAAAGCGATCTTGAGCCCCGGCATGCGCTCGAAGTAGTCGCTGAACAGCCACGAGAGCATGGTCGCCGCCGCCCGCGAGGCACCGAAGGTGAGGCTCGCCAGCGCGGGGGCGTTCGAGGAGATACTCGGCATCGTGGACGACGAGCCCACATGCATCGAGACCACCATCTGCAGGTCCTGGGCCGCTGCCATCACCGGATCCCAGTAGCGGCTCGGATCATGGATCGTCGGCAGACCAAGCGGTTCCGGATTCTCGGAGAAGGCAAAGGAGGTGGCCCCTTTGGCCGCGCAACGCTCAAGCTCCTTGGCCGCTGCCGGCGGGTCCCACAGAGGAATAATGACAAGCGGGATGTAGCGACCCCGTGCCAAACCGCACCATTCGTCGATCATCCAGTCGTTGTAGGCCTGAACGCAGAGCGCGGCGAGATCCTTGTCCCTGGCTTCCCAGAAGATCTGCCCACAAAAGCGGGGAAACGACGGGAAGCACATCGAGGCCAGGATCCCCGCCTGGTCCATGTCAGCCAAGCGGGCGACGGAGTCATACGCGCCCGGCCGCATTTCGCTGAAGGGCACCGGATCCGGCGAGAAGTCCTCATGACTCTTGCCCGCGGCCACCGACAAGCCCGATGTCGGCACCTGCTTGTCCTCGTACTGCCAAGCCTCGCCGCCCTCGGTCGCCACCATGTGGGGAGCGGCATCGTGGTACTTCGCCGGTAGTCGGTCGATCCAGACGTTCGGCGGCTCGATCGCGTGATCGTCGACCGAGACCAACCAATCGGTGTTCACATCAGGCAGCTCAGGCATGTCACTCCTCGCTTCGGCGGGCGGCGGCTAGAACCAGTATGGAGACGACATGCTTTCTGACAATCGGTTGCGGCAGTCTCAGCCGATGACGGCTTCCGACACGCGGTCCAACGCCATCGCGGCCAGGAGCGCCGCCCCGTCACTGAGGATCGCGTCGTCGTAGACCGCCTCCGCCGAGTGGTTGTACGCGGCGGTCTCAGGATCGCGATCAGGAGGACAGGTGCCCAGAAACGCCATGGCCCCCGGGACCACCGACAGCACCCGCGAGAAGTCTTCAGAGCCCGGCTGCGGATGTGCGTATTCGATCACCTTCTCCTGACCGAACAGGTCCGTCGAAACGCGCATGAAGCGTTCGGCCTCCGCTGGATTGTTGTAGGTCGACGGGTAGAGGTGGTCGAACTCGACCTCGGCGACAAGGCCGTGGCTCGAAGCAATGCCCGTGCAAAGCCGGACAGTGCTCGCGGCGATCTTGTGTGCGTGCTCGTCTGAGAACGTCCGCACGGTTGCTTCGAAGTAGGCGTCATCCGGGATGATGTTGAACTTGGTCCCCGCCTGGATCAGCCCGACGGTGAGGATCACTGGATCGAACGCATCGAACTGGCGCGTCACCAACGCCTGCAGAGCCAAGATCATTTCGGCGGCCACCGGGATCGGGTCCCTCGCCCGGTGGGGTCGTGACCCATGACCCCCGGCCCCGCGCACCCTGACCCGAAGCTGACCGACGGCAGACAGCAACGTGCCGGGTCGAGTGGCCACGGTGCCGAAGGGCAGCACCGCCGGGTTCACGTGCAGGGCATAGGCGGCATCAACGATCGGGCCGGCCGCCGAGAGCACTCCCGCGTCAATCATGTGTCGCGCCCCGTCATAGCCCTCTTCGCCGGGTTGGAACATGAAGACGACTGAGCCGTCGAACGTTCGGCGCCGCTCTGCCAGGAGAGTGACCGCGCCCACCAGCATGGCCGTGTGGAGGTCGTGCCCACACGCGTGCATCCGTGACTCGGCGCTGGCGAATGGGAGGCCGGTCCGTTCGGTCAGCGGAAGTGCGTCCATGTCTGCCCGAAGCAGCACGACGGCACCCTGCGCTCGCTCGGCTTCGCCGTGCAGGACCGCGACGATGCCTGACGTGTTGTCGTGAACCGTGACGGCAACGGGCAACCGCTCGAGTTCCCGTAGAACCAGGGCTTGGGTCTGCGGGAGCTGCAGTCCGAGCTCCGGCACCGCGTGAAGCGCTCTGCGGAAAGCGACAAGGTCTTGCTGGAGACCAGCGGCTTGAGCTCGCAGCGCAGACAGTTTCATCTCCAGGTTGAGGTAACTGCTTGCATGTCCGGTTCCCCCGCGCGGGCGACAACAAGGCTCGCCTGGCGCAGGAGAGGTTGATCGATCATTTGCCCGTTCAAAGCGAATGCGCCTTGCGATTGCTGCGCGAGGCTCAGTACCTGCTTCGCCCACTCCACGGTCCGGGCGGCAGGGATGAAGCAATCGCGCACGACCTGGGCTTGGCGGGGATGCACGCAGGCTTTGGCCGCGAACCCCGACGCGGCGGCATCGTCGGCCTCTCGTTCGAGCCCGTCCAGATCGTCCAGGCTGACATATACCGCGTCGATCGCCGGTTTTGCGTGGGCGCCGGCGGCGAGCAGCACCATGCTTCGGGCTGAGCGCATCACGTCGGTGTACCGACCGTCTGGCAGCCGGCTGGATGAGCCACCCAACGCGGCAGTGAGATCCTCCGCGCCCCACATCAGAGCGGACACCGATTCGCAGGCGGCGATCGCCGCCGAGTTCAGGATTCCCAAGGGCGTTTCGCATAGCGCGATGACGACGCGGCCGTTGAAGGCGTTCAGTGACGCCGCCGATTCCGCCTTGGGGACCATGACCGTCATGTAGTCGGTTCTGTCGAGCATGCGGAGATCTTCATCGAGCTCGGGAGAGCCCGACGGGTGAACGCGCACGATGGTGCGGGCGGGATCCAGCCGGCTGTCGCGTACGGCGACGCGAGCGTGCGACTTGCCGGCGGCGCCAACGCCGTCTTCCAGATCGAGGATCACCATGTCGGCGACCGCGGCAGCCTTGGAGAAACGGTCCGGCCTGTCACCCGGGCAGAACAGCAGTGCGGGCCCGTTGAGCCATCCTCGGTCGTCCATCAAATGATTCCCTCGCCACGAAGATCCTCGACTTCGCGCTGTGGAATTCCCAGCCATTCATGGAGTACCAGGTCGTTGTCCGCGCCCAACGCAGCGCCGGTACGCCAGACGCGACCAGGATTGCGCTGGAGGCGCGGTATCACTGCCTGCATCCGTACGTCGCCCAGATCGGGATCAGGGACCGTCACCACGCTGTCGCGCTCTCGGTACACCGCGTCCTCGACGATGTCGGCGACCGTGAAGATTCTTGTCGCCACCACGTCCGCGTCTTGCATGGCCTTGAGCGCAGCATCGGCGGGCTGGTTGGCCACCCAGACTTCAAGGGCGCGGTCCAACTCTTCGCTGCGTTCGAGCTGCTGCTCGACGGTGCGATAGTCGGCAGCCGGCAGCCCGAGGAGCAGCGCGATGCGCAGGACAGACTTAGTCGTCGCTGAGGTGACTGTGATCCAGGCACCGTCGGCGCTCTGGTAGGTGTTGATGACAGCTGCCGGGGCGACCGCAAGCGAGTTACCAGCCCGGGACGGCACGATGCCCAGCTGGTCGTGGACGATGACTTGCCACTCCACCAAACGAAACAAGGTGTCCGACAGCGACAGGTCAATCCACTCACCCTGCCGCTCCGGGTCCGCGTCACGTTTGCGCAGCGCCGCAGTGACGGCGAAGGCACCCATGAGTCCCGTGGTTGCATCGCCGTGACTGAATCCGGTGTGGACGGGTGGGCCGTCAGCGAACCCGGTCAGGTGGACGACGCCGCTACGGGCCTCCCCCATCTTTCCGAATCCCGGCTCATCACGGCGGGACGACGTCGCGCCATACCCCGTGATCTGAAGGACCACCGCACTCGGATTGAGTGCATGGATGGACGCCCAGTCCAAGCCGAAGCGCTCCGCAGTCGAGCCGCGAAACGTCACGATGACCGCGTCCGCCCACTCCACCAAACGCCGCACTACCGGACCGGCGGCCGGCTGCCTCAGGTCCACGGTCACCGATCGCTTGTTGCGTCCCAGCACCTTCCACCAGAGCGGATGACCAGCCTTGCTGGGACCCATCCGCCGGGCATCGTCACCGGTGACCGGGGCCTCGACATGAACCACGTCAGCGCCAAGGTCCGCCAGTAGGGTGCCGGCCAGTGGCCCGGCTATGACTTGGGCGAATTCGACAACCCGAACACCGACAAGCGGCCCGCTACCCTCGGAGCCCATAGCCACAATGTAAATCTATCAACCACCAAGTAGCAAATACAAGACGTGGCCACAGCCCGCGGCGACAAGCCCGCGACGATAGGATTGGCGATTGTGTCCATGCGAAGCCGAGACGACGACGAGCGCGACGACTCCTTCAAACGAGTTCTCGTCCTGGGCAAGGTCAGAGACATCATGGACTTGTTCACGCTTGAGCAGCCGGAATTGGACGTCCGCCAGATCCGTGAAGGAACCGGGCTTCCGAACAGCACCTGCGTGCGCCTCCTGCGCAACATGGTCAGCGATGGCTTGCTGAGCCACGAGGAGGGCCGCTACCGGATCGGCCTGGCAGTGCTTCGTTGGGCCGCTGTTGCCCGGCAGGGGCTGGGTCTGCTCGAGACCGCGATGCCGGTCCTGAAGACGTTGCGTGACGAAACCGGCGAATCGGCGGGCCTTTTCGTTCGTGACGGCCGCTCGCGAGTGTGTATCGGCTTGGCCGAAAGCACGCACGCCGTCGGGCGTCGCCTGGTGCTCGGGCATGTGCTTCCCATTCACGCGGGTGCCCCGGGAAAGACACTGCTCGCTTTCGACGCTGCCGCTACGCAAGTGCTTACGGGAGCCAACCTCACAGCATTGAGTGCTCGCACCTTGACCGATCGGCGCGCTCTGACGCGTGAACTGGAGAAGATTCGTCGCGATGGTTTCGCGGTGAGCCAAGGCGAATGGGACCTCGAGGTGTCGGGGGTGGCGGCGCCAGTCCTCGGGTCGGAAGGCCAACTCCTTGCTGCCATTGGGATCTCGGCGCCCTCGACGCGCCTGACGAGCGATGTGTTGCCGGTGGTCATCAAAGCAGTCCAGAACGCCGCGGCCGAGATCTCAGCCGCTCACGGGTACCTCCCGCCGAGCAAGCCCGGCCCGCGATAGCCGGGTCGCGGTAGCCGGGTCGCGGTAGCCGGGTCGCGGTAGGGGCTATCAGAAGATTCCGGTGCCCCGGCCATGCATCGTCGATGCGTACGGAACGCCGGCGCATATGCCGCCGTCTGCGTAGTGCACGCTGCCGGAGATGAATCCGGCATCATCCGAGGCGAGAAAGGCCACCAGCTTCGCGATGTCTCGTGGGACGCCGAGCCTTGGCGTCAGATGGTGGCGCCGCATCATCCGATACCAGTCGGTATCGCGGATGTGCTCCTGAACCTCGAGCTCCATCGTGATGCCAGGGGCAACGGCGACACATCGAATCCCACTCTTGCCGTGTTGCACCGCGATAGACCGAGTCAGTGAATTGAGGGCTGCCTTGGATGCTGCGTATGCGACTCGTACCGGCTCGGCCAACGTGCCGGCGCCGGATGAGGTGTTGATGATCACGCCGCCACCACGCTTCAGGAGGTGCGGGATGGCGTGCTTGCATCCGAGCATGGCTCCTCGGAGATTGACGGCCATGGTGCGATCCCATACCCCGACATCCATGTCGGCGATGTCGTCATCCTCGATGGACTCGGCGATCGCGGCAGCGTTGTTATGAAGGATGTCGAGGCCGCCGAAGTTGTCGACCGCCGTGCGAATCATGGCTTCGACCGCGGCCTCGTCTGCGACGTCCACCCCGACACCGATAGCCGCGTTTCCGGTTGCACAGATCTGTTGCGCCCGTCTCATTGCGGCGTCCTCGTTGATATCGGCGACAACGACGGCGGCGCCGCGTTCAGCTAGCTCCGCCGCCGTCGCCGCGCCGATCCCGGACGCGGCGCCGGTCACGATCGCGATCTTTCCGGCGAAGTCCCGGACCGGGTTTTCGGGTGCTGCGGGTTGTCGACTCACGTCGGGTCTCCAGGGGTAGTCATCACCGTGCGCCTAAGAAGACCGCACGAGCGACATCGTCGCGTTCGAGTAGATCCGCCGTACGGCCTTGGAAATGGACCGCGCCTTTCTCCAGGAAAATTGACCGCTCGCACACGGAAGCGGCGATGTTGAGGCTCTGCTCGACGAGGATGACAGCTGTGCCATCGCGGTGGATACGCCGCACGATCTCCAGCAGCTCCTGGACGACGATCGGTGCCAGCCCCAGCGACAGCTCGTCAATGCACAGCACCTTCGGCTCAAGCATGACCGCTCTCGCGAGCGCGAGTTGCTGCTGTTCTCCCCCGGAGAGGTTGCCCGCGCGTTGTCTCCTCCGCTCGGCCAGCCGTGGAAAGGTTTCGAAGGCTCGGAGCCGGCGTGCTTTCAGACCAACATCCTTGCGAGTGCTATACGTCTGGATGTCCAGGTTCTCCTGCACCGTCATATCCGGGAAGACGGAGCGACCGCCTTGCACGAGGACCAGACCGTCCCGGACGAGCCGCTCCGCCGGTTGTCCGGTGATGTCGCGGCCGTCGAGCGTCACCTTGCCACCGGCTGGCTTCCCGAGGCCACAGACGGCCCTCAGCAGCGTCGATTTGCCGGCGCCGTTCGTTCCCAGCAGTGCCAGTGCCTCACCTGGCGCCAGCTCGAGCGTGACACCGAAGAGAATCTGCAACTGCCCGTAGGAGAAGGTCAGCCCTTCAACCTCTAGCCGCGTCTCGCTCATGGTCGTCCGCCGGAGATAGCGGTGGTACGGCTGCCGGAGCGTTCAACCGCCACCGGATCCATCCCCAGATAGCTGGCGATCACGTGTGGGTCGGAGCGCACCTCTGCGGGGGTACCGGAAGCGATGATGCGCCCGCCCACCATGGCGTAGACCCTGTCGCAGATCCCCATGAGGAGCGGCATGTCGTGTTCCACGAGGAGGATCGAGCAGTTCAGGTCGTCGCGAATCGTGCGGAGCACCGGGCCGAACGCCTCCGCTTCGCGTTGAGCCACACCAGCCGTCGGCTCGTCGAGGAGCAGGACGGAGGGTCGGGCTGCCACTTGCGTTGCAAGGTCGCAGATCCGCCGTGTGCCGGTGGACAACTCGGCCGTCAGCGAATTGGACCAAGGGTCGAGTCCAAAGCGGTGAACGATATCCGCCGCCGTTTTATGGCTGCGGGCTTCTGCCTGTGGCGCGACTCCGAACGGCAGGCTGGACGCCACCAGGCCGGCCCCGGCGCCCTTGCCCATTGCCACCTGGACCGTTTCGAGCACGGTCAATCCGGGGAACAGTCTGGCGGCTTGGAAGCTGCGGCTAGTCCGAAATGGGCACGCAACTCCGGCGGCATTCCAGAGACATCATTGCCCCCAAGCACGACCGTCCCACTCCGGGCAGCGAGCGCGCCCGAAATGGCGTTCAGGAGCGTTGTTTTGCCAGCACCGTTGGGACCGATGAGCCCGACGATCTCCCCGGAGCGCACTTCAATCGTCACGTCGTCAAGGGCGGTCAGGTGACCGAATCTGACACCGAGCTGCCCGACGCGAAGGGGGGTCTGGTCGGCGGTGATCGGCTCCGTGAGGGGGTCCGGCAACGTCTCGGCCAGCCGGTCGAGGCGCCGCTGCCGGAACTCCCGCAACTTCCCGGCGAGGCCCTGAGGAAGCTGGAGGACGAACGCGACGATCGACAGCCCCCCAAAGAACGTGATGAATCCAAGGTTGCCGCCCAATGACCCAAAGAGACCTTGGACGTGCGGGCTCACGTACACCGTGCCGCCTTCGAAGGCGATACCGCCGGCGACCGCACCGGGGATGGAACCGACCCCGCCGATGACCGGCATCGCCAACACCGCCAGCGAGATGCTCGGGTTGAACTGCTCGGGGGAGACGCTGTGCCAGGTCACCGCCCACAGAACGCCCGCGACGCCGGCCAGGAACCCCGAGAGGCAAAGTGCCGCGAGCTTGACGGTGGCGGGCGTGATCCCGAACGCAGCAGCGGCCGGCTCGTTGTCCCGCACGGCAACGATCAGACGACCGGCCTGGCTCCGCCGGATGGCCTGGACGCCAAGGACCACGATCACCAACGTCGCCAGGCCCGCGTAATAGATCTCCCACCCACTCTCCATGCGGCCGAGGCCGGGCAAGAGCCTGGGGGCGGCCACGTCGATTCCGTAAGCCGACGAGGTGCCGAACCAGCTTTGACGAAACAACCATTCCGGCGCGACGACGGCGAGTCCAAGCGTCGTCACCGCAAGAGTCAGGCCGGGAACCCGAAGCGCAGGCGCGCCGATCAGGCCCATGAGCACAGCGCCGACAACGCCGGCCCCAATCATGGCGAAGGGCAGCGCCCATCCCTGCGCCAGCAGCCGAGCACCGATGAACGCACCCGCCCCGACGAGCGCGAATTGCCCGAGGCTGACCTGCCCGGCCCAGCCGATCGCCATGCCGAGGGAGACGGAGACCAGCGCGAACACGAGGATGAGCGACAGCTCGAACCACCGGGACTCGTTGCGCATGAACGGGAGCCATGGAATGGCGAGCCCCAGGGCACACACGGCCATCAGGTCGAGCGAGCGCTGACGCCGCTCGGAGAACAGGTGGGAGATCTTCGCCGGAATGCGTAGCGGCGCGAGGTCGCGCAGTACCGGGCCTCCCGCGGCGAAGACACGGCCGATTGCTCTGCCGCGTACCAGCACGAGCAGCAGGATGATCGCGAGTACGCCGACGTCGGCCGTACTCGCGTTCGAGCTGATTGCCAGCAGCTCCTGCTGAAGAACGCCGATGCCGATGCCGCCGGCCATCGCGAGTGGGATCGACGTGAAGGCGCCGGCAGCCGCAGCTCCGAGCCCGACCAGAAGCAGCTCGGGTCCAAGTGAGGTGGAGCCGAACGTCGCTTGTTCAGGTGCCTGAAGGATCGCCGTCAGAGCCGCCAGCCCACCCGCGATCGCCCATGCCACCGTCGAGACGTGGCGGGTCGACACCCCACAGAGCCTTGCGTAGTCCGGATTCGACGACGCCGCCCGGACGGTCTTGCCCAGCATGGTGAAACGCAGGAAAAGAGTCAGGGCGATGACGACCACCGGCACCACGAGAGCAACCATGATGTCGGCGCCGTTCAGTACGACATCACCGACCGTGACGGTGGTCTTGAAGGGCAGTGGGTAGCCCATCTGCACGAGCTTGGTCGCATCTGGAGCGAGCCCGGGCAGGAGTGAAAGCCCGATGAGTATCTGGGCGACGCCGACACTGGCCAGCAGGAGTGCGACTGCCGACGCGGATCGCTCCCGTAGCCGCCGAATGATCAACGTGTCGACGAGGACCGCCGCGAAAACGCCGACCAGCAAGCACGGGACGATGCCTTCCCACCAGCTCCACCCCCACTTCACGGCGAGTAGGGCAAGCAGCTGAGCCGACAGCACTCCCAATTGGGCCTGGGCCAGATTGATGAAGCGGTTGGCGTTGTAGACGAGCACGACACCGACCCCGAGGAGGCCGTACGTCATCCCGTTCAGCAGCCCGAGAACGAGCGCCCCGCCTGTCACGCGCGTGGCTCAGCGGGGAGTTCGGCCATCAGGATTCCGGATGGAACGCGGGGTCCGGCACCTGCCAGCACGAGCACGCCCCGTCGAATCGCACGACGCGCCAAGCCCCGTTCCCGTAAGTCGTGTTCGGGCGCCACTCATTCGGACCGGCGGGAAATGCGAGCTTGATCGAGCCAACCTTCTGCAGGCCGGCGGCGAGGTCTGCGGCGATCGGCGCCTTGGCGTTGTTCAGCGCAGCAGTGAAGGTCCACACGTAGTCGCACGCTGCGCCGGCGTACCGGGCGGGTGATTCGGCAATGCTCTTCAAGCCGGCCTTCGCCATGATCGCATCGCATCGCATCGTGGCCGGGTCATCAGCCTTGCTGGCGTCCTCGCCGTAGCGCGAGCTCGCGACGACGAAGGCACCGCTGAAGTTCTTGGGATCGGGTTGACTGGATTTCGGCGATGAGGTGGTAGCGATGATGCTGCCATCGGGCATCACCCATTGCGGGTGGAAGTCCTGCTGCTCGGCTGTGTTTGTCATGGCTGGCATGTCTTGGTCCGCGATCGACACGGCGACCTTGACGCCATCACGTTTGAACTGGAGCGCGGCCTGCTGAAGGCTCGCCGGCGATGCGTAGGCCGCCGGGCATCCGAGGCTGAACTTCGAGAGCTGCGACTCCTGGACACCCACGGCCTTCAAGTTGGTTGTCAGCAGATCGAGACGCTCGGGGATGCAATCGCGATAGAGCAGACCGATCTTTCCAGCTCCGCGCTTGCTGCTGAAATACCCAGCCTCAGCTGCCGCATGGGCAAAATTGTTGTAGATGCTGGCGATATTGGGCCCGAAGTAGTACGGGTAGTAGTGCGACAACTCCGACGGCAGCAGCGCCTGGCCGTTGTCGAACACGGCGAGCTTGTGCTGCAGCGGGCATGCGTTCGTGGACGTCGCCGAGTAGCCACCGAGCATGGCGATCACCTTGGCCTGGACAAACTCAAGACATGACGACTGCGACGATGCGGGGTCGGTGTAGTTGAACGCCTGGAATACGGGCTGCAGCGTGTAGCAACGATGCTCGCCCCTGTTCGCGTCGTTGATGACCGCCTGAAAGTCGGCCTGCTGCTGACTGATGCTGGGTAGGCCAAGGGCTTCATTCAACGAACCGCCGCTGCCCACCGCAGCGAGCACGACGCCGACCTTCACCGTCGGGGGAGTCCGGCCGCAGGTGCTCGCCGCATTCGTACTCGCTGGCGCGGTCGCGACGCTGGCCTTGCTCTTCGACGACGAGCTAGCGACCACCCCACCGACGACGGCTCCCACAAGCACGATCACGACCGCAACTACTCCGAATTTCTTCAAGCCAGACGCTTGCCGCAACCACAAACGCAGTCGAAGTAACGGGTTCATCGCCGCTCTCCCTCGGTCGACGGCCCTGTCTCCGACGGCCCGGTGACCGGCCGGCGCAACGTCAGTGCTGACGGTCGTTGGGGCTCGTGGTGGACCTGGTTGTGGGCAACGGCGACTGTCGTTGCAGACGGCAGCGGCTCGCCGCTACAGGTGTTGCGGGCGAACATCGGATGCGCACCGCCGGAGACTTGGAGTCGGATGCGGTGTCCGACGGCGAAGCGTTGGGCGGTGGGCCACAGATCAAGCGAGAGTTCAACCGTGTTCTCGGCGTCCCGCTCGGTGTCCGCGAGGTTGATCCGGCGGATGACCTCGCAAATGTTGATCGATTCGCCCGTTGGGGTGACATCGCACAACCGCAGATACACATCGAGACTGTCCACGTCGGAGCGCAAGTACAACCTCGCGTTCACCGTACCGATCGTCTCGATCGGCGCCGTCAAGGGCTCCGAAGTGAACGTCAGTACGTCAGGCCGCGCTTCGAGATCACGGTTGTCAGCCGGGCCGCAGTTGTCCATGCGCAGGCTGGGCCCCCCGACTGCCGGCGTGGGATCGGCCGGGTCATAGGCAAAAGTTGACGGTGGCGACTCCGGCGGCTCGGTCTGTGCCAGTCCCCCATGTGGATGTAGCCACCACGTGTCCGGGGTGTAGACGGGTGGCCACGCAGGTAGCTCGCGCCACCCGACATCGGGCAGCACGTACACGGACACCGGGGCCGGTTCGCCGGCCGATCGGTCACCTTTGAGATGGCGGTCGAACCACCGCACGGTCTCGTCGAGCTGTTCAGGACCGGCATAAAAGTGAGTGCCCGGCCCGATCGTGAGCCGACTGATCCGCCCCGCCTGCTGCCGGCGTTCGAAGTCACGAACCATGTTGACCGTCGCGTAGTCGTACCACCCGTCCATGAACAACACAGGTACGTCAATGTCGACCGCGCCACTGAAATCCAGGGGCTTCCAAAACGGATCATCCGCCGACGGATGATCCATCCACCGCTGATACCAAGGCACTGTTTGGCCAGTGGCGACGCGGTCCGCGTCGCGCAGTGGCAAGTGGTTGAACCCTTCGAGCAGCTTGGCCTGAAGCGCGGGCTGCTGCGCCTCAACAAACCCGAAGACGCGAGTCATCGTCCACGGCAAACAGATGTCAAGGGCAAATGAACCGCCCGGGAACCAGCCGTGTCCGCCTTTGGATCCGGTCAGGCCGATGGCCATTGCCTTGAGGTACGGCGGTCGCGTTGCCGCCAGCGCCCACTGCGTGAATCCCATGTAGCTGGACCCGAAAGTGCCCAGCCTGCCGTCGAACCACGGCTGGGCAGCGATCCAGTCGCCGGCCACACGCCCGTCTGCCGACTCCCAGAAATGGTCCTGCTCGCCCGAGGAACCGCCGCTACCGCGGCAGTCCTGGAATACCACCCGGTAGCCCGCGTCGAGGAAGGTCTGCAGCCCGGCGTACTCGGCCAGGAACTCTTTGCCGTAGCACGTTCGCTGCAGCAGCGTGGGAAATGGGCCGTCGCCGTCAGGGTGGTAGACGTTCGTCGACAGAACCACTCCCTCGGGGGTTCGGACACTGACGTCTCGCTCGATGACTCCAGCCACATTGTGGAGGCTAGCGTTATCATGTGGCAGCGTCAACGGGCACCGCGTCGCCTGACGTTGACGCTGATTCCGGTCGATCATCGGGTTGCAGGACCCTCGACCTCGCCGATCTCGACGCACCCAGGTCAGGAGCTACCGGGGCTGAATGACGAGGAGAACCCTCGTGATCGCGATCAAGTCGCCATCCACACATCCACGGCACACACCGTGTCCTGATACTCGCGCAGCTCGGCGATTTTCCCATCGCGACAGACAAACAGGTAGTGGTATCGGTTGTCGTACACGCGACCGTTGTCGGCCCTCACCGCGTAGCCGGTCACCTCGAGCGACACCCGATCGTCCTCAGCGGTGGACGTCACCGGAGTGAGTGCGAAAACCCCGTTGACGCACCGTTCCTTCGTCTGCCGGAAGATCGCGACCATTTCTTCCCGTGTCCACCCTGGTTCTGCATTCATCAGCGGCACATCGCGTAGCAGGTCTGACTGTCGGAGCTGGCTCGTCGGAGTCCGCCACCGAAAATCCACCGTGCAGAGGCCCTCTAAACGCGTCCATTCCCCTCGCGAATACGCTTCGCAGAAGGCGGCAGCCAGCTCCTTGTTGGCGAGGGCACTTGGGTCGCGCATATCTCCTCCAGGGCTCACGTCGCCAACCGGAGACGGCGGATGACGAAGAACGAGGCCATCTTCCACTGCCGCATCAGACGTCGCGGCGACGAAGCAGAATTGCACCCACCACGAGGGTGACGATCAGCCTTCGCCCACCAATGAGCGGGCCTCCGCGAGGCCGACTACCAGATCGTGAAGGTCGCCGCCGACCTCGAGTCGACCCGACTGTTCGACCCCGCCGATCCTCACCGGCTCGAAGCCGGCCTTCCGGATCAACCGCTCGACTTCGCGGCCGGCAGCATCATCGTCTGTCGCGTAGAAGAGGACCGCCAGCTCGGGTGAGCGGCGACGAGCGGACTCCAAGGGGCCGGCCGACATGGTTCCAAACGCCATGGCCAAGTGCGCCCCCTCCGGCAACCACCCGGCGACCACCTCGCCGGCCGACTTCTCTTTCGGCAGCAGACGGACCACATTGCCTTGGGCGTCAAGGCCGACCGGGTTACTCGGAACGATCACGACCTTCTCGGCGAGCTCGTCGGCGATCTCGGCTATGACTGCTTCCAGCACCGGAAACCGCAGCGCGAGGACGACGGCGTCTGCACCCCGCAGCGCGTCGCGATTGTCGACGGCGACGAGCGCAGCGCCACCTACCTCTGCCGCCAGCTTTCGGGCCGACTGCTTGTCGCCGCTCGAGAGCCGCAGGGGCTCGTCGCCTGAGGCGAGCAAGCGTGCGATAGCCGATCCGATACCTCCAGTGCCGATCACCGCGGTCGTCATGACCAAACCTCCTCAGCCCGCCGTGTTCAAGAGGCCGTGGGCGCGATCGGCAGCTGGAGTTCGGTGACGTGACGGCTGGGATCGTCTTCATGCCACTCGTGATAGAGCTCGCGACTTTGTCCAGCAACGCGGTAGTCGCTGTCCTCGAGCCAACGCAAGAGGGCTTCAAAGGCGGTGGAGAGGCTGTCCATGGGTCCTTGATGAACGACCGATGCCACCGTGGTCTGTGGGAGTTCAACGACGCTGACGGCGCCGCTGTTCGGGACCTCTTGGCTTCCGATCTCAAACCCGGCGTGCAGCACCATGCTCCCGTCTTCGGCCAGGTCTTCGAAGTGGGCAACGGAGATTCCGGATTTGGCCCCCACTTGCTGGAGGTGGTGGAACACCTCGGGGAGGAGCTGAGCGAATACGGGTCCGAGGTTCTGGTAGCCGTAGCCCGGGGCTGTGCCGACCGCCTCCGCCATTCGGAGGGGATCGGTCAGCTTGACGACGACGTCTTGGATCTGCACCGGCTGGCTCCCTTCTTGACCTGACCAGTTCTAGAGCCTCACACGGGGTCAGTGTCAAGTCGGTGATAGGGCACGAACGATCGTCGAGATCGATCACCCCGGCCCGAATGGAAGCGTTCAGCGACGGCGTCTTCGCCTGTTCTCCCGACGAGCGTGAAGTTTCAAGAAGGCCGTGAACGCGTACTCCGTGGCCCATTTGTCAGGAGATGGCGCCGGGGCGTTTGCTTTGCTCTCGTCGCGCTGCAAAGTTCGGCTGAACGAGGGCGAGATGGGCGCAGCAACCGCTGCTGCAAAGGCAACCTTCGGCCAACTACCCATCGAGACCTACACCGTCGACGATCTGTCAGGCGACCTGGCCCGTGTCACCTATACGTACTCTGTGCCCCCATCAATCAGACGAAAGAACCCTGGGTGCGCGAGAGTGGCAAGTGGCTCGAGGACGACTGCTGAAGCTGAATCACGCTGCTAGACAGCCTTGTGATACGCGTCAGCCTGGCTCGGAGTGAGCTGGCTGGAAACCCTAACCAGAAACGGCCCGACCACGTAGTCGTACTCAGTTCCCAGCATTGGCAGCGCTTTTTCCGTCGATTGGATGTATTTCATGCGCGACTTGGCGTCGCCGCTGCCGGAATACTGCTCGATAGAACCCCCAGATCGACCGAACCCGAGGCGTCGTCCACTCCCTCTCCGGATGTATTGATCCGAGAGTCAGTCCACGCGACCTTCGCCACGTATCCGTTCGGACGACCGAGCAGATGGTTCGGGTCGTTGGCGGCAGTAAACACGTAGGTCGACACCACTGGGAGTCCCGCCGCCTTGAACTTCACGATGAGCGCATCCGGCGATGCGGCTGGCGCCGGCGATCCGGGAGCGTGCGAGGCAGCGGCTAGAGTGGGAGAGCCGGTAGCCGCCGGATGCGACGAACCACACGCAGCGAGAAGCGCTCCCGCGACAAATCCGGCGGCGATTCCCTTTCCCGCCCTACTTTGTTGCTTTTGGCCTGTCATTCCGCCCCGCTCTCACGTCGACAAATATCTGAAACCCATCGGCAGGAGCAGGCCGATTCAAGCCTTGTCTATGGCGACCCCCCTCCGTGTCCGGTGGATTGATGACGAGAGAGGATAGTTCCATGACTGACGAGGCCTCCAGCGCTGACAAGATCGACGAGGTCGTGGTCGAGTACGGCTCGCACCCGCAGCAGAACGCGATCGTGACGTTTCCGGACGCCGGTTCGCTGCCCGCGCCCCTGGTGCTGCTGTTTCACGGCGGGTTTTGGCGCGAGCGTTGGGATAGGGAGCACCTTCGCGGGCCGGCCGCCGACCTGACGGGGCAGGGCTATGTCGTAGCGAATATCGAATACCGGCGGGTCGGCGGCGACGGTGGATGGCCGAACACGTTGCTCGACGCGGCAGCGGCCACCGACACGCTTCCCGGGCTCATCAACGACCTCCGGCCGGACAGCGTCGACCTTGATGCGGTGGTGACGGCCGGGCATTCGGCGGGAGGACACCTCGCGGTGTGGACCGCGCTTCGCGCCCTCATCCCGGAAGGCTCGCCGGGCTGGGTCCCCACCACACCGCCGCTGGCCGGGGCCATCGCGCTCGCCGGCGCGATCGACCTCACCGAGGCGGATCGGCTGGGCGAGGGAAATGGCGCCGTGGCCGAGTTCCTCGGCGGTAATCCCGCCGAATTTCCCAACCGCTACGCCGTTGCCGACCCCGCACTGATCGGCGCTCCGCCGCTACCGGTTGTCCTCATCCATGGAGAAAGGGACGACGTGTTGCACGTAGAGATGTCCCGCGCCTACGCAGCTCGGTTCGGCGTCGAAATGGTCGAACTCCCCGGCGGCAGCCACATGGACCTGATCGATCCCGAATCGGCTGGTTGGCCGCTGCTATTGAAGGCCCTCAGCGAACTGACCGCGTAGCTCGCGGCGGGAGGTGACTCCCATTTTGGCGTAGATGTTGCTCAGGTGGTACTCGACAGCCTTTCTGCTGACGTAGAGCCGTGCGGCGAAATAGACGACACCCACGTAGTCGAACATGTGGGTCTTGCCGCGGCTGATGGCCCGGGCCAGGACCACGATCGCCACCACGGCGCCGAGACCCGCTCCCGAGTAGACGTTGCCCACCCGGACACCCAGCAGGAAAGACACCCAGGGGCTGAAGCTCCAAATCAGGTCGGTCATTGCCCTTCTCCTTCTCGTTGACTGGCTGGCTTTTGACTGCGCGTTGTCTGCCACGCGATACAGGCGTTCGATGAGCGCCAAGAATTCGAGATTCCCCGAGAAGGGAATCTCCCTAATTCCGGGTTAGTCGCCTAGGGCTGGACACCGCGCCGCGTTCGCTGTCAAACTCCCGCCAACGCTGAAGGACCCACCCTCGAGAGGGGTTGCCGTGTCGATTGCGGCTCCCGCCACGCTCGACTTCGATGTCGATCTGGCGCTGGACGACTGCCCTGATCTGCCGGCATTGCTGCACGAGATCCGGGCAGCTCATCCGGCCGCCTGGGTGCGCTGCTTCGGCGAGCCGGCGCTGCTGTTGTGCAACCACGAGCTCGTGGAGGCGGCGTTGCGGGACGAGGAGACTTTCCCCTCCGCCGCCTTCTACGGTGCCGTCACGACCGAGGTGATGGGCCGCAATATCCAGTCGATGTACGGCACCGAGCACCGGGTGAAGCGCGCGTTGGTGTCTCCGGCGTTTCGGCCACGCCTGATGCCGGGGCTGGTCGAGCCCTTGCTCGAGCCGGTGGCACACGAGCTGGTCGACCGCATGGTGAAGAAGGGCGGCGAGGTCGACCTGGTTGCGGAATTCACCCGCGTCTACCCCTTCCGCATCATCTTGCGCATGCTCGGATTGCCGACCCATGCCGAGCAAGAAGTGCAGCGCTGGGCGCTCGGCATTCTCGATATCCAGCAGCACTACGAGCACGCGCTGCAGTGTGCGCGCGAGTTCACCGATTTCGTGAAGCCGATTCTGGACGCGCGCCGGACTGCGCCGGGTGATGACCTGCTGTCCGTGCTCGCGACCGCCGAGGTCGAGGGCGAGCGGCTGACGGACGAGGAAATCATGGCATTCCTCAAGCTGCTCTTCCCGGCTGGGGCCGACACCACGTACCTCGGTCTCGGCTCCACTTTGTATGCACTGCTCACGCATCCGGAGCAGCTTGATCACGTCCGGGCAGACCTGGGCGCTCGCTGCCGGCTCGCGGCGGAAGAGGGTCTGCGCTGGTATCCGTCGGTGCCCTTGCTTCCTCGCCGCAACCCGCGCGATGTCATCTGGAGGGGCATCTCCATTCCCGCCGACACCCCGCTCATCTTCGGGTTGCTCGGAGCCAATCGCGACCCAGCAGTATTTGCCGATCCTGATCGGTTCGACGTCGAACGACGCGCCTCGAATGTGCTGACTTTCGGGCAGGGCGTGCACTTCTGCCTGGGGGCCCACCTGGCCCGAGCCGAGGTGGACACCGCGCTTCGCGTCATCCTGGAGCGGCTGCCGAACCTGCGGCTAACGGATGCCCCCGACGTGCGGATCACCGGCAGCTTCGTGCAACTTCTGCAGGGGCCGAACCGGCTGCCGGTGCGCTTCGATTGAGCACGCAACAGCTCCTCAGACGCGCAGCACACCCACGTAATCGGTGAACAGCTGCTGACCGGCGTTTGCCCAGAATTCAGCAACCGGCGGCGGCATGTGCGCGTCCATGTCGGCGAGCTGGCTAGGCGTCATCTGCTCGCGGATAAGCCCCATGATGAGCCACACCTTGTCGCCGGTGAAGGTGGAAAAACCGTGGCTCGGGAGCTCGCCCCATTCAGCGACGTTGATGTATTTGGCGGCGATCGGCATCGCGATTTCTTCTTCTTCGTCCAAGTGGGGGACGAGGTCCGCGTTCAGCGTCGCCAGCGCCCCGGCGAGGCTGGCCCCCGCATCAACGGTCGGGTCGGCGCGGAAGGCTGCGATGCCCTCCTGCGCAGCCTTGATGTCGCCGAGAACATGGGCGTGCTGGCTGCTGATCCGCTCGGCCTCGGCTGCCTCTTCCGGAGTGGCCCGGGCGATGATGCGAGGAGTGAGCAGCTCGTCCTCGCCGTCGTGGTGCCCGGTGAGCAGGGCCAGCACATTGTCGAAGTAGGACGCGACCAGTTCCGCGCGGTCGGCATCGTCCACGACCGAGCCGATGAGCTGCGGAGCGTCGGACAGCGCGTTACGAAAGACGCGATGAACGCTCGCCATCTCCGTGGTATCGGCCAGCGGAAGTTGCGGAGTTTCGGCCATGGCAAGTCCCCTTGAGTACGCGCTCGTCCGGTCGCGCCCATTCTGGGGCAAGTCACGGATCGTGTCTGGGAAATAGCGCCTACTGCCGAGCCTGCGCAAGCACGACATCCATCGTCTCCATGATCGAGATGGTCTCGTCCAAGGGCATCAACGGACTCTCCACGTCACCGGCCGCCAGCCGCCGCGCCACTTCGTCGGCCTGATGGTGCAGGCCCCGACCCTCATGCCTCGACTCGACGCGAACCGGGTCGCCGTTGCGGGGTAGCAGCGTGACAGTGGCGGGGGCGTAGAAGTCGCCGTCGACCTCGATCCTGGCGTCCGTGCCCACGATCGCCGCCCGCGTCGGACTCTGTGCGCGCAGGGTGCAGGTCAGGACCGCCTGGGCGCCGCTGTCGTACCCGAAGAGCATCGACGTCTGGGCGTCGACACCAGTGAATGCGGGGTCGCTCAGCGTCACGACCCGGTTGGGAGTTCCGAGCACCATCGACGCGAACGACACCGGATAAACTCCGAGGTCCAGCAACGCGCCGCCGCCCAGTTCGGGTGCGAACAACCGGAACCCGGCATCTTCGGCGAACCACTGGCCGTGGTCCGCGGTCACGGTGACGACATCGCCCAGCAAACCCCGCTCAAGCCAGTCACGGATGACCGCCACATGCGGCAGGAACCGGGTCCACATCGCCTCCATTGCGAAGAGTCCGGTGTCCCGTGCCACCCGAACGACATCGCGCGCTTCGGCGGCGTTCATCGTGAAAGGCTTCTCGACAAGCACATGCTTGCCCGCCCGCAACGCCATGACGGCGTTGGCGTGGTGAAACGGGTGCGGCGTCGCCACATAGATCACGTCGACGGCAGGATCGACCACCAGCGACTCGTAGCTTTCATGACGGTTTGCTATACCGAACTCGTCACCAAAGCGGTCAGCGCCGCCCTGGCTACGCGACCCGACGGCGACGACAGCGCCCGAATCGGTGAGGCGGAGGTCGGTCACGAATGCGCGCGCGATCCCACCCGTTCCCAGGATTCCCCACCGGACCGGATCGCCCGACATGACTTCCTCCCGCCCGTCCGTCTATTACGAAAGGCGTTGACCATGTCGATGCCAACGTCCGAACCGACGTCCGTACCGAACGACACCGATGTCATCGTCCTGCGCCAACGACCCGGCCAGACGCTACGCCCCGACGATCTGGCCCTGGAGCGCCGCCCGCTGCGGGCACCCGGACCAGGCGAGGTCGTCGTTCGCAACCTCGTCACGAGCGTGGATCCGTATCAGCTACGCATGCTGCGCGGCTCTTCGGAGGTCGCCCCGCTGGCGATCGGCGACCCGGTGCCGGCCAACAGCGTCGGCATCGTCGTGCAGTCCCATGATCCGAACGTGCCGGTGGGCACCCAGGTAGCCACCTACACCGGCTGGCAGGCCTACGCGACGACCAAGGTCGAGCCCACCGAGATCGCCGACCGGAAGCTGGGCGGGGCGGTCGAATGGATGAGCGTGCTGAGCACCACGGGCGTAACCGCGTATGTCGGCATGCATGAGGTCGGCCGGGTCCGAGCCGGTGACACCGTGCTCGTGACCGCGGCGACCGGTGCCGTAGGCGGAGTGGCGGTCCAGCTGGCGAAGGCGGCCGGCGCGCGAGTGATTGCCATCGCGGGAGGTGCGGATCGCATCGAGCATGCCCTGCACGTGCTGGGCGCCGACGATGCCCTCAACTATCGCGACCCCGCTTTCCCGGACAACCTCCAGCGGGCGGCCGGCGACGGGATAGACCTCTTCTACGACAACGTCGGCGGCCGTCAGCTGACGCTCGGGCTTTCGGTCATGAAAAACCACACAAAGGTGGTGCTGTGCGGCTCGGTCAGCAGCTACGCGAGCGCGGACGATCCGGATGCGCGCTCCGACCTTCGCGATGCGGTGTTCAAGCGGATCACCCTGCGGGGGTTCATCGTCGGCGACTTCTACGAAAAGCACCTGCTCCCCATTCGGGAGGAGCTCGCGACGCTGGTACGCGCCAAGAAGGTTCGCGTGGTGGTGAACGAGTTCGCCGGGCTGGAGCGCGCGCCCGAGGCCCTGGCGACGGTCTTCGAGCGCGGGTCGCCATACATCGGCAAACGCGTCGTGCGGATCGCCGAGGGGTAGCGATTCAGCTGGGCGGCTCGATGTCGTCGTACACCCGCGCCGCCGCGAGCAATCCGTCCGGACCGCGCTCGTAGACGCCGATACCGGCCTGCGGCGGCAGGTCGTGACTTCCCCAGCGAACGCAGTTGTATTCGAGGGCGCAGCGCACGCCGTCGTCGGTCACAGCGCAGTGCTCGAGGGCTATCCCCCCACGTCCCCCACGTCCCCCTCTTGAGTTCGCCCCGTCCGAGTGAAACCTCGACTCGAAGAAGGAGCGGAGCTCTTCGCCACCGCGATGGTCAGCGTGCGGGCCGATCGGCTCGCGGTAGTACCCATCCGGCTCGAAGGCACCGACGATCGCCTCGGCGTCGCCGGCCTCCAATGCGGCGTGAAAACGTCCGACGACATCGCCGGGTTGAACATCCCCCGGCTGAAGTATTGGAGGCCTGATGTGGCGTCGACCGTCCACGGGAAATTGGCTGCAATAGGTGCGGAACACGACCGACCGATCGTCGGGGGATTCGACGACGACCGCTACCGGCCAAGCAACTTCCAGCCCCTCCTCGGTCTCGTGAGCCACATGAGCCAGCAGCTCGACGACCGCCCGCCCTCGCACCACCGTGGAAGCCACCGTCTCGGTGCGGGCGTTGCGCGCCGCCCAGAGGTCAAGGTTCTCGCGGACGAATCGCCGCAGCTGCCTATGCCCACGGATCTCGCCCGCGCGGGGGTCGTGGATCACCACCTCGCCGGGCCACACCGTCTCCAGCACGCGACTGTCACGCTCGTTGAGAGCGGCGAAATACTGCGCGACTGGATCAGCCAAACCCGCGGCGCGCGTCTGGCTACGGGCCAGCTCCACGGCATTGGCAAAGTCGGGAAACCACGGCACTCGCCAAACTTAGGACGCGAACACGACGCTGAGAAGTGCCGCCTTGTGGTCAGGTCAGCGGCTTCCCACCACCACGTGCTTCAGCTCCTGGAACGCCCGGATTCCCGGGGCACCGCGTTCGCGTCCGTAGCCGCTCTGCTTGTAGCCGCCCATTGGAGTGAAGCCGGCGGCCAGGCCGGTATTCACCTGCACCGTCCCGCTTCGAATCTGCTCGGCGACCCGTAGCCCGAGCGCAAGATCCGCGGTGTACACCCCACCCGACAGCCCGTACTCGGTGGCGTTGGCGATCCGAACCGCGTCGTCAACATCCCGGTAGCCGAGCACCGACAGGACGGGACCGAAGAACTCATGCTGGTTTGCGGGATTGGCCGGATCAGGAGCGTCCAGCACGGTCGGCTCGTAGAACCAGCCGCGGTCCAGGCCGGCAGGAGCACGTCCGCCGGTAGCGATTCTGGCCCCTTGCGCCACCCCGCGCTGCACCAGATCGTCCACCCGTCCACGCTGGATCTCCGTGATGAGCGGGCCCACCATCGTGGCCGGATCCGACGGATCACCGATCTTCAGCGAACCGGCGGCAGCGGCAATCGCCTCGACCACAGCGGCGCGCTGCTGCTCGGGCACGAGCACCCGCGTCTGCAGAGCGCAACCCTGGCCGGCGTGGGACGCGAAGACGGTGAGCGCGGGACCGAGAACGCTGGCGATCCCCCCGCCTCCCGCAGCGTCGAAGACGTCGGGCAGATGCAACGCGACGCTTTTGCCCCCGAGCTCGAGGATGACCCGCTTGAGGGTCGAAGCCGCCTGAGTCGCCACGGCACGGCCGACACTGGTCGAGCCGGTGAAGGAAACGACGTCCACGGCGGGATGGGTGGTCAGCATAACCGCCCCCTCGCTGCCCTCCTCGACCACCACGTTCAGCACCCCCGGTGGCAGGCCCGCCTCTTCGGCGACTTCGCCGAAAACCGTTGCCTCCAAAGGGGTTAGCGGGCTCGGGCGCAGCACCACGGTGCACCCCGCGAGCAACGCCGGCACGACCTTCCAGACGTTGGTGATCAACGGGAAGTTGTACGGCGTGATGGCGGCTACGACGCCGGCCGGTTCGAACCGCCGGATCGACATGCGGACCGACGAGCCCACGAAATGCTCCGCCAGCGGCAGCTCGTTGTACTCCCACTCCGGCAGGCTCGCGTAGAGGTCGGTCAGCTCGCGGATGCTGGAAAGGGCCATCCCCACCTGGGCAGCCTCAGTGACGCCGCGGGGGCAGCCGGTCTCCTGGATGACGGTCTCGATCAGCAGCTGCCGGCGGGCTTCGAGCGCCTGAGCGAACCGCCGAATTGCCGCAGCCCGCTCCTCACGGCTCAAGGTCGGCCAGGGTCCTTCATCAAACGCGCGGCGGGCGGCGAGGATTGCCTGCTCCACCTGCTTCGGTGAGGCACCTTCGACGGCGGCGACGATCTCGCCGTTGGCCGGGGACGTCACCGTGACCGTTCCTCCGACACCGCCGACCCACTCGCCGTCAATGAATGGCTGCCGGGCAGACACCAAGTCCGTCATCGTCTCGCCTTTCCCATCAAAGGGCTTCCCATCAAAGAGCCACGCTCTCAAAGCGGACCGGAACCGTGTCAGGCCCCCGTTCGTAGAGGCCGATCACCCGCGGCTGGGGAGCGTCAGGATCAAGCCGGAGTCCGGGGAGCCGCTCGAGCAGCGCTCCAATGCCGTGCGTCATTTCCATCCGTGCCACGTGAGCCCCGAGGCAGGTGTGCGGTCCAAAGCCGAACCCGATGTGCGGCCTGACCGCGCGGAACGGATCGAACTCGTCGGGGCGGTCCCAGCGCGACGGATCGCGGTTTGCTGCAGCGAGGCAGGCGTGTACGACAGCACCGGCCGGCAGAGCGACTCCGCCGAGCTCGCAATCGCGTTCGACAAAGCGGGAAAACACCGGGTCGGTCGGCATCCAGCGCAGCGATTCCTCGACCACCTTGCGCAGGAATGCCGGTTCTTCACGGGCCGCCGCCAACGCCTGGGGATGGCTCAGCAGGGCGACGATCGTGAGCCCCAACTGCTTCCACGTGGTACCCGATCCCGCGGCCAGCAGCAAGAAAGCGAAGCCGAGCACGTCCTCATCGCTGAGGCGGTGAACCGTGCCGTCCTCGTCGGTCAGCTCCGCCTGGACAAGCACGCTGATGAGGTCGTCGCCGGGCTCGGTGCGGCGGGCGGCGATGATCGGAATGAGCAGCCGGGCCAACGTTTGGGCGTCTTTCCCGTCGGAGGTCACGGCGGCGCGCACGTCGAGCGCCTCATCGATGGTGATGCCGAAGCTGCCGGTGATGGTCAGCAGCGGGATCGGCGCGCAGAACTCCGCATTCAGGTCAGCCTGTACGTCGCCGGCGAGCGCGTCGATGAGAGCGTGGACCGTGCCTTTGATCCAGTTGTCGAGCCACCAGACGGCCCGACCGGGAACGAAAGAGGGCTGCACGAGGCGGCGGTAGCTGCGATGGCGCTTGCCGTCCATGAACAGGATCGCGGCGTCCATCAGCGGCGGCTCACCGGGCAGCGGTGGCTGATTGGTGACGAAGTGTTCGTCGTCCTGCAAGACCTTTGAGCAGGTCTCGAAGTCGTAGGCCGAAAAGTGCGGGCGGTCCGGATAGGGCAGCCCTTGAAAGAAGACGTCTCCGGTCCACCCCAAGGCCTCGTGCGGGGCTCCAGGATGGACGGGGCCGGTCGCGCGCAGCCGTTGGAAGGTCGGGTAAGGGTCGACGTCGAAGGAGCCGCCTCGTGAGGCGTAGATGTCGCTTCGCAAGTCGAAGAGCGAGCGGAGACGCTCCCGGTCGAGCACCATTTCCGTCATCGGCCATCCCGCACGATCGCGACGCGCCTCCCCGAACCCATGGACGAGAAGCTAACAGCGTGCTGAAAATATGTCACGCGCGCTAGTATTTCGTCATGCCCCTGACGCCTTCCCCTGCTGTCATGCGGGCTTCCGACGTGTTGGTCCAGCTTGCTGCCGACCCCACCCGGTCGTTCACGGTCACCGAACTGGCCCGCCAGCTCGGCATTCCCCGCGCCACCTGCAACTCGCTGCTGCTGGGCCTGGCGGAACGCGGCTTCGTGCGGCGCGACGCCGAGCTCCGCTACGAACTCGGCCCGGCACTCATCGTCCTCGGCGATGCCGCCCGGAGCGCTAACCCGGCGCTGCGCGCGGCCGGCATTCACGCCGAAGCGCTCGCTCGGGCGCAGGCGTGCGTCGTAGCCGTGACGATTCGCGACGGCACCCAGACCCGCGTCACCAGCGTCTTTGATTTCGGGCCGCCGTTCGGCATCCGACCGCGGGCCGGCGACGCGATCAGCCTTGTCCCACCGTTCGGCGCGACCTTCGTTGCCTGGGACGACGAGCCCCGGGTTCAGGCGTGGCTGGATCGCGCCAAACCTCCCCTTACCGCGGCCGAAGCACAGCGTTATCGCCAGGCGCTCGAGGCCGTTCGGCACCGCGGCTTCAGCGTGTCAGTCAACACCGGCCGCCAGCCCGAGCTTGCCGAAGCACTGGAACACATCATCGGCGACCTGGAAGCTGACCCGGAGCGCCGGATCCGTGATGACGCGATCAAAACCATCACCCACAGCGAGTACCTGGCGGCCGAGGTCTACCCCCAGAACGCGACCCGCCTGACCCAGATCTCAGCGCCGGTCTTTCGCCCTGGAGGAGAAACGGGAAGCACAATCGCCGCGTCCATCATGCTTTTGGGCCCCAGCCACGACGTCACCGCCGCCGACATCAGCGCCATGGGCGAACGCGTTCTCGCCGCTGCGGCAAGAGCGAGCTACGACGCCGGCGTCAGAAGTCCGCCAGCGCCGCGTTGAGCGTGGAACTTGGCCGCATGGCCGCATCAGCCTTCGCGTCGTCGACGAAGTAGTAACCACCGAGGTCGACCGGCTCGCCCTGTACTGCCGCGAGCTCACCGACAATGGTTTCCTCTTGCGCCGCAAGCTTTTTCGCGAGCGGGGCGAAGAGTTCGGCGAGCGCCGGCTCGTCGCTCTGGTCGGCGAGTGCCTGAGCCCAGTAGAGCGCGAGGTAGAAATGGCTTCCGCGGTTGTCGAGCTCCCTGACCTTGCGCGAAGGTGACTTGCGGTTTTCCAGGACGCGCCCGGTCGCGGTGTCGAGGGTGCGGCCGAGGATGCCGGCGCGCTTGTTTCCGAACTTGTCCGCCAGGAACTCCAACGACACCGACAGCGCCAGAAACTCGCCGAGGGAATCCCACCGCAGGTGGTTTTCCCTGACGAACTGCTGCACGTGCTTGGGCGCCGATCCACCAGCACCGGTCTCGAAAAGCCCGCCCCCCTTCAGAAGGGGGACGATCGACAGCATCTTCGCCGAGGTGCCGAGCTCGAGGATCGGGAAGAGGTCGGTGAGGTAGTCGCGCAGCACGTTGCCGGTGACGGCGATGGTGTCTTCGCCGTTCTTGGCACGCCCGAGCGTGAACCGGGTGGCCTGCGCGACCGGCAGGAATTCCAGCGTCAGGCCTGCGGTGTCGTGATCGGGCAGGCGCGCGTGCACCTTCTTGAGGATCTCGGCGTCGTGCGCCCGTGACTCATCGAGCCAGAAGACCGCCGGCGATCCGGTCGCCCGGGCCCGCTCGACGGCAAGACCAACCCAGTCAGTGACGGCCTCGTCCTTGGTCTGGCAGGCCCGCCAGATGTCGCCGGTCTCGACCTCGTGCTCGAGCAGCGCCGTACCCGAGGAGTCCACCACGCGAACCGTGCCAGGAGCGGCGATCTCGAAGGTCTTGTCGTGTGAGCCGTACTCCTCCGCCTTCAAAGCCATCAGGCCGACGTTGGGGGTGGTGCCCATGGTCGAGGGGTCAAATGCCCCGTGTTCGCGGCAGAAATTCACCGTCTCCGCATAGAGCGGCGCGTAGCTGGAATCCGGGATGACGTACTTGGTGTCCTGCAGATCGCCCGCCCGGTTCCACATCTGGCCGGAGGTGCGAATCGCCGCAGGCATCGAGGCGTCAACGATGATGTCGCTCGGCACGTGCAGATTAGTGATCCCGCGGTCGGAGTCGACCATGGCCAGGCTCGGTCCGGATTCGTAGTCCGCCGCGATGGCCGCTTCGATGGCTGCCCGGCGCGCTTGTGGCAGTCCGCCGATCGCCGTCAGCACGGCGGCAAGCCCATCATCGGGGTCAGCGCCGACCGATGCGAGATCGTCGGCGTAATCACGAAAGACGTCCGGGAAGTACTCGCGGACGACGTGACCGAACATGATCGGATCGGACACCTTCATCATGGTGGCCTTCAGGTGCACGGAGAACAGCACGCCCTGGGCCTTGGCCTCGGCAAGCTGCTCGTCGATGAACGCCACCAGCGCGGAACGGCTCATCACCGCGGCATCAACGATTTCACCCGCCAGCACCTTCACCGAAGGCTTGAGCACCGTGACGGTGCCGTCTGCGGCGACGTGTTCGATGCGAAGGTCGTCGTCGTGGGCAAGGGTCACCGAACGCTCGGAATGACGGAAATCGCCGTCGGACATCGTGGAGACGTGCGACTTGGAGTCCGGTGACCAGGAGCCCATCGAGTGCGGGTGGGCCTTGGCGTAATTCTTGACCGAGGCGGGAGCCCGGCGGTCAGAATTTCCCTCGCGCAGCACCGGGTTCACGGCGCTGCCCTTCACCGCGTCGTACGCGGTGCGGTCAGCCTTTTCCTCGGGGGAGGATGGCGCCTCGGGGTAATCGGGAACGTCATAGCCCGCCTGCTGGAGCTCAGCAATGGCGGCCTTCAGCTGCGGCAGCGAAGCGCTGACATTCGGCAGCTTGATGATGTTGGCCTCGGGGGTCTGGGCCAGCGAACCGAGCTCGGCGAGAGAGTCGGGAACGGCTGCGGCGCCGAGCCGATCCGGGAACTGGGCGAGGATGCGCGCTGCGAGAGAGATGTCCCTGGTCTCGACGGGGACACCGGCCTTACCGGCGAACGCTTCGACGATAGGGAGCAGCGAACGGGTCGCCAGCGCCGGCGCTTCGTCGGTGTAGGTATAGATGATCTTCATATGGCCTTCCCGCAACGGTGAAAATCAGCGAACGGGCCGGCACGAACCGAGACCGTCGTACTAAGCAAGTTATCCGCTGTATCCCTCGAACATACGTGCGAAACTGTTCGAATGGAACGGCGTCACATCGCTGGTCGGACCATTCATGATCTCGTCGGCGTGCTCGGCAACGGAATCGATCGTCAGGTCCCGGTCGATGAACCCATCCGTGGTCACAAGGCTCACCCGGGCCACGTGTCCTGCCCCTACGGTGAAGCACTCCCCGTTGGCCGGACACGACTCATGGGCGAGCCATCCCACCACCGGTGCGACCTTGCGCGGCGCCAGCCACTCCCCCAATGCTTCGCTCCAGGGAAAGGGACCCATGCCCGTACCGGGCCGCGTCTTCGCCCACGGCGCGATCACGTTCGCCTGGATGCTGGCTTCGACGCCCTCAGCCGCCATCGAGCGGGTCAGCCCGATCACGCCCATCTTCACCATGCCGTAGACGGCACCGCCGGCGAGCCCCCAAGCCGAGCCCGAGGAGACGTTCACGAACCGCCCGCCGCCTTGTGCTGCCATGGCCCGCCAAGCCGGTCTGCTGACGTTGAGATGACCCCGCAGTTGCGTGGCCAGCAGGGTGTCCACGTGGGCCTCGGGGAAGTCGGCGAAGGGGCCCATCCGCACCTGCCCCGCGTTGTTCACCACGACGTCGACGCGCCCCCAGGCGTCCAGGGCGGCCCCCACGATCGCCTCGCCGCCCTCGGGGGTAGCCACCGAATCGCGGTTGGCCACCGCCTCGCCACCGGCCGCCGTGATTTCGGCAACTACGTCAGCAGCCGGATCGCTCACCGCGCCGCCGCCGACGTCCTGCGTATCGCTGATTGCCACCCCGAGGTCGTTGACCACAACCTTCGCCCCGAGAGCCGCGAACAGCAGCGCGTACTCCCTGCCAAGGTTGCGTCCGGCCCCAGTAACGATGACGACTTTGCCTTCGAAGCGCAGCATGGCGGGCGACTGTATCGGTATCTGCGCGACCGGTATGTCCGGACAACCCAGCTAATTGTCAGCTGATGGGCCTTAAAGGTCGGACACGTCCGACGATTTGGACTTACGGGCACGATCGATTCCCACGCCTGAGACCCGCCGCCGTGTATCCGGTCGACCTTAGACTCGTCAGTCTGGAAACCCCTTGATGCGCAGACGTAACCGCAATTTGTTGTCGATGCTGATCGTCTCAGCGCTGCTGTTATTGGCGGCCTGCGCCGGCAAGCCGTCGACCAACGCCGCGTACAGCGGAGACTTTCCTGACCCTTCGGTCGTCCGCGTCGGAAATATCTACTTCGCTTTCGCCACCCAGGGCCTGGGTGGTCAACCCATGATTCAGCGCATCTGGTCTGCCGACCGGGTTCACTGGGCGCCAACACCCCAGCCTGAGGCGCTCGCCGCTCTACCAGCCTGGGCTGACAATTCCGGCACCTGGTCGCCTTCCGTGCAGTACATCAACGGTATCTATGTCATGTACTACTCGGCCCACCAGCTGGGTGGACGACACTGCCTTTCGGTCGCTACCGCGCTCTCACCGGCCGACCAATTCGTCGACCGCAGCACCAAGCCCCTGCTGTGCCAGGCCGGTGGCGAGACCATCGATCCCGCCACCTTCGTCGGGCTGTACGGAGAGCGCTACCTGCTCTGGAAAGGCCCGAACGCCAAGGGCATCGCGACACTCTTCTCGCAGCGGATCAGCGCTGACGGTCTGACGCTCTTGGGCAAGCCTTCGCAGCTGATGCTCGCGCACCCCAAGGGTTGGACGGCCTACAACATCGAGGGCCCGGACATGGTCTATTCCGGCGGCAGGTTCTACCTGTTCTACAGCGGCGGAAACTACTGGACTGCCGGCTACGGAATGGGTTACGCCGTCTGCACGACCCCCCTCGGACCATGCGTCGACAAGAGCGCGGCCAGGCCGTGGCTTGCCACTCACGGAAATGCCAAGGGTCCCGGTGGAGGCAGCTTCTTCACCGACGCGTCGGGAGCGCTCTACCTCGCCTACCACGCCTGGGGAAGCAAGCTCGGATACAACAACGGCGGCATTCGATCGATGTGGATCGACCCCGTCATCTTCCTCAGCGGAGTACCTATGTACGGCTGCTTCTCCGGCTGCTAGATGTTTGCCTCCTGCTAACACCTGGCCCCTCAGGTCCGCATTCGTTCGTGGGGTTTTGGTGATGGTGAATTGTTGGTTGCCGTGGGCGGTGATGGTGAATTCGCCTTTGTGGCGGCGGCGGTGATGTCCGCGACAGAGCAAGATCAGGTTGTCGAGGTCGGTCGGGCCGTGGTCGATCCAGTGGATGACGTGGTGGGCGTCGCAGTCTGATGGTGGCCGGTGGCAGTCGGGGTGGCGGCAGCCTTGGTCGCGCAGGTTGAGCGCGACGCGTTGGGCGGGGGTGACGGTGCGTACGGTGCGGCCGAGGT
The DNA here is from genome assembly GCA_963839015.1 of uncultured Actinomycetota bacterium. Taxonomy (GTDB): domain Bacteria; phylum Actinomycetota; class Actinomycetes; order Frankiales; family Frankiaceae; genus DATAZK01. The sequence continues at coordinate 286,605 of CAWITL010000008.1, read as the reverse complement.
CGACGGGTTGGCCTTCGGAGCCGAGCAGTACGGGGATGATTTTGGCGTCGCAGGCCAGGCGGCGGACGTCGGCGATGGGGATGGTGCCGGTGCCGGGCAGGTAGCCGACACCGATCTGATCGCGTAGGTCGTCGAGGGAGGCGGAGATGACCAGGTGCGGTTTGTCGGCAGACCCCGAGTGGCCGGACCCGAAGTCCAACGCCTGGCGGCACATTTCGGCCAGACCCAACGCTTGGCGGTGGGAGAGCGGCAGCGGGGGTTGGACGAGCCCGTCGTCACGCGACGGTGGCTTTGCCTCGGGGGTGAATTTCGCCAACGCCGCCCGCAGCAGGGCGGTGGTTTCGGGGTCGAGGTCGCCGGTGAGGTAGCCACCGTCGGGAACATCGGACAGGTGCAGCGACTGGGAGCCGGTCTTGGCGTCCCGTTTCTTTTCGGTGTCTTCGGGAGCCAGGTGTTCCAGTACCGCGGCGGCGATGTCTTTGAGCATCGAAGGGGTGGCGTTCGGGGCGGCCGCCGCTAGGGCCCGGTCGAGTTCGGCGACGATGGCGGGAGTGTGGTCTTTGACGGCCCGGGCGATGACCTGGACATGCTCAAAATTCAGTTGTCCGGCCGCCCAGCCGGCCCGGGTCGCGGGCAGCGCATCGACCAGCAGCCGACCGGTTTTGACCCGCGCCGACGCCCAGCCGGCACTGGTGTTGGCTTCGTTGCGGAGCCAGGCCGCGATCGACACGGCCCCGTCGGCGGCGAACGTCCCGGTGCACTCGACCCGTTCGGTCAGCAGCACCATCACCAGGCTCAGCTGGCTGTCAGCCGCGATCGCTTCCCGTAAGGCTTCGCTGGCGGCTGCTCCGGACGTGTCGGAGCTGATGGAAGCGGCGGCCTCGGCGAGCAGGGCATGGGCAGCAGCCAGCGTGCCTGCCACCCCACCCGTATCGAACATGTGTACGAGTCTATCTGACCAGACCGGATAAAGTGCCAGCTCAGACGGTATTTCTGAACCTGTGGACGCGACCGCCCCATCCACAGGCAGGCAAACTTTTCCGCTGCTCGCCGCGCACTCAAACGATGCTGAGCCGGGCGTACTGCGGGGGATCCGGCGTGCGAACCAGCGCTTCGACCGGTGGTGGAGAGGCCAGACGTTCGTGGTGCGCACCCTTTTCATGGCGGTCTTTCTGACGCTCTTTTGGGTGGTCGTCGCGCTCGTGCGGCCATTGCCGAATAACAGGTGGTTCCAGACGTTCGCCTTGCTGGCGTGGACCGCCGTCCTCGCGCTAGGCATCGCGGCCAATCGGCTACGTAAGAGGCACCGCCACGTCTCCTTGAAGAAGTGACTCAACCGGAGTCTTCACCTGACAAGAGCCTGTGCCTACAGTGGCAAAGGGTTCCCCAGGACGCCTTCCCCATGCTCCCGCTCGGCCAGGATCCGGCAGAATTCGACAGCGTCGATCGTCACGTGCTCACCCTGCGTCCCAGCGACGAATGAACCGCCGGCCGGACCCGTCAGCGTGAGATTGAAAGGCTGACCGTGCGTGCCGGCCCACTCCGCGACGATGTCAGCGACCAGGCGCCCGTCATGGCCCGCATCAGCGTCGAACGTGGTGCCCGCTGCGCGGCAGAGGTCGACGCGGTGCATCCACACGTCGCGGGTGAAGCCGGCGTCGAACAGGTACGACAGCGGCTGCCGTCCGACCGGCGCCGGCAGGTTGAGCAGCGGAAGCCGGGCGATCAGTCGAGGCATCTTGGTGCGCGCCCGCAAGGCCTTGTCCGAGAGGACATCCCACTGCGCCATCAGCTCCTGCGTCGACAGCCCCTCGCGTTCGCGGACCTGGAGCTCGTTCATCCCGTCCCACCAGTACTGGGCGCCGATCTCAGCCACGATCGGCTTGCCGGTACGCACCTGCCGGAAGAACTCGCGCGGCGACGCCTGCCCAGCAGCCGAGCCGACGACGTGACCACACAGGGCCCGCACATCCCAGCGGGTGCAGTCGGTGGGCTTTGACCAATCAGCCGAGTGCAAAGCAGCCATGGCTGCACCGAACTTGAGGTTCTCGACGGCGGCGATCTGCATCGCTTCCGCGTGGTCGATCCGCGGGATGGTGGTGACGTCGACTGTCGTGATCGCAGGCATGGGACTCCCCTTAGCTGATTTTCGGCGAAGCAGGTGAAAGCCGGCGCCGGTCGACGTCGGCAAGAAACATCTCAACGACCCGTTCGGCCTGGCGAACCCACCGCACGCCGCCTGGATCGTTAGCTATTTGCTGATGGGCAAGGCCTGACACGAGCGCGGTGAAAACGTCGACATCGGCCTGATCCTCAACGCCAGCCGCTGTTAGCCGGCCGACCGCCAACTCGTAGAACTCGAGCGCGAGGGCGTAGGACTGCGGCGACGGCTCGAACCCCGGGATGGTGCGCTGGAGCAGGAGCTGGTGACGCACGATGTCATCGCTGGAGAACTGGACCAAGGCGGCAGCGAATACGGCCAGATCACCGCGGGGGTCGTCGCTGGTCGGGACGAGCGCTGCATAGTCGAGCAACTGCCGGTAGCCGTCGGCGAACATCGCGTCGTACAGGTCGTTCTTCGAGCCGAAATAGACGTACAGGGAGGGCTGGCGCAGTCCGACGCGCTCGGCGAGATCGCGCAGTGAAATGGCGGCGAGCCCATCGCGCTGGGCCAGCAACCAGGCCTCGGACAGGATGTTCGCCAGCTTGGCCTGGCGCCGGGCTTCGCGCCGGTCAGGAGCCGCAGTGATCGCCATCGAGCGCCTCCCCTGTCATGTCGTTACCTATGAGCGATAGGAAAACTATCACTCATAGGTCAATGGCATGTCAACCCCGCCGGGAACTATTGACAGCCCCTCGGCGCCGGGAAGATTGTTTGCCCGTCATCAGCGACCATCCACTGCGCGTCGCGCGTCCGAAGGAGCACGAAATGCTTCAACTACTCGAGTACCAGCTCCGGCCTGAACTGAAAAAAGATGACGTCGCCCGACTTATGGAGCTATTCGCCAAAAGGGGCCCGGAAGAGGGCACGCTGGCCCATTACGTGAAGGCGGACAGCGGCGGAGGATTCGTCATCGCCAACCAGGACGACGTGCAAAAGATCTACGCGGGGGTGCTCGCCTACAGCGAGTATCTCGACTTCACCGTGACGCCCCTACTCAGCATCGAGGACGCGGTCGGGCCGATCACCGAGTACCTGTCCTGAGGAAGCTGTCCTGAGCTAGACCCGCACGTCGATCTGGCCAGCGACCGGCTGCGGGCACTTGAACCAGCGGCTCGGGGTGTCTTCGATGAACGCCACCATCTCGTCGATCCCCATGAACGCAGGCTCGATCCTGCTCACGACGATGACCTCGCCGGACTGGGTACGCACCACGTCGCCGACCTGAACGTCGCTGATCGGCGTCGATTTCCAGCTGTCACTCATCACGAACCGTCCTCCGGGGCAGCAAGATTGGGATCACCGTACCGGAGGAGAGTTCATGATCTACGACCTGGCCCATGGTGACGTCGCGCTGCTCGTCGTCGACGTCCAGCAGGAGTACTTCAAGCCAGGCGGCCCGGCCGCGTTCGACAGCGCCGAATCGATCCTGCCGAACGTCAACCTGCTGATCGACGGGTTCCGCAAAGCTGGTAAAAAGCCGCTATTCATCAAGCACGCCCATCGGGCTGACGGCTCGGACGTAGGCCGGATGGGCGACTTTCTGCCACCGGATGAAGCGGATTCCTTTGTCGACGGTTCGCCTGAAGTGGAATTTCATCCAGCACTTCATTTCCGCCCCGACGACATTGTCATCGAGAAGCGTCGCTACAGCGCATTCGTGGGAACCGACCTCGAGTCGATCCTGCACACCATTGGTACCCGTGCCGTCGTGATCGTGGGCCTGATGACGAGCTTCTGCTGCGAGTCCACCGCACGCGACGCCCACGCGCGTGACTACGAGGTGCTCTTCGTCTCCGATGCGAACGAAGGTCCCGACCTGGAAGACCCGCGAGGGAAATCCGGTGTCTCACCAGCAGGTCCTGACGTCGACTCTGACCGCCCTGGCCGCCGGATTCGCCGAAATCGCGTCGACCGAGGAGATTCTCGAGCGCGTCGGCTAGCGAGGCAGACGGTTGGATCGCCGCTGCTGGGTCAGGATGCTTGTGTGGACCTACCGGAGGCTCCGGCCGCTCCCCCGCCGAGCACGCCCGCGCTGTCCGACACCCGCCATAACGCGGTAGAAGCCGTCACCTGGCCGGTGCGGGTGGCTGCTGCCTGGGGTTGGCGACTCGTGGTCGTCGGCGGCGCCGTCTACCTGATCGCCAGGCTTTTGAGCAAGGTCGGCCTGGTCGTCTTCGCGTTCATCATCGCGCTCTTCCTCACTGCGATGCTCCATCCCGCTGGAGGTGCGGCTGCGCCGGCTGCCCGGACGCAAGTCGCTGTCGGCTTTCGTCGCCCTGCTGATCGGCGTGATTGGCGTGGCCGGACTGGGCTGCGTTCGTCGTCTGGCAGATCAGCGCACACGGCACGGCACTGTCCAATCAGATCACGCACGTCGTCAACAACACCAGGCACTGGCTCGAGACCGGACCCCTGCACGTGAAGTCCTCCGACCTGGACAAGGTGTCCTCGAGCCTGACCAAGACCATCCAGCAGCACGGCAGCCAGCTCGTCAGCGGAGCCATCACCACGGTGAAGGCGGTCTCGGAATTCCTGGCCGGATTCCTGCTGGTGCTGTTGACGACGTTCTACCTGCTCAGAGATGGGCCCATCGTCTGGTCTTGGGTGGTCAGCCTCTTTCCGCGGGCGGCCCGTCCCCGGCTGGACTTCGCGGGCCGGGAAGGCTGGAGCACCTTCGGCGGCTACATGCGCGGCCAGTTTCTCATCGCGCTTTTCCACGGTGTGACGTCGACGATCCTGCTGTTCATCCTGGGCGTCCCGCTCGCCGCGGCACTGGGCGTGGTGATCTTCATCGGGTCGTTCATCCCGGTCATCGGTCTCATCGTCTCCGGGGGGCTTGCGGTCGCCGTCGCCCTGCTGGAGAACGGAGCGACGGCGGCCATCACCACCGCCATTGCCATCGTGGTGCTCGTACAGGTCGAAGGCCACGTGCTGCAGCCGTTCATCATGAGCCGCAGCGTGAAAGTGCATCCGCTGGCGATCGTGCTTGCGGTCATCGCGGGCACCACCCTGCGGGGCATTCCCGGTGCTCTTATCGCGGTGCCGCTGGTGGCCTTCGTCAACACCAGCGTGAAGGCGCTGCACACTGGCCCGGATCATGCCCCCCATGAGCTGAAAGAACATCACGAACGTCGATTACCCAAAGCGTTGCGGCAGGGCCGAAGACAGCGCGAATGACCGCGCTCACCTACTCGGATTCGATCGTTGTCTCATGCTCCCCCGAGATGCTCTACGACATGGTGTCCGACGTGACGCGCATGGGCGAGTGGAGTCCCGTCTGCAAAGCCTGCTGGTGGGACGAAGGAGAAGGACCCTCAGCCGGCAGCTGGTTCACCGGACGTAACGAGACGCCGGCACGGACCTGGGAGACGCGTTCACAGGTGACGGCGGCCGAGCGCGGGCGGGAGTTCACCTTCGTCGTCGGCGGCTCGTGGATCAGCTGGGCCTACACCTTCAGCGCCGTCGACGGGGGTACCGACCTCACCGAGACATGGCACTTCCTGCCGGCCGGGATCGCCCGCTTCCATGAGCGTTTCGGCGCCGAGGCCGAGGCCGAGATCGCCGAGCGAACGCAAGCTGCCCAGACCGGAATCCCGCTCACGTTGGCGGCCATCAAGCGGGCGGCTGAACGACCCTGACTGCGTGGCTTCGATCGGTTGCCCGACACTGGTCGGGTGAACGACCACACCTCGCCGGCCCGAACTCAAGACCCCTCAGCCAGGCTGCTGGACCTGCATCACAGCCCATCGCCACTCCTGATCCCGAATCCATGGGACGCGGGCTCAGCAAAGGTTTTGCGCTACTGCGGATTCGAGGCACTGGCGACCACGAGCAGCGGGCTCGCCTCGACGTTGGGGCGCCTTGATGGTGCCGTCACCAAAGCCGAAACCCTCGCCCACGCTGAGCTCATCGTCGCCGCCACCGAGCTGCCGGTGAGCGCCGATCTGGTGAACGGATTCGCGCACGACCCGGCGGGCGTCGCCCAGACCGTGACCGATGCCCGAGCCACCGGCCTGGCGGGCTGCTCCATCGAGGACTTCACCGGCACCGAGGACTCGCCGATCTACGACTTCGAGCTCGCGGTGGATCGCGTGAGCGCCGCCGCGGAAGCTGCCCACGCTGGGGGAAGCCGTTTCGTGCTGACGGCGCGCACCGAGAATTACCTGCACGGCGCGGTAGATCTGGACGACACCATCGCGCGCCTGCAAGCGTTCCAGGGCGCCGGGGCTGATGTGCTCTACGCACCCGGAGTCACTGCGCCGGCTGACATCTCGGCGATCGTGAGCGCGCTCGCCAAGCCGGTCAACGTGCTCTTGATGCCGGCCGGGCCCGACGTCGCCACGCTGGCCGCCCTCGGCGTCCGGCGGATCTCCGTGGGAGGCGCCTTTGCCTACACAGCGCTTGGGGCGTTGGCCGAAGCCGCCCGGGAACTCAGGGAGCAGGGAACGGGCGGTTTCTTTGAACGCTCGGCCCAGGGTCGTGAGACAGCGCGCGCCGCGTTCAGGTCATGAACTGCGTCGGGTGAGAAAGGCGCAGCGCGGCCCAGGTGCCTTCGTCAAGCGCGCATCCAGGGTGGCCAAGCTGGCACCTAGTGCTTCGCTGAGCGCCACGTACCAGGCGTCGTAAGGCGTGACGTTGTCGCGCAACTCCCAAATCCGGGCAGCAAAAGGCTCATAGGGAACGAGTTCGACGTGCAGTGACAGCAGATCGGCGTGGGCGAGGGAGGCCACGTCAGCGGAGATGTCGCCGGCGAGCGCAGCCCGGCGAAGGACACCGGCAACCTCTACCTGGAGCAGATGCGGCGCCGCAAGCGGTTCACCGAGAAGCACCGACTCCGACCACGAACCGTCAGGGCCGCTATCAACGAGCGCAGCGACTACGACAGAGGCATCGACGACGATCGTCACAGCGAGTCAGCGTCGGTCCGCGTCGCGATGAGCCAGGATCTGCGCGGCGTCGAGCGTTCCGCCGGTCGCGTCCTTACGCGCCCGGATCCTGGCGACCAGCACCTCAGCGTCCGGAGCCTTCGCAAGCTCGACGAGTCGGGCGCGCAGATACTCCTGCAAGGAACGGCCGGTCGAGGCGGCCCGCGCCGCCAGCTCCTCGCTGGTGTCGTCCGGCACATCGCGAATCGTGATCGACTTGGCCATGGCTGCATTCTGCTGCTATCAGCAGCATCTTGCAAGCATGCCGTTCAGGCCGCGTACACCGACCCCCCGTAGGCTTTCAGCGTGCCGGAGACACCTCGCCTGGGCTGGCGAGCTGCGGCGATCATCTTCGTCGCGGCGACGGTGATCGAGGTCGCGTACATCCTGGTCTTCCTGCGGCATTACCACATGCAGACCGACGCCCAGCACTACCACGACATCGCCATCAGCGTGGCTCACGGCCAGGGTTTGGCAGCGCACTACCCCTACCTCGTGCAGCATCCGACGGCGTTCCGGCCGCCGCTCTACCCGATACTGCTCGGCGGCGCCTACTGGCTTTTCGGGGACCACATCGCGTCGGCGCAGGCGCTGAACGTGGTCCTTGGCAGCGCGGTGGTCGTGCTTGTCGCTGTCATCGCCACCCGGCTCGGCGGCCGGCGGGCAGGCGTGATCGCCGCCGTGCTGACCGCCATCTTTCCGCCGCTGCTGGCCAATGACGGCGTCCCGCTCAGCGAGCCGACCGGGCTGGTGGTGATGCTGCTGGCGATCTGGGCGCTGCTGGCGGGCAGACCGGGATGGGCAGGCGTGGCGGCGGGACTGCTCGTGCTCACGCGTCCGAGCGCCGCAATTGCTGGTTCCGCTGCTGGCGCTGGTGCTCTGGCGGCAGGTCGGCTTTCGACGCGGCAGTTCTCTATTGCGTGACGGCCGTCATCGTGATTGCGCCGTGGGTCATCCGTAACGAATCCATCTTTCACCGCCCCGTCATCGTCACCTCGAACGGCTTCAACCTGGCGGCGATGTACTCCCCCATCGCGCTGCAGGCCGGGCACTTCGTCGACCCGGTCTTCGACCCGCAGTTCGCGCCGGTGGAGAACTATGCCCACTCGTATGCCAACTTCAACGAGGCCAATCTCGACAGCACCTTCCGGCGTTATGGGCTCAAGGGCATTCGCGAGCATCCCGGCGACGTCCCCAAGGTGATCTGGCTCAATGCTCGGCGGCTCGTCGACCAGACCTGGCGGCTGAACGACTCCCCGGAGGCGCAGGACGGGCGCCCGCTGCACCTTCGCCACTGGAGCCTTCCCTTCGTGTGGCTGGTCGAAATCGCCGGTCTGGTCTCGCTGGTCCAGCTGGCTCGGGTGGCCAGGCGCGACTACCGGGCGCGCTATTCGAACCGCCGGGAAGCCATCCGCGACCCGGCCGGACGCCTCGGCACAGGCGTCGTCCCGCTCATCGCGTTGTACTTCTTTCTGGTGTCGATCCTGACTGTTTCGGTCCCGCGGCTGCGCGCCCCTGACGATGTGCTGTCGATGATCGCCATCGGGGTGGTGGCAGCAACGCTATGGACGCGGCGGATGGGCGAAGATCTGCTCCCGCAGCTGACCGGCGCTGGAGACACCGGTCTTGTCGAAGACGACCTTGATGTGGTCGTTGACGGTGTGCGGCGAGATTCCTAGTTCAGAGGCGATGGACTTGCGCGGCAGGCCCGCTAGCAGCCGGCGGGTCACCTCACTCTCCCTCGGTGTCAACGCGTAGGCGGCAATGATCAGTGGCGCCAGTGCAATCGGGCTCGTCGGCTCAATCACGACGGCCACTGAAGCTTCGCGATCATCCAGCTGGGAAGCGTGCACCGTCAGCCAGGCGCCGGAGGGCGCCCGCACCCGGGCCCAAGCACCACCGGACACGAGCCAGCGCTGCGGACGCGTTCCACCACTGAACGCACGACGGTCGGCACCTGACCCGAAGCAGGCCCGTCCAGCTCGGCCAGTTCGGCGAACCAGCGGTCGCCGGCGACGGTTGAAGATCGCAGCGCCCCATCCGCTCCGAGCAGCACCACCCCCGGCCCGTCGCTGACCAAGCTGGCCATGGCCCGTTCGCTGATGAGGGCCCGCCGCAGCGCCCGCGCGACGTGCGGCGCCAGGGCGGTGAGCGCAGCCGTCGCTGAAGCCTCGAACCCGTTCTTGGCCTGGGCCAGGTGCAGGCAGAGCAATCCCCAGCAGGTGCCTTCCGTCATCAGGGCCACGCGCAGCTCGTCACCCATGCCGAACGGCGCCATTGCCTCCCGATAGCGACGCGCGGCGGTCCGGTCGCCATGGGTCGCCTCGTCGAGCCACCCGATCGGGCTGGGGGTCCGCACCAGCTGGCGCAGCTGGTTGACGTCGTCCTCACCGAGTTCGCAGCGGATGAAGGCCGGGCTTGCCTCCAAGGGCAAGCCGGTCCGGAAGGCTCGGGTGTAAAGCAGCGTGGCGGGGTCGACAGTGGCCAGAAAGGCCCCGTCGAAAGGAATCAGCGCGCCGAGTCGTTCAAAGAGCCCGGCACTGAACACTGAGACGTCCAGCGCCGAAGAACACCAGCGAACCAGGCTTTCGCTCGCCGCTCGCGGGGCCGCCACCCCGGCAGCGTGACAGGTAAAGGTTCGGCCGGGAACCCCCTGGAACTGGGGATGGCCCCGGTGCCGCCGGCAAGCCACCTTTGACGCCATGACCCAACCCCTGGCTTAACCGAGTTCCACCACCAGCCGTATCGCCATCTTCCCGCCCGATGACGCGTCCAAAGCGGCCGCCATGGGCGTACCCGGAACCCGCGTGACCCCGGGCGTGGTCAGCGCGCTCGACGGTCCGGTGCCCGCCGGTCCGGAGGAGGCGGGCGCGCTGACACTGCTGCATACGACGTTCGCCGACAACGCCGGCGCCCAGCAGGCGTACCGCAACTTCGCGGCCGCCAAAGAGAGTTCCGCACCCGCCCCGGCTTCCTGCGCTGGCTGACCTTCAACGACGGCCCGCATGGGTACGCACTGGGACTGTGGCGCACCACCGATGACGTGGCTGCCTTCGTCAGCGGCGCTGCGCACCAGGCGATGGTCCGGGAGCAACGCGAACACCACTTCGAATACAGCCAGTTCGCCGGTGTCTGGGCTGCCCACGGCGTCGGCCGGCGGATGCTCTACTGCGAGCGCTGCGGCACCCCGACTGCGGCGCCGGCCGTGGCCTGTACGAGCTGCGCCAACCCGCTGGATGACCCGTACGCCGGTTAAAGCGCGTCGACGCCCGTTTCTTTGGTGCTCATACGCATGACGGTCGACACCGGAACGACCCAGATCTTCCCGGCGTCAGCGCGGGAATTGCCGCTGGACGCAACCTTGCAGATCACGTCCATCATGTCGGCCACCTCCTCGTCACGAACGACGAGCTCCAGCTTGGCCTTCTTGCGAAAGCCGGTCCGGTATTGCCAGCCGCGGTAGATCTCCAACCGGCCACGACGTTTGCCGAAGCCGGAAACTTCACTGACCGTCAGACCACGGAAACCGAACGCCTGCAGCGCATCGCAGATCTCGTCGACCTTTGAGGGTTCAACGATCGCGCTGATCAGCTGCACATCTCACCTCATGCGCCTCGCCGGCCGCGTGTACGCGCATACATCGCGTCGTCATCGCGGACGTGCTTACGCCATAGCCACATGGAAATGGAGAACCAGCCGATCGTAATGAATCCCCAGGCAACGGCATAGAACATGTGGCCGCCGAGCGCGAACATGATGCACAAACCGAGCGCGACGAACGACATAAAGCGCGAACCCGCGCCACACCCACGGCGATTGAACCGAACGGCTTCCGTCAGGAAGTCGCCAGATGGTGTGAGTCTGCTGCGCCTGCATGCTTCTTCCCTGTTGATCGCTGGGCAGAAGACCGGGCCGGCTTCTTGGCGGATTTCGCCGACCCGGTCTCCTTGAGCTGCGACTGGCGCGACTTAGGCACCGCTCAGCGCCGCGGCGCCGGAATCGACCTCGGACGCCTTCTTCGGGGTAGGCCTCTTCACCGTGCACAGCAAGGTCGCCGACCTCCAGCTCTTCATCCGACATCCTCAGGGACGTGAACAGACTGATCACCTTCAAGATTATGAACGTCATCAGAGCGTCCCAGATGATAATCGTGCATTGCGGCGAAGAACTGTGTGAAGAACAGATGCCGGTTGCCGTACAGCCAGCCGGTCGCGGCGAACGGCGTGCCCGTGGTGGTCTTGGGATAGACCACCACGCTTGGATCGGCGAAGATCCCGACGAGCAGACCGCCGAGGAAGCCGGCCAGGCCGTGGGTGAAGACCACACCCATCGCGTCATCAACATGGCGCAGGGTTATGGGCTGCAGATAGGTCCAGGCGAACCAGACGATCGTCGAGGCAATCGCGGCGGAGATCATCGCGCCGAGGCCGTTCACATAACCGGCTCCCGGCGTGATGGTCACCAAGCCGACGATCATGCCGTTGACCGCGCCCAGGAACGTGGCCTTTTTCTCCTTGCTGAGGAAGAGGTCCCAGAAGACCCACACCAGCAGCGCAGACACGGTGGCGAGGTTCGTGTTGACGACCGCCGTGGAGGCGTTGGCGCTCGCGAAATATGGGTCTCCACCGTTGAAGCCGTTCCAGCCGAGCCAGACGATGCCGGCGCCGATCGAGACGAGCGGCAGGCTGTGTGGCAGGAAACGCGCCCGATCTCGCGCCAGCCGTGGACCGATCAACCAGGCTGCCACGAAGCCGCTGGTGCCGGCGGCAAGGTGGATGACGTAACCACCGGAGTAGTCCACGGCGCCCTTGTGCGACCAGTAGCCGCCGCCCCAGATCAGCATGGCGTTGACCGTGTAGACGAACGTGGTCCACAGCGGGACGAAGATCATCCACACCTTGACCTTGATGCGGCCGAGCACGGCCCCCAGGAAGAGCAACGGGGTGATGGCGGCGAACACGAACTGGAAGTAGAAGAGCGCTGTCGTCGCCTGTGACAGGGGTAAGGCCGTGCCTATTGGTAACTGCGCCTGTGTGCCTTCTGACGTCCCCCGTAACGAGGTCTCCGGATGGCCGACGAAGTTATAGAAGAAGTTCTTGAAGAAGTTGCCGCCGTACGTGTAGTTGTAATGATCCGCCGACCCGCCGCCCGAGCGGTGAGCCGAAGGCCATCTTGTAGCCCCACAGCACCCAGACGACCAGCACGAGCGCAAAGCCGCTGAAGGCCATGAACATCGTGTTCACGACCCACTTCTTGGGCACCAGGCCGCCGTACAGAGCGGCCAGGCCGGGAATGCTCATCAAACCCACGAAGGTGGCAGCGGTCAGCTGCCACCCTCTGACTGCCGGTGTCGAGCCAAGAAGGCTGACAAGCGGTTGGAACGGCGTTTGCCGTGCATGTGTTAGCCAGCGCGAGTAAGACAACACGCCACCCCTTTGAGCAGCGGTTAGGCCGACGTGGCCATTGACTCTTTGACGACCACGTCTCGGCATATGAGAACGCCAGAAAATTAGAATCTGCCTGTTTCCCAGCCATCACTCATTGATTGCGAGTGTGTTAACTCCTGTTCGTGAGAATGCCATTTGTGTGAGAAAGATTGGACGTTTCTTGGAGATTGGTTTCGTTCGTCCGGCATTCTTATAGGGCGATCAAGAAAGCCGTCCGCGCTACCCCGGGGAGTAGTCCTACGATTACGAGCACGCTGCGCAGGCCGTGAAGGAGGCAGCCGTGGGACGGACGTGCTGCTGGCGGTCCAGGTCAGCAACCAGAACGCCCACCCGCTCATGCCGGGCCGGAGCGGGCTGTTCGGGATCATCGTCATGTTCCTGGCGCTCGCACTCATCTGTCGCGGTTCGCTGCCGCTGGTGCGCTTCCGACGCTGGAGGGCCCGGGCCACTGAGGCCCACGCACGCATCGTCGGCAACGTGCCCGAGGCCTCTCACCACCGGCGTATTTCTTGGCTGCCGGTAGTGGAATTTCAGGTAGCGGGTGTGACGGTGATGTCGATCGATCGCTTCCGCCGCGACCCGGCGGCGCTCCCCGGTCGGCCAGACCGTGGACGTCCTCTACAACCCGCACGATCCCCAGCAGACCGAGCTCGCCGACGCCCGGCTGACGACTCCGGCCTCGTTGATCATCGGGGTCTGCATGCTGGTGACCTTCTTCGTCTTCGTGGCGCTGTGATGCCGACACGAGAGCCTGATTCCGCCGAGGTCGATTACGTCCGCGGGGCCGGAGGTGTGCGGGTCGACGGCCGCCGGCTGACGCTTGTCATCCTGGGTTCGGTCATCGCGGTGATGGCCGTGCTGGTCGTGGTGACGGCCATCGACGCGGCCCGGCACAATTCCCGGATCAGCCGGCTGCAACGCGGCGGCGTGCCGGTCGAGGTCACGGTCACCAGCTGTCTGGGCCTGGCCTCCGGCACCGGCATCACCGAGACCGGCTTCCAGTGCCGCGGCACGTTCACGGTTGGCGGGCACACCTACAACCAGGTGATCGGAGGCTCTTCAGCGCTGCTCCCAACGGGGAGCACGGTGCACGCCGTCGTCGTCCCCGGCGAGCCGACAAGCCTTTCCACCAAGGAGGCTGCCAGCAGCAAGGACGCACCCTGGAAGGCTTACACCACCTCGGGCGTACTGCTGATCATCACGATCCTGCTCGCGGTCGCGTGGTTGTTGCTACGCAGCCGCTGGCGCCGGCAAGACGTGTCATCCGTGCCGCCCGCCGATCACATCCTCGGCAAACCGGCTCCGCGAAGCGCGTCCGCCCAGGCGTACGAGTGAGGCTCGATGGCGGCGTACGCAGCCTGACCGAACTGATCACCGGCGCCCGTGCGGCCAAGGAAGTCCACGACCGACTTTGCCCGGGCGGCCACGTCGGCCTCGAGCAGGAGCACGTGCAGTCCGGTGCCCGCCACCACGGCTGACTTGTAGGACAACAAAGCGCTGCCCGCCTCCGCCGACAGCAGCGCCTCGGCGAGGAGGTCGTGGTCGGACTCGACGTACTGCCCGCCCTCCCGGTTGCGCAGCACGACCAGGCCGCTATGACCGAGGAACGCCAGCTCCGAAGGCTCATTCGTCAGTCCCAGCCGGCTGGTGGAGCGCTCCAGCGTCAGCCCATCGCCGCCGCGCACCGCCTTCAGGTCTTCGGCGAACATCCGGCCGGCCGCGTCGAGCTCATCCCGCAGCGTCACCATCGCCCCGAAGGTCTCCATGATGTCGCCGCACAGCGTGTAGATGGTGAGGAAGGAGGCCTGCTGATCGGCCCACCAGGAGCCGGCCTCGCCGGTGCGCAGTGCGTGGAGTTCAGGGGTCGCCACATACCGCCGACCAGACATGATTCCCGGCAGTCCGACGTTCGGCGGCAGGTGGTCCAGGTCGTACCACCGGTTGTAGGTCTCGATGGCCGCCGGCTCGCAGTCCAATCCCGCAACAATGACACCGCTCGACTTCACGCCAGCTCCTCAGATCGTGGAGATCGAGCTTCCCACGGCGGAACATCCCGATTCGCCGGGGGCTTACTGCCTCTATGGCACGAGCAGTTCAATTCGATCATTACGGTGGCATCGAGGTTCTCCATATCGCGGAGGTGGCGGTCCCCACTCCGCCGGCCGGAGAAGTGCTGGTCGCGGTAAAGGCAGCCGGCATCAACCCCGGCGAAGCATCGATCCGCGAGGGCTACCTCGAGGCGAGGTGGCCCTCGACCTTCCCCTCCGGTGAGGGCAGTGACCTCGCCGGTGTGGTCAGCGCCATCGGCGACGGCGTCACCGAATTCGCGGTCGGCGATGAGGTGCTGGGGTGGTCAGAGCGGCGATCGAGCCATGCCGACTACACGGTGGTGCCCGTGGGTCAGCTGATCCGCAAGCCCCCCGCGCTTTCCTGGCCGGTCGCCGGCTCGTTGTACGTGGTCGGGGTGACGGCCTACGCCGCCGTCCGCGCGGTCGCCGCTGGCCCCGGAGACGCGGTGGTGGTGTCCGGGGCAGCCGGTGGGGTCGGGACGATCACGGTCCAGCTGCTGAAGACCAAAGGTGCGAGCGTCATCGGCATCGCCGGGCCGAGCCATCACGACTGGTTGCGGTCCAAGGGAGTGACTCCGGTGACCTACGGCGAGGGCCTCATCGACCGGATTCGCGCGGCAGCTCCGGGCGGTGTGGACGCCTTCATCGACCTGTTCGGACCGGAGTACATCAAGCTCGCCGTCGACCTCGGAGTCGCCCCTGATCGGATCGAGACGATCATCTCGTGGGAGGCGGCCCAGCAGGTCGGCGCCAAGGCCGAGGGCAGCGGCGACGCGTCCACGACCGAGGTGCTGGCCGAGATGGCAGACCTCGTCGCGAGCGGTCAGATCGAAGTCCCGATCGCGGCCACGTATCCGCTCGAACACGTGCGGGAGGCGTTCACCGAGCTGGAGAAGCGCCACACGCTCGGCAAGATCGTGCTGATTCCCTGATCTAATCGGCGTCAATGAAACCGCCACTCGTTCCGCGGAAGATCGACGAACTCCCCTACGCGCAGTACCTCGAACCCCACAGTGATCCGCTCGTCCCCGACACCCGGTATGAGGGCCTGCACCTCAAGGACGTCGAGATCGACGACCCGCAGGTGGTAGGTGCCCGGTTCCTGGAATCAGCGTTCTCGTCGGTCACGTTCAACGCCGGCCACTGGCGCGGTTCGCGGTTCCATGACGTCTGGATCGACGCGGTGCGGTGGATCGGCGGCGACCTTTCCTCGGTGAACTGGCTCGACGTCGAGGTCAACGCCAGCGTCCTGGCCGGAGCTCAGGTCTTCGACTCCCAGCTGCGGCGGGTCGTCTTCCACGGCTGCAAGCTCGACTCGGTCAACCTTCGCAGCGCCAAACTTCAGGACGTCACGTTCGTCGACTGCCAGCTGGTCCACGTCGATTTCGGTGCCGCCGCCCTGGTGAATGTGAGCTTTCCCGGGACGCGCATCGAGGGAGCCGTCCTTGAGCGGGCCCAGCTGAAGAAAGTCGACTTCACCGGCGCCACCGCCTTGGCGATCTCCGGTGGCTACGACTCGCTGCGCGGCGCCACCATCAACTCCGTCCAGCTGATGGACCTCGCCCACGCGTTCGCCGAGACGTTGGGTGTCACGGTGCGGGATTGAGCTCTTTGAACCGACCGATGTCTACTTGAACCGAAAGTGCACGAAGACCCGGCCGAAATTGTTCGAGTCCTTTTCCACCCGGTGGTAGAGCGCCTTGATCTCCTTCTGGTCGAGGAAGCGGAGCACGTGCTTCTTCAGCTCGCCGGAGCCCTTGCCGGGGATGATCTCCACCAGCTTGATTTTCTTGTCGACGGCTTCCTGGATCACCGCTCGCAGGGCGCGGTCGATTTCGTCACCCTTGTTGTAGACGTCGTGAAGATCGAGCTTGAGCTTCATCGCCGGTAGGGGTCGACGTAGCCGGGAGCCGGCAGGTCGAAGGTGAGCTGAGGGTCGTCAAGGGGGCTCTCGGCAACGGTCCGCAGCGGTACGACTCCCGCCCAGACGGGCAGCTGGTAGTCCTCGGTCTCGTCGTCAGGCCACCCGGTACGTACTTTCGCCGACGCCTCGCTGATCGGAAGAGCGAGCAGCATGGTGGCGCCCAGCTCCTGCTCCGTCGGCGGGCGGGCGTCCCGGGTGCGACCGGGCAGGATGTGCTCGACCAGGGCATCGAGGCCAACGCGCTTTTCGGCCAGGTCGGTCACCTCGACGGCGTGACCCATGATGACCACCGACCGGTAGTTGAGGTCGGTGTTGTACGTCGACCGGGCCACCACGATCCCGTCCACCAGCGTGACCGTCACGCAGATCTGCACGGATTCGGGACGGGCGCCGCGAAACAGCCTGCTCGCCGCGGATCCATGCAGGTAGAGCGTGTCACCCGACCTGCCGTAGGCCAGTGGTATGACCACCGGGTAGCCCCCGGAGGTCTGCAGGCCGACGTGGCAGCAGATCCCCTCGTCCAGGATCGCGTCGATCACGGCACGGTCGTAGGACGCTCGGTGTGGGTAACGGCGGACCGTGCTGCGATCGGTTGGTGCCTTGCCTTGACGGTTGAGCCGGCTCACATGCAGAGCTAGCTGACGCTTTCGGCCTTGGGTCCGCCGGCCAGCTCACGGGCCGCCTCGTACTCGCTCCAGGCCGCTGCCACATGTTTGCTCGCGTCGCGCACTCTGGGGTCCATCGCGCCCATCGGCGGCGGCAGCGCAGCCCGCTTGGCTTCGTCCAGTGCGAGCTGCGCGTCATCCCATTTTCTGAGCGCCTCGAGCACCTGCGAGTTCTTCGCCCAGTCTTCGTCACTCATAGCCACAGACCGTACGCTGGCCCGCTGCAAAGTCGGCGCTTTATGCCGCCGATCGGCTGCGGGAAATTTTCAGGCGAACTCGGTGATCGACAAATTATTGCCGTCCGGGTCCAGAAACCAGGCCACGTTCGACCCGTCCGGTGCGGTCCAGACACCCCGTTCGTCCTGGCCCATCCCGTCGTAGTGCGTGAAGCGAACACCCTTGCTGACGAGGGCGTCGACCACCGCGCCAATGTCGGGGACGCCCCATCCCAGGACGGTGTACGGCGCCACCACCGGCTCCCCGACTGCCGCAATCCGCAGCATGGTGCCCCCGACATCGGCCACCAGGGCGAAGGCGGTGTCTTCGCGGAAGGTCAGGCCGAGCGTCTGCCCGTAGAACTCCCTGGCCCGATCGAGATCCGAAACGCCGACAAAGGCCACCAGGGCACTGGATCCAAGCATCCTGCTTTTCTACGGTGTGACGCCCAGTTCGTCGATCAGTTCGAGCAATTCGTCCACCTTCGCCGCGGCGATAGGCAGCTGCGGCTTGCGCGGCACCCCGCCTGCCAGCCCGAGTCGATCGAGTACGCATTTGGTGGCGCGGATCCCGCCGGCCGAATACAGCGCCCGGTAGAGCCGGAGCAGGTTGCCGAAGTTCGTAGTCAGCGCCTGGGCATCGCTCTTGCGGTAAGCCTCCACCACGGCCATGCACAGCTGCGGCGCCAGGTTGGCCTCGGAGCTCAGGAACCCGGTGGCGCCCAGCGACCAGGAGGTCAGTGCCTGCGCCGGTCCTCCCACGTGGACCTCGACCCGATGCCCCACCGCATCGATGACGTCAGCGACATAACCCAGGTCCTGATTAGTGACGTTGACACCGATGACATGTGGATATTTGTCGACAAACCCGGCGAGCATCTCGACGGGCACCGAATAGCCCACGGACTGGTGCGTGGACAGCACGGACGGGACGTCGATCGCCGAGAGGATGTCGTCGAAATAGGCCTGGATCTCGGGCCGGGTGGGCCGGTGACCGTGCCCGGCATCCAGCGAGTAGATCTGCGACGCGTCGACCCCGCAGGCGCCGGCAAGGCGTACGTATTCGATCATTTCGGCGGCCGACCGCGGCTCGGTGCCCATCGACCGGACCGGAACCTTGCCCTTGAGCTCCTCGACGCCAATCTCCAGCAACCGCTGCGCTTCGGACCCGGACAGCACGTAGCCCTCCCCGCTGCCGCCGCCCCCGAGATAGACCCCGACCCCGGCGTCGGCCATGCGTCGCAGGTGTCGGCGGATTCCCTCTTCATCGAACGATCCGTCGCCGGTGAACGGCGTGATGCTGATGACGAACGTGCTGGCGCGCGACGGTTCCAGCGCCCCGGAAGCGGTCATTGTCAGCCCACCTCCCGCACGGTCTCGGCCGCGACGATGGAGTCCAGCGAGAAGGGATACGCGAGGTCGTCGTGGCTGGTGAGGTGCTTGTGGGCAAGCCCGGCCGCACCCTCGGCATCGCCGCGGTTGATGAGTTCGAGCAAGTCTCGGTGCTCCTCCCAGCTGGCCTGCCTGGCCTCCAGCGTGGTGGTTCGTGCCGGAATCCTGGTCAGCCGCCGGGTGAGCCGCTCGACGTGCCCGCTCCAGAGCGATTCGAGCGTGCCCACCATCAGGCTCAGCGTGGGACTGCCGCAGTTGGTGACCATGATCTCGTGAAACCGGCGGGCCGCGGGCGCGTACAAAGTGGCATCCGGCAGTGCCTGCTTGCTCTCCCGAAGGTTGGCCCGGAGCAAGGGGACGACGGTGCGCCGCCGGCTCGTCAGCTCGGCGCATTGGGCGGCGCAGGCCGGATCGAGGCGCTGGAGAGTGATCACGATGTCGCGGACCGGAACGGACTGGTGCTGCAGGACCAGCCCGGCCATGTAGGCGACCTTCTCCGCGCTCGGTGCATGAACGACGGCGCCTCCCACATTGCCCCGCTGCACCGTGACAAGGCCCTCGGTCTCCAGCACCCGCAGCGCTTCGCGGATCGACGGCGCGCTGACACCGAACGTCTCCATGAGGTCATCCTGCTTGGGCAGGAAGTCGCCGTCGGCATAGGTGCCCGACGAGGATCCCGTCGCGCAATTCACCGGCGATCATCTCGGCCAGCCGCGGCCGCGGGTATTGGACGCTCAGCTGACACCGAGGCCCAGCAGCCGCTGCGCGTTGCCGGCCAGGATCTTGTGCCGCTCATCAGCTGGGACACCCGCGAAGGAGGCGTTGATCGTCTTCCACGAGTACGGCCAGTCCGAGGTGATGTGGGGGTAGTCGTTCGACCACATCATCCGGTCGACCCCGACCCGCTCGCGGTTCGCGATCGCGTAGTGGTCGGTGATGAAGGTCGGGAAGAAGTACTCGCGACATGTATTCGCTCGGCAGCAGCCGCAGCTTGACGTCCTTGAGGTCGGAGAACGAGTGCCGCAGGTAGTTGTCGTCGGCCTGCTCGGCGAAGTAGGGCATCCAGCCGCAGTCGACCTCGGCGAGGATGATTTTCAGGCTCTGGTGGCGGTCGAGGACCCCGCTGAACGCCCACTCGAGCATCCGGCGGGGAGCGTCGTAGAAGTGGCCGGTGCCGGGCAGCCCGCGGACCGACATCCGGGCGCTCGGCAGCCGGTCGGTGAGCCCGATGTGGATCGAGATCGGCTTGCCGGTCTCCTCGATCAGCTCCCACACCGGCGCGTCGTCGTCGCTCATCACGGGGGTGCCGTGCGGGTAGCAGTTCAGCAGCCAGGAGCCGAGGCCGGGCAGGTCGCGGCACCGCTTGATCTCGGCCAGCGCCTGGTCGACGCCGCGGTTCGGGAATCATCGCCGCGCCGACGAAGCGGTCCGGGGCGTAGGAGCAGAACTCCGACAGGAAGTCGTTGTAGGCCCGGACCATTTCCAGGTGCAGGTCGGGGTCTTTGGTGCCCTTGACGTAGCCGCTGGCGAAGCCCATCGGGAAGAGCAGTTCGGCGTCGACGCCGTCAGCGATCTGCTCCTGGACGCGGGCCTTCGGGTCATAGCCGCCCGGGTGGATGTCCTCGTAGCGGCACCACTCGCCCTGCTGGTCGGGTCCCCGGCCGGCGCAGGCCTCCCAGCCGAAGCCCCGCGTCTCGAATCCTTCGCAGACCCAGCCGTCGCCCTGCTCGACGCGCTCGACCCGCGGAACCCGGTCGACGTAGCGACTCGCCACCCGCTTGGTCCAGATGTCGCCGGGACCATTGAGGTGACCGTCGGCGGAGATGAGCCGGTACTTGCGGGGTTCGGTCGTGCTCGCGTCTGCCATACCAATACTTATAAGGATTGAGACTGCAGCCGTCAACGATCGCTGGTCAGCACCAATCCCGAGCCGTCCATCTGCGCCCCCGACGTCACGATGCCGACCTCATGACGCGGCACCTGGCGCTCTCCGCCGCGGCCCTGGATCTGCAGGACGGCCTCGGCGACGGTGTTCATGCCGTGCAGGTAGCCCTCGGCGAGCAGGCCGCCGTGCGTGTTGGTCGGCAGCCGGCCGTCGAGGCGGGTGGCGCCGCTGCGCACGAACTCGCCCGAGCCACCGCGCTCGCAGAGCCCCAGCCCTTCCAGGCCGATCAGCACGGTGCTGGTGAAGCAGTCGTAGATCTCGGCGAACTGCACGTCCTGCGGGCCGATGCCCGGACTGCGCGTACAGGTCTGCGGCCAGCCATGAGGTGTAGTTGCGGGTGTAGTCGCGCCACGCCAGATGGTCGCCGATGTCCAGGCCCGGCCGGGGTCCGGCGCGGTAGCCGCCGGCCGCCACGACCGCCGGCGGGTGCGGCAGGTCGCGGGCCCGTTCGATCGAGGTGACCAGCACGGCGCAGGCCCCGTCGACCTCGATGGTGCAGTCGGGCCCGCGGAAGGGATCGACGACATAGGGAGCGTCGAAGTACTGCTCCAGGGTGAGCGGCCGGCGGCGGAACGCCCGCGGGTTGGCCACGGCGTACTCGCGCTGTGCGACGGCCACCGCAGCCAGGTCTTCGGCGCCCTGGCCGGTCTCGGCGAGGAAGCGCTGGGCCCACATCGCGACGTACATGAGGTAGGCGCTGTAGCCGATCGGATAGCGGTACTGGCCGCCCCCACCGGAGAATTCCATGCCGCCGACCCGGGGCCCCGAACGCCCTTTCATGGCGCGGTAGACCAGCACCGCCTTGGCCTGCCCGGTTGTCACCGCCGCGGCCGCCTGGGCGACCAGGTGGCACGGCGCCTGACCGCCGAGATCGATGTCGAGCGAGAAGCGCATCTGCGGCAGCCCGAGCACGGTCGCGACCGCCTGGGTCGGCACCGAGTCGTGCATCACCATGAAGCTCGCGATGCCGTCGACGTCGGCGCGGCGTGAGTCCCGCGTCTGCGATCGCCGCCGCGCAGGCATCTCGGGCAAGTTCGAGGGTCGACTGAGGTGCCTGGGCGGTGAAGTCGGTGTAGCCGACGCCGGCAACGGCCGCCTTGAACACGCTCATTCCCCTTTAACCGCAGTGAAAGTGAGCTCGGTCCAGTCGTCGTGGTCGAGAAACTCTGCCGTGACCGCCAGGTCGATGCCCGGCGTACTGGTGCCGTACAGCCGACCGAGTACGCGACACCCCTCGGCGAGTTCGACGGTGGCGATGGTCGCCGGAAGGTCCGCCTCGGTGAAGCGTGCCGAGCGGGCGATGCACCACGATCCAGGAATACAGCTTGCCCTTGCCACTCGCGGTGATCCGATCGGAGTCGGGCGAGCCGCACTGCGGGCAGCCGGGCATCGGGGGAAAGCGCACCTCGGAGCAGTGTGCGCACTTCTGCAGCAGCACCCGGTGCTCGCGAAGACCCTGCCAGAACGGCGCGCTGTCCTCGTCGGGGGTTGGTGGGGTGGTCATGTGCCGCTGCTCATTTGCCGCTGAACCGCGGGGTGCGCTTCTCGCTGAACGCCAGCAGACCCTTCGGCGGCATCCTCGGAGGTCAGGCAATAGAGCGCGTTACGGTCGAGCTCGACCTGCAAACCGGCTGGAAACGCTGAGGTTTTCGGCCCAGATCGTATTCATGACGCTCTTGGCGTTGGCAACGGCGAGCGGGCTCTTCACGGCGACCGAAGTGGCGATTTCCAGTCCGGCCGGGACCAGCTCGCTCATCGGGCACGACCCGTGCCGACCAGTCCCCATTCGGCGGCCGTCGCGGCGTCCAGCAGCCGGCCGGTCATCACGAGCTCGCTGGCCTGTTGGATGCCCGATCATCCGGGCGAGCAGGGTCAGCACGCCGCCCGCCGCCCATCTGGCCGAAGTTGAGATGCCCGTCGCCGATCCGCGCCGAGGCCGCCGCGATCGCCATGTCGCAGTTGAGCAAGAGCTCCAAGCCACCTGCCACCGTGATGCCGTTGACCAAAGCGACAACGGGCACCCGCAGTCCGCGCAGCCGGCCGAACGCGTTATGCAGATCCTTGACGAATTGCGGGAATCTGACCGGGTCGCGCTGCAGCGACTGGTAACTCTTGAGATCTCCGCCAGCGCTGAAGGCGCGCCCCGCTCCCGGTGATGAACAGGATCCGCACGTCGGGTTCAGCCGCCACCCGGGTGACTGCTTCATCGAAAGCGCCGACCATGTCCCAGCTGATCGCGTTCAGCTCCTGAGGACGATTGAGGGTGATCGTGGCGGCCAGGCCCGGACCATCGGGAATCGGGCCGGTGGCGTACTCCAGCAACGGTCCCGCACTCGTCATCGGACCTCTTCCTGGATCTGCCGCAGGATCTCGTGCTTCTGAATCTTCCCCGAAGGTGTCACGGGAAGGGCGTCGAGCACCAGCATGCGCTCCGGCCACTTGTACGTCGCGAGCCCGCTCTCGCCCAGCCGAGCAGTCATCGTCGCCAAGTCAAGGGTCTGGCCCGGGTGCAGCACGAGGCACGCGCAACCCCGCTCGCCGAGCCGCTCGTCAGGAATGCCGACGACCGCCACCTGGCGTACCTCGGGGAAGGCGCTGATGAGGTCTTCGATCTCGCGGGGTGCGATGTTCACACCGCCGCGAATGATGATCTCCTTCTTGCGGCCGACGATGGACAGGTAGCCGTCCGCATCCAGCCGGGCCATGTCGCCCGACTTCACCCACCCGCCTTCGAGGTAGGTCTGCGCTGTCCGCTCCGGGTCGTCGAACAGGCCCACGCTGGTGTTCGGGCCGCGCACGTGCAGCTCGCCTTCGCGCAGCTCGATGTCGGTGTGGCGCAAGGCATAACCGTCAGTAGAGGCACGCTTTTCCAGCGGCGAATCCGGGCGGTTCCATGTCGCGCAGAGCACTTCGGTCGAGCCGTAGAGACGGAGCACGCAGATCCCCACCTCCAGCGCGCGGCGGACCAGCGGAGCGGGCACCGGCGCGCCCCCGCACCCGAAGTGGGTCAGGCTGGGCAGCGTCTTTCCGGTGCGTTCACACTCGCCCACCAGATCCGCCAGGAAGGTGGTCGCCGCGAGCGTGTAATTGCCCCGCTGGGAATCGACGAGGGCGATCGCCTCGGGGGCATTCCAGCGGTCCTGCAGCACGAGTTTCGCACCGTGGATGAGCGCCGCCCGGATCCCGTAGTTGAAACCTGTCGAGTGGCCCACCGGCGAAGGCATCCACACGACCTGTTCGCCGGTGAGGCCGAGGTCGGAAAAGGTCGCCCGCACCGCGAAATTGGCGGTCTCCTCGGTATGCATGATCGCCTTGGGGGTCGCCTCCGTCCCCGAGGTGAAGATGAGCTCGCTGACGTCGGCCGAATCACCTTCGGAGGCGAGCCGTCGGGCCGCGCGGGTCGAGCTGGAATGCTGGGCCCGCTTCCTCATCCACCACGAGATGAAACGGCCGCACCCCCGTCTCGGACGCGACCTCAGCGACCAGGTCGCGATGGTCGAAGCCGCGGTAGAGCGCCGGCGTGAAGATCGCCGCGGGGCGGGCTTTGGTAAAGACGTGGGCCAATTCCCGGGCCCGGTAGTTCGGCAGCAGCGGGTTGATGACGCCGCCGAGGGAATTGACGGCGACCGCCGCGACCACCGCCTCGTACCAGTTGGGCAGTTGAATCGAGACGACATCACCGCGGGCCACGCCTTGGCCGGCCAGCAAAGCAGCGAGCCCCGCCGCATCAGCAGCAAGTTCGGCGTAGCTACGCGAACGTGCGCCCAGCCGGTCCACCACCGCGATCGCCCGGCCACGGTCGCCTGCTGCGAGCTCGGCGACCCGTGCGCTGAGCGTCTCCGCCGTCCAGAGCCCGGCCGCCCTGTAGCGGGCAGCCTGCTCGAGCGTCGTGACGACGTTGCGCATGGTCAGATTGCGCATTTTCTAGAACGCCATGAAACCGCCGCCGTCGACCATCAGCGTCTGGCCGGTGACGTAGCGGGAAAGGTCGCTGGCGAGAAAGACGGCGACCGGGCCGATGTCGGCTTCCGGCTCTCCGATGCGGCGCAAAGGTGTGCGCCCGACGAGCAGTCCATCGGTGAAGACGGGGCTGGTCTTGGCGACCACCTCCATGGCCGGGGTCATCGCGACCGGACCGATGCCGTTGACCCGGATCCCCAGTGGTCCCCACTCGCGCGCCAGGCTCTTGAGCAGCCCGCGTTGGGCGGCTTTGACTGTCCCGTACGCCGGGAGGTAGGGGCTTCCCTCGACGCCGGCTGCCGAGGTCAGCAGGATCAGCGTCCCCTGCCGGTCGCGGAGCTGCGGGAAGGCCGCCTGGGCACAGAGATAGGACCCGCGAACGGCCGTCGAGACCATGGCGTCCCAGATATCGCTGGGCACGTCGCGGATGCCGGTCGGCGGCCCCACGGGCGCCAAAGCGTTGTGGATCATGGAGTCCAGGCCGCCGAAGCGTTCGACGGTGGCGGCAACGGCGTCGTCGACATCCGCGCGGACACCGACGTCACAGCGGACCGACAACGCATTTCCCCCGCGCCGCTCGATCTCCTCGGCGATGACGTCACCGGTGGACGTGCGGCGGGCGGCGATCACGACGTTCGCTCCGTGCCCGGCGCACGCCAGGGCGATGCCAGCCCCCACACCGCCGCCTGCGCCCGTGACGATGACGGTGCGTCCAGCGAGCAGGCCCTCGCCTGTGCTCGCCATTACAGGCCCATCCAGATGCCGCCGTCAGCCACCACGGTGCCGGCGGTCGCGAAGTGCGCCTCCGGGCGACCGAGCAGGGCGACCAGCGGCGCGATGTCCGCGTCCGCCTCCCCCGACCGGCCGAACGCGGGTTTGGACAAGGTCGTCGCAGCGGTCAACACATCGGCCGTTTCGGTGGGCAGCCAAAGATGATTCGCCGTCGCGATGGCATTGACGGTGACGCCCTCGACGCCAAGCTGCCGCCCGCAGCCCTTGGCCAGCACTCGTATCCCTTCCGCGATGCTCGCCAGCATGGTGAAACCGGCTCC
Source organism: uncultured Actinomycetota bacterium (assembly GCA_963839015.1). Classification (GTDB taxonomy): domain Bacteria; phylum Actinomycetota; class Actinomycetes; order Frankiales; family Frankiaceae; genus DATAZK01. Next base: position 260,847 of record CAWITL010000008.1, on the reverse strand, counting down.
ACCTGACATGCCAAGGGTCGGGATCAGAAAGACCAGGCTGCCCCGGCTTGCCAGCAGCGGGGGGATGGCGTGACGTGCGACCCACCAGGCGCCCGCCAGCCCGGCTTCGCAGCCCTGCTCCCAGGCATCTTCGGCCAGTTCGTTGAAGTCGGCCGGCGTCAGCACCGAGTCGGGATACCAGGCGTGCACCACCTGATCGATGCCGCCCAGCGACGATTCCGCGGCGCTGATCGCGGCCGCCACTGATTCCTCGGAATCGAAGCCTTCGGTGATCTCGGCGACGCTCGCCCCCGCCGAGGTCAATGCCGCGGAGATGGCGCGCGGGGTGTCCGTCGAACCCGTCACCACGATGCGGCGGCCACTGATCAATCCCGGAGTCAAAGCCTCCAGATGCGCTGGTGCAGTCGTCACGCCGTATGTATAGCCCGCGGCCCAGGTCGGCATTTCAGCAGGGTGTTGCCCTTCACGGGGCCGCGTCATTGCGGCGGCGCGAAAGCCTCCAACACCTGGTGCGAGTAGCTGACCGACTCCACCGGATCCACATGCGGCGATCCCACTGCCGGGTGGAAATTCAGATCGATGAAGACCTCGTCGATCCCCTTGCCCGCCAGATCTTCCAGGTCATCGTGAATCTGCTCCAGCGAACCCGTGAGCGGCTCACGGTCCTTGCCCTCCTCCGCGCCGAGCCGCACCAGCCCGCGCACGATCATCTGCAGCGCGGCAGGATCGCGGCCGGCGTCCTCGGCGGCGATCCGGATGGTGGCGACTGACTCGTCGATGCGGGTGAGATCTGCGCGGCTGCTGCTGATCCAGCCGTCTGCGATCCGCCCGGCCCGCTTGAGCGCGGCGGGCACGACGCCCCCGAGCAGGATCGGTGGCCGCGGTTGCTGCGCCGGCCGGGGCAACACCTCGGCACTGGGAACGCGGAAGAATTCACCTTGAAAATCCACCTGGCCCGCAAAGATCGCGTCGAGGCAGCGGACGTACTCCTCCAGCCGTGGCCCGCGGCGCTCCGTCGTGGCGGCGCTGGCCTCGAACTCCTCCGGCGCCCAACCCATCCCGAGTCCGAGCAGCAGCCGACCCTCGCTGAGAACGTCGATGGCGGCTGCTTGTTTGGCCATCATGATCGGCGAGACGAACGGGAAGTTGACGATGGCGACGCCGAGCTTCGCCCGCTGCGTGCAGGCCGCCAGAAACGCCAGCGAGACCATCGGGTCGAGGACGCTGTGGTAGGTCTCGCCAAGCTGGGTGCCGGTCGGATAAAGCAGCCGCTGGAAGGTCCACAGGCTGGGATAGCCCAGCTCGTCCGCCCGGCCGCAGACCTCCTTCAAGGTCGCCGGGGTGGCCCAGGAGCCGCTGGTCGGTGCCGCGAAGCCGATCCTCATGCAGTCCAGCAAACCAGCTCCACGGTCTACCCTCTAGCCGTGCGCGATTCCGTAACGGTTCACATGTCGGCAAGTCCGGAGCAGGTCTGGGAGCTGATCAGCGACGTCACCCAGATCGGCAAGTACAGCCCGGAGACGTTCGAGGCCGAGTGGCTCGACGGCGCGACCGGTCCGGAGGTCGGCGCGCGCTTTCGCGGGCACGTCAAGCGCAACGGGATCGGCCCGACCTACTGGACCCCGTGCAAGGTGCTCGTCGCAGAGCCGGGCCGCGAGTTCACGTTCGCAGTGCTGGGAGCGAAGAACGCGCCGATGAACACCTGGGGCTACACGATGGCGCCCCGCGATGGCGGCACTGACGTGACCGAGTCGTTCGAGCTGGCCAACGTGTTCTACCTGCGGGCGTATTGGGCCGTGATGGGCCACTGGCGCGGTCGCACCAACCGCCTCGGGATGCTGAGCACGCTGGAGAAGATCAAAGCGGTCGTTGAGGCAGAGGTCGTCGAAAAGTAGTGGTGCAAGACGATCCCCAGTCCACAGACCAGGGCTACCTGCTCGACAACCAGCAGTCCGAAGCCGGCCGACGTTTCAACGCGCTGGCCACCCTGCTGGATCCGGTGACCTTCCGCCATTTCGAGACGGTCGGGGTCGCGTCCGGCTGGCAGTGTTGGGAGGTCGGAGCGGGCGGACCGAGTGTCCCGGGTTGGTTGGCCGAACGGGTTGGGCCCACGGGGCGCGTACTGGCTACGGACATCGACACCGCGTGGATGGATGACGCCGACGGTTTCGAAGTGCGGCGGCATGACGTGGGCGTCGAGGACCCTCCGCCCGGTCCCTTCGACCTGGTGCACGCCCGGCTGGTGCTGGTCCACGTTCCGCAGCGTGAGGAGGCGCTGCGAGCGATGGTGGGATCACTGCGACCCGGTGGATGGCTCGTCATCGAGGACGCCGACCCGGCGCTGCAGCCGCTGATCTGCCCCGACGAATTCGGAGCCGCCCAGCAGCTGGCCAATCGGCTACGGCAGGGCTTTCGGGCCCTGATGGCCGAGCGGGGCGCTGACCTGTCGTTCGGCCGGACTTTGCCACGGCTGCTGCGCGAGAACGGGCTCTCCGGCGTCGAAGCGGATGCGTTCTTTCCGATCACGTCACCTGCCTGCACTGCGCTGGAGGCGGCGACGGTGGAGCAGATACGCGGCCGGCTGGTGTCGGCCGGGATCGCGACTGACGCGGACATCGACCAGCACCTGGCTAACGTCGCGACCGGTCAGCTGGATCTCGCGACGGCCCCGCTGATCTCAGCCTGGGGACGCAAGCCGAGCTGAAACCGAGCTGAAAGGGTGCAACAGAAAGTGCCGGCGCCAGGTGAAATCACCGGCGCCGGCACGATCATGGAGGGGTCAGACTAGATCGGGCGAACCGACTCTGCCTGCGGGCCCTTCTGGCCCTGGGTCACCTCGAACTCCACGCGCTGGTTCTCATCGAGGCTGCGGTATCCGTCAGCCGTAATCGAGGAGTAGTGGACGAACACGTCAGCGCCGCCACCGTCCTGGGCGATAAAGCCGAAGCCTTTTTCTGCGTTGAACCACTTCACGGTGCCCTGCGTCATGCTTTGTCTCCTTCGTGGGGACGTTTGTCGAGATCCGCACTGCGCGAACCTCGGGTTGCTCGCGGTGTCCGTCATCCCACTCCGGAAGGGTCCGGAAAAAAACAACAAGCGCCCGCTGTCAAAATCCCGCGAGCGCTCAAAAACGTACGAGGAAATGCAACTTGCAACCAGAAACAAGGTAGCACTCCCGCTGTGCCATTGGTCAACATCTCGGGGCGCAATCTCAGCAGATCCGTGGCAGGGGGTCCCCCACCAGCATGTCTATGAGCCGGTGCCCCCCGAAAGGGGTACGTCCCAGGACGCGTCCCGGCGGCTCCTCTCGAACCTCGCCGACGATCGCCGCCTCGCGTCCGGCCGCCACGCCGCGCATGGCCTCCAAGGCCGCGTCCGCCTGCTGCGGAGCCACGAAAGCGATCAGTTTGCCCTCGTTTGCCACGTACAGCGGATCAATCCCGAGGATCTCGCCGGCACCTTTCACCTCGGGCCGTACGGGTACGCGTGACTCTTCGAGGACCACTCCCACCTCCGCGGCCAGCGCGATCTCGTTGAGCACCGTGGCCACTCCTCCCCGGGTCGCGTCACGCATGCAGTGCAGGCCGTCGCCGCAGGCGCTCAGCAGAGCTTCGACGAGCCGCCACAGGGGTTGGCTGTCACTGGCGACGTCGGCCTCGATGTCGAGGTCTCCGCGGGCCAGCAAGATGGCCACCCCGTGGTCGCCGATGGTTCCGGAGACCAGCACCTTGTCGCCCGGCCGAACCCGCTGGGGTGACACGCTCACCGCCGGATCGACCACACCGACCCCGGTCGTCACGATGTACATCTGGTCGCACTTGCCACGCTCGACGACCTTCGTATCCCCTGCAATCACAGCGACTTCAGCCGCTAGCGCTGCGCTGCCCATGGCGGAAATCTCGGCTTCCAGCGTCTCGGCGGTCAGGCCCTCCTCGAGGACGAGGGCTCCCGTCAGCGCGACTGGACGCGCACCGGAGACCGCCAGGTCGTTGACAGTCCCGTTGACCGCCAACTCGCCGATGGAGCCGCCGGGAAAGCGAATGGGCCGCACCACGAAGGCGTCGGTGGTCACCGCCAGCCGCTGCGTACCAACGGTGAGCAGACCGGCATCCGACAGCTGCTCCAGGGCCGGGTTCGCGAGCAGCGGGACGATCAGTCCCTCCACCAGCGAGCGGCTCGCCTTGCCGCCGGCGCCGTGAGCCATCGTGATGCGCTCGTCGCGAAACCGCTGGGGACGGCGGCGCATCGCCTCGATACGTTCAGCGACGCGCTCCTCCGAAACTTGGGTCACGTAAGGACCTCCAGCGTGAGCCGCTGCTTGGCGTACTGGCCGTAGTTGTAGTACGCGGCGCACGCCCCTTCCGAGGAGACCATGCACGTGCCGATGGGCGTCTCAGGCGTGCAGGCAGTGCCGAAAACCTTGCATTCCCAGGGCTTCAGCACTCCTTTGAGCACCTCGCCACACTGGCAGGCCTTCGGGTCTTCCACCCGCAGGCTCGGGATCTCGAAGTGCAGTTCGGCGTCGAACTTCGCATAGTCGGGCGAGAGCTGCAGCGCCGAATACGGGATCGAACCGAGCCCGCGCCACTCGAAGAAGGGCCGCGGCACGAAGACCTCATCGAGCACCTTCAACGCCGCCGGGTTGCCGTCGTAGGAGACCACCCGGGCGTACTGGTTCTCGACCTCGGCGCGGCCCTCGGCGAACTGCTTCATGATGAGGTGGATCGACTGCAACATGTCCAGCGGTTCGAAGCCCGAGACGACCATCGGCATCCCGAAGTCACGCGAGATCCACTCATACGTCCGGCACCCGATGACCGTGGACACGTGGCCGGGTCCGATGAAGGCGTCGAGCTCCAAATCGGGTGCGCCGAGGATCGCCTCCAGCGCGGGATTGATGGTGATGTGGTTGCAGAAGACCGAGAAGTTATCCAGGCCTTCCTTGGCCGCGCGCTTGAGGGTGAGCGCTGTCGATGGCGCCGTGGTCTCGAAGCCAATGGCGAAGAAAACCACTTGCCGATCAGGGTTTTCACGGGCGATCCGCAAGGCGTCGAGCGGCGAGTAGACCATCCGGATGTCGGCGCCGCGAGCGTTGGCCTCCAGGAACGAACCGTGGCCACCGGGCACCCGCATCATGTCGCCGAAACAGGCCAGGATCACCCCGTCCTGCTCGGCGATGGCGATCCCGTCGTCGACGCGTCCCATCGGGATGACGCACACCGGGCAGCCCGGGCCGTGGACGAGTTCGATCGATTCCGGCAGGTGGTCCTGCACCCCGTAGCGATAGATGGTGTGCGTGTGCCCGCCGCACACCTCCATCAGCTTGTAGTGCCGTCCGGGCTCGCACAGCGCGGTGATCTGCCGCCCGAGCATGGCGGCCAACTCGGGATCGCGGTACTCATCAGCGAAACGCATTGACGTCACCCCTTGATCAGCTCGATGGCCACTCCGGCGTGGACGAGTAGCCGGTCGCCCGGGAGAACGTCACCTACCAGTTCGGTCGCGACCGACTCGTCACGTCCGGACTCGTCCTGGCAGCTGGCATCGGATCCGTTCACGTCCATGACAGTGAGCACCACAGCGACGTCGCCGCAGGTGATGCAGCCAGAAGTCGCGTCGCAGCTGGTGGTCATTTCGATGCTCATTCGATACTCGATTCGGCGACCGCCTGCAGTTCCTCATCGAAGGACTGGCCCATCATTTCCAGCATCGACAGCGCCTCGGCCGCCTCCTTCTCATCGACCTTGGACATCGCGAAGCCGACGTGGATGAGGACGTAGTCGCCCACCTGCAGATCGACGTCTTCCATCAGACCGACGTTGATTTTCCGCTTGACCCCGACCACGTCCACCAGAGCCAGCTGGTCGTTGTTGCCGGCGAGGAATTCGACGATGCGGCCGGGGATCGCGAGGCACATGGCTAGGCCTCGTGACTATGGGCTGGTACGAGCTCAGAGGAAACGTCCGACTCGGCCGACTGGTACTCCAGCCATTCCAGAATGACCTCGTCGCCACCTTCCGTCGCCACGTCGAGCGAGCCGCACTGCGGGCAGGCCGGGGAGGGGTCAGCCGACTCGAAATCGTGCCGGCAGTCCATGCAGTGACCCCGCACCGGGACGACGACCACTTCGGTGGTCGCCCCTTCCGCGGGACTGCCGGCCGCCGCAATCTGGAACGACTGCTCGAAGGCATCGGCGACCACCCGGTGGACGGCGCCGATACGCACCCCCACCCGGGCAACGGGACGCCCCGCGGCGCGCCGCTCGACGGCTTCCAACACGCCTTCGCAGTAGCTCATCTCATGCATGAGCTACATGGCCCTCATGCGCATGTACCGCTTGGCATCGGGGACGGATTTGACGCCGAGTCTGGCGCCGAAAACGACCACGACGAGTCCTACGAGCGCCGTCAATATGCCGAGCTTCCTCATGACACGTCCTCCTTTGCTGGCAAGCCTTTTCGGCCCAACTGGTCGCTGAGCACCTCGCGTACGAGATCGATCGCGCCGTCGACAGCGGCGGCCACCGCAGGGGTCAGTCCCATTCCCTCGCCGACGTCAGCCGGCTGGCATCCGACGACGTAGGTGGGTGGCAGTGCTCCGCCGAGCTGGCCCAGGCTGGCGAGCACCGAGACCGGCGCCATGCCATGCGCGTCGAGTTCGCCCTCACCGAGGTCGTCCGGGCCCACTTCGAGAACCGAGAGATCGCCCGGTGAGCCCTTGCCCGGCATCGCGTCGACCACCACCAGCGCGTCGTAGCCGTCGAGCAGGTCGTAGGCCAGGTGCATGCCGCGGATGCCGTAGTCGACGACCTTGACGCCTTCCGGCAGCGGCTGACCCGCGAGCCGGCGGGCCACCTCGCTGCCGAACCCGTCGTCGGTGAGGAACAGGTTGCCGATTCCGGCGACGAGCACCTGGCCGGTCATGACGGGCCGGTCATGAGGAGGCCCGGGCCGGCAACGGCTCGATCTCTTCGGGGGCGAAGTAGTAGTAGCGCCCGGTGACGTCGTAGATGTCGCGGGCCGGGTCGTCCTCGAGCATCACCGCGACGTGGGTGTTGCCTTCGACGTCGAAGTAGACGCGGGAGACCACGGCCGTCATGCCGGCGAGGAAGATGTCCTGCGCGTCAGACCGCCGGGAGGGCCGCAGTAGGACCCGGCTGCCTTTCGCGACCGGCACCCCGTTCACCAGTACGCAGTCGGTCTCCGGCTCGGCCCGCGAGTCCTGGCCCTCGTCCCACCAAGGGATCTCATCGGGCCGGTCGTCGGTGGCATCGCGCCGGCCTCCGTGCAGCTGCCGCAGCGCCTCATCGCTCATCCCATCGCAGCGGGCGAGAATGGCCGCGGCGCGTGGATCGGTGCCGCGGGCTGCTGCTTTCTCGTCGTCAGTCATCGTCATCACGCGCAGGGTGAGGATCTCGTCGATCTCGGTGGCGTCGAACAGGTCGCCAGCACTCTGCGGCGCGATAGCGGGATAGTCGCCGAGAATGATCGGCGAGACGAGTACCGCCGGCCGGCCGTCATCGGTGGCGATCAAGCCCGGCCAACACCGTGCTGACGTCAGGGATTTGGCGTCCGCGTCACCCCAGTCCGGCCCTTCGATCAGCGAGAGGAAGCGCGTCCCTTCCGCCGCCATCAACAAGTGGGCACCGACGAAGGAGTAGCGGGCCGCAATGTCACGCGGGGTCCAGCCGGCCACCTCGCCAGGGAACCACCAGGTGTGGTTGTCGACCATCACGTCCAGCACTCGCACACGGTGGTCGCGACCCGGGCGCGTCTTGAGCGACAACGTGCCGTGCAGGGCCCAGCGGGTACGAATGAGTCGGCCAACCAGGCTGGTTCCTTCGTAGAGCTCTTCGACCTCTTCGCCCGACGGTGCGCTCACATCCACCTCACGCCCGGCTGCCAGCTCATCCAGCGCCCAGCCGTGGAACGCGACCTCGCGCGAGACGGCTTCATGGAAGGGGACCCAGCGGGCGCCGCCGACCTGCAACTCGTCGACCCGTTCCCATCCCCGACCGGTCCAACGTTCGACGATCCGCGCCTGCACCTGCAAGAAACGTAGGTAGACGTCGAGGGTGGCGCCCGGTCGCTCGCCCAGGAGCAGGCCCGCTGACATCGAAGTAGGTTCCCCGACCCCGGCCTCCGACGCCCCCGCTGGTCCCAGCACGCCGAACTGCCAGCGCACCTGATTCTTCGACGAGGACGCCCGGTACGGGTAGAGCAGGTAACCCTCGTACAGCACCGCGTCGGCGACCTGGCGGGCCCGGGTCAGACCGGGAGCGTGGGTGGTGGTCATGACACCTGCACCTCCGCGGGAGCGGGTAGGGCCGGGAGCAGACCGCCGATCGCCTGGTCCCATGAAGTCAGCCCGCGAGCAGCCTTGTAGCGGCCGAGCGCGTCGATGGTGTCGCGCTCGAGCCGGATCCAGCCGCAGCCGGGGAAGTAAAGGTCCATGAGCCGGTGCCAGAGCGCCACCGGTAGGCGGTGGGATGCCTCGAGCGACCACGACAGCTGCTCAACGGCGAATCCGGTCTCCCCCCGAGTGAAGACCGTGCCACTGAAGAGCAGGACCAGCGGGATGTTGCCGCCGCGCAGCGCGTGGATGTACTTGGTGCCGCTGACGTCGAAGTCGTAGGTGCACGCGACCGGAAGGTCGAACTCGCGGCTGCCTTCGAACCCCTGCACCATCGCGGTGGCGTGCGTCCAGAGGAAGGGTTTGAGCGTGGTGCCGAAGCGGTCGGGGGTGCCGAAGAGGTCGGTCAAACCTTCCTGCTCGGCCAAATCGTACGGACGGCGCTGCGGCTCGATGCGCAGCTGGCAGCGCAACGCGATCGCATGCACCAGCGCCCCGCTGCTCTCGGTCACGCGCATCCGGAAGAGCAGATGCGGGGCAGCAGCATGCGCCTGCGGGACGACGTCCAACACCTCGAAGGCCAGCTCGGTCATGTTCGCACCGCCGGCCTGCTCTTTGCGCGGATCCGCGCAAAGAAGACATCCAGCTGGTTGCGCACATCCTGGCCACCGTCGAAGCCGCGCCACAGCTTGCGCAAGTGGCCGACGAGTTCGTAGCAGACGTCGATCGGCACCAGGAACGCTTCGACCTGTTGGGCCCGTGCATCAACAAGAGGCGTGTGGACCAGCAACGCCTCCACGTCGGGCTTCAGGGTCGACAGTCCGGGGACCGCCGACACCACCTGCTCCCAGGCCTGCAGCGAGAGCTCGGATTCGGTGGCTCCCGCCGGGCCTGGGTAGAAGGCCACCACCCGTTCCAGCGTCGAGTTGATGAAGAGAAAAGCCGTACCCACCGGCAGTTCCAGGGCCTCCCACACCGGCGCGGCCAGGGTCTCGAAGGCCAGGTAACGCTCGGGCACCGCGCGGTAGGCGAGCGTGGCGTCGTCGTGGGTGAAGAGCAGATAGCACGCGCGGCACGTACACAGTAAAGAGCGGGTGGAGACGTTCACGCAGTGCGAATGCTGGTCGGCGATCGGCGCCGCGCACATCTCGCAGCGTTCGTAGGGTGACGGCTCCGGCCGGTTGACCCGGATCCGTGACAGCACGTCGAGCGGTGTCTGAGCAGTCATGCCGGCACCGGCGTTCGAAGGGCGACCTCGATCATCCCGTCGCGCTCGAGCAGCGGCACAGGGTCGAGGTGCCGCTTCGGATCGTCGATGTCCGCTCCTGCCCTCCGGATGTCATAGTGGGCGCCGCACTTCCGGCACGTGAGTACCGCGCTGCCGGGCGTTGCTGGTGACCGCGCCAAGCCGGCTCCGTCAAAATCGGAGCTGCAGCCCGGGCAGTTGTCGCGATAGGCGTAGACACCCGCAGTCAGACGGCACAGCAGCACATCCGAGCCATTCAGCGTGACGCGCTCCAACGCGCCGACGCTGAGTTCCTCAAGCTGTGCTGCTGCCAGCCACATGACTGCACCCGACTGCTCCCCCGATGCGGGCTGCGGGGTCAAGCGCAGCCGAGAAGTCAGGTCGGAGATCGGGATTACGCCCGCACCGGCAGCCTCTTTGGGGGCTTCCTCAACGTAGATTTCGGCGACCTCCGGCGCCGCTGCTCTGATCGCTCCGTCGACGGCGAGGTCGAGTGTCGCGGACGATGACGCGCAGCCGTCGCAGCTGCCGAGCAGTTGGAGGCGAACAACTCCCTCGTCGGTTACCTCCAGCAGCTGCACGTCACCGCCGTGCGAGCCGAGATATGGACGTACTTCATCGAGCGCCCGCTCGACTCGGTCCTGGACGCCATAGGGATGCAGACCGTGAATCAGCAGCAGGCTGGAGACGAGCTCGTCGCCCGCGAGCGCATGGAGCAGCTCATCATCGAGAGCGCCGCTCTCGTATGCCAGCTCCATGATCCGCTCGAGGCCTGCACCGTACAGTTCGACAACCGTACGCACCAGCTCCTCCGCGCGCTCGCGGGCGACCGGCCCGGCAGCGGCGCTCGCCTCCAGTAGGAGTTCGATACGCTCGCCGGCCCTTTCAGGGTCCGGCCCGTTTGCGGTCATGGCTGCGGTCACTCCTCGCCTGACACCGCAGCAGTTGGGGAGTGCACCTTCTTGAGGGTCTTGCCCTCACCGAGATACATGTGCACGCCGCAGGGAAGGCAGGGATCGAAGCTGCGCACGGTGCGCATGATGTCGATGCCCTTGAAGTTGTCCCGGGAGTTCTCCTCGAAGAGCGGCTGATCCTGCACCGCATCCTCATAGGGGCCGGGGGTTCCGTAGACGTCGCGGGGGTTCGCGTTCCACGGGGTCGGCGGGTACGGGTGGTAGTTCGCGATCTTGCCTTCGCGGATCACCATGTGGTGGCTCAGCACCCCGCGTACCGCCTCGGTGAAGCCGCAGCTATTGGCCTCCTCCGGCACCTCGAAGCTCTCCCAGGTCTTCGTCCGGCCGGCCCTGATCTCTTCCAGCGCCTTCTCGGCGAAGTGCAGCGCGGCGGCCGCGGCGTAGGCCTGGAAGTAGGTACGTGCCCGATTACGCTCAAGGGTGTTGCTCCACTGCGGGACCTTCCACTCCAGGCTCACCGGACCCTTGAGCGCGGTCTTGGGCAGGTTGATCTGGACGCTGGTACCGGTGGCCTTGATGTAGCCGATGTCGACCAGCCCCGACAGCGCCGTGGACCACAGCCGGGCCAGCGGTCCGCCGCCGGTGTCCAGTGCCAGATGGTCGGTGCCGTCGAACCAGCGCGGCGACATGACCCAGCTGTACTTGTCGTCCAGATCCCGCTTCTGCGGCTTGGGATTGGTGTGCTGGTTCCACGGGTGACGGCGGTCCACCAGGTTGCCCAGCGGGTCCCTTGTGACGAACATTTCCTGATCTGCCCAGTCGTCGTAGTACGAGCTGCCGAGCAGGATGCGGATGCCGAGGTTGATGTCGACCAGGCTGTTGGTGACGAGCTTGCCGTCAACGACAACACCGGGGGTCACGAACATCTTGCGACCCCACATCTCCATGTCCTTGTAGGAGAAGTTGCAGTAGTCGGGGTCCTGGAACGAGCCCCAGCAGCCGAGCAGCGTGCGCCGCAGGCCGACCTTCTCGTAGCCCGGCAGCGCGTCGTAAAAGAAGTCGAAGAGGTCGTCGTGCATCGGGACGACCTTCTTCATGAATTCGACGTAGCGCATGAGCCGGGTGATGTAGTCGGTCATCAGTTGAATCGTCGCGACGGTGCCGACCCCGCCGGGGTAAAGCGTGGACGGGTGGACGTGACGTCCCTCCATCAGGCAGAACATCTCCCGCGTCCAGCGGCTGACCTGAAGCGCCTCACGATAGAACTCGCCGGTGAACGGGTTGAGCGCCCGCATGATGTCAGCGATCGTCTTGTAGCCGTGGGCGCCTTCACCGGCGCAGCGGGTGTTTTCGGCCTTCGCCAGCACACCCGGATTGGTCTCCTTGACCATGCGCTCGCAGTAGTCGACGCCGACCAGGTTCTCTTGAAAAATGTTGTGGTCAAACATGTATTCAGCGGCCTCACCGAGGTTCACGATCCACTCGCCGAGGTTCGGAGGCTTGACCCCGTAGGCCATGTTCTGCGCGTAGCAGGAGCAGGTCGCGTGATTGTCGCCGCAGATCCCGCAGATGCGGCTGGTGATGAAGTGCGCGTCGCGAGGATCCTTGCCCTTCATGAAGATGCTGTAGCCACGGAAGATCGACGAGGTGCTGTGGCACTCCGCGACCGTCATGTTGGCGAAGTCGATTTTGGTGTAGATCCCGAGGCTGCCGACGATGCGCGTGATCGGGTCCCACGCCATCTCCACTAGGCCTTTGTTGTCAGAACTTGTCTTGCCCGTGCGCGGCATTGTCGACGTCATAAAGGTGGTCCATCCGTGTGAAGGAAAAGTCTCGGGCCGCGCGCCAATGTCGGGCGGGCGGGACTACCAGGTGCGCTTAGCGCCGCTGAGCAACTGCCGGCCGGGCTTGCGCCACCGGGGTTCTTTGTCGAGCGTCTTGGTGGTCTGCGCCCGCAGCGTCCGGACCGTTTTGCCGTACGCGCCGACGAGCGTCGTGGAGAGCTTGCCGCCTGGGGGTTCGTCCATGAACGGCATGAACTTGTCCGGGAATCCCGGCATGGTGCAGCCGATGCAGATGCCGCCCACATTGGGGCAGCCACCGACACCGTTGATCCAGCCCCGCTTGGGCACGTTGCACTTGACGACGGGTCCCCAGCAGCCGAGCTTCACGATGCATTTCTCCGAGCCGTACTCGGTCGCGAAGTCGCCCTGCTCGTAGTAGCCGGCCCGGTCGCACCCCTCGTGGACCGTTTTGCCGAACAGCCAGGCTGGTCGCAGGCTCTCATCCAACGGGATCATCGGCGCCTGGCCGGTGGCCTGGTAAAGCAGGTACGTGATGGTCTCGGACAGGTTGTCGCCCTGCACCGGGCAGCCGGGAACGCACACGATCGGCAGCCCGGCCTTGCTCTTCCAATCCCACCCAAGGTAATCGGGGACGCCCATCGCGCCGGTGGGATTGCCCGCCATCGCGTGGATGCCGCCATAGGTCGCGCAGGTGCCGACGGCGAGGATCGCGAGAGCTTTTGGAGCCAGCCGGTCGAGCCACTCGCTGGTCGTGACCGGCTGGCCTGTCAGGGGGTTGTTGCCGAAGCCGCTCCAGTAGCCGTCGCCGGCCAGGGCTTCGTTGGGGATAGAACCTTCCACGACCAGCACGAAAGGTTCGAGCTCCCCGCGATCGGCTTTCCAGAACCATTCCAGAAAGTCGTCGGCGCCTCCCGCCGGGCCGCATTCGAAATCGATGAGCGGCCAGTGCACCGCCACTTTGGGGAGGCCCGGAAGAGCGCCCAGGGCGATCTCCTCGATGCTGGGCTGGGTGGCACCGGTGAGGGCCACCGAGTCGCCGTCGCAACTCAATCCAGCATTGATCCACAGCACGTGGACGGTGGTGTCCTCGGCGGCGACACCTGCGGCGGAGAGCATAGAGAGCCTCCAAAATGGGGCCTGCAGTTTGAAGCCCCACCACGACGTAGACGGCCGACGTTGCCGGTCTGTGCGACGCAAGGCTTGTCTTATTCCCCCTCGCAAGTGAGTGTCAAGGAATTCGTTCAAACCGCCATGAAGTTCGCATGAATGGGGGCTGGCCATTACGAACGTACGGATTCGGGTTCACGTCGCCGGCCTCGTCCAGGGCGTCGGTTTCCGGCCGTTCGTATGGCGCGAAGCAACCAGAATTGGGCTCTCCGGATGGGTTGGAAACGATTCCTCCGGGGTAGTCCTGGAGGTTGAGGGTCGCCGGTCCGAGGTGTCTGCGCTGCTCACAGCGTTGAACGATCCACCGCCGCTGGCCCGGGTCGATTCCGTACGTTCCTCGCCGGTTCCGCTGGCGGAAGACGTCGGCTTCGTCATCCGCGGCAGCGACCTCACGGGTGCTCGGACCGCCTTGATCTCCCCCGACACGGCGGCCTGCGTTGATTGCTTACGCGAATTACATGACCCGAAGAATCGTCGCTATATGCATCCGTTCATTAACTGCACGTCATGTGGCCCGCGCTATTCGATCGTTGAATCGGTCCCGTACGACCGCTCGCGCACGAGCATGTCTCCCTTTCCGATGTGCTCCGACTGCCTGGCGGAATATGAAGATCCGTCGAACCGGCGCTTCCACGCCGAGCCGGTGGCCTGCTCGTCGTGCGGACCTTCTTTGACGTTGCGTGGCTCCGCTCAAGATCCCCTCTCCGGGACCGTGTCGCTGCTGCGCTCCGGAGCAGTCGTGGCCATCAAGGGCATCGGTGGCTACCACCTCGCCGTCGACGCCTGCTCCGAGCCGGCGGTTGCTTTGCTACGCGGTCGCAAGCATCGCGAGGACCGTCCGTTCGCCCTGATGGTGGCGTCCGTTGAGGCCGCTCAGTCGCTGTGCTTCATCAGCGACGTGGAGTCCGCCTTGCTGACCTCCTCCGCGCGGCCGATCGTGCTTCTTCCGCGGAAGACTGGCACCTCCATCGCTGCTTCGGTGGCTCCCCGCTCACCGACGCTCGGGCTGATGCTGCCGTACACACCACTGCACACGCTCCTCCTCGAGGCCTTCGGCGGCCCGCTGGTGATGACGTCGGGCAACGTCTCCGATGAACCCATCGCCTTCGAAGACGAGGACGCCCGGCGCCGGCTCTCCGGGATTGCCGACGCTTTCCTGCTGCACGACCGCGCCATCCGCACCCGGGTGGACGACTCGGTGGTGAAGGTCGTCGCCGGACGCCCCACGCCGATCCGCCGCTCACGTGGCTACGTCCCGCACCCGATCACCGTGCCCATCGAGGCGCCCTCCCCGATCCTCGCGATGGGTGCGGCGCTGAAGAACACCTTCTGCCTCCTCCGCGGCAGCCAAGCCTTCGTGTCGCACCACATCGGAGACCTGGACAACTACGAGACCTTCCAGTCCTACGTCGACGGCATCGACCACCTCCAACGGCTGCTCGACATCTCACCGGGCGTCATCGCGCACGACCTCCATCCGGACTACCCATCCACCCGTCACGCGCTCGAGGTCTCCGAACGCACCGGAGCCCGGCTCATCGGGGTTCAGCACCACCACGCCCACATCGCCTCCTGTCTGGCTGAGAACGGTTCCGTTGGACCCGTCATTGGCGTCGCCTTCGACGGGGTCGGACTCGGCTGCGACCAGCACGCCTGGGGAGGCGAATTCCTGCTGGCCGACCTCCACGGCTTCACCCGCGAAGCCCACCTCGCCGAGGTCCCACTCCCTGGCGGCGACATCGCCGTGAAGCAACCCTGGCGGATGGCCCTGGCCCACCTCGACGCCGCCTATGGCGGCGACATCCCTCCCGGCCTCGAAGTAATCAAACGTCATACACCGCAATGGGATTCGGTGCTGTCGGTCGCACGCTCCGGAGTCAACGCCCCCCTCACCTCCAGCGCCGGCCGGCTGTTTGACGCCGTCTCCGCCCTCCTCGGAATCCGCGACGCGATCACCTACGAAGGGCAAGCCGCGATCGAGCTCGAATACGCCGCCGACCCCGACGAAGCCGGCAGCTACGACGTCCCACTCCTCGACGGCCAGCTCCAGGTCT
Source organism: uncultured Actinomycetota bacterium (assembly GCA_963839015.1). Taxonomy (GTDB): domain Bacteria; phylum Actinomycetota; class Actinomycetes; order Frankiales; family Frankiaceae; genus DATAZK01. The sequence continues at coordinate 245,309 of CAWITL010000008.1, read as the reverse complement.
CCTCCCTCATCCGTGCCATCGCCGACGACCTCCAAAGCGGAACCGAGATCGGCGTCCTCGCGGCCCGCTTCCACAACGCCCTCGCCGATGCCACCCTCACCGTCTGCCGCCGTCTCCGCGAGCTGCACGGCATCTCCGTGGTGGCCCTGTCCGGCGGCGTCTTCCAGAACTCCCTTCTGCTGCAGCGCTGCCTGGAACGCTTGGAGGGCGCCGACTTCTCCGTCCTCACCCAGCGTCAAGTCCCCTGCAACGACGGCGGAATCAGCCTGGGGCAGGCAGCCGTCGCCGCATCGCTCAGTGGAGAATGTCGGTGATCTTCAGGGTAGGCGGCTACTCGCCTGGCACCTGTTCCTCCCATAAAACGTGAAGCAGGAGCGAACCATGCTCCTCGTCGATTCCATCGACGCGGGCCCAATGAGTCACTTCGCCATCTGTGGCCAGCAACCGCTGGCCAATGGTGACCCGAACGGTGGGCGTGATCTCGTCCAGGAGCCCATACGTGTGCTCAGCATCGGCCTTGAGGTGGAAATCGACCTCGATCGTTGGCGCACCCACGACTCCCATGGTGACCTGTAGCGGTTTGGATGACAAGAACGTCATTCCCGCTCCTCCTTGATGAACTGCGATGCCAGGTGAGTCAGGAGCTGCGTGTCGAGGCGTTCGAGCACCACGGTGAAGTGGCGCACGTCGCGTCCGGTGGCGAGCAGCGGGAATCCGGCGTCACGCAGCAGTCCCGCGGTGCTGCGCCAGACAACCTCCCTTTCGGCCGTGACTGGGGACCGACTCCAAGCCTCCTGCAGGGATTCCCCTGCGAGAGCCGCGACCACTGAGATTCCCAGGATTCCTATGGTTCGTGCCGAACGTGCGGCGTCGCTGGCCAGCTTGTCGAGCTCAAGTCCCCGAATCCCAGCGCGCAGCATGACGGCTACGTCGTCAGGCACTGGTTCAGCCCGCAAATGGACGTTGTACGCCATGCGCCTACTCGATTGTTGGCTCACGTTCGATTCCCACGGGTGCTGCTGGCCTTTTGTCGGAGGTCAGTCTCCTGGCGTGGAACCGGGATGAGGGGTCCTCGTTGGCCTTTGAGTGGTCTTCGGCCGTTGGGTGGGTGGAACCAGGGTGTGCGTTGTTGGTCGTTGGCGATGGTGATCGTCCAGCCGCCTTCGTGGACGGCGTGATGGTGCCGGACGCATAAGAGATCGAGATTTTCAGGGTTCGTGGGGCCTTCATCGACGACGTGGATGCGGTGATGGCCTTCGGTCCACGCGGGCGGCCGGTCGCAGCCGGGGAAGACGCAGCCACCGTCCCGGGCGATGAGATAGCTGCGTAGTCCACGGGAAATCATTCGGGTCATCCGGCCGTAGTCCACGATCTGCGAGTTCGCGCCCAAGACCATCGGGATGATCCCGACATCACACGCCCACCGCCGCAGCGCCGCAGCCGGAAGTGTTGAGCCACCCGCGACATCCCCGACGCCATGTCCGGTCTGCAGATCCTGCAGCGGGATGGCGACGATGAGGGTGTTACGGCCGCCGCCTTGGCTATTGCAGCCTTCGGCGTGGTGCTGGGCTTGCCGGCAGATCTCCAGCAACCCCTGCGCCCGCAGCTGCGAGGAGGTCATCGCAGCCGCCGGGTCGGCCAACACCTCATCAGGGGTCTGGCGGGGGGTGAACGCGTCGAGCACGTTTTTGATCAGGGTGCCGGCTTCGGGTTCGAACCGGCCGTGCAGATCCCACATCCCGCCCATGGTCTGCGACAACGTGAGCTTCTGCTGCCCCCGCCGATCGGCATGCTTCTTCGCGACCTGGTCGGGGGTTTCCTGCGCGAGGATCCGGTCGGCCAACGTCTTCAGATCCGATGGTGACAGTGCCGGGGTCGCGTCGGCGAAGATCCGGTCCAACGCGGCGACCAACTCCGGGTCGTCGATGTCTTTGGTGGCCCGCACGATTTCCCAGGCATGAGCGAAACCAAGATTGCCGGCTTCCCACGCCGCCCGGGTCGCCGGAAGCCGGTCGACCAGCGCCCGGCCGAGCTTGACCCGCATCGACGCCCAACTACCCGTCTCGTTCGCCACCCCCCGCACGAACGCCGCCGCAGAAACGGCACCGTCGGCGGCGAACTCGCCAGTCCGGTCGGTGCGTTCGATCGCCAGGCAGGTGGCCAGCTCACCCTGGCGGACGCCGGCGACGACTTCGGCCAGCACCTCAGCCGCAACGTCACCGGGACGTTGGGTGCGGAACGCGGCGGCGAGTTTGATTCCGGCGTCGTGCCACTGCGCTGCAGCAGCTAACAACTCCGAATCGAACATGTGGTCGAGTCTACCCGACGAACTCGAACAAGACTGCAGCTCAGGGCGCCAAAACAATCTTATTTACTTATCCACAGACCCCGAAAACAGCGCAATTCTGTCGGAGGGATGTGCCCACCGAAGTACGGTCAGCCAGCCGGCTCCCGACCGAACAACCGCTTCGACCAGAGATACCCACCAAGCCCAATCGCGACGGTCCAGCCAAGCCCGATCCACGCGTTATTACCGATCGGCTTATCCATCAGCAGTCCGCGCAGGGTCTCGATGATGGGCGTGAACGGTTGGTTTTCGGCGATCCAGCGCAGCCCGGCCGGCATCGAGTCGGTGGGGACGAACCCGCTACTGAGGAACGGCAGCAGCACCAGCGGCATGGGCAGGTTGCTCGCGGTCTCGACGCTCTTGCTCACCTGACCGAGCGCGACGGCCAACCAGACGAGCGCGAACGTCACTACGACCAGCAAACCAACCGCACCAAGCCACCCACTCAACCCGGCGTCAGGCCGGAAGCCGACCAGCAGAGCCACGCTGATCACGACCGTCACGCTGATCGCCGCCTGGATCACGCTGCCCAGGACATGTCCGGTGAGTACCGAGACGCGGGCGATGTGCATGGTGCGGAACCGGGCGATGATGCCCTCGGTCATGTCCATGGCGATGGAGATCGCGGTCCCTTGCACTGTGGCCGCCACCGTCATCAGGATGATCGCGGGCACCACGTAGTTGACGTACTCCGCGCGACCGCCACCCGAGGAGCCGCTGATCCCGGCACCCAACGTCCCGCCGAACACGTAAACGAACAGCAGCAGAAAGACGATCGGCATCGCGACGAGCGTCACGGTCATCGATGGGTAGCGGATCATGCGCTTGAGGTTGCGGCGCAGCATGGTCGCCGAGTCGCGTAGTGGGTAGAAGCGCAGTCCAGACGGAGCCGTGCCGGCGAGGGTGTGGGTGCTCATCGCAAGCTCACCTTCTCCTCGGTAAAGCGGGTGGAATCTCCAGTGAGGGCAAGGAAAACGTCATCGAGATCGGGCGTGTGGACGGACAGCTCGTCGACCTCGATGGCCCGCTCGTCGAGCCGGTCGATCAGCGTCTTCAGCGAACGCAGGCTGCCGTCGCTGGGCACCTTCAAGACGAGGCCATCGCCTGGGCGCGCAACAGGACCCAGCACGCTCAGCGCCGCGTCGAAGCCCTGTGGATCGGCGAATTGCAGGCGAACGTAGCCACCGGGAATGCGGCGCTTCAGCTCCTCGGCGGTCCCCTCGGCGACCACCCGGCCGTGGTCGAGCACCGCGATCCGGTCGGCCAGCTCGTCGGCTTCGTCCAGGTACTGCGTGGTCAGGAAGATGGTGACGCCGCCGGCGACCAGTTCCCGGACGATCTGCCACATGTCCCGGCGGCCGCGCGGATCCAATCCGGTGGTCGGCTCGTCGAGGAAGATCACTGACGGTTGGCCGACCAGAGTCATCGCCAGGTCGAGCCGCCGCCGCATCCCGCCGGAGTACGTCGATGCCGGCTTGTTGGCCGCGTCGACCAAGTCGAACTGCTCGAGCAGCTGCCCAGCGCGAAGCCGCCGTTCACCCTTGGCGAGGTGGTGCAGATCCGCCATCAGCAGCAGGTTCTCTTCGCCGGAGAGCAGGTTGTCCACCGCGGAGAACTGGCCGGTCACACCGATCGCGGCGCGCACGGCATCCGGTTCGCGGACGACGTCGTGCCCTGCGACCTCTGCGCTGCCCGCTTCGGCACGGATCAACGTAGACAGAATATTGACGGTGGTGGTCTTGCCAGCGCCGTTTGCGCCCAGCAGCGCAAAGACGGTTCCCTGCTTGCACGTCGAGATCGAGACCGTCCAGCACGAGGTGATCGCCGAACGACTTGCGCAGCCCGGTCGTCGTGATCGCCGACCGAAATGCCTTGCTATTCATGGGTTTCTCCAGGATGAGTCAGGAACGGCGAATCGTGATGTCGCCGAAGGAGGTACGGCCGTGAACCTCGACCGTCTCGTCGGCTTCTTCGGGCCGGTCGGTGGTCTCCAGCATGTTGCGCACCTGCCCGCAGGCGGTGTTGATCTCCAGCCAGGCGGCCGTGCCCTCGGCGATACCGATGTCCAGGTCACCCATCGCGGTCCCGAGCACGACCGAGCCGCGGACCACTTCGCCGACGCGGATGCTGCCGTTGGACGTCTTGAGATCGACATCCGCACCTGCCCGGTCGACGCGGATGGCGCCGTTCGCCGCGCGCACCCGCACGTCGCCGGTGACCGCGTCAATCTCCGTATTGCCGTTGGAGTTCTTGACCACTGCCGAGCCTTCGACCGAGCCGATCTGGACCTCTCCGGAGCCGGTGGAAATCTCGGCATTGCCCGCGATCGCGTCAGCAGTGACGTGACCGGCCGACGTTGCCAAGTGCAGCGGACCGGTTCGCTCGACCCAGACGTTGCCGGCGGACGTCTTGAGCCGGCACTCCCCGAGCCTGCCGTCACAGTGCAAATCACCCATCTGCATCCCGGCGGACACGTCGGACCCGCTGGGCAGTTCGATCGTGACGTCGACGGATCGGGTCTTGCGGGAGAAGTCGAAAGCCTTCCCCTTCGGCCCAGCGACCCGCAGCGTGCCTTTGGCGAAGTCGACGCGGACCCGCTGAGCGGCCTCGACGTCCGAGTCGTCGGCGGCGTCGGTCGGATGCACCTCGACAATGGTGTCGATCCGGTCGCTCGCGGCGATCTGCACCCTGCCGACGCTGAGTTCCAGCGTGACGGAGATCGGTTCGGGCGTTTCGTAATGTGGCATGGCTGTCCCTTGTGGGTAGGTGAACCGTCCCCTCAGGCCGGGGACACTTTGGTGGAAAGACGCGATGTGGGAGTGCGACTAGCGCACCCAGCCGGTGATCCCCTGCTTGCTCCGTTTGCCATTGCCGCGCACCTCGGGACGCTGGTCGCGATCCGACCGCAGCAACGCGGATGACGCCGCCCGCACCAGCCAGGCATTGACCGAGCGCCCCTCCTTGGCCGCTGCGTCCTCGATCGAGGCTTTGAGCTGCTCGGGAAGTCGAACATTGATCCGCGACGCGGGGCCGTCCTCAGCGATCAGCAGACTGCCCTCGCTGGCACGTTCGTCAGTCCGCGCAACGTCCTGCCCGGCAAGCTCGAACGGCTCGCTCGGTGGCGTGGTGACGACGAAGCTCGGATCACGTCCCCGCAGGCGTAGCTCCACCGAACCCGGAGCCAGGTCACGCGAGATCTCATCCGCGGCGGCTGACAACGCATCCAGCAGCGTCATCCGGATCGCCGACTCGAGCGATCCGGTCAGACGCTCGACGAGCGCACGCGCCTCATCGCCACCCGCTTCAGCGAGCGCGGCGAACTCGCTACCGAGGTTGTTCACGTGCGCGGTCAGATCCATGGGTGCCATGGTGGCACCACTTTGGCACATGGTCAAGCCATATTGGCTCAGGCCTTCGTGCGGCGGCGCATCCTTGGGAGCCAGGAGCGCACCAATCTGCTGGTAGATCGGGTTGGCCGCGTTGGTGTAATTGCCCTGCGATCGAAGGCCGCCGGCTCGAACGTCACCACGATGGCGATGGCGATCTTCTTCGACGGCAGGTAGGCCTCCAGCGAGCCCTGACCGCTCAGGAGCGGGTTCTGCACCAGCCAGTCGCCATTGCGGACGATGCCCAATCCGAAGTTGTAAATGGTCGTTTGCTTGAAGCAGGACGGGCGCAGGCCTTCAACGGGGTGCCGAATCCGAGCAGGTTAGGACCGGTCTGCGCCTGGTAGCTCTTCTTCGACAGCAGGACGCCGCTGCCGATGGCCTGGGCGGTCGTCGCCAGGTCGTCAATGTTGGTGGTCTGGTTGCCCCCCGGAGGCGTTCCCCAGTCGGTGTTCCAGAAGGTGGCTTCTTCGTAGAAGAGGTTCTTCGCGGGGACGCCGAGACCGACCCGCCGCTCCGAACTGAAGGAGTGCAGCACTGGGCTCGGGACGTCTGAAGTGTCGCTGGCGACGGTGTTTTTGAGGCCCAGCGGCTTGAGAATGTTCTTGCTGATGAGCTGATCCAGCGGCGCCTTGCCGATCTTTGCTAGGACCACGCCGAGGATCATCTGGTCGGTGTGGGAGTAACTCCAGTTGGTCCCGGGGGCGAAGATCCGCTTGCGGCTGAAGGCGTAGTTGAGCCGCTCCTGCACGGTGAAGGCGTGGAACGGGTTCGCGTTGAACGCGTCGAGCCACCCCGGGTCCGTCTCATAGTCGGGGTAGCCGGCAGTCATGTTCGACAACATTTTCAGCGAGACGAGGTTCGCGTCAGGTAGCGACGGCCACCACTTGGAGATCTTGTCGTTCAGCGATACAACGTGCCGGTCGACGTACTGCATCAGCAAGGTGCTCAGGTAAGAGAAGACGACCGCGCCGTTTCTGAAATGCATGTCGGTCGTCGCCGGCACCCCGGTCATCGACTCGCCCAAGGCGTTGGTGACCAGCGGCTTGCCGTCGATGGTGACGCGATAGATCACGGCTTTGAGGTGGTTGGCAATCATCTGCTGCTTGACGATTTGGTTGATAGCAGCTGCTTGGGCTGATTGGCCGCCGGTGGCATTGCTTCCGATGACCGTGGCTGGTGCGCTGGCCGTCGTGCTGCTGGCGCAGGCAGCTAGGGCTACGACCGTCACGATGGAACAGGCGGCTAGCGCTTGGCTGCGTCGCGCCAAGGGTCGTGTTGCCTCGCGTCGCTTGTGTCCGAATCGTCCCATTGCGCTACCCCCGAGCGTTCGGCGACTACCGGTTGTCGCTGAGCATTGGTTTCACTTGAACATCTGGCTCAGGGGGCGGCAACCGGTTCGGGGAGAATCGACCGATAAGTCCGGCTGGTCGAAGTGTCTTTGCATTTCTCACCGGATGCGGTCCCGGGCTTGGCTCTGAAGTCGCGGGATCGCGTCTAGCCGGCCGCGCACCCCGGTTTCTTACAGTTTTCAGAATGCCACTACAAGTGGCGACGGGCCGGGTTCGACGTTCACACCGGTCGAAGGCACTTTGCCCGATATCAGCTCTCATTTGTGTACACATAGTGCAACCTTTGATCCCGGTTGGCCAAAAAACGCTATTAACGGCAAGCTTAATTGCGACAGTATCGCCTTCATGACAGTAGGGAGTTCATGGAAACGTGCAGTCACCATTGGAGCGGCCACTCTTCCCCTCGGGCTTCTTTTAGCCTGCCAGCCGCCAGCGGTCTCATGTATTGCCTCTACAACTAACCCTCATCCGGTGCGTAATGGAACCGTGCCAATCATCGTCAGCTCGCAACCGGGCAACAAAATCCTTACGCTCGCCCAGTATCGGACAACGTCCACTGCGCAGGTCGGCCTCGTCGGTGTCAACGGTCAAGGAGAGATCGACTATCGGATTAGCCGGGCCACACCCAGTTTCACGGTGAAGGTCACCGTGGTCGTGGCCAACGCACGTCACCAATCGGCCGCCTGCGCAACATCGTTTACACCCCAGTAGCAGGTCTCGCGGCGCGGGCGTCCGACAGCCGGGCTCACGGCCCGGTAGTTGCCGTGCTCAAGTTCGTTGCGGTGAAACAGTCACCGCCACTGGCGTCCGTATGGTCGACTAGGTCTGCATCGCTATAGCTCGCATCCCAGGCGCCATGTGCTGGCGCAGTCCTACGAGTTCCTTTCGCTTCACACACGGGATTCGCGCCGTATAGCAAGCGAGCCGTAGGCCACCTTGCTCAACGCGAAGGTCAGAATGCAACGAGATACTCGAGGTCGGACACCAACGCCGGGACAGGTGCCACTTGTCACGCAACTGCCGCAGCAAAAGCTACGTACAGATCCGGCGGCAGCGCATGGTCCAGCTTCCAGACGAAGGCGATCGGCCGCTCGTTCTGGTGACTCTGGTACCGAGCGGTCCCAAGGCACCAGTAAGCGCGATCGTCAGTTCGCAACCTGGCGAACAGCACCACACTCGACCGCAGCGCCTCGTGATTGATGTAGCGCTGGCCGGTCTTGCTCTCCACGGATGTCGTTGACTGGCTTTCCCAGTGGATGAGCTCGCGACTGACAGCGTAATCGCGGTAGCGAGTTGTTGGGGAGAACCCACCCACACTCTTGTCCAACGTAAAGGCGAAGAGATCCGCATTCGCCTCCTTGGCGTGCAGAACTCCCTCTTGCCAATCCCGGGGTCGCGCTGCCTCTCCGACTCCAAACGCCGCCAGAATCTCGCGTCGCGTGTACCGAGCGTGCGGGTGCAGCGGAATGGCCGAGTCGAGACCGAGCGGTGGATGCAGGTGGTCCACGCGACTCGGCAGCACATCGAGCAATTCGCCGAGCTCGACGCGCACCTGCGGGTGAGCCCAAAGCTGATCAATGGCCTGTTCCATTGAGGCAGCGACCGGCAAGTTCATGACCGACCCCAGAAGCATTCGCAGTTTGCGCCGTGCGCGCTCGTCGAGCGCACTGAAGTCAGGACGTTGACTGGCACGCGCGAACGATCGATACGCAGCGATGCGTTCGTCATCGTCGACGTGGATCAAACGTCCCACGGCCTTCAACAGCGCCGTTTCGTCGGGCCCTGGCAGGATTGTCGGCAGTCCAGCAGCCCGCCTCATCTCCGTCCAGGTGTGATTGCTCGTATAGACGTCTTCGAGTTCCAGCCCCGTCTCGGTGAGATAGGTCTCCAACGAGACGTCGCCAAGAGACCGTAGCTCGGCGCACTTGTCGCGCCAGCGGCTGGGGATCGCATTGCGAATACTGCGCAAGACCGTTTCTTGGGCCACCGGATCGAGCTCGAGGCTGCACCCAGCCGGAAGGAACGGAAACCCCGCCTCGACTTGCGCAACTAGCTCGGTACGGGTTCCCCCGAGGAGCGCACGGAACCTGCGGTCGTAGCGGAACTCTTTCCGGTGCTGGCCAACAAAGTCGAGGACAGTGCACAGCGACTTGTCATCGGTCTTCCGAAGGCCGCGGCCGAGCTGCTGAAGAAACAGCGTGGGGCTGTCAGTGGGCCGCAACATGAGCAGGGTGTCAACTGCGGGCACATCAATGCCCTCGTTGAAGAGATCAACGGTGAAGACAACCTGGATCTCGCCGCTAGCCAGATCACGAAGCGCGGCACGGCGTTCGTCCCACAGACTTTCGCCCCATATCGCCACGCTCGGGATTCCCGCTCCTTGAAACCGTGCCGCCATAAACTGGGCGTGCCTGACGCTGACGCAAAAGCCCAGCGCTCGCATGCGCAGCGGATCGGTGATCTTCCTTCGTACCTGGTCGATCACGCGGTTGACCCAGAAGTGGTCCGCGGTCAGAACATCTGTGAGCACCTCGACGTCGTAGCCACTTCCGCGCTTCCAGGGAACTTCCCGCAGATCCAGTCCGTCGCTAATCCCGTAGTAGTCGAACGGTGCAAGGTAGTGCTGATCGATTGCATCCCACAGGCGCAGCTCGGCTGCGATCCGATTCTCGAAATGGACCAGCACGTTCAGACCGTCGGTTCGCTCTGGGGTGGCAGTGAGGCCAAGCAGTTCCGTTGGCGTCAGATGCGCCAGCACAGCTTCGTACGACGGTGCCGCCGCGTGATGGAACTCATCGACAATGACTACATCGAAGTGCGCCGGGTCAATGCCCCCGACGCCAGTCGCATTCAGGCTTTGGACCGACGCGAAGACGTGATCGAACCGCGCCGGTCGATGGCGGCCGACCCATTTCTCGCCGAACGCCGCGTCTCGCAAGACGTGACGAAAGGTGTTGCGACTCTGATCGAGGATCTCTTCGCGGTGCGCGACGAACAGCAGCCGGTCTCTCGGCAGCGTCTCTCTCAGCCTCGCGTAGTCAACGGCCGCCATTACTGTCTTGCCCGTTCCTGTCGCGGCGACCAGCAGGTTGTGGTGGTGCCCTTGATGACGTGCGAGAGCGATCTGATCGAGTAGCAGTTCCTGAAAGGGACGAAGTACCACTTCAAGAGGGCTCAGCAGTAGCTGATCCCGAGCCTCGTTCTTAGTCCGCTCGCGAAATTCGTCAGGGTCATAAGGGACGAAGTCGAGACTCTCCCAGTAGCTCTCGAAGACGGCATCCATCTTCGCGACCGCGTCAGGGTTGCGGGCCTCCGACAGTCGCACGTTCCACTCAAGGCCGGTGACCTGCGCCGAGTGGGTGAGATTCGAAGATCCGATGTACGCCGTCGAGTAGCCACTGGCCCGATGAAACATCCAGGCTTTCGCGTGCAGCCGGGTCATCGACGTGTCATAGGAGACGCGAACCTCGGCCCCCAGCGCAGTTAATTCATCAAGGGCCCGCTGCTCCGTGCTGTTGGTGTAGGTGGTGGTCAACACCCGCAGCGGCTTGCCAGCCTGCGAGTGGCGGCGAAGAGCCTCGGCCAGCTTGCGGACCCCGCTCCATCGGATGAATGCCATCAGGACATCGATACGGTCAGCGGACGGGACCTCAGCCTTCACCTCATGCGACACCGCCGGCTCACCATGTGCGTTCGTGAGAACAGTCGTGTCCAGCAGCGGCGTCAACGGACGCTCGATGACCTCGCGTGTGCCGTCGGGTCGATTGCGCAAGATTGACTGCAAGACCTGACCGGGCGCGATCGGAATCTCGGCTGCCAGTCCGAGATCTGAGCCGGCGGTCAGTGTCTGAAGATGACCAAGCACGTCCGCCGCCAGCTTCACGGCATGCGCGGCGCGATCGCGTTCGGGCATCGCGTCAATTGCCTGGGCAAGGAGTCGGGCTATGTGCCGGGAGATTCGGTCCGAGGACTCGGCATTCGCCAAATCCGCCAATCCGGCGGTCAGACCGTCAGCCGGAAGCGTATCGACCAATTGTTGGAGGCGAGCGGTCAGAAGTGCCTCGTAAAGACCCGTCGGCGTTTCGTTCACGGTGTGAGCATGCCGTCTCTCGAAGCCGACCCCATGGACCTACGGGATGCTGTCCACCGGACAGAACCGACAACCTTCGTCATCCAGCGCCCCGTCGCATTCTTCGCAAAGCTCCAACCCTTCAACGGTGGCTTGGCTGTCCTGTCCCGAGATCTCGGGAATGATTTCTTCGACAATCAGTGCCAAGTCGCTGGGAGTAATTGGGAAGATCACGCCAGCACCTCCGCCACCGCATCGAGGTCGTCGTCGAGCTTGCCGCCGAACTCTCCCGTACGAGCCAAGATGCCCCTCAGCCGATCGATCGCCACTCGAAGGGCCGACGTCTCTGCGGCGGAGAGCTGGAGCTCGATGGCGAGCATCGGGCGGCCCTCGTCGTCAAGCAGATCAACAAGCCGTGCACCGGAACAATCGTCCATCTCGCGAGCGGCTCGAAGGCGTCGAGCTAGACCGTCGTACGCACTGCCAAGATCGATTCGATGACATTCCCAGTCACCGAGAATCTGCTCGGAAGCAGAACTGCACGCGGCGATGGCCACCTGCGCGACAAGCAGCTGCCGGCTGGTGACAACGAACCCCAACTTTGACTGAGCGTTCATCTGTCCCCCTTCGACTGAACCGTCGCATTGGGGTCCGACAAAATGCTGCTGATTCCTACCCCGGATGTGGGCTACTGGCAGGCGACCCCGTTGTGGTCGGAGTCGAGTCCCGCCCGATAGCCAGGTTGCCCCTTTAGGAGCGGTGCTTTTCCCGCGGCCCGCACCGCGCTACAGCTGGAGTAGTAGACCTGACCCGCCGCATCCGTAGGTACGGTCGACGGCGCGGTCGGAGAGGGACTCGCGGGCAGAGCCGTACTCCCGGCGGCTTGCTTGGTATTGCCGCCGCACGTTCCCTGGCCCCAGAAACCGAGGCCTTGGGCCTTCGCTTTCGCCTCTGCGGCTCGGAACTAACTCTGATACAGGTAGGGCCGCTTATAGGTGTACTCGTGCGCGTACCCGGTGCTGACCATGACTTCGTTGAACATGGTGTGGGCGTCGAGCCAGACGTAGACCAGATCGCGCCCGTAGATGTCCCGTCGATTCTGGGTGGCGTCGTATTGAATCCAAACGCTGCGCCCGGTCAGGAGCTGCTCGGCTCGAGCGGATGCCTGCGGGCCAAAACACTCGACGGGTTTGTCCGGGTCCTTGGTCTCCGGCGTATCGATGCCTATCAAACGGAGTTTTACGGTCCGTCCGTCGATGTCAATTTTGTCGGTATCTCCGTCGACAACGTCGGTGATCGGATACGGGCCCTTCGCGTCCGCAGGCCGAGTTAGCCCGGAGCTCATCCCTGCCGGGACCACGAGCGCTTGCGCGGACGGCGAGGACGGGAGCCCTGAAGGCGACGTTGACGATGGAGACGGTGCTGCGGATGTTGCCGGGGTTGGGGTGATGAGCGCTGGCGAGGTAGCCGGCGGCGCTCCGGCCGAACGTTGCGTCGATGAGTTGCTGCAGCCGACGCCGGCGGTGAGCACGGTCGCCACGAGCGACAGCGTGATCGCACCTCGGCGGCGATTCGCGCCGCGCTTCACCCGGATCGCTGGCCGCCGTCTCACCGAGTCTTCCTCGACTGGTTCGAAAGATGAGTTGAGCGACTCAGCTGTCAACCAATCCAGATCCCGGGACGCCGCGCTACATCGAACACCGCGGAGACCTGCCAGGCGTTCAAGACTGCGCTGCGTCGCCCAAGCCAGGCGTCAATCTGCTTTCGAGTAACCACATACACCTTCCCGTCTTCCGGCTGCGCCTTGACGGTGAACCCATTCTGAGCGCCCATGACGGCGATCACTCCAACGACCGGAACCCCAAATCCCGCGTGCCGGCTGAGGATGCGCGACGCCCGCGCGGCTTCGTGGCGGCTGTTGCGGACGTAGGGATGCCACTGCCCGTTGACCATGAAACGGTCGCCACCAACCCAGACGTTTGCGTCTGGGTGATGCTTGGCGTTGATCGTGTACACGCCACCTGGACCAACCGCGAGGTGGTCGATATCGCTTCCCTGCACCCCGACTTCGATGGAATGCAACACGTGCCAGTCGTTGGGCAGTCGTGCGAGGCGCGCCCCCACGGCCTCTTCACCCTTCCGGCCAAGCCGCCAAGCTCGCTCGTCGTTCTTCACATCGAAAAGCCGCTCGAGCCGGGTGCGAACTGGCGCAGCACCGCGCGCCGCTCGCTCGACTTCTGCAGCGCGTTGGCCGGCCCTATTGAGGGCCAAATCGCCCTCCAGAAGCGGAGTTCCCAGCAAGCTGGGTTGAACCGGCGGCTGGCGAGCGGCAGGAGGCTGTTCCTCAACCGGAACGCGCCCGGCCGGGATCAACCGCGACACCGCCGCCGAGAACTCAGCAGCGTGTGACTCGTCCTCGAGATACGCCACTCCTGCCAGGCAGTCCCACCAGCCGACCTGGAGGCCGTCGGAGGTCTTGAAATAGACCCGCTCGTGGCCATAGCGCTTCCAAGGGTGAGCGACCAAACCCGGCATTCGCTGGACATCGGAATCGGGACGCTGGCGGTGTTCCGCCGAACGGCCCATCGCTGGGCTCGATCGACGGCGCCGTCCACCGGCGGCCTTGAAGTCCCGATCATTGTCGACTCGGATTCCGCAGGGTGCGCGACAGCCTCGTCCTCGTTCAGAAGATTGCGGATATCGAGGCAGCGCTCAAATAGCAGCCCCAGGGAGAAAGCGGCCTAGTGATGAAACCCCGACGGCCCCGAAATGGTGCGGTGGTCAGCAGTCTCAAGCTCATTCAGAGCCCACCCAAGGTCATCGAGAAAGTCATCAGCGAGGTCCTGCGAGAACCCGTTCCGACAAACGACACGTAGCACCGCAAGGTCCTCGCGATTCTCGGGGAACGTGTACGCCGGCACCTGCCAACCCCGCTCCCGCAGTAAGCGTGAGACACCGAAAACGTCCCACCCCTTCACGTCCGGAGTGGTCGTAAAGGCGAAGACCGGCAGCTGATCACCGCGCGAGATCAGCGTGAACGGGCCCAACCCTTCGACCCCTAATGCCAGCCGCATCGCCACGTTCCGGCTCGCCTGCTGCACCGAGCGATAACCCGAAAAGCCAAGCCGGAAGAACGTGTAGTACTGCGCCACCACCTCCGAACCCGGACGCGAGAAGTTCAGCGCGAAGGTCGGCATGTTGCCGCCGAGATAGTTGACGTTGAAGACGAGCTCCTCAGGCAGGTGCGCCTTGTCGCGCCACAGCACCCAGCCAACACCCGGGTAGACCAGCCCGTACTTGTGACCCGAAGTGTTGATCGATGACACCCGCGGCAGCTTGAAATCCCACACCAGATCCGGGTCCAGGAACGGCGCGATCATCCCGCCGGAAGCAGCGTCGACATGCACCGGAACATCAGGCCCACCACCCAAAGCGAGCGCATCCAGCGCCGCGCAAATCTCAGCGACCGGCTCGTAGGAACCGTCGAAGGTCGACCCGAGGATCGCCACCACACCAATGGTGTCTGCGTCGACAGCAGCGGCCGCCGTAGCCGCGTCGAGATGGAAGCGGTCGCCGTCCATGGGCACGATCTTTGGTTCCACATCCCAATAACGGCAGAACTTTTCCCAGCAAACCTGGACGTTCGCGCCCATCACGAGATTCGGCTTGCGAGTCAGGTCGCCACCGACCTTCGCCGACCAGCGGCGCTTCAACGCCATCCCCGCGAGCATGCAGGCCTCGCTCGAACCGGTCGTCGAACATCCGGTCGCGCTCTCCGCATGCGGCGCGTTCCAGAGGTCGGCCAGGATGGCGACGCAACGCCGCTCGAGTTCGGCCGTCTTCGGGTATTCGTCCTTGTCGATCATGTTCTTGTCGACGCATTCGGACATGAGCTGGCCGGCTTGCGGCTCCATCCATGTGGTCACGAAAGTCGCCAGATTCAGCCGGGCGCTTCCGTCCAGGAGGAGCTCGTCATGCACCAACTGATACGCAACATCGGCGGGAACCGGCCCCGCACCGAGCTTGGACTTCGGCGGAGCCACCTCCACGCAAAAGACCGGATTCGCCATCCCCATGAAGGGATTGACGTCGATGACAGGGGATTCTTCCGAGGATCCAGCATGTAGGGCCATGGGCAGGACTATGAACCAGTGCCTTTGTCCACAGCGGCAGCGGAGTTACTTGTTCCCCGCCACGGCGTGCCGCACAGTAGAGCCATGACGGCCCGGACCGCGGAGTTCACCGCCGATGACCTGCGGGCGATGCCCGATGACGGCAAGCGCTACGAGCTATGGGCGGGAAAGATCGTGATGAGTCCCGCCGCGTCGCTGCTCCACGGCAAGCTGGCCCGGGGCGTCCGGCGGGCACTCGAGGCGGCCACCCCTGAGGGCTTGGAGGTCATCGAGAACGTCGGCATCCAGCTCGATGAGCGCACCGTTCCCGGACCCGACGTCGTCGTCTACCGCCCACCAACCGAAGCAAGCACCTGGATACCCGCGGACTGCGTAGAGCTGATCGTCGATGTGAACCTGTCCACCCAGGCGGTCGAGGCCCGAAAGAAAGTCGCGATCTACGCCCACGCGGGAATCCCGCACTACTGGATCATTGGACGCAGCGACGGCTCCCCGCACCTCGACATCTGAGATCTCCAGCAGCAAGAGGGTCCGCTGGTGAGTCAACGCATCCAGACCCGCTCCTGGGTGGGCGAGCCTTTCGCGGTCGAAATTGACCCGCAGAGCTGGACCTGAGCCAACACTCCTGATCGCGCCCGTTTCGACCAGTGCCCTTGTGCCAGGGCGCTGCTGAGCCGATACCTCAGGTGTGCCGATCTGCAGTCCCGAAACCCCCGACTTCGAAAGCGCGGCGGAACGGCAGGTGTGGGAGCAGCTTCGCCGGCAGCTTCGGCCCAAAGACATCTTGATGGCGAACGTTCATGTCACCGACCGCAAGCAGGACTACGAGGCCGACATCGTCGTGCTGATGCCGGACGCCGGAGTCGTAGTGGTCGAGGTCAAGGGCGGCAGCGTCTGGCGGGAGAAGGGCAGCTGGCGCACCAAGCGCGACGGATTGGCGGTCACGATCGACCCGGTCCGGCAGGCGAGCAAAGCTCGTTACGCACTCCGCGATTACGTCGAGGCTGACCCGCGGTGGACGGGCACCAAGCTGCGCTGGGCGCATGCCGTCGCACTTCCGAATACGGACCTCGACGACGACTTCCGCTGCACCGACTGTCCGCGTTGGATGATCGCGGACCGTACAAACCTGCCCGTGATTGCCACCATGCTCAGGGACATCCCGCGGCAGCAGGACAGCAACCGCAAGCCCTTAACCTGCGACGACGCCCCGCTCCTGCTTGAGGTGCTTGGCGGACGGGGTCTGCCGCAGCGGGATCTGCTGGCGGAAGCCCGCGAACGCGACGTCGAGGCGCAGCGCCTGACCGAAGACCAGGCGCAGATCCTGCACGCCACCAGGCTGATGACCAGAGTTGAGGTCCGCGGAGGTGCCGGCAGCGGCAAGACCTGGCTCGCGATGGAGCAGGCGAGGCGCCTCAGCCGCTCGGGGCAGCGGGTAGCCCTGCTCTGCTACTCGCGCGGACTTGCTGCCTATCTGAACCGGTTCATGGCTGCGGTTCCCAAGAACGACCGTCCCGCCTACGTGGGGGAATTCCACCGCCTCGGGGCCGAATGGGGCGCCGCCCGAGGCAGCGAAACCGACAGCGACTACTGGGAGAAACGACTCCCCGAGCAGATGCGTCAACTCGCGGCAGATCTCCTGCCGGCAAGGAAGTTCGACGCCGTCATTATCGATGAGGCGCAGGACTTCGCGGATAGCTGGTGGCCCGCCGTCCTCGCCTCACTCCGCGATCCGGACACCGGCGGCGTTTACGTCTTCAGCGATGAAGGCCAGCGGGTCTTTGCCCGATTCGGCAAGCCTCCCATCGAGCTGGCGCCGCTGGTCCTGGACAGCAATCTGCGCAACACCAAGCAAATCGCCGGCACGTTCAACTCGCTGGCGCAAAGCAAGATGCGGCTCTTCGGTGGCGACGGTCCCGCGGTGCGCTTCATCGAATGCTCGCCCAGCGATGCTCCGGCGATCGGTGATGACGCCGTCGATGAACTCCTCGACGACTGGCGACCTGAGGACATCGCGTTGCTCACCACCGGCAGCCGCCACCAGGAACAGATCAATCGGCAAGCGATGGGTCAGGACGAGTACTGGGCGTCCTTCTGGGACAAGGACCAGGTCTTCTACGGACACGTCCTCGGCTTCAAAGGACTCGAACGCCGCGCCGTCGTTCTGGTGCTGAACGAGCAGACCATCGGCGACCGTTCAAAAGAACGCCTCTACGTCGGACTCTCCCGCGCCCGCGATCAACTCGTTGTGTGCGGGAGCAGCTCCGTCATCCGCCAGCTCGGCGGGGAGGATGTGCTGCGCCGGATCAGAGGTCACTGATTTGCATGGGTGCACTCTGTCGGTGACCACCGTGAACGTGAGAGGACGTAACCGCGTGAGCGCAGAGGACAAGCTAGCCGTCGCCGAGTGCGTGTATCGGTACGCGATGGGGGTCGACACTCGTGACTGGCCGCTCTACCGATCCGTATTCGCCGACCAGGTGGAACTGGACTTCTCGAGTTACGACCCGGGACGCAAGCCGGTGACGATGGCGGCTGATGACTACGTCGCCGGCGTGAAGCCCTTGTTCGGGGGCCTCGCCGCGTCGCAGCACATGATGTCGAATCCGCTCGTGGAACTGGAGGGCGACACCGCGCAGATCACGATGTACCTGCGGGCCCACCACGTACTCGATCCCAAGGATCCGGAGTCCTTCTACACAATCGGCGGCTACTACCAGAACCGGCTAGTGCGCGAGGGAGGCAATTGGAAGCTGGTGCGGGTCAAGCTCAACGTCACCTGGACCCTTGGGGATCCCGAGATCATGGACGCGGCCCGTGCCCGCGGAAAGTCGGCTGGCCTCTGACCTTGTATAAAGCGTCCAGCCGAGCTTCGGGAAGAGGAACACCATGGCGCGCAACCTGTATCTGCACGAGACCGTCGACATCATCGGCCAGGGCCAGTACGCGTACATGGAGCACCTCTGGAAAGACCCGGTGCTGCGCATGCCGGAGATGTTCAGCTTGCAGGGGTCGTTCTACGTGTGCGCCGCCGGCGGTGGGCGCTGGCCGCAGGTCATCAACATCTGGGACGTCGGCTCCCTCGGCTGGCAGGGCTGGGCATCCAACGTCGACCGCATGAACCTCAAGCGCCGTAAGGCTTTCTACGGCGAATGGTGGGACGAGGCAGCCCAGTGGCGCAGCAGCGGCTTCGACCGGCTCTGCGGCGGAGTCGAACGGAAGTCCGACCACCGATGAGCTCGAGTCGCGGGGCGTCAAAGGCAGCCTCTTCGTTCACGAGGTCCTGCAGGTCCGCCCGGGAACGCAGCTGGAATTCCTTGACGCCGTCGTACGCGAGCGGGTCC
The DNA here is from genome assembly GCA_963839015.1 of uncultured Actinomycetota bacterium. GTDB lineage: Bacteria > Actinomycetota > Actinomycetes > Frankiales > Frankiaceae > DATAZK01. The sequence goes on along the minus strand of CAWITL010000008.1, from coordinate 226,678 downwards.
CGGTGATGCGCGAGTACGGCCATGAACCGACCGGCCTGTACGAGGTCATGTCCAACCAGCGCGAGGTCGTCATGGTCTGGGCAACCACCATTCCCGCGCAGGTGCGGCTGCGGCAAAACCGCGACGCTGCCCGTGGACTCGACGACGACGGTGATGCCGACGAACGGTTGCCCCGCTGGGAGAGCGTCGCCGCGCAGTACGTCGTCGGCGGCGACACCCACATCATGACGCCGCTCCCCCGCACCGTGTACGGGCCGCCGGACTGGGAGGAAGCGTCGCTCGACGAGTGGCTGGAGAAGAGCGGGACGGCCGTCCCCGAGTAGGGCCCACTGGCGGGCGAGCCTCTTCGGCGCTCCTTCATTGCGGAATTAGCAACGGAGAACGAACCAGCTACGGCGATTCGCCACGACACGCCGTGAAACGAAGATCACCCACAGAACTCCGTAGCGATCTCCGCAACAACTCGGCCGTCCCGGCCTGACGCAGTAACTTCTCGCCATGACCCTGGACGGCTGGTGGGACCAGGGCAGCACCGTGGAGATCACGGGTCGCGACGGCCAGCCGCAGGAGATCTTCATCCGCCAGGGCGGCAGAGGCAGCCAGATCGTGACGTTCATTCACGGCTACCCAGGCTCGTCCTACGACTGGCACGAGGTCAGCGAGCAGCTCGAGCCCGACTTCCGCACCCTGGCGATCGATCTGCTCGGCTACGGGGCCTCCAGCAAGCCCCGGCCGCACGACTGGTCGCTGGAGGAGCAGGCCGACATCATCGAGCAGATCTGGCAGCGGGTCGGCGTCGAACGGACGCTGCTGGTGGCGCATGACGTCGGCTCATCAGTGGCGCTGGAGCTGCTCGCGCGAGAGCTGCCGGCCCTCGAAGCCGTCGTGCTGCTCAACGGGGGTCTCTACCCGGAGCTGCACCGGCCCACCGACGGCCAGCTGCTGCTGCTGAGCCCTGACGGTGAGGCGCTGGCCGCCGTCATCAACCAGGAACTCTTCCAAGCCAGCGTCGCGGCGACGTTCGGTTCACGGGCTCCCGCGACACCCGACCAGCTCGAAAGTGCGTGGCGGGCGATGGCCCGCACTGACGGAAATCTGCTGCTAGCGACCTTGCTGCACTACATCCACGACCGCCGGCGTAATGAGCAACGCTGGACGACGGCGATGGAGACCACGCACGTGCCGCTGACCTTCGTCTGGGGTCCAGAAGACCCGGTGAGCGGGGCGCACATGCTCGCCGGGATACGCGAGCGGGTCGCCGGCGCCGACATCGTCGAGCTGCCAGGGGTGGGTCATTGGCCTGAGCTGGAGGATCCGACGAGCGTGGCAGCTGCCGTACGCAGGACAGCCGAACGGCTTACCGGCCGCTAGCCGCTCCGGCCTCATAGAACCGCGGGGCCGGCACCTGGGCCCGCAGCGCACTCTCAGCGCGGTCAGCCCGAGCGACCTCCTCCTGCAGCTCACCGTTGGCCGCCATCAGCCGCAGGCTCAGCTCCCTGACCTGCTTCGTCAGGCTCTCCACCTGCTGGTTCGCGGCGCTCAGCTGGCGTTGCAGGGCCTGGCTGGGGTCCTCTTCCTTGCGCAGGTCGAGCGACACCGCCTTCAGATGCGAGCGCAGCTCACTCGCCGTCGCCGCGTCGCCATTGGCGAGCAGCGTGCCCACATACGGCGCGCACAGTCGCCTGACCTCGTCGAGCGCCGTAGCCCCCGCGGTCTCCGTTGCGTTACTCATGGTTTGCCTATTCGGCACGTTCACAGCGCAGCCACAGGAGCCGTCTGGCCTATATTCGCTCAACTTTTTGGAGTAACCGGGTGCTCAGACCCGCGTACGGCGCCGGTAGCCGAGCCGCGTATCCCACGATTCGATCACCAGATGGTCCGCCGGCTCACCGAGATAGGTCAGCGCGACCTCGGTGATGTCGAGCCGGAAGAATCCAGCTCCGGGGAAGGGATTGGGGTCAGGAGGATCGACCTCCACCAGCGTGCCCGACATCTTCGCATCGCCCATCCACCGCTCGCCCGAGTCCGGCTTCGGCGGCTCGAGAGTGGGGCTGTGCAGCGCTACCCGGGGATCGCGGCGCACATCAACCAGCTTCCGTGATTCGTCCATCATCCCCAGCGTGAGCTCGCCGTCTTCGAACTTGCACTCCGAAGCGCTGATACGCGGCGAGCCGTCAGCCCGCAGGGTCGCCAGCGTCTTGTTCGTCCCGGCCTCGAAGCAGGCGCGCACCCGGGCCGCGAAGTCGGGATCGTCGTCGTTGATAACTTTCCAACTCGGCATGGGCTGGGTATAGCAGGCACCTACGACATTCCTAAAGCTGGGAGTACGCCGCATGTCTGGGTCGCTGGAGATCGACCGCCTCTTTAAGCAATATGGCCAGGTTGTCGCGCTGGCGGACATGAGCTTCACCGTCCGCCGCGGCGAACTTTTCGGTTTCGTCGGAAGCAACGGCGCCGGCAAGACCACCACGATGCGTATCGCCATGGGGGTGCTGGCCGCCGACTCAGGTGAGGTCCGCTGGGATGACCGTCCACTCACGCTAGGGAGGCGCCGGCGGATCGGCTACATGCCCGAAGAGCGTGGCCTCTACCCACGTATGAAAGTCGGTGAGCAGCTCATCTACCTCGGTCGCCTGCATGGGATGACGCCCATCGCAGCTCGACGGGCGATGGAGAGCTGGACCGAGCAGCTCGGGGTGGAAGCCCGCCGCGGTGACGAGGTGCAGAAGCTGAGTCTGGGCAATCAGCAGCGGGTCCAGCTAGCCGCCGCGCTGCTGCACAACCCCGAGCTGCTGGTGCTCGACGAGCCCTTCTCAGGCCTCGACCCGGTCGCCGTCGACGTGATGACCGAGGTGCTACGCGAGCGGTGCGCCCGCGGCGTGCCAGTGATCTTTTCCAGCCATCAACTCGACCTCGTCGAGCGCATCTGCGACCGGGTGGGGATCGTGCGGGGAGGTCGGCTGGTCGCGTTGGGAACGGTCGCTGAGCTGCGCAAAGACAGTCCGGAGTCGCTGCTGGTCGATGCGCCCGGCGCATCGGATCGCTGGGCGGACGACCTGCCCGGGGTGACGGTGCTGCGACGCGACGGCTCGAAAACCGTCCTTCGACTCGATCCCGGCACCGACGATCAGCTCATCCTGCGAGCGGCGCTGGAGACCGGGCCCGTGCACGAATTCGCCCGCCAGCTCCCGTCGCTCACCGAGCTCTTTCGCCACGTCGTCCACGTGGAAGCGGTCCCCGAGCTGGCTGGGAGTGCGGCATGACTGAGCCGGAAGGGGACTTCGGCCTCAGTGCACCCCGGGCCGTCGCCATGGTCGCGAACCGCGAGATCATCACCCGCGTGCGGTCGAAAGCTTTCGTGATCAGCACCGTGATTCTGGTCGTCGGGATCCTCGCGGGCATCATCATCACCAAGGCGACCCGGGGCTCGACCTCGTCAGAACACGTCGGCTTTCTCCCCTCGCAGCAGGCGAGTGTGAGTGCGTTCCGCGAGGTCGCACAGGCGGTGGGCGTGAAGGTGACGACGCCGATCGTTGCGAACGAGTCGACTGGCGAATCGCAGCTGCGCGACGGCAAAATCAACGCGCTGGTCACCGGCAGCAATGGCGGCTTCCAGGTGTCCGTCAAGAAGGAACTGCCGGAGTCGCTCAACAACGTCTTCACCGTCCTGTCTCGCCAGGATGCGCTCGACGAGCAGCTCACCCGCGCCGGCGTCGATCCCCAGACCGTCACCCAGGCAGTCAGCGCCGCGAAGGTTGACGTCCAGGCCCTCGAGCCGAAGAAACCGCAGGATGCGCAGCGCCTGGCCATCGGCATCATCGCCGGGATCCTGGTGTACATCGCGCTTCTCGTGTACGGGCAGGCGGTCGCGCAAGGAGTGGTCGAGGAGAAGACCAGCCGCATCGTGGAACTGCTGCTCACCGCGATCCGGCCCTGGCAGCTGTTGTTCGGCAAGGTGATCGGTATCGGGACGCTGGGGCTGGCACAGCTGCTGTTAGGCGGAGTTGTCGCACTCGTCGCCGGATTGAGTACGGGCGCGCTGACCCTGCCCGGATCGGTGGCAGCCGGCGCCATCCTGGGGTCGGTCGGCTGGTTCCTGCTGGGCTATCTCGCGTACGCGCTCATGTTCGCCGCGATCGGTGCGCTCGTCTCACGCCAGGAAGACGTCGGAGGTGCCGTCGCCCCCCTGTCGATGCTGATCATTTTCCCTTACGTACTAGGCATTTCGATCCTGCCGGCCAACCCGAACAGCCACCTCCTGGGCATCCTGTCGATGATCCCGCTCTTCTCCCCGACGCTGATGCCGATGCGCAGCGCAGGTGGAGTTCCGGGCTGGGAGGTCTTCGTTTCAGTCGGTCTCACGCTCGCCCTGATCGCCGGCCTGGTATGGCTCGCGGGGCGGATCTACGGCAACGCCGTGACGCGTACGGGTGCCCGGGTGCGGCTCCGGGATGCGCTCAAGCCGATCTGAGCCAGGATCGCGAACTCAGTCCCGTCCAGCGTTTGCCATGATCGCGGCTATGGGCGGCATGACCATCGCGATCACGCTCATGATGATCGCAGCCGTGGTGGAGAAGAATTGAACGACTCCCCACGCCAGCACGATCAGCGTGAGGCACGGAATCATGATCGAGAAGTAGAGCCGCCGACGACGACTCTCGCTCACCGGCTTGCCAGGCATCAGCCGTCTCCGGTGAGTCCAAACAGTTGTTCAGCGGTTCCCCACAGCACATCGGCCAGGATCTCGGCCGGCAGCCCGGACTCCAGAAACTGCTGAAGCACCCAGCTGTGGGAGTAGCCCAGCGGGTGGGAGTAGAGGTCGGTACCGAAGACCACGCGTTGGTGACCAAAGCGTTCCATCAGGCTCAGAATCGGGTCGATTGCATACGAGAGGCTGGTGTCGAAGACGATGTTCGGCGCCAGCTCGGCCACGTGCAGCGCATGGCTGGCCTGCTCGTGCGAGGAGAAGACATCGAGTACGACCATGGGCAGATCCGGGAAGGATCGCGCCACCGCCTGCACCCGCCAGAGGGCCTCCTCGGGAGACTCGGCGACGGAATGGATGACAGGCACCAGCCCGAGCTCACCCATCACGTCGATCTGAGCCTTCACGAGCGGGCTGTCGGTCGTGACCCCCTGAAAACGCGTGTGCAGGCTGACCCCGACGAAGCCGAGCTCTTGCTTGATACGCCGCAGCTCGACGTCGCCAGCCCGACCGTAAATAGGTTCGACGATGCCCAGCGCGCCGGTGAACCGAGTCGGCGCGAAGTCGCGATAAGCCGCGATCCCGTCGTTCGCGCGGCGGGTGTCCGCGAGGCCTTCGGGACGCAAATAGCTGTGGCCGGGAATGACGATCGCCGCGTCAACCCCGTTGCGGTCCATGGTGTCGAGCCGGATCTGACGCTCGGAGGCGGCGGAGCTCGCCTTCCCGCTCACCTCCGGCATCGCCAGCGCCGCGGTGGCATCTCCAACGTGGTGGTGAATGTCGAGAACGCGAAATCCGCCGGCCGTCATGACACTCCAAACGCGGGAAGCACCTTCTGTGCGAACGTGCGCATGAAGTGCAGCTGATCCGGGACGAACTGGGCCACGATGATGCGCGTCACGCCCGCCGCCGCGACCTCATGAAGGCGTTCAATGCAATGCGGAATGGGCCCGGCGATCGTCGACTGACGAGCCAGGTACTGCGTCAGGCCGAGCTCGTCGACCAGGTCGGCGTTGTGGGCCGCCGTCTCGGGCGAGGCGTGATGCGAGGAATCGTAACGTCGCTTGAGCTCCTCCACCGGCGGCACGAGTTCCTCCGGCAATCCCTTGCCCTCCACGGTGAAACGGAAGACGTGATTTGCGGTACCCGCGAGCACCGACCGCACCTGCCCGATCCCCTCGGCTTCGGTCGCAGCCGGCACGACGTTAGCCATGCACCAGATCTCCAGGTCATCCATCGCACGGCCAGCCGCTGTCACGCCCGCTTGGATGTGCCCGAGATTTCGCTGCATGGCTTCGGCGGTCAGACTGTTGGAAAGGACGACCCCATCAGCGATTTTCCCTGCCAATTCAAGGGTTTTCGGCCCTTCGGCGGCCATCCAGACGGGAGTGTGGCGGTGGTCCCAGCGCAGCTGCTGAGCGGCGCCTTGATACGTCGCAGGCCGGCCGTCGCACATGGCTTGCACGCAGGTGACGTACTCCTCCAGCTCCGCGACGTGCGCTGGTCGCACACCGATGTTGCGCAAGGCCGAGTCGCCGGAGCTGATGCCGTAGGCGAAGCGATCACGTGAGATCTGCTGCAGCGCCGTGGACATCGATGCCACGACGGCGGGATGGCGGGTCATCGGGTTGGACACCGTAATGCCGAGCCGCGGACGCTTGGTGCGCATGGCGGCAAAGGTCATAGCCACAAAGGGATCTGCCCACAGCGACTGCGAATCGCCCGTCGTGAGCAACTCGAATCCGGAGTCTTCGGCGACCCGCAGCCATTCGCCGTACGCACCGAAATCCCGTGGGGTGGTGCCGGTGCCGAACCTGATCTCCGGGGCCGTCATCGCGTCGCCTGGAAATAGTCCGACTGCACCGTGGGATCCGGCTCGAAGAACGCGCGTACCGAATTCACCCGACCGTCTTCGCCGACCCGCCAGACCTCAAGGCTCTCGACCACGACGGAACGGCCGTGCAAATTTCCTTCATTACGCATCACGACCGCCGCCTCCGACCCGCACGCCACGATCCGGTCCGCCACCAGGCGCCACTCCCGTCCCGGCGTCAGCGAGCGTTCCCAGGAGTCGCGAACGGCATCGCGGCCGAGCTTGGGCGGTGCACCGACCGGATCCTCGAAGACAACGTCATCCGCAAAGAGCTGAGACCACTTCTCGCGATCGCGGGCGTTCCAGTACGCGCAGTGCCGCTGGACTGCGAGCGCAGCGGGAGCGGTCACAGGGTCACGGCTTTGTGCGCCTCGAATACCGCCACCGTTCCCAGGCTGAGCTCCGCCGCCAGGTAGAGCCAGAAGGAGGGGTCAGTGCGCGGCCGGTCGACCTTCAACGAAGCGATCCGGGCAGCCGCTGCACCCAGCCAGGTGAATCCGACCGCGGACGACGCTGCAGGAGAACGGTTGAGCAGCGCCCAGCCGCCAAGCGCCGCGTAGGTGCCACCGAGGCCGGCGCGGATCTCAGCCGTCCCACGACCTGAGTCAGGCGGCAGTGCGAGCGCCTCCCCCACGCTCCCAGGGGCAAGGACGCCCGCAAGTCCGGACGCGAACAGGGCTGCTGCACTCACCAGGCCAAGGCGCACGCGGTCAAGCTACGCCCAGCCCGTTACCTGAAACGTAGGCACTCCATGAGCGGGCCAGATCTCAGCCCGGTGAAGCGGTAAGGCGTTCGCGCAATCCCCGCTCGAGAAGCGCGACCGTCGCCCAGTCGATGGCGCCGCCACCATAGCGGGCGAGCCAGGTGCGGCCCCCACCGAGATCGATGCGTAGCCGCAGCCGCAGCTCACTGCCTCCGTCGGCGGTCGCGTCGAGCACCTGAGCCCAGCTGAAGACCATCGGCGGCCGGGGCTGTTGCTTCGATCTGCGGGCACGCGTGGAGACCCAGACCAGCGAGCGTGGTGGGTCGATCTCCGCCAGTGTGAACTTGGCATCGCGACCTCCCCAGTCGTCGATTTCGTCGCCTACCTCCAGGTGCTGCCACTGCGGCTCGACCCGGCGGGTGGCCCGCCTCGACGGTGGGATCAGCCACCGCTCGACCGCTTCGGGCATGTACCACCCAGCGCGGTGCTTGCCGAGCTGCACCAGCCAGGGCCAGACCTCGTTCGGTGGTGCAGGCAGATGCAGCAGCCGATCCATGACCAGATCGGGCTTAGGGACGATCTGGTCACCGGGCAGGGCGGTCATGTGAGCACGGTATGACCGCCGAGATTGCGCTTCCCATTCCGGAACGTCAGGCGGACAGCGGGCGGCTCATCGGTGGCAGACTCCGCGCGTGGCTGCTCCCGCGCTCGCGCCGCGCTTCTGGCGTGCGATCGAGGCGCTGCACGCAGTCGTCTACTTCGCGCCGGACGCCCGGGATTCGTATGAGGCGATCGGGCTGCGCGGCTTTTGGATGGGGTATTTCGCCTCGCGTTCGGCCGCCCTCGGGCCCGCAAGTCCTGAGCTCGTCACGGCCCTCTTCTTCGGCTTTGCTCCGCGAATGGTGGAGCGGGCTCTTCCTGACGCGTGGACTCGCACCATCCCATCGATCGTGCTGGCCACCCGGGAGGAGCTGGCGGTACGCACCCTCAAGCCGCTGCTACCGCGAGCTCCGGTGCCGGCGGTCGTCCGCGGGTTGGAAGGCCTGCTGGGGACGCTTGACCTGGCCGGTCGACCGCTCGCAGCCGCGCAGATGACGGTTCCGGGCGCAGATACGCCCGTCGCACGCCTGTGGAGAGCGGTCACCGTGCTGCGCGAATACCGGGGCGACGGGCACGTAGCTGCACTGGTCGCCGCTGGACTTGACGGCGCCGAAGCGAACCTGAGTCACGCCGGCACGGGCGCCTTGCCTGCCGAACAACGCGCCAACCGCGGCTGGACCGAGGACGAATGGAACGCCGCCCGGCACCGCTTACGCCTTCGCGGCTGGGTCGACCACAACGGTGCCCTCACCCCGATCGGGTGGGCTGCCCGCCAGTCGATCGAACACGCGACCGACATCGCGGTCTCGCGGGTGTTCTCACAGACAACCCACCTGGATCAGGAAGACCTGATGTTCAACGTCATCCGACTCGCCTCGGGCCCGGTTCGCAGCCGCGTCCCTTATCCGAACGCGATGGGTGTCCTGCCGCCTTGATCCTGCTCAGTTTCCGGTGAGCGTGCCGGCGTAGTCCGCGGCCGGGAGGCTGCGGGTAGACGTGCGGGTCACAGAACCGGTCACCGCAGTGGTGCCTGGCATGCCGTCGACGGTGTACGTCGCGGTCCAGACCGAGGCCACCCTGAGCGGCCAGCCTGTGCTGGAATGCGTGTAGGTATGAGTGAGGTAATGGCTGGTGTCGGGATCCGTAGCGACGTACGCCCTGCCTGGCGTGGTGGTGGAAAGACTCGCCCCGTCCCCGAAGTCCCATTCCCAGTGGACCTGAGCGCTGATCGTGACGGTGGGAAAGGGCGCGACGTTGACAGTGAAGGTCGTCGCGCCTGGAGCATTCGCGGAGACAATCTCGGGCAGGTTGACGACGGCATTGTCAGCCGGGCTGATGTGAAGGCCTGGCTCAGGAAGCGGAATCCGCTGAAAATAGTCATCGACCGTGGCTTGTAATTGCGCCGGGTCAAACGGAAGTTCCTGCGCCGGGGTAAGGCACTCGGGATTGCGCTGGATTATCCAAGGCGTATTGGGGAAAAGGTCCCGCGCGGCGACCAGTACGAGTCGCTCATTTCCCCCGCACGTTGCCGCGGCTGCTGCATTGTCGCCGGTGCAGGCTCCGTCGCAGGCGGGGTGGTAGTCGTACTGAGTTACTGATTGGCTCGGACGGAGAGGAATGGCCGCCGGGTGGGCCGTGGCTCCCCACTGCGTCAGCGTCAGTGTCAGTCAGACCAGTCGCACAACGTCGAGCACTGGTGCACAAGTCGTGACAGTCCGAGCTATCCAGCCGTCGCGACCGAACGAGCACCCATAACAATGAATCCAGCCAGCGCAAAACGGCGGACCAGATCTTCAAGGCTTCGAGCTCGGGCCAGAACGGACGTCGCGTAGAACCCAATGCTGCGCCCTCGGCGTCAGATCAATGACGTATATGCCGCGCTCTGCGCGGCGTCGACGATTGTCGACTCCTGCCGGCGCAAGACGTTTTGTACCGTGCTGGTATGAAAGCTGAGTGGCCGCTTTAGCAAAGCCGGGTCCATGGTCGCCAAATACCCAATTATCGATGAAGAGCCTGACTCGCCAACCAGCTTCCCGCCCCGGTCGTAGTAGCTGCGAATATTCCGCTCGGAACCAAGACAAGAACACGTCGCCACCCGATACGGCACAAGCCGCGAAACATCCCCCGACGCATAATGCCCTATCCAGCTCAGCGAAATACGCCTTGACGAACGCGTACGCACCCGCCTCGGTGGCGGCGGAGATGAAGGGCGTTGCGGAAGGAGTCGGCGCGGGAGTTGGAGCCGCGGAGGGGCTGGCCGTAGCAGCCGGGGGCGTGACCACCGGAGGCGGGGCGGCAGCGTGTGGACCGGATGACGAGCAACCGGTGATTACTACGGCGAGTAACGCAAATGGCGCCAAACCGCGTCGGCGCATGCCTCACCATAACCATGCGTAACCGGCGAAGGGGACTTATCCACAGAAGACCGCCGAATGCGCGCCTAGAGGTAACGCATCATGCGGGTATTGCCGAGTGTGTTCGGCTTGACGCGTTCAAGATCGAGAAATTCGGCGACGCCTTCGTCGTAGGACCGCAGCAGCTCGGCGTAGACCTCGTGGGTGACGGCCGCGGCCTCACTCATGGGTTCGAAACCGGCGGATTTGAAGAACTCGACAGCAAACGTCAGGCAGAAGAGTCGCTGCACCCCGAGGTCGCGTCCGCGCCGGATGACCTCTTCCAGCAGCATGCGGCCGACACCGAGCCGGCGCGCGGCCGGATCTACCGCGACCGTGCGCACCTCAGCCAGGTCCTCCCAGAGGACATGCAGCGCCGCGCAGCCCACGACGGTCCCGGACTCGTCCTCAGCCACGACGAATTCCGTCACGTCCTCAAAGAGTGTGACTGTCGCCTTCGACAGCAGGATTCGGTCGTCGGAGTAGTAGTCGACGAAGGAGCGAATCTTCCAGACGTCGGCGGTCCGGGCGGGCCGGATCGTGATGGTCGAGCTCATCCCTCGATCTTGCCTGCCGCGCGCAAACTGGAACCGTGCTGACCGTTTACGGAGTGACCGCGCTGGTCTTCATGATGACCATGTACGCGCTGGAGAGCCGTGGGAACGGCTATGTGCTCGCCTTCGCCGTGGGGTGCGCCCTTTCGAGCGTCTACGGATTCCTCAGCGGGGCGTGGCCATTCGGGGTCGTCGAAGCCATCTGGACGGTCATTGCGGCACGTCGCTGGTATCGCCGAAAGGGGCGCGCCGCACGCTGCCACAGCGAGCCCAGCGAATTGACGACCAAGATCATCTCGTGATAGAATTAGTTGTTCGTGTGCTACTCCACGATTGCCCAGCCGCCCCTCTCTGAGCCTGCCGCTGGCGCCAACACCGCATTCACCGCCCACCTTCTGACGTCTTCGGATGGTGCCGCGATCGCCGCCTGCACCGCCGTTGCCCAGCCCGCTGCCATTCCCGACAGCGAGCAGATGCCGACTCTCGGAGTCGTCGTCCTCCCCGATATTCGCGGTATTGCGCCCTTCTACGAGGAGCTCTGCAGGCAATTGGCCAGCAACGGATACCCGGCGACCGCCGTCGATTGGCACGGCCGGTCGGCGGGGACCGACCTGCGAGCCCGCGCCCAACCCTTTCCCGAAATGCACCACCTCGCGGCCCTCAGCCGTCCTCAGATGCAGGACGACGTCATGGCCGCCGCAGCTCACCTCGGCCGCCAGGGCTGCGACAGGGTCGTCGCGTTGGGGTTCTGCATGGGCGGCCGGGTTGCGTTCCTGATGTCCGCCGAGAGGTTCGGGCTGGCCGGCGTCATCGGTTATTACGGCGCCCCGGGAGCCACCGGCCCCTACGACAGCGGCCCCACCGGCGTGGCGCACGAACTGTCGGCGCCGATCCTGGCGATCTTCGGTGAAGCGGATGAAGGCATCACACCCGCCGCGATTGCTGAGTTCGACGAAGCGCTCACGACCGCAGCTGTCCCGCACGAGATCGTCACCTATGCGGGCGCGGGCCACGGCTTCTTCGACGTGGCGCAGGCGGAGCACGCAGCAGCCAGCGCCGCCTCCTGGCGACGAGTGGTCGCGTTCCTCAGAGTCCGCCAGACGCTGGTCTGAGCGAGGCCGGGGCCACTACCGTTGCAGCGGCAGCGTTCAGACCCTCCTGATACGCCTGCGTCGAAGGAGGTCCACGGTGACCGAAGTGACCAACGCGGCAAGTGGTGGCCCGCGACTCCCCCAGGAGCGACGGCTGGTGACGGCGGTCCCGGGACCCAAGTCCCAGGAGCTCACCGCCCGGCGCAATGCCGCGGTGGCCAGGGGGATTGCCTCGACGCTGCCCGCGTACATCGTGCGGGCCGGCGGCGGCGTCCTGGTCGACGTCGACGGCAATTCGCTGATCGATTTCGGTTCCGGCATCGCGGTGGTCAGCGTCGGCAATGCGGCACCCGAGGTCGTCGGGAGTGTGCAGCAGCAGGTAGCGGAGTTCACCCACACCTGCTTCATGATCACGCCGTACGAGGGCTATGTGGCGGTCTGCGAGGAGCTGGCTCGGCTGACCCCCGGCGACCATGACAAGCGTTCCGCACTCTTCAATTCAGGCTCCGAAGCAGTGGAGAACGCCGTCAAGATCGCTCGCACCGCGACCGGCCGCCAGGCCGTCATCGCCTTCGACCACGCCTACCACGGCCGGACGAACCTCACCATGGCGCTCACCGCCAAAAACATGCCGTACAAGAACGGCTTCGGTCCCTTCGCCCCTGAGATTTACCGCATGCCGATGGCTTACCCCTACCGCTGGCCGACCGGCCCCGAACACTGCGGCGAAGAGGCCGCCGAGCAGGCCATCAGCGCCATCAACAGCCAGGTCGGCGCGGGCAACGTGGCGGCGATTCTGATCGAGCCCATCCAGGGCGAAGGCGGGTTCATCGTGCCGGGGGAAGGGTTTCTGCCGCGGCTGTCGAAGTACTGCCGAGCCAACGGAATCGTCTTCATCGCCGACGAAATCCAAACCGGCTTCGCGCGCACCGGCGACTGGTTCGCCTGCGAGCACGAAGGCGTGATTCCCGACCTGATCACCACCGCCAAAGGCATCGCCGGCGGCCTCCCACTGGCCGGCGTCACCGGTCGCGCGGAGATCATGGACAGCGTTCACCCCAGCGGGCTCGGCGGCACCTACGGCGGCAACCCGGTGGCCTGCGCCGCGGCCCTCGGCGCCATCCGCACCATCGAGGAGCAAGACCTCGTCGGCGCCGCCCGCCATATCAGCGACATGATGCTGCCCCGGCTCAAAGACCTGCAGACACAGCATGCGGTCATCGGTGACGTACGCGGCCGCGGCGCCATGCTCGCCGTCGAACTGGTGGAAGCGGGGTCCAAGACGCCCAATCCCGCTGCGGCGCAGGCGGTCGCGAAGGCTTGCCACGCGGAAGGCTTGGTAGTGCTGACGTGCGGCACCTACGGCAACGTGCTGCGTTTCCTGCCGCCACTGGTGATCCCCGACCACCTGCTGGAGGAGGGGCTAGGACTGCTGGAGAAGGCTTTCGCCGGACTCAGCAAGTAACCCGCTCGCGGCCAACCCCAGGAAGCCGCAAAATCAAGCCGTGCGCATCGAGATCGTGGCCTTCGACGGCATGGATGAGCTGGACGCCGTCTGCCCCGTACGAGATCCTGAGCAATGCGGCCAACGCCGGAGCCGACTGGGACGTCGCGCTGGTGGGTCTCGATGGCGCCGGGCAATCTTGGCGGGGCATGGGACTTCGGATCCAGGTGGACGAGGGGCTGGAGAGTCCCGACGCGCTGATCGTGCCGGGCGGTTCCTGGGCCACCCGAGCGCCGGTGGGAGTCTGGCAGCAGGTCCAGGACGGCCACCTGCCGAACCTGGTACGGGAGCTTGCACCCAACTGCGAATGGGTCGCCTCTGTCTGCACGGGAGCGATGGTCCTAGCCGCCGCGGGTCTGACGAAGGGGCGCCCGGCAACGACCCACCACATGGCACTGGATGATCTACGTGCGACCGGTGCCGAAGTGATCGCTGACGCCCGCGTGGTCGACGACGGCGACCTCCTGACCTGTGGTGGAGTCACGGCGGGCGCCGACTTGGCGCTGTGGATCATCGAACGCGAGATCGGCCCCGAGATGGCCGCATCCGTCGCAGCCCTGGTGGAGCACGAACGCACCGGCAAGCTCTGGCGGCGGTAGCGCCAACCGGGCAAGCGCACTAACGTGATTCGAGTCACGACGACGCGGGAATGTCGTGGTCAGAAGCATTCGCAGATCGCTGGGCCACCTGGGGGCCGCATGGCTGACGCCGCGAGCATCACTGCTCGAACGGTGGCGGTCGCCCGGGAGTCGTTTCTGGCGACGGGAGACGTGCCCGTAGCGGTGCGGCCGGAGGTCGCCCAATCGTGGCGCCGGTCCGCAGCTTTCGGCGTAGTCGAACGGGCCATGGCACCGGTTGAGCTGACCGACGACGCGCTGCGCACCTACCGCGACGCCCACCCCCTCGCACTCGCGATGCCGGTCATCCGCCGGCTGCTCGTCGCCCACGCGTTGGATGACAACCTGCTGGTCGCAGTGGGTGACGCGCACGGCCGGCTGCTCTGGGTGGAAGGCCAGCCGGCACTGCGCAGCCGCGCAGAAAACATGCATTTCGTCGAGGGCGCGCAATGGGATGAGGCCCACGCGGGTACGAACGCTCCCGGAGTGGCGCTGGCGACCAGCAAGCCCGTCCGCATCGCCTCCGCTGAACACTTTCAACGGGCGGTGCAGCGGTGGAGCTGCTCCGCGGTGCCGGTCCACGGGCCCCGCGGCGACCAGATCGGCGTCATCGACGTCACCGGAGACGACCGCGCGGCCCAGCCCACGATGCTTGCTTTGGTACGCGCCACTGCCGCCGCCGTCGAAGCCGAGCTCCGGCTGCGCCTCACCGATCTGCCGGCCACAGCGTTCTACAGCCACCCAGCGGCAAACCGGTTCGAAGCGTCGCAACTGGAAGCGCTGCACCTCGAAGTCCTTGGCCGAGACGAAGCCGGCCTGACGCTGGGCGGTCAGTCGCTCGTCACCAGCCCCCGCCACGCTGAACTGCTGCTGCTGCTCTCCGCCAACCCCCACGGGCTGTCGGCCGACGAATTGGCCGCCGGTCTGGACGAGCGGCCACTGGACCCTGTCACGGTCCGGGCCGAGCTCTCGCGGCTACGGCGGATCATCGGCGCCGATCGGGTCGCCGCCCGCCCGTACCGGGTGCTCGGTGAGATCACCACCGACGCCGGCCGCGTTCGCCGGCTGCTCGACCGCGGCGCCCATCGCGCCGCGCTGCACGCGTACACCGGCCCGATCCTGCCGCGCTCGATGGCGCCGGCGGTGGCCGAGCTTCGAAACGAGCTGCACGCCGAGGTTCGCGACGCGCTGCTCCGCCATCCCGATCCGGAGCTGCTGAAGGCGTGGACCGAGAGCCGCGAGGGCCATGGCGACATCGAGGCCTGGCGGATGCTGCACGCCTGCCTGCCGCCGGGCTCCGGTCGGGGCCGGCGCGCTGACGTGCATGTACGGCTGCTGAACCGGGAGCTCGGCACACACCCCTGAGCAGGATTGCAACGCGGATGCAACGGCCTCGCTCCTAGCGTCGGGCGCAGGAGTTCGCCGGGAGAATTTCTCCCGGACGCGATTGCAAAGGAGCACCCGTGCCAGTCTTTGCCCGACCCGGTCAGCCAGGATCTGTCGTCAGCTACGCAGGCCGCTACGACAACATCATCGGTGGCGAGTACGTCGCCCCCGTCAAGGGCCAGTACTTCGAAAACCCCTCCCCGGTCACCGGCGAGATCTTCACCGAGATCGCCCGCTCCACGGCTGAGGACGTCGAGCTCGCGCTGGACGCCGCCCACGCGGCAGCGCCGGCCTGGGGCAAGACCAGCCCGGCTGAGCGCGCGGTGGTCCTGAACAAGATCGCCGACCGGATGGAGGAAAATCTGCAGCTGCTGGCGGTCGCGGAGTCATGGGACAACGGCAAGCCGGTACGCGAGACGCTGGCGGCCGACATCCCGCTGGCGATCGACCACTTCCGCTACTTCGCCGGCGCCATCCGCGCGCAGGAAGGCTCGCTCTCGGAGGTCGACGACGACACGGTCGCCTATCACTTCCACGAGCCGCTCGGCGTCGTCGCGCAGATCATCCCGTGGAACTTCCCGATCCTGATGGCGACGTGGAAGCTCGCCCCAGCCCTCGCTGCCGGCAACGCGATCGTCCTCAAGCCCGCCGAGCAGACCCCCGCGTCGATCTGCATCTGGTACGACCTCGTCAAGGACATCCTGCCGCCGGGTGTGCTCAACATCGTGCAGGGCTTCGGCGCGGAAGCCGGCAAGCCGCTGGCCAGCTCCAACCGGATCGCCAAGGTCGCGTTCACCGGCGAGACCACGACCGGCCGGCTGATCATGCAGTACGCCAGCCAGAACCTGATCCCGGTCACCCTGGAGCTCGGCGGCAAGAGCCCGAACATCTTCTTCAAGGACGTCATGGACGCCAATGACGACTTCCAGGACAAGGCGCTCGAAGGCTTCACGATGTTCGCGCTGAACCAGGGCGAGGTCTGCACCTGCCCCAGCCGGGCGCTCGTCGACCGGAGCATCTACAGCGACTTCCTCGACATGGCGGCGATCCGTACCAAGGCGGTCAAGCAGGGCAACCCGCTCGACACCGACACCATGGTCGGCGCCCAGGCCAGCAATGACCAGCTCGAAAAGATCCTCAGCTACTTCGAGATCGGCAAGAACGAGGGAGCCCGGATCGTCACCGGCGGGGAACGCGCTGACCTCGGCGGCGACCTGTCCGGCGGCTACTACGTCCACCCGACGATCTTCGAAGGCAACAACAGCATGCGGATCTTCCAGGAGGAGATCTTCGGCCCGGTCGTTTCCGTGACCAGCTTCGATGGGTACGACGAAGCCATCAAGATGGCCAACGACACCCTCTACGGTCTCGGCGCCGGCGTGTGGAGCCGTAACGGAACGACCGCCTACCGCGCCGGCCGCGACATCAAGGCCGGCCGGGTCTGGACGAATTGCTACCACCTCTACCCGGCCCACGCCGCGTTCGGTGGCTACAAGCAGTCCGGCATCGGGCGGGAAAACCACAAGATGATGCTCGATCACTACCAGCAGACCAAGAACCTGCTGGTGAGCTACTCGCCGAAACCGATGGGATTCTTTTAGAGGCGCGAGCTTCTAAGCTTCACCAGAGCCACCCCGGAAGGAGAAGCAGTGGACCGCGAACCGGCAGATCCCCTCGCTGCGCTAGCGGGCGCAGGACGGGTTGCCGCCACTCCAGCAGCCGTCGAGCTGCTCGTGACGCTGTCAGGCAAACACGGCCCACTGCTTCTCCATCAGTCCGGCGGCTGCTGCGACGGGTCCTCCCCGATGTGTTACGGCCGCGACGAGTTTCTGATCGGCGACCGCGACGTCCTCCTCGGCGTCATCGGTATGCCCGAGGTGTCGGTGCCGGTCTACATCGGCGGTAACCAGTACGAGTACTGGTCGCACACCCACCTCACCATCGATGTGGTGCCCGGCCGGGGCGCCGGATTCAGCCTCGAAGCCCCTGAGGGGTTCCGCTTTCTCACCCGCTCGCGACTGTTCACCGACGAAGAGGTTGAGCAGCTGGAGGCGGCCGGACCGGCGCAGCGGGGCGCGTGGCAACCCGTCTAGCCCTCCTGCTTCGCGGTGCCAACGTCGGCGGCAACAACAAGGTCCCGATGGCCGAGCTGCGCACGCTGCTGGGCGAGCTCGGGTACGGCGACGTGAAGACAATCCTCAACAGTGGCAACGCCGTTGTCATCACGAAGGACTCCCCCGACGTCGCAGAAAAGCGCGTCGAGGCAGCGATCAAGAAGGCGCTCGGACTCACCATCCAGACCATGGCCCGCACGCACGAGGAGCTCTCTGCCGTCGTGGCGGCGAACCCACTCGAGTCCGTCGCCGACAACCCCTCGATGTACGCCGTCTGCTTCCTGCGCGCGGCTCCGGGCGCCGAAGGGCTGAAGCGTTTCGAAGCCATCGACGCCGCCCAATACGCCCCTGAATGCTGGGAGTTGGTCGGACGCGAACTGTTCATCTGGTACGCGGGCGGCCAGGCCAAAACCAAGCTCGTCGCCACCTTCTGGGAGAGGCAGCTCAAGACCTCGATGACAGCGCGCAACTGGAACACGGTGCTGAAACTGCAGGCGCTAACCGCCCCGTAACACGACCGGCCTAGCGTGATGGACGTGAGCGGATTACCCACCAAACTGGGCGCCGAGATCGGCGTCTTCACCGCCGATCAGCCGGCGGAATTTGACACTTTCTACCGTGAGTACGGTTTCGCGACGCTCCGCGGAGTTGTCGACGACGACTTGCTGGCGAGCCTGGAAGCCGAATGCATCGACGCGCAGGAAGGCGTCGTGGACGGCCGGCTCCCGGAGCGTTACGGCACCGCCAAATACCTTGAAGAAGACGGCGCCCACAAAGCCGAAACCTTCGCCAACTACGTGCAATTCATCACCGAAGTCTCCCCGGCGACGCGCACGGCGATCCTCGCGACGCCGATCACGGACGCCCTCAAGCGGCTCCTCGGCCCCGAATGCTGGCTGCTCGAACACCGCCGCTCCGGCGTCATCTATCAGGACGCCCGCCCGGGTCGCGAATCCGGCTACACCCGCATCGGCTGGCACAGCGATTGGCAGAGCGCCCCCGGCCAGCCGATGTGGCCGAGCACCGCCTTCACCCTTCATGTCGACGGGACCAGCCCGGCCAACGGATTCCTGCGGGTCCTCCCTGGCAGTCACCTGTGGTCGACACCGCCGCCCTACGAAAACGTCAACGGCGTCGTCGTTCCGGACGGCGCACCGGCCGGCGGGGGCTACACCGACGTCCCGCCGCCCTTCCCGATGCCGTTGGGCTTTGAGAAGGTTCCCGGCGAAATCGCGCTTTACCTCGAACGTGGCGACGTGCTCCTGCACGACGCCTACCTCTGGCACTCCGCAGCCCGGGCCACCGACGACGACACCCGCCGGCGGCACATCCGCGGAGGGTGGTTCACCGGAAACTCCGTGACTGACGAAGGGGTCGAGGAGTTCATCAAAAACGCTGCGCGCTGAGCGCGGCACACCGGCCATCGCGAGCACCGTTAAGCGGTGTCGCTCTTCCTCCGGTGACTCATCCTGCGGCGCGGTACCGGATTCCGCCATGCGATCACAATGCCGCTATGTGGCGACCACTATCCCGAGGCGCTCCAACGTTTTCTCATGCAACTTGCCGACCCCTTTGGGCGCGAACGTCTTCTCGAAGAAGCCGCCGATCCCGCCCGCGCCCTGCCACGTCGTCGTGATGTCGACCTTCGTGTTTCCGGCCGCTTCGGAGGTCAGCGTCCAGACCGTGACGAGTGAGGAACCCTCGTCCTCTTCCCGCCAGCTGCGCGAGTCGCCACCCGGCACCTGACGCATCGCATAGTCACGCTCCCGGCCACCTGCGTGCAGCCGGTAGCGCACCACGGCTGGATCACCGTCAGCTCCACCGCCGCTCACCGTCACCCCGGAGTACGCCTCCGGCAGCAGCTTTATCCGTTCTGACGGGTCGCTGACCAGCGCATATACCTTCTCCACCGGCGCGGGCACGGACCGACTCACCGACGCTCTGACTTCACCCATGGATCAAACGCTAGCCGCGCGCCACAAAATGTGTCCTCGCCCCGGATTGTGCATGATTCGCGATGAACACAATAGCGCGCACTCAGATGACACCTATTGTGTGCATCCGCAAACAGGGGTCACCCCCGCCAAGGGAGCGCGGGGGGTTCCAAAACACAACGCGGACGCTAGAGCTGAGCGGTTAGAGATTCTTCAGCAAGAACTCCCGCATGACCGAGGAAGCCCGCTTGAACGCCTCGCCGGTGTACGGCACGAAGTGGTCGCCCTCGATCAGCTCCAACTGCTTGGGATCTGAGGCGATGTCATAGGAGGCAAGCGCGTTCGGCGCCGGGGCGACGCGGTCGTCCGCGGCAATGACCATCAGCAGCGCGGCCGGCGCGATGAACGGCACGGCGATGCTCGGGTCGAACGCCGGTTCGCCGCTGAGCCCGCGGAGCGTGAACGTGTTCTGCCAGCCGGAGCCCGCGCCGCCGACCGCTTCGAACCACTTCGTCGATTCCGGCTGAGGCAAGAACGCCGGAGCTTCGGGATCGCTGCCGGTCGCCCGAATCACGGCCAGCGGGCCGATCGGCGCATCGCGACTGTCAGCGGGACCGCTGCCGCTCTCGTCCTCCAAAGCCGCCTTCATGGCGGCGAAGCGCTCCTCGCGGCCGACGGGGGGAGGGTCGGTCGACAGGCCGGCGAACGGCACGTTCGCGATGACGGCCTTGACGCGTGGGTCGACCGCGCCGATGACCAGCACCTCACCGCCGCTGAAGCTCGAGCCCCAGATGCCCAGCCGTGAAGCGTCGATCCCCGGTTGGGCCGCCAGCCAGGTCAGGGCGTAGCGGTAGTCGCGGGCCTGTGCCCACGGGTTGATCTCCTGGCGGGGAAGTCCGTCGCTGTCGCCCAGGCAGCGGTGGTCGTACACGAGCACGGCGTATCCGGCGTCGGAGAACACCTCAGCGAAACCGGGAAGCCCCATCTGACGGGTCGCGGAGAAACCGTGGGCCATGACGATCGCCGGCGCAGGACCGCTGCTTTCGAGCTCGGTCGAGGGTCGATACAGCCACCCGCGGAGGGTCACACCACCAAAACCCGGGAACTCCACGTCAGTACGCATGGCGGGCACGCTAGCTTGCCTACGTGACCCAACGCACCAATTCAGAGATCGTCCTGGCGATGTGGGCAGCGCTGGCCGCCCGCGACTGGGACGCGATCCCGCCCCTGCTGTCGCCGGACTGCATTTATTTCGACGTGCCGGTGGGGCCCAGCGGCTCGGCCCGCGGCGGCACCGACATCATCAAGCGGCTCAAGATCGGCCTCGAGCCGCTCAAGGACTACACGAACCACCTGGGGGTGATCGTCGAGAACGGAGAGGACGTGCTGTACGAACACTCCGAGACGTGGACGTTCGACACCGGTGAGGTGGCGGTGCTGCCGTTCGTGACGGTGCACAAGGTCGTCGACGGCAAGATCACGGTCTGGAAGGACTACTGGGACTACGCGACGCTGTTCAACCAGGCCCCCAAGGACTGGCTGGAGCGGATGGCCGGGGCCGCAGCGACCTTCAACCCCTTTGACGCGTCTGCTCTCTTCGAACCCTGGAACCGCTGGCCAACCCACCGGACGACCTAGCGCGACCGCACCCAGTCCCAAGCGGCGATTGCCGCACCACGGGAACCCGCCATATCGAGATCGGGCACTTCGGCAAAGCTGGCGACCTCGCGCTGCTCGGCGCGAAGGCTGGTGTGCTCGGCCACGAGCCCGACGAACCATTCGCGTACCTCCGGCGTCGTCTCCACGACACCGCCACCGATGAAGTACGCGTCGGGATCGGTCACGTTCGCGACGAGCGTGAAGAGCCGGCCGAGAGCTTTCGCTTGCTGGGCGAAGATCGCCCGGGCCATCTCGTCGCCGCCTTCGGCAAACCCGCGCACCTGACGAGCGGCGGCTGGCAGCGGAAGGCTGGCAAGTTCGTGGCCGGGGTAACGCGTGAGCCAATACGGCAGGAGATGGTGCTCGATGGCGGTGAGCGAGACGACGCTCTCGGCGTCACCCGTCAGGCCGCAGTTGCACGTCGGCTCCGGCTGGTTGGCCTCGAGCACCCCGGCAAGTGGTATCTGCACATGGCCGATCTCGCCCGCCATCCCGGCGGCGCCGCGGATCACCTTTCCGTCTTGGACGAGCCCGCCTCCGAGGCCGGTTCCCACCACAGCTGACACCGACGACCGGCCGGCCGCTTTCGCGCCGAAATAGACGTGGTGGGCGTAGAGCGCGGCCGCGTTTCCGTCGTTGCTGTAGACCACGGGCAGGCCCAGCCGCTCCTCCAGCGCACGCCGAATGTCAAAGCCCCACCACTCGGGCTGGGAGAAGTTCGTCGAACCCTTCGAGGAGATGACGCCGTCGGCACTCGCCGGTCCGGGCGTATCAAGCCCGACGGCGGTCACTGACGCCGCGGGGATCGCCGTCAGCTCCAGCACGCTGACGAACGCCTCAACCAGCGCTTCGACGGCGACCGTCGGTCCCTGCAGCACCCGGCTGGGCAGTTCGATGATCTCGCCGACCAGGTAGCGGCCGGCGGCGTCAAGGACGGTCGGCTTGTTCGCGTTGCCTCCGTTGTCCAGGCCCACGACGACGTCCATGGGGCCAGGATGTCAGACCGGCTCCGCGACCAGATCAGCCTGGGAGGGTGCCTGACCCGAAGCGCCTGGCGCGGCCGGCTTGGCAGTGGGCCGCACCCTCGGCAGCATGAGCGCTGGAATGATGGTCAGCGCCGACAGTCCGACGGCCCACCAGAACGACGTGCCGAACGCATCTGCCACCTTGGCGCGCGCGGCATCGGGGATCGAAGCGGTGCCCCCGAGCAGGCTGCCACCGCCCCCCGCAATGCCGTGGAATTCAGAGATGATCGAGCGCTGCAGGATCACGGCGAGCACGGCGGTGCCGAGTGAAGCGCCCACCTGCCGGACGATGTTGATGGTGGTGGTGGCCCGCGGCACCTGGGACTGCTCGAGGGTCTGATACGCCGCGCTCATCGACGGCATCATCGACATGCCCAGTCCGATACCGCGGACGAAGAGCGCGATCGCGAGCAACAGCTCCGAGGTGCTCGGGGTGACCTGGGAGTAGACGACCGTCCCCAGAATGATGAGGACGATCCCGTACGGAACGACCCGGTAAGCACCGACCCGGTCGGTGATGCGGCCGGAGATGGGCATCGCAATCATGGCGCCGAGGCCCTGGGGCGCCAGCAGCAGACCCGCATGCAGGGCGCTTTGCCCGCGCACGATCTGGTAGTAGAGCGGCATCAGGAACATGGCACCGAAGACCGTCGCGCCGAGCAGGAATCCGGTGGCGCTGGCGGCGCTGAACCCACGGTTCTTGAACAATCGCAGGTCGATCAGCGGGGCCTTGACCCGCAGCGCGTGCCAGCAGAAGCCGGCCACCAGAGCCGCGCCGCCAATGAGGCCGATCTCGACCCGTGGGTTGGAGAATCCGCCGCTGCTGCCCGCCTCGGACAGGCCGTAGACGATCCCGGCCAGCCCCGACGACAGCAGCAGGACACCGACGACGTCGAGCTTTCCGGCGGTTCCGGTGGCGTCGGACTTGAGGGTGCGCGCCGACAGGACGAGCGCCACGATGCCGATCGGGATGTTCACGTAGAAGATCCAGCGCCAGGACAGGCTGCCCAGGATGAGGCCGCCAATCGCGGGGCCGAGCACCGGCCCCAGCAGCATCGGGATTCCCACGATGCTCATCACGCGACCGATGCGCTGCGGGCCGGCGGCGCGCGCCAAGATCGTCTGGCCGACCGGCAAGATCATGCCGCCGCCGAGACCCTGGATCACCCGGAAGGCGATGAGGCTGCCGGCGGACCAGGCCATCCCGCAGAGTGCGGAGCCGACCAGGAAGAGCGAGAGCGAGAGCAGATATACGCGCTTCGCGCCGAAACGCTCGATCGACCAACCCGTCAGCGGGATCACGATGGCCAACGCCAGGAGATAGGCCGTGCTGACCCACTGGATCGTCGCGATGTCGGTGTGGAACTGGCGCGCCAGGGTGTCGATGGCGACGTTGACGATCGTGGTGTCGAAGATCGACATGATCGTGCCGAGCACGACGACGACGGCCAGCCCGCGGAGTTGGGCATCAAGGACGCGCTCGCGACCCGCGAACCTTCGTCTGAGCATTGGCCCAGTCTGCGAAGACTCTTGACTTGAGTCAAGCATTTATTTGAGTCAAGTTCATATTGTTGTGATCACCACAATCGGCGTATCGTCCTCGGCATGACGGTGACAGCTCCCGCCTCGAGCATTGGCACTGACGGACGACGGGCCTGGCGTGCCGTCCAGCAGATCCAGCTCCACGGCGAGGTGCAAAACCGGCTGGCTAACGCCTGCACCCACCACGATCTGGCTCCCTCCAGCGTGAAGGCGCTGCTGCGGCTCTCCGGCTCCAAGCCCACCGCCATGGGCGAGCTGGCCACCGCCTTCGCCTGCGACGCCTCCTACATCACTGCGGTGGTCGACGCGCTCGAGCAGCGTGGCCTCGCCACCCGCGAACCACATCCGACAGACCGCCGGATCAGGACGGTGGTGCTCACTCCGCGCGGACGTGAGGTCAGCGCCAGCCTGGAAGACCTGCTGAGTGAGCCGCCGCCTGCCCTCGCGGCATTAACTCCCGCCGAGCAGCGCCAGCTCGCCGACCTGATGGAGAAGGTGACCGCGGCTGACGCCAAGCTCGCCGAGCGGCGGGCAAGCCTCTGACCGTTGCAGCTGACTGATCCGGCGCCCGCTCCAAACGTCACAAAACGGTGAACTGGGGCGTTCGCTCAACGAGGAACATTCACTGCTGATACTCAGTTGTCCATCAGGGTCTATGAATCCTGTCGTGAATCTGACATGCCTATTAGGCGGCGTGTCGGGCAAACCAACGGACCGCGAGATGCCTTCGCGGTTACGGTTTCGGGAGAACCGAAGGGCGGGAGGTGGACATGGGTAAGCGAAACAGGGGCGTTGCAAGCGCTGCTGACGGTGCCCAGGCCAGTTCCGCCGCCGATTCCCAGCATGAACCTACGACCGCGGTTCGTAGCTTTGAGCGCACGATAGCTGTGAGGATTCTGGTAATCCTCGCTTTCGCCTCGGCGGTCTACGGATGGCGTCATAACCACCACCTCGGACTCGCGGTGGGCCTGCTCATCGCCGCCCGCGCCATATCCCTCGGGCGGCCGCTGACCATCGGGCGCTATCTCGCCTCGGGATTCCTGCTCTTCATCGGCTTCTTTGCCGCCTACAACGGCCATCAATCGATGACCGCGGAAGCGGAGATCGCTGCCGGCGCCGTGGTCGCGCTGCCGCGACGGGCCCCCGGTCCAGGCACCGACGCCGAACGGGCGCGGGTCCGCGGACTCGTCGATGCCACGGCAGGTGACACGCTCGCGCCCTTTGCGCTGCGCACCGACAAGTCCTACATCTTCTCCCCCGACCTCACCGCCGCCGTCGCCTACAAGGTGCGCTTCGGCACGGCGGTCGCCTCAGGTGACCCTGTTGGCGATCCGCAGGCCCGCGAGGCCGCCATGGACGCCTTCCTGGCGATGACCGTGCGCAACGGCTGGCGCCCGTTCGTTCTGGGCTCCGGCGAGGAGATGACCGAGGCCTGGAAGCGCCGCGGGATGAAGAGCCTGTGCATCGGGCGCGAGGTGGTGCTCGACGTCCCGACCTACACGATGGAAGGCCGGCACAACCGCAACGTCCGGCAGGCCGTCTCGCGGGCCACGAACGCCGGCGTCACCACCGAGATCGCCCCTGAGCGCAGCCTTGACCTGGCCACCCGCACCGCGCTGATGGACGTGGCCAAAGGAGCTCACCGCGGCGGCGGCTCGGAGCGCGGGTTTTCGATGATCCTCGATCACCTGCTCGACGGCACCCACCCCAACACCCTGATTGCTTACGCCCGCGACAAGGACGGACGGCTCATCGGCTTCCAGCGTTACGCCGTCGCCGATGGCGGGCGCGACATCTCGCTGGACGTGCCCTACCGGGTGCCGGATGCCCCCAATGGCACCGACGAGCGGATGGTCGCTGACGTGATGGCCTACGCCAAGGCCCGCGACGGTCAACGGGTGTCACTGGCTTTCGCGGCGTTTCCCGAGCTCTTCGCCAACACCCAGCGCAACCTCGGGCAAAAGGCGGCGTTCCACGCTGTGCACGAGCTCGACCGCTGGATCCGGCTCGAGTCGCTCTACCGCTTCTTGCGCAAGTACAACGCCTTCGGTCAGGGCCGCTACGTGATGCTGCACCCCAGCCAGGTGCTCTTCGTCCTGGTGTCAGCGCTCACACTCGAATTCGGCACGCGTCCCCCGAGCGCCCCGGGTGAGGTCGCTTTCGATCCCACCCCGGAGCCCGGGACCGCGCCTCACGAAGCGCGCTGAGCCGTACTCCCGCTACGAGCGATCTGACGAACTACCGGGCGCCGCGGATCAGCCGACCTGGGCGAGCCCCGGTGTCGACCCCGTTGCGACGGGTGACGGTGCCGCTGACCATGGTGGCGACGTAACCCGAAGCGTCCTGCACCAGGCGACGTCCGCCGGCGGGGAGGTCGTACGCCATCCGCGGCGTGTGCAACGTGAGGCCCTCGAAGTCGATGACGTTGAGGTCGGCCTTCTTGCCGGTGGCGATGACGCCCCGGTCGCCCAGCCCGTAGAGCGCCGCCGTGTCCGAGGTCTGCTTCTTGACGACGAACTCGAGCGGGAGCCCCTTGCCGCGGTAACGGTCGCGGGCCCAGTGGGTGAGCAGGAAGGTCGGGTAGGACGCGTCGCAGATCATTCCGCAGTGCGCCCCACCGTCGGACAGACCTGAAACGCCGGCTGGGTGGGTGAGCATCTCGCGGATGGCGTCGTGATTGGCCTCCGCGTAGTTGAAGAACGGCAGCATGAGCATCGAGGTCGCGGGGCCCTCGCCGGCGGCGCTCTCCAACATCAGGTCATACATCGCCTCGAGCGGGGTGACTCCGCGGTCTTCGGCGATCGCGGCGACGGTGCGCTCACGGGTGGGCTCGTAGTCCGGCGGGTCGCCGATTGCGTAGATCCGGTCCGGGGCCATCTGGAAGAAGTCCTTGAGCCCCTCGAACTGCTTGGTCGGGTCGATCGGCACGTCGGTCTCGGACAGGATTGCCGCCCGCACCGAAGGCTTGACGAGCTCGAGGGCCCGCTCCTGCGGCGAGAGGTGGGCCAGCGCCCGGTAGCTGGGCCGGTGGGTGAAGGCGTGGTTGCCGGCGAAACCGATGAGCATGCCGAACGGGCGGGCGGCGACCTGCGGGTAGAGCTGCGCGCCGGCCTCGAAGGCGGCGGCAGAGGTGTCCATCAGCTCACGCCAGAGGTGCGGCGCCGCGTCGACCTGGATCAGCGCGAACGACACCGCGCGGTCGATCTCGGCCGACAGCCGCTTCATCCACGCCAGCTCGACAGCCGGAGCCAGCAGATCCTCGCCGGCGGAACCGGTGGGGGCCAGCTCGAAGACGGACCGTCCCCCGCGCGCCATCGCGCGCCCGATACCGAAAAGCTCGTCCTCGGCGGCGAAGGTGCCCGGCACCGGCTCGCCGTCCATTGCCTTGTGAGCCACCGTTCGGGAGGTCGAGAAGCCGAGCGCGCCCGCTTCAATCGCCTCCTGGACGATCCGCTCCATGATCGCAATGTCTTCGGGGGTCGCGGTCTCGTTACGAGCGCCGCGCTCGCCCATCGCGTAGGCCCGCACCGATCCGTGGGCGATCTGGGTGCCCATGTCGATGGCCAGCTCGCGGCCGGCGAGGCTGTCGAGGTATTGCGGGAAGGACTCCCAGCCCCACGTCATACCTTCGGTCAGCGCCGTGCCGGGGATGTCTTCGACACCCTCCATCAGCGCGATGAGCCACTCCTCGCTGCCGGGACGCACCGGCGCGAAGCCGACTCCGCAGTTGCCGGAGACGACGGTGGTGACGCCGTGCTGGCTCGAGGGCTCGAGCAACGGGTCCCAGGTGACCTGGCCGTCGTAGTGGGTGTGGATGTCGACGAACCCGGGAGTGACGATCCGGCCGGCCGCATCGATGGTGTCGGTGGCCGCTGCCTCGATGCCGCCACTTCCCCCGGCGGTGCGGCGAACCTCGACGATCTTGCCGTCCTTGATGCCGACGTCGGCCCGGTAGGGCTCTTCACCAGTGCCGTCGACGACCATTCCGCCGACAATTTTGGAATCGAGCATGAGTCCTCCGGGAGATTGGGACGACCGCGTCATCAAGGGGCTGAGAAACTGACAGCGACTGACACTGTCTCACATCCGTCCGCTTGTGTAACGGGTTGCGCTCTCGTAGCGTCGACCGTGCTAGCAGGCTCTTTAAGATTTCCACCTTTAAGGCTCGATCCAGGAGGACGTTCCCAGATGGTCAGTAGTAAAGCGGCGCTGCTCTACTCGCCCGGCGAGGCTTACAAGATCGAGACGGTCGAGATCGACGACCCCCACGCCGGCGAAGTGCTGATCAAGATGAAGGCCTGCGGCCTCTGCCACTCCGACGAGCACGCCCGCACCGGCGATCTCCCCATGCCGCACTACCCGCTCATCTGCGGCCACGAAGGTGCCGGCGAGGTCGTCGAGATCGGGCCCGGGGTCACCAGCGTCGCCCCCGGCGACCACGTCGCCATGTCGTTCGTGCCGTCCTGCGGCAAGTGCAAGAGCTGTCTGAACAACAAGGCCTTCCTCTGTGACACGGGTGCCAAATTGTTCGACCTCGGCATGATGACCGACGGTCGCATCGCCCACAAGATCGGTGACGTATCCGTCGCCCGCTATTCGCAGCTCGGCGCGTTCAGCGAATACCAGCTGCTGGCGGAGAACTCGGTCGTCAAGGTCGACAACGACATCCCGTGGCCGGCTGTCGCGCTCGTCTCCTGCGGCGTGGCTACCGGCTACGGATCGGCCGTCAACCGCGCCCACGTCCGCGCCGGCGACACCGTCGCCGTACTCGGCATCGGCGGTATCGGCATCAACGCTGTGCAGGGCGCCCGGATCGCCGGAGCCCGCCGGATCATCGCCGTCGACCCCGTCGAGTTCAAGCGCGAGCAGGCCAAGCGCTTCGGCGCCACCCACGTGTTCGCCTCACTCGAGGAGGCCATCGCCGGAGTCGGCGAGCTCACCTGGGGCGAGATGTGCGACTCGGTGATCTGCACCTTCTCGGTCATGCGCGGCGAATACCTGGAGCCGGCTCTGACGCTCACCGCCAAGGGTGGCAATTGCGTGATCACCTCGGTGGCACCGCTGGCTCAGGGAACGGTCGATCTCAACCTCTTCATGCTGGCCATGATGAACAAGCAGATCAGCGGCTCCATCTACGGCTCGGCCGGCCCCCGGGCGCAGATTCCGCACTTGCTCGACCTCTACCGCGACGGCATCCTGAAGATCGACGAGCTGATCACCAAGACCTACACCCTCGACCAGGTCAACCAGGGCTACGAAGACCTCGAGAACGGCCTGATCCTGCGCGGTGCCCTGAGCTTTTAGATCCGGTGAGCTAGCCGAGCTCGTCCTCGTAGGCCTCCACCGGGGGGCAGGTGCAGACCAGGTTGCGGTCGCCGTAGGCGTTGTCGATCCGGCCGACTGGCGGCCAGTACTTGTCGTGGGGCAGGTGCCTGTCGTGCGCCCCCGGCCAGGCTGCGAGCGAGCGCGGGTAGGCCCGGTCCCAGACATCCGCTGTGACGACGTGCGCATCGTGGGGAGCGCCCCGCAGCACGCTGTCCTCCGCGGTGATCTCGCGACGCTCGACGGCAGAGATCTCGGCCCGGATCGCCAGCATCGCGTCGCAGAAGCGGTCGAGTTCGGCGAGCGATTCCGATTCGGTGGGCTCCACCATGAGCGTCCCGGCGACCGGGAAGGACATGGTCGGGGCGTGGAAGCCGTAGTCGATCAGCCGCTTGGCGACGTCTTCCACGGTCACGCCGCTGGACGCGGTCAGCGGTCGTAGATCCAGGATGCACTCGTGTGCGACCAGCCCGCCGGCCCCCGCGTAGAGCACCGGATACGCCTCGCTCAAGCGCGCGGCGATGTAGTTGGCGGCCAGCACCGCCATGGTCGTCGCGGCCCGCAGTCCCGGGGCCCCCATCATCCGGACGTACGCCCAGGAGATCGGTAGCACGCCGGCCGACCCCCATGGGGCAGCCGCAACGGCGCCGGGCGAGCTCGAGGGTCCGGCGTCAGGTACGACG
This sequence comes from uncultured Actinomycetota bacterium, assembly GCA_963839015.1. Lineage (GTDB taxonomy): Bacteria > Actinomycetota > Actinomycetes > Frankiales > Frankiaceae > DATAZK01. Next base: position 196,973 of record CAWITL010000008.1, on the reverse strand, counting down.
GCAGACGACGGCAGGAAGGGCGCGAGGTGGGCCTTGACCCCGATCGGGCCCACTCCGGGACCGCCGCCGCCGTGCGGGATGCAGAAGGTCTTGTGCAGGTTGAAGTGGGAGACGTCGGCCCCGAGGTCGCCGGGCCGTGAGACGCCGACCAGTGCGTTGAGATTGGCCCCGTCGAGGTAGACCTGCCCGCCCGCCGCATGCACCAGCGAGCAGACCTCGCGCACGGTCGGCTCGTAGACCCCATGCGTCGACGGATAGGTGATCATCAGGCCGGCGACGGTGCCCTCGTGCTTGGCCAGCACCGTCTTGAGGTCGTCCACATCGATCGACCCGTCCCCGGCCGTCTTCACGACGGCGACGCGCAGCCCGGCCAACGTCGCGGAAGCCGCATTCGTACCGTGCGCACTGGCGGGTACCAGGACGACCTCGCGGGCGTTTTCACCGTTGGATTCGTGAAAGCGCCGGATGGCGAGCAGGCCGGCGAATTCGCCCTGCGCCCCGGAGTTGGGCTGCACGCTGACGGCGTCGTAGCCGGAGAGTTCAGCCAGCCATGATTCGAGGTCGGCGATGAGTGCGCGGTAACCCGCCGAACGCTCGGTCGGCGCAAACGGATGGATGTCGGTGAAGCCCCGCCAGGAGATCGCCGCCATCTCGGTGGCCGCGTTTAGCTTCATCGTGCACGACCCGAGCGGGATCATGGTGCGGTCCAACGCCAGGTCGCGGTCGGAGAGGCGACGCAGGTAACGCATCATTTCCGTCTCGGACCGGTAGGCGTGAAACCGCTCGTGCGCGAGGTAACCGGACGTTCGTAACAACGCCGTCGGCAGCAGCAGCGGGGCCGGACGCCGAGCAGCGGAGACGTCACCACCGAGCAGTTCGAGCAGATCAGCGACGACGCCCTCGTCGCAGGTCTCGTCCAGGCTGATCCCGACGGTCTCGGCGTCGACGAGCCTGAGGTCGTAGCCGCCCGCGGCAGCCGCAGCAACGACGCCCAGGGCCGGTTCGCTGGTACGCAGGCGAAGGGTGTCGAACGCGGTGTCGCCCAGCACCTCATGCGGCGCGGCCGCCAGCCCGGCCGCCAACCGGGCCGTCAGCTCAGCGATGCCCTCGGCGATCTCGCGTAGCCCGTCGGGGCCGTGCCATTGGGCGTAAAACGCCGCCACAACCGCGGGCAGCACCTGCGCCGTGCAGATGTTGCTGGTGGCCTTCTCGCGGCGGATGTGCTGCTCGCGGGTCTGCAGGGCGAGGCGTAGGGCCGGGCGCCCCTGGCTGTCGACGCTGCTGCCCACCAGCCGGCCGGGAAGCTGGCGCTGATGCTCGGAACGCACCGCCATGTAGGCGGCGTGCGGTCCGCCGAACCAGAGCGGCAGTCCGAACCGCTGCGTGGAACCGACCGCGACGTCAGCTCCAGCCTCACCGGGAGGCGTCAGCAGGGTGAGTGCCAGCAAGTCGGCGGCGACCACGAGCAACGCACCGGCGGCGTGCACCTTGGCGGCCAGCGGAGTGAGATCGGTGATCTGGCCGGAGGTGCCCGGGTACTGCGCCAGGACGCCGAACACACCTGCGAGGTCGAGGTTGGGATCGGCGAGGTCAGCCACCAGCGCCTTGACGCCGGCCGCCTCGGCCCGAGTCGCGACGACGTCGATGGTCTGCGGGTGGCAGTCGACGTCGATGACGAAGGTGGAGGCCGATCCCCGCGTCACCCGCCGGGCAAAAGCCATCGCCTCAGCGGCAGCAGTGCCTTCGTCCAGCAGGCTCGCATTGGCGACGTCAAGGGCCGTCAGGTCGGTGACCATCGTCTGGAACGTGAGCAACGCTTCGAGCCGGCCCTGGCTGATCTCCGGCTGATACGGCGTGTAGGCGGTGTACCAGGCGGGGTTCTCGAGCACGTTGCGCAGCAGGACCGTCGGTGTGTACGCCGGCGAGTAGCCGGTGCCGATCAGGGGCCGTACCAGCTGGTTGCGATCGGCCAGCGCGCGCAATTGCGCCAGCGCAGCCGCCTCGGAGATGGCGTCCGGCAGATCGGGCAATACCTGGCTGGCGATCCCGGCGGGCAGCGCCGCGGCGAGCAGGGCATCGGTGTCGGCGTAACCAATGCGTTCAAGCATGACCGCCGCGTCAGAGGGGGCTGGTCCTAAATGGCGATCTGCGAACGGACGGGCCATGAACGCCTCCGGGACGGTTCCGCATCAGGCGCAGCGGGCGCCCACCGTCCCCCTCTGTCTGGCGCATGCGCGCCTTCAGAGGTGTATCCGGAAAGCCGAGGTCCGTTTGCCTGAGAGTTTCCGGGGAGGTTGCCCCTTCGGCGCCCCACCCCATCGCGCAAAGCAGATCTGGTACCAACCGCGATGTGTGAGGTCTCTCCCTCAGCTTCCACGTCAACGGTAGCCAGGCGCAAGAGCCAGGGTCAAGCGGGCGCGCTCGACGTCACGTCGTCGTAATCAGGCACCGCGGCGATCGCGGGCGAGGAACCGCCGGCTCCGCGGCGAAGAAGTGCCCGCCATTGCTGGGGATCCCACGAGCTGGGCGCCGTGGTCGCGACGAAATCGATGATCGTCTCGGCGAATTCGGCCGGCCTCTCCGCGTGCGGAAAATGGCCGACCTCGGGCATGGTCAGCAGTCTTGCGGCAGGCATTGATTCGACGGCCGCGGTCGCGTGCGAAACCGGCAGCACGGTGTCGCCCTCACCCCAGATGACCATGATCGGCATTCCGGCCGCGAGGTAAGCCCGATCGCGCATCGTGACGACCTGCCCCCGCCAATCAATGACGTGGCTCAAAACATGCAGGAACGCCGACCGTCCCTCCCGTCCCCGCAAGCCATCAAGAACGCTCGCCACCTCCGCCGTGTCCGCCTTCATGGCACCCGGCGGAAGCACTCGAGCCAGCCCGCCGACTGCCCGGACCGGCAGATTGCCCGGCACCTGATCGAGCGCCGCGAGTACGTGGCGCGCGCCGGGAAGGGTGAGCATCCGCAGCAGCGGGGTCACCTCCCGGCCGAGTCCGCCGCTTGCCTCCAGCACGACGCGATCGGTGCGCTCCGGGAACTGATAGGCGAACTGCATCGCGACACCGCCACCGAAGCTGTGGCCGACCACCGTCGCCCGCTCCATCCCCAGGACACCGAGCAGATCGCGCATGCCGTTGGCGAAGCCGCCGATGCTGTAATCGGCCCGCGGCTTCGCTGACTCGCCGTGGCCGAGCAGGTCGGGCGCGATCACGGTGAACTTGCGAGCGAGAGCCGGCAGCACCGGGCGCCAGGTGAAGCGGTTGGAGCCGATTCCATGCAGCAGCAGGAGCGGGGGGCCACTGCCGGCGATGGTGAACGCGCGGGAATGTCCATGCACGACGACAGACGTCTCCTGGACCCGCATCATTTCAAGCTAGACCTGCCGCGTTACCGCTTGGTAACAAATGCGCCAGAAAGCTGACGGGCCGTCAGGTGCCGGCCGCCGCTTCCTGAATACGGCTGATGGCAAAGGTCCGGCGCTCCCCGCTCTCCTCATCGAGCCCGATGAGGAAGCCGCCGCTCACCAAGGTCGGGTAGACGGTCCGCTTGCTCGGGCGACCGTCGGCGTTGACGTAGGAGATCCATACCGTCGCCGAGTCCGCGGCCGCCTGGCGCAGCAGGCGAGTCACCGCCTCCGGCGAGCTGACCACCTGGCTCAGCCGCGGCGGCGTCGTTCGCACCGCCCGGTCAGAGCTGCGCAGCGATGCCACCCGGCGCAGCATCGAGATTGTCTGGTTGACGTGGTTGTCCGGCAGCGCCGCCCCTGCCGACCAGCCGGCCGGCTGCATCCGCGAAGCGGCGACGGGGACCCGGCGACCGCCCGCAGACGCGTCGAGGACCAGCCCGGATCCGCCGCGCTGGCCCCCATCACCGGCCGGGGCGTAGCCGGCTTGCCGTAACACCGCGAGAATTTGCGACGGCTCCAGGGGGCTGACCGCGACGGTCGGCGCCACCAGGACCAGCGCCGCTGAGGCGGTGCGTCGGTTCGCGACGACCTCGGCGAGCAGCGCCGCATCCTCAGACCGCAGGTATCCGGAGGCCGACCCGGCGCGTAGCCGTCCGTGGCGACGGGCGATGTCGTCGATCAGGTAGGTCAACCCCTGCGGGACGGTCCCCCGGGCGAGCCGCTCGATGAGCTGATGCAATTCCATAGCCGTACGCCCGATGTCAAAGGCGCGTCGCAGGCTGGCCTCGGAGAACCGGTAGACGGTCGCCGTCCCTGCCGACTCGATGTCGGCGATCAGACCCAGCTCGCGGGCGATCGGTGGCTCCAGCGGTCCGGGCGCGACGGCAGTGAGATCCGCCTGGATCAGTACGTGGTCGATCGGCTTGGGCAGCGCCGGGGACAGTGCCGCTGAGACCTCTTCCCGGTAGGCGCGGGCCGCGGTTTCATCCCCGCTGCGGGCCGCCGTCGCGAACTCCGATTCCAGCAGCGCGCGGCCCGCCCGGGTCAGCGATCCTCGTCCAGTCACTCCCAGAAACTGGGCCTCGGCCAGGGTCCAGGCAATGACCTGGCCTACGTAGCTCCCGCTGCGCGTCGGCGCCCGCCAACTCAACCAGGCGGGCAGGCTCGCCGGATCCGCAGCCCGGCCCTTCCCGGCCGCGCCCACACCGCCGAGGACATCCCGGCGCAGCTCGCCGGCACCGGGCCGCACCATGTCATACGTCAGCAGCGCCGCCGCCTTGGTGCCGTCGGCGTGCACGGCGAGCCCTGGCAGCTGGTCCATCCCCGCCCACGCTGTGGCGAGCAGTGCCCATCGGTCGCCCAGCGAACCGTCGCGCCAGCGGTCGTAGCGCTCGGTCGGCACCATCACCGGATCCACCCCAGCGGTGCGACCGGCCAGCGAAGCCGCGCTCACGGTCTGCACGATGAGCGCGATGACCTCGGGCTCGACGGCCAGCTCTTTCGCCGCGGCGCGCAACTCCCGCACCGGCAGTCCGCCGGCCCGGGTCAGCGACGGCGGACTCGCATCCCAGCGCTCCATCATGGCCTCGAACAGCCGCAGCGCCTCCAACGCGGCCCCGGCACCCTCGGCGTCCACGTCTTTGGAGGCGACGGCCCGCCCGGCCACCTCCGGCGGGCGTGGGTTGACCTCACCGGCCGGATGGTCTCCCCGGATGGCCAGTCCGACTTCACGGGGAAGCTCCACGGCGTCCGAGGCGATGGCGATCAGCAGCCCCCGGGCGAGCAACATTTCGACGCCCGTCTCCGCCTCGGCCAGCGTGAGGAAGCGCAGCCGGCCTTCGATCTCCCCCACCGGCGGCCCGGCCGACAGCCGGGTCAGCACCGCACGCTGACCGTCAGAGAGCCCGGCGATGAGTGCGCTCACCGCCTCGCTGTCCTCGAAGAAGTCGACCAGCGCCTTGGTCGGGGTCTCGTCGATGTCCAGCCCGAGGTCGGCACGCAACCGGCCCCGCACGTCCTGCGGTACTTCCGCGATCAACTTCGCGAAGGGCCGTCCAAGCCCAAGGGGGTACTGACCCACCGCGGAACGCACGCCACTGACCGTGTTGAGCCGGTCGTCGCCGGAGCGCCAAGCGAGCCCCAGCCTGACCGCGAGATCGGTGGCCCGGTCGATGTCGGCTCGTGGTACCTGACAGAAGGAAGCCAACTCGGCCTCGTCGGCCGCCCCGAGCACGAGGGCCTCCAGCACCTGCAGCACGAAACGGTCGACGGTCTCGGCCACCCGGGAAACGCTGTACTGCGAGGAGAGCCGGCTCGCCAAAACGTCGAAATCCGCCGGCGGCGGCACGGCGACGTCAGGCCGCTGGCGCAGCAGGTTGGCAAGTTGCTCGTCGGGCATCGCGGCGAGTGCCTCAGCAAAGCTTCCGATAGGCCTCGGCGCCCCGGCCGGTCCAGCCACGTCAGCCACTTTGCTCATCCGATCCAGGCTAGTCGGGATCGGGTCCGGAAGGCATGTCGGGCGGCATCGCCGGGCGGCATTCTCGGGAGCACACGATTGCTTGCCCCGGCCGAGGTGAGGTGCTTATTCGAAGGCAAACGATTGCTAGCGCTCAGATGCAAGCGATCGTTTGCATTCGCAAACAAGCGTCCGCCTGGGCGGGGACACCCCCTGCTTGCCTCTACCCTGAGGATCGTGATGGTCGACCCAACGCTCGACGAGAGCCTTGACGAAAAGCTCGAGGCACTCGCCGCGCAGTTGCGGGGGCTGGGGTCGGTGCTGGTCGCCTTCTCGGGAGGGGCTGATTCGGCATTCCTACTGGCAGCGGCCTTGCGGGCGCTCGCTCCTGAGCGGGTAGTGGCCGGGACCGCGGTCTCGCCTTCGCTTCCGGCCAGCGAGCTCGAGGCAGCCGCCAAATTCGCCGCCGGGCTCGGGGCGCGGCACGAGCTCGTGTCGACGGATGAGCTGAGCCGCGACGGCTACGTAGCCAACTCGGGCGACCGCTGCTACTTCTGCAAAGCCGAGCTCCTGGAGGAGATGGCACCGCTGGCCGAGCAGCTCGGGCTCGCCGCCGTCGCCACAGGAACGAATGCCGACGACGCCATCGCCGGGTTTCGGCCGGGAATTCGGGCGGCGATCGAACGCGGCGCCGTGACCCCGCTACGCGACGCCGGGCTGAGCAAGGCGCAGGTCCGCAAGGCGAGCATGCGCTGGGGACTGGTCACCGCGGACAAACCGGCAGCGGCCTGCCTGTCGAGCCGGATCGCGTACGGAATCTCCATCACGCCCTCGCGGCTGGCGCGGGTCGAGGCCGCCGAATCAGGTCTGCGACTGGCGTTGGATCAGGCCGGCATCCGGGTGCAGGACCTGCGGGTGCGCGATCTCGGGGATGTCGCACGAGTGGAGATCGACGCCGATCGGGTGGCGGCCCTCACCGATCGGCCGGATCTGCTGGCCGCCGTGAGCGGGTTCGCCGGAGTCGAGGTCGACCCGCGGGGCTTTCGGAGCGGCGCCATGAACGAGGTGCTCGACCCGGCGCGCTACCGCGACATCTGACCTGCCTGGCAAGCTTGCCGTTGCTGGCGCGCCTGCCGTACCAAAGCCCACAGCGCTATCCCGAGGCCCAGCGGAGCCAGCAGTCCGGCGGCGAGGTTCAGCGCCGTCGGCAGGTTGTGCACGCCGAAGAACAGCGGCACGACGGCAGCGACGACGCAGAGCAGGCCGACACCGAAGATGACGACGCCGACCTTGACCAGCCGATCCGTTTCGGCGGACGCCCGCTGAAGATCAACCGCCTCAGAACTCGGCGGCACCTTCACCTTTCTGGGCGGCACCTCGCTCCAGACTCTCCTGGTACGCCGCGGCATCCTGGTCGCTCGCTGTCAGACCTTCCGCGGCTTGCTGGGCGTCAGAGTCGTCGACGTCGCCGGGGTCGGCGCCGGTGACGCTCTCGTCGGCGATAGCGCTAGGCCCGTGGGCTTCCGCTTCCGCGTCCTTCGAGTGATAGTCGAGTCCAGTATCCGAGTCGCTCACAATGGCTCCTGACGCCTGTACCTGCGGTTGGGTGGTTGCTCTACCGTGTTGGTTCAAGGTTGGTTTGAAGGTTGGTTCAAACGTTGATCTGAGGGTTGCTCTTGGTGTCGTTGCCCCACCTGCGAGCCCCTAACCCAAGGCATCAGTCTCCCGGTACGAATATCCTCCTCATCGCCAGTAAGAGCTCCGCCCGCGGCTGTCGCACGCCGCATGAAGAAATTAGGTCTACGGTGCCCACCGGTCGTGTCAAATGGTTCGATCCTGAGCGAGGTTTCGGCTTCCTCAGCCGCGACGATGGCGGCGACGTCTTCGTGCATAAGGCAGCGCTCCCCGCGGGAATGACCGCGCTCAAACCGGGTGACAAGGTCGAGTTCGGCGTTGCCGAAGGTCGTCGAGGCGAGCAAGCGCTCTCGGTGCAGGTGCTCACCGCGACCCCTCGCCTGGCCACCACCCCGCGCCGCGATCCCCAGGAGCTGCACGGGATGGTCGAAGACATGATTCAGCTGCTCGACGTCGTGCAGCGCGATCTTCGCCGCGGAAAGTATCCGGACAAGAAGGTGGCGCAGAAGGTGGCCAAGGTCGTCCACGCCGTCGCCAACGAGCTGGACGCCTAAAGCCCTTGGTCCAGGAGCTCCAGCTACGTGACGGCACTCCAGCGATGATCTGGACGCTGTCGCCGAACGACGGGCAGGGGCTGCAGGAGAATTTCAAGGGCCTGTCGCAGCAATCGCGCTACAACCGCTTCCTGTCGACCGTCGCCACGTTGTCAGCGGGCATGATCCGCCGGCTGGTCGACGATGTTGACGGCCAGGATCACCAAGCCCTGGTGCTCATCGCCTTTCCGGGCGACGAGCCCGAGGTAGCGGTGGGTGTGGGTCGGCTGGTGCGCTATCAGGACGATCCGGAGACGGCGGACGTCGCCGTCACGGTCAAGGATGACTGGCAGGGACGGGGCGTCGCCACCGCGTTGCTGAACGAGCTCATCGCGGAGCGGCCGGAGGGGGTCCGCAAGCTGTTGACCTTCGTCGCGGCCAGCAACACGGCGTCCCTGCGCATGCTCGAGCGGCTCGGTGAGCTGCACACCAGCGCCGCCGGGCCCAACATCCTGGAAGTACGGGTGGATCTCGACCCCAACCAGCCGACGTGAACGGCCGACCCTAGAAGCCGACCTAGAAATAGTCGAGCAGCTGGGCGGTGGACTTCGGCCGGATCAGTTCAAGCCCGCTGATTCCATCGGTGGGACCATGCAGCAGGCCGGCCTCCAGCAGCATCGCCGGGGTCGCTACGCCGCAATAGAGCAGGGCAAAGCCGGCCACGTGCAGCCGCAGGTCCGGGTGGTTGGCGGTCCGGGTGAGCACCGCATCGCCATCGGCGACGTCGAACTCCCACGCACCGTCGTTCCAGGGGGCAACGGGGTCGTGTAGGTGCAGCGTCACCTTGCCGCGCCGGCTCACCGGCCATCCCCGCCCACTTACGGCCCGTGCCACATCGACGGGGCGGTGCATCCAGGGCCGGGCGTCGAACCTGGTGCCGGCCTCGACCGGAAGCATCAACGAAAGCGGGTCGAAGTCCAGCAGCCGCAGCCGAACCGTCGGAGTGACGCTTCGCCAGCCCAACAGCACAGAGACGAGTTCACGGGCGGCTTCGGCGCTGGTCGCCAGCAGGTCGGGCACGTCCAGGATCGCCTCGGACCGGTAGCCCGAACCACGCACCCAGCTCGCGTAGCCGACCAGATTTCCCTCCTCCTCGACCAGGGTCATGCCATCGATGCCCTCGGGCCAGGTCTGCGGGGGGCTGAAAGGGGGACCCTGCCTGCTCAGCAGCCCTTCCCGGATCCGCGCGATCCGGGTGTAGAGGTCGAGGACGGCCGGCTGGTCGGTGCCTGACGGATCGGCCGGCCGAACCGTCAGCTTTCCACCGGGAGCTGCCCGACCCGTCGGCAACATCGCGGTCGGCAAATCCACGCTGCGCAACTGCCCGCAGCTCGCCCAACCGCTCGCCCGGTAGACCTGGCTCGCCGTCGGATACAGAGCACTGACCGCCGCGCCGCGCTCGTACGCACCCTCGAGTACGGCCTTCATGAGCGCCCGCCCGACTCCACGTCCGCGCGCCTCGGCGATGACCGCGACGGCGGAGACATCAGCGGCCGGCACGCAGCGGCCTCCCCACCACTGGTCATGCCAAATGTCGCGGGCAACCCCGATGACCCGGTCGGAGTCATCGAAGGCCCCCCACCAGGTCTGACCCACCGGCAGCACGGACGGATCGGACCGGCTGGAGCTGGCTCCGGGCGAGAAGCCGAACGCCAGACCGGCGAGCCGCCAGGCCGCTTCCAGTTCATCTCCGGCCTCAATCGGGCGTGTGTACACGCCCGCCCCCGAGGTGGTCATGCTGCTAGCGCAACGGGCCGGTGAGCGGCCCCGTCAGGCCGGCCGCCACTGCCCGGTCAAGCAGACCGGTGATCGCCGCATAGCCCTCTTCGCCGAGATCCGCGGTGAACGAATTCACGTAGAGCGCGATGTGCTGATCGACGACCTCCGGCGCCATCTCCTGGGAGTACTCGAGGACGTACTCGCGCGACAGGCTCGGGTCAGCCCAGGCCGCCTCGACGCTGGCCCGGATCGTCGTTGCCAGACGCTCGACCTGCTCGGGACCGAAACGACGCCGCGCCAGAATCGCTCCGAGCGGGATCGGCAGCCCCGTATCGCTCTCCCACCAGTCACCCAGGTCGACCAGCGCCGTGAGCCCATAGCTCGGATACGTAAATCGTGACTCGTGGATGATCAATCCCGCATCGATCGACCCCTCGGCGACCGCGGGCATGATCTTGTCGAAAGGCAGCACCTCGACGGACGCGACCCCCTGGCCCTGCGCCCAGAGCCGAAAGAGCAGGTAAGCCGTGGTCTGCTTGCCGGGTATCGCCACCCGGGCGCCGACGAGGGAATCACGGCCCGCCGTCACGACCAGGGGACCGCAGCCCCGGCCCAGCGCACCGCCGGAGGGCAGCAGCGCGTACTCCTTGAGCAGCCCCGGCAGCGCCGCGTAAGAGACCTTCAGCACGTCGCTACGACCCTGGGCGGCCCAACCGTTCAGGACGTCGATGTCGGCGTACGCAGGGGTGACCTCGGGCGCCCCCGGCAGCAACCCCGCCACCCAGGCGTGGAAGACGAACGTGTCGTTCGGGCAGGGTGAGAAAGCGAGCTCGAGTGGCTCATTCATGCGTTGACCTCCGGCAATTGCGATGCGGCCGTTGCGAGGGCTTCCAGCGCCCCGCGGATATCCCAGCTCGAACGGTCGCGGACCCCGACCGCATTACTGATGGCTCTGATTTCTGCCACACGTACACCGTGACGGAACGCCGCTTCGGCGACCCCGAATCCCTCCATGGCTTCGGCGAAAGCACCCCGGCCGGCGAGCTCCGCCGCGCGCTCCTGCGTGCCGGTAACGGTAGACACCGTGAAGATCGGGCCGGCCTTGGCCGAACGGACGCCCAACGGGGTCGCTGCAAACTCGGCGGCACCGAACCCCAGCTCAGCAACTGACGCAAAACCGGAGGCCGTTTCGGCGCCCAGATCGGCCGCCACGATCACGCTGGCTTCGACCACTTCGCCCACCGCGGCTCGGTCGGCGAAGCCCCCGCCGATGCCGGCGCTCACGACAAGCGTGTACGTGCTGTCGAGCGTCAATGCGGTGGCAGTAGCCGCTGCTGCAGCAGCCGGCCCGACGCCGCCCGCCAGGACGGTCACGTCTCGTCCCGTCCCGTCGAGCACCGCGTCGTAAGGCCCGATCGTTACCGCCCGCCCGGCCCCCAGCGCGCCCGCAACCGCATCGCGCTCAGCCACCACCGCCGTCACGATGAGCAGCCTGCCCATCACCGCAGGGTCGGCTGCACCTGGAAGACCCATAGGCCTTTCGGGGTGGAGCCGGAGCCGAGCTCGGAGACGACGACCTGGGTGGCGGTGCTGCCGACGTCGAAAGAGAAGTGGTACTGGTTGTTCAACACCGAGGAATTGAGGGTGGTGCTTCCCGTCGTGATGTGCACGGTCCACCCGCTGCGGGCGATCGACCCGTCGACGTCGATCCCGACGGGTGCGCCCGGACGGGCCTTGAGCACCTTCACCTTGTCGGAGCCGGCAAGCTGCTTGCCGCCGCTGTTGTAGGCCGTAGCGCTGGCCCGAACGACGTTGTTGCCCGACTGCAGCGTCACTCCCGGAGTCGGTTGCTCACAGGCCGTTGCGACGCCCAGACTCAAGACCGCGACCGGAGCCAAAAGTGCGCGGGCCCGCCTGCCACCACCCCGATTGCCCACCGCTTCAGGTTAGTCGCTTGACGATCAGACGACCGCTCTCACGACGGCTCTCACAGTCCGCTCTCAGGACTCGCTCAGGGTGCCCATCCGGTCGCGCGAACCATCCACCCGGCCGTGACGCTCCGAGTGGCGGTGGAGCCGGGCTCGCCGTAGCGACGCCGATTCGCTCACCAGCGAGATCAGCATGAAGGCTGCGCCCAGGGTGAAGCCGAACCATCCGGGTAGCGGCAGCAGACCGACTGCGCCGCCGACGACCCAGGAGAGCTGCAGCACCGTCTCCGACCGCGCGAAAGCCGAATTCCTGGTGTCTTCCGCGACGTCACGCTGGATGACGGCGTCCAGGCCCAGCTTGCTCATCGAGCCCGCCATGGTCACCACCAGCGCCGCGACCAGTCCGGCGACGATGGAGTAGAGCAGCGCCGCCGCAATGGTGGTGCCGAGCGCGACGACCAGGCCGGTCACGATGAGCGCCTCGGGCTTGGACTGCTTGACGCGGCCGCCGATGAACACGCCGATGGCGCTGCCGACCCCGGCCGCCAAACCGAGCAGGGCGATCGAGCCCAGGCCGCCGCCGTCCTCGCGGATCCGGAAAGCCAGGAAGAGGGTCAGGAATCCGACGAGTGCCCGCAGCGAGGCGGCGCTGCGCAGCGCGGCCGGGAGCTCACCGAGGATCCGGCGGACCCGCGTGCCCTGCTGCGCAGACACGGCGGCGGCGGCGGGTGACGGAGCCCGCTTCTCGCCCGCCGCGCTGTCGACCTGACTGGGCAAGGCCCAGGCGAGGAAGAGCCCCACCGCGAAGACCAGCGCGCCCAGCCGCAGCATCCAGGGGTAACCGACGACCCGGGCGATCCCGTAACCCAAGGGAGCCACCACCAGGCCGGCGATGACACCGGTCAGGGTGACCCGGCTATTGACCTTGACCAACGTGGAGCCCTCGGGCAACACCCTGGGCACCACCGCGCTGCGAGCGACACCGAATGCCCGGGAGAGCACCAGCGAGCCGAGGGCGAGCGGATAGAGGTAGAGCGAATTGACGTGGCGGGCCAGTGAGAAAGCGAGTGCCGCCCGGGCCAGCATCGTCAGGCCCAGCGCGATCCGCCGACCGTTCGGGAAGCGGTCGAGAGCCGGCCCGATGACCGGGGCAAGCAGTGCGAAGGGAACCATCGTGATGAGCAGGTAGAGACCGACCTTCGAGCGCGCCTCGCCCGGCTGCACCGACAGAAATTGGGAGCCGGCGAGGGCCACCGTGACCAGCGCGTCGCCGGCGGAGCTGAAGAACGAGAGCTCGAGGAGCGGGGCCAGGCCGGACTTGTCAGCGCCATCGGCGCGAGCGGCTCTGCGCAGCCGGCCGACGCTTCCGTCGTACGCCCCCTGCACTCCCATGACCTACCAGTCTCTCCCGCTCGTGCTCGCAGTAGAAGGCGTTACCAGTATGTGCGGACTCTTCTGTGGATTGTCTGTGGGCTGTCGGTCCCGGTGCCTTTCGGGCACCATAGAGACGTGGCTTCCCTATACCCCTCCAGCATGCGCCAATCTGAGCTGCGTGCAGCTTTTCAACAGCCGCTTTTTGAGGCCTGTCGCCGCCATACACATCGGCTCGCGAGCGGAGCACTTTGACCGCCGTCCGTACCCGCTCCCGCGCCGCCGACGCGGCCTGCGCGGCAGCCGGTGACCTGGCGTACGACGCAGCTGTGGAGACGGCCGGATCAGCGGCCTTCGTCGGGGAGGCGCTGGGGGTCTCCGCGGAGGACGAGCGCCTGGTACTGCACCGCTTCGCCTGCCGGATGCCTGCTTACCGGGGCTGGTACTGGGCCGTCGTCATCACCCGCGCGCCGCGGGCCAAGGTGGTCACGGTCGACGAGGTCGTGCTCCTGCCCGGCGACGATTCCATGCTCGCGCCGGACTGGGTTCCCTGGTCTGACCGGGTCCAGGCCGGCGACCTCGGCGTCGGTGATCTGCTACCGACCGCCGCCGACGACCCGCGGCTGGTGCTGCGTAACGCCGATGTCGAGGAACTGTCCGACGATTCGCTGTTCTTCGAGCTCGGTCTCGGACGGCCACGGGTGCTCTCCCTCGAAGGCCGCGAGATCGCCGCTTCCCGGTGGTACGAAGGCGAACCGGGCCCCTCGGCGGCGATCAGCCGGTCGGCTCCGGCACAGTGCGGCACCTGCGGTTTCTACGTCCGACTGGTCGGCGCCCTCGGCCAGCTCTTCGGGGTCTGCACCAACGAATTCGCCCCTGACGATGCCTCCGTCGTTGCGGACGACCACGGCTGCGGCGCCCACTCGGAGGCTCTGGTGCTGCCGTCGGCACATCCGCAGCCGGTGGTGCTCGACGATGACGAAGTAGAGGCGGTGGAGCCGGTCCACGATCCCAGTGCCGTCGACCGGGCAGAGGCCCGAGCAGGCACGGACGGGGAGCCCTACGGCCACTCCTGATCCGTTCGACACCGCCGGTATCCGCCGGGCGGTGCTCGCCGGTTGGGCGGCGGCCCCGGCCCGCTTCCGCGAGGATGCAAACGCCGAAGAGGACGCCGCACTCGGCACCTACCGCGACCGGCTGATCGTCGAGCTGCTGCAGAACGCGGCAGACGCGGCCGCCGACACCGGCACCCGCGGAAAGGTGCTCATCCGGCTGACTGACGATCTGCTGGAGGTCGCCAACACCGGCTCCAGGCTCACTGCCGCCGGTGTTTCGGCGGCCGCAACCCTGCGCGCATCGGCCAAACGGGCCGCGTCCAGCGTCGGGCACTTCGGAGTCGGGTTCGCTGCGACGCTGAGCGTGACCACCGAGCCGGAGCTGATCAGTCGTTCCGGCGGTGTTCGCTGGTCCAGAGCCGAGACTCAGGCCAAGATCGCCGCCATCCCGGCACTGGCGACCGAGCTCAACCGGCGGGGCGGCGACGTCCCGGTGCTGCGGCTGCCCTTTCCGTTAGAGCCCAAGGCGAACGCTCTGGTTCCGGGCGGCTACGACACCGTGGTCCGACTGCCGCTGGCCGCCGCCGGCTTGGCCGTGGCCAGCCGGTTGATCGCCGAACTGGATCCGACCCTATTGCTGGTCCTGCCGGCTCTGGCCGAGATCCGCGTCGACACCAGCGGTGTCCACAACGACGTCTTCAAGGCCGGCTACAAAACCGGAGACAAAGGGGACCGCACCTTCACCTGCCTGTGGGGCGGGGCAGATGCCGTACTCAACGGCACCCGGTGGACCGGCGTCAGGCGCCGCGGGAAGATCCCGGACGAGCTGCTGGCGACCCGCGGCGTCGAGGAGCAGAGCCGAGACACCTACGAGATTCGCGCGCTGCTGCCCGAAGGGGACTGGCCGGGCGACCTGCCGATGGTCCTGCGGGCCCCCCAGCCGACCGATGAGCCGTTGTCACTACCCGCCTTCATCGTCGCCTCGATCCCCGTCGATCCGGGACGGCGCCGAATCGCGGCCGGACCGCTGGCAGACGCGATGCTTGCCGAGGTGGCCGCCACGCTGGTGGAACTGGCCGTACGCACCGGCGACCTCCGACTGGTCCCGACGGGACTGCCCGCCGGGCCAGCGGACGCGGCCATCACCGATGCATTACGCGACCTACTGCCTCACGCGCGGATGCTTCCCGACGGGCGGCGCGGGGATGAGGCGGTCACGCTCGAACTGGGCCCCGCGGGCGATCGGGTCACCGAGCTGCTGACCGATGACCTGCCCGCCCTGCTGCCCGCGAGCTACACCAGCGCGCGTTGGGCGGCCGCCCGCCGGGTGCTCGGCGTCACCGAGATGGGAGCCGGAGAGCTGGTCACCCTCTTAGCGGGACTGGCCCGGCCGGCGCAGTGGTGGGCCGACCTCTACCCAGCCCTGGCGGCCATTCCCGATCGCGACGCGCTGGCCGCACTACCGGTTCCGCTCGCCGATGGCCGGCTGGTCACCGGGCCGCGCGGGGTGCTGCTGCCCGGGCCCGAACTGGACGCGGCCGCGGTGACCGGTCTTGACCTGCGGCTGGCCGACCCGCTCGTCGCCACGGGACCGGCCGGCGAGCTGCTGCGCGGTCTCGGAGCCGTCAACGCCGACCCCGCCACCCTGCTGGCTGACGAGGCCGTGACAGCCAAAGACGTTCCGTATCAGACAGCGCTGGCGCTGATCACCGCGCTTGGTCCCTCGCCCCAGGGCGTGCCTGCCGATCTCGGTGAACGGCTGCTGCTGCCCGGCGCCGACGGTGACCTGTGGCCCGCCGGCGAGCTGCTGCTTCCCGGTGGCGCACTCGCGCAGGTGATCAGTCCGGACGCACCCTTCGGGAAGTTGGCCGCTGATGTGACGCAGGCGTACTCACCCCAAGTCCTTCAGGCCGCCGGTGTGCTGGGGACTTTCGGGATCCTGCGCGCCGAACACGTGCTCGCTGACCCGGACGACCCGGTGCTGCTCGAACTCGACGGTTCTGATCAGTGGATCGCCGAACGGGCAGCCGGCGACAGTCCCGTCATCGAGCATTTCCACGCGGTCCGCGATCTGGAACTGGTGCGCTGGCCCGCCGCCCTGCACGTACTGGCCGGCGGCGCACTTCGCGCAGAGGTTCTGGCCTCCCCGTACACCTGCTGGTGGCTCGGTGCGCACCCGGTGATGGCCGGGGATCTGCTGCCTGGTGAGACGGCGCTGCCCGGCGAGCTCGACGGCCTCTACGAGCCGGCACCCCCTGATATCGATGCCGGATTCCTGGCCGCGATCGGCGTGCGTACGACGGTGGCCGCGCTGAGCGACCCGGCGGACCTCTACGACCTGCTGGATCGGCTCGGCGATCCGCGGCGCGAGCTCGGCTGGCCCGCCGCCCGGCGGATCTATCTGCAGGTGGCAGAGGCGCTGGATGATCCCGATGAAGATCCTCCTGATCGCATACGCACTCCCACCGGCGTCATCGATCGAACGCACGTGGTCGTCATCGACCGGCCCGACCTGCTGCCGCTGTTGGGTCACTGGGCAGGCGTGCGGGTGCCTTCGGAGCGGGCCAGTGCCGTCGCCCGAATGCTCGGCCTCCCCCTGGCCAGCAGCGTGGCGAGCTTTGAGCTCGTCCGGCGATCGCCGCTCACGGTGCGCGATGCCGACGGGGTGGAGCAGCGCGTGACATGGTTCGGAGATCTGCACGACGGGAGTCCTGAGGGCCAGGCCCGCTCGCTGGCCTGGGTTGGTGGCCGGTGGGGCGAACGCCACACGCTGGCCTCTGAGCTGCGCGATCCGCAGTCCCGGGAGCTGTTACGCGCCGAGACCGAACTCGACGGTTAGCCTCGCCTAGCCCTCGCCGACGTTGCGGCCTTGGCCGCGCAGCCGCACTGACCGTCGACGGCAGTACCAGACCCCCAGCACGCCGAGACCGAAACCAATCGCCGCCGTCGCGATCCACCACAGGTGGCCGTCGTCGTTGAGCCGGGTCCAGAACGGCAGCAACACGATCAGCGCGACCAGCCAGACGATGGTGCCGACCGTGACCGTGCGGACGCCGTCGTAGGGCAGCGGCGCTGGATCCGGGCGGCGGGCCATACAAATACGCTAACCCCGGCAAGGCGGACGGCTACTTTGAGGTCGTGAGCGCCCCTGCGGACCCGAGCCTTTCGGCAGCACTGCGAATCTCGGTGATGCGCCTTTCGCGGCGGATGCGCCAGGAGCGTGACGATGTCGGCCTGTCCGCCACCCATCTGGCCGCGCTCGCCACTCTGGAGCGGCACGGCCCGCTGCCGGTGGGTGAGCTCGCAGCGGTGGAAAAAGTAGCTCCGCCCTCCATGACGCGGGTGGTCACCCGTCTTTCCGAGGGCGGGCTGGTCGACCGGGAGACCCGGCCGGGTGATCGACGGCAGGTGCTCATCACGATCACTGATCCGGGGCGGGCGCTGCTGGCCGCCGATCGCCGCCGGCGCGATGAGTGGTTGAGCGCCCGCCTCAGCGAGCTCTCCCCGCAGGAACTCGGAGCTTTGAGCGACGTCATCCCGGTGCTCGACCGCCTCGCGGGCGCGTGAGCTCCAGCCAGCCCAACCGGATCGGCCCTCAGACCTCAACCCAGCTATCGGTCTCATACGACCGGGCTGCCAGTTCGAGCACCCGGGCCGCCGCCAGGATGTCCCCGAGGCCCGCTGCCGCACTCCAATCACCGGCCAGCTCGTCCCGTAACCCCTCGGTGGCGATACGCACGGCGTCGACGGGTGCCCCTACCGTCACATCTCGCACGCCGTCGACGTCAGAGACCCGCAGGCTGCGCTGCATGACGACGGCGCGGCCGGCGGTGCCCACCAGGGTGACTTGGGCATCGAGGAAGGTCGAGCGCGGGGATTCGTGGGCGATCACGGTCGTGCCGGTCGCCGTGAGCAGCGAGAGGGTGACGGGCGCCGCGGGTGCCAGCTCGTGGGCCGGCATGGAGGAGGCGCTCCCGCAGACCGCGACCACATCGCCACACAGCCGGCGGACGACGTCGCAGAGTTCGGCCCGGGCCGCCCGGCCGGCGGGCCAGCCGATGACCGTGAGCTGCGAGAGCGGGCCGAGCCCGGGCAGCAGTCCCACCGTCGCCGACAGGGACGGCCAGGCTCGAGTACGCAACCCCAACGTGGCCGAGCAATTGCCGGTTGAAGCGGCATCCAGCAGCGCGCGTACCTCTGACCGATCAGGGGTCTCCGGCCGCGCGAGCACGATATTGACGCCGTCCTCGAGCAGCAGGGTCGCGACCCGACAGGCCTCCGGAAGCGGCAGATCAAGGCAGGCGGAGTCCACCGCGTCGGAGGCGAGCGCATCCAGCGCGCTGTAGCCATGAGCGGCCTCCGCCTCCGCGGCCCACGCCAGCGATTCCAAAGCCTCCGGCGCCAGCAGGCCGACGACCTCGGCACCCCCGGCGCGTACCTGCTCCGCCAGTCCCCGATCGCTCCCGTCGGTGACCAGCGCCATCTGCAGCGGCTGCGTTTCGCCTTCCTCGCGGCGAATCCGACGTTCCTCGCGCCAGAGCGCTGCTGCCGCCCGATCGGCGCGGCGGCTGGTGGTGCGCAGCTCAGGAACGTGCATCAACGCATCCTGGGCTCAGAGCCGGCTGATCACATGGTCGATGGATGCCGTCAGCGCGTCGATGTCGCTGGGTTCGATGGCCGGAAACATGCCAATTCGCAGTTGATTGCGGCCCAGCTTGCGATACGGCTCCGTATCGAGGATTCCGTTCGCGCGCAGCACAGCCGCCACCGCCGCGGCATCGACAGAGGAATCGAAGTCGATCGTGCCGACGACCAGTGAGCGGTACTCCGGCTCGGTGACGAAAGGCTCGGCGTAGCTGGACTTCTGGGCCCAGTCGTAGAGCCGGGTCGAGGAATCCGTGGTGCGCTCGACGCACCATTTCAGGCCACCCTGATCGAGCATCCAGTGCACCTGCTCGGCGAACATGAAGATCGTCGCCAGTGCCGGGGTGTTGTACGTCTGGTTCAGCCGGCTGTTGTCGATCGCCGTCGTCAGGTCGAAAAAGGGCGGGATCCACCGGTCCGTGGCGGCGATCTCCGCTACCCGGCCGACGGCCGCCGGCGACATCAGCGCGACCCAGAGCCCACCGTCGGAGGCGAAGCACTTCTGGGGAGCGAAGTAATACGCGTCGCACTCGGCCAGATCGACGGGCAGCCCACCCGCGCCACTGGTCGCATCGACGAGCAGCAGGGCACCTTCATCAGCTCCCGAGACCCGCTCCACCGGCATCATCACGCCGGTCGACGTCTCGTTGTGCGGCTGCCCGTAGGCGTCGATGCCGGCTTCGGCGACGAACCGGGGAGCGCTCCCCGGATCCGCCGCGGCGATGCTGGGAGCAGCCAGGAACGGAGCACCCTTCGCCGAGGCGGCGAACTTGGAGGAGAACTCCCCCATGACGGCGTGCTGGGAGCGCTCGCGTATCAAGCCGAACGTCGCGATGTCCCAGAACGCGGTCGCGCCCCCCAGCCCAAGCACGACCTCGTAGCCGTCAGGAAGCGTGAAGAGCTCGGCGAGCCCCTCCCGCAGCCTGCCGACCAACGACTTCACGGTCTGCTGCCGATGCGAGGTGCCCAGTAGCAAGCTCCCGGTGGCGGCGAGCGCCTCCAGCTGAGCGGGCCGCACCTTCGACGGACCGCATCCGAAGCGGCCGTCTTTGGGCAGCAGGTCAGCAGGAATCTGGATCGTCGGGGCCATGCGCTCCAGAGTATTCGGCGCTTACGCGCCCTTCACCTCAGATGGCTTGCGGGGGCCGGGGCCGATGTAGCGCGAAGACGGCCTGATCAACCGTCCGGTGCGCTTCTGCTCCAGGATGTGGGCGCTCCAGCCGGCCGTACGTGCGCAGGTGAACATCGAGGTGAACATGTGCGCCGGCACCTCGGCGTAATCCAGCACAACCGCCGACCAGAATTCGACGTTGGTCGCGAGTACGCGATCAGGCTTGCGCTCGTGCAGTTCAGCCAGGGCCGCCGTCTCCAGCGCCTCAGCGACCTCGAAGCGCCGCGAACCCAGCTCGCGGGCCGTCCGTCGCAGGACGCGGGCACGCGGGTCCTCCGCCCGGTAGACGCGATGGCCAAAGCCCATCAGCCGCTCACCGGAGTCCAGCAGCTTCTTGACGTAGCGGCGGGCGTCGCCCTCGCGCTCGACATCGTCGAGCATCTTCAGCACCCGTGACGGGGCACCGCCGTGCAAAGGACCCGAAAGCGCGCCGATCGCGGCCGAGATGCAGGCGGCGGCGTCAGCGCCGGTCGAGGCCACCACCCGGGCCGTGAAGGTGGACGCGTTCATCCCGTGCTCAGCAGCGCTCACGAAGTACGCGTCGACGGCCTGCACATGCTTGGGGTCGGGCTCACCCCGCCAGCGGATCATCATCCGCTCTACGACCGTCTTGGCCTTGTCGACCTCGCTCTGGGGAACCATCGGCATGCCGAGGCCGCGGGCGGCCTGCCCGACGAAGGACATCGCCGTGACAGAGATCCGGGCTACGTCGTTACGCGCCTGCTCGTCGCTGATGTCGATCAGCTGCTCCATGCCCCAGGCCGGAGCCATCATCGCGATCGCGCTTTGCACGTCGACCCGGATGTCGCCCGAATGCACCGGCACCGGGTAGGGATCGGCCGGCGGCAGGCCCGGCGCGAACTCACCGTCGACGAGCAACCCCCAGACGTTTCCGAACGAGTAACTGCCGACCAGGTCTTCGATGTCCACACCGCGGTAGCGCAGCGCGCCACCCTCACGGTCGGGCTCTGCTATCTCAGATTCGAAGGCGATGACGCCCTCGAGGCCGGGCTTGAAATCTGACTCCGCCATCTGCCTTGTCTCCTTCGTCCACACCATCCGCGCCAAACAGCCTGAAACTCATCGATAGGCGAGACTGGACCCATGCCCGATACCGCCCATCTGCGCCGAGACTACGGCTCCGGCCGACTCGACGATGAGGCGGTAGCTGCTACCTGGACGGAGCAGTTCGAGCGCTGGTTTGCCGACGCTGCAGGCCTTAACCAGCCGCAGGCAATGGTGCTGGCGACCGCTGACTCGCTCGGCCGTCCAAGGGCCCGGACGGTGCTTCTCAAGTCGTGGGATGACGGCGGGTTTGTCTGGGCGACCAACTACGCCTCGCGTAAGGGCGCCGACCTGGCCGCGAACCCGTATGCGGGGCTGTGCTTCAGCTGGATCGACCTGGAACGCCAGGTGCACGCCGAAGGCCGGGTCGCCCGGGTGTCTGCCCCCGAGTCGGACGCCATCTTTGCCGCCCGCCCGCACGGGGCTCAGCTCGCGGCATGGGCCAGCCCGCAGTCCCAGCCGCTGCCCGGCGGCCGGGACGAGCTCGACCAGCGGCTGGCGGCCGTCGCCCGACGCTTCGAAGGCGGGCCGGTCCCGCGCCCGCCGGAGTGGGGCGGCTACCGGCTCCGTCCCGAGCACCTCGAATTCTGGCAGGGACGGCCCGACCGGCTACATGACCGAATTCGCTTCCGCCAGGAAGCCGGCCAGTGGCTGCGCGAGAGGCTCGGACCCTGAGCCAACCGACCGTGCTGGCACGCCCCTGGTACGGCAAGATCCTCACCGATCTCGGTCCGGCCAGGCGCTCCCCCGCCTACCGGCGGCTGCTGCTCGGGCAGCTCGTCTCCCAGTCCGGCACCCAGCTCACGCTGGTCGCGCTTCCGGTGCAGATCTTCGCGCTCACCAACAGCTCGCTGAACGTCGGACTGCTCGGCCTGGTCACGTTCTTCCCGCTGCTTGTCGGCGGGCTCTACGGCGGCGCGATCGCCGACTCGATGGACCGCCGCAAGCTGGCCATCCTGACCTCGATCGGCCTCGCCGCTACCTCCGGGCTGCTCGTCCTGCAGGCCGTCCTGGAGCTGCATTCGGTCACCGTGCTCTACGTACTCGCGGCCCTGATGGCCCTGCTCGCCGGGGTCGACAGCCCGGCCCGCTCGTCCATCATCCCGCGGCTGGTGCCTCTCACCGACCTGCCGGCAGCGGGGGCGTTGAGCTACGCCTCGATGACCCTGGCCACCACGGTCGGGCCACTCGTCGCCGGGCTGCTGATCTCCGGCCCGGGACTGGGAATCACCTACGGCGTCGACACGCTGAGCTACGTCGCCGCGCTCTACAGCGTCTGGCGGCTGCCGGCCTTGCTGCCCGAAGGCGGGGGCACCAAGGCGTCCTCGGCGAGCGTGCTCGAGGGACTGCGCTTCCTGCGTACCCAACCGGTGCTCACCATGACCTTCGCCGTGGACCTGGTGGCGATGATCTTCGGGATGCCGCGGGCGCTCTTCCCAGCGCTCGCCGTCCACCGATTCGGCGGCGGCGCGCGCACAGTTGGCCTGCTCTATACCGCTCTCGCCGCCGGCGGCCTCATCGGGACGATCTTCGGCGGATGGTTCAGCCGGGTGCGCCGGCAAGGACTCGCAGTGCTTATATCCGTCGCGGTCTGGGGTGCCGCCATCGTCGCCTTCGGCCTGGTGCAGTCGCTGGTCCCGGCGCTGCTGATACTCGCCGTCTCCGGAGCCGCCGACGCCATCAGCGCAGTCTTCCGCGGAGTCATCCTCCAAACCGCCACCCCCGACCACATGCGCGGCCGGCTGCAGGGAGTCTTCGTCGTCGTGGTCAGCGGCGGGCCCCGCCTCGGCGACCTGGAATCCGGCGTCGCCGCGTCCCTGTTCCCGCTGCCCGGCGCCGTGGTCAGCGGTGGGATAGCCGTGCTGATCGGGGTCGCCGTACTGGCCGCCGCCGTCCCCAGCTTCCGCCGCTACCGCCCCGACCTCATCGCGGAGCAGTCCGAGTTGCCCGCGCTGGCCGAAAAATCAGACCCGCACGACCCCGCGGCGCCATAGGCGTGTGGCGTCCCAGCGCCACCACACCGTGGCGCCGCAGATACGGCGGGCAGGCCAGAGACACAAGACGCCCGGCCGAAGAATGGCCGGGCGTCTTGGGTGAAACGGGATCAGTCGAGGTACTCGCGGAGGCGGCGGGACGTGGTGCCCGACCGCAGCTCGCGCAGGGTCTCCTTCTCGATCTGACGGATGCGCTCACGGGTGAGCCCAAGCCGGGAGCCGACCTCGGCCAGCGTGTGCTGGCGGCCATCGACCAGGCCGTAGCGCAGCCGAATGACTTCCCGCTCGCGCTCGGGCAGCGAGTGCAGTACGCCGTGGAGCTCGTCCTGCATCGCGCCGAAGGCGGCGGCATCGGACGGAACGACAGCGTCGGCGTCTTCGATGAAGTCACCGAGCACTGACTCGCCGTCGTCGCCGACTGCCGTCTCGAGGGAGACCGTGTCTTGGCTGATACGGCGCAGATCCGCGACCTGCTCGACGGAGATGTCGAGGGCCTCGGCCAGCTCCTCATCCGTTGGCTCGCGGCCGAGGCTGGTGACCAACTGGCGCTGCTGGCGGGTCAGCCGGTTGAGCTGCTCCACCAGGTGCACGGGGATACGGATCGTGCGGGCCTGGTCAGCCATGGCGCGGCCGATCGCCTGACGAATCCACCAGGTCGCGTAGGTGGAGAACTTGTAGCCCTTGGCGTAGTCGAACTTCTCGACGGCGCGGATAAGGCCTAGGTTGCCCTCCTGCACCAGGTCGAGCAGCGTCATGCCGCGGCCGGTGTATTTCTTGGCCACCGAAACGACGAGCCGCAGGTTAGCGCTGATCAACTGCTGCTTTGCCGCCCGGCCATCGCGTACGAGAGCGTTGAAGTCACGCCGAAGACTCGGCGTCATCTCCCCGCCGTTCTTCAGCTTGAAGTCGGCGAACAGACCGGCCTCGACGCGCTTGGAGAGGTCGACCTCCTGCTCGGCGTTGAGCAGCGGGACCTTTCCGATCTCGCGCAGGTACAGCCGGACGAGGTCGCCGGTGCCGGAGCCGGAGTCAACCGGGCCGGCCGGACGGGGGTCGCGCTCGTCTTCGACGATTTCGACCTTGGCGTCAGCCAGGCGGCGAACCAGGGCTGGCAGCAGTTCGGAACCGAGGTCGGCGGCGACCAGCGTCTCGCGCAGGTCACGCAGGGTCAGCTCTCCGGCATCGCGTCCGCGATTGACCAGATCGACAACTTGCTGGACTTCGAGCTCTTCAACCTCATCAACAGCGGTGGATCCGGTGGATCCGGTGGTAGCAGTCGTTGCAGCAGGAGCCGCAGCGCGCGCGTGGGCGCCTGCGGCACGAGAACGACGCGACTTGGTCGCGGGAGGATTAGGGGAAGAAGAAGTCAAGGTAGGGGGCGTCACGTGGCGGCTCTTCTCAGGCAGTTCGGGGCAGGTGGTAGTGGGAACTTTTGGTAGGTAAGAAATCAAGTAGGGCTTTGCTGGCGGTATCGTTGGCGGCGTATGGGCCGTTCGACTAAGCCCGCACCTGACTCAACGGACATCGGACGTCTGGTGTTCCGTCCATTCCAGTTGCGTCCGACCTGAAAAGGCTAGCGGACTGCCTCCCATCCGTCACGGGGGTTAGCCCTGTGACTTGATTCACCCAGATTGATTACCCAGAGCCCTTGCGGCGACACGCAAGTCGGCCACCAATCCCTCAAACATCGCCTCGCGGGCGTCGTCGTCACCCCGCAACACCGCAGAGGGGTGGATGGTCGCGATGAGCTGGGCGCCGCTGCCCGGTGGCCCCGGTATCAACTCCCCGCGTTGCCGGGTCACTCGAAAAGAGGCCCCTAGCAGCGACTTCGCCGCGGTCGCGCCTAGCAAGATCACCACCTGTGGGCGCAGCCGGTTCAGCTGAACCTCCAGCCAGGGCTTGCAGGCCGCCACCTCCTGCGCGTCCGGCGTCTGATGAATCCGCCGCTGACCAGGCGCCGATTGTGTGAATTTGAAGTGCAAAACGCTGTTTGTGACCCAGGCCAGGCGGCGGTCGATACCCGCTTGGTCGAGTGCCCTGTCCAACAATTTTCCCGCTGGGCCGACAAAAGGACGTCCGCGGCGCTCCTCGACGTCGCCCGGCTGCTCGCCGATGATCACCAACCGTGCCGGATCGGGACCCTCGCCGAAGACGGGACGCGAGCCGTTTGCCGCCAGATCGCACCCCTGGCAAGTGCTCAGCGCCTCCACGAGCGAGGGCAGCGGCGCCGTCTTCGCGTCCGGTGGAATCCAGCGTGCCGCTCCCGGAAAGGGGGTGTCCATCCCTCATGCCTACCGAGCCTTGGCTCTGGTGCCTACCGGGTCCGGGGAAATCCGGCGATTACCCGAAGACCCCGGCGAGCTTCGCGACCAGCGCGAGCAAAGCGATCAGCACGGCAACGGCCCCGAAGATGGCGTCGCCCCGAGCCATCATCGGCAACGCTGGGCGACGATGCTCGTTCGCGTGTGAGGGTGCTCAACGTCTACATCTCCCTTGCCCACCGGACCACCGGACCGCCGGCCCGACCGACCGGGCCACCCCGGGCCTTGCCCGCATGGCCGGCCACCGCCGATCCGACAAGTGCATCGGCAAAATGAGAGTTGAGCCTTAACAGGATTGACACAAGGGCGCCACAACATGTGCCTCGGCTGTGAAGGACCGGCTACCCGCCGCGGGTGGCGGCATATCGGCGCAGCGTCTCGCTCCGCTCCACGGAGTGCTCCACGATGGGCGGCGGGTACGCCGGCGGCGCCCGGTGCCCGGCGGCCCAGGGCGTGTGGATCGCTTTTCCGGTCAGCCCGCTCTCGCGCAGCTCCGGAACGTATCGCCGTACATATTCGCCATCCGGGTCGAACTTCTGTCCTTGCAGCACGGGATTGAAGACGCGGAAGTAGGGGGCCGCATCCGTGCCCGTACCGGCCACCCATTGCCAGCCGTGGCTGTTGGAGGCAAGGTCGCCGTCCACCAGCCGATCCATGAACCACTGCGCGCCCGGTCGCCACCAGAGATGAAGGTCTTTGACCAAGAAGGACGCGACGATCATTCGCACCCGGTTGTGCATCCATCCTTCGGCGAGCAACTGACGCATCCCGGCGTCAACGATCGGATAGCCGGTCCGCCCCGTCTTCCATGCCTCGAAATGCTCGGCGCCCCGGCCGGTTGTCACGTCCTCGTACTCGAGGCCGCTCAACGCCGGTGTCAGATCGGCGCGGGCAGAGTGGGGCTGATGCCATAACACGTCGGCATAAAACTCCCGCCAGGCAAGCTCGTTCTCGAAGGCCAGCACCCCCGGAGAGGCGCGCTCTTCGTCAGTGAGCGCCCTGAGCTCGGACAGGATCGTGCGCGGATGCAGGCAGCCGAATTTCAGGTAGGGCGAGAGCCGGGAGGTGGCGTCCTTAGCCGGTTCGTCCCGCCCGCGGTGGTAGTCGTGAACCTCACCAAGAAACCGCTTCAGCCGGCGCTGCGCAGCCGCTTCCCCGGCCGGCGGCAACGACGTCTCTCCAAGCGCAGGCGAATCGGGTACGCCCAGACCCTCGAGCGACATCCAATCGATGGACTGCGACGCCCCTGCCGCCGATGGTGGCATTGCGGGTGCCCGCCAGCCGTGAGCCCGCCAAGCCCGCGAAAAGGGAGTGAATACGCGGTAGGGCTCGCCGTCGGCTTTCAGCACCCGGCCGGGGGCGACTGCGTACGGCGAACCGGTGCGCACCAGGCTGATGCCCTGACGCTGCAGGGCCATGTCGACCCGACGGTCACGCTCGGCTCCATATGGACCGAAATCGGCGCTCACGTGGACCGTGCTCGCGGCCGCCTCAGCCGCGACCGCGGGTATCACCTCGACGGGATCGCCGCGCCGGATGACGAGGCGTCCCTCCAGCTGTTCGTTGAGCGTCCGCAGACAGCTGTAAAGAAACGAGATCCGGGCCGCACCCGACGCCTTGAGCAAGACATCGTCGAGCACGAAGAGCGCCACTGGGCCGGTGGCCGGCTCCCCTTCGGCCGAGGCAGCGTCACAGGCGGCATCGCAGGCGGCGAGGAGTGCCGGATGATCAGAAAGGCGCAAATCACGCCGAAACCACAGCACTGCGCCCACTAACCGGAAGCTAGTCACCACAAGGCGTTAGCGCATCTCTCAGCGCTATCCACAGATGTGCGCGCGCTATCCACAGATCCGTCAGAACAGCTGCGCGAGACGCCCCGGAAGGGCAAGGTGATGGCAAGGCCGCGACCTCGCTGGCTGCGTTCCGCCGAGGAGGAAGCGTTGAGCGAGCATTCCACCGAGCCTGTCTCGTTGGAACGGGCTCGGCTGCTGCTCGGTTGGCTCCAGGCGCAGCGGGCAGTTGATCGCTGCCTTTCCGAATTGCTGGCGGCCGGCCCGGCCGGGGAGCGACGCGTCAGCAGGGACATCGATCACGTCAGCCGGCTGGTGGCGCTGGCGGCCGCGTCCTTCGAGGCCTATCGAGATTGCGTGCAGGAATCCCAACCGCCGCAGCCGGCCTCGAGCCTGCACAGCGTCAGCTGAGCTTCACCGAGGCCTCGGCAAACGACTCCAACTGCGCCGCACGGGCCGGCACGGCATTCGCTGACCGTCCCAGCACCAGCACCGTTTCGCCGCCTGCCCGGAAGCTGTGGATGACGACCCGCACCGCGACGCCCGAGCGCAGGTAGGTCACGATCCCCTGCTGCTCACCGGGGTGCGCCCCTGACGTGCTGGCGGCGACTGGAGTGACGGCCGTGGCGGCGAATCCCGGCTGCGTTCCATAGACCCGCGTAGCGAATTCACTGACCGCCTGGGCTGGATTGGCCGCAGTCTCGATCCCGGCACCCACCCCCTCGATCCCGGGAGCGGTGGAGGCTGGGGCAGCGGGCTCGAAACGCAGCACCTCCGGAGTGGACGTGCGGCGTATCCAATCCGGCGGGTGGCTGAAGGTGAGACCTACCGGCGGCGCGTCTTCCGCCACCCAGTCACTCGGTACGACCACGGGCGCCGGTTTCTTCGGAGCCACTGGACTCGGGGCAACCGAGGCCACTGGCGGCACGACGGTCGCGGCGGGGTGGGTGGTCGGGTTGCCGCGGATCAGATGAACGATCCAGGCGATCAGCAGCCCGAGCAGCAACGCGATGACGGGCAGTACGACCACCAGCGCGGCAATCTTCAGCCAGTGCAGCCAGCGCCGGGTCGCAGGTGCAGCAGGGCGGGGTGGCGCCGGCGGGGCGGCGGCAGACTCTGTCGGGGTTGTCGGGGCTGTCGGTGGTTCCGACTCGGGCGTCTTGGAAGCGTCCGTCGCCTGCATGTCCTCGGGTGTACCACGGACCAGCCGGCCGCGCCGTGACCTAGAGCGCGAATTCGGCCCATACCGAGGTGCCCGACGCGCCGCCGAGCCGTTCGCCGCTGTGCGGCTCGATCCGCCAGGCCGTCGACAGGGCCGAGACCAGGAAAAGGCCGCGCCCACCCGTCGCTTCGGGACTGGCCAGCCGCGGCCTGGGGATCCGCGAGCCCTCATCAGTGACCGTGAGGCGCAGCCGGTGGCCCTTTCGATCCACAGTGAGTGAGACCGGAGGCTCACCGTGTCGTAGCCCGTTCGTCACCAGCTCGCTGGTGACCAGCAGCATCGCGTCCAACAAGTCATCGGAGGTCGAAGGACTGTCGGCGAGCACCGCGTCGCGCACCAGTCCCCGGGCGGTGGCCGCCGCCGCTGGGTCGTGCTCGAGCTCGACCCGGAGCAGGCAGGTGGCGTGCGGGGGCCGGGCGCCGTTGTCGCCAGCCGCTACGGGTGTCCGGAGCCTGGCGAGCAGCACGGTGACGTCGTCGTCCCGATGAACACGCGGCTGCACGAGTGCGTCTGCCACCGCTTCGAGATCGGCGTCCGGGTCGGCCAGCAGCTCGGTGGCGCGCTCAGTGAGTGACGTCATTCGTACATCGAGGTCGCTGTCGCGTTCCTCCACGAGCCCGTCGGTGAGCAAGAGCAAGCCCGCTCCGGGCGGCAGTGTGAGCTGGCTGCTGGCCCGCGGACCGGACACGGGCACGCCGATCGGCGGAGACAGGTTCAGCCCCGTGATCGCCGGTGCCCCGGGCTGATCGGGCGCGAAAATGAGCGGGGACAGGTGACCGGCATTCGCGATCACCGCGGCACCCGTTTCGGCGTCGAGCGACACGATGACCAGGGTGACGATGTCGTCCAGCGCAAAACCCCTGGCCAGCAGATCGAGACCGCTCAGGATGGCAGCCGGATCGGGATCGACGGCCGCCAACGTGCGCACCGCGCTGCGCATCTGCCCCATCAGGGTGGCGGCCGGCACGCCCTTGCCCATCACGTCACCGACGACGAGCAAGAGCCGCGAGTCCCCGAGCTCCAGCACGTCATACCAGTCGCCGCCGACTTCGACTCCTGCCGTCGCGGGCAAGTAACGCCCGATCAGATCGACATCGACCCGCGAGGGCAGGCTCTGAGGCAGCAGCGCCTCCTGAAGCGTGGTTGCCAGCGACGATCGTTGCTCGAACAGCAGGGCCCGCTGCAGGGCCTGAGCTCCGACGCGAACCAGCGCTGAGAGAAGTTCGCGTTCGAGCCGGCGGAATTCGCGGGGCCTGGAGCCGGCGAGCACGAGGGCCCCCACGGGGATGTCGCCGGCCACCAGCGGAAGGGCCGCCAGCGACTGGACCCGATACCGGGCATCGCGACGAATGCCGGGGTAGCCCGGATAGGCGGCGCCGATCTGCGCCGAGTTCTCCAGGAAAATCGCTGAGCGGGACTTCAGCACATCGGAGTAGGGCGTCCCATCCTTCGCGTCAACCCAATGGTCGACGCCTTGATCGCGCAGGTCTCCGATCAGTCGCAGGCGCCCGCCGGACTCGTGATCAGCCAGGTAGATGACGGCGTCGTCCGCTTCGATGGCTCCCGCTCCGGCCGCCGTGAGCAGCACCGCGACGTCGTCCGCCGTCACCGCCGCGGACAGCGCCGACGTGGCCCCCAGCAACCGCTCGGTGACCTCGGCCCAGCTGTTGACCTCGCCCTCGGCGCGGGCCAGCTCGGTCGTCGCGTAACGCTCGAGGCGCTGCAGCTGGGAGGCCGTGTTGACGATCAGACCACCGAGCAGCACGGCGTAGGTGGCGCTGCGGACCCCGAGGCTCGCCCACCAGATGTTGCTGAACCGCTGCTGGCCGCCCAAGTTCAGAGCGATGTCGTATACCGACAGCACCATCGCGATGGTGATCCATCCACGGGTGGCGCTGGGCCGCAGGCCATTGATCCGCATCCAACGCAACACCACCGCGAGGGTGAAGACCATCACCAGCGCCAACGCGATGATGAGACCGCCGTAGTAGCTGCCGTCTGCATGCACGACCTGCCACGAATTCGGGATGACGATCGCGCACAGCAGGGTCACGACGATCCCGAAGATCACCCCGAACGTTCGGCGGCTGGCACGTGGGCGGCCGATAGTCGCGGCCAGCACGCCCGCCGGCAGCGCGACGTGCCAGACGATGTAGAGCATGCTGCTGCCGGCGGTCGAGGTGTTGAAGACGCCGCCGCCGGGGCTGATCGGGCGAAATGAGGTCAGCTGCAAGAGCATGGCGAAGCAACCGATCGCCAGGCCCGCCGTCACGGCGCGAAGCGCGTCATCCTGCTCGGCACGGGCCCGGACCGCGAGCAACACCGCCGCCGGAATCGCACAGGCGGGAGCGATGGTGAAGAGCACCCCGGCGAACGTCGGAGGCGGCTTGAAATTCACCAGCAGCGCGAAGAAGTATGCCACCAGAGCAAACGACGTCGCCGCCAGCGTTCCCAGCACGTTGAGGCGGGAATCGGGCTTCGGTGAGCGGTCTGGGGGCCGCTCCCGCTCCGCGAGCGAGATCACCACGAGCGAATAATCCCCGACCGGGGGCCGCAGTGACGAATTCCCATGTCATTCATCTCGGCAGCACAGCGCCAACTGAGAGACAACGGCGACACCCGGCGCCGACTTGACGCCCCGTCAGATTGCAGGAAGGGTCCGGCTTTGCCGACTTTTCGCGCCCACCCCGCCTTACCGGAGGACATCGATGCCCGTCCCGATGGACGAGTTTCCCCTGCACCAGCACCCCGTCTCGTTCGCCAGAGTGGGCACCAGTGACCGCAATTTCTATGACCGCAGCTACTTCAACGGTCACGACCGCACCGGAGAGATCTTTTTCATCTCCGGCTACGGCGCCTATCCGAACCTCGGAGTGAAGGACGCCTACTTCACCATCCGGATCGGCGACAAATCCTTCACGGTGCGCACCTCCGACGCCCTGGATGACGACCGGCTGGAGCAGCAGGTCGGCTTTTACAAGCATGAGGTCATTGAGCCGCTGAACGTGATCCGGCTCACAGGCACCGGCGATGAGCACGGCGTCGGTTTCGACCTCACCTGGCGCGGATCCTTCCCGGCGATCGATGAGCCACGACACATCATCCTGCAGGGGGGCACGCGCCCGTTCGTCGATGCTCAGCGCTTCGCCCAGGTCGGCACCTGGGAGGGCGAGATCCGGGTCGACGGACGTGTGATCAGCGTCAGCCACGACACGTGGGTGGGCAGCCGCGACCGATCCTGGGGTATCCGCCCGGTCGGCGAGGGGGAGCCCGCCGGACGTTTTGCCGCTGAACAGGGCGCCGATTACGGCATGTTCTGGCTCTATCTGCCGATCCGTTTCGACGGTTACGCACTGGTCGTGATCGTGCAGGAAGACGCCGACGGCCATCGCAGCCTCAACGAAGCCAGCCGCATCTGGCCGGCGGAATCGGGGCGCAAGCCAGAACAGCTCGGCTGGCCGCGCTTTGAGATCAAGTACAAGTCGGGCACCCGCATTCCCGAGTCGGCCGTGATGCACCTGACCGAGCCGGACGGCAAGCCGCTGGACGTCGAATTCGACAACCTGGGCTTCATCTCGCTGAACTGCGGCCCCGGCTACGGCGCAGACCCCGAGTGGCAGCACGGCACCTGGAAAGGTCGCGGCTGGGCCGATGGCTCGAGCCTGGATTACAACGACGAAGCCGTGCAGGGACGCATCCCGTTCAGCCTGCTCGACCACGTGACCCGCGCCAGGATCGGCACTGACGTGGGGTACGGCTTGTTCGAGCACGGCCTGATCGGTGCCTACCGCCCGTACGGTTTCGCTGACTTCTTCGCCGTCGCGCCCTGATGGCAGACCCTCGCGAAACTCCGAGCCTGCAGCGAACCAGTCGCGACCCCGAGCAACTGCGGGTCGCCTTGCAGACCTGGCTCGCCGGGAAGTTGCCGGTGGGCGCTGACCCTCAGGTGCCCGAGCTCGCCTCGTCCACGGCGACCGGCATGTCCAGCGAGACGGTGCTCTTCTCTGCTCACTGGCGGGACGGATCCGGGCAGCGCACCGAAGATCTGGTCTGCCGGATCGCGCCGCATCCCGACGACGTACCGGTCTTCCCCTCATATGACATGCGCGGCCAGTTCGAAACGATCCGCCTCGTCGGTGAGCTCACGAACGTGGCGGTGCCCAACGTGCGGTGGCTCGAGGAGGACACCAGCATCCTTGGCACGCCGTTCTTCCTGATGGACCGCATCGAGGGCATCGCGCCGCCGGACAATCCGCCGTACACGTTCGGCGGCAACTGGCTTTCGGACGCCACCGACGAGCAACGCCGCACCCTGCAACAGTCGACGATCGACGTCCTGGCGGAGCTGCATGCGATCGAGGACGCGCAGGAGAAGTTCGGCTTCCTCTTCTCCCGCGCCGAATACGCCGCCGGGCCGACCCCGCTACACCGCAAGGTGGCCCGCACCCGGTCTTGGTATGAGTGGAGCGTGGCCCATTCGGGCGTCCGCTCACCGCTGATCGACCGCGGCTTCGCCTGGATCGAAGCCCACTGGCCCGCCGATCCGGGTCCGACGGTGCTGGCCTGGGGGGATTCTCGGGTGGGCAACGTGCTCTACCGCGATTTCACGCCGGTCGCCGTACTGGACTGGGAGATGGCCGCGGTGTGCCCCCGCGAGGTCGATCTCGGCTGGCTGATCTACGCCCAGTGCATCTTCCAGGACATGTCCGACGTCTTCGAGGTGCCGGGGCTACCCACCTTCCTGCAACGCGATGACGTCGCGGCCTACTACGAGAAGCAGACCGGCCACACCCCGCGCTACCTGGACTTCTACACCGCGTATTCGGCGCTTCAATACGCGATCGTCTTCCTTCGCACCGGAGCCCGCTCGGCCCACTTCGGTGAGTCCGTGCTCCCCGCTGATCCCGACGAACTCCTCTTCAACCGCGAACCGCTCGAGCGCATGCTCGCCGGCACCTACTGGAGCTGAAGGCATGCGTTACGGCGTCACCATGTTTCCGACCGACACCTCCATCGGCATCATCGAACTGGCTCGGGCGGTGGAGGAGCGCGGCCTGGATTCGCTCTGGCTACCCGAGCACACGCACATCCCGGTCAGCCGCATCACGCCGCCGCCCACCGGCGACGAGGTGCTGGCCTCGGAGTACTCGCACTGCGTCGATCCCTTCATCGCCCTCGCGGCCGCCGCCGCAGTCACGACCACCCTGCGATTCGGCACCGGCATCGCGCTGCTGGCCCAGCGCGACCCGATCGTCACGGCGAAGGCGATCGCCACCCTGGACATGATTTCCGGGGGCCGCTTCACGCTCGGCACCGGCTTCGGTTGGAACGCCGAGGAGATGGCCGACCACGGAGTCGGTTACCCAACCCGCCGCGAACACGCCCGCGAATCGATGCTGGCGATGCGGGCGCTCTGGGAGAACGACGTCGCCGGTTACGACGGCGAATACATCACGTTCTCGCCCAGCTGGTCGTGGCCCAAGCCGGTGCAGGAGCCCCTACCGGTGTTGGTGGGTGGAGGCGGCGGACCCAAGCTCTTTGACCACATCGTGGAGTACGCCCAGGGCTGGATCCCCATCGGCGGAGCGGGCCTGGGCAAGGCGCTGCCCCGGTTGCACGAGAAGGCGGCAGCCGCCGGGAGGGATCCGGGCGAGCTGGAGATCGTCCCCTTCGGATCGCATCCGGATCCGGGCAAGCTCGATTACTTCGCGAGCATAGGGGTCACCGAGTGTGTCTTTCGGCTGCCCTCAGCGGGTCGCGACGAGGTGCTGCCGGTCCTGGACGAGCAGGCAAAGCTGGTGGCCGAACACCAGCAAGGCTGAGGCGCCGCGCGGTGCTAGGCCTGCTGCGCCAACGATGACAGCTGCCCGAGCGGACTCAGGAGCGCGCTGACATCATCATGCAGCGCGTCGATCTGGGCTTTGGTGAGCGCGTTGTAGAGCTCGAACGAGCTGCCGCTGCCGTACTGAGCCAGCTCTTCCTTCAGCGCGGCGTAGCGGGCATCGAGCTTGAAAACCAGGTTGGGATTTATGGCGTAGACGTACGACCGGAGCGCCGCATAGGCCTCCTGCGATCCCTCGACCCCCGCCGAGACATCCACCAGGTCGAGCGAGCTGTAACGCTCCTCCTCGCCGGTGACCTTGCTGGTCGCCACCCCCTGCATGAGGCTCAGGGCGACGTTGCCGATGACAGCGGCGCTGACATCCACCCGCCGGGTCTGGTCGACGACCTTGGCGACGTCGCTGTTGAGCTGGGCCGCGACGGGCCCGTCCGTCGTGATGTCCGCGTTCTGCCACAGGTCGTGCTCGAGGCGGTGAAAGCCGGTCCACGTCTGGCCGACTTCGACGTCATCGATGCGGGCGTCGATGCGCGGGTCGAGGTCGCCCATCGATTCGACGATGGGCTCGATCGTCTCGTAAGGAATGCGGGCCGGTGCGTACAGCGATTTGGCCTTGGTGATGTCACCCGCTTGGATCGCCGCCACGAGACGCTTGGTGCGCGACTCAAGCAGCGCGGCCTGAGCCACCACGTAGCTGCGGTAGACGGCGACGGCCGCATCAAGCTGGGGGCTGGCCACCGAAGGTGTGCCGGTCGGGCCCTTCACGGTGATGGGGGTGCGGATGTTCTTGCCCACCATCCCGGGACTGCAGGAGACCTGGTACTGCCCGGGCTTGAGCGCGACCGTCAGCCGCTTGCTGGTGCTCGGCCCGATGTTGGCGACGTCGCCTACGACGCGATCACCGGTCGCGTACACGAACACCTCGGTGACCTGGCTGCCCGCGTTGGACACAGTGAACGTCTGGGTGCCGCTGTCGAGCAGCGTGCTGGCAACCTGGCAATCAGTGTCCGACGCCTTGATGCCGATGCCCGTGGGGCTGGCAGGAGTCGGTGCGGAGTTGCCGCAGCCGGCTGCCAGGGTCGCCACCACGAGGACCGCGGGAATCGCGGGAAGTCCCCACTGGCGACTGAACACCGGCCCATTCTCCAGGGACATCCTGAGATAACTCCGGCCGGTGACCACACGGCCTCAGCCCGAGGCGGAGCTCAGCGTCACCACCGTCGTGTGAGCGGCGGTGCTGCGGAGATATCGAACCGTCACTTTGTCACCGGGCTGGTGGGTACGGATCACACTCGACAGGGTGCTTCCGTCCGGCACCGCAGACTTGTCCACTCCGGTGATGATGTCGCCGACTTTCAGGCCAGCCCGGGCGGCGCTGCCACCGGCGGTCAACTCGTTGATGACGGCTCCGCCGTCGGGGTCGTCGCTGATGCCTACGCCCAGCAGGGCGTGCTTGGGGGTCTGGCCCTTGATCAGCTGATTGGCGACGGAGCTGACTTCATCCACCGGGATGGCGAAACCGACCCCACTCCCCTGACTTGCGATCGCACTGTTGAGACCGATGACGCGGCCCCTGTCATCCACGAGCGGACCGCCGGAATTGCCGGGATTGATGGCGGCGTCGGTCTGGATGGTGTCGCCGACCAAGGCGGCGCCGTCGCCCAGTGCGACCAGCCGGTGCAGCGCGGAGACGATGCCGGAGCTCACGGAGCCGTCCAGGCCCAGCGGGCTGCCCATCGCGAGCACGGTGTCTCCCACGTGGACCGTGGAGATGCTGCCCAGGGTGGCCGGATCCTTGCCGGACACGTTGCTCGCCCTGATCACCGCAAGGTCGGTGGCCGGGTCACGGCCAACGATCTTGGCTGCTGCCGTGGAGCCGTCGAAGAACCTCACTCTGATGCTGCGGGCGCCGTTCGCGGCGTCGGCGATGACGTGGTTGTTGGTCACGATGGTGCCGTCGGAACGAAGGATCAGGCCCGATCCGCCGGTCCCGGATCCACCGGAACTGCCCGCGACAGCGATCGATACGACGCTCGGTGCCGCCGCAGCCGCCACCTTGGCGAGCGGTTCGGTCGGCGGTGTCACACCGCCGACGTTGACCTGCGCGGCGGAGGAGACGACGGTCTTGCCGCTGGAGCCGGCGACGACGGCGCCGGTCACGCCACTACCCACCGCGACGGCCACCAGTACGCCGCCGGCAGCGACCCGGCGTCCCCACTGTGGACGCGGTGGCCTGGGCTGAAAATGGCTCGGCGGCCGGTAATCGGGACCGAAGACGGGGTAACTGGGTGGCACCTGGGTGAAGGTCTCGGAGAACGGGTCGTGCGCGCTCATGCGTCAACCCTCGCCGCCCGGCGTCAAGCGTTGCTGAGCAGCTGCTGTGAGTTGACTGCACATGGGCGGGGAGCCAGCTGGATCGCCGGTCTCACAGCCCAGCCACAGCAAACTCAGGGTTCGTGTGCAGCCATCGGGGCGAGTGTTATGCCGTGACTCTCGTCTGGCTGAGCTCCGGTCTGCCTGCGGACCGTTCCGAGCTCGCGGCTGCGCTCCCCTCCCAATTTTCCCTGGTGCCGCCCAACCCGGCCGCCGATCCCAACACTGCTGCCGACGTCGGTGTACTGCCTGTCGGGAGCCTGTGCGTCGCCACAGTCTTCGAAACCGGCCTCGTGGCGCAGCTGGCCGACCGCCCGGCCGGCGTCGGACTGCTCGTCATCGGCCCGACGGCCGGGGATGGAGTCACGGAAGCGTCCTCCGTACCGGAACTGGCCGCCGCCATCCAGCAGGCAGCGAATACCCCGGCAGTAGCACCCGAGTTCCCGACCGCCCCGCTGCCGTTCGCGGCTGGTTTGACGGCGCCCGCAGCCGCTGATCTCACCGCCGCCGGCGACACACCCGTGGCCGCCGACGGGCGCACCAAGACGCCGATGCGCACCCGGCTGATCGCGGCCGGCGCCGTCGCGCTGGGACTGGCGATCGGCGGCGTCGTCATCGGTACGACCGAAGGCACTTCCGCGGCCACGGCGACCCGGGGCGGCGGCTTCGGCAACTTCGGTGGCCAGCTTCCCGGCGGTCAGGTTCCTGGCGGCAGTGGTGCAGGTGGCGCAGCCGGTGCGGCCGGCACTGGCGGTGCGGGAGCGGCTGGCGCCCAAGGGGGTGCGCGCTCGCCCTTCGGCGGTGCTGCCACGCGGGAAATCGTCGCCTGCCTTCGCCGGCAGGGGATCACGATTCCCACCAACCAGCTACTGCAGAACACCGGCGACCCCAAGCTGCAGCAGGCCTTCTTCACGTGCGTCCAGCAGCTGCGCGGTGGCTCCTCCAGCGCAATCACAGGCAGGCCATAGTCCTGTGACAGAGCGACCGCCGAACCTGATGGCATGACGTTGACCCAAGCCGAAGCGCCCGTCGAGAGCGAGCTGTCCGCCAGCGCCGAGGCTGGCGACCCGGCAGTGTCGGTCGAGATCGTGGTGCCGGTTTACAACGAGGCCGGCGGGCTCGTCGCCAGCATCGAGCGGTTGCACGCGTATCTCGAAGACGCTTTCCCGTTCTCCTTCCAGATCACGATCGCCGACAACGCGAGCACCGATGCCACGTGGGCGCTCGCTACCGCACTCGCTGACCGGCTCCCCCACGTGAAGGCCCACCACCTCGACGCCAAAGGCCGCGGCCGGGCACTGCGAGCGGCCTGGTCCAACAGCAACGCGACCGTGCTCGCCTACATGGACGTCGACCTGTCCACCGATCTCGCCGCGCTGCTGCCGCTGGTTGCACCGCTGCTCACGGGGCACAGCGACATGGCGATCGGCTCCCGACTCTCACCGTCGTCAAGGGTGGTCCGTGGAGCCAAGCGCGAAGTGATCTCCCGCTGCTACAACCTGCTGCTCCGCACCACGCTGCACGCGCACTTCTCCGACGCCCAATGCGGTTTCAAGGCCATCCGGGCCGATGCCGCCCGCCAGCTGCTGCCGCTCGTCAAGGACCAGGACTGGTTTTTCGACACCGAGCTGCTGGTGCTCGCCGAGCGCACCGGTCTGCGCATCCACGAGGTGCCCGTCGACTGGATCGACGATCCCGACAGCCGGGTCGACATCTGGCATACGGCCATCGCCGACCTTCGCGGTGTCGCCCGCCTCGGCCGGGCCCTCGCGTCCGGTCAGCTGCCGCTGGCCGACCTCGGCGCTCAACTCGGACGTACCCCCCACCCCGCCGCCGTATCCGGAGTACCTGTGACGCTCGCGCGCCAAGCGGTCAGGTTCGCCGCCATCGGTATCGCGAGCACGCTGGCTTACCTGGTGCTCTTCATCCTGCTGCGCAATTCGATGGGCGCCCAGGCGGCAAACCTCACCGCGCTGCTCATCACGGCCGTTGCCAACACCGCCGCCAACCGCCGGCTGACCTTCGGCATCCGCGGCCCGGGACGGCGCGCCCGGAGCCAGCTCGAAGGCCTTGTGGTCTTCGCCATCGGGCTCGGGCTCACCAGCGGTTCGCTGGCGCTGGTCCACGCGACGACCGCTAATCCGCACCGGGCACTCGAGGTCAGCGTCCTGATCGCCGCGAACCTGCTGGCCACCGTGGTCCGCTTCGTCCTGCTCCGCGCCTGGGTCTTTCGCCCGCGCCGCAATGCCAGCGGCGGCACTGTTGGCACTGTCGCCAGCGGCGGCACTGTTGGCACTGTCGGGTCGACGATCGAGCTCTCAGCCGATGGTGCCGGCGGCGCGTAGCTCGGCGATCTGCTCCGGCGGATAGTCCAGCTCCCGCAGGATCGCGTCCGTCTGCTCGCCCAGCGCGGGCACCGGATCCATCCGGGCCTCTTCGCCTTTGAGCGTGATCGGCGGCAGCACCGCCCGGATAGGGCCGCCCGGGGAGCCGACCTCACGCCACCGATCACGGGCGTCCAGCTGCGGATGACGGGTGACTTCACCGACGCTCTTGAGCTCCGCATTGGGCACCCCGGCGGCATCCAGCAGCGCCGTCAGCTCACCGACCGGATACTTCGAGGTGAACCCGGCCACCAGCGCATCCACCTCCGCTCGCCGGGCCGCCCGGTGCGTATTTGTGGCATAGCGGGGATCCGTCGCCAGTTCCGGCAATCCCAGCACATCGCGGGCAAAAGACACCCACCCGCGATCGTTCTGCACACCGATCACCACCTGCCCACCGTCGGAGGTGGGATACGCGTCATAGGGAACGATTGCCGCATGGCCAAGGCCGGCGCGCGGTGGGTCTTCACCGGTGTACATCGCGGTGTAGAGCGGGTAGCCCATCCACTCCACGATCGCGTCGAACATGCTCACCTCGACGTGGCCACCCTGCCCCGTCGTGCCCCGTCGCACCAACGCCGCCAGCACCCCGGAAAACGCGTAGACGCCAGCGGCGATGTCGGCCGCCGCCACCCCCGTCTTCGCCGGCATCTCGGGAGATCCCGTCATCGCGATGAGTCCGGCCTCGCTCTGCACCAGCATGTCGTAGGCCTTCTTGGCCGAGTACGGACCGCCGGGGCCGTAGCCGGACATGTCCACCGTGACCAACCGCGGCCGGCCCTGCCGCAGCTGCGATGCGCCGAGCCCCAGCCGCTCTGCGGCTCCCGGCGCGAGGTTTTGCAAGAAAACATCCGCCCGGTCGATCAGCCGCAGTGCGATCTGCCGCCCGGCGGCGGTCGTCAGGTCGACCGCGATCGACTCCTTGGACCGGTTGAGCCACACGAAATGCGAGGCAGTTCCCCTGACCGCCGAGTCGTATCCGCGGGCGAAGTCACCGCCGTCGACGCGTTCGAGCTTGATGACGCGGGCACCGAGATCGGCCAGATGGCGAGTCGCGAGCGGGGCGGCCACCGCCTGCTCGAGCGCCACGACCGTCAGTCCCTCGAGCGCCCGCACATCGCCATGCTAGGGGTGGTGCCGGGTGCTTCAGGCGGCCAGCAGGTGCCGGGTGAGGAAGTCGACCACGGCGGTGACGAAACGCAGCCGGCCTTCGGGCCGGGCGATCTCGTGGCCCTCGTCCGGAAAGAGCAGCAGCTCGGCTTCGACACCTCGCTCCCGGGCTGCATCGACCGCCTGCACGGATTCACTCACCGGGACGTTGCGATCGTTCATACCGTGGATCGCCAGCAACGGCGCACGCAGCCGCTGAAACCGGCGTAGTGGCGAGAGGTCGGCCAGCAACGCCGCATCACTGCACGGGTCGCCGTATTTGGGGGTGGCCACGGCAGCGACCCAGGGCTCGGTGTTGGCGTAGAACGTCTGCAGATCCGACATTCCGCAAACGTCGACCCCGGCAGCGAACAGCTCCGGATGAAACGTGAGCGCGGCAAGCGTCAGATAGCCGCCGTAGGAGCGCCCCATGCAGGCGAGCCGATCCGGCGCGGCAATACCAACGCGTAAGAGATGCAACGCGCAGGCCGCCACGTCACTTATCGCGGCATAGCGCAAAGGTCCGTCATCGGCGTGCTCGTACGCCCGCCCATAGCCGGTCGAGCCGCGGACGTTCGGCGCGAAGACGGCTATCCCCATCGCGACGAGCGCTTGGAAAAGCGGGGTGTATCCGGGCCGCTCCTGCGCCTCCGGGCCACCGTGTAAATGAATGACGGTCGGCAACGGACCGGACGTGCCGGGAGGGCGGTAGAGCCAGCCCTCGACGGTCAAGCCGTCGTCGGCGTAGACGGTCTCCGCGGAAGGCACCACGAGGGCTTCCCGATCGCGTAGCGGGTCGGCCGAGACGCCGAATTCGGTCAGCATCAGCGTGGCCGCCGCCGTCTCCAAGCGGTAAAGCCCGCGGGGAGTGCGCGGGCCGTGACCCGAGGCGAGCAGCCAGGCTCCATCGGCGCTGAACCGCACTCGTTCGATGACGTCAGGTCCGCCGCTGACCCGGCGGCGCCGACCGGTCGCCAGATCAAGCATTTCCAGCAGAGACGAGCCGCGGATGTTCCACACCAGCGCCGCCAAGCGGCCGTCGTCGGTGACCGCGAAGTGGTCGAGCTCGCCGCCCGGATGGATCGCCATGACCCGAGGCGGCCCGCCGCGTTGCAACGCGACGAGCGCGTGCCTGTCACGGCGCACGTTGCTGCGGGCGAGCACCCGGCCGTCGGGCAGGAAGCAGCCCTGGTCGGTCATTCCCTCGCCGACCTCACTGCCGGGGACCAGCGCCTCCGTCGTCCCGCCGGCGAGATCCACGGCCACCAGGGTTCGACGACCCCGACCACCGACCCGTACCAAGGCGGCTGCACCATCATGGCGAAGATCCAGCACCGCAAACGGCGCACCGTAAGCGAGCCGGCGGGTGACGCCCGTGTGGACGTCGAGCAACGTGGACGAGGTCTCTTCGGGACGCCGGCCGCTGGTCGAGAGCGGCAGCACGGAGCCGGTGCGCAGCCACGGCCCGAAGTTGGCCGTGCCAGACCGGACGCCGGCAACCCGGTGGGCATCGCTCCCATCGGGACGCACCACCCAGACCCGGGTACGCGTGGTCTCCCCGCCGGGAGCACCCAGGACGGCGATCCACTCACCGTCGGGTGACCAGGAGACCGTCTCGACATGGTCGAGCCCGGTGGGCAGCAGCCGCGGGGTGGCCTCACCGAATGCGGGAGCCACCCAGGCACCCGGAGAACCACTGCGGTCGCTGATGAAGACGACCTCGCTGCCATCCGGCGACAGATCCCCGCCCCAGCAGCCGACTGCTGTGACCCAGGAGCGCCACTCGGGCAGTGCGGGGCCCGCGGAGAGTAGGTCAGGTGCGACTTCGAGATCGGAGATCCGCGCACGGGCAGGTGCGCTCATCCAACCCCCTGCTCCTGCAACCACATCTCCAGGAGTGCCACCTGCCAAAGGGCGTTCGATCCTAAGGTGGTGCGTTCGGCGTTCGGGTCGGCTAGCAGCCGCTGAACCGGCTCCAGCTGATAGATCCCGCGATCGCGGGCCCCTTGACCCGTCAGTGCGTCGGTCACGCGCTCGAGCAGCGCTCCCGAGAGGTGCCGGATCGCCGGCACCGGGAAGTAGCCCTTCTCGCGGTCGATGACCTCGGCGGGCAGCACCTTGCGGCTGGCCTCTTTGAGGACGCCCTTGCCGCCACCGGCCAGCTTCAGCTCCGACGGGCAGAGCGCTGCCAGCTCCACCAGCTCGTGATCCAGGAAAGGCACCCGGGCCTCCAGGCCCCAGGCCATGGTCATGTTGTCGACCCGCTTGACCGGGTC
Organism: uncultured Actinomycetota bacterium; assembly: GCA_963839015.1. Classification (GTDB taxonomy): domain Bacteria; phylum Actinomycetota; class Actinomycetes; order Frankiales; family Frankiaceae; genus DATAZK01. The sequence continues at coordinate 154,574 of CAWITL010000008.1, read as the reverse complement.
GTCGGTCAGCATGATCTGGCTGTCGATCCGCAGCGCCGCATCGAGCGCGGTGTCGGCACCGGGGACCGCGAAGTGGTCGGCGACGAACGTGCGAGAGGGGTCGAAGCTGAGCTGACGACCGGGCTGCAGCAGCGCGTTCAGCGAGGCGTGGCTGCGGTCGACGAAGACCCCCTGATACGTCTCCGGTGCCGCCTCACGGGCCACCCCGGCCATCGGCGGATACCAGTCGTAGCCGGCGAAGATCTCGTCCGCGCCCTGTCCGGACTGCACCACCTTCACCGTCTTGGCAACCTCCCGCGAAAGCAGGAAGAACGCCACACAGTCGTGGCTCACCATCGGCTCGCTCATCGCTGCGATGGCCTGCTCGACCGCCGGCAGCACGTCGCTGGTCGGGATCCGGATCTGATGATGGCGGGTGCCGAAATGCTCGGCGATGAGGTCGGAGTAGTAGAACTCGTCGCCGGACTCGCCACCGGCCGCCTCGAAGCCGATGCTGAACGTCGTCAGATCGCTCTGACCCTCACCCGCCAGCAGCGCCACGACCAGGCTCGAGTCGATGCCGCCGGAAAGCAGCACGCCGACGGGGACGTCGGCGACCATCCGCCGCCTGACGGCCACCTGCAGGCGTTCCAGCACGGCCTCCTGCCAGTCCTGCGGAGTCCACAGCGCACGCTCGGGATCGCGCCCGTAAGGCGGCGACCAGTAGACCTCGTCGGTCATCCGCCCGTCCGCTTCCACGATCCGCACGGTCGCCGGCGGGAGCTTGCGGATCCCCGCCAGGATCGTGCGGGGCGCGGGTACGACCGAGTGGAAGCTCAGGTAGTGGTGCAGGGCGATCGGATCGATAGAAGTGTCGATTCCGCCGCCGGCAACGAGCGCTGGAAGGGTCGACGCGAAGCGCAGCCGGCCCGGGGTCTCAGCAAGGTAGAGCGGCTTGATGCCCAGGCGGTCACGAGCCAGCACGAGGCGGCCGGTGTCACGCTCCACGATCGCGAAAGCGAACATCCCCGCAAAGTGGTCGACGCAGCGCGTACCCCAGCGGTGGTAGGCCTTGAGGATGACCTCGGTGTCGGAGTGGGAGAAGAACCGGTAGCCCTCGGCGGCTAGTTCCTCGCGCAGCTGCGGATAGTTGTAGATGCAGCCGTTGAAGGCCACCGACAACCCGAGTTCGGAATCGACCATCGGCTGCGAGCCGGCGACCGAGAGGTCGATGATCGACAATCGCCGATGCCCGAGCGCCGCCGCACCGGATGCCCACAACCCTGTGCCGTTGGGACCGCGGGGGGCCAGCGGCTCAGTCATACGCGCTACTGCTGCGGTGTCTGCCGCCGTACCGTCCCAGCGGAATTCACCGCATAGCCCACACACCGCGCGAGTGCCTCCCTCAGTTCACTCAGCGTCGCTGACGCCGATGACAACCTGGTTACGCTGAGATTGCGCTCGCCGACTCCTGGCGCCTTGCACGACTCGCCACGGCCCTCAAGGAACGAGCCAGGTGTCTTTCGCGCCACCGCCGCGCGAGGAGTTGACGATCATGCTTCCGGACGGGGCGACCCGGGTCAGCGGGGCAGGCAGCACCTCGGCGTGCGGAGCGATTCCAGGCTCCGGATCGCGGCTGAGCACCACGAAGGCGCGCAGATCGACGTTTCGCGGTTCGAGCTCCCCCGCGACCAGTGTCGGATGGGTCGAGAGCTTCACCAGATCCTGCGCGATCCAGCGGGAGGGTGCGGCCAGCACCTGCTGGCGTACCGCATCCAATTCCTGCGCGCCGGTGTCCGGTCCGATGGTCACGCCGGCGCCGCCGTAACCGTCGACCGGCTTGAGTACCAGCTCGGCCATCCGATCCAGCACCTGCTCCAGGTCGAGCGGGTTGGAGCAGACGTAGGTCGGGACGCCCTCCAGCAGCGGCTCCTCCCCGAGGAAGTGCCGGATGAGGGAAGGCACCAGCGCGTAGATCGCCTTGTCGTCGCCCACGCCGTTACCGGGGGCGTTCGCCAGCGCGACACCGCCACTGCGGACCGCACCGAGCAACCGGCGCCCCAACGGCCGGCCGTCCGCCCCTGGTACGTGGTCCAGCAGATCCTCGTCGAGCCGGCGGTAGAGCACGTCGATCTGATAACGACGACCGTGTTCGAGCCGGTAGACACCTCCGTCGGTGACCACCAGGTCCTTGGGCTGGACCAGATCGGCATTCATCCGGGCCGCCAGGGTCTTGTGCTCCCACCAGGCCGAATCGCCCCTACCACTGGTGAGAACGGCCAGATGGACGGCGGCTTCCGGTCGGCCGGCGGCGGCCCGCAGCGCAGTGGCCAGCCGGTCCGCCGCGTGTTCGGGTGGCAGCGTGCCCGGCGGGATCGGCAGCTCCGGCATGACGGTCTCGATGAGGTCGCGAGCGTGCATGGCGTACGCAAGTCCCGAAGGCACCCGCAGGTTGTCCTCGAGCACCCGCCAAGCGCCTGAGGTGTCGCGTACCAAATCGGTGCCGATCACCGTCGCGCGGACCGCACTGGTGGGGATGAGGGCGCCGCTGGATCGCAGCCCTGGGGTCGCGTCCAGCACATTCGAGGAGACCAGCCCTGCCCGCACGCAGTTACGGGGGCCGTAGACGTCATGCAGGAACGCCTCGAGAGCCAGCGCGCGCTGCTTGAGTCCGACTTCGAGCTTGCGCCACTGAGCCTGATCGATCAGCCGCGGCACCAGATCGATGGGGAACGGCCGCGTCTCGCCGTCGACCGTGAAGGTGACCTCGCGTTCGGTCTGATGACGATCCCGCGCCCGCTCCCGGACCTTGAGCTGGTCGCTGCCGAGCGCTTCGAAGGCCGCTTGCACGGGAGCAAACGCGGCCAGCGCGCGGTGACCCCGGAACGCCTCATCACCCTTGCGCACCTCATAGCGAGCGGCCAGCGTCCGCCCGCCGCCGCGCGCGCCTTGGCTGTCCGTCGGATCGAGGTCGCCCGCCCCCGTCTCGGCGAGCAGCAGATCGACCACGTCGGTGAGTTCCTCGCGTACCCCAAAGGCGGCCCGCTGCCGGGCCGCGCTGCTGCCTCCCCGCAGTGCTTCGTCGGTCAGCGCGCGGACCGTGCCCCAGTCGCCGGCCGCCTCTAATTGGGGACGCAGATCATCGACGAGCCGGCGTACCACCTGCTGCACCGGGTAGGGCCGGCGATCGCCCAGGTCGACCAGATCACCCTCGAGCCCAGCCCGGGCGGCCCGCCACATCGCTGCCCTGATCAGCGCTGGCGCGACCGGACGGTGTGGCCGCCCGGCGTCCTCGTCCTCACCGGCCCGGGCTACCAGCGCCCGAAAAAGCCCTGCCAGCAAGATGACGTCGTCGACGCGTGGGGTGGCGTCGCACAGCCGCAGTTCGATGGTCGGCACGTGAGCCGACGGTCGGACATCGAAATAGATCATCCCGACATCGGTGATGGCGCTGGAGCTGATGAGCTCGCTGATCAGGGCGTCGTAAGCGGCGGCGTCCGGCACCTCCGGGAAAGGACCACTGGTCGGCCAGCGTGACCAGACGAAGGTGCGGTAGCTCGCGTAGCCGGTGTCCTCGCCCTGCCAGTAGGGCGAGCTGGCCGACAGCGCGAGGAGCACTGGCAGGTCAGCGGACACCCGCCGGGCGACGGCTACGGCCCGGTCGCGGCTCGGAACTCCGACGTGCACCTGGGTCCCGCAGATGACCTGCTCACGGACCAGCAGCTGGTAGTCGGCGAGCATCTGCGCGTAGCGCGCATTCGACGGGGTCACGCCCAGGTCCTGATGGTCGACCAGGGGGACGCTCCCGGCGGCGACCACGCCGACGCCATGGCGGTTGGCGGCGATCGCCAGCTGCTTGCGGACCCGCACCAGATCCCGCCGCAAGTCGTCCAGCGTCGTCACCACGGACGAATTGGTCTCCACGACCGATCGCTGCAGCTCGGCCGCGAAGTTGTCGGGCAGGCCTTCCAAGACCCGTGGGCCCAGCGGGGCCGCCTGCCGGGTCTCGAGATCGACGACGTGGAACTCTTCCTCCACGCCGAGGCTCAGCTGCTGCGGGGTCACGGGTGAAGCCTGCGCCGAAGCGTCGCGCAGGTCCGCTGCCATGTCGATGACGTTAGGGGTGGCGTGTTACGGGGCCGTTGCCGGGGTCCCGGTCACGGGGACGGCCGGCGTCGACGCCGACGACGCAGCAGGCGAGGTGGTAGCTGGCGGTGACGGGCTGGGAGTCTGCGCTGCCCCGGTGCCTGCACTCGGTCCCCCGGGCGCCGGCGACGGAGTGGCCGACGGCGACGGACTACCTGACGGCTGCGGCGAGGCGGTCGGTGAGGGCTTCGGGCTAGGGGTTGGCGTGGCTGTCGAGGTGGGCGACGGACTCGGCGCCGGGTTCGGCTTCGTATTGCCCTGCTGCTGACCGCCTCCCACCAGGGCAGTCACGGTCTTGCCCGTCGATGCTTGCACGACCGCAATCACGCCAACCGCAATACCGAAGACCGCGACCGCAAGTACGGCCGCCGCGAGCCAGATGCGACCCAGCGAGCGTCTGACCCGGGTCTCGCGCTGTTCTTCCTCCAGCTCCACCAGTTCAGCGGCAGCAGCCGGGGCGATCGAGCCATCCGGACGACGCGCGGCCGTGAGCCGGCGAAGCCGCTCGTTGGTGGAGCGCAATGAGGCCAGGTACAGCGTGGAGCCGACCGAGGCGATAACGCTGGCGACGGCGGCGCCCACCAAGGTGCCGGCAACCCCGAAGGTCGAAGACACCACTGCTGCCGAGACGGCGGCGAGAGCGCTGGCAGCTACCTGCGTGAAGCTGGGGCGGACGGAAGACGACATGTTTCGGCCAGGTTACGTGCCCAAATCCGGGCAATTCAGCGCACAGCTCGCTGGGCTGCGAGTTCCGCCGAATGGTGTTAGAAGAAGCACATCCCCGTACCGGGGTACAAACAGGGTGTCGAGGCAGTGGCCTTTCGACCCGGAGGACGCGATGACGACGATCTCGCTGGAGCTGCGGCTTCGGACGGTCGAGCCAGCCGCCGACGAGGTGAGTGTCGGTATGAGTTGGCGGTCGCATCGCGATGAGGACCGGATGCTCGTCGATCCCTCCGCCGGCCTTTATGGAGTCTTTGACGGCGCGGGAGGCCACGGCGACGGCGCCGCCGCGGCGAGCCTGGCCGCCGCTGCCGTCAATCGCCGGGTGCGTTCAGGTTTGCCCGGCTGTCATGACCTCGACGACGTTCGCCGGCTGCTCGATCTGGCCCTCGAAGACGCTGACCGGGCCGTTGCCGCCATGGACGCCAGGCGACCCGGGGCGGCCACTTCACCGAGCGCCACCACCGCCACCGTCGCGATGATCTGCCGCCGCCCGGCAGACGGCACGCGGCTGGTCGCCGTCATCGCAAACCTGGGCGACAGCCGGGTGCAGCTGATCCGTAACGGCCGCTTGGAGACCGTGACGCTCGACCACTCCTATCTGGCTGAGCCGGACCCGCGCGATGCCAAAGCCCGCCAGGACCGCCTCGACGCCGCCGGCCAGCTGACCGACCTCTCCGACCCGATGGACCGCGCCGCCTTCGCCCATCGTCACCTGCTGGCCAATGCCATCACCGGCCACGGCCTCGAAGACGTCCGCCACTACCTGGTTGAGCTTGCCCCCGGCGACCGGCTGATCCTGGATTCCGACGGCATTCACGACAACCTGACTTCCACCGAGCTGGAAGCCGGCTTGGCGCAGGCGGCCGGCGCGCCGCAAGCAGCCGAGCGCACCCTGGCCTCGGCGTGGGCGCGTAGCCAGGAAGAAACCGGAGAACTGGGCCGCGCCAAGCCCGACGACATGACGATCCTGGTTCTTGACGTGATGGCCGTCCACGACCTGCATGAGGCGCCGGCGGGAACGGGCGCTTATCGCTTGCCGCCCGGGGGAATGGTCAGCCTGTCGCTGACGCCGCCGACCAAGCAGTACCTGGTGTCAGCGGCCGACCTGCAGCTGCTCATCGCCCAGCGCGACGGGTCGTGGTGGGCGATGCAGCCGGATGCCAGCCACGGCGAACCCGGCTCATGGCTCCTCGCCCCCGGTCAGGCCGTGGAATTCGGTCGCTACACACCGGGCGGCTTTCTCGTCGAACCGTCCGATCAGGTCTCGCGGCGCCATGTGGTGCTGGCCCTGAGCGAGTCCTCCGAGCTGCTGTCGGTCACCGACCTGCACTCGACCAACGGAACCGCAGTCCTCGGGTGGTAGCGGGTAGCTCTCAGCTGGGTTCGGCGCTCTGGAGCACCTCGAACGCCCAGATCTCCGCGTGGGCCGCCGCCGGACCGGTGCCGTGCTGACGGGTCGACGCGGCCTGCTCGTGTCCCGCGTTGAAGGCCTGCGACTGCTGCCACCGCTCGAAGTCCTCGACGGTTCGCCAGCGGGTGTAGACGAGGTAGCGGTCACTTCCGTCCGCTGGCCGCAGCAGCTCGAAGTGCTCGAATCCCTCGGCGCCCTCGACCATTCCGGCCCGAGCGGCGAACCGTGCCTCGAATCCTTCCTGGGCGGCCTCGGGCACCTGCATGGCATTGATACGCACGACGCTCATGGCGGGAAAGTCTGCCAGCAATGACGACCTATCCGCCGCCGGGCCTGGACTACCTCATTGTCGACGTCTTCGTCGGCCCCGATGGCGAGCCTTACGCCGGCAACCCGCTGGCGGTTGTCCTCGGCGGCGATGACCTGACGACTTCCCAGTGCCAGCGCCTCGCCGCGGAGTTTCACCTCTCCGAGACGGCCTTCCCGATCGCGCCGACGACGGCGCAGGCCCACTACCGGGTGCGTATTTTCACGATTGCCTCTGAGCTGGCGTTCGCCGGCCATCCGTCGATCGGGACCGCCTGGGTGCTCGGGCGGCTCGGGCGGCTATCCCCCGGCCACATCATTCAGGAGTGCGGCGCGGGTCTGGTGTCGCTCGAGGTGCCCGCCGACAGCGGCGCCGTGACGTTGACGGGTCCGCCGCCCAGCATGTCCGGGCCGATCGATCCCGCTCCGCTGCTGGCCGCGGTGAGTTTGACGTCCGCCGATCTGGTGGGACCGCCGGCCCGCAGCGGCGGGTCCGGCATCTCGTTCGCCTACCTCTGCGTGCGCTCGGACGCGCTCGAGCGAGCACGCCCAGACCTGGCCGCGATGTCACTGCTTCCCGCCGCGATCACGGGGATCTATTTCTTTGCGGTCGACGACCGATCCGATGCCCAGGCGCCGCTGCAGGTTCGGGCCAGGATGTTCGCCCCCGACATCGGCGGCGAAGACCCCGCTACGGGCTCGGCAGCCCTCGGGCTCGGGGGGTGGCTGGTGACATCCGGCTTGGCCGCCGCCGATGGGGTCACCGCGTACGCCATCACCCAGGGGGTCGAGACGGGACGGCCGTCGGACCTGCTGGGCGACGTCACCACCGACAGCGGCGAGATCACCCGCGTCAGGGTCAGCGGCCGGGTGGCGGAAGTGGCCCGCGGGCGCATCCGAGTTCCGTAACGGCACCCCGCGCTGCCGCTGTGGACGACGGCCTTTTGTCGTAGCGGGGGCCTACGTTGCAGGCAGTCCAGACATCGGGGGTCAGATATCAGCTACCGGATCGAGGCCGGCGCCGTCCTGCTGGCCGCGGCCGCCAGTGGCTTGATCGGCGCCCGCAAACACCGCCGGTCCCTGACGGCGCTGGTCCTGCTCGTCGTGATGGGGATCTTTGGCGGTGGCCTGTTGGCCGGCTGCGGAACCTCTGCACCCGTCGATGCCCCGCACCTCATCCAGCAGGCGCCGGCGGGGACGGCGCTTGCCGCGCTGGGCACCCTTGCGGTCAAGGGCCGGGCTCCCAAGACCAGCTACACGCGTCTGCAATTCGGCGAAGCCTGGGCGGACGTGGATCACAACGGCTGCGACACCCGCGACGACATCCTGCGGCGCGATCTGACGGCGATCCGGGTGCGGTCGTCCACGCGCGGCTGCGTCGTCATCGCCGGCACCCTTGCCGATCCGTATACCGGCAAGAGCATCGACTTCGCGAAGGCACAGGCGAGCAAGGTGCAGATCGACCATGTGGTGGCGCTGTCCGACGCCTGGCAGACCGGAGCGCAGCAGCTACCGGCCGGGCTGCGGCTGCAGCTGGCTAACGACCCGCTCAATCTGCTGGCCGTCGACGGGGCGACCAATCAGCAGAAGGGAGATTCTGACGCTGCCAGCTGGCTCCCACCGCGCAAGGACTTCCGGTGCGCGTACGTCAGTCGCCAGGTCGCCGTCAAGGTCCGCTACAAGCTCTGGGTCACGCCGGCGGAACGAGCGGCCATCGCCCGCGTCCTGAGCAACTGTCCGGGCCAGCCACTCCCGTAGCCACTTCCGCGCTCTCGGGAGAATGAGCCCCTTCAGTACGTAAATGCCGGTCCGGAGGCGCTTGACCTACGCGGCTGCGGTTAGAGTCCGGACGTGCCCTCCTTCCGAATACGCGAAGCCGCCGAGCTGCTGGGTGTCAGCGATGACACGGTGCGGCGATGGGCTGACGCCGGCCGGATCCCCACCGTGAGCGTGGGCGGCCGACGGGCGATCGATGGCGCCGCACTGGCCAAGTTCGCCGAGGAGCTGGCCCACGAGCATGGCGACGGCCTCGAGCAGTCGCCGGTGGTAGGCGCGTCGGCGCGCAACCGGATGCGCGGTCTGGTCACCCGCGTCGTCAAGGACACCGTGATGGCCCAGGTCGAGATCCAGGCGGGGCCCTTTCGCATCGTTTCGCTGATGAGCCGCGAGGCCGCCGACGAGCTCGGGCTCGAGCCCGGCAGCCTCGCCGTCGCCGCCGTCAAGGCCACGAACGTGGTCGTCGAAGTGCCGCAACGCCTTGCCCTGCACGACTAAAAGAACGCCCACAAGGAGAACGCCCATGCACCGCGCCCACCGCACCACCGTCGTTCTTGCCGCGGTGGCCGCCGCCAGCGTCACGGCGGCTTGTGGGTCATCAAGCTCGGGATCGGCGAGCGCCTCCACCGCTGCGCCCTCTGCGTCGGCGTCAGCATCCGGCGCGGCGGGCACCGGCACGGTCAAGGTGCTGGCGGCGGCGTCGCTGACGGGAGCATTCACCACCCTTGGCAAGCAGTTCGAGGCAGCGCACCCCGGCACGACCATCAAGCTGTCCTTCGGTGCCAGCTCAGCACTGGCGTTGCAGATCACGCAGGGAGCCCCGGCCGATGTCTTCGCCTCCGCATCCCCCAAGAACATGCAGCAGGTGGTGAAGGCGGGCGGCGCCACGACGTCGACGAATTTCGCCAAGAACGTCATGGAGATCGCCGTCCCTCCGAGCAACCCGGCCAACGTCACAGGCGTCGACGACCTGGCCAAGAGCAGCGTCAAGGTTGCCCTCTGCGAGCCGCAGGTGCCGTGCGGGGCGACCGCCCAAGAGGTCTTCACGAATGCCAAGATCACCGTCAAGCCAGTGACCCTGGAGGCCGACGTGAAGTCGACGCTGGCCAAGGTTGAGACTGACGAGGTGGACGCCGGGGTGGTGTACGTGACCGACGTGCTGTCAGCCGGCACCAAGGTGAAGGGCGTCGTCATTCCCGCTGACGTGAACGCCTCCACCGAATACCCGATCGCGACTCTCACCAAGGCACCGAACACGGCTGGCGCCCAGGCGTTCGTCGCCTACGTCCTGTCCCCGGCCGGCCAGCAGGTGCTCACAGCTGACGGGTTCGAGAAGCCCTGACCTCACCCCGGCGGGGTAGGCCCCGCGACCGAGCCACCACCAGCCGCGGGGCGCCGCTGCTCATCGCTGCCCCAGCGACCATCGGGGTGGCGTTCCTGCTGATCCCGTTGGTGGCGCTGCTCGTGCGCGCACCGTGGCGGGGAATGGGCCGGCTGCTCTCGGACAGCCAGGTCCTGACGGCGCTGCGGCTTTCGCTCGAATGCGCCAGCATCGCTACCTTGCTGTCTCTGCTCTTCGGGGTCCCGCTGGCCTGGGTACTGGCCCGAGTGCGGTTTCCCGGCCTTTCGCTCCTGCGGGCCTTGGTGACGCTGCCGCTGGTCCTGCCGCCGGTGGTCGGCGGGCTCGCCCTGCTGCTGGCGCTCGGCCGCAACGGGATCGTCGGGCGATACCTGGATTCGTGGTTCGGGGTGACCCTGCCCTTCACGACGGCGGGCGTCATCGTCGCCGAGACCTTCGTCGCCATGCCCTTTCTCATCGTCACCGTGGAGGGGGCGCTGCGTTCCTCGGATCGGGATCTGGAGGAAGCCGCCTCCACGTTGCGGGCCTCGCGAGTCACCATCTTCAGGCGGGTGACGCTCCCCCTGATCGGCCCCTCGCTACTGGCCGGCTCAGCGCTCTGCTGGGCGCGCGCGCTCGGAGAGTTCGGAGCCACCATCACCTTCGCCGGCAACTTCCCCGGCACCACCCAGACCATGCCGCTGGCGGTCTACCAGGCGCTCGAAACCGATCCCGACACGGCCATCGCGCTCAGCCTGGTCCTGCTGCTCGTTGCGGTCATCATCCTTGCCCTGCTACGCGACCGCCTCCGCGGGAGTTCGGCGGTGTGAAGGGAGGTAAGGGACTTCGGGTATCCGGCGCAGTGGAGCGAGGCGCCTTTCGCCTCGAGGTCGACTTCGGCGTCGCACCAGGCGAAGTGCTGGGCGTGCTGGGTCCCAATGGCGCGGGAAAGACCACACTGCTCCGCGTGCTCGCCGGGCTTGTCAGCCTCAGCGAGGGCTCCCTCACCCTCGACGGGCAGCCGTTCGACGACGTGGAGCGAGACATCTTCCTGGCAGCGGAGGAGCGCCCGATCGGCCTGGTCTTTCAGAACTACCGGCTCTTTCCCCACCTGTCCGTTCGCGACAACGTGGCTTTTGCCGCGCGTTCACTCGGCACCAACCGCCGGGTCGCTGCCAAGGACGCGCAGGCCTGGCTGGAAAGGCTGGGGCTCTCCGAGCTGGCCGACCGCAAGCCCCGCCAACTGTCCGGAGGGCAGGCCCAGCGAGTGGCGCTCGCTCGCGCGCTCGCCGCCAGGCCGGGGCTGCTGCTGCTGGACGAGCCGCTGGCCGCGCTCGACGCCCGGACCCGGCTGGAGGTTCGCGCCGAGCTGCGCCGCCATCTCACCGATTTCGCCGGACCGACGCTGCTGGTGACGCACGATCCGTTGGAAGCATTGGTGATGACGGACCGGCTGCTGGTGATCGAGGACGGCCGCATCGTCCAGCAGGGCACCCCAGCGGCGGTCGCGCGCCGGCCGGCGACCCAGTACGTAGCCCGGCTGGTCGGCCTCAACCTCTATGCCGGCCGGCGTGCCGAGGGTGCTGTCATCGCCCTCGACGACGGTGGGACTCTGATCGCGGATGGCGGCGTCGCGGGCGAACGGGTACTGATCGCGTTGCGTCCGAACGCGATCTCGCTGCACACCAGCCGCCCGGAGCATTCCAGCCCGCGCAACGTCTGGCCAGGCACGATCGCCGGTCTGGAGCTGCTCATCGACCGGGTCCGGGTGCAGATCTCGGGGACACCTTCCGCGCTCGTCGACGTCACCCCGGATGCCGTCACCGAACTCGACCTGAGCGCTGGTGAGCCGGTGTGGCTCAGCGCCAAGGCGACCGACGTCGACACCTATCCCGACCCCGGCTCGTACCGTGACCCGCACCCGACAGAAAAGAGTCTCTGATGCGCTTGTCCACCCGAAACCAGCTCACCGGCACCGTCGCCGAGGTCACCCTCGGTTCGGTGATGGCCGTCGTCAAAGTCGATCTCACCGGCGGGCAGCAGGTCACCGCCTCCATCACCAAGGACGCGGTCGAGGATCTCGGGCTCACCATCGGTCAGCCCGTCACCGTGCTGGTGAAGTCGACCGAGGTCATGCTCGGGGTCGAGTAAACAACTCGGACAGGACATCCTCGAGTACGACGATCCCGAGCTGCCCGCCGCCGCCGTCAGTGACACCCGCCAAGTGCGCGCCGTTGGCCTGCATCGTCTCCAAAACGCCGGCCAGCGGATCGTCGACCCCGACCGTCACCAGCGGACGCACCTGCCCTGGCATCAACGCCGTCTCGCGTCGTAGCTGGTCGGTCTCCAGCACGTCCTTGAGATGGACGTATCCGATGAGCTCACCGGACGGGGCCCTGACCGGGAACCGGGAAAATCCCGTGGCCACCGCAAGTTGTTCGATCTCCTGTGGCGTCACTGAAGGCGCTGCGGTGACCAGCTGATCGATCGAGCGAAGGACCGACCGAACCGTACGGATGTCGAAGGCGAGCGCGTCCGTCAGCAGCTCGTGCTCGTGAGCGTCCAGCAAGCCGGCGCTGCGGGACTCGGCGACAAGACCCGCGACCTCATCTCGCGTGAAGGCGCTGGTGACTTCGTCTTGCGGCGTGATCCGCACAGCCCGCAACGTCAGATTGGCCAACCCGTTCAGCACCGCGATCGCCGGCCGCAGGAGGCGCGCCAGCTGGGCCAGGCTCGGCACCAGCAGCAGCGCGGCACGTTCGGGACCGGCCATGGCCAGGTTCTTGGGAACCATCTCGCCGAGGACTACGTGGAGGAAAACGACGATCAGCAGCGCGATGACGAAAGCCAGCGGGTGCACGAAGTGTCCGCCGGCACCGGCCGCGCCGAAAACTCGCTCGAGCAGATGAGCCACCGCGGGTTCGGCCACCGCACCGAGGCCCAGCGAGGCCAACGTGATGCCCAGCTGCGCTCCGGCGAGCAGGATCGAGACCCGCTCCATCGCTCGCAGCGTGATGCGCGCTCGACGCGATCCACGGGCCACCAGCGGTTCGATGGCGCTGCGCCGGGTGGAGATCAAAGCGAATTCGGACGCCACGAAGAAGGCGTTCACGGCGAGCAGCAGCAAGGCAATCAGCAGACCACCGGTTCCGCTCATGGGATCTGCTCCAGCCGCAGCCGGTCGACCCGATGCCCGGCCAGCTGAATGACGGTCAGCCTGACGCCGGGCAGTTCGACCCGGTCACCGACGAGCGGCAAACGTCCGAGCCGCTGCGCGATCAGCCCGCCCACCGTGTCGTAGCTGCGATGCTCGGGGATCGCCATACCCGTCTCGGAGCTGACCTCATCGGGGCGTAGCAGGCCGGACACGATCCAGCTGCCGTCCCGCCTGCGCCGCAGCGCTGGCCCGTGCCGCTCGTGTTCGTCGGAGACCTCGCCCACCAGCTCCTCGACGAGGTCCTCGACGGTGACCAGGCCGGCGGTGCCGCCGAACTCGTCGACGACGACGGCCATCTGCAGCGCGGCACTACGCAGCACTTCAAGCAAGGGATCCAGTCGAAGGCTGGCCGGAACCAGCTCCGCCGCCACCATCACGGAGCCGACCCGCGCCTGCTCGCGAAGGGCGAAAGGCACCGACACCGCATGTTTGATGTGGACCAACCCGAGGATGTCGTCAGCGTCGTTCCCGGTCACCGGAAAGCGGGAGTGGCCGGTCAGCTTGGCGGCCTCGATCACGGCAGCCACCGGCGCGTCGACGGCGACCGTACGCAGCCGGAAGCGCGGCGTCAGCACATCCCCAGCCACCTTTTCGCCAAAGGTGAGTGAACGCTGGAGAAGCTGCGCGGTCTCGGTCGCCAGCGTGCCGACCTGAGCCGAGCGAGTGAGCAGCGAGGACAGCTCTTCCGGCGATCGCGCCGACGCCAGCTCTTCCTGCGGCTCGACCCCTACCGCGCGCAGGAGAGCGTTTGCCGTCCCGTTCAGCAGCCGAATCGGGTAAGCCATGCAGCCGGTGAAACCACGCTGGAAACCGACGAGCGCCCGCGCGGTCGCCATCGGCCTGGCGATCGCCAGGCTCTTGGGCACCAACTCACCAAAAATCATCGTCACGCTGGTCGCGATCACGAGGGCGACCGCTACCGCGACGGGTCGGACAGCTCCTGGCGAGAGGCCGATCGCCTGTAGCGGTGCTTTCAGGAGATGCGCGATGGCGGGTTCAGCCAGGAAGCCAATCGCCAGATTCGTGATCGTGATCCCGAGCTGCGCGCCCGACAGCTGGGTGGACAGGTTGCGCAGCGCGTTCAACAGCCGCTTGGAGCGCTTGTCGCCAGCCTCAGCCGAACGTTCGACGAAGGCCCGGTCGACCGTTAGCAGCCCGAATTCCGCGGCAACGAAGGCGCCGCATGCCACCACCAGAAGCACGCTGAGCAGCACCAGCAGAACGGCCGTCACAGCAGGCTGCCAGGTGTCACTCCGTGCAGCCTACGAAGGCGCGAGGCAGGGTGAGTTGGGGCGGCCGGGCGAGATCTGGACCCAACGGGCAAATGCATGCCCGCCGTCGCGTGCTTACTGTTAAGCCGCGTCAGCCAAGACACAGGATCGCACGCCGGCGCCGCTTTGGCAGTACCCCTTGGGTATGGAGTTTTCCCCTGGGTTCTTCGATCGCGCCGACCCGTCACCCGATACCCGCTTCTACCTGCCAACCCGTCTGGTGACCCACATCGACGACGGGGCCATTGCCGCCGTGGGCCAGCTCTACTCCGAGCTAGGCATTGGCTCGGCTCCCGGCTCTCGCGTACTCGACCTGATGTCGTCGTGGGTCTCCCACCTGCAGACGCAGCCTGCGGAACTGGTCTTACTCGGCATGAATGACGCTGAGCTCGCTGCCAACCCGATGGCCACCACACGCGTCGTCAAAGATCTGAATTCAGACCCGCTACTTCCGTTCGAACCGGCAAGTTTCGACGCAGTGCTCTGCTGCGTATCGATCGACTACCTGGTGCAGCCGGTCGAGGTGCTTGCCGAGGTGGCGCGGGTCCTGCGGCCGGCTGCGCCGGTCGTGATCACCTTTTCCAACCGGTGTTTTCCCACCAAAGCCATTCGCGGATGGCTCGCCACCGGCGACGAGGGGCATTGCGCGATCGTCGCTGAATACCTGCGCCGGGCCGGCGGTTTCACGTCGCCCGAAGTCTCACTCCGGACCCCCTCCGGCGATGGGAGGTACCGCGGCGATCCCCTCTACGCGGTCGTAGCCCGTAGACAATCCAGCAGTTAGCCGGTCACTTGGCCGTCCATTGCCGATCAATCTCGGTCATGGCAGCCAGCAACGCCGCCACCAGCCGTACCCGGTTCGCCCGCGGCACATGATCAAAGCGCAGCTGGGGGGAAATCTCGATCTGAACGGCCGCCGCTCCGAGGTCCTGGGCCCAGCTCGTCATGGTCCCCGCTGACGTACCGGTGAAGGGCGTCGCCCGTTGATCCGATGTCACGCTCAAACCCTGGTCACGTGCAGCTGCGGCAATCACCTCAGCCATCGCCAGGGAAGCTTCATCCGCCCGCCCAAGACCGAGCGCCAGATCCGCGACCCCCACTCGTCCCGCCATGCCGTGCAGGTCCAGCAGCACACCGTCGGCACCGGGTAGGCCGGCCTGGACAAGCACCTCCTTCAGCGGGTGCCGGTCATCGAAATTGGCGTCCCCGTCGGATCTTTCGCTGCGCAGCACGATCGCGGCCGACCAATTCGTGACCTCTGCCAGCGCCCGGGCGAGGCCTCCGGTGCCGGCGTCCTGCGCCTTCCACCCCCGGCCCGGACGAACGTGGCGAACCCCATGAACGGCGGTGACCAACAGCCGAGGGGTGCCCGGCTCGACCAGCCAGTCCGGGCCCGCGGATGGACCCTTGCCCCCGCGCTCGGTGAAGGGTGCGTTCAACGACGTCCAGCGGTGCTCGGTCTGCAGCGCCACGTCATCGCTCTCAGCAATCCGCACGCCCACCCGCCCATGCTGCTCTAACGTCAGGTTGATGGACACAGACAGTTCTGTACTCGTCGTCGGGGCCGGGCCGGTGGGGCTGGTACTCGCCTGCGAATTGGCCCGGCGCAGCGTCCCGATCCGCGTCATCGACAAGCTTCCGGCGGCGACCGATGAGTCGCGGGCGATCCTCATCCACGCCCGCAGCCTCGAGATGCTCGAGCGGATCGGCGTCGTCGAGGAAATCATCGCCTCCGGCGTGAAAACGACCGCCATGGAAATGCACTCCGCGGGCCACACCCTGGCGCACGTCACGCTCGACAAGGTGGACAGCCCATACCTCTTCTCGGTGACGACGGCGCAGACGGAGACCGAGCGCATCCTCACCGAACGCCTTGCCGGGCTTGGGGTTTCGATCGAACGCGGCGTGGAGCTGGTGTCCTTCCGGGAGGAAGGCGACGCTGTCCAGGCGACCCTTCGTCACGCCGATGGGCGACAGGAAGAGGCCTCCGCCGGCTGGATCGCCGGCACGGACGGCGCCCACAGCACCGTGCGCAACCAGATGGGCACCAAGCTCGAAGGATCCTTCAAGGGGGAACGCTTTCTGCTCGGCGACGTCGAGGCCGACCATGACCTCGCCAGCGACACCATGCACACGTACTTCGCGGCCGACGACGGTCCGCTGCTCGTTTTTCCCATGCTGGGCAAGCGGATCAGGCTCATCGCAGAGATCGCCAACGCTGATTCGACGGCGGGAGCGGACGATGTGAGCCTCGAGCGGTTGCAGCGGATCGTCGACGAGCGGGCCGGCGGTATACGGCTGCGGTCGGCCCACTGGATCACCATCTTCGAGATCCACCACGCTCAGGTGCCGATCTACCGGGTAGGCCGGGCGTTTCTGGCCGGCGATGCCGCCCACATCCACAGTCCGGCGGGTGGCCAAGGCATGAACACCGGTATGCAGGACGCCTTCAATCTCGGTTGGAAGCTCGCGCTGGCAACGCAGGGACGCGCCAGCGAGCGATTGTTGAACAGCTACCACGCCGAACGCCACCCGATCGCCGCCCGCGTGATCAGCGGAACCACCCGACTGACCAACCTCGCGACCCTCGACAACAAGCTCGCCCAAAGCCTGCGCAACCACGCCCTGCACCTGGCCACCGGACTGGCGCCCATCAGCCATGCGTTGGCTGCCCAGGTGGCCGAAACCGACCTGTCCTACCGCGGCAGTCCGATCGTGGGCGGACCAGGACACCACGGCGACCCGAAGCCGGGCGATATTGCGCCCCTCGCACCCGGCACCGCCCTCCGAGAGGTACTCACCGCCGACTGCACCGGTCACGTCGCGATCTATTTCGCCGACCAACGCCGTGGAGCGCGGCCGATCACGCCGGCGACGGGGATCAGGACGGTGCTCGTCGGCACGCCCCCGAGCGACAGAGCGGGCTTCGACGTGACCGTCCCAGATGACGAAGGACTCATCCGGCGCAGGTACGGCCTCGAACACGGCGGCGGCGTACTCGTGCGTCCGGACGGCTACCTCGGCTACCTCGGAGACCTCGGCCACCCGCACGCCTTGAACGGGTACTTCTCAGCGTTGGAACGCACCCCGACCGACTAGCCGCCGCCAAAACCCGCGGACGCCCGTGGAAAAGACCCTGCGGCGGCAGCACCCGCCACGGCGCCGGTGACAGCACTGGCACCATGAACCCATGGGTACTGGGCGTCGCGGCCCTCGCGGTCGGGGCCTGAGCACCGAACGCATCGCCCGGATGGCGCTAGAACTGATCGACGAGCAGGGGATCGGGGCGGCGTCCATGCGGGCGATCGCCTCCCGGCTCGGGGTCGAGGCGATGTCGCTCTACAAGTACGTGGCGACCCGCGACGAATTGCTCGACGCCGTCGTCGATCTGGTGGTGCAGGAGCTCGACCTCGACCCAGAAGTCTCGCGACTGTCTGAGGACGGCTGGCGGACCTACCTGAACCGGCTGGCCCACGGCGTACGTCGCTACGCGCTCGGCCATCCCCGCGCCTTTCCACTGGTGACGACCCGGCCGGCGGAAGCTCCGTGGCTCAACCCTCCGCTGCGTTCGCTGGCCTGGGTCGAATCGATGCTCTCGGTGCTGGTTGCCGACGGCTTCACCGAGCAGCAGGCGCTCTTCGCCTACCGGTCGTTCAACAGCTTCCTGCTCGGCTATCTACTGATGGAGACCGGGGCGTTGACGCTGCACAGCCCCGCGGAGGGTGACGGGAGCATCAGTACCGCGCGGGGCGACCGCTCCGAACCCGTCCCAGGGGGGCTCACCCCGACACGCTCCAAAGCTCAAGAGTCCGCGATCCACGCCGCCGAGTCCGTCTCCGAGCGGCTGGATCCGCAGGACGACATCGACGCCGAGGAGTTCCCCACCATCCACCGGCTGGCCCGTGGGCTGGCAGAAGAGCACTTCACGGACGAGTTCGAACGCGCCCTGGAAGACACGCTCGATCGCATCGGGGCTTACGATGTAAGCTAAGCGTGTGGAACTGCGCAATGACCTAGAGCAAATCCTTTTCAGTGGCCTACCTGTCGACGAACAGGAGCAGACTCGCAGATCAATCCGGGAAGAGGACGCCCGTCAGCTGCGACGAGCCCGCCGAGGCGTCGAGCCGGCGGCTTCGGGGCAAGAAGGCAGCGGCGAACAGCCCGCTAACGCCTAGCTTTTCAGGCTGCGTGCTGCATCAGAACTGAAACGGCGTAGTGAAGATCGAGCCGCTCGAAGGTGGTGTGGGTGGCGGTCGCCGGAGTGATGTGGTTGGTCGGGTCGAGCGCCGCAGCGGGCTGCCAGGGAAGCGAATGGCGGCTGGGGACAAGGCCGCCGTCGCAGGTGGTGACGGTGAGCACCCGAGTGGCCGGGTCGAGGACAAGTTGGAAGCCATCGGCGTGCACCAGGGTGTGATGCCTCGAGCACAACAACACCAGGTTTTCCAGATCAGTGCGGCCTTTCGCCAGCCACTGCCGCACGTGGTGGGCGTGCAGCTTGCTCGTCCTTGAGCAAGTTGGAAACCGGCAACGTTCACCATCGACAGTTCCCAACAGCTCGCGTAAAGCCAGGTGAGGCTCACGCCTGGAGCGACCCGCGTCGAACCGTTGCATATCCGAGCGGCGCAGCGGACTGATGGTGACACCGCCCGGCAGCCTCAGCCCAGCCGCATCCGCGGACAACGGTGGCAGAAGCTCGCCGTCGGGCAGACGTATCCAGCCCGACAACGGATCGACCTGCACCACCAATCGGGAACGATCACGTCGCGCCCGGGCCGGATGCGTACGAGCGCGCTGCTGGAGGTAGCTCCGACACAGCTGAAGAAACCCCGCTCCCCTCGTCGCCCTGGGGATTGAGTCAGGCTTGGGCGCTTCGTCGGATTCTTCCGCGGAAGAATCCGACGGCTGCGGCGCGGCTTTTGCCAGCGCGTCGAGATCGGCACGGGCCGCTTCCATGGCGGCCAGCACGACCGCGCCGTCCTCTGCCGACACCCGGAACGTCAGACGCAGCCCACCGTCATCCTCGTAGCGCACATGCAGCTGCGGCGCGGGCGACACCAACTTCCCGTCCTTTCGGTCCTTCGCCTCCTCAGACAGCTTCCGGCCGCGACGCAGCCCCCGCACCAGGCGTTCCAACTGACCACCCGTCGCATGCCGTGCCAACGAGATGTAGAGGTCCTCGTCCTCCGGGGTCGCCACCCTGGTGATCGCCCGCGCTTGCGTAAATGAGAGTCGGCCTGCAGCAAACTCCGCTGAAGTGTGCGGCAGGGTTCGCAACATCCGCGCCACCCGAACCCGTTCATACGCGGACTTCGGCCCCATGCCGAGCCGCCACGACAACCAATGCGCACACGACAGGATCCCCACTCCGGACCACGCCCGCCGTTCATCGAATTCACCTATATAGCGAAGCAGCTGAGCTTCCCCCGCCGCAACGCGACCGGCCCACGTCGTCAGCTGGTCGGCCACCTCCGAATCCGACAGCGCGGACAGGTCGTCCACATCGGGAGCGGAAACACGGGCAGGTACGGCAACAAGGGGACTCATGGCCAAAAGCTAGCGACCTGCACCGACAGAAACCGGCCTCAGAATCGGGTGGCCGCGGAAGCCTTGCACTGCGACGATGCGCACCATGTCGTTCTTCAACTACTCCTCGAGGCCTCGACGGCCTCGCGGGCGCGGCTTTCGCGGCACCTCTTCGTGGGCCGGTCCTCCCGACAACTGGGCCCCTGGCATCGTCCCGCTCTCGCTGGTCGTGACGAACTCGGCGGGCGCGGCCATCTTCATCTCGCGTATTGCGGCGTATCCGAACGGCATGGAGTTCGAGCTGACAACCGTAATGCGAGCGCCAACCCGGGACGAGACCGGACCGAAAGCGATCATGCACGGCGGACCCGCGACGCTGTTCGGCGTCGAGTACGCGAACGGCGCGCGGGCGACGCTGCCACCTAGCGAGGCAACGCCGACGGACAACGCGGCGCGTCTGACGCTCGTGCCTTACGGCGGAAGCGGAACCGAGGCTGTGATCCGTCAGACCATCTGGGCCGCGCCACTACCGCCTCCGGGTCCGGTGACTCTGGCTGCCGCCTGGCCCAGCCATGGCCTATCGGAGACGAGTACGAGCTTCGACGGCGGACTCGTGCTCGAAGCTGCCGAGCGTGCCGTCCAGCTCTGGCCGGATGAGCCCGAGCGTGAACCTGAAGCCGACTTCAGCAACGCGCCAGCCCTGCCCCCGGCCGGTGCGCCTCCCGAGGACCCCGAACGGGCCGAACGCGAGATCCGGACGGCGTTCGCGTTCGTATTCAACAGCCAGCCGCCGCCCCATGACCCGCTGCTTGCGGTGCAGGACGGGCCGGCGCTGGCAGGTGCGGCCCAGGAGCTGGGGCGCCGCTTTCCGCTGGAGTCCAGCACCTCACGCATCGCCCTTGATCGGGTGGTGTTTCTCGACGAGGTGCGTGCAGCGATCACGTTTCAGCTCTTGTGGGCAGGGGCGCCCGGATTCGGGCCGCAGCTGGGGTACGCGGTGCGCGATCGCGGAACGTGGAAGGTGGCCCGCGACACCTACTGCCGGGTCTTGGGATGGGCCGGGGTCCAGTGCCCGCCGGCGCCACCGGTCATCTGACCAAGCGGCAAATTCGCTTGCGGTCAGGGTGAAGACGGCTGGATGCTCGAGTAATGCAGGTCGAATTCTGGCGTGATGACGAGGCTCGGGTAGCCGGGTGGGACGTCATGCTGCCCGGTCGTCGTCCGGTGCGGGGCAGCACCATGGGCCTTGGCAGCGGTCTCACGAGTCACGACCTGGTGCAGTTCGTGATCGAGGCCGTCACCAACTATCGCAACGGGTTCTGGGGCTTGGTTTCTCAGGGCGCGACGTTTCGCAGCATGAAGAAGACAGCTACCAAGCCCGGCCGAGCTGTCATCGCCAAGAACCGCTCCGCTCTCGACGAGTCAGAGAAGATCGCCGGTATGCACGTCGCAAGTTGGCGGCGTGGCGAGCGCACTCCGGTCACCATCGCGCTGAGCAAATCCGCCAAGCAATTCCAGCAGCTTCAGCCAGGCGATCGACTTGTCTTCCAATGGCCTTCGGCGGAGGGACACATCGTGCGGCGGAGTCTCAGGCTAGCGCCTCCAACTCAGTGATCACGTCAGAAGTGTGCGCGCCGTCGCCGATCAACGCGGCCAACCGGGCCGCCCGCAAGCGGTAGCCGGGGTCGGCGAGCACGCGTTGAACGGCCTCGCGAATCCTTGCAGTCGACGCGCTCCGCCACAGCCGGACGCCTGCCCCGTGGTGAATCACCCGCGCCGCGGTGTCGTTCTGGTCGCGTCCCATCGGAATGCACACCAAGGGCACGCCGGACGCGATCGTTTTGATCGTGGTTCCGTGACCGCAGTGTGACACGACCAGGGCCGCCTCGTTCAGAAGATGACTGTGCGGGGCGGACGCCACGACTTCTACGTTGCGAGCCGGCAGCACGGCGCCAGGCTCGATCGCATTCCCCAAGGTCACTACAGCACGCACTGGCAACGTTGACAGCGCGTCAACAATCCTGCCTAGCAAGGGAACCTGATTCTGGTCGGTAGTGCTGAACGCGACCAGCACCAGCGGGGCTTGGTTCTCGGCGGGCCAAGGGGGATTCCAGGTCTCGACCCACTCCGGGTCGTCATAGATGGGCCCGACAAAGCGCGTGTTCGGCGGCGCTGCGGCTGAGGCGATATCGAAATCCGGGCTCGTCAGGACCAGGATCCGCTCGGCGGTCATAGCCTGGTCGAAGACGGATTCCAACGGCTCCAGCTCATAGCGAGCGCGGGCCGCATTGATCGGAGCCAGACCCGAACGGAACAGCAGCTGTCCGATAGATCCCAATGCCGCATCGCGAATACGGCCCGGTCGGGACGCTGCCACAGGAAATCCGGGACCGGCCAGGGGGGCACCAGGAGCGGGCGTAAGCCAGATGTTGGGCACGAGTGCCGCCACCGGTATGTTCCGCGCTTGTGCCGCAATCATGGCGCCGAAGAGCATCGCATCGGCCACGACGACGTCTGGTTGGAACGCGTCAATCACGTCAACGGTGTCAGAGGCGTAGTCGGCGGCTGGTCCGGCGACGATCGCGTCACGCATCCACCTGGCAAGATTCAGCGTGTCGCTGGCCCGGTCGAACCCAGGAACAGCTTCAATTCGAGCCTTTGCCCGCCTGAGCGCCTGCCGCGCCGCGGTGACGTCGGGCGACTTCGCCGGGCTGGGATCGAGTGACCGGTGCGGCGCCCGTTGCCACGGGGAAAAGCCGCATCCGACGCTAACGGCGGCCTCGGCTACGGTCGGATCGGCTAGGACGTGCACCTCGTGACCCCGGGCAATCAGCCGGCGCGCGACGCCGAGCTCGGGCGCCACGTTGCCGCCTCCGTCCCAAGTCGGAAGCAGATAACGACGCGGTGGCGTGATGGCCAAGGCATCCCCCCGGATGTCATTTCCCACCCAGGGTCCACCAATTCGGCTAGCTGCGCTGAGCTTTCGCTCGATATGTAGTCGAGTCCTAAGCCTCGTTAGGGGAAAGCCCGTCCAGCAGTAGGAGTTCTGCCAGGCACGCGCGCTCCCACATCCCGAGGTGCAGGCTCTCGTCGATCCCATGCCAGCGAGACTCCGGATCGCCGACCCCGGTGACCAGGACGGTCGCGCCCGGGTAGGTCCGGGCGAAGGTGGCGATGAACGGGATGGACCCCCCGATGCCAGTCTCCACCGCGTCGTTGCCATAGGCCTCTGCGAACGCTTGGCGCGCCAGATCGTAGACGGACCCGACGGCCTGGAGGGCGAACGGTTCAAAGCCCTGACCTTCGCTCACCGTCACCTCGGCGCCCCATTCGACGTGCTCTTCGAGGTGTCGGCGGAGTGCTTTCATAGCGCTGCCGGACTCATCACCCGGCGCGATTCGCAGGCCAACTTTGGCCCGGGCCCGAGACAGCAGGACATTCGAGGCATCGGCGGTGGAGGGAGCGTCGATACCCAGAACCGCGATGGCCGGTGCGTCCCACAGCCGGGTCGGGATGGTTCCGCAGCCGACGAGGTGCGCCCCTGGAACGAGGCCGGCATCTTTGCGGAAGACCTCCTCGGCTACGTCGGGCGCCGCCGATTGGCCGATGTGCAGACCCGCGACCGCGACGCTGCCGTTCTCGTCGTGCAAGGTCGCCATCAGCCGGCACAGCACCGTGAGCGCATCGACGACCGGGCCACCGAACAAGCCTGAGTGCACCGGCCTTTCGAGCATCCGGACATCCACCGTCAGGTCGACGCCGCCGCGCAGGCTGGTGGTGAAAGCCGGGATCTCGACGCCTGCATTCGCCGAGTCCGCGATGACGATGACGTCAGCACGCAACTTGTCGCGGTGCTCGGCGAGCAGCCGGGTCAGGGTCGGCGAGCCGATCTCCTCTTCGCCTTCGATGAAGAGCACGACGCCGACAGGTGGGCGCCCGTTGAACGCCCGCAGCACGGCCAGGTGCATGGCCACTCCGGCTTTGTCGTCCGCTGCGCCCCGGCAGTACAGTCGGCCGCCACGTTCCGTCGGCTCGAAGGGCGGGCTGGTCCATTCCTGCACGGGCCCGGTCGGTTGCACGTCTGCGTGTGCGTACAGCAGCACGGTGGGTGCTCCCGCGGGGGCGGGCCAACGGGCTATGACGGCGGGATGACCACCACTGGTGGAGACCACCTCCACCGTCTCCGCTGCGGTTTCACGGGCCAGCTGTGCGACGTGGTCAATGGTGCGCCGGACGTCGTCGGCGTGTTCGGGATCGGAAGAGATGGAGGGGATCCGGGCGAGCGTCTCAAGGTCGGCACGACTGGTGGGCAGCACGCTGGCCAGGGCGGCTCGAAGAGCGGCGGTCATTTCGCCAATTTAGTGCGAAAGCATCAGTTGGAGGGCGGCCAGGACCGGCAGCCAGGCGTCCTCCGCGGCTTCCTCGGTGTCGGCTCCGGAAGGATCGGGATCGTCGACCCGGAGTCGGATCGTCGAACCGGCGGGGCAGTTCCGGATTTGCCAGGTCACGTAGATGACCGGATCGTCGGGTCCGGCTGCCAGGCAGTACGACAGCCGGCAGGGTGGGTCCGCGTGCATGACGTGCCCATGGAGCACGACCTCGTCGTGCCGGAATTCGATGGGGGCATCGGGTTGCCAGGAGGAGTAGGCGGCCAAACCGTACAGGTATGTGCGGGTCTGGTCCGGTTCGGTGAGTGCGGACCACACCCGGGCCGGCTCGGCCTTTGTGGAACAGCTGAATTGCCAGCCGTTCATCGACGTGATCTCACCCGATTGTTGTTACACCACGGCTTGCTCGCTGTATCCGGTTTCAGCACCAGGAGCGACAACGGCGAGACCGTCCATGTCGTGGACGGTTACCCGATCACGACCCTCGCGTTTGGCGGCAAAGAGGGCTGCGTCGGCCCGTGTAGCCAAAGCGGGAAGGCTTTCTTTGGGTTCGGCGTCGATGACGCCGACGCTGACTGTGAAGTTCGGTAGCCCAGCCACCGTAACGGCGGCATCGAGCCGGGCGCGCAACCCATCGAGTGCCCGGCGGGCAGCCTCAGCCCGGCAGGACGGGAAAGCGATGATGAACTCCTCGCCGCCGTGTCGACACATCAGGTCGTTGCTGCGGAACGAGCCCCTCATCACCTCTGCGAAAAGGCGCAACGCGCGATCACCGGTGTCATGGCCGTACGTGTCATTGAGGGCCTTGAAGTGGTCCAGATCGGCCATTGCAAACGCCAGTGGAGACGCCTCATCCCTTAAGGCGGCGAGCTTCTGCTCGAAGGACCTACGGTTCAGCAGGCCGGTGAGGCTGTCCGTCGATGCCTGCAGCTGGGTATCGACCATGACGCGCAGCAGGCCGATGCGGGCCCCGGCTTGATTTGCCAGGGTGCCGAGTTCGGCGACCCGATCGGCAGCGAGCTCCACGTCGGGCTCGCCCGTGGCGTGCAGGACACCGACTGTTCGGCCCATGATCGAAACCGGTACACAGACGGCAGAAAGGGCACCCTGCGCCCGACCTCGCAGCTTGGGACAGGCATCCAGATGGTTGCTGTTCGCGAAGCGCTGCACCTGAGCGCGGCGGGCCGCTGGGCAGTGGTCGGGTGATGTGACATTGCAACCGGGTGGTTCTCCGGTCGGAGAGGAGCTGGCCATCCGTAGCAGATGGGCATGACTGTTGTCAGCGAGCAGCAGCTCGGCTGGTGACTCGGGAAGCGTCGCCGCCAGCGACCGCTCGATGACGTCGATCACCTCGGCCTCGTCCTCCGCCATGTCCAAGGCGTTGTTCAGCCGACTCTCGAATTCCTGCCGTGCGGCCTGCAGTTCACGCTGGACGGCGCCGGCGTTTGCGACTCTCGCCGCCTCCGCGGACTTGCGGGTCAGTGCCCCCACCACGTCGTCGCTCTTGCGCTGCTGCGCCAGGCTCGCCCGCACCATCAAGAACGTCGACGGAACCAGGAACAGAAACATCCAGGCCGCCAACACCGGGTACCGCGCGGTGCCCGCTGCCATCAGGTTCGTGAGGTAGAGCGCGGGAAAAATCAGCGCCGGAATGAAGAAGAAGCCCAATGCCGAGCTGACCAGGGCAATGCGTCGCGCGCGGGCACGTTCGGCGTCCCATTTTTCCTCGGAGACCACGATCTCGGCGTCGCTGCCCACAAACTCCCATCGACACTGATCGGGGATCGCTTGACTACGGACTGGCGGCGGGCGCCTGAGCCTGCCACGGCGGCGGCGGCGGGGGCTGCTGATTCATCTTGCGGCGACCGCGTACCGCCAGAACGATGATGAAGACGCCGATCAGGAAGAGCACGATTCCCACCACGAGCAACGTGATGGTGAGCGGACCGAGCCACGAGAACTTCGCGCCCAGCCGAGCCTGGACATCGACGCCCGGGCTGCCATCGGCGTTCGCAACCACGATCGCCCAGTCGCCACCGGTGATCTTCCAGGTGAGCGTTTGGGTGGCGCCGCCGGTGCTTTGCGCGCTCCAGAATTTCTGCTTCGCCGGGGGAGAGACGGGCGCGAGGGCTCCGGCCTGGCGGTCATAACTGACGGAGAAGGGCTGGAAGTGCAGGTCACGGATCTGGTCGGTGGCTGACGCGCCGG
Source organism: uncultured Actinomycetota bacterium (assembly GCA_963839015.1). Taxonomy (GTDB): domain Bacteria; phylum Actinomycetota; class Actinomycetes; order Frankiales; family Frankiaceae; genus DATAZK01. The sequence continues at coordinate 128,284 of CAWITL010000008.1, read as the reverse complement.
CCCAGGTCCGGACATCATCCAAGGGTCCGACCCCGATGAAGAGCGGCTTGCCGTTGCGTGATGTCGCCTGGACGCGCAACGACCCGAGATGGTCAACGAACCAATTGGTGCCCTCAACCTGAATGTTGACGCTGTCCGAGGTCAGCACAGCGGTCGGGGTCGTGAGTCGTTCAGTGCCCGTCGTGAGGAAGCCATTGGAATCGCGGCTGGACTGCGCCCATTCCAGTGCCCCGCCTCCTGCCGCGACGGCTAGGCCGAAGAGGGCCAGCAGCGCGGCCAGGACGATCACGACAATGCGGCCCGCACCCCAACCCTTGCGCTGCCCGGGAGCTGCGTCGTAAGGCACCTGTGGAGGGGCCTGCTGACCTGCCGGCGGGTAGGACTGCGGTGCGGGAGGAACTGCCGGCTGGTAGGGCTGATAGGGCTGCGGTGTGGGCGGGTCTGGTGGCGCGTAAGGGTCGTCGCCGCCGGTTGTGGACAAGCCAACCTCCTGGGTGGCCTCGACCATCACCAGCCTCTTTGGCCACGGTCTCAACCTTGATCGCTGGTCCGGAAGCTGTGATCGTGCCAGACGTTCAGCGTCGATTCCACCAATCGACCCACGAGCATCACTCGTTTACAGACGCCACCTGATTTGCGATGTTTGCCGGGCGCTTACGTAACTCGAATGTTGGCGGTTCATTCTGTCCACTGTGAAGGCGAGAGCGGCGGACCCTTGGAGCCGTGTCCGTCGGTTCAGTGACGCTCTCGGAGGCTGCCTCTGCGGCCACAACGCGCGCGAGCATCTCCACGATCGGCCGGGCACGGATTGTTGCCGCTGCGAATGTGAAAAACTCGTGCGGCGATTCACCCGCCTCCCTGGTCTAGCGCACAGCACAAGCCCTTCGCCGCACCAGCCGAAATGAGCTAGATATGTCTCTTGGATTCGATCACATGACCCTCGTCGTCACGGACCTGCCGGCGGCTCTGCAGTTTCTCGGTGTGCTCGGCTTCAAGCAGGAGAAGTCCGTGGTGGTCTCCGGTGAAACCATCTCCAGCTACATGGGGATCGCCGACTGGGAGTCCGATCACGTCACTCTCGTGCTGGAAGGCGTTTCCCCGCGTCAGGAGGTGCAGCTCCTGCGTTTCCACCATCCCGTGGTGACGATCGACGAGAGCTCCGGCTTTCTGGAGCGCACCGGCTTCAACCACGTGTGCTTCCGCACCGACGATCTCGACGAGACGCTCGAGCGGTTTGCCGCCATCGGCCATAAGCCCCGAAACGACATCATGGAATTTCACGATCGGCGGCTGGTCTTCCTTGACGGGCCAGCTGGAGTCGTCTTCGAACTGGCGCAGTGGACAAGCGCCCCGGCGACCCTCGAAAGCTGACCGTCAGGGCTGATACGGCGGGGCCACTCCCCAACCCCAGCGGGGAACCGGGGCGTGAGGGGGTGGGGTCGCGTCCGGTTGGGAATTGGCCAGGGCGAGCCGGGTGCCCCATTCGAGATAGCCGACCAGGGCGGCGCGAAACTCGGGATCGGCCGGCAGCTCTGCGTCGTCGGCGGCTTGACTCATGGTCGTCGCAAAACGCAGCCGTTGCTCGCTGGTGATCCCCAGCCCGCGATGGTGGGCAAGCATTCGTCCATATCCACCCAGCCGCTTGGTGTATTCATCCGGGCCTCCAAAGACCTCGACCCACCAGATGGCGACGTGGTCGCGATGTTCGGCAGACACCCCACCCGGAAAGAAGGCGCTGAGCAGCCCATCGGCTTCCACCCGGTCGTAGAAGGCGTTGATGAGCCGGCGGATGGCCGGAGGGCCGCCTGCCCACTCCACGAGCGTCGGGACGCGACCTGACGCGGAGAATTCTTCGGCACTCATGTCCCACCTCCTCGTGGATGATTACATCATTACTTCTAGGCCAGGAGATAGCCGACCTCCAGCTCGAACAGCCGAAGCTAGCCTGCCAAGCATGGCTAGCGAGATCGTGCCCTTTTTGATGTTCACGGGTGACGCCGAAGCGGCGATGACCTTCTATACGTCGCTGTTCGACGACGGGCGCATCGTGGACATCACACGAGTGGGGCCAGCTGGACCGGGGCGGAAGGAACCGTGCAGCGGGCCCGTTTCACCTTGGCGGGCCAAGAGTTTCTCTGCACCGATAGCCCTCCAGTGCATGCCTTCTCATTCACGCCGTCCTTCTCCATCTGGATCGAAACGGAGTCGCACGACGAGCTAGAGCGGCTCTTCGCTGCACTCAGCGACGGAGGCACTCACCTCATGCCGATGGATAACTACGGGTTCAGCCAGCGATTCGGCTGGGTGAACGACCGGCACGGCGTTTCGTGGCAGCTGAACCTCGCCTGACTCGCGCATCTTCGGCCGCATCCACCCGTTTCACCATCGCCGGATTCGAACCCAGTTGGTGGAGGACTTCACCGACCCGCGGCGCACGGCGTTGCAAGGCACCAGTCGCAGTACCCACCGAACCGCGTTCATCACGCGCGGCCAGTTCCTGAAAAAGCCACACCTCAGCTTGGAAGAGCGGCGAAATACCCCCATTGGCCTGATTTCGGCCACGCCTAACGCCAAGATGTGTCTTTTTCGGCAGGCCCCTCGATCAGCGGAGGGCGTGGAGCGGAGGGCGTGGGATTCGAACCCACGATGAGGCGCAAACCCCATAGCGGTTTTCAAGACCGCCGCCATCGGCCACTAGGCGAGCCCTCCAGGCATGGAAACCCTACTGGCCACCAGAACTGCTGGGTGTACCGTCACGACCGCCGATGGGGACAAGGCCGGCAAAATCCCCGGAGGAGGCGATACAAGATGAAACGACACCTTGTGGTGGGCGCCTTGCTCACGACCGCCGCCGTGCTTATCGCGGGATGTACGCCGGCTCCACCGGCAGCGACCCTGCCCTCGCACGCCTCCGTCCTGTCATCAACCCGGCTGGCCGCGGACTACTACGCCAAGACGCTCGTCCCGTCGACGTTGAACCCGAAGAACGGCTGGTCTTGGTCGACCTTCGTGCAGGGACTGCGCGGGTTGTACGGGCAGACCGGCGACCCCAAATACTTGAACGCCGAGCTGGGCTGGGGCAAGTCGCTGAACTGGGGATTGACGCATTCGGAGACCGACCCCGACTCGTTGAAAGCCGCTCAGACGTACTTCGACCTGAACCGGATCACTCCGACGGCCTCACTGACCGCAGCAAATGCGCGTATGGCCGCTGACCTGGCGAGCCTGCCGGTCTCGCAGTACGACTGGGTCGATGCCCTCTTCATGGGCCTGCCGAACTGGACCCGCTGGGCCTCCAAGACCGGTAACGCGGCGTATCTGAACAAGATGGATGCGCTGTTCAACTGGACGAAGAACGACGGGGGCAAGAGCACGCGTTGCGCCGCCAAACCCGCGCCTTCAGCGGCCCTCTTCGATGCCGCCGAGGGTCTCTGGTATCGCGACTGCTCGTTCGTCGGCGTCAAGGACGTGCACGGCAAGAAGGTCTTCTGGGCCCGCGGCAACGGCTGGGTGATCGCGGCCATGGCCCAGGTCATCGCGAGCTTGCCGGCCGGCAGCCCCCACACCGCCAAATACGTCAGCGTCTTCAAGGCCATGGCCGCCAAACTGATCACGCTGCAGAGCAGCGACGGCATGTGGCGCACCAGCCTGGAAGATCCCGCGCTCTACCCCACGCCGGAAACCAGCGGCTCCGCGCTCATCACCTACGGCCTCGCGTACGGCATCAAAGCGGGGTTCCTCCCCTCAGCGACCTACCGCCCGATCGTCGCCAAGGCCTGGCACGGCCTGGCCACGATCTCCTTGCAGCCCAACGGATTCCTCGCCAATTGCCAGGCCGTCGGTTTCGCACCAGGCCCTTCTTACACCGCCAAAACCCCTCAGACCGCGCCCACCACCACCTCCGCGGGCAGCGTGAACTCGAATGAGCCGCCCTACTGCGCAGGCGCCTTCGTGCTCGCGGGCAGCGAGATCGCGGCGCTGACTGCGCCCTGATCGGAGCCCCCCTGACCGGTCACTGGGCGCAGCGCAGGACCGTTCCGCCACTCGACGTCAGCACCATGCTCGGACCGGTCGAGTTGTAGGTACCGGTGTAGTCGCCGAGATCCTGTCCGGTGAAAGTCAGCTGGTTGGACCTGGCGTTCAGCTGGTACGTGCCGAACCCGCCGTTTGACGTCGTGTAATTGGTGCCCACGAAGGTGATCGAACCGAACTGCTCACCGCCCTGAGTGCACTGGTAAAGCCCCGGGTTGACGGTGCTCGGAGGTGGGGTCGTCGGAGGTGTCGTCGTCGGCGGTGGGGTCGTCGGGGGTGCGGTGGTTGGGGGCGCCGAAGACGGCGTGGTCGGCGGAGGCGTAGGTGAGGCGGAGGCCGGCGAAGGAGACGGCGGGGCATTCGAACTGCCGCCCTTGTCGAGCGTGAGCACCAGGATCGTGGCCAGCACGGCGGACAGCACCAGCAGCGCTCCGATGATCACCGCGGGCTTCTTGTACCAGGGGGTAGGCGGAGGCGGTGGAGTCCCGGGAGGCCGAGCGGGGCCGCCGGGACCATAGGGCGGCTGCTGGCCATAGGGCGGCTGCTGCTGGGCTGGTTCCGGTGGCAGTGCCGGCGTCGGGTCGTAGGCGGTCGGGTCGTAGGCGGTCGGGTCATTGCCGGACGGGGCATTGCCGGCCTGAGCCGGACCGGCTGCGGCAGCTGCGCCCGTCGGACGCCAGGCGGACCCATCCCAGACCCATTGGCCATCGTCGGACAGCGGTCGCCCGTATTCGTCCTGCATCCGGCCATCCTCGCCCGGCGCGGGCTGCAATCGCGGGATTGATTCGGCCAGAACGCGTAACGACCCGTAACGTCAGCGCGTGCACCCGAGCGTTGACGAGGGTCCGCGTAATGCGTCTGCTCCGCAGGCTCCGGTCGTCATCCTGCTCCACGGACAACCGGGTACTGCAGACGACTGGTATCGGGTTACCCCTCTGCTGTCCAGCGACCACCGGGTCATCTCTGTCGACCGTCCCGGTTACGGCGGCGATCCGACCTTGGCCCGCGACTGGGCGGGCAACGCCGATGCCCTGATCGACATGCTCGACCGGCTCCGGATCGACAAGGTCGTCCTGGTCGCCGCCTCATGGGCCGGCGGCATCGCGGTCGAGTTCGCCGCCCGGCAGCCACAGCGGCTGGCGGGCATCGTCTACGTCGCGTCCGTGGGTGGAGGAGGCGCCATCACCCTCATCGACCGGCTGGCGGCGCTAAGGCCGGTCCTCGCCGTCGGGGTGCGCATCGCCCGCCACACGGGCTCCATTCTCGCCGGCCCGCTGGCGCGAGCAGCCGGCAGCCACCTCGACGAGGAAGCGACCCTGGAGGCAAGGCTTGCCGTGGCAGTGTGGCGCGAGCGGCGGGTCTGGACCGCAGCGGCGCTCGAACAGCGCTACCTGGTGCGCGACGACGAATTGCTACGGGCAATGGTCCGCAGCGAACGGGTCCGCGCCGTGCCTTCCGTCGTCGTCCAGGGAACGCGTGACCTGACTCTTCCCCCCAAAGCAGGAGCTGACCTGGCCGCCGCGCTGCCGGCGTCGCGACTCGTCGAGGTCAACGCAGGACACATGGTCGCCTTCGAAGAACCCGGGACGGTAGCGGCAGCGGTGCGCAGCCTCGCCTCCGCGCGCAGCCTCACGCCGTAGCGTTTCGGCCATGCGCGCCGTCACGTTCGACCAGCCGGGTGAGCCAGCAGTCCTCCATGTCGCCGAGGTGGGCGACCCGCCTCCGCCCGGCCCCGGCGAGGTGGTCATCAACGTCGCAGCGACAGCAGTCAACCGAGCAGATCTCCTGCAACGACAGGGCTTTTACGCGCCGCCACCCGGCGCCTCCCACATCCTCGGACTCGAATGCAGCGGGCGGATCGCGGCTATCGGGGCCGGAGTAGACCTGGCGATCGGAAAGGAGGTGTGCGCCCTGCTGGCGGGCGGCGGGTACGCCACGAAGGTGCTGGTGCCGGCCGGTCAGGTGATGCCGCTACCAGCCGGGATCGGCCTGCTGGAAGGCGCCGCGCTACCTGAGGTCGCCTGCACCGTCTGGTCGAATCTGTTGGGCGGCGATGTCGACCACATCGGTACCACGGCCCGACTGGCCGACGGCGAGACGGTACTGATCCACGGCGGTTCTTCGGGAATCGGAACGATGGCGATCCAGCTGGTCCGGGCGTTGCGACCGGGTTGCCGGATCGCGGTCACGGCCGGCACCCCAGCCAAGCTCCAACGGTGCCGTGAGCTCGGCGCCGACATCACGATCAATTACCGCGAAGAGGACTTCGTCGAGACGCTGCGAAATCAGACCGACGGCTACGGCGCGGATGTCGTCCTGGACAACATGGGCGCCAAATACCTCCCCCGCAACGTCGACGTGCTGGCCAACGACGGCCGGGTGGTGGTGATCGGGATGCAGGGAGGAACCACGGCCGAGCTGAACCTGGGGGGCCTGCTGCACAAGCGGGCGGCCGTCGTGGCGACCAGCCTCCGCGGACGGCCCGACGACCAGAAGGCGCGTGTCTGCTCCGGGGTGGTCCGAGAGGTCTGGCCGGCGGTCGCGGACGGGAGCATCCAACCCATCATCGATCGGGTCCTGCCCCTCGAGGAAGCCGCCCAGGCGCACCAGGCGCTGGCCGATTCCACGCACATCGGAAAAGTCGTCCTCCACACGTAGTGCACGATGGGCCTATGACCGAGCCAGACCCCCGCGTAGTCGTCATCGGACCGGATGGCGAGGCGATGTCCTCGTCGCCCGAAGAGGCCCGCTCTCCGCTGGCAGAGATGGTGTCGCAGCCCGACAAGGTGATGCGCATCGGCACCATGATCAAGCAGCTGCTCGAAGAAGTGCGGGCAGCGCCGCTGGATGACCGCAGCCGCAGCCGGCTCCGCGACATCCATGCCAGCTCGATCCGCGAGCTGGCCGACGGCCTGGCTCCTGAGCTACGCGATGAGCTGGCCCGGATCACGCTGCCGCTCAGCGAGGAGGAGATCCCGAGCGACGCCGAACTGCGTATCGCCCAGGCACAGCTCGTCGGATGGCTCGAAGGGCTCTTCCACGGCCTGCAGGCAGCGCTGGTCGCCCAGCAGATGGCGGCCCGCAGCCAGCTCGAGCAGATGCGCGGGAGGGCGGCGCTCCCACCCGGACCGCAGCAGCCTGGTCAGGGCGCCGGCGGCCTCTACCTGTAGATCCGCTCCAGCACGCGAGCTACCCCGTCATCGTCGTTGGACGCGGTGACCTCGTCAGCGATCGCGATGACGCTCGGATGGGCGTTCGCCACGGCAACCCCGTAGCCGGCCCATCCGAGCATGGGGACGTCGTTGGGCATGTCGCCGAAGGCGATGACGGCGTCAGGCGCGAAGCCCTGGTCGTGGCACAGCCATTCGAGCGTCGACGCTTTGCTGATTCCCGCGCCGCTGATCTCGAGCAGCACATCTCCGGAGTAGGTGACATTGGCATCGTCACCGGCCAGCCCGGCGACGATCGCGTGGATCTCATCGGGCCCCCGCTCCGGGTGCTTCACCAGCAGCTTCGCGACCGGTTCCTGCAGCAGCACCGCCACCTCGGCAACCACCGTCGCGGGCGCCGGCCAGGAGGGCACATAGTCCGGCTCATGGGCAAAGCTCAGGCCTGACTCCACCGCGAAGGTGACACCCGGAATCTCATCGCGGATGGCCTGGACGAGGCGTTCCGCGCTTGCCGCATCGAGCACATGCTGGCGTACGACCTGCTGCGTCCCGAGGTCGTAGACCATCGCGCCGTTGGCACAGATCGCCAGGCCCGAGGCACCGGTCTCCTCTGCGACCTGCTTCATCCAGCGCGGCGGGCGGCCCGTCACGAAGACCAGCAGCGCTCCGCGTTCCCGCACCAGCTCAAGCGCCTTGCGGCTGCGCGGCGAGATGGCACCGTCGGAATTCACCAGGGTGCCATCGAGGTCGGACGCCACGACGCGGGGAGCGCTCACAGTTGCACCGTCACAGCGGGGTGATGACCTCGCGGCCGAGGTAGGGCTGCAGTGCCTTGGGCACGTAGACCGAGCCGTCGGCCTGCTGGTGGTTTTCCAGCAGCGCCACAATCGTGCGCGCCATGGCCACCAGGGTGCCGTTCAACGTAGCCAGCGGGCTGACCACACCCTCCGCAGAACGGCTGCGGATAGCCAGGCGGCGAGCCTGAAAAGTGGTGCAGTTGGAGGTCGATGTCAGCTCCAGCCAACGCTGCTGAGAGGGCAGCCAGGCTTCGCAATCGAACTTCCGCGCGGCACTCGACCCGAGATCGCCCGCCGCCACATCGATGACGCGGTACGGCAGCTCGAGAGCCGCCAACATCTGCTCTTCCTCTGCCAGCAGCCGCTCGTGCTCAGCCACGGCGTCATCGGTGGCGACGAGGCTGAACATCTCCACCTTGTCGAACTGGTGGACGCGGATGATGCCCCTGGTGTCCTTGCCGTAGGACCCGGCCTCACGCCGAAAACACGGCGAGATCCCGAGGTAGCGCAGCGGAAGGCTGGCGGCGTCGAGGATTTCGTTCGAGTGATACGCCGCCAGGGGCACCTCGCTGGTGCCCACGAGGTAGTGGTCATCAACCCGGTAGACCTCAGCGGCGTGCGCACCGAGGAAGCCGGTGCCCTCCATCGCCGGCGGCAGCACCAGCACCGGCGGAATCATCGGCGTGAACCCTGCGGCCAGACCCCGCGCGACCGCGAGCTGCAGCAGAGCCAGCTCCAAAAGGGCACCGACACCCGTCAGGTAGTAGAAGCGCGACCCACTCACCTTGGCCCCGCGCTCCACGTCGATCGCGCCGAGGCGGGCACCCAGCTCGACGTGGTCAAGCGGCTCGGCAAGGGTCGGCTTCGCGCCGACCTCCCGCAGCACCAGGTAGTCGTCCTCGCCGCCGGGGGGAGCGCCCTCGATGAGATTGGGCAGCGCCAGCTGGGCCTGCGTCAACGCGTCCTCAGCGGCGGTCTGGGCCGCCTCCACCTCAGCGAGGTGTGCCTTGCGCTGCTGGGCCTGCTCGATCATTGCCGGACGGTCAGCCGGCGCCGCCGAACCGATCGCCTTGCTGGCGGCGTTGGACTCCGCGCGCGCCGTGTCAGCCAGCGAGACGGCCTTACGCCGGGCCGCATCGGCCTTGAGCAACTGGTCTACCAGGCCGGGATCGCCACCGCGTGCCAGCTGGCTCTCGCGTCCGCGCTGCGGATCGTCCCGCAGCACCCGGACATCGATCACTGTCCCGACCTTAATTGATCGAGCCAGCTGTCGGCGTCCAGGAATTCCTCGTCGGTGGTGCCTTGCCGCACCGTCGGCGCGGTGCCATCAGCCCGTGGATAGGACCCGAGGAAACGCACATCGGCGCAAAGCCGCCGCAACGCCTTCATGACGTCACCCACCCGCTGCTCGTCGATGTGGCCCTCGCAGTCGATCGAGAAGCAATACCTGCCAAGCCCCTCACCGGTGGGGCGCGACTCCAGCCGGGTGAGGTTCACACCGCGGACCGCGAACTCCGTCAGCATCTCCAGCAGCGCACCAGGATGATCCTCGCCCTCGAACGCGACAAGCGTGGTGCGATCGGCCCCCGTGTACGGCGGCGGCGGGCCGGCCTTCGTCACGAGCACGAACCGCGTGACGGCATCCTCGCGGTCCTGCACCCCGTCCATCAGGATCTCCAGGCCGTACAGCTCAGCCGCGAACGCCCCCGCGAGTGCTGCGTCCGTTTCACCCGCCGCGACTTCACGGGCAGCGTCCGCATTCGAGGCCGACGCCCGCCAGATGGAATGCGGCAAATGGGCGGCAAGCCAATGCCGGCACTGGGGTTGGGCGTGCGGGTGGCTGGAGACCGTCTTGATGTCGTCCAGCGCGGTGCCCTTGCGCACCAGCAGCGCGAATCGGATCGGCAGCAGCACCTCGCGCCGGATCTGCAAGGCGCTCCCCGAGGCCAGCTCGTCCAGGGTGCTGGGGACTGCGCCCTCGATCGAATTCTCGAACGGGACGAGGGCGCCGGCGGCCTCACCGCTGCGGACCGCATCGAGCGCCGCGATCACGGTCTGCTCAGGCCGCAGCTCCGCGCCGGGGCCCTGCGCTTCGGGCGTCGTGCGCAGGGCGGCCTCGGTGAAGGTTCCGGCCGGGCCGAGATAGGTGAGCAGCACGCCTGTGAGCTTAGGGAAAACGCGATCGACGCGATCGAGCCGCTTGCCAGGCCTGATTGCATGGGCGCGTGGACCGCAACGAAGTACGCGAGCTGCTGCGGCAGGTCGCCGACGGCGCCGTGACGCCGGAGGCCGCCACCGAGCGGCTCGCCGCGGGTCCACTGTCGGGCGCCGGCCTCGAAGGGATCGCCGACCTCGGATTCGCGCGCATCGACACCCACCGCGGGCTTCGCACCGGCGATCCGGAGGTCGTCTACGGGGCCGGCAAGTCCCCCGCCCAGACCGTCGGCATCGTCCAAGAGCTGCAAAGGGGCGAGAGCAGCCGACCAACGCTCGTCACGAGAGCGACGGCAGAAACGCGCGACGCACTGCTGGCGCAGTGGCCGGACGCGCTCGCCGAAGCAAGCACGGTCGTGGTGGGAAAGTTCCCGGCCCCACGGGGTCTCGTGGCGGTCCTTTCAGCGGGCACGTCGGACGCGGCCGTAGCCGCCGAGGCAGCGCTGACGGCACAGGTGTTCGGCGCCGACGTCGTGCGGGTGTCGGACGTGGGCGTTGCCGGTCTGCACCGCGTGCTGGCCGCCCGGGAGGAGTTCGCGGGCGCCGACTGCCTCATCGTGGTGGCGGGCATGGAGGGCGCACTGCCCAGCGTCGTCGGAGGACTGGTCGGACAGCCACTGATCGCCGTCCCGACCAGCGTCGGCTACGGCGCCAGCTTCGACGGGCTGGCCGCGTTGCTGGGGATGCTCAACTCGTGCGCCCCCGGGGTAGTTGTCTGCAACATCGACAACGGTTTCGGCGCCGGTGTCTTTGCCGCCCGAGTGGCACGTCAGAGCGGTCCCGGAGCCGGCGGCGCGGGGGCCGGCAGGTGATCGGCTGGCTGGACCTCTCCAGCGGGGTCAGCGGCGACATGCTGCTCGGAGCCCTGGTCGACGCCGGGGTGCCGATCAGCCATCTGCAGGCGGAGATCGACCGCTTCGGGTTGCCGATCGAACTGCGAACCGAGCAGGTCACCCGGGGCGGGCTGGCCGCCACACGTGTACACGTGATCGCCGCCGAACCGGATCCGCCGCATCGCACACTGCCGGAAGTACGCGACCTGCTGACCCGGCTGTCTCCAGCGGTCGCTGCCGCCGCAGATCACACCTTCGCGCTGCTGGCAGCCGCCGAAGCCCGGGTGCACGGGATCGCTGAAAACGCGGTCCACTTCCACGAAGTGGGGGCGCTCGACGCGCTGGCCGACATCGCCGGCGTAAACGCGGGATTCGCGTTTCTCAATCTGACGTCGCTCACCGTCGGGCCGATCGCCCTCGGCGGGGGCACGGTGGAGACGGCGCACGGGCGACTTCCGGTCCCGGGTCCGGCCGTCCTCCAGATCGTGCGCGAAGCGGCCCTTCCCGTGCTCGGCGGCGGCGACGTCGAGCTGTGCACCCCGACCGGAGCAGCACTCATCGCAGGCCTGGCCCCCAAGACCGGACCGATGCCGCCCATGGTCGTCACCGCGACCGGCAGTGGGGCCGGCGGGCGAGACGTGACAGGACGACCCAACGTTGTCCGGCTGCTGCTGGGCGAGGCCGCGGGCGCAGCTGCGGCCCAAGGTTCGGACACCAGCGACGCGATCGTCGTCGCCGCCAATGTCGATGACCTCGACCCACGCGGGTGGCCGCTGGTCCTGGATGCTCTGCTCGCTGCCGGCGCCGACGACGCGTGGCTGACGCCGATCCTGATGAAGAAGGGTCGCCCCGCGCACACCCTCAACGCGTTGACGAACGCCCGGGCCGTCGACGCCGTCAGGGCGGTGTTCTTCCGGGAGACGACGACGCTCGGAGTGCGCGAGGCCACAGCTCGCAAGACGGCCCTGGCCCGCACCTTTCGCACCGTCGAGGTGGACGGCCAGCCGATTGCCGTCAAGGTCGGAGCCTCCATGGACGGAACGGTCCACAACGTCATGCCCGAGTGGGAGGACGTAGTGCGAGCCGCAGCGACGCTCGGACGGCCCACCAAGCGGGTGCTGGCCCAGGCGTTGGCAGCTTTCGAAGCGCTGGCGCCGGAAGGTTAGGCGGGCAGCAGCGGAGTGGTCAGCTCGGCCAGCGCCTTGTTGACCAGGGCAGCCGGGCCGGGATCGCCCACCGTCTGCGGCTGGTCCGCCCAGCGATCGAAGGCGGTGTTGATCGCCATGACGATGGCTCCGGACATGAGAGTGATGCGCAGGTCGCTGGCGGGGCGGCCGAGCCGCTCGCCGAGACAATCGGCCAGGCTCTGCTGCTGCAGCCAGGCCTCCTGCATGCGCCTGGCCCGCAACGCCGGGGTGTTGCGCACCATCAGCAGGAACGCCCGCGTCGTCGCCGGATTGTCAGCGCCGTGCTGGGACACCGTGGTGACGGTGGCTCGCAACGCCTCCTGAAGCGGACGGTCGGCGGGAACGGACCGCATCGTTGCGACGATCTCTTCGACCCCCCAGCGCCAGAGCGAGGCGACAACCTCCTCCTTGCTGCCGAAGTACCGGAAGAACGTACGAGCCGAGATCTCGACCTCAGCCACGATGTCTTCGACGGTGGTGGCTTCATACCCGCGCTCGATAAAGAGGCGGGCCGCCGCGTCGGCCAGCTCTCGACGGGTGCGCGCCATGCGGCGCTCGGTCAAGGGCCGGCGGGCGACCGCAGGCGGGGGCGAGATCGTCGTCGCTCCAGTGCTCACACGCGCGCCTTTCGTCTCCTTAACCCAGCCGAGCCAGAACAGTGTGACACGAGAAACGTGTTGTTCACCGCACAGTTGGTCAGCCTCCGCCACCTGTCACTCGGTGACGTAACCGGTAGTTTAGAGGTCATGGCCTTGGTGGATGAGCTCGAAACTGAGCAGGCCGATCCACCCGGGTCGGTCAGCCGTGGGCGCCAGCGGCTCACCCTGATCGTGGTTTCCCTCGGCGTGATGATGGTGGGAATCGACGGCTCCGTCGTCTCCATTGCCAATCCTTATATCGCGCGCGATCTTCATGCGTCGCTGGCGAACCTGCAATGGGTCACAAATGCTTACCTGCTCGCCCTCGCCGTCCTACTGATCGTCGGAGGCAAGCTGGGCGACCGCTACGGCCGCAAGCGCATGTTCCTGGTCGCCGTCGTCGGCTTTGCGGTGTCGTCGGTAGCGATCGGTCTGGTCGGATCCATCACCGGGGTGATCGCGTTCCGCGTCGTGCAGGGCGCGTTCGGTGCGCTGCTGCTGCCCAACACCCTGGCGTTGCTACGAAGCGCTTACACCGAGGAAGCCGAGCTCACCTCAGCGGTCGGCGTCTGGGGCTCGGCTGCCGGCGCCGCTACCGCTGCCGGACCGATCCTCGGCGGCCTGCTCGTCGACAACGTCTCGTGGGAGAGCGTCTTTTACCTCAACGTTCCGGTAGCGATCCTGACGATCGGGTTCGGCATTCCGTACCTGCTGGAAAGCCGCGAGAGCCACCGCACGCCCATCGACTGGCCAGGAGTCGTCACCCTCGCCGGCGGTCTGTCAGCGCTCATCTTCGGACTCGTCAAAGCCCAGGAATGGACCTGGGGAAATCCCAAGACGGTCCTCACCCTCATGCTGGCGGCGGTGCTGCTGGGCACCTTCATCCTGGTCGAACACCGATCGATCGCGCCGCTGCTTCCGCTGTGGCTGTTCAAGGATCGGTCGGTCTCGTTCGGCTCCTTGATCGTGCTGCTCAATTTCTTCGCCCTCTTCGGCGTCCTGTTCTTCGTCTCGCTCTACCTGCAAAGCGTCTCCGGCTATTCAGCGCTGCAGGCCGGCCTTCGAACCCTTCCGTTGACGGTCGTCTTCTCGATTGCCAGCCCCCTTGGCGCACGAGTCACCAACCGATTCGGGGCCAGGGTCCCGATCTGCATCGGACTGGTGTCCGTGACGGCCGCGCTGCTCCTGCTGACCACCCTCGAGCCCAACTCGACCTACATCCACGTCTGGCCCTCATTCATCCTGCTGGGCCTGGGAATTGGCATGGTCATCGCTGCCTCCACCGAGGCGATCGTCGGGAATGTCGACGTCGATATGGCCGGAGTCGCCGGCGGCCTGCAGAACACCGCCATCCAGCTCGGCGGCGTGCTGGGCACCGCGGTGCTCGGCTCGATTCTGGCTGGCCGCGTCGGCGGTGTCCTTTACGTCAAGCTGACGAATGCAGGCGTCCCGCCGCACGTGGCGGCCGGCTTGCAGGCGAACAAGGAACTCGTCGGGCAGGGGGTGGCCCCGGTGCCACCCGGCACCACCGGGTCAGCTGCCCAAGCGATCGTCAACGGCAGCCACGCCGCGTTCATGAGCGGCTTGCATACGTCGATGCTGGTCGCCGCCGTTGTTACGCTCCTGGGCGCCGCCCTCGCCCCGCTGATCCGGCGTGGGGATCCGGTCCCGGAAGGCGTCGTCGTCCACGTATAGACCGATGAGAGGCGTGCATTGGCTGGCAGCGACGGCGTCACGTCAGAGGTCGGCCGGCTGCGCACTGTCCTGCTGCACCGCCCCGGCGATGAGCTGAAGCGGCTCACCCCTCGCAACAACGTCGATCTGCTCTTTGACGGCATCCCCTGGCTCGAACGGGCCCAGGACGAGCACGACGCGTTCGCGGACGCGCTGCGCAGCCGTGGGGTCGAGGTGCTGTATTTCTTCGACCTGTTGACTGCCGCGCTGGACGTGCCGGCCGCTCGCGCCGAGGTGCTCGACGCCAACGTCGCGCCGGAGCAGGTCGGGCCCGCGCTGGCGCCGGTGCTCCGCGAGCACCTGCTGGGCTTGTCCAGCGCGCAGCTGGCGGAGGTACTGACGGCGGGGTTGTCGTACGAGGAGGTAGCGAGCGCCGCCCCACAGCTCAGCCTGACCAGCGGGGTGGTCGCCCGGCTGGCCATGCAAACTCAGCCGCACAGCTTCGTCATCCCGCCGCTGCCGAACCTGCTCTTCACCCGCGATAGCTCCGTCTGGCTGGACAAGCAGGTCGCCGTGACCAGCCCCAGCCTGGCCGCCCGCGTGCGTGAGGCGGCGTTGACCCGCGCCGTCTACCGTTACGCTCCCCGGTTCGCCGGCACATCCCTGCTCTACGGCGATATCGGCCGTGCCGGTAAGGGTGCGGCCGACCACCCGGAACCCTTCCTTGAAGGCGGCGACGTCCTGCTGTTGGCGCCGGGCGTAGCGGCGATCGGGGTCGGTGAACGCACCACCGCGGCCGGCGCCGAGACCCTGGCCGCACGCGCCCTGGAGGCGGGCGTTGTGCGGGTGGTGCTGGCTGTCCCGGTGGAGCAGCGGCGCGCCACCATGCACCTGGACACCGTCTGCACGATGGTCGACTCGGACGCCGTGGTGATGTATCCGCCGATCGCCGACACCTTGAAGGCGTACGTCGTCACGGCTGAGGGGGTCAGCGCCGAGCAGCCGTTTCTGACTGCCGCCGCCCGCGCCATGCAGATCGACCGGCTACGAGTGATCGAGACCGGCCTCGACCCGGTGACCGCCGAGCGAGAACAGTGGGATGACGGCAACAACACACTGGCCATCGCCCCGCGCCTGGTCGTCGCGTACGAGCGCAACGTCGAAACCAATGCACGGCTGGAAGATGCTGGCATCGAGGTGGTCCAGATCGCGGGGTCGGAGCTGGGCTCGGGCCGCGGCGGGCCGCGGTGCATGAGCTGCCCGGTCGCCCGCGATCCGGGCTAACCGCGCGCAGCCAGTGTGATCAGACGTTCGGCCCCCGGCCGGCGCAGCTGGCGGCCGAAGGTGGTGCGGCCCTCCACCAGCCGGCGAAAGACGCCGAATCCGGGGCCCGCGATCATGGCGTGAAAAAACGCGGGAGACCCGGCGAAGGCGGGCATGAGGACCCGCCCGGCTGCCATCTCGGGTTCGAGCGCGCGAGCCACCTCCCCCGGGTAGTCGCTGAGGCGATGCTGGGCTGCGGCCTCCCCGGCGAGGCGACCGGAGCGCAGCGCGAAGGAGATCCCCTCCCTGGTCCATGGCTCGAGCAACGCCGCCGCGTCGCCGGCGACCAGCACCGCACCGCGGTGCAGCGGCGAGTCCGGCGTCCGCACCCGGGTGAGATGACCCGTCTCGACCTGCGGGGCGATACCGGACAGTCCGAGGCGGTTCACTAACGAGGCGTAATAGGCGCGCAGGGCCGGCGCTTGGGCACGGTCTCCGATCACCCCGACGGTGAGCACGTCACCCTTGGGGAAGACCCATCCGTACGACCCCGGAACCGGGCCCCAATCCAGCAGCACCGTCCCCTCCCATCGAGAGTCAGGGGCTGGAAACTCACCCTCCAGTCCAAGGTCAGCCTGTCCGACGCGCACCCCCACGTAGCCGCCGAGCCGGCTCGCGGAACCGTCCGCTCCCACGACAGCGAGGGCCCGGACCGCCGGCGCCCCACGAATCTGCAAGCTCACCCCCCGCGCCGAAGGACCGCCGGGTTCGTCGTCGATGCCGGTGACGACGGCGCCGATGCGAAGTTCCGCGCCGTCGCGCACGGCAGCGGCCACCAGCTGCGCGTCGAAGTCGGCCCGGTTGATCAGCCCGAAGATCGGCGTACCGCCTGACGCCCGCCGAACCCGCCAGCGACCATCAAGGCTGACTTCAAGGTTGGTGGGCCGGTCGCGCAGCAGGGGCTCAAGGTCGATCTCCGCGGTGTCCATCGAGACGCCGACAAGGCCGCCGCCACACGTCTTGTAGCGCGGCAGCTCCGCGCGCTCCAGCAAAAGGGTCCGGGCGCCCGCCCTTGCGGCGGCCCTGGCCGCAGCAGCGCCGGCCGGACCAGCACCGACAACCACGACGTCATACACAGCCATGGGCCTTCCTATCAGGGCAGACTGCTGGGCATGAGCCGCGTCATCGTCGTCGGGGCCGGCATCTCAGGGTTGTCCTGTGCACGCGAACTGGTCGCGGCCGGTCACCGGGTTTCGATCTACGAGCGCTCCGCCGTCGTCGGCGGACGGATGGCCTCCCCCCGCTTCCACGGCAGGAGGGTGGATTCGGGTGCGTCCTACTTCACCGCCAGCGAGTCGGCCTTCGTGAGCCTGGTCGACGACTGGTGCGCGCGTGGGCTGGCCCGCCGCTGGGCAGACGGCTTCCCGGTGCTGAGCGTTGATGGTCTGTCGACCCCCAATCCCGGACCTTGGCGGTACGCGACACCGGGCGGTCTGCGAAGCCTCGTCGCCGACTTGGCGAACTCCATGCCGGGAGCCGACCTCGTGCTGAATTCGCCGGTCTCGCTCGTGGCTCCGGGGCCGACCGTGGACGGCAAGCGCGCTGATGCCGTGGTGCTGGCGATGCCCGACCCGCAGGCCAGACGACTCCTCGACGACCGCCTCACCGCCGTACTGGCCGAAGTCTCCCAGCGTCGGTGGGAGCCGGTGCTTGCGCTGATGGCGCACTACCGGCTACGCACCTGGCCACAGTTCGACGGTGCCTTCATCAACGACGACCCGACCCTGAGCTGGGTCGCCGACGACGGGAGCCGACGCGGCGACGGTGCCCCCGTGCTGGTCGCCCACTCGACTCCGGCTTTCGCGGCGGGCCACCTCGACAATCCTGAAGTGGCCGCCCAGGACCTGCTCGCGGGCCTTGAACGGCTGCTCGGATCCGGGTCGCCGCTCGCCTCGCGCGTGCATCGCTGGACCTTCGCCCGCCCCGCCGCCTCCCGCGACACGTCCCACTACTTCGGCCCCGAGCGGATCGGGCTGGCCGGTGACGGATGGGGCTCGCCGCGTGTCGAGACCGCCTGGCTTTCCGGCCGGGCCCTCGGTCACCGCATCGTGGAGGAGCTGGCGGGCTGATGGCCGGCAACCATCCCGTCTTCGCCCCGCTTTACAACGCTCTCGCCTGGGCCGGTGAGCGCACCACGCTCGGAAGGTGGCGCAGCGAAGCGCTGGCTCCGGCGACGGGTCGACTGCTGATCGTCGGGCTCGGACCCGGTTACGACCTCGCCCACCTGCCCCCAGCGGTCACCGAGGTCATCGCTGTGGAGCCGGCCGCCGCCATGCGGCGCATCGCCGGACGCCGCACTGGGCCGGGACCGAAGGTGCGACTGGTCGCGGGCGTCGGCGAGCGATTGCCGCTCCCCGACGCCAGCGTCGACTCGGCCTTGTGCGCGTTGGTGCTGTGCAGCGTGACCGACCCGGTGGCCGTCGTGCAGGAAATCTCCCGGGTGCTGCGACCCGGTGGGGTGCTGTGTGTGTTGGAGCATGTACGTGCGGCTGAAGGCACCCGGCTTGGCCGGCTGCAGGAACGCGGTGCCTCCGCCTGGTCACGGATCGCCGGGGGCTGCGAGCCTCACCGGCGCACCCGGCAGGCCATCGAAGCCGGGGGATTCGACACGTCCCGGCTGGAGGACCGCACCATGTATCTCAACGTGCCGCTGCTCGTCCCGCATCTGATCGGAACCGCCCGCCGGGTCGGCTCCTGAGCGGCTACTTGAGCAGCTTTGACATCCGCCGGTCGGCGAGCGGCTTGCCTCCGGTCTGGCACGTCGCGCAGTACTGCAAGCTTTTTGTGGCAAAAGACACTTCACGGATCGTGTCACCGCAGCGTGGGCACTGCTGACCGGTACGCCCATGCACGGCCAGCCCCTGCTTCTTCTCCGCCTTCAGGCTGCCCGCAGCCAGCCCCCGGGCCCGCTCCGCCGCGTCGCGAAGGGTGCTGACCAGTGCAAAGTACAAAGCGTCGATGTCCTCGGGCGTGAGATTTGCCGCCGGTTTGAAGGGCGACATCTTCGCGGCCCACAGCGCCTCGTCGGAGTACGCGTTGCCGACACCGGCTAGCACTGACTGATCGGTCAGCACACCCTTCACCTGCTGACGCTTAGTGAGCAGATTCGCCAGCGTCGCGGGGGTGAAGTCGGGATCGAGGGGGTCGATCCCGAGGCGCGCGATACCCGGCACCTCGAGCGGATCCCGGACCACATAAACCGCGAGCCGCTTTTGGGTGCCCGCCTCGGTGAGGTCGAACCCGCTGCCGTCGTCAAGGATCACCCGCAGCGCCAAGGGACCCTTCCCAGGACGCGGTGGAGCTGTGGGTTGCTTCTCTTTCCATTGCAACCAACCCGCGCGCGCCAGGTGGGTGACGAGATGTAGCCCGCTGACATCAAGGTCGAGGAACTTCCCGCGCCGCGAGGCGCCGGTGACCTCCAGACCCGCGAGCGAAGAGGGCGGCGGATCGTAGGTCTTCAGCACGTTGACAGCTACTGGCCATACGGTCGCGATCACGTGGCCGACAGCACGCTGCGTGAGGAAAGCCGCGAGCGCTTCGACCTCTGGTAGCTCAGGCATCGTCCCAGTCTGCGGAAAAATAAGTGAGTCGGTAACCACCCTGCACCCATAACAGCCGTGCGGTCCGATACGTTGCCCATCACGTCATCACGCGTGTGCGACCGAACGCCGAGTCCTGCCCCCGGTCGCGCATTCCCTTCGAAAATGACCGGGGCAGGAGCGGGGGACCCACGATTGGGGTCCACGCAAGAAGTGGACCTAGGGGTGAAGCCGACTACGCGTTACGCGTAGCGGCCGGGCAGCCCAGCCCGAACCCGACAGCTCACCTCGCAGGCGAATGGGAAAGGAAAGCTCGTGCCCGAGCACGCCCTGCGTGTTTCCGCCATGCCCGAAACCTCCACCACCCGCCCGTCGAAAATGAGCCGCTTCCGTCGCGGCCGGATGGCTATCGCCGCCTGTGCCATCGCCGGCGCCGCCACCCTCGGTGCCTGCTCACCCGCCCAGGAGGGCACCGGCAACCACGCCGTCAACGTCGCCAACGCCTACCTCGGCACCCCCTACGTCTACGGGGGAGCACGTCCGGGCGGCTTTGACTGCTCTGGTCTCACCCAGTACGTCTACGCCCAGCTCGGTCACTACCTGCCGCGCACGGCTGAGCAGCAGTTCGAGTACGTCCAGAAGATCCCCCAGTCGTGGAAGCAGAAGGGCGACCTGATCTTCTTCGGATCTCCCGGCGCGATCTACCACGTGGGCATCTACGTAGGTAACAACATGATCGAGCACGCTCCGAGCCCCGGCAATTACGTCCGCATCATTCCGATTTGGACGAGCCAGTACTACGTCGGTCGGGTCCCGTAACCCGCGGCCATCGGATCCCCCGATTGGCCTAATAACCACCCGATCCGGGCATGGCTGATCTTCGTATCGCTATGCCATAGTCGGAACTGCGAACACCCGTTCTGGGTGTTCATCTTGACCAGGGCTCCCGTCGACACCCCCCCGACGGCGGGAGCCCTGTTTCAGTCCGACCAGTCGTAGAATCCCTTGCCGCTCTTGCGTCCGAGCTCGCCCCTGGCGACCTTGTCGATCAGCAGCTGCGGCGGGGCGAACCGCTCACCGAGCCGCTCCTGCAGGTAGCGGGCGATGTCGAGGCGAACGTCAAGCCCGACCAAGTCGGTGAGCCGCAGGGGTCCCATCGGGTGCCCGTAACCGAGCGACATGGCCGCGTCGATGTCGGCGGCGGAGGCGACTCCCTCCTGCAACATGCGCACCGCCTCCAGGCCCAGCGCGAGTCCGAGCCGGCTGCTGGCGAATCCTGGGGCGTCGTTGACGACGACGGCCGTCTTCCCGAGCGTCCGGACCCAGCCCGGCACGATCTCCCGCAGTTCCGCGGAGGTCTGTGGCCCGACGACGATCTCCACCAGCTTCGACGCGGGCACCGGGTTGAAGAAGTGCATGCCGATGAACCGATCGGGCCGGCTCAGGAAGCTGGAGATCAGCTTGATCGACATGCTGCTGGTGTTGCTGGCGAGGACGGCGTCCGGCTCGAGGCGCCGCTCGACGTCAGCCAGCGCCTCGGTCTTGAGCTCGAGGATCTCCGGCACCGCCTCGATCACCAGCTGACTTCCCACCAGCCTGTCCCGATCGTGGACGGTGGTGAGCCGGGAAATGACGTCTTGCGCGGGAGTGTCCAGCTGACCCCGGGTGGCGCTCGCCTCCACAGCCCGCTCGATGCGCGTGCGGGCCG
The DNA here is from genome assembly GCA_963839015.1 of uncultured Actinomycetota bacterium. GTDB lineage: Bacteria > Actinomycetota > Actinomycetes > Frankiales > Frankiaceae > DATAZK01. The sequence continues at coordinate 107,169 of CAWITL010000008.1, read as the reverse complement.
CGATGCTCTCGGTGGCGTCGCGCTCCACCACCGTGACACGGCTTCCGGCCAGCAACAGCGCGTGCGCGATTCCAGCGCCCATCCGACCGCCACCGAGCACCCCGACCCGTTCAGGCAACGCCACCATCGGCTCGTCGGATACGGCGTTCGTGGTGCTCACAGATGTCCTCCCGGTCGCGTGGATTCGGTCCCCGAGTCTGTCAGTCTGCCGAGGCGGGAGCCCCACTATGGCCACCGGGCAGGGCTGTCCACCGCTGTGGACAAACGTTGTGGACGCGTTGTCGAAGCTCTGTTGAGGGGGTCGGCCCTTTTAATAGTTGACCCGGGTAAGTACTGTGCGGCGCATGGCCTGGGACTTCAAGACTGACCCTGAACAAGAGCGCGAGCTGGAGTGGATTCGCGAGATCGTCACCGAATGCGAACTGCTGGATCTGGTACGCCACCGGATGAACCGCGAGCAGTGGGCTGAGGTGACCAAGCCGCTCAAAGACGCAGTGAAGGCGCGCGGATTGTGGGCCGCCCATCTGGATCCCGACCTCGGCGGAGGCGGGTTCGGCCAGCTGCGGCTGGCCCAGATGCACGAAGTCCTCGGCCGCAGCCAATCGGCCCCGGGAGTCTTCGGCAATCAGGCGCCTGACTCGGGCAATAGCGAACTGCTGGCCGTCGGCGCCAACGACGAGCAGCGCAAGCGCTGGCTATGGCCGCTGCTGGACGGCCAGCTCACCAGCTGCTTCGCCCTCACCGAGCCGCACGTCGCCAGCTCTGACCCGACTGCGATCACCACGGCTGCCAAGCGCGACGGCGACGACTGGGTGATCAACGGCCACAAGTGGTTCGCCTCGAACGCCAGCTCCGCGAACTTCCTGCTCGTCTTCGCCGTCACCGACCCGGATGCGCAACGTCACCGCCGGGCCTCGATGTTCGTCGTCGAGCGGGGGACCCCGGGCCTCAACATCGTGCGTGACGTCCCGACCATGCACCACCCGTACAAGCCGGCCGTCGCATACGGCATCGGGGGTCATGCCGAGGTGCTCTTTGAAGACTGCCGGGTGCCGGGCGAAAACCTCATCGGCGAGCCGGGAGACGCTTTCCTGCTCGCCCAGCGCCGCCTCAACGGGGGCCGGATTCACCACGCGATGCGTTGGGTGGGCACCTGCCGGCGAGCCTTCGACATGATGTGCGAACGTGCCGTCTCCCGCGAGCTGAAGGGCGCGCCGCTCGGCGACCGGCAGCTGATCCAGCAAATGATCACGAAGTCGTCCATCGAGATCGAGGCCTTCCGGCTGATGACGCTGCGGGCCGCCTGGATCTGGGATAACGAGGGCCCCAAGGCCGCCCGCCAAGCCGTCTCGGAGATCAAGTACTGGGGTGCGCAGGTGCTGCACGACGTCGTGGACCGGGCGATCCAGGTGCACGGGGCGCTGGGCTACAGCGCCGACCTTCCGCTGGAAGAGATGTACCGCAGCGCCCGCAACTTCCGGATCTCAGACGGGGCCGACGAGGTGCACATCGAGCAGGTCGCGAAGATGATCCTGAAGCGCTACACGGCTGTCGACGGCTACCCCACCGAGCACATCCCGACCCGCCGCGCCGAGGCGGAGGCCCGGTACGCCAAATTCCTGAGCGCCGCGTGAGCGCTGGCATGAGCGCTGGCAGAGCCGAAGTCAGCCTGGTCAGGTTCCCGGAGTGCCCGCCGAGCCGTTGGAAGCCTGGCTTCGCGCGCGGGGGCTGCTGACTCCTGGCGACCCGTCGCCCGTGCTGACCCAGCTGACCGGCGGCGCGTCGAACGTCACCGTTCGCGTCAGCTCCGGAGCGCACGACTGGGTGCTACGCCGGCCTCCCGTGCGCGGCGTGCTTCCGACCGCCCACGACATGCTCCGCGAATACCGGTTGCAGGCTGCCCTGGCCAGCGCCGGAGCGGGGCTGCCGCTGGCCACCATGGTCGAAGCCTGCGATGACGGGTCGGTGATCGGCGCGCCTTTCTACCTGATGGAAAGGCTCACCGGCCGCGTGCACAATCCACAATCGCTGTCAGCCCTACCGGCGGCTGAGGTCCACCAAGTGGGGCTGGCGCTGGCCGAGACGATGGCCCTGATGCACTCCATCGATCCGGCGCAGGTGCCGGCGATGGCGGAATTCGTTCGCCCTGAGCCCTACGCCGACCGCCAGCTTCGCCGCTGGTCCGGCCAGTGGACCCGAGCCCGCGAAGCCAGCGGCCTGGCCGCAGAGCCTGCCCTGGACCGGGTCTTCGCCGAGCTCACTGCTACCCGCCCGGCCGTGCCACCGGCGCGGGTCGTCCACGGCGACTACGGGCTGGCCAACGTGTTCTTCGACTCCGATGAGCCGACGCGCGTGCAAGCCGTCCTGGACTGGGAGCTGGCCTCACTCGGTGACCCGCTGGCCGACCTCGGAGCTCTCGTGTCGTACTGGTCGGACGCGGGCAACATCATGAACCGGGGGCGGCCCGATCCGGTCTGCCACCCAAGCTTCCTGCCCGCGTTGCCGACCCCTGCCGAGCTCGTGGCGCGGTACGCCGAAAGCACCGGTATCGGCGCCGCGGGGGTGCGGGAGCTCAGTTGGTACGTCGCCCTCGCGACGGCTCGCCTCGGCGTGATCGCCGCCGGCGCCGTAGCGCGGTTCGCCTCCGAGGACCAGGCCAGGCGGGCCCGTACCGTCGAGACGGTGCATTTGCTGGCCGAAGCCGCCGAGGCTGAGCTCCAGCGGATCCACGCCGGTCAGTGATCGACCCCGCGGTCCGCGAGCAGATCAACGACGCGATTACGGTCGTCGCTCGCTTCGCCAACAGCCGGCAGCTGGCGGCAATCCACAGCGCCCATTCCGGCGTGGATCTTCCGCTCTCGGCCATCGCGCTGCTGCGCCAGCTCGAGCCGGGCGATTCGCTACGGCTGTCCGAGCTCTCCCAACGCCTTTTGGTGGCGCTCCCACCATTGTCGAGACAGGTACGCATGCTCGTCGAGACGGGCTTTGTGGTGCGAACCGAAGACGGCCGGGATGCGCGCGCCAGCTTGCTCGCCATCACCCCTGCCGGTCGGGAGGCCCTGCGCCGGTTCGATCTGGCCAACAGTGCTTTGCTCGACAAGGCGCTTGCGGGCTGGCCCGAAGAGGCCATCCAAGGGCTGGCGGCTCAGATGCAGCGCCTGGTCCGTGACCTACGCCGGGGAGGCCCCGATGAATGACCAGCCGGTGGCCTTCTTCCGGCGCCGCGGCGAGGAGACCTATTCCGCCACGCAAGCCACCCAGGGACCCTGGGATCCGGGAGCCATGCACGGCGGTCCGGTGGCCGCGCTCCTGGCAAGCCTGCTCACTGAACGGGCACCCGAACTCTCGTCCACACTTCGGCTGGCGCGCCTATCCGTCGACTTCCTCGGCGCGCTTCCGCTTGGCGACCTGGAGGCGGCCGTGACGGTGCCGCGCCCTGGCCGCCGGGTGGCCCTGCTGGAAGCCACCTTGCACGCCGGCGGAAGGGCGGTCGCGATCGGTCGCGGCTGGTTCATTGACGCTTCCGCCGCCGGCACCGAACGACCGCGCGACCGCGCGGCCGCGACAACTGATTCCGAATTACCGCCGCTGCCCGCACCTCCGCCGTTACCCGCCGCCCAAGCCCAGCGCTTCTTCACCGACGAGGTCTTTGGCTACGGCGCCGCGAGCGAATGGCGTTTCACCTCAGGTGGTTTCGACCGACCCGGGCCGGCCGGAGTCTGGAGCCGAGTGCGGCTTCCGCTCATCGACGGCACCCCCCTCACCGGCCTGGCGCGCCTGCTGATCCTCGCGGACGCCGCGAACGGGATCAGCGCCGACCTGCCCTGGGGCGAGTGGACCTTCATCCCACCCGGCATCACCGTGACGCTGTTGCGCGAACCGGCAGGTGAATGGGTGCACATGGCCGCGCGCACCACGCTCGGCAACGACGGTGTCGGCCTGTGCCACGCCGTGCTCGCGGACAAGGACGGCCCCGTCGCGCTCGCCTCGCAAGCGCTCCTGGTCAGCCGCGTCTAGCGGTCAGGACGCGGCAGCCGTGAAAGCGTCGTCCTGCGTCGGGGCGCCTTCGTGGCTGAACGCCGCCCACATCCGGGTGTAGTACCCGTCAAGTGCGAGCAATTCCTCATGGGTGCCGTCCTCGACGACCTTTCCCGCGTCCATCACCAGCACCCGGTCGGCCGACGCCGCCGTGGTCAGCCGGTGGGCGACGACGAGCGTCGTCCGCGGTGCGCTGAGAAGCTCGGTGGCTCTGGCCACCTCGGCTTCGGTATTGAGATCCAACGCCGCTGTCGCCTCATCGAGCAGCAGAATTTCGGGCTCAACGAGCTGCGCCCGGGCGAGGGCCACCAGTTGGCGCTGTCCCGCGCTAAGCCCGCGGCCCCGCTCTCCCACCGGGTGCAAATAGCCGCCGGCCAGCCGAGCGATCATCGTGTGGGCACCGACCGCGCGGGCCGCAGCCTCCACCTCCGCATCGCTCGCGTCCGGCTTGGCGTAGGCGATCGCGTCGCGGACGGTGCCCGAGAAGAGGTACGCCTCCTGCGGCACGACTCCCAGCCGGTGCCGGTAGTCGGAGGCCGCCACGGTGCGCAGATCGATGCCGCCGACCCGGATCGCCCCTCCGGTCGGGTCGTAGTAGCGCGCCACCAGCTTGACCAGCGTCGACTTACCGGCACCCGTCTCACCCACTAGAGCGACGGTCTGCCCCGCCGGAATCGTGAGCGAGACCCCTGCAACTGCTGGGGTTGTGGTGCCGCCGTAGGCAAAGACGAGGTCGTCGAACTCCAGCTGACCAAGGTGTGGCGGAAGCGCCACCGGGGTGACCGCCGGCGGTACCGAGGTGGGCGTGCGGAGCAGATCAGCGATCCGCCGCAGCCCCACCTCCGCCTGCTGGTAGCCGTCGAACACCTGCGACAGCTGCTGTACGGGCGTGAAGAGCAGATCGAGATAGAGCAGATACGCGATAAGCCCGCCCGGCGTCAGGCTGCCGTTGTGGACCATGGCCGCACCGAAGCCCAACACCAGGGCCGCCGCGATCTCCGACAGCATCTCGACGAAGGGGAAGTACGTCGCGATGTAGCGCTGCGCGCGGAGCCGGGTCCGCCGGTAGTCCGACGACAGGTCACTGAAACGCTCGTGGTCACTGCCTTCGCGCCCATACGCCTGAGCCACCCGCACGCCGGCGACCTTCTCCTGGAAGTCCGCGTTCACGGTGCTGACGCGCTCGCGGGCCTCGGTGTAGGCCACCGTCGAACGCCGCCTGAACATCACTGTGGCGACAGCAAGGATCGGCAGCAGCGCCACCACGACCATCGCGAGCTCCCAATCCAGGATCAGGATCGCGATGAGCACCCCGACGAAGGACAGGATGCTGACGACTGCCGTCGCCAGCCCGGTCTGGAAGAACGTCGACAGCGCGTCGACGTCGGTCGTCATCCGGGTCATGATCCGGCCGGACAGCTCGCGCTCGTAGTAGTCGAGACCAAGCCGCTGCAGCTGGGCGAACGTCTTCACACGCAACGTGTAGAGCAGCCGCTCGCCGGTGCGCCCGGTGACCAGTATCTGGAACTTGGTCGCCACCCAGTCGGCCAGCACGACCAGGAACGCGACACCTGACAGGAAGTAGAGCTGGTTCAGCTGATGGTTCGTGACGCCGCGGTCGATTCCGCCCCGAACCAGCGCCGGCAGCGCGATTTGGGCGAGCGCGTCGAGTGAGACCAGCGCCAGCCCAATCAGCATGCCGCGGCGCACGCTGCGAATGACCGTCTTGAAGCCGAACTGGGGATCTGCCGAGCGGGCGGCCGCATCGTCGACCTCGGGTACGTCTGTGGCCGGCGCCAGTTCATCCACCCTGGCCAGCAGCGCGGGCGACGGTGGCAGGCCGGCCAGGAAGCCGCCGCCGCCAGCGGGTCCTCCCCCTCCCCCACCCATCCCGCCGCCGAGTCCCAGCGCCGCGTTGGAGCGTTGTTGGGCGGTCTGCTGGGGGGCCAGGTCATGGCGCCACAGGTCGGGCGTGACGCCATCGACCTGATCGACGTAATCAAGGCTCGGGTCGATCGCGTCAACACCCTCGACGTCGTCGCCGGGGCCGGAAAGGAGCTGGCGAAAGAGCGGGCAACGGGCCTGCAGCTCGGCTTCGGTGCCGAAGTCGACCACCCGTCCCTCGTCGAGCACCGCAATGCGATCTGCCAGTCCGAGGGTCGACTTGCGGTGAGCGACCAGCAGGGTGGTGCGCCCGCGCATGATCTTGCGAAGCGTCTCGTGGATCTCGGCTTCGATGCGGGCGTCGACGGCACTCGTGGCGTCATCCAGCAGCAAGATCTGCGGGTCTGAGAGCAGTGCCCGGGCGAGCGCGACGCGTTGACGCTGGCCGCCCGACAGGGTCAGGCCCTGCTCGCCGACCACGGTCTGGTAGCCATCGGGCAGCGCTCGGATGAACTTGTCAGCCTCGGAGGCCCGCGCCGCCGCCTCGATCTGCTCCACCGTCGCATCGGGACGTCCGTAGGCGATGTTGGAGGCAACGGTGTCACTGAACAGGAAGCTCTCTTCGAACACCACCCCGATGCGGGCCCGCAACGAGGCCATCGTCGTCTCGCGGATGTCGACACGGTCAACCTGCACGGAACCGCTCTGCACGTCGTAGAAACGCGGCAGCAGCAGTGAGATCGTTGACTTGCCCGATCCTGCTCCGCCGACCAGAGCGACGGTCTCCCCTGGCTCGACCACGAGCGAGAGTCCGGTCAGTACCGGCTGGGAAACGGTGTAGCCGAACGACACGTCTTCGAAAACGACACGGCCCGGACCGGAAGGCATGGGCACAGCATCCGGTGGGTCCTGGACTCTCGGTGTGGAGTCAATGACTTCGAAGACCCGGTCGACGCTGGCGCGTGCCTGCTGCCCGACGGTAAGCATCGCTGCGAGCATCCGGACGGGGCCGACCAGCTGCGCCACATAGGTCGAGAACGCCAGGAAAGTGCCCAGGGTGATCTTGCCGTTGGCGGCGAGCCACCCTCCTAGCAGCAGCACTCCGACCTGGCCCATGGCGGGGATGGCCTGCAGCGTCGGGTTGTATTTGGCCATCAGGCGCACCGCGCGGACCCGCAGGGCAAACAACGTGCGCGACTCGCCCTCGAGCCGCCCCAGCTCGCGGTCCTCCTGACCGAAGCCCTTCACCACCCGAACTCCGGTGACCGCCGATTCCACGACGCCGGCGATCTCGCCCGCCTGCTGCTGAGACGCCCAGGTGGCGGGAAAGAGCCGGCGGCGGCTGGCGATGGCCACCAGCCACAGTCCCGGTCCGACCGCCAGCGCCACCAGCGTGAGCAGGGGCGACAGCACCAGCATGATGACCAGCGAGATCACGAAGAGCAGCACGTTGCCGGTGACCATCGGCAGGAACGACAGCAGTCCCTGGACCAGGGTGATGTCAGAGATCGATCGGCTGACAACCTGCCCGGTGTTCAGCTCGTCCTGGCTGGCTCCGTCGAGGCGATGAAGGGCCCCGAAGACCTCGGTACGCAGGTCGTGCTGTACGTCCAGTGACAGCTTGCCGCCGAAGTAACGCCGGACGAAGCTCAAGCCAAAACGCGCAAAACCGGCGGCCACCAGCAGCAACACCCATGGCAGCAGCGGTTGCGCCTTGGCGACCACCGCGTTGTCGACAACCGCGCGTTCGACCAACGGCACCGCGGCCTGCACGCCCATGCCCAGGACCGCCGCGCCGAAGGCCAGCAGCACCTCCATGCGGTAGTGCCAGCAGTAGGTGGCCAGCCGTCGCAACCACCCCTGGTGCGCCGGTGCCGCAGAAATACTTGTCATCGCCAACCAAACTAACCGCCGGACACAGTCAGTTCATTTCCACCGTTGGCCGCATGATTGGAGGGAAGCCGTCCGACGCGACCCCCGCGCACCCGTCCACAAACCAGGAGCTGCGATGACACAGCCGAACGTGACCGCCGCCAACAAGGGCCCAGGTGCAGGCAGGCCGCCCGGCCCGATCAGCGCAGTGGAGAGTCTGACACCCGGCGGACGGCTCTCGAACGAGGACGGCAAGATCACCGTCGCGGAGAACGTCGTCCAGAAGATTGCCGGAATGGCCTGCCGCGAAGTGTCCGGCGTCTACGCCATGGGCAGCGGCGGCACCCGAGCCTTCGGCGCCTTCCGCGAGCGCATCCCGGGAAGCACCGGACCCAACATCGCCCAGGGCGTAGGAGTCGAGGTCGGCGAGACCCAGGCGGCCGTCGACCTCGACATCGTGATCGAGTACGGAGTCAGCGTCGCCGACGTCGGCCGTGCCATCCAACGCAACGTGAAGCAGGCCATCGAGCGGATGACCGGCCTCGACGTGGTCGAGGTCAATGTGATGGTGGACGACGTCCACACCCCCGACAGTGGGGATGACGCACCGTCCCGGGTCTCGTGACTGACACCCCGGTCCCCGTGAATGACGCAGCGGTCGCCGTCCCCTTCGCGTCGGGCGGGATCGTCGAGGGAATCGACGTTGATGCACTCCACGACGCCGTTCTCGCCTACCCGGGGGTCGCTGGGCTCGGAAGTCGCTTGCCCGGCGCGCTCGCCACCTACCTGCCCGGGCGGCGCGTGATGGGGATCCGGGTGAGCGCCGACCTGATCGAGCTGGAGGTGCGCACGCGTTCGGATGCCGCCGCGTTGCAGGTGGGCGCCGCACTGCAAGCCGACTTGAAGCAGCAGGCCGCCGGCCGGCGTATCGACGTGACGATCGTTGACATCGAACTGCCCGAAAGTGAGACCAGATGACACGAACCACGCTGGGGACCCTGATCGGCCTGGCACTCGGATTCGCTCTTGCGTTCGGGAGCTTCGGCGACATGCTGATCGTCGCGTTGTTCGGAGCTCTCGGCTACGGCGTAGCGAAGATCGTCTCGGGTGAGCTCGACCTGATCCCCTACCTGTCCGGACGTCGCAACCAACGATGACGGTGACCGACCTGACCAAGCCGGGCGCCGGCCAGCCGCCGGATCCGGCCGAGCTCACCGAGGCCCCGCCGCGGATCGGCGCCAACGATCTCGGAAGGATCGACGTCGAGAACCGCGCGGTCGAGAAGATCGCTGCACTGGCCGCCCTTGAGGTGCCCGACGCCGGCGGCAGTGCCCGCGGTCGCGCCGCTCCCGGCAATGCCTACCTCGGACTACGCCGCTCGGCGATGGGCCGGATGCCCCGGGTGAAGGCTGAAATCGAGGGGGACCACGTCTTTTTGGACGTGGAGCTCTCGGTCCGGTGGCCGTTGCCGATCGCCGCCGTGACCGAGGCCGTCCGCCAACACCTTTTTCTTCGCGTATCGGGGCTGTTGGGGCTGGAGGTGCGCGAGATCAACATCGAAGTCGTCGACCTCCTGCGCGAGTTCACCACGGCCCGAGTGTCCTGAACAGAAACGGCGACCCCATGCGCGTGTTCAACCGGCTGTTGGCCTTCGTGGTCGCACTGGCGGTCTTCGCTGCCAGCGTGATCATCATCATCGAGGTCATCGCGGCGCGTTCGAACTCCGGTCCGTTGATCATCCACTGGCCTTCCATCCTTGGATGGGGGCGGCGCAACACCTGGAAGGCCACCAGCGTCGAACTCGCGTCGGCGATCATTGCCGCGGTCGGGTTGCTGATCCTCATCCCCCAGCTGATCCGCCGCCAGCCCGCACGCCTGCCCATTCACTCCCCCGGGCTGGACGCTCCGGACACCGACGCAGCCCTGACGCGCAAGGGACTCACGGTCACGGTGCAAAGTGCCGTGGAGAGCGTCGAAGGAATCACGCGATCCCGCGTCAAGATCACCCATCGACGGATCAAGGTCACGGCGCAGTCGATGGCGGCGCAGACGGAGGCCGCCGAACGGCTCACGCCGCTGGTCACGCAGGCCGCCCAAAAGCAGGTGGAAGAGCTGGGACTGGCTCCGGCCCATGGGTTACGCGTGGCGGTCACTCCTCGCCGTAGCGGGGTCCAGTGATGCGGGCCGACCGGGGTAACCGCATCCTGCTCGACACTCATCGGATTGATCGTGCTCGCCATCGGCATCGGTGGGCTGCTGTCGGCCGGCGGTGTCTTCGGCGGCACCTTCCAGCACCGGCGATTGCTCGACAACCCGTTCTCGCACTACTTCAGCGTCAATGGCTCGTGGCTCTGGCCCACGATTGCCGCGGTGGCCTTCGTGGTCATGCTGCTGAGCCTGATCTGGCTGCTGCGACTGCTGTTCGACTCGGACCGGGCCGGCGACATCGCGGTCCCCGCCATCGCCCGCGATTCCGACGATCCCGGGCAGGGCGCGAACCCGCATGTCGGCGGACGGACCCGGCTACGACCCTCGGCACTGACCCAGGCGCTGAGTCAGGAGATCGAGACCTACCACGGGGTGACGGCGGCCCGAGCTCGGGTTCTGGGCGATCCGCTCGAGCCCACCTTGGCCGTCGAAGTGACTACCAGCCGCCGCGCCGACGTCGCCTACCTCGTCCAGCGGATCGAACATGAGGCGCTCACCCATGCCCGGCAATCCCTCGACAAGCCCCACCTTCCAGTCCGGCTGGATATCACCGTCACCGACAGGGGCGCAGCCCGTTCCGGCTGACGACAACTGACGCCGTGTGGGAGACTGACGACGCACATAATCGGGTTTCGGGCAGGGTGATGGAGGCTTTGAGATGCCTTCACAGCACCCGCGCCAGCCCCCCGAGGATCCGTTCGGCGATTCGCTGGCGCTGCGCCTCGCGCTAGCCGTCGACGCCGCGTCCATCGGCGGATTCGACTGGAATCTGCTCACCGACGAGATCGTGTGGGACGACCGCATGAAGGCTCTCCTCGGGGTCGCCGCGAACGACCAGCCGACCCTGGAGAGGTTCTCCCGGCGGATCATTCCGGCCGACCGACCGGCGCTGGAGGAAGTCCGCAGTCCAGGCCATCGCGTCCGGCGGCGATCTACGCGTCGACTTCCGGGTGATCGACGAGTCCGGGGCCACCCGGTGGCTCACCGTCAGAGGCCGGGTCCTGCTCGATGAGCAGGGCCGGGGAGCCCGCATGCTCGGCGCAGTTTTCGACAGTTCCAGCGTGCACACCGACCGCGAGCAGGCGGCCCGGGCGCTGGACACCATGGCGACGGCCTACGCGACGGTCGACACCGACTGGACCGTTCGCTACGCCAATCAGGCGGCGCGGGTCCTGATTGCGGGGCGGGGCGAACCGGTGGGCAGCCGGGTGTGGGATCTCGTTCCGCAGCTGGCTAACCCGTCGATCGCGGCCCTGCTCCGCAACGTCATGGCGGGAAAGGATTCGGCCAATGCCGAGCTGCGTGCCCCCCGCCTCGGCGGCTGGATCGAGGTCTCGGTCCAGCCCGTGGCCAACGGGATCGCGGTGCTCGTCAACAATGTGACCTCCCGGCGCGAAGCCCAGGACGAAGCCGACCAGGGCCGCTGCGCGGGTCGCGTTACTCGCCCAGGCGGGCACCGCCCTGGTGCAGCGTCGCCCGGTCGGCGAGACGGTGGAGGCCGGGCCTGGCGTCTGCTCGTTCCGGAGCTGGCCATGGCCGCCATGATCTACCTGCGCGACAGCGAGGACCACCGGCTCAAACTCGTCAGCTTGCGCCACCAGGACCCGGACGCCGAGGCAGATCTGCGCCAGGTCTACGAAGGGCTGCCGCTGGGCGATGACCCTACGACCGCAACCGGGCGCGCCGTCGCGACCGGCCGCACCCAGGTCATCGGCGACCTCGACGAGTCGGTGGTCAACCGCGCAGTCAGCTGACCCGCAGGCCCGGGACGGCTCATCGGCATGCGCGCGGTCGGCGTGCTGGCCGTCCCGCTGGTCAGCCGGGGCGAATCCATCGGCTTCATCGGGCTGATGGGCCTCGGCGGTCAGACCCCTTCGGGCCCCGATCTCGTCCTCATCGAAGACATCGCTTCGCGTATCGCCTCGGCCATCGACAATGCCCAGATCCTCGGGCAGGTGCAGCAGGCCCGGCAGACCGCCGAACTCGTCACGGCCCGGCTCGAGTTCCTGGCCTCGGTGGCAGACGCGCTCGGCTCCACGCTGGACGCGGATCAGGCTTCGGCGCGCCTCGCCCGGATGGTGGTTCCGACCCTCGGCGACTGGGCCATGGTCACGCTGCTCGATGACGAAGGGCGGGTGGAGAGCATCGTCGGCAGCCATTCCGACAGCGCTCAAGCAGGCTCTCCTGGACGAGTACACCGCCCGCCGGTTCGAGTCGCTGACGGTTGATTCGAGCATCTTGCAGGAGGTCATCACGGGTGGGACTCCCGACCTTTCAGCTCAGCGGCGAGTCCTTCTCCGGACGGCTCTCGCAGGACCCGGCGGCGGCCGCGCTGGCTGCGCTCGCGCCCGGCGCAGTCACGGCGTTTCCCATCCTGGCGCGCGACCGCAGCCTTGGCGTCATCAGCTTCTACAACTCGCTCGAACGTGGATTTCCCACCGCCATGGAGATGGACTCCGCCCGCGAGGTCGCCCGCCGCGCCGGACTCGTACTCGACAACGCCCGGCTCTACGCGCGATCGCAGTCGATGGCCGAGACGCTCCAGCGCAGCCTGCTCACCAAAGCCGTCGAACCGGCGGACCTGCAGGTAGCGACCCGCTACGTCCCCGCCATCGCCGATGCGCAGGTGGGCGGCGACTGGTATGACGCCTTCCAGACCGGTGACGGCATCGACCACCCTCGTCATCGGCGACGTGATGGGACACGACAAAGACGCAGCCGCGCTCATGGGGCAGCTGCGCACGCTGGTCCGCGCGATCGCCGTGGACCGTCAAGAGCCGCCCGGTGCCGTCCTCACCCGGGTCGACGCCGCCGCTGACGCGCTCGGCGTCGACACCACCGCGACAGCCGTCGTCGCGCAGGTCCTGGCAGGCGCCTCCGCTACTCCCGGGGCGCGGCAGCTGCGATGGTCGAACGCCGGCCATCCGCCCCCCGTCCTGATCGATCCCGACGGCACCGTGCGGGTGCTGGACTCGCCGCCCGATCTCCTCCTGGGACTGCGCACCGGTCTTCCCCGCGCTGACCACCTGATCGAGCTCCCGCCGGGATCAACCGTCCTGATGTTCACCGACGGATTGGTGGAGGGCCGGGCGCAGCCCCTCGACGTCGGCCTGCTGCGCCTCGCGCAAGCGGTGGGGCCGCTGACCAGCTTCCGCTGGAAGAAATGTGCGACGAGCTGCTACGAAGTCTTGCGGCCGCCGCAGGGTGCAGAGGACGACGTCGCACTCGTCGCCGTGCGCATCGAAGGACGCCCGGCGGCTGCTTCCGCCTAGATCTCCCCGGCCGCCGTGACTGTCACCACTGCCAGGCCGGCCTCATCGGAGGCGGCCAGATCGACGACGGCGGAGAAGCCCCAGTCGTGGTCTCCAGCCGGATCGTCGAAGATCTGACGCACCAGCCACTTGCCGGGCTGCTCATCGATGATCAGCAGCTGCGGGCCGCGGGCATTCGCGCCGGTGCCGAGCTCGTCATGACGCCCGAAATAGCCGGTGATCGCCTCGGCCCAGCCGTCCGCTCCGATCTCCGGATCCAGCTCGCCCAGATCGTTCCAGCGGCGGCGGGCGGCCAGCTCCACACGCCGGAAGAGGGCATTGCGTACGAGCACCCGGAACGCTCGGCGATTCGCGGTGACCGGGGGCGGTTCGTCCAGCAGCGTCTCGGCGTCCGGCGGTCCGGCTGCCGGGTCGATGAGCGCCTCCCACTCGTCGAGCAGGCTTGAATCCACCTGCCGCACCAGCTCCCCGAGCCAGGCGGTCAGGTCCTCCACGTCTTCGTTACGCGCCGAGAGGGGCACCGTGTTGCGCAGCGCCTTGTGAGCACCGGCGAGGTAGCGCAACACCACGCCCTCCGCGCGGGCCAGTCCGTTGGCGCCGACGAAGTCGTTGAAGGTCATCGCCTGCTCGTACATCGCCCGGGCGACCGACTTCGGCGCCAGTTCGTAGTCCGCGACCCAGGGATGACCGCCGGCGTAGATCTCGAGTGCGGCGTTCAGCAGCTCCGCCAGCGGCTGCGGGTAGGTGATCTGCTCCAGCAGCTCCATCCGTTCGTCGTACTCGATCCCGGCCGCTTTCATCTCCGCGACCGCCTCACCCCGGGCCGCATTCCGCTGCGCCGCCAGCACTTGTCGCGGGTTGTCCAGCGTCGACTCCAACACCGAGAGCACGTCGAGCGCGTAATCGGGAGAGTCGCCGTCGAGCAGTTCGAAGGCGGCCAAGGCGAAGGCCGACAGCGGCTGGTTCAGCGCGAAATCGCGGGGAAGTTCGACAGTCAACGCGAGGGTGCGGCCGGCGGCGTCGGGTGGGTCGATCGGTTCCGCGATGCCGGCCGCCAGCAGTCCATCGAAGATGGCGTCGGCCTCGGCGAGGTGGGTTGCCTTCGCGGCGTCTGTTTCATGGCTGGCCTCCACCATGCTGCGCAGTGCGGTTCGCGCATCGCCCGGACGGGCCAGCAGGTTCAGCAGCATGGCGTGGGTAATTTTCAGCTGTGACGTCATCGGCTCGGGCTCGGCGGCGATCAGCCGGTTGAAGGTCGGCTGCCCCCAGGAGACAAAGCCCGGGCGGCGGCGGACGACGTACCACCTTGCGCTTCTTCTTGCCGTCCGCTGCCTTGGCGACCGAACGCGCGGTGAGGATGACGTGCTCGGGGGCCTGCACGACCACGGTCCCGGCGGTGTCGAATCCGGCCCGTCCCGCCCGTCCCGCGATCTGGTGGAATTCGCGCGCGGTCAGGTGCCGGTTCTTGGTTCCGTCGTACTTGCTCAGCGCGGTCAGCAGCACGGTGCGGATCGGCACGTTGATCCCGACACCGAGCGTGTCCGTGCCGCAGATGACCTTCAATAACCCTTGCTGGGCAAGGGTTTCCACCAGCCGCCGGTAGCGCGGCAGCAGCCCTGCATGGTGGACGCCGATCCCGTGCCGCAGCAGCCGCGAGAGGGTCTTGCCGAACGCGCTGCGGAAGCGGAAGTCGCCGAGGGCTTCACCGATCGCGTCCTTCTCGGCGCGCGTGCAGACGTTCACGCTCATCAGCGCCTGCGCCTGTTCGATCGCCGCCTGCTGGGTGAAATGCACGACGTAGACCGGGGCCTGCCCCTCCTCCAGCAGCTCCCCGAGGGTGTCGTGCAGCGGGGTGATCGCGTAACGGTAGGAAAGCGGGACCGGCCGTTCAGCATGGGCGATGAGCGACGTCTGGCGCCCGGTGCGCTTGGAGAGGTCGGCGCTGAGCACGCTGACGTCACCCAAGGTCGCCGACAGCAGTACGAACTGGGCCTGTGGCAGCTCCAGCAGAGGCACCTGCCACGCCCAGCCGCGATCGGGATCGGCGTAGAAGTGGAATTCGTCCATCACGACCTGGCCGATGTCCGCGGTGCTCCCACCCCGCAGCGCCAGGTTGGCGAGTACTTCGGCAGTGGCACACACGATGGGTGCCATCGGGTTGACGCTCGCATCGCCGGTCAGCATGCCGACCCGGGAGGCTCCGAAGATCTCGCACAAGGCGAAGAACTTCTCCGACACAAGTGCCTTGGTGGGTGCCGTGTAGAAGCTGCGCAGTCCGTACGCGAGCGCGGCGAAATGGGCGGCGACGGCGATCAGGCTCTTGCCTGAGCCGGTGGGGGTCGCCACGATCACGTTGCTGCCCGTCACCAGCTCGATCAGGGCGTCAGCCTGCGCCGGGTAGAGGGTCAACCCCTGCGATTCGGTCCAACCGGTGAAGGCGTCATGCAGATTGTCGGGCCCCGGGTCGGCGGGCACCAGGTCGGCGAGGTTCGTCATGTCGTAACCCATGGTGCCCGCGCGCGGCGCACCGCGACTTTGCCGCCGCACCAGGGGAGGTCCTGCGGAAATCGCCACAGAGTCCGAAGGCCCGTCGGCGTTTCCGCGCGAAACGCCGACGTACAAAGATCATCGAGCCAACTGCGTGGCGGTTTCCGCCAACACCTGCGTCCAAAACTCCCGAACCGCTCCCGCGAATTCGTCGGGTCGCTCGTCGGGGAAGAACAACCGGCCTCCCCCCACCTCGACGATGTCGCGCGCACCCGGGATGGTCTCGTGCAGCCATTTCGCCCAGCGGAGCGTGAAGAACCTGTCGCCGGTTCCCCAGAGGATCAGCGTGGGCACCTCGAAAGCGCGCAGCGCAGGCTCGATGGCTACGAGCTCCTTGTTGTTCAGCCCGGCGACCCAACGCTGAAAGTGGCGGGCGCGCTCCCGGGTGCCGAATACCGCCTGCACCCACTCACGGATCTGCTCGTCCGGTACCGCGCGCAGGTGCTCATAGGTGCCTGCGTACGCGCGCCGAGCGAGGCCGATGTGGCGGGTCGCCGGCCGGGTCGCCACGGCAAGCAGACCGGCCTTGGCCATCCACACCGTCGGGAGAAACGCCTTTGGAGGCAGGTTCGTGTGGGTGTCGCAATTGGTCAGCACAAAGCTGCGTAGCCGCTGCTTTTCCCGCACGGCGAACACCTGCGCGATGGCGCCGCCGGTGTCGTTGGCCACGAGATCGAACTCGTCAAGCCCGAGCGCGTCGCAGAAGTCACCGATCACGTCAGCCATGGCGTTAAGCGTGAATGCGAGATCAGGCTCGGCCGGACTACGCCCGTGCAGCGGAAGATCGAGCGCGAGGCAGCGGCGCACGTCGCCCAACCGTTGCATTCCCTTGCGCCATAGGGCACTGCTGGTGCCGATGCCGTGGACGAAGAGGGCCACCGGCAGCTCGTGGGATGTCGACCCTGCGCCGGGTGACGGTTCGGATTCGAGATAGGCGATGGGTCCGCCGCGCGTCTGAACGGTGCGCTGCTGGATGACCTGGTCGTCTCGAACGTCGGACATGCGCGCTCCTCGGTGTGGCGAGGCGGTTTGCCTCGAAGCGGACGGTAGATTCAGACAAAGACCGACTGTCGGTCTACCTTTAAAGACCGACAGTCGGTCTGTCAACACACTTCGGGGAGTCCCAGGTGAATCGCAACGCTGAGCGCGGCCGGGCAACCCGCGATCAGCTCATAGCCGTCGCCCTGCGGCTCTTCGGCAGCGACGGATACGAGAACACGTCGATAGAGGCAGTACTCCGCACCGCAGGGGTGAGCCGCGGCTCGCTCTACCACCATTTCCCCAGCAAGGAAGCACTGTTCTCAGCGGTGCTCGAGCGCATCCAGCAAGACGTCACAGACCGGCTGGCGGCTACCGCCGAAGCCGCGACCGGCCCCGCTGACCTGCTGCGCCGCGGCGGACTGGCCTGGATCGAGATGGCGGCCGACCCGGCGGTGCAGCGGGTGATGCTCATCGACGCCCCGGCCGTTCTCGGCTGGGAGCGTTGGCGCGAGTGGGACGACGCACACGTGCTCGGTGACGTCCGCCTGGCGCTGGCGGCGGCCGCCGAAGAGGGTGCCTTCGACCCCAAGCATGTCGACGCCTTCGCCCACATCGTGCTCGCTGCCGTGAACGAGATCTCGCTGATGATCGCCCGCGCCGACGATCAAGTGGAGGCGCTGACGGAGGGTCGCGCCGCCGTGGACGAATTCCTCAGCCGGCTGCTAGGCGTTGGACTGCGCTGAGCGGAGATCACGCTCGCCGTTTGCTCCGCTTTTCGCGGGGTGTTGCGTGCCGGAGGGCAAGAACCGGGCCGCGAAAGACCATGTGCACGAAAAATCAGGGTGGGCGAAGGGGGAGTTGAACCCCCACGTCCTTTCGGACACACGGACCTGAACCGTGCGCGTCTGCCATTCCGCCACTCGCCCGAGCAACCGAATGAAACTACCACGCGAGAAGGGGGCCCTGTAGTCCTCGCACCTGCGCAAACAGTCCGAACGCACCGCGAACTGTCAGGGAGTTGACCCGCTTCTATCACCCTCCGCCGTTACGATCTCCACACCTTTGGAAGGAGGTCGGTGGTGGGGGTACTGCAACGCTTCGAGCGTCGCCTTGGCGGCCTCGTCGAGGGTGCCTTCGCCAAGGTGTTCAAAGGCGGGGTCGAGCCGGTCGAGCTGGCCGGCGCCCTGACCCGCGAATGCGATGAACACCGAGCCCGCGGCGCGAAGCGGACCCTGGTGCCCAACGAGTTCGTGATTCACCTGTCCGACGCCGACTTCCAGCGATTGGCGCCCTACCGCGACGCGCTCTGTGACGAGCTGGCCACTTTGGTACGCGAACATGCCGCAGCCCAGCGCTACACCTTCGTCGGACCCGTCGCCGTCGCCCTGGACTGCAATCCCGAGCTCTCGGTCGGCCGTTACGAAATCAGCAGCTCCGTCGCTGGTGACGCCGCCGCCCGCGGACCCCAGGGGCCCTCCGAGCGTCCCGACCCAGGTCGGGGTCAAGCCCGCTTCCCAGTTCGCCCGGCCGGCTCCTCCCCCTACACGTTCGGTACGTCCCGCCCCACCGGCCGGTGCTCCGTGGCTCCTGCACCCCAGGCCACGCCGGAGCTGGTCGATGCGCCGCCCACCAAGCCGATGAACGCCGCGAGCGCCCCGCGGGAGCTGCCCCGGCTCATCGTGCGCGTCGGTGGCAATGCCGCCGCCGGCACCCCCGCCGCGGCCGGACACGAGCTGACCATCCCCCTGACCCGCAGGTCGACGGTGATCGGCCGCGGCACCGACGTCGACGTTCAGCTGCCGGACACGGGCATTTCGCGCCGCCACGGGGAAGTTCTGCTGCAGCCCGACGGACGACACGCCTACCGCGATCTGGGTTCGACGAACGGCAGCAAGATCAATGGCCGCAAGGTCCACGAGGCGCCGCTGCTGGACGGCGATCGGATCGAGGTCGGCCGCAGCGTCCTCGTCTACCGCCACCCCGGTGCGGTAGGCCCGATGGCGCTGCCGGTCCGGCGGCCGGGCGTCGGGGCGGCGAGCTGTCCGGCGCGCCGGCCGAGGCCTAGTCCGTGACCGACGCGGCATACCTGGTCATACGGCTGACCTTCCTGGCTCTGCTGTGGCTTTTTGTCCTCGCCGCGGTGCGCGCCGTGCGTTCAGACCTCTTCGGGCCCAGCAAGCGCCAACTGCGCCGCGACGCCCCCCCGCAGCCCGTCTTCGCCCCGCCGCCGCCGCCCAAGCCCAAGCGCGGGAAGGCCCCTACCAAGCTGCTCGTGGTCAGTGGCCGGGCGCGCGGGCTGACCGTCCCGCTCGGCCAGGGCCCGGTGACGTTGGGACGGGCCAGCGATTCAAGCCTCGTACTGGACGACGATTTCGCCTCGGCGCACCATGCTCGCCTGGTACCCCACGACGGTCAGTGGTTCGTCGAGGATCTCGGCTCGACGAACGGCACCTACCTGGACCGCACCAAGGTGATCCGCCCGACCGCAGTGCCGGTCGGTGTTCCGGTACGTATCGGTAAAACCGTGCTGGAGCTGCGGCGATGACCCTGCGCCTGCAGTACTCCGTACGTTCGCACGTCGGGATGGTGACGGGAGGGCAACGAGGACTCCGCCTACGCGGGTTCACGGCTGGCTCTCGTCGCCGACGGCATGGGTGGCCACGCGGCCGGCGAGGTGGCCAGCGCCGCCGTCGTTGCCACCCTTGCCCAACTCGATGAGGACGAGGCCGGACTCGACCTGCTGGAGGTGCTCGCCTCCGCCGTCCAGGCTGCCAACGACCACCTGCGAGCCATGGTCGATTCCAACGCCGCGCTGGACGGCATGGGGACGACCCTCACGGTGATGCTCTCCTCGGGTACCCGGCTGGGCCTGGCCCACGTGGGCGACAGCCGGGCATACCTGCTGCGCGACGGAGAGTTCAGCCAGCTCACGCACGACCAGACCCTCGTGCAGCGGATGGTTGACGAGGGACGCATCTCCCCGGAGCAGGCCGAGACCCATCCCGCAGCGCTCGCTGTTGACGCAGGCACTGGACGGGCGTGCCGGCGTGGAGCCGGACCTGTCCGTGCGTGAGGCCCGCCGCGGCGACCGGTACCTGCTGTGCAGCGACGGACTTTCCGGTTACGTGCCGCAGGAGTCGATCGCGGCGACGCTGGCCACACCGGACCCTGATGAAGCCGCGGAACGCCTCATCGAGCTGGCGCTGCTGGCCGGCGCCCCCGACAACGTCACCGTGGTCGTTGCCGACGTGGTCGACGACTCCGCCGGCCTGCCCGTCACTCCGATCGTGGGGGGCGCCGCTGCCGAGGCAGAAAGCGTCCCCAGCGCGGCCGCTGCGGTCGTCCTGCCGGGTGGGGCCTCGCTCACCACGGAGCAGCGCCTTGCCAGGCGCGAGGCCGCCCGCCTCGAGCGCCAGGGCGTCCCGCCCGCGACCGGACCCAACGCCGAATCCGATGCCGCGCTTATCGAGACCCCCCCGACAGGCATGCCGCCCATCGTCGACGAGCCGCCCAGCCGGCGGTCCCGCCGGGCCGCGCCCACCTCGCGAGCCTGGTATCGACGCCCCGTTGTGCTGGGCCTCTCGGCGGTTTTCGTGGTTGTCGTCGCGGGCATCGTCATCACCTGGACGATCGCCGCCGGCTCCTGGTACGTGGCGCGCAGCGGCGACCGGGTCGGGCTCTACCACGGACTGCAATCCCGGCCGCTCGGACTCTCGCTGTCGCGCGTTCAGGACCGCGGGATCGCTCTCAACCAGCTGATCCCGGTGGATCTGGAACGCGTTCGCAGCGGCATCGTGGCTGAAAGCCATGCCGACGGCGTCTGCATCCTCGCGCGGCTGAAATTCAACGCGCAGCAGGCCGCCCGGGCGACCGCTGTTCGAGAGGCGAACCAGAAGCACCCGCTGCCGACCGCCCCGCCCTCGACAAAAGCGTCGACCAGCGCGGCAGCCAAAGCCCCAGTCGCCGCGCCAACCAGAGTGACGACTCCGACCAAAGCGCCGACCAAGGGGCCCAGGCCGCGCGTCACCCCGACCCCCAGCCCTTCGATCAGCCTGCCGCCGATTCCGACGCCGCTGTCGAAGTCCTGCGCGACGTGACCACCCTGACGGTCGCTCCGGCCCGGCCCAACCGCCGGGGAACGGAGCTCGCTCTCCTGCTCTTCGCGGTCCTGGTGGCCACCGGGGCGCTGGCGGCGGTCGTACTGGCTCACGACAACCGACTCACCGCCACGGTCGGCTACCTGTCCGCCGGCTTTCTGGCGATGTACCTGATCGCCCACATCGCCATCCGCAAGCTCGCCCCAGCAGCAGATCCACTGCTCCTGCCGATCATGGCGCTGCTCAACGGGTTGGGGCTGGCGATGATCTACCGCCTCGACCTCGCCTACGCCGATCGCGCCCGCCAGCTCGGAAAGCCGATCCCCAGCGGCCGTGCCGAGCTCCAGCTGGCCTACTCCTTCGTCGCTGTGCTCGTGCTCATCGGGGTTCTCGCCGTGATTCGCGACCACCGCACGCTCGCCCGTTACACCTACACTTGCGGCTTCGTAGGCCTCGCCCTGCTGGCCACCCTGGTCTTCGCGCCGTCGCAAATGGGTGCCCGGATCGCTTTGCCGGTCGCCAATATCCAGCCCGGCGAGTTCTCCAAGATCCTGCTGATGATCTTCTTCGCGGGCTATCTGGTACGCAAGCGGGAAGTGCTGTCCGTCGTCACCCGGTCGTTCCTCGGCCTGCCGCTCCCACGGGCCCGCGACATGGGACCGTTGCTCGCCGCCTGGGTCGCCAGCCTGCTCATCCTGGTCGTCATCAAGGACCTGGGCACTTCGCTGCTGTTCTTCGGGATCTTCCTGGCGCTGCTGTACGTAGCGACTGAACGCGCGTCCTGGGTGGTCATCGGACTCATCCTGTTCAGTGCCAGCGCCGTATTCAGCTACTACGCCTTCGGCCACGTCCGGATTCGCGTCGACATCTGGCTGCACCCGTTTTCTCCCGGCGAAATCAGCGGCAACGCCTACCAGCTGGTGCAAGGAATGTTCGGACTCGCCAACGGGGGGCTCTTTGGCACCGGCCTCGGACGCGGACGGCCCGACGTCGTCCCGGAGGCGTGGAACGACTTCATCCTGTCCAGTCTCGGAGAGGAAATCGGCGCCGTCGGCATCATGGCGATCCTGGTGCTGTATTTCCTGCTGGTGGCCAGGGGCCTGCGGGCTGCCCTTGGCGTCCGCGACGGATTCGGCAAGCTGCTGGCAGCGGGGATCGGTACCGCCATCGCCATTCAGGTCTTCGTGGTGGCCGGCGGGGTGCTTCGGGTGATCCCGCTGACCGGTCTGACGTTGCCGTTCGTCGCCTACGGCGGGAGCAGTCTGGTCGCTAACGCGATTCTCATCGCCCTACTGCTGCGGATCAGCGACGCGGGGCGGCGACCGCCGCCGGCACCGAGCGATTCCGTCCCGCTCTATGACTCCCAGGCTGTGGTCGACAGCCCGACACAGGTGGTCAAGCTATGAACCGGCCAATCCGGCGACTGTCGATCGCCTGCCTTTTTCTCTTCCTGGTGCTGCTGATCGGCGACAACATGATTCAGCTGGTCGAGGCCGGCTCGCTGCGTAACAAACCGCAAAACAGCCGGCAGCGCGAGATGGATCTGGCCCGCCCGCGAGGGCCCATCGTGGTCGAAGGCAAGTCCGTCGCCGACTCGGTGCCGGTCAACGACGTCTACAAATATCAGCGGCGCTACCCCGGCGGCGCCCTCTACGCGCCCGTGACCGGCTACTTCTCGATCGTTTCCTCGACCCAGATCGAGCAGTCCGAGAACGGGGTGCTCTCCGGCCAGGACGACCGGCTCTTCATCCGGCGGCTCTCGGACTACTTCACCGGCCGCCAGCCCAAAGGCGGCGCTGTCGAGCTCACCCTTGACGCCGCTACCCAGCAGGCGGCAGCCACCGCGCTCGGCAATCGCAAGGGCGCAGTAGTCGCCATGGACCCGTCCACCGGCGCCATCCTGGCGCTGGTCACGTCGCCGTCGTTCGACCCGAATCTGTTGGCAGTGCATGACGGAGCGGTGCTCAATGCCAACGACCGCAGGCTGAATGCCGACCCGGCCAAGCCGTTGCTCGACCGGGGCACGGAGCTCACGTATCCACCGGGTTCGACCTTCAAGTTGGTCACTGCGGCGGCCGCGCTCTCCTCCGGGAAATACACCCCGACCACCGAGATCGACGCCCCGAACGTGCTGCAGCTGCCGCAGAGCAGCAACACGCTCAGCAATTTCGGCGGGGAGACGTGTTCGCCGACCCAGCGCGAAACGCTGTCGGAGGCGCTGACCACCTCGTGCAATACCGCGTTCGCCAAGCTGGGACTCGACCTGGGAAGCGCCGCACTCCAGGAGCAGGCCCGCAAATTCGGGTTCAACTCGACCATCCCCGGCTTCCCCCTTAGACAGGCGGCCAGCGTCTTTCCCACGAACCTCGACGCCCCCCAGACGGCGCTGTCAGCCATCGGTCAATTCGACGTCAGCGCCACGCCGCTGCAGATGGCGATGGTGGCTGCTGCTATCGCCAACGGCGGAAAGGAAATGAAGCCCTACGTCGTCAAGCAGACGCTGGCCCCCGACCTGTCTCCCCTGGAGACGACGTCGCCCGTACAACTCGCTCAGCCCATCACCGGTAACGTCGCATCCGAGCTCACGACCATGATGGAAAACGTCGTCAACAACGGCACGGGCACCGCCGCCCAGATCCCGGGTATCCGGGTGGCCGGCAAGACGGGCACCGCACAAAACGCCGTCGGCCAGGCGCCGCACTCCTGGTTCGTCGGCTTCGCTCCGGCTGACAACCCGCGCGTCGCCGTGTGCGTCTTCGTCGAAAACAGCGGCGGCGACCTGAATGGACAGGGTGGCACCATCGCCACCCCGATCGCCCGCACGGTCATGCAGACCGCGCTGGGAGCGTCATGAAAGGGCTCGGAGCGTTGATGAGAAGGGCAGCCCGTTGACCGGCGCCGGCACGGTCCTCGGTGAGCGCTACCGGCTCGAAACCCGTATCGCCATCGGGGGGATGGGCGAGGTGTGGCGGGCCCGTGACGAGACCCTTGGACGCACCGTCGCGGTCAAGGTCCTCAAGCCCGAATACGCCGAAGACCCCAACTTCGTGGAGCGCTTCCGGGCTGAGGCGCGAAACACCGCCCGGCTGGCCCATGCCGGGATAGCCACCGTGTACGACTACGGCGAGGTCCCCGTCGACGGCGCGGTCGGTAGCAGCGCCTATCTGGTGATGGAACTGGTGCCCGGCGAGCCGCTGTCGGCCATCTTGCGCGAGCGCGGCCCCCTTGCTCCCGGCGAAGCGATGTCGATCGTCGGTCAGACCGCATTGGCGCTGCAAGCCGCGCATGAGCGCGGGGTCATCCACCGCGACATCAAGCCCGGCAATCTGATGATCACCCCCGATGGGCGGGTGAAAGTCACCGACTTCGGGATCGCGCGGGCCACCGACGAAGTGCCGCTGACCCAGACCGGCACCGTGCTCGGCACGTCCTACTACCTGGCGCCTGAGCAGGCCGCGGGCCGCGATGTCACCGCCGCCAGCGACGTGTACTCCCTGGGCATCGTCGCCTACGAGTGCCTCTCGGGGCGGCGGCCCTTCCAGGACACCAACCCCGTCGCCGTCGCGCTGGCGCACCAGACCGAGCCACCTCCGCCGCTGCCGCCGACCATCCCGGCACCTATTGCCCAGCTGGTGTACGGCGCGCTGTCCAAGGACCCCCGCGACCGGCCGCCGACCGCCGGCGAGTTCGGCCGGCGCGCACTCGCGCTCTCCGACCCGGGAGCGACCGCCGCGCTCACCGCCCAGCCCGCGGTGTCTCCAGTGCCACCTCCACCGCCGCCCAAGCGCAAGATCCCCCTTTCGGTGCCGTTGATCGGCCTTCTGGTGCTGCTCGCGGTGCTGCTGACGATCCTGCTGGTACGTGGCGATTCCCATGGCTCCACGGGAACGCCCACGACGACCCCTACGACGGCGCCACCGACCTCGGCCAGCCCGTCCCCGTCGCCTTCTCCGACACCTTCCCCCTCGCCGAGCCCCAGCGCGTCGCCGAGCCCCACCCCCACACCGACGGTGGTCGTCAATCCGCAGGACTACCTCGGCAAGACGCTCGGATCGGTCCGCCAGTCGCTGATCCGCCAGGGACTGCAGGTCCAGGTTTCGGGATCCTTTGACGAGAAGTCGACCGTGATCGGCATCGATCCCTCCGGCACCTTGAACGTGGGACAGCTCGTCACGGTCACCACGATGGAGCCGACCCAGACACCGACCCCGCCCCCACCCACCAGCCCGTCTCCTTCGGTTACGGGCACCCCCGGGAAGGGGGGCAATCCCCCGGGTGACTGAGCCAACCGGGCCGGAAGAGTCCGGGCCCGACGAGCCGGCGCTCGCCGCCCCACCAGCAGCGAGTGCGATCCCGGGCGTCCGGCTGCTCGGCGGGCGCTATCAGCTGGCGGGCATCCTGGGCTACGGCGGGATGGCCGAGGTTTATAAGGCGCGCGATGTCCGCCTCGGTCGGTTCGTCGCCATCAAGGTGCTGCGCAGCGACCTCGCGCGCGATCCGACCTTCCAGGCCCGCTTTCGACGCGAGGCCCAGTCGGCGGCCGGCCTGAACCATCCGATGATCGTGTCGGTGTACGACACCGGCACTGACGACAAGCACGACCCGCCCCTGCCCTACATCGTCATGGAGTACGTCGACGGCCACACCGTCCGGGAGGTGCTGCAACTCGACGGCCGGCTGACACAGAACCGGGCCCTGGAGATCGTCGTGGACGTCTGCGCGGCGCTGGACTACAGCCACCGCGCCGGCATTGTCCACCGCGACATCAAGCCCGGCAACGTCATGATCACGCCCGACGGCTCGGTCAAGGTGATGGACTTCGGAATCGCCCGGGCGATCGCGCAGTCGACGGCGACCGTAACGCAGACCGCCGCGGTGATGGGCACCGCTCAGTACCTGTCACCCGAGCAAGCGCGCGGCGAGACGGTCGACTCCCGAAGCGATCTGTACTCGGCAGGAGTGGTGCTGTACGAGCTGCTGACCGGGCAGCCGCCCTTCCAGGGCGATTCTCCCGTCGCGGTCGCCTACCAACATGTCCGCGAGGACCCCATCCCGCCGTCTGACCTCGAGCCCGACCTGTCCGCTGACGTCGACGCGGTCGTCATGAAGTCACTGGCCAAAAATCCCGCCAATCGCTACCAGAACGCGGCCGAGATGAGCGACGACCTGGGGCGCATCCTCGCCGGCCGCCACGTCCTTGCCACGCCTCTGCTCCGGGAGCCCGCGCCCCGTCCCGCGCCACCGCCGCGACGGCAACGCAAGGACCGGCCTCGGCCTTCACGCCGGCGCATCCTGCTCGTGGCCCTGCTCACCCTGCTCGCCGCCGCCGCAGTCACCGGCGGCCTGCTGCTCGCCCAGGACTCCGGGACCTCGGATTCACAGGTCGCCGTACCGCCCCTGCAGCGGGTCACGCTGACCGACGCCAAGCGGCTCATCGAGGACAACGGCCTCGAGGTCGGCAAGCTCACCGGAAAGGCCAGCCCCCTGCCGGTCTACACGGTCCTGTCCAGCGATCCAGCTGTCGGCACCAAGGTGAAGAAGGGCACGGCCATCGCCTTGACCTTCAGCGCCGGGCCCAACAGCGTCCAGATTCCGTTTGACATCCTCGGCAAGACGGCGCAAGCAGCTCAGGCGGAGCTCACCCAGCTCGGATTCCAGAGCACCATCATCCTGGTAGTCACCCCGGGAAAGCCGATCGGTACGGTCAGCGACACCAGCCCACTGCCGGGCACATCGGTGCTGACGACGCAGCCGGTGACGCTCAAAGTGGAAGGGCCGAATACGGTCGTCCCCCAACTTGTGGGGTTCGACCTGAACGCCGCCGCTACCGTGGCGACCCAGGCCGATCTGAAGGTCGAGACCGTGCTGACGCCGAGCCAGCAGCCAAATCAGCAGGTGCTCAGCCAATCGATCCCGCAAGGCACCCACTTGAAGCGGGGCACGATCGTCACCCTGATCGTGAGTCAAAACCTGCCGCCGACTCCCACCCAGACTCCGACACCGAAGCCGACCAAGAGCGTCAAACCCACGAAGCCCACCCCGTCACCGACACACTCGACGGTGACGACGACGCCGACGCCACCTGCAGCGCCCAAGCCGTAGTAGGCAGCCCGATCAGCTGAAGGCTGCCGCCCGCAGGCTCTCCACCTCAGCGGTTAGCGCAGGAGCCAGCGCCAGCGGACGCTCATCGCCGCACACGGCCAGCCAGCGCGCCAGAATCAAATGCCCGCCGTAGGTCAGCACCGACTCGGGATGGAACTGCACACCCTCGATGGGGAGCTCCCGGTGCCGCAGACCCATGATCACGCCGCTCGCCGTCGTCGCGGTCACCACGAGCTCGTCGGGCAGTCCCTGCCGATCAATTGCCAGCGAGTGATAGCGCGTCGCGACGAAGGGATCCGGGAGCCCGGCTAGCACACCTTCTCCGGTGTGAGACACGAGGCTGGTCTTGCCGTGTAAGAGCTCTGGCGCCCGCACGCAGCTGCCTCCGAAAGCGACTCCGATCGCCTGGTGCCCCAAGCACACGCCCAGCAGGGGGATGCCTTCGGCGGCGGCGTGACGCACCATGTCGACACTGACCCCGGCCTCCCAGGGACCTTTCGGCCCCGGTGACAGGAGCACCCCGTCGACGTCAAGATCGGCGACCTCATCGGTGCCGATCTCGTCATGACGTCGTACGACGCACTCGACGCCCAGCTGCCCGAGGTACTGGACCAGGTTGTAGACGAATGAGTCGTAGTTGTCGACGACGAGCACCCTGGTCACCATTGCGAGTCTGCCAGGTCAGGCGCTGGCAGGCCGCTGACTTTTCTGCCGGCTCAATCGGCTCGGCAGCCGGTGGCAAATCCTTGCTTGAGTCAATGGGTCAGCGGAACCGCGGCGGTGAGACCAACGGCTCCGGTGTAAGCGGGGAGCTTCAAGGAGTTCTGCGTCGTGACATCGAACCCAAGCCCGTAGGCGGCGACGTACTGCTGGTAGATCTGGACATCGGGCTCGGCCTCCAGCGCGGCCCGCAGCCGCTGCGGATCACCGATGGCTTGCAGGACGAACGGCGGTGAGTACACCTGCCCGTTCACCAGCAGGGTGTTTCCGACGCAGCGCACAGCGGTGGTGGCGATCACGCGCTGACCCATCACCGCAAGCGCCCGGGCCCCCCCGGAGCGCAGGCCGTTCAGCGCCGCCTGGACATCCTGCTGATGCACCACCAGGTCATCGGGTGTGGGCGCCGGCACCCCGGCGGGAAGCGGACGGCTACGCACCGAACGCGGAGCATCGTCAAGCGCCACCGTGAGCCCGGCGCCACTGGCGGGCGTCAGTCCAGCCGCGCTGCCTAACGCCGCCTCCTTCAGCCGCGCCTCCTGCACCCGCTGGCTACCGGCGGCCGAACGTGCCGTCGCCTGCTCCACCTGGGCACGGATCCCCTGCGCCTGACGTTCGAGTCTGGCCAGCGACGCCTGGCGATCAGCGATCAGGCCCGGCAAATTGTCCCGCTGACCCGGAAGCTCAGTTCCCCGGGAGGTGGCTATCGCCGTCGCCGCGAGCAAACCGGCTACGGCTGCCACGACCGGAACCAGAAAACGAAACGTGCTGCGTGAGCGCGTGTTCATCTCCGATCCTCCCCAGCCATTCCAGGCTGCGCCGTTACATTGACGCGACCCGAACCGATACCGGTGGCGAGAGGAGTCACATGCCCGAATCCCGGCGTCGCAAGAAGAAGGATGCCCGACGGGTCGTCGCCGCGCCCGCAGGCCCGCCGAGGCGTACCCGTGACGCGCCTTCACCGCCCTGGTTCGGCGCCCTGCTGCTCGGACTCTTCGTGGTGGGTATCGCGTGGCTGCTGATCTACTACTTCTCCAACGGCGGGATCCTTGGCATGCAGCACCTGGGCGGCTGGAACCTGGCCGTCGGCTTCGCCTTCATCGTCGGGGGTCTGGCGATGGCCACTCAGTGGAAATGACCCTGCCTGGCCGGACTTGTCCACACTGTGGATCTCGAGACACTTATCCACACTGTGGATAAAGGCTGGGGATGAATGACAGGCGTGGAACTCCACGCCTGTCACCCGTGGCTGGGGCTTACAGCAGCTCGTAAATCGTCGCGTTGGCCAGACCGCCGCCCTCACACATGGTCTGCAAGCCGTAGCGAATGCCGTTGTCGACCATGTGGTGCACCAGCCGGGTAGCCAACTGAGCTCCGGAGCCGCCGAGGGGGTGTCCGAGCGCAATGGCGCCGCCGAGCGGATTGAGCGCCTTGACGTCTGCGCCGGTCTCGGCCAGCCAGGCCAGCGGGACGGGAGCGAACGCCTCGTTCACCTCGAAGGCGCCGATCTCCTCGATGCGTAAACCTGACCGCTGAAGCGCCTTGGCTGTGGCCGGGATCGGCCCCGTCAGCATGATCACCGGATCGTCACCCACCACCACGGTGGTGTGGATGCGTACCAACGGCGTGAGCCCCAGCTCGGCGGCCTTCTCGGAGGTCGTCACGAGGAGAGCAGCCGCGCCATCGGAGATCTGCGACGCGTTGCCGGCGGTGATCACTCCGTCCGGGTCGAAGGCCGGCTTCAACTTCGCCAGGCTCTCAAGGCTGCCGCCCGCGCGGACACCCTGATCGGTGTCGAAGGTGGAGACGGAGCCATCTTCGGCCGTCACGGGGACCGGCACGATCTGACCGGCGAACGCGCCGCCGTTAATGGCTGCCAACGCCTTCTCGTGGGACGTGAGGCTGAATTCATCGACGGCTGTACGCGACAGGCTCCACTTCTTGGCGATCATCTCGGCGCCGATGCCCTGGTTGAACACCACGCCGTAACGCTCAAAAACCTTGGGGCCAAAGGGGAATCCGGTGCCCGCCGGTGTCGAGGAGCCCATCGGGATCCGGGTCATCGACTCGACCCCGCCGGCCACGGCAATGTCGTACTGGCCGGAGATGACGCCTGCTGCCGCGAACGCAATCGCCTGCTGGCTCGAACCGCACTGGCGGTCAATGGTCGTTCCCGGAACTGACTCCGGCCATCCCGCCGCCAGTACGGCGTTGCGCCCGACGTTGAGACCCTGCTCGCCCACCTGGTTGACGCAACCCCAAATGACGTCATCGATCACCGCCGGGTCAATGCCGCTGCGCTCCGCGAGGGAGGCCAGGACGTGCCCGGACAAGTCGACCGGATGCCAATCTCTAAGAGCCCCGTTGCGCTTGCCGATCGGGGTCCGCACCGCCAGTGCGATCACCGCGTCACGTGCCATGGTCCTACGCCTCCTGGAAAGGTTGTTTCGCTCTTTCGTGCAACTGCGAAAGCGCCTCCACGGATTCCTTTCCCTGCGGTCCACCTGTCGCCGGATAGCCTCGCCTGCGTGACTTACGGTCCGCCACCCTGGCGACCGCCGACCCTGCTCGTAGCGGCGTTAGCGGCGACGGCCGGCGGCTTCCTCGTTCCGGAACTCTGGGCGCTTGCCGTGGTGCTGTTAGCGGCCGCCATTCGCGATTGGCGGTGTCGCCCAGCACTGACACTCGGCGCCGACGGGTTCACCTACGTATCGGGGCTACGGCGGCATTCCGCCCCCTGGCTGCAGGTCGAGGCCGTCCGGGTACGCCAGGAACGGCACTTCCTGAGTTTTGGACGCACCGTGGAAATCGACCTCTGGGACGACACGCTCATTGTCTTGTCGCGCGCCCAGCTCGGGGCTGAGCCCGACGACGTGGCGGGTGAGGTGGAACGCGCCTGGCAACACGCGGTCAGGTCAGCGAAGCCGTTCTGACCATCGTCGCGAGCACCAGCACCGCCGTCACCGCCACGAGACCGGCGATCTGCCATTTCAGCTGCCGTCCGCTGTAGGCGTAGATGGCCCCGATGACCGCCCCGGTGATCAAGCCGCCGAGATGTCCGAACAGGCTGATGCCCGGCAGGCTCACCGAGATGACCACGTTTAAGATGATGGTGGCGGTGATGGCGGAAGTGTCAGCACCCACCCGTCTGGCGATGACCCAGTACGCGGAGAACAGGCCGAAGATCGCGCCGGAGGCGCCCAGACTCGAGTAGTACTGGTTCTCCACGAGGTAGGGCAGCACGTTGCCGCCGATCGCACACAACAGATACAGAACGATGTATCGCCAGCGTCCCAGCGAGGCCTCGAGCGCCGGGCCGACCATGATCAGCACGACCATGTTGACCACGAGGTGCCAAATCGCGTAGTGCAGAAAAGCGCCCGTGAACAGCCGGTAGTACTCGTGGTTGTGGGCTATCGCGTAGTTGAACGCCTCGTACTTGTTGGTGAAGGTGTTGCTGGGAGAGATCGCGCCGATCGGGAATCCCTGGAGGATGAATCCGATGACGTTCAGGCCCAGGAAGATCAGGGTGACGTAAGGCGGTCCGCCTCTTTGCACACCGCCGAACCGGGTGCGCAAGGGGCGTTGCGTGCTCCCAGCGGCGGCGTCATCCGGACACATGAAACCGACCGAGGCCGGCCGCATGCATTCCGCGCAGATCGGCCGTTCGCAGCGGACACAGCTGACGTACGTGGTGCGGTCGGGATGCCGGTAGCAGCTACGCGGAGGTGGATCAGTCGCCGGCTGCTGAGGCGACTGCCCCTCTCCGGGCCCCTCGGGAGGCGGGCTTGGCGAAGCCACCGGGATCAGCTGCCGCGCGTCAGGCCGGGAGACGCTCTATGGCGATGCCCTCGATCACGATGTCGTCGTTCGGACGGTCTGACCGATCCGCCGGGGCATTGGCAATCGCGTCGACGGCGTCTTGGCCGGAGACGACCTCACCGAAGATGGTGTGCTTGCGGTTGAGGTGGGGCGTCTTGCCCACGGTGATGAAGAACTGCGATCCGTTGGTGCCCGGGCCGGCGTTAGCCATGGCGAGCAGGTAGGGACGGTCAAAGACCAGCTCGGGATGGAACTCGTCCTTGAACTGGTATCCCGGTCCGCCACGGCCGCTGCCGAGCGGATCGCCGCCCTGAATCATGAAACCGGGGATCACCCGATGAAAGATCGTGCCGGGATAGAGCGGCCGATCCTCGACCTTCGTCCCGTTCGTCGGGTCGGTCCAGACCTGACTTCCGTCAGCGAGCCCCACGAAGTTCTCGACGGTTTTGGGGGCATGGTTGGGGAAGAGCCGAATACGGATCTCCCCTTTGCTCGTCTGCAACGTCGCGTAGAGCTCTTCGGCCATCAGGGTCCTTCGGGTCAGTGTCTCGGGCGCCGCCCAGACTACGTGGGGCCGGCTGAGCCGCGTGGGATGATCGACAGCGGGTACCGGATCAACTAAGCAATCAACCAGCTAACCAACCAGCCAATCACCCAGGTACCCACACCACCCATCAGTAGAGGGGCAGCAAGCTGTGAGTGACCCGATCGAACAGACCGCCAAGCAGGTCACCGAGGCCGCCACCAGCGCCGCCGCGAACGCCACCACCCGGGGTAGGGCAGCCGCACGGCAGGCCTCCAAAGAAGCCAAGAAACGCGGCTCGGCCGCCGTTGCCGGGGTCCCGGTCGTCGCGGCTGCGGCTGCCAAGCAGGGCGAGCGCGCCCTTGAGGTCGCGCTGGAAAGAGGCAGTGAGGCGCTGCTCGCTGCGCTTGAGACCGACGCCGGCAAGCGTCTCGCCGGTGCCACGACAGGCGGCGCGGCCTTGAAATCCAAGCTGACCGCTGGCAAGCGTCGGCGCCGTCGCCGTCTGCTGCTGCTCGTCATCATCGTGAACGTGGGCGGCGCCGTGGCCTTCAAGAAGCTTCGGGCCAGGAAGGCAGCGCAGGAGGAGGCGGCCATCACCCCCTTTGCCCCGCCGATCGCTCACACGCCGCCCGCGAAAGACGCTGAACCGGCCGTCACCGAGCCAGCGGCCACCACGCCGGCGGCAACCAAAGAAGCCGAGTCGGCCGGCAGCGAAGCGGTGCCCCCGGTCACACCGACACCCGAGCCGGAGACACCGCCAGTGGCGGAGTCCAACTGAGCTGGGCAGTCCTACTGATCTGGTGAGTGGAGCCGAGGGGAATCGAACCCCTGACTTCCTGCTTGCAAAGCAGGCGCTCTGCCAACTGAGCTACGGCCCCGGATGGTGACTGGTGCTGACCGAATCCGCCTTACCGAAGATCCACGGGCTGGGTGACCCGGTGCCAGACGTCTTCGTCATTTCGACGTCCCCGCAGCCGAACGACGACGACCGCAGCCGCGGCCAGCACAATGAGCGTGCGCATGTCGTGGGCTCCCGTCGTTGGATGCCTGCGAAGCAGGGGTGGACCTAGGTGGACTTGAACCACCGGCCTCTTCCTTATCAGGGAAGCGCTCTAACCGGCTGAGCTATAGGTCCTGGCTGGCGCTGCGAGTCTACTTGCCCGCTAGCGTTCGATCAGCGTGACTTCCACCCCGCCGACGAAGTCCGAGCACAGGTTGTAGAGCATCGCACCGATGGTCGACAGCAGCGTGAAGGCGATGACGTTAGCCGCCCCCAGCACGAGTGCGATCAGCATGACCCGGCTGAAGGAAAGCCAATCCGCAACGCCTGGATGGTTGTCTTTGGTGTCGTTGGTCAGCGTGGTCGCTGCATTGATGATCGACCGGAAGACGCCCGCGCTGTCGAGCACGGCCCATAGCGCGGCGACGGCGACGAGCAGCACGATGAACATGCACAGCGAGAACGTCAGCGAGATCCGCAGTACCGAAAGTGGACCGAGGTGGGAGACCTTCAGCCGGGCCCGCCGAGCCATGGAAGTGCGTGCAGCGCTGGACGCCGGCGCAGCACCAGCCGTACCCGGCACCGGGGGCGGACCAGTCGAAGCGCCCGCCAGGTAGGCCGTAGCGACCGGACCGTTAGGACTCGGTCGGCCCGAGATGGGTCCGTTAGGGCTGGGTACGGGACCCGGCCCGACGGGTGAGCCGGCCGGGACGGGGCCGTACACCGGTGCGGCGGCATAGGCGCTGGTCGCGTCCGGGTCGAGGTTGACCGTCTCGCGGCTCACGGTCGCGGCGCCATTGTCGGTAGCCCAAGGGTCGGGCTGTGCGTTCTTCGGGGATCTTTTGTTCGACTCGTCCTTGGATCCGGCCGACCCGTTCGACTCGGTGGTGTCCTTGACCTGGGGCTGATTGGACTGCGCCTGGGTCGGTTCGACGACTTCGACTCCCTTGGTGGGGCTGGTCTGCGTGTCGTCGCTCTCACCGACGGCCACCCCCGCGGGGTTCGTGTCGTCGGAGGCCTTGGTCCCCTGAGAGCCGCGCTTACCTTGGCTCGTTGACGAAGCGCCAGTGTCGCTCGGGCTCACCCGCCGTCCTTCCCGGACTCACCGGCATCCCCGTCCACCGGAGGCTCCTCTTCTGCGTTGCGTGCGACTGCTACGACCTGGACACCTTCGGCCAAATTCATCAACCGGACGCCCATGGTCTGGCGATCAGAGCGCCGGACATCCCGTGCCACCGTACGCAATATGCCGCCGCCACTGGCAATGGCGTACAGCTCGTCATCAGGATGAACGACCAGGGCACCAACCAGGACACCACGCTTTGCGACGATGCGCGCCGTGAGCACGCCCTTTCCCCCGCGGTTTTGTGGGGAGTACTGCTCCAGCGGAGTCCGCTTCGCGTAGCCGCCGGATGTGGCCACCAGCAGGAACCCGGTGTCATCGTCTGCGCGCACGACCTCCATGGCCAACAGCTCGTCAGCTGAGTCGAAACGCATTCCGATCACCCCTGACGTCTGCCGGCCCATCGGACGCAACTGCTCGTCATCGGCGTGGAACCGGATCGACATCGCGTCTCGGCTGACCAGCAGCAGGTCATCGGCGTCGCTGCAGAGCTTGGCGGAGATGAGCTCGTCGCCCTCACGCAGGTTCACGGCCGCCAGACCACCCGTGCGGTTGGAGTCGTAGGCGCTCAGCTCGGTCTTCTTAACCAGGCCCTGCTTGGTGGCGACCACCAAGTACGGAGCCACGTCGTAGTCGCTGATCGCCATCACCTGAGCGATCTTTTCGTCGGGCTGGAACGCCAGAATATTGGCGACGTGCTGGCCTTTGGCGGTGCGCGCCTGCTCGGGCAGCTCATGCGCCTTAGCCCGGTAGACCCGGCCACGGTTAGTGAAGAACAGCAGCCAATGGTGGGTCGACGTGACGAAGAAGTGCTCGACGATGTCGTCCTCACGAAGTGCAGCGCCCTGCACTCCCCGGCCACCGCGCTTCTGGGAACGGTAGAGATCGGTCTTGGTGCGCTTCGCGTAGCCACCGCGGGTGACCGTGACCACCACGTCTTCGCGGGCGATGAGGTCTTCCAGGCTCATGTCGCCCTCGTACGGAATCAGCCGCGTACGCCGGGGGTCTCCGAATCGCCTGGAGATCTCGCCGAGCTCTTCAGCGATGACCTGGCGCTGGCGCTCGGGGCTTGCCAGCAGATCTTCCAGGTCGGCGATTTCGGTTCGCAGCTCGGTGGCCTCGTCGATGATCCGCTGGCGCTCCAGCGCGGCGAGGCGGCGCAGCTGCATGTCCAGGATGGCGGTGGCCTGAATCTCCGAGAGCTCGTAGCGGCTCATGAGCTCACCGCGGGCGGTGTCGGCGGATTCACTATTGCGAATGAGGTTGATCACCTCATCGAGGTGGTCAAGCGCGACCAGCAGACCTTCCAACACATGCAGGCGCTCACGCTTCTTGCGCAACTGGAAGCGGGTGCGGCGCACGATGACATCGATCTGGTGCAGCACGTAGTAGCGCACCATCTCGTCCAGGCGCAGCGTGCGTGGGACGCCGTCGACGATCGCCAGCATGTTGACACCGAACGTGTCCTGCAGCTGGGTGTGCTTGTACAGGTTGTTGAGCACGACCTTCGCCACGGCGTCGCGGCGAAGGGTGATCACCAACCGCTGGCCGGTGCGCTGGCTGGATTCGTCGGCGATGTCGGAGATGCCGCCGACCCGGCCGTCCTTGACGAGTTCGGCGATCTTTTCGGCCAACGCATCGGGATTGACCTGATACGGCAGCTCGGTGACGACCAGCGCCGTGCGGCCTTTGATCTCCTCGACCTCCACAACCGCACGCATCCGCACGCTGCCGCGGCCGGTGCGATACGCGTCAGAGATTCCGTCACGGCCGACGATCAGCGCGCCCGTCGGAAAATCCGGACCGGGGATGCGCTCGATCAGGGCCTCGAGAAGCTCGTCGTCGGGCGCATCCGGATGCTCCAGGAACCATTGGATTCCTGAGCAGACTTCGGTCAGGTTGTGCGGCGGGATGTTGGTGGCCATGCCGACCGCGATGCCACCGCTGCCGTTGACCAGCAGGTTGGGGAAACGGCTGGGCAGAACGACGGGCTCCATCTGACGGCCGTCGTAATTGGCCCGGAAATCGACCGTCTCCTGATCGATGTCCCGCAGCATTTCCATGGCCAATGCCTGCAGCCGGCATTCGGTATACCGCTGCGCGGCCGCCGGGTCATTTCCGGGCGAGCCGAAATTGCCGTTGCCGTCGACCAGCGGATAGCGCATTGACCAGGGCTGAGCCAACCGCACCAGGGCGTCGTAGATCGCAGTGTCGCCGTGGGGGTGGTACTGACCCATTACGTCGCCCACGATGCGGGCGCACTTGTTGTAGCCGCGGTCGGGCCGAAATCCACCGTCGTACATCGCGTACAAGATGCGCTGGTGGACCGGTTTGAGACCGTCACGCACATCAGGCAGGGCCCGGCCGACGATGACCGACATCGCGTAGTCGAGATAGGACCGCTGCATCTCGACCTCGAGCCCGATGGGCTCGATGCGATCGCCTGGCGGCGGGCCAGGGGGCAGAACGTCGACCACGGGGTCGGCCTCTTTCTGTCGGTACTAGTGATTCTGGCGGTGCGACTTGTGAATCAGATGTCAATCGATTTCAGGTATTGGCCTCGATCAGATATCCAGGAAGCGGACATCCTTGGCGTTGCGCTGAATGAAAGACCGCCGGCCTTCGACGTCTTCTCCCATCAGCACGCTGAAAAGCTCATCAGCCGTGGCTGCGTCGTCCAATGTGACCTGGAGAAGGACTCGGTGGTCGGGATCCATGGTGGTGTCCCACAGCTCGGTCGCGTTCATCTCACCCAAGCCCTTGAAACGCTGGACCGGGCTGTCCTTGGACATCCGCTTACCTGCGGCGAGTCCGGCCTCGACCAGCCCGTCGCGCTCACGGTCGGAATAGGCGTAGGCGGGGGGCTCGCGAAGCCACTGGATCTTGTAGAGCGGTGGCTGAGCGAGGTAGACGTAGCCGGCCTCGATCAGCGGACGCATGAAACGGAAGAGCAGCGTGAGCAGCAGGGTCCGGATGTGCTGGCCATCCACATCAGCGTCAGCCATCAAAACGATCTTGTGATAGCGCAGCTTTTCGATGTCGAAGTCGTCGTGAATACCGGTGCCCAAGGCCGTGATCATGGCCTGAACCTCGTTATTTTTCAGGACCCGATCGATCCGTGCCTTTTCGACGTTCAGGATCTTGCCGCGCAGCGGAAGAATCGCCTGGAATTGGGGATTGCGGCCACCCTTGGCACTGCCGCCGGCGCTGTCTCCCTCAACGACGTAGACCTCGCAGAGCGCTGGGTCATTGGATTGGCAGTCGGCCAGCTTTCCCGGCAGCGACGTGGAGTCGAGCAGACTCTTGCGTCGGGTGAGATCGCGCGCCTGGCGGGCGGCGATCCGCGCACGCTGCGCATCGATCGCCCGGTTGACGATGATCTTCGCCTCGGCCGGGTGCGACTCGAGCCAATCCTTCAACCCGGCGTAGACCATCCCGGACACGAACGACTTGGCCTCGGTATTGCCGAGCTTGGTCTTGGTCTGGCCTTCGAACTGTGGCTGGGCGATCTTCACCGAAACGATCGCAGTGAGCGCCTCGCGGACGTCGTCACCAGACAGCCGCTCGTCTCCGGCCTTGCTGCCGGGCTTAGCCGCCTTCAGCAGATTCGCCTCACGGGCATAGGTGTTCAGCCCGCGGGTGAGCGCGTCACGAAAGCCCTCCTCGTGGGTGCCGCCCTCGTGCGTATTGATGGTGTTAGCGAAGGTGTAGACGGACTCGGCGTAATTGTTGCCGCCCTTCCACTGCATCGCGACCTCAGCCTCGATGCCCTCACCCTTCGCCTCGAAGAGGATGACGGACTTGTGAATCGGGTCCTTGGTGGCGTTGATGTATTCGACGAAGTCGACGAGGCCCTGCTCGTACATGTAGACGACTTCGGTGACGCCGCCCTCGTCCTCTCCGAGCACGCTCTCGCGCTCGTCGGTCAGGGCAATGGTCAAGCCCTTGTTCAGGAAAGCCATCTCCTGAAAGCGGCGGGAGAGCGTTTCGAACGAATAGACGGTGGTCTCGAAGATGGTCGGATCGGCCCAGAAGGTGATCGTGGTACCGGTGCGCGGACTCGGCCCGAGCTTCTTCAGCGGCGCGGCCGGCTTGCTGCCCACGTAAGGCTGGAAGT
The DNA here is from genome assembly GCA_963839015.1 of uncultured Actinomycetota bacterium. Classification (GTDB taxonomy): domain Bacteria; phylum Actinomycetota; class Actinomycetes; order Frankiales; family Frankiaceae; genus DATAZK01. The sequence goes on along the minus strand of CAWITL010000008.1, from coordinate 68,863 downwards.
AGCTGAACCCGTCACGCTCAATCTCGACGTCGAGCTTGGTGGACAGTGCGTTGACGACGCTCACGCCGACGCCGTGCAGACCACCGGAAACGGCGTAGGAGCCCGACTCGAACTTTCCGCCGGCGTGCAGGGTGGTGAGCACCACCTCGACGGTCTCGCGCTTCTCGACCGGATGCTGTCCGACCGGGATGCCACGACCGTTGTCCACGCATCGGACGCCGCCATCAGCCAGCAGCGTCACCCGGATCGTGTCGCAAAAGCCTGCCAGGGCCTCGTCAACCGCGTTGTCAACCACCTCATAAACCAGGTGGTGCAGCCCCCGCTCTCCGGTTGACCCGATATACATACCGGGTCGTTTGCGTACCGCTTCCAGGCCCTCAAGGACCTTGATGTCACCAACGTCGTACGCCACGCAGGGGTCTTCCCATCAGTCTCAAAGAGTCGAACTCATAGCTCGAACATGCTCTGCACACCAGCCGCCGATGCGGACTCGCCCGAGCAACACCTCACTTTACTGCCAATTGACATGGGCGGATGCCCGCCACGCGGCCTGTCGCGTACGTAGAGCGCAAACAGCCCGTCCTAAGATCCCCCCCACGAGGAGCAGGGCTCAAACGGGGCTGATCGCCTTTTAGCCACATCGGGCGCCAAACCGCGAGTAATGGCTCGCGCCGAACGACCCTGCCACGAGCCGGGGACCCAGCCCGACTCAGCCGTAGGTATCGCGCGGCCCCCGGCCGCCCGTGACCCGCAGCGAACCGTGCCGCCAATCCGGTCCGCTCGGACCCCGGACCACCAGCGAACGCACGACATCCTGACCGAGCTGCTCCGTCAGCTTCGCCGTGAGCGTGCGCGACAGCAGCCTGAGCTGGGTGGCCCACGCGGTGGTCTCGGCTTCGATGACCAGCTGACCGTCTCGCAGGGCGACGGGCTTGCAGTGCGCCGCGATCTGCTCACCGACCAGCGACTCCCACCTGCTGAGCACGCTCGCGCCCGCGGCCTGAGCCTGCCAGCCGCGCTGCGCCAGCAGATCGGTGAGGGCCACCCCGAACGGCACTGGCTCACCCGGAGTCCGGCCGGCGCGGGTGGCTTCGCGGGCTGAGCTGCGAGCGGTCCGTCGGGTGGTCCCCGCCGTCTTTGCGGCCCGGACACGCGCATCCGCACGCGCCTTGGCCATCGCCTCGCGGACCAGGTCAGCGCCGGTGGCAGCCGATCTCTCCACGTGCTCGTCAGACATCCGCGCCTCCCTCTGCCGTCACAGTCCCAGCTGCCACCGACAAAACGTGGCCACGTAGCGCCGCTGGTACGTCTTCCTGCACAGCCGCGGTGATCAGCACTTGCTCGGCAGGTGCCAGCAAATCCGCCAGCCTGCTGCGGCGGGTGGTGTCCAGCTCGGCGAAGACATCATCGAGCAGCAACACCGGTTCGCCGCCCCCGTACTCACCCTCCCGCAACAGCTCGTAGGACGCCAGCCGTAGCGCTAGCGCCAGTGACCACGACTCGCCCTGACTCGCGTAACCGCGGGCGGGGAGGCGACCGATCGACAAGACCAGGTCATCACGGTGGGGGCCGGCCAACGACACCCCTCGCTCGATCTCCTGCGGTCGTAGCCGGACGAGTTCGGCGGCAAGCTCGGCGGCCAGCGTGGCGGCATCGCGGCTGGCCTTCCCGAGCTCCGGCACGCTGGACCTGTATTCCAGCGTGATCGGTCCTCGACTGTCACTGACCTGGGCGTATGCCTGGTCCACCAGTGGCGTGACGGCCTCCACGACCCGCAGCCGGCCGGCCAGCAGCTCCCCGCCCACCCGAGCCAGGTGGTCATCCCAGACGTCCAGCGTCGACAGGTCACCGGTACCGCTGCTCCGGCCGCGGCGCGCCTGGCCGGCGGTCTTCAACAGCGTGGTCCGCTGCTTATTGACCCGTTCGTAGTCAGCTCGGACCCCGGCGTAGCGCGGCGCCCGAGCGACCAGCAGGTCATCAAGAAAGCCGCGGCGGCCGCCCGGATCACCCTTGACCAACGCCAGATCCTCCGGAGCGAAAAGCACCGTCCGCAACAGCCCCAACACTTCACGCGGGCGGGGTACGGGTGCCCGGTTTATCCGGGCCCGGTTGGCCCGGCCCGGCACCAGCTCCAGCTCGATCGTGACCGAGCGGTCGTCACGGACCACCGCGCCGCGCACAATCGCGCGTTCGGCGCCCATCCGTACCAGCGGGGCGTCACTACCCACCCGATGGCTGCCAAGGGTCGAGAGGTAGCCCACCGCCTCAAGCAGATTCGTCTTACCTTGGCCGTTCGAGCCCAGAAAGGTCGTGCGGCCGGCGGCCAGCTGCAAATCCACCTGCTCGTAACTGCGGAAGTCGGTCAGTGACAGCGCAGACAGGTACACCGAGTCAGGAGTGGAAAAGGTGCCGGAGGGTCAGCTGGTCGAATCAGGAATGCTGTCGGCTGCTGAGCCGTGCACCGGAGCGGCCCCAGCAGCCGTGATCGCATGGCCGCCGAACTGGTTACGAAGGGCCGCTACCACCTTCATCGCCGGTGAATCCTCCTGCCGGCTCGTGAAGCGCGCGTAGAGAGCGGCGGTGATGACCGGCAGCGGAACGGCGTGGTCGATGGCAGCCTCCACCGTCCAGCGACCCTCACCCGAGTCCTCCGCGTAGCCGCGCAGCTGCGACAGTCCGGGGTCATCCTCAAGCGCAGCGACCAACAGGTCCAGCAGCCACGACCGGATGACGGTGCCGGCGGTCCAGCTCTTGATGACTCCGGTGACGTCTTTGAGCAGGCCAGCCGCCTGCAAGAGCTCGAAGCCCTCGCCGTAGGCCTGCATCATCCCGTACTCAATGCCGTTGTGAACCATCTTGGCGAAGTGACCCGCACCTACGTCACCGGCGTGTACGAAGCCGGCGTCACCCGCCGGTTTGAGGGCGTCGAAGAACGGCTGCACCAGAGCGACGTTTTCGTTGGAACCGCCGGCCATCAATGCGTAGCCGTACTCCAGGCCCCAGACACCACCCGAGACTCCGCAGTCGACGAAGCCGACACCCTTTTGAGAGAGCTCGACCGCATGGCGCTGATCGTCGGTGTACTTGGAATTCCCGCCATCGACCACAACGTCGCCGGGGCTCAGCCGATCACCGAGCTCATTGATCGTCTGCTGCGTCGGACCGCCGGCCGGCACCATCACCCAGACCACGCGAGGGGTGGGCAGCGCAGCAACCAGTTCTTCCAGTGAAGAGACGTCACGCACTCCGGGATCGCGGTCGTAGCCGATGACCGTGTGGCCCGCCTGCTTGATCCTCTTCGCCATATTGCCACCCATGCGGCCGAGGCCGATGATGCCGATCGTCGCCACCTGAGACTCCTTGAAAGCTCGAGAACGGAAGGGGATTGGTCGAAGGCGAAGCGTCAACCGGACAGGCGGACCGGCATCAGCAGATAGCGATAGTCGGGACCTGAGTCGGCGGACTTGCCGGTGAAGACAGCCGGCTTACGCGGCGCCTCGGCCGGGTCGTCGGTGGCAAAACCGACATGGACCGAGTCGGAGTCGAGCGCCCCCAGCCCGTCGAGCAGGTAGGTCGGGTTGAACGCAATCGACAGGGTGGGACCGTCGTAGGACGCAGCGATTGCTTCCCTGGCTTGAGCCTCGCCTCCGGCTCCAGCTTCCAGCACCACCTCGCCGGACGAGAAGGTCAAGAGCACCGGAGCGGTACGAGCCGCCACCAAAGACACCCGACGGGCAGCGTCGACGAGCGGGCTGACCTCGACCTCAGCGGACAACGGTGATCCCGGCGGCAGCAGCCTCCGGTAGTCCGGGAACTGGCCGTCGATGAGGCGTGTCGTGCTATGGCGGGCGCCGCAGGAAAACCCGGCCAAAGCCTCACCCGAGGGGCCACTGCCGATCGCGACGCTCGTCTCGGCGCCTGCTGCTGCCAGGGCCTTGGCCGCGTCAGCCAAAGTGCGGGCTGGGATCAGTGCCGTCCCGGTGACCTCTGGGTCCTCAGGACGCCAGACCAGCTCTCTGACGGCGAGGCGGTAGCGATCGGTCGAAGCGAGGGTGATCTTCTCGCCGGCGATTTCGATCCGCACTCCGGTGAGCACCGGCAGCGTGTCGTCACGGCCGGCTGCAATCGCTACCTGGGAGACCGCGGAGGCGAAAGCGCTGCTGCCGAGCTTGCCGGTGACGGGGGGCAGTCCGGGAAGTGCCGGATAGTCCTCAACCGGCAGTGTGGGAAGCGTAAATCTGCTACTCCCGCAGGTCAGAACGGCGCGTGACGGCTCGATCGCGAGTTCGACGGGGGCCGCCGGCAGGGCACGGACGATTTCTGCCAGCAACCTTCCGCTGACGAGCGAACGCCCCTCCTCGACGACAGACGCGTTGATCTCACCCCAGGCGGCAACCTCGTAATCGAAGGCGGACAGACGCAGGCCCGCTTCGCTCGTCTCGAGCAGCAGACCCGCCAAGACCTGCAGCTGCGTAGTTGGCCTGGTGGGCAGTGTGCGGGCCACCCAGGTGACTGCATCCGCCAACTCATCGCGTTCGACGCGGAATCTCACGACCGGACCTCCAGAGCTTGTCCCCAACCCTCTGATACAGGGTTGTCGTGGTTAATCAATGTCAAAGAACGTCGTCGTAATAGGGGGAGTGGACAGTGTGGAAAACTGGCGTCTGCCCAGTTCAATCGGGGTGACGTCCGGTGGGCGAACTGTGCACGACCGGGGGCGGATGTGCCGCCGGCTGTGGATGTGACCGATGCCCGGCGAGCTGTCCCCCTCGCGTCCACCGTTCGTCCACAGCCCCTTCCACAGGCTGTGCAAAAGATCATCTTTTGTGACGGGCGACACATAGCGGTCATCGCCCCTTCGCGCGGATGCGGCTGTGGAGCTCGGTGACCTGGTTGTAGACCTGCCGCTTTTCGGCCATGAGGGCCTCGATCTTGCGGTTCGCGTGCATGACGGTCGTGTGGTCACGGCCGCCGAAATGGGCACCGATCTTGGGCAAAGAAAGGTCGGTGAGCTCGCGACACAGGTACATGGCGATCTGGCGGGCCATGACCAGGCTCCGGCTTCGCGAGGAGCCGCACAGGTCATCCATGGAGACGCCGAAGAAGCCCGCTGTCTGGCTCATCACGACCGCAGGCGTGATGTCAGGGTCACTGGCGTCAGGGATGAGATCGCGGAGCACCGCCTCCGCCAGCTTCACGTCCAGGCGGACACCCTGCAGGCTCGCGAAAGCGGCGACCCGGATCAGGGCTCCTTCCAGTTCACGGATATTGCGCTCGATGTGCGTCGCTATGTAGGTCAGGGTGTCGACGTCGACCTCGACGCCCGCGGCGGCCGCCTTCTTGGACAGGATCGCAATGCGGGTCTCTAAATCCGGTGCGCTGACGTCGGTGATCAATCCCCATTCGAAGCGGCTGCGCAACCGGTCCTCCAGCGTCGAAAGCTGCTTGGGTGGCCGGTCTGAGGTGATCACGATCTGCTTCGAGCTTCCGTGGAGCTCGTTGAAGGTATGGAAGAACTCCTCCTGTGTGCGTTCCTTGTTCTCCAAGAACTGGATGTCATCGATCAGGAGCACGTCGACGTCGCGGTATCGCGAGCGGAACTGCTGCTGGCGATCATCGCGGATGGCGTTGATGAATTCGTTGGTGAACTCCTCCGAATTCACGTAGCAGATCCGCAACTCCGGATGCATGTTCGCGGTGTCATGAGCGATGGCGTGCAGGAGGTGCGTCTTACCCAAACCCGAATCGCCGTAGACGAATAACGGGTTGTAGGAACGCCCCGGCGCTTCGGCGACGGCGACGGCGGCCGCATGGGGGAACCGGTTGCCGTCTCCGATCACGAACGTCTCGAAGGTGTAGCGCTCGTTCAGCTTCGGGACAGGAGCCGGCTCGGGTCGGCTGCTGACCGCGGCAAGCCGGGCGGGTCGCTGATCGCCCGGATCCTCCGGCATGACATCGGGATCCGGAGCCGCCCGCACGACGACAGCAAAGTCGATAGGGCGCTCTAGTGCCGCTGACATCCGGGCCACGACCACTGGCCTGAGGCGGTTGTCGAGCAATTCCCGGACGATCTCGTTGGGCGCCGAGAAAAGGACGGTGTGTTCAAGGATTCCGATTGCCCGGACACCTCGCAGCCAGGCCCGGTCGTGTGCCGACAGGCCCTCCTGGTCACAGAAATCTGTCTTGGTGGCGTCCCAGGCAGCTGTCACTGCGGCCACTTCTGGCCCGATGTCCTCTCCCGACACGATCTGCAACTCCTCGGCATTAGACACGGCAGACCGCTCGGTCAGGGTGGAACGGTTGGCCAACGAGACTCCCCTTTGTGGCACGGCGCATTCCAGCAACATCAAGACCGGCTGGACCGTTCGGGACCAGCCGGCACGAGCAAGTACCAGCATTGACCGCGACGCCGGGGTCCACAGCTTTATCCACAGACTGTGCACGTGATGCGGCACGGGTCTGCGGCGCGGGATGGAACGACGGGTGGCTACGTTGGTGAGGGGCCGACGCTAGCAGCGCCGGACTGCTCCCGTCGACGGGTTGTCCACATCGAGAACGAGACTCTTTTCCGCCCTAACGCAGCGTGATTACGGTGAGGTGGACACCACTGTCACGGTGCGGTTACACCTGGCCCAGCGTTTGACCGGGTACCGGCTGTCCCCGTACCGTCGAGGGTCGACCGTGCCGCGGGTTTCTTCGTTTGATCTGTCGTGTAGTACGGCCGCCGCGCCACCCTTGATCCAATCCCGGAGTTGACCTTGAGCAAGCGCACGTTTCAGCCCAACAATCGCCGGCGGGCTAAGACGCATGGCTTTCGCTTGCGTATGCGTACCCGTGCCGGTCGTTCGATTCTGACTGCCCGGCGCCGCAAAGGCCGCCGCGAGCTTTCCGCCTGACGATCGTGCTGCCCGCCGCAGCCCGGGTGCATACCCGACACGACCACCGGCTGGTCGCCCAGACCGGTTGTCGAGTGCGGCGCGGGTCGTTGGTTATCGCTCTCGCCACTGACGGTTCGCTGCGGCCCCGCGCGACCGTGATCGCCGGTCGACGCGTCGGGCCGGCCGTCGTCCGCAATCGTGTGAAACGTCGCCTTCGGGAGCTCGTTCGCGCCAGGTTAGACACGCTGGGGCCCGGTTCGATGCTGGTCGTGCGCGCACTTCCTGGCGCTGCCGCCGCTGACTACGGCCAGCTTGGGCGCTGGATCGACGCCGGTCTGCGCGGCTGCTCAGCCGCCATCGCGCGCACGGAGGAAGCCGCTCAGGTGGCCCATGGCTGACAATCCCCAGGCCCTGGAGCACGGCGCTCGAGGAGCCGACCGGGCGCGCCCGCGGATTGGCCCGGCCGCTGGCGGCGCTGGTGCGCTTCTACCAGCTCGCCATCAGCCCTCTCCTGCGCCCGAGCTGCCGCTTCGCTCCAAGTTGCAGCGAATACGCCTACGAGGCGCTCTCCGAGCACGGCGCAGGCCGCGGCAGCTGGCTCGCGCTTCGCCGGCTGCTGCGATGCCATCCCTTCTGCGAGGGCGGGTATGACCCGGTCCCCGAGCGACGAGCCCGCAAGAGCGATCAGGCCCGGCAGGGCGGCCCCACTCCCGTCACCGCGTCGATGAGCGCGACCAATGCCACCAGCCAGGAAGCAGGCGAGTGTCTGTGTTAGACCCGCTTTACAACCTCGTCGCGCGGGGCGTCATCTTCTTCCACAACGTCCTCGCAGCGATCTTCGGCAAGCACGGCTTCTTCTCGTACGCCTTCGCCATCGCGATCATCGTCGTGATTGTCCGGATCCTGATCTTCCCGCTCTTCGTGCGGTCGGTGAAGGCCCAGCGCACCATGCAGATGCTGCAGCCCCGCATCAAGGAGCTGCGGGAGAAGTACAAGAACGACAAGCAGCGCATGAACCAAGAGGTCATGAAGCTGCAGAAGGAGCATGGCAACCCGCTCCTGGGATGCTTGCCGTTGCTGCTCCAGATCCCGCTGTTCATCTCGCTCTACCACGTGTTCAACGCGATCGCGCGGGCCCCGTCGCAGATCCTGACCGGGCCCAACAAAGGCATGTTGCAGTTCAAGGCGACCAGTGGCCTCACTGGCGGCGTCTACGACAAGGCCAACAACCTGCTCGGCTACATCGACATCCACAACGTATTTCGTGGTGAGCAGCTCGCGGTCCGAGGTCGCCGGCCTGGCCACCGCCAAGTTCGCCGGTATCACCCTCGGATCGGCGCTGACCTCGTCCAAGCACACCCTGGAGCTGCTGGGCGCCAACGGCACCGCGGTCAAGATCGTCGCCTCGGTCATGATCGTGGTCATGGCCATCACGGTCTACATCACGCAGCGCCAGATCATGACGCGCGGTGGCCCGGTCGATCCTTCGCAGCAAAAGATCCAGCGGGTCATGCTGTACGGCTCCCCGCTGCTGCTGGCGGTCTTCGGTCTGCGCTTCCCGATCGCCGTGCTGATCTACTGGTTGACCACCAACACCTGGAGCATGTGCCAGCAGGTCTTCATCCTGCGCAAGATGCCGCCTGTACTGCCGGGCACAACGGCGGGGACCGCGACGTCGGGTCGAGCCAGCGCGCCCGCGGTCAAGGGCAAGGGTGGTTTGAAGAAGGGCGCGGCGCCGCCGACGCCGGCTCCCCCGCCCAGACTGACTCAAAAGCGTCAGCCCACGGCAATCGAGGCGGCCGCTGCCGCTTCTGCTGCTGCAGCCGATGAGACCGACAAGACGGATAAAACCGACAAGACCCAGCCCGACGTGACGAGCGACGAGGCGGGCAGCGAGAGTCCGCCGGCGACCAAGAACGGTACGTCCGGGGCCACTGATTCATCCAGCCCGGCCAAGGGCGGAGCGAGCGGCCGTACCGTCAGCAGCGGTAGCGGCCAGGGCAGCCGCCCCCGGCGTAACAACCGGCCCGCAGCCAAGCCCAAAGGCAAGGGACCACGAAAGGGAGGACGGCGATGAGCAGCACAGACCTGGCTTCCCAGCCGCACCAGGACGAAGCGGAGTCACCGGACGACGCGACCAAGGCAGACGAATCAGCTGAAAACTCCCCAAAGGCGCACAAGTCGTCCCACTCAGAGGCGACCGACCTCGTACAAGAGGGCGATGTGGCCGCGGACTACCTCGAGTCGTTGCTCGACATCCTCGATCTCGACGGTGACCTCGACATGGACGTCGAAGGTGAGCGCGCAGTCGTCGCGATCGTCGGCAAGGGACTCGGATCCCTGGTGGGCGACAAGGGCCAGACGCTGGAGGCGCTGCAGGAGCTCACCAGACTGGCGGTTCAGCGTGAGATGGGTGTGCGCAGCCGACTGATGCTCGACATCGGTGGCTTTCGCGCCAAGCGGCGCTCTGAGCTGGCGAGTTTGGGCGCTGAGGTGGCCGCCCGGGTGGCAGCCAGCGGTGAGCCTGAGCGTCTGGCCGCCATGACCCCGTTTGAACGCAAGGTCGTTCACGACGCGGTTGCCCAGGTCAGCGGCGTGCACAGCGAGAGTGAAGGCGAAGAGCCGCAGCGTCGCGTCGTCGTACTCCCCGACTGAGCAGAGCCGTTGCCGGTGAAGGCCGCTCGTGAAGTGATCCCGCACTGAACGAACTGGCCGCAGTGCCGACGAGCCTGCGCCCCGCTGCGGAGCAGATTTTCGGGTCCCGCGCTGGAGGCCGCCGAGCTGTACGCGCAGCTGCTCGTCACTGACGGCGTGGTGCGTGGCCTGCTGGGTCCCCGTGAAGGTGCGCGCATCTGGGACCGTCACCTGCTCAACAGCGCGGTGGTAGCCGGTCTGCTCCCGGAGGCAGCCCGGGTGGTGGACGTGGGCAGCGGGGCTGGGCTGCCGGGCATCCCCATCGCGCTGGCCAGCCCGACCAGCCAGCTGGTGCTCGTGGAGCCGTTGGCGCGCCGTTGCGTGTTCCTGGAAGAGGTCATTGCGGCCTTGGAGCTCGGTGATCGGGTGTGGGTGGTCCGTGGCCGGGCCCCGGAGATCGCCGCTGAGTTGCCTTTTTTCGGGGATTACGTCGTCGCTCGGGCTGTCGCACCTCTGGAGCGGCTCGTGTCGTGGACGATGCCAATGGTTCAGCCAGGCGGCGAGTTGCTCGCGCTCCGCGGAGAGCGGGCGCGCCACGAGCTGCAAGAGGCTGGATCGGGGCTCGCGAAGTACGGGGCCGGGGTGCCGCAGGTGGTCGAGCTAGGGACGGACCTGTTGGAAACGCCGGTGCGTGTGGTGCGAGTTCCGCGGTTGGTGGTTCAACGAAAGGGCGAAGCTCGTGTCCGGGGTCGACGAAGCGGCTGAAGCAGCCGATGTTTCACGTGAAACCACTGACGGCGCTGCCGCGGGCGATGGTGGTGAAGAGGGCACGGTTTCACGTGAAACAAGCCCACCGGTACCCGGGCTGTCGCCTCGACTGAACGCCACACGAGTCCTGGCAGTCGCGAATCAAAAGGGCGGCGTCGGTAAGACCACGACAGCCGTCAATCTGGCGGCGGCCCTGGCCCTCTATGGATCTCGGGTGCTGTGCATCGACCTGGATCCGCAGGGAAACGCCAGCACGGCGCTGGGGATCGAACCACCCGCCCGTACGCCCGGGATGTATGAGGTCATCCTCGGTGAGGCGCTGCTGGACGACGTCATCGCTGAGTGCCCACGCGTGCCCGGGCTGATGGTCGCTCCGGCGTCAGTGGACCTTGCCGGCGCCGAGGTCGAGTTGGTCAACGAGGAGAGTCGCGAGTTTCGGCTGCGCGAGGCCTTGGCCGCCTCCGAGCGGGTTTTTGACTACGTGATTATCGATTGCCCCCCCGCTCTGGGGTTACTCACAGTGAATGGCCTTTCGGCTGCCCGGGAAGTTCTCATACCGATTCAATGCGAGTACTACGCCCTCGAGGGCCTCGGCCAGTTGCTCAACAACGTCGAACTGGTCGCCGAGCACCTCAATCCGGGCCTTCGCGTCAGCACCATCGTCCTGACGATGTACGACAGTCGCCTCCGGCTGGCCGACCAGGTCGTGGCGGAAGTCCGGGATCACTTCAAGGAAGCCGTCCTTCCTACCGCCATTCCGCGCAGCGTCCGGGTCGCCGAGGCGCCGAGCTATGGCAGCACCGTCGTCACGTACGACCCGATGTCGCGGGGCGCTCAGGCCTACCTCGCCGCTGCCCGTGAACTGGCAGCTCAGCTGCAGGTGGTCGATTTAACCGATCGAGCGACGCACCCTGTGGAGCCCACCGAACTTCCCGAACCTGCCGTGCTGGCGCAAACAACTGGAGGAGTGGCATGACGACGCGTACCCGGGGACTGGGGCGAGGGTTGGGCGCACTGATTGCTCCGCAGACGGCTCCACCCAGGTCGGCACCCGCCGACCTGGAGGTGCTCGCCACACCGTCTGCGTCGGGAGAGGTCGTTGCGCCGAGGTCCGGGGAGGGAGCTCCGCCTTCTGTTGAGGCGACAGCCCCAGGAGACAGCCAGGCTGAGGTGGCCGGCCAGGCGGGCACCGTCGTCGGGCAGCTCTGCCTATTGCCAGTGGCCCGAATCGCTCCCAACGGGCGTCAGCCACGGCAGGACTTCGACGAGGAGTCGCTCGCGCAGCTCGCCGAGAGCATCCGGGAGGTCGGCGTGCTGCAGCCGATCGTGGTACGTGCCCTTGGGTCGGGCGACTACGAGCTGATCATGGGCGAACGGCGCTGGCGGGCGGCTCAGCTGGCGGAGCTCACTGAAGTTCCGGCCATCGTCCGCCACACGGCGGACGAGGCGATGCTGCGTGACGCGCTGCTGGAGAACCTGCACCGCGACCAGCTCCATGCCCTGGAGGAAGGCGCGGCCTACTCCCAGCTGCTGACGGACTTCGGCTGCACCCACGAGGAGCTGGGTGCGCGAATCGGCAAGTCACGATCCCACATCACAAATACGATCCGGCTGCTGAGCTTGCCACCCACCGTGCAGCGGCGGGTTGCGGCGGGGGTGCTCAGCGCGGGCCATGCCCGGGCGTTGCTGGGCTTTCCCAGCGCCGCCCAGCAGGAGCAGGTCGCTACCAGGATCGTCGCTGAAGGTCTCTCGGTGCGAGCCGTCGAGGAACTGGCGGCGATGGCCGGTCCTGACAAGGCGAAGCGCCGTCGGACACCGCGCACTCCACCGCCGGGTCTCGACGCCGTCGCCAGCCGCCTCTCTGAGCGGCTCGAGACCAGAGTGAAGGTCGAGATGGGACGGAGCAAAGGTCGTATAACTGTCGAATTCGGGTCATTTGATGACCTCGAGCGCATAGTGACTGCTATGGCTCCTGCTCCGCCGAGCTGGGCCTAGGCGTCGGCTAGGTCTAGGCGCCGGTTGAGCGGGGCGTGTAGCCGGCGGTGCTCTAGCGGCCGGCGGGGTGGGCCGGTCGTGACATTGCCGCCTGAAGCAGGTCACGGCAGATGACGCCGAGCTCCAGTCCGGCCGCGCTGACCGCCAGCGGCAGCAGGCTGGTCTCGGTCATCCCGGGCGAGACGTTCACTTCCAGGAAATGCACGGCGCCTTCGGCGTCGACGATGCAGTCGGTACGACTGAGGTCGGCCAATCCCAGCACCTGGTGGGCGGTGACCGCCAGCGTGGCTGCTTCCTGCGCCACCTGATCGCTGACCCTGGCCGGCACGTAGAACTCCGTGGCGCCAGCCGTGTAGCGCGCCGCGTAGTCATACGGACCGCCGAGCGCGTCGATCTCCACCGCTGGCAGCGCGACCGGCCCGTCGCCGGTGTCGAGAACCGAGACGGTGATTTCGGTACCGGTCACGAACCGCTCGATGAGGGCGGTGTCGGCGTAGCCGAAGCTGGCGACGAGAGCCCCGGGCAATTCGCCGGCGTCGCGGACGATGGTGGCTCCCAACGCCGAACCCCCGCAGGCCGGTTTGACCATGAGGGGCAGTCCCAGCCGCAGCACCAACTGGTCGATGACCACGGAGGCGCCGAGCTCCCGAAACGTGGAATGCGGCAGCGCGAGCCACGGCGGGGTCTGCACTCCCGCGCCAGCGAGCAGGGACTTCGCCGTCGGCTTGTCAAAGGCGAGCCGGCAGGCGTGTGCGGACGACCCGGTGTAGGCGACGCCCAGCAGGTCAAGCACTCCGCGCAGGGCGCCGTCCTCACCGGGTCCTCCGTGGAGTGCGATGAAGACGGCGTCGGGGGTCTCGGAGATCAGGCGCGGCAACAGCTGGGAATCGGCGTCCAGCAGCACCGCCTCGACCCCGACGCCGCGCAGCGCATCGGTGACACGCCGGCCGCTGCGCAGGGAGACGTCGCGCTCGACCGAAAGTCCGCCGGCGAGGACGAACGCCCGCTCGACGTCGGTCATGCGAGATCGGGGGTGGGGCCGTCCGAACGCCCGGCCCCACCGCGAGGGCCGGCCGGATGGACCGGCCCGAAGGTCTCGAGCAGTTCAAGCTCCTCGGACAGCACTCCCGTGAGCCGTCGAACCCCTTCACGGATCCGTTCGGGGGGCGGGAAGCAGTAGGACAGGCGCAGATTGCGGCGGCCGTTGCCGTCCGCGTAAAAGGCAATCCCCGGGACGTAGGCCACCCGGGCGGCGACGGCGCGGGCCTGCATGGCCTTCGCGTCCAGGCCCTCGGGCAGCGTCAACCAGACGTAGAAACCGCCGGTGGGGACGGTCCAGGTGCAGCTGGCCGGCAGGTGGGTGGTCAACGAGTCCAGCAGCGCGTCACGACGCTCGCGGTAGATCTCCCGGAAGGTCTTGACCTGTTCCATGAAGGGCTGGGTGTCCAGATAGCGGGAGATGGCCAGCTGGTTAAAGGTCGGCGGGCACAGGATCTGCGCCTCGCTGGCCAGCACCAGCTTCTCGCGTACACCATGCGGAGCCAGTACCCAGCCGACGCGGAGCCCGGGCGCGATGGTCTTGCTGAAGGTGCCCAGGTAGAGCACCCGATCGGCGCCGTCAGCACGCATCGCGCGAAACGGCTCGTCATCAAAGCCGAGCAGGCCGTACGGATCGTCCTCGACGATCAGGAGGTCGGCCTCCTCGGCGATCGCCAGGATTTCCTGGCGCCGCTCGAGACTGAGCGAAACACCCGCCGGATTCTGATAGTTCGGGATCAGGTAGAGAAACTTGACCTTCTTGCCGAGCTGCGCGCAGCGGGCGATGGCCTCTCGCAGCGCCGACGGCACCATGCCGTCGGCGTCCATGTCGACATGGATCACCTCCGCCTCCGCGGAAGCGAAGGTCCCGAGGGCCCCCACGTAGCTCGGCGCCTCGGCCAGCACGACATCCCGCGGATCGAGAAAGACCCGGGCGATCAGATCGAGCGCCTGCTGGCTCCCGACCGTGACGACCACATCATCCGGGGAGGCCGTGATGCCCACCAGCTCCATGACGTCGCAGATCTGCTCGCGAAGGCGCGGGTCACCCTGTCCGGTGCTGTAGTTCAGCGCGACGGCGCCCTGATCGGCCACCAAGCGATCGAGCATCTCGCCGACGGCGTCCAAGGGCAGTGCTGCGGTGTAGGGAGAGCCACCGGCCAGACTGACGACCTCAGGGCGGCTGGCGACGGCGAAGAGAGCCCGGATCTCCGATGCGGTCATGCCCCGGGTACGGAGCGCGTAGCGACCGATATACGGGTCGAGCGAGGTCGCCGACATGCTTTCCAAGGTAACCGAGGTCAGGGCGCAGACCGAGTCGATTTACGGCGCCCCGCCGGGCCGGTTTGAAGGCCCCCGGGGAGCTATCGTTGATTTCTGTGAGCCGCCGGGTTGCCAATGTGACGCTGGACAACCTCGACGACCTTCCGGTGCGGTGCCGCCGATGCGTCTTTTGGGAGCTGGACCCGGTATCGCGATCGCGCGCGGAGGAGTCCGGCGATTCGGGCTTTGAGAAGGAGGCTTGGGTCTCGGCGACGCTGCTGGACTGGGGATCGTGCGGCAAGGTGGTCTACGTCGACGGGGTCCCAGCCGGCTTTGCGCTCTTCGCGCCACCGGCCTACATCCCACGTGGGGTGGCTTTCCCCACCAGCCCGGTGAGCGCCGACGCCGTGCTACTGATGACCGGTCAGATCATCGAGGAATTCAGCGGTCAGGGGCTTGGGCGGGTGCTGGTCCAGAGCGTCGCCAAGGACCTGCTGCGGCGCGGCGTGCGAGCCATCGAGGCCTTTGGCGACGCGCAGGGTAAGTCCGGCCATTGCCTGCTGCCGGCGGACTACCTGCTGGCGGTGGGATTCAAGACGGTGCGCCCGCATCACCGCTGGCCGCGGCTACGCCTTGAGCTCAAGAGCGTCGTCACCTGGCGCGAGGACGTGGAGGTGGCTCTCGAGCGGCTGCTCGGCTCGATGACGCCGGAGATGTTGCGCCCTGCTGGGCTACGGCCCGTTCAGCAAGGAGCCTGAGCTCCCGACGGGGCGACGGGTCAGGCCAACGCGCCGCGCGGCTGCAAGAGGGCGTCCGGCAGCCGGAAGGTGCCGGTGGGCGGATCGAGATCGGCGGGCAGGAAGATGCGCTGCACAGCCGCCAGCACAGCTTCGGCCACTACGGCACGGAATTCGCTCGATGCCAAAGCTGAGCGGTCGTGCGGATTGGTCAGGTAGCCCATTTCAAGGCGAACCGCAGGCATCCGGGTCGCGCGCAGCAGCGGCCAGCTCTTGGGGTGGCTGCGGCAGTCCAACAGATCGGTGCGGGCCACCACCTCGCGTTGCACCAGGTCGGCGAAGCGCTCTCCGACGACCGACGAGGTGTGCCGGGTGCCGAAGTAGTAGCTCGCGACGCCGCGCGGGGCGGCCGTGACGTGGCCGTCGCAGTGCAGGCTCACGAGCAGATCGGCGTTGGTGGCGTTAGCGAAGCGAGCCCGCTCAGCCTCGTCGGGATTCTGGTCGCGCAGGTGCGTCAGGGAGGCGTTGACGCCTACTGCCTGCAACCGCCCCTCGAGCTGGGCGGCGAGGTCGGCGACGATGTCGCGCTCGGTGTAGCCACCGACGCTCCATCCGGTGTCGTCGGCGCCGTGTCCGGGATCCAACACGACCGTCTTACCGGCCAACGAGGGTCCGGCGCCGCGCAGCTTCTCCGACTCCCGCAGCTCGTACGGGCGTCCGCCGACCACGGTGCGCTGCAGCCGTTTGAGCTCGCGAAGCGTCATCGGGCCGCAGGTGCCATCGTCGATCAGCCCGAAGTTGTGCTGAAAGTCGCGTAGGGCGTGTTCGGTGCGCTTGCCGAAGATCCCGTCGATGCGGCCGACATCGAAGCCCATGTCGGCTAGCCGCTTCTGCAGTTCTTCCACGTCGTCGCCGACGAACGGGTGGTTGACGCTGTGGTAGAGCCAACGGCCGCCGAGTTGCCGGCCGGCCTCTTGAAGCGCCTCGTCCGTGGCGGGCCCCACGACTCCGTCGACAAGCAGGCCGCGCGACTGCTGCAGCTCGCGGACGGCCTTCTCGACGTGGTCGTCGAACACGTCAGCAGCGCCTCCAGCGGACGGGGACAGCAGTCCCAGATCCGTCAGCCGAAGGCGCAGGTGCTGGACAGCGGGCCCGGATGACCCGCGACGGAAAAGCGGCACGATGATCGGCGAAATCCCGCCTGTGTTGACGATTGGTCGGTGCAGCAAGCTTAGCCGCCCGACCCGGCGCAGCCCGTTTGCGGTGGGCCCGCGCCGGGTGCGAAGAAGGCCTGGGCGGGGTTTAGACGAAGCCCTCTAGCTCGCGCAGCAGCGCTGCCTTGGGCTTGGCCCCCACGATGCTCTTATGCACCTCACCGCCGACGAAGACCGACATCGTCGGGATCGACATGATCCCGTATTTGCGGGCGACCTCGGGGTTTTCGTCGATGTTCAGCTTCACGATCCGCAGCGTGTCGGGGTGCTCGGCGGCGATCTCCTCGAGTACGGGGGCGACCATCTTGCACGGGCCGCACCATTCCGCCCAGAAGTCGACGAGCACGGGCTTGTCGCTATTGAGCACCTCGGCGCTGAAGGTGTCGTCGGTAACGGGCTGGGTGCTGCCCATGGGTTCCTCCTGTAGTGGTGGGTGTGGCCTAGCAGATGTGCGGACAAGCGATGTGTAGCCGGTCAGTGCTGTCTGGTTTGGTGCTGGCTGTCAGTGCGTTGCCGCGAGGCTCTCGACCGTCTCGCCGACCGGGAGCTCGGGAGCCTCCGGGACCTCGTCGTGATGGCCGTCCTGGTCCGCGAGATAGCGCTCGGCGTCCAGCGCCGCAGCGCAACCGGTGCCGGCTGCGGTGATGGCCTGCTTATAGGTGCGGTCGACCACGTCGCCACAGGCGAAGACACCCGGCAGGTTGGTAGCGGTGGAGGGCGAGGCCACCGTGATGTAGCCCTCGTCGTCCATGTCGAGCTGGCCGCGAAAGAGCTGGGAACGTGGGTCGTGGCCGATCGCCAGGAAGAGTCCGGTGAAGGGGAACTCGTCGACGGCGCCGGTGAGTTTGTCGCGGAGCCGCAGTCCGGTCATCGTGGTGTCGCCGAGAACGTCATCCACCTCGGTGTTCCACATGAACCTGATCTTGTCGTTGTTGCGCGCCCGCTCCTGCATGATCGCGCTCGCCCGAAGCTTGTCGCGCCGGTGGATCAGCGTGACGTTCTTGGCGAAGCGCGTGAGGAAGGTGGCTTCCTCCACGGCGGAGTCGCCGCCACCGACGACCGCGATGTCCTGGTCGCGGAAGAAGAAGCCGTCACACGTGGCACAGGCGGAGACGCCGTGCGCGAAGAGCCGCTCCTCGCCCGGCAATCCGAGCGTGCGCCACTGCGAGCCCGTGGCCACAATCACAGTCTTTGCCAGCACCGTGCCGTCGTGGCTGCGGATCACCTTGGGGTTAGCGGCCAGATCGACCTCGATCACATCGTCGGGCACCAGCTCGGCGCCGAAACGCTCGGCCTGGCCACGCATCTGATCCATGAGCTCGGGGCCCTGGATCCCTTCGGCGAACCCGGGGAAGTTCTCCACCTCGGTGGTCGACATCAGGGCGCCACCAGCGGTGACCGCGCCTTCGAACACCAGGGGGCGCATGTTTGCCCGTGCGGTGTAGACGGCGGCGGTGTAGCCGGCGGGCCCGGAACCGATGATCACCACATCGCGTACTTCGCCGGCCGCTGCCTTGTTAGCGCTGTCGCTCACTGCGTCTCCGTACCTTTCGGCCCTGATGGGGGCTGGGGAGGGATGCCTTTTCCGGTTTCACGAACCCGGGGGCTAGAACGGATCGTAAGAGACCGGCATTCCCCGGGGGCGGGACTCGCCGCTCCGGCCGAATCAGCCGAAGAACTGCATCTCGGCGAGCTCGCCTTCGTACGTGGGGGTGGTGGTGCCAGCCTGGGGTGGGACCCGTGGCAGAGCAGTGAGCCAGATCAGCCAATACTCGTGGGCCCCGGTGTGGGGGATCAGCGTCTGGTCGGCTTTTGGTGAAGCTGAAGAGCTGACGGCGACGGTGTAGGCATCCAAGGAAGCACTGTCGGCGTCGGCGTAACGCAGCTCGACCGACACTCCGGCCTCCTTGAACAGCAGCCTCACGCGAGACACCACGACCGGTTTGCCCAGGTCGACCTTGAGGCCGACCCCGCTTTTGATCCCGCCCCATTGGGTGCCCAGGTACTGCTCCGTCGACCACGCCGTATTCGGGTTGCCGTCGTGCGAGAGAGCTACCTCGGTCGGGTTTTCGGCGCCGTCGCCCGGAGAGGGGTCAAAGTCGGTGACTGACGACGGCGGGATGGCCTTGGCGGTTGCGGTGGCCGAGTCACCCCCCGCCGCGGAACCACTTCCCGAACGGCTTGGGAGCCGGCTGACTGCCACCCCGACGAGCCAGGCGGCGAGTGCCAGGACGACCAGGAGAACGACGGGGAGTATCCGGCGGCGCAGGGTCCGCTGCCGGGCGGCATTGGTGCGCGCGAGCCGTTCGGCCTGCGCCGCGCGGGCGATTCGGGCGGCCGGGGTGTCGGCCTCCGGATTGTCGTCGAGCACCGGCTGGGATCCCGTGGGCAGCTCCGCGCCGATGACCATGAGCGCATCAACGATCTGGGCGGCGGTCGGCTGAGGGGGCACCGCCGGACCTGTTCCGGTGTCAGCTCCGCCCGCGCCACCTGCGCCGCCCAAGGCCGACATGGCCAGTGCATCGAGCTCGCGGGGCACTCCGGCGCGCAACTGCCGTGGGTTTCGGCAGGCACCGCTGCTATCGGTCTCCGCCGCCGGAAGCCCGCGACCGGGACCCAGTGGCCAGCGGCCCGTGAGGCTGGCGTAGAGCAGTGCGCCGAGTCCGGTCACGTCGCGCGCCCGGCGTTGCGCGATGCTTCGTTCGCGATCGCCGCCCGCGCCCCCGCCGCGCATCTCCAGGTCCAGGACCTTGACCAACCCGTGGGAGGTGATGATCACGTCGCCCGGGTGCAGATCTCCATGGGTCACACCGACCTCGTGGGCGGCCGCGACCACCCGGGCGACTGACAGCTGCACCGCTGCGGCCCGGTCGGGCTGGAGCGGGGCTTCCCGAAGCAGGTCGAGCAGCGATACGCCGGTCACCCACTCGCTGACCACGTAAGCGAGCGGGAGTCCGTCGGCGCTCGTCGTCGTCGCGTCGTAGGTGGAGGCAGCACCGTTGTGGACCAGCTGACCAGAGCGGCGGGCCGCGTCAAGCAGCTGCTGGATGCTTTCCAGGGCGGTAGGAAGCCCGGTATCGATCATCAGCCGGATGGCTACCGGTCGGGCAAGAACCTGGTCTTCACCCTGCCAGAGCTGGAGATCGCCCCGGTCGCTGATGTGGCGTTGCAGCTGGTAGCGGCCGTCAAGCAGCACCCCGGGGTGAACAGTCGTGCGGACGGGCGTCGGACGGGTCTGCGGGGCAGCTCTGGGGCCTATCGGCGCGCCGTTGGAAGCCCCGGCGTTGGAAGTTCTGGAGTGGTGAGCCGCCGGATGCGGTGAGGTTGCGGCGAGGGCGTCAACCGGGTCGGATTCGCTGGTCACAGACATATTGGGGTCTGTCGGCGCCGGGTCGGGCTCGGTGCTGACGCCGGACGCTCCTGAGGGCGGCATGTCGGGCACATCCCCTCCGCCCCGCCAACCCACCGGCCGCTTCGGTCTGAACTACTGCGCTGATGTCCGCTTCAGCGCGAAGTCTACGGAGCTACCCGGCGTGATCGCGACACCGCGCCGGGCTAGGACGGGGGATCTGCCGTGCCGGCCTCGGTGACAACCGCCCAGCTCTTCGTCTGAGAGAAGACGTGCAGCAGTACGGAGTGTGCGGTTCGCCGGACCTTGACGCTGACTTCGCCGTTGGCGTTGATGGTCAGCGAGTTGGCCACCAGACTGTCGCCCTTGGGCAGCGCCTGCTCGGCGGCGGTGAGCGCCGTCTGCCAGGTCGGGTCGGCCTTGTACGCGTTGGCGCTGGCCTGAGCCACATTCTGAGCGTCGTCGCTCGCGCTGAGATGGGCAGCCACCACGGAGAACCCGTCAAAACCGATGACGCCCAGGACAGCCAGCACGCCGACCAGGCGGATGAACCAACCCGTGAACATCGTCGCCGACCTCTCGTTGCCCCACCGGACGAAGCGCCGGCTGTCGGAGATCATCGGCACGAACCCCCCGCAGGGTTAAGCCGATCGGCTGGTGTGAATACGCCTGAAGGCTCGTGTGATGACAGCTGCCTGGCCTAGCGGCCCGGGACACCGCTGAATCAGTGATGACCGAACCGGGCGCCCACGAGAGAGACAGCCGAGCGCAGCTCCGGCGTCATGCGCCAGGCGGCCGCGGCGTAGAAGGCGCCGCCGATCAATGCGCCGATCAGCACTCCTAGCAGGCTTCCCACCACGCCGTGGCCGAGGGCGGAGCGCAGCAGTGCGCAGATCGCGAAGGCGATCCCGGCGGCGATGGCGCCCGCCAGAGTGGACCGTGCCACGGTCTGGGTGATGCGCCGTCCGTCCATCCCATCGAGGCGTTTGCGAAGCATCCGGAAGCAGATGGCGGCGCCGGCCAGGTAAGACAGGGCGAACGACAGCGCCAGGGCGACGGCGCGCTCTCGGTCGGGCAGCACGTTGGCCAGCAGCAAACCTGCGGCGATGTTGACCACCGATACGGCGCACATCAGCAGGGCGGGCGTACGGCTGTCGGCCATCGAGTAGAAGGCCCGGAGCTGGAGCTGGAAGGCGCTGAACGGCACCAGCGCGATGGCGAAGGCCGCCAGCGCGGCGCCGATCCGGCTGGCGTCATGCACCGACGTCGCGCCGTGGGCGAAGACAGTGATGGCAAGCGGGCGAGCCAGTACGAAGAGGGTCAGGGCGGCGGGTATCAGGATCACCGTCGACATACGCAGACCCAACGACAGATCCTCCCGGACCAGGTCAAGCCTGTGGTCGGCGGCGTGAGAGCTCATCCGGGGCAGTAGCGCGGTGATCAGCGAGACGGCGATGATCGCGTACGGCAGCTGGAAGAGCTGGTAGGCGTTGCTGTAGGTGGTGAAGGAGACGGTGCCGGTGGCCAGGCGGGTGACGACGAAGTAGCTCAGCTGGCTGACACCGACGTAGACCAGTACCCAGCTCGCCAGCCGCATCGCCTGCCGCAGGCCCGGATGCCGCAGGTCCAGCCGCGGCCGGTAGCGAAAGCCGCTGGCGCGAAGCGATGGCCACAGCGCGACCGTCATGGCGATGACGCCCAGGGTGGTGCCGGCGCCCAGCAGCGTGATCTGGGCCTGGGTGATGCCATGCAGCGTCGGGGGTCGCGGCCCAGGCATGAAGATGAAGGTCACGGCCACCGCGATGACGACCAGGTTGTTCAGGACGGGCGCCAGGGTCGGGGCGGCGAAGCGGCCCCGGATGTTGAGGATGGCCCCGATGGTCGCGCCGATCCCGTAGAAGACGATCTGTGGCAGGAACCACCGCATGAAGGTGGTCGCCAGCGAGACCTCGGCGCAGTCGGCGATGTAGATCCGGGCGATGAGCGGGGCGATGATCATCCCGATGACCGTGAAGAAGGTCAGACCGAGCGCCACCAGCGTGAGCAGCGAGCTGGCGAACCCGTCACCGCCGTCCGGGTCGTCCTTGTTAGCGCGCACCAGCACCGGGACGACGACGCTGGTGAGGATCCCGCCGAGCAGCAGGTCGTAGATGATGTTCGGGGTGGTGTTGGCGACGTTGTAGGCGTCGCCGACGTAGTGGGTACCGATGGCGGCCGTGATCGCCACGGTGCGAAGGAAGCCGGTGCCCCGGGAGGCCACGGTGCCCAGCGCCATGACGGTGCTGGCGCGTCCGATCCGGGTGGGGACGATCCCCGGGGTGCTCATGTGGGCACCGACGCGGCCCGGCGGCGGCGTGACCGGCGCCGCAGGCTACGTACCGATCTGATCAGGACGGCGAGTCCCAGCACCGAGAGCGCGACGATGGTGAAGATCGTCGCGACCACCCCGTAGGTCGTGGAACGCACCAGCACCTGAGCGGGCGTCCCCAACGGCTGTCCGTCAGGGGTGAAGAGCGCAAGGCGCACCGGGAAGGTCCCGGCACTCGCCGCCTTCACCTCGACCTCCACCTGCACTTTCTGACCGGCCCGCACGGTCCGGGTGACCACCGTGTCCGAGCTCACTCGCGAGCGATCCAGGGACGTCAGCACGAGTGAGACATCCACCGCCGCACCGAGATTGTTCTCTATCGTGACCGGCACCCGCCCAGATCGGCTGGTGAGCGTGACTTGGGGGCTCGCCACCACTCTCACCTGCTGCTGCAACGCCGTGTAGGTCTGCTGCGCGCTGTCGATGAAGACCTGGCCATGCAACGGGGTGCCGCGCCAGTGGCTCGAGACAGCGGTCAGCGCGGCGTCGTTGATGGGCTGCACGATGCTCTGCGGGCTTCCCGGCTGGGGCGCGTCGCCCCGCTTCGGCACCCGGAAGAGCCCGGCCGTATTGGCGATGATCTGGGCACTGCTCGTGACCGAGGCTGGCGGGCAGCTCCCTGGCCCGTACCGCCGGCCGGGTACTGCAGGGCCGCGCGCGGTTCGGCGGGAGAATTCAGGAGCGTGTTGACCGGGACCTGCCGGAGCCACGAGAGCCGGGAGGTGTCGGTGAGCAGCTGGCTGAGCCACGAGGCAGACGGACTCCAGTTCTGCGGCGGCGCGATGAGCAGGGGACGGGCGGCGGCGCCGTGGTCGGCCGCATCGGCGACGTGGTCCTCGAGATGGGACTCGGCGAGTTCAGCGATGATGTCCTGCTCCGCAAGCCGAGGGCTCGCCTTCGGACCGGCGGTGACCAGCGTGGTGAGCACCTGGTCCGACAGCAGCAGGCGCGAAGCTACGCCCGGCGAGCTTGCCGAGGCGCTCGGGTTGTCTCCGGTTGCCGGGACCGCGTCGGCGGACAGCACCAACCCCTGCGCCTTGGTCTTTTGGTGGTAGTAGGCGGCGCCCTGGGCGTCGACGTAGCCGCCTGGGGGGACCGCCACGCTCGGGGTAGCCGGCTCTTGGCTTTCAGCAGGCCCAGCGACAGGACGTCGCTGGCGCGCTGGCGGGCGTCGTCGACCAGGTTGGCCTGGCCGTTGTGCACCAGCGATTCGACGTCGGGGTCTGCGTATGGCTGTCCGATCAGGCTCACCTGGTCTGCGGCGCGCAAGTCAGCCAGCCATTGACGGGCCTGGGGGCTGGCCGGCTTCGTCACGGGACCAGCCACACTCGAGGCGACGACGTAAGGGGCGTTGGCCGCCAGCGCGAGCGCCCTGATGACCGCCGGATCGATAGTCGCGGTGACGGCCGTCGCGGAGCTGAGCCCGTCCAGCAGTTGACGCAGCCGGCCGCCCTGGGCGACCGAGGTGACCACCGCGTCGTTCGTGAAGCTCCCGTCCGCCAGTAGCGACGGGGCCGCCGTCAGGGGAACCAGCCAGGCCAGCGGCGTCGCCGGCGCCGTTTCGTCTTTGGTGATGTATGGCAGAAAGGTACTGGCGGTCGTGAGGTCGACCGGGACGCCGGCATCGCCTTCGACGCCCGTCGCCAGTACCTGCATCGGATAGACGCCGTCGGAGGCCAGATCCAGATCCGCGATGGGGACGGTGATGGTGAAGGGCGCTGAGTGGCCCGCAGCCAGCCGACCGTCGCCGACGTCCAAGGTCCCCGGTTGGGCAAGAAGCTGCGGAACCGGGTTGGCGCGAAGGCCCTGCATTTCGGTTCGGCTCGTGACTGCGTTCCCGATGTGCAGCGAGACTTGGAGCCGCGTCAGGTCGGCGCCGCCTTCGCTGATGACGCGACCGCTGATGCGCAGCGTGTCCTTGGGTCCGGGTGACAGCGGCGTGATGGACGCCGATGGCGAGGCTGACTTTTGTCGGGGCCGGTGTTGTCGCCGGTGTCGGCGACGAGCTGGACCTGCCGGCGCTGCGGCGTCGTCGTCACGGTTGAAGCGAGCAAGAAGAGCCCGCGCGAGCAGCAGGATCAGGAGACGGGCGGTCCGCGCCTTGGCCGGCGCCCGCCGGCTACGCAATGTCGGCCAGCAGCGCCGGGACGTGTCGGATCAGCCGGCGCTCATCTTCGTAGGCAAGCCTCGAGTCGACCTCTGGCAGCGGAACCCAGGCGACTTCGGTCACTTCGACGTCTTCGTCGGACAGTTCGCCGCTTTCGGCCAGC
Source organism: uncultured Actinomycetota bacterium (assembly GCA_963839015.1). Classification (GTDB taxonomy): domain Bacteria; phylum Actinomycetota; class Actinomycetes; order Frankiales; family Frankiaceae; genus DATAZK01. The sequence continues at coordinate 44,349 of CAWITL010000008.1, read as the reverse complement.
AGCAGGAAATGGTGGACCGTCTTGTGCACCCGCTTGCCACCCGCGACGAACCAGAAGTCGATGGCGCCCAAGGGCGCGATAACGCGTCCGAGAATGCCCGTTTCCTCGGACACTTCTCGAACCGCTGTCTGTTCGGGAGTCTCTCCGGCTTCGACGTGACCTTTGGGTAGTGACCACAGCAGTCGCCCCCGCCGATCGAGGCGCCCGATGAGAGCGGCTTGCGCTCCGGGGGCTCGCCGGTCGAGGATCAGGCCGCCCGCTGACGTCTCTTCGACGCGATTCAGCCGCCGCCGCCCTGACGCGGGCGACGGGCGAGACATGACCGGATGGTACGAGTCCCGCGAGTCAGCCGGGTGACGGCGCACCGTCCGCCGGATCCGCAGGCTAGGCTGGCTGACTCGTGCCCCGCTTTGATCTGACCGACGCCGATGACCCGGCCGCGCGTGCCATCAGCACCCTGCTGACGGTGCCCGTACTGGCGGACGAGCTGGGGGCCCGCTTCGCGGCTGCCGGCCATGAGCTGTACCTCGTCGGAGGTTCGGTCCGCGACGCACTGCTGGGCGTCTCGCCGACTGATACGCCCGATCTGGACTTCGCAACGGATGCCCGTCCCGAGCAGGTGCTGGAGATCGCTCGCGGCTGGGCGGAGGGCACCTGGGAGGTGGGAATCGCCTTCGGCACCGTCGGGCTCATGCGCCGCAATGTCCGCTTCGAGGTCACCACGTATCGCAGCGAGGCGTATGACCGGACCAGCCGCAATCCCGAGGTGGCTTACGGCGAATCGCTCGAGGAAGACCTTCGCCGGCGGGATTTCACCATCAACGCGATGGCGGTTTCGGTTCCCCGGCACGTATTCGTCGATCTGTTCGGCGGGCTCGCGGATCTCGGGAGCAAGGTGCTGCGAACCCCCGGCCTTGCCCGAGGAGTCCTTCGACGACGATCCGCTGCGCATCATGAGGGCGGCCCGCTTTGTCGCGGCGCTCGGCCTGATCCCCGACCCGGCGCTGGTCGAGGCCATGCGGTCTCGCGCGAAGCGGCTCTCCATCGTCTCGGTGGAGCGCATCCGCGACGAGTTGACCAAGCTGATACTCACCCCTGACCCGGCCGCCGGGTCTGGCGCTCCTGACCGACACCGGAGTGGCAGATCTCGTGCTGCCGGAGCTGCCCGCGCTGCGGATGGAGATCGACGAGCACCACCAGCACAAGGACGTCTACGCGCACACGCTCTCAGTGCTGGACAACGTGCGCGGGCTGGAAGATCGCCTCGGCGGCCCCGATCTGGTCACCCGGCTGGCCGCGCTGTTGCACGACATCGGCAAGCCGCGGACGCGGCGCCACCCGCGTCCCGGATCCGTGACCTTCCACCACCACGAGGTCGTCGGAGCGTCCATGAGCCGCAAGCGGCTCAGCGAGCTGCGCTACCCCAAAGCCGTGATCGACGATGTGGCCAAGCTCGTCGAGCTGCACCTGCGGTTTCCACGGATTCGGTCGCGGCGAGTGGAGCGATGCCGCTGTGCGCCGATACGCGACGGATGCCGGTCCGCTGCTGGATCGCCTTCATGTCCTCGTGCGCTCGGACTGCACCACACGCAACAAGCGGAAGGCGGCGTCACTCGCGCACTCCTACGACGTGCTCGAGGAGCGCATCGCCAGGCTGCGTGAGCAGGAGGATCTCGACAAGCTCAGGCCGGATCTCGACGGCAACCAGATCGGCGAGCTGCTCGGGATACCGCCGGGGCCACGGATAGGCGAGGCCTACCGCTACCTGCTCGAGCTTCGCAAGGAGGAGGGACCGCTGGGCCTCGAGGAGGCCCGCCGGCGTCTCCTGATCTGGGCGCGCGAGCAGGGGATCGAGTCAGCTGGGGAGGCGAGTGCTGAGTCGGGCACGGAATCCAAGAGCGAACCGGACAGCAAGCCGCCGACCGCAACCTGACGCTTCACTTGAGCTCACCTACAAGTGAAATAGCCCACCCAAATTATAGTTGTAGTGCCCAACCAACTGATTCATACTGGGCCTGTGAACGAAGAGCTGCGTCTTGAGGCCGCGCTCTTTGCCGCCGTCCGTCGGCTGGCCAAGGCAAGCGGCGAGGTGCCGAACGGGCTCGACCGGGGCGGCTACTGGGTGCTGGCGAAGCTGGCGTCGATTGCACCGATTCGCCTCTCCGATCTCTCACTCGCTTTGGATCTTGATCCCTCCACGGTGAGCCGGCACATCAAGGCGCTGTGGAAGGCCGGTCTCGTCGGACGCGAGAGCGACCCCGATGACCGCCGGGCGGCGCTGCTCTCGCCCACGCCGGCAGGCCATCAGGCCCTCGAGGCCTCGCGCCGGCTGCGGCTGCGAGCTTTGGCAGAGTCGATGTCCGCTTGGCCGGCGGCCGAGCGCGCGCTCCTCGTCGAACTCCTGGAAAGGCTGGTCTCCGACAGCGAACCGGCCGATCCCATCAGCGGAGGCCCCGCCGCGCCCGAGATGGCACGGCTGTCATGACGACGGTGATGCCGCGCCAGCCGGGTTCCACAGGTGAGCCGTCGATGCCGGCTGAGCTGCCTGCGCCGTCAGGATCGGCGTCCGCGCAGTCGCCGCCCTCTGGTGGACCGCTGTCCTCCGGCCCCGGGGCGCTCACCCACCGGCAGATCCTGGTCGTCATGTCCGGGCTCATGCTCGGCCTGTTCCTCGCGACGCTTGACCAGACCATCGTCGGGGTCGCGCTTCCCACGATCGTCGGCGAGTTCCACCGCGCCGACCTGCTGTCGTGGGTGATCACCGCCTACCTGCTGACGTCGACGATCAGCACCCCGCTGTTCGGCAAGGCCAGTGACCTCTTCGGCCGGAAGCGCCTGCTGCAGCTGTCCATCGTCATCTTCCTGGTCGGCAGCGCGCTGTGTGGTCTCGCCCAGAACATGGCGGAGCTGATCGGTTTCCGGGCCCTGCAGGGGATCGGTGCGGGTGGGTTGCTTTCGCTCACGCTGGCGGTGGTCGCGGACATCATTCCGGCGCGGGAGCGCGGCCGTTACCAGGGCTACTTCGGCGCGGTGTTCGCGTCGTCCAGCGTGATCGGCCCGTTGCTCGGCGGTTTCTTCGTCGACCAGGCGACGTGGCGCTGGTGCTTCTACATCAACATCCCGCTCGGGTTGGCGGCGCTCATCGTCATCAACCGGGTGTTGCACATTCCTTTCACCGCTCGCCGGGTCGAGATCGACTGGGCGGGCGCCGGGCTGCTGGTGGCTGGGGTCAGTGCGCTGCTGCTCGCCGTGCAGATGGGTGGGCGTGACTTCGCCTGGACGTCGCCGCAGCTGCTGAGCCTGGTCGCGGCCGGCCTGCTCCTCGTTGTCGGTTTCGTCCTCCGCCAGCGGGTGGCACCCGAGCCGATCCTGCCGCCGCGGCTTTTCCGCAACGGGACTTTCCGGGTGGCGTCTTCCATCGGGTTCCTGTCGGGCGCCGTCATGTTCGGCGTGATCATCTTCCTGCCGCAATACCTGCAGCTGGTACGGGGTGAGTCGGCGACGGTGAGTGGCCTGACCACCATTCCGATGCTGGGCGGCATGTTGCTCACGTCGATCACGTCCGGGCGGCTGATCAGCCGGATTGGCCGCTACAAGATCTTCGTTGTTGCCGGCACCTGCATCCTCACCCTCGGAATCGCGCTGATGACGCAGCTGTCGGCGACGACGCCGCTGCTCACGCTGGCGGCCTGGATGTTCATCATGGGCGCCGGCATGGGCATGTTCATGCAGACGGTGGTGATCGCCACGCAGAGTTCCGTCGAGAGCCGCGACCTCGGCGTTGCCACGTCGTCGGTCATGTTTTTCCGGTCCATGGGCGGTGCCATCGGTGCGGCCGCCTTCGGCGCACTCCTGACCAGCCGGCTGATCGTGGAGCTGCCACGCCACCTTCCGGCTGGTGTGGCTCACGCCGTCGGTAAGTCGAGCGACAAGCTGGTGAGCAGCCCCGACGCCGTCAAGGCGCTGGCGCCGGTGATCCGCCACGGGCTCGGCATCGCTTACAGCAATGCGCTGGGCGACGTCTTCCTGGCGGCTCTTCCGCTGGCCGTCATCACCATGCTGGTCTCTTTCGTGCTCCCGGAGATCAAGCTGCGCAGCACCAACGGGATTCAGCGTGCCGCCGCTGAGAGTGATGAGCCCGTCTTCACTGAAGGCGCGGTCATCTAACAGCCGCCTCCAACGGCCGCAACAAGAAGGCGGGCCGGGGCTTTCGCCCCGACCCGCCTTCTTCGTGAGTGACTTACTCGTGACTCCAGCGGCAATTACTCCGCGGTGGGAGCTCCGGAATTGTCTCCGGAGATGAACGACTCCACGAGCTTCTGGGCGACGTCATCGCGGTACTGCACGGGCGGGCTCTTCATGAAGTACGAGCTTGGGCCGAGCAGCGGGCCGCCGATGCCACGGTCGAGCGCGATCTTCGCGCAGCGCAGCGCATCGATGATGACTCCCGCCGAGTTGGGTGAGTCCCAGACCTCGAGCTTGTACTCCAGGTTCAGCGGGACGTCGCCGAACGCGCGGCCCTCGAGCCGGACATACGCCCACTTGCGGTCGTCGAGCCAGGCCACGTAGTCCGAAGGACCGATGTGGACGTTGCTCTTGCCCATGTCGTGGTCGATGTTGCTGGTGACCGACTGGGTCTTGGAGATCTTCTTGGACTCCAGACGCTCACGTTCGAGCATGTTCATGAAGTCCATGTTGCCGCCGACGTTGAGTTGCATCGTGCGGTCGAGAACGACGCCGCGGTCTTCGAAAAGACGCGCCAGCACCCGGTGGGTGATGGTGGCTCCGACCTGGCTCTTGATGTCGTCTCCCACGATCGGCACGCCGGCGGCGCGGAACTTCTCCGCCCACGCCGGGGTGCCGGCGATGAAGACCGGCAACGCATTCACGAACGCCACCTTGGCGTCGATCGCGCACTGCGCGTAGAACCGGGCGGCGTCCTCCGACCCGACCGGAAGGTAGCAGATCAGAACGTCTGCCCGGGCCTCACGGAGCGCGGCGACGACATCGACGGGCTCCTCGGTCGACTCCTCGATGGTCTGGCGGTAGTACTTGCCGAGCCCGTCGTAGGTGTGACCGCGTTGCACGGTGACCCCGGTCGGAGGCACCTCGGCGATCTTGATGGTGTTGTTCTGGCTGGCGCCGATGGCTTCAGAGAGGTCGGTACCGACCTTCTTGCCATCGACGTCAAATGCGGCGACGAACTCGATGTCGCGGATGTGGTACTGGCCGATCTGGACATGCATGAGGCCGGGCACTCGCGACTCTGGGTCCGCGTCGCGGTAGTACTCGACCCCCTGGACCAGGGAAGCGGCGCAGTTGCCCACGCCGACGATGGCGACGCGAACAGATCCCATGGGCGGTGCGCTCCTTGCCTTGCCGGCCGCTGAAAGCGGGTCCGGATGGTGTCCCGGCAGCGGACTTGCTGCCGGGGTGTGACTTATCTGGCGGATTCGGTTGTTTCCGGGTGGTCGTCGGGTGCGGTGGATGGTGTGGCCGGGTCGGGGGCCGAGGGGGTCGAGGGGGTCGCTGCCTCGCTGCTGATCGTGCGTTCGGTCTCGATCAGCTCGGTGAGCCAGCGGACCTCGCGCTCGACCGATTCGAGGCCGTGGCGATGCATCTCGACGGTGTAGCGGTCGACGCGCTCGCGGGCGCGTCCCATGGTGCCGCGGAAGCGCTCACGCTTCTCCTCGAGCCGAATGCGCCGGCCCTCGAGGATCCGCATGCGGGCCTCGGGCGAGGTCTTGGAGAAGAAGGCGAAGTGGACGCCGAAGGCCTCGTCTTCCCAGGCTGATGGCCCGGCTTCGCCCAGCAATTCAGCGAAACGTTCCTTGCCTTCGGCGGCCAGCGAGTAGACCACCTTGCTACGGCCGCCCCGGCCGGTGGTATCGGCCGTAACCCAGCCCGCAGCCTGCATCCGGCGGAGCGTGGGATAGAGCGAGCCGTACGAAAATGCCCGAAAGGTGCCGAGGAGAGCGTTAAGACGCTTGCGCAGCTCATAGCCGTGCAGGGGGGACTCAGCAAGCAGTCCCAGCACGGCGAACTCCAGCATCGTCTTCCCTTCGGCGCTCGCAGTTAGTGACGGTCCAAATGCGCCTGGTCGCGGGCCGGTACATCCGCTGTATGTATCGGCGCGATACATCGAGCAAGATACGTTGTGGCGAACGCAAAGTGCAAATACAGCGACTACCGCGTGTCGCGCAGCCATCCAGCAGGTAGCTTCTTGCCGGTTCCAGACGTCGACTGATTCGTCCCGATATTCACAGCCGACGTGGCTAGGCTCCAGACCATGCCGCTGGAGAGGCAGGTTATCGACTACGCGCTTGCGCGTCGGGCGATCTTGGCCGAGCTCTCCAGGGGTCAAAGGTCAGCAGCCGAGGTGTGTGACGCGCATCCCGACCTACAGCGGGCGGCCAGATACCACGGCGAGCCCACCGAGGTCGGATGCCCGATCTGCCGAAAGCAGAGGCTGACCAGGGTGACGTACGCGTTCGGTGACGAACTGGCGCACGCGTCAGGGCGCGCGCGTTCTTCACGCTCCTTGGCGGCCTTGGCTGCCCGGTATACGAACGTTCGGATCTATGTGGTGGAGGTGTGTCGGTCCTGCGGTTGGAATCACCTGTGCCTTTCTTTCTTGATCGGCACCGCCCTTGCGGGGTCGGCCGGATCGGCTGGATCTCCCGTGCCTGGGGCGGGTCCGGGAACCGCCGATGCGGTGCCGGATGTGCTTCCCGTCACCCGGCGTTCCGCCCGAGCAGAGCCGCAGCCTCATGACGACGACACCCACAGGAGGGTCGCGGGCCGCGCCCGAAGGTCCTGATCGCCCGGCTCAGCAGCGCAATCCCGCACGCCAGCAGCAGTCCGTTCCCAGCCTTCCGCCGAGCAACAAGCGGCGAAGGGGCCCTTGGGGATGGTGGACCCGGCTCTCTCGACGTCGTCAGTGGGCCTTTGTGGCGCTTTTCACGGTGCCGGTGCTCATCGTCGTCGGTGCCGCAGGCATTTTTTACGTGACGACGAAGGTGCCGCTGCCACAGAGCATCAACACCGCTGAGGTCAGCGCGGTCACGTATCGCGACGGCAAGACGGTCCTGTTCAAGATTGGCTCGATCAACCGGACGAACGTGCCGCTGTCCGCGGTCTCCCTGGACGCCCAGCACGCCGTACTCGCAGCGGAGGACAAGAACTTCTACTCCGAATCGGGCATCTCCTGGACCGGGATCGCCCGGGCGCTCTGGTCTGACGTGCGGGGTCACGAGATCCTGCAAGGCGGCTCGACGATCACCCAGCAGTACGCCAAGAACGCCTATCTCACGTCGGAGCGGTCGTTCACCCGCAAGCTCAAAGAGATCGTCATCGCGATCAAGCTGTCCCACAAGTATTCGAAGGATCAGATCCTCGACTACTACCTCAACACCATCTACTTCGGTAGGGGCGCGTACGGCATCGAAGCCGCATCGCAGAGCTATTTCGGTATTCCCGCGGCCAAGCTCACCGCGGCGCAGGGAGTCGTCCTCGCTGGACTCATCCGAGCACCCTCGGTGCTGGATCCGCGCGTTAACCCCGCGGCTGCCAAGACCCGCTTCGCCGAGGTCGTCCAAGCGATGGCGGGCAAGAAGTGGCTGACTCCAGCCCAGGCGAAAGTGTTGACGGTGCCGGCCACCATCGCGCTGCGCAATACCGGACCCAACGCGGTCAACAGTCCCCAAGACGCTTACATCCGTGACGAAGTGATGCGCGAACTCGAAGCCCATGGGGTCAGCGAGGATGAGATCAACCGGGGCGGCCTGCAAATCACCACCACCCTCGACCCGGCTGCCCAGGCAGCGGCCGTCGCGTCGGTCAACAACACGTTTGCCAGTACGCCCGCCGACGTGCAGCCGGCGCTGGTGTCGATCCAGCCCGGCACTGGTGAGGTGCGCGCCTGGTACGGCGGCCGTTTCTACGGCAAGGGCCCCGGAGGCTTCACCGATTACGTCGACAACGTGACTGATCCGATCCAGCCCGGTTCGTCGTTCAAGCCGATCGCGCTAGCGGCTGCGCTCAAGCAGGGCATCAGCCTCAACAGCTATTACAACGGCAACGATCATCAGGTGATCACGCCCGGCTATCCGCAGGGCGTGCCCAACTACGGCGGCGAGAGCCTGGGGCAGATCAATCTCCTTCAGGCGACCGCTTTATCGGTCAACAGTGTCTACGTCTCCCTGGCCCTTGACGCCGGCGAGCAGAACGTCATTGACATGGCGCACGCGCTCGGAATTCCGCAATCCGAGACGCTGCCCTCGGTCGATGCATTGCCGCTTGGGGTTGCTGCCACCAGCCCGCTCAACATGACCGACGTCTACGCGACTTTCGCCGCTCAAGGAGTCCGGGCTCCCGCCCATCTGGTAGCCAAGGCCGTCGACCATAACGGCAAGGTGCTCTACCAGGCGTCGACCAAGACGACGCGGGTGTTGACGCCTGGGCAGGCCGCCGATGAGACCTATGCGCTTCGGCAACCTTTCGCCTACGGCACCGCGGCCGGCCTCTCACCCGGCCGTCCGGTGGCAGGAAAGACGGGGACCACCGACAACAACGTCTCTGCCTGGCTCTGTGGCTATGCACCGCAGCTGGCTACCTGCGTGGCCGTCTCGCGGGCGGACCACAGGCAGTCTCTGAACGGCATCTTCAACAACTCGACCGAGGCTACCGGCGCCTCCACGGCAGGTCACACCTGGCAAACCTTCATGACCGCTGCGCTGGCCGGACAGCCCGTCCTGCCCTTCCCGGACCCAGTGTTCGGCGGCACGACCCAGGTCGGGCACGCGCCTCCGTCGCCCTCTCCGTCGCCGACGCTCAGCCCGACCCCGAGTTCCACTCCGACGCCGACCGGCTCGCCGAGTCCGACCGCCACGGCGCGACCCGCACCGACGACCTCGGCGACGCCACCCGTCGCTCCGACGACCAAAGTGCCCACCGGGCCCACCACCCCCAAAGGGCCGACGGGAGCCCCGACCCCGCCGGTGACCGCCCCGACGCGGCCAGCTGCCGGGGGCGCCGTACCGACTCACTAACACCGGGTTGAGTCAAACTGCTGCCATGACGCTCGCAGCCGACCTGACGTCGCCGGGCGAAGCGCAACCGGTCAGCGACGACGACGCGGATGCCAAGCGGGGGAAAGGCGGCTACACCGCGGGGGCGCTGGTGGGCGGCCCGCTGGGACGCCACGCGCGCCGGGTCGGCTGGTGGGGCCCCCTGTCGGCGCTGATCCTCACCACGATCCTCACGTGTCTCGTCGGCTACGGGCAGAAGCTGCCCTGCCGCGACGTCGGCAACTGGCAGCACAACTTCCAGTACACCCGGGTCTGCTACAGCGACATCCTGCCGCTGTATTCCACCGAGAAACTCGACCAGGGCAAGGTTCCGTACATCGACTATCCGGTCGAGTATCCGGTGCTGATCGGCGCTGCCATGGAGGCCGGGGCGGACGTGGCGAAGGCCGCTCCGGCCGCTGACTACTCAGCGCGTAACGCACTGTTCTTCGATGCGACGGCGATCCTTTTGACCATCGCGGCGCTGATCACAGTGATCTGCACAGCCTTCACCGCCGGCATGCGCCGGATGGACGTCATGCTGCTCGCCGCCGCGCCGCTGCTCGCGTTCCACGCCTTCACCAACTGGGATCTGCTGGCTGTCGCCTTCACCGCCGGCGGGTTGCTCGCGTGGTCCAAGAAGGCGCCCACCGTCGCCGGGCTGCTGCTGGGCTTCGGCGCCGCAACCAAGGCATATCCACTTCTGATGCTCGTGGCGCTGGGGCTGCTGGCCTACCGGGCCGGCGCCATGCGGGCCTGGGCGCGGTGCGTGGCGTGGGCCTTCGGTGCGCTGCTGGCGACATATGCAGTCGTGTGGCCGTTCGCCGGGAGCTACGCCGGTGACACCGGGCACAGCCACAACAATCTGTGGAAGTTCTTCGATCTCAACCAGACCCGCGGCGCCGACTGGGATTCGTTGGCGTACGTGGTGCAGTACCTCGGCCGAAGTTTCAGCACCGGCCGCATAGTCGAGACTGCCGTCATCGTGGGCCTGCTGATCGTCGGTGCGGTCGGTCTGTGGTGGCGGACCATCAAAGCCATCGTGATCGCCGCCGTCGTGGTGGTGATCGCCGCCGTGGCAGTCACGGGCACGGTCAGTTACGCGCGTTCCAGAGGCACGATTCCCGCTTCGGTGCTCAACACTTTCAGCGTCATCGGACTCCTCGTCTTGTTTGCGGGCATCGGTTTTGTGGTGCTGAGCGCACCGCGGCGGCCACGGGTTCCTCAGGTGGCCTTCCTGGTCGTGGTCAGCTTCCTGTTGGTCAACAAGGTCGATTCGCCTCAGTACTCGCTCTGGCTGTTGCCGCTGGCGGTGCTCGCCTACCCGCGATGGAAGCCCCTGCTGGCGTGGCAGCTCATCGAAATCTACGAAGTTGTCATGCGCTATCTCTGGTTCGTCTACGACGACACCACCGCCTACGGCAAGGCAGGCGTGAGCGAGGGATGGTTCGTCTCGGCTGTGGTGCTGCGGCAGGCGGCGTTGGTGTGGCTGGCGGTGCTCGTGATCAGGGAGATCTATCACCCCGAGCGTGACGTGGTGCGCGGCAAGGGCGTCGATGATCCGGCGGGGGGAGTGTTGGAGGACCGCCCAGACCGGCGGGTCTTCGCGTGACAGAGGTCTCGGCGGCGCTTGAACCCGCTCCGCCGGCGGCTCCCGCCCTGAACGGCCAACCCGGATTCGCGGACGGATTGCGGGCGAGCCTGCCGATCTGGCTGGCGAGCCGGGTGGTGGTGGCGATCCTTTCGTTGGGCGCTTCGTGGACGCTGGGGTTCAGCTCCGGTAACGGGGTGACCAACTTCATCAGGATCTGGGATCGGTGGGACGTCGGGCTCTACGTCAAGGTGGCCCGCGACGGCTACTTCTCGCCGAAATATCAGGAGCGGACCGAGGTCGATTTCCCCGGATTGCCCTTACTGATGCGGGTTTTTCACCTGATCATCCCGAACTGGGTTGCCACCGGGCTGGTGGTTTCGCTGCTGGCTGGAATCGCCTCGAGCGCGGCGCTTTGGAGCCTGGCAGCCGCGGATCGTCCCGCGGATCGTTACGCAGGCAACCGGGCGGTCCTGGCGATGGCGCTCTTTCCGTACGCCGTCTTTCTCTTTGCCGGCTACTCGGAGGGCCTTTTCCTTGCCGGCGCGACGTGCGCGTGGTTGGCGGCCCGCCAGCAGCGCTGGTGGCTGGCCGGGCTCTGCGCCTGCCTGTCGACATCGAGCAGAAGCATCGGCATCGCCGTGGTGGTCGCGCTGGCGGTTCAGTACCTGGTGATCGAGCGCCGGATCCGTCCGAGCGCCGGCTGGCTTGCCCTGCCGCTCTTGCCCTTTTTCGCTTACCTGACGTTTCTGCGGGTGCGGACCGGCCATTGGGACGCCTATACGCGGGCTCAGAGCTACTGGCACCGGACGACCGCGTGGCCTTGGGACGGGCTGACCGAGACCTGGAGGGCAGCGACCGACGGGTTTCAGGCAAGCGCATATCAGGTGTTCTGGTGGGCCGAGATCTGCGCGGCGCTCGTAGGAGTCTGCTTGACGATCGCGCTGCTTCGGGAGCGGCGGTGGGGCGAGGCCACCTATGTGGGACTCGGCATCCTGATCTTGTCCAGTTCCTCCTACTGGGACGCCGGGGTCCGGGCGATCCTGGTGGCCTTCCCGCTCTACCTCTGGTTGTCACGGCACCGTTTGACCGGTTACGTCTACGCGCTCATCGCCGCGCCGCTGATGGCGGTCTTCGTCATCGCCTTCACGCAAGGCAGCTGGGTCGACTGACCTGGCCGGACGATCCGCGTGGCTGTCCACAGCCATCGCTACCATCGCCGAGCCCGGCAGGGTGTCTTGGTACCGTCGGAGGCGGCACTACGAAATGTTGGTGCCGCGCCCTCCTGCCACGGATCGTCCGTGGCCGCCTGAGACCGTAGGAGGTCTTCCTTTGGCAGCGCGCCATTACGAGTTGATGATCATTCTCGCACCTGATCTCGAGGAGCGGACGATCACGCCGTCTCTCGAGCAGTTCCTCACCGTCATCCGCAATTCCGGTGGCACGGTGGAGAAGGTTGATGTGTGGGGACGTCGTCGCCTCTCGTACGAGATCAACAAGAACTTTGAGGGCATCTACGCCATCGTCGAGCTCTTCGCCGAGCCGGACGCCACTATCGAGCTCGACCGTCAGCTCAACCTGAACGAGTCGGTCATGCGCACCAAGGTGATCCGCCTTCCCGAGAAGAAGCCCGCCGCGGTGGACCCGGTCGCTCCGGCGGAGCCGGCTCCAGTCCCCGTACCCGCGTGAGCGTTCGACACGACCCTCGGCTAGTTCTCAACTAGCCCTCGATCAACTCTCTCGATTACCCCTCGTCGTTACACAGAGCCCGAAACCCCAAAGGCCGGAGAGACCATGGCAGGCGAGACCGTCATCACGGTGATCGGCAACCTCACCAACGACCCCGAACTGCGCTTCACGCCGAATGGCGCGGCTGTCGCGAGCTTCACCGTCGCGTCGACCCCCCGCACCTTCGACAGGCAGAGCAACGAGTGGAAGGACGGCGACACCCTTTTTCTGCGGTGCACCGTCTGGCGGCAGGCGGCGGAAAACGTCGCTGAGTCGCTTCACAAGGGCACCCGGGTGATCGTCCAGGGTCGGCTCAAGCAGCGCAGCTTCGAGACCCGCGAGGGCGAGAAGCGCACCGTTGTTGAGCTCGAAGCCGATGAGGTGGGTGTCTCGCTGCGTAGCGCGACTGCTCGGGTGACCAAGGCAAACCGCGCGGAGGTGCCGGCAATGGAAGCGCTGGCGCCAGTGGCGGTGGCGGTTCGTATTCGGGTGCCGGCGCGAGCAGCGGCGGGGGTGCCCCAAGCGATGACCCGTGGAGCACGCCGTCCAGCAGCTTCAGCGACGAGCCCCCTTTCTAAAGGAGTAGAAGAACATGGCCAAGGCTCCGCTTCGGAAGCCCAAGAAGAAGGTCTGCGAGTTCTGCAAGGGCAAAGCGACCTACATCGACTACAAGGACACCGCGCTGCTTCGCCGCTACGTGTCTGACCGGGGAAAGATCCGCGCCCGTCGGGTCACCGGCAATTGCAGCCAGCACCAGCGCGACATCGCCGTCGCGGTGAAGAACAGCCGCGAGATGGCCTTGCTGCCGTACTCGAGCACGGCTCGCTGAGGCCGCGATGAAGCTCATTCTGACGCAAGAGGTAGGAAGCCTTGGCGGCCCCGGAGACCTGGTTGAGGTCAAAGACGGCTACGGGCGCAACTACCTGGTGCCGCAGGGATTGGCGATCCTTGCCACCCGAGGAGCCGAGAAGCAGGTCGCTCAGATTCGCCGGGCCCGTGACGTGCGCGAGATCCGCGATCTCGGACAGGCCCGCGAGGTAGCGACCCAACTGGCCGCGCTTCCCGTGAAGCTGTCGGTTCGCGCGGGCAACGGGGGCCGGCTCTTTGGATCCGTCACCGCATCCGATGTGGCCGACGCGGTCATCAAGGCCGGTGGGCCCAAGCTTGACCGGCGCCGGATAGAGCTGGCCGAGCCGATCAAGCTCGTCGGCCAGCACACCGCCACGGTTCGGCTGCATCCCGAGGTCACCGCGTCCATCGTGGTTGACGTCGAGGCGGCTGGCTGAGGCTCGTTTCTCCAGGTGAATAGGCGCGTGACCGCACTGCGGTCACGCGCCTTCTTGCTTAGCTGTCTGGTGATTTGGAGTTCGTGGGCGTCCGCTGCTGACTTCAGGCTGGTTGCGTGGCAGTGCCTGAATGCTGATCAAGACTGCTGCGTGCTCATGCGCTGGGTACCCGGTCCAGGAAGCCGAGCACCAGGTTCATTCGGCCGGCGTCGTCGACGGTGATCACATCGAACCCGGCGACGGGAGCCGGCGGCGCCGACGGCCCCAGATCCCAACCAAATCGGGCCTGCGCGTGGTGGGCGTCCACAGCGCCGTTGAGGACAAAGGTGAAGCCCGGAAATTGTTGCTGGACGGCGGCGATCAGGCCGTCGAGTTCCACGCGCCCGGTCACGTCGGCGAGCGGGTCGGTGTAGCGAACATCGGCGGTGCAGAGGTCCTCGACCATCGCGCGGCGCTCGGCCGGGTCGGTCGCGTTCCACATCGCCACGTAACGCTCGGCGATGGCGTCGAAATCGATGACGCCGGACGTGGTGGTGGGGTTCGTCATTGCAGTGCCTTTCAAGGAGTTGTCAGCGCCTGGTGCGCTGCCACGAGAAGCAGCCTGCAAGCGTCAGCACGCCCGGTCGATGACCTCGGAGGTCATGTGCAGCAGGCCTGGCGCCGCCTACGGTTGGTGGCGTGACAACGATCGAAGCGGCGCCGCAAGTGGGGTCTTTGCTACGCACCTGGCGGGAACGCCGCCGGCTGACCCAGCTCGATCTGGCGCTCCAAGCGGACGTCTCCACCCGGCATCTGAGCTACGTGGAGAACGGCCGGGCGCGGCCGACGAGCTCGATGATCCTGCACCTATCGGACCAGCTGGAGATTCCCTTGCGTGAGCGCAACGCACTGCTGCTCGCCGGCGGCTACGCTCCCGCCTTTCCCGAGCACGAGCTGAACGCGCCGCCGCTGGCTGCGGTGAACGAGGCGATCAACGCGGTGCTGGACGGACACCTCCCGTTCCCCGCAATCGTCGTCGACCGTCACTGGGAGATGGTCGCCGGCAACGCAGCCATCGATCTCCTGACGGCCGGCTGCGCCGCCCATCTTCTGGAGCCGCCGGTCAACGCGCTGCGGCTATCGCTGCATCCGGAAGGGATGGCACCCCGGATCGCCAACCTCGCCCAGTGGCGACAGCACGTGCTGCACAGGCTGGCACGGCAGGTCGACGTGACAGCCGATCCCGTCCTGGCACTACTCCAGGACGAGCTGCGGGGCTATCCGGGGGCAGCCACCTCGCAGGAGGCTTCCGGCCCCGCGCCGATTGTGGTCCCGCTGCGCTTCCGGACGCCGGCTGGCGAGTTGGCATTCTTCAGCACCACCACCGTTTTCGGCACCCCGCTCGATGTCACGGTGGCCGAGCTGGCGATCGAGGCGTTCTACCCCGCCGATACGCGTACCGCTGAGGCGCTACGAGCTCGTTGAGCCCCTCGGTTGGGCAGGCTGCAAAATTTCGGCAAAATGGACTGATGGCCACCGCCGACGACGTTGAGACGACCGAGCGGCCTGCTGGCCCCGGCCGGGTACGGCCGATCGTGACCATCGGTGATCCGGTGTTGGCGGCGCCTTGCCGGGAGGTCACCGAATTCGGTGACGACCTCAAGCAGCTTGTCGACGACATGTTCGCCACCATGTACGCGGCGCCCGGGGTGGGCCTCGCCGCCAACCAGATCGGGCGTCGACCTGGCGGTCTTCGTCATCGACTGCCCCGACTCCGAGGTGGGCAGCCTGGTCGGGCACGTCGTCAATCCGCGGCTCGAACCGCTCGGGCGAAGACCGCGAACTCGAGCTGGACGACGAGGGCTGCCTGTCGATCCCCGGCCCGTTCACCGACGTCCCTCGCCTCAAGCAGATCGCTGTCACCGGCGTCGACTGGTCAGGGGCTCCCGTGCGGCTCGAAGCCCATGGACGTGCTGCCCGCTGCCTGCAGCACGAGACCGATCACCTCAGCGGCCAGCTCTACATCGACCGGCTTCCTGCCAAGCAGCGCCGCCGCGTCCTTCGGGAGTACGAGAGTCTGCGGACTGACGCTCAATCCGGCTCGGACTAGCTGTGGCAGGTCGCCGGTGCGTTGGAGGCCGGCGGAGGGGTCAGGTCAAGGCGCGCGGAGAGCCAGGGCAGCGAGTTCTTGAAAGCCTTGGCCCACAGGTCGAAATCGTGGCCCGCGCCGGGCACTTCGACGTAACAGGTATCGATTCCGGCAGCGATCGAAAGTGGGACGAGCTTTCGCTGCGCGGCCAGGGGCGCGCTGTCGGCTGTCCCGACCTCGAACCACCCGCCAAGGCTTTTGAAGGCGGGCGAGCCCGCCTTGAGCAGCGAGACAGGGTCGTGCGCCTGGTAGTCGGCTGCTGAGCCGGCGAAGAGCTGCTGGATCGTCGGTACCGGGGCAATGCCCTCTTCCACCGTCGGACCCGTCAGGCCGGAGTAGTCGCCGAAGGCGGTGTAGATGTCGGGGTGTCGAAGGGCCAGCATTATCGAGCACATCCCACCCTCCGACAGTCCGGCGATCGCTATTGAGCCCTTCTTGGTCTGCGCACCGTAGTGGGTACGCATGAAGTTCGGGACGTCGACCGTCAGGTAGGTCTCGGCGTTGCCGCGCGAGCTGTTGACGCACTCGGTGTCGCTGTCGACGGAGGTATTGGGGTCGGGCATCACGATGATGGGCGCGACACCCTTGTGGGCTTCGGCGAATTCGCGCGCGGTGACGTCGGCGAATGAGGCCCGGGTCCAGTCCGACGGAGCGCCCGGGGTGCCATTGAGAAGTTCGATCACCGGAAGTTTGATCTTGGAGTCGGCCACCCAGATCGGCGGCAGCCAGATGTAAGCGTCTGGGGCCTTGAACCCGGAAACCTTGCCCGGGATCGGCACCTCAATCGTGAACCCATGTGTCGGCAGGGCGCCGTTGTTTTCTTTCTGGAGGCGCTTTCTTTCCGCTTCCAGCGCCTGGACGGAAACCTGATTCTGGGCGTTGACGCCGAACAGTGATCCCAGCGTCGGGTAGTACTGGTAGTGCTCGTTGATGAGGGTGCCGGCCATCATGGCCGTGAACAGCAGCGCCACCACCGAGACAACCCGCCTCCAGTTTCGAAACCGGGTCCAGCCGATGATCGCGACCACGAGCGCGAGGAAGACCAGGCCCACCCAGAGGTAGTAGGAATTGGGAAACTGATAAGGAATCAGCGCCAATCCATCGACGAGCAGCGCTACCAGACCGACTCCGGCTGCAGCGATCGGCAGGCCGTAGAGCAGCTGTTGCTTCCAGACGCCGTCCTTCCACCGGAAGGACAGGACCAACGCCCCCAGACCCACGCCGATGATGATCACCGGAGTCGAGCCGCTGATCAGCGTGATGTTTTGAACAGACACCGGTTAGGCACCGAGCCAGCGCGCGATCGGGAGGCAAGCCATGGCGTCGGGCGGCATCAGGCGGCGAGGTCGCTTTGCATTTCCTCGGAGCTGACGCCCCCGACCGATTTGGGTACGAAGAGCTCGCCGATCCCCGGCAGTGACAGGAAGCCTTCGGCGCCCGCGTACAGCAGGCCGACCCGTGGCAGGTCGGTGCGCTCCTGGTACACCAACTCGCGCGAAAGCCAGACGGGTGAGAACTTGGCGTTGAAGTCGTGCAGCGATTTGATCTGGAAGAAGGGGTTCAGCACGTCGACCGCGCGCTTGGCCAGCCGCTCCGGGAAGTTGTAGTGCACGTCTTCCTCGTAGAGCTTTCCCCACATGGCGAAATTCATCGAGAGCCGAACGATCCCCTCTTGACCGAGTGCCAGCGCGGTCTGGGCGATGAGGTATTCCGTCATCCCGTTAGGCGCATCAGGCAAGTGGCGCATGAGGTCGAGGGTGTAGCCGAAGTCGTCGCCGTACGCCGGCACGATACGAAGGAACCCGCCGGGCGCACCCTTCGCGTCGAGCGCCACACACAGCAGGAATTCCGGGTTCTTTCCGCCCCCTTCGATGTCCTGGCTCAAGGACATCGTGAAGCCCCGCTCGGGAGCTTTTCCGCGCCACTGTTGGCTGATCGCGTTGAGCTGGTCGACAAGCGAATCCGAAGCCTCAGACTCGCGAAGCACCTTGAACTCATACGTGCGGGCCGTTCGGCGTACGGCGGCTCGCACGCCTTTCATAGCCGCACCTTCAAGGCTGAAGGTGTCGCATTGCACGATGGCCTCGTCGCCCAGATAAAAGCCGCGAAGCCCGCGAGCCTCGTAGCGTGGCAGCTCCGCCGAGCGGGCCGCCAAAAAGGCGATGCGCCATGAGCGCAGCTGGCAGAAGTCGATGAATTCGTCCAGCACAAGATCCATCGAGCCGGGGGCGCCGATCGGATCGCCGGAGGCGAGGGCGAACCCACCCAGGTAGGTGTAGGCGACGAACGCTTCCCCGTCAGAGCCGAAGAAAAAGCTCTTGTCATCGCGCAGCGCGAAGTAGGCCAGGGTGTCCGATCCATAAAGCCGGACCAGCCGGCGGGCGTGCGACCAGTCCGATTCGGTATGCGGCGCGCGGCGGCGAATGGGACGAAAGAGTAGGAACGCGAGCCCGACGATGCCGACGATCCCTAACACCAGCAGGGTGGCGGTGAAGTAATCGCGAAAGAAATGCCGGTCGTATGTGATGGGGCCGCCGATACCGATGAGGCCTCTGCCGATGGTCTCCAGGCCGCCGAAGAACGACAGCTGCTCGCCGAGATGCTTGCGCTCGAACCCGAGGCTGGCAAAGCCCACGCCGAGCACCACGACGACGTAGAGCGGCGCGATCCAGATCAGCCGGAGCAACGACGGCGGATCAGAACGGGCCCGGAAGTAGCGCTTGTTCCACAGCAGCGCCACCATCATTGCCGCGCTGTAAGCAGCAGAAATCGGATGCGGGCCCTTGACCAGGTTGGCGACAACTCCTAGCGCGAAGAGCACGACGCAGATCTGCCAGGCTCGGCGCTTGCCGCGGGCGATCTGGGCGGCTAGGAAGAGCAGGCTGAGGCCTACGAGCAAGGTCACCAGCTGGCCGGTCACCCGAAACCACACCGGGCCGATGGGTTGGCCGAACGGCTGAAGCCGTGAGTGGAAGAACGGAATCAGCGTCAGCAGATGCAGGACACCGCCGGCCGCGGCGAGAATCCCCAGCGTTCGCAGCGTGGTCTGCCTGCGGTGGCGTCGCTCCTGCCGGATCTCCGGCGTCTTCACCGCCCTCAGGGCGGTCGTCGGGGTTGCACGCGAGGCGGCCGGACTCGGAGTAGTCGCCGGGGCGGGTGGCGGTTCAAGCCTGCCAAGCCCGCGGCTCCCGGTCGGGCGCTGCGGGCCCTGCGGGCCGCCCTGCCCGGCTTCGGGCCGCATCGTCGGGAAAAGAATGACCTCGCGAATGTTGTCGGCTTCCGAGAGCAACATGACCAGCCGGTCGATCCCGATGCCCAGGCCGCCGGTGCAAGGCAGGCCGTACTCCAACGCGCGGACGTAGTCCAGGTCGATGTCACCGGCCTCGGGGTCGCCATCGGCCTTGGCCCGCGCTTCGAGTTCAAAGGCCGCCAGCTGCTGGGCCGCGTCGTTCTGCTCGCTATAGGCGTTGCACAGCTCGAAACCGGCGACCATCAGCTCGAAACGTTCGACATATCCGGGCTTGGAGCGATGAACCCGGGCGAGGGGCGAAACCTCCTGCGGATAGTCGACGCAGAAGATCGGGTTCACGATGTCGTGCTGGATTCTTTCGTCGACCACCTGCTTCATGAGCTTGCCCGAGCCCCAGCTCGTCTCCCACTCGATGTGCAGGCCGTCCAGGATCTCGCGGGCCTCCTCTACCGGCATGGTCGGATCAAGGCGAACCCCGAGCTTCTCTTCGATCAGGTCTGCCATGCTGATCCGCGGCCACGGGGGAGACATGTCCACCGAGTGATCGCCGACTCGGACGACGAAATTGCCGTCCAGCGCCTCCGTGACGGCAGCGACGACCATGCCCTCGACCAGGTCCATCATGTCGCTGTAATCACCGAACGCCTGGTAGGCCTCCAGCATCGTGAACTCGGGATTGTGCCGGACGTCAATGCCCTCGTTCCGAAAGACCCGGCCCAGCTCGAAAACCCGCTCCATGCCACCGACGACGAGTCGTTTGAGGTGCAGTTCAAGGGCGATCCGCAGGTACATGTCGATATCGAGCGCGTTGTGGTGCGTGATGAACGGCCGGGCCGTTGCGCCGCCCTGAATGCTGCCCAGCATCGGGCCTTCGACTTCCCAGAAGCCGCGATCCTCGAGATGGTGACGGATGGCCCGGATGGTCTTTCGGCGGATGTCGAAGATGCGACGGGTGCGCTCATTGGTCATCAGGTCGACATAGCGCTGCCGGTAGCGGACCTCGACGTCGGTCAGGCCTTTGTCCTTGTCGGGCGGTGGCCGCAGGGCCTTGCCCAGCATCCGGACATCCTCGAGCGCGATCGACAGTTCGCCCTTGTCGGTGCGCATGATCGTGCCGGTGGCACCTATCCAGTCGCCCCGGTCGATATCGAGGAACGCCTGGTACTTCTGAGCACCTAGCGCGGCCCGGTCAACGAAGAGCTGGATCGTGCCGGACCGGTCACGCAGTACGCCGAAGGTGAGCCCGCCGTGGTGGCGTACCAGCACCAGGCGTCCCGCCACCCTTACGCGTTCGTGAGTGCGGGTACGGCTCGGGATGTCACCCCAGGTGGCGGCGATGTCTTGCGCGGAGTGGTCTACGTCGAAGCTGTATTCCAGATGCGCGCCACCCTCAGCCTGGAGCTGCTCCAGCTTGCGCTGGCGGTGCGCCATCTGGGTTCCGGCATTACGGGACGAATCACCCGGAAGAGCACCGGCCTCGGCCCCCGGAACGGCGGGGTCGGGAGAGCTCGTCTCGGGTTCTTTCATGTCGGCACTCTAGCCAACGCACATTCACATCCTGTCGAGATAACACGTGGCGCCACGGTAGGTTGCGCTATGCGCGGCGACTGGTCAGCCCCTCTGGCGCGCTCTTTTGAGGTGCGTTGGCGAGACCGAACATGTCGCTGCTGATTGCCATACCGCTGGGTATCGCGTCGGCGGTGGCATATGGGGCATCGACGGCGGTCGAGCACTCGGCCGTCCATAGCGACACCGGTGAGGTGGATGCCGGCGGCTTGGTCCAACTGGTCAAAAATCCCCGCTGGCTCTTGGGAATGGCCGGCGACACCTTCGGTCTGATTCTTCAGGTGCTCGCCCTTGCCACCGGTCCTGTCGTGCTGATTCAGCCGTTGTTGATTCTTGCGCTCCCGATTTCTTTGCCCATCTCACAACTGCTCGGAGGACCCAAGCCGGGCCGCGCGGACTTCGTTTCCTGCCTGTGGATCGTGGCCGGTCTGGCGGCCTTCTTTGCCATCATCGGCAATCCCGGCGATGCAGTTCCGTTGTCGATCGGCCCAGCCGTCATCGGTGCACTCATCCTGGCAGCGTTCGGGATTGCCGGATTGCTGGCTGTCCATCGGGGTGCGAGTCCGTTCAAGGCAGCCGTTTACGGCGGCGTGGCCGGGGCGTGGTTCGGATTGGTGGCGGTGCTTTTGGATTCAGTGGCGGCGACGTGGGAGGACAACGGCATCGCCGGCTTCGGGCATTCTCACGGGCTGGTTCCTCTTATTGCGCTGCTCGTGATGGGTGGGGCCAGTATCGCCCTCACGCAGGTGGCATTTCAGGTCGGAGAATTAGGCGCGAGTTTTCCGGCGAACCTCGCCGCGGACCCTGTGGTGGCAGTCATTCTTGGCGCGGTGCTCCTGCACGAACGGGTGCCCGCTACCGCGTTGGCCATCATCGGTTATCTGCTTTGTCTGGGGGCGGTCTTGTACGGTGCCGTGCGACTGGCCGCGGATCCTCGCCGCCGCAAGGTGGCCGCGTGACCGATCTCCGCGATTCTGACGATTCTCACGATTCTCACGAGGGCGACGCACCACCCGAGGTGTCCGGCACTCCCTCGCAGGAGCACCACATGCTCCCCGACGGGTTCCACATGAGCCGGCGCGCGACCGTGCTCTCGGCGGTGAGCGCCGTGGTCGCGTTGGCGGTGGTTGTGATCATTGTGGTGATCTTTGCTGGAACGGGGCGTGATGATTTCCAGCAGGGCTCGGTCGCCGACTTGCGTAAGGCTTTGGAGGCGAAGGGACTGACGATCTGCTCGAACGTTGGTCCCCAACCGTCAGGCGAGAAGGACGGCTCGACCACAGTCGAAGTGCTGGCCGTGGCGCTCCCCGGGGGATGCGGTAAGCCGACCAACCTGCAGATCAATGCCTACCGCAACCGCAGTGATCGGGACGCAGCCGCGCGCGACGCGGAATCCCAGGAAAAGCAGCGCAATTACGGCGTTGTCTACACCTGGCATCGCTACACGCTCTACCTGCAGGCGGACGACGCAAGCGGGAGCACAGCAGTGCGCGATCGGATGGCCGACGCGCTCGAGTCGGTGGGAGCACAGTGATATCGCACCGTGGCGGCAAGCGGAGCAAGGTCGGCCTCGGGGTCGGTGCGCTCGCCATGATCAACGTGGCAGCCATCGTCAGCGTGCGAAACCTGCCGGTGATGGCCGAATACGGCTGGGCGATGCTCGCTCTGTTCGCCATCTCCATCCTCGTTTTTCTCATCCCGATCGCGATGGTCGCGGCCGAGCTGGGCACCGGTTGGAGCAAGGACGGCGGCGTTTTCGCCTGGGTCAAGGAGGCCTTCGGGGGACGCACCGGCTTCATTGCAGTGTGGTGCGACTACTCCGAGAACCTCGCCTGGTTTCCGACCGTGCTGTCGTTCATGGCGGCCACGCTGGCATACGCGATCAATCCGAATCTGGCCAACAATTCGACCTACCTGGTCATCGTCATGCTGGTCTTCTTCTGGGCGACCACGATCCTGAACTTCCGGGGTGTCAAAGCGTCGGCGCTGGTGGGTTCTGTCGGCACCATTGCCGGCTCGATCTTCCCGGCCATCCTGGTGGTGGTCCTTGGAATCGCTTACCTGGCCCGCGGTGACAAGTCGCAGATCCCGTTCTCTGCGCAGGCGCTCAACCCGAATCTGCACCTGGGCAATCTGGCCTTCCTCGGCGGCATCATCCTGCTCTTCGCCGGGATGGAAATGGCTGGTTTCCACGCCCGCGACACCCGCAATCCCGGGCGTGACATACCCCGGTCCATTGCCCTCGCGGTGGCCATCATCGTGGTGTTCTCGGTACTCGGATCCCTTTTCATGGCGATCGTGCTGCCGCAGAAGGAGATCGGCCTCGTCTCCGGCACCATGCAGCTCTTCAAGAGCGTGCTGGACATCTTCCATGTCGGGTGGCTGGTTCCGCCCCTCGCCATTCTCATCGCGGTCGGCGGCATCGCTCACCTGACGCCGTGGATCCTGGGCCCGGCGCGCGGAATGTCCGCGGTTGCGCACCAGGGTTATGCCCCGGGAATCCTCGGCCGCGAGAATGCCAACGGGGTCCCGGTCGCGTCGCTGGTCATCCAGGGCATCGGAGGGACGATCTTCGCCTTGCTCTTTCTGGTGGTGCCAAGCGTCTCGACGTCGTACTGGATGCTGTCGGCGGTTACGGCGCAGATCGTGATCATCATGTACGGGCTGATGTTTGCGTCCGTCATTCGACTGCGCTACACGCAACCGGATACCCCGCGCCCTTATCGCATACCCGGCGGGAAGATCGGCGTGTGGATTATTTGCGGGGTCGGGTTGGCGGGCTGCGTGGTGGCGTTTCTGCTCGGCTTCGTACCCCCCAGCCAGCTCAAGACCGGCAATACGGTGACTTACGTGCTGCTGCTCTTCACGGCCACCGCCGTTTTGACCTCGCCGCCCCTGGTGATGCAGGTGATCGAACGCCATAGCCGCAAGGGCCAAGCGAAGGGAAAGGGCAAGTCGCCGGCACCCGGCATCGGGATCGCCCCCGAGGGTGCGGCGGGCTGAGCCTGGATGTGAACCGTTGTGGTCAGCGGTCCGGCTCAGGCAGTCAGGCCAGCGCCGTCGTCAGACGGACGGGTCAGCCGTCGCGCCGCATGTCGACAAAACGGCTGTAGTGCCCCTGGAAGGCGACCGTCACGACGCCGGTAGGGCCGTTGCGCTGCTTGGCCACGATGAAGTCGGCTTCCCCGGCGCGGGCTGATTCCGGCTCGTACATGTCTTCGCGGTGCAACAGCACGACGAGGTCGGCGTCCTGCTCGATGGCTCCGGACTCGCGAAGGTCGGAGAGCTGAGGCTTCTTGTCGGCCCGGTTTTCGGCTGCCCTGTTCAGCTGGGAGAGCGCCACGACCGGCACCCCGATCTCCTTTGCCAGCAGCTTGAGTGACCTGCTCATCTCGCTGACTTCCTGTTGGCGGCTGTCGAGCCGCTTGCTGGGGGTCATCAGCTGCAGGTAGTCGACCACGACCAGCTTCAGATCGTGACGCTGCTTGAGCCGGCGACACTTGGCGCGCAGCTCCATCATCGTGACGTGCGGTGAGTCGTCGATAAAGAGCGGAGCGCTGGTGACCTCTCCGATGCGCTGGGCGAGGCGGGCCCAGTCGTCGTCGGTCATCTTCCCCGACCGCATGTTTTGCAGGTGAACCCGTGACTCCGCCGACAGCAGTCGCATGACAATCTCGGTACGGCTCATCTCCAGCGAGAAGACGACAGAAGCTTGACCGTGCTTGATGCTGGCCGCTCGCGCGAAGTCCAGCGCGAGGGTGCTCTTACCCATGGCCGGCCGGGCGGCAACGACGACGAGCTGTCCCGGGTGCAGGCCGTTGGTGATGGCGTCCAGATCTGCGAAACCGGTGGGGACTCCGGTGAGGGAGCCATCGCGGTTAGCGATCGACTCGATCTCTTCCAGGGTGGGATTGATGAGCTGCTCGAGCACGGTGAAGTCATCCGCGGTGCGCCGCTCCGTGACCGCGAAGACCTCGGCCTGCGCCCGGTCGACGGCATCCTCGACCTCGGAGGACTCGTTGTAACCGAGCTGGGTCACCCGCATCCCGGCCTCCACCAGGCGCCGGCGCACCGCCTTCTCGGCGACGATCTGGGCGTAGTAGCCGGCGTTCGCTGCCGTGGGCACGGATTCGATCAGCGTGTGCAGGTAAGGCGCCCCGCCGATTTTGTCGAGGAGCCCTTGGCGGTGCAGCTCGGCCGAGACGCTCAGGGTGTCGGCCGGCTCACCCTTGCTGTAGAGCTCGGTCGCGATCTCGAAGACGGTGGCGTGGGCGGGCCGGTAGAAATCGGTGACCCGGATGATCTCGACGACGTCCGCGATGGCGTCTTTGGACAGCAACATGCCACCCAGGACGCCCTGCTCGGCGGCGACGTCTTGCGGGGGGGTCCGATCGAATTCCGGCGGACCGCCGGCTCCCGGACCGCCGTTGGAACCACCAGACCGTGCACCGCGATCGATGGTCGTCACCGACACCGAACCACCACCCCTGTCGAACTCGGATTCGACCGGTGCCGCTGCCGAGGCGGGCGGCGCCGGAACACGTGACATGAGGACCCGATGACTCAGGTGTACGCCACGCGTACGACAGAAAGGGCGACGCGCCCAAGGGGTGTTGCGCACCTTTGTTGATGACACTGGGGATTGGGTGTGGGAAAGCTCCGATAACGCTGTGGATAGGCGGTGGAAGCGCGGCGTTTACCAAACCGTTGCCAACCCAACGGGCCCCCAAGCCCCAGGTAGGCGTCATCCACAGACATGTGCACAGTTGTGGACAAAGAAATTTCGCGTTCGCCGGGTGTCGGAAGCGTTGTCCCAGTCGTTGTACGCAGATTGCGCAGGATTTACTTGCCTCTCAGCAAGTATCCAGGTTCACGGCAGGCCTGACACAGCATGGGGCGAGACAACTGGGACATGGCAATCATTGCTTCGGAGCCGCTCAACCAGCCGATCGAGCACGTGCTGCCGCTTTCGGGTTGCCGGCTACGCGTACTTGACCTGGCTGACGGTTCGCGCGTCGGCCAGCTGTACGGGCCCGGTGGCCGGTGGCTCGACGAAGCCCGCTGCGAGCTCGAGCCGAGCGTGAGCGGATGGTTCGGGCGGCTGGAGCCGGCGGGGAAGCCCTGGGCCCTGGCATTCGGTGCCGGCGGGTCCAATGAGCCGATCGAAGTGCGCTTTGCCAGCCTGCGGGCACGTCGCGTCGTCCCGGTCGTGAGCGACCACTACGGGTTGTGGGTTGCCGAGGTCGCCGGCTCCTTCCAGGCCGCGACGATCATCAGCTCGGCGGCCGCCAACACGTTCCGGCTCCATTACGCGGCGGCGGCATAAACCTCGACAGGCGCAAACCGCCCAGTGGACTGCCGGCGCACGTTCGGTGAGACTGGACCCAGCAGGTGGCTCTAAAGTGCCCCGCGCGGGTATGACCTGGCTATGAAGGTGCTCGTTGCAGGTGCCACAGGTTTCGTCGGCTCACGTCTTGTCCAGGCGCTTTCGGAGGCCGGACACGACGTTATCGCCCTCACGCGAAACCCCGACGATTACGACGGTCCCGGCACTCCGGTGGGCGGCGATGTCTCCGACCACGACGCGCTGACGACCGCGCTCGCCGGAGCGGAGGTCGCCTATTACCTGGTCCATTCGTTGGACAGCGCGGACTTTGCCGACAAAGACGCCGACGGCGCTCGCACCTTCGGCGACGCTGCTGCGCAAGCCGGCGTCGGCCGAATTATCTACCTGGGAGGCCTCGGAGCCGACGGCGACGAACTCTCCGAGCACCTCAAGAGCCGGCAGGAGGTCGAGGAGCTGCTCGGTGCGGCGGGGGTCCCGGTCACCACCATCCGGGCGGGAGTGATCATCGGCAATACCGGGGTCTCGTGGGAGCTCATGCGCGAGCTCGTCTTCCACCTGCCGGTCATGATCACGCCGCGCTGGGTGCGGACCAAAGCTCAGCCCGTTGGCATCGCTGACGTGGTGCGCTACCTGTGCTCGGTGCTCGAGTTGAGCGAGACCATCGGCGGCGTCTTCGAGATCGGCGGTCCTGAAGTCATCACCTATGAGAAGGCGATGCACCGCGTCGCCCGGGTCAGCCATCGGCCCCTCCTCGTCGTGCCGGTCCCGCTGCTCACCCCCAAGCTTTCCTCGCTCTGGCTGGCGCTGGTCACCACCGTCGATCTGCAGACCGCCCGTAACCTCGTCGGCTCCATGAGCAACGAGGTCGTTGTGCACGACAACTCCCTCGAGCGGATGGTCGATTGGGAGCCCACACCTTTCGACGAGGCGGTGCGCCAGGCTTTGGCCGAGCGCGAGGCGACGAGTGCACGTTCCTGATCTGGTACGCAATCTGGTCGAGCCCGCTGTCGAATCCCCACCCGCGCAAGCGTCGGCCGGTCAAGGGCGTCGACGCGTTGTTGTCGCCCTCACCCTCGTGGTCGGCACGGTCCTGCTCGGGCTCGCTTTCGCACGTCCAGCCGGTACCACCGGGTTTTACGTTCTGGCAGGCATCCTCGCGGGGGTGTGGCTGCTCGGCGGCCTGCTGTCCGGACCGGTGCAGCTTGGCCCACGCCGGGAGATCATCGGTCCGGCGCTGCTGGGACTGTTCGCATTTGCCGTGTTCGCCATCGGTGCTGAGGCGGTCAGCTGGATCCCGACGCTGCACCACGCCGTCGACGACGTCATCGCCCGCGCTGACCACGGATCGCGGGCCTTGCTGGTCGCGATCACCTTGGTCAACGGGGTCGCCGAGGAGGTCTTCTTCCGCGGCGCCCTCTATGGCGCCTTCGCCAATAGGCGGCCGGCGCTCTACTCGACCATCTGCTACGTCGTGGTGACGGCCGCATCCGGCAACGCGATGCTCGTGCTCGCCGCTGCCTTGATGGGTGCCCTCTTTGCGATGGAGCGCCGGGCGAGCCGGGGGATCCTGGCGTCCGCGACTACCCATGTTGTGTGGTCGACCTTGATGATCTTCCTGCTACCTCGTTAGAGCTGCTCGCCGATCAGCACCGGCTCGTTGACGAGGACCACGCCAAGCGTCTCGCGTACGCCGTCACGGACCGCTCTGGCGACGGTGAGGATTTCGGCAGCGGTAGCGCCGCCGCGGTTGGTGATGGCCAGCGGGTGCTTGGACGACAGTCGGGCTCTGCCGCGGCTGACCTCGGCGCCGAATCCCTTCGCGAAACCGGCCCGCTCGATCAACCACGCCGCGGGCACCTTGAAGCGGCCATCCGGTTCGGCGAACCGCGGGACATCTGCGGCTACCCGGGCGGACAGCTGGGCGTACGCCTGCGCGTCCAAGACGGGGTTGGTGAAGAACGATCCGCAACTGGCCGTGTCCGGATCCGTCGGGTCGAGCACCATGCCTTTCTTGCGGCGCAGCAGCAGCACCGCCTCGCGGACGGCGTCCAGTGGGGCGGAGGCCGCCGCGGTGAGCTGCAACGCCCGGGAGAGTTCGCCGTAGCGCAGCGGGCCACTTTGCGCGCTTTCGCGCAAACCGAATTCGACCTCGGTGACGACCCATCGGTCGGGTTGGGATTTGAACCGGCTCGTGCGGTATCCGAAGCCGCATTCGTCGAACGTCAGGTCGCGGACGGCACCCTCGCGGCGGTCGTAGGCACTCACCCGTCGGATGACTTCGCTGACCTCCTGGCCGTAGGCGCCGACATTCTGGATCGGTGTGGCTCCAACCAGCCCGGGGATACCCGCGAGGCACTCGATGCCGGCCAGTTGATGGGAGACCGCGTAGCTGACCAGCGCGTCCCAGGGCTCGCCGGCAGCAGCGGTCACGCGGTCACCGCGGCACGTGATCCCGGTGGTGCGAATGAGTACGACCACGCCGGGGAAGCCGCTGTCAGACACCACCACGTTGCTCCCGCCGCCGAGCAGCAGCACCGGCTCACCCTGCACATCGGCCTCGCGTACGGCCGCCACGAGCGCGGCCGTGGAAGCCACCTCGAGCACGCGTCGCGCGGGTCCACCCACACCGATGGTGGTCAGGTCCGCCAGCGCGGCACCAGAGCTGATCGGCACCCGGTCAGTCAACCCCGCTATCGTTGGTCCGGACGCCTGACAGGTCGGCGAGTCCGAGCGTTGGGGTCGACGCCTGAGCGTAGAGGCGCTGCGGGATGCGGCCGGCGCGTCTGGCGAGCCGGCCACCTTCGACTGCTCGTCGCATGGCCTCAGCCATCAGGGCCGGCTCCTGCGCACGGGTGACGGCCGTTGCCAGCAGCACCCCGTCGCACCCGAGTTCCATCGCCAGTGCCGCATCCGAGGCGGTCCCGATGCCGGCGTCGAGGATCAGTGGCTGCTCGATCAGCTCGCGCATGATGGCGATGTTGTAGGGGTTACGGATGCCCGCGCCGCTGCCGATCGGCGAGCCCAGCGGCATCACCGCCGCGACCCCGGCGTCGGCCAGTCGTCGACCAAGAATCGGGTCGTCGGTGGTGTAGGCGAACACCTGGAATCCGTCGTCGACGAGCCGGCCGGCAGCGTCCACCAGCTCCACCGCATCGGGAAGCAGCGTGCGGTCGTCGCCGATGACTTCGAGCTTCACCCAATCGGTCTCGAACGCTTCGCGGGCGAGCTGTGCGGTAAGAACCGCATCGCGCGCGGTGTAGCAGCCCGCCGTGTTCGGAAGCACCCGGGCGCCACAACGCTCGACGACGCTCATGACTCCGCCGCCGGCCTGGGACGACGGATCCAGCCGGCGCAACGCGACCGTCACGATCTCAGTGCCGGATGCCGTCACGGCAGCTTCGAGCGAGCTCATGCTGGACGCGCCGCCGGTGCCCAGGATCAGGCGGCTGGCAAAGCTCTCGCCAGCGAGCAGGAGTGGGTCATCCATGACTCAGCCTCCTTGCGTCGCTATCAGCAGCTCCACCATGTCGCCTTCGGTGACCAGCTGCCGGGGCCACATTCCACGGGGTACGACCTCGCCATTCATGGCAATGGCGACTCCGCGCTGCCCGCTTTCGTGGCCGCCGCGCACCAGCAGGCCTTCCAGTGAGGTGCCCTCCGGAACGGCAGCCGCCGCGCCGTTCAAAGTGATGATCATGCGAACCGATCCGGGGAGAAGGGAGCGCCGAGCGACGGCAGCCGTCCGGTCGCCAGCAACTCGAGCACGAGGTCAGCGGTCACCGGCGCGAGCAGGATCCCATTGCGGTAGTGCCCGGTGGCGACGACCAGCCGCTCGTCGATACGGCCGAGCAGGGGAGCGTTGTCAGCAGTTCCGGGGCGAGACCCTACGACCGCCTCAGTAAAGGCCAGCTCGGTCACCCCTGGGAGTAGTTCGTAAGCGGCGCGCAACAGCTCGTAGACACCGCCCGCGGTGGAGGTCAGGTCGTCACCTTTCTCCTCCACGGTGGCGCCCACGATCAGCCGGCCGTCGGCTCGCGGCACCAGGTAGGTGTCGACGCCGCGCACTGTCCGGGTCAGGAGCGGCTCGCCGCGCAGGTGGAGCAGCTGGCCCTTCACCGGGCGGACGGGGAGTCCGGGGACCAGCCGGCTGCTGGCAGCGCCCGCCGCCAGGACGACGGTGGCGGCGTCGAGCGCGCCGAGATCGGGCACCTGCCTTGCGACCAGGCTCACTCCCGCGTGCAGGCAGGCCTGACGCAGTCCCAGTACGAGCGCCCGGTTGTCGACGCTGTGGTCCCCAGCGACCAGGAACCCGGCGCGTACCCGCGGCGATAGCGCCGGCTCGAGCTGACGCACCTCGCCGGCTCGCAGCCGGCTGACCTCGAGGCCGAGCTTCGTTTGAAAGACCGCTACCTCTTCCAGCCGGGCCAGATCGTCCCCGTCTCGCGCGACGGACAGGGTGCCTTCGTTGCGGTAGCCGGGGTCGATGCCGCCGGCGTCACGTACCTGATCTGCAAAGGCGGCCCAGCGGTCTCGGGAGGCGAGAGTCAGCGTCAGGAGCGCTTCCTCGCCGTAGTGGACCTCCGTGACCGGTGCCAACATGCCGGCTGCGGCCCAGCTGCTCTGGATGGGAGCCGGGCTGGCCAGCTCGGGGTCGTAGACGCAGACCCGGCCCAGGCCCGCCGTAGCCAGGCGGAACGCAATGGCCAGACCGATGACTCCGCCGCCAACCACCGCGATGTCGGCACGGTCGGCATGGTCGACGCGGTCAGTAGGGTCAGCGCGATCGCTCATCCGCGACTCCGTTCCCTTCGCCGGCATGATCCGGATCAGGTGTTGACGGTCGGAGGTGTGGCCTCCCTCTCAGCCCGTAGCCGGGCTCCCGTGCGCTCTAAAGTAGCCCCCCGCGGATACGCTCGCCTCACTTGCCGAGACACGACACTCGGCGCAGCGGTCATGCGGGTCGACGGCGATCCCGGCGTCCTATCCTGGCTGATGAGGAGGTGCGGCATGAGTGTTTTGCCTCCGCCGCGTGCCAGCGTCTCCGCCGTGCAGCTGCTCACGCCCGAGGGCGAGCGGGTAGCTGATCCGGAGTATGACCAGGCACTCTTGGGTCTGACGGACAGCGATTACCGGGCGCTCTACCGCGATATGGCGCTGGTACGCAGGATCGACGTCGAAGCGACGGCCCTGCAGCGCCAGGGTGAGCTGGGGCTGTGGGCGAGCTGCCTGGGCCAGGAAGCTGCCCAGGTCGGCAGCGGCCGGGCGATGCGCACGACGGATTATGCCTTTCCGACCTACCGCGACCACGGGGTGACGTGGTGCCGGGGGGTCGACCCCGGGCTGCTGCTGGGCATGTTTCGCGGGGTGTCGCTCGGTGGCTGGGATCCCGCCAAATACCGCTGCGCCCTGTATTCGATCGTGATCGGCAGCCAGACCCTGCACGCCACCGGTTACGCGATGGGGGTGGCCAAGGATGGTGCTGTCGGGGAGGACGGGGAGGCAGTCATCGCCTACTTCGGTGACGGGGCCTCGAGCCAGGGCGACGTGAACGAAAGCTTTGTGTTCGCCAGCGTCTTCCAGGCCCCCGTCGTCTTCTTCTGCCAGAACAACGGGTGGGCCATCTCCCAGCCGAGCGACCGACAGAGCCGGGTCCCGATCGTCGACCGCTCGCAGGGATTCGGGTTCCCTGGGATTCGGGTCGACGGCAACGATGTGCTGGCCTGCTATGCGGTGACGAAGGCGGCGCTCGAGGCGGCCCGGACCGGCCAGGGTCCCGTCTTGATCGAGGCGGTCACCTATCGGATGGCGGCGCACACCACGTCCGATGACCCGACGCGCTATCGGTTGGCATCTGACCTGGAGTCCTGGAAGCTCAAGGATCCGTTGGAGCGGCTGAAGGCCTACCTCTATCGCCAGCAGATCGCCGACCGGTCCTGGTTCGAGGCGCTAGACCAGGAGGCTGACGTGCTGGCGGCGAGGTTGCGCGCGGAATGCCTGAGCATGCCTGACCCGGATCCGCTCGAAATGTTCGACGGCGTCTACGCGGAGCAAACCGGACCGCTCCGGGAGCAACGCCGCGCGTACGCCGACTATCTGGCGACTTTGGAGGCGCCGAACTGATGGCCGAGTCGAGCAGCGACGGGCCCGTCGAGAGCCTCAGCATGTCCAAGGCGCTCAACGCCGGTTTGCGCAGATCGATGGAGAGCGACGACCGTGTCCTTGTGATGGGAGAAGACGTCGGGACGCTCGGAGGTGTTTTCCGGGTGACTGACGGGCTTCAGAAGGACTTCGGTGAAGGTCGCGTGATCGATACCCCGCTTGCGGAATCCGGCATCGTCGGCACGGCCATCGGGCTGGCGATGCGCGGATATCGGCCGGTGTGTGAGATCCAGTTCGACGGTTTCGTCTACCCGGCCTTCGACCAGATCGTCAGCCAGCTCGCCAAGCTGCACTACCGGACCGGTGGCCTCGTGGGGATGCCGGTGACCATTCGGATTCCTTTCGGTGGCGGTATCGGCGCCGTCGAGCATCACAGCGAAAGCCCCGAGGCTTATTTCGTGCACACCGCCGGGCTCAAGGTGGTGGCCTGCAGCAATCCAGCCGACGCGTTCGGCATGATCCAGCAGGCCATCGCCAGCGACGACCCGGTGATCTTCTTCGAGCCAAAGCGGCGCTACTGGGAGCGCGGCCCCGTCGACCTCGCGCCGGGTCGCCCACTCCCGCCGCTGCACGCATCGGCGGTGGTTCGCGAGGGCACCGCAGCGACGCTGGTGTCCTACGGTCCGTCGGTACACACGGCTCTGGCCGCGGCAGAGGCGGCGGCTGACGACGGGGTTGATATCGGGGTCATCGATCTGCGCACCTTGTCGCCGCTCGATCTCGACCCGGTGGTGGAGGCCGCCCGTCGCACCGGCCACGTCGTCGTGGTCTCCGAGGCGCCTCCCGCCGGCTCTCTGGCGGCTGACATCGCGGCCCAGGTCAGCGAACAGGCTTTCTACGCACTCGAAGCGCCCGTGCTGCGGGTCGGCGGGTTTGACACGCCCTACCCGGCGTCACGGCACGACAGCAGCTACCTTCCCGACATCGACCGGGTGCTCGACGCGGTCGACCGGTCGCTGGCGTTCTGATCATGCTGAGACATTTCGCGTTGCCCGACCTCGGCGAGGGCCTGACGGAGGCCGACATCCTGGGCTGGCTCGTCTCCGAGGGAGACGAGGTCGCGCTGAATCAGCCGATCGTCGAGGTCGAGACCGCGAAGGCTGCCGTCGAGGTGCCTTCTCCGTGGGCGGGCGTCGTACGCGCCCTGCACGTTCCCACCGGCAAGACGGTGCTGGTGGGCACCACGATCATCAGTATCGAGACATCCGCCGACGAGCACGGAGAGGATCCCCAGACGGGTGGCGGCGATTCAGGCGCCGCGCCTGCGTCCGAGGCGATGCTGGTCGGGTACGGCCCCCGGCCGGCGCAAAGCCGCCGCAGGCGACGCATGGCCGCCGTTCCGGCCCTCGTCCCGAGCGCGTTCATGCCGCCCCTGCATTCTGAGGCGCACTCACAGCCGGCTCCCGACGTCACGGTGCTGGCGAAGCCTCCGGTCCGCAAGCTCGCCCGTGATCTGGGCGTCGATCTACGCACGATCCGCGGGTCAGGCCCGGCCGGGAGCATCACGCGTGAGGACGTCGGAGCGGTCGCTCCCGCCCCACCCGGCCCGTCACTGTCACGACCACCCGGCCCGTCACTGTCACGACCACCCGGCCCGTCACTGTCACGACAGCGCGCCGACCACCCATCCCAAGGCACCTCCGACCAGACCGGTGGCCGAATGCCGCTGCACGGCTTGCGCAAGGCCATGGCCGACGCAATGACCCAGAGCGCGTTCACCGCCCCACACGCGACCGTCTTCCTGACCGTCGATGCCACCGAGACGCTGCGGCTGCGCACCGCTCTGGCCGCCCGGCCGGAGTTCGCCGCTGCCCCGATCACCCCGCTCGCGGTCGTCGCCCGCGCGGTGTGTGTCGCGGTTCGCGAGACGCCCCTCATCAACTCGGGATTCGACGCCGCAGCGCAGGAGATCGTGCTCCACGATCAGATCAACCTGGGGATCGCGGTAGCGACCCCGCGTGGCCTGCTGGTGCCGAACATCAAAGACGCCGGCAACCTGTCGCTGGTCGCACTTGCCTCCGCATTGGGAGAGCTCACCATGACGGCGCGGGAGGGCCACACGCGCCCCGCAGACCTCGCCGCCGGCACGCTGACCATTACGAATGTGGGAGTTTTCGGCGTCGACGGGGGCACGCCGATTCTCAACCCCGGCGAAAGCGCCATCCTCTGTCTGGGGGCCATCAAGCCCCAGCCGTGGGTGCACCAAGGTGAACTGGCCGTACGCGATGTCGTGCAGCTGTCGATGTCGTTCGACCACCGGATCGTCGACGGTCAGGTGGCCTCGCAGTTCCTGGCCGCCGTGGGTGCGATGGTCACCGATCCGCGGCTGCTGCTCGCACTCGCATGACGGCTGTCTTCGTACTGGCCTAACCTGAAGTCATGCCTGCCTACGAATTCCGCTGTCACACCTGCGGCGACGCCTTCGTCGTACGCCGTGCCATGGCGGAGTCCACCACCGCGCCGGCTCCCTGCCCCACCGGCCACACCGACACCACGCGCGTCTTCACGCCCGTAGCCGTGGGTGGCTTTGGCGGTAACGGGGGTACGACCCCGCTGCCCATGGCCGCCCCCCAGCAGGCCGCTGGTGGCGGATGCTGCGGCGGCGGGTGCTGCGGCTAGCGCGTCAGAACGACTCTTCGGCCAGGTCCATCAGGTCCAGGTCGATGCTTTCGGCGATGGCCCGCTGGCTGGAGAGGGTCGGCAGCACGTTGCGGGCGAACCACTTCGCGGTCGCCACCTTGCCCTCGTAGAAGGCCTTGTCGCGAGCCGAAGGAGGCGTCTGCGCGTTGAGCGCGGCGAGCGCCACCTCTGCCTGGCGCAGCAGCAGCCAGGCGACCGTGACGTCACCGGCCGTCATGAGCAGCCGGGTGGTGTTCAGTCCGACCTTGTAGACGTTGCGACGCTCCTCGGCCGTCGTCATGAGGTGGCCGACCATCGCGCCCACGATGGCTTCCCAGTCGTCCATGGCGTGGTCGAGCAGCTGACGCTCCGCCGACAGGTCGTCGTGACCGGTGTCGCCCTTGGCGAATTCGCGCATCTCACGGGAGATGTGGTTGAGCGCCTTGCCCTTGTCGCGGATGATCTTGCGGAAGAAGAAGTCCATCCCCTGGATGGACGTGGTGCCCTCGTACAGCGTGTCGATCTTGGCATCGCGGATGTATTGCTCGATGGGGTAGTCCTGCAGGTAGCCCGATCCTCCGAGGATCTGGAGCGAGGTCGCCAGCAGCTCGTAGCCCCTTTCCGATCCGTAGGCCTTCACCACCGGCAGCAAGAGGTCGTTCAGGCGTACCAGCAGGTTTGCCGCCTTCGGATCGCTGCCGTCGGCTTCGGCGAGCGCGATCTCGTCCTGGATGTGGGCCGTGTACAGCACCAGCGCACGCATGCCCTCCGCCCAGGCCTTCTGCTTCATCAGCATGAGCCGGACGTCAGGGTGGTGGGTGATCGTGACGCGGGGTGCCGACTTGTCGGTCTGCTGCGTCAGATCCGGCCCCTGGACGCGGCTCTTGGCGAAGTCCAGCGCATTCAAATAGCCCGTCGACAGCGTCGAGATGGCCTTCGTGCCGACCATCATCCGGGCGTACTCAATCACCTGAAACATCTGAGCGATGCCGTCATGGACGTCGCCGACGAGGTAGCCGACGGCCGGGGTGCCGTTCTGGCCGAAGGTGACCTCGCACGTGGCGGAGACCTTCAGGCCCATCTTCTTCTCGACGTTGGTGACGAAGGCACCGTTGCGCTCACCCAGCTCGCCGGTGGCCCAGTCGGTGACGTGGTACTTGGGGACGATGAAGAGGCTGAGGCCCTTGGTGCCTGGACCGGCGCCGTCCGGGCGCGCCAGGACGAGATGGACGATGTTTTCCGGGATGTCCCAGTCACCGCTGGTGATGAAGCGCTTGACCCCATCGATGTGCCAGGTGCCGTCGCCCTGGTCGTGCGCGGTCGTGCGACCGGCGCCGACGTCAGAGCCTGCGTCGGGCTCGGTCAGCACCATGGTGGCGCCCCACTGGCGGTCGACCATGGTCTGGGCGAAGACCTTCTGCTCGGAGGTACCAAGCCGGTCGATGATGGCCGCGAAATTACCGCCGGCCATGTACATGAAAAGGGCCGGGTTGGCGCCCAGCATCATCTCGCTGGCTGCCCAAACAATCGACGGGGAGGCGCCGAGGCCGCCGAGATTCTCCGGCAGCGAGAGCCGATACCACTCGCCGTCCATGAGTGCTTGGTAGCTCTTCTTGAACGACTCGGGGAGGGTGACCGAGTGGGTGGCTGCGTCGAAGACGGGAGGGTGTCGATCGGCATCGGCGAAAGACTCAGCGAGATCCTCGGTACAGAGCCGCTCCATCTCTTTGAGCACGTCGCGCGCGGTGTCGACGTCCATCTGTGCGAACGGACCGCGGCCAAGCGCCTGGTCGGCGCCGAACACTTCAAAGAGGTTGAACTCGAGATCCCGCAGATTACTTTTGTAGTGCCCCATGAGTGCGAACCTTCCGCTGGAGGCGGCGAGGCTCAAACGTACTCGCCGGTAACTTAGCTCAAGGCTACCCACCAGTAGGCACCTTGTACACGTGGTCACCCGTATGACGCGCCTCACCTGATTCCGGCAGCAAAGGCCGCGCGCGGCGACCGGTGTCAGCAGAGCAGGCGGCGCAGCCCAGGGATCCGGGCAACGACGAGCGCGATCGCGGCCGCGGCAAGGCAGACGCCGACAGCGAGTGGAACGGCCCACAGCACGGTGCGCCCGATGTCAGCGGTATCGGGCAGATTCAGGCTGCGCATGATCGGAAAGAGCAGCAGCGGGTGGATCAGGAAGACCCCGAAGGTCGCGCCGCCAAGCTGGCGAAGCCGATGATCGGAGATGCGCGCGGGTTGCCAGCTGCGGGCGGCGGCGAAGGCTGCCAGCGACATGACCATCACGGTGGGGCTGAGGTAGTCGTAGAGGAAATAACCATTGCTGGTCCAGCCGTAACGAGCCGCGAGCGCCCCGCTCCCGATTGCTGTTGCGAGCCAGCCGGCGAGGAAGAGCCGGCGCGAAAGGCGCTGAGTCCACTCGTTGACCTCGGCCGTCCGAAGTACGTAGCCCGCCAGGTAATAGCCGACGTAGGGCAGGAACCGGGTGATGGCGTTGAAGCCACCGCCGCCGCCCAGCTCCCGAAAGGCGTGTTCGACCATACCGAAACCAAGTGCCGCTCCGGTCATCCAGTAGAGCTCACGGCGGCTGGAATGCTCGATCAACTTACGAAGAATGGGCGTCAGAGCCGTGAGCCCGGCGACGATGAAAAGGAAATACAGCTGCAGGAACGGGTCGCCTGACGCGACCGCCTTGACGGCCATGCCCACGCTGAGATCCTGGCCGTAGAACTGGCGCTGGAAGACCAGGTAGACCCCGATCCAGAAAACCAGCGGCACTCCGATGCGCACCGCGCGCCGACGCAGGAAGTCGCTGCTCATCACCCGTTTCGCCGGGTCGAGTAGCAGCGCGCCGCTCACCATGACAAAGACCGGCACGCACCAGAGGCAGGCCGAATTGAGCAGGTTGGCCCCCCACCAGGCGGCGGGATGCCAACCCGTCCCCGAGGACCTGGTGGCGGTACTGACCGCATGGATGACGACGACGGCCACGATGGCGCCGATCCGAAGGACATCGAGCCACGCGAGGCCGCTTCTGGTGCCGCCGGGATACGTCCCCGGTCTGGCCTCCGGCGTCTGCGCCGTCTGCGCCGTCGCGGGAAGGACCGCAAGACCGGGTCTGGTGAGGGTGTCGGAAGACATCCCTAACAACCTTGCCCAGCTGCGCTCGCTTTTAGCTGGACGTCAGCTGTGCATCTGCCAGTTCCCGCAATTTGTTCTTGGCGATCTTGTCGAGGGTGGCGCGTGGAAATTCATCGACGAAGTAGACCGAACGAGGAACTTTGAAGTCGGCCAGGTTCTTGGCGCAGACGTCAATGATCGCTTTCTCGAATACGGCGTCGTCCGCTTCCGCACCGGGGCCCTTGATCACAAAGGCCACCGCAACCTCACCGAGGAAGTCGTGCGTCTGTGCGACCACAGCGATCTCGGCAATGCCGGGGACAGTGCGCGCCATGTCTTCCACCTCACGGGCGGAGACGTTTTCGCCGCCGACCTTCAGCACGTCCTTGTCCCGCTCGCTGTAGAAGTAATTGCCGCCCTCACCGATACGGACCATGTCGCCGGTCTTGAACCAGCCGTCCTCGGTGAAGCTCTTGGCGTTCGCTTCGGGATTGTCGAAGTACTCCAGGAAGATCTGCTGTCCGCGCACGCCGCGAACCCAGAGCTCGCCGATCGAGCCGTCGCGGCACAGTTCTCCGGTCTCGGGGTTGACCACCGCGAGCTGGTAGCCCGGGGTGGCGTGCCCCATCGCCTTCGACGGGTTGTGCAGTCCCTTGACCTCGGTGTGGATTGCGTGCGTGACGGTCTCAGTCATTCCATACGCCGCCAGTACCCGGAATCCGAAGACCGCTTCCAACTCAGGTACCACCAGGCCGAAGACGCCCACGCGCAGGGAGTTGGCCGGCTTGTCGGGGAGCATCAGCGCCTTGAAGACGAAAGGGATCAAGGAGATGTGCGTGACGCCGCGGCGCACGACCACGTCCCAGAAGCGGCTCACCGAGAATTTGGGCTGCAGCACGATGGTGCCGCCCACGCCGAGGATCGACCAGATGCTCCAGCTCTGGGCGTTGACGTGGAAGAACGGCAGAAAGATCAGGTAGATGTCGTCGCCGGTGAGATCGATGTTGTTCGGCCCGACCCGGGTCGCCCAGATGGCGTTCGCGTGCGTGTGGACGACCGCTTTAGGACGTGAGGTGGTGCCGGAGGTGTACATGATCCCGACCGGGAGCATCGGCTCGGCCGGCCGTCCCGGGTAGTCGGCCGCATTGCCGTAGAGGCTCTCGAAGGTCTCCACCCCGTCGGGCAGGGTCTCGGTGGCGGCCTCGCCGCTGTTGTCAGCGGTGACCGCTATCCACTTCAGTGCAGGCGCGTTTTCGGCCACGAGCGCGGCGAATTGTGGCTGGGTGATCGCGGCGACGCAGCGAGCGTGCTCGGCGAAGTAGTTGAGCTCGGCGGCGACGCTGCGGGTATTGGTGTTGACGGCCACGGCGCCCACCGTCGCAATCGCGTACCAGGCCAGGATCGCCTCCGGACAGTTGTCTGCGTGGAGCAAGACCTTGTCGCCCTTGACGATCCCGTGCCCATGCAAACCCGCGGCGATCCGGTTGACGTCGGACACGAACTCGCCATAGGTCCAGGTGCGGCTGGACCCGTCTTTGGGCTCCCAGATCAGGAAGGGGTGGTCCGGCTTCTCGGTCGCCCAGTGGTTGAGCAGCCACGGCACGTCCTGGCCCTCGAATTGAAAGTCCTGGACGTCCTGCTCGGTAAAGGTTTGCGCGGCCACGGGCACTCCAGCAGTCAGGTGAGAAGCGTTTGCAACGAGGTTCTAGCTTTTCAGTTCAGGCCATCTTGACCGACGGCCGAGATGGCTGCCATACCGGGAGCCGAATTGGCCGACTTCGGGCCGCCGATCAGCCGGGCCAGCCGGCTGGTCAGATCGTCGAGCTGGGCGGCGAGCAGCTGGTAGGCCTCGAGTGGCTCGCCCAGCGGATCACGGATCTCGTCGCGCGGGAGAGCGCGCCGACGGGCCGGGTCGCGCAGCTGGTCGACTTCTTCGAGCCAGCACTCGAATTTCAGGTCGCCGCGTGGACCCCGGCGCTCGCCGAGCCGCACCAGCTGTCCGAGCACAAAAGTGCGGGGTGCCGCGTCCGCGTAGTGATTGCGTACGGCGTCGGCATGGTCGTTGGTCATCGCCACCACCAGGCTTGCCGCCGAAATCAGCCCGGCGTTCATGCGCCTGCTCACATGGCTGTCCAGCGACACTCCACGTTCCTGCAGCGCGGTGACGGTGTGATCGGTGGCTCCCGCTGAGTTCCAACCCAGGGTGCCGGCCGAGCTCACCGGCAGCGAAAGATCGGTGGCATTGAGGTGGTGACGCAAGAGCGCCTCGGCCATCGGCGAACGGCAGACATTGCCAGTGCAGACGACCAAGATCCCGGGTGGGGACTCGGAAGGGATCACCGCTTCACGGTGCCACGGCAGGCGGGCCTACGATCCGTCACGTGTCAGAGCCTGCCAAAAACCAGCCAGCCAAGGCGCCCTCCGAGGTATTTCCCGCCGCCAGCGTGATTCTGGTGCGCGACGCAGACGCCGGCCTTGAAGTGCTGTTGCTGCGCCGTACGGCGAAGGCCTCCTTCGCGCCGGAAGCCTGGGTGTTTCCGGGTGGTCGGATCGATCCCGAGGACGGCCTTGATCCACTTTCACTCGAGGCCGCTCGCCAGGGTGCTGCTCGGGAGACGGTGGAGGAGGCGGGAGTGATTGTCGATCCGGCTGCGCTCGTCCCCTACTCCCAATGGTGTCCCCCTCCCGAGAGCCCGAAGCGATTCCTCACCTGGTTTTTCGTGGTTGCCGCTCCGAGCGCCGGCGGTGTCACGGTCGACGGCAGCGAGATCACCGAGCACGAGTGGGTCAGGCCGGCGGACGCGATCGCTGCCCGCGACGAGGGCCGGGTGGACCTGCTGCCTCCGACCTGGATGACGCTCTGGGACCTGGCGCAGAGGCAGTCGGTCGCTGAGGTACTGGCGGCCGCGCGGCAGGCCACCCCGCCTTATTTCGAGACTCACATCGCGTTTCTCCCTCGCGAAAACGATCCGGCGAAGCAGGACGTCGTCGCGCTCTGGGAGGGCGACGCCGGCTACGAACTGCGTGACGCGACGGTCGTCGGGGCACGCCATCGGCTTCGCATGGGGGAGCCGCCCTGGGCGTACGAGGGCACTGGTCGCTGATCGCTCGCGGCGGGCCCTAACGCCTGACGGATTGCATCGCCACCGCGACGCAGCGTTATACCGGGGGCGGCTTGGCCCGGACACGGGCGAATGTCACCGGTTTCGTTGCCGGCCGCTTGCATACTCGGGACCGCTGAACGCGCCCTGAGCTGTGCGCGAGCCAATTTGTCACACCCTGACTCGGGGGCACATGCAGGACAGCGGACCGCAGGGTCTGAAGACGTACGCGCTCTCGCTGACGAATGACGTAGCGACGCGTGACGATGCCGCGCGCCGAAATGAGCGTCGTTTCCGTACGGCGTTGGGGAGCGTTGTCGACCCCGTCGCCGTCGTCACCGCGGTCACCCGCTCTCCGGAGTCCCGCGAGATCGTCGATTTCGTCGTCAGCTTCTCCAACGGACGGCCCGGCAGTCCACGGGTCGGCACGCTGGTGTCAAACCTCGGGTCCACCAATGCCGCCCGCCTGCTCTCCCACTACCGCAGGGTGCTCAGCGATGGTCGCGAACTCGTCCTCGAGGCGGTGCACCAGCCCGGCGATGACGGTGGGCGCTACTTCGACATCAGGGCCACCCGGCTCGATGCTGCGGAGGTGATCGCCACCTGGCGTGACGTCACCGAGCGGGTGCAGGCGCAGGCGACGCTCGAGGAGCGCTCCCTGCACGACCCGCTGACCGGGCTGGCAAACCGGCACCTGCTGCTCGACCGCTTTCGGGTGGCCGTCGACAACCTCGACCGACAACCCGGTGCGATCGTCGTTCTCCACATCGACCTTGACCGCTTCAAAGACATCAACGACACCTATGGCCACAGCGTCGGCGACGACGTGCTGGCCGAGGTCGGTCGCCGGTTGGACTCGTTGGTCGACAGCCCGGACACGGCGGCACGCCTGGCCGGGGATGAGTTCGTCATCGTGACCGCGGCCCGGGCGGCCCGTCGCGGCGCTACCGGAGTTACCGGGGTGGCGACGCGCCTTGCCGACCAGGTGTCGGAAGCTATCGGCGAGGTCATCCGACTCCCCGAGCACGACGACGCGACCCTGCAGCTCAGCGTCAGCATCGGCATTGCGTTGACCACGTCGCCCGAGAGCGAGCCCGAGCAGCTGCTGCTGCAGGCCGACCGGGCGATGTTCGAGGCCAAGCGGCGGGGCCGGCGCAGGTATGAGGTGTTTCGCCAGAGCCTGAGCACGACGGCGAATGAGCGGCTACGTATCGAGCAGGATGCGCGTGACGCCGTCGCCAACGGTTGGCTGCGCCTGCAGTATCAGCCGGTAATCGACCTCAATACCGGTCGGCTCAGCGGAGCGGAGGCGCTGCTGCGCATCGCCCACCCGGAGCGTGGGATGCTGCGCCCGGGCTCCTTCATCGACGTGCTCGAAGACAGTGATCTGATCCTGCCGATCGGCGGCTGGGTCCTCACGGAGGCTTGCCGTCAGCTTGGCCGCTGGCAGGAGATCCCCGGGATCGGGGACTTCTCGATGGCCGTCAACGTCTCCGGCCGGCAGGCATCCGACCGTGCGCTCACCGGTCATGCCCTTGAGGCGACGGCGGCGGCCGGCATCGATCCGAGCCGGTTGTGCCTGGAGATGACCGAGCGAGTGTTGTTCGACGCCGACGACTCCGTCGTAGCTGATTTGCGCAAGCTCACGTCACAAGGCGTGCGCATTGCGCTCGACGACTTCGGGACCGGGTATGCGTCCCTGAGTTATCTGCAGCGCTTTCCGGTGTCGGCCCTGAAGATCGATCGCAGTTTCGTCACCGGAATCGGTATCACGACGACTGACACGGCCATCGTGGATTCGATTGTCGCGCTCGCACGTGCCTTGAATCTGGACGTCGTCGCAGAGGGTGTCGAAACCGAAGCGCAGCTCGAACAGCTGCTGGACCATGAATGCGCGAAGGGACAGGGCTATTACTTCGCGCCGCCATTGGACGCCCTTGACTTCGAAGAGGCGTTAGTGGCGCAATCCGGTCACATTGGCTAATAAATCAATCGTTCGTTAGCGCGACACAGGCGATTCCGGCTAGCCAGGGCTTAAGCTCTCCCAATGTCCAGACGAACGATCGTTCAGCTCGAGGATGACCTGTCGGGTGGCGCGGCGGCTGAGTCGGTGACCTTCGCGCTCGACGGAAAATCGTTCGAGATCGACCTCAACGCGAAGAACGCTGAGGCACTGCGTCAGGCCCTGGCTCCGTATATCGCCGCCGGCCGCGGGGTGCGAGGCGGCCGAGCCGGCGCCCGCCGATCCAGCGTTGCCCAAGGGGCCGACCCGGCCACGGTGCGCGCGTGGGCGGTCGAAAATGGATACGAGGTCTCCACGCGCGGCCGGGTGAGCCGGGAATTGCGCGAGGCGTACGAGGCCGCTCAGGGCTGAGCGCCCCTGCACCTATTGCCATCGCGGCATGTGGCGGCTGAGGGTCACCCGGTCATGTGGAGCGGGTGACGGGAATCGAACCCGCGTTCTCAGCTTGGGAAGCTGATGTTCTGCCGCTGAACTACACCCGCGCGCTGTGGCGCCTGCCCAGGATAGCGGGCGGCTGCGGATCGGAGTGCCGGGTTCAGCCAGCCGTCGATTCCTCGTAGTCTCAGAAGCATTCCGGCCGTCGCCATCAAGTCCCAGCAAGCCGCTTTGGCCACCCTTGGGAGCGCCATGATCCTGTCCGACCGAACGGTGCGAAAGCTGCTCGCCGAGGGCAGGCTCGTACTCGAGCCCCTGGAAGACGACCAGATCCAGCCGGCGAGCGTCGACGTTCGGCTGGGGCGCGGGATCCGGGTCTTTCGTAACCACACCGCTGAATACATCGAC
Source organism: uncultured Actinomycetota bacterium (assembly GCA_963839015.1). GTDB lineage: Bacteria > Actinomycetota > Actinomycetes > Frankiales > Frankiaceae > DATAZK01. Next base: position 571 of record CAWITL010000008.1, on the reverse strand, counting down.
CCCTACGAAGCTCACACTGACCTCACCGAACTCGTCGAGATCGCCGAGGGTTCGCCCTTCGTGCTGCATCCGGGCGAGTTCGTCCTCGGGAGCACGATCGAGCGCATCGGTCTCCCCGATGACGTGGTTGCCCGGGTCGATGGCAAGTCCAGCCTCGGCCGTCTCGGGATTTTGATCCATGCGACCGCCGGCTTCATCGACGCCGGATTCAACGGGCAGATCACCCTCGAGCTGAGCAACGTCGCGACGCTGCCGATCCGGCTCTGGCCCGGCATGAAAATCGGGCAGATCTCCTTCATGAGGATCGACGAGCCGGTTGAGCGTCCCTACGGGCACCCCGATCTCGGGTCGAAGTACCAGGGGCAGTCCGGGCCGGTGGCTTCCGAATACAGCCACAACCGCCGCTCGACTGAGGATTAACAAATCGCTGACACCCTCACCGGATCCTGGAGCACCCGGGAATGGGGCGCGGGCCGCTAGCCGCGCAGCGAGGCGCGTGAGACTTCCTGACCGTCTCGGAAGAGCACCACTGTGTGCGGGCCGGCAGCCAGGGTGGGCAGCGTTCCTGACG
>CAWITL010000007.1:0-204000 GCA_963839015.1 uncultured Actinomycetota bacterium | reverse complement strand
GATTCTGGGACGGACCGTTGACCCGCGGCGTGAGCGGTTGCTCCCGCTTCTGCCGAGATCCGGTTGGTCGAGCGGATCTACCGCTCGCTGGCGCGGCCCTGCCGATCGGCGATCGGTACTTGACTGTTGGGTCCCTCGCCGATCTCTGCCACGCTTGACCAATGGAACGGATCTCCCCCATCTTCGCTGTGCGGGACGTAGCGGCGGCCATGGACTTCTACCAACGACTGGGCTTTGCGGTTCACCGTTACCCGGCAGCCGAATACGGCTTCGCGACCCGCGGCAGTATCGAGATCCATCTCGGGTTGGCACGAGAAGGGCAGGAGGGAACCAGTGCGGCGTATTTGTTCGTCGAGGATGCCGACCAGCTTGCTGCGGAATGGGAGTCGGCGGGGGCAGAGGTCCATGCGCCAGAAGTCACGGAGTGTGGGGCAAGCGCGAAGGCGCGCTCGTGGATCTCGACGGCAATGTGATTCGCTTCGGCTCTCCGGTCACCTGACCATCACCCGACAGCGGGCGCACCCTTATGCCGCGATGAGGGCAGGGCGAGCGACCTTCGACAAGGTCGCATCAGCGGCGTGGTCGGTTATTCGGTCCCCGCTCGTCAGGTTCGCGTTCAACGCCTTTAAGCCGCCGGCGGCTAGTGGTTCAGGACTTCGCGAACACTTGCGCTGCTCGCCGTGAAGTAAAGCCTTGCATGTCGACGATCTTGCCGTCGCGGACGGTGAACACCATGAAGCGTTGTTCGCGCCGATCGCCCGGAGAGCACCATAGTGCCGATGCAAGGATCTTGTCGCCGAATTGCGTGAAGGTCGGGTCAATCTCACGAGGGTGTTGGGCGCGTTTGTTGAGTTGGAACTGTAAGACCTCACGGGCCTCGTGGGGGCCGCGTCAACTTGGTTCGTGTTTCCACCACAGCCGACCGCTGGCCACGCCGCGCCATTCGCCGTCGTCGTCGATCAGGGCGACGAACGGCCCGGTGTCTCCGCGACCGAGCGCCTCGACCGCGGCACGCAACTCGTCGATCACGCCGGCGAGCGTAGACCGGGCTATGAAGACCTGCCAACGCCGCGGCCTGTCGTTGTCTTCGTTAACACCGGGCGCTCCCCACAAACGCCTCGGAGCCGTCGCCGTTCGGGTCGGCCGTTTCCCCAAGGGCGACGGCGGCGACGATGGCACGGCGGGTGGGATCTCCTACAGTTCGCCCGCACGTGATCGTGGAGAGGTGTTCTCCGGTTTCACTGCACGTTTCGGGGATTCAAGCCCCCGCGGTTGAGGTGGCTCACACGGCTCGGCGTCGCAGGATCAGGACGGTGGCGACGGCAAGCAGGACAGCGAGGATGACGTAGCCGGAGGCCTCGACGGTCTGGAAGTGCCAGAACCAGTTGTTCGGCCGGTAGGAGACCCAGGCGCTGATGTGATGTTGGGCAAGGTAGGCGTTGTACTGACCCGGGGAAGGGGGGTTGCCGCCGTTGCTGAGGGTTGCCTGCTGGAAAAGGTCGTCGAAGCCAACGTGGCGGCCTGCTGGGTCCTGCAACCAGTGGCTGATCACGGTCGCGTTGAAAGGCACGCCGTGGCCAGGGCTCACGCCCTTGGCGACCGCGCCGACAGTGGTGATCGGGTTCTCGATCAGAGGCCGTAACCAGAGCGTGGATGACACCACGACGGCAACCCAGATGGCTGCCGTGGCGGCCATCGCGGGCACCGTGCGCCGGATGAGCAGGCCGAGCAACGCGCCGAGGGCGAAGCCGAAGAGCGTGCGCGCAGCGAAAACCAGACCGGAGACCTCGTAGGCGCCGTAGGCGGTCATCCGGCCGGTGATCGCATCGAATGGCCCATACCACCAGGTGAACAGTGCTGAGAAGGCGAGCGTTGACGCAACCAGGACCACTGCCAGCAGAACGAGCTTTGTCACGATCCACTGGACCCGGCTGCGGGCGAGCGTCCACGCGAATCGGAACGTGCCCGACTCCAGCTCCCGTGCCACCAGCGGCGCCCCGACGAACACGCCGATGAGTCCGGGCAGCAACATCACCAGGTGCGGCAGATGGTCGGCCAAACCGAAGTAGGACGACTGGAAGGCACTGAGCTGGCTCTGACAGCCGGGGCCATCGAGCGCACCACAGGTGCGAAGGCCCAGGCTGGTGTACGCGTGATGCATGGCCAGGCCGTTGAACAGCATGAACAGGCCGAGGCCGCCCAGCACAGCGAGCACCCCGGCAAGAGCGAGGCGGTGTTGGCGCCAGGTCACCCAAGCTAGGCCGCGCACTGCGGGGGCACCCCGTCGCGTCTGTCGCGGGCTGAGCGCTGCCGCTGTCATGCCGTCATCGCTTTCGTGATGCCGCTTTCTTGTGAGCTGTTAGCTGAGCTAGGGCCGGGGAGCGCGCTCGCGTCGGGCGAACGCAGGTAGCTCAGCACGATCTCTTCCAGATTGCTGGGATCGTCCAGCCATCCGGGGGGCACCGAGCGCTCGTCGGTTGTGCGGACCAGCAGACTGACCTGCCGCCCGGCACGCTGCTGATGCACCACGGAGAGGGCGGCAGCCACCGCATCGGCCTGCTCCACCGGTCCCGGAGAAGACCCGGTGGTTGGCCACCAGTTCGTCGACGGCTCCAGCGATCTGCACGCTGCCGCGCGACAGCAGCACCAGGTAGTCACAGACCCGTTCCAGTTCGGAGAGCACGTGCGAGGACAGCACCACAGAGACGCCGTCGGCGGCGACCGCTTCCATGAGGGTGGACATGAAGTCGTGGCGGGCCAGCGGGTCGAGTTCGGCGACAGGCTCGTCCAGGATCAGCAAACGTGGGTGGCGGGCCAGCGCGACGGCCAGGGCGACCTGCGCCTGCTGGCCGCCAGAGAGCTTGCCTACCTTGCGGCTCAGCGGGATTCCCAGCGCGTCGAGCCGGGCTCGGGCGCCGGCCTCGTCCCAGGTGTTGGTCAGGCTCGACACCAACCGCAGCGTGTCGGCGACGCTCAGGTACGTGTAGAGCGGAGTGTCCTGGGCCACGAACGCGATGCCGTCGAGTGCATCGGACGAGCCTGGTGCCATGCCTCCGAGCACGCCGATCTGACCAGTGGTCTGCCCGATCAGACCTACGACGAGCTGCAACAGCGTGGTCTTGCCAGCGCCGTTCGGGCCGACCAGCGCCACGACCCGTCCGTCTGGGATACGCAACGTGCAGTCTCGCAGTGCCCAGGTGCGCCCGTACCGCTTGGCGAGGCCGTGTGTCTCTATGGCGTTCATGAGGCGATCACCCCCTTTCCTTCCCAGCGCAGATCGTGAAGTGCACTGGCGATCAGCGCGGCGATCCCCTCCTCGTCCAGCCCGGCTGCGCTGGCTTCGGCGAGCCACTGCAGCAGCCCGCGTTTGAGCGCTTGCTGATCGCGGAGAGGCACGACCTCGAGCGTGCCCTCGATGAACGTGCCCTCGCCGGGGCGGCCGGCCGCCAGGCCCTTGTGCTCCAGTTCCCGGTAGGCCTTGAGCACCGTGTTCGGGTTGATGGCGAGGGAAGCGACCACCTCCCTGACTTTCGGGAGCTGGTCTCCCTTGACGAGAACGCCGAGCCGCAACGCGCGCTCAACCTGCTGGACGATCTGCAGGTAGGTCGGGACACCGGAGTTCGGATCGAGTCGGAATGCGATGGGTGACTCTCCACCCGCCCCGCTTACCTGCTTATCTATCTCCATAGTTAAAGCCTGACGCGCTCCACGCTCGGCTGTCAACCCCGGCTCACCGCGTCGAGGAGATGATCAGCGCAGCCGATCGTGGCGGTCAACGCTGACATCCCATCCCACCCATGTTCAGACCGTGCGAGAGGTGTCCCTATGCCCGAGCTCCCAAGGGCACTGCCCGTTCCCTGGAGCGCCAATAATTGAGCGCCTGCGATCCACCCGACCTTCGGCATGAGCGGGCATCCTGGCAGCCAGAGACGCCAAGGCGTAAGCGCCACATCTGCCAAGTCTCCGACGCCCGAGGCGAGCCTCGGATGGGTATAGACGTGCGCCTGAAAACGCCGCCCCTCGATCATCTGAGCGTCGCACGGCACGGTTCCGCTCCCCTCGCTGCTCGCGCTGCTGGGTGCGCAGTAAATGGTCACCGTCGTAGAACTTCGTGACGTCGTTGGTGACCCACACGTCGATGTCGCGTCCTGCGGCGGCGGCGCCGAGGCACACCTGCTGCCAGTTCACACACACCACCCCGACCTTGCTGGCCCGTCGGGCCACCCAGGTCCCGTCGTAACGGTCGTCTGGTGAAGCTCCGGCCAGCCTTCTATGCGCAGACCAATCGCGTTCCTTTCGCTCGGACACCCGCTCGGGCGGAGCGGTTCGCCCGCTTCTTCCTCGGCGACGCAGCCCTCCAGAACGCCTCAGCGAAGCTTTGGCTTGATCAGGTGTCGGTGGGGATGCCGTTCTTTCGCGGGCTTTTGAGATTTCCCCCGCCGCGAGGCCCCTTCACGGATGCAGAGCTCGCGGCTATCACCGCTCCGGTATTGCTGATCGAAGGTGAACGAGCCGATTCACAACCCGGTCGCAGCCATCACGCGGGCAAAGGAGCGCATTCCTTCGGTCAAAGCCGTGCTGCTGCAGCACACCTGGCACGTCGCCGAACTCGAGCAGCCCGAGCGCGTAAACGAACTGATCCTCGACCACATCAGCGACTAGCTCGGCCCCTTGCGAGTCAAGGTGAACTGCCTCGAGGATCGGTTCCCTCCAAACGAGGCGTTCCCGCGCGGCTGCCGACTTCGCCCTCCAAACCTGGGAACGCTGCGGCGCGCGGCGCAAGAACGTCAGGGCCAGGCTGGGTGCTGATGAGCGGTCAACGTGATTGGGTAAGGGCGCGCTAGGACACGCATGCCTTCACGTCAAGGCAGACAGCCCGTTGTTCCGACGCGCGCATAAGTGCCCCCGGTCTCGCGCCGTCCCTGATCGGGAACCGGCTAGTATCGGGCGGAGTTCGAATGGACGACCTTGCCGTTGACAGTGGCCGACAAACGCCCGGGACTTGGCACTTTGCCGGCGCGCAGGGCCGGCCTGTACACCCGTCACTGACCGGCATCCCAACCTCAGAAACCGATCAGCCGTGGAGAAGTGTGGACTGAGGTCAACGGGTCGCCGTAGCGGCCTACCAAGACACGAGGCTAGTGTTCACCGGGGACCAAACGATGCATCAGCGAGTGAACCGGCAGGTCAGACTGAGGTCCAGGCCGTCTGACATTCCGTTAGCGGAGCACTTTGAGATCGTTGAGGCACCTGTGCCGGATCCATCGGATGGTCAGGTTCTGGTGCGCAATATCTTCCTCTCGGTTGATCCCGCCATGCGCGGTTGGGTCAGCGCGGTCGCCAATTATTCCGATCCTGTAGCGCTGGGTGCAGTAATGCGCTCGCTGGCCGTCGGGCGCGTCGAAGAGTCGCGACATTCTGCTTTCCACCCGGGCGACTACGTGACCGGCATGTTCGGCTGGCAGGACTACGCGGTAGTAGACGCCGAGGCGATCGAGCGCAAGGTTGGTAGCTCGGGGTTGCCTATCTCGACTTCGCTGGGCGTCGCCGGACTCAATGGGCTGACGGCCTATTTCGCGCTCCTGGAGATTGGCCAGCCCAAGGAGGGCGAAACTGTGGTCGTTTCGACGGCAGCGGGAGCGGTCGGGTCATGCGTCGGACAAATCGCCAAAATCAAGGGCTGCCGAGCCGTCGGCATTGCCGGCGGCCCGGACAAGGTACGCGCGTGTCGCGAGGAGTTCCGCTATGACTCCGCTGTCGATTATCGAGCTAACGATTTTGAGTCAGCCCTCGATACTGCCTGCCCTGCCGGCGTCGACGTCTACTTCGACAACACTGCCGGCCCTATCAGCGATGCCGTGATGCGACGTCTCACGGTCGGAGCACGGGTGGTCATCTGCGGCACGGCATCCATCCCGAGTTGGGAGCCGCCGCCCCAAGGACCGCGGGTCGAGCGTCACCTTCTGGTCAAACGCGCGCGAATGCAGGGCTTTCTCATCTTTGACTATGCCCAGGGCAGTCCGGAGGCGCTGCGGGATCTCGAGAGATGGGTGCGCGACGGGCAGATCCGCTACCGGGAGGACATCCTCGACGGCATCGAGCAGGCACCGGGTTCAATCGCAGGGCTGTACCGCGGCGAGAATCTCGGCAAGCGTCTCATCCGGCTCGTCCCGGATGTCTCGCCCAGAGACCGTTTCCCCACGCAGACCTAGCCTGAACACCGCCGGGCAGGCGCGCAGATGCGCTGAGGTAGCAAGCGGAGGTGAATATCAGGCCCTCAGAAGGCGCCGAGCAACTCGGACAAGGAGGTCTTCCAGCGCGGCAGCTGACAGTTCGCCGCGACCCCACTGCAGCAGGGCGCTGTTGAGCACATGCCCGAGAGCGTCGAGGATGGTTTGGAGGTCGGCAATGGGATCATCGGCGATGGCGACTTCGAAAGCGTCACGCGTGAATGTGCCGGCTTGGCGGCGACCAGCGCCCACCGGCGACTCCGAGCTTGAGAGCGCGCGCAACGCGGCGCGCATCAGTTCAGGATCGCGCTCCAGAAAGTGTCGCAACCGAGTTACCACAATGGCGACGCGAGTCGCTGCGTCCGAACCCTGGGGAGGATCGGATGCGATTCGGGTCTGAAATCCGTCCAGTAGGTCTGCGTGGGCGAACGCGATCAACTCGTCCTTCGAACCGAACAACTCATAGACCGTAGCGAGCGAAACCTTCGCTCTTGCGCCGACCCGGCGCATGCTGACCGCGTCATAGCCCTCAACCGCAAGCTCACGCGTCACGCGCAGAATTCGTGCCCGACGTTGTTGCGCGTAGTCCAGCTCCTGCACGTCCTTCATCCCATCACGGTTCTTGACTGTTTCCGGACCGCCTCGTGGGCCATGTTGATCATGTCGCTGGGATTGTGACCTGTCGCTGTCGATGGCAAAAGGATTCACACGCCATTGCCAAGCGACACAGTGATGGCTCGCTGCTTAGCAGAACTGCCCCGGTTCTTCCGGCGCGCTGGTCTTCGCGGCGAACGAAGTCTCGCCGGTGACGAACGTGACGTGCTCGCCGCGGCGTCGGGAGAACTCGCGGCGGGTCATCCCGGCGAAGAGGCCTTAGCTGCCCGAATTTGCCAGCACCTTCAGGAACGCCTTAAGCCGATGGCGCTCACCTGTCTTGGCATTAGTGGGTTCCCCAACCAAGATCTTTAGTCCATCTGTATTCCATCCAGCCAACACCACCGCGCTCCAACAGCATCCAGTCGAGTGAGCCTGCAACAGCGCAAATCCCCTGCTAAACAACAAGAAGCGACACGCGACCCGACTGGACTGCGTTTCTCCCGCGCGCCGGAGGTGCCGTCAGGGGTGACCAGCCCGGTGGCGCGGGCGGCTATGGCCCGGGTCATGCCGCCCAGGCCGATGAAGCTGACGCTGCTCATAGTTCGGTCTCACTTTCGCTAGTCAGAGTTGAACGTTCCGTACTTGACGAGGCAGCCGGGGACGGCTGCCGCGCTGGGCCTCAGATGTGGCTGAACCCGCCGTCGACGACGAGGTTGGCTCCGGTGATGAAACTGGCGTCCGAGGAGGCGAAGAACAGGGCGGCGGCGGCTATTTCCTCACTGGTCCCCAGCCGTGCCAGGGGGATGGCGGAAATGATCTGTTCGCGGAACTCGGGCGGCACGGTACTGAAAAGTGCCGTCTCGATCGAGCCGGGGCTGATCACATTCACCCGGATGGCGCGGTCTTTCAGTTCCGCTGCCCAGGTGCGCGCCAGCGAGCGCACAGCCGCCTTACTGGCCGAGTACACCCCGGCCCCGGGGATGCCCTTGGTGGCGCTGGTCGTGCCGTTCAGGATGACGGAGGCACCGTCATTCATTAACGGCAGCAGGTACTGAACGGTGAACACGGTGCCTCGGAAGTTGACACCCACCACATCATCGAACGACTCCGGTGTGATGCTGCCAAGCGGATCCGACACCGAGCCAAAGCCGGCGCTGGCAAAGAGGACGTCAACCCGTCCATGCCGCTCCCGCACGCTCTCGGCCAGCCGAGCGAGGTCGTCCAAATTCCCTGAGTCAGCCTGCACGCCCGTTGCGTTGGGACCGATCGCGGCGACCGCCTCGTCCAGCTTGTCCTGGCGCCGTCCGGTGATGACCACGTGGGCGCCTTCGGCCACGAACAGCTTGGCTGTGGCCAGCGCCATTCCGGACGTCGCTCCGGTGATTACTGCGACTTTGCCATCCAGTTTGGCGCCATCTGACACGCCTTCCTGTCGAGCCCGACACGGCCGAGGGTGTCCGGGCACACGTCCAACTGCGAACGGCGCCTATGTCTTCGAGCACGATAGCAGATGCGTGCGGGCGCATGTAATTGAGGAGGCATCCAAGCTGCGGTATGCTGAGTGGACATGAAGGCGCCGGTGTCGAAGCCGCGGATCATCTCCCCGGATCAGGTCAGAGGCTGGTTCGCGCTCCTGTTCACGCACGCCACGATCACCGGGCGGATCGACTCCATTCTGATGGAGCAGTACAAGCTCTCTTTCGGCGCCTTCGAGATTCTGTGCTGGCTCCTAGTGACCGAGCCGCAGTCGGTCCGGGCCTTGTCCGGTGAACTCGTCAGCGTCAGCCCCACCCGAGCCTCACGGCTGGTCCAGGACATGATCGACGCCGGACACCTGCAGCGCGGCGCCGACCAAGGCGACGGACGGGTGTCGCTCATCAGCTTCACAAAGAGTGGACGCAAATTCGCCGAGACGGCCAAGCAGACTTTCGAAGGCGCGGTCAAGAAATACTTCGTCGATCCTCTCGACGACGATGACATTGCCGCCATCATCCGCATCTGGGCCAAGCTCGAAAAGGCGGTAGGTCCCACCTGAAGCCCTGCACCGTTCAGCGGGCGTACGACCTATCTCGCGTTGAACCGCGAGCCGCTGGTCCACCTTCAGCAGTGGGTCAGTCAGTTCCACCCCTACTGGGGTTCCGACGACGCAAGTTATGAGAACTACACCAGATATCTAGCTGGCGACCGCTTGCCGGCAGCCGCAAAAGCCACACGACAGAGGGAGACGTAATGAAGAAGTTCATGGTTTTGACGTTCGGGTTCGTGGCGCCGACCGAAGAGGTCCAGCAGGCCTGGGGCGCCTGGTTCACGTCGGTCGGGCCAAGGCTCGTTGACCCCGGAAACCCTTTTGGCCGCGGCGTCGAGCTGACCAAGGATGGCCGGGCCGAACTGACGCTTGACTCGCCATCACCCCTCGTTGGGTACTGCATCCTCAACGCCGAGAGTCTTGAGGAGGCTGAGTCGCTCGTTTCGGAAATGCCCATCATTGACAGCGTCCGCGTCTACGAAGCGCACTCCATGTAAGTACCGTCGACCTCAGCCGCTTTCTTCCAAATATTGTTTTAGGTTCTTGAGATCTTTGCGGTTGGCCCGGCGCATCGACATGGCCATCATCGGGGCGATCCAGCGGGAGAAGCCCGCCGGATTCCCTCGATTGCGCAGTCTCATGCGCGTCCCACCGTCGGGCGCGTCATCCCATTCGTACGTGGTCTCCATGGGGAACGGGCCTTCACTGGTGCTCATCACGAATCGTCGCTCCGGGACCCATTCGCGGACCTCGTAGGTATAGGCGAGAGAGCGGCCGAGGAACTGCGCCGTGAAGGCAAGCCTGGATCCGACTTCAAGCGGCCGGCTTGTCTTCCACTCGATCGACCTGATGTTCGCGTACCAGGTGGTGGCGTTGTCGGGGTCGGCGGCAAAACTGGCCACGCGATCACGCGGGAGCGCGATCTCCACCTCGGTTCGGACGTCGAGCACCACGGTGGGCAGCCTAGCCGTCGCCGACGTCGGCGATAACCCGTTGGGCTGGATCGTCAGCGGTCTGATGGCTTGACACGGAGGGATCGTTTCAGCATTCTCCCGTCGGGATCGACAACCGTCGAGATCGACCTCACTCCCAATGCTGGCGGTACTTTGCTTCACCTTGTGCATCGCGGTCTGGACGACCCGTTGGCCCAAGCGCACAGTGGGGGTTGGAAGAACTACCTTTCGCGACTTGCCACCGTCTCGGAGAACAGGGACCCAGGGAACGGACCCGCTAGCGAACGAGCGCGTCGCAGCGTCTCGACGGGCCAGTAACCCGTGAGCGAGGCAGTAGTCAGCCAACGTCGGTTCTGGGAACTCGCCGAGCCGCTGCTCCTTCAGCCAGGCGTCAGTCGTTCAACGATGATGGGCCTTCCTTGCCTGCGACTCGAGGGCGAGTTCTTCGCCTGCTGCGACGTTCGCACCGGCGGCCTGGTTGTCAAACTCACCGAAGCCCGGGTTTCTGTATTACTCGACGCCTGCCGCGTGCAACCGTTCGCGCCGAACGGTCGCCGGTTTCGCGCCTGGGCGATTGTGTCGACCGAAAACCAGCACTCCTGCGTCGCCTACCTAGATGAAGCTCTCCAAGAAGCAGCCCGCCGCCGGAAGCAGCGGCCTCAGTCCCGAGGCGTTCCCGGGCGTCTTGTTGAAGATCAGAAGGCTCTGGCGTCAAGATCTTTAATCCATCTGTCGTCCATCCACCCAACGCCAGTGAGCTCCAATGGTCTCCAGACGACCAGGCCTCCTCTCGAGCAAAAGCGCTGCTACGCAACAAGAGACGGCTCGTATCCGGGACCGCACGCCGTTTACGCGCACTTTTAATCCGCGGGTTCGGTCTTGAAGCCCCCGACGGCCACCCGCAGTTGTGTAAGAGGTCGGCTGCTGGTTGACACCTGATTCGGCTGATGCTTGACACTCTCCCGGCTTGTGAGGGAGATGAGTGTTCCGAGCAGCGTTATAAGGCCGTTCTCGCGGTGATCAAGGATGGCCGGACGGTCAAGGACGTCGCGGGTCAGTGGTCGGTGAGCCGGCAGACGGTTCTGCCTAACAACGTCGAGCCGGCAACGTCGGGGTCGGCGGTCTATCGGCGCTGGTGCGGGCCGGGGTGATCGACGAGTTGGCAGGCTGACCCACTCGTCCCGGTGCGTCAAGATCATCTTCCGGCTTCGCTCCAATTCGTGGGTGGCGAGTCATCCTTTTCGGACAGGATGCGAAACCCGAGGCGGCGGCCCCAGCCCTGCTCGAAAGCGAGCAGAAACCAGAGCCGCGCCACTGCGTCCACGGCTGCGAGAGCTGCCGGGCCCTCGCCCAGATAGACCGGCCGGAAGCCGAGGTCGCCGATGGCGGCCTCGATCAGCCCCCGAACGGGTGCATCCGGCCCGGAAAAGAGCATGTCGCTGGCCACGTCCCCGAACGCAGGTTGGGCCATCTGCTCATGGCCGACGCTGTTGAACGCCCTATATACGGTGCCGCCGGCATCCGCGAGAATCGCGACGGAGTTCAGTCCGGCTTCGGAAGGCCCGACGTTGTTGGTCGTATCGATAACTGGCTTCCCTGCAAGGTCCGGACCGAGCTGGCCAACCAGTGCGCCCACCTGCCCACCGGGCACGGCGACGACAACCAGACCGGCCTGACGAACGGCGTCGGCATGTGGTGCGGCCGTGACAGTGCTGAGCGACGCCGCGCCGCGGATCAGGGCGAGTGCCTCTTGAACCCTTGGACCATCAGGCTGGCGGCTACCGAGCACGACGGTGTGACCGGCCCGCGCCCATCCGGTCGCCAGCGTGGTCCCGACCACGCCGGCGCCGAGCACACCAATCGTCAGAACAGCTCCACCGGCAGCCTCTGACTGGATTTCCTGAGACATCGAGAACCTCCTACAGTCCGAGCATCTGGATGACGACCCGGGCAACTTCCTTGCCTGAGTACTGCTGTTGGCCGGTCACCAGGCGACCGTCCCGGACGGCAAATGGCTTGAAGAGCCCGGCCTGCAGGTAGTTCGCCCCGCGTTCGACGAGCGCGTCCTCCAGCCTCCACGGCATGATCTCGACCCCGGCGGCGGCGTTGCCGTAGTCCTCTTCGCGGTTGGAGAATCCCGTCAGCGTCTTTCCGTGGACCAGTCGCTCACCGTTGGACAGGGTCACGTTCAGCAGTGCCGCGACGCCATGGCAGAACGCGCCGGTGATCTTCTCCGCCTCGTAGAAGACTCTGATCGCGTTCTGGAGATCGGGGTTGTTGGGGAAGGTGAACATTGGCGACTGGCCGCCGCAGATGAGAAGGCCGTCGTAATCGGCGTAGTCCAAGGTGCTTAGGCTCGGTGTGTCGTCCAGTAGCGACATCAGCTCGGGAGTGTGGATGAAACCCATCGACACCAGGTCATCCGCGGACCATCGGGATTCATCGCGCGGGTCAGACAGGCCGTCGAACTCGACCTTGCCGCCGGCCGGAGACGCGATCGTGACCGCTACGCCGCGCTCGGTCAGTTCCAGGTAGGGATGGGTCAGCTCGGCGGCCCAGAAACCCACTGGCCAATGGTTGTTGCTGCTCACTGTCGGATTGGCAACGACCATGAGCACGCGCTTGGGCACGGAACTCACCAGATCGACGGCCATCCGATGATTGCTGATGTCACCGCTGACGTCGGCCTTGTTCTGCACGGTCATCGATACAGCCCTCTTTCTGAAGGGGAACGCGCGGGCATTTTCCCGCGTGTCTCGAACACAATGCTTGGATCCAAGCATTGTGGCAAGTGGGGTATTCCAAGTACCGTGCGGACGTGGCCGAACGAGTACGCCAGTCAGATGAGCGGCCGTATGGGGTGCCCAGCTCAACTGCCGGCTGGGACAGCGTCGATTACTTGCTGAACGACTGGGCCCGAGAGCGTCCCGACCTCGACTTCACACCGGTGGGCATCGTGACCCGCCTGGCCAAGGTGCGCACCCACCTTGACGCCGGCGTCACCGCTGTCTTCGCTGCTCACGGCCTGACGCCCGCCGACTTTGAGGTGATCGTGACGCTGCGTCGCTTTGGCAAGCCGTATCGGCTACCGCAGGCACGTTTGATGGACACCCTGGAGTTGACGTCAGGAACAGTCAGCGTGCGCCTGGACCGGTTGGAATCCGCCGGCATCGTCGTCCGCGAAGCCGACCCGGCTAGCGCCCGCAGCACTTTAGTGCGACTGACCGACAAAGGTCTTGCGCTCTTTGACGTCGTGGCACCCGAACACCTTGCCAACGAAGACCGCCTGCTCTCAGCGCTCACTTCCGCAGAGCGTTCAGACCTTGCCGATCTGCTGCGTCGACTGCTGTCCTCATTCGAACGCCCACCCGGCGCATCGGCCGCCCATCTCGGTCTCCGGTTGGAGTCAGCGCCGATGGCACGCCAGCGCCGGCAAGCCGTCGGACTGTCCGACACTCCCGGCCTACTGATCAGCGACGTGGAATCGGGCAGCATCGCCGACCAGGCAGGACTGGCGCGCGGCGACCTGATAGTTGCCGTCGACGGCATCCCCGTCGTCAGTACCGTGACACTCTCCGACGTCATCGAGCGTTCAACAGATGACCAACGCCTCAAGATCACAGTCCTACGCGGCGACACGAAGAAGAAGATCACCCTGCGCGCCTCGCCTGGCCAGGGCGAGCCGCACCATCGGCCTTAGACGACCAAACCCACGCCTGACCATCTTTACGGGCCTGACCCTTCCGGTAGCCCCGTGTCTGGAAGTCAGAGGTCGTGTCACAAGGCTGCGATGACGTGTCGTTGACGAAGGGTGTCACGCGCACCCGACTCCGGAATCTCTAAGTGGAGATGTCACCTCCACTCGTGCTACCGGTTTCCCAAGTAGCGGAGATTCGACCTCCACTTATGGGGTGAGGAGTCGCGCCCATGCGCCCTGAGCAACCCGCCCCCACGACAGGTCGTGACACCGATGTGGACTTCACCGCACGGCTCACTGCAAACCATGTGCATACCGCGAACCCGATGGCCAGCCGTAACCGCCAACTCCGCAACGTCTTTCTCCTGCTGACCGGAGGCGGCGCGCTGTTCATGGTCGGCTGGATCGTCGTCCTTGGCTTCACGCTCCCGGCGCGCTCCACCACCAACCAGTGGCCACTTGTCTGGATCGGCTTCGACATCGCCGAGCTACTAGCACTGGCGGTCACCGGCTACGCGGCATGGCGGTCACGCTGGCTGGTCATCCCGGCGTCGGTGGTGACCGGGACCCTGCTGCTGTGCGACGCCTGGTTCGACGTCATCCTGTCGTGGGGGTCGTCGGGCTGGCTGTTCAGCATTGGCATTGCGGTCTTTCTGGAGATACCCCTTGCGGCACTGCTGTGGCTCACAGCCACCCGGCTGGGCAGGCTCAACCTCCGCGTCGAGCGGCAGGTTCTCGGACTTCAGGGAAACGTGCCGGGGATACGCCAGTTAGTGCTTTTCACTCCGTTGGGAGCGCATGAGCTGGCTCTCCCTGACCCCCTCGTACGGCAGTTCGTCCGCTCCGCAGACCTCGTTCTGCGACGACAGTTCGATGCCATCGCAGGCCGAGTCGACGTCGCATCATGACGACAATCGCCTCGCCCATAGAAGGCCCGATCCTGCGGTCGGTACCCACCGTCACCGACAACGAACTGCCCTTGAGCGGCTTCCACGCAGCTGCCACGAAGCGTGCGAGCAGCCAAACGCTCGAGGTCTTCGATCCCACCGGACAGCTGCTGGCGGTCGTGTCCAACAGCCCGCTCGATCGCTCCCTGATACGGGGCTCGTGGCGCGGCGTCCGGGACGGCCGATCCTGGGGTCTCGTGGTCGGCCGCAGTGTCGGGGGCCCTATGACCGTGACCTTCGGCGGGGGCAGCCGATCGGGTCGTCGCCGCATCGATGTCGCTCCGGACCCGCGAGCCGAATTCTGGTTCGCTGAGGCCGCCCTCGTCTCCACGCGCGTCGCAGTAACGGTCGCAGGCCTGCCAGCCGGCCAGGCGCGTCTGCGTCGAGTCCCCGCCTTTTCGACGGCGGACTCGTGAAAACCTCAATCTGCGGGGACCCGCCGGACACCCCGAGTAGCTTGAGCGCATGTCCGTGACCCCGCCGGCAGTGGCGGTAGAGACAAGCAGGCGTCCGCTTCGGCGCGATGCGGAGCTCAACCGCCTGCGAATCCTGGCGGCCGCCGACGAGGTATTCGCCGATCGTGGCCTGGACGCGACCCTGGACGACATCGCCGACCATGCCCAACTCGGGGTCGGCACGGTGTATCGGCGTTTCCCCGACAAGGAAGCTCTCATCAACGCGCTATTCGCACAGCACCTGTGCGGACTGGCGCAGATCGCAGACGAAGCCCTGCTGCAACCCGACCCGTGGAAAGGCGTTGTCTACCTGCTCGAAGGCACCCTGGCGCAGCAGGCGTCAAACCGTGGACTACGCGACGTCCTGCTCCGTTCGGATACCGGCAGCGGCGAGGTGTGCCAGGCGCGCCAGCGTGTCGTGCCTGCTATTGCCAGGGTTTTCGAGCGAGCCCAGGCGGCGGGCGTCCTACGCGATGACGTGGTGGCTACAGACATTCCCTTCCTGTGCCTCATGATCGGAAGCGTTGCCGAAAACTCAGCTCACGTGGACCCGGACCTGTGGCGGCGCTACCTGACGATCGTGCTGGACGGGCTCCGGCCGCGGCGCAACAGGACCCGGCCGATGCCCGTCGACGCCCTCACGCCTGACCAGGTCGAGGTGGCCTTACACCGACCCCGCCGGGGCCGCCCTTTATGTTCCGACTGACCTGAGCTGCCGTCCAGCGACACCAGGGCTGAAAAACACGACCAAACGACCAGTCGATGTAGTTCATCCGAACCATTTGAGGTAGCCACCTGGGTTTCCCTTAACTATGGTCCGGCCAATCCTCCTGCCACCGTTGAGGATTCGGAGTCAGAGGTCGGCGAGAGGGATCCAGTTGGTTCTGCCGGCGCGGCGTGGGCTAAACGGCGCTTTGTCTGATTTACTAGGTTTATAACGTTTTGGGGGTTGGGCGAGTCGATACGCAAAACAGCTGCAGGTCGAGGAAGAACCGCCTATATACAGTTAGCCGGGAAAGGTGAGGACTCACGGTTGGCAGTCCTCGCACGGGTTCCGCCAGTTCAAACCCCGTGCGGGGCACTCCCCCCGGACCGGATCAGCCGGCCGGGTCTATTAAGTGGAATCCGCTTCAACTTTCGCCTGCGGACTTTCTCTGACGTAGCCGCAATGACGATATGAGGCCCAAAGTACCGGGTCGATCGTCGACTAAATAGCGCTCGTACGGCTCAGCTTTTGGCCGACTGCCACCCATTCAGCGGCACGAACCATTCCCGTTTCATCTGTGTAGATGTAAGCCGCTGGTTCGGCCCCCAGGGATCTCGCCCAGGCATCGCCCGCGGGGGTGCGCTCCTCACTGTGCGAAGGCGGCACCCAGCCCTCCTGCTTCGCGACGTGACCCGCCACCGTGAGCAGCTGCGTAGCGATTCCGAGCCGACGCCTTTCCGGATCGACCCAGATCCAGAAGATCTCGCCGGCTTCGCCGGTTGCCCATCGGATGGCACCGACCGGCATCAGGCCCTGGTCGGTCGCGGTCAGGCAGGCCCGCCAGACCGGCGGCCCAGGCCAGTCGTCGTACGCCAACACCGTCGAATACAGCCATTCGTGCTCGTGCCCGGCGATGGCTACGCCGGCGAGGTGAATGGGCATGGTGCTCACGTTGGCAGCGTAGGACCGAATATCGCGCGCGGCGCTGAACCCGGGTCACGTGCCCGCTGGGTAGCAAATTCGCCGACCTGCCGCAGCGCGAGCAACCTCACCCGTATGGCCGCCACAGGATTCTCCTATATCCGCCGATTCCCGACGTATCGGACTTACCTCTTAGAACGGACAGCCAATGGCGATCAGGAAGGTCCTCGTCGTCGACGACGACACCGGTGTGCGAACGCTGATCTGCGATGTCTTGCAGGCCTACGGCTATTCAACCGTGCCAGCCAACGACGGTTTTCAAGCCTTGCGGCTCCTGCAGTCAGAGCGTCCGGACTGCGTGGTCCTCGACGTGATGATGCCCGGGCTCGACGGACATGACGTACTCAGCCGCATCCGCGCGAGCGACGAGGGAATGGACCTGCCCGTCATCATGCTGACGGCCGCCGCAAACGACGAGCAGACGTGGCGAGCATGGACCGGCGGCGTGGACTACTTCCTTGCCAAGCCCTTTAACCCGGACGATCTGCTCGGTTTCCTCAGGTACCTCGGGGCGGCATCGCCGGCCCCGCAACCGTCGGCCGCTCACGCTGAAGTCTCCGCCGCAGACTGACCATTCACATAATTAGCCCGTATCAGGGCAAATATGTTCTAAACATACTTAAGCGGACCAATCTTAGGGTCGAAAGACCAGTGGACACCACCAGGCGCTCGGCCATGGCGGACACGCTTGACCTAACGGGAAGTGACTACGGTGAAAGTTCTTGTCGTGGATGACGACGTGGTGTGTCGCCTCGCAGTTCAGGCAATGGTCCGGACCTTGGGCTACGAATGCGTGACGGCCAACGACGGACGCGCAGCTTGGGATCTTCTGAATCGTGAACCCATTGACATCCTGGTGACCGATTGGGAGATGCCGTATCTCAGCGGCGTCGAGCTCTGCCAGAAGGTGCGAGCCGAGCTCACGCGCCATGTCTACGTCATCGTGGCGACCCAGTTCGGCTCGCTGGATCGGGCCCGCGTCGGCATGCTCGCGGGGGCCGACGACTATCTCACCAAGCCCACCGGCATGGACGAAATGCAGCTGCGACTGATCGCCGCCGAGCGAGTCATCCGACTGCACCGCACGCTGGAGCAGGCGACCCAGGACCTGCGCTCGGTAGCCCGGCGCGATCCGCTGACCGGGCTCGGAAATCGGCGCTGCCTGGCTGAGGATCTTCTCGTGATGGGCTCCCGCGCCCAGCGATATGGCCAGGCTTTCAGCATCGCCCTATTCGACATCGACTATTTCAAAGCCTTCAACGACCGCTACGGGCATCAGCAGGGCGATGAAGCGCTGGCGGCCGTCGCGGACGTCATCACCCGAACAAACCGGGTCAGCGACACGAGTTACCGCTATGGCGGTGAGGAATTCCTGTGCCTCTACCCGGAACAGTCTGCGGAGGCGGCGAGCAGGGTCGTCGAGCGGATACGCGCAAACGTCGCCGCGCTCAACATTCCTCATGAAGGCGGCTTGCCCGGCTACCCGTTGACGCTGAGCGCGGGCATCGCAGATCTAAGCCTGGCGAGTCCGGACGCCCAGTTCGTGGTGCGCATGGCTGACACGGCCTTGTACGAGGCGAAACGGCTAGGGCGTAATCGGGTGGAGGTCGAGGCATCGCTGGTCACCAGCGATGGTCGAGTCGGTAATTGAGGGTGGCCGCTCGGTCAAGGCCACCCTGGCCGGCGCCGCTGGTAGCGAGCGCTGCACTGGCCGCCGGCGCCGCGCTGATTCTTCCGTTTGCGACGCACGACCTGGGCCCGCACAACGGCTTTCTGCCCGCGGTGATCGCCATCGTCGCCGGCTTGGATCTGGCTTCCGCCTACCTCCTGCTCCAGCGGTACCGGTACGAGGGTGATCCGCGCACGCTAGCGATGGCGGGCGCCTACAGCTGGTCGTTGGTGGTGATGCTGGGCTACGCCGGCGCCTTCCCCGGAGTGACTTCTGCGGAGCCACCCCTGGCGACCGCGCCCTCGGTCGCGCCATGGCTATATGTCATATGGCATACGGGTTTTCCGGTCTTGCTCGCCCTCGCCTGGATCGCCCCCTCATTGGGACAGGTGGTCGAAGACCCAGCCGGGAATAGGCGCCGCAGGGCCTGGATTTCGCAGCTGACGAGCGCGGGCGCGGCGGCGTTCATAGTGTCAGTGATCGTCGCCGCCGGAAGTCATCTCCCGGTGCTGATTCACGCCCGCGATGCGAGCCGCATGACGACTCTCACAGCGTCCATCGCACTGCCACTGGTGGCGCTGGCCGGCATCACACTCACCCGAGCCTTGCGAGGACACGTTGGACCGGAGCGATGGGCCAGTACGGCGGTGTGCGCCTGCTTCCTCGACCTGCTGCTGACGTACTTTTCTCGCAGCCGCTACAGCGTCGGCTGGTACGCCGGGCGCACGCTGACGATCGTGGCCGCGGGCGTGGTTCTGCTCGCCATGCTCCGCGCCGTGTCGCAACTCAGAGTGGCACTGCGCGAGATGCTGAGCCGCGAGCTGCAGGTTGAGCAACTGCAGGACACCATCCTGGACAATCTTGGCGTCGGTGTGGTGCTCACTGACCTGGCCGGCGAAATCGTCATGGTCAACCGGGCTGCCTGCGCACTCTTCCCCAATCTGCTGCCCGGCGAACTGCCCGCCCGGTTCCGGATGCTCACCAGTGAAGGAACATCCGTCCTGGAGGAGGAACACCCGGCCGCGCTGACGGCCCGAACCGGCGAGGCGCTAGTCGATCGGGTCATCATGCTGGAAGCCCCCGACGGGGAACCGAAATGGCTTGCGGTCAACACAACCCCGATAACCGACGCTCATGGCAAGACGTCGGCGGTCCTCACCTCTTATTCAGATGTCGGGGAAAGGGAGCGGGCCCGGGCCGATCTCGAGCGCGTAGCCGGTGAGCTGGGGATTGCCCGCGACGATGCGCTGGCCGCCACCAAAGCGAAGTCCGCGTTTCTGGCAACCATGAGTCATGAGATCCGCACGCCCATGAACGCCGTCATCGGAATGACCGAACTCCTCCTCGACACCCGGCTCGACAGCCAGCAGCGAGAGCTCACGCAAACGGTCAGGGACAGCGGAGACTCGCTCTTGCTGATCATCAACGACATCCTGGACTTCTCGAAGATCGAGGCCGGGCTCTTGGATCTGGATGCCCAACCCTTTGAGTTGCTCGACTGCATTGAGGCCGCGCTGGCAAATGTGGCCTTCATCGCCAGCGACAAAGGACTGCGACTGTCCGTCGAATTGGATGACAACTGTCCCGATCTCGTTGTCGGGGACGGCATGCGCTTTCGGCAGGTAGTCGTGAATCTGCTGAGCAACGCTGTGAAGTTCACACCCAAAGGCGAGGTCGAGGTGACGGTCAGCGCACAGCCTCGAGAAGGGCTGCACGAGGGAACGCTGGAGCTGCGGATCGCTGTCAGAGACAGCGGTGTCGGGATATCTCAGCAGGGCCTGGATCATCTGTTTCAGCGGTTCAGCCAGGTCGACAGTTCGGCCACGCGAGAATTTGGCGGAACTGGACTCGGGTTGGCGATCAGTCGCCTCCTGGCGGAAGCAATGGGCGGTGGACTGCATGCGGAAAGCACCTTGGGTGAGGGCTCAACGTTTACCTTCACCTCCGTCCTGGTGGGCACCGCCAACCGCCGCCGGCCGCCGGAGACGCTCCGGGGCAGATCCGCGCTCCTGGTCGGCGAGGATCCGCGCAGTCGCCGGATTCTCCGAAAGCTCTTGACTGACTGGGGAATCAACTCCACGGAGGCCGCCACCCTGGAGGCGGCCCTACGCCTCCTCGCGGGGCCGCGCTGCTTCGATGTCGGCTTGATCGACCTCAAAGACTTCGACGTGGACGGCGAACGTCTCGCTGGGGCCATCAAAGATCAGCCGGGCAGCCAGGAGCTGCCACTCATCCTGCTCACTGATATCAGTGCCAACCTGAGCAAGGAATTCCGGTCTCTATTCGCCGAGACGGTGACCAAGCCAGCGCGTAGCCGAACACTTCGCAACAAGTTGGAATTGCTCCTTGCTGACGACTCTCGGGTGGCTTCAGCCACCCACGTCGGCGTTGCGCGACGCAGCAGCGAGAAATCGACTGAGGCCGATTCCTTGCGAGTCCTGTTGACGGAGGACAACCCCATCAATCGACGGGTCGCAGAGCTGATGCTCGCCAAACTCGGTCATCAGGTCGAGACGGCGTTCGACGGCGAAGAGGCGATCCGGGCACTCCAACAGGCCAGTTACGACGTGGTGCTGATGGATGTCCAGATGCCTGGTATGGACGGCCTGGAAGCCACCCGCGTGATCCGGGCCGAGCTGCCGCGGGCGCAACAGCCCCATATCGTTGCCCTGACGGCCAGTGTGCTGGCCGGCGACCGGGAAGCATGCTTGGCCGCCGGGATGAACGACTACCTGACCAAACCCTTAAGCCTTGGGAGCCTGCGGGTTGCCTTGGCTGAGGCGCAGGCACTTTCCGAAAACGCTGCGGTGGCCGGGGTTTTGCCCGCCTCAATGGGTGTGGATGTCAGCGTGGGTTCGGGTGTGGATCCACGGGTGTTGGACGCGCTGGTGTCGGAACTCGGTAACGCAGAGCCTGATCTGCGCAGGCAACTCATCGACGGCTACCTCGACCAGTCCGGCCCGCAGATCGCTGA
Source organism: uncultured Actinomycetota bacterium (assembly GCA_963839015.1). Classification (GTDB taxonomy): domain Bacteria; phylum Actinomycetota; class Actinomycetes; order Frankiales; family Frankiaceae; genus DATAZK01. Next base: position 182,765 of record CAWITL010000007.1, on the reverse strand, counting down.
ACTCATCGAGGCCGCCGCGAAAGCGGACCCGCTTACCGTCCGGCGCCTGGCCCATCTGATGCGCTCCAGCAGCGCCATGCTCGGCGCCCAGACACTGGCTGAACTTCTCGGTACAGCTGAGCAGATCGCCGGGTCCGAGGCCGGCGACCTTAACCAAGTGGCGAACAGCATCCGCAGCGAATACGACCGAGTGGCCGCCCATATGATGAGGCTGAGCGCATAAGCGGCAGCGAACGCGTGGTGTACGGGCTACGCGTGACGGGACTCGCCGCCGAAGACCTACTTCTCCCAGCGGGCAACGAGCAATTCCCGACCGTCGAGGTATCCCGCGGATCGGCTCTCTCCGTTGCAGCCGAAGTCACCGCTGACCGAGCCGTGATCGACGTGCACGACGGGCGGTTCGTCGCGCTCGACCGGGCCCGCGGACAGGCCGTCTACAGTGGGCCGCCGCTCAGCGACGACGACATGGTGCATCCGTACTTCGGGCCTGTTTCGGGGATCTTCAGCCGGTGGGCGGGGCGGGAATCGTTCCATGCTGGGGCATTCGAGCTCGGCGGGCGGGCCTGGGCGGTGCGGGGCGTCCGTGAGGCCGGCAAGAGCAGTTTGCTGGCCGCGCTTGCTGCGCGGGGCGTCACCGTGTTGGCAGACGACGCGTTCATCACCGACGGCGCCGTCGCGTACACCGGTCCGCGGTGCATCGATCTGCGGCGGCCGGTGCCTGGAGTTGTGGGCGCCTTCCGGCACGTGCGCGCAGCCACCCGCCACCGGCTGCTACTGCCCGCCGCCGCGGCCCAAGTGCCCGTCGGAGGCTGGATTTTCCTTCGCTGGTCAGACGAGGTGCGGCTGGAGCCGGTGCCGGCGCAGGCCTTGCTCGGCTGGCTCGCCGCCGGGCGTTCCTTCCGGCAGCTGGACTCCGACCCCTCCGTCCTGCTAGCGCTGGCGGCGCGCCCGGCCTGGATCCTGCACCGCCCGCGTGCCTGGTCAGGTCTCGAGGAGACTTCCGACGCGCTGAACGCCACGCTAGGAGCGCCCGACCTCCTGCCGGTGCTCCGATGAGATTCGGGGTACGCGCCATCAGGGCGGGCGGCTGGGCACTGATCGCCGTGACGCGCGTGCGACATCAGCTGCGCTCCGGCGGGCTCGATTCCCTACGGATGTCCACTCCCCCGCGGGACGCAGGACCGGCCGCGGAGCGAGCACTTGCCGGAGTCCTGCGGCGTAGGGGTGCGAGCTGCCTGGAGTCGGCCGTCGTCCGGCAGGCCTGGCGTGCGGGGCACGGCGACCAGCGCGACGTGGTGATCGGGGTCCGGCCGCCGGCCGACGGCTTCCAGGCCCACGCCTGGCTGGCCGGTGATCCGGAGGACACGGCCGCCAATCCCTTCACCGAGCTCACGCGTGAGCCCTGGGTGAGCCGGTAACTACAGGTCTTGGTGGTTTCGACCGATACGAGATGAGTTGGGCGTAATCAGCCGATTACTCCTGTTTCTCATAGAAGGTGCACCCGCCATGGCCAGCACGGATGCGCAGCAGGACGATGAGTACCAGCCGCCGAAGATTCAGCGGCTCGGAACGCTGGCCGAGCTCACGCTGGGCGGTGCGGTCAGCATGGACGACGGCAACGGCGGTGCCGGCGACAGCTCTATCCTCTGAGACTTCGCGAGAAGGGCAAGGGCCCCTTGACCGCGCTTCACGTTCGCGACGCCCGCCACAGCTTCGGCGAGCACCAGGTGTTCACCGGACTCGATATCGATCTCGACGCCAGCGAGCGGCTCTTCCTCAGCGGCGGCAACGGATCGGGCAAGACAACGTTGCTGCGGTGCCTCGCCGGCACCCTCGAGCTCAATGAGGGGTCGGTGACGATCGACGGGCTGCCGGCCGACTCCCGCGCAGCCCGTGCCGGCGTGGGTGTTTGCCTGAACCCCGAGCAGGCCTTCTACCTTCGTCTGTCGGGCCATGACAACCTGCTCTTCGCAGCCCGGCTGCGGCTGCCCCGGGCGGAGGTGGCCGATGCGGTCGCCCTCGTCGAGCACGAGTTGGACATCAGCGGCTTCGCTGCCGAGCCGATGAACGAGTACTCCAGCGGGATGCGTTCGCGGGTGGCCATCGCCCGCGCCCTGCTCGGGGAGCCGGCTCTGCTGCTGCTCGACGAGCCGACGCGCTCGCTCGACACCGAGGCCCGCGAGCTGCTCTGGTCAGCGCTGGACCGGCGATCGGTGGCTTGCGTCATCGCCTCGCACCTCACCTCCGACCGCGAACGGTGCGACCGCGTACTCGAGATGCGGGTCCCGTGAGCGTCACAGCGCCCGCCATCACACAGGCGCCCCCATCCCGCCGTTTCGTGCCGACGACGGGGCGCACCATCCTCGCGATCGTCCGGCGCGATTCCGGCGAGCGACGCTTCATGGGGGTCCCGTTCGTCCTCGACTTCGCTTTCGGAATCGTCAACCTGATCGTCTTTTCCTTCATCTCGCGCGTGCTGCGCCATCCCGTGAATAACCAGCTCGGCCACGCCAACACGTACTTCGACTTCGTCGCCGTGGGCCTCGCGTTCATGCTTGTCGTGCAAGCCGCCTGTACCCAGATCACCGCCCGGGTGCAGGAGGAGAAGCGCAGCGGCACGCTCGAGATGCTCACCGCTCAGCCGGTCTCCAACGGGGCGATCGCCATCGGGATGAGCGCGTATCCGATGGCGTTCGCCGTCGTGCGTTCCGCCGCCTACCTGGGCATCGCCGGGGCCGTGCTCGGGCTCGACGCCGGGTCGGCGAACTGGGTTGGCGTCCTGGTTGTGCTGCTGCTTGGCGGGGCCGCCACCATGTGCATCGGGATCGCACTGGCGGCGTTCAGCGTGGCGTTCGAGTACGGGGTCACGGCAGGGCGGCTGCTGATCGTGGCGATCGGGTTCGCCTCGGGTACGTACTTTCCGATCGCCTCGTTGCCGACTCCCCTGCAGTGGGTGGCCGAGGTGCTCCCGACCCGGATCGCGCTCGACGGGCTCCGCGCGGCAATCGCCGGCGGCAGCTGGGGAGGGTCGGCCTTGCTACTGGTGGGGGCGACGGCCATCGGCCTTCCCCTTTCGCTCTGGCTCTTCGGCCGCGCGGTCCGGCTCGCGACCCGACGCGGAACGCTGACCCGTGGCTGACTCCTCGCCCCTGCGGCTCACCGCGCTGGAGATTGCCTCCACCGTCGTAGTCGGCCTTCGTCGGGCGGCGCCCTCCCCCGCGACATCCGGTACCCCACTGGCCGCTCTCGAACGGGCGGTTCTCCCGGCGCTGCAGCGGTCGCCCTGCCTGGTGAGCTTCTCCGGCGGCGTCGACTCTTCCTTCGTGCTGGGCGTCGCTGTCCGGGTCGCCCGCCGCGAAGGGCTGCCCGCCCCGGTGCCGGTGACATGGCGCTTCACCGGCGCACCTAAGGCGGAAGAGTCGGGCTGGCAGGAACGCGTGGTGGAAGGCCTCGGCATCGCCGATTGGCAGCGCCTGCAGGCTGATGACGACCTCGACCTGATCGGCCCGGTCGCGCAGCGGGTGCTGACCCGGCACGGCGTGGTGCATCCGCTCAACTCCCACCTGCACCTGCCGCTCATCGAGCTGGCCGCCGGAGGTTCGTTCCTGACCGGGGTGGGCGGCGATCAGATGCTCCTCGGCTGGCGCCGACCTGGCCGGCGGTCGGCGAGCCGGGTGCTGCGCAGCCACGTGGCCGGACGGCTGGTGACACGCGTACACCAGCAGCGGGGCCAGGACGCCTTCCCGTGGCTACGGCCGGCGGCGTCCCGGGAGGTATCGCGCCGGCTGCGCGCCGAACGCCGCCGCGAACCGCAGCAGATCGATCGGCGCATCGCCTGGCATGCCCGGCGACGCGACCTGGTCATGAGCTGCGCCAGCCTCGACGCGATCGCTTCCGACCACGACGTGCTGCTCACGAACCCGCTGCTGGATCCGTCGTTCCTCAGGGCGCTCGGCCGCGACTTCGCCAGCGCCCGCGGCCTTACGCGCGCCGATCTGTTGCAGGCCATCACGGCTGACCAGCTGCCCGAGGTGGCCATCGCGCCGCGACCGAAGGCACACTTCCTCGAGGTTTTCCTACGCTCGCCCACCCGGGATTTCGTACGCGACTGGGACGGCAGCGGGGTCGACGAGACGCTCGTGAACCCGAACGTGCTGCGCGAAATGTGGTCGAAGTGGCCGATAGACCCGGGCACGGTGGGGTTGGTTCAGCAGCTGTGGCTTTCGGCCACTACGAGACCAGTGCGACCCGCATCAGGGAAGGCATGAGCATGGCGACAGACCAGGCGAACTACACGGTGGGCGGTCAGGGGCTGGCCTGGCGCGAGACCGGCGGCGAGATCGTCGTCCTCGATGTCGACGGTTCGGTCTATTACGGCGTCAATACCTCGGGTGCCCAGCTGTGGAAACGGCTGGCCGGCGGCGCCACTCGCAGGGAGCTCACTGCCGTGCTGACGGCGGACGGTCGCGTCGCCGAGCAGCGGGCGGCGGCAGACGTCGACGAATTCCTGGCCGATCTCAGCTCTTACGGCTTGCTTCAGCAGTGCTGACCGGCGACGGCCCGCGGGCCAGCACCGTCGCGGTGCGCAGTTCGCGGTATGCGCGGGGGGTCTTCCCGGCGAGTGACGCGGCGCGGATTGCGTACGCCAGCAGCAGACCGGCCCAGCCGCGGCGCGCAAGGGCACTGTCGTAACGCATCCAGCCAGGCGAGGGCACCAACCGGCGGCCGAAATACCGTAGCCGGGCCATTGTTCCGGTCTGGGCGCCCAGTTTGGCGATCGAGACGGCGCCCTGCGAGCCATGGTGGGCGGTGATCCACTCCAGCGGAGTGGCGGCGGTCGGCAGATCCAGCCGGAGCGCCAGCTCAGCCCCGGCCGGGACGAGCCGCAGCCCGACCGCATAGGCCGAGTCCGACCCGGTCGCCCGGGCCAGGTCCACAGCGGTCTGCCAGTCATGCTCCGGAAGGATCTCCAAGGCCAGCTGGAGCTCACGGATTGGTTTCGTCGACGCCGCCGGTGCGGCCGCGTGCAGCGCCAGCAGCAGCGCGGCGGCACCCGCCCCCGGCACCGACACCGAGCGCCCGACCAGCGGGATTTCCTCCGCGGTGGACCACATGGCCGCCCAAAAGGCATCGGGATCGCTGACCCCGGCACAACTACGGTGCAGGTCGATGCCGAGACCAGCCGCACCGGGAGTCCGCCAATCCCGTTCGTGCCACGAGCCGTCGTCCTGGCGAGCGCCTTCGATCACCGACTGGTAGCCGGCGACGGCGAGGGCTTGCTCGGCCGCAGCAAAGTTCGCGGGGGCGACAAGCAGGTCGACGTCGCAGTACACACGCTTTCCGGGGCTCTCCGGATACAACCGGCGGGCGACGGCCGGGCCCTTGAGCAGCAGGCAGGGGATGGCATTTTCGGCGAGCAGCCGAATCGTGGCCATGGCGGCGGCATCGAGAGCGAGGCAGCGCACCGCCTGCGGAACCGATGACTCCCCACAAACCATGTCATATATGTCGACTCGGTAAATAAGCCCCTTAGGGGATATATGCACCCAATTGGGCTATCCCCTCGCTCCGTTGCGTGCCGAGACAAAAAAGGACGTCGAGTTCTCGACGTCCGGAGAGGACCCATTGAAGCCCCCTAGCGCTGCGCCTCGACTGCGCCGTTTCACCGCGGTCCTCGTGTCGACCCTGATGGCGGTCGCCGGCTTGGTGGTGCTGGCTGTCCCAGCCGGTGCATCGCCTCCGGCATTCAACTCGGTCTTCAACCAGAGCACCACCGGCGACGTCATCATCCGCGGCAACACGTTGATGACCTGCCCCGCTGGTTCGCTGGGCGCGACCTCCAACCTTCCTTGCGCAACGGCGCAGGGCGCAGGCTCGACCGGTCTGAACAACGAATACGTCATGGGCTTCGTGGACACGGACGGCGACTCGGCAACCACGAATTCGAGCGGTTCCAGCGTCACCATTCCTTCCGGGGCGACGGTGCTCTATGCCGGTCTGAGCTGGGCGGCGAATACCTCCGCAGGCGTCAACGGCGTCGCAGCAACGAGTCTGACGAACCGGAACCTGGTGTCTCTGAAGGCACCGGGGGGCTCGTACACAACTCTGACGGCCGACCGGGTCGACGGGCCCGCGACGAACACGGCCGGCGGCCCCTACCAGGGGTACAAAAACGTCACGAGCACCGTGTCGGCGGCCGGCGCGGGCACGTACTGGGTTGGCAACGTTCAGGGCGGAACTGGCCTGGATCGCTACGCCGGCTGGTCACTGGCTGTCGCCTACCAATTCCGACGGCTCCGTTACGCAACCTTGTCGTCTACAGCGGCTACAGCACGGTTGACGCCGGACATTCCACCCTCGACATCCCGGTAAGCGGCTTCACCACACCCAGCACTGGAACCGTCGTCACGCGTTTGGGTGTCGTTGCTTACGAGGGGGACCGCGCAAAGACCGGCGACAGCCTCACTCTCGGAACAACCCCACTCAGCAACACTGTCAACCCGGCCAACGACATCTTCAACTCGACGATCAGTGACCTGGGCGTCAATATCAGCGCCAGAAATCCGACGTATCAGAACACGCTCGGGCTCGACATCGACGAGTTCGACGCGTCGGGGGCGATCGCAGCTGGAGCGACCAGCACCACGATCCATCTCACGACTGCGAACCCCGGTGGGGAGACGTACTACCCCGGGCTCGTCACTTTCGCAACCGACCTTCAGGCGAGCGCGATAACCGCCACCAAGACCGCCACCGACGTCAATGGCGGCACCCTCGCGCTGGGCGACCGGTTGAATTACTCGATCGCAGTCAACAACGGCGGCGCGGGCACTGCGACCGCCACGGTCCTGACCGACGCGGTGCCCGTCGGCACGAGCTACGTCCCGGGGTCGCTGACAATTGGCGGCGTAGGGGTCACGGACGCCGCCGGCGATGACACCGGCGATGTGGTCGCTGGAACGGTCACGGCACGGCTCGGGACGGGCGCCACCTCCGCCGTCGGCGGAAGTCTGGCCTCTGGAGCGTCGACCACTGTGGCCTTTGGTGTCACGGTGAACTCCGGTCAAGCCGACGGCACCACCCTCACCAACACCGCGACCTTCAGCAACACCGCGAGCGGTTTCGGGTACTCCGGCGCCAGCAACGTCGTGACCAACAATGTGGTCGTCCCGCCTGCGCTGACGTTCAACTCGACGCTTCCCAGCGGGGAGGTTGGCGCCAGCTACAGCAACCAACTCACGAAGTCCGGCGGAACCGGCCCGTACATCTGGTCGATCATCGGCAGCCTGCCCGACGGCATCACCCTGAACACCTCCAGCGGACTCCTGTCCGGCATCCCGACGACGGCGGCAACGACGAGCTTCACCGTGCAAGTCACCGACTTCTACGGCAAGTTCGCCACCAAAGCGGTGTCGGTCCAGGTTGTCGCGGCTCCGTCGATAACGTCGACCACTCCGCTACCGGCGGGCGCAGTCGGCGCCGCCTACACGACCACGCTGACTGCGTCGGACGGCACGACCCCCTACACCTGGTCGGTCAGCACCGGCAGCCCACCGGCAGGCCTGACTCTCAGCGGGGCAGGCGTGCTCTCGGGCGTGCCATCGTCAGCCGGCACGGCGTCTTTCACGGTGAAAGTCCTTGATTCCAAAGGACAATTCGTCACTCAAGATGTGTCGCTGCTGATCCAGTCAGTGCCGACGGTGACGCTGACGTCGACGTCGTCGGCAACGACCTTTGGCACCGCAGTGACGTTCACTGCTACCACCGACCCGTCAGCGACCGGCACCGTCACGTTCGCCGACGTCGCGCCCCACGGCTCCGACCCCGGCAGCCCGGTCACGATCACCAACGGGGTCGCCACCCTGACCGTGGCGCTGCCCGCTTTCGGGGCCAACACCATCACTGCCAGCTACAGCGGCGACGCAGACCACACCTCCGCGACCTCCAACACGCTGGTCGTCCAGGTGTCCGCGGTCGTGGGGACGGTCATCGTCAACCAGTTCCGGATGTCAGGACCGGCCGGCGTGAATGACCAATACATCGAGCTGTACAACACTTCTGCCATTGCCCAGCCGCTCGCCGGATTCACCATCACCCCCGCTACTGGCGCTCCCATCACGCTGCCGCCCAGCGCTCCCGTGTTGCCGCAATACCGGTCGTATCTGATCACCGGCAGTACCTACAGCCTGCCCGCCATCGCGGCCTCCGACGACCCCACAGGCGGCAACCTCGGCGCCGGTGGCATCGAAGTCATTGCCCCCGATACCACTGGCACGATCACTGACAAAGTTGGCTTCACCGGCTACTCCCTGGGCAGTCCGCTACCGGGACTGACCGGCACCCCGACCGACCAGTACGCCTGGATTCGGTCCCAGACCTCCGGCCGGCCCGTCAACACCAGCGACAACGCCGGCGACTTCGCCCTGGTCTCCACCAGTCTGACCGCCGTGGGCGGACAGACCGCCGTGTTGGGCACACCCTCACCTGAGGGCTTCACCTCGCCCTACCAGCACAACGTGACCATGCTGTCGACGCTGCTCGCTATCAACTTCGGCGCCTCTCTCGCGCCCAACCGGGTATACACGGTCGGCACTGCTGGGGCTCCCGGATCGCTCATCGTCCGGCGCACCATCACCAACTCCGGAACCTCGACCGTCACCTCCGCCAAGATCCGCATCACCAGTATCAGCGAGCTCAACGGCGCTGCCGAACCCGACGTCACCACCCAGCCCACCTTGGCCGCGCGCGCCCAGCTCCGTCTACTCAATGGCACGGGCACCAGCAGCATCACGGTCGGCGGACAGCCAGTGACCGTCAAGAATCTGACCGTCGACGCCCCCGCCGGCGTCCCAGGGGGCGGCTTAGGGTCCACCCTCACCGTTCCGCTGCCTGGCGGTGGCCTCGCCGCTGGACAGAGCATCAGCGTCGCGTTCACCTTCGCCGTCGACAAAGCCGGCACCTTCTGGTTCGGCTACAACGTCGACGCCGGTAGCACTCCCATCGGCTAAGCAGAACGACTGAAGGGGGCCTGGCGCGGCCCGCTCGCCGGCCTCTGACTCACCTCCAGGCGAGCGACACCCAGTAGCGGCCTTCCCTGCACGCTTGAAGCCATGACCTTTGGGCCGATATCAGATCAGAGTCGGATAAAAGGTGCAAAAGGGAGTCGTCATGGATCTGAAGCAGTATCTCCGCGTACTGCGTGAGCGGTGGTGGATCGTGGTGCTCTGCACTCTCGTAGCGGTCGGCACGGCTGCCGCATCGGCATGGACGCAGACTCCCGAATACGCGGCCCACGTCAAGCTCTTCGTGGCGACCAGCGATGGGACCGACGCCGCCGCAGCGCTGCAGGGTGGCCTTTTCGGCCAGCAGCGCGTCAAGTCCTATGCAGACATCGTTTCCAGCAATCGCGTCGTGGAGGCGGTCCGTAAGGAGCTCGGTCTCAAAGAGAGCTCTGGTGAAGTGGCGAGTGAAATCAGCGCCAGTGCGCCGCTTGACACCGTCCTTGTCAACGTGACCGTCACAGACGTTGACCCGGTACGGGCTCGCGACATTGCGAATGCCGTCGCCACCCAATTTGCGGCGCTCGTCAGCACTCTTGAGACGCCAGAGGGGCAGGCGGTCTCTCCGGTGAAGGTGAGCATCGTCGAGCCGGCGTCCACCCCTCGCATTCCGGTGTCCCCCAACAAAAAGTTGGATCTCGCGCTCGGCTTACTCATCGGCTTAGCTGTCGGCGTCTCTGTGGCGATCCTGCGGGACACGCTGGACACAACCATTAGTGACCGCCTCGAGGCGGCGGAACTGGTCGGCGGACCGGTGCTGACCGTCCTTCGCGAGGACGACAAGGTCAAAGATCGGCCATTGATCGTCAAACAAGACTCGTTCTCACCTTGGGCGGAGGCCTTTCGACAACTCAGGACGAACATCCGCTACCTGTCGGTGGACAGCAGCGTGCGTTCACTTGTGGTGACCAGCAGCGTGCCGTCCGAAGGCAAGACCACTGTCGCGGTGAACCTGGCTATTGCCCTCGCCCAGAGCGGCGAGCACGTCATTCTCGTAGACGCCGACTTGCGTCGACCGCAGGTGGCAGAACTCCTGGGACTGAACCCGTCGGTAGGGCTCACCAACGTGCTGGTGGACACCGCCCATCTTGACAACGCGCTGCAGGTCTGGCGCCCAGGGCTAACACTGCAGGTCCTGACTTGTGGCGAAGTTCCCCCGAACCCGAGTGAGATGCTCGGCAGCCAACGCATGCAGGAGGTCTTGTCCGCGATGCTCCAGCGGGCGACGATCGTCGTCTTCGACAGCCCACCCCTGTTGCTCGTGACCGATGCCGCGATTCTCAGCAAGCTGACTGACGGTGCCCTCCTGGTGGCTCGGGCGGGCAAGACGAAGCGCGAGGCCCTGAGCTCCAGCGCCGAGGCACTGCGCCACGTCGGTGCGCATGTCTTCGGAGTGGTCCTCAACCGAGTTCCTTCGCGGAAGCGAGGCAACTCATACGGGTACGGGTCGATACGGGTACGCCCCGGCTGAGACCGGACACGCCTCGACGGATCGCAAAGATCCTAAACGCCAGGAAAAGACCCCGGCCGGACGCTAATAGCGCGCTAGTTGATGCCGAACGCGCGACGGGCATCGGCTGCCGGGGTCTCGGTTGTCACCGCATAGTCCATCGGCATCTCTTGGCAAGTCTGCCCATTCTCAGGAAGAGAGCATGGCGCCGAATATCCTCACCGAGGCCCCCGCCGGGCAACGGTCGGACGACTTGCCCCCGGTCTCATCACACACCGCGGCGAGGGGCGTCGTAGCTGTCCTGCTGGGCCAATGGGGCCGGTTCGCCACGCAGATTCTGGCGATGCTAATCCTCGCCCGGCTCATATCGCCGGCAAATTTCGGCGTCTACGCGTTGGCAACCCCCTTCGTCGGGATTGCTGAACTGCTGCGAGATGCCGGCCTCGTATCAGCCGTCGTCCAGGCCCGGCGAGTGTCTCACGAGAACACCTCGAACCTCTTTTGGCTAAACCTTCTGATCTCACTGTTGATGACGACAGTGCTTTGGCTCGTCGCTCCGGAACTCGCCGACTTCTTCCATCAGCCGGAGTTGACTCAGGTCCTCAGACTTATCTGCTTCGTGATCCCGCTGAATGCACTCGCCACGATGCCGCAAGCCCTCCTCAACAGAGATCTGCGTTTCACCCGAATGGCGGCGATTGAGGCATCAAGCGGATTAGTAGGATTACTCGCAGGGCTATTGTTCGCACTCAGAAGTCACGACTATATGGCCCTGGTGGTTCAACAGCTCACTTACACCTCCGTCCGCTGCATTCTCTTGGTGAAGGTGGCCCGCTTCACCCCCGGACGCATCCGTCGGGGCTTTGGGACTCGGGCTTTTGTAGTGTTCGGCCTGCGGGTCTTGAGTTTCAACCTGCTGACGTTCGTGGCTCGCAGCGCCGACAACCTGGTAATCGGAAGGCAATTCGGGTCGACGCAGCTCGGGCTATATGGCCGTGCCTACAACCTCCTCCTCCTCCCGTTGCAGCAGATTAACGCGCCTCTCCAGAGAGTCGCAATTCCGACCTTAAGCCGATCGCTGGATGACAAGGCCCGTTTCGAAGCCTTCTTCCTGCTCGCGCTCCGGGTGTCCCTCATCGTCTGTGGTCCGCTATTCGCAATAACCGGAGTCATGGCAAGGCCTCTTTTCCTGGTGTTCTTCGGTCCCGAATGGGTACGCGCCGGGGACTATTTTTCTATCCTCGCAGTCGCGGGCTACGGCCAATGCATTAGTCAGTGTGCGTCCTGGGTTTTCATGTCCACCGGCCAGGTGTCCCAGCAGGTGCGATTGGGGCTCATCACGAGGCCGCTGATTGTGGCTAGTTTCTTCGTGGGCGCACTCTTCGGCCCCATGGGAGTGGTGATCTGCTACGCCAGCGTCAGTATCGTCGTGGACGGCCCTGCGACCCTCGCGTGGGCCACGATGCACTCCCCGGTACGGACCCGCGCGGCCCTCGGCGCAGCCGTCAAACCGTTGTTGGTCGCTCTCGCCTGCGGCGCAACAACTTGGTTGGGCACGTCCCTTTTCCACAGTTCGCCACTGGCGGCCTTGACAGCCGGAAGCATCTGCGGCCTAGCCACGCTGGCCGGTGTGGTCGCGCTTGATCCACGACTCCGTGCTGACATCCGCACCGTTCGACAAGCCGTCCGCCGCAGCAGTACGGCCCAAGCCTCCGCAGTATCGAAATCGCGCGCGGACTGGAGCGGCAAGTGATTCAGCCAGGCAGCCAAAATGGCATCCCGGGCCGAACAAGTGGACGTGTGCGCGGCGGATGAGAAAGGCAATTTTCTGTTGATCAGCTCGCTAAAGTATCAGATTCGCGAGGCGTTGCGCGAAGTGGTGCAAGACTCAGTCGTCGGTTTTGTCGATCATCCTTTGTCCATGAATTCGGGTGACGCAGCAATCTATGCTGGCACTCAAATTTGTTTGAAGGAGGCCGGGCTAAGACAAGCCTACGTCTCACACCTCGGCATGTACGATCGCGAGGCACTGAAGAAGGCCCTGCCCAAAGACGGAACAATCCTGATCCAGGGGGGCGGCAACTGGGGCGATCTTTGGCCGTCTCATCAAGAACTGCGATACCGACTGCTTCTTGACTTCCCTCACAATCCGATCGTTCAGCTTCCGCAAAGCATCTACTTCTCGAATGCAGCGGAACGGCGTCGCTCAGCGCGAGCAGTAGGACGGCACCCGAACGTGACGCTCATGGTCAGGGATCAGCGAAGCCTGTCGATCGCGACCGACTTGTACGGGGACAGCGCCACGGTCATTCTCGTACCTGACATGGCTTTTGGTCTCGGACCCATCAAGCTTGACGTCGCACCCCACGGGATCGAGTGCATCATTCGCAGCGACCACGAATCTGTGCGCAGACAGTGGCCCGCGTCTTCCCCGGAAGTGCGGGTCCGCGATTGGCACCGGTCGTTTCTCACGCGGGTGGATCTGCGCCTTCTCAGGAAATCGGTGGTCGGCTTGCGCGCCGGATCGGACCGGATTGACCCTGGATATTTCTCGGGAAATGGCGCCTACGCCCTGTTCGCAAAGCAAGCCCTTCAACCCGCACTGATACAGGTGGCACGTGCAGAAGTCGTCGTCACCGACCGTCTGCATGGCCACATACTCTCTACGCTGCTGGGTCGTCCGCATGTGGTGGTTAGTGAGAAGAGCGACAAGATCGAGGCACTAGTGAAAACTTGGACGCGGTATTCCGAACTGGTTCACGTCGCCGGCACCGCCGACGAGGCGCTTCACATTGCCGAGAAACTGCTTGCCGAGGGACGTCAGACCGTGAAAATGCCGGCCTAACCCATGCACGCGGCTCGGTAACAGGTCTAGAGCAGACGTAATTCCTCGAGGCCTTTTTGCTCATCGATACGCTCAGAGATTGCGTAGGTCAGCCGAGAGGTGAACGGCTGGTCGCGCTTCCATGTAATTTCTGTTCCCTCCACCTGAGGGCGTGTGCGATACAAGAGCTGCCCTTCATAAAATAGCGAAGGGACGTCTCCTCGGAAGCTTCCCCACGCGCTGAACGTAGACCCAGATCCTATTAGGACGGTGGCCTTGCTCATTGCAAACATGTCTGCGAGAGCGTTACCCGAAGCTGCCCTGCTAACATTCCTCACGGCGAGGATCGGGGCCAACTCTCGGTCGTCTCCATCGCTATAAATCACCGCGCGTAGACTTCCGAACTTGTCCCTGAGGGCGTACAAGGATTCAATCAACACTCAAGTGGTGCACGCGTGTTGCGAACGCCAGCAATGAGACTACTGTGTGCGGCGGGCGCGAAATCTCCACACCTCACGTGAATTGCCACGTGTCGCCCCGGAATCGCCGCCGGCCAGCTATCTACTCGCCGAGCCGCGACCAGGAGTTGCTCTGCTACGACGGTCTGCCGCCCCCAAAGTGGTGCGAAATGATCGCGCATGCCAGAAAAGACGACTACCCGCTTGGCCGCTGGCAGGAATGTCGAAGATTTGTGAAGTACATCCTCGTCCACATGAGAGGCGCCGCTGAGGTATCGGAGTTTACTGAAGCCGGAAATAGCCTCCGAATCTTCGAATAGCCTCTGATAATGCCTCTTGTCGCGTTCTCGGCGAAGATATGGTCCGATGTGGACCTGACGCCATTGGGGCTTCAGCCGAGAGTGCCCGTTCTCGAGACACCAAATCCGACAACGGGCCCACGCGAATAACTCATTCCCTAGTCCCGCTCGCCCGATTCGGGTGAGCCCCACGGTGTGTGGCGCGTCTTGGCCTACTCGCGACATCATCTATTCCGAATCGCGGCCACGAAAAGGCTGGCCGAGGCGGGTAGCAAAACGCATACGCTGATCATTTTGACAACTCCGTGAACGGTGTCGTGGGGTCAGAATATGCAAGGAATAGCCTCGGCATAGGCCTGCGCTCTCGTCTTCTCATGACAGCCGCTCTCGGTCTAACGATCCAGCAATGGCCCAGATGCTGGAGACGAACCTTTCGCAGGAAGAACTTGTTCTCGCGCCGAGCTCCTCCCAATCGTCGAGCGTGTACCACTTCGACAGACTGCGTGCAAGTGATGCAAGTTCGCCATCCGAAAGTCCCGGAACCGTAGTAGGGTTCGAAGCCGCCGGCCTGAGTTTCTAGGTGATGAAATGGAGCGTCTGGACACGAGAGTGTGAAAGTATTTTTCGTCCGGGGAGAAGGTCCGCCGAAAAAATTCGTCAACGGACTGCGAGCTCAACTTTAGCGTCAGCCTCCATGCACTCACGGGTTATCGCGAACCATTGCGAACCGAAGGCCACGGCATCGGCCATTGAGGGATGGGATAGCCGAGGTAGGACTCGGGCTCCCAAGCCGCGGCACGGCGGGCAGCATTGTTTAGTTTGGGAACGAAAGCCCCCGTCCCCGCGCGATGAAGGTCAGATCCCGATAGTGTCGCCGACGAACCTGATCCTGGTACTTTCGCTCACTTTCGGCGATATCGAAGTATCGGATGTGTTGCCGCTATCGCTTGACTCCAGAAATTTCGACCAGATTCTCGAACGGGCCGCAGTGGGTAATCGCTTCCCGAACACACGACGATGTGGTCCTGTGCTGCCGTCAGCCTGAGGCCTGCTCCGCAGCCGCCCGCATTGCCAAGACCTGGGAGAATCCGGCCCACGGACATCCACGCGCCTGGCCGAGTTAACGAAGGAGACGGAGTCACAGCCGTCCAATGCGCCACGAAAGGGGCGAATGTCGGACTTGGCATCGACGTGAACTACGACGGGGTAGGGCATCAGATGCCGTATTGCCCTCGGGCAAGTTCCGGCTGAGTATGGGCCAGGACGATGAACGTCGGCATGTCAGCGTGCCGGACGGGTTACCTGTAGATAGACAGCTTCGAGCCTGTCCACAACGCCCTCGATCGAGTAGCGATCGAGCACCAAAGCAATCCCCCGCATTCCCATCTCGCGCCGCAACTCTGGATGAGCCAGCAGCTGGCTAGACGGCCTCGCCAAGGGCGGCGGGCGAGCCGTCAGTCACAAGGCCGGCTCCGGCGTCCCGAATGTACTCGAGCGATCCCGCAGGTATCCGTGCAAACCACCGGTACGCCCAGTGACATCGCTTCGACGAGCACGAGACCGAACGGCTCCCGTTCGGCGGGCAGCACGAGCACGGACGCTTGTCGCATGAAGTCGCACACCTCGCGGCGCGATAGCGCGCCGACATAGCGCAACTGCTCCTCCAGACCCAGTTGAACAATGAGTTGCCGCACAGCCAGCAGTTCGCCCTCATCCGGACCGACCATGGTCGAAGCCGGTCCGCACACCAGCATCGCGTGCGGCAGCGGCCGCCTCACGAACGCCAGCGGCCGTTTTCGAGCCGCTAGCCTTCCCACGTAAAGGACCGGGCCCGGCTCCGACTGCATGGCAGGCGGGAATAACGCCGGGCGCGACACCGTTGCCGAGCGTCAAGTATAGGTCAGGAGGCGTCCTGCGACGCCTTCCACATCGGTACGTTCATCGTCTACCAGACCGACCACGCATGCGGCATGGGTCAGGACCCTCCGCACCGCAAGGACGTCTGCCCACCGGGCCAAACGATTTGTCGCAGCATCGATCATGCCGTGGGCTTGAACGACAACCGGCGTGCCCTGCCGCACTGCCATGACCGCCATCGGCAGCGTCACGAGATCGCGGGCCAGATGCACGTGCACGACGTCGACCCGGGCCACGGCCCGAGATGCCCATCCGAGGAGACCGACGCTGGTGAGCCCGGCGAACCCCAGCCGGGGGAACACTTTCAGGGGGCGATACAGCCGTACCGGTACACCGCTGACTTCGCTAGGCAAGGTTGCCCCGAAGCCCCTACCCAGAGCCACGACCGTTGCGTCGTGCCCGCGCCGACGCTGCTCTGCAGCCTGGTCCAACGCGACGGCCGCGGGACCACCAAATGCGCCATCAGCGGCAATCAGTGTCACGACATGCAGAATTTGAAGGCGACGCACCGCTGTTCCAGGCGAGGCTTCGACTGCCTCCTCAGAAGCGTCTGTTGACCAGGCGCCGCTCACAAGGTTCACCGTCTTCTTCTGACGCGGGGGGCCGCCTCAAGACTCCGGAAAATTCCCAAGGCAAAAGTGTCAGCGACCTGACCAATGCTGAACCGTCCTGCGGCAGATCCAGCAGCAGCGCTTAGTCTCGCCCGCAAAGGCTCATCTTCGAGAAGGTCAGACACCGCCGCGGCGTAGATATCAAAGTCATCGGGCGTGATAACCGATGTCCGAGCATCCAGGTACTCGAATTCGGGTGCGTGAAATGGCCATTCGGTGGTGGCCAATGGCACCTGCATTGCCAGCGAGTCGACCGCAACAAGCCCCACCCGTCCAGGGTTCACAAGGACGCTGGCAACCCGCGCCAGAAGCCCTTTTTGTTGGTCATCCACCCGTCCGAGATAGTGGCACCAGGATCGCTGATTGCAGAATGACTCCACCTGACTCCGCTGCGGCCCATCGCCGGCGAAGAGCAGAGATACGCCGGGCACCCGAGAGCGCACCCGATCGGCGGCATCGAATACGAAATGCAGCCGCTTGCTCTCATCCAATGCTCCGAGGCACAGCATGACGGGTCCGTGTAGCCGCAGTTCTCGTCGAAACGCCTGCGCTCTTGCGTCGGTTGTGGTGCACCGAGCGGCGCTGATGGATTCCGTGTCGACAGAATTGAACAGAACCGAGATCTCACTGCTAACGGCGCCGGCCTTTCTCGCGACCTCCCCGCCAGTGCGGGTGTACGAGAAGAAGTGCACCGACCGCCGGAGAAGGTAGCGCTCAAGCGCCACGTCAAGCGGGTGCGCCTTCTTCACATGCCCTCCGCCATGACCCCACAACGCGAAACGACTCCCGATGGCCACCGGGTAGCTGTCGAGCGCCGAACCCTGAAGTGGCAGCACCGTCAGATCCGCCCGGCGCGCATGCGCCCGGGAGGCTGTCCAGGACACAGTGACGCCTCCAAGATCACGTTTCCACCCTGGCACTCTTTTCACATAGCTGGGCCAGGCTGCATCTCCGCGGACCAGCATCCGCTTCTCGGCCGGCACCAGGACCGTGAGACCGACGCCTTCTGCCCAGAGCAGTTCACTAAGCCGGTCGAAAAGGGCAACACGATATTGGGGCACATAAGGCTGGACGATGACGACTTCCCTGCTCATATGCGGGCCATCTCGCCTTGTCTGAGTCGACATGCACGTCGGGTAGTCGAAGCTTGCGATGAGCGACCAGCACAAAAGAGAACGCGAGCGGCCAGTAGAGATACCGCTCCGAAGTGATGTTTTGGCCAAGCCCTGCTACGAGGAGCGAGACGATGCAGCAAAACACTGCCACTCCTATTTCGGCCGGTGCACCCCGCCGACTCGTCAACCCGGCTAGGGCGCGAACGAAGCAAAGATACGTCGGTACCGCAAGCGCGAGTCCCCCGGCGACCAGAAGACCCAACGGCACCATCACGGCGTGTCCCGAGTCGGCCGAAGCCGGCTCCGAAAAATGGCGAGGATTGGAATCCCTGCCATGCGATCTGACGCAAGTAGGCGCGGGCGGCATCACTGCCGCCGGACGCATTGCCGCAAAGCGCGTCTGGGAGATAAAGTCCAGGAACCGTCACGAAGGCCCCTGCGGCGAGCAAGAGAATCACAGGAACTCCGACCACAAAGTCCTTGTGCGAAAAATCAGCAGAATAGCGCTGATGCGCAAGCGACGCCCGCTGCGGCATAGCCAGTGCGCGAGTCGGCGGCAATAAGGCCAAACGTTCAAACACGAGCACATTATCCCTGCTATCTTCCAAACCCCGCCCCGAACAACCAGTTAAGAAAGACAGGCATTGTAATAGCAATGCTTGCGCCGAGACTGTTCGGGTGAGCCGCAAGCCCAAAGCCCGGTGCCACTGAGATCGACACTTGTGACTACCCATGAGGGTGTCGCGCCAGCGATGGCCACCATAGCGCTCATGAGGGCGGACAGCGCCCACGCATCCATCAGCAGAACAAGTCTAGATCGAGGAAAATCGACGAGATACACCGAAGCGATAACGGGAATAAGTGTCGCCGCAACAATAAATCTCAAGAAGACAGGTAACACCTGATGAACGGAGTAGTGAGCATCACCGATGACGCTCGGCAGGCTAAGCTGGATAGTGACGACCACCGACGCGGCAATGGCGGGGACGTAAAGCCAAGCCCATCCCGCATTTCCTCGAAGTGGCGCATGGCCGACTCGCCGTCGTCGGCCCAAGATAAGAATGACCGTAGCCAAGACGACAAAGACGTCGCAGACATCAACTCCCAGTATCTTGATGCCTGTCCACGCGGAGGTCACGGCGGCGCCGAGCAGCATGGCAAAGCCGAATTTCACGCCGTCTCGCCCGCCGGCACGATCGATCCCTTGGCGACATCACGTGCGACCAAGGCGCGAGCACCCACGACTGTTTCCTCGCCGATGGTTACCCCGCGCAGGATGCAGGCGTGAGCTCCGAGCCAGGTTCCGCGCTGAACATCGATTGGCGCGTTGTCGTATTCAAATGCGGGATCGTGTCGATCGTGGCTGCCGGTGCAGAGGAAGACGCCCTGTGAGACGCAAACATCGGCGCCGACCGTGATCGGCTCCAGATTGAGGAACCAGGAATCCTCACCGAGCCAACAGTTGTCGCCGATCGTAAGTTTCCAGGGCCAGAGCACCCGCACGCGATGTCGAATGACGACGTCGGTGCCGATATCGGCGCCGAACGCGCGCAGCAGTAGGGGGCGTAGTCGCCCGGGACACCACCACTTGCTGAAGACCAGATTCATCACGGCGAACCAGAGCGCCTGAATCAGGCGGCTCCGGCCCTTGTTGTAACCGGCACCGGTGAACGAGGCGAGATCGCGCGGCGGCTGCATTTGCGTCTGCGCGGTTCGCGGCCTGACGACCCCGTCGACAAACTGTGTGTCGGTCACGGCGAGAGCACACTGGCAGTGAGGGTCGCGCCTACGGATTCGACGTCAGCGTCGACCATCAGTTTCGCGAGTTCATCCCAATGGGTGGCCGCCTTCCACCCCAGCACCTGCTCAGCCAGACTGGCGTCGCCAATGAGGGCATCAACCTCGCTGGGACGCTCGTATCGGCTGTCCAGCCGTACATACCGTTCCATGTCCAAGCCGGCGTGCGAAAACGCGGCTTGGCAGAAGTCTTGGACTGTCGCCGCCGAGCCTGTCGCCAAGACATAGTCGTGGGGAACGTCGTGCTGAAGCATCCGCCACATTCCCTCGACGTATTCGGGCGCATAGCCCCAGTCGCGGACCGCGTCGAGGTTGCCGAGGTAGAGGTGCTTCTGCTGGCCGGCCAGGATTCTCGCTACCGCGCGCGTGATCTTCCGGGTGACGAAAGTTTCGCCACGGCGGGGAGATTCGTGGTTGAAGAGGATCCCGTTCACGGCGAACATTCCATAGGCCTCGCGGTAATTACGGGTAATCCAATACGCATAGACCTTCGCGACACCGTAAGGAGAACGCGGCCAGAAGGGCGTGGTCTCGCACTGCGGCGGCAAAGCAGCGCCGAACATCTCTGAGGATGACGCCTGATAGAAGCGGGTCTCGACACCGGAAGCGCGAATGGCCTCCAGCAGCCTGGTGGTACCCAAACCAGTGGCTTCGCCCGTGAAGTCAGGCATGTCGAAGCTGACCTTGACGTGGCTCTGCGCGCCCAGGTGGTAGATCTCGTGGGGGGCAATGTCGCGGACCAGGCTGACCAACCGCGCGCCATCGGTGAGCTCGGCATAGTGCAGGACGAAAGACCGCTCTTCATGCGGGTCCTTGTAAATGTCATCCAGCCGGCCGGTATTGAACGACGAAGAGCGGCGCATCAGCCCGTGGACTTCGTAGCCCTTGGACAGCAGCAGCTCGGCCAGATAGGACCCATCTTGGCCGGTAATCCCTGTAATGAGAGCACGTTTCACTTGAGCAACCGGCCCGCGAGGGGCCGGAAGGTCGAGCTTGGTCGGCATGATTCAGCCCGTCACAGTGAGGTTCTTGGAGTCAGATGCGGAAAGCAGGGAATGCGCGAGATACCACCTCGTGACGTCGGTGATCCCTGCCTCCAGCGGAATCTGCGAGGCGAAGCCGAAAGCCTCGACCGCGCGGCTGACCTCGAGCTTGCGCCGCGGCTGCCCATTGGGCTTGGTGGTGTCCCACACCATCTCTCCGGTGTAACCGGCAACGGACGAGATGAGCTGTGACAGCTCGAAAACGCTGATTTCCTCACCCGAGCCGACATTCACCGGCTCGGCCCTGTCGTAATGCTGGAGCGCAAGCCGAAAGGCCCGGGCCGCATCGTCGACATGCAGGAATTCGCGAGTCGCCGAACCATCTCCCCAAAGGGTCACGGTGTGATCGCCACGCCGAACGGCCTCGACAAACTTACGGATCATCGCAGGAATCACGTGTCCCGAAGCGAGATCAAAATTGTCGTGGGGGCCGTACAGGTTGACCGGCATGAGGTAGATGGCATTCATGCCGTACTGCTCGCGGTAAGCCTGGCACTGCACGAGGAGCGCCTTCTTCGCGATGCCGTAAGGGGCGTTGGTCTCTTCCGGGTAGCCGGCCCATAAGGACTCTTCACGGAACGGGATCGGCGCGAACTTCGGATAGGCGCAAACGGTGCCGCTGACGAGCACTTTGCTGACGCCGCGAACCCGGCATGCTTCGAGCAGCTCGATACCCATGATGGCGTTTTCGTAGAAGAAGCGGCCCGGGGCTTCACGATTGGCACCGATCCCTCCCACCGACGCGGCGAGATGGATGACGGCGTCGGGCCGCAGCTCCAGCAGCATCTGGTCGATCGCCCGGCGGCGCCGTAGGTCGTAATCGGCGCTCCCGAGGGCGAGTACCTGAGCCCCGGCGGCTCGCAGCTCAGCCGAAACGTGGCGGCCGAGAAATCCGGTGCCGCCGGTGACCACTACGACTTTCTGCTGCAGATCCACAGGTACTTCCTTCATGGCCGAGCGCGATGCGCTGTATGCCTTAGTCGCTGGCACTGCAGATGACGGGTCCAAGCGTGCTACCGGGGCCGCCAGCAGCCCAGATTTCACATCGCCTCCATAACAGTTTTTATTAGTGCTAATCAGACCTTCAGGTCTTTTCGGTATCTGTCGTTACAAACCAGGACAGACCGTCATGCCAGAGCCGGCTTCGGACCAAGGCACCGGCAGCTGGCACCCGCGTCCGATACCGATCTTCTGGGGGGACGAATTGTGACCGCTCAGCCCACGGTGGAGCGGCTGACAGTCTGGCCGTCACTGCTTGGCCCGCCAGGCCCGTCGCGGACGACCCCCGAAGACACTCAGACCGAACGGGCGCGCGACGCCACCTGGGAGCGGCACTTCATCCAGGCACAGCTGCTGGTGGATGTCTTACTGGTCGCACTGGCGGTCGGGGGCGGGCTCGTTCTCCGTTTCAACGAAGTCCAGAATGTCGGCTTCCCGAACACCGCGCTCGCCGTCGCCCTGGCGCCGGCCTGGATCATCCTCTTGGCGATCAGCGGCGCTTACGAACGCACCTGCGTCAACCTCGGCACCGAGCAGTTCAAGGCGGTGACGGAAGCGAGCGTGCGGTTGGCCGCCCTCGCCGCGTTCTCGGTGTATCTGACCGGATCCCCGGTGTCGCGCGGCTTCTTCCTCCTCGCGATACCGGGTGGGTTCCTGGCGCTCACGCTCGGTCGGTTGGTCGCGAGGGCGCTGCTGCGGAGGGCGCGTCGACGCGGACGCTGCCTGCACCGCGTACTGGCGGTCGGCACCGTCCAAGACATCGAGCATCTGATCGCCCAATTGAAGGGGCGTGATCAGCATGGGCTTCGCATCGTCGGAGCATGCACGTACTCGGATGATCTCGCCGAGATCGGTCCAGGCGTTCCGGTACTGGGTCAGCCTTCCGACGCGCGTCGGGGTGCCGCCGCTGCAGGAGCAGACACCGTCGCGGTGACCAGCTCCGGAGTGTTGGGCCGGGACGGCTTGCGAAAGCTGGCGTGGGAGCTGGAAGGCAGCAACACCGAACTCCTGCTCGCCCCCGAACTGACCGACGTTGCCGGCCCCCGGATCAACGTGCGTCCCGTCGGGGCGCTCTCGCTGCTGGCGGTCAGTGAGCCGAAGTTCAGTGGCGTCAGCCGGTTCCTCAAAGGCGGATTCGACCGCGTGACGGCGGCGCTGGCACTCCTGCTGCTGTCCCCCGTCTTCCTCGCTGTCGCTGTCATCATCAAGCTGGACAGCCGCGGCTCGGTGTTCTTCCGCCAGATACGCAGCGGTATCGGCGGCCAGCCCTTCCTGCTGGCCAAGTTCCGCAGCATGGTTCCGACGGCCGAAGGGCTGCTGCCGGCCATCGGTGATCAGAACGAAGCGTCCGGGCTCCTTTTCAAGATGCGCCGCGACCCCCGCGTGACCCCCGTCGGACGCAAGCTGCGCCGGCTCTCGCTGGACGAACTGCCGCAGCTATGGAATGTCTTCACCGGCCAGATGTCCCTCGTCGGCCCACGCCCGCCGTTGCCCACCGAGGTCGAGCTGTACGCCGACGACGTGCGCCGCCGGTTACTGGTCAAGCCTGGAATCACTGGACTTTGGCAAGTCAGCGGACGCTCGGACCTCAGCTGGGAGGAGTCAGTCCGGCTCGACCTGTACTACGTCGAGAACTGGTCGTTCCTGCTCGACCTGACGATCCTGGCTCGCACCGTCGGAGCCGTCCTTGCCGGCCGGGGAGCCTACTAAAAGCACGCTAATTCTCCCCTAACGGATGAAACACCCCTAAAAGCACTCAAGCCGGACGCCACACGCGACGTATAGATGATGAGGAGGTGCCTCATGGCACGTAGCAACTTGGTCCGCAGCGCCGCGATCGGCGGTGCGTTCACCATCGCGATGATGGTCGGAAGCGGCGTCGCATCTGCCGCAGCGCCGCAGTACGGCGGCACCGCCACGGGAGGCGTCACTGTGCTCAGCGGCGGTTCAGCCATGTTCACCGCGGGCGGCTTCGCCCCTCACGAACTTGTCACCGTCAAGGTCACCTACTGCGACGAAACCCACACGTATTCAGCGACGGCCGGAGCCGATGGCAGGATCGCAGTCCGTACCGCCGGCGCCGGTCCGACCAGTTACGTCGCGACCGGAATCACTGACGGCGTCACGCGCACCGTCACGGCTTCTGCCGTGCTGAGCGCGGCGTGCACCGCCAACGCGGTCCTCGACCCGACCGGCTCGGGCACTGGTGGATCAGGTGGGACTGGTGGAACAGGCGGATCAGGCGCATCTGGCGGATCGAGCGGCTCGCTGCCCTTCACCGGCTTCGAAGCGGGTGCAGCTGCGGCCATCGGGCTCGGCGCCATCGGCGCAGGCTCGATCCTCATCATTGGTTCTCGGCGGCGGCGGAATCCGTCAGCCAACTGATGCCCCACGGCTGACGTCGGTCGACCCCGCCCATGACACGACGTCGCGTTCTCATGTTCAGTTTCCTGTTGGTACCGCTCCTGGTCGTCGCCTGGATCGGCATCCGCGGGGTGCTGGCGCGCCAGCATCTTCAGCAGGCGCGTAGTGACGTCGCACAGCTCGAATCGGCGATGTCGGCGGGGCAGCTCGGCGGTCTGGCGAATCGGGTGTCCGCGATCGAGACCGAGGCCCGCGCCGCCCATCGGCTGACCTCCGACCCGGTGTGGTCAGTGCTCGGACAGGTGCCCTGGTTCGGGTCATCGCTGCGAGCCGCCGATCAGCTGACCTCAGCAGTGAACGAGCTCGCCGGCCAGGCCCTCCCGCCCCTGGCCAACGCGGCCCATGCCCTCGAACCGGCGTCGCTACGGCAGGCCGACGGCACGCTCGACCTCGCCCGGCTGACGGCGGCCATCCCGGATCTGCGGCGATCGCGAACGGCGCTCACGGCAGCACTCGCCCCGCTTCAGGATTTCCCCAGCGACGGAGTGATCGGGCCGCTTGCAGACGCCCGTCACACACTCACCCGATCCATCAACGACCTGTCGGGCAGCCTCGACAGTGCCTATCGCGCCGCGCAGATCGCCCCGGGAATGTTGGGGGAATCAGCGCCGCGCCGCTACCTGGTGATCTTCCAGACTCCCGCTGAAGCCCGCGGCACCGGCGGCCTCGCTGGATCATTCGCCATCATCCGCATCTACCGCGGCAAGGTCACGACCGAGCGCACCGGAAGCGACGCGGAGCTGCAGGATTCTCCCACCCCTGTCGTCGATTTGGGCGTGGACTTCAACCAGCGCTACGGTCAGATTGATGGCGCCCGCGGGTGGAAGAACGCGAACTTCACGCCGCACTTCCCTTGGGCCGCGCAGGTCTGGTCAGCGCTGTGGGAGCGCCAGAGCGGCCAGCACGTCGATGGGGTCATCGCCGTCGACCCGGTCGCCCTCGGCTACCTGCTCGGGGTCACCGGGCCCGTCACCTTGTCCGACGGGGAGACGATCACCGGTGCCAACGCAGCGACATGGACGATGTCGACCTCCTACGCCCGCTATCCCACTGACCAGACACTGCGCAAGAAGCTCACCGTCGAACTCTCGCGCAAGACGCTTCAAGCGCTCTCGGCCCCACGGGTCGACCTGACCAGGCTGCTGAAAGCGCTGGGAAAGGCAGCGGGAGAGCGCCGCCTGCTGGTCTGGTCAGCCCGGCCCGGTGAGGAGGCCAAAATTTCGGGGACCCCGCTAGCGGGCGAACTACCCGACGTTGCAGGCCCTTTCGCCGAACTCGTCCTGCTGAACGGAAGCGGCGACAAGCTGGACTACTACGTGCACCGCGAGCTGAGCTACCGGGTGCTGGCATGCACAGCCACATCACGGACCGTCCGGGTCAGCTTCACGCTTACCAACGCGGCTCCGGCAACGGGACTGCCGGCGTATGTCACGGTTCGCAGCGACCACCGGGTAGTTCCCGTCGGCCAGGACCGGGTCTTCGCCGACTTCTTCGCGACCCGTGGCGCGGCGTTGAAAGCCTGGAACCTCAACGGCCGGCCGGTCACCGCCCGGGCATCGATCGAACGTGGCCACTCCGTCTTCGAATTCGACCTCGAGCTACCCCCCGGCCAAGCCCAGACCGTCACCGCGGACATCCGCGAACCCGCCTCCACCGCGCGGGTCCACATCATCACCCAGCCGCTGGCGAACCCGCTCAGCCTCAGCGTCCAGAACCGGTGCCCCTGAACCCGCCACTCACCTGCTTCGACTGATCAGCCGTCGGCTTTAGCCGGGTTAAGAGGTGGTACGTCCGTTTTGGGATGTCAGCGAACGCCGCCGGCAACCAACGCCGAAAGGTCGAGCTCGTGGGGCCGCTGCGGCCGGCGGGTGAGCCAGCCTTGGACGTAGACCCCGGCGGGCAGGGCATCGCGTTGGGCCTCGGTCTCGACACCTTCGACGATGCAGTCCAATCCCATGTCGTTGGCCAGCCCGGCCACCGCATTGATGATCTTGCGGGAGGTCGCGTCGCCGGGGAGCCCGGCGGTGAACGACTGGTCGACCTTCACGGCAGACACCGGCATCGTCGCGAGGTAGCGCAGGCTCGCGTATCCAATGCCGAAATCGTCGATCGCGATGCCCACCCCCGCCGCCCGCAAGCCGCGCAGTGTCGTAATGGTGGAGTGCGCGGGGCGCAGCAGCACGGTCTCGGATGACCGTTCCCACCTGATGGATGAGCCCGGTCTCCTCCGCGATCGCAATGAACACAGCCGGCGGGATTTCCAAACCGGCGGAGTCGATCAGGCGGGCCAGCGCTTCGAATCCGGCCAGGGCGCCGGTACGGGTATCGAACAGCGGTTAATACGCGGCCGTCAGCAGTGGCGTGCCCTGCCGCGCCGCATGACCCGCAGTGTCGTTGACCCGCTTGAAGCCGTCGAGGTCGCAGAACAGCACGGCGATCTCGCGCCGGTCGCGAGCCGACCGGGTCAGGGCAGCGTCGAGGCGGTCGACGAGCAGCGCCCGGTTCGGCAGGCTGGTGAGGTGGTCGTGCAGCGCCGCGTGGGTGAGCTTTTCCTCTCGTTCGTCAGAGCCGTGCTCCAGCGGCGTGACAGCCGGTGAAACACCCTGCGCCGCAGCGATTTTGCGGATATCACGAGCACCGGGTGCGAGTCATTCCACGGCCCTAGCGGATCCGCGCACAGAGGAGAGCGCCAAGCGCGGCAGACGCGAGCAGTCGGTCTGAGCGCATATTCCGGCTTCGGCGCATTGAGCCCGCACCTTTACATAAATGGGACATATAGCCCGCTGCCTCGTTACCTCAGGCTGGGCGTTCCGCAGACCGCTGAGGCCAGTTCGGCCAGCGCGGGAGCAGAGGCCAACTGCGTGGCAGCGTACAAGCGCGCGGCCCGGCCCAGGTCGCGCCGCAGCACCAGGTCGGCCGCCAGCGCCACCACACCCTCGACGAGTGCCTGACAGTCATCTGGCGCCACCACGATCCCGGCCTTCGAGCGGACGATCTCTGCGGCGGTTCCCCCGTCCAGCGCCACGGCGGCGAGCACCGGACCGCCGGCGCGAAAGTAGGACGTGAGCTTGCTCGGCAGGCTCATGTTGACCGCACTCGCCCGCTCGTTGACGAGCAAAACATCAGCAGCCGCAAGGAAATCAGGGAACTCCTCGTCGGACGCCGCCGGCAAGAAATCCAACGTAGGAACGTCCACCGCAAGCCGGTGCAGTTCCTCGCACTGGCTACCGTCTCCCATCAAGACGAACCGGACCTGCGGTGCCGTCAGCGCTGCCAGCTTGGCTGCCTCGACGACGTTTTCCAGCCCCTGCTTGAGTCCCATGTTGCCGCTGTGCAGCACGACAACGTCCTCACCCCAGCCCAGTCGAGTACGAATCCGGGCCCGGTTGCCACGAGGAGCGGCGACGTGCGTCCAGTTCGGGCGCACGACGATGCGGTCGGATGCAACGCCCGCCTCCTCCGCGTATTGCCGGAAACTCTCGTTGAGCACGATGACGACGTCCGCCTGACGCAAGACGTGACCTTCCAGCTGACCGGTCAGCTTCGCCACCTTGCCGCCCCCGACGATCCCGCTCTGCGCAGCCGCCGGACCCATCAAATCCTGCACCCACACGGCCAGCCGGGCACCGGTGCGCTTGGCGATCCTGGCTGCCGCCATGGCACCGAAGAGGCTGGGCACGACGGCGAGCACCACGTCCGGCGTCCACGGCAACCGCTGCCCCAGCGCGTGGAGCCCGAACGTCGCCTCGTACGTAGCGCGCTTGACGGCTGACTGGCGGGCCGGCACGGAATGGCGCAAACGGCGCACGTGTACGCCTTCCCGGCGCACCTCATCGACACGGAGCCGGCGCCGGTAGGCGGCCGGGACCGACCAGTGCGGGTAATGCGGAACTCCAGCCAACACAAGCACTTCAGCGCCCCGGCGCTGCATGTCTTCACACGCCTGGGACGTGTACGGCCCGATGCCGGTGTGCTCGGGCGCGTAGTTGATGCCGACGACCAGAATGCGCTGGCCGCTGAGGTCCGGGCCGAGCGGGGTAAAAGTGGTGTATGCCCCGGTTAGCGTCATTTGTCTCATTCGGCTGAGACAGCGAGAACCTTAAGAGTGCCCGCTCAGCGGAACACTGCGCGGAAGTAGCGCGTCCGCAAGGACATCCACGGCGGAGTAGACCTGGTCGAGCATGCGCCGATAGACCCCGGTGCGGCGCCCGATCGGGTCGGAGATGTCAAGCCCGGATTCAGGAGTCACGACTGTGCCGCGCTCGTCCTGCAGCCACCGCACAACCTGCGGCGGTCGCTGCGTCGCCTCGGAACTCAAGCCACCACGGATCTCGGCTGGCATGCCGGCGAGCAGCCGCGCGGACTCGCGAAGGGTGAAGGTGCGCGGGTACGCCTCCGGCCAGTCACTTCCGATTCGCAACCGGTGGTCCCTGGTGCCGGTAAGGATGAGGTCCGCGGCGCCCAGCATCGGTCCCGTCACCAGATGTGAGCTGAAATCACTGCGGACGAGGACGCCGCGCTTCGCGAGCAGACCCGCCGTGGTGGGGTCGATGGGCCACCCTTCTTGGGTGCCCACCCCGGCGCTGGCGACGGTGATGGCGGCGCCGACTCCCTGGCCTTGGACGCGCTGCCGCAAGAATGCCTCAGCCGTCGGTGACCGACAAACATTGCCGGTGCAGACAAACAGCACGCAAAACTGCGGGCGAGGAGAACTCATCAAGACCAGCACACTGCCGTCAAGGTACGCGCTCCCATCCCGCCCAGTAATCGATCCGGCGACGTGAGGTCGGTGGAGCGTACTGTTCTGACCACAGCACGGTTCAATCTTTGAAAGCTCAGTGGTCTTGAATCTTTAGCGCCAGCCTCTTTCCGGAAGGGGCCGACTTTCGAACGTTCGACGCTTTCTACTCACGTGGTTTTCAAGCGCCAAATCGACGGCTATGGGTTCGGAGAACGCGCAATGGCAAGTAGCGGGACTACCCCCGGTAACAGTGCTGTCGTGCGCGCCCGAGATCACTCCTCCGGTCGATCGAAGCCGGCGCTTCGCCAGTGGGCAGCGGTCATGGCGGGACTTGCCGATGGGCGCCTGGTGACCGGTGACGACGGTCGACTGGTGGCCACCTCAGCAGCAGCTGAGCGCGATCTCGGAAAGAGCAGCGTCGGCCTCTTCAGCCGCCCGGTCGTCCCCCGACAGATCACACCTGACGAGCCGGGCGTCAAACGGACCACCCATGAGATCGACACCGACACGGGTCCCGTCGGACTGGTCGTCCTGTCGGCAACTGTCGCCAACGGTAAGCAGGGAATTATCGTCAGCGACCCCCAGGGGCGTATCTCGTTCTGGACTGAGGGCGCCGAAGAGCTGAGTCTTCACGACGAAGCGGGCAGCGAGCAGGTCGACCCAGCCGACGGGGACTTCTCACCGCCCGTCGCCTCTGCGCGGAGTGGGCAGCTGCGAGACCCGGTCACCGGGCTGACCAACAGAAAAGAGCTACTGGAGCTGATGTCTCCGGCGCTCGCCGCGGCTGCGCTCGACGGAACCCTTGTGATGGTGCAACTGATTTATCTCAATCAGTTGGAGGCGGTCAACGACGCTTACGGTCTTGCCGCCGGCGACCAGCTCCTGAAAGCCGTCGCGCATGGGCTCAACGGGGCCATCGACGCCGAAGACACACTCGCCCGTTTCGGAGACGACGAGTTCGTCATCTTCCGCGAGCGGACCAACGGTGGCGATGCCGAAGACTTGGCAGATAAAATATCTGAAGTATTAGCCGACCCCTTTGACATCGGCGGCCACCGCCTCTATCCGATTGCGAATATCGGCATGGCGGTAATCGTGCCGCACGACGGTGATCCCAATGCCCTGATGCAAGCCGCCAGGACGGCGATGCTCAATGCGAAGCGGCGCGGACGCATCCGCAGCAGCATGTTCGACACCCGCCCCATCACGAATTCCGCCGAAAGGCTCATGCTCGCCGCGCAATTGCACGAAGCAGTAAGCACCAGCGGTCTCGAACTTCACTACAGCCCCGTCATCGAGCTGGTCAGCGGCCGGCTGATCGGCCTGGAGGCCACGTCCCGCTGGAAGCATCCGACCCGTGGTTGGGTACCCCCGGAGGTCTTTCTGGCCGTGGCGGAGGAGAGCAACGTCGCGTCGAAGCTCGACGGCTGGGCGTTGGGTCAAGCCTGCACTGACGCCGTCGAATTTCGTCGCCGCGGAGTGCTGCCTCCCTGGGCATCGGTGGCCGTCCAGGTGTCCGCTCAGACCGCGAGTGATCCGGAGCTGTTGGAGTCCATCAGCCAGGCAGCCGCGACTGCTCGCATAGGGATCGATGTGCTCGTCCTCGAGGTTGCCGCCACGAGGTTGCTGGCAGATTCGCCTGCCGCCCGCCGCGTGATGGAGGCGTTGCGCGAACTTGGAGTCGGGTTCACCTTGTACAAGTTCGGCACCGGACACGCCTCCCTCGCCCAGCTCCGTCAGCTGCCTGTCACAGCCCTGAAGATCGACCGCACCTTCATCCAGCACATGACCGAGCACGCGGACGATCGTGCGATCGTGGCGTCTCTCATTGATCTGGCCAGCGCCCGCGGCATACGGACTATTGCCGAAGGCGTGGTGACCGCCGACCAGCTGTTCATGCTCGACCGCCTGGGCTGCGCGGCTGGTCAGGGCGATCTTTGGAGCGAGCCACTCACCAGAAGCGAGCTCATTCTGTATTTGAAAAAGCATAAAGCCGGTGGCTTTCAGTCCGCCAAGTCATCCGGAGCACCGCGCCAGAGCGAGCGGCGGCAAAGCGTCCGACCCACGAACGAGCATGGGCTCCATCGCCTGCAGCAGCTGCATCGGGAGCTGGCCTCGCCGGACACGATTGCTGCGGCGCTCAACTCTGAGGGGTATCAGACCCCCGCGGGGGTGCGCTGGCACGGTAAAAGCGTCGCCGCGATGCTCGCAGAACTCGACGGTGAGCGAAGACGGCGACGAGGTTAACGGTCGCGCTGATCGAACGGCAGCCCGATTAAGGCAAGACGGCGATGTAGCGGTTGATCTCGCCCTCCGGGATGGGGCGACCGAGCAGGTGGCCCTGGACAAGGTCGCATCCCAGCCGCCTGACCGTTGCCAGCTGGTCGTCCGTTTCGACTCCCTCGGCCAATGCCTGCAGGCCGAGTTGATGCGCGATGGCGACGACGGAGGCCACCACCGCGACGTCACTTTGGCTGGCCGGCAGCCCGGCAATGAATGCTTGCTCGACTTTGAGTTCGTGCATGCTCGACGAAATGAGCAGCACGCCATGCGGTTGTATGGCGCCGAAAAGATGGATGGGTTCCCGATCACACGTCGTCAGGTCTACCTGGCGGTCGGCCGGCAGAACGCAATCACGTCGTTGTCGAAGTCCAGCTCCCGCGGCGAACGGCCCGTGAATGTCAATGAGGCCTGACGCCGAGCCAGCCGCCCAGCCCGCGAAACGTCGCACGAGCTGCGGCAATGGCCTCCTGCGCGCCGGCTCTGCCGAACACGTCCGGGATGCCGTCCAGGGTCGCCGGTAACGAGCGCCAACGGACCCGCTGATCGTCGCATCCGGCACTGGTCAGAAACGCCACCGGCAGGTCGCGGCCCAGCCGGGCCCCGGCCTGGCGGGCGACGATGCGGCCGCCAAGCGCGGAACCCTCCAGCACGTACATGCAACCAAGCGCCCCCGGCATCGATCCGGACGCGAAAACCCGGGACACCGACGGATAGTGTGCGCTCACTGGTCTCGTGAGAGATGCGGGTTTTCGCGCGCAGCTCTGCCGAAAAGCGCTGATGTGGCAGTCGGTTTCGCGGAGCCGCGTCTGCCGGAGCCGTGTTACGACGCCTGCCTCTCACAACTGGGTGGTGCCGCACAAGACGGCCCGAACCCTCACCCCTGAGCCGTCCGCTCCTTACACAGAGCGAGCGACCTATCGCTGAACGCGTGCGCAGGGGTGGCCCTTGTCAAGGCCGGCGCCGCCGGATGCCGCTGAGCAGTCAACAGACACGTTCTAGTCTGTCGACGGGAACCGTCCGGACCGCCGCGTTCGTAGCGCGATCGACGACGGCCTCGCCCGTCGAAGATTCGCCTGAGTCCTACGCTGCACATTGCCGAGGTTGTCGAGGACGACCCACTCCCCCTCGCCCTGATCGGCCGTAATGGTCCCCCAGCGCGCTTCACCAGTGAGGTCGAGTAGCTCAACGCGATCTCCGACTTGCAGGGTCACGTCAATAACTGGCGGCGCTTCGGATTCGTTTGCACTCTGAGCGTTCACGGCCGGCCTTGTCTAGGAGATCGAAGCAATCTGCTGACAGCGACCGTGGTCCAGAGCCCACCGAAATGTTAACTCCGCCAAGATCCGCCGCTCAAGGATCTTCGGCCACTTTCTATGGACGTTCGTCACAGCATTTTTTCCATACGAGCGCTTCCGGCTCTGAAGCGACGCTGGCTGCTACCGCGTCGCGACCGTGCTCATCTCAGCATTGGCGCGCGGTCTGGGCGTGGAGAAGAACCCGGAACCCATCAGCCGATCAATCTCGTCGGCGGGCCTGGGACGGCTCCAGAGGTAGCCCTGACCGAAACCGCAACCCAGACGCTGCAGGGCCTCGAGCTGCTGGACGGTTTCCACGCCTTCCGCGATCGCCACGATTCCAACGGCCCGGGCCAGGCTGACCACACTCGCCACGATGGCTGAATCGTCCGGATCCGTGTCCAGCCCGTTGACGAAAGCGCGGTCCACCTTGAGCTGGTCGACCGGGAACCGTTTGAGGTAGATCAGGCTGGAGTAACCGGTCCCGAAGTCGTCGATCGCCAGCCGCACCCCGAGCGCTTTGAGTTCAATGAGAATCGCCAACGTCGCTTCAGCGTCGTCCATCACCGCGCTCTCGGTGACCTCGAGAATCAGCGAACCGGGGCTGATACCAGAGTCTTCCAACGCTTCAGCAACCAGCCGGACCAGACCGCTACCTCCTGCCAATTGCCGGGCCGAAACGTTCACGGCCATATGCAGGGGAGCGCCTCCAGCGCCGGCTTGCGACCAGAGCGCAGCCTGCTGACAGGCCGCGCGCAACACCCACGCGCCGATGTCGCCGATCAGGTTCGCGCTCTCGGCAGCGGAGATGAATGCATCGGGAAAAAGCAGCCCGCGTTCCGGGTGCTGCCAGCGCACTAGCGCTTCCACGCCGAGGAGTTGCTCGCCGTGCAGCGTGAAGACCGGCTGATAGTGAACGCGCAGTTCATTGCGCTCGACCGCATGGCGAAGGTCGGTGATGAGGCTGATGCGCTCCGAGGCAATCTTGCGAAGTTGTTCGTCGAAAAGCTCGGCTCGGTTGCGTCCCCGCTGTTTGGCGAGATACATGGCCGCGTCCGCGTTACGCAGCAGCTCCGCGGCGTCTCCTGAAAGACAGAAGGCGACCCCCACACTGACCGAGAGCGACAGCTCATGGCCGGCGATCTCCAACGGACCTTTGATGGACGCCAAGATGCGGGAAGCGAGACCGAAAGCGACGCTTTCATCGAGCAGCCCCTCGCAGAGGATGACGAATTCGTCGCCGCCGAGGCGGGCTACCGTATCCGCCGGACGGACCGCAGCGCGCAGCCGCTCCCCCACGACTTTGAGGACCTCGTCGCCAATGTGGTGGCCGAAAGAGTCGTTTATTTCCTTGAAGTCGTCCAGGTCGCAGAACAAGGCGGCGACAGTGCCGGGATTTCGTTGGCCCCGCGTTATCGCCTGATCGATACGGTCGATCAGCAGTGTGCGGTTAGGGAGTCCGGTCAGCGGGTCATGCACAGCGAAGTGAGCGAGATCCGCCTCTGCCTGCCGGAGCCCGCTGACGTCGGACA
Organism: uncultured Actinomycetota bacterium; assembly: GCA_963839015.1. Taxonomy (GTDB): domain Bacteria; phylum Actinomycetota; class Actinomycetes; order Frankiales; family Frankiaceae; genus DATAZK01. Next base: position 148,918 of record CAWITL010000007.1, on the reverse strand, counting down.
TCATGCACAACGACCCGGAAACCCCGCCTGCTAGCAAGATCGGCGCGTTGGACACCAGCAGGTTGATGGTGCTGCCATCCGGGCGAACGCAGGTGAACTCGAATTGTTCATTGCCACGCACGCTCGGGGCGATGGACGCTGTCATCTGCGACCCGAGCAACGTTGCCGCTTTCATCCCTGTCAGGGCCTTGATGTCGCGGCCCAGGAGGTCGGCTGTTCGCCGATTAGCAAGCGTAAATCGACCCGCGGCGTCGAGGATGCTGATCCCCTCCTGAGCATTCTCGACGATGCTCCGATAGCGCTCCTCGCTCGCTCGCAACGAGAGTTCTGCGACCCACCGCTCGGTCACGTCCTGGGTATGGACCACCAGCAGATCGGGAGGTACCGGGACCATGGTGATGTGCAAATGCTGCTCTGGCTGCCGAAAGGTGGCCCGGGAGACCATCTGGCGTTCGACGATCAATTGCTCGCTCGCGCACCGGCTCATGTCGGCCAGCAGAGACAATTCATCCTGGTAATAGGTGGCCGCCGTGACACCGAGCGCCGCCTCCACCTTGCCCGCCGACAAGTGAACCGCTGCCTCGTTGTAGTCGACAAGTACCAGTCCGGTGGGGCCGTCCTGCCAGGTGTACGCCGGCACGGGCGCACCCTTGTACAACGCCTCAAAGCGTTGCTGGCTGGCCCTTACTTCGTCCAGCAAACGGTGTTCGGCAGTGAGATCGGTGAAGGTCAGGCACGTCAGGTGCTCGCCATCGACCTCCAGCCGCGATACTCCGACCAGAGCCGCTACGTGGTCGCCTGTGCGGCGGCGCAGGGACACTTCAAGTGTCGCGTCCTCAGCCCTCGCATCAAGGGCGGCGTGAAGTTCGGGCTGGCTACCGGGGTTGACGAAAGTCATCACGGGCTGCGCCACCAAGCCTCCGGCCGCGACCTCGAGGATGTCACTCAAACGGCGATTGGCGAACAGAATCACGCCGTCCGACGAAACCGTGGCGGCGCCCTCCCGCATGTTCTCGACAAAGATCCGATACGGGCGATCGGCGCTCGACAAGGTGAAGATCTGCTCGCCCGGGGCACTTCCAGCGACGACGAGGGCGTCAACCTCTCCGTGCCGGATCGCTCGAATTGTCTCCTCGGCCTCCAGCAGCCGCGAGCGCATATCGGCCAGCGCCGTCAACTCCCCGTGCGCGGCTAACACAGTGTCCGCCAAGGGGTTTTGACCTGGCGCCGCTTCGTGGCGGCGTCTACTGACTGCCAGTCGGGCCTTGGCCAACACCTAGATCGAACCCGCCAGCGGTGCAACGGGCTCGATACCCAGCACGAGCAGGATCTGACTGGTATTCGACAAACTTCCGACAAGCACCTTCTTAGGGAGCGGCGCGTCCTTGATCAGCGTTGGCGACGCGAGCACCCCGCGGCTGGCTACCTCCTCGGGGTGGTGATTCACGTCCATCACCTCCAGGTGGTAACGGCCAGGAAGGTGGGTCTCACACAACGCGCGTACGTCGGCGACCGCCCTGGCTGACAGCGCTGACGCTCCGTTGATGAAGAGCGTGAGCTCGTAGGGGGCGGAGGCTAGTTGCACCAGCGCCTGCTCGAACTCCAGTAGCAGGCTCTCGGCGGCTGACATGTCCTTCGTCATCGTCGATCAGCCTCGAACCTGAAGGCTGAGCAGCACCTGGTCAGTATTGGAGAGGTCGCCGATCAGCTTGCGGATCGGCGCCGGCAGCGACCGGACCAGCGTTGGTATGGCGATGATGTCGTCCTGGCGGGCCAGCAGGGGCTGCTCGACCAGATCGATGATCTCAATGGAATAGCGGCCCGCCAGGTGTTCCTCGCAGAGCGCGCGAAGGTTGGCGAACGCTTTGAGCGACCTGGGTGACGCGCCGGCGACGTAGAGCTTCAGCGCCCAGAATTGCGAGTCGAGATCGGCGGGCTCCACGTCCGCAGCTGAGTTGTCCACTACATCCGCCCGGACTCTGGGTGAGACCGGTCGACGGAATCGGCACTGCGAAGTCGGCCCTGTTCCACGCGTTGTTCGGCGCGTTCCTCGCCGGCCTCCGAGCCTTCGCGTAAGAGCCGATCAACGACGTCTGCTTCGGCCTCGAATTCACGCCACATGATCGCGGCCTGCGCTTCGACGGACTTGCGGCGCCGTTCAAGATTAAGTTGACGCTGCTCCAAATCCTGCCTGCGGCTCGTCGCCTTCAGCCGTTCGTCAGCTTCCTGGGCCGCACGGGCGGATCCGGTGAGAACGCGCTGCGGACCAACGTAGACATCCGCGAACTCGATCCCACGAGCGGTGATCAGGAATTCCCGCACTTGGTTGGAGTGCGCCATGCCACGGGATTTGAGGATGTACAGCGCGCGGTTGCGTTCGCCGTTGCCATCGATTGTCTTGACCAGGAGCCAGGTATCGATCAGCGAGGCAATCATCTGATCCGCCCCGTCTTGCTCGCCGCCACTGTTCAATCCGATGAAAACGGCGGTGATGCCGTTGCCTTTGAGGTAATCGATCTCGCGGGTGAGCATCGCCGCGACTTCGGCGGCGCGGCCCTCGCCCATCAGGTCTGAGATCGGGTCCAGCACGACGAGCGAGGGCTGGAACTCGCTGACCAGTTTTTGGATGGCGAAGAGATGCGCTTCCAGCCCGAGCAGGCTCGGCCGGACGCAGTAAAACTGCAGCAGGCCGGCGCGTATCCACCGCTCAAGGTCCAGCCCGACGGAGGCCATGTTACGAATGATCTGAGGCGCGGATTCCTCGAAGGCGACGTAGAGCGCGCGCTCCCCCCGGGAGCAGGCTGCGTCGCAAAATTGGGCAGCGATGGTCGACTTTCCCGTACCGGCCGCGCCGCTCACCAGGATCGAGCTTCCTCGGTAGACGCCCGATCCACCCAACATCCCGTCCAACCGGGCGATGCCCGTGGAGATGCGCTCCTCCGACACGGCGTGCTGCAACCCGAGGGAAGTAATCGGCAGGACCGAGACCCCGCTTTCACCGATGAAGAACGGATACTCATTCGTTCCATGCAACGAGCCGCGGTACTTCAAGACGCGCAAGCGCCGGGTGGAGGTCTCTTCCGTGACCCGGTGGTCGAGCACGATCACGCAGTCCGAGACGTACTCCTCGATGCCGTGTCTGGTCAGTGACCCTTCGCCCCGCTCACCGGTCACCACCGCCGTGACACCGCGGTTCTTCAACCAGCCGAAGAGTCGGCGCAATTCGGACCGAACGGTCGCGGCGTCCGAGAATCCCGTGAACAGGTTCTCGAGGGTGTCCAAGACGACCCGTTTGGCGTTGACCTGATCGATAGCCGATCCAAGGCGGATGAAGAGCGCCTCCAGGTCCCATTCTCCCGACTCGTCCATGTCGGCAGGCGCCACCTCGATGTGGTCGAGGACGAGCAACCCGTCCGCCTGGAACTGGGGCAAGTCGAAGCCGAGTGAGGCGACGTTGGCGGCCAGGTCGTCCGTCGATTCCTCGAAGGCGACGAAGACGCCGCTCTCACCGAAGTCAACGATGCCGCGAACCAGAAACTCCATGCCCAGCAACGTTTTTCCGCAGCCGGCGGGTCCGCAGACGAGCGTGGCGCGTCCGCGGGGCAGGCCCCCACCGGTGACCTCATCAAGTCCGGCGATCCCGGTCGGCGCTTTCGCCAGCGTCGGCAGATGGTCACCGGGTTGGTTCGTCACCGGCACCGTCTCGGACCCGAAGATGGTGGTGGTCGGCACTGCGCACCAACTTGTCAGGTTGAACGCCTGCCGGGAAGACTTCGCGACAGCGCGCTTGAAAGAACCGCGACCGCCTAGGCGTCTCCGGCCGTACTGCACGGTCTCTATCGACGCGGAACCACGCGACCTTAGCAAATCAGGTCATACCACAAGATAATGCAAGAACAGGCAGGTAGCGGACGATACCGGCCTCAACCGGGCAGGAACGATCAAGTCCCTCGCTGGTGTGCAGGCGGGCTGCTCGTCCGCCGATGGCCCACTTCGGGCCAAGGATGGCAAACCAGGTCTGAGTCAGCGAACTGAGGCTCGCGAAGCGCCGCGGCCACCCGAAGCAACGCGGTGAATGCCTTCATCGCGGCTTGGCTGGGCTGTGGCAACAAAGGCCGAAGACTGTCGTGCGCGCGAATACGTTTCCCGGCGGCGGCGATGAAATCCACCATTCCCGGGTCGGTCCGCAGGCGCGAGCACCGCAGTTCTCCAGAGCCGGAGCTGCGTATGGACCAGCCCCTGTTTCTAACGAACCGGATGCTACGACCGTGAGCTCCCGGTATGAGCCGTGCTAGGACCCGCTTAGGCAGCCCTCGACCGACTAACCGTTGACCGTGCCAGCGGTGGCCGTCCAGCCCGGCGGCGCTAGCGTAAGACGACTCTTGCCGCTGCTGACCAGCAGTTTTTCAAAGTCGGCTGACCTCATGGACCGGGCGAACAGAAAGCCTTGGGCGAGGTCGCATCTGACCCCTGTGACGGCGTTGAGCTGATCCAGCGTCTCGACTCCTTCGGCGATGACGATGAGGTCCAGTTCGTGCGCCAGCCGGGTGATGGCCTCGATAATGGCGATGCCCGCGCGGTCTGAGGCGCTGCTGGCAACAAACTTCTGGTCAATCTTGAGGATGTCCACCGGAAACTCGCGCAGATAGCTCAGCGAGGAATATCCAGTCCCGAAATCGTCCAGGGCAAGCCGGAGACCGAGGGATTTAAGATCAGCCAGCGCCGAGAGAGCGTGAGCCGCGTCGCGCAGGAAGATGCCTTCGGTGACTTCCAAGGTCACACAACCCGGGTCAGTGCCCGTGCTGTCGAGAATCCGGGCGACATTAGCCGGGAAGCTTGAAGCGGCGAGTTGACGAGCGGAGACGTTTACCGCCAGTTCCATGGGCTTATCGGGGTGGTCATGCAGCCACTGTGAGCGAGCCAGACAACTGGTTTCCAGGACCCAGGCGCCAATATTGCCGATGAGTCCGTTGGCTTCGGCCAGCCTGATCATGTCCGTCGTCCGGATCGGCCCGCGCTGCGGATGCACCCAACGCAGCAATGCTTCGACCCCGACAATGACTCCATCGGCCAGCCGCACGATCGGCTGATACTCCAGATCGAGCTTGTACTGAGCGAAGGCTGCGTGCAGATCCTGTTCCAGGCTCCCACTCATGGTGGCGGCCATCGCCTGGCGTAGGTCGATGATCTGGTGTCCGGCACCACCGTTGCGCTTTGACTGGTACATCGCGATATCGGCGTCAATGATGAGTTGGTTGGTAACCGCCTCGCCGGGACCTGCGTAGGCCATGCCCACACTCGCGGTCGCCGTCAACTCGACAGTTCCCAACGTGAACGGCGTCGCCATCGCGTTGTCGATTCTGGCAGCCAGGACCTCTACGTCCTCAGCCTGCGTCAGGTCCTCGCACAGGAAGACAAATTCGTCGCCGCTGACCCGAGCGAGCGTGTCTCCTGGTCGCACCAGTCCGGAGAGCCGCTCGGCAACGGCGATCAGCAGTTCGTCGCCCACTTGATGGCCATATGTGTCGTTGATCTGCTTAAAACGATCGAGGTCTGCGAAAAGCACAGCCGCATAGCTATGGGACCGTCCAGCGCGTTGGGCGGCATGTTCGAGCCGCTCCTGCAACAGCAACCGGTTGGGCAGGCCCGTCAACGCATCATGCAGTGCACTCTCCCGGAACAAGTCCGACGTCGCCTGAGCGTCATCGCGGGCCTTTGCATTCAGAATATAAGCGGCCGCCACATCCGCCAACGTCTGAGCCGCAGCCAGGTCCTGCTCATCTAACGGGCCAGGCCTATCCCGGTACAGGTCCAGCGCACCCAGACGGCCGTCGCCGTGCCGTAACGGAAAGGTGAACGCTGCCCTTAGGCCGATCGGTAAGGCGGCAGCCACGAAGCCAGGAAACCTGGTCTCGTCTCGCATATCAGGGATCGAAACGGCCTCCCCCGATTCATAGGCAAGTTGGCACGGACCCTGAGCCAGCAGCGTTTGCAACTTCTCGAACGCGAGCGCCGAGGTGTCGGAGGCTGCGACATAGAGCGGCGCCGCTCCCGGAGAGATCAGGGTAATCCCGACTCCGGTGACCGGAAGCGCCTCCTCAATCCGCACCACGAGATGATTCAAGATCGCTTGAATCGGAAAATCCGTGAGCATGGTGCTGGCGAAGTCGCTTAACATGGCGGCCAGCCGGTCTTCTCGGACCATTGCATTTCCCCGCGTTTGAAGGGATGCCCGCGTGGTCTGGACGGAAGAACATGACGTTACACTGACTGTTCTCGCTGGAGAATGTTTCCGGATTTCGCCCAGTGGCATGACGAAACATGTAAAACGGAGACACCACTCCTTGCTATCGCAATTTTATTTCGCGCTATCCGCCAGGGCAGGAGACCGGCCATTCATCGAAGGTCAACCGGGCGATACCTGCCACGCCTGGAATTTCGCTGCACGACCCCCTCGACAGCGACCCGCTCATCACTATTGAGCCGAACATACGCGGAAATGTTGAGGAAATCGTCGCCGAGAGCGAAGCCTTCCTCTTTCAGCAGCTTACTCATCACCGTGGCGAGCAGCGCATTCGCGTTGTCCACCCCGGTCATACCCCCCTGTGTCCACGTGGATATTCCCACTGCCTCCGGTCGTGCCGTTTGGTCTGACCGGCAGCGCCATCTTGAGACAGAAACGAGCTTTCATACTCACCGGTCATTATCCGGACCGGAAGCACTTTGCCGACCAGCGGGACCGTCGGCCGGCTAAGGGCCCGGTCGGGTGTCGCCGCGCATTTACGCTGCTCAACCGAGAATGCCTCGCGAACAGCAACGGGGCCGCCGCTTTTCCGTCCGGAAAATGGGACCGCCGGTGTCAGGCGACGAGCTGCAGGAAGCCATCGACAACCAGAGCGACGCCAAGCACCGCCGAGGGATAAAAAGTCAAAGGTGTCTTGTGGATCCCCATCCAGTGCTGTGCGCGCAGCAGCCAGTCCGCCGCTCGCTGACCCCAGGCCACGTAGAGCAGGACCGGCAGCCACACGAGGCAGGTGGCAACGGCGACGTAGATGATGGCGAGTCCCCCGGCACTCGCATGACTTAATCCAGCTGAGGCAATCGTGGCCGACGCAAGAAGGGTGACGGTGATTCTTTTGGGGCCACCGATGCCTAGCACTGTGCCGACCGCGAGCGCTGATAGCGGCCGGAGACGTCCCAGACGAGCGCGTAGCGCGTCCATCCGAGAGTTCGGATCCCGAACCCGGACGGGATCGTTTCGATGTCGACGCACGTACACCGCCATCACAAGTAGCCCGGCTCCGAACAGGATCAGGAAAGTGGCGATCAAGGCGGGATGGTCGCCACCGGGCACTGAGAAGGCGCCGAGCCAGTAGGCAAGGAGAAGGCAAGCCACCTGACCAGCGATAAACCCGATGGCGAAGGCCAGGCCATTGATCCGGCCCCGCCCGTGAGTCAGGACAGCGAGGGTGGCGCCGAGCGCAAGCGGGCTACTGGCTGACACGAGGGCAAACAGCAGGATGTTCAGTACCAGATGGGTTGGAGCGGGGGCTGTGGCAGCGGCAGCTTCGAACACGTCAGGCGTCAGACTCGGCGGAGTTGACGCCAGACCCCATGCCCGGCTTCCGCAACGATCCCGCTGAACAAAGCATTTAGCGTCCCTGCCGAACTCGAAGGCGAATTCCTAGGGGACGATCATGCCTCGCCAGCATGTGCCGGGGAGCGGAGCGGCGCGCCTCATCGTTTTGTCAATCGTGGCGGATCGCTGCGCCGGACGGGTGGATCGCGCCATTCAGGCCATGGCGACCGGCGCAGGTCCCTACGCTCGTGGTGAGCCACTCCTGACCCGTAAGAGCGAAGGACCGCAGTGAAATTCCTTTGGTGCGTCGTAGCGGCCGCCGTCGCAGCAGTCGGGCTAGGCACTACTGGCGCTCAGGCGTCAACGGCCCCGCACAAGGTGCTGGTGATCGTGGAGGAGAACCACACCGCCTCCGCGGTCAAGTCGGGGATGCCGTACCTCATCAGCCTCGGCACCAAATATGGCCACACCACCAACTACGTGGCTGCCACCCACCCGTCGCTGCCGAACTACCTGGCAATCACAGGTGGGTCGACGTTCGGAGTCGTTGCCGACAATCCGCCTTCGTCACAGCCCATCGCGGGGTCATCTGTCTTCGCCGCCGGCGGTCGGTCCTACGAGCAGTCGATGACCTCGAACTGCCAGACCAGCGCGTCGGGTGGATACGCGGTCAAGCACAACCCGCAGGCCTACTACACGGCGGAACGGGCCAACTGCAAACTCAACGACAAGCCGCTGACCGCACTGCCTCAGGACCTGTCTGCCGGGCTCGCGACGATGTCGTTCTTGACACCGGACCTCAACAACGACGCCCACGACGGGACGCTCACGCAGGCCGATACTTTCCTCAAGACCTGGATCCCGAAGATCATGGCCGGCGCCGATTACAAAGCCGGGCGCTTGAGCATTGTCATCACGTTCGACGAGGGCGTCGGCAGCAACCAGACCATCTACACCGCCGTCATCAACCCCGCCTTGCACGCCAAGACCGTGACCACCCGACTGACTCACTACTCGCTGTCTCGCTGGCTCTACCGCACCGTCGGCAAAACCCCTCAGCACAGTGCGGCGTCGGCGGTCGACATGGGAGCGCAGTTCGGTCTTTGAGCGTCGCCGGTCAGGCTCGGCGGCAGACGTCTACGGCAACACCTTGACGGTGAATGTCCGCGTCGGCGACGACCGATAGACGTCGAAGGCCGCGGCGGAGTTCAGGGGAGAGAAGTCGACGGTGATGCGGTGGATTCCGACGCTCAAGACGGTCGTGATGCGCGCCTTGTACCAAAGCCCCTCGAAATCAGCTCCGGTGTAGACGTAGTTCAACGCGTGGGTGCCCCGCATAACCGTGAAGACACCGGGCAATCCGTCAAGCGGCGGGTGGAAGCCGGCCAGACCCGGGTTGGGCGCCGCCTGTACGTAGATCGCCTGGCCGTGATGGATGGTGGCCGGCGACAGCAGCAACTTCGTCGGAATCAGCTTGGAATTGACCTCGACCACGTTCGAGGTACTGCGCGTCAGATGCGGCCCCCCGTTGTAATGCGCCCGTACGTCCATCACCGGAACGGGGTAGTTGAAATTCTCCAGAGTGATGTGGGCGCGGCCGGCGCTGAGGGTCCTGGTGCCTTGCGAGACCCAGCCGGAGGCGGTGTCCACCTGGAATGTCACGGTGCCGGTCGGGACCACCGCTGGATGCGCCGTATTCACAACACGCACGGAGTAGGTGACGTCCTGGTAGTAGTACGCCGAAGTGACCGACGGGGTCAGGTGGGAGGCCGTCGCTTGCCACGCCACGGGCGGGCTGGCGGTCCCGGCAGTGGCGGCCGGCGCGGCCACAGCGAGCACGGCGATGAGCGCGGCGATGAGTGCAATTGAGGTCGCGACCAATCGCCTGACGGAGAGGCGCATCTGGACCCCCTCGGGGAGAGGTTCTGCCAAGGGCGACAGACTAGGCCCGCGGCTCGAACCACGTCCAACGGATCCCCGCAGTTTGCTCGTCGCAGGCTAGGAGCTCAGGGCGCTGAGATCGAAGCGATAGATCCACTGATCCAAGGGTTTTGGAGCGCACGGCGTCGTGGCCGGCCAGGTGGGACAGTCCGCCGGGTTAGCCACCTGAACGACGGGTATCCAGAGCGCCCGGTTCACCGGATCAACGACCCCTTTGCGCACTCCCACCAGGTGCGTGCTGCGGTCGACGAGTTGATCGAGACCCATGTTGATCGGGGGCATTGCCGTGACGACGAGCTTGGTGGCAGTGCCAGTCTGCTTCACGCGCAGCAAGTAGCCGGACAGGGTCGCGGCGAACATCATGTGGGTGGTGGGGTCCTCGGTCAGGCTGCGCGTCTGGCCATAAACGTCAGTGCCCGCAACGGTCCGATCCGGAGCGCAGGACCTGGCCCAATTCTGACCGGACCAGCCAGCGGGGGCGGCGCAGGTGGTCTCCAGGGACCGGTGACCAGAGCCATTGGCATACACGACGATCGGGCCTGCGCTCAGCGATCCGGTGACCGCCTGCGTCGCCCAAAGATTGCCAAAGGCGTCGTACTTTGCGGTCTCAACACGGTAGGGCTGCACACCGGCGGGCGATTGGCCGGTGAGGAAGGGCAACGACACCGGGGTGATCTTGTTTGTGGAACGGTTGTAGCTGAACTCTTGGATCGGCGAGGTGGACGGCGCGCCTGCGGCGATGGTGTCGAAGATGACGGAGAAGTATTCCAAGGCGCCGGTCGAGGTGGGATCCACATCGATTTCCCGCGGGTTCACCGTGTAGTAGCCGCCGGCGGGATTCGGAATATTCGGATACGTGTAGCTCGCCGCCACCGAGCCGTTCGTGTTCATCACGATGATGCGGCCGCTTTGTTGATTGCCGTGGAAGACGTCCTGCACGTATTGGGTGACGACGAGCTTCTGGGATATCGGGAGTACTCCGAGCTCGGCCAGCCCGCGACAGCTACCGACGGCTTGACCAAAGATGTTGGTGGCCAGCGGGCTGGCGGCGGCGCTCAGCCCACCGAGGGCGTTGATCTGGGTTGCCGATTTCGAGATCTTCTGGTCGTAGCCGAGGGTGCCGTTGGTGGCGTCCAGGTAGCCCAGCGAGGGGTACTCGCCGTACGTCGAAACGTCCCCAGCCGTTGTAGGGGACGCTTGAGACAAAGGCGATCCTCGGCACGCCCCCGACCTTCACCGGCACGATGCCGTCCACGCGGGCCCGCCATGGCCGCGGCAAGCAACACTGGCGCCCACAACACGGCCGTGGCTGTGAGCCGGCGGCGGACCCGTCGTTTTGCCGCTGATTGATGTCCAGTTGTGCTGATGTGTGCCCCCGGCCTGTAATGCCTCACTCTCTTGAGAGCGGGCGGAAGCTAAGACGTCAGAGCATTCCTCGCTACTTGCTTTGGGAAAATCAAGTGAGCCGCGCAGGCTGAATTCGAAAAAGGTGCACATCCGGCGGGATTGTGGCTTACGGTGTAATGCGGCGTCTCCCCCAAGGGCAGTGAAGACCGTGGGGTCGAGACGCCGCCATATTTCAGCCGGGGATTGTCGGCCCGGCTCACCTGCGGGAGCAGTCTGGGTTTAGGCCAAATGGGGCTATCAGCCACCATTCGCCTGCGTCAAAATCGGTCAGATGAGGGCATCTGCGACGAGCTCGTGCCTGGCCTTGCGCGACAGGCGGGGCGTCAAGTTCTAGCTGCCCGGGCGGTTGTCCGGCGACCGCATCTGCGGCGACCATGAGCCCTGCGCACCTCTGAGCACATCCCGTCGAGATGCCCCTTTCCCGTGGATGGGCCGCGCGAAAGGGGCACCTGGCGGACAGCCTGCGCCCTGCTGCCGGGAACTCCAATACCCCGCCTCGAGGTCACGGTTGCGAAACGAACCGAAGAAAGTCTTGACGGTTGCTGGACCAGCTGCGATGTTGAGCGCCGCTAGGGGGCCTCACCGGATAAATAATCATTGATACACCGGGTCGGCCTATGTGTCCCAAAGTTGGGGGTCCGCCGGATGGGCCGGCGGACCGAATGGGCAACGTCGCCCACCTTGGAGAACCCATGAGGAAGAGCCGGACCGCCCTCGTCGCCCTCTGCGCCGCCGCCGCTCTCGGATTGGCCGCCTGTGGCAGCAGCTCCAGCGGCAAATCCACTGGCGGCAGCACTCCGTCTTCAGCCGCCAGTTCGGGGACCTCGGGCGGCGGAGGAGGTAACTCCAACGCCGCGGAAGGCTTTACCTCGTCGTCGATCACGATCGAGGGGGATGTCGACAAGACGAGCGCATCCGGCCAGTCCGAAGCCCTTGCCGAACTCGGGGCCAAGGCACGTTTCGCCCGGGCCAACGCCGAAGGCGGCGTCAACGGACGGAAAATCAACTACTTGGGCGCCGCGGACAACAAGTTGGACCCGTCGGTGGACCTGTCGACTGTCAAGAAGATCGTCGAGCAGGACAAGGCATTCGCCATCGTGCCAATGGTCAGCCCCACGCTTGCCCAGGGCGGCACCTACCTGGTCACCAACAAGGTGCCATTCTTCGGATGGGGTATCACTCCCGCCTTCTGCAACAACGACGTCGGCTTCGGCTTCACCGGCTGCCTGGTGCCGATCGCGAAGGACGATGAGGTCTCCACCGCTTCGGCAGGTCTCATGGACAAGCTGCTGGGGCAAAAGGACGGCAGCGGCAAGACCATCGCGATGATCTCCGAGGACGACACGGCCGGCACCTTCGGAATCAAGGTGATTCAGGCAGCGTTCGTCGCCGACCATTGGAAGGTCACTTACGCGAAGTCGGTGCTGCCCTCGAGCGCGCCGGTGACGGACTTCTCGCCGTACACGCAGGCGATTCTGACGTCCAACGGGGGCAAGGCGCCCGACGTGGTCTTCCACGTCACCACCGTGCCCAACGTCGTCGGATTGTCAGCTGCGCTGAGCAACGCCGGCTTCAAGGGCCCGCAAGAGAACGCCGTCACCTATGACCCGGCCTTCCTGCAGAGCGCGACGAGCCGAACCGCTCTCAACAACGGCTACGTCTTCATCCAGTACGGCAGCTTCCAGAACGGTTCCGCCGCCAACACGCAGATGCTCAAGGACGTGCAAGCCGTCGACCCGAGCCAGAAAGTGCTCACTCAAGACATCGCCATCGGCTACTACTCGGCCGACATCTTCCTCAACGCTCTGAAGAAAACCGGCAAGACCCTGAGTCGGGCCGCGTTCCTGACCACCGCCAACGATGGTTCGACGTACTCGGTCCCTGATGGACTTGGCGAAATCTCATTCCCCAAGAACCACCAGAATTCCGTCGCCTGCGGATCGCTGGTCCAGGTTCAGGGCACCAAGTACGTCGAGAAGGTCCCGCTGACCTGCTTCACGAACGTGCCCCTGTCAGTGCTCGGCAGCTGATTTTCACCCGGACGGTCCGTCACCACCACCTCCATTGGTGACGGACCGTCCTGACACGTGCAACATGCTTGCGGCCGCCGGGTGACGTCACTCCCCACGGCCACGCTGACTAGCCTTAGCCCCGGGTCCAGCTGGACCCGATGCGCGAAGGAGTTGCCGGAATGTGTCGTTGGCTGGGGTATCTAGGCAGTCCGATCGAGCCCCAGGAGCTGCTCTACGCGCCGGAGCGTTCGCTGATCGAGCAGAGCCGCAGCCACGCTCCCGGGATGGCGGTACCCAACGGCGACGGCACCGGCTTGGGCTGGTACGGCCGACGTGAGGTCCCCGCTCTCTTCCGCAGCGCCTCCCCGGCGTGGGCCGATGAGAGCCTGCGCGAGCTGGCCTCCGAGATCTCCTCACCGCTGTTTCTTGCGCACGTGCGGGCGGGCACCGGAACGGCTGTACAACAGACGAATTGCCATCCTTTCCGCTACGGGAAATGGCTCTTCGTCCACAACGGTTACATCGCCGAATTCGCCCAGCTGCGGCGTGAGCTGCTGATGGCCGTGCGCCCCGACCTGTTCGGCTACATCCAGGGGTCGACCGACTCCGAGCTGATGTTCTACCTGGCGCTGACATTTGGCCTCGAAAAGGACCCGCTCGGTGGCTTGGAACAGATGGCGGGGTTCATCGAAGCGGCCGGCGCCGCAGCCGGGATCTCCGAGCCGCTGCAGATGACGATCGGATTGACCGATGGAGAACGGCTTTATGCCGCGCGCTACGCCAGCGGTCCCGTCGTCAACACGTTGTTCGTCAGCGAAGACGTCGAATCGGTCCGCTCGCTCTACCCCGAGCGCGAACGGTTCAGCCATCTGTCTGACGACGCCCGCGTGGTCGTCTCCGAACCGCTGGTCGATCTCCCCGGGGTGTGGCGCGAGGTTCCGACGTCGACCGCTCTGATCGTGCACAAGACCTTGGAGGAGCAGCCCTTTACGCCCCGTCAACCGCAATGACGGGCCCGGTCTCAGCAACGGTCGCGTTACGGTCTCGTCCTGCCCTACAAACCGTGAACATCTGATGGCGGCCGAATGACTCCTCTGTCACGTGAGATCACGCGGGGTGATCCTGCCTGGTATGTCCAATGACATCCAGATCTGGCAGGAGCTCAGGCGGGGTCAACTCGAGACGAATGACCGTCTGGACGCGATCCTTTTCGAGCTGAGGCGGCTGAACACATACTGGTCGACGGTGACGGCGGCGCAGACCGTCCGCCATCGCCCCGAGCCGACGAACGCCGGCACGTTCTCCAGTGTTCAGGCGGCCGACGGCTAGTAGTCGAGCTCCGTCCATCCTTGCCGGCTCACGCCGTGGAAGGCTGAAGTGGTCTGCTCAGACCACCACCGGAGGCCGCGATCACCAGCAATAGCGCGATGACGTCACGGGACCCGTCCGAGCTGCCGATTGCCCGTCAGCTGGCCAATTTCCGCGACGTCGGGGGGCTGCCCGCTCGCGGTGGCCTCATTCGCCGCGGTGTCCTGTACCGGAGCGATGCCCCCTTCGCCGGCGACGAGCCTCCGCATGACGCCTCCGTCTGGCCGCCCGAGGTGGTCATCGATCTGCGATCGCCGGGGGAGGCAAACAATCGCTACCCCTGGCCTGCATCGACGACGCTGCACCAGCTCCCGCTGCTTGCCGAAGCGGCCCCCGCGCTGCAGACCGGAGCTCTCGACCAGCTCTACCTGCACGTCCTGGAAGCCGCCCCGGAACGCCTCGCGCGCATCGCCGTGATCGTGGCCCGGGCCCAAGGTCCCGTCCTCGTGCACTGCTCCGCGGGGAAAGACCGAACCGGCGTCGCCATTGCGCTCCTACTGCTCACCGTGGGAGTCGATCCCGCCGTCATCGAGGCCGACTATCAGTTGACGGGGCCGAACGTCGCGACCTCCCTCGAACGGGTGAAGGCGCTGGGATACGACCTGCCCATCCAACGCGACCTACCGCCCCACCTGCTGGAAACCCCGCCGGACGCCCTTGCGCCCGCGCTGGCGCAGATATCGCAGTGGCCCGGAGGGGCGGTCGGCTGGCTCATCGCTCACGGCGCGAGCGCTGCCGACGTCTCCCTGCTGTCTCAACGGCTGATCGCCGCGCCGCGCACCTAACCGGTCACCGGAACCCGAGCGCACGTACGATCCATCATCGCTCTCGCCGAGTTCCTCATGATCGGTATGTCTGTTGCCCGCTGTCGAGACTCCGCAAAGCGCCTCCCCCGAGCCCTCGGAGCCGACGGAGCCCTCGGCCAAGCCCTCCAGGTCGGCTTCGGACAAGCTGCGCAGCGCCCAGGAATACGCGAACAAGGTCAAGGGGCGCGTCGAGTCCTCCCGGCCGCGTCACCGATCTGTCGACCTGGCCTACTCGTTCACCGAACACGACCGCGAGGTCGGCGGTGGACTGCTGGCGGCCGCGCTGGCCTTTCGCCTTTTCTTATGGTTCCTGCCGGCAGCTCTGGTGCTCGTCGGCGGTCTCGGTTTCGCTCCGCAGAAGAGTTCGCTGTCGACCGCTCGCCAGGCACACCTCGGTAATTTCGCGGCGGAAGTCATTGAGAAGGCGCACGAAGACTCCAATCGCTCCCGATGGGTCCTGCTGCTGCTCGGGCTCTTCTTCCTTTATTTCGCATCGGTGAAGCTGGCCAAGACCGTGGTGGCCGCCACCGCCTTCGCCTGGCGTATCCCGATCCCGACCATTCGACGCAAGGCAGTGGCCGGGGCATGTACGACGGGCTTTCTCGTGCTGGCGCTCTTTTTGTCCTTCTACTCGACCTGGCTTCGCCAGCGTTCCACCGGAATCGGCGTCACGGTCACGGCTTTCCTGATCGTCGTGTGGGGGCTGCTGTGGTGGGTAGCGGCGGCGAAACTGCCCAAGGCCGACACCGTCTCGTGGCTACGCCTTTGGCCCGGCGCCTTGCTGGTGGGCGTTGGCATGCAGGTGATGAATCTGGTTTCGGTCTTCTACCTGCAGCGCAAGATCACCTCGTCGTCCGGCTTGTACGGGGGGCTGGGCGCGGCGGCGGTCATCATCCTCTACGCTTACCTACTGGCCAGATTGATCATCGGCTCCTGCGCCCTTAACGCCATCCTGGCCTTGCGACGCCAGAGCTGACGCCAGGCCCGCGAAGCTGGTAACCGAACGTCAAGGAGACACCGTGGCAAGACACTCCGTGCGATCACTCGCGGGAGTTCTCACCGTCGTTGCCCTGGCTCTGGTGGGCTGCGACGCCAGCACCACGGGCGGGGCCGACACGGTCCCGAGCAGCAGCCCTTCGGCCAGCGCGAGCGCCAGCCCGACCCCATCTGCCACGCCCTCCGCCGGATCTAACGGCCGCATCGCCTACAGCCGGTTCAGCGGCACCAGCCTGCAGACCGCTGCACTTGAGGCCAGCCGGCTCGACGGCACCGACCAGGTCGCACTGACCCGGCCGCAGACCGACGTGAAGGATCAGGATCCGGCCTGGTCGCACGACGGCACCCAGGTCGCATTTGACCGCGAAACCCCCAAGACGGGCTGCGGGACCGGATGCATCACCCGGGAGATCTTCGTGGTCGACGTGGCCTCCAGAGCCGTCACGCAGCTCACCACGAGCCCGGCCGGGGCCGTCTGCGGCACCGGTGGCACGGTGAACTCCTGCCACTACGACCCGGCGTTCTCAACGGACGGCACCAAGATCGCATACGCCGGCACGGTCGGAACTGCGAGCAACGCACCGACCGCCATCTGGATCGCGAACGCCGACGGCAGTGACCCTCACCAGGTCACCAAACCTCCGACCGGCGCGGTGGATTCCGGCCCGTCGTGGTCGCCCAACAGCGCCTCGCTGGTGTTCAACCGCCGGACGGGGCAGTACGCCACCGTCGTCACCATCAGCGCGGATGGCACCGACCTGCATCAGCTCACACCCGCGAGCGGACACTTCGGCGATCATCCCGCATGGTCACCGGACGGCAGCAAGATTCTTTTCCGGAGCAATTTCACGGCGTCAACGACGACGTTCGCGCAGTCCGACCTCTTCACCGTGACCCCGGCGGGTACAAGCCTCGCGCCGATCACCCAGAGTGGGGCGAACGTCGAGTTCATGTCCGGCGCGTGGTCGCCTGACGGCGCCCGCATCATCGCCGGGCGGGTGACGAAAGGCGCTAACGATGACCAGTCCCAGCTCGTCACGATGAACTCCGACGGCAGCCGGATCCGCGTGGTCCTCATCGATTCCAATTGGCAGAGCGACCCCGCCTGGGATCCCACCAGCTAAGCGCCTCTCACTGGCGATGAGATCCCGTCGGCGCGAACGTCTACACCAGATACCAGTACGTCTGGCAACTGCGAAAGGACGTAGACCGTGAAGCAGAAAATCGTGCCCAACCTGTGGTTCGACGGCCAGGCCGAAGAGGCGGCGAACTTCTACCTGACCGTCTTCAAAAACTCGAAAATTCTGAACGTCACCCGTTACACCGAAGCCGGGCCAGGGCCCGTGGGGACCGTGTTGACGGTCAATTTCGAGCTGGATGGACAGCGGTTCGTCGGTATCAACGGCGGAAATCTGTTCACCTTCGACGAGGCCGTCTCGTTCCAGATCGAGTGCGAGGACCAGGCGGAGGTCGACTATTACTGGGAACGGCTGACCGAAGGCGGCGAAGAGAGCCAATGCGGCTGGCTCAAGGACCGGTTCGGGCTTTCCTGGCAGGTAGTACCCACTGGCATGGAGGAGATCCTCAACGACCCCGACCCGGAGAAGGGACGCCGCGCGACGCAGGCCATGTTCGGCATGCGCAAGCTTGATATCGCCGCATTACGCGCGGCCGCAGACGGGACCCCAGCCGCCTGACCGGCCTGCGACGCTCCGCTGAGTGGCGACGAGTCGGCCGACCGCGATACGTTGCGCCACCGTGTTGCTCACTACCGAGGTCGCCGACGGCGTCGCTGCCGTAACCATCGACCATCCGCCGTACAACCTGGTCGACGGTCCATTCATCGGGGCGCTGATGGGTCTGCTGGACAGCCTCGAACCCGACCCGGCCGTCCTGGTGGTGCTGTTCACTAGCGCAGACCCGGACTTCTTCCTGATGCACGGCGACGTGGAACAGATCCTCGCGATCCCCGTCGGTCCGCACAGTCCGCCGAGCGAGCCCAACGTGGCCGCGGCACTCTTTGCGCGACTGTCGGCAAGTCGGCTGGTGTCCATCGGGCTGTTGGATGGGGCGGCGCGCGGCGGCGGGTGCGAATTCCTCTCGGCGCTCGATCTTCGGTTCGGGTCACCCCGCGCCGTCATCGGCCAGCCGGAGGTGGCGATGGGAATCCTTCCCGGTGCCGGCGGGACCGTCCGCTGGCCACGTCTGGTCGGGCGGGGGCGGGCGCTGGACATCATGCTGACCGGTCGCGACGTGCTCGCCGACGAGGCCCTGGCGATCGGCTGGCTCGACCGCCTGGTGCCGGCGTCGCAGCTGGCGGCCGAAGGTTGGCGGACGGCCAGCCGGATCGCTTCCATGCCACCCGCTTCTCTTGCGGCGGTGAAACGGGTCGTGGACATCTCACTTGCGTCAGCCGAGGCGGCGCTGGTCGCCGAGACCGACGCGTTCGGCGAGCTGGTGGCCGGTGGCGGTCATCGCCGACCGATGCAGGCGTTTCTGGCAGCCGGTGGCCAGACCCGAGATGGTGAACGCGACCGGATGAATCAGATCGTCGAAGCGATGCTGGCCACCCCCGACCCGCGCGAGGAAGACACATGAGCGAGACCATGCGAGCCGCCGTAGCCTCCGCCGGAAAGTTGACGGTGGTCGACGTTCCACTGCCGACCCCGGGTCCTGGTCAGGCGCTGGTCCGCAGCCTCGCCTGCGGTTTATGTGGTTCCGATCTGCACTTCCTGGAGCTCCAGCAGGCGGCCGGCGACCGGATGCCGGACTTCGTCCTCGGACACGAGTTCTGCGTGGAGGTCGTCGACTACGGACCACGGACAGCCGCTCCTTTCCCACCGGGAACCCTGGCCTGCTCAGTGCCCTACGCGACGGGTCCCGCCGGCCCCGAACTGCTCGGCTATTCCACGGCCTTCAACGGCGCGTTCGCCGAATTCCTGCTCGTCGACGCTGATCGGCTCATCGCCGTCCCCCAAGGCTTGGAAGCCAACTTTGCCGCGCTGAGCGAGCCGCTGGCCGTAGGTGCCCACGCGGTCGGCCTCGACCCGGTCACACCCGACACCCCGGCGCTGGTGCTCGGAGCCGGCCCGGTCGGCCTCGCCGTCGTGGTCGCGTTGCGCCGGCAAGGCCGGGCACCGATCGTCGTCAGCGATCTGTCCGCCGTGCGACGCGACGCCGCCAGGAGGTTCGGCGCCGACCTAGTCCTTGACCCGGCCGCCCAATCCCCGTGGGAAGCGGTGGCCGAGCTCGGCCTGGAAGCAACGTTTCCGGCGCCCCTTTCCGCTGCCGGCGAGCGCCCGGTGCCGCTGACGGTTTACGAATGCGTCGGCGTACCCGGCATGTTGCAGAGCACGCTGGCCGGTATTCCGATCGGAGCTCGCATCGTGGTAGTCGGGGTGTGCCAGGTCGCCGACACCATCGTGCCGGCACTGGGAACCACCAAAGAGGTCGAGCTGCGCTTCTCCTACGCCTACCGGCCCGAGGAGTACGCCGCGACGATGCACGATCTGGCTACCGGCGCCATCGACGGCTCGCAATTCCTGAGCGACGTGGTCGGGCTCTCTGGGATCGGGGAGGCGGTCGATCGGCTGCGGTCATCGGCCGACCAAATCAAGATCATGGTCGACCCGACGCTCTAGGGTCCGCGACGAGGGCGGGGCCGCAGCGTCTTGCGTCGAGTGCTTGGTCCGGGTTTACGATCCTCAGGGTAGAGGCAAGCAATATGTGTCCCCGCCCGAGCTGACCTAGGTTTGCGAAAGCAAACGATCGCTTGCATCTGGGCGCTAGCAATCGTTTGCATTCGAATAGGCGTCTCGCCTCTTCCGGGGCAAGCAATTGTTTGCTTGGAAAACTAGGGGCCAGCCGCGATGGAGACACCCGGCGACAAGTTGATGCGATTCAGCCGCTTGGCGGGCACATAACCGTTTTCCACGAACCAACGGGCCGAATCGGCAATCGCGTCGACGGCTGGACGCGGCGCGTAGCCGAGCTCGCCCCGCGCCCGGGCAATGCTGAACATCATGTTCGTGGTCGACATCCGGGCGGCTTCAAGCGCCACACTGGGCTCCCGACGCAAGAGGCGGCCCTCCACGAGCTGCGAGAGACCGCCGACGCTGAGCGCAACCGATTTTGGGACCTGCCGGCTTGGCGCAGGTAAGCCGGTGCATCCGGCCAGCAGCGCCAGGAATTCCCGCATCGGTAGGTTTTCGCCGCCGATGATGTAGCTGCGGCCCACCCGCCCCTTTTCCAGCGCCAGCAGATGACCGGTGGCAAGGTCGTCGACGTGGACCACGTTGAAGGTGGTGTCGACGAAGGCCGGCATGCGACCGCAGAGGAATTCGAGGACGACTTTTCCGGTGGGTGTGGGCCGGGTATCGCCGGGGCCGAGCGGGAAGGTCGGCAGCACCAGGGAGACCGGAAGACCTTGCGCTGCCGCCCGCAGCACCTCGTGCTCAGCCACGTACTTGGTCCTCTTGTAGAGGCCGAAAAGGTGTGCCACATCGGCATAACAGGTCTCGTCCGCGGGCTGACCAAAAGCGGCACCATCCAGCCCCAGCACCCCCACCGTGCTGGTATAGATCACCCGCTCGCAGCCGCTGCTGCGGGCAGCATCGAGGACGTTAAGCGCGCCGCCCACATTCACGTCATAGAAGTCCTTGGGGCGCCGCGACCAAAAGCGGTACATGGCTGCCAGGTGGAAGACGAAGCGCGCGCCCTTGACCGCCGACGTCACGCCAGCGGCATCGCGTACGTCCAGAGGGATCTGCTCAACGTCGAGGCCCTCGAGGTTGCTGACATCGCTGCCCGGCTCGACGAGCGCGACCACGGTCGCACCGCGGGCCAGCAGCGCGCGCACCACCGCCGATCCGATGAAGCCGGCCGCCCCCGAAACGACGACGCGGTCGCCCGTGGCGATGGTGGGAGCGGCGACAGTGACATCGTTGACAGGCTCGGCTGGCATGCTCACTGGGCCACACCCGATCCCAGCAGGTCCTGACCCGGCGCGCTGTAAGGGGATTCGGGGCGCGCCTTACCGCTGCGTCGCAGCCCGCCTTTCGCCATCGTGCGGCCGAATTCGAAAAACAGCCCCGACCCGTTGTGAGCGTCCTGCATGACGTCATCAAGAGCGTTCACGAAATAGTCGACCTCCTGCTGGCCGCAGATCAATGGTGGCAGCAGCTTGATGATGTTGACGTTGTCGGCCGCTACCTGAGTGATGATCCGATGTCGGTGGTAGAGCGGGACGACCACCATTTGCGAGAAGATCGCCGACCGGAAGTGCTCGAGCGTGTTGAACCGGCGACGCAGCGCCTTGGACTGTGGCGGGCCGAATTCCAGCCCGATCATCAGGCCTTTGCCCCGCACCGCGTGCAGCATTTCGTAGCGCTCCACGAGAGGTGCGAGGGCAGCCTCGAATGCCAACCCCGTGACCCGGGCGCGCTCGACGATGTCTTCGTCGTCGAAAGTCGCCAGGGTAGCCAGGCCGGCCACCATCGCCAGCTGGTTGCGCCCGAACGTGCTCGAGTGCTTCATCGCCTTCTCCAATGAACTGAAGACGGCCGTGAAGACGCGCTCCGTCGTCAACATCGCCCCCACCGGGATGTAGCCCCCGGACAACGCCTTGGACACCGTGACGATGTCCGGACGCAGGCCCCAATGCTCATAGCAGAAGAACTTTCCGGTGCGACCGAGACCGGTCTGGACCTCGTCCATCACCAGCAGCGTTCGGTGCCGCCGGCAGAGCTCCTGCGCCTCCTGCCAGTAGTCCGCCGAGGCCTCGTAGACACCCTTGCCTTGAATGGGCTCCACGATGAAGGCCGCCACATCGCCTTTCGCGAGCTCCGCGCTCAACGCGTCGATATCACCGAACGGCACGGCCTCGCAGCCGGGGAGGAGCTCGCCGAAACCCTCCCGGAAATCAGCACCGCCGTTGAGCGAAAGCGCTCCCGTGCTGAGTCCGTGGAAGGCGTGTTCGGCGAACAGGATTCGCGGCCGGCGCGTGGCCTGCCGGGAGAATTTGATGGCGGATTCGATGGCCTCAGCCCCGGAGTTGCAGAAGAAAGCACGCTTGATGTCACCCCCGGCACGGGTCACCAATTGTTCAGCCAGGAGTCCAGGAAGCAGCGCGCAATCGAGCTGGACCATGTTCGCCAGATCGAGGTCGAGGGCCTGGTGCAGCGCGGCTTTGACGGCGGGGTGGCTGCGGCCGAGGGCGTAAACCCCGAAGCCGGAGAGGAAATCGAGGTAGCGCTCGCCCTCGGCGTCAAACAGGTAGCACCCCTCGCCGCGGACGTAGAAGCGGTCGAAGCCGATCGTCTTCAACACCCGGGCCAGCTGGTGATTGAGGTGCTTGTCGTGCAAGGCGTAATTCTCGCCGTGCCGCGTTCGCAGGAGCTCCGCTACATCGAAGGCCACGTTGCTCCTTCACGATTCATGTGGAGTCGGTGTCATCACGATATTGGTACCCCCTGGTACGCAATAGATAGTGGTCCCCGGGTCAAGCGCGAGCACTCCGGAGCCGACAAAGAAGTGTGCTTGTCAGAGCTGTCACCGCCGGCGCGCTGCTGGCTGCCGTGACCGCCTGCGGCTCAGCGGCGGCCGCGCCGGCACCGAAGGTGGTCATTCCAGCTGATGCCACCCCCCAGGTACGGCTGCAGGACGAAGTCACCCAGCAGCTCAGCGGTCAGGGGCTCACGGTCTCAGGTGTCGCATGTCCGGCGGATGTCACCCCGGTTGAGGCGACGGTCGCCACGTGCACCGGGGTGATCGCCGGACAGACGCTGAACATCCAGGTGACGTTCCTGTCGCAGAACCAGATCTCTGTCATCGTCTCACCGTAGGACCCGAACGACCCCGCCGACCGGCGGCCCGCGCGCGTTGACCTAATGCGCCGCCGTCACCACATGCGTGGTGCTGTTGTACGTCAGCGTCCCGGCCTGGAAGCTCTGCTGGGTGCCGCCGGTGACCGCGACCTGATCCTTGGTCGGGTAGCCGAGCCAGCTCGCCGTGGCGCTCAGGCCCACGTAGGAATCCAGGATCGGCCCCATCACGGCGTGGGCACCCGTTGCCGGGCGCCAGTAGATGGCCCCGTCCTTGCTGAACTGGTTGTAGCGCCCGGCGCCGTCGGGAGCGACCAGCTGGTCACTGGTCGGCAACCCAAGGACCGTGGGGCCGTTCACCGCCAGGTACTCGGTGTTGATCCCACCCTCGACCTCGTGAGCCCCGGTGGCCGCCGAGTAGTAGATCGCTCCGTGTGCGTAGTTCTGGGCCGTGCCGCCGGTGACGGCATGTTCCGTGCCGACGACTGCCCCGAGCACGCTGCTGGCGCCGCCCATCGCCGCATACTTGGCCGCAATCGGTGTCTGCCCAGGGGTGACCGGCGGGGGCGGAGTAGCGCCAACGGTGCGCCCGCTGTCCGTGTAGTGCTTCTGGACCTGGCTGAGGTTCAGCGCCGTCGGGTAGACCGCGACGTCGTCGATAGTGCCGTTCAGATAGGCGCTGGACGGTGCTGAGGGCCACCCCGTGACGTTGTCGCCACCAACCCGCCAGTAGCCGCTGTAGACCTTGCCGGCGGTCGGCGTGGACTTCGTCGCGACCTGCTTGCCGTCGACGTAGAGGGCCATGCCGGCACCGGACAGTGAGGCGACGACGTAGTGGTAGGCGCCGTCCCGATACGTACCAGTGGTGGCCAGCGAGTAGATGCCGTTGTGGTAGACGCCGAAGTGCAGGTGCCCGGCATTGTCGAGATAGACCAGCCGGTCGTAGTTGATGCTCGGGCCGGTCGCTGTATCGCCGTAACCAATGATCTTGCCGCCGGTCGTCGACGTGGTCTTGAACCAGGCCTCGACGGTGAAGGTGTCGGGAGCCGGCGCTGAAACCGTCGACGCCGCAGAGCCGGTCGCGGTGCCGTTGAAGGTGGACGCCCCATTGGAGTCACCGATGATCGCACCGGCGGCGCTGTGGCCGACCCCGGACTGCTCGTTGAGGTCGTCGTAGCCGGCCCAGTCGTAGCCCACCGTTCCCGCTGCCTCGCCGAGGCGCCAGAGGTCGGTGGCCCCATCGTTACGCACGTCGTTGACGTAGCTGCTGACCGTCCCCGAGCCGACCGTCGCCGTGACGGTGGAGCCCTTGGACGTGTTGCCAAGCGGATCTGTGACGGTGACGCGGTAGGTGTGCGTGCTGCCCGGAGTCAGCCCGGTATCGGTGAAGCCCATCGCCGGCCGCTGCCAGAAGGTCGAATTCACCGTTGCGGTGTAGATCGGAGTGGTCTGACCGTCGCGGATGACGTTGTAGGTCAGCTGCTGGTTGTCCTGGTCGAACGTCGCCTGCCAGCCGACGCGCAGGGTGCCCGACGACAGCGAGACGACGTGCGGGGTGAGGGTGGCCAGCGGCCTCGGCGCTACCAGGTTCGGCGCGATGGCCCGAACGGCGAAGCGCACCAGCGACTGTTGCGCTGCCCCGTTCACTGTCGGGAATTCACCGCCGAGTGCGATGTACTGGCTGTTGCCGGTCACCGACCAGGCAGCCTGCGCCTGACCCGAGTACGGCCCGGTGGTCAGCGTCGGGTACCAGTCCAGCTGGGTCGGAGATGGGTTGCCGTACCAGTCGGTGTAGTTGACGACGGAGTTGTGGGCGACGATCCCCGTCGGGTAGGTGGTGTACGCCGTGGCGCGGTAGAAGCCCCACGGGTTCGTTTGCGGGAAGGCGCCGATGTTGCCGCAGTAGTGCGAATGGCTGACGACGTAGAGGGTCTGGCCCATCGGGAAGGAGTCGTACGTGTCGCCGTGGCAGTCTTCGATCCAGTGGATGGCGCCGGTCTCGGGGTCGGCGGCGAAGGACCCTTCGAGATTGCCGCCCGGGCCGAAGACGTAGCCGGTGCCATAGATCTGGGTGCCGTCCGTCGTCAAGCTGGTGATTCCCGAGTTGACGCCGGAATCGTGCACCTTCTGGTTCGCCGCCCACGCGACCGAGGCGCCGGTGGAACTGAGGGCCCCCAAGCCCAGCGTGGCGACGTTGTTGAGCTTGGCGAAGCGGCCGCCGACGATGACCTTGCCCAGCGGCGAGAGCACCATCGCGTCGACCTCGTTGTCGGCACTGGGCGCCCAGGTCGTCAGTCCGCCGGTAGCGCTGAAGGCGGCCAGCCGGGAGCGGTTGACGCCCGCAGCCGTCGTGAAGCTGCCGCCCACGTACACGACAGAGTTGCTGGCCGCAATCGCGTGCACCCGGGCGTTCAGCGCAGGCGCAAAGGGCTTGAGCGCACCCGTCGCCGTGGAGAAGGCAGCGATGTGGCCGCGGGTGAGCCCGTCGACCTTGGTGAAGTCGCCGCCGACGTAGACAGTCGAACCGTCCGGTGAGACCGAAAGCACCATCCCTTGCGCGTTCAGCGAGTGGCTGAACGTGGTGATCAGCTTCCCGGTGGTGATGTCATACGCGAGGATGTTGCCCCGGGCAGTCTGGCTGACTCCGGCGGCCGCTCCAGCAGGTCGCGCCTGCGTGAAGCGCCCGGTGGCGTAGACCGTGTTGCCCACCGTGACCTGCGCCCAGACGATCCCGTTGACCTGCACGGTGGGCAGCGCATCGGCGCTCACGGTCGCAGGCAGGCCGCCGACAGGCGCGGTGTCCGCCTTTGCCGGCGCCGCGACCAGGCCTGCCCAGGCCAGCACCAGCACGATCGCGGTGAGCAGCGCCATTGCGCGTCGGGAGGAGGGCGTCGAATCCCGGGACGCCAGGACCAGCTGGTCAGACATGCGCTTCCTCAAACCCTCAAACTTTTGTCGTCTTAGCCCGATCACTCGTATCCACAACGGTCCAAGCACCCGATTTGTGACGATGCGGGCTGGTCAAACGGCTGGGGCCCAGTCACGCGCCGGGGTGCGGGCAGCAAGCGTGCGTATCACGAAGGTCGCCACCAGCAGCAGCACCAGCGCCAGGCCCAGAGCGACCCGAAAGTCCAGGAAATGCACCAGCAAACCGCCCACCAGCGCGCCGGCGAACATCAGCGTGACGGACGCGACCCGGCGCCACTGGTGTGGATACGACCCACCCCCTAGCCGGGAGTCCGCGGCCAGGCCGGTGATGGTCTGCGTGAGCACGGTCGTGGTGGCGTCAGCGACCGCCAGCCGCCGTGCGGTCGCGTTCTGCACCCCCGTGCCCAACGCCAGCAACACGATCAACGGGTAGCGAGCCGCGTCCGGCACCGGGTGCTGGGCGAAGAGACTGACGACGAACGCGGCGCCGACGAAGACTGCTGTGAGACCGACACCGGCCGCCAGATGCCGGCCGCGGTGGCTCCCCACGCGCAGCGCGAGCCGCCCCCCGATCACCGCGCCCGCCATGAACGCTGCGAGCGCGACCAGCGAAGCGGCGATCGAGAGTTGCTTGTCACCCGACAGTGCAAATCCCAGAAAGACGACGTTGCCGGTCATATTCGCCACGAAGACCCGCCCGAGCACGAGATAGCTGACGGCGTCGACGATTCCGGTTACGGCCGTCAGCAGGAACAGCGCGTGTACGAGCGAGTCCGAGTGCCGCCCTGGACCGGGCGACGAGCCCGCCGGCGGGGTGGGGTCGTTCGTCGCCATGAGCGTGCCTCTCGGGCCGAGATACGGGGGTCGTGCACGCAGTCTTGCGGGCCTGAACTAGAAAGACACCTGACAGCCAGCAGCGGATGCCCAACACCGGGAGATCACCATGATGCGGTTCAACCACATGGAGCTCACGTTCCCCATCGGATCTCTGACGCCTGAGGTCCGCAAGGAGATTGACGACTTCTACGGCAGCGTCTTCGGCTGGAGCGGCCAGGACACCGAAGTGGTGGGTCAGTCAACCCATCTGCTGCAGGTGGACCCCTACACGAATTCGTTCCTGCTGCTGGCGGAGTACAAGAATCCGATCTCTTCGCCTGGCTACGACCATCTGGGGCTGCTGCAGGAAACTCGCGCCGAGGTGGACGAGCTGCTCGCGAAATGCCGGGCCTACCAGGAGCACGATGACCGGGTACGGATCAAGGAATACGACGACCTGGTCAGCCCGAATATGACGGTTCACGCGTTCTACGTGAAATACCTGCTGCCCATCTGGTTCGACGTCCAGAGCATGGAACGCTCGCCCGAACTCACGATTCCGACCTGGAGCTACGCCTGATGAAGTTCGCCATGTTCTACGAGATCCCGGTCCCCCGGCCCTGGGACGACGAGTCCGAGCACCGGGCGTACAAAGCCGTCATCGACGAGGCCGTCTTCGGTGAGGAGATGGGCTTCGATTCCTTCTGGACCGTGGAACACCACTTCCTGGAGGAGTACTCGCACTGTTCAAATCCTGAAGTGCTGTACGGCGCCATCGCGGCGCGCACCACCAGAATGCGGCTCGGCTACGGCGTGCGCCTGACCCCCAAGCCCTACAACCACCCGGTGCGCTCCGCGGAGTCGGCGGCCGTGCTCGACCTGATCTCCGATGGCCGGGTCGAGTTTGGCACCGGGCGTTCATCGACCCGCGCCGAGCTCGAGGGCTTCGGCATCTCCCCGCACGAGACGCGTGAGATGTGGCAGGAGGCCGTCGGTCACATCGTGGGCTGCTGGACGAACGACGAGTACGAGTTCAGCGGCAAGCATTGGTCGATGCCCAAACGGCGGGTGCTTCCCAAGCCGTTGCAAAAGCCGCACCCCCCGATCTGGGGAGCCACCGGGAGCCTCGAGACGCACCAGCTCGTCGGCCAGCTGGGTCTTGGACTCTTGTCGTTCGCGGTCGGCACACCGCCTTCCGAGCTGAAAAAGCGCATCGATGTTTACCGGGCCGGCATCGCCGAATGCACCAAGCCACTCGGCGCCTTCGTCAACAATCAGGCGGCCAGCTTCACGATGGTGAACGTCGCGCCGACCACCGAAGAATCCGTCGAGATCGCTCGCGAATCCTTCGAGTGGTATCCCAAGCACGGGGCACGCATCATCGCTTCAGTCGCGCAGTGGCTCGAAGAGCAGAAGCAGGCTCTCGGGTCGTTCGAGTACCTGGAGAAGAACGCCCGCCGGGTTGAGGAAGGCCTGGTCGACCTGCTGACGATGGACTACCTGATGGAGACAAACGCTTGCGTTGCAGGCGATCCGGAGCAGGCCATCGAGATGTTCAAGGCCTACGAGGCCACCGGTTGCGACGTCGTCTTCTGTCTGATGAACCCGTACAACATCCCGCACGAATCCGTCATGCAGACCATCGAGCTGATGGGAAAGCACGTCATTCCGGCCTTCTCCTAGGAGAAGGCCGGCGCCGGCTCGGCTAGTGGAGTGACGGCTTGGCCAGCCGGCCGGGCCGGGCCGCCAAGTCCTGCACCCCGTCGACGCGGATGGGGGTCCCGTTCACCAGGACGTGGCGGATTCCGGTGGGAGCGTCAGCGGTAAGCCGCTCGGACCCGGTCGGGAAGTCGGCGACCCGGCGGACGGGCCCGGGGCCAACGGTTTCCGGGTCGAAGACGACCACGTCGGCCCAGGCGCCTTCGACGAGACGCCCGCGGTCGGCAAACCCGTAGATGTCGGCCTGCCGGGAGGTGAGCCGCTGGACGGCGGCCTCCAGGCTGGTCAGCTTCCGTTCGCGGACCCAGTTGCCGAGGTAATCGGTGGCCTGCGGTGCATCGCAGAGCTGGCTGACGTGGGCCCCCGCGTCCGACAGACCGAGCGTGCAGCCGGCTTCGGTCAGCACGGTGAACAGTTCATCGACGTCGTCGTTGGCCAGGATGCACCCCACCCGAAGGCTGAGATCGGCTTCATCCAAGGCGGTGTCCAGCAGCAGATCGAACGGCGATGCCCCGCGCTCCTCGGCGACCTGGCGCAGGCGACGACCGTCCAGCTCGGGATGGGCGGGCGACTCGTTGAAGACGTAGGTGTCCCAGCGTGGCCTGGCGAATTGCTGACCCGTCTCCCAGGCTTCCAAGGTGGAGGCCCGCCAGCTCGGATCGGCATAGGCGGCACGGCGCTCGGGGATCCCGGCAGACATGAGGGCGGCGAACTTGGGATTGACGTTGAGCGTGAACGGTTCGGCCAGCGACATCGAAAATTGCAGCGGGCGCGGAGAGACCTGGGGCCACACCTCGGCGCCAGCGGCCCAGCCTCGGCGGTTGAGATCCATCATCGCCTTGTGCGCGCCGGTCGGCATCGTCATGAGCGCCGTATACGTGAACGGCACACCTATTTTTGGTTGCAGGTCGTAGAGGTCGACCACGCCCATCTGCTCGCCCGGCGTGAAGGCCGCAACTCCCCGGCCGGACTCGCCCAAGGTGGTGAGCAAAGCTTCGATCTCGGTGCGATCGGCGAAGCGGCTCGGCACCGGCTTGCCGTCGACGCCCCGGTGAGTGGGGGCAAAGCTGGTCGCGAATCCAGCCGCTCCGGCCTCCATCGCCTCCCTGACGACAGCCTGCATCTCTTCAACCTCGGCCGGGGTCGCCGCCCGCTCGTAGGCGGCGTCACCCATCACAAAGAGCCGCAGCGCCGTATGCCCGATGTAAACACCGAAATTGAGCCCTAGGCCGTGCTGCTGCACCGAGGCGAGGTACTCCGGGAAGGTCGAGAAATCCCACGGCACACCGGCCTCGAGTGTCGCAACGTCCATGTCCTCAACGTTTTCCAGCGTGCGCGCAATGAGGCTGTGGTGCTCGGGCCGGGTGGGGGCGATCGAGAACCCGCAGTTGCCCGCCACGATCGTGGTGACGCCATGGAAGCAGGAGGGCGTCAGCGCACCGTCCCAGAAGACCTGCGCGTCGTAGTGCGTGTGGATGTCGATAAAGCCGGGTGACACGACATGCCCGTCGGCCTCGAGGTAGCGATCGCCGGACAGGCCCTGCCCAATCGCGGTGATACGGCCGCCATCGATCGCGACGTCAGCCCGATAGCCCGGCGCTCCGGTGCCGTCGATCACAGTGCCGCCGCGGATCACGATGTCGTGCAAGCGTGAATCTTGAGGTGGGTTGATGCTCATCACGCCTCCAATCCATAGAGGGACGCGCAATTGCGCCAGATGATGTCATCGCGTACGTCAGTGCTCAGATGAGCCGTCTGCTCGGTGAGAATCCTTTGCGACTCGGGAAAAGTCGAGTCCGAATGCGGGTGGTCGCTCGCCCAGAGCAGCCGCTGGGAATTCATCAGGTGGGCTGTCTGAAAAGCGACCCAGTCGTCCTGGAATGTCACGTAGACGTGCTCGCGGAAGTACTCGCTCGGTTTGCGTTGCAGGTCGCCGGACCCGAGCCAATTGCGATGCCGCTCGACGGCGTGGTCTGCCCGATACATCCAGTGCGGCACCCAGCCCGCGTCAGCCTCCGTGCAGACCACTTTCAGCCCCGGCACCCGGTCAAAGACCCCACCGAAAATCATCGTGCCGATGACGTCCTGACACCCCCGGATGATGCCCAGGAAACTATTCATCTTGGGTCCGCGGAACTGGGCCTCGCCGAGGTTGCCGCTACCGGTCAGGATATGGAACGACAATGGCAGGTTAAGCTCCCCGGCGGCCCTCCAGAACGGATCCCAGCGCGGGTCGTCGTAGTCGCCGGGGCCATCCGGATCGTCGTAGCAGCCGGCGAACCCGGGCAGCATCACACCGCGAAGGCCGAGGCCCGCGATGGTCTCCAGATCCGTGATGCCTTCATCGACGCTTCGCAGGGCGGTCTGGCCGAGCCCGATCAACCGGTCGGGCGCGCCGGCGACGAACTGGCTCATCCACTGGTTGTAGGCGTCGAAGCAGGCCTTCTTGTAGTCCACGTCGGGGTGGTTGCACAGCAGCATGCCGACCGAGGGATAAAGCACCTCTGCCCCGACACCGTCACGATCCTGCTCGCGCAACCGCTCCACCGGATCCCAACCGCCGGGATGAAGCTCGTCCCAGCCGACGTAGATGGACGGGCTGATCTGGTCCCAGGTACGCCCGGCCGCCGCGACCATTCCGTAAGGGATCACGCTGCGGCCATTGTCGATGGACATCGCCGCACCCATCACGTCGTGCGTGAGCGCCATAGGTGCCCGGTCGCGATACCGGGGATCGATGAACGGCAGGTAGCAATCGCCGGGTTCGGTGACGTGGGAGTCCGCTGAGATCGCCTTCAGGAGACTCCCGCTCTCCACCGGTGCAACGGGGGCTGTGAGTGTCATGTCACTCCTTCGTGACGCCTGCTCCGCGCGGTGTGGGCCGACGACGGAGACTAACCCGCCGACCGGTTCGCTCAGATCAGGTGGTCATCTCTTGCGGAAGGCGATCAGCACGATGATCAGCACAATCACCCCGACGCAGACCGCCGCGATGCCGTAGGGATTGAAACCGTTCCGTCCCCCGGAGGAGTCGGCGAGGAGCTGGGCGACGGACGACATGACTGCTGTTTACACGCTCTCGGGCGGCTGCGGGGGCTGCGGAATCGAGATGGAGACGCAGGCCCCACCGGCCGCCAGATTGCGGGCCTCCACCGAGCCCCCGTGCGCCTCGGCGATCTCCCGGACGACGGCCAGCCCCAGCCCCGCCCCGCGCTGACCGTGGCTGTGGCTGCGCGCCGGATCCGCCCGCCGGAAACGGTCGAACGCATGCGGCAAGAAGTCCGCCGGGAAGCCGGGCCCGGTGTCTTCGACGTTGATCGTCAACGCGTGAAGCCCGAAGCCATAAGCCGCGGACAGGCGCACCGCGGGTACCCGGCCCGCGGACCCGTTCGAAGAGACGTTGGGGGCGTATTCGATGGCATTACTCAGCAGGTTGTCGACCGCCCGCCGCATCGCCGCTGAATCCAGCACGGCCGCCAGCGCGGGTGCCACGTCCAAGGTCAGGCGGACCCCGGCGGAATCCGCGGACGCCCGGGCCGATCGCGCGGCCGCCGAGAGCACGCTCGACAGATCTGTCGGTTGCGGGCGCACGAGTGGAGCGCTCGAATCCGCTCTGGCCAGGAAGAGCAGGTCCTCGGCGAGCTCAGAAAGGCGGTCCACCTCCAGCGCCGCGTGATCGACCGCGTCGGCCAGCTCGGCGTGCGTGCGACCCGGACGGGCGGCCAGCTCCAGTTCGGTACGCAGGATGGCCAGCGGGGTCCGCAGCTCGTGTCCGGCGTCGGCCACCAGGTCCTGCTGGCGGGTCAGGCTGGCACCGAGGCGTTCCAGCAGTTCGTTGAGCGTCACCGCAAGCCTGGCGAGCTCATCTCCGGTGTTGGGCACGGCCAGCCGCTCCCCACCGGTGCCGGCGTGCGCGGCCGCGTCGCGACGCATGCGCTCGACCGGCCGCAGCGCCGCCCCAGCCAGCACCCAGGCACCGGCCGCCACCAGGATGACCAGCAGCGGGCCGGCCACGAAAAGGGCGTTACGCAGGTCGTGCAGCGCCTCCTCCGTGGCGCGGCGGGAAGCCCCCGCGAGCGCAATCCAGACACCGTCGCTGCGCCCCACGCCCAGCGCCGCCACCCGATACGGCTGGTCGCCCACCAGAACGGTCGTGCGCACCAGGGCCCCGTCGCCGACGTGTTGCAGCTCCGGCGGAAGCTTCAGCTTCGGCGCGGGAGCACCGGTCGCGGTACG
This sequence comes from uncultured Actinomycetota bacterium, assembly GCA_963839015.1. Lineage (GTDB taxonomy): Bacteria > Actinomycetota > Actinomycetes > Frankiales > Frankiaceae > DATAZK01. The sequence continues at coordinate 116,289 of CAWITL010000007.1, read as the reverse complement.
CACGGTGCCATCCGGCAGCCGTACCACGGCAAAAGTCTCGGCGGTCTGCTCTGCGACACCCCTCGTGCCGGCGTCGAGCAGCGGGTCGGGCAGCCGCGGAGGGGCAGTGCCGTCCAACGCCCCGGCAATGGTCTGCGCCCGGGCTTCCAGCGTGTTGTCGAGGTTGGACGCGAGCCCGGTCTTGAGCACGTGCAGGAAGAGGATGGATCCGCCGACGGCCACCACCACGGCCGTCAACGTGAACGCGACGAACAGCCGACTCCGCAAACTGCGGGGAACCAGGCGCCGCACGACGGGGCTCAAGCAGCTCGCCCGTCGCCTGCGGTCAGGACATCGGCGCGGAAGAGGCTCGCAGCCGGTAGCCGGTCCCCCGCACGGTCTCCAGATCCTCGCGGCCGAAGGGCCGGTCGATCTTGCGACGCAGGTAGGCGACGTACTGGTCGACGACGTTGCTCACCGGGTCGAACGCGAAGTCCCACACGTGCTCCAAGATCCGGGTCCGGGTCAGGACCTGACCAGGGTGGCGCATCAGGAGCTCAAGAAGAGCGAATTCCTTCGCGGTGAGTTCGATCTCTTCGCCCGCCCGGGTGACCGTGTGCATCGCCGGATCCAGCTTGAGGTCGCCGACGACCAGCGCGGTGGGTCGCTCTCCCACGCCCCGACGGAGCAACGCACGAAGCCGGGCCGCCAGTTCCGCGAAAGCGAATGGCTTGACCATGTAGTCATCGGCACCGGCGTCCAGACCGCGTACCCGATCACCGACACCGTCGCGCGCGGTGAGCATCAGCACCGGCGACCAGCGCTGCCGGGAGCGCAGCTCACGACACACCTCGAAGCCGTCGATCAACGGCAGCATCGCGTCCAGCACGATGGCGTCGTAGCCGACCTGGGTGCCGCGAAAGAGGGCGTCCTGGCCGTCGCCGGACACATCGACGGCGTAGCCCTCCTCCTCGAGGCCGCGCTTGAGCAGGGCGGCCATCCGCGTTTCGTCTTCCACTACAAGGACTCGCACACCACGATCTTCAGCCGTTGACATGTGAAGTATGTGTGAAATACGGCGAGGACTGACCCCTACATCACCGCTACGTCGCCCGCGAGACGGCAAACGTCCCGGTGCCCCGCACACACACGACTCCCTGGTCGTCGACGATGAGGACGTCGGCCACCGCGAGTCGGCCACCGATGCGCAGAACCTCCCCCGTGCAGACGTATTGCGCCCCGATCGCCAGCGGACGCAAGTAGTCGATGTGCATGGAGACCGTCGGAGACGCCAGTATCGACTGGTCAACGGCCCGTAGCGCCATGGCACACACATCGTCGACGAGGGTGCCGACCAGCCCGCCGTGCACCCTCCCCATCGAGTTCGACATGAAGGCGGTGGGCCGCCAGTGGGCCACGCTGCCGGTGTCGGAGTAGCTCACCTCGTAGCCGAGGAGCTCGGCTCTTTCGTGGTGACGGGATTGGCCCCAGTCGCGGGTCGTCGTCATTTCTCCAGCTCCGGAATCAGGTCGGCGACCACCTGCATGGTGCGTCGCGCTGAGGCCTCGCGCTCCTCGTCGAGGCCGATCACCGAAAGCGCCATGTCGGTGGCGCCGGCGTCACGAAAAGTCCGCAGCCGAGCTTCGACAGTGGCCGCGTCACCGATGATGGCGATATTCGGCAGCTCTTCGTCGCCGCCCTCGGCGCGAATCCGCTGATAAGCCGGGATGCCGGAATAGCCGGCAAAGAGCTTCGCCGCCCGGTCTTTTGCCGCGTCGACATCACGGACGACCGCGACGGGAATGCCGGCGACGATCCGCGGCGCAGCGCGACCCGCATGGGCTGCCGCCGCGCAGATTTTTGGGACCACATGCTCGGAGATGGCCTGCTCATTCGCCCAGTAGGTGATGGTCCCGTCGGCGACTGCCCCGGCCATCTCCAGCATCCGGCGCCCCAGTGCCGCCACCAGCACCGGCATGTCGCTGCTGCCGGGGACCTCGAGCATGGCCCCGATCTGGAAGAACTCCCCCTGATGGGATACGTGCCCGGTGCCGCTGAACGCCGCCTTGAGCACCTCGACGTATTCGCGGGTGTGATGGGCGGGCTTGAGGTAGGCGAGCCCGTGCATTCCCTCGATCACCACGGGATGGGAAGGGCCCACCCCGAGCACCGCCCGCCCCCCGGCGGCGGCCTGCGCCGACAGCGCCTGCTGGGCCATCGTGATCGGATGCCGCGGATACGTCGGCACCACGGCCGTACCGAGTTCGATCCGCGACGTCACCTGACCGGCCAACGCCACCGCGATCAGCGCGTCAAGACTCCAGGGGATGTGGGGCAGCCAGCCCGTGGCGAAGCCGAGCTGCTCCGCCTCACGCGCGTTCGCCAGTAGCGCCGGAACGTCGGTGCGCAAGCCGCTGGCATCTCCGATGAAGATTCCGAGGCGCATTCGCAGGACACTAGCCCGCGCGTTCAGCGCGCCGCTGCGTCAGGCGCACGGCGAGCCTTCGGCCGACCGGATCGGCAAATCTGGCGGCGATCGGACCGACGATCGCCAGCAGCAGCACGTAGCTGGCCGCCAGCGCGCCGAGCTTGGCGGGCTGCCCCGCGGAGACCGCAAGGCCGGCGATCACGATCGAGAACTCGCCATGAGCGATCAGCGTGGCACCGGCACGAAGCCGTCCGGGAACGCTGATACCGCGCCGACCGGCCGCCCACCATCCGGTGGCCAGCTTGCCGGCCGCCGATGCCAAAGCCAGCCCGGCGCCCACCAGGAGAGCAGGCGGCAGGCTGTGCGGATCGGTCTGCAGCCCGAAGAAGACAAAGAAGACGGCAGCGAAGAGGTCGCGTAGCGGCGCGAGCAGCTTGCGGGCGGCCTCGGCCACCGGACCGGTCAACGCGATACCGACCAGGAAGGCCCCTACCGCAGCCGACACCTGCAATTTCTCGGCCAGACCGGCGACGAGCAGCGTGATGCCCAGCACCCGCAGCAGGAGCACCTCGTTGTCGGGAGCCGCCACGATCCGGCTCACGAATTCGCTGTAGCGGGTCGCCACCACCAGTACGGCGGCGACCGTCACGACGGCGATGGCCACCGTGATGCCACCTGCCAGGAAGCTGACTCCCGCCAGCACCGCCGTCAGAATCGGCAGGTAGAAGGCCATCGCGAGGTCTTCGAGCACCAGGACCGACAGGATCACCGGGGTTTCGCGGTTGCCCGTGCGGCCGAGATCGGCCAGCACCTTGGAGATGATCCCCGACGACGAGACCATCGTGACGCCGGCCATCACCAGCGCGCCGGTAGCGCCCCAGCCCATCAGAAAGCCGATGGCCACCCCGGGCGCGGCGCCCAGCGCGAGGTCGACGAGCCCCGCCGTCGCGTTTGTTCGCAGATTGGTGACCAGTTCATCAGCGGAATACTCGAGCCCCAGCGTGAGCAGGAGCAGCAGCACTCCGATCTGCGCGCCGGTGCTGATGAATTCCGAGCTGGCCGATAGCGGAAGCAGCCCTCCTCGCCCGAAGAACAAGCCGGCGAGCAGGTACAGCGGGATCGGCGACACCCCGAAGCGGGAGGCGAATCCGGCCAGGATCCCCAGTACGAGGAGAACTGCCCCGATTTCTGAAAGAAGGGCATAGACGTGTGGGTGCCCTGGATTCATAGCGGCCCTAGCCCGGCGGCGATTCGAGGATCCGGGCTACGGCCGCGAGGGCCCTGTCAGTTCCGACCACGACGACGAGGTCGCCCCCGGCAAAGACGAAATCCGGCCGTGGGCTGGCGATCACCTGGCCATCCCGGACCACGGCGACGATCGACGCCCCGGTCAGGGTACGGGCACGAGTCTGCGCCAGCATGGCGCCGTCGTACTTCGAGCCGGCCGGCACCACCATTTGTTCGGTGTTGAGCCCCACGAGATCGCGCTGCATGTCAGCAAGCCGCTCGACGATGCGGGGCGCGCCCAGCAGCTCGGCCAGCGCATCACCTTCACGATCGGTCAGCGAGAGCACCTCGCGCGCGGCGTCCGGATCGACGGTGTCGTACAGGACGAGCTCGCGCCGCCCCGATCGGAAGGAGACGACGGCGACCCGCCGGCCCTCCACCGTCAGGAACTCATAGCGCAGGCCGATCCCCGGCAGCGGTGTCTTGTCGATTCGCAGCCCATCCGATTCAGATTCTCTGCTCACACGACTCATCGTCCAGCACCCACGTCCAGGCCGCGGTCATCAGCCTGCTCTTCGGCAGCCTCAGCGGCCACTCGCGCCCTTTCGTCCTGCCGTTTGTCCTTCCACAGAAAGAACATGGGTAGCAGGATGAAAGCCGTCACCATCAAACCCATCGCCAAAGCGATGCGCATCCACTCAAAGTTGTCGTTCAAGGCATTCTCCGGTCAGAAAAGGGACTCCTCCCCCGCGGAAAATTCCGGCGGCAAAGCACGCCCGGGCCGCTCCAGAAAGAGGCGGTCGCGGGAGGAGAAAAGAAAAAGGGGAGTCAGCTGACCAGAGGTGGGGCACGGCCCGGACGCGGGCCGTGAAGGCGCAGCGGCCGGCGCCGGGCCGGGGTGCGCCGGCGAAACAGCAGCCAGCAGCCGAGCAAGAGGGCAATGCAGCCGGCCGTCAGCCCGACGCCGGGCGTGGAGACGTGCAGCGCGATCCCGGCTACGGCGACGCCACGCGTCAACAGTTCGGAATCAGTGTGCAGCCCTGATGCAGCCGAATACGTGTAATTAGAGGTAGCGGCTGACGATCCGGGCGTTGAACCCGCAAATGCGCCGGCAGCTGTTGAATGCGGCGAACCGCCAAAAGCAAGAACGCAGAAAGCCGCTAAAACGGCAATCCAGACCGGTCGTGCGCGCAGCAATCGGCGCGGGGTCATACCCCCATGTTAGGTGACTGTAGATGTTCGGCCGGCAAGATGGTCGACTGGGCCTCTGGAACCATCGTCTGCTCGGTGTAGAGACGCTCGATTCCCGCGCCGGGCACCTGCGCGTAATACGACATATCCGTCAGCGGCGGGCTGTAAGCATGCACGCTCACCGCGGGTTCGGCGTACGGGTTGTAGACATCGTGAATGTGACGGGCGCCGAAGCTACGGGTGGATCCGGCCGCGACGTCGTACTCGCGACCGGAAGCCAGATACTCCCGGACCCTGCCGGAGACGGCCGTGAAAGCACCGGCGGACCCGCCGTGGTCGTGCAGGCTGGTCGACTGCTTCTGCAGCCAGGTGATCAGCCAGATATCGACATCATCGTCGGCGTGGACCTGCATCGACCAGTGGTGCTCGGTGCCGTAGCGCAGCAGCGGGGTCCACAGGTCGGAGCGGGCGGCGTAGTCACGGGTGATGCGGCGCAGCGCGGCAGGACCCAATCCGCGACGTCCACCCTGCGACCGGGTGGCCGAGAGCTCAATGGGCGCAACTAGTGCGGATGGCGATGGGACGGATTCAAGCGAGACGACGGACACAGGGCGGCAACCTCAGAACACGGCTGCGCAGGCCCGGGCTCAGCGAGTCACCGGCAACGCAGCCTCAGACGTGGGGACGAGGGCTGCGAGGCATACACAGTGCGCTCGCGACCAACCGCAGATCGACAGGCCGGCGCACGTGCAGCCACGTGCCGCTGCGCACTGCCGGAGTCGTCGCCACGTTGCGGACCGTAGCATTGTCTACCGGGAAAGTCAAGAATAGCGGTACGGGCGCTAGGCCGCCGGTGCGCTCGAGGACGGCGTCACGAACTGATCTTCGAAGCGTTGGGTCCAGAGTTTCACCTGGTCGACGTAATCGCGTGTCTCGGCATACGGCGGCACCCCGTTGTACTTGCGCACCGCCCCGATGCCCGCGTTGTAGGCCGCCAGCCGCAGCGAGAGCTTGTTGCCGGGGAGGGCCGCGACATCATGGGCGAGCACGCAGTTCAGCACGGCCGACGTCGCTACGGAATCGGCCGGGGTGAAGGGGTCCTTCTTGCCGTCGCCATTGGCATCCACGCCGTACTGTGCGAAGACCGAGGGCAGGATCTGCATCAGCCCCTGCGCCCCGTTATCGGAAACCGCGTCCGGTATGAACTGGCTTTCCACGTAGGCCATCGCGGCCAGCCCGGCGGGGGTCAGGACACCGGGGCACCGGCGGGCCGCGACTTCGAAGTAGGACTTGTATTCAGCCGGCACCTTGACCACCTGAGCCGGGGTCTGGGCACCGCCGCCGCAGGCGGTCAGTAGCGGCGCCATCGCCGTACCGGCAGCCAACGCGAGGAGAATTCTCACGAGAAGGCCCACGCCGGGGCACGCTACCGGGACAGCGGGTCCCCGTCGGTGCCCCGACGCGAAGAACGGTTACGCAGAAAGCCGAATCGGCAGCTTCTTGAGAGCGTTGTTCAGGTTCGAGCGGGTACGGACCGCGGGGCCGGTGAGCTCGATCACCGGAAACGCGTCGAGCAGCTCCTCGAAGAAGATCCGGCCCTCGAGCCGAGCTAGATGGACGCCCAGGCAGTAGTGCTGGGCGATGCCGAACGACAGGTGCGGGTTGGGTGCCCGGTGGATGTCGAACGTCTGGGAATCGACGAACACGTCCTCGTCGCGATTGGCGGAGGTGTAGTACATCGCCACCTTGTCGCCGGCCCGGATCTGCGAGCCGCCGAGCTCGGTGTCGGCCGTCGCGGTCCGGCGGAAATAGTGGAGTGGGTTGGAGTAGCGCAGGATCTCTTCCACCGCACCGGGGATGAGGCTGCGGTCAGCGCGCAACTCGGCCAGCTGGTCCGGGTGCAGCAGCAGGGTGTGCAATCCCGATGCCAGCATGGTCTGCGTCGTGTCCTGCCCGGCCGTCACCAGCTGAACGAAGAAGACCCCGAAGTCGAGGTCGGTCATCAGCTTGCCGCCGAACTCGGTCTGCAAGATGTAGCTGGTCAGATCGTCCTGCGGCTCAAGAGTCCGCCACCGGGCCGCGTGCTGCATTCCGTAGATGGCCATGTCCATGCTGCCGGAACCGGGGTTCATGCCGTCGCCGTCGGGGGCGTAATCCGGATCCTGGCCGTGGGTGTTCATCTCGGCCATGTGGTGGACCCGCTCCCAGTCCTCAACGGGAAGGCCGACCAGCTCACCGATCACCTGAGTAGGCAGGGACGAGGTCACATCGGCGACGAAATCAACATCGCCCTTCTCCTTGGCGCCGACCAGTATCTCTCTGGTGATGGCGCGGATGCGGTCCTCGAGCTGCTCCATCACCTTGGGGACGAACCGCTTCACCATCGGGCGGCGGTAATCGTTATGGCGGGGCGGGTCCATCGCCAGCAGCATGCCGCGCATGTTTTCCAGCTGCTCGCCCTCGAGGTCTTCCAGCACGACCCCGCCCTCGGTGGCCGAGTAGAGCAGCGGGTTGCGGGCGACCGTCTCGACGTCGCCGTGCTTGAGCACCGCCCAGTAGCCGGGCTGGCCCGGGATGTCCTGCCAGTAGACCGGATTGGTGCGGCGCAGCTCCGCAAAGAGCTCGTGCGGCGGCGCATCGATGTAGGTCTCGGGGGCGTAGAGGTCGATCTGTTCTTTGGTGGTCATGGGCGCCTGCGCTCAGTCCGTGATGACGTTGGGACGGGGGAGGCCGTTCGCCTCGCAGATGGCGAGGTAGTGGCGCAAAGTGCCTGCCCCGTCAGCAATTCCGGTGATGTTGCCGGCGTCATCGAGGTTGATGTTGACGCCGTACATCTGGAACCAGACGCGGGTGTTGTCCTCGATGCAGGTGAGGGTGTGGACCGATCCCGCCGGCTCGTAAAGGAAGGAACCGGCGCGGTTGACGTAGTCGTACTCCTTGTACTTCCAGGCGCCCGACTGGGTGTAACCGAAGACCGGGCCGGTGTGGCGGTGGGTCTCGACCTCGAAGCCTTTCTGGAAGATGTTCTCAATGATCCATAGGCCTTCGGACTCACGGACCTGCAAAACCTTGAGCATGTTGCCGCCGCCGATATCGACGAAGGGCAGGTCGTCGGCACCGATGTGCTGGGCCTCTGGGCGGTCGAGAGCAGTGGTCATTTCAGATCTCCTAGTGAGAGGGACTGCTGGACGTCAAACGGGCATCACGAAGTGCGCTACGGCGCACCTTTCCGGCGTCGTCGCGAAGCGGTTCGACGACGAATTCGAACGTGCGCGGCACCTTGTAGGGCGCCACGTGGTCGCGCAGATGGGCGCGCAACGCGTCATGGTCTGGATGATGCTCCACCGGGGTGGCGCCGACATCCACAATGGCGTGCAAGCGTTGGCCCAGGTCGTCGTCCGGCAGGCCAATGACGGCCGCTGAACGCACGGCGGGATGGCGCTCGAGAGCCGCTTCCACCTCAGCGGGATAAATGTTCGCTCCGCCGCTGACCACCATGTCGGTGCGCCGGTCGACGAGATAGAGGTAGCCGTCTACGTCGAGATAGCCGAGGTCGCCGAGGGTTTCCCACCCATCGCGCACCTTGGCGTCGGCGCCCAGGTAGCGATAGGTAGACCCGGGCCCACCGGGCGTCGAGAAATAGACCTCGCCGATTCCCTCCGGCCCTGGCGGCATTTCGGCGCCGGTCTCGGCGTCGAGGATCTTGACCCCGGTGCCAGGCATGGGTCTGCCGACCGACCCGGGATGGTCCAGCGATTCTCGGCCGGTGATCACGGTAGAACCGTTCTGCTCGGTGCCGCCGTAGACCTCAAGGATCTTCTCCGGCCCGAGCCAGTTCAAATACTCCTGCTTGAGCCAGGCAGGCCAGGGTGAGCCGCTGCTGAAGAGCACCCGCAGCGAGGAGAGATCGGCCTTCTCGCGTACCTCGGGAGGCAGTTGCCAGATGCGGCGAAGCATCGTCGGAACGGCAAACATCCAGTCAACGCGATGTTTCTCGATCAGCTCCAGCACAGTCGGTGCCTCGAAGTGCGCCATCACCACGATCGTCGAGCCGGTGAAGAGCCCGTTCATGGAGAAGGTGAAAGGCCCGTTGTGATACAGCGGACCGGGCACGAGTTGCACCCCGTCGATCGACATGCCGACGATGGGAGCGGTGGGGTCGACAACGGCTGGTCGGGCGTTCACGATCACCTTCGGGCGGCCGGTGCTTCCTCCGGACGTCAGCGCGACCCAGGAGGGTGAGATCGCCTGCGGCAGCGGCCCATCCGGCGTGTGTGGATCGGGCTGCCAGCCCGGCGCCAGCGCCGGCCGGCCACTGACCCGACCGGGGTCCACACCGACCACCAGCGGCGGATTCGCCAGCTCGATGATCGCGTTTCGCTCGAGGTCGGGAAGCCGGTAGGACAGCGGCTGGGGCACGGCGCCGATCTTCCAGGCCGCGATGACTGCGACGTAGAAATCGATGCCGTTCGGCAACGCGATGGAGACGAGATCACCGCTTTTGACGCCGAGCCCGGCGAACTCGCGCGCTGCCTGATTGGCCCGGGCTTCGAGCTCACCGCGGGTGATCTGGCCGTCCCAGCAGATGATTGCGAGGCGCTGCGGATCGCGCGCTGCCTGATAGGTGAATGCCTCACCCATCGAGAGTGTCTGCGGCCCGGCGACCTCTGCTGGGGCGCCCGACACGGCCGACGTCGTCATCGGTGGGCCATCAGTGGGCGTAGTAAGTGGGCCATCAGTGGGCGTAGTACCCGCCGTCGGCGATGTACAGCTCGCCGGTCACGTAGGACGCATCCTCGCTGGCGAGGAAAACGGCGACGCCCGCGATCTCGCGAGGCTGGCCGAAGCGCCGCATCGGCACCTGCTCCAGGATCTTTGAGTGCGCGTCGGGAAGCGCATTGAGCAGGCTTGTCATGTTGGTTTCGATGAAGCCCGGGCCGATGGCATTGACCCGAATACCCTCCGACGCGAGCTGCATAGCCGCCATCTTCGTCAGCATCCACACCCCGGCCTTGGACACCGAGTACGCGAGCGTGCCCACTTCCGGGATCAGCGACGCGATGGAAGCGATCGTGATGATCGCGCCACCGTTTTCCTGCGTGACCATCTGGCGCCCGGCGGCCTGCACGGCCAGCAGGGTGCCGGTCAGATTGACGTCCAACACGGGCTGCCACTGCTCGGGCGGCAGATGAAGGAAAGCCGTGGCAGGACTGACGCGGGAACCCAAAGCGGCCATATCGCGATCGCGGGACTGGTCGCCGCTGGTGTAGCCGGCGAAGGAGATACCGGCCGCTGTCAGCAGGATGTCGAGGCTGCCGTAATCCGCAACGGCGGCGCGCACGGCCGCCTCGTTGTCGGCCTGCGAGGTGGCGTCCAGATGCACGAAGATCGCCTGGTGCCCGTCGCCGCGCAGGTCGACGACCGCGGACTCCCCCGCGTCATCTTGCACATCGGCGACGACCACCGAGGCGCCCTCTTCCGCGAAGCGCGTGGCGCAGGCCAAGCCGATGCCGTTAGCACCACCGGTGACGAGCGCGACCTTGCCGTCCAGACGTCCCATGCGGGGCAGGCTCCCTCTCAACGCTGAGCTGTATCACTATGTGAGTTAGCAGCTCATTCTCCGATACGGTAACGAGCAACCGGTAGTGCGGTCAACGTCACGTGCGGCCACTTGCTCAGCCACATACTCACCCCCGGAGGCCCCAGCGATGGCAGTGGCCCGGCTGTCCACCGTGGAAAAGGCCTTACGCGTGCTGTCCGCCGTGGCAGAGCGGCAGCCCATCAGCGGCAGCGTGCTGGCCCGCGAGCTGGAGCTCGACAAGAACGCGGTCCAGCGGATTCTGATCACGCTCGGACACGAAGGGTGGCTGCAACAGGACCGGCGGGCCGGAGGATGGCGGCTCGGCCCGCAGTCGCTCGTCGTCGGTGGCCGCTACGCGGGAGCCCTCCGCGACCGCGCCCATCCCGTCCTTCATGACCTCGCCGCCGACACCAGCGAGACGGTGACCCTCTGGGCGGTCGAAGGCGACTCCTTCACCGTGGTCGACGCGGTGGAAAGCACCCAGACCCTGCGCGGCACCATCCCGATCGGCTACACCGCAAGCGTCACCGAGGCCCGCGACTTCCTGGCCTTCTACGACCGGGTCGGGCGTGAGCGGCTGCTGACCGCAGCGGGCCTGCCGGCCATGTCTGAGGACGACGCAGCAGCAGTCCGGGCGGCGGGCTACTACGTGGTGGACACCAGCTATGCGTCCACCATTGCGGTCGGAGCGCCGGTCTGGGACAGCCGCGCGATCCCCGCCGCGGCCGTGCTGCTGATCGCGCCGGAAAGTCGCATGGGGCAGCCGCGCCTCGCCGACATGGGGGCGCGGGTGCGCCAGGCTGCGATCGAGCTCTCGTCAGGGCATCGCACCAGGCCATGATCAACGCTTCAATGATCTTGTCCTGAGCCTGTTGATCATGCCGTAGCCATGCTCATTGCAGCGTTGATCTAGCTACGCGCGGTCAGCTGTTGAGGATGGTGCTAGAGCTTCGAGAGCAACTGCGCGAGCGGGACGCTGCCGGGAGCTCGGCGATCGCGCACCAGCGCATTGGCCTCATGCTGAAGCAAATCGTTGACGGGCGTGGCGACGCCGTGCAGGCGGCCGAGCAGTCCGATCTCACCGTTGAGGAAGTCCGCCTCGATCGAACCGCTGCCCCGCGAGGCGCTCTGCCACGAGGAGCCGCCTCCACGCGGGCGCCCTTCCACTGGTGCGAGCTGCACCTGGTTACGCCGGTAGCCCTTCCACTCGTCGTCTCCGATCACATCGATGCCAGCGGCAGCAAGCACCGCGCGCCCCTCGGCCGTCGCCCGCGAGCTCAGCTCTTTCGCCATCGCCACACTGGCGTCATCGAGATCGTGCCCGCCCAGCGCCTCGAGAGCATTTCCCAGATTGCGCAGCAGTTTGGCGTACTTCCACCGCATGACGTCGGCGCGGGCAATGGACAGGAAGTGGGCGGCCGTCAGGTCGAAGGCCACCTCTTCAGCGACCGCGTCCAGGCCGTGCGGATAGCACCCGACGTCAAGCATTCCTGGATGTGGGCTGCCCTGCGCTTCGACGACGCCCGGTTCCAGATGGGTAGCCGGCAGCATGACGCAGATCCCGTAGACCCGGCGGAAGCGGCGGAGCCCGATGCGCTCGTTCTCCACCCCGTTCTGGGCGCACACCAGGGGCAGTTCCTCGCCGGCGGTCCGTGACCCGACCCCTAGCGCGGCGACCTCGTTCAGCAACGCTTCGGTGTCCTGGGTCTTGGTCGTGGCAATCAGCACATCGTCAGGGCGCAGCTCCAATTCTGCGGGTGCAGCGGCGACCTCCACCTCGATCCGGTAGGCGCCCGTCGGGGTGGCGAGCAGCAAGCCCGATTCGCGCATCACCCGGGCGTGCTCACCCCGCCCGAGCAGCAGGACTTCCGAGCCCTGCCGCTGCAGATATCCGCCGATGGTTCCACCGACGGCGCCGGCACCGAGAATTACGTATCGCATCCCCCGAGTGAATATCAGCCTGCCCTCTTGAGGGCGGCTCATGACGTTTGGGTACGTTCCGCTCATGGCTGCCCCCGCCGAACTGCTGGACTTTTCCGGACGCACCGTCGTGGTCGCTGGCGCTGGAGGCGGCGGGATCGGAACGGCTGTCAGCACCTTCCTGGCCGGGGCCGGCGCCCTGGTGATCGGTGTCGACAACCGCCCAGATGCACTCGAGGAATTCACGACTGCAACGCAAGCGGCGTCCGGACGTCAACACCCTGCCCTGGTCGCGGACCTACGCGACCCGCGCGACGTGGATCGGGCGATTGATGCGGCCGGCGATTCGCTCTACGGGCTGGTGCATGTGGCCGGCGGGATGCGGCTGCCGCAGTGGTCGGCGGTGATGGACATGGATCCGGCGGTCTTCGACGACGTGATGGAGCTCAACCTCAGGACCACATTGCTGACCACCACCGCCGCCGCGCGCCGGCTGAGGTCGCTCGGGCAGCCCGGCAGCATCGTGGCGCTGGCATCGGTCGCGGGCCTGTCGTCAATGCCATACGGCGCGCCGTATTCCGCCGGTAAAGCAGCGTTGATGTCGCTGGTCCGCACAGCGGCGCTGGAGTGGGGACCGCTCGGTATCCGCATCAACGCGGTTGCGCCAGGAACGGTGCGCACTCCCAAGACGCTGCGCGGCAATCCCAACCCGCCCCCGGACACCCCGGCTGAAACCGCCGCCGTTCCGCTTCGCCGCCGGGGCACCGGGGACGACATCGCCGGCGCCGTGCTCTTCCTGCTGTCAGACCTGGCAGGCTGGATCACGGGCCACGTGCTCGCCGTCGACGGCGGCTCGTCGGCGCGGCCGTCGTTCCTCGGCGAGGACGACCTGCCGGTCTTCGTCCACGACGACGCTTTGCGTGCACGACTCACGCGACAGGAAGGCTGAGCGTGGAGATCGCGGCCGCGGTCGTCGGTGGACCGGGCGGACCGGCCGGCGACGTCGCTGAAGGGCTGCGTGCGCTGGGGGCCGCCGTCGCGGAGATTTCAGCGGGAACACGGGCCGACGTCGCCGACTCGCTACGCGCCGCCGCTCCGCTGAATCTGGTGGTCTGGGCTCCGGCCCCCGGAGCTGCTGCCGTCCGCAGTTCGCTGGTGGATCACGACGAAGCTGCCTGGGATACGCAGGCGGCCGAACCTTTACGCCAAGCCATTGCCTGCTTTCAGGCCGCCCAGGACGTGCTGGGCACGGCGGGTGGGGCCTTGGTCGCGGTGCTACCGACGTTCGCGATGGCGGGCTCCGCCGGCTTCACCGCTTGGACCACCGCCGCTGAGGGACTGCGCTCGCTCGTCAAGGTCGCCGCACGAGACCTTGGCAGGCAGGGCATCTCGGTGAATGCGGTAGCTCTGCCTGCGCAGGCGATCGCCGCCAGCGAGGAGTCCCTCAACCGTCCGGGCCTGCCCGCTGCCGTCTTCACACCTCCGGCGGATGCGGGCGCGGCCGCCGGCCTCATCGCCGCCCTGGCTTCGCCGCCCTGGCGGGCAGTCACCGGAGCGACGATCGCCCTCGACGGCGGCGTGTGGGCACCGGCATGAGCGCCGACAAGGACGGACCCCTCGGCGGCCGGGTCATCCTGATCACCGGTGGCGGTGGGGGAATCGGCCGGGCCGTGTGCCAGGCGTGCGCGACAGCAGGCGCCGACGTCGTGATCGCGGCACCGAGTCCCAACGGCGAAGAGACCGCAGCGCAGCTCACGGCAGCCGGCGACAGCGCGCATTTCGTCCGCACCGATGTCACGTCGCTGACGGAGATGCGGCGCGCGGTCGACCATGCGGTCAGCCGGTTCGGTGGCCTTGATGGGGTGGTGCACAACGCGACCAGCCGATGGTCCAGCGTCGTCATGCCACTGGCCGCCCTCGAGCCGGAGGTGTTCGACGATCACCTCGCCGTCTCGATCAACGGCGCCTTCAACTGCGCCAAAGCAGCTCTGCCGGCGCTGCGGGAACGCCGCGGTCGCCTGGTGCTGATGACCTCCCCGGCGGCAATGGAGGGCAGCTCCACGCTGCCCGCCTACGGCGTGGTGAAGGGCGCCCTGCGGGGCCTGGCCAAAAGCCTCGCGCTCGAAGAGGGACCCAACGGCGTGAACGTGACGGCGGTGTCTCCGCTAGCCGTCACCCCGGCATTGTTCAAGGCCTACCAGTCCAATCCGGCGCTGGAAGATCGACTGAAGAAGCTCGTTCCGCTGGGTTGGGTGGGGGATCCGTTGCTCGACATCGCGCCGGTCGTGACATTTCTGCTCGGCGACGGGGCGCGCTACGTCAACGGCCAGACAATCGTCGTCGACGGCGGAAGGTTCACCGGACTATGAGCACTCCAGCTACCACCCCCGCTACTGCCCCACTGGCCGCCGGCTCCGTCTCGCTACGGCTCTACCCCCACGCGGTCGGCGCGGCGGAGCTGGTGGCCGAGATGCGCACCCAGGCCAGGCTCGGGCGCAAGAGCGGCTTTGACGGCGTTATGACGAGCGAGCACCACGGCGGTTTCGCCGGCTACCTGCCCAATCCGCTGCAGATGGCGGGCTTCCTGCTGGACGGGATGCCGGGCGGCTGGGCGGCGGCCTGTCCGCTGTTGCTGCCGCTGCGTCCGACGGCACTGGTCATCGAGGAAACCGCCTGGCTGGCCGCACGTTTTCCGGGGCGGGTGGGGCTGGGCGTAGCCACCGGTTCGCTGCAGGCCGATTTCGACATCCTGGAAACGACCAAGGACGACCTGGTCGCGCGGTTCTCCGCCGGACTCACCCGGGTGGCCAATGCGTTGTCCGGCACCGATGCGGGCGATCTGGGCGGCGACCCGGCGGTCGCCGCGTGCAAGGAGATGCCGGTGCCACTGGTGAGCGCCGCCATGAGCCCCGCCGCGGTACGCCGAGCTGCTGCAGCCGGCGCCGGGCTGCTCTTTGACTCGCTGTCGACCGTCGAGCGCTGCCGCCGGCTGACGGACGCTTACCGGGAGGCTGGTGGGACCCACTCCTCAATCCTGGTTCGCCGGGTATGGGTCGGACCGCGGCCGGTGAGCCTGCAGGAGAAGCAGGTCGACGTCTACCGCGGCTATGCCGCAGCCCAAGCACAGACCCATTGGGCCGACGACGCAGTGCTTTCCGGCAGCGATCCTGCCGAGCTGGCAGGGCTGGTCGCGGAGACGGTCCGGGCCACCGGGTGCGACGCCTTGAACATCCGGCTGCACGTACCCGGTGTCACTCCGGAGGAGATACGCGAGCAGATCGCGGCGTTGGGCGAGGTCGTGCCCGAGGTTCGGCGGCTGCTGGCCCCATAGCGCTGCCGCTGGTGGTTCGCTGGTGGTTCGCTAGTGGTTATAGACGGCGAAGCTGATCGCGATGTACATCATCACGCCGGCCAGGATCGTCATCCCGTGAAAGACCTCGTGGTAGCCGAAGGTGCGCGGCCACGGGTCAGGCCGCCGGACCGCGTAAACCACCGCTCCCAGCGTGTAGACGAGTCCGCCTCCCGCCACGAGCACGAGGGTGGCAACTCCTCCGGCGTGCAGCAGCTCGGGAAGGATGAAAACTGCGATCCACCCCACGAGCAGATACGGCGGGATGACGGCCCAACGCGGCGCCCCGATCCACAGCATCCGCATGGTGATTCCGGCCAGGGCACCACCCCAAGCGACGATCAGCACGACCGTGCTGGTGGTGCCGGTGAGGAGCAGCAGGGCGAAAGGTGTGTAGGTGCCGGCGATAAGCACCAGAATCATCGAATGATCCAGGCGCTTCATGATCGAGCGGGCGCTGGGCTGCCAATTCACCCGGTGATACAGCGCACTTGTGCCATAGAGCAGACACACCGTCAGGGCGTAGATGGTCGACGCGAGCCTGGCTTTGGTGCCGTTCGCGTTGACGATGAGGACGACCCCGGCCACCAGGAACGTGACGGCGGCCCACTGATGAAGATGTCCGCGTAAGCGGGGTTTGACGGCAGCGAGCTGGCCTCGGGGGAGCGGCGCTGCGGTCATCGCATTCAGCCTGCCAGGAGTGCGCGTTCGGCGCTACGACGCCGGCGCTCTTCATAGCGAGTTGCCAGCCCGTCGAGCGCGTCCAGGAAGCCCCGGAGCTCTTCGCGGGCCGCCTCCGCCGCGGGGTTCAGACCCTCGAGCTCGAAGACGCCCCACTTGCGTAGCAGCGGCCAGACCACTTCGTCGTGGTGGATGCGAAGGTCATAGATACCGGCGTTAGCGATCTGGCGAGCCTTGCGGTCGAAGTCCGCGATGCCGACGCCGGGCATCTGGAAGCCGATGACCTCTTTGACGATGGCGCACACGGTGTCGGACGGGGTCAGGGCGAGCGCGGCGGCTACCAGGTCACGGTAGAAGATCATGTGCAGGTTTTCATCGGCTGCCACACGGGACAGCAGCCGCTCCGCGACAGGGTCTTCTGTGTAGACGCCGGTATTGCGGTGGCTGATCCGCGTGGCCAGCTCCTGGAAGCTCACGTAGGCCATCACTTCGAGCTGTGACCGCGGGCCCGCCGGAGTCAGCGAGTCGTAGCCCTGCTCGACCTGGCGCATCCGGCCGCGCTCGAGCTCGATCGGGTCGACGGCCCGGGTGACCAGCAGATAGTCGCGCATGCAGAGCGAATGACGGCCCTCCTCGGCGGTCCACCGGTGCACCCAGGTGCCCCAGACGCCGTCACGCCCGAAGGCGGAGGCAATCTCACGGTGGTAGCTGGGAAGGTTGTCTTCGGTGAGCAGATTGACTTCGAACGCGGTCTGCGCGATCGGTGAGAGCGGCGACTGGCCCGGCTCCCAGGCCAACTCGTTGAAGTCACGGCCCTGCCCCCACGGCACGTACTCGTGCGGCATCCACTCCTTGGCCAGGCGCAGGTGCCGCTCCAGACCGGCTTCGGCCACCGGCTCGAGCTCGCGCAGCAGGTCAAGATCGGCGAGCTCGGGCAGGTTGGTCGGGTCAGCTGTAGCACTCATGAACCAATGGTGGGGGATAGCTCAAGCCGGTCCTAGGGCCTAGTCGGCCAGAGTTCGCGCCCTTTTTTGTCTCCACGGAGTAAACGCAGCGACGTACCGTCAGGCGAGGGTGGCCAAATCAGTCGCGGCGGGATGCGTGGTGCGGAACATCTCGCGAGCCGCCCCACCGATCACCTGACGCATGACGGCGGTGGTGCGCCTGCCCTCAGCGCCGATTCCATCGACCCGTGCGTACGTCAGCGTGGCGCTGTCGGTCGACCAGGTGGGGCATTCGATGTTGACGGGCGCGGAGGTCAGCACCGAGACAGCGCCCCCGGTGCCGGCCATGTAGCAAAGCGAACCAGCGGTCGCCGAATCGCGGCGCACGAAGGCGATCCGCTTCCCGTCCGGCGACCAGGCGGGCTGCGTGAGCTGCCAGCTGTACGCGCCTCGAGCCAACAGTCGGGGCGCGCCCCCTACGGTAGGGATGCGCCGGATGCCGTCAGCGGCCGCGTAAGTGATGAATTGGCCGTCGGAGGAGAAGCTCGGCGTGATCCCGCCGACGCCCCCCGGGACCGGATGCAGTCCGGTGCCCTGGGGGCGGATGAGCCAAAGGCCCTGTCCGTAGCCGAAGCCGATGGTGTCGCGGCTGAACGCGATGGTCTGGCCGTCCGGGGAGTACGCCGGATCCAGATCGGCAACGCCGCTGGCCGGGCTGGTGATCCGGTGCAGGGACTGACCGTTCGAGCGCACGAGCCACAGCGCCCAGGTGCCCTGACTGTCGTCGGCGGCCCCTCTGGAGACGGCCAGCGCCGACCCGTCACGCGTCCAGGCGGGACGCCCGTAGACACCGTGCACGAGGTCGATCAGCTGCCCGCCGGTCGTGTTGCACAAGGCCAGATCACGCCGGTAGCCGTTGATGGTGCGCAGCAGATACGCGTGGCGCTTGGGAGCGACGGCCACCGGCGCCGTGCAGGACGCCAGCGCGGCCACCGACACGGCCGCGCCGGTCGCGAGCACCACATTTCGCCTGGTAGCCGTCATGACACCTCCATCGTCTGGAAGATCCCGTCGGCGCGGGGCACGAGGGTCGACCGCTCTGCGTAGCTACCGATGACGACGTAGAGGCACATCGCCCGGCCGCGCTCGTTGAAAAAGAACTGGGCGCCGGCCTGCCCCGGCAGGCCTCGTTGCAGCCGGTCCGGACCGAATTCGCCGGAGCTGAGGCGAGGCGGGCGTTCCCGGTCGAAGAGCGGCGAACTCGCCTCCGCCTCGTCGAACTCGATCAGGGAAAGGAAGACGTGCTGAGAGCCCATGATCTCGACCGCCCCGCTGCCGTAATCGCCCCGCAGGTGCGGAAGCGGGAAGTCCGCGCAGTGCAGGATCGGGCGCGTCAGCTGGCCGGCGTGCTCGGGCGTTCGGCGGTAGATCCGGGCATCCCAGCCGCGCGGTGTGGAGACGGCAAGACCCTGGTGAGCGACTCTCATATGCGCGTCGTCCCGACTCGTTCGTGGTGGAAGGTCATGCCGCCGTGATCGCGACGACTGTCAGCGCCGTACCCACCAGGGCGAGCACTCCGGCCGTGCCTTGTGCCACGGGCACCGCGAACCTGCCCACCCGGCGATGCAGCCGGCCCAAGGATTCGTTGTCGCGGACGCCTCTCACGGTCAGCAGCGGCAGCGCCCGAAGCACCCCGAAAGTCACCCCGACCGCCAGCCCCGCCCAGAACGAGCCGGCCAGGACGGCGAGCAGCAGGGCGACATAAACCGACGCGCTCGACACGATCGTGACGACGCCGAACCCCAGCTGCACGCCGAAACCCCCGCCAACGACCCACCCTCGGTAGCGGCCGAGCCAGTCCTCGTTGACCTGCCGCCGCCATGATCGGGGCCGCACCCCACACGCATCGGTGACCGCCGCAACGAAGCAGGCGAGCGCCGCGACCACCAAAACGGCCGTCGTCGTAGGGTTCGCTGCCGACAGCGCCGCACCAAGTCCGCCGGCGAGCGCTCCGACCGCTGCCCCACCCACGGCGGACCCCGTGATGTACCAGGCGGTGGTCGTCCCCCACCGCCGATTGCGTCCCCGCTCCCCGAGCGGAGTGATGCTGGTGAGCATCGACTCGCCTCAAGGCGACCAGGTGGAGCGGACCGCGGCCGCCGCCGCCACGGCCAGCCCGGCCAGCAGGGCGGCCGCATCGACTGCGGACACGCGGAGGTCTACTCCGCATCCGGATACAGGCTCGGGTGGCCGGGCAGGATGCCGGCAGCGGCCAGTTCCCGGTCGATGCGATCGGCCCTGTCACGTCCAGCCGCATCACCGATCGCGTTCGGACCAGCAGCCCGCCCGCGGCGGACATCGTTGTCATCGGACGCCTGCCCCAACAGACCGCGAACCTGCTGCCACGTAGTGCCCGAACCCTCCCCCGTGACGTGACCGTCCTCGATGTGCAGGAAGTACGGCGACCCGGGCACCTCGTAGTCGGTCCAGGCCTGCGATGACATGACGACCAACTCCTCGCGAGGCGCGACGCGCCGCAGCGCCGAGATGCTCTCCTCGTCTTCGCCCTTCGTCACGATCACCAGTCGGGTGGCGGCGGGCAGTTGGGCGCCGCCAGGACGCTTCAACTCATCCCAGAACCCCGCGCAGGTGCCGCAACCGGTCGACAGGAAAGCCACCAGCGTGCTCCGGCCATCAGCCGCAGCACTGGATTCGCCGGGCTCGCCCGCGACGCCGATGGCCACCGACTCGTCCCAAGGCGTCAGACCCGCGATATCGCGTACGCGGTCGGGCTCCTCCACCGACCGGGGCGGAGCCACGCCCTCGCGTACTCCAGGAAATTCCAGCTCGTTGACGACTCGAGCCGAGTTGGCCGCAGCGGCGAACTGGTCATGGTCATGCTGACCGCTCTGCTGACCGGCCCCCAGCTCGTGCAGCGCCTTCAGGATCTCGGCGTGGCTACGCAGCAGGCCCGCTACCAGCAGACCCAGCAGCGCGATGGCGACGGCTTCGGCGATGACGAGTGCGGTCATGCGCACGCCCCGCCCAGGCACGGCGCCGTGTGGTTGGCCGTGTTGTTGTCATAGAGGGTGGTGGCGCCGCAGGACGGGAAGAGCAGGTAGGGCGGCACACAGGTCACCACCCGGCAGGCAACCGGCCCACCGCATCCGATCTGCGTATTGCACTGGCCGTAGCGGAAGACGTTCCAGCAGACGCGCCGGGCGTCGCAGCTGCCCGTGGCCGCGTGCGGCTGGCAGTTCCAGCAGCCTTGGGAGCAGAAGGGCCCGCACCCGGAGGAGCACCCTTTGCACTCGGCCTGGCAGTCGATGTAGTAGCGCGCCCCCGGGCGCCCACCGTCGCAGCAGTAGCTCGAGCCGTCAGCCCGCCACCACCCGCCGACGAAGGTGCCCGGCGGGCATTTGTTCTCACCCCGGTAGATGGAGCAGCAGAAGGCCGTGTAGCCGTCGTTGACACCGGCGCCCGGTCCGCACACGGCGGCATACGCGGTGGTCTGCTCGAGCAGGTATTTCTTCGGGGCAACGACCACGGCCGAGCCGACGACAGCCGAGCTCGCCAGAAACGTGCGCCGGGTGCCCTTTCCGGAGACGAGCCCGGCCGCCTTGTCGACCACGCCGGTCAGCCAACTGCTCATATCCGCGCCTCCCCTTCGCTCATCGCGCCTTCTCGCATCACGCCCGCCAGCCGGGGCCACTCCGCCAGTGCCAGGTAAGCCAGCCCCGCGATCACCAGTACGACGGCCGCCATGGCCACCCCGGCCCCCGGGGAATGGGCAAGTTCGGCCACCGGTGAGCGGGCGGGCGACAGGACCGCCGCGGCCGCAATCAGCGCGGCAGCCACATTCACCACGACGTGCAGCGCGGTCGGCGCCGAGTCGGCCTTTCCGAAGCAGCCGCAGGAGCTGATGCTTCCTCCCCGGGCCATCGCGTAACCGACGAACACGGCAAAGCCGGCGTAGGAAAGGGCCACCAGGGCGGGTGCAATCGGGCCGCTGGTCACGAGAGCGGCGATCGCGATGAGGGCCTCGGCGATCCCCAATGCCCGGACCAGACCGACGCTGGACGGCAACGACACCGATCTCAGCGCGCGCACGGTGGGTAACGGGCGCCACGCTTTCGCGGCGCCGGCAAACCCCAGAAGGACGGCGAAGGCCGCGAACGGTCCCGCGAAGACATGCACCTCGGCAGGCTAAGCCGAGTCGGTGCCCTCACCGCCCTTTGAAGCGGGCGAGTCGGCGAGTTGCCCACCCTGCGTCGCAGGGCAACAGGTTTTGAGACCACCTGGCGGAGGATGCGAGATTCGAACTCGCGAGAGGTTTCCCCCAACACGCTTTCCAAGCGTGCGCACTAGGCCACTATGCGAATCCTCCGCGGGCGAGCGTATCGGCCCAGCGGCCGGCCTGCGTTTCCAGGTGTGCTTCCCGCCGGTATCGTCTTCTTCGACCCCTCGCGCGGCGTTACCCCGTGAACTCCCCCAGGGCCGGAAGGCAGCAAGGGTAAGCAGGCTCTGGCGGGTGCGCGGGGGGTCGCTTCGGGTCACCGCACTCGTCCCATCCTTCGGCGCGGAAGGCTTCGCTTGACCCAGGCCCTCTACAACCGGATCCGCCCACGCACGTTTTCCCAGGTCGTGGGCCAGGAGCACGTCACTGACGCGCTTGCCGCCGCCCTGACATCAGGTCGTCTGCATCACGCATTCCTGTTCAGCGGTCCCCGTGGCTGCGGAAAGACGTCCAGCGCGCGCATCCTCGCCGCCTCGCTCAATTGCGTGACCGGTCCTACTGCCACCCCGTGCGGCGTGTGCGAACACTGCGTCGCGATTCGGGCTGGATCGTCGATGGACGTGATCGAGATCGACGCCGCGAGCCACCGGGGAATCGACGACGCGAGAGAGATCCGCGAGCGCGCGATCTTCATGCCGGCGTCAGCGCGCTACAAGGTCTACATCATCGACGAGGCGCACCAGATCACCTCAGACGCGTTCAACGCGCTGCTCAAGCTGGTCGAAGAGCCCCCGGAGCATCTGAAGTTCATCTTCGCCACCACCGAGCCGGACAAGGTCCTGCAGACGATCCGCTCGCGTACCCACCACTACGCATTTCGCCTGGTCCCCCCGGCGATCCTGCGGGACTTTCTGTCCCAGGTCTGTGTCGACGAAGGCGCGATAGTCGAGCCGGCGGTCCTGCCGCTCGTCGTACGCGCCGGTGCCGGCTCGGTTCGCGACAGCCTCTCCGTACTCGACCAGCTGATCGCCGGGGCCGGTCCGGAAGGGCTCACGGCCACCCGGGCCGCGGCACTGCTCGGCCTGTCGGACGTCGCGGTCCTCGACGACGCCGTCGAGGCGCTGGCGGCCAAGGCACCAGCGGGTGCCTTCTCGGTTGTCGAGCAGGTGATGGCGACCGGACACGATCCCCGCCGGTTCGCCATGGACCTGCTGGAGCGGATCCGCGATCTGCTGGTTCTGCAGACGGTGCCCGATGCCCCCGATGCCGGCCTGCTCGCCGAATACGCCCCTGACCAGCTCGAACGCATGCGCTCCCAGGCGGCCCGGATGGGTGCATCGGAGCTTTCGCGGGCAGCCGACCTGCTGCACACCGGGCTGGTCGAGATGCGCGACACGATGAGCCCGCGGCTGATGTTCGAGCTGGTGCTCGCCCGGGTGCTGCTGCCGGGTGCCAGCGCCGATTCGGCCGCGCTCCAGGTCCGGCTCGAAAGGCTGGAGCGTCAGTTCTCCGCCGGAGGTGCGCCGTTGGCTGCCGCGCCGGCCGCATCCTCAGCCCGCACCCGTCCAGCGGCGGTCACGTCACCTGCCACACCCGCCGCACCTGCCGCGGCGCCGGCCGGCCGGTCAGCGCCAGCACAGTCGGAGCCACCAGCGCAGGCCCCCGAGCCCCCCGCGGGGAGCCGGCGCAAACGCCTGATCCGCGAGCCGAGGCGTGGCCCGAGACGGCGAAGCCGGGCCGTCCAGCCGGCGAGGCAAAGCCGCCCACCGAGGTTCCCGCCGCGAGACCAGCCCCACCCGCCCCCTCAGCTGAGCGGTCACCCGCTGCGCCTGAGCCCGGGGCCGGTGAGCCGAGCCTGGCCACCCTGGTTCCCGTCTGGCCCGATGTGCTGGCCAGCATCGCCACCCGCAAGGTCATCGGCGTTCGCAAGGCCGGGGCGCTGCTGGCCGCCGGGCAGCCGGTCGCGGTCAAGGGACACGAGCTCACGCTCGCCTTCACGGCCGCTAACGCCCGCAATTTCCAGAGCTCAGGGATCGGGGAGGAGCTGCTCCGCGAGGCACTCAGCGACCGTTTCGGTGGCACCTGGAAGATCAGCTACGTCCACCGGTCGCCCGACAATGGTTCGATCCAGCTCCCTCCGGATGAGCCGCCCTCGGCAGCCGACCAGCCCGATTCCGTGGCCGATGGCGAGCGCGCGCGAAGCTACGACCCGGTGGCCGTGGCGATGGAAGCCCTCGGCGCGCAGATCGTCGAAGAGCGGGAGACGGGCTAGCCAGCACGGCGGAAGTACGCTGCCCACATGGCAAACCCGCTCGGCCCGCCGCCCGCCGGGGCGCCCGATTTCGGGCAGCTCATGCGGCAGGCGCAGATGCTCCAAGCGCAGATGGAGTCGGCCCAGCAGGAGCTCGCCGAGGCGGAGGTCGAGGGCAGCGCTGGTGGTGGGCTCGTCAAAGCGACTGTCACCGGCACCGGCGAGATCCTCGCGATGACGATCGATCCCAAGGCCATTGACCCCGCCGATCCGGAGACCCTCGGCGACCTGGTGGTGGCGGCCGTCCGGGCTGCTCAGGAGTCCGCTCAGCTGCTGCAGCAGAAGGCATTGGGCCCGCTGGCGGCCGGCGGCCTTCCCGATCTCTCCGCGCTCGGGCTCTAGGCCGGCCGCCGCGTGTACGAGGGTGCGATCCAGGATCTGATTGACGAGCTCGGCCGGCTGCCCGGCATCGGTCCCAAGAGCGCTCAGCGCATCGCGTTCCACCTGCTTGCTGCCGACCCCGATGACGTCCGCCGCCTCGCGCACACCTTGACCGAGGTCAAGGACAAGGTCCGGTTCTGCTCGATCTGCGGCAACGTCGCCTCGGACGAGACCTGCCGCATCTGCGCTGATCCGCGACGGGATCCGGCGATCATCTGCGTCGTCGAGGAGTCCAAGGACGTCGTCGCCGTGGAGCGCACCCGGGAGTTTCGCGGGCGCTACCACGTACTGGGCGGCGCGATCAGCCCGATCGACGGCATCGGTCCCGAAGACCTGCGGATGCGGGAGCTGCTGATGCGCCTCGCCGATGGCGTCGTCACCGAAGTCATCCTGGCAACCGACCCCAACCTCGAGGGCGAGGCGACGGCCACCTACCTCGGACGGCTCATCTCACCGCTGGGGATACGCGTGAGCCGGCTCGCCAGCGGGCTTCCGGTGGGTGGCGATCTGGAATATGCCGACGAGGTCACGCTCGGCCGGGCGTTTTCCGGTCGGCGCCTGCTCGACGCCTGACGGCTCCCTGCTGAAGGCTCGCCGCTCAGGGCTACCGAGCCAGGTTCAGCGCCGGCCGAATCCAGCCCTGACGGTACGGGCGACCGGAATCGCCTGGTCAGCTTGGCGCCGCCCGGCGATCCATCCGAGCACCTGGTCCGCGGGCAGCGGCTTGGAAAGGTAGAACCCCTGGGCGGTCGTGCATCCCAGGTCGACCAGATGCGACCACGCCTCCTTGGTCTCGACCCCTTCCGCGACCACACCGAGCCCGAGATTTCGAGCCAGGTCGACCATGGAGCGCACGATCGCCGCGTCGCTGGGGTTGTCGACCAGGTCGATCACGAACGACTTGTCGATCTTGATCTGCTGGACCGGCATCCGCTTCAGGTGCGCCATTGAGGAGTAGCCCGTGCCGAAGTCGTCGATGTCGATACCGACGCCCAGCCCGACCAGGCGCGTCAGGATGTCCTCGGCCCGCTGCGGGTCGGCCATGATCGCGCTCTCGGTGATCTCCAGGTCGAGCGCGGTGCCTGACAGCCCATGCGCGGAAAGCAGTGCGCCGACATCCTCAGGAAGCTGGGAGTCGAGCAGACAGCGGGTCGAGAGGTTGACCGCGATCGGCGTGACGAGTCCCGCCTCCCGCCAGGTCTTGAGCTGCCGGACGGCCTGAGAAAGCACGACATCGGTCAGGGTGCGAATCATCCCGGTGCGTTCCGCTTCCGGAATGAAGTCGTCAGGCACCAGCAAGCCGCGCTCCGGATGCTGCCAGCGAACCAGCGCTTCCAAGCCGGTGAGCCTGCCGGTCTTCATGTTGATCTTTGGCTGGTAATGCAGAACGAACTGGTCAGGGTCGGCCAGCGCGGCGCGCAACTCGCCGATGAGGGCCAGCCGCATCGGGGTGTGCTCGTCGAGCAGCGGGTCATAGACCGACAACCCGAGGTTCGCCTTCTTGGCGACGTACATGGCGACGTCCGCATGCTGGAGCAGCGTGGAGAAGTCGCTCCCGTGCGTCGGCGTGACGGCGATGCCCATGCTGGCCTCGACATCGAGGGTCACGTCCTCGAGGACGAACGGCGCTGCGAGCTCGGCGAGCAGGCGGCGACCCAGCGATTGGGCGTGGACGGCGTCGACCAGGTCAGGGAGCAGGACGACGAATTCGTCTCCTCCGAGCCGCCCGAGGCAGTCTCCCTCCCGCAGCACCCGCGACAGGCGAGGGCCGATCTCCTGGAGCAACAGATCGCCGTAGTGGTGTCCGAGGGTGTCGTTGATCTCCTTGAACCGGTCGAGATCGAACAGCAGCAGCCCGACCTGCCGCTCGGACCGCTCGGCGGCTCGCAGTGCAGCGACAGTGCGACTCTTCACCAATTCACGATTGGCCAGTCCGGTCAGATAATCCTGGTTGGCCAGGGTCTGATTGTGCTGTGACTGCTGGCGCATTCGACGCGACGCTCGCCGGATCAGCTGAAAGAGCACCAACCAAAAGAGGGCCAGTCCCCCGAGGGTGACGGCCCACATCACGAGAATCTCGTGCTTGATGTTGTTCTGCACGGGGCGCCAGGGAACGAAAGCCTGAACTACCGCCGGCTTTCCGTTAGCGGCCGCCAACGTAGGCGTGAGAATCTGCAGGACCGGGCCGGACCGGCCGATCAGCGCCTGAATTCCCGGATCGTCCGTGGCGTCTTTCCCGGAGATCAGGCGGGTTCGAGTGGCCCCTTGGAATGCCGCCGTCAGGTCCTTTGGCGGATGAAGCGCGCCTGGTGCATTCAGCGGACCAGATGTGTAGCTGACCGTATCGAGACCGCTCCAAACAACGAGTCCGGCAAGACGCTCGGAATGGACCGACGCATCGATGACGAGGCGGCCCAGTGAGCGCTGGACCTGCGAATCGTGGGGCAGGCCGGTGGCTCCGAGGTGGGAAAGCGTGTACCAGGTCGTCGACTTGGAAAAGTCGACAAGCCGGACTGCCTCATCGACATTTGTGCGCCGAATTCTGGCGGCGCTCCAGCTTCCAATGGCGACGCCGAGAAGGGCCACCATTGTGGCGCTGAGCAATCCGAATCGGCTACTGAGCGACAACCGACGAGCACAACGACTCACCGACTGAAGGCTCTGCACCCCTTCCAGTCGGCCAACAAAGGCGAAAGTTGACCGTCAGCTAACGGGCGGATCTTCGCGACGTTGGCGGTTCGCCCGCGCCATTCGGTATCGCCGGAGCATCCCCCCGGATTGAGTGCGATCCGGATCAGAATCACGCGGTCCCGGAATCCAGGCTTGGCCTTCGGTCTCGCTTTCAAAGGCTTTGTCGCTGGCGCGGGAAGCAGCCAGCCTTTCGTCGTAGGCCCACCAACCCGAGATGGTGCCTCCGGGTGTGTTCACAGCAGCTCACATCTCTCGGCCAAAGCCGACCAGTCGTCCGGAACATCGATGAAATGAACCTCGACGAGTAACAGCGATTTCTGATCGGCCGATTGGCCCAATGGTGAATTGCTCCGTCAGGCGGGGCAGGTCAGCGAAGGCTCGACCTGCGGCGGGAAGCTCAAGGCGACACAGCTTCCTGTCGTAGCTTGCGAGTGACACGACTTCCGCCTGACCTGGAGCGATGTGATGTTCATCAGCAACCACGTGCTCGCCGGAGCGGTCATCGGCAGCCAGCTACCGCCGGGCAAGGCCCTCGTCGCCGGATTCGCCAGCCACCTCGCCATGGACAACATGCCGCATTGGGGCGTGGTCGGAGACTTCCCGCTCACGGCGGCCAAGCGCGACGGAGTGCTCGGGCTCGCCCTGCTGGGAGCATGTGCCGCGCTGGCTGGCAAGGAACGCCGGTTGAGCGTGCTGGCCGGAATGTTCGGAGCGTGCCTGCCCGACACCGACAAGCTGGGCGAGCACTTCGCCGGCCAGAGCCCCTGGCCCGAGCGATTTGACGAGTTCCACAAGTGGCTGCAGCGCGAGTCGCCGCACCGGATCCCCCATGAGGTGCTCGCCGGAGTCGGACTCGCCGCGCTCGCTGTCACCCTGCTACGCCGCGGCTGAGACAATCAGCTGACCACACCGGGCGACGTCGCTCGGGGGAATCGGGCGGTTTGGTCGCCGCCGATACTCTTGACCGCGTGGCGCTCATCGTTCAGAAGTACGGCGGCTCGTCTGTCCAGGACGCGGAGCGGGTCAAGCGCGTCGCTGAACGAATCGTCGCCACGAAGCGCGCTGGCAATGACGTGGTCGTGGTCGTCTCGGCCATGGGGGATACCACCGACGAGTTGCTCGACCTGGCGCGGCAGGTAAGCCCGGTGCCGCCGCCCCGCGAGCTCGACATGCTGCTCACCTCCGGCGAGCGGATCAGCATGGCCCTGCTGGCCATGGCCATCGCGAATCTGGGTGCGGAAGCGCACTCCTTCACCGGGTCGCAGGCAGGTGTGATCACCGACGACGTCCACGGTCGCGCCCGGATCATCGATGTCACTCCCGGGCGCATCCGCAGAGCCGTCGACCAGGGCGCAATCGCAATCGTGGCCGGCTTCCAGGGCGTCAGTCAGAATTCCAAGGACATCACGACCCTCGGCCGCGGCGGCTCCGATACCACCGCAGTCGCACTGGCAGCCGCTCTCAATGCCAACGTCTGCGAGATCTACACCGACGTCGATGGCGTCTTCACCGCCGACCCCCGCATCGTGCCGAACGCCAGGCAGCTGACCAGCATCTCGTACGAGGAAATGCTGGAGATGGCGGCCTGCGGCGCCAAGGTGCTGATGTTGCGCTGCGTGGAGTACGCCCGCCGGTACGAGGTGCCCGTGCACGTCAGATCCTCTTTTTCCAACAAGCCCGGCACCGTCGTACACAATCTGGAGGAGGGCGACGTGGAGGCACCCATCATCCGCGGAGTAGCTCATGACCGCAGCGAAGCCAAGGTCACCGTGGTCGGGTGCCCCGACAAGCCCGGCACCGCCGCCGCCGTGTTCCGCACGATTGCCGACGCCGGGATCAATATCGACATGGTCGTGCAGGTCACCGCCCATGCCACCTCGGGGCGTACCGACATCACCTTCACCTCGCCCAAGACCGACGCCCCTGCAGCCGTCGCCGCCCTCGAGCGGGTCAAAGGCGAGATCGGCTTCGAGCAGACGCTCTACGACGAGCACATCGGCAAGGTGTCGCTGATCGGCGCCGGCATGAAGAGCAATCCGGGCGTCAGCGCCCGTTTCTTCGGGGCACTCAGCGACGCCGGGGTCAACATCGAGATCATTTCGACGTCCGACATCCGCATCAGCGTGGTCTGCCGCGACAGCGAACTGGATGAGGCCGTGCGCTCCGTCCACGATGCCTTCGAACTCGGCGGCGACACCGAGGCGATCGTGTACGGGGGCACCGGACGATGACATCTGACAGACCGGCTCTCGCCGTCGTCGGCGCGACCGGTGCGGTAGGCACCGTCATGCGCGAGCTCATCAGCGGACGCGAGGACATCTGGGGCGAGATCCGCCTGGTGGCGTCCGCCCGCAGCGCCGGAATCCAGCTCCCGGTTCGGGGGGAAAGCGTCACAGTCCAGGCCCTCGCACCCGAGGTTTTCGACGGCGTCGATTTCGCGGTGTTCGACGTCCCGGATGAGATCTCGGCGCAATGGGCACCGGTCGCCGCCTCGCGCGGTGCTATAGCCGTCGACAATTCGGGTGCGTTCCGGATGGATTCCGACGTGCCGCTGGTAGTGCCGGAGGTCAACCCCGACGACGCGTTCGACCCGCCTCGAGGCATCATCGCTAACCCCAACTGCACAACCCTGTCGATGATCGTTGCGATCGGCGCCCTGCACCGGGCGTACGGACTCAGTGAACTCGTGGTCGCGAGCTACCAGGCAGCGTCGGGAGCAGGCCAGGCTGGCATTGACACCCTGCAAGCTCAGCTGGTGGCGGTGGCGGGCCAGGGCCTTGGCACAGTAGCCGGTGACGTGCGCAAAGCCGTCGGCGACCTCGGCGCCTTCCCGGCGCCGCTTGCCCTCAACGTGATCCCTTACGCCGGCTCCCCCAAGGCCGACGGATGGACCAGCGAGGAGTTGAAGGTCCGCAACGAGTCCCGCAAGATTCTGGGGCTGCCCGGCCTTCGGGTCGCCGCGACCTGTGTACGCGTGCCGGTGATCACGACGCACTCACTCGCCGTACATGCCACCTTCGAGCGCGAAGTGACGGTGGCCGGAGCCCGCGAACTGCTGGCCGCCGCTCCAGGTGTCGAGGTCATCGACGACCTCGAGCTCGGGCAATACCCGACCCCCGCAGACGTCGTCGGCACCGACCCGACCTACGTCGGACGGATCAGGCGCGGGCTCGACGACCCACGGGTGCTCGAGCTCTTCGTTTGCGGCGACAACCTGCGAAAAGGCGCAGCGCTCAACACGCTGCAGATCGCCGAACTGGTCGCCCGCGGCCGCTAGGCCTCAGGCGCTGGTGCTGGTGAGCGACGAAGCTCCACGCCGGCTGCCGGGAGTGAACGAAACCGGCATGTGCTTGACGCCACCGATGAAGTTCGACCGCAGGATGTCGGCCTCACCCGTCATCTTCATGTCGGGGATGCGCTGGAGCAGCTCAGCGAACAGGATGCGCAGCTCGGCGCGGGCGAGGTTAGCGCCCAGGCAGAAGTGCGTGCCGCCGCCGCCGAAGGCGACGTGCTCGTTCGCGGTGCGCGTGATGTCGAACTTGAAGGGATCGTCGTAGACGTTCTCGTCGCGGTTGGCCGAGATGTACCACATGACGACTTTGTCGCCCTTGGCGATTGCCTGCCCGTGGATCTCGGTGTCGGCCATGGCGGTGCGACGGAAGTGGTACACCGGCGACGCCCAGCGCAGGATCTCCTCCACTGCGCCGTCCAGCAGCTCCGGGTTTTCCACCAGCAACTTGTACTGGTCAGGGTTCTGCATGAGGGCGTGCATGCCCCAGCTGGTCGTATTACGCGTGGTCTCGTTGCCGGCCACGGTGAGCAACAGCATGAAGAACTCGAACTCCGCGTCCGACAGCCGGTCGCCGTCGATCTCGGAATTGATGAGCTTCGTGACGATGTCGTCGCGGGGGTCTTCTTTGCGCAGCTGGGCCAGGTTGTTGACGTACCCGTAGAGCTCGGTCATGGCCGACATGTTGTCGTCGGTGCCGCCGTACTCCGGGTCGTCGATGCCGATCATCTTGTTGGACCATTCGAACAGCTTCCTGCGGTCTTCCTGCGGCACGCCCATGATCTCGGCGATCGCCTGCAGCGGCAGCTCGGCGGCGAGGTCCTCCACGAAGTCGCAGCTGCCCCGTTCGATGACCTCGTCGACGATCAGCGTGGACCGGTGGGTCAGGTACTGCTCCAGCAGATTGATCATGCGGGGCGTGAAGCCCTTGTTGACCAGCTTGCGGTAGCGCGTGTGCTTGGGCGGGTCGGTGACCAGCAGCATGACGCCGCGCAGGTCGCCCGCGTTCGCCGCCAGCTCATCGTGGTTGTAGAACCCGACGACGTCCTGCGCCTCGGAGGAGTAGAGCGCAGAGTCACGGTTGACCAGGGTGACGTCGGGGTGGGTCACCACATTCCAAAAACCCTTGGCGTCGGGCAGCTCGTGCCAGGCCACCGGCTCCTCGGCGCGCAGCCTGCGAAACATCTCGTGGTGCTCACCACGCTGAAACGCATCAAGGTCTGTCAGGTCGATGCCAGGGGTCTTCACGTCTGTCCTCCAAGTAGCGCCGCGCTATTCGTCGCCATTTTGGAAGGCTACCCCCGCGCGGAGGCCAAGTCTGACAGGGCGTCAGATCGGGTTTTGCACAAGTTCGTCGTGTCGGGCCCCTAGCTTTAGCTCACGCCGCCCTCGACGCCCACATCGGCAGCGACGCCGACCGGGCAGCTCACTCCCGTTCCGCCGATCCCGCAGTAACCATTCGGCACCTTGGCCAGATACTGCTGGTGGTAGTCCTCAGCCGGGTAGAACTCACCGGCAGGAGCGATCTCGGTGGTGATCTCGCCGCGTCGTGCCTGGGCCAACGCCGTGGCGTAGGCGTCTCGGGTGGCCAGCGCGGTCTCCAAGGCCTGGGGACTTGAGGTGTAAATCGCTGAGCGGTATTGGGTGCCTACGTCATTGCCCTGCCGCATGCCCTGAGTCGGGTCATGCCCCTCCCAGAAAACCCGCAGGATCGCACCGAGCGTGAGCGTGGAGGGATCGAAGACGACGCGCACCACTTCGGTGTGTCCCGTACGGCCGCTGCAGACCTCTTCGTACGTGGGGTTGGGGGTCAAGCCACCGGCGTAACCGGCCTCTGTCGTGTAGACGCCGTCGAGCTTCCAGAACATGCGCTCGGCTCCCCAGAAGCAGCCGAGGCCCAGGACGACTTCCTGCAGTCCCGCGGGGTAGGGCGGCTCAATGGGGGTGTCCAGCACGAAATGGCGCGCTGCTACCTGCAGACGAGTGCTTCGGCCTGGTAGGGCCGACTCCGGGGTGGGGAGCTCACGCTTGGAACGGGATGTGAACCACATACCCCAGACAACGCCGAAGCGACGCGGACCTGTTCCGGCTAGAACAGCTGCGCGTCGCTAAGGATGAGTCAGAGATTCGACGAGATCAGATGGGACGAACGACCTCGGCCTGCGGCCCCTTGGGGGTCTGGCCGATCTCGAACTCCACGCGCTGACCCTCGTCGAGGCTCTTGAAGCCTTCAGACTGAATTGCCTTCCAATGGACGAAGACATCAGCGCCGCCACCATCGACGGAGATGAAGCCGAAGCCCTTGTCGGCGTTGAACCATTTGACGGTGCCCTGTGCCACGAACTCTCCCTGAACTGAAGCGCGAGGCGCACTTTTGTGGGTGCCTCGGGCCATACATCAGGCGGCTCGGGCGTTGAGCACACCGTCAGCGTCTCGGAGACTGCGCGTGCGCAAACCCTTCAACAGCGGCCAAAGAAAACGTTACACGGCTGAGGCATCGCTGGCGACATGACGAGCAAGATGATCCAGTTCCAATTTCATCTGGTGTATCCGCTCCTCCGTGACGAGCGCACCGTGGCCCGCTTCGTAGCGGTAGACCTCGTATCCAGTGCCTAATTCGTCGAGGCGGGCCAGGTAATTCTCGACCTGCCGAATCGGACAACGCGGGTCATTCAGACCGGCCAACACCAGCAGAGGAGCCTTCACTGCAGCCGCATACGTCAGCGGTGACGCCCGCTCGTAGCGCTCGGGGACCTCTTCGGGGCTGCCGCCGAGCAGGGACCTGTCGAATGCCTTCAGCGGCTCCATCTCGTCCTCATACGCCGCCACGTAATCCGCCACTGGTACGACCGCGCTGACGGCAGCCCACAGATCGGGCTGGACGCCGGCAGCCAATAGCGCCAGATAGCCGCCCCACGACCCGCCCGTGACCGCGGTGCGCGCCGGGTCCAGCGTGCCGTCGGCGACGAGAGCCTCGCGAACGGCGGCGACATCGGCCAGCTCGGTGTGGCCGACGTCGGCTTCGATCGCGTCCCGCCAGGCACTGCCGTAGCCGGTCGAGCCGCGGTAATTGACGTGGACCACCGCATAGCCGGCATCGACGAATGCCGAGGCCCTCGCGTCATAGGCGTCTTCGTCGTGGGCGGTCGGCCCGCCATGGATGTCGAACACCGCCGGGTGCGGGCCGGGGCCCGCGGGAAGTGCCAGCAGCGCATGCACCTGGCCCGCATCCGTATCGACGAAGACATCCCGGAAAGGTGCTCCGTCAGGGGCCGGTGCGCCAGGGGCCCGCACGATCACGTTGCCGGCCAGGTCGCGGATCCGAGAAGCGAACTGGCCCGACGTCCAGCCCAGCCAGACGTCTCCGCCGGGTCGGGCCGTGGCGCCCGAGACGAGTCCCCGCGGGGTTTCCAGCGGGGAGATATGCGGAGCGAACGACGCCGCTCCGGAGGTCAGCCCGGCGAGATCGGCGCGAAACAGGTCAGACCGTGCGCGCTCGTTGCGATCCAAGAGCAGAGCGTCACCCTCGACGTACCAGGAGGCGTCGAGCTCACCGGACAGCTCAACCGTCAGCTCGGTCTCCGTCCGGCCATCCCAGATCAGCAGCTCCGGCCGTGCCCGTCGCTCGTGCCCGACGAGCAGTACCGGAGCGACCGGAGAGAAACCGAGGGCGTCGAGTCCCTTGCCAGGCCCATCCCACAGGTCGGCTACCAGCGCTCCGTCGGGGGCAATGAGACGCAGTGCGGGATGGCGGTTGTCACCGTGTTCGGAGTGACTGATGGCGATCAGTTGCCCGTCGCTCGACACGTCGTCCACGCTGGCGTCGTGCTCTGAGGCGTAGATCAGGACGGGATCGGCGCCGTCATTCGGCACCCGCCAGATCTCGCTGCCGTCGTCATCAGAGATCCCGATGTAGGCCGTGCCGTCCAGCGCCAACGCCAGGCCGGCGGGCCAGCCGGGCTTCAACGCCGGCGCCGCCGGGCGGGCCTTTCCACTGCCGTCCCAAGGCTGCACCTGCCAGACACCGAATTCGTCGCCGTCGGTGTCGGCGAACCACCAGACGTCCCGCCCGTCCGGGGTGATGGTCGCGTGCAGCGTGCCCTGCGGTCGGTCGGTGAGCTGACGTAACGCTTGACCTTCGGCCGCTGCGGCATCGAAGGCATAGATCTCAAACGCGCCCCCGGCATTGCTGATCAGAACGCAGCGATCGGGTGCGAACCAGGCCCAGTCGGGCAGGCTCACCCGGCCAGCCCGAAAACGTTGCTCCCACACGGGAAGGTCCGAGCGGTCCGGGGCGTCGACGTGCTGGCGGGTCACAGCTGCGATCCTGCCAGGACCGGACCGGCTCGATGCAGCGGACCGCCCCGGCGCGGCCCGCGGGACGGCGGCGGCGTAGCGTCCGGGCGCCCGCAAGACCTGACCAGGAGGACGCGTCGATGACCTTGTCACTACAGGAGATCTCGGACCGGCTGGAGATCAACGATCTGCTGGCTTCCTATAGCCATGCGATCGACTTTCGCAACTGGGACGCGCTCGATGACGTCTTCACGCCGGACGCCCACATCGACTACTCCGAGATGGGCGGGAGCGCCGGGTCACTCGAGGAGACCAAGCAGTTCCTGCGCGACAACATGAAGAACTTCGCCCTGTTCCAGCACATGGTCGCCACCACGAAGCTCGAGTTCGACGGGCCGGACAGCGCCCATGGCAAGACGATCTGCCATAACCCGATGGTCATCGACAAGGGCGACGGCAAGCCGCCACACGTCTTCTTCTGCGGTCTTTGGTACCGGGATGTCTTCGTACGCACCGAGGCGGGATGGCGGATCAAGGACCGGTATGAGGAGAAGGGCTTCTTCTACAACTTCTAGGGCCAGTTACCGCTGGGGCCAGTTTCGTAGGCGCCACTGGCGATGAGTCGTATCTGACGCATCGCCAGTGGCGTTTCGTATACCAGTGACGCATATCACGTTTGCATCTAGAGACATCGCGATATATCTTTACCGTCATGAACAGAGAGTTCATTGCATGACAGGAGAAATCGCATGATGCGAAACCACCACGAGCGGGCCGAGACCCGTTCACACGAGAACCACCCGGGACGACGCGGGTTCGCAGGACCTGTGGGCGAGAGCCGCCGGCACCACCACCCGGAAGGGCCAGGACCGCGCGGAGGACGCCGGATGGGCGGCCGCGGACCACGCGGCGAAGGACGAGGCCGCGGTCGGGCCCAGCGCGGTGACATCCGCGCCGCCTCCCTGCTGCTGCTCGCAGACGAGCCCATGCACGGCTACCAGCTGATGCAGGCCATCGCCGAGCGCACCCAGGGCGCCTGGCGCCCCAGCCCCGGAGCGATCTACCCGACGATCGCCCAGCTCGAGGACGAGGGTCTGGTCAGCGTCACCCCGGACTCGGGGCGCAAGCTCGTCACCCTCACCGATGCCGGACGGGAGTACCTCGCCGCCAACAAGGAGACGATGGTCGATCCCTTTACGGCGATCACCGAGCAGGGCGGCGGAATCCATGACCTGCGGGGCTCGCTCGAGCAGCTGCGGGGCGCCGCCCGGGCGGTAGCCGTCAGCGGGACGGACGCCCAGATCGCGGCCGCGCAGGAGATCCTCAGCCAGGCCCGGCGTTCGCTCTACCTGATCCTCGCCGAAGACAGGTCCAGGAAAGAGTGCCGACAAGGGCGAGCCCACCTCGTAACCGCGGCTGACCAAACCGCTGACCAAACCACCGGGAAGTGGTCGCTGATCATGACGATCGGCGACCACTTCTCGGTTTTCTTGGTCCAGCTTGTCCGGCCGGGCGATCAGGGCTTGAAGCGGTAGCCCATGCCCGGCTCGGTGATGAGATGCCGCGGCCGGCTGGGGGTCTCCTCGAGCTTTCGGCGTAGCGATGCCATGTGCACCCGCAGGTAGCTCGGATCGGTGGTCGCGGGATCGCCCCGCATCTCGATCAGCAACGACCGGCTCGTCCGCAGCTTGTCGGGGGCGGTGACGAGCAGTTCGAGCAGCCGCCATTCGGTGGGGTGAGGTGGATGTCCTCTTCCTCGCCCGCCCGCGATGCGGTCTTGGCGTCGAGATCGATGTGTACGGAGCCGAGCTGTACCAGATGGCTGCCTTCGGACAGCGCCGGCCGGCGGGTCGCCGCGCGTAACCGGGCCAGCAGCTCATCAACGTTGAACGGCTTGGTGACGTAGTCGTCGGCCCCGAGATCGAGCGCCTGCACCTTGTCGCTGCTGTCGGTTCGCGCCGACAGCACGACGATAGGGATGTCTGACACGCGCCGCACGCCCTTGATGACCGCCATCCCGTCGATGTCCGGCAGCCCCAGGTCCAGCACGATGACGTCGAAGCGTTCCGCCGCAGCCGCATCGAGGGCGGCGGTGCCGTTGGACACCGGCGTGACGTCGTATCCGCGCGCCGTGAGGTTCATCGTGAGCGCACGTAACAACTGCGGCTCGTCGTCGACCACCAGTGACCCGGGTCATGCCGGTTGCGCCGCGTCCGACTTCGCGGCATCTGTCTTCGACGCGCTTCCTTCGGCACATTGCCGCCGCCGGAAGATCGATGACGAGCGTCGCACCCCCACCGGGCGTGTCTTCGATCGTGACGCTCCCGCCCATTGCCTCGGTGAGACCGCGCGCGATCGCCAGACCGAGCCCGATGCCCTCACCCCCAGGATGGCTGTCGCCCAGCCGTTGGAAGGGAGCGAAGACCTGCTCCCGATCCGTTCCTCCGATCCCGGGCCCCCGGTCGATCACGCGCAGCTGTACCCGGCCGGCATGGCTGCTGCCGGCAATGCGAACGTCGGCATCGCGGGGCGAATAGCGCAGCGCGTTCTGGACCAGGTTGGCCACCACTCGCTCCAGCAAGCGCCGCATCCGCCAGCGCTTCGGGCAGATCCGGTGGGACATCCAGATCCAGATGTCGTCCCTGGCGCCACGTGGTCGAGCGCCCGCGCGACGACGTCGTCGAGCCCGACCGGCGCCGCGAACATGGGCAACGCCCCCGCCTGCAGCCGCGAGAGGTCGAGCAGGCCGGTGATCAAGTCCGGTGAGGCGGGCCAGGCCGTCCTCCGCGGTCCGGAAGAGCTCGGCGCGCTGGGCGTCGTCCCAGCTGACGTCGTGGCTCCGCAGGCTGGAAATCGCCGTCTGGACGTTCGCCAATGGCGTGCGCAGATCGTGGCTGACGGCGTTGAGCAGAGCGGTCCGCAGCTTGTCGGCAGCGGCGAGTTCGGTCGCCGACTGGGCGGTCTGGGAGAGCTGCCTTTGTCGGTACGCGACCGCGACCTGGGCGGCGAAAGCCCCGAGCAGCCGGCGGTCAGCCGCGGCCAGCGGGCGCCCGTCGAGCGCCAGGATGAAGTCCTCCCCGACTTCGGCTTCGGTGTGACCCTCGCCTGCTTCGGCCGGACCGTCGCCGATGCTCGCGACCACCTCCCGGTCGTCGGGACCGGTCCGGCGCGAAAGGGTTACCGCCCGGGCGGAGAACGTCTCCTGGACCCGCTCCAGGAGGGCGGGCAGCGCCTGCTCGCCGCGCAGCAGGCTGCCGGCGAGGGCCGAGAGCGTTTCGGCCTCGGCGCTGGCGCGGGCAGCCAGGACGGAGCGCTTCGCCGACAGGTCGACTACCCGGGAGACCAGCGCCGCCACCACCAGGAAAACCGCCAGCGCAAGGACATTTTCCGGTTCGGCAATGGTGAAGGAGTGAATCGGTGGCACGAAGTAGTAGTTGGCCAGCACACTTCCCGCGACCGCGGCGAGCATCGCCGGCCAGAATCCACCGATGATGCTGACGATGACGACCGCGGAGAGGTAGAGCAGCAGATCGCTGCTCGGCCCGAGAGATGACCGCGAGGCCGCACCGATGAGGGTGACGGCGAGCAGCAGCACGACGGCCACCAGCACGCCCAGCAGCTGCCGATCGCGGCTCAGTCCACCGAACCCCTTGGGGAGGAGCCGACCGCGGCCGGCGCTCTCGTGCGTGACCATGTGGATGTCGATCGAGCCGGATTGGCGGATGACGGTCGCGCTGGTGCCAGGACCGGTGAGGGCCGCGAGCAAGGGCCGGCGGCGCGAGACTCCGAGGACGATCTGGGTCGCGTTGACCCCGCGCGCGAAATCCAGCAGCGCAGCGGGCACGTTGTCGCCGAGCACCGAATGGAATGAGCCGCCGAGTGATTCGACGAGCAGCCGCTGGCCGGCGAGCTCGGCGATCCCGCCGCCCACCAGCCCGTCGCTGCGGGCCACGTGCACGGCCATCAGCTCGCCGCCGGTGGCACGTGCGGCGATGCGGGCACCGCGGCGGATCAGCGTCTCCCCTTCCGGTCCTCCGGTGAGCGCGACCACGACACGTTCGCGCGTCTCCCAGGTCGCTGCAATGCCGTGCTGCTGGCGGTAGTTGAGTCAGCCCGTCGTCGACCTTGTCGGCCAGCCACAGCAGGGCAAGCTCGCGCAGCGCCGTCAGGTTGCCGGGACGGAAGTAATTGCCCAGCGCCGCGTCGACCTTGTCGGCGGCGTAGATGTTGCCGTGCGCCATCCGGCGACGGAGCGCTTCGGCTGTCATGTCGACGAGTTCCACCTGCTCGGCGGCCCGCACGACAGCATCGGGCACCGTCTCGCGCTGCGGAACGCCGGTGATCTGCTGGACGACATCGTTGAGCGATTCGAGATGTTGCACGTTGACGGTGCTGATGACGTCGATACCGGCGGCCAGCAGCTCTTCGACGTCCTCCCAGCGCTTCTCGTGCACGACCCGCGCCCGGCACGTTCGTATGCGCCAGCTCGTCCACCGAGCGCCACTTCTGGATGTCTGGCGAGCACCGCGTCCAGATCGAGCTCTTCGAATTCGCCGCCGCGGTAGGTCACCGTCCGGCGGGGCAGTATCTCGAGTCCCTCGAGCTTTTCGGCAGTGCGAGGACGGCCGTGGGTTTCCACGAACGCCACCACGACGTCGGCGCCCCGAGTGGCCCGCCGGTGCCCCTCGTCGAGCATGGCGAACGTCTTTCCGACGCCTGGCGCGGCGCCGAGATAGATACGGAGCCTTCCCCGTGCTGCCGTCACGGGGCTAAGCCTGCGGGAACTCGCGGTCGAGTGCCAGATTCAGCTCCAGGACGTTCACGCGTGGCTCGCCGAGGAACCCGAGGTCTCGGCTGTCCGTGTACTTCTTGACGAGGGCGCGGACGTCGGAAACGGAGATGTGGCGGGCGGCCGCGACGGTGGCCTCCTGAATGGCGGCGTAAGCCGGGCTGATGTGCGGATCAAGGCCGGAACCCGAAGCCGTCACCGCATCCGAAGGAACCGCCGGATGCGCCGGGGCGTCACCACGGATCGGGACGACTTTGCCCTTGGCGTAGTCCGCGCCGAACGTCGCACATTCGACCGCAACGCCCTGATAAGTGGAGATGAAGGGCTTGGTCGGGCAGGCCTGGTTGAGGCTGACCGCCCGCACGACGTGGCCGTCGTAGCCCGGACCGCTGTAGAAGACGGCCAGCACGGCGCCGACACCGGTCGAGGTGCAGAACGGCCGGCTGCCGTCGACATGGTCAAGTTGGCCGATGGCCAGGCTGCGGGTACAGACCAACGTCAGCAGGCGCTGCGTCCCGGTGTCCCCCTTCACCTTCGGGTCGGGAAGAACGTCGATGATCGACTCCGGGCCGAGGTTGGAGGCCCCGGTGGCCGTCGGGTCGTAGCCGGTCCCGGCGGCAGACGGGCGACTCTGGAAGTACTTGGCCACCGCATTGCCCTTGCTGTCGGTGTAGCCCTGCCCGATGAGCTGGGAGCCGACCGTCTTGCCGTCCACCTTGATCAGGCTGCCGTCGGCTTTGGCCTTCAGGCCCGGTATCTGCGCGACCGCCGTGACGGCCAGCGGATAGCCGATCCCGAAAATGATCGTAAAGGCCAGCAGAATTCTTAAAGCTGCCGCATGAGCGCGGAACGCAGGACCAAAACGTCGCATGCCAGTCACCCGATTCCGGGAATGAATTGAACAACCAGGTCAATGAGCTTGATACCGACGAAAGGCGCGACCAATCCGCCGACACCGTAGACAAAGATGTTTCGTCGCAGCAGCGCGGACGCATTCGAGGGCGTGTATCGCACTCCTCGCAGCGCCAACGGAATGAGCAGCACGATGATGATGGCGTTGAAGATGACGGCCGACAGAATGGCCGACTCCGGCGAATGAAGCCGCATGATGTTGAGCTTGTCGAGACCGGGGTAAACCGCGGCGAACATGGCAGGGATGATCGCGAAGTACTTCGCGACGTCGTTGGCGATCGAGAAGGTGGTCAATGCACCCCGCGTGATGAGGAGCTGCTTGCCGATCTCGACGATCTCGATCAGCTTCGTCGGATTGGAATCGAGGTCGACCATGTTGCCGGCCTCTTTGGCTGCCGAGGTCCCGGTGTTCATGGCCACTCCGACGTCGGCCTGAGCGAGCGCCGGGGCATCGTTCGTGCCGTCGCCGGTCATCGCGACGAGCTTGCCGCCCGCCTGCTCGCTGCGGATCAGCTCAAGCTTGTCTTCCGGCGTGGCCTCGGCGAGGAAGTCGTCCACCCCTGACTCGTCGGCGATCGCCTTGGCGGTACGGGGATTGTCACCGGTGATCATCACCGTCCGGATGCCCATGCGCCGCAGCTCGTCGAAGCGCTCGCGCATGCCCTCCTTGACGATGTCCTTGAGGGCGACGACGCCGAGCACGCGCGCGGACTCCGCGGTCTTCTCAGCGACGACGAGCGGGGTGCCGCCCTGGTTGCCGATGCCGTTGGACAGCTGCCAGATCTCCTGCGGTACCTCACCGCCGTTCTGCTCCACCCAGGCGGCCACCGAGCCGGTCGCTCCCTTGCGCACCTCCCGTCCGGGCAGATCGATACCGCTCATCCGGGTTTGGGCGGTGAACTCCACGAACGTGGCGTCGGCAAGATCGGGCGCCGTCAAGCTGTAACGAACCTCGGCGAGAGTGACGATGCTGCGGCCTTCCGGAGTCTCGTCGGCCAGGCTCGAGAGCAGGGCTGCCGTCGCAAGGGTGTTGTCGTCGATCCCTGTGATGGGCGTGAAGTTGTCAGCCTGCCGGTTGCCGATCGTGATCGTCCCGGTCTTGTCCAGCAGCAGGGTCGACACGTCGCCGGCGGCTTCCACAGCCCTCCCCGACATCGCCAGCACATTGCGCTGCACCAGCCGGTCCATACCGGCAATGCCGATGGCGCTGAGCAGGGCCCCGATCGTGGTCGGAATGAGGCAAACCAGCAGTGATACCAGGACGATTCCGGTGACGCCCTGACTGTTGAGCGCCGCCGAATTCGGGATTCCAGGCTGGGTCGTCTTCGAGAAGATAGCCAATGGCTGCAGGGTCGCGGTGGCCAGCAGAAAGATGATCGTCAGTGACGCCAGCAGAATATTGAGCGCGATCTCGTTGGGAGTCTTCTGCCGGCTCGCCCCCTCGACGAGTGCGATCATCCGGTCGAGAAAGCTCTCACCGGGCTTCTGGGTGATCCGCACGACGATCCGGTCGGACAACACCTTGGTGCCCCCGGTCACGCCTGAGCGGTCGCCGCCGGATTCGCGAATCACCGGCGCCGACTCGCCGGTGATCGCCGACTCGTCAACGCTGGCAACGCCGTCGATGACGTCCCCGTCGCCGGGTATGTAGTCGCCGGCTTCGCACACCACGACGTCGCCCTGACGAAGCTCCGGCGCGGGCACCTGCTCCTCGGCGGAGTGAAAGTTCTTCGGGTCGACGAGACGTCGCGCAATCGTGTCGGTCTTGGCTCGCCGGAGCGCATCCGCCTGCGCCTTGCCCC
Source organism: uncultured Actinomycetota bacterium (assembly GCA_963839015.1). Classification (GTDB taxonomy): domain Bacteria; phylum Actinomycetota; class Actinomycetes; order Frankiales; family Frankiaceae; genus DATAZK01. The sequence goes on along the minus strand of CAWITL010000007.1, from coordinate 74,281 downwards.
GACCTTCGGCGACCGCTTCGGCGAGGTTGGCGAACACGACGGTCAGCCATAGCCAAATCGTGATCAGCCAGTCGAAGACGCCGCCCTCACTGATCGCGAGGACTGTCGTCAACGCGGCGCCGATCTCGACGATGAACATCACCGGGTTGTGCCAAAGCGTTCGCGGGTCGAGCTTTTGGAGCGCTCCCGGCAGCGAAGCCCACAGTTGCTTGGGGTCGAGGAAGCCGCCGCCAACCTTGCGTGGCCCGCCCGTCGAGGGAGACGGCCTCGATGGCATCGCCGCTCCTTGTGCCACGTTGGTGCTCATCAGTGCAAGCCTTCCGCGAGCGGTCCCAGCGCGAGCGCCGGGAAGTAGGTGAGCGCGACGATGATCACCGTCGTGCCGAAGAGGAAGAGGACGAAGAGCGGCCGGTAGGTCGGCAAAGTGCCGGCCGAGGCTGGGACCGGTTGCTGGCGGGCCAGCGACCCGGCAAGTCCCAGGACGAAGATGATCGGCAGCAGCCGGCCGAGCAGCATGACGATCCCCAGCGCGGTGTTGTACCACGTCGTATTCACCGCCAGGCCCGCGAAAGCCGACCCGTTGTTGTTCGCCGCCGACGTGAAGGCGTAAAGGATCTCGGACAGGCCGTGCGGTCCGTTGTTGAGCATTGAGGCCCGCTCGCCAGGCAGGGCCATCGCCAACGCGGTACCCGTGAGTGCCAGTAACGGGGTGGTCAGCAGATAGAGGGAGGCGAATTTGACTTCTCTGCCGCCGAGCTTCTTGCCCAGGTACTCCGGCGTTCGCCCGACCATGAGGCCGGCGATGAAGACCGACAGCACCGCGAGAATGAGCATGCCGTACATGCCTGAACCGGTGCCACCGGGAGCTACCTCGCCGTACATCATGTTCAGCAGGAGCACGCCGCCGCCGAGGCTCGTGTAGCTGTCGTGGAAGCTGTCGACGGCACCCGTACTCGTGGCGGTGGTCGCGGCAGCGAAGGCCGCCGAGTCAGGCACTCCGAACCGTTGCTCGGTGCCTTCGGTGGCAGCCCCGACGGCCGTGGGCACCGTGCCGTGATGCGAATCCTGCGCCACCGTCACCAGGACGGTCGAGATCAGCAGCAGCAGCGCCATGACGGAGACGATCGCCCGGCCCTGGCGGACATCCCCGACCATCTTTCCGAAGGTGCGAGGCAGCGAGAAACCGATCGCCAGCAACAGATAGATCTGTAGCCAGTTCGTCCAGACCGTCGGGTTCTCCCATGGTCCGGCGGAGTTGGCGTTCAGGAAGCCGCCGCCGTTGGTACCGAACTGTTTGATGACCTCCTGGCTGGCCACCGGACCGCCGGTGATGGTTTGGCTGCCGCCGGTCACGGTCGTGATGTGCAAGTAGGGATGCCAGTTCTGCACCGCACCACCGGCGATAAAGACGATCGCAAAGAGAAACGACACCGGTAGCAGCAGCCGGATGCAGGTCCTGGTGAGGTCAACCCAGAAATTGCCCAACTCACCGGTGCGCCGGCGGACGAACCCGCGGACGAGAGTGATCGCCACAGCGATACCGACCGCAGCGGAGGCAAAGTTCTGCACCGCCAGCCCGGTCGCCTGCGCCACGTAGCCCAGGGCGCTCTCGCCGGAATAGGACTGCCAGTTGGTATTGGTGACGAAGCTGGCGGCGGTGTTGAACGCCTGCGAGCTTCCCATCTTCGGGACGGCATAGGCATGGCCAATGCCGATGTGCTGCTGGATCCGCAGGAAGACGTACAGGAACACGACGGAGACCCCGCTGAACGCGAGGACGGACCGGAGGTAGCTGCCCCACGACTGCTCCGCGTCCGGATTGATCCCGGTGACGCGATAGATCGCTTTCTCAGCGCGGAGGTGGCGTCCGCCGCTGTACATGCGGGCCATGTAGTCGCCGAGCGGGCGATACGTCGCGGCAAGGGCGACAATCAGGGTAAGGACAAAGATGATGCCGGCCGTTGTTGAACTCATCAGAAACGTTCCGGGAAAAGCAGGGCGATGATGAGAAAAATGGTGAGCGCGATTGCCAGAATCAATTCGACGAGGTTAGTGGCGCTCATAGCTTCTCCACCAGACGCGCAACCAGCGCCAGCAGCGCGAAAACGCCGATTGTCAGCAACACGAACCACAGGTCCGACCACTCCACAGCAGACTCCTTTAGCGCTTTGCGCCGAGCGTTCGTCCACCAGTAGAGACCTCACAGAGGCCTTTCAGCGCGGTCGGAGGCAAATCCTCACGGGGTCTTCGCAGTTCTTCACGCGTTCTTCACGCCGGCGCGTGACGCAGCGCTCAATCCGACCCGGTGGGTCAGTTTTCCGACAATTCCAGCGACTGCAGATCGCGAATCGCGGCACACGAACGGGTGGCCATGGTCAGAAACATCTCGTCGGCGGCTGCCGAAGGTTCGGCCGTGGCATAGACGCGGCCGAGGATGGTGATCAGTGGGCCTTGCAGCATGCCGCGCCGATAGTCCTCGAAGGCCCGCTCGGCCGGGTGGACCACTCCGTGACTCGCCAGTCCGGCGAGGTAGATGTCAAGAAGGTCGCTTTCGTGCGCCCGGCGCAGCTCGGGGGTCAGGCTGTTGCCGAGGAAGTAGGCCAGGTCCCGCAACGGGGGACCTGCTGACGTCGTCTGCCAGTCAACAGCGGCGACCCCCTGACCCTCGGGTGGAAACATCAGGTTGTCGAGTCGGTAATCGCCATGGGTGATCGACATAATGTCGCTGCCGGCCGATGACCAGCGCCCGATAAGGGCCGCGGATGCCCGCAGCGTGGCGGCATTCTCGGGTCCGAGCTCGGCCTCGTAGAGGCCCACGAACTGGTCGGTCGCACCGATCATGAGCTTGCCGAGGAACTTGCCGCCGGCCTCGTCCAGCGGTTTAAGCCAGCCCGCATGCTCATCGAGCACCGGAGAACGCCAGAGCGGCGCGTGCAATCCGGCCAGATTGGCTACGGCATCAGCTGCTTGGTCCGGGGTGCATCCATCCACCTGCCTGCCGGGCACCGACGGCGTCAGATCCTCGAGCAGCAAGGTGAACGAGTGCATGTCGTCGGTGATAGCGGCGTACCAGCACGTCGGGGTATTCACCGCGACCAGCGGCGCAAGGTCGAGGTAGAAGCGAACCTCCTTGTAGTAGCCCTCCCCCACTCGATGACGCGCCTCGGCCGAACCGGCGGCGAGCTTGACCACCATGGTCGAAGGCACCGAAGGTGCGGGTTCGGCAAAGCCCAGATGCAGCCGGTAGCTCGCGCCGATCTGCCCGGTGCCGATGCGTTCATGGGTCACGCTGCGGACGGTGACCTGACGGCCCCTCGAGCGCAGCACGGCCGTGAGCCAAGCGGGAGTGAGGTCGGCAGGGTCATCGACGACAGCCGGATCTACAGCGCCGGCCACAGGATCAGACGAATCCGCCATGGAGGGCGTCAGACCCGCGCGGGCTGGGCAGGAGCGTGAGACCGGTAGGCCTCCAGAATCGGCATCAGCTCCTGCGGGCTGGCACCGTGCATGATGACGCCGTCGCAGCCGAGATCGAACTGGCCGCGTACAGCGGCGACACACTGCTCGGGGGTGCCCGTAGCGCTCGGCGCCAGCCACTCGGCCGGGATCAGCTCCGCGACGTGTTCGAGCTGCTCGGTCGTGCCGACGACGTCGAGGCCTCGGACACTGGACACCACGGGGTCAGCCAGGAAGCGGTCAAGAACGTCGTGATCCCAATTGTTGGTGCGCACCAATAGGTCGCCGTAGCCCTGGAGGTAGGTGCCGAGCCGACCGACCGTTTTCATCAACCGCTTGTCCTCGGGAATGTGGTCGCCGACGGTGGCGAAGCAGGACCACACGCGTACCGAAGCAGGATCGCGACCGGCGCGCTCGGCGGCGGACTTCACCGTCTGCACGCAGCGCGCGGTGGTCTCGTCGGTGAAGTACGTGTGCAGTACGACCTCGTCGAAGCAACGCCCCGCCAGCTCGAGGGTGTTCTTTCCAAAGGCAACGATGCCCATCGGGAGGTATTCGTCGAGCGAGGCGTCGAGGTGCAGAACCGGATACTTTCCGGCCGGTCCGTCGTGACCGATGATGGCCTCGCCTCGAAAGAGCCGCCGCATGATGTCGACGAAATCCTCGAGCTGCGCCGTGGTGATGCGCGGGATGCCATACGCGTCCTGCATGGGCGCGATGCCGCGGCCGAGGCCGAGCACGAAGCGGCCACCGGTGAGGCTCTGCATGGTGCGGGCGATCGCGGCGGTGACCATGGGATGGCGGGTGTTGTGATTGGTCGCCGCGGTGGTGATCTGGATGCGCTCGCTGACCGCCCCGGCGGCGCCGGAAAGGACACCGATCTCCTTGCGGTTGTAGCGCTCGGAGATGAAGCAGGTGCCGAGGCCGAGGCGCTCGCCATCGATGACCTCATCGATCAGCTCGCGGGCGGAATCAGGCGAGCCGGCCAGCGTGTAGAACCCGAGCTCGGGCAGCACGGGCAGGACGGATGCGGCGGAACCTGCGGCGGTCATGAGCTCTCCTCGGTGAGATCCATGACTGCAGCATGTCAGGCCACGCCGGCGGCTGCCTCAGCTGCTTCAACTTCGCTGACCCACTGCCTCTTGGACGCCCGCCAACCCTCGTCGTCTGCGCCCTGCCGCCAGTAGCCCGAGATCGAAAGCTGCTCGCGGGGAAGGCCTTTTTCGACGCGCAGCAAGTGGCGGATCCGCTTCACGAAACCAGCCTCACCATGGACGAATGCATGCACGGTGCCCGGCTCGAAATCCAGCTTCGTCACGGCATCCACCAGTAGGTCGCCCACCGGCAGCCCGCCGCGGTGCAACCAGCTCACCGTGGCAGCCGGGGGGAGGTCGAGCGGCACCTCATCGGCCGGGCCGTCCACCTCGATGAAGACCCTGGCGTGGGCGGAGCGCGGCAGCGCGGCACTCGCGACGGCAATGGCCGGCAGGGCGCTCTCATCTCCCACCAGCAGATGCCAGTCGGCGGTCGGATCCGGTGCGTATTCACCGCCTGGTCCGACCAGAAAGACCTCGTCGCCCGGCCGCACCGACCTTGCCCAGGGGCCCGCTAACCCGGCGTCGCCATGGACCACGATGTCGAGGGTGAGCTGCAGCTGCTCCTGGTCCCACGCCCGGACGGTGTAGGTGCGCTGGCGTGGCCAATGCTCGGAGGGAAGGTCCGCTTTGATGGCGTTCATGTCGAGGGGCCGGGGATAGTCGACGCCCGGAGTAAGAAAGACCAGCTTCACATAGGAGTCGGTGTAGGGCGCCGGGCTGAAGCGCTCGAGTTCGCCGCCGGCCAGCACGACGCGGATCATCGAGCTTCCGATCGGCTCCGATCGCAACACCCGGGTGAGCATCGGCACCCGGGATCGCTTGGCCGGCACCGGCGTGGAAGTCGGAGCCTGCGGGGAACTGGTCATCTGGACTCCTCGTTGTGATTGCGGCAGCGGCAGGTGAGGCACAGGCGCAGCTGCAGGGCGAGCTCCTCCGGCGAGGCGACGGGTCCCTGCATGAAGGGCATCCACATCGCCGTCACGCCTTCCGGTGTGAGCACGGCCAGATCGATGCCACGACGATCCAGCGATCGAGCGACGACGGCACTGGCATCAGGCATTCCGTGAGCGCAGACGCACGCCTTGAGGTCCGCTGCGTGGTTAGTGGACAGGTGCTCGAGCATCTGCTCGCCCCGACCCCAGAGTAGATCCGGCTGCGCCGCGTGAAAGGCCGCGAGCCGCACCGGCGCCCTCCGCGGACGCACGAACGAGACTCCTAGTAGCGCCACCCGGTACATGACGCGCCGCTCATCCTTGTCACACGCCTTGACCCGAAGTGCCGGGCCGCGCAAGGACAAGGCCTCGAACGGTGCCGCAGCGGCGACCGTCACAGTGACCACCCGCCCGGCAGCAATGCTGTCGACCAGCGGCGATTCGGGGGCCACGTGGAGTATCGGCCGCCCGTAGCGGTCAGCCGTGACCTTCACCGTCACTTCAGCGGCCTCCGCGGCGGACTCGGATGTCACCGTCGCCACGGTGGCTTCGGCAAGGGCGTCGCGGGCCATCTCGGCGAGTGTTTGCGGCAGGGCTTCCATCGCTCATGTGTAACTACTAAGGGTACCCTTAGTCAAGGTGCCCTTAGTAGTTACTTTGTCGGAGTTACTTGGCTCCGACCGTCGCCGGGTACTGCGCCATGTGGGCGCCGGTGGTCCCGCCGCTGCTCACGCCGGCTCCCGGACTCGTCGTGGACGCGCCGCCTTGAAGTAGTGCGAACGGCGACGCGTTGGCCCCAGCAGCAAGCCCGGCGTAGGCGAGGCTGTTCAGCTGCGCCTGGTTGCCGTGGAACCAGCTGGCGTCGACCGCCCCGCGGATTCCGGAGACCAGACCGGCGTCGGTGTACTGCCAGAAGGTGGAGTAGGACCAGGTACCAAAGAGGTCGGGTCCGACCGACTTGGGCGAGTACTGAGCCGCCCAGAGCGGATACGCCGCGAATCCGCCCGGGTTGCCCATGTAGCCCCGCCAGAACCAGCCGCCCGAATAGACGATTGGCGTACGGCCGGTGAATGCCTGCAGGGTGGACAGGAAGCTGCGGGTCCACGCGGTGATGTTGGCTGCGGACAGGCCGCCCGTCACCTCGAGATCGAGTACCGGAGGCAGGTACCCGGCTTGCCTCACGTTGCCGATCTGGGCGGCGAAACGGCGTGCGTCGGAGGCCGCCGTCGACAGCGGGAGCCGGGGACGACCGAAGTGGTAGGCCCCCACGTAGAGACCCGCGGCCCGGGCACCCCTGATGTCAGAAAGGCCCCAGGGGTTCACGTAGCTGCCGCCTTCGCTCACCTTGACGAAAGCGAATTTTGCGCCCTGGTTGTGCACGGCGACCCAATTGATGCCCGCGCCACCCGGATGCTGGTAACTGGAGACGTCAACGCCCCAGATGTTCTTCTTGTAGGCCCCGCCAAGCGGGCCGGTCGTTCCCAGCGGGGAGCAGGCGGCAGCGACACAAACAATGGCGGCGGTGGCTAACAAAACGCGTGCGAGGCGCTTTCGCATCGGAAACCTCTCGGAGGATCAGGCCGAGCCCGGTGGACCAGCGATGACGATGGAAGGAACCACCCGGTTGGGCGGTCACACCTATTCCGGATCGTCCATTCGGGGGATACCTAAAGGGTTGATTCGGTCAAAATCTGCCTCCCGCGGAGCCATAAGGATGAGTGGTCCCAGCCCTGGCAATTCCCGCCAAGGGTCGGGCACTCTGGGAGCGTGTTCGGCAGACTGGGCCTGTTCATCGCGGCGAGATCCCGCTGGATCCTTGCCGTAGCGGCCGTCCTGATCGCCGTCTTTGCCGTGCTTGGTACCGGACTGTTCGGCCGGCTGCTCGACGAAGGATTCGACGATCCTTCGTCGCAGTCGAGCCGGGCAAAGGTCTTGCTCAACCAGAAGTTCGGCGGCGAGTCCGACATCGTCTTTCTGGTTCACGCCCGCGCCGGAACGGTCGATGACCCAGCCGTCGCCAGCAGCGGCCGGCGGCTGACCGACTACCTGCGCCGCGATCGGCGTCTTGACCAAGTCAATTCCTACTGGAGCAACCGTGCGCCTGCGTTGCGCTCACGCGACGGCTCTGACGCGCTGATTCTTGCCCACGTCGTCGGCGATCCGGACGGCATCCTCAAGGACTACGGGCATGTCGACAATGCCGTCGCGACGCTGCGCATCGGAGGCGACAAGGGCACCGACGTCGGCGCCCAGGTGGGCAAGGACCTCGCAGTAGCCGAGGCGATCGCGGTGCCGATCACTCTGATCCTGCTGGTCCTCGCCTTCGGCAGCATCGTGTCGGCCCTGCTCCCGCTGGGCATCGCACTGATCGCCATCTTCGGCACCTTCGCCGAGCTCAGCGTGCTCACTCATCTCACCAGCGTCAGCATCTTCGCCATCAACCTCACGACCGCGTTGGGACTCGGCCTGGGGATCGACTACGCGCTGCTCATCGTGAGCCGCTTCCGGGAGGAGTTGGCCGCCGGCGCGGACGTTTTCCACGCCGTCGGACGGACGACCGCCACGGCCGGACGAACCGTGGCGTTCTCCGCCCTCACCGTCGCGGCTGCCCTCTCGGCGATGCTGGTCTTCCCGGTCTATTTCTTGAAGTCGTTCGCATACGCCGGGGTCGGCGTGACGGTCTTTGCCGCGCTCAGTGCGCTGCTGGTGCTTCCGGCGCTACTGGCCGTCCTCGGGCACCGGGTCAACGCCGGTCGCGTTCCAGGAATCAGCCCGAATCGCAGTGCGGAATCACCCATGTGGGGCCGGATCGCCGCGATCGTCATGCGGCGGCCGGTCCTCACTGCCGCCCCTGTGATCGCCCTGCTACTGGTGATGGCGGCTCCGCTGCTCGGCGTCTCCTTCGCTACCCCGGACGAACGGGTACTTCCCAAAAACACCGCGGCGCATGAGGTGGGTGACGCGCTGCGCGCCGACTTCGCGGTCAAGCCGAACGTCGTCGACGTCTTGGTGACTCCCGCGCTTGCGGCGACGGAGCTGGATGCGTTCAAGCGCAAACTCGGCGCCACCGCCGGCGTGCAACAGGTCTCGAGCACCTCGGCGGGTGGGGTCGACCGGATCAGCCTCAGCACCGGCTTCGACAGCGCATCCGGAGCCGCGCAAGCCTTGGTCAAGCGAGTGCGCACGACACCGGCGCCGGCCGATTCCACCGTGCTGGTCGGCGGGACGACGGCGACGTTGATCGACGCGAAGCACGCGATCAGTTCCCGGCTGCCGCTTGCCGCGGCCATCATCATCCTCACGACGCTGGTGCTGCTCTTCCTGTTCACCGGCAGCGTCGTACAGCCAGTGCGGGCTTTGATCGGCAACGCGCTAACTCTTGGCGCGACGCTCGGGGCGATGGTGTGGATCTTTCAGGAAGGCCACTTCTCCACCGTCCTTGGCTTCACCCCAGCACCGATCAACACCTCGATGCCAGTGCTGCTTTTCTGCATCGCCTTCGGACTGTCGATGGACTACGAGGTCTTCCTGATGAGCCGCATCAAAGAGCTGCACGAGGGTGGGGCTTCGACACACGACGCGGTCGTGCACGGACTCGCGCGAACCGGCCGGATCGTTTCAACCGCAGCACTTTTGCTGGCGGTCAGCTTCTTCGCCTTCGCGACCAGCAAGGTCAGCTTCATCCAGTTCTTCGGGCTCGGCTGCGGCCTGGCGATCCTGATCGACGCCACGCTCATCCGCGGCGTGCTCGTACCCGCATCCATGGGCCTGCTCGGGGAGCGCAGCTGGTACGCACCGGGACCCCTGCGCCGCCTCCATAACCGGATCGGCGTCAGCGATGCCTCCCCCGTCCGAATTGCCTGCGGCAGCGCCGACGGCTACCCGATGAAGGCCGGCTGCCCACCGCGAACGAGCCGGCCGGGACGAGCCCCGGTGTCCTGATCGTCGCGGCGGGTGATGATCCCGCTGACGATGGTCGCCTTATAGCCGCTGGCGTCCTGCAGGATTCGTCGTCCTCCGGCCGGGAGATCAGCGATCGAACGCGGCGCATGCAACGTAAGCCGCTCGAGGTCGATCACGTTGATGTCGGCCTTCTTGCCGACCTCGATGGTGCCCCGGTCAGTCAGACCCACGGCCGCCGCAGTGCCCGCCGCCTGCTTCTGGACGACGGTTTCCAGCGGCAGCGTCTGCCCACGGCTGCGGTCACGTGACCAGTGGGTGAGCAGGAAGGTCGGCATCGAGGCGTCGCAGATCATCTTGACGTGAGCCCCGCCATCCGAAAGGCCGATCACGGTGTCGGGGTGGGCGATCATCTCGCGCAGCGCGTCGTGCGAACCCTCCCCGTAGTTGAGGAAGGCACCGAGCAGGAGGGTGCCGGCAGCGATCTCGTCGTAAAGCACCTCCCACGGATCCTTGCCAGTGGCCCGGGCGATGCCGGCGATGGACTGGGAGTCAGTCGGCTCGTAATCGGGCGGATCGCCCATCACGTAGATGCGCTCGAACATGTACGGCGTGTTGTCCGTCAGCGACTCGAATTGGCGCTTGGGATCGATGGGAAGGTCCGTTTCGGCCAGGATCGCCGCCTTCACCTCGGGGTTCTGCAGCTCCTTGGCGAGCTGGTCAAGCGGTAGCGAATCCTCCAGCGCCCGGAAGGTCGGACGGCGCATCAGACCGTGGTAGCTGGCGAGCCCGAGCAACATGCCGCCGGGCCGGGCCGCCACCTGAGGCGTGAGGTTCGCGCCGTCGGCCCGTGCTTCCTCCACGAGGGCAAGCTGTTTGCGCCAGAGGTCGGGCGCGTCGCGTGCCTGCACCAGCAGGAAGGACAGCGGTAATCCGGTCGCCTTGGCCACCTCGGCCATCAAGGCGACCTCACCAAGGATCAGGTCAGCGTCACCGCCGGTCTCACCCGTGGGGACGACCTCGAACAAGCCACCACCGGCGTCGACCACCGCCTGGGCGAGTCCGATGAGCTCTTCGGCTCCGGCAAAGGTGCCGGGTACGAGTTCGCCGTCGAGCGACTTGTGGTTCAGCGAGCGTGACGTGGAAAAGCCAATGGCTCCAGCCTCGAATCGCCTCCCGCACATGGCGGCCCATCTCGGCGATGTCGTCGGGTGTGGCGTCCTCGTTGTCGGCTCCCCGCTGACCCATCACGTAGACGCGCAACGGAGCGTGCGGCAGGAAAGCCGCGATATCCATCGAGTACTCACGACGGCTCAGCGCATCGAGGTACTCCGGGAAGGTCTCCCACTCCCACTGGATTCCCTCATGCAGTGCCGTGCCGGGAATGTCCTCGACGCCCTCCATCAGCTCGACGAGCCACGACTCCTGACCGGGGCGAACCGGCGCGAAACCGACCCCGCAATTGCCGGCCACGACCGTCGTCACACCGTGCGACGCCGAGGGCTCCAGGACCGGATCCCACGTCGCCTGACCGTCGTAGTGCGTATGGATGTCGACGAAGCCGGGAGCGACGACAAGGCCGGTCGCATCGATCACCTCGGTGGCGTCGCCCTCGAGGTCGAGGCCCGATGGCGACAATCACACCGTCCGATATGGCGACGTCTCCGACATAGCGAGGGCGGCCGGTGCCATCGACGATCGTGCCGCCGTGGATCTTGAGATCGAACTTCGGATCCGACATGCCGGAAATGTACAGCGGTGGCCATTCCGGCAGCAGGACGACTACCCAAATCGTCCAAGGCGTACTGTCACCGCGTTTTGGAGTTCCGACGCGACAGGAGCCTCGTATGGAGCGCTATACGGTCATCAGCTCGGACTGCCACGCCGGAGCGGATCTGCGCGATTACCGCCACTATCTCGAGGCGCGCTACCTGGATGCCTTCGACGCCTGGGCCGACAGCTACGTCAACCCGTTCGGCGACCTCGTACGGCCCAACGCCGACCGCAACTGGGACAGCAGCACCCGTATGCCCGCCTTGGAAGCCGACGGCGTCGTGGGAGAGGTCATCTATCCGAATACGGTGCCGCCGTTCTTCCCCCGCAGCGGCCTGGTCGCGCTCGTGCCCAAGCCCGAAGAGTTCGAGCTGCGCCTCGCGGGACTGCGGGCGCACAACCGTTGGCTGGCCGAGTGGTGCGCCGAGTACCCCGGCCGCCGCGCCGGCGTCGGACAGATCCTGCTCAACGACGTGGACGAGGCCGTGAAGGACGTGCACTGGATCGCTGACCATGGTCTGCGCGGCGGTGTGCTGCTCCCGGGAAATCCCCCGGGCAGCGGCGTCGATCCGCTGCACTCCCCCTGCTATGACCCGGTCTGGCGGGCCTGCGAAGAGCGCGGCGTCATCGTCAACGTGCACGGCGGAGGCGGGTCGCCCGACCACGGACTGCACCCCGCGTCGCTGTCGATGTTCATCCTGGAGGCGAGCTTCTACTCCCACCGGCCGCTATGGCTGCTGATCATGTCGGGCGTCTTCGACCGATTCCCGCAGATGCGACTGGTACTGGCTGAATCCGGCGCCGGCTGGATCCCGCACGCGTTGGACACGATGGACCGGCTGTACGCAAAACTCTCCGGCGGCAATGTCGGAGAACTGCCGTTCATCGCTCCCTTTCTGCTGGAGCGCAAGCCCAGCGAGTACTGGAAGACCAATTGCTGGGTCGGCGCGAGCTTCATGACCCGCGAGGATTGCCTCGACCGACATGAGATCGGCCTCGATCGCATCATGTGGGGCAGCGATTTCCCCCACGCCGAAGGCACGTATCCCTTCTCGACCGAGGCGATCAGCCATACCTTCGCCGGAGTCGAACCCGCCGAGGTACGCCAGATGCTCGGTGCGACGGCCGCTGGGCTGTACGGCTTCGACCTTGAGAGCCTTGCTCCGTTGGCCGCCCGCTACGGACCCCGCGTGGACCAGGTCAGTGCGGGCAGCGACATCCCACCCGAGTCCACGAGCCTGGCCTTCGAACCCCGAACCGTCGGGGTCGGCTGACCCGATCGTTATCGCAGAGCTGCTTGGGGGTTGCGGCTTCGCCGGCCGCCCTTGGCGTGTCACCAGCGAGACCGCAACCCCCACCTACGCTTAGCTGCCGGTCGAGAAGCTCTTCACGTTGACGATGTTGTCAGCGCCGCAGTTGTAGATGCTGGTGTTCGGGTTGGTGACCTTCTTGTCGTAGACGAACCCGGTCCTGGTGAGCCGCATGACGACGACGCAATTCGAAGGCGTCTTCGAGGTGGGGCTGGTGTTGACGGGTGCGTACAAGCCACCGGCGGTCCAGGCCGGGTGTTGTGCCGCCTTCTGCAGGATGCAGTCCTGCGTCAGCGTCGTTCCGCACGCGGTTGCCGACTCGGCCCAGAGCACCCAGCTGTTGAAGGCACCGGCGGTGAAGGCGTCCAGGTTCTGGTTGGGCTTGGACGCCTCCATGATCGACTTTGCCTGGGCGACAACCGGGAACTGGTTGGCGAGCTCCCAGGGCAGGTTGGCGAAGTAGACGTAGCTGTTCGGCAGGTACGAGACCGTCTTGGCAGCCTGCACCGACTTCGAGGAGTAGAAGGTCTGCGCGAACAGCGTCCACTCCGGCTTGAACCCGGTGTCGTTCATGGCGTTGAAGATGGGAGTCGGGTCCTGGGCGGTGATCTCGAAGTCCGCCTTGGCTCCCGTGCCCTTCATCTGCTCGATCCAAGGTCGGTAGTTGTCGACCTGCGCCGGACGAGGCTGCACGGTTGTCACCTTGTAGCCCAGCTCGGTGTAAGCCTGCTGGGCGCGCAGACCTTGCGGGGTCAGCGAAGCAAGGCTGCTACCCGCGATGCCGAGCGCCTGCTGGGTGTCGGGGTAGGCGGCGGCGAGCAGGCGTAGCGGGCCGACCGGGTACTTGGTCGGATAGCTGGCGGCCGGGGACACCTGTAACCCGGCGGAGCTCGCCTCGGGGGAGACCGTGTAGGCCGGGATCTGGCCGAGCTTGCAGGCCAGCCGTGGCTTGACGTCCACGGCGTCGAGGGCGTTGCCGCCGCCGACGAGCATGAAGTCCTTCTGGCACGCCTGGATCACCTGGGCCGCGCCGTTGAAGAGTTTGGCGTCGAGATGGTCGACGACGATCTGCCTGCCGTTGATCCCGCCGGCGGCGTTACACCACTTGGCGAACGCGTCAGCGGCGTCGAAGAACTCCTGCTCAAGGCCAGGCGCCGCGGCGGCACCCGGGTCACCCAGCACGCCGAGGCGAACCGTCTTGCCGCTGAAGCCGCGACCCGACCCAGCAGTGCCCGGGCCCGGGGCGCACACCTTCTTCTCGCTGCCGAAATCGCCGGCGGCGATGGCCGTCGCGGAACTGGCTGCTGAGCTGGGCTTGCTTGAGCTCCCACCGCTCGGGGTCGAAGATCCAGACCGGCCGCAGCCAGCCGCAATCAGCCCCACTGCGGCGACTCCGGCAGTAAGCGTGAGAGCTCGTGAGCGCTTATTTCGCAGCGTGGCCAACGGAAACCTCCATGGTTTTGGACGCACTCGGACGGGACGGACACCGCTGCCCGCGCCACAAACGTGACCCCGGTCACAGCCCCCGGAGTTTTATACAACATCCGAAGGTGAAACGGTCCGGCGTGGGACGTGGGTGGTGCGAGATCGTTATGAAAGGGGAGTCGAGTTCATGGACGCAGCAGCACGGCCAGGGCTTGGACTCGGCGACCCGGACTCCTTTGTCCACGGCGCTCCGCACGAGTTGCTGGCAGAGGCGCGGCGTAGCGATCCGGTCTGCTGGCAACCGATGGACGGCCACGACGGCTTCTTCGCGGTGCTCACCTACGCCGACGTACTGACGGTGTCGCGCGAGCCCGTCCTCTTCTCGGCCTCAACAGGCGGCATCATGCTTGAGGACTCGACGCCCGAAGCCCTCGCGATGTCGCGAGACATGCTCGTGGTCATGGATCCGCCGCGGCACACCAACTACCGCAAGCCGGTCGTTCCCAGCTTCAAGCCGAGGGTCATCGCGGGGATGGAGGCGCAGGTCCGGGCGATCTGCCGGGAGATCATGCAGGAGGCCCGCGAGGCCGGACCGGACGTCGAATTCGTCCATCAGGTCAGCGCGCTGATGCCGTCGCGGGTGATGGGGCAATTGATGGGCCTGCCCGAAAGCCGACTGGCCCTACGTCCATCGACTTTCCGAGCAGATGTTGGCGGGACAGGACCCGGACGTGGGAGCCGGGGAGGCCGATCAAGGTTCGGCCATGGAGCTGGCCGGATACGCGATGAACTTCGCGGCCTCGCGGCGCAAAGCGGAACCGCACGCTGACGTCACGAGCGTCCTGCTGACCGAAGACTTCGACGGGCGCCCAATGACCGATATCGACTTCGCGAGCTTCTTCGTCCAACTCGTAGGAGCCGGCAACGACACGACGAAGACCCTCACGTCGTCGGGCCTGCTCGCGCTGATCCAGCATCCGGAGCAGCTCGCCGAACTCCGCGCCGATCCTTCGCTCATCCCGGCGGCCGTTGAAGAGATGCTGCGCTGGTCCAACCCGGTGCATTACATGCGCCGGACGACGACCGCCGACACGCACCTCGGCGGCGTCCCGATCGCCGCGGGGCAGAAAGTAGCGATGTACTACACGTCGGCCAACCGCGACGAGCTTGTCTTCACCGACCCGCAGCGTTTCGACATCCACCGCAGCCCAAATCGCCAACTGGCGTTCGGGTTCGCCGAACATTTCTGCCTCGGAGCCCACCTCGCCCGGCTGGAGACCCGCGTCTTCTTCGAGGAGCTGCTGAACGCGTTCGAGTCGATCGAGCTGGCTGGCGACCCGATCCGATTGCGTTCGAATTTCATCAACGGATACCGGCAGCTTCCGGTTCGCCTTGAGCTGAGGTCCGGTCGCGTCCGATCAGCCCTCAAGCGGTCCGTGAAACTGTCCGATACCCACCGAATGGAGCCCTCTGAGGCGGCGGGGGCCGTCCTACGGACGTCTTCACCTGTGCGCCGGCTGATTGCCGCTGACGGCGACTTCGTCCTGACGGTGTCACCCTCCGGGCTGCTGCTCGCGGCCAGCGACAGCGTGGCGGACGAGCTGGGCTGGGACCTGGCGAGCTGCGCACAACATGGGCTCTTACAGGCGGTCGTCGACGAGGGACAGCAAGCGGCCGTACGTCACCTGCTGGCCCGGGTGCTGACCACGGGCAACGCACGCGCGACGGTCCAGCTGACCGGTGCCAGCGGGCGGCTCTGGGTCGACGTGGCCGCCAAGCAGCTGACCGACGAACCCGGCGCACCCATTCACGTCAGCGGTCGCGACGTATCCCATGACCTGGCCGCCGCCCGCGAGCTGGCAGCATCTGAACACCAATGGCGGGTTGCCTTCGAGCACTCCCCCATCGGCGGGGCCATGCTCAGCCCCACCGGCGCAATCCTCGTCGCCAACAAAGCGCTCTCACGGATGGTCGGATGGCGGGTCGACGAGCTCACCCAGATGGACGTCACAGACATCGTCGACGCCCGCGGCGGACTGCCGTGGCAGTCCTGGTGGGACGGTTTGCTGACCGGCCCCGGCGACGGACCATCGACGACGACCGAACGCACCCTGATCTCGGCGGACGGCCAGGCGGTGTGGAGTCGTCTCACCGGCGCGGTAGTGGCCTCGCCACCGGCCGCCGATCGCGTCATCATGCAGTTCGAAGACGTCACGAGCCGCCGGCAGGCCGAGCTCGAGCTCGCTAACCGAGCCCTGCACGACGGCCTGACCGGCGCGCCCAACCGCTTCCTGACCCATCAGTGGCTGGGCAGCGCGCTGGACGACCAGCCGGGCAGCCGGGTCGGGGTGCTCTACTGCGACCTCGACCGCTTCAAAGTCGTCAACGACAGCCTTGGGCACGCCGCCGGTGACAGCCTGCTGAGCCAGGTCGCCGATCGATTGCGCGCCGTGCTCCGCCCGGAGGACCTGCTGGGCCGGGTGGGCGGCGACGAGTTCGTCGTGATCGTCGAGGGGGTACGCACCTCGGCCGAGCTGGCAGAGGTCGCCTCGCGTATGGCGGAGGCACTGGACGACCCGTTCGAGCTGGCCGGCCACCGGCACGCCGTCACCCTGAGCCTCGGCGGCTCCATCGGGGTCCACCCGGACAGCGCCGACGAAGTGCTGATGCGAGCCGACATGGCACTCCTTCGAGCCAAACGGCTCGGACGTGCCAGGTACGTGGCTTTCGATCCGACCCATGACCGCGTCACCACGCGGGCGGACCTGCAGCTTGAAGAGGATCTGCGGCTCTCGCTCGGCTCCGAGCAGCTACGGGCGTTCTACCAGCCCATCGTCAGCCTCTGCAGACCTGTCCGTGGTCGGCCATGAGGCCCTGGTGCGCTGGGAGCATCCCGAGCATGGCCTGCTGCCGCCTGACCGTTTCCTCGAATTGGCCGAGAGCAGTGGCCTGATCGGTCCGCTCGGACGGTGGATGCTGGCCCAGGCCTGTCAGGACGCGGCCGGCGGACGCCGCCGGACTTACGGCCGGCGGCTGGGTAGCCGTCAACGTCTCCCCCAGCCAGCTGGCCCGCTCCGGCTTTGCCGACTACGTCACCGGAGTGCTTGCCGAGACCGGCCTGGCACCGAACCGGCTTCATCTCGAGGTCACCGAAACCGCCCTGATCACCGCCAGCGCGACCCTCTCGGACGAGTTGCAGCAGCTGTCGCGGCTCGGAGTACGGATCGGCCTGGACGACTTCGGCACGGGCTACTCCTCACTGAGCCTGCTGCAGAAGTTCCCGGTGCACCTGGTCAAGATCGACCGCTCGTTCGTGGAACCCGTCCTTGCCGACCCCAGCGCCCGTGCGATCGTGAAAGCCGTGCTCAGCATGTGCCGCGACATGGCACTGCCGACGGTCGCCGAGGGCATCGAAAACCGCGATCAGCTCGAGCTGCTCCGCGAGCTCGGCTGCTCCCACGGACAGGGTTACCTGTTCGGTCGGCCGATCCCGCTGCGGGCCCGTGTTCTTGTTCCGCGCCAGGCAGTCAGTGCCGATGCGCACACCCAGCTCACCAGGAGTGGCGGATGACGACGACTGTCGACCAGTTCGAGTTCGCCTCTCAAGAGATCATCAGGCCGGCCGCGGTGCTGTCGGAGGCACACGCGCGACTGATCCTGGCCGGCCTGAACGAGCGAGACGTCCAGCGCGGAGGCGTCTGGTGGAGCCGGGTCGGCACCTGGCGGCGTTACACCTCCCCGTGGATCGGCGGCGGCGACCACCCAGGCGACGCCGTGCTGCTCGGCACCATCAGCTGCGTTTACGACAGCCCGGCCCGCTTTTGTGTCACCGTTTTTCGGGTGTCGTTGACCTCGGAAGGACTTCGGCAAGGCTGGACTGCCGAGCTGTTGTGCGACGAAGCTTTCGCGTTCGCGGGGCTGACGCTCAAGAACTGCCCGCGTGCGTCCGTCGGTGCGCCACCGAGGCCGTTCGACCCCTTGAAGCGCGACATCGGTCCGCCGCGCTCATCGACTACCTGAGCTGGGCGCGAAGGCGGTCCAGGGTTTCGGTGACGAGATCTGCGAAAAGGTCATCGTCGGTGTAGCGCTGCAGGGCTGCCACGATCGGACGCCAGCGTTCCTGGCCGGCGGGGGGCAAGGCGGACAGCGGGATCGATCCTTGCTCCAGCGGGGCGGCGTTTTCCAGCACCACCAGGCCGGCGGTTGCCCGCGTTATCCGGACGAGCTCCCGGGCGACCACCTCGGGCGGGAATCCGGCGGTCTCCAAGATCGTGGCCAATCGGTCCAGCGCAGCAAGCCATGGCGCACTCAACTGAGTGCGTGTGCCCAATAGCTGGCCGAGCCAAGGGTGCAGGCGCCAATGATCGCGAACCTGATGCATCCAAATGCTGACCGCCTCAGCCCACGAGTTCGCGGCAATGAGCTCGTCAGCGAGGTCGTCCAACACGAGTTCGGCCACGGCGCGCTCAAGCTCGGCACGATCGGCCACGTATCGGTAGATCGCCATCGCCGTGACGCCCAACCGTTCGCCAAGGCGGCTCATGCTGAAGCCTTCGATCCCTTGCTCGTCAAGGAGATCGCGGGCTGCCTCGACCACCAGCGCCCGGCTGAGGCGGGCTCGACCCACCCCTCCGGTTGCCCTTGCGCTGCCCATCATCCGAGTCTAGTTTATGGCCTAAACTTCGCCCAGGTCTACCGCGGGAGGCACCGTGCCAGTCATCGATCAGCACGTCACTTGGCAAAAGGTCGAGGAGCGGCTGGCCCGCGAGACCGATCCGATCCTCATCCGCAACCTGCAGATGCTGCTGCTGCACATGAAGGCGGAATCGGCGCTCGACATGGAACCGCTCATGAGCACAGTCTCGGAAAGGGCCGTCTACCAGAACTTTGCCCAAGGCAGCACGCTCACCGGCAAGGATGAAGTACGCAAGTTCTACGAGGATTTCGCCGCGAGCGGGGCGCAGAAGCTTCAGTTCGACATCGACCGGCTGGTCGTCGACCGCGAGTGCATCCTCACCGAAGGCCTGATGCGCATGGCCTATCCCGGCCGGACGTTGGCAGCCCAGGGGATCGCCGTCGACGACCCCAACTCCGACTACCTCTTCGAGACCCGGATGGCGATTCTGTGGCCTATCGACGAGCACGGCCTCTTCATCGGCGAAGACAGCTACGTCTCCGGTGACGGCTTCGCGGGGATCGCCGAGCGCAAGCTCGATCCCGCGCAGATCGTCGTCTACCAGCCCGAAGCCGCCTAGTCGCCTTGAAGCTCGCCGGCGTCACCAACGTCTTCTACTTCGTCGACGACCTAACGGCCGCCCGTGACTGGTACCGCGAGTTCATCGGCACCGATCCCATCGAAATCCAGCCTCAGCTGTTGACGTTTCTGGTGGGCGACGTTCGACTTACTTTGCACGTGGCAGACGAGTTCAACTCCGGCGGCGACCTCGAAGGAACCGTGGCCTACTGGGGCGTCGATGACGTGGACGAGGTCGTCGCGTGGTGCGCCGCCCGCGGTGCCATCGTCCACCGCGGCCCGAAGACGATCTTCACCGGCGAGCGGTTATGCCAGCTGCAGGACCCGTTCGGCAACCTCTTCGGCGTCCGGCAGGCCCCCGCCGGATCCTGACGACCTCGATCATCCATTGCGGAAAAAGACACACCTCGGCGAGGGCGACTCGGCGTTTCGTTGCGACCCACGGCGTTTCGGAGCCGAACACGAACAAGGTGTGGCTATTTCAGTAAGCCCAGATAGTTGCATCGTTGGTGCAACTACACCTACAGTTCCCGCATGGACGGGCGAAGCGTGCGGGGCGCACGTAACCGGCAGGCGATCGTCGACGCCGCGATTGCTTTTGTCGTGGAAGAGGACACCCTCCCCACCACCCAGCAGGTGGCCGAGCGAGCAGGGGTGGCGCCGCGGTCGGTGTTTCATCACTTTTCGAGCCTTGATGCGCTGTTCGTCGAGGCGGCGCAGACCCAGGCCGAGCGCTGGTCGACACTGCTCACACCCCCAGACCCCAGCCGTGCGCTGACCGAGCGGCTGGCGGACGCGCTCGCGCAGCGCGCGGCCCTGTTCGAGGGGATCGGCGCGGTCCGGCGGGTAGCAGTCCGCAATGAGTCCAGCTCGAAGGTGCTGGCCGAGCGCCTTCGTGACAGTCGTGAGGCACTGCGTCGGCACCTGCGCCGCGCCGTCAGCCCGGAGCTTTCCGAACTCGACCCAGCGGCTATCGCGGGCATCGAAGCCGCTGCCAGCTGGGAGATGTGGGACCTGCTGCGCAAAGACCTGACTGTCGACGAGGCCACCGCGGCCATGACTGCACTGATCGAGCCAGCTCTTATCCGGGCACTGACCCCAGCATCCAAGGAGTACTGACGTGGGCCGCAAGATTCTTTTTGTCACTACCGACCAGCAACGCTACGACGCGCTCGGCTGCAACGGCGGGACCATCGCCCGCACGCCGGTCGTCGACCGGCTCGCTGCGGACGGGTTGAACTACCGCCGGGCGATGAACCAGAACGTCGTCTGCATGCCCGCCCGCAGCACCATGATCACCGGCCAGTACGTGAGCACGCACGGCGTCTACGCCAATGGCGTCCCGCTACCCATCGACGCGCCGAGCATCGCCGCGTACCTCAATGAAAACGGCTACCGCACCGCGCTGCTGGGCAAGGCTCACTTCGAGCCCGGCTTCGACCTGGAAGGTCGCTGGCCGGAGAACCGGATGGCCCGCGAGGGTACGACCGGCCCGCACCGCGGCTTCGAGCACCTCGAACTGGCCATGCACGGACCGCTCCCGCTGTGGCACTACGGCGCCTACATCCACGGGCTACCCGGCCATCACGAGCTGGATTTCTACCAGCTGTTCGACGGCGGCGGTCTGAACAATGCCGGCGGCGGCGAGACCGGCGCCTCGCAACTCAAGGTCAATCCGGTGCCACGCGAGCTTTACCACACCGATTGGGTGGCTGACCGCGCCATCGCCTGGCTCGACAGCCTCGACGCCGACGAGGACTGGTTCTGCTGGATCAGCTTCCCCGACCCCCACCACCCCTGGGACCCGCCGGCCGACGAACTGAAGCGGGTCAACTGGCGTGACCTCGACCTTCCGGAAGGCCACCCCGGCTCCCCGGACGCGTGCCGCCAGGTCCTGGAGCAAAAGCCCAGGCATTGGTTGGACTTCTACGACGGATCACACCCGAACCTCGAAGGCGGGCCGGCCGGCTTCGTACCGGCGCAGATGACCCACGACCAGGTACGTGAGATCAACGCGTTCACCCACGTGGAGAACGAGCTCATCGACGAGGCGATCGGCCGCGTTCTGAGCCGCGTCGAGGCCCGTGGATGGGGCAACGACACCGACGTCATCTTCACGACGGACCACGGTGAGCTGCAGGGCGATTTCGGCCTGCTCTTCAAAGGTCCGTTCCACTGCGACGCGCTGATGCGCCTGCCGATGGTGTGGCGCCCGGCGCCCTCAGCGGGCCTCACCCCGGGCGTTGTCGAGGACCCGGTCGGCCAGCTCGACCTCGCCCCGACGTTCTGCGAGATCGCCGGCCTACCGGTCCCGGAGTGGGTGCAGGGGAAGGCGTTGCCGAAGACTGACGGCACCGGCCGGGAACGCGTCATCACCGAGTGGGACAGCCAGTTCCCGACCGAAGACCTGCACCTGCGTTCCATGTTCCGGGATGGCTGGGTGGTCACCGCTTACGAGGCCGGCGGCGGCTACGACGGCACCGAAGGTGAGCTGTACAACCTCACCGAGGACCCCCACCAGTGGCAGAACCGCTGGGACGATCCGGCCGCCCGCTCGATACGCGATGACCTGGTCAGCGACCTGCGCGACAACCTCCCGCCCGCGCACGACCCACGGCTCACGGTGGAGGCCCCGGTCTGAGCCGGCTTCAGGCCTGATCAGGCTCCGGGGGCCGATCAGTCATCGGGCAGGGCAGCGAACTCGCGCTTGGTGTTTCGGTACCAGCCCATGCCCGAGATCGGGTGCTTCCAGCGACCCTTCATCGCCTGCAAGGCGGCTTTGTGCGCTTCATCGCCACCGGCGACGATTTCCTTCAGGTGCTTGTCTTGCAGCTTGATCACCTCGTCGGCGGTATTGCCACGAAGGGGTAGGTCGCACGGTCCACCGAGCTGGCTGCAGCTCATTGTTTTCATGGTCATCCTCAGGCCTGAGCGATACGAACGAGGTTGCCGGACGGGTCGCGAAAAGCACAGTCGCGCGCTCCCCAAGGCTGAGACACCGGCTCCTGAAGCACCTCAGCGCCGGACGCGCGGACTTTCTCGAAGGTGGTGTCGAGGTCGTCGGACCGGAAGATCGCTGCCTGCAGCGACCCCTGCGTCACGAGCGCCAGCAGCGCGTCGCCCTCGGCCTGGGAACGACCGCCGTGCGGCTGCGACAGGACGATGTCGACGTTCTGCCCCTCCGCGCCGAGGGTGACCCAGCGGAACTCGCCGGCCGAGACATCGTTGCGGACTTCGAGACCGAGAGCATCGCGGTAAAAGCCCAGCGCAGCATCAGGATCGTGGACGGGAATGAACATTGCGGAGACGGTGACTGCCATGCCGACGACTCTAGGAGCGGCCGCCGCCCGGACGCTTCTTCGATCCTGCTCGGTCAGACGGTGACGGTGGTTCGCCGAGGTCGCGTCGCCACCTTGCTCACGCAGGAAGGGATCGCCTCGCTGCCGCTGTGGTCATGAGCGCGATACTCCGACGGGGTCTGTCCGACGATCTCGGTGAACCGCGAACTGAACGAGCCGAGCGATGTACAGCCGACGGCCATGCAGGCATCGGTGACCGACATCCCTTGACGCAGCAGCGCCTTCGCCCGCTCGATGCGGCGCGTCATGAGATAGCTGTAGGGAGTCTCCCCGTAAGCCGCACGGAACTTGCGGGAGAAATGCGCGGGAGACATCAGCGCGGCACTCGCAATTGCCGGGACATTCAGCGGCTGCGCGTAATCGCGGTCCATCCGATCGCGCGCCCGGCGCAGATGTGCGAGGTCGGCGAGCTCCTCGGGCGTCATGCAACGACAGTAGCGAACGGTTCGGGGTGCACTGCCCAATGCAGGATGTCGGTGTGAGTGGAGCCGACATGCCAAGTCCGGTTGAGGCCATAGCAACGCTTTCTCGCGCTCTCGGGCAGACATATCAGCTGGTCGGTCGACTAGCCGGTGGCGAGACAGGCGCCTACGAAGTCGCCGGACCGGCGGGTGAACGGCTGGTCGCAAAGTGGGAAGCGGACCCGGCGACACAGGTCCTCAGACGCGAAGGGGTGCTGCTCTCCGAGCGACTACGACAGGATGCGGGCTGGCCGGTGCCACGGGAACGCCTGCACATGGGCAACGGCCTACTTTTCGTCCTGCAGGACTTCATGCCAGGAGACCCCGTCGACCACCTGACCGGTCATCTCCTGGAACAGCTCCTCCGGCTGCATCGTTGCCGACTGGGTCTCGCCAAGCCACACGACGCGAGCCGCTGGCCCGAGGCGCTCATCACGACGCTCATCACCGGCGGCCACGGCTACTGCCATCACGAATCGCTCTGGCGCCACAGCGCGCGGACAGCCAAAATCGTGGCCGACATTGAGGATTTCGGGAAGCGCCTGAGCCCGGCGGACCTGCCTGGGCGCGACGTCCTGCATTGGGATTTCCATCTCGGCAACATGCTTCAAGAGGGGGGAAATCTCTCAGCCATTGTCGATACGGATTTTGCCGTCGTGGGGGACGCCACGTTCGACTTGGTGGCGCTGGCCCTGTCGAGCCTCACGACTGCCTGCGAAGAGCAGGTGCGCGAAAGTTTGTTCTCAGCAGCGTTCGACGAACTTGGGCCGCTGCAGGCGCACGCCTATCTCAGCCACCTGCTCCTTCGCCACCTCGACTGGTCCATCCGGCGCCACAGAGCGAAGGACATTGAGTTCTGGCTTCAACAGGCCGAGAGGCTGCTGCGTCTCTAGCAACGCGCGATGTCCCGAGACATCACATGGTCGGGGTGACAGGATTTGAACCTGCGGCCTCTTCGTCCCGAACGAAGCGCGCTACCAAGCTGCGCCACACCCCGCGACCCGCTGGAATACTAGCGGACAGGAGTCAAGGTCAGCAGTGTCGCTTCCGGCCGGCAGGCGAAACGGATGGGTGCGTAGGGCGAGGTGCCGATGCCGGCTGACACGTGCAGCCAGGCTTCATTGCCCGCCGAGCCGTAACGCGACAGGCCACGGGCGCGGGCGCGGTCAATATTGCAATTTGTCACGAGTGGACCGAATCCGGGCAGGCAGACCTGTCCGCCGTGGGTGTGGCCAGCCAACAGCAGTTCGATCCCGTCGGCCGTGTAGGAGTCGATGATTCGCGGTTCGGGCGCATGGGCAATGCCGAGCCGCAGATCCGCCCGGGGATCAGCCGGTCCGCTGACCGCCGAGAGCCGGTCGCGCTTCAGGTAGGGATCGTCGACCCCCCGCACATCGATGACGCGGCCGGCGACTTTGAGATCGATCCGCACGTTGGTCAGATCCTGCCAACCGGCCGACACCAGGTCCCGGGCGAAGGCAGGCCAATCGATCGGCGCACCCTTGGGTTCGGAGCGGGTGCCGAAGATGTAGCGCAGGGGGTTTTTGGGGGTCGGCTCGTAGTAATCGTTGTTGCCCGGCACAAAGATGCCTGGACGATCTAGCAACGGCTCCAGTGCGCGCAGCACCGAGGGGCCGGCGGCGGCCGACGAGAGCACGTCTCCGGTCAGGACGACGAGATCGGGCACCAGCCGTCCCAGCTCCCGCAGCCATTCCTGCTTGCCGGTTTGGCGCTCAAGCATGTGCAGATCTGACAGGTGCAGCAGGCGCAGCGGCGGGGAACTCTTCGCCAACACGGGTACCTCGAGGCGGCGCAGCGTGAACGCGTTGCGCTCATAACCGGCCCCATAGGCGAGCGTGGCTGCACCGAGCAGCCCGGCGGCCCCGATGAGCTGGCGCGTACCCATGTCTTTTAGTTTGCCTGTGAAGGCGCGCTAGGGCTTATGCGCGGGGGTCGCCACCTTTGGCCTCTTCGGAACGACGGGGGTTTTGGTTGTCGGCTTGACGGGCGTGACCGGAGTCTTGACCACGGGCGCTTTGGTGGTGGGCGCGGGCGTGGGGATCACGACTGGAGCGGGGGGCGGGGGAGGAGGGGGTCCGCTGGATTCGTAGATGGTGATGGCGCTACCGGCAGGTGCGCTGCCGTAGCCGGGATTGGTGTAGGCGACCGTCCCCACCTGGTAGGAGCTGGGGGTGGGGCCGCCGTCAATGACTGTGAAACCAGCTGCCGTCAGCGCCGCAGTGGCCGAACCGACGTCTTGGCCCACCACGCTGGGGATCGGCGCGCTGACACCGAGCTCGGTGGCCACGTCGGCCGGCGGGAAGTTCTCGACCGGCATGCCCTGCGAGGCGGCGATCATCTCGTTGGCCCAGACCCGGGTCGGTAAGTCACCACCGAAGACCGGTTGCTGGGTCACTCCACCGACCACTGTGCCGTCCGGGATCGTGCTGACCGTCTGGCCGGGCGCGATATATCCCGGGTATTCCATCGGATAGAGCGTCGGGTTACGGGCATCCCCCACCCAGACCGAGGCCACCAGCTGCGGGGTGTAGCCGACGAACCAGGCGTCGTAGTGCTGGTCGGTCGTTCCCGTCTTGCCGGCCGCCGGACGGCCGATCTGTCCATTGGCCGCCCCGGTGCCGTATTGGATGACGCCGGTCAGAAGTTGGGTGACCGTATCGGCGATCTGCGACTTGATGACCTGCTGGCACTTGGGGGGTCCCGTGTAGGCGACCGCCTTGCCGTTGTTGTTGACCATCGACAGCACCGGCTTGGGGTAGCAACGCAGGCCGTGGGCGGCGATGGTCGCGTAGGCCGTCGCCATATCGAGGGGGCTCACCTCGCGAGAACCGAGTGTCAGCGATCCGACGAGCGCAGCGTCACCGTCGAGCGACGGCGACCGCACGCCGAGGCGCTGGGCCATCGCCCGTACGGTCGGGACGCCGACCTTCTTCTCCAGCTGCACGAAATAGGTGTTCACCGACTGCGCCGTCGCCTGGGTCATGTTGAAAGTGCCGGACTCACTGTCGCCGGCATTCGCATAACCCACCCCCGGAGGCGCGATAACGCCGGGAGTATCGGAAAGGCAGTCGGCCCCCGGATTCAACGGATTCCCGTACGGGAAGTTCGCCAAATAGACACAGGCCGGCGACTTGAACGTGGTGGACGTCGAAAGTCCTTGCTCCAGCGCGGATGCCAGCGTGAAGAGCTTGAACGTGGATCCGGCCTGGAAAGACGGAGCCGTGGCGTAATTGAATTTGGTGTGGACCCGGTCGGCGCTTTCCACGTGCTTGCCGTTGACGGTGCCATAGACCGGCAGATGGTCGGTCGTATCGCCGTAGACCCTGTTGATGGCCATCGCCAGCACCTGGCCGGTGCCGGGCTGCAGCACGACCGTGGCGGTGCCGATCCTCCCGCCGGGAGGCACCACAGTGTCGACCGCGTTTTGCGCCGCGGCCTGCACCTTGGGATCAAGCGAGGTCTTGATCGTCAACCCGCCCTCGAAGAGCCGGCGCTCGCGGGCGTCCGCTGTGGGGCCGAACGACGGGTCGGTGAGCAGTTGACCGCGCACGTAGGAGCAGAAGAACGCAGCGCTTCCGGCCGGCTCGCAGCCGTCAGCACTCGGGACGTACGCCTTGGACAGGCCGAGGGGGAAGGTCTTGGCGTATTTCGCCTGGGCCGACGTCAGGTACTTCGAGACCACCATCTGGTCGAGCACCAGCTGACGACGACCAAGAGCTGCCTTGGGGTGAAGCTTGGGGTCATAGGCAGTCGGGCTGTTCACGATGCCCGCCAAAAGTGCGGCCTGCACCACATTAAGTTGCTTAGCGTGTATGCCGAAGTAGTGCTGAGCGGCAGCTTCCACGCCATACGCACCGTCACCGAAGTTGGCGATGTTGAGATAGTTGGCGAGGATTTGATCCTTGGTGAGCTTGCGTTCCAACGCCAGTGCGTAACGGGCCTCACGTAATTTTCGCTGAACCGAGCGATCCGTGGCGGCTTTTATCTCCGCCGGCGTCGTCGCCGATTCCAGCAATACATTCTTTACGTACTGCTGCGTAAGCGTAGAACCACCCTGAGTAACGGATCCATTCTCCTGATTCGTCAGCGCCGCCCGCAAAATGCCCCTGTAGTCGACGCCGTGATGCTCATAGAAACGCCGGTCTTCGATCGCGACGATCGCGTGGCGCATCACGACCGGAATATCGGACAGCGGCACCGAGACGCGGTCTTCCGTTCCGTGCAGCGTGGCGATCTTGTTGCCGTCGCGATCCTCGATCACCGAACGCTGCGCCAGCGGTGGCACCACCAGATTCGTCGGCAGATCATTGAAGAAATCGGCGCTGGCCTTGGCAGTTACGCCTAGACCGCCGATCAGCGGCAGCGCCAGGACGGCAACCAAAAGGCCGGCGATCGCTGACAGCACGAGGAGCGCCAAGAGTTTCGCCGAGCGATGATGGTGCGTCTCCTCCGCCATTCCGGGCAGGCTGGCGACACTGGGCTTACCGCCGCTCGGCGGGCTCAGGGTGCTGGTCACGGGAGGCGGGGGCTCTTTCCGGGGTCAACGGGCGGCGCCTTGATGGGCCGCAATCAGGCGCAGCGACCCATCGTTGGGCTCACAGCCGCCGGGGCGATCGGTGGGCGAACACGGTCGAACGCATCAGGGTACAAACGTCCCGCATCTTTTCACGAACGACACGGTCCTGCGGCCTTCGCCGTGCCCACTGAGCGAACTCACATGCACATCTCAGGTTCGCATGTATCAACGCACACGCAACATACGGCGGGGCGTTTTTTCGGGCATGGCCTAAAAGGACTACGTCACGAATCGTCACTTCGAGGTCTGTCGGCGAGGGCGTCCAGTTCATAGCTTCAGGCCTGTCGGTGAAAGGTCCGCCGGCTAGATCCTTACAAGAGTTCCCTGGACCCGGGCTCATACGTAGGAAGCAACAGCCAAAATCATGACCACCGCAGTTCAGCAAACGACCACCTCTCGTGCCGTATTACTAGTCGGTACACACACGGAGAGTGACTGGACCGCCCGCGCAGCGTGTCGTGACACGGACCCTGACGAGCTCTTCGTCCAGGGCGCAGCACAAAATCGGGCCAAGTCCCGTTGCTTTGGTTGCGTAGTGCGCACCGAATGCCTTGCTGACGCACTTGACAATCGCGTCGAGTTCGGCGTCTGGGGCGGGATGACCGAGCGGGAGCGTCGCGCGCTCCTGCGCCGTCGTCCCGACGTGACGTCCTGGCGGGTGCTGCTGGAGACCGCCCGCGCCGAAGCACTGGGCCGAGCCGCCGGCTGAGCGTCCGGCGCCAGCCGATCACCATCGTTCGGCCGGCTACCCCGCCAGTTCAGCGGCGACGGCGCGCAAACCTTCCAGGTCGTGGACATCTCCCGACAGAGCTGAGATCTCGGCCTGCGCCACCTCGGGGTGAGCCCGCGTAAAGCGTTCGGCAAGCCTCTCCTGGCGCATGGCCATAGCGACGCGTTCGGCGTGGATGCGCAGCACGGAGGCGGCCAGCGGATCGCAGTCGGTGCCGTCGAGCTCTTCGGCGGCAGCAAGAGACCGTTCGGCCGGCAGCTCCGGTGCGGCGCTTCGAGTGACCCGGTTCAGGACCAGGCCGGCCAGTGGCATCTTGTCCGTCGCCAGCCGGTCGACGAAGTACGACGCCTCCCGCAGCGCCGCCGGCTCAGGGGCGGCTACGACGACGAAGGCCGTGCCGGGCGCGGCGAGCAGGCGGTAGGTCTCCTCGGCACGCTGACGAAATCCGCCGAACATCGTTTCCATCGCGGCGACGAACAGGCCCAGGTCGCGCAGCACCTGAGCGCCGATAATCTTCGTGAACACCCGGGTGAACGTGAGCACGCTGGTGGAGAGCACTTTCATGTAAGCGCGACCTCCGGCTTTCGCCGGAGCGACCAGCAGGCGTAGCAGCCGGCCGTCCAGAAAACGGGCCAGGCTCTGCGGGGCGTCGAGAAAATCGAGCGCAGAACGGGTCGGCGGGGTGTCGACAACGATGAGATCCCAGTCGCCGGTCGCCTTGAGCTGGCCCAGCTTCTCCATCGCCATGTACTCCTGCGTCCCGGCGAAGGACGAGGAGAGCGATTGGTAGAAAGGGTTTTCCAGGATCTGCTCCGCCCGGTCGGGCGTTGAATGCGACTCGACGACCTCATCGAAGGTCCGCTTCATGTCGAGCATCATCGCGTCGAGCCGGCCGCCCTCGGACTCATCGACGCCGCTCACCTGCCGCGGCGTGTTGTCCAGCTCGGTCAGGCCCATCGATTGCGCAAGCCGTCGCGCCGGGTCGATGGTCAGCACCACGACCGTCCGGCCTCGCTCAGCCGCGCGTAACGCCAGCGCAGCGGCGGTGGTCGTCTTCCCCACTCCGCCCGAGCCGCAGCACACGATGATCCGTGCCGTATCCAGGACGTTGTCGATGTCGAAACGAGGAGGCTTGCGGACCGCGCTCATCCGACCATCTTCTGATTCCGGAGCAGCTCCGCCAGCCGGTAGAGCCCACCGAGGTCGACCGCATCATGCAGCAATGGGAGCTCGTAGACGGGCGACCCGAGCTCAGCCAGTTCGGTGCGCTCGCGGGCCTCCAACGCCACCCGCTCGGCATGCTGGCGGGTCTCCCCGATCATGGCGGCGACCTGGGCATCGCTGGCCTTGAACGCGGCCTGCTTGAGTCCAGCCGCGATCTTGCCCGGATCGAGACGGTCGGCGAGGGCCGCTTTCTGTCCAGCCGCGTCGAGCAGGGGGGTACGGGCCATGTTGACCACGACCGCGCCGACAGGCAGCCCCACGTCGCGCAGTTCCTTGACGCCGTCGACAGTCTCCTGGACCGGCATCTCTTCCAGAATCGTGACGACGTGGACGGCGGTCTGCTTCGATTTCAGCAGCGCGAGCACACCGTCTGCCTGGCCCCGGACCGGCCCGGACTTCGCCAGGTCGCGGACCTCGGAGGTGACGTTGAGGAAACGGGTGATCCGACCCGTCGGCGGCGCGTCCAACACGACCGCGTCGTAAATGTTCTTGTTCTTGTCGCTCTTGGCATCACGAGTGGCGAGCTCCTTGACCTTGCCAGTGAGCAGCACGTCGCGCATCCCCGGAGCGATGGTGGTCGCGAAATCGACCACCCCGAAGCGCTTGAGCGCGCGCCCGGCCCGTTTCATGCCGTAGAAGAGTTCGAGGTAGTCCAGCAGCGCGTCTTCGGGATCGATCGCCAGCGCGTAGACCTCTCCTCCGAGAGGCGCCGAAGCAACCTTGCGCTCCTCGTAGGGAAGCGGCGGGCTGTCAAAGAGCTGGGCGATGCCCTGCCGGTCCTCGACCTCGGTGAGCAGCACCCGCCGGCCACGGCTTGCGAGCGCAAGGGCCAAAGCGCCCGCAACGGTCGACTTGCCCGTGCCGCCTTTGCCCGTGACGACATGCAGTCGCACGTCCCGAAAGGGACGCGATCGGGGGCGCTCCACGATCACGAAAGTACCCGGAGCTGCTGATCAGAACCGCTCCCGTGAGCTTGCACTCGTCCGGCGGACGTGAGGTTTCTCTAGGGTGAGGCCTATGCAGAAGTGGGAGTACGTCACCGTCCCGCTGCTTTCGCACGCCACGAAGCAGATCCTCGACAACTGGGGGGACCAGGGCTACGAGCTCGTGTCGGTGGTGCCCGGGCCCACCGGCGAGCAACTGGTCGCCTATATGAAGCGGCCCCTCGAAGCGAAGTGACCACCCCGTCCGAACGGCTTGCCTCGCTGGGGATCACGCTGCCGGCGGTCACCCCACCGCTTGCGGCTTACGTGCCCGCGGTCGCCCATGGCGGGCTGGTCTACAGCAGTGGCCAGCTGCCGATGGTGGACGGGAAGCTGGTACGAACCGGCCTGGTCAGCGGCGGGTCCACCGGCTCCGAAGGGGTGGTCCGGGACGACCTGGTCGACCCCGACGAAGCCGCCGGCCTGGCGCGGATCTGCGGGATCAACGCGCTGGCTGCGGTCGCCTCAGTCGCCGGACCGGGCGGGCTCGACGCGATCGCCGGCATCGTCAAGGTGGTGGGTTTCGTCGCCAGCGCGCCAGGCTTCACCGGGCAGCCCGGTGTGGTGGATGGAGCGAGCAGGCTGCTGGCCGAGGTCTTCGGTGACGCCGGCCGCAGCGCCCGCAGCGCGGTCGGAGTCGCCGCACTGCCGCTCGGCGCCCCGGTCGAGATAGAGCTCATCGCCGCGCTCGCGGCGGAAAGTGTCTGAGGTCACGATTATCCTGCCCTTATGAATCCCAGCGAGGCCCGCCGGCACAAGGGCCTCCTCGTGGGGCTGCGCGAGCGCGGCGACGACCCGCCGCCGCCCACCCGCGACGCGGCCACGATCGTGCTGCTGCGCGACGCCGTGGCCGGCCTGGAGGCATACCTGCTTCGCCGGGTGCCGACGATGGCATTCGCAGCGGGCATGCACGTCTTCCCCGGTGGTCGGGTCGATCCGGCCGACACCACCGCCCATGCGCGCTGGTTCGGCACCAGCCCGCAAGACTGGACCGACGTCCTGAAGGCGGACGCCGGACTGACACACGCGCTGGTGTGCGCGGCTGTGCGGGAGACATTCGAGGAGTCCGGCGTGCTCCTCGCGGGCGCCGGCCCAGACGACATTGCCGACGTCGCCGGGCCCGACTGGGAGGCCGATCGACTCGCCCTGATCGACCACCGCCAAAGCCTGTCCGGGCTGCTCGACAAGCATGGCCTGGGCCTGAGAGCAGACCTGCTGCGCCCGTGGGCGCACTGGATCACTCCCGAAGCGGAATCCCGGCGGTATGACACGCGCTTCTTTGTCGCCGCCCTGCCCCCTGGTCAAGACACCCGAGACGTCGGCGGTGAAGCCGATGCGACGATGTGGCTGACCCCACGCGAAGCGCTGGAGCGTAATAGCCGAGACGAGCTCGAGATGCTCCCTCCCACGATCATCACGCTGACCGAGCTCGGGGAATACGCGACCACGGCCGACGTGTTGGCTGCGGCGGCTGAGCGTGACATCAGCCCGGTGCTGCCGAAAATCGAAATCACCGAAGACGAGCTCGTGTTTCTGCTCCCTCATGAGGAGGGCTACGCGTCATGACCGCCAGCGGACCTCAGCCGGCCACCCTGCGCCCGGTCACCTCTTCGGCGTCTGTGCTGCTCGCTCCCAACCCGAGCCCGATGACGCTCGAAGGCACCAACACCTGGATGCTGCGCGGGGATGGAGCAGCGGACTCCGACGGATACATCGTGATCGACGCCGGCCCGGCCGACGAATCCCACCTCGCCGCCGTCGCCGCACTCGGAAAAGTCGAGCTGATCCTGCTCACCCACGGTCACCCGGACCACAGCGGCGGCTCAGCCCGCCTCGCCGATCTCACCGGTGCACCGGTGCTTGCATTGGATGAGCAGTTCGGCCAGCCGCTGCGGGCGGGCGACACCATCCGCCGGTCGGGCCTGACGCTGGAGATCATCGGGACGCCCGGCCATTCCGCCGACTCCTTGTCCTTCTACCTGCCCGACGACAACGCGGTGCTTACGGGCGACACCATCCTCGGCCGCGGCACCACGGTGGTGGCGTGGCCCGACGGCGAGCTCGGCCCCTACCTCGAGAGCTTGCAGCGGCTGCGTGAATACGGCGATGCGGCAGTGCTGCCCGGCCATGGTCCCGAGCTGCCCAGCGCCGGACGGGTTGCCGAGGACTACCTGGCCCACCGCGAGGAAAGGCTCGCTCAGGTGGCCAAGGCTGTGGGCGACGGGGCGCGTACCCCGCGGGAGGTCGTCGAGATCGTGTACGTCGACGTCAACCAGGTGCTGTGGGGAGCGGCCGAGCTCTCGGTGCGTGCCCAGCTCGACTATCTGGTGGCGCGAAACCCGTCACTTGCCGATCAACTTGACCTCACTCCCACCTCGGACGCCGAGCTCGCCGCACGAATGGCCGATGCCATCCGCGTGAATGCTTCCGCGCCCCCCGGCTGATCGTGACTCATCCGCCGCCGCCGGCTCAGCCACCGGCGTCGATCGGTCCGTTGCTCTGCCCTGCCTGCTCGACGCCCACGGTGGCGGGTGCCCGCTTCTGCTATAACTGCGGCACTCCGCTGGCCACCACCCGCGTCGACGAAGGCGCCGAACGTCGGGTCGTCACCGTTCTGTTCGGTGACCTGTCGGACTTCACCTCATGGGCCGAGGACCTCGACCCGGAGCGGGTGGGTGAGGTCACCGACCGGGTGCTGGCAGCGCTCGCGCGGGTAGTCGTCGAAGTCGGCGGCCACGTCGACAAGCTGACCGGCGACGGGATCATGGCCGTCTTCGGTGCTCCCACCGCTCACGAGGACGACGCTGAGCGGGCCGTTCGGGCCGCGGTCAGCATGCAACGTGAGGTCGGCCAGCTCATCGCCGAAGAGCTCGGCGGCGGTCGGCGGCTCGGTCTGCGAGTCGGACTCAACACCGGCGAGGTCTTGGCCGGAATGCAGGCGTCGCTGTCTTATACGGTCGTCGGCGACACGGTCAACACCGCCTCTCGGCTGTCGGACGCGGCCGCCATTGGCTCGATATTCGCCGGGCGCGAGACCGCCGTCGCCACCATGACGCTCGCTTCATGGCGCGCTCTGGCCCCGTTGCGCCTCAAAGGCAAGCGCGAGCCGGTCGCCGCTTACGAGCTGGTGACCCTTCGTCCGACTGGCACTGGTCAGCTGGGCCTTGGCGATGAGGCACCGTTCGTCGGCCGTGAGGCAGAGGTCGCCCGGCTCGTGGAGGCGAGTCTGGAAATGACCGAGACGGACCGGCCGATCATGGTGTCGGTCAGCGGTGAAGCGGGAGTCGGTAAGACACGCACCGTCGGCGAGCTGGTCCGCTATGTGGGAGAGCTCCCGGACGGACGGGTTCTATGGGGGCGGGCGCTGCCCTACGGGGAAGGCCGCCACCTCGCGCCGCTGGTCGAGCTCGTCCGTACGGCCTGCGGAATTGCGGATGGCGACCCGCCCGAGGTCGCCATCGAACGCGTGCACCGCACCCTCGCCCGCCTCGAGCACCCGGCGCCCCTGTGGATGCCCGGGGCACTCGCCGATCGCCTTCTCTATCTGCTCGGGGTCGAGTCTGACGTCGAGGTCAGCAATGCCCGAGAAGGCACCCCGCCCGATCCGCACGGACGCGACGGCGTCCTGGATGCCGTCGCCACGCTGCTGCGGGCGCTGGCCGTGGAAGGGCCTCTGCTGATCGTGCTCGACGATCTGCAATGGGCTACCGATGAGCTCTGCAATGCCATCGGCGAGGTCGCCAAGCGGCTGCGCGGCCCCATCATGCTGGTCCTGATCGGTCGCGAGCCGCCGGTGGTTCCAGGCGTCGATCCGGCCCTCAACCTCGCGTTGGCACCGCTTGACGAGAGCTCCGCCCATCGCCTGCTGCGCGCGTATCTCGGCGGCGGGGAACTCGCGGATCCCCTTCGCAGCGCGATGCTCAGCAGGGCCCAGGGCAACCCGTACTTCCTGGCCGAGCTGCTGCATCTGCTTGTCGACCGCGGTCTCCTGCTGCGCGACGGAGACGGCTGGGTGGCATCCGGACCGTTACCTGACGCTGCACTCCCGGCGGCAGTCCAGTCGGTCTTGGCCGCCCGTATCGACGGTCTTGATCCGGAGGCCAAGTCGGTGCTGCGCGCGGCTTCTGTGCTCGGAATCCGCTTCGCCGCGCAAGCCCTGCCGGTCGTCGACCAGCGTCCGGAGGAGGAAGTGGCGTCTGCGCTGGAAGAACTGACGAGGCGCCAGCTGGTGAAGCCCCCCAAGGATGGCGAGCTTTGGTGGACCTTCACCCACCCGATGGCCCGCGACGTCGCATACGGCAGCTTGCCCAAGGTCGATCGGGCCCGCCGCCACGCGCGGGCGGCACTCTGGGCGGCAGCCCGTGGCTCACATGAGAGCCAGGTCGACACCTTCGTCGGCACGCAGACTGAGCAGGCCTTGGCCCTGGCGGAATCGATGGATCTGGCCGCCGACGACTCGGTACGCCAGGTGCGCTACGTCGGCTATGCCGCGCTGGTCCGGCTCGGGCAGATGGCCCGGGCCCGTGACGAATACCGCAATTCTGCCGAGTTGCTGGCACGGGCAGCCCGGCTCGGGGAGCAGGATCAGCCTCCGGACCTGGTCATTTCACGACGCATGACCTCGGCGACCGCGCTGGCCTCGCTCCGGCGGCTCGAGGAGGCTGATGCGGAGCTCGCACCGGCCCTCGAAGGGGCAACGGGCGAGCTGCGACTCGCCGTGCTGGTGATCCTCGGCGAGCTACGGCAAAAGCAGGGGCGCGACGCCGAGGCGGTTGAGACCCTCACGACCGCTCTCGCAGAGGCCCGGGCCGCCGGCAGCCAGCGGTGGATGTCGGCGGCGGTCCGCCAGCTGGGCCTCGTCGACTACTACGGGGGCCGGCTTCGACGCGCGGAAGAGCGGTTCGGGCATGCTCTCGAGCTCGCGCGGCGCGGTGAAGACGGCCGGGGCGCAGCCTGGGCGCTGGAACACCTGGCCTGGTCTGCTACCACACGCGGCGATTACGCCGCCGCCGACAGCGCGCTCGCCGACGCCGCGGAACTCTTCGGAGAGCTCGATGACACCGGTGGGCTGGCCTGGTGCGCGGGCACTGAGGCCTTGGTGCGGGTGCTGCAGGGGCGGCTGGCGGACGGCCGGGCGACGGCCCAGGCTCTGATACCGCTGGCCGAGTCGCTGGCGGAGAGTTGGGGGGTGGCGATGTGCCGCACGATCGACGCGCTGGCCGCCGCAGAACTCGGAGACGTGCAGGCGGCCCAGCACGAATCCGGACTGGCTACGGCGGCACTCACCGAAAGCGGTGACAACTGGGGACGGTCGTTTGCGCTTATCGCGGGGGCGGCCGCGGCCCGGGCAGCCGGTGATCCGGTCGAGGCGCTGCGGCTGTTCGAGGCCGCACTGGCGGCCGCCGACGCGGGCGACCATGCACTCAACGCTGCCTTCGCCTACACCGGGGCGGGATTGGCTCACTTGGAGATGGGTGAAGTCGACCAGGCCGCGCAACGCGCCCGCCAGGCACTCGGGGTGCTCGTGCGACTCGACCTGGAACCGCACGCGGCGCTCGGAGTAGCCGTGCTCGATGCCCAGGTCAGAAGGGCTCGCGGTGAGCCGCTCGAGGCCGCGCGGCGGCTTCGGGAAGTCCTTGCGGCCGCCCCGGGCAGCACGCTGCTCTTCCCACGGCGGCAGGCGCTGGCCCATCTGGCCGGTTCGCTGGTCGACGCCGGGCAGCTCGACGAAGCGCTCGCGGTCGCTCGCGAGGCGGTAGCGACCCCGGCCGAAGACGTGCGCAGTCGCGTGCTCGCGTTGCGGGCGCTCGGTACCGCCCTGCACGCAACGGGCGACGACGTGGGAGCTGAGCAGGCTTACCAGCAAGCGCTGGATATCGCCGTGGCCACGCAGGCTCGCAGCGAGGAAGCCCAGACCCGCAAGCTGCTGGCCTCACTCAAGGAATCAGCGAGCTCGGCGAGCTAGCCGTTCACGATCGAGCAGGATCACGGCCCGACTGTCGAGCCGCAACCAGCCCCGCGTCGCAAAGTCCGCGAGCGATTTGTTGACCGTCTCGCGGGAGGCGCCGACGAGCTGCGCGAGCTCCTCCTGAGTGAGGCCGTGCTCGACCCGAACCGATCCGGCTGAGCCGGGAACGCCGAAACGCTCAGCGAGATCCAGCAGCTGTTTGGCGACCCGACCCGGCACGTCGGTGAAGACAAGATCGCCCATGGCTTCATTGGTGCGCCGGAGCCGGCGCGCCAGCACCCGCAGCAGCAGCTCAGCGGCTTCTGGGCGGTCGGTAAGCCATGGCTTGAGAGAGGAGTGCTCCAGCGAGGCAAGCTCGACGTCGGTGAGCGCCGTAGCCGTAGCCGTACGCGGCCCCGGGTCGAAGAGCGAGAGCTCACCGAAGATGTCGCCCGGTCCGAGCACGGCGAGCAGATTCTCCCGACCATCCGTGGAACGCCGGCTGATCTTCATCTTTCCGGCCAGGATCAGGAAGACCCGGTCACCGGGCTCGCCCTCCTCGAAGATGACGGAGCTGCGCCGCTCAGGGCGCCGGGTCAAACGCTCAGCGAGGGCTCCGCGGGCCTCGTCAGACAGCCCCGCAAAGACCGGCATGCGTCCCAGCAGGTCTTCCACGCTCGTCAGCATGCCAGCACCGAACCTGGATGCTCCATAGGTCCCCCGGTGAGTCCAACTGCTATCCGCCGATTTAGCCCCTTTCAGGCGACTTTCGCTCGGATCAGCAGCCTCGGATGTTCACGATCCGCGTCGCCCGTTAGAGCGGCAGCGCGGTCAGGCAGTCAAGCGGATGGTCACGATAGCGCGCAATCAATTCCTCTGACGCGATGGCTATCCGCCGGTGCAGCGCCTGTCGGTATTCGGAGAGGTCGTGCTCGGCCTTCGCCAGATCGATCTCGAGCTGTTTCTTTTCTTCCGGGCCAGTCGCATCGTGGACCGCTTCCCAGAGCCGCTCGAGGTCAGGCAGCGGTGGAATGTCGTCCACGGGCACCACATTGACCAAGGCCGAACGTCCACGCCCGATCCGGGCGGAGGAGAGCACCGGCTTGAGCGCATTCGCGTCCACAGCTCTTACGCCTTCCACCATTCGCACGGTGTCCAGCCGAGCCTGGATGATCCGGCGCCAATACGACACCCGATCCTCCTCAGCTGCCAGAGCCGTCCGATAGGCACGCAGGCCTTCCAAGCTCAGATGCGAGAGCTCCGCGGCGCGTTTGGGTGCAATTGCCCTGGCAGCTGCACGCGCTGCGGCCCGGGCCGCACGCGACTCGGCCTGCGCTCGTCGTTTCTCGACGCGCACCGGGTCGTCCTGGGCTCCCACCAGCCGTCTCCGTTCCTGAACCGCGATACCCGGCCGGCCTGGAGTGCCACCTGGCCGTCCGTCCACCACTGCTCCGCTGCCCGTCAGTTGCTCTTCCACAAATCGCCCGTCACTCGGCCCCCAGCAGGGTCGCAGCAGATCGAGCGCCGCAACTCACTTCAGATGGTCGACGCACTTACCCCAACCCTTAAGCCCCGTACGCTGCTGCTGTGCAGGACCGGGAAGAGACTCCGCTGGCCCGTACCCGGCGGGCCCGCCGCATCGTGCGCGAACTGGGGATCATCCACCCGGACGCCAGATGCGCGCTGAACTTCACCAACCCCCTCGAACTGCTCGTCGCGACGATCCTGTCGGCCCAGACGACGGACAAACGGGTCAATGAAACGACCCCGACGCTGTTCGCCCGCTACCCGGACGCGGCGGCCTACGCGGCGGCCGATCGCACCGCTCTCGAGGAGCTGCTGAAGCCGCTGGGCTTCTTTCGGGCGAAGACGCAGTCGCTGATGGGCCTGGGGGCGGCACTCGTCGAGCGTCATCGCGGCGAAGTTCCCAAGCGGCTGGACGAGCTCGTGAAGCTGCCGGGGGTGGGCCGCAAGACGGCAAACGTCGTGCTGGGGCATGCCTTCGATATCCCGGGGATCACCGTCGATACCCATGTGGGGCGGCTCGCCCGGCGTCTGCAGCTCACCACCAACGACGATCCGGTGAAGGTCGAGAGCGACCTTGCGATACTCGTTCCGCGCAAAGAATGGACGATCATGAGCGACCGGCTGATCTTTCACGGCCGGCGCATCTGCCACTCGCGAAAGCCCGCCTGCGGCGCGTGTGGTGTCAGCCGCGACTGTCCCTCATTCGGGCTCGGACCCACGGATCCCGAGGTGGCCGAAAAGCTCGTCAAACGCGATGCGGAGGCAGTCTCCTGAGCGCAGGTGCCGCCGACCCCGACGCCGCCGAGATCGGCGACGACGGAAAAGAGGGAGACGCGGATTCAGCGTTCCACCTGCCGGAAAGCCTGCGGCGGTTGGCGGCTGCAGCACATGTCGTACGCGCCGAAGACTTCAGCCGTTTCGTTCCTCCCGAGACGGGCGGACGCCCCGCGGCGGTGCTGATGCTCTTCGCCGTCGGACCCCAGGGTCCGGACGTCCTGCTCATCGAACGAGCGGCGACTCTTCGCTCCCACGCCGGGCAGCCGGCCTTTCCCGGCGGTGCGATCGATCCTGAGGATGACGGGGCTACGGCTGCAGCCCTTCGGGAGGCTGTCGAAGAGGTCGGGCTGGATCCGAGGTCGGTGGAGATCATCGCCGAGATCCCGAGGCTCTTCATTCCCGTCACCGGCTTCGTGGTCACTCCCGTACTCGCCTGGTGGCGTGAGCCGCATGCGGTCCAGCCCGTCGACGCCGGCGAGGTGGCCGCGGTGCTCCGGGTACCCGTCGCCGAGCTCGCCGAGCCTTCAGCCCGCCAGCGGATACGTCATCCGTCGGGATGGGTTGGCCCGGCCTTCGCCGTTCACGGGCTGCTGATCTGGGGCTTCACGGCAGGCCTGCTGGACCGGCTGCTGAAGATGGGCGGTTGGGAAAGGCCCTGGACCCCGGGTCCCATCAATGAGCTGCCGCAGTGAGTCCGCCATTGACCTCGCGCGGGCACCCCGGTGTTTGACCTCCTCGACGCGATCTTGGTGGTCGCTGTCGTCTCCTTTGGAATCTCGGGATACCGGCAAGGCTTCCTGGTCGGCGCCATGTCGTTCGCCGGCTTTCTCGGCGGAGCCGTGGTGGGGGCGAAGCTGGCGCCCTCCATCAGCCAGCTGATCGGCACCGGACGACGCTCTCCGGTGACGGGCATCGTCGTCGTCTTCGCCGGGGCCATCCTCGGCCAGCTCATCGCCTCCGCGCTCGGCTCCTGGGTGCGTACGCGCATCCGATGGCAGCCGGCCCAGCTGGTCGACGCGATCGGGGGCGCGGTCATCTCCGCTGTCTCCGTGCTGCTGGTCGCGTGGTTGATGGCCACCGCGGTCAACCGTTCGCCGTATGAGGCGCTGCGCCGGCAGGTGCATGGCAGCGGAATCATCCAAGCGGTCGACTCCCTGGTGCCCGGCAGCGCGCGGCAGCTCTTCGCGAACTTCCTGCGGCTGGTGGAGCAGCAAGGGTTTCCACAGGTATTCGCGGGCCTCGGTGGCGACACCATCGTCCCG
This sequence comes from uncultured Actinomycetota bacterium, assembly GCA_963839015.1. Classification (GTDB taxonomy): domain Bacteria; phylum Actinomycetota; class Actinomycetes; order Frankiales; family Frankiaceae; genus DATAZK01. The sequence continues at coordinate 34,267 of CAWITL010000007.1, read as the reverse complement.
GTGTCGCCGCCGAACCCGGCCCTGGCAAGCAGTCCCGCGGTCGCCAAGACGCGGCCGAGCGTCTTGAAGGTCACCGGCGCCGCACCGTCCTGCCAGAAGTCGATCGAGGGCAGCAGCTTCGTCTACTCGCCGCAGCACGTCATGACCAATGCTCATGTCGTCGCCGGAGTCCCCCATCCTTCGGTTGAAGTCGACGGACAGGAGTTGCCGGCGACCACCGTGCTGTTCGACCCGAAGCGGGATGTCGCCGTGCTCTACGTCCCTGGATTGCGGCAGACCCCCTTGCCCTTCGCCCCCCGGCCGGCATCTGCGGGCGATTCCGCGATCGTCCTCGGTTTCCCGGAAAACGGTCCCTTCACGCCGGTTGCCGCTCGTGTACGCGATCGCATCAGTGCGCAGGGTGCCGACATCTACTCGCAGTCGAACGTCACGCGCGAGATCTACGGGTTGCGAGCGGTAGTGCGTCCCGGCAATTCGGGTGGTCCCCTGATCAATCTGACCGGGCAGGTCTACGGCGTGGTCTTCGCCGCGGCGACCGACAATGCCGATACGGGCTATGCGTTGACTGCCGACGAGGTCGCCGGCGACGCCCAAGCCGGTGCTGCCGCTACCGCACCGGTCAGTACCCGTGGGTGCGACTAGCAGCCGGCCGCCGCGCCGACATTTGCTTGCTCGATGGTTGCAATTGCAAGCAGTCGGGGTAAATTGGTGTTGAGCTGCCGAGGAGGGCGAATGGCCACCACCCTGTCCGCGAGCCGCATCGTGGACGGCGATCCTGCGGTCGCGCTGCTACTGATCACGGGCCCTGACGCTGCTGATTTCCTTCCCGCCACCACGCTGAACCACACGGTTCCGGGCGAGGTCACCGGCATTCTGCATCTGCGCGACGGCGGCGAACGCGCCCTGCATGTGATCACCGCTCCGCCGCGGCGTACTCCGATCGCCTACGTCTCGGACTTTCGCGTGCAGGTCGATGGCATGGCGCCGGCGAATGGTGCGCTCAGCGTGACGTCCGCCGGCCCTTCGAGGTCAAACGTGGTGTTCTCACTCGTCTCTGATGAGGATTTCCCGGCGGGGTTCGCGCAGGTCTTCGAGGAGATTTCGGTCGGGTTCTTTGACGGTCTGGAGCGTGCCGCCAGCGAGCAGACCCACGCGGCCTGAGGTGCCTTGAGCCAAGGCTCAGCCGCGAGTAAGGCGCACCGGTTCAACCGCCCCCGTCGCCGCCATCCGCTGAGCCGCCGACGCCAGCCCGGGTGCGTCGATCTGATACGGCGGGCCGGGCGCCTGCTGCTGTGTTGACCATCTTTCGAGCTCGGCCGCGCTTCGCGAGAGCAGGGCCTGCGCACCTGTCCGATTGCCGCGCAACGTGTGGGTGATGCCTACCGCCAGTTGAGCCAGCGCACGCCACAGCGGTCGTAGCGGCTCCGGTGCCCGCTTCCAGGCCGCCTCGAGCAGCTCATGAGCCTCGAACGGCCGGGCCTCATCCAGCAAACGCTGGGCACCGGCCAGTAGCCGGGGGAAGTCCGCGGCTTCCAGCTCAGCAAGCTCGTCGGCATCGGCGGGACGGCCCGTTGACGAACCCGAAGCCCCGGGGCGCTCAGCCGGCTCATATAGCTCATATGGAAGGGGCCTGCCTAGTGCATCGCGCGGCCGGGCACTGCGCGGCCGGCCGTCGGGGTCGCGGTCGCGGTCGTCACTCACTTCAACCAGTCGAGCAGCTCGCCGTTGAAGGCCTCAGGCGCCTCCTGATGCGGAAAATGTCCAACCCCCCGTATGGGTCGCCATTCGTACGGCGCGGCCACGTAGTCACCGGAGCCTTTGGCCGCATCAGGCAGCACGCACGAGTCGAGCAAGCCGTGGATCTGCAGCGTCGGGACCATCACGAGCTCACGCATGCGGTGCAGCATCCGCCAGCCATCCGGGCGAAACATGGAGCGAAAGATCCAGCGGTAGTACTCCATCGAGCTGTGCGCCACACCCGGGATCTGCATGGCCTCCCGGTTGCGCGACTGGGTCTCGGTGTCGGGAAAGCCGGGGCCGCTCCAACGCCTCATCAGATCGCGAACCAGCACGGCGTCGTCCTTGACGAGATCGCGCTCGGGCTTCCACGGCACCTGGAATCCAAGCAGGTAGCTGCTCGCCTTGAGCTGCCCCGAAAGATCGCCGAAGATCGCCTGCCGCATCCGCAGCGGGTGCGGCGCCCCGACCACCGCCAGCCGATCGACCATTTCCGGATGCAGCGTGGCCGCAGCCCACGCCAGGTAGCCGCCGCAGTCCTGACCGACCACGGTCGCCCGCCGTTCCCCGAGCGCCCTGATGAGACCTGCCAGATCAGCGGCAAGGGTGAAGATGTCGTAACCGCGAGGCGGCTTGTCGCTCGCGCCGAATCCCCGCAAATCACACGCGACCGCGCGGTAGCCGGCGTCGGCCAGCGCCGTCAACTGGTGGCGCCAAGACCACCAGAATTCGGGAAAGCCGTGTACCAGCAGCACCAGCGGCCCGCTGCCGCATTCAGCAATGTGCAGCCGGGTGCCATTTGTGGAAATGTCGCGATGTGCCCAGGGTCCTGGAATCAGGACGCTTCCTGGCTCAACTGACACAAGCGCATTGTTGCCTGTAGCTGGCGCATTGTCGTCGGAGACGACTGGCCAATGTGGTGTCGGAGACGACTGGCCAATGTGGTGTCGGAGACGACTGGAGCTTGCGTCGTCGGAGACGACTACCCCTTCGGTGTCGGGATCCTCGTCGTCGGCGCGACCGTGGGGTGCTTGATCCACGCGACGTCATCCTTGACGGTCGCAATCGTGCGGGCCGGCGGACCGACCTTCTGCAACCTGGCCCTGCCAAAGAGCGCCAGCAGCCCCGCGATGATCAGGTAGGTCGCGGTGACGATCACGAATGACCACGCCAGGCCGATCCCGGCGGCGTGCAGTCCCTCGCCGTAAGCGATCGTGATGGCAAGGAAAGCAAAGACGCCGAAAAACGCCGCCCCGCCGAGGAAAGCAGCTCCCAGCCCAGCGCTGGTGGCGGTGGCCTTGACCTCAGTCTTGACCAGTTCCACCTCTTGGCGGATGAGCAGTGACACGTCGCGGGACGCCGTCGCCACCAGTTCGCCGATGGACGCGTCCTCGCGGTTCAAGGAGCCGTGACCGCTACCGGGTGTCCGGATTTGTGTCGTACTCGCCACCGGGGTTCTCCTTCGATCTGCGGCTCGGCCTACGGTGATGATCCATCAAGATCCGGGTGCCCGCACATCAGCAGGCTCACACTCGTAGGCCGGAGGTTACGCGGCCTGATCTTCGTGGGTAGCGTCGGATCACGTGCCCGCCGATCAAGGAGCCAGCTCCGCAGCGAATGACGACGCGCTGGCAGCGGTCGCGCAGCTGCCGGGAGTGGCCGAGGCAGCGGCCGGGGCACGCACAGCGGTAGACCGGCTGCTGGCCTCACGGGTGCTACGCCGCCAAAGCGCCGAGGTTTCGGTCGAGGCCGGGTTACGTTCGGCGCGAGCTTCCGCAGCGCTCGAAGGCGTCGAGATCTCGCTCGATGAGCTACGGAGCGTCGGCAGCCCGAACCCGGTCATCCAGGGAGCGCTGCGTATCAGCGCTGATCTGGGGGGCCTTCGCGACACTTTCATCAGGGCGCCGCGGCAGGTGCTGGCCCGGCTGCACGTCCTCGCCGCCGCTGACCTGACATCGAGCGAACGTTTGGGTCGCCCGCGCGAGGATGACGACGCCGGCATGGTGGCGCGGCGCCTCGGAGCGTTAGCCGAGCTGCTGGCGCAACCCACCAAAGCACCTGCCGTCGTTGTCGCCGCGATCGTTCACGGAGAGCTGCTGGCGCTCAAGCCATTCGCCGAGTCCAATGGGCTCGTCGCGCGCGGCGCCTCCCGGCTCGTCCTGCTTGCGCGCGGGCTGGATCCCAAAGCACTCACCGCTCCCGACGTCGGGCATCTCGAGTTGCGACACGAGTACGCCGATGCCGCCGCTGGCTACGCGTCAGGAGGACCTGAAGGTCTGGCAGCGTGGGTGTCGCACTGTTCGCATGCGGTGGAGCTTGGTGCGCTGGACTCACTCGCCATCTGCGCAGCTCTGGCGCGCGGGTGAGCTCCCAGAAGTGACCTGACCGCGACTGCCCTTAGCACGATTGGCCTGTGGACGGAGCGCACACTCCACAGGCCCTTTCTCGCATGCTCGGCCAGTGAATTCCTCCCTCGACAGCCGCCCTTCCGGCGCATCTCCGGTTGCCCGACCCTTGGTGGTCACTGCCGAGCCGCTGCTGCTCGACGAATTGCTCCGGCTGTGTGGTGCGGCTGGAGCCGCTCCCGTGGTGGCTGCTGACCCACCAGCTCTCGCCCGGGCCTGGTCCTCAGCGTCCGTGGTGTTGCTGGGTGCTGACCTGGCCCCGGCCGCGCGGCGGCTGCCGCACCGAGACCGGGTGATCCTCGTGGGTATGGCTGACCAGCCACTGTGGGAGCTGGCTGCTGACGTCGGGGCGGACCACGTGGGTGTGCTTCCCCTCGCGGCGGGCTGGCTCGTGGGTTTGCTCGAGACGGCGGCTTCTGAGGGTGCCGTCCGGGCACCGGTCATCTGCGTCATCGGCGGGCAGGGCGGAGCTGGTGCTACCACCCTGGCCGCGGCCTTGGGCCGAACGGCGGGAGCGGAGGGGACCTCCACCCTCCTGGTAGACGCTGATCCCTTCGGCGGCGGCCTGGATCTGGCTCTTGGAATGGAAGCGGCCTCCGGCGATCGCTGGCCGCAGCTGCTGACCGGCGACTCTGACGCGGGAGTCACCAGCGGCTTCATCGAGCGCCTGCCGTCCCGCGGCGGACTCCGGCTGCTGACAACCGATCGCGACGAGCCGGTGGGGCTCAGCGCGACGGCCTTGAGGGGCGCCCTCGCCGAAGGCAGGCGAGGCTGCGCGCTGGTCGTTGTCGATCTCCCCCGCCGCCTCGACGACGTCTCACTTGCCGCCCTGTCCGACGCCTTCCGCGTCTATCTGGTAGTTCCCGCCCAAGTGCGGGCGGTCGCGGCGGCCGCCCAGCTCGCCACTGCCCTGCGCGGCCACGCTGCTGACGTACGAGCCGTCGTCCGGGGCCCGGCACCCAGCGGACTCTCACTCGAAGCCATCACGCGTTCGCTGGGCATCCCACTAGCCGGGGCCATTCGCGCGGAACCCGGTCTGGCGCGCGACTACGAGCGTGGGGTTCCTCCGGGACAGCCACGTGGGCCATTGGCGCGCTTGTGCGCTGAGCTGCTGGGCCAGCTGCGACCCGACATCACGGCCGTAGCGGCGTGAACCCGTCACCCATCGAGCTGATCGCGGCCGTCCGGCGTGACCTGATCGCCGAAGCGGGCGCCCCGACGAGCCCGGAGCCGACAGGTATCGACGCGGCGGTTCATCGCCGCACAGCCGGCGTCGGCGCACGCGCCGCGTTGGACCTGCTGCGCACCGTTCAAGCAGAGCTGACCGGAGCCGGACCGCTGGCCGGACTGCTCAGCGACCCTGACGTGACCGACGTACTGGTGAACGGCCCTGATGAGGTTTGGGTTGATCGCGGCGGCGGGCTGCGCCGAGAGGCACTCACGTTCGCCAGCGACGACGAGGTGCGACGGATCGCCGTCCGACTCGCATCGGCGGCCGGGCGCCGCTTGGACACCGGAGTCCCCTTCGTCGATGCGCGCCTTCCGGGCGGAGTCAGGCTGCACGCCGTGCTGCCCCCCGTCGCCTTGTCCGGCGTCTGCCTGTCCCTGCGGGTACACCGTCAGCGCCCGCTCGACATCGCCACTCTGCTGGCCGGAGGGAGCCTGGCTCCCCCACTCGCCGAGGTCTTGGCTGCCATGGTCGCCGCCCGGCTGGCCTTTGTGATCTCTGGCGGGGCGGGCACCGGAAAGACGACGCTGCTCGGCGCTCTGCTGGCCCTTGCCGACCCAGGCGAACGAATCCTCGTCGTCGAGGACGCCGCCGAATTGGCCGTCCGTCATCCCCATGTAGTACGCCTCGAGGCCCGCCCGCCCAATGTGGAAGGCGCCGGCGAAATCACGCTTCGCGACCTGGTCCGACAGGCCCTGCGGATGCGTCCAGACCGGGTGATCGTCGGTGAGGTGCGCGGTCCCGAACTGGTCGACATGCTGCTGGCGGGCAATACCGGCCATGACGGCGGACTCACGACCCTGCATGCAAACGGTGTCGCTGACGTCCCGGCCCGGATCGAGGCGCTGGCAATGCTCGCGGGTGTCGAACGCTTCGCGGCGCACAGCCTGCTCGCCTCAGCACTCGGGGCCGTAGTGCATCTCAGCAGGAGCAGGGCAGGATCGAGGACGGTCGCTGAGATCGCCATACTCGAGCGCGACGGCAGCGGGCTCGTACGTGCCGTGTCGGCCGTGCGCTGGTCTGGCCGCGGCCATCCGGTACTACCGGGCTCCGGCGCGGGAGCACTCAGGGCCCTGCTGGCCACCCGCTCATGCGAAGCACCAGCGATTCTCGCGAGCTCCTGATGAACCTGGCTGCAGCGCCTTCCGTGGCTCTGCTCACCGGGTGCCTTGCCGCCGGCGCCGGCTGGTTGACGTTCGACGCCCCCACCCGGATTGCGCTGCTGCCTTCCCCGGAAGTGCCTGATACGCCTGGGCAATCGCGGCGCAGCGGGACTGAACGCTGGGGAGCTGGCAGCGTCCGACGGGTCGCCATCGCGGCCGCATCAGGCGTCGTGCTGATTGCCGCCTGGTTCGCGTTGATCCCGACCTTGACCATTTCGGCAGCCGGCTACGTGTTGCTCCGACGGTGGCGGGCGCATCGTCGGGTCAGCGCGCAGCAACGCCAACGCGGCGAGGACGTCGACACATTGCGCGCGCTGGCGGCCGAACTACGCAGTGGTCTTGCTCCGGCCCTGGCGCTGCAAGCGGCGGGAAGCTCTGCCAGCGCGCCGCGGGGTATCGCGGCGCGCATGTTGGCGGCCGCAGCGGCTGACGCGATTGGCGGCGATCCGGCGGCGGTGTTGAGCGCCGACGCGGAGCCTGGCTCGCCGGCCGCCGCGCTCGGTGCCGGCTGGGCAGTCTGCCGGCAGACCGGGGCCCGGTTGGCAGCACCGGTGGCGCGAATCGCGCAAGGCGCGGCGGCAGATCTTCGTATCGCCCGTGAGGCTGACGCGACGTTGGCCGGCGCCCGGGCCAGTGCACATCTGCTGGCCGGCCTGCCGATCGCCGGCCTCGGGCTCGGCGCCCTCTCCGGCACCGGCTCCCTCCACGTCCTGCTGGCCACCGCCGTCGGGCAGCTATGCCTTCTGGTGGGCATTGCCCTGGATCTGGCGGGCCTCGCGTGGCTCGATCGGCTGGCGGCGGCTGGCAGTGGGTGAAAGCGTCGTCGCAGCTGTTGCTGCCACTCTGATGGCCGGCGCAGCCCTGGCGGTAGGCCGGCCGTCGACCGCGCAGGCCGCGAGAATTCGCGTCCGCCCGCTCGCAGAAATGCGCCCCCGCGTTGCTTTCAACGCCATCCACGCGAGGTCGCTGATCCGCAACGCCTGTTGCGTGATGGCGGCCGTTGCCGTGGGGGTGCTGGTGCCCTTACCGCTCGGCGTCGCCGCCGCGATCCTGGTTCTCTACGTCGCGCGCCGGCTGCTCGACCGGACACCCGCGCCGGCGCAAATCCACGTCCCGCGGCCGCTGTTGGCCACCTGCGCCGATCTGCTGGCCGCCTGCTTGGACGCGGGCGCCGTACCCGCTGCCGCGCTGACCGCGTCCGGAAATTGCCTGCCGAAGCCCCTGGGACCGCTTGTCAGTGCCGCCGGCGAAGCGATGGCTGACGGTGCGAGCATCGAGGAAGCGTTGCCGGAGATCGGTGTGCTGGCGCCGATTGCGGCAATCTTTCGCCGCAGCTCACGCACGGGTAGTGCCATGACCGAGCAGTTGGTCGCCGTCGCCGAGCAGTTGCGGGCGGACGACCAGTTCGACCGGATGGAGCGGGCGGGGCGGGTGAGTGTGCTCGCGGCCCTCCCGCTGGGGCTGTGCATGCTCCCGGCCTTTTTGCTGCTGGCTGTCGTCCCCGCCATCGCCGGACTCGGCGCTGGGGTGCTGCACTGAATTGCGGCGGATCACGACGCCGCCCTGCGGAGCGTTCGGGGTACCGTAATGCCTTCTCTTGTGGAGCGTCGCCACTGGCCAGAGCCGGTCATCGGGCGCGCGGCGACAGTCAGGAAGCTGAGATGTCGGGGCGTCGGCCGTTGGACCTCACGGCTGAGGAGATCGTCCGATCGGCGATTGAGATCTTCCAGACCGAAGGCCTGTCCGCGGTCAGCATGCGAAGCGTCGCGGCCCGCCTCGGCGTCTCTCCGGTGCCCGTCTACAAGCGCGTCGGCAACAAGGAAGCGTTGCTGGATGCGATGGCTGACCACCTGCTGACAGACGTCGTACCGCCCTTCCGGACCGGCGATGACTGGCGCGCCTTTGCCCTTGATTGGGCCACCTCGCTGCGCGACCGGTTGGGGAGTACACCAGAAGCCTGGCTGCTCATCGGCGGGCGGCGCTCGGCGTACGTGGAGGCATCCAAGCCGCTCGTCGAAGCGCTCCAAACTGCCGGATTTGCTGAGGATGCGGCGGTGCAGGCCTGCCGGCTGCTCATCTGGGCGATCGCCGGTTTCGTCGTCGTAGAGACCCGTCGGCCTGACGCGTCGTCGGCGAGCGTCACGCCGTCCAGACCCGGCGGCGATCCCCGCGGCATCTCCGCGAAGGAAGCCGACGAGCTCTTCGGCTTGCACCTGAAGTTTCTCGTCGGCGGGCTGGCGCCGTAGGTCGCTACTCCTTGGGCATCGAGTCGATGATTTCGGCAAAGCGCGCCTCGATCACCGGCTGCAAGTCCTTATGCGAAATCACCCAGAACCGGTCGTTCTTGATGGCATCGATCACCAATTCGGCGACTTCCTCCGGCTCCTTGCCGTCCGGGCCGGTGAATCCGGAACGAATCATCAGGCGCATTTCTTCGGCGTCCGGTGTGCGCTGTTCCTTGCCGGTCTGGGGTGGGCGGTTGCGCTCAGCTTCCATCACAGAGGTATTGGTGCCACTCGGACACAGCACGCTCACCCCGATCGGCGCGCCTGCCATCAGTAGTTCCGTCCGTAGCGTTTCGGAGATGGAGACCACGCCCACCTTGGCGACGGCGTAGGGGCCTATGTAGGGCACTCCGCTGAGCAGTCCGGCGACGGACGACGTATTCACGATGTGCCCCGGGGTTCCCTGCTTGCGCATGATCGGCAAGAACGTGTGCACACCGTTGATGACGCCCCACAGATCGACGTCGAGCACCCAACGCCAGTCTTCGAGTGTCTGGTTCTCAATGGTGTTGAACGTCGAGATGCCCGCGTTGTTGCAGACGATGTCGACCCGGCCGAACCGTTCAACGGCGGCGTTCGCGAGCGCCTCGACGTCTTCCACCTTCGACACGTCCGTACGCACCGTCAGGACGCCCTCGGGTAGCGACGCCGCGGCGCGCTCGAGGGCGGCGGCCTCGATGTCGGCGATGACCACCCGGCATCCTTCACGCGCAAATGCCTTGGCCAGCGCCAGCCCGATGCCACTGGCACCACCGGTCACGACTGCCACCTGATCCGTCAAGTTCTGCATGCATTCCTCCTGCAACATCGGGCGATCAAGCGGGCAACAGCGACGCGACTGCGCCGGGACTATGTATAGCTCTGCACCTTGATGGTGTTCTTCGGGTCGCAGTTGTAGACGCCATTGTCAGGGTCGGTGACCTTCTTGTCATAGACCCAACCGGTGGTGGTGAGCCGGATCAGCAGCCAGCAGTTGCTGGGCGTGGCATCGGCGGCCGTGGAGACCGGTGGCGTGAGGCCGCCTCCCGTCCAGTCGGTGTGAGCACCGGCCTTCTGCAAGACGCAGTCGGAGGTCAGGGTCGCGCCACAGGCGGAGGCTGACTGGGCCCACAAGGTCCAGGCGCTGTAGGCCTCAGCGGTGTACTCGGTGAACCGTGGATTGCTGACCGCCGCATCCAGTTGAGACTTGATCTGCGCAAGAACCGGGAACTGACCGCTGAGCTCGAAGGGCAGGTGGCTGAGCCCGACATAGGTCGGTGGATAGGTGCCCAGAGACTTGGCGGCCTGGACGGTCTGCGGTGTGTAGAACTGCGACGTGAACACGATGAACTGAGGGTTCCAGCTGATGTCTTTCATCGCCTGGATCTCCGGGGCGATGCTCTGGCCTTCGAACTCGTAAAGGCCGATGGTGCCGGTGCTCTTGAGCTGTTCCATGTAGGGCCGGTAGTTGTCCACTAACGCCGGCTTCTCCTGGATCGCCGTGACCTTGACGCCGTTGTCCTTCAACGCCTCCGCGACCCGCTTGCCGATCGGTACCAGCGAGGCCAGGTTGCTGCTGCCGACACCGAATCCGTTCTTCGAGTCCGGGTAGGCGTTGATCAGGAATCGCAGCGGTCCATACCCGAACTGGGTCGGGTTGGACGGAGCGGCCTTCACCTGAAGGCCGGCGTTCGCAGCGTCGACCGACACGTCGTAGCCGGGGATCTGGGCGAGCTTGCAAGCCAAACGTGGCTTCACGCCAGGCTGGTCAATCGCGTTGCCCCCACCCACGAGCATGAAGTCCTTCTGACACGCGTTCGTCATGGCCTGGCCGACGTTGAAGAGCTTCGCGTCCCACTTGTCGATGACGATCTTCCGGCCGTTGATGCCTCCTGCCGCGTTGCACCATTTGGAGAACGCGTCGGCGGCGTCGAAGAACTCTTGCTCCAGGCCGGGCGCTGCGGTGTTGCCTGGATCGGCCAGCACCCCGATACGCACCTCGGTGTTGGTGATGCCGCGTCCGGTCGGGCCACTCGGATGGCCGGGTCCGCAGATCGCCTTCAGCGTGCCGAAGTCGCCGGCGGCCGTCGTCTTGGCTGACGCTGCACCTGACGGGGAGGCACTACCGGAGCTCTTGCCCCCGCCGCTGCTCGACGAGGAATGGCCGCACCCGACAGTCACGGCGGCGAGGACGGCGGCGGTGGTCACAGCGGCCAGCCGGGTCGATCCAGTACGGGCAGCAGCTTTCACAACGGACCTCCACGGCGAGCAGAAGTCCGCTTATCGGCTCCCTGGCTACGCCAAGCGGCCGTAGATTACGGTGTGATTAATCGCGGACGCAAGCATTTGGCGGTTGTCGCTCGCCGCGCCTACTGACCGTCGAGGTGCAGTCAAGGTCACCGTCCCGGGCTGTGGAGAGCCAACGCCCGTCACCAGACAGGCGGACCGGGCTCCCCAAAGGACGCGGCGAGGACAAGCGTCATTCCCACGCCAGAGCTTGGGAGGGCCCGTGTCAGAACTGTCGGAGTTGTCAAACGTTGCTTACTTTCCAACAGCCGGAATCCGGTCAAAAGCCAGCATCCATCGGCAATTACGCCGCCTCCGGCCGAGTCAGCCGATAGCCGAAGCCGGCATGTCGACGGCGGAGTACGCGGTGGGCACCCTGGCAGCTTGCGGGTTTGCCGGCGTTCTTTGGGTCGTGGTGCACAGCGGCGCCGTTCACGGCTTGCTGCAGTCGGTCATTGAACGTGCGCTCAATCTCGCGCCTTGAGCCGAACTCTCGTCAGGATGCGGCGCGAATCCTTCGGCTACGCGACCGCGGAGCTAGCGCTCGCCTTACCAAGCCTGGTGCTGGTCCTGACGATCGGGCTCTGGCTACAGGGCGCGGTGGCGCTGCAGGCCCGCTGTCTCGACGCAGCCCGGGCGGGAGCCCGCGCCGCTGCACGGGGCGATCAGGACGCCACGGTCCGGGAGCGAATGGCGAAGGTGGTGCCATCGGGAGCCGGCATCGTCATCGCACGCGACGGGAATCAGATCACGGTGACGGTGGATTCCAGCGTCGCGGTCCCGCCAGGATTGTCGGCGTTCGTCGGAAGGCCGACCGTCACGGGTAGCGCTACCGCCATCGACGAAGCCGCGAGTCCGTGAAGGGCGGGTGCCACGGCCGCGGCCGCGAGGAGGGTTCGGCGACGGTCCTCGTCGTGGCCAGCTTGCTCGCGACGTCGCTCCTGTCGGGCCTCTGGGTCCAGGCCGGACGGGCGGCCCTGGCCAGGCAGCGTGCCGAGACGGCGGCCGATCTGGCAGCCATCGCTGCGGCCAACTCGGCTTCGCCCTGCGTTGCAGCGGCAGCGGCCGCCGCCAGCAACGGCGCCCGGCTTGAGCTGTGTCTGCTCGAGGACGGCGACTCGGGGGTTGAAGTCAGCGTGCGGGTGAGCGAACCGATGGCGGCACACTCGCGGGCTCACGCTGGACCGTCGGTTCAGCCGTGACCGGCAAGCGCGCTGATTACCTCGGCGAGCAACCTCGAGGCTCCCGCCTTGTCCAGCGGTTCGTTGCCGTTGCCACACTTCGGCGATTGCACGCACGATGGGCAGCCCGCAGCGCACTCACACGAATCAATGGCTGCTTTGGTCGCGGCAAGCCACCCGTCGATGCGATGAAACCCGCGCTCGGCAAAGCCCGCGCCGCCACGCGCACCGTCGTAGACGAAAATCGTCGCCTCACCGGTGTCGGGATGCAGCGCCGTCGACACGCCGCCGATGTCCCAGCGGTCGCAGGTCGCCCACAGCGGCAGCAGGCCGATCGCGGCATGCTCCGCCGCGTGAGCGGCGCCGGGGACATCGACCTCCGTGAGTGCCGCCCGCTCCAGCAGATCAGCCGGCGCCAGATACCAGACCGCGCGGGTACGCAGCTGACGGGCGGGCAGATCGAGTGGCTCTTCGCCGAGCACCTCACCGCTGGTGATCCGCCGCCGCTGGTAGCCGACCACCTGATTGGTGACATCGACCGTCCCGAAGCAGACGGTCAGATCACCGACCTGGCGCCGGCGAAGTTCCTCGACGATCCGCAGATCGGTCAGCTCGCGGGCGGTCGTGGTCCAGTCGACGTCCGCCTGCTCCACCAGAGCGCAGGCGTCGTCCTCGTCCAGCACGCGGACCACAAAGGCGTCGCCCTGATGCAGGTACAGCGCGCCGGGGTGGATATGGGTGTGCGCACTGCCCCGATCAACCGTGCCCAGCAGCCGCCCGGTGGATTCCTCCACCACCGAGACCGGCACGCCGCCGGTGCCGCGCAGGTCGACGGAGGGCCGTTCCCGTGCGGTCCAGAACCAGCCCGTCGGCCGCCGGCGCAGCCTGCCCCGCCGCACCAGGTCGTCGACGAGCTGCGGGGCCTCCGCTCCGAAATGGGCGAGGTCGGCCTCGGTGAGCGGGAGCTCGGAGGCAGCACACTCGAGGTGCGGCTCGAGCACGTAGGGGTTGTCGGGATCGAGTACGGCCGCCTCGACGGGTCGCCCGAAGACCGCGGCCGGGTGGTGCACGAGATAGGTGTCCAAAGGGTCGTCGCGGGCGATCAGGACGGCCAGCGCTTCCGTGCCACGCCGGCCGGCCCGACCCGCCTGCTGCCAGAGCGAAGCAAGCGTGCCCGGAAAGCCGGCCAGCAGCACGGCATCGAGGCCGCTGATATCGATACCGAGCTCAAGAGCATTCGTGGCAGCCAGCCCGAGCATCTGACCCGAGCGGAGCGCCGTCTCCAGCGCTCGGCGCTCCTCAGGCAGGTAGCCGGCTCGATACGCCGCCACCCGGCGTGCCGCGGCAGCACCCTCCGGGCCTCCCGCCGACAGCAGCAGGCGCCGCGCCGACAGCGCAGTCGTTTCCGCCGCCCGGCGGCTGCGCACGAAGGCGATGGTGGGCGTTCCGTCAGCCACCAGGTCAGCGAGGAGCGCCGACGTCTCAGACAGCGCGGACTTGCGTACGGGTGCCCCATGCTCGCCCCGCAGCTGCGAGAAGGGGGGCTCGTAGAGCGCGAAGGTAAGCGGGCCCCGCGAGGACGCATCGTCATCGACCACCTCAACGGGCAGGCCGGTGAGCCGCGACGCGGTCGTCGCCGGATCGGCCACGGTGGCCGACGCCAGCACGAAAGTGGGGTGGGCGCCGTAGCGAGCGCAAACACGTCGCAGCCGGCGCAGCACCTGCGCGACATGGGAGCCGAAAACGCCCCGGTACTGGTGACACTCGTCGATCACGACGTATTCGAGACCTCGCAGAAATGCCGCCCAACGGGCATGTTGGGGCAGGATTCCGGCGGACAGCATGTCCGGGTTGCTCAGCACATAGGTCGCGTGGGTGCGTACCCAGTCCCGCTCATCCCACGGGGTATCACCGTCATAGGCAGCGGCCCGCACCCCGGTCAGCGTGAGGGCCCGGATCGCGGTGAGTTGATCGCGGGCCAGCGCCTTCGTCGGAGCCAAGTACAGGGCGCGGGCTGCCGGCGCGGCAAGCAGCTTCGTCAAGACCGGCAACAGGTAACCGAGCGACTTTCCCGAAGCTGTGCCGGTGGCGACTACGCAGGAACGACCCGCCCAGGCGTGCGCCGCCAGTGCGACCTGGTGCGCCCACGGCTTTTCAATCCCGCGACCCTGCCAACGCCGCACCAGCAACGCGTCCGCCCAGTCGGGCCAGTCGACCCGGCGACCGGGTCGTGGGGGCAGTTCCTGTACGTGGGTAATGGCGTCGGCCCGGCGCGGGTCCAGCGTGAGTCGCCGCAGGAGCAGACCACTCGGCGCAGGCCCGGGCGTCACCCGGCAAATCTATGAGTCTCCGCCGACCGAAACGGGAAGCCGACGCTTTTGTGGGCAAGATCCGCCCAAGATCAGCAAGGCCCAGGCGGATAAATCGCCCGCGAGGAGGTAAGAAGTCAGGTGCTGGCATCGCGCAGGAGACTGCCATCAGCATCCGACTCCTGGAGGATTTCGTGGACTTGTCGCTCAGCACCTACCAAGAGGGTGACCACACGGTCGTCAAGGTCGGCGGCGAGATTGACGTTTACACCGCACCGAAGCTCCGCGAGCAGCTGATCGACCTCGTCTCCAGCGGCGCCTACCACCTGGTGGTCGACATGGAGGGCGTGGACTTCCTGGACTCCACTGGCCTCGGCGTGCTGGTCGGCGGGCTCAAGAGGGTGCGCGCCCATGAGGGCACCCTGCGACTGGTCTGCACGCAGGAGCGCATCCTGAAGATCTTCCGCATCACCGGGCTCACCAAAGTCTTTCCGATTCACGCCTCCGTCGCTGAGGCGCTGGCCGCCGGCGACTGAGCCGGCTGACCCCCATGTCTGCTGCTTCCCATTGGACCGCCCACCTCGGCGCGGGCCTCGATGCCTAAGGTCGAGCTCCACATCGGGGCGCTGGCGGTTCATGTCCGCACCGCCCGATTGGTGGCGGCGGCGCTGGGCCGGCGGATCGGACTCGACCCGGCTGCCATCGACGAAGTGAAGCTGGCCGTGGGTGAGGCCTGCTCCCGGGCGGTGACGGTCCATCATGAGACCGGCGCGCGGGAGCCGATAGTCGTCAGGTTCCAAGATGACGACGCAGTCCTCGAGGTGGCAGTCCTTGACTGCGGGCCCGGCGGCGAGCAACTTCCGACCTTCAGCGACTCCGACCAGGAGTACCAGCTATCGCCGGCTCTCGGCCTGGCCGTGATCGCCGGGCTCGTCGACGACGTCACGATTGGCGACCGGTCCGCGGCCGGTGGGACGGTCGTCACCATGAGGTGGGCGGTCGCCGTCTCCTAGCGAACGTTTCCGGCGGGTTAGCAGGGCGTAATCGCGGTGTACCCAGCGAGTACTCAACTTTCGGCCAGCCGAACATTGCGCTGGCGTTACACTTCACCCTTCAGCGGCCCCAATAATGCGGCCGCTGTACGTCTGTCCACACAAATGTCCACCCAAGGGCCGGCCAAACCGGTGCCTGGCGGTGCATCCGAAGTCGGCAATCTGCCCCTTCCGGCTGCCCACCGAAGCTGATCTGGAGGTTGTATGTCGGCGCTCGCCTCAGGGGTGAGCGACTCCCTTTCACTGACCGGAAGCGAAAAAGGCTTCGTCGTCGTGATCGGTGTGATCGCCATTCTGGCGCTCGGAGTCGCATACGCACTCACGCGCGAGGTCCTCGCAGCGGATACCGGGACCCCCCGCATGCGACAGATCGCCCTGGCCGTCCAGGAAGGCGCTGAAGCGTTCCTGCGCCGCCAGGCCAAGACGCTCGCCGTCTTCGTGGTGATCATCCCGTTGATCCTGCTGGCGCTCCCGGCTGACAACACGGCCTCCCGCATCGGGCGTTCAGTGTTCTTCGTCATCGGGGCTTTGGCATCGTTCACAGTCGGTTTCTCGGGCATGAGTCTGGCGGTACGCGGCAACGTCCGGGTTGCCGCCGCGGCCCAGAACGAAGGCGAGCAGCGCGCCATGCGTATCGCCTTCCGCACCGGCGGCGCCGTCGGAATGCTGACGGTCGGCCTCGGTCTGCTGGGCGCGTCCGTCGTCGTGCTGATCTTCAAGAAGGATGCGGCGCAGGTGCTGGAGGGCTTCGGCTTCGGCGCTGCCCTGCTCGCCATGTTCATGCGGGTGGGCGGCGGCATTTTCACCAAGGCTGCTGACGTCGGCGCTGACCTGGTCGGCAAGGTCGAAGCCGGTATCCCGGAGGACGACCCGCGTAACGCGGCGACGATCGCTGACAACGTCGGTGACAACGTCGGTGACTGCGCCGGCATGGCCGCTGACCTGTTCGAGTCCTACGCCGTCACCCTGGTCGCCGCGCTCATCCTGGGCAAGCAGGCTTTCGGGTCCAAGGGGCTGGTCTTCCCGCTTGCGATCCCGATGGTCGGTGTGATCACGGCCGTCATCGGCATTTTCGTGACTAACCCTCGCGAAGGCGACCGCAACGGCCTCACGGCGATCAACCGTGGCTTCTTCGTCAGCGCCGGTGTCTCCGTTGTCGGCGCCGCGATCGTCTGCTTCACCTATCTCCCGAGCTCCTTCAAGGATCTCACCGGAAGCATCGTCCCCAACGCCAAGGGCAACCCGCAGGTCATCTCCTTCGTGGCGGTGCTTATTGGACTGATCCTGGCGGGCACGATCCAGCTGCTCACGGGTTACTTCACTGAGACCTCGCGCAAGCCGGTCAAGGACATCGTCGAAGCGGCCCTTACCGGCCCGGCGACGACCGTCCTGGCAGGTATCAGCATCGGGCTGGAATCCGCGGTCTACTCCGCCCTGCTGATCGGCGCCGCCGTCTACGGTGCCTACCTGCTGGGCATGGGCACCATTCTGGTTTCCCTGTTCGCCGTCGCCATCGCCGGCACCGGCCTGCTCACCACGGTCGGCGTGATCGTCTCCATGGACACCTTCGGGCCGGTCAGTGACAACGCCCAGGGCATCGCCGAGATGAGCGGCGACATCGACGAGAAGGGCGCCCGGGTGCTCACCGACCTGGACGCCGTGGGAAACACGACGAAAGCCATCACCAAGGGCATCGCGATTGCTACCGCTGTCTTGGCTGCCACCGCCCTGTTCGGCTCCTTCACGGAGACCGTCCGGGTCGAGGTCGCCAAAGCCGTCGGTATCGGCGGAGCCAGCCCCCGCGTGTTGGACATCGCCTCACCGGATGTCCTCGTCGGTCTGATCATCGGCGCGGCGGTCGTGTTCCTCTTCAGCGGTCTGGCTATCAGTGCGGTCTCCCGTGCTGCCGGCCGGGTCGTCTTCGAGGTGCGCGAGCAATTCCGTACCAAGCCCGGGATCATGGACGGCACGGAGCTGCCGGATTACGGACGCGTCGTCGACATCTGCACCCGTGACTCGCTTCGTGAGCTGATCACGCCAGGCACCCTGGCGGTGCTGGCACCGATCGCCGTCGGGTTCGGCCTGGGTTACGCGCCCTTGGGCGGTTACCTCGGCGGCGCCATCGGCGGTGGTGTCCTCATGGCCGTCTTCCTGTCCAACTCCGGTGGAGCCTGGGACAACGCGAAGAAGATGGTCGAGGACGGCGCCTACGGCGGCAAGGGCTCGGCAGTGCACGAGGCCACGGTCATCGGCGACACGATCGGTGACCCCTTCAAGGACACCGCCGGTCCGGCCATCAACCCGCTGATCAAGGTCATGAACCTGGTGGCGCTGCTGATCGTCCCGGCCGTCGTCAAGTTCTCCGTCGGCAAGGACCAGAGCAACCCGATCCGCATCGCCATCGCGCTCGTCGCGGTGCTGATCCTGCTGGGCGTCATCTGGAACAGCAAGCGTCGCTCCAAAGCGCTTGATGGACCTGGTGGCGGGGACGACCCCAGCGGAAACGCCGCCGCACCTGAATCGGCGTCGGTGCCGGTCTGACCGGTGTGAGTGGTTCGTAAGCGCAACCTTGGGTGCCCCGCCGGATTATCGGCGGGGCACCCGGCGTTTACCGGGGCGCCTGGTTACGCTCAGCTCCACACCGGCGGCACTGTGAGACGGGTCTAACCGGGTCAGCAACTCGGGTCCGAAGGTGACCCGAAGCGGAATAGTCACTACCGCCCCGTACATTGACGCCGCAGAGGCCCAGGGAGTTTCTCTTCCGGGTTCCCGCCCGTCGCCATCGGTCACACCTGACCGTTCGCAGAATCGAGGAAGCATTGCCGCCGCGCGCAAAGGCCACGCCGACTACGCCGACCAGGGGTGCTGACACCGCTGCCCCTGGGCTGCGTCTGGTCATCGTGGAGTCGCCGGCAAAGGCACGCACCATCGCCGGCTACCTCGGCGACGGATACCTCGTCGAGTCCAGCATCGGCCACATCCGGGATCTCCCCCGCAATGCCGCCGACGTGCCCGCAGCCGCCAAGGGCAAGCCCTGGGCCCGCCTCGGCGTCGACGTTGACAACGGTTTCGAGCCGCTTTACATCGTTACAGCGGATAAGAAAGCGCAGGTCGCCAAGCTCAAAGCCCTCCTGAAGGACGCGACCGAGCTCTTCCTGGCGACAGATGAAGACCGCGAGGGCGAAGCGATCGCCTGGCACCTGCTGCAGACCCTCAAGCCCCGCGTTCCGGTGCGGCGGATGGTCTTCCACGAGATCACCCCGCAGGCCATCCGGGCGGCTGTCGACAATCCCCGCGAGATCGACGACCGGCTGGTCGACGCACAGGAGACCCGCCGCATCCTCGACCGGCTGTACGGCTACGAGGTCTCGCCGGTCCTGTGGAAGAAGGTGATGCCCAAGCTCTCCGCAGGCCGGGTGCAGAGCGTCGCAACCCGCATCCTGGTCGAGCGAGAGAAAGCCCGGATGGCCTTCCGGGCCGCCGGCTACTGGGACGTCGACGGCCTTTTCGTGGCCTCCTCCGATGAAAACATCCCGCTGCCGGCCACATTGGTCACGATCGGCGATTCCCGGGTCGCCACCGGCCGCGACTTCGACTCCGTCGGCACGCTGACCACTGCCGGCGCCCGCCAGCTCGACGAGGCCACCGCGCGCGCCCTCGCGGAGGGGCTTCGCGACGCCAGCTTCTCGGTCACGAGCGTCGAGGAGCGTCCCTACCGTCGCTCCCCTTATGCGCCGTTCATGACCAGCACGCTGCAGCAGGAGTCCGGTCGCAAGCTGCGCTTCTCCAGCCAGCGCACGATGCAGATCGCTCAGCGACTCTACGAAAACGGCTACATCACATACATGCGTACCGACTCCACCTCGCTTTCGGAGACGGCGATTTCGGCAGCTCGCACGCAGGCCAGGCAGCTTTACGGCCCCGAATACGTGCCGGAGAAGCCGCGGGCGTACACCCGCAAGGTCAAGAACGCCCAGGAGGCTCACGAGGCCATTCGGCCCGCCGGTGACAGCTTCCGCACCCCCGGTCAGCTCGCGGGTCAGCTCAACGGCGACGAATTTCGGTTGTACGAGCTGATCTGGCAGCGCACCGTTGCCAGCCAGATGGCTGACGCCACTGGCACCAGCGCGACCGTGCGGCTCGCGGCGCGGGTCGGTTCTGGCCCCGACGCAGGAGCCAATGCCACCTTCCAGGCCTCCGGCAAGGTCATCACCTTCCCCGGCTTCCTGCGTGCCTACGTCGAGGGCAGCGACGATCCTGACGCCGAACTCGAAGACCGCGAGCGCCGGCTTCCCCCCGTTCACGAGGGTGACCGGCTGACCACCCGCAGCCTGGAGCCCAAGGGCCACACCACCTCGCCGCCCGCACGATTCACCGAGGCGAGCCTGGTCAAGACGATGGAGGAGCTGGGCATTGGTCGCCCGAGCACCTACGCGAGCATCCTGGGCACCATCACCGATCGCGGTTACGCCTGGCGCAAGGGCAGCGCGCTGGTGCCAACCTGGCTCGCGTTCGCCGTCGTCAACCTGCTCGAGGTGCACTTCAGCCGGCTGGTCGACTACCGGTTCACCAGCAGCGTCGAGGACGACCTCGATGAGATCGCCTCGGGCACCCGCGAATCGACCGAGTGGCTGACGCGCTTCTACTTCGGCAGTGCCGAGGGCCGCGAGGGCGGGATGGCGCGCGCCGGCGGCCTGAAGGCCATGGTCGAGTCGCGGCTGGCCGACATCGATGCCCGCGAGATCAACTCGATTCCGATCGGCGAGACGCCCGACGGGCAGCCGATCCTGGTGCGGGTGGGCCGCTACGGGCCTTACGTGACGGTCGGCAGCGGCGAGGAGACCACCCGGGCCAGCCTGCCCGACGACCTGGCACCCGACGAGCTCACCGTCGAGCGCGCGCTGGAGCTGCTCTCACAGCCGAGCGGCGATCGCGATCTCGGCATCGACCCCGCGACCGGTGAGCCGGTCACCCTGAAAATTGGTCGGTACGGCCCTTACATCGAACGCGGAGCAATCGCGGCTCCAGCTCCCGCTCCCGAGCCGGTGACCGTCGGGGCATCGAGCAACGGAAAGCCCAAGAAGGCCGCCAAAGCTGCCAAGGCCGCTGCAGCCCCGGCGCCTGCGAGGGCCAGCCTGTTCAAGACCATGGACCCGGCGACGGTCACCCTCGACGACGTCCTGCCGTTGCTCACCCTGCCTCGCACCCTGGGCGTCGACCCGGAGAAGAACGAGCCGGTCACGGCGCAGAACGGCCGCTACGGCCCGTACGTGAAGCGCGGCAGCGAGTCCCGCTCACTGGCCGAGGAATCCCAGCTACTCACGGTTTCGCTGGACGAGGCACTGGCGCTGCTGGCGACTCCCAAGCTGCGCGGCCGGGCTGCCGCTGCCCCTCCGCTACGTGAGCTCGGGGCTGACCCGGTGAGCGAGAAGCCGATGGTCATCCGGGAAGGTCGCTTCGGGCCCTACGTCACCGACGGCGAGACGAACGCCAGTCTGCGCAAGGGCGACGAGATCGAATCGATCACCGCAGCTCGGGCCAGTGAGCTCCTGGCTGACCGACGCGCCCGTGGTCCGGCGCCCGCCAAGGCCCGCCGCACCACCAAGCGGGCGCCTGCCAAGAAGGCGACGAAGGCGGCCCGCGCCCGCAAGTCGTGACCACCCCGCCGGTCCTGTCCCGCGGTGTCCGCGGTGTCTTCCTCGCTTTCGAGGGCGGCGAAGGCACCGGCAAGACAACTCAGCTGCGGGTGCTCGCCGATGACCTGGCCGGTCGTGGCTACTCCGTCGTCGTCACCCATGAGCCGGGCGACACCGCGGTCGGGGCGCAGCTACGCGAATTGCTGCTCGATCCGGCGACGTCGGTGACGGCCCAGACCGAGGCGCTGCTCTACGCTGCCGATCGCGCCGAGCACGTGGCCAATGTGGTCGCCCCAGCGTTGGCGCGCGGAGCCGTCGTCATCAGCGACCGCTACCTGGATTCGTCGATCGCGTATCAGGGTTATGGACGCGGCCTGGACATCGGTGAGATCACGCGGACCTCCGTCTGGGCGACCGGGGGGTTGGTCCCTGATCTGACGCTGCTGCTCGACCTGCCTCCCGAAGATGGCCTGCGGCGGGCCCGCGGCCGCGGCGGGCGCGCTGATCGGCTCGAAGCGGAGGCGATGGAGTTCCACACCCGAGTACGCGCCGGGTTCCGCACGCTGGCACAGGCGGCGCCGGCCCGCTACGCGATCATCGACGCTGCCGGTGCACCGGATCAGGTCGCTGATGCCGTGCGCCTTGCCGTCGACGCCCTGCTGAATACGCTGGCAGGCGTGGGTGAATCGGGGTGAGCGACGAAGCGCCTCAGGGTGGGGTCTGGGCCGCCCTCACCGGGCAACACCACGTCGTTCCGGCGCTGATGGATGCCGCCGCCGGTGGCTCGATGACCCAGAGCTGGCTCATTACCGGCCCGGCTGGCTCCGGCCGCTCAGTGGTGGCATTGGCGTTTGCGGCGGCCCTGCAGTGCGACACCCGCACCGGCTGCGGCCACTGCCCGGGATGCCAGGCAGTGCTGGCGCGGGTCCATGCCGACCTGGTGATCGTGTCGCCTGAAGGCCTGTCGATCGGCATCGGTGAAGCCAAGGAACTGGTGCGCAAGGCGGCCACCTCACCAGGCGTGGGTCGCTGGCGCATCTTGATCATCGAAGACGCCGACCGGCTCACCGAAGAAGCCGAAAACACGTTCTTGAAGACGCTCGAAGAGCCCCCGGAGCGCACCGTGATCTTGCTGTGTGCGCCGTCGGCCGCTGACATGCTCGTCACCACCGCGTCGCGCTGTCGCAAGGTCCAGCTGCGGATGCCCTCCAGCGCTGACCTGACAGCGGCACTCATCGGCGAAGGCATCGACCCAGCCATCGCCGCCTTCGCCGCCCGCGCCTCGCAGGGACACCTCGGTCGGGCCCGCCGGCTGGCTACCGATGAGGCCGCGCGTTCCCGGCGGGCTGACGTCCTGCGGCTGCCGACCCGTCTCGGCGGCCTAGCCGATGCACTTGGGGCCGCCGCCGATCTCTACGAGGCCGCCGCGGAAGAATCGGGGGCGTCCTCAGCCGACCGTGACGTGCAGGAGCTGGCCGATCTCGAAGCGACTCTGAGCGGATCCAAGGCCGGCAGTGGACGCGGTTCCACCGGCGCCGTGAAGGTCCGCGGGGCAGCCGGAGCCATGAAAGACCTGCAGAAACGGCAGAAGTCCCGGGCCAGCCGCGGCATCCGTGACGTGCTTGATCACGCCCTGATCGACCTGGTCGCCTGGTATCGCGACCTGCTGGCCATGCAGGTGGGAGCTGACGTCGAGACGGTTCACGATGATCAGCGCACGGCGATGGAAAAGGCTGCCCGCAGCACCCGCCCGGAGCAGACCCTGCGGCGCATTGAAGCCATCCTGCTGGCCCGCGAATCACTGCTGGAATACACCGGCATCTCACCCCAGCTCGCCATCGAGTCGCTCGCCGTGCAGCTGCAACAGACGCCCGCCTGACCCACTCGGGCCAAGCCGCGGACGGGTTGCGGTTACGCTGCCGCCGGAGGTGCTGCGGTGACGATGATGTGCGCGGTCTCGTTCGACCGGAACGGAAAGCTCTATTACCTGGATCCGGGGCCGTACACGCCGGGCGTCGGCGACATGGTGCTCGTGCCGACCGCCGAGGGCCCGGAGGTGGCGGAATGCGTCTGGGCGCCTGAATACATCAGCGATCCGGTGGGCGGCCTGCCGATGCTGGCCGGCATGGCCAGCCCCGAAGACCTCGAACGCACTGCCGAGGCCCGGCAGAAGAAAGCCCTGGCGCGGGTGGCGGCCAAGCGGCTGTCGCGCGAGCTGGAGCTCGACATGAAGATCGTGGCCATCGATTACGTCCGCGCCGCCAACCGCTACACCGTGTACTTCACCTCAGCCCACCGGGTCGACTTCCGCCAGCTGGTCCGCGACATGTCACGCACCCTCTCCGGCCGGGTCGAGATCCGCCAGCTCACCGCTCGCGACGAAGCCCGGGTGCAGGGCGGCATCGGACCGTGCGGACGAGACCTTTGCTGCTCGACGTTCCTCAAGGACTTCGAGCCCGTCAGCGTGCGGATGGCCAAGGATCAGGACCTGCCGCTCAACCCGCTGAAGATCAGCGGGGCGTGCGGAAAGCTGATGTGCTGCCTGAAATACGAGCACCCGCTCTACACCCAGTTCAAGGCCAGCGCCCCCTCCATCGGCGAGAGCGTGACGACCGATGAAGGCGAGGGCCGAGTGGTCGGCCACGACGTGCCGCGCGATTCGGTGGTGGTACGGCTCAACGACGGGGGTCGTCGTACCTCATGCTCCCGCGCATCAGTCTGCGGATCCCGGCACGCTCACGAAAGCCGCGACTGAGCCGGCCACCTCACGGGTCGAAGCGGTAGCCCATTCCGCGCAAGGTGGTCAGCACCTTGCGAGTCGGGGGATGCTTCTCGATCTTCGCGCGCACCCGCCGGACATGCTCGGTGACGGTCGCCGGGTCCTGGAAACGGGTGCCCCACACGTGCTCGAGCAATTCCTCGCGGCTGAACACCTCGCGTGGATGGCTGGCCAGGAAGGCGAAAAGCTCGTACTCGCGCGCCGTGAGATCGATCTTTTCGCCGCCGATATGAATCTCGCGGGCCCGGGAATCGATGGTCAGGTCTCCGTAGACCATTGGCTCGGCACCCGCCGGACGCCGGTCTTCGCCGTTGGGGCGCCGCCGCAGCCGGGCCCGCACGCGAGCCACCAATTCGCGTAACGAGTAGGGCTTCAAGACGTAGTCATCAGCCCCGAGTTCGAGTCCCACGACGCGGTCGACCTCTTCGCCGCGACCGGTCAGCATGATCACCGGCACATCACTGAGCTGGCGGAGCCGGGACAGGACAGCGAAACCGTCGAGGCGAGGCAGGCCGATATCGAGGATGACGAGATCAATTCCGGGGTTACCGCCGAAGACGTGGAGGGCCAGCTCGCCGTCGGCCGCTTCGAGCACCCGGTAGCCATAGCGCTCAAGACTGCGCGCCAACGCGATCCGCGAACCCTCGTCATCCTCAGCCACCAGAAGGGTGGCAGTCTGGGCCTCCGGGGAGCCGTTGTGCGACTCTGCGGTCGCAGGCCCGCCGGGCATTGTCATGGGGCTGAAGCCTAGACCAGCAAACACCCCAGCTTCATGCGGATCCCAAAGTCAGACGGCGCAACCGTCCGGACCGCAGGCATCTCCATCGCTCGAGCCGCCGATCGTGGCGAGAGTGGGTACCGGGTGGCTCTCGTTCCACGCCTGCTCGAGAACCTGCAACAGAGCCTCCGGCGGCTGAGCGCCGGAGACGCCGTACTTGCGGTCGATCACGAAGAACGGGACTCCGCTGATGCCGAGCTGCCGCGCCTCGTACTCATCGCGCTGGACATCGTCAACGTAAGCCTGGGTGGCCAATGCGGTCCGTACCTCCGCGGCATCAAGACCTGCCTCGGACGCGAGGCGTATCAGCGTCTCGGGGTCACCGACGGCCGCCCCCTCAGTGAAGTACGCCTGCAGCAGCCGCTCCTTCACCGCGTCCTGCACGCCGCGAAGGCCGGCCAGGTGGATGACCTGATGTGCGAGGACGGTGTTAGCCCGGACGGCGCGCTCGAAGTGGAAATCCAGGCCTTCGGAGCGGGCGGCCGAGCTGACGTTGTCAATCATTGCCTGCGCCTGCGCACGGTCGGTGCCGAGCTTGCGGGCGATGCGTCCGGCGTGGTCGCCGGCTCCCGGAGGATCTGCCTCTGTCGCGCTCGTGGAGGTGGGATCGAGCTCGAACGCCTTCCACTCCACCTGGATCCCGTCGCGGTGGGCGAAGGCCGCCATCGCCTTCTCAAAGCGGCGCTTCCCGATGTAGCACCACGGGCAGACGACGTCCGACCAGATCTCGACCTTCACACTTACCTCCGTACGACGCGGCTCTTTGTCATGGCCAACGCCTGGGCGCAGCAGGCTCATCCCGAACCATCACCGCTGCCAGGAATGCTGGCCGAATTGGAGTCTGTGGCAGACTTACGGAGCGTTCCTGTGCCGCCCGGCGGCGGTGGCGGGTCGTGCCGGAGTGGCTCAGTGGCAGAGCAGCCGCCTCGTAAGCGGCAGGTCGCGGGTTCAATCCCCGCCTCCGGCTCCACAGGCTCCCCGGGCCAGCAGCGGCTGGTCATCGACAGGAGGCACGGTGAGCGAACCGACCGTTGACCCCGCCCGCCGAGCGCGGGGAGTGGAGATGTTCGCGGAAGTGAGCGGGTTCCCGGCGCCGCAGGTGCAAGGGCCGTTCATGGAGGTGATGGTCGACCAGGTTTTCGCTGAGGTGTGGAATCGGCCGGGACTCACCCGCAAGGAGCGCCGCTGGATCTCGCTGACGTGCGTGGCGAGCGCCGGCGTCGGCGACGCCCTTGCCGTTCATGTCGGCGGATCGCTCTCCTCGGGCGACATCAGCATTGAGGAGCTGCGGGAATTCGTCACGCACTTCGCTGCCTACGCCGGCTATCCGAAGGCGTCACTGCTTCATATGACCGTGGAACGAGTCTGGAGCCAGCAGCAGCAACAAAGCTCATGAACCCCGCTCGACCGGCGATGATCAGCGACGAGGAGCTCCAACGGCTCACGGTCGGCGAGCGCACACCTCATAACGCCACCATCAGGCTCGAGGCGTACGACCCCGAGTGGCCCCGGCTCTTCACTCGTGAGGCCGCCCGGGTGAAGGCCGTGCTTGGCGATGAGGCCTTACGCGTCGAGCACGTCGGCTCAACGTCGGTTGTCGGGCTGAGCGCCAAGCCGATCGTCGACATGCTGCTGGTCGTGGCCGATTCCGCCGACGAGCCGTCCTACGTCCCAGCCCTGGAGTACGCCGGGTATGTGCTACGTATCCGCGAGCCCGACTGGTTCGAACACAGGATGTTCAAGGGCCCGGACACCGATATCAACCTGCACCTGTTCAGCGCCGGCGCGTCTGAGATCGACCGGATGCTCTGCTTCCGCGACTGGCTCAGGTCCAACGACGCCGAGCGCGAGACTTATGAGCGGACCAAGCGTGAGCTCGCTGCTCGTGAATGGCGCCACGTGCAGCATTACGCCGACGCCAAGACCACGGTGATCGACGAGATCGTACGAAGGGCCGGCTGGTCCTAACCGACTGCTTCCTCGGCGATCTCGTGGGGCGGCTCCTCTCGAGCAGACCGCGGGCTCGGTTTGGGACGCCGCGGCTCGCGTACACCCGCAGACCCGTCACCGCGTTCGATCCACAGCGTGACCGTCGACCCCGTGGGAACTGCCGCGCCCGACTCGGGACTCTGATCGCTGACGACCCCGCTGGGGCTGGCGGTCAAAGGAAGCGGCGGACCGTCCGGATCCTGTCCGACGGCGACGAGCCTTTGCCCCACCAGCACACGAACGGCGTCGTCCCACGCCAGGCCGACGACATGCGGAACGCGCACGGTTGACCGCCGGCGTGACTCGCGCGCCGCGTCCGAGATCTCACTCGCGGCTCGGGAAACTGCAACGGCCATGGGCAAATCGGGCATCGGAGGATCCAAGGATGAGATCGGGAGGTGCTCGTGGGAGATCACTGGTTGCTCATCAAGCTCCCGCCAGCGTTCCCACGCCGATTGCCGGGTGACGCCGAGCTTGGTGGCGATCTCCGCCCACGACTTTCCGTGCTTGCGCGCGGTGCGCACGGCGACCAGCTCCGCCTGCTCGAGTAGGTGCCTCAGGAGGCCGATGTCGGCGAGGGCTTCCAGTGCCCCCGAGCCGTCGTCCGGATGACCCGGCGAGGCCGTGGGACTGTCCTGATGCCAGCCGTTGAGCCTCGCCCACGCCCGGCGGCCGGCGTGCCACTGGCCCCGGTCCTTACCCATGGCGGCAGTCCATTCATGTCAGGATAGCCTGACATTGCCGCATCCACACGGACACATCTCCACCCTCACCATTCGGACCCACAGCATTCGCACCTGAGGAGAAGCCGTGAGCTCCATCGAGTCAGCAGCCGCCGCCGCCCTCGTTGCTGACGCCGTCAGGCGGGCGCAGGCCGACGGCGTCGGGGTCAGCGTGGCCGTCGTCGACGAAGCAGGCAGCCTCCTGGCCTTTCAGCGGATGGAGGGGGCTCCGCGCTTCAGTGCCGATTTCGCCATCGCCAAAGCGCGTACGTCGGCGGCTTTCTCGGTGCCCACCTCGAACCTGGAGGAGCTCTACAAGGACCGCCCGGCTTTTGCGCACAGCTTCGTCGCGCAGGGCAGCTATTTCCTCGGCCGCGGCGGGATGCCCATCTTCAGTGCTGGCTCGCTGGTGGGAGCCATCGGCGTCAGCGGAGCCACCGCCCACGGCGAAGAAGTGCTGGCGATCAATGTGGTCGAGGGCGCCCCCGGCTTCACCGCCGTTGCCTGACCCGCCGTTGCCTGACCGGCCGTTGGCCGAGGTGGTCACACCCGCCGGGGCGGCGTCAGGATCGTGTCGAGCTGCTTGCGGGTGAGCGGTGGATGCGTGAAGGTGCCGTCGGTTGGTCGCATCCCGCCGATCACCAGCTCGAGGTGGCGTCGCCAGGCGTGCGGAGCGACGGATGTGGTGGTCTCGATGACGCCGCGGATCGACCAAAGGATCACGTTGAGGTCGGTGTTGGTCAGGTCATCGCGTACGCGGCCGTGGCGTTTCGCATCCTCCAGCAGCTCGGAGATCAGCCCGCGGGCGATCTTCACGAGTCCGTTGTCCGGACCTCTCCACAGCCGTGGAAGGCACCCCGGGTTTCGGGCCTGGTAGTCGCTTGCGCCCTCCAGGAAGTACTCGAGCCCGAGACCGTCCGGGCGAAGCGCCGCCTCCCGCGCCAGCTCGATCATCGCGTCCAGCAGGTCGGTGACCAGCGCGTCTATCAGAGCGTCTTTGGTGGGAAAGCGGCGGTAAAGGGTCCCCATGCCTACCCCGGCGACCCGCGCGATCTCCTCGACGCCGGCATCCAGCCCCTGCTCGTCAAACACCTGACTGGCCGCCGCGAGCAGCCGCGAGCGGTTCTCCGCCGCATCACGGCGTAGCGGGCGCGGCGCCCCGATGGCTGGCACAGCTGGCACGGCTGCCCTCATCTCACTCGGACTCGTATCCCACCAGAGTCCCACCCGCCAGCATGCCAAGCTCCCCATGCGGCAACGACTTGGCCGGCGCGTCCGGTTCGGTGGCCTTCGCGCGATACTTGCTGACAGCGGGAACGAAGAACGACGCCACCGCTGCGCCGATCGCGGCGAGCGTGAGCACGAAGAAACCGTGGGTGTAGCCCGACTCCTTGGGCAGCTGCCCGGAGTGCACCCCGGCGACCACGATGCTGCTCATCACCGCGGCGCCGATCGCTCCGCCGATGGTGCGGATATTGGTGTTCATGCCGCTGGCAACTCCGGTCTGCTCCGGCGGAACGGCTTGCACCACCAGGCTCGACATCGAGGCGTAAACCAGGCCGAAGCCGGCTCCCTGGATGCCCATCGCGAGCAGGATCTCCCATTTTTCGCCGTGCGCGACGGTGAGCAGCACGAACGTGGCGATAGTGATCAACGACCCGGTGACCAACACCGTCTTGGCGCCGAACCGCATCGAAAGCCGACCTGACCAGGTGCCGAAGATGAACATCATCACGCTCAGCGGCAGCAGGATGAGCCCGGACTCGGTGATGCTCGCCCCGAAGCCGTAGCCGGCAGAGCTCGGCGTTTGAACGAATTCCGGTAAGAAGGCGAGCGTCGCGTACTGGCTGACACCGAAGAGCAGCGCGACCAGGTTCGTGGTCCAGACCGCCGGGATCCGCATCATCCGCATGTCGATCAGCGGATTGTCCGAACGAGACTCCACGAGCACCCAGGCCACTCCGAGCACGATGGCAAGCAGGATCAGACCGACCACGCGGGCCGAGCCCCAACCCCAGGACGGCGCTTCGCTGATACCGATCAGCAAGGCAATGAGCCATCCTGACAGCAGGAACGTCGCGGGCCAGTTCAGCCGGCCGGCTGTGCGTACCGGCGACTCCGGGACAAAGAAGTGCGCGGCGATCATCGCGGCAAACAGCACGATCATCGGAATCCAGAAAAGCCAGTGATAGTTCAGCGCATCCACGATGGGGCCGGCCAGCACGATGCCCAGACCGGCACCGGCGGCTGCCAGCGCCGCAATCACACCCACTGCTCCCGCGACCTTCTTCTCGGGAAACTCGTCACGAATGATCCCGAACGACAGCGGCAGCACTCCGCCGCCGATGCCCTGGATGACTCGCGCGACGATCATGAACCCGATGGAGGTCGCCAAGGCCGCCAGCAAAGAGCCCACCGCGAGCCCCAGCAGGGCTAACACGAGCAGGCGCTCCTTGCCGAACATGTCGCCGAGGCGGCCCATGATCGGCGTGAAGATCGACGCAGAAACCAGGTATGCGGTGAGGACCCAGGTCACGGTGTTCTGGGAGGTGTGCAAGCCGACCTGGATCGTGTCGAGCACCGGCACGACCAATGACTGCAGCAGCGCGTACGCGATGACCGACGTCGCGAGGACGACGAAGGTGACCTGATAGCGAGTACGCGGCGGCAGCGGTGCTCATGCGTGATTCCCCGGGGAAAATATGCGGAGTATTGACTCCGATTAGCTTATACGTAGCGGAGCGGACTCTCCGCTTCCAGTCGTCGCGACCGCCGGCGGTTGACAAGCAGACCCCGAACTCGCGTAACTACTGGCACAACTCAGGCATGGACCACGGACCGTGGCCAAGCCGTAGCGAAAGCCATAGCAAAGGGGCTGGCAAAGTGACAGAGACTGAGATTTCGGGCGAGATTCCTGGCGTCGTCGGGGGCGAGCTGCCCGACCACGGCTTCGATTCATTGATCGAAGAGGTTCGCCGGCCAACGGGCGCGGACCGTGCGGAGGTCGACGCCGCATTCGCGCATTACCAGAAGGTCTCGGCGGACGCTGCCGCCAGCGGCAACTGGGACCAGTGGGCCGACCTCTTCACCGACGACGCGATTTACGTCGAACACCACTACGGGGTCATGCGGGGTCAGCCGGCCATCCGCACCTGGATCAAGTCGGTGATGACCGGGCCGGCCAGTCACATGGACTTTCCGGTGGTGCATTACGCGATCGACGGCGACGTGATCTACAGCTACATCCTCAACCGTTTCCTGCCGTTGGACGGCTCGCAGCCCTTCCAATTCCCTGTCGTCACGCTGCTTTGCTACGCCGGTGACGGGCGCTTCTGCTACGAGGAAGATGTCTACAACGCCAGTGAAGGCGCTCGCATGATGATCGCTCTGCAGACCTACCAGGCCTAAAGCCGCTGGGCGGCGCCCTTCAAGCGCCGCCCAGCGTGGAGCGTCAGAGCCCTACTGATAGGTCTTCACGGTGGTGACGTTCTTGGGGTCACAGTTGTAGACGTCGGAATTGGGGTTGGTGACCTTCTTGTCATAGACCCAACCCGTGGGCGTCAGCCGCACGACCAGCCAGCACTTGTTCACCTGCGGGTGGATCGGGTCAAGATTGGTCGGGGGATAGAGCCCGCCACCGGTCCATGCCGTCTCCGCCGCCGCCTTCTGCAGGACGCACTCCGAGGTCAGGTTAGATCCGCAAGCCGTCGCTTCCTTCGCCCACAAAGCCCACGCGCTGTAGGACGATGCGGTGAAGTCCGTGAAGCGTGGGTTGGAGACAGCCGCCTTCAGCTGTGACTTGACCTGGGCCAGTACCGGGTACTGGTCGCTGAGCTCGAACGGCAGGTGGGAGAACCCGACGTAGACGGGCGGGAACTTGTTCGCCGCCGCGGCCTGCACCGACTGAGGTGTGTAGAACTGCACGCTGAACAGGATGAACTGCGGCGTCCAGCCCACGTTGTTCATCGCCTGGATCTCCGGCGTCGGGTCCTGTCCCTGAACCTCGTCCAGACCGATGGTTCCGGCGCCCTTGAGCTGCTCCATGTAAGGCCGGAAATTGTCGACCAGGGGGGGCTTCTCCTGGACGGCGGTCACCTTGATGCCGTTGTCCGTCAGCGACTGGGCAATCCGCTTGCCCTGCGGGACGAGTGAGGCCAGCGTGCTGCTTCCGACTCCGACGCCGCCCTTCTTGCTATCGGGGTAGGCCTCAGTCAGCAGGCGCAGCGGTCCGTACGGGTACTGCGTCGGGTTCGAGGGAACGACGCTGACCTGATACTTGGACGTCGCCGCCTCAGGCGACACGGTGTAGGAGTAGATGTCGCCGAGCTTGCAGCCCTCTCGCGGCTTGACCCCGGCGCTGTCGAACGCGTTGCCGTTGCCCACCAGCATGAAGTCCTTCTGACAGGCGTCGGTCATGGCCTGGCCGACGTTGAAGAGCTTGGCATCCCATTTGTCGACCACGATCTTGCGGCCATTGATGCCGCCCGCTGCGTTGCACCATGTGGAGAAGGCATCGGCGGTGTCGAAGAACTCCTGCTCCAGACCGGGCGCGGCAGCCGCGCCAGGGTCGGCGGTGGTGCCGACATGGATCTCGGTGTCCGTCACACCGCGAGCGGTTGCACCCTTAGCGCTTCCAGGACCACAGATGCCTTTCAGCGTCCCGAAGTCGCCGGCTGATGCTGAGGTCGTCGCGGCCGATGACGAGGGCGCCGCCGCTGTGGCGCCTCCGCCGGTCGGCACGTTGGACGATCGTCCACAGGCGGTGGTGACCCCCACCGCCGCAACGGCCAGCAACACAGCCGCCTTTATGGGCGTGCGAGCACGACGAAATTGCATGCATTCTCCAGTAATTGCGCGTCATCACGGGAACCCGCCCGTCCGCAGGCGGATGCCGACCGATCGCCTCCAGATCGCGAATCTAGATCGGCGTTCTAGTCAACCTTCGGACCGTAACAGCGCACATACCCGACAAAGCCGCCCTGTGAGATTGACCTCAACAATTGCATGCTTCACACAAGGGAATCGGTGCTGCGCACCCCTCTCGACCCCGCACTCCCACGCTGTCTCAGCCGTCAGGACGCCCCCATTGATCTTTCAAGCCTGGCTGTCAGCGATCATCGATGCATGAGGGTGCCCCCCACCGCGTGGAGCAGGCTGCACAGCCTGGTCCTGGAGCGCACCTTGCGCCTTCCCCGGCCCGACACCCGGGATGTGAGCATCCGGCGTGACGTTGCGGTGCCGATGGACGACGGCGCCATCTTGCTGGCCGACCACTATGCCCCGCGCCCGCTGCGCATCGGCGCGCAGGCGCCTCCGGTGGTCCTGGTCCGCAGCCCCTACGGACGGCGTGGAATATTTGCACTGCTCTACGGCCGGGTGCTTGCCGAACGCGGCTTCCAGGTCTTCATCCAAAGCTGCCGGGGAACGGCCGGCTCCGGCGGCGAGTTCATTCCTCAGGTCAACGAGCAGCGCGACGGGCTGGCGACGCTGCGGTGGATCCGCGAACAGCCCTGGTGCAACGGCACCATCGCGACCAGCGGGATGAGCTACCTCGGATACACCCAGTACGCGATGGCGACCCACCCGGACAGCGAGATCGCCGCTCTCGCATTACAGGTCACGATGGCCGATCTCGGTGCGACGGTCTTCGGTAGCGGCAGCTTCAGCCTTACCAACAGCCTGCGCTGGGCACGTTCGATCACGTTGCAGTCGTCGAGGTTCGGCCGGCTGAGACTGCTCGGCTCGAATTCGCTGGCGGCCGGGCTGGAGACCGTTCCGCTCAGCGCGGGCGACGCCCGGGCGATTGGGCGCACCGTCGGCTGGTATCAGGACTGGCTTTCCAATCCGTCACCAGGCCTGCCGTATTGGCGCCAGCAGTCACACCGGGATGCCATCCCCGCCATCACGGCACCGATCTCGATGCTGACGGGTTGGTATGACCTCTTTCTGCCGTGGATGCTGGGCGATTACGCGACCCTGGTGGCGGCTGGCAACGCTCCGGAGCTGACCATCGGACCGTGGCGCCACGCGTCGTTCGGCCATGGTCGCGAGATACCGAACACGACGATCCACTTTCTGCGCGAGCGTCTCCTCGGCAAGGAATCCACCCGCCCGGCGCCGGTACACGTGTACGTGACCGGCGAGCAGCCAGGCTGGCGCGATCTTCCCGTTTGGCCGCCGGCCACCGATACCAGCGAGTGGCATCTGATACCGGGCGGTCTTAAGCAAGGCCCGGCTGCCCCAGGCGGCACGACGTCGTGGCGCTACGACCCAGCGGATCCGACCCCCGCCCTCGCCGGTCCGATGCTGGCCGGCAAGTCGGCGGTCGTGGACAACGCGACCCACGAGCTCCGGGGCGACGTCCTGACTTTCACCAGCCTGCCGCTCACACACGTCATCGAGGTCGCCGGCGTGCCCGAGGTCCAGCTTCGGATCAGCGCGGATGCCCCGGACCACGACGTCTTCGCCCGCATCTGCGACGTTGATCCGCAAGGACGGTCCTGGAACGTGGCAGATCGCCTGGTACGGCTGGACTCGGGCCACACCTGCGGCGCGGATGGCGTGCGCACCGTTCGCCTGCAGCTGTGGCCGTGCTTTCATCGCTTTGGCCCCGGCCACCGGCTACGGCTTCAGATCAGCGGCGGGGCCCACCCTCGCTACTCGCGTAACCACGGAACCGGCGAGCCGCTGGGGACCGCGATGGCGATGAAGGCCGTGACGATCACGGTCCATCACTCC
>CAWITL010000006.1:0-223843 GCA_963839015.1 uncultured Actinomycetota bacterium | reverse complement strand
CGCAGCCTCCCGATGACCTTTGTCGGCCCCTCATCGTCGGCCTCGCCAACCACTTGGTGGTCGGCTACCTGCCGGACATCAAGACTGGTGCCCAGTACGTGAGTGGCATCCGTGACGTCACGCCCGTGGCCATTTTGTTGATCGCCGTGCTGGTCTTGCCACAGACCAAGCTGAGAGGGAGCTCCAGACCCCGTACCCGGGAGATAAGTCCGACCCCGACCTGGGGAGGCTCGCTGGTCTTCACAGGGATCGTGGTGGTGGGCGCCGTGGCGGCGTCCCGCGTGATGGCGCCTGGCGATCTCTTCTCCGCGAACCAGATGTGGGGCATAGGCATCATTGCGTTGTCCCTGATTCCGCTCGTTGGTTATGCCGGGCGAATATCCCTGTGCCAGATCACGTTCGCCGGCATCGGGGCGGTGGTCGTTGCCCATTCCGGGGCCAACGGGGCACCGGGGTCACTGCTGCTCGCGGCAGGAGTCTGCGCATTATCGGTGCGATCATTTCGCTGCCCGCGCTGCGACTGTCGGGGATCTATCTGGCGCTGCTCACCGCAGCGTTCGGTGTCACGATGGACCGCTGGATCTTCCAGTTACCAGCGTTCAACAGCTTCGGACACAAGAAGTTCGACCTCTTTGAATCGGGTTCGCTGTCATTCACCCGGTTCGGGATAGGCACCTTCAACGTTGATACGCCGAAGTCCTACTTCATCTTCGGCGCCGTCATCTTCGGCGTGATGGCGCTGATCGTCGTGTGGATCCGGCGCAGCCAGTTCGGTCAACGATTACTGGCGCTCAAGGAGAGCCCGGCTGCCTGCGAGACCCTCGGTATGAACCCGCGGGCCACCACGCTCGCCATCTTCACGCTCTCGGCCGGGATGGCCGGGTTCGGCGGTGGTGTGTACGGCGCGGCGCTGCAGACGGCCACTCCGGACACCTTCCAGTTCTTTGCCGGGCTGGCCATCCTGCTGACCGTGGTCATCGGCGGCGTGAGCTCCATCGGCAGCGCGCTGTTCTCGGCGATCTTCATTGGTTCGCCGATCACCGCGAACCTGCTGAACGGAAGCCTGACGCAGGCCACATCGATCCTCACCGGATTCGGAGCCATCGGGCTCGGCAACAACCCCAACGGGTTCATCGCGGCGGACCTGAGACCCAGGTTCGCGATCGTTCCCAAATATCCCAGGGTGATCGCCGGGGGCGTGGCGCTGATCATCGCGCTGTATGTGCTGCGATACCAGGATGTGGTCGACGGCTGGACGTTGGTGATCGGGATCATCGTTATCCTGCTGGCGATGCCTGGCATTTGTCAGGTGTTGGAAAACCGAAGACTCAACGAGGTGGCGGGACCGGCGACCGTCTCCACCGACGGCACATCGGTGCCGCTCGAGTGGCTCGGCGTCGACTCGCCGTTCACGGACGAGGATGTGCTCGTGCTCGATCAGAAGCTCGATCTTCCGGAGGTCAGCCGTGTCTCTGCTTGAGGTACAGGACATCACCGTCAGGTTCGGTGGCCACACCGCGCTCTCGAGTGTGAGTCTGACGGCCGACTCGGGTCGCATCACCGGGCTGATCGGGCCCAATGGTGCGGGTAAGACGACGATGTTCAACGTCATCACCGGCCAGCAGGATCCGACCCGCGGCAAGGTGATCCTCGATGGATCCGACATCGGGGGGAAGCTGCCGTACAAGCGGGCCCGGCTGGGGATGGCGCGCACGTTTCAGCGTCTCGAGCTCTTCGGACAGCTGACGGTGCGTGAAAATATCCAGGTGGCCGGTGGGCTGCGCAAGCAGTGGGGCAAGCGTGGACCCAAGGTCGAAGGTGGTGCGCTGACCGTGGACGACCTGCTCAAGCAGGTGGGTCTGAGCCACGTCGCCGATGTACGCGCTGACTCGCTTCCTACCGGCCAGGGCCGGCTGGTCGAGCTCGCCAGAGCACTCGCGATCCGCCCCCGGTTGCTGCTGCTGGACGAGCCGGCCTCCGGCCAGGACGAGGAAGAGACGAAGGCCTTCGCTGCGCTGCTGCATCGGCTGGCTGATGAAGGTATGGCGATCCTGCTCGTCGAGCACGACATGGACCTGGTCATGCAGGTCTGCTCACATATCTTCGTGCTCGACTTCGGTCAGCTGATGGCGGCCGGGTCCCCCGCAGAAGTGCGGGCGGATCCGAAGGTGCAGGCTGCGTATCTCGGCACCGCGAAGGAGGTGGCAGCATGACCCCAGACGGGGGAAGTGCTGCCTTCGTCCCGGATCGGCCCGAGACCGCTGGAGCAGGTGCCGTCGCCGTCGTCGCGCCGGCACCCATGATCGAGCTGCGCGACATCCGTGCGTCTTACGGCGCGATCGAGGTTCTGCACGGGGTTGACCTGGTCCTTCCGGCTGGAGGGGTGCTCGCGGTCCTTGGGCCTAATGGCGCGGGCAAGAGCACGATGCTGCGACTGGTCTGTGGCCTTCATGAGCCGACGTCCGGAGACCTCTTCCTAGGGGGACGCCGGGTTAACGGAGTGGACCCCGTGGCGCTGGCCCGCGCTGGTCTGTGCACCATTCCGGAGGGTCGGGGGATCTTCCCTAACCTGACCGTCCGGGAAAACCTGCAGATGGTCACCTACCGCGGGATCAGCCGCAAGCAGGTGGAGGAGCGGGCCTTCTCGTACTTCCCACGCCTCGGCGAGCGTCGCACGCAGATGGCCGGCACCATGTCGGGAGGCGAGCAGCAGATGCTGGCCGTCGCCCGGGCCATCGCCAGCGACCCGAGCGTGCTGCTCCTCGACGAGCTTTCGATGGGCCTGGCTCCGCTCATCGTCGACCAGCTTTATGAGGCGGTGCGGGCGATCTCCGCCGACGGTGTCACGATCCTGGTCGTGGAGCAGTTCGCCGCCGCCGTCCTGGACGTGGCAGACACCGCCGCCGTCATGGTGAACGGCCGGGTCGTGCTGACCGGAACCCCATCAGAAATCGAAGGCGACCTTTCTGAGGTCTACCTCGGCGGCGAAGCCACCCAGCACCTGGCGGCAGCCGACAACCCGCTTGCCGATATTTCCGCTATAGATGACCCGCTTGCCGATCCCAACCCGACCCAGAGGTGACTGCAATGTCCACGAGTACCGACGCCGCTCCCACGCCTGACACCGGGGCTAGGAGTGACAGCTTCAAAGAAGAGATTCGGAGCCTCAAAATCAAGGATCCCAACGCCGGCCGAGACACGCTCATGCTGCGGCTCGGAGTCGCCGCAATGCTGGTGGGTGTCATCGTCAGCATCGTCGCGTACTTCATCTCCCACGGCACCAGCAATACCCTCACCCAGAACGACTCGCTGACCATCGGGATGATCGGCATCGCCGTCACCATCCTGGGCGCGGCAGTCTTCCTGCGTTACTCGCTCGCGGGTTTCCTGCGTTTCTGGCTGGCCCGGTTCATCTTCGAGCAGCAAAAGGATCGCGACTGATCAAGCGGTGATCGGCCGCACGGTGGGACTTCGGTAAGCGCGCACAACCCGAAGGCCGCCGGGGGTCCGTACTTTCGTCAGTACGGACGCCCGGCGGCCTTCGGCATGTTCCAGTTCCGCGGTTGGATCAGAGCTTGGGGATGACCTGGGAGGCGTACTTCTCCATCGCTTTGAGCAGCTCAGCGCGGCTTTCGCCGGGCAGGCTGATGGTCAGCTGGGAGACGCCGACGGCGGCCAGCTGACCTGCCTCGTCGATCAGGGCTTCGGCGGAAGGCATGGCACCGCCGTGGCCGGTCATCAGCAGGCTTGGCGGCGTGAAGGCCACGGTCGGCATGGTTTGGCGTCCGGCATCGGCGGCCATCTGGCGGAGCTTGGTCACCCGTTCCTGGAGCGCAGCGGGACTGTCCAGCGGCGCCGTCTTCAACCGCTTGGCGACGGCCCCTTCCGACATTCCGGTGGTGGGCATCGGGATCCACCCGTCAGCCAGCTCCACCACCCTGCGCATGGCCCGGCCGCTGTTGCCGCCGATCCACAGCGGCGGCCGGGGCGTCTGGGCGGGGCGGGGGAGCATGGTGTTGCCGGCTGCGGTGAAGCCTGCCCCCTCGAACTGGGTGTTTTCTCCGGACCAGGCGGCGGTCATGGCCCTGATCGACTCGTCGGTGAGTTCGTTGCGAACCGCCGGGTCGACGCCGAGGGCCCGAAACTCTCCCTCGAGATAGCCGGCCCCGATCCCGATGATCGTGCGGCCATCCGATAGCGCGTCAAGGGAGGCGACCGCCCGTGCTGTCAGGAACGGGTTGCGGTAGGCCAGCACGAGCAGGTTTGTCTGCAGCTTGAGCCGGGTGGTCACGGCGGCGGCGAAGGACAGACCGACGAAGGGGTCGAGCGCGTGGTGGCCGCCGTGCTCGAGCCACTTGGTGTCCGGGAACGGGTGCTCGGTGACGTAGACGGCGTCAAACCCACCGTCCTCGGCCGCAGTCGCGAGCTCGGTAATGCCCCGGGCACTGACGAATTCAGCGCCCAGATCTGCCCGGTGGGTGGGTAGTCCCAGCGAAATTTTCATGATCAGAACGACTCCTCGTGAGGCGCTCGTCAGGTGGATCGAAGACGACGGTTCAGCGCCCATTCTGACGGCGCGTCAGGTTAGCACCGGGGCACTCGCTAGGTTGTGTCCACCGCCTCACCTCAGCCGGGTGGAGAGGCGCGCTAGGGAGGCTGCAATGGGGCTGCTTGATGGTCGGGTCGCGTTCGTGACCGGAGCTGCACGCGGAATGGGTCGTAACCACGCGGTCCGCTTCGCGTCAGAAGGAGCCGCTGTCATCGCGGTTGACGCCTGTACGTCGATCGCGGCTGCTGACTATGACCTGCCCGGCCCGGAGGAACTCGAAGAGACAGCGCGTCTGATCGAAAAAGCCGGCGGCCGGGCCTTCACCCGAATCGTCGACGTACGCGATGACGCCGGTCTCAAGGCCGCCGTCGCGGACGGGGCGAAGGAGCTGGACGCCGATGGCGGTGCGGTCGACATCGTCGTGGCCAATGCCGGGATCAGCCGGAGCCAGGGAGGACTGCTCGACACCGCAGCTGAGACCTGGCGCGAGACCATCGACATCAACCTCACGGGCGTTTTCCTGACGATCCAAGCCGGGGCGCAGGCGATGGTGCGCCGCAAGAAGGGCGGCTCGATCATCCTGATCAGCTCGATCATGGGGCTGCGTAGCTACGGCGGGGTGCCGGCCTACACCGCGGCCAAGCACGGAGTAGTCGGCCTGATGCGTACCGGCGCCCAGGAATTCGCCCACGCCGGGGTACGGGTCAATTCCGTACACCCTGGCAACGTGAATACCGACATGATCAACAACCAGGCGATCCGCCATCTCTTCCGTCCTGATCTCGAGTCACCGACGGCCGACGATGTCGCGTCCGGCTTCCAGGGCATGAACCTGATGTCCCATCCCTGGGTGGAGAAGGACGACATCACCGAGGCCGTGCTCTGGCTGGCTTCCGACCTCTCGCGTTACGTCACCGGGATCTCGTTGCCGGTCGACCTCGGCGCCTTGGCCAAGTAGGCGCCGGCATGGCTGAGGATTTCGTTCTGGTCGACACCCCGCGGCCGGGAATCACCCGGGTCACGCTGAACCGGCCGGAGCGGATGAACGCGATGGCATTCGACGTGATGGTCCCGCTGCGCGACACGCTGCGCGAGATCTCCATCGACAACAACACCCGCGTCGTCGTGCTCACCGGTGCCGGCGCTGGCTTCTGCTCGGGGGCAGACCTGGTGGGTTCGGGGATGGTCCCCAATATCGACGGCCTCACGGTGCCGAGCATCGCCCGGCGGGCGTTGCAGGTGCTCGATGATGTGATCCTCACGCTGCGGGCGATGCACCAGCCGGTCATTGGCGCTATCAACGGCCCGGCCATCGGCGGCGGCTTCTGCCTGTCGCTCGCCACGGATATCCGTTACGCGGCATCCAGCGCGTATTTCCGGGCCGCCGGAATCAACAACGGGCTGACGGCCAGTGAGCTCGGGCTCTCGTACCTGCTGCCCCGGGCCATCGGCTCCAGCCGGGCGTTCGACATCATGCTCAGCGGCCGCGATGTCGATTCCATCGAGGCCGAGCGGATCGGCATCGTCTCACGCACCGTGCCGGATGAAGAGCTGCTCGACACGTGCTATGACCTGGCCGACCGCATCATTGCCTTCAGCCGGCCCGGCGTGGAACTGACCAAGCGGACGCTCTGGACCAGCCTCGATGCCGGCAGCCTGGCGGGCCATATGGAGTTCGAAGGCATCTCCCAGCTCTTCGTCCGGATGACGACCAAGAACTTCGACGAGGCGATTCTGGCCCGCAAGGAAAAGCGCCCACCGATCTTCCTGGACTAGTTCCTGCTCGACTCCTTGGCGCTCAGGGCTAACGTCACAGCAACGATCGACGCCGATCACGCAGGAGGAACCGTGGGAAATCCGGTCATCGTCGAAGCGCTCCGCACTCCCATCGGAAAGCGCAAGGGCGCATTCGCGGGAATCAAGCCGATGGGGCTGCTGGCCGAAGTCCAGCGCGGCGTCATCGAACGGGCAGCCATCGATCCGGCGCTCGTCGAGCAGGTCATCGGAGGCGCCGTCACGCAGGGCGGTGAGCAGGCGAATCATCTGACCCGCTACTCCTGGCTGTACGCCGGGCTGCCGTACCAGACCGGCGGTACCACCATCGACGCGCAGTGCGGCTCCTCGCAGCAGGCCGCTCATCTCATCGCGTCATTGATCGCGAACGACGTGATCGACGTCGGGGTCGCGTGCGGCGTCGAATCGATGAGCCGGGTCTCGTTCGGCGAAGCGTCCGGCGGCAAGTCGGGCCGGCCCGATGACTGGGCCATCGACACCGGTGACCAGTTCACGAGTGCGGAGCGGATCGCTGACAAGCGGGGGTTCACCCGTACCGAGCTCGACGAGCTGGGCGTGCGCTCGCAGCAGCTGGCACGCCAGGCGTGGGATGAGGGCCGCTTTGACCGCGAGATCCTCTCCGTCGAGGCGCCCATCCTCGGCGAGGACGGCCAACCCACCGGCGAGACCCGCATCGTCAAGCGCGATGAAGGCCTTCGTGAGACGACGCTGGAGGGTCTGGCGAAGCTGCGGACGGTCCTGCCGGAAGGCCGTCACACCGCGGGCAACAGCTCCCAGATGTCCGACGGCGCGGCGGCGCTGCTCATCATGTCGGAGGAGCGGGCGCACGCGCTCGGCCTCAAGCCCCGGGCCCGCATCATCACGCAGGCCTTGGTCGGTGCCGACCCGTATTACCACCTCGACGGCCCGATCGATGCCACCCAGCGCGTCCTCGAGCGTTCCAAGATGGCCATCGGCGACATGGACGTCATCGAGATCAACGAGGCCTTCGCCTCCGTCGTGCTGTCCTGGAATTCGGTGATCAAGCCGGACTTCGACAGGGTCAACGTGAACGGCGGCGCCATCGCCCTCGGTCACCCCGTCGGCTCTACCGGGGCGCGCCTGCTGACCACCGCGCTGCACGAGCTCGAGCGCACCGACGGCACCCTCGCGTTGGTCACGATGTGCTGCGGCGGCGCCATGGCCACCGGCACCATCCTCGAACGGTTGTAGCAGCCGTCATCAGGGCTCCGTCATGCTGAGCGCACGCTCTGGCGTTGTCTGAGCATGACCGAGGGCAGGCTAAAGTCGCCGCCATGGCATTGGCGGTCACCGAAGAGCAGGTAGCACTCGCAGAATCCGTCTCAGGCTGGGCGGAGCGAGCCAAGGTGCGTGCTGCGGCGCGCGACCTGGTCGACGT
Organism: uncultured Actinomycetota bacterium; assembly: GCA_963839015.1. GTDB lineage: Bacteria > Actinomycetota > Actinomycetes > Frankiales > Frankiaceae > DATAZK01. The sequence continues at coordinate 216,101 of CAWITL010000006.1, read as the reverse complement.
CCCGGCGGTCAATCGGGTGGCCGTGCGGCCCGAGTGGTGGAGCGGCGCCGTCGAGCTCGGGCTCCCTGGTCTTGCGCTTCCCGAAGAGGTCGGAGGCTCGGGTGCGACGGTGGTCGACCTCGCCGTCGTGATGGACGAGCTGGGCCGCCACATCGCCCACGGGCCGCTGCTGGCGAGCGCCGTGGCCGGGCTGGTGCTGACCGTCGCCCGCCAATCGGCTGGGCCATCCCCGGCGCTCGATGGTGTGCTCTCGGCGCTCGCAGACGGCACGGCCACCGCGGTGGTGGCGCTTGAGGCCGACGTGACGGCATCTCCCGGAGCTGGTGGTGTGCGGCTGTCCGGTGATGGCGGGCTGGTCGCAGGCCTGCCGGAAGCCCGCTGGATCCTCACTTCGGCCAAGGGCGTGGACGGCGAGTTCTGGGCCGTGATCGAGGTGGGTGCAGGCGTGACCGTCGAGCCGGTCGACAGCCTCGACGTCACCCGTCCGCTGGCCCGCGTGACGTTCACCGACGCGGTCGTAGCGGATGGTCACGTACTCGCCGGAATCGACACCGACCTGGTACGCGATCTGCACGTCACCGTGCGGGCCGCCGAAGCAGCCGGCATCGCTCGCTGGGCGCAGGAGACTGCGACGGCGTACGCCAAGGTCCGCGAGCAGTTCGGCCGTCCCATCGGGTCTTTCCAGTCGATCAAGCACCTGTGTTCAGACATGCTGGCCCGCAGCGAGCTGGCCGCCGCTGCCGCCTGGGATGCCGCGAGCGCCGCGACCACCTATCTCGAGGGCGGCCTCGACGCCGAAGACCGCCGCCAGCTCGCCGTGGCCGCTGCGACCGCCGGCGCGGTCTCTTTGCAGGACGCCGTCGTCAATGCCAAGGACTGCATCCAGATCCTCGGCGGTATCGGCTTCACCTGGGAGCACGACGCCCACCTCTCGCTGCGCCGCTCGCTTGCGGTGCGCGCCCTTTCCGGTGGGACTGCCCATTGGAACGCCCGCGTCTCGGCGCTGGGGCGCGCCGGGCTTCGGCGCCACCGTTCGGTCGCCATCGGCGAGGAGGCGGAGCCGATGCGCCTGCAGGTGCGGGAGGTCCTTGCTTCGCTGCCCACCGACCCGAAGGCACGCCGGGTTGCGCTCGCCGAGGCGGGGCTCATCGCGCCGCACTGGCCCAAGCCGTACGGGCTGGAGGCAAGTCCGATCGAGCAGCTCGCGATCGCCCAGGAATTGGAAGCCGCCGGTGTCCGGCCGCCCGACATCGTCATCGGCAACTGGGCCGTACCGACGATCATCGAGCACGGCAACGACGAGCAACGTGAGCGTTTCGCGTTGCCGACGCTGCTCGGCGACGTGGCCTGGTGCCAGCTCTTTTCTGAGCCCGGCGCCGGCTCTGACCTCGCGTCTCTGCGCACCCGCGCGACCAAGGTCGACGGCGGATATTCGTTGCAGGGTCAGAAGGTCTGGACCTCGCTGGCCCGGCAGGCGGACTGGGCAATCTGCCTGGCACGTACTAACCCGGATGTGCCGCAGCACAAGGGCATTACGTACTTCCTCGTCGACATGAAGTCCAAGGGGATCGACGTACGGCCGCTGCGGGAAATTACCGGCGATGCCCTCTTCAACGAGGTCTTCCTCGACGACGTCTTCGTTCCCGACGACTGCGTGGTCGGCCAGGTCGATGGCGGCTGGCGCCTGGCGCGCACGACGCTGGCCAACGAGCGGGTCGCCATGGCTTCGACCGGAGACATCGGCGGCGGGTTGGACGATCTGCTGGCCACTGCGACACCGGATCCGGTGCTCGATGATCGGATGGGCAGCCTCGTCGGTGGGCTGCAGGCGGCGGGGTCGCTCGGACTGCAGATCACCCTGCGCCAGCTGGGCGGCCTCGACCCGGGACCGTCGTCCAGCGTGCGCAAGCTGGTCGGGATGTATCAGATTCAGGACGCCCGCGAACTGGCTCTGGAGGCGCTCGGCTCGGGTGGTGCTGACGTGACGAACCCGGCATCCCAAGCCGCGGTCAAGTTCGCGCTCTCGACCCGGGCGCTCACCATCGCCGGCGGCAGCAGCCAGGTGCTGCGCAACGTGATCGCCGAGCGGTTGCTGGGGCTGCCTCGCGACTGAACCGGCCGCTGGGTTAGCTTCTGAGGCGTGTTCCTGGATTACACGCCTGAGCAGCGTGCTCTGCGCGCTGAGCTGCGGGCCTACTTCGCGGATCTGCTCACCCCTGAGGTGAAAGAAAAGCTCGGTGCCACCGGTGAAGGCACTGCGCTGTGGCGTACGACCGTGCGCAAGATCGGCAAGGACGGCTGGCTGGGCCTCGGCTGGCCCAAGGAGTACGGCGGCCAGGGCCGGTCGGCGATGGATCAATACATCATGTTCGACGAGGTGCAGCGCTGCGGTGCGCCCTTCCCATTCGTCACGGTGACGACGATGGGTCCTTCGCTGATGCGTTTTGGCACCGCGGAGCAGAAGGCCAAGTACCTGCCGGGAATGCTCAACGGCGACCTGAACTTTGCCGTCGGCTACACCGAGCCGGGATCGGGCACCGACCTCGCCTCGCTGCGGACCTCGGCCGTCCTCGACGGCGAAGAATGGGTCATCAACGGCAGCAAGGTTTTCACCTCCGGTGCTAACCAGGCCGACTTCATCTGGCTGGCTTGCCGCACCGACCCGGATCTGCCCAAGCACAAGGGCATTTCGATCATTCTGGTGCCGACGTCTTCTGACGGTTTCCGGTGGACCCCGTTGCACACCGTCGGCGACGTCATGACGACCGCCACGTACTACCAGGACGTGCGGGTGCCCAAGGACAATCTCGTGGGCGAGCGCGGCGGCGGCTGGTCGATGATCACCACCCAGCTCAACCATGAACGCGTGGGGCTATCGGCCCTCGGCGGCCGCTGCTGGCAGCTCTGGGGCGAGGTCCGGCAGTGGGCGCTCAACACCCCCTTGCCGGGCGGTGCGGACGGCCAACGGGTAGCCGACGTGCCGTGGGTACGTGCTGACCTCGCCCGGGCGTATTCCAAGCTCGAGGTGATGAAGCTGCTGAACTGGCGGATGACCGCTGACATCGCCGACGACAAGCTCAATCCGGCTGACTCTTCCGCGGTGAAGTTCTACGGCACTGAGACCCACGTCGAGGTCTACCGGCTGTTGCTGGGGGTTCTCGGCTCCGGCGGATGGTTGCGGGCCGGATCTCCAGGGGCGGCGCTTTCCGGTGATGTCGAGCGGGCCGCCCGGGCTGCCCAGATCAACACGTTCGGCGGTGGGGTCAACGAGGTTCAGCGTGAGATCGTCGCGGCGGCCGGTCTGAAGATGGCACGAAGGGCCCGCTGATGGACTTCTCATTGAGCGACGATCAGCAGTCGCTGCAAGCTCTGGCCGCTGACATCTTCGGCGACAAGGCGACGCCGGAGCGGGTGACGGCCGTCCTGGAAACCTCCGAGCGCTTCGACCGCGAGCTCTGGGGAGAGCTCGCCGAAGCCGGCCTGCTCGGCATCGCACTCCCCGAGCAATTCGGCGGCGCGGGGCTGGGGCTGGTCGAGCTGGCTCTGGTCTGCGAGCAGCACGGCAAGGTGGTCGCTCCCGTACCGCTGGCATGGACCGCGAGCGCCGCGCTGGCGATCGCGGCCCACGGCGACGCTGCCCAGCAGGCCCGTTGGGTCTCGGGCGCCGCAGCGGGTGAGCTGATGCTGACCGGGGTTCCGCCGGTGGCCGCACTCGGACTGACGGTCGTTGACGGCAAGCTCTCGGGCGAGATCGTCGGCGTTCCCTACGCGCACGTCGCTGAGGCGATCGTCATCCCGGTCGGCGAGGAGCTGTACCTGCTCGAGACCGGTGCTGCCGGTGTCAGCGTGCTCCCGGAAATCGCGACGACGCAGGAGATCCACGGCGAGCTGGTGCTGAATGCCGCACCTGTTACGCAGATCGGTTCGGGCGCCGCCGAGTGGTGGGAGGCCAGGCTGCTCGTCGCGCTCGCAGCGACCGCGGCCGGGATCACCGAGGCTGCGCTGCGCCAGACCGCCAAGTACACCTCAGAGCGCCTCCAGTTCGACAAGCCCCTCTCGACCTTCCAGGGCGTCGCGTTGAAGGCGGCTGACGCCTACGTCGACGCCGCCGGAATCCGGGCAACCGTGTTGCAGGCGGCCTGGCGTTTGGACGCGGCCGACGAGCTGGGAACAACTCCTGAACAAGCCAGCGCCTACGTTCTCACCGCGTCTTGGTGGGCGGCCGAGGCCGGCCAGCACTGTGTCCACATCACCCAGCACCTGCACGGTGGCATGGGCGCCGACACCACCTACCCGATCCACCGCTACTTCCTGTGGGGCAAGTCGATCGAGCTCTACGTCGGCGGCGCATCACGCACCCTCGCGCGACTCGGCGACGTGCTGCTCACCCTCGAGCACCCCGGCGACGACATCACCATCCCCGGCTTTGAGAGGGTTCCCTCTCCCGCCTGATCCGGCGGCCCCAGCTGAATGTGGCTCAGGGGTCGCTCGCGAGAAATTCTCCGTGCATCTCGACGGCCAGGACAGCCAGCTCGGTGGCGCTCCTGGGCCGCCGCTCGGGTGGGAGCTGCTCGGCATGTTCCACGAGGAAGCGTGCTGCCGCCCTGACCGCGGCGGCCTTCACCTCGTCGACCTGAGCCGGAAACGAGAACCTCCACTCGCGCGCGCGCTCGGCGACGCCGGCCTTCTGCGGCTCGTCGGGCTCGATTCCGGCGGCGGTGAAGACCCGGCAGTCGTAGGTACGGCAGGTACGTGGCCGATGGGCGTAGATCGAGCAGCGACCGTCGATCAGCATTGGGCAGCGGCCCCGCTCGTCGTAGCCCAGCAGTTGGTGCCCGGTCGGTAGACCTGGCGCCGGGAAGAGCAGCTGGTGCGGGATGTGGGCGAGCGGCTCGGTCTCGTCTGGGGCGATATGGATGAACTGGGATGCCGTGCAGCATGCTGTACACGTGCCGCAGGGCACCACGGAGTCGCCGCTGTCGCGTAGCCCCTTCAGCATGCCGTCGAGCCAGCTCCCGAAGTCGCCTGCCCGCTTGTCACTCATGCTGAAACCTCGCCTGACGTACGTCAGCTACCCGTGAACTCCGGCGGCCGGCCCTCTTCGCGGGCCGCCTTCAGCTCAGCGAAGTCGTCGCTGCGGTTGATGAAGGTCTGGTAGATCATCTCGTCTTGCATCGATGAGCGAATCTGCGGGAGCGAGAGGTGGCGGATGATCTCGCGGGCCAGTTTCACCGTGACCGCAGGGGCTTTGGCGATCGCCTCGGCGGCCTCGCGAACCGTCTCTTCGAGCGCATCCGCCGGCACGATCCGGCTGATGATGCCGTGGCTCAGCGCTTCGTCGGCGGTCATGACGCGACCGGTCAGTACCAGGTCGGTGACGACGCCGGGTCCGCACATCTCATAAAGCACAGCGATGCCACCGGTGTCGGGGATGACGCCGTGGGTGAGTTCGGGGAGGCGGAATCGGGTGCCCTCCGCGGCGATCCGGATGTCGCAGAGCAGGGCGCGCTGGAACGAGCCGCCCATCACCCAGCCTTTGCAGGCGACGACGACGGGCTGGTCCATCTCCCACAGCTGCTGGATCCCGCGGTGGCCGCCGCGCATCAGCTCATGGTGGGAGACCGGCTTGAGGTTCGTGCCGATGGAGGCGACGTCGCGGCCCGAGGAGAAAGACTTGCCCTCGCCCTGCCAGATCACGACCCGAACGTCAGGCCGCTGGCGGAGCTCGGTCAGCGCGGCGAAGAGCTGGGCATCCATGTCGTCGTCGAACGCGTTGTGCTTGTCGGGGTTGTGGTTGGTGATGGTGGCGACTTTGCCGTCGATCTCCAAGGAGACGTGACCGCTCATGCGTAACCCCTTAGCTGGTTGAGGCCGATCCGAGTGAGACTCACGGCTCGTAGGTGCCGTCGGGCCGCCGCATCCAACCGGATGCAGCCGTGCTTCCGCCGTCGACGTGCACCGTCGTGCCGGTCACGTAGCGCGACAGGTCGCTGGCCAGGAAGAGCGCCGGACCCGCGCAGTCGTCCTCGTTGCCCCAGCCCAGGGGCAGCTTCGGCGCGTACTTCTCGCGCCCCCCCTGCATGGCGGTCTCGCCGAGGTCGTCGTCGCCGGGGGTGGGGATCCCGTCAGGGGCGATGGTGTTGACCCGGATCTTGCGTGGCGCCAGCTCAAGGGCGAGCGTCTTCGACAGCTGCTCGACGGCAGCCTTCATGGCGGCGTAAATGCCGAATCCGGGGGCGGCCTTGAACGCCTCGCACGAGGTGACGTTGATGATCGACCCGCCGTTGGTCATCAGGGGGACGCAGCCGCGGACGAAGTGCGTGACGCTGGTGAAGTTCTCGTTGATCAGCGCTGTTTGCCCACCGGCGGAGATGTCCATGAAGTGGGCGTAGAAGACGCCGCCGGCATTGTTCACGAGGGTGTCGACCCGGCCGTAGCGCTCTTTGATCGCGGCGCAGAAAGCCTCGACAGCCGGTCCGTCGCGAACGTCCATGATGCTGATCAACGGTTCGCCATTGATCGCGGCGCATTCCTTCGCCGTCGCCTCGAGCAGGTCGCCGATACGGTCGCAAAGCGCAAGCTGCGCGCCGCATGCGGCGAGGGACAGGGCAATGGATCTGCCGATGCCTCTGGCGGCCCCCGTGATGACTGCGACGGTGCCGGTCAGATCGAGTGCGCGCGCATCAGTGACCACGGCGCGCGACGATAGCTGACGCGTCGTCAGGCGGCGACGGCGGGCCGTCCATCAGCAATCACGGCTGGGGCGCTCCACAACGCGCAACGAACCGGTTTGGGCCCACTCCCGAAAGCCTTCGGACAGCGCCCGCTGCCAGACGTGGTAGGGCGCCTGCCCACCTTCGGACGGGAGGGCGAAGACGTCATGGATGACCAGGAGACCGCCCGGGGCGACGTGGCGAACCCAGGCTTCGTAGTCGGCCTGCGCCTGCTCCTCGGTGTGACCCCCGTCCAGGAAGAGAAAGGCCAGCGGGGTCGACCACAAGGCGCCGACCGCCTGCGAGCGGCCCACGACAGCGACCACGATGTCTTCGACCTGGGTGTCATAGAGGGTGCGGCGCAACGTCGGCAGGGTGTCGAGGCGGCGCGCATGCGGGTCGACGAGGGTGGTGTCGTGCCACTCCCAACCGGGCTGGTTCTCCTCGGAGCCGACGTGGTGGTCGACCGTGACGACGGTGCCGCCGCCGGTCGCTCGCACGGCGGCCGCCAGATAGAGCGTCGACTTCCCGCAGTACGTCCCGATCTCCCCCAGGATCCCTTCGGGGGAGCGCTTCAACGCCTCGACGGCCGCGTCATAGAGTGCCGTTCCCTCGTCCGGGGGCATGAAGCCCTTGGCGCTTTCGGCGGCATCGCGCAGTCTGTCGTCCACGAGGCAAGCCTTCCACACCCGCGATGGCAACTCGTTACAGTTCAACCATGGCAAATGCTCAGGTGCCCGCTGTCGAGGGCTGGTTCACCAGCGACGGACCAGGCGGGGCTCCGGCGCTGCTCGGCAGCCGCTGCACCACGTGCAGCACGCTGACCTTTCCCAAGGCGACGCTCTTTTGCCCTAACCCGGCGTGCAGCGGCAGCGACTTCGATGAGGTTCCGCTGTCCAACCGCGGCACGGTCTGGTCCTACACCGACGCGCGCTACAAGCCGCCGCCGCCCTACGTGCCGACCGCGGACCCGTTCGAACCCTTCGCGATCGTCGCCGTGGAGCTGGCCGCCGAGAAGATCGTGGTGCTCGGCCAGGTTGTGCCGGGCGTCGGCGTCGAGCAGCTGCGGATCGGTATGGAGGTGGAGCTGGTGGTCGACACCCTTTTCACTGAGACCGTGGCGGACGGCTCCAGCGCCGACCAGCTGGTCTGGAAGTGGCGCCCGGTCGCCACCGAGACCCGGGAAGCGGCCGAGAATGAGGAGGCAGCGGCATGAGCTCGCAATCGGACAAGCGGGTCGCGGTCCTGGGGGCCGGCATGCACCCCTGGGGCAAGTGGGGACGCAACTTCGTGGAGTACGGGGTCGTCGCGGCACGTGCCGCCCTGGACGACGCCGGCATCCGGTGGAGCGACGTCCAGTTCGTCGCCGGCGCTGACACCATCCGTAACGGTTATCCCGGTTTCGTGGCGGGCTCGACGTTCGCGCAGGCCCTCGGGTGGACGGGAGCCAGCGTCTCCAGTTCGTACGCGGCCTGCGCCTCGGGAGCGGCCGCGATCGCCAGCGCGCGGGCCCAGATCCTGGCGGGCCTGTGCGAGGTGGCGCTCGTGGTCGGCGCTGACACCACGCCCAAGGGCTTCTTCTCTCCGGTCGGCGGCGAGCGCAAGGACGACCCCGATTGGTTGCGCTTCCGGCTCGTCGGCGCGTCCAACCCGGTGTATTTCGCGCTCTACGCCCGCCGCCGGATGGAGCTCTTCGGGGCCACCGAAGAAGATTTCGCCCAGGTGAAGGTGAAGAACGCCGCCCATGGCGTGAAGAACCCTTACGCCCGCTACCGCTCCGAGGTCACCATCGAAGACGTGCTCAACTCCCCGATGGTCAGCGATCCGCTGCGGTTGCTGAACATTTGTGCCACCTCCGACGGTGCGGCCGCCCTCGTGCTCACGAGCGTCGACTACGCGAAACGTCACGGCCTTGGGGAGGGAGGCAAGCCGCTCGTCGGCATCGACGCGGTCTCCACCGTGACACCGACCTTCCCCAACCCCGTCATCGAGATGCCCAACTTCGCGACCGATGCGGGTGAGGCGAACGGGCCGAGCTTCCGCGATTCGATCGCGTTGCGGGCCTACGAGCAGGCCGGGGTCTCGCCGGCGGATGTCGACGTCGCCGAGGTGTACGACCTGTCCAGCGCGCTCGAGCTCGACTGGTACGAAAACATCGGGCTCTGCGCCACCGGCGAGGCCGAAAACCTGCTGCGCACCGGCGTGACGACGCTCGGCGGACGGGTGCCGGTGAACCCGTCGGGCGGACTGTCCTGCTTCGGTGAAGCCATCCCCGCGCAGGCCATCGCGCAGGTCTGCGAGCTGGTGTGGCAGCTGCGCGGAGAGGCCGGCGACCGGCAGGTCGAGGGCGCCAAGCTCGGCATCACGGCTAACCAGGGGCTTTTCGGCAACGCATCTTCGGTGATCGTCAGCCGCTGACAGCCGACCGCGACCGCGTGCCAAGCAAGCGCTTGGGCGGCATACTTCGGGAGTGACGACGCCGCGGACGCCTGCCTCGCGCGGGCGATCAGACCGGCCCGACCGGTCTTCCAAGGCACGTAACGAGTCCGAAGGCTCTGAGCGGCGCGCGGCGCTGGTGGCTCTGGCGGCCGAGCTGTTCGCCGAGCGGGGCTACCGGGCGACCACCGTCCGCGAGATCGCGGAAGCCGCAGGTGTGCTCTCAGGCAGTCTTTATCACCACTTCGACTCCAAAGAGTCGATCATCGACGAGCTGCTCTCCAGCTACCTGGATGAGCTGCTGGCGCTGTACCGGGCGATCGTCTCCGAGGGCGGAACAAGCATCGACGTGCTGAGCCGTCTCGTGCAGGCGGCCTTCAGCTCTTTCGACCGCCATCGCGCCGCCATCACGGTCTTCCAGAACGAGCGGCAGTACCTGCTCAACTACCCGCGATTTGCTTACCTGGCCAAATCCGAGCAGGCGCTCGGCAGGCTCTGGACGAAGGTCATCCGCGAGGGGATCGCCAGCGGAGAGTTGCGCAGCGATCTCGACCCCAAGCTCGCCCACCGCTACATCCGCGACGCCATCTGGGTTGCCGTCCGCTGGTACCGCCCGGGTGGACGCTTCACGTCGAGCCAGCTCGCCGACCAGTATCTGGCCTTGATGCTGGACGGAATGCGAGCCTGAGTGGGCTCGTTCTCCATGCTGAATCAAGCACTGAAACCAAGCGCTCGCTCGGGTAACCTGGCGGCCTACCAGATGCCAGGAGGTGCAGCTCATGGCTGCTCGTGAGGCTTACATCGTTGATGCCATCCGGACGCCCGTCGGCAAGCGTGGGGGAGGCCTTTCGGCCGCGCACCCCGCCGATCTCGGCGCGCACGTGCTGCGGGCCCTGGTCGAGCGCTCCGACATCGATCCGCTCGCGGTCGAAGACGTCGTCTTCGGTTGCGTCGACGCGATCGGCCCGCAGGCCGGAAACATCGCCCGCACCAGCTGGCTCGCGGCCGGGCTGCCCGAAGAGATTCCGGGCGTCACGATCGATCGCCAGTGCGGGTCCTCGCAGCAGGCCGTTCACTTCGCGGCGCAGGCCGTCATGTCCGGCACCACGGATCTGATCGTGGCCGGCGGCGTCCAGAACATGAGCATGATCCCGATCTCCAGCGCCATGACCCTGGCCCAGCCGCTGGGATTCACTGACCCGTTCTCGGGATCCATCGGCTGGCGGGAGCGCTACGGCGACGAGGAGATCTCCCAGTTCCACGGCGCTGAACTGATCGCCGAGAAGTGGGACATCTCCCGCGAAGACATGGAGAAGTTCGCCCTCTCCAGCCATGAGCGGGCGTTGGCAGCCATCGACGGCGGCTACTTCGAGCGCGAGATCGTCCCTTACGTGAACCTGGCCGGCGAGAAGATCACCACTGACGAAGGGCCCCGGCGCGGCACCTCGCTGGAAAAGATGGCCTCGCTCAAGACCCTGATCGAGGGCGGGCGCCTCACCGCTGCCGTCAGCAGCCAGATCTCGGACGCGGCGAGCGGCATGCTGATCGCCTCCGAAGACGCGGTCCGCACCCACGGGCTCAAGCCGCGGGCGCGTATTCACCACCTGTCGGTCCGGGGCGACAGCCCGGTGCTCATGCTGACCGCCCCCATCCCGGCCACGGCGTATGCACTCGAAAAGACCGGGATGAAGATCGACGACTTCGACCTCATCGAGATCAATGAGGCCTTCGCCAGCGTGGTGCTTGCCTGGCAGAAGGACACCGGCGCCGACCTGTCGAAGGTCAACGTGAACGGCGGCGGGATCGCTTTGGGCCACCCGCTCGGCGCGACCGGCGTCCGCCTGATGACCACGATGCTCCACGAGCTGGAGCGCACGGGTGGTCGTTACGGCATGCAGACCATGTGCGAGGGCGGCGGCGTCGCTAACGTGACGATCATCGAGCGGCTGTCCTGACCCGTGGATCTGACGCTCACGGACGCAGAACAGAGCTTCCGTTCGGCGGCGCGGAGCTGGCTCGAGGCGAACGTGCCGGCCGGCCCGCTGCCATCGCTCGACACCAAAGAGGGCTTTGAGGCCCACCGCGCCTGGGAGCACAAGCTGCATGCCGGCGGGTGGGCGGTCGTCTCCTGGCCGCAGGAGTACGGCGGCAAGTCCGCGTCGCTGGTGGAATGGCTGATCTTCGAAGAGGAGTACTACCGGGTTGGTGCGCCCCGCCGCGTTGGGCAAAATGGCATCTTCCTGCTCGCCCCGACCATCTTCGAATTCGGCACCGACGACCAGCGCGAGCGGTTGCTGCCACGGATGGCCTGCGGAGACGACATCTGGTCCCAGGCCTGGTCCGAGCCCGACGCCGGCAGCGATCTGGCCGCCATCCGCAGCACGGCGACGAAGGTCGACGGCGGCTGGGTGCTGTCGGGGCAGAAGACCTGGAGCACCCGGGCCGTCTTCGCCGACTGGGCCTTCGGGCTCTTTCGCTCTGACCCCGAGGCCCCCCGCCACGCCGGCCTCACGTACTTCCTCTTCCCGCTCGACTCCAAAGGCGTCACCGTGCGCCCGATTCGCCAGCTGGACGGCGAGGCGGGCTTCGCCGAGATCTTTTGCGACGACGTCTTCGTGCCCGATCGGGATGTGCTCGGGGTGCCCGGTTCGGGGTGGAAGGTCGCCATGTCGACCACCGGTTCCGAGCGCGGATTGACGCTTCGCAGTCCCGGCCGCTTTCTTGCGTCTACCGACAGACTCGCTGCACTGGCCCGGTCTCAGGGCGATGCGGTCGATCCGACGTTGCGGGCCGATGCGGCGCAAGCCTGGATCGACGCCGAGGCTTACCGGCTCTACACCTTCGGCACCGTCGGCCGGATGCTCGCCGGCGAGAGCGTCGGCGCCGAGTCCAGCCTCAACAAGCTCTTCTGGTCCGAGCTCGACGTCGACATCACACAGACGGCGCTGCGCCTGCTCGGACCCCAAGGCGTCCTGGGCGCCGACGCTCCCGACGCGACAGGCCAGTGGCTGGCCGATTTCCTCTTCGCGCTCGCCGGGCCGATCTACGCCGGTACCAATGAGATCCAGCGCAACGTCGTGGCCGAGCGCGTGCTCCGGCTGCCCAAGGGAGCCTGATGCGTTTCGGATTCACCTCCGATCAGCGGGAGCTGGCCGGAGCGGTGCGCGACATCCTGGCGGCTGAGCTCACCGCGGCGGCACGAGCGGCGGCGCCGGAGGCATCAGGGCGCCGTGGGTCGATCTGGAAGTCGCTGTCCGAAGCAGGTGTCTTCGGGCTGCTTGTCCCGGAAGACGCCGGAGGCCTGGGACTGAGCGAGCTCGACGCGATTCTCGTCCTCGAGGAGTTCGGCCGCGCCGCCGTTCCCGGGCCGGTCGCCGAGACCGCATTCGTCACCGCCCCGCTCATTGCCGCGGAAGCGCCCGCCGGCAAGTGGCTCGAAGGGCTCGCTGACGGCGCTGTGGCCGCCGTCGCGGCGGAAGTGGGTTCCTACCTTCCGGATGCCGACGTAGCAGACGTCCTGGTCCTGCTGGAGGGCGATACGGCCGTACTGCAGGCCGGCTCAGAGCTCACCCGGCAGCCGACGGTCGACCCGAGCCGGCCGCTGTTTTCGCTGCCCGCTGTTGCGGGCGAGTCGGTGCAGGGCGCCGGCGTCGCTGCCCTACGCGACCGGGCCGTGCTGGCCACCGCCGCTCAGCTGGTCGGCGCCTCCGCTCACCTGCTGGATGCAAGCGTCGCGTACGCCAAGACCCGCAAACAATTCGGCCGCGAGATCGGCTCGTTCCAGGCGCTCAAACACCAGCTGGCCGATCTCATGCTGGCCGTCGACTTCGCCCGCCCGCTGGCCTACCGGGCCGCCTACTCGCTGGCGACCGGCGCGGCTACCGCTTCCCGGGACGTGTCAGCCGCGAAGGTCAGCGCCGCCCAAGCGGGGGAGCGGGCCGCCCGCACCGCTATCCAGGTTCATGGCGCCATTGGCTACACCGACGAGCTCGACCTGCAGTACTGGCTCAAGCGGGTCTGGTGGCTCGTCCCCGCCTGGGGCGACGCCGTCACCCACCGGGCACGCGTAGCCGCCGCTGTGATCGACGGCCCGACCCTGCCCCGCGACGAGATCGCCCGCACGCCGTAGACGCATCAAGCCTCAGAACCCCAAGCGCCACTGGGGATGCGTCAGATATGACTCAAATCCAGTGGCGCTTGGGTAACTCGGCGGTCACCGGGCCTAGTTCAGCCGCTCCACGATCATCGCCATGCCCTGGCCGCCGCCGACGCACATCGTCTCCAGGCCGATGGTGCCGCCGGTGGTGCGCAGCCCGTTGAGCAGCGTGGTCATGATGCGTGCGCCCGTCATGCCGAACGGGTGGCCCAGCGCGATGGCGCCGCCGTGGACGTTGAGCTTGTCGTAGGAGATGCCGAGCTGGCGGGCCGACGGCACGACCTGGGCGGCGAAAGCCTCGTTGATCTCCACCAGGTCGACGTCGTCGATGGTCATGCCGGCCCGCTTGAGCGCCTGCCGGCTGGCCTCGACCGGCCCGAGGCCCATGATCTCCGGGTCGAGCGCCGACACGCCCGAGGAGATGATGCGGGCCAGCGGAGTGAGTCCGAGCTCGCGGGCCCGGTCTTCACTCATCACGACCACGGCCGCGGCGCCGTCGTTGAGTGGGCAGGCGTTACCAGCGGTGACCTTGCCGTCGGGGCGGAAGACCGGCTTGAGGTCCGCCAGCTTCTCTGCGGTGGTGCCCGGACGGGGGCAGTCGTCCTTGTCGATCACGGTTCCATCAGGGCGCGTCAAGGGAGTGATCTCGCGGGCAAAGAAGCCGCTCTCCTGAGCCGCTCCGGCGCGCTGCTGGGAGAGCGCGGCGAATTCGTCCATGTCGACGCGGGAGACGTCGGCCACCTCGGCCACGTTTTCGGCGGTCTGGCCCATGGCGACGTAGATGTCGGGGAGTCCGTCGATCGGGGTCCAGGTGCCGCCATCACCGAGGAGCCGGTCGTTGGTACGCGCCTCGGCGGCACCGAAGAGGGGGTTGTGCGAACCGGGAGCACCATCGGCCCGGCCGACGCCGTAACGGCTGACGCATTCGACGCCGGCGGCGATGAAGGCATTGCCCTCGCCGGCCTTGATCGCGTGCGCGGCGATGCGGATGGTCGCCAGCGACGACGAGCAGTAGCGGTTCACGGTCATGCCGGGGACGCCGGGAAGGCCTGCCAGCAGCGCCACCACGCGGCCCAGGTTGTAGCCCTGTTCACCGGCGGGTTGTGCGCAGCCGATGATCAGGTCGTCGAGCTCGGAGTGGTCCAGGCCCGGCACCTGAGCGAGGGCAGCCTGCACGATGGTCGCCGCCATGTCGTCGGGCCGCAGCTCGGTCAGGGTGCCCTTGGCCGCGCGGCCGATGGGGCTTCGGGTAGCAGCGACGATGACGGCTTCAGCCATGGGTTGTCCTCACTGAGCTCAGGTTGGTCGAGCACTGGAATCAGGCACTGGTCAAGGATCGTAACCAAGCACTTGCTTGGTTAGAGGGTAGGAGTCCAGTCGACGCGAGTCAAAGGTGGGGTAAGGGATAACGTCAGGCCATGGAGCTGCGCGAGAGCGCTGAGGAGCGAGACTTCCGCGCTGAGGTGCGGGAGTGGCTCGAGGCGAACCTGACGGGCGCGTTCGCTGATGCCCGTGGACTCGGGGGTCCGGGGCGCGAGCACGAGGCCTTCGAGATCCGGGCGCGATGGGAGCGTCACCTGGCCGCTGCGGGTTGGACTTGTCTGGGATGGCCGGTGGAATACGGCGGGCGCGGGCTGCCCCTTCGCCACCAAGTGATCTTCCACGAGGAATACGCCCGCTCGGACGCCCCGGTCAGGGTCGGACTGATCGGCGAGGGCATGGTCGGGCCCACCTTGCTGGCGTTCGGCACCGACGAGCAGCGGGCTCGCCTGCTGCCCCCGATCCAGCGCGGCGAAGAGCTGTGGTGCCAGCTGTATTCGGAGCCGGGAGCCGGGTCTGACCTGGCCAACATCACGACCAAGGCGGTCCGCGACGGCGACGATTACGTACTCACGGGACAGAAAGTGTGGACGTCGCTGGCGCACTGGTCGGACTGGGGTTTCGCGATCGTGCGGACCGAGCCCGGCTCGAAGCGGCACCGAGGCCTGTCCTACCTGCTGGTCCCGATGCGCGAGCCGGGGATCGAGTTGCGCCCGATCATTCAGGCGACCGGTACGTCGGAGTTCAACGAGGTCTTCTTCGACGGCGCCCGCAGCTCGGTGACCAACCTGGTGGGATCGGAGGGCGACGGCTGGAAGATCGGCATGGCGACCCTGGGCTTCGAGCGCGGGTCGATGACGCTGGGGCAGCAGGTGGGCTTTCGCCGTGAGCTGGAGCGCATCATCGATCTTGCTCAGCGATCCGGAGTAGCCCAGCAGCCCGAGATCCGCGACCGGCTTTCCCGGGCGTGGATCGGTGTCGAGATCATGCGGCTCAACGCGCTTCGGACCCTGTCCGGCAGCGGTCGCGACTTCGAACGGACCGCCTCGATCGGCAAGCTCTACTGGTCGACCTGGCACCAGGAGCTCGGCGAGCTCGCCATGGACGTCCTCGGCATGAGTTCGACCGTCGTAGTCGAGGCGCCATACGAATTGTTGCCTGAGCAGTCACTCTTTTTGTTCAGTCGCTCCGACACCATTTACGCCGGCTCCAGCGAGATCCAGCGCAACATCATCTCCGAGCGAGCGCTCGGCCTTCCCAAGGAGCCCACCGGTGCCTAGCCCGGCCCCCGCTTACCTGCCTGCGCACAACCTGCTCGCCGGAAGGATCGTCTTGGTGACGGCGGCCGCCGGCACCGGCATCGGCTTCGCCACCGCCAAGCGCGCGGCCGAAGAAGGGGCCACCGTCGTCGTCTCGGATTATCACGAGCGCCGGCTGGGAGAAGCGGCCGCGCAGCTGGCCGACATCACCGGTGAGGCGCCGCTGGCGGTGCCGTGCGACGTGCGTAACGAAGACCAGGTGCAGGCCCTTTTCGACGCGGTGTACGAACGCCACGGCAGGCTCGACGTCCTGGTCAACAACGCCGGTCTCGGTGGTGAGGTCGCCCTCGTCGACATGACCGACGAGCAGTGGACCAACGTGCTGGACGTGACGCTGAACGGCACGATGCGCGCGACCCGGGCGGCTCTTCGCCGGATGACACCGGCGGGCTCCGGTGTGATCGTCAACAACGCCTCTGTCGTGGGCTGGCGGGCCCAGGCCGGGCAAGCGCACTACGCCGCGGCGAAGGCCGGGGTGATGGCTCTGACGCGCTGCGCGGCGATCGAGTCAGCCAAGGACGGCATCCGTATCAACGCCGTTGCGCCCAGCCTGGCGATGCATCCCTTCTTGGCGAAGGTGAGCAGCGAGGAGTTCCTCGAGGAGCTCGCCGGCAAGGAGGCGTTCGGACGCGCTGCCGAGGTGTGGGAGATTGCGAACGTGATCGTCTTCCTGGCCAGCGACTACTCGTCATACATGACCGGCGAGGTCGTCGCGGTCAGCAGCCAACACCCTTAAGGAGCACGGCATGTCAGCACTGGACACGGTCAACGCCTTTATGAAGGCCGCGGAGAATCGTGACTACGACGCGGCCGTCGAATACCTCACCGACGACATCGAATACCAGAACATGCCGCTGCCGCCGGTCAACGGGAAGCAGGCCGTCAAGGACACCCTCGACATGCTGCTGGCCATGGGCGACGGCGCCGAATGGGTGGTGCATCGCGAGGTCGAGTCAGGAAACCTCGTGATGAACGAGCGCACCGACCGTTTCCACGTGAACGGCAAATGGCTGGAGCTTCCCGTCGCGGGTGTCTTCGAGCTCCGCGACGGAAAGATCGCCGTCTGGCACGACTACTTCGATCTTGAGACGATCACCAAGCAGATGGCCGGCTGAGGCGGCTCACGCGAAGGCGGGCTTCACCGCGTCGACGAAGAGGCGCAGTGATTCCCATCCGACCTCGGGCGGCATTCCGCCGACCATGGGGTGGAGCACGAACGTGGCGAAATCGCCCTGCGCCTTGCCGCGCTCGATGGCCTGCTCGGGGCTGAGCACCTGGTAGATCCCCTCGGCGCGCAGGTCCTCCGCCGTCTTGGCGTGCGAGTGCACCGCGGAGTGGATGTCGGGGGTCTGCCAGCTGGAGTACGTCGTCGCCTCGTGCAGGAAGTACTTGCCGTAGTCGGCCCACGCCTTGTCGGGGTCCTCGGCGATGTAGATCATCGCGGTGTCCTCGGGCGGCATCATGATGAACGGTGAGACGCCCGCCTCGGCGCACTTCTCGTTGTAGTACTCGGCCAGCTCAGGCAGGTTCGCCGCCGGGACGAAAGGCAGGTTGAAACGTGCCGCTCGGCGGGCGCCGGGCTTGCCGCTGCCACCCACGAAAATCAGGCCCTGCGCCGGCGAGATCGGCGATGGAGTGACCCGGGCCTTGTGGCCGTCGTACTCGAACTCCTCGCCGGTCCAGGCAGCGAGAATCGCGGTGAGCGAGTCGTCGAGGATCTTGCCGCGGTCCTTCCAGGACTTGCCGGCCTGCTCGTACTCCTCGGGCCGGTAGCCGAGGCCCGCGACGCACGAGAAGCGACCGCCCGAGGCGAGGTCGAGCACGGCGATCTGCTCAGCGAGGCGAATCGGGTCGTGCAGCGGCACCAGCAGCGCCTGCAGCAGGATCCGCACGTTCTTCGTCACGCCGGTGACCATGGCCGCGGTGGTCAGCGGAGCCGGGCTCCAGCCGTCGTCGGCACCATGGTGCTCCTCGAAGCTGATGGTGAAGAAGTCGTTTTCATCGGCGTACTTGGCCATCTCGATGCCGGCCTGGTAATGCGCCGCCAACTTCTTCTTGTCCAGGCCTGGGACGACGAAATTGAGCCGGAGTACGGAAAGCAATGCCTTTGCCTTTCAGGAGTCGAGCGTTGAGCGGGACCTGACTACCCGTCAGGAAAGTGTCTCAGGCCGCACCGTAGACGGGTTCGGGCTTCGGCGCATCTGCTATGAGCGTTTCGATCGCCGAGCCGATCTCAGCTGGATCCCACCGGGCGCCCTTGTCGATGACAGTGCCATGGCGCCATCCGCTGGCGACGGACAGCTGCCCGCCTTCCACCTCGAAGACGCGGCCGGTGACTGAGTGGGCCGCGTCGCTGCCGAGCCACACGACCAGCGGCGAGACGTTGGAGGGGTCCATGGCGTCGAAGCCGGACTCGACAGCCGCCATCGTGTCGAAGACGCCTTCCGTCATTCGGGTGCGCGCGGAGGGCGCTATCGCATTGACGATGACGCCGTAGCGCCCCATCTCCGCGGCTGCCATCAGGGTCATGGCAGCGATTCCTGCCTTGGCTGCGCCGTAATTGCCCTGACCGACGCTCCCGAGCAGGCCGGCCCCGGAGCTGGTGTTGACGACCCGTGCCTCGACCGGCGTGCCCGCCTTTGACTGGTCGCGCCAGTAGGCCGCGGCGTGCCGCAGGGGCGCGAAATGGCCCTTCATGTGGACGCGAACGACGGCGTCCCACTCCTCCTCGGACATGTTCACCAGCATCCGGTCGCGGACGAAGCCGGCATTGTTGACCAGGGTGTCGAGCGTGCCGAAGGTGTCGAGGGCGGTGCGGATCAGGTTTTGCGCGCCCTCCCAATCGGCGACGTCGTCAGCATTCGCGACCGCCTCGCCGCCGAGCGCCTTGATCTCGTCGACTACCGCTTCGGCGACCTCGCTGGCACGGCCGCCGCCGTCAAGGGCGGTGCCGTAGTCGTTCACGACAACCTTTGCGCCCTGGCGCGCGAACTCCAGGGCGTGCTCACGGCCGAGCCCCCGGCCCGCTCCCGTGACGATGACGACCCGGCCTTCGGCGATCCCGGTCATGAGGCTCCGTTCGTTGGTGCTGCTGCTAAGGCTTGTCTGACCACCGCGAGGAACTCCGGCGATTCTCCGCCGCCGTGCACCGACAGTGCAGCCCCGCTGATGAAGGCGGCCAGGTCTGAGCCGAGGAAGAGGCAGGCACCGGCAACGTCGGCCGGCGTGCCCATCCGCTTCATCGGGACCGTCGCTGCGACGGCGGCCATACCGGCCGCGCCGCCGTAGTGGTCTTCCGATTGTTCGGTGGCGACCAGTCCGACGATGAGCGAATTGATCCGGACCTTGGGCGCCCACTCGATGGCGAGGCTGGCGACGAGGTGGGTCAGGCCCGCCTTGGCTGCGCCGTAGACAGCGCTCCCCGGACTTGGCCGGGCACCGCTCACCGAGCTGATCATGATGATCGAGCCGCCGTCGTCCTGCTGCTGCATGATCGCGTTAGCGCGTTGGGAGATGTGCAGCGGGGCCAGCAGGTTGAGCTCGATGATCCGGGTGGAGACGCGGGGTGAGGCAGTCGCCGCATCCAGCGTCGGCCCGCCGCCCGCGTTGTTCACGACGACGTCGAGCCGGCCGATGCGCTCGGCGGCCGTATCCACGACCATGGCGGCCTGCTCAGGATCGCGAATATCGGCAGCGACGAAGGTCGCGGATCGCCCGCCCACCGTCGGCAGCTCCGCCGGTTCGTGCCGCGCGCAGACCACGACATCAGCACCGGAAGCCAGGAATGCCTCGGTGATCCCGCGCCCGATTCCACGGACCCCACCGGTCACGAGTACGCCGCGACCTGCATAGTCAACCCTGCCGGTGCCGGTCACGGGCTGGTACGTTACCAAGCAAGCGCTTGGGCGAGAAGGGCGGTCCTGCCTGTGGGTATCGAGGTCAACCGAAGCGGTCCGATCGCCGAGATCGTGGTCAATTATCCGCCGGTGAATGCGCTGCCGGTGGCTGGGTGGTTCGACCTGGCTGACGCTCTGATCAGCGCCGGACGCGATCAGAGCGTCCACGCTGTCGTGCTGGCCGCCGAGGGGCGCGGCTTCAACGCCGGCGTGGACATCAAGGAGATGCAGCGCACCACCGGCTTTGGCTCCCTGATCGGGGCGAATCGCGGTTGTTACGCCGCCTTCGCGGCCGTCTACGAGTGCGAGGTCCCCGTCGTTGCCGCGGTGCACGGCTTCTGCCTCGGCGGAGGGATCGGCCTGGTCGGCAACGCTGACGTGATCGTGGCCAGCGACGACGCCACCTTCGGGCTTCCCGAGGTCGATCGCGGCGCTCTCGGCGCGGCGACTCACCTGGCCCGGCTCGTTCCGTCGCATTTGATGCGGGCCATGGTCTACACGTCGCGCACCGCGACGGCCCAGCAGCTCTTTGACCACGGTTCGGTCTTGAAGGTCGTACCTCGCGATGAGCTGCGCGCCGCCGCCCACGAGGTCGCGGGCGAGATCGCCGCCAAGGACCCGTACATCATCCGGCTGGCGAAAGAGTCGCTGAACGGGATCGACCCCGTCGACGTGAAGCGCAGCTATCGCTTCGAGCAGGGATTCACCTTCGAGATCAACCTCTCCGGCCGGGCCGACGAGCATCGCGACGCCTTCGTCGCGCCAGCCGCGAAGGACACGGGGGAGTCAGGAGCGAAATGAGCGACAAGCGAATGTCCGTCGCCGACGTCGTCGGCAAGTTGCGTAGTGGCATGACCATCGGGATCGGCGGCTGGGGCTCGCGGCGCAAGCCGATGGCCATCGTGCGCGCCATCGCCAATTCGGACCTGAAAGACCTGACCCTGGTCAGCTACGGCGGTCCGGACGTGGGCCTGCTGGTGGCGGCCGGCAAGGTCACCACGCTGGTCAGCGGCTTCGTCTCGCTGGACTCCATCGCTCTCGAGCCGCACTTTCGGGCGGCCCGCCAGCGCGGTGAGGTGAAGTTCATGGAGGTGGACGAAGGAATGCTGCAGTGGGGGTTGCTGGCGGCCGCTCAGCGGCTGCCCTTCCTGCCCATCAGGGCCGGCCTCGGCTCCGACGTCATGCGGGTCAATCCCGAGCTGAAGACCGTCACCTCGCCGTACTCCGCCGCTGGCCAGGAGCCAGAGGAACTGGTCGCGATGCCGGCCCTGACGCTCGACGCCGCGATCATCCACATGAACCGGGCCGACTCGCGGGGCAACGGACAATTCCTCGGGCCTGACCCCTATTTCGACGATCTCTACTGCTTGGCCGCCGAGCAGCGCTTCATGTCCTGCGAGCGCATCGTCGAGACCGAAGACCTCCTCAAAGAGGGGTCGTTCCACACCCTGAAGATCAACCGTTTGATGGTCGACGGGGTCATCGAGACGCCCAACGGCGCGCACTTCACCACCTGCACGCCGGACTACGAGCGTGACGAACGGTTCCAGAAGGCGTACGCGACCGCCGCGGCCGATCCCGAGGCCTGGGCCACGTTCCGCGAGCGCTTCCTGGATGGTGACGAGGATGCTTACCAGGCAGCGGTTCGCGTGTTCAACGAGGAGATCCCGGCGTGAGTGAGACAGCCACACGAGACACAGGTCCGCCGCGCTGACGTCTGCGCCGTGGCCATCGCCGAGACCTTTCGCGGCGACGGCGAGATCCTGGCCAGCCCGATGGGCACCCTGCCGAGCATCGGTGCCCGGCTTGCGAGGCTGACCTTCGAGCCCGATCTGCTGCTCAGTGACGGCGAGGCCTTCCTGCTCGGTGACGTTCCCGCGCTGGGGGTGCCCGCCAGCAAGAGCTTGATCGAGGGCTGGATCCCCTACCGCCAGGTCTTCGACGTCGTCGCGTCCGGCCGCCGCCACGTGATGATGGGCGCCAGCCAGATCGACCCCACCGGCAATACCAACATCTCCTGCATCGGTCCCCAGGACCACCCGAAGTCCCAGCTGCTCGGGGCCCGCGGGGCGCCCGGCAACACGATCAACCACCGGACCAGCTACTGGATCCCCAAGCACTCCACCCGCGTGTTCGTGCGATCCGTCGACATGGTCTCGGGAATCGGCTACGAGCGGGCTTCCGCAGCCGGCGATGCGGCCCGTTACCACCGGATCGGACGCGTCATCACCGATCTGGCAGTGCTCGATTTCGGCGCCGAGCCCGATGAGGACTCCGAGCTGCAGCTGGTCTCCGTCCACCCTGGGGTCACCATCGACCAGGTTCTTGAAGCCACGGGCTTCGAGCTCGTCATCCCCGCGGGCGGGCCAGCCGTCACTCCCGAACCGACCGCGCAGCAGCTTGCGCTGATCGCCCAGCTCGATCCCAAGGGGCTGCGTTACCGCGAGGTGGCGGCATGAGCGAATCCGCGTCGAACGCACCGAAGCCGGCGCAGCTCAAGACCCGTTTCACCGAGCTCACCGGGGTTCGTTATCCGATCGTGCAGACCGGAATGGGATGGGTCTCCGGAGCCCGCTTGACGGCGGCGACGGCGGCTGCCGGTGGCCTCGGCATCATCGCGTCGAGCACGATGAGCATTCCGGAGCTCGAGACCGCCATCCGGTCGGTCAAGGAGAGCACCGACGCCCCGTTCGGCGTCAACATCCGCTCGGACGGCCTCGACGTCGGCGAGCGTGTCGATCTGATGATCCGCGAGGGCGTCAAGGTCGCGTCGTTCGCGTTGGCTCCCAAGAAGGAGCTCATCAAGAAGCTGAAGGACGCCGGCGTGGTCACCATGCCGTCCATCGGCGCCAAGCGTCACGCCGAAAAGGTGGCGAGCTGGGGCGCGGATGCGGTCATGGTCCAGGGCGGCGAGGGGGGCGGCCACACCGGCAGCGTTCCCACCACGTTGCTGCTCCCGCAGGTGGTCGACGCGGTCGACATCCCGGTCGTTGCCGCCGGCGGGTTCTTCGACGGCCGCGGGCTGATCGCCGCGCTGTCCTACGGCGCCGAGGCCATGGGCATGGGCACCCGGTTCCTGCTCACCAGCGACAGCAACGTCAGCAACACCGTCAAGGAGGTCTACCTCTCGACCGGCGTCGACGGCACGATCGTGACCACGGCCGTCGACGGCATGCCTCACCGCGTGCTGCGCACCGAACTCGTCGACAAGTTGGTCAAGGCCGGTCCGATCTCCCGGCTGCCGCGCGCCGCCCGTAACGCCATCGCCTTCCAGAAGGAGAGCCACACTCCCTGGACCGACATGCTGCGCGAGGGTGCGGCGATGAAGAAGGGCCACGAGCTCGGCTGGAGCCAGGTGATCATGGCCGCCAACACCCCGATGTTGCTCAAAGCGTCGATGGTCGACGGACGCGCTGACCTGGGTCTCATGACATCAGGCCAGGTCGTCGGCCTGATCGAGGATCTGCCCTCCGTGGAGGAGCTCATCTCCCGGATCGTGATGGAAGCCGGCCAGGTGCTCGACCGGCTGGCTGCTCTCGCCGTCGCTCCGGAGCCCGCCGAACGGTAGGCGCCTCAACGCGGCAGCCATAGCTGCCGATGACCCAGGGATGACCTCTCTGCGTGGCCGGCTGGCGACGGCGGTGCTGGCGGCGGTGGGTGTCCTGGGCTTGGCGGCCGGATGTATTCCTCCCGGCACCCCGGCGGCGCCGTTCAAGGACGCGATTCCGTCCAACGGCAATCCGGGTGACCACGGCTGGTTTCAGGCTGGCCACACCTGGGTCGGAGACTTCGGCGATCCCGACATCCTGCGGATCGGCAACACCTATTACGCCTACAGCTCGTCCGCCGGTGGCCGCTACCTGTCGGTGACGACCAGCACCGACCTCGCCCACTGGACGATCCACCCGGACTGGAGCCAGGCGGCCGGCCCTTGGGTCTCGGGGTGGCAGGCGGGCGTTCCGCAAGAGATCCTGAACTCCAACGACTCCGACGTGAACAAGTTCAACAACAACGACGCGCTGGTACGCCCGGCGTCGTGGGGTCTGAACACGCCGATCAACACCTGGCTGACGAAGACGTACTGGGCTTCGAGCGTCTTCAACATCGGCAGCACCTGGTACGCCTACTCCGCGGTGAAGGTCGGCACGGTCAGCGACGATCCGCACGGCTACGGGCGCTTTTGCCTCACCGTCGCCAGCGCGCCCAGCCCGCTGGGTCCCTTCCGCGACGCCAGTGGCAGCACGCCGATCCAGTGCCAGCCGGCCGCGCACGATCCGTCCGGATCCATCGACCCTTACCCCTACCACGATGCGGCAACCGGCAAGAACTACCTGCTGTGGAAGGCCGCCGGGAAGGTCGGGGTACGCGAGTCGGCCCTCATGTCGGTTGAGCTCGGCAGCAACGGCAAGCCGCTGGCCGGTGCCGTGCCCGTCCAACTGCTGCAGACGAACCGCGCGACCGGCTGGGAGGGCGGGACCGTCGAGAACCCGTCGATGATCAGCTACAACGGGACGACCTACCTCTTCTACTCGGCGAATGACTCCGCCTGGCAGGACGCGGACGGGCGCAGCAATTACGCGACCGGCTACGCGATTTGCCCGCAGGGTCCACACGGGGCCTGCAACCGGGTGGCCGGCGGGACCAGGCCACTGCTCGCGAGCAGCGGTGTGAGCCAGGGTCCCGGTGGAGCCTCACCGGTCATCGACCCGACGAACCATCTCCACCTGGCGTACGCGAGCTACTGGCTGGGCGAGGATCG
Organism: uncultured Actinomycetota bacterium; assembly: GCA_963839015.1. Classification (GTDB taxonomy): domain Bacteria; phylum Actinomycetota; class Actinomycetes; order Frankiales; family Frankiaceae; genus DATAZK01. Next base: position 191,502 of record CAWITL010000006.1, on the reverse strand, counting down.
CGACGGCTACCACCCGCGTCGCCTGCACGTCGCAGTGCTGGTCCAGAACGCCGACAAGAGCCTGAGCGTCCGCTCGCTCGGCTGACCTACGCTGACCTCAGCTCCCGGCTGACCGGCCACCTCATCCGGCGGCTGTCATTCGCGTGTAATGCGACAGGGGCAATATGTCGCCATGCCCGCGCGCGATCCGCTCGAGACGCATGCCGGGGTCGTCTCCGAAGCCGGCCACGCCGCGCTGCGTGCCGACATCCGAAGACTCGGCGACCTGCTGGGCGACACGCTGGTTCGGCTGGAGGGCGCGGAGGTCCTGGAACTGGTCGCGCGCGTACGGGAGCTCTCGCGCAGCAGCGCCGAGGAAGCCGAGCAAGCCAACCGGGAGGCCAGCCGGCAGCGATCCAGCGGAGCAGCTGCCGGCTACGCCGCTTCTGGTGCACCGCATACCGGCGAGCTCGCCGAGCTGCTTTCCGACGTCGACGTGCCGACGGCTGTCGTGCTCGCCCGCTCGTTCAGCACGTTTTTTCAGCTCGCGAATGTGGCCGAACAGCTCCACCGCTCACAGGAGCTCTCGGCCCGCCGGCTGCGTGATGGGGGTCCGCTGCGCCAGCTCGTGGAACGGCTGGACACGCCGCATGAGCGGTCGATGCTCTCCGAGGTCGTCGGGCGCACCGAACTGCGCCCGGTCTTCACCGCACACCCGACCGAGGCGTCGCGTCAATCGGTCCTGGCGACCCTGCGGCGTATCGCCGACCTGCTGACCAGCTCCGGAGACGAGGAGGTGGTCGGCCGGCGGCTGGCTGAGCTCATCGACCTGGTCTGGCTGACCGACGAATTGCGAACGGGTAAGCCCACCCCGGTGGATGAGGCCCGGGCGGTCACGTACTACCTCGATCAGCTGGCCCGTGCGGTGTTGCCCGACCTGCTCGAGGACCTGGATGCCCAGCTGCGCCGGGTGGGCATCGTCCCGCCTCCGCAAGCCCGCCCGATCCGCCTTGGCACCTGGGTCGGGGGCGATCGCGACGGCAATCCGAACGTCTCCGGCGCGGTCACGATGGACGCTTTGCGGCTGTACGCCGACCGCGCCATCCGGTATCAGATCGAGGTGATGGACGAGCTCATCGAGGAGCTCTCGCTGTCCACACGCATCAGCGGGATTTCCGAGGAGCTCACCGAGAGCCTGGCGGCTGATCGGGAGGCTCTCCCGGAGGTCTACGCCCGTTTCATCCGCCTCAATGCCGAGGAGCCGTACCGGCTGAAGTGCTCGTACATCAAGACGCGGCTGGAAAATACCTACGGCCGAATCGCTGCCAACCGGCCGCACCGGCCCGGCATCGACTACCTGGGCACTGAGGCTTACCTGGCCGATCTCGAGCTGATGTCGCGGTCGCTGCGGGCGCATCGCGGGGAGCGGATCGCCGACGGGATGCTGGCCCGAGGCATCCGGGCCGCCCGCACCATCGGGGTTCATCTCGCCACCCTCGATCTGCGTGAACATGCCGGCCGCCATCACGCCGCGCTGGCCGCGCTCTACGCCCGGCTGGACGAGCTGCCCAAGCCCTACGACGAGCTTGACCGTCTGCAGCGCACGGAGTTGCTCTCCCGCGAGCTTGCGGGTCAGCGACCGCTCGCCGCGTGGCGTACCCCGCTGCCGGCCCCCGCGGACGAGGTCATGGCTGTCTTTGAAACGGCGCGGGTGGCAGCGGAGACGTTCGGCCCGGAGGCGGTGCAGACCTACATCGTCTCGATGACCCAAGGGGTCGACGACCTGCTCGCCGTCGCCGTGCTGGCCCGCGAGTCGGGCCTCGTCGAGCTCCACCAGTTGCCTGCCGGCGGTGCTGGCGACCAGCCGCACCGGACCGATCGGGCTGCCCTGGATCTGGTACCGCTGTTCGAGACGGTGGCGGAGCTCCGGCGCGCCGGCGAGCTGCTCGACGAGATGCTGTGCGATCCCTCCTACCGGCGCATCGTGGCCGCTCGCGGCGATCTGCAGGAAGTGATGCTCGGCTACTCCGACTCGAACAAGGACGCCGGCGTCACGACCTCACAGTGGGAGATCCACCGCGCTCAGCGCCGGCTGCGCGACGTCGCGGCCAAACACGGGGTCAGGCTCCGGCTCTTCCACGGGCGTGGGGGCTCGGTCGGCCGCGGCGGCGGGCCGGCCGGTGAGGCTGTTGCCGCCTCGCCGTACGGCGTGCTCGACGGCGCGATGAAGCTCACCGAGCAGGGTGAGGTCGTTTCGGACAAATACGCCTTGGCCAGCCTGGCTCGCGACAACCTGGAGATCCTGCTGGCCGCGGTCATCGAGGCCAGCGTCCTGCACACCACGTCGCGTATCGAGGACGAACGGCTGGCCCGTTTCGACGGCGCGATGGACCTGATCTCCGACGCTGCCGCCAGCGCCTACCGCCGGCTGGTCGACCAGCCGGAGTTACCAGAATTCTTCAGTGTGGCGACCCCTGTGGAGGAGCTCGGCGGTCTGAACATCGGCTCCCGTCCCTCGCGCCGGCCCGGCGCGGGCGCAGCCTCGTTGGGGAGCCTGCGAGCCATTCCCTGGGTCTTCGGGTGGACCCAGACCCGAATGATCGTGCCCGGCTGGTATGGAGTCGGTACGGGCCTGCTGGCGGCTCGCGAGGCGGGTCTGGACGCTGTCCTCGCGGAGATGGTCGACTGGCCCTTCTTCACCACGTTTCTGGGCAACGTCGAGATGACTCTGGCCAAGACCGATCTGCGGATCGCGCGTGGCTACGTCGACGCGCTCGCGGATGCTTCACTGCACCCAGTTTTCGACCAGATCTGCGAAGAACACGAACGCACCCTGGAGCAGGTACAGCTGCTCACCGGCGGGTCCGGGCTGCTGGCGAACTACCCGCTGCTGGCCCGGACGTTGGAGACGCGCGACCGTTACCTGGAGCCGCTGCACCATCTGCAGATCTCGCTGCTACGTAGGCGGCGCAAGCTCGACCATCCGGATGAGCAGATGCAGCGGGCACTGCTGCTGACGATCAACGGCATCGCCGCGGGACTGCGCAACACCGGCTAGAAGCGGTCGGTCTTCTCCCGTAGCCGGGCAGCCAGCCCGACCATCAGCCGCTGAGGCAGGCCGGGCACCTTCTCCATCAGCGAGTCGAAGTCGCGCCGCTCGACCACTTCGATGGTCACCGGTGTCGCGGCCGTCACCGTTGCCGTCCGCGGGCCGCCGTCGATGAGGGAGATCTCCCCGAAGTAATCACCGGGGCCGAGCTCGGCGAGCTTGGTGCCGTTGCGGCTGACGTCGACGGTGCCGGCGCGGATCACGACGAACTCATGCCCGGGTGTGCCCTCGGTGGCCAACACCCTGCCCGGCGGGATGTCGAGCGTGGTGGACAACCGGGAGATCGCCTCCAGATCCCGCGTGGAACAGGCGGCGAAGATCGGTAGTCGCTTGAGCGACTCGGCCATCGTGTGGTCCACGCGGACTCCTTGCGGTGAGGGGCGGGCGGTCGTGCGCTACCGCTGCCGGCGAATGCCGGTCAGCGAACGGACTGTAGCGACCCGCCCGACCCTGCCTCGCACACACACTCCGCGTCCAGCCCTCTGGGGACATCGTTTCCGCAAAAAAGTTCGCTGGTGGGGCCGCCCGCGAGGGCGTCCACGGCAAGCAGGACGGCGGCAGAGGTCCACGATGACCGCTCTTGTGGCCACATGACCTGATTTGCGAACTGCCAGCCGGTCCAGTAGCCGCCGTCGCCGTGACGGCTGTGCTGCATGTCAGCCACCAGCTGCCGCGCCCGGTCGTCCTCGCCAAGGGTGTGCAGCGCGATGGCGAGCTCGCACGTCTCTGCGCCGGTGACCCAGGGCTCGTCGCTGACGCAGCGTGCGCCAAGGCCCGCCACCACGAAGGTGTCCCATTGCTCGGCGATGCGCTCATGGCCGCGGTCACCGCGCAGCGCCCCGCCGAGCACCGGGTAGTACCAATCCATCGACCAGCGGTCTTTGGGCGTGAAGACCTCCGGGTGCGCCTCAAGCGCATGGTGCAGAGCGCCGGCGGCGAGCTCCCAGTCGGGCTGCTGCTCGCCCATGAGGTCAGCGAGCGCGAGCCCGCAGCGCAGGCTCTGCAGGGTGCTGCTGCATCCGGTGATCAGGACGTCGGGGTACATCGACTCGTCGGGGCGGCGGGCCCACGGGATCTCTCCACCGGGGGACTGCATGCCGACGACGTAGTCGAGTGCCCGCCTGACGACCGGCCACATCAGCGAGACGAATGTGCGGTCGTGGGTGATCAGCCAGTGGTGCCAGACGCCTACCGCGACGTAGGCCGCCTGATTGCTCTCACGGTCCGGATTGACGACGGTGCCGCGTACGTAGCTCATGGCCCACGAGCCATCGGCGCGCTGCTTGTTACGCAGCCACGCGTACGCGCGCTCGCTCGCTGCTCGCTCGCCGGCTACCAGCAGGCCCATGGCCGATTCGACGTGGTTCCAGGCGTCCGTGTGCCCATCGGGCCAGGGCAGTGCGCCGTCGGGCTCCTGGGCCGCCACGATGGAGGCGCCGGTCTGGGCGACCTGTGCGCTGGTGACGATTCCCTTGAGCTCAGGCGGCCGCATGCGACTCCCTGGGGGACGTGGCGAGCGGCAGCTCGCGCGGCGGTTTGCGCAGATACGTGATCAGGCTCTTGCCGATGACGGGGTTAAGCGCGCGCTCGGCGACCCGTGTGGTGCGCGGGCCCGACATCATGTCCCACACCAGCAGCCGGTGGTAGGCCTTGGTGGCGCGGTGATCGTCGTCATGCACGCCGACGACGCAGCGCAGCCACCAGTACGGCGCATGCAGGCCGTGGGCGTAATGGTGGCCGATCTGCTGCAGTCCGACACCCTCCAGCCGGGCGCGAAGCTGGCTCTTGCGGTAGATCCGGACGTGACCGCCTTCGACCTCGTGGTAGGCGTCCGACAGTGCCCAGCACACCTTTTCCGGGCCCCAACGCGGCACCGTCGCGGCGACCAGGCCGCCAGGCTTGAGCACCCGGGCCAGCTCCACCATCGCCGCCACGTCCGACGGGATGTGTTCAAGCACCTCGGCGATGATGATCCGGTCGAAGGTGTCGTCGGCGAACGGCAGCCGGAGCGCGTCACCTTGCAGCGCGACGCTGCGCGCATGCTCGGGGTCGACTTCGGCGAGTCGGTCGTGCGCCTCTTTCAGGTCCGGAGCAGACATGTCGAGCGCGACGACCGTGGCCCCCCGCCGGCAGGCTTCCGCAGCGTGGCGGCCAGCACCGCAGCCGATGTCGAGCACTCGATCGCCGGGGCCCACCGGGAAGCGGTCGAAGTCGACGGTCAGCACGGGGCAGCCACCTGCGGGGTCGTCGGGTCGGGCTCCTGCCCCCCTCCGCGCACGGCGGCAATCCGCTCGCGATACCAGTCGGCGGTGCCGGCGGCAGCGGCCCGCCACGTGAAGCGTTCCTCAACCCGGCGCCGACCGGCGGCACCGAGACGTCCCCGCAGCTCCGGGTCGTCAAGCAGCCGGCCCAGCGCCATCGCCAGTGCTTCTGCGTCGCCCGGGGGCACCAGCAGGCCCGCGGTGTTGTCCTCGCCGACGATCTCCGGAAGCGCACCGACCCGGGTCGCCACCAGCGGCAGCCCGCACGCCATCTCTTCCACGGCCGGCAGGCAGAAACCTTCGTAGAACGACGGCACTGCCGCGACCTCGGCAGACTGCATCAGAGCGACCAGCTCCTCCTGCGTGAGGCTGGAGCGGAAGGTGACGGCATCGCGCAGGCCCAGCTCATCGAGGCGTCGATCCGCCGGCCCGTTGGCGCGTGCCCGGCCGACGCAGACCAGGTGGGCTCCCGGCCGTTCGACCCGCAGCTTGGCGAGCGCATCCAGCAGCACCATCAGACCCTTGAGCGGCACATCAGCGCTGGTGACCACCACGATGCGGCCCGGAACGGTCGCCGCCGGATCTGGTGAGAACGTCTGCGGGTCCACCCCGAGCGGAACCATCTTGACCCGCTCGGCGGGGATGCCCATTTCGCGCGGGATGTCGACCAGCGAAAGATCGGAGACGGTGAGCACGCCGTCGAGCCCGAGCGCGACCTGCTGCTGCATCGGGATGAACGAATACCAGCGACGTTTGGTGAAACGGCGGTAAGCATTCTTGGCCGCTTCGATGTCGAGCCGGCGGTCAACCGTGACGGGGTGATGGATCGTCGCCACGACCGGCACGCCCATCGGAGCCAGCTCCTCGTGCAGCCGGGTGAGCCCGGTGCCCAGGCCTTGGTTGTCGTGAATGATGTCGTAGCGCCGGGTGGCCGACCAGGTCGAGGGCCGGAGCGCCCGCCACATACGCAGGCTGTAGGTCAGTGGCTCGGGGAAGGCGCCGGTGCACATGAGCGCGAACTCGCGGGCGTCGATCCGGTCACGAAATTCCCACGGCCAGGGGATGCGGAACGGGTTCGTCTCCTTGTACAGATCGAGACTCGGCAGCTGGGTGAGCACGACGCCGGGATCGAGGACCGGGTAGGGCTGGCCGCTGAACACTTCGACGCGATGGCCGAGCGCGACCAGCTCACGCGACAGATGCCGGATGTAGACACCCTGGCCACCGCACGTGGGTGTGCCGCGATACGTCAGAAGGGCGACCTGCAAAGACTCGCCCGCCACGCGGTAGCTCCTTCTCATCGATGCCGACCAGAGGCCCGGTCGGTGCTCAAACGCGAGCACCGGTGAGATGGCGCCGCAATCGCTTGATGTTAACCCGCGCAGGTAACAAGCAGATTCTTCCGGTTAGCACCCGGTTGCCGAAGGTGACAAAAGCATCAGTTGACAGTGGGGACGGCGGGCGAAGTCCGTGCCGTATTTTCAGCGTATGGCGCTCGAGACCCTGTCCATTGATGATCTGCCCGGCGCCCTCGGGCGCACCTTCGGCCCGACCGAATGGCTGACCATCGAGCAGTCACGGGTCGACCAGTTCGCCGAGGCAACCGGCGACCATCAGTGGATCCATGTCGATCCCGAAGCCGCCAAGAACGGGCCTTTTGGCGCGACCATCGCCCACGGCTACCTGACGCTCTCGCTGTCCAATTTCTTCGCGCCGCAGCTCATCGAGGTCACAGGAGTCTCGATGGGCATTAATTACGGCGTTGACAAGGTCCGTTTTCCTTCGCCCGTCCTCGTCGGTACGCGCGTCCGGGCTCGTGGCGAGATCGTTGACGTCACACCGATTGACGGTGGTTTCCAGGTCAAGACCAAGTTCACGATCGAGCAGGAGGCGGGCGGTAAGCCGGCCTGCATCGTTGAGTCTTTGAGTCGCTACCTGCGCTGAACGCGCTTAGACTAGAACGCGTTTCAGTCGCCGAGGCGCAGGGGATGCGTGATGACCGGTTCCATGGCGCCATCTGCTCCCGGCGAGCTTGTGGCAGCCGTCCCGGCCCGCGCGACCACGGCGTCGCAACGGGCCCGCCGCCGTCGCATCCTTAACGCCGCCGTCGCATTAGCGCGCCAGGGTGGCTACGACGCTGTGCAGATGCGGGAGGTGGCAGACCTCGCCGGCGTCGCACTCGGCACGCTGTATCGCTACTTCCCCTCGAAGGTCCATCTGCTGGCCGCCGCGATGGTGCGCCAGCTCGAAGGTCTTCGCGACCAGCTGCTACGTGAGGAACCCGAGGGCGCTGATCCCGGCGCCCGCGTGCTCGGGGTGATCTACCGGTTGATCGGGGCGCTGGAGCGTGACCGGCTGGTGAGCGATGCGCTTGTGCGGGCCATGGTCGTCGCCGGGCCGGCCGAGGTCGAACAGGTCAACGAGGTCAATTCGGCCATCATTGCGACGGCGATCCACGGCCGCGGCGCCGTCGTCAGCCCGCGCGACTACGCGATCTCGCTGCTGATCGGCAAGGTGTTGCTGACCGACCTGCTCGGCTGGCTGTGTGGACGGATGAGCATCGAGCAGGTCCGCGGTTCGCTCAGCGACATGGTCGCGGTCGCCATGGCCGGCCAAAACGTGCTGCCGGACTCCGACGAAGACCGCTGGTATTCGGCGGGACGTCTGGGAGAGTGCACGGTCGATCAGGCCGACTGACGGCTCCGGCCGCCTCGGTCAGGCGCCGGGTACCCGGGGGTTGTTGACTCCCCAGTAGATGAGGCGGGCCATGGCCTCCTTCAGCTGCGGAACTTCGATGTTCCAGTGCTCCATGCCTTCGCGATGGGCCGCGACGTGGGCCAGCATCGAGACCAGGGCGCTTGCAGTGGCCATCGGAGCAATGGCCGGTTCCGAACCCTCCGGTTTGGAGGCAGCGATCGCGTCGGCAAGGGCGTTGGTAATGCTGTTGAGCATGTGCACGCGGGCCTGCCGGAAACGTGCGTCACCCTCCTCGGTGAGCAGGTCGACCACCCGCAGCACCGGCAGGTTGGCCTGCCAGAATTCGAGGAACCCGTCGACCAGGTCGCAGGCGCTCACATAGCCGGGCTTGCCCCGCCACTTGCGGTTCTGCACGAAGTCGGCGAGCTGGGAACCGGTCTCGGTCACCTGGCTGGCAAGGACGAGCAGGGCCGCATCGAGATCGACGAAGTACTGGTAGAAGGTTGCCGGGGAAGTGCCCGCGGCCCGCGCCACGTCGGTGACTCTGAGGTCGGAATACGGCGTCGTCGCCACGATGGCCTCGGTGCACGCGATCAGCTTGTTTCGAGTGGCCAGGCCGCGCGGTCCTGGGATGCGCCCGTCGCTTGCCGGCGCCACGGAACCCCCAGAGGACATGGAGGCCGTGGAGGCGGGGTCAGGGATTGCCACCGCGTGATCGTAGCCACCTCGTCACGTCTGAGAGTCACCTCCCTAACACCTGCCGGGTTCAGTAGCCGGGTGCCGGGGATAAGTTGCCCTCTGACACCCCGTCAGACAGGAGCAAAGATGACCGCCGGTGAGAGTGAGGCCGCCCGGATCGACGAGGCCGCCTGGAACGATCGGATCACGCAGTTCGATCCGACCCGACCCCTCGCGGGCGTGCGCATCATCGAATGCTCGATGCTTGGCCCGGCTGCCGTCACCGGCCCGTTCGCCGACATGGGCGCTGACGTGATCAAGGTCGAGCCGCCCAACGGTGATTACGGACGCCGCATGACGTGGCCCATCGTCGAGGGCACCTCGCTGCTGCATCTGCATGCGAACCGCGGCAAGCGCAGCGTCGTGCTTGACCTGCGCACCGCTGAAGGCATCGAAGTCTTCCTCGACCTGGTCCGTAACGCGGACGCGGTCGTCGAGGCGATGCGCCCGGGCGGCCTGGAACGCCGGGGCCTGGGCTTTGAGAAGCTGCAGGAGGTCAACCCGCGGATCGTCTTCCTGACTATCTCCGGCTACGGCTTGACCGGCCCCTACCGCAATTACCCCAGCCACGGAATCGCCTACGACACCTGGGCCGGGGTCGTGAAGCCGGAGGTCGACGAGGACGGCTTCACCTACATCCCGGAGCACGTGTCGATCGGCATCAACGCCGGTCCGCTGTACGGAGCTTTCGGCATCCTGGCCGGCATCACACAGGCGCGCGCGACCGGCCGCGGGTGCCGGCTGGAAGTGGCGCAGTCGGACTCGGCGGCGGCCATCGACTGGCTGCGTTCGGAGACCTACCGCGCTTACGAACGGCCGCAGTCCGAGGTCACCGGTAACGCCACGGACAACTACCGTCGCCGCGCGCCGGGGACCGCCGGGATGGCCGAAGGGGTGCGCTACAACATCTACGAGTCCGCCGACGGCCACGTGCTTTTCATGGCCTCCGAGCGCGAGTTCTGGAAGAACTTCTGCGAGGGCATCGGACGTCCCGAGCTCTTCGAGGCTCACCCCGGAGAGCAGTACGCCGACCACGCCGTGGGCAACGTCGAACTGCACCACGAACTCAAGAAAATCTTCGCTACCAAGACGACCCAGGAGTGGCTGGAATTCGGCGGCCAGTTCAATACGCCGATGGCCCCGGTCAACACCCCGCAGACACTGGCCGACGACCCGCAGTTCAAGGCCCGGATGCCCTGGATCCCCAAGGAGCAGCTCGGCGCCGACCAGCTGCCCTTCCCGGTGCTCATCGTCGGTGGCGAGCTCGCACCGCCCATCAAGGCACCCGAGCTCGGGCAGCACACCGACGAGATCCTGAGCTCGCGCCTTGGCTACGACGAAGCGCGTATCAAGGCGCTTCGCGATGGGGGAGCGCTCGGCAAGAGCTGATCGCGGCTCAGGCTGCGAGGGGGTTGCGGCTGCGTCGGTGACACGCCGACGATTGCCAGCGAAGGCGCAACCCTCTCGGCCTGCCGGCAAGCCTTAGAGCAGGGCGGCCAACGAATCGGCGTGGGTGTCGATGTCGCCGAATTGGGTCTGGTGCACCCAGCCGCGCTTGAGGTAGTAGTGCACCACGACCTCCCAGGTGAAGCCCATGCCGCCGTGGACCTGGATGCTCGTCTTGGCGTTGAGGTTGGCGGCTTCGTCGGCGAGCATTTTGGCTGAGGCGATCGCGCGCTCGGCCCCGCCGATCTCCGGGTAGTCGAGGGTCACGGCGGCAGCGTGTACGGCGACCGAGGCAATCTGGGCACGGACGAGCATGTCGGCGCACATGTGTTTGACCGCTTGGAACGAGCCGATGGTGCGACCGAACTGCTCGCGTTCCTTGGCGTACTGGACGGCGAGGTCGACGGTGGCCATGGCGATGCCGGTCTCGAGTGCTGCGGTGAGCACGGCGCCTTCTGCGCGCCAGGTGCTGGCCAGCCCGGCATCCCCGGCCAGTGCCCTTCCGGCGGGCAGGGCGGCGGTGGCGCCCAGCGGGGTCAGCGGATCGGTCGGGACCGTGACCAGGGTGGTATGCAGGTCTGCGGCGTCGACCAGGCGGGCATCACCGCCGTCGAGTACGACCAGGGCGGCGATGACGGCCGGATGTTCGATGAGCAGCGTGCGCCCGGGCTCTTCGGCGCTGAGGTCCAGCACGCTGACCGGGGTCCCGACCGCGAGACCGGGCAGGCCTGCGGCGAGCAGGGTGCCCACCAGCGGTCCGGGCACCAAGGCGCGTCCGAGCTCTTCGAAGACGAGTACAGCGTCGCCGAGACCGAGACCAAGGCCGCCTTCGCTCTCGGGCAGCCGCAGGCCGAATACGCCGAGCTCGGTCAGGGTCGCCCAGAGCGCCGGGTCGAAGCCGGCGCCGGAGGTGGCCAGCTCGCCAAGGCGCTCGCGGGGGAAGGCGTCGGCGCAGATCTCGCGGACACCGGCGCGCAGCGCTTCTTGATCCTCGGTGGGAAGGAAGTCCATTGCCTGCTCCTGCTATCGCTGCTCGCGAGGCAGGCCGAGGACCCGCTCGCTGATGATGTTGCGCTGGATCTGCGAGGTGCCCGCAGCGATCGACAGGTTCAGCCACTGCAGCCGCTCTTCGGCGAACCGTGAGTTGGGCAGTCCGTCAAGGTCGTCCATCGTCAGGGACGCCCGGCCGAGCAGCTGGGCAGCCACCTCGGCGACCCGTTGGCGGATCTCGGAATAGCGCAGCTTGAACATGGAGCCACCGAAGCCGACTCGTCCGGTCCGCTGGGCTTCCGACACGTTGCGTTTGGTCAGCGCCCACAGGCCATCGAGCTCGGCGGCGAGGTGAGCGAGCTCGCGGCGCAGCGCCCGGTCATCCCACGCCGTCGCGGAATGGCGGCTGATCTTCTTGGCGAGTGCTGACAGCTCGGCGACGATCTCCATGGCGTCGACGACATCGCCGACGAACGCGGTGCCGCGCTCGAAGGACAGCGTGACGTTGGTGACCCGCCAGCCGTCGTTCTCCGCGCCTACCCGGTTACTGACCGGAATGCGCACCTCATCGAGGAACATCTCGGCGAACTCGGTCGATCCGATGATCGTTTTGAGCGGGCGGATGGTGATTCCAGCCGAATCCATCGGCATCACAAGCCAGGAAATCCCCTTATGTTTCGGGGCATCCGGGTCGGTACGCACCAGCATCTCGCAGTAGTCCGCGACCTCGGCGTGGGAGGTCCAGATCTTCTGTCCGGTGACGACGTAATCGTCCCCGTCGCGGACCGCCCGGCAGCGCAACGAGGCGAGGTCGGAACCGGCGCCCGGCTCCGAGAAACCCTGACACCAGACCTCATCGCCCTTGAGGATCTTCGACAGGTGGGCCTCGCGTACCTCGGGACTCGCCTCGGCGATCAGGGTCGGGCCGGCGTGCAGCAGGCCGACAAAATTGACTCCGACGTAAGGCGCGCCGGCCCGCTCGGACTCCTCCAGAAAGATCAGGTGCTCGGTAGGCGTCGCGCCCCGGCCGCCGAACTCCTTCGGCCAGTTGATCCCGGCATAACCCGCCTCGAAAAGCGTGCGCTGCCAGGCGGTGTCGTACTCGCGTCGCCCCGGCCAGTCGTCGAAGTTCGGCTTGGGACCGATCGATGGCAGCACTCCGGCGAGCCACTCGCGCAGCTCACCGCGAAACTGCTGCTCGGCAGGGCTGTAACGCAAATCCATTTGGTGAGGCTCCTCAGGCGCCGGCGGCTTGCCGCGAGCGCCCAAGCTGGGCTTCCCGCTGGCGGGTCGTGCTGTGGACGGGGTCCTTGTCGAAGGCTGGGATGACCGTGCTGCCAAAGAGTTCCACGGCTTCGATCGCGATTTCCACTGGCATGGTGGTCGAAAGCATTCCGAAGGTCAGCTGGTCAGCTCCGGTGGCCTCCCAGGTCTGGCATGCCTTCGCGCATTCCTCCGGGTCGCCGATCAGCACCGAGCCGTGGGCAACGGCCTGCTCGAGTTGCTCGATGGTCGGCTCGGGGATGGTCGCCGGCCAGTCCGGCACGTACGGGGGCTTGGGGAACGTGTCGAGGTACTTGAAGACGAGGCTGTTCTGGTAGCCGCTGGTCATGTCCACGGCGATCTTGCGAGCGCGGTCGCCGTCTTCCAGGCACAGCATCTGTGACGTCACCATGACGTTGTCGTTGACGTAGCCGCCGACCGGCTCGGCGTCGCCGATGGCGTTCTTGTACTTCTCGATCAGGCGGGCCAGATCCTCGCGGCTGGTGGTGGCGAAGCACAGCACGCCGAGGCCCATGCGCGCCGCCTTTTCGAAGGTCGACGGATTGCCGGCGGCGACCCAGAGTGGCGGGTGCGGAAGGGTGTACGGCTTGGGCAGCACCATGCGCTCGGGCATCGTGAAGTACTCGCCCTCATAGGCGTAGGTGCCCGGCTCCCACATCCGCGGCAGCTGCCCGATCACCTCGTCGAACATCACCTTGGTGAGCTCCGGGTCGTTGATGCCGAACCCGGCCTGCTCGGTGCTGGACGAGCCGCGCCCCATGCCCAGCTCGAAGCGGCCTCCGGAGAGGTGGTCGAGCATCGCCGCCTGCTCGGCGACGCGTGCCGGATGGTTGACCGGCGGGGTGATGTTCTTGATGCCGGTGCCGATGTGGATGCGCTCGGTCTGTCCGGCGATGTAGCCCAGGAAGGATTCGTTCGCCGACAGGTGGGAGTACTCCTGCAGGAAGTGGTGCTCGGTGGCCCAGGTGTATTTGAAGCCCGCGCGGTCAGCCGCCTTGGTCCAGTTCACCTCGTCCATCAGCCGCTTGTGCTCAGCGTGCACCGGGTCGGCCTCGACCATGCGGTGGTGCAGGTAAAGCGAGTTGAAGATTCCGAATTCCATGGCCCGCTGACTCCCTCGGCAGCTGTCGGTCGCATTCGGCGCCCGACGCTAGAACACGTTCTATGACGGCTGCCTGAGGATAGCCGAGGACCCTCGGGCTCGTTGCTGCCGGTACGTTCCTGGCCAAGGCCCGCGCAAAGACGATGGAGGAAGCAGTTGTTGAACGCCGAGGACGCAGCGGTCGGCGGCGTCGCCCCCGCCCTCTCCCACGAGCTCACGCGCACGGATCTGGTGCGCTACGCCGGTGCTTCCGGCGACTTCAACCCCATGCATCACGACGAGATCCTGGCGCAGAAGGCCGGCATGCCGAGCGTCTTCGGTCACGGCATGTTCTCCGCCGGATTCCTGTCGTCGGCACTGACCGATTACGTCGGCGAGGGCAATCTCACCCGTTACGCGGTCCGCTTCACCAAGCAGGCCTGGCCGGGAGACGTGCTCGTCACCAAGATCGAAATCACCGGGGTGCGGGACGAGGACGGGCAGCGGGTGGTCGACCTCAGCTGTGACCTGATCACCGACAAGGGCGTCACCGTCATCAGCGGCGAGGCGAGTGCCGTCGTGCCGGCCGCCCAGCCAGCAGGGAAGTCCTGACATGAGCGACAGCACTGACTTGATCGGGCGCAAGCTTCCGGCGTCCGTCATCACCATCGAGCGCGGACCGGTGGCCAGATTCGCCGAAGCAGTACTAGCGACGAGTCCCGTCTACTCGTCGGAGCCTGCCGCGACGGAGGCCGGGTTCCCCGGTGTCCCGGTCCCGCCGACCTTCACCTTCGTGTCCGGTTACTGGGGCGCGCTGGCCGAGGATCAGCCCGAGCGTGATCCCGCGGCCGCGGATCTCGCGGTGGTCCTTGCTGAACTACGCCGCGACGGCGGTCTGCTGCTGCACGGGGAGCAGGAATTCCGCTATCACGCACCTGTTTTCGTCGGTCAGCGGCTGCACTCCTCGGGGACCGTGGAGGACGTCAGCGTCAAGGAAGGCAAGGGCGGCGCGACCATGACGGTGGTCAAGGTGCGCACCGAGTTGCGCGGCGATGACGGCGAACTCGCGGTCACTCAGATCATGACCTTCCTGCTTCGCAAGGCCGCCAAGGCCTGACGCACACCAGCTCAGATCGCCGCGCTAACCTGACGATGCGTCAGGTCACGCGGGGCGGCCTGCTGGAGCGGTGGAAACGGAGAACGATGACGCTAGCTGTGGAGCCGCCGGGTCGGCTGCTCGTTGACGGCGACTGGGTCGAACCCGCCGACGGTTTCTACGACGTCATCAATCCCTCGACCGAGCAGGTCATCGGGCAGGCACCGGAGGCCAGCGAGCAGCAGGCCCTGGATGCGGCCGCCGCGGCCAAGCAGGCCTTCTACAGCTGGTCGCGCACCACGCCCGAGCACCGGGCCGGGATCCTGGAGCGGGTCGCCGAGCTGCTCATCAAGCGCGGCGAGGAGATCATCCCGCTGCTGCAGGCCGAGACCGGCGCCACCATGCGCGTCGCCTCGACCATGCAGGTGCCGGTGGCCGTCGACCGCTTCAAGCGCTACGCCCGTGACGCGATGCTCCCTGACACCGTGCCGCTCGCTCCTTCGTTGATGAACGCGACCCCGCTGGCCCCCGGCGGCCTCATCGGCGCCGTGGCGATCCGCCAGCCGGTCGGCGTCGTCGCCTGCATCACCCCGTACAACTTTCCGCTGGTCAACCTGGCAGGCAAGATCGCTCCCGCGCTGGCTATGGGCAACACCGTCGTCGTGAAGCCCGCGCCGCAGGACCCGCTGCACATCTTGCGATTCGGCGAGCTGCTGCAGGAGGCCGGCATCCCGCCGGGTGTCGTCAACATCGTGAGCGGTTCGGGAGCAGCGGCCGGCGCCGCGCTCACCGGCTCCAAGGACGTCGACATGGTCAGCTTCACCGGCAGCACGCCGATCGGCCGGATCATCGCCCGGGCGTGCGGAGACGGCATGAAGCGCCAGTTGCTCGAGCTCGGCGGCAAGGGCGCAGCCGTGGTCTTCGAAGACAGCGACCTCGATCTGGCGGTCGCCGGTATTGGCAGCACCTGGAGCTTCCACTCCGGGCAGATCTGCACCGCCCCTACCCGCGTCCTCGTGCACAGCAGCAAACGTGACGAGCTGATCGGCAAGCTGGCGGGCTACGCCGGCGCTTTGAAGGTGGGCGACCCGCTGGCTCCCGACACGGTGGTCGGTCCGCTCATCACCGGCATCCAGCGTGGCCGCGTCGAAGCGCTCATCAAGGAGGCCACGGACGCCGGAGCCCAGATCGTCGCGGGGGGCGGGCGTCCCGACGTCGAGACCGGCTACTACGTGCCGCCGACCCTGCTCACCGAGGTTGCGCTGGACAATCCCGCGGCGCAGGACGAGTTCTTCGGACCGGTCGTCGTCGTGCTCACCTTCGAGGACGAGGACGAGGCCGTGGCTCTGGCCAACGGCACCGACTTCGGCCTCTACGACTACGTCTATACCGCCGACACCGCCCGCGGCTACCGGGTGGCCCGGCAGTTGCGCACCGGCAACGTCGGCATCAATACCGCGCAGCGCAATTTCGAGACGCCGTTCGGCGGCTTCAAGATGAGTGGTGTGGGCCGTGACGGAGGCATCTTCGGCCTGCACGCTTACAGCGAACTCCAGAGCATCATGTGGCCCAGCTGAGCCCATCAGCTCACCGAGAGAGGCAGTAATACCGTGCGTGCGATCGTTTTCAATGGCACTACCGCAGAGATCCGCAACGACGTCGAGGTCCGCAAGCCCGGACCGAATGAGGTCCTGGTACGCGTCGTGGCGGCTGGCGTCTGCCACAGCGACATCAGCGTGGTCAACGGGGTCATCCCGTGGCCCGCTCCCTCCGTGATGGGTCACGAGGGCGCCGGCATCGTCGAGGCGGTCGGCGACCAGGTCACGCGGACCAAGCCGGGCGATCACATCGTCATCGGTACGGTCGCCAATTGCGGCATCTGCGACCGGTGTAACGCCGGCCACCCGACGTGGTGCAAGCAGTCCATCGGCAACCGGTCCGAGCCGTTCACGGTCGGCGGTGTCCCAGGCGGAAACTTCGCCGCCACCTCCTCCTTCGCGGAGATGACGATCATCAAGGAGGTGCAGGCGGTTCCGATCGACAAGGAGGTGCCGCTCACCTCCGCGTGCCTGATCGCGTGCGGCGTCGTGACCGGCGTCGGTTCGGTGTTCAACCGGGCAAACGTGCAGCCCGGCGACCACACTGCGGTCTTCGGCGCCGGTGGCGTGGGGCTCTCGGTCATCCAGGCGCTGCGCATCAAAGCGGCCGCCACGATCATCGCGGTCGACACGCTCGCCTCGAAGGGCCCGCTGGCGTTAGAGCTCGGAGCGACCCACTTCATCGACGCAAGCAAGGGTGACGCGGTCCAGCAGATCCGCGAGCTGATCCCGTGGTCGAGCGAGGTCGCCGAAGGCCCGTTCGGCGGCGGCGGCGTCAATTGGTCTTTCGAATGCGTCGGGCATCCGGCCGTCACCGACTCGGCGGTCCGGTGCCTGGACTGGGGAGGCATTTGCGTGCAGGTCGGCGTGCCCGCGCCAGGTGTCACTTACGCGGTGCCGATCACGCACCTCACGCAGGTCGACCGCGGCATCATCGGCAGCCGGGCCGGCGGGGTGCGGGCGCAGAAAGACATCCCGGTCATCGTCGACATGTACAAGAAGGGCCTGCTCGACCTCGACCGCATGGTCTCCAAGATCTACCCGATGGAGAACTTCTTCGACGTGGTCGAAGACATGCACGAGGGCAAGCTCGCCCGCGGCGTCATCACCTTCTAGCTGGTCATTCAGCTGGCCATGTTGAAGGCGGAGTTCACCTTGGTTGCCTTGACCCGCACGGTGAGCTCACCGGGGACTCCGTTGCGCGTGCCATAGGTCTCCGCTTGGTCGGCGCCCATGTAGCGCCCGCCGACGATGGTGGAAATCCGCAGCGCGTCGGCGACCTGGTCGGAGAGTTCGACAACGCCCTGAACCTGCACGAAGGCATAGGGCGGCTCTTCGAGGTCGACGCACACGACTACCCGGCCATCGCGTTGCAGCGACTTTCCCTTGGCCGTGGTTGCGCCGGTGCAGAAGACGATGTCGCCGTCATCGATGGTGAACCAGACCGGCGCCACCAGTGGCCGGCCGTCGGAAGCGGTGAAGCCCAGCTTGCCGGTGCGGGTGCCTTCCAGCAGGAAGGCGCGGATCTCGGGGGTCAGCTCTGAGCTCATACCTACGCGAAACGGCCGTAGCGTCGGATGTATGCCGGGCGCCCCGGCCGCAGCCCAGCGCAGGGCGCGGCGAGTCATCGGCCTGGTCTTCTTCCTGCACGGGCTGCTCTTCGCGTCGTGGGTCGCGCACATTCCACACGTCAAGGCCCATCTGCACATGTCCAACGCGACCCTTGGCCTGGTGCTGCTCGCGACGCCGGTGGGTTCGGTGGCGGCGATGGCGCTCGGTGCCTGGGCGCTACCGCGGGTCGGCAGCAAGCGGATGGTCGCGCTCTGCCTGACCGGGTATTGCGTGGCGGGTCCCTTCGTGGGGTTAGCGGATTCGCCGCTGGGCCTGTTCATCGCGCTGCTGGTCTGGGGCGGATTCCAAGGAACGCTCGATGTGTCGATGAATACGCAAGCCGTCGCCCAGGAGTCGGCGACGGGCGCCTCCATCATGTCCGGGGCGCACGGCCGCTGGAGTCTCGGCGCGTTGGCCGGAGCGGCGTCCGGAGCACTGGCGTGTGGCTTGGCGTCACCCTGACGGCGCAGTTGATCATCCTGGGCGCACTGGGGCTCTGCGGCGTACCGCTGTGCCGGTTCCTACTCGGCGAGGACCGGCGCAACAAGACAGCCGCAGACGTGGCCGGTCCGGTGCGCGTGGCGGCATTATCCGAAAGTCCGTGGTGCTGCTGGCGGCAATCGCCTTCGCGTCACTGCTGTGCGAGGGCGCAGCGGCCGACTGGTCTGCCGTCTACCTGCGCGACTCACTGCATCAAACCGCTGCCGTCGCCAGCCTCGGCTACGCCTTCTTCATCCTGGCCATGGTGGTAGTACGACTGCGAGCCGACAATTTCCTCACTCGTTACGGTCCTGGCCCGGTGATCTCGCTGCTCGCTGCCGTGGGATCGGCGACCTTCGCCGTTGCGCTGCTGAGCGGCAACGCCGTCCTGGCGCTGATCGGCATGGCCGCCCTCGGGGCCGGGCTGGCGAGCGTCATCCCCACCGTTTTCGGAGCCGCCGGAAAGCTGCCGGGCATTACGTCCGGAGCCGGCATCGCCCTGGTCTCGGCGACGGGGTGGGCCGGCTACGTCTTCGGGCCGCCGCTCATCGGTCAACTTGCCGCCGCCACCTCGCTGCCGGTAGCGCTCGGGCTCCTTCCGTTGCTGACGGCCTTCATCGCGCTTGCCGTGAGATACGTAGGCGCTTTGCGGCCCGCAGAGTCGGTGTCCGAATACAGCTGACGTTCAGCCGCCACCAAGGATCGGTGGCGATCGTGGGGTCACCGAGAAAGGTGATCCGCGATGACCGCCGTAGTACCCGAGCGACCACCGCAGGTCGAGGTGGCGCCCTGGGTGTATGGCGCCGGTGATCCAACTCCCACGACCCCTTCACCCGTCCCATCCCTGCGTTCGACATCCCCCCGTCGGGCGTTGGGAAAGCAACGCAAGCTTGCCGCGCTGGCCATCATCGGCGTGACACTTGCGGGCGGGGCGGGTGGAGGCGCGGCGGCGGTTGCGCTGACGCGCAGTTCTGCTGCCACTGCCACGGCAGGCACGGCCGTCAACGGGACGACGTTCTACGCTGCCGCGGCGGCCGCTGCGCTGCCCAGCATCGTGTCGTTGAAGGTTGCCCATTCCGGCAGAACCGCCCAGGGGTCCGGAGTGATCCTCACCGCGACAGGGTTGATCGTCACCGACGAGCACGTGATCGTTGGCGCGGTGGGTGGGGGCACCATCACCGTCGCCTTCTCCGACGGCAGGAGCGCTCGAGCTGAAATCGTCGGTCGTGACGCGTCCAGCGACATTGCGGTGCTCAAGGTCTCTGGTGTGCGCGACCTCAAGCCGGCGACCCTCGCTTCCGGGCCGCTCCGCGTGGGCGAGACGGTGCTCGCCATAGGCAACCCGCTGGGACTGCCGGCGACGGTCACCTCCGGGGTCGTCTCCGCGGTGAATCGCGACACGGTCCAAGCAGATGTGCCGGTCAGCCCCGGCAACTCGGGCGGCGCGCTCGTCGACTCCAGCGGACGGGTCGCCGCCATCACCACTGCGGCCGCGTCGCAATCCAGCGATGCGTCAGCCAGCGCCGGTGTGGCCATCCCGATCGCCAAAGCCCTCGCCGCGGCGAAGACGCTGACCCCAAGCTTCTAACTCCGCCCGGCGCTCTTAGCGCGTGTTGACCGACACCGTGTCGCGTCCAGCGCGCATCAGGGTGCCCGGGAGGGCCCCGGAGGCCGCCCCGTCGCGAACGATCTCGACCCCGTTCACCAGGACGCGGACGACCCCCTGCGAACCGCCGGTGAGCCTGGCGCTGCTGCCGGGGAGGTCGTGCACCAGCGTCACGTCGTCGGAGGTAATGGTCTCCGGGTTGAAGACGGTGATGTCGGCCCAGTAGCCCTCGGCCAGCCGCCCGCGCTCGCGCAGGCCGAAGAGCAGCGCCGGGTCGTCGGTCATCATTTGGATGGCCTTCTCCAGCGAAAGCAGCTTGCGGCCGCGCAGGCAGTCGCCCAGGAAGCGGGTCGGATACGGGGCGCCGGCCATCCTGTCAAGGTGGGCGCCGGCGTCGGATCCGCCGAGGATGACATCCGGGTTGTCCCAGGTGTCAGCGCGCAGCTCCCAGGACGCCGGGTCGTTGTCGGTGGGCATCGGCCAGAGCACCGTCTTCAGCTCATCGTTGGCCGCTAGGTTCACCAGCGCCTCGAATGGTTCTTCGCCGCGTTCGGCGGCGATGTCGGCGACCTTGCGTCCCTTGAGGCCCTCGTTCTCGGGGGAGAAGGTGTCGCCGATGACGTAGCGGCCGAAGTCGGCGAGGCGGCGGAAGACGCCCGCTTCGGGGCTGTTGGCGACGCGGAGCATCTCGTTGCGGGTATCGGGGTCCTTCAGTGCCGCGATGCGCTCCGGGATGGGCAGGCCGAGGGTTTTGCCCCACCCGGGGATGAGGTTCAGCGCGCAGAAGGTGCGCAGGCTCATGTTCATTGGGACCAGCGTCGGCATGGTGAGCGCGACGACGCGGCCACCCTTTTCGCGGGCCCGGGTCGAGGCTTTGAGTTGGTGCACGACCTTTTCGGGGGTGCGGCCGTCGATCGTCAGCACGTTCCAGTTAAGTGGCCGACCGGCGGCCGCGGACATGTCGGCGAGCAACTCGATCTCGTCGTCGGCGAACTTGTCCAGACAGCCCTGCACGATCCCTTCCAGGAGGGTGCCCTCATGCTCACCGGTGGCCTTGCAGAGGGCGATGAGCTCTTCCTTGGACGCCCAACGCGAGGCCACCGGCTTGCCGTCGGCGTCCGAATGCGTCGAGGAAAGCGTGGTGGAAAAGCCGATGGCGCCGGCCTCGATCGACTCGTGCAGGATGCGCACCATCTCATCGATCTGTTCTGGAGTTGCCTCGTTGCCGATCGCGTCTGTGCCCATCACGTACCGCCGGAGAGCGCAGTGGCCGACCAGAAAAGCGGCGTTGAGCCCGATCTTGCCGTCCAGCAGGTTCAGGTATTCCCCGAAGGTCTCCCACTTCCAGTCCAGCCCGGTCTCGAGCGCGGTCAGCGGCATGCCCTCCACCTTGGCCATCATCTTGCGCAGGTAGTCGGCGTCCTTGGCGTGCAGCGGGGCGAGCGTGAAGCCGCAATTTCCGCCGAGCACGGTGGTCACCCCGTGCACGTTGGACGGGGTCGCGTAGGGGTCCCAGAAGAGCTGTGCGTCGTAGTGCGTATGCACGTCGACGAAGCCGGGGGAGACCACCAGACCATCGGCGTCGAGGGTCTCGGCAGCGTCTTCGGTGATGGTGCCGCCGAGGGCGACGATGCGGCCGTCCTTTACGCCGAGGTCGCCTTTGACGCCGGGCTTGCCGGTGCCGTCGACGAGGGTGCCACCACGGATCAGGTAGTCGAGCATGCCGCCAGCCTTTCTGGAGTGCGCTGCGTGCAGATCGGGGCTTACGCGCTACCCGATGCGCGCAGCCTAACGCTCATCTGACGGCGTGTCAGGTTCGCGCTGTGGTGGGGGAGGCCTGTCCGGACCCGGTCCGCAGGTCGCCTTTGCGCACCTTTCCGGAGGCATTGCGCGGCAGTTCGGTGACCACCTCGACGTAGCGCGGAACCTTGAAATTGGCGAGCCGTTCGCGGGACCAGCTGATCAGTTCCGCGGGCTCGACGGTCGTGCCCGGCCGTACGACGACGTAGGCCTTTCCGACCTCGCCCATCCGATCGTCCGGAACGCCGATGACGGCGACCTCGCTGACGGCGTCGTGCATCGTGAGCATCTGCTCGATCTCCGCCGGGTAGGCGTTGAACCCACCGACGACGTACATGTCCTTGAGCCGGTCGGTGATCTTGAGATAGCCGTTTTCGTCGAGCACGCCGATGTCGCCGGTGTGCAGCCACCCTTGCACGTCGATCGTCTCGGCGGTCGCGACCGGGTCATCGAAGTATTCGCGCATCACGTTGTAGCCGCGGACGACGACCTCGCCCGCCTCTCCCGGCGGCAGCTCCTTGCCATCTGGGTCGACGATCGCGACCTCAGTGTCGGGGATCGCGCGCCCGCAGGTGGTCGCGACGGTGACCGCATCGTCGTCGCGCCGGCACATGCTCACGGTGCCGGTGCACTCGGTCAGCCCGTACGCGGTCAGCACCGTACGGAACGTGAGCTCTGCACGCATGCGCTCGATCAGCCGGACCGGCACGCTCGCTGCGCCCGTGACCGCCAGCCGCAGCGAGCTGAGGTCAAGGCCGCTGCGGTCAGGGCCGTCGAGGATGGAGGCATAGAGCGTTGGCGGGCCGGGCAGCACCGTGATCTTCTCGGCGGCGATACGCGCCAGCACCGCGGGAACATCGAAGACCGGTTCCGGGACGATCGTCGCTCCCAGTAGCAGGCAGGCAATGATTCCGGCCTTGTAGCCGAAGGTGTGGAAGAAGGGGTTGACCACCAGGTAGCGGTCACCTTCTTCCAGGCCGACGACGTCGCTCCAGGTCCGAAAGACACGCATGGTCTGGGCATGGGTGACCACGACCCCTTTGGGGCGGCCGGTGGTGCCGGAGGTGAAGAAGACGTCGCTCACGTCATCAGGTCCCACCGAAGCTATCCGGGCATCGATGTCGGCGGACGACACCGCCGCGCCCGCCGCCAGCCAATCCTGAAACCCGACGGTGCCGGTCTGAGGGGCGGCGGCGAACGACACGATGGTCTGCAGATCCGGGGTCGCGGAGCCCGCGTCCTTCAGCATCCCGCTGTAGTCGGCGCCCAGGAAACCGTCGGCGACGACGAGCAGCTTGGCCGCGCTGCGGGCCACCACGAACGCCGCCTCTTCGCCCTTGTAGCGGGTGTTGAGGGGTACCAGAGCCGCTCCAGCCGACACCAGACCCAGCGCGGCGATCACCCATTCGACCTGGTTCGGCGCCCAGATCGCGGCGCGGTCTCCCGGCTGATTCCCGGAGGCCATCGCTGCTGCCGTCGCTTCGCGGACCTGGACGCCGAGTTCGGCGTACGAAAGCCGGGTAGGCCCGTCGACCAGAGCTTCCACCGCGGCGAAGCGCTGGGCACTGTCCTGCACGAGTGCACCGATGCTTGGCGGCTCGTTGACTCATAGTCGCGAATCTAGCCGGGGCGATCCTGGCGCCGAGGTCGCAGGGGCGGTAGACACAGACCTCGGCCGCATTACAGAGAGAAGGAACCGTGCGCACTCCCATCTGCGACACGCTTGGGATCGAGTTTCCGCTGTTCGCGTTCTCGCACTGCCGCGATGTGGTGGTCGAGGTCAGCAAGGCCGGAGGGTTTGGCGTTCTCGGAGCGTTGGCATTCGACGCCGAGCAGCTGGAGATAGAGCTCTCGTGGATCGATGACCACATCGGCGGCAAGCCCTACGGAGTCGACTTCGCCATGCCCGCCAAATACGTAGGACAGGGTGGTGGTGAGTCTGCGTCGGTCGAGAGCTTGTCAGCGATGATTCCCGATGAGCACCGCGCGTTCGTCAAGAAGCTGCTCGACGAGCATGGGATCCCGCCGCTTTCGGAAACGGCGAGCCACGCGCGTACCAAAGCCGCCGGGCTCAACGTCGACGCGGAAGGTCCCGGGCAGGTCGAGGTCTCGCTGAAGCATCCGGTCAAGATCATCGTGAACGCCCTGGGCCCGCCTCCCGAGTACGTGATCGAGCAGGCGCATGCCCACGGTGTGCTGGTGGGAGCGCTGGCCGGCAGCCCTCGCCACGCCCAGAAGCAGCTGGCGATCGGGGTAGACGTCATCGTGGCCCAGGGCACCGAGGCCGGTGGTCATTGCGGCGAGATCTCCACGATGGTGCTGGTGCCAGAGATCGTCGACGCGGTCGGACCGGACGTGCCCGTGCTCGCCGCCGGCGGGATCGGGACGGGCCGGCAGATGGCTGCGGCGCTCGCGCTCGGCGCCCAGGGTGCCTGGACCGGCTCCATCTGGCTCACCGTCGCCGAAGCCGATACGAATCCCGACGCGGTGGCCAACCTGCTGGAGGCATCGTCGCGCGATTTTGTGCGCTCGCGCTCGATGACGGGCAAACCGGCTCGCCAGCTTCGTACCACCTGGACAGAGGCCTGGGAACGGCCGGACACCCCCGATCCGCTGCCGATGCCGCTGCAGGGAATTCTGTATTCGGAGGGTGCGCGGCGCTTCACCCGGGCGCACAGCCGCGAATTCGCCGGCTCGCCGGCAGGCCAGATCCTGGGGCGCGTCGACCGGGTACGTCCCGCCCGTGAAGTGGTCGCCGACATCGTCGGAGAATGGATCGAGACAACCGAGCGGATGGCCCGCCTGTTGACCGACGATTGACCCCGGTAAGAATCAGATCCGAAGAGACATCTGGAGAGGACACATTTCATGCGCGTCGAAGTGCTTTGGGACGAGTGTGAGGCCAATGCCATCTGTTGCGGTATCGCACCCGATGTCTTTGAACTCGATGACGAAGACAACCTGCACCTGCTGATCAGCGAGATTCCGGTCGGGGACGAGGAACGGATCCGCCGGGCGATCAACTCCTGCCCCAAGCGCGCCCTGTACGAGCGCTAGGAAACGCCAAGCCATGCCAGCTTCGGCCGATCTCACTGGTCTGTACGAGCCCGCTTTCGTCCCCCATCTGCTGCTCGCTGGGCTGGAGCGCAGCCGGGATAAACCGTGCGTCTATCTTGGCGAGCGGGTGCTCACCGGTCGCGAGGTCGCCGAGCAGATCAGCCGCTATTCGCAGGCGTGGGCCAAGGTCGGGCTGACGCAGGGCAGCAAGATCGCCATGCTGTCACCCAACCGGCCTGAGGTGCTCTTCGCGAGCGGCTCGAACATGGTGACGGGCTGCCGGGCTTCGGCGTTGCATCCCCTCGGATCGCTGGATGACCACGCCTACGTGCTGGAAGACGCCGAGGTCGAGACGTTGCTGGTGGACCCGAGCTTCGCCGAGCGGGCGACGGCGCTGCTGGAGCGCGTGCCGACCTTGCGCACGCTCCTGGCGTTCGGGCCGATCGACGGTGGGATCGACGTCACCGAACTGTCCGAGAGCTTCACACCCGGCCGGCTGACGATTCCGCCGCTGCAGGGCGACGACGTCACGGGTCTCGCCTACACCGGCGGCACCACCGGCAAGCCCAAGGGCGTCATGGGTACCCACCGCGCCGGCGCCGCGATGACGCAGATCCAGATGTCGGAATGGCAGTGGCCCGATGAGGTTCGCCATTTGATCTGCACCCCGCTCTCGCACGCGGGGGCGGCGTTCTTCGTGCCGGCGTTGCTCAACGGCGGTTCGATGGTGGTGCTGCCCGGCTTTGAGCCCGGCAAGGTGTTGAAGGCGATTGAGCAGTACAAGATCACGTCGATCATGCTCGTGCCGACGATGCTCTACGTCCTGATGGACCACCCGGACTTCGACAAGACCGACCTTTCCAGCCTGCAGACGATCTTTTACGGCGCGGCGGCCATGTCGCCGACCCGGCTGGCGGAGGCCATCGGCAAGCTGGGACCCATCTTCTTCCAGTTCTACGGCCAGGCCGAGTGCCCGATGACCATCACGGTGCTGCGCAAGGAGGACCACGATCTCAGCCGGCCCGAGCGGCTCGCGTCCTGCGGCCGTCCGGTTCCCTGGGTGCACGTCGCGCTCCTCGACGACGAAGGTCATGAGGTGCCCGAGGGCGAGCCCGGTGAGATCTGTGTACGCGGGCCGCTGGTGTCAGCCGGTTACTGGAAGAAGCCCGAACAGACGGCGGAGCTCTTCGCCCACGGCTGGCTGCACACCGGAGATGTCGCGCGCCGCGACGACGATGGGTATCTCTACATCGTCGACCGCAAGAAGGACATGATCATCTCTGGCGGCTTCAACATCTTCCCGCGCGAAGTGGAAGACGTGCTGTCCTCCCACCCCGGAGTCGCGGCTGCTGCGGTAATCGGCATTCCGGATGACAAGTGGGGAGAAGCCGTCAAGGCCGTCATCGTGCGTCGCCCCGGCTCGCAGGTCGGCGCGGAGGAACTGACCGCGCTTGTCAAAGACCGCAAGGGTGCCCACCACAGTCCGAAGAGCATGGATTTCGTGGACGCGATCCCGGTCTCCGCACTCGGCAAGCCGGACAAGAAGGCGCTACGGGCGACCTACTGGGCGGAGACGGGCCGGCAGGTCAACTAGGCGGGCAGGTCAGCTAACTGATACCTCCGCTAGAACCAGCCGGGGAACCAGATCCGGGAGTGCCAGGCGGTGTAGGACATCCGCTCGAAGGTCCAGATCGGGTAGAAGTACGAGAACGCGACGATCACCAGTAGCGCGTAGGCGCCGACGGAAATGGCTCCCCAGAGCCGTCTTACTTCGGTGTCGGTGCGGCTCCCCAGTGCGAGCCCGGCCATCGCACACAGCCCCAGGATCAGGAACGGCAGCATTGGCAACGCGTAGAAGCTGAACTTCGTCCGGTCCGGATAGGGCAGCCAGGGCAGGATGTCAGCGGCGACGCCGACGAGCACCAGCGAGGCTCGCCAGTCACGGCGGGCTAGCCAGAGCCACACGCACCCGAGAAGGGCGAGGATGGACGCCCACCAGATCGCGGGATTGCCGAGGTCCAGCACCGTCGACGAGCAGCCGCTCGCCGCATGACAGAGCGGCCCTTTCGGCGTGGAGCTGTAGGCGAACAGCGTCGGCCGGCCTTGCACCAGCCACTGGAACGGGCTGTCGGACTGGTAGGGATGGCGGGTGTCGAGCGTCGTGTGGAAGTCGTAGGCCCACTGGTGCCAGTGCCACCAGGCACGCCATGTGTTGTAGATCCCCTTGCCGTAATCGTTACGCATGTAGCCGTAGTGCGTGACGAACCAACCGGTGAATGACGCGGTGTAGACCACGACGGGCACCACGATGAAGTTGACGAGCCAGCCGGGGCCGTCGCGGCCGGCGGCCTGCCTGACCGGTTTGCGCCCGCCGGCGCTGCGCCGGGCACCGATGTCCCAGGCCAGTACGACGGCGCTGAGCGCCACGATGACGTAGAGACCCGTCCACTTGGTGGCCAGCGCACCGCCAAGGCAGAGGCCTGCGGTGAGTCGCCAGGGCCGCCAGAAGCCGAGTTTGCGGCCGTCCGCGAGCCGTTCCCGGCCCCAGTCCCGGTCACAGATCAGCGCCGCGAGTCCTGCGACGATCCAAAACATCAGGAAGATGTCGAGCAGGCCCGTCCTGGACTGCACGAGCTCCAGCCCGTCGAGCGCCATCAACAGACCAGCCAGGCAGCCGATGAGCGTGCTTCGGAACATCCGACGGGCAGTGCGAGCGATGATCAGCACCGCCAGCGTGCCGCACACCGCCGCGGAGAAGCGCCACCCGAGGGCCACATCGCCATGCGGATGTCCTGCGCAGTCGATGTAGCCGAACATCCACTCGCCGATGGCCATCATCCACTTGCCCAGCGGCGGGTGGACGGCGAGTCCAGGGCCAACGCAGTGGTTGCCGCGTTCGACCCCGAACTGCAGAAGTGAATGGGCGTCGGTCGTGTAGTAGACCTCATCGAATGTGAAGTTCGGCTTGCCGTTGACGACGGCAGGCGGAAGGTTGATGCGCCAGAACCGCAGGAATCCAGCTATCAGGGTGATCCCGAGCGGCCACAGCCATCCGGCGACGCGATCCTGCAGGGGCGGCGGACGGAGCGCCTCGCTCAAGCGGGGTGGGGCGGCGGCTGCCGGCGGCGGGGTGAGCGTCGCGGTCATTACCGGACAGCGTAAGACTCCAAGGTGTGCAGGAGGCGATAGCAGGTGCGCTTGTCCTGTGCGGGTCGCCGATCGGCAACGTGTTAGATGCCTCCGAACGGCTGCGTGAAGCGCTGGCTTCCGCCGATGTGATCGCCGCCGAAGACACCCGCCGGTTGCGCCGGTTGGTCTCGGACCTGGGCATCCCTATCGCGGGGGAGGTGCTCTCCTACTACGAAGCCAACGAGCGTGGCCGCGCTCCCCAACTGGTCGAACGCATGCTCGCGGGCAGCACGGTGGCGCTGATCACCGACGCGGGTATGCCGGCGATCTCCGACCCCGGCTACCGCCTGGTCCGGGCCGCCGCCGACGCAGGGGTGGCGATTCGGGTGGTGCCTGGACCCTCCGCCGTCACCACTGCGCTAGCCATGTCCGGGCTGCCCTCTGACCGGTGGGTCTTCGAGGGCTTTCTGCCCCGTGGCGGAGGCGAGCGCCGGGCCCGGCTGGCTGAGCTCTCGGCCGAGCGCCGGACCATCGTCCTGTTGGAGTCACCCCGCCGCGTGGCGCGCACGCTTGTCGAGCTGGCTGCGGCGTTCGGGGCGGACCGTGAAGCCGTCCTCTGCCGCGAACTGACCAAGACCCACGAGGAGGTGATCCGCTGCCCGCTGGGCGAATTGGTGGCCTGGGCAGCCGAACGCGAGGTGCGCGGCGAGATCACTGTCGTCCTCGGGGGCGCCCAAGCACTCCCACCGCCCCTTCCCGGCGCCCTAGCCGCCGCCGTCGCCACCGCCGAAGCTGCTGGTCAGGACCGCAAGACCGCGATGGCCGAGGTCGCCCGCGAGGCTGGCGTGCCCCGCCGGGTTGTGTACGACGCGGTCCTCGCGGCCCGAGCTGTGGATAAGTCCGGTTAGGCCGTTTTAATCGACCCACAATTGAGCTGTGACCGACCAACTCCAGCCCGGCTTGAGTGCCCCAGAGCCTCAAGAAGACCCCGCCGCCCTCCTCTTTTTCGCACGCATGCACGCCGGGCTTACCCAGGCCGAGGTCGCCCACCGAGCCGGAGTCGCGCGCCAGATGGTCGGCGCCTATGAACGACGCGATCGCCAGCCGACAATGAAGGTCCTGCAAGGCTTGCTTGCCGCCTGCGGGATGCGCCTGTGGCTGAACGCGATCCCGGAGGTCGGCCTGGCGGACGAACCCACTCGTCAATTGCTCGAACTCGCGCCTCTCCGCCGATTGGATGACTCACAGGAGGACGCTGTGATCTGGGTGGCCGAAAAGCTGGTCGAGAATCCGGACCTATCTGTCATCGTCGGAGGCAAGGCTGCTGCCCGCATGCACGGAGCCGTCATTCGCGTCCCTGAAATCGAGCTGCTTTCAGCAGACAGGTGCACGATGGACCGGATCTGGGAGTTGCTCCAGGGCGTTGACGCCGTTCCATTCGTGACAGGCTTCCTGGTCCGAATTCCGGATCACTTCGAGGGCATCCGGGAGCGTGCTGAATCCATCTCGCTCTTCGCCCACCTCGCCATCGACATCGCCTCGCCAGGGGACTGTGCGGTGTCGTGGCATCCGCGTGACCTGGACCACCTCGCGCTGCAGCGGGCTCGAAGCGCACAATTGCTTGCCCCGCCAGGAGTGACATCCCTTTTCGGATGAACACGATTGCTTGCCTCTGACGGCAAGCAATCGTTTGCTTTTGACATTGATGGTCCGGCTCGGCGAGGCAAGCAATTGTGTGCCCGATACCCGTTTGCCAAGCTCACTACGCTGGAGCCATGAGTGGGGCAGCAGTAGTGGGGCAGCATGAGTAAGGCGTTCTATGTGTCGACGCCGATCTACTACGTGAACGACGCGCCGCACATCGGGCATGCGTATACGACGGTGGCCGGCGATGTGCTCACGAGATGGCACCGGCAGCGGGGTGAGCGGGTGCATTTCCTGACGGGCACGGACGAGCACGGTGAGAAGATCCTGCGGGCGGCCGCGGAGCATGACATGACGCCGCAGCAGTGGTGCGACTTCATGGTGGAGACGGCCTGGTTGCCGATGCTCAAGTCGATCGACGCCGCGAACGACGATTTCATCCGGACCACGCAGCCACGGCACACGACGCGGGTGCAGGAGTTCTGCCAGCGGCTGTATGACCGCGACGAGGTCTACAAGGGGAGCTATACCGGGCCGTACTGCGTGGCGTGCGAAGAGTTCAAGGTTGCGGGGGAGCTTTTGCAGCCGGGTGATCTGTGCCCCATCCACACCAGGCCGGTCGAGATGCTGTCGGAGGACAACTACTTCTTTCGGCTTTCCGCCTACCAGGAGCGCCTGCTGGCGGCATACAGCGACGGATCGCTGAAGGTTGAGCCGGAGAGCGCGCGCAACGAGGTGCTGAGGTTCGTGGAGAGCGGGCTCGACGACATCTCGATGAGCCGATCGACCTTCGACTGGGGCATCACGGTGCCCTGGGACTCCAGCCACGTGATCTATGTGTGGATCGATGCGCTACTCAACTATTGGACGGCGGTCGAGGGCAGCCCCGACTACTGGCCGGCGGATATCCATCTGGTCGGCAAGGACATCCTGCGCTTCCACGCCGTCATCTGGCCCGCGATGCTGATGGCCGCGGGACTTCCCTTGCCGCACAAGGTTTTTGCCAACGGATGGCTGCTCGTGGGCGGGGAGAAGATGAGCAAAACCAAGCTCACCGGGATACCGCCGCAGGAGATCACTGACCATTTCGGTAGCGATGCGTACCGCTATTACTTCCTGCGCGAATTGGCGTTCGGAACTGACGGCAGCTTCAGCTGGGAGTCGATGGGGGCCCGCTATCAGAGCGAGCTCGCCGATCAGTTCGGAAACCTGGCGAGTCGGTTGACCAGCATGGTGGAGCGCTACCGCGACGGAGTGCTGCCCGCGGGTGAGCTCGATCCGACGCTGGCCGCCGGCATGGAGAGCGCCGTGACGAGCGCCGATGACGCGATTGAACGGCTGGACTTCCAAGCCGCGCTCGTGGCCATCATGGGTTTTGTGCGCACGATCAACGGCTACGTGACCGAGCGTGAGCCGTGGAAGCTGGCGAAGGACCCCGAGCAGGCCTCGGCGTTGGACAACGTGCTGTATTCGACGGCGGACTCGCTGCGGGCGGTCGCCGTGCTGCTCGCGTCGTTCATGCCGAAATCCTGTCAGCTGCTGTGGGAGAGTCTCGGGGCTCCGGGCGAGCTGGCCGATGCCCGGATTTCGACCGTGGCGAGCGACCATCTGCCGGCTGGGGTGACGGTTCGCAAGGGTCCGATCCTCTTCCCGCGGCTCGACGGATGAGTTCAGTCCCGCCGCCCGATCCGCTGACGGTCGGCGCGGTCGACTCCCACTGCCATCTGGACCTGCTGGAGGTCCCGGTAGATCAGGCGCTGGCCGCTGCGCGCGTGGCGGGGGTGCCGCGGGTGGTCACCGTGGGAGTCGATGTCGAGTCATCGCGATGGTGCTCGGCCACCGCGGCCGCGCATCCGGGTGTCATTGCGGCGGTTGCGATCCATCCGAACGAAGCGGCCGAAGCAACTGACCTCGAGGCCGATCTGGCGGTCATCGCCGAGCTGGCGAAGCTGCCGCAGGTGCGCGCGGTGGGGGAGACCGGCCTTGATTACTACCGGACGGGCGAGCCAGGGCGACCGCAGCAGGCGGAGTCGTTTCGTCGGCACGTCGCGATCGCCAAAGCGGCCGGCAAGGCGTTGGTGATCCACGATCGCGACGCCCACGCCGAAGTGCTGCGGGTCCTTGACGAGGTCGGCGCTCCAGCGACAGTCGTCCTGCATTGCTTCTCGGGCGGACCCGACTTCGCCCGCGAGTGTGTTGCCCGCGGGTTCGTGCTCTCTTTCGCCGGCAACGTCACTTTTAAGAGCGCAGGCGAGCTGCGGGAATCCCTTGCCGTCACGCCACTCCACCAACTTCTGGTGGAGACCGACGCCCCGTTCCTGACCCCGGTGCCCTACCGCGGCCGGCACAACGCCCCCAACCTGATCCCGCTGACATTGCGTGCGATGGCCGAGGTGAAAAGCGTCGCGGTCGAGGACCTCGCCACTCAGATCAGCGCGACGGCGACCCGGGTCTTCGGCGACTGGTGACCAGTCCACCCAGCGGTCCCAACAGCTTGTGACACTGCTGTCGCCCGCGGATACACGGGTGCTCGCGCAAAGGCTGGGAGTGGCGCCGGTCAAATCCCGGGGCCAGAACTTCCTGGTCGACCCCAACACGGTCCGGCGCATCGTCCGGCTTGCCGAGCTCGTTCCGTATCAGCCGGTGCTCGAGATCGGCCCCGGCCTGGGATCGCTGACACTCGGCCTGCTGGACAGCGGCGCCCGGGTCACCGCGATCGAGATCGACCCGGTGCTGGCAGCGGCTCTCCCGAAGACAGTCGACGAACGCGCCGATAGCACCAAAGTCGTGCCGCACGGCTTGACCGTCGTCACCGGGGATGCGCTGCGCATTCGCATTCCCGGTGAACCCGAGGTGCTGGCGGCGAACCTGCCTTACAACGTTGCGGTGCCGATCCTGCTGCGGCTGCTCGAAGTGGTCCCGAGCCTCACCCACGGTGTGGTGATGGTGCAGGCAGAGGTGGCGCATCGGCTGGCGGCGCCTCCCGGCAGCCGGGTGTATGGCGTCCCCAGCGCGAAACTCGCCTGGTATGCCGCCTCCCGGGTAGCTGCTCCGGTGCCGCGGACCGTCTTCTGGCCGCAGCCGCGGGTCGACAGCTCGTTGCTCACCTTCCAACGCCGCCCGCCGCCGCAGGGCGACCGGGTAGCGACTTTCGCGGTCATCGACGCCGCGTTTGCGCAGCGCCGCAAGACTCTTCGCGCCGCGCTGGCCCGCTGGGCCGGCACGGCTGCCGGAGGCGGAGCGCATTCTCCTTGCTGCCGACGTCGATCCAGGGGCCCGCGGCGAGGCGCTCGAGGTGGCGGATTTCGCACGTATCGCGACGGCCCGGATATCTTGACCAGCTATGCGACCGTCAGCGGTGACGGTGAGAGCGCCGGGCAAGGTCAATCTGCACCTGGCTGTGGGGAACCTCGCTGAGACCGGCTACCACGAGGTCCGCACCGTGCTGCAAGCGGTGTCGATCTTTGACGAGCTGACCGCGACCGAGCCGCTCGAAGGCGAGTCGGGCGGCAGCGGCGTCACGATCTCGATCGACGGGGAAGGCGCTGCGGGGCTGCCGCTGGACGACACCAACCTTGCCGTGCGTGCGGCCCGGCTGCTAGCCGAGCGCACCGGCATCGAAGACGGCGTCCATCTCAGCTTGCACAAGGAGATTCCGGTAGCCGCCGGTATGGCCGGAGGTAGCGCCGATGCGGCGGCCACACTCGTGGCCTGCGATGCCTTCTGGGACACCGGCCTCACGCGCGGGGAGCTCGGAGTACTCGCAGCGGAGCTGGGGAGCGATGTCCCGTTTGCGCTGACGGGCGGGACGGCGCTGGGGACCGGCCGCGGGGAGCAGCTGTCACGGGTACTTGCGCGGGGCAGCTACGCCTGGGTTTTCGCGCTGGCGGATGGCGGCTTGTCGACCCCGGCCGTCTACGCGGAACTCGACCGCTACCGGATCGAGCTGCCCCGGCCGGAGTTGCTGCCCGATTCCGAGGTGCTGGCAGCGCTGCGGCAGGGTGACGTGACGGCACTGGGTCAAGCGCTGGCGAATGACCTCCAGCCGCCGGCACTCCGGCTGCGCCCAGCGCTCGGCCGCGTACTGGCCGCCGGTCGTGAACTGGGCGCGCTGGGAGCTGTCGTCAGCGGTTCCGGTCCGACCTGCGCCTTTCTGGCGGCTGATACCAAAGCCGCAGCGGCGCTGGCCGCCGGCCTGGCAGCCGAAGGAATTTGCCGGACCGTGCGGGTGGCGACCGGTCCGGTACCCGGCGCCCGGATCATCGAGCAGGCCTAGCCCCACCGTCGGGTCAGCCGCTCGGGACCGGGACCAATCGCGCCGCGAGCCTGGCTGGATCGGGCCAGCGGACGTCCCAGGCGAGGCCGGCCCGCTCAAAGACCCAGATGAGGCGGGCGCTCGAATCGAGCTGGCCGCGTTGCACCCCGTGCCGGGCACTGGTCGGCTCGGCGTGATGCAGGTTGTGCCAGCTCTCGCCCATCGAAACGATGGCTAACGGCCAGACGTTTGTCGACTGGTCACGGGCCTTGAACGGGCGCTTGCCGAACGTGTGGCAGATGCTGTTGATCGACCAGGTGACGTGGTGCAGCAGGGCGATCCTGACCAGGCCGGCCCAGAAAAAAGCCTGCAGCGCGGCCTCGAAGGTCCCGCCCCACAGCCAACCGATCACGGCAGGTATGAGCAGGCTGATCGCCGTCCAAGCGGCAAAGAGCTTGTGCACGATCACCATCGATCGGTCACGCAACAGGTCCGGCGCGAACCGCTTCTGGTCGGTCTGTTCCGCGTCGAAGAGCCAGCCGACGTGGGCGTGGAAGATCCCCTTGAACAGGGCGCGGGAGCTCCGTCCGTACTTCCATGGCGAGTGCGGATCGCCTTCGCCGTCGGAGTATGCGTGGTGGCGGCGGTGGTCGGCGACCCATCGGATGACCGGGCCTTCGACGGCCATGCTGCCGGCCACAGCCAGTGCCACCCGCAGCGCCTTCTTGGCCTTGAAGGCGCCATGGGTGAGGTAGCGGTGGAAGCCGACGGTGATGCCGTGGCCGGTCAGTGCGTACAGCCCGAACATCAGGATCACGTCGCGCCAGCTGATCCAGCGGTTCCAGAGCAGCGGGACCGCTGCCGCGACTGCCGCCAACGGAACGACAATGATCACGCCCAGCAGCAACTGCTCGGCGCGCGCCTTGAACCAGCTGCGCGGCGCCATCGTCATCGCCGGCGGCGCGGCAGCTGCGGGCGGCGCGAGAAGAGACGTCGGCAAAGAGATGTCGGAGATCGTCACGGCTGGTTACCACCTGTCGTACGTCGAGGGGCGCGCGATCGCGGTGCTGCTGGCTACGGTATCGGCAATCTGCGACTAGCCTCGACGCGTTGGGAATCCTCCGTGGTGTAACGGCAGCACCGGTGACTTTGACTCACCTGGACCAGGTTCGAATCCTGGCGGAGGAGCTTGCGCAGCCCGGCGCGTGACCCCTGGAGCTGGGCTGAGTCACCGGTACAGTCGGGCCGTGTCCGACGCCACCCCTGCGGCCGTGATCGTGCTGGCAGCCGGTGAAGGCACCAGGATGCGGTCGCGCCGTCCCAAGGTGCTGCACGAGCTGGGTGGTCGGACGATGCTCGATCACGTCCTGGCCGCGGTCGGCCCGCTCGGAGCCCCCCGCGCTGCGGTGGTGGTCGGCGCCGGACGGGATCTGGTCAAAGCGAGTCTGCCCGCTGCGGATTCGGGCATCCAAGCGGTGGTTCAGGAGCAGCAGCTGGGCACCGGACATGCGGTGAAGGTGGCTCTGGACGCTCTCGACTCGGCGGCGGCGCTCGGCTCGGACGATGCCGTGGTTGTCGTGCCCGGCGATACACCCCTGCTGCGTACTGAGACCTTGATCGCGCTGCTGGACCTTCATCACGAGCACCACGCGGCAGCGACCCTGTTGACTGCCGTCCTCGATGTGCCTACCGGGTACGGCAGGGTGGTGCGTGAGGGTGCGGGTAACGGCCCGGTGCGTCAGGTGGTCGAAGAGCGTGACGCCGACCCGGTGACCCGGGAGATCAACGAGGTGGCGACCGGGGTCTACGCCTTCGCCGTTGGTTACCTGCGGGCCGCTCTGAAGCGCCTGACCACCGACAACGCCCAGGGCGAGCAGTACCTGCCTGACGTCGTCGCGTTGCTAGTCAGCGACGGCGAGACGGTCCAGGCGCTGACAGCTGCGGACGCGTCAGAAACGGCGGGGGTCAACGACCGCGTCCAGCTGGCTGCGGCAGGACGCGTCCTGAATGACCGCCTGCTCGTTGCTGCCATGCGCGCCGGGGTCACGGTGGTCGACCCAGCGACGACCTGGTTGGGTGCTGAGGTGCGGTTGGAGCCTGATGTCACCCTCCTTCCCGGTGTCCGCCTGGCGGGACGAACGGTGATCGCCGGCGGTGCGGTTGTCGGTCCCGACTGCACGCTGACCGATACCGAGATCGGCGCGGACGCCGAGGTGCGCTCGACGACCGCTGAGGGCGCGATCATCGGGGCGGAATGCGTCGTCGGCCCCTACACCTACCTGCGTCCCGGCACTCGGCTCGGGGTCGGTGTGAAGGCCGGTGCGTACGTCGAAATGAAGGCGGCAACCATCGGCGACGGCACCAAGGTTCCACACCTCACCTACGTCGGCGACGCCGAGGTCGGACCGGGCAGCAACATCGGCTGCGGCGTGGTGTTCGTCAACTACGACGGGGTCAAGAAGTCCCGTACCGTCGTGGGCGAGGCAGTGTTCGTCGGCAGCGATTCCATGCTTGTGGCGCCGGTGACGATCGGCGACGGTGCCTACACGGCGGCGGGAAGCGTGATCACCGAAGACGTGCCGGCTGGTGCCATCGGCATCGGACGCGCGCGGCAAACGGTCAAAGAGGGCTGGACGGAAAAGCGGCGGGCGGGCACCCGGTCGGCGAGAGCAGCCGCGGCAGCGCGGCAGGCGAAGGAGTAGGGACCGCAATGGGCAGCGTCATCAAGGCGAAGAGCAAAAGAAATCTCATGCTCTTCTCCGGTCGGGCCCACCCCGAGCTGGCCGCCGAGATCGGCTTCGGTCTCGGAGTGGCGCCGGTGCCGACCAGTGCATACGACTTCGCTAACGGCGAGATCTTCGTGCGCTTCGAGCAGTCCGTACGGGGTTGCGATGCCTTCGTCGTCCAGAGCCACACCGCGCCGATCAACACCTGGCTCATGGAGCAGCTGCTGATGGTCGACGCCCTCAAGCGCGCGTCGGCCAAGCGCATCACCGTCGTCGCGCCCTTCTATCCCTATGCCCGCCAGGACAAGAAGCATCGCGGGCGCGAGCCGATCAGCGCGCGTCTGATCGCAGACATGTTCAAGACGGCTGGCGCCGATCGCCTGATGACGGTCGATCTGCACACCGCGCAGATTCAGGGTTTCTTCGACGGACCGGTCGACCACCTTTTCGCCCTGCCGCTGCTCGCCGATTACCTCGAAGGCCGCATTTCCGGCGATGTGACGGTGGTCGCTCCAGATGCCGGCCGGGTACGCGTCGCCGAGCGCTGGACCGACCGGCTCAGCTGCCCGCTGGCGATCATCCACAAGCGGCGCGACCCCGACGTGCCCAACGAGGTCAAGATGTTCGACGTGGTGGGCGATGTACGTGGGCGCACCTGCATCATCGTCGACGACATGATCGACACCGCCGGGACGATCACCAAGGCTGCGGAGGCGCTGCGTGAGCAGGGGGCCACCGACGTCATCGCCGCTGCCACCCATGCGGTGATGAGCGGACCCGCGGTCGACCGGCTGAAGAATTCCGCGATCAGCGAGGTCGTCGTCACCAATACGCTGCCGATCGCGCCCGAGTCCCACTTCGATTCACTGACGGTGTTATCCATCGCCCCGCTCTTCGCGCGAGCCATCCGGGCGGTCTTCTCCGACGGCTCCGTGACCGACCTCTTCGGTGGGGTTGCCTAACTCGCGTAACCGGCGCGTAAAGTGGGCCGCTGCGCCCGCCGTTCGGCTGTGGCCCCCGTGTCCTTGGGCTTGCTCCCACGGCCATCGGGTTTCCAAATCGCTAGCGTTCGAGGAGTCTTTCCACCGTGGCCGAGGTCCGTATCCGCGCCGAGCAGCGCACAGAGTTCGGCAAGGGCGGCGCCCGTCGCACCCGGCGCGCCGGCTTGGTCCCCGCCGTCATTTACGGCCATGGCCAGGCGCCGCGGCACATCTCGCTGCCGGCCCGCGAGATCGGCCTGGCACTGCGGAGCGACGCTAACGTTCTGCTGCGGCTGGATCTTGCCGGTGGGTCAGAGCTGGCCCTGGCCAAGGACGTCCAGCGTGACCCGATCAAGCAGAGCATCGACCACATCGATCTGATCATCGTGCGCCGCGGCGAGAAGGTCACGATCGATGTTCCGCTGACCCTCGTCGGCGAGCCGTCCTCCTCTGACGTCCTGCTCAACCACGACCTGACCAGTGTGTCTGTCGAGGCTGACGCCACGGACCTCCCGCGCGGACTCGAGGTCGACATCGCCGGTTTCAACGTCGGCGATGCGTTCTTCGCAAGCCAGATCGTGCTGCCGGAGGGCGTCACTCTCGTCACCGACGGAGAAGCCCTCGTCGTCAGTGGTCTGGCGGCGCCGACCGCAGCGCAGCTCGACGCTGAGCTGTCCGAGGCAGAGTCGGAGTCCGGCGGCGGCCAGGTCAGCGGTGCTGCTCCCTCCGAGGAAGCCGAGCCCGACGCGGAATCCGACGAGGCGTAGCCGATGGGCCCGGGCGGCCCCAAGATCATTGTCGGGCTCGGCAACCCGGGCGCGGAGTATGCCGGTAACCGGCACAATCTGGGCGCGATGGTCGTTGACCTGCTGGCCGACCAGCGCGGAGAGAAATTCAAGCCGGGCGCTCGCAAGCGCGCCGATATCGCGGAGACGCGGATAGCCGATCAACGCGTGGTGCTGGCCAAGCCGCGCTCGTACATGAACGAATCCGGTGGTCCGGTCAGCGCGGTCCTGGGCTTCTACAAGGTTGACCCTTCGCAGCTCATCGTGGTCTACGACGAACTCGACATCCCGTTCGACAGCATCCGGCTCAAGTCCGGCGGCGGCGCCGGCGGCCACAACGGCATCCGCTCAATCGATACTTCACTGGGAACGCGCGACTACACCCGCGTGCGGGTCGGGATCGGGCGTCCGCCCGGTCGGATGGATGCGGCTGCTTACGTGCTGCGCGATTTCAGCGCCGGCGAACGTAAGGAGCTGCCGCTTGTCATCGAGCGGGCGGCGGATGCCGTGGTCACCCTGGTTGACAAGGGCCTGGAAGCCGCCCAGAACGTCTTTCACACTGCCCCCTGACCACACCGTCCCCCGAGCTCGCCGCCGATTGGAGTACTTGTTTCGCCGCAGGTATTGCGGCGTTTGGCGCATTTATCCGGAGCCGACAGCCGCTAGGCTTGTCGATCATGCGGCTGTTGGTGACCGGCGGCGCCGGATTCATTGGGGCGAATTTCGTCCGCTATGTGGTGGCGGCACGACCGGACTGGGATGTCACCGTGCTCGACGCGTTGACCTATGCCGGCGATCGGGCGACCCTCACCGGTCTCGAGCCTGGCGTGTCGTTCGTCGAAGGCGATATCGCTGACGCGGCGGTCGTGGATGACCTGGTGCGGGACACGGACGCGGTCGTGCATTTCGCCGCGGAGTCCCACAATGACAATTCGTTGCACGACCCCTCGCCTTTCGTGAAGACGAATCTCATCGGCACCTTCACGCTTCTGGAGGCCGTTCGTCGCCACGACAAGCGTTACCACCACATCTCCACCGATGAGGTCTTCGGCGATCTTGCACTTGATGACCCGGCAAAATTCAACGAGCTGACCCCCTACCGGCCGTCCAGTCCCTATTCGGCGACCAAAGCCGGTTCAGATCTGCTCGTGACGGCCTGGATGCGCTCGTTCAACATCGCCGGGACGATCTCGAACTGCTCCAACAACTACGGGCCGTGGCAACACGTCGAGAAATTTATCCCGCGCCAGATCACTAACGTGCTCGACGGCGTGCGGCCCAAGCTCTACGGCGACGGGCTCAACGTGCGCGACTGGCTGCATGTCGAGGATCACTGCTCCGCCATTCTGACCGTGCTGGAATCCGGGCGGATCGGCGAGACGTACCTGATCGGTGCTGAGGGCGAGGCGTCCAACCGGCAGGTTGTCGAGGCGCTCCTGGTTGCCATGGGGCAGTCAGCTGATGCCTACGACCTGGTGAGCGACCGGCCAGGTCATGACCGTCGTTACGCCGTCGACTCCACCAAATTGCGTTCGGAGCTCGGCTGGGAGGCGCGTTACAGCGACTTCGGAGCCGGACTGGCGGCCACGGTCGACTGGTATCGCGACAACGAGGACTGGTGGCGTAAGCAAAAGGCCGCTGCCGAGGCGAAGTACGCCGTCTTAGGCCGATAAGCCTCAGGTGACCACTTCACCCAAGGCCGATTCAGCCAATCCGGAAGCCGGCGGCGTCACGGCTACTGAAACAGAGATTGCCGGGCTGTACGAGATCACGATTCCAGTGCATGGCGACGAGCGCGGCTGGTTCAAAGAGAACTGGCAGACCAGAAAAATGGCCGCCGCCGGGCTCCCGCCGGTGAATTTCGTTCAGCAGAACGTCGCCTATAACGCCAGCGCCGGGGTCACCCGCGGGATCCACGCCGAGCCCTGGGACAAGTACGTCTCGGTCGCCGTTGGCCGGGTCTTCGCAGCGATCGTGCAGCTTCGCGCCGGGCCCGATTTCGGAAAAACCGTCTGCCGGGAATTGACGCCGGAGCGGGCGCTGCTGATTCCCGCCGGGTGCGGCAACTCCTACCAGGTGCTGGAGGCTGGGACGGCCTACATTTACCTCACCACCGGGCTCTGGTCGGCCGGACTCACGTATCCGGCCGTCTCCCCGATAGATCCGGCGTTGGGAATCGACTGGCCGCTCTCGGGTGACCAGGCGGTCTTGTCGGCGAAGGATCTAGCCGCGGCACCGCTAGCGGAATTCACTGCGCTGGGCCCCGACTTCGGAGCCGGCAACAAGGGGGCTTGAACGTGAAAGGGATCGTGCTCGCCGGCGGGACCGGCAGCCGGCTGTTTCCGGTGACGCGAGCGGTCTGCAAGCAGCTGCTGCCCCTTTACGACAAGCCGATGATCTATTACCCGGTCTCGACGTTGTTGATGGCGGGGATCCGCGAAATCCTGATCATCACGACTTACGACGACCAGGAGGCGTTTCGTCGCCTGCTGGGCGATGGCACCCAATTCGGCTGCGAATTCTCCTATGTCGTGCAGCCAGAGCCCGGCGGCTTGGCCCAAGCCTTCACGCTCGGCTCCGACTTCATCGGCTCCGATGCGGTCGCGCTCATCCTGGGAGACAACATCTTTTACGGCGCTGGCCTCGGTGACCAGCTCAAACGCTGGATGCAGCCCACCGGCGGAGTGGTCTTTGCCTACCACGTCGCCGATCCGGAGCGTTACGGCGTTGTCAGCTTCGACGACGCCGGCCGGGCCGTCTCGATCGAGGAGAAGCCCGAGAAGCCCGACAGCCCGTACGCCGTCACGGGGCTCTACCTCTACGACAACGACGTCGTCGACATCGCCGCTAACCTCAGCCCCTCGCCCCGAGGCGAACTCGAAATCACCGACGTCAACAAGACCTATCTGGCCCGCGGAGAGCTCGCCGTCCACACCCTCGATCGCGGGACGGCCTGGCTCGATACCGGCACCTTCGACTCGTTCATGGACGCCGCGCAATTCGTCCAGGTCATCGAGAGCCGGCAGGGCCTGAAGGTTGGCTGTCTGGAGGAGATCGCCTGGCGGGAGGGCTACATCGACGACGCTCAGCTGGCCGACCTCGCGCTGCCGCTGGCAAAGAGCGGCTACGGCGTCTACCTGTCGAACCTGCTGGAGAGCGGACGGCGCTAGCGCCCATTCACAGGCGGGCCCGCCGCCGATCCCCACGGGCGGCCCGCCGCCGATCCCCACGGG
The DNA here is from genome assembly GCA_963839015.1 of uncultured Actinomycetota bacterium. Lineage (GTDB taxonomy): Bacteria > Actinomycetota > Actinomycetes > Frankiales > Frankiaceae > DATAZK01. The sequence goes on along the minus strand of CAWITL010000006.1, from coordinate 149,917 downwards.
CGGCCCGCCGCCGATCCCCACGGGCGGCCCGCCGCCGATCCCCACGGGCGGCCCGCCGCCGTAGGCTTGAAGAGCGCCATGCCTACCTCACCCTCAGCGGTTTCCGCTGCACCCGTCACTCCCGCGCCCGCCGATCTCGCTCCGCTGCTGGATGCCGCTTCGGCTGATCCAGCGATCCGTCGCTGGGTGAGTTCTGCCGGGCAAGCGGTCCTTGACCTGACGGCCCCTTCCGGTTTGCGTCCGGTCGCCCTCGCGGCGTTAGCGCAGGAGCGCTTCGTGCTCGCGGTCACCGCTACGGGTCGTGATGGCGAGGATCTTGCTGACGCGCTGGGCAGCCTGCTCGGACCTCAGGCCGTCGCGTTCTACCCCTCCTGGGAGACGCTTCCGCACGAGCGGCTCTCTCCCCGGGCTGACACCGTCGGCCGCCGGCTGGCCATTCTTCGCCGCTTGGCGCATCCGGAGGAGTACGCGGACGGGCCGCTGCAGGTCGTCGTGGCACCCGTGCGCAGCGTCCTGCAACCGCAGGCTGGCGGGCTGGGCGAGCTGATTCCGGTACGGCTTCGGGCGGGCGATCAGGTCGAGCTCGAGGCCGTCGTTCGCGAGTTGTCGGCGCTCGCGTACGCCCGCGTCGAGATGGTGGAGCGACGCGGCGAATTCGCCGTCAGGGGCGGCATTCTCGACGTTTTCCCTCCTACGGAGGAGCACCCGCTGCGGGTGGAGTTCTTCGGCGACGAGGTCGACGATGTGCGCTATTTCGCCGTCGCCGATCAGCGCTCGCTGGGTGACGCCGCCAACGGCGTACTTGCTCCTCCGTGTCGTGAACTTCTGCTCACCCCGGAGGTCCGCTCACGTGCCGCCGAGCTGGCCAAGGATCATCCGGAGCTCGCCGAAATGCTGGATGCCCTCTCTGACGGCCGGCCCGTCGAGGGCATGGAAGCCTTCGCACCCGTCCTGATCGATCAGATGGTGCTGCTGATCGACGAGCTGCCCCCAGGCGCCCACGTCGTCGTGACCGATCCCGAGCGGGTACGCACCCGGGCCGGTGACCTGACGCGCACGTCGACCGAATTCCTCGAGGCCGCATGGTCGGCGGCGTCGGTGGGAGGTGCTGCCCCGATCGATCTGGGAGCGGCGGCTTATCAGCCGTTCGGGGAAGTGCGTACCCACGCGGCAGCAATCGGTGTGCCCTGGTGGTCGGTCACCCCGTTCTCCGCCGATCCCACAGTGGGGGCGGCCGCGGATGAAGCGGATCTGACCGATCTCGCGCTCGAGGACGACAGCCTCCTCGCAGCTGCGAAGGCTGCACCCACCTACCGAGGCGATACCTCAGCCGCCATCGACGACGTTCGCCATTGGCTGGCCGGGGGCTGGCGAGTCTGCTTGGTCACAGAGGGGCACGGCCCGGCTCAGCGCCTCGCCGAAGTACTGCGCGACGCCGATGTGGGCGTGCGCTTCACCGGCCTGGAGCCGGGGCCGCTGGCCGCGGGCCCATCCTTCAGCCTTGATGACGGGGTCGCCACCGTCACCACCGGCTGCCTCACCACCGGGTGGACCTCCGAGCTGCTGAAACTGGCCGTAATCACCGAGACCGACCTGGCGGGCACTCGCGGCGTTGGCACCAAGGACCTCCGCGGCCGGATGCCGAGCCGCCGCGGGAAGGGCATCGACCCGCTCCAGCTCATGCCGGGCGATCTCGTCGTCCACGAGCAGCACGGTGTCGGCCGGTACCTGGAGATGGTCGCCCGCACCGTCGCCGGCGCCACCCGCGACTACCTGGTGCTCGAATACGCCCGCGGCGACAAGCTTTTCGTCCCCACTGACCAGCTCGAGCAGGTCACCCGTTACGTCGGCGGTGAGGGCCCAAGCCTGGACCGCATCGGCGGTGCTGACTGGGCTAAGCGCAAGGGCCGTGCCCGGAAGGCCGTCAAGGAGATCGCCGCCGAGCTGATCCGGCTCTACAGCGCCCGGATGGCCTCGCCCGGCCATGCGTTCGGTCCCGACTCTCCCTGGCAACGCGAGCTTGAAGATGCGTTTCCCTACCGCGAGACCCCGGACCAGCTTCGGGTGGTCGACGAGGTGAAGGCTGACATGGAGTCGGTCGTCCCGATGGACCGGCTGATCTGCGGCGACGTCGGCTACGGCAAGACCGAGATCGCCGTTCGGGCGGCCTTCAAAGCCGTCGCTGACGGCAAGCAGGTCGCCGTCCTGGTGCCGACCACGCTGCTGGTGCAGCAGCACCTCAGCACCTTCTCCGAGCGTTATGCCGCCTTCCCCGTGAAGGTTGCGGCGATGAGCCGGTTCAACTCGGCAAAGGAGCAGAAGGCGGTCCTTGACGGTCTGTCCAACGGCGACGTCGATCTCGTCATCGGCACGCATCGGCTGCTTTCCCCGGGCACCAAATTCAAGGACCTGGGGCTGGTGATCGTCGACGAGGAGCAGCGCTTCGGCGTCGAGCACAAGGAGCTCCTCAAGCAGATGCGCACGGCCGTTGACGTGCTGACGATGAGCGCGACCCCGATCCCGCGAACCCTGGAAATGGCGATCACCGGAATCCGCGAGCTCTCGACCATCGACACCCCACCTGAGGAGCGTCACCCCGTCCTCACGTTCGTCGGTGTGTACGAGGACAAGCAGGTCGCGGCTGCCATCCGTCGTGAGCTGCTGCGCGATGGCCAGGTCTTCTACGTCCACAACCGAGTGGAGTCCATTGAGAAGGCCGCCGCCCGGCTGCGTGACCTCGTACCGGAGGCGCGGATCGCGACGGCGCACGGTCAGATGAACGAGGAGACCCTGGAAGCCCACATGCTCTCGTTCTGGGAGCGCGAGTACGACGTCCTGGTCTGCACGACCATCGTGGAGAGCGGCCTCGACATCGCCAACGCCAACACCCTCATCGTCGAGCGGGCCGACAATTTCGGGCTTTCGCAGCTGCATCAGTTGCGGGGTCGGGTCGGCCGGGGCCGCGAGCGGGCTTACGCCTACTTCCTTTACGACGCGCAGCGTCCGATGACCGAGACCGCGTACGACCGCCTGGCGACCATCGCCGCCAATACCGATCTGGGTGCGGGGATGGCCGTCGCCATGAAAGACCTCGAGATCCGCGGCGCGGGAAACCTGCTGGGGGGCGAGCAGAGCGGTCACATCGCCGCCGTCGGTTTCGACCTCTACATCCGGCTCGTCGGGGAAGCCGTCGCCGACTTCCGGGGCGAGGTTCCCGACGAGCTTGCCGAGGTCAAGGTCGAGCTGCCAATCAACGCCAACCTGCCTAAGGACTACATCACCGGCGAGCGACTTCGCCTCGACGCCTACCGCCGGGTGGCCGAGGTGGCCAGTCCCGAGCAGCTCGCTGAGGTCCGTGCCGAGCTGGTCGACCGCTACGGTCCGCCGCCGGAGACGGTCGAAAATCTGCTGGCCGTGGCCGAATTTCGGCTGCACGCCCGCGTGTTCGGGGTCACCGAGGTCGCCACGCAGGCGCGTTTCATCCGCTTCGCGCCGCTCGAACTCCGCGAGTCCCAGAGCCTGCGGCTGCAAAGGCTCTACAAGGGCACGTTGATCAAGCCCGCGACTGGCACGATCCTGGTGCCGGCCCCCACCGAGTCGGGTCGGCTGGGCTCACCGCCGCTGCGTGATCGGGCGCTGCTGGGCTGGGCGCGAGAGCTGCTGGACGCGGTTGTGGGCGACAACATCGCGGCGGCTGCGTCGGCCAGCGTCCGTCACCCGTAGGCTCGCACACGTGAATCTGCGTTCTCTGGGCCGTGTAGGGCGTCTCGGTGTGGCCGGCGCCGCCCTGGTGGTGCTGCCGCTGACGACCGCCTGCCAGACCAAAATCGGCACCGCCGCCAACGTCGGTACCCAAAAGATCACGACGGCCTACCTCACCCAGGTTACGCAGCGTTCCTTCGCTGCCGCCGCCGCGACCAAGAACGCGGTGCCGCCCGCCCAGCAGGCGGAGGTGCAACGCAACGTGCTCAACCTGCTCGTGCAGGTAGACCTGCTGCGCCAGATTGCCATCAACAAGGCGGTCTCGGCCACCGCGGCTGACCTGGCCACCGAGCGGGCGGCTGAGGCGAAGGCCGCCGGCGGCGACGCCGCGCTCATCGCCCAGTCAGCCCAGGGCGGGCTGTCGGCCAAGGATCTGCCGCTGGTCATCGAGCGCAAGGTCCTGATCACCAAGCTGCAGACCAAGTTCGGCACCACCGACACCAACACATTCACCAAGGACCTCACCGAGGCGGCTGCCAAGGTCAGGGTGGAGGTCAACCCGCGCTTTGGCGCCTGGGACCCCAAGACGCTGACGATCGTCGGTGCCCCCAATGACCTGTCCTCGCCGGTCACCAGCAAGTAGCGGTCCGCTGTGACGAGCACCCCTGAGGAGCCGCGCGCTCCAGGGTGGGCGCTGCTCGAAGCAGTCGCGGTCATGGACCGCCTCCGTTCCCCCGGCGGGTGCCCGTGGGACGCCGAGCAGACCCACCAAAGCCTCGCGCCGTACCTGTTGGAAGAGGCCTACGAGGCTTACCAGACACTTGAAGACGGAGATTTGGCCGGGCTGCGCGACGAGCTCGGCGACGTCCTGCTGCAGGTGCTGTTTCATGCCCGGGTGGCGTCCGAGGAGCCCGCCGGCTGGGACATCGACGACGTCGCGGCGGGGTTGGTCGCCAAGCTCGTCAGGCGCCATCCGCACGTCTTCGCCGACACCCAGGTCAGCGGAAGCGCTGACGTCGAAGCCAATTGGGACGCGATCAAAGCCGGCGAGCAACCGTCCCGCAGTGCGGCCGACGGGGTGCCCCTGACGCTGCCGGCTCTTTCGCTCGCGGCCAAGCTCCAGTCTCGGGGTACCCGGGCGAAGATCTGGTCGCCACCTGATGACGCCGCCACCCAGGTGGAGTCCGCCGCCGGGTCCGCTGCTTCCGACCCCAGCGAGGCAAACCTGGCCGAGCTGCTGCTGGCGGCGGTCACCCTGGCCCGAGCCAGCGGCGTCGACCCCGAGGCGGCGCTGCGCCGTCGCGCGCTGCGGTTCAAGGACGAATTGAACCAAGCGGATCGCTCGTAAGCGGTCGTTGCCAGTCGTAAGGCACCGCACGCTCGGCGCTGCGTCCCGAAACGGGCGGCGCGGCTCGCGTTAAAGTCCGCGCGATGCCCTTCATCGAGCTGGTCACCGCCCGGGAAATCCTGGATTCCAGAGGCAATCCGACGGTGGAGGTCGAGCTTGTTCTCGACGACGGCAGCTTCGGACGGGCAGCGGTCCCGAGCGGGGCGAGCACCGGCGCCTTCGAAGCCGTTGAGCTGCGTGACGGCGATGACCGGTACGGCGGCAAGGGGGTCACCCGCGCGGTCGCTGCGGTGGAAGACCAGATCGCCGACGAGATCATCGGGTTCGAAGCCAGCGAGCAGCGGCTGCTGGATCAGAAGCTGATCGAAATCGACGGCACCCCGGACAAATCGGGGCTCGGTGCCAATGCGATTCTCGGCGTCTCGTTGGCCGTGGCACGGGCGGCGGCCGAAAGCGCCGGGCTGGCCCTGTTCCGGTATGTGGGTGGGCCCACCGCCCACGTGCTCCCGGTGCCGATGCTCAACATTCTCAACGGCGGTGCCCACGCAGACACCAGCGTCGACATCCAGGAATTCATGATCGCTCCGGTGGGCGCACCGACGTTCCGTGAGGCGCTGCGGTGGGGGTCTGAGGTCTACCAATCCCTCAAGAAGGTCCTCAAAAGCCGCGGTCTCGTGACGTCGGTCGGAGACGAGGGTGGCTTTGCCCCCGACCTGCCGCACAATCGCGAGGCGTTGGACCTGATCCTGGAGGCGATCGACGCGGCGGGCTACGCGCCGGGATCGGATATTGCGCTGGCGCTCGACGTCGCGGCGACCGAATTCTTCCAGGCCGAGCGCGGCACGTACTCCTTCGAAGGCCAGGCTCGCTCCGGGGAATGGATGTCGAGCTATTACGCCGAGCTCGTCGACGCCTACCCGATCGTCTCCATCGAAGATCCACTGGCCGAGGACGATTGGTCCGGATGGAAGACTCTGACTCAGGCGCTGGGTGGCAGGGTGCAGCTTGTTGGTGACGACCTGTTCGTCACCAATCCCGAGCGGCTGGCCCGCGGCGTCCGCGAAGGCTGCGCCAATGCCCTCCTGGTCAAGGTCAATCAGATCGGCACCTTGACCGAGACCCTCGACGCCGTCGCGCTGGCGCATCGCTCCGGCTACGCCACGATGATGAGCCACCGGTCCGGTGAGACCGAAGACACCACGATTGCCGATCTCGCAGTCGCCTTGGACTGCGGGCAGATCAAGACCGGAGCCCCGGCCCGCAGCGAGCGGGTGGCCAAGTACAACCAGCTGCTACGCATCGAGGAGCAGCTCGGTGACGCAGCGCGTTACGCCGGTCGCGGCGCCTTCCCCCGATCCGCGGAGTCGCCAACGTGACGGCGCCTGCCCCGCCGCGTCGTTCCAGCAAAGAGGCTGGGCGGCGCTACTCCTCGCCCGGCTCTGCAGGGTCCAGGTCCCGCCCGGGGCAGCGCCCCGTTCCTGATCGCAGCTTTCGCGGCTACGCCCGCGTTCATACCGCCAATCTGACCTTCACCACCCGCGCCGCGCTGCTCGCCCTCGCGTTGTGCGCTGTGGTGCTGACCCTCGCCTACCCGGCGCGTGAGTATCTGGCCCAGCATCGCCAGATCAACCAGCTGGCAGCCCAGGTGAACAGGGAGCGCGCTGACGTTGCGGCGCTCAAGCTCGCGGGACGCCGCGACGCGGACCCGGCGTACATCGAGGAGCAGGCGAGGACGCGGCTGCACATGCAGTTCCCCGGTGAAATCGTCTACCAGCTTCCGCCCCCGCCGCCGGTCAAGGTCGGTAAGCAGCAAGCTGGAGCGGTCCGCACCCCTGAGCTGCCGGGCCGTAGCTCGCAGGCCTGGTACAGCCAGCTCTACCGCAGCACGGTGGAGTCCGGTAAGTGACCGACGCAGTATCCGGCTCTGACCCCACCCCCTCGCCCGAATTGCGCGCCATCGTCGAGCTCCAGCTCGGCCGTCCGCCCCGGGCGATTCGGCAGCGAGCGCATCGTTGCGGGTGCGGGCTGGCAGACGTGATTGAGACCTCGCCCCGATTGCCGGACGGAACGCCTTTCCCGACCCTGTACTACCTCACCTGCCCCCGGGCCTCCCGGGAGATCGGACGGCTCGAGGCGTCGGGACTGATGCGGGAGATGACCGAACGTCTCAAGACCGACCCCGATCTCGCCGCCGCCTACCAGCGGGCCAGCGAGGACTACGTACGGCGGCGTGACGAGCTGGGTGTGCTGCCGGGCAGTCCGACCGCCGGCGGGATGCCCGGACGGGTGAAATGCCTGCACGTCCTCGTCGCGCACAGTCTCGCTGTCGGGCCGGGGATCAATCCGTTCGGCGACGAGGCGCTCGCGCTGATGCCTGACTGGGGTCGCAACGGCCCCTGTGTGGCACTGCCGCCGGTCGCCTTGCAGGAAGCCCAGTGACCCGGGTAGCGGCCATCGACTGCGGCACCAATTCGATACGGCTGCTGGTCGCCGACGTGAGCGCGGACGGACACCTCTTGGACGTCGCGCGGGAAATGCGCGTGGTACGTCTCGGCGAGGGGGTTGACCGGACCGGCGAGCTGGCTCCGGCGGCGTTGCGGCGCACTTTTGACGCGCTCGCTGGCTACACGGCACAGCTCAGCGGCCTGGGAGCGGAGCGGGTCCGGATGGTGGCGACCAGCGCCACTCGTGACGCCCGCAATCGCGAGGAATTCACCGCTGGAGTACGCGGGATCCTCGGCGCCGACCCGGAGGTGATCACCGGGGAGCAGGAGGCGGCTCTCAGCTTCACCGGCGCCACCGGCGACCTGCGGGCGCGTCCTGACCTGCATGCCCCTTACCTGGTGGTGGACATCGGCGGGGGATCCACCGAGTTCATCCTCGGCGGGCCGCCGGGTTCAGCCGCTCCTGCCGCGAGCCTGTCGGTCGACATTGGTTGCGTACGGCTCACCGAGCGCCATCTGAAAGATGATCCGCCCCACCCCGACCAATTGGCCGCGGCGCAGGCTGATGTCCAGGCAGCGCTTGCCGATGTACGCGGCGTGGTGGACATCGCCTCCGCCGCCACCCTCGTCGCAGTCGCCGGGACTGCAACCACCGTCACGGCGCTGGCGTTAGGGCTGCCCGGCTACGACCCCGACCGGATCCATCTATCGGCCGTGAGTCTCGGTGACGTCGAAAGGATCTTCGGCGAGCTGGCCACCATGACGGCCAAGCAGCGCGCCGCTCTCGGTCCGATGCATCCTGGGCGGGTTGACGTCATCGTGGCCGGCGCCCTGATACTGCGCGAGGTCGTAAGGGCGGTCGGCACCGGCGGGATGGTCGCGAGCGAGCACGACATCCTGGACGGGATTGCATTGTCGCTGCGCGACTGATGCATTGTCGCTGCGCGACTGATGCATTGTCGCTGCGGCCCTAGTTAGGGTTGAACGCATGGGCGAGAAGGTCACGTTTGCAAGCAACGGCACGACGGCGCACGGCTATCTGGCGCTCCCGGCGTCCGGCCGCGGGCCCGCTCTCATCGTGATCCAGGAATGGTGGGGGCTGGTCGACCACATCATTGAGCTGACGGATCGGTTCGCTGCTGCGGGCTTCACGGCACTCGCGCCTGACCTCTACGGCGGCAAGACGACCCACGATGCTGAGACGGCCGGCAAGTACCTGATGGAGCTCCCGGTCGACGGAGCGGCTCGCGATCTGTCCGGCGCCGTCGATTACCTGCTCGCCCGCAGCGAGGTCAGCAGCTCGACCGTCGGCGCGGTCGGCTTTTGCATGGGCGGTGGGTTCGTCCTGCTGCTGGCGAAGGTACGGGGGTCGAAGGTCTCAGCGGCGGTGTCGTGCTATCCCGCTAACGCGGCGATGCTGGGGGACCTATCGGGGATCAGCGCGAAGGTGTCGATGCACGCCGCCGAGAACGACGCCTTCGTCCCGGTCGACACCGTCCGGGCGCTCGCCGAGACGCTGCGCGAGTCCGGCACCGACGTCACGCTTCACGTCTATCCCGGTCAGGGTCACGCCTTCCTCAACGACGAGAATCTGCTGGGCACCTATGACAAGGAGGCCGCCGACCTGCTCTGGACCCGGACGGTGGATTTCCTGCGGGCCAGCATTACTTGACCGGGCCTGAGCTGGCGGCGCCGGACATCGTAGGGGTGGCTCAAGCCGCGGCGGGGTGCCAAACGACCCACCAGCTCGACGATGCGGTGGTCGGTTGCCGGGCCTGCCCGCGCCTCGTGGCCTGGCGGGAAGCCGTGGCGCAGACCAAGCGCAAGTCGTACGCGAGCGAGCTCTACTGGGGACGCCCGGTGCCTTCCTGGGGTCCGGCTGATGCCTCGGTGGCCATCGTCGGGCTCGCGCCCGCGGCCCACGGGGGCAATCGCACCGGCCGCATCTTCACCGGCGACCGCAGCGGCGACTGGCTCTTCGCCGCCCTGCATCGCGCCGGTCTTGCTGCCATCCCGACCTCGGTATCGGCCGACGACGATCAGCGCCTGATCCGTACCCGGATTCTGGCCGCGGTGCACTGCGCCCCACCCGACAACAAGCCGACGCCACCGGAACGGGACGCCTGCCGCGGCTGGTTGATACGCGATCTCGAACTGCTGGCGCCCACGCTTCGAGCCATCGTCGTGCTCGGCGGGTTCGCCTGGACCGCACTGTGGCCGGCGTTGGCCGCTGCCGGTATTACCGTGCCATCCCCCAGACCGGTCTTCGGGCATGGCGTGCAGGTGGCGGCGGGGGAGCTGACGATCCTCGGTTGCTATCACCCGAGTCAGCAGAACACCTTCACCGGCAAGCTCACTGCTGCCATGCTCGACGATGTCATCGGGCGTGCCGCTCGTCTCGGGTGTGGATTGGGAGAATCGTGAGCGCTCCTTCGCGCATCCTCGTCGTCGGCGGCGGCTACGTAGGCCTGTACGTGGCCTTGCACCTGCAGAAACGGCTACGTCCCGGTGAGGCGACAGTCACCGTCGTCGATCCCAAGTCGTACATGACCTATCAGCCGTTTCTGCCGGAGGCCGCGGCGGGCAACCTCGAGCCCCGTCACGTGGTGGCACCGCTTCGCCGGGTACTCAACAAGTGCGAGATCATCAACGGCCGCATCAAGAGCATCGACCACGCGGCCAAGCGGGTGGTCATGATGCCGAACGAGGGCCCGACCCGCGAGATCGATTACGACACCATCGTCGTGTGCCCCGGCTCGATCGCGCGCACGATGCCGATCCCTGGGCTGGCCGACGTCGGCATCGGCTTCAAGTCCGTCGCCGAAGCCATTTATCTGCGTAACCACGTGTTGGAGCGCATGGATACGGCCGCATCGACCGACGACGTGGACGTTCGTCGGCGGGCTTTGACTTTCGTTTTCGTCGGAGGTGGTTACGCCGGCATTGAGGCGCTCGCGGAGATCCAGGACATGGCCCGCGGAGCGTGCCGAAATTATCCGACCATCGACCATGACGACATGCGCTGGGTGCTCGTCGAGGCGACCGGCCGGATCCTGCCGGAAGTGTCTCCCGCGATGGGCGAATACACGGTCGCGCAGCTGACCAGGCGCGGGATCGACGTGCGGCTCAACACCCGGCTGGACTCGGCGGAAGGCGGCCACATCAGGCTCGACGACGGTGACCAGTTCGACAGCGAGACGCTGGTGTGGACGGCAGGCGTACGGCCCCATCCCATGCTGGAGTCCACGGACTTTCCGCTGGATGCCAAACGTCGCTTGATCTGCACCCCGTTCCTTCAGGTCAAGGGCGTGCCCGGCGCTTGGGGGGCCGGCGACAGCGCCGCCGTCCCCGACCTGTCCAAAGGCGGCGACGCGACGACGGGTCCTTCCGCGCAGCACGCGGTACGGCAGGCCAAGCGGCTGGCACTGAATATCCTCGCGGAGCTGAGGGGCGAGCCGCTGGTTGCCTACGAGCATGCCTACGCCGGATCGGTGGCCTCGCTGGGTCTCTACAAGGGCGTCGCGGAGATCTACGGGGTTCGGCTGCGTGGGTTTCCTGCCTGGTTCGCGCACCGCTCCTACCATGTCGCCCGGGTGCCCACGCTGAATCGCAAGGTCCGAGTGCTGACCGACTGGAGCATCGCGCTCTTCTTTCCCCGCGAGATCGTCTCGCTGGGGGCGTTCCAGGATCCCCGCGCCGAATTCCGTTCCGCGGCAATCTCTGACAAGCCGGTTGACCGGCCCGCCGACGAGCCGGCGGCGACCTGATCTCACCGCTGAATCTGGCAAGCTCGCCGTGTGCCGTTGCTCGCCGTCGCCGCCCTCGGTCCTGACCGGCCCGGTGTGGTCGCCGCTCTCACCGAGGCGCTGCTGGCCGGGTCCGGAAATCTTGAGGATGCCTCGATGCATCAGCTGAGCGGGCAGTTCGCGATGACGCTCGTGGTCGACGTACCGGGGGATGCCGCGACGGTCCGCGCCGAGCTCGAACCGGTCGGTCAACGTCTGGGGCTGCTCATCTCGGTACGTGAAGTGGTGGACGCGGTACCCGAGGTGGCAGGCGATTCCTACGTCGTCAGCGTGCATGGAGCGGACCGCCCCGGCATCGTGCACCGGGTGGCCGGCGTCATTGCCGCCGTCGGGGGCAACATCACCGACCTCTCGACGCGGCTGGCGGGCGGCCTCTACGTCTTGGTCGCCGAGGTCGACCTGGCGTCAGATCCTGCTGCGCTAGCCGACGCACTCGGTGCGCTCGGCGCCGAGCTCGGAGTGGATGCCCACCTTCGCCCCACCGACGCTGACGTCCTGTAGCGCCGGTCGGGTTCCGTCATGATCAGGCCGGTTGTCCATGCACCGAATCCGGTGCTGTCGCGTCCAGCTGCCCCCGTCGACCCGGACGACCCCGAGGTCATTGCCGTCGCGATCGACCTTGTCGAGACCATGCGCGTATCGCCCGGCTGCGTCGGGCTGGCCGCCCCGCAGCTCGGCGAACCAGTTCGGGTGTTCGCCTTGGACGTGACCGGCCATCCGAAGTCCCGCAGCTGCTCCGGTCTCGTGGTGCTCGCCAATCCGGTGGTCATCGACGCCGGGGAACCGCGCAAGGGACGGGAAGGCTGCATGTCGGTGCCGGACTTCACCGGCGACGTCGCCAGGCCCCGCACGCTCGTCGTCCGGGGACTCGTGCCCGGACCCGTCCCCCGCGAGCGGATTATCGAAGCCGACGCATTCGAAGCCAGGGCCTTCGGCCACGAGCTGGACCATTTGGACGGGCTACTTTTTCTTGACCGGGTGGCCGGCGCTCAGGCCGTGCACCCCCGGAAGCGGTATCTGTGATGCTGGAACTCGATTGATCCGCAGCGACCGAGCTGCAGGGCCCCCGTACCCCAATCGGCAGAGGGAAGCGGCTTAAACCCGCTCCAGTGTGGGTTCGAGCCCCACCGGGGGTACTTGTGTTGAACGCGCCTGCCGCTGAGGGCCCGTCGTTGCCGACCCACCCGCGCTTCTCGTGTGACCATGAGCCGGAGTCGCTTCACGGTGGAGGGCTGGTGCAGATGCGCGACCCCGACCGGTCGCAAGACGGGCCGCCGATCAATGGGCAGGCCCGCTGGCTCGTCGGTATCGCGACCGGTGTTTCGCTGCTGGCGGCGGTGTGGGTCTCGAAAGCCGAATCGGGCGGCGTCGTGCCGTACGCCATCTATGCAGCCCTCAATGCCACCCCCTTGCTGGCGCCGGACGTGCGGACGTTCGTCAAGGTGTGCCGGCTCGGGGCGCTGGTCATTGTGCTGCTCGGTCTTTTCGGGATTCCCTTCGGGTTGTTCTACTTCTGGCCGTCAGCCGGCCTGCTCGTGTTGGCTTCCCATGCTGCGGTCGGCTACGGCCGTGAGCCGCGGCTGTTGATGACGAGTGGCGCACTCGTGGGAGTCATCGTTGCGGTGATCTGGGGCGCCGCGATTTATCAGACGGCACTTCGTCCTGCGAACGCCTATCTGGTGACCTTCGAATCGTCGTCGGCAGCCAAGAGCGCGGCCGGGACGGGGTCGTCCTCGCTGACGCAGGCGATAGGTCTGGGCGCGACCCGGGTCAGCCAGAAGGACAGCGCCTGGGACGTGTCCTTTGCATCCCGCTTGAGCCGGGACCAGCGAGACGAGCTGGAGCAGCGGCTCTGGCGACTGCCGGGGGTCAGCCGCGTGGGGCTCTGCTCCCGCTGGCGGGGGGAGTGCTGAACGTGCCTAGCCCGGCAAAGGGCGGACCAGCAGGCGCATGAGCCGTTCGTGCTCGGCGGCCGGATCATCGGTCAATCCGGTATGCACCGGGCCGGGCTGGATCACCGTGCTCCGCGGCGCCGTCAACCACCGGAAGAACTGACCACGGGCATCCCGGCCGGTTGCCGATGCCTCGTGGCCGGCCCGCATAGTGGCGGCCAGTGCTTGCCTGATCGGCTCGGGATCACATCCCCTGTCCAGCGCCGCGAGCCGGCTCGCGTCGAGCTCGGTCAGCACCGCCAGGTAGTCAAGCTGCCGGCAATAGAGGACCACGCCGGCGTTCAGCACCTCGCCGCGTTCGACTCGGGGAACCACCTGCAGCACCGCGTATTCGAAAACTTCGCGCACTGCAGCATTTGCCGTCATGATCCGGCGCCCTTGTCAGGGCGATCGACGTCGGCGATGAGCGCCGGCAGCCATTGAGTCCTCGCCTCGAGACGAGCGAGTACCTGCCGGGCATATGCCGCGCGCAAAGCGTCGGTGCCTTCGAACGGCTCCCCGTCGGTCAGCCACTCGGAAGGCACCTCGGCGACGGCATCGGCGACGACCGCCGGTGTGACGAGCCCGGCCAGCGCCAGATCGGCCTCGGCGACCCGGGGGGAGCTGCCCCGGACGGCATGTTCGCTCGCATCATAGGGACGGCTGATCCAGCCGGCTGCCCCGGGCCAGTGGTGGGCGAAAGTCAGGGCGGCGCCGTGGTCGATGAGATAGGGCCGGCCGTGCCACCGCAGCATGTTGGGGTTGCGCCAAGACCGGTCGACATTGCCGACCAGCGCGTCGAACCAGAGGATGCGGCCGGCCAGCTCCGGGTCGATAGGGAAGGCTTTGACATCGAGATCGAGCGCGCCCGGCAGGAAATCCATCGCGAGATTAAGTCCGGGGCTGGCCCGCAGCAGGTCCTGAACCTCCTCATCGGGCTCGCCGACCGAAAGCGCCGGGTCGACGACGATTGCGGCCAGGTCGGGTACCGGCAGCGCCAGTACCCGAAGCAGGTGGGCGCAGATCACTTCGGCCACCAGGGTTCTCGGGCCTTGCCCGGCCCCGGCGAATTTCACGACGTACGTGCCGTCGTCGTCGCCTTCCATGATCCCGGGCAGGGAGCCGCCCTCGCGCAGCGGCGTGACGTATCGCAGCGCCGTCACCTGGGGCAACACAAGTGCGGAGCGTAGTGGACCGAGTGGCTAGTCAGCTGCCTCGGCGCGGGCCTGTGCTGCAGCGATGATGGCTGTGGCGATCTCGGCGAGCTGATCGATCTGCTCGGGGGTCAGCGGATCGAGCAGGGCGGAGCGCACGGCTTCGACATGGCCCGGCGCCGCGCCCGCCAGCACGGCGAACCCTTCGTCGGTCAACACGGCGTTGAGACCGCGTCGGTCATCGGGGCACGACTCGCGACGGACCCACCCCTCCCGCTCCAGCCGGCCAACGGCGTGCGACAGTCGGCTGCGCGAAAAGAGCGTGCGGTTAGCCAGCTCGCTCATCCGCAGCGTGCGGTCCGGCTGTTCGGAAAGTCGAACCAGGATCTCGTAGTCGGAGTGGGCCAGGCCGCTGTCGCGCTGCAGCTGGTCACCGACCTCTTCGCCCACCAGCGAAACGGCGTTCAGGAAGGAACGCCAGGCGCTCTGCTCCCGGCTGCTCAGCCAGCGCGGAGTCGGCGCGGCTGCGGGCATGATGGCATTTTACGCCGGTGTAATTGACTGCTCAATCATCCCTCGAGCCGGCCCGTCCGGGGATGGTCGCGCCAGGCGGAACCGCTGCCCCACGATCTTCGTTTCAGTACGTGAGGGAGGAATGGATCCTCGCTCTTGGAGGGACCTCGGCTCACATGGCCCAGCAGCGCACATCGAACCCGGCTTTCCGCCACGGATTTGTCGCCGAGCCCACTCCCACCGCGGAGCAGCTCTCACAGATGT
The DNA here is from genome assembly GCA_963839015.1 of uncultured Actinomycetota bacterium. GTDB lineage: Bacteria > Actinomycetota > Actinomycetes > Frankiales > Frankiaceae > DATAZK01. The sequence goes on along the minus strand of CAWITL010000006.1, from coordinate 134,755 downwards.
ACCGGGCACCCTCCCGGCTGACCATCGACGACGTCATCGTTTACACGCTCGGTCTTTTCGCGGTCCTTGGCGTGACCGGCGCCCTGGGGTGGGCGTTCGCACCCAGCAGCCCTGGCGTTGGGTTCGCCGCCGCGCTCGCGGCCATCGCCTTGTCGTTCGTCATCGCCTTTGGACGCGTGATCCGCCCGCCCCTGGTCGTGCTCTTCGCGGTCTTGGAGGGGATCGCGATAGGCATGATCAGCAGGTTCTACGAGGACCAGTTCCACGGCATCGTGCTGCAGGCCTTGCTCGGCACCGGTGTGATCTTCGTGATCATGCTGGGCCTCTACCGCAGCCGCAGGTTGCGGGCGACGCCGCGGATGCGACGCATCGTCTACTCGACACTGCTCGGCGTCGTGGCGCTCGGACTGATCGACCTGGTGATCAGGCTGACCACCGGCAGCCAGCTGCCGATCATCAACAGCAACGGGCCCTGGGGCATCCTCTTCAGCCTGGTGATCCTGGTGGTCGCCAGCCTGCAGTTCATCCTGGACTTCGACTTCATCGAGCGGGCCATCGCGGCGGGCGCTCCGCGCAGCGAGGTATGGCGCGCTTCCTACGGACTGCTGGTGGGCTTCATTTGGGTCTACTTCGAGCTCCTGCGCCTGCTCAGCAAGCTACGCAGCTAGCTCTCTGGCGCAGCTACGCCTCAGCCGGCAAGGTTCGGCAGCATCGGGACGTGCCTGGTTCCCTTGATGCTTCGACGGGCCCTAATCACCTGCTGCTGAAGCTCTTTGAGCGAGCCGGGGTCGAGCTGGCCGGCATCCCCGTGGGTGAGCACCCGGTAGGCCAGGACGCTGTCGATGGCGTCGGCGAGGTGCGGTTCGGAGGGCAGTCCTGTGCGGTGCAGCGCCGCCGGGAGCTTGCGGTGGGCCCGCAGCGGGGGCGCGATCTGTTCGAGCTGGTCAAAGGCGTGATCGAGGAGGGGCTGCTGGCGGTCGAGGTCCGCGGGGGAACGTCGCGCCACCGTCAGGTAGTCGGTCAGCTCCGCGAGAGCGTCGGCGATGCGGCGGCGAACGACGTCGGTGGTACGTATCGGCAGGATCACCCACGCCGCCACCAGCGCGATGGCGGCACCGACCGCGATGCCGCCCAGTCGCTCGCGTAGCAGCGTCGTCCCGCTCAGACCGAAGTAGCCATTGAGCAGGGCCAGCACCGAAGTCATGCCTGCCGCCCAATACGCGTAACTCAGCGGCCGGAGCCAGTGTGCGGCCGCAAGCACCACGAAGATGATCACGATCGGGGTTTTGTCTCCGGCCGGAAACTGCCCGGCGATCAGGGTGGCGGCGATCGTGCCGACCGCGGCGCCAGCGATCCGAAGGATGCTCTTGTACGCCACGTCGCCGCGGCCCCGGTTGGCGCTCCCCACGATGTACGCGGTCACGACCAGCCATGCCCAGTGATCGGGGAAAAGCCAATGCCCGACCGCGAAGGCTGCCGCCAGTGCGGCTGCCATCTGCACGGCCATCCGCGTGCTGGCCGGAAGGCGCCGGTCAGCCCTCCGGCCGGCCGCCGCACTGGCAGGGGCGGCCGGTTCGTGGTTCCGCGCCCTGCTGGTTCGGCGCTGGTCGGCCCATTGCGCCGCGTTCACCCAGCCCATGGCCACCAAGGCAATGACAGCCGTCCAGACGCGCCCACCCGCCCCGCCGCCCGCCAGCGTGGGGAGCGGCGTGATGAGTAGGGCGATGAACGGCAGGGTAAGCAGGGTCCCGGCGCGGGTGGAGGCCGGGCCGAACCGGCGCAGCCAGATCCCCACGCTGACCGCCGCGACAAATAGCGCGTCGCCGAGGGTGGCGTGCTGCGTCATGAGGGTCCCCACCTCCATGGCCAGCACAGCCACCACGGGCAGCAGTACCAGCGAGATGAGTCTTGACCGGCCTGAATGGGCATGAGCGCGGTGGCCGAGCGTCATCGCCAGCACGACGGCGAGGATGATGACGTCGGTGTGCAGGTGCGCCACATGCTCGATCAGCAGTGCTGTGGCAAACGTCGCCAGCACGGCCGCCATGGTCACAGCGGTGGCGTGCAACGCCTGACGCCGCTCCGGTGAGGCAAGCCACCGCGCGATGCCCGAGCCGATACTCCGCACCCTGTATCTCCACCCTCGCCCCACGCGTGAGGTCCGGGGCTGTCGGGACTCGTATCCGTCAACTAGTAAGTGGTAGCGTAGCGAATGTGGAGGAAGATCGCGAGTCTCCCGCTGACCGTCCCGCGTCGATCAGACGCGCCGTCACCCGGCTGTCGAGCCGGCTGCGCGCCGAGCGTCCGGTGGGTGCGATGTCGGGCAACAAGGTGACGGTGCTAGCCCATCTGCATCGCCACGGTCCGAGCACTGCGGGAGCTGTCGCCGCGGCTGCTCACCAGCAACCGCAGTCACTGACCAGGACTTTTAATGAACTGCAACTGGCCGGTCTGATCACGCGTCGCCCGGGCGAGCATGATCGGCGCGAGTCGGTCCTGACCCTCAGCGAAGCGGGTCGGCAGGCTCTCTTTCGAGACATGGCGGACCGCGACGCCTGGCTGCAGGAAGCGCTCGGCGAGCTGACCGAAGCCGAAGCGGAGATCCTTCGCATTGCTTCCGGATTGATGGAGCGGTTAGCGGCAGCCGACATCCCGGCAGCGCAGCCGAAAGCCGGCCGTCACGAGGATGCTGCCGTGGCCTGAACTATCCGTGCTTGTCGGGCCCCGCCCGGGTGAGATCCAGCCGTATCAGGCAGCGCTGGTCGCGGATCATGGCCTGCCGGTAGTCGTCCCAGTCCGGATGCTCGCCCGAGATGCTGCGGTAATACGCGATCAGGCCGTCCATGGCCTCCGGCAGTGACTCGATCGAAGCGTCACCCTCAACGTAGATCCACTCGCCGTAGAAGCCGTCCGGCAGCATGCAGAGCCACGCCCGACCGTTGCGGCGCACGTTGTGAACCTTGAACGCCGTCTCGCGGGTGCTCACGACCAGACGCCCGACGTCGTCGATGCCCGCCGTCACCGGCGTGAGCTGCGGACTGCCGTCCGGGCGCAGCGTTGCCAGCACCGCCTGATGATGCTGGCGGACGTAGTCGCGCGCAGCGTCGAGGTCCATTGTCGCTGCTCCAGTTACTGCTGTCGCGAGGTCTAGAGAGTGCGCAGCGCACCGCGCCGCAGGTCCGCCTCGTGAACGATGGCGGACGCGTAGCCATGCGGAATGCTGTGCTCGTCGCGTAGCCAGCTCACGCGCTCTTCGAACCGCAGGAGCCCTGGGCCGCAATCCAGGCAGCCGAGCCAATGAGAGATGCTTTGTCCGGTCACCTCGGGCATGCGCGAGATCAGGGTCTGGTGGGTCTGCTCCGAGTGGTGAACGGACATGCGCGCCTCCTGTGGCTGAACATCAGCGGTACATCCGGACAGCGTGGCGTACTCGGTCGCTGGAGACAACCCCTCTGAGAGCCCAACACACCAGGAGCAGGTATGCCGCAGGATGAGCCGGTGGTAACGGGGACGCCTGACAGTCGATCCGTGCGCCGGTTGGAGCATGACCTGGAACGGTTTGACGCGCGGGTACGGCGCTGGTCAAACGCACGCTGGCAGGGCGAGGCCCGCAACGGCCGTCCCCGCGCCGACATTGTTTACGACCTGGTGCTCATGCTGGCAGTGCTGGGACGAGCGGCGGGAAACGGCGCTCCGCCTGCCGTTCCCGAGCGGCTGGCGCCCCACGCCATCGCCGACCAGGTCGTCGTGCTCGGCCGCGAAATCCTGAACGCGCCCGGCGGGGCATCAGCAGACAGCAATGCCGACGCCGCCGTGGAGGCCATCGAACGGGTCAGTGGAGAGATTTTCAGCCTGTGATTTGCGCTGGTGAGCGCAGGCCCCGCCGTTAGGAAAGGCGCTCCAGGATCATCGCCATGCCCTGGCCGCCACCCACACACATGGTTTCCAGGCCGAACGTCGCATCGCGGCTGCTCAGGCCGTTGAGCAGCGTGCCGGTGATCCGGGCGCCCGTCATCCCGAAGGGGTGTCCCACGGCGATGGCGCCGCCGTGCACGTTCAGCCGGTCGATGTCGATCCCGAGCTCCTGGTAACTGGGGATCACCTGGGCTGCGAACGCCTCATTGATCTCCACCAGGTCGATGTCGCCGATGCTCATGCCTGCCAGCTTGAGCGCCCGCCGGGAGGCCTCGATCGGTCCGAGGCCCATCAGCTCGGGGGACAGGCCGCTGACGCCGGTGCTGACGATGCGAGCCAGCGGCGTCAGGCCCAGCTCGCGGGCCTTGGTATCACTCATGATGATCACTGCCGCGGCCCCGTCGTTCAACGGGCAGCAGTTGCCGGCCGTGACGGTGCCGTCAGGGCGAAAGACCGGCTTGAGGGCGGAGATGCCCTCGAGAGTGACGCCGGAGCGCGGACCGTCGTCCTTGCTGACGACCGTGCCGTCGGGAAGCGTGATCGGCGTGATCTCACGCTCCCAGAAGCCGTCGGCGATCGCTTTCTCGGCCAGGTTTTGCGAGCGGACGCCGAACTCGTCCTGCTCCGCGCGCGAGATGCCCTTGAGCTGGGCGACGTTCTCCGCCGTCTGGCCCATGGCTATGTACACGTCAGGCAGCGCACCTGAATCGCGCGGGTCGGACCACGTCATGCCGCCCGCGGCGAAGCTCTCGCTGACGCTCGCCGCGTCAGCGAAAAGCGGGTTCATGGTGTCGGGCAGTGAATCGCTGCTGCCCTTGGCGTAGCGGCTGACCTGCTCAACCCCGGCGGAGATGAAGACATCGCCCTCGCCGGCTTTGATGGCGTGCATGGCCATTCGCGTCGTCATCAGGGACGAGGAGCAGTAGCGGGTGACCGTCGCGCCAGGGATCGAGTCATAGCCGAGCAGTACGGCGACGACACGCGCCATGTTGAAACCCTGCTCGCCGCCGGGGAGTCCGCAGCCGAGCAGGAGATCATTGATCTCGTTGGGGTCGAGCTGCGGCACTTTGTCCAGCGCAGCGCGGATAACCGTGGCGGCGAGATCGTCTGGGCGCAGGTCCTTCAGCGAACCCTTGAAGGCCCGTCCGATAGGGGAGCGGGCGGTGGCGACAATGACGGCCTCGGGCATGACTACTCCTCCGCAGTCGGAAACCTACTGGCGGGTAGGTATGAGTTCCTGCCGGCAGCCTACGCGGCTCAGAGCGCGCGTTCGAGTGGTTGCTTGCCGGCTTGTGGGTCAGCTGGCGACGGAGGAACGGTCACCATCGGGCACCGGCACGGCCGCCACGAATCCCTGCGGCAGGATGATGTCCGCCAACTTTTCCGCCCGGCGGAAAGGTGCGCCGGGAAAGGGAATCAGCCGGCCGCCGGCCACCCCGGCAGTCGGGTCGGTGAACTCAGCATCAGCGCCGAACGAGTCGGACTGGTCAGGGGGGTCGGCGAGCAGCCAGCCTGCAGCTCGTCCGCGCCGTTTGGCCTCGTACAGGGCCTGGTCGGCCCGCTTCATGGTGAGTGTCGGATCGCCGCCGGTGTGGATCGCGGCTCCGGCACTGAAGGTGGTGAGCGGCGACTGGCGCCACCAGTCAGCCGACAGCCGGCCAAGGAGTGCCGCCGCGCCGCGCGCCTCGGGGCCACCCTCGGCGATCAGCACGAATTCCTCGCCGCCGGTGCGGATGGCCAATTCGCCGGCACGGGTGAGGGCAGAAAGGTGGGCGCCGAACGAGCGCAGCACCTCGTCGCCCGTGTCGTGGCCGAGCGCGTCGTTGACGTTCTTGAAGTTGTCCAGGTCCAGGACGATGACGACGTCGCCGGCCTGTAGCCGGGCCAGCGCGGTGTCCAGGCGACGGCGGTTGCCGAGACCGGTGAGGGGATCGACTTCGGCGCGTACGCGGAGGCGTCCGGTCAGCGCGATGCTTTCCAGCGCGGCACAGGTGGCCGCGACAAGGCTGGCGGCGAGCGCCTGGCCGAACGGGTCGAGACGTTCGCCCGGCTTCGGGTGAGCCGTTAGCAGACCACGGACGCCGGTGCCTTCGCGGCCGTTCAGCGGCACCTCGAAGGGCCCACCGGTGGTGCCATCTGTGCCGCCGGCGGCTTCCTTCGGTTGCGAGCCGGCGAGCAGCACCTGCTCGCCATCGCGCTCGAGCAGCACCGCGGTCTCACCCGCGTCGAGGATGTCGAGCGCCACGGCGGCAGCGATTTTGGCGGCTTCGGTGGGGTCGGTCGCGCGAGCCAGCTGGAGCTGGCCCGCGGTGAGCCGCTCGAGAGCCTTGGTGCGATGCGCATCGCGGCGGGCATCGCGACGTACCCGATCGGCGAGGCGGGCGAAGATCTCCCCGGTGACGGTGGCCACGACAATGGCGCCGAACCCCACCAGGGCCGTCCCGGGTCGGCCGAGCAACGCCGGCAGGGTGTCGCAAAGGAGTGCGAGGGGCGCGAGTTTGAGGGTGTACATCGGCCCGAGAGCGAGTCCGCACCAGGCCGCCACGACGACGAACAGCGGCCCGTACGCGGCCTGGCTGCCGCCCGCGAGCCCGGATACTCCGAGCGCGATGTAGGCACCAGCGGCCAGCATCATGCCGCCGCGGGTGGCGTCTTCACTCCAGCGGGCGCGTAGCGCCACGATGCCGCCGATGGCGCTGGCCACCGCTACGGCCACGGTCAGGCCCGACCCGGGGGTGCCCCAGTGCGGCAACGCCATGAGGGCAAAGAGCGCCACGGCCCCGGCCAGCAGGCCGGCACCTCCCAGGCGGCCAAGCAGCCGCAGGTCCAGGGCGCTCATCACGGTCCAATCGGCGTCTGAGTTCGGCAGACAAGGTGTAAAGAGGGCGAGCTAGGACTCTCAGGAATTTTCCAGGTAATCGAGGCCTCGTACGCTCGCAGGCACTCGCCCATCACTCGCTGACGAGCGGGCAACGGAGGTGGATCCTCGTGGCGGTCATTGTCGAAACGCTGGCGGACCTGGTGGGTGACACCCCCCTCGTGCGCCTAAGCAAGGTTACCGAGGGGATCGCCTGCCCGGTGTACGCGAAACTCGAATACCTCAACCCAGGTGGCTCGGTGAAGGACCGAATCGCGCTGATCATGGTGGAGGCGGCCGAGGAGAAGGGACTGCTTGGCCCCGGCGGCACCATTGTCGAGCCGACGAGCGGTAACACCGGTGTGGGATTGGCCATCGTCGCCGCGCAACGGGGCTACCGATGCGTCTTCACGATGCCCGACAAGATCAGCGTCGAGAAGATCGACGTGCTGAAGGCGTACGGCGCCGAGGTCGTGGTGTGTCCGACTGCCGTCGCACCGGAGGACCCGCGTTCTTATTACGAGGTCGCGCGACACCGGGTCGCCACTACCCCCGGTGCCTGGAGCCCCGACCAGTACTCGAACCCGGCCAACCCGTTGGCCCATTACCGCGGGACCGGACCAGAATTGTGGGAGCAGACCGGCGGCCGGATCACCGCCTTTGTCGCCGGGGTCGGTACCGGCGGCACGATCAGCGGCACCGGGCGCTATCTCAAGGAGGTCAGCGACGGCCGTGTGACCGTCGTCGGCGCGGATCCTGAGGGTTCGGTGTATTCCGGCGGGACAGGACGTCCGTACCTGGTCGAGGGGGTCGGTGAGGACATCTGGCCGTCGACGTACGACCCCAAGGTGCCGGACTGGGTGGAGGCGGTTAGTGACCGGGAATCCTTCGTCATGACCCGCCGGCTCGCGCGCGAAGAGGCCCTCCTGGTGGGTGGATCGTGCGGGCTGGCCACCGTGGCGGCGCTGCGCGTAGCGGCCCGGATGCCCGCTGACGGCATGGTGGTCGTGCTGCTCCCGGACTCCGGTCGCGGCTATCTGTCGAAGATCTTCAACGACGACTGGATGACCCGTTACGGGTTCCTGACCGGTGCCGGAGACGAGGCCACCCTCGGGGACGTGCTTGCCCGCAAGGGAGATCAGCTGCCCGACCTGGTTCACATGCATCCGGATGAGACGGTGGGGGCAGCCATCGCTGTGCTACGTGAGTACGGCGTCTCCCAGCTTCCGGTGGTCAAGGAAGAGCCGCCGGTGATGGCGGCTGAGGTCGTGGGTGCTGTCGCCGAACGCGAGTTGCTGGACGCGGTGTTTCGTGACCGTTCGGCACTGGACGCCCCGATCTCCGAGTACCTCTCGCCACCGCTGCCGACAGCCGGGGTGGGCGAACCCGTGTCCGCGGTGATGCCGGTGCTCGAGGGCGCGGCTGCCGTCCTCGTGCACGATGGCGGCCGGCCACTGGGGATCGTTACCCGTTCCGACGTACTGGGATTTCTGGCGAACCAGGGACACGCTCCCGAAGGCATGTGACCCGCGGGTGGGTCAGGGGGTGAGGTGCCAGTCCTTGTTCAGAACTTGCAGCACCAGAGCCGCCGCCAGGTTAGCGCCGTCGGTGCTCAGGTGGATGCCGTCCTGGGTGCGCGCCAGGATCGTCTGGCCGTTGAGTCCGGGCAGGTAGTCGGAGTACTGGCCGTGATTGGACAGCCGCTCGGTGAGGTTGATGTCCGTGACCCCCGGCACCACGGCGGCAGCATCCGCCACTGCCAGGTCCATCAGGTGGTAATCGACGGCCAGCTTGGGACTGCGCGGGATCGGCATCGGGATCCAGTAGACGCGGCGCTTGCCATCGCCGGCGAAGATCCGCATGACGACCTCGACCCGCCGCCGGTATTCCTTGGCCCAGGCTTCGGTGCCGTCCGGCAGGACCTGGCCATTGGCCAGCGTGATGCCCTGGCCGTCGTTACCGCCCATCATGACCACAACGGCATCCGGTTTCTGCTGGGCCACCAACTGCTGGGCGTAGAGCGACCAGTCGAAGAAATCGGGCCGCACCAGTCCGGTGCCGTACTTGGTTTCGGTGTCGCCCTTGAGCTTGCCGGCCACTGACCCCTGATTGATCAGGTCCGGGCCGAGGAATTCGGTCATCGAATCGCCCGCGATGAGCAGCTTGAGCGGATCGGCCTTTGTCGGGACCCGCAACGGCACGGCCTTCGGCTTCGGAGGGAGCGGCGATGCCGACGACTTCGGGCCGGCCGAGGGGGTCGCGGGCGACTTCTTCGGGGCGGCGGCGGATCCCAGCGGACGGTTGTCGGCCTGTGCTGGGAGCTGGGAGAGGGCAGAGGGACCGGTGGGTGCTTGGGTGTGGCCGAAGAGGGAGTCGAGCCATTTGCGAGGCCGGTCCAGATACAGCGTGTGCGAGAACCTGTCGACCGGTTTGGCGACGTCCAGCACCAGATTGCGGGTCGTGCCGGCTGTCATGCCTTCACCCGCGTGCACCATCGCGTGGCTGTTGAAGATCATCGCGAAGAGCAGCGCGCCCACCGCTACGAGAATGGCGTGACCTGCGGGCAGCGTCCGTGGCACCGCGATCGGCCGCTTCCGACGCGTAGGGGGCTGACCGCTTCCGGGATCCGGGCGCGGCGGCGGGCTGGCGCTCGAACTCGTCTCGGTGCCGGGATCCATGCTCCTGCCAGTGTCGCGCATGCGCGAGCGTGACGTGGGTGCCGGTCGCAGGTCAGTCATCAGAACCTGAAGTAGATGAAGGGGGCGACACCCTGCTCGCCCACGATGGCAAAGCAGACCACCAGCAGCGACCCATAGAGCACGGCCTGCCAGGCCAGACTCAACGCTGCAAAGCGGACCTGCACCTGCGGCCAGAAGCCCACTGGCACGAACTGGACCGCCAGCCCTGCGAAGATGGCCAACAGCACCGGGACCGTGACCAGGGGCGACGGGGCGAGCCCGCTGAAGAGCCGGCCGAAGACCGCCATGGCGTTAGCGAGGCTGGAGGCCCGGAAGAAGACCCAGGCGAACGTGACGATGTTGAACGTGATCAGGACATGGACGAAGGTGGGCAGCCGGTTGGGTGCCGGGGCGAGCTGCCGTACTGGGGTCGCCGTCAGCACACCGCCGCCGCCGCTGGATCCGCCGCCCGTCGGGGCATCCGGAATCGACACGACCTTGCGTCGCTCTCCCCACCACCGTTCGACGCACAGGCCGGTGCCGTGGATGGCCCCCCAGATCACGAAAGTCCACGCCGCGCCGTGCCAGAGTCCGCCGAGCAGCATGGTCAGGAACAGGTTGCGGTAGGTCTTGTGGACGCCTTTGCGGTTGCCGCCGAGTGAGATGTAGAGGTAATCGCGCAGCCACCGTGAGAGCGTCATGTGCCAGCGGCGCCAGAAGTCCTGCAGGCTGACCGCGGAATAGGGCCGGTTGAAGTTGTCCGGGAACCGAAAGCCGAGCAGCAGCGCCAGCCCGATCGCCATCTCCGTATAGGCCGAGAAGTCGCAATAGATCTGTACGGAATAGCCGTAGATCGCGACAAGTGTCTCCTGGGCTGAGTGCTGGCCGGGAGAGTTGAAGACGGGGTCGACGAGCCGGGTGGCCAGCAGGTCTGCAATCACCACCTTCTTGATCAGGCCGCCGCCGATCAGGAAGAAGGCTCGCGTCGCTTCGACCTTGCGGGGATCGCGGGGGGTCGCGAGCTGTGGCACGAACTCGCTGGCTCGCACGATCGGGCCGGCGATCAGGTGTGGGAAGAAGGATTGGAAGACGGCGAAGTCGATGCTTCGGACCGGCTTGATCGTGCCCCGGTACACGTCAGTGACGTAGGAGATGGCCTGGAACGTGTAGAAGCTGATGCCGACCGGGAGCGCGACCTGCAGCAGCGGCAATGGCATGCCGAAGCCGACGTTCTTGAGCGCGTGGTCGACCTGGAGAGTGAAGAAGCTGTAGTACTTGAACCAGCCGAGCAGGCCAAGATCGGCGACGATCGCGGCGATGAGAATTCGTTTGTCACGCCAGCGACCGAGCGCCAGCGCCGCCGCCTGGTTAATGACCGTGACGGCGGCGAGCAAGAGCGTAAAGCGCAGGTCAGCGTAGCCGTAGAAAAAATATGACGCCGCAATGATGAACGGTTTCCACAGCCGGGGGTGTGGCATCAGCAGCCACGACAGCGTCAAAACGACGACGAAGAACGCCGCGAATTGAATCGTGGGAAACACCACGGCCCCGAGGCTAAAGGAGACGAGCGACAAAATGGGGCACGACTAGCCGACGGGCCGTCACTAGGGTCGCCAGAGTGGCAGGCGATGCGCAGGACCCCTCCCAAGAAGCCGGCTTTGCGACTCGCGCGATCCACGCGGGACAGGATCCGGACCCGACGACAGGCGCAGTGGTTGTGCCCATTTACGCGACGAGCACGTACGCCCAGGACGGGGTCGGTGGGCTGCGCGCGGGCTATGAATACAGCCGTTCGGCCAACCCCACCCGAACCGCGCTCGAGGAGTGCCTCGCCAGCCTGGAAGGCGGTAGCACCGGGCTGGCTTTCGCCTCCGGCCTCGCCGCCGAAGACGTCCTGTTGCGCACGGTCTGCTCACCTGGCAGTCATGTCGTGATCCCGGATGACGCGTACGGCGGCACCTACCGCCTCTTCGCTCGGGTTCTCGCAAGCTGGGGGGTCGAATTCACGCCGGTCCCCATGCACGACCTCGATGCGGTACGCGCCGCCATTCGCCCGGGCGCCACCCGTGCGCTCTGGTGTGAGACTCCCACCAACCCGCTGCTGGGGATCGCGGATATCGCTGGGCTAGCGACGCTGGCCGAGGAGTCGAACTCGCTGCTGGTCGTCGACAACACGTTCGCGTCTCCCTATCTCCAGCAGCCCCTGGCCCTCGGGGCCGGTGCCGTCGTCCACAGCACGACGAAGTACCTCGGCGGTCACAGCGACGTCATCGGCGGCGCCCTGGTGGTGGCCGACCCTGGACTCGGCGAGCGGCTGCGCTTTGTGCAGAACGCCGCCGGCGCCGTGGCGGGCCCCTTCGACGCCTGGCTGACCCTGCGCGGGATCAAGACGCTGGCGGTGCGGATGGATCGGCACTGCGTCAATGCCCGCGCCGTTGTCGATCTGCTGGTCAGCCACCCCGCCGTGCGCCAGGTTCGCTACCCGGGCCTGCCGGATGATCCGGGCCACGCCGTCGCCGCCCGTCAGATGCGTGACTTCGGCGGGATGGTCTCCTTCCAAGTGCGTGGGGGAGAGCAAGCAGCGTTGCAGGTCTGCCGCCGGACCCGGCTGTTCACGCTTGCCGAATCGCTGGGGGGAGTCGAGTCCTTGGTCGAGCATCCCGGACGCATGACCCACGCCAGCGTCGCCGGCAGCCCGCTGGAGGTCCCGTCGGACCTGGTACGCCTCTCGGTCGGCATCGAAGACGCCGCCGATCTCGTCGCCGACCTGGAGCAGGCACTCGCCTGACGCCCTCAGGCTCGGTGGGGCTTGCTGCCGCGGGCTGGGTTGTCAGCCACTGTCATCACCTATGATCACGGCATGGGCCGCTGGGAACCGAACGCGCGTGGCCGACTCGAACAGGCGGCCATGGAGCTCTATGTCGAGCGTGGTTTCGAACAGACCACGGTCGCGCAGATCGCGGGGCGGGCGGGACTCACTGAGCGAACGTTCTTTCGGCACTTCGCTGACAAACGGGAGGTGCTGTTCTGGGGGGCGGCTTCCTTGCGGGAACTCCTCGTGACCACCGTCGCCGAGGCGCCCGCTTCCGTTTCGCCTTTCGACGCGATAGCGGTAGCGGTCGAAGCGGCGGGCGCCCTGCTCCAGGAGCGCCGCGAAGGTGCCCAGGTTCGCCAAAGCATCATCGCCGCGAACCCGGAGCTTCAAGAGCGCGAGCTGATCAAGCTCGCCTCGCTCGCGTCGGCGATGGCCGAGGCACTGCGCCTCCGCGGGATCAAGGAACCCGCAGCGAGCCTGGCGGCGGAGGCGGGGATCGCCGTCTTCAGGATCTCGTTCGAGCGCTGGATCGTCGAAACAAACCGACGAGCCTTCCCGGAACTCATTCGCGAGTCGATCGCTGAGCTCAAGGCCGTGACCCGCTAACTAGCGGTCATGCATCCGTACGTGCGGACCGATGCCAGGCTCGTCCCACGGTTCGCCGATGGACACGAAGCCGGCGGCAACGTAGAAGTCCTGGGCTGAAACCCGCGCGTTGCACCAGATGAGCCCGCCGCCCGACCGGTCGACAAAGTCGCGGACCCGAGCCAGCAGCGCGGTGCCGACACCGATGCCTTGGTGGTCTGGGTCCACTGCCATCCCGCGCAGCCGCCACAGTCCCGGGCCGGAAGCCTCCGCCTCCGCCTGCCAGCACAGACGCCACACCCACGACGCGATGGTCCAGGTAAGCGGCAAAGTGCCCGCTCGAACGATCCCGATCGCCGGGAAAAAAGGCTTCCTCTGCAGGCCGGCCCGGCCGAAGCACCTGTTGGCGGAGCCCAAACGTGATCTCGGGCCGAACCTGCTCGACCAATGTCACACCCACGGCGCCATCCTGGCGTAGCAGCGGTTGGCGCCGTCTCATAAGTTCAGGACATGCCAACGGCCATTGTCCGCAGCGTTGAAGGTGCGGACGTCGAGATCGCGTACGAGACGTTGGGTGACCCGGGCGGGGTGCCCCTGCTGATGGTTCACGGGCTGGGGCAGCAGTTGGTGGGGTGGCACCCCGATCTGCTCACCGAACTCGTGGCCCGCGGATACCAGCCGACGGTCTTCGACAATCGCGACGCCGGTAAGTCGAGTCACTTTCCCGGTTCGCCGGACATCGGTCAGCTGCTCGCTCGGGATGCCACGTCGGCCGTCTACACGCTGATGGACCTCGCCGACGACACCGCGGGGCTGCTCGACGTGCTCGGCTGGCCCACCGCTCACGTGCTGGGCGTGAGCATGGGGGGAATGGTCGTGCAGACGCTGGCGATCCGACACCCCCATCGGCTGCGCAGCTTGACGACGGTGATGGCGACCACCGGTGCTGATGGAGTGGGCCAACCGACAGACGCCGCCCTCGCAACCCTGATTTCGCCACCCGCGCTCACCCGAGAGGACTACATCGCGAGCTCCGTGGAGTCCTCCACGGTGATCGGCTCCACCGACTTCCCGATCGACCACGATCACATTCGCCGGCGCGCCGGCCAGTCCTGGGATCGTGGCCACGACCCGGGGGCGAGCGTGCGCCAGGTGGCGGCAATCCTGGCCAGCGGCGACCGGACTCCGAGCCTTTCGCAGGTACGTATCCCGACCCTCGTGGTCCACGGCACCGCTGACCCCCTGGTCAACGTTTCGGGAGGCTGGGCCACGGCTGCGGCTATTCAGGGCGCCGAACTGCTCGAGGTCGAGGGAATGGGGCACGACTTGCCGCGCGAGGTCTGGCCGCGCTTTCTCGATCGGTTGGACGACGTCGTCGCGCGCGGCGAGAACAGCAGCAAGGCCGCCTGAGTCGAGCAGGAGGGCCTAGCGGCCGGAGCGTCCCCGCCGGGCCGTGAGGTAGTCCTTGACCACGTAAGAGCCCAGCTCGCCCGAGCTTGGTGAGAAGACCCGGCCGCCGTTGCGCCGCGCGACCTCATCGACGAATTCGACCAGCCGCGGCTCGTCATCAAGCATGAAGACGTTGATGGTGGCGCCGCGACGGGTCAGCTTGTCGACCTCAGCGAGGGTCAGTTCGAGCGTCTCAGGCAGTGCGGGCCAGTGAAACCACGGCGTCCCATCGCGTAACAGGTGAGCCGTGGGCTCTCCGTCGGTCACGACTAGCACGACTGGCTCGGAGTCCGGGTATTTCGCGAGTTGACGGCCCGCCAGGTGCAAGGCGTGCTGCAGGTTCGTTCCCTGCACCATCTCGCTGTCCAGGCCGGCGAGCTCGGTGGGCTGAAGCTGGCGGGCATAGTCGGAGAAACCGATGACGTGCAGCGCGTCCTGCGGGAACTTGGTCGAGATCAGGCTGTGCAGCGCGAGCGCAGTCGACTTCGCGATGCCCCAGGTCCCGCGCAGCGCCATTGAATACGAGAGGTCGACGAGCAGGCAGACCGCGGCGCTGGTGCGACGCTCGGTCTCGAGCACCTCGAAGTCCGACGCCGCCAGCGTCACCCGCTCGCTGTGGGCCTCGGCAGGGTCGCCGGCCCGCCGGATGAGGGCGTTGCGCACCGTGCGTACGACATCAAGCGGCTGCTCGTCGCCGAACCGCCACTCCCTACTGGCGCCGGTGGCCTCTCCGGCGGCACCGGCATCGCGTACGTCATGGCCTCCTCGACCGCGGGCGTCGAGCTGCTTGAAGACCTTGGTCAACGCCGCAGCGCCTAGCCGACGAACTGCCTTGGGGGTGAGTTCGAGCTTGCCGCCTTTACGCGAGAGGTAGCCTTGTCGCTCGAGCTCGCGCTCCAGGGTCTGCAGCGCCCGCAGGTCGTCGACGGCCTGGCGGCCCAAGGCGCTGGACACTGCTTCCGGATCGACGTCTTCGAGGGAGGCTCCGGGATAGTCCTGGCGAAGTGCGGCAGCCAGCTCGTCCAGTTCGGCCAGCTCTTCGAGGGCATCGGTCGCCTCACCGAGACCGAGCGGCTGGTCGCCTGACATCCGCTCGCCGCGTGAGCGCCGGCCCTGACCCCAGTCGAGATCGGGCCGGGCTGACTGCAGCGCCGACTGCAGGCGCGACATTTCTGCCTGCAGGCCGAGGTCTTCCATCGCCGTCGCCATCAGGTCGGCCAGCTCCTGGCGTTGCTCGGGCGACAGGCTGCGCATGAGCTTGGCAGCAGCTGCCGCCCGGCGGGCGAGCGCATCGGTCAGCTCTTCCAAGCTCTGCGGATTCTCCGGGAAGAAGTCGCCGTGCTTATCCATGAAGTCGTTGAACATCTGATCGGTGTCTTCGCCGCGCGCGTCGGCTTCGAGCATCGAATTCAGATCGGCGAGCATGTCCTTGACCCGCGCCATGTCCTCCGGAGAAGCATTCTCCAAGGCCTGCTTCATCCCTTTGAACTGGCTGTCGAGCACTTCACGGCGTAACAGATCCTGGATCTGCTCGAACGTCTCCCGGGCCTCCGGCGACTTCCAGTCGTATTCCGACAGCGCCCGAACGGCTCGTGCCGGATCGTTGGGAAGCGTGTCGAGCTCAGCCTCACGTAGCCGCGCGTCGTCGGACGGGTCGGGGAACAGGGCGGTTTTTTCCTGCTCAAGAGCCTTTTCGAGGAGCTCGCGAACCTGCTCCAAAGTGCCATCGAGCCGTCCACGCTCGCGGGCCTCGCGGCGCCGCTTCTCGATCTGACGACGCAGGTCGTCCAGGCCCCGGCGACCTTGCGCGCCCCGACGCAGCAAAGCCTCCAGCGCTTCCCGCGGGGTAGAGCCTTCCAGGACTGATTCGCCCATTTCGTCCAGCGCCGCAGCTGCGTCAAACGGAGCGGCCAGCGGGTCTGGCCCTCCGTCCCAGGGGCCATAGCTGTAGGCGCCGCTGCTTGGGCTCACCCGTAAACCGTCCGGCCGGGAAGCTCCTCCTTGGCCAAGCGGCGATGCAGGTGCAGGCCCTCCATCGCGAATTCGACCGCGCTGGCGGCCAGGCCCGGTGACTCCGAACCCTCACCGTCGAGCCGGGCGAGCAGGGCGGCCAGCCCCGGAATCGTGCCCAGCGAGGCGAGCAGGGCGGAGCCAGGCATCAGCTCGCCGGTCTCCACCGGTCCCGACGCCTCTACCCGCTCCTGCAAACCGGACAGGTCAAGGCCCGACAGCCGCGCGCGGAAGGTGTCGGCGGTCGCCCGCTTGAGCAGGTGCGCCAACACCTCTTCCTCGCGGCCTTCCTCGAGAGCGTCGAACTCGACCTTGCCGCGCACCGCCGGGACCACGGAAGCCAGATCGACGACGCGGGCGACCGGCGGCACTTCGCCAGTCACCGCCGCCCGCCGAACCGCACTCGCCGCGACGGTCTCGGTCGCGGCAATGGCAAGTCGGGCCGAGACACCGGAGCGCCCGTCCACCTGCGGCGCCTCGCGTACCGCCCGGGTGAACCGGGCAAGGACCTCAATCAGGTATTCAGGCACGACCGGGTGTCCGAACGGCCCGTCCCACTGCAGCAGCGCTTCCTGGCGCATCAGAGCGAGCTCGTCATCCAGGCGCAGCGGGTAGTGGGTGCGGACCTCGGCGCCGAACCGGTCTTTGAGCGGCGTGATGATGCGGCCGCGATTCGTGTAGTCCTCGGGATTGGCGCTGGCGATCATGATCAGGTCGAGCGGCAGCCGAAGGACGTAGCCACGCACCTGGATGTCGCGCTCCTCGAGCACGTTAAGCAGCGCCACCTGGATGCGTTCGGCCAGGTCAGGCAGCTCGTTGATGCTGAAGATGCCCCGGTTAGTTCGAGGCACGAGCCCGTAGTGAACCGTCTGCGGATCTCCGAGCGTGCGGCCCTCAGCCACCTTGATCGGGTCGATGTCGCCGATCAGGTCGCCGACGCTGGTGTCTGGCGTCGCGAGCTTCTCGCCATATCGCTCGCTGCGGTGCTTCCAGCTGACCGGCAGCTCGTCACCCAGCTCTGCTTCGAGCTCCAGGCAGCGTCCGCAGACCGGAGCGTAGGGATGGTCGTTGATCTCGCAGCCGGAGACAACCGGAGTCCACTCGTCGAGCAGGCCCACCAGGGTGCGAATCAGGCGGGTCTTGCCCTGACCACGCTCACCGAGGAGTACGACATCGTGGCCCGCCAGGACGGCGCGCTCGATCTGCGGGAGCACCGTGTCGTCGAAGCCGACGATGCCGGGAAAGCGCTCCTGCCCGGACTGCAGCCGCTCGAGCAGGTTGTCGCGCAACTCGGCCTTGACGGAGCGGTGAACGTGGCCGCTTGAGAGCAGGCCGCTGCGGGTGGTCGGAAGGGGAGCAGCGTCAATCGCTGGGCTCGCTGAACTCACCCCTTCGACGCTACGCCCCGACCTGGCACACCGCATCCCCCTTACGCCCTGGGAGGATCGGGCAGCCGGCGTCGGCCGGACACGAACCCCCACCGCCGGCGATCAAAGGGGCCATCATCAGTGGATGACGGGTTCCCGGCGGTTCGGTGACGGGTTCGCGGCCGTCGGGACAGATGCTGCTGATCTGTCAGCGGCGACCCGGCAGGCCGTCGAGGCCGCAACCCACGACCTGATAGCGCCGCCCGACCTGCTGGCGATCTTCGCGAGCGGCGATTCCGTCGATGACCTGGATCTGGTCGGCGCGCTGTCGCAGGAGCTGTCCGGCGCGGCCCATGTGATCGGCTGCTCGGCGGCCGGCGTGTGCGGCTCCGGGCAGGCGGTTCTGGGCGAGGCCGGGGTGAGCGCCTGGGCCGCGGTGCTGCCCGAAGTCCGGATCCGGGTCTTTCACCTCGAGGTCATGCGCAGCGGCGACGGGCTGGCCGTTGTCGGGCTGCCCGAGCAGCGCGACGACGAGTCGACGGCGCTGCTTTTCGCTGATCCGTACAGCTTTCCGGTGGTGTCCTTCGTCGACCGTTCGGTGAGCGCCCTGCCCGGCGTTTCCATCGTCGGGGGACTGGGGGGCGGACCCCAAGGCGCCGGCTCGACCCGGCTTTACCTGGACGGCCGCACCTTCGAGCGGGGCGCCGTCGGGATGATGCTCGGGGGTGCGGTCGGTGAGGTCGTCGTCAGCCAGGGCTGCCGTCCGGTCGGGCCGGAGATGGTGGTTACCGCCGCCGAAGGCAATCTCCTGCTGGAGCTTGCAGGTGTGCCTGCGCTGGAGAAGCTGCGAGCGATCGTGGAAGGGCTCAACCCCCAGGAACGCCTCAGCTTCGGCGGGGGTCCGCAGCTCGGGGTGGCGATGGACGAGTATGCCGACGAACACGAGATCGGCGATTACCTGGTCCGTGCTGTCATCGGTATCGACGAGGGCCGTAGCGCGGTGGCCGTCGGCGACGTGGTGGACGTCGGGCGCACCGTTCGATTCCAGCTCCGGGACGCCGAAGTCGCGCGAGCCGATCTTCGATCGCGCCTGGCCGTCGCCGAAGATGCTCAGGGTGCCCTCCTTGTCTCCTGCAACGGCAGGGGCCCGAGCATGTTCGGCCGGGCGGAGTCCGACGTCGAACTGGTACGCGAGTGCCTGGGCGGTGCGCCGGTAGCCGGGCTCTTCGCCGGCGGTGAGATCGGCCCCGTGACGGGCCGCAACTGGCTGCATGGATTTACCGCGTCGCTGCTGGCGTTCCGGTGACCGCACAGGCTGCTCTCCACCGGCCGGCGCTCGGCATCGACATCGGCGGCACGAAGATGGCCGCCGGTCTGGTGGACGCGGACGGGCAGGTCAGCGGGCGGCGACAGGTCGCTACCGGACACAACCCGACGGAGGCGTTGGCGGCGCTGGTCGACGAAGTGCTATCCGGTGACGACGGGCCGATCGACGTAGGTGGGGTGGGTGTCGGCTGCGGCGGGCCGATGAGCTGGCCCGGGGGCGTCGTCAATCCGCTCAATATTCCGGCCTGGCGAGACGGTTTCCCGCTCCGTGCCTGGCTTCGGGAGCGCCTGCCGGGCCTGGTGGTTCGGGTGCATAACGACGCGCTGTGCCTGGTCGTGGCGGAGACCTGGTGCGGTGCCGCCCGAGGCCACCGCGATGTGCTGGGGATGGTGGTCAGCACCGGAGTGGGAGGCGGCCTGATTTTGGACGGTCAATTGCGTAACGGCGCCACTGGAAACGCCGGCCACATCGGTCACATCATTGCTGAGCCTGACGGACCGCTGTGTGGCTGCGGCGCCCGCGGATGTCTGGAGGCCGTCGCGCGCGGCCCGGCCATCGTCGCCTGGGCGGCCGATCGCGGCTGCACTGCCCGTGACGGGCGCGAGCTGGCAGAGCTGGCGCTCTCGGATGATCCGGTGGCGCTGGCAGCCTTCGACCGCGCCGGCTCGGCGGTAGGTCGCGTCGTGGCAGGGGCCGTTGCGCTGGTCGAGCTCGACGCCGTCGTCATCGGTGGTGGACTGTCCGGGGCGGGCGAGCTCCTCTTCGGCCCGCTTCGCCGCGAATTCGCCGCCCACGCGCAGCTGCATTTCACCCGCCATACGCCGGTGTTGGCAGCCGCCCTCGGTCAGGACGCCGGCGTCATCGGTGCCGCCGCGTTGATCCACGCCGGCGATCGGTACTGGTCAGGCGATTGAGCGCGGCTATTGCAGGCCGGACAGGAAGGCGGCGATCTCTTCCGCGACCCGCTCCGGGCGTTCCCGGGCGATCAGATGGCCGGCATCAGCGACCGGGACCCAGGAAGCGTCCAGCTCGCCCGCGACCCGGCGGCCGTATTCCGGCGAGAGTTGCTCATCGCGCGATCCCCACAGCACGAGGGTTGGCGGAGGTGCCGCTGAGACCAGCTCGAGTGCCCCTCGCACCAGTTCCATGTCGACCGACCGGAGCCAGCGCAGCAGCGAGCGCGTCCCGCCTCGTTTGGCAAGCGGCTCGAGGTAGTGGTCCAGATCTGGACCATCCGCCGTCGACAGCAGCGCCGCTACCTTGGCCCGACCACTGCGGCGCCCACGAGAGCCGTGCAGACGCGCAGTAAGGACCTCCCCGGCTGGGACCGGCAGCATCGGCAAGACGCCTGCGACCGGCCAGGAATCGGCGTGCAGCACGGTGCCGATGAGGATCAGGGACGCCACCCTTGAGGGGGCGATGGCCGCTAGCTCGAGGGCGACCAGGCCAGCCATCCCGCTGGCGACCACGGCTGCCCGCGGCACCGCAAGCACGTCGAGCAACGCACGCAGAGTCTCCGCCTGGGCATCAAGGGCGTAGGCACGCCGGCTCTGCGGACATTCGCTCGCACCGCAGCCCGGCAGGTCGGGCATGTAACAGCGGTGCTCGGACTCGAGGTCGCGCGCCACATCGCGCCAGAGGTAGGAGGTGGCGGGGGGCTCGGCCAGCATCAGCAGCGGAACGTGGCCAGCCGCGCGCCCGTGTTCGGCGACGTGAATCCGTAGCCGGGGCTGACGGTAGGTGCCGACGTCGCCGACCGGCAGTGCGCTGTCGACAACGATGTCGCGACCGGGCAGCGGATGTGGATCAGGCGGCGGCATCAGCCCTTGTACGGCTCCACCGAGATGATCTCGACGCTCGCGTCCTTACCGTTGGGCAGCTTGTAGTGCGCGGTCTCACCGTCGCCGAGGCCGGTGACGGCCTTTCCCAGCGGCGACTGCGGTGAGTAGACCTCGACGTTCGTGGAGTGGTCTTCACGCGAGCCGAGTACGAAACGGGTGGTCTGCTTGTCGCCGGGGAAGCGGACCTCGACGACCATGCCCGGGCCGGCCTTGCCGCCGGCAGCGGGGGTCTCGCCCACCGAGGCCTCACGAAGGAGCTGCTCGAGCTGGCGGATGCGGGCTTCCTGCTTGCCCTGCTCGTCCTTGGCAGCGTGGTAGCCGCCGTTCTCCTTGAGGTCGCCTTCCTCGCGAGCAGCCTCGATGCGGGATGTGATTTCAGCGCGCCCGGGACCGGTGAGGCGGTCGTACTCGGCCTTGAGCCGGTCGTACGCTTCTTGCGTTAGCCACACCTGTTGGGTCGTCATGGACGCTCCTTGTCGAGCACGTGTCGAGCATTAGTCGGGCATGAGCCGGGTTGGCTTGCTGGCCGAAGCGGGTGATCTTACCGCTCAGAGCAGGCACTCTGCACCAAAAGCACGGCCGCCGACCGTCCGGGACTGACTTTGTCACCGTCCGGGAGTGACTTTGGGATTGTCAGGGAGTGACTCTGTGATTGTCAGGGACAATCGGCGTATGCGTTCTGCTTCGGCCCGCCGGCTCCTGTGCGTCCATGCCCATCCGGACGATGAGTCAAGCAAGGGAGCGGCCACGATGGCGCGCTACATCTCCGAGGGCGCCGACGTCATGGTTGTCACCTGCACCGGGGGGGAGGCCGGATCGGTCCTTAACCCCGCAATGGACCGGCCCGAGGTCCGCGACAACCTGCCCGAAGTGCGCCGCAAGGAAATGGAGCGCGCCCGCGAGATTCTTGGCGTGCAGCAGGAGTGGCTGGGCTTTCCGGACTCGGGTCTGCCCGAAGGAGATCCGCTTCCCCCGCTCCCGGAGGGCTGCTTCGCCCTGGTGCCGGTGGAGGAGGCGGCGGCGCCGCTGGTGCGAATCCTTCGCCGGTTTCGCCCCCAGGTGGTCGTGACGTACGACGAGAACGGCGGCTATCCCCACCCCGACCACATCCAGACCCACAAGGTGAGCATGGCGGCGATCGAAGCCGCAGCCGATCCGGAGCGTTACCCCGATGCAGGTCCGGCCTGGCAGGTCACGAAGGTGTACTACGTGGTCGGCTTTCACAAGGCGCGGGTGCTGGCGCTGCAGGACGCGATGGTCAAGGCCGGTCTGGAATCTCCCTACGCGAAGTGGCTCGAGCGGTGGGAAGACCGTCCAGCCGACGATGACCGGATCACCACCCAGGTCCCGTGCGGCGAGTGGTTCCCGGTGCGTGACCGGGCGCTGCTCGCCCACGCCACCCAGGTCGACCCGAACGGCACCTGGTTTCAGGTCCCGATGTCCATCCAGCAGGAAGCGTGGCCGACGGAGGATTACCAGCTCGTGAGCTCGCTCGTGGAGGTAGGTCCGCTGCCTGAGGACGATCTCTTTGCCGGGATCGCGTAACTGGGCATCGCTCGCAGCCGGTGCCAAGAACCAGCCGTTACGCTCCGAGCCGTACTTCCCTGAAGCTCATTCCCTGGAGGATCAATGGCGCTCTGGAACCAGCTTCGTCAGCAGGCAACGTCGATGCAGTCGACTCTCGTCTCCAAGAAGAACGATCTCAAGTCGGGCGCCTTTCGTGACGCATCCATGGCGATCTGTGCGTTGATCGCTGCCGCGGACGGCAGCATCGACCCGGAGGAACGGCGCAAGGTGGCGGCGCTGATCGGTACCAACGAGGTGCTGCAGAACTTTCCCGCCGACCAGTTGCAGGCCAAGTTCACCGAGTTCTGCGACAAGCTCACCGCGGACTTCGACTTCGGCAGGGTCTCGGTGATCCAGGAGATCGGCAAAGTCAAGAAAAAGCCGGACGAAGCCCGCGCCGTGATCCAGATCGGGATCATCATCGGCGGAGCCGACGGCAACTTCGACGACTCCGAGAAGAAGGCAGTCCGGGATGCCTGCCACGCTGTAGGACTGGCACCGTCTGAGTTCGACCTCTAGCTTGTTGTCCTGATGCCTCAGATCCTGAGTCTCGCCGACAACGTTGGCCCCGGCGGCACCGCGTTCCTGATCGTGCTCGCGCTCATCGCCGTGACGATCGGGATCTTTTTCGCGATGTTCGGCAGCCTCAAGCGGCTCAAGCAAAGCGTCGCCGCGGGGAAGTTCGGCCCACAGCCCGGTGATGCTGACTCCGATGCGGAGGGCGTCGCTGCTGAGGCGGCAGCCGAGCCGGATGCCGGTGCAGCTATTCCTGATCAGGGGGGTCGGGGCGGCGCAGGCGTTTGACCTCGGCGCGCTGGCGCTTGGTCGACAGTCGTCGTTCCACCGATCCTCTGGACGGACGGGTTCGGCGCCGGCGCGGCGCTGGGGGAGCGGTCGCGACGCGAAGGACGTCTAACAGCCGGGCGGTCGCTGCGGCGCGGTTCTGGAACTGGCTACGGCGTTCGGCGGCGACGACGGTGATCACATCGTCCACCGTCCGGTCCGCCAGGTTGGTCCTGGCCCTGGTCCGGTATGGCTCGGGTAGCAGGCTCAGGTCGTAGGACAGTTGCACGCGACTGTCTGTGGTGTTGACGCCTTGACCACCCGGGCCGCTCGCTCGACTGAAGCGCCACTGAAGGTCGTCGGGCGCGAGGCTGACCTGGGGGCGCACCACCAGTTCCTCAGCCATGCTTCGGAGTCTGCCGGGTCAGATCTTGTAGTCGCGGGAGATCGCGCCCGTCATCGTGAGGGCAAATCGTGAAGCACCGGGCATCGGCACCGGACAGACCACGATGCCGAAGATATTGGGCTTCTCGTTGACCGGACAGAAGTGAAAGCCATCGGGCTGTCGCACGACCACCGTCTTGGTGCCGTTCGCCCATCTACCGGTGCAGGTCTCCCACGGCAGACACGGCAGCGTGTACGTGAACTTTCCGTTCAGCTCAAGTGGTGTTGCGCCGTCGATGTAGCGCACCAGATTCCCGGCAGGGAAGCGAGCGGGGAGCTGCGAGAACATCTGGCCCAGGGGCGACAGCCCGGTGTAGACCTTCGACTGGTAGATCGATAGCGGTGTGCTCATGAAGTAAACGGGGATCCCACGCCTGGAGAAGATCCCGATGGCGTATCGCGAGTCCGCCGAGTATTTGTTCACGAGCGCCTGCCCTTGCAGGGAGACCCCGTTCTGCTGCATGCATTTGGTGAACGAGTCGCCGAAGAACTGCAGGATGACGACCTGGGGGTGGAAGCCAGCCGGATTCGCAGGGTTGGTCTCGTTGTACATGTCCTGAAACCAGTCACACATTGCTGTGGCGCCGTAGGCGTGGACCTGCACGGCGGCCTTGCGTGAGAGGTCCATGTAGAAGTTGATGTAGGGCGTGGCCTGCGCCGCGAACGAGTCGCCCCAGACTTCGACCCGCAGCGGCTTGGGGGCCCCCGGCTTGGGCACCGTGCAGGAGGCGGCGAGGCTGACGCTGATCAGCAGCACGGCCGCGATGAGCAGTCGCGCGGATCGGTGCAACCGTCGCATCGGTGGGCCTCTCTGCTGGGCGGGTTAGGTGCACTCGGCCGATAAGCCTCGAACCTAGTCGAGACGTACTTATCGGACGGGTATTTGGACCCCTCGAAGCCAGTGCCGATTTGTTGGAGACGGGTCAGGGCTGAGGCAGGGTTGGGGAATGAGCAACCGGCTGGCGGACTCCCAGAGCCCCTACTTGCAGCAGCACGCCGACAACCCGGTTGACTGGTATGAGTGGGGCCCCGAGGCGTTTGCGGCGGCCCGTGAGCGCGGGGTACCGATCTTGCTCAGCATCGGCTATGCCGCCTGTCACTGGTGTCACGTCATGGCCCACGAGTCGTTCGAGGACGAGACAACGGCAAAGCTCATGAACGCCGGGTTCGTCAATATCAAGGTCGATCGCGAAGAGCGTCCAGATGTCGACGCCGTCTACATGGAAGCGACGCAGGCGTTCACCGGTCAGGGCGGTTGGCCGATGACCTGCCTCCTGACGCCTGCCGGTGAGCCGCTGTTCTGCGGGACCTATCTGCCGCGGGAGCAGTTTCAAGGGCTGCTCAACAACGCCACGGAGGCGTGGACAGCCGATCGCGCGGGAGTCGAAGCGCAGGGCGCCGATGTCGCGCGTCAGCTGCGCGAGCAACTCGGCGGTGCGCAGGGCGCCGGCCATGCCCCCGATCCTGCGGTGCTTGATGCCGCGGTGGAAGCATTGACGGCAGAGTTCGATCAGGGCTACGCCGGCTTCGGCCGCGCTCCGAAATTCCCCCCGTCCATGGTGTTGGAATTCCTGCTGCGCGCGTACGCCAGGACGGCCGACCCGCGGGCGTTGGACATGGTGAGTCGCACGTGTGACGCCATGGCCCGCGGCGGGATGTATGACCAATTGGCCGGGGGCTTCGCGCGCTACAGCGTCGACGCGGCCTGGGTGGTGCCGCACTTCGAAAAGATGCTCTACGACAATGCGCTGCTGCTGCGGGCCTACCTGCACTGGTGGCGAGCCACGGGCGAGCCGCTGGCCGAGCGGGTGGTGCGGGAAACGGTGGGCTTCCTGCTGGCGGAGATGCGCACGGCCCAAGGCGGATTCGCCAGCTCGTTGGACGCGGATGCCGCCGGCGTCGAAGGCTCGAGCTACGTCTGGACCCCCGCTGCCCTGATCGATCTGCTCGGTGAGCAGGACGGGTCTTGGGTGGCCCAGCTGTGTCTGGTGACCCCTTCCGGCACGTTCGAGGAGGGTGCCTCGACCCTGCAACTGCCCGCGGACCCTGGTGACCCGCAGCGGTGGGCCCGCCTTCGCCAGGTGTTGCTCACCTCGCGGGCGAACCGCCCCCAACCGGGCCGCGACGACAAGGTGGTCGCTGCTTGGAATGGCTGGCTGATCGAGGCACTGGCCGAAGCGGGCGCTCTTTTCGGTGAGTCGTCCTGGATAGCGGCTGCCCATGACGCCGCCACCTTGCTGCGCGACCTTCATCTGATTGATGGACGGCTTCGCCGGGTCAGCCGCGACGGGCGGGTGGGCTCTGCCGCGGGCGTGCTTGAGGATTACGGAGCGGTTGCCGGCGGATGGCTGAAGCTCTACCAGGTCACTGGCGACGTCAGCTGGCTGGACGGCGCAGGCGGTTTGCTCGATGTCGCGTTAAGCCGTTTCTCCGACGGCGGCGGAGGTTTCTACGACTCGCTGGCCGCAGCCGACGACGGGGTGCCGCTGCTGCGCCGTCCCCAGGACCCCACCGACAACGCGACGCCGTCCGGTGCTTCCGCCCTAGACGCTGCCCTCGTGACGTATGCCGCGCTGACCGGCCACCAGAGCTACCGGCAGGCTGCTGAGGCGGCGATCGCCAAAGTCGTCCCGCTGCTCGCCAAGCACCCGCGGTTCGCCGGGGAGGCGGCCGCCGTGGCCGAGGCGATGGTGGCCGGTCCCTTCGAGATCGCCGTTGTCGGTCGTCCTGATCTCGAACGGTTCGCGCGGCTGTCGCCCTCGCCTGGAGCGGTCGTCGTGACGGCGGGTCCGCTCGCCGAGGGTCGCCCGGAGCACGCGCTCTACATCTGCCACCACTTCACGTGCGAGCGGCCGCTGACCGACGCCGCGGAGGTGGCGGAGCGGCTCGCGGTGCGGATCTCGACGTGAGCGCCTCAGCGCGAGTGGATCAACGACTCTGGTACGCGCTTCCGGTGCTTGCCGGCCGCCGCATTCGCCTCGAACCATTGACGTATGAGCACGCCGCCGGTTACCTGGCCGCGGCGGGTGAGGGGGAGCAGGCCGCTGAGGTCTTTCGCTGGCTCAGCTACCCCGGGGGCGCGCTGGCTGAGCCTGTCACGATCGAGGACGCCCGTGAGCACATCCTGATCGCGCTTGCCTCGAGGGCCCGCGGAACACGCTTGCCGTACGCGCAGGTGGACGTGGTTACGGACACCTTCATCGGGACGACGTCCTATTACGAAGTGGACCCGGCGTCGCGGGCGATCTCGATCGGTCATACCTGGCTGGGGGGCCCGTGGTGGCGGACTGGTCACAACTCCGAGTCCAAGCTACTGATGTTGACCCACGCGTTCGAAACGCTCGCAGCGGTGCGAGTGGTCTGGCACACCGACATCTTCAACACCCGGTCTCAGGCGGCCATCGAGCGTCTCGGCGCACAGAAGGAGGGGGTGCTGCGTAAGCACCGACTCCGCCGCGACGGGTCCTGGCGAGACACGGTCCAGTACGCGATGACCGACGACGACTGGCCCGCAGTCCGAGCTCGGCTCGGCTCCCAGCGGCGCGAGTTCCGGTGACCAAAGGCTTGCAAGTGTGCATATGTAAGTGTGTAATCAACCCATGGGAATACACGAGCACTTAAGGGCCGCGTTGGATGAGGCCGGATGGCCCCCACACGAGCATGGGCATGGCCACCGCCACGGACCACGTAGCGGGTCCTCCGAGCGCGACCGCGGCGAGAGCCGGGCGCGACGCGGGGGCCACGGTGGCCCCGGAGGACGCGGTAGAGGGCCGGCCGGGCACGGCGGTCCTGACCGTCATTGGGGCGGAAGCGGACCCGAGCAGGTCAGCGCAACAGACGTCATCGGCTGGCTGACCGGCCGGCTGCCCGACGGATGGTTGACCGGCCCTCCGCAGGTGACCGTCGATCGCGACGAGATCATCATCGTCGGGCTGCTGGCCGCCCCCGAGGTCCCGGACGTGGCCGGAGCGCAGAGCGATGGCGGGGCCGCCACGGCGGCGGCTGAAGCCGGACGTATCAGCCGCTTCCGCGAGGAGACCCGTGAGGAGCGCGTGCGTATCGCCCGGGAGGCGGAGCACCGCTATGGCCGCAAGGTGGCCTGGGGTGCCACCGCGGGTGGTACGACGGAGCTCTTCACCACGATGTCGGTGCCGGTGATGACCCGGCTACGCCAGCCCGAGCGGTCGGTGCTGGACACCTTGGTGGACGCCGGTGTGGCTCGCAGCCGCAGTGATGCGCTCGCCTGGTGCGTGCGCCTGGTCGGCGAACACACCGAGGACTGGCTGGGTCAGCTACGCGATGCCATGACCGCGGTTGAGCGGGTACGGGCCGAAGGTCCGCAACTGTAAACAGCGTTCGGCTCCTGCTAGCCCTACTGCTCAGTAGGGCTGAGCAGGCCCGTGGCAGCTGCGGGACCACGGGTCGAAGACGTCGGGTCCACTACGTCACATCGGCGTGGACCGGCCATCTGAGCGTCCTTGTCGAGGTAATCTCACGCTCACCCGGACGCGCGCAAAGGCGCCCCGGGTGATGCTGCTTTAAGGAGATGCGACTCGTGACGATCGCCGCCAGCATTCCGGGCTTGGACTCTGCCCCGACCTCACACCGGGGGCTGCTGGCCTGGGTCGCCGAGATTGCCGAGCTGACGCAGCCGGACCGGGTCTACTGGTGTGACGGCTCCGATGAGGAGTGGCAGCGGCTGGCAAGCGAGCTGGTGGAAAAGGGGACGCTGCGTCCGCTCAACCCCGCCAAGCGCCCGAATTCTTACTACGCCGCCTCAGATCCTCGTGACGTCGCGCGGGTGGAAAGCCGCACCTACATCTGCCCGGAAAAGCAGGAGGACGCCGGCCCTACGAACAACTGGGTTGAGCCCTCCGAGATGCGTGCGACGATCATGCCGCTCTTTGAGGGCTCGATGCGCGGCCGCACCATGTACGTCGTTCCGTTCTGTATGGGCCCGATTGGCTCTCCGATCAGCGCGCTGGGCGTCGAGCTCACCGATTCCGCCTACGTCGCGCTGTCGATGAAGGTCATGACCCGGATGGGCACGCAGGCGCTGGAGCAGCTCGGACAAGACGGGTTCTTCGTCCCCGCCGTCCACTCGCTCGGGGCGCCGCTCGCCGAGGGTGAAGCTGACGTTTCCTGGCCCTGCAACGAGACGAAGTACATCGTTCACTTCCCGGAGACGCGGGAGATCTGGTCCTACGGCTCTGGCTACGGTGGCAACGCGCTGCTGGGCAAGAAGTGTTACGCGCTCCGTATCGCCAGCGTGATGGCGCGCGACGAGGGTTGGCTCGCCGAGCACATGCTGATTCTCAAGCTCACTTCCCCACAGGGGAAGGCGCACTACATCGCGGCCGCGTTCCCGAGTGCCTGTGGCAAGACCAACCTGGCCATGCTGCAGCCCACGCTGCCTGGCTGGAAGGCCGAGACCGTCGGCGATGACATCTGCTGGATGCGTTTCGGTGAGGATGGCCGGCTCTACGCCATCAACCCCGAAGCCGGCTTTTTCGGCGTCGCGCCCGGCACCGGCCTGTCGACCAACAAAAACGCCATCGACACCCTGCACGCCAATTCCGTCTTCACCAACGTCGCGCTGACCGACGACGGCGACGTGTGGTGGGAGGGCCTGACCGACGAGCCTCCCGCGCACCTGATCGACTGGAAGGGTCGCGACTGGACCCCGGAGTCCCCGGAGCCGGCAGCGCATCCCAATTCACGTTTCACCGCTCCGGCGGCCCAGTGCCCGACCATGGCCGACGAGTGGGACAGCCCGGCCGGCGTGCCGATCTCGGCGATCCTGTTCGGCGGCCGCCGCGCGAGTGCGGTGCCGCTGGTCACCGAGTCTTTCGACTGGGAGCACGGCGTCTTCCTGGCCTCCAACGTCGCCAGTGAGGGCACCGCCGCCGCGGAGAACAAGGTCGGCGAGATCCGCCGTGACCCGTTCGCCATGCTGCCGTTCTGCGGCTACAACATGGGCGATTACTTCAGCCACTGGCTGTCGATCGGCAGCAAGACGGAATCGTCGAAGCTTCCGAAGATCTACTTCGTGAACTGGTTCCGCAAGGACGCCAAGGGCAAGTTCGTGTGGCCAGGATTTGGTGAAAACAGCCGCGTGCTGGCGTGGATTGCCGGCCGGCTGGAAGGCAGCGCAGCCGCCCGGGAGACCCCGATCGGGTTGCTGCCGGCCGAGGGCGCGCTCGACACCAGCGGCTTGTCGATCAGCCAGCAGCAGCTCGATCTGCTGCTCACCGTCGACTCCGAGGTGTGGCGCGAAGAGGCTGCCCTGATCGGCCCGCACTACGAGAAGTTCGGCGATCACCTGCCCAAGGAGCTGTGGGCCCAGCTGGAAGCGCTCCAGGGACGGCTTGCCGGCTAGCGCAACGATTCGCCCCGTTAGCGCTGCATATCCACCGTGGCCGCTCTTTACGGTCGTAAGCTGCGGCTCGTGAAGCTGCGCCGGCTGGTGGGCGGTCCGATCTACCGGGCCTACGAGCGGCGTCTCACGGGCCAGCTGCGTGGGTTGCCGGTGCCGCGCCATGTCGGCGTCATCCTCGATGGCAACCGCCGGTGGGCCCGGGAGCGCGGCGCCGCCAACGTCTCCCAGGGTCATCGCCGCGGCGCGGACAAGATCGACGAGCTGCTGGTGTGGTGCGCGGCTGCCGGTGTCGAGGTCGTCACGCTGTGGCTGCTTTCGACGGACAACCTCTCGCGTCCCCCCGAGGAGCTGCAACCGCTGCTCGACGTGATCGAGCAGGTGGTGTCTGACCTCTCCGCTCCCGATCAGCCGTGGTTGGTCCACCCGGTGGGAGCCTTGGATCTGCTGCCCGACTCCACCGCCCGGGCTCTCAAAGAGGGCGCCGCGGCGACGATCGGAAAGCGGGGTTTGCACGTCAACGTCGCGGTCGGCTACGGCGGGCGGCGGGAGATCGCCGATGCGGTCCGCAGCCTGCTGCAGGAGCACGAGGCTAACGGTTCGACCCTGGGTGAAGTGGCCGCGTATCTCGATGTCGACCACATCGCCGAGCATCTCTACACCAAGGGTCAGCCCGATCCCGATCTCGTCATCCGCACCAGCGGTGAGCAGCGGCTCTCGGGATTCCTGCTCTGGCAGAGCGCGCACAGCGAGTTCTACTTCTGCGAGGCCTACTGGCCGGACTTCAGGCGCACCGACTTCTTGCGCGGCCTGCGCGCCTACGGGGAGCGCAGCCGCCGCTACGGGAGCTGACGTCAGCGCGGAGCGATCCGGCGCAGCAGGGCGGCGATGAGCTGCGCCACCAAGAGGTACGCGGCGGCGGCCAGGCCGTAATTGACGGTGTCGGTCAGCTTCAGGTTCGGCTCATGCTGGCTATTGCTGAACGAGAACAGGGTGCGAAACGGTCCGGCGAGGTCGAAGGCCCACTGGTTGATCTGCGAAACCACGGCGTTTCGCGGGCTCGCGCCGGACAGCACGAAAACGATGTGGAGCACGAGGATCCCGGCGCAGACGGCGGCGACAGCCGTGACGAGGGTGGCCAGCGCGTTGGCGACCTTGCCGACGCGGCGCGCGGGGTCGCTCATCTGGCGCGGAACCACCAAGCGACCGTCGCTGCCGTCAGCCGGCCGGTTTGGTCATCGCCAGGACATCGAGCGCCTCGTCGAGCTGGGCCACGGTCAGGGTCCCGTTCGCGACGTGCCCGCGCTCGATGACGACCTCGCGGATCGTCTTCTCCTCGGCCAGCGAGAGTTTGGCCACCTTCGCGGCTTCCTCGTAGCCGATGTAACGGTTCAGCGGGGTCACGATCGACGCTGAGGATTCGGCGTAACGGCGGCAGCGCTCCCGGTCGGCCGTGATCCCGGCGACGCAACGATCGGCCAGCAGCCGGCTGATCGAGCTCAGGATGCGGATGGATTCCAGCAGGTTGCGCCCGATCACCGGCAGCATCACGTTGAGTTCGAAGTTGCCGGCGGCCCCACCGAAAGCGACCGCTGCGTCGTTGCCCACCACTTGGGCCACGACCTGACACACGGCTTCGGGGATCACCGGGTTGACCTTGCCGGGCATGATCGACGACCCGGGCTGCAGGTCGGGCAGGTGGATTTCGGCCAGGCCGGCCCGGGGCCCGGAGGAGGCCCAGCGCAGGTCGTTGGCGATCTTGTAGAGGCTGATCGCGTACGTCCGCAACATGCCCGAGCACTCGACCAGCCCGTCACGTGAGGCCTGCGCCTCGAAGTGGTCGCGGGCTTCGGTGAACGTCAGTCCGAGATCGGCGCTCAGCCGGGTGATCACCTTGGCAGCGAATCCGGGCGGGGTGTTGATTCCGGTGCCGACCGCGGTGCCGCCGAGTGGCAATTCGGTCACTCGCGGAAGGGCTGCCGCGAGACGCTCCCGTCCATAGCTGACGGCAGCGGCATAGCCCCCGAACTCCTGGCCGAGCGTGACCGGGGTCGCGTCCATCAGGTGGGTACGTCCGGACTTCACCACGTCGGCGAACTCGGCCGCCTTGGCGCCGAGCGCCGCGGCGAGGTGGTCGATCGCCGGCAGAAGTTCGGCGTTGATCAGCTGCGCGGCGGCCACGTGGATCGCCGACGGGAAGGTGTCGTTCGACGACTGTGAAGCGTTGACGTGGTCATTCGGGTGGACGGGGGAGCCGAGGCGTTCGGTGGCGAGCGAGGCGAGCACCTCGTTCGTATTCATGTTCGTGGACGTGCCCGAACCGGTCTGAAAGACGTCGATCGGAAACTCGGCGTCCCACTCACCGCGGACCACCTCGTCGGCTGCCGACACGATCGCCTTGGACACGTCTTCGGGAACGACGCCCAGCTCGGCGTTGACCTCCGCCGCCGCCCGTTTGATCGATGACAGCGCGTGAAACAGCGCCGGCTCCACACGCAGGCCGCTTACCGGAAAGTTTTCCACCGCCCGCTGGGTCTGGGCCCGCCACTTGGCGGAAAGGGGGACGAGGACGTCGCCCATCGAGTCATGTTCGGTCCGGTACTGATCGCTCTCTGGCACGCTGATGCAGATTAGCGGAAGGCAGGCAGGCTAGCGGACGAGCTGGGGTGCGATCAGAACGGCACGGTGGAGTACGCCTGCAGCTTGGTCAGCTGGTGCTGGCTCTGCACCCGGCGAATCGTCCCGCTGCGGGAACGCATGACGAGGGAATCGGTGGTCGCGCCGCCGGGCCGGTAGCGCACACCGTCGACCAGTTCGCCATCGGTGACGCCGGTGCAGACGAAGAAGACGTTGTCGCTGGCGACCAGGTCGTTCGTGGTGAGAATCCGGTCCAGGTCATGTCCGGCGTCTTTGACCCGTTGCCGCTCGGCGTCGTCCTGCGGCCACAACCTGCCCTGGATGACGCCGCCCAGGCAGAGCACCGCGCAGGCCGCGATGATCCCTTCGGGGGTGCCGCCTATCCCCAGCAGCAGGTCAACGCCAGTGCCCTCGCTGGCAGCCATCACGGCGCCAGCGACATCGCCGTCTGCCAGCAGTTTGACGCGGGCGCCGGACTCCCGCACTTCGCGTACCAGCTGATCGTGGCGGGGACGCTCCAGGATGGCCACCGTGACATCGCGGATCGCGATGCCCTTGGCCCGGGCGACGGCGGAGACGTTGCGGGCGACCGGCGCGGTGATGTCCACCATTCCGGCGGCTTCTGGCCCCGTGACCAGCTTCTCCATATAGAAGCAGGAGCTGGCGTCATACATCGTGCCGCGCTCGCTGACTGCCATCACCGCTACCGCATTGCTCATGCCCTTCGCGGTGAGTGTGGTGCCGTCGACCGGGTCGACCGCGACGTCACATTCGGGCCCTCGGCCGTCGCCCACCTCTTCGCCGTTGTAGAGCATCGGGGCTTCGTCTTTCTCGCCCTCCCCGATGACGACGACGCCGGCCATTGACACCGTGCCAACCAGCCGGCGCATGGCGTCGACGGCGGCCTGGTCGGCGCCATTCTTGTCGCCGCGGCCGACCCAGCGGGCCGCGGCGAGAGCTGCGGCTTCGGTCACGCGAACGAGCTCGAGAGCAAGGTTTCGGTCAGGGGCAGCGCTGTCTCTGCCCTGGACGGCCAGCGAGGCGGGAGGCTGAGCCTCATCAGGGGTCACAGCCCGGATCGTAGTTGGATCCTGTGACAGGCGGGATTCCGATCGGTGAGTCCCATCGGTGAGTTGGGCGGCTCGCGCCGACCCGTTCGAGCAGGCAAGCTTGACTGGTGGCGGTAGCAGCGACGAAAAAGCGGGGATCCGCCACAGTTCGCGACATGGTGCTTTCTCTGGCGGTAGTCGGCGCTGCGATCGGGCTGTTCGTCTTCCTGCTGCCCAAGACGCCCCACCAGAAGGTGACACCGGTGCCGTTCCTGCCGACGGCTCAGGCGGTTGCCGCGGACACCAAGACTCCCGTCCTTGTTCCCCAGCCATTGCCCTCCGGCTGGCAGGCCAACTACGTCCGGGTTGGAGCCGGAGACTCGTTCCACCTGGGCTTGGTGCTGGATGCGAAGCGCTTCGCCCAGCTGGACGAGACCGCTGCCCCCAACGCCGCCTTCTACAGCGCTGCGAAGGTGCCCCCGAAGCCCGGTGGTGCCACGGCGGCCGACCTGGCGACCGATCCCCCCGACGGCTACCAGATCCGTCGCGAGGGTGATCACGTGGCGTTGGTGCACCCGCTCGCCGGTGGCGGGGTGCTCACCCTCAGCGATGGCGACACCTCGACCGGAGCCAGCCTGCCAGAGCTCGTCACCCTGGCCCGCAGCATGCGTCAGGTGATTCCCTCCACCTGATCGCGGCTACTGCGCCGGGTCTGCTTCTTCGGCTGCTGCCGGCTGTTCCGCTGCGGCGGCCAACCGTCGACGGGCGCCATCGAGCCAGTCCTGACATTGGCGGGCCAGCTGCTCGCCGCGCTCCCAGAGGGCCAGCGAATCCTCCAGCGGCACGCCCCCCGCCTCCAACCGGCGGACGACGTCTTCGAGCTCGGCCTTTGCCTGCTCGTACGTCTGCGGCGCCTCGGGATCGGCCGCATCGATCTGGGCTGCGCGGCCTTTCGGGCCCGTCACTGCGCCACCGTCACGTCGAGACGGCCTTCGGCGAGCCGCACCGCCAACCGGTCCCCGACGGCTGCCTCATCCGCACTGCGTACCACGCTCCCGTTCTGATGCTGCACGACGGCGTAACCGCGGGCCAGCGTCGCCTTCGGCGATAGCGCGCGTACCCGGGCCAGCTGCGACGTCAAGGTGTGCTCCTCTCGGTCAAGGCGGCCACCAGCTGCCCGCCGCGCCCGGACGATCAGCGCGGAAACGTCTTCCGCGCGGTGTGCCACCAGCGAACCCGGGTCCCGAAGCGCAGGCCGTGATCGAAGCGAGTCGACGGCGGCCTGTTCTCCGGCGAGCCGGCCGGAAAGCGCGCGTTTGCCTCGCTCGCGCAGCTGCTGCACCGCCAGCATCTGCTCGCCCACGTCGGGAACTACGAACTTGGCGGCATCGGTCGGGGTCGAAGCCCTGACGTCGGCGATCAAATCCAGCAGCGGGGTGTCCTGCTCGTGGCCGATGGCGCTCACGACCGGCGTCACGCAATCGGCGACGAGCCGGCACAGCGCCTCGTCGGAGAATGGGAGCAGATCCTCCAGCGATCCGCCGCCGCGGGCGATCACGATCACGTCAACCTCGCGATCACGGTCCAGCTGGCGCAGCGCCTCGCAGACCTGAGTGACAGCCAGCGGCCCCTGCACGGCGACTTCACGAAGGACGATGTGCACCGCGGGCCACCGGCGCCGGGCGTTGTCGACCACGTCGCGTTCGGCGGCACTACCCCGGCCTGTGATCAA
Source organism: uncultured Actinomycetota bacterium (assembly GCA_963839015.1). Classification (GTDB taxonomy): domain Bacteria; phylum Actinomycetota; class Actinomycetes; order Frankiales; family Frankiaceae; genus DATAZK01. The sequence continues at coordinate 99,324 of CAWITL010000006.1, read as the reverse complement.
CCCGACCGTGTGCGGCAGGAACGGCAGCGCCCGCTTGCGAGACGCCGCGAAGAGACCTTCGGCCGCCAGGACCGCCTTCAGTCGCTCGATTCGAGCCAGCAGCTCGCCCGCCCCCACCGGACGGATCTCATGGGCGACGAGCTGCAGGGAACCGCGGGTGAGATGCATCTCCGGCTGCCCCCACAGCACGACTCGAGCACCTTCGCGAAGACCGTCGACCATCGCCGGGCCGCAGGCGACCCGCAGGCTGACGTCGGCGACCGGGTCGCGCAGTGTGAGGAAGGCCACCCGCATCCCGCTGCGGCGGGAGATCTCCGTGATCTGTCCCTCGACCCAGACCCGGCCCAGCCTGGCGACCCAGCTTGAGATGAGGCGGGCGACCGTGCGCACGGGCAGCGGCGACTCGGGGCTGGACTCGGTTGCCACGAAGGCGAGGTTAGTGGGCTGCTCGGTCCCAAATCTGAGAAGCTTCCACAAGTGGACGCCGTGTTGCTGGTCGGGGGCCAAGGCACCCGGCTTCGCCCGCTGACGATTTCAGCCCCGAAGCCGATGCTGCCCGCCGCGGGGGTGCCTTTCACCGCCCATCAGCTGGCCAGGGCACGCGACGCAGGCGTCGACCACGTGGTGCTCGCCACGTCATACCGGGCCGAGGTGTTTGAGGACTACTTCGGCGACGGGTCTGCCTTCGGACTGGACCTGGAGTACGTCACCGAAGTGGAGCCGCTCGGAACCGGCGGCGGCATTCGTAATGTGGCTGACCGGCTGCGCGGGGGACCGGACGACCCGGTGCTCATTTTTAACGGCGACGTGCTGTCCGGGGTCGATCTCCGCGCGCTGATCGCGCATCACACCCAAGCGCAGGCGCAGGTGACCCTGCACCTGGTCGAGGTCGAGGATCCGCGCGCTTTCGGAGTAGTGCCCACGGATGAGGCAGGACGGGTGACCGCCTTCCTGGAGAAGACCCCCAACCCGCCTACCAACCGCATCAACGCCGGCTGCTACGTCTTTCGGCGCAGCGTCATCGACTCCATTCCCACCGGACGCCCGGTCTCGGTGGAGCGTGAGACCTTTCCCAACCTGCTGGCGGCGGGGCAGCTCGTGATCGGGCACATCGACTCCAGCTACTGGCTGGATCTGGGGACGCCGGCGGCTTTCGTCCAGGGCTCGTGCGATCTGGTGCAGGGGTTGGTGTCTTCCAGCGCGCTGCCCGCTCCCTGTGGTCCGGCGATCATGTTGGAGGGGGCCGAAATAGCAGCCGATGCCGTCGTGGACGGAGGCACGACCATCGGCCGTCGCGTGCGGGTCGAGTCCGGGGCGATCGTGCGGTCGAGCGTGGTCTTCGACGACGCCGTGATCGAGCGCGGGGCATCGGTACGCGAGAGCGTGATCGGACGCGGCGCCTCCGTCGGAGCCGGCTCGGTCGTCGATTCGGCCGTCATCGGTGACGGGGCGCAGATCGGCGCAGGCAATGAGTTGCTCGGCGGTCTGCGGGTCTTCCCGGGTATCGAACTTCCGCCGCAGTCCGTGCGGTTCAGCTCGGACGCAACCAGCAGCTAGCCGGCGTCTGGCCGGTAGCTGCCATGGCCGTGGGGCTCACGTATTCCGCGCTGCTCTCGATAGGTAAACCGACTGCTGGAGCGCGTCCGCGTGCCGGATCTTGAGGGCCATGGGAGGGATGTCATGTCCCGCCGCATCGGCCTGATCACGGTCACTTACAACAGCGCGGCCGTGCTGCCGGACTTCTTGCGTTCGGTGGCGCAGTGTCGCCAGCTATCCGAGCACGACCTGACGCTGTATGCCGTCGACAACGCCTCACGCGATGACTCCGTCGGGCAGTTGATGGCCAGCAGCAGCGACCTTGAAACGGTCACGCTGCCCCAGGCAGTCAACGGCGGAATCGCCGTCGGCAACAATGTCGGCGCTCGCCGAGCGCTGTTCGACGGCTGCGACTACCTGCTCTTCATCAATAACGACACCTACTTTGGACCGAGCCTCGTCGACGACTTGGTCGCCGCAAGCGAAGCGCACCAGCAGGCTCCGGTGGCCCCGCTGATCCTGGCGACCGACCCCCCGGGGACGGTCTGGTGGGCCGGCGGTGAGGTGCAGCCGTCTCGCGCCTTCAAGGTCATCCATTACGGACTCGGGCAAACGCCTCAGCCGTCGTTCGCCGCTGGTCCGACCGGCTACGCGCCGACATGCTGCCTGCTGGTGCCCGCCGCTGTCGTGCGAGAAGTCGGGCTGATGGATGAATCCTTCTTCCTTTACGGGGATGACGTCGACTTCTGTCACCGGCTCCGGATGGCGGGACACGATCCGGTCCTCTGGCCGTCAGCTGTCCTGCACCACAAGGTGGGCTCGTTGACCGGAAGCGGACGCAGTGCCGTAGCGGTCACACCGGAGACGCACTCGCGCGTGTTGCTGTCACGCAAATACCTTTCGCGTTGGGGTAAGGCGGCTTCGCTGGCCTATCTGCTCACGTATTCGCTAGCCCGGTTGGTGACGCGCCGGGATCCGCTGAAGGTCTGTTGCCTGCGCCTGCGGGCCTGCTTCACCGGACTGTGCGTCCCGCTCCTTGCTCCGCTCGGCGCGGCAGACAGGCCACCGGACCAGGGTGCCGCGGCCGTCCGGTCGGTCACGACGGTTGGCGCCTCGGCCCTCCCGCGATGAGTGAGGTGCGCGCTGCGCAGTCCTACCGGAGCAACGCAGGCGCGCAATTGCTCAAAGGCGCGGTTCAGTTGCTCCAGGGAGCAGCGCTGCCCCTTGTGGTGGCCCATTTCGTGCCCACCGCGCAATTTCGCGCCTGGGCGTTGGCGTGGGGCATTGCGCTGCTGGCCAGCTACCTTGATTTCGGCCTCCAGACCGGTGTCGCCGGCCTGACGGCGCGGCTGCTTGCGGCGGGCCGTCAGTCCGCCGCTAGGCGCCACGCCGAAGGTGCGCTGTTGGTGGCCGGCGCCTTGGGCGTTTGCGCGCTCCTCGGCGCGTGCGTGGTCTCCCTGTTGGTGGCCGGCGTCTTCCCCGCTCTGGAGCCGGCGCTGCGCGGCGAAGTGGGGATCTGCATCCCGATCCTGGTGGCCGCCCAACTGCTGAACGTGCAGGCCGGCGTCGTATTCAACTATTTCGTGGGTGCCCAGCGCTCCACCTCAGCGGCACACCTGCTGACGTGGTGGCGGGTCGCGACGCTCGGCGCGATCGTCGTGGGCGGGGTTCTGGGAGCTGGCGTCATCGGCCTGAGCCTGCTGCTCTTGCTCGGAAACCTGTGCGGCGCCGCCGCGATGATGCGGCGCCTTCGTCATGACCATCCCCTCCATACCAGCGCCTCGTCATCGACCGAATTGCGCTCCCAGCAGGGCCTCGAACAGGGCAAGGGCACGCGGGAATCGACGTCGTTGCTGCGAGCCGGCCGAGAGGTCATTCGCAGCACTGGTGCCATGGCGTTCTGGTCGGTCGCGATGTTGTGCATCACCGGGCTCGACCTGATCGTGGTTGGCCGGGTCGACTTCTCCGCGGTAGGGGCTTACGCGATCGCCGCCAGCTTGACGGCGGCCATCACCGGCCTGGGTAATGCCCTGCAGCTGCCGATGATGCCGCGACTCGCGGCGACTCGGACCCGGGCCGCCATGATGAGTCGGCTGGGCTGGATGACGGGGCTCAATTCGGTCGCCGTGGTCGGCTTCGCCGCGGCGGTCATTCTCGTGGTGGGCACACCTTTGATCGGCGTCCTCGCGCCCCACACGCTGCGGAGTTCGGCGGCCGAGCTGACGGTGATCCTGACGGCAGCGGTGGCCTTGCGACTGATGGGCGGACCACTGGCACTGGCGCTGATCGCCTCGGGCGCCAGCAATCGGGTGTTCGTGCCTCAACTGATCGAATCGATCGTGAACGTGATCGCCAGCATCACGCTGGGAGTGCTCTTCGGTGCCGTGGGAGTCGCTTGCGGCACGTTGATTGGCGCCGTGTCGGGCCTGCTCGGTCTCCTTCTTGGCAGCATTCCGCGTTGGTTCGGCCGAACCTGGCTACGTCCGATCGCCTCCGCTCTGCTGTGGGATCCGCTGCGCTGCGCCGGGCCGCTGGTTGCTGTCGTCGTTGCACACCTGTGCGGTGCGGGTTGGGCACTGACCACGCCTTCGTTAGTTGCTGCCTTGGCATGGCTGACCAGGTCCGGCACTGCCCTGGTCAGGCGACCGGCAGCGGATGCGCAGGAGCCGCCTGGGATGCCGGCGACCTTCGTTGTGCGACCTCACAACCCGCAGGTCGCCTCCGAAAGGATGTTGTGAGCCTTTCCGTGCTGCTGACCGGTGGGGCGGGTTTCATCGGTTGCGAGGTTGCCTGCCGGCTCCTTGACGGTGGCCATGAAGTATCGGCAGTCGACAACCTGCATGGGCAGGTTCACGGTCAGGGGCGCCCGGCGCGCCTCCCTGCTGGAGTAAGCCTGCTGACCGGCGACGTGGCCGCCCCGCAGACCTGGGAGACCGTTCTGCGGCTGGTCCGACCCGACGTCATCGTGCATCTGGCAGCGGAAACCGGGACCGGGCAGAGCCTCGACGAAGCCACCCGTCACGGGATGACGAACGTGGTGGGCACCACCGCCATGCTCGACGCGCTCACCCGTTGCGGCCACCTGCCGGAGCGGATCGTGCTGCCCAGCAGCCGGGCGGTCTACGGCGAAGGGGAGTGGCTGGACGATCAGGGCCTGACCCATCGAGGGATCCGCCGTACGCACCAGCAGTTGGCGGCGGGCCAGTGGAATCCACTGGGTCCGCTGGGGCAGCAGCTGACGTTTCTGCCTCATCAAGCCGACCGCACCGGGTGCGCGCCGGCGAGCATCTACGCCGCCACGAAGCTGGCACAGGAGCATGTGCTGGCGTCCTGGTGCGGCGCAAAGGGTGTCGACCTCGGCGTGCTCCGCCTCCAGAACGTGTACGGGCCTGGGCAGGCCCTCGGCAACCCGTACACCGGCATTCTGGCGCTGTTCTCGCGGCTGGCCTGTGAAGGCCGATCGATCGACGTCTACGAAGATGGCGCGATCCTGCGCGATTTTGTCCACGTATCCGATGTGGCGGAAGCGCTCCTTGGCGCAGTCGTGAGTTCGCACCCGGTTGACGGGGCCGTCGTCGACATCGGTGGGGGAGCGCCGACCACGTTGCTGGAAGTCGCGCGGATGATCGCTCGGCGGTTCGATGCGCCGGAGCCGGCAGTGTCAGGCCGTTTCCGCGACGGGGACGTGCGCGCGGCCTACGCCGACCTTGGCGCCGCGGCGTCAGTGCTCGGCTACAAGCCTTCGATTGTGCTTGCCGACGGCCTGGCTGATCTCTGCGAGTGGGTCGGCCAAGGGGCTGGCTAGCGCTCCGGCGTCACGGTTATCAATGGTGCTGACGCGCTCGCGGGCGCGGTCGGCGTGGCGGCCGCACTCGCTGCGCCCGTGGCTGGTGTGGTCGGGGTGAGGCTCGGCGTCGGGACGGTCGGCGTGGTCGCCGGGGCGGTGGTCGGCGCCACGGTCGGGGTGGTCGCGTTGCTGGACTGGCTGGGTGTGGGCGCGGTCGGTGACCCCCAGTCCTGCCCGGCCGGATCGGCGTCGCGATAGGTGTCCGCGAAGTCGCTCATCACCGCTGCTGATGCTTTGGTGCATCGCTGCGTGCGGTCCCAGGCGGTGAGCACGACATGTTTTCCGTCCGGAAAAACGCTGCGGGTCCAGGGAACGACCAATGTCCGGGCGTTGGAGGCGACCGCTCCCTGCAGGGTCTTGACGTCGGCGGCCGGCAGCTTGCTGTCATACCAAACGACGACGTAGCCATGGTCGAGGTTGCCGACCGCCCGCTCCGGGCGGGGCGCGGACTTGAAGGCGTAGAACTGCGGGGTGTCGGGCAGCGGGTTGGCTTCCCGTGGGCCGCTGGTCGGCGGGAGCTCCTGGCCGGCCTTCGCGGTGAGCGTCGCGTAGTCGACGGTGGTGCCGGCCGGGACGATCGACGTCGGGATCTGGCGGTCGTTGCGCACGCCTGTGCATCCGGCGGCCTTGGCTGCCGACGATGCGGCCGTCACATAGCCGACGCCGTGCTGCTTTCCGCGCTGGTGGGCTTGATACCAGTGGTCCAACGGCACCAGGGCAATGATCAGGATGACGATCGGAATGGCGGTGCCGTACACGATCCGGCGCTGGCGGCGGTCGCGGGCTTCCTCCTCGGCACGTCGTGCGGCCGCGCGGTCTTTGCGGTCGTCGCGGCTGCGCTTTGCCCCCATGCTCCGCAGGCTAACCGGTGACCCAGAGTGCACGGCGCAACCGTTGCTGTGAGTCTTTGGCGCCGCGTTCAGCCACTTCGCAGAAAATCCGGGGGTCCGCCGTCGGTAGTGGACACTGTGAGCGTGCCGGTCCTTCACTACACGCCGACGCACCGTCTTGATACCCGGCGGACCCTTTCGGGCCTGCGCCGCGGTGGCGGTGACCCCACTTTCGTGATGGATCCCAGCGGCATCTGGTGCACCGCCCGGATGCCAGCAGGGCCGGCGACCCTGCTGGTCTCGTCACCCGACCCGGGGACGTTGCGGTGTGAAACGTGGGGTCCGGGAGCTCACGAGCTGCTGGCGTCAGTGCCGGCGCTGTTCGGCGCTGAGGATGACCCGGCCGGATTCGTGCCGGAACATCCGGTGCTGATCGATCTGGTCCACCGGTTCCCGGGATTTCGGGTGATGCGGACCGGTCGCGTGTTCGAGGCGCTGGTACCGGCGGTGCTTGAGCAGAAGGTCACCGGCAAGGAGGCCCGCAGCGCCTGGCGCTGGCTGGTCAGCCGCTACGGAGACGCGGCGCCCGGCCCCGGACCCGGGCAGCTGCGGGTGTGCCCGTCGCCCCAGACCTGGGTGCGCATCCCTTCCTGGGACTGGCATCGGGCCGGCGTCGACGGCAAGCGCGCGCGGACTGTGCTGGCTGCCGCCCGACTCGCTCCGGCCCTCGAGCGCACACTTGCGCTCGGACGCGGAGAGGCGGTGGCGGAAGCCCTGCGGACCGTGCCGGGAATCGGCGTCTGGACCGCCGCCGAGGTGGCGCAGCGAGCCCACGGCGACGCCGACGCGGTCTCAGTCGGCGACTACCACCTGTCCAACCACGTGGGATACGCGCTCACCGGCCACCGGGTCGATGATCAGCGCATGCTCGAGCTGTTGGAGCCGTATCGGGGACACCGGTACCGGGCCGCGCGGCTCATCGAGATGGGCACTCCGAGACCGCCGGCGTTCGGTCCGAAGATGAGCGTCCGCAGCTACGCAGGCATCTAGTTCAAGGGCGGACGGCCCTTAACGGCGGAGCCTGAACTTGTCGATGTCGGGTGGCGTGCGCGGAGCTGGTTCCGCGACTGGATGGCCGACTGCGACGGTGCCGAGTGGCTGCCATTCGGCGGGTAGGTCGAGCGTGGCCCGGACGGTGTCGGGGCAAAAGAGCGCCGACGACACCCAGCAGGATCCGACTCCTCTGGCAGCCAGCGAGATCGACAGGTTCTGGACGGCTGCACCGCCGCTGACCAGGAACATCCTTTCTTCGGCGGCGCTGCGGCGCTGGTCTGGGTAGGCGTGCGCGCCGTGCATGACGAGACAGGGGACCAGCAGTACCGGGGCGCGGTGCAGGACATCTCCACGTCGAAGTCGCCGTTCGATCGCGTCTTCGTCGAACCCGTCCTTACGTAGGTCAGCGGCCCAGGCCTCGCGCATCGCGGCCAGGAAGGATGCGCGGCGTTCGGCGACGATGACGAAGCGCCACGGTTGCGTGTGATGCGGCGCGGGCGCCGTGAGCGCGTCGGCCAGAGCCGCGTCGATGACGGCCGGATCGACCGGTTCGCCGGTGAACTCGCGCACTGTCCGGCGCAGTCCCGACGCCGCCTGAGCGCCGGCCGTGAACGCCTCGGCGGCTCCGATGCGAAAGAGGTCGTCTCCGGCGGCCCGAACGAGGGCTGCGGCGCCCCTGCCGTCGTCGGGAACCGCCTCGTATCCGCGGATGATGACCACTGGGACGTTGGAGAGCTTGCCCGCCGCCAGTTCGGCCGCGGCGGCAAGTTCGTCGGCCTCGGCCATCTCGGTCATGCCCAACTCGTTGCCGTAGCCGTCGACAGCGCCGATGTGGGATCGCAGCGCGGAGATCCCGGCGAGTCCGATCGCGACGTCGGTGAGCCCTTGTCGCCACGGCCGGCCGAACGTGTCAGTGATCAGGACTGCAACCTCGACGCCGACCAGATGGCGCAAGCCATCGCGAATACGACGGGCCGAGGCATCCGGATCCTCGGGCAGTAGCGCGACGGTGTCTTTGTCGATGTTGGACGTGTCGACCCCGGCGTTGGCCATCACAAGTCCGGAGCGGGTCTCCACGATGCGCGTACGGCCGCGGGCGGCGACGACGCGAACCAGTTCTGCGTCCACCGCGGCCATGCGGGTGGCCTCCCGGTCTTCGCCGGCAGGTAGCAGCCGACCCTCGGCCTTGCTCACGATCTTGGACGTGACGACCACGACATCGCCGTCGTGAAGGGGGGAGCGGCCTTGGCGATCAGGGCGGCGAGGTCGTCTCCGACGGCGATCTCCGGGAGTCCGGGTACGGGCTCAACCGACAGCACTGGCTACCTCCAGGGCTGCGCCCGCCAGGGTCGCGGCCTCCGCGGGAGTGGGCATCAGGAGCGGCAGCGTGGCTACGCGTACTCCGGGCACCGTCACGCCAACGTCACCGGAGTCCACCAGCCAGGCGTCAAGCAAGCCGCCGTCGTGACGAGCCCCGTAATAGCGGCCGACGCCTTCGGCGCTTACCTCAATGTCCTGCGAGCGCAGGCAGACGTCAGCCATGCCTCGGACCGGGGCACCTCCGATGATCGGTGACACTCCCACTAACGGCGCTTTCGATTCGCGCAGGGCATCGCGGATCCCCGGGACCGCCAGCACGACCCCCACCGAAACGATCGGGTTCGACGGTGGAAGCAAGAGGACATCCGCGGCCGTGATGGCGTCAAGAACGCCCGGAGCCGGCTGCGATTCCTTGGCTCCCACCGGGACGATCGCCTCGGCGGGCAGCGCCGCGCCGTAGCGGATCCACCACTCCTGGAAGTGGATGGCTCGTCGACCGGCGTCCGGCTCCTCGACCGTCACATGGGTCTCGACCCGATCGTCGGTCATCGGCAGCAGCGTGACCCCGGGCCTCCAGCGGTCGCACAGTGCCCTGGTGACGGCCGAGAGCGGATAGCCCGCGTCGAGCATCTGGGTGCGGACGAGGTGTGTGGCCAGGTCGCGGTCGCCGAGGCCGAACCAGGCCGGGCCCACTCCGTAGGCATTCAGCTCGTCACGAACCGCGAACGTCTCGCCGACCCGTCCCCAGCCTCGCTCCTCGTCCAGGCCCCCGCCGAGCGTGTACATGATCGTGTCGAGATCGGGGCAGATGCGCAGCCCGTGAAGCGTGATGTCGTCGCCGGTGTTGACGATGGCCGTGATCTCGGCGTCGGGCGCAGTTCGCTGCAGCCCACGCAGGAACCGGGCGCCACCAAAGCCCCCGGCGAGCACGACGATTCGCACCCTTCCAGTCAATCACCGGGAATCCCCGCGGCCCGCTTGGCCTTGCGACATACGGTGGCGACGTGGTGATCCAGTGGTGATGGAGCAGGGTGTGGGCCCAAGCGAGTCGGCGATGCGACGTGCGCTGCGGCGTGCGCGCGACGGCGTCACGTTGGACGCCAACGAGGCGCTGGTCCTCTTACACGCACGAGGTTCCGACCTCACCGACCTGATGGTCAGTGCGGCGCGGGTGCGCGACGCCGGGTTGGCTGCCGCGGGGCGCCCCGGGGTCGTCACCTACAGCAAGAAGGTCTTCATCCCGCTGACCCGGCTGTGCCGGGACCGTTGTCACTACTGCACTTTCGCCACCACTCCCGGCCGGCTGCCGGCTCCCTACCTCTCGCCCGACGAGGTGGTGGAGATCGCCCGCCAAGGCGCGGCGCTCGGGTGCAAGGAAGCCCTCTTCACGCTGGGTGATCAGCCCGAAGATCGCTGGTCGGCGGCCCGCGAATGGCTCGACGCCCACGGTTACGACTCGACGCTGGGTTACCTGCGGGCGATGGCCATCCGGGTGCTGGAAGAGACCGGGCTGCTGCCGCATCTCAATCCCGGAGTGCTGAGCTGGGAGGACTTCCAGCGTCTCAAGCCGGTCGCCCCGTCCATGGGGATGATGTTGGAGACGACGTCGCGGGCGCTCTTCGAGGAGCCCGGCGGCCCGCACTACGGAAGTCCGGACAAGGATCCCGCGGTTCGGCTCCGGGTGATCGAGGACGCCGGCCGCTGCACCGTTGCGTTCACCACCGGGATTCTGGTCGGGATCGGTGAGAGCCTGCAGGATCGCGTCGACGCGCTGTTCGCGCTGCGCAAGATGTCGCGTCAGTACGGCCACATCCAAGAGGTGCTCGTCCAAGGCTTTCGCGCTAAACCGGATACGGCGATGCGCAGCAGCGACGACCTGGAGTCCGATGAACTCCTCGCCGCGATCGCCGTCGCCCGGCTCGTCCTGGGTCCGGGCGCCCGAGTCCAGTCGCCGCCCAACCTGGTGGAGCCCGACGACGTCGCCCGGCTACTGGCCGCCGGAGTCGATGACCTGGGCGGTGTTAGTCCGCTCACTCCTGACCACGTCAACCCCGAGCGACCCTGGCCTCAGCTGGATTCGCTGTCCTCCTGGTGTGCGGCGGCCGGTTTCACGCTCCGGGAGCGGCTCACGGCCCATCCGCCATACCTCGCCGAGCCCTGGCTGGATCCGCGCCTACGGGCTCATGTCTCGGCTTTGGTTGACCCGGCGACCGGCCTGGCCCGTGAAGAGGCCATTCCGGAGGGTCTGGTTTGGCAGGAGCCCGACGGTGGTTTGGCCAGCGCCGGCCGTACGAATCTGGACACCGCCATCGACACCGAGGGTCGCCGGACCGAGACCCGAAGCGACTTCGATTCGGCTTACGGCGACTGGGGATCGCTCGTCGTCTCCGATGCCGCCCGCCATCGGGGCACGGGGGCTCCGGCGGTGCCGGCCAGCGAACGGATGCGGCCCGAATACGCGGCGGCGCTGCGGGAAGCTGAGGCGCGCGGCCCGGCGATGAGCGACGCCGCTGCACTGGTGTTGTTCGACCCGGAGCCCGGCGCCGAGATCGACGCCCTTGCCGAGCTGGCCGACGAGGTCCGCAAGGAACGCGTGGGCGACGTCGTGCACTACGTCGTCAACCGCAATATCAACTTCACCAACGTCTGTTACACCGGCTGCCGGTTCTGCGCGTTTGCCCAGCGGCGTACCGATGCCGACGCCTACAGCTTGTCGCTCGATGAGGTGGGCACGCGCGCCGAGGCGGCGTGGGCGATTGGTGCCAGCGAGGTCTGCATGCAGGGCGGGATCCACCCCGACCTTCCCGGCACGGCCTATTTCGACCTCGCCGCCGAAGTGAAGCGCCGCGTCCCGCAGATGCACGTCCACGCCTTCAGCCCGATGGAAGTGGTCAACGGCGCCTCGCGCACCGCGATGTCGATCCACGATTGGCTGGCCGCCGCCAAGGAGGCCGGCGTCGACACCCTGCCTGGCACCGCCGCCGAGATCCTCGACGATGATGTGCGCTGGATCCTGACCAAGGGCAAGCTGCCGACAGCCACCTGGATCGAGGTCGTCACCACCGCCCACCGGCTCGGTATCCGGACCAGCTCCACGATGATGTACGGGCACGTCGACACCCCTGCCCATTGGCTGGCCCACATCCGGGTGCTGCGCGGGATCCAGGACGAGACCGGCGGCTTCACCGAATTCGTGCCGCTGCCCTTCGTGCACCAGAGCGCGCCGCTCTACCTGGCCGGTATCGCGCGGCCTGGGCCCACCCCGACGGAGAACCGGGCCGTGCATGCCATGGCTCGCATCCTGCTGGCCGGGTCGATCGACCACATCCAGACGTCCTGGGTCAAGCTCGGTATCGAAGGCACCCGCACCATGCTGGCGGGCGGGGCGGACGATCTGGGCGGAACGTTGATGGAGGAGACCATCAGCCGGATGGCCGGCTCCGAGCACGGTTCGCTGAAGACGGTGACCGAGCTCGAGGAGATGGCGGCAGCAGCCGGTCGCCCTCTCATGCAGCGCACGACCACCTACGGCGAGGTGGCTGCCGAACGCCGCGAACTGGCCCGCATTGCAACGGCTCAGCTGCGCCCGGCCGCGTCTGCGGTGCGCCTTGATCTGCCGAGTGTGCATGACGCCGTCGGCTGAAAATCAACGGAGCACAAACGAATGAGGGTGCGCCCGCAAGACCGGCGTTCTGCGTCAACACGCCGCTCGTTTGCGGTCGGCTGAACCGACCCGAGACGCGTTGCCGGCACATTTCGACTGCGTAGCCGACGCGTGATACCGCTGGGCTGCCATGATCGCCCAGCGTAGTTGCGCGAATACTTTTCGCTGAAACGGTTGACGGATGCGTCTTCAGCCGATGTAATTTCAAGCGTGTCATTCCCCCTGCCGGGGGTTGGGATGCGCTACCGAGCGGATTCCGGCCTACGGCGTGGACACCTTCCACTCGCGCCCGACAGCGCTCGGGTGTTCGCCAAGGAGTCTCGGAGGAGTCCATGAACGTCGAAAGTGAGACCGAAAGCTTCCTGCTCGACCTCGACGAAGAGGTGCTCGAGTGGCAGGCAAAGGCGCTGTGTTCCCAGACCGATCCGGAAGCGTTCTTTCCGGAGAAGGGCGGGAGTACGCGCGACGCCAAGAAGGTGTGCACTGAGTGCGAGGTCAAGGTCGAATGCCTTGAATACGCGCTCGCCAATGATGAGCGCTTCGGGATCTGGGGCGGTTTGTCGGAGCGTGAACGTCGCAAGCTGCGCCGGCGGGCCAGCTGACCGCCTGGGGAAGGCGGGCAGCAGCCCTGATCGTGACCGCGCGTCAGTCGTAATCGGCGTCGCCGTGCCCCTCGGGGTCGATGACCTCCGGACCGACTCCGAGGAGGTCGGCCACCTCGTGGATCAGCACGTCGAGGACCAGTTCGGCCAGATCGTCCTGATCGAGGGCCCGCAGCTCGAGGGGGCGCCGGTAAAGAACGATCTGCGGCGGCCGGGTGTTGCGACCCGTGCCGCTCGCTGGCAGCAGTTTGGAGAGCTGCACCTGCTCGGGCGGTGAGTCCAGATCGACCGAGTCCAATGAATCCACCGGATCACCCGCCGCCGGGTCGGTGTCCGCGTTCGCCCGACGCTCTGGTGCGGCTGGGTCGGTCGGGGGCACCTCGTCGACGACGAACTCCACCTCAGCAAGCTCAGCCGACCAGCGGTGGTCAAGATGGGCGACCGCCTCACGGACCACGTCATCGAACTGATCGGCCCGGGTGCGACTGAGCGGGACCTCCGGGGGGGTGAGGCGGCCGCGCAAGCCGCGTCCCCGGCGATCACGCAGCCGGCGTACCCGCCGGGCGCGGGTGGGATCGAGGGCCATGCGGGCAGCGTACGAGAGCCGGGCGCCGCGACACGGCTCGATTTGCGCCGCTCTTTGCCGCGGCGGGCTGTCCGCGGGGCTAACGTCAAACCGGTGATGCCCCGGCGCTGCTCGAGGGCGGCGTGCAGTTCGGCTGCCGTCGCCACTCTCACTTACGCCTACGTCGAGTCCACGGCTGTGCTGGGACCGTTGTCACCCTTCGCCGAGCCGCACGCCTATGACCTCTGCGCCGGCCACGCCGACCGCCTCACAGTCCCGCGAGGCTGGGCTGTCGTGCGGGTCGAGGGTGAGAAAACGCCGCATGTCCCGAGCAATGATGATCTCGAGGCTTTGGCCGATGCGGTGCGAGAGGCGGCTCGACCGGCGCCGCCTGCTCCGACCGGCGTACGCAGCCGCGGCCATTTGCGGGTTCTACCGGGGCCGTAAGCGTCCTGTAATCGACAAATCGCAGAGAGTCACCCTTACGGGTGTCGGATTGCAAACCGACACGCCGATAGGTCGCCAACGAATCGGCAATGTGGTTGCCGGTAGCTGGTGAAAGGTGCCCCTAGTGCCCGTCCGTCGCCCGGTCTCGCTCCCCAGTCTCGCCGGTACGGTCGGCATGCGCCCCGATCCGAAGCATCTACTCGGCGTCACTTGTGCAGCCTGTCAGAGCAGCCGAATCACGCGGATCTCGATGACCCTGACGGACGGCACTCCGGTGGATTTCACGTCGTGTCATGACTGTGAACACAAGGTCTGGAGCGGCACCAGCGGCGATCTGGCCCTGACGGGGGTGCTGGACCGCACGCGCCGGCGTTAGCGCCGACCAGCCAGGTTTCAACCAGCCAGAGTCGGCGAAACGCGGGTTCGGATCCCGCAGGTCCGGATCTTTCAGGTCCGGATAAGGTCGTCGGGTGCGCGACTTATCAAAGATTGTCAAGGCGTACGACATCCGCGGCTTGGTGCCCGAAGACATTGACGAAGACCTGGCCTACGCGGCGGGCGGCGCTTTTGTCCGGCTCACCGGCGCTTCGTCGATCGTGACCGCGCACGACATGCGGTCGTCATCCGGGCCGCTGTCTGCCGCCTTCGCCCAAGGCGCGACCGCCCAAGGTGCTGACGTCGTCGAAGCCGGCCTGGCCTCCACCGACATGCTCTATTTCGCCTCGGGCCGGTTGAACATGCCAGGCGCGATGTTCACCGCGTCGCACAATCCGGCGAAGTACAACGGCATCAAGCTCTGCCGAGCCGGAGCCTCCCCAGTCGGCCAGGAGAGCGGCCTCCGCGAGATCCGCGACATGCTCGAAAACGGGGTGCCCGGTTACGACGGTGCTCCTGGCAAGATCACCCAGCACGACGTGCTCACCGAGTACGCGGCGTATATGCACGAACTGGTCCCCGGCCTCACGGGCATCCGACCGTTGAAGGTCGTCGTCGATGCCGGCAACGGGATGGGGGGCCACACCGTCCCGACGGTCTTCGCCGACCTGCCGGTGGAGCTGACCGAGCTCTACTTCGAGCTCGACGGCAACTTCCCCAACCACGAGGCGAACCCCATCGACCCAGAGAACCTGCGCGACCTGCAGGCCAAGGTTCGCGAGACCAATGCTGACCTCGGCCTCGCGTTCGATGGCGATGCCGACCGGTGCTTCGTGGTCGACGAGCGCGGCGAGATCGTCTCCCCGAGTGTGCTCACCGCGCTGATCGCGGTGCGTGAACTCGCCCGCGAGCCCGGCTCCAGCGTGATCTACAACCTGATCAGCTCCCATGCGGTACCCGAGATCGTCCGCGAGCACGGGGGCACGCCGGTGCGCACCCGGGTCGGTCACTCCTTCATCAAGGGCGAGATGGCCAAGACCGGTGCGATCTTCGGCGGCGAGCACTCCGGGCACTTCTACTTCCGCGACTTCTGGCGAGCCGATTCGGGGATGCTCGCCGCGCTGCATGTGCTGGCTGCCCTCGGCAACCAGCAGGGCACGCTGTCGGCGTTGCTGGCCGAATACTCGCGCTATGCCGCGAGCGGGGAGATCAATACGGAGGTGTCCGACCAGGAGGGCATCGCCAGCGCCATCGAGGCGGAGTTCAGCGCCCGCTCCGGCGTGCAGATCGACCACCTGGACGGGCTGACGGTCGAACTGAGCGACGGCGCCTGGTTCAACGTCCGTCCTTCCAACACCGAGCCGCTGCTGCGACTCAACGTGGAGGCGAAGGACGACGCTGAGGTCGCCGCGCTTCGCGACGATGTTTTGACGACGATCCGTGGAGGACGGCAGTGAATCTCGACCCGGCGCTGCTGGAGATCCTGGCTTGCCCCCATTGCCACGGCGAGCTCACGGCGGACGAGGCCGCCGAGCGGTTGGTGTGCAACGACTGTGGCTATCGCTACCCGGTGCGTGACGACATTCCGGTGATGCTGATCGACGAGGCTGAAAAGCCGCCGGTCGCGCCTGCCGGGGCCTAGCGTGGCGCTGGACGAGGCCCTTCTCAACAGCGCTGATCAACTCATCGCCGGCGATCCGGGGGAGATGCTGCGGGCCGTCGCGACGTCGGGTGCGCAGGTACGTGAGGCTGCCTTGCTTGCCGCGGAAGCCGGGCTGTCGCGACTGTCGGAAGACGGCCGCCCGCGGGCGATTGTCGTGCTGGGCATGGGGGGCAGCGGAATCGCCGGCGACGTGCTCGCGGCCGTGTGCGGGACGGAGTCTGCGGTCCCCGTTTACGTCGTCAAGGGCTATAGCCTGCCGGGCTGGGTTGGCGCTGCGGATCTGGTCTGCGGGGTGTCCTGTTCCGGAGGTACCGAGGAGACCCTCGCCTGCTTCTCCGAGGCGCTCCGCCGCGGCTGCCGGCTGCTCGGTGTGGGAGCGGTCGACACCCAGCTCGCGTTCATCGCAGAGCAGGGGAGGGCGCCGTTCGTGCCCGTCAGGGCCGTTGGGCGGCTGCCACGAAGCATGATCTGGGCGCTTTCCGTGCCGCTGATCCTTGCCGCCGCCGAGCTCGGCCTGGCGGACGGCTCGCCGGCGTCACTGGAAGCCACCGCAGTCCGTTTGGACGAGCTCGCGGCGCTGTGTCGACCGGGCAGCGAAGCCTTCGTCAACCCCGGCAAGGAGTTCGCGCTCGCGCTTGCAGACACCCTGCCGATGGTGTGGGGCTGCTCGCCGATTACGACAGTGGCAGCGCTTCGCCTTGGCTGCCAGTGGAATGAAAACGCCAAGCTGCCGGCGATCTCCTCATCCCTGCCCGAGGCCAATCACAACCAGGTTGTCAGCTTCGACGGTCCTTACGGTGCCGCCGGGTCAGCCGCGGACATCTTCGCCGACCCGGTGGATTCCGCGGGGCAGCTCCGGCTCGTCCTGCTGCGCGACCCGGTGGACGAGCATCCGCAGGTGACGCGGCGGGCCGAAGTGTCCAAGGACATCGCGGAAAACCGCGGTGTTCCCCTGTCGGAGCTCACCGCTGAAGGACATTCCCGGCTCGAGCGACTGGCCTCGCTGATAGGTCTCATCGACTACGGGTCGGTCTACACCGCACTCGGCTCAGGCATCGATCCCACCCCGATCGCGGCGATCCAGGATCTCAAGGCGCGAATCTCCCGCTAGGCGGGCGGCGCGAAGGATCCTGGCGCTTCCGGCAGCCGCTGTCCGAGGGGTGCCGGAGGCGGGAATCCGGGTCCCGCTGAGTGCGCCGGATGGGCGGCAGCGAAAATCCGCCGCTCCTCGCGGCGGCGACGTTCTGCCAGCACCGCTGACAGGTAGGCCCAGCCCGGCGTCCCGGGCGGAGGAGGGGTGACGATCGCCGCCTGCGCTGCCGCCACCAGCGAACTGCCAAGCCGCTCGCGGGCCTCGTCCGACAGCTGACCGGCACGGCCGAGGAACTGTCGGCATTGCAGGGCCAATGTGTCGTCGAAGCGGGAAAGGTCCAAGGCGGTGGCCCATCCGGCGAGCGGCGGCGGCATCCCCGGCACGTAGGCCCCCGAACTCGGCAGCCGCACCTGCAGCACGACCGAGCCGGCGAGCAGATCGCCAAGCCGCTTGCCTCGCACGGAGATCATGGAACACACCACTGCCACCAGGCCAAGGGAGATTCCAGGCTTCTCGATGAACAGGCCCATCAGCCCGCGGACCAGGGCTTGCCGAAAGCGCAGCGGGCCTCCGTCGTCGCGGGTAGCTCGCAGGCCCATCGCCGCCTTGCCAAGAGTCCGACCGCCCCATGCTGTCTCCATGATCACCGGGTAGCCGAGGAAGATCAGCACGAAGACACCGATGGACAGGGCGCTACGAGCCGCTGTGTCCAGACTCACCAGGTTGGCCAGCACGGCGCTCGCGAAAATCAGCAGAAAAATCTCGAGGGTGAAGTCGAGCATGGCGGCGATCGCGCGGCTGCCGGTACGGGCGACCCGCAGATCGATCGAGACTGCTTCACCGCTCACCAGCGGCGCGTAACCGAGCGCGGCGGGGTGCGCCGGTCGACTGCCGCCGTACGAGCTCACTCCCTTAGCATCGCCCACACGCGCGAAGCGGACAGCGCGCCGAACGAACCGAGGTGGTCGGCCGCGTGGATCTGGACGTATACGTGGCCACGCACCGCCCCGAATGGCAGCGCCTCGAGCTCCTGGTCCGGCGCGCCTCGCGTCCGCGATCGATGGACCCTTCCGAGCTCGACGAGCTGGTCGACCTCTACCAACGGGCCGCCACTCACCTGTCCGTGGTCCGTACCCGCACGCCCGACCCGGTACTGGTCGATTCGTTGTCGTCACTGGTCACGCGGGCCCGGGCGGCCACGACCGGGTCCGGCCGGATGAACGCGGCAGCCGTCCGGCAGTTCTTACTGGTCGATCTCGCCGGCGCGCTCTACGAACGCCGCTGGTGGATTTTCTGGGTCACGGTCGGATGCCTGCTCATGTCGCTCGGGCTCGGGCTCTGGATCGCGAACGATCCGAAGGTGGCCCAGTCGCTCGTGCCACCGAGCCGCGTCCGTCTCCTGTGTCAGAGCGAATTCGCCGACTACTACAAGAGCAGCCCAGCCGGCTCGTTCGCCGCCCACGTATGGACCAACAACGCCCTCATCGCTGCGGCCGCGATCACGTTCGGTGGTCTGCTCGCCATCCCGACCGCGTACGTGTTGATCTCCAACGCCGTCAACATCGGTGTCAGCGGCGGCTATCTCGCGACCTGCGGCAAGACCGGCGAGTTCTTCACGCTGATCCTTCCGCACGGGATGCTCGAACTGACGGCCGTCTTCATCGCGGGCGCCACCGGCCTGCGAATGGGGTGGAAGGTCATCGACCCGGGCCCGCGTCGTCGCTCGGAGGCGCTGGCTCAGGAGGGCCGGGCCGCTATCGCCATTGCGATCGGGCTAGTACCGGTGCTGTTCGTCAGCGGTCTGATCGAAGCTTTTGTCACCCCGTCGGGGCTGCCCTCGTGGGCCCGGCTGGCGATCGGCGTGATCGCCGAAATCGGGATGGTCATGTTGATCCTGGTTCTTGGCCGCCGGGCACGCGAGGAGGGCGCCAGTGGCGACCTGACGGGACTCGACGAGATCGACCTGGCTCCTGTCGCGTTGCCGCGTTAGAGCCGGCCGGCGGCCTTGAGGGCGAGGTAGCGATCGCTGACGGCCGACGCGAAATGCTCTGGCGAAACGTCGACCACCTCGACGCGGCGACGGCGTAGCACGGCAGCGAGTCGGCGCCGCTCGGCGAGAGATCGTTCGGCGGCGGCTGCTCCGTACACGGCCTCGGCACTACCCCGACCGAGCGCGAGCTCAGCGACGCGGGGGTCGGCGACGGCGGCCACCAGGAGTTCGTGGCGTCGCAGCAGCGGAGCCAGGGCGGGCACGAGTCCCTCCTCGACGGCGGCGGCGGTCAGGTCGGTGAAAAGCACCACCAGGCAGCGCCGGCGCGCCAGCCGCAGGACCTGTCCCACGATGGCGCCCGCGTCGGCCTCCACCAGTTGCGGCTCCAGGACCGACATCGCATCGGACAGCGACGCGAGGCTGGCTCTCTCCAGCAAGGCACGCGGGACGGCGTCGGCGGCCAGCAGATCTATCCGGTCTCCGGCACGCAGCGCGACGGCGGCCAGCAGCAGCGCCGCGTCGAGAGCCGCGTCCAGCCGCGGAGCATCTCCGACGCGGGCGGCGCTGGTGCGTCCCGTGTCCAGCACGACGATGAGCCGGCGGTCGCGCTCGGGCCGGTATTGGCGCACCTGCAGTGAGCTGCCGGCGCCTACGCCACTGGTAGTGCTGGTGTTGGTGGCCCAGCGGCGGGCGGAGGCGCGCCAGTCGATCGTCCTGACGTCATCGCCGCGGACGTATTCGCGAAGGCTGTCGAACTCCGTCCCGCGTCCAGGTCCGCGGGTCGCGACAAGGCCCTCGATGACCCGCAGCCGGGAGAGCTTTTCCGGCAGCAGCTGGCGCGAGGGGAAGGCCGGCTGTACTCGGATTCGGCCTGGCGCCGAGACGGTGCGTTGGCGGGCGCCCAGCTGGAGGGGCCCGTAGGAACGGATCGTGACGCTGACTGCGGCTCGATCGCCGCGGCGGGATGGCAGCAGCTGCTGGGGCAGCCGGCGGCGTTCACCAGCCGGGATTCGCACCTCCGCGCTTGGCGGCTGCAGGCCCGCCGAGGGGGGCCAGGCGTCGCGTATCAACGCACGAACGGCCCGGGTCCCGGCGTTGCTGACGATCAGCCCGGCTTCCAGCGGCTCTCCGAGTCGTCCTCCCGGTGGCAGCAATCGGGTGATGACGAGCTGGGTGGGACTGCTCGCGAGTGCGACATCGAGCAGGACGACCAGCAGCAGAACGGCGTTCGCAATGACCACCACGGCTGCCGGCTCGCCGGCCACCAGCACGCCGAGTGTCAGCGCCAGCGCGATCAGCCCGGCGCGTCCGGTGACAGCCATGGGAAGGGCCGCCGGCTACCGGGGCACGGGAACGGTGGCCAGGATCGCATCCAGCACCGTGTCAGCGCTGACACCTTCGAGTTCGGCTTCGGGCCGCAGCGCGACGCGGTGCCGAAGCGCCGGCCTGGCCAGTGCCTTCACGTCATCGGGCGTGCAATAGTCGCGGCCGGAGAGCCAGGCCCAGGCTTTTGCCGCGGCCAGCAGTGCCGTCGCGCCGCGCGGTGAGACTCCGAGCGAGAGCGCTGGGGCCTCGCGGGTGGCGCGGGCGATGTCGACGATGTAGGCGATCATCTCGGGCCGCACTGTCACCGCTGCCACGGCCTGACGGGCGACGCTGAGCTCGGCCGGGCCGGCGACCGGTTGCACTCCGGCGGCCGCCAGATCACGCGGGTCGAACCCTGCGTCGTGGCGCGACAGGACCAGCAGCTCCTCGGCGCGCGGGGGCAGCGGAAGGGTCAGCTTCAGCATGAAGCGATCCAGCTGAGCCTCCGGCAGGGGGTAGGTGCCCTCGTACTCGATGGGGTTCTGCGTCGCCACGACCATGAAGGGGGCGGGCAGCGGACGGGCGTCGCCCTCGACGGTGACCTGCCGCTCCTCCATCGCCTCCAGCAAGGCGGCCTGCGTCTTGGGCGGGGTCCGGTTGATCTCGTCGGCCAGCAGCACGTTGGTGAAGACGGGACCGGGGCGAAAGTCGAAGTCCGCGGTGCGGGCGTCGAATATGAGTGATCCGGTGATGTCGCTCGGCATCAGGTCGGGGGTGAATTGCACCCGCTTGGAATCGAGCTGCAAGGCCCGCGACAACGTCCGCACCAGCAGGGTCTTGGCAACCCCGGGGACGCCTTCCAGCAGGACGTGACCTTCGCACAGCAGGGCGACGACCAGTCCGGACACGGCCGCGTCCTGGCCCACCACCGCCTTCGCCACCTCGCTACGCAGCGCCAGAAACGGTTCGCGCGCGGACGCCTGCGGACTGGTCATCGACGGGCCCCTTCCCTGACGTGGTCTTCGAGCTTGTCCAGCTCGCCGGCCAGGCTGACGAGGGCGGCGTCCGACTCGTCGGCACGGTATCTGCCGTTGTCGTGGAGCAGGTCAGCGATGGCGTCCGGCGCCAAGCCCGTCCGATCGGCGATCGCGGTGATGAGGGCCTGCGGTGTCGCCGCGATCCCGCCGCGGTCCTGGGCGTCGACGTGCATGAGGATTCCGAGCCGGGCTCGGCTGCCCTGCCGAAGCGCTTCCGCGGCGGTGCGCCGGGCGCGGGCCGCTGCATACAGGCGCGCCCGCCCGAGCACGGTCTCTGCTGCCCGCACCACCACCGGCAGCGGCTCGGTCACGATCGGGCCCAGTCGCCGGCCGCGCCAGACACCGATCCAGGCCAGGCCGATGACGACCTGAAGCAGCGCCCAGGGGATCGACGCCGGGAGCAGGTCGGTGAGGCTCGTCCCGCCCGAAGCGCGCCGGACGGTGTACCAGGTCAGGGCCGGGCGACGGGATAGCAGGCCGATGGCAAGGGCCGCGTTGCCCTGTTGGTCAAGGCGGGCGTTCATGAGGAAGTCCGAGGACCCCAGCACGGTGAGCCGGCCCCCGCCTGGCGTCGTTCCGGCGGGAAGGGACAGCAGCGCACCGTCGTAGCAGGACGTCGCGGCGTTGCCGCTGACATAGGCCGTGCCGCCAAGGCGCGCGGGCCCGGCTGTCCGGGCGATGTCGAGATCGCAGCCGGGGGAGCGGGTGCGGACACCGAGCCCCGAAGTGGGGACGATCTGGGCGGCGTCCACCTCACCCGGATCGACGAGCACCACGTCGGCGCCCGACTCCAGCAGGGTCGACAGATCGGCTGAGGTGAGGGCCTGCGGGAAAGGCACCAGGACGGTGCGACCGGGACCGGCGGCCGAACCTCGATTGACGGTGACCCCCTGCTCCCGGAGCAGCGCCGCCAGCGCCCGGGAGCCGTCGGGCGCCGCTGAACGCGGATCCAACTCACCACCGGCCGACGAATGAGTCGTCAGCGCGACGAGCGTGATCAGGAGCAGGAGAAGCGCGATGGCGGCGACGACGAGAGTGCGGCGCCTCCTGGGCGGAGGCTTTCCGGCCGCTGGTGGCGGCGTCGCCAGACCCGGTGCCTCGCGCTCCAACGTGCCGATGCCCAGGGCGCTCATCCCACCTCGCGAAGCGCGCCCCGGCGGCTCACCGCCGCGTCCAGCTCACGCATGACCCGGTCATCCGCAGGGGTCGCCGTCCGGTGGCCGTACCAGATCTCACCGAAGGTCAGGGCGCCCTTCCAGAGGGGTTCGCGCAGTTCGGGGCGTTCTCCGCCGGCTTCGGCGGCGACTTCCGCCGCGGTGCGGCCCGGTCGCGGATCGAGGATGCCCTTCTCCTCCAGGGAGCGCACCACCGCCCGCAGCCGGGCGCGTACGGCCCCGGCCCAGTCGCCGGCCGCCGCCATGGCGTCGGCTTCCGCACGCAACTCGCCAGAAGTCTGTTCCGGCGCCAGCTCGAGCCCTGAGTCGCCGCTTCTCCGGACCCGCGCGGACACCCCACGGCGGCGCAGCAGCACCACGACGAGCCCGGCGACGGCGGCCACGATGATCAGCAGCCCCACCGCGCCTCCCGGCGTGGCGTTGACGATGCGGTGGTAGGCGTCGGCGATCCAGCGCAGCACAGCGCTGAAGATCCGCTGCGTGACGGACGGCTGCGCCTGCTGGTAGATCCGCTTGGACAGCTCGTCGTGGGCGGCTTGCGCGGCGCCCTCGCGGGTCAAGGGGGCGATCAGGACTGTCCCCGTCGCTCCCGGGCGCTCTGCGCCAGCACCAGATCGAGGCCCTCCCTGCGCATGCGCCTATCCACGTACATCAGGGCGATCGTGCCGGCGATGATCGGGATCGTCAGGGTGTCTCCGATCACTCGCCCGACGGTCACCAGAATCTGGCTTGCGGTGCTGATGTCTCCGCTCGGGGTCAGAAACCCGGAGGCGCCACCGGCAAAGATTGTGAAAGGAAGCTGGATGAGGCCGCTGATAATGGTGCCGACGAGGTAGGCCAGCAGCAGGATGCCGAGCGTGCGCCACCAGGCATCCCGCACCAGCTCGTTGGAGCGCCGCAGCGCCGCCCGTACGGCCGTCTTCTCCAGGATGAACGCCGGCGTCACGAGCGACAGCGCGACGGCCAGGTAGATCCCGGGGATCACGAACAGAAAGAAGCCGACCACCGTGATCAACGAGACCAGCAGGCCCAGCGCGATCAGCCGCCAGATCCGCCCACGCAGCCGGGCCAAGGTGTCGCCCGGGGTGATCCGATCGCCGAGCACCGCCTCGCCGATGACGATGACCGCCACACCCGAGGTGATGGTGGTCATGAGCTGGGTGATGACGAGCGCAACGACCCACACGACGAACCGGGTCACGTTGCTGGCGTCATTGGCGGCCAGGTTGAGAGCCAGCGAGACCAGTTGACCGAAGAGCACGATGACGAACGCGAGCCCGAGCATGGCCCTCGGGTTCAACCGGATTGTGGCAAAGGCGCCGTCGAGCAGCTCGCCGACAGCCAGCGGCCGTAGTGGGATGACTCCCGGCTTGTCGGCCAGTGGCATCCCGGGCCCCGGCGGCTGGTACTGGGGAGCGGGCGGGTACCCGTATCCGGGCGGCGGTGCATAACCCTGGGGTGCCCCATAAGAAGGGGGCTGCGAGTAACCCGGAGGAGGCCCGTACCCGGGTGGCGGGCCGTAGCCAGGAGGCGGCTGATATGCGGCGGGCGGCCCGGCCGGCTGAGCGGGCTGGTCAGGCGGCGGCGAGGAGCCTTGAGAGGGCGACTGCCACCCCGGCTCGCCGTCCTGCGGCGACCCGCCTTCGGCCGGATTCTGCCCCATTCACGCTCTCCCGTATCCGCGCCCGACAGGTCGCGGGTCCAAGGCTAGCCGCCGCGACCTGCCACGAGAGGCACCATGATGTGTCGGCAAGCGCCGACACACACAGGTGAACGTGCGTAAATGATCGTGCCGCGGTGAGAGGTGGGACGGAAAGATGACCGACGCTGGGCCTTCGGCTGCCGCCACGGAGGGTCCCGCGGTGCGTCCCAGGGTGCTGGTCGTGGACGACGACGCGGCGCTCGCCGAGATGCTCGGCATCGTGCTGCGGCGGGAGGGTTTCGAGCCCTTCTTCGTAGCGAACGGGGATCGGGCCCTGGAGGGCTTTCATCGCGCGCGTCCTGACGTCGTCCTGCTTGACCTCATGCTTCCCGGTCGCAACGGGCTCGCCGTATGCCATGACATCCGCGCCGAAAGCGGTGTGCCGATCGTCATGCTGACCGCTCGCACCGATACCGCCGACGTGGTTCGTGGGCTCGAAGCCGGAGCGGATGACTACGTCGTCAAGCCGTTCAAACCGACCGAGCTCGTCGCCCGTATCCGGGCCCGATTGCGGCGCCTGACCACCGGCGCCGCCGAGCAGCTGCGCATCGACGACGTCGAGATCGACGTCGGCAGCCACGATGTGCGACGCGACGGGCAACCGCTGGCGCTGACCCCGCTGGAATTTGACCTGCTGGTGACGCTCGCCCGGAGTCCCCGGCTCGTGCTCACCAGGGAAGCGCTGCTCACCCAGGTTTGGGGTTACCGGCACGCAGGCGACACCCGGCTCGTTAACGTCCATGTGCAACGGCTGCGGGCGAAGGTGGAGCGCGACCCCGAGCATCCGCGGGTGGTCATCACTGTGCGGGGAGTCGGCTACCGCGCCGGGCCACCGTGAAAAGTCCGCACGCGTCCCGGCCACTCCGAAGAACGCCGGCCTTGTGGTTCCGGTCGGGCACCCGCGCCTGGAGGCGCTCGCTGCGGCTTCGCGTCGTCGCGCTGACCTTGCTGCTGTCGAGCGTCGTCATGGCGCTGTTCGGCGTCTTTCTGATCGGCAGGGTCGGACACGGACTGCTGGCCGACAAGAGGCGAGCCGCGCTGGGTGATGTCTCGTCCGGACTGGTGTACGCCCGTGGCCAGCTTGACGCAGCGGTGCGCGATGACCCGGACTCGCTTGATGCCCTGGTCGAGACCATCACCACCGAACTCGGCCGGCGCGGCAGTCCGAGCGGGCTCTTCGACGTTGCGGTGCTGCCGAGCAACGGCTCCAGCACGGGCTTCCAGACCGACCCCCTGAACGTCGCGGACATCCCGGCGACCCTTCGCCAGGAAGTGCGGGGCGGTGCTGAGGCCGAGACCTACGCGGACGTTCGCAGCGGAGGCCCGCCTGCCCGCTCGCTCGTCATCGGAGCTCCGCTCTCCTCGCCGGTCGGCGCGTACGAGCTGTATTACGTCTTTCCGTTGCATACCGAGCAGCAGACGCTGGCCCTGGTGCGCCGCGTGCTGCTGGTGGGCGGTGCCGGGCTGATCGGGCTGTTGGCGGCGGTGGTCTGGCTGGTGAGCCGGCAGGTCGTCACGCCGATCCGGATGGCAGCGCGTATCGCCGAACGTTTCGCGGCCGGGCGGCTGGCGGAGCGGATGGCGGTGAAGGGCGACGACGAGATCGCCCGGCTGGCGGCGTCGTTCAACGACATGGCGGGCGCATTGCAACGCCAGATTGATCAGCTGGAGGAGCTTTCCAGCGCCCAGCGTCGTTTTACGGCTGATGTGTCACACGAGTTGCGGACGCCGCTGGCCACCATCCGGATGGCTGCCGACGTCTTGTATGAATCGCGCGGCGACTTTCCGCCCGCCATGTCGCGTTCGGCAGAGATCCTCATGACGCAGCTCGAGCGGTTTGAGCGGCTTCTGGCCGATCTGCTCGAGATCAGCCGCTACGACGCCCGCGCCGCGGTGCTCGAGCCTGAGACGATCGACGTCGCTGCCCTGGTCAAAAGCGTGGCCCAGGAGCTTGGCCCGACCGCCGAGCGCATGGGCACACGCATCGACGTCGACATCCTGCCTTCGGGGGCGCCGGGCGGTGTGCTGCTGGCCGACGTCGACCCGCGGCGGGTCTCCCGCATCCTGCGCAATCTGCTGTCGAACGCGATTGACCACGCCGAAGGGGCTCCGGTCGAGGTCACCCTGGCTGCTTCCACCGACACGATGGCCATCCGGGTCCGCGACCACGGAGTCGGGTTCAGCGCCGCCGACAGCGAGCGGGTGTTCGACCGCTTCTGGCGGGCTGACCCGAGCCGCTCTCGTGCCACCGGCGGCACCGGGCTGGGGCTGTCGATCGCGTTGGAGGACGCCAGGTTGCACGACGGCCAGCTCGCCGGCTGGGGCCGCGAAGGCGAGGGTGCGAGCTTCCGTCTTCTGCTTCCGCGCCGGGCCGGCGGAACGTTGGGCACGTCGCCGCTGGCGCTCATCTCCGGAACATCGCTGGTCAGAACCACGTGAGACCGTTCATTCGACCCGCGCTGGCCTTGCTCGCGGCCGCCGTACTCGGTGTGCTCCTGGTGGGTGGCTGCGGCCTGCACACGCCCTCGGGAGTCCGTATCGACCAGCGTTCGGTGGACACCTCGGCCGACGAGCCGGACATCCGCGAGCTGCCACCGGGGCCGGTTTCGGGAGCTTCGCCGGCAGAGATCGTCAGCGGATTTCTCGAAGCTGCCGCGGCTGACCCCGACCACACGATCGCGCAGGAGTTCCTGACTCCCGACGCCGTCTGGGTCGACCCCGGGGCGGCGACGGTGTATGACCCCCAGACCCTCTCGAGCGCAAAGGTCAGCAGGCTCGGAGCGGTCAGCCGGGTCACCCTCACGGCCCACAGCCTGGGTCAGGTAGCGATGGGCGGTGCCTTCGTTCCGGTCGACCGACCGATCTCTGTGGCCTACGGCCTCCGCTTTGCCGGCGGCCAGTGGCGGCTGTCATCGGTACCGCCGGGTGTACTGCTGACTCCGCGCGACCTCGCACGTGCCTACCGCCCGGTCATCACCTACGACTACAACGCCAACCGGTCGTTGCTGGTGGCGCAGCCCGGCTACGTCGTGTCTGACCGGGCAGGTCTGGCCGGCGCGGCCCTGCACGCCCTGCTGACCGATTG
The DNA here is from genome assembly GCA_963839015.1 of uncultured Actinomycetota bacterium. Classification (GTDB taxonomy): domain Bacteria; phylum Actinomycetota; class Actinomycetes; order Frankiales; family Frankiaceae; genus DATAZK01. The sequence continues at coordinate 72,035 of CAWITL010000006.1, read as the reverse complement.
GGGCAGTGAGAGCACCTCGACGGTTGATCCTTTCCGCGGTCTTCCCCCCGGCTTGACCGCACTCGGCAGCGTCGTGGTGACCAACGGCGAGGCGACGGTGGATCTGGGACGCGAGGCATTCCAGGTGCCTCCGCAGCGCCGGCCGATGCTGGTTTCCCAGATCGCCGCGTCGTTGGGCAGCGTGCCGGGCGTCTTCACCGTGCGCGTGCTCGTCGAGGAGCGGCCCTACATCGGCGGCGCTGTGCCGGCTGACATCCCGGCCGACCTGGCCACGCAATCGAGCGGGCCGGCGTTGGGAATCGCCCCCAACGGGGGGCTGGTGACGCTGACCGACTCGGGAACGCGTGTCACGACGCACCCGGTGACCTGGCAGGTCACGATCCGCGGCAAGTCATCCCCGGTCCAGGCGTCAGCGGGATTGATCGCGGATCCGGTGGCAGCGCCGGGTGGCGGGCAGCTCGCGGTGCGGCGGCTTGCCGCGACGGGCCAGCAGCTGGTGCTGGCAGACCTCGGCACCGGACGGGTGCTGGCCGCGACCGAGCGGCGCGTCGTCGCCCTCAAACCGGCGGTCTCGACGCGCTACCTGTCTCCCCAGTGGGTGGATGCGGCCCGGCTGCTGCTCGCCTCTTCCACCGCGGGCACGGCCAGCGTGCAGCTGATCGATGCCCGCACCGGTACGGCGCATCCGGTGTCCGCGCCGGGATTGGCAGCGTTGGGACCGCTGTCGTCTTTCGTGGTGAGCCGTGACGGCACTCGCGTCATCGCGGTCGCGGGACCGCCGGGCGCCCGCCGCCTTTACGTCGGACGCATCAGCCAGGCGTCGTCCGACCCGGCCAGGGCGGACGATCTGGTCGTGAACGGTTGGGTTCCGATACCCACCGGGATGGTCGACGTCGGCACAGTCGGCTGGGCGGGCGACCTGTCCGTCACCGTTGTTGGTCAGCCAGCGAGCTCAGGCGCGGCGGTGGGTCAGCCGATCCTGCAGTCCGAAGTCGTGGCTCTGGATACGGTGGCCGACCCGACGCCGCTGCCGGCGCTGCCGGGCGCGATCTCCCCCTCCGCAGCCGCGGGCTCGCCGGTAACAGTGGCCACAGCGCAGAGCCGTCCGACGCTGATCTCGCAGGGCGCCACCACCTGGCTCCTTCGAGCGAACGGGTGGGTGCAGCTTCGTCCGCCTTCGGCTGTGACTGACGTTTCATACCCGTAGATCGAGTCGCCCGATCCACAGCCGGTTGCTGGCCGGTCCGGACGGGCGGGGGCGCGTTCACTCTGGATCAGATGCGTCTCCTCTCCGATCTGGTGCTGCCGCGGCCCTGCCCATGCGGAGATCGATCCACGCGCGAGGGTCTGGCCGGACCCGTGTGCCCGGCCTGCCGCCGGTCGCTCACCGCTGGTGCCTGGTCGCGTGTCGTGCGGCCCCATCCGGTTCCGCCGGGACTCCCGGAGTGCGCGGCTGCCGTGCCCTACGGCGGGAGCAGCCGGCGGCTGGTGATCGCCTACAAGGAGCGCGGCCGGCGCGACCTTGCCCCGGTGTTGGCGGGTGCGCTGTGGCAGGCGGTGCTGGCGCTGCCGCAGCTAGCAGCTGCGGAAAGCGCGCTCGGGCGGCGGCTCCTCCTGGTGCCGGTGCCAGCCAGCCGAGCAGCCCTTCGAGTGCGCGGAATCGACCATGTGGCCTTCCTGCTGCAAGCCTTGGGTCGCCGGTTACCGCGGGAGATGCGCGATCGCGTCTCGTGGGCGCAGCTGCTCCAACCGGCCCGTCGGGTGGCGGACCAGGCGGGTCTGAACGCGGCCGATCGGCGACTCAACCTGGCGGGATCGCTGCGGATCCGGACTGGTGCGGGACGTCGGGCGGCTCGCGGTTCGCCGCTGGTCGTGATCGTTGACGACGTCCTGACGACCGGAGCCACGATCGCGGAGGCGGCCCGGGCGCTGCGGGCAGGTGGGGTCCTTGCGGGCGGAGCGGCGGTGATCGCTGCCGTCATCCCGCACAGCCCACTGCCGGGATCCCCCCTGTCAACACGCGGCGAGTCGGTCTAGCGTGACGGGTCCGGCTGGTCAGCCATCGCTCACACCGTCCGGCGCCGGCCGCGACGGCGAAAGGAGAACGTGTGGACCGTACCGAGCACGTCGAAGGGATCGACCGAGTCGAAATCGTGGTGAAGGGTCGCCGCGCCGAGGTCACGGACCGCTTTCGAGAGCATGTCAAAGACAAGCTCCTCGGGTTGGAACGCCTCGATCCCAAGGCGTACCGGATAGACGTCGAGGTCTGCCATGAAACGAATCCACGGTTAGCTGCGTCCCGCGACCGGGTTGAGCTGACGCTTCGTTCGCGCGGGCCCGCGGTCCGGGCTGAGGCAGCCGCCCAGGATCCGTACGCCGCGCTGGACATCGCGGCGGGCAAGCTGGAAGAGCGGCTGCGAAGAGCCGCTGACCGGCGCCGATCCCGCCACCAAGGGCACTACGGGCATCCGGCGCCGGCTCGGAACGGGGCCGCACCAGCCGCCGAAGCCACTCCTGACGCCGGCGCCGAACCGGTCACCGGTGCCGCCACCGACGGCGGCTTCGCGTCGCCCGCACCGGACAGGGAGGGAGTGGAGACGGGCACGTCAGACGACGTGGTGATGGCCGCCGGGCCGCTGGTCGTCCGGGAGAAAGCCCACGACGCCACGCCGATCTCGCTCGACGACGCGCTGCATCGCATGGAACTCGTAGGCCACGACTTCTATCTCTACTGCGACGTCGACTGCGGCTTGCCCAGCGTCGTCTACCGCCGCCGTGGATACACCTACGGGGTCCTGCGATTGCGTATCGAGGAGTCGGCAACCGGCTAACCGTTCGCCGAAACCCGCTGGCGTGATGGCCCGGGTGTCACCCAAAAGGGTGGCGCCCATTTGGGTGAACCGCCCGAGCAGGCCATGTGACATGATCCCTTTTGATGGGGTGGTAACGACCGATATCCCCCCGTCACGGAGCCAGTGACGCCCATTGGGGCTAGGGCGGCTTCGAGCGGGGAGGTTCGTCGTGGGGGAGCCGGAGATGGTGGGGCTGAACGCTGATCCCATCAGAGTGCTTGTCGTTGATGACCATGCGTTGTTTAGGCGGGGACTGCAGATGGTCCTGGGCGCCGAAGCTGACGTCGAGGTCGTCGGTGAGGCGAGCGACGGTGCTGAAGCGCTGAAGGTCGCCGCCGAAACCACGCCCGACATCGTGTTGATGGATGTGCGGATGCCCAAGCGCGGCGGCATCGATGCCACTACCGCGATCAAGGACGCCGTACCGAGTGCCAAGATCATCATGCTGACGATCAGCGACGAGGAGGCAGACCTCTACGACGCCATCAAAGCCGGCGCCATGGGCTACTTGCTCAAGGAGATCTCGATCGAGGAAGTCGCCAGCGCCGTGCGGGCCGTCTACAACGGCCAGAGCCTGATCAGCCCCTCCATGGCGTCAAAGCTGCTCACCGAATTCGCGACGATGGTTCGCAAGGATGACGAGCGTCAGCAGGTCCCGACCCCTCGGCTGACCGACCGTGAGATGGAAGTACTGAAGCTGGTCGCCAAGGGCATGAACAACCGCGACATCGCCAAACGGCTCTTCATCAGCGAAAACACCGTAAAAAACCACATTCGCAACATTCTGGAGAAGCTGCAGCTGCACTCCAGGATGGAAGCCGTGGTCTACGCCGTGCGCGAGAAGCTCCTCGAAATCACTTGATGTGGTCAGCCGAAAAGCCGGTGCCGGCGGCGCCGTAGCCGCCATCGGGGCCTTGACCGTTACCGCTGCCGGAGTGGCGGTGCGGCGTTCTCCGTTCCTGCGCAAGCAGGCCGGTCTCGCCGTCGGATTCATCAGCGGCGCGCACCACGAGGGGGCGCCTCCCGTCTCGCCGGTCCAGATTCCAGGGCGCATCATCAATCTGCCTGAACGTGGTGAGGTCTTCGTCCGCGATTCGGGACCCCGCGACGACGACGCTCCGACGGTCCTGCTGCTGCACGGGTGGACCGTGAGCGCGGACATCAACTTCTTTGCGGCGTACGAGACCCTGGCCGCGACCTACCGGGTGGTCGCGCTCGACCACCGTGGGCACGGCCGGGGGATGCGAAGTGCCGAGCCGTTCTCCCTCGAGGACTGCGCCGACGACGCGGCGGCTCTGCTGCGACTGCTCGACGTGCCTGCGGCGCAGACCATCGTGCTGGGCTATTCGATGGGGGGTCCCATCGCGCTCCTGCTCGCACACCGCCATCCGGACCTGGTGGGCGCGCTGGTGTCGCAGGCCACGGCGCTGGAGTGGCGGGCCACCGTTGCCGACCGCAGCAAGTGGCGGCTGCTGAGCCTGGCCGAAGTGGGACTGCGAGTCAGCAGCGGCGACGGGGTCGTCGAGCGAGCCATTGACCAAGCGGTCAACGAGTCCAGGGACCTGCAACCGCTGCGGGCCTGGCTCGAGGCCGAGATTCAGCGGGGGCTCGGGCGAACCCTGATCGACGCCGGCCGGGCGCTTTCGCAGTTCGACAGCCGCCCCTGGGCCCATGAGCTGGGGCTTCCTGCAGTGGTGTGCGTGACGCTGCAGGATCGGCTGGTGCCCCCGCCTAAGCAGCGCGCGCTCGCAGTAGCGCTCGGGGCCGAAGTCATCGAGGTCGACGGCGATCATGACGTCACCTTGGTCAAGGGACCGCTGTATGCAGCGGCGACCCGTCAGGCCGTCGACCTGGCCGCGAGGCTGTTGGTCGTAGCCACCGCCGGCTGACCGCGCGCTTAAGGCACAACGCTTCGTGGCTGATGGCGACGCCCCGGGAGCCGATATCCTTTCCAGCCGTTCGCGCGGCTGCCGCTCCTTGTGCGCAGCGCGCCTACCATCGGAAGTCATCAGGTTCGATACCGGAAGCGAGTCCACGTGGTCCTGCAGAAGATGCTTCGCGCAGGCGAAGGTCGCATCCTGCGCAAGCTCAAGGCGCTCGCCGACACCGTTGAGGAGATCGAGCCCGATTTCGAGGTGCTCTCCGACGACGAACTGCGGGCGATGACCGAGGAGTTCAAGAAGCGCTTCGCCGATGGCGAGACCCTCGACGACCTGCTGCCGGAGGCGTTCGCCACGGTCAGGGAGGCAAGTCGGCGCACGTTGGGCCAGCGGCACTTCCACGTCCAGTTGATGGGCGGGGCGGCGCTTCACCTCGGCAACATCGCGGAGATGAAGACGGGCGAAGGAAAGACGCTCGTCTCCACCCTTCCCGCCTACCTCAACGCGATCGCCGGACGCGGCGTGCACGTCATCACGGTGAACGACTACCTGGCACAGCGCGACGCGGAAACGATGGGCCGCGTCCACCGCTTTCTTGGTCTGACGGTCGGCGTGATCCATCCGTCGATGGATCCCTCGCTGCGCCGGCCGGCGTACGAGTGCGACATCACCTACGGCACGAACAACGAATTCGGCTTCGACTACCTGCGCGACAACATGTCCTGGACCTTGGAAGAGACGGTTCAGCGCGGGCACTTCTTCGCCGTCGTCGACGAGGTCGACTCGATCCTCATCGACGAGGCACGGACCCCTCTGATCATCAGCGGACCAGCCGACCAGCCGACCCGCTGGTACATGGAGTTCGCGCGGATCGCGCCGATCTTGAAGAAGGACGTCGACTACGAGGTCGACGAGAGCAAGCGCACGGTCGCCATCACCGAAGCGGGCGTGGAGAAGGTCGAAGACCAGCTCGGCATCGAAAATCTGTACGAGTCGGTCAACACGCCTCTGGTCGGCTACCTGAACAACTCGTTGAAGGTCAAGGAGCTCTACAAGCTCGACAAGGACTACATCGTGTCCGGCGGTGAGGTCCTCATTGTTGATGAGTTCACTGGCCGTGTCCTGCAGGGGCGCCGCTACAGCGAAGGGCTGCACCAGGCGATCGAGGCGAAGGAAAAGGTCGAGATCAAGCAGGAGAACCAAACTCTTGCCACCATCACGCTGCAGAACTACTTCCGGCTCTACGAGAAGCTCTCGGGTATGACCGGTACGGCCATGACCGAGGCCTCCGAATTCGCCCAGATCTACAAGCTCGGTGTGGTGCCGATCCCGACCAACCGGGAAATGGTCCGCGAAGACAAGGCCGACGTCGTCTACAAGACGGAGCCAGCCAAGTTCGACGCAGTGGTGGAAGACATTTGGGAGCGGTTCGATGCCGGCCAACCCGTGCTGGTGGGTACGACCAGCGTTCAAAAGAGCGAATACCTCTCCCAGCTGCTGACCAAGCGCGGCGTGAAGCATGAGGTCTTGAACGCCAAGCAGCACGACCGGGAAGCTCTGATCATCGGTCAGGCGGGCCGGCTGAAGGCCGTCACGGTGGCGACCAACATGGCTGGCCGGGGCACGGACATCATGCTCGGCGGCAACCCGGAGCTGCTCGCAGACCACGAGCTTCGCGAACGTGGCCTTTCGCCCATTGACACTCCGGAGGAGTACGAGACCGCCTGGACCGAGGAGCTCGCCCGCAAGAAGAAAGAGGTCGAGGCCGAGCACGAGGAGGTCGTCGAGCTCGGGGGCCTCTATGTGCTTGGTACCGAGCGGCACGAATCGCGGCGTATCGACAACCAGCTGCGTGGCCGGGCCGGCCGTCAGGGGGACCCGGGAGAGTCCCGCTTCTACCTCTCGCTCGGCGATGACCTCATGCGACTGTTCAACGCCGCGGCGGTCGAGTCGATCATGAATCGGTTGTCGATTCCTGACGACATCCCCATCGAGTCCAAGCTGGTCACTCGCGCTATCCGCTCCGCGCAGACCCAGGTGGAGCAGCAGAACTTCGAGATCCGCAAGAACGTCCTCAAGTACGACGAGGTGCTCAACAAGCAGCGCCAGGTGATCTACGGCGAACGTCGTCGCGTCCTGGAGGGCGAAGACCTGCACGACCAGGTCCGGCATTTCCTCGCTGACACGGTCTCGGGATACGTCACCTCGGCGACCGCTGAGGGATACCCCGAGGAATGGGACCTCGACCAGCTCTGGGCGGCCTTGGGCACGCTCTATCCGGTGGGCGTCGAGTGCCCGGAGGTCGGGTCGCGTGACGGACTGACTGCCGATGGACTTACCGAAGATCTGCTGGAGGACGCCGCCGAGGCATACGACCGCCGCGAAGCCAGCCTTGGCGAGGGTGCTGACGGCAACCCGGTGCTGCGCGAGCTGGAACGCCGAGTGGTTCTGTCGGTGCTTGACCGCAAGTGGCGCGAACATCTCTACGAGATGGACTACCTGCAGGAAGGCATCGGCTTGCGCGCGATGGGCCAGCGCGACCCGCTGGTCGAATATCAGCGTGAGGGCTTTGACATGTTCGCCGCTCTGATGGACGCCATCAAGGAAGAGACGGTCGGCTTCCTGTTCAACGTCGAGGTCGAGCTCGTTGCGGAGCCGCCGCCGTCCGTCGATGTCGATCCGGCCATCGCGGGAGTCTTTGCCACGGGACCAGCTGAGCCAACCGGTGACGTGGGCGAAGACAACGGTGCGCCAGCTCCCGTTGCCGCCCCGGCTCCCCGGCCGCAGCTGGCCAAGGGACTCGCCGAGGCGGCCCGGCCGCGCGGCCTGACCTATTCGGCGCCGAGTGTCGATGGCGATGGCGGTGTCGTGTCCAACCCGGGCAGTGGCGACCTGGCCGATCTGGGCAATGGAGTCGTTACGGACAAGGACGGCAAGCCCGGCCGCAACGACCCGTGCCCTTGCGGCTCGGGCCGAAAGTACAAGCGTTGCCACGGGGATCCGGCCCACCGCTCGACGGTGTAGTCGGCTGGTCATCCGGCTTGGAGCCGGGTGACCACCCAGGCGCCCTCGCGTCGCTCCAGGCGCAGTGCAATCACGCGTACCCGCTTACGGAGAGTGTCCTCGGCTAGCGCGCAGACCTCCATGATTCCGGGGGCCTGCTTGCTTGCCCGGATCCGTAGCAACTGCAGCGGGCTTCCGGTCGGCCGGCGCGGCGCTCTTCGCTCCAGGTCCTGCTGGAGTGAGTAGCTCGTCCAGCCGGCGAGCTGGCTTGCTGGACGCCAGCCGGCGAGCACTTCGAGCAGCGCTCTCGCGACGATGACCGCATTGCGGCCCGCGCCGTCGGGGTCAGTGGAGTCGCCGGCAGCATCGACCGGCAGCGATTTGGCTTTGAGCGCCAGCGTTCCCTCAGCGTGATAGCCGGCCGGCTTTGCGCTGACCGTTACAGGGGGTGTCATGAGGTCACCTGCGGGGCAATCAGCAGCTCGCCGGGCCGGATAAGGCCTGGATCTGCCCCTATCGCTGTCCGGTTCAGGGCGTACCACTGCTGCCAGTAGCGGGTGATCTGAGCAGGACTCGCACCGGCGGGCAGCGCGTCAGCAGCCACGTCCCACAACGTGTCGCCTGGGACAACTCGATGGCTGTCAGGCGACCTGGTCGGCGCCGCGGTGGCTGGTGCAGTCGGTGTCGGTGTCGGTGTCGGTGTCGGTGCAACCGGTCGATCCAGATCAGGCAGCCTCTCGGCAGGAGCGACGATCGGGGCGGGCACTGGCTGCAGGGGACTCAGCGACACGGATACCGGGTTCGGCGAAGCGAGGCTCCCCGCCGGTCCGGCGACCGCCATCCCGGCAGGTCCGACGGCCAGTGCGGTGGCGAGCGCCGCCTCGAGCGTGCGTCTGAGCGCAAAGGGTGTGATGCGCCGCAGCACCCGCGTCGCAAGGCGGGCTCCGGCGCCGGATGTCGTAGCGACGAGTGAGAGTCCGGTCACGAGGAAAAGCCACGCGGCGATCAACCAGGCAACTGCGGAGAGGCCGACCAGGAGCGCGTTTTCGGGGTAGGTCTGCAGCCAGTGCCACCAGCCGCCCTCGGGTAGCTGCGCCGTTGAGGGCCGCAGAACGGCAAGCAGCACTGCGTATCCGACAAAACCCGCTAGGAGCGCGCCTCGACGCATGCGTATCCCCCGATACTTACGTTTGCCTATGTTTGCCTACGACTCACTGTGTACGCGGCGACTAGGGTGCGGTCAATCGCACATGGTTAGCTGTGGAGAGCGAAAGGCGGGACGGATGCGATGGGACGCGCTGTTTGCTGATCTGGCAGGTGAGGCCGAAGCGGAAGCCGAGGCGGAGCGTCGGAGTGATGTCTCCGACCGCGTTCGGATCGAGTTGGGGCGGCTGCGTCTCATCGATCGCCTCCACCCCGTGATGGCCGACGGCAGCGACCGGCTGCGGATCGGCGTCATGGGTCACCCCGCGCTTGCTGGTGATCTGCAGGCTTTGGGGATCGACTGGCTGCTTCTTGGTCAGGACGACGGAAGCACCGCTGAAGTGCTTGTTCCGCTGGCAGCGGTGCAGTGGTTGCAGGGGCTGGGTGCTGCCTCAGCGGAGCCCGGTTGGGAAGGACGGGTGGGTGCCGGGCTCACGATTCGTCTGGCATTGCGCCGGATTCTTAGGGATCGGTCGCGAGTTACCATCGCTCTCACCAGCGGCGATGTCCTCAACGGCCGGCTGTCGCGGGTGGGCGCCGACCACCTTGAATTGTCTTCGGCAACGCCAGGTGACGCGCCTACGGCGAAGGGCTATGCGATCCCTATCGCGGCGCTCGCGTTTGTAGGGCGAAACTGACCTGCTTCACGCCGGTCAGTCGCTGGGCACCGATTCACCCCGACCGAGCGGATTCGCCCGGATGAAGGCTCGGGTCTCGGCGTAGGCCCGTTCGATGTAGGCCTCCAGCTGGCTGCGCTCAACCCGCCACTGCCCGCGCCCGCCGATCTTGATCGCCTGCAGCTCGTCATTTCTGACGAGCGCATAAGCCTGGCTCGCCGAGATGTTCAAGATCTCGGCCACGTCGCTCAAGAGCAAGAACCGCTGCTCCATCACACTCCTCTTCGACTCGTTGAGCACAGTCTGCCTGCGATGAGGCCTGTTTGCTTCGAACTGGGGACAACCACGCCGCAATGCCTCGCGATGTGATTACAGTGTGTAACTAACCCCGTCGCTCGGCGTGCCTCCCGCCAAGCGCCATTGCACTCAGCTCGGCTCTCAGGGAGGTTGCGTGCCCGCTTTACTTGTGACGTCGCCGGCCTCTCCTGTCGCCCGCCGCATACAGGTGCCCCGTTGGCGAGACACCCGGCTCCTCATGGGTGTGCTGCTGATACTCGCCTCTGTGGTGCTGGGAGGCCGGCTCGTCGGCTCCGCCACCCAGACCAGCCGCTGGTTGAGCGTGACCCGGACCCTGGCCGCCGGACACGTGCTGGTCGCATCCGACCTGGTGTCGGTCAAAGCGCATTTGCCTGCCTCGGCCGGCAGCCACTATTTCGCCGCCGACCCGACGCAACTCGTCGGCCGGACGCTCGGCCGGCCGCTCTCCAGTGGAGAGTTTTTGCCGGCAGAGGCGCTGGCCTCGGGCTCGTCTGGTCCCAGCAGGGTCCTGCCGCTGATCGTGAAGGCCGGTCGGCTGCCTGCGCTCTCCACAGGCGATCACGTCGACGTTTACGTGCTTTCCCGTCCGCAGGGAGGTGGCGTGGGACGCGAGATCCGGGTCCTGACAAACGTCGAATATGTCGGGCAGGACGCGTTGAGCACGGGGGAGACCTCCGTTGTACTGCGGGTCGCACCGGCGCAGGCGGCCACCGCGATCGCGGCCAGCCAATCCGGGCGCGTGGACGTCGTGCGAATCGATGGGCATGGCCAGAGCGACCCTTCGGACGCTGGTCCGTCGTCAGTCCCGGGTTCGACGGTGGCTGACCTGGGGCCCGGGGTCAAGGAATCACCCCTGCCTGTCTTGACCGCGGTCGTCACGCCGGCGGCGGAAGCTGCACTCGTCGCTGGCTTCGCTGACCCCGATCTCGCTATCACCGTTGTTCGGCGATGCGTAGACATCGTGGAGTTGCTGTCTGCCGCAGCCGCCGGCACGGCTCGGGCAGCGCTGGTGAGTGCTGACCTGCGTGACCTCGATCGGGAAGTGATCCATCGACTGTCCGATGGCGGGCTGGCCACGGTTGGTCTTGCCGCCAACGAGAGCGATGAGCGACTGCTCCGCCAGCTCGGCACCGATCTGGTGCTGCCGGCAGAGGCTCCGCCAGAGCAGGTGGCGGGGGCGCTTCGAGCTGCGGCAGCCGCTCTTGCTGGCCCCACGCAGCGGGTCGAAGCGGCCGAAGTCGAATCTGGTCGTGGCACCGTCGTCGCCGTCTGGGGTCCGACCGGCGCCCCGGGTCGTAGCACCGTGGCACTCGGCCTGGCCGATGCCCTTGCCCGGAGCCGGCAATCGACGCTGCTGGTAGATGTCGATCCGTACGGGGGTTCACTGGCCATACTCACCGGCCTGCTTGATGAGTCGCCCGGGATCGCCGCCGCCGTAAGAGCGGCCAACGCCGGGTCGCTGGATGTTCCCCGGCTCGCTGCGTGCTGCCGGGGGCTCAGCCCTGAGCTGCGCGTCCTGACGGGTCTTAGCCAGGCGAGCAGGTGGCCTGAGCTGAGGTCGACGGCCCTGGAAGTGGTGCTCTCGCTGAGCCGTCAGCTGGCGGCCGTCACGGTGGTCGACTGCGGTTTCTGCCTGGAAGACGACGACGAGCTCTCCTACGACACGCTCGCGCCACGTCGCAATGCGGCGACCCTGACCAGCCTCACGAGCGCCGATCGCATCCTCGCCATTGGTAGCGCTGACCCCGTCGGGCTTTCGCGGCTGGCAGGTGAACTTCCCAGACTCGCCGCGGCCTTGGGCGAGCCGCTCGACGGCCTGCTCGCCAGCGGCCGGGTCGTGGTCGTCGTGAATCGACTCCGCGACGGTCTCTTAGTGGGCAAACCCATCGGCGGCGTAGCTGACGCGCTCCGCCAGCACATAGGAGCAGCCACCTTCGCGGCGCTGCCGATGGACGTGGCAGCTGCGGACGCCGCCCACGGCCGCGGTCGGTTGCTCTCCGAAGCAGCTCCGGACTCAGCCCTTTTTCTGGCGATGGATGAGCTGGCCGCCGGCCTCGCCGACGTACACCGCGAGAGCGATGGGGCTAGGAAAGCCACACGTAGGGGACGTTTTGGTCGCCGCCGCAGGCCGGTCCGGGTCGCCGGCTAGCTTTCGCTCAAGTGTCGCTGAGGTAACAAGGTGATACTCGTCACAGCCACTAATTGGCCTTCGGTGTGTGACCATCCAGTTGTGCGCTTCGACACCTGGAATTTCCTCTCTGGTCATCTGTGCGTTTGTCCCGACGCCAGCGCCCGTGTCTGAGATCCGTCGAGGCATCGTCCTCGGTGCCGGGGGGGTTTTGGGCGCAGCTTGGACTGTGGGTGCGTTGAGCGCGCTACTTGACGTCTCCGGCGTTGAGCCGAGCACCGCCGACGTGGTCGTCGGTACCAGTGCGGGCGCTGTGCTCGCCAGCTTTCTCGGCCGCGGTATGTCCACTGAGCAGCTCATTCGCCACCAGCGCGGGATTGTCGCGGTTGGCGATCCGACGGTGGAATACGACTACGAGGCTTCTCCCGCGTTGCCGCCCAGCCCTCGGTGGGGGACCGTCGGCTCGCCGCGCATCCTGGCCAAGTCGGCCTTGCACCCCCGCCGCAGGCCGGCGGCGGTCACCCTCTCGGCGATGTTGCCGGTCGGCCGTGGATCCCTCGAGCCGATCGGGCGGCTGGTGCGGGGCTCCAAAGGTCAGGAGCCGGAGTGGCCCAAAGCGCCGAAGGTGTGGGTCGTTGCGACCGACTTCGAGACCGGCCGCCGCACCGTGTTCGGCGCGAAGGGTGCTCCGCAAGCACCACTGTCAGAGGCGGTGATGGCCTCGTGCGCGATCCCGGCTTGGTACCGACCGATGACGATCGGTGAACGGCGCTACGTGGATGGCGGGGCCTGCTCGGCGACGTCGGCCGATCTGCTAGCGCCGCTGGAGCTCGATGAGGTCTTCATCTTTGCTCCGATGGCCTCATTCGAGCTCGACTGCCCGCTTTCCCCGCTGGCGCGCCTCGAACGCCAGCTGCGTCGCGCCACGACCCGTCGCCTGGTCCGGGAGGCCGACAAATTGCGGGCGGCCGGCACTCAGGTGACGATGCTTGCCCCCGGCGCCGAAGATCTCGGCGCGATCGGCGCGAACATGATGGATCCCCGGCGTCGGGAAGAGGTGTTCGAAACCTCATTGCGTACGTCCCTGGTCGGCCTGCGGGCGTCGGCAGCAGCGCAGCGTCGGCAAGGACTACCCGCAGCTGGCTGACTGCGGCTGCCAGATCTTGCCCGTGCGGCACTATGAGGCGTCATGAGGGTCTATCTGCCGGCCACGGTGTCCATGCTGGCCGCCGCGCTGGCTGAGGGTCCCGCTCGGCAGTTCAGCCCTGGTGTCGGTTATGCCGTGACCCCAGGACTGCGGGAGTGGTACGCCAGCGGTGACACTGAGGAGCTCGAGTACGCCGCGCTGTCGCTGGCCGCTGAGGCGAGTGTTTCGCTGATCGCGGCAGATCCGCAGGTGGCGCGTCGGCGGGTGGTCGTGGCGGCAGAGATCGTCGACCCTTCAGCCGTAGTTGCGTCGCCTGACCCAGATCGGTCAGCGCGCGGTCAGATCAGCGTTGTTTGCCCGGTTCCGCTGACGTGGGTGGCGGCGGTGCACGTCGATGATCGCGAGGCTGAGACCGCAGTCGGGGCGGCGGCAGCCGACCTAAACGACGATTTCGCCGCTGGCGAGGCAGCTGATCACGAGCTGCTCTGGTACGCCACTCAGGAGGTCGACGACTTGGTGGAGCAGCTACTTCTTGGGCGGTGAACCACGGCCCGGCAGCACGGTGACCAGCAGCATCGCTCCGAAGAACGCCGCCAGCATGTAGAAGCTCTGGGACATGATGAACCGTCCGCCGCTCTGCACTGCCTCGCCGATCAGGAAGAACGTCACCGCCAGACCGAGCATGACGGCGGCGAAAGCTGCCCGTGCCACGGCATCTCCTTAGACATCCTGCGGCGGCGGTACGTCCGCGGCTCTGGCTAGATTAGCGCGAACCCTGGGATGAACCCATGAACCCCCGGATGAACCCCCTGGATGAACTAAGCCTCGCGGATCTCGTGATCGTTGCCGGCGACGGCGAACGGCGCGCTTCTTGGCCCCGGCGTGGGCAGTCTGGGCGCCAGCGGACGGCGCGGCTGGGGATCGATGACGCCCTCATGCGCCGCCTTGGCCACGGCGGATTCGGCGCCGTCGGCGAGCAGGTCTGGAGGAACCGGTCGGGACAGGAAATAGCCCTGAGCAAGATCACAGCCCGCGAGGTGGAGTGCGGCCAGCTGTTCGGCTGTCTCGACTCCTTCCGCCACGACCGTGAGTCCGAGGCCGTGAGCCAGCGCGACGGTGGCTCCGACGATGGTGGCGGCGGCCTCGTCCTCGAGCATGTCGGCGACGAAGGCACGGTCGAGCTTGACTTCCGCGACGTCGATGCGCCGCAAGAAGGTGAGACTCGCGTAGCCAGTTCCGAAGTCGTCCACCGACAGCCGGATCCCGAGATCACGTAGCCGGCCCAACACCGATTCGCAGACTTCGGTGTCGTTCATCGCCGCGGTCTCGGTGATTTCCAGCACGAGCTTGCGGGCGGGCAGCCCGTGGCGAGCCAGGATGCGCGCCACGTCTTCGGGCAGATCACGGTGCATGAGGTTGCGGGCCGACAGGTTGACTGCTACTCCGACCCCGTGCAGGGAGGCGTCGAACTGCCACGCAACGCAGCAGCGGACCGCTTCTTCCAGCACCTTGGCGGTGAACGGTCCGATGAGCGCGCTATGTTCGATGATCGGCACGAAGTCAGCGGGCGACAGGTTTCCCCGGGTCGGATGCCGCCAGCGGACCAGCGCCTCGACGTTGCCCGTCATTCCGGTGCGCAGGTCCAGCTGCGGCTGGAAGTGCAGGTGGAGCTGGTCGTCCGCGTCCAGGGCACTCTGGAGGTCGGCGAGCAGGCCGAGTCGCTCAGGGCTGGCCAGGTCCTGGGAGATGTTGTAGCGCACCACGCTGTCTCCCGCGGCGCTTCGCCTCATACATGGCGACGTCGGCGCAGCGCAGCAGGGAGTCCACCGTCGGGCCGTCGTCCGGGTAGATCGCCACCCCGGCGCTGGCTTCCACCGCCAGTCGTAGTCCATCGATGGTCACCGGGACGCTGATTCGCTCGACCAAGGTCGCCGCCAGCGTGCTGCCGTCCAGGTCGTTCTCGAGGTGGTCCAGCAGCACGACGAACTCGTCACCACCCAGCCGCGCCACGCAGTCGGAGGTTCGTACCGAGCCCGCCAACCTGGCGCCGATCTCCACCAGCAACCGGTCACCGGCGGCGTGGCCGAGGGTGTCGTTGACGTTCTTGAAGCCGTCCAAGTCAAGCATGATCATCGCGAAACGGTTCCCTCCCGCTACGGCAGCAGCGAGAGTGCGGTCGGCGTACTCACCCAACAGGGCGCGGTTGGGCAGACCAGTCAGGATGTCGTGCTGTGCAGCGTGTAGTTGTTCCGCATGCGCGAGCACGGTCTCCAGGGCGGCGGCCGTGGTGTTGGCGAAGGTGATCAGTACGTCCTGCTCCTGGCGGGTCAATCCGCCCGACTGTTCCACGTCGAGCACCAGGTTTCCGAGGTGGCCGTCGTGACCGAGCAGTGTTACTTCGACACCTCCCGGTGTCAGTGTGGCGCGTGGCTCGTTGGGTGTTTCGTCGCCGGCGGGGGTCCCAAGACGCAGCTGGACACCGCGGGCACCAAACAGATCGGCGGCTCGCGTGCGGACTTCGTCTGTCATGTCGACCAGCGAAAGTCCGGGCATCGCTGCACTAGCCGCCGCGAGACGTCGCAGGGCGTCCGTCTCGGTCGTCTTGTCGAGCTGGCGTTTGTGCTGCTGCCAGATAACGATCAACAGGAACGGCAGGACGAACAAGATTTGGCGACTGTAACGCCAGCCACAGATGATCAGTAGCGCTGCGATGAGATTGGCGCAGTACTCCAGAAAGTGACTGCCCATCGCGGATTTGGCGACGGAAATCCAACTTGAGCCGGTGCTCGCACTGATTGCCGCCGCTACCCATCCCTTGTTGAGGAGCGCTGCTACGAAGACGCTGAGCGCCAGCCAGGGCCAGCTGCTCGGGGAACCAGGCTTTCCGCCAAATGCCGCGTTCAACACAGAAAACACGATGACCGCGGCGTAGACGGTCAGGGCGGTCCCCGCGGTGTTGAAGAGCTTCCGGCGCCAGTCGAGTCCCCGGACCGTCTGCTCGGTAAGGGTCGACGCCGCGTTGACCAGCACCAGAAGAGGCAACGGAATGAAGACCAGGCCGACGATCAGGCTGGCTTCACCAAAGCTCGTTCGAAATCGGCGGGCGCCGATCGCCACCGACATGCTTGTGAGCTCAGCGCACAACGACAGCGCCGCAATGGCGCCAACTGCCGCAGCGGGAAACGGCCAGCCCAGAGCCGCCCAGTGGGCAAAAGCGACCAGAATCGCTACTCCGCCGAGGATGCCGGCCACAATGAGGAGTCGATCGATAGGCGCGAGTTTGTGGCGCCCGCGCGAATTGTCGCCAGATGACGTGGGTCTTCCCTCGTCTGGCGCTTCAGCGTTGCGATCGACAGGATCGGTCGCGGTGACTTCCACAAAGTGGATTCTCGGACGCTGCTGGTGGCATCCGGATGGGCCGATCGGAGTACACGACGACCGCTGAACGAGTGGCCTTCGTGGAGAAAGCTTCAGCTCGGCGCCCGGGTCGACGACAGAGCCTGTGTATGCCGAGAGGACTGACATGACAAAGGCCGGACTTACGGTGTTGGAGCACCGCGTTGACCGGCCTTAGCCACCAGAAAGGGGTCGCTGCTACCACAGGTGACGGCGCATAGGACACCTCCGTAATTTCCGGGCACCCAGGCTGTGAGTGCTGCTGTCCTTTAGCGAATCCGCATCCGCTAGGAACACTCTCCCTGTCCTGTCACGTGGGCATAGAACGCATTTCCCTACATACAGGTACTAATCGGACTCCGATTTCACCCGACTGGATGAACTTCATTCGGGCAGCTTGACATGCCCTTTTTCGCTTGACATCCGCTCCCGAGCTTTGGGTTTGGCGACAATCCGCGAATCGTTGCGAATGCCATCGACGAGTATGGCGACCACGCTCGCCGTACCCACGACCCCGAGCCATCCGAGGGCTAGACGGGCGTCGATAACGGTGGCAAGAGCGCCGGCCAGGACGACACCCGCGCCTTGAGCGACGAGCAAACCCGTACCTACCAGCCCCAGGGCGCGGCCTCGTACCTCTGGCGCAACCTGCTCCATGAAAGCCGTACTGGCGAGCACGTGAAACGACATTCCGACTCCGCACGCAAAGCCCATGGCAATCAGAATTGCCAGCGGCGGCTCCGTGAGCCCGACGATGAGCGGCACGAGGCCGAGCAGAGCCATCCAGCGCAGGGTTGTCCCTCGGCTGCGGGCTGGCACTCGAGCCGCGAAGAGAGCCCCGACTGCGGTGCCCGCCGGTTCGGCCGCGAGCAGGGCTCCCACCGACCAGCTGGCGGACCCGCTGTCGTGCGACAGTGGTGCCGCGAGCGCCTCGAAACCGATTGAGAATATCGAGGTCACCCAGGCGAGTAAGGCCAAGAGTCGCAGCGGCGGATCACGCAGCACGACACGGACGGACGTCTTGAGATCGCCCAGCGCATGAGTCCACCAGGCAGCGCGACGCGACCCCTCGCCGTCGTCGCTTAGGGGCGCTGGTCGCTTGCGCACCAGCCGAGCGATGACAAGCGCCGACAGCACGAATGTCCCGGCGTCGATCAACACAAGTACCGAAGGCGACCAGACGATGAGCAGCACACCTGCCAGCCCGAAGCCTCCCACCTGCGCGATCTGATTCACGATCTGCGCCAAGGCGTATCCGGGTTGGTAGCGATCGCCGGTGAGTACATCGGGCAGCAGGGCGCCGCGGGCGGCTTCGAAAGGCGCCTCGAAAAGCCCGGCCACGGCTAGCAGGAGCAGCGCCACTGGCAGCGGGAGCGAGGGGATGGCGATCAAACCGATGAGCGGCACACGTGCCAGGTCTGTGGCGATCATGACCGAACGGCGGCGGCGCCGGTCGGCCAGTCCGGAAAGCAACGGACCCCCGATGGCGACCGGAAGGAACGTCAGCGCGTAGGTGACGGCAGTCTGTAACGCGGAATTCGTTCGGTCGTACACCAAGACTGACAAGGCGACGCGGGCAAGTTGGTCCCCAGCGATGGAGACAAACTGCGTGAAAGTGAGCGCTGCGAATTCAGGGTCCCGCAGCAGCGACCGCATGGTGGTGCGCTCGCGGGTCCGCGGAGGCTCGTACTTGCGTGCGGGCGCTGCTGAGGCTGGCCCTGCGGATTCCCCCGGCACGGTCATGCCTCCTCAGCAGCAGAGATAACTCCGGGCAGTATCGCGGTTACGGGCGATGACGTTACGGGACGGGTGGCCGGTCGCCGACTTGACACGACCTACCGCCAGCTAGAGGTGGCGTTTCCGTTGCCTTGACCCACTGCTCCTGCTGCGACTGCTGCCTTCCATCAACACGGCGACGACACCCACCGAACCCAGAATGCCCAGCCATCCGAGGGCAACCCGTGCGTCAATGACACTGGCAAGGCCTCCTGCTAGCAGGACGCCGATTCCTTGGGCGACGAGTAAGCCGGTCCCGACGAGCCCCAGGGCGCGTCCGCGGACTGCGGGGGCAACCAGTGCGACGAAAGCGGTGCTTGCCAACACGTGAAATGACATGCCGACGCCGGACGCGAAGCCGATGCCGATCAGGATGGCAAGCGGCGGCTTTGCCAGTCCGAAGATGAATGGCGCAACGCCAAGCAAAGCAAGTAGTCGCATCACTCTCCCCCGCTTGCGGGACGCCACGTGCGCCATCAGCAGGGCTCCCAGGACCGTGCCAGCGGGTTCGGAAGCCAGCAGAACCCCTACCGACCATGAAGCGGAGCCGCTGTCTCGTGAGAGCGGCGCCGCGAGCGCCTCGAAGCCAATCGCGAAGCCGGTTGTCACCCAGGCCAACAGCGTCAGCAACCGCACCGGGGGATCGCGTAGCACGAGGCGCACTGAGGTCTTGAGATCGCTGAACGCGTGCGTCCACCACGCGTCGGGGCGATGCCCGTCGCCGCTGGGCGCCGGCCGGGGGCGCACAGCACGGGCGATGAGGAACGCCGACAGTGCGAACGTGGCGGCGTCGATCAGCACCAGCACCGACGGTGACCAGACGACGAGCAGAAGTCCTGCCAGGCCGAAACCTCCAACCTGCGCGATCTGGATCACGACCTGCGACATGGCGTAGCCGGGTTGATACCGATCGCCGGTCAGCACGTCAGGGAGCAGAGCGCCCCGAGCTGCAGAGAAGGGTGCTTCGAAGAGGCCGGCGGCCGCCAGCAGGATGAGAGCAAGGGGTAGCGGCAGCGAAGGGATGGCTATCAGCCCGATAAGCGGCGCTCGTACCAGGTCAGAGGCGATCATCACCGAACGGCGGGGGCGCCGGTCGGCCAGTCCGGACAGCAGCGGACCTCCGATGGCGGCCGGAATGAACGTCAGCGCGTAGGTGATGGCGGCCTGCAGTGCAGAGTTCGTCCGCTCGAACACCAGGACCGAGAGCGCGACGCGTGCCATCTGGTCGCCGGCGATGGAAAGGAACTGTGTGATGACGAGGACGCGGAATTCGCGATCACGCAGCAGAAAACGCATCGAGATGCGCTTACGGATCCGCGGAGGCTGATACTTGCGCACCGGCGCTGCTGAGGCTGGCCCTGCGGATTCGCCCGGCACGGTCACGCCTCCTCAGCAGCAGAGATAGCTCCCGGCAGTATCCCGGTTACTGGCGATGTCATGGCGAGACGGGCGGCCGGTCGCTGAGTGCGCGCGCGGGTGGAGTAGGCAAGCATCATGAAGATGCGCACGCTAGGTCGCACCGGCGTCAAGGTCAGCCCGCTCTGCCTGGGCGCGATGATGTTCGGCCAATGGGGCAACCCGGACCACGACGAATCGGTCCGCATCATGCATCGGGCGCTGGACGCCGGGATCAACTTCGTCGACACGGCTGACGTGTACTCCGCGGGGGAGTCCGAGGAGATCGTCGGCAGGGCCTTGAAGGGTGGCCGGCGGGACCACGTCGTACTGGCGACCAAGGCCTACGCCCCGATGGGTGAGGATCCGAACTTCACCGGTAGCTCCCGCCGCTGGCTGACGATGGAGGTCGAAAACAGCCTCCG
Organism: uncultured Actinomycetota bacterium; assembly: GCA_963839015.1. Classification (GTDB taxonomy): domain Bacteria; phylum Actinomycetota; class Actinomycetes; order Frankiales; family Frankiaceae; genus DATAZK01. The sequence continues at coordinate 51,895 of CAWITL010000006.1, read as the reverse complement.
GCGGCTCGGCACCGATTGGATCGACCTCTACCAGGTTCACCGGCCGGACCCGACAGCCGACATCGACGAGACGCTCGGTGCGCTCACCGATCTGGTGCGTGCGGGCAAGATCCGCTACTTCGGCAGCTCGACCTACCCGGCCTCCGACATCGTCGAAGCTCAGTGGGTAGCCGAGAAGCGCGGACGGGAGCGCTTCGTGTGCGAACAGCCGCCGTATTCGATCCTGGTGCGGGGGATCGAGGCGGAGGTGCTCCCGACCTGCCAGAAGTACGGCATGGGCGTCATCCCCTGGAGCCCGCTCGCCGGCGGCTGGCTCACCGGCCGCTACCGCAAGGGCCAGGAGGCGCCGAAGTCGAATCGCGCAACGAGAGTGCCGGCCCGCTACGACCTCTCCAATCCCGGGAACCAGGAGAAGCTGGACGCCGTCGAGGAGCTGGCGGTGCTGGCCGAGGAGGCCGGGCTCTCCATGATCGACATGGCGCTGGGCTTCGTGTTGGCGCACCCGGCGGTGACCGCGCCGATCATCGGGCCCAGGACGATGGAGCAGTTGGAATCCCAGCTCGGAGCAGTCGAGGTCAGGCTGCCGGCCGACGTGCTGGACCGGATCGACGCAATTGTGCCGCCGGGAACGACACTCAGCCGAGCTGATCACGGTTGGGATCCGCCGGCCTTGGTCAACCCCAAGCTGCGGCGGCGGCGCTAGCCGATGGCAGCGAATTCGAGCCTGCCCGAGCAATTTCTGTTGACCGATCGGGTCGCACTCGTCACGGGCGGAGGCAAGGGGATCGGTGCGGCGATCGCGACCACGTTCGCGCAAGCCGGCGCCGACGTCGTGGTGACCGCACGCACAGCCAGAGATCTGGACGATGTGGCGGCGCAGGTGCGCTCGCACGGTCGTCGCGCGCTGACCATGCCGGGCGACATCAACGATTTGGCGTTTCTGGCTGAGCTGGTTGATCGGACGGTCAGCGAGTTCGGTGGACTCGACATCGTGGTCAACAACGCCGGTGGCTCGGTCTCCAAGCCCTTCCTTGAGACGACAGTCGGGCAGCTGACGAAGTCGCTGCACTTCAACGTCCTGGTGCCTTTCGAGCTCAGCCGGCTGGCCGTGCCGCACCTGCTTCGGCGGGAGGGAGCGTCGATCCTCAACATCGGTTCGGTGGTCGGAGATCTTGCCGTGCGGGGGCAGTTCACCCACAGCCTTTCCAAGTCCACCGAGGCTCAGCTCACCCGCCTGATGGCCGCCGAGCTCTCGCCGCGTATCCGGGTCAATGGAATCCTTCCCGGCGCGATCGAGACCGACGCGCTGCGCGGCTGGCTCGATCGCTTCGGGCCCGACGTCCGCCAGCACATGATCGAGGGCACCGCCATGCGCCGTAACGGTCAACCGGAGGACATTGCCAACGCCGCTCTCTACCTGGTCTCGCCTGCCGCATCTTTCGTCACCGGAAAGCTGCTGAGCGTGGACGGCGCGGCCAGCGCCAGCCTGCTCCCGCGGAACATGCCAGACCTCGAACCCACCCCGACCGACGATTGAGCCGTCGCAGAAATCTTCGTCAGAATCGTCGCCAGAAATCGGGAGGCAACGCAGCGGTTACGCGCCGGAAACGGGCGAGCGAATGAGACTCGTAAGGGACCCGTTTTTCGTGGTCAAAGCCGCTTGGCGCAGGAAGAATGATGGTCATGGAACCTTCCGAGGACACGCTGCAGAAGGCGCTCCGGATCAACCTTGACCCTCGCTGGTACGGCACCGTCGCCGAGATCGGAGCCGGTCAGGAAGTGGCCCGTTGGTTCTTTCGGGCGGGGGGCGCGGCGGGCACCATTGCGAAGTCGATGTCCGCGTACGACATGGCCGTCAGCGACGCGGTCTACGGCAAGTCAGATCGCTACGTCTCGCAAGGCCGGCTGCAGGCAATGCTCGAGCACGAGCTGGACCTCAACGTCGATCGCCTCGGCGACAGCCGCGGAGACACTACCTCGTTCTTCGCCTTCGCCGATACCGTCGTCGCACGCAGCTACCAGGGCGGCAACGAATGCCACGGCTGGATGGGGGTGCGTTTCCAGGCCCACCCACTGGACGATCCCAGCCAGATCGTCATGCACGTGCGCATGCTCGACGAGGATGCCAAACTGCAGCAGGAGGCGCTCGGCATCGTCGGCGTGAACCTCATGCACGCCGCCTTCTTCGAGCACCACGAGCCCGACGAGGTGATCCAGAGCCTGCTCGACCGGCTGACCACAGGCCGCATCGAGATCGACATGATCGAATTCCGGGGCATTGAATTCCGCCGCGTCGACAACCGTTTGATGGCGCTCAAGCTGGTGCAGCTGGGCCTGAGCGGTGTGGCCATGTTCGGTCCTGACGGATCGGTGTTACAGCCCAGCGAAGCCCTACGTAAGCACGCGATTCTCGTCGAGCGTGGCAGCTTCCGACCGCCGACGGTCGTCAACATCAACATGCTCGAGTGCGCGTTGGAGAAGTTCGAGAAGGACCCTGCCGTGGTCGGCAAGCCGGTGCTGGCGCTGACCGAGCTCACCATGCGCAATCTGCTGGCCGGCGGGGCCGATGTCGACCGGCGCGATTTCCTGGCGCGGGCAGACCTGCTCGCCGCCTGCGGAATGACGGTGCTGATCTCGGACTACTTCGAATACAACCGGCTCGCCGCCTATCTCGGCGAGCGGACCAAAGAACGCATCGGCATCGTGATGGGAGTGCCGAGCCTGTACGACCTCTTCGACGAGAAGAACCATGTGCAGCGGCCGGGCGGGATCCTGGAAAGCTTCGGCCGGCTCTTCAAGCATGACCTGAAGCTGTTCGTCTACCCGATGCTCAAGATGCCCGCCGGCGACGTCGTCACCGTGCTGGACATGAAGGTGGAGCCCGAGCTGCAGCCCTTGTTCGATTATCTGGCGGGTCGTGGCAGCTTCGTGTGCCTTGACAATTACAAGCCGGAGTACCTGCCGATCCTGAGTCGAGATGTGCTCCGTCGGATCGCCGAGGGCGACACTGAATGGGAGACGATGGTGCCCTCTACCGTCGCTGATCTCATCATCAAGCGCTCGTTCTTCGGGCACCAGAAAGTGGCGGTGTCGGCCCGCGACTAGAGGTTTTGTCGGCTCGCGACTAGGGAGTTTGTCGGCCCGCGACGAGGGGTCAGTCGGCGCCGGACTAGCTTGCGAGGCTGTGACCGAAACTCCCACTGCGCTGGAGATTGTGCGGGCTGTCTACGTGTCCCATGAGCGCCGCGATACGCCGGGCCTCGTGGACCTGCTGAGTGACGACGTCGAATGGCATCAGGCCCAGGGGCATCCCTACTCCGGTGACCGGCCTTGGCGCGGGCCGGCGGAGGTCGTCGAACATGTGGTGAATCCCATCAACAACGACTGGGCTGACTACCGCACCAGCGTCGACGAATTCATCGACGCCGGTGATCGGATCATCGTGCTTGGCCGCTACCGAGGGACCTACAAGGCCACCGGCGGCGTCATCGATGCGGAGGTGTGCACGATCTATCGGATACGCGATGGGCGGATCTGGCACTGGCAGCAATTCACCGACACCGCCCAGTTCCGTAAGGCGATGGGCGTCCCGCTCTAGGAAGCGCAGATCTGCGCGACTTCATGATCAGACGGATCCTGTCGACGGATGTGTATGGCCCTGGGCAGCACGAGTAGGCCCGTGGTCCGGCATCATCGGCATCGCCCGTCAAGAATCGAGTGGGTTCTTGGATCTACCTGGCGATCATGCGCTGTCGTCTTCCTCGGCACTCTCACCATTTACCTGCTGACGGCGCAGTACCAGACCTACCAAATCGACGACACGACCGCGGCCATTTGGCCTGCCTGGAATTTTGTCCACCACGGCAGTTTCATGCTCGACCACGTGACCGGATTTCACCACAACGACTGGTTTTTCAAGTCGAACGGTAATCTCGTCAGCGGTCGGATGATGGGTGCGATTCTTTCTGGCGTACCTGTGTGCGCGCTGCTTTCATGGACGCATCTCACGCCGACTGATCTAAACGCGGTGAACGCGGCCGTCCTCACCGGCCTTACTGTCACGGCCCTCAGCGCTACCTTCCGCCGCGTCGCGCCCGCTCGCCTGGCGATGGCAGCCACCGTTGTCATCGCCTTGGGAACCTCACTCTGGACCGTCGCTGCTGCCCAAACCTGGCCTCAGACCGGCGACGCTCTTTGGCTGGCTTTGATGCTGCTCGCGGTCTCACGCGAGCGGCTGTGGTGGGCGGGTCTCGCATTGGTGCCGGGGCTCATTACGCGACCGCATCTCATCGTCGTTTGCTTGGTGATGGGCGTCGGGTTGGCGAGGCGCGGACGCTCGGCCCGCCCGCTACTGGCGTTCGGAATCCCGCCGGCCATAGCGGGAGTTGCGCTGCTGCTGTGGAACCACTGGTATTTCGGGCAATGGAATCTGTTGGGTGCTTACCAGAGTCACACCGTGGCATTGACCACCGGGCAGATAGCGGGCGTTCCCTACTGGAGCGGCGCCCTTGCGACATTCTTCTCGCCGAGCCTTGGCCTGTTCATCTTCACCCCCGTCTCAGCTTTGGGGGTCTATTGGGTGTGGCGGGCGCGGCGGAGTCTGCCGACGTGGTGCTCTCTGGCGCTGCTCGGCGGCGTCTGCTACGAGGCCCTCCAACTCAAGCTCGATGTTTTCACCGGAGGGGCAGGCTTTTACGGCGGCAGACTCGTCATCGAGCTGGTCGTGCTGGCCAGCCCAGCCGCGGTTGTGTGTTATGCCTCATGGAGCATCGGCCATCTCGGACGGAGGGTGGCAACGACAGCGCTTTGCGCTGCGTCCGTCGCCACTTTTGCTATCGGAGCTCGACTCCCACTGTGGCTGTTGACCCTGCCCAGAAGTCAGACCTGGGTGTCGTACTACCCACGCGAAGTGGTTGATTCTGCTGGAACACATGGGACGGTGGCTGCCCTGACATCGATCGTCATCGCGCTGGTGTTCGTCATCGCCCGCACCCTCTGGCTTCTTGAACAGAAGAGCATTCCCATGGTCGGACCGCGAGAACCGGCCGAGGATTCGATGACCGCCGAGCGGCAGCTCGCCTGAACCGGGCAGCGAGAAGTAGGGGTCGCGCCGGTTATGGACCGCGCTGACCTGCCGATTTCACTGATATGGGGTCCGAGCAGGTGGTCGCCGCTGCCAAGGCGCGGGGCCGTAAACCCACCGGGCCAATGTTGGCGTCGGCCACGATGTTTCGTCGTGGTGCGCTGTTGGGGCGGCGCATTCGCTGGGTTGGTCGTGGCTGGCCCGCATCAGCGCTTCTTGGTCGCTCATGTCGGGTAACCGGACCTGGCCTCGTGGCCTTCGGCGATGACGTCCGTATAAACCAGGATGTTTGGCTCAACTGCGAGTCGAGCGGATCGTTGGTCATTGGACCGCGGACGTCGGTCGGCCGAGGGTCAGTCCTATCGTCGCTTAGAAGTATCGAGATAGCCGAAGACGTGCTACTGGGTCCCTACGTCCTGGTGATGGACCACGTTCACGGGTCCGCCGGTCGTGGACCGATAATCCACCAAGACTTGGTCCCACGCGGCCGTATCGTCGTCGAGGCAGGCGCATGGCTCGGCGCCTACAGCTGCATTCTTCCCGGCCGGAACGACGTGGTCATCGGGCGGCAGAGCATTGTCGGCGCGGGCGCTGTCGTCACTGAAAGTGTCCCCCCGAACAGCGTCATCGTCGGCGCTAAAGGGCGTGTCTTGTCGTCGGAGCGATAGGTATGGCGCTCTCAGGAAGCCAAAGAGGTAACGCCGTCGGCAGCCTGCTCGCTACCGGCTCCGGTCTCTTTCTACTATTCATCCTGCCTCCTATCTTGGTGCGTCACATAGGCGTTGGGACCTACGCGAGCTGGGCTTTGGCGGCGGAGTTCGCCAGCTACGTCGCGTTGCTGGAAGTCGGGTCTTCTCTGGCGGCTGCGACGCTCGTGGCTGGGAACGCCGACCTTGACCCTCACGAGATTGGCCGCTCGGTGAGGCACATCAGCTGGATTTTGGCCGGAACAGCGACAGTTCTTCTCATCGCTTGCAGTCTGGCGCTGTCGGCTGTGGTGGGGGCCGGTCATGGGGACGCATACCTGACAGGAGTGCTCGTCCTGCTGCTTGGCGTCCCATCAGTCTGCTACGTGGCGACGTCCTACTCCTACGGCATTCTTATCGGCCGCGGTCGGCTCTTGGCAGCCGGGATCAGCGTTTTCGCCGGGCGTGCCGTGGCCGCAGCGCTCGTGATTGCCGCCTGCCTGGCGGGTGCGACGCCGGTTGAGCTCGCAGTCTGCTGGGTCGTGCCGGCGGGCCTCGGCTATCTCGGACTGCTGCGTCTGGCACGTAGGGAAAGGGGTGGCGATCCTGTCACGGTTCAACGCGCGGCGGGATTCCGCCGGCAGGGATGGGTCTTCGCAGGTGGCTTCGCGACATGGGCCGTCGCGGGATTTCTCGTTGTCGGTCTCGACACCACAATCGTGGCGGCGACAGACCTCAAAGCGGTCTCTGCGTATGCGATTGCCGCGTCATTCGCGCTTCTTGTCCAGGCGGGCCTGAGTGCTCTGTTGGCACCTATGAGTTCCCCGGATACGCAGCTTCGTTTCCGACGGAGAGCTGGAGAAGGCGCAGCTTGAGGTCTTGGGTCTGATACGAGCTGCTGCTCTCGTTGGGGTCGTCGCGTGCGCCGTGTTGGCGACGGATGGACAGGGCGTCATGTCGTTGTTTGCCGGAATCGTTGATGCGCGGGCGGGCCTGATTCTCGGGATTCTCCTGGCCGCAGCTGCACTTCGGCTCGCCTTGCTGCCGATCAGCAATGCCGCCTTCGCCTTGGGAGCACACACGAAGAACTGGTGGATCCCCTTGATCGAGGGGGCGGTGAACGTCACAACAAGTTTGATTCTCGCCCCGTTTCTCGGCGCGCTCGGAGTCGCATTCGGGACGCTGGTGGGTAGCTGCACCGGCGTCGTGGTCACCTTGACCCTGCTGAGTCGTCGGGTCGCCGGGCTGACGATGCCACGCATCCGTGACGTCGCCTCGATGTATCTGGCGATGGGTGTCGCCGTGGGTGTCACCGTTTGCCTCAACTGGCAGGTAGGCGGTCTTCGGCCATCGGCGGGTGTCGCCATTGCTCTCGTCGTGGGTTCGGCAGCTCTTTCGCTGAGTCTGCTCGGACCCTTTGTTGCCCGGCATTACCGGCCGCGCCAGAGTTGGCCCGTCCCGTTGAGAAGCGGGGTCTGAAATGTCGCGCGCCTACTGCACGATCGCCGCCAGAAACTATCTACCGCAGGCGATGACGCTGCTGGGATCGCTGAACCAGCATGAACCCGATGCGGTTCTCTACGTCCTCGTCGTTGACGATGGCCCGATTGAACTGCCGGATTCAGCTCAGCTACGCATTCTGCGAAACGACTCATTGGGCTTGCCTCGTCGAGACTTCTTGCAGCTGGCCACGATCTATGGCGTAGTTGAGCTGAGTACGTCCCTGAAGCCACTCCTGCTGCAGCTGCTTCTGGAGGAGTACGACGAGGCGGTGTATCTGGATCCCGATACCTTCGTTTGCTCGCCGTTGCTGGAGCTCGCTGAGCTGCTGGCCGAACACTCTCTATTCTGACGCCCCATTTTCTGCGGCCGATCGAACCGGGTAGCGCGTATGTCTCCGAGGTGCACTCGCTCACTGTCGGTGCCTACAACCTAGGATTCTGCGCGGTCTCACGGGAGGCAAAGGAATTTCTGGCTCGGTGGCGCGAACGGCTTCAGTTCGATTGCCTGATTTACCCGCTGCTCGGGATCTTTGTCGATCAGAAGTGGGCGGACGTCGGGAGCGTCCTCTATCCAAGTTTCGCGTTGCGACACCCCGGCTATAACGTCGGACCTTGGAACCTCCACGAGCGGTTACTCGACCCGGCGACGAATTCCGATACCGGGTGGGTGACATGCCTCTGCGGCTGTTTCATTTCAGCGGCTTCGACCCTCACAATCCTGTCGAGATCAGCTCGCGTTTGAATACGTCTACCAGGTCGCTCAGATCAGGGGCAGTTGATCTTCTCTGCGGCGAGTACGCCGCGCTCGTACGTGAGGCTGGTAGGTATAGCTGCACCAGTGCTTACGGCTTCGCCGCAGATGCGTCCGGCCGTCGCATCTCGCAGCGCACTCGGCGTGCCTATCGGGCGTGCTTACTCGAAGGAGACGCCGGAGACTTGCCGGTTCCGTTTGAGGCGGGTGAATTGGAGTCCTTCAATCGGTGGAAGCGGAGTCATATAAAACTCCGGATCGGCCAGACAATCCTTGATGCCGCCCTCGGTGCGAAGTATGCGTTTCCAGATGAGTTCCTGGCGTTACGAAGGCAACTCGGGACCAGCGGCGCGATCCGCGGTCGCCTCCTGAGCCTGGGCAAAGTACGGCGCTAACGTGTCAGAACCGGTAGACATTCTCTTCGATGCCAGACACTTGAGGTCGAGTGGGATCGGCTCGTATACGAAAACCTGTCTCCAGGCACTCGGTCGGCTTACCGAGGAAGACGGGCTGAAGTGCTCCGTGATAGTCCGAGAGAACGATATTCAGGCGTTGCCCGCCAACCTCGGCGGGCCTATCCGTGTCTCGGACGCTCGCATGTACACACCGCAAGAGCAACTGATGTGGCATCGCTCGCTAGCAGCCGTCAAGCCGCGACTGGCCTGGTTCCCGCACTATCCGGTTCCCATCTTGGCCCGCCGCCAAAAAAAACATCGTGACGATTTATGACCTGCTCCACGCCGCCCCCGTCACTCACGGCGGGCCTGGAGGCTTGCGACGCGGAACGCGGACGCGATGGTTCGCGCCACAGCCAGGGGAAGTGCCCGCGTCCTGACGATTAGCGAGTTCACAAAACGGCAACTGGAGGCGGGTTTTCCACGATTGCAGGGCCGGGTGTCTGTCACGCAAATGGAAGTCAGCCCCGAGTGGTTTGAGCAACCGCCTGAGAGCGGCCAGGTTGGTTGCCCGCCATATTTCATCTTTGTCGGCAACGTTGTACGACAGAAGGACGTTGGGACTCTCTTGGCAGCCTTTGACAGGATACGAAGTCGGACAGATGCAGACCTCGTCATCGTCGGCGGCGGGGTATCGACACGTTCAACACAGCATGTCCTATTGGAGGCGGCAAGAAGTTGTGAGCGGATACGCGTGCTCGGGAACGTGTCCTTCCATAAACTTCGCAACCTCGTCGCCGGTGCCGTTTGCCTCGTGATGCCGAGTCTGTATGAAGGATTAGGGCTCCCGCCGCTGGAGGCCATGGCAATCGGCACCCCGTGCATTGTTTCCGACGCGCCCGCTCTGCTTGAGGGCTGCGGCAAGGCCGCCCTGGTCTTTAAGAGAGGAGACATTGCCGAACTTGCCGACGCGATGTCTCCCGTCGCCAACTACGCCGAGCTGCGCGACCGAATGCGAAGCGGCGGATACGAACAGGTCGCCGGTAGGACGAGAGAGCGCGCGGTTTCGGAGTTGATGGCTGTGGTTAGGCAGGAGCTCGACCGTTAGTGCGTCACTCGCTGCTCAGGGACGCTTGCATCACGACCTGCGTACAGAGCATCGTCGGCCAGACTCGGCTCACCCCGAGCGCTCTCCTGCCGGCCCGCTGCGTCAGCGGCCCGATGTACTCGGTTCGCTGCACCGAATATCCCTGAGATTCCAGCAGTAACCGGGCGCCTGCGAGGCTGTACAACCTGCAGGCGCGTTCGATCGAAAATGCCGGCGTCGTCGTACGACCAATTGCCCGACATGATGCGAAGGCGCGCCTTGATGTAAACCACGTTGGGCAGACTCACCAGGATGCTTCCACCGGGGGCGAGGCAAGCTTTGGCGGCTTGTAGCGCCAGCTCGGGGTTGGCCAGGTGCTCGAGTACGTCAGCGAAGACGATGTGGTCGAAGCTTCGGCCTTGACGACGAAGGCATTCAAGCCCTTCCGTGAATCGCTCGCAGCACCTCGACGCCGCTGGCCTCCGCGGCGTCTGCATAACTGGCCAATGCTTCGACACCCATCCCGGCGATCGCCTTGGTTCGTCTCAGCTGCCGTACGAGATATCCGGATGCGCATCCCACGTCCAAGACCCTTGACCCATGGCTGATTTGTGAAGCGATGGATTCATGCGTTCCGTAGCCCGACGTCTGCAGCTGGTACCTCCCGTCGGGTGTCTCATTCTTGCCGGGCACCTGCTCATATCGGCTGGGTTCACCCGTTCGACAGATTCGCCGCCGACTGAAGCCGCCGATGGGTGTAGGTAGCAGCAGGCGATGAGAGCGGTGAATCGAGATGGTGTTGGACGGGTCGCCGCTGATTCAGCGTGCGCCCGTACGGATTCCCGGCCCGCGGACGCCAGCCGAGGCCGTACTCCGCGTTGCCCTGGTACACGAGCGTTTTACGGATTGGGCCGGCTCGGAGAAAGTCGTTGAGCAGATGGCCGAGCTTTGGCCGGACGCAACGATTCACGCCTCGCTGTGCGACCGCGAATCGCTACCACCAGGAATGTCTGAGCGCCGGATCTCCACCAGCATCCTGCAAAGGCCTTTTGATCGTGTCGGGCATTACGAATACCTGCTGCCCGCGTTGCCGCGAGCGTTTGCTGCGATGACCCTGCCGGGCGATGCCGAACTCGTCGTGATCAGCCATCACGCCTTCGCCAATCGGGTCAGCGTTCCTGATGGCGTGCCGGTGCTTTCATATGTGTATTCGCCCGCGCGGTGGATGTGGGATCCGTCGATGCTGACGGTGGAACGAGGCCCTGGGGTCCTTCGGAAGGGCCTCGGGATGTGGGCGCGACGCCAGCGCGAACACGACCGTGACGCGGCTCATCGTTCGACTTCCGTGGTGGCTATTTCACGCCACGTTCACGACCGGATCGCTCGCTGGTGGGGTCTCGACTCACAGGTCCTGCATCCGCCGGCGGACACCGATTTCTACACCCCCGGCGACGCGGCCCGGGATGACTTCCTTTTGGTTGCAGGCCGTTTGGTGCCCTACAAGCGCCCGGACATTGCCATCCGGGCCGCCATCAAGGCGGGCCGCCGGATCGTGGTCGCGGGGGACGGCCGAATGCATGACGAACTGTCGGAGCTCGCGGGGGATCGGGTGCAGTTCTTGGGCCGGGTGAGCGATGAGACGTTGCGCCACCTCTACCGCCGGTGTGCCGCCCTGCTCTTTCCTGGCGAGGAGGACTTCGGCATTGTGATGGCCGAGGCCCAGGCCTGCGGTGCCCCGGTGATAGCCCGGGGAATCGGCGGCGCCGTCGACATCGTCACCCCCGGTGTCACCGGACTGCTCTATGACCCGCAATCACTTGGCGATGCTGGGGAAATCGCTGCTCTTGCTGATGCGATCGGCGAGTTTGATCGCGAGTCTTTCGACTCAGAGCTGATCGCTGCGTCAGCCCTGCGCTTCAGCCGGCAGAACTTCAGACGCGGATTGGATCAGCTTGCTCGGGAAGCTGTTTCACGCCGTTAGAACGCGAACGGCAAGACTTCAGGACCCGGCACCGACAATGACTTCGTAGGCGGTTCGGAGCAGGATCTTGATGTCGAGCCAGAGCGACCAGTTCTCGATGTAGTAGTTGTCGTAACGCGCCCGGGTCGCGACGCTCGTATCGCCTCGCAGTCCGTGGATCTGCGCCCAGCCCGTCAGCCCGCAAGGCACCCGGTGGCGGTCCGCGTATTCGCCGAATTCGGACGTGAACTTGGCGACGAAGTATGGACGTTCGGGACGCGGTCCCACGAGTGACATGTCGCCCTTAAGAACGTTGATCAGCTGCGGCAGCTCATCGAGTGACAACTTGCGCATCCACCGTCCGACCGGGCCGACCCGTTCGTCACCCGCGACACACCAGCGGGTGGCCTCTTCCTCGCCGTTCGCAGCCCGCAGGCTGCGGAACTTGTAGAGATCGAAGAGCTGACCGCCGCGGCCTATCCGCTGCTGCCGGAAGACGATGCCAGGTCCGACCTCACGCCGAACCACCACCGCACAGGCCAGCAGCAGTGGGGACAACGCGATGAGTGCGATCGTCGAGATCAGCAGATCCAACGCCCGCTTGAGCGGCCACGTCAGCGATTCGTAGGCCGGCCTGCGAAGCCGGACGAGTGGTATGCCGCGCACCATTTCGCAGCCGCCGACACTTCCGTGCAGCTCCCAGAGCCGCGGGACGAGAAGGACCGACACCCCTTTGCCGTCGAAAGAACGGGTGGCGGCCGTCAGCCGGTCTTCAAAGCCCTCCACGTCGGCGATGACGACCGCATCGATTGCATGCGTACGAACCAGTTCGGGGATAGCGGACAGCGTGCCCAGCCTTGGGAGGGTGAGCGACTCGCCCGGTCGGTCGCCGACGAAGCCGACGGGTCGCAGCCCATACCGCCGATCGTCGAGCAGCGACTGGCTGAGCACCTGGCCCAGCTTGCCGTGTCCGATGAAAAGGGTGTTGTGCAGGAAATGGCCACGCTGGCGTCCCCAACGAACCACCGTGTACATGGCAAGCCGGAAAACGATGAGGAAGCCGATGAGGTGTGCGGCGTCGCGGACGGAGTTGGTGCCGCTCGCGTGATGGAGGATGCCGCGAAGGAGCAGTACGGCACCGAGCCCCACCAGGGCGAGCGATAGCAACGTCGGGAGGTCATCCAGCAGCCGAGGAGCGAGCCGTCGGCGCTGGAGGCCGGAATGCCGGATCGCAACCATGACCATGCAGCCCATCAGCAGACACCACGCGGGTGACCGGCTGAAGGCCGCGGTAGTCCCCGCCGCGGCGAGGTCGCAGAAGATGATCAGAGCAGCAAGACGGGTCCACGGTTGCCGGTGATACCAACGGGCGGCAGCGGTGCGCTCGCGCTTGGGCGGTGCGGGAACGGCCGGTCCAGTCAGCGGGCTGCGAGGACCCGGAACGACCCTCGCCGAGGGACCGGTCAGATCGACCTTCTTGGCGAGTTGGCGCGGCATCGTCGACGCTCTCCTCGCCTAATGGCAGGTGGCGACCCTCTGGCGTGTCGCCCTCCGTTGATCTATCGCCATTTCAGCGCCCGACTTGATAGCCGGTTTCGGCCGCGGCGTCCTCTCGTCCACTGGTTTATCCACAGATCTCACATGTTTCTTGCGGCTTGCTCAAATGTCACATAGCGTGACGGCAACAGGTCGGGGGGCTTGCTACATGGTTGTGCCTGTCGTCCGCGCTGCCCGGAGTGATTTCGGAGCAGCCGAGCTAGCTGAATCTGCGGGTCCGCTGCAGCAATATCTCGATGATCCTGAGGTCGAAGAGCTCTGGATTAACGAGCCTGGCCGCGTATTCGTCGCTCGCGGTGGAGTGAGCGAACTGACCACCACTCTGCTCGCCGAGGAGCAGGTTCGCGATCTGGTCGAGCGCATGCTGATGAGCAGCGGCCGCCGGCTGGACTTGTCGCAGCCGTTCGTCGACGCGGCCTTGCCGGACGGTTCGCGGTTACACGTAGTGATCCCTGACATCACGCGTAGGCATTGGGCCATCAACGTTCGAAAATTTGTGTTACCGGCCGTGCGCATGAACGAGTTGGTGTCGTTGGGCGCGCTGACGGTAAGAGCGGCCGCGTTCCTTGAGGCGTCGGTGGTGGCCGGGCTCAACATCGTCGTCGCTGGCGGCACCCAGGCGGGGAAGACCACGATGCTGAACTGTTTAGCGGCTGCAGTGCCCGGCCGTGAGCGGATCATCAGCTGCGAGGAAGTCTTCGAGCTGAAGCTGCCGGCACCTGACTGGGTGGCGCTGCAGACCCGGCAGTCGAATCTCGAGGGAGTCGGCGAGATCCCACTCCGGCGCCTGGTCAAGGAAGCGTTGCGCATGCGTCCGGACCGGCTCATCGTCGGCGAGGTCAGGCAGGAAGAGGCGCTCGACCTGCTGATCGCGCTGAATTCGGGCATTCCAGGGATGGCGACGCTGCATGCCAATTCCGCGCGCGAGGCCGTCACCAAGCTGTGCACGCTGCCCCTCCTTGCCGCCGCTAACATCTCGCACGCGTTCGTCGTGCCGACCGTCGCGAGTGCGGTTGACCTGGTAGTTCATCTCGCTAAAGACGCGCGAGGGGTGCGCAAGGTGAGAGAAATCGTGGGCTTGTCGGGCCGGGTGGAGGAGACGGCGTCGGGCTCCGGGGTCATCGAGCTCTCGCACCTTTTCTCAGCTGACGCGAGCGGACGTCTGGTGCGACGCGACGGCTTTCCGCCGCATCCGGAGCGCTTCGGCTGGGCTGGCCTCGATCTCACCGCGCTGCTGGCCTCCGACCGGCGGGCCGCCTGATGGGAATCGCAGTCGGGCTGCTCCTGGGTGTAGGCCTCTTTCTTTGCCTGCTCAGTGGGCGGCCCCCCGCGGGCCGCGGGCCCGGCTGGACCTCGCGTACGCAAAGGTTGCTCAACGCGGCCGGCTTCCCTGCGGCGCGTCCATTCCACCTGCACTTGGCGACGGTCGCGCTGATGCTCGTCGCCGCCATCTCAGTGTTGGAAATCTCCTCCACCTGGTCCATCGCGTGCGTCTTCGGCCTCTTCGGGGCGCTGGGCCCCTGGCTTTGGCTGCGTCGGCGGGTTCAACGTCGTCAGCGCGAGCGTCGCGACCTGTGGCCTTACGTTGTCGACGACTTGGCGAGCGGCATCCGGGCAGGACTTTCGCTGCCCGAGGCCGTCGCAGCCGTCGCCGACCGGGGACCACTGCCCTTACGCCCCGCATTCGTCGGATTCGCCGGCGAATACCGGGCGAGCGGCTCCTTCGGCGTCAGTCTCGACCGGCTGGCAGCCGAACTCGCCGACCCGGTCGGTGACCGCGTCATCGAGGCAATGCGGCTCGCGCGCGATGTGGGCGGTACCGATGTGGGCCGCCTGCTGCGCACGCTGGGCCAAGCCCTTCGTGAGGACACCCGTGCCCGCGGTGAAATCGAGGCCCGTCAGAGCTGGACCGTTAATGGCGCGCGGCTGGCGGTGGCCGCCCCCTGGGCCGTACTTCTGCTGCTAGCCAGCCGAAGCAGCAGCATCCAGGTGTACGACGACGCAGGCGGGCTCGTGGTGCTCGCCATCGGCGCCGTGCTGTCCGTCGTCGCCTACGTCCTCATGCAGCGAATCGGGCGACTTCCCAGCGAAGGCCGCGCCGTGGATGTTGGCTCGTGACCGGCATCGGCGTCCTGCTCGGCCTGATCGCGGGACTGGGGCTGCTGCTGGTCTTCGCCCGGCTGCCAGTGATGCGCCGGGTGAGCTTTGCCGACCGCATCGCGCCTCATCTGGGTGGCGGCGTCCAATCTGCCGCAGATTCGGCATTCCTGGGCTCACTCGCCGCTCGTCTCGACAGGCTGATCGGTGGCCGCGCCGCGCTCACGACCCGGCTCGCAGCCGGCGGCAACCGCCTGACGGTTGAGCAGTACCGAACCTCACAGGTCCTTTGGGCCGTCGCTGGCGCAGCGCCAGGGGCACTCTTGCTGGCGGTCGGCGCCGCGGGTACGCGCCCGAGCCTTTCGCTGGCCGGTGTCGCCCTCATCATCGCCGGCCTTGCCGGCGGAGTAGCTGCGCGTGACTCGGCTCTGAGCAGCGAGATCAAGGCCCGTAACGCCACCATGCTTGCGGAACTCCCGGCAGTGGCCGACCTGCTGTCCCTTGCCGTCTCCGCGGGGGAGAGCCCGCTGGCCGCTTTGCAGCGTGTCGGTGCTTCCGGCGCCGGACCCCTTCGCCACGAGCTGCGACGAGTGCTGGCCGAGGTGCGTTCGGGCGCGAGCCTGGTCACGGCTTTGGATGCGTTCGGGGCAAGGACGCCTGTCACCGCGCTTGCCCGTTTCGTGGATGGCTTGGTCGTCGCTCTTGAACGCGGTACACCTCTAGCAGATCTCCTGCGCGTGCAGGCCGCAGATGTGCGTGAGGCCGCCAAGCGCGAGCTCATGGAATCGGGTGGTCGCAAGGAGATCGCCATGATGGTTCCTGTCGTTTTCTTGGTCCTGCCCACGACGGTCCTTTTTGCTGCTTACCCGGCGTTCACGTCGCTGACATTCGTGACCCCCTGAGCCACCACCGCAGCACCGACCCGAAGGACTGACATGCTCCCTCTCCTCAGCTCACTGCGTTATCGCGTACGCGCCTTTGCCCGCTCGGATGACCGCGGCGACGTTCCCGGGTGGGTGCTTGTCACGGTGATGACGGCTGCCCTCGTGGTCGCGCTCCTCGCGGTAGCCGCCCCGAAACTGACGTCGGCGTTCACCAATGCCATCAGCTCGATCACGGGCTGAGCCGGCGCCCACCGAGCCGCAACGAGCCCGGCGCTGCCGCGATGAGGAGGGCGCTGCGGTCGTCGAGTTCGTGCTGGTGGGCGCGCTGCTGCTCTTCGTGGCCTTCGGGGTCATCCAGGTGGGATTGGTGCTTCATGCACGCAACGTGCTGGCGGCCGACGCCGCCGAAGGTGCCCGTCACGCTGCCGCCCTGTCCGTGCCCGTCGCGACGGGTGCGTCGGTGGCCGAACACCTCGCTCGCCGCAGCGTCGCCGGAGCCGGTCGCGATCTGACGTGCACGGCCCGGCAGACGTCGGGCGCCGGGGGATTGCCTATTGCGGAGGTCACCTGCGTCGCTGATCTGCATTTGTCCTTCGTCCCGATGGGTTCGGTGCACGTCACCGTCACTGCCCGATCCCTGAAAGAACAGGCCCAGTGATGACGCGGGTACGCGATGAGGACGGCAGCGCGCTCATCGAGTTTGTCGGGGTCGCGCTGCTGCTCCTGCTCCCGTTGCTGTACCTGTTGCTGTCGGTCTTTTCAGTCCAACGGGCTGCCTTCGCCGTCACCCAGGCCGCCCGTGAAGCTGGTCGCGCATACGCCACTGCCCCCAGTACGTCGGTGGCCCGCTACCGCGCTGGATACGCAGCCCAGCTGGCGCTGGCCAGCCAAGGCGTTTCTGCTGCCGTGACCGTGCGCTACGCCGCAGCCGGTTCGGGGTGTTCGGCTGCCGGCGACGGGGATGCCGCAAGCCTCGTCCCCGGCGCCCGATTCGTGGTCTGCGTGCGGACTGAGGCTGAGTTGCCGCTCGGCGGTGTGATCACTGTCAACGGTCAGTACGGAGTCGCTGTCGACAGCTTCCGGGCTGCCCGCGGATGAGACAGCGGATGGGACCGCGGATGAGACAGCGCGACGAGGACGGCACCATCCTCTTGCTCACCCTCGGCTGCGTGGTGGTGGCCTTGCTCCTGGTGGTGGTTGTGGTTGACGCTTCGGCCGTCTTCCTGGCCCGCCGGAGCCTCGCGGCCGAGGCGGATGGGGCTTCGCTTGCGGCTGCCCAGTCGGTCAGCGGTCCGCAGGTCTACGCCAATGGCGCCGGTGCGCGGCTGCCGCTCGCGGAGGTCCAAAACGCGGTGGCGCGCTACGGCGGTAACGGCGCGGGGCTGACGTCATCAGTCGAGCACGGTGAGGTCGGAGACACCGTCGTCGTCACAGGGCGACGACAGGTGAAGCTGCCTTTTGTGGGGGTGCTGGGCATCGGGACGGTGACAGTCACAGCCACCTCCCGGGCTTCTAGCGTGCGGCTGGCGGCTCCGTCACCAAGCGGCTCTTGATCAGCTCGGTGACCCAGCCTGGGTCCAGGCGCCGCTCGCGTACACCAGATACGAGTTCAGCGACCGAAGACACTCCTCGAGCGCCGAGCTCGGGAAGCAGCCCCAGCACCCGAGCGAGCAACTCAGGCTGGGAAGGAAGCGACCCGCAATTCAGCACTCGCTCGTCGGTGATCACGCCGTGCTTGGACCAGTAGATGTCGCTTCCCTCCAGCCACTGGCCGGTGTCGGCCAGCCGGACGCCCGGCCAGGAAGAGCGGACGTAGTTGGGCTCCGTCTCATCGAGGCGAAGCAGCTGTTCAGGGTCGAGAAAGGTGACGAACACCGGCCTGCCTTCCGGACCAGGCGAAGGGGCAGAGGCGATATAGCCGTGGAGGCCCATGTGCGCCGAGGGCAGGACCCGAAGCCCGGCCGCAAATCCCCGCAGCACTGGCACCTGGGAGTCGAGCGGGAAGAGTGAAAAGAACTTGCGGGCGAGCTGCCCCGGAGCAGCGTTCGAGCCCACTGCAATCACCGGCCGCCGCCCGGTCAGCTCCAGCGAAGACGCCGATGTGACCCGAACCAGGGAGCCGGGCCCTGTCAGCACGTACGAGAAGGAAGGGATACGCCCGGGATAGCTCAGCGGTTCATCGATCGGTGACGAGGCGAAGAAGTCGGCGTCCACACCGACAACTATCCGGCCGTCACATGACGTTCATGGGCGGTTCACGCGCGCCTTCCACGCCATCACCACTCTCAGCCTTACCGTCGATGGCGGTGGGCACACCGGGAGATCGTCTTCGACAAGGTCGCCTTGCACGCGCGCGGCCGCCGCCATGAGCGGGAGTGCACCAGATGCGTCCTATCCCCGGCCCATGACCGAAAAGGCGATCCGTGACTGCTCATAGCGCTACCACTTTTGTGCTTGACACCAGCGTGCTGCTTTCCGACCCGTCGGCCCTTCGTGCATTCGAGGAGCACGACGTCGTCCTTCCGCTCCCCGTCATCAGCGAGCTGGAAGCCAAGCGCAACCACCCCGAGCTCGGATGGGCAGCCCGCCAAGTGCTGCAACGACTGGAAGCTTTACGCGTCGAGCACGGCCAGCTCACCGAGCCGGTCCCGGTCAACGACTCCGGAGGCACGCTGCGGGTGGAGATGAACCACCGCGATCTCGCCGCCCTACCGGCGGGCCTGCGCCGGGATACGAATGACTGCCGCATCCTGGCGGTTGCCGCCAATCTCGCCGGTGAAGGCCTGGACGTCGCACTGGTCAGCAAGGACTTGCCGTTGCGCCTCAATGCGTCGGTGGCCGGCATCGCCGCCGAGGATTACCGGCGTCGTCACGCGGTGGACTCCACGTGGAGCGGGCTGGTCGAGCTGGAGGTCATGAGCCACGTCGTGGACTCCCTGTTCGACGAGCGCAGTCTGGACGCCACTGATGATCTCGAGGAAGTACGCGACCTTCCGGTGAACACCGGTCTGGTGCTGTCTGCGGGAAGCCAGAGCGCCCTGGCTCGCCTGGGCGCTGACAAGCGGGTCCATCTGGTGCCGCCCGACCGCTCGCTTTTCGGGGTGACCGGTCGCAGCGCCGAACAGCGCATCGCGTTGGATCTGCTGGCGGATCCGAGCGTGGGAATCGTCAGCCTCGGCGGCCCGGCCGGTACCGGCAAAACGGTGCTGGCCCTGGCGGCGGGTCTGGAAGCCGTGCTGGAAAGGAGGACCCACCGCAAGATCATCGTTTTTCGGCCTTTGTACGCGGTCGGCGGCCAGGATCTGGGCTACCTGCCGGGCAGCCAGGACGAGAAGATGGAGCCGTGGGCGCTGGCGGTCATGGACGCCCTGGAATCCTTCGCCCACCGGGAAGTCATCGCCGAGATCAAGGCCCGTGGGCTCATTGAGATCGCGCCGCTCACCCACATCCGTGGTCGAACCCTGACCGGCGCCTGGGTGATCATCGACGAGGTGCAGAACATCGAACGGACCGTGTTGCTCGCGGCGCTCTCGCGGCTGGCCGCCGACAGCCGGGCCGTGTGCTGCTGGGACATCGCCCAACGCGACAACCTGCACGTCGGACGCCATGACGGGATCGCTTCCGTGGTCGACGGCCTACGCGGACACCCGCTGTTCGGCCACGTCACGCTTACCCGCGCTGAGCGATCACCGGTGGCGGCGTTGGCCAGCCGGCTGCTGGAGGAGGTCACGGACTTTTGACACGCCACTCCCAGCTACTCGCCGTTCGGCTGACGGCGGCTGACAGGTAAGCCCTTTAGCCTGGCTGGATGACCGGGGGAAGGCGGAGCCTGCGCCGATGGTGGGCGGATGGTCCGCTCAGCCGGCCCGGCGCCCGGTGGCGCTACTCCACGATCGTCGTCGTGGTGGCCCTCCTGGCGAGCTTGCCTGCGTTGGTCGGCGCCATCCCGGTCGACGCCAAGAGTGAGTCAGTGGCAAGCCTGCTTGCCCGCGTCCGCAACTCCGACACGATCCCCTACACCGGACTCGCCTCGGCGACCGGTCAGTTGGCCGTGCCCGATCTGGGGGTGGGCACCGACGTTACCGATTTGCTCTCTCGCACTAACCGCCTCCGCGTCTGGTGGGCCAGCCCCACCAGCTACCGGGTCGACCGGGTGACCGCAATCGCCGAAAGCGACGTCTACCAGCAGCCCGGTGGTGTCTGGCAGTGGGACTCCGACAAGCGGCTGGCGCAGTTCATCACGACCACCCCGCAGATTCCGCTGCCGGGACCCCAGGATGCGCTGCCGCCCAATCTGGCGCGCCGGGTGCTGGAACAGGCGCCCGCCAGCCAGGTGAAATCGATCGACGCGAGGTGGATCGCGGGGCGAAAGGCGCTGGGACTGGAATGGGCTCCCCACGATCCCGTCTCGCTGATCGGCCTGGTCAAAGTCTGGGTCGACCAGGACAACGGATTACCGCTTGCCGTTGACCTCTTCCCGGTCGGCTCCATTCATCGCGCCTTCAGCACGGCCTTCCTCGACATCCAGTTCAAGGCGCCCGGCAAGGCGGTGCTGCATTTTGATCCCAACAACGATCCGACGGCCACGATCATCAACGCCGAGCCGAACGCTCCCGACGACAACCGGGCGCGGTATCTGCTTCCCCCGACCATTGCCGGGCTCCCGCAGCGCAGTCCACCCGCACCCCTGGTCGCGACGTACGGAAGGGGCGTCTCACTGGTCGCCGTGGTCGCCATCGATTCGCTCGGTGGTCAGGCCCTGCGTCAACAGATCGATTCACCGAGCCGCCCGCCGATCAAGGGCAAGTTCGGCACGGGTTCCTACATCTCAGCGCCACTGCTGAACGGATTGGTTTTTACGTCCGGCGACCGCGGTTACGTCCTGCTCGGGACCGTCACGCGTGATCAACTCGAGGCCATGGCCCTGGATCTGGTGCGAAACCCGCCGCCGGACCTGCAGGCGCCTTTCAAGCCGAGGCACAGCCCGTGATCCGTACGGAAGGCCTGACCAAGCGGTACGGCAAGATCACCGTGGTTGAGGACCTCGCTCTCGACGTGCGTCCCGGCGACCGTTACGGCTTCCTCGGTCCCAACGGATCGGGCAAGTCGACGACGGTCCGCATGCTGCTCGGGCTCGTTTTCGCGTCCAGCGGGAAGATCGAGGTTTTCGGCGAGCCGATGCCCAAGCACTCCAAAGCGGTGCTGCAAAAGATCGGCGCCATCATCGAGGCGCCCGCTTTCGTCCCGCATCTGTCCGGCCGGCGGAACCTGATCCTGCGCGACGCAGCGGGTCCAGGAGGCGGTCGGGGTGACCGCAAGAAGCGGGTCGGCGAAGCGCTGGAGCGGGTCGGGATGAAGGCTGTAGACGACCGGCCGGTCAAGGCGTACTCGCTGGGTATGAAGCAGCGGCTGGGGCTTGCCGGGGCAATGCTGCGCAAGCCCGACCTGCTGGTGCTCGACGAGCCGACCAATGGCCTGGACCCGCAGGGAATCCTCGAGATCCGCGAACTGCTCATCGAGCTGAACGCCGCCGGCACCACCATTTTCTTGTCGTCGCACCTGCTGGTCGAGATCGAGGCGCTCTGCACCCGGGTGGGCATGATCAGCAATGGTCGGATGATGGTGCAGGACGATCTGCACGAGCTGCAGCAGGCCACCGGTCAGGTGAGGGTCCGGACGCCGGATCGGGGGGAGGCGGCCGCCCTTTTGGGGGACGCCGTCGTCGAGGCCAACGGCGAATGGCTGACGGTCCGCAGTGACGAGCCCGCCAGCCTCAATAAGTCGCTGGTTGGTCAGGGCATCCGGGTCAGCGAGCTGCACGTGCAGCGCCGCACGCTGGAGGACGTCTTCCTGGAGACGACCCAGGCGAGCGCCTACTCATGATCCGCGTTGAGCTGAAGCTGCTGCTGCGACGACCGCGGACGTGGATATCGCTTGGCATCCTGGTCGCCCTCCCGCTGACGGCAGCCATCTTCCTGGCCGTGACGAAGATCGCTCCGCAGCCCGGCGACCCCTCAACTCCGGCTTTGCTGTCGCAGGTGCTGGGCAACGGCACGCTCATGGCCGCCGCCGCGCTGGCGGTCGATCTGGTGCCGCTACTGCCGCTGTGCGTGCTGGTGGTGGCCGGTGACTCGATCGCCGGAGAGGCGAACGCGGGCACCCTTCGCTACCTGCTCACCCGGCCGGTCAGCCGCAGCAGGCTGCTGACCGCCAAGCTCGTCTCGATCCTGGTGTACGTGCTCATCGCCGTCATCACGGTGGCGCTGACCGGTTACCTCGCCGGCATCATCCTGTTCAAGAGCTCGGGATCCATCACCACGGTCTCCGGCGGCGAGCCCCTCACCTCGTCACAGACGGCGATCCGGATCTTCATCTCGATGCTCTACGTGGGCATCTCCATGCTCGGAGTGGCCGCTTTCGCGCTGCTGCTGTCGAGCATCCTGGAGAACCCGCTGGGCGCGGCCCTCGGCGGTTTCGCGGTCCTGGTGGCGTCCACGACGCTGGATGCGCTCGACGCCGCCGGTGCTGCGCAGCCCTACCTGCCCACTCACTACTGGCTCAAATTCGTCGACATCTTCCGAAATCCGGTGCTGTGGCGGGACGTCGAACGAGGCGTCCTCCTGCAGGCGGTCTACGTGGCGGTGCTGCTGGGCGCGGCGTGGGCGTACTTCACCAGCAAGGACATAAAGAGCTGACCCGGTACGCTCGCCAGCGTGCCTGCTGAGCTGTCCGAGGAGCTGAAAACGCTCGACGCGACCCTCGCCGGCATCGAAAAGGTGCTGGATGTGCCCGGGCTGCACGCCCAGCTGGCCAAGCTCGAGGAGCGGGCGTCCGACCCTGACCTGTGGAGCGATCAGGCCCGGGCCCAGAAGGTCACCAGTGCGCTGTCTCGGGTGCGGGCGGATTTGTCCCGGGTCGAAGGCCTGCGCAGCCGACTCGACGACGCGATCGCCGCGGTCGAGCTCGACGATCCCGATCTCATCCTGGAGGCCGAGGCTTCGCTTCCGGTCCTGATGAGAGAGGTCGAATCGCTCGAGGTCCGCACGCTGCTGTCGGGGGAGTACGACCCCCGCGAGGCCATCATGCAGCTGTCGGCCGGTGCCGGCGGCGTCGATGCGGCTGACTGGACCGAAATGCTGCTGCGCATGTATCTGCGCTGGGCTGAGCGTCATGGCTGGGCGACCGAAGTGCTCGACACCTCCTACGCCGAAGAGGCGGGCCTCAAGAGCGCGACGTTCAAGATCGCGGCGCCCTTCGCCTACGGCACGCTGCGCAGCGAGCACGGGGTTCACCGGCTGGTTCGCATCAGTCCGTTCGACAACCAGTCGCGCCGCCAGACCTCCTTCGCCGGGGTCGAGGTCACGCCGGTCGTCGAAAGTCCGGACGAGGTCGACATCGACGAGAAGGACCTGCGGATCGACATCTTCCGCAGCTCCGGGCCTGGTGGGCAGGGCGTTAACACGACTGACTCCGCCGTGCGTATCACGCACCTGCCGACCAATATCGTCGTGACCTGCCAGAACGAGCGCTCACAGTTGCAGAACAAGGCGGCGGCGATGCAGGTGCTCGCCGGCAAGCTGCTCGAGCGTCGTCGCCAGGACGAGGCGACTGAGCGGGCCCGGCTCACCGGTGGACCTCAGGATGTGAGCTTCGGTTCGCAGATCCGCAATTACGTGCTGCACCCGTACCAAATGGTGAAGGACCTGCGTACCGAGGAAGAGACCGGCAATACCGGCGCGGTGCTCGACGGCGACATCGACGCGTTTCTCGACGCGGAGATCCGCTGGCGAAGGGCTAACGAAAGCTAGCCGGCGTGATGCGCGACCACAACGAGCAGCAGGGCGATCAGCACGGCCAGGAAGGCGAGCAGCGGAGCCGGTATGGCGAAGCGCTGGCGATCGAGCTCCTCACGCGTGATGCGGCAGACCCGGCAACCACCGTTAGCCACAATGCCCCCGCAGTGGGCGCAAGCGACCTCGTCACTGCGCATGCATCCCACCTCCGTAACGCGAAATCGACAACTGTGGGATCTTCGTCCATTTAGCGTATGCCCGTCGGCCTGCTAACACCACCGCTGCGCCGTGACCAGCGGATATTCACACCATCTTCCAACGTTTATTAGCCCATTCGGGTGCAGCTCCGGGGGGATCGCCGGGACAGGCCTGCGGCTCGGCGCGTTGACGCCGATACGAGTGGGAGCGCACTTAGGCTCTGCCCGAGCCCGAAGTGTCCGTTAAGCGCACGCGTGTTTGTCCCAGCTGCCGCCGACTAGTCGAGGCCACCAATTGATCCAGCTGAACGCCGTCACGAAGGTCTACCCTTCCAACCCCAAACCGGCCCTGTCGAACGTCAGCGTTGAGATCGCGCGCGGCGAATTCGCCTTCCTCGTCGGCACGTCGGGTTCCGGAAAATCGACCTTTCTGCGACTTTTGCTGCGCGAGGAGCTGCCGACGAGCGGCACCGTGCTGATCGCCGGCCGTGACATCACGCGGATGTCGACCTGGAAGGTGCCTTCACTGCGCCGCCAGATTGGCTGTGTTTTCCAGGATTTCCGGCTGCTCCAAGACCGCAACGTCACCGCCAACATCGCGTTTGCCTGTGAGGCCATTGGTCGTTCCGTGGCCTCCACACGCAAGGTCGTGCCGGAGGTGCTCGAACTGGTGGGCCTCACCGGCAAGGGCGATCGCATGCCGGGCGAGCTGTCCGGCGGCGAGCAACAGCGGGTGGCCATCGCGCGGGCGTTCATCAACCGGCCCGTCATGCTGCTGTGCGACGAGCCGACCGGCAACCTCGATCCCGCGACTTCGGTGGGGATCATGCGTCTGCTCGACCGCATCAACCGGGCCGGCACGACCGTCGTCATGGCCACCCATAACGCTGAGGTGGTCGACGCGATGCGCCGTCGGGTCATCGAACTCGACTCTGGTCTGCTCGTACGCGACCAGCAGCGCGGCGTGTATGGCAGCGGCTCTGCCGTCACGGTCGGAAACCCGGCATGAGCCGCGCGCTCCCGATCCTGCGCGACGCCGTCAAGGGCTTACGGCGCAATCTCGCCATGACGATCGCGGTGATCCTGTGTAGCGCGGTCTCGTTGACGCTCTTCGGATGCGGGCTGCTGCTCAACCGTCAGGTCGACATCACCAGCAAGCATCTTTTCGGCCGGGTCGAGCTCACGATCTACCTCAGTGACGGGATCACCCAGAGCCAGGACGCGGCGATCCAGTCCAAGCTCGCCAAGGATCCGCTGGTCACCAAGGCCACGTACGAGAGCAAGGACCAGGCGTTCGCCGAATTCAAGCAGCTCTACAAGGATTCGCCTGCAGCTCACGCAGGGTGTGACGGCGGATCTGTTGCCGGCGTCCTACCACGTGAAGCTCGTCAACCCGCAGCAGTTCACGGCTGCTTCTGCTGAATACGCGCATCTGCCTGGGGTCGATGCCGTGCAGGACTGGCGCGGTCGGCTGAAAGGCTTCTTCCGCTTCCTTCACGGCTTCCAGCTCGCGGCCTACATCCTCGCGGGAGTGCAGGGTCTCGCCACCCTGGTGCTGCTCTACAACACCATCCGGATGTCGGCGTACAGCCGCCGCCGCGAAACCTCGATCATGAGGCTGGTGGGAGCGACCCGGATCCACATCCAGTTGCCATTCATCCTCGAAAGCGCGCTGGCCGGACTCGCCGGCGGTTTGCTTGCCGGCGCCACCATCTTCGGTCTGCGGATCGCGCTGATCGACCATCGATTCAGCCATCAACAGTTCACCCCTGTCCTCAGTCATAGCGACGTGTGGGCTGTCATCGGATACGTCATCCTCGCCGGCGTCGGCGCGTCGGCTCTGATGGCGTTCATCGCCCTCCGACGGCATGTTCGCGCCGCCGAGCCCAAGCGTCCGTCACGGCAGCAGCGACTGTCGGGCGCCGCTGGCGTGCCAGCTCCCCGGACTTCTCCGGAACCCGTCTCGTCGTCTCCGGCGGATTCAGACAGCGGACCTCCGGTAGCGCCCGCCGGCGGGACGCCGGCGTCGCCCGTAAGCCCCGTAAACTTGGTAGGTGCCCAAGGAGACCGGCCGCAAGGTCATCGCGCAAAACCGGCGGGCACGCCACGACTATTCGATTCTTGATACCTACGAGGCCGGTTTGGTGCTCGGTGGGACTGAAGTCAAATCGCTGCGGGCCGGGCGTGCCACGCTCGCTGACGCGTACGCGACGATCGATGACGGCGAAGCCTGGCTGGTCGGCCTGCACATCCCGGAATACACCCAGGCCACCTGGACCAACCATGAGCCGCGACGCAAGCGCAAGCTGCTGCTGCACCGCGACGAGATCGAGAAGCTGATCGGCAAGACGAAGGAGAGCGGGCTGACGATCATCCCGCTGCAGCTCTACTTCAAAGACGGCCGGGCCAAGGTCGAGATCGCTCTCGCCAAGGGCAAGAAGGCCTACGACCACCGTCAGGATCTGGCCACCCGCGATGCCTCGCGGGAGATCGAGCGAGCGCTCGGCAGGCAGCGCAAGGGCATGCGGGACTAACCGGTGCCCGCCCTCGCGGTCATTGCCTGGATCCCGGCGGTGCTGCTGCTTGACCGGGGCGCTTCGCTCGATCAGCAACGGCTGCTCGGACTCGCTTCGTGGGCACTCCTCGCGTTCCTGCTCTGGCGCGAAGACGCCCTGACCCGGCTGTCCGTCGGCGTCGTAGTGGTCTACGCGACGCTGATCGAATACACGTTTTCGGGCTATCTCCACGTCTACATCTACCGGATGCACGGTGCCGGGCTCGGCTTCTTCGACAAGGTGCCGAGCTTCGTTCCCCCAGGTCACGGGCTTGTCTACCTCGCGGCGGTCGTGATCGGCCGGAATGCTCCACGCTGGTCGGTGCCGGCGGCCGCCATCGGAGTGAGCGCGTACGCGATCTGGGGTCTCGCGTTCTCGCCGCAGCTTGACCTGCTGGGGGCGATGTGGGCCGGCTGCCTGCTTTGGTGGCTCTGGCGGGGTCGCGACAAGCAGGTCTACGCGGCGGCATTTCTCGTCGTCACCTACCTGGAGATCCTGGGTACGTCAATCGGCACCTGGCGCTGGCAGCCGCACAATCCTGTGTTCCACTGGCTTGCGACGGGCAATCCACCCTCCGGCGCCGCGGGCGGCTACTGCTTCTTCGACGCGGCCGCGCTGCTGATCGCCCCGATCCTGCTGCAGTGGATACGTTCGCGGCGGGTGCCGGCTCTCCTCGCCCTTCGGTACGCAACACGCCGATTCCAGCGGCCACAACGGCGAGTGAGGCACTGTGACGAGCGTCTGGGAGGAGTTGGACCTGCCGGGGCTCGCCGACGTCCACGTCCACGTGCTGCCGCCCAACGTCGAGCGCAAGGTTTGGGCCTACTTCGGCAACGCCGGGCAGAACTACGGGCGGGCCTGGCCCATTGAATATGCGTGGCCGTTGGAGCAGCGCCGTGAAAGGCTGCAAGCACTGGGAGTTCGGGCCTATCCGGGGCTGGTGTATCCGCACAAGGCGGACATGGCCGAATGGCTCAACGGATGGGCGTCGGACTACGCGGCGGCGACGCCCGAGGTCGTTCCCTCCGCCACCTTCTTTCCCGAAGCGGACGCGGTCGGCTATGTGGGCCGGGCGCTGGACAGGGGCGCGCGGATCTTCAAGTCGCACCTGCAGGTCGGGGGATATGACCCCACAGATCCGCTGTTGGACGGGGTATGGGGCTTGCTGGCCGAGGCGCAAGTTCCGGTAGTGACGCACTGCGGCGACGGCCCGATCCCCGGGGCGCATACCGGGGTGGGGCCGATGGGCGAGGTGATGGCCCGCCATCCGCGGCTGCGGCTGGTCGTCGCCCATGCGGGAATGCCGCGCTACGCCGACTTCCTCGACCTGGCCGCCACCTACGATTCGGTCGTACTGGACACGACGATGGCGTTCACCGATTTCGTTGAGGAGACGATGCCGTTCCCGGTCGATCGGCTGCCTGAGCTCCGTGATCTGGGCCTTGCCGGACGGGTGGTGCTGGGCAGCGACTTTCCGACGATTCCCCATACGTACGAGCATCAATTGGACTCTTTGGTACGACTTGACCTCGGGGATGAGTGGCTGTCCGCGGTGCTGTGGACCGCCCCGGCGGCAATGCTCGGGATCACGGCCTGACGTGCGGGTGCTCCTCGTTCACCACACGCCATCGCCGACGATGCAGGAGCTCCTGGAGGAAGCGCGCCGCGGGGTGGGCGAGGTCGAGGGCGTGGAACTGATCGTGCGGCCGGCCCTCACGTGTGGCGCGACCGATGTGCTGGAAGCCGACGGCTACCTGCTCGGCACACCCGCCAACATCGGCTATATGAGCGGCGCGCTCAAGCACTTCTTCGACCAGATCTATTACCCATGCCTGGATGCCACCGTCGGTCGCCCGTATGGCGTTTACGTCCATGGCGGTACGGATACGTCGGGTGCGATCCGCGGCATCGAAGGCATCGTCACCGGACTGCGCTGGTCAGCCGTCCGGCCACCCCTCACCATCGTCGGACCGATCACCAAGCAGGCCCGCGAGGATTGCTGGGAGCTCGGTGGACTGGTCGCTGCGACGGTCGCTGGGCTGGTGTAAGGCGGAAGGACCGTTAGCCGCTGGACGACACGTGCACGAGCTGGGAAGATGGGACGCGCTCCCGGTGTTGTGCTGGGAGTTGTCCGGAAACGGGCAGCAACTACTACGCGGGGGTGACTGGCTTCGACTTCGGTTGTCGGGGCAGGTGAAGCGGGCCGAGGATGAACGGTTATCTCGTAAACGATCCGTTCAAAGAAATAACTGCCAACAAAACGCAGTCTGCTTACGCTCTCGCCGCCTGAGGCGAGTAGTTAAGCCGTCAGCCTAGGAGTTCCTCCGGCCTAGACCTGGCGTCGCTAGGAGGATCACCTTCAACCCCGGTCGCGGGGGTTGTCGGAAAATCAAACAGCGACTGGGCAACCACCGACTGGCCTGAGTGATCGGTGGGGCCGAGGCCGTAAATCAGGATGCGCCCGGAGAAGCCCTGTGTCGGTGCCGTAGGACGCGGGTTCGATTCCCGCCACCTCCACCATGGGGTGTTCACGGTTTTAGGCCGTGGATGCTCACGAAATTGTGTTGAGCCGGTCCTTCAGGGCCGGCTCTTCGCGTTGTGGGGTCTCGCTCGTGTGCTGCCAGGGCGGAGGGCGCCCGATGTTCGACGTGGTCAGGCCTCAGTCGGCCTGGATCAGCGCTGATGCCGTGTGTTCGGCCGTTTTCGGGCATGGCTGCGCCCGGGATTGTTGTGCAAGGGGTTTGGATTGTCCGGGGCCAGTTAGCTGCCGGGTGGCGCTCCGGATGTCGGATCGCCGGCGTGTGGGTCAATGCCGATGCCTGCCGCGACTAGGTCCTTTTGAAGGTAGGGGAGCAGGTTTATGTCGTCGTGTTGGCGATGGGCCCAGTGGCGTAAGAGTCGCAGGGGTCTGCCCCGCTTTAGTTGACCACAATGAAAGTCCGGGCAGACCCGACGGGGTCATTCCATGCCTGAGCGATCTCAGGCCTTTCGTGTGCTGCGCTTCCCTGCTCAACGACACAGATCTCCTGCAGGCTGCTCATAGGTGGCGTCCACCGAATCCCGCCACGAGGCCCACGATCGTCACCAGCACACCAACCACGTAGTCAACAATGAGTAATCGCCACGCCGTAGAGAGTGACGACCTATGTATCGGCAAAGAGTCGCTGGTTGGTTAATGGCGCAGGCCAACCCTCGCCCAACGATGTTTCGGGCGGTTCCGAAAGGTCAGGCCCGGGATGGCGCAAATGATCACGACACGGCTGGTGCTGCCACGGCACAGGTTCGCCCTGCCCCGTCAACGAAATTCGAACAGATGCTGGGGTCGGGCTCACCCGATTTGCGGCGCGGCTTCAGGCCAGCCGGTGGCGGTGGTGGTTGCGGGCGGCTTGCTTCCATGCCTTGTCGAACTTTTTGCGGGCCGCGTTGCCGGATTCCTGTTCCAGACCGGCGAGGAGGCCGTAGGTGAAAGCGGATTCGCCGGCGGCGTCATTAGCGGCGATGGCTAGGACCTTGAGCCGTTCGGCCGCGACCACGCTGTCTTGGTGCTCGCCGAGTATTTCTTGAATGCCCTTAGCCTGCTTGGCGAGGTCGGCCGCGGGCCGCCCGAAGGCCTGCTCGACAGCATCGGCTGCGTAGCGTAGTTGCTTGGCTGACTTGCGCGTCTGGTGAAGGGCGCCTGCCCGGTCGTTGCCTGTCGCTGCTTGGGCGTGGGAGGCGCGTCTTGCGAGTTTGCGGTAGCGGCGCGCAACCAGTTTTGGCAGCACATCCTTCGCCCGGCGTTCGCCGGGCCCGCCGGACGTTGGTTCGGTGGCGACGAGTTCCAGCAGGTCGTCGATGAGTCGGCCGTAGGCCGGGCTCGACATCGTTGCTAACAGCTCGGTCCGACCTTGCAGCCGGTCGGAGTGGATCGCCTGATGTAGCCGATCGCGCACCGGACCCAAGACGAGGTCGGAAGGTATCTCCTCGAGCCGGGCATCGAATCGTTGGAGGAGGACTTCGGCGTCGCGGACGACGCCGAGCGTGGCTGCCAGGTCGCCCAACCGTTGCTCGAGATCTGCGGCGTGTGGAGCCTGAAGCACGCGGTCAAAGGTGCGCAGGGTGCTGCGCAGCCGGCGGGTGGCTACCCGCATGTCATGGATGCTTTCGTCTTGGTCGAGCCGCACCCGCGTATCGCAGTCGAGGAGGCGGTGGAGCTGTTGGCTCAGGTAGCTGCGCACCACGTCGCTGGCGGCCTGGCGCGGGGTCATTTTCTTGTTGCATGCGGCAGCCTCGGCTGGCAGCGTCTGCAGTCGATCTGCCAGCACGGTGGCCAACTTCGAGGGTCGATGCGACCGCTCAGCCCCGGCCTCACGCAACTGGCGGCCGATCCTAGTGAGGAGGTGACGATCGGCCGAACCCAGCTCTACCTCTATCTCCCGCCAGCCGGACAGCTCAACGGGGCTTCCCGGTTCGCCCAGCACGGCCCCACGGACGGCGTCGTGCATGACACTGGCCATGACCTGGCCGTCTTCATCGTGGATTTCCTGAGTCGTACGAGTCGTTGTCAGCCGCACCACAGGAGTCAACGCCATCCCGCGGGTGCGCCCGAACACGAGCCGCCTCAGCTCAGCCGGAACGAGCTGCCCGCGACCCAACGGGCGGTGGACCTCCAGCCGGTCGGACCCAGCAGGCAGCTTGACGTGCCACCCAGGATCCACACCCCCGGTACGACGACGCAGTGTGATGTTGCTCCGCGCCAACCTCAGATCCGGAGTATCGAAATACACCGCCTCCAGCCGGCTTGGCTCGCGTCGCACGATCGACGCCGCGCCGGGCAGGTTTACGAGTGCGGGCAGTTCGAAACCCACCGGGATCTCATACTTGTCTTCCACCTCAAGTGCGGTTGACATGCTCGCCCCTATCGCCTTGTCGCCGAACGTGCTGCGGCCAGGAGTTCCTACTTCTTCTTGCGGATGCTGGGATAGCGCTTCTTGACTGCGGCCTTCACCTTTTTCTGCTCAGCCGGGGTGCCGTTCTGCGCCACCCTGGCTAGCGCGTTGCGGGCATGCGCCTTGTCCGGGATGGGATATTTACGCTTCCCCGGTAACGCGAAGGAACTCGTCGGCAGCTTCTTCTTATCCTTCGCTGTAAGGGTTTTTGCCATTGGCACAACTCCTCAGCAGACAGTGACGGCTCCGTTGTCCCTGCCCCACCAGCGACTTTGTAACCCTTCCGGCTTAGGCTGCTCGCCGCGCGCCGGTGACTCGCCCAGTGGTGTGTTCTGCTGCAGGGGCTTGCAAGTAGGAGGTGCCGGGTCGCAGCGCGGGCAGCTTGTCAATTTCGCAGGAGGCTCAAAACGGCGGCCTCGGGTCGCCTTGCACACCAATTGACCGGAGACGGTTCCGTCCCCATTCGACTGCAGATCATCGGCGATCGTCACCCCGGCCCCGAAAGATTCGACGATCCCGATGACCGTTGAGTCGATCACCGCAGCGGCTTGGCGCGTCTGGAGCTGCAGGAGTCGCCGTTCGTTGTGTCGATCTTGAGTCCAAACTGATCCAGTAGCTGCAAGCGTGACAGGCAGGCCTATCAAGACGGCGATGACCACAGTCCCAGCGGCCTGCCCGTGACACGAGTGCCATGAACTTTGCGGATGCCACGCTGCCGTAGCCGGCCAGCCCCGGACTGGTGCGCAGCGGAAGCGCCCGATGTCACTTCGCTCCTCCATCGATCGAAGGCGCCGGCCAAGGACGCTCCAAGCACGCTGCCCCAAACCGGCGATCATGGGGGCCGCAACGCGCGCGAATCGCTGGCGGCACGCCCCGGGGCGCGGTCAGTCGATTAGCGGGCTTCCTGGCAAGGGCATCGCAGCCGATGACGCACCGGTCCATCGGCCGCCCCGTGTTGAAGTCTGAGCCTGAGCTTCGCCAACGACCCCGCGCGCCACGGGCGCCTTGACCAGGTGACCAATCCACCGGCTCGAGTGCGGAACGCCCTACAGATCCTCGGCTGGTTGTGTGCGGCGTTCGGCTAACGCGGCAAGACGGGCGACTGACTCGGTATTGCGGCGGTGGATGAGCCGGTCGCCGATGGGGTTTCGCAGCAGTCGGCCGGCTCCGCCCGTTCCGTGCTCGCGAAGCGTCAGATCGGTTCCCGAGTCTTCAGGCGCCAGCACGATCTCGACTTCTGCTTCTCCGAAAGGCCAGCCTTTGGCGGTCATGAGCAGTCGTCGGTTCGGCTCCAGTTCACGCATTTCCGTGTGATCGCGCACTACCAGCGGCCAAGCGCCCGCCGCGTGGTGCAGTCGGCTACCCGGCTGCGGCCAGTCGGCGTCGACGGAACGGACATGGGACGTTCCGACGACCCACTGTGAGTAGTTCCAGCCGTCGGCGAGCAGCTCAAACACCGCTGCGGGTGGCGCTTCGATGTGTTGGTGGACGGTGGCCACTGCTAGCGCCTTTCTGCGGTCGTAAACCGGTCCAGCAGGTCATGATCCCGATGGTCCTTGACTCTCGTCCATGCCCCGCTGCCACGAAAAATCTCAGGTGCGGTGAGGCCTTGTCGGTCGGAGTGTTCGACCACTACGAAACCGCCTGGCTTCAGCAAGCGACGTGACGTTCCTTCGATCTGTCGAATGATGTCCAGGCCGTCGACCCCGGCCGCGAGCGCGACGGCCGGATCGTGATCACGGACCTCCGGCCGCACACTGGCGATCTCGCTAGTGGCGACATAGGGCGGATTGCTCACCACCAGATCGCACCGTCCATTGAGCTCAGGTAACGCCGCCACGACGTCACTGTTATGCAACGTCACGCTCAGACGATGGTGGGTCTTGTTGCGGGCCGCCCACCCCAGTGCTGTGGCGTCGATCTCGACGGCGTGGACCAGGGCTTCCGGCACTTCAGCGGCAATGGACAGGGCGATAGTGCCGGCTCCCGTGCACAAATCCACGCACAATGGATTTCGTTCACCGGCGGCGATCAGGCGGCGTAGGCCCGCGACCGCGAACTGGACGACGCATCCTGTCTCCGGCTGGGGCACGAAGACGCCCGGGCCAACCAAGAAATCAAGCTGACGGAACCGGGCGACCCCCGTGAGATGTTCGAGCGGAACGCGGTCGCACCGTCTGTCCACCAGGGCCTGGAACAGGGCGGTGTCTCCGCCGGCTAATGCCTCCAGGACGCCGACCTCTTCGCGAGCTCGGCTGACTCCGGCGCGGCTCAGCCGGGCGGCAGCGTCAACCTGCGAGCGCAGCGTTCCGGGCTGCTTGACTGTGCTTGCCCGCACGATCACATCGACCATCCTCGGAGATCTGGACCTAGGCACATCCGGCTGCCCGACGGATCCGGGGCGACGGCGGTGTCTGCCATCTCGTGTGTGAGACGGGTTTTCGCTTCTGACTCGCTTGGACGTGGTTCCCCCTAGCCCGCGACCCAAGAATCGCAGCTTCGGTTAACCCCGGCGACGGGCTTGGATTACTGGCTGGGGTGCAGGAGTACCTTGGTCCAGCCATCGACGCGCCTGTCGAAGTTCTCGTATGCGGTGGGTGCATCGACGAGGGCGAGTTCGTGGGAGACGATCCACGAGGGACGAGCACGACCGTTGATGATGAGATCGCGAAGCTGACGGTTGTAGCGCTTGACGGGAGCTTGGCCTGTTCCCATCCGTTGGCCCTTGGTGAAGAAAGTGCCGTAATCCCAGCCGATCCGGCCTACTTTGGCGGCTTCCGTCGCCGCTCCCGGATCTTGGGGCACGTAGACGCCCACGACGCCGATGCCTCCCGTGGTGCGGACGACCTTGACGAGGTTGTCGAGCACCAACTCCGGGTGTTCTTCCCCCGAGGGATCGTGCGCCTGGTAGCCGACCGCCTCGACGCCCCGGTCGACGCCTCGTCCGTTGGTTGCGTCCATGATCTGTTCGACCGGATCACCCCGGGAGATGTCGATGGGGATCGCGTCGATCTGCTTGGCCAGCTGAAGCCGGTCGGGTTCTTTGTCTGCCACGAACACTTGCGACGCGCCCCGAAGGAACGCGCTGTGCGCGGCGAGCAGACCCACGGGTCCGGCGCCGAAGACGGCCACACTGTCGCCAGGGGCCACCTCGGCGAGTTCGGTGCCGTGATAACCGGTCGGGAAAATGTCCGACAGCATGGTGAAGTCGTTCTCCCACTGGGTTCCGGGTGGGAGTTTGAGCAGGTTGAAGTCCGCGTACGGAACCCGGAGATAGTCGGCTTGACCACCCTGATAGGGGCCCATGTTGGCGTAGCCGTAGGCAGCGCCGTCAATCCCCTCGGTTGGGTTGGTCCGCAGGCAGAACGAGGTCCACCCTGAATTGCAGTTTCGGCAGGTGCCGCAGGCGATGTTGAACGGCACCGACACCCGGTCGCCAACCTTGATGCGTTCGACGGCAGCGCCGACTGCTTCCACGATGCCCATGTTTTCGTGACCGAGGACCTTGCCCTCCTCGACGGAGGTTCTGCCTTCGTACATGTGCAAATCGGACCCACAGATGTTCGTGGTCGTGAGCGCCACGACCGCATCGAGTGGCGTCTCGACTGCTGCATCCGGAACGCTCTCGACGGCGACGTTATGAGGGCCGCGGTAGACCAATCCCTTCATCGAGCATCTCCTTCCTATGGTGTTCTGCTATGCGGGTGATAGGGGTGTCCGAGGGGAGTCAAGACGCCTTGTGGGCGGCGACTTCGGCACGTCTTTCGGCGCCGGCTTCGCCCGCGTAACCGACCTCCTGGCCCGCGATGCGGCCAACAAAATCGCCATTTCCGCCGGTCCCCGTGGTGCCTTCTGGCTCGTCATGATCGCCGTCCTGGTTGGCCGGACGGCTATTGGCGATATGCCGGTCCAGTGGAACGTCCTCTTCGCTGCGATCAGCCATGCGCCACCCGTTCCCGATCGGCGGGGGAAATCACCTCAATGCCCCGACGGATGCGGATCGTCTCGGTCTGGGTGTGACCACGGGTGTGCGGGGCAGACGGCGATCTTCCCGCTCTTGCTGGCCGTGGTCACGATTCTCGGCTTCGTCGGCGAGAAGTCCCTTGGCAGCGAGGTGGTCTCGACCCTGCACAAATTCCCAGTCGTAGGCGACAGTTTCAACCCGGCGAACAGTCAACACTTGCATGGCAGCACCATCGGACTCGTGGTCGGGCTAGCCGGACTGATCTACGGGGCTCAGGGCGTGACGCAAACCGCACAGCAAGCGATGGCAACGATCTGGGCGGTGCCGGAGTTCGAACGGACCGGGTTTCTCCCGCGGTTGGGCCGAAGCCTGGCCGGCCTGGCCACAATCGGCGGAGCCTTCCTGATCAACGCCTTAGTGGCCGGCTATGTCACAAAGACCGGTGAGGGCTTGAACACCCGTATACCCGTCCTCGCGGCACTGATCGTCGTCAACAGCCTCCTGTACTGGGCGTCGTTCGCGATTCTGACGCCGAGGTCTGCGCCGCCCGCCAGCCTGATCCCCGGCGCCATCGCCGGTTCAGTGGCCTTCACCGCGCTGATCACAGTCGGGACCGGGCTGGTGACGCATCAGCTCAAGAATGCTTCCAACACCTACGGCACCTTTGGATCAGTCATCGGGATCGTCATCTTCCTGCTACTGCTTTCTAAGCTGAGCATTTATGCTGCCGAACTCAACCCCGTGCTGAATCGGCGGCTTTACCCCCGAGCCCTGCCGATGGGGGAGATGACTGAAGCCGACGAGAAAGTCCATTACCAGCTCATCCATGGACAGCGCCGCAGCGACAACGAGTCCATCGGCGTCGGCTTCGGCGCCGACTCCCAACGCGAAGCGGCCGCCGACGCGCTCGATGACGGCTGAGGCGTTGGACGAATGCCCGTACAGCGGTTCGACTCGGGATCGGCCAGCTCGATGCTGAACCCGACGAGCGCTGCCCCGGCCCCTGGGGGCGAGGTCTACTGTTCGATCAACCGGTGCAGGGTAATGGCGTTGCGCACGGCATGGCCTTCCCCGTCGTTGTTGAAATACGCGACCACCTGATGGCCGGCTCGGCGCCATTCGTGGATGCGCTCGGCCCACCATTGCAGGTCAGGCAAGGGGTAGGACCCGGCATATAGATGATCCGGGTCGGGCCCGTGTAGCCGGACGTAGACCGTCTGGCTGGTGGCCCGGAGGATGCAGGGCAGTTTCGCGCCGCTCATCACACAGTAAGCGGCCCGGTGACGTTCTAACACGGCGAAGGTCGGCTCGTTATGCCAGCTGGGATGGCGAAACTCGACAGCTACCCGGATCCATGCCGGTAGCCGACCGAGAAAGTCGTCGAGTTGAGAGTCGTCGCGGACGTGATTCGGTCCTAGCTGCACCAGCAGCTGGCCGCGACGCTCGCCGAGTTCGTGCCAACCTGAACGGATCCGCTCGATCCACGCCTCCGGTGCCTGGAGCTTCTTGGCGTGCGTCAAGCCACGCGGAGCCTTTACGGAAAATACGAACCCCGCAGGCAGGCGGTCTCTCCAGCCCGCGAAAGTTCGCGGGGAGGGCCAGCGGTAGAAACTAGCGTTGAGTTCCACCGTGTCGAACTGTTTGACATAAACGTCGAGACGATGCTCAGGTCGAGTGCCGGGCGGGTAAAGCACGCCGTTCCAGTGCTGGTAACTCCAACCTGATGTCCCCACATGCACCGTCACAAGCGCCCTGTACCCATCAGCCAGCCGCAATCCCGAACACGATCAAGGCTAGGCTCCGCGGCCGGTGACAGGACTCCGGAACCCATGCCGGGCGGGACAGGTGTGGACCCGGCGACGGTGGGCAAATCTCACGGCGTTAGGGCCGCGAACAGGCTCTGGGTGACAGGAGGCGACGAGGCC
Source organism: uncultured Actinomycetota bacterium (assembly GCA_963839015.1). Taxonomy (GTDB): domain Bacteria; phylum Actinomycetota; class Actinomycetes; order Frankiales; family Frankiaceae; genus DATAZK01. The sequence goes on along the minus strand of CAWITL010000006.1, from coordinate 14,531 downwards.
AATGGCGGACTATGAGGTCCTGGTAGCTCAGCTCAACGGCTGCCTCGAGGGCCTGGTCGAACGTGTCGAGGGGCGCCACCAGTCTTGATGCCCTCGCCAACAGGTTGGCGGCTTGGGTAGGCCCACTGCTGCCAGCGGGAAGGGTGAAAGACGCGGCGAGCGGTACCGCGATCGGGCACCCGATCCACCAGTGCTTGTCGCCGTCCCGATAGGTTCGTGGCTGGCGGCTGGCTTGCTGGATCTGGCGGGTGGGCCGGCCTCTCGATCGGCCGCCAGCCGGCTGGTGGGCTTCGGTCTACTGGCAGCGGCACCCGCCGGTTTCACCTGGGTTAGCGACTGGCTCGAAACCGACGGGGCCGAGCGGCGCGTTGGGCTCGCACATGCCGCGTTGAACTACACCGCTCTCGGCCTGTACGCGACGAGTTGGTGGCAGCGCCGGCGCGGCAGCCATCTGCGCGGGGTGCTGACGGGCGCGCTGGGAGCGGGCGTACTTGGAACGGCCGGCTGGTTCGGCGGGCATCCACATGCACATTCGCGAGACGAGCAGGAAGAGGACCGAAGGCCCACGAGCGACACGATCGGCGGCATAGCACAGACCCTTGAGCGGAAGGCTCAATCCGCGGATCACATTCTCGGCACCCACAGCCCTCGCCCAGCGCTGACAACAGGCCAAGACGTCCGAGACGAGCAGTCAGCTTGCCCATGCGGGGATTCGGAGCTCGAACCCGAACCGGCTCGCTGCGATGCCGACGCACGTACACCGCCACCACAAGCAGCGCGACTCCCAACACGATCAGGAAACGGTCGTTCAGCACGAGATAGACCGCAGCCGAAGCCGTGGAAGCGCCAGCTTCGACCACGTCAGTCGGCTGACCGGGCGAACCTGAGGCCAGACACGCCGGCTGACGTCCGCAACGGTGCCGTCGCGCAAAGCATCCGTGTCGCGGCTGCACTCGTCGAGGGCGAGCTCCCTCACCGCACGATCATGCCCTCGTAGCAGCCGCAGCCGAGACGTTCGCCCGCGACAATCATCGGCTCTGACACGCGCTGGAGTGTCTGGTATGCCAGTTGGCGTCACGAACACCGAGACGACCGCGATGCGCGTCGTCGGCAGCGAAAGTTCGCCTGACGAGGCAACGTTGTAGCCGTTGACCTGCGGTGACGACGTTCAAGCCGTACCGCTTGCCGGGTAATCGATGAAGACGGGGTCAGCTGTTTGGGCGCTCACGACAGACGGGTACGGTTTTCCGATGGCTACCGTCCAGGGGAGTGTCGCTACCGGCCGGCGTTCGGCTTCGGCTCCTGATGCCGTTGTGATCGGCTCCGGACATAACGGGCTTGTGGCAGCGAACCTGCTGGCAGATGCAGGGTGGGATGTACTGGTCTGCGAAGCCACAAGTTACGCCGGAGGAGCTATCCGTTCCTCCGAAGTGACAGCTCCCGGATACGTCACCGATCTTTTCAGCGCGTTCTATCCGATGGCGGCGGCCTCGCCGGTGCTTTCGGCGCTTGACCTGTCCTCGTACGGGTTGCAGTGGACTCACGCGCCTGCGGTGCTCGGCCATGTATTTCCGGACGATCGCTGCGCTCTGCTGTCGCGAGATCTGCAGGCAACTGCGGAGTCTGCGGAAAGCTTTCACGTGGGCGACGGTGAGGCCATGGTGCGGATAATCCGGGAGTGGGAACGCATCGAGGCGACGGTGCTTGAGGCGCTTTTCACGCCCTTTCCGCCGGTGATGGCAGTCCAGCGGCTGGCCCGCCAGCTGCCAGTTGCCGATCTGCTGCGGCTAGCTCGCCTTGCTGTGCTTCCGGTCCGAAGGTTCGGGGAGGAGAACTTCCGCGGAGACGGTGGGCCGATGCTTTTTGCGGGGAATGCACTGCACGCCGACCTCTCGCCGGACAGCGCGGGCAGCGCGCTCTACGGTTGGCTGCTGACCATGCTGGGCCACACGCATGGGTATCCAGTACCGGTTGGAGGTGCTGGACGGCTTGCTGATGCCTTGTTAGCCCGGTTGCATGCCCGCGGTGGGGTGGTTCGCTTGGATTCGCCTGTTCGTCAGGTGATGATCTCGGGAGGCGTAGCCACCGGTGTGACGCTGGCGTCCGGTGAGGTGATTGATGCCCGCCGGGGCGTGCTGGCCGACGTTCCGGCATCGGGCCTGTTTCGTGATCTCGTCGGCGAATCGCGTCTGCCGCCGCAGATGGTCGCAGACCTCGATCGTTTTCAGTGGGACGCCTCGACCTTGAAGATCGACTGGGCTTTGTCAAAGCCCATCCCTTGGATCGCCCGCGAGGCGGCGAAGGCCGGCACCGTTCACCTCGGGGTGGACATGGACGGCCTTACCGATTATGCGGCTGGCCTTGCCACCCGCCGTTCGCCCGAGCATCCGTTCGTCCTAGTGGGCCAGATGACCACTACTGACCCCTCCCGTTCGCCGGATGGCACTGAATCGTGCTGGGCCTACACTCACATGCCTCGTGCGCTCGCCACAGATGCCGATGCCGTCGCGAGGCAGGTTGAGCGGGTTACGAATTTGCTCGAGCGACACGCACCCGGTTTCACCGCGACAGTCGTGGGTCGTAGCGTGCAAAGCCCGACGACGTTGGAGGAGCAGAACCCGGCACTTGTCGGCGGTGCGATCAACGGTGGCACCGCGCAGCTGCATCAGCAGCTGATCTTCCGTCCGATCCCTGGCCTTGGAGGCGCGTCGACACCGATCGACCGGCTTTACCTGGCTAGCTCCTCCGCCCATCCCGGCGGCGGGGTGCATGGAGGGCCCGGATCCAACGCCGCACTCGCTGCTTTGGCTCGTACCCGGCCGCTAGGTGGTGCCCGGCGTCGCTTGACCAAGGCGATGCTCGACCGGATCTATATTTCCTCTGATCCCTCGGACTCCACTACGGGTTTGGTCCGTCGCTCGGCGAGCGCAGCCAGCCGGGCCATCGATTCGACGTTTCGCCGATAGACCAATTTTTCGCCGACCGGGTTGCGCAGCAGACGCCCGGCCCCGCCCGTTGTCGTTTCTCGGATTTCTACCCTGGTGCCGTTGCCCTCCGCTGTGAGCAAGAGTTGGGCATTGGCTTCGCTTACGGGCCAGCCCCGGGCGGTCAGCAGCAGCCGCTTGTCCGGGTCTGAGTTTCCACGATTGTGTGATCGCGGATCGATGCCGGCCAGGGTCCGACGCAGTGGTAAAGCTTGCTGCCCGCGGTGGGCCACTCCGAATCAAGGGCGCGAATATGTGAAGTGCCGACGACCCAATATGTCCACCCGTCCGCCAGCACCCTGAAAACTGCACCGGGGAACGCCCTGATGCGGACGGTGACGGTAGCAATACCGCTCTTGTCAACGCCGCTCGAAATTTGACCCCCTAGCGCCGGTTGAAAATTGACCCCCTGATGGTCATTCTCTCGGTCTGTGCGGCCGCGGGGACGCGGCCGAGGTCGCGGTCTTTGAGCCGGTAGCTGTCGCCTTTGAGGGCGATAACTTCGGCGTGGTGGACGAGCCGGTCGATCATGGCGGCGGCGACCACGTCGTCGCCGAAGACTTCGCCCCAGCGGCCGAAGGGTTTGTTGCTGGTGACGATGAGGGAGGCGCGTTCGTAGCGGCTCGAGACGAGCTGGAAAAACAGGTTGGCCGCTTCGGGCTCGAAGGGGATGTAGCCGACTTCGTCGATGACGAGCAGCGGGTAACGGCCGAGGCGGATCAGTTCGGCTTGCAGGCGGCCGGCGTGGTGGGCGTCGGCGAGGGTTTGGACCCAGTCGGCGGCGGTCGCGAACAGCACCCGGTGGCCGGCTTGGCAGGCCCGGATCGCCAACCCGATCGCGAGGTGCGTCTTGCCGGTGCCTGGTGGTCCAAGGAAGACGACGTTTTCTTTGGCGGTGACGAAGTCCAGGGTGCCGAGGTGGGCGATGAGGTCACGTCGCAGGCCGCGGGCATGGTCGAAATCGAACTCTTCCAACGACTTTCGGGCCGGGAAACGGGCAGCGCGAATACGTCCTTCACCGCCGTGACTCTCGCGGGCGGACACCTCACGTTGCAGGCAGGCGACGAGGAACTCTTCATGGGTCCAGGACTCGGCGCGGGCCCGTTCGGCGAGCCGGTCAACGGACTCACGCAGCGTCGGCGCCTTCAGTGCCCGGGTCAGGAACGCGATGTCAGCGGTGGTGTCACGAGCCGCGGTCTTCGTGGTGGCCATCAGGCTGCTCCACCGTCGAGTCCGAGCGCAGCGTCGTAGTCGGCAAGGTTGCGTTGCTCGACGTCGCCTTCCGGTGTCGGCCGCACCAGCCCGATCCGCTGACTACGCAGCAGCTTCGCCGCGGCGAGGTGTTCGGGGTCGCTGATCGTCTGATGCTTTGCCCAGATCCGCTCGTGGTCGGCGACCAGCCGGCCGTCGCAATGCACCCGCACCCGATGCAGGTCGGCGATGACCTCGATCCTTCGGCCGATCACGGCAGGGTGCACCGAGTAGTCGTTGGAATCCAGCCGAACATAGTGGTCGCGGGCCAGCCGGGCCGACGACCGCCACCCCGTCGCCGGCGCGACCGGCGGCAGGCTGAGCATCGCGGCCCGGTCAGCGGCGATCCGGTCAGCCGGTGCGCAGCCCAACGCCCGCCGGTTGCGGGTGTTGACCAGCGCGAGCCACTCGCCGAGCTGGACGTTGAAATCCGCCGGCGAGGCGAACGTGCGGCCGGGAAGGAAGCTGGTCTCCAGATAGCCGTTGGCTCGTTCCACCAGCCCCTTGGCTTCGGGGTCGGCGGGCTTGCAGACGTAAACCTTCGTCGCGAGCGTGCCGCGAAACGCCTGGCACTCGCCCGTCAGCAGCGACGCGTCACGGCGATACCGGCCGACCGCACCCTCACCGTCCCAGACCAGCAGCCGCGGCACCCCACCCAGCCCGTCGATCAGCCGCCACCAGCCGTCGAACAGGTCTCCGGCGGCTCGGGACGGGATCAACAACGCTGACAGCCACCGCGAGTAGCCCGACACCATCGTCAACACCGGCAGCTGTTTTCGCCGTCCTGCGCTGACCGAACCCGACCGGCAGCGTCGATCTCTGGGAACCACAAATCGCATTGGGCAAGTTCGCCCGGTGCATAGCTCGGTGCGGCTCGCCGGATCGACCGGCAGATACGCCGGACGCAGCACACGCCACCCGATCCTTCAGCACCGTGATCCCACGCGTCCAGCCGATCCGCTCCGCGATCACCGTCGCCGGCATCGTCGGATAGGCCCTCAACAACTCCCGGATCGCCGGCTCGAACGGATCCACAATCGACCCACCCGACGCACGTTGATAGGCCGGCGGACCGTCACTAGCCAACGCCGCCTTCACCGTGTTCTTACTGATCCCCATCACCCGCGCGATCACCTTGATCGGCATGCCCTCACTGCGATGCAACCGACGAACTCTCCGCCCAGTTCTCCACGTTCAACACCCCTTCGTCCTCCCGGCTCGATTTCAGCCAGGCTCCGGCGAAGGGGGTCAGAATTCCGACGGCGTCACGGGGTCAGTTTTCACGCGGCGTCGACACTCTTGCTGCCCGGAAGTTGGTTTGTAACGGCGGATGGCGCACCAAACGGTCGACAAACCGAACGTGCATAAGGCGACCAGTTGCTTCGCCTGCACACGGTGACCTTGGTTGACTCTTTCCGGGCACGCGGGTTTGGCACCTGACTGTGTCCAGGAGGCATGTAAACGATTAGACGGATGGCAAATGCTCTCCTACGAATCTGTAGCCCCACGTCAAAACAGTTCGGCGACGCAACAGCAAAGACAGCCGAAGAGTGCGTGCCCCCAGCCAGAGCACGCGGAGGAGACCTGTCCTCGTACGGGTTGCAGTGGACTCACGCGCCTGCGGTGCTCGGCCATGTATTTCCGGACGATCGCTGCGCTCTGCTGTCGCGAGATCTGCAGGCAACTGCGGAGTCTGCGGAAAGCTTTCACGTGGGCGACGGTGAGGCCATGGCGCGGAATGATCCTGCAGTGGCGACGTGGACGTGTTTGACACCACGCTGACGCGGACACGCGGGACGTTGGGGGGTTCCCTAGCGAGTGGGCGTAGCGCGTTCAGCCCGGCCGCTCGCCGCCAGCGCGCGCTCCTGGATGGTCAGAGTCGCCAGCGCGGCCGCAAAGATGCAGCACAGATTCACGAGCAGTTGCACCAGTGAGCCGACGGCGTCCGCACCTCGGCCGGTGACCCCAGCAACGGCCACCCCGGCGGCTGCCGGCACCGTCGTCACGCTGATGAAGACCCCGACGAGCGCGCTCGACTTGGCAGCCGTAAGCGAGACGGTCCCGGCGACCCCTGCGATGAGCGCAACGATCACGCTGAAGAGGCCTGGCTGGGCAACGAAGCCGGTGAGCGGGTGGTGACCCGCGCGATAGTTGGCGGGAATCCTGCCGGCCGCGTCCAGCAGCGCCACCCCGATCGCCGTCACGCCGATCGCCAACGGGAAACCGACTGCAAGGGCTCGTAGGGACTGCCGGGCATGGGACCACTTCCGCCGCTTGACCGCGACCGCCAAACCGGCGAGCGGGCCGAATTCCGGTCCCACCACCATCGCTCCGACGATGAGGATCGGGCTGTCGGTGAGCAGCCCGACGGCGGCAATCATGGTGGCGATGACGAGGAAGATCAGGAAGCTGACAGAGAGGGTGGATTCCTCGCTGGTCGTGCTTTCGAGCTCCTCCCAGATCAGGGCGTCGTCCTCGTAGCCCGCAGACTCCTGCTCGGCCCGCTCGATTGATCGGCCGAGTGCAGTGTCCAGGGTCGACAGCACTACCGAGCCGTTGTCCTCGACACCTGCCTCGCGAAGCTTGTCGAGCAGGGGACCAGCGGCCTCGCGGGCGACATCTGCGGTGATGGCATCCGCCGCCGGCTCGAGTACGACGTGACCGAGGCGTGCCACGTTCGTTGCGCCCGGATGGTGGCGCAAGACCTCGAGGACGCCGCCCGATTGGTCAGCGGGGCAGACGACACGAACCTGTATCACACCGGGAGTCTGTCCGGTACGGGCCAGGTCACACGGCTTGTCGCCAGCCATTAGTCGCCGGCCGCGACCGCCACCGTCTGGTGGCCGAAGAACGAAGGCACGCTATTGCGATAATGCGCAGCTCAGACCATATTTCTGCGTCACAACGCGGGTTGTAGGCACTCTCCGGAGTAGCGCTGCACGTCAGAGCTCCAGCAGACTTCTGGAACCCCCCGCCCGTGCCGCTATATGTGACAGTGTCCAGCGGACCCGCCCAGATCAGGCAAGTTCGTTGCCGTTCCTGTGTTAGATCAGAGGTAATGACCCCCATCCCCCGATCACAAGGGGGGAGTACTCGCTGCGCAGCCCACACCCAACCGCGCTTCATTACCGACGTCACGAACGCGCTCGCCGCTTCCGGCATCTCGGCCCGACAACTTGTAGAAATCACTGAGACCGTGCTCATCGACGGTGTCCTCGCCATTGATCACCTCACCGACTCCGCTCGATCGGTGTTGCCATCAGCATCGACGACGTCGGCCCCGGTTATAACTCCAGCGCGCGGCTTCGACACCTGCCCATCGACATCATCAAGTCGACAGACTGTTCCTTGACGCGACCGACGACCCGCCTCGCTAGCTCCTCCAATTGATGATCCAAGCTGCTCACGCGTTCGGTTTGCCGGTCATCGCCGAGGGCGTCGAACACCCGTGCCAAATCGGGACTCTCGCCGCGCTCGAATGTGATCAGCGCAGGGCTTCTACTACCTCGGCTGGCCCCTGCCCGCCGACCAAATCACCGGGCACTGCAACCCCATTGCACAAGGGTCCTGATCGCCCGACGGGGAGCAGCACCTCCGCAAGTGGACCCGCTTTCTACCGGCCGACGGCTCGCTCGAGTTCGTCCTTCGTCATCCGCGACCTGCCCTCGATGCCCTTGCGCCGAGCCTCCGCATAGAGCTGGGCCTTAGTTCGCCCGCCCGCGCCCCGGTGCGACCGCAGCCCTCCGCGTCGACCGGAGGAAATGTCGTCGGTAGACGTGCGGCTGGAGGTATCCGCTTCCCCCGCCCTAGCACGTTCCTTGTTTACCGTGCGGGCAGCAATTTCTTCGGCGACACCCTCATCTCGGCCGCGCTCGAGCAGCCCTTCTTTGATGTGCTCGTATTGACGATCCCGCTTCGATGACCAGGCCTCCTGGGGCACGTTCGCTCCTTCCTCCGGGCTTACGGCAGGCGATCGCCGTGCTGAATTTGCGCGTACCCACGCTGACGCGTCCCATGCCCGTCTAGGCGTCGCCGCGCTTGCGTAGCATTTTGTCGACCTCGGCGATGTGAAGCTCCTCGAGGCGGATCATCTGCCTGGCGTATTCCTCCAATGAAACGCTGCTGCCGCAACCACATGGAGCAGCCGTCCATACGCGTCGAGGCTTCTGCGTTCGTAGATCAAGAGCTCCTGCATGATCTCGTCGACGGTCGCGTGATGGGTGCCAACGAGTTCGCCGATCCGGAGTGTGGGGCGGCCGCCCAAAGTGGTCACTTCCTCACCGGCTGCGGTGGCGTGTAACAAGCCCTCTGTGGCCTGTTCCCGCATCCACGAGGTGATCGGGATACGGCCGTGCCCGAAGACCATCAGGGCGTACTGCGTGTATCGCACCGCTCCCGCGAGCTCGATTTCGACGATTTCGTTCAGTACGTTGATCGTCTCGTCTCTGTCCAGCTCCATTACGCCTCCTAGCAATCGTCCACGCGTAGTGCGGACCCCCGAAAAGTCCCGCTTCCATCCCCGCTCCCGCAACGAGTCCAACAAGTGGCTCTGGCGCCTGAGATGTCGACCGCTCCAAGCCGGCGTCGCTGCGCAAGTCGGCCTCGCGCCACGCCAGCCGGTCGGACCAGCCCGTTCCCGGGGGTCGAGACTGTGACCCTGCCGAGAAGGGGTGGTATTTGGGTCTTGCCTACGTTCAAGACGGCTAACTTCGCGGCGCATTACATCGACGTAAACGCTGCCGCTGTGATTGGCCCCTCACCCCGCCATCCGGCGGTCTGGGTTGTCATCGCCCCTCGGGGCGGCGCGGATCCGTCCATTTGAGAACGTCTCCGGGCTAACCGCTGATTGTGGGAGAAACGTACTGCAACCTGCCATGACCCAAGTCGAAGCGCACTCATCCGTCCAGCATGCTGCGCAGCTTCAAGGCGTCCCGCGGAGCGGCTCCACCGGGGTCGTTGTTGGCGTAGGCATAGCCCCCGCTAAACGATTGGGAGAGCCTCTTTGCCCATCGTCGTAAAGCGGCTGTGGAGTATGCCCAGTCTTGCTTGCCGTGGTGAAGGCGCAGGTATCCCCAGTCGGTCGTTGCCCACAGCGGGTTCAGCGCTTCCTCGCCTCGGTCGGCCCAGACCAGCGCCGCCTTGCGTCGGATTAGCACTTCACGGACCTCGTCACACCACCACGATTCGTGTCGTGGTTCAACCGCGACGCGGACGGTCTTAGGAAATTGCTTCAGTGTCTCGTCGAGAAGGTCGGGGCTCGCCTGCAAATTCGGTGGTAATTGCAACAAGATCGGCCCTCGCTTGCGGCCAAGTCCGCGGCACCGATCGAGTAGCCGTGCGACGGGTTCCGCTGGCTCTTTCAGCCGCTTGACGTGGGTCAGATAGCGACTGCCTTTCACGGTGACGACAAAGCCCGGCGGCGTCTGCTGCTTCCAGCTCTCGAACGTCGCGCGTTCGGGCAGACGATAGAACGCGTTGTTGACCTCAACGGTGTCTAAGACGCTCGCGTAATGGCTCGAGCCAGAGCCGCTGCGGCAGCTTCGCCGGGTAGAAGTCACCCCGCCAGTCGCGGTACTGCCATCCGGAGGTGCCAACATGCCATGACATGTACAGCTCCTACCCGGCCAAGAAGAAAGTAGTGCGAAGCGGTCCTTTCACGGCACTCGCGTGCTGTCGCCGCCCGCCTAAGGATGCGGAGTGAGGCGATCGGCTTTCACTTTGCTGGTTTGGCGCTGCTGACGTTCTCTGACGGCGAGCGTGTTGAGTCGCTTGGCTTCGGCGCGTTTGCCGGCCGCGTCCCGCTTCTTGCTGTTGGCATCCGACAGCTGCTGCTTGGGTGCGGCCGTCGCTTGCCGCTGCCGCTTGGCGATGCGATCCTGTTCGGCGGCTTTGAGCTGTTCCGCTTGCTCGATCGTGGCTTGTGCCCGCTGGGCGATTTTCTGCTTTTCGGCGGCGGCGCGTGAGTCGACCTGGCGGCGAGCTTGGGCTTTGGCGGTCTTTTCCCGGCGAGCTGCCGCAGCGATGTCCGCGGCTTGCCTTGCCTGCGCGTCCCGCCGCTCGGTGGCCGCTTTGTCAGCGCTCGCTGCCAGCGCCTGATCGGCGTGCGACTTACGCCGGGCTGCCTTCTCCTCAAGCTCGGCTGCAGTTTCCAACATCGCACTGCGATGGGCCAACGCGCGTCCCCGCCGGGTAAGGCCGTCATCACCGAGCCACTTTCCGGCGACACTGTCGACGGAGGCGAGGAGCCGTTCGAAACGAAGCCGCACCGACGCGTCATCGGCCAGATAGCGGACCATCACCTGACGTTCTATAAGCGTGAGCGGAGCCCGGACGACGACGTATTGCAGCTTCGCGGCCTCTCGGGGGAGGGTGGACAGTTTCATCTTTTAGCCTTCCTAGGCTGGAGTTTTGCGTTCGCGGCGGGAGGGCGCGTTGTGCAGGCGTTCTTAACGATCCCCGCGTCTTCGGCGAGGTCGGCGGCTTCGGTCGCGCCCGCTCGGCGGCCTGCTCGGCAGCGTCGGCACTGGCGACCCGCGCGGCATGCTGTTCCCGCGCCTTCAACTCTCGACTGGAAGCAGCCTGCTGTTCGGCGGCGGCCCGCTCGTCCGTTGACCGCATCTGCTGCTGAGCGTGCTGGTCAGCGACTGCCGTCGCAACGGCCATCTCTCCTTTTGCCTCCGTCTCAGCCGCCTGAGTCTGCCGGCGCTCCTGCTCCTCCACCGTGGCCGTCAACTTGCGGCCGGTCGCCTGCCGCTCAACCTGCTGGCGTTGTTGCTCGGACTTTTGCTGCTCAGCGGCGAGTCGGGCTGTCGCATCGACGCTTCGGCATCTGCAATGGCCTGCGTGGCGTTGGCTTCGCGCACGGACTGCGCCTCGGTCTGCTCCAGCTGGCCTTCACTGATCAGAGAATCGTTACCCGTGACGGCACCAGCGACCTCTTTTGCCTTTCCCTTCAACGAAGTCAGCAGCCTCGACGTGCCTCGGTCGTCTTGTCATCGCTCATTTCGACTCATTTCGGCTCGTCGTCATCTGGGATCGCCTGTCACGTCCGTATGGGCACTTCGCGCCCTACCCGGTGTCAACCACAACAAGCAGATTCACTAAAGGCAGGGCGTGTGCCTTCCGCACCCAGGCATGCGATCCCACATGGCGTTCGCGGCTGGGTCGACAGCGTGTGAGGCTCTGAATTTCCTCTGAAGGCTGATTGCAAGAACCGTGATTGGTTTCGTCCTTTGGGGGAACAAGCCGAGGCGGACGGCACAGGGCCGCCGCATTAATCCCCCCGGAAGGCTCCTGATGATCATCCTCGGCGTTATTCTGCTCATCATCGGTTTGGTCGCCAGGATTCCTATTTTGTGGACGATCGGCATCATCCTCGTGGTGGTTGGGGCGATCTTGGCGGTTCTCGGAGGAGCGGGGCGCGCTGTTGGCGGACGTCGCCACTACTACTGATTCGGACAAAGACTCTAGGAGGCCGTCGTGGCAGCCATCGGATTACTTCTTTTCATTATCGCTGCCGTCATCGCAGTGGCTGGCATTGGCCATCATGGCAGTACCACCCGCTCGGTCGCAGTGTCGACCTCCTCGGCTATCACCTCACGGGATCGACTGGGAAGCTGCTGCTGGTCGGAGTTGTGCTTGGCGTGGTAGGGATGCTGGGCCTAATTCTGCTGCTGACCGGGCTCAGGCATGGGATGAAGAGGCGAAGCGTCGATCGCCGCGAGCGCCAGGCCGTCCGTCAGGAGACGGACGCTGTGGCTCGGGATCGGGATCGTCTCGCGGACCGGCTGACGCAGGAGACACTGCTCGGGTTCGAGCCGAGCAGAGACCTCCAGCCGGCGCCGAGGTGGGTTCCGAGGCAGTGACGGCAGCAGATTCGGAGAATGTCTGACGGCCCTTGCTCCGAATGGGTGATGTTCGTTTCGGAAACTGATTTGTGGATTCGATGCGGACTCGTCGGAAAAGCGACTGGCACCAAACATTAAGTAGGTGGCCGGTCCCGCCTCCGTGCAGAAGGATTCGTATTATGAAAATCGGTGCCGGTCTTTTACTCATCGCGGTCGGAGCCGTCCTCCGGTTTGCCGTGACCAAGCAAGTTAATGGTGTGTCGCTAGGCACCGTTGGAGTGATCATGATGATCGTCGGGGCCGTGGGCTTGCTGATCACTTTCATTATGATGTCGACCCGCCGGCGCACCGACGTCGTCTATGGACAGAACAGCGTCTCCTACGTCGAACCCGCACAACCCGTCGATCCTCGCTTCTGAGGGTGTCCGGCTGGAGGCAGCGTCTTCAAATGTATTGGCTAGATGCATCCGTCGCCCAGGGTGGGACGGCCTTTCAGGTAAGGCCCGTGCTCTGGTTCTTGACGGCGGAGGACGAGGCAACCGGGCCACGAGTCTTGACCGTCGGCACGCCGATGGCATCGCTTGGACGGCCGGGAATCAGGTCGAGCCGCTGATTCATGGCGCCAACTATTTTCCTGAGCTGCTGCGCTGCGTCCGGGCGATGACGCCCGGCGACCTGTTGCTGTTCACGGACTGGCGAGGCGATCCAGATCAGCGACTTGCCGGCCCGGATACCGAAATCGCGACGGTGCTCTGTCAGGCTGCCCGGCGCGGAGTCGTCGTCAGAGGACTTGTCTGGCGCTCGCACCTGGATCGATTCGCGTTCAGCGAGCAAGAGAACCGTCACCTCGGCGAACAGATCAACGCCGCCGGCGGCGAAGTGCTGCGGGACATGCGGGTCCGTCCCGGCGGCTCACACCACCAGAAATTCGTCGCCCTGCGCCATCCCGGCCGGCCCGAACTCGATGTCGCTTTCGTGGGAGGCATCGACCTGTGCCATAGCCGCGCCGACGACGATCGCATGCCGGCGACCCGCAGCGGCAACCGATGGCGAAGGTATACGGCCCTCGACCACCGTGGCATGACGCCCAGCTTTCACTACGCGGACCGGCCGTCGGTGACGTAGAGACCGTCTTTCGAGAACGCTGGGAAGACCCTGCCCGACTCAACCGCAATCCTGTTGATCGCATCGCCGACCGCTTACGCCGCGAGCCAACGCCGACCCCGAGGCCACTGCCACTCCAGTTACCCGATCCGCCTCAACTCGGCCAGCAGAAGGTTCAACTGCTACGCACCTACCCGAAACGACGGCCTGGCTACCCGTTCGCCCCCGACGGGGAGCGCAGCATCGCACTGGGCTACCAAAAGGCCGCCCGACAAGCGCGCAGCCTGATCTACCTGGAAGACCAATACCTCTGGTCGCCGGCGGTAGTCGGTTGCCTGGCCGGCGCCCTCCGCAGCAACCCCGCCGTTCACCTCATCGCCATCATTCCCGCCTATCCCGACCAAGACGGCCGCTGGTCGAAACCTCCCAACCTGGTAGGGCGTCAGCACGCGATCCAGGCCCTCACGCGTGCTGGCGGACATCGCGTCGCTGTCTACGGCCTCCAAAATCGCGACGGAACGCCGATCTACGTCCACGCCAAGATCTGCATCGTCGACGACGCCTGGTGCGCCGTCGGATCCGGCAACCTCAACCGACGGTCATGGACCCACGACTCCGAACTTCCTGCGTGGTCACCGAATCGGCAGATGACCCGCAACGACATGCTGACGACAGGCGCCCATTCGCCCTCGATCTGCGGCTACGCTGGCCCGCGAACATCTCGGTCGAGCTGCCTCGGACATCAACGATCTCCTCGACCCGCTCGCCATGTTCAAAGCCTTCGCCGACAGCGCCTCGATACTCGACGGCTGGCACCGCCAACCAACCGGACCCAAGCCGACCGGACAACTTCGGACCTACTCGGCGCCGCCCTTGACCGCCGGACACTCGCTTGGGCCACGCCGCTTTACCGCACCCTCTACGACCCAGACGGCCGCCCCTTGGTGATGCGGGGGAAACGTCGATTCCGATGACTGGGAGGCCCTCAGATGTGCTTATGGATCAGCGCATTCCGGGCATGCCGGTCCATCCCGTCTGAGCCGCTTCTTGTTGGTCCCGTGACGGGGACGACCGGCAGGCCGACGATGACCGTCCCAGCGTGGGAGAAGGTCATGGTGAGGCTTACTTTGTCACCAGTCTTCAGGGAGCGGACGGGGTTCCGAAGCATGAGGACGCCATGGCCGGGGGTGAGTCTGACGCTGCCGTGAGCCGCGATCGTCACCTCTGACACTTCAGTCGTCGTTCCGGCGATGGCACTGGACGCTTCGTGCATTGCTGTGACGACTCTAGTGACATTGGTCGAGACCTTCTCGATGCTGTCCGCGACCGAGCCGCTGTTCGTCAC
>CAWITL010000005.1:0-90778 GCA_963839015.1 uncultured Actinomycetota bacterium | reverse complement strand
CCACCGTCGCCACGATGGCAAGGGCCCGGTAGCGCGTGAAGGTGCCGACCAACACCAGGAATTCGCTGACGAACGTGGACAGGCCGGGCAGTGAGAGCGCCGACAGTCCGGCGAACAGCATCACGCCGGCCAGCTTCGGGGTCACCTGGAACATGCCCCGGTAGCCGTCGATGTCACGGGTGCCGCGGCGGGCGATCAGGAAGCCGACGCACAAGAAGAGGGCACCGGTGGAGAGCCCGTGATTGAACATGTAGAGCACCGCGCCCGTGTCGCCCTGGGTGGTGAGCGCGAAGGTGCCCAGCGCGATGAACCCGAAGTGGGCCAGCGAGGTGTAGGACACCAGGCGTTTCATATCGCGCTGGCCGATGGCCAACAGGGCGCCGTAGAAGATGCCCGCGACAGCGAGCGCCAGGACTAGCGGCGCGTACGTCTTGGACGCGTCGGGAAAGAGCGGGATGCAGTAACGGATCAGGCCGAAGGTGCCGATCTTGTCCAGCACGCCCACCAGCAGTACTGCGCCGCCGACGGGTGCCTCAGAACCGGCGTCCGGAAGCCACGTATGGAACGGAAAGAGTGGCGCCTTGATCGCGAAAGCCAGGAAGAAGCCGAGGAAGAGCAGTTTCTGCGTGACCGGAGCCATGGTCATGCCGCGCAGCTTGATGAAGTCGAAGGTGCCGACGCCGTGATGTGTCGACACGACATAGAGCCCGATCACGGCCGCCAGCATGATGAGGCCGCCGAAGAGGCTGTACAGCAGGAACTTCACCGACGCGTACTGGCGCTGCGGGCCGCCGTAGCTCCCGATGATGAAGTACATCGGGATGAGGATGGCTTCGAAGAAGACGTAGAAGAGGAAGACGTCCAGCGAGGCGAAGACGCCGATCATCCCGGTCTGCAGGGCCAGGATCAGGGCGAAGTAGCCGCCGACGGATCGCTTGCCACTGGCCTCGACGTGGTCGACCTCATCCCAGGAAGCGATGATCACCACCGGCACCAGCAGCGCCGCCAGCGCGATCAGCACCAGGGCGATGCCGTCGATACCGACCTCGTAGCTGACGCCGAAGGCTCTGATCCAGCTGTACTTCTGAAAGAACTGGTAGCCGGGCTTGTTGTCGTCGAAGTCGACAATCATGGCGATCGTGAAGCCGAGCTCGATGAGCGAGACGCCGAGCGCCACCTGCTTTGCCAGCAGTGGATTGGTCTTGGGCAGCAGCGCGACGATCAGCGCGCCGACTGCCGGGATGATCAGCAGAATTGTCAGAAAGGGCACGCCACTCACCCGATCCGCACGAGCAAGAGGGCCCCGACGAGGAGTACTGCTCCTCCGAGCATGGACAGGGCGTAGGAGCGGACGAAGCCGTTCTGCGTTCGCCGCATTCGTCCGGACAGGCCGCCGATACCGGCTGCTGTGCCGCGGACCACCCCGTCAACCACGTAGTTGTCGAAGAAGACCAGCACCCGGGTGAGCCACTGACCGGGGCGCATGAAGAGCGTCTCGTTCGCGGCGTCGGCGTAGAGGTTCGCGCGCGCCGCCCGAGTGACCGCCGTGACCTGGGTCGGAGCGAGCACCGGGACCGGGCGGAGCTGGTAGCGGAAGTAGCCCCCGGCGACGCCGCCGATGACGACCACCAGCGTGAGCAGGGTCAGCACGGTCGGCGAGATGGTGTGCGCGCCCTCTTCGGTGGACTTGCCGAGCACCGGGGTCAGCCAGTGCTGGACGCTGGCGCCAATGACGAACAGCGCGCCGCCGAGCACCGATCCGACGGCCAGCACCATCATCGGGATGGTCATGGTCTTCGGCGACTCGTGGGGGTGGAATTCGGGCTTCCAGCGCCGCTTGCCGTGGAAGGTCAGGATGAAGATGCGCGTCATGTAGAACGCGGTCAGTCCGGCGCCGAGCAGCGCGACGGTGCCCAGCAGGGCCCCGCTCGTGCCGCCCTTGTCGAACGACGCTTCGATGATCTTGTCTTTGGTGAAGAACCCCGAGAACGGCGGGCAGCCGATGATCGCCAGATAGGCCAGTCCGGTGCACACCCAGGTGATGGGCATGACTTTCCAGAGGCCGCCGAATCTTCGGGCGTCGACCGTGTCATTCATGGCATGCATCACCGAGCCGGCCCCGAGGAAGAGCCCGGCTTTGAAGAAGCCATGCACCAGCAGGTGCATGATCCCCAGCGCATATCCGGCGGGTCCGAGACCGACGGCGATGAACATGTAGCCGATCTGGCTGACGGTCGAGTAGGCGAAGACCTTCTTGATGTCGTCGTAGGCGCATCCAATGATGCAGCCGTAGAGCAGCGTGATCGCGCCGACGATGAGCACGACCGTGCGTGCGGCCTGCGTGTGGTCGAAGATCGGAGCCGAACGCGCGATCAGGTAGACGCCGCCGGTGACCATCGTCGCGGCATGGATCAGGGCGGAGACCGGGGTCGGGCCCTCCATGGCGTCAGGTAGCCACACCTGCAGCGGGAACTGACCGGACTTTCCGCAAGCGCCGAGGAGCAGCAGCAGGCCCAGCGCAGTGAGCGTGGCCTGCGACAACGTCGAATTGGCCGCGATGAACACCTGGGCGAAGCTCGTGCTCCCGACCGTGGCGAACATCAGCATGATGGCGATCAGCAGGCCGACGTCGCCGACCCGGTTTGCGTAGAAGGCCTTGTTAGCGGCCGTGGCCGCGACGGGCTTGTAGACCCAGAACTGGATGAGCAGGTACGACGACAGGCCCACCAACTCCCAGCCGACGTAGAGCCCCAGGTAGGAGTTGGCCAGTACCAGCAGCAGCATCGAGGCCATGAACAGGTTGAGGAAGGCGAAGAAGCGGCGGCGGCCCGGGTCGTGGGCCATATAGCCGATCGAATAGATGTGGATCAAGGTGCCCACACCGGTGATCAGCAGGATGAACACGCCTGCCAACTGGTCCAGCAGCAACCCGGCCTGCACGTTAAGGCCATTGACCGGGATCCAGCTGAAGAGCGTCTCGCTGACGGCCCGATCGTTGCCCAGACGATTTCTGAGCGCGAAGAAGAAGATCACGGCGACGACGAACGCGGCGGCCGACATCGCCGTGGCCAGGAAGTGGCCCCATTTGTCGGTGCGCCTGCCGCCGAGCAGCAGTATGGCGGCGCCGACCAACGGCAGGGCCACCATCAGCCAGATGAGCTTGAAGCCACCAGTCGCCGCCGCGTAATGCGGGGCGGTGGACGCAGCCTGGAGGAGGGTCACCGGGCTCTCACGACGGTTGGACTCGCCTTCTCGATCGTCGGCATCTGGGTCAACCTGTTGATCAGGTGTTCAGTCATGGGCGCGGGGTCAGTATTTCAGCAGGTTGGTGTCGTCGACCGAAGAAGACTGTCGAGTCCGGAAGATCGTCAGGATGATCGCGAGCCCGACGACGACCTCAGCCGCCGCCACGACCATCACGAAGAACGCGATCACCTGACCGTCGAGAGTGCCCTTCAAACGAGAGAAGGTCACCAGGGTCAGGTTCGCCGCGTTGAGCATCAGCTCGATCGACATGAAGACGACCACAGCGGTTCGCCGCACCAGCACGCCGACGGTGCCGATGCTGAACAGGGCGGCCGCCAGCAGCAGGTAATTGCCCGGGTTCATTCGCTGTCTCCCGCCCGTCCGGCACCGGCTGGCAGCTCGGCCGGCACATCCTCTGGCAGCGCCTGTGGAAGCCCTTCGGGTGGGCGCTGGTACTCGACAGGGAGCCGCTCGTCGATGGTCCCCTGGTACTGCGCCGACACGCTGTTGCGCGCCGGGCGCCCGTCAGGCAGCAGCGCCGGCCGGTCGACTGCATCATGCAACGCGTAGACGCCGGGACCGGGGAGGGTGGTGACCGGCCCGTCGAGGCCGCGGGTACGCGAGATGGAGCGCTGCCGCTGGGTACGCCGGTTCAACCGCTCGCGGTGGCCCAGCACCATCGCGCCGACCGCAGCCACGATGAGCAGCGCTGAGACGACTTCGAAGGGCCACACGTAGGTGGTGAACAGCAGCCTTGCGATGCCATTGACGTTGTTGTTGAACCCGTTGTCACCGAGGCCGGCAGCCGACGGCTTAGCGATGGTCCGCGCGATCGGGAAGATCAGCATTCCGGCGAAACCAAGCCCGAGCACGACCGCCGCCACCCGCTGACCGCGCAGCGTCTCCGTCAGGGAATCAGCGAAGTCGACGCCCACCAGCATGATCACGAACAGGAAGAGCACCATGATGGCGCCGGCGTAGACGATGACCTGGACCAGTCCGAGGAACGGCGCATCTTGCGCGACGTAGAAGACGGCCAGGCAGAACATCACCAGCACGAGCCATAGCGCGGCGTGAACGGCATTGCGGGAGAGCACCATGCCAAACGCTCCGGCGATGGTGACCGGAGCAAGGAGCCAGAAGAGGACCGCCTCGGCCGTCCCGGTGCGGTGGAAGGCCTCTGCGAGTACGAGCCCGGTCACAAATCACCATCCACTGGAGGCGCGGGAGGCGCGGGAGGCGCGGGCGCCTCGAAAGACTGTGGCGCGTGGTGCATGAACTGGACCGGCTCGTCGTAGGCCTCGTGAGGGTGAGCCGGTGGAACCGGTCGGTAGTCGGCCTGGCGCCGGTAGTAGTCCTGCTCGTTGTCGCCGAGGCGCATCGCGTGCGGAGGCCGCTCCATCCCGGGACGTAACGGCGCGAGCAGCTGCTCCTTGGTGAAGATCAGATCTTGACGGTTGTCGTCAGCCAGCTCGTATTCGGTGGACATCGTCAGCGCCCGCGTGGGGCAGGCTTCGATGCACAGACCGCAGAAGATGCAGCGCAGGTAGTTGATCTGGTAGACCGCGCCGTAGCGCTCGCCCGGGGAGAAACGGGCGCCTTCCTCGTTGTTCGCGCCTTCGACGTAGATGGCATCAGCGGGGCAGGCCCAGGCACACAGCTCACAGCCGACGCACTTTTCCAAGCCGTCATCGTGGCGATTGAGCACGTGACGGCCGTGATAGCGCGGCGCCGTCGGCTTCTTGACCTCGGGGTAGAGCTCGGTGGTGACCTTCTTGAACATGGTCGAGAAGGTGACGCCGAATCCTTTGACCGGGTCGAACATGCTGCTCATCAGCGGTCGTCCTCGGGATCGGCGGGTGGCGGGGTCCAGGGCTCGCTCGGTGGTGCGGAAGTGGGCCAGGAGGCGGTTGAGCTCCCCGAGCCAATGGCGCTCGCCCCTGACAGGGCACCTGCCAGCACCTTCGGGGATTCGGCGGGCTGCGGCGGCCACGGGATGGCGTCGAGGGTCGGGGCGTTAGCCAACTTCTCGTCCTCTTCGTCTTCCTCACGTTCGCGCCGAGCCCGGCCGCCAGGGTCGATGAAGACGATCAGGAAGCCCAAGAAGATGACGATGCCGGCACCGATGAACCAGTTCGTGCGGTTGTGGGGAGCCACGGTGTCAAAGATGGTGCGGAAGGTGGCGACGATCATGATCCAGACGACCGCCGAGGGGATGAGGACCTTCCAGCCGAAGCTCATGAACTGGTCGTAACGCAGCCGTGGCAGGGTGCCGCGCAGCCAGATGTAGAAGAAGATGAAGCACAGCACCTTGATCAGGAACCAGATCATCGGGAAGTAGCCCTCGCTCGCACCGTGCCACAGGCTCACGGGCCAGATGGGACGCCACCCACCGAAGAACAGAATCGTGGCCAGCGCCGACACCGTGATCATGTTGACGTACTCAGCGAGGAAGAACAGCGCGAACTTGATCGACGAATACTCGGTGTGGAAGCCGCCGACCAGCTCCGACTCCGCCTCGGGAAGGTCGAAGGGGGCCCGGTTGGTCTCGCCGACCATGCAGGTCACGTAGATCACGAACGAGACCGGCAGCGACCAGAAATACCAGTGGTCCTCCTGGCTGGCCACGATGCCGCTGGTGGACAGGGTGCCGGAGTAGATGAAGACCGGAACGAGCGCAAGGCCCATGCCGACCTCGTACGAGATCACCTGGGCCGCCGAGCGAAGGGAGCCCAGCAGCGGGTAGGTAGATCCACTGGCCCAGCCGGACAGGATGATTCCGTACACCCCGAGCGAGGACATCGCCAGGATGAACAGCACGCCCACCGGAAGGTCAGTGAGCTGCAAGTTGGTGTGATGGCCGCCGATGGAGACGCCGGGGCCGAAGGGCACGACGCTGAACGCCAGAAACGCCGGCACCACCGCCATGATCGGTGCCAGCAGATAGACCGGCTTGTCGACCAGGGTCGGGATGATGTCTTCCTTGAGCATCAGCTTGATGCCGTCGGCGAGCGACTGGAGCGAGCCTCGAGGGCCGACCCGGTTAGGTCCGACCCGCTGCTGCATCCTGGCGACGACGATCCGCTCGGCCACGATGGTGAAGAGGGTCAGCAGCACCAGGATCAGGAAGACCACGACGACCTTGATGACGATGATCCACCAGATCTCGTGCCCGAAGCTGGTCAGGTCCGGAGGGGTCTCGAAGGTGGCCGCCTGAACGCTCATGACGAGACCTCCTGCGCGTCGTGGGCCGGCTCTGCGGGGGGCTCGGTCGGTGGCTGGCTCGGAGGTGAGCTCGTGGGAACAGACACGGCGACCGGCACCGGTGCCGCGACAACGGTAACGATGTCACCGTGGGCGGCGCCGAGTTGCTCGCGCACGTGCGATCCCGGGCTGTGGGTCGGGAGCCAGACCACGCCGTCCGGCAGGTCGGCGATCACCAGCGGGAGCGTGATCGAACCGGCACCCGCGACGTCCGGGCCCACCTTGACCGGGTCGCCGTTGGACACCTCGAGCTGGGCGGCCGTGGCCGCTGACAGGTGAAGCACGGGCTGCTTGCGGGTGCCCGCCAGATGAGGCTCGCCGTCCTGCAAGCGCCCATCGTCCAGCAGCAGCGACCAGGTGGCCAGGGCGAGCTCTCCCGGCGGCAACTGGCCGACCGGCTCGGCAGCGACCGCCGGTGCGGCAGCCGTGGTGGTGCGGGACCCGGTGAGCACCGAGAGCTCCGAGCGAGCCGCTGCTATCCCCGGCAGGCCGAGCGCAAGGCCCATCTCGGAGGCGATCGAGTTCAGCACGCGAAGGTCGGTCATGGTCGTGACGTCAGGCAACGCCGCCTCGAAGGGGCGTTCGCGGCCCTCCCAGTCAACGAACGTGCCCGCCTTCTCCACCGCGGCCGCGACCGGGAAGACCACGTCAGCCAACTCGGTGACCGCGGAATGGCGTAGCTCCAGCGACACCAGGAACGGCACGCGCGCCAGCGCCTCACGAGCCTGCACCGGATCGGGGAGGTCAGCCGGATCGATCCCGCCGACGACCAGGCCGTCGATCACCTGCTCATAAGCGGCATCAAGGATTTCGGTGAGGTCGCGGGCCCCGGGCTCGGGGAGCAAGCCGGCCTCGAGAGCACCGCGTTCGCCCGCGCGGCGCGGGATCCACGCCACCCGCGCACCGGTGCGCTCCACCAGCCGAACCACAGCGGAAAAGCCACCGGTGACGCTGGCTAGGCGCTCCCCCACCAGCACGATCGCGTCTTCGGGGAGCTCCAATGCGTCCAACGCTGCCGGCTCGTCACCGGGACGGCACTGCACCAGCGACCCGAAAGTCTTGGTCAGGCTCGGGGTGGCGAACGGTGCGACCGAGACCACCTTGAGCCCGGATTTGCGAGCGGCCTTGCGGAGCCGCAGGAAGACGATCGGCGACTCTTCTTCGGGCTCGAAGGCGACCAGCACCACGGTGCCGGCGGTCTCCAGATCGTCGTACGTGACACCAGGCTGACCATCGTGGGAGGTCGCCGCATCCGGCGTGTGGCCGATCACGTGCGAACGCAGGAACGCGGCCTCTTCACGGGATCCCGGGCGAGCCCGAAAGTCCATGTCCGAGGTGCCCAGGATCTCCCGGGCGAACTTGGCGTAGGCGTAGGCGTCTTCGGCGGTGTGGCGACCGCCGGCGAGTACCGCGGCTCCATGACGCGAGACGCACTCCGCCAACCCACGCGCGGCATACGACAGCGCGTCAGCCCAGGAGGCTTCGTGCTGCTCGCCGGTCCCGCGGTCGCGGATCAGCGGAACCGTCAGCCGGTCGGCCTGCCGGGTGTATTCGAAGGCCCAACGACCCTTGTCGCAGTTCCACTCCTCGTTGACCTCGGGGTCGTCACCGGCGAGGCGCCGGAGCACGCGGCCACGCCGGTGGTCGGTGCGCTGCGAACAACCGGACGCGCAGTGCTCGCAGACACCAGGTGAACTGACCAGGTCAAAAGGTCGCGACTGGAAGCGGTAGCTGGCGCTCGTGAGCGCGCCCACCGGGCAGATCTGCACCACGTTGGAGGAGAAGTAGGACTCAAACGGCTGATCCGGATCGATGGCGACCTGCTCGAGCGCGCCGCGCTCGTACAACTCGATGAAGGGATCACCGGCGATCTGCTCGGAGAAACGGGTGCATCGAGCACACAGCACGCAACGCTCGCGGTCGAGCAGCACTTCAGTCGAGATCGGGATCGGCTTCTCGTAGGTGCGCTTGGTCTCGTGGAATCGCGATTCGCTACGTCCGTTGGACATGGCCTGGTTCTGCAGCGGGCATTCGCCGCCCTTGTCGCAGATCGGGCAGTCCAACGGGTGGTTGATGAGGAGCATCTCCATGGTGCCGTGCTGTGCCTTCTCAGCCACGGCGGAGGTGTTCTGGGTCTTCACGACCATGTCCGCCGACACCGTCGTGGTGCAAGCGGTGACCGGCTTGCGCTGGCCTTCAACCTCGACGATGCACTGCCGGCAGGCGCCGATCGGGTCGAGCAGTGGGTGATCGCAAAAACGCGGGACCTGAATACCCACGATCTCAGCGGCGCGAATGATGAGCGTGCCCTTGGGGACGCTCACCTCGATGCCGTCGATCGTGAGGGTCAGCAGATCTTCGGCAGGCACGGGTGCCCCTCCCGAGGTCCGGTCCGGTGCGATGGTCATGCCTGCGAACCCGCCAGCAGCAGCTCAGCCTGCTCTTCTTCAGCGGCCTTGAACGGGCAGCCGCCGCTCTCGTAATGCGCGACGAACTCGTCTCTGAAGTACTGGATCCCCGAGACGATCGGGCTGGTGGCCCCGTCGCCCAGCGCGCAGAACGAGCGGCCGAAGATGTTGTCGCAGGTGTCCAGCAAGGTGTCGAGGTCTTCCGCCGAACCGTTGCCGGCTTCGAGCCGCTCGAGGATCTGGGTCATCCAGTACGTGCCTTCACGGCAGGGGGTGCATTTTCCGCAGGACTCGTGGGCGTAGAACTCGGTGAGCCGCAGGCAGGTCCTGACCATGCAGACCGATTCGTCCATGACCATCACGGCGGCGGTGCCGAGCAGGGATCCAGACGCGACGACGCCCTCGAAGTCCATCGGCGTGTCCAAGT
This sequence comes from uncultured Actinomycetota bacterium, assembly GCA_963839015.1. Classification (GTDB taxonomy): domain Bacteria; phylum Actinomycetota; class Actinomycetes; order Frankiales; family Frankiaceae; genus DATAZK01. The sequence goes on along the minus strand of CAWITL010000005.1, from coordinate 81,433 downwards.
GCTGGCCGGTCAGCATCGGGGTGCTCGAACCGCCCGGGGTCCAGGCCTTGAGCTTGGCGCCGGCCCGCATCCCGCCCGCCATCTCCAGCAGCGTGCCGAAAGTGGTGCCCAACGGCACCTCGTACTGGCCGGGCCGTTCAACGTGTCCGCTGATCGAGACCATCTTCGGGCCGGGCGACTTCTCGGTGCCCATCGAACGGAACCATTCGACGCCCTTGCGCACGATCCACGGCACAGTCGCGATCGATTCGACGTTGTTGACCACGGTCGGCGACTGGTAGAGGCCGTGCGTGGCGGGAAAGGGGGGCCGCAGCCGCGGCTGGCCCCGGTAGCCCTCGAGCGAGTCGAGCAGGGCCGTCTCCTCACCGCAGATGTACGCGCCCGCCCCGCGGTGCAGGGTCAGCTTGAGATCGAAGCCACTGCCGAGGATGTCATCGCCGAGGTAACCGGCGTCGTAGGCCTCGTCGATGGCTGATTGCAGCCGGCGACCGGCATGGACCAGCTCACCGCGCAAGTAGATGAAGGCGTGATGGCAGCGCACGGCGAACGAGGCGATGATGATGCCTTCGATCAGCGAGTGCGGATCGGCCATCATCAGCGGAGCGTCCTTGCAGGTGCCGGGCTCCCCCTCGTCAGCGTTGACCACGAGGTAGTGCGGCTTGCCGTCGCCCTGGGGAATGAAGCTCCACTTCATACCGGTGGGAAAGCCGGCACCGCCGCGTCCGCGCAGGCCGGCGTCCTTGACCATCGCGATGACCGCGTCCGGATCCATCCCGAGCGCGGTGCGCAGCGCGACATAGCCCTCGGTGCGCTCGTAGGTCGCGAGGGTCCACGACTCGGGCTCATCGAAGCGGTAGGTCATCACCGGAACGGTGTTCATGAGTTAGCCGACTCCTCGTGGGTCTGCGCAAGCTCCGGTACTGCGGTGGGACGTGTGGCGGTGGGACGGTCGGCGGGGTCGTGCTCGCCGGCGACGGCACCGGCCCGCGGGTCACGAAACCCGGCCAGCTGGCGGCTGATCTCCCGGAAGGAGCACAGCGGCGCCCCTCGGGTCGGCATCGGTCGCTCGCCGCGCCCGAGGGCGTCGACCAGCTCCTCAGCGCTGTCGGGCGTCACGTTGTCGAAGAACTCGTAGTTCACCGTGACCACCGGCGCGAAGTCGCAGGCCGCCAGGCACTCGGCGTGTTCGAGAGTGAACGTGCCGTCTTCGGTGGTCTCGTTGTGGTGGACCCCGAGGCGTGCTGCCACCCGCTCGAAGACGTCTTCCCCGCCGAGGATCTGGCAGGAGAGGTTAGTGCAGACCGACACCAGGTATTCGCCGGTCGGGCGACGCTTGTACATGGTGTAAAACGTCGCGACCGCACCGACTTCGGCCTTCGTGAGCCCGAGCGTCTCTGCGCAGAAAGCGATGCCGGCCGGCGTGACGTAGCCCTCTTCGGATTGGACCAGGTGCAGCATCGGCAGCAGGGCGCTGCGCGAACGACCCTCGGGGTAACGAGCGATGATGTCAGCCGCCGCGGCCCGGGTCTCGTCGCTGAAGCTCATCGGTCGACACCGCCCATCACGGGGTCGATGGACGCGACTGCGGCGATGACGTCGGCGATAAGAGCCCCCTCGGTGAGGGCCGGGGTCGACTGCAGGTTGATGAACGATGGGTCGCGGACGTGCACCCGGTAGGGCCGCGTGCCGCCATCGCTCACCATGTGGTAACCGAGCTCGCCGCGCGGCGATTCGACCGGCGAGTAGACCTGTCCGGCAGGCACCCGGAAGCCCTCCGTCACGAGCTTGAAGTGGTGAATCAGGGATTCCATAGACGTGCCCATGATCTGGCGGATGTGCTCGAGCGAGTTGCCCATCCCGTCGGGTCCGAGCGCGAGCTGAGCCGGCCAGGCGATCTTCTTGTCCTCGATCATCACCGGACCCGGCTCGAGCCGGTCCAACACCTGCTCGATGATCCGCAGCGACTGGCGCATCTCTTCCATCCGGACGATGTAACGGGCCCAGCAATCGCCATCGAGCGAGGTCGGCACGTCGAAGTCGTAGGTCTCGTAGCCGCAGTACGGCTCGGTCTTGCGAAGATCCCAAGCCAGCCCGGCCGAGCGCAGCATCGGCCCGGTGACCCCGAGCGCCAGCGCGCCGGCAGCGTCGAGGTAGCCGACTCCCTGCAGCCGGTTCTGCCAGAGCGGCTGGCCGGTGAGCAGGTTTTCGTACTCATGCAGGCGCTTGGGCATGTAGTCCAGGAACTCGCGGATCTTCTCTACGGCGCCTTCGGGCAGGTCTTGGGCGACCCCACCCGGCCGGATGAAGGCGTGGTTCATCCGCAGGCCCGTGATCAGCTCGAAGAGGTCGAGGATCACCTCCCGCTCGCGGAAGCCGTACAGCATCGCTGACAATGCGCCGATCTCCATGCCGCCGGTGGCGAGCCACACCAGGTGCGAGCTGATTCGCTGCAGCTCCATGAGCAGCACCCGGATATGGGTGGCCCGCTGCGGGATCTGATCGGTGACGCCGAGCAGTTTCTCGACCCCGAGGCAGTACGCCGTCTCGTTGAAGAACGGCGACAGGTAGTCCATGCGCGTCACGAAGGTGACGCCCTGGACCCAGCTGCGGAATTCGGTGTTCTTCTCGATGCCGGTGTGGAGGTAACCGATGACGACGCGCGACTCGGTGACGGTCTCGCCCTCGAGCTCCAACACCAGGCGCAGCACCCCGTGGGTGGACGGGTGCTGCGGACCCATGTTGACGATGATCCGCTCTTCGGGCGACTCCTCGTCACGACCGCCGAGCACCTCGTCCCAGTCGCCACCGGTGACGGTGTAGACGCGGCCCTCGGTCGTCTCCTGAACGCCGGCGTATCCGCTGAACGCCTCCTCCTCGTGGAGGGTGGGCGCGCTTCCGGTAGGGGTGCTCACGCGTAGCTCCTGCGCTCGTCGGGCGGCGGGATCTCTGCTCCCTTGTACTCGACCGGCACGCCGCCGAGCGGGTAGTCCTTGCGCTGGGGGTGGCCCTCCCAGTCGTCCGGCATCATGATCCGCGTCAGTCCGTGGTGGCCGTCATAGATGATCCCGAAGAAGTCCCAGGTCTCCCGCTCCTGCCAGTCGGCAGTGGGATAGATGGACGTCAGCGACGGGATGTGCGGGTCTTCCACCGTCACCGCGACCTCGAGCCGGATCCGGCGCCGGTGGGTGAGTGACAGCAGGCTGTAGACGCTGTGCAGCCGGCGGCCGGTCGGGTCGATCCCCAGATAGTCGACGCCATTGAGCGAGCTGAGCTGCTCGAACCGCAGCTCGGGCGCATCGCGCAGGGTCTGCGCCACCTCGAGGAGCTTTTCGCGCTTGATGTGCAGGGTCATCTCGCCGTGCTGGATCACGACCTGCTCGACGGCGTCGCCGAGCTGCGGCAAGGCCCGCTCGAGTGCCGCGTAGACCGGCTCGTGCGCGTCATCGAACGGCCGCGAGGCGGCCGGGACCAGCGGCAGCGGACGTACCAGACCGCCGAAGCCGGAAGTGTCGCCCGACCCGGTCACGCCGAACATGCCGGTACGCGTCACGGGAACCGGCGACTCGGCGCCTTCGGGGCCGACTGTGGCCTGGCGGTCGATCTCGCTCATGTTGGAGTCCCCCCGGCGCGCGCGACCCGGGCCTCAGCCTCTTCGCGCTCGCGAACCGCCACGTCAGCAGGCTTCTCGTAGGGGATGATCGGCAGTCCTTTGCGCTCGATGGCGCGCTCGCGGTTAGGGCCGAGTGGGGTGGCCCGGATCTTGTCGTGCAGCTTGAGGATGGCGTCCATCAGCATCTCCGGCCGGGGAGGACAGCCGGGCAGATACATGTCGACCGGCACCACGTGGTCGACGCCCTGCACGATCGCGTAGTTGTTGAACATCCCGCCGGAGCTTGCGCAGACGCCCATCGCGATGACCCACCGCGGCTCAGGCATCTGGTCGTAGATCTGACGCAGCACGGGTGCCATCTTCTGGCTCACCCGGCCGGCGACGATCATCAGATCGGCCTGCCGGGGGCTGGGACGGAAGACCTCCATACCGAAACGGGCGAGGTCGTAACGCCCGGCGCCGGTCGCCATCATCTCGATCGCGCAGCACGCCAACCCGAAGGTGGCCGGCCAGAGCGAGGAGGTACGTGCCCAGTTAGCAAGGCCCTCGACGGAAGCCAGAATGATCCCGTCGGGCAGCTTTTCTTCTAGTCCCATTCGAGGCCTCCACGGCGCCAGACATACGCGTAGGCGACGAACACCGTCAGCAGGAAGAGCACCATCTCCACGAGGCCGAAGATGCCGAGACTGCCGAAGCTCACGGCCCATGGGTAGAGAAAGATCACTTCGATGTCGAAGACGATGAAAAGCATCGCCGTCAAATAGAACTTGATCGGAAAACGCCCAGCTCCGGGACCCTGAGGTGCGGGTTCGATGCCGCACTCATAGGCATCCAGCTTGGCCCGGTTGTAGCGCTTGGGACCGACGACAGATCCCGTGATCACAGAAAAGGCCGCAAAGGCAAATGCCAGCAAGCCGAGTAGAAGCACCGGCAGGTAACTCCTGAGCACTCGGTCTCCTTCCGGTGGTCACAGGTCGGTGTCGGCGGACTGGTGAGGGGCTGGTTTCGGAAAGGCAGGCTGCTCGCAGATTGCCGGTTTCAGAAGGCACGTCGAGCCTACGCGGGCAGGGGTCAGGCGGCGGGCGCCACCCTGCTCAGGCCATTGATGAGACGGTCGACAACATCCCCTCCGCGCGGATCCGTGAGGTTTGCAAGCAACTTTAAGGTGAATCGCATGAGAGTCGGCCGTGGCAGGCCGTACTTCGTGGCCAAGCTCATCACTGCCGGGTGGCCGATCAGGGCAACGAACCAGCGGCCCAGCGTGTAATACCCGCCGTATTGGGCCGCAAGTGCTGCCGGATAAGCGGCCAGTGCCTGCTCGCGCGCGGGGCCTTCGGGACGGGCGAGCGCCTGGATCACGATGTCGGCCGCGATCTCGGCCGTCTCCATGGCGTACGCGATGCCCTCGCCGTTGAAGGGGTTGACGGCACCGGCCGCGTCGCCGATCAGCAGCATGCCGTCGCGGTAGTGCGGCTGGCGGTTGAATCCCATCGGCAAGGCCCCGCCGCGCACCGGAGCCAGCAGCTCCTGGCCGGCGAAATCGGGAATGTTCGCCAGCCAGCGTCGGAGCAGGTCCTTGTAGTCGACATTGCCGAAGGCCTCGGAGGTGTTAAGGATTCCCAGGCCCACGTTGACGGTGCCATCTCCGACGCCGAATACCCAGCCGTAGCCGGGCAGTAGCCGGCCTTCGCCGCGCGGACCGTCCCAGAGCTCCAGATGGGATTCCAGGTAGGGATCGTTGCTGCGCGACTCCGACGCCAGATACCCGCGGACGGCCACCCCCATCGGGCGGTCATCGCGCTTCGAAATGCCGGCGCCGAGGGCGGTGCGCGCGCTGACACCGTCGGCGGCCAGGACCAGTGGGGCCCGCAGCGTGCTGCCGTCCTTGACGGTGACGCCGGTGATGCGCCCGGAGCGCTCGTCGCGCAGCGGACCGGTGACGGTGGTCGACTCGCGAAGGAGGGCGCCCGATTTCTGGGCGTGGCGGGCGAGGACCTCATCGAAATCCGTACGCGGACGCACCAGGCCGTAGTCCGGGAAGCTGGCCAGATCCGGCCAGTCGAGCTCGAGGCGATGCTTGCCGCCAAAGATTCGCAGGCCACGGTTGCGAGGCCAGTCAGCGGTGTCGATTCCCAGGCTGAGCAAGCTCTTGACTGCCCGCGGCGTCAGTCCGTCGCCGCACACCTTCTCGCGCGGGAAAGTGGTCTTTTCCAGCAGCACGACATCCACCCCGGCGCGGGCCAGGTGAGCAGCTGCCGTCGAGCCGCCCGGACCGGCGCCGACGACGATCACGTCAGCGTCGTAGTCGTGCTGCGCGGCGGAGCGCTGCGGCATTGCGGTGCATCCTTCGGTGACGGTGCTGGCGGGCGCTTGCTGGTGCCGTGGGGCGACAAAGAGTGCTTGTGAATTTCTTCACGAGCACCTGTACGTCAGTCTAAGTCGTGATCAGCGGTGCTGTCTTGCTTGGTGAGCGTGGGTGGGCTAGCGGGGCTTGGTGGGCTGGTGGGCTTGGTGGCCCGGTGCAGCGCGACGATGCCTCCGGTCAGATTGCGCCAGGCGACATCACCCCAGCCCGCCTCCTGCAGCAGCTGCGCCAACGCGGCCTGGTCAGGCCAAGCGCGAATGGATTCCGCGAGGTAAACGTAGGCGTCGGGGTTGCTCGAGACCGCTTGTGCCGCCGCCGGCAAGGCGCGCATCAGATATTCGACGTAGACCGTGCGGAAGGGCCCCCAGACGGGCCGGCTGAACTCGCAGACCACCAGGCGACCGCCCGGCTTCACCACACGCCGCAGCTCACGCAGGCACGCCACCGTGTCAGCGACGTTGCGCAAGCCGAACGAGATGGTGGCCGCGTCGAAAACGCCGTCGGCGAACGGGAGCGCCAGGCCGTCAGCACCCACCAGGTCAACGCCCTCGCGCGGGGTGGCCGCGCCGAGCATTCCGAGGCTGAAATCGGCAGCGACCACCCGGGCGCCGGCCTTGGCCAGTGGCACGCTGCTGACCGCCGTACCGGCAGCGAGATCGAGGATGCGCTCACCGGGGCGCACGGCGAGAGCGCGACGGGTCGCCTGACGCCAGAGCCGGTCCTGCCCCAGTGAAAGGACGGTGTTGGTGACGTCGTAACGCCTCGCGACCGCATCGAACATCGCGGCGACTTCATCGGGTCGTTTGTCCAGCGCCGCTCGTGTCACGCCGTCGAGTCTGCCCTGATCGGAGCCGCGGCTGCGCTTCCCGTCGCCAGGATCTCTTCCGCCAGGTCTGCGGCGCCCACGTCCTGTACCGACACCTCGGCAAAGGCCGCCATCGCACCCGGTAGCAGTCGGCCCAGGTCGCGGCGCCCGATGGCGTCCGCGCCACCACGAGTGGCCGCACCCAGCAGGCGAAACGCCAGGTCAGCCCGCTCATAGCCCTGGCTCCTCGCGATCTTGGCGAGGGTGCGCACTTCAGACAGGACGTCCAGATCAGGGGTCGACGCGAGCGAATCCGTACCGACGGCGAAGGGGCTGCCCTCGTGAAGCAGCGCTGCTACCGGCGGGACGCCGGCGCCCAAGATCGCGTTCGAACGCGCGCACAACGCCACAGCTGTACCGCGCTCGCGAAGGAGCGCACGGTCGGCAGCGTCCAGATGGGTGCCGTGGGCCACGTGGACGTCGGGGCCAAGGCCTCCGAGATCGTCCAGATGAGCCGCGGGCGAACGTTTGACGCCGCCGCCGTCGCGCAGTTCGGCGGCGAAAGGCCAAGCCGCGAACGGACCCCGGCCCAGGCGTACGAACTCGTCCTCGTCCGCGGTCTCCGCCAGATGCGGGTGCAACCTGCGCGACTGCTCCCGGGCGACCCCGATGATGCCGCGAAGGACATCGGTGCCCAGCGTGTAGAGCGTGTGGGGCGACAGGCCCGCTTCGGGGTGGCCGGCGAGCAGCTTGTGCAGCCGGTCGCGCTCATCGGGCCAGACCGCACTGGTGAGAGCGACGGACTCGAGGTACCGGACTCCCGGGACGATGACGTCCAGCGCCGCCTCGCTGGTCACGATGTCAGCGACCGCGACGGTGCCGCTGGCGTAAGCAAGCTCCCAGCTGGCGGCGACCTCCACCCGCCAGCCGTCGTCGGTGGTGGCCTGCCGGCGGCGGGTCATGCCCATCAACCATTCGGGAAAGGCATGCCCGGTACGCGACAGGTCGGCGAAGGAGGGGCCGTATTGCAGATGCGTATGGGCGTTGATGAACCCCGGCATCAGCACGCCCTCGTACCGAACCGTCTCCGCTGCCCTTCCCGCCAGATCGGCAGCCCGCCCGACGGCCACGATCCGACCGTTCTCGACCAACACCCCGCCCTCGCGGATCGCCGGGCCGGTCAGGGGTAGCACCGCAGGCGCGGCGTGGAGCTGCATCGGTAAAGCTTCTCAGGGGTGCTACGCCGGGGTCAGCTGCAGAGCGGTGGAACTGACGTGAGACCTGACGCGGTCGTCGACCGGGTCGTTGGCGGGGTCATCGTGGACGACCAGGTGGTTGTAGAGGGTGTCGCGTTGAGCGGGGGTGCGGCCGGCCGAGCGGATGAGCGACAGCAGCTCCAGCCGGTTGGTGCGGTGCTTGGCTCCCGCGGAAGAGACCACATTTTCCTCGAGCATGACCGAGCCGAGGTCGTCGGCGCCCATGTGCAACGTCAGCTGGCCTGCGGTCTTGCCGGTGGTCAGCCACGAGCCTTGCAGGTGGTCGATGTTGTCGAAGTAGAGCCGGGCGACGGCGACAAGGCGCAGGTACTCGTAGATGGAGGCGTGGGCGACGTCGCCGAGGTGGTTGTTCTCCGACTGATAGGTCCACGGGATGAACGAGCGGAATCCGCCGGTACGGTCCTGCACGTCACGGATCATGCGCAGATGTTCGATGCGCTCCTCGTCACTCTCACCGGTGCCCATCATGAAGGTGGCGGTCGATTCGACTCCCAGCCCGTGAGCCGTCTCCATCACCGCGAGCCAGGTCTCGCCGCTCTCCTTGAGGGGAGCGATGGCGGTGCGCGGCCGGGCCACCAGAATCTCCGCGCCGGCTCCGGCGAAGCTGTCCAGCCCAGCGGCCGCCAGCCGGCGGATCACCTCGTCATGAGGCAGATCGCTGACGCGTCCGATGTGGACGACCTCGGACGCACCGAGCGAGTGCAGCGCCAGCTGGGGGAATGCGGCCTTGATCGCCGAGAACGTGCCCTCGTACCACTCGATGCCGAAATCCGGGTGATGGCCGCCTTGCAGCATGATCTGGGTGGCACCGAGGTCGACGGCCTCACGGCAGCGCTCGACAATCTCGTCGACGCTGCGCACCCAACCCTCTTCGGACTTGGGGGCGCGGTAGAACGCGCAGAAGCGGCAGGCGGTCACGCAGACGTTTGTGTAGTTGATGTTGCGGTCGATCAGGTAAGTCGCGATGTGCTCGGTGCCGGAAAAGCGCCGCCGTCGCACCGCGTCTGCGGCTTTACCCAGGTCGTGGAAGGGGGCCTGCTGGTAGAGCGCGAGCGCCTGGGCGGCGTCGATCCGTCCGCCAGCGGCAGCGTGGTCCAACACATCGGCAAGGCTCACACCCCGATGGTACGGAGGCGGCAGCGACGGGCGCATCTCCCCCTGGGTAAATCCAGAGCAAAGCGGGGTAGACAACGCTCATGAGCCTGACTTCGAAAGATGCGACTGTCAGCGCAGCCATCGGGGACGTTGAGCGGGGCCGTCGGAGCCGATGACCCCCGACCTCATGGGGACCGGCACACCGGAGCAGGACTGGCAGAACTGGCGTGACCTGCATCTCTGGCCCGTCTTGAGCCTTACCGAACCGCCATCGACCGTCATCGTCGTGGCGCCGCACCCGGATGACGAGGTGCTGGGCGTCGGTGGGCTGCTGGCCATGCTGGCAGGGGCAGGGAGCCGTATCCACGTGATTGCGGTGACCGACGGCGAGGCCTCGCATCCGGACTCGCCGACCGTCACCGCCGACGAACTGGCCGCCCGGCGCGCTCAGGAGAGCAGACAGGCGCTGAAGGCGCTAGGAGCGGAAGGCGCCCGCGTCGAAAGGCTCCGGCTGCCCGACGGCGGGGTACTACGACACGAGTCGCAGAACGCCAACGTGACGGCGGCGGTGATCCGCAGACTGGCGATGACCCAGCACGAAGGTGCGGCCTGGTGCCTCGTCCCCTGGTCGGGCGATGGGCATCCAGACCATGAGGCCACCGGGCTCGCTGCGGCAAGCGGGGCCATGGGGACAGCGCGCGTACTGGCCTATCCGGTGTGGATGTGGCATTGGGCGACTCCCGGCGACGGGCGGGTCCCCTGGTCCTACGCCCGGCGGGTCGTGCTGCCGGCCGACATCCAGGCAGCCAAACAGGCTGCGATTCAAGCGTTTCAGACGCAAATCACCCCCTTGTCGCAGGATCCGGCCGACCAGCCGATCCTGCCGCCGCACGTGCTTGCGCGCCTCACGCGTAGCGAAGAAGTGGTGTTTGAGATAGGCCCCGCCTGACAGCCGGGACGCCTCCTTTGGTCAGCCCGTCGCGGGCAACTGACCGGTCAGCCAGGGCGGCGCAAACAATGAACGGAGCCGGTCCACGAACGTCGCGAGCCCAGATTCTTTGGCGATGTCAGCCTTCGGGATGACGGCGGCCGCTCCCGCCGCCCGCGCCTCACCCTCCATGCCGCCGTCGCTGTCACCGGTGAAGATCACGACCTGGGACGTCGGGCAGACCGCGCGCACCTGCGGAATCGCCTGGATGCCGTCGAGGCGTGGCATGGACACATCGAGAATGACGAGGTCGGGCTGCAGCTTCTGGGCCTGCGCCACAGCCGTCACGCCGTCGCGGGCTTCTCCCACGACGGTGAAGGCAGATTCCATGTTCAGGAGGAGGACCAGCAGCTGACGAATCCCCGGGCTGTCGTCGGCCACCAGCACTCGCACGGGAGCTTGCGTGTTGGCGGTCACAGACCTAGTTGTACCTGCGGGAAGTGGGTCTCGACCTGGTCAATTCGAAGGGTTTTCCCATGACCTGATCAGCTGTCAGAACTGGGTAAATCGGATGTCGGGTAGCGGCGGCACAGCCCCGACGGCGGCAGCTCGGCGGGCGAATTCGCGCAGGCCCTCCTGCTGACGGGGACCGAGCCGAAAATCGAGCGTCGTGAAGTAGCGGGCCAGCAGGTCCGGCTCGAATGATTCCCACCTGGCCGCGTCCCGTGCCACGTCGTCCACCTTGGACAGCGCCAGATCCAGGCTGGCCCGGAACGCCTCGGACACCTGCCGTACCTGACGAGGATGGCGGGCGGCGTAGTCACGACGGGCGGCATAAAGCGCGAAGACCATTGGCAATCCGGATATTTCGCGCCACGCGGCGCCGAGGTCCACCACGTTCAGCCCGAGCCGTGGTCCATCGACGAAGGTCGCCCGTAGCGCGTCGTCACCGATGATCACCGCGGCGTCAGCCTCTCGCAGCATGGCGGCGAGGTCCGGAGGCATCTCGGTGTACGAGGGTCGTAATCCGTGAGTTTGCTCGAGCAGCAGGCGGGCGAGCAGCACGCTGGTACGCGAGGTGGAACCGAGCGCGACGCTGCCGATCTCCTCGACCGGGACGGCGCTGACCAGCACGACAGACAGCACCGGCCCATCGGAACCGACCGCCAGATCGGGTAGCACCAGCAGCTCGTCCGCGTGGCGCAGGTATTCGACGACGCTGATGGGGCCGATGTCCAGATCACCCGCGATAAGCGCGTCATTGAGCCGGTCAGGCGTGTCTTTCGTCAGGTCGACGTCCAGCAGGGCGCCGGTGTGGGTCAGACCCCAGTACAGGGGCAGGCAGTTGAGAAACTGGATGTGCCCCACCCGGGGACGCCTGGGCACGCCTTCCGGCGCGTCGCGCTGTCCTTCGCCCATCTCCACAACGTCCACTGTTTGGCACGTTACTGCCCGTTGTAGTGGCGAGCTTCGCGTCCTAGCGGCTGAGGGCAGGCGCCGTCATCAAGGACTGATGGCCGCGCTCGCCGTGTCAGGCAGAAGCTCGACCCAGGTGGCGCCTGGGTGTAGCAGCATCTGCTCGCCGTCGCGGGTGGTGAATTGCGTGGCGTCGCCGCGGCTGTCTTTGGACCAGCTGCCAACGATCGCCTTGCCGTCGCGCAGCAGAACCGCTGATCCAGTCCCGATCAGTTGGGTCGAGGGAACCGGGGTGCCGGCGACGTCCGTGTAGCCGGCACTAACGATCTTGACCGACTGGATGATCACATTCGCGGGAGCGATCTTTCCGGTGCCGGTCACGGTGAAGGGCTGTCCGTCCTGGCTACGCAGCCAAACGCCGGCGTCCCATTTCCAGGTGACATCGGCTGACGGCGACATCGGGACATTGACCGAGCCGGCGGGAGTTGCCCCGGCATTGATGGCGCCATAGTGAAAGAGCGCCTTCGGCGGCGAGTCGTACGGAATCTCCGCAGCGGCCCAGAGTGTGCTCGCCGTCGCGTAAAGGTTGTGCGGGGCCGCCCGGTCAGCGGACCGGTGGTAGGCGGGAGCGCCCGCTGGCACGTCGGCGGACAGATTCTGCGCGACGGTGCTGAGGTCCGCCACGATGGGGGCGACACCTCCGGAGAAGGCGGCGATGCCGTGCAACGGGGCGGCTAGATCGGGATCTTGGGGCCGGACCGATCGCATCGGGCCGATGGTGCCCGGATCGATGCTCTGAAAGATGGCGGCGAAGCGCGTTATGCCGCCCTCGGCGACCGCCTCGTAGACCACGTCGGCCTTGTCCAAACCGGTCTGCGGGCGGGCCTGCGGTGCGTTTTCGATTTTGGCGAACAGTGCGGGCCGTTGCGCTACCGACTGACCCGCCGGCACCGGCACCCCGGTCAGTGGCTGGGTGGGGCTGCTCTTGTGGCCTGACCCGCTGTCACTGGACTTGGAGCTTCCACCGCAACCGGCGGCAGTGAGTCCGAGGACGGTTCCGAGGGCAATGGCACCGATTCGGAGGCGAGTACGGGAGCCGGAGCGCCGGAGTGGGTCCACGGAAGCCACTTTGACACCCGGTGAGCCACGTAGTGGAGCAGGCGCACCGTCCAGAACGAGAGCGTGAGCAGTGCGATAGCGACGATGCCGTCGAGCCAGTAGTGGTTGCCGGTGGCGATGACGACGGTCCATGTCAGCAGGGCATGAGCAATACCGATATAGCGCCAGCGGCTCTTGGTCGAGCGCCAGATGAAGAACGCCACCGCCGAGGACCAGCAGATGTGCACCGATGGCATCGCCGAGTACTGGTCACTGAAACCCTGGCCGACCGGGCCGTAGACGGACTGCCCGTATCGGATCGCGGTGTCGACGATGCCGTGGCCACCGATGAGTCGCGGCGGTGCCACCGGAATGAGTTGGACGGCAAGGCAGGCGAAGGTCGCCAGCGCGATAACCGTGCGGGCTTCGCGGTAGCGGTCACGATGACGCCAGAAGAGCCAGCCCAGGGTGAGCAGCAGAAAGTTGTAGTGCGCGACGACGTAATAGACGTCGAAGAATTTGATCAGCCACACATGCGGGAGGAAGAGCGCTTGGAAGCTCTTCTCGCTCGGCAGGCCGAGACTGCGCTCGAGGTCCCAGAGCCTTCGGCCGCGCTCGAGCCCGTCGCCCGAACCCACCAGCGCCTGCGAGCCGACCCACTGCCACATGCCGTAGATGGCGATGAGGATGGCGACCTGCCAACCCACCATCGCTGCCAACGCCGACTTGCGCTTCGGATCGCCGGTGCGCCGGGTGTAGAAGTGCAGCCCGATCCTGGCAACGAGCGATACCGCTGCCAGGCAGGCTGCGACCGTGACAGCGAGCTGCCACGACGGCACCCAATGCGGCATACGCGACCGGCCCCGCTACGACCGGCCGCGGCGTCGCTGCTGGAAGGCCTCGGCGATTTCATCGCGCTGACGCCGCGCCAGCGGGTAAGAAACGAGTCCGCTCACGACAAGGGCAACGAGGACCGCAAGCAGACCGGACATGCCGCAGAAAATGCAGATCGCGAGCGCGATACCAAACAGCAGCAACCGCAGGAACAGGTAGCCGGCGTAGATGCGCCCCACGGAGGGCGGACGCGAGCTCATTGCTGCGGCGGGCTGTCTGCCCGCGGCTGGTTTCGCGGATCGGGCAACCAACCGAGACCCTTCAGCACCTTCGGGTAGAGGCCCATCCCGATGAATGCGGTCAGCAGGCCAAGCATGCAGGAGACCGCCAGCGTCGCCCCGAAGGCATGCAGCACCGCCGCCACGACGATCGCCGGCACCAGCACGACCACGAAGGCCAACGCCGTAATGGATCCGATGCCGGGAAGCTGGCCGGGCTGGCGGCTCATGCGGGCACTGGGTGGCCGGCCGTCACCGGACCGTCGTACTCCCGGATGACCCCGTATCGGGTGTCGCGCTCGACGGGGCGAAAACCCGCCTCACGGATGAGGTCGAGCAGATTGTCCCGCGACATGGTGTTGGGAGTGCCGAAGTTGTCGGCGTCGTGCGTGATCTTGTATTCGACCACGCTGCCGTCGAGGTCGTCGGCGCCGAAGGACAGCGACAGCGAGGCGGTCTCGAGGCCGTGCATGACCCAGAAATTCTTGACGTGATCCACGTTGTCGAACAGCAGTCGGCTGACGGCGAAGGTCTTCAACGCCTCGGCGCCGGTCGCCATCGTGGTGCGGTCCTGCAGCCGGTTGCGCGGGTCGCCGACCGAGTCGTGCTGGTAGCGCAGCGGGATGAAGACCACGAAGCCGCCGGTCTCATCCTGCAGTTCCCGCAGCCGCAGCACGTGATCCACGCGGTGGCGCGGCTCCTCGATGTGGCCGTAGAGCATGGTCGCCGGCGTACGCAGCCCCTTGGAGTGCGCCAGCCGGTGAATGCGCGACCAGTCCTCCCAGTGGGTGTTGTGGTCAACGATCTGCTGGCGGATCTCCCAATCGAAGATCTCCGCGCCGCCGCCGGTGAGTGACTCCAGGCCGGCGTCGATCAGCTCGTCGAGCACCTCGTCGGCCGACAGCCCGCTGATCTCCTCGAACCAGTGGACCTCAGTGGCCGTGAAGGCCTTCAGCGCCACGTTCGGTAGCGCCGCCTTCAACTCCCGCAGCACCCGCGGGTAGTAGCGCCACGGAAGGGTCGGATGCAGACCGTTCACGATGTGCAACTCGGTGATGCCCGCGGGCTCCATCTCCTTGGCCAGCCGCACTGCTTCCTCGACGCGCATCGTGTACGCGTCCTTCTCGCCGGGCTTGCGCTGAAACGAGCAGTAGGCGCAGGAGGCATTGCAGACGTTGGTCAGGTTGAGATGGCGATTGACGTTGAAGAACACCCGGTCGCCGTTGCGCTTGGTACGCACGCCGTGCGCCAGCCCGCCCAGCCACGCCAGGTCGTCGCAGGAGTACAGATCCTCACCATCGGCCCGGGTCAGGCGCTCGCCTGCTTCGACCTTGGATTCGAGCTCTTCTTTTCGACGCTGGTCCACACCGTCAGATTAGTCTCGCCCGCCGCCTAGCCGCCCGGTCCAGCGAACCATGAGCTCGTGGGGCACCCCGATCACGTCGAGCACCTTGCCCGCCACGAAGTCAGCCAGCGCTTCCGCGTCCTTTGCTCCTGCGTAGAACCCGGGGCTTGCCGGGGCCACGACCGCCCCTGCGTCGTGCAGGGCAAGCAGGTGAACGAGGGTGGCCCGGGCCAGCGGCATCTCGCGCGGCACGACAACGAGCGGGCGGCCTTCCTTCAGCGTGACGGCAGCGGCGCGCTGCAGGAGATCCTTGGAAAGCCCGAGCGCGATGCTCGCCACCGCCTCGGTGGAAGCCGGGACGACGATCATTCCCTGCGCAGGATAGGAACCGCTGGACGGACCGGCCGCCAGATCGGCGGGGGGCCAGAGCTTCAGGTCGAACTTCTCGGCGGAGAGGTCCAACCACTGGGCGACCTGAGCAGGGTCATCACGCCAGGCGACACCCGTCTCGTCCAGCAGCGTCAGGCGAGCCGCCCGACTGACGACGAGGTCGACGGGCTCTCCCGCCGCCATCAA
Source organism: uncultured Actinomycetota bacterium (assembly GCA_963839015.1). Classification (GTDB taxonomy): domain Bacteria; phylum Actinomycetota; class Actinomycetes; order Frankiales; family Frankiaceae; genus DATAZK01. Next base: position 65,806 of record CAWITL010000005.1, on the reverse strand, counting down.
CCCGCGAAGGACCGAGCGCGCGTAAGGGGTGCCCGAGGCGCCGGAGATCCCCACCACCCATGGCGTACGCACGCTCTCATCCTGCCGTCAGGCAGTAATTGGTGCGAGCCTGCCGTCAGGCAGTAATTGGTGCGAGCCTGCCGTTCAGGCAGTAATTGGTGCAAGCCTGCCGTCAGGCAGCAATAGGCGCCGAGCGCGGCAGTGGCGGCTCTTCGGTCGGCTCTTCAACCGGGCGCTCCGGACCGGAGCTGGACTGCATCCGCTTCATCACGAGCCACCCGCCACCGGCAGCGACGAGGCAAGCGAGACCACCCATGACCAAGCCGGCACGGCCGCCGAAGTGCTGACTGACGAAGCCGGCGATGGGGCCTCCGATCGGTGTCGATCCAAGGAACGCCACTGCCCAGAGGGCCATCACGCGTCCGCGCATCTGCGGGGAGGCGGCGAGCTGCAACGTCGAATTTCCGATCGCCAGAAAGGCCACGCTGCCGGCGCCGACAAGGGCCATCGCCACACACGCGAAGGCGAGGGTCGGGGCCGCTGCGGCGATCAGAATCACGACGCCGAAGACGGTCGAGGCGGCGATCAACGGCCGGGTCCCGCTCAATCCCCGGGAAGCCACCGCAAGGCCGCCGACGACCGCCCCGATGCCCATCGCGGCGGTCAGGAAGCCATAGGCCTGTGCACCGCCACCGTAGGTGGAGCGCGCAACGACCGGCAAAACCACCTGAAACTCGTACGCCAGGCATCCGACCAGCGCCATCATTCCCAGCGGCACCAGCAGCGAGGACGTGTGACGGACGTATCGAAAACCGGCCCTGAGCTGTCCACGCTCGCGGGGCGCCGGCACCGAGGGGCGCAAGGCGCTGCGGTCGAGCGTGAGCAAGGCGAAGATGACCGCGGCGAAAGTGCCGGCGTTGATCAGGAAGCAGATGCCGACCCCGATCGTGGCGATCAGCACACCTGCGACAGCAGGCCCGACCGCCCGGGCCGCGTTGACCAGCACCGAGTTGAGGGTGACGGCGTTACGAAGGTGCTCCGGGCCGACCATCTCCAGGATGAAGGATTGTCGCGTCGGGTTGTCGACGGCATTCGCGGCGCCCAGGCCGACGGCGAGCACGTACACCATCCACAGCTGCACCGTGCCGGTGACGGTGAGCAGCCCGAGTGTCAGCGCCAGCACGCCCATGACTGACTGGGTCATGACCAGCAGCCGGCGCTTGTCGACGCGGTCGGCGATGAGCCCTGCGTACGGCGCCCCGAACAGGACTGGAAGGGTCTGGAGCGCGATCACCAGACCGAGCGAGGTGCCCGACCCGGTCAGCTCCAGCACTAGCCACGACTGCGCCACCGACTGCATCCAGGTGCCGATCATGGAGACGGCCTGGCCGGCGAAGAAGCGCCGGAAGTTGGGTTCGCTGAGCGCGGCGAAGGTGGCCGACCGGCGGCTTACGCCGTCGGCCTGATCTGTTGGAGTTTTGTCGACCGCGGGCGTGTCCGCGGGTGGCGCCAGCTCCTGCGGGGCTTCGGTGGCAGGCGTACTCATCGCCCCTTTCGCTCGACGGTGAGCTCAGCGGCCAGCGCTTCAAGAGCGGGCAGCGCAGCGAACAGCGCGTCAAGATCGTCGGAATTCAGGTTGGCCAGCCGCTGCGCCAGGGCCAGGTAGCGCTCATGGCGAATGCCTTGGGTGAGCTCGCGTCCCTTGTCGGTGATGCTCACCAGATAGGCCCGCCGGTCTTGCTGCTGGGCGCTTCGGCTGACCAGGCCGTCGTCCTCGAGGCGGCCGACGACCCGGCTGAGCAGGGTCGGGTTAATCCGTTCGAGGGCGGCCAACTCGGTGAGCTGCCGCGGGCCTTCGCGCATCAGCGCGCCGAGAACGGCCAGCTGGGTCGGGGTGAGTCCGCCGGTCGCAGTCTCGCGCAACAGGCGGCTGCTGCGGGCGAGGGCGACCTGCAGCCGCGCGACGACTTCAGGGTCTTCGGCCGGCCAATGCTCACGAGCCGACGAATCGCTGCTGGGCGGTGCTGATCGCGACACCCGGCCTCCCGCGCACTAAATTGATTGCTTATCGGCAAGCATATCAAATCGGCGGCACTGAATCGACCTCTGGAACGTTCAACAGGCGTGCACGAGGAGACACCTGACGCCATCGCGAGCGACGAGCTCGACGGCGTCTTCGACTTCGCGTGGGCGCGCAGCTCACCCACCCACGAACTGTCCGCCCACGGCCGCAGCGTGCAGCAGCGCCTCGACGCGCCGGCGCCGCAGCCGGCTCGCCCATCAGTATGGAAGCGGCTCCGGTTCGTGCTCTACCGGCTGCGTTCGGGGCGCTGAAATCTTCTGAGCCACGCTCTGCTCAACCAGGTTGATCACCATCGGGGCCGCTGGGCCGGCTGAGCCATCGCTTTGCCGCAGAGTGCTGCCGGACCTGCCCTTGATGACCCGCAGCTGACTCGGAATCCGGTCGCGAAGATGAGGTACGTGGCTGACGATCCCGACGAGACGACCGCCCTCCCGTAACCCGTCCAGCACGTCCAAGACCTCGTCGAGGGTCTCTTCGTCTAGGGTGCCGAAGCCCTCGTCGATGAAAAGGGCTTCCAGCGGAGCGCCGCCCGCTGATGCCGTGACCACTTCGGCCAGGCCGAGCGCCAGAGCCAGGCTGGCCAGGAAAGTCTCGCCCCCGGACAGGGTCGCGGTATCGCGATCCTGACCGGTCCACGCGTCGGAGACCATCAGCCGCAACCCGCCGCGGGCATTGCCTTTGGAGATGTCGCTGTGGATCAACGTGTAGCGGCCCTCGGTCATCGCACGCAGCCGCGTGCTGGCCACTTCCGCGACCTCTTCAAGCCGAGCCGCGAGCACATACGCCGACAGGGGCATGTTCAGCCGGTTGGCCCCCATGCCTCCAGCGAGGTCGGCAAGCTCCCGGGCCCGACGTGCTGCCTGCTCGATCGGGCGCAGCGCGTGCAGCTGGTCAGCAAGCTCGCCGGAAAGGTGAGCCAGCTGCTCGGCCCGACCGGAGGCCCGAGCCAGGCGCTGCTCGGCCTGGCCGCTGGCCTGCGTGGCGCTGCGAACAGCAGCCGCGGCGGCTTCAACCTCGGCCGGCGGGCTGAGGGGGACATCGAGCTCCGGATCCGCAAGGAGCTCGGCCACCGCAGCCGCTTCATCCCGAGCGCGTTGAAGAGCGCCCTCCAAGGCGGCCAACGCAGCCCCATCCCGGACGGCGGCGCGCGCCTCCTCGGCGGAGCTGAATCCGGCGTCGGCGGCGGCTAGCCGTGCCCCGGCGTCAGCGGCCTGCAACTCCGCTTCGGCTTCAGCGGCGGCGAACGCCGCAGCCTCAGCCGCTTCCACGACCTCCACGAGACGTTGGGTGCGGCGCCGAGCAGCGCCAACGTCCGCGGCCCCCTCGAGCAGTCCGGCCAGCCGCTGTGACAATTCACGACAGCGCGCGCCGGCATCGGCGGCCGCCTGAATCGCTGCCTCGATGCCCGCCTCGAGCCGGGCGATCTCATCGCTACGCTGCGCTTCGACCGCGTCGATGCGTGCGACCTCAGCCTCCGCGGCGGTCACGTCTGCCGCCTGCGCCGTCAACCGGTCAACGTCGGCCCGGCACGACGCGACGCTCTCGACCAACTCGCCGACGTCGGCATTCTCGCGCCCGAGCTCACAAAGCCGGGCATGAGCGGCCTCCTGGGCCGCCTGCGCGGCAGCAAGCTGCTCACCGATGCCAGCGGCCACCTCGCGGGCGTCATCGGCGGCAGCCGCCGCGTGCGCTTCGTCAGCCTTCGACACCTGCCGGCCGCGAACCTCTGACGGGTCCGGATGCTCCAGGGCTCCGCAGACCGGGCAGGGCGAATCGTCGACCAGGGCTGACGCGAGTTCGGCGATCATCCCGTCGATGCGCTCGGACCGCAGGGTATTGAGGGTTTGGCGAAGGTCGACAGCACGCTCGCGCGCCGCCAGATGTTCGCCGCCCAAACGGGCGATGTCGGAGGCCCGGGCCGACCTCAGCTGCGACGCCGCAAGCGCTTCGCCGGCCCGCTCCGCGGCGGCAACCGCGGTGGGAAGTGCGACAGCTGCCTCGCGCGCCATTGCCAGCCTGGACCCGGCGGCCGCGCGCAATGCGGGGGTCTCCTCCTGGAGCGGCGACAACTCGGCGATACGCCGGCGCGCGACCTCGACGGCACCCGATTGCTGTGCGGCCTGCGCGCCGGCCGCTGCTACGGACCTTTCCAGCTCCGCCGCCTCGATCAGGCGACCCAGCGTCTCCCGGCCCGCGACTGCAGCGGCGCGAAGGTCATCGGACTGCGCCGATCGAAGGCCTGCGGGCAGCGCGGAGTGAGCCCTTTCCAGACTCGCCCGTGCCTGCGTCGCACGGGCCGCGCGACGGGACTGGGCCTCGAGCGCCGCAAGAACACCACCGGCGCGATGGGCCGCCGCCATTTCAGCGGTTAACCCGTGCACGGACGGGGCGTTGATCTGGAGGGCCTCACGGCGCGCCAGCGCCGACTTCAGCCGCTGCTGGCGGCGGGCCAGATCAGCAGCCTGCGATGCCGCGGCCTGCGCCCTCACCAGCTCCGCGGCGGCAGCGTGAGCTTCGGCGGTGGCCTGCGCGGCGTCCGATTGCGCGCGCATCAGCCGCTCGGTGACCCATTCCAAGTCAGGCAGCTCGGCCGGCTCGGCTTCGGCGCAGACCTGGGCGACCCGCGCCACCAGCCGCAGGGCCCGGTGCCGTGCCTCTTCGAAGGCATCTTTGGACTGCCTGCGCTGCGCCGCCAACCACTCCTCGATACGCCTGAAGCGATCGGTGCCAAACAACCGCTGAAGGAGGACGGTGCGCTCGACGGCGTCACTGTGCAGGAACTTGGCGAATTGACCCTGCGGCAGCAGCACTACCTGGTGGAACTGCTCCGCCGACATCCCGATGAGCTCGGACAGCTCCGCGTCGACCTCGCCGACCCGCTGTGAACGCGGACGCCAGCCGTCAGGCGTGGACTCGTCCCACTCCTCAAGCGTCACGCTCGCCGGCTCGACCGTGACCCCGCTGCCACGCTGCTTGGGCCGCTCTTGCGCCGGCGCCCGAGTGATCCGCAATCGCCGGCCCGCCAGCGACACGTCAAGGCGGACGCGGGTGCGGGTGGCGTCACAGGCATGGTCCGACCGCAGCCGGGTGACCCCCCGGACTCCGGCCACCCGGCCGTAGAGGGCGAATGACAGACCATCGAGGACGGTCGTCTTGCCGGCTCCGGTCTCGCCGTGCATGAGAAACAAGCCACCCTGGCCGAGCCGGTCGAAGTCGATCTCGACGCCTTCGGCAAAGGGGCCGAACGCCGTCAGCTCGAGGCGGTGGGGACGCATCTCAAGCCACCTCCCGGGCGCGGCGACCCACGTTGTCGAATGCCTCGGCGAGCAGCGCACTCTCCTGGCCAGTAGGCGCGGTGCCGCGAACATGCGTGACGAAATCGCGGGCGACGGACAGATCGTCACGACCGGCCAGCCGGGAGCGGTAGCTCCCCTCCAGCACGGTGGCCCCCTCGGGGCGGTGGTCGAGTACCAACACGTAAGGAAAACGGCGTCGTAGCCGGGTCATCGGATCCACCGGACGGCCGGGATCGGTGAGGACGACCGAGAGGAAATCCTGCTCGACGGACTGGTGCGCAGTATCGGTGAGCAGCTCCTCGAGCCTTCCACGCAGGCAGGAGAGCCTGCGCGGCACCGGTGCCGGAATCGACTCGACGTGACACCGCCCGGTGGCGTCGAGATCAATGAGCCAACTTCCTTTGGGCTGAGCCCCCTCGCCGAACGAATACGCCAGCGGCGAACCGCTGTAGCGAACGGTCTCGCTCAGCGCCTGCGGACCATGCAGATGACCGAGCGCGACGTAATCGACACCGGCAAAGAGCGCGGCACCCACCTGCCCCACCCCGCCGACGGAGATGTCGCGCTCGCTCTCGCTGGTCGTGCCGCCAGTGACCCAGGCGTGTGCCATCACGACCGCCCGGGGCAGCCGGCGGACTGCCCGATCCGTCGCCACGCACGCCATTGCCCGGCCGAGGACGCCGGCATGTCCCCGACCCACGGGTGCTTGTGCCTCGCTGGGATCAGCCGGCAGCTGCATCCGCGCCGACTCCGGCTCGAGGTAGGGCAGCGCATAGACGCCGACCGGTCCGGCCTCATCCTCGAGCAGCACCGGCGACCCCACTCGCGCCGGATCGGTGCGCAGATGCACCCCGGAGGCATCCACCAACGCCGAGCTGAAGCCCAGCCTGGTGGCGGAGTCGTGGTTGCCACTGGTCACCACCACCCGGGCGCCGGCGTCGCGCAGCCTGACCAGGGCGTCTTCGCACAGCTCGATCGCGTCAAGGGAAGGGACGGCCCGGTCGTAGACGTCGCCACAGACCAGTACGGCGTCGACCCGCTCCGACCTGACGGCTGCCACCAGTTCGTCAAGGAAGGCCGCCTGAGCCGACCGCAGGTCAGCGCGGTGCAGGGAGCGGCCGAGGTGCCAGTCAGAGGTGTGCAGGAGCCGCATAAGAAGGACCGTAGGGCTGTCCTCCGACAAAATCGGGCAGGCTCGTCGAGACTCCACAGTCGTGCGAGCAGTCGTTCAGCGTGTCAGTTCCGCCAGTGTCTCCGTCGCCGGCGAGATCGTCGGCCAGATCGGCGCCGGGCTACTGGTCCTGGTGGGGGTCAAGTCCGGCGATGGGCCGGAGCAGGCCCAAGCGCTCGCCCGCAAGATCTTCACGCTCCGCATCCTGGCGGGCGAACGATCGGCCGAGGACGTCGGAGCGCCGCTCCTGGTGATCAGCCAGTTCACCCTTTACGCCGACACGAACAAGGGACGGCGCCCGTCGTGGAATGCGGCGGCGCCGGGTGCGGTCGCCGAGCCGTTGGTCGACGCCTTCGCGGCCTACTTGCGTGAGCTTGGCGCTCAGGTCGAAACCGGGCGCTTCGGAGCAGACATGCAGGTCAGCCTGATCAACGACGGACCGTTCACGATCGTCATCGACACGTAAGAAAGGAATCGGTACCCGACCCAGTTGGGCCGGGTTCAGACTCCCAGCGCCCTCAGCCGGGCACTTCGCAGCACATCAGCTTCGGCCGGACCGTCGAGCGTCGGCAGATCCGGCACGACCCAGCGCAGGAGGAGATCCGCGAGCGCCGGGTTCTGGGCAAGAACGGGACCGTGCAAGTAGGTAGCCAACACCCGGCCGACGACCCAGCCCTCGGCCCGGTCAGCAGTCCCGTTGCCCACGCCTTGGCGGACGGTGCCCAGCGGCTTTCCGGCCGCCCCCTCGACGGGTCGGGTGCGTCCCCCATGATTTTCATAGCCGAGCAACGGCGGCAGGTCGAAGGCCGGATCGACGTCGACAACGATGTCTCCCACGGCGCGGGGCGGCACCGGTTCGCCGGGCCCCGCGAAGCTTCGCTTGGTCTCCACCGGCAGCAGCCCAACCCCGTCATGCTGGCGGCCGTCTGAACCCGGGAAAGACTGCCCCACGATCTGGAACCCGGCGCAGACGGCCAGCACGACCGCCCCGCCCGCGACCGCCCGCGCCATCGCGCCTCCGCCCCGCAGGCCGTCGACGGCCAGCACCTGCGGCTCGTCCTCCCCGCCCCCGAGCAGGTAGAGGTCGCACTGTTCGGGCACGGCAGCGCCCGCCGGCACCGAGACCACCTCGGCCTCGAGGTCTCGCCAGCGCAGCCGGGTCGCCAGCACCAGCGCGTTTCCGCCGTCGCCGTATGTACCGAGCAGCTCCGGGTAGACGAGCGCGATCCGCACCGCCGATGCACCGATCATGAGTTCACCGCTCTGCCGCCAGGATCCACCAGCGCCTGCTGCCCAGTGCGCACCAACAGGTCGCGGAAGGCGGTGTAGTTCGCCACCACATCCAGCACGCCTTCAGGCGCAGCCGCCGCAGCTTCCTCGGCGCTCAGGTACAGCGTGTGCGGTACTCCGGCGTACGCCAGGCGGACGCCGACATCCTCGCGACGCTCACCCGTGACGAGGACCCGTCGACCGCGCAGCCGCTCGAAGGGCACGTCCCAGAGCCACGACGGATCACGGCCGTCGGCTGTGCGGCTGTTGAAGTCGACGATCACCGGGCGATCGGGCTCGGCATCGAGCAGCTCGAGCATCTCCACCCAGCCCGCCGGGTTCTTGGCAAGCAGGAGGCGGCCGCGACGACCCGGAGCTAACTGCGCCTGGGAATAGCGCCCTTGCACGGCCTCCACCGACGACATCGCCGCCAGCGCGGCGCGCGGCTTCACCCCGAGCAGCTCGGCGGCGGCAGCAGCATGCGCGGCGTTGCCGACGTTGACCCGACCCGGCAGGGCAAGCGGGACGTCGAGGGTGACCCCCCGCCAGGAGATCTGCGTGGGAGCGACGACCTCGATATCGGGTTCGGGTCGATGCAGGTCGCAATGACGACACCGCCAGCCGTAGGGCTCGCCGCGTTCGAGCAGCTGCCCGCACGCCGGGCAGACCATCGCGTCGGCGGTCCAATTCTGGCCGGCGGCGACCCAGACCTGGGACTCGAAGCCGGAGGCGGCGTAAGCGACGAGTGGGTCATCGCAATTGGCGACGGCGGTGCACCCGTGCAGTTCGGCGCCGAGCGCCCGCCACATTCCCGCGATGCGCCGCGTCTCATTGGACCGGTCGAGCTGATCGCGAGTCACGTTCAGCAGCACCACGGTTCGCGGCCGTACCTCACGGGCGACCCGCGGAAGCCAGATCTCGTCGACTTCCAGGGCGCCCGCTGCGCCGTATGGACGGCGGGCCAGCGCATGCAACACCCCCGGGCCCATGTTTGCGCCACCCGAATTGCTCGCGACCGGGCCGGCCGTGCCGAGCGCTGCAGCCAGCAGGCGAGTCGTCGTCGTCTTGCCGTTCGTCCCGCTGACGCAGGCAAGCGCCCGACCGCGTGAGACTTCGTGCATGAGGCCCGGGTGAACGCGAAGGGCGACTTTGCCGCCGATCATCTCGCCTGAGCCTCGACCGAGCCGGCGCGAGGCTGCCGAGGTCGAGCGCTCGAGGACCAGCGCCACCCGAGCCCGTGCGGACAGGCTGGGCGATGCCCCGGCGGACGCGGACGTCGGAGACGACGATGTGGAAGGAGACGGAGACATCTCAACCCAGCCTGCCAGAGCACCCGCGCCCGATCGGTCAAGCAAACCGGGGCGTCAGTGAATCTCGCTCACTCCATGGGCGTTGAGGAAGGGGATGGGATCGGTCCGCACGTTGTCGACGTGAACCTCGAAATGCAGATGCGGCCCGGTGGACTCCCCCTCAGATCCCACTCTGGCGATGAGCTGACCAGCCTTGACGTGGGCGTTAGGCCCGACGAGCAACTCGCTGCGGCTCATGTGTCCGTAGACCGTCTGGAATCCGCCGGGATGCTGCAGGACGATCCAATTGCCGAAGCCTTGAGCCGGCCCCCAGTAGAGGACGTCACCTTCGGCCGCGGCGTAGATCGGCGTTCCATAGGGAGCCGCCATGTCGATCCCGGGGTGGCCGTTCGGATAGTGATAGCGCTGGGTGATGGTGAAGCTGCCGAGCGCCATCGGCAGGGTCCAGCCGTATCCGTACACGGGGATGCCCCCCGGCACGGTCGGTCCGCTTGGGGAGGCGCCGCCGGTGAGCCCGGTCTGGAGCGAGTAGCGCAGCGCCGACACCTTCGCCTTGGGCATGACCAGGCGGGCTGCCTTGGTCGCCACCAGCGGATCGGTGCCGGCGGGCAGCGAGATGATCAGGGCGGCGCCGTGGACCAGCCCCAACGTCGATGATTCGCTGCGGTCGACGACCACTCCGACGCCTGGGAGACGGCTGGTCGCGAACGCGCCGACACGTACAAAGTGCTGAACAGTCCGCCCCACCGGAAGGTCGCCGCCGAGCTTGATGCCGAGGGCGGCGCCTACGGCATGGGCAACTGCTGCATCGCCACCTGCCACTCGCTGCCAGAGGGCGTCAACCGGCGCGGTGTTGCTGGGCGTGTATTGCCGGAACGTCGACGGATCGACACCCACCGCCGTCGTGACCCCGGCGCCCAGCTTGACCTGGGCGAAGTCCACCTGCAGCAGGCGTTTTGACCCGGTGACCCGCTTGACCGCAGCGATCTGAGCCGGCGTCACGGTGGTGGGCGAGGTCAGGAAGATGTCGGGATCCACCCGGTTTTGCAAAGGTGCAACGCCTGTAACGGCCGTGACAGAAGGGTGAGCCGCCGCCGGCGTTGCGGGCTTGGCGGTTTGGGGATCCTGGCTTTGGGCCAGCGTTTCAGTGCTCGAATTCCGGTCGGCGCCTACCGAAAGGGTCTGCAGCGACGGCGCTTCTTTGTGCTGCTTGACGACGATTCCGGTGACCCCACCCACAGCGGCCAGCGCGGCCACGATCACGACGGCCATCGTCGCTTGACGTCTCGGGCGAAGCCGACGGAAGGCGCGCCAGCCTCTCGAGCGCGCCACGACGAACCCCCTCACGCCACGAACACCCGGGCAAACCAGCCGTTATTACGCTAACCCCCCGCGACCCAGCCGTCTCCGGCTATCCACAACCCAGCCGCACAGGAGCTAGACGCCTGCTCAGTCGCTCGATTCTGCCTGCGCGGCGGCGCGTTCCCGCTTCCGGCGTACGAAATGCCAGACCACCAGCCCGACGAAGATCAAGCCGAGAAGCACGTACGAGACGCTGCCCAGCGCAGATTCGACTTTCTTGTAGCTGTTGCCGGCGAGGTAGCCGACGATGCCGACCGTCAACGCCCAGCCGACGCCGCCGATGATGTTCGCGACCAGGAAGCGCGGATACGACATGTGCGCCATCCCGGCCAGCCCAGGGACGAGCGCCCGCAAGGCCGCGGTCCACCGCCCGAGGACGACGCCTTTCGCGCCCATCCGGCGGACGTACTCACGCCCCTTCTGGAGCCGATCCTCGTCGAGAATCTGGTCGGGGATCCGCCGAAGGACGTGCTCGCCCCATTCGCGCCCGACGACGTATCCGATCTGGTCGCCGATCACGGCGCCCAGGCACGCCGCGACCAGCACCGCCGCGAGGGGGACCGAGCCCCGCGAGGCCGCCACTCCGCCCAGCAGCACGGCAATCTCGCCCGGGAGCACCACGCCGACGAAGATGGAGGCTTCCAGGGCCGGAAGCAGGAAGACCAGCAGCAGGATCAGCCAGGCCGGCAGATTCAGGATCTTTTCGAGCAGCTGGTTGATGCCCACCCCGAAAACCACCCAGCTGAGCAGGCCGATGACAACCAGGCCGATGGCGACGCTGATCACACGCTTTCTCGTGACCCGTCTGCGGCGTACCGCAGCGACGGGAGCAGATCCGTGGTCTCCCGACGGGGTGGCGGCCGGATCGCGCGCAGGCACCTCGGCGTCTCCGACGGTGGGCTCCACAGCGGAAGCCTAATGGCGATACACAGACTCGGGCCCAGTTGAGCAGGCCCGGCGGCGAACAGGTGCAGTACGGGCGCGGAGCCGCTAATTAGTGAGGGGGCTATCCGCGTCGAGCATCACCGTCAATGATGTTCATGAGCGAGGTTGGCCAAAGCGGTTGACCAGCGAGTTGATCGGACAGACCCGAGCGGAAAGGAGACAGGAGTGCGCAGCGCTGTAGCGGTTCGACGCACCGGATCGAATTGGAGCGCTCAAGACGTCGATCTGGACGAGGTGGAGACCCTCGACGATCTGATCGACCAACTCGACGACTCCGACACCGAACCCGGACCGCAGGACGTCACCGTCGTGTACGTCGAAGAGGACGACGAGTGGCTCGGCGTGCTTCGCGTCACCCTTGAGACGCTGCAGGATCCACGGATTTTCCTGTCCGACAGCCGGGTGCTGGCGACCTCGACCCTTGCCGAGCGGCTCTTTGCCGACGCGCTGCCGGCGGTGCCAGAAGAGGACGAGGACGACGACGAAGAGACGTCCGGACGGCCCGATGCACATCCAGTCGGCGATCTCGACCTGCTGGCTGACCTGGGCACCCCGGGCGATGTCCTGATCGAGCTCTGCGCCGAGGAGGGCGCGTTGCCGAGCGACGTGGTCGCCACGCTGTGCGAACGGGCCGGCAGCATCGACGTGCTGGACGAGCTGCGGGGCGGCTGAGCTGAGCCCGTCCGTCCCGGAGTGCTATGACGCCTGGATGTCGGCGGCGCTGGACCAGGCCCGCTTGGCGCTGGCGACTGCCGACGTCCCGGTAGGCGCTGTGGTGGTCGACGCGGCGGGCGCCTTGGTCGCGACCGGACGCAATGCCCGTGAAGCCGAGCAGGACCCGACGGCCCACGCCGAGGTGCTTGCTCTGCGGGCGGCCGCGCGGGCCGTCGGATCGTGGCGGCTGTCCGGCCTCACTCTGGTGGTCACTCTGGAGCCGTGCACCATGTGCGCGGGCGCGGCGGTCCTGTCTCGGATCGACCGCGTCGTTTACGGGGCAGCCGACCCGAAAGCGGGCGCCGCCGGCTCGCTATGGGACGTCGTACGCGATCGACGGCTCAACTGGCGACCGGAAGTGATCTCCGGCGTACGCGCGAGCGAGTCGACGGCATTGCTCACGGACTTCTTCGCTGCCCGGCGAACCGCGGGCTCCTAGGGGTCCGGCGCTGCAGCGAGCCTTGCTTCAGAGGTCGGGGACATCCCGGTAGGCTCGCCTGCGGTGGAGTCGCGTAGTGGCCGAGCGCGCACGCCTCGAAAGCGTGTGAGGTGGCAACACCTCCGTGGGTTCAAATCCCACCTCCACCGCCATCAGACTTTCGAGCAGCTGCAGCAGTCACAGATCGACCCGCATGTGATGTCCGAATGGCATCACCTATTCGGCGACAGCCTCTGCGATCCGGCTCAGTACGTCGACGGTTTCAGCGTTCGTTGCGGCGGCAACCTCCTGGACCAGGTGCTGGCATAGGACGAGCAGCCCTCTGATGTAGGAGCGGGCTTCGTTGACCTGAAGCGGCTTCTCCAAGATCGACGTGACCGCTTCGTCCTCGCCCGATTCGAGGCCCGTCAGGATGGCGAGGATGCTTAGCACCGCATTGCGCAGCTCGGGATCGATGGGCTGCGTCATGCCATTGACGCTCCCACGGCCACAGATTTAGCGCAGGTTCGGGAAATTGTCCCCTGACAAAGCAGCCAGGGAGTCGGTACGGCCGAGCAACCGCAAACCGACGGATAGCAAGCCGCCGCCTAGCAGCACGGAGTCGAGCCGGACTACCGACCCGAGCCACGCCACCCGTCCATCGCCGACTATTTGATCTTGGCCACCACGGGTGACTTGGTGACGGCCGCTTTGGCTGATGCCTTGGCGATCGGAACGGTGGCCACCCGCGGGGTCGGGGCCTTGGTGGCCTTGGGGCTGACCGAGACCTTGGGGGCCACCTTGGCTCCGGGCCGGGTCGGCTTGGTCGTGACCCTCGGCTTCACTGTCACCTTGGGCGTCGCCGAGGGCGTCGGGGTGGGCTTGGGTGGCGGCAGGGTTCCACCGACGATGGCGGCCGCCTGCGTGGCTGTCGCCTCGTTCGGGGCCTGGACGAGGGTCGACCCGACGAAGACGGCTACTCCTGACCCGGCGGCGGCCGCGGCGTAGGCCTTGTCGCGATCAGCGACGCTGGCAAACGTCTGGATCGTCAATCCGCCGCCGCAGTCGAGCCCCTGCGACGTGGTGCTCGCCGAAGTTTGGATGGGCCCTTCACAGGAGAGTCCCGAGTTGTTGAGCTGATTGGCGATCACATTGGCCGTCGGGATTCCCGGACTGACGTCGCTGACGCTGGAGGTGGAGCCTGAGCTGCCGCACGCGGTGAGCGACACTCCGATCACAACGCCAACCGCGGCGATGCTCAGAGACGTCCTCACCGTCTTCGTGTCGGGTGATCTGGCACGAAGGTTTATGGTCCGAACGGGCTAATGGACCCCGGGCCTGGGGTCAGCGGCTGTCGCGTTTGGCTTGCCGTCTGGCACCGACCGCCTGGGTGGCTGCCGCATTCTTGCGGGAGATCGGCGTCTTGGTTAAACCCGCCTTCCCTCTCGCCTTCGAACGTCCTCGCGGGCCGGCAGGCTCAGCCAAAGTCGGCTCCGGGCCAGGCCCGCCACTCTGACGAGCCAGCGTCAAACGCTCGTCGCGTAGCTGCGCCGCGCTCCGGCGGGCAGCGGCAGCCAGGGACGCGCTCACTCGAGCCAGGGCGTCTTCAAAGAGCTCAGCCTTGTCAGCTGCACGCCGGTTTTGCGGTCGTGCCTTCCCCCGCCCGCCAGCAACGGGTACGAGTGCGCTGGCGTCGCGGCGGTACTGCTTCACGTACTTGTCTCGAGCCCTGCGGACACGGACATGCAACTCGACGAGCTGGTCCTCGTCGAGACCAGCCAAGGCGGCGCGTTCGGTCTCGGAGTGGAGCAGCCACTCCTGCTCGCTCAATGAGCTCAGCAAGCCCTTGCTGGTCATTGGGCGACTCCTTGAGTCAGCGGTCTTCCCGGCCGCTCAGCCGTCAGTTCTGATACTCGTGCTGGTGCTCGTGGTTATTTTCACTCTGCGGCGCGGCCTCAGCAGGCTTGCTGGCGTCCGAGAACATCGAGAGCATTTCCACCGCTCCGATGCCGGCAAGCACCGCTGCCGCGTCCGATGTACGCCCGCTTCGAACTAGCTCAACGGCCAGTCCACGGAGTCGCCCGGCAACGTCATCAATTGTTTCCCCCATGCTGACGGAGCGTAGACCTCCCCGGAGCGCGACCCGCCGGGAACCCCTACATTCACTGGATTTCCAGGGTGGTGGCATCACTATCGGTGACTCCACGTGACGGCGCCTTTACGTGAATGGTGGCACGTCCGACGTTACGGCCCTCGCGTCCGGTATCACTAGGCGTGGACCACGCCAGACTGCCGCTCGTCACAAGCCTCGCCGCCGGAGCCTTGACCCTCGTCGTCACCGGGTGCGGCTCCTCGTCATCGTCGTCAACGACACCCAGCAGTTCCCCCACGACGACGTCCGCGTCGGCGAGTGCGACCGTCACGCCGACACCCAGCACGACCCCGTCAGCCGCGCCCACCTCGAGCCCGCCGCCGGTCGAGCCCGCGAACTGCCTCCTGTCGGAGCTGCAACTATCAGCGGGCCCGGTCTCGGCCGGCGCCGGGACCGTGGGGGTTCCGATCCTGTTTCGCAACTCAGGCACCCGCACCTGCCAGCTCGAGGGTTACCCCGGCGTCGCCGGCCTGAATGCCGCCGGACAACAGGCCGCCCAAGCCGTCAGGACCCCGCTACCCAACGCCGGCGCCCCGCCCACCGTCACGCTGGCGCCGGGGCAGGTCGCCTCGGCCCTCGTGCGCGGCAGCGATGTGCCGACCGGGACCGTCACCACCTGCCCGGAGTACACCCTGCTGGTCACTCCACCGGGCGAGACGCATTCGCAGCGGGTGCCGGTCAGCCTCCCGGGCTGCACCCTGCGGGTCTCTCCCGTCGTCAACGGTGACACCGGCGGCGTCTGACCGTTCCACGCCGGTGGCGTTTCACCGGACCAGTTCTTCGGCGAGCAGGTCCATGAGCAGCCCGTCATGCCAGCCCGAGCCGTCGGCATCGCGCTCGGAGCGTCTCGCGATGCCGATCGGACGGAAGCCGACCGCCTCGTAACACCTGACGGCCGCGACATTGTCAGCCGCCGGGTCGATGACGAGACGGTGATGGCCTCGATCGTCGATGAGGTAGCGGGCGAGCGTCCGCACAGCGTCGCGACCCAGACCGCGGCCATGAACGGCTGGGTCCAGGAAGATGTCGATCGTGGCGTGTCGATAGGCGGGCTCGTTCTCCTCGCTGTACTGGATGAAACCGCAGATCACGCCGTCCAGCAGAACGGTGCAGGGCACGTCGGCCTCATAGTCGAACGGCCAATCAGGTGCTTCCTCCTGCTCGCCCCAGCGCGCTCGGACGGCGGCTGTCCGACGAATCCGCAAGAGTTCCGGCACGTGATTCTCGATGGTCGGGACGACCACTACCCGGGCCCCGCTAAGCGCCTCCACTCCAGCGACAATGACTCCCGGCCGGCGGCCGGGGGAACGCGGTGTAGGTTGCGAGCCCAGCCAGTCGAGCAAGTGAAAAGAGTCCGCCATGAGCTGGGACCCCACCCCTGACGCACCCTCCCTGGCCCCCGCGGCCCTTTCCGCCTGGACGACGCTGACTGAGCAGGCAGCCGGCTCGTTCGACCGCCCGACCCGCGACCTGATTCACGACCGGATCGGCGTCCTGTTCGCAGGCGCAGCGGCGGACCGGCAGCCGAACGCGACCCCCGCCCAGCAGGCGTGCGCGGAAGCTGTTGAGCAGTTCATCATCGACGTGTCGGCGATGACCGACAGCCAGCGCGCTGGCGTAGGCGCCGCCATGGGCGCCGGAATTTTTCCCTTCTTTCAGACGGTGTACGTCTTTGACCTGGACTTTCGCTTCCGGGCGGCCCGGGCCCAGCTCTTTGGTGCACGTGTCTCACAGCAGCGCACCGACGCCGATTTCCGCTCGCACGGGCCGGTCGACCTCTGGCCGGCCCTCGACCGCTTCCTCACCGATGTCGCAGCCCTGAACGAGCTCGATCCGGTGACTACCGAGCTGGTCCGGTTACGGGGCGCCCGGGCCCACAACTGCCGCATCTGCCAGTCACGGCGCGACGTCAGGGCCATCGGCGGTGGCGCCGACGAAAGCACCTTCGACAAGATCGACTTCTACGAGGCGTCCGACCTGCCCGAACGTCAGAAGGTGGCCCTTCGGCTCACCGACGCGATGATCTGGCAGCCGGCGGCGTATCCCGCCGACCTGGCGGCCCAGGTGCGGGCGCACTTCACGCCGCCGCAGGCACTGGAGATCGTGCTGGACGTGGTCCGCAACGCCGCGAACAAGGTGGCAGTGGCCTTGCAGGCGGACCAAGCGGTGGTCACCAGCGGGGTCGAGTACTTCACCGTCTCGCCGGCAGGAGATTTGGCGTACGGGCTACCTGCCCCGGTGTGAATTCAGCCGGGGATGCCTAGAGCCCGAGTGTCTGGCGCAGCCCGCAGATCTCGATGATCCGCAACGCCCAGGGCGTCACGCCGGTGATCACCAGATCGCCAGCCCGTGCTCGCAGCGAATGCCGTGCCGCGACGAGAACGCCCAACATGGAGGCGTCCAGAAAAGCGACCTCTGAAAGGTCCACGACCAGGTGCGGCGGCGTCTCGGCGAGGCTGACCGCGCTCGAGATGGCCTGCTGTACATCGGCAACCGCGGCGACATCGAATTCACCCCGCGCAGTAATGATGACGGTGCCGCCGGGCTTACATCCGACGTTCAGCGACCAGCCCCCGGGACCTAGTTGGTCGGGACTCAGTTCAGCAGCCACGGTGACGGTCCATCCAGAAGCGACAGGTCAGACCGCATTCCGGCTGGCCAGACGGGCAAGGGCGCCGCTCGGCGCCCTCCGTGGACCAGCAGTCCGGAGCCCCCGGTTCTTCGAAAGTACCCGAGCAATTGTGGCCGGCTCATTGGCCCGTTCACACATCAGTGGCGAGGCTGAGCCAGCGATCCTCGGCGACCGCCTTCTCGGCCATCAGGGCACGTAGCTCGGAGTCGAGCTTGAGGATCACCACCGCATCCGTCGCCGCCGCCGCCAATTGCTCGTGGAGCTCCTTTTCGCGCTTATCCAGCCGCTCGATCAATCGCTCCAGGCGCATCAGCTCCTTGCTTCGCTGGCGATCTTGCGAACGCGAATCGCCGGACCGCTTGCCCTGATTGCCAGAACTGCCCTTATTTGCTGCGACGGCCGAAACGCGACCGGCCGCCCCGGCATGGCGCAGCTCGAGATATTGGTCGACGCCACCCGGCAACGCGGCGAGCTGCCCGTCGCCGGTGAGAGCGACGATGGTGTCGGTCACCCGCTCAAGGAACCAGCGATCATGGCTCACCACGATCACCGAACCGGGCCACGTATCGAGGACGTCCTCGAGGGCCTGCAAAGTGTCGATATCCAGGTCGTTCGTCGGCTCATCCAGGAGCAGCACGTTTGCACCGCCGAGCAGCAGACGCAGAATCTGGAGCCGCCGGCGCTCACCGCCGGACAGGTCGCCGACCCGGGTCCACTGGCGGGCGGTCGGGAAGCCGAAGGACTCCAGCAATTGACCGGCGGTGAGCTCACGCGTCGAACCCGATGAGCCTTTGGAATCGACGGTCGTGATCGCGCTGCCGGTCTCCTCCACAGCCTGCAGCACGCGCAACGTCGGGTCGAGTTCGGCCACATCCTGGGTGAGGTAGGCGGGTTTCACCGTCAGCCCGACTTTGACGGTTCCCTGCTGCGGCTCAACCTTGCCATCGAGCAGCTTCAGGAGGGTCGACTTTCCGGCGCCGTTCACGCCGATCAGGCCAAAGCGATCTCCCGGCCCCACCCGCCAGGTGACGTCGTCCAGGAGCACCCGGCCGCCGTAGCCCATGGTCACGTCTTCGACGTCGTACACCGACTTGCCCAGTCGCGCTGTCGCGGTCCGGCGCAGGGTCATTGACTCGCGAGCCGGCGGCTCGTCGGCGATCAGCGCGTTAGCGGCGTCGATACGAAACCGTGGCTTGGACGTGCGCGCCGGCGGGCCGCGCCGAAGCCAGGCAAGCTCCTTGCGCAGCAGGTTCTGACGCCGATTTTCGGTGACGGCCGCCGAACGCTCACGCTCGGCCTTGGCGAGCACGTAGGCGGCGTAACCGCCGTCGTAGGCAGCCACGACCCCGCCGCCGACCTCCCAGGTGGTCTCGCAGACGGCATCCAGGAACCAGCGGTCGTGAGTCACGACCACGAGCGCGCGCCGCCGCGAGCGCAGGTGGCTCGCGAGCCAATCGACACCCTCGACGTCCAGATGGTTGGTCGGCTCATCGAGCATCAGAAGATCGATGCCGTCGATCGCGTCAGCAATGAGCAGCGCACCCAGCGCAGCGCGGCGCCGCTCACCGCCCGACATCACCGACAACCGGGAGTCCAACCGGTCGCGAAGTCCCAGCCCATCGAGTACCTCGCGGGCTGCGGAGTTGCCCGCCCACTCGTGCTCATCGCGGCCGGACAGCAGCAGCTCGGCCACTGTGGAGTCGGGAAGCCGATCATCTTGCGCGAGAAGGGCTATCCGCAGATCTCCGCGCGCGGCCACCCGTCCGGAGTCTGGAGCTTCCTGGCCGGAAAGGATGCGGGCCAGCGTGCTCTTGCCTGCTCCATTTCGGCCAACCACGCCGATACGATCCCTATCGTCGACGCCGAGCGACACGCCATCAAGCAAGAGGGTTGTGCCGCGAGTGCGAGAAACAGCATCCAAAGTGACAAGCACGGCAGTGCCAAGGGTATTCGTATAGGCGCACACAGGCGGATCCAGCGAGTCTGATGACAGTTTGACGAGAGTTTGACGACATCGCCCGGGCTGGCTGACGCAGGAAGTTGGGTTAGGTGGCTCGTTCTTCGTCCGACCTCCTCCGGATGCTGATCGTCTCGCATGACGTCGCCGCAGACATCGCCGGCACCCAAACCGGACATTTGATTCCCTGGGCCGCCGAACGGGGCGTCACGCTCCGTACGGCCGATGCGGTGGTGGACCGTGAGCTGCCGGCGCCGTTCGACGGTGAATTCGTGGCCGTGCTCGGTTCCGCACAGGCGGCCTTCGACGAATCCAAACCCTGGATCGCTCGGGAGCGGGAGTGGATACGCCAGCTGCACTTCGCCGGCACGCCGATCCTCGGCGTCTGCTTCGGCGGTCAGCAGCTCAGTCGAGCTCTGGGTGGCACGGTCTCCCGCGGGCCCTACTCCGAATTCGGCTGGACAGACATCGAGTCGGTGGACGACCACGCCGGCGTGGTGGGCCAAGGCCCGTGGTTCTCCTTCCACGATGACGTGTTCACCGTCCCGGAGGGTGCGACGCAGCTGGCCCGAAGCCCGCTGTGCCCGCAGGCGTTTCGGGCGGGCCACTCGCTCGGGGTCCAGTTCCATCCGGAATTCACCCCGGCAATGCTGCCAGGCTGGCTGGAGGAGCGGCAGTCACAGCTCGACCGTCGCGGCGGAGGGATCCTCGACATCGAAGCCGTCACGGCCAAGACCGACCGACTCGCCCCGGCCGCCGCCGAAGCCGCCTACCGCCTCTTTGACGGATTTGTGCGCGCCGCCCTGGATTAGCCGCAGCTCCCGCTAGCACTCTCCGGCCCTTGATCAACGCTTCAAATGATGTTGCGCTGTGCCAGTTGATCATGCTCTGGGCATGATCGTTGCAGCGTTGATCATGAGGCCGCCTGCCGATTGTTCAGGACACTCCTGGGATTGGGCGTCTTCCGGCAAAGCCGAGGTCCAGCCGGTGATACCAGTTGAGCTCACGGTCGCCCTCCAGCCAGCACAGCAGCACCGCCACCCCGTCGATCTCGGCCGGAAAGTCCAGCAGCAGCGGCGCGAACCCCTTGAGCTGCAGGTTGGGCGTTTCCTGCAGCTGGGTGATCATCTCGTCGAGGCGGGCCTGTGCCGCCTTGAACTCCGGGGTCCCGCCGAGGGTTGTCGCCGCGCCGGCGGTCACCGCTGCCGCCAGCTCGGCGGTGTCGGCCCGCAGAGCGACGATTTCGTCGAGCCGGGGCAGGAGCGCCGCCAGGGCGGCCCGTGCCTCCGAGATGGTGTACATCCCGCGAGTTTTCCACGAGCGCGATCGCGGCCTTCACCCATAACCCGACCCGGAGCGGGCAGGATGAGCGCGTGAGCGAGCCGCCGCCGAACCTGTCGAAGGACAGTGGCAATTCTTACGACGCGGGAACCGACCTGCCTGCCCCCACCCGCGCTCCGGGCACCGAGCCCGAAACGACGACTCCGGCCGGCGCTTCAGGCTCGACCGGCGCGCCGGCCGGCCGGCGCTCGGGACGACGTGGAGCCCGCAAGGTCCTGTTCATTACCGGCGGCATCGTTGCGCTGGCCGTGGTGATCTTCATACTGGTGCTTGCCCTCGGCGGCGGCGATGGGACAAAGCAGACCGCCAACCCGCTCGAGGTGCGCCAACTCGTGGCCACCTTCAACTGCACGCCCAGCAATCCGGGCACTCCCAGCGCCATCAAGGTGACGGCGGGCCAAGAGGTCGTGCAGCTCGGACGCGGCGGCTGCGCCGTGGTCGGACCCGTCATCGACTCGATCGACCGGGCGACCAAGGTGAGCACCTCGGGCACCTCGGATGGCTGCACCGTCACGTTCGAATCGACGGCGAAGTACGGCGGAATCGTCGACCGGGCGAGCGTGGTCAACAACGGCTATGCGCGTGCCCTGGTGGCCGGCGGCTACATCCTCGACCTGCGCGCCAGGCTCTACGCGCCCACCAAGGACGCCAAGCTTTCCGTCACCTTCAACGCCAGTAACCAGCAGGCCTGTACCAAGGTCGCTGACGCTCTCAAGCGCACCTGAGTGCTCCCGTGAGCTCGCCCAGCCGATTACCGGAGGTGCTCCAGGCCGCCATTACTGTGGCGCTCGCCAACGAGAGCGCTTACGCGCGGTTGGACGCTGCTGCCGGTGACGGCGACTTCGGCGCCATCCTGGCGAGGGCGGCCCACCGGGTGCACGAAGCGCTCGCGGCCCTTGCCACTGAAGGTTCGGCACCCTCGGACCGGGAGACGCTGCTGGCCGCAGCGCAGGCGGTCGCGGCCGTCGGCGGGACGACCGGACCGATCTGGGGAATCGGCCTGTTGCGTGCTGCCGAGGCCATCGACCGGGGAAGCGTCGCCGCGGTGCGTGCGGCAGCCGACGGGGTGGCGGAGTTGGGCGGTGCGCGGCCGGGCGACCGGACACTGCTCGACGCGCTGGTCCCGGTGGTCACCGCCCTGGAGGAGGGCGGTGACCCGGCTGCGGCGGCCCGCAAAGGGGCCGCCCACACCGCCGAGCTCTCGGCGCGCCGCGGACGGGCGAGCTACGTCCCCGGCGGAGGGGTGGGTCATGTGGACGCCGGCGCGCAGGCCGTCGCTGACATCGTCGAAGCCGTCGCCGGCGTACTCGCAGGTCATCCGACGCCGCCAAGGCCCGCAGCCGGCCCAGCGAAATCGGCAGGCGCCGTCGCCAGTCCGGGGCATGTCGTCGCAGACCCCGACCAGCTGGTCGACGACGCCCTTGCTGGTCTGGTCTTCGCGGGGGGAGGCCGGTTGCGAGCGAGCAGGGATCCTCGGTACGTCGCCCGCTCGGATCTACCGAAATCGGGCCTGGTGGCCTTGATTTCCGGTGGCGGAGCCGGCCATGAGCCGATGCATGCGGGGCTTATCGGCCCTGGGCTGCTCGCCGCGGCATGTCCGGGTGAGGTCTTTGCCAGTCCCAGCGCGGCCCAGGTCCAGGCGGCGATCGCGGCCGTCGACGGCGGAGCCGGCGTACTGCTCATCGTCAAGAACTACACGGGCGACGTCCTGAACTTCCGGCTCGGGGCCGACCTCGCACGAAGCAGCGGGCATCAGGTGGAGACGGTGCTGGTGGCCGACGACATTGCCCTCACCGACGTCGCCGCCGCTGGGGGCGCCCCGAAGCCGTCCTCGCCGGACGATCCCGAGGGGCCGCAGGGTGTTGGCCGGCGCGGCGTGGCGGGGACTGTGGTGGTCGAGAAGATCTGCGGGGCGGCCGCGCAGGCAGGGGTTGATCTCCCGACGCTCGCAGCCCTCGGTCAGCGCGTGGCAGCAGCGGTCCGCACGATCGGGGTCGCGGTGTCGGGGGTGACGCTGCCGGCGGGCGGGGAGGCGGCGATCTCGCTCGCGTCGGGTGAGCAGGAATTCGGTGTCGGGATCCATGGTGAACCGGGACGTGAGCGCGGCCGCCAGCAGCCCGCGGATCAGCTCGTCTCGCGGATGTGCGCCGCGCTGGTCGATGACCCAACCGACGACCGTTACGCGCGTGTGCTGCTCTACACCAATGGCCTGGGTGGCATCCCTGGACTCGAGCTCAGCGCGGTCCACGGCTATGCGGCGCGCCACCTCGAACAGGCCGGGCTGGACGTCGAGCGCTCCATGGCGGCCTCACTGGTGACCTCGCTCGGCATGGTCGGCTTCTCGCTGACGGTCATGGCTCTCGATGACGAACTCGTCACCTACTGGGATGCTCCCTGCTCCAGCACTGCGTGGACCGTCGGCTGACCGCGCAGGACGCTCAGCCGGCGCGGCGCTGCAGCAGTGCCGCCGGACGCCCGGTGGTGACGACGGCGCGTCCGCCGAATTCCTCGAGGGTGGATTCGACCCGACGCCGAAAAACGTCCTTCTGCCATTTGCGATCCTCGACGGCCTGGTGGAGCTGACGAAGCTGGGACAGGGTGAAGGGAGGCGGCAAGAGCCCGAAAGGATCGGGCGCGGACGAGTAAATACCGGCCGCCCATTTCGCCGCCAATTCCACCACGCGTTCGTGATCGAAAGGCAGCCGGCGCTGGCGATCCGGAAGCATCCCGAGCCCTGCATCGACCGGAACCAGGGTGACGTCGTCAGTCTGGTTGACGGTCGCCGCCAGCGGGGCGTACGGCAGCAGCGCCGCATGTGCCACGGACATGACCCACCCGCGGCCGTCGCGGTCGGGGTCGTCGAACACCGCCAGCTGAACGGGGTTCGCGCCGGTGATGCCGGCCTTCATCTTCAAGGCTCGATTCGCAGCAGCGGCTAACCGTTCCCGCTTGCGTAAGAGGGTGCCGGGCAAGGCCCAGCTCCCCGCGGCGAACCCGTCGCCGCGGCGGTGCAGGACGAGATGCAGCCGGGAATCCTCGGCAAGTGGCTCTGGGACGGTCAGCACGGCGATGTCGACAGCCACCGTCGGCTGGGGGAAATCGCGCAGTGCCTTGCCGTTGCCGTCTCGCCACCGAGTCATGAAAGGGGACGTTAGCGCGCCTCCGCGCGAATCATCGACAGCCGGCTCGGCCCCGGCGAGTCAGTCGACGATATCGGGGTTGTCGGCGAAGATGCGGTCGAAGATCGGCTGGAACTGGAACCATCCCGACAGCTCGTTGCCCACCTGCTTGCGGGTGAGCGTGGCGGCCTCGTGGTCGATCTCGCGAGGGGTGCCGGCGGCGTGTGCCATCAGCTGCGACATCGACGTGCGCTCCAGAGTCAGGAACCACCAGGCGGCGCTGTCCACCGTCTCCCCCACGGTGAGCATCCCGTGGTTGGCCAGGATCACCGCCTTGTGTGAGCCGAGCGCCTCGCCGATTCGCCGTCCTTCCGCCTCCTCGTAGACAACTCCGGTGAAGGTGTCGTGGCGTCCCACGTCCAAGTAGAAGGCGCACGAATCCTGCGTGAGCGGCTCGATGGTCTGCGGCAGGGCTGACAGCGTCTTGCCGTAGGGCCCGTGGGCATGGGCGGCGGCGACCACGTCAGGCCGGGCGGCATGGACGGCGCAATGGATGGCGACGGCGGCGGCGTTGACAGCCCGGCCACCCTCGACGACCTCGCCGGTGTGATCGACGCGGACCAGATCGCTCTGCTTGATCATGCTGAAATGCATGCCGAACGGATTCACCCAGTACGAGTCGGTGAATTCCGGGTCGCGGACGGTGATGTGGCCGGCAACTCCCTCATCCAAGCCTGCCTTGCTGAACATCCGGAAGGCCGCGGCCAGGCGCACCTTGCGATGCGTGCGCTCCTGCTCGATGGTGTCGTACGTCGGCGGGAAAGGCATGGCAAGCGACCGGCCTTTGGAGGCTGCACTCGCCGCGGCTTGAATATCTGCGGCCGGATCCGCCGGTGCATTTGAAGTGCTTTCGGTGATCGTCACGTCGACTCCTCAGGGCGGTGAACCCACCCGAGCTGGTATCGCTGTCAACGCACGACGTTACGCCCGATAGCCTGCCCGGCGATACGTCACGGGTGCATCGAAGCCCCGCGATCGAGCGTTCTAGGAGGACCGAGTGACCGAGATCAACGTCGTCGCCGTACTCAAGGCAAAAGCCGGCAAGGAAAGTGTGGTCGCCGAAGCGATGAAATCCATCATCGCGCCGAGCCGGCTCGACAAAGGCTGCATTCGCTACGACCTTTACGAGGCCGAAGGTGCGCCTGGAACCTTCGTCAACCTGGAGACGTGGGCCTCGCAGGAGGACCTGGGCGCGCATTCGAAGTCACCGCACCTCGCCGCCGCTTTCACCAACGTGGGAGACGCTTTCGACGGTGCGCCCCAGCTCTATCTACTGAAAGCGATTGACGTCGCCTGAAAGCGCTTCAGCTCTTTTTGCCCAGCACCGACAGGTCGTCATACCGCTGGTGCAGATAGGGCGTGAAGTCCGCGGCAGGCACCGGCCCGATCACCCGCCCGACCTGGGTGGAGGCCCGCTCGGTCCAGTTCAGGTCGACCATGCGTACCACTGCGATGTCGGCGATCGGGTCCAGCGGTGAGTCCTTGAGGACGACGGTGCCCTCGATCCCTTCGTGAACGCGGGCCTGCTCGTGCTTTTCGCCGTAGACCAGCAGCGCGTCGCCGTCCAGCTCGCCGGGTCGCTCCGCCGAGGGCAGCGCCTTGAACCAGAAGTCGCGCTTGTCCAATTCGTAGGGCGCACGCGTGTCGGTGACGGTCCCGCGGACCTCCACCAACGGGAAACCCATTCGCGTGATGCCGGCGTCGATGGTGTCGCCTTCGCGCGTGGCCCAGACGTCAGCGATCTTTTTCGGTTCCCCGTACGTCTCGCGGCCACCGATGACGGACTGCTCGGTCGTCATCGGCATGAAGATCGGGTATTCGCCTTCCACGTCGCCGTGGCGCGCTGCGACGCCGAGCCAACCGGCGCCGAACGCCGGCAACCCCGGCATCTCCACGACCGTCAGGGTGAGCCGTACCAAGGGTCGCTCTGCCGGTGACAAGGGCGGCGGCAGCACTGCAGCGATGACGTCAGGATCGGTCTCCCAGAGCGCCGTCACCGCCTGGCACCAGATCAGGCCGCCCTTGGCCGAGGTCGCCTCGAGTTCCCGGTTGCGCTGGGTCTCCCGGCGCCCGTAACGAACGGTCATCTGCCTTCCCTTTCCAAAGAATTCCGCTCAGCTGTCTTCGAGGTCGAGGAGCGGAAAGTCGTTGCCGGTCAACCAGTGCCGGCCGACAGCCTTCGTCTTGGCCCAGCGCCGGGTGAGATCGGCGCCGGTCGGATCACCGTCCAGCTGGCCGAGCTCAGCGGGGGTCGGCCCTATCTTGTCGGCGAGTGGCCGCAGCGCCGCCAGGTCGAAGTTGAAAACCTCCGCCGCCGCCTCGCCGACCATCCGGCGGGTCTCGTCGATCGGGATGTCGTGGAAGGTCTTCTTGAGCCAGGCGCGCGACGTCGGCCAGGTGCCTTCCGGATGCGGAAAGTCGCTGCCCCACAGCAGGTTGTCGACGCCGATCTCGTAGCGCATGCCGATTTCGCGACGCTTGGTGTTGGACGCACCAATGAAGCAATTGCGATCGAAATATTCGCTGGGCCGCATTTGCACGTTGTCGCCGAAGGGGCGGGCACCTAGCTTCTCGGAACCCTTCTGTCCCAAGTAAAGCCGGTCCCAGAACCACAGCAGGCCCGGCATCCACCACGCGCCGGCCTCCGTGACCCCGAAGCGCAGCCCGGGGAATCGTTCGAAGACTCCCGACCAGAGCAGGAACCACATCGGACGGGCCGGCCACCACGTCACCTCGGTGACGTAGATGCCGAGATGGTCACCGAACTCGTCGCGGGGAGTCGGCCCGCTGTGGGTCATGATGGGCATCTGCAGCTCTTCGCACAGTGCCCAGACCGGGTCGTAATGACGATCGTGATAGGGCCGGCCGTGCATCCACATCGCGGGAATCATGATGGATCCGAGCCCTGATTCCTTGCTCCGCCGGATCTCCGCGAGCACATCATCAAGCTCAGCCGTAATCGGGATGAGTGCCGCGCCGCAGCGTCGTTCGGGGCTGTGACTGCAGAGCTCGGCCAGCCACCGGTTGTGCGCCCGGGCGCCGGCCATCCCCAGCTCCGGGTCGGCATCTCCGGACAGGCCCAGACCGGTGCCGAAAGGAGCGCAGGTACGTGATTCGACGGCGTCGGCGTCCGGGAAGATGACCTCGCCGCAGATGCCTTCGGCGTCCAGCTCCTGATCCCGTTTCAGGGCATCCCATCCGGCGTTCAGGGCGTCGCCGTGCTCGGCATACCAGGAGTCGGCAAAGTCGCTGTTGCGCACACCGAGGTTCGTCATCTCCTCGAGCTGCACGCCGCGCTCGCCCAGGAATTCATCGAAGGCGCGGTGGTATTTCTGCTCCAGGTAGGGACGGTAGGCCTCGGTCGGCAGCCCGGCGTGGCTGTCCGAGGTGATGATCAGATAGGGATCCACGCGGGCTCTCCAAAGGTGAACGTGCGTCGGGTGGGACTCAGGCGGCGGGACCGGTTTTCATGACGCGGCGACGAACCCGACGAAGGCGGGGCAGCGCTCGGCCTCGTGCGGCACTTCGCCTACCGTCAGCGGCCGCGAGGTCTCCTCGACCAGCGGGCCGACCCGCGCCGCATGGGGTGCGAGCGCGTTCAGGTCGAAGCCGTACAACGCGGCGGCGTTGCCCCCGAGCATCGCGGCGGTCTCCGCCGGCGGGCAGTCGGCGAACGCCAGCCGAATCGCCTCCCGGGTGAAGGGGAAGCTGGATTCCTTGTGCGGGTAGTCGCTACCCCACATGATCTTGTTGACGCCGACGGAGTGCCGCAGCTTGGCCTCATCCGCCCGCATGAAGCTGGCGCCGACGTGGCATTGGCGGCCCCAGTATTCGCTGGGCTTCAGCGACAGCTTGGACACGACGGGAGAGCCCCAGACGTGCTCCTGCGAGCCGACGGCCGTCGCCATGCGGTCAAAGAAGTAGTCGAGCCGGGCCAGCTCGGCCGGGATCCAGGCGGTGCCCTGCTCGGTGAAGACCACCTGCAGATCGGGGTGGCGCTCCAACGCCCCGGAGGTGATGAGGCTGGTGAGCGCCCGGTGGGCCCACCAGGTGACCTCGAGCAGAAAGATCACCGAGTCGACGTTGGTCGGACCCATCGAGGGCGCGGCGCTTCCGGCGTGGTGGTTCACCGGCATCTGCAGCTCTTCACAGACGGCCCAGAGCGGGTCGTAGTACTCGATGTCATGCAGCTGTCGGAGCCCACCTCCATACGGCGTCCCGGGCAGTAGCACCCCGCCGGTCAGCCCGTTTTCGCGGGCCCAGCGGACTTCGGCGACGGCGGCGTCAATGTCGTGGAGCATGATCTGCGCGACGCCGGCCCGCCGCCCGGGAGCCTGCTGGCAAAAGTCGGCCAGCCAGCGGTTATGCGCCTGCAGGCCGGCCCAGCGCCGGGTCGCGTCGCCGGCATCGGCCGTCGGCGGCTGGCTCACCAGCGAGACCTTCGGAAAGAACGGGGGGACCGTGTTGGGGTAGACGATCTCGGCGACGATTCCGTCGGATTCAAGGTCGCGGAGGCGGCGTTCGGAATCCCAGTTGCGCTTGCCCTTGTCGCCCATGAGGTCCTCGTAGGGCACCTCGTAGGCCGCGGCCCAGGCATCGAACTCGTCATGCCACTTGCGTTCCAGGAACGGCTTGTAGGCGAGCAGGTCAGCGCCGCCGTGGCAGTCGGCGGAGATGACGGTGTACCTGTCCGAGGAAGTGCTGTTCACCAAACGCCCTTCGAGGGGATCGAGCTCGAGAGTGTGACCCGGGTCGCACACGGACCTTTCTGTCAGATCCTGACACGAGCTCCGGTGACCGGCAAACGGGACTCGCTGCGAGACTGGTCAGGTGCGCGTTGCCGTCCTGGGCCCGCTCACCGTGGAGCACGACGGCCAGCCCGTCGTCATCGGTGGGCAGCGGCTGCGCGCGCTATTTGTCCGGTTGACGCTCGAACCCGGCCGTTGGGTGAGCGCCGGCTCGCTCCTTGCCGCCCTGTGGGACGGCGATGACGGCCCGGCCGATCCGGTGAATGCCTTGCAGTCCTCAGTGTCACGGTTACGCCGGCTGCTGCCCGATCCGCTCTTGTTGGAGACCTCAAGCTCGGGGTATCGACTCGCGGTCCAGCCCCACGATGTCGATGCCGTGCGGTTCGAGGAACTGGCCGATCGAGGTCGAGCCGCGCTGAGCCACGGAAATCCCGAGGAAGCGCTCGAAGCGCTGGGTGAGGCCCGCGGCCTCTGGCGCGGACCCGCGCTGGCCGACCTTGACGGGAGCGGATTCGCCCAGCCCCATGTCAGCCGGCTCGAGGAGCTGAAGCGGGCAGCCGACGAGGACCGTTATGAGGCTGCGCTCCAGCTCGGGCGGCAGGCAGAAGTCATCGGCGAGCTCGAAGCGATCGTCGCCGCCGAGCCGTTGCGGGAGCACGCCGCCTCCCTACTGGTACGGGCGCTGCAGGCCGCCGGACGCCAGTCGGATGCATTGGCGGCGTATGGACGCACCCGCACCGCCCTGATCGAAGAGCTGGGCCTGGACCCTTCTCCAGAGCTGTCGGCCGCTCACCAGTCCATCCTGACCGGTCCGCCGCCCCCGGCTCGTCCGCCGTCCGCAACCCGCACGAATCTGCCTACCGCCCTCACGAGTTTCGTCGGCCGTGGCGGTGAGCTAGACCGCTTGCGGCAGCTGCTGAGGACCCACCGGCTGGTCACGCTGACGGGACCGGGCGGAGCCGGCAAGACCCGGCTCGCGATAGCCGCCGGTCAGCGGGCGGACGAGGTGCCGGCGGGCGTGTGGCTCGTGGAGTTAGCTCCCGTCAGCGACCCGGACGAGCTTGCCGCGGCTGCCCTTGGGGCCCTTTCGGCCCGCGAGACGAACCTGCTCGAGCAGTCACCCCCCGGAGGTCGGGACGCTCTGAGCAGGCTGGTCGACCTGCTCAGTGGCCGTCGCGCGCTGCTGGTCCTGGACAACTGCGAGCATCTCGTCGAAGGCGCCGCACGGCTGGCTGATCGGCTGCTGGCGAGCTGCCCCCTGTTGCGCATCCTGGCCACCAGCCGCGAGCCGCTGGCGATCTTCGGAGAGGCCATCTGCCCGGTGCTTCCACTGGGGATGCCGTCGGAGGGGATGACCGCCGCGCAGGCGCTGCAATTTCCGTCAGTACGCCTGTTTTCCGACCGCGCCGCCGCCGTCAGCCCGGGGTTCGCTGTCGACGATCAGACGGTCGCGTCCGTCATCGAGATCTGCCGACGCCTCGACGGCCTGCCGCTCGCGATCGAGCTCGCCGCTGCCCGGTTACGCACCCTGCCCGTCGACGTCGTCGCGGCGCGTTTGGTCGACCGCTTC
This sequence comes from uncultured Actinomycetota bacterium, assembly GCA_963839015.1. Taxonomy (GTDB): domain Bacteria; phylum Actinomycetota; class Actinomycetes; order Frankiales; family Frankiaceae; genus DATAZK01. Next base: position 35,659 of record CAWITL010000005.1, on the reverse strand, counting down.
CGTCTCCTGACCGGGGGCAGCAGGACGGCTGTCGCCCGCCATCAAACGTTGCGTTCCGTCGTGTCATGGAGCTGGGAGCTGATGACGGACGAGGAACGCATGCTCGCCGAGGCACTCGCCGTTTTCCACGGCGGCGTCATGGTCGACAGCGCGACGGCGGTCAGCGGAACGGGCCCTGACGAGACGCTCGAACTGCTCACGACGCTGGCGGACAAATCGATCCTGCAGCCGGTCGGCCATGCGATGCGTTGGCGGATGCTGGAGACCCTTCGCGAGTACGGGGCCGAGCAGCTGTCAGCCCAACACCGGACCGATCAGGTGCGCGTCGCGCATGCTGAGTACTTCTGCTCGCTGGTCGAACGCTACGAACCCTGGCTGCGCGGCCCGGCTCAGATGGATTGCGTGCGCGAGCTCAGCATGGAGCGCGACAACCTCGCCGCGGCGTTGCGCTTCTCGATCGACAGCAACGACGTAGCAACCGCGGTGCGGTTCGGCGCCGGTCTGGCCTGGTACTGGCATCTGGTCGGCATGGAAGCTGAAGCCGCCGGCTGGCTGAGCCAGATCCTGGCGCTGCCAGGCGCCGCTGAGCAACCCGGCTACGGGGTGGCAGTCGTCGGCTGGGCATTCAGCATGGTCGGCGGCGGCCAATGGGACGAGCACAAGACGGAAGCAGCGGAGTTGGCCGCCGCGTATTACCGGGGAGGCTTCGGGAGCGGCCACCCGTTGCTCGCACTGGCCGAGCCCGGCCTCGAGCTGCTGCTCGGCGACCAGGGGAAAGCTCTGGGGGCGATCGAACGTCAGATGAGCCACCCCGACCCGTGGGCGCGGGCAGCACTGCAGTTGGTACGCGGACTCATCGCGGAGAACGACGGCGATCTTGGCAGTCTGCGTGACTCGAGCGCGCGGGCCTTGGAGGGGTTTCGCGCCTCCGGTGACGCCTGGGGAACCGCCATGGCGCTCGCCTCATCAGGAGCGGTCGCCATTCTCGACGGCGAACTTCCGGTGGCTATCGCGCACTTGGGCGAAGCGGTCGACATGCTCAGCGAACTCGGATCCCCCGATGACGTCGCGTACCTGCTGATGCGACGCGCCCTCGTCAGATACCGGGCCGACGACCGCGAAGGTGCCGCGGCTGACCTGCAACGCGCCCACGACCTTGCCGAACAGCGCGGCTCGAGCTCGATTCTCGCCATGACCGAATTCGCCATGGGTCAGCAGCTCTGGGAAGAAAGCGGCCCCGATGAGGGACGGGCCTTCATCAGCGCGGCCATTCAACGAGCCGAGCGAGCGCCCCACGTCGCGCCGCAGGCGCTTGCCTCCATGTATTGCGCGCTAGCCGGCATCGAGACGGCTGCGCAACGATTCGACGATGCCGTCACGCACCTGACGAAAGCCTGGAAGCTGGCGTTGGACTCCCGAGACATGCCGGTCGTCGCCATCACGGGCGTCAAGATCGCAGAACTTGCCGCTGCCGACGGTGAGCCGGCCCTCGCCGCACGTCTCCTTGGGGCATCTGACTCGGTGCGGGGAGCCCCGGATCTGAGTGACCCGGACCCCCCGGCCCTCCTCGCGGCGGTGTCCGCAGCGGTCGGCGCCATGGCGGAAACTGAACTTGTAACGGGGCGAGCGCTGCCGCGCGAGGAGGCTCTCGCGCTCCTGGAAAGCCGCCTCCGGTGAGCCGCCCGCCCGTGACGTGGCCCAATAGCGGACACTGAAGGCGTGAACATCAATGCGCCGACAGTGTCGGCCGTCCTGCGGCGGGCCGGAATGCTCCCTACCTCCAGCACCCGTGAGGGCATCCACGTGAGCTCCAACGGGCCCGAAGAGGTAATGGTCATCGCCGACTGCGAAAACGCTCAAACGGCAGCTGACCTGCTCGACCGGGCCATGGCGACCGTGAAGTCAGCCGGCTATCCGGTACGAATCCCGACGGGTGAAGCCTCCACCTTCTACGTCGCGGGCCGACCCAACTAGATCCAGCCGTTCTAGTCTGCGGCGATGGACCACTGGGTCGACATCGCCGCCGAACGCCGTGCGCTCGCCGATCTGCTGGACGATCTGACGCCCGCCCAATGGTCAACGCAGAGCCTTTGTGACGCCTGGACCGTGCGTCACGTCGCCGCCCACTTGGCGTTGGGTTCGAAGGCGTCACTCCCGAGATTCCTGCTGGCGGCCGTCAAAGCCAAGGGCAATTTCCACCGCGCCAGCGAAGCACTCACCGAGGTCGAAGCGCAGCGCCCGACCGATGAGATCGTGGCGGAGATCCGCCGGTCGAGCGACCGGCGGGTGTCGCCGCCCACCATGGGGTCGGCCGCACCGCTCACCGACATTCTCGTGCATTCACAGGACATCAGGATCCCGCTGGGAATCCCGGATGACCGGCCGGTGGAGCCCTGGCGAGGAATGCTGAATTTCGTCGTGACGCCAAAGGCCAGGCGGGGATTCGTCCCCAAGCGGCTGCCAAGATTGCGTTACGTGGCAACGGACTTGGACTGGTCCCACGGAGACGGACAGGAGCTGACCGGCCCGGCGAAGGCGCTGGGCTTGACGCTGGGGGGACGGCCTGCCCGAGTGGACGAGCTCACCGGGCCAGGCACTGCGGCGATCCGCAGTTGGCTGGCCCGCTGAGCTCCACGCCCATCAGGTCTTTTTGCGGTAGGCCCGGATCGCCAGCGGTGCAAACACCACCAGGAATCCCAGCCCCCACAGGATGGTTGCCGTCACCGGCCAGGCCACCGGCCCGCCGAGCATCAACCCCCGCGTCGCTTCGACGAGATGGGTCACCGGGTTCACGTGCACCCAGGCCTGCAGCCAGCCCGGCAATGTCGCCGCCGGGACGAAGGTCGAACTGCCGAACGTCAACGGAAACATCAGCAGGAATCCAAAGCCCTGCACGGCGCCGGGCTCGCGCACCCGCATGCCGATGTAGACCGAGACCCAGCAGATGCAGAGAGCGAAGAACAACACGAGTACGACCGCGGCAAGCGTCATCAGCGCATTGGTGTGGATCCTGAATCCGATGATGTAGCCGAATCCGATGACGAAGATCGACGCGATCACGAAGCGAACCATTTCTCCGAGAACAGCACCTATCAGTGGTGCCGATCGGGAGATGGGCAGGCTTCGGAACCGATCGAAGACGCCCTCTTTGATGTCGGTGTTGAGGTTGACGCCGATTGTCATTGACGCGAAGAGAATCGTCTGCGCCATGATCGCCGGGATGACGAATTCCAGGTACGCGTGACGCGACCCGGCGACCGCGCCACCGAAGAGGTAGACGAACAAGACCACGAAGAGGATCGGCTGCAGGGTGGCGTCAACCAGCTGCTCGGGAGTCCGCGCGATCTTGCGGATGGTGCGCCCGGCCAACGTCAAGATGTGGCTGATCGTCCGGCGCATGCCGCCGGTGCTGCCGTAGACGGAATCGACCGCGGCGGCCGGGATCTGATGGTTCGAATGTGTGCGTTCGGGGGCGGTGACAGTGCTCATGCCGCGTCCTCCGTCATGGTCTCGGGGGCCGTCTCGTGACGTCCGGTGAGTGAGAAAAAGACCTCGTCCAGGCTTGGCAGCCGAAGCGAGAATTCCGCGACGGCGATGCCCTCGGCAGCCAGCCGGACGGTCACGTCAGCAAGTGCCGCATCGCCCGCCACCGGCACGCTGACGACGCCACGGCCGGGCGATTCGATCGGCCCGGTGCCGATGCCGGCCAGGATCTTCCCTACCGCGTCGAGGTCGTCGAGGCGCTGCGGACGGATCTCGATGGTCTGCCCGCCTACGACATGCTTGAGCTCGTCCGGCGTTCCGGTTGCGATGACCTTTCCGTGGTCGATGACGCAGATTTCGTCGGCGAGCGCGTCCGCCTCGTCCAGGTATTGAGTCGTCAGCAGCACCGTGGTGCCGTCGGCGACCAGGTTGCGTACCAGCTGCCACATGTCGTCCCGCTTGGAGGGGTCCAGGCCGGTGGTGGGCTCATCGAGATACATGACCGCCGGTCGCCCGACAAGGCTGGCAGCGAGATCGAGCCGCCTTCGCATACCGCCGGAGTAGTGCTTGGCCGGCTTGTCGGCGGCTTCGGTGAGGTCGAAGCTCGCGAGCAGCTCCTTCGCCCGGGCCCGCGCGTCTTGGCGCGAAAGGTCGAGCAGCCTTCCGATGAGGACGAGGTTTTCCGTGCCGCTCAGACCCTCGTCGACGGAGGCGTACTGACCGGTGAGCCCGATCTGGCGCCGCACCTTCACGCTGTCGCGCACCACGTCCAGACCGCCGACCCGAGCCGTGCCCGCGTCGGGTCGCAGCAGGGTCGCGAGGATCCTGACGGCCGTCGTCTTGCCGGCTCCGTTCGGGCCAAGAACGCCGAGCACGCTGCCCTCGCGGACGGCCAGATCGATGCCGTCCAGCGCGACGGTCGCCCCGAAGTGTTTGACAAGGCCTGTTGCCTCAACTGCGTATCCCATGAGAACACCGTGCCAGGAAGCGCTGTCATCGCGCGCACCATTTTCTGACACGCCTTGTCAGACGATGTCAGGGGCCTGACAGGGCCCGTCAGACGATGTCAGCCGCTAGCCGACCACCTGCTGGAAGGTCGGCCGGTTCTGCCAGTCGATGGGCGCGACGGTGTCCCCGACGTACATGAACTGGATGTCGTCGTTGGCCTTGTCGTACGTCCACTTCGCCGGGTCGCTGGTCTTCTGCTGCTGCCCCGACAGTCGCGACCGCAAAGGCCAGCGTCTGGCGTATCTGGCTGCGGCAGGTGGCGAGATTGCCTTTGCCGCAGTAGCGCTGTGACATGGCTCCCGGGACTGACTTCCCCAGCACGGATTCAAGGTCCTTGGTGACCCAGCCGTAGGAGCCCACGTTGTCGAAAGAGGAGCCGTTGTGATTGTCCGGGGTGTTGTCGAGCGACGTGGGGATGCTGTTCACCAGCGATCCCAAGCGCGGCTCCAGGACTTCCTTGGCCACCAGTGGATACCAAGTGTCCATCAAAGCGATCGCCGCCTGATCGGTGTAGTGACCGGTGCGTGCGCGGTCGACCCGGTGAGCGCCCGAATCCATCCACGCGGTGAGCAGTTGCGTGTAGGGCTTGAGCGTCGGATCATTGCCGACCATCGCCAGCATGTCCTTGAGGATGTACGCGCCACGGACGTCGACGGTCGCGGCGCCCGATCATGTCTGCGACCAGCCCGGCCCGATCGACCTTTCCCGCCTTGATCGAGGCCGTGACCCGGTCGCGAAGCGCCAGCACCCGCTGCACGGGTCCCCACCCCCACTCGTCGTCGGCCGAGTACGTACCGACCGAGGGTTTGTTGTTCCAGTTCACCAAGTAGCCGTCCGGCGGATCGATCACCTGCGGATGCTGGGACGGGGGCAGGAACCCGGTCCAGTCCCACTTGGCGTCTCCCCAGCGCGGTAGGTCTGGGTCCACCCCCTTGGCCCGGATGGGTAGGGCACCTGAGGTGTAGGTCGCGATGTCACGCGTATCCGCGTAGAACCAGTTGAACGTGAACCACACCTTGCTGAACGCGTTCGCGAAGTCATGCGCGCTCTTGATGGCGGTCGGATCATTCATCTCGGTGAAGCCGAGGACGGAATCCACCTCGTGGTTGTAGGTCGAACGCTCGCTGACCACGGCTACCGGGATGCCGTCGGCTGTGGTGCGGTACTGCACGATTCCGTGCCGGGTTCGCAGGTCCGCCAAGGTGGCGACCACCTTGCCGGTGCTGTCGTGGATGACGTGCGGAGTACCGGTCATCGGGGCGCAGGCGCTCCCGTTGAGATACGACGTCGAGAAGATGGTGGGCTTGCTGCCGTCGATGTTGCAGAGCTTGTCGAGCACGGTGTCGACGACGTCGCCGGAAGCGCTCGTGGCCGACCAGGCGTAGCTGCGGCCGTGGCCGATGAGCACGGCGAATTGCAGGTTGGCGAAGGCGACCCCGCGCGCGTCGTAATGCGGACCGTGCAGCGCGATCTCATCGAAGAAGTTCGGCGCCTGGTAGCCGGTCTGCGGGCCCATGACCGCGATCGGGTGACCGGTGGTGGTGTGGCTGCCCGAGATGAGCAGCGCGTTGCTCATCTGCGCCGGCATCTGCAGCCGGTCGACGAGCGTCGGGCCACCTCCCAGGCCGGCGCCGCTCGGAGTCGCCGTCGTCGGAATTCCACCGGTGCCCCCGGCAATCTTCACCTTTCCGCCCGGCAGGTCGGGAAGCGCGACGGCGGCTGGATTGATCGTGCCCGGGCGCGCCGTAGGGCTGCTCGCCGGGACGGTCACCACGGCGTTCGGGATCCTGGGCGTCGCGAAGGTCGGCCAGCACCTTGCGGCCCAGCGGTGTCTCCGAGCTGGGCCTGAAGCTGGCGCAGGAAGAGTGCGTTCTGCGCCTCCTGGCCGCCGCCCTTGCCGAAGATCCCACCGATGAGGGCGCCGGCATAAACGATGTCCGCCCGCGTATATGGAGTTGGAGTGAGCTTGAGGAGTCGGTAGGGCGCCGGACAGGTCGACGCCGTGACTGTCGGACAGAGCGCCTTGCGGGCCGCATTCACGCCGGCGACAAACGAATCCAGCCGCGCGATGAGTTCCTTGCCGCCCGGACTTGACGTGCTGAGCGCGTCCAGCTGAGCGTCCGCCTCCGCCGGCGTGTAGTCCGCCTGCCGAAGCAGGTCGGCGTCAGATGCAAGGTTGGCCTTGCTCGCCCCGAGGAGTTCGGAGCGGCGGCCGGAGCCGGCGTAGCGCAGCGCGTCCATCACGAACATGCGGTCTTCGGTACCCGCGTAACCCGCACCGTAGGCGGTGTCTTCGTCAGTCTTTCCGTAGACGTAGGGCACTCCGAACTTGTCCCGCTTGATCGTGACTCCCGGCTTGGGAGTCTCGGTCTTGACGACCGTCCCCTGGGCCGGATCAAGGGGCGCCGACTTGTAGTAGCTCGTCAGGTTGGCATCCGTCAGCGATGTGGGATCGATGGTGTTGAGCGCGTCATACATCGCGCGCTGGCTCGGTCCCATGCTATTGCCGGCCGGCAGAATATTGAGGACGTCGATTGCCGCCTGCGGAGCCTGCGACGGGCCTGCGCCGCCCTCCGTACTCGTCGAACAGGCCGCCAAGCCGAGCGCTGCGACCGCGATCAACGCTGCAACCTTCTGTCCCCGCCCCTGTCCGGTGCGCACGTTGGCCGGCCCCTCCCCGTTGTGTCGGGTTCACGACGCCGCGAACCTGCCGGGTATGCCTATCCCTAGGCTCGCCGGAAGTCCAACAGGAGGGAGCCCCAAGATGCGCATGTCGGGAGTTGTTTTCGGATAGCCGGGTCGGCGCGGGTGTCTGGCGGGCTTATGGCAGGTCGTAGTCCAACGTGACCGTGGCTTGGTTGCCGCTTGGAGCCTCGAAGTGGCCGCTGCCGGTCAACCCCTCGAGTTCACCGGACGCCGAGCCCGCCACGACGTCCCAACTGGAGGCTGCCACCCCGTCCTTGAAGGACCCAACGGCCGACGTCACAAAGGTCCCCGTGCGGCCCGCGATGGTGGCGGTAACCCGCTCGAAGCCCACATACTCCGCCTGATCGCCGACGTAGACCATCAAGGCCTCTGAGGCACTCTCCCCGACGACATCGCCGTCGTAGGTGTACTTGATGCTGGCCCTGACCGTTTTCGGGCTGCCGGCCACCTCGTCATAAGGCGTCTCGTCCCATGCCTTCACCGTTGCGGTCGCCGTCGCGTGTGTAGTCATGCTGCTCCTCCTCAGGTCGTCATTTCCCTACCCAGCCGAAGAAGCGTTTACCGGCCGGTTCCGGACAAACGGCGTTCAACCAGTGGGCAAGAACGACGAGCAGGCGCGCCTGCGCCGGGGCGGGCACTGACGCACCTCCAGTCCTGAAAGGCTCAGCGTTCGCTGTCCAGGATCGCCATCTGCTCAGGCGCGTAACGGTCACCGGCCGCCGCCCCCGCCGGCACGGCCGCGTCGATCTGGGCGAGCTCGTCCGCGGTCAATTTCGCCTCCATCGCCTCGATGGCACTCGTCACCTGCGTCACCTTCCGCGAGCCGACCACGGGGATGATGTCGTCGCCCCTGCTGGCAGCCCAGGCGATCGCCAGCTGCGCCACGCTCAACTGACGAGCTTCGGCAAGGCCGCTCAGCTGCTGCACCAGCGCGCTGTTGTGCGCCAGGTTCTCGCGCTGGAAACGGGGGCTGTGCGCGCGGAAGTCGCCGGGGCCGGTCGGTTGCGCACCCGAGATGAGCCCACGCGACAGGACGCCGTAGGCGGTGATGCCAATGCCCAGTTCGCGGCAAGTGGGCAGGATGCTCTCCTCGATGCCCCGCGACAGGATCGAATACTCGATTTGGAGATCACAAATCGGCGCGACAGCTGCTGCCCGCCGGATCGTGTCGGCGCCGACTTCTGACAACCCGATATGACGGATGTAGCCGGCGTCGACCATCTCTTTCAGCCCACCGATGGTCTCCTCGATCGGGACGGCGGGGTCAAGGCGAGCCGGCCGATAGACGTCGATGTGGTCGACGCCCAGCCGTTGCAGGGAGTAGGCAAGGAAGTTGCGCATGGCGACCGGCCGGGTGTCGGTAGTCCCCCAGCCACCTCCGGGGGCACGCAGGCCGCCGAATTTCACCGACAGCACGATCTCGTCACGGTTGCGGCCGACCAGCGCTTGGCGGATCAGCCACTCGTTGTGCCCGGAACCGTAGAAGTCACCGGTGTCGAGCAGGGTCCCGCCGGCATCGAGATAGGCGTGGATCGTGGCGATGCTCTCCCTCTCATCGCTGGGTCCGTACATCCCTGACATCCCCATGCAGCCCAGGCCCAGGGCGGAGACGGAGGGACCGGTGGCGCCGAGTGCGCGGATATCCATATGAAGCTCCTTCATCAGGTGTCACGGTCCAGCCTGCGCCCATTTACGGCCGCTCCCCAGGCCCCGGCTATCCAGGGATCGGCAGTCCCTGGCCACGACCGGCCGTGCGGCGCATGCTGGAGAGGTGATCGATCGCGTCGGCCTGGCGGACTTCCTGCGTCGCCGGCGTGAGGTGCTGCGGCCCTCGGACGTCGGCCTGCCGGCGGGTTTTCGGCGCCGAACCCCAGGTCTGCGGCGCGATGAGGTGGCACTGCTGGCGGGAATGTCTACCGACTACTACGCGCGGCTCGAGCAGGGACGCGGCCCACGACCGTCGGCGCAGATCCTGACCTCGCTCGGTCGCGCGCTGCGCTTCGATGCCGACCAGAACGACCACCTTTTCCATCTGGCCGGTCTGACACCGGCGCTACGTAGCAGCAATGGACACATCCGTCCAGGCCTGATCCGGCTCGCCGATCACCTGGTGGACGTTCCCGTCTCCGTCGTTTCCGACCTCAGCGAAGTCCTGTGGCAGAACGAGCTGGCCGATCTCACGGTCGGTCGGCGTTCCCCGACGCCCGGCCGCGAGCGCAACGTTGCGTGGCTGTGGTTCACCCGACCTGAGCGGCGCGATCGCTTCCCCCGCGAGGACTGGACGCACCACTCAGCTGCGCACGTCAACAACCTCAGAGCGACGGCAGCCCGACGGGGCGGCGATCCAGACGTCGAATCGTTGGTTCACGATCTGCTCGCCGCGAGCACCGAATTCGCCGACCTCTGGGACCGCCACGACGTCGCGGTCCGGCACTACGACGAGAAGCGAATCGTGCACCCCGAAGTCGGGCTGATCCACCTCACCTGCGAGATCCTGCTGACCCCGAGCGCCGACGTCCAACTGCTGGTGTACTTCCCCACCGAAGGCACCGACGCCCGCGAAAAACTGGACCTGCTGCGGGTTATTGGATCTCAGGACCTCAGCACGATGCGCTGACCCCTCAGGGGTGGGTCCGGCGCCAAAGTTGCCCGTTTGCTTGATCAACAGGCTGTGGATCAACCACTAGCGCAACTTTCCGGCGGCCTGACTAGGCTGAGTGCCGAAACCACGGTTTCGCCGGGCCGTTAGCTCAACAGGCAGAGCAGCGGACTTTTAATCCGCGGGTTCGGGGTTCGAGTCCCCGACGGCCCACCCACAGCCCACGGGCAGGGTTGTGTGTCCTGTTCTGCTCCGGTCATCCCGCGCACAAGATCACCCCGCTCCCTCTGTCCGCATCGTTCCCGGCCGCGTGGATATCGACTGCGATTTCTGATTGAGGTGGACGTCAGCGTGGTCGAAGTTGACCGCGTAGCCGAACGGTTATCTCTTCAGCTCCGTCGCCCTACGAGCAAGGGGCCGGCCTCGATAGCGAGTTGTTCGACTGCAACCCCTCCGAGTGTTGGGCTCTCGAAATCCCTCGCGGCTACAACTGTCGGCCTACTTGGCTATGGGGGGGCGTCTCGCGCCCCTCGGCGGCGAACGTCTAAACAGGGGGGAGGTGGATGATCATGACGTTCGCGCGAGACGCGAGTCAGTCAGGCCCCGCGGCTACGATCGGAGCCTTAGGACTGCCCTTGTCCTTGGCCCGAAATTGCACTACCTGGCCGTTCGACGGGTGGGCGGATTTGGGGGCAAAGAGCGTGAACGCGACAACGACCTCACTGGGCTTCTTGACGTCCGGAGGCTCGACGACCGGGTAGATCAGCAACGCGGCTCGACCCTCCCCGACTAATGACTCAACGTAGGTGTCGCCCCAACTAGGGCGCGCCCCAGCTATCCGTTCGGCGGGCGGCCGGTGCTTCGGGTCGCTTATGCCGCCGAACAGGGGTCCTCTACGTCGATCGCGGAGGACCACGCTCCGTTGACCCAAGCCGTCCAGATGCCGTGCTCCGTCCTTCGTTTGGGGCGCGATGACTACCCAATCCTTGACGGCGGCCCCCGTTATCTCTTCGATGTACGCCAGATCGGGGTCGAAATAGCCTTGCCGGACCCACGCCAACCCGCGTAGGGCTATCAGTAGCGCCTCGGCTGAAACGCTACCGACCATGGCCTGGAACGACCCCGCGGCGCGAATCGAGCCGTTGGGCCTTGGTTCGGCAGGGAAGCTAAGCGAATGGACTGCGTCGGCGGCCTGCATGATCGGCAGCATGCGGCCGTAGTTGGCAGCGATGTCTGCTGGATCAATTGGGTAGGCCGTTGGCTCAATTGGCCGGCCAGGGGACCGTCGCACGACTAACTCGGCGTTGAACATCTTGTTGCGAGCTGATGGTGTGATGGTCGGCAGATGTTGACTGACAAGAGGTGGGATGTCGCGTGGCGTGATCTGGGGCCGCCCGTCGACCAACTTGGCGTACTGGCGCAGCTGATTGCGGAAGGCTTCCTCGTCCCGCACGACCGCCTCGAACGCCTCGTAAAGATCCATGGTGGCCAGACCGTTTGGCTCCTCCCTACCGATGTATAGCCGGACGAGATCGCCGTAGTTGCGGCGGAACCCGAACCAGCGACCCATCTGCATCAGCGTGTCCGCTTGCCTGGTACGTCGCCGGTAATATGAAACGGTTAGGCCCTCGATCGTGAACCCTCGACTGAGCTTCGTTCCGCCCACCAAGATCCGCCATATCGATCTCATTTCGAAGTCGAGGTTCTGTTGGGCGACGTCCTTATCGCCGTTAATGATCAGAACCGGGTTCCCTGCGCTCTCCTGTATCTTTGTGAGAGCCTCGCCGATAAACGGCTTTAACGCCTCGAAGGCTTTCGGAAAAGGCAGCTCAGGAGCGCGCGCTCGACTTACGGCCCGAAAGTCATTCTCCAGCAGTGACTCAAGCCTCACGGCTCCCGTCGGTGTCATGTAGCCAGCTTGCCTCCATACGTGTTGTACGCGGTCAGCTAAGTCACGGTGATCAGCGGTCCGGACGGATTCATGAACGAGCATCGTGTGGTGGCGAAAGCGCATCGCGCCGTCGGTGTGCTTTTCGCGGTAAAGCTTTATTGCGCCAGAAATGAGGAACGCGTCAAGAGCTCCTAGCAATTCTGCGTCATTCGCAGGACCCAAATCCGTCGCGCGTAAATCGCGGACGAATGCCTTTTCGTTGGAGTTTTCGACGGTCTGGTCGTCGTCGAAGCTCGCTTCCAGATCGTGGAAGTCGGATACACCCATGTAGTTGGCAGGTCGCTCGAGACTCGAGCAGGAAGTCCTTCGGAAAGATGTCCTCGGCGTCGCTTGGGTCTATGAAGACGTTGGCGTAAGGAGTAGCCGTGTAACCCACGTATTGGGCACGCGGAAGAAGGCTCAGTAGCTCCGAGATGAGCTTGTTTATCGTTGTTCTGTCCGTCTGGCCTTGCCGCCATTTCTTGGGATCACTTGTGTTAACCGACGCTTGATCAGATTCATCGTCAATTATCAGAGTTGGGATTTCTCCAAGATGAGAGCGGATGCTCTTTAGATCGCGGACGAGTCGGCGCAGCACGGAAGCATTCTTCTTAACGATCGCCAGTCGGGCGTCGCTAGCATAGAGGTTCTCGGCATCAAAGAGAGGTTTCTGCTTGTTTCGTTTGTGGAGCTCGAGAGCAGTGATGCCAGCGTTCAAGCTCCGATAGTCGGACCCGTGCCGAGTCAGACGGATGATATCCGTAAAACCCCGTTCGGACGGCTGGAACCCGTGCTGCAGAAACTTCCCTTTAATGCGGTCTTCGTCTTGGAAATAGTCGATGTCCTTCGCCAATTCGACGTCATCTGGATCGATTCCGAGAAATATGTTCTCGATTCCGACGAGCTCCATATCCAGCCGTCGTTGCGTCTGCTTCCGCAGTAGATCGATCGTGCCCGTAAGCACGATTATCAGTCTGTAGCCGGCGTCGATCGACTTTGCGAGCACCCCGGTGAAGTTGGCAGTTTTACCGCTTTGTACGTAGCCGACAACGAGCCCCTTGGACTGGTACGCCTGAGGACGCGCAGGGTCCGAGAGACGTTCCACGACACGCGTAGTCGCAGTATCGAGTTGGGCAATTGCCTCAGGGTCCCAGCCCGCCTCGATCAGGTGTCTACGATATGCACGCCAGTAGAACTCGTGCGCGGCGCGGCGTTCGTCGTCGTACCAGGGCTCGAAGTCGTCACTGATGACGACCGATCCGTCGCCAGTCTGAGGGAAAGCTGCGTCGAAGGCGTCGGTGGTCTTACCGTCGAGACGAAGCAGTGAATAGATGAGGTTCCGACGGGCGATCGAGTGGGGCTCGGTGCCGTTGAGCCAGTCACCAGTCGCGGCCGCATCCCATCCTGCGATCGCGAGGTGGAGCTCCTTCCGGAGCGGCTCGTCTATCGTGCTTGACTCTAGGTGCGCACGCAGCGCGCCCAATGAGACATCGATCGACGAGTCGTGGCTTTGGCTCGAAAGGAAGACTGCGAGAGGCTCGAGCGGTGTCGGCGTTCCACCCTCCATGCTCTTAATCGCGGGCACGTAGACGGTAGTTAGGCTCATTCCAGAGGTCCTTTTTCGCCGAGGCCGCGGAAGGGCCTGGGCGGATTGTTGCCAAGAGTCAATCCATCGAGGTTGATGGCGTAACTGACTTCATCAATGCGGTCGATGCCTGCACCGCCGTTTTTGAGAATGTCGTGATCGATCCGCGGGAAGGCGGCGTCGACGAGATAGATTGCGGGTTTTGACCGGAGCCGCAGGAGTCGAAAGCTTTCATGCGCCTGATCAGGGCGGTAGCGGGTACGAGCGATCCGCGCCTGGAATGTCCCCCGTAGGCCCGCCGGAAGTTGCGCTTCTACGCGAGCGATAACATCTGGCAGGCGCTCAGCTCGGCTCGCGCCGGCTGCAGTCAACTGGATCGACAAAACCCACAGTTGGCGTCCGAGTGTTGGGCGGAGTTGGTTCAGTGAGCTGATCCAGTGGCGCCGCCTATCTGCCGTTGTAGTTTTGACCTCGACGTCGTCCTCGGCTAGTCCGATGTCGTGCTCCTCGGATTGATCACCACCCCGCCAGGCTCGGAGCGTTTCCTCAGGACCTAGGGTGTCGACCAGGTGGGAAACGACGAGGAGTTCTCCGTAAAGCCCGATTTCTTCATTGGTCGGCATCTGTCGGGTCGCGGCGAGCAGGTCGTGGTAACTCCCCAGCGACTGTTCGACGGCTGATGCGAATGTGCTCGCGTCCAGCTGGACCAGGTCGGCGACCGATCGAAGCAGCGGGTATGCCTCCGCAAAGAATTTGATTCCGTGTACCTCGATCGTGGCCCAGTTTCGACCCTGCCGGAAGCGGACATCGGTCGATATGTGGAGGTACTCACCGATCGCAGGCGGCTGCTCGCCGTCCCAGCTAACCTCTAATCGCAGAATTTCATTCGGCGGATCGATGGTAAGGACTGCTGCCGGTTGGCCTGCGATGGGTATCGAAGCGGCGGCACCACCCGCGAGGTACTCGTCGAGTGTTTGAGGGCTGATATGCCTAGATTCGGGCGCGCTCAATCGAGCTGCTCTTTGACGGCCGCAGTCAACAAGGTCTGCCAGAGCTCCAGGTTGTCCTTGTCCTTCGGGCCCAGATACGAGCCATGGAAGAGCGTCTCGACAAGTAAGAAAAGCATGGTCTTGACCAGAGCGGCGTCATTCAAACCGGCATGGTCTTCGCCTGCAATGACCCTTCGGTAACGACTGTTCAACCAAATCGTGCTGCTCTCACGATCGACGTCAAAGAACACGTCATGGGCAAGTTTGCCCCAACGGAGATCCACCTCGTCGTAGCCGGGGAGCGAGTCCAATTCGTTCCTGACCGCACTCCTTACGCGCGGCGGGACCCCCTTTCCCAGAGGCACGACCTGACTTCGCGCCCTACTCCGCTGGTTTGACTTCTTGAACGTCTGTTTCGCGGTCTCGATATAGGCGCGGAAGGTGGTCCCATCCTCGGCCGTTGCATGATCGAGTGCCTCACTGAATTCATGTCCAGATTCGACGCGGGACTTTTCAGGATTCATCCGAAATACCCGCGACCGCATCAGATCGTCATCTAGGTCGACGACAACCCTTGCGAGCTGAAGTTCGCGACGTTGGACTTCGACGTTGTTCCATCCGCCAGCTTGGAGGAGGCGTCCCCGCCGGTAAAAGTAGAGGCCCTGAAAATGCTCCGCGGCCATGCCGGGCAGCCGAAACTGCGGTAGCTGCGAACGGCCGGGCCAGACGTGGCAGGTAGCGATCAATTCTGAACCTTTGATCGAACAACGCAGCTGCTTCGGGTAGCCGCCAGCTCCTGCCCGAGGGTAGGCAAAAGGATCGAGTGGCTTGACCTCGACCACGGGGCCGGTGCCCAGAAGGGAGACGTCTTCCACGTCAATCCCGATGCGGATCTTGCCCTCCTCGAGAAATCGATGGAAGACCATTCCGAGGTGATGTTGTAGACGAATGGTCGCATCTTGGATAAATCGGGCGGCCACATCGGCGTCATGCCCTGTTGGAAACCCTCGGATCTCGTCCCAGCGGACGATGGTGCCGGTCAGGGGCTGGACGAACCCCCATGGCCGCGCCAGCTCACGACCACAAAACCCGTACCCGACCACATCGCATTCGAAGGAGTCACTTGCTTTGCTGGCTAACCACCGTCGTCCGACTGCGGGCGAATCCTCCGCCACCGAAATAACCGTCAAACTGTCCGCTTGCGACAAGGACGCGGCCTTCAGGCCCAGGCCAAAATGCCCCAACTCGCTGCTTCCGTACGTGCGCACACTGCCGGCGGTCATGGCGGCATCGATCTGGCTGCGGGTCATGCCGTCCCCATCGTCGATCACATAGAACGACGGGATACGGTCATCGGCCACTACGAAGCGGACTAAGACTCGCGTCGCGTTCGCGTCGATCGAGTTGTCCACCAGATCGGCGACAGCGGTCTCCAACCTGTGGTTGCCGCCGATTGCATCCATGATGTGCGGGTCCGGCGGCAACGTGACTGAATTGTTGACCGGAATGACTTCTTGCCATCCGGGCACCTGCGGATGGACCGTGCCACCGAGCGCCAGCGGGTCCGTCATTGGTGAAATCCTCCCTGGTCGAACGCAGGGTAGCCCTGAGCTCCGACGAAAAGCCGTGGCCAGCCACTTGGCACCCGACCGCGTCTGCTAGGCCAACTGGTCAGCTAGGTGGTTGGCTATACCTTCCGCCAGGTTGATGGGCACGGCGTTACCAATCTGTCGACCAATCTCTGACTTCGAGCCGTACCAGAGATAGTCGTCTGGGAAGCCCTGTAGTCGAGCTGCCTCAAGGTGCGTTATCGGCCTGTCGGCCTCCGGGTGAAGGTAGCGGCCCTTTTCCGGTTTCCAGAACTCAGTGCGGATCGTGACCGAGGGCTTGTCCCAGTGCAACCGCCCCATGACATCGCCGGAGCCACCTGCGTGTTCTCGCCAGCATTTAGCTAGTAGATGATCTGGGATGCTGTTCCGATTTCCGCCTTCCGGAATCGCCGCATAGCGATCAAGTGACATCTGGGTTGGTCGCCGACCGAGATGCAGCTCGATCGTTTTGAATGGGCCGGGAAAGATGTGACCGTCCTGATTCGTACGGGTTGCCGGAAGATCGATCTCAGCAACTCCGAAGTCAAGGTTGCCTATCGCCGACCGAACAGTCGCCCATGACTCTGGCCTGTTTGCGCGGTCGCCGACCGGCTCGTCCACCTTGGGCAGATCCCGACGACTGCCGAATACCACCGCTCGTCGACGGATCTGGGGTACGCCAAACTCGGCAGCATTCAAGATCACAGGGGTGATCTGGTAGTTGCGCAGGCGGCCGCCTCGGTAGGTCTCCCGATGCAGATCTCTGTATTGGCCAGAGCGCAAGAAATCGGCGACGTTTTCGAGCACGAAGAAAAGCGGCTCGACCGCTATCAGCGCATCGACGTATCGGCGCCACAAGGCATTGCGTGGATCTCTAACCTGGCGAGCGCCCAGATTTGAGAAGCCCTGGCATGGCGGTCCTCCAACGACAACGTCGGCAGAGGCAACTGAGCCGCGAAGCCAGTCGGCAATGTCACCGGCGAATACATCGACGGACGGATGGTTGGCCTGGAAGGTTGCGGCCGCAAACGGGTTGTGCTCCACCGCAGTCTTTGTACGAAAGCGTGGATTTCGGGCGAACCCTTCGCTGAGCCCGCCAGCGCCGGCGAATAGATCGACGACGGTCAAGCGGGTGGCGGGCACCGGCGCAGTGTACGAGGGGGCCACGACAATTCGAAGCGGCCGTGCCGGTCCGCATCTAATTTGTGTACGTGAGCGCTGTCCATGAGTAAGACATGCTCAACGCGCTCAACGGCGTCCGAGACTGTTTCGTGCTCCCACACGCGCACGACTCTGCCATCCGAGTTCACGAAGGCGTTCGTCTGTATCCGCATCGCGGGCTATGTTGCCGGCCAATTTGTTGTGCCACCACCAAGCGTTCGACTTCGGCAAGCCGCGATGCTCACTACAACCGTGCCAAAAGCACCCGTCGACGAACACCGCAACCTTCCGGCGAGTGAAGGCGATGTCGATAGTGCGCCTGGGTCGTCCAGGAACTTGTTCGCTGGACGCGGTACCGATAACCGGCCGCGTGAAGCGCTCGGCGGAGGGCCAACTCTGGCGCGGTGTCACGCCGGGGATGACGACTCATCCTCGCAGACACGCTCGCGGAAGACGGGGTCATCGTAGGCGGCGATAAAGGCGCAACCGAAATTCCGTTCACGCGGCGCTCGAGAGCTGATTCGTGCGCTTCGTCGTCACTGTGCGTCCAATCCGGTCGTCGCCCTCAATCATGCCCTGAGGTGGACGTCCGGCCAGGTCTCAGGCGCCTCGTTCCGCGAGATTGGCGGTCCGCGATCTACTGCGGCGCCAGCTGGCGCCCGGCGTCATTGCGCGAATGGGTTCGCGTCGGCGATGCGGGTCAGCTTCTGCCAATGGTCTCGAGCAATGGTGGACGCGGACCAGTGTTGGCGGTACGCGGCTCCTTCTTGGAACGTGTCAAGAAGCTTCAGCGCGGTCAGGTCCTCTAGTTCCCGTCTAACGGTAGAGCTAGACAGTCTCACGTTGAGCGCGATCTCCGTCGTGCTCAGAGAACCCGCGCCATCAAGCAAAGCATTCAGCGCGACCCGTCGGATCCGTGGGATGCTGGCCTGGACGGCGGACCGGATCACGGCGTCACGCTGTGGACGCGTCGCCCCGACCCAGGCCAGGCCTCGGGCGAGTTGGCTCAACTCCACAGCGAGGCGGGCTCCTACTTCAGGCTCGGGGACGAGGCTGATTTCACGACTGCGGCCGTCGCGCAGCACCGGTGAACGCGCCCGGCTGGCGAAGTCGGCAGCATCCGCAACCCATGACTGTTCCTCGCCTGACAATTCGGCAGCCAGCTGCGGGTCGCCCAGTTCGGCGAAGAAGGCGGAAACGTTTGCAGCCAGCTCGTCGCGCAAGGTTCTCGCGCGACGCGTGTTCGCGATGGCCATGGCGACGACTGCCGCGCGGTCCTCTGGAGAGTTGTCTGGCATAGGCACATAGACGAACCGTTCGCCCATCACGGCGATCGCGGTTCGATGAGATTCGATCTCTTCGGTAACTGCTCCGACGAGACCGATCTTTCCTGCCCATGCAAGCGGCGCATCCTGGTTGCCCACGTAACGCTCGACGTGTCCGTCGAACACTTCCCGCAGCAGGGCGATAATCTCGCTGGCGCCTACGTCCGACAGGAGGCTGGTGAAGTCTTTAACGAGCAGCAGCCCGGAGCCGTCGCGAAACTTAGTCAGGAGCAGCCCCCCGGACCCACCGGCCTGAGCCGAAAGCAGCGATGCCTTCGTCAGAGTTGAGACGGCTGCCCCCTCTGGGAGGAGGCGCAGCGAGTCGACAATCTCAGTCTTGCCGGATGACGGAGGACCTACCAGCATCACCCAGACCGGGTCGCCGGCCAGCCGGTTGGCGGCGACCGTTCCAAGAACGGCTAGTACCGGCGTCGGGTTCGGGAGATGCAGCAGCTGCCGGTAGCAGTCCAGCAGATGGCCGAATCGGGTGTTCGTCATAGCTGTCCCTTGGGGCATTCGTGGCGGGCCTCGGCGATGGGGTTGACGAATTGGGTTCCACAGGCCGGGCAGCTCGGCAGCCGATCGGGTGCCCCGGGATCGGGGGCTTCGGCGACATCAGCAGCTCGTTTGACTGCCATTCGGCATGTGCCTGAGCACCACTTGACCTCGGCTGGTTTACCGCATCCCGGTCTGGCGCAGACTCGTCGAGTCGCTGCCTTAGCTGCTCGTTCGAGAGTTTCGACGGCTGCGACGATGCCAGCAAGAGTGTCGGGGGATGTTGAACCGCCGCGGGTCCAGTCATGCACCGTGGCGTACGGCAGGCCGGCGTGTCGGCCTACGGCGCGTTGACCTAGCTCTTTAACTCGCTCGCGTAGCTGGCTTCCGTCGACGGTGCCGTAGTCGAGCCGCACGGATTCCGGGTCGACGTGTGCTCGGTCTTCGTCGGAGGCGTCGAGCTCGGCGCCGTCTTTGCCGGTGACGCTGATCAGGCCGGGAGCGGACCGAACCGTCTTGATCTGAACTAGTCCTTGTTGCGGTCCCGTCCCGCCGTCGACGTCTGCGCGTGCCCAATTGCCTAAGTATTCGGCGAGAGTTTTGACCACGATGTGGCGCCGGCCGGTACCGGCGAAGAGCCGGGGCGACCCCTCGTCATCGAGCGTCAGGAGCGCCACTGATTGGCCGGCGCTGCGCCATTCGGCCTGCTTCCAGCTTCGCGCATCCGGCCATGCGCCCAAGGCGATCGGGCCGCCGCTGCGGGAGCCGGTGTCGACGCGCAGGTATCGCGCGAAAGGCATGATGCCCGGGTCATTCGCCTGTAAGCGCAGCGCTTTCAGTGCTTGCCACGAGTTGGCTTGATAGCGCCGTGCAACGGGACGGTCCGTCCATTCTGGCAGCACTGCGGCGTTGAGCGCGGCAGCCAATGACGGTGGCCGGTGGATGTCGGACGAGGCGATTGCTGGCGTCAGGATGGCATGTTCGCAGGCGGCGGCCCACATCCACCGCCCATCTGGCAGGCGCGCGCCCGGCGCATTAGACGGATCAGCCAGATGTCCGCCGAGCCCCGAGTCCGACGACCGAACAAGCCGGTATCCGCCGGTCGGCGTCTTATCGGCGTAGAGCACCTTGTTGACGCCGATCACGAGACCGACCGTCCCCTGGACGGAGGTTCCGATTTCGGTCTTGAAGTTGATCCCGAGGGAACCGAAGCGGCCGAGGAGCTGGTCCAATTCTTCCCTGGGTATGACTCGAAGGGTGCCGTCCGCGGCCTCAGGACAAAGCGCGCGGCCTCCATCGGCTGAGCAGGGGACGGCGATGGAGTCGGCGTGCATGGCGGCGATGTCCGAGCCGGCAGCGACGATGTTGCGACGGGCCAGCGCCAGGGCAAAGCGGGCGCCGGCGCAGACCGCAGCCGCGGCCGGAAGGAAGGCATGGGGTCCCGGCCGCTCGGGGTGCCGTGTGCGGCGGGTAAGACGTTCTCCGGCCGGCCCCACGGCCGCGGTCTCGACCGCGCCGCTAGTGGTCTTGCGGTCGTGGCGAGCGAGGTTGCCGAACATGTGCGCGTTGCCGACCGCTTTCACCAGTCCGGCCCGCCTGCTCCTGGCGACGAGGGCGGCATGGCGTTCGTGGACCGTTACGGCTGCCAGGTCGTCAGTAGCAAGGTCCACCATCCGGCCGGTCGGCAGGCGCAATGGACGCAGCCCGGGCTGAATTCCCTGTGGCCGCAATCGGAAGCTGCGGACAATGTCCATGTCGGCGGGTACGGCGCCCGCAGCGACCGCGGCGGCGATGTCACACCAGTGGAAGGTGGCCTCCCCGCCGGCAAGGTCAAGGGGAGCGACGGTTGTGCGCCAGCGTCCACGGCGGGATTGCGATGTGGATGGCAGTACCTCGCCGTGCGGGCGAATGGTGATGAACGTCAGCCCGAGCTGCCTCCAGAGCTCGGGGCTCCACATTCGAGGGTGGTCGTCTGCAGCCTGTTGGAGGACATGTCGAATCTGCGCGGTGTCGAGTGCGATGGAGTCCAGCTGTCGGCAGGCATAGACCGCGCCGATATTCAGCAAGGCGCCGATCGCCGCATAGGTGCTGCGGATGTCACGTAGTTCCATGGGCATCGGCACGCCGACGATCGGGGCTTCGAAACGGCCGCCGAACATGCTGCTCGCCGCCGCGCCTAAATCGGCCGCTGGAACGTGGGCCGCTTTGCGCAGAGGTGCTTGGACGCCGGCCTTGTCGAGCAGATGGGTGGCGATGCTGCCGAAGGAGTAACACTCGGCGAGCGGAAGCCCCGGTGCCGCATCGGCCAGCTCCCACGTCAGCCGACCGTAAAGGTCGATCAGGGCCTTGGCTTCGGCTCGTAATTGCGCTAGCACACCGTCTTGAGGTTCGGGCCATCCAACGTCGAAATAGCCGGCCGCCGACTCTGGACAGTCGAATTCGGATCCGCTGACCGCGTTCGCCGCTGTACCGAGGTCCACGAAACGAGCCCGTTTCTTGCCTCTGTAGCGATCCTCTTTCTCGTACGGGTGGGTCCAGTCGAAGATGCCGCCGCCGGCGAACGGCACGATCAGCCGGGGCTTGTACCAGGAGTGCCGATAGTCGCCGGTTTTGCCGATGGCGCCGCAACCGGCCAGCGAAAGGCTGAACCCGTCCCACTTCTTATTGGGTCCCGCGCTTGCCGACAGCCGACCCAGGGCCCAGCGCAGGTTGTCCCCGACGATTGGCCAACGCTGCTTGTAACTGAGGCTGGCAATCCTCGTTCCAAGTGCAGCGACGTCCTGGACGGAGATCGGCCGGCTACCGCACCCGGGCGGCACGACGGGACGTAACCCATCGGCCTGCTCGCGGATGGCGTTGAGTCGCGTAGGCGGGGCGTATATCCGCTCGCCGACCGGGATGGCGCCGGTGTCGGTCAGCATGACTTCGCAGGCCGTTGCGATCAGCAGGCGGTCTTGGTCGTCGGCCGCTACGTGAATCAGTAACGCGACATCCCCGGCCCGCGGGCGGTGTCGCGCGGCCCGACGGTCCGTCTCCGCGTTCCTCCCGGTTGCGGGGACGTGACCGCGCACCCGCAAAAGGTGGAGTGCCTGCGTCATCGTGCCGCCTTCCACGGAAGGTCCCCAGGCAGCTGCCGGGCAAGCTCTTCGAGTACCCAGGCCACTAGTTCCAGATCAGCGGCGGCAAATGCCACTGGGATCGCGGGCAGGGCCAGCCAGCCGAACCACGCGGCAAGCCGTGCAACCACCAGCAAGAGCGTGGGATCGCCGCCCTCGACAGCGGCGGCCCGATCCACCCTTCCTTTTTCTTTATGGCAACGCGGGCAGGCTGGGATCGTGAAGTGCGGGTGCAGCGGAGCACCCCGGTGGCGCCCGGTGGGATGGTCGAGCTGTACCGCTCCGTGACGGCCGCAGCGGAAGCAAACGCCGGTCATGCTGGTCCGCCGCGAGGTGTAGCGGCGGTGCGTCGATACCGCTGCTGGCCCGGCGGCGGTGCCTGCCGACGCATGAGTTCGATGACGTAGTCCGGCCGGTCCTCCAGCCGCTTCCGGGCGACTTTGCGGCCACGCCACTGGCGGTGGAAGACGCCGGGGCGCAGTCGGCCGTCGAGCAGTTCGCCGACGTCTTTGAGGTAGGTACCGATGGTGCTGGCTTGCCTGAAGGTGAGGCCGGTGAGGTTCGCCATTTGGGTCCCGGCATCGGGCTCCGGTCCGTTCCGGACCGGCACGCCGTCGAACTCGCGGCCAATGGCAGAGGCGGGGACTTCGTGGGCCCTTGGACGTCCCGCGGCCTGGCTGGGAGTCAACCCTCGGCGGACGCCTCGGGCGCGTCGCATTTCGGATTCGTTATCGGGCTTGCCGCGGGCGGCCTTGAGGGAGGCGCCTTTGATGTATGCCGCGCGGGCACGGCGGGTGTCGCCGGCTCCGAGCTGGCGAACGAGTCTCCCGCGGTAGGGCGGACTTAGCGCGGCCCAGCGGTCGGCGCTACGCGCTTGCATGGACCCACGTCCGATGTGGGCCCGAGATCAGCGATCGGACATGCCTGCTCACCGGCTCACCCGGTCGTTCTTGGCGGTGGTCCTGCTGTGGTCGACGACCTGAGCCAGGAGCCGGTCTACATCGACCCGGGAGAGTAGGACGCGTTCGCCGATGCGGATCGAGCGGATCTCGCCGCGTCGGGCCGCGCGGTACATGCAGTTACGCGTAACGCCGACAAGCGAGGCAGCCTCGGCGACCGTGTAGGTCGCGGCCTCGGACGGGTGGATTGCGACGTGGGCCGCGGGCGGAACGGGCATTGGGACTCCGGGGCGCGGAAGATCCGCGCTCCGCTGGGAGTCGCTCTGCTCCGCTCTTCGGCAATGCCGGGAAGCGGGGGCCCGTCACATACGTGACCCCATTACCGTATGTGCCATGTGCGCCAACTGGCAAGGATCAACTCGGCCAGCCGCACATCCCGCGGACGTTGAGCTCATCGCCGCGGCAGTACGAGCCTTGAATGATCACGGGCTGCCCGGCGTCGGCCAAACCCGAAGCCAAGACGCGCCACATCCGGTAGAGACAGCACTCGACCCGCTCCTCCGCTGACGGGCTGGGTCCCGGTCATCTGTGCACCCTGCCGAGGTCGCCTCTATTGGGCCGTCTTGCCCAATAAGGGAACCATGATCACGTTCGCCACCACAATCGCTTTCCCGCCGGATCGCCTTGGCGACGAGCGTGACGTCCGCGATCCCCTCGGACAAGGCCCGATGCACGACGCCGCCGCTCGGCCAGACATGACCGCAGATCGCTGGCAATTCAGCTGCCCGAAGTGTCATGCGAAGCATCCGCTGCGAGCCGACACCGCTCTCCGCCTGTACTTGAAGGCAATCGCCACAGCAGCGCTTACCGGCAACAGTCCCAGGCTGGCTCTTGGCGAAAGCTGAAACTGCCGCGAGACGATAAATCGATACTCCGGTACGCCCTATCTCATACCGGAAGGAAGGTCGGCGTCAGTTCTACATTTAGCTAGTGCCCGTGGCCCCGTACGGCCAATAATGGAAGACATCCCGTGACCGGGCTGAAGCATTTGATCATTTCGGGATAGACGGACTGAAATGGACTGCGTTTGACATCGATCGAACCAGGGGTTCGTAACCGCGCTCAGAGGAGAATGCAATGCCCGTCGCCGCGCAGCGGAACGATGCTCCGTCACCGGCTGACGCTGCGCCAATGGTGAGCAGTCTTGACGTCGCAGACGGCAAGGAAGCCGCGCGATCGACCTACGACCAAACGACGATCGAACCGACTGTGATCTTGGATGGATACGGAGTTGCTGTTCGAGTCAACTGCGGTGCGCTGGTGTGCCAAGACGGCATCGCAGATCTTCGCCGCCAACGGCGGATCACGCGAGCGCAGGCCGCGGCCGGCAGGGTCCGCCGAGTCCTCGTGCTGGGCGACGGAATTGTTACCACCGAAGCGGCAGCCTGGTGTCACAGCATGGGAGTCGCGCTCGTCATCGCGAACACGAACGGCGAGTGTTTTTCGACGGGTACTCCGGCGCTGTTCGACCACGGAGGTCTTCGCCGGGCTCAGGCGCTGGCACCTTTCACACCGGTCGGCATGTCGATCGTGCGATGGCTGTTGGATAACCGGCTCGCCGATCAGGCCCGAATCGTCCGCGATTTGGCGCAACAGCCGGAAAACGCGACCGCGATCGAGACGTTGCGAAACACGCTGCCCGACGTAAGCTCCGTCCCCGACGCGATGATCGTCGAAATGCACGCGGCCGAGCGCTATTGGACCGCGTGGGCAGATTCATTCCGCATGCGATACGCGCCCCGCGACCGAGCTCGAATCCCCGCGCACTGGAAGGCTATGGACGGTCGAGTCAGCCCCTTGAACGACAAGACGCTTAATCGCCATGCTGCGAGTCCCGTTAATGCTCTGCTAAACCTGGGCATGCGCCTAGGGGAAATCGAAGCGCTCCTTGCCGCGCAGGCAATCGGGCTTGACCCCGGAATGGGATTAGCGCACGCCGATAGACAAGGACGGTCCTCGCTGGCTCTGGACCTCCTCGAAACTGGCCGCGGGCTTGTCGAAGAGACTGTCTGGCAGCTATCGCTTGCGCGGCCCTTTCGCAAGCGGGACTTCGCTGAACTCGGTTCCGGTGAGATACGAGTACTTGCACCTCTATCTCACGAGTTCGCCGCTTCGCTGCTGCCAGCGCTAAGAGATCGCTTCGCGCCGTATGCCGAGAGACTGGCGACGATGTTGGCTACGGTGTCGACCTCGGACGTCCGGATACCGACGGCGCTGACACGAAGCCGACAGAAGGCGGCTTATCTACGGCGGACGAGCGGCGCAGGTGAGCCGGAGTCAGCCGCCAAAGCGGTGGCAATTCCATGGGCCTGCCCAGACTGCGGAGGTCAGGTGACAGGACACCGACGGGTGCGATGCGACCAGTGCATGGCAAAGGATCCACGCCAAACTGTAGAGCTGCGGGGACGGCGCGGAGCCGCGATCGCCTCCCGCCGGCTGCTACAGGCCGAGTGGACCGCAGGCGGAGGCGTGGGCGACTTCGACCCCAATGATTGGCTACGGATCCAGCAGGCCCTCGCTAGCGTGAAGTTGAGCGAAATCATGCGTGTGACCGGGCTATCCAAAGGTTTCTCCTCGGCGATTCGCGCTGGCAAATCGAGACCGCACCCCTCTCTCTGGCCCGCATTGGCGATGCTCGCGGCCGAATCCAGAGCAAACAGCGCCTAACACAGGAATGGCCTCACGCAGCTAAATGTGTCCCCCGCCGCGGGTGTAGGCGTCAGATGGTGACGGGCTCTTCCGCAGTCACACTTGATCAGGGCGATCCGAGTGCGTCGGCAAGCTGGCTGCGAGCGCTCACATTGAGCTTTCGGAAGACCCGGCTCAAGTGGTATTCGATCGTCTTGGGGCTAAGGAACAGCTGCGCAGCCGCTTCACGGTTCGATGCCCCTTCGGCGACCGCCATGGCAACTTGCAGCTCTTGGGGCGTGAGCAGAGCAACCTGCCTGTTCGATTCATCTTGCGTGATCGAGACGCCGACAGCCTCGAGCTCTGCCCGAGCCAATTCGGTCCAGAGCTCAGCACCCAGCCTGCGGAAGGTAAGCCAGGCTTGTTCGAGTTGAGGTCTGGCGGCGGCGCGCTTCTTGTCCCGACGCAGCCTTTCGCCGTAGCAGAGCTGTGTCCTAGCGAGCTCGAACGGTCTTTCCGACTGCTGATGCCAAAGGAGAGCGGCGTCGAAGTGCTGTTTATAGTCCTTCTCGACGGCGAAGCCCCGACACCGAGCAGCGAAGGCCTTGATGATTGGCCGGTCGGTGCGTTCGGCGTGCCGGTCCAACTCGTCCACGACGCCCAAGGCGTCGTCAGGTGCGCCCGAGTCGAACGTACGCTTCGGACAATTCCGGCGGCCACTGGAAATGGCCGAATTCCCGCAGACCGAGCTCTCCGCAGAGCGCCTGGGAGCGTTCGAGTCCCGAAACGGCCTTCTCGAAATTGCGCAGCCCCAACTCCAAGACCCCCAGCGTGTTGAATGCCAGTGCCTCGATCGTCGCCGCTCCAATTCCCGAGGTGATCGCCAAGGCGCCATTGACACTCTCCCGGCACGCGGCTTCGCGGCCTCGGTTGGCCTCGATGACCGCGACCATCCCAAGTGCATTGCCGATCTGAAAAACTTGATCCACGTCACGAGCAAGACCGAGCGATCTATATGCGCTAGCGGTGGCACTTCGCCAATCACCACGCTTGAACTGGCTCGAAGCCTGGCATATGAGGGAGATCGGCAAAGTCGTGATCGCGCCTACCTCAACCGCTTTAGAAATCACGGCCGAGATTAATTCGTCGGCTGTCGAGAAATTATCAGTCAGCAGAAAAGACAACGCGATCCTGCTTACAGGTTCCAGGACTGACACATCACCAGGGATCATCATCTGCAGCGGTTCGACGATTGGCATCAGGAAGTCGAGCCCCGCTGCCGATTCTCCCCTCACCACGAGAACCGAACCGAGCGCGGCCTGACCGACTGCGATGGAAACGGGGTCGCCTTCGGAGAGTTCGATGGCGCGTTCGGAGAACCGACTTGCGCTCTCGGTGTCACCCAGGAATACAGCAGCGGTAACCGCATTAAGGAGCAGTCGGGCGGCCTCTAGAGGCTGACTAGCCGAGGCCGCCTCCGCTGCCGCGGCCGCTCCCGTTAGGGCATCTTGAAGTCGACCTTGCGCCAGATCGATGCGGCTCTTGATCTCCGCTGCAGCCATTGACGCGGCGAGGTCATCATTGGTCAGCGCGGCGGCTGCCGTCACAAGCTCGTCCGCTTTTGCCGTTAGGCCGGCCTGAAGGGCTGCGTCCGCCGCGCGCAGAAGCCGCCGGCGCCCATCCCGATCGTAGGGCGAAAGCTGCGCGGCTCGTTCATGAGCCGCACAGGCAGCGCTGAACCCGGATAGGACGGCGGCCTGTTCCGCCGCAGACTCCAATAGAGCGGCCGCCGATTCGTCAGATCCCACAGATGCCAGGGCGACGTGCCAGGCCCGTTGGAGTCTCTTGTTTGCTGCAGTTGATGCGCTTAACGCCGAGGCAGCGGCGCTATGGGCCCTTCGCCTCCAACTCGGGGGAACCGAGAACGTCGCAGCGGACCGCACCAGTGGATGCCGGAACGACACCCCTGAAGGTTCGACCGTTACTAAGCCGATGTCCTCAGCAGCGCTGATATCGGCGATCGATAGGTCTGCCTGACGGAGGGCGAGTTCGACGGTGCGCACATCGGGTTCGTCGAGGATCGCAACGATCAGCGCCGCCTGGCGGCATCGTTCCGAAAGCTGCTCGAAACTCTGCGAATACGCCCGCAAGAGGGCCTCACCGATCGGGAGGGGCTGATCCAGTGCCGTCATGCTGGCCAATTGCTCGGCGCTGAGCAACCTGGGAAGTTCTAGCAGGGCCAGCGGATTTCCGTTCGACGCCGCAACCAAGTGTTCGACTTGTGAGCCACTGAGGATCCCGGCCCCAAGTGTCCGCAGCAATTCGGCGGCCGCCCCCGCGTCAATACCGTCCACCGTGACTGAGGGCAGCCTCCCAAGGGCAACATCGCCTTCGCCGTTGCGTCTCGACAGTAGAAGAACGATCCCTTCCGCCAGGAGGCGATGAGCAATGAACGCCAGTGCCTCGACACTCGGCTGGTCGAGCCATTGCGCATCGTCGACTACGGCGATGATCGGGCCGGTCTCGGCCGCCGCGGCAAGCAATGCCAGCGCGGCGGCCGCAGCAGCGTAGCGATCCGGCAGCCCAGCCGAAGGTGCATTGGCCGCCTGCATGCCCGTCGTGGCAAAGACCGTCGTCAACATGTCGACGTGTTGAGGACTCAATTCGGTAAAAGAGACCTGCAATGGCCTGAGCAGTTGTCCGAGGCCGCCGTAGGGCAGTTCGACTTCGGATTCCAGGCCCTGCGCCCACAACACCTGAAATCCCGTGGAGCTCTCCACCAGGGATCTGAGCAATGCGCTTTTCCCCACGCCGGGGTCACCCTCGAGCACCAACACGGAGCTGCGGCCTTCCCCTGCCGCCTGCACCAGCTCGCGGAGCTGCGCCAGTTCAGTCTCCCGGCCCACAAGGACAGCAGGCGATGCGGCCACGGCAAGCTCCGAACTTTCGGTGTTTCGGCGCCCTCAAGCTAGCAAGCCGACACCTCCACCGACAGCCGTTTGAAGCCCCCACCCTGGCGTCCCAGAAAGACCGCCAGGGTCGCTGCCCGCGATCACTAGGGACCTTCCCTGATTTCAGGGGTCTTCGAGATCGACAAGCTGAATTCACAGCCAGCGAGGCGGTCACCAGGCCCCTCTCGACGGAAGGGTTCCCAATGACAATCGACGCCCAGGTCGTTCAGATCCCCACCCAGGCCACCGCCAGCGACGTGTCGCAGGCCGAGACCGCGGAGGACACCCCCGTTTTCGTCGGAGCTTGGGTGGCGCACCGCAACTACGCACCGCAAGACTCAGCGGTCACCGCTGTGGAGATCGAAGAGCAGCGGATCACTGGTGGCCCTCGCGGAATTCGCCAGGCTTGGGCGGCCCGGTACGCCGTGTACCGGTTGAACCGAGCCTTCCGCCGCAACCAGCGTGAATTCGACCGGGCCATGGACCACATTGCCCACGACCCGGCCGGCCAGCGTGAACTGCAAACCAGCTGGGCGTCCCGGAGCTGAGGTGTCGCCATTGGCGCTGTCCGACGATCTGAAGCCTGACGGCAACTGACAAGGTCTCACGGAGAGCATCGAGGGGAGCGGGGTGATCTTGTGCGCGAGGTGACCGGAGCAGAACGGGACACACAACCCTGCCCCCACCCACAGCCCACCCACAGCCCACCCTCAGGCCCATTGGTAGGGCGCGTCGGCGAGTCGTCTGTTGCGGGCTACCTGGTCCGGCACGACCCGGCTCTTGCCGGACCTCATGGCGTCGGATCCGGAATACGGCTTACCGGCAACCATTTCGGGGGCGTCCAGGGAACCGGCCGGCCCGACCTCATCGAGCCGCCTGTCAGGATCTACGCGGACCACAACGTCTACCTACGCGGGGAAAACGATCGCAGCCGGCCTTCCAAGGGTGCCCCGCGACCGCGGGTCAATACGATCATGTTGTGGTCTGTTGATGAGCGGTCCTGGGTTGCTACTCAACATGGCTGTTCGTCGTTGGCGGCCAAGTGCTCCTGCCGTCCTTTGCGTTGGCGTGTCCCGACTGGGGTCAGAGATCGGCATTGAGCCGCGCAAGTTGCTGGTCGATGATGGAAAGGATTCCAGCGGGGACGTCGGGAGTTTCAGCGCGTGCGGCCGCGACCGCCACTGGGGTTTCGGCGGCGAGGGCCCGGACGATCTCGCTGGCCTTACGGCGGGCCAGCCCCCAGCGGGCGGCTTCGTTCACCAGATATCCTCCGCTCACCCGGTCGATGCGCTGCACGCCGTCGATGTAGAGAGCGAGCCGGTCGTCGCCGTAGTGCAGCGTCGACATCAGGTCATACAGCGGCGCCAAACGCAGCACACCAGACGGGTCATGCAGCATCGACAAGTTCTTGGCGTGGGCGTCCCCGTTCCCGAGCAGCACGTCGACGGTGACGGCTTTCAGCAGTGATTCCAGCGAGTCGCGTGCGGCGGCCGCGTCCACCAGGCCGGCGATCCGCCGCAGCGAAGGGCCGCCGTCTTCTTCGTATTTCTGCCCAGGCGGCAGCCCAGTCGCTTGGCAAAAGTCTTCCTGATGCAGGCGTTGGACAGCTCCGTCCGCGTTGATGATCCGGTCGTAACGTTCGACGACGATCAGCCGCCGATCGGCGATCGTCGTCATTTCGACATGCGCGACATCCAGGCCAAGGGCGCGGGCCAGCCGCATGCTGAACGCCTCGTTCTCCACCGTCGCTGGGTAGGCAGCGATCTCGGGTTTCAGAATGTGGGTCGAGGGAGTCCCATCGACAGGCCGTCCCCAGCGCCCGTCAGGCATCCGGGTCAGCAGCAGCTTGTCTTGCACGCCGGCCAGTGAGACGCGCACCCGGCCTCCGGCGCCGAGTGGCGCGCTGCGCAAGTTGGCCACCAGACCGGCGACCTCCTCGTCGCCGAGCGGTTCAGCGGTCAGCGTCGTCGGTGTTGCCGGCGGCGGGTCGGCAGCTGGCTGGATGACTAGTGCCCCGGCGCAGTCCCGGCCCAAGGCGGCGACGAGGCCGAAGGTGTCGCTCTCGCGGACTCCCATTTCACGCGCCACGGTGCGCCGTGATTGCCCCTCGGGCAGCAGCCCCTCAAGGAATGCCCGGGTCACGCCTGGGGGGTAGGGCTGCGGAGTCAACGGCAGGGACAGCGACAGCAACGGCTGACCCAGCTGAAAGCGGTTGAGCGCCTCCGCCGTGTAGGTCAGCCGAGGTCTGCCGCGTCCGCCTGCCACCACCGCGACCGGCACTTCGCCAAGCCAGACCGTGAGGTCATCGTCCGTCACCAGTCCGCCTTCTCCAAAGACATGCGAACGCCGAGCTCTTTGAGCACCCTCAACAACCGCCGGACTTGCTCGGTGTCAGCGCCTTGTTCCAGGGCCGAGAGGTAGCTGCGATGCAGCCCGGTGCGTGCCGCCAGCTCGGCCTGGGAGATTCCCGCCCCATGGCGATAATGGCGGATCGCGGAACCCAGTGAGGCCGGGGTGTAGATGCGGTAAGGCTGCTCACCAGGCTCGCCCTGACTGACTGTCGACATATTGAGACACTACATCATGTCGGGATTTCAAGACGCTAAGTCCAGTCTTGATTTCGGGACATGCCTTTGCACGCGCTGGCGAGTTGAACGGGATCTCGCGTCGCGAGTCTGTAGCGCTGTTGCCCGTTTCCAGGCCGCGGATTCGCCGATAGAGCCGGGTGTTTTCGGCCGCACCCGCACAACGGGTAGACGTGATCAGCGGCGTGGTCGGTTGCTCGCGGCGTTCCTGGGCGGCCTTCTGGTGGGCCGGCGTGGCCAACTACCCATCGCCTGTTGCACTGAGCAGAGTCGGTTCAGCGGTTCGCGAACCGCTCGGCTTCCCGGCGGGAGGCGAATCCCTGCATGTCGACGATCTTGCCCTGGCTGAAGGTGAAGACCATGAACCGATCCTGGCGACGATCGCCCGGCGGACCCCATGGTGCGGACGCGATGACCTTGTCGCCGACCTGAGTGAACTCTGCGGTGATCTGAGGTGGACGCCTCCCACGCTTGTTGAGTTGAAACTGCAAGACCTCCCGGGCCTCGTCAGGCCCTCGTCAACTAGGAGCCTGTTTCCACCACAAGCGTCCGGTGGCGATGCCGCGCCACTCGCTGTCCACGTCGATCAAAGCCAGGAACGGCTCGACGTCTCCCTGGTTCAGCGCCTCGACAGCGACCCGCAGCTCGTCGATCACGACGCCGATCCTAATCCCGACTTAGACCCGTCATGCATCCATCGGCAAGGTGTGGCTTTGCGGGCGCGACGCCCAACCATCGGCTTGAGCAGGCAGTGTGCGGTTCGCAGTAGGCCATCGCAAACCTCGCCTGCTTTCGGCCATTACGAGACGTAGTGGCGCCTGAAACCCACACGACATCGGCTGGCGTCGCAGCTAGGCAATCACCCCTTGGGTCAGGAGGTCGGGGTGTAGTTGACCATCCAACGGATGCCAAAGCGGTCGAGGGTGACGCCCCAGTACGCGCCCCACGGCATGTCGGCCATCGGGGACCCTTCTGACCCGCCCTGGGACAGCGCGCCGTAGAGACGGTCGGCCTCCTGCTTGCCGTCTACGTCGAGGCAAAGGGTGGTGTTGTTGCCGATTCGCGTCTCGTGACCCATCGACTGGAGCATGTCGGTCGCCATCAGCAGGTGACCGGTCAGGATCGGCAGCTCCGCGTGCATCACCAGGTCGCGCTCGTCGGCAGGAAGCTCCCCGGGGCCGGCCGCCGGCATGTCCGAGTAGCGGCTGAGCATGGTGATCTCTGTGCTGAACGTCTTGGCATAGAAGGTGAACGCCTCCTCCGTCTGCCCCTGGAAGTTGAGGTACGTGTTGACTCGCGTCATTGGTGTCCTCCTCCGTCCGGGGCACCACTCGGTGCCCGCATCAGTGTGTATCGCGATGCTGACGATGGGCCAACCGAGAATCGCCTCCGCACCCACCGTCAGCCGCGACCAGCCCATGGCCGCTGCCCAGCCTCGGAAACCCGCGGGTCGGCGTCCAATCAGATACACCGTTCGTCAGGCGCCCTGCTCCACAAACGCCCGGTTCTGAACGACCGGGTCGACCCGCGGCGCGTGGTCGAGCGAAGCTCCCCGCCGAGTCCGTGGCGTCGTCGACACCGGGTCCTGGCGTGGCCACGGCTAAGAACGGATGATCCGGCATTGTGGCGCGGCACTGGACTTCAGCGCGGTAGGCGTGCGTCGAGTCGGGCCATGATCCGAGTGAGGTCGGCGAGATCGCGATCATCGAGAACGTCGCCGAAGGCGTGTTGCAGGAATGTGTGGTGGCGCGGACGGGTCTTCCTCACTACCCCGCGGCCGTGCCTGGTGATGGCCGCGAACGTCGAGCGGGCATCGTCGGGATCGGGTTGTCGCTCGACAAGACCGGACTCCTGCATCCGGTCGAGTAGCTTCGACAAGCCAGACGGTGACAAGACCACGGCTTGAGCGAGGTCGCTGAGCCGGAGCCGACCGCCTGCCATGTCTAGCTGCATGAGAACGTCGTAACGCGCCACGCTGAGCCCGCCGTTACGCCGGACGTCGAGCTCAAGCTGGTCCTTTAGCCGTGCATGGGTACGCAGCAGGGCGAGGAAGGCCGGCATCCACCTGACTGACTCGTCCTCGCTCACGTGGTCCAAGCCTAGACGAAGTACTTGACATGCCAAATGTCCAGCGGCTATTACTTGTCATGCCAAACGTTCTCGGATGCCGACGGACGCCCCGTTGCGACCCGCCACCACAGGAAAGTTGGAAAAACTGATGCCGACGATCGCCTTCGCCGCCCCGTTGCTGCCGGGCATGACTGAACTTGACCGAGAAGTCATGACGTCCTTTCAGACCGGCGAGCGCAAGAGCGACTATGAAGACGCCCGTCGCCGAGCTGGAATCACCAGCGAAAAGGTCTGGATACAAACGACACCGGCCGGGGATATGGCCATCGTCTACATCGAGGCAGACGATCTCGACGCCGCCTTCACCGCACTCGGCAAATCGGACGAGCCATTCGACCGATGGTTCCGCGACCACGTCCAACGAGTGCACGGCTTCTCACTCGCCGATGACTTCCATGCCCCGGAACAGGTTCTAGACTTCCGCGCCTGAACGACCTCCGCCGGACACGCCAGCCGCTGTCCACTAACTGGCGCTCCGGGAGATAGGCAGACGCATCGAAGCTGACGCGCCGCATGACGATGCCACCAAATCCAGCGCGCGGACCATCGGTATGAGCGGCAGTGCTCGGTTTGCAGGATGTCGTCGCAAAACCACGCCCGCTTTCGGTCAGTTGTGGGACGCGGCTTGGTTTGGCACATCTGGGCAAGCGTCTCAAAACGCTGCTCCACAAACAGCGCTGTCAGCGGCAGAAGCGGAAGTAACCCACCACGCCGCTGATCCTTCAGCGATCCACGCCAGCAGACGCGTGCTGGGACGGGAGTCATTATCGCTCGGGCGGCCACGCGGCCCGGTTCCCTGACTCTCTCGCCTACCGGGATCAGACCGCCCCGCCGGGCGAGACCATAGAGCGCCGCTGCTGCCGTCGCCCCCAAGCAAGGCGCCAGAAGATAGATCCACCACGCATTGAAACTGCCTGACACGATCATCGGGCCAATCGCGCGTGCGGGATTCACGCCAGCGCCAGTCGTTGGTCCGCTGATGAAGATCGCAGAGCTGAGCGCTAGGCCTATGGCTAAGGCCGCTCCGGATCGAGGTACGCGCGGGTCTGTCGCGACGGAGACGACGACCAGCCCGAGCAAGAATGTTACGACGGCCTCGATGAAGAAGACCCGTAGGTCGCTGACGCCGGCTGCGGGGGTGGCAATACCCAGTCCAAGCGCTTGGCGGCGTTGCCGTTCATGGCCCACACAGCGGCGGCTGCGGCGACAGCGCCAGCGAATTGGGCGCCCAGATAGGCGGGCACGTGCCTCAAGGGAAAGCTCCGTGTCACCGCCAGACCTATGGTCAAGCCTGGGTTCAGATGTGCGCCAGAGACATGGCCGAGAGCGGCAACAACAGCGGCCAATACGAATCCACCAGCGAGTGCGACCGCCTCCGAGGCGTACGGAGCGCCGGCGATCGAATGGACAGCGAGGCAGATGTCGCCGTCGCGCAGATAGTCATTACGAGAAGGAAAGTTCCAACGAATTCTTCAGCCGCCGGGACGACCGCGTCGCCTTCCAGTGAATGGCCGTGCAACCTGTCCATTCGGGCCGGGCGAACCTCGGAGGGATCGGCGGCTACTTTGCGAGCAGTGATGGTGGCCATGTGCTGTTTCCATTCATATGTTGTCTCGGTAGCGCTGCGTGGCTTCAGGATTGGGCCATGACCAGGCCAAATGAGACCTGCAGTCGAGCAGGTCGGCAATGCTGATCGTGATGCCGGCGATGCCGATGTTCACTTGGCTGGCCGTCCGCGTACGACGTGCGCGCCTGTTCGTCCCGGTTGTCGGGAAGTCGGCCCGTGACCTGCGGGCTGCGCAGGAAGCAATGGATCCGCTTGCTAGTAAGCACGGCTTGTTCTCGTCACTGGAACAACGCTGTCGGTGGCCGCCTTCCCCGTCTGACCACGGCCGTCCTGGACAGTTTCGAGGATGAACCACGGACTGCCGATTCCGGGTCCTACCGAGTTGCGTCGCTCAGTTTCTCCAGCAATGCAAGCTGATCTGTGAATAGGTGAAGTTGGCGCATGACCCCGGCGACGTCGCGGGACACCCAGTCAGCCTTAGGCTGCTCGCGTCGGGGCGGGCTTGCAGTCTGCGGGCTGCAACAACCAGGGTTGCCAGTCCGGCTGGATCCGCCTCGGTCACCCCAGTGAGATCGAGGTCGAGCCGTCGAACGTCGCTGCCGAGCGCGTCGTGCAGGACGCGTCTCAGTTCACCCGCCGTTCGCAGCACCAACGGGCCGAACACCCTGACAGCGGTGCACCGTGGATCATTGCCGGCCGGCCTGGAGTCAATGAACAGGACACTTCCGGAGAACATTTCGGCTCCAACAATTGATGGACGGACGAGGAAGACGATCCTGGTTGTCGTGAATGCCACATGCCTCGCCCAGCCAGGCATCACGCGCGGTCGTCGTGCAAGGCGATAAGGGGTTTC
>CAWITL010000004.1:0-140530 GCA_963839015.1 uncultured Actinomycetota bacterium | reverse complement strand
CCCGAGGCGGCGGGCGCCGTCGGCGTGCGTGACCAGCCGGTGGACGGCCGCGACCAGTTCATCGGCGTCAGGGGCGATCGTTCCCTCGAAGTACTGGACGACCGGGCTGTCCACGACCGGCACCTCGCCGAGGTAGACCTTCCCGCTGGTGCCATCGATCGAGA
The DNA here is from genome assembly GCA_963839015.1 of uncultured Actinomycetota bacterium. Taxonomy (GTDB): domain Bacteria; phylum Actinomycetota; class Actinomycetes; order Frankiales; family Frankiaceae; genus DATAZK01. Next base: position 140,366 of record CAWITL010000004.1, on the reverse strand, counting down.
CGACGTCGCCCTCACTGACGACGATGCCACCCGGGGCGGTGAACTGGCGGGCCTTCAGATCGACCTGCAGCTCTTCGGCGCCGGACACGCAGGTCTTGCCCATACCGCGGGCGACCACGGCGGCATGGGAAGTCTTCCCACCGCGCGAGGTCAGGATTCCGTTCGCCGCGATCATCCCGTGCAGATCATCAGGCGTGGTCTCGCGCCGCACCAGCAGCACCTGCTCGCCGCGCGCCGCCCACTCCACTGCCGTGTCGGAGTCGAAGACGACCTTTCCGACGGCTGCACCCGGAGAAGCGTTGACGCCCTTGCCGATCTGCTGCTTGGCGGCGTCGTCATCGAAGCGGGGGAACATCAACATGGCCAGCTGGGCGCCGGTGACGCGTAGCAAAGCCTCATCGAGATCGATCAACCCCTCATCGATGAGCTGGGTGGCGATCCGGAACGCGGCACCCGCGGTGCGCTTGCCGACCCGGGTCTGCAACATCCAGAGCTTGCCGCGCTCGACCGTGAACTCGATGTCGCACAGGTCGCGGTAGTGGTGCTCCAGTGTGGCCATGATTTCCATCAACTGGTCATAGGACTTCTTGTCCAGCTGCTCGAGGTCGGAGAGCGGAACGGTGTTGCGGATGCCGGCCACGACGTCTTCACCCTGCGCGTTCTGCAAGTAGTCGCCGTAGACCCCCTGATCGCCGCTGCCCGGGTCGCGGGTGAAGGCGACGCCGGTGCCAGAGGTCATGCCGATGTTGCCGAAGACCATCGCCACGATGTTGACGGCGGTGCCGAGGTCAGCGGGGATGCGCTCCTGGCGACGGTAGAGCCGCGCCCGGTCGCCGTTCCACGAGTCGAAGACGGCCCGCACGGCCAGATCCATCTGCTCGCGCGGATCCTGCGGGAAGTCGCGTCCGGTCTCCTTGCGCACGATCTGCTGGAACGTGGCGACCAGCCCGCGGAAGTCGTCTTCGTCGAGGTCGAGGTCGTTGACGGTGCCCTTGGCCTTCTTGGCCTCGTCCATCGCGTGCTCGAAGAGCTCACCTTCGACGCCAAGGACGGTCTTGCCGAACATCTGGACCAGCCGGCGGTAGCTGTCCCAGGCGAAGCGCGCATTGTCAGCCTGCTTGACCAGCCCCTGAACGGACTCGTCGTTCAGCCCGATGTTCAGGACGGTGTCCATCATTCCCGGCATCGAGAACTTCGCGCCCGACCGCACGGAGACCAGCAGCGGGTCGTCGGCGTCGCCGAGGCGCTTGCCCATCGCGTTCTCCAGCGACGTGAGGTGTTCGCTCACCTCGGCAGCCAACGGCGCGGGCGTGGCGCCGTGGCGCAAATACTCGCGGCAGGCCTCGGTGGTGATGACGAATCCGGGCGGCACCGGAAGCCCGATATTGGTCATCTCGGCAAGGTTGGCGCCCTTGCCTCCGAGCAGATCCTTGAGGTCTCGGTTGCCCTCGGCGAAGTCGTAGACGTACTTCGTGTCAGACGCCATGTAAATCCTCCGAAAAGCTGCTCAGCAAGTGACCGGGCCAGTGGAGCGTCGTCGATCCAGGACGTGCCCGCCGATGCCAACCAGGCTACTTCGCCAGGGCCTGCGCTCGTCGTGGCGTGGCCTGCACCGGTTCGCCGACGATTCACCCCAAAATGGTCACCATGGCGGCCCAGCGCCCACCCGCGGTCACCCCCCTCGCCGACCTCACGAGCCTTCGTGTGACGTCGATGGGCTCGGTATGACTGCAGCGCGCCTGAAATGGGTGAAATGGGTCGTCCTGGTCTTCTGGGTGGTGCTGCTGGCAGTCATCGGGCCACTCGCCGGCAAGCTGAGCAGTGCCGAGAAGAACGACGCCTCGTCCTTCCTGCCCAGGCAGGCCGAGTCGACGAAGGTACTGAACGAGCTGCAATCGTTTCCGGGCGGCGATGCCATCTCGCTGGTGTTCGTCTACAACCGCGATTCCGGGCTGACCCCAGCCGACCTCACCGCGATCGACAAGGCACGCAGCGCACTCGCCGCCGACCCGACCGTCGTCGGCATCACGCCTCCGGTGATTCCGAGCGCTAACAAGCAGTCGGCGATCGTCACCGTGCAGGTGCCCAACAACTCCAACGCTAACAAGCTGCTCGACACCATCAACGGCCTGCGGGCGACCTCCCGGGCCGGGCTGCCACCAGGTCTGGAGACGGCACTGACCGGGCCCGGCGGCTATCTACGCGACTCGTTGAAGGCGTTCGGTGGCATCGGCGGCACACTGCTGGTGACGACCGTCTTCGTCGTCGCGATCATCCTGCTGCTGACCTACCGCAGCGTCTTCCTCTGGCTGATCCCGCTGATCTCGGTCGGCTTCGCGGCGGCCCTGGCCCAGGCCATCGTCTATCTGCTGGCCAGGGCCGGGCTGGTGGTGAACGGGCAGAGTGCCGGGATCCTGACCGTGCTCGTCTTCGGCGCCGGGACGGATTACGCGCTGCTGCTCATCGCCCGATATCGGGAGGAGTTGCACAACTACGAGGACCGTCACGAAGCCATGGGGGTGGCCGTCCGGCAAGCGGCGCCGGCCCTGCTCGCCTCGGGTGCCACCGTCACCATCGGACTGCTCTGCCTGCTTGTCAGCGAGCTGGAGAGCGACCGCGGCCTGGGGCCGGTTGGCGCCGTCGGCATCCTGTGCGCGCTAGCGGCCCAGCTGACCCTGCTCCCGGCGCTGCTGATGATCTTTGGGCGGCGGGCCTTCTGGCCGTTCATCCCCAGGGCCGGCACGCAGGGGCTGAAGGACGACGGCATCTGGCCGCGAACCGCGCGGTTCCTGGGGCGTCACCCGCGCCAGATCTGGATCGGCACCGGGCTCGTACTGGTGAGCCTGTGCTTCGGGCTCTTCGACCTGTCCACCGGGCTGACGCAGGACCAGGCCTTCCGCCACAAGACCGAATCGGTGGCCGGTCAGCAGCTCATCGCCCGGTCGTTCCCGGCCGGCGCCTCACAGCCGGCCATCGTCATCGCCAACGCCAACAAGACGGCAGAGGTCATCGCGGCCGCAAAGGGACCGGGCATTGCCGGAACCGCGGCGGTGGGAAAACCCTCCAACGGCCGCCAGCAGATCGACGTAATCCTCGACAATCCCCAGGGTTCGCAAGGATTCAGCGATGTGAATGCGTTGCGGGAACGACTCCACGCGGTGCCCGGGGCGGCAGCGCTGGTCGGTGGAAATACCGCGACCACGCTCGACGTGAACAACGCCAGCCGCAACGACCAGAAGCTGGTCATTCCCCTCGTGCTGGGCGTCGTGTTGGTGATCCTCGGTCTGCTGCTGCGGGCGATCTTCGCGCCGATCGTGCTGATGGCGACCGTCGTCCTGTCGTTCGTGGCGTCGCTCGGAGCCGCTGCCATCGTCTACGACGTCTTCTTCGGCTTCCCCGGCAGCGACCCCTCGCTCCCGCTCTTCGCCTTCATCTTCCTGGTGGCGCTAGGCATCGACTACAACATTTTCCTGATGTCGCGCGTGCGGGAGGAATCCTGGCGCGGTGGCACCAGGTACGGAACGCTGCGCGGGCTCGCGACGACCGGAGGCGTCATCACCAGCGCCGGAATCGTGCTGGCAGCGACCTTCTCGGTGCTCGCGATCCTGCCGCTGGTCCAGCTGGTTCAGATCGGCATCGTGGTGGCACTGGGCGTGCTCATCGACACCTTCATCGTCAGGTCGCTGCTCGTCCCGGCGCTCACGCTTGAGATCGGACCGAAGATATGGTGGCCGAGCGCGCTTCGCCACGTTGCTGACGTGCCGGACGCCGACCCCGGGATGGAACTTCCCGATCCGCCGGAGCTGGTAGGTGCCGGCTCGGCAACCACTTCAACGCCTGTATCGGAGATCAATCGCTGATGCCCCGTCGACGCGCCCTCGCCGGCAGCTTGCTCGCAGTCGCGATGGTCGCCAGCGGGACAGCCGCCTGCTCCAGCGGATCGAACAAGCCCGTCGCGGCCGGCGCCAAGCCCACCACCGCCTCCCCCACACCGACCGCAAGTCCAACGCCGACCCCCAAGCCGACGCCGACCATCCCGCCGCCGCAGGGCGCTCCGGGGGCGTGGGTCACCGCCGTCCAGCGCGCCGGGCGGCCGGAGATCCAGACCCAGACGATTACCGCCGGCGGCTCGACGGTCGTGGTGATGCGCACCGACGCACCGACGACGACGCTGGTACTCCATGCTGGATATGAGGATCCGGGCGGCACCGGATGGCCGAACGGCCCGGCCATCTCCGACGCCGAGAAGGCGACGCTGCTGGCCGCGTTCAACGGCGGCTTCCGGCTCAATCTCGGGCTCGGCGGTTTCGAAGTCGGCGGCCGCGTGGGCGCGCCAATCTCCCCCGGCTTCGCCTCCGTCGTCACCTATGCAGACCGCACGTCAGCGATCGGCGCCTGGGGCACGGAGGTGCCGAACCCGTACAAAAAGGTCGTGAGTGTCCGCCAGAACCTCACCATGCTCGTGGACAACGGCCAGCCAGCGGCCAACGTTGATGACTACGGCCCGTGGGGCGCGACCCTTGGCGGCGGGTTCGCCGTAGCCCGCTCCGGACTCGGCATCGACAAATACGGCAACCTGCTCTGGGCGGGCAGCAGCTATGCCACCCCGCGGGCGATCGCGACGGCGCTCATCCAGTCCGGTGCGGTGCGGGCCATGCAGCTCGACATCAACCCCATGTGGGTCACTGGATTCAGTTTCCCCAACGCGTACTCGCAGGTCGTGGTCCTACCGGGGCAATACAACCGGATCGGCACGTACCTCAATCCGTACGGCCGCGATTACTTCACCGTCGCCCTGAAGACCGCTCCGGTGACGGCGCCCTCCCCGAGCACCACCCCCAGCGCCTCCGTCCAGCCCTAAGGCTCGAGGCGGTCGAAAAGGTAGCCGCGGAGGGCATCGAGCCCGACCCGCTCCTGCTGCATCGAATCGCGATCGCGAACCGTGACGGCCTGATCGTTGAGGGTGTCGAAGTCGACGGTGATCGAGTACGGCGTCCCGATCTCGTCCTGCCGCCGGTAGCGCCGGCCGATGGCACCGGCATCATCGAAGTCGACGTTCCACCGCTTGCGCAGCTGCAGCGCCACATCCTTGGCGACCGGGGATAATTCGCTGCCGCGCGAAAGTGGAAGTACTGCCGCCTTCACCGGCGCCAGCCGCGGATCGAGCCGGAGCACGGTCCGCTTGTCGACCCCGCCCTTGGTGTTGGGCGCCTCGTCGACGGCATAAGCGTCGAGCAGGAAGGCCAACGCCGCCCGGTCAACACCCGCTGCCGGCTCGATGACATAAGGCGTCCAGCGTTCGTTGGTCGCCTGATCGAAGTAGGACAGGTCGACGCCGCTCTTCTCGCTGTGCACCCGCAGGTCGTAATCGGTGCGATTGGCGACGCCCTCGAGCTCGCCCCACTCGCTGCCGGTGAATTGGAACTTGTACTCCACGTCGACGGTGCGCTTGGAGTAGTGCGAGAGCTTTTCTTTCGGGTGCTCATAAAGCCGGAGATTTTCCTTGGCGATGCCGAGCCCGGAGTACCAGGCGAACCGCTGGTCGATCCAGTACTGGTGCCACTCCTCGTCCGTACCCGGGGCGACGAAGAATTCCATCTCCATCTGCTCGAATTCGCGGGTACGGAAGATGAAGTTTCCGGGGGTGATCTCGTTACGGAAGCTCTTGCCGATCTGCCCGATTCCGAAGGGCGGCTTGCGCCGCGCGGAGGACATCACGTTCGCAAAGTTGATGAAGATTCCCTGCGCCGTCTCTGGACGCAGATACGCCAGCCCGGCCTCCCCCTCCACGGCGCCGAGATAGGTGCGTAGCAGCCCGTTGAATTGCTTGGGCTCGGTCCACGCATTCCTGGTGCCGCAATTGGGGCAGGCGATCTCTGCCAGCGGCTTGCCCTTTTCCTCTTCCAGCGTGTCGGCACGAAACCGCTTGTGGCAGGCCTGGCATTCCACCAGCGGGTCGACGAAGGCCTCGACGTGGCCCGACGTCTCCCACACCTCGCGGGCGAGGATGACGCACGAATCGAGGCCGACGATGTCGTCGCGCCCCTGCACCATGGTCTTCCACCACTCGCGCTTGACGTTGTTTTTGAGTTCGACACCGAGCGGGCCGTAATCCCAGGACGCGCGAAGGCCCCCGTAGATCTCGCTCGAGGGATAAACGAATCCCCGGCGTTTGCTCAGGCTAACGATGGCATCGAGTCTGTCGGGGCTTGCCACGAGGAGCTCCATCCGGCTGGTTGTCGGCGGACCGAAAGTGCAGAACTGCTGTAACTGCTGAGGACCAGTGGCCGAGGCTACGCGTCCGGAGTCTCGTAGACGCCCGGCTCGTCCTCCGCCATCGCCATCAGCGGAATCACCTCCATGCGCACCTCGTAGTCGCCGAGCGCGCGCCGCCAGGCTCCGACCCCCACCCATTCGCTGACCAGCACCCAACGCGAGGGGTCATCGAGCGCCCGGGCGAGTTGGCTACGCAGATAGCCGGGCCGAACCGAGAGGGCGGCCTGGAGGCGGGCCGAGCGGGCCTGAAACTCGGCAACGGGTGAGCCATCCGCTCCAGGACCCACTTCATCGGGCACGATGAACCGGGTCACGACGAGGACCGCACCAGCAGGCATGGGAGAACAGTGTCATCCAAGAAGCGGGGTCGTCGCCCGCCCCCGCGCAAAAGCACCGCCGCCCGCCAGCGCACCAGCGGTACGGCGGGCGGCTCAGCCGGAGCTTCCGGGCAGCGCGGCGCACCGTTCTACACGCCGGGCGGCTCGCCGTTTCGGCACTCCGTGGAGAAGGCGAGCGCGCCGCTCCTGCTGATGCTGACGCAGGCCCCGCGCTGGATCGTGACGTTCGTCCCGCTGATCCTGGTGTTGCTCGGCTTTTTCCTGCCGCTCGCGCTCGGGCTGGTGGCGCTCGGAATCTTCTTCCTGTTCACCGGATGGCTGGCCTATCTGTCCTGGCCGCGGGCGGATCTGAAGGCCCGGCTGATTCGCGTGGTGATGTTGGCCCTGGTGCTCGCGCTGACCGTGCTCCGGATCGCGCGCTCCTAGGCGAGCCGCTGGACCCGAGGCCGCCACAGGCTGACATGCACCCGGCCGCTGCCGCTGCGCAGGCTGGTTTGGCAGGTCATCCGAGCATTCGGCACGGCCGCGGTGACGGCGCCGCCCTGCACCACCACGGGCGTGCCCAACAGCGTCACGTCTGCGAGCACGTCTCGAAGGTCGTTGCCGACGGCCGTCACCAGGCTGGCGAACGCGTCGTCAATGTCACCCGGCGCCAGCTCCTCGCGGTGCAGGCCGAGCAGGCTGACGGCGGCGTCGGCGGCGACCCCACGCGAGGCACGGAGGACGACGACCAACGAGTTGGCGCCAAAGAGCGGGAGTGACGCAGCGACAGCGATATCGGCCGCGGCGGGGGTACTGATCGCCGAATCCTGCCTGTTCAAGCGATGCAAACCGGTGCCCAGGACATGCCACCAGGCCTTGGCGACGACGTCCTCGAGGGTTGCGCTGCCCAAAACCTGGCTGTCCTGGCGCGGGATGGCCGAACCGAGGGTTCGGGTGAGCGAGCCTGCGGCGTTACCCTTGACCAACGTTTTCACCCCGGTATAAAGCTCGACGACCTCAACACGTGCCGTGCACAGTATCGACTTGACTCAAAGTGACCTAATAGCTAATTGGAGTCACTATCGACCGCATCGATAGAGGTACCAAACCGTCTTTCGCGTCCGGCGTACTCAAGACACGCGTCCCAAAGCTGACGACGATCAAAATCTGGCCACCTCGTATCGGTGAACATCAGCTCCGCATACGCGGATTGCCACAGCAGGAAATTTGAGATCCGCTGCTCCCCGCTGGTGCGAATGAAAAGGTCCACATCCGGCATATCCGGCTCGTCAAGGTAGCGGGCAAGCATTTTCTCGTTCACATTCTTGGGCGAGACGCGGCCCGCCTCGACGTCGTGAGCCAACGCTGCGGCGGCATCAGCGATCTCGGCCCGGCCCCCGTAATTCACACACATGCACAGCGTGAGGCGGTCATTGCCAGCGGTACGCACCTCCGCCTCCTCGAGCCGGCGGATCACGGTGCGCCACAGCTTCGGACGGCGACCCGCCCAGCGCACCCGGACCCCGAGGGCATCCATGTCATCGAGCCGGCGCCGCATGACACCCTCGGTGAAGCGCATCAGGAAGGCGACTTCGTCCGGGGAACGCTTCCAGTTCTCGGTGGAGAACGCGTAGGCAGACAGCCACCCGATCCCCATTTCGATGGCCCCCTCCACGCAATCGAAGAGGGCGTCTTCACCGGCCTCATGACCACGGTTGCGCGGCAAGCCGCGCTCGTTCGCCCAGCGTCCGTTGCCGTCCATCACCAGCGCGACGTGCTGCGGAACCACGTCACGCGGCAGCAAAGGCACCGTCGCCCCTGAGGGGTGCGGCCTGGGCGCCCGAAACGACTCACGTGACATCGGGCTCAGCGGCCCTCGACCAGCGCCAACGAACGCAGTCCGCGCTCGAGGTGCCATTGCAGATGAGCGGCGATCACCCCGCTGGCCTCGCGCCGGGTACGGGGCTCGCTGGCGTCGGCGTAATCCCAATCGCCCTCGGTCAGGGCGCCGAGCAGGCGTACGCCAGGCTCGGACAGTGTGATCGAACCAGGCGCTTTGCAGTCACTGCACACCACGCCCCCGGCCTGCACCATGAGCGAGCGGTGCAGCCCTCCGCTGCCGGCATCAGCCGGCACCTGACCACACCGCGCGCAGGCCGCCAACGCCATCTCATACCCGCCCGCAGCCAGCGCGCGCAGCAGAAAAGCGTCGACGACCAGTGGGGCCTCGTGTGAACGATCCGCCAGCGTGCGCATCGCCCCGACGAGGAGCAGGTAGAGCTTGAGAGCCGGCTCCCGCTCCTCCGACGACAGCCGCTCGGCGGTCTCCAGCACCGCTGAGCCCGCCGTGTGACGGCCGTAATCGTCGGCGATGAGCGCGCCGTAGGGGGCCAGGGTCTCGGCCTGCGTCACGGTGTCCAGCGAGCGTCCCTCATACAGCTGCAGATCGACGTGGGTGCCCGGCTCCAGGCGGGCGCCGAATTTCGATTTGGTACGCCGCACGCCCTTGGCCACCGCCCGGACCCGTCCGTGGCGCTTGGTGAGCAGGCTGACGATCCGGTCGGCCTCACCGAGGCGCTGCGTACGAAGCACCACTGCCTCGTCCCGGTAGACCGCCATCTCACCATCCTGCCGCGCCGCGGGCCGCTCACAGGTCAGGCGCGCGTCAGAAGCCGAGCTTGCGCAGCTGTTTGGGGTCGCGCTGCCACTCCTTGGCGACCTTCACGTGAAGGTCGAGGTAGACCGGGCTGCCCAGCAGTCGCGAGATCGCCGCGCGCGAACGGGTGCCGATGTCTTTCATCCGGGCACCCCCCTTGCCCAGGATGATCGGCTTCTGGCTGGGACGTTCGACGTAGATGGTGGCGAAGATGTCGATCAGGCCATCCGAGCGGTCCTCACGCGGGCCCATCTCCTCCACCAGCACGGCGATGCTGTGCGGGAGCTCATCGCGTACGCCCTCCAAAGCCGCTTCGCGGATCAGTTCAGCGACGAGGGTCTGCTCGGGCTCGTCGGTCAGCTCACCTTCCGGGTAAAGGTTCGGACCTTCCGGCAGCCGGGCCACGAAGAGATCCGCGACGAGATCGACCTGCCATCCGGTCACCGCGCTGACCGGCACGATTTCGGCCCAGTCGCCGAGCTTGCTGACGGCCAGCAGCTGAGCGCCGAGCTGATCCTTCTCGACCGTGTCGGACTTGGTGACGAGTGCCAGCACCGGGCTCTTGAGCCGGGAGAGCTCGGCCGCCAGAAACTTGTCACCCGGGCCGACCGGCGCATCGGCCGGGATACAGAACCCGACCGCGTCAACCTCGGTGAGCGTCTCGCGGACCACAGCATTGAGCCGTTCCCCCAGCAGAGTCTTGGGCTTATGCAGACCAGGGGTATCAACGATGATCAGCTGCGCGTCGGCGCGCTGGACCAATCCGCGGATGGCGTGGCGGGTGGTCTGCGGCTTGCTACTGGTGATCGCTACTTTGCTTCCGACCAGCGCATTAGTCAGGGTCGATTTGCCGGCGTTCGGCCGCCCGACCAGGCTGGCGAATCCCGAGCGGTGGGTCACGCCGACTGCCGAACGGTTCCGTCGCCATCGGCGACCACGAGCAGCGGCGCACCGACGGCTGCCAGCACATCGACGCCGGCCGGAGTCGGCTCAGAGGTGACGACGGCAGCCGCCTCGAAGGACCGGGCGCCGCTGGCGAGCGCCGAGGCGACGGCCAGGTGCAGGGCCGGCAGCCGGAGGGGTCCGCGCACCACGGTGGCGGCCGCATACGTGCGGCCGGTCTCGTCACGGACGGCAGCGCCTTCGGCCGCCAGACCTTCGCCGGGGACGGCACGAACCCGTGCCGACCGGGCAAGGGTGACCAGCTTGGCGTCTTCGGGGTCCAACTGGGCTGCGCTCGCGGTCGTCACGAGGGTCCAGTCTTGCAGGTCAGCCCGTCTCCGCTGCGAGTTCGTCTTCGGCTGCCTCACGCGTGACGAGCACGGTGTCGATCCGGTTGCGCCGGCCTGCGGTGCTCTCGGCGACGAGTTCCAACCCCGCGACGTGGGCCGTTGCCCCCGGAATGGGTACCCGGCCGAGCAGGCTGGCGAGCAGCCCACCCACGGTCTCGACCTCATTCTCGTTGGGAAGTTGGACGTCGAAGAGTTCCTCGAGATCCTCGACAGGCAGCCGCGCAGTGACGCGCATCCGATCCTCTTCCAGGCGAGTGACCGGCGGGTTTTCCTGGTCGTACTCATCGGTGATCTCACCGACGATTTCCTCGAGGACGTCTTCGATGGTGACCAGTCCAGCCGTGCCGCCGTACTCGTCGATCACGATCGCCAGGTGTTGCCGCCGGGCTTGCATCTCCCGCAAGAGGTCATCCGCCGGCTTGGACTCCGGCACGAATACCGCCGGACGCATCGCCGAATCGACCGGCCGCTCACCCCAGCCGTCATGTTCGCGGCGGACGAGGTCTTTGAGAAAGGCGATGCCGACCACGTCGTCCACCGATTCGCCGATGACCGGGATCCGCGAAAAGCCGCTGCGCAGGGCAAGGGCCACACCTTGGGAGATGGTCTTGGTGTGCTCGACCCACACCATGTCGGTGCGCGGGACCATCACCTCACGGGCGAGCGTGTCACCCAGCTCGAACACTGACGCGATCATGTCGCGCTCGTTGCGCTGAACCACGCCGCGTTCTTCCGCCTGATCGACGAGATCGCGCAACTCCGCTTCGGTCGAGAAGGGCCCTTCGCGGTAGCCGCGGCCCGGCGTGATCGCGTTGCCGAAAAGGATCAGCAGGTGCGGCAACGGTCCGAAGATGCGGGTGAGAGCGACCGTGAAAGACGCCGTGCGCAGCGCGAAAGTCGCCGCATGCTGGCGGCCCAGGGTCCGGAAGGCGACCCCGAGAATGATGTAGGAGATCAGCGTCATCGCCAACGTGGCCACCGCGACCGCGGCGAGGCCGGCGCCGAACGCGTGCACCATCGAAAGGGTGGTGAGCGAAGCGGCGCCGAGTTCGGCGAAAACCCTCAGCAATAGCAGCAGATTCAGGTAGCGCGCCGGCTCGGCGACCACCTTCGCCAGCGACGCCGCGCCCTTGCGGCCCTCACGGACGAACTCCTCGACAGCGATGCGCGACACCCGGGTGATGGCGGCGTCGATGCCCACCAGCACGGCGGCGATCAACACCAGCACGATCGCGCCGATGAGCAGGCCGATGTCTGACTGGGTCATCGCAGTGCGCTCGCGGCCGGCTCGCTCGAGATCACAGCGGGCTCACGAGGAGGAGGTGCGACGCAGCCGCCAGGATTCCAACAGCCGCGTCTGCACAGCAATCATTTCTTGCTCTTCTTCCGGGTCGGCGTGGTCGTAGCCGAGCAGATGAAGAATCCCATGCGTACAGAGCAGATGAAGCTCCTGAGTCGGTGAGTGACCGGCGGCCAGCGCCTGGCGTTCGGCTACCTGCGGGCACAGCACGACGTCGCCGAGCAGGGCTTCGGGAACGTCATCCGAGCCGGTGACGGGTGCTCCGCTATCGAGGTCGTCTTGGGGAAAGGCGAGCACATCGGTGGGGCCGGGTTCCCCCATGTAGACCTCGTGCAGCCGTTCCATGTGCTTCACATCGACCAACATGAGCGACAGCTCAGCCAACGGCGAGACACCCTGGGTGGAGAGCACGTGGCGGGCCAGGGCGACCAGCTCGATCTCATCGACGTCAACGCCGGAATCATTCGCTACGAAAACGCTCATGTCAGCTCGTCATCGGCGCTTGCGTTGAGCCATGGGGTGGGGCGCGGCGGCCTCATTGGCGGCGTCCCAGCGGTCGTAGGCATCGACGATGTCGCTGACAAGCCGGTGACGCACGACATCACCGCTGGTCAGCGTCGCGAAATGAACGTCCTCGACCCCATCGAGGATCTCCCGGACGACCCGCAGACCGCTACGCGTACCGCTCGGGAGATCAACCTGGGTGATGTCACCGGTGACGACGATCTTGCTGCCGAAGCCGAGGCGGGTCAGGAACATCTTCATCTGCTCGAGCGACGTGTTCTGCGCCTCGTCAAGGATGATGAAGGCGTCGTTGAGCGTGCGACCCCGCATGTAGGCCAGCGGCGCCACCTCGATCACGCCGCTCTGCATGAGCCGCGGGATCGAATCCGGGTCGACCATGTCGTGCAAGGCGTCATACAGCGGCCGCAGATAAGGATCGATCTTCTCGTAAAGGGTGCCGGGCAGGAAGCCGAGCCGCTCCCCCGCCTCGACCGCAGGCCGGGTGAGCAGGATCCGGTTGACCTTCTTTGCCTGCAACGCCTGGACCGCCTTGGCCATCGCCAGATAGGTCTTGCCGGTGCCGGCGGGCCCGATACCAAAGACGATCGTGTGTTCATCGATCGCGTCGACGTAGCGCTTCTGGTTGAGCGTCTTGGGCCGGATGTTGCGGCCACGGCTGGACAGAATGTTGAGGGTCAGCACATCGGCCGGCCGATCGCTGCCCCCGTTACGCAGCATCGCCAGCGTGCGTTCGACCTTCGGCGGATCGAGAACGTCGCCCCGCTCAAGCAACGCGATCAGCTCGGCGAAGAGCCTAGCCGCGAGCTGATTCTCCTCCTCCGGCCCCGAGATCGTGATCTCGTTGCCGCGCACGTGAATGTCGGAGGAAAACGCCTTTTCGACGACTCGAAGCAGCTCGTCACGCTGGCCGAGCAGGCTCACCATGTCGTGCGCGCCGGGCACGACCACCTTGGTGACGCTGCGCTGATCAGCTGCCATATCGACCTCTCATGCTACGCGCCCGTGCGCTCGGGTCACAGATCACTTCCAGCGTCCACTCAACGAGAGCAGCACCGCCGCGGCGGCGCATCCCGCGGTGCTGGCACGCAGCACCGTCGGTCCGAGCCGAACGTTGCTGGCGCCCGCCGCCGCGAATCCGGCGAGTTCGGTATCGGTCAGTCCGCCTTCCGGCCCGACGACAAGCACCAGCTCGCCCTGCTCATCGGGTGGCGACCCGGCCAAAGTCGTCACCAGGTCCTCGTCAGCGCTCTCGTGGAGGACGTAGGCCCCGGCCGCGGAGGCCAGCCGCTGCTCGACCACGGGCGTCGTCGCTGCCTCGGCGATCACCGGCCAGCGCGAACGGCGTGCCTGCTTGGAGGCCTCGGCAGCGGTCTGCTCCCATCGTCGGGCGGAACGCTCGGGCACCCATGTGGCTACGCAGCGCTGCGCCGACCACGGAACGATCTCATCGACCCCGACTTCGGTCAGCAGCTCCACGGCGAGCTCCGATCGATCGCCTTTGACCAGCGCCTGCACGACGACGATGCGCGGCAGCGGCGGCGGGGCGAAAACCCGGCGCACCACATCCAGCTCGAGCTCGTCGCGTCCGGCGGCGGCGACCACACATTCAGCCAGCAGGCCCTCGCCATCAGTCAGGTCGACCCGTTCGCCTGCCCGCAGCCGGCGTACGCGCGCCGCGTGACGGCCCTCGGAACCGTCCAGAGTGAGCCGGTCCGCGTCGGGGAGGGGACGGAGCAGGAAGACCGGCGGGGTCAACGCCCGCGGCCCCCGCGACGCTTGCCGAAGAGGCGCTCGCGGCTGCCGTTGGAGCCATTCGAGCCATTGGCGCTGATCGCTGCGGGCCGCTCTTCACCGCGCAACGCCGCGAGATCGCGGATGAGCTTCTCCTGCTCAGCGTCGATACGGGTCGGGATCTCCACGTTGACATGGACATACAGATCCCCGCGGCCACCGCGTCGCAGGTGTGGCACTCCCCGCGCGTTCAACGTGATCGTGGCCCCGGGCTGGGTGCCGGGCTTGATGGTGACCTGCTCCTGGCTGTCGAGCGTCTCGAGATCGACGCTCGCGCCGAGTACCGCCGTCGTCATGGCGATTTTGAGCTGGCAGTGCAGGTCGTCGCCTTCGCGCTCAAAGGTCGGATGATCACGCTCGTGAATCTCGATGTAGAGATCGCCCGGAGGCCCTCCGGAGGGGCCCACTTCACCCTCGGAATTCAGCCTGATCCGCATGCCGTCCTCGACACCGGCGGGGACCTTGACGGTGAGCGTCCGGCGACCGCGAACGCGTCCCTCTCCCCCGCATTCGCGGCATGGGCTGGCGATGACGGTGCCGAAGCCGCCGCAGCGCGGGCAGGCTCGAGCCGTCACCATCTGACCCAGGAAGGACCGCGTCACCTGCTGGATCTCACCGGAGCCCTTGCACTGCTTGCACGTCTCCGGGTGCGTGCCCGGTGCGCTGCCCTCACCTTCGCAGGTGTGGCACAGCACCGCCGTATCCACGGTGATCTCACGCTTGACGCCGAACGCCGTCTCGGAGAGGTCGAGATCGAGGCGTAGCAGGGCATCAGCACCGGGCCGAGCCCGGCCTCGCGGACCCCGGCTGGCGCCGCCGCCACCACCGAAGAAGGCATCCATGATGTCGCCGAGCCCGCCGAATCCGGCGCCGAACCCTCCGGCTCCACCGCCACCGCCTGGCGCGAGGGGATCTCCGCCCAGGTCGACGATCTGGCGCTTCTCCGGGTCAGACAGCACCTCGTACGCAGCGGTGACTTCTTTGAAGCGCTCCTCTTCAGCCGGATTCACGTCCGGGTGAAGCGTTCGCGCCAGCCTGCGATACGCCTTCTTGATCTCGTCCGGAGTGGCGTCTCTGCCCACCCCGAGAACGGCGTAGTAGTCGGTGCTCACAAACCTGCCGTTCACTGTCGTCGGATGCTGTGACGGCCACAGCGGGAAATGTTGGTCGGGTGACCGGCCTCAACGCCGGTCGTTGCGGGCTGCACTCAGGGACCTAGCAGCTCGCCTACATAGCGTGCCACGGCCCGCACGGCCGCGATGTTGGCTGGATAATCCATTCTCGTGGGTCCAAGCACGCCAACGCCACCGAAGCCGTAGTCGGCGGAGACAACTGACGTGGTCTGCAGGCCCTCTACGTCGTTTTCGGCACCGATGCGGACGGTCACCAGGTCGGGCTCGCTGGTCGTGCCCAGCAGCCGGAGCAGCACGACCTGCTCCTCAAGGGCCTCCAGAACCGGCCGAAGCGTATGGGGAAAGTCCAACGTGGAACGAGTGAGGTTAGCGGTGCCGGCCAGCAGAACCCGCTCCTCTGGACGCTCAACCAGGCTCTCCAGCACGACCGCCACCAGGCCTGACATGGTTCGCCGCAGCTCGGGGCGGCAGGCGTCAGGCAGCTCGGAGACCGCCGCCGGCACATCCACCAGGCGACAGCCGTGCAACGCCGAACCCAGGCTCTGCGTCAATTCGGCCACGTCGTCTTCGCTCAGCGGATCGGAGAGCTCAACCACCCGCTGCTCGACGCGCCCGCGGTCGGTGATCAGCACCAGCAGCAGCCGGGTCGAGGTCATCGCCACCACCTCGACGTGACGCACTTCGGCCCGCGACAGGGTGGGGTACTGGACGACCGCGACCTGGCGGGTCAGCTGTGCCAGCAACCGGACGCTGCGGCGCACCACGTCGTCCAGGTCGACCGCGCCTTCGAGAAAGGTCTCGATGGCCTTGCGCTCGGCGACCGACATCGGCTTGACGGTCGAGAGCCGATCGACGAAGAGGCGATAGCCCTTGTCAGTGGGCACCCGCCCGGCGCTCGTGTGCGGCTGGACGATGTAGCCCTCTTCTTCCAAGGCAGCCATATCGTTGCGGACCGTCGCAGGCGAGACCCCCAGCTGACGACGCTCGGCGACCGCTCGAGAACCCACTGGTTCGTTCGTCAGGACGAAGCCTTCGACGATGGCTCGGAGCACGTCGAGCCGGCGCTCCTCCAGCATCGGTGCACCTCCCGACCGCTTGGCTACCCGCCGCGTTACCTGCCGTGCAACGGATATTTGGCACTCCGTTACCAAGAGTGCCAGTGTATGGCGGGTCGGCGCGCAGGGCTACCGTTCCGCGTTCAGCGCACCGGACTGGCGAATGCACGCTACGGCCGAGAGAGGTGAGCGTCAGTGGCGTCCGCCGGTGACCTCTTGAACGGCCGCTACCGCCTCGTCGAAATGCTCGGCGAGGGCGGCGTCGGAACGGTCTACCGGGCGTACGACGAGACCTCCCAGCGCCCCGTTGCCGTCAAGGTCGTCCGGGCTGAATTCGCCGCCGATCCGCGGTTTCGGAAGGCGCTGGAATTCGAGACCCGCGTCGCCCTGACCATCGAGCATCCCAACCTGATCCCCCCTCACGACGTCGGCACCGGCGAGCAGTTCTACGTCGTGACGCGACTGGTCGCGGGCGCCGACCTCGGCCAGCGCCTCCGGATGGCCGGCCGTATCCCGCTCGAGCAGACCCTTCTCATCGGGCAACAGATCGCGGCCGGCCTCGAGGCGATCCACGACACCGGGCTCATTCACGGCGACGTCAAACCGGCGAACGTCCTCTTGGCCCCGAGCGGCGGTCGCGACCACGTCTACGTGACGGATTTCGGCATCGCCCGCGCGACGGTCGCTGACCTCAAAATCAGCTCGATCAACAGCTCACTGGCGTACCGCAGCCCCGAGCTCTTCCTGAACAACCACAACGGCAGCGCCAGCAGTGATGTCTACGCGCTCGCCTGCCTGACGGTGCAGTGCCTGACCGGCCGGACTCCATTCCTCGGGCCGGATTACCGCGATTACCGGCTGCAACACGAGACCAGCCGACCGCCGCAGCTTGCCGATCTCGCTGCCGGGCTGCCGCCAGCGCTCGATGAGGTCATCGCGGCCGGGATGGACAAGAACCCGGCCAGGCGGCCGTCCGCCGTCGCGTGGATGAACGCGCTCCGAGAGGCTGCAGGTCAGCCCGCGAAGGCGAATCCGGTCGCCCGGACATCTGCTCAGACCCCCGTGGTCGCCCCGGCGCCGCTAGCGGGTGCGGCCGCGGCGGCAGCTACCACGACAACGCCGGATCCCGTCGCGAAGCCAGCCGCGCCGGTCACCCCCCCTGCCACCGCCGAGCCGCCGAAACCGCCAGCGCTCCCACCCGCACCCGCGCCCCCACCCGCACCCGCACCCGCACCCCAGACTCCGGCTCCCCCGCTCGTCGTTCCCGCGCAAGCCCCTGCGCCGCCCCCCGAGGATTTCGACGACGACCCGTTGGGCGAGCAGCCCCGCAGTCGGCGGACCCTCGCCGGCTGGATCGCTGCGGGGGCCGTGCTGGTTGCTGCCGTCGCCATCGCCGGCTACGCCATCAGCAAGGCCAACAACCACACCTCCGGCGCCAGTAGCGCCAGCCACAGTGCCAGCCCCACCCCGAGCCCGCACTCGAGCGCGTCACCCACGATCACCGCAGCCACCCTCACCGGTCCCCACACACCGGCCCAGGCGGCGCTCTTTCAACGCGTGTCCGGGCTGCCGCTCGGTGAATGCAAGGCGTTTGTCCAGCTACCGACGCCCACCGGCCAGCAGGCGGCTTTGCAATGCACACCCGGCGGCCCAGCAGTCGACTCGGTCGTGGTCCGCCAGTTCGACACGAGTAACCATGACATCGGCGACGCCGCGAAGCGCCCGACCGCCGAGGGTGCGACGACGGCATTGCGACCCTGCGACCCCAAGGGCAGCCCGCCCAACCCCAGTCAGGTGGCGGCCTGGGGATTCTGGAACGACGGAAGCCGCCAGCAGGGCTATGTCCAGTGCTTCCCGCAGAACAAGTCCGGGGGCCGCGCGCTGGTCTTGACCTACGACTCCGCAGCCATCGAAATGACCCTGATCAAGAATTCTGATTCCAGCGCCCAAGCCGGCACCAACCTCTACGAATGGTGGGACAACCACATCCGCACCGCGCCCCTGCGCACGGCCTGATCGGCTAGCTGGTCAGCCGGCGCACCACGAGATCGGCCAGCAGCCGGCCGCGAATCGTGAGGACGAATCGACCGTCGCCCTCGACCAGCAGGCCCTCACCGACCAGTTCCGCCGCCTGGGCAGACTCTGAGGCATCGAGCAAGTCCGCCGCCAGCCCGGAGCGCAGCCGAACTTCGAGCATCAGCCTTTCAAAGCGCCGGTCGTTTGCTCCCAGCCTCTCCCGAGCGGCTGCCGGGCTCTTACCGTGGGCGAGCCGGGCTGCGTATGCGGCCGGCTGGCGCACGTTCCACCAGCGCACGCCACAGGAGTCGTCGCCCACAAAGCTGTGTGCCCCGGGACCCACGCCCCACCAGCTGCCGGCCTGCCAATAACCGAGGTTGTGGCGGCACTCTGCGCCTGGGCGCGACCAGTTGCTCACCTCATACCAGTCGTATCCGGCTGCGGATAAAAGGTCGTCAGCGCGCTCGTAGCGGGCCGCCAGCTCGTCGTCGTCCGGGGGCTTCACCTCACCGCTTCGTACTTGCCGGGCAAGCCGGGTGCCCTCCTCCACCACCAGGGCGTACGCACTGACGTGATCCGGCGACAGCGCTATGGCTGCCTCGACGCTGGCGACCCAGTCCGCGTCACGTTCCCCCGGCCCGCCGTAGATCAGGTCGACGCTGACTTGCTCGAAGCCGGCCGCCCGCGCCCAGCCGACAGCTTCGGTGACCCGGCCTGGGGTATGGCGGCGATCGAGCGCTGCCAGCACGTGGGGGACGGCACTCTGCATGCCGAAGGAGATCCGGTTGATGCCAGCGGCTCGCAGCTCGGCCAGCGAGTCGGGCGTGACACTTTCCGGGTTCGCCTCGGTCGTGACTTCGGCATCCGGCGCGAGCCCGAATTCGTCGGCCGCGTCGCCGATCAGCGCCGCCAGCGCCGCGGGGGCGACCAGAGTGGGGGTTCCACCACCGAAGAACACGGTCGAGAACGCCGGGGCCCCGGGCCCAAGGACGCGCCGGGCGAGAGCGATCTCCGACCGGGCGGCGTCGAGCCAGCTCTGCGGATCCCCGCCGGTGCCGACCTCGGTGGGCAGATAGGTGTTGAAGTCGCAGTACCCGCAGCGGACCGCGCAGTACGGCACGTGGATGTAAAGCCCGAGCGGGCCCTTGGCAGACAGGCCTAACGCGTCCAGCGCACGCCCGGGCAGCGCCCCGTCATCCGGGGCCGGCTCCCCGTCAGGAGCGGAAGGCATCTAGCTCTGTGGGGACGTCTGCAGGGCGGCGATGAAAGCCTCCTGCGGCACCTCGACGCGCCCCACCATCTTCATCCGCTTCTTGCCTTCCTTCTGCTTCTCCAGCAGCTTGCGCTTGCGGCTGATGTCACCGCCGTAGCACTTGGCCAGCACGTCCTTGCGAATGGCGCGGATATTTTCGCGGGCGATCACCCGGCTGCCGATCGCCGCCTGGATCGGCACCTCGAACTGCTGGCGCGGGATGAGCTCTCGCAGCTTGGACGTCATCGACGTGCCGTAGGCGAAGGCCTTGTCCTTGTGGACGATGGCGCTGAACGCGTCGACCGGCTGGCCCTGCAGCAGGATGTCGACCTTCACCAGCTCTGACGGCTGCTCGCCGGCGGGATCGTAATCAAGGCTGGCGTAGCCACGCGTACGCGATTTCAACTGATCGAAGAAGTCGAAGATGATCTCGCCGAGCGGCAGCGTGTATTTGAGCTCGACGCGGTCTTCGGAGAGGTAATCCATCCCCTTCAAGGTGCCGCGACGGCCCTGGCACAGCTCCATGACGGTGCCGATGTAATCGCTCGGAAGCAGGATCATCGCGTCGACGATGGGCTCGTAGATCTCCTTGATCTTTCCGTCGACCCACTCGGCAGGATTGGTGACGACGATCTCAGAACCGTCCTCCATCACCACCCGGTAGACCACGTTCGGAGCCGTCGAGATCAGCGACAGGTCGAACTCGCGCTCGAGGCGCTCCCGGACGATCTCGAGGTGCAGCAGGCCGAGAAAGCCGCAGCGGAAACCGAAGCCAAGAGCCGCTGACGACTCCGGCTCGTAGGTGAGCGAGGCATCGTTGAGCTGAAGCTTGTCCAGCGCTTCCCGCAGGTCGGGGTACTGGTCGCCGTCGATGGGATACAGGCCGCTGTAGACCATCGGACGCGGATCGCGGTAGCCACCCAGCGATTCGGAGGCGGGCCGGCTGGCGCTGGTCATCGTGTCGCCGACGCGGGCCTGCCGAACGTTCTTGACGCCCGGAATGACGTAGCCCACCTCGCCGGCCGACAGCGCGTTCGTCTTCTTCGGCTCCGGACTGATGACCCCGACCTCGAGCACCTCATGGGCGGCGCCGGTCGACATCATCAGGCACTTCTCGTTGGTGGTGAGGGTGCCGTCCACCACCCTGACGTACGTGATCACACCGCGGTAGATGTCGTAGACGCTGTCGAAAACCAGCGCTCGCGTGGGGGCGTCGAGGTCGCCGCTGGGCGGGGGCACCTCGTCGACGATCTTTTCCAGCAGCTCGGGAACGCCGATGCCCGTCTTCGCGCTGATGCGCAGGACATCGGAGGGCTCGCAGCCGATGATCCCGGCGATCTCGGCGGCGAACTTGTCAGGCTGCGCGGCGGGCAGATCGATCTTGTTGAGCACCGGGATGACGTGCAGGCCGGCCTCGACCGCCAGGTAGAGATTGGCCAGCGTCTGCGCCTCGATGCCCTGAGCTGCATCGACGAGCAGCACTGCGCCCTCGCAAGCCGCCAGGCTCCGGCTCACCTCGTAGGTAAAGTCGACGTGGCCCGGCGTATCGATCAGGTTGAGCGTGTACGTCTTCTCGTCCAGCGCGGTCCATGGCAGCCGGACCGCCTGTGCCTTGATCGTGATGCCGCGCTCGCGCTCGATGTCCATCCGGTCGAGGTACTGGGCACGCATGTCACGCAGCTGAATGACGCCGGTGACCTCTAGCATCCGGTCGGCCAGCGTGGATTTGCCGTGATCGATATGAGCGATGATGCAGAAATTGCGGATCATCGCTTGGTCGGTGACCGGCACGCCCCACTCGTCTCATGTTCTGCTCGGGTAAAAACAGCTGGCTGCATGTCGCGGGCACGGGGCTCCGCGCAAAGTCCATCGTCTCACGCCGAGGACTGGGCGAGCCGGCGCGGAAGGCACCCGGACCGGACATGGAAAGCTCGACAAGGTCGGCGGTGTAACCTGATGGTCTACGCATGCGCTCAGCGCCTGCCCGCCCACATCATCACTTTTCGTTCGGAGTCTTCTCAGCGTGGCCAACATCAAGTCGCAGATCAAGCGCATCCGCACCAACGAGGCAGCTCGGCTGCGTAACAAGTCGGTCAAGTCTGCGCTGAAGACGGCCGTCCGCAGCTTCCGTGAGGCCGCTGACTCGGGAGACCGCGAGAGCGCCGAGGCTCGCCTCCAGGTCGCCTCGCGCGCGCTGGACAAGGCCGCGAGCAAGGGCGTCATCCACGCTAACCAGGCCGCCAACAAGAAGTCGGCGATGGCCAAGCGGGTCGTCTCCCTCTAGCTGCTCCGCTCTACCGCTCAACACCCGCTACTTGTCGGTTTCCCTCGCGGAAAGCGACCAATAGCGGGCTTTTGTATGACCCCCGCTGTGTGCCCGGCGCGGGTTCAGCGACCAGCGCGGGCGTCCACGATCTTGAAGACGCACCGCTCGAGGGCGTAGACCGCGTCAGCAGCGCCGCCCTTGACCCCCTCGTCGGCCTCCGCCACGGCCACGATCGCCTTACCCAGCGCCTCATCGGGCCAGAATCGCGCGAGCTTCTGCGCCTTGTCGAACTTCCACTCCGGCATCTGCAGCGCTTTCGCCAGATCGGCACGTGACTGGCCGGTGCCCGACCCGACGGCACTGACCCGGGCGATCTCGCGTAATCCACTGGCAAGCGCCGAGGGAATGAAGACGGCCGGGGTGCCGACGTCCAGCGATTGCCGGAGCAGCGTCAGGCCACGGTCGAGCTCCCCGGCGAGCACGGCGTCAGCAATCGTGAAACCGCTGGTCTCGGCCCGGCCGCGGAAGTGCTGGGCGACGATGTCGTCGTTGATCAGCCCGCGCGGGCCGGTGCTCGCCATCAGCTGCTCGACGGCGCCGGCGATCGCCCCGAGATCGCTGCCGACCGCATCAACCAGCGCACGGGCGGCGTCATCAGTGATGCGCCCTCCATGACGGCGCGCTTCCTCGGCGGCGAACTGCGCACGCTTCCAGGACTGGGTGATCGGAGCCGCCTTGACCTCCGCGACCTTCAGCTTCTTCAGCGCGTTGACCAGTGACGACGCCCGTCCGCTCGTCGTCAGGACCAACGCCACGTCGGGCACCGGGTCGGCGGCGAACGACGTGAGCGCTGAGCCGACCTCCTCCGGCAGGTCGTGAACGGCGCGGATGACGACGACCCGCCAGCCGCCGAACAGGCTCGGCGTGTGCAGGGTGAGGGCTTCCTCGACGGTGAACTGGCCCGGCTGGCAGTCGGTGACCTCGAGCATCGGGTCAGCCGACCGGGCAGCGGCGACGACGGCCCCGATCGCCCGACTGACCAGCAGATCGTCGCTGCCGCTGACGAGGGTGACGGGAGGTGGAGGCGCGCTGGAAGTCATTACCGCCATGGTTCCACGAATTGACCACAGGAAGCGGTTAGTGGAGGCCGGTCAAGGCGGCCACGGCGAGGATGGCCGCAGCGAACCCGAGAGTGCGACTGCCTCCTCCGCTACGTACGGCAATGGCCAGCCCCGCCGTCACGATGGCCACACAGCACATGCCCCATGCCCCGGAAGGGGCGGTGATCGTCGCCAGCGGCAGGCGAGCCGCAGTGTGCGCGACGGCGATCAGCCAGAGACAGGGCACCCCTGCCGCGGCGCACAGCACGCTTGCCAGCCCGGGCGACATCAGCGAGACGACGGCGGCAGCGAGACCGATCACCGTCGCAATGGGCACGGCGGGCAGCGCAAGCAAGTTGGCCGGTACGGCGATCAGGCTGACCGCACCGCTGATCGAGGCGATCACCGGGGCACAGACGACTTGGGCCGCCAGCGGCGCCGCCAGCCACGGCGCGAGCGGCGACAGCCGCGGCGGCAGGCGCTTGCCGAGCTTGGCCGCCCATCCCGGCGCCAGCACCAGCAGCGCCAGCGTCGCAAGCACGGACATGGCGAATCCCGGCCGCGTGGCCAAGGCCGGCAAGAAGAGCGCCAGCGCCGTCGCCGTAGCCAGCAGCGCAGGCAGCAGCGATCTCGGACGTCCCAGCGCGATAGCCGTCAACGCGAGCAGACCCATCGCCCCCGCCCGCAGCACGCTGGGAGTCGGCCGGGCGACGACGACGAAGGCCAGCAACATCCCGCCGCTGGTGAGGGCGCGCATCCGGATGCCGAGCGGCGTCCACCGCAGCAAGCCGAAGACCGCCGCTACGACGACGGCGACGTTCGCCCCACTGACGGCGGTCAAATGGGTGAGACCTGCGGCTCGAAAATCCGCGTGTCGCGGTCGCGCATCAGGCTGGTATCGCCGACGACGATCCCGGGAAGCAGGCCGCGTTCGGAGCCGGCAGGCCGTGGGCGGCTTGCCGAAGGCCGGCCCGGATCCGACCGGCCCAGCGCTGCAGCCGGTTCGGTCCACGAATCACCACCGGGCGGCGATGGACCACCACGAGAGCGGCAACGTCGCTACCGTGGGCAGACGCAAGTCCGCCGAGGCAGAGACGCGGGTGCTGGGGAGCAGCCGCCCCCAGGATGATTGCGGCGCCAGGATCAGCACTGGCTGGTCGGCGTTCCACCGGCGGCCGTGCGTGTCGAGCACGCGCAGCTGCGCCTCGATCAACACCCCCGGTGGCAGATGCGGAACCGGGGTGAGCCGCTGCGGATCGCTGGAGATCGTCAGCTCCACATGGCCGATGCCTGCGGAGCGAGCCAGCTCGGCCACCGGCCCCGTCGTGCGGACCTGCCGGCCGATCGAGGCGACCGTCAGACCGGCGGCCAGCATCAGCAGGCCGACCGCCACCATCGGCCGTCGCCTGCTCCAGAACGCGAGCACCAGCAACAAGCCGGCGGCTGACCAGGACAGGGGCGGATCAAGCAGATTTCCGGCGAGCGCCCCGCACCACGAACCCGTGGCGGCAGTCAGCAGCCGAAGATCCGGCGGTGCCGTGGGTACGGAGTGCCCGAGCCGCACGCGTTTGGCGCGGTTAGGTCACACCGTCACCAGGGGCGCCAGCGTGTCGAACTTCTTGCCTCCCAGACCCGACACTTCGCGCAGCTGGTCGACCGACGTGAAACCGCCGTGCGACAGCCGCCAGTCGACCACCCGCTGTGCCAGCACCGGGCCGATGCCCGGGCAGCGCATCCAGCTCCGACACGGTCGCCGTATTGAGATTCACCGGCCCCGAGGCCACCGCCGCAGAGCTGGCTCCGGACGGCCCCGACCCGCCCACGGCGACCTGCTGCGGGACGCCGACAATCAGCTGCTCACCGTCGACGAGCCGGCGGGCCAGCGAAAGACCGGTGGTCGAGGTGCCAGGAAGCACTCCCCCGGCTGAGGCGATGGCGTCAGCCACCCGCGCGCCGCCCGCGAGCTTGACCAGCGCCCGGACGCCGCACCTTCCCGGCCACGTCCACGACGACGCTGGTGGCGGGCGCCGCAGCGGCAGGCGTGGCGAGCCCCGCAGGCGCGCTCAACTTCGGCACCGCCACCGCAGGCGCCGGCGCCGAACGCGCCGCGGCCGGCCGGGCCGACGCCGACCACGCGATCAGGACGGCCGATCCGGCTGCCAGCAATGCGACGACCGCCAGCGCCAGAGCCCCTCGAACCCCCGGATCAAGCCGGCCACCACGCACCGCAGGAGGCAGCCGCTCGCGTAGAAATTCGCGCAGCGGACCCCACCGATCGAGGTCGCCGCCGGCTTCCGGACGCGGCGAGCCACCGGGGGTCCAGCCCTCGCTTCGGGGCGATTCATCGATGGCCACTCGCGCAACGTATGAACGGGTCGCACCCGCTGGCCGGCCCTGACGTCAGTCGGTGGACGGGACGCCCGCGCCCACAAGCGGCGCAGCTCCCAAAGGGCCGTAAGCGCTACCCAGGCACGATGTTGACGAGCTTGGGTGCCCGCACGATCACCTTGCGAACCGGACGGCCGTCCAACGCGCGCAGCACGACTTCGCTGATGAGCGCGAGTTCGCTCAGCGCCTCTTCGCTGATGGCGGGAGGCACCTCGAGGCGGTCACGGACCTTGCCTGCCACCTGCACGACGCACGTCACGGTGTCTTCGACGAGCAGCGCCGGATCGACGGTGGGCCACGAGCTGGGCATGGACACTGTCGCCCGCGGCGACGTCGTGCCCCAGCAGCGACCAGCACTCCTCGGCGGTGAACGGCGCGAAAGGAGCCAGCAGAATCGCCAACGTTTCCAGGCCTTCACGGGCTGGTTCGCCGTTGTCCACCGCGTGCCACAACGCCGTAGTCAGCTCGTGGAGGCGGCTGATAGCGACGTTGAAACGGAACGACTCGTTGAGCCGCGTCGAGTCGTCGACCACCCGGGCGACGGTGCGCGCCAGCGGAGTCGCCATCTCGCCAGCCGGCCCGTCGGCGCCTTGGCGCGCCACCCGCCACACCTTGCTCAGGAATTTCGCGTGGGTGTTGGGCGACATGTCAGCCCAGTCGATGTCGTCCTCGGGCGGACCGGCAAAGAGCATGGTCAGCCGCACTGCATCGACCCCGAACTGGGCCAGCTCGGCGCCGAGGTCGACCCCGTTGCCCAGCGACTTCGACATCGCCTTGCCCTGGTTAATCACCGAGCCCTGATTCAGCAACGCTGTGAAGGGCTCGATGAAATCGACCATCCCCATGTCGTGCAGCACCTTGGTGAAGAACCGCGAATACAGCAGGTGCAGGATCGCGTGCTCGACGCCTCCGATGTACTGCGCGACGGGCATCCACTCACGTACCGCGTCAGGGTCGAAAGGCATCGCGTCGTCGTGCGGGGAGCAGTAGCGCAGGTAATACCAGGACGAGTCGACGAAGGTGTCCATCGTGTCGGTGTCACGCTCGGCGGGACCGCCACAGGAAGGACAGGTGATCTCGACCCATTCACGGTTGGACGCGAGCGGTGAGACCCCCTTGGGGTGCAGCTCGTCACCGCGCATGTCGGGCAGCGTGACGGGCAACTGGTCGTCCGGCACCGGGACATTGCCGCAGGACGGGCAGTGGATGACCGGGATCGGGCAGCCCCAGTAACGCTGGCGTGACAGCAGCCAGTCACGCAGCCGGAAGTTGACGGCGCCCTTACCCAGCCCCTGCGACTCCAGGTGGGCTGTGATGGCGGCGATCGCCTCAGCTTTCGCCAGCCCGTTGAACGGCCCCGAATTGATCAGCACACCATCGCCCGTGGTCGCGATCCCGGTCTCGGCCGGGTCGGGCTGGCCGGTCTCGATGACCACCCGGACCGGCAGCGCGAAGGCCTTGGCGAAATCGAGGTCGCGCTGGTCGTGAGCGGGCACGGCCATGATCGCGCCCGTGCCGTAATCGGCCAGCACGTAGTCGGCGGCGTAGACCGGCAGCTCCTCGCCATTCACCGGGTTGATCGCCACAACACCGAGGTCGACGCCCGTCTTGACCCGCTCGCTGTGCTGGCGGTCGATGTCGGACAGCTTGCGCACGTCGTCGAGGTAGGAGTTCAGCTCCAGACGCTTCTCGGGAGCGCACAGCTCGGCCGCCAGCGCAGCGTCCGCCGCCACTACGAAGAACGTCGCACCGTAGAGCGTGTCCGGCCGCGTCGTATAGACCGTGACGGTCCGTTCGCCACCGGGCTGACCGTCCGCTGTGCGCACCTGAAAATCGACGTGGGCACCCTGCGAGCGACCGATCCAGTTGCGCTGCATCGTCAGCACACGCTCGGGCCAGTGCCCTTCCAGCGGGGCCATGTCGTCCAGCAGCCGGTCCGCGTAATCAGTGATCTTGAAATACCACTGGGTGAGCTCGCGCTTGGTGACCTCATGCCCGCAGCGCTCGCAGCGGCCGTTGACCACCTGCTCGTTGGCCAGCACGGTCAGGTCGTTGGGACACCAGTTGACGGCCGAGGACTTGCGGTAAGCCAGCCCACGCTCCAGGAAGCGCAGGAAGAGCCACTGGGTCCAGCGGTAATACTCCGGGTCGCTGGTGTGCAGCCGCCGGCTCCAGTCGAAGCTCACCCCGAAGCGTCGGAAGGACTCGGCCTGGGTGTCGATGTTCTTGTACGTCCACTCAGCGGGGTGCTCGTTGCGTTTGATCGCCGCGTTTTCGGCGGGCAGCCCGAAGGAATCCCAGCCGATCGGATGCAGCACGTCATAGCCGCGGGCCATCCAGTAGCGCGCCACCACGTCGCCGATGGAGAAAGCTTCCGCGTGGCCCATGTGGAGGTCACCCGACGGGTAGGGAAACATGTCGAGCACGTACATCTTCGGCCGGCCGGCGAAACGCGGACCCGATGCCCGATACAGGTCCAGCTTGTCCCAGACCTCGAGCCACCGCTCCTGGCTTGCCTGGGCGTCATAGGAGTCCGGCCGGGCGGTTGGGGTGCTGGTCACGATCTCGCCTTTCGAGGAACCTGGATCTGCCGCTGGTGTGCCCTCCCCCAGGCACCGCTGGCCCGCTAACGTGACGCCGTGCGGCTCGCTACCTGGAACGTGAACTCAGCCAAAGCCCGACAATATCGACTGATCGACTGGCTCGATCGCGCGAAGCCCGACATCGTCTTTCTGCAGGAGACAAAGCTCGGCGACGCGGACTTCGACAGCCTCTTCGCGGATGACCTCTTCCGGCGCGATTACCGCTACGCCCACGTCGGGCAGGGTCGCTGGAACGGCGTCGCCATCCTGTCCCGAGTCGGACTCGAGGACGTCGCGACAAGCCTCCCACCGACTGCAGGTGAGCTGGTCACCGAGGCAAGGGCGGTCGGGGCGACCTGCGGCGGGATACGTGTCTGGTCGGTCTACGTCCCGAACGGCCGCACGCTGGACGACCCGATGTATGAGAAGAAGCTGACCTGGCTCGGCGGGCTTGCCGATGAGGTGGCAGCGTCGGTGCCCAAGGGTCCGTTCGTGGTTGCGGGTGATTTCAACATCGCCCCCACCGACGTCGACGTGTGGGATCCGGCGGTCTTCGTCGGCGCGACCCATGTCACCGATCGGGAGCGCGCCACGCTCGACCGCCTCAAAGAGCTCGGTCTGGTGGATCTGGTACGCCAGCGGTGGGCCCCCGACGTGCCGGTCTTCAGCTACTGGGACTACCGAGCCGGCGCCTTCCACCAGGACCTCGGGATGCGTATTGACCTGGTGCTGGGCTCGGCGGACATCGCCGGCCGGCTGAAGGCTGCTTACACCGATCGGGCCGCGCGCAAGGGCAAGGATCCGAGTGACCATGCGCCGGTGATCGTCGACCTGGACGAGGCGCCCGACGGTGACATCGGACCCGTGGTGCCCCCGCCGTCGCTGAAGGGCTCCTCGACGAAGGGTCCGCGCCCGACCCGTCGGAGCTCGGCCGCCAGCGGCTGACTGGTAGCGGCTGACACGAAGCGGTCTTCGCCCCTGTCAGACGAACTTCGGCACGACCGACACGGCAGCTCCCGGTGAGGCGTCCCACAGGGCCTTCGCCCCGGCCGCGAACCGCAGGCAGGCCTGGGTGTCCATCACCCGCTCCGGCACCGGCGAGTGCCGCGCCCGCTCACCCAGCAGGTCCAGCGGGAGCTGGCCGTCGCCGGCGACGAAAACGATGTTGCCGGTACGCCTCCCGCGCAGCACCCCCGGGTCAGCTATGGCTCCGAGCTGGGCAAAGACCGTCTTCAAGGTCGTGATCTGAGCTCTCGCGTACGTCAGCGCGGGAGAGTCGATCACATTGAGGACGTAGATCCCCTCCCGTCGAAGCACCCGCGCGACCTGCTGGGCTGCCTCGACACTGCCCAGTGTCGTCGGCACCCGAGTGCCCTCGAAGGCGTCGCCGATCACGAGGTCCTGGCTGTCGTCGGCGATGCGGGTCAGCCCGAGCCGCGCGTCTTCGTGCCGCACCTTGAGCCCGGCCCCCGACCGCAGATCCAGGTGCGAGCGGGCCAGCGTGATGACCCGCTGGTCGATCTCGAAGACAATCTGCCGGGAACGCGGACGGGTGGCTCTGATGTAACGCGGCAGGGTCGCGCCCGCCCCGCCCAGGTGCACTGCCGCCACCGGCTGCCCCTCCGGCCAGGCGACGTCGATGACATCGCCGATCCGCCGTACGTAGCTGAAGTCCAGGTAGGTGGGGTCGTCCAGGTCGATGTAGGACGCGTCGATGCCATCGATCAGCATCAGCCGGCCGTCCGGGTTGTCCGGATCGCTGCGGATCTGCACCCCGTCCAGCTCAGCAACGACCGATGAGCGGCGACGAGGCATTGGTCAGCCCTGCAGGCAGCCGGCGGAGATAGGCAACGCGGTCGGCGGGTCGGGTTTGCAGACCCAACCTCCGGCTCCCGGCCGCCAGTCGGGCCCGAGATGTACGACGTACCACTGGCCACGCCAAGAGATCATCGAGTCAATCGCGTAGGAGCGGACCTGGCCGCCAACCTCGTAATTGACCCGGGCGTAGGACACCTGCCAGTAGCCGATGGTGTTGACCTCGACGCCGGGCGGCACCCACCGCACCGAGGCGGCCGGCACGTCGACGCTCAAAACCTTGGCACCCGGCCCGAAGCTGGTGACCAACTCGTGATCGGCAATCACGTCGTTTTTATAGTCGTGATACAGCCGGGTGTCGAAGTCGCCGCCTGCGTTAGGCAGGGCCTTGACCTGTAGATACGCGGTACGAGGGAAGAAGAAGTCGTCGGCTGGGCCGGCCTGGCCAGCCAGCACGCGAGTCCAGTAGGTCGCCAGCCGGGCCTTGAAGTTCGCGTCGATCACGGGCTGGACCATCGTCTGCGGCAAGGTGCCCGGATCGATCGTGGGAGTCGGACTCGGCGTAGGGCTCGGGGTGGGGCTCGGCGTCGGCGTGGGAGTCGGGCTGGGCGTCGACGTCGGGCTGGCAGACGTCAGAGCCGCCGGTGATGCTTTGGTCGCGCTGGACCCACAGGCAGCGAGAACGGCGGCGCACGCCACTGCCGCGGACATCCACCGCAGGCGGCGGAAGGCTGGCGTCACGATCGGACTCTAGATCCCCACGGAGAGCTTCTTGTCCTTGTGGCGGAAGTACCACAAGTCGGCGTGTCGGCGAGCGCTCGCCTCAGGCCTTTTCATCCTCGAAATCAGCGTCGTCGCCATCATCGAAGTCGTCGAAATCGTCGATCGCTGGCCGCTGGGTTCCGCTCGCCGTGGCGATCGCCACGACAGCGAAGAGCACCACGGTCAACCCGTGCACCACGGTGCAGTACAGGCAAATCGCGTCGATGATGAAGAGCTCGGCGTAGATCAAGTACAAGATCATGGCTACGCCGCCGCCGGCAGCGACAAGTCGGCCCAGCCGCACGATCCGCTCCTGGCGGCGCCACGCGAAGGGCAGGCAGAGCACGGCCATCGCGATGAAATACGCCAGCCCGAGCACCGCCACGGGCATCCCGAGGAAGTGCGACTGCGCGGAGGTAGTGACCTTCGCGCAGTTGATGACGCCCTTGTCCGAGCAGGCCAGCGCGCTCACATCGGTGTAATGCGCGTAGGTCAGATAAGCGGCGTCAGCAATGCCCAACGCGCAAACGAAGAGGCTGACCGGTGACGCCCACCTGGGTGCGCGCCATACCGGCTGCTCGTCGACCTCTTCGACCCCGTCGGCCTCGTTCACACGAGTCGCGAGGTCACTTCTGAGCATTGAGGGTGGAGCTGATCTGCTTGATCGTCGCGGTGTCGCAGACCGAGCCCGGCTTGCCACCAGTTGCCTGGCAGATCGACGCGGTGAGGTAGTTCGCCGTGCCCAGCACGCCCTTGCTGATGTCGGTGGTCGGATCAGGGATCGCTGCTGCAATCTCATCCGCCGACTTGCCTTGCAGCACGGCGGGGTCATACGAGGCCCCGATGCTCACGAACTTGTTGCCGATATCGATGAACGGGATGCTGCCCTTGGGGTTGTACTTGGCGACCAGCGCATTCTGGGCAGCCGTCGGCGTCTCGAGTACCGAATAATTGCCGTTGACCAGCTGGTTGGTCTGCGTCTCAACGGTCTCGAGGCTGATGTAGGGGCTGGAGTATTTCGCCCCGTAGAAGCTGAAGGTCGGAGTACTCGGATACACGTCCTGGCTGGATGAAGTCGTCTGTTGCAGGTTCGACCAGGTGCCGAAGCGAGAAAGGGCCGTGACGACCGGCCAGCGTTCGGTGGCGCAGTAGGGGCAGTACTCGGCGCCGTAGTAGAGCACTCCCGGCTTGCCGTTGTACGTGAGAGCCGAGCCGCTGACCTTGGTGGGCGGGGTCTTCACGGTGCCGGTGCCGACCCGGGCGAAAGCCGAATCCGGGACGGTCGTGACCTGCTTGACGATGGCCGGGTTGGCCGGCGTGCGCACCGTCGCGACATTCTTCTTGTCGCTCTTGGACGCCCAGATGCCGATCATGGCGCCGACGACGGCCAGGATCACGACCACCACAGCGCCGACCGTGAGCATCTTGCGGCGGCGTTCCTTCTTGCGCTGCTGCTCCCGAAGGGCGGCGGACCGCGCGCGGGCATTGGGGCGACTACGCCCCGTCTTGCCGGTGTCGGTTGCCATGTGTCTCCTGACGTTCTCGTCCGACGTGCTGTCGCGTGCGCCCGGGAGCACCGACCACGGGCGCCATTCTGACCCACATAGCTGAAAATGCTCTGCTACGCCGGTCAGATACCGCTTCTTCAACGATCCTGATCGCGGCGGACGTTCCCACTGGTGCTTATATCGTCCCCACACCCGCGTCCAATAGGAGGAGCCAGATGGCTACCCGCGATGAGATCTGTGCCGTCTGCGACCAGTACATCGCGCTATTGAGCAAAGGTGACGTCGAAGGAATCGTAGCGCTCTACGACCCCGGAGCCCGGGTCGAGGATCCGCTCGGCACACCGCCCAAGAACGGCCACGACGAGATTCGCGGGTTCTACGCGGGAGTGTCCGGAGTCAGCATTACGGCAACCCGGCTCGGTCCGGTGACCGTCGTAGGACACGAGGCGGCGTTTCAATTCAGGGTCGATGTCCCCGTTGGCGAGGACACCATTTCGATGGTCACCACTGATCTGATGTCCTTCGACGACGGCGGCAAGGTCGTCTCGATGAGGGCGTACGCCGACATGGACGCCAAACCGGGCACATAACTCACACCCCGGCTGGGTCGAATGGCTGCCCAGCAGGCCCAGCCGTCCGCCCAATGACAACGCGCCAGTGGAATGCGTCACATCAGACGAACCTCTTCGGCTCCTCCAGCGAACGTTCAGGTGATGGGATCGGCCGTTCGGAGGCCGACCAGGACGCCGAGGGGTTGGATCGCGTGGCGCGTGACACCAGCTCAGTAACCGCCGGCTCACCGGCCGTGGACCGGCGACGCATCGCCGTGATCGGCAGCGGAATCGCCGGACTCACTGCTGCCTACGTCCTCCAACGATCCGCTGACATCACGCTCTACGAGGCCGAAGGCCGCCTGGGCGGGCACTCCCACACCCACGACGTCCTCGACCAGGCCTTGGGTCAGACCCTCGCCGTCGACAGCGGATTCATCGTGCACAACGCCGCCACCTACCCGACCCTGCTGCGGATCTTCGCCGAGCTCGGCGTCCAGACGCAGGAGACCGAGATGAGCATGTCGGTCAGCTGCGGGGGCTGCGGGCTCGAATACGCCGGCGCGCGGGGAATCCGCGGCCTCTTCGCCCAGCCACGCTCGCTGACGCGCGGGCACTACCTGAAGATGCTCGGCGAGGTGCCCCGGTTTCATCGGGCGGCGCGCGCCGTGCTGGCGGCCGGCGACATCCCCGGCGACCCACGAGGCGACGAGACTCTCACTGACTTTCTGCTGGCCGGTAATTACTCGCCGTACTTCGTCCGCCACTTCATGACACCGTTGGTCGCGGCAGTCTGGTCCTGCTCCCCCGCCACTGCCGGCCGCTACCCGGCGCGCTACCTCTTCGCCTTCCTGGCCAACCACGGAATGCTTTCAGTCACGGGTTCACCGACCTGGCGCACCGTGGTCGGCGGATCGCGCACCTACGTGGAGCGACTGGCCAAGGAGCTGTCAGCCGTCCTGACGAGCACGCCGGTGAAGTCGCTGCGGCGGCTGCCCCAGGGCGGCGTCGAAATCACTGACGATGCACACCAGACCTTGAGTTACGACGCGGTCGTCCTCGCGACCCACCCGGATCAGGCCCTGACCCTGCTGTCTGATCCCACTCCGGCCGAGCGCAACATCCTCGGAGCGTTCCGCTACTCCAAGAACGAGACCCTGCTGCATACCGACGCGAGCATTCTGCCGAGCGCCGCCCAGGCCAGGGCGTCCTGGAACTACCGCATGAGCTCGTGCCAGGACGACGCGCAGCAGGTGCTGGTCAGCTACGACATGACCCGGCTGCAGCAGCTGCCGACGCAGACGCGCTACGTCGTCTCGCTCGGATCGCGTGCACACGTCGACCCGTCCTCGGTCATCGCAGAGATGGTCTACGAGCATCCGATCTACAGCCCGGAGTCACTTGCGGCTCAGCGCAGACTTCCCGAGCTGACCACGTCGAGTTTCGCGCTGGCCGGGGCGTGGCACGGCTGGGGCTTTCACGAGGACGGAGCGCGTTCGGGACTGGCCGCAGCGCAGGCGCTTGGCGGCTCCTGGTGATGGCAGCAGCGCTTTATGAGACCCGGGTGCACCACGTCCGAGCGGATCCGCTGCGCAACACGTTCAGCTACCGCAGCTACCAGTGGCTGGTCGACCTCGACGCGCTGCCGACGCTGCCCAAGCTGCTGTCACCGTTCGCGCGGTTCGAGTCCCGTGACCATCTCGGCGATCCCGCCCAATCGCTGCGGGCAAACGTCGACGCCTACCTCGCCGAGAACGGGATCGATCTTCGCGGCGGCCGCGTCGACATGCTCACCAACGCCCGGGTCCTGGGCTACGTCTTCAACCCGCTGACCGTCTACTGGTGCCACTACGCCACCGAAGGCTCGGAAGGAACCTGCGACTCCATCGCCTCCGCCGGGTCGCTGGCCTGCGTGATCGCCGAAGTCCACAACACCTACGGAGGGCGGCACCGCTACCTGCTGCGCACCGACGCCAGAGGTCGGGCCGCGGTCGGCAAGGAGTTCTACGTCTCGCCGTTTTACGAAGTCTCCGGCCGCTACTCGATGAGCCTGCCGGAGCCGGCGGAGAAGCTCGCCCTTTCCATCACTCTGCACCCGCCGAAAGGCGCCACCTTCGTCGCCAGCGTGACCGGGCTTCGTCGCCCCGCGCACGGCGCCGCTCTGATCCGCCTGCTGCTGGGCCGTCCCTGGTCTACGCGGCTGGTCTCGGCCCGGATCCGCTGGCAGGGAATCAAGTTGTACCTGCGCGGACTGCCTGTCATCCCCCGCCGCTCCTCCTCAACCGTTAAGGGGCAAGCGTGACCGCTTCCACCGATATGCGACGTGCTCCAGCGCTCGTCACGGGGCCTTCGACAAAGACGTCAACAATGACGTCGCCCGCCGCTGCTACCGAGCGCCAAACCTTCATCGACCCCGACCGCTGGCCGGACGTCGCCTCGCTGCCCGACGGACGGCTGCGGGCCCGCGTGGCCGAGCGTCTCGTCGAGGGCGTACTCGGCCGGCTGGAGCTGCAGGTTCTGCTGCCCGACGGCCGTGTCATCGGGGGCGGTCGGATCGGCGATCCCGTCATGAAGCTCATCCGGCCTGACGCGTTTTACCGCAGGGTGGGCGCGAGCGGCCTGATCGGCTTCGGCGAGGCTTACATGGCCGGCGACTGGGACGCCGAAGACCTCTCCGGTCTGCTCACGGTTTTTGCGCGCGAGATGGCCACCCTGATCCCGCCGAAGCTGCAACGTCTTCGCGACGTCGTCGTCCAGCATCAGCCGCGGCTACACCGCGGCACCACCGCCGCCACGAAGCGCAACATCTCCCACCACTACGACCTGTCCAATGAGCTCTTCGCCCTCTTCCTGGACCCGACGCTGACCTACTCGTCGGCGATCTTCCAAGAGACACCGGGCGCCAACCGGCTTCCCCCGCAGGCGGATGCCGCCAATCTCGATTCCGCCCAGGAGCGCAAGATCGAAAGGCTGCTCGACGGGGTCGGCGCTCGTCCCGGGATGAGCCTGCTGGAAATCGGAACCGGCTGGGGCGAGCTCGCGCTTCGAGCGGCCAAGCGCG
Organism: uncultured Actinomycetota bacterium; assembly: GCA_963839015.1. Lineage (GTDB taxonomy): Bacteria > Actinomycetota > Actinomycetes > Frankiales > Frankiaceae > DATAZK01. The sequence goes on along the minus strand of CAWITL010000004.1, from coordinate 104,717 downwards.
GCGCTACGGTCACCACCATCACGCTGTCGGAGCAGCAGCGTGACCTGGCGCGGCAACGCATCGACGCCGCCGGTGTCGCGGACCGCGTCGATATCCAGCTGCGGGATTACCGCGATGTCGTCGGCCAGTTCGACGCCATCGTCAGTGTCGAGATGATCGAGGCGGTCGGGGCCGACTTCTGGCCGGTCTATTTCCGCACCCTCGACGAGCATCTGCTGGCGGGCGGCAAGGTGGGCCTGCAGGCGATCACCATGCCCGACGACCGGATGCAGGCGTCACGTGACACCTTCACCTGGATCCAGAAGTACATCTTTCCCGGCGGGCTGATCCCGTCGGTGCAGGCGATCGAGCGCAACATCGCCAAGCACACGACGATGACCGTGCTGGATCGGCATGGATTCGGCCTGCACTACGCCCAGACTCTCGCGGTGTGGCGGGCGTCCTTCGAGGCGCACCACGCGGAGGTGGATGCGCTCGGATTCGACGCCACCTTCCGGCGGATGTGGAGCCTCTACCTGGCCTACTCGGAGGCCGGTTTCCGCTCCGGATATCTCGACGTCTACCAGTACATCTTCGCGAAGTAGGGGCCGAAATGACACTGCTGAACGAGCGCCCGACGGCGACGTCGGACACCCCACAAACCTCGCTGCCTGCAAGCGGGGCTGGGGGCATCGCCGGGCAGTTGGCTGACCTCGTCGAGCCGATTTTCGGCGGCGAGCTGCCCTTCCGGCTACGCGCGTGGGACGGAAGCGAAGCAGGACCTGCGGACGCGGGAACGGGCCGGACGCCGGTGGCCATCCTGCGCTCGCCTGCTGCGCTGCGGCGCCTGCTTTGGTCGCCGGGCGAGCTCGGTCTCGCGCAGGCCTACGTCACCGGTGAACTCGATGTGGAAGGTGACCTCAAAACCGCGCTCTCCAACGTGTGGGCCACCATCCGCACAAACGGTGTCAGCAAGCGACGGCTCACAGCAGGCCAGCTCACCCGGGCCGCCGCCACCGCTCGTCGCCTCGGCGTGATCGGCCGCCGCCTTCCGGCGCCGGCGTCGCAGGCACAACTCACCGGACGGCTGCATACCCGGCTGCGCGACCGGTCGGCCATCTCCCACCACTACGACCTGTCGAACGACTTCTACGCTCTCGTACTGGACCCGAGGATGGCGTACTCATGCGCCTACTGGACCTCGGATTCGCCCGGCTACACGCTCGAGGACGCCCAGCGGGACAAGTTCGACCTGGTCGCCCGCAAGCTTGATCTGAAGCCGGGGCAGCGCCTCCTCGACGTCGGGTGCGGGTGGGGCTCGATGTCGCTGCACGCCGCTGCGAACTACGGCGTCAGCGTCACGGGGGTGACCCTGTCCCGCGAGCAGCAGGCCTTCGCATCGCAGCGCGCGAAAGACGAGGGTTTGGCTGACCGGGTCGACATCAGGCTGCAGGACTACCGCGATGTGGCGGACGGACCCTACGACGCGGTCGTCTCGCTGGAGATGGGTGAACACGTCGGGGCGGACAACTATCCGGTTTACGCAGGTCAGCTGTATCGCCAGCTGCGTCCCGAAGGCCGATTGCTGCTGCAGCAGATGTCCCGCCACGACTCCCACCCGGGCGGCGGTGCTTTCATCGAGTCCTACATCGCACCTGACATGTACATGCGTCCGGTCGGGCAGACCGTCGACCTGCTGGAACGGGCCGGCTTCGAGGCGCGCGATGTGCACGCCTTGCGCGAGCACTACGTGCGCACCGTCGCGGCCTGGTACGACACTTTTGAACAACGCTGGGATGACGCGGTCGCCCTGGTGGGCGAAGAAGTCGCCCGCGTCTGGCGGCTGTATTTCGTGGGCGGGGCACTCGCCTTCGAGGAGGGCCGCATGGGTGTTGATCAGATCCTGGCCGTCAAACCCGCCGCCGACGGGACGAGCTCGATGCCTGCGACACGCAACGGCTACGCGGGGTAGACAGCGACAGTGCCGCCCTACCCTGCTGCTGGATCCGCCTTCTCCACAGCGCCGTTCTTACGCGGCCTGCCCATAACGCTCGCGGCAGTGGCGATCACCCTCGCCATCACCTTCGCCATCGCACTCTGGCGAGGCCACCACAGCGTCATCGACGTGACGTGGGGCCTGGGTTTCGCGGTCATAGCCATCACCTCTCTGATCGCCTCCGCGGGCCATGGCGACACGACCCGACGGGTGTTGGTCGCCGCGCTGACCACCTTGTGGGGGCTTCGGCTGGCGATCCACATCGGGCGTCGCAATTGGGGCAAGGGCGAAGACCCCCGCTATGCCGAACTGCTCGCCAAAGCGCCCGGCAACCGCCAGCTCTACGCGCTGCGCAAGGTCTACCTCACCCAGGGCATCGTCATGTGGTTCGTCTCGCTGCCGGTGCAGGTCGCCATGTACATGGACAGCGCGCCAGGGCTGCTCACCTGGCTCGGCACCGCCGTCTTTGCCATCGGCTTCTTCTTCGAGTCCGTCGGCGACTGGCAGCTGACCCGTTTCAGGGCCGATCCGGATTCCAAAGGCCAGGTCATGGACCGAGGTCTTTGGCGTTACACCCGGCACCCGAATTACTTCGGTGACGCCTGCGTCTGGTGGGGCCTTTACCTCATCGCCGCGCAGCAGTGGCAGGGGGCACTGACGATCCTGTCGACCGCGCTCATGACCTACACGCTCGCGAACGGCACCGGCAAACCCATGCTGGAAAAGGGAATGGCGGAGCGGCGGCCGGGCTACGCCGAATACGTGCGCCGCACCAGTGGGTTCATCCCCTTGCCACGTCGGCCACCCCGCCCAGCTCGCCCATCTGAGCCCTAGGCCGTCGTCCCACTTAGCACGACGTGAGTCGGACTTGCCGGCGCCTTGCGTCCGGCTTCGAAGGAGACCGCTACCTGGCTGACGTCGGACATCTTGAACGGCAGGTCGGTCGCCTTGAGCGCGACCGGGGAGGTTCCGTGCACATCGAAGGTCGCCAGCGCGCTGCGCACCCCGTGGGTGTCAGCCGCCCAGAGGACGTAGACGCTGTCGTCGGTGTTGTTGGCGGGCAGCCCGTTGGCCACCAGGTAGACGCCCTGGTTGGTCATGACGGCCTTGGCCGCAGCCGAGTCGGTAGCCGTTCCGGTACCGGTCAGGGTGACCACGCGCGAGCCGGGCGAAAGCAACCACTGCTCGACCGCGCTATTAGTGCCTGCTGACTTGCCGCTGTCAGCCACAGCCAAAGTCACGGGAACCGCTACCGCGATGCCGACCGCGGCCGCCAATGCACCGACGGCGACGCGGCTGCGCAGCTGCATCCGACGGGCACGCGAGCGCACCGGACTGCGGGACGAGGCTCCGTCGCCCCCGGAACCGGGGGCCGCAACGACCGTCGGCGCGTCAGCCGCGGGTGCGGGGGCAGCAGGTACGGCCGGAGACACCGGCGCCGCGGTTGCCGGTTCACTCCCGACCCGCGGCTCAGCGGCGGCAGCAGCAAGAATGCGCGCTCGCAGGGACGGCGGAGGCTGCTCAGGCGGCAGGAAGTCGGCGAAAGCGGCGCCCAGCTCGGCCGTGTCGGCGACCAGGCGGGCACAGCTGTTGCAGGTCAACAGATGCGCGGCCAGCCGCTGCTCGTCCTCCGGCTCGAGCGCATGCAGCGCATAGCCGGCCGCCAGGCCTTCGTAGTCTTCGTGCTCGTTCATCGGAGCTCACCCAGATTGCTGTAGCGGGCTCCGAGCTGAACGCGCAAGGCGCGTACTCCGGCAAGCATGCGCGTCTTCACGGTGCCCAACGGGGCGCCCGTGATCGAGGAGATCTCGCGCTGCGTGTAACCCTGGAAGTACGCGAGCAGCAGAGCTTCGCGCTGCGGGGCGGGCAGCTCCTTGAGCGCCTCCCGCACTTCCGCGCCCTGGAGCCGAGCCACGGCCTGCTCCGCGGTGCCTGCGTCCTTGGACGCCAGTTCGACCAATCCGTCGTCGGTGGCGACCCGGCCGCGACGCTGGAGCGCCTCCCGGCGCAAGACGTCGACGGCACGGCGATGAGTGAGGGTGAGCAGGAAGGTGGCAAGGCTGCCGCGCGTCGCATCGAAGCGCTCCGGGGCCCGCCATAACGCCAGGAGGGCCTCTTGAACGGCATCCTCCGCAAGCCCGGCGTCTCCGAGCAGGCGTCTGGCCAGTGCGTAACAGCGGCTTCCGTACTCGTCGTAGACCTCGCCGAGCGCCTCCTGATCCCCCGCGACCAGGCGGGCGATGACGGCGCCAACGTCAAGCGCCGACGTGCCATCGGGCTGGGGCTTCGGCGGCGGGGACACTCTTAGAGTCTGCTCGACAATCTGCGCGGTCCCCGACACATCCGGTATTCGCACCGACTGCGCCAACGGTTCATCCCGGTCGTCGCCGGGCAGATCGGATGCTCGCGAGCCTGCTCTATGAGCCCGAGGCCTGCCGCGGGAAGTGCGCGATCACGCGGTCGACATGGCGCTCGGAACCGGCCGAAGCTCCCGAGATCAGCAGGATCGCCGCGACCGCCGCTACGCCGGTGGCGAAACCGACGGCCAAGCCCAGCAGTACTGCGCCCGCTATGGCCCCGATTCCGGCTCCGATGAGGGCGTACAGAACTGTCAGCGCGACGGCGCCTTCGGCAATCCGGACCCAGCTGCTGACCCGCTGGGGCGATGCGTCGACCGTCGAGGGATCGGCTGTTACGGAAAGAAGTGCCACGTCAGAGGTGTCATGCGAACGCGAGTAGACGGAGAGTGAGGAGGCGGGGGATTCTGTCGCTATTGAGGCGTTAATTCGCATATCCACACCCGTCTCCTACCCCTTGTGACCCATCTCTCCCACGCAGCATGCAGGAAATACTTGCGTAGTGACGATTACGCACTCCTTTGACTGTTCGTGTCGCGTCTTGGTAGACACGTTGTATGCCCAGCCAGATTCCGCTGGTCGACTACCTCGTGCTGGGTGATAGTCCGCATCTCGTTGCCCACGAATGCACCAGCTGCAGCGCCAGGTTCTTCGACCGCCGCAACGCCTGCGCCTCCTGTGGAGGCACCACCTTTACGACGGCAGAGATTGCCACCGAGGGCGAGGTGCGCGCGTACTCCATCGTCTCGATGGCGGCGCCCGGCATTCCGGTGCCTTTCGTGCCCGCGATCATCGACTGCAAGGGCACCAGCGTGCAGGCGAACGTGATCAACTGCCCGCCCGACCCTGAGCACGTGAAGACCGGTATGCAGGTCAGACTGGCGACATACTCGCTTGGCCCCGACGCGGAAGGCACCGAAGCGATCGGCTTCGGTTTCGAGCCTGCCTAGTTACCACCGAAAGGCACGAAGATGAGCGAAGCCGTCTGGATCCTCGGGATCAAAATGACGAAGTTCGGCAAGCACGTCGACAAGGACCCCGTGGACCTTGCCGCCGAGGCCGCTCTCGGAGCCCTCGCCGACGCAGGCGTCACCATGAAAGACATCGGCGTGCTCGCCGGCGGCCATCTCATGGGTGCCTCGGGCGGCATCGGTCAGCAGCTGCAGAAGCAGATAGGCCAGACCGGCATCCCGGTCTTCAACGTCGCTAACGCGTGTGCCACCGGGGCCACCGCGCTGCGTGTTGCCGTGATGGCGGTGAAGGCCGGCGAGTGCGACATGGGACTGGCATTCGGAGTCGAGAAGCTCTCCGGCGCTGGCCTACTGGCCGGCGGATCGCGGGCGGCAGACAACCCGAACTGGACCCCGTCGGGTCGCGTCGGCGCGGTAGCCGGCACGGACGGGCGCATCGGCACCCAGACGATGCCGGGCGTCTTCGCCCAGATCGGGATGGAGTACGACCACAAGTACGGCGGCGCAACCTTCGAGCTCTTCGCCAAGATCAGCGAGAAGAACCACGCGCACTCGACGCTGAACCCGCTGGCGGCCTACCAGAAGCGCTTCACGCTCGACCAGATCATGAACGACATCATGATCGCCTACCCCAACACCCGTCCGATGTGCTCGGCCAACTGCGATGGTGCTGCGGCGGCCGTCGTCGTGAGCGACTCCAAGCTGAAGACCCTGTCGCTGGAGCAGCAGCGCCGCGCGGTCAAGATCTCAGCGTCGATCCTGACGAGTGACCCCTGGGAAGAGGCCTGCCAGGTGCTTCCCAACGTCAACACCCTGACGCGTAACGCTGCCCAGCAGGCCTACAACCAGGCGGGCATTTCCCCCGACGACCTCGATCTCGTCGAGCTGCACGACTGCTTTGCCACCGCCGAGTTGGTGCACTACGACAACCTCGGGCTGTGCGAGCCGGGCGGAGCCGTCGACTTCTTCGAGTCAGGCGCGTCCTGGCGCGACGGCAAGACCCCGGTGAACGTGTCCGGAGGCCTGGAGTCCAAGGGGCACCCCATCGCCGCCACCGGCATCGCCAACATCTGGGAGGTCTGCCACCACCTGCGCGGCGAGGCCGGCGACCGCCAGATCCAAGGCGCCAAGGTGGGTCTGGCACACGTGATCGGCCTCGGCTCCGCCTGTGGCGTCCACGTGCTGGAGAAGTCAGCCCTCTGACGCTGAGCCCTACCTCTCATCCCCCCTATTTGTCGCTAATCCGCAGCGAAAGCGACAAATAGGGGGTTTGTGCTGTCAGGCGTCGGCTAGCGCAACGTCCTTCACCCGGGCGTCCCGGTCTTCGATCAACTTCTTGCCGGGACCGGTGCGGAAGTACGGGATCACGTGCTCGCCGAGGTTACGGATCGTCTCCATCATCGCTGACTGGGGGATGGTCCCCATCTGGTTGAGGAAGAGGATCTCGTCGGCGCCGGCGTCGATGAGCCTGGTGACGTAGCCGATCGCGTCGTCGACCGTGCCGTAGGCGTGATTCGGATTGAGCAGCGCCATGCTCGGGTCGGAGAAGTCGACGCTCACCCGCTCTGAGCCGATCTGCGCCTCGATCACCTGCGTGCCGTCGCCGGTGGTGGTGGTCATGTCCAGCGGCCACTCGTCCGGAGTGGGCAAAGGCATCTTGCCGCCGCTTGCCCAGTGGCCGATCGACTCCATGAAGAACCGCTGACCACGCACGCCCATCCGGCGGGCCGCCTGCCCGTCCTCGAGGACAACGGCCGGGCACAGCGCCGCGAAATGTTCGGTCGGGCGAAAGCCGACCTGCTGCTCCGGGTCGCGATTCGCGTACGCCTGCCGGTAGACCCGATTCTTCTCGGCGACCTGCTCCGGACCGCCGAATCCGAGCACCAGGGCACCGATGCCGCGCGCGCCTGCGTCGACCAGGCTTTCGGCGTGAGTGCAGGCCATGTAAAGGCGGGGGTGCGGCGCCTGCAGCGGCTTCGGATGCACCGGCCGGGCCGGCACATCGATGAATTCTCCGTGGTGCTCGACGACGTCTTCCACCCAGAAGCGCGGGATGAGCCGCATTGCCTCTTCGATCATCGGCCGTAGCGTCGTGATGTCGTAGCCGAAGGTTCCCGACTCCTGCTGGGTGCCGCCTTTGCCGAAACCGACCTCGAGCCGGCCGTCGGACAGGATGTCCAGCGTCGCGCAGCGCTCGGCAACCTTGACGGGTGGTTCATCTGGACCGGAAGGCAGATCACCCCGTGGCCGATGCGGATGCGCTTGGTCGCCCCTGCGACGTATGCCAGGAAGGTCTCCGGGGCGCTCATGTGCGCGTACATCGTGAGCGCGGTGTGCTCGACGGCCCAGATGACGTCGAAGCCCAGTTCGTCGGCCAGCAGCGCCTGCTCGCGTACCTCACGAAAGATCTGGTGATCACCCTCGCGGGACGGGTTGGCGGTCTGCGCCTCGTAGATCAGGGAGAATCGCACGGCGTAGTGCTCCTTCGTTCCGGCTGCGTCAGGGCTATCCTGTAGCCATTGGCTACACCTGTCAAGGAGGCGTCGCCTTGTCCCTTTCTCCGCCACCGGTAAGCCCCCTGAACCCCCAGCGCCCGACCGGTAAAGACGAGATCACCGACGCCGTGCTTGACGCCGCCGAGCGGCTCTTCGCGGCCGCCGGTCCAGCGGAGGTATCGCTGCGCGCCATCGCGCAGGACGCCGGGGTGACGTATGGCCTCGTCTACCGGCATTTCGGTACCAAGGACGTCCTGCTGGAACGGCTGCTCGAGCGCTATGCCGAGCGCTGGCGGGCCCATCTGGGTGCCGCGCCCAACTACGTTGACGCGCTCGAAGATCTGCTCGGCAGCTCCTTCGACACCGGCCCCTACCTGCGCCTGCTTGCCTGGTCGTTGCTCACCGGCGATACCGGCAGATCAGCCGACAGCTACCGGCGGCACACAACTCTCGATGAGCTCCCACCGCTCTCGGCGGCCGGAAGCCAGGCGGACGAAACGACAGCCAGATTGACCACGGCGGCGGCGCTGGCGATGGCCTTCGGCTGGCGATTTTTCAACCCGTTCATCCGTGCTGCGCTGCACCTGGAGGAGCAAGATCCGGACACGGTCCAGGACGACATCCGCCAGCAGTTGCGACGCCTGATCGAACCCTAGGGTTCGCTGACCCTACGAGGGCGCAACGGCCGACCCACTTGCGTCGATGACGTCGAGCACCTCGAAGGTCGGCTCGATCCCCGGCCGTGAACCACCGAAAGCTGCATCGACAGCGGGGTGGATGCGCTCCTCAAAAGCCTTGGTGCACGCCTCCTCGGACTCCCATACGTCGATGTAGCGCAGACCGCCGGCGGGCAGCCGTACGCACAGGTGCAGGACGGACCCGGCCACAGGCTCGTCGCCGATTCCGTCAATGATCTTGCGGTAGAAGGCCTCGTCGATCGGAACATCCTGCGTAAAGGCGTACACGGGCACTCCTAATTTGGTCCGAAAGACTTTCGGATGAATGTTGGTAACCTAGGCGCTGATGACTGACGCCGTCAACCAGCAGGTGTCTTCGCGTCGTTACCGGGCCCCCCGCCGTGACGCTGCAGCCCTCGCTACCCGGGAAGCCGTGCTGGCGGCGGCCCGCGACCTCTTCACGAGTCAGGGCTACGCGAAGACGACGGTGACGGCGATCGCCGAGCGGGCCGGTGTAGCGCTCGACACGGTCTACGCCTCCGTCGGACGCAAACCGGCCCTGATGCGCGAGCTGGTGGAGACGTCCATCTCGGGTCAGGCTCAGGCGGTCCCGGCGCTGCAACGCGATTACGTCGCCCAGGTCAGGGCGGCCGGCGACGCCCGCGAGAAGCTCGCCATCTACGCCGCGTCGATCGCCCGGGTACAGCAGCGCCTCGCCCCCATTTTCCTGGCGTTGCGCGAGGCGGGATCGACCGACGCGAGCTGCCGGTCGCTGTGGAGGGAGATCTCCGAGCGGCGAGCGGCAAACATGAGGCTGTTCGCGGCGGATCTGCGCAGCACCGGTCAGGTGAGAGCTGACCTATCGGATGAGGACGTGGCCGACATCGTCTGGAGCCTCAACTCTTCCGAGTACTTCGTCCTGCTGGTCCACGAGCGGGGTTGGACTCCCGAGCGATTTGAGCGCTGGCTCACCGATGCTTGGACCCGGCTGCTGCTCGCCGCCTGAACCCACTGCGTGCAACAGTGACGCGTGGCCAGGCCCCGGTTCCTGGCCGGTGGGCTGGTCTGGCTGACCACCGCCCAGTTCTTCGTGGTTCAAGCCGTCGCCGAGCAGGGTTGGCGCGGTTCACGGCCCTACAGCCTGGCCCACAGCTGGATCAGCGACCTGGGCGCTACCTCGTGCGGTAGTTACGCGGGCGGCGGCGGCACGCTGGTCTGCTCGCCACGCCATGCCCTGGTCAACGCGGGTTTCGTGCTGCTCGGCGCGCAGATCATTGCCGGTGCCGTACTCCTGCGACCCGCTGCTGCCCGACATCCCCTCGTCGCGGGCTGCCCTCGTACTACTGGTCATATCCGGCGCCGCGCTCCCCTTCGTCGCCGCGTTTCCCGAGGACACCGGCAGACCCTGGCACGCCGTCGCCGCCACTATTCACCTGGCAACGGCAGGCCTCGGAACGCTGGCCGCCGGTTTCGCGCTGCGATCATCCGGTCGGCGCCGCGTGGCCGGGCTGACCTTTCTGCTGGGTGGAGCGTCACTCCTTGGCACCGTGCTGCTCCTCGCCGGTAAGGGCGGCGGGGTGGGGCGGGCCGCGGTGGAACGGCTGGCGGCCTGGCCATTCACTGCTTGGACCTGTATCGGCGGAGCGCTCGTTCTGCTTGGTACGGTCGCGGCATCCCGACCTCATGGTGGTGCCTACGCGTAGTGAGCTCCCGGCGCGCCATCGAGCCGGAATGAGCGGGCCCAACGCAGAATGCCCCGGTGATCAGTGAAGGCGCGCCCCACGTGACCGACCAAACGAAGCGACGTTGACCCCCCTCACCCGGCGCGGATTCATCGCCGGCGCGGCCGGATCGGCGGCAGTGCTCGCTTTGGAGGCCTGCGGCTCGTCGTCATCGTCGGGTGCCACCCCGACAGCGGCGCCGCATACGTCAGCGGCCCTGAGCGTCGGCGGAATCAGCGACCCATCCAAGGCACCGTTCGACACCGTCGTCGTGCTGATGATGGAAAACCGCTCCTTCGACCACCTGCTCGGTTGGCTCCCAGGGGTCAACGGCAAGCAGGCCGGGCTGGCCTATCCCGGCTACAAGGGCGGAACGGCCACCACTGCCCCGCTCGGGTCGAACACCCAGGCGTGCGGAGACAAGGACCCCGACCATACCTGGGAAGCGATGGCAACCCATTTCAACAATGGGAAATGCGACGGCTTTCTGAAGACCCAGTTCACCGGCGACCATTTTCCGATTGGTTATTACGAAAGCGCCCAGGTGCCGATCCTTGGCGCCCTGGCAAAGGGCTTCACCCTGTTCGACAATTACCACTGCTCGATCCTCGGGCCTACCTGGCCGAACCGCTTCTACCAGCTGTCCGCCGCCACCGACGTCGACGACACGGGCTTATTTCCGCTGCCCGGCCAGCCCCGCCCCTCCAAGCTCGAGCTGGCCATTTTCGACCGGCTGAGCGAAGCGAATCTCACCTCGGGCTACTACACGTGGGGTGAGCCGATGACTGAGCTTTATGCGTCCAAGAAGTACGACAGCCTCACGCACCCCAAGGACGAGTTCTTCACCGCAGCAGCAGCCGGAAAGCTGCCGAACGTCACGTTCATAGACCCCGACTACACCACCCGTTCGGAATATCTGGGTACGTCGAACGACTACCACCCGCACGGTGACATCGAGGCCGGCGAAAGCTATGTCGCCGAGGTCTACAACGCGCTGACAAAGAGTCCGCAATGGGACCGAATGGTCTTCGTCCTCAATTTTGACGAGAACGGCGGTTTTTACGACCACGTCGTCCCGCCGACTGTCATCGACGACAACGTGAACCCCAACCCGGCTCCCCACCCCGACTTCAAGCGACTGGGATTTCGGGTGCCGGCGATTGCCATGGGGCCTTTCGCTCCCCAGAAGATCGAGACGGCGGGGCCTTACGAGCACTGCTCGATATTGCGGATGATCGAGTGGCGCTGGGGGCTGAAGCCGATGAGCGCACGCGACGCGAACGCCAAGAACCTCGCTGAGGCGCTGGACTTCCGCCATACCCGGGAGGCCATCGATCTGCCGGCCTTCACTGCGACGTCGAAGGCCTGCCCGGATCCCCAAATCGCCCTAGCGTGACTTACCGACGTCCCTACGCTTCCGCGAGGGTCCTCAGTGGAAGCGGGAGATGGTTATCCAGAACGGGCAGATAGGCACCGGCGTCGCCGAGAGCGGGAAGCTCCAGCAGCTCCGCCTCGGTCCGGCGGCTGGCCAGGGCTCGGACCGCTTCCCACGGCTCCACGAGCAGCGTCCATCCGGCCTCACCCGAATGACTCGCCCACGACTGCCCCGCAGCACGTACCTCGATAGGCGCTAGACCTGCCTCCTGAAGCGGCCGGGCGAATGCAGCCAGCACTCGGGGCATCACTTCCGGCACGTTCAGCGCGGCGTGGTCGGGCTTGGCGAGGGCGCCCCGCAGGTCGTGCTCGTGTATCGCCAGATCATCGAACAGTAGTCCGGCGGGCCCATTGAGCAGCGACTCCAGGGCATCGTCGAGCGAGTGCCACTCGGTCAGCAGTGATCCCACGGCTTGGGACTCACGCTCGGCGACCAGCAGATCGAGCCATTCCTGGAGGTCCCCCGCCGGCATCCGGCCACCGCCGAGCGCTGCCGGCAGGGACACCACATGGGCGAGCAGATCCCGTGCTTCCCATTCTGGGCACGCGGGCACCGTGCGTTCGAGCTCGTCGGTGCTGGCGCCGCCGATCAGATCGGTCATACGTGTTCGGGTCTGGCGATATGCCTCAAACGTTGGCGAATGCACAGCTGCGGGTTCCCATCTGTCACGAGTCTGAAACATGTCCGGTACTTTGCGCGCCTAATTTGGCAGGTCACGAGTGCGGAAGTTGCGCAAACCCCTCCCCCTTTTCAATCTCCAGCCGTGTTCAGCGATATCAAGGAGTTAGCCAGTATGAGCGGAAGCAGTGCTCGCCTCGAGGCGATCAGCGCAGTAAAGGACTACACGCCACCGGCCCCGAGCTTCGTGGCGGGCGAGGTCCCCGGCGAGATCTTCGGCGAGAACGTCTTCAGCAAGTCGGTTATGCAGAAGAGGCTCCCGAAAGCCGTCTACAAGTCGGTGCTGGGCACTCTCGAGCACTCCAAGCCGCTGGACCCGAGCATTGCTGACGCGGTCGCTATCGCCATGAAGGACTGGGCGATGGAGAAGGGCGCGACCCACTACGCCCACGTCTTCTACCCCCTGACCGGACTCACCGCCGAAAAGCACGACAGCTTTCTCGAGCCCGGGGGCGACGGATCGTCCATCGCTGAATTCGCTGGTAAGACGCTTACCCAGGGCGAGCCGGACGCGTCCAGCTTCCCCAACGGCGGACTGCGCTCGACGTTCGAAGCCCGCGGCTACACCGGCTGGGATGTCACCAGCCCGGCGTACATCGTGGAGAACCCGAACGGCAACACCCTCTGCATTCCCACCGTCTTCGTCTCGATGACCGGTGAGGCCCTCGACCACAAGACCCCGCTGCTCCGCTCGCAGCAGGCCATGGCCGCGCAGGCCGAGCGCATCCTGAAGCTTTTCGGTCACGAGAACCCGGACGCCGTCGTGTCCTTCGCCGGCGCCGAGCAGGAGTATTTCCTGATCGACGAGAGCTTCTTCCTTTCACGCCCCGACCTCCTCAACACCGGACGCACCCTCTTCGGCGCGAAGCCCCCGAAGGGCCAGGAGTTCGACGACCACTATTTCGGTGCGATTCCGGAGCGCGTTCTCGGTTACATGCTCGACACAGAGCGTGAGCTCTTCAAGCTCGGCATCCCGGCCAAGACCCGTCACAACGAGGTCGCTCCCGGCCAGTTCGAGCTGGCCCCGATGTTCGAGCGCTCGAATGTGGCAGCCGACCACCAGCAGCTGCTGATGGTCACGCTCAAGCGGGTCGCCAAGAAGCACGGCATGGCTTGCCTCTTCCACGAGAAGCCGTTCGAGGGCATCAACGGCTCGGGTAAGCACGTCAACTTCTCGCTGGGTAACTCCACCGAGGGCAACCTGCTGCTGCCGGGCGACACCCCGCACGCCAACGCCCAGTTCCTGGTCTTCTGCGCTGCGGTCATCCGCTCGGTGCACAAGTACGGCGGGTTGCTGCGCTCCTCGGTCGCCTCCGCGACCAACGACCACCGTCTGGGCGCCAATGAGGCCCCGCCGGCGATCATCTCGATCTTCCTCGGGGACCAGCTGACCGACGTGTTCGACCAGATCGCCAAGGGTGGTGCCACCTCCTCCAAGGAGAAGGGCTCCCTGCAGATCGGTGTCGACACCTTGCCGGTGCTGCCGACCGACCCAGGTGACCGTAACCGCACGAGCCCCTTCGCCTTCACCGGCAACCGCTTCGAGTTCCGTGCCCCGGGCTCGCTGCAGTCCATCGCCGGCCCCATGGTCACGATCAACACCATCCTGGCCGAGGCCCTCGACCACATCGCCAACGAACTCGAGGCGTCCATTGCCGACGGCCTGGAGTTCAACGCGGCGGTGCAGAAGGTGCTCGAGGAGATCATCAACGCTCACGGCAGCGTCGTGTTCAACGGTGACGGCTACTCCGAGGACTGGCAGATCGAGGCGGCCGCCCGCGGCCTTCCCAACCTGCGCACCACCCTCGACGCGCTGCCTCAGCTCATCACCGAAGAGGCAATGGAGCTGTTCAGCCACTACGGGGTCTTCAACCACCGTGAGATGCACAGCCGCTACGAGATCTCCTTGGAGCAGTACGCCCTCAGCATCGGCGTCGAAGCCCGTACGACGCTGGAGATGGGGTCGACGATCATCCTGCCGGCCGCGCTGCGCTACCAGACCGAGCTAGCCACCAACCTTGCCGCCCTCAAGTCATTGGGCGTCGAGTACGACACCTCGACGCTCGATGAGGTGTCTGCCGGGATCGCGGCGCTCCGCGCGGGAATCGTCGAGCTCCGCGACCACCTTGGTCACGAGCACGCGACCACGCCGCTTGAAGAGGCGGAGGAAGCGCTCAACGACTTCCTCCCGAGCATGGAAGCCGTCCGCAAGGCGTCGGATGCACTCGAGCACCTCGTCGCCGACGACCTCTGGCCGCTGGCGACCTACCAGGAAATGCTCTTCATGCTGTAGCAGCAAGACATCGGGCAGCCCCGGTCGACTCTCGAGTCGGCCGGGGCTGTTTGTCTGTCGGCTCCCGCCGTCAGCGGCGGGCTTTCAACCGCAGCTGACGGGGCACCGGACCGAACTTGCCGGCCTGGAAGTCGCTGAAGGCCTGCGCAATCTCGCTGGGTTTGTTCATGACGAACGGGCCGCCGAACTCCACCCGCTCGCGGATCGGCTCGCCGCTGTAGATCATGAGTTTGATCGGCTCGTCCTGATCAGCAGCCGCCAGGCGGAGGTAGGAGTCTCCGCGCTGACCGGGCACCGGATCCGACCAGGCAGTCTGGCCATCGGTCACGAGCCGGCCGGCGATGGTCGCCTGACCCGACAGCGCGTACGCGAAGGCGCGATGACTCGCCGGCAGCGCATAGTCGAGCGTCGTTGCCGGCTCCAGCGTGACGATCGCGCCCTGCACCGGCTGATGGTTGAGGGCTGGCCCCTGCGCGCCGGCCACCTGTCCGGAAATGACGTCGAGCACGGCGCCACCGCGCGCCACCGTGGGCCGGTCCGCCGCCAGTACGTCTTGGTAGCGGGTGTCGGCCATCTTCGAGCGGGCCGGCAGATTGAGCCAGAGCTGAAGGGTGTGCACGTACTCGTTGCGATACGCGAGTTCGCGATGAATGATCCCGCGGCCGGCGGTCATCCACTGCACGTCACCCGGCTCGAGCGCGCCCACGTTTCCCAGGTTGTCTCCGTGCTCGAGCACTCCATCCAGCACGGTCGTCACCGTCTCCAGGCCCCGGTGGGGGTGCCACTCGAAGCCGGGCTCGGAGAACCAGTCCTCAGCCATCATGAGAAACGGGTCGGTGAGCGCGGGATCCTGCGGCGTGATGATCATCGCCTTGTCATCCACCTGTGCGTCGGGTCCGAGACGCAGTTTGTCGGTGACCCGAGCGACGGTTCGAGCTGGACCTGTCGGCTGGATGCTCATGCCTCGCCTCGTCTATCAGTTGCTGTAGATCCTGGTGGGAACGATGAGCACGGCAGTGCGGTGCTGCTCGAGCATCACCTGGTCGTAGGCCTCCCAATCGTCATGAGTGCCGCCAGCCGCCGCGAAGACCTCACGGAGCAGGAGTCGCAACCGCTCCGCGTCGACGGCCGGGTGCGGATCGTCGGGCCCGAACAGCTCGGCACGGCCCTCCACCGCCGCCCAGCGCCAGCCGGTGCGAAAGGTCACCGTCACGACGGGGCGGGCCCGCAGATGTGCCAACTTCACCTTGCCGTAGGTCACGAAAGCGACTACCCGCTCTCCGCCGAGCGGATGAGGCATCACCCCTGCGTTGACGAGGGAGGACTGAATGGAGGAGTCGGGGCGCAGCGTCGAAACGACCACCAGACCCTGCTCCTGCCGGCCGATCTCCGCGGCGTCATCGAGTGTCGTCATGGGCCCGATTCTCCGCTCTGATGGCAGCGCGCCAGTATGGCTTCATGCGATTCGCGTTCAAGACCTCACCGCAGAACACCACCTGGGCCGACATGCTGGCCGTCTGGCGCGAAGCCGAGGGGATCGACTTGTACGAGTCCGGCTGGCTGTTCGATCACTTCTATCCCATCTGGTCGCCGCAGAAGGCGGCTGATCCGCGCGACCCCTGCCTGGAAGGCTGGACGGCGCTCACCGCTCTGGCGCAGGCGACCCAGCGGCTTCGACTCGGGATCCTGGTCACCGGCATTCACTACCGCCATCCCGCCGTGCTGGCCAATATGGCGGCCACCGTCGACATCATCTCCGGCGGACGTCTGGAGCTTGGCGTCGGGGCCGGATGGAACGAGCAGGAGTCCAGCGCGTACGGAATCGAACTCGGTACGCCACGCGAGCGCAGCGACCGGTTCGAAGAGGGCTGCCAGGTGCTCATCGGGCTGCTGTCGCAGGAGTCGACAGACTTCGACGGCAGCTACTACCAGCTGACCGATGCCCGGTGTGAGCCGAAGGGGCCTCAGCGCCCGCATCCGCCGATCGTCATCGGCGGCAACGGCGAACGCCGGACGCTGCTGACGGCCGCGCAATACGCCCAGCACTGGAACTTCCTCGGCGGCCCGGTGGAAGACTTCGCCCGCAAACGCGACGTCCTGTTCAGCCATTGCCGCGACGTGGGACGCGACCCCGAGGAGATCACGCTGTCGAGTCACCTGTGGATCGGCTCGGACTCCAAGGACGAGATCGCGCGGGTGGTGGAGGAGGCCGCAAAGTTCAAGGACGCCGGCCTCGATCTGGCGATCATCTACCTCCAGCCGCCGCTCAACCCTGCGGTGCTGGCGCCGCTGGCGGAGGCACTGGCTCCGCTGGCCGCGGCGTAATCGGTTACGAGAAGAGCTCGCGGCCGAACCAGTCGCCCGCGCCCGAAACCCCTGGGGGCACGGCAAAAAGGCCACTGCTGACGTGCTTGATGTATTCGTTGAGCGCGTCGTGGGTGCCCAGCGCGAGTTGGATCGGCACGAACTGCTTGCGCGGGTCCTTCTGGTAGCAGATGAAAAAGAGGCCGGCTTCGAGCTGCCCGGTGGCCGGGTCGTTGCCGTCGGTGAACGAGTAGCCGCGACGCAGGATCTTCTCGCCGCCGTGGTTGTCGGGGCTGGCGAGGCGGATGTGAGCGTCAACCGGGATCACCGGCTCGCCGCTCCTGGTCTTGGCGGCCAGATCGACGGTGTCGAACTCGTTCTTCTCACCCAGGGGTGCGCCGGTGTCCTTGACGCGGCCGATGACGTTTTCCTGATCGGCGAGGTAGTCGGCGTCCCACGATTCGATCTGCATCCGGATGCGGCGACTCACCAGGTAGGACCCGCCGCGCATCCACGACTGATCGGTCTCGTCACCGACCCAGACGAACTTGTCGAGCGCCGCCTGGTCCTGTGACTTCAGATTGTTGGTGCCGTCCTTGAAGCCCATCAGGTTGCGCGGCGTCGCCTGCCCGGTGCTCGTGCTCGAGGTACGGCCGAAGCCGAGTTGCGACCATCGCATGACCACCGTGCCCCGGCCGATCCGGGCGAAATTGCGGATGACGTGGAAGGCGACGACGGGGTCGTTCGAGCAGGCCTGCACGCAGATGTCGCCATCGCTGGTGGTGGAGTCCAGTTGGTCGCCGGGCAAGGTCGGCAACGGCGTCAACGCCGCCGGACGGCGCTTGGCGAGACCGAAGCGATCGTCGAAGAGCGACGGCCCGAAGCCGACCGTGATCGTCAGCTGAGCTGGAGCCAGCCCCAGCGCCTCACCGGTGTCGACCGGCGGTGACTGCGGCTGACCCTCCACGGATCCGACCGGCAGCCCGGCAGTCATCCGGCTGGCGGCGGCGGCCCACAGGCCGAGCATCGCCTTCAGGTCTTCGACGTTGACGCTGGTGACGTCGAACGCGGCGAATGCCAGCCGATCCTGCGCGTCGGTGGCGATGCCCGCCTGATGCTCCCCGTAGAACGGCACGACGGCAGAGGCCGAATCTTTGGATCCGGAATCCTCGCTCGCCTCTGCGATGCCGTAGCCGACCCCACCAGCCACCACGACGCCGGCCCCGACAGCAGCTCCGATCAGCCCTCGTCGCGAGAAGCGGCGAGAGCTGCCGGCGCCAGAGCCGGCGTCGGGCCCGGCCTCGCTCACGAGGTGACCACCTTGCCGGCCACCGTCGACAGCGGCTCGCTGACGGCCGTGATCGCCTGCGAGATGGCGCGCGTGTCAGCCGGAGTCAGCTTGGTGAACAGGACGAACCCGCCGGGCTGCGACGCGTCGCGGTACTTGTTGAGCAAGGTGTCCAAGGCGGCGAACCGGGTCGCGATCGTCGAGCTCAGCGTCGGGTCGATCTTGTCCAACGCCGGCTTGAGCGCAGCGAACGCCTGCTCGGAGCCCTCGACGTTGCCCTGCAGGTCGACAAGGTCGATGTGGGAGTAGCGCTCTTCCTCGCCGGTGATCTTCGTCTTGGATGCTTCGTCGAGCAGTCCGACGGCGCCGTTGGCAAGCTCGGCGGGCTGGTATGTCAGATTTTTGGTGAGCCCCTGCAGCTTCTCGATGTTGGTCATCAGCCCCGTCGCGTAGGGATCCAGGCCCGCGAGCGACTTGTCCTGGAAGAGGCCCTTCTCGATGCGGTGGTAGCCGGTCCAGCTCAGCGGTGGGTACGTCGTCGGCGCGGGCATCGATGTCGGCGTCGAGGTTGTCCTTGCCGCTGGTGAATGACTCGGCTACCGGCTCGATGCGCTCGTAGTAGGCCCGGGCGTTGGCGTAGGCCTTCTGCGCGGCGGCGAGGTCGCCCGCCTGGATCGCCGCGACGAGCGGCTGGGTATTAGTGATCATCAGGCCGACCTGGGTGTTGACGTAGTCGGCGTACTCCTTGGTGCCGGCGGCCAACAGGCTCGAGATGGTGGTCGGGGCCGAGGACACGGTGCCGCCGGTGACCTTGATCGTCGACTTCTCGGTGGTCGCCCCGGGGCAGTAGACCGTGTATTCGCCGGCGCTGAGCTCCAGCGCGAAGCTGCCGGAGAACCCGGGTGCCAGGTTTTCCTTCTCGCCGATGATCCGGTCGGAGGAAAGCAGCTCGACCTCGGTGACCCCGGTCGCGTCCTTGTTCTTCACCTGGAAGGTCAGCGGCCCGGACTTGTAATCGGTGACGTCGGGCTTGCAGCCGTCGTTGGTGATCGTGATGTTGACCGTGCGGGCGTCGGCACTGCCGGAGGCGGACGGCTTGGCGC
Source organism: uncultured Actinomycetota bacterium (assembly GCA_963839015.1). Lineage (GTDB taxonomy): Bacteria > Actinomycetota > Actinomycetes > Frankiales > Frankiaceae > DATAZK01. Next base: position 85,420 of record CAWITL010000004.1, on the reverse strand, counting down.
TGGCCCCCGAGCTCGAACTGCTGCCACAGGCAGCCAGCGTCGCGAGTGCGAGCGCCCCCGATACTGCCGGCAAGCGCACGTGTCGTCATCGTTCCTCCGAGAAGTCTTCGCGATAGGCGATCATCCGAGTTTAGGGAAACATACCCTAACCAATTAGCGGACGGAGACCCGCTCGGAGGTTGCTGAAGACGCATCCGCGAGCTCGACTGCGTCGCCCTCACCAGACGGCTGGACATCAGCAGTTGCGGCAGTGACCAGCTCGACTCGCCGTCCGCCGCCGGCTCGCAACAAAGGCCCCGATCGCCAGCCCGCCCATCGCCACCGCCGCCAGTGCCGAGCAGCGTCGGGTAGTCCGACCCCCACGATTGCGACCGCGCTGCCGTAGCCCGCAGCTGCCGATCGTCGACGGCCGCCGCGGCCCGGGCGGCGGGGGTGGCCGCCAGCTCCGTGGTGCGCACTTCGCCCAGCACCAAAGGGGCGGATCCGACCTTTGCGCTGGCGACGACGACGGTGCGCCGGCTCGCGTCGAGCAGCCTGCCGGTCTGTGGGTCACGCCAGTACGTGTCGGTGACCTGCTGCTGGTAGGTCAGCGGAATGCTTCCGCGCACGTCTGTCGGCTGGAGCCCGATCGGCAACCGGCCGCCATCGAGCTGACGCAGCTCATCGAGCGTCACCCCGGTGGGCAGCGTCGCGTCGCCGGAGACAGCCGCCGACGTCGCCCGACCCAGCACCTCGACATCGATGCCGGCGCGTTGGTCGGTGCCGGTTTTCGTGGCGCCCACCGTCGACCACAGAACGGTGGCGGTGACGGGCTGCTGCCGCGCGGCCGCGAAGCCCGCCGTCGTGATCCGCGTGGTCGTGGTGCCGCTGACGGCACTGGTCCACGTCGCCGCGGCAGCCGGATTCGGCTTGGACGGTGCCGCCGCGGCGAACGCCACCGCTCCGACCGCGCAAGCGACCGCCAGGCCGGAGGCGGCCCACGCGATGGGGCGCCAAGGCACCCGCCGGCCCGGCGGCCAGGCGATGTACACCAGCACCGGCACCAGATACACCAGCCAGGCAACGACCTCGATCACGGTCGGCTTGGACTGGATCCCGAGCACCCCGGTGATCAGCGAGGCCTGGACCGAGCCGGGGCGTACCAACCAGGAAATGTCGAAGAGCTGGTCTTGGCCGGAGTTGATCCACCCTGCCTCGTGACCCGTATGAAACGCCGTCATGACCAGACCGGCGGCGACGACCACGAGCACGATTCCGGTGGCCCGAAAGAACTTCGAGAGGTTTATCTTGACGCCGCCGCGGTAGATGCCGTAGCCCATCAGCACCGCGACGAGGATGCCCAGTAGCGCACCGAGGCCGGCCGTCAGACCATTGCCACTGGCTTGGAATGCAGCGAGCAGGAAGACCGCCGTCTCCAGTCCTTCGCGGAGCACCGCCAGGAATGCCATCGCTATGAGTGCCTTGGCGGAATTCTGGGCGAGCGCGGTGCCGGCTACGCCTTCCAGTTGGCCTTTGAGGTCACGCGAGTGGCGCCTCATCCAGACGACCATGTAGGTGACCATGCCGACGGCGACGGCTCCGATGACGGTCTCCAGACCCTCCTGCTGGCGCTGGGGAAGGTTCGCCGAGACCACCTGAAGAATGACCCCGACCGCCAGGCAGATGATCAGTGCGGACGCGACGCCGATCCAGACCCAGCGCAAGGCGTGACCGCCGCCGCGCTGGCGCAGGAAGGCCGCCACGATGCCGACGATCAACGCTGCCTCAAGGCCCTCGCGAAGCCCGATCACGAAGGTCGCGAGCATGCCGGGGATCCGCCTCGTCTCGCCTAAAGACAGCCTTACCTAACACTCGGAACGCTAACACCTACCGCTGGTGCGGGCCAGAGAATCCCGGGAATCAATCTGCGATCTGAAGAATCTTCAGCAGCTCCCGATGATCGGTAATTGTGTAATCAGGCACGCATCCGAGATGTTCTTTCTTGCCCTGATCAGAATCGAACATCACCGTCTTCAGACCGGCCTCGCGCGCGCCATAGATGTCGCGATGCATGTCGTTGCCGACATACAGCGTGTGTTCGGCGGCGACGCCCATCCCCTCCAGAGCCACGTCGAAGAGTCTCTTGTCGGGCTTGCGGTAGCCGTAATCCCCCGAGACCACGATCGGATCGAAGTACTCCAGCAGGCCGACCTGGTTGAGTTCGCCGCGTGCGTACGCGCTCTGAGCGTCTGTCACCAGCGCGAGCGGGAAGTGCCGGCGCAGTGTCCCGAGCACCTCGCGCACGTAGGGATACAAGCCGCAGCTGGCGACGGGCGATGCCGCGCGCCCATCTCGGCCAGGAAGAGCGGCAGCTGGGCCAGCTTCTCGGCGGGCAGCCGGCGGGTGAAGTCCGTCATGTGATCGTCGATGATGGTCCGCCAGATCGCCACGGCGTCGAACTCGGGATGCAGCTCGGGGCTCGTCTTCTGATGCGCCTTCATCGTCTGGAAGTACAGATCGCGCACCTGCCAGCGGCGCAGGTCGATGCCCTGGTAGGTCAGAAAGTGTCCGGCGGCCCGAAAGATCGCCTCCATGTCGTCCTCGGTCCAGATCTCGACGAGAGTTCCGTTCACGTCGAAGGCGACGGCGCGAATGTCCATATCGATCATGATGCCCGGAGCAGCTTCTTGGCCTGCGACACCAGCTTTCCGCTGTAGTGCGAGGAGATGTAATCGTTGCGCGCGATGCGCAGCAGGTTCAGCGCCATGTAGTACGGCGCTCGTTCGGTGATCGACGCGAAGGCCCCCCGGCGATCCGGGAAGTGGCAGGCGTATTCCCACAGGAAGTGGCCGATGAACGGCTCAGCCCGGCGCTTGTCACCGGTCGCATTCATGAAGGAATGCTGCAGCTCGCCTGCCACCCGGCCGACGTCGAACATTCGGTCGCCGCGCTTCATCCGCTCGAGGTCGATGGCCGCCACGTCGAGCCCATGGCCGAACAGGAAGTTCGCCGGGGTGGCGTCGCCGTGCAAGAGACCTGCTGGTCCTGCCACATGCGCGGGCGCTCGCGCCAGAGGTCGCGCAGCCAGCAGAATTCGTCCACGTCCCACTGCCCGATGCGATGATCGCCACGCAAACGCCGAACCACCTGATCGAGGTAGCGGGTGTCGGCGCCGAAGTCCACGCCGGTACCGTCAGCCGTCCTGTTGTGCTGGGTCGCGAGGTAATACGCAAGTGATTTCAGCCGCCAGAAAAGATGCGCATCGTCATGCTGATGCACGGTGCGGGCGATCGAATCGCTCAGCTGCTCCCCCGAGTAATACTCGATCGCCAGTACGCAATTGATGTCGCGGTTTATGCCGAGCGGGCGGATGACGTGATGTGGCGACCCAACCAGGCCATAGCGGCGCAAAGTTTTCATGCTGTCGTACTCGCGGTGGGCAGCTGAAACGGCCTTATCGCGATCCCAGCCGAATCGCTTTCCGAAGAACTTGCAAATGATCTGCGCGCCACTTGATTTCTCTTCGTAGCCGTAGACCTCGTTGCTGCCGCGTAACCGGAAGGCGCGAAACGCCGTGCGCGAGGACCGGACACCCATTCGGTCGCGCGCAATCTGCTGCAGGAAGTCCCACAGCTGATCGTCGCGGGCCACGTATCCCACGTATTTGCCGTGCACGAGCGGCATGCCCCCTCACGATTGCTACCGAAGCGACCGTGATCCGGGAGGTGCTTGCAGCTTAGACGCCGGGTTACGCGATGCCAAACAGCACCCAAACACGCAGCCGGTCAGCCAGAAATGCCGAGGATTCCCAACAGCTCGCGGTGGTCGGTGATCGTGAAGTCCGGCCCGCAGCCGTGGTGTTCCTTGCGGCCCAGGCCAGCATGGCCGCCGTCGAAGAGCACCGTCTTCAGGCCGGCCTGGTGCGCACCGTAGACATCTCGGTAGACGTTGTCACCCACGTAGAGCGTCTGATGGGCCGGTACGCCCAACCCCTCAAGGGCATACTCGAAGAGCCGCCGGTCAGGCTTTCGAAAACCGTGGTCACCCGAAACGACGATCGGGTCAAAGAAGTCCAACAGGCCGACTTGATAGAGCTCTCCGCGCGCGTAGCCGGACTGGGCGTCGGTTACCAGCGCCAGCGGGTAATGGGCGCGCAGCGTGCGAAGGACCGAACGCACATGCGGGTAGAGCCGGAGTCGACGGCGCGAGATACCGCGGCTCATCTCCGCCAGGAAAACCGGCATCTCCGCCCGCTTTTGATCGGGCAGGGCGCGGGTGAAGTCGGTCGCGTGCTCGTCGATGATGCGGCGCCAAATCCCGACCGCATCGAACTCCGGATGCGATTGCGGACTGGCCTTACGTTGCTGCTTCAGGTACTGGAAGTAGAGATCCTGCACATGGTGACGGCGAAGGTTGATCCCCTGATACGTCAGGAAGTGCCCGGCGGCCCGAAATATCTGTTCCATGTCGTCCTCGGTGAGGATCTCGACAAGGGTGCCATTCACATCGAAGGCGATCGCCCGTATGTCCATGATTTTTACAGTCAACGGGGATGAGACGACGTTTACCTGAACGCGGCCTGACGTAGGCAAGAATGGATTGCGTTAGGTTTGCGCCGTCCTTCGGTGCTGATAGCAGAATGACGCTGGCTGACCGATCACGAGGGTGAGGCTGATGACGACTCGGCAGGCCGGCAAGACACTGGTTCTGACCGCGATGATCTTCGCGGTCGCGATGACCTTCATCGATCAGACCATCGTCTCCATCGCCGTTCCTAACATCCAGCACGAGCTGCATCTGTCCAACACCGGCGTGCAGTGGGCGGTCAACGCTTACCTGCTTTCGCTGGCCGCCCTCTTCGCCTTCGGCGGCCGGCTGGCCGACACCGCCGGTCACCGCAAGATGGTGACGCTGGGAGTGATCATCTTCGCGGGCGCGTCAGCCATGTGCGGCCTGACCCCGACCGGCAGCATCGCCGAGGCCTGGATCGTCACCTTCCGGGTGATCCAAGGGGCCGGCGGCGCCATCATGTATCCGGCGGCGCTGGCGATCGTCGTCAACACCTACGCGCTGCACGAGCGTGGCAAGGCGCTGGCCCTCTTCTTCGGGATCGCGGGTGGGCTCACCGCCTTGGGCCCGATCCTGGGCGGCTACCTGACGCAGTGGACCTGGCGGGCCATCTTCTGGGTCAACATCCCGGTCGCGCTGATCGCTCTGGCACTGATCGCGATCTCCAAGCCGACGACCGTCTTCAAGCCCGCCCGGATGGATTATCGCGGGCTCGTGCTCATCGCCGGGGGCGTGGCACTGAGCGTCTTCGGCTTCCAGCAGGCGAGCATCTGGGGCTGGCACAACCCGGGCACCTGGTTGTGCATCGTCGGCGGCTTGGTGTTGCTGTTCATCTTCCACCGGGTCGAGCTGGTGACCGATTCGCCACTGATGAACGTGCGGATCTTTCGCGATCAAGCCGTTTCTGGTGGAGAACATGGTGCTCGGGATCACCATGCTGGTCTTCGTTCCGGTGTTCTTCTTCGCCAGCGAATACGCCCAGATCTCCCTCGGTGACTCGGCCTCCGAAGCCGGGCTCTACCTGCTCTACTTCTTCATCGGCTTCGCCACCGCTTCCCAGATCGGCGGCCGCATGCTCGACAAGGGCGGGGCGAAAAGACCGGTCGTGGTCGGCTGTGTCGTGGGGGCGGTGGGCTTCTACCTCTGGGCGCACAAGGTCACCGGCCTGAGCTTTCACACCCAGGTCTGGTACGTCATCCTGGCCGGGGCCGGTCTGGGATTCATGCTCGGCCCAGCGACCACCGATGCCGTCAACCGGGCGTCCCGGCTCTCCTACGGCGAGGCCACGGGCATCACCCAGACGGTACGTAACTACGCCGCCAGCCTCGGGCTCGCGATCCTTGGCACCATCTCGGTGACGCAGATGACCTCGCGTGCCACCACGTCGCTGGTGAAGCAGGGCCTCCCCCACGACAAGGCTGCCGCCCAGGCGAAGATCATCGCGCAGGCCTCCCATGGAGGCAGCGGCAGCGGGAGCACGAGTGCGATTCCGCAGTTCATCCGCATGGACTTCGCCTACGCCACGCAGACGGTGCTCTACGTGATGGCCGGCATCATGGCCGCCGCAGCAATCGTGGCCTTCGTCGGACTGGAGCGTGGCCGGCAGGAGCACCTGGCCGGAGACCCGGCAGCGGAGACGAGCGGGCAGTACCCGCCCGAGCCGGCTACCAGCTAGCCGTCAGATCGGCACGCAGCTGCATGAAGCGGAAGACCTGCGCCGACCCGACCGCCCGCTCGTAGGCCGCCACGACGTCGGCCACGAAGTCATCCCCTGCCTCCGGCGGCAGCCGTTCGGTCCAGCCCCCGAAGCCGACCGTGCACCAGTTGGTGAAGGCCTCCCTAGACCCGAAATCCCAGCTCAGATCCTCCACGTCGACGTGCCTCACATCGAGGCCGCAACCGGCAGCGGTGGACGTCCACGCGTGGACCTCAGGATGGACGAACGGGGCCTGGTAGTGGGTGAAATAGCGCGCCCACCGGTCGGCTTTGGTGGTCTGCATCGCCACCTGCTCAAGACTGGGCCGGGGCCCAGCGCAGACGAAGACCAGCAGCGCGCCGGCGCGCCGGCGCAGCGCCGCTGCGATACGGGTCAGGGCGGCGTCCTGATCAAGTACCCAGTGCAGCGCGTTGAACGACACCACGGCGTCGAACTCGTCCTGAAACGTCATGGAGCACACGTCGCCGATCACGAACGTCAGCCGATCCGACGCCGGAGCGATGGAAATCATCTTCGGAGACGCGTCCAGGCCCACCACCCGGGCCGGGCGCATCGCCTCCAATCGGGCTGCAATCGCTGCGGTTATACGTCCGTCGCCGCAGCCGACATCGAGCAGGCTCTGCACCCCGTCGAGTTCAAGTCCGGCCAGCGCGCGAGCCGCCAGCCATTGCTGGAGGGTGTTGACGCGGCGGTATTGCGCACCGTCCCAATCGGGCACCCCTGGATTCTGGCAGGTACCGGACTTGGCACTGGGATTCGGCCCTGGCGACGCTAGCCCGGCACCGTGGCCACGAGCTCGACGCTGACATCGCGCAGCTCCGCCGTAATCGCTGCAAGCGCGGGCAGCTCGACCGGATCACTGGACTCACCAGTGCCCGCGACCGCCTCCTTCGTCATGCCTCCCGAGAGGATGTCGGCGATGACCTCGATGCGCTCGGCCTGCTCCTCGGTGCCAGCACGCAACCGGGGGGTGACCCGGTCGTCCGGATGGGCGCTCGCCAACACCACCGAGGCGTCCCAGAGCCGGCGCACCAGCTCCCCCAGCTGCGTGGAGGCGTTGAGGTATCGACTCTCCAACGCCAGCGGCTCAGCGATGGCGTGATCGACAACCGTGAGTAGATCGTCGAGCCTGGTCCGGGCCGCGAAGCGTTTCAGGAGCCTGGTCTGCGTCGGGTCGTGACCGATCGCCAGCAGATAGTCTGCCGCCGCATGCAAAGCGTCGGCGCCGCGCTGCCGCACCAGACCTCGCTCGGAGCCCCGCAGGATCGCCGTCGTCGCCAGTAGCCCGATTCCGGCGCCGATCAACGTATTCAGGACCCTGACGTCAGCCAGCTCCCACTGTCCTGGGCGAGACACATTCAGCATGAGCAGCACCAGCGGCGTGATGAAGATGACGGAAAGGCCGTAGCTGACTTCGACCAGGCTGATCGCCAACAGGCTCAGCACAAAGAGGACGGCGATCAGCACCCATCGGTCCGTACAGCTGATCACGATGAGCACCGCCAGCAGGGCTCCGATGATGGTGCCGCCGACGCGTTGCACGGTGGAGGTGGTGGACAGGCTCAGCTGCGGCTTCACGACGATGGCCACCGTGAGCAGAACCCAATAGCCCTTGGTCAGCTCGAAGGCCTGGGAGATGGCGAAAGCGACGGAAATCGCCACCGCGAAACGCACCGCATATCGAAACCAGAACGAGCTTGGGGTGAAATTGGCTCGAAGGGCGGTGCCGGCCCGTCCCAACGCGACCCTGGTCCGGTCCCAAAGGCTCGCCGGCACTCCGTGGCCCGACTCCAGTTCAAGGCCAGTCGAGGAGTCCTCGGTGGCGATCAGCACAAGCGCCTCGCACAGCCGGGCCACTCCGGATACCCGCATCGCCCGCCAGTCGTGGCTGGCCTCGAGCCGTCGAGCCTGCGTGGTCAGCTTGGCCGAGATGGGCTGGGAAGACGTCTCACGTCCCTGCTCGAAGATTGCGCCCAGTGTGGCGAATCCTGCGCCCAGCTCACCGAGCGCCTGCCGCACCATCGCGGCCTCCGCATCGGCAAAGTGGCCGGGATCGTGGAGCTGCTGGTCGACCGCGACGGCACTGGTGTGGGCTCGCTCGCTTTGCAGGACCAGCTGCCGGAGCCGACGCTGGTCCCGCCGCCCGGCCGAGGACCTCACCAGGCCCCAGCGGGTCGCTGCGTCCGCGCGCTGGATGCCTGCAGCGGCTTTCGCGCTCGTCTTCACGATGTCGGCCACCGGCTCGCTGCGACTGATTTGCTGCAGCATCTCCGCGATGATCAACTGGCATCTGCCGATCGCCCGTAGTGCGGGCCGATGCGGCTGCAGAGGCCACACGGCCACCACGACGATGATTCCCCAGACGCCCCCGATCAGGACGTCGAGCATGATCCGACCAGCGTTCAAACCGTCGAGCCCCAGCCCGATGATGAAGAGCAGCCCGGCGAACCAGCCCACGCGCTCGGCAATAGCCCCCATCACGCCGGCATAGCTGGTCATCAGCACCCAGGCGGCGGTGACCGGCAGACCCCACCAGCCAAGGCCGGCCACCAGCACCCCCAGTCCGATTCCCACGGCGTTGCCGATGAGGACACTGCCCAGGCGCAGGCCCCGCGTGGAGTAGCTGCCGACACCTTCGGCCATGCCGATGTTCAGCCCCCCGAAGGCCGCGAAGACGCCGTCCAGCGTCTGGCCGATCAGCACTCCAAAAGCGATCGGCACCGTGAGCGAGATGGCGACGCGCAGGCCCGCCGCCAGATTGAACCCTTCGCGATCCAGCCGCGTCGCCCTGGAGAGCAAGCGCCTGGGCGCCGACTCCGCGATGGTTGCCGCCATAGCGCCATTCTGTCCGGGACAAAGCCGCTCATGTCGCGGACGCGCGTTGTCGACATCTGAGAGGCTCGCACCGTGCACGTCGGAATCCAGCGCGGCGAGGGTGCGGTCGCACGCTCCGGCGACGCCGTCATTGTCAGCGCGGCCGGACCCAATCAGGAGTCGTTCTGTGCCGGCCTTCTTGAGGCGCTGCACGGCCCCGACGGCGAAGCCCCTGCTCCGGAGGCGGTGGTCTGGCAGCTCGCCGGGCTGCTGACGGCGTATCGCGCGAGCGCACCGGCCTTCGCTGCGGTGGTGCGCCTCACGGGCGGCATCATCGTGCTGTTGCATGGCTCGGCGCGGGCTGTGGCCGATGAGGCCGGCGGCGAACTGGTGCTCAGCAGCGAGTCCGCGCTCACCTGGACGGAACATTTCCTGGCCGATCCGATCGCCCGTATCGCGGCGACCGTCGCCGTCACTGGACCTGTCGTTGCCGAGCCCCGGTCCGAACTCATCGCCGGGCTGGTGCCGGGAGCAGGGTTCGTGCTGACGGCGGCCCCCGTGGCGTCGACACCGCAGCACGTCGAATCACCCGCTGCTGCGAAACCAGAACCGACGCAGGAGGCCGCCGAACCAGCTGAGCAAGCGGCCGTGCCGGTGCAGCCGGCCCCCGAGCCGCCAACACCACTGACTCCCCCGCCACCTCCGACGCTCCACCTCCGACGCCGCCTGAGCCGGAGGCGAGCCCGGAGCCGATGGCGAGCCCAAGCCTGACGTTTGCGCTGCCCCCTCCCCCGGTCGGTCCGACCGACCCCCAGGCCGGCCGCAAGGCCCACGAGACGATGGTGGTTCCGGCCTCCAGTGCCGCCCTGGTGGCTGACAACGGAGCCCGCACCCCACTCGACCGTGACTACGTCTTCGGCCGTGAGCCCTGGAACGATCAGGCCGTAATCGACGGGCGAGCCTCGCCCATCGTCGTTCGCGATCCCGACAACCTGGTTTCACGGGTGCAGGTCCATGTCATGGTGCGGCCTTCGGACGGCATCGTGGTGGTCAGAGACGTCTCAGCCAACGGCACCTTCGTGGCACCTCCCGGCGCCCCGGAGTGGATGCGGCTGACTCACGAGCCGGTGTCTCTGCCCCCGGGTTGGAGCATCCTCATGGGCAGCCGGGTCTTCACCTACACCGGCCCCGGCTGAGAGCTCGCCGCTGGCTTCAATGACCGGCGGGTACGGCCTTTCGGCGACCGGGATCCTTCAGCACCTGCCAGTTGCCGGCGCGTAGCTCCGCGAGCGTCGAGGCGTCCAGCAGCTGGCCCTTCTTGACGGCGGTCATCGCAGCCGCGAGATCGTCAGGATGGTGACCAAGGACGATGGCTCCGGTGAGCACACCGCGGGATACCACCAGGCGACGGTAGGAAGGCAGTCGCGCGTCCTCAGTCACGATGACCTCATCGCCCGGACCGGGTTCGAGCTGGCCGATCGACGTCAGCTCGAGGTCGACGCCCTTGAGGATGCAGGCCGGTATCTCCGCCGTCAGCCGGCTGTCGCCGCCCAGCGCATTCACGGCGGCGGTCTCGCCCTGCTTGGCAGCGATCGGCCAGAGGCCAAGCACCAGCCCGTCGTGCTCTGCCAGGTCACCCGCGGCGTAAACCCCAGGGGCACTGGTCTGCATCCTGTCGTCGACCACGACACCGCGGTTGACGGCGATGCCGGCGTCGGCAGCGAGCGAAAGATTCGGCTTGATCCCTACGGCGGCAAGGAAGACGTCGCAGGGCAACGTGCGACCGTCGGCCAGCGTCACGGTCTGGATGCGACCTTCACCACCCAGTGATTTGGTCTCCGCGCCGTAGGACACATGGATCCCCAGCCGGGCGAAGTGGGCCTCGACCAGCTCGCTGCAGCGCGGGTCGATCTGCTTGGACAGCAGGCGCTTTCCGCGTTCGAGGACGATGACTCGAAGCCCCAGCTGATGGAGCGCGTGGGCCCCCTCAAGCCCGAGCAGCCCGCCTCCGGCGACGACCGCGGTCCGGCTGCCGTTCTGTTGGACGTAGCCGCGGATGTCCATGGCGTCAGCGGCGGAACGCAGGACGAAACTTCCGGGGGCGCCGAACCCCTCGATCGGCGGCACCGTGCTGCTGCTTCCCATGGCGAGGATCAGACGGTCGAATGCGAGCGCCTCACCGGTGCCCAGCAGCACCCGCCGAGAGCGCAGATCGATCTGTCGCGCCATCGTGTTCAACCACGCCGTAATGCCGTTGTCCTCATACCACTGCTCTGCCAGCAGGTAGAGGCCGGTCATCGCGGAACGGCCGTAAACAAGTCGCGAGATACCCATGCGGTTGTAGAGGACGTGCGATTCCATGCCGACCAGATGAACCTCGCAGTCGGGATGCCCACGCCGCACGAAATCAGCGGCGGTGACGCCGGCGATGCCGTTGCCGAGCACGACGACGCTGGTGATCGACCGGTCGAACTGGGTCGGACGTGCGCCGTCGCCGGGGCCTTCCCCCGGCTCCGGCGTCAAGCTCACCTGAACCGAACCGGACTCGAGCCGTGCGCAACACGCCATCCGGGTGGAGGACGCCAATCCCAATCGGCGCAGGGTGTTGAGCTCCTCCTCGTCCGGTTCCGTCAGGCATTCCATGCCGCCCTTGACGGCGACCGGGTCGGCGCCGCAGACCCCCATCCGGCAGCCGGCCTCGATCGACAGCCCCTCGCGTTCGGCGACTTCCAAAAGGCTCATGCCGATTTCGACGGGGACGGAACTGTCTCCGGGAAGGAACTGGACCTCGGCTTCGTCGTCGGACGCCGTCTTTTCCTCGAGCGCCTTGGACGCCGTCGGCGTGATCTGGATCAGCTGCCGCGAGGCGCCGCTCTCTTCCAGGAAACGCCGTTCGACCCAGTACGTCCGCGAGATCCAGACCACGGTGAGCAGCGCGACGACGATCCTGATCGGCCAGCGCAGCCACGGAACGCTGGCACCGGTGATGGTGTGGATCGAGTTGTCGACGATAGGGGCGCCGTACCAGTAGAAGATGTTGATCGCCACGGCCCCGTAGATCGCCGTCACCATCGAGACGCTCAGCGGCAGCAAAGCCTCGACGGCATAGAACGAGGCGATGCTGGCGGCGAGGTAGAGGGCCAGCTGTCCGTACAGATGCAGGTTCGACATCCCGTGGTGGTTGAGCAGCGTGAAGAACCCGAGTACGAAGCCGGGCAGCGCGCTGGCGAACAGCTTGCGCGGCGCACTCCATTGCGGGTCCGGGTCATAGAGGTCAGCCTGGTAGGCCACCTGCGGCTTGAAGTCGTAGCAGTTCTTCGTGCAGGCCACGCAGGTGCTGCAGTGGGTGTTGGCGACGAGGACAAACGGGGTCTGGCCGTAGACGCGCTGCAGCGGAAGCAGCGGACACATGCTGCTGCACCAGCCGCTCTTGCCTTTGAACGAAACCCCAGCGATGAACGCGTTGATGATCGTCACCGAGAGCAGGATTCCGGTGGCGGTGCCGTTGGTGTTGAACAGCGCGAGGCGTGCGCCGGCGATCCCGAAGAAAAGAATGATGGCGATGAGGTAGCCGCGGCGCGATAGCCAGCCAGGCGCCGTCGCCGCCTTGCTGAAGCCGAACCACCGCGGTGCCTGGTTGGCCGCCGCCAGTGGGCAGATGTTGCGCCACAGTCCTGGCGCGACGAAGAAGAGGATGGGCAGCAACGGAACGATGACCTTGAAGAACGCGAACTCCGCCCCCGCTGGTCGCACGAACAGAGCCACGCACAGCACCAGATAGGTGATGATGCTGAGCGTGCGGATGGCATGCCAGAAGGCGATCGGCACCCGGCGCGGCAGCTCGAGGTAGTTGCGGAAGGTCGGCATACCTTCCGGCACCTCACCGCCCTTGAACAGCCAGCGCAACGACGTCTGCAGCCGGCTGGGAGGAACTTCCGCCAGTGGCGCAGGAGGGGGCGGTGGCATTGCGATCTTGACGCGCGAGGCCACCATGGTCTGGCTGGGTGCTCCCTGCGCCGGGACCGGCTCTGGCGCTACCCGGCTGAGCACCACGATCTCGGTGCTGCCAAGGCGCAGCACGTCGCCGCCTTCAAGCGTCATTCGACTCTCAAGGGCGACCCCGTTGAGGGTGGTGCCGTTACGGCTGCCGAGGTCGACCACCGAAAGCCCCAAGGGGCTGGCCAGCAGCTTCAGATGTCGCCGCGAGACGCCCGCATCGGCGAGCTCAACGCCGTCGCATTCGCGCCCCACCTCCATGGCCCGGTCAAGCGTTACCCGGCGAGGCGGCCGCCCCGGTTCCCGGATCTCAATGACTGGCGGCTCAGCCACGATTCAGCTCCCCGTCGCCGAAGACGCTTCGTAGCGCCGAAGCCGATTCGCCAGAATGCGTCCGAGGTCCATCGCCACCAGCAGCGCAAGATCGGGGCGGGTAGCGGCGAGGTCAGTGAACTCGTCATAGCTCAGCTGAGCGACGGTCGCCGGCGTCAGGGCCCGGACCGCGGCCGATCGCTCATCGCCATCAAAAAACGTCATCTCACCGAGGACGCTGCCACTCTCCACGGTCCTCAGCCGTCGCCATCGCCCGCGCTTGGCCGGCTGCAACACCTCGAGCGTTCCGTCTCGCACCAGATGCAGCGAACGGTCCGCGTCGCCGAGCGAGATCAGGGTTTCCCCGGCGGTCAGGTGGCGAGTGGTCGCGAACCGCAGCAAATCAGACCAATCGCCCGCAGAGGCCTGAGGCAGGAAGCTGTCGGAGGCCGCCGCCGATTTCGTCGATGCCGTCTCGTCGGTCGGGTAATCAAAGAAGGTCATTGCCCGCCTCCCGACGATCGTGTCCGGGGCCGGTCGCGTGAGCGCTGTGGCGGACCGGCTCGCTGGACCCGATCGTAGCCACGGCCGTCCCCCGCGGATAGCTGTGGGGCTATCGCGCGTGTGTCGCGAAGGCGACTCGCGCCGACTACGAGCCCGTTACCGCCTCGGCCAGCTGTTCAGCGTTCTTGACGATCATGTCGAGGAAGGACTCGGCTCCGTGATCATCCATCAGAGCATGGGAAAAGCTCACGCCGACATTGAGCGTCCCATGCAGCTTTGCCGCCGTCACGGTGAGACCCTGCGGCATCCCAGCCGTGGTCATGAAATGCAGGGATTGGACTCCCAACGACTGACCATCACGGTCGACGAGACGCCCGTCGACGGGACCGAGGTTCGACACCGTGACCGTCGGCATGATCCAGGGCGCTGCGATGCGCCCAGCGCGACGAAGGACGGCGGCCCTGACGCCCGCGGGCAGCCACCGCAATGCGATGACGGCGGACTCGGCGGGCGAGAACGCCGTGACATTCGCACCTTTTGCCGCGGTGCTAGCCGCCGTGACATCGGCCAGTAGCCCACGCCGGTCGCGCGAACCCGCTCTGGCCGAGAACGTGGCGCGGCCCGTCGCGTTGCCGATTTCGGCGTATTGCGCCGGAAGCCTGCGGGTGCTGATGGGCAGATGCACCGTGATGTCGCCGGTCTGCCGTCCGTGGCTGGTGTTCCAGTGCTCGACCGCCAGCACCGTCGCGGCGACCAGGACATCGTTGGTTGTGGCCGGGCCAGGCGGCTTGACCAGGTTGAGCGCGGTCATCCGGTAACCGAACCCCTCCCCGGAACGAGCGGCGCTCTCGCGAACGAGCCGGGCAGGCGCCCGCACCTTCCACCAAGGTCCGACACCACCGCCCCTGCGCGAGATCCTCGCGGCAACTGCGGGTGCCGGCGGCGCGGTCACTTCGGTCGGCTCACTGGCAACGGCTTCGAGTAGTTCGCGCAGCAGCTCGAGCGCGCCCTGGCCGTCGGTCAATGCGTGGTGGACGATCAGGACCAGATGGTCCCCGCCCTCATTGGTCGGCGCCTGGACCAGTCCGACGGCAATCCCAGGAGCCTGCTCAGCAACGCTCAATCTCAGCCGCTCCACCATCGCCGCCACGGCGTCCTCAGCGCCCCGGGCAACCGCCAACGCTGGGATGTCGCGCTCCTGATCGCTGACCCAGAATCGTTGCCGGGCAAGACGTTTCGGTGACGTCGGACGCACCGTGAGCGCCGGTCTCGACCGAATCAGCTGACCGAAGGCACGGTTCAGCTGCTCGACATCCGCCGGCGCGCCCAGCCGACAGACCAGCGCGATGATGCGCGGATCACCAGGCCGCTCGGAAAGCCAGATCGCCTCTTCCGCCACCGTGAAGGCCCGCAGCGCCATAGCCCGGGCCGCCGGCGCATCCGCGGGACGAGTCACGGCAGGAGCATTCCACGGTCCAGCGTATTTGGGGCAATGAACTCTTATGGCTCGGCGCTATTTTCGTAAAACGGCAAGGTTGAGCAGCGCCGGCTCGATGTTTGATCCCAGCGCGGTGAAGGCAGTCGCGACCTGTTCGTCGTCGAAGCGGTCCGCGGCGCCCTTGGCGGGGTTCAGCCGGCAGTTGTCGGTCCATGCCGCCAGGTCGGGTTCGGCCGACCGGGCCAGCAGCCCTGTCATCCCGGTGTGGGCGAGATCGAAGACGTCCGAAATGCTGCCACTGAACGTGAGCACGGGACACAACCGGTTCTTGTCCGCGTCGTCATCCCGGGATGCTTCGATGGTCCCGATCGTCGCCGCCGTCCAAGGGATGAATCCGATGGTCACGTACTGCAGGGTGATTCGGCCCGGCTCGAAGATCGGTCGGGTAACCGTCGGACGTAGCCCTTCGGCGGTGCAGTCGACGTAGACGGCATCGCGCCCTCCCGAGAGCTTCCCCTGGTCGAGGACGACTCCCTGCGTTTCAATCCGGCGAACCCGACCCAATCGCACGACCCGCTCGATCGACTGGAGTCCCTCGACCTCATGGGTGCTGATGGTCGCCCCGCGAAACAGCTCCGGCTCGACCCCTGAGTCGATCCGCAGAAACACGCCCTGCGCTTCCAGCCGGCGGGCGAAATCAGCGCCGTCCACGGCCAGCGCGCTGGCCTCCACCCAACGGGCCTGCATCTGCATGTACGCCCCGACGAGCTCCAACGGCTGGATCAACGCGCGATCAAAGAGCCACGCGTCTCGCGGCTTGATCCATTCGATGCCGTCCGGGTCGACGCCGTTGTCCAGCAGCCAGCTGCAGGTGTCCATGGCCGTCTTGCCGCCGCCGATAACGGTGAAACGCCCGGCCGGCTCATCCAGGTGGACGAGATCGTTCGGCGGGATATGGCGGACCCCCTCATCGACCGCGTAGGACGGAACGTGGCGCGACGGGATCTCTGAAGCCACGTATGTCGCGTCAACGATCTTGCGGGCTCGGATGATCGTGTCCGCTCCGGTGAGCAGCGACGTCACATGATGGCCGTCGGTGTCCTGGCCGCGGTAGTCCGACATCCCAAGAAAGCGCAAGCGCCCGGAGCCCACCAGATCGTCCAGCACCCGCGAGAAGTATGCGCAGATCTCGTCCGCAGTGGCCCGTTCGTACCAGCCGGCGTTGATTCCCGCGTCGTCGATCCGATCTTCGCCCAGCCGGCGGGAAGTGACGCCGTAGTTCGCCGATGGCTGGTGTAAGCGGACGAAGGGGTAGGCATCGAGCCAGTGGCCGCCGGGCCGGTGACGGCGATCGACCAGTACGACCCGAGCGTCCGAATCGGCAAGCAAGGCGTCGATGAACGCCACACCGGACGCCCCAGCTCCCACGACCAGGTAATCGGTCTCGATCTCGCGCACGGCATCCTCCCCGGGCCCCGAACCTGGCATCACGCGCCGTCGGCTGGCACTCGAAGCCTGACCCCATCACGTCGAATGATCAACCCGCTGCCGCTCCATTGGATCGCGGTGAGGTCAGCCACCACGACGTCGGCGTGGCCGGTCAGCCCGCGGCCGCCGACGCCGATGACAGCTCTGACACCGGCTGACCTGGCGGCGGTGATGCCGGCAACCGCATCCTCCAGAACCACGCAATCCGCTGGTAATACGCCCAACTCGTGTGCGGCCGCGAGATAACCCTCCGGATCCGGTTTACCTCTGCTGACCGAATCAGCTGTGATCAATGAGGTCGGAAGCCTGATACCTGCCGAACGAAGACGCGCCTTTGCCAACCCGGACTTTCCTGATGTCACCACCGCCCACTGCGCCGCCGGGATGGCTTCGATCAGCTCGCGCGCACCCGGAACGGCTGTCACGGTGACGGCGTCCTCAAGCTCATAACGATCAATTTCTGCGGCCGCCGAGGCTCGCTTTTGCGGCGGCACAAGCAGCGCAACGGTGTCAGTCGAACGACGGCCGTGCACCATGGCGAGCACATCGTCCGGGGCGAGATCATTGTTCAGCGCCCAGCGGGTCCACGCAGAGCTGACACTGGCGTCGGAGTCGACGAGCACGCCGTCACAGTCGAACAGCACGGCCGCGCACGGCACCTCGGTCATGAGACCGGTCGGTTGCGGTAGCGGCCGACCAGTTCTCGTGTCGCGGCCTGCATTCGCACCGGGGGCAGTCCAGCGGCGATGAGCGTCAGATCGTCCACCACCATGCGGCCGATGCCGTAGAAGGCCTGTGGGATACCCCCGGCGCGATGCGCAGACAGCACCAGCCCCTCCAGCGAGCGGGCCGCATGGTCAGCGGGTACGGGCTCTTCCGGCCACACGTCGATGGCGGCCATCAGACGGCCGTCCGCGACCCGCTCGAGGAGCGCCGGGTAGTCGACGATGGGGGCGCGGCTGACCAGCACAAGTCGCGCTCCTGGTGGTAGCAGGTCGAGCTGGGTCCGGCCGAGTAGGTGTTCGCTTTCCTCGGTCACCGTTGCGAGGACGAAGAGAATCTGACTGGTCGACAGCACCTCATGCAACGACGCGGGCTGCACTCCCAGATGCTCGAGCGTGGCCGCCGGCAGCCAGGGGTCATAAGCGCGCAGGACGGGTCGGAAGGGTTCGAGAAGCGGACGTAGCGCCCGCCCAAGATTGCCGAAGCCGATCAGGCCGATGGACGCCCCTCGCAGCAAGATGGCGTCGTGGTTACCGCTCGCGACATACCTCTCGCTGCCGGCACGGAAGGCCCGGTCCTCACGGCTGATGCCGCGTGCCAGGTCGAGTGCGAGTCCGAGCGAGTACTCCGCCACGGCATCGGCGTATGCCGGTCCGCAACCGAGGACATGCACGCCGCGATCGAAGAGCGCGCCGTAGTCGACGTTGGGATAGAAGTTCCCTTCGATGTTGAGCAGCGCGCGCAGATTCTGGGCCAATGTGATGCGCTCGAGCGGCAGGTCGGGTTGGCCGACGATCGCGAATGCCTGGCCCAGGTAGGCATCGAGTTCTCCGCCCCTTCCCTCCAAGTCCACGACATCGAAGCGGCCTTCGAGTTCGGCGCGATCGGCGCCGGTGAACACTCGGGATGCGCCATGGGGGTCGGGCAACAGAATCACGGTCTTGCGATCTGGCGTCATCCCGGCCTCTGATTCGTCGAGACGGTGGCGTCATCGGTCGGCGTGGCTAGCAAGCCGACGCCCACAACCGCCAGGGCCAGGCCCACGATCGCCGGCAGGAGTCGACCGTTGTCCAGGGCGCCACGCTGCTGAAGCACTGTCCCGAACGCGAACGCGAGTGCAGCCAAGACGGCGAACAGTGCGGCCACCGTTCGACTCTGACACAGCTTCGGCGTCCGCACCCCGCGATTGCGGCGGGGGCGGTGGCCTTGGTGAACGGACCCGGTGATCCAGCCCTAGAAGGCCGGGAGCGATTATTACCCGGTTGACCGAAGCTGTCGGTGTCGAAACAGGAGTGACAGAATGACGACCCAGATCGAGCAGCGCCTCGAAGTCTCGCGGGCCATTGCCGCTGATCCCGCCGCGATATTCGCGCTGCTGCGCGATCCCGACGGACATGTGGCCATCGACGCCACCGGCATGCTGATGGCCACGTCAGGCGAGGCCCCTCAAGCCGTCGGTGACACTTTCGTCGTACACATGGATCGCGACTCCCTTCGCGACTTCGACCTCGGCGAGTACGACGTGATCGTCACCTATGTGACGTACGAACCGGACCGCGAGATCGCCTGGACGGTGGGCATGGCTCCCGGCCAGACGTTCGGTCACATCTACGGCTATCGCCTCGAACCGATCACCGGCGGGACTCTCGTCACGCACTACTACGACTGGTCCGAAATCACCGACGACATAAAGGCTTTCGCGACCTTCCCCGTCATTTCGGAGACAGCGCTGCGGGCCACGTTAGGAATTCTCGCTCGCACAGTGGCCCCGGGAGCCAAACGGCCAACGGGCTAACTCTCGCTCCTTACTGGTAGCTCTTCACGGCCACGACGTTCTTCGGATCGCAGTTGTAGACGCCGTTGTCGGGGTTCGTGACCTTCTTGTCGTAGACCCAGCCGTTCGTCGTGAGCCGAATATCCAGCCAGCACTTCGCGATTTGCGGGTGGATCGGATCGAGGTTCACCGGCGCGTACAGGCCGCCGCCGGTCCATGCCGTCTCCGCAGCTGCTTTCTGCAGAACGCAAGCTGAGGTGAGGTCGGACCCGCAGGCTGTCGCTTCCTTCGCCCACAACGCCCAGGCGCTGAACGACGACGCCGTGAAGTCGGTGAAACGTGGGCTGCTGATGGAGGCGTTCAGGATGTCCTTGATCTGTGTCAGCACCGGGTACTGAGGGCCGGCCAGCTCGAATGGGAGGTGCGAGAACCCGATGTAGGTCGGAGGGAACGTGCCGAGCGCTTGCGCCGCCTTGACCGACGACTGCAGGTAGAACTGCACGCTGAGCAAGGAGAATTGCGGCGTGTAGCCGACGTCCTTCATGGCCTGGTACAGCGGCGTGATGTCTTGGCCATTGATGGTGTCGAAGCCGATGGTGCCGGTGCCTTTGAGCTGCTCCACGTACGGCCGGTAGTTGGGCACTGACGGTGGCTGCTCCTGCAGCACCGTCACCTTGACCCCGTTCTTCTGCAACGACTCCTGGATCCGTTTGCCCTGCGGGACCAATGACGACAGGTTGCTGGACCCGATCCCCACACCTTTGCTGCTGTCCGGATAAGCGGCGACGAGCAGCCGCAGCGGACCGTACGAGTACTGATTCGGGTTGGACGGGTTGACCGATACCTGCATCGCGGAGGTAGCCGCCTCGGGCGAGACGGTGTAGGCAAAAATATCGCCCTGCTTGCATCCCTCGCGCGGCTTCACCCCTGCTGAATCGAACGCGTTGCCGTTACCGACGAGCATGAAGTCCTTCTGACAGGCGTTGGTGAACGCTTGCCCGACGTTGAAGAGCTTCGCATCCCACTTGTCGACGATGATCTTGCGACCGTTGATGCCGCCCGCCGCGTTGCACCACTTGCTGAAGGCGTCGGCCGTGTCGAAGAATTCCTGCTCCAGCCCCGGAGCCGCCGCCGCACCTGGGTCAGCCGTCGTGCCGATGCGAATCGTCGAGGCGGTCACCCCCCGTCCAATTCCGCCCGACGCATTTCCAGGACCGCAGATGGCCTTCAGGGTGCCGAAATCACCCTTGCCAGCGGCGGCCGCCGTAGCGGACGCCGGCGCCGAGCTGCCAGATGGGTTGGACCCGCCACCGGACGATGAGTGCCCGCAGGCCGCGACCAGTCCGAGGGAGGTAGCCGCGACGAGAACCACCGCGCTATTGAGGCGGCGATTGCGCAGTCCGTGCATCGGATCTCCTTGGCGCGAGGAGTAGAGGAGGACCGCCCGCAGGAGAACCCGCAGGTCGCGTCCGCCAGATCGCACGGGAATGTAACACAGGTCACACTGGAAGCCAGCCCCAGCGCAAGAAATTTCGCGCTGAGGCTGGGAGCCCCTGTCGGAGCTGCTCATGCCTGGGCCTGGCTACTCCAAGCTTCCCCGGCGATGCTGCCCATTCCTGGCACCACCAGCATCGATCACCACCGTCACTTCGCTTCGGAGGCTGCCTTCGCGTCGGCTTCCAAGGCCTTCTGGTCGGCTTTGAGTTGCTTCTTTTCGATCTTCTCGGCGTGCTTGAGCGCGGAGTCGATCTTCGCCTCCATGTCGGCAACCGCGACTACCACCAGTCCCGCTTGGCCAGCGTCCAGCGCCTCGCCCAGCTCCTTGAGATCGTGGCGGCTCATGCCCGCCGCAGCGTGCCCGGCCACCGAACCCAGGATCGCGCCGCCGCCGGTCGTCGCAAGAAGCAGGCCACCGCCGATTGCCGCTGCGGGAAACAACGCGATCACCAGCCCGGTGGCGAGCCCTACCCCGCCGCCCAAGACGCCGCCCACGCGAGTCGGGGTCTCATGCTTTTTGACGATCTTCACCTTGCCGTCAGCCTTGCGCTCCACCACGGCGGCGTCGTAGGCATCGATGAGCCCGACCTCCGTGTGCAACACGTGGACGGCCTCGTAGTCGATTAAGGCGTCCTCGACGTTTTCGTACACCGCCGAAAAGGCAAAGAACGTATCGATCGCCATGAGTCATCTCCCTGTCACTTGCTCAGCCCGAAACCCCAGCATCGTAATCCTGGTCATGCTCGGGCTACGTTAAGGACGTGACATTGCTCGGCTACCAGATTCCGAACTTCACCTATCCCGACGTAGCGCCCGACGGCCTGTTCGCTGCCGTGCGGCAGCAAGCGGTGGAGGCCGACGCCTCCGGCTTCGACACGGTGCTGCTGATGGATCACTTCTACCAGCTGGCTGGCCTCGGCCGTCCCGAGCAGGAAATGATCGAGTGCTACACGCTGCTGTCAGCGCTCGCCCAGCACACCAGTCGAGTGCGGCTGTCCGCGCTGGTCACGGGCAACACCTACCGCCACCCGTCATTGCTCGCGAAAACAGTGACGGCGCTGGACATCGTGTCCGGCGGACGGGCTCAGCTCGGCATCGGTGCCGGCTGGTTCGAGCTTGAGCACCAGTCGCTCGGCTTCGAGTTCGGCACGTTCACCGACCGCTTCGAGAAGCTCGAAGAGGCGCTGCGCATCGTGCTTCCGATGCTGCGCGGCGGGCAGCCCTCGTTATCGGGGAAGTGGTATCAGGTGAAAGACGCGATGAACCATCCGGCCCCGCTCGGTCCCATCCCGGTATTGATCGGCGGTGGTGGCGAGCGCAAGACGCTCCGGTTGGTTGCCCAGTACGCCGACGAATCCAATCTGATCTGCGGCGTCGGCGAGATTCCCCGCAAACTGGAAGTGCTTGCCGACCACTGCGCCAACATCGGCCGCGACCGGTCTGAGATCACGGTGTCGTACCAGACCAGCGCCTGCATCGCACCGACCCACGAACAGGCCATCGCAGAATTCGAGGATTACGTCACCCGCCAACCCCAGGGCGAATCCCGACGAGGGACCGTCATTGTCGGCAGCCCGGACGAGGTCGCCGAAAAGTACTCGCAGTTGCGCGAGACGGGGATCGATGGCGTCACCGTCAATGCCCCGCCGAACGGCCACGTCGAGGGGCGCGTGGCGCTGCTAGGCGAGACGCTTGCCCCACTGTTCGTCCGCTGATCTTCCGCACTGAGGAGGGATCATGATCGGCCATCCAGCCTGGAACGCCCTTAAGGGAACGGCCGTTGTCCTGGCCACCATGGCCGTCGAGAAGGGCCTGCAGGTCGGCTGGCAGGCCGTTACCGGCAAAAAGCCACCCGCGGTTCCCGAGAACCCCCACAGCACCTGGCGCAAGCCACTCGTCTGGTCGATGGTCTCCGGAGCCTTAGTGGGCGCATCTCGCGTCTTCGCGACTCGGGCGACCGCCGCCTTCTACGAGCGCTCCGCCGGCCACCTGCCCACAGCCATCCGCACGAAAGTCCAGGCCGCCGAAGAGGCTGCACCAGACTCGACGGTCAATTGACGGCGTTGTTCGGCGAGCAACCCACGACCAAGTCAGAGCTCCGGCGCTCCGGCAACGGACACGTATCGTGCGCTCATGTCCGGCCCAGGAGCCACCGACGACCGCTCGAGTCTGCCGCTCGCCGGCGTTCAGATCGTGGATCTATCGCGAGTGGTGTCCGGCCCACTGTGCAGTCGGCTGCTTGCCGACCTGGGCGCCGACGTCATCAAGGTCGAGCCGCCTGAGGGCGACGTAACCCGTACCGCCCAGCCTTTTGTCGACGGAGTGTCCCCGTACTTCGCCCAGATGAATGCCGGCAAGCGGGCAATCACCATCGACCTGAAAAATCCTGCAGGCGTCGCCATTGTGAAGCGACTCGCCGGCAAAGCCGACGTCCTCTTGGAGAACTTCCGACCGGGCGTTCTGACCCGGCTCGGCTTGGACCCGCAAGGGCTACGCGAAACAAACTCCCGGCTGATCGTCTGTTCAGTGACGGGCTGGGGGCAGACCGGACCCTGGCGGGACCGCAAGGCCTACGCACCGCTGGTGCACGCGCAGGCCGGGCTGATCGAGATGGCGTCGCGCCTGCGTGGCCGACCCGCCGAGCAGGAGACCCAGATCCACGGCGACGTCTATGCCGCCGTGCTGGCCGCTTGCGCGGTGCTCGCTGCGCTCCACGAACGGGGCCGGACCGGACAGGGCCAGGCGCTGGATGTCGCGATGGCTCAGGCGTTGCTGTACGCCAATGAGTGGGCTGGCGTTGAGCTCCAGCGCCCGACAACGGCAGAGTTGCGTGCGCAGCCGGGTGAGTACATCGAGCTCGACCGCGGCGGCTTCGACATCTGGCTGCACCCGGTGTTCTTGCTCGCTGACGGCTCGCAGGTAGCACTGATCGGGCGGGCGGTCACCCAGTTACCGTTGATCCTCGAAGCGCTGGACGGAGACCGGGCGTCGTTGCAGGACTCGCGGTTGAGCGAGGGCAAGCCGGCGGAGCGTGACACGTTCGCCCGCGGGGTGATCGCCGAAAACCTCGTCAGGCTGGCGGATTTCGCTGCTTTGTCGGCGGCCTTCACCGGCTCACGGGTGATGTTCGCCGAAGTCCGCTCGTTCGCCGATCTAGCGGCCACCGAATGGGCGGCCGAGCGGCAGCTGATCGCCGAAGCCAGCCCCGGTCTGCCATTACCGCGCGGTCCTTGGCGCAGCGATCGTAGCGACCCGAGCCTGGGGGGACCGCCGCCCCGGCAGGGAGAACATTCGCGCGCCATCCTGGCGGAGCTCGGCTGTACCAATACGGAAATCGAGCAGCTTCGCGCTTCCGGCGCAGTGACCTGGTGATCGGGTCGGGTCCTTCATAAGAAGGCTCGGGCATGAATCAAAGCGAGCACTGCGAGTTCGCCTTCAGCAGCAAGGCGCATGGGATCGCCGTCTCTGAGCCGATGCGTGGCCACCCGGCACCAGTCGAGCGCCGGACCGCTGAGGCGTTCAGCGGACTCGGGGGGCCCGAAAGTCCAGACCTGACCTCTCGGACCCTCCAACTCGAGACGCAACGTTGCCGGCTCCGCCGGCGGAACAACGCCAGCGACGCTGAACGCATAGGGAAGGGTGCGGTAGCCGAGCCAGGCGATGTGGCGCAGCCGCGCTGTCGCAATCGCCGGTTGATTCAACGCAGCCAAGCAGTCAAGACCATGAGCCCAGCACTCCATGATCCTGGCGGTAGCCAGCGACCGCGCCGACATCGTGCGCCCGCCCCAGGGCACCCGGTCAGAATCTGCCCGCGCAGCAAAGGCATCCGCACCCTCAGCAGCCGCCGCACGCCACGCGGCGAGCACCGCCTCACCCGGGAGTTGGCTGTCGGACCCACCGAGTCCGCTGTCCAGCGGATCGATGCCACGGGAGACCGAAAGAATCGCGGCGCGTTCCGCGACAAGAAGGTGCGCCACCGTGTCACGCACCGTCCAGCCCTCGGCAGGCGTTGGTCGATCCCAACCCTCACCGATGCCATCGAGCGCGGCCAGGAGCACCGCTTGCTCGGCGCGTAGATCGGCCAGCAGGTGGGGATCCATGGGTACCGATGATGCCTTCTCGCTCCGTTGCAGCGGCAGCCGAGGAGTCCCGCGACACCAGCCAACCGATCCGGGTCACAACTACTCAGGGCAGGCTTTGAGTGTGGGGTTCTTGATGGAACCGTCTGGCATGAAAGTGTCGCAGAAGGTCGCGCCTGCCAGCTCGACACCCGTGAGGTTCGCGCCGATGAAGGAGGCGTCGGTCAGATTTGCTCCGCTCAGATTGGCGCCCGTGAGATTGGCCTTCGCGAGCGTGGCGTCCTTGAGATCGGCACCTACGAAGTTGGCGTCGCGCAGGTCGGCGTCGTCAAATGCGGCCAACCTGGCATCCGCATGCGCGAAAGTAGAGCCCCGCAGGTGTGCTCCGACAAGATTCGTCAAGTTCAGCTCGGCGCCCGCGAACGAAGTGCTCTCCATCGTCGCGTTCACCACAGCCGTTGCGCCGAGCGCGCTGCCGGTGAGGTTGGCTCGGCTGGCGTGGCCGAAGGCGATGCTGCCCAGATAGAAGTTGACGCCAGCCAGGTTGGCATTGTCCAGGTTCGCGTAACCGAGGAATCCTCCCTGCAGATCGGCGTTCGCCAGCTTGGCGTCGTGGCACGTCGTGTAGGCCTGAATCTTGCAGCCGTTGATGCCGCCGCCGGCGGGGAGTTGTTTGCCGTATTCCAGCGCATAGACCGCACCGAAGAACGGGCTGCTCGCGGGTAACGCGATCGGCTTGCCATTCGACTGTGCGGGCGCGGCCTGCCCGGGACAAAGTCCCTTGCGAGGACTGCGGACTGAGCCGTTCGGCATGAGCGTATTGCAGTACGAAGCCCCGGTGAGGTCGGCCCCTGTCAGATCGGATCCGGTGAGATCGGCGTTGGCAAGGTTCACACCGGTCAGGTTTGCTGCACTGAGGTTGTCTCCGTTGAAGTCGGTGTCAGACAGGTTTGCCCCTTGCAGCTGAGCTCTGCTCAGATCGCTTCCGACCACGGCACCGAAGTTGGCATTCAGGCCCCTCAGATCGGCGCCGACCAGGTTGGAATTGGAGATGCTGCCCAGATGCAGTGACGATCCTCGGAGTGAAAGCCCTGGTGCATAAGCGCTGTTGAGCTCCACTCCCGTGAGATCGGTCTTACTCAGGTCAGCACCGGCCAATGTGGCGTGCGTAAACCCGGCCAATTGCAAGGTGGCCCCCGCAAGATCCGCCCCAGTCAGATCGGCGAAGTCGAACAACGCCTCTCGCAGCATCGCTCCCGCCAGCTGAGCCTTCGGACAGCTCGTCTGTGGCTTGATGACGCATCCTGCGACTGAGGCGGCGTAAACCACGCTGGGCTGACGAGTGGCAACCAGCAATGAGTAGTACGGATTGGTATTCGTCACCGTGATCGTGCGAGGTTGAGGAGCCGCGGTCGGCGTTGCGGACGCGCGGGGCGCACCTACGCTGCCTCTCGGCTTGCCGGAGCTGCCGCAGCTCGCCGAGGCACTCACCGCCAGCGCAAGGGCTGCGAATACACCGATAACCCTGCGCCGCCCGCCGCCGCGCAAAGATCGTCGCTGGGAAGTCGCGCCAGGCGCGGCCAACAACAAATTGAGCTGCGATGACACCGCCTTCACCTCCTCCACCCGACGTAAGAATCAATCTGGGCGGATCGGTTTGCGCTGATCCGAACTGGAACCGACCCATGGAACGGGTCGGCAATCCGCCATCTGACATGAGGTTTCTGTTGCATTTGGTGATTGCCTCGGCAGCGGCGGCGAGGGGCACGAAGCACTGCGTCACGCCGGAGCCTGCGACGGCGTTAAGTCGCTTATGGACGGTGTGAACAGTCGAGACTCAACAAGCGAGCTTGCTTACCGGATCGTCCAGATGCGCGTCGCGGGCCGCTCCCGTCGGCAGGTCGTGCAGTTGCTCGACGCGGAAATGGCAGCCGGGCTCCGAGACGACTGGCTCCTAGAGGTGCCCGAGACGTTGGAGATGAGCGCGCAGACACCCTGTCCTTGAACCGATCAGTGAGCGTCGGCCAGCCGGTCGCGCCGCCTGCGGGCGTCCGCCTCGCGTCGATGGGCGTCGCCGAGGGCCTGTTCGGCTCGCTGGAGCACGGTAGCCAGCTTGCGCTGGTGCTGCTCGGCCTGTGACTGGGTGCTGAGTGCCGCATCCAGCTGCCGGCGCAGATCCTGGACCTGTTGGGCGGCGTCGGCGGCCACACCTTCAGCCTGCGTCAGTCGGGCCTGGGCATCCTGGTGAGCGGTATCGGCGACGGACACAGCCTGCTCAGCGGCGGTGAGCTCGCGTTCTGCCCGCTGCCGCTCCTCGGTGCGTCGCTTGGATGCCGCTGTGGAAGCGCTTTTGGCCGGCGGACGTTCCGGCGGCGCCGAGCTGCCGGCTTCGGGGGTAGTGACGAAGCCGTCGCTGTGAAGCGCCTGACTCAGCCGCCCGGTCAACAGCAGCTCGGCCGCCTGTTCATCTGCCAGCGCAGCGCGCAGGGTGTCGTCCAGACCGCGGGCGGTGTCTTCGCTGATCGTCCGTCCGGCCGCGCGGGCCAGCTGACGACCTTGCTGCACCAATGCCTCGACCAGCTGGTGTTGCTGCCGCGAGAGCTGCCGAAGCTGTTCACCGTCGAGGGTTCGGGTGGCTTCCCGCAGCTCGCCGCCAAGCTCGAAGAACGGTTGCAGCTCGGCTTTGTGTTCGCGAGTGAACTGATTGGCGAGCCAGGCGGTGACGGTGGGCTTGGCCAGGGCACGGATCCGGGCGGCCAAATCGCGGTCGCCAGCCTGCTTGGCCTGCTTTTCATACTTGAGCCGAGCCGCGATGAACTGCTCCGGCGGCAGCCCATAGAGGTCGTCGGCGACGGCGTCGAAATCAGGCGCCGACGATGAACCCATCACAACATCGTGCCCGTTCCAGGCGACCTCGAAGACCCGGGGTCAGCTCGCACACTCGGCGCTGGTGTCCTCCGCGGCTCGGCTCTCGAGCAGCTTGTCGATCTCGGATGCGTCGTAACCGGCCTGCTCCAGGATCGCGCGGGTGTGCTGGCCCGGCCAGGCGGCCGGGCCCCACAACTTGCCCGGGGTGTCGGACAGGGTGGCGTACAGCCCGGAAACCGTTATCCGCCCGACCTTCGGGTGCCGGAAGCCGGCGACGAGCCCGCGCTTCTCGGCGTCCGGGTCGTTGAAGAGCCGTACCGCGTAATCCGGGTCCGATACCTCGCAGGGCACGCCGGCGCCGTCCAGGACGGCGAACCAGTCGCCAGCGCTGCCGTCCGCCAACGCTGAGGTCAGCAGGTCGGCGAGTTCCGTGTCGTGCGCCGCACGTCCGGCCGCATCCGCGAACCGGGCGTCGCTCGTCCATTCCTTGTGGCCGAGCGCCTCGGCCAGCTCCTCCCAGTGCTGCTGGGTCAAGGCGGCAATGCACAGCCATCCGTCGGCGGTCGGGTACAGCCGGTAGAGCGCCGTCCAGCCCCAGGCCTCAGCGTCGAGCTCCTGGCGGGATCCTCGATGCACCCCGTCCGGAGTGATCCAGGCAGTCGAGGCGTTCAGCAAGTGCGCATACACGATCGACGTTCGGACGAACTGCCCCTCCCCGGTGCGTTCACGCTCGTACAGCGCCTGCACGATGCCGATCGCGGAGAGAAAGCCGTTGCCGGTGTCGCCGAGCGACGTGGTCGACCAGAGCGGACGTCCACCGCGGTCAAGCCCGCCGTCGAGCCAGCTCGTGCCGGCCAGAGCCGCGCCGGTCTGGTCGTTGCCAGGATGCGCTGCTCGTGGGCCCTGCTCGTGACCCATGGTGTGGCAGTAGACGAGCTGCGGGTTGATCGCCTTGAGCGACTCGTAGTCGACGCCGAGCCGGACGGCCGCGTCGTAGCGCATGTTGTGCTGCACGACGTCGGCCTCGCGGACCAGCCGGTGCAGGACCTCCATCGCCGCCGGATCCTTGAGGTTCAGCGTGATGGCGTCCTTGTCGCGGTTGCAGCACATCGCGATGTGGTTGCTGAACCAGAACTTGTCGGTCGGCGTGGTCACCTTGATCACGCGGGCACCGAGCTGGGCGAGCACCTGCGTGCCGAACGGACCGGCCACCGCGAGGCCGAGGTCGAGCACCGTTACTCCTTCGAGCGGTGAGCCAAGAGGCGTACCGGATCCGGCCGTGGGAGGCGTCCGTTCGCCGCGGGCATCGACCTCGGCCAGCACCTCAGCCGTGTCGGCACCGGGCTCGTGCACCCCGGCGGCTGGACGGTAGGGGTTGGCCGAGAAGTCGATGACCCTGCCGACCTCGCGCAGCGTGCCCCACTCGGCGTCGGGCACGTCGACCACGCAGCCGTCGGCCACCAGGGCGTCGTCGAGCAGCGCCTCCTCGGGTGAGCGCACCTTCTGCACCGGAGTGCCGACTTCGGCCGCGAGCGCGGTCCACTGGTCGGCGGTGAACTTGGCGACGGCCTCTGCCATTGGGGTCTGATACTCGTGCAGCAGGATCATGTCCTCGGGGGACGTCAGGATGCGGAACGACGCCTGCTTGGGCGCCTTCACCTCGTCGGTGTTACGCATGCCGTTCGCGGCCGCCGGCAGCGCGAAGTCGGGCAGCGGCACCCAGTGATGGGTCCAGCGGCCGTCGGACGCCTGAAAGAAACCCTTAGGCGCGCGTGGGTCCGGCACCCAGGTCTGGAAGTTGGGGGTATCGGGCCTCTCGACCTTCTGCCAGCCGCCGAGAGTCGTCGCGAGGACGCCGCCGAACATCGTGGCATCGATGCGCTGACCGCGACCTGTCTTGTCGCGGGCGAGCAGCGCGGCGTTGATGTTCAGCGAGGCGATGTAGAAGGTCGCCAGGCTCACCCATGGCACGCCGGCGAAGAGCGGACCCTCGCGGTCGGGGCCGACCCAGCAGTCGTCGGGTGCCTCCAGACCCGGAAGCATCCCTTCGACGCCGGCGAGTCGGGCCATGATCCCGCCTGGCACGCCGCGCATTTCCCACTGGTGGCCGGTGCGGGCCGCTACCAGCGCGTCAATGCCCGGACGATCGGCGTCAGGTCCGTCCGGACCGTACGCACTGATGGCGCAGTAGATGAGTCGGGGGTTACGCGCGGACAACGCCGCGTAGCCGACTCCGAGCCGCTCATCAGCCCCGGGGCGCAGGCTGTGCACGAAGACGTCGGCATCCTCGGCGAGGCGTAGGAAACGCTCCCGATCGTCGTCCTGCTTGAGGTCCAAAGCCACCCGGCGCTTGCCCCGGTTCCAGACGCGATAGCCGGAGAAATCGCCGAACGGATCGCCTTGCGGACGGTCGATCTTGACGACGTCGGCACCCTCGTCGGCGAGCAACATCGTGGTCATCGGCCCCGAGATACCCCAGCTCAGGTCCACCACCTTGAGACCGGTCAGGATTCCCATGGATCTCTCCTTCGACAGACGTCTGCCCGGCAGTCATAGCACGTACTAGGTCGTCGTGTCAGAGCCCGATCGCGACCTTCGGCAAATGCACACGATTCGATGCTTGGACTTTCTCTTCGTCCCGAGGCGCGGGGGGAACCGAATCGTGTTCTTTGTTAAGGGAGTCGCGCGTAGTCACCGGACACCGTCGCGATGACCGGCTCACGGCCGACCCTTGACGCGGGGCCGTCCGGCTCGCTCTTATAGTGACAACTATGTCGTCGGGCAACAAGGCCACGGCGTGCTGATCCGCTCGGGAGTGCGTGACGTGCCCAAGGTGATCCCCCCGCTCCCCGATGCCGACGAGCAGTTCTTCTGGGACGGTGTCGCCGCCGGCCAGCTGCTCCTGCGCCGCTGTGCGAGCTGCGGACAGGTGCAGCACCCGCCGTCACCGATGTGCCCGCACTGCGGCTCGCTGGAGTGGGCGACATTCCCGGCGGCCGGCCGCGGCACCGTGCACAGCTGGATCGTGTCGCGTCATCCCACCGATCCTGATGACGCCGCCCGCATCGTCGCCCTGATCGACCTCGAGGAGGGCGTTCGCCTCGTATCCAACCTGACCGATGTCGACCCCAGCGGCCTAACCGAGATCGCCAACGGTATGGCTGTCGAAGTCGTGTTCCGCGACGTGGACGGCACCCGACTCCCCCAATTCGTGCCGGCCGGTGCAGCGATATGACCGGCGTGAGCGACGTCGGCATGCGCGGGGCGGCGGCGATCGTGGGCATCGGCCAGACCGAGTTCTCCAAGCAGTCAGGCCGTAGCGAGCTTCAGTTGGCGTCCGAGGCCGTACGAGCCGCCGTGCGCGATGCCGGGCTGAAGCCCTCGGACGTCGACGGTCTCGTCACGATGACCATCGACACCAACGACGAGCTCAAGCTGATGCGTAGCGTCGGCATCCAGGAAGTGCGCTGGACCTCGCGCACCCCTTTCGGCGGTGGCGGCGCGTGCGCCCTTGTCCAACACGCTGCGGCGGCCATTGCTTCAGGCGCGGCCGAGACTGTCGTGGTCTACCGGGCGTTCAACGAACGCTCGGGGCGTCGTTTTGGCCAGCCCAACCAACAGCCAAACCCAGTCAGTCCAGCCCCCGGGATGAGTTGGACCATGCCATACGGCCTCGACACCCCGGCCAAGATGTACTCACTCTGGTTTCAGAGCTACATGGACCGCTACGGGCTCGAGAACGCCGACTTCGGGCGCTACACCGTGGTCGCCCGCGAGTACGCCGCCACCAACCCCCATGCCTGGTTCTACAAGCGACCGATCACCCTCGAGGATCACCAGAACTCACGGTGGATCGTCGAACCGATCCTGCGGCTGCTCGATTGTTGCCAGGAGAGCGACGGGGGGGTCGCATTCGTCCTGACCTCGCCCGAGCGGGCGCGCGACCTCGCTCAGCCGCCGGCGTTGATCGCCGCTGCCGCCCAGGGCAACGTCATCCAGGGCGACACCTTGTTCAACTACTACAACCCCGACACCACACGCTTCCCCGAAGCCGAACACGTCGCCCGTCAGTTGTGGGCCACAGCGGGAATCGGACCGCAGGACGTCGACGTCGCGATGATCTACGAGAACTTCAGCCCCGTCGTCTTCTACCAGCTCGAGGCCTACGGCTTCTGCGGCTACGGCGAGGCGAAGGACTTCATCGCCGACGGCCATATCTCCCCCGGCGGATCGCTTCCGGTCAACACCAACGGCGGCCTGCTCGGGGAGGCCTACATCCACGGGCTGAACAACATCAGCGAGGCCGTCCGTCAGATCCGCGGCACCGCGGTGAACCAGGTCGCCGGCGCCGGGTATGCGCTGGCCGCCGCCGGTCGCAGCGCCGTTTTGCTCTCCAGGGAGACCGCATGACCCCCACGAGCCCGGGAGCCGAAGGGGCTGTCACGTGCACTTCGACACCCTGATCAAGAACGGCCTTTTGGTCGACGGCTGAGTGTCAGTCTCCGCTACGCGCCTGGATCAGCAGGCTGAGCGCCTCGGCCAGCAGCTTCGGGTGATCGGGCAGGTAATTGAACTTCGGCGCGGTGGTGTCGTCCCACGGCTGGCTGCCGAGAATCACCTCGCTGATCGAGAGCCCACGCAGGACGTGGAAGATCAACGACCGGATCTCCGGATCGTCGGCCCCGGATCCGGCCAGCACCTGACCCATCAGCCGGTCAAGCTCGTTGCGGACGGGCGCGTTGATCCGCAACAGGTTTTCTTGGGTGCGTTCGGACGTACGCGGGTCGTGCGCGAGGTTGAGCTGCACTTCGTTGAACGCCACGAAACTCGGCTGGCCGTAGTAGGCGGCCAGGATGTCGAACAGCTGCTCCAGCCGCCCGGACAGCGTGGCGGCGTCGACCGTCGCGGCCGACAGCGTGTCCTGCAGCAAGCTCGCGGCGTGCTCCAGCACCGCGAGCATGAGGTTTTCCCGGGTGCCGAAGTAGTACTGGATGACGCCCCAGGTGAG
Source organism: uncultured Actinomycetota bacterium (assembly GCA_963839015.1). Taxonomy (GTDB): domain Bacteria; phylum Actinomycetota; class Actinomycetes; order Frankiales; family Frankiaceae; genus DATAZK01. The sequence continues at coordinate 52,654 of CAWITL010000004.1, read as the reverse complement.
GCCGGCCCGCTCGGCGATCGCGTTAGTGCTGGCCCGGTAAAAGCCCTGCTCGAGAATGCACGCGACGGCAGCGTCGATCAGTCGCTGCCGGGTCTCGTGCTCACGCGCCCCCGCCGCCACCGCACCCCCGGATTCCCCACGCTCGGACCGCCGAGGCATTGATCATCCCAAAAGCTTATTCAGCGCGGCCCCAGCGCCCGCATCTCCTGTCCGTACGTCCTAGAAATCCTGGGCGGCAAGCAGCAGCGCGGCGAGCGGCTCGAGACTGGTCATGAGCTCACTGAGCTCGTCCGGCTCGAGGCTTTCGTAGGGCTTGGCTGCAAGGTCGTCGGTGAGCGTCTCGACCCGCTGTTTGACGGCGCAACCCCGTTCGCTCAGCCAACCGTCATCCCCAATCAGCCCGCGGTCGCGCATCCCGTCGATCACGGCGGCGAGCTGCGCCGCCGGGAGGTGGTGGATGCGTCCGAACTTCTCCGCCGGCATGGCCATGTCGAGGGCCAACAGGACGTGAGCCTCGAGGCCGCCAACACCCTCGATCATCAGGGCCGCGATGTGCCCGTCGCCGCGATGCTCACGCAGCAAGGAAGCTGCATGAAAGAGGAGGGCCACCCCGTCTTCGGGGATGGGGATCGAACGCAGCGCGGCGTACATCGGCCGGCCCTCGAACGGTGCGCTCGTTGCCGCCTTGATCAACAATTCAGCGGCACGGGCGAAGGCCGGAGAGTCGACGTGTTGGCCGAGGATCCGACGCAGCGCCTTCGCACAACCCAGCTGACGAGCGGCGATTGCCGCTTCGGGCGTGGTGGTGCGCCACACCTTCGGGATGTGGCGAGGCACCTCGCCGGGAGCGAAGTTGTAGAAGAGCGCATCCACCACCTCCGCCGGGACGAGGCCCAAGGGCGCCGCCCGTCCGGCGAAGTAGGTGTCCCAGTAATTGGTGAACCCCAAGGCGAACATCGTCTCGTTGGGTTCGTCGGCCGAGTAAGGGATGACACCGATCGGCTCGACCAGCTCGAACATCCGACGAGCCGTCGAATTCATGGTCACTCCCCTGCTGCAGGTTCGGCGCCCCTCCCGGGCATTCACGTCACATTGGACGTTTCCGCGCTGCCGAACTCATCGCATGACGGTTATTGGGTTGTCCAGGTGCGGCCGGAGATTGTTGCTAGGTCGCTAGCCGGAATCGTTCGCCATACGCCGAGCCGGTCGATGACGTCGATAGCGCTGAGCGACCAGTTGCCGGACTCGTCAGCCGGCACGTCGAAGGTGCCTTGCCAAACCCCGTCGGTGTCCGTGCCTGTCACGAGCTCGAGGTTGGCTCCCCCCATTTCGCCCGAGGGCTTGGTGATTTCTGCGCCGACAACGGTGACCTCGTCACGAGTGGACGTGAGATGGACCTTGACGGTCTTCGTGGATTGAGTGGGTCCCGCGATTACCTCGCCGCCGGTCAAGCGGGGGATGTCGGTGATGGGCTTGCTGTCGGTGACCTTCTCCCAGGTGTATGGGTCGGTCTGGTTGGCGGCCTGGTCTACGACCGTGAGGTTGACTCCCCACCAGCCAGCTTTCGACCCGACGGGCAGCACAAGCGTCGCTCGATAGCGGCCACTTCCGTCGGCGCCCGAACTGTCAGGCGCTATCAGCTGTGGATCTCCCGTAAGCCACTGACCGGCAGAGGTCCTGATGTCCTGCGATTGCGGATACGTCATACCAGGCCCATAGGTCCACAGCCGAACATCTACGTAGCTGAGGCCGCTTCCCTGCTCCATGACGGTGAATTCGCAAGTGACTGTCGCGTCCTGGTTGGTGACATCGACTGATGGCGTAATGGTGATGTTGCTGACGACGGGTGCGGTGTGGTCGGTGCCGTCGTTGGCGACGGTCCAGGTGTTTCCGGCTGGCATCGGCCGGACGTTGGAGCCGGCCGCTGGATTCGTGGCGTAGCTGATGTAGTTGGCGTCCACGGCGAGGAGCTGGACGCTGCAGATCGACCAGGTGCCGGTCGGTGCGTCGTCGGGCAGTGTCTGATTGCCCAGCCAGGTGCCGTTGGTATAAGTGCCCGATCCGAAGATCGCTGGGGTTTGCGTCGTGCCCCCTGCTTTACCGTCCGGCCCGCACAGCCCGACGTCGACCGTCCAAATGGCACTGCCGGCGTCTGAAGCGTGAATTTGGTATTCGACCATGCGGTCGCCGGCGCGGAAGTTCAACTGCGGGGTGGTGATGTCAATGCTTTGAATCGTCGGCGTGTGCGGGTCGTACGTGCAGGCCGTCGCCGCCGAGTCGGTGGGATCGGTGTCGCAAGCGTTCGCGCCGGCGCCGCCCTCCTTGGTGTCCTTGCCGGTCATTCCGGTGAGGTCGTCGTTACCGGCGCCGCCGATAAGGACGTCGTTGCCTGCGCCGCCGAGCAGCCGGTCGGCGCCCGGGCCGCCGGAGAGCACGTTCGCTGCCGCGCTGCCGGTGAGTGTGTCGTTGCCGGAGCCTCCGGTCAGGTTCTCCACGGAAGGGTCGATGAGGTCGTGTTCCCCGGCCGATCCGTTGTCGGCCTTCCCGTCGGGGCTGGCGGTCACCGCAGCGGTGTGGTCGGCGTAGGACACGGTGTCGGTCCCGGGCCCGCCGATGAGCACATCCGGACCTCCTCCCCGATCAGCAGGTCGTTTCCGTTCCCGCCGTCGAGCCGGTCCGCGCCCGCGCCGCCGATGAGCAGATCGTTGCCATCGCCGCCCAAAAGGGTCGATCCGACGGAGTCGGCGCAGATGGTGTCGTTGCCGGCTCCCCCGAGGACCTGGTGCACTCCTGCGGTCACTGCGATGACGTCGTTGCCGGCGGTGCCGTAGACGATCAGAGGCGACTGGGCGGTCACCACCATCGTCGCTTTCAAGCCCGCGCAATAGACCGGACTTGTCGGTCCAGGTGGAGCGCACGCCACAACGCCCGCCGAGACGAGCACTAAAGCTGCTGCCAGCCGAACCATCCTGGCCACATCGCCCTGAAACGGCGTACCGATCACCAGGACCGTATCGACCATTCCCACTGCCGAGCATTGGGCCATTCGGAGGGTTCAACCCGTAGGTGCAGTCCTGTTGTTCAACCGGTTGTGGCATTTTGAGGACACCATGGATCTGCATCTGGAAGACAAGGTCATCCTGATCACCGGCGGCACCGACGGCTTGGGCGCCGAGTTGGCCGCTCGGCTCGTTGAATCCGGGGCGCGGGTCGCCGTCTGCGGGAGAGACCCAGACCGGCTCGCCGAGACCGAGCGGCGATTGACCGAAGCCGGTGGCGACGTGCTTGCCGTCCGGGCCGACGTGACCAAGCTGACTGACATCGAGCGGTTCGTCGACGCTGCCGCCGCCCGCTGGTCGCGCATCGACGGACTGGTGAACAACGCCGGCAAGAGTGCGGCCGGACGTATCGATCAGGTGTCGGACGAGGAGTGGGTCGAGGACCTCAACCTCAAGGTTCTCGGCGCCGTCCGGGCCATCCGGCTTGCGGTGCCGCACCTCGCCGCCGCCGGCGGAGGCGCGATCGTGAACGTGCTCGCCGTTGCCGGTAAGGCTCCAGGCCCAGGGTCGCTACCGACCTCCGCCTCTCGCGCAGCCGGGTTGGCCATCACCAAAGCTGCTTCAAAGGACCTCGGACCGCTCGGCATTCGCGTCAATGCCGTCCTCATCGGTCTGGTGGAGAGCGGGCAATGGCGACGTCGCGCGGAAGCCGCCGGCGAATCCGAAACGGATTTCTACCGCCGCCTCGGCGAGCAATCAGGCATTCCGCTGGGCCGCGTGGGACGAGTGGAGGAATTCGCCGATCTCGCGTCCTACTTGCTGTCCGACCGTTCCTCCTACGTCACGGGCTCGGCGATCAACCTGGACGGCGGGACGAGCCCGGTCCTGTAAATCCTCAACTCTTGCCCTGCGCCTTTCAGACTCGGGAACCGACCTCATGTGCAACTTCACCGGGTGCCCATCGTGAACCTAGCCAAGATCGTGCCGTCGCTCGCCCGGCAGCCCACCTCGGAGTCCTTTACGGGGCCACCCATCGCCACGTTCGTGCTGGTGGTGCCCAGCGTGACTATCGTCGCCCCCGATACGGCAGCGCACTTCCGTCGGAATGCCGAGTAAGAACCGCCCCGCGTCAAGGTCACAACCAGGATCACTAACAGCGCGGCCAATGCAAGCGCAGCGGCCACCACGACAAGACGTTGCCGAAATGACTTTGACACCGTGTTTGACACCGTGGCCGACCCCATTCCATCGATCCTGGCGGAATTCGGTCTCAGCCCGCAACGCGGCGGCGCCAAGCGACCACGGCGAGCCGTCCAGCGACAGTCGGACAGGCGCAGCAGTCGACGCGGGACGCAAGCGAGTCAGGCGAACTGAAGCGTAGACACGGGTATGCTGGCATACATGCGTCGTACTACTGTCAAGATCCCCGATGAGCTTGATGCCCGGCTGCGACATGAAGCCGAACTTCGCGGAACGACCATCTCCGATATCAGCCGCCAGGCGCTCGAGGCCTACTTTGGCGGACCATCGAAACGACGCCGACTCGGCGCAGCTGGCGCCGGGCACAGCGGGCGCAGCGACATCTCCGAGCGCATCGAGGAAATCCTCCGCGGGGAGGTAACCCCATAGCCACGCTCGTTGTCGATGCCGGACCCCTCTACGCATATGTCGATGCCGACGACGCACACCACTCGGAATCACTTGAACTGCTCGAGACCTACCCGGGCGCGCTCATCGTCCCAACCCTGGTCATCACCGAGGTCGTCTATCTGCTCGCGACGCGCCTCGGCGTCGAGCCAGAGGTGCGCTTCCTGGGCGACCTTGCAGGCGGCTCATTCACCATCGAGCCGGTAGCGGCCGCGGACTGGATACGAATCGCCGAGCTAGTCGCTCGCTACCGCGACCTACCGCTTGGCACCGTCGACGCATCCGTCGTCAGCACCGCCGAGCGTTTGGGTGTCACCGAGATCGCAACCGTCGACCGACGCCATTTCTCGGTCGTACGCCCCAGCCACGTCAACGCCTTCACCCTGCTCCCCTGACGCCCGGAGAGCCCGCTGTCGAGCGGCCTCCTGTCGCACTTGCCAGAAACCCTGATCCTGACCCAGTTCCCGACTGCGAAACCGCTCCTCCAGTTCGCTCCCCATCGTCCAAAACCCCTGCGCCTAAAAGGATTTGGGCGCCCGGCAGCACATCACCAGTGCGGTCGCTGACCGTACCGTTCAGCGCAGTCGCGGGTACGTGATTCCTCTCCGTTGACACATACCCGTATCGGAATATGATTCGGTCATGGCACGAGCAGCGACGACGTCGGACGTCTTCAACGCGATCGCCGAGCCGCAGCGCCGGGAGATCCTGGTGCTGCTGCGGGCTGGTGAGCGGCCGGTGACCGAGCTGGCCCAGGAGCTGGGGATGACTCAGCCGGGCGCGTCCAAACACCTGCGCGTGCTTCGGGAGGTCGGGCTGGTGAGAGACCGCAAGGAGGGCAAGCAACGCCTGTACGACCTTGACGCCCGTGGGTTGCGACCGGTTCACGAGTGGACCGGCGGGTTCGAGCAGTTCTGGAACGAAAGCTTCGATCGGCTGGACGAGTACGTGCAGGACCTCAAGCAGAAAAGGCAGAAGGAGTAGCAGATGAGCACGACGGGACAAGGAGCACAGGCGCAGTCCGCGACGGCCGACCGCGAGATCGTGATCTCCCGGGCCATCAGTGCTCCACGGGAGCTGGTGTTCGAGGCGTTCACCGAGGTGCGGCACCTGTCGCATTGGTGGGGACCGGAAGGGTTCACGACCAACACGCGGGCATTCGAATTCCGTGTCGGCGGGGAGTGGGTCTTCGTGATGCACGGACCTGACGGGACCGACTATCAGGAGTGGATCTCCTACACCGAGATCGCCCCGCCGGAGCGCATCTCGCTGCTGCACGGCGAGTTCCGCGGCGACCCGAACGCTTTCGAGTCGGTCCTGACGTTCACGCCCGACGGCGCGGCGACCCGGATCGAGATGCGCACGGTGTTTCCCACCAAGGAGCTGCGCGACGAGGCAATCGAGAAATACCACGCGATCGAGGGCGGCCAGCAGACCCTGGGCAACCTGGCTGCCTATGTCGCCGAGATCGTGCTGAAGGGAGCTGGGGACTGATGGCCGGGAAGGTGTTCTTCAGTGTGTCGATGTCGCTGGACGGGTTCATCGCGCCCGGGTCGCTCGGGGAATTGATGGGGCAGCAGTGGATGGAACTGCAGCAATGGATCTTCCCGCAGCGGTTCTTCCGGGAGAACCTCAGGCTCGGTGAAGGAGGCGAAGAAGGGCGCGACAACGACATCGCCCGGGAGACGTTTGAGCGCACGGGCGCAAGCGTCATGGGCAAGCGCATGTTCGATGCCGGCGAGCAGATGTGGCCGGAGGAAGTGCCGTTCCACACGCCGGTTTTCGTTGTGACGCACGAGAAGCGTGACCCCTGGGAACGGCCGGGCGGGACCACCTTCCATTTCCTCAACGACGACATCGAGGCCGCCCTTGATCAGGCCCGCGACGCCGCCGGCGACCGGGACGTCCGCATCGCGGGAGGCGGCGAGACGATCCTGGAGTTCGTGAACGCCGGCCTGATCGACGAGTTCACGATCGCGCTCTCACCCGTGCTGTTCGGCTCCGGAATCCGCCTGTTCGAGGGAGTGGATGCGGGCCGCGTGGCCCTGGAGCAGGTCCGCGCGGAGGCGACGCAGCGGGTGACCCACCTGACCTACGCGGTCCGGGAGCGGTAGATGTGCGGCCTACGTGACGCGCGTAGCTGTACCGCGGAGCACGGTGAGAGCGCCGTCGGCTAACCCGGCCGCGAAATTCAGCATCCTTAGTGGGCCGTCATCGAGGAGTGCGGGAAGTGCGGCAGCAGTTGCGTCTCCGGCCATGCGTTGGGCGACGCCCTCGAACCATCTACGGATCCAGGCTGTCTCGTCGACCCATTCGATAACTTCGAAGCCGCTGGATCGGATGCTGTGGCGCAATTCATCAGCGGTGGCAAGGAAACTGTCGGTGCCGTCGAGCGACCAGGGCAGTGGGAGAGCCGGACGGCTTTGGTGTGTACGGCAGACCTCGAAGGTCGCCAGCCGCGCCCCCGGCCGGAGGTGTCGAGCGATCTCGGTAAAGAAGGTCTGCTTGTCGGCGATGTTCATCTGGACATGCATGGTGTAGGCGGCATCGAACTCGGTGGTCTCGAGGGCACTGATATCGCTGCAGACGTAGGCCATCTGGGCATCCAGGCCCGCCGCGTGAGTCATGGCCCGAGCCGCTTCGACGTACGCCGGCGTGATGTCGACCCCGATCACCCTGGCACCGCTGGCTTGGGCCACTTGTCGAGCCGGACCACCCAGCCCGGAGCCGACATCCAGCACGGTCATGCCCGGCTGAAGCCGAAGGCTGGGCAAGAGCCGATCGACGGCTTCCCTCCCACCGGCGTGGAACTGGTCGAGTTGGTCCCGCTGCGCCTGAGTCAAGGCAGCGACCTCGCCGCCGGAGAGCCGCTCGATCGTAGCGACAAGGTCGGTTTCGGCGTACGTCATGACCGAGCCCGGGCTTTCGTGCCTGGGCCCGCTGCGCGGTCGAGAAGATCGGTGAGGACGGAATCTGCGCCCGTGATCCGGACGCCGAGGTCGGTGCCCTGCTTCGGGCTCAGCAATCCGGTCAGGACACCGCCGACCAGCGTGGCGGGACCTGAGACCGTCACGTCGGCATCCGGGGACGACCCACGCCGCACTTCGAAGTCGTCATGCCGCAGGATGACCCGCACCGTCTCCTCTCCCGTTTCGACGCCCACAACAACTTCAGCGTCCTTGTGGACGACGGGTGACAGCTCCAATCCTGCATACATCGCGGCCCACTGAGGCTGCACCGCCTCCCCGTCCTGTGCACCGGAGGGCATGAGGTCAAGCCCCCAGCGCGACAAGGCATGCACGACGTCTTGCAGATCTCGGCCCCGTTCGGTGAGCTGGTAAAGGTTGGCCCCCACCGGCGCTGGGGCCTCATGCCGCTGGATCAGACCGTCGGCCTCCATCACCCGCAGCCGTTCGGCAAGCAGGTTCGAGGCGATGCCTGGTAGCCCGCGCTGCAGGTCGCTGTAGCGGCTCGGCCCAAACGCCAGCAGTTCCCGGACGATCAGGAGCACCCAACGGTCCCCGACGATGTCCAGTGCACGCGCAACCGAGCAGTACTGCTGGTAGCTCTTCATGCGATCACCGTAGCGAGGTAACTAGATTAATTCAAGTGGGCACTTGACTTCCATTATCAGTCACTTTATTTTTTCAACCATGACTAGACGAGCTCCGATCCTGATCACCCTGCTACTCGCGGCGTTCGTGGTGGGCCTGGATACGACGTTGGTCAACGTCGCACTCCCTGACCTGTCCCGGCAGTTGGGTGCCTCGACCGAGCGGCTGCAATGGGTGGTCGATGCGTTCAACCTGGTCTTCGCGGCGTTCCTGCTGAGCGCCGGAAATCTCAGCGACCGGCTTGGGCGACGCCGGATGCTCGTCGTCGGTCTCGCAGTGTTCGGGACGGCGAGCCTGATCGGGGCGGCAGCCACCAGCAGCGGCGAGCTGATCACGATCCGCGCCGTGATGGGATTGGGTGCAGCGTTGGCGTTCCCGGCGACACTGTCATTGATGCTGGACACGTTTCCCGAGCGCAACGAGCGGGCGCAGGCCATCGGGCTCTGGGGCGCTGTCGCTGGCGTCGCGATCGCGATGGGGCCGATCGTGGGTGGCTGGCTGCTGTCGGAGTTCGCCTGGCCGAGCATCTTCATCGTCATGACACCGGTCGCCTACCTCGCGATCGGATGCGCCTTCGCGTTTCTGCCCGCCACGAAGGGCGACGCGCCGGAGCCGCTCGATGTCGGCGGACTAGTGACCTCAGCCCTAGCCATGGCGGCACTCGTCTTCACCATCATCGAAGCCCCCGCTCATGGCTGGGCCAGCGTCCGCACCCTGATCGGCTTCGCCGTGGCCGCCGCATTGCTCGGCACCTTCATCTACCGCGAGCAGCACTCGGCATCACCCATGATCGACCTGCGGATCTTTCGTAACGCGCGCTTCAGCGCCGCTAGCCTGGCCGTCACCGTTGTGTTCTTCAGCCTCTTCGGCTTCATCTTTCTGATCACCCAGTACTTCCAGTTCATCCGCGGCTACAGCGCACTCGGTACCGGCGTGCGACTGCTTCCTTTCGCCGTGTCGGTAGCGGTGGGTTCCATCGTCGGCACGAATCTCGCCGTCCGAGTCGGCACGAAACAGATCGTCACCTCCGGTCTCGTGCTGTCGGCTGCCTTCTACGCGTGGGTCGCCACCACGACCGCGCACCTGTCGTACTTGATCATCGCAATGCAGATGGTGCTCGGCGGGCTCGGCATGGGCCTGACCAGTGCGCCGGCCACCGAATCGATCATGGGCGCCGTCAGCTCCAAGACATCCGGAGTGGGCTCTGCGGTGAACGACACCACCCGGCTCATCGGCGGCACCGTTGGCGTCGCCGTCATCGGAAGCGTCTTCAGTTCCATGGATCAACGCCGGATCGCCGACCAGCTCGGCCGGACCGCACTCCCCCGGACGGCCGCTGACGCAGCAACGCAATCCGTCCAGGGCGCTATCGCAGTGGCCAGACAACTCAGCGACGGCGGATCACCTCTGGGCCGGGTCGTTCACACCGTCACCACGGACGCCTTCCTGCGCGGCCTGCACGCCGGCTGCGTCGTCGCCGCCGGCGTCGCCGTTCTCGGGGCCATCGTCGTCGGGATCACGCTCCCCTCCCAACCGGCGGAGAGCACCGCCGACGAAGCAACAACGTTCGCCACGACCAGCAGCGGGTCGGCAGAGCTCTTAGTTGCTCAGGCGTCCTCGGTCAACGCCGCAGCGAACTGCGACTGATACAGACGTGCATAGGCACCCTGGCGTGTAAGCAGATCCTGATGCGAGCCCTGCTCGACGATTGCGCCGTTTTCCATGACGAGGATGGTGTCGGCACCACGAATCGTGGACAGGCGGTGGGCGATGACGAAGCTGGTACGCGAGGAGCGCAGCCGGTTCATGGCCTCCTGAATCTGGACCTCGGTGCGGGTGTCCACGGAGCTCGTCGCCTCATCCAGAATGAGGATCGGGCGATCGGCAAGGAACGCCCGGGCGATGGTGAGCAATTGCTTTTGTCCGGCGCTGACGTTGTCGGCTTCCTCGTTGATCACCGTGTCGTAGCCGTCGGGAAGCGAGTGCACAAACCTGTCCACGTAGGTCGCGCGTGCTGCCGCCAACACGTCGTCATCGGTGGCGTCAGGCCGGCCGTAGCGGATGTTTTCGCGGATGCTGGCACCGAATAACCACGTGTCTTGAAGCACCATGCCGATGTTGCCTCGGAGCTCGCTGCGCGGCACGCTCGTGATGTCGTGCCCGTTCACCGTGATCCGTCCGCCGTCCGCGTCATAGAAGCGCATCAGCAGATTGACCAAAGTGGTCTTGCCCGCGCCAGTGGGACCGACGATGGCGATCGTCTCCCCGGGCTCGGCCACGAGGTCCAGAGACTCGATGAGCGGCACGTCCTTGCGGTAGGAGAACCGCACCGCTTCGAAAGCCACCCTCCCCCGCCGCCCGCTTTCGCCCTCGGCCGGTTGCGGATTCGGCTGCTCTTCCTCGGCGTCCAGGAATTCAAAGACCCGCTCCAGGGAAGCCAGCCCGGACTGGAAGATGTTGAGCATCGAGCCGATCTGCGTGAGCGGCATGGCGAACGACCGCGAGTACTGCAGAAACGCCTGGATGTCACCGATCGAGATAGCGCCCGACGCTACGCGGAGGCCACCGATGACCGCGACGAGCACGTACTGCACATTGCTGAGGAACATTGTCAGCGGCATCATCAGGCTGGCCAGGAATTGGGCGCCTGCAGAGGCCTCGAAGAGCTCGTCGTTCGTCGTGCGGAACCGCTCCTCGACGTCGGCCTGGCGGCCGAACGCCTTGACGATGCTGTGGCCGGTGAAGGTCTCCTCGACGATGGTGTTGAGCGCACCGGTGACGCGCCACTGCGCCATGTAGCGCGGCCTGGCGCGAGAGGCCACCGCGCGCATCGTGAAGATCGAGACGGGCACGATGGTCACGGCGACGAGTGCGAGCAGTGGCGAGAGCAGGACCATCGCGATGAAGACCGCCACGATGAGAAAAACCGCGTTCAGGAGCTGGCTCAGGGTCTGCTGCAGGCTCTGAGCGATGTTGTCGATGTCATTGGTCACCCGGCTCAGCAGGTCACCCCGCGGAGTGTGATCGATGTAGCTCAATGGAAGTCGATGGATCTTGTCTTCGACGTCCGACCGCAAGCGTTGCATGAGCCGCTGCACGATGCCGGCGAGGGTGTATGCGGCCATCAGGGTGAAGACCATCGACCCGACGTAGACCCCGATCGCTTCGATCAAGACATGGTGCAGCGCAGCGAAATCCATGTGCCCGCTGCGAACCCCTGCGACGATCACATCTGTTCCGCGACCAAGCACCCGTGGCCCCAAGACGTTAAGGATGACGCCGACGATGGACGCCACGATGACCAGGGTCAGGCGCACTCGCGCGGACCCCAGCAGCCGGGCGAGACGGGTGATGACCTTCCGCAGATCCTTCGACCGCTCAGGCGGTACTCCTACGGCACCAAAACGACCGACCGGGCGTGGGTTGCTCGCGGCGGGCGGTCCTTCATCGCGGCGGTCATCGACGGTGGTCATGCCGGCTCCGGGGCACCGAGCTGCGACGCTACGATCTCGGCGTAGCTCGGGCAGGTGAGGCGCAGTTCGGCGTCCGTGCCGTTGCCGATCAGTTGCCCGTCGTCGAGCACCAGGATCCGGTCGGCGGAGGTGATTGTCGACACCCGCTGGGCAACGATCAGGACGGCACTGTTGGCGGTGTACGGGCGAAGGGCGGCCCGCAGCCGGGCATCGGTTTCGAGGTCGAGCGCGGAGAAGGAGTCGTCGAAGAGGTAGATGTCCGGTCGGCGCACCAGTGCCCGCGCGATCGCGAGGCGCTGCCGCTGACCGCCAGAGACGTTGGTGCCGCCCTGTTCGATGCGGGCTTCGAGTCCACCCGCCATGCCTCGCACGAAGTCCGCCGCCTGGGCGATCTCCAGCGCCTCCCACATCTGCTCTTCGGTCGCGGCGGGCAGGCCGTCCCGCAAGTTCGAGGCGATCGTTCCACTGAACAGGTATGGCCGCTGCGGGACGAGGCCGATGCGCGACCACAGGTCCTTTGTGTCGAGCTCGCGGACATCGCTGCCACCCAGGCGCACCGATCCGCCGGTGGCGTCCGACAGCCGTGGAATCAGTTGCAGCAGAGTCGTTTTGCCCGCCCCTGTGCTCCCGACGATCGCGGTCGTCTCCCCTGGCGCGGTCTCGAACGAGATGTCATCCAGGACGGCGTGTTCCGCCCCCGGGTACTGGAAAGACACCCCGCGGAACGAGACCGGAACGGCGCCCTTGGTCATGGATTTCGGCTTGGCTGGGGCAACGACCGTGGAGTCAGTCTCCAGGACCTCCTGGATGCGGCCGGCCGACACTGACGCTCGCGGAACCATGGAGATGGTGAAGGTCGCGAGCATGACTGCCATGAGGATCTGGATCAGATAGGACAGATAGGCGACGAGCGAGCCGATCTGCAGATTCCCGGAATCGATCCGCGACGCGCCCAACCACAGCACCGCCACGCTGGCGATGTTCACCACCAGATTGACGGTGGGAAAGGTCCAGGCCATCAGGCGCCCGGCTCGCAACCCGGTGGCCGTCAGGCTGGCGTTAGCTCCCGCGAATCGGTCGCGTTCCTGTGGTTCGCGGACGAATGCGCGGACCACCCGAATGCCCGTGATCTGCTCCCGCAGAATGCGGTTGATACCGTCCAACCGAACTTGCATCAGTCGGAAGGCCGGCACCATCCGGCCCACGATCGACCCGAGCAGGATCGCCGCCGTCGGGATAGCGACCAGCAGAATGACCGACAGGCCTACGTTCACGTGCAACGCGAGGGTGACTCCGATGATGATCGTCAGCGGGGCGCTGATCGCCATGGTGCAGGTCATGGCGACCAGCAGCTGAACCTGCTGCACATCGTTGGTGATTCGCGTGATGAGCGAAGGGGCGCCGAAGACCCCGACCTCACGGGCGGAGTAACCGGTCACCGTATGAAACAGCGCTCCACGTACATCCCGACCGAAGCCCATGGCGATCTGCGCGCCCAGATAAACGGCGCCAGCAGCAAAGACGACCTGGACAAGCGAACAGGCCAACATCAAGGCGCCCTCACGGCGGATGAAGGCGTTGTCGTGTTTCAGGATTCCCTGATCAATGATCCGAGCACTGAGGATCGGCAGGAGGAGGGCGGCCAGCGTCTGGACCGCCTGGAGCAGGACGAGTGCCGCCAAGCGGCCGCGATAGCCAGCGAGCCTTTCGCGGATCAGTTTCAGTAGCACCCTGATGGGGTCCATTCGCGCAGCTGGAGTCGGTCCCGGGAGCGGGCCGTCACGGGATCTCGACGCCGATGTTGTCGGGCGACTCTACGACCAACGGGCGAGCATGAATGAGAGGTGACAGAGCCCGCGGAAGCAATCGCTCGGTGATGGCACATCGTTTTTGAACATAGCCACGCTGTGAGCCGCTTCGGCGAGCCACCCCACAAGTCAGCTGGTCACGGCCCTGCGACGCGTGTCGGCCTCGCCGCGAAACCGCCGTGAGCCGTTGTCGGGCGAAACTGCAACGTTCTGACAAATTAGTCTCGATGCGTGTGTGGTGCGTCTTGTCGGGTGATCCGGGTCACTAGGTTACTTCGCAGTCCACAACAACCGCTCCGCGGTGCATCTGCACGGGGTCATTGTCGGGTGCCTCAGGGAGCAGACCTTGATGAGCGTTTCGGGCCCATGCTTGTCCCGCTCTACGGCGAGGACGAAGACGGGATCAGCCTGCTGAGTTGGCGTTCCCCTCAGCTTTGCGGTGGTCAGCAGGCAGCGAATGACTTCTGCTGCGATGCGTACCAACTTGCAGCGCCGGTCGGGCCCCAATACGAATGACGCGGTACTTACGAGTGCAAGACGCCATGCGCGATTACACACCGCCATTCGTGTTTCTTTTCATTCGATCCCAGGTCGCAGTATCCCCTCAATCGCAATCCGATGTGGGCATATCTACCTGCGACCGTTAGCGCCGGTCGCGGTAGCCCGACACGAACTCGGCGAGAGCGCCAGCCTCCCGGCTGATAGCGGCGGCAAGCTCGGCCCGGTCCGGCGCGTTCAAGAGCCGCTTCACCGACGTCAGCGCCGCGACAGGACGGGCGGCCAGGCGCCGGGCGTAGTCATGGGTGACTTCGAGCAGGGCAGCCGGTTCACACAACTTCCAAGCGAGCCCCATCGCCTGCGCGTCGCCGGCGGAGATCCATTCCGAGGAGAGCAGGAGCCACGCTGCCTCCTGACGCCCGAGCAGTTTCGGCAATAGATAGCTCGAACCCGCCTCCGTGGGTGCCCCAAGTTCGGTGAACGGGCACCGCAGCCGCGCTTCCGTTGACATGAGAACAAGGTCGGCAAACGCCAGCATTGTGAGTCCGAAGCCAACGGCGTACCCATTAACCGCCATCAACAACGGCTTGGGAAAATCAGCGAGCACGTCCAACAGCCGGTCAAACCCATCGCCCTCGCCGGCGGCAGGCGTCGCACCGGGCTCGGCTAGCGCCTTCAGGTCCGCGCCCGTGCTGAAGGCGCGTCCGCTTCCCGTCAGGACGACGACGGACACCTCAGGGTTTGCCGCAGCCTCGATCAGAGCCTCCCTCAGGTCTCTGACGAGACCACCGTTGAAGGCATTCAGCCGCTCCGGGCGATGCATGCGAACGGTTCGTACCTGATCCGCCTCGCTGGTCTGAACGGTGCAGGGGGCCGACATGGCCGGATGCTATGTCTCGCGGCGAGCTCGAGGTGTGCCAGCGTCGCCGGGGCGCGGCGGGCCTTCCGCGCGTTTGCTGGTGATACCCGCCTGACCGTGCCATTGTCCAGCCTGCAGCTGCTGTCACAAGGGTCGCAGAGAAAGGAATAGTCCAATGGAAGACGAAAGTGGTGTGGGCTGGCGGTTCTTCGCCGGAACGATCCTCGGCTTAGCCGGGATCATGCGCATTTTCGATTCAATCTGGGCATTCAGCTATCACGGAACGCTGCCCAGCAACTTCGAAGGCGCGATCTTCGGTCACAGCCTGAAGACGTACGGCTGGGTCTATCTGATTGTGGGAATCGCGCTACTGGCGATCTCCGTAGGAGTCATGGTGGGCTCGCAGTTCAGCCGTTGGACAGGCATCGTCGGCGCGGCCATAGCTACCATCAGCGCCATCTGGTGGATGCCGTACTACCCGGTGTGGTCTCTGGTTTACATCGGGATGGGCATCCTCGTCGTCTACGCCCTGGTCGCCCACGGAAGCCGCGAGGAAGTCGAACGGTCCGAACTGATTGCGAACGCTGGGATATAGCTGGCAGCTGTCAACCCCATCACCGCAGATGGTGGTATCGAGGAGTTCGCGAACTGCGCTGTCCGGACGCCTCCCGTGCAGACGGACGTTGGCCCTACTTGACCTAATGGCCGTGGTGTCCTTTCAGGCCAGGCAGCACCTGCGTGCCTTCCTTCTGGACTGCGGTCAGTGCCTGCGGGTTGAGTCCGAGGACGTAGAGGATCGTCGGCGCGACCTGGGTGGTCTCAACGGGATGCGAGTTGACCTGGGCTTTGATGTCCGGGCCGTTGACGACCATAAGGACGTGGGTGTCGCCGGTGTTCATGCCGCCGTGCTCGGCGAGTTTGGTCGGACCCGAATACACAATGCCCACCTGGACCTTGCCGAAGACGTCCGGGTAGTGACCGTTGTTCACCGACACCCCAAAGAACCGTGCCGCGTCGGCGCCGGCCCAGATCCGGGCGAGGCCGGAGTGCTGGACAGTCACCGGGTTGCCGTTGACATCGAGGCCTTGTGCGGTGTGGTTCCAGAGGTAGTTCTTGACGAAGTTGTCGGCGGGCTGCGAGTTGTCAGATAGATACGACTGCCAAAGGTCGTCGTCCGTGCCGGCCACGATCAGCTTGGGGTTCCTCGGGTGCGTCTTGGCCCAGGCCGCGTTGATGGCGTCGACGATCGGGCCGTCCTTGACGGTCACCAGCTGGTTGGGGTTCTGCGGCGACTGTCCGTGCTTGGCGGTGACGATGATCGTGGTCGAGTTCGCCAGGCCTTCTTGGTGAATGGCAGTGACGAGGCGGCCGAGTTGGGCGTTCACGTAGTCCAGGGCGCTGGAGACGACCGGACCGGGGACAACCTTGCCGTTGACCAACTGGTAGCCACCGCGCTGTGGAGCGCTGGTGGTGTAGTTGCCGTTCTTGTCCGGGCCGATCAGCGTCGTCGGGTCAGAAATGATCTTCTGGGCGACGGAGAGGGTTTGGAAGTTCAGTCCCAGGATCGCCGGAGTCCCGACCTTCGTCTTGCCTGAGTGGTCGCGGCCGTCTATTTCGTTCAGCACGGCCTGGACCTTGTAGCCGTCGTACTGCTTAGTGGCGGCGTCGATATGGGCCCAGTCGTCGTCTTGGGGGTAGGGCACGCCGTTTGGCTCGACCGCTTGGGAGTCGATCTCCGGAGAGAACAGGTCGTCGATGCTCTTACCGCCCGAACCGGGACCGTTGAACGACGCATACACCTCGTGCTTGTCAGACCATGCGGTGAGCAGCCCGGCCTTGTGGATCACCTGGAAGATGGTGTTGTCGCCCAGGTAGTCCCATGGGGTGATCGGCTCGCATGTCTTCGGGTTGACCGGGAAGGTCGCCGGGTTGAGCGATGTCTTCGGGTTGAACTTCAGATTCATGATCGCGGCCGGGTTCTTATCGACGCCGGCGGCGAAGATCGAGCCGTTCTCATCGAAGGACGGGAAGGTGCCGTTGGATGGGTTGATCAGGTCCGGGACGCTCGCCAGCGCGTCGTCGGGCGAGTCGTAGATGACGTCGCCGCCCGTGGCCGGCTTGCCCGGGGTGCAGGCGGCGCCCGGCTCGTCAACCTTGTGGCTGTACTCGACGTCGTAGTAGACACCGGTTGTCTTGGGGTTGCCGCCGGTCATGATTGCGGTGCCGCCGGGGTCGGAGTCGGACGGGTTGGACGTCGACGCATCCGTGTATTCGCTGCCACCGCGGGTCAGCTCGGCAAGCGTCGAGTTGGGGTACTTGGTCAGGTACCAGTTGAGGTCGCTCTGATGCATGCCATCCACTGAAATCAGCAGGACGTGCTTACTGGTTCGACTGTGCGAGCCGGGGTCTGACTGGGCGAATGCGGGTGTTATCGAAAATGAAAACACCGCTGCGCCGGCGATCGTCGTTAGTCCGATGCGTGCGCGGCGTGAGGATTTCGACATTGGGTCTCCCCCGATTCGATCATGGGCTTAGCCCTACTTGGCCAGTAGTAGGTCTATCCGCCGAGGGAAACATTCGGGCGACAAGTAGGTGTCCTTTGGGCGTTGGTTAGGCAACGACTGGCCCGGCAGTTACGTGATAAATATGAAGCGACCAAGCCCGGTAGATGTAAAGAAGGTATGGGTTCGTCCCGACCTAGCCTTTCTTGTTTACGGACGGGGCGGCCCGCGCCACCCTTGCGCCAGTCCTTGACGCGCCTGGGGCTGCCCTTTGGCCGGAGCCAGTAAGCGAAATCAACAATTACCGACGATTCATGCGCCAGAGATCGCCGCGACACGGATAGCAGACGCAGCATCAGCCGCCAGGCCCCGATGCTGGCGGCTAGTCCGGAAAGGGCCTCGGCCACGACGCCCCCATGCGGGCCAACCGGCCGTTGAACAGGCCCTCCGAGCAAGTAGGCAGCGTGCCGCTATCGTCGCTTGCAGAGAGGCGGAGGCTATGCGGATAGGTGTGCTCGGCGCCGGCGTCATGGGTGCCGGAATCGGTCAAGTGATGGCGGTCGCTGGACACGAAGTTGTGTGTCATGACGTGTCGCCCGAAGCGCTCGACACGGCAAGGACCGACGTCGACACCGGACGGTTCGGTGTCCGCAGCGCCGTTGCACGCGGAAAGCTGTCGACGGAGCAGGCCGACGCGGCGCTTTCGCGCCTCGCATTCGTGGCAGACGTGAGTTCGCTTTATGAGACCGGCATCGTCATCGAGGCGGTACCCGAACGCCTGGACGTCAAGATCGCCGTCCTGCGAGAACTCGATCGGCTGTGTTCGCCGCAGACGATCCTGGCGTCCAACTCGAGTGGGTTTTCCATCGCCGGTCTGGCCGCTGTGACTGACCGCCCCGATCGGGTCGTCGGCTGGCACTGGGCGTCGCCCGCGCCTGTGATGAAGCTCGCCGAGATCGTCCGTGCTCCGTCGACGTCGGAGGAGACGGTCGACACGGTCGTTCGGCTAGCCAACGACGCGGGCAAGCATCCAATCGTCGTGAAAGATTCGCCGATGGCGTGGGGCTACGTCGCCAACCGCGTGTACAGCGCCATGATCCGCGAGGCGGTTCGGGTCGCGGACGAAGGCATCGCGTCTCGTGAAGAAATCGACGCACTCATGATCGACTGCTTCCGTTGGCCCTCCGGCCCGTTCGGCATGACCCGGGGTGCAGTTTCCGGCTGGCGATAACGGCCGCGGGTGGTGCGTGGGTCCGTCCAGCCCGCGTTACTTCCGAGGTAGCGCCCTGACCATCGGGGCTAGCCGGTGCGCTGGTCGAGGTACTGCAGCAGATCGTGGGCAGCCAGTTCGATGTCCTTGTGCCGCCACTCGGACGCGCGGTAGACGCATGCGATCAGGCCGGTCCGGTGGATCCGGCGGAAATCGCCGTAGCCGAAGGCGTAACGGGCCTTGGTCTCATCGGCGGCGCCCTCGGTCAGGCCCAGATGCCAGTCGGCGTAATCGGCCCAGTCGTGCCTCTCCAGGTAAGCGTTCTGCGCGGCGGCGCTGGGCTGGACATCACCCCAGTCGCTGTCCAGTACGTACTGCTTGGCCTCGATCAATTTCCGGGCATGCGCGACGGCGTTCGTATTCAGCGCATAGGACGCCATTACTGCTCCCTTCGCAGGTTTCCGTTACAACCGTTCGACCAGCTTGGTGAGCATCGTCGGGTTCCGCGCGGTCGTCAGGTTGTCGGTCAGCACCTCGCAGGCCTTGGCCATCGCCATCGCCACGCGCCGCCGGCCGACGTTAACGGCGCGCAGGAACGCCGCATATCGAGCCACGCCCATTCGACCATGTTGCACCGATCGCGGGTCGAGGGCCCACAGGCTGTATGCAAGCGGTGTTGACGAAGTACGTCACATGGCTTAATTATCAGAGCCTTGCTTTAGCACGTTTCCGCGCTGCACGAGACCAGAGGTGATGGTGTGACCGACCAGTCCGGCTCCGGCGGTGGGGAAGGGCAACGATTTTCCGGTCAGGTTGCTGTCATCACGGGGGCGGGCTCGGGTCTCGGCCGTGCGATGGCCATGACCTTTGCCAGGGCGGGTTCCGCAGTTGCCGCCCTGGACCGCGATCGCGATGGTGCGGCCGAGACGGCCGCGGCAATTGTGCGAGAGGGTGGGAAGGGGGCCGCCTTCGGGGTCGACGTGGCCGATCCGGATGCGTTAGTCGAGGCGGCGGAGGCGGTGCGCGACCGTTTCGGTGCCTGCCAGGTGCTGTGCCCCAACGTGGGCGTGCAGCAGTTCGGGGCGATTGACCGGCTCACGGCGGACGACTGGCGTTGGGTCATGGATGTCAACGTCCTGGGGACCGTCAATACGGTGAGTGCCTTCCTGCCGCTGGTGCGCGCCTCGGAGGGTAACCGGCACGTGCTGCTCACCTCGTCCTCAGGGGTGCACACGCCTGGTGTGCGGTTGGGCGCATACACGACGAGCAAGTTCGCGGTGATGGGCTACGGCGAGACGCTGCGCCTCGAACTGGCCCCGGAGGGCATCGGCGTTACCGTGCTCTTCCCGGCGGGGATGATGACCCGTCACCTGGAGAGCAGCGCGATCGCGCGCCCGGCTGAGCGCGGACCGTCGGTCACCCTGCCTGACGACATCGAGGCGATGATGGCCAGTCGCGACATGACCCAGGACAGCCGCAGCGTGGTGTCGGCGGAGGTGGCTGTGCGCCATCTGCTGGCGGAGCTCGCGTGGAACCCGCCCTACATCGTCACCCACGGCAGCTACCTCGACGTGCTAGCCCAGCGGCATGCGGACCTGCTGGCCGCCTATCACCGCGGGCAACAGAACCTGCCGACATGATCCGTGATTCTCCTTGTGCGCCAGGCTTTCTCGAGCTCAGCGGGCGCTGAAGCGGGCGCGTACCTGTCCGAGGCCTTCATAGACAGCGCGGATCTCGGCGTCGGGCGCGACCGGAAAGAAGCTGGTGGACGAGCTGGTGATGACGATGTCGCCGGCCTTGAGCCCGTGATGGCGCCGCAGCCGATTCACCGCTGCCACGACGGGCAGCACCGGGTTGTCGATGGGGTGGCAACCGACGGTCGCCACCAGCTCACGGTCACCTTCGGTCATGCGCAGTGGGACGTCCTCGAACGCGATGTCCCTCCACCCCGCAATGGTGTCTCCGACAACGATGGCACCGTTGGAGATGTGGTCGCAGAACGACCCGTACAACGAACCCTCGCCAGGCAGCGGCGCACCGCCGCCCGACTGCCGCGGCGGCGAGAAGCGCGAACCGATGACTTCGAAGCCGATGACCGCCGTCACCGCTTCCAGGATTTCGAGCACGTCGTATTGGCGATCGCGCGGCGGCAGGTCCCGGTCGATACGAAACATGATCTCCGGCTCGATGAGCCGGCCGGGCGAGACGTCGGCGGCGATGTCGGACCCGCTCGGCAGCACCTCGTAGATCGGCGCGTAGAACACCGGTTGCATGGGCTTGTAAAGGCAGTACGTCTTCCAGCCCCGCACCGGAGCGTCAATCTGCGCGCTGACGGCATTAATGACCCGCTGCACGTCAGCCAGGTTGTCGGGAGTGACCTCGGACGGGAGGCCGGCCAACGCGAGCTGCCCCTCCCTCGCGGCCAGCAGCATGTCCGTCGCCGACTCGATCTGGTGCTCGGTCAGCGCGCTCAACGGCGGCCCGCGCAGGCGGGCGGGCGAACGGCCGTGATACGCACGCGGAACACTCCTGGGCTCGCTGAAGCAATCGCCTTATATTTAAGCCGCTTGACGTATCAAGTCAAGGCTGTTGAGATGCTGTCATGTCTCCCCGGAGAGTCGATCGTGCTCCGGCGGCTGTCCAATCCACTCGCGAAAGCCTGATCCTTGCAGCGGAGCGGCTGTTCGGACGCTACGGCGTGGAGGGCGTTTCGCTGCGTCAGATCGCCGCCGAAGCAGGAGCGGCCAACAACTCCGCCGTTCACTATCACTTCGGCTCCAAGGAGAGCCTGATCCAGGCGATCTTCGAGTATCGGCTACCGCAACTGATGCACCGTCGCACGCTGCTTGCCGTCCAGCGCGAGCCGGGTCTGCGCGGATGCATGGAGCAGTATTTGGTTCCACTCGTGGAGATGGCTGAGCTCGACGACTGCAGCTATCTGACGTTCCTGGAGCAGTTGCAGGGGTCCTCCTTCGAGGATCACCCGTTCAGCCGCCTCCCGCGATCGTTGCAGGGACCGCACGACGCCTTCATGCGGGAGACCGTGAGTCTTCTCAAGGGAATTCCGGTCCCGGTTCGGGTTCGCCGGGTCAACCAGGCGTCGACCATGTGCCTGCACACTTCGGCGGACCGCGAGCGGGCCCATCGTCTGGGGGCGACGCCGCTTCCGTTCGCGCTGCACGTGAGCGAGCTATTCGACGCGATCGTGGGACTACTGCTCGCGCCGGTGTCAAAGGCCACCCTCCGGCGCTTGCCGTCCGCAAGCACCGCAACCACCGCTCAGGTACTGGTGCCGTGACCGCTCCACCAGACCTCGCCGCTGACCCATTTCGGCTCGATGGCCGCGTCGCGGTCGTGACAGGTGCGGGGCGAGGCATTGGATTTGCGATCGCCGCACGGATGCTCGCCGCCGGTGCCCACGTCGTCGTCAACGACATCGACACCGACGCGTTGGCACAGGCGATGGCACGGTTGGAGCCGCAGGCCGCCGCTGGGCGTCGGGTCCACGCCATCCGGGCCGACGTCGCCGTGCGGGGCGAGGTCACGGACCTGGTCACGGAGACGATGACCGAGTTCGGCGCGCTCGACATCCTGGTGAACAACGCAGGCTTCTACGCGCCGACCCCGCTGGAACGGTTGGACCCCGACGTCATCGACCGGCTGCTGGCCGTGAACGTCAAAGGATTGCTGTACATGTCAGCCGCCGCGGCAGAAGTCATGAAGCCGGGCAGCGCGATCGTGCACATCTCTTCGCTTGGCGGGCTCCGACCTCCCTTCGGCGGGCTGTCGGTCTACCACGCAACGAAGGGGGCCGTCGACAGCCTGACCCGTGACATGGCGGTCTCGTGGGGGCCACGGGGAATACGCGTGAACAGCGCCGCACCGGGCGGCATCCTCACCGAGGGCGGCACGCAAGTAAGCGCCAGTCCGGTCTTCGCACCCGAGGAGATGGCACAGATCATGAAACGTGCCGAGAACCGTCTCCTTGGACGTATGGGCTACGCCGACGACCTCGCACCCGTCGTTGTCTTCCTGGCAAGCCCCGCCGCGGCCTTCATCACCGGTCAGATGCTGCTCGTCGACGGCGGTTACTACTACGCCTGACGCGCCCGTATTTGGAGTGGACCGTTCTGCCATGCGAAACGATCTTGGCACGGTACTGTCCGCCAACAGCAATTCAGCGTTAGGGGACAGTCATGTGGGCACAGCTCATCACAACCCGTCTCAAGCCGGGCAAAGACGACGGACTCGCGCTGCTGGCCGAGCAGTTGCGGGCGACCGAACAGTCAGCATCGGGCCTCGTGCATTCGACCATGAGCCGGGATCAGAAAGATTCGAGCAAGGTCTACATGTTCGTCGTGTTCGAGAGTGAAGAAAAGGCACGAATACGTGAAAACGACGAGCGGCGCCAAGAGGGACTGAAAGCCGCCCGCGCAACGATGTCCGAAATCTTCGAAAGCGCGCCCGAGTTCGTCGACCTGACAGTTGTGGCCGATTGGAGGTAGGGCATCTCCAACCCGCCACCAAAGGGCCATTGACAGCCGTGGTGGTTTGAGCGCGAGGTCGTCCTACAGGGTCGCGATCCGGTCGGTGAGATCCACGGAGAGGTACCCCACGCGTTCCCGAGTCCAGGGTTGCGCTGATTTGGGGTCGTAGGCGTCGGGTAGGTCGACCCCGGTCGGGACCCCGCCGGTCATGCCTGCGGCCTTGATCGTCAAGACGCAGCGGCCGACGTGGTCGGCAAAGCAGAAGACACCGACTGTGCCGAGGTTGATGCTCTGGGACTTGGCGTCGCTCACGACCTGAGCGGCGGCGCCAGCGGTGCTCAGGTACTGCACTTTTCCATCAGGCCCGACCTTCGAGTCGATGGATGTCACATGAGGGATG
Source organism: uncultured Actinomycetota bacterium (assembly GCA_963839015.1). Classification (GTDB taxonomy): domain Bacteria; phylum Actinomycetota; class Actinomycetes; order Frankiales; family Frankiaceae; genus DATAZK01. Next base: position 29,158 of record CAWITL010000004.1, on the reverse strand, counting down.
CCCTCTGCTATGAGGATTTGGGCGATCTCGGCCTGGGCGAAGACCGGCACCGGATGGGCCCGTACGAAAGTAGCGACGCTTGCCGCCAGCGCCTGATTCGGAGGTCCTGCCAGGTGCTGGCCGGCAGGACCCACCTCGTAGCCGAAGGAAAACGCCACGACGCTGTCCACGCTGCCCGCGGGCACCCGGGGAGGCTTGTAGGCCAGCAGCGGTGACGTCGCGACACTGGCCAATGGCACCCGGCTCTCGAGTTTCGTGACTGTCGCAGGAGAGAGTCCGTGCACGACCTGCTGAGCGACCGCTGCATTGCCCAATTCACGGGTAAGTCGGGCTGTGAGTTCGGTGCGGTAATCCGTGGCAACGGTAGGCGATGCGCTCACGGGTGCGTCACTGGCAGCTGCTGACGTTGAAGCACTCGGTGCCGGGGTGGGGGACGAGGTTTTCGATGACGATGAGCAGCCGGCCGCCAGGGTCGCGCAGGCCACCGCCGTCGCAAGTACGCACATACGAGCCGATCTGTGATCGCGCCACCCGCTGCTTAACATTCGGCGGACGTTAGCACCGCTCAAGTCGGAAACTGACCTGTAGGCGGTCATCGTTTCGAGCCGTTAGCAAACTGTTAAAACGGTGCGAGCTCGCGTCAGATACTCGATCGGCATCGCGGACAGCGGTGGTTCGCGGACAGCGGCACGGGCCTGCGCACCCGAGCGAGCCGAGTAGACGTCCTCCCCTGCCGACCCAGGCTGCATTCTGCGGCTATTTTCCGATCGCCTGATGGACCGAGCGGATCGCGCTCGAACCTTCACCCACGGCGGCTGCGATCCGTTTCATCGAGCCGTGACGCACATCGCCGACGGCGAACAGTCCTGGCACGCTGGTCTCGAACGCCAGAGGCTGTCGGCCGAGTAGCCCGAACGAGTCGCGCGGTCGCGTCTCCGGCAGATCGGTGTCGGTGAGGACGAAGCCGCTTCGGTCAAGGAGGACGCCCTCGAGCCAAGACGTCGCAGGCACGGCGCCTATGAAGCAAAAGAGTCCCGCGCAAGGCACGCTCTCCCGAGTCCCCGCGATCTTGTTCGCGAGCAGTATCGAGTCCAGGTAGTCGCCGCCGTTGACTCCCACGACTTCGGTACCTAAGTGCAATTCGATACGACTGTCGACTTGGACGCGGGTCGCGAGGTAAGTCGACATCTCGATTCCCAGATCGTCGGCGCGTACGACCAGCCGGACCCGCGACCCGCGACCCGCGAGAAACAGGGCCGCCTGCCCGGCGGAGTTGGCCCCTCCGATCACGGTCACCTCAGGGCCGTGAGTCCCGCACGCACGGGCTTCAAGCTCGGTCGCCGCGTAGTAGATGCCCTGGCCCTCGAAGTCCGCCCAGCGCTCGAGGTTCAGTTTCCGGTAGTGGGCGCCGCTCGCGATCACGACCGAGCGGGCCGAGACCTCGCTCCCGTCCGAGAGGGTCAGCACAAAGTTGTCCGCAGTCCGAAGTGAGGTCACCTCGTACGGGCTCCTTATCTCGGCCCCAAACTTTTGGGCTTGCACCAGCGCTTTGGCGGTCAATTCCGCGCCGGGGAGACCGGACGGGAAGCCGAGGTAGTTCTCGATACGTGCACTGGCGCCGGCCTGCCCGCCTAGGGAAACCCCTTCCAGCACCAGCGTGTTCAGGCCTTCAGAGGCGCCGTAGACAGCGGCCGCCAGTCCGGCGGGTCCACCGCCGACGACAACAACGTCGTGGACCTTCCCTGGTACGGAGCGGTACGCGAGCCCCAGTTGAGCCGCCAGTTCGCGCGGGGTCGCATTGCGGAGGATCGCGGTCGGGGTGATCACGATCGGGAGATCCGAGACGTTGAGGCCGAGAGACTCGAGCATTCGGTGCCCAACTTCGGTTTCGACTTCGAGCCAGCTATGCACCACATTGAGACGCGTGGCCCAGTTGCGGAGCTCCAGCGTCTCGGCCGACATTGCGCCGCCGACGATCTGGAAACTGCGCGCCGCCTCGCTCGTGCGAAGGAACTCGCGCCGTGCCATGAACGCCCTCAGAATGACGTCGGACAACTCCGGGGCGTCGGACATGAGCTGCTGGAAGACCGGGCGTGGCATCCGTTGGATCACGCCGCCGCCGGGCATACGCGCGGAAAACATGGCAGCCTGCCCAGTCAGCATGTCCAGCTCGCCCAGGAACGAGCCTGGGCCGAAGGTCGCTATGACCTGCTCGGGCAGCCCGAAGGTCGCGAGCCTGACGACTTCCACATCGCCGGCCTCGACCAGCATGAAGTCATAGTCGACATCCCCGGCGTTGCCCAGGGACGCGCCTGGGTCGACAACCGTCTCTGTGGAACGCTCGCGGATGAGCGCTAGTTGCGACGAGGTGAGCTCCGGGTAGCCGCCCGGGATTTCCAGCGTCGCCATGGCCACTTTCTCGACGTCCGCTCGCTCCACAGTCACTGGGGTTCCCTCGCGGTTGCTCATACCGGTACCTCATATCTTTCGCGCTCGCAGAATCCGACCAGTAGCACGAAGCCTGACTTCGCCCGTTTGTGGCGCGGCGCTTCGCAATAGGGTTTCCATCAAGACCCTCGTCCGCAACACCTGAGAGTTCAGCGCTGAAAGAAGTGGCGGGCGGCGCCTATTCGAAAACGCTAACGCCGAGGGCGAAGTTGTACCCCACGCCGTTGCGTGCCAGGCCCATCTCCAGCAGGCCCGCTCCCTCGATCCAGTGCGCCATGCTCAGGTCGCCGGCGTCCCTCGGGCGAAGTCCGAGGCTCGTGATGAACGCCGACACGCTCGCTTTAGCTTGCGCGTCGTCGCCGGCCATGAACACGTCAAGCGGGCCACCCGCGGCCAGGACGTCGCGAAAGAGGGTATTGAACGCCTTCACGACGTGGGTGCTTGCGGGGGCTGCCTCAGCGACCATCTGCGCGACGGAGGTGTCGTGAGGGATGGCCAGCCCGGTGGCGTCGGCGTTGAAGGGGTTCGTGATGTCGATGACGATCTTGTCGGCCAGCGCCTGCCCATACTCGCTGACGACCGACACGGCGCTTTGGAACAGTACGGCGAGGACAACGATGTCACCGGCTGGTACAGCTCCCCACGATCCGGCCGTAGCGCCCTCGCCGAGCGCCCGGGTTAGGGCAGCGGACTTAGCCGCGTCGCGGCCGACGATCTCGACGGAGTTGCCACCCTTGAGGGCCAGGGCGCCGATGGCGCTGGCCATGTTGCCCGAGCCAATAATGCTGATACTGCTCACGATGAGTACTTCTTTCCCTAGTTCGAATACGACTTTGCGTGGCCGAAGCCGAGGGGACCCCACGACCGACCATCAACGAGGCGCCGCTGACGAGCGACACCTCAGGCTCAGACAGCTGAGCTGCCTCAATCCGGAGAGGTGAAGAATGAGAACGTTCAGATGACCGTGGCCCCACCGTCGGTGACCAGCTCCAGGCCGTTGACATAGCTCGAGTCGTCCGAGGCGAGGAACAACGCGACCGACGCGATCTCCTCGGGCCGGCCCATCTCTCGCCGCGGGATCACCGACTCGAACGCCGCCTTCATCTCCGCGTCCATCACCTGCTCCAGAATCGGTGAATCGACCTGGCCAGGGGTCAGAACGTTGACCCGGATCTTTCGGTCCCTCAGCTCGGACAGCCACGTCCGGGCGTAGGCGATCAGCACGGCCTTGCTCGCGGCGTACACACCAAAACCGGCGTAGCCCTTGAGCGACGCGTTGGATCCGGTCATGAAGATCGAGCCTCCGTCGTTGAACAGCGGCAAGGCCTTCTGGACCGTGAAAAGCGTGCCGCGCGCGTTCAGCGAGAAAGCGGCATCGAAGTGCTGCTCGGTGATCTCGCCGAGCTTGCCCTGCTCGCCCATGCCAGCACTCGCCCACAGCACATCGATGACGCCCTTTTCCTGCTTGACCATCTCGAACAAGCGGTCCAGGTCATCGAGGTTGCTCGAATCGGCGTGCACGCCGGTCACGTTCCGGCCGATCAGCTGGACGGCTTCGTCCAGCGCGTCCTTCCGCCGGCCCGTAATGAAGACGTGGGCGCCTTCCTCAACGAACAACTTGGCGCCGGCCAGCGCCATCCCACTTGTCGCGCCTGTGATCACTGCAACCTTGCCATCGAGCTTTCCCATATCCACTCCACCCGCTCGCCATGTCGGTGTTATGTACACCGATCTGCGTGCTTAACGTATAGCCAGCTGACGCTGGGCGCAACCTATGCACACCGATCAGTACCCGGCTGGGCTACGCTGGGCGTGTGACCACGTTGGAGAAGGGGCCGCGGGGCCTGCGCCGCGGCAGGGGCGCCCGGGAGCGAATCGTCAGTGCTGCCCAACAACTGTTCCGCGATCAGGGCATCAACGGCACCGGCATGGACCAGCTCTGTGCGGTGGCCGAGGTGTCCAAGCGCACGCTTTACCAGCACTTCGAAGGCAAGGACGACCTGATCGCCGAATGCCTACGCCGATTCGATCCCGAAATCTTGCCCCAGGTCTTCGACCGCACAGACCTCACCCCCCGCGAAAGACTCCTCGCCGCCTTCGACGTCCACGCACCTCTGTGCCCATTCATCGCGGCGGCCGTCGAAATCCCCGACCCGGGCCACCCGGCACGCGTATACGCCCGCGACTACAAGAAAGCCTTTGCCTCCAGGCTCGCCGATACCGCCCGCGAAGGCGGCGCGACCAACCCCGAACAGCTCGGCGAACAACTGGCGCTCCTCCTGGACGGCGCCTCGGCCCGAGGCCGAGTCCTCAACACCGAGACCCTCGCCACCGCGTCCGCCATCGCATCCGTCCTCGTCGACAACGCCATCCCCGTCACGGAGCAGATCTGACCGGAGAGCTTCATCGAGCCTCGGATACCGCGCGGAATGGAGGGCACGGGGTCGTGCGTCGCGCTGCAAGACGCAGGCACGCGGGCCTTCGAGCGCGCTCACACCTTCACGAAGTCCCCCCTTTGACCGAAGGACAGGCTGAGGCGCTTCTCGCGAACAGATTCCCGGGTCTAGCCGATCAGGTCAGCCGGCGGATACGCACAGAGGCACAGGGAACCCCGTAGCGCTGCTGGAATTGCCCACGATGCTCACAGCCGGCCAGCTGCATGCTCATTGCGATCGAACAGGGCTACGCGACGGCCCAGTGGATCGTGGCCGAAGGAGCCTCGCATGACCTGGACGCGTCGAGGATCGCGGTTGCCGGAGAGTCAGTCGGCGGCGACATGACGGCGGCCGTGTTCGAACATGCGCTCGGCTCGGTCAACATCGGGGTGGCTATGTTCAGTGACCGGCCCGCAAACGGCCGCTAGTGCGGAAGGGGCGCCGGGGAGGGCGGATGTCGGCCTCGTTCCCACGGCAGATATGACTGTCAGTGCGCCAAGCCGCGGCCGAGCCGGAATCGAGTTCAGGAGTGCACATGACGAGTGGAACCCACGTCGATCTTGGCCAGGCCATGATCGTGATGATTGAGCCCGACCGAGACCCCGAACGGCTGGCTGAGTGGAACCGCTGGTACGAGCACGATCATGTCTACTCCGGCGTCGTCGCTGGGCCGGGAGCGTTTTCCTATGGCCGGTTCGTGGCAACCCGCGAGCTCAAGGACCTGCGGTATCCAGATCCGAGTGCCATCGCGCAGCCCGTCGACAAGGGCAGTTACCTGTCCTTCTTCTATCTCTTGGCCGGCCAGGTAGAGGAGCACTATGCCTGGTCCTTTCCGGAGACACAGCGGCTCAGCGCACACGGGCGGATGAACGGGGACCGCGAGCTGGTGTCCTTGTCGCTGTACGACTTCCTGGGATCGGTCAACCGCGATGGATGGCCAGTGCCGGCCGAGATCTCACTCGATCACCGGTACCCCGGCGTCGTCGCCCTGTGGATCGACCGGACCCCCACCTCCTCACGCGACGACCTCGCGAGCTGGCTGCTCGAATCCAAGCTGCCCGCATTGATTCAGAGCAAACAGGGCGGAGTCGCCCAGGCGCTGGTGTTCTCGACGCGCGATTTTCCGGGGCTTCCAGACACGGGGTCCGCAGTTGGCGACCGACTCCTCGTCGCCTGTTTTCTTGACGTTGATCCACGCGACGTGTGGCGATCGTCGTTCGCGGATCTCGGGGACGCCGTTGCCGACTCAGGACTCGGATCATTGGCCCTTGCCGCCCCATTCATTGCCACGATCCCGGGGACTCCTACCTACAGCGATCAGTTGTGGTAGCAGTTTGAAGGCACCGCATAGGGACGAGCCGCTGGTAGCACATCGGTTGATTCCACTGATGCAGCACAGATCACTGGAAGCGCACGGGCAGAATGCGCAGGGAGTAACGCCGACCACCCAGTCAAAGTGCGCGGGCCGAGCGACGTCTGGGGCCGCACGTTACCCTCTCCAAGCTCGCACCCTTGGCGGGCCAAAGACAGATACGAGGTTCACCGCATGAGCACCCAGGCCGACAGCTACGAGACCCTGCTGTACGCGGAACGGGACGGGATCGCGTTCGTCACCCTGAACCGCCCCGAGGCACTCAACGCCTTTGACTCGACGATGATGCGCGAGGTCCAGGACTTGTGGCGCTCGCTACGGACGAACGACGACGTGCGCTGCGTGGTGTTGACCGGCTCAGGCACACGGGCCTTCTGCGTCGGCATTGACCGCAACGCCGACGACACCTACGTCGTGTTCGAGAAGCGCACGCTCTACGGAACGTCGAACAACTACATGTATGACGATCCCGGGCGTTTCCTCGGCCCGAAGTCGAACGACCTTTGGAAGCCCATCATCTGCGCCGTCAACGGCATGGCTTGCGGCGGCGCGTTCTACATGATCGCGGAATCGGACATTGTCATCGCCGCCGAGCACGCCACCTTTTTCGACCCGCACGTGACCTATGGCCAGGCCGCGGTCTACGAGCCGATGCTGCTGCGCCAGCACATCTCACTCGGCAACGTCTTGCGTATCGCCCTGCTCGGCACCCGGGAAAGGGTCAGCGCATCGACGGCCCTCGAGATCGGCCTCATTACCGAGGTCGTCACGGCCGACGAGCTCCCGGCACAAGCGGCGTGGCTCGGAGAGGCGATCGCCAGCGCCGACCCTGACGTGATTGCCGGCACCCTCCGAGCGGCCTGGGCAGCCAACGACCTTGGCCGCCTCGGCGCGACCGCGATGGCACCGTCGATCCTGTCGACCTCGATCAACAAGGACGTCATGGCCGCCGGCAACCAGGCATTCGCCAGTCAGCCGCGGATCAAGCCCCGCATCCGCTGAGACCGCCCGCCGCTCACCGGTCGGCCAATCAGTGCCAGCTCCGGGAAGACCACGTCGGTGCTCACCACCGCAGCGACACACCCCCTGAAACTTGTGTTTAGAGCGTGCGGCCCCAAGCTGGTCGGCGACGCTGAACAGGTCATCGAAGTAACGGGCCGATTGACTGGCACTGCGTTGTGAGCTAGTCAGAAGTCGACCGGCCCGGTCGGGGTGCGACTGCGGGGTGCCCCGTTGCCGGTCCCGTACGGGAAAGAGGCCTTACGTGAGCGATGCACCCAGCACGCTGCGCGCGTCGGACGGTGAGCCGGCGCGGCCGCAGTGGGGGTGGGTGACCACGCAGACGTGGACACGCCGGGTGGTACGGCTCCTGGGCGTCCTGAGTGTTGGCCTGGTGCTGGTCGGGGTGACGGGCTGGTGGCTGACCACACGGATCTTGAGCGACAGCGGCTTCGCCGATGTCATGGCCAAGTCGCTGCGGCAGCCTGCGGTCCGTCAGTACATCGCCGAGCAGGTGACGTTGCAGCTCGCGCCAACCAGCAAGGTGATCACGGCCGCGCGGCCGGTGGCGACGACGGTGGTGTCCGAGGCACTCGCGACCGACGCTGTGGGCAATACCGTTCGCACGGTCGTCGCCGGCGTGCATCGGCAGTTCTTTGCCCTGGGCAACAACGATTCGCGGGTTGGCGTATCGGCGGAGAACGCGGCGGCGACCTTGCGAGCGACGTTGGAAGCGATCGATCCGAACCTGTCCAAACGCGTGCCCAACGGCGTTCTCACCATCGCCACTAACGTCACCCAGAACCAGTCGGTCGACCTGGCGGCTCACGCGGCGCGGCTGATCCGCTGGCTCTACATCCCGGTCTGGCTGTTGGGCGCGCTGTTGATGTTCCTCACGTTCGCCAAGGCTCGAGATCCGGTGCATGCGCTCCGCTTCGGGGGCTCTTGTCTTGCGCTCGGTGGCGCGTTGCTCATCGGACTCGGCGCCGCGACACCGCTGTTTGCCGCGCTGGCCGGCGATAAGGAATCAGGCCGCGGAAAGGCCGTCGCCGCCTTCGTCCATGTATTGGTCGGCCGCCTCGAGGGAGCCGGCTGGGCGCTCGCCCTGTTGGGCTTACTGCTCGCACTTGCCCCGGGGCGGGACGGATCCGGCGTCGCCGTGCGGTTCGGCCGTGCCCGAGCCGGGCTCATGCGGTGGTGGCGACTGCGCCGAGCCAGATTGACCGTCGGAATCCTCGTGATCGTCGTGGGGATCGGGCTACTGACCGTGCCGGCCGAGCTCGCCACCTTAGCGGGCTTTTGCCTCGCGTTGCTCGCCGTCTTCTGCGGCTTGCTGCTCGTGCTCCGCGGGACTGGGATCATCGAAACGTCAGCAACGACAGCACGGTTGCGCAAGCGGACTGTGGCCGTGGTCGGCGCGGCCATGGTCGCCTGCGTCGCGTTGACGACCACCGCCACCGCGGCGGTCGTCGATGTCGTCAAGCCGAGTTCAGTGGCAAACCCGCGGCAGGACGGCTGTAACGGGTTCATCGAACTGTGCTTCCAGCCGCTCAACCAGATCCTCTGGCCGGCCAGCCACAACGCCATGTCATCGACGGCCTACAACTTCTTCACCGCGGAGCACATCGGAAACGTCAGTGAGCAGCTGGACGACGGCGCCCGAGCGTTGCTCATCGACGCCTACAACGGCTATCAGGACCACGGCATCGTCCGCACCAACCTGGCCGGAGCCATCAACCGGGGGGAGATCACCGACGAGCTGGGCGGCGACGCGCTACGGCAGCTGAACCGGCTCGGCGCGCTGACGGGGGCCGTCGACACATCGGGCAAGAAGAAGGATGTGTACCTGTGCCACCTCTTCTGCGAGGTCGGTGCGGTCAAGGCAGCCAAGGTCTTCTCCGAGGTAAACAGCTTCCTCAACACCCACCTGACGTCCGTAGTGATCCTCGATGTGGAGGACTACGTCACCCCGCAAGACCTGGAAAACGCACTGAAACAAGGACATCTTTGGGATCGGCTCTATCACGTGGACCTGTCCAAACCCATGCCGACACTGCTCGACCTGGTCAACCCCCCTCCGGGTCAGGACCAAGCCGAGCGCCGCGTCATCGTCACGTCGGAGAACCATGCCAATCAGGCGCCATGGCTAGTCGGCAGTTACAACCTGATGCAGGAGACCCCCTACACCTTCGACAACACGGCGCAGTTCAACTGCGATCCGAACCGCGGCGCTGCCACCAATCCGCTGCTCCTGGTCAATCATTGGCTACGCGCACCCGGCCCGCCCGACCCCGCCGAGGCCGCGTCGACAAACGCCACAGCCGAGCTCACCAGCCGGCTCGAACAATGCATCCAACAGCGACGGCGATTACCCAACCTCCTGGCCGTGGACTTCTTCGGCCTCGGTGACACGACCCAGGTATGCGACACGTTCAATGCCGCGGTAGCCGCCGTCACCGGCGTGAGCACCACCGAAGCAACCGCCATCGAACGATTCCGCCAAGATCCAACTACCTCCGACAAAGCCTTGGAACAGCTGGACAACTTCCCGGTCCTACCCGAGATCACCCTCGCCCAGGCCAGAAAGATGCTGGGACCCGCAGCGGCAACATTGAAGCACCCCGGAAATGCGCTGGAGATTTCCGAACTCAGAGGCGACAAGATCACCACTGCCGGCCCGGCCTCCCGACTTCACGTCCAGATCGTTCCGACGAAGAAACCGCGATAGGCAGCAGAGCTCACCACCCCTACCCGTCCCGCAGACAGGTCTCGGCCGTCGTCACCGATGACGTCGCTTCTGTGCGGGTGGAGCTGAGGGAACTCGAACCCTGACCCCCACACTGCCAGCACCCAAAACCCATGTGTTAAAGGGGCTTAAGGGCATGCCGGTCGTCAAGGTTGCTGGGGTCGAAACGGCTGCTGCTCCAGCGTTTTCTGCACGATCAGAGCGCTCGAAGTCGGGACTTCGCGCCAGACCCCTGGGAGGTGAGACAGCGGTTCGGAGACGACGAGGCGGGCGTTATCGGAGAGCCGGCTAAAGCGCTCGCTCTCGGGGTAGAGCGCGCGCACCGATTCCGCGTCCTCGCTGACGAAGAGCGAGTTGACCACCGGGCCGCTGGCGTAGCGGGCGGCATAAAGCCGTTCCCCGTCCATCAGCCCGACGGTCATCTGCAGCGGTTCCGCAATCCCGGCAGCTGACCCTGTCGATTCGATGAAACCCGCCATCCGCTCCAGACCCCCGATCGGATCCTGCTCCAGCCCGAACGTGAGTGCCAGATGGAACATCAGCTCCGAATCCGTCGAACCCTGGATGCACTCGAAAAGGTCGGGGCGGACCGCCATCAACAGCTGACGGCGGACCTTGGCAAAGTCTGCGATAAAGCCGTTGTGCACGAACAGCCACTTCCCATAACGGAAGGGATGGCAATTCGTCTGCTGAACCGCGGTGCCGGTGCCGGCCCGGACGTGGGCGAGAAACATCGGCGAGGAGACCTCCGAGGCCAGCTCGCGAAGGCTGACGTCAGCCCACGCCGGCGACGCGCTGCGAAAGAGGGCCGGCACCTCGCGGCGGCCGTACCAGCCCAAGCCGGTGCCGTCACCGTTCGGCACCTCCAAGCCCGGAGCGTGCGTACGACTCTGCTCGATCAGCGAACGCTCCGGCACATACAACACCTCTTGCGGCTCAATCGGACTCCCCAGATACCCCAACCAACGACACACAACGACAACTCCTACTCCACGGCTTCGACTGGATTCGCGGGTGAGCCTAGCCAGCGATGGTTGCCCGAGCATCGGCAGCACCAGCTCAACGCCGCCGGGCATCGCGATCGATGCGGGCGGGCGGGCCGGCGCAGCGACAGCCGCTAGTCCATGGCGGGAGAGTCCTTCATGAGCGGGGAGCCTCAAGAATGCAGCTCAACTCTCGACAACGGTCCTTCATGTCTGCGGCTCTCAGTCCATCCCGCCTGGCACACTGCAGCCGACCGACCCTCCGAAACGGCCCGCCCTGGAAGGTGCCGACTTGGCCAGTCCCCGGCTTCGCAGCTGCTCGACCCCCCGGATCTGCCGGAGAACAGGCGGAGCGCAGCCCTCGTCAGCCAGCGAGGGGCCGTGAAAGTGGTCCGTTGGGTGCTGGCTGCGATAGTCGCCGTAACGCTCGTCGTTGTTTTGTGGAATCAGAGCCAACGGATTGTCGACGGTCAGGCCGAAGGCTGGGTCGCGTACGGGTTGGTCGCACTCCTGGTATTCGGCGACGCAGTCTTCCCCATACTCCCGGGAGAAACAACTCTGAACGCTGCTTCGATCTTGGCGGCGAACGGTGAACTGAACATCTGGATCGTGATCCTTGCGGGTGCTTTCGGAGCGATCACCGGCGACTCCACGGTGTATTGGATAGCCCGCAAAGCAAAAGGACCGCTACGAGCCTGGATGGACAAGACGGCAGGAAAAACCTCCGCCACCCGGGTACTCAAACTGCTCCACGACCATGGCCCAGTCTTTCTGCTCTTCGGTCGTTACGTGCCCGGCGTCCGATTTGCTCTGAATGCGACGCTCGGCGCTGTCGTGAAAATGCCGTATGGGACCTTCGTCAAGTGGTCCGCGCTCAGCGGATCGATATGGGCAGCGTTCACCTGTGCCAACGCCTATTTCATCGGCACCGCACTTGCCGGCTACCCACTCCTGTCCATGGTCGTCACGGGACTCGTCTCCACCGTGCTGATTGCCGTGGTGATCTGGAGTCAAGACAAGTTTGGCAGCCACCGAACCCGCCGAGAACCCACGGGTACCGATGCCTGACGAGGCTCCTCGCACAAGCCACGGGTAAATGCGTTTCGCGCGACGGAGTGCTCGACCGCGTCGGGACGCAGCGGATTCACGGCAACGTCCATCAACTCCTCGGTGCTGTCGATCGCCGATCGACGTAGATCACTTCGATGGCGTTGTTTCCGTAGCCGAGGCGGTTCCACTGCGGAACCTCGGGTTGAACGTTGCCGGCGGCGTCGGTGGCTCTAGCCCGCAGGGTGTGCCTGCCGACGTGGGGGGCGTCCCAGGTGAAGGTCCAGTCCTGCCAGTGGTACCCGCTTCGAGCTGGTTCGAGCTGGGCCGGTTGCCAGTCGCCTTCGCCGGTGAGGCTGATGTCGACGCGGGTGATGGGGCCACTGCCTGACCATGCCTTCCCCCGGACCGTGTAAGCGCCAAGACCGATGGTCGAGCCCGGTGTGGGGTCGGTGATCCGGGCACGCACCCGCATCAAGGTGACAGATTCGTGGGGTCGGTCTGGCCATTGGTAGATGTAGTGGCCGGTCTGGAACTCGCCGGTGTAAGGCTCGGTGAGCACGTCGATGTGCTTCAGCCACTTCACGGACGCCACCGCGTACCAGTGCGGGACGATCAGCCGGAAGGGGGCTCCGTGGTCTGGCCCAAGAGGTTTGCCGTTCATCTCATAGGCGATCAGGATGCCCGACGCCGGATCGGCGGCGTGAGCCAGGGGTAGGGACCGGACAAATGTGAGGTCGTCCTGGTTGCTTTCCGGCAGGATCGCCTGGAGGTGGTAGGGGCCGTGATCAGCGCCCTGGAAGCGGACCTCCACGCCTTGCGCGGCAGGCTCGGATGCCGCCAGCACTTCGTGCAGAAGCGCGCCTTTCCATCGGGCTGTGGAGACGGCGTAGTCACCCCAGGGTTCGCCGGTGGGCAGTGGCTTCATGTCCAGACGGCCGTTGCCGGCGCATTCGAGCGTCACGGTGTGTTCGTGGGCCGGCATCGCGCGGAGGTCCTCAAGCGTCAGAGTGATCGGATTGCCGACCGCACCGCCGATCTCTAAGACACCGTCGTGGTCAGGCAGCGCGAAGTTGCTGCGGACGTAGTGCTGCTCGGTGGGTGTGATGTCGCCGACGAGAGCTGTCGGCGGTGCCTCAGCGTTGTAGGGCGCGGGGTTAATCAGCACCAGGTTGGCGCGGGCCGCTTCGAGGTCACCGGTGACGGTCATGGTTCAGTCTCCCCTGGGCATGGTCATGGTCGGAGTAGGTCCTCAGAAGTCGGAGTCGCTGAAGGTTGGTTCGCGGCCTTCGTTGAAGGCGCCGATGCCTTCGACACGGTCAGGGTGAACGGCGGAGCGCCAGTGAGCGTCCATCATGATCGCGATCGCCTGCTCGATCGGCTGGCCTTCGCCCAGGTGCACCGCGCGCTTGACAGATTGCACGGCGGTCGGGGAATTGCTGGCGATCTTGTCAGCGATCTTGCGTGCGGCGGCCATCAGCTGGCTCGGTTCGTGGATCTCGTTGACCATGCCGAGCCGATACGCCTCCTGCGCTGGGACCGGGTCTCCGGTCATGAGCATTTGCAGGGCCTTTCCCCTTGGGAGGAGTCGGGGCAACAGGGCGGGTGACCCGCCGCCCGCCGCCAGGCCGAGCATTGCTTCAGGCTGGCCGAAAGTTGCAGTTTCCGAGGCGATGATGAAGTCAGTACTTTGAGCAAGTTCGCAGCCGCCCCCGTACGCAATCCCGTTGACGGCGGCGAAGATCGGCTTGCGAAGCTGGCGAACCGTGTAAAGCGTCCGGTCGAAAGCCTGACGTTGGCGTAACCAATCCTGTTTGGTCATGGCTTTGCGTTGCCGCAGATCACTCCCGACGGAGAAGGCGCGCGAGCCGGCGCCCGTCAGGACAACGACACGCACCTCGGTGCGGACCGCGATCTCCTCCACGACATCGGTCAACAACGCGCCCATCTCGGTGGTGATCGCATTGTCGGCGTGAGGTCGGTTGAGCGTGATCAAGGCCACCTGTCCATCGGAGAGGTAATCCAGGAGCACAGGCGGCTCGGTCTCCTCGACGTCTGGTGCAGGGGGCCCGAAGTCAAGCGCCTTCCAGCGGTCCGTACTTGATGAGCTCATCCAGTTGCCTCTCGGGGTCGTCGGCTCGTCATGTATCCAACTCGGCTATCCACCGAAGCGCTCGCAGGCTGGGGGCAAAGCAGTATTCGCCGCCGCGGGTGACCACGAACGGCGGCAGGTTCTGCAGCCTGCGCCGGATAGGGCGCTGGGGGATGGTGAAACGGCTCGACTCGTCGTGAGGTCCGACCAGAGGGTCGGATTCCAGCGGCGCGCCGATGAAGACGCCGTCATTGAGCCACTGCGTCTTCACGAACTCGAACTGGCGTTTGAGATGGGCGCCGGCGAAGACGAAAACAATCCCGCGGTCGACACCGTCGTCCTCGATCACTCCCTCCGGGAGCGCCGGGCCGTAGCTGGTGCCACGGCGGATCATCCGATGCAGCCGGACGTCCACGCTGCCTTCTTGATCCAGCGCGTCACGCGGGTTTGCCCGCCTGGCGTGCGCCCCGACCGGACACTTGAAGCCACGCGGGTCATCGGCAAAAAGGAAGTCGTTGTTGCGCCGCGGGTCGCTGCCGAGCTCGGGGTCATCATGGTCGGGCGCGACTGCCAGCGGGGCACCGCTCTGCCAGCGCCCGACCATCTTCGCGCCGAGGAGGTTCTCATCCTCACGGCTCGTTGCACGGTCGCGAAGAAAGCGACGGTAGGCCGCCACCTTCGTGTGCAGTTTTCGGAAGACAACGTAGGTCCCGTTGCGCCCGAGCGCCTCTGGGTCGGGCATCGGCGGCGGCTCGCCGGTCTCGTCGGGATAGCCCAAGACGATCTCACCGGCTTTAAGTGGACGCTCCCGGGGATTCGTCGCGGGCCGGCCCGTGCCCTCGACCGACGGCTGTCCGATCCCGTCCTTGAAACCGAAGGAGGTGCGCCCGGTAGCGAGTTGATAGCAATCCTGGCGCCAGATCAGCTCGACGCCCGGAAGCTCGGCCTGGGCTACCCGAGCCTTTTCGGCGACGGCTTCCAGCTGATCTGCGTCGGATGTCAGGACCGCGATGGCGACGTGCACGTCGGCGCTGCCGAGGGGCTCCTCCCAGTTGGCGGGGGCGCTCTCACCGACGTCTCCCAGGATCTCCGCCCGGGCTGCCATCCCCTGCCGGAACTCGGGTGCGAAGCTGTCCAGCGACTCCTGCGGTACTCCGAGGGCCTCGAGACCGCGGTAGGTGAAAGCCACCGTGAGCGAAGTGTCGTCGGGGGTACTGGCCATTCCGGCGGGGCTGACGATCGCGTGCAGCCTGCGTACCAATTCACGTCCGTCAGCGCGGTCGTCAATGCGTAGCAAGAGATAGGTGCCGAGGTACGGAGAGGGACGTTCGTACAACGCGCCGGCCTGAATGTCATCGAGGTCCAGTGATACGTCACTCTCTGCGGCCACCGAGTTCACCCGCATTCCATGGTCAATGGTGCTCGGGAGGTTCGGGCGGATTCGGGTTCGGCGCCGCCAGATAAGGGAAGCTGCCGGTGGCTGGCCGGGTGGCGCCATCGACCCCATCGCGGATCACGGGGCCATTCCCGGCGTTGACCAGCTGGGTGAAGATCGTGTCCATCACGTCGTCGTTGGGGGCGCGGCCCCCGCATGTCTGGTGAGCTTCGCCGCGGCGCGCGGCGAGTTCGATCTCAAAGAACGAGCCATGCTCGAGATAGGGCTTCGTGACGTCGACGATCAGATAGTCGGCGAGCAGCAGGTCCGTGAGCGGGTGCCGCCCGTGCGCGTCGGTTGGCCAGTCCAGCTTTCCGTCGAGTCCGTCCCAGAAGGCCAGGTTCGCGTCCAACCGGGCTTGGTAGGCGCCCTGGTAGCTGTCCCCGAGGTGGAATGCGTCTTCCATGTTGTACAAGTCGCGGATCTCCAGATCCCGGTTCACGGGGTCGAACTCCTTCGGCGCCAGCATCATGTTCTTCACCTCGGGGCGGCCCACGCGTTCGATCCTGACGTTGAACGTTCCGCGGGTCAGCGTTTCGGCGACAACTCCGACAAGACCCCACCCCGGCAAGAAATCTATGTCGATCTCCACGACGATGCTGAGCACGTTCTTGCCGTCCAGGAAGATGGATCCGGGATCATTGAAAGCGAGCTCTCGGGTCGCGATGGTCTTCAAGGCCGCCTGCGCATCCATGATGAACGGATCCCAGCGAGTGCCGGCGAAGACCCGCATCCCGCTCCCCGCACCTCCCTGCGCGTCGTTGACGCGGAAGGTGACCGGCTCTCCCGCCGGACTCCGGCAGGTGCCCCTCTGCGGCGTCGTCGACTGCTCATCGGCGTCGACCGTGGAGTCAAAGACACAGTCCAGAACGAACTCCTCGTCCCCTGGGATGAACTTCCATCCGGAAGGGTCGCCGTTCGGCGGCCCGAGCGGCCGGAGGCGGAACCGGTACAGCAGGCCGTTCGAGAAAAGGTCGGACGGCTTGGCCATCGGCAGGGTGTTCAAGACCAGCACGAGAAAGCCGGGACGCTCGGGGCTCGGGAACGCGTAGAAGTCTGTGATGTCCGCGATCGGGTCCGCGAGCGCACGCGGCCCGGAGATGTGGTCTGACATGACAAACGCCCGCCTTCGCTGCGGCTAGTCGCCGGCCTCGTCCACGAGGGGTTGCAACGCCGGATGCTGAAGGGCTTCGGCGGCTTGAGGGTGATCGAGAACCTGCTGAAAGGCCTTGTTCACGCGCTGCGCCTTCCGGATTTCCTTGACGGTGCCGCCGTAATTGCGCGCGTATGCGGCCGCCGTCTGCTCAGCGTCAAGAACGAAGGCGCGCAAGGCCGGCAGGTCCGGCAGTCCGTCGTAGCCCTCCGTGTGACGGAAGATGAGGTCGAAGAGCGCCAGTGTTGGCCCGGAGGTGAAGAAATCCTCCATGTAGGCGTCCCACGGGCCATCAAAGCTGGTCACGAAAGCGAGCCGGGTGTCATCGTCGAACATGACGAACCGAGCCTCATGGATCGTCTGGACCGCCATCCCGTAATCACCGGGCCGATACCCCGGCGTGTCCTGCAGATCGACGAGCGCGGCCCGCAACGACGGCCCCTGGCCGGGCTTGACGCGAAAGAACAAGCTGAACTCGCTCGTCGGACCAACACTCAGACCCGGCTGCGGGGCTCCCGACTGGGCCATTTCTCTTCCTCCACGATCGCTCGACACGCCCAACCTGGCTCCGGAGCGAACCGAAAATGTCTGACATCGGAACAACCCGGCTGAGGTCCACCATAGGAGAATTAGTGGCTGCTGCACATCATCCTCATCAGTGAACACCAGCGGGGATCGGCCGGCGGACGGCGGTGGATGCTTAGCCCCAGGCCCTCTGCGATGTCTGAACGGCTGAGGGACCCGGCGACCTGGGCTGTGGCCGCGAGGCAGGCAAGCATGAAGCACGGATTGGGTTAGACAGTATCTGCCGGCGCGAGAGTGGCATCCGGGGTCGTCGCGCCGATTTTCAGCAGCGGAGGGTCCAGCTGGCATTGAGTTCGCGCTGGCCGCCGAATCCGAGGCTCAGCTGAAACAGGCGGTGAGGAAGTCCATCAGCTTGGGGGTCACGAGGGTGTCGTTTGGCGAGCCAATGATTGTGGTGAGGTCGGCGTGCTCGAGCCCGCGGGCGTCGAGGACCGTCGTCGGCACGCCGGCGGACTGCAGAGCGGCGATAAAGGCGAGGTGCTGCTGGGTACGCCAGTCGGTGCCACGGGCGGCGATGAAGAACTTGGGGATGCCTTTGCCCGCCGCGACATGGTTGATGGGCGACGCGTCCGCCCACACTGCTGGATCGGTCCCGAAGGCGTCGGTGTATGTGGGCCGCCACTCAGGGGGCGACGTCGTGGCACCTGCAGTTACGTCGTAGCCCTCGCCGTCCATCGACCCGGCGCAGCGGATTGTGCTCAAAGGCAGGCCGTGCGCGCCGAGGTAACGCTGGTCGGTCGAGAGGGCGGCGGTGATGCCGCCGCCCGCACTATGGCCGAGCACGCCGATTTTGTCGGGGTCGACGCCGATCTCGGCTCCGTGATTGGCGAGCCAGGCGACAGCTGCCGCCGCATCCCTGTTGTGCACGGGGTATTGGGGTTCGGGTGGTGTGAGCGACTTGTTGGTGAGCCGGTAATTGATGCTGGCGAAGACGTAGCCGGCGTTATTGAACAGTTTCACCTTGTCGGCCATGTATTCGGACTTGTCGCCTCCAGCCCATCCGCCGCCGTGTATCCAGACGACGAGCGGACGGTCGGCACACTTGCCATGCGCGTCGGCCGAGGGCGTGTAGATGTCGACGCTCGTCAGGTTCGGATCTACGCCCTGGATCGTCTCGTACCTGTATGTGCCGGAGGAGGCGCACCCAAGTAGACGCTCGGCAGCGTCGCCCCCGAAAGTCTTGCCGCAAGAGGTGACGACGACCGTTAGCACGAACAACAAGACGCACGCGCGCCGGTGAACCTGACCGAATCGCCGCCCGCGCCGCTGTCGTAGGGGCAATTCGCCACGAGGACCGCACAACGGCACGGTGTCTCCCGTTCGCGCGCATTGACCGGATGGTCAGACAATTCGGTAGCCGACTGCCCGTGTCAAACCCGGCTGAGCTTGGTCACCCAGTTCTTCCCTTCGGCGCATGGTACTGGTGATCTTGACCCGTCATGCGATCATCCGGCATGACCTCTCAAGTCGCCCAGCCGGTCTCGACCAAGGCCAAATCAAAGATCGACACGTTGACCGACCAGGTGGTGCTGGTGGTCTTGCTCGTGATGGGTGCGGCGGCATACATCAAGGAGCAGAAGGCCAAATCGAAGAAGTGATGCGCGCGATCCCTCTCGACTCGCCCACGCAACGGTGAAGGATTCGCCTCCACCATTTCCTCTGTGGCAGGGAGCGTTGCCGCACCGGCTGTGCTGGCGCCAGCCGGCTGGGACCGCCTCAGTTGTGAATGTGCAGTTCGCGTCCGGTCTGCTGGTACACCCGGTCCTGGGCGCTTTGGTCACGAGACTGCTTGGATGACTTTTTGAGCTTGGCCGAGCTGTAGTAGCCACCGGTGGCAGTCGCGAGCTCGGGATCGGCCATCAGCCGCACGCAGCCTCGTGACCCTTTCTCCGGAGGCCCGACGAACGGATTGGTCAACACCTGAATCAATTTGAACGGCCCGCCGGCCTTGCTGCCGAGACTGGTTTTGACCGCGCCCGGGCTGACTGCGTTGAACGTCAGGCCCTCGCCCTCATGGCGGCGAGCTTGGGCGTAGGTG
Organism: uncultured Actinomycetota bacterium; assembly: GCA_963839015.1. Taxonomy (GTDB): domain Bacteria; phylum Actinomycetota; class Actinomycetes; order Frankiales; family Frankiaceae; genus DATAZK01. Next base: position 9,825 of record CAWITL010000004.1, on the reverse strand, counting down.
TACATCAGGGCCAGCAGTTTGGCATTGGCGTACGCCTGGATCTGCTTGTACTTACCCGGGTAGCTCCAGTCGGTGATCGGCTTGCCCCGCGACTCGATCAACGCCGTCAGGTTGACGACTCGTGACGGCGCTGCGAACTCGGTAGCTCCCTTGCGCAGCAGGTCGAGCAGCCCGTCAGTGAGCGCCGCCAGCGCGACGTGGTTGATGGCGATGGTCCTCTCGTACCCGTCGGGTGAGAGTGCCTTGCGGGAGAACGCGGCCCCCGCGTTGTTGACCAGTCCGTTGAGTCCCTTCGGCGCAGCCTCGTGTACAGCGTCGACCAGTTCCCGAACGCCGGCTAAAGATCCGAGGTCTGCGGCTACGGCCAGGTACTGGCCCTTGCCGTTGCCATTGCTGACCAGCAGGTCTACTGCGCGTCTGGCGTCTTCAGCGCGTCGCGCGTGCACCAGCACAGTCGCCCCGCTATTCCCGATGCCTTGCGCGGTTTCATGGCCGATACCGCCCTTGGCGCCGGTGACGAGCACGGTCTGTCCGTCCAGCCGACCCGCGAATTGAGCGTCGAACTTGCTCATACGTTTCTCCCATCGGATAAGTCGTGCATGCCAAAGCACAACTGCCGGCAGATGTCAGGTCGCATTTCGGCCCCCATCGACTGCAAGCGTGACGCCGTGCACGAAGCTGGCATCCTCGCTGGCCAGGAAGACGATCGCCGCAGCAAGTTCCTCGGGCTCAGCTACGCGACCTGCTGGTGCTAAGGCTGCGTGCGCATTCACTATCTCTTCGGGGGCAGCTTCCATCATGCGGGTGCGTGTCGGGCCGGGGGCAACGGCGTTGACCCGGACGCCCTGTCCGCCGTATTCGGCGGCCCAGGTCTTCGTCAAGAGTTCGAGTGCCGCTCGGCTGGCGCCGTACAGCGCCATGCCGGCCTGTCCGAAGCTGGCGACCATCGTGGAGACGTTGACGATCGAACCCCATCCGCGTTCGGCCATGGCTGGCGCCAGGGCGGCGACGAGGAAGAACGGAACCTTGACGTTGAGTGCAAAGGTCTCGTCGAACTCTGCTTCGGTGGCTGCGTTGCTTGGTCCGAGCAAGGCGACGCCAGCGTTGTTGATGAGGATGTCGATGTGACCGTCACCTGCCACCGTGGCCCACTCGACTAGGTCGCGGGCCGATCCGAGGTCGCTCAACGTGGTGAGCCGGCACGTTGCGATGCCGCCGCTGCCCTCGATCTCGGCGACCACGTCTTTCGCTCGTTGTTCATCTCGTCCGACTATCAGCACGTGAGCGCCGCGGGCGGCCAAGGCAACGGCCGTAGCCCTGCCTATGCCGCTGGTCGAGCCCGTTACCAGAGCTGTCTTGCCTTTTAAGTCAGTCATGCGTTGCTTGCCCTCTCGCTCAGAACTGGGTTGCAGAACTCACTATGGCTCGGGCAAACTGGGTTGTCAAACTCAGAAAGTTGCTACTATGGGCGCATGGTCAAGGAGACGAGTGACCGGCCGAGGCTCACTCCCAAGGGAGCACGCATCCGGGCGCGAATAGTGGAGGAGGCCGCCGTCCTTATCCATGAGCGCGGGGTGGCGGGCACCACGTTGGACGACGTGAAGGTGGCGGCGGAAGTCAGCGGCTCTCAGATGTACCACTACTTCCCCGACAAGAACGACCTCGTACAGGCGGTCATCGACTACCAAGCCGACGCCATCGTCAATCGCAACCGACAGGTGCTCGGCGGCGCGAACGGAGTCGAAGCCTGGCGGAGGATGGTGATCGCCGCAGCGAAGCGCACCAAAGCAAAGGGGGGCTGCGCCCTTGGCTCGCTCGTTGGTCAACTCGCCGAGAGCGACCCCGAGGCTCGAGCGCTTATCGCGGCAGGGTTCGAGCAGTGGGAAGCCGCCATCGGCGATGGACTCAGATCCCTTGATGCCGAAGGGAAACTCCCGTCTGGCATTGACCCGGACGACCTCGCCACTACTCTGCTCGCCACGCTCGAAGGAGGACTTCTACTCTCCCAGGTGCAACAGAGTTCTCGTCCTTTTGAAACAGCGATCAATACCCTCCTCACCCTTGCCATCGGCAGATGAGCCCAAGCCGGGTTCACTCACAGCCATCGACGAGGTGGGCTCACGGCTACTCGATGGCGCTCATGCTTCCGCACGATGCGCTTACGGACCCGCTGCCGTTCGTGATGCTCAAGACGTCGCCGCACCCAGCGGGTCGTCCCGGTTGGCTTTCAGTGAGCTCACCCCGCCGACCGTGACTGCCGGTGCCTCTCGGACATGGGCCGGTCTGATCAAGGCCGGCGAAAGTCCATGACGCCTCCTCGGCCGGGAGACGCGTTCCACCTTGACCTCGACGGGACGGTGATCGCCGGCCGCTACATCGAAGTCGATCCCCCGCACCGCCTAGTTATTGGATGGGAGCGTCAAGCAACCGACAAAGCGGCGCCGATACCTGCATTGGTTGAGATCACGCTCACCCCGACGAGTGACGGCACAAACGTGAAGGTCCAATTCTCCGGCCTCAGTGGGGAAGATGCCGCCTTCTATCGGCAACTCTGGGTACGTCACCTTGACCGGATTGCAGCCGCCTTCACTGGCGTCGAACCCGGGGTACTTCCTGGCAACGGGACGTCGGTCGTTCCATAGTTGCCATCTCGACCGCTGACTGGTTATGCGGAGCCCGGTATCAGTGTGTCTGGGTCGGCATCAGCTGGGAGTCGAGCCTGGTGTGGCTGCCAGCTGGACAGCAGCATGAGCGCATCATCGGCCGCCGGCCTTCCAGTCGGGTGGAACTGAGGGAACTCGAAACCCTGATCCCCCAACGCCCACCGCCTTGCAGGCACCTAGTCGATAACCGCGCCGACCGTGAAGTTGATCTCGCTAGCGGTGATGGTGCGGGCCCAGTCGGAGGCAGCGAAGTCCAGATCCAACAGCGGTATGCCCTGGAGGTCGTTGTTCGCGGTGGCATTGAAGCAGATATCAATGCCGCTACTCGCGGCGACTTCCCGAGCCTGCTCTTCGACGGCTTCTCGATCGAGCACGTCGAGGATGGCGACCTCGGGCGAGCCGCCCTCGGCAGCGATTTGGCGGGCTGTCCTTTCAAGGCTCGCGCGGGTGCGCCCGAGCAGGTGAACCGCGGCACCTTCACGCGCATACGCGCGCGCGACGGCCGAGCCGATCGCGCCGCCGGCGCCGTAGACAAGGGCGGTCTTGCTCTGTAGCAGCACGGCTGTACTCCTTCGCTCTGTGGGGTGCAGGTGATCGAGCGAGCTGGTTCAGCTGGCGATGAGCGCCAGCTCGGGCGCGAGGTCGAGGGCAACCTCAGCGTTGGCAAGGAACGCCGGTGAAGCTGCGCGGCGTGACCGGCGTGTGGTGCCTGCGAGTAGGCCAGCCGCCGCGACGGTTAGGAGGACGAGCAATACGCCGGCGGTCTCCACACCATAGGCGTGGCTGAGCTGTCCGAACAGGACCGAGATCGGCAGAAACATCAGCCATGACAGGGTTCCTGCGCCGGATGAGACGCCGGCGCGCAGGTGGGCGCCGACGGCGTCGTGCAGGAGGCGGCCGGCGCGGACGCCGATCATTGCGGTGGTCAGTGCGACGCCGAACTGACCGGCGATGACTAGCGGCAGGCTGTGGCTGAACGTCGGGATCACCGACGCAAGGACGAGGACTACGCCAAGCCCTGTCGCCGGGCCAGGCCGGTCGAGGTGAGATCGGGACGCGAGCCAACCTCCAAGGCCGACCGTCGAGACGAGTGCTGCCCAGTACGGCCCGTACAGGCCGGCAGGCGCGTGTAGCGACACCAGCCACAGCGGACCGAACTCAAACAAGACTGTGGCGGCGACCGCCGAAAAAGCGGTGAGCAGCACGACCGGCCGCAGGGCCCGGTCGGCGGTCAGGACGCGGACAGTAGCCAGCGCCTGCTGACGAAAGCTCACCCGTTCGGCGGCGCGGTGCAGTTGTGGTTCTCGGCAGCGGCCGAACGCCAGGCCCGCGATCGCGACAAGGGGAACGGTGACCAGGTAGGTGATCCGGGCCGAGGTGAGTGCGGCGAGCAGCCCGCCGAGTAGAGCGCTCGCGACCAGCGCTGTCGCCTCGACGACGTGCACTCGTCCGATCCACTTCTCGTAAGCCTCGCTGGAGCCGGTCTCTTCGACCACCGTGTCGTAGACGATGCTGTCGGCGGTGCCGGAGTTGAGCGCGAAGAAGACTCCCAGGAGGGCGGCCGAGCCGACGTACATCGCCGGGCTGGCGCTCAGCCCACCGACCAGCGAGCTGACAGCCAGAGCCAGCGTGGCCATGATCATCATCCCGGTGCGGCTCCACCGGTCGGCCAGGATGCCGAAAGGCACCTCCAGCGCCGGGGCTACGGCCGCATAGACGGCGGCAACGAGACCGATCGCGGCGGCGTTGAAGCCGATCTGCGTCATGAACATCTTCTCCACCGGCACCCACAGCAACATGTTCTGCAGCGCGACCCCCACCTGCAGCGGCCGCAGCCGGCGGGCTAGCGCTCGCTGTGCCGGTCGGTCAGTCGACGTGGCAGTCAACATGATCGGGCTCCCCTTCCGGAGTGGACGTTTGCAACGTAAGGGAGCGTTCCCTATCATGTCAACCATGAGCAAGGAACAGCCCCGCGCGTCAGGTTCCACGCGCGTCCGGCGTCCCGCCGCCGAGACTCGAGAGCACGTCCTGGACGCCGCGGAGAACCTCTTCTACTGGCACGGGATCACCGCGACCGGGGTCGACCGAATTGCCGCCGAAGCCGGCATCGCCCCGACCACCCTGTATCGCGTGTTCCGGTCCAAGGACGCGCTGGTCGCGGCCTACGTCGACCGCTACGCCGAGGGGTATCGGGGGTGGATCGAATCGCTCACGTCCGATTCAGCACTCTCGCCTGAAGAGCGCATCCTCGCCCTGTTCGATGGCCTCCTCGCCAACACCGGTCCTGAGGACTTCCGCGGTTGCCCCTTCTTGATGGTGCTGGCCGAATACCCCGACCCCGGCTCGGCAGCCCACGCCAGCGCGCAAGCGGTCAAGGCCTGGGTGCGGGCAAAGCTTTACACCCTCGTTCTCGATCTCGCAGATCGCGATGCCGCCTCGTCCGAGGCCATCGCCGACCGCCTGGCCTTGGTCGTCGAAGGCCTATACGCCTCTACCGCAGCGCTTGGCAGTACCGGTCCGGCGCGACAAGCCCGAGAACTCGCCGTCCTGGTCTTGAACGCGAACGTCGTCGCGGATTAACCGCGCCCCTCCAAGACAAGCGGATCACCGCCAAGTGGCCAGTCAGTAAAAGCCTGGCTCAACGACTGGGACGGCCTTCGACGTCCAGGACCTCAACGCCGGCGAGCTCCTCGGCCCACTCGCCGTGTTCCCGGCGAGCCCAGTGCAGCGGCACACGGCCGGTCCGCATCGACCTCATCGCGTCCCGGTCACCAATCGCGTAGACGATGTGACCCACGACGAGCAGCCCGAGCGCAAGCGCGAACCAGTCGTGCACGAAGGTCGCCCCGCTGCGCCACGACAACCGGAACACGTTGGTGAAGTACATGACCGTGCCGCTTGCCAGTAGCACGCCGATCGCGCCGACGCTGAGCGCACCGTTGAGCTTTTGGCCGGCATTGAACTTCCCGACGGTGATGTCGCCGTCACGTCGGCGCCGCGACCGCAGCCACTCCCAGTCTCGTGAGGTGAAGCGGTTGAGCCGGCGAAGGTCGAGCCGGTAGGTCCGCGACACCAGACCGACGATCAGCGGCACCGGTAACGCAAACCCGCACCACACATGGATCTGCTCGACGAGGTAGCGGTCTCCGAACAGGACCGCGAGCGAGCCGTTGTAGAGAATGGCCGCAGTCGCGATGCAGACCACCATCAGTGCCGCGGTGGCCGCATGTACCAGTCGCACCGCGAGGCTGAAGCGGAACAGTTCGCCGCGATTGTTAATGGGTGGGCTCATCGCCGCGTCCGTTCGAAGCTCCGACGAAACCATCAATGGCGTAGCCACGATGCTCCCAGTAGCCGGGAACGACCTCAGCGGTCAATTCGATGCCCGACAGCCATTTCAAGCTCTTGTACCCGTACATCGGCGCGGCGTAGAGCCGCACCGGGCCGCCGTGATCGTGACTGACCGGGCCGCCGAGCATCTCCAGCGCGACGATCACATCCGAGAGCCGCGCCTGAGCCAGGGTCAGGCTCTCGGTGTAGGTGCCGTCAAACGAAATGAATCGCACTGCGGTCGCTTCGGGATTCGGGCCTGCGAGGTCGAGCAGATGTGAGAGTTGCACGCCACGCCAGTGGACCTGCGGCACCCGCCAACCGGTCACGCATTGGAAGTCCCGCACGATCGCGATTTGCGGCATCGCCTGAAGGTCGGCAAGTGTGTACGTCGACGACCGGCCGGCCAGACCCGAGACCCGCAGCCGGTAATCGGCGGCGTTGCGCTGCGGCACACTCGTCGTCACTGAGTAGAACCGGAACGTGTCACCAAGCGGGAGCAGCGACAGCAGCCCCGTCGGGTCACGCAACTCCAGCGGGCCGAGCACTCGCACCAGAGCGTTCTGCGCCCGCGTGCCGGTGACGATCCCGAGCGCACCAACGCCTAACAACCCAAGAACGAGACGCCGGCCCACGGGCGCACCGGTCGGGCGACGGCCCGGCTTCGGAGCCATCCTCCGACCCTAGGCCCTAACCCTGAAAGTTGACCTGACATCCAGGCGTGCTCCGAGAGAACCGGTCCGACGCGATGCCCAAAGGCCCCGCATGGGACCTACTGGCCACCGGCGGATCCACGCCGAGCTGGTACTGGGCCGCCGCTGGCTGCATGCGAGCAGAGCGAACGACCTGGAGGCAATTTCTCCGAACCCAGGCGACGACGATGCTGGCCTGCGATTAATTCCACTTTTCTTGGTTGTCGATCCACCCGGACTTGTTCAGTCCAAGCAATGTGCCCAGACGACCACCATGAATCCACAGAGTGCTTGCCCGATCCAATATCACCCGTTCAGCGCAGAGCCGTCAGACGACATTCTGCGAAGTGGATGCCGCACCGCCAGGATCAACTTCTGGGCCGACGACCGATCGCTTTTCGGCACGAACGCGGGCGGCGTGTTCTTCAGCCAGCTGATCGGCCAGGCGACCCCGATCAGCCGCGGCGGTGCCCGCCTCCTGGCGAATGGCCTTCCGCTCGTGGCGGTTGGCGCTGCGTCGATTAGTCCCGTGACGAATACCGGCGAGCAGCAGACCCAGACCCAACATCCCCACCGCGCCCAGGACCACGCCCACGAGCAGCAGCTTTCCCGTCGAGCCGGTCAGGTGATAGCCGAGCAAATTAACGCTGCGGCCCAGCGCGTGGGCACTCCCCAGGTTGGCCGAGATGCCAGCCACAGCGACGACTGCGGCGATGACGAGCAGAAGTAATCCCAAGGCAAACATGGTGACCAAATCCTTTCTCTTATCGACTTTGTTGGGCGTATCAGTAGTAATGCCGACGTCCGCCGACCGCACGGCCGGTCGCCCCGAGCAGCGCCAAGACTGCGCCGACCACGATGGCGATGATTCCGAGCGTCCAAATGATGGGAATCTTCGCAATAAAGCCGATAACGAGCAGCACTACTCCGAGAATGATCATGGCTCTCCCTGCCGGTTTACTCGACCTTGGCTGGTCGAGACGCCGAGCTAACCACCCCCCAGGTGGGCTTGTTACACCCCTAGGTAGGTTTATTCTGTCCTGGTGGCAGCCGCTTCGAGCCCGCCGATAACCGTCGCACTCGTCGACGACTACGACGTCGTGCTGACCGGCGTCGCAGCCATGTTCGACCGGTACCAAGACCGGATCCAGGTCACCGAGATCGACGCCAACGAACCCGTCGCCGAGGTCGTCGATATCGTGCTCTACGACTCCTTCGCCCAGCCCGAATCCGACCAAGCCGAGATCGCCGAGCTCGTCTCAAACCCCAACGCTCGCCGCGTCGTGGTCTACACCTGGAACCTTCACTCAGCACTGATCGAGAACGCCCGCAGGCTCGGCGCGCACGGCTACCTCTCCAAGACTCTGCCGGCCCGCGACCTCGTCGCCGCCCTCGAAGCAGTCCACAGCGGAGAAGTCGTCATCAGTGACTCGCCCCAACGTGCGCGTAGCGCCATAGGCCTCAACTGGCCCGGCAGGGACGAAGGCCTTACCGACCGCGAATCGGAAATTCTCGCCTTGATCACCCAAGGCCGGTCCAACGCCGATGTCGCAGCGTTGACGTACCTGAGCCCAAATACCGTCAAGTCCTACATCAGGACGATCTACCGCAAGATCAACGTTGCCAGCCGTACACAGGCCGTCCTATGGGGAGTCGAGCACGGTTCAGCCCCGATCATCGTCGCATCGAGCACTGGCGAAGCGACTCCTAAGAACTGGCACCCAGTACGGCCGCAGCACGAGCGTCGCTGATGCGAAATGGGCGGCTACTCGAAATCGCGACCCTCACATGGAACGTCGGCGGCGTCATCGTCCTCGCTGCAAGCGCGGCAAGCGCTGCTCACCGAAAGCCGGGTCACGGTCATCGACGGACTCCTGCCGTCAGGTGCTCTTCGGGCTCGTCCTCAATGCCGTCGCAGGATGGTGGTGGGCAGACCCCGCAGCGGGGCTGGTGATCGTGTACTACGCGGCCCGGAAGCGGTAGCCATCAAAAGCCATCTCGCCGAAGATCATCGGTTCGTGGCTGCGAACGCAGCCGCGCCGGAAGGCACGCGGACAATCATCGAGGCGAGCGCGGCGTGAACTCGGCGGCGTCGACGTGATCGTGCATTGCGTCGGCGCCTCATTCGACAAGCCCGGCGGGATACTGGCGCTGTCGGATGCCGACTGGGAGGCCTCGCTGTCCACCAACCTGCTCTCCGCAGTTCGCATCGACCGGGAACTCCTACCATTCATGATCGAGCAGGGTTCCGGATCAATCGCGCACGTGTCCTCCGCGCAATGGAAACGCCCAAGTCCGGGGTCGCCAGCCGACGGCCCGGCGAAGGCGGCACTGGTCAGCTACAGCAAGGTGCTCGCCACCAAGTTCGCGCCCCACGGGATTCGCGTCAACGTCGTCACCCCTGGATTCATCGCCACCAGCCTCGCCGAGCAGCGCATCGAACAGATCCGCTGGAGCATCGACGGCGACCGCGAGCAGGCCGTCGTCCAGCTGATCACTGGCATCGGCGGAGTGCCACTGGGACGCTCAGGCGATCCGGCCGAACTGATCGCGTTCCTCGCCTCGGATGCTTCCTCCTACATCACCGGCACCGAGATCGTCATCGACGGCGGCAACCTCCAGACGCTCTGATCAGGGCGAGACCGTGAGCGTCATAGCGTGACCACGCTCGGAAGATGCCGACGACAGTTGCTAGGTAGGCGGTGGGAGGTGGTCGGGATGGACCATCGCGGCGCTTGCCGTGCACGGTCTCGACCGAGACGGCGCGGCGACACGCCGTGTCGACAGTCTACCCGATGACGGGCACCTTGAGCGCCTCGAGCCTGATCGCAGACTGCGGCGCATGAAGGTTATCGCCGAGGGAATCGAGCGAGAAACACAGTGACACTCATGCGCGGCGCACACCGGATGTCCTCGACTTCCAGGGTCGCTGCCTCAGCGGAGGCGAAGCCATGGCGCGCTCTCAAGACCGGTACGACTTCGGATTTCACGGTTGCCCACTCGATACCCGGCCGGGCCGCCGCCACCGAGTCCTTGCCGTTCGCAAGGCGACGACGTTATCGGACCGCGTACCGCGATAGATCGCGAAGACGGTGACGCAGAGGAAATCGACATTATTTCCACATAGAACCTGTTCGAAA
>CAWITL010000003.1:0-127928 GCA_963839015.1 uncultured Actinomycetota bacterium | reverse complement strand
GTCGAGGCGCTCGTTGATGCCACGCTCGGTACCGCAGTCATCCTCACGGATGATCACGTCCTGGCTGACGTCGACAAGGCGACGCGTCAGGTAACCCGAGTCGGCGGTACGCAGCGCCGTATCAGCAAGACCCTTGCGGGCGCCGTGGGTGGAGATGAAGTACTCCACCACCGACAGGCCTTCACGGAAGTTCGCCTTGATCGGCCGCGGGATGATCTCGCCCTTGGGGTTGGCGACGAGACCACGCATGCCGGCGATCTGGCGGACCTGCATCATGTTTCCGCGGGCACCGGAGTTGACCATCATGTAGACGGGGTTCATCCGCGTGAGCTTGAAGTTCTTCTCCATCTCCTCAGCGACCTCTGCGGTCGCCTCGGTCCAGATGGCGATGAGCTCGGAGCGACGCTCGTCGTCGGTGAGGAAGCCCTTCTCGTACTGCTTCTGCACCGCCTCTGCGCGTCCCTCGTGCACATCGAGGATCTCCTGCTTGCGCGGCGGGGTGATGACGTCGTCGATCGCAATGGTGACGCCCGCGCGGGTGGCCCAGTGGAAACCCTTCTCCTTGAGCGCATCCAGCGAAGCCGCGACCTGGACCTTCGGGTACTTCTCGGCCAGGTCGTTCACGATCGCGCCGAGGGCCTTCTTGTCGATCTCGGCGTCGACGAACGGGTAGTCCAGCGGCAGCGCCTCGTTGAACAGGCACCGTCCAAGGGTCGTCTCGACCAGTGGACGAACACCTTCCTCGATCTCGTGGCCCGGAGGCGGCACGATTCCCGGGTCGAGCCGAATCTTGATCTTGGCCTGCAGATCAAGGGCACCGGTGTCACGAGCCATCACTGCCTCAGCCACCGAGGAGAACAGCCGGCCTTCGCCCGCCGCCCCTACCTTCAGCGCCGTCAGGAAGTAGATGCCGAGCACCATGTCCTGGGTCGGCGAGGTGATCGGACGACCCGACGCCGGCGACAGGATGTTGTTGCTGGAGAGCATCAGGATCCGAGCCTCGGCCTGCGCCTCGGCGGACAGCGGAAGGTGAACCGCCATCTGGTCCCCGTCGAAGTCGGCGTTGAACGCCGTGCAGACGAGCGGGTGGATCTGGATGGCCTTGCCTTCGACCAGCTGTGGCTCGAAGGCCTGGATTCCCAGCCGGTGCAGCGTAGGTGCACGGTTCAGCAGCACCGGGTGCTCCGTGATGACCTCTTCGAGCACGTCCCAGACGACCGGACGCGCGCGCTCGACCATGCGCTTGGCGCTCTTGATGTTCTGGGCGTGGTTGAGATCGACCAGCCGCTTCATGACGAACGGCTTGAAGAGCTCCAGTGCCATCTGCTTGGGCAGACCGCACTGGTGCAGCTTGAGCTGCGGGCCGACGACGATGACCGAACGGCCCGAGTAGTCGACGCGCTTGCCCAGCAGGTTCTGACGGAACCGGCCCTGCTTGCCCTTGAGCATGTCGGACAGGCTCTTCAGCGGCCGGTTGCCCGGGCCGGTGACGGGACGCCCGCGGCGACCGTTGTCGAACAGCGCGTCGACGGCCTCCTGAAGCATTCGCTTCTCGTTGTTGACGATGATCTCCGGAGCACCGAGGTCAAGCAGGCGCTTGAGCCGGTTGTTGCGGTTGATCACGCGGCGGTACAGGTCGTTGAGGTCGGAGGTCGCGAAACGGCCACCGTCCAGCTGCACCATCGGCCGCAGGTCCGGCGGGATCACCGGCACGCAGTCGAGCACCATGCCCATGGGGCTGTTGCGGGTGTTGAGGAACGCGGAGACGACCTTGAGCCGCTTGAGTGCCCGGGCCTTCTTCTGGCCCTTGCCACTGCGAATCGTCTCGCGAAGCGACTCGGCCTCTGCCTCGAGGTCGAAGTCAGCGAGCCGACGCTGCAGCGCCTCGGCTCCCATGCCGCCTTCGAAGTACTGGCCGAAACGGTCGCGCAGCTCGCGGTAGAGCAGCTCGTCCGCCTCGAGGTCCTGCACCTTGAGGTCGCGGAAGCGCGACAGCACCGAATCAAGCCGGTCGATCTTCTCCTGCGCCCGGCGACGGATCTGGTTCATCTCGCGGTCCGCCTGCTCGCGCACCTTGCGGCGCACGTCGCCCTTGGCACCCTCGGACTCGAGCTGCGCGAGGTCGGCCTCCTGCTTCTTGGCCCGCACCTCCACGTCAGCGTCGCGCTTGTCCTCGAGCTGGCCCTTCTCGACGCCGATCTGAGCCTCGATCGACGGCAGGTCGCGGTGACGCGCCTCCACATCGACCTTGGTGATCATGTAGGCCGCGAAGTAGATGACCTTTTCGAGGTCCTTCGGAGCCAGGTCGAGCAGGTAACCGAGCCGGCTCGGAACACCCTTGAAGTACCAGATGTGGGTGACGGAGGCGGCGAGCTCGATGTGGCCCATCCGCTCCCGGCGCACCTTGGCCCGGGTCACCTCGACGCCGCAGCGCTCGCAGATGATGCCCTTGAACCGGACACGCTTGTACTTACCGCAGTAGCACTCCCAGTCGCGGGTGGGACCGAAGATCTTCTCGCAGAAGAGCCCGTCCTTTTCCGGCTTCAGGGTGCGGTAGTTGATGGTCTCCGGCTTCTTGACCTCGCCGTGTGACCACTGCCGGATGTCGTCCGCCGTCGCAAGGCCGATACGCATCTCGTCGAAGAAGTTCACGTCAAGCACTGGTTACGCGCTTCTTTCTTTTTGTTCGTGAACGGAAACTTGTTTTCGTTGCTGTGGGCGGTGGCGAGCCGCACGGTCTGTGCGGCCCGCCGCCAGAAGTAGGGGTAGGTAGGGGCTACATCTCGTCGACGCTGCTCGGCTCCCGCCGGGACAGGTCGATACCGAGCTCTTCCGCCGCGCGGAAGACGTCTTCGTCCGTGTCACGCATCTCGATCGACGAACCGTCGCTCGACAGCACCTCGACGTTGAGGCAGAGCGACTGCATCTCCTTGATCAGCACCTTGAAGGACTCAGGGATGCCGGGCTCGGGGATGTTCTCGCCCTTGACGATGGCCTCGTACACCTTCACGCGGCCGAGGACATCGTCGGACTTGATCGTCAGCAGCTCCTGGAGTGCGTAAGCGGCGCCGTACGCCTCGAGCGCCCACACCTCCATCTCGCCGAAACGCTGTCCACCGAACTGCGCCTTACCACCCAGCGGCTGCTGCGTGATCATGGAGTACGGGCCGGTGGAACGGGCGTGGATCTTGTCGTCGACGAGGTGCAGCAGCTTCAGGATGTAGATGTAACCGACCGAGATCGGCTCCGGGAAAGGCTCCCCGGTACGTCCGTCGAGCAGCCGGGCCTTGCCCGAGCCACCGATGAGCTGGACGCCATCGCGGTTCTTGCGGCGTGCTCGAGAGCAGCCCCGTGATCTCGTCCTCACGAGCACCGTCGAACACCGGGGTGGCGACGTTGGTGCCGGAAGGAGCGCTGTTCGCAGAGATCTTGCGCAGCCGCTTCTTCCAGTCCTCGTCGTCGCCGTCGATCTCCCAGCCGGTGGCGGCGACCCACCCGAGGTGGGTCTCCAGCACCTGGCCGACGTTCATCCGGCCGGGCACGCCCAGCGGGTTGAGCACGATGTCGACCGGGGTGCCGTCCTCGAGGAAGGGCATGTCTTCCTGCGGAAGGATCCGCGAGATGACGCCCTTGTTGCCGTGGCGGCCGGCCAGCTTGTCGCCGTCGGTGATCTTGCGCTTCTGAGCCACGTAGACGCGGACCAGCTCGTTGACGCCCGGAGGCAGCTCGTCGCCGTCCTCCCGGCTGAACACGCGGACACCGATGACCTTGCCGGACTCACCGTGAGGAACCTTCAGCGAGGTGTCGCGAACCTCGCGCGCCTTCTCACCGAAGATCGCGCGGAGCAGGCGCTCCTCCGGGGTCAGCTCGGTCTCGCCCTTGGGCGTGACCTTTCCGACCAGCACGTCGCCGGGGCTGACCTCGGCGCCGATCCGGATGATGCCGCGCTCGTCCAGGTCGGCGAGGACCTCCTCGCTGACGTTGGGGATGTCGCGGGTGATCTCCTCCGGGCCGAGCTTGGTGTCACGGGCGTCGACCTCGTGCTCCTCGATGTGGATCGAGGAAAGGACGTCGTCCTGCACCAGGCGCTGGCTGAGGATGATCGCGTCCTCGTAGTTGTGCCCTTCCCACGGCATGAAGGCGACCAGCAGGTTCTTGCCGAGCGCCATCTCGCCGTCGTCGGTGCACGGACCGTCAGCAATGACCTGACCGGCCTCGACGCGGTCGCCCTCGTCGATGATCGGCCGCTGGTTGATGCAGGTGCCCTGGTTGGAGCGCCGGAACTTGGCCAGCCGGTAGGTGCGGTAGGTGCCGTCGTCGTGCATGACGGAGATGAAGTCGGCCGAAAGCTCCGTGACGACTCCGTCCTGCTCGCAGACCACGACGTCGCCGGCGTCCTTGGCCGCGCGGGCCTCCATGCCGGTGCCGACCAGCGGCGACTCGTTGCGCAGCAACGGGACCGACTGGCGCTGCATGTTGGAGCCCATCAGCGCCCGGTTGGCGTCGTCGTGCTCCAGGAACGGAATCATCGCCGTGGCGACCGAGACCATCTGGCGCGGCGAGACGTCGATGTAGTCGACGTCGTCCGGCGGGATCAGCTCGACCTCTCCGCCCTTACGGCGGACCAGCACGCGGTCCTCAGCGAAGGTGTCGTCGTCGTTCAGGCCGGCGTTGGCCTGGGCGATGACGAACCGGTCTTCCTCGTCGGCCGTGAGGTAGTCGATCTGGTCAGTGACCTGACCGCCGTTGACCTTGCGGTACGGGGTCTCGACGAAGCCGTAGGGGTTGACCCGGGCGAAGGTGGCCAGCGAACCGATCAGGCCGATGTTGGGACCTTCCGGGGTCTCGATCGGGCACATCCGGCCGTAGTGGCTGGTGTGCACGTCGCGGACCTCGAAGCCGGCGCGCTCACGCGACAGACCACCGGGGCCAAGCGCCGAAAGGCGACGCTTGTGGGTGAGGCCGGCCAGCGGGTTCGTCTGGTCCATGAACTGCGACAGCTGGGAGGTTCCGAAGAACTCCTTGATGCTGGCGACGACCGGACGGATGTTGATCAGGGTCTGCGGCGTGATCGCCTCGACGTCCTGGGTGGTCATCCGCTCGCGGACGACGCGCTCCATCCGGGCCAGGCCCAGGCGGACCTGGTTCTGGATGAGCTCACCCACGGTGCGAAGGCGACGGTTACCGAAGTGGTCGATGTCGTCGACCTCGAAGACCACGTCGTTCTCGACGAAGCTGACTCCACCGGCCTGGTGGAGCTTCACGACGTATTCGATGGTCGAGACGATGTCGTCTTCGGTGAGGGTGCCGGCATTCGTCGGCAGGCTCAGCCCGAGCTTCTTGTTCAGCTTGTAGCGGCCGACCTTGGCCAGGTCGTAACGCTTGGGGTTGAAGAAGAGGTTGTCGAGCAGGGTCTGCGCGCTCTCACGCGTCGGCGGCTCGCCCGGGCGCAGCTTGCGGTAGATGTCGAGCAGCGCCTCGTCCTGGCCGGCGAGGTGGTCCTTCTCCAGCGTGGTGCGCATCGACTCGTAATCGCCGAAGCGCTCGAGGATCTTCGCGTCGTCCCAGCCCAGCGCCTTGAGCAGGACGGTGACGCCCTGGCGACGCTTGCGGTCGATCCGGACGCCGACGGTGTCGCGCTTGTCGACCTCGAACTCCAGCCAGGCACCGCGGCTCGGGATCATCTTGCAGCTGTAGAGGTCCT
The DNA here is from genome assembly GCA_963839015.1 of uncultured Actinomycetota bacterium. Classification (GTDB taxonomy): domain Bacteria; phylum Actinomycetota; class Actinomycetes; order Frankiales; family Frankiaceae; genus DATAZK01. Next base: position 122,224 of record CAWITL010000003.1, on the reverse strand, counting down.
TGTCCGACGTCTTGTCGGCGGTGCGCTCGAAGTAGACACCGGGGCTACGCACCAGCTGGGAGACCACGACACGCTCGGTGCCGTTGATGACGAAAGTGCCCTTCGGGGTCATGAGCGGGAAATCGCCCATGAAGACCGTCTGGCTCTTGATCTCGCCAGTGGTGTTGTTGATGAACTCGGCCGTGACGAACATCGGCGCCGAGAACGTCATGTCCTTGTCTTTGCACTCTTCGAGCGTGTACTTCGGCGGCTCGAAGCGGTGATCGCGGAACGACAGGGACATGGTGCCCTGGAAGTCCTCGATCGGGCTGATCTCTTCGAAGACGTCTTCCAGACCACTGGTCATCGGGACATCGGTGCGGCCGGCGTCGACAGCTTCCTGGACACGGGCCTGCCAGGCGTCGTTACCGACGAGGGCATCAAACGATTGGGTCTGCAGTGCGAGGAGAGACGGAACCTCCAGCGGCTCCTTGATCTTGGCGAACGAAATGCGGGACGCGGTGCGGGCGGCCAATGGAATCCTTCCAAAGCCTTTTCAGGAAATGAGATGCGGTCAGGTCGAGCGGTCGGTGACGTGCGGTCGGACGGGCGATCAGGCGGCAGACATGCGAATACGGGACCACCGGGACTACGGTGGCCTGGCAGCGAAACGCGGAGTCGACAAAGGTCCGGCAAACCGGACGGTGTCAACGGCGAGAGTGGGGTCGCTCTCGAAAGGGAGACCCAGCGATCGCCGTGGCGATCGACGCTGCTTCAGAGCGGCCTCCGGCGGGTCGAAGGTGGAGCGATCTGGAAAAGATCGGCGGACGGTGCTGCAGGCGGTGCAAACGGCGTGAGTCAGATACTGGGTGAAGATAGTGCGCCGCCGGGCATGCTTGACGACCCGCGCCAAATGACGGGTCAGCAGGAAAGCAGCGCAAACGAGCAGTGTAGCCAAATTGCAGCCAGTCTGTCCACCGAGCTCATCGCCGGACGATGGCTGGCGCCGTCTCGCAAGCACACAGCGGCCGCCTGACCCGAACGGGCGGACGGCCGCTTGACGCAGAGGTCGACTGGACTACTTGAGGGTGACGGTCGCGCCGGCAGCCTCGAGCTGGCCCTTCGCCTTCTCGGCAGCTTCCTTGGTGACGCGCTCCAGGACCGCCTTGGGTGCGCCGTCGACCAGGTCCTTGGCCTCCTTGAGACCGAGGCTGGTGAGGGTGCGCACCTCCTTGATGACCTGGATCTTCTTGTCGCCGGCAGCCTCGAGGATGACGTCGAACTCGTCCTGCTCCTCATCGGCCGGGGCGGCAGCGGCGGCGCCGCCTCCACCGGCGGCGGCTACGGCGACCGGAGCGCCGCAGCGGTGACGCCGAAGGTGTCCTCGAACGTCTTCACGAACTCGGAGAGCTCGAGCAGGGTCATCTCTTTGAAAGCGTCGAGCAGGTCGCCGCTACTGATCTTGGCCATGATGTGTCGTCCTTTCGTTAACAGGTTGGGGGGGTTATTCGGCGTCAGCCGCGGGAGCGGCGTCAGCGGTGTCTGGTCGGCGTCAGCGCGCGGGAGCCTCGGCGCGGGGCACGCGAGCGGAACGCTCTCCCCGCTGGCCTCGCGCTGGGCGCGCAGTGCATCGATCACGCGGGCCGCCTGCGAAAGCGGCGCCGCGAACAGGCTGACCGCCTTCGTGAGCGAACCGTTCATCGCGCCGGCCAGCTTGGCCAGCAGTACCTCTCGGGACTCCAGGTCGGCCAGCCGCCGGATCTCGTCAGCAGAGATGGGAGCTGCCATCGAGCACCCCGCCCTTGATGATGAGCAGCGGGTTGGCCCGGGAGAAGTCACGCAGGCCCTTGGCTGCCTCGACCGGATCGCCGGAGATGAACGCCACGGCCGTCGGGCCGGTGAGCATCTCGTCCAGGCCGGAGAGTCCGGCCTGCTTGGCGGCGATCTTGGTCAGCGTGTTCTTGACGATCGCGTAGCTCGCGGACGTCCCCATGGAACGGCGCAGCGCCGTCAACTCGCTGACGGTGAGCCCGCGGTACTCGGTGAGCACGGCAGCGGACGAACCGCGGAACGACTCGACGATCTCGGCGACTGCGGCTTCTTTGTCAGATCTCGCCATCGCGCTCCTTCGCTCAAGGCCGACAGCCGGTGAGCGGGCATGCGCAGGACAGCGGTGAAGCTGCGGGAAAACCCGCAAATCACTCCTGCGCAGGCCAGCCTTGGGGCTTTTACAGCTGCCGAAGCAGCAACCGGCGGTCTTTGGTGTGGGGTGGAACAGGTCTTGGATGGAACGGGTGATCAATCAAACGATCAACAACCAGGCTACCAGTGATGGCAGCCTGGCCCGCTGATCGCGTACGAACTAGACCGTGACGTCTTCAGTCACATTCTTGACGCGGTTGGGATCGACCGGCACGCCGGGGCCCATGGTGGTGCTGAATACGATCTTGCGCAGGTAGCGGCCCTTGGCAGCAGAAGGCTTCGCCCGCATGATCTCGTCGATCACGGCAGCGTAGTTCTCCGCCAGCTGCTCCTCGGAGAAGCTCGCCTTGCCGATGACCAGGTGCAGGTTCGACTGCTTGTCCACCCGGAAGTTGATCTTTCCGCCCTTGATGTCACCGACCGCACGAGCGATGTCCATGGTGACCGTGCCCGTCTTCGGGTTGGGCATGAGGCCACGCGGGCCGAGGATGCGGGCGATGCGTCCGACCTTGGCCATCTGGTCAGGGGTCGCGACCGCGGCATCGAAGTCCAGGAACCCGCCCTGGATCTGGGCTACGAGGTCGTCGCTTCCAACGATGTCCGCGCCGGCTGCGGTGGCCTCGTCAGCTTTCGCACCGCTGGCAAAGACGGCGACGCGGGGTGACTTTCCCGTGCCGTGCGGCAGGTTAACCGTGCCACGCACCATCTGGTCGGCCTTGCGGGGATCGACACCGAGCCGGAGGGCTACCTCGACGGTGGCGTCGAACTTGGTGGGGCTGGTCTCTTTCGCCAGCCGGACCGCCTCGAGCGGGGTGTAGATCCGGTCCTGGTCGATCTTCTCCGCGGCAGCGCGGTAGGTCTTACTTCTCTTCATGATGTTCCTTCAACGAGTGGTACGGACGGGCCGGATGGCCCTCCCACGGTGGGCGGATGCCCGACTTGCGCCCTGTGAACGCAAGCTCAAGCCAACAAGCGTCAGTCCTTGACGACGATTCCCATGGAACGGGCAGTGCCGGCGATGATCTTCTCGGCGGCATCGAGATCGGTCGCGTTCAGGTCAGGCAGCTTGGTGGTCGCGATCTCGCGCACCTGGGCCCGGGTCAGCGAACCGACCTTGGTCTTGTGCGGCACGTCCGAGCCCTTGTCCAGACCGGCAGCCTTCAGGATCAGCCGGGCAGCGGGAGGGGTCTTGGTGATGAAAGTGAACGAGCGATCCTCGAACACCGAGATCTCGACAGGTACGACGTTTCCACGCTGGGACTCGGTAGCAGCGTTGTACTGCTTGACGAACTCCATGATGTTGACGCCGTGCTGGCCGAGCGCGGGGCCGACCGGCGGCGCCGGCGTGGCGGCACCCGCGGAGATCTGCAGCTTGATGACAGCCGCGAGCTTTTTTGCTTTGGGAGGCATGGTGGTGAGAACCCTTATCTAAATAACTAGCGTCTCAGATCTTCGCGACCTGATTGAACTGCAGCTCGACCGGGGTCTCCCGGCCGAAGATCGACACCAGCACCTTGAGGCGCTGAGCGTCGAGGTTGACCTCGCTGATCGTGGCCGGGAGGGTCGCGAACGGGCCATCCATCACCGTGACGGACTCGCCGATCTCGTACTCCTGCGCCTTGGGCGCCTCGACCTTCTTCTTCTCCTGGACCGGAGCGAGAATTCCGGCGATCTCTTCGAAACGCAGCGGCGACGGGCGGTTGGTGAGACCGACGAAACCGGTGACGTTAGGGGTGTTACGAACGGCGCCCCACGACTCGTCGACCAGATCCATACGCACGTACACGTAACCGGGGTACTTCTTTTGCTGGACGGTCTGCTTCTTGCCGCCCTTGATCTGGATGACCTCTTCGGTAGGAACCTCGATCTGGAAGATGTAATCCTCCATGTTCAGGCTCTGGATGCGCTGCTCCAGGTTCGCCTTCACTCGGCCCTCGTAGCCGGCGTAGGTGTGGAGCACGTACCAGTCACCCGGGAGAGCCTCCAGCTGCCGGCGGAAAGCCAGCACGGGGTCTTCATCCTCGTCGGGCTCGTCAGAGGTAGCCGGCTCGGCCGCGAGCGCAGCGTTAGCAGCGTCGTCGGCGGCAGACTCCCCGATATATCCCGGTCCCTCATCCGTGCCGGTCAAACCACTTCCCAGCTCGCCCTCTTCGGGCTGCTGGCCTGCTTCACTCGAAGCCACCTGATCGGAGGCGAGCATCTCGACCGGATCGAGCCGGTCAATGGCTTCCTCCTGCTCGGACGGCTCGTACTGAGACGACAAAACGCTCCCTAATCCGATCTCAACCGAATATGCCTAGCACCGCTTTGGTCAGCCCGTAATCCAGGGTGGCGACCAGCGCGGTAACGAATATGACAAAAACCAGAACAACTACTACGTACGTGAACAGCTCATGGCGACCGGGCCAGATGACCTTGCGGAGCTCACTGACGATCTCCCGGTAGTACTGCACCAGCCGGTGCCACATCCCCGGCCGACGACCGCGATCTCCGCGACCACCGGCAGCGGGCGTGGGTACAACCGCAGGTTCATGCGTTTCGGTCGACATGACCCTCCGCTCGTACACCGATTACCGACAAGCCCAACAATTTCTGATCCATCACCAAGCTGCTTTCACCTGGCAGGGGCGACAGGACTTGAACCTGCAACAACCGGTTTTGGAGACCGGTGCTCTGCCAAATTGAGCTACGCCCCTTAATGCACCAACAGGAGCAAGCGGGCGCGCTGGCGCTGGGCCCGACTGCACCCCGCGCCAGTGTACGCGCCGACTTCGAGCCCACCGGCAACCCCGACCTGCCATCTTGCCGCACCCATCGGCTGCAGGGGGATTAGTCAAAGGCATGCGCGGGACTTCCGTGAAAGCATGAACGCCATGACATCGGCGTCGCCCTCCCCCACTCTGTCCCGGGTCTCCGCCCGTATCGCCGGCATCGCGCCCTCGGCCACGCTGGCGGTCGACGCAACGGCGAAGGCGCTCAAGGCGGCCGGTCGCGACATCATCGGCTTCGGAGCCGGCGAACCCGACTTCGCGACGCCGGAGCACATCGTGGCGGCCGCCGAAAAGGCGTGCCGGGATCCCAAGATGCATCACTACACGCCGACGCCGGGCCTGCCCGAGCTGCGGCAAGCGATCGCCGACAAGACCCTCCGCGATTCCGGCTTCGCGATCGAAGCCGCGCAGGTCATTGTCACCAATGGTGGCAAGCAAGCGGTGTACGAGGCCTTCGCGACCCTCCTCGATCCGGGCGATGAGGTGATCGTTCCGGCGCCGTACTGGACCACCTACCCGGAAGCCATTCAGCTCGCCGGCGGCGTCAGCGTCCCGGTGCTGGCGGGCGCCGATGCCGGCTACAAGCTCACGGTGGATCAGCTCGAGGCGGCCCGCACTCCTCGTACCAAAGTGCTGCTCGTCGTCAGCCCGTCCAACCCGACCGGCGCCGTCTACACCCCTGAAGAGATCACCGCGATCGGCCGGTGGGCGCTGGAGGCGGGGCTCTGGGTGATCACGGACGAGATCTATGAGCACCTCGTCTACGGCTCTGCGACTTTCAGCTCCATCCCGGTTCAGGTTCCCGAGCTCGCTGACCGCTGCATCGTCGTCAACGGCGTCGCGAAGACGTATGCCATGACCGGCTGGCGGGTCGGATGGCTCATCGGGCCGCGCGACGTGGTCGGCGCAGCCACCAACTTCCAGTCGCACACCACCTCCAACGTTTCCAACGTCGCCCAGGTTGCCGCGCTGGCCGCAGTGACCGGGGATCTGACGGCGGTTCACGAGATGCGGGTCGCCTTCGACCGGCGTCGCCTGGCAATGCACAGCGCCCTGTCGGCGATCCCAGGAGTGACATGCCCGCTGCCGGAGGGGGCGTTCTACTGCTACCCGGATGTCTCGGCCGTTCTCGGACGCTCCATCAGCGGACGCACCGCCAACACCTCGGCTGAGCTGGCTGCCCTCGTCCTCGAAGAGGTCGGAGTCGCGGTTGTCCCCGGCGAGGCCTTCGGTGCGCCCGGCGCCTTCCGGATGTCGTATGCGCTCGGTGACGACGACCTCGCCGAGGGCTGCCGCCGGCTGGCTGACGTGCTCGGCAAGGCCGTCTAGGAGGGCTAGCGAATCGCCCCTGCGGAGCGCAGCACAGCAAGTGCGGCTGGCAGCTTGCTCATGGCGGCGGCAAAGTCGGCCGGTGTGGCCACGGTCCAGGCCTGGGCGCTCACGTAGCAGCGCAGAGCCGCGTCGAAGGAGGCCGGACCGGCTTCCTGCCTTGCCTTGACCAGGGCCGCCGCTCCCTTGAAGTAGACGACGTCGTCATAGCCGTTCTGGTCATGCTCAAAGGCCGAGACCGGCGAGTCGACCGGCCGCGGATCGGTGTCTGCGGCGGGGTCGGGGTTCTCCACGAGCCCCCCGTAGATCTCGGCATCGATGATCTGCTCGCCGAAGGTCGCGAAGGCCTCGTCCAGCCAGGGGTGCAGCTCCTGGTCGTCACCGACAAGTCCGTAGAACCACATATGGGTCAGCTCGTGGGTGGTGACCGACGGATCGCCGATGTCACCGAGCAGGAACATCCCGGGGTACTCGATCCCGGTGCCACTGAGGCCCGGCAGGTCGGCAACCGTCAGCGTCGGGAAGGGGTAGGGCCCGTAGCGCGCCACCTCGATCGGCAACGCGCGCTGCAGCTGAAGCAGCACCGTCTGCGCCGTGAGACTGAGGCCCGGGCCGATCCCGATGCGTACGTTCACGGGCCCTGAGGCGGTGGCGATCGACGACGTCAGGACCGAGAAGCGACCGACTGCAACTACGACGTCGCGCGCCGTCGGAGACGTGAACTCCCAGCTGCGCCGACCGCCGGCGACCGCTACCGGCGGACTCGAAACCCCGTTCGCCAGGACCGTGTCAGCGGCCGGGGCGGTCACGGTCACCTTGACGCGGGCAGCTTCGCTGACAGCCATTTCGGCCAGCGTGCTCGAACCCGGGGTGCGCACCCAGCCACTGCCACGAACCCAGGCCAGCAGCGGAAAACCCGTACCCCACCAAGCCGTGTGACCGTCGGAGCCGACCCGATCGATGAAAGACACCGGCAGCCGGAGGGTGAAATCAAGCTCCGACACGAGGTGCTCGCCTGCGGCCGCGGTCCTGCCCAGGGGCAGGGAGAGCAGGGTCCCCTGGGTGCCTGGCCGGCCGCCTGCAGACGAGAAGGCCGGAGTCACGGGATGGCCTTCCACCTGCGCTTTCGACACAGCGAGCCAGCCGCCAAGCCGGTGATCACGGCCATTCGGCCACAACCGGTAGACCAACTCGGTGACCGGCCGGTCGGGCGTGAAGACGACCCGCTCGTGTCCGAGGACAGTCCTGTGGTCTGCCCCGATCGAGAACGTGAGAGTGACCTGGGGACGGGCGGGATCCGGGGGGCGGTAGGCCGCAGCACACGAGGTGACAACCGTTGGCGGCGATGTCGGTGCAGCCGTGGAGGCCGCCGGTGACGTCGCCGGCGGGACGGTGATGTTGGGGACGGTGATGCTGGGGACGGCTGAGATGCTCGGGGCGGGTGAGGTGCTTGGCGACACAGACGGCGTGACAGAAGCTGACGGGCTTGAAGTGATGGAGGCCGAAGCGCTGGGCGAGGGCGTAGCTGACGAAATTTGCGGCGTCGAGCGGGCCACCGGCCTGCCGCCTCCACCACAGGCCGTCAGACCTAACAGGCCGGCGACCGCCAGCGCCGCCGAGCGGCGGGCCGGCTGCGACAGGGAACTCGGGCGGTGAATCAGGAAAGCTGAACTATGGCTCGGGCCTGCGTCAGCACTTTGGCATCCCCGCAGCGGGCGGTGAGAACAACTGAGACCTGCTTGCCGGCGAGCTTCTCCTCGACGACGCCGCTGACGGTCAGCGACGTGCCGGTGTCGTCATCAGGGACCGGGACCATCGAAGAGAATCGAACGCCGTACTCGACGACCGCACCCGGATCGCCGACCCAGTCGGTGAGAAGCCGGCCGGCGGTGGCCATCGTGAACATGCCGTGCGCGATGACGCCGGGCAGGCCGACCGCATTTGCGAAGCGCTCATTCCAGTGGATGATGTTGAAGTCGCCCGACGCGCCTGCGTATTGCACGAGCTGACCCCGGGTGACCCCGTAGCTCTGCGGCGGGATCTCGGTGCCGACCTCGATGTCGTCGTAAGAGACAGCCACTGGCTCAGCTCTCTTTCTTCGCCGCGCTGCCACGCGAGATCATCGTCATGGTGGCGGTAGCGACCTTCTCACCGTCAGCTGCCGTGACGGCGGTCTCCATGACCATCGCCTCGTTGCGGCCGATGTCACGGATCTCGGTGACGGTGGTGCGGCCGCTGAGGGAGTCACCGGCGTAGACCGGCCGATGCAGCACGAACTTCTGCTCGCCGTGCACGACCAGGCTGTAATCGAGGCCCAACTCGGGGTCGAGCACCGGGCTGGCGTCGCGCCGGAAGCCGAGCGTGGTCAGGAACGTGGGCGGGGCCACCAGATCCCGGTGGCCGGCCGCCTTCGCTGCCTCGACGTCGTGGTAGATCGGGTTGTGGTCGCCGATCGCCAGGGCGAAGTGACGGATGAGCTCACGTCCGACCTCAAACGGCGGGTCGAACGAATACTCCCGGCCGATGAAGGCCCGGTTCAGCGGCATGCTCCACCCCTTCCGATGCTGCTACGACTCCAGCAAACCGCGACTAGCGAGTCTCGCGGTGCTCGGTGTGGTCGTTGCAATTGGGGCAGTACTTCTTGAGGTCCAGACGATCTGGATCGTTACGCCGGTTCTTCTTGGTGATGTAGTTGCGGTGCTTGCACACCTGGCACGCCATCGTGATCTTGGGTCGGACGTCAGTGGCCTTGGCCACGGGAGCACCTTCTTCTATTCGTGAAACACATTGAGCTGCGAGGGGTGTTACAGCCGGTCGGTAGCGGAGGCCGGATTTGAACCGGCGACACAGCGATTATGAGCCGCTTGCTCTGCCTAACTGAGCTACTCCGCCGGGTAGCCGGAGCACCGGCCTATCGAGCCCCTTTACGGAATCGAACCGTAGACCTTCTCCTTACCATGGAGACGCTCTGCCGACTGAGCTAAAGGGGCATGTAGCCGCAGGCCAGCGTACACGAGACAGGCATGCCTCTGTGACACTCGAGGCAACGCTCAGGTCAACCTCAAAAGCGGCCGGCGACTTCCCCAAGTTACCCGCCGACCAGCCGGATCGGCCCACGGCGTAATGGCTGCTCCCGCATCGCGAGCCACATGCTGAGCCGCTCGGCCGAGATCGGGCGGCTGAAGAGGTATCCCTGGCCGACGTCGCAACCCATGTCAGCCAGCCGATCACGAGTGCGCTCATCCTCGACCCCTTCGGCAACGACCCGAAGCTGCAGATGGCGGGCCAGCCCAAGGATTGTTTCCACGATCGCCGCGTCGCTCTCGTCGACCGCCATGTCCTGCACGAACGACTTGTCGATCTTCACTTCTGATACCGGCAGCCGCCGCAGATAGGCCAGTGAGGAGTAACCGGTGCCGAAGTCGTCGACGGACAGGCTGATGCCGGAGCGCGCCAGGCGTTCAAGAACCGGCATCGCCCGCGGGACGTCACGCATGACGGAGCTCTCAGTGATTTCCAGGCTGAGCATCTCCGGCGGAAGGTCGTAGGAGGACAGGAGCCGGGCGATGGTCGAGGGCAGCTGCGGGTCGAGCAGGCCGCGCACGGAGAGGTTCACCGCGACCGGAATGCGCTTGCCGGCATCCAGCCAGGCGCGGCACTGCGAGAGCGCCAGCTTCAGCACCACAGCCGTGAGCGGCACGATCAGGCCGGTGCGCTCGGCCATGGGCAGGAATTCCTCGGCCTGCAGCAGGTCCTCCACCGGATGCTGCCAACGCACGAGCGCTTCGACTCCGGTCACGGCACCGGCCGGGTGGTCACGGGTGGCCTGCAGCGCCACCTTCGGCTGGTAATGCAGCACCAACTCGTCACGCTCAAGGGCCTTGCGGAGCTCCCCGATGAGCGCCAGCCGACGCGGATCAGTGGAGTCCAGGCTGGCCCGCCACGCCTGCACCGGAGGCTCCCCATCCTTGGCCAGCCGCAGCGCCGCCTCCGCCCGACGCAAGAGCAGCTGCGCGTCCCTGCCATGCAGAGGCGACACCGCGACCCCCACCGCACCGCTGCCGTCGAGCGCAAGGCCGGACACGTGTACCGGCTCCAGGAGCGCTTCCCGGACGGACTTCGCGGCGGCCAGCGCGTCCGACATCTCCTCGATGCCGGGCAGCAGCATGCTGAACTCGTCGTTGCCCACGCGGGCAACCGTCGCCCCCGGCGGCGCCTGCGCGATCATGCGACGACCGACCTGGACAAGGACCTCATCGCCGCTGGCCGCGCCGAGGGTGTCGTTGATCTGTCCGAAGCGGTCCAGGTCGACGATGAGCACGGCCGCCGGACCGACTGCGAGTACCTCAGCGAGGCGATGGGTGAGCAGGCCCCGATTCGGAAGGCCGGTCAGCGCGTCGTGAGTGGCGTCATACACCGAACGTTCGAGCAGCCGGTCGTTCTGCAGCGCCGTGCCGACATGAGCCGCGAGGGCCTCGGCCAGCCGGATGTCGTCGTCGCCGAAGGTCGAGGTGTCACCCAGGCGATCGCGTACCTCGAGCATGCCCATTGCGCCCTTGGCCTTGTCGCCGCCTCCGAGCAGCGGGACCATCACCACATCGCGGACCCCTTGTTCGGCCAGCAGCGGGTCCTTGCTACCGCGCGGAATCAGCACCGAGCGGCCGGCCTCGGCGCGTACCGCGAGATCGGGCCGTGGGGTCACCACCTCCACCGGGTCCGGGTTGGCGTCGGCGGCGAAGCGCAGCAACGCCGGCACGTCCGGAGGTGGCTCCCGCAACCAAAGGACTGCGCTGTCGGCGGCAAGCAGTCTGGTGACGTCGCGCAGCAAAAGTCCTACCAGCTCGTCGCCTCCGGACGCACCGACCACCCGCTGGGCGAATGCGTTGATCTCGCTGAGGGTCGCGTGGCGGCGGGCCAGGGCGGCATAGGCCCGGTAGGAGAGCAGCACGAGCAGGCCGACCATCGCCAGCAGGACTCCTGACCAAGCCTCTGCACGCAGCGCAATAACGGCAAGAATCCCCAGAGATGCCGAGAGCAGGCCGCCGATGATGTACGGCGGCAGGAAGAGCGCGAGATCGCGGCGAGATGGCCGACCCTGCGTCACTGTGATCGCTAGAGCGACGAAAAGTACGCTCACGGCGTCCGCCATCAGGATCGCCAGATAGGCCGCAGGCCAGCTCTCCGGACGGGTCAACCCGCCCACGTGGAAGGCGTGGAAGAGGGCTAGTGCGACGCCACTCTCTACGGTGACCAGCGCGATGTTGACGGCGGCCTTGACCCCGACGACCCGGTGCTGGAGCTCAGTAACAACCATCGCGAGGCCACGCGCCAGCAGGAGCACCAGCGGCGAGACAAGCGCGAGACCGACGACGAGGGGGGCTTCCGACAGCGTGATGGAGAACGTCTGCCGGCGAACCTCAACGTGCGCCTGCGCACCCTCCAGGACGACGAAGCCGAGCGCCAGCAGCAGTCCATGCCAGATCGACGTCCAGACACCGTTGGACCCGGCGTAATCGTCTCGCAGCAGCGGGACCCACAGTCCGATCGCAATCAGCGTCAGAGCCGCGAGCAGCACAGCCAAACGCCGGGCACCGTCGGACTGACGGCGACCAGCGAGAGTCTGCGACTCTTCCGGCGGCATGCGCCTCCCAGTGGCGGAGCTGGAATGACGTCTTCAAGGTCGCACCCCCGGGGCAACCAAGCAAGCAGAACGGGCCCCGGCCTTGTCCGAATGGGTGAATCCGGAAGGCCAGGGCCCGTTCTCAGAGGTGTTGCTGCCGCGATGCGGCGGGTCGAGCTGCGTCAGATCAGTGCCAGAGAACGCCGAACGGCTTGAGCTTGGCGGCGAAGTGGACCTTGGCTGCGCCATCAACCAGCGCCCCATGCGCGGTGTGAGCCTGCGCGCCGAACAACAGCGTGACAGCGAGCAGCCCGAGCAGGACGCCGGCGGTGAGCAGCAGCAGCTTGAAGCTGGCGGGACGCAGGTTCAGAGCGGTCAGAGCAGTCATGGTGGTCTCCGGGGGGGAAGGCGGGGGAGGAAGGAATCGAGCGCTCCATATTGAGCGCTGAAGCTGATCAATTCTTCGTCCGTTCGGCCTAACCCCCAAGTCACCCGCATGGGTGATACGGAAAGCCGGATCACGCCGATATAAATCCGCCGGGGCAAGAAAAAACAGCGGGGTCATCTGAGATGACCACCGCTGCGTGGGTGGCAGGTGTTGGGTTCGAACCAACGTAGGCTGAGCCGGCGGTTTTACAGACCGCTCCCTTTGACCACTCGGGCAACCTGCCGCGATCGCCAACCCTAGCGGAAAACCACTGGCCTGAGAGGTGGCCGGCGGTCGACAGTCGACCGCCGGTAATGTCGGCCCGGCTCAGCCGACACTTCTCAGGAGCACTCGTGGCCGATCCCTCGTTCGACGTCGTCAGCAAGATCGACCGGCAGGAGGTCGACAACGCCCTTAACCAGGCCTCGAAGGAAATCTCCCAGCGGTACGACTTCCGCGGCGTGGACGCATCGATCGCCTGGTCCGGCGAATTGGGAGTCCTCATCAAGGCGAACAGCGAAGAACGCGCAAGTGCCGTCCTGGACGTCTTCAAGGAGAAGCTCATCAAGCGCGGCATCTCGCTGAAGGCCCTCGAGCACGGTGAGCCGCAGATCTCCGGTAAGGAATACCGGCTTACCGGAACGATCCAGCAGGGCATCCCGGACGACAAGGCCAAGGCGATTGCCAAGAAGATCCGAGCCGAAGGACCCAAGGGCGTCCAAGCCCAGATCCAGGGCGATCAGCTACGCGTGTCGGGTAAGAAGCGCGACGATCTGCAGGCCGTCATCGCGTTGCTCAAAGACAACGACTTCGACGTTGCTCTTCAGTTCGTCAACTACCGCTAGCCGGCAGCCCTAGAGCCAATCCCTGCGCTTGAACGCCCACCAGAGTGCGCCGGCGGTGCCGAGCAGGATGATGACGCTGACCACGAAGCCCCACTCCTTACCGAAGCCGGGGTAGGGAACATTCTGACCGTAGAAGCCGGTGATCGCCGTGGGGACCGCGATCACCGCCGCCCATCCAGTCAGCTTCTTCATGATCATGTTCAGCCGGTTGCCCTGGATCGTCAGGTTCGTTTCCAGGATCGTCGTCACCAGGTCGCGCAGGCTCTCAGTCCATTCCGTGGCGCGCAATACATGGTCGTAGACGTCCTGAAAATAGGGCGCCATCTGATCAGGCACGACGTGCAGATCCCGCCGGAGCAAGGTGTTGACCACCTCGCGCATCGGCAGCACCACCCGGCGCAGCACCACCAGGCTCTTGCGCATCTCGAAGCTGCGGCGCTGGACCTGCGCATCCTTCGGTCTGTCGTCGAAGAGCAGATCTTCAAGCTCCTCGATCCCGTCGTCGAGCGACTGGACGGCATCGAAGTAGCTGTCGACAAGCAGGTCCAGCAGGCCGTGGAGCAGGAACGCGACACCGTTGCCGGCCAGATCGGGACTGCTGTCCCAGCGCGCCACCAGCGCATCGACATCGAAATTGGCGTCGTCCTGCACTGTCACCAGCGCCGACTTGGTGATGAAAGCTGACATCTCCGACGTCCGGAGCTCGCCGGTATCTCTATCGAAGGCCACGTCGTAGGCGTTCATGAAGAGGTACTCGGGATAGCGATCCAGCTTGGCCCGCTGATGGGCGCTCACGGCGTCTTCGATGGACAACGCGTGCAGCTTCAGCTCATCGGCGATGACGTGCAGATCGCTGTCCATGGGCGAGCACAGATCGAGCCAGACCAATTCCCCGGCGTCGAGGTGATCACTGACCTCTTTGACCGGGAAGCCCTCAGCGACGACCTTGCCGTCCCGCCAGGCCCTGGTGCGCGGTGGCCGGGTGCCGATCTTGTTGGAGTCGCACGCCTGCGGATCGACCTCCGTCGCGCAGGGTTTGGCCGAACCGGGCTCTACCTGCAGATCCTGCGCCACGACTATTGACGGTAGCCGCCCTGACCGCCTGAGCCCGCCATTGCCTCCAGACGGCGGATCCGCTCATCCATCGGTGGGTGCGTGGAGAACAGTCGGCCGATGCCGCCGCGGCGGAAAGGGTTGGCAATCATCAGCGAGCTGGTCGGCGCGAGCGTCGGCGTATCCGGCAGTGGCATCTGAGCGGTGCCGGTCTCCAGCGTGCGCAGCGCCGACGCGAGCCCGAGCGGATCCTGGGAGAGCTTTGCGCCGGACTCGTCGGCCTGGAACTCACGGCTCCGGCTCACGGCCAGCTGCACGATGGAGGCCGCGATCGGCCCAAGAACGATGAGCAGCAGCAGCTCGAAGATGTTGCCGCCGTTGTCGTCGTCATTGCGGCCACCGAAGCCGAAGATTGCCGCGAACTGCGCGAAGTTCGCCAGATAGGTGATCACGGTGGCCAGCGCGCCTGCGACCGAGGAGATGAGGATGTCGCGGTTCGTCACGTGCGAGAGCTCGTGAGCAAGGACGGCGCGCAGCTGCCGCTCGTCCATCATCGTGAGGATGCCTTCGGTGCAGCAGACAGCTGCGTGCCGCGGGTTACGACCCGTAGCGAAAGCGTTCGGCTGCCGGGTCGGTGAAAGGTAGAGCGCAGGCATCGGTATGCGCGCCTTGGTGGCGAGCTCGGCGACGATCGCGTAGAGCATCGGCTGCTCGGCCTGGCTCACCGGATAGGCGTGCATCGACTTCAGCGCGATCTTGTCGCTGTAGAAATAGGCGAAGCCATTCATCCCGAGCGCGATCACCAGGGCGATCACGAGTCCGGTCGAGCCGCCGATGATCCGGCCGGCCACCAGGATCAGCGCCGAAAGGACTCCGAGCAGGACCGCCGTGCGCAGTCCGTTGTGGTGACGCATGCGAGCCAGCTCCGTCCTTTTGAAGACCCCGCGCGCCGAGCGAGGGCAGGGTTAAGTTAAATGTGAGGCGATGTAGGGCGATTCAAAGCCGGTAGCAGCTCTCAGCCGCCTCACATCTAGATCAACGGCCTCGTCGGCTGACTTCGTTCCCGGTCGGCGTTGCCGTCTCGACAACGCAAGCCGTGACGCTTTTTGTCTGTGAGTGATAAGAGTTTCTAGAACGTGTTCCCAGGCGACGCTCCCAGGTGGGCGCCGCGCCGACACGCTCCCACCAACCACAGTGCCAGCCATAGCCGGTCGGAAACCTTCATGCTGGCTCCCGTAACATCGAAGCAACTCTGCATAGGGGGCGAATCCAGCTCATGACCGAGGTGTCCGCGCAGGTCCGCGGCAAGGAGGTCCGGCAAGTCGACCGGGTCGTTATCCGTTTCGCGGGCGACTCAGGCGACGGTATGCAGCTCACGGGTGAACGCTTCACCTCTGAGACGGCATCGTTCGGCAACGATCTCTCCACGCTCCCCGACTTCCCCGCGGAGATCCGTGCTCCAGCCGGCTCCCCCGCCGGTGTCTCGGGTTTCCAGCTCCACTTCTCCGACCACGACATCCTCACGCCGGGCGACGCCCCGAACGTGCTGGTGGCGATGAACCCGGCGGCGTTGCGGTCCAACATCAAGGATCTGCCCCGCGGTAACGATCTGGTCGTCAATGGCGATGCCTTCACCCCCGGCAACCTGAAGAAGGCCGGCTACGCGGTCAACCCGCTCGATGACGGATCGCTCGACGAGTACCGCGTGCACCGGGTGCCGCTGACCTCCCTCACGATCGCCGCCGTCGGCGCCGTGGACGGCGTGAACAAGAAAGAAGCCGAACGAGCGAAGAACATGTTCGCGCTCGGGCTCATGAGCTGGCTCTACCACCGGCCGATCGATGGCACCGAGGCGTGGCTCAAGGGCAAGTTTGCCAAGCGTCCCGAGATCGCTGACGCGAACATCCGCGCCTTCAAGGCCGGTCACGCGTACGGCGAGACGACGGAGTCCTTCTCGGTGACGTACGAGGTCGCCCCGGCCAAGATGCAGCCCGGCACCTACCGCAACATCACCGGCAACATGGCCCTCTCGCTCGGTCTTGTGGCTTCGTCGCAGCTGTCCAAGCTGCCGCTGTACCTGGGCTCCTACCCGATCACCCCGGCCTCGGACATCCTTCACGAGCTGTCCAAGCACAAGCGTTTCGGCGTACGCACCTTCCAGGCCGAGGACGAGATCGCCGGCATCGGCGCGGCGCTGGGAGCGGCCTTCGGTGGGGCCCTCGGTGTAACGACGACCTCCGGTCCGGGTGTCTGCCTGAAGTCCGAAGCTGTCGGTCTCGCGGTCACTCTCGAGCTTCCACTCCTGGTCATCGATGTTCAGCGCGGCGGGCCTTCAACTGGCCTGCCGACCAAGACCGAGCAGGCGGACCTGCTGCAGGCGCTGTTCGGTCGTAACGGTGAGGCTCCGCTGCCGGTGATCGCTCCGCGTTCCCCCTCCGACTGCTTCTACGCAGCCATCGAGGCGGCCCGGCTGGCGACCAAGTACCGCACCCCGGTGATCCTGCTGTCGGACGGTTACCTGGCGAACGGCTCCGAGCCCTGGAAGCTGCCGAACGAGGAAGACCTTCCGGACCTGACGGTGGAGTTCGCCACCGCGACCAATGCGCCCGATGGCTCTGGCGAGTTCTGGCCGTATCTGCGTGATCCGGAGACTCTGGCCCGCCCGTGGGCAGTGCCTGGCACTCCTGGCCTGGAACACCGCATCGGAGGCCTCGAGAAGGCCGATGGAAGTGGTGGGATCTCGTACTCCCCGGAGAACCACGAGCAGATGACCCGCCTTCGCGCTGCCAAGATCGACGGGATTGCGAACGACATCCCGCCGCTCGAGGTTGACGACCCGACCGGTGATGCCGAGGTGCTGGTCCTGGGCTGGGGCTCCACCTATGGCCCCGTTGCCGCCGCGGCCCGCCGGGTGCGCGCCGGCGGCCAGAAGGTCGCCCACGCCCACCTGCGTCATCTGCATCCCTTCCCGGCCAATACCGGTGAGGTGCTCAAGCGCTACGAGAAGGTCCTGATCCCCGAGATGAACCTGGGACAGCTGTCCATGCTCATCCGGGCGAAGTTCCTTGTGGACGCCATCAGCTACGACCGGGTCCGCGGCCTCCCCTTCAAGGCCGCCGAGCTTGCTGACGTCATTCGTGACGTCATCGCGGGTGCATCTGCTGTAGAGGAAGTGACGGTATGAACCGGCTGCTGGACCTGGTCCCGAAGGCGGACGAGAAGCAGACCCGCAAGGAGTTCACCTCCGATGTCGACGTCCGCTGGTGCCCCGGCTGTGGTGATTACGCCATCCTGGCCACCGTTCAGGGCTTCCTGCCCGAGGTGGGCGTCAAGCGCGAGAACATCGTCTTCATCAGTGGCATCGGCTGCTCGTCGCGGTTCCCGTACTACGTCGAGACCTACGGCATGCACTCGATCCACGGCCGCGCGCCGGCGATCGCGACCGGTCTGGCCACCTCACGCCCCGACCTCTCGGTGTGGGTAGTCACCGGAGACGGCGACGCGCTATCCATCGGTGGTAACCACCTGATCCACGCCCTCCGCCGCAACGTGAACCTCACGATCCTGCTCTTCAACAACCAGATCTACGGCCTGACCAAGGGGCAGTACTCGCCCACGTCGGAGCAGGGCAAGATCACCAAGTCGACCCCGATGGGCTCGCTGGACCGTCCGTTCAACCCGGTCTCGCTCGCCCTTGGCGCCGAGGCGACCTTCGTCGCCCGCTCGATCGACTCCGACCGGGCGCACCTCACCTCGGTGCTACGGGCAGCCAACGATCACCCGGGTACGGCGCTGGTGGAGATCTACCAGAACTGCAACATCTTCAATGATGGTGCATTCGACCTGCTCAAGGACAAGGACACCCGCGAGGACTCGGGCCTGAAGCTGGAGGCCGGTCAGCCGATGGTCTTCGGCGCCAACAGCGACAAGGGTGTCCGGCGCAACAGCACCGGTGGCCTGGAAATCTGCGAGGCGTCCGACCCCAATGTGCTGATCCACGACCCGTCGCTGGATGACCCGAGCACCGCCTTCGCGCTGTCGCGGCTCACCGGTGTGACGCCGATCGGTGTCTTCCGCGACATCGACCGGCCGAGCTACGACGAGCTGATGAACGCCCAGCTCGAGACGGCCAAGTCGCAGCAGGGCGAAGGCGATCTCATGAGCCTGCTGCACAGCGGCGACACCTGGGACGTCGAGGCTTGACAGCGACGACCCCGGAGCGCAGTCGATAGGTTGCGCTCCACTTTCGTGACACTTTTTCTGAACGCAACTGATCCGGTGCCTTAAGCGATCCGTTTCGGATAGGGCATCGGATCGCTTGCGTTCAGAAATCACCACTGCCGCCCTGAGCGCATCCAATCGGCTGCGCCAAGTGGCCGCTGCGCCAAAGGGCGTAGGACGTACAGGGATCGGGAGCACAGGGGACAGAAGTTCTGGATACCGCCGGATCAGCCCGTTCGGGTCACCACGTAGTCGCACAAGGTCTCAAGCGCTGCCCGAGCCGGAATCGCCGGAAGATCGACCAGCTCCTCCCGCGCGGCAGCAGCTTCGACAGCCAATTCCTCACGGGCCCGGCCGATGCCCGCCGACGTTCGCAGAGCCTCGAGTGTCGTACCCAGTACAGCGTCGTCGGAGAGATCGTCGGGCACGATCAGGCCGTCCTGCTCGGCAAAGAGCACCGGGAGCGTACGAACTCCCTCGCGCAGGTCGGTGCCGGGATTCTTGCCCGACTCTCCGGACGGGCTCGTGATGTCGAGCAGATCGTCCGACAGCTGGAACGCAACGCCGATTCGCTCTCCGAAGGCGGTAAGCGCTGCCACAGAGGCCGCCGGCGCCCCCGAGAGGAGCGCCCCGAGGCGGCCGGAGGTGGCAATGAGGGAGCCGGTCTTCTCGGCAACCACCTGGCGGTAGTGGGCGATCGGATCACCCGAACCGGGACCCACCGTCTCGCGGATCTGGCCTTCGCACAGCACCGCGATGGTCTGAGCCAGGATGCGGGTGGCCTCCGTCCCTAGATCAGCCGTGATCTCCGAGGCCCTCGCGAAGAGGAAATCGCCTGTCAGGATGGCGATGGAATTGGTCCAGCGCGCGTTGGCGGAGACCGCACCACGGCGCAGCACGGCCTCATCCATGACGTCGTCGTGGTAGAGCGTGGAGAGGTGGGTGAGCTCGATTGCCACCGCGGCCGGGACGATCGCCGTCGCCCCCTGATCACCGAAGGCAGCAGCCAGCAGAACCACCAGCGGCCGGAAGCGCTTGCCGCCCGCGTCCACCAGGTGACGCGAAGTCTCGGTGACGAACGGATAGCTGCTCTGAACCGAGGTCCGGAGCAGCCCCTCGACCTCGCCGAGTCCGCGCCGGATCGCCGCTTCGAGCACCGGGTCGATGAAGTCCAACCCGGGAAGGCTTGCGCGCGCAGGCGGCGCCAATGGAGCCACGGCTAGCGGATGAACCCGAGTTGGGCGGCGTGGTTAGCGAGCTCGAGCAGCGGCTGCGGAGCCACGCCGAGAACCAGCGTGACCAGGGTGCCGATACCGATCGCTCCGTAGGTGAGAACGCTGGGCCGCGCGATGACGGGACCGTCCAGCGCCGGCTCGCTGAAGAACATGAGCACGATGACGCGTACATAAAAGAACGCCGCGATCGCGCTGGCAACCAGGCCGACGACGACCAGGGTGGTGGCACCGCCTCGCTCAGCGGCCTGGAACACCGCGAACTTGCCCGTGAAGCCGCTCGTCAGCGGGATGCCGGCCAGCGCCAGCAGCAGGAACGCGAACGTGCCCGCCAGAGCAGGCGACCGCTTACCCAGGCCCTGCCACGAGGAGAGGTCGTTGGCCTCGGAATCACCAGCACGTACGAGGGTGACGATGCCGAAAGCCGCGATCGTGGTGAAGCCGTACGTCACCAGATAGAACATCGAGCTCGACAGCCCGGCGGTGCTGGTCGCGGCGACGCCGACGAGGATGAATCCCGCATGCGCGATGGCCGAGTACGCCAGCATCCGCTTCACGTCGCGCTGGGTGATGGCGATGATCGCGCCGACCGCCATGGTCAGGATCGCCACGCCCCACAGGATTGGACGCCAGTCCCAGCGCAGCGGTCCGAAGCTCACGTAAAGCACCCGGATGAGCGCTCCGAAGGCGGCGACCTTGGTGCCGGCGGCCATGAAAGCGGTGATCGGGGTGGGCGAGCCCTGATACACGTCAGGGGTCCAGGCGTGGAACGGCGCCGCACCGATCTTGAAGAACAGGCCCACGCCGAGTAACGCCAGCCCGAGGTAGAGCAGGATGTCGTTCTTGCCGCTGACCCCGGTCGCGGCGGCGATGCCACCGAGCGAGACGGTGCCCGCATAGCCGTAGATCAGCGCCAGGCCGTAGATGAAGAAGGCGGAGGAGAAGGCACCCAGCAGGAAGTACTTCAGGGCTGCTTCCTGCGAGAGCAGCCTGCGACGACGCGCTAGACCAGCCAGCAGGTAAAGCGGAAGCGACAGCACCTCCAACGCCACGAACATGACCAGCAGCGTGTTGGACGCCGAGAAGAGCATCATGCCGGCGACCGCGAAGGCCATCAGCGGGTAAGCCTCGGTCTGCGTCTCGGTACTGGTCTGCTGCGCGCGGGCCCCGACGCTTCCAGGAAGCACGGCAGCGCGCGCCACCAGGGAGCCGACCCTGGGCTCGGAGACCAGCATCACCGAAGCGATACCGAGCAGCAGGATCGTTCCCTCGAGGAAAAGTGCCGGTCCGTCGAGGGCGACCGCTCCGGCAGCCAGGATCTCCCGGTGACTGTGTAACAGGCAGACCGCGATGAACGCGGCGAGGAAACCGGCGATCGCCAGTCCAGGCTGGACGGATCGGCGCAGCTTGTTTGGCACGAACGCCTCGACGAGCACGCCGGCCAGCGCGACACCGAAGACGATCAGGATCGGCGACAGCGCACCGTATTCAAGGTGCGGGGTCTTGATCCGGACCGGGGCCGCAAGGATCAGCGGGGTCATCAGTGGGCTCCGCTCGAAACTTCAGTGGGTGCCGGATCGCCGGCGGGGCGGACGTCGTGCAGCGTGGCATTCACAGCAGGGCGGATGATGTCCAGGATCGGCTTCGGGTAGACGCCGAGAATGACGATCAGCGCCAGGAGCGGAGCGAGGGCGACGCTCTCGCGCCAGGAGAGATCCTTCACCGGACCGCGGCGGCGGACACCTCCCGGTGTCACCGCTTCGTCCAGCGACGGATCCGGGTCGTTGGAGCCGTGGATCCCGGGCTTGGTGCCGAGCTGGGAGGTCAGCTCGAGGTAGGAAGCCGTCTCGCCGTCCGGCGGTGCCCCTCCGGGAGCCGCAGTGGCCCAGGCCGGCCGGGGGCCGGTGAGCGCGCGCTGCAGCAGGAAGAGCACGTAGATCGCGGCGAGAACGATGCCCACCGTGGCCACGATCGCGAGCGCCCGGTAGCGCGTGAAGGTTCCGACCAGCACCAGGAACTCGCTGACAAACGTGGAAAGACCGGGCAGGGAGAGCGCCGAGAGACCAGCGACAAGAGTGACACCAGCGAGCTTGGGGGTCACCTGGAACATGCCGCGGTAGCCGTCGATGTCGCGGGTGCCGCGACGGGCGATGAGGAAGCCGACGCAGAGGAAGAGCGCTCCGGTCGAGAGTCCGTGGTTCACCATGTAGAGCACCGCACCGGTGCCGCCCTGGCTGGTCAGGGCGAAGACGCCCAGCGCGATGAACCCGAAGTGGGCGAGCGAGGTGTAGGACACCAGGCGCTTCATGTCGCGTTGACCGATGGCCAGTAAGGCGCCGTAGAAGATGCCGACCACCGCTAGCGCGAGGGCGAGCGGCGCGAAGTACTTCGAGGCGTTCGGAAAGAGCGGGATGCAGTAGCGGATCAGCCCGAAGGTGCCGATCTTGTCCAGCACGCCGACCAGGAGCACAGCCCCGCCGATGGGTGCCTCGGCACCGGCATCAGGCAGCCACGTATGGAAGGGAAAGAGTGGTGCCTTGATCGCGAACGCCAGGAAGAAGCCCAGGAAGAGCAGCTTCTCGGTGCTGCTGGACATGCTCATGCCCCGCAGGCTGACGAAGTCGAACGTGCCCGCTCCGTGGTGCGTGGAGACGACGTAGAGCCCGATCACCGCAGCGAGCATGATCAGGCCTCCGAAGAGGCTGTAGAGCAGGAACTTCACTGCCGCGTACTGACGCTGCGGTCCGCCGTAGCTACCGATGATGAAGTACATCGGAATCAGGATGACTTCGAAGAAGACGTAGAAGAGGAAGACGTCCAGCGAGGCGAAGACACCGACCATTCCGGCCTCGAGAGCCAGGATCAGAGCGAAGTAGCCGCCTACAGAACGCTTGCCCGTCGCGGCGACATCGTCCACCTCATCCCACGAGGCGACCAGCACGACCGGGATCAGCAGCGCGGCCAGGGCGATCAACACCAGCGCGATGCCGTCGACCCCGACCTCGTAGTGCACCCCGAAGGCCTTGATCCAGTCGTACTTCTGGAAGAACTGGTAGCCGCCCTTGTTGTTGTCGAAATCGACGATCATGCCAACGGCGAAGCCCAACTCCACGAGGGAGACCGCGAGCGCCGTCTGCTTGGCCAGGCGCGGATTCGTCTTCGGGATCAGGGCGACAACCAGCGAGCCGGCTGCCGGAATGATCAGGAGAATTGTCAACCAAGGCACTGCGATCACCCGATCCGCACGAGCAGGAGGGCGCCGGCGATCAGGACGACGCCGCCCAGCATGGACAGGGCATAGGACCTGACAAAACCGTTCTGGGTACGGCGCATTCGGCCTGACAAGCCACCGATTCCGGCAGCCAGGCCGCGCACGCCCCCATCGATGATGTTGTTGTCGACGAAGACCAGCACCCGGGTGAGCCACAGGCCGGGGCGCATGAAGAGGGCCTCGTTCGCAGCGTCGGTGTAGAGATTCGCCCGAGCGGCCCGGGTCGCGACCGTGACCTCGTGAGGAGCGATGACGGCGACCGGGCGGAGCTGGTAGCGGAAGTAACCGCCGGCGACGCCGCCGATCACGACCAGCAGGGTCAGCAGGGTCAGCACGACCGGCGAGATGGTGTGCACGCCCTCTTCGGCCGACTTACCGAGCACCGGCTCCAGCCAGTGCTGCATGCTGCCGCCAAGGACGAGGAGCCCACCTGCGAAGACCGAGCCCACCGCCAGCACGATCATCGGCACCGTCATGGTCCGAGGCGACTCGTGGGGGTGGAATTCGGGCTTCCAGCGCGGCTTGCCGTGGAAGGTCATGATGAAGATGCGGGTCATGTAGAACGCGGTGAGACCGGCACCCAGCAGGGCCACTGTGCCCAGGAGAGCACCGCTCGTGCCGCCCTTGTCGAAGGCCGCCTCGATGATCTTGTCCTTGGTGAAGAAGCCGGAGAACGGCGGGCAACCGATGATGGCCAGGAACCCCAGCCCCGTCGTGGCCCAGGTGATGGGCATGACCTTCCAGAGGCCGCCGAATCTTCGGGCGTCCACCGTGTCGTCCATCGCATGCATGACCGAGCCGGCGCCGAGGAAGAGTCCGGCTTTGAAGAAGCCGTGCGCGACCAGGTGCATGATGCCGATCGCGTACCCCGCGGGACCAAGACCGACGGCCACGAACATGTAGCCGATCTGGCTCACCGTCGAGTATGCGAAGACCTTCTTGATGTCGTCATAGGCGCAGCCGATGATGCAGCCGTACAGCAGCGTGATGGCCCCGATGATCAGCACGACTGTGCGAGCGCTCTGCGACCCGTCGAAGATCGGGCTCGAACGGGCGATCAGGTAGACACCTGCCGTCACCATCGTCGCGGCATGGATCAGCGCCGAAACGGGGGTCGGGCCTTCCATGGCATCCGGAAGCCAGCTCTGGAGCGGGAACTGTCCCGACTTGCTGCAGGCACCGAGCAGCAGGAGCAACCCCAGCGCCGTCAGCGTCGCATGCGACAGCGTCGTGCCGGCAGCTCCGAAGACCTTGGCGTAGCTGGTGCTGCCGACCGTGGCGAACATCAGCATGATCGCGACGGAGAGGCCGACGTCGCCGACCCGGTTGGCGTAGAAGGCCTTGTTTGCGGCGGTCGCTGCGCTCGGCTTGTAGACCCAGAACTGGATGAGCAGGTAGGAGGACAGGCCCACCATTTCCCAGCCGACGTAGAGGCCGAGGAAGGAATTGCCGAGCACCAGCAGGAGCATCGAGGCCAGGAACAGATTCAGGTACGCGAAGAACCTGCGCCGTCCCGGATCGTGGGCCATGTAGCCGATCGAATAGATGTGGATCAGGGTGCCGACGCCGGTGATCAGCAGGATGAAGACGGCGCTCAGCTGGTCGAGCAGCAGGCCGGCCTGCACGTCGAACCCGTTGACCGGGATCCAGTTGTACAGCGTCTCGCTGACCGCACGCCCGTCGCCGGTCTTGCTCTTCAGGGAGAAGAACAGCACGACGGCGAGCACGAAGGCCAACGCCGACATCGCAGTAGCGAAATAGTGGCCCCACTTGTTGGTGCGCTTGCCCCCGAGCAGCAGGACTGCGGCACCGATCAGCGGCAGGGCCAGCAGTACCCAGGTCAGCTTGAAGACCCCGGTGGCCTGTGCATAGTGCGGAATGCTGGGGGCGGCCAGGATGAGGCTCACCGGGCTCTCACGACGGTTGGACTCGCCTTCTCGTTCGTCGGCATCTCGGTCAGTACTTCAGCAGGTTGGTGTCGTCGACCGAAGCAGACTGACGCGTTCGGAAGATGGTCAAGATGATGGCCAGACCGACGACGACCTCAGCGGCCGCCACCACCATCACGAAGAACGCGATGACCTGGCCGTCGAGCGTGCCTTTCATCCGGGAGAACGTGACCAGGGTCAGGTTCGCGGCGTTGAGCATCAGCTCGATCGACATGAAGACGACGATCGCGTTGCGACGTAGAAGCACTCCGACGCTGCCGATGCTGAACAGCGCAGCCGCCAGCAAGAGGTAGTTGCCCGGGTTCATTCGCCCTCCCCCGACAGTCCGGCGCCGGCCGGAAGCTCGGCCGGACCCAGTGGCTCGGGTTCGCGCTGGTATTCGACGGGCAGCCGATCATCGATCGTGTCCTGGTACTGCGCGCCGACACTGTTGCGGGCCGGCCGCCCGTCCGGAAGTAGGGCGGGACGGTCGACCGCGTCGTGCAGCGCGTAGACGCCGGGGCCCGGCAGCGTGGTGACCGGACCGTCGAGACCGCGGGTGCGCGAGATCGAACGCTGGCGCTGCGTGCGCCGGTTCAGCCGCTCGCGGTGACCGAGGACCATCGCGCCCACGGCCGCCACGATGAGCAGCGCCGATACGACTTCAAAAGGCCAGACGTACGTGGTGAACAGCAGCTTCGCGATCGAATTCACGTTGCTGTTGAAACCGTCTTCGCCGAGACCGGCGAACTTCGGCTTGGAGATGGTGCGGGCGATCGGGAAGATCAGCATTCCGGCAAAACCGAGCCCGAGCACGATCGCAGCGATGCGCTGACCGCGCAGGGTCTCCACCAGGGAATCGGAGAAATCCACGCCGATCAGCATGATCACGAAGAGGAACAACACCATGATCGCGCCGGCGTAGACGATGACCTGGACCAGCCCGAGGAACGGGGCGTCCTGGACGACATAGAAGACGGCCAGGCAGAACATGACCAGCACCAGCCACAGGGCGGCGTGGACCGCATTGCGGGAGAGCACCATCCCGAACGCACCTGCGAGCGCGACCGGCGCGAGGATCCAGAAGATGACCGCCTCGGCCGTCGTCGTGCGGGTGAAGGCGTCCGCGAGCAGTAGGGCGTGACCGGTCACGAGCCGTCCTCCACTGGCTGGGTCCCCTCGGGTATCGGGGGCGCCTGAGGTGCGTGGTAGAGGAAATCGAGGGGCTGGTCGTACGCCTCGCGGGGATCGGCGGGCGGAACCGGCCGGTAATTGGCCTCGCGGTTGTAGTAGTCGGTGTCGGTGTCACCGAGACGCATGGCGTGCGGCGGGCGCTCCATCCCGGGCCGCAGCGGCGCGAGCAGCTGCTCCTTGGTGAAGATCAGATCCTGCCGGTTGTCGTCGGCGAGCTCGAACTCGTTCGACATCGTAAGCGCGCGCGTGGGACAGGCCTCGATACAGAGACCGCAGAAGATGCAGCGCAGGTAGTTGATCTGGTAGATCGCGCCGTAGCGCTCACCAGGCGAGAAGCGGGCGCCCTCTTCATTGTTGGCGCCCTCGACATAGATCGCGTCGGCAGGGCAGGCCCAGGCGCAGAGCTCACAGCCCACGCACTTTTCAAGACCGTCGTCGTGCCGGTTCAGCACGTGGCGACCGTGGTAGCGCGGCGCGGTGACCTTCTTGACCTCGGGATACAGCTCGGTGGTGACCTTCTTGAACATCGTTCCGAAGGTGACGCCGAAGCCCTTGACCGGATCGAAAATGCTGCTCATCAGCGATCATCCTCCGGTTCGTCGGCGGGTGGTGGGGTCCAGGGTGCGCTGGGGGGCGCACTTGTCGGCCGTCGGGTCGAGCCTCCGCTGGCTCCAGAGATCGCGCCGGCAAGCACCTTCGGGGGCTCCGTGGACCGGGGGGGCCACGGAATGGCGTCGAGGGTCGGCGCCGAGGCCAGCTTCTCGTCTTCCTCGTCCTCTTCGCGTTCGCGACGCGCTCTTCCGCCAGGATCAAGGAATCCGATGAACAGGACCAGGAAGACGACGATGCCGGAGCCGATGTACCAGGAGGTGCGGTTGTGCGGCGCGACGGTGTCGAAGATGGTGCGGAACACCGCGACCACCATGATCCACACGACGGCCGTGGGGATGAGGACCCGCCAGCCGAACCGCATGAACTGGTCATAACGCAGCCGGGGGAGCGTTCCGCGCAGCCAGATGTAGAAGAAGATGAATCCGAGCACCTTGATGATGAACCAGATCATCGGGTAGTAGCCGTGGCTTGCGCCGTGCCACAGGCTCAGCGGCCACATCGGACGCCAGCCTCCCAGGAAGAGGGTGGTGGCCAGCGCCGACACCGTGATCATGTTGACGTACTCAGCCAGGAAGAACAGTGCGAACTTGATTGACGAGTACTCGGTGTGGAAGCCGCCGACCAGCTCGGACTCGGCCTCGGGCAGGTCGAACGGTGCCCGGTTCGTCTCGCCGACCATGCAGATCACGTAAATGATGAACGAGACCGGCAGCGACCAGAAATACCAATGGTCCTGCTGACTTGCGACCACCCCGCTGGTGGACAGCGTGCCGGCGTAGAGGAAGACCGGAACCAGGGCAAGGCCCATGCCGACCTCGTACGAGATGACCTGGGCCGCCGAGCGCAGCGCACCCAGCAGCGGATAGGTGGAACCGCTCGACCAGCCGGACAAGATGATTCCGTAAACGCCCAGCGAGGAGCAGGCGAGGATGAAGAGGACGCCCACCGGCAGGTCGGTGAGCTGCAACGCGGTGTGGTGACCGCCGATGGAGACCTCGGGGCCGAAGGGCACCACGCTGAACGCGAGGAACGCCGGCACCACCGAGATGATCGGGGCCAGCAGATACACCGGCTTGTCGACCAGGGTCGGGATGATGTCTTCCTTGAGCATCAGCTTGACGCCGTCGGCCAGTGACTGGAGAGAACCCTTCGGGCCCACCCGGTTAGGACCGATGCGCTGCTGCATGCGCGCGACCACGATCCGCTCGGCAACGATCGTGAAGAGCGTCATCACCACGAGGATCAGGAAGACGACGACGACCTTGATGAGGATGACCCACCAGATCTCGTGACCGAAGCTGGTCAGATCGGGCGGGGTGTCGAAGGTGGCTGCCTGCACGCTCATGCCGAGACCTCCAACGCCACGTGAACGATGTCGCCGTGCGCCGCGCCGAGTTCCTCGCGGACGTGTGAGCCGGGGCTGTGGGTGGGCAGCCAGACCACTCCGTCCGGGAGGTCGGCGACGACCAGCGGAAGGATGATCGAACCCGTACCTGTGGCGCTCGAGGAGACCTTCACGAGATCGCCGGGGCCAGCGCCGAGACCAGCTGCCGTCGCCTCCGACAGGTGCAGCCGGGGAAGCTTGCGAGTGCCCGCGAGGTGGGGCTCGCCGTCCTGCATCCGGCCATCGTCCAACAGCCAGGACCAGGTGGCGAGGATCGCCTCGCCAGCGGCCAGGTCACGGGGGCGTTCAGCCGGCACCGAGGGGGCGGGAGCGGTCGAGGTCCGCGAAGCTGCCAGCGTCAGCAACTCGTTACGGGCCGCGTCGACCCCCGGGAGATCGAGCGCGACGCCCATCTCGGCGGCGATCGAGTGCAGCACCCGCAGGTCGGTCATCGTCGTCACGTTCGGAAGGGCCTGCTCGAAGGGACGCTCACGACCCTCCCAGTCGACGTAAGTGCCTGCCTTTTCGACGGCAGCTGCCACCGGGAAGACCACGTCAGCCAGCTCGGTGACGGCAGAGTGACGAAGCTCGAGGGAGACCAGGAACGGCACCCGTGCGAAGGCCTCGCGGGCCTGAACCGGGTCGGGCAGATCGGCGGGATCGATGCCGCCGACGATCAGACCGTCGATTGCCTGCTCGTACGCGGCGTCGAGGATCTCGGGAAGATCCCGTGCCCCCGGCTCGGGAAGCAACCCGGCCTCGAGAGCGCCACGCTCGCCGGCCCGGCGCGGCACCCACGCCACACGGGCGCCGGTGCGCTCGATGAGCCTGGCGACTGCAGAGAAACCGCCGGCGATGCTGGCCAGGCGCTCCCCCACCAGGACGATCGAACCTTCAGGGAGCTCGAGGCCGTCCAGAGCGGCCGGCTCATCACCCGGACGGCAGCGCACCAGCGAGCCGAACGTCTTGACGACGCTCGGGGTGGTGAACGGTGCGACGGAGACAACCTTCAGCCCACCCTTGCGGGCAGCCTTGCGCAGGCGCAGGAAGATGATCGGCGACTCTTCCTCGGGCTCGAAGGCCACCAGGACGACAGTGCCGGCCTTCTCGAGGTCGTCATAGGTGACGCCCCGGCGGCTGCCGTGCGGGCTGGTCCCGATGACGTGTGAGCGCAGGAAGTCAGCCTCTTCGGCCGAGCCCGGACGGGCCCGGAAGTCCATGTCGCGGGTGCCGAGCACCGCGCCGGCGAACTTGGCATATGCGAAGGCGTCTTCGGTGGTGTGACGGCCGCCGGCCAGCACCGCGGCTCCATTGCGGGCCACACATTCGGCCAGTCCACGGGCTGCGTAAGAAAGCGCATCGGCCCAGGAAGCCTCATGCTGCTCGCCGGTCTCGCGGTCGCGGATCAGCGGAACGGTGAGGCGGTCAGCCTGGCGGGTGTATTCGAAGGCCCAGCGACCCTTGTCGCAGTTCCACTCCTCGTTGACCTCGGGCTCGTCGCCGGCGAGACGGCGAAGCACCCGGCCGCGACGGTGGTCGTTGCGCTGAGAGCAGCCGGAGGCGCAGTGTTCACATACGCCCGGAGAGCTGACCAGATCGAACGGGCGGGACTGGAAGCGATAGCTGGCGCCGGTCAGCGCGCCGACCGGGCAGATCTGGACGACGTTGGAGGAGAAGTAGGACTGGAAGGGCTCATCAGGGTCGATGGCGACCTGCTCGAGGGCGCCGCGCTCGAAGAGCTCGATGAACGGGTCACCGGCGATCTGCAGGGAGAACCGCGTGCAGCGCGCGCAGAGAACGCAGCGCTCGCGGTCGAGCAGGACCTCGCTGGAGATCGGGATCGGCTTTTCGTAGGTGCGCTTGGTCTCGTGGAAGCGGGAGTCGTCACGGCCGTTGGACATGGCCTGGTTCTGCAGGGGGCATTCGCCGCCCTTGTCGCAGACCGGGCAGTCGAGAGGGTGGTTGATCAGCAGCATCTCCATCGTGCCGTGCTGGGCCTTCTCGGCCACGGCGGAGGTGTGCTGGGTCTTCACGACCATGTCGGCCGACACCGTCGTGGTGCACGCGGTGACCGGCTTGCGCTGGCCCTCGACCTCGACGATGCACTGCCGGCAGGCGCCGATCGGGTCGAGCAGCGGGTGGTCGCAGAAACGCGGGACCTGGACTCCCACCAGCTCGGCCGCACGGATGATCAGCGTTCCCTTCGGAACGCTCACCTCGATGCCGTCGATGGTGAGGGTCAGCAGGTCTTCGGCGGGCACGGGGGTGCCGCCGGAGGTGCGATCCGGTGCAATGGTCATGCCTGTGAACCCGCCAGGAATCGCTCGGCCGGGGCATCAGCCTCGGCGGCCTTGAAAGGACAGCCGCCACTCTCGTAGTGCGCGACGAACTCGTCTCTGAAATACTGGATACCGGAGACGATCGGACTGGTCGCGCCGTCACCCAGCGCGCAGAACGAGCGACCGAAGATGTTGTCGCAGGTGTCGAGCAGGGTGTCGATGTCCTCTGCCGATCCCGAGCCGGACTCCAACCGGGCCAGGATCTGGGTCATCCAGTACGTGCCCTCGCGGCAGGGGGTGCACTTGCCGCAGGACTCGTGCGCGTAGAACTCGGTCAGCCGCAGGCACGTCTTCACCATGCAGACCGACTGGTCCATGACCATGACCGCTGCGGTGCCGAGCAACGATCCCGAGGCGACGACGCCCTCGAAGTCCATCGGGGTGTCCAGATGGGCATCGGTCAGCATCGGGGTGCTCGATCCGCCGGGGGTCCAGGCCTTCAGTGTGGAGCCGGGCCGCATTCCGCCGGCCATGTCCAGCAGGGTCCCGAAGGTGGTCCCCAGCGGCACCTCGTACTGGCCCGGATTGGTGACGTGACCGCTGATCGAGACCATCTTCGGACCAGGCGACTTCTCCGACCCCATGGAACGGAACCAGTCGACGCCCTTGCGGATGATCCACGGGACGCTGGCGATCGACTCGACGTTGTTGACCACCGTCGGCGACTGGTACAGGCCGTGCGTTGCAGGGAACGGGGGGCGCAACCGGGGCTGGCCGCGGTAGCCCTCGAGGGAGTCCAGCAGAGCGGTCTCCTCGCCGCAGATGTAGGCACCGGCGCCGCGGTGCAGGGTGAGCTTGAGGTCGAAGCCGCTGCCCAGGATGTCGTCGCCCAGGTAGCCGGCGGCGTAGGCCTCGTCGATGGCGGTCTGCAGCCGGCGACCGGCGTGCACCAGCTCGCCGCGGAGGTAAATGAAGGCGTGATGGCAGCGAACCGCGTACGACGCGATGATGATGCCCTCGATGAGCGAGTGCGGATCGGCCATCATCAGCGGCGCGTCTTTACAGGTGCCCGGCTCGCCCTCGTCGGCGTTCACGACGAGGTAATGCGGCTTGCCGTCGCCTTGCGGGATAAAACTCCACTTCATGCCGGTCGGGAAGCCGGCACCTCCACGGCCACGCAGACCGGCATCCTTGACCAGCGAGATGATCGCGTCAGCGTCCATGGCGAGCGCGGTACGCAGCGCCGCGTAACCCTCGGTGCGCTCATACGTCTCGAGGGTCCAGGACTCCGGCTCTTCCCAGCGGTAGGTCATGACCTGAACGGTGTTCATGAGTTAGCCGACTCCTCGCGGGTTGGAGCGGGTGCTTCCGGATCGGGAACGGGGATTTCCTCAGACAGCGG
The DNA here is from genome assembly GCA_963839015.1 of uncultured Actinomycetota bacterium. Classification (GTDB taxonomy): domain Bacteria; phylum Actinomycetota; class Actinomycetes; order Frankiales; family Frankiaceae; genus DATAZK01. Next base: position 90,475 of record CAWITL010000003.1, on the reverse strand, counting down.
GATGCCGATCTCGGCGTCGGGGGTGGGCCCGGCCGCGCGGATGGCCTCGGCCGACTCGGTGCCGCGCGAATCGGGCGACATGGCCGGGGTCGGATGGGCGACGCCCTCGCCGACCGCCTCCGGACGCGGATCCCGGAAGCCGGCCAGCTGACGGCTGATCTCCTTGAAGGAGCACAGCGGAGCGCCGCGGGTGGGAAGCGGCCTCTCGCCGCGCGCGAGCGCCTCGAGCAACTCTTCCGCACTGTCGGGGGTGACATTGTCGAAGAACTCGTAGTTCACCGTGACGACGGGAGCGTAGTCGCAGGCCGCCAGGCACTCGGCGTGCTCGAGGGTGAACGTGCCGTCCTCGGTGGTCTCGTTGTGATGGACCCCGAGCCGCTCGGACACCCGCGCGAAGACGTCTTCGCCGCCGAGGATCTGGCAGGACAGGTTGGTGCAGACCGAGACCAGGTACTCGCCGACCGGACGGCGCTTGTACATGGTGTAGAAGGTGGCCACCGCGCCGACCTCAGCCTTGGTGAGCCCGAGCGTCTCGGCGCAGAACGCGATCCCCTGCGGGGTCACGTAGCCGTCCTCGGCCTGAACCAGGTGCAGCATCGGAAGCAGGGCGCTGCGCGAGCGTCCCTCCGGATAACGGGCGATGATCTCGGCCGCTGCGGCCCGGGTCTCCTCGGTGAGGCTCATCGGTCGACACCGCCCATGACCGGGTCGATCGAGGCGACCGCGGCGATGACGTCAGCGATGAGCGCGCCCTCGGTGAGCGCCGGGGTCGACTGCAGATTGATGAACGATGGGTCGCGCACGTGGACGCGGTAGGGCCTGGTGCCGCCATCGCTGACCATGTGGTAGCCCAGCTCTCCACGAGGTGACTCGACCGGCGAATAGACCTGCCCGGCCGGCACCCGGAAGCCTTCGGTGACCAGCTTGAAGTGGTGGATGAGTGACTCCATCGAGGTACCCATGATCTTGCGGATGTGCTCGAGGGAATTGCCCATTCCGTCCGGTCCGAGCGCCAGCTGAGCAGGCCAGGCGATCTTCTTGTCGGCGATCATGACGGGGCCGGGCTCGAGCCGGTCGAGCACCTGCTCGATGATCTTCAGCGACTCGCGCATCTCTTCCATACGCACGATGTAGCGGGCCCAGCAATCGCCGTCGAGCGAGGTGGGAACCTCGAAGTCATAGGTCTCGTAGCCGCAGTACGGCTCGGTCTTACGAAGATCCCAGGGCAGCCCGGCCGAGCGCAGGATCGGACCGGTGACTCCGAGAGCGAGACAGCCGGCCGCGTCGAGGTAGCCGACGCCCTGCAGCCGGTTCTGCCAGAGCGGCTGACCGGTGAGCAGGTTCTCGTACTCCTTGAGCCGCTTGGGCATGTAGTCCAGGAATTCGCGGATCTTCTCGACCGCACCATCCGGCAAGTCCTGGGCGACGCCGCCGGGTCGGATGAACGCGTGGTTCATCCGAAGACCGGTGATCAGCTCGAAGAGGTCGAGGATGACCTCTCGCTCACGGAACCCGTAGAGCATCGCGGAGAGCGCGCCGATCTCCATGCCCCCGGTGGCCAGCCAGACGAGGTGCGAACTGATCCGCTGCAGCTCCATGAGCAGCACCCGGATGTGCGTCGCACGCTGCGGGATCTGGTCGGTGACGCCGAGCAGCTTCTCGACCCCGAGGCAGTAAGCCGCCTCGTTGAAGAAAGGAGACAGATAGTCCATGCGCGTGACGAAGGTGACGCCCTGGACCCAGCTACGGAATTCGGTGTTCTTCTCGATGCCCGTATGCAGATAACCGATGACGACGCGGGACTCGGTGACCGTCTCGCCCTCGAGCTCGAGCACCAGCCGCAGCACACCGTGGGTGGACGGGTGCTGAGGACCCATGTTGATGACGATTCGCTCTTCGGGCGACTCCTCATCGCGACCGCCGAGCACCTCGTCCCAGTCGCCACCGGTGACGGTGTAGACGCGACCCTCGGTGGTCTCCTGGACGCCCGCGTAACCGCTGAACGCCTCCTCCTCGTGGAGGGTGCCTGCACTTCCGGTGGGGGTGCTCACGCGTAGCTCCTGCGCTGGTCGGGCGGCGGGACCTCGGCTCCCTTGTACTCGACCGGCACGCCGCCGAGCGGGTAATCCTTGCGCTGGGGGTGGCCCTCCCAGTCGTCGGGCATCATGATCCGGGTCAAGCCATGATGGCCGTCGTAAATGATCCCGAAGAAGTCCCAGGTCTCCCGTTCCTGCCAGTCGGCAGTGGGATAGATGGACGTCAGCGACGGGACGTGTGGATCTTCAACCGTGACCGCCACCTCGAGCCGTAGCCGGCGGCGGTGGGTCAGGGACAGCAGGCTGTACACGCTGTGCAGCCGGCGACCGGTGGGGTCGATACCCAGGTAGTCGACGCCGTTCAGCGAGCTGAGCTGCTCGTAACGCAGCTCGGGAGAGTCACGCAGGGTCTGGGCGACTTCGAGCAGCTTCTCGCGGCGAATGTGCAGCGTCATCTCACCGTGCTGGATGACGACCTGCTCGACCGCATCGTCGAGCTGGGGCATCACGCGCTCGAGAGCCGAGTAGACCGTCTCGAACTGCGGCTCGAAGGGCCGCGTGTTCGCGGGCACCACGGGAAGCGGGCGGATCAGCCCGCCGAAGCCCGAGGTGTCTCCGGAGCCGGTCGCACCGAACATTCCGGTACGGGTGACCGGGGCGTCCGAGGTAGCACCCTCGGGTCCGGCCGTGACCTGCTTGTCGAGCTCGCTCATCAAACGATCCCACCGGCGCGGGCGGTGCGCTCCTCGGCCTCTTCGCGCTCCCGGACCGCGAAGTCCGCGGGCTTCTCGTAGGGAATGATCGGCAGGCCCTTGCGCTCGATGGCGCGCTCCCGGTTAGGTCCGAGCGGGGTCTTGCGGATCTTGTCGTGCAGCTTCAGGATCGCGTCCATCAGCATCTCCGGCCGCGGCGGGCAGCCAGGCAGATACATGTCGACGGGGACGACGTGGTCGACGCCCTGGACGATCGCGTAGTTGTTGAACATTCCACCGGAGCTCGCGCAGACGCCCATAGCGATGACCCATTTGGGCTCGGGCATCTGGTCGTAGATCTGGCGAAGGACGGGGGCCATCTTCTGGCTGACCCGGCCGGCGACGATCATCAGGTCAGCCTGGCGGGGGCTGGGGCGAAAGACCTCCATGCCGAAGCGGGCCAGGTCGTAGCGACCGGCGCCGGTGGCCATCATCTCGATGGCGCAGCAGGCCAACCCGAAGGTGGCCGGCCATAGGGAAGAGGTGCGGGCCCAGTTAGCGAGCCCTTCGACAGAGGCCAGGATGATGCCGTCGGGCATCTTTTCTTCTAGTCCCATTCGAGACCTCCACGGCGAAAGACATACGCGTATGCGACGAAGACCGTCAGCAGGAAGAGCACCATCTCGACCAACCCGAAAATGCCAAGGCTGCCGAAGCTGACGGCCCACGGGTAGAGAAAGATGACCTCAATGTCGAAGACGATGAAAAGCATCGCCGTCAAATAGAACTTGATGGGAAAACGCCCGGCGCCCGGACCCTGCGGAGCCGGCTCGATGCCGCATTCGTAGGCGTCCAGCTTTGCCCGGTTGTAGCGCTTGGGCCCGACCACGGAGCCCGTGATCACTGAAAAGGCCGCAAAGGCAAAGGCCAACAAGCCGAGTAGAAGCACCGGCAGGTAACTCCTGAGCACTCGGTCTCCTTCCGGGGATCACGGGGGCTGGTTTCGGGGGGCTGGTTCGGGAGCTGAATGCTGGCAGTCGCTGGCAGCATCAGGGCTTGTCGAGGGCAGGTCGAGCCTACGCGGGCAAGGGTCAGGCGGCGGGCGCCACCCTGCTCAGGCCATTGATGAGTCGGTCGAGGGTGTCGCCTCCGCGGGGGTCCGTGAGGTTTGCAAGCAACTTTATGGTGAACCGCATGAGAGTCGGGCGCGGCAGGCCGTACTTCGTGGCCAAGCTCATCACTGCGGGGTGGCCGATCAGCGCGACGAACCAGCGCCCGAGGGTGTAGTAACCGCCGTACTGAGCTGCGAGAGCCGCCGGGTAGGCGGCAAGGGCCTGCTCCCGGGCCGATCCCTCTGGACGGGCAAGCGCCTGGATGACGATGTCGGCGGCAGTCTCTGCCGTCTCCATCGCGTATGCGATTCCCTCGCCGTTGAAGGGATTCACCGCGCCCGCTGCGTCGCCGATCAGCAGCATTCCATCGCGGTAGTGCGGCTGGCGGTTGAACCCCATCGGTAGCGCCCCACCTCGAACCGGGGCAATGAGCTCCTTGCCTGCCAGATCGGGGATATTGCTCAGCCAGCGCCGAAGCAGATCCTTGTAATCGACGTGACCGAAGGCGTCAGAGGTATTGAGAATGCCGAGGCCCACATTCACGGTGCCGTCGCCGACGCCGAAGACCCAGCCGTAGCCGGGCAGCAGCCGTCCCTCGCCGCGGGGACCGTCCCACAGCTCGAGGTGGGATTCCAGGTAGTCGTCATTGCTGCGCGACTCGGACGCCAGATAGCCGCGGACGGCCACGCCCATCGGGCGGTCGTCCCGCTTGGAGATGCCCGCTCCCAACGCCGTCCGGGCGCTCACCCCATCGGCGGCGAGCACCAGCGGCGCCTTCAGCTGGGTGCCGTCCTTGATGGTCACGCCCGTGATGCGGCCGGTGCGTTCGTCACGCAGCGGGCCGGTGACCGTGGTGGCCTCGCGAAGGCGCGCCCCGGCTTTCTGGGCGGTGCGCGCAAGCACCTCGTCGAAGTCTGTGCGGGGCCGGACAAGCCCGTAATCGGGGAAGCTTGCGAGGTCGGGCCAGTCCAGCTCGAGGCGATGCTTGCCGCCGTAGATACGCAGGCCCTTGTTGCGTGGCCAGTCACTGGTGTCGACGCCGAGGCTGAGCAGGCTCTTCACCGCGCGGGGCGTGAGCCCGTCACCGCAGACCTTCTCGCGGGGGAAGGTGGTCTTCTCCAGGAGCAGGACGTCCACCCCGGCCCGGGCGAGGTGCGCGGCTGCCGTGGAACCACCAGGGCCGGCGCCGACGACAATCACGTCGGCGTCGTAATCACGGTTCGCGGCGGAGCGCTGCGGCATGCCGGGGCATCCTTCTCAAGGCGGAACTGGGTGGAGCGGGAGTACCAGAGGTGCTTGTGAATTTCTTCACGAGCACCTGTAGGTCAGTCTAAGTCGCGATCAGCACCGGTGTCGCGGCAGCAGCGCCAGAGTGTGACCTTCGTTTACCGGCTCGACTTACGGGCTGGACTGCTGCGGCGCCGTGCCGCGGTGAAGAGCGACGATTCCGCCGGTCAGATCGCGCCAGGCGACGTCATCCCAACCGGCCTCCTGCATCAGGGTGGCCAGGCCGGCCTGATCGGGCCACGCCCGAATGGACTCCGCCAGGTAGACGTAGGCATCGGGACTGCTGGAGACGGCCCGCGCGACGTTCGGCAGCGCACGCATCAGGTATTCGACGTACACCGTGCGAAACGGCGCCCACACCGGCCGGCTGAATTCGCAGACCACAAGTCGCCCGCCCGGCTTGACCACCCGCCGCAGCTCACGTAGGCAGGCCACCGTGTCAGCGACGTTGCGGAGGCCGAAGGAGATCGTCGCGGCATCGAAGGCACCGTCGGAGAACGGCAGCGCCAGTCCGTCAGCGCCCACCAGGTCCACCCCGGCGCGCTTGGGAGCGGCACCGAGCATTCCCAGGCTGAAGTCCGCCGCGACCACCCGGGCACCCGCCTTGGCGAGCGGGGCGCTGCTGACGGCGGTGCCGGCCGCCAGGTCGAGAATGCGCATCCCCGGCACCGGGGAGAGCGCCCTGCGCGTCGCCTGCCGCCACAGCCGGTCCTGCCCGAGCGAAAGGACCGTATTGGTGACGTCGTAGCGCCGGGCGACCGCGTCGAACATCGCGGCGACCTCGGCAGGTTTCTTGTCCAGAGCCGCGCGTGTCACAGGGTTGAGTCTGCCTGTCCCTGATGAATCGGCGCTGCCTTTGCCGTTCCGCTCTGCAGGATCTCCTCACACAGATCTGCCGCCTGCGGGCGCTCGATGGTGATGCTGGCGAGAGCAGCGGTCGCCCCTGGCTCGAGCCGGCCCAGATCGGGCCTGCCGATTGCGTCTGCGCCTCCGGTGGTCGCGGCGGCCAGCAGCCTGGTGGCCAGATCGCTGCGTGAATATCCCTGGCTTCGCGCGATGGTCGCGAGCGTGCGCAATTCCGCGAGCATGTCGAGGTCGGGCGTGGAGGCAAGCGAATCGGTGCCGACGGCAATACGGCTGTTCTCGTAGAGGAGGTCGGCGACCGGAGGGATCCCGGCGCCCAGGATGGCATTCGAGCGGGCGCAGAGAGCGACGGCCGTTCCTCGCTCGCGAAGCAGCCGGCGATCAGCGGCGTCCAGGTGGGTGCCGTGGGCGACGTGGACGTCCGGTCCAAGGCCCGCGAGGTCGTCCAGGTGGGCGGCGGGTGACTGCTTGACGCCGCCGGCATCGCGCAGCTCCGTCGCGAAGGCCCAGCCTGAAAAGGGACCGGTCCCGGTGCGTACGAACTCATCCTCATCGGCCGTCTCAGCGAGGTGAGGGTGCAGACGCCTGCCCTCAGCTCTCGCGAGCTGCTGAATCCCGCGCAGGACCTCCCTGCCCAGCGTGTAGAGGGTATGCGGGGAAAGCCCTGCTTCGGGATGCGCTTTCAGCAGCCCGGCCAGCCGGTCTCGTTCGGCCGGCCACATGTGGCTCGCCACCGCGACCGACTCCAGGAAGCGGACTCCCGGGACTTCGACATCGAGCGCGGCCGCGCTGGTGACTATGTCGGCGACGGCGACGGTCCCGCTCTCGTACGCGAGCGCCCAACTGGCCGACACCTCGCTACGCCAGCCGTCGTCAGTCATCGCCTGCCTGCGCTGGGTCATCTGCATCAGCCACTGCGCGAACGCGTGACCTGTGCCGGTGAGATCGGCGAAGGTCGGGCCGTACTGCAGGTGCGCGTGGGCGTTGATGAAGCCCGGCATGAGCAGGCCGTCATACGCGATCGTCTCGTCGGCCCGATCCTGCAGCACAGCCGCCGGACCGACCGCCACGATCCGCCCGTTCTCCACCAGCACCCCACCGTCACGGATCGGTGGCCGCGCAATCGGCAGTATCGCCGCGGCCCGGTGAAGCTGCATGAGGCCAGCTTCTCAGGCCGGAGAGTCAGGACCTTCCGTGGCCAGGACGACGTGAGGACCTGACTCTCTTTCGGCGGGTCCGGATCCAACCTGTGGATTACGCGAAGACGGCAGCCTGATGGTGGACGGTTGGTTCAAATGCGTCCGACCGTCGAGCAGCGTCAGTACGGGGTGCTACGCCGTAGCCAACTTCAAGCGCAGGGATACACCGAGGGTCAGGTACGTGCACATCTGGGCGCCCGCCGTTGGCAGACGGTGGGGCCGCTGGTCGTCGTCACGCACAACGGGCCACTGACGCTGCTCCAACAACGCTGGGCAGCAGTTCTTCACGCCGGACCTGCGGCCGCTCTCGCCGGACGCACAGCGTTGGCGCTCGACGGGCTGAGGGGATGGGAATGCGGGCCTATCCATCTCCTGGTGGCGCGCGGTCGCCGACCAGTCGGGTTGCCTGAGCTGGGGTTGGTGGTACACGAGACACGGATTGCCATCGGCGAGATCGGGCGACACGATCCACCACGAACGTCGGTCGAAAGGTCAGCTATCGATGCTGCGGCCTGGTCGGCGAGTGCTCGTACGGCCTGCGGGTTGCTCGCCGCCGTCGTCCAGCAGCGTCTCGCAACGCCTGGGCAGCTGAGCATCGCCCTGGACTCAGCAGGGCGCATTCGGCACTGCCGGGTGATGCAGCTGGCACTCACCGATATCAACGGAGGTGCGGACGCCCTTTCTGAGATCGACATGGGCCGGCTTTGTAAGAAATACGGCCTCGGTGTCGTCGTGCGTCAGCAGGTACGCATCGATGGTCAGGGTAGGCGGCGATACCTCGATGGCGTGCTTATCGCCGACGACGGGACATCAGTCGCGTTCGAAGTTGACGGGGCTCCGCATATGTCTGTAACGAGGTGGTCCCAAGATCAACATCGCGCCAATGAGCTGCTGATCGTCGGCCAGGCCGTACTGCGGTTCTCCAACATCACGATCCGCACTCAGCCAGACCTCGTAGCGGATCAGTTTCGCCGAGCCCTCGCGCAAGCCAGGAGAGTCAGGACCTCCCGTGGCCAGGACGACGTGAGGTCCTGACTTTTCGGCAAGGGCTACGCGGGGGTGAGCTGGAGGGCGGTCGAGCTGACGTGCGAGCGGACGCGGTCGTCGACCGGGTCGTTGGCCGGGTTGTCGTGGACGACCAGGTGGTTGTAGAGGGTGTCGCGCTGCGCCGGGGTGCGGCCGGCTGAGCGGATCAGCTGGAGGAGCTCCAGCCGGTTGGTCCGGTGCTTGGCCCCGGCTGAGGAGACCACGTTCTCCTCGAGCATCACGGACCCGAGGTCGTCGGCGCCCATGTGCAACGTGAGCTGCCCCGCGGTCTTGCCGGTGGTGAGCCAGGAACCCTGGAGGTGCTGGATGTTGTCGAAGTAGAGCCGGGCGACGGCCACCAGACGCAGGTACTCGTAGATCGACGCGTGCGCCACGTCACCCAGATGGTTGTTCTCGGACTGGTAGGTCCAGGGGATGAAGGAACGGAAGCCGCCGGTGCGGTCCTGCACGTCTCGGATCATCGTGAGGTGCTCGATGCGCTCGGCGTCGCTCTCGCCGGTGCCCATCATGAAGGTGGCCGTGGACTCCACGCCGAGGCCGTGGGCGGTCTCCATCACCGACAACCAGACCTCGCCGCTCTCTTTGAGGGGCGCGATCGCGGTACGCGGACGCGCCACCAGGATCTCGGCGCCTGCCCCGGCGAAGCTGTCGAGGCCGGCGGCGGCGAGCCGGCGGATGACCTCGTCGTGACGCAGGTTGCTCACGCGTCCGATGTGGACCACTTCTGAAGCACCCAGCGAGTGCAGCGCCAGCTGGGGAAACGCTTCTTTGATGGCCGAGAAGGTGCCTTCGTACCACTCGATGCCGAAGTCGGGGTGGTGGCCGCCCTGCAGCATGATCTGGGTGGCGCCGAGGTCGACGGCCTCCCGGCAGCGCTCGACGATGTCTTCGACGCTGCGGACCCAGCCCTCGTCTGATTTAGGCGAACGGTAGAAGGCGCAGAACCGGCAGGCGGTCACGCAGACGTTCGTGTAATTGATGTTGCGGTCGATGAGATACGTAGCGATGTGCTCGGTGCCGGCGAAACGCCGGCGCCTGACCGCATCAGCCGCTTTGCCCAGCTCGTGAAAGGGGGCGTGCTGATAAAGGTCAAGTGCCTGGGCGGCGTCGATCCGGCCGCCGCCGGCAGCGTGGTCCAACACATCAGCAAGGCTCACACTGCGATCGTACGGAGCGAGCGAGAGTGTGCGCACCTGTGCAGGGTGAGCCGGGCTCAGTCGGGTAGACCCAGCAGGTGACCCCGGCCTCGGACCTGACCGGGCAGGGCACTCCCGAAGAGACTTGGCAGCAGTGGCCTGACCTGCGTCTGTGGCCCGAACTCGTCGTCGAACCGACGCCGGCCACCGTGATCGTCGTGGCGCCGCACCCGGATGATGAGGTGCTCGGCGTCGGGGGCCTGCTGGCACTCCTGGCCCGGGCCGGAAGCCGGATTCATGTCATAGCCGTCACTGATGGCGAGGCCTCGCATCCCGGCTCGCCCACCTTGACCCCGAACGATCTGATCGACCGCCGGGTCCTGGAGACCAGGACGGCACTGGAAACGCTCGGTGCGGGCGCTGCGCGGGTCGAACGGCTGCGCCTGCCGGACGGTGGAGTCGCCCGCCATGAGACCCAGAACGCGAACGTGACCGCCGCCGTGGTTCGCATCTTGGCCAAGACGCAGCACGAAGGCCCAGCCTGGTGCCTCGCACCCTGGATCGGCGACGGTCACCCCGATCATGAGGCTGCCGGACTCGCAGCTGCCAGCGGCGCGGCCGGTGCTGCCCGGATCCTGTCCTATCCGGTTTGGATGTGGCACTGGGCGACGCCTGGCGACGCCCGAGTGCCTTGGACCTACGCCCGTCGCATCGTCCTGCCAGACGACATTCGGGCTGCCAAGCACGACGCAATTCAGGCGTTCAAGACCCAGATCGAGCCGCTGTCAGCCGATCCTGCGGACGCGGCGATACTTCCGCCGTACATCCTCAAACGGCTGACCAGGCCGGCGGAGATCGTTTTCGAGATGGCCCCGCGCTAACGGCCGTTCACGCCTGAGCGAAGACGATTTCTGGCAGCGGCGGCACGGCCCCGACGGCCGCCGCTCGCTTGGCGAATTCCCGCACACCCTCCTGCTGTCGCGGTCCCAGCCGGAAGTCCAAGGTCGTGAAGTACCTGGCCAGCAGCTCGGGGTCGAATTCCTCCCAGCGCGCCGCATCGCGCGCGACGTCGTCAACCTTCGACAGCGCGAGATCAAGGCTGGCCCGAAACGCTGCAGCCACCTGCCGCACCTGGTCGGGATGCTCCTGCGCGTAGTCACGCCGGGCCGCCCACAGTGCAAAAACCATCGGCAACCCGGAGATCTCGCGCCAGGCTGCTCCGAGATCGATCACCGTCAGGCCAAGTCGCGGCCCATCGATGAAGGTGGCGCGCAGGGCGGTATCCCCGATGATCACAGCGGCATCAGCCTCGCGGAGCATCGCCGCGAGATCTGGCGGCATGACGGTGTAGGTCGGGCTGAGACCATGCGTCTGCTCCAGCAGGAGCTTGGCGAGCAGGACGCTGGTGCGGGACGTGGAACCGAGGGCGACATGGCGGATGTCTGCCAGCGGAACGGAGCTCACCAGCACGACGGACAACACCGGACCGTCGGAGCCCACAGCAAGGTCGGGCAGCACGAGCAACTGGTCGGCGTTGCGCAGATATTCGACGAGGCTGATCGGGCCGATGTCCAGGTCGCCGCTGATGAGCGCGTCGTTCAACCGGTCCGGCGTGTCCTTGGTGAGAACCACATCGAGCAGGGCGCCGGTGTGAGCGAGCCCCCAGTAGAGCGGCAGGCAGTTCAGGAACTGGATATGGCCTACACGAGGGCGCTGCGGGACGCCGTTCTGCTCGTCACCCATGCTTACAAGGTCCACCGATTTGCACGTTACCGCGCGCCCCGGAGCCGCAGTCAGGGTGTGACTTTCGCCGTCGCCGTGTTGGGCAGGAGCTCCACCCAGGTGATTCCGGGATGCAGATTGAGCTGCTCACCGTCCGCGCCGGTGAATTGCGTGACAGCCGATCGGCTGGGTTTGGACCAGGTGCCGGTGATCTCCTTGCCATCCCGCAGCAGGATCGCTTTGCCGGTGCCGATCACTACAGAGCTGGGTACCTGCGTACCTGCGACATCGGCGTAGCCGGCACTGACGATCTGGACGTATTGGATGATCACGTTCGCCGGCCCGATGCGTCCGGTCCCCGTCACGGTGAAGGGCTGACCGTCCTGGCTGCGGCGCCAGGCAGTGCCATCCCACTTCCAGGTGACATCTGCGGAAGGAGACATCGGAACGTCGACCGAGGTGGCCGCCGTCGCATCCGCCGGAAGCGCTCCGTAGTGGAAAAGCGGCTCCGGAGGGTCGTTGTACGGCAGCTGCGCGGCGGCCCAGAGCTTGCTCGCCGTGGCGTAGAGGTTGTGCGGAGCCGCTCGATCAGCAGTCCGGTGGTAGGCCGGTGCGTCGGCCGCGACGTCGGCCGAGAGGTTCTGGGCCACGGTGCTGAGGTCGGCAACGATCGGCGCGACCCCGCCGGAGAACGCCGCGACGCCGTGCAATGGAGCCGCGAGATCCGGGTCCTGCGGGCGGACCGACCGCACCGGTCCGACGTCCCCGGGATCGACACTCTGGAAGATGGCGGCGAACCGCGTGATGCCGCCTTCGGCAACCGCCTCGTAGACGACATCGGCCTTGTCGAGGCCCGTTTGGGGGCGGGCCTGCGGAGCGTTCTCGATCTTCACGAACAGCGCCGGCCGCTGGGCCACCTTCGCTCCGGCGGCCAGCGGCAGTCCCGTCAGCGGCTGGGTGGCGACGCTCTTGACGCCTGTGCCGCCGGAACCGGACTTGGCGCTTCCTCCGCATCCAGCGACGGTGAGGGAGAGGACGAGAGCACAGCCGAGGACGGCGACGACGCGAGTACGGGCGCGGTGGTCCACGGGAGCCACTGTGACACCCGTGACCACAGGTAGGAGGCTAGGCGCACCGTCCAGAAGGAGAGCGTGAGCAAGAGGATCGCGACGATCCCATCAAGCCAGTAGTGGTTGCCGGTGGCGATGACGACGATCCACGTGAGCAACGCATGAGCGACACCTAGGTAGCGCCAGCGGCTGGTCGTCGACCGCCAAACGAAGAAGGCGACAGCTGCAGACCAGCAGATGTGCACTGAAGGCATCGCCGAGAACTGGTCGCTGAATCCCTGCCCCACCGGGCCGTAGACGGACTGCCCGTACTTCAGCGCGGTATCAACGATTCCGTGACCGCCGATGAGGCGGGGCGGCGCGACCGGCACGAGCTGTACCGCCAGGCAGGCGAAGGTCGCCAGTGCGATGACGTTACGAGCCTCAGGGTAGCGATCGCGGTGTCGCCAGAACAACCACGCCAGCATGATCAGCAGGACGTTGTAGTGCGCTATGACGTAGTAGATGTCGAGGAATTTGATGAACCATTCGTGCGGCAGGAAGAGCGCCTGAAAGCTCTTCTCGCTTGGCAGGTGAAGCGTCCGCTCGAGATCCCAGAGCCGTCGGCCGCGCTCGATGCCATCGCCGCCCAGGCCGAGGGCGAGCGATCCCACCCACTGCCACATCCCGTAGATCCCGATGAGGATCCCGACCTGCCAGCCCGCCGCCGCGGCCACGGCGGACTTCTTGCGGGCCACCCCCGTTCGCCGAGCATCGATCTGGAGCCAGATCCGCGCCGCAAGGGAAACCACCGCGAGCCCGATAGCCACGCTGACAGCAAGCTGCCAGGACGGTACCCAGTGCGGCATGAGCTATCGCCCCGCTACGACCGGCCGCTACGACGCTGCTGGAACGCCGCCGCGATCTCGTCGCGCTGCCGTCGCGCCAGCGGATAGGACACCAGGCCGCTCACCACCAGAGCGACGACCACGGCCCAGAGCCCGGCCATGCCGCAGAACATGCAGATCGCCAGGGCGATACCGAACAGCAGGACCCGCAGGAACATGTAGCCGGCGTAGATGCGGCCCACGGACTGCTGCCCGGTGCTGCGGAAGGGATTGCGGATGGCCTTCATGGGCGTCTCCCCTGCGAGCCAGGCAACCAGCCTGAACGCTTGAGAATCATGGGATAGAAGCCCATGCCCATGAACGCGACCAGCAGGCCCACCATGCACGACACCGCAAGCGAAGCCCCAACAGCGTTCAGGATCGCAGCGATCACGATGGCCGGCACCAGCACGACGACGAACGCCAAAGCCGTGATCGATCCGATGCCGGGCGCGCCGGAGGACTCACTCTTGCGATTCATCCCACTCAACCCACCGTGGCGTGCTGCGGGGTCGGCACCGGACCGTCGTACTCGCGGATGGTGCCGTAGCGGGTGTCACGCTCGACCGGCCGGAACCCCGCCTCGCGGATGAAGTCCAGCAGATTCTCGCGGGACATGGTGTTGGGCGTTCCGAAGTTGTCGGCGTCGTGCGTGATCTTGTATTCGACGACGCTGCCGTCGAGATCGTCGGCGCCGAAGGACAGCGAGAGCGAAGCCGTCTCCAGACCGTGCATGACCCAGAAATTCTTGACGTGGTCGACGTTGTCGAACAGCAGCCGGCTGACGGCGAACGTCTTCAAAGCCTCGGCGCCGCTGGCCATGGTGGTGCGGCCCTGCAACCGGTTACGCGGATCGCCGACCGCGTCATGCTGGTAGCGCAGCGGAATGAAGACCGCGAAGCCGTTGGTCTCATCCTGCAGCTCGCGCAGCCGTAGCACGTGGTCAACGCGGTGCCGCGGCTCTTCGATATGTCCGTAGAGCATGGTCGCCGGGGTACGCAGACCCTTGGAGTGAGCGAGCCGGTGGATACGCGACCAGTCCTCCCAATGCGTGTCATGGTCGACGATCTGCTTGCGGATCTCCCAGTCGAAGATCTCCGCGCCGCCGCCGGTGAGCGACTCCAGACCCGCGTCGATCAGCTCATCGAGAACCTCGTCGGCCGACAATCCGCTGATCTTCTCAAACCAGTGCACTTCGGTGGCGGTGAACGCCTTGAGCGCAACGTTGGGCAGCGCCGCTTTCAGCTCGCGGAGCACCCTCGGGTAGTAGCGCCACGGGAGGGTCGGGTGCAGGCCATTCACGATGTGCAGCTCGGTGATGCCAGCCGGCTCCATCTCCTTAGCCAGCCGCACGGCTTCCTCGACGCGCATCGTGTACGCGTCCTTCTCCCCGGGCTTGCGCTGGAAGGAGCAGTAGGCACACGAGGCGTTGCAGACGTTCGTCAGGTTCAGATGGCGGTTTACGTTGAAAAAAACGCGGTCGCCATTGCGCTTGGTACGAACTCCGTGTGCCAGCCCACCCAGCCAGGCCAGATCGTCAGAGGCGTACAGATCCTCCCCATCGGCCTGAGTCAGGCGCTCACCGTTCTCGATCTTGCTTTCGAGCTCTTCTTTTCGACGCTGGTCCACAGAATTTCCCACACCGTTCAGATTAGCCGCGACCGCTACCTAGCCGCCCGGTCCAGCGGAGCATGAGATCGTGCGGGACGCCGATGACGTCCAGAACCTTGGCCGCAACGAAGTCCGCCAAAGCCTGCGCGTCCTTGGCTCCGGCATAGAAACCGGGACTCGCGGGAGCTACCACGGCACCGGAATCGTGCAAGGCGAGCAGGTGGACGAGGGTGGCGCGGGCCAGCGGCATCTCGCGGGGAACCACCACGAGCGGACGCCGTTCCTTCAACGTGACGGCGGCGGCGCGCTGCAGAAGATCTTTCGAAAGTCCTAGCGCGATACTCGCCACAGCCTCGGTGGAGGCCGGCACGACGACCATTCCCTTCGCGGGATACGAACCGCTGGATGGGCCGGCTGCCAGGTCCGCGGGCGGCCACAACCGAATATCCAGCTGGTCGGCAGGCCACTCCAGCCACTGGGCCACCTGCCCCGCATCATCCCGCCACGCAACCCCTGTCTCATCGAGGAGGGTCAGCCGGGCGGCTTTGCTGACCACGAGGTCGACCGCCTCGCCGGCAGCCAGCAATCCGCGCAGGACCGAGCGGGCATAGGGAGTGCCTGAAGCACCCGAGATCCCGACGACCCATGGTGTGCGCACCTGTCCATCTTCCTCCGTCCGGGTGTGTCCACGCTGGCCAAGTGACGCTCAGCAACTTCCAAGGCGCTTCGATCGTTCAATTGGCGTGCACGATGAGACACGCGCCGCGCCGACCGGCGGAGACGCTGACAACGGGACGAACGCCGAACTCGACGGCATCTTCGACTTTGCGTGGGCTCGTAGCTCCCCCACCCATGAGCTTTCCGCTCACGGCCGCACGGTGCAGCAACGGCTCGACGCCCCCTCCCCGAAGCCACCCAGGCCCTCGCTCTGGAAGCGGCTGCGCTTCGCGATTTACCGGGTGCGCTCCGGACGTTGAGCCGCTGCCAGCGCTCAGTCGGCCCCAAGTAACGCCAGCTGCTCCGACACCAGACTGATCACCACGGGCGGATTCCCGGCAGGTGCCGCGGGCTTCGCAGGCGCAGAGTCCAGTGCCTGCGATGTATCCGTCTGCTTCAGGCTGCTTCCCGACGTTCCCTTGTGAACGCGCAGCTGGCTGGGAATCCGGTCACGCAGGTGTGCCACATGGCTCACGATTCCAACCAGCCGGCCGCCTTCACGCAGACCGTCGAGCACGTCCATGACCTCGTCCAAGGTCTCCTCGTCCAGCGTGCCAAAGCCTTCGTCGATGAAGAGCGCTTCCAACGGCGCCCCTCCGGCCGAGGCCGTGACCACTTCAGCCAGCCCTAGCGCGAGAGCCAGGCTCGCCAGGAAGGTCTCCCCACCGGACAGGGTGGACGTGTCGCGGTCCTGGCCCGTCCAGGAATCTGAGACGAGCAGCCGGAGGCCGGAGCGGGCGTTGCCCTTGGACGCGTCGCTGTGGACCAGCGTGTAGCGCCCTTGCGTCATGGCGCGTAGCCGCGTACTGGCGACCTCGGCCACCTCCTCCAACCTGGCTGCCAATACGTACGCCGACAGCTGCATGTTCAGCCGATTGGCCCCGATCCCCCCGGCGACATCGGCCAGCTCCTTCGCCCTGCGCGCGGCGAGCTCGATCGGCTCCAGTGCCTGCAACCGATCGATCAACTGGCCCTGGAGTGCCGTGAGCTGCTTGACCCGCTCGCTAGCTCGAGCCAGCCGCTGCTCGGCCACACGACTTTGGGCCATCACGCCGCGGGCGGCTTCAGCCGCGGATTCCACCGGGGCCGGCTCCGAAAGATCTACTGCGAGCTCCGGATCGGCCAGCAGCTCCGCGACAGCCGCGGCCTCCTCCCGGGCCTGGGAGACCCGAGCTTCCAGGCCGGCCACAGCGGCCTGGTCCCGGACCGCCGCCCGAGCCTGCCCGACGGACGCGAAGCCTGCATCGACCGCGGCCTGCTCGGCGCCCTCATCTGCAGCCGCACGTTCCACCGAGCTCCGGCGCGCGTTCTCGGCAGCCGTCTCCGCGGCTTCGAGCAACTCCACGAATCGCTGCGTCTCACACCGGGCTGAGGCCACGTCTGGCGCCGCGCCCAGCATGGCCGACAGCCGCTTGGACACGTCGAGGTGCCGTGCCTTCGCTGCCGCGGCTGCTGCTTCATCCGCCTCTGTCGCCGCCCCCAGCCGGGACAGCTCTTCGCGCCTCGCTGTCTCAGCCTCCTCGAGCTCTGCGACATGCGCCTCCGCGGCTGACACCTCGCGAGCCTGCTCCGACAGACGCTCGACGGCCTCCGCGCAAGAAACCTGCGCTGCCAAGAGCACAGCAGCCTCTGCGTCGGCACGCCCGAGATCCAGCAGATGTTTCGCGGCCGCCTCCCGAGCGGCTTCGGCAGCCCCGAGTGCAACTCCGATGGACGAGGCGCGCTCCCGGGCGGCATCTGCAGCGGCTGCGGCCTTCTCCTCGTCCTCCCGCGATACCTGCCGCCCACTGACCTCCGAGGGCTCGGGGTGGTCGAGTGCCCCGCAAACAGGGCAGGGCGTGTCGTCTTCGAGGGCGAAAGCCAGCTCGGCGATCATCCCGTCGATCCGGTCGGAGCGGAGCTCATTCAGCGTATGGCCCAGGTCAACCGCAAGCTCCCGGGCAGCCAGGTGTTCGATCGCGAGTCGATCGGCATCCGCAGCCCGCTCGTCCCGCAGCAGCGCAGCGGCAAGAGCCTCGCCCGCCCGGGAAGCTTCTGACCGGGCGGTCGGCAGCGCGATCGCTGCCTCGCGCGCTGCGCTCAGCCTCGTCCTGGCCTCCGCCAGAAGCGCCGGGCTCTGCTCCTGAAGCGGGCGCAACTCGGCTATCCGGCGACGGGAGGACGCCAGGCTCTGCACGGCGGCGGACACTTCCTGCGCGGCAGCGACAACCGAACGTTCCAGCTCAGCTGCCTCCCCCAAGCGACCGAGCGCCTCACGCCCGGCGATCGCCAGCGGATGCAGCTCATCGGGAGACAGCCTGTCGGGCAGCTTGGCGAAGGCCGCGGCGAGGGCAGCCCCCGCAGCGTCGTCCTCGGCGACACGGCGAACTTGGGCCTCCAGTGCTGGTGCGACCGCGGCTGCCCGCCGCGCCGACTCGATCTCGGTCACCAGCGCTCGGGTACGTTCGGCACCTTCTTCGACGGCACGCTGGCGCTGCAGAGCGATCTGCAGCCGTCGCTGGCGGCGCGCCAGATCGGCGGCGTCCATCGCCTCCTTCTGCGACTGCTCCAACGCAAAGGCCGCGCCGGCAGCGGACATCGCCGCCTCAACAGCCTCCATCTCGGCAGCCGACACCTGATTGGCCGCCCACTGCGGATCCGGGACGTCGAGAGGCTCCGGCTGACCAGACACCTGCGCCACGCGGGCCACGAGCCGACGGACCTCGTGACGAGCTTCCTCGTAGCTCTCCCGGGTCTGGCGGCGCTGCTCGGCCAACCAGTCTTCGATGCGGCGGAAGCGATCGGTGCCGAACAGCCGCTGCAACAGAGCAGTGCGTTCACCAGCGTCGCTGTGCAGGAACTTCGCGAACTGACCCTGCGGGAGCAGGACCACCTGGTGGAACTGCTCGGCCGACATCCCGAGGAGGTCAGACAGCTCCCGATCGACCTCGTTCACCCGGGTGGAGCGGGGCCGCCAGCCACCATCAACCGACTCGTCCCGCTCGAAGAGGGACACGCTCGCCGGCTCGGTGGTGAAGCCGCTACCGCGCTGCTTGGCGCGCTCCTGCGCCGGGGAGCGCGTGATGCGAAAGCGCCTCCCGCCGATCGACACGTCGAGCCTGACCTCGGTACGGGTGGACGGGGAAGCGTGGTCTGACCGCAATCGATTCACCCCGCGCACGCCCGGGACCCGGCCGTAGAGGGCGAAGGACAGACCGTCAAGCACGGTCGTCTTCCCGGCACCGGTCTCTCCGTGCATGAGGAAGAGCCCAGCCACTGCGAGCCGGTCAAAATCAATCTCCACATGCTCGGCGAACGGGCCAAACGCCGTCAGCTCCAAGCGGTGCGGCCGCACTTCAGGCCACTTCCCGGGTGCGGCGGCCAACCACGTCGAAGGCCTCGGCCAGCAGAGCACGTTCGGCTGCGGAAGGCTCGGTCCCACGGACGTGGGTCACGAAGTCACGGGCGATCGACAAGTCATCCCGGCCGGCCAGTCGCGAGCGGTAACTGCCTTCGACGGCCGCCGCACCCTCGGGGCGATGCTCCAACACCAGGACATGCGGAAAGCGGCGTCGCAGCCTCGCCATGGGATCCACCGGACGGCCGGCATCGGTCAGGATCACCGACAGGTAGTGACCTTCGACGCCCGCGTAGGACGGCTCAGACATCAGCTCCTCAAGCGTTCCGCGCAGGCTCGACAGCATCCGCGGGACAGGCGCGGGGACGGATTCGACACGGCATTTTCCGGTCGGGCCCACCTCAACCAGCCAGCTGCCTTTGGCCTGCGCGGCCTCACCGAACGAGTACGCCAGCGGGGACCCGCTGTAACGAACCGTCTCTGTGAGGACCTGCGGACCATGCAAATGCCCCAGCGCCACGTAATCAACTCCCGCAAAGATCTCTGCCCCGACCTGACCCACGCCCCCGACTGAGATGTCACGCTCGCTATCGCTGCCGACTCCGCCGGTCACCCACGCATGTGCCATGACAACCGCACGTGGAAGCCGGCGAGCAGCACGATCGGCGCTCACACACGCCATCGCCCGGCGGAGCACGCCTGCATGACCGCGCCCGACCGGCTCCTGCGTGCCCTCTGGATCCTCCGGCAGCAACACGCGGGCAGACTCCGGCTCGAGGTAGGGCAACGCGTAGACGCCCACCTCTCCCGCAGGGTCCGACAGCAGCACCGGAGAACCGACGCGGGCCGGATCCGTACGCAAATGAACACCGGAGGCGTCAACCAAGGCGGAGCTGAACCCGAGCCGGGTGGCGGAATCGTGATTGCCGCTGGTGACAACCACCCGCGCGCCAGCGTCCCGAAGCCGCACCAAGGCGTCTTCGCAGAGCGAGACGGCATCGAGCGAGGGCACCGCCCGGTCATAGACGTCGCCGCTCACAAGCACTGCGTCGACCCGCTCCGACCGGGCTGTGGCGACAAGCGCGTCAAGGAAGGTCTCCTGAGCCGCGCGGAGATCGGCGCGGTGCAGTGAACGGCCCAGATGCCAGTCGGAGGTGTGAAGGAGCCGCATAAGAAGGAACGTAGGGCTGCCCTCCGACAAAATCGGTGAGGCTCGTCGAGACTGCTACCCGTGCGTGCAGTCATTCAGCGGGTGAGCTCGGCCAGCGTCAGCGTGAGCGAGACGACCGCGCCAGAGGTCATCGGGCAAATCGGCGCCGGCCTGCTGGTGCTGGTCGGGGTGAAGATCGGCGACGCCGCGGCCCAAGCCCAGGCGCTCGCCCGCAAGATCTACTCGCTGCGAATTCTCGAGGGCGAGCAGTCTGCCCAGGACATGAAGGCTCCGCTACTGGTGATCAGTCAGTTCACGCTCTACGCCGACACGAGCAAGGGCCGGCGTCCGTCCTGGAATGCAGCAGCCCGCGGTGACGTGGCCGAGCCTCTCGTCGATGCCGTCGTGACTGAGCTGCGATCGCTCGGAGCAGACGTCGAAACCGGACGCTTCGGCGCGAACATGCAGGTCAGCCTGGTGAACGACGGACCGATCACGATCATCGTCGACGTCTGAGCGGCGTCAAGACGACGTCTGAGTGCTAGACGCCCAGCGCTCTGAGGCGGGCCCGGCGAAGGACCTCGGTGTCCTCTGGACCGTCCAGGTCCGGCAGATCAGGGTGAACCAGGCGTAACAGATGGTCGGCGAGGGCGGGATTCTGCGCGAGCACCGGACCATGCAGATACGTCGCCAGAACCCGCCCGACGACCCACCCCTCTGCTCTGTCGGAGGTCCCATTTCCGATGCCCTGCCGGACGGTTCCCAGCGGCTGACCAGCGGCGCCCTCGAGCGGTCTGGTGCGGCCGCCGTGGTTCTCATAGCCGAGCAACGCAGGAATCCCGAGGTCAGGATCAACATCGACAACGATGTCGCCGACCGCACGCGGCGGCACCGGCTCCCCTGGCCCGGCGAAGCTTCGACGCGTCTCTACGGGGAGCAGGCCGACACCGTCATACAGCCGTCCGTCCGATCCCGGAAAGCTCTGGCCCACGATCTGAAATCCGGCGCAGACCGCCAGCACCACGGCCCCGGCGTCTACGGCGCGCGCCATGGCGGCGCCCTCGCGGAGGCCGTCGACGGCAAGCACCTGCGGCTCGTCCTCACCTCCGCCGAGCAGGTAGACGTCGCACTGCTCGGGCACGGACGCACCGGCCGGCACCGAAACGACCTCGGCCTCCAGCCCACGCCATCGCAACCGCGTCGCAAGGACCAGCGCATTCCCACCGTCGCCGTAGGTCCCGAGCAGCTCCGGGTAGACGAGCGCGATCCTGGTCGCCGACTCGGTCATCCGCCCGGCCCCGTCCGGACCAGGAGATCGCGGAAGGCGGTGTAATTGGCGACGACGTCCAAGACGCCTTCGGGTGCGGCGGCCGCTGCTTCCTCCGCGCTCGCGTACAACGTGTGCGGCACGTCGGCGTAGGCGAGCCGGACGCCCACATCTTCGCGCCGCTCACCCGTCACCAGTACCCGCCGTCCGCGTAGCCGTTCGAAGGGAACATCCCACAGCCAGGAAGGATCACGACCGTCGGCGGTACGACTGTTGAAGTCGACGATGACCGGCCGGTCGGGCTCGGTGTCCAGCAGCTCGAGCATCTCCACCCAGCCAGCCGGATTCTTGGCCAGGAGCAGACGTCCCCGACGTCCGGGCGCGAGCGGCGCCTCCGAATAGCGACCCTGAACGGCGTCCACCGAAGCCATCGCCGCCAAGCCGGTCCGGGGATCTACTCCGAGCAGTTCGGCGGCGGCTGCGGCATGTGCGGCGTTACCGACGTTCACCCGGCCCGGTAGCGCCAGCGGCACCTCCACGAGTTCGCCGCGCCAGCTGACGCGGCTGGGCGCCACCACTTCGATGTCGGGGGTCGGGCGATGCAGATCGCAGGTGCTACAGCGCCAGCCGAAAGGCGCGCCCCGTTCGAGGAGCTTGCCGCAGGCCGGGCAGACCATGGCGTCGGCCGTCCAGTTCTGACCGGCGCCGATCCAGACCTGCGCCGCGAATCCCTGGGCCGCGTACGTCACGAGCGGGTCGTCGCAGTTCGCCACCGCCGTGCAGCCGCTCAGCTCGGCGCCGAGCGCTCGCCACATCCCCGCAATGCGCCGGGTCTCATTGGAACGGTCGAGCTGATCGCGCGTGACGTTCAGCAGGACCACCGCCTGTGGATGCACCTCGCGTGCGACCTGGGGAAGCCAGATCTCATCGACTTCCAGGGCACCAGCCGCTCCGTACGGACGCTTGGCGAGCGCATGCAGCACGCCCGGCCCCATGTTGGCGCCGCCGGAGTTGCTCGCGACGGGCCCGATGGTGGCCAGAGCCGCCGCCAGCAAGCGCGTGGTGGTCGTCTTGCCGTTGGTTCCGCTGACGCAGGCCAAAGCCCGCCCGGCCGCGACCTCGCGCATCAGCCCGGGGTGCGTACGCAAGGCGACCTTGCCGCCGATCATTTCTCCCGAGCCGCGCCCCAGCCTCCTGGAAGCCGCTGAGGTCGATCGCTCGAGCGCCAGCGCGACCCGGGCACGGGGGGAAAGCGAAGTCGAAGATGTCATTGGCACCTAGCCTGCCAGAGGCGTCGCCGGGTGCCGGGCAACGACGTGCGTCAGTGAATCTCCGTGACGCCGTGCGCATTCAGGAACGCGATGGGATCGACGCGCACGTTGTCCACGCGTACCTCGAAGTGCAGGTGCGGGCCCGTCGACTCGCCCTCAGATCCCACTCGGGCAATGAGCTGACCAGCCTTGACATGCGCTGTGGGTCCGATCAGCAGCTCGTCGCGGCGCATGTGACCATAGACGGTCTGGATGCCACCGGGATGCTGAAGAACGATCCAATTGCCGAAGCCCTGGGCGGCTCCCCAGTAGAGAACATCACCTTCTGCCGCCGCATAGATCGGGGTGCCGAACGGAGCCGCCAGATCGATCCCCGGATGGCCATTCGGGTAATGGAAGCGCTGGGTGAGCGTGTAAGTGCCGAGCGCCAGCGGAATGGTCCAGCCATTGCCCAGAATCGGGATGCCGCCAGGAACTGTCGGATTGTGCGAGGTGCCGCTGGCCGGCAGCCCGTCCTGCACTGCGTAACGCAGTGACTGGACCTTGACCTTGGGCATGAGCAGCTGAGCCGCAGTCGCAGCGACGATCGGATCAGCACCGGCCGGCAGCACGATGATCAAGGCTGCTCCCTTGATCAATCCGAGTGCCGCCGACTCGTCCTGATCGACCACAAGGCCGACTCCGGGCAGCCGGCTGGTGGCGAAAGCTCCAACCCGGACGGCTTTCTGGACCACTCGCCCGATCGTGGTGTAGCCGCCGAGCTTGACCTGCAGTGCTTCCCCGACGGCATGGGCGACCGCTACGTCGCCATCCGCGACCTGTGCCCAGAGCGCGTCGACGGGCGCCGTATTCGCCGGGGTGAATGCCCGGAACGTGGAGGGATCAACTCCGACGGCGGTCGTGATGCCCTGGTCAAGCTTCACCTGGGCGAAGTCGACCTGGAGCAGGCGCTTGGCGTCCGTGACCCGAGCGATTCCGGCGACCTGAGCTGCGGTCAGCGTGGTGGGTGACGTCAGGAAGAGGTCCGGATCGACCCGGTTACGCAGCGGCGCAACCGCCGAAACGGCAGTCGCCTCCGTAGGGCTCTTTTCAGCCTCGGGTGCCCTTGTGGCCGCCGGCTTCGGATCCAGGCTCGCGATCGGTGAAGGCGTCGCCCGTCCCGCCGAGATCGGATGCAGCGAGGCCTGATCCTGATGGTTCTTGTGGCTTCCGAGCGCGACACCCGACACCGTGCCGACGACGGCCAGCACGACTGCGATCAACCCGGCGATCCATACCCGGTGGCTACGAAGCCGGGTCGAGAGACGGCTGAACGCGCCTGCAGCAGCCACCCGAACCTCCCCGAACACACAGTCTCTATCGACCTCTGGGCGCCGACAACCAGGCCAAACCGGCCATAAACCACGCTAGTCCCCGGCCGTCAGCAGCGCGATAGTTATCCACAGCCGGAGCCGACCCTCAGACGAGGGGCTCAGAGTCCGCCGGGGACTCGGCAGCGGCGGTATCCGCCGACTCCGCCGCTGACTCGGCTGCGTCCGCGTCCCGCTCGCGCCTTTTCCTGATCAGATGCCAGGCGATCAGGCCCACGACTATCAGTGCGAGCAGCACGTAAGAGACACTGCCGAGCGCTGATTCGACCTTCTTGTAGCTATTGCCTGCCAGGTAACCAACGACACCTACGGAGACGGCCCAGCCGACGCCGCCGATGATGTTCGCGATCAGGAATCGCGGATACGACATGTGCGCCATGCCGGCCAGGCCTGGGACGAGGGCCCGCAGCGCCGCCGTCCAACGACCGAGGACGACACCTTTGGCGCCCATGCGCCGGATGTAGAGCCGACCCTGCTGCAGCCGGTCCTCATCGAGGAGGCGGTCCGGGATCTTTCGAAGGACGGTCTGACCCCATTCACGGCCGACGAGGTAGCCGACCTGATCCCCGAGTACTGCGCCAAGCGATGCTGCGATCAGGACGAGGGCGATCGGTACGGAGCCCTGCGATGCGGCGACTCCTCCCAGCAGGACGGCGATCTCACCCGGAAAGACAACTCCGATGAACGCGGCGGCTTCGAGCGCGGGCAGGAGAAAGACGAGGAGCAGGATGAGCCAGCCGGGGAGATGCAGGATCTTCTCCAGCAGCTTGTCGATCCCGATCCCGAAAATCAGCCAGCCGAGCAGTCCGACAATCACCGCGCCCATGAGCACGCTGACGACCCGCTTGCGAGCGACCCGGCGACGCGGCGCGGCAGGCTCGCTGTCGGGAGCCGCGGGATCCATGGTCTGAGGGTAAGCGCGATCAAGCCAGCCGTATCAGAGCCGCCGTCAACGCCGCAAGAGCGACGACCAAGATGAACGGCGCCTTGAGGATCACGGCAATGGCCGCGACCACGAGCCCACCGGTGCGGGCATCGAGAGTCAGGGAATGACCATTTGTCCACGTCTGCAAGGCGATGAGTGCGGCCAGCAGCGCGATTGGCATGGCGGCGGCGATTCTCTGGACACGCTCGTCGGCCAGCACCCGAGCCGGGACCGAGAGTCCGGCCAGCTTCAATGCGTAGCAGGCACCTGAAGCGATGAGCAGCGCCGTCCAGCTCATGCGGCGTCCGAAACGCCCGGACCGGGGCGGGAGTGAATGGCGAGCGACAAGATGGCGACGCCTGCCGCCGCCAGCACCGACACGCCAGCCGGGACGAACGGGGTCACAACCAGTGCTGTGACGGCGGCCGCCAAAGCCAGCCCGAGCGGACCCCGACCGCGGAGCCGGGGCGCGAGCAGGGCCAGGAAGGCGGCCGGAGCCACGGCATCGAGCCCGAAAGTTTTCGGATCAGGGAGCGCGCCTGCCGCGAGGGCACCGATGAGAGTCGCCGCGTTCCACAACGTGTAGATCGCCGCCCCCGTCGACCAGAAGGCCAAGCGCGAAGCCGCCTCGCCTTCGGTTTCCTTCCCGAGTGCCATGGCTGTCGACTCGTCGATGACCAGTTGCGCAGTCAGGAACTTCAGGGGTCCCCTGACCCCCAAGATCCGCGACAGCCGAAGGCCGTAGAGCGCGTTGCGGGTGCCAAGGAGTGCCGCCGTTGCCACCGCGGCCGCCCCGCTGGTCGCGAGCGCAACGAAAGCGAACTGGCTGGCCCCGCTGAACATGAGCAGTGAAATGGCCAGCGTCTGCCACACCGAGAAGCCGGCGGCGACAGCCACGGCGCCGAAGGAAAGGCCGTAGAAACCGGTTGCTAATCCGATACTGAGGGCATCACGAAGAATCCGGCGGCGCACCGCCGGATCCAGCGCATCTGCCACGAACGGACACGCTATGGCTACGAGGACTCCCTCGGCGACCTAATTCAGGTGATGATGGTCCTCGCCGACCAGCCCCACCCAGCCGTTCCGAACAAGCCGCACGAATAAGCACAGAGGAGATCGAAGTGCGTAGCGCAGTTGCACTCCGCCGTACCGGGGCGACTTGGAACGCCCGCGATGTGGACCTTGACGACGTCGAGACACTTGACGACCTGATCGATCAGCTCGACGACGACCCGGACGAGTCCGACGATCAGGACGTGACCGTCGTCTACATCGAAGAGGACGACGAGTGGCTGGGTGTTCTGCGGGTGTCGGTCGAGACGCTGCAGGACCCCCGGATCTTTCTTTCCGACAGCCGGGTACTGGCTACGTCCTCCCTCGCCGAGAAGCTCTTCGCCGAGGCGCTGCCCGTTCCCCCGCCGGAGGATGACGAGGAAGACGACGACGAGTCCTCAGGACGCCCGGACGCGCAGCCGGTGGGTGACTTGGAGCTCCTGGCCGATCTCGGCACCCCCGGGGATGTCCTGGTCGAGCTGATCGCCGAGGAGGGCGCCCTGCCCAGCGATGTGGTCGCCACCCTCTGCGAGCGTTCGGGAAGCCTGGACGTGCTGGACGAGCTGCGCGGGGCCTGACCCCTGCCTGGGACCGCGGCGTACTCCGAATGGATGGGCGGCGCGCTCGATGAAGCTCGCCTTGCCTTGGATACGGCCGACGTCCCGGTCGGCGCTGTCGTGGTCAACCAGGCGGGGTTGGTGGTCGCCACCGGGAGAAACTCCCGCGAAGCCGACCAGGATCCGACCGCTCACGCCGAGGTGCTGGCCCTTCGAGCGGCGGCCGTCGCGATCGGTCAGCTGGCGGCTGACCGGGCTGAGTCTGGTGGTGACGCTGGAGCCCTGCACGATGTGCGCCGGAGCCGCCGTGCTCTCGCGGATCGACCGGATCGTCTACGGCGCCGCCGACCCCAAGGCCGGTGCCGCCGGCTCGCTCTGGGATGTCGTACGCGATCGCCGGCTGAACTGGCGCCCGGAGGTCATTTCGGGCATCCGCGAGCAGGAGTCCACAAAGCTGCTCACCGACTTCTTCGCAGCCCAACGCGGCCGGTAGGCTCACCTGCGGTGGAGTCGCGTAGTGGCCGAGCGCGCACGCCTCGAAAGCGTGTGAGGTGGCAACACCTCCGTGGGTTCAAATCCCACCTCCACCGCCATCAGACTTTCGAGAAGCTGCAGGTCAGGGTTCTCACTGACGAGCTGAAGACGCCACGACGTCGCATGTGCGGTCACAACTCGGGGGCTGGAAAGCCCTCTCGAGCATTTGCACGAAGACATCTGCACGATGAGATAGGTGCCGTGGGGCAGCAGCGACATGGTCATGTCGGCGTCCTCCCGGGTCATTCGCGCCCGTGAGGGTGGCGCCCGGGGCCGCCCCGTACGCATCATGAGCCGGCGGCAACTGCCAGGGTCGGCACCACTTCGTCCTCCAGAACGGCTGCGCGCTTCGGGTTAGGACCGGAGGCGGTCAGAACGGCGAGGCCGGCCACCGGCACCGCCGGCAGCCAGGCGTGGCGGAAGACGGAGAGGTCTGCCCAAGCAGTAGCAGCGCCTCAGCAAAGCGACCCAGTTCAATCAGAACTTTCGCCTGCTGTAGCTGCCTCACCTTTGTTGTATCGCCACAGAGTCGAACGACCCTGAGCGCGCGGCCTCAAATGGCCGTGGGGTCCGCTACTCCGCCCGAAGCGCAGCGAGCACGGTGAGATCACCGAACTCTTCAACCGACGAAGGCCGGCCCCACAGCCGCAGCAGGATGTCGCTCGCCGTGCCGCGAACAACGGCGTCGCCCTTCTGATGCTCGTGCCGGGTGTTTACGGCTCCCCGAAAGCCCAGCACGATGAACCACTCGGAAGGCTGCCCGTCAACAGGGTCGGATGCGTGGATATGCGCGGTGCCGATAACGTCTTCGTTCGCCTCGGCGCGTCGGGTGGGCAGCCACATCGTGGCGAACTCCTCGATGCCGTCAGCCGCCAACCAGCCAGGGATCGGAGACGGGTCGCCCGCAGCCGCTTCGGCATCCCAGCGATGCACGGCTGTCTCCTGGGCCATGCGGCGAAACCAGAAGGCTGCCTTCTGGGGTTCGCTACGCGACCAGTTCCAGCTCGCAGCTTGCGGATCGGCCGAAGCCAGCGCCGCTAGCAGGGCGTTCAGGCCCTCCCGGGCCCAGAGCACGACGTCCTTGCCCTCCGGTGGACGCCCGCCGCCCGTTACGGTCTCGACCGCCGAGACCTGCCTGCTGACGTAATGCCAGAGTCGACCCATATGTGCGGCGAGCTCTGCGTTGTCCCAGCCCGGGCAGGCGGCAACCTGCGCGCGGGGGGCCGCTGAGACCGCAGCCAGCAACGCCGCACCATCAGAAGTGAGTGCCTCGACGAAACCGAGGCACTCGGTGCGATCAGCCGTGGTGCTCGTGCTGCTCTTGATGTTGGCCGTTTTGGCCATTCTCGGACGGCTTGCTCGAGTCGGCGAACATCGAGAGCATCTCGACCGCGCCAATGCCCGCGAGCACCGCCGCGGCGTCGGAGGTCCGACCACTTCTCACTAGTTCAATTGCCAGGCCCCGGAGCCGGCCAGCTACGTCATCAACGGTTTCGCCCATGTTGACGGAGCGTAGACGCCTACAGCGAGCACAGTCCACCAAAGCTCATAATTAGCAGGCTTTTCTGCCAGTCAGCGGCTGACGTCCTGTCACTTATAGTGACATCGAGTCAACGTTCCATAACCATTGTGATGACCCCGTGATTTTTAGGCCCGGCCCACCTCCACAGCGGGGGCTCGCTACTCGGGTATCACTAGTTGTGCACACACGCAGACTGTCGCTTTCGCTTCGCCTGACGGGCGTCCTCGGGGGAGCTCTGACGCTCGCTATCGCCGGCTGCGGCTCCTCCTCGAAGGGCTCCACGGCTCCAAGCAGCAGCCCGGCCACCACCGCCGCTGCCTCCGCCTCCGCCTCCGCGTCCGCGGCTCCGACCACGGCGGCGCCGACCCCCACCGTCACGCCGACCCCAACTCCGACCCCGACGGTTACGCCTTCTGTCGTGCCCGCCTCGTACTGCCGCATCACGGAGCTGCAGCTTTCGGCGGGCGAATCCTCCGCCGGGGCCGGCAATGTGGGCGTTCCTATTCTCTTCCGCAACTCGGGCAGCCGCTCGTGCGTCCTCCTGGGCTATCCCGGGGTGGCCGGACTGACCTCGGCCGGACAGCAGGCCGTGCAGGCCGTCCGTACCCCGCTCCCCAACGGCGGTACGCCGACCAGCGTCACCCTCCCCCAGGGTCAGTACGCCTCAGCCCTGGTCCAAGGCAGCGACGTGCCCAGCGGAAGCGCTACCAGCTGCCCGCAGTACACACTGCTCGTCACACCTCCGAATGAGACCCACTCCCAGCGGGTGCCGGTCTACATCCCGGGCTGCAATCTTCGGGTGTCACCGGTGGTTCTGGGTAAAACCGGCGGCGTCTAACGGTCCCCCACCGGGAGTTACAGTTCCGCCATGAACCGCGATGCGATGTGGAGTGCGGCGCCGAACGTCCGAAGCCTGGCCCCTCATGCGTTCGCCGGGTGGGACACCCTCACAGATCAGGCGTCCCGAACGTTCGACGCCGACACTCGCGCGTTGATACGCGACCGCATCGCCGTGCTCTTCGGAGGCGCTTCGAGTGGTGCCGGCTCTGAGAGCCCCGCTCAAGAGGCCTGTGCAGAAGCGGTCGAGCAGTTCCTGATCGACGTCGCGGCCATCACCGACGATCAGCGAGCCGGAGTGGGAAAGGCGCTGGGCGCCGCCACCTATCCGTTCTTCCAGACCGTCTACGTCTTTGACCTCGACTTCCGGATGCAGGCCGCCTTCGCGCAGATCTTCGGCGAGCAGGCCCGGACGAACACGCAGGGTCCTGACGAAGCCGTGGACCTGTGGCCGGGAATGGACCGTTTCCTCACCGACGTCGCCGTCCTCAGCGAGCTCGATCCCGTCACGACGGAGCTGATCAGGCTGCGCGGGGCGCGCGCCCACAATTGCCGGATCTGCCAGTCCCGGCGAGATGTCAGGGCCATCGGGGACGGCGTTGATGAGACCACATTCGACAAGATCGATTTCTACGAGACCTCAGATCTTTCCGAGCGGCACAAGGTCGCCCTGCGCCTGACCGACGCCATGATCTGGCAGCCGGCCGCCTACCCTGCCGGACTGGTCGCCCAGGTCAAGGAGCAGTTCAGCCCAGCTGAAGCGTTGGAGATCGTCTTGGACGTGGTACGCAACGCGGCCAACAAGGTCGCGGTCGCACTCGGCGCGGACCAGGCTGTCGTGACCGAAGGCGTCGAGTACTTCACGGTGTCGACGGACGGCGAACTCTCGTACGGCCTGCCTGCTCCCGTCGGGGTCTGACCTCAAACCCCGAGCGTCTCGCGCAAGCCACAGATCTCGATGATCCGCAGCGACCACGGCGTCAGACCGTCGAGAACGAGGTCACCCCGGGCGCGTTGAAGGGCCCGCCTTTCGGTGACGAAGACGCCCAACACGGCGGCGTCCAGGAACGACACCTTCGACAGATCGACGACCACCCGGGCAGGGGGACGTAGCGCATTCGACGCGTCGCGAATGGTCCGGCGAAGCTCAGGAGCGGCGGCAATGTCGAACTCGCCGATCGCGGCGATGACGACTCCGTCAGCGGCTTGCTGCGCGAGTCAGCGACCAGCCGCGGGATGCCCCGACGTCTGAGCGCGCGCGAGGGGACAAGCGGCCGTCCTGTCCGATGCGAAGCGGATCTGTTCACCGGTTTCACCAGTTCGCCGAAAGTATCGGACCGCCCGCTGTGGGACTGATGTGCCGCGCTAGCCGGAGACGGCCGCCGGCAGCCGCTTGATCCCGTTCACGAAGTTGGACAAAAGTCTCACCGGCTCGCCCGTGACCTGGATGTCTGGGAAATGCTGCAACAGCTGGCGGTACAGGACGGTGATCTCCCGCCGCGCGAGGTGCGCACCTAGGCAGTAGTGCGGCCCGGCACCGCCAAAACCCAGGTGGGGATTGGGATCACGGCGAAGATCAAAGCCGTCCGGGTCACTGAAGACATCTTCGTCGCGATTTCCCGATGGGTAGAAAAGCAACAGCCGATCGCCCTTCGTCAGCTGCTCGCCTCCGAGCTCCGCGGTCTCCGCCAGAACGGTGCGCCGCATCCAGATCACCGGGCTCGACCAGCGCACGATCTCCTCGACGGCGACGGGAGCCAGCGCATCGAAGTCTTCCCGCCACGCCACCTTCTGATCCGGATTCGCGGTCAGCCCCACCAGCGCGTGGCTGATCGCGTTCCGGGTGGTCTCGTTGCCGGCGACGGACAGCAGCACGAAGAACGACGCGATCTCAGCATCCGTCAGCCGTTCCCCGTCGACCTCAGCCGCGGCAAGGGCCGTCACCATGTCTCCGGTCGGATTCTCCCGCCGCAGCCGGCACAGGTCGGAGACCAGATCGGCCAGGTCAGCGCCGGCAGTCAGGAGCGCTACCGCCAGGTCGCCGCCTTCGGGGACGTACTCGGAATCGCCGGCTCCGAGGATGACATTCGAGCAGCGAAAGACGCGCTCGGCCTGACTGTCCGGAACTCCCATCAAGTTGCAGATGATCTGCAACGGGAGCGGCGCGGCCACTTCGGAAACGAAGTCGAACTCGGCTCCATCGGCTGCCGGGCCTGCAGCCAGATCGGCGACGATGCGACCCGCCACGGCTGCGACATCCACCTCGATCCGGCTCATCATCCGCGGGGTGAAGGCCTGCGACACGATCCGCCGGAGCCTGACGTGTCGTGGCGCATCCATGTTGATCATGGAGCCGAAGAACTCGAGGAATTCCGGCGGGAGGTTCGGGACGGAAGTCGCGCCCTCGGCGGAGGAGAAGATCTCCGGGTGGGCGCTGGCAGCCTTGATATCGGCATAGCGGGTGACGGCGTAGTACGTCGAGTCCGGGTCAAGCGCCAACGCTCTGGGGTCAGGCTTGTCGTAGTACGCCAGGCCAGGCGTTTCCCGCAGCCGCCGGAACGCCGCGAATCGTGCGTCGAGGGGCTGCGCCCAGAAGGTGTCCGTCGTCAGGTCTGCGATGTCGGTACCGATCACACTCACAGGCCTGAGTGTGACCCATCAGTCCGTCGCGAGGCTGAGCCAGCTGTCTTCAGCCTCAGCTTTCTCCGAAATCAGAGCTCGCAGCTCAGCGTCGAGCTTGAGTACGGCAGCCGCGTCGGTGGCCGACTCGGCCAGCTGCAGATGCAGCTGCTTCTCCCGCTTGTCGAGCCGCTCGATGAGCCGTTCCAGCCGCTGCAGGTCCTTACCGCGCTGACGCTCCTCCGACCTCGTATCGCCGGACCGCTTCGACGAAGCCGCCGGAGCGGACGCCCGACCGGCGGCCCCGGCGTGGCGGATCTGCAGATATTGATCGACCCCGCCGGGAAGCGCCGCAAGCTGCCCGTCACCGGTGAGCGCCACGATCGTGTCGGTGACGCGCTCCAGGAACCAGCGATCATGGCTGACCACGATCACCGAGCCGGGCCAGGTGTCCAGCACGTCCTCCAAGGCCTGAAGGGTGTCGATGTCGAGGTCGTTCGTCGGCTCGTCCAGCAGGAGCACGTTCGCCCCGCCCAGCAGCAGGCGCAGGATCTGCAGCCTCCGTCGCTCACCACCTGAGAGGTCGCCGACCCGGGTCCACTGGCGTGCCGTCGGGAAGCCGAACGATTCCAGCAGCTGCCCGGCAGTGAGCTCGCGGGTGGAGGAAGACGAGCCCTTCGAGTCCACGGTCGTGATCGCGCTGCCCGTCTCCTCGACCGCCTGCAGGACACGCAGCGTCGGGTCGAGCTCGGCGACGTCCTGGGTGAGGTAGGCGGGCTTGACCGTCTTACCGACCTTGACCGTCCCGGACTGGGGCGGGATGCGCCCGTCCAGCAGGCGAAGGAGCGTGCTCTTGCCGGCTCCATTGACCCCGATCAGCCCGAAGCGATCGCCTGGCCCGACCCGCCAGGTGACGTCGTCGAGCAGCACCCGGCCGCCGTAACCGATGGTCACGTCTTCAATGTCGTAGACGGACTTACCCAGGCGCGCAGCTGCGGTGCGCCTGAGGCTCAACGACTCGCGCGCCGGTGGCTCGTCCGCAATCAGCGCGTTCGCGGCATCGATGCGGAACTGGGGCTTGGAGGTGCGGGCCGGCGGGCCGCGGCGGAGCCAGGCCAGCTCTTTGCGTAGCAGATTCTGCCGACGCCCTTCCGTGACGGCGGCGGACCGCTCACGCTCGGCCTTCGCCAGCACGTAGGCCGCGTAGCCACCGTCGTAGGCCGAGACGTTGCCGCCGCCGACCTCCCACGTCGTCTCGCAGACCGCGTCGAGGAACCACCGATCATGGGTGACCACGAGCAGCGCCCCTCGCCGGGCACGCAGATGGTTGGCCAGCCAATCGACGCCTTCGACATCGAGATGGTTCGTCGGCTCATCGAGCATCAGCAGGTCAATGCCATCGATCGCGTCAGCAATCAGGAGGGCTCCGAGGGCGGCGCGGCGGCGCTCGCCACCCGACATCACCGAGAGCTGCGAATCCAGGCGGTCTCGAAGCCCGAGGCCATCGAGTACTTCACGCGCCGCGGCATTGCCGGCCCACTCGTGCTCGTCGCGTCCGGAAAGAAGCAGCTCACCGACGGTCGAATCGGGCAGGAGGTCGTCCTGGGCCAGCAGCGCGATGCGCAAATCACCGCGCGCAGCGACCCGTCCGCTGTCGGGCGCCTCCTGGCCGGAAAGGACCCGGGCGAGCGTGCTCTTTCCCGCTCCATTTCGGCCCACGACGCCGATACGATCCTTGTCATCGACACCGAGTGACACCTGATCAAGCAAGAGGGTTGTGCCGCGGGTGCGGGAGACGGCATCGAGAGTGACAAGCACGGCAGGACCAAGAGTATTCGTCTGCTGACGCAGGAAGTTGGGTTAGGTGGCTCGTTCTTCGTCCGATCTGCTACGGATGCTGATCGTCTCTCATGACGTCGCTGCCGATATCGCCGGAACGCAGACCGGCCATCTGATTCCCTGGGCCGCCGAACGGGGCGTGACGCTGCGCACCGCAGACGCCGTTGTCGACGCCGAGCTGCCCACCCCGCTGGACGGCGAATTCGTCGCGGTGCTCGGTTCGGCCCACGCCGCCTTTGACGAGACCAAGCCCTGGATCGCCCGCGAGCGGGAGTGGATGCGTGAGCTCTACTTCGCCGGCACGCCCATCCTCGGGGTCTGTTTCGGGGGCCAGCAGCTCAGCCGCGCCCTGGGCGGCACCGTCTCGCGGGGCCCGTACTCAGAATTCGGCTGGACCGACATCCAGTCGGTCGACGACCACTCGAGCGTCGTGGGCCTCGGGCCCTGGTTCTCCTTCCACGACGACGTCTTCACCGTGCCTCCTGGCGCCGAGGAGCTGGCTCGCAGCCCGCTCTGCCCGCAGGCCTTCCGCGCCGGACATTGCCTCGGAGTCCAGTTCCATCCCGAATTCACGCCTGCGATGCTGCCGGGCTGGCTGAAGGAGCGGGAATCACAGCTGGCTCTGCGCGGCGGGGGGCCTTTGGACGTCGACGCCGTTTCGGCCAAGACGGAGCTGCTCGCACCAGCGGCTGCAGAAGCCGCCTACCGGCTCTTTGACGGGTTCGTACGCGCCGCTCTGGACTAGCCGGCTGGATTGATCACGCAGCGGGGAGCCGACGGCGTCCCGCGAAGCCGAGGTCGAGGCGGTGATACCAGCTCAGCTCGCGATCACCCTCGAGCCAGCAGAGCAGCACCGGAGTCCCGTCGAGCTCGGACGGGAAATCCAGCAGCAGCGGCGCGAGCCCCTTCAGCTGCAGATCAGAGTCCTGCAGCTCGGTGAGCTTCTCGTCCAGCCGGGCCTGCGCGGCCTTGAATTCGGGAGTCCCGCCGAGTGTCGTCGGCGCTCCGGAGGTGACGGCGGCAGCCAATTCGGCGGTGTCAGCTCGGAGCTCGACGATCTCGTCGAGGCGCGGGAGAAGTGCGGCTAGGACTTCGCGTGCCTCGGCGATCGTGTACATGAGGTGAGTTTTCCACGCGAGACTTCGCCTGCCTCACAGCGATACCCCGCCGCAGGATGCAGGATGGGCGCGTGAGCCAGCCACCGCACGAGCCAGCCGATGACGGCGGGAGCGTCGAGTTCGAAAAGCACGACACCGGCGAGCTGCCCGCCCCCACCCGGGCCGAGGCCGCGGCGGCGGAGTCGACCGCGACCGCCGTCCCCGCGAAGCGCTCGGTTCGGCGCGGCGCCCGAAAGGTGCTTTTCATCGCCGGCGGGGTGGTCGCGCTCGTCATCGTGATCTTCATTCTGGTGCTCACGCTCGGCGGCGGCGATGGGACGAAACAGATGGCGAATCCGCTCGAGGTACGCCAGCTGGTCGCGACCTTCGACTGCACCGCCAACAACCCGGGCGCTCCCAGTGCGATCCGTGTCACGGCAGGCCAGGAGGTCGTTCAGCTCGGACGCGGCGGCTGCGCGGTAGTCGGTCCGGTCATCGACAAGGTAGACCGCGCCAAGAAGGTCAAGTCGGCGGGTACGGACAGCGGCTGCACCGTCACGATCGAATCGACCGCGAAGTACGGCGGAATCGTCGACAAGGCCAGCGTGGTGAACAACGGCTATGCCCGCGCGCTGGTCGCCGGCGGCTACATCCTCGATCTGCGGGCCCGGTTGTACGCCCCGACCAAGGATTCGGCCCTGTCCGTCGTCTTCAGCGCCACCAACCAGTCGGCCTGCACCAAGGTCGCCGCCGCGCTGAAGCTGGGCTGATCCTGCCTTGACCGCCCGGGTCCTTGTTCTCCGCGCCTGCGCTGCTGCAATCGCGAACGAGGAGCTGTACTCAGGGCTGGACGCAGCCGCCGGCGACGGAGACTTCGGCGGGATCCTCGCCCGTGCCGCGCGTCGGGTAAGAACGGCGCTGGCCGACCTCGAAACCGCTGGTGACCGCCACAACCTGCTGGCCGCCGCCCAAGCCGTCGCAGCGGTCGGTGGGACGACCGGTCCGATCTGGGGCATCGGCCTGCTACGAGCAGCGGACGCTGTCGATCAGGGCGGCGCCGCGGCTCTACGGGCGGCTGCGGAAGGGATCGCGGAGCTCGGTGGCGCCGAGCCCGGCGACCG
Organism: uncultured Actinomycetota bacterium; assembly: GCA_963839015.1. Lineage (GTDB taxonomy): Bacteria > Actinomycetota > Actinomycetes > Frankiales > Frankiaceae > DATAZK01. The sequence goes on along the minus strand of CAWITL010000003.1, from coordinate 54,617 downwards.
GACGCTGCTCGACGCACTCCTGCCCGCCGTCGAGGCCCTCGAAGCCGGAGCTGAGCCTGCTGCGGCCGCTCGACGGGGCGCTGAGCACACCGCTCAGCTGGCAGCCCGTCGCGGCCGGGCGAGCTACGTACCCGGCCAGGGCGCGGGCCACATCGACGCCGGCGCCCAGGCTGTCGCTGACCTCATCGCCGCCGCCCTGAACGATTCAGCGCCCCTCGATTCGTCGCCCGAGCCGAAGGCACACGGTGTCACGTCCACCGCCAGCCCCGGCCACGCCGTAGCCGACCCTGATCGCCTCGTCGACGATGCCATCGCCGGGCTGGTCGCCGCCAGCGGTGGTCGGCTACGGGCCCAGCTGGAGCCACGTTTCGTTCGCCGGTCCGATCTGCCGCAGCCCGGCCTCGTTGCCGTCGTCTCCGGAGGGGGAGCGGGCCACGAGCCGATGCACGCCGGCCTCATCGGCCCCGGACTTCTCGCCGCTGCCTGTCCCGGCGAGGTCTTTGCGAGCCCTAGTGCGGCCCAGGTAGAGGCTGCGATCCGCAGTGTCGATGGCGGCGCCGGGGTGCTGCTGATCGTCAAGAACTACACCGGCGACGTGCTGAATTTCCGGCTCGGGGCTGCGCTGGCGCGAAGCAACGGCCATCAGGTCGAGACGATCCTGGTCGCCGACGACATGGCTCTGGAAGCCCCCTATACGGTCGGCCAACGCGGGGTGGCCGGCACCGTCGTCATCGAAAAGGTATGTGGAGCTGCCGCTGAGGCGGGGGCTGACCTGGCGAGTCTGGCCGTACTGGGACGGCGGGCCGCCGACGCCGTCCGCAGCATCGGCGTGGCCTTCTCAGGCGTGACCCTGCCGGCTGGCGGGACCGCTGCGATCGTCCTGGAGCTTGGCGAGCAGGAATTCGGCGTCGGCATCCACGGTGAGCCGGGGCGTGAGCGCGGACAGCAGCAGCCCGCGGACGAGCTGGTGGCGCGCATGTGCGAGGCATTGCTGGCCGGGCAGCCGTCAGATCGCGTCCTGCTGTACACGAACGGCTTGGGCGGGCTGCCCGGCCTGGAGCTCAGCGCGGTCCACGGCTACGCGGTGCGCCACCTGCAAGAGGCCGGCCTCCTCGTAGAACGATCGATGGCCGGGTCGCTGGTGACCTCTTTGGGGATGGTCGGCTTCTCGCTGACCGTCGCGTCGCTCGACGACGAACTGCTGCGTTACTGGGACGCCCCGTGCTCGAGCAGTGCCTGGACGGTGACCTGAGCAACACTGCGCAGCCAATCCGTTGCGCTCCGGGTCAATGAGGCTGTTATGCGCGCATCCGAAAGTGGCGGCCTGACGGAGCTAACCGGCGCGCAGTTGAAGCAGGGCGGCTGGTCGACCGGTCGTGACCACGGCCCGCCCACCGAACTGCTCGACGGTGCCTTCCACCCGGCGGCGAAAGACATCCTTCTGCCACTGCCGACCTTCGATGGCCTGGTGCAGCTGGCGGAGCTGGGTAAGAGTGAACGGCGGTTGGAGGAGACCGAAGGGGTCTGAGCCGACCGCGTACTCACGAGACGCCCATCTCGCGGCGAGCTCGACGACTCGCTCATGGTCGAACGGCAGCCTGCGCTGGCGGTCAGGCAGCATTGCCAGGCCCTCGTCCACCGGTACGAGAGTCACCTCGTCGCTCTGATTCACCGAGGCAGCCAGCGGCGCGTAGGGAACGAGGGCCGCCATCGCGACCGTCATCACCCAGCCTCGGGCATCGCGATCCGGATCGTCAAAAATCTCCAGCTGAACAGGCTCGACGCCCGTGATGCCGGCCTTCATCTTCAACGCTCGCGCCGCCGCCGCGGCGAGCCGCTCACGCTTGCGTAACAACGTTCCCGGAAGGGCCCAGCTACCGGCAGCAAACCCGTCGCCTCGCCGGTGCAGGAGCAGATGGACCTGCGAGCTGTCGGTCAGCGGCTGCGGCACCGTGAGCACGGCGACATCCACCGCCATGCTCGGCTGCGGGAAGTCGCGGAGTGCTTTGCCATTGACGTCACGCCACCGGGTCATGGCGGGGACGTTAGCGCGCTAGCGCGCGAATATGGCGAAGGCTGACGCGCCACGCTACGAGATCAGTCCGACCGGTCAGTCCACTAATCAGTCCGACCGGTCAGTCGACGATGTCAGGGTTGTCCTTGAAGATCCGATCAAAGATCGGCTGGAACTGGAACCACCCGGCAAGCTCGAATCCCACCTGGCCGCGGGTGTGGATGGCGGCCTCGTGGTCGATCTGGCGAGGGGTGCCGGCGGCGTACGCCATCAGCTGCGACATCGAAGTGCGCTCGAGCGTCAGGAACCACCAGGCGGCACTGTCGACGGTCTCGCCCACCGTGAGCATCCCGTGGTTGGCCAGGATGACGGCCTTGTGTTTGCCGAGAGCCTTACCGATGAGATCGCCCTCGACATTGTCGAGCACGACGCCGGTGTACGTGTCATGTCGGCCGATGTCCTCGTAGAACGCGCAGGCATCCTGGGTCAGCGGCTGCACGGTCTGATCCAGCGCCGAGAGCGTCTTGCCGTACGGACCGTGAGCGTGCGCCGCCCCGATCACGTCCGGACGAGCGGCGTGAACCGCGCAGTGAATCGCGACAGCCGCTCCGTTGACCGCCCGATCGCCCTCGACCACCTGGCCGGTGTGGTCGACGCGCACCAGATCGCTCTGCTTGATGAGGCTGAAGTGCATCCCGAACGGATTGACCCAGTACGAGTCGGTGAACTCCGGGTCGCGAGCCGTGATGTGACCGGCCACGCCTTCATCCAGACCCGCCTTGCTGAACATCCGGAAGGCAGCGGCCAGCCGGACCTTGCGATGCATCCGCTCCTGCTCCACCGTGTCGAACGTCGGCGGCAACGGCATGGAGAGATGGCGGGTCGGTTGCGTCTCGGTGATGGTCATGTCGACTCCTCCGGAGGGATCGCTGTCAACGCTCGACGTTACGCCCGGTAGCCTGCCCGCGATACCCGGCGGTAGCACCGACGCCCCGCCGTCGAAGCATCAGGAGGACCGAGTGGCTGATCTGCATGTCGTTGCCGTCATCAAGGCTAAAGAGGGCAAAGAAGAGGCGGTGGGCGACGCGCTGAAGGGCATCATCGGCCCCAGCCGTAAGGACAAGGGCTGCACCCGCTACGACCTGTTCAACGCCCAGGGCGCTCCGGGCACCTTCATCACCCTCGAGTCCTGGGAGTCTCAGGAGGACCTCAACGAGCACATGAAGTCGCCGCATCTGGCCGCCGGCTTCACCACTGTCGGCGACGCCTTCGACGGCGCACCGCAGATCTACCTGCTCAACCCGCTCGACGTCGCCTGAGCAGTCACCTGCATCGCGTCGACGGGGCGCTCACTGGTCTGGAGGTGACGCCCCGTCGACGTACTCGATCAGCTCGATGTTGTAGCCGTCCGGATCATTCACGAAGCCGACGATGACGGGCCAGCGGTCCAGCCGGGCCGGCTCCATCGTCGACTCACAGCCGAACTCGACGGCTTTCTGATGGGTCTGCGCGCAGTTGTCGACGTTCACGTAGAACTTCCAGAGCGCGAACCCGTGGTCGATCTGCCCGCCGTTGTTGTAGCGCTCCGCCAGCTGCAGCCGGCCCCCACCCTGGTCGGCGGCGAGCACGATCTCGTGGACGTCCTCGATCTCCGTCCGGCTCTGGACCTTCAGCCCGAGCACCTCCGTATAAAAGATCTCGGAGCGCTTGATGTCGCTCACGTAGATGCAGTACTGACCAACAGTCGATGCCATTGCGTTCCTGTCTTCAGATGCTTTGGTGGATCAGATGTCCAGTAGCGGAAAGTCATGGCCGGTCAGCCAGTGCCGGCCCACATCGCGGGGACCGGCCCAGCGTGCGACGAGATCAGCACCTGTCGGGTCGCCGTGGAGCTGACCGAGCTCGGCCGGGGTAGGACCGATCTTGTCGGCGAGCGGTCGTAGCGCTGCGGTGTCGAAGTTGAACACCTCGGCTGCGGCCAGCCCGACCATGCGCCGGGTCTCGTCGATCGGGATGTCGTGGAAGGTCTTCTTCAGCCATTCGCGCGAGGTCGGCCAGGTGCCTTCCGGGTGTGGGAAGTCGCTGCCCCAGAGCAGGTTGTCGACGCCGATCTCGTAACGCATGCCGATCTCGCGGCGCTTGGTGTTGGACGCGCCGATGAAGCAATTCCGGTCGAAGTATTCGCTCGGCCGCATCGTCACGTTGTCTCCGAACGGTCGCGCCCCGAGCTTCTCCGACCCCTTCTGGCCGAGGTAGAGCCGGTCCCAGAACCACAGCAGCCCCGGCATCCACCAGGCTCCCGCCTCGGTCACCCCGAAGCGCAGCCCGGGGAACCGTTCGAAGACGCCGGACCAGAGCAGGAACCACATCGGACGAGCCGGCCACCACGTCACCTCGGTCACGTAGATGCCGAGATGGTCACCGAATTCCTCACGCGGGCGTCGGGCCGCTGTGCGTCATGACCGGCATCTGCAGCTCTTCGCACAGCGCCCAGACCGGGTCGTAATGACGGTCGTGGTAGGGCCGGCCGTGCATCCACATCGCCGGGATCATGATCGAGCCCAGGCCCGATTCCTTGCTCCGCCGGATCTCCGCCAGCACGTCGTCGAGCTCAGCCGTGATCGGGATCAGAGCCGCTCCGCAGCGCCTTTCCGGACTGTGGCTGCACAGCTCCGCCAGCCACCGGTTGTGGGCTCGCGCCCCTGCCATGCCGAGCTCAGGATCCGCGTCGCCGGACAGTCCGAGGCCCGTACCGAAAGGTGCGCAGGTACGCGATTCGACCGCGTCCGCATCCGGGAAGATGACCTCGCCGCAGATGCCTTCGGCGTCCAGCTCCTGGTCCCGTTTGAGGGCATCCCAGCCGGCATTCAGCGCATCACCGTGCTCGGCATACCAGGAGTCGGCGAAGGCGCTGTTGCGTACGCCGAGGTTCGTCATCTCCTCGAGCTGGATGCCGCGGTCGCCGAGGAATTCATCGAAGGCACGGTGGTATTTCTGCTCCAGATAGGGGCGATAGGCCTCGGTCGGGAGTCCGGCGTGGCTGTCGGAAGTGATGATCAGATACGGGTCCACGGTGCTCACAAGGGTCCAATCAGCCGGGTAGGGCGCGCAGATAGTCGGGGTTGGTCCGGGCCAGCATCGAAGCCGTGCGGGCCTTCAGGGAGTTGTCGCTGGACTCGCTCGGCGGCGAGATCCAGAAGGTGTCGGTCAGGATCGCGTTGACGACCTGGGCGGCGACATCCTCGACCGGCGTGTACTGAAGCTGCACTCCGGCCGCTTCCATTTGGGCCTCGATCGCGTCGTACGTGGTGTACGGCGTCGCCCGCGGACGCTCTTTCGCGAACGTGTCCGGCCGGGTGCGCCACGACTCGAAGAGGCCGGTGCGAAGCATGTGCGGGCCGGGGAAGAGCAGCGAGGCGCTCACCTTGTCGCTGACTTCGCGCAGTTGCGCGTAAAGGCACTCGGTGAGCGTCACGACGCCCGCCTTGGTGACGGCATATTGCGGAGTCCCGGCGAGCGGGGAGATACCGCCGTTGCCCGACGACGTATTGATGATGTGGCCTTCCTCGCCGCCGGCCAGCATCGCCGGGACGAAGGAATTGATGCCGTGGATGACGCCCCAGAGGTTGACGGCGAGGGCCCATTTCCAGTCGTTGGCCTCGTGCTCCCAGAGCTTGCCTTCAGCCCCCGCACCGATGCCCGCGTTGTTGCAGACCACATGAACTGCGCCGTACTTGCTGAGCGTCACGTCACGAAGGGCGTTCACGGATTCCTGCGAGGTCACGTCCGTCTGGACGCCGGTGACATCGAGCCCTTCCGCGACGAGCTCCTTGGCGGTCTGCTCGACCCGGTCCGGCATCACGTCGGCCAGGACGACGTGCATCCCTTCCTGCCCGAAGCGCTGACACAGCGCCCGGCCCAGCCCGCTGCCGCCGCCGGTGACGACAGCGACCTTTCCGGTCAGGCTCTCCATCACGCTGCTCCACTGAAGCCGACGAACGCCGGGCAGCGCTCTGCTTCGAGCGGCACATCGCCGACCGTCAGGGGTCGCAGCGTCTCCGCTACCGAAGGGCCGACCCGGGCCGCAATAGGAGCCAGAAGATCCAGATCCAGGCCATACAGGGCTGCCGCGTTACCGCCGAGCAGCCTGGCCGTCTCCTCCGGCCGGCAGTCGGCGAAAGCCAGCCGGATCGCCTCGCGCGAGAACGGGAAAGCTGGCTTCCTTGTGCGGGTAATCGCTGCCCCACATGATCTTGTCCACGCCAACCTCGTAACGCAGCTTCGCCTCGTCCGCCCGCATGAAGCTGGCCCCGACGTGACACTGACGGGCCCAGTACTCGCTCGGCTTGAGCGAGAGCTTCGCCATCACGGGCGCGCCCCAGACGTGCTCCTGAGAGCCGACCGCCGTCGCCATCCGGTCGAAGAAGTAATCGAGCCGAGCCAGCTCGGGCGGGATCCACGCGGTGCCCTGCTCGGTGAAGACCAGCTGAAGCTGCGGGTGGCGCTCCAGGGCACCGGACGTGATCAGGCTGGTCAGCGCCCGATGCGCCCACCAGGTCACTTCGAGCAGGAAGATCACCGAGTCGACGTTGGTCGGGCCCATGGCCGGCGACGAGCTGCCGGAATGGTGATTCAACGGCATCTGAAGCTCTTCGCAGACGGCCCAGAGTGGCTCGTAGTACTCGATGTCGTGCAGCTGGCGGAGCCCGGCTCCATAGGGCGTCCCAGGAAGCAGGACCCCACCAGTCAGGCCGTTGTCGTGGGCCCACTGCACCTCGCGGACGGCTGCGTCGATGTCGTGCAGCATGATCTGCGCGATCCCAGCCCGGCGGCCGGGCGCCTGCCGGCAGAAATCGGCGAGCCACCTGTTATGGGCCTGCAACCCCGCCCATCGCTTGGTCGCGTCGCCCTCGTTGGCCGCCGGAGGTTGGTCGACCAGCGAGGTCTTGGGAAAGAACGGCGGCACCGTGTTCGGATAGATGACCTCGGCGACGATCCCGTCATTCTCGAGATCCTTCAGGCGGCGTTCTGAATCCCAGTTTCGAGACCCCTTGTCACCCTTCAGATCCTCGTAGGGCACGACGTACGTCGAGAGCCAGGCGTCGAAGTCGTCATGCCATCTGCGTGCCAGAAACGGCTTGTAGTCAGGGACATCGGCACCGGCATGACAGTCGGCGGATATCACGGTGTAGCGGTCAGCGGGTGGACTGTTCAGACTGCTATTCACGGATCGCCCTTCGGAGGGATCGGGCCCGAGAGTGTGACCTGGGTCGCATCGAGAGGTTTGTGGCAGATCCTGACACGACCCCAAATGGGGTGCAACGACCCCCCTCCCCGATGGCCGTCAGCGCCGGGCCCCGACGCGCCAGGCTGAGACACTGGCAGGGTGCGCATCGCCATCCTGGGATCGCTGGCCGTTGAGGATGACGGTCAGCCCGTCATGATCGGTGGTCACCGGCTGCGCGCGCTTTTCGTGAGGCTGGCCCTGGAGCCGGGTCGCTGGGTGCCGGCTTCGGCCCTGCTGGAGGCCCTCTGGGAAGACGCGGATTCTCCGAGCGACCCGCTGAATGCGCTGCAATCCTTGGTCTCCAGGCTCCGGCGACTCCTTCCCGGGCCGCACCTCCTGGAATCATCAGCCTCTGGTTACCGGCTCCGGATCACGGCTGACGACGTCGACATCTCACGCTTCGAGAGCTACGCCGCTCATGGTCGGGAGGCGCTCGCCCGCGGCGACCCCGATGGTGCTGCCGCAGCTCTCGAAGAGGCGCGTCAGCTCTGGCGTGGCCAGCCTTTCGCCGACCTGGATTCGGCCTTCCTCCAGCCGTTTCTGAGCCGCCTCGAGCAGCTGCGCCGCACCGCCGATGAGGATCGCTACGAGGCCGCCCTGCAGCTCGGACGGCACGCCGAGATCGCTGCGGAACTGGAAGCGGTGGTCGCTGCCGAGCCGTTGCGAGAGCACGCCTGCGCTCAGCTGATACGCGCCCTTTCGGCGGCCGGGCGGCAGGCTGACGCGCTCACCGCCTACGACCGCACCAGGACCGCGCTCGTCGAGGAGCTCGGCCTCGATCCGTCTCCTGAACTGTCAGCGACCCACCAGGCAGTGCTCGTGGGAACACCGGCGCCAAGACCCGCAGCATTGCGCACCAATTTGCCGACTGCCCTGACCAGCTTCGTCGGCCGTACCAAAGAGCTGGAGCAACTCGAGCAGCTCCTGGGCTCGCACCGGCTGATCACCCTCACCGGGCCGGGTGGTGCTGGAAAGACCCGCCTGGCCATAGCTGCCGGGCAGCAGGCGTCGGACGTTCCGGCCGGCGTGTGGCTCGTCGAATTGGCTCCGGTGAGCGACCCGGACGAGCTGGCCGGAGCCGTCCTGGGTGCCCTCTCGGCCCGCGAGACGAACCTGCTGGAGCAGGTGCAGCCCGCCGGCCGCGATGCGGTCAGCCGCCTCATCGACCTGCTGAACGGCAGGCGCGTGCTGCTGGTCCTGGACAACTGCGAGCACCTCGTCGAAGGGGCAGCGCGGCTGGCCGAGAAGCTGCTGGCGAGCTGCCCGTTGCTACGCATCCTGGCGACCAGCCGCGAGCCCCTGGCGATCTTCGGCGAGGCGATCTGCCCGGTGCTGCCCCTCGGGATGCCGCAGGAGGGCATGACCCCCGGGCAAGCCCTCGAATTCGCTTCGGTACGCCTTTTCGCCGACCGGGCAACGGCGGTCAGTCCGGGATTGCGCGTCAACGACGAGACCGTTGCGCCGGTCATCGAGATCTGCCGCCGCCTGGACGGCCTGCCACTCGCCATCGAATTGGCGGCAGCAAGACTGCGGACGCTGCCCGTCGACGTGGTGGCCACGCGGCTCGTCGACCGTTTCCGGTTGCTCACCGGTGGCAGCCGCACCGCCGTGCCGCGGCATCAGACGCTGCGTTCGGTAGTGGCGTGGAGCTGGGAATTGCTCACCCCGGCGGAGCGTCATCTGGCGGAAGCGCTCGCGGTCTTCCACGGTGGCGTGACGGTCGAAAGTGCAATGGCCGTAAGCAATGTCGACGCGGATGACACCCTCGAACTGCTCACTGCGCTGGCCGACAAATCGATCTTGCAACCGGTCGGCCGGGTGATGCGCTGGCGGATGCTCGAGACCCTGCGGGAGTACGGCGCCGAACAGCTTTCGCGCCAGGATCGGACCGACTCCACACGCGCTGCTCACGCGGAGTATTTCTGCGCCCTTGCCGAGCAGGCGGAGCCGCGGCTCCGGGGTCACGGGCAGATGGAGTACGTCCGCATCCTGGGCACCGAACGCGACAACCTTTGGGCCGCCATGCGCTTCTGCGTCGACAGCGCAGACGTCAAGACCGCTGTGCGGTTCGCTGCCGGACTCGCCTGGTACTGGCACCTCGTCGGCGGGGAGGCGGACGCCGCTGGGTGGTGCAGCCAGATCCTCGATATGCCGGGCGCCCAGCACGAGCCAGGCTTTGACATCAGCGTGGTCGGCTGGGCTTTCGCCATCGTGGGGATGGGTGAGAGGGATCAGCACCGGGAGCGGGCGCGCCAATTCGCGGAGCATGTAGCCAAGGGTGACCTGACTTCAGGTCATCCACTGCTGGCGCTCATCGAGCCCGGTCTGGCCCTCATGCTCGGGGATGAGGAAGGGGCCAAGCGTGCGATCGAGAGCCATCTCAGGCACCCCGATCCCTGGGCCAGGGCCTCGCTCCATCTGATACGCGGGCTCATCGCCGAAAACGCCGGCGACCTCGCCGCGCTCCGTCAGTCCAGCAACGACGCCTTGCGCGGTTTCCGCGAGGCGGGCGACCGCTGGGGCATAGCGATGTCCCTCGCGAACTCCGGCGCCGTAAGCATCATCGACGGGGAGCTCGAGCAGGCGGTCGGGCAGTTTCGCGAGGCCGTTGACCTGCTACGCGACCTCGGGTCAGCCGACGACATCGCCTACCTTTTGCTGCGCTGCGCCATGGCCCAGGAACGCAGCGGCGACCGCGCCGGCGCCGCCGCCTCGCTACGTGAAGCCCATGACCTCGCCGAACAGCGTGGCTCGAGCTCGCTCGTCGCGATGACCGAGTTCGCTCTTGGTCAGCAGCTCTACGAACAGGACCCCGAGGCGGGTCGAAGGCTCATCGTCGAAACGATCGCGCGCTCGGAAACCACCGGCCACGTCGCTCCGCAGGCGCTGTCCTCCATTCATTGCGCTCTGGCGGCCATGGACACCGCCGAGGGCCGGTATGAGCAGGCACTCGTTTCCTTGGTCACGGCCTGGAAGCTCGCCATCGACTCCCGCGACATGCCGGTCGTGGCGTTAGCCGGGGTAAAGATCGCTGAGCTCGCCTTCGCACAGGGTGATGTCGCGCTCGCAGCCCGTCTGCTGGGAGCCGCTGATGCGGTTCGCGGCGCCCCCGACCGCAGCGATCCGGACGCCGCCGCCCTCATCACGAAGGTCAAGGGGGCCCTCGGAGCCGTTGCTGAAACGGAACTCGAGAACTCCCGGCGGCTGGCGCACAACGACGCCTTGGTTCTGCTGGAAGAGCAACTCGCGAGGCCCGCTGACTCGCGATTCAGGTAACTAGCGCATGGTAGGGGTGTGAACATCAATGCGCCGACCGTATCGGCCGTCCTGCGGCGTGCTGGACTACTACCCACTTCCAGCACTCGCGAGGGCATCCACGTGAGCTCGAACGGGCCCGAGGAAGTGATGGTCATCGCCGACTGCGAGAACGCCCAGACCGCCACTGACCTGTACTCGAAGGCAATGGCGACGGTGAAGGCGGCCGGCTATCCGGTACGCATCCCGACCGGGGAGGTCTCCACCTTCTACGTCGCGGGACGTCCCAACTAACCTCCACCAGTCTGAAGCGACTGAGCGCTGAACGCCGATCGGGGCCGCACGAAAGCTCTGGCAGAGCTTTCGCGCGACCCCGATCCCAACCAGTGGGCCAGGCCGTTCTGATTACGTCTTGCGGCGGTAGGCCCGGATCGCCAGCGGCGCGAAGACCGCCAGGATGCCGATCGACCAGAGCAGGCTCTGGATCACCGGCCACGCCACCGGACCGCCGAGCATCAGCCCCCGCGCGGCGTCGACCAGATGCGTCACCGGATTCACATGCACCCAGGCCTGCAGCCAGCCGGGCAGCGTGTCCGGTGGGACGAAGGTCGAGCTTCCGAAGGTCAGCGGAAACATCAGCAGGAAGCCGAATCCCTGCACGCCGCCGGGCTCGCGGACGAGCATGCCGATGAAGACCGAGACCCAGCAGATGCAGAGCGCGAAGAACAGGACCAGAAGCACGGCGGCCAGAGCCTGCAACGCATTCGTCTGGACCCGGAAGCCGATCACGTAGCCGAAGCCGATCACGAAGGCCGACGCGATGACGAACCGCACCATCTCTCCAAGCACGGCACCGATGAGGGGAGCGGAACGCGAGATCGGCAGACTCCGGAACCGGTCGAAGACGCCCTCTTTGATATCGGTGTTGAGGTTCACGCCGATGGTCATCGAAGCGAAGAGAATCGTCTGCGCCATGATCGCCGGAATGACGAATTGCAGATATTCGTGGCGCGAGCCGCTGACGGCACCGCCGAACAGGTAGACGAAAAGGACCACGAAGAGAATCGGCTGCAACGTGGCGTCGACCAGCTGCTCCGGCGTGCGGGCGATCTTGCGGATCGTGCGCCCGGCGAGCGTGAGGACGTGCCCTATCGCCGGCCGGACCCCCTCCTTGCCTCCGTACTGGGAGCCGACAGCGGCCGCCGGAATCTGACTTCTGGTCTGGGTTTCTTCAGGAGCGGTCAAGGTGCTCATGCCGCGTCCTCCCTATCTTCGAGAACGTCAGTGGGCATTGCCTCATGACGTCCTGTGAGCGAGAAAAAGACTTCGTCCAGGCTGGGTAGCCGGAGTGAGAATTCAGCGACCGCAATGCCCTCGGCGGCCATCCGGGTGGTGATCTCGGCGAGCGCGGCGTCGCCGGCGACCGGGACGCTGAGCACGCCGCGGCCGGGCGACTTGGTCGGACCCGTACCGATGCCGGCCAGGATCCGTTCCACCGCGTCCAGGTCCGCCCGGTCTGCCGGGCGCACCTCGATCGTCTGGCCGCCGACGACGTGCTTGAGCTCGTCGGGGGTGCCGGACGCGATCACCTTTCCGTGGTCGATCACGCAGATCTCGTCGGCCAGCGCGTCGGCTTCGTCGAGGTACTGCGTGGTGAGCAGCACCGTCGTCCCGTCATCGACCAGATCCCGTACGAGCTGCCACATGTCCTCGCGCTTGGACGGATCAAGACCCGTCGTCGGCTCGTCGAGGTACATGACTGCGGGCCGCCCGACCAGGCTGGCAGCGAGGTCCAGCCGCCTGCGCATGCCGCCGGAGTAGTGCTTCGCCTGCTTGTCGGCCGCCTCCGTCAGATCGAAGCTGGCGAGCAGCTCCTTGGCCCGCGACCGGGCCTCGCGCCGGGGAAGGTCCAGCAGGCGTCCGATGAGGACCAGGTTCTCGGTGCCGCTGAGTCCCTCATCGACCGACGCGTACTGACCGGTGAGACCGATCTGACGCCGTACCTTGACGCCGTCCTTGAGGACGTCGAGCCCGCAGACCCGGGCGGTGCCGGCGTCGGGCTTGAGCAGGGTCGCCAGGATCCGGACAGCCGTCGTCTTGCCTGCGCCATTGGGTCCGAGAACTCCCAGGACGGTCCCCTGCGGGACGGCCAGATCGATGCCGTCCAGGGCCCGGGTCTCCCCGAAGTGCTTGACGAGGCCTTGCGCCTCAACCGCGTATGACATGTGAACACCGTGACAGCAAGGACTGTCATAGCGCGCACGAATTACTGTCAGCCTCGCTGTCACGGGGCTGACAGCCTTCCTGATCCGGTCAGCCGACGATCTGCTGGAAGGTCGAGCGGTTCTGCCAGTCGATCGGCGCGACGGTGTCACCGAGGAACATGAACTTGATGTCGTCCTGGGTCTTGTCGTAAGTCCACTTCGCCGGGTCGGTGGTCTTCTGCTTGGCCGCCAGCGCTGCTACGGCGTCAGTCAGGGTCTGCTGGATCTCGGACCGGCACGCCGCCAGCGCACCCTTGCCGCAGTAGCCCTGCGACATCCCGCCTTGCACTTCCTCACCTAGCACGCTGCGCAGATCACGGGAGACCCATTGGTAGGACCCCACGTTGTCCCAGGAAGACCCCCGACCGCTAGCCGGCGTGTTGTCCAGGCTCACCGGAATGCTGTTGACGAGAGCGCCGAGTCGGGGCGTGAGCACCTCTTTGGCGACCAGCGGATACCAGGTGTCCATCAGGGCGATCGCCGCTTGATCCGTGTAATGACCCGTCCGCGCCCGGTCGACGCGATGGGCGCCGGTCGAGGCCCATTGCGCGAGCAGATCGGTGTACGGCCTCAGCTTCGGGTCGCTGCCGACGACGGCCAGCATGGTCTTCAGCAGATACGCGCCGCGCACGTCCACCGTTGCTGCGTCGATCATGTCGGCGGTCAGGATGGACCTGCTGATCTTGCCGGCCTTCATCGAGGCCTCGAGCCGATCCCTCAGGGCGAGCACCCGTTGGACCGGACCCCAGCCCCACTGGTCATCAGCTGAGTACGTGCCGACGGACGGCTTGTTGTTCCAGCTGACCAGGAAACCCGACGGCGGATTGATGGCCTGCGGATGGTCGGCGGCAGGCAGGAAGCCGGTCCAGTCCCATTTCCGGTCACCCCAGCGCGGGAGGTCGGGATCGACCCCCTTGGCCCTTATCGGAAGTGCCCCCGACGTGAAGGTCGCGATGTCGCGGGTGTCCGCGTAGAACCAGTTGAAGGTGAAGGTGACCTTGCTGAACGCGTCGATGAAGTCACGGGCGCTCTTGATCTTCGAGGGGTCGTTCATCTCGGCGAAGCCGAGTATCGAATCCGGCTCGTGGTCGTACGTGGACCGCTCACTGACCACCGCTACCGGAGTGCCACCCGAGGTCGTCCGGTACTGCACGATTCCGTGTCGCGTACGCAGGTCGGGCAGCGTCGCGATCACCTTGCCGGCTTGATTGCGCAGCACGTGCGGGACCCCGGTCATGGCCACGCATTTGCCGTCGTCGAGGTAGGAGGTCGAATTGATGGTCGCCTTACTGCCGTCCTTGTCGCACAGCCGATCGAAGACGATGTCGACGACGTCGCCGCTGGAGCTGGTGGCGGACCAGGCGTAGCTGCGGCCATGACCGATCAGGACCGCGAATTGAAGGTTCGCGAAGGCGACCCCGCGGGCGTCGTAGTGCGGCCCGTGCAGGGCGATCTCGTCGAAGAAGTTCGGGGCCTGATACGCGGTCTGCGGCCCCATCACCGCGATGGGATGGCCGGTCGTGGTGTGGCTGGCGGAGACGAGCATCGCGTTGCTCATCTCCGAGGGCACCTGCAGGCGATCGGCCAGGGTCTCGCCGCCGCCCGCACCCGAGCCGGACGTGGCTGCACCAGTCGGAAGCCCACCTGTACCGGGCGCGATCTTGACGGTGCTGCTGGGGATGTCCGGCAGCGCGGTCGACGCCGCATCGATCGCGCCCGGGACGCCATAAGGCTGCTCACCCGGGACGGTGACAGGGGTCGTCGGGTCCTGCGCATCGCGAAGATCCTTGAACTCCTTTGCAGCTACTGCATCGCCGACGCTTTGCTGGAGCTTGCGCAGGAAAAGGCCGTTCGCCGCCTCGTTGCCCCCTCCCTTTCCGAAGATTCCGCCTACGAGCGAACCTGCGTAAACGACGTCCGCCCGCGTGTACGGGGTGGGAGTCACCCCCAGCAACTTGTAGGTCGACGGGCAGGTCGACGCGGAGACGGTTGGGCAGAGCTTCTGGCGAGCGGCATTCACTCCGGCGACGAACGCGTCGACCCGCGAGGCCAGATCCTTTCCGACCGGCCCACTGCGCGCGATCGCATCGATCTGGGCATCGGCTTCAGCCGGCGTGTAGTCCGCCTGCCGAAGCTGGCTGGCGTCCATCGCCAGGTTCGCCTTCGTCGGCCCGAGCAGCTCGGAGGCTCGCGCGGCTCCGGCGTATCGCAGGGCGTCCATCACGAACATGCGGTCTTCGGTGCCGGCATATCCAGCGCCGTAAGCAGTGTCGTCGTCGGTCTTGCCGTAGACGAAAGGCACGCCATATTTGTCACGCTCGATGGTCACGCCGGCCTTGGGAGTCTCGGTCTTCACGACCGTTCCAGGAGCCGGGTCGAGCGCCGCCGACTTGTAGTACGTCGACAGTTTGGCGTCGGTCAACGTGCCCGGATCGATCGTGTTCAGGGCGTCATACATGGCCCGCTGGCTCGGCCCCGTCGCGTTCCCGGGCGGGAGGATGTTGAGCACGTCGATGGCTGCCTGCGGGGCCTCGGAGCTCCCCGCCGAGCTGCTCGCCTCAGGGGGACCCGTCGTGCTGGCTGAACAGGCTGTCAGGCCGACAGTCGCGGCGGCGATCACAGCAAGAACTGCCCGGCCACCTGAAAGTGCGTGCACGAAAATCTCCTCACCCTCGGCCGCAGTCATACACCGCGACAGGCAGCGTGCCACGATGTGCCCATGCCAGAGCTCACGGCTGACCCGAAGTACCACGGATTTGATCCGAGCCGGCTAGGGCGAATCGACTCCCATTTCGCTGACTACGTCGACCGCGGCCTGCTGGCCGGCTGGCAGATCGTGATCGCCCGGTACGGCGAGATCGTGCACTCCAGCACGTACGGGCAGCGCGACCGTGAGGCCGGCTTACCGGTCGTCGACGACACCCTGTGGAGGCTCTATTCGATGACTAAACCGGTCACCTCGGTCACCGCGATGAGCCTCTGGGAGGAGGGCCGGTTCGAGCTCACCGACGAGGTCAGCCGCTGGATCCCCTCATTCGCGGACGTTCGCGTGTACACCAAGGGTTCCGCCTCACAGCCCTACACCGTTCCTGCAACCGAGCCGGTACGGGTGTGGCATCTGCTCTCGCACACCGCGGGGCTGACGTACGGCTTTCTGCACACGTCCGTCGTCGACGCGGTCTATCGCAAGGCCGGGTACGAGTGGGGCGCCCCTCCCGGCACCGACCTGGCCACGGCTTGCGACGCCTGGGCCGCCCTCCCGCTGCTCTTCCAACCTGGCAGCGCATGGGGCTATTCGGTCGCCACGGATGTACTCGGCCGGCTCGTCGAGCTCTGGTCAGGGCAGTCGCTGGACAAGGCGGTCGCCGACCGCATCACCGGACCGCTGGCCATGCCTGACACGCGCTGGTGGGTCGATCCCGATTCCGCCGATGCAGAGCGGCTGGCCGCTCTCTACACACCCGACCCGGCCACCGGGCTCGCCGCTCGGCTGGACGCCTTCGGCAGCGCGGCGTTACGGCAGCCGACGATGCTCTCGGGCGGAGGCGGCCTGATTTCGACCGCCTCCGACTACGAGCGCTTCACCCGCATGCTCCTGCGCGGAGGCGTGCTCGACGGAGCACGGATCCTCTCGCCGCGCACCATCAGCCTGATGACGCAGAATCACCTCGCCGGAGGCGCCGATCTGGGCACGCTGTCCACCGGAGGCTTCGCCGAGACCTCCTTCGAGGGCATCGGCTTCGGGCTCGGCTTCGCCGTGGTGGAGGACCCGCGCCCGTCCAAGACCATCTCCAGCCCTGGGGAGTTCTACTGGGGGGGCGCCGCGAGCACCGCCTTCTGGGTCGACCCCGTCGAGAGGGTCACCGCCCACTTCTTCACGCAGCTGCTGCCGTCGAGCACGCACCCGATCCGGCCTCAGCTGCGGCAGCTGGTCTACAGCTCGCTGGTTTAGCCCAGCTCGTAGTCGAGCTTCACCGAGGCCGTCTTCCCGCTCGGGCGCCTCGAAGTGGCCGGCTCCGGTCAGCCCCTTCAACTCGTCGGTGCCAGAGCCCGGGACGACATTCCAGGTTGATGCGGCGACCCCGTCATGAAAACCGCCGACCGAGGTCACCACGAACGTGCCGGCGCGCCCTTCGACGCTCCCCGTGACCCGCTCGAGGCCGACGTACTCAGCCTCCTCACCGACGTAGATCATCAACATCTCAGCCACGCTCTCGCCCTGCATGTCACCTTCGTAGGAGTAGCGAATGCTGGCCTTGACTGTCTTCGGAGTGCCTTCCGACTCGTCATAGGGGCTCTCGTCCCAGGACCGGACAGTGGCTATCGACTTCGCTGACGTGCTCATGTGTCGCTCCCTCTGATCGGCTTTCCCTGGTCTGCAACGGTAGGAACTGTGGATCGCGAGGTCTTGCACGATCGCGCCAGATTAGACCGCTGCTTAGGCTGGCGTCGTGGCAAGGACGGTCCTCACTGGCTCGGTCGGGCTGCTGCGGCCGCAGACCTACGGAGACGAGATCCGGCTGGATCGCCACCCTCCCGGCAAGCGAGTGGCAGCCGCGGTCGAGCTCTACTGGTCGGTTTCCTGGAGCGTGCCGGAAGGCGAGGTGCGTACCCAGGAGACGCTGCCCTATCCGAGCATTCACCTCGTCGTGGAGGCCGGACGGGCGCTGGTCTACGGGGTTCCACGGGCGCGTTTCACCCGCTCGTTGAGTGGCTCGGGTTGGGTGCTCGGCATCAAGTTTCACCCCGGCGGGTTCCGCCCTCTGCTGACTGCTGGGCCGCCTTTCAAGAGCCGGGTCTCCGCTCTGCGCGGTCGGGTGCTGCCCGCCGAGGGCGTCGTAACCGCCGACACCCGTTCACTCGTGGCGGCGGTCAATGCGGCTTCTGATTCAGCCGAAAAGGCTGCAGCTGCAGAGGATTGGCTCACTGACTTACTGGGTCCGGACCCCATGATCGACGAGGCCAGGGCCGCTGTTGCCGCCATCGCCGACGACCCGTCCATCGTCCGGGTCGAAGAACTGGCCGCGATGCTGAGCACCAGCAACCGGAGCCTGCAGCGACTCTTCACCGAGTACGTCGGCGTCGGACCCAAATGGGTGGTCCGCCGCTTCCGCATGCATGAAGCGGCGGCCCGCGCTGCTGAGGGACCGGTCGATTGGTCCGCGCTCGCGCTGGATCTGGGCTACTACGACCAGTCCCATTTCGTACGCGATTTCACCGCCGCCGTGGGGGTTGCTCCCACCCGTTACGCGGCCGAGTGCGTCCGTTAACGCTCGCTGTCGAGGTGGGCCATCTGGTCCGCCGCATAGCGGTCGCCTGCCGCCGCGCCGGCCGGGATCGCCGCATCGATCTGAGCCATCTCGTCGTCAGAGAGCTTCACGTCCATGGCCTCGATGGCGCTGGCCACCTGCTGCACTTTGCGTGAGCCGATCACGGGAATGATGTCTTCCCCGCGATTGGCAGCCCAGGCAATTGCCAGCTGGGCGACGGTGATCCCATGGGCCTCGGCGAGTCCGCTGAGCTTTTCGATCAGCTCCGTGTTGCGTTGAAGGTTCTCGCCCTGGAAGCGCGGGCTGTGGGCCCTGAAGTCGGTGGCGGCTGCTGGCTTTGCGCCCGAGATCAGACCCCGCGAGAGAACGCCGTAGGCCGTGATCGCTATGCCCAACTCGCGGCAGGTCGGCAGGATGCTCTCCTCGATGCCGCGGGAGAGCACCGAGTACTCGATCTGCAGGTCCACTATCGGTGCGACGGCAGCCGCTCGACGGATCGTCTCAGCCCCGACTTCCGAGAGTCCGATGTGACGGATGTAGCCGGCCTCGACCATCTCCGCGAGGCCGCCGATGGTCTCTTCGATCGGGACGGTGGCGTCCAGTCGGGCCGGGCGGTAGACGTCGATGTAGTCCACGCCGAGGCGCTGCAGGCTGTAAGCGAGGAAGTTGCGCATCGCGGCAGGACGGGTATCGGGAGGCCCCCAGCCGCCGCTCGGTGTGCGTAGTCCACCGAACTTCACCGACAGGACGATCTCATCGCGATTCCTGCCCTCGAGGGCCTTGCGGATCAACCATTCGTTGTGGCCCGAGCCGTAGAAGTCACCGGTATCGAGCAGGTTCCCGCCGTCGTCGAGGTAGGCGTGGATAGCGGCGATGCTCTCGGCCTCGTCGGACGGTCCGTAGATTCCCGACATGCCCATGCAGCCGAGGCCGAGCGCCGAGACCTGAGGGCCGGTTGTGCCTAGTTGGCGGATGTCCATCTGAAAGCTCCTTCGTTGGGGTGCACTACCAACCTCCCCCCTCGAAGCCGTTCCTCACAGGCCCCGCTTATCCAGGGAGCGGCGATCCCTGGCTGCGTTCGGTGCGACAGCGCATGCTGATGGGGTGATGGATCGAGCGGGGATGGCGGATTTCCTTCGCCGACGGCGCGACGTGCTCCGTCCCGCCGACGTGGGCCTGCCTCCGGGATTTCGACGGCGCACCCCTGGCTTGAGACGCGACGAGGTCGCGATGCTCGCGGGTATGTCGTCGGACTATTACGCGCGGCTGGAGCAGGGTCGCGGGCCGCATCCGTCAGAGCAGATTCTGAACGCGCTCGGGCGGGCTTTGCGCTTCGACGCCGATCAGAGCGACCACCTGTTCCACCTGGCGGGTCTGACGCCGCCGTCGCGACGCAGCCACGGTCACATCCGACCAGGACTCATCAAGCTGGCGGACCACCTGACGGACTTCCCGGTCTGCATCCTCACCGATCTCGGCGAGGTGCTCTGGCAGAATTCGATGGCCGACCTCACCCTCGGCGCCCGCTCCGGGACCGGCCGGCAGCGCAATTTCGCCTGGCTCTGGTTCACCGATCCCGACAAGCGCGACCGGTTCCCCCGCGAGGACTGGCGCCACCATTCCGTGCAGCATGTGAACGACCTCCGAGCGACGGCGGCCCGGCGTTCGGGAGATGCGGATGTCGAATCGTTCGTGCGGGATCTGCAGGCTGCCAGCGCTGAATTCCGGGAGCTCTGGGATCTCCACGAGGTCGCCGTTCGGCAGTACGACCGCAAGCGCATCGTGCATCCAGAGGTCGGCCTGCTTCATGTCACGTGCGAGGTATTGCTGACCCCGACGTCCGACATCAAGATGCTGGTCTTCTTTCCCACCGAGGGCACCGACGCCCGCGAAAAGCTTGATCTGCTACGCGTGATCGGCTCACAGGATCTGAGCACCAGCCGCTAAGTCGCTGTTCCCTGATCAGCCCCAGAGCCCTGAGACCAGATACGGGGTCGGCGGGGTGATCGCTCCGCGAGCACACAGCGTGTCTGTCATCGCGAGCGAGAGGCGTGCCGCCAGCGCTACGTCGATGGCCCATTGCTGGTTGTTGATCAAATAGCCCACCGTCACTTCTCCGGTCGCTTCGGCGAGGACCGCCCATAACGCCCTGGTCGCCGCCGCATCGGAGGCTGCAGCCAGCGTGCCCACGTGGCCGTCCTTGAACAGGACGACAGCACGGTCATCCGGCGTCTCACCGTCGCGGACCAGGAGTTGCACGCCCTGCTCGCGTGACCAATCGAGGTCGGAACCGTAGGGCGCGCCGCGCCGCGCCGTGATGAGCTCCTCGACCAGGTCGCGGTCGCGGTCCCAGTCGCCGTCCCTGACGCCGAGGCCGGCTGGAAGCTCGGTCCGATCGACGGTCCCGGTCGCTTCGAAGCCGGCGTGCAATTCGAAGCCCGCCCGGCCGTACCGGCGTAGCGCCTTGGGGTCGGGGGATGCGCAGATCATGGCCGAGGTGCAGTCGCTGCCGTAGTCGAGGGTCGCGTCGATCATCCGACGTCCGACTCCCCCGCCCTGCAGCCCCTTGCGGACCGCCAGCAGCGACAGGAACCAGAGCGACCCCCGCCGGATCGCGAGCCCGACCCCCACGATCTCCCCGTCCTGCTCGGCCACCACGCTGCCTTCGGGATCGGTCTCGGCGATGTGGCGGATGCGCGACTGTGCCCAGGCGATACGTGCGGCATCGCGTACCCCCATCGAGAAACCGAACTGCTCACCGACCTCGCGCAGGGCCGTGGACGCGACCTCATCAGCGGCGGCGACGTCCTCGTCTCGCAGAAGACGGACTTGGATCTCGGCGGTAGTCGCGGTGCTCACCACTCCATCCTTTCGCGCCTACGTGAACGGGTCGAATGAATTGACGCGCCAGTTCCAGCTCCGAAATCGCCCCAGAAAGATCCCGGATCCGTCCTTCTGGGCAGCTCAGACGCGTACTGTCGAATGCATGTTCGACCTACTCAGTGCTGCCGGTGTCATCGCCGCGGCACTGATCGCGCCGCCCGGCGCAGAGGTCATCACAGCCCTCTCCCGCATAGATCCCGAAGCCGTCAGCGACTCCGCGCAGGTGGACCTGATGGTCGCCTGGGAGCTGCAGACCCGCTGGATGGCCGCCCACAACCAGCCGCTGCTGGTCGCGGTCGGAGCCACCGTCGAAGCCCTCGCCTACGCCGGCCGGCAAAGCATCGACAACTCGGACATGCCGATCCGGGCCGCCCACGCCGAAATCGCCGCCGCCCTGCTCATCACCGAAGACACCGCCTGCATCCGGCTCGAGACCGCCCGCACCCTCACCGAAGAACTCCCCGACGTCCTTGCCGCGCTCGCCGCCGGCGACCTCACCCCGGGCCATGTCAACGCGTTGCTCGAAACCACCTGCAGCCTGTCCGCCGACAAGCGGCAATGGGTCATCGACAAGGTGCTGCCCGCCGCCCGGCGGCAGACCATCACCCAATTCCGGCGTCGCCTGCACCGCGCCGTGCTAGCCGTCGAACCCCGCACCGCCGCCACCCGCGCCAAGCAAGCCCACACCAAACGCGACATCAGATGGTGGGCCCTGCCCGACGGGATGGCCGAACTGCGCCTGGTCTCCTCCGCCACCGACGTCATGGCCGTCTACACAGCAGCCGACCGTCTCGCCAAAACCATGCGCCAGGCAGAACAGGCCGCCGGCCCCGACAACCACACCCCCATCGACGCGTTACGCGCCGACGCCCTCACCGCCCTCACGACCGGCCTGGCCCCCGGCGCTGCCGCAACGGTCCAGGTGAACCTGACCATCGACCTGCCCACCCTGCTCGGACTACGCGACCAGCCCGCCGAACTCACCGGCTACGGACCGCTGCCCGCACCGCTCGCCCGCACCCTGGCCGCCGACGGGAAATGGCGAAGACTCATCCACGACCCGTTCACCGGCCACCTGCTCGACCTCGGCCACACCACCTACCAACCCAGCCCCGCCCTGGCCCGCTACATCCACGCCCGCGACCAGACCTGCGCCTTCCCCACCTGCAACCGGCCCGCCGTCAACACCGACCTCGACCACACCCGCAGATACAACCCCCACCACCCCACCGGCGGAAAAACCGACCGCAACAACCTCGGCCCCTGCTGCGAAAGTCACCACCGGCTCAAACACGAAACCAACTGGACCCTGCGCCGCGACCCCAACACCAGCCAAGCCACCTGGACCTCACCCGCCGGCCACGAATACCCCCTCGCCTTCGCCGACTACACCGGCTACCCCCACCACGACCTCCCCGACGACCCCGACACCTGGTGCCAAGAAACCCCCGAACTCCACCTCGCCTACTTCCAAACCGAACACCGCGTCATGATGTACAGCCCCGACGACCTCCCCGACCCCATCGCACCCCCAGACCACATGACCTACGAACCCGAACCCGCAGACGAATACGCACAGGTCTGAGCCCCGTCGGGGTAGACGCTTGGCGTCTAGCCCGCCGCTCGGGCAAGATGGCCTGCGGAGCGGTCAGCCTCTCGCGAGAGTCCTGATCCCCCGGGCCGTTAGCTCAATAGGCAGAGCAGCGGACTTTTAATCCGCGGGTTCGGGGTTCGAGCCCCCGACGGCCCACCGTATAGCGCCAGCTCACGGCCATGATCGACGATCATGAGAGTGGACTCCAAGATCTTTGGTCCATTTTCCGTCCATCCGCAGTGAGAGGGTCGCCGCGGGCTCTGCCGATTTATCGGCGCCAGACAGGCACCTCCCCGGAGCGCCAACTACTCGAACTCACCCAGGTCACCGCCCTCATCAATCGCCATGCCCGACGACCTCAAGAACCCTGACCGCCACAGCCTTCTTGGCCACCTACGCATCCGGGAAGTCGCCCTCGAACACCGCGACTTCGACATCGACGCCGGCGCCTTGCACCCGATCTTGCCGAGGTCGGTTGCTGGGCAGCGCGCTCATCGCGGCAGATGAGTCCGTTCAGCGGTAACCAGCATTGGCGAACGGTCTTACCACGCAGCTATTCTCGACCGCCGTCGATGGTCTCGCGGATGATGTCGGCGTGGCCGGCGTGCCGAGCGGTCTCCTCGATCATGTGCACCGCGACCCACCGCAGGTTCCCGGCCAGGTTCGGCCAGGCGCACGGTGCGTCCAGATCAACCGACTTGAGGATCTTCCGCGACGCGGCAATCTGTTGTCGGTAATACGCGACAATGGTTTCCACGGTGTCATCGTCGTCGAGCCGAAACCCGTTCTCGTCCTGCGGCAGCACGTCCAACCACTCGCCCGCGAAGCTTCGTCCGGCAACGACGACCTGAAACCAGCGCCGCTCCCAGATTGCCGAGTGTTTTACCAAGCTCAGTAGCGACAACGAACTTACAGTTGGAGCCCGCCGGGCGTCTTCGTCAGAAACTCCCTGCAGCCTCCCGATCAACGCTTCCCGCTGAAGATCGAGAAATTCGCATAGGCCCGCGCGTTCGGTCTCGGCGTACACCTACCCAGGATGTCCGCTCGCCGTTGGCCCTGGCAAGCGCGTGACTCTTTCCGGTCTGCCAGAGGCACAGTCCGGGTGCAACCAGCTTGAAGTGCGCAGCTGCGCCGTTACCGCGCCCCGGCTGCACCATCAGCGGAATGGACCCCGCGCTCGGTCAGTTTCCGGTGACGGCGATGCCAGAAGCCACCCCGTCACCGGCAGGCCCACGGTAGCCCACTGCTCAAGCCCGTTCAACCCGGCCATCGAGCCTAGCCTCGGCGAAGTGACGGACCTCGTTGTCGGCTTCGACCTAGACATGACGCTCGTGGATCCCCGTCCTGGCGTGCGGGTCGCTCTACGGGCACTCAGTCTCGATGAGTTTCTCGCGGAAAGTCTTGGGCCGCCACTGGAGGAATGGTTGCCGGTGGGTACAGACCTGGACCTCTACCGAGGCACGTACCTCCAAACTGCCCACCTCACGGTTGCGCTCCCCGGCGCAGCACAGGCCCTTGAAGCGGTGCGGTCCAGCGGCGGCAGGATCGTCGTGGTCACCGCGAAACGACGCGACCTTGCCACGGCATGCCTGACCGGGGCGGGATTGGACGCCGATGAGCTGCACTCATCACTGTGGGGCGAGCTGAAGGCTGACGCGATCGCCGCCGCTGGCGCCACCGTCTACGTCGGAGATCATCCGCTCGACATGGCCGCCGCGCGTCTGGCCGGTGCCACCAGCGTCGGCGTCGCGACGGGGCCGCTCGTCCCGTCCGACGCAGACTGGCTGCTTCCCGACCTCACCGAATTCCCGGCCCTGCTCTCAGACCTACTCAGGGGCGGCCTTGCCGACCCGGAGCTTTGACGGGGACCCCGTCCAGCCGACGCCAAGTTCACCATCTCGACAGCCCGCTCGAGTTCCTGCCGCGCCGTGGCCGGATGCCGGCGCCGCGCAGCGTTCGATGCCCTCGACAGATTTCCGCCCAGCGGCACCGACATGACGTAAACCGCAGAACCGGCCGACGCGGATACGGCAAGGACGGTGACAGAGCCAGATTCCATCCGTGACGTGGTCGGTTACTTCCGCTGTGGCCGACGAGCGGATGATCATCGGCGTAGACGGTAAGGACGATCGCGCGCCTCGCGGCATGAGCGGATGTTCTCGCAGTTGCCTTGCTTGAGCGGCAAAGACGGCCTAAGAGGCGCGGGTGTTTGGTTGGTCGGCGCCGGGGAGCGTCCGCTTCGCACCTGCGGTGTGTTGCAAGTAATGAGCCACACCAGCGATCACCGGCAACTCGTCGTCCTCAACTACTTGTGCTTTGGACAGGCCGGGTTGGGCGACAAGTACCCCGAAACGGGGCCGCCGATGCGCGGCCTCCTCGCAGACCGTGAGAGGCGCGGCCTCTTCCCCGACCTCGAACGTTGGAAGCCGCGCTTCTGCTTCCGGCCGGCCCGCCGCGCGAGCAGCGAAAGCACTTATTGGCTGCTATGCACGCAGCGTTAGCATCCGGCGCGTTAGGGACGTCGACGTATTCTGCCGTCTCGTAGACCTGCCGGCCAGCCTCAGCTCCGGCGAGATCCGCTCACTTTAAAAATCTTGAAAAAAGTTGGGGGGAAAGGCGCGGACGCCCACCTACGAAGGAGCGTCCGTGCGGTTGGGGACGACGACGAAGTCGGTGGCCGCAAGCAGACGCACACTCCATCGTGGAGGGAAGGGCGACATGAGCAGCCTCGGGCTCGCTGGGCCAGATGGTCCCGGAGCCGATGTTGCACGCCTAAAACCCGACACGAAGGCCTCGATTTACGACTGGGCCGACAGGGTTGATGAGCGCGAAGAAGCGGCCCGAATCGACCGACTCGCCGGGGACCGCAATCTGATCGGCGAACTTCGGCGGCATGGATTCAACGGTCCTGAGTATCAGCGAGCTGCCGAAGAGCTCGTGCGCTATGGCATGTCCGTCGTGACGGCCTGGAGCGTTACCGGGACAATCTTCGAGAAGTGCGCCAAGATCGGTCGACCCGTTCAGCGTCCGCCGACGGGCGCTCTCGACTCCGTCGAAGCAGAGTCCCTTGCTGGCGAGGTCATCACCGTCGCACTCACGTACTTCCGTGACGAGGTGCTGGTCCCTGGATTGTGGGACCCGGCTAGAGGAGCGTCGCTGACCACTTATTTTGTGGGCCAGTGCATCCGTCAATTTCCTAACATCTACCGAAGCTGGCTCGCTCAGGTCCCGGAGTACGAACTCAATCGTGATGGTCTTCTCGACATCAAGCGGCCAAGCGACTACGGCCTTGAAGATGTGGTCCTGGACCAGCGAACCCAGATCGAGGCGCTCCGCCTGGTTCGCAACGACGATGCACGCCGAGCCATGGTGCTGTGGGCGTGGGGTTACACGTACGGCGAGATAGCGGAGCGGCTCCAAAAAACTGAGAAGGCCGTGGAACGCATGGTTGATTACGGCCGCAAACAAGTTCGCCGAGGAAAGGAGTCCGCATGAACAGCAAGATCGACCGGGCGATCGAACGATCGTCGCTTGGCACGAAGAAGGCTCAGGCCGCCCGGCTCGCCGTCCCTAGGGCCACGGCCACCCGAATCGTGGCGGCTTCCGACTCCACAAAAACTCGGAGCAAAAACCTTGGGGGAAAACGGGCCTAAGGCCACCTATATACGGGTGTGGAAGGTCAATTCGACCTGACAGTGGTGGGACCCGATTGGCCTCGAGCCCCACCACTTTCCGACCTGTCGGTCAGTGCAACACACGCTTACCGTAGCGGACCCGGATATGAAGTCTCGGGAACCGCAGCAGGTCACGATCACCCTCGGAGGTGACCATGGCCAAGTCTGTGAACCGGTCGGCGTCGTCAGGACGCTTCGTCAGCAAGGCCACTGTGGCTCGCTGGCCCGGCAAGACAACGACCGAACGGGTCGGTGCCGGTACCAGCAACTCTCGGTCGGTGACTCGATCAGCTTCGAGTGGCCGATTCGTCACCGAGCAGACGGGACGCCGTAACCCCGGCGGGACTATTACCCAGCGAGTCTGACGTCCCAAGCCGGACCCAGGCGGCAGCGATGTCCCCTGGGTCCGGCACTCCCTGCGCATCGAATTCGCCGTGGCGATCATTCAGGCCGCCTCCAGGTAGATCGTTTCCTATCGCACTAAATGTCGTACGGGCGGCCCAGACTGCTGACAACATCTAGCTGAAAGGCAAATTATGAACTTCGTCCAGCACGACCTCGGCCAGCAGAAGCGAGGTTCGGCCGCCGTAGTGACTCTGAACGGCAACGCCGCCAACGTCCGTCTGATGGACTCCTCGAACTTCAACGCCTACAAGAATGGTCGCCAGCACCGGTATTACGGCGGTTTAGTGCGGCAGTCACCGCACCGCATCACCATCCCGCAAGACGGCCACTGGTACGTAGCCGTTGACCTGCAAGGCATGGCTCATAACGCTCGGGTCAGTTCAAGCGTCAGAATCGAGCCGCCACCGCTTCCTATCGCTCGCTCAGCGCCGCCGGCGTCGCTGTCGGACGTCCGAGTAGACCGGCCGCCCGCCGCCGGACTCGTCAACGGACGTAGCTGGGACGTCTTCATTAGCCACGCCGGTGAAGACAAGGCTGACATCGCTCGTCCCTTGTACGCGGCTCTCACGACTCACGGGCTTGACGTCTGGTTCGACGAGGCGGAACTCGGCATTGGAGACAGCCTTCGCCGCAAGATTGACCAGGGCTTGGCACGTAGCGCCTTTGGTGTGGTGGTCTTCTCTGAGGCGTTCTTCGCCAAGGGCTGGCCGCAGTATGAACTCGACGGAATCGTCACCCGTAGCGTCGCTGGCGACCAGAATCTGCTGCCCATCTGGCACAAGGTGACTAAAGACGAGGTGCGTGCTCAGAGTCCCTCGCTGGCCGACAAGGTTGCTCGCAGCACCTCGGAATTCAGTATCGATGAGATCGCCGATGAGATCGCTCGACGAGTCCGCCCAGACCTGTTCGCCGCCGTGTAGAGGCCCCAACGCAATGACGCAATGACGCCGTGACCTACGGCGCCAGGGCCGGGTAGTTCTGCCGGAGGTCCTGGTGCAAGGTCAGCGCCGGAAGCAAGGTCACCGGCAGTTCAGCGCAGCTAGATCATTGGACCGGTGTCCTCGGGGAGATGGCCGCCAGGCAATACCTCGGCGAAGCGGGCCGCATCATCCTGCCGAGCCTCGCTGCGTTCTTGTTATCCACCGACGCGCAGTCATGCCAGTTCCGCTCATCGGCAGAAGCGGAAGTGTCCGCCCACGTCGCGGGTCCGTCGGCTGCAGCCCATGGAAATCAGCGACTGGCAGTTACCGCCGTTGACTGCTGTCTCATAGTCGTTGGCTTTCAGCCCGCCACCCGAGCTCGTCGCGGGTGACACTAAGCTTCCTGTTCGCCGCCGGAACAGACGCTGCGGCAGAAATTTGGGGTTGGGAGCCCAGGCGCGGATAAGCGTCTAGCACCACATTCCCGCGTGGGACACCTTGGGCCCTGCGGGTCCCCAAATCCAGCAGATAGCATTTCCGATGCGGCAGCAGGAACATCGCGCGCCTTTTCCAACTGCGTAGTTCCCCTTGACCGTCGGACGTGGCAGGCAGCCCACCGAGCTTAGTCCCCTGAAAGTTCGCGCTTTCTTGGTCGGAATCCGTTCTCGCGGCTTGCCGCAGGATACGTCCTGCTCGCCCAGACCCGGGTCACGGGTCCCTCAGCACGGTCTTTGCGAATTCCTCCGTTCTGCGTTCTATGACTTGTTTGGTCCATTTTGGCGCCTTCAGGACTTCCATGCTCCTAGGGAAGTCACTCACACGCGGTTTGAGGTACGTGTTCTTCTTCTCTGCGAACTCTTTGTTCTGGGCAGATGAGTTCTTGGCTTTGCTGAGCAGCACCAGGTTGCCCGCGGTGTTGACGACTTCAGTGAGCAATGGCTCGGGAAATGCCGTTGCCCACCCGCCACCTGCGCGCGGATGCTGCGGCAGCACGTGTTCGACTGATCGGACCGTGAATTCTCGAGCTTCGGACAGTTCGGACGCCAGGATTTCGGCGCGCAACAGGAGGTACTTCGAGTAGCCAGCGCCGTAGAAGTTCCGCACTCGACAACCGTCGCGGATCACTTCGAGGTCGGCCGTAATCTTGCGGGCCACCGCAGGGCCTGTTGTTACGACATCCAGCGTTTTGAGAATGTCCGTGTAAGCGGAGTACCGCTCGTCTTTTCGTACCCCGCCAACCCAATGCTGTAAATACAGCTTCTCAAGGCGAAGCAGAAACTCGGTCATTCCGGACCTGCCGAACTTTTTCGCGTACTGCAAGACACACGCGCGCCACTCGCTTGCCCGGAACTCCGCAACCATCGCCGTAATCAGCGACTTGAAGCGGGCGGCGTCCTTGGTGGTCGACATGAAGGTCCGCCCGATGAAGAGCTGGTCGTAGAGCGCAACGTAGCTCTCGAGAGTGTCAATGAAGACCGTCCCTTTGGTAGGCTTGCCCGCCTTCCCAAAGACACGGTCGTTGAATTCTTTGAGCAGGTCGTTTTGCGGCTTGTCTTGAACGTAAATCAGCCGAAGAGAACTAAACAGATCTTCGAAGCTCGCCTCGGAAATTTGTTCTTCGAGCGACTCCCACTTAGCCGCGTACTGCGCGCGGACGTCGTCGTTGGCGATGATGTCCGGCGCCAAATTTTGGGCTTTCAGAATGTCGATACGCCGAAGTTGCTTGCCTCGATCGTTCACGACTGTAAAGAGCCGGAATGCGTCGCTGAAGCTCTTGGCCGCTAGGTAGATGACGACGCATCGCCGGATCACGAATGATGCCAGCTCCCGAACTCCATCAGCCGAAAGGTCAGCTACGCGGCCCATGAAGATCAAAACCGCGTCTCGGTAGCGCTGCTCGCCGTTCCCGATGTGCTGGTCGAGCTCCGCCGAGTCGGCGACAGTACCGCCTACCGTGCCGACAATCTTATTGAAGGCTTGCGTATCTTTGACCTGGAGGCGGTTCCTCGCCGGGATCTTGGCCAATGACTTCCCAGGCTGAACCAGCATCGACTGAATTTCAGTCTTCTCATCGTCCGAGAGCGATTCTGAGTCGCGCAGGCAAGCTAAGAGAATGCACAGCGCCGTAAGGCGCTGCTGGCCGTCCACGACGTCAAAGACGCTCTTGTCTGTCTCGTGGAGAACCAGCGTCCCGAGGAAGTAGTCCTCGTTCTTGGGCGCGTCCCTGAGGTCGTCGATCAAGTCCGAGAGGTTGTCCTTATCCCAGAGGAACGGCCGCTGGTAGTCCGGTATACGAAAAAAATACTCTTGGCCGAACAGCTGCATGAGATTGACCGTCTTGCTGTCAAGTTCGGACAACGCCTGACCTCCTATCGATCGAGCGTCACCTGACAGGCGCCGCCGCTGCTTGTCGACCGATCTTAGGGACTCGCCGCGGCTGAGCGCCCAGCCGGGTGTTGGGTGGGTCCAATCATGAGTGGCGGGCGCGAACGCCGGGGTCGTGATGCGTTTAGTCGCACGTGATGTCGCGCTTTGGCTGTGCTTGCAGTCCAGGCTGAGCGGCACGCAACGGAAAATGTGCAGCTGCAGACGACTGGGGACGCAGTTGGTAGCAATATCGACCTCGATCTCCAGAGTCTTCAACAACGTGCGTTCGCGGCGTGGAGCCTTCACCCGGCTGCGAGAAGCATGCTGGCCGTCGAAACTTCGGCGATCCGTCCGGAGCACGTCTCGGGTTCCGGGATTGCCGTGGGGCCCACGCGGCCGAGACAGCACGGATCGGGAACGACCGCGGAAGGAGCGCGGTTTGAATGAGGCTGCAGGCCCGTTCACCGGCGTGCGCCGGGATTTCGTCGACGGACGAAGCGTCTTGTCTCCTCTTCAACCGTCCAAGCGTCGTGTCGAATATTCCGATAACATTCTAAGGGTGCTACCTTGGGTCCGTGGACATCCCCGAACTCCTCATCGAGGCCGACTCGACATCCGTGCACGGTGTAGCCAACCCGGAAATGGTGTCGGTGTTGCGCGAGGCTCGGGGATGGACGCAACAGCGGCTAGCAGAAGAAGCGCGCGTGACCCAGGGTTACATTTCTAAGATTGAGTCCAGAGTCATAGAGCTGACGGGCGAACGACTCAATGCCGTCGCCATCGCGCTGGATGCCCCCGTCGCCTTGCTGACAGCGCCCGGGCCCAGCACTGGGCTCGAGGTCTCGTGCATGTTCCACAGACGCCGCTCGAGCAAGGTCACTGTCGCGGACGGAAAGCGGGTCGAGGCCATCGGGCATCTCACTCGGCTAACAGTCGCGGGCCTGTTGGCAGACGTCGATGGACCCGAAATCGCTCTGCGTCGCATGGATATCGACGAGTTTGATTCGCCTACCAGAATCGCGCAGCTGGCAAGAGCCGAGTGGAGGATCTCCTCAGGCCCGATCCCAAACATGATGGCGCTGGCCGATCGCCTCGGCGTCGCCGTGGTCATCCGCTCCGTTGGGACGGCTGGCCAGGATGCGTTCAGCACCTGGCCGACCGGTGCTGTTCCCATTATTGTCGTGAACAGCGGCTTGCCCACTGATCGGCTGCGGTTCTCACTCGCGCACGAGTTGGCCCACGTGGTTATGCACGTCCGCCCGAACGACAGCCAGGAGCAGCAGGCGAATGAATTCGCGAGCGAGTTGTTGCTGCCTAGCGACGAAATTGCCGTGGACTTAGCCGGACTGACAACCCGGCAGTTTCCCCGCCTGACGGAGCTCAAGGCGAAATGGCGCGTTTCCATTGGGGCGCTGGTACAAAAGGCGCGCGCCCTCGACATCATCAGCGAACGACAGTTCAAAGAGTTCCGCATCCGTCTGTCTCAAATGGGCTGGAACTTGTCGGAGCCGATTCAGCTATCCAGCGAAGAACCTCAACTCATCAGCCAGCTCATCGACCGCCGTCGGCACGAACTTGGCGAAAACGACGACGATCTCGCTCGCGCGGCGTTGATGACACCGGACGCCTTTCAACGGCACTACCTCAAGCCCGCGCACCTGGCCGCGCGATGACCGAAGGGACCAACCCTCATGTCTAGCTCAACAGTGCTTCCCGGCCTAAATACGCGCCTGCTGGTCCATTGCCGCCCCAAAGAGGCGTTGGCGGTCGCCGCTCTTTGCTCCCACGCCCCGCTGGGCGCAGTGTTCGTGACACCGACCCGACAGGTAGCAAGCGCCGTAAACGCCACGATGCGGCGGGCAAGCGAGACCGCACCAATACTCTTCGACGCGGACCGCTACAGCGGCAAAAATCGCAAAATGGCCCATGCCGGAATCGATGCCCGCTGGATTAACACTCAGCACGAACTTGGCGCGGCATGGGCCCTTACCGACTCCGGCTACGTCGCCGACGACGATCTCCCCGGCCTCCGCAGCATCCTTACTGGCGCGCGCAAGCTTGCTGACAACGTCATCGCCGTACTCCCCTTGGCCAATTCGTGGTGGGGCGAGGGCTCTCGACAGGCCCTCACCAGCGAAATCGGCGAGCACGGCGTGCCCGTCGCCCTGGTCCTCGAACACCATGATGATCCATTCTCCTCGCAGCGCACCGTCCGAGGCATCGTTGAGCTGGTAGCTGACGTGAAGGTGCCAGTGACGATCCTGCGCTCGGACTTGTCCGGGGTCGGAGTACTTGCTTTTGGCGGCGCCGCGGCGGCCATCGGTACATGCTCGGCCCTGCGTCACCTTTATCCATTGGCGAAGAACGGTGGTGGCGGCGGGCGTCAGGCGCAGATCTCTCTGCTCTGGCCACAAGGCCTGGCCTACCGGACCGTCGATAAGCTCACGGATGCCGTCGCCGCCGACCCCGACTACACCCACTGGCCCTGCCAGTGCTTCGTCTGCTACGGCCGCTCAATCGAATGGATCTTGAACAGCGGCGATCAGCACACCAATGCTTTCCGTCACACAGTGGCCGCCATCTACAAGCTGACAGCAGACCTGGACGCGCCGACGCTGACCCCAGAGCAGCGCCAACTCGGCTGGCTAGAGAGATGCCGCGTCGCGCAGGCGTTCTCTTACGAGGTCGCGGATAGCTCCGGTAAAGGATGGGAACCGCCCAAGGCCCTTAGCGCATGGAACCGTGCACTTCCAGCGCGTGTCAGCTGACAAGCCGTTTCGCCGGCGAAAGTCGCCTCTCCGCTGCGGTCGGTTCGACCCCGACGTGTAACGCCCATTCGAAGAGTTGCTCCTCACGCAGCCGAGTCGCAACGCTGCGGCGGGCGGACGCAAGTGCACCATCGCGTCCGCGGAAGACAACGCGAGCCGTGTCGGTCACGTTGACTTCGACTACTGAGATGCCCGCGATATCGGCCTCGGCCATCGTCCATCGTCCCAAACGCCTGCCGTCACGAGTAACGATCGCCCCAGGCCCGTAACCGGCTACAGCTTTGAGCCGGTCGATTCCGGCCGCCGGCGGTCCCCCATGAATAAAGCCCACAATCCGTACGGCCGACTCCGGCCCGTCCACCTCCCAGGACGACAGCGTTGGCCGGCACAGAGTAGGCCCCGGTCCTGACACGAGCCGTCTTCTCGCAGCCATCGTCCAAGCGATGACCGGATGCACCGCGCCTCCCGAAAACGGCACCTTGGGCAGGATCACTCCCTCCCACCCGAGGACATCGATCGCCAGAGCCAACGAATCGGCAACCGGAACAACCGGTGATGGTCGCCCCCACAGTCTCATTGTGGCTTCACCACAACCCGCGCGGCAGGCACGATCCGAATGACAAATGGATCATCCATCGCCACATCGAAGAAGACCTCATCACCAATCTCGAGTCCAACCTTTCCAAGCAGGACAGCCGGTATCGCCACCTGACGGACCTTAGTCAGGCGCCTCGGGCCGATCGGAGCCGCCATGGCACCTCGCAGGTAATAAAATTAATAATTACACCTAAGGTAGCTGAACTCGTCTTTGGCCGCTAATCGCACTCCTGTCAGAGCTATCCGGCCGCCCGGGCGACAGGCAAATCGTCGTACCCAGGTCGGATGATGTCGCCATGCGCCTACAGATCGACGCCGCTGCCGCGGCCGCGAAACTGACCGCCGTTGAAATTCGCAGCTGGGCGGCCGAGCAGCGGGTGTTTATCTCGTCGGTGATGGGGACACTCGCCGCACACCGCGGCGCAACTGCCGAAGCTATCAAGGGGGTTGGCGCCGAGCCGATTTGGTTCGAGGACTTTGGCGGCCGTGACGATGACCCCCAGTCGGCCTACCTCAGCGAGGTGGACCGCAGCACCATCTACCTGGGCATCCTCGGCCGCGAATACGGCCGGATGCTTCCGTCGCGAAAGTCAGCGACACACGAGGAGTACCGCCGAGCGGAAGCAGCCGGCTTGCGGATCAGCGCCTGGGTCCACGCCGACGAGGACTTCCAAGGCGACCAGTTGGGGTTCGTAGAGGAAATTCGGCTGTTTCACGTCACCGGGAGGTACAGCTCCGCCGATGAGCTGGCCGAGCGCGTTGCCGCCCGGCTCACCCATATGGCCGAGGAAGACGTCTCACCCTGGTGCAAGCTTGGCGACACTGTCTTCCGCGCCAGGCGGATCATCGACAGCGGTGGCAGGCTGACGGTGCACGCGACGATAGCCGGCCCCACCGTCGCGGCTGCCGTCGAAGGGCTGCGCCCGAGCGCGTTACTCGGCGGACGTGATACGCGGATCACCTTCGCCGGCCGGTCGTACGCGGTGCGCGTGAAATCGCTGACCGCGACGGTAAAGACCGGTCGAGCCACAGACATTGAGATCATGCTCCAACGCGCCCGTGATCTTGAACCGCTCGGCCTAACCGCATCCGTCAACCTCGGCGGCAAGACGTATAGCGGCGACGAACTCCTCGAGATCGATCTGCGGCGAGCATTGTTCGGTGAGAAGCCACCACGCACACTGCTGTCGATGGGCAGCAGCCTCGGAAAGCCACTGGCGCAGCTACCGACGGGGCGGCTGTCCGTCGAACTGCACACCGCGCTAGTGCGGTTACTCATCACCGAGGCGTTGATCGGCTCTGGCCGAGCGGTTCGCGTCACCCGCCTGGACGTCTCCCCGCCAGGACCAAGCGGCCGCCGCGTGCGCCTCGAATGGATTCGACGAAGCGACCGATTCAGTCCGCCGGAGTCACGCTCTGTGGACGGATACCTCATCGAGTAGCTCGCGCGGACGATGCCCACGCAGATGACCTACGGGTGAGGAGTAAGGGTCTCCGAAGGCGGATACGCAGCAGCAACTGAGCTACCAACCGACGTGCTGTGCGGCAACGACCCGCCCCGCCCTGGAGTTGGCCCGCCGTTGGGCTGCATTGTCCGTCGCTAAGTCCCTGTTAAGTCCACGGAGCCTCATTCTGACTGTTACTTAGACCTCCAACCCAGGTTCGAAAAACTGAAAACGTGCAGGTAGCGGAGGGGAATCGAACCCCGTGACCGAGGTCCTCGGTCACAACGGTTTGAAGACTGCGGCGCGGGAGCCTCATCTGCGGCTAGCCGGCGAGGAGCTGGATGAGCCGTTCGCTGGCTGCGCGGTCGGCGTCGGTGTTGCTGTGGGTGTAGATCTGGGTGGTTGTTAGGGAGGCGTGACCGAGGAGCTTGCGGACGGTTTGGATTGGTGCGCCGGCTTCAAGCATCCAAGTGGCGTAGGAGTGTCGCAGGCAGTGTGGGGTGAGTTCGGCAGGCAAGTTGGCCTTGTGGGCGGCCGGGTCCCAGCCGTTGCGGCGGAAGCTGCGATAGCCGACGGGTTGGCCGGTGCCGGTAGTGAACAGGTAGTCGTCGGGTCCACTGAGCGCGGCCTGTAGATGGTCGAGGAGGGCCTTGTAGACCGGGTCTGGCATGGGAACGGTGCGGGTGCTGGCGGCGGATTTAGGGGTGTCGGCGGCGAGTTTCCCGCCGACTTCCGTGACAGTTTCCTCAACGCGCAGCAGACGTTTGTGGCGGTCGAAGTGCCGTAGCCGCAGAGCGGAAACTTCACCCCACCGCAACCCGCAGTAGCCCATGACGACGGGGGCGAGCCGGTAGCGGGCAGGGAAAGCGGCGATTAGTCCGTGAAACTCGTCGCGGGTGAAGGCGCGGCGTTCGTTGGCGGCGACGCCGGACTTGGGGAGTTTGGCGGCGGTGACGGGGTTGATAGTGATGAGGCCGTCGGTGACGGCGGCGTTCAGGCAGCAGTGCAGGGTGCGGCGAGCTTGGCCGACGGTGGCCGGGGACAGCGGCTTGCCGGCGATGGTTTTGGCTTGCATTGCGCGTAGCCAGAGCCGGATGGTGCTGGGTCTCAGTTCGTTGACGGCCATGGGGGCCAGGTTGATGGTGCGGGCGGGTCGGCTGTCGTCGGCGGGGATGACGGCGGGAGCGAGGAGATGGCTTCGGAGGTGGCTGCGGTAGCCGGCGACGGTGCGCCGTTTGCCGGGGTGGGCGTCGATCCATTGTTCGGCGAATTCGGCGAGGCTGAGTTGGCCGCGGCGGGGGTCGAGGTAGCCGCCGGTGACGATTTGCGCGTCGAGTTCCCGGATGAAGTCCTTGGCGTCGCGGCGGGTGAGGAATCCGCCTTGGGAGAGTTGGTCGCGGGTGTCGGGGTCGAACCAGCGGACTTCGAACCGGCTGGGTTTGCGTCGGCCGGTTTTGGGGTCTCGGATCTGGCTGGGACGTTCTCGAATGGCTGCCATGTCGGGTGTTCTCCGCCTGCGGTTAATGGTTGTTGAGGGATGCACATGAACGCTCAACCCAGCGGGACGATCAAGTCCGTGGGCTGAACGGGGCGGCTGTCCGACGGCGCCGGTACGGCGCCCGTCCCGGGGACGTTGGTTGAGGGCCGGTCGCGGCTGGCTGGGTTTGGGCGTTCAGGTAGGCGTCGATGTCCGCGGGGCGGAATCGCAGTTGCCGGCCGAGTCGCACGACGGGAAGGCGACGTGCTTCGACTTGGTCATAGAGCCAGCTGCGTCGGCATACCAGCGCGTGGCAGACGTCTTCGACCGTCCACAGCAGCACGCCCGGGTCAGACTGCTCAGGGGTGTGTTGGCTCATGCCGGCACGGAGGACTTCGAAGCCCGGAAGATCAGCAAGTCTTCGTGAGCGATGACGGCGAGTGGGTCGCCGCGGCGCCGAGCTTCGCGAACGGTCTGCAGTTGAAAGAACGAGGCACGTGGGATGAGCCGCGGCCCGTCGACGCGGGCCAGGAGGCAGACGAGTCGCTCGTGCAGGACGAGCCCGGCAGTTTCACCGGCACGGATGACCTCTCCGGGGATGTCGACGAGCAGCCCCGCCCGTCGGTAGGGCCGGGCGGTGACCGCCACCACCCCACCGGGAGCAAGCAGCCGGCGACATCCGCTGAGGATTTCGGTGAAGCCGTCGATGAGGCTGGCGTGCGGCTGGTGGGCAAGGTTCGCCGGATCCCGGGAGTACCGGTCGTGGGATTTGGCGACGGGCCGGTTGCCGGCGGCGTTCACTTGGCCATGCACGGACGGCCCGTAGGGCGGGCTGGTCAGCACGAGCGCGACTCGCAGGTCTCGGTGCCTTGAGTTGCTTTTCCAGCAGCGGCAGCATGGTGCGGGCGTCGCCGCCAGCGACGGTCGCGTGCCCGGCGGCGCCTTGACTGGCCGCGTGGGTGATGTTGGCCCGGGCGAGAGTGGCCCATTCGGGTTCGTATTCGATGCCGAAGGCGTCGCGGCCTAGGTGGGCGGCTTCGACGAGGGTGGTGCCGATGCCGCACATCGGGTCGATGACAAGGTCACCGGGTCGGGTGTAGGTGGCGATGGCCCGGGCGGCGATCGCCGGCAGCATCTTGCCGGGATGGTTCCGGCTTTCCGGTAGGTAGCGGCCGGCGCGTTGGACGGCGGCGGTCCGCTGCCCGGTGCTCCACACGCTGGAGGCGGTGATGTTCTGCAGGTTGCTCATTCGGCGGCCCCTGAAGCAGCGGGCGCTGCGGCAGCAGGTGTGGCCGGCCGCCGGAAGATCGTGACGTCAAGGTGGGTCGCGCGATGCAGCGTGACCGCGGCGCGTTCGGGATCAGTGCGGGTGTCCTGCAGGTCGCCGGACCCGCTGTCGGGCTTGTCCGGTTCGACGATGACGACATGTTGCAGGTAGCCGAACCCGACTGCGGTCGCGGCGTGCACGCTTCGCGACACCTGATCCTGGTGGGGTCGCCACCGGTTTTGGCGCGACCTGGTAATGATCACCAGCAGCCCGTTAGGCCGCAGGACCCCCGCCGCGACGGCAGCAAGCAGCGTGAGTTCTTCGGGTCGGGGAGCGCGGGCGTCGAGTACGGCGATCATGAGCCCGGGGGCTGCCTCAATGGTGCTGTCGCCGGTTCCGTCGGTTGTGCTCGGCTGTCCTGTTGGCCAGACGGTGAATTGCATTTCGGGCCGGTATCGGGCCGGTTCGCACAGCAGTACGTGCCGTTCTGCTGCTGCGTATTCGGCGGTGAGCCGGTGCAGCAGCTGGCTGCGTCCCGCCGGCTCGTTGATGCTCCGGCGAGGTAGCGGCCAGACCGCCAGGGGAACTGAGGCTTGCGCTGGCTGGGACTGCGCCGGAAGGTTGGATGGAGTGGTTGTGGACATGGGAACGTGCCCGTGAGGAAGGTGCGCCGCCCATCAGAACCGGTGAAACAGCAAGATTTGTGACAGTCCAACCAGCGGCATTTTGGGGCAGCCGGCCTGAGAAGTTGATGTTCACGCCCCGCGGGCGGCGTGCCGCGGTGGCGACAGGCAATCACTTTCCGTTCACTTTTCGTTCAGTTCACCATCAGCCGCCCGGCGGCGGTCGTGCTGACCACAGCGGCGTAAGTGATCCGTCCGGCTGCGGTAAAAGCCCGGCCTGAACGAGCAGCTCAGGGCATTGACCGGCTTCTGAACGGAACGTGAATGGGCGACCGTGTGCAGTGCGCAGCGACCAGATTCCTGATGCTGCCGGAGGCTTACTCATGTCTGTTATTGCTGCCTGCCCCGTCGTGGACGACCAGCCTGTCCCACCCGCCGAACCCGCCTTCAGCCTCGTCGGATCACCGGGGCGCCGCCGGTGGTATGCACCGTTCGATCTGATCGCCGACCAGCTCCGGGTGCTCGACGGTGACAAGGCGCGGTGGGTCGACGGGACGGCGATCGCCGGATTCCCCAACCGGAGGTTGAGCCTGACGGAACTGGGTTGCCGGCTGCTTCATCCCGCGACGCCGTTCGCCGCCCGCGATAGTGCGTTCGACTGGCTGCTCGAGCAGATTCACACCACCAGCGGCGAGACGCGGCAGCAGTGGAACGTCGTACTCGCCGGGTTACTGCTGCCGGGGCTGCGAGCAGCATTGACCCCGGCCTGCCGCCGGCACCGCCCGCTGACCGCGGACATCGAAGTCGAAGCATTGACCGGCCTGTGGGCCGTGGCCAGCCAGGCCCCGTTGGGTCAGGGTCGGGTAGCGGCCCGGCTGCTCTGGGCAGCCCGACGAGCCGCCGACGACTACCTGTGCGCCGAACGCGCCTATCGGGCCGCTGCCGCAGACGTCACGATCGACCAGGTTGATTCATCGCTGACCGGAAGCATGCGGCCGGCGGCTGGCCATCCCGATCTGGTGTTGGCCGCCGCTGTCCGAGCCGGCGTGCTGCTCGCCCGCGACGCTGAGCTGATCGTCCTGAGC
Organism: uncultured Actinomycetota bacterium; assembly: GCA_963839015.1. Lineage (GTDB taxonomy): Bacteria > Actinomycetota > Actinomycetes > Frankiales > Frankiaceae > DATAZK01. The sequence continues at coordinate 15,422 of CAWITL010000003.1, read as the reverse complement.
CGCATTGAGCAGCTCGACCTTCCGGAGGCGGCGGCCCGGATGGGGCTGTCGTATGCGGCGGCGCGGCAGCGCCGCAGCCGCGCGGAAACGCAGTTGGTCGCCTGGCTTCGAGCTCAGGCGGAGCCGGCCACCTGAAAAAAGGTGCCGGCCAGTTGTCACAAAACCGGCGATTTCGAGGGTTCGTTGCAGTGGGGGTCGGCCCCGGCAGCGCCGGGCGTCCCGACCAGTTCCGGTCGGGGGTGCGCCAGCCGACCACATCAACCAGGAGGTGACATCGTGTCCACCCAGGTCACGCCCGGCGCTGCCAGCCGGCCCCCAACCCCACACCCGTCAACCCACCCAGACAGCCAGCCCCGACGACGAAGGGGCTGGGCGCAGCTCGCCGTCATCACGGCCGCCGTAGCCGTGATCATCGCCCTGACAGCTACCCCAGCCACCGCGGCGGCAGCCCATCGGCTGATAGCCGCCGGTCCGCCGGCAGCGCCGACATTGGATTCAGTCATCACCGGGCTTCGGAACTGGCTCGTCGGGCTGCTGGCGGCAGTCGCGACCCTGTTTTTGACGATCGGCGGCATCCGTTACATCACCGCCGGCGGTGACCCAATGCATGTCGAACGCGCCAAAACCGCGCTCAAGTCCGCCGCCATCGGCTACGCCCTCGCCGCCCTCGCCCCGCTCCTGGTGTCCGTGCTGCGTTCGGTAGTCGGATGACCGGACGTCAATGTCACCCGGTACGCACCGGGCAACCCCATCACCGCCGGTCACACATCCGGCTCCTGACCGTCGTGGTTGCGGCCGCGGCGGTCGCGGGGGCCGGAGCAGCGTTGTGGCTGGCGACGCCGGCGGCGCAGGCAGCGGCCACCCCGGCCCCACGGGCCACCACACCCACACCTGTAGCGGCAGCGCACCCGCCGACCGCTCTACCGACTCCGGCGGCCGGCGGCCTGGCGGTGCCGTCGCCACAGCCAGCACCTCCCGGTATCGGTTTGGGTTCCGGCGCCCCCACCCCTGCCGCGCCGTCGACCAGTACAGGTGGCGGTTCGGTGGATGGTGGCGGGGCCTATCACCCGGGACTGTTCGACGTCGCCGGCCATATTCGCAAGGCGATCAATGACTGGTTCGCCGGGCTGGTGACCGCCGCGTTCACCCCGATCCTGGACCTGCTGGCCCGCACCCTGCTGACAACCCCGCAGCTCACGTCCGATCCGGGGTTGCACAGCCTGTGGCTCGTCAACCTCGGTATCGCTGACAGCCTGCTGGTGCTGCTGATTTTGGCGGGCGGCGCCACCGTCATGGGTTACGAAACGTTCCAGACCCGGCTCGCCGCCAAAGAACATCGCCCCCCGGATCGTCGTTGCGGCTGTCGCCGACGAACGTCAGCCTTCCGCTGCTGGGATTGGCGATCAGTCTCGCCGATGCCCTCGCCCGCGCCGTCCTCGCCGGGACCACGTCTAAGCAGGCGGTCGCCGGGATCAGCAAACTCATCCTCGGTTCGCTGGCCGGGAACATTTTCCTGACGTTGGTCGGTGCGGTCGTGGCCGTCCTCGCAGCGATGCTGCTGGCCACCTGGCTGCTGCGGCTGGTGTTGGTCGTGCTGCTGATCATCGCGGCGCCGTTGGCGCTGGTTTGCCATGCGCTACCTGCGACCGACGGGCTGGCGAAACTGTGGTGGCGGGCCACCGCCGGCACCCTGGTCGTGCAGATCGGCCAGTCCCTGGCGTTGGTGACCGCGCTGCGGGTGTTCCTACCCGGCGGCGGCCTGGCCCATCTCGGGCTTGGCTCTGGTGGTGGGCTGGTGAATCTGCTGGTCGCCGGGTGTCTGTGCTGGGTGATGATCCGCATCCCGACCTGGACCAGCCGGCAAGTCTTCAGCTCCCACGGCGGAGGCGGCATCGGCCGCACCGTCAAACACGCCGTCGTCTACAAGGCGATCCGAGCGATCGGAGCCGCCGCCCTATGAGCCGAAACTTCCAGAACCGAATCTTCAACGGGGAAAACGGTCCGGCCGAACGGATTCGGATCCCGGCCGATGTCGACCGCGAAGACCGCCTCCTCGGCCCGCTCACCGCCCGGCAGTTGGCCATCCTGACCGCCTCCGCCCTCGTGCTCTGGGTGGCATGGACCGCCACCCGGCAGCTCATCCCGCTACCCGTCTTCGCCGGCCTCGCGGCCCCCGCAGCCGGCGCCATGGTGACGGTCGCCGTTGGCCGCTGGCATGGACTGCCCGCCGACCGGCTGCTCGCCGCGTTCGGCCGCCATCACCTGAACCCGCGGCGGCTCATCCCCGCCCCCGACGGCAACCCCACCACCCCGGCGGCAACCAAACCCCTCGGTGGGGACGGAGGCGATGGCGGTCTGCGGCTGGGTGCGTTGGGACTTCCGGTGCAAGCGATCGCCGGCGACGGAACTCTCGACCTTGGCGCCGAAGGCACCGCGCTGCTGCTGCAGGCCACCGCGGTGTCGTTCGCGCTGCGTACTGCCACCGAACAGGAGGCGCTCGCCGCCGGGTTCGGGCGTTATCTCAACAGCCTCAGCACTCCGGTGCAGATCCTGCTCGGCGCTGAACCCGTCGACCTACGACCCGTCATCGCCGAACTCCACAATGCAGCACCTGGCCTACCGCACCCGCTGCTGGAAGCCGCCTGCCGCGACCACGCCCACTACCTCGCCACATTCGCTGCCAGCCGTCCGCTACTGCGCCGCGAAGTGCTGCTCGTGCTGCGGGCCCCGGTGCCCATCCCGGCCAAGACCGGCGCCCGGCGGCACCAGGCTGCCGAAGCCGAACCGGCGCAAGCACCCTTGGCCCCAGCCGGCGCGGACGGCACGTTGAGCCGCGCCGCCGCCGATGCCGCCGCCGCGCTATCGGGTGCGGGAGTCACGCTCACGGTGTTGGACGGGCCGGCCGCCGCAGCCCGGCTCACCCGCGCCTTGAACCCCAACGGCCCTCCACCGCCCGCCGGTCAGGCGCTCCCCGACGCGGTCATCACCGGAGGCCGCCGGTGACCGCCTTCACGCTTCGCCGGCTATTGGGCGTATCGCCTGGAACACCAAATCCGGTCACGCTGCTCGGCCCCGACGCAGTGACCATCGACACGGATCGGCTGACTGTCGGCGACGGTTGCTGCCGCACGTTTGCGGTCGTCGGCTATCCCCGCGAGGTCGGTTACGGCTGGCTCGAGCCGCTGACCGCCACCCCCACCCGGGTTGATGTGTCGCTGCATATCTCACCGACACCGGTCCCGGTCGCGGCCGATCGGCTGCGCCGTCAGTTGGCCCGGCTGGAATCGACCCGCCGCGACGACGCGTCCCACGGCCGGCTTGCCAACCCCGACGTTGACGTGGCCGCCGAAGACGCCCGCACCCTTGCCGACGGCGTTGGCCCGCGGCAACAGCCGGCTGTTCCGCGTCGGGCTCACCCTCACCGTCCACGCCAACAGCCCCGCCGCATTGGATGCTGAATGCGTCCGGATTCGTGGGGTCTGCGCCGGGATGTTGCTGGACCTGCAACCCGCCACGTTCCGGCAACTGCAAGGCTGGATCACCAGCCTCCCGGTCGGCGTCGACCAGCTCGCGCTCACCCGAACGTTCGACACGGCGGCGTTGGCGGCGGCGTATCCGTTCGCGAACGCGGACCCCACCACCACCAACGGGGTGCTCTACGGGACGACCGCCGCCGGCAGCGGGTTGCTGCTGTGGGACCGGTTCGCCCAGGACAACCACAACTCCGTCATCCTGGCCCGTTCCGGAGCCGGCAAAAGTTACCTCGCCAAACTCGAAGCGCTCCGCTCGCTGTACCGCGGGATCGACGTGCTGATCATCGACCCGGAAGACGAATACCACCGCCTCACCGACGCCGTCGGCGGCCTGCACCTGCAGCTCGGCACGCCCGAACGGCCGGCTCAACCCCTTCGACCTCCCCACCCCCACCACCGACGCAGACGTACGCGAGAGCGACGCGGCCGGGCGTGGGGATCCGCTGACCCGCCGGGCGCTGTTCCTGCACACCCTCATCGGCGTGCTCCTCGGCGGCCCGCTCGACCCCGATACCGCAGCCGTCCTGGACCGGGCCATCCTCGCCGCCTACGCCGCCGCCGGCATCACCTCCGATGTCCGCACCCACCGCCGGCCCGCCCCGCTACTCGCCGACCTCACCGCCGCCCTCGACGCTGACAGCAAGGCCACCGGTGACCCCGCCGGCAGCCGGCTCGCCGGACAGCTCGCGCCGTATGTGACGGGTAGCTACCGGCGGCTGTTCGACGGACCCACCACCACTGCCCCGGCTGGGCATCTGGTCGTCTACTCGTTGGCTGGGCTGCCGGAGGAGTTGAAAGCCGCCGGCACCATGCTCGTGTTGGACGCGATTTGGCGGACCGTGTCGAACCCGGCCGACCGGCGCCGCCGGCTCGTCGTCGTCGATGAGGCGTGGCTGCTGATGGCCGACCCGCAAGGCGCCCGGTTCCTGTTCCAAATGGCCAAAGCCGCCCGCAAACACTGGGCCGGGCTCACCGTCGTCACCCAAGACGCCGCCGACCTCCTCGGAACACCGCTGGGTCAGGCGGTGGTGGCGAACGCCGCCACCCAAATCCTGCTGCGGCAAGCCCCCCAAACCATCGACGTCATCGGCGACGCGTTCGCCTTATCGGCCGGTGAACGGTCCTACCTGCTCGCCGCCCCGCAAGGCGGCGGACTGCTCGCCGCCGGCACCACCCGCATCGCCTTCCAAGCCCTCGCCTGCCCTGCCGAACACCGCCTGATCACGACCAATCCCGCCGAACTCACGACCGACGACGACGGCTACTTCGCCTAACCCCCGGCCGCACTGCGGCAACCACCCACACCCCCTTGCCAATCAAGGAGTTTCTGCTGACTGTGCTGCCTGCAACACCGTTCGCCGGCCGTCCGCTGTTTCCGATCGTGGCCCCCAGCGGCATCCCGACACCGCACGGTCTGCTGCCGAGACTGCTGGAAAACCCCGGCCGCGAATGGCATCAGCTCAGTCACCGGTTGCTCGCCGCCCTCAGCTCCCCGACGCTGTGGCTACCCGCCGTCGCCGTCGTCCTGACTGTCGCTGCGGCCGTCGCGTGCTGCGGCTGTGGCGGCAGCGCGAACTCGCCCACGGTGGCCGGCTCATCCGACTGCTAGCACCACCGACAGTCGATCCGGCGGGTGCCCTCACCTTCTGGAACAACCTCATCCCGCTGCTACGCCCAGCCTTCAAACGCAGCCTGTTCGGCCAGCCGCACCTCACCTTCGAAATCAGCGCCGACGCGGGCGGCCTCAGCTTCACCATCTGGGTCCCCGACGCAGTCCCACCCGCCATGGTCGAACAGGCCGCTGAAGCTGCCTGGCCCGGCGCCCGCACCACCACCGGGCCGGCGACACCGCCGCTACCCGAACAGGCGGTAGCGACCGGGGGCCGGCTCCGCCTCGCCCGACCCGACGCCCTCCCGCTGAAGACCGACCATCCTGCGGACCCGCTACGCCCGCTGCTGGGCGCCCTGTCCGGGATCGACGAAGATCAGGCGGCCTGCATCCAGCTGCTGGCCCGGCCCGTCACCGGCCGGCGCCTGGCGCGGCTGCGTACCGCGACCAAACGCCGCCGCGCCGTGGCCCAGTCCGCACCCGGCAAACCGGCGGCGGCGCCGGATCCGTTCCGGGCCAGTGAACTCGCCGGCATGGTCACCAAAGCCGCCAGCCCGGCCTACGCCGTCGAACTGCGCTACGCCGCCGCCACCCTCACCCCCGCGACCGACAAAGCCACCTCAAAACTGGAGGCGAACGTCCGCCGCGGGCAGGCCCATGCCATCGCCTCGGCGTTCGCCAGCTACACCGGCCTCAACGGACTCGTCCGCCGCCCGCTGCGTCACCCGGCCAGGCAACTCGCCGATCGGCGGCTGGGCCGCGGACAGCTGATGTCCGTCGCGGAAGTCGCCGCCCTCGCCCACCTACCACTCGACGCCACCGTCCCCGGGCTTTCCCGTGCCGGTGCGCGGTCGGTGATCGCCGGCTCGGGGTCCCGACTTTGCACGCCGACCCTGACAGCCAGCTCGACGGCTACTTCAACGACGCCGCCGACGATCTGCAGCCGGCGGCGGACTCCATCAGTTTTCCATCAGGCCCAACGACCAGCACTGCCAGAGAAACTGGCCACCTTCCACCCACCCTCAAGACTGATTTCGGCAGTTTTCTGGCAGAGCGCGTTTCCGGCACTTTTCCGGCAGGGCGTGTGACCAGCACTGCTGGACAACTTGCTGAGCCGACGCCGCCTCCGGTTGCGGCGGGCAAACTGCTGGGGCTGACCAACCGCGGGCGGCGGGTGATGCTGCCTGTCGCCGACGGCCGGCACCACTTTCATGTCCTGGGCGCGACCGGTTCCGGTAAATCCACCTTGCTGACCAACCTGATCCTGGATGACATTGCCGCCGGCCGCGGCGTCGCCGTCATCGACCCCAAAGGCGATCTGATCACCGACCTCCTCGACCGCATCCCACTCGCCGCCGCTAACCGGCTGATGCTGCTGGACCCGGCCAAGGACTCCAACGGCCGCCCGTTCACCGTCGCGTTGAATCCGCTCGCCGGTCCTGATCCGCAGCTCGCCGTCGACCATCTCGTCGGCATTTTCCGTCGCATTTTCGCTGCGTTCTGGGGTCCACGAACCGATGACCTGATGCGCTCGGCGTGCCTGACCCTGCTCGCCTACGCCGGCCGCCATGGGCAGACCGCCAACTTCGCTCGAACTGCCGCAGCTGCTGACCGACCCGACCTTCCGGGCCCGGATCACCGCCGGCCTGGACGACCCCGCCGGACTCGGCGGCTTCTGGTCCACCTACGAGCAACTAGGCGACGGTGGCCGCAGCCAAATGATCGGCCCGCTGCTGAACAAACTCCGCGCGTTCCTGCTGCGCGACTTCGTCCGCAGCACCGTCAGCGCCACCCCGACCGGCGACGACCAATCCCCGGCAGCCAACGTGTTGGACGGCGGGATCCTGCTCGCCCGGCTCCCCAAAGGCCTGCTCGGTGATGACACCAGCCGCCTGCTCGGATCGTTTCTCGTCGCCCAAATTTGGCAGGCCGCCACCCACCAATCCCGGCATGGACAGGCCAGCCGGCCGGATGCGTCGTTGTATGTCGACGAATGCCACAACTTCCTCACCCTGCCCGCACTCGTTCGATGACGTCCTCGCCGAAGCCCGCGGCTACCACCTGTCCCTGTCCTGGCCCACCAGCACCTCGGCCAACTCCCGGCTGAGCTGCGTGCGGCGCTGTCGTCGAACGCCCGTAACAAGATCTACTTTCCGGTCAGCCCGGAAGACGCCCACCAGCTCGAACGTCACACCCTGCCCGAGTTGGGCGCCTACGACCTGGCGCATTCGACCGGGTTCACCGCCGCCGCCCGGCTCGTCGTCGATGGCAACAACACCCCCGCCTTCACCCTGCACACCCAGCCCGCTCCCCCGCCCATCCGCCGGCCGGGCCGACATGCTGCGCCGGGCCGCCGCTGATCAGCAGCCCGCCGTCGGTTCGACGCGAGTCACCCGGCGCGACGCGAACCGGCCCATCGACAGCCCCCTCGACAGGGCCATCGACAGGCCCATCCACAGCCCCATCGCCCTCTCAACCGATCCCCCACACCTGTCCATCGACGCAGCTCAGCGGCCCGACCGACCCATCGCAGGCCCGGGCGGACATAACAGGTGAGAGGTGGTGAACTCCCTCGATAAGGCGCTGCTAGCCGCTGCAACTCGGCTGACCGACCGGGACCGCTACCTCTGCAGGCTGCTTGCCGACCATGACGTCCTCACCACCCGGCAGCTATGCCAAGTCGCTTTCTCCGGTGAACGCCGCACCAGTCAACGTCTCGCCCAACTCGCCGGACTTGGCGTCCTGGAATCCGTCCGACCCCGCTCCATCACCGCCGCCGTCCCGCAACACTGGCTGCTCGGTCCCGTCGGGGTGCACGTCGCCGCCGCCGAACTCGGCCTCACCGTCCAGGCGGCGACCCGCCGGCGCGAAGCCGCCCGCCACCTCATCCTCGGTCAGCAACTCGCCCACCGCGTCGGCACCAACGGCATCTTCACCGCACTGCTCGCCGCCTCCCGCACCCCGGCCCCGGCCGGGTGGCTTGAGCAATGGTGGCCGGCCCGGCGCTGCGCCGCCGAATACACGCCGCACATCCGACCCGACGGCCACGGCGTCTGGACCAGCCCCACCCGCCGGCTGCCGTTCCTGCTCGAATACGACACCGGCACCGAACGGCTCCCCCGCCTCGCCGCCAAACTCGACGGCTACGCCAACCTCGCCGACGCCGCCGGTCACCCCGACTGGATCCTGTTCACCTTCCCCACCCCCGGCCGGGAAGCCCACGCCCGCCGCGTGCTGGCCGCCGCTGCCGCCGCCCTTCAACTGCCCGTCGCGACCGCCACCATCACCCCCGGCGAAGGGGACAGCCCCGCCGGGCCGATATGGCAACCCACCGGCAGCCTGCATCGGTACGCCCTGCACACCCTCCCCGCCGCCAATACAGTCGCTGCCGCGGCCGCCGGAGCAGTCAACGGGGTGAGCCGCTGAGCGAGCGCAGCCCACTGGCTACGGTCCTGGCCGCCGGACTTGGCGGGCTGGTGTTGTTCGTGGCGGTGATCGCCGGAGCCGCCGCCGGTGTCATCGACACCGCCCTCGGCGCCACCACTGCCAGTACCGGCCAGAGCGGCGGTCACAGCGCCACCACGGCGCCAGCAAACGGGCCACTGAAGACAGCCCTGGTCCCGGCCTACCTCATTCCGCTGTTCACCGGCGCCGCCCAAAACTCAGGCTGCGGGTTGACACCGGCCCTGCTGGCCGCGCAAAGCAAAGTCGAGTCCGGCTACCAGGTCGATGCGATCAGCAGCGCCGGAGCGGTCGGCATCATGCAATTCCTGCCCTCTACCTGGGCCACGGAGGGCATCGACGGTGACCACGACGGAGTGGCTTCCATCCTTGACCCGGCCGACGCGATCTACTCCGCCGCGAAACTCGACTGCCAAAACCTGGACACCATCCAGACCGCCGGTATTGCCGGGGACCCGATCGCTCTGATGCTTGCTGCCTACAACGCCGGCCTCGGGACCGTGCAGGACTGCCGCTGCCTGCCCGCGATCACTCAAACGCAGAACTACGTCGCCGAGATTCTGCGTATCGCACCAACCCTCGCCACGACTCCCCCACCCGCGGCCAAGCTCACGGTCCGGCCAGATGACCTACCCATTGGCGGTGCGGGCCATCGTTACCCAGACCTACGGGCCGCATGCCGGCGGAACTTTCCACCCCGGGATCGACCTGGCTGCCCCCGCCGGCACCCGCCGTGCTGGCCGCCACCGACGGTGCGGTCACCTACGCCGGATGGGAAACCGGCTACGGCAACTACGTCTGCCTCGCAGGCAACCGCTGTGCTGTCGACGTGTTACGCCCATCTTGGCGTCATCATCGTGACCCTCGGAGAGAGCGTGACTGCTGGGCAGCAGCTCGGTCTTGAAGGCGCCACTGGCGACGCCACCGGGCCTCACCTTCACTTTGAAGTCCGGATTAACGGCAACACCGTCGACCCGGCGTCATACCTTCCTGTGAGGTGACCTGCTCGGTTGAGCGCGCTGGTCTTGTTTTCGCTCATCCGCGGCTCCGACGTCAGCAACGTGAGCTGGCGGGACGGTGGCTACGTTCCTTGTAGACGGCTGCGCCTGGGCGGTGCGACCACCCGGCTGACACCTGCCCGCTTAGAGGCACTGCCGGTAGGTCCGGTGCGTTTCAGCTTCCGGTTCGCTGTCGATGTCGCAGAGCCGGGTGTCGAGTTGCTTCCAGAGCAGTCGAACTGAGTCCTTTCGGCCAATGCTGTGGTTCAGGCGCATAAGCCGGCGGTAGAGGTCTTCGGCGTAGGGGTCGAGTGTGAGCGCGTTTTCCAGGGTGGCGATGGCTTGGTCGACGTGGCCGGCAGTGGCGGCGAGGGTGGCGTAGGCGACGTGCGCGTCGAGGGCTCGGCGGTGGCACTCTTGGCGGATGGGTTCGGCCCAGAGGTAGTCCGTTTCGGCGGCGAACGGACCGGTGTAGGTGTTGATGGCGCGGTGTAATGCGCCGAGTTTGTCGACGGTTTCAGAGCTGTGGGCGGCGGCTTGTAGAGCGGCCTGAAAGGTCCAGAGATCGACCTCGATTTCGGGTGGCGGGGGCTGATAGTTGTCGCCGGACTTTTCCAGGACTTGCAATTTCGGTTGGTCCGCGGCGGACCGTAACCGGGCTCGAAGGCTGTTCAGCGCGTTCCAGAACCGTTGGCGTCCGTGGCCGGGGTCCTCGTCGGGCCAGAGGGCGTCGACGGCCGCATCGATGGGTCGGCCTTCGGGATGCAGCAGGTACCAGGCGAGCAGTTCCCGGCCGGCCCGGCGAAGTCCGGTGGTGATTTCGACGTCGTGAACCCAAATTCGTATCGGACCCAAAAGTTGAACCCGGATCGGCGGACCATCGGCTGCTAGCTTCACGGCGGCGGGAGGCGACACGGAGGCCAGTGATGGAGCAATAGGTGCTGGTGCGGGTTGGGGTGCGGCGGCGGGTGGTCGTTTGGCCGGTGGTTTGGCGGCGGCTGCCCAGTCGATGTTGGTGGCGTCGTCTGTTCGAGCCTGCGGGATGGTGTCTCGGGTGTCGACCTGTTCGGCGGCGTGCAGGAGTGTGACGGCGTCGGTGTCGGTCAGCCGGTACAGCCTGGCCCCAGCCAGGTGGAGGGTTGCGGGTTGGACGGCAAGGACCTCACCGGCGGCGTCGACGGTGATGTTGGGCAGCTGGCGCGGCTGCCGTTCATCGCCGAGGACGAGTGCGACGATGTCGAGGTGGGCGTTGGCGTTCAGCAGCTCATTCAGCGCCGGCTGGTCGGACAGCGTGTGATCGATGAGTATCAGCAGCGCAGGCAAGGGGTCTTCGGGGTTGTGGGTGCGGTAGGTCGCTGTGTCGGGAAGGTCGGCGTCGGCGAGCAGCCTGCTGCGGCTGAGGACTTCTTGCTGTAGTCGACGCATTGCGTGGGGCGGTTCGAGTCGGTGCACTCCGGCCGGGGTCGGTTGGCCGGGGAACAGGACGTCGAGAATGTCACCGGTGGCGAGGATGTGGGTTCCGGTGCAGCTGTCGATCAGTGCGGTGACGACGAACGCGCGAAGGACGGCAGCGGCGCCCGCGCCGGTGAAAGACAGCACCGGATACTGCTGCCAGCTCAGGGCCACGGGTTGTTCCTCATGGGTGCCGAGCTGCCAGTGTCCGGGTGGGCTGGCGTTCGACAGCGGTCCACTGATGAACCCGGTTATGTCGTGGGGGCCTGGTGTGTGGGTGAGTAGTTGGCGCAGCGGCGGCGGTAACGGTGGGCGGTGGGTGAGCTGGGCAGGTTGCGGCGGCTTGGGTTGATAGTGCTGGCGGCGGCGCAGCCGGTGAAGCGATAAGGCGAGCATGAGCGCGGTAGCAAGGGCGCCGCTGATTTCGCTGCCTTCGCCGAGTGGGATGGCAGCGCCGGTGCGGCGTGAAGATGCCGGCGTTGCGGAACGGTGGGCGTCCGGCAGTACCGGTGCGGTCGTCTGCGATGGCGGCACCCGGGTCGGCGCTGACGTGGGGGTTGGGGTGGCGTCGGGGGGTGCGACGAGGGGTGCAGGCACCGGCGTTAACGGCGGCTCGGCGCGTGGATTCGCCTGCGGATGGGTGGGGTGAGCCCGTGTCGGCTGCTGGCTCGGTGCGGTTTTGTCGGGTTGGTTTAGTCCGGTGGCGTCGGCGGGGAGTTGGAGTTTCCAGCCCGGGCGGATCAGGTTGGGGTCGGTGAAAACGGCGCCGTCGTCTTGGCGTTGGCCGTTGTTGAGTTGGGCGATCTCATGCCAGCGCAGCGGGTTTCCTAGATGCCGGGCGGCGATGGACCACAGGGTGTCACGTTGCCCGGTGTGGTCGGTTCCGACGACATACACCGGTAGTAGTGCGCTGGTCATGACAGCTGGAGTCGCTGGGTCGTTCACGGCCGCCCTGACGCCACTAACAACAGCCGGAGCAGGCAACGCGGGGCTCATCTCGGCTGGCCGCATTGGTGCGGTGAGAGCTGGACGTGGCTGGGCTGCTCCGACGCCGAGGTGCAGCGCGGCGCCGGAGAAGGGCAGCAGCAGTGCGACTGCGGCGATGAGCCGGCCGGCGGCGGATTGCATGCTGGTGAGCCCGAGCAGGGTTGGCGCGACGGTGTGCCGTGCGAGGGCGATGGTTTCGGCGGCGACGGTGACGGTGAACGTCGCCCATCCCGTCCACGCCAGGATGAGCAGCACGTCCAGCAGCAGTTGACCGTCATCAGGTTGGCGGAGCCGGCTGATCAGGTGCGACCAGGACGGCAGACCATGCTCAAACGGGATACCCGCCGCCGCGATGAGCAGTACGGGTATCCCAACGGCCAGAACGGTGAGGACCAGCAGGGCGCCGAGGCCGCGCAGCCATTCGCGGTGTGTCACTCGTGGCCGTACGGCGGCGGCGTGGCGGGCGGCCATCACGGGGTTCCTATCGCGGTGTTGCCACGCAGCAGTTGGGCGCGGCCGGTGCCGGTCACCGTCAGCGTATGGATACCGATGATGGACAGCACGGCGGGTTGGACGGTGGTGCTGACTGCGATGGTGACAGTGGTGGCGGTGACGTGGACGCCGGTGAGGGTGACGTTGCCGACGGTGGCTAGGTAGCGGCTCGCGGCGGCGCGGGCTGCGGCCGGGTCCAGCACGGCGCTGCCCCCGTCGCGCAGGCTGGTGGGGTTGATGGCCTGGGCTGCGGCGCGGGCGGCTTGTTCGGCCTGGTTGGTCGCGTCGCGTTGGCCGTCGAGGCGGGCGCCCCCATCGACGACGAGGCCGAAAACGGCGAAAACGGCCAGCAGCAGCACGACGAGAAACAGGCTCACGGAACCCTCCTCGCTGCGTTCGCCGGCACGGCGGCCGTGGGGGGTGGTCATGGGCCACCGCGGTAGGTGTCGAGGACGGATGTCGCGTCGGCGGTGACGGTGCGGCTACCAGGCAGCGGCAGGATGCTCAAGTCCGAAAGCGGCACCCGACACGACACGGTGACGTGGACGGAGCCGCCGACGCCGGGGGCGCCGAAGCTGCCGGTCGTGGTGGTGTCGATGGTGGTGCAGTGCACCTGCTGACCGGCGAAGGCAGCATCCGTAGACGCTTTGGCAGCAGTGGTAGCAGCTGGCAGGGTGCGTTGCAGGCTGGCGGCGCGGGCGGCGTCGCGGGCGGTTTCTTGAACTTGGCTGTGGGCCGTCGACATGCGCCCGGCGGCGACGATCAGCAGCAGGATGAGGAGCACGGCGGGGGTTGCGACGGCCAGTTCCAAGGCTGCCGAGCCCGCCTCGTCACCCGACCGTGCTCGTGCTTGTGCTCGCGTGTTCATGGCTGGGGTGTGGTGAATCGTTCGACGGGGCCGGCGGCCTTGGCGGAGACGGTGAGTGTCAGGCCGGGTAGCAGTGAGATGGCGTGGCCGGTGATGCGGACATCGGCTTGCTGTGCGTTGCGTTGCACGCTGATCCGCCGGCCGGCGAGCAGGTCGCCGGCGCTCCGTGTCAGGAGGCGGTCGGCGGCTTGTTGTCCGGCGGTGGTGGTGCCGTCGTATTGCCGGGTCGCACGTAGGCCTTCTTGGGCGGCGGCTTGCGCGAGGTGCCGGGCATGAAACAGCAGCCCCACTTGGACGGCAGCGACGATCAGCAGCAGTACGGCAGGGAAGATCACGGCCAGCTCCAAACTGACCGACCCTTCCTCACGTCTGCCAGTGCTTTCGTGCGCATGACGGCTAGTTGATTTTGCCGGAGTATTTGTTGACGACGGCGACGATGACCGCCACCAGCCCGATGGCGACGGCGAGCAGCCCGGCAGCAATAACGACCTGCTCCAAGCTCACCGAACCGTCCTCGCCGTCGCGATGGCGGGTTTCACGGAGCGCGTCGAAATGAGCGGACAGCACGGACAGCCAAAACTGAATAGTCATAAGGGATTCCCGTCGGGTTTCGTGGGGTTAGAGGCCGAGGACGCGGGCGATGCCGGGGTAGCAGACCAGCAGCAGGAACCCGAAACAGAGCAGGACTCCGGGCAGGGTGAGTTTTTCGGAGGCGGTGTTGGCGGCGGCTTTAGCGGCGGACAGTTGCCGGGTGCGCAGGCTGGCGGCTTTGGCGGTCAGCGCGTCATAGACGGCGGCGCCGTCGTCACCGGCGACGGTGAGAATGTCAGCGAGATCGCGCAAGTCATCGACACCGACCTCGGCGGCGAGCGACGTCAGCGCTTGCCAGGGTGGGGTGCCCGCCAGCCGGGCCCGGTCCAACGCCTGGCGGATACGACGAAACGGCCAGCTGTCGGCGACAGCCGCCGCGCGGGTCAGCGCTTCGGCCGGGGCTCCATCGGCGGCGCGTTCTAACGCGACCAAATCCAGGTAGGCACCGACGGCCGCGGAGAACGTTTCCCGCGCTTCGGCGGCTGGCCGGAGACGACCAGATCGGGGGCGAAAAAAATCCGACGGCCAGGAGCAAGTCCTAGCCCTGCCGGCAGCACCGGGGCGACGGCAATACCCGAGGTGGTCACCAGGGCGGCGGTCAGGCCGGGTAGCAGCAGACCGAAGATGGCCATGCCGATTTTGCGGAGGCAAAACCCACCGGATCCAGGTCTAAGACCGCCAGGTCCGCGGTGGGAAGCGGCCGGCCCAAGGCCGGCCCGCCAGCCACCGTCCGAACTGCCGCCACCTGCCGGCGATCCCGTCCTCGTCACTGCCTCGACATCGTGGAGATGAGGGTGCTTGTGGGGTCGTTCCAGCCGGTCCAAAGCGGTCGTCAGTGGTATCCGGGCGGGACGCAGTTGACGTACCAGCACGCAGGACACCGGCGCCGGTGACGGCGCCGCCGAACGCGGCGACAGCTACTGGATTCATGGCAGGGTCCGGGCGGGGACGGGTTTGCCGTCAGGCCGGGAGGCGGGGAGCAGCCGTTGTCCGGGTTGGTCGGCGGTGAGGGTGGCCATCCAACCGAAGGCGGACGCGAACACCAAGCCGATCAGTGCCAGCATGAGCTGGCCGGTCGCCGTCGAAAACGGTTGCACGTAGGTCCGGCGGGTCAGGACCAGCAGTCCGGCGGTGACGAGCGTGATGATGGTGACGTAGCGGGCGGTCGCCCGTGGGGTGGCCCGGTCCGCGTCGACCTGCCGGCGCAAGGCGACTTCGGCTTCGACCGTTGCGGCGAGGCCTTCCAGCACGCGGGTCAGGCCGCGGCCGCGGCGGTCCGCTGCCAGCAGCAGCGCGGCGACAACGAGATCGCCGGTGGGGTCGGCAAGGTCATCACCAAACAGCCCGCAGCGCGGTGGCGGCGGGTTGCCGGCTGCGGAGCCGCCCGGCGAGCCGGGTGACATCGGCGGCGATCGGCCCGGGTGCGGACT
>CAWITL010000002.1:0-792301 GCA_963839015.1 uncultured Actinomycetota bacterium | reverse complement strand
CTCTCCGAACAAGTAGGAGACCGATGAGCGTTCACGAAGTCGATTGCCTGCTCGAAAGCATGGACTCGGTCCTCGCCCTACTGGGCGACTCGACGAGCCCGAGTGGCGGGTGCAATCCCTTTGTCCGGCGTGGAAGGTTCACCAGGTCGTCGCCCACCTCGACGGCATCGAAGAAGCGCTCCTCGGTTGGCGACCCGCCGGCGACGCTGCCGGCCCCGTTCGAGATCGTCGGCAAGGTCTTCGAGGAAGTCGACGACTGGCCGCCGGACCGGCTCCTTGGCCGGCTCCGTACGGTGCTGGCCGGCCGTCGGAGCGAGCTGCTCGCCGCGGACGCGAGCCTGTTCGACGAGGCGTCGTGGACCCCCGTCGGGATCCAGACCTACGGCCGGTTCATGGCCATCCGCAACTTCGACTTCTGGGTCCACGAACAAGACATCCGGGTCCCGCTCGGACGCCCCGGCCACACCAGCGGACCCGCCGCCGAACTGGCCCTCGACGAGGTGCGCCGCAGCTTCGGGTACATCGTCGGCAAACGCGCCGCAATACCCGACGGCTCCAGCGTGCTCGTCGAGCTCCACGGGCCGATCGAAGCCAAGCTCGCAGCTGTCGTCGACGGACGTGCCCGCGTCGTCGAACACCTCGACCACCCCGACGCCATCGTCCGAACCGACTTCCTCACCTTCATGCTTCTCGCCTGCGGAAGGGTCGACCCCGAAACGCACCTGGCGAACGACGACATCCAGCTCCA
This sequence comes from uncultured Actinomycetota bacterium, assembly GCA_963839015.1. Lineage (GTDB taxonomy): Bacteria > Actinomycetota > Actinomycetes > Frankiales > Frankiaceae > DATAZK01. The sequence goes on along the minus strand of CAWITL010000002.1, from coordinate 791,553 downwards.
AGGCAACAAAGAACTCGCCGCGCAGCTCGTCCGCAACCTCCGCTTTACGATCTGACCGGACCGAGACACCTGTTGTCGCCGAGGGCGTCACGTCAACGGTTAGCTGGATGAGATCGTGATGCCGGGCAGTGACTGGCCGCAGATGGGGTCCGCTCCCTTGACGGTCCGGAACGTCGAGCCCTCAAGCTTTGCCATCCATAGGCAGTTGTGCACCCCGCCGGCGTTGGCTTTGCGGTCGTTGACGTCGATCGTTCGTCCGCCGAACAGGCCGAGCCCGTCCCAGTCCTTGATACCCGAGAGAGCGCTGATCAGGTTGCTCGTGCTGGTGCTTCCGTTGACGCCTTGAGAGCACGTACGAGTAGTCCGATAGACGCGTAACCGTGGTACTCGGCGAGCGTTGGGGCCGTGGTGACTCCGGCACTCTTCAAATCGCGTGCGAACTGCTTCGTAGCAGCCGTGTTCATCTCCATCACCTCGTACTGATTGGCGAAGAACACGTTCTGCGCGGCATTGAGAGCTCCGGGACCGGCCTGCAGGGTGTCTCCCCCGTAACCGGTCGGCAGCAGTGCGACCTTCAGATCGACTCCGGTCTGTCGCAAAGCGACGATGAGCGCGAACGAGGTGTTCGGGTCGGTCGCGGAGGTGAAGCCGTCGACCCCACCCTTCTTCATGCCCAGTGCGACGGGTTGGACGTCGGTGCTGCCAAACGTGAAGTTCGGATTGAGGTAGCCAACCTTCAGCCCCGCGTGCCGTGCCGACGCCGCACTGTTCTTGGCGTTCCCGGCAGAGAGCGGCGAGATGCCATAGCCGAGCGTGCCTACGGTGGTCACTCCCTGCGACTTGAAGAAGTCGCCGATCGTCGAGGTCACCACCGTCTCATTGATGGCACCGGTGACGGCGAACATGTTCTTGGCGGTCTGCCACTCGGGTCCGTCTTGAGCGGCGCCGATCACCGGGATCTGGTGCGAAGTCAGGTAGGCCGCCGCAGCGAACGTCAGCGCCGACACGGCGACGACTGCGGACACGTGATCCTCGATAACCAGTTTCTGGGCGGCCGATAGCGTGGTCGCTGGATTTGTCGCGGTGTCGCCGACGACGTACTGAATCTTGTAACCCTGCCGCGCCGCGTAAACGGCACCGGCCTTGACGCCCTCGACAGTGGTCTTGTTGCCCGAGGCCGCCGGCCCCGTGATGTCCGTCAGCACACCGATCTTGACGGTCTTACTGCCTGCGCTGCTACTGCTACCGCCGCGCACCAGACGACTTCGACGAGCCGCACCCTGCTACCACGAACCCTGCCACGACCGCGGCCACAAGCACGGTCCCTTTCGTCGACGCCATCGTCGCTGCCCCGTCCGTCGGTGGTGCTACCTGACCGACGTCAGGTCGCGTTCAAGCGGCTGGAGCGTAACAAACAACCTAGGATTCGTAACGCCTAAAACTTCAGCCCGGCCCGTCGAGAGCCGGCGCCGCGTGGGAGTCTGACCAAGCGCGGGCGTGGCTGAGCGGCCGAACCAGGTGCACGCGCACGCGCCTTTACATAAATCAGCCGTCCTGTAACAATCGGCGCGAAACTCTTACCGCCTCACCGCGGTGGGCCGCCAAAGGAGCGCTATGGGACGAGCAACGTCGGTCGACAGCCCTGGTGTGACGAGCGAGGTCAACTACATTCGGAATTCGCCGGCTGATCCGGACCAGGTTCTGGAGTTCGTGACGGCGGATGAGGCGCGGTCGACGATGCAGACCCTCCCCGGTCACTCGATGGTCATCACCAATGCCCGCCCCCTGACCACCGATCTCGACCGCGAGGGCTTCGTACTCGTGCAGCACGCCAGCTCGATTGCGGACTTCCAGCGCATCGAGGAAGACCCCGACGTCGACCAGCGCTACATCGCCGAGATGACCGAGCTGCTCGCGGAGGTGACTGGCGCGGAGAAGGTCTTCCTGCTCGGTGGCGGGAAGAAGCGCTACGGCGAGAGCGCGACCGAAGAGCTTTCACCGTTGCGGAACGCTAAGCCGGCGCGCTATCCGCACGCTGACAACACCGATGCCTCGGCCGCCGATCTGATCGCGATGATCGGGCAGTTCGTCGAGGACATAAACCTTGAGGCCTACTCGCGGCAGACGATGTACAACGCGTGGCGGGCGGTGTCGCCGCCGCCCCAGGACATCCCGCTGGCGGTGTGCGATGCGCGCACGGTCCGGCCTGAGGACGAGGTGACCATCCGGGCCGTTTCCCTCGAGCGCTCCGGCGAAATCACTCACGACACAACGGGCTATCGCCATAGCGCTTTGCACCGCTGGCATTACTACCCCAACATGACCCGCGACGAGGTGCTCGTGTTCAAGGCTCACGACACCGATCCCCACCGCTCGAGGCGCGTTCCTCACACCGCCTTCGCAGACCCTTTGTGCCCCACTGGGGTAGCCACTCGAGCTAGCGTTGAAGCCCGCGCGCTAGCCCTGTACCGGTAGGGGTGGACGGTGCCCCAGTTGACGGTGGAAAAGGTCGAGGAGTACGCGGCTGCGAACACGCAAGCGAGTGACCCGCAGCCGGACCATTTCCGGGACAACCTCGCGGCGGTCGTCGAGTGCATGAATGAAGACACGGAATGGACCGACGGCGGGCTTTATGCCGTCACGCACATGCTGGGGCAAGCGCTTCGCAACCGAATCGAGGTCGACCGCTACGTCCATGAAGTACCGGCCGTCGATGAGGGCCCGTTGGTCAGCCCCATCTTTCTCACCGGGCTGCCTCGATCTGGCACCACGTATTTCCAATATCTGTTTGACCAGGATCCGAGCCTGCGCATGCTCCGCACCTGGGAGGGCGAGCGCCCGGTGCCTCCTCCAGCTACAGATCGTGAATCGGTGGCCCGTCGTCGGGAGGCCAGCATCGAGAATGCCAAGCGGACTCGCAAAGCGATGCGCGGCGCGATCGATGCCATGCATCTGACGGATGTCGACGGCCCGCAGGAGTGCCTGGCAATCCTGGACCAGACGTTCGTCAACCCCGGGCTGCTGTGGACAAGATCGGCGAGCAGCTACCTCACGTTCCTGCTCGAGCGCGCCGACCTTCGCGCAGCCTACGAGTACCACCAGCGGGTATTGCGACTGTTGCAGTGGGGTGCTTCGCCACAGCGCTGGGCACTGAAGTGGCCATGCCACCTGCTCGGCCTCGATGCGATCCACGGTGTGTACCCTGACGCGCAATTCGTCGTGACTCATCGCGATCCGGTGCAGGCCTTGGCCTCCAACTGCAGCCTGGCGCACATGCTGCGCTCAAGCGCCGACCCCGCCGCCGACCCTCGTCAGACCGGTCGCGACATGCTCGAGCTAGTACGCAAACACGTCGATCGGCTCGTTGAGTTTGACGTGGCTCAGGAGGTGGCCGGACGCGAACTGCTGGTGCATGTCGACTATTACCAGCTCGTCGACGATCCGGGGGCCGTCATGCCCTCCGTCTTCGAGGCCATCGGGATCGAGTGGACCGACGGCGTCGACGAGCGCATCCGGTCGTGGCGGGAGAAGAACCCCCGAGGCAAGCGGGGAGTCCACACGTACGGATTGGACGACTACGGCCTCGAACGCGATGAGGTCGCCGACGCCTTCTCCGCCTACACCCGGCGCTTCGACATCCCCAGCTGAGATGGCCGGCGCAGAAAAGACCGAGGCCTCGTAGGCGATGACCGACGCTTGGATCGGCTGCCTCGATGATCTCACCGCCAGCGCCGAGCGGCTCAGAAGTCTTGCTCACGACGGGGGCGCCGGCCGAGCCGCTGATCTCGCGATCAAGATGTTCGGCGCCACCATGGGTGCCTACTTGCAGCATCTGTCGGCAGATCCTGTTCACCCGGCCTTCTTGCCGAGCGCTGGTTACTACTCGATGTACGGCTCCCCCAACCCGGACACGATCTACCGCACGGCGATCATCGACGACGGCGGCGACTACCTCATCAGCTACTACCGAGGCTCGGCTCCCGACGTCAGCATCATGCCCTTCGGCGGGCCGACTGCGCAGGGCCTGCAGACGTTTACTCCGATCGATCTCGATCCGCCGACAGCTGGTGTCGACAGTCTGCTCGAGGCCACCCTCAGCGTGCGGCGACCACCCTCGGCCGATACCTGGTGGCCTCTCGAGCCCGGCACCCGTTCGCTCATGCTTCGCACGGTGTCGGATGACTGGGGCGCACACACCGAGCCCCGCGTCGCCATCACCCGGCTTGACGTCGATGCCCGCCGGACGCGGCCGGACGCCGAGCAGATCGAGCAACGACTCCGCTATTTCGGCAGGGTCGTCGAAGCGATGGTCATGTCTGGTGTGAGCCGTGTACAGCAGCTCCGTGCCGACGGCGTGGTCAACCGTCTCGTCGAGGTTGACTACTCGGCCAACGGAGGGCTCGCCAGGCAGTGGTACCACGAGGGTTGCTTCTCGCTCGGTGGCGATCAGGTGCTGCTCGTCGAGGCACACCTACCCGAAGGGTGCGACGCGTTTTCCCTGTCATTGACCGACGCCTTCTTCTCTACGATCGACTGGGCCAACGCTCAGAGCAGCCTGAATCGGCGGCAGGCAGCCATCGACCCCGACGGAGTCCTGCGTGTTGTGGTCGCGGCGCGTGACCCAGGCGTGCACAACTGGTTGGACACCACCGGTCACGACTTCGGCGTTCTGCAATTGCGGTGGATGGGTGGCGAGCATGCACCAGAGGTCACGGTGAAGCTCCTGTCTCATGCAGCACTAGACGACGCCCTGCCTGCCGGTGGCGCTCGGACCACTCCGCACGAACGGACGAAAGCCATTAGGGCGCGACACATCGGCGTTCAACTCCGATCACCGGTCTAGGAACGCGCTAGGTTTACATTTTTACTCGTACGTGTAACGTCTTACAGATGAACTTGGCGAGATTCCGACGGCACGTTCCTGGCGACGACCACGCCGAGCGGCTCGCATGACGTCGGTCCATTTGACGCATCTCATGCGGTTGGAGTCGGAGAGCATCCAGGTCCTGCGGGAGGCTGTCGCCGAGAGCGAGAAGCCGGTGATGCTGTACTCGGTCGGTAAGGACAGCGCAGTGATGCTGCACCTGGCGCTCAAGGCGTTCTACCCGTCGAAGCCGCCGTTCCCCTTGCTGCATGTCGACACGACATGGAAGTTTCGCGCGATGTACGACTTCCGCGACAAGTTCGTCGCGGAGAATGGTCTCGAGCTCCTGGTTTATCAGAATCCGGAGTGCGTCCGGCTCGGGATCAACCCGTTCGACCATGGGTCCGCGACGCACACCGACATGTGGAAGACCGAGGGCCTCAAGCAGGCGCTCGACCAATACGGCTTCGATCTGGCGTTCGGTGGCGCCCGGCGGGATGAGGAGAAGTCGCGGGCCAAGGAGCGGGTCTTCTCCATCCGGTCAGCGCAGCATCGCTGGGACCCCAAGCTGCAGCGACCAGAGCTCTGGCGGCTGTACAACGCGCGCAAGGGACCGGGTGAGAGCGTGCGGGTCTTTCCGTTGTCGAACTGGACCGAGCTGGATGTGTGGCAGTACATCCACAACCAGCAGATCCCGATCGTGCCGCTGTACTTTGCTGAGCGCCGACCCGTGGTGGCGCGGGGCGGCACGTTGATCATGGTGGATGACGAGCGGATGCCGTTGGAGCGGGGCGAGGTACCGGAGATGCGCAGCGTGCGTTTCCGCACCCTGGGTTGCTATCCGCTTACCGGCGCGATCGAGAGCACCGCCTCATCGCTGACCGAGATCATCCAGGAGATGCTGCTGACCACCTCCTCGGAACGCGAGGGCCGGGTCATCGACCACGACTCCTCCGGTTCGATGGAGAAGAAGAAGCAGGAGGGGTACTTCTGATGGCTCACGCTGCGGATGACCTTCTCGAAGGCGGGATCGATGCCTACCTCGAGCGCCATGAACGCAAGTCGATGCTGCGCTTCATCACCTGCGGCAGCGTCGACGACGGAAAGAGCACGTTGATCGGCCGGCTGCTGTACGACTCGAAGCTGGTCTTCGAAGACCACCTGGCGGCCCTGGAATCGGACTCGAAGAAGGTCGGCACCCAGGGCGGGGAGCTTGACTTCGCGCTGCTGGTCGACGGTCTCGCGGCCGAGCGGGAGCAAGGAATCACGATCGACGTCGCCTACCGCTTCTTCTCCACCGAGCGCCGCAAGTTCATCGTCGCGGACACCCCGGGCCACGAGCAGTACACCCGCAACATGGTCACCGGCGCCTCGACCGTCGACCTCGCCGTCATCCTTATCGACGCCCGCAAGGGCGTACTCACTCAGACACGGCGCCACAGCTACCTGGTCTCGCTGCTCGGCATCCGGCACGTCGTGCTTGCTGTCAACAAGCTGGATCTCGTCGGCTACTCGAAAGAGATCTTCGATCAGATCGAGTCCGACTACCGCGCGTTTGCCGCAGAGATCGGGCTGCACGACATCACATGCATTCCCCTGTCGGCGTTGCGCGGCGACAACATCACCGAACCCAGCGCGAACACCCCCTGGTACGAGGGACCGACGCTGATCGACCATCTGGAAGTCGTGGAGATCCAGGACACCGCAGCCGGCGGCCCGTTCCGGCTGCCCGTGCAGTGGGTGAACCGCCCCAACCTCGACTTCCGGGGGTTCTCGGGCCAGGTCGTCGGAGGCACCGTTCGGGTCGGCGATCCGATTCGCGTGTTGCCCTCCGGTCGGGAGAGCACTGTCGAACGCATCGTGACGTTCGATGGTGATCTCGACGAGGCCACAGCCGGCCAGTCCGTCACGATCACGCTCGCCGACGAGGTCGACGTCAGCCGCGGCGACGTGCTCGTCGCCGCATCGTCTCCCTCGGCCGTTGCCGATCAGTTCGAGGCCCACATCGTATGGATGAGCGACGAGGCCATGCTTCCAGGGCGGCCGTACCTGCTCAAACTCGGAACCCGCACCGTCGGCGCGACCCTCGCGCAACCCAAATACAAGGTGAACGTCAACACCCTGGAACACGCGGCGGCAAGAACGCTGGAATTGAACGAGATCGGCGTCGCCAACCTCAGCGTCGACCGGCCGATCGCGTTCGACCCCTATACCGACAACCGTGACATGGGCGGTTTCATCCTCATCGACCGGCTCACCAACAACACCCTCGGTGCGGGCCTGCTGCACTTCGCACTTCGCCGAGCGGACAACGTGCATCGGCAGTCGGTTGAGGTCGACCAGACCGCCCGGGCCTTCCACAAGGGGCAACGACCAGCCGTCGTCTGGTTCACCGGCCTGTCCGGCGCCGGAAAATCCACCATCGCCAACCTCGTCGAACGCAAACTGCACGCCATGGGGCAGCACACCTACCTGCTCGACGGCGACAACCTGCGTCACGGCCTCAACAAGGACCTCGGCTTCACCGCCGCCGACAGGGTGGAAAACGTGCGCCGCACCGCCGAAGTCGCGGCCCTGATGGCAGATGCGGGGCTCATCGTTCTGGTGGCCCTCATCTCCCCTTACCGCGCCGAACGCCGACTCGCCCGTGAACTCTCCGGCATCGAAGCGTTTCTCGAAGTCTTCGTCGACACCCCACTCGAGGAGGCAGAAGCCCGTGACCGGAAAGGCCTCTACTCCAAGGCACGACGCGGAGAGCTGCCCAACTTCACCGGAGTGGACCACCCGTACGAACCACCGGAAACACCCCAGCTAAGGGTGGACGGCGGCTCTGGCTCCACGGCAACGGCGAACGCAGACGCCGTCATCGACCATCTGCGTCAGATGCATGTCCTCGGTGAGCAAGCGATATAGCGCCATTCAGCTCACGCGAAAGGAGCCTGATGGCGCTCGTTCAGATAAAGTCTGAGCCACCATCAGCATTTACCGTCGCTCCTGTGACGTACCCATTCCGCCGCGACGCGAGATATGCTGTTATCGACGCTATCTCGTCTGGTAGTCCGGCGCGGCCAAGATCGGCTGGTTGGTGATAGTGCTTTTCGATGAAATTCATGACATGGATCGGGTTGGTCGAGTCCAGGCCTTCGGCGGCAAGCGCGTCACGTAGCCCCTCGGTGAAGCTGGCGGTGACGATTGTGCCGGGGCAAACGCAATTCACCAGGATGCCTTCCGGCGCGAGGCTTTTTGACAGGTTTTTGGTAACACTCGACAATGCGGCCTTACTTGCTGTGTAGGCAACGATCTGCGGGTTTTGACGTTGGATTGAGTGTGCGCTCAATGTGACGATGCGCGCCCATTCGGCTGAACGCAGTAAGGGCAGTGCTGCCCGTATTACCCGCACTGCCGCCATGGTGCCGAGTGAAAACGCTTCTTCCCATTCCGCGTCGGACATTTGCTCGAAATAGCCGGCGGATGGACCGGTGGTGTGCACCAGCACATTGAGCTGGCCCCAGTGGCTTCCCACTTCGGCGATCGCGGCCTCGACGGAGTCGGTGTCGCCCATGTCCGCTGTTATGCCCAGGACCTCGGGGGCGCCGAGCATCCTGAGCTGCTTGACGGTCTCGTCGAGTGCCACCTTTCCCCTTGCCAGCACCGCGACTGATGCACCGTCGGCCGCGAGGGTTTCGGCGATCGCCCGTCCCATTCCTTTGCTTCCGCCCGTGACGACAGCGCACGCGCCGGTCAGACCGAGATCCATCCTTCTTGCCTTCCTATTGCTGTAGACAGAGGCGATTGCCTGGTCCGGTCTTGGCCCGGTTGGACTAACCGGCCCGTAGCGACGTCACCTTCACGACGCGGGTGGACGGGATGATGTCGACGACATCGGATCCCACCCAACGAACACCCATCGTGCCCCGCGGATGGCCAGCGGTGTCCAGCCAATTGGGCACACCGGGGTCGAGATGACTGATCACAAATCGCGCGCTGCCGTCGGACTCACGCTTTGCTGAGTGGCTGTTGAGCGTCGATTGATGATGGACGTAGTCGAGCGTCTCCATCCAGTGGTTGTGCAGAGCGATCATCCAGTATTCGCATTCGGGCGGCGTGAACTCAACCAGCAGCGCCTCGTCCTCGGCGAGCTCGAAGTAGCCCTGGTGCCAGGTGATTTGAGGATCCTTGAACTTGCTGGTCTCGGGGAGCTCGGCTTCATCGGTGAAGACGTTTGGCCACCGCGATTGACGCGTCGCCCACTGGGCGCCGATCTGAGCGACACCCTTGACGTAGAAGCCGGCGTAAATTAACGATAGGTATAGCTCCTCAGGTGTCAGTGGTTTTTTCGCAGTCTTGGTGTCGTCGATGCGCTCGATGTTCAATTCGGCGTGGCGCTGTTGACGTTTATCCAGGAAAGTCTGACGAATAGCGAGGCTTCGCGTGTCTGCTTCTGAACGCAGCCAATTACCGGGATGCTCACGCTGAGAGATCACCAGCTCGAAAGAGCCGTCGGGCTCGATGTGCATCTGCTCCTCGTGCATCGTTGCGCCGGTACCGGGTCCGCCCCCGCCGAAGCCGGCCCCGGAGAACAGATTGAAGCTGATCCATTTAGCTTCTCCGCGAGTCCCCCAGATTCGGTAATCGTAATTGCCGTCGATGGAGGCGCCAAGGTAATGGTTGTCGGGATTTTCCCCGACGATCTTTATCGTTTCGTGGCATGTGCAGATCAGTTCCGGTTCCGTGGGGCGCCCATATTCGAGCTTGGTCTCAAGAGCTCCTCGAAGGAGCCGTGTGAGCATCCGGAAGCCCTCAGCACGATCGACCGGGTCCGCCGGATTGCCTTCGGCGAGGATCGCTTCACCCGCATCGGCAAGGAGGTCACAAAACTCGCGCCAGGCCGTACCGTCGACGACCTTCTGTGTGATCTCGTCCATGTGTCACTCCTTCGATGCGGATGTGGCGGGCACTGAGCCGAAGCGCTCGTTGTAGAAGGCGAACTCGTTGGCGACCAATCCTGGGTCGAGGCCGAATCTGTCAGGCGCGTGGCTGGCAGGCCCAGCGCGATCCCTCGCGCTATTGGCCCACCAATCCTGCATACGTTGGCGGGCCTCGTCGCTGAGCTCGTCGCCGAGCTCCTGGTAGAGCTTCGTCACCTGCCCAATCGGATCTCGTTGTACGTCGTCGAAGGACAGATCATGGAAGCGCATTTCGTTGCCGCGGTCACGAAAGTCGATCAATCTGCCTAACGCGGTTGACCAGACCTCACGACTGCGGGCGCCAAGCGCAGTCGCATCGAAGTGTTCGGTGAGAATGGCGCTCAGGCTCCCGTAGAGCGCGCACACCGAGGGCAGCACCTTCCCCACGTCGCGGTGAGTCATGACGAACCGGGCGTCGGGATACACGACGTTGAGCGCCTCGATCGACAGCATGTGGGCGGGGGTTTTAAGCCACCACCGATAGGGCGGGCAGCGCCACTGAAGGAGTTTGAGTACGCGTTCGTGGTATCGGTAGGCGGGCACCATGTCGCACTGCATCAGCCAGCGGGTGTAGGTCGGTACGTGCGCCATCCCGTCGAAGATGAGGGAGCGGAATTCAAGGGCCATCAGAAGGAGGCATTCCTGAGGTCCGTTGGCTTCGCTGGGCAACATCCCGGCGAAGCCCGGAAACATTTCGTTGGTGAAGTCGATGCCTGCCTGCGCGGTAGCGACGCGGGGGTCGCTGCTCTGAGTGCCGGTTTCGGGTGGCGGACATGGTTGGTCTGCTTCCCATACCCGCAGGAATCGTCGCGCCGGGTCCTGCGCGAGCAGGAAGCTCAGGGCAGTCGAGCCGGTGCGGGGAAGCCCCAACCCGAAGAGCGGGGGCACGATCTGCTGATCGTGAATCTCAGGGAATCGGCTGAACCACTGCTCGACTTCTAGCCGGTTCACCAAATGGTGGACGATCTGGTCGGTCATCGCGCCGACGCCGATCTCGTTGAGCGCCGACTCGGTGTTCAACGACCCGACCAGTACCTCGAGTCCTTCTTGCCAGGTGTCCGCGCCGAAGTCATCGGTCCCGACACGCTCACATGCGGTGTCGATCAGCTGATCAATGTTGATGACGGTCTCCTCGCATCGATGCCCTGGTTGCGTGACTCACCACCGTGCTGAACACGGTCAACTCAGTCGGTGACAGCAATTGCCCTTTCAGGACATCCCGCAATCGCTTTTTCCACTAGTGGCTTCAGTTCGGCGGGAAGTTCCTCCGCCAAGACGTAGGCGTGGCCATCGCTCTCGTGAAGGAGAAAGACTGATGGGGCGGCGAGGGCGCAGAGCGTGTGCCCTTGGCACACGTTGGCATCAACGTGGACTCGCATTGTCAGTTCCCTTCAGCCTGGCTTCAGCGTCCAGGGCGCCCTGCCAACGACGGATCACTTGCGCGAGCCGTTCTCCCCGAGGGATACCCGGGGTGAAGGTTGCGGGCATGTGCCGGAAGCCGTTGATGGTGCCGACGTCTTCGTATCGAACAACTTCGTCTTCTCGTATCGCATAGTCAGGCATCCTGGCCAGCACCTCCTGAACCATGATCTTGAAGGTCATGCGGGCCAGATTCGAACCGATGCACCGGTGCACACCGAGTCCGAATGCCGCATGCCGATTCGGAAACCGATCGATGACGACGTCATCAGGATTCGGGAAGGCAGCGGGATCGCGGTTAGCAAGGGCGTAGGCCAACCACACCCGGTCCGCCTCACGAAACCGGTAGCCGCTAATTTCGCAGTCGGCTGCGATCGTCCTCGCGGTGCCTTGAGCCGGCGTGGTGAATCTCAGGAACTCTTCGGTGGCAGTGTCCAGCAGTGAGCTGTCGTCGCTGACCCGCCTCCGCTCTTGCGGGTGTGCGCCGAGCCACCGCAAAGAATGCGCCGTCAAGGCGGTTGTGGTGTCGAAGCCTCCGCTGATGAGCAAGATCAGCGTGCCAAGAAGGTCTGCGTCATTGAACGTTGACGGGTTGCTTTGCTGCGCTTCTACCAGGCTTGCGACCAATCCTGGGCGAGGGCTCGTCTTTGCTCGTTCCACCTCTTCAGCGAGACGCACTCCCATGAAGATCATCTGTTCGACGACGCTGTTGTACTCCGGGCTTTCAGGTGGCGTATAGACGATGGCGTGAGTGGGGTCGGCGTAGTACTCCCAGTCGCTCAAAGGGAATCCGAGCATCGCCATGGTGAGAACTGCCGGCACGATGTTCGCCAAGTCGTCGACGAAGTCGATGTTCGCGCTTCCAATAACCTCGTCGAGGCACGCCCCAGCTAGTTCGGTGACCATTGGCCGCCAACGTTCAATGGCGGTCGGCGAAAGATACGGGTTCAGGATCCGCCGAAACTCAAGCTGTTCGGGCGGATCCATCTCGAGGAATCCGCCACGCGTCTCCTGACCTTGGGGGGTCGGGATCGCTACGCCCTGATATCCACGACGCTCACCACGAGGATCGTGGTCGTTGGACAACAGGTCCGGTCGCTTCGCTAGCTCGCCGAGGATCTCGCGGCCTGTCACGACCCAGTAACCACCGTGCGCATCGGTCCAGGCGACGGGGCAGCGGGACCGGATTTCGTGGCCTAGTTCGGCGGACTGCGATTTGTACGTCGTGGAATGTTGATCGAAGCGGACCACCACCCGCTCATCAGCTACCACCTACGCCGCCTCCGTCATTGACCTGCCTTCGGACGCGAATTGCCGTCCGTGCCACGGCGCTGCGGTAGGCGACCACCGCGGTCGCCACCACCGCCGAACGCTCGTCATCGTTACATAATTGGCATCTGGCGTAAAGTCCCTCACCCTTCCCGGCAGGAACGCACCAGGTTTACAGGCGACGCCGCACTGTAATCTTCGGGGTATGGCGCAGTCCCCGACAACAGCCGACTCGATCGTCCAGGCAGCGCGATGGACAATCGCTCAGGGGGGCCCGGAGAAGCTGACGCTGTCGGCTGTTGCCAGCGCCGCCGGGGTCTCGCGGCCCACGCTCTACAGATGGTTCCCCACCAAGGTGGACCTGCTCGAAGCCATCACCGTGTACGAGCAGCAGCAGTTCGATGCGGGGCTAGCAGCCGTGATCGAGGCCCACCGGTCGCCGCGGCGACGGCTGGAAGCGGCGCTTCGCTATCTCGTCACTTATCTGGACACGGGGACCAGTCCAAATTCGATTAGCGCCGACCCCGCCTTCGCGCTCAAGTCACTCAACGAGTCTGTTCGGCCTTATGCCATCAGCTTGGCCCGACTCCTTGGCGATGCCCTGCTAGAGATCCCTGCCGTTCGAATTGGCGCACTCTCGCGGGATCAGGCGGCCGAGCTCCTGCTTCGGTTGGCGTTCTCCCACTTCTTGCTACCCCACCCCGACCCTGAAGTCTTCCTCGCCACGATGTGCGACTTCGCGCAGATCTCACGTCGAGCGGTCCGGTCGATGGCGGGATGATTCATTGTTTTCGCTTTGCGCCCGCAGTGGCCGGCCACGTCGCGAAGCCGGGCGTCTGATGTCAGCAGGGGCCCTTGACCAGCGATGAACTAGGCCCCGGGCATGCCTTCGAATTGCTCGATCTTCAACCGGGGCCAACATTCGAGACGAGAGCGGGCCGGATCACTTGCCGAACCCGACAAGTGCTGTTCGCCCGAGCAAGGTAGGGCCTGAGGTAAAACTCGCTCATGACTACGCCCGATCCTGTGACCGCGATGCTGGCCGAGCTCCACCACCAGCTGGCAGGTGTCGACGAGGGCAACGTCGCGGACTACATCCCCCGCCTGGCAGAGGCGGACCCCACCACGTTTGGCCTGGCTCTGGTGAGCACGCAGGGCCGGATCTACCGCTACGGCGACGCTGACCTTGGGTTCAGCATCCAGTCGGTCTCCAAGCCGTTCGTCTACGCGCTGGTGCTCACCTTGCTGGGAGACGAGGCCGTCAGCGCCCACATCGGTGCCGAACCCAGCGGCGACGCCTTCAACGCCATCAGCCTGGATCCGGTCACCGGCCGTCCCGCCAATGGGATGATCAACGCCGGAGCCATCGTGGCCACCTCCCTCGTTCCGGGCGACTCGCCCGAGGAGCGTTTCGGCCGCATCCTGGATTTTCTTTCGCGGTGTGCGGGCTCCGCCCTTGACGTCGACACCGAGGTCGCCGAATCCGAGGCGCGGACGGGGCATCGAAACCGCGCCCTCGCCTATCTCACCAAGGCCAGCGGCGCTCTGGTAGGCGACCCGATGGAGGCTGTCGGGATCTACTTCCGCCAATGCGGGATCCGCGTGACCGCGGTTCAGCTTGCCGTGATGGCGTCGACGCTGGCCTGCGGTGGGGTGAACCCGATCACCGGTGAACGGGTGTTATCGGATTTGGTGACGGAGCACATCCTGGCCGTGATGGCGTCGTGCGGCATGTACAACGCCGCAGGCGACTGGCTGGTGCGTGTCGGTCTGCCCGCCAAGAGCGGCGTGGCCGGTGGCCTGCTGTCTGTCAGCCCGTCGCAATTTGGCATCGGGATCCTCAGCCCGCCGCTGGACGCCAAAGGCAACCCCGTCCGAGCCGTCATGGCGCTCCGGGCGCTGTCCGCCCGCTTCAATTTCAATCTCTTGCACCATGCCGGAACGCCGGCACCGACGGTCTGGCGTGTGACGGACGCGCAGGCCAACCCCTCGCGTCGGATCCGGCCGCGTCAGGAGCGGCATGCGTTGGAGCCCGTCGCAGCGCGTATTCAGATTGTCGGTGGCCAGGGCGAGGTGGAGTTCGCGGCAGCCGAACGATTGACCGACGCCGCTCTGGCCGCGGCCTCCTCAGGCCCGGCTACGGAAGGTGAACTCCCTTCCTGGGTGGTCCTGGACCTCTCGCGCGTCGCCCGCCTCGATGACGCCGCGACCGGCATCCTGGCCACCACCGTCAACGCCTTGGCCGGCCAGAACGTGCGGGTGTCAGTGGCCGCACCGCCGGCAAACCTTGCATCCAGGATCTCGCCGGCTTCGGTCTTCGAGACCGCTGACGAGTCGGTCGCCTGGTGCGAGGATGATGTGCTGGCCCACCTCGGGGTGGCGGTTTCGCAGCCCTTGGAGCTTGCGCAGCACGACGTACTTGCCTCCCTCGACCAAGACGACCGGCAGGCGCTCGAGGCGCAACTCGTCGTACGGGACGTCCGCGCCGGAGATGTGATCTTCTCCCACCCGGGCGAGCTGCTCTACGCCGTGCTGTCGGGCACGGTTCACAGCAGGGACTGGGAGTTTGGGCCCGGGACGATCGTGCTCCGCGGCATGGCGGGCTTCACGGCCACGCCCCAGAGCCAGGCGCGGGCCGTGACCGATGGCACCGGCGCGGTCCTCACTTGGCGGGGGCTCGCCACCCTGTACGAGCAGGCGCCCGCACTTGCCGAACGACTCGTGTCCCAGGTTGGCGGCACCCGCTAGTTGAGCGGCGTCGGCTAGTGAGTGGCCGGAAGGGCAGCGTCTCCAGCGTCCTGTGCACCACGAGCGCGGGTCTGCCCAGATGGCCGAGGACTCAACTAAAGCTGGCGCAGGCCCCTTGTCAAGGCGGTCGGCTCGGGCCGGCGACCTCGTCGACAATGCACCGGCTTTCAGCCGGCGGACGGTGGCCCGGTCACCGACAACGCGGCAACTGATGGACAGTGAGACCGGCGGACCATAGCCTGCTGCCGGCCGCGTCACTGGGGCTGCGGCATAAGGAGAAACCATGGGCGCTCAGGAGAACATCGACTTGGTCCGGCGTGGCTACGCGGCGTTCAGCAGCGGAGACATCGAGACGCTGCAGAGTTTGTTCGCCGAAAATGCCGTCTGGCATGCGGTGGGCAACGGCAAAATGTCCGGTCCCAAGACCGGGCGAGACGGCATCTTGACCTACTTCGGCGAGCTCATGGAAGGCACCGGCGGAACATTCAGCGTCAGTCTGATCGACCTCGTTGGCGGAGAGCAGCGCGTCTTCGCGTTGCAGCACATCCACGCTGAGCGTGACGGCAAGGTCTACGACGAAGACGATGTCAACATCTTTGTTGTCGGCGACGGCGTCGTAGATGAGGTCACGTCATACTCCGCCGACACCGCTAAAGGAGACGCATTCTGGGCCTAGTCGACGGGTTGCTAGCGTGAAGCCCGGCCATGGCCTCCAAGGGCCAGCAGCCGTAGGCACCGCCTCCCCTCTGTCGCAACGGTCATGAGTCGTGCTTTGCGAATCGGCGTCATCCGGCGCCGGGCGACGGGCGAGTGACGTCAACGAGGTCGAACTCGTTGCCTTCGACGTCCACGAACGTCGTCCACCGGGAGTCGGCGAAGTCGTAGTCGGCCATGCGCCTGGCACCAAGATGGGTGAGTCGCGGCCCGTCTGCGGCGAAGTCGGTGGTGGCAATGTCGATGTGGACGCGGTTCTTCACCGTCTTCGGCTCCGGCACACGGTTAAACACAATCCTAGGTTCGGCGCTGCCGGCGGACGGCAGCAGGACGACGTGATCGTCGGTGGAAAAGTCGGCAATGCCACGCCTGAGCGCTAAGGCCCAGAAGCCCGCGACCTTCGACGGTTCGGCGCAGTCAAATGTCACTGCGTACCAGGACATCGGCATTGACCCTTGCGGGCTCTGGCTCATCCGAACGTCACCTCGACTCCGACATTGATCTCTGTCGTGACATCGCGCGCAGCGCCGGAATCGGTCGTCATCATCGGGTGAATGGCATTCAGATGGCTGACCGGCCGCCGTCGGCGGCGATGACGGCTCCGGTGATGTAGCTGGCGCGATCGGAGGCGAGAAAGACGACCACTTCTGCGATCTCGCCAGGCTGTGCTGCCCGACCCACGATCGTGCCATCACCGACGAGTTTCGTCACCTCGGGCGGTTGAATCCCGGTGTAAACCGGCCCTGAAGCCACTGTGTTGATGCGGACACCGGAGGGACTGTACTCAGCGGCCCACGACCGCGTCATCGCGTCGAGTGCACCTTTGGTTCCGCCGTAAGCGGCTCCTCCAGACATCCCGATCTCACCGGCCTGGCTGCCGATGTTGATGATGCTGCCGCTGCCACGTGCCGCCATTGCGGGGGCCAGCGCAGCAACCAGCAGGTAGGGAGCGCGAATGTTGGCCTCCAGCAGGCGGTCAAGTCCGGCCACGTCGAGATCCGCGGTGGGGCCAAACCAAGACGCCCCGGCGTTGTTGACCAGGATGTCGACAGGTCCGGCCAGATCGACCAGTGAGTTGATGTGATCAGGGAGGGTGAGGTCGCCGGCGATGAAGCGCGCCTTGCCGCCAGCGGCGAGTATTGATTCCACCACCTGCTGACCGCGCGTGGAGTCGCGGCCCTGGACGATCACTTCCGCGCCGTGGTGTGCCAGCAGTTCCGCCGTTGCCCGGCCTATGCCAGACGTGGAGCCAGTGACGAGGGCGAGTTTGCCCTCAAGGTCTTGTTCGTTGGTCATCCTCAATCTCCCTGTTTTTGTGCGGATTCACGCCGACTAGGTGTTCGTGTTCGAGGGTTTTGGCTCGCCCGCGCAATAGGCGTCTCCGCGCGACAGGTCGCTGTCGAGGAAGCCGGTCAGGGCACCCAGGAAATGATCGGTGTACTGGAAATGCGCGCCGTGGTTGGAGTCGGGGTACAGCAACAGGTACGCATCCGGGATGCGCTGCTGGAGGAGGAATGAATTCACGGTGGCGATGACGACGTCATCGTGCCCGTTGACCACCAGCGTCGGCTGGGTGATCTCGCCGAGGTAGGCGAAGTCGTCGGCGTTCGGCTGCCCCCACGCGCCCGCTGCCTGCCGATGTGCGAGCAGCGTCGCCTGCGAGACAGGCTGGTCACGGTCCGTCCGTGCGCGAATCCGATCAAGGTAGGCGCGTCCCGCCGCTTGGCTTCGCTCCGAGGGCGAGAACATGATCGGCAGCCACATCTCGTCCTGGCGTTCGTAGGTCTTCGCGAACAGCTCCGCCGTTGTGGGTTTCTGGGCCGACATACCCTCGCCGCCGCGCGGTCCCGTGCCGACGAGTACCAGTCGCCGCACCAGGTCCGGGCGTGCCAGCGCGATCAGTTGCGCCACTTCGCCGCCCATCGAGTGGCCCATCAGGTCGACCTGAGTCAGTCCCAGCGCGTCAATGAACGCTTCGGCATCGGCGGCCATTTCATCGACAGTTGTCTTGGCGGAGCCGTTACTGGATCCCACTCCCGCGTTGTCGAAAAGAACGACCTCCCGCCGCGCAGCGAGAGCGTTAGTGATCGCGGGATCGAAGTTGTCCATATTTCCGCGGAAATACTGGGTGAGCACGATCGGCGTTGCTTCAAAGCTGCCCCATCGGCGGTAGGCAAAGGTGATTCCGTTCGCGACGACACATTGGGTCGGCACAGTGTTGTGGGTGTGCGGGGCGTCGGCCATTTGTCGGTGTCTCCTCTCGCGCTGCGGTACTGATCCGGATGCCTCGGTCAACGTCGGGCTCAAGAACCTGCCGCAGACAGCGTCAGGGCCGTGGACTCCCGCCAAGAAAACTTTGGCCGCCGGCCTGAGCTCGGGCCTTCCGATACTGGGGCCACGCCGGCTACCGCAGATGCCATCGCAATTGCATCAGGT
Organism: uncultured Actinomycetota bacterium; assembly: GCA_963839015.1. GTDB lineage: Bacteria > Actinomycetota > Actinomycetes > Frankiales > Frankiaceae > DATAZK01. Next base: position 773,136 of record CAWITL010000002.1, on the reverse strand, counting down.
TGATCCTTCATGGTTGACCCTTCGCACGGCCGCGACTGTACAGCTCGTTCTACCCGTCTACAACGAGTCTTTTCCTCAGCGTGAATCCCTGTTGAGACCAGAATTGCCAACCGCCGTAGGGCTATGGCGGGATTCGACCAGACAAATGGTCTAGTGTTAAGCAGTAATCTCTCGTCAGAGACTAGACCGGACTGTACAGCGGGGAACCATGCCTAAGAGAACAGGGGCAGGCCCTCAAAGCCCGCCCGCCATCGACCAGCGGGCACGCTCGTCGACGCCCTCGGCCCGTGAACGCTTGTTAAGGGCGGCCGACGAGCTGTTCTACTCCGAAGGGGTGCAGTCAGTCGGAATCGATCGAGTCCTCGAACGAGCCGGCGTCGCAAAAGCGAGCCTCTACAACCTTTTCGGCAACAAGGAGGGGCTCGTACTCGCCTACCTCCAGCGCCGGCACGACGGCACCACCGAACAGCTCCTGGCTGAGGTCAACCGTCACCGCGACCCGCGCCAACGCATCCTAGCCCTCTTCGACGCCCAAGCCCAAGTATTCGCCCAACCCGGCTTCCGTGGCTGCGCATTCGTGTCCGCCTTCGCCGAAGCCCCCCTTGGAGGGAGCGTTGCCCGATCAGCCGGCGAATTCCGCAGGTGGATCCGACAGCTGCTCACCGACCTCACCCATGAAGTCGGAGCTCCCGACCCGGAAGAGCTCGCCCGCCAGCTCAACATCGTCTACGACGGAGGAATCACCGCCGCTTGGATGGACCACGACCCTTCGATAGCCAGCTCCTCACGCGCTGCCGCCGCTGCGCTCATCGACGCCGCCCTCGCACGCGAATGGCACGAAGCGTGAGACGATCACCTATCTCGCCGGGATTACCCGGTTGCGCAGGATGAGCTCCTTGGTGTCGGCGCTGTAGGAAGCGATGCTGTCGGCCGGCTGGCCAGAAGTCACTGACGCCGTCAAGTCTCGGCAGCGAGTCATCCGGGGACCGCAATGACCACCCGTGCGGCCGCCTCTGCTTTCCCGCTAGTTCCGCCACTTGGGATCATCCGCTCTGGTGCGGCGCCGGACGCGGCAGCGCGAGTGTCGAAGATGGTGCTTCAGCGTGGTCGGCGTTGGGTCAGGCGCTCGACAACCTGGGGTGCCAGTTGCGCCGCGACTTCGCTGATCTCGTCAGCGGTCCACGCAGCGTACGGCGGGTACGGGTAGTCGACGGTGAGGAACGGGTAGTCCGGGATACCGCTCACCCTGGCGATAGCCCGGGCGGACGGCGCCATGACCTTGTGCACTATTGCGACCGCGGGAATCCCGGCCCATTCAAGTTCGACGGCGTCACGCAAACTGCGTGCACTGCAGGAGCCTCAACCACCGAACCCGGCAACAGCGACGGTCGTCTGATTGATCAGCCGCTCCCAGTCGATTGGTTCCGGTGGGACGGACACGCTCGCCTTCCGGACTTGAACTCTCCCGGAAAGACCGACCAGCCCGTGCACTTTGTCTCCGATGGCTGCCAGGATCTTGTCGCTCTCACCCAACCCATTGGAGATCAGGCCGATGACGACGCCGTCGAGGCTGGCTCGCCGCGGCGCGATTTTGGCGCGTGTTGCGGCAAGCGGACCGCTAGTGGGATCCAGACCGATGATCGTCATGACGTCACCTCGCTCGTATCGACCGCCAGCACCGCGCGCAGGCTACACCGAGGCAACGCGCTCGGTCATCGCCCACGCCAGGTGCGGAAAGATGATCCAGCTCTCGGCCATACCGGGGCCGCCGGCCGCGACCAGCAGCAGCCCTTCCGGTTTGGCGAGCTTCACAATGCCCTCGCCGGCCTGTTGGGGAGCCATCAGCAGCGGCCACATCGCTGCCCGCACGTCTGCCTTGGACCAGCCGGCTTCGAGGTAGTAGCGACGGTGCTCCGGGCCGATCACGACGACGACGTTCGTATCGTCACCTAGCCACTCGTCGCCAGCGGTCCCGCGCTGCCGGATCGCCCGCGCGATGGACGCGGTCACCCCTTCCGGGTTCCGGCTGTAGAAGTCCGTCGCCGACCCCATCGTCATCATCGAAGCCACGGTCACGGCGCTGACCCCGGCCGGCAGCCCGCGCTCGACCGACATCGGCGCCCAGTCGCTGCCCTCCTCGTCCTCGCCAAAGCAAAACGTGTACCGCGCGGGGGTCGAGAAGGACGCCCGGTCCAGGAAATTCGGAACGGCACGGCAGACGTTGCGGATCACCAGCCGCAGCGCCCGGCCGATGGTGGCATTAGCCCGCCAGCCAGGACCAAAACAACCGGCGGTGCAGTTGATGTCGAGCTCGCCACGTACGGGGCCGTTAACGATGACCACCTGCGCAGCACCGGACATGGTGCCCGTCGTGCTGTGGCAATTGCCCTTCTCCTGCAGGTGAGCTCGTATGGCTGCGACGACAACCGGCATGTAGTCGGCCCGACAGCCCGCCATGACTGCATTAATGGCGACGTGCTCCGCGGTGACGACCACGTCACGGGTCGGCACCGCACCCAGAGCGACATCCGGTGCCAGCCCGGCTGCCGCCAGGAATTGCTCGACCAGTTCCGGGGTGGGCGCCACGATCGGAAGGCCATCGGTCCAGCCCCGCTCCACGTAATCGTCCATCAGGGCGCCGACGTCGACATACTCCAGCTGGGAAGCATTCAGCACTGAAACGACTCCTTGCTGTCCGGGCCCATCCGTTGCATCCGACGCATCATGCACCCACGCCTTGTACCACCCGCACGCAGCCGCCCCCGGTGGAGAGTTGACGCCTCCTGAGGCGGCCATAGACGTATGCAATGCACTTGGGAACATCAGCTCAATATCGTTGCGCTTCGTCTGCCACCTGCCCCGGGTGTTCCTACTACGATGTTGGTAGTAGCAAGACCGCGGGCAGGCGCAAGGCGATGAAAACGAGTGCGAGTGGCGGAGCAGGTCGGCGGCTCCGCTTGCGACAGAAGCTGAACCAAAGACTCGTCATCGCGGTCGCGGTACTTGCAGCCGGAGCATGGGCGTTCGGCGAAATCACCCAAGACGTCATCAACAACGACGGCATTGCACGAAGCGACAACCGTCTGCTCCAAGACCTCGTCGGCCAAGACGGGGACGGTTTCGCGGTGGGACTCGCCAAAGGCGTCACCGTCCTTGGCACGGGCGTCGTCGTCTATGGCCTGCTAGCGGTGCTGGGCTTTGAGCTTTGGCGACGGACCCGGCGCCTGATCCTCCCGCTCTTTTGCATCGCCTGGCTCGCCATCGGCCAGAGCGTTCGATTGGCCATTAGCCACGGCGTTGCCCGCCAGCGCCCACCCCAGAGCCTCCACCTCGTCGCCGCCTCAGGTTTCGCCTACCCGTCGGGCCACACCGCAACAGCGACGGTCGGCTATGGGCTCGCCGCCGTTTTAGTGCTAGCCCTTGGCGTGAGGCAGCAGCGGTTGGTGGTAGCTGCCGCGATCGTCATTGCCGCGGGTGTCGGCTTTTCTCGCGTATACCTCGGCGTCCATTGGCCCAGCGACGTCATGGGCGGCTGGACCTACGGCATTACGTGGCTCGCGCTACCTGCGGTACTCGTCATCGCGGCACGGCCGAGTGGTAGGTGGGCTGTGGGAAATCACAGCGATTTCCAGAATGGCTGCTAGCAGCTCTGCAGGCAGATCGGACGCCTCCGGTCATCCCGCTGAAGATCGGTCCGGGGATGCCTGTATGTGCACCCGGGTCAGGAGTTGCGCCGGTGTAGGCGATAGTGCTCACTGAACACCGACGACGCACACGTCCGCTGTTGTCCGTCGTTAAGTCCGTGCGAAATCCGCGGCGCAATGGGCGGCGGACCCACAGGTTCTTGGTCATGCGGGCAGCAGTATCCGTCAGAACTCCAGCTGTTCGGCGGCTCGGTGGCGCGTTCGACTTGTCCCGGGATCGGAAACCAGTGCATCCATGATGCGCACGTCATCGCCAGGTTGCGTTTTGTCCGTGTTCGCCCTTGGGTCGGGTGCCGGTAGCAGCAGCCTGGTGAGGCTGCTGGTGACCCACTTCTGGTACTGGTCGAGGGTGTAGCCGCGGGTGCGGACCAGCATGTCGTAGGTATCCGGGCTGGCGATAACCCACGCCGTGTCGGTCGCGGCAGCTCGCGTGAGGCCCGGGCGCAGGCTTCGGGCGGGCAGGTAGCTGATGAGCGTAGTGAAGGTCTGGTGGCGCAACGCATGAAGCGCCTGCCAGTCGGTCGCGATCTCGGGGTCGCTGGCTGCGGCGTCGCGGTAAAGCTGCCAACCGAAGAGCCGTGCGGATCGCAACAGCACGGGGCTCTCTCCACGTCGCCTACCAACCAACTACCACGGCCTGCCGACTGGCCTTTAAACTGGTCTACGACTAGTCTACTTATATGACAAGCGTCGGAGCGTACGAGGCGAAGACCCACCTACCTCGCCTGCTCGAACAAGTCGAAGGCGGCCAAATCATCACGATCACGAAGCACGGCCGAGCCGTAGCCCGACTCGTCCCTGCAGGTCCCACCCCGACAACTGCCAGCCAAGCAATCGCCGAATTGCGCAGCGCCCGCACCGGAGTACGCCGCGGCCGGACTCCGGTCCGAAAGATGATCGACGAAGGACGTCGCTGATGCCCCTGGTCATCGACACCTCCGTCGCAATGGCCTGGTGCTTCGAGGACGAAATGACAGATGCCACCGAAGCCGTCTTGGAGTCGCTCCACGAAGACGAGGCCATCGTCCCCTCGCTCTGGCAACTGGAGGTCACCAACGTCCTGCTCGTGGCCGAACGACGCGAGCGGATCAGTGAAGCTCAAGCAACAAGGTTCCTCGACGTACTCGCCCGGCTCCCCATTCGCATCGACACAGCACCGAACGACCCCACCGCGCTACTGGCGGCTGGTCGTCGTCACAACCTCAGCGCCTACGACGCCACCTATCTCGTCCTCGCCGAACGACTCGGCGTCCCGCTGGCAACCCTCGACACCAAACTCACAACCGCCTGCAAATCCGCCGGCGTTGCCCTGCGCATCACCGACTGAGTGGGCGACGCTGGAGCGGAACCACCACGAGGCGCACCTGCCGGCGCTTCGCTCCCGTCAGCCGGAATGGATTTGGGAGTTCTCGGCTCCGTGGAGCTTCACGCCCGCAGACCCCTCTGTGCCCAAACAGCCGAACTGTCGGTCCACGCAAATCCATCAAACAGGACAAGGGGGACGCCGGGTGCAGCGCGTAGCGAAGCTGGTAGATCGCTTGGGCAATCGCGGCTTCCCCGGCGGCGGTTTCATGCAGCGCGTTGAGCATGACGAGGTCGTGGTGATTCCGCCATACCGGACCGCGGTCGTCGGGACTCCGGCCGCTCGACGCTTGGCCGCATAGGCTTCGCCGTTATCTCGCAGGACGTCGGCTTCGGCGGTGATGACGAGCGCTGGTGGAAGACCGGCGAGTTCAATCGGTTCAAGACCAGCCTCCGTTGAGGAGCTACAGGCTTTGTTGCTTCAACCAGTTCAGCGTCGCGTCGGCAACTTCTTCCCAGCCACTGTCGATGGTCAGCGAGTGGCCGCGATCGGGAAACTCCACCAGGTCTGTCACGGCAGACGAGTGGCGGTACTGCTTGGCGGTCGACTTGGTGATCGCCTCCGGGACGGTGTGGTCCTTGCCCCCCATGATGAGTAGCAACGGGCCGCGCGCCTCGTTGCCCGTCCTCACCCCCGCCGGGGAGTGCAGCGAGAAGTTGGCGGCAGCCGCTTCAAACAGCGGGCGTCCAGGGGCAGGGATGGACCAGCGGTTGAACAAGTCGTTCGATTCTTCCTCGCCGATCGCGTTGCCGAAGCTGTAACGGAATTGCTCGGCGGTCAGGGACACAGCATGGTGCTTGTTCGCCGGATTCTTGAAGACTGGCAGCGTGGAGTGCAGAGCAGACAGTGGCAGCGGAAGGACGCCCTTGATCTGTGCGGCGTCGATCGCTACGGCAGCGACTGCGTGGTCTTCCCCGAGCAATTTCTGCGCGAACAGGCCCCCGAAGGAGTGGCCGATGAGGATCGGTTTCTCGGGCAGTCCCTGGATATACGCAACGTAAGAGTCGAATACCTCTTGGATGCCGCGGTTGGCGATCGTGTCAGGCGACAGTCGTGCAGCTTCGACGCTGCCGCCGACCCCGGGCCATTCGGGCGCAACCGGCGCGTACCCGGCCTGCTCGAACTTGCTGATCCACGGCTGCCACGACGTGCTGTGCAGCCACAGGCCGTGGATGAAGATGACTGGCGTTGCGGAAGTGGGCATGTGCGTTCCTTCGTGATGGGTAGGTGATTTTCAGCGGACGACGAGCACGGTCTTACCGGGGGCGCGGCCGGATGCAGCCCCGCTGGCGTACGCCTGGCGGCCCTCTTCGAGCAGATATGTGGCGGCTATCGGGACTGTGAGGACGCCGGCGTCCACGAGAGCAGCGAGCGTCGCGAGCTGGGCCCGGTCCGGCTCGACGATGAAGAAGATCGCCTCGATGCCGTACTCGGCGGCCTGCTCGGCGGAAGGCGGCGCGGACAGGGTGATCAGCCGGCCTCCGCGGCGCACCCTGCTGTAGGACGAGGCCAATTCCGCACCACCGACTGTGTCGATGACAGCGTCGAAACCCGACAGCGAATGTAACTCCTCAGATTCGAAATCGAGAGTCGTTTCGGCTCCGAGTCCGCGAAGGAATCCGGCGTCACCGGCGCGGGCGGTCGCCGTAACGACTGCACCCAGGTGACGGGCCAGCTGCACGACGAATGAACCGACCCCACCGGCTCCACCGAGCACCAGCACGCGCTGACCGGGGCGCACGTCAGCGTGATCGACCAGCGCCTGCCAGGCCGTCAAACCAGACAACGGAAGCGCCGCAGCGACGAAGTGGGTGACGCTGGTCGGCTTTGAAGCGAGATCGGCTGCGGGAACGCTGACGTACTCCGCCGCGGCTCCGTCCCGATCGAAGCGGATGAGTCCGTATACATCCGCCCCGACGCCGACACCGCCGGGTAGCAGGGATCCGGCGTCCGTGCCGAGCTCCACGACGCGTCCTGACACTTCGTGCGAGGGGATCACTGACGTCCGGTCCGACCCGTCACGGGTCCACGATTCCTCCCAGGTGAGCTCCGCGAACGTGACTCCTGCGGCATGCACCTCAACGAGGGCTTCGCCGAAACCCGGCTGCGGGACCGGCGCCAGCTCGTACTCCAGCACCTCCGGTCCGCCCCGCGTGTGCGCCCGCAGGGCGTGCATCTGAGCCGATCGAATCTGATTCATATGGGCGCAGCCTCCAGGTCGGGATTGCTCGTTTGCAGCCACCCTGTCGCAACCAGCGGGAAGATCAGAACCGAGAGCAAACCAGCGGCGACGAGCGCGACGTAATTGCCGGCCGAGATCAGCCCGAGGTTCACTCCGATGCCGCCGCCGACGACCGGGATGCTGAGTGAAGTGGCCTGAAGAAGCCCAGCGGCAGCCAACTGTGTCCGCCGCTCTGCCAACGGTCGGTAGCACAACGCGGGAAGCGACCGGACGACGAGCAGCGCAGCGAGGAAGATCGGCACCCGTCCCAGAATCGAGAAATGTCCCAGGCTGCGCACGTCCAAGGCCATACCGGTCGAGATGAAGAAGTACGGAACGAAGACGCCGAACCCGACCGCCTGCAGCTTGGTCCGGAACAAGGTGTGTGTCATTTGTTGATCGCGGTCCACCAATTTCAATGTCGCCCCGGCCAAGAACGCCCCGAGGATGGCTTCCAGCCCGAATTCCGTTGCTAGCGCCGCGAACAACATCAATAGAGCAAACGCGCCGCGGACTCGAATCTCGGCCGTCGTATCCTGGAGACCGGTCAGGACCTGCGAGATGCCTGGCAACCGTTCGATTCCCAGGATGACGGACCCGACGGCCACCACAAAAATCAGAAAGACCACAAGCAGCGCGAGCTGAGCGCCAATTCCGGATGAGTGTTCGGAAAACAGCAATGACAGAAGGAGAACCGGCACGACTTCCGCGATCGACGAGGCCGCCACGATCACCTGGCCAAAGCGAGTGGAGAGCTGTCCCGCATCTTTCAAAATTGGCAGGACCACTCCCAGACTGGTGGCCGAAAGAATGATGGCGATCAGCAGTGGTGAGCGCACCAGTCCACCAGCATGAAGCATGTATCCGACCGCCAACGCCAACGCGAATGACGCCACAAAAGCGAGCGAGGTGAGTTTGAGGACTTGCCCGCGCAGCTGGTCGAACTCGATTTCCAGCCCGGAAAGCATGAGGAGAAAAGCGAGGCCGAGCGTCGATAGCACGCGAACCGGTTCGTCGACCTCGGCCCAGTCGAGAAGCTGTGGTCCGATGACAACGCCGGCGATGATCTCGACCACGATCGACGGCACCCGAATGTGGGCGACCTTGAGCGCCAGCGGGACGATCAAAGCCACCGCGGCCACCACGGCCGCGGAACTCAGCGTGAACACGAAACCCGTTCAAGCTTCGGCAGATTCAATAGCTCACGGACGCCAGTAGTTATTGGCCGCCGCAATCGTCTGGAATTCAATTGCGACCACCTGGCCGGCGGCGATGAGGCTGTCAGGATTCACGGAGTAGATCGGCCGGCCTGCCTTCAACGCGTCGAGATCGGGCTGAAGGTTGTGGATGCTGTGGCGGGCGAGAGTGAAGGCGAGTGCGCGTCCTTCATCTGGTGTAGCGGTGATGAGCGATCCGCCTGGCACAAGCACGAGCTCGGAATCCGGCACGCGGTTCATAACACTCCTGGGTTCGGCGAGAAGATCGCGAGAGAGCACCTCGCGGCTGGCCTTCTGGACCACCAGGTGCAAGGTAGGGCGAACCACCGCAGCCGGGCTTCAGTCGATTGACTCAATTTGCTGACTTACCCGCGATGCAGTCAGTCGACTGAAGCGCAGCAGGGCTGCCGCGTGCGATCTAGATATATGAACGGATGGCATGCGATGTATGACGACCAACTCGGGCCCGGCGTGGTCTGCGGCCACGTCGACCGGATCCCTGTCCCGCCGAAACCGGCTGACCCTCCGAACGCGTGCCGGGAGTGCCTCATCGAAGGCACCCACTGGGTCCATCTGCGACGCTGCCTGATCTGCGGCCACGTTGGATGCTGCGAGTCTTCACCCCGCCGGCACGCCACTGCGCACTACGCCCAGACCGGTCACGAGGTGATTGCCGATCAATCAGGAGATGGCCAATGGGGCTGGTGTTTCGCCGACGAATTGGCCCTCGCACCGGACGCTGATCCAGGCGCGTAGAGGAGCTTTCCCGGCATGACTGCAACGACCCCGGCGTCCTCACCCGCGCCGAAAACTGTGGTATTCGTGCATGGACTCTGGCTGCACGCCAGGTCATGGCAGTGCTGGATCGAGACATTCCGTGAGGCGGGCTACGAGGCGAGCGCGCCCGGCTGGCCCGGAGAAATGTCCGACGTCTTGGCCACCAGGACTCATCCCGGCGCAATTGCCAACGCCGGCTTCGACGAACTCGTCCGGCACTACGCTGACCACGTCATCGGGGCGGCGCCGCTGCCGGTACTGATCGGACACGCGTATGGAGGTCGACTCGTCCACCGGTTGGTTGAACTCGGACTTGCCGGCGGTGGGATAGCGATCGGCGCCCTCGGCGAGCCGCCGAGAGGAGAAATCGACGACGATCCAGCTACCTGCCGGCTGAAACGCGACGCATTCGCTGACTACTACGGCAGCAGGATCAGCCGCGAGGAGTCAGACCAGCTCTTCGACAGGTGGGCCATACCCGCGCCGCGAGCTGCGGTGGGCGATGCCGTATCGGCCGCGGAAGTGGACAGAGCAGCGAGTCAGACGGCAGCACAAGGTCCGTTCCTGTTGATCGTGGCGGGTCCCAGCGGTGAAGCAGCGCGCGACATCGGCGTCGGCGGCGTGACGGACGTCCACAGTTTCAGCGATCGTGGGCGTTCGCTGACGATCGATAGCGGCTGGCTCGAAATCGCCGAGTCCTGCCTCGCCTGGTTGGACGCGCAGGAGCTCTGACCACGTCGCCACCCCAAGGCTTGCGAATCTGCAAAAGGTGACGGCGTTGATGCGGCGGCGCTACCGTCCCTGCTAGATGAGAGGAAGATTGAATTGGAGGGTGCCGATGCCGCCGTCGCTGAGCAGTGCGACGCCCTCCGGGCATGGACTGATCGGCCGCGACACCGAGCTGCTATTCCTGCAGGAGCTGCTGAACGGCGTCTCGACGGCAGGCGCGGCGCTCGTCGTTCGCGGTGAGCCAGGCATCGGAAAGACAAGCCTGCTCGATGCCGCCGCGACGGCAGCCGCCACGGCGGGGCTCGCGGTTCTGCGCGCTCGCGGCATTCCGGCCGAACAACATCTGCCTTTCGCTGGGCTTCACCTGCTGCTTCGTCCCGTACTGGGCCGACGACAGCGGCTCGCCCCTGGTCATCGGGAAGCGCTCGAGCGGGCGTTTGGCCTGGGTCCGGCAACCGACATCGGGCACCCGACAGATGCGGGAGGACCGCCGGCCCGCTTCGTCGTCGCCCTTGCGGCGCTCGAACTGCTCGCCGACACCGCCGCTGAGCGGCCGCTGCTTCTCGCGGTCGACGACGCGCAATGGCTTGATGACGCCAGCTCCGAAGTGGTCGCTTTCGTCAGCCGACGGATCGAGTCCGAATCGCTCGTCCTCGTGATGACGACGCGGGAGACGGCTCCAGCAGCAGCGGAGCCTGCCGCGCCACCCGAGCTCGTCCTCACCCCGCTGCACGATGCAGCTGCCCGGAAGTTGCTCGAAGACACCGACTTGACTGGCGACGAGGTCGCGTATGTGCTGCGAGTGGCTTCCGGCAATCCACTCGCGCTCCTGGAATTGCCGCACGCACTGCGCCGCCTCGGGCATCTACCTGAAGACGACGACGTTCCGCTGACTGCCCGGCTTGAGGCCGGATTCGGGGCAGAACTCCTGGCGTTGCCGAGGCAAACCCAACTGCTGCTCATTGCGCTTGCGGTGCAGGACAGTGACTCGACTGCGAAGGCTGCCGCCGTCGCCCACGCAGTGGCGCAGGCTCCGGTCGGCCTCGACATGCTCGACGCAGCGGCTGTCGCCGGCCTCGTCTCACGGGATGACGGCAGGGTGAGCTTCCGACACCCGCTGGTGCGTTCCGCCGTGCTCAGTCGACTCGACCAAGCAGACGTCCGGGCCGTTCACCAGGCCTGGGCGCGAGCCCTTGGCGATGAGGACCCGGACCGGGCCGCCTGGCATCGAGCCGCGACGGCGGAGGGGCCCGACGACACCCTCGCGGCAAGCCTGCAGGCCGCCTCTGATCGCGCGTTCCGCCGCGGCGCTCTCACCGTCGCACAACGCTGCCTGGAACGGGCCGCGAGCCTTACGGCTGATCGCTCGGCCAGGCAGGGGCGGTTGCTTCGAGCAGGTGAGGTCGCGTACGAGCTCGGTCGCTACGACGACGTGCAACGGCTGCTGAATTCCGTCAGGTCGGAGTCCGTCACCGTGGATCAGCAGCATCGGCTGGAGTGGCTCGAGGGAATCTTCGACGATGCTCCCGGCGCCGACGCGTCAGGCATAGAGAGCCTGGTGGACGGAGCCGCGAAAGCTCAGTACGACGGCCATCCTGACCTCGCTCTGCTGCTGCTGATGGGTGCGGGTCGACGTTGCTGGTGGGGCGATCTGACAGTGGAGCGGGTGCGACACGTCGCCCAGGAGCTGGACGTTCCGGCGTCGGATCCGCGCCGACTTCTGGTCGATGCGACGGCGGCCACCCTTGCCACAGCAAAGGACGTGTTGTTCGAACTCGAGCGCTGGTCGGCCGCGCCGCCGCTGGACGCTGAGGCATGCGCGCTCCTGGCGACGGCCGCGTTCAACCTGGCCGACTTCGACCGGGCGCTACGATTTGCCGATCCGGCAGTCGCTGCCCTGCGTGCCCAGGGGAGGCTGTCAATGCTGGCCCAGCTGCAGGTACACCGCAGCTGGGCGGCGATCTTCCTTGGTCAATGGGACGTCGCTTACATCGCTGCGGCCGAGGCGTACTCGTTGGCGATCGAGAGTCGCCAGCCGGTCTGGGCCGCGCATGCCCGGCTGGGCCAGGCTGACCTCGAAGGCCGGTTGGGCAAGAGTGGAGTGGCGCTCCAACTACTGGTCGACGCCGAGCAGCTGGCCTTGATGACGGGACGTCCGACTGCGCTCAGCGGCGTCGAGTTCACCCGGGGAATCATCGAGCTCGGCCGCCAGCGTCCCAAAGCAGCCTTTGAGCATCTGAAGCACACCCTGGTTCCCGGAGACCTTGCGTTTCATTCCATCGAGCGATTCTGGCTCGTCGACTACGTCACGGAGGCGGCGGCCGAGAGCGGCCACATCGATGAGGCTCGCCGCCTGGTCGAAGGGCTCGAGGAGACCGTCGGCGAGATCCCGTCACCCGGTTACAGCCGGGCGCTGCGGTTAGCCCAGGTGCACCTCGCGACTGACGCCGACATCGATGCCCGGGTCGACTACGCACGAGCGGCGCCCGGTCCGCCTTCGGCGTGGTTCTCGGCTCGGCTGGACCTGGCCTGGGGAATGTCCCTTCGGCGCCGTCGGCATGTCACGGACTCACGCCGTCCGCTACGGCGCGCACTGCTTGCATTCGACGCGCTCGGAGCGAGCGGCTGGTCGCAACGAGCGCGTACCGAGCTGGCCGCAACCGGCGCCGTCGCCGAACGGCCGGACAGCCGCGCCTGGCTAAACCTCTCACCGCAGGAACTGCAGATCGCGCAGCTGGCCGCCGAAGGCCTCACCAACCGGGAGATCGCCAGCCAGCTCTATCTATCGCATCGAACAGTCGGATCGCACCTTTACCGCATGTTTCCCAAGCTTGGGATTCGTTCGCGGGCGCAATTGCACCTCGCCCTCCCAACCACACCGCCGACCCACCTCTGACCTGCCGCTCTTCGCCTCCCGGCCACAGCCTGGCCGAACCCGGCAGTCATCTGTAACGGATAGGCCGGACGCTCAGAGCGTCTTCCAGGCTGGGTCGTTGGTCATCGACCCCCCCACCGCATGGTTCTAGGCTGCTCGGTTCTTGGGATCATCTTCCTTCCGGTCTAGATCACCAGCCGTCGAGAGTGACGGCTTCCCGGCGCGCGGGACTACCAGAGCGATCTAAGCGCGCCAGAGCGGCACTTCCTTGCGCTTTCGACGAGCGATATCTCGGACGTCAGGGCGAAATTGTCGGACCCAAGGGGTATGAGGGGGTGGAGGATCAAGCGATGCCGGTGGAGGTGGAAGCTGATGGAGATCCAGTTCGTGACCAGCGTTGCGCCGATCGTCCGAGACGCTGAGAAGGCCCGCTCGCTCTACGTAGACGCATTGGGCCTGACCTTTGAGGGCGAGGCGGGCGACTACCGGTACACCCACAAGTTGGAGGGCACGAAGCACTTCGGGCTTTGGCCGCTTTCCGAGGCGGCGACCGCCTGTTTCGGCACCACTGAATGGCCTGCAGACATCTCTGTTCCTCAGGCCAGCATCGAGTTCGAGGTCGCGGACGTCACCGCCGCAGCCGCCGAGCTGGCCGACAGCGGCCACCAACTGATTCACCAAGCCCGCACGGAACCATGGGGTCAGATCACCGCTCGGCTGCTTAGCGCCGACGGCTTGCTAATCGCCGTCTGCTACACCCCGGCGTTCCACGACTAAGCGACAGTTCGCCCGGTGTCCGTCCAACTCCCGCCACAGGACCGAAACTCGCTGCCGAACCGGCCCAAAGGGGCACGCCCACTCGCCTCATGCCACGCGTTGGCGTTGCCAGTGGTATGCGCTGCTATCCATCGGCTACGTCAGAAGCGCCCGCCATTGCCTGGGCCGGGCAGCTCATAGGTGAAACGCGGGTCGCTCCACGCGCTGCTGCCACTGTCTGCGTCCTCGAAGCGGTCTCGAGGCCCGGGTCAGTCCATGATGGCAGGTGTCCCGGTCACGGATCCTCGTCGCAGCACGTAAGTGAGGCCTGCGAACTTTCCTCGCACGGTGCTCCGCCAAGAACATTGCCTCGCGCGGGGACCGGGCCTTCGCAAGTGAGCCGCCCCCGCTCATCCTTTGGCCAAACACGGTTTTCTTGATTGCCATTCAGGAGGGCGGGAATCTTTGCCGGCGTGACCTCCCGAGACTGGGCGTCAGTCCTTACCCGCAGCCCCGTCGTCGGGGTGGCGCAGGGCGTTCTCATGGAGCGATACACCATCCCAGCCGATCAGGCCTTCGAACTTCTCTGGCGCATGTCGCAAAGAGACCCTTCCAAGGCACTGGAGATCGCCCGCAGCTTGGCGAGCTCTACGGCCTAAGTGTGGGGCTTGTCGGCGATGGCGGGCGGCTCCAACGTTCGAACCGAGCCGGGCAGCCGACCTTAGAGTTGTGGCACGGTCCTGGCTGCCTCCCGGTGAACGCGTAGCGTTCCGGTCACGACTATCGGTCTCAAAGATCGGCCGCCGATTGTCGTAGGTCCGACGTCAGTCCCGCCCACAAGCACCTGTCCCACCATCGTCCCGGTGACCGTTGTCTGACGAGCGCAGCGCCTGGATCCCCCGCGCCGCGGTGTTAGCAAATCGGGGCGAGGGGCCCCAAGGTTCTCCTAGTCAACATTGAGCGTTGCTATGGGTAGCTTAATTTTCAGGGCTCTTCATCCGTGTCGGACCGGGCGCGTAACTCTTGGAGCTTGGACTCATCGTCCCTGTTGATGACTTCGACGACGTGTCGGCGTTCCTCGTCGGGCAATCCAGACAGCAATATCTCTTCCAGATCGTGACGGTGCTCCACGAAGTCCTCCCAGGCTCCATGTGACGGAATGCTGGCTCGTTCTCGCGAACCCGACAGGAATTTAAAGATCCACAACTTTGCTTGTCTAGCCCGACTCGCAAATTGGTCGGCTGCGGCACTTCAGCTCGCCAAAGCGCGAGGAAGCCGACTGGCGGCGCGCCTTGACGGGGCCGCCATGGCCTAGCTAATTTGTTGTGGTTTCGTCAGTCTCCAGACTCCTGGGCTGCGTCCCTTCCGGCGCGACTTCAGGTGGACTGATGATGAACTACGAATTGGCGAACTACCTGCTGGCGAGCCTGCCACCTTGCGAGCGTGAGCAGACGATCGACAGTTTGCGGCGAGCAAACGCTGGGGAGTTTCGTCGGATGAGAGAAAAGGTCCTGCGTGACGTCCTGCTTGGCGAGGACGAGGCCGCCGAGACGGTGCCCGAGCATGCGCTCGGCAGAAAGATCGCTTAAGGCTGGATCTGCGAGTTATCGCGCTTGGCTAGCCGTAGATCGGGATGGATCCAAGTTTTTCTGCGGCCCATTTGCGCGGCGAAGGAGGAACAGGTCAGCAGCGCGCTGCTCTGAGGCGATTGCGGCGATGTGTTCGATCGCATCCTTCAGATTGGCGTGCGCGTCGAGTAGCACCGTGACGACGCGCACGAAGACCGTTGTGTTGCTCGATTACTCGAAAGAACAGCGCCATCCGTCAAACCTGCACACTGAAAAGCCTTAACGCGCAGGGACAAGGGTCTTCCGAAAACGGGAGAGAAGGTCGTCGCACAGCGCATGTCCCCCGGCCTTCAGCTCCGTGTCGGGAGCTAGACGCGGGCACCGACCGGGAGTTCCCTTCTGCGTCTTCAAGATGACGTACCTAGGGTTGGCCGCCTGTGCGCAAACGTCGTAGGTCAGCGCAAAACGGATAACCGATGGACCCTTGCTTGGTGACCGCCGCCCTGATGGATCCCGACCTGCGCAATGCAGTGTTCAGCATCATCGCCATCCTGACCGGCCTCGAATTGGGTGAAGACAAAGCGGTCACAGCGATCTTAGAGCAGCCACTTCGGGTCGAGGAGGCCCGCGCCTACATCAGAGGTCTACTCGTCATGTGCCAGTACCTCGTCCACAAGGTTGCCACCATGACGGACGGCGAGGCTGTCGACGTACTGCGCCATATGGGTAACGCGATAGGCGACGCCGGCAGCTAGTCCCGTGCCTGGTCTAAATGTCGGACCAGAGGCCAATCGCCAGGGCTCACCAGCCAACAGGTGACGGGTGCCGCTGATGACAGGAGGCCAGGCGGGAGCGTTCTCCGCCGGAAGGTGCGGCTCGTAGCAACCCGGAAGCAGGTGCGTCCGCCGGCTCGACCATCCCAGCCTCCGAAGAGGGAGCCGACGGTCAGTTCCAGCAGTGCGTAGTCGCCCTTATCTGCGCCTTGCGCAGCAACTACCTGACCCATGGGTACCGGATCGGAAGTCCAAGCCGTCATGACCTCAACCGCACGCAGCATGACGTTCAGATTGCTCGTGCCGTCAGTCATGGCGCATGCCCCGCGTCAATGAGGTTCAGCAGATGGGTGGGGAGTGCCACCGACTTGTCGAGCTCGGCAGCTTCCCTAGCCACCCCGACGAGTTCCGCATCCGCCGCAACCTCCGCCGCGGTCATCCGCACCGCAGCAGCAGCGGCAGCCTCACCCGCAGCGACTAGCAGCGCCTCGAGCCGGCGGATCTCATCGACTGCCAGGAGGACCTATCGAGGTGGGCACGAGCGGCCTGCACCGCCGCGAATGCTGCCTTCACCCGTAGTGGTAGGGCTGCCTGACGACGTGCCAGATCCAGACCGGCTTGCGCTTCGGCCAGATCCACTTTCGTCTGATCGAGCAACCGGGTGGCATCCGAACAAAGCGATTCGGCATCACGGCGCTTCTGAGCTAGCCGCGTCTGCTCGCCGGCATCCCCCTCACTACGGGCAAGCTCCGCCATGACCGTACCGACCGTCTCAGCGCGGCGGGTGACCTCACCTGCGAGCCGCCCACGCAGCTGCTCAAGCTTGCCGACCCTGCATTCAATCGCCTTGATGTTGTCGCTCATCTCAACGATCCCTTCAGATACGACACAGCGCCGATTGCGCTGCGTTTCGGTTCAGCGATCCCTGCCGCAAACCATCGGATCCGTCGTCCGATGACAGGCTCAAACATGCAGGCCGCAGACTTGGTGCGTTCGGGGTGTTCAGCCCATCCCGCAGCCCGAAACCACCGACCGCGGGACCGCGAGCGTGCCACGGTCGCGTGCAAGCGGCGTTCCCACGAAAAGGCGCAAGGACGACGACGAGCGGGGCTGCCCCCCTCACGACGCTGACCTTGGATGACGTCCAAGGTGGCGGCTTTCACGCTGAGGTGCGCTAAATGGGCGACTAGGCAAGCTTGAAATGGTGACGGAGCGGATCCTGTGCCCACTGTGCCTTTCGCTCGTTGAGATGACGGCCGGCAACGTCGAAGGCGTCGGCCGCGTCTGGCTCATCTCTGAACACGCCGAAGCGACGACGGGTGAGTCCTGCGCTGGAACTGGCTGCGGGTACGACTCGGCCGAGGGCACTGGGGCTGATCAACCAAGGTTTGCCGGCGAAGCTGGACGGTCCAAGCCGGCCTAGTGCGGCCCGTGCGCTTAACGCTGAGCGTAGCTCGTTGCGGCAGCGGACGACCGCTCTTCCAATCCAGATCCGGCCGCCGTGCGAATCAGTGTCGAGGGACTTTCATCGGGGGGAAGCCCTGACGACGCTGTGGCCGCCTGTGCTCAGTTACGCCCGGCGGCCACAGCCTCTCTAATCCGAATATGCGCACGCAACGAACTGCCGCCGGCGGCTCGCTAACAGCGGCGACGCAAGCACGGACGGTCGCCCGCCTTTGGGGTGGAGCGGTAACTCTGCCGTTACGAGACTGTCGGGAGATGAAGCAACGGATCTCATGCCCGCTGTGTCTCTCATTCGTTGAGGTCCTGGATGGCAGCCACGACGAGGTGCCCAGGAAGTTCCTGTGCGTCTCCGGCG
Source organism: uncultured Actinomycetota bacterium (assembly GCA_963839015.1). Taxonomy (GTDB): domain Bacteria; phylum Actinomycetota; class Actinomycetes; order Frankiales; family Frankiaceae; genus DATAZK01. Next base: position 755,334 of record CAWITL010000002.1, on the reverse strand, counting down.
ACGTAGATCCGCAAACCGGCGAAGAATGCCCTGTATGCGCCTGCGAGTACGACCCGATAGACCGGGAACTGAGCTGACCCGCACGATCGCGATACAAGTGTTTCGGGTGACCTGTGACCGCAGCCCCGCGGCCGGTAGGGCGGCGGAGGCGCTGTCGACAAGCTCCTGCATTCGGGTTTCGACGCCAACTTAACTGCCCTGGTCCGTGGTTCTCGAATTGCGCCATCGGCAGACCTGGCCGAAACGCGCCGGCTTGGGGCGTCCACTTCATGTCGTTCGTTGACGCCCGCAAGTGCTCCCCTCCTCGCCGTTTACGCAGGGCCGACGCGGCAAAGACTGCCCTGGGATGCGTCAGTCAGGACGCGCGACGAAGAGGGAGGACTGCTACAGATGTCCGACGAACTACACGGAAAGACCATCGCCATTCTCGTCGCCAACGAAGGCGTCGAACAGGTGGAGCTCACCGAGCCCTGGGAAGCGCTGAAAGAGGCGGGCGCCACCCCGCGGCTCATCGCGCCGGACACCGGCGAGGTCCAGGCGTACAACCACCTCGACAAGGGAGACGTCTTCAATGTCGACGAGTCGATTACAAGTGCCTCGCCGAACAGCTACGACGCCCTAATCTTGCCTGGCGGTGTCGCTAACCCCGACCAGCTACGCACACACCCGAAAGCGGTCGCGTTCGCCAGGTCCTTCTTCGACGATGGGAAGCCGGTAGCCGTGATCTGCCATGGCCCGTGGACGCTCGTCGAGGCAGACGTAGTCCGTGGCCGTCAAATCACCAGCTGGCCCAGCCTAAAAACCGATCTGCGCAACGCAGGCGCCGAATGGGTCGACGAGCAGGTAGCCGTCTGCAACCAGGGGCCGAACGTTCTGATCTCATCCCGCAAACCTGATGACCTCGCAGCATTCTGCCCCGAGATCGTCAAGCAGTTCGCCGCCACCTAGAGCGTTCGGTCGGGCGGAACGGGCGTGACGCAGCCTTCGATCCCTAGCCGCTGCCCGCGCTTCAATGACGGCGTCTGCGCTGTTACGAGCGTCTCGTCCGTTGGGGCGCGGGCCGGTCATGGTGTTGGGAGCGTAGGAACGGGACGCGGCTTACCTTGACGAAGCTCCCTCCATCGCCGCCGGGACAGTCCCCTGGGTCGTAAGTCAGCGACTCTCACCGGGGACGAAGCTGCGGATCCCCGGCCCGTCGTGGAAATCGGCTCCAAGGCACAGGTCCTCTTGAGGCGGTCATAAGCCTGTGGGTGCCGAAAAATGCGATCCGCCGATGCTGAGCCTTGACCTCAATGGTCTGCTCCGTGACGACGCACCTCGAACCGAAGCAGTGACCACTACCCAGCCCCACGGTCCGACGCCCGACAGCCAAACCGCCCTTTCGCCCGAAACCGCCTACCGAGCTGAGGACTGCTCGTGGCAGGTGTTGCTGCTCTTTGCAGTGACTCAGGCGGATGCTCCGCGATGAGTTAGTCGTCGTGAATGTCGACAGCTTCCGGTCCTTTGGCGCCGTAGATCACCTCGTACGCGACTTGATCACCGTCGGTTAGGCCGTCACTGGACTCGACGGAGGTAGCCAGGAAGCTGAGGTCGGGCTTGTCGTCGTCGGGTCGGATAACCCCGAAGCCGTCGTCGGAGCTGAACTGCTGGACGTGGCCATGTTCCATGGCAGACCGCCGAGAGCCGAGAACGGGTCACGAAGACGTCTTCGTGACGTCCTCGCCGATGATGTTTCCTCTCAAGTGTGTGCCGAGGTCAACGTTCTGAAAAGGGGTCTCCCATTACATGCTGTCGAAACCTGCCCGCAAGTTTCTCGCCCCCGGGACGATCGCGGTCTAGACATGCCACCGAGGAGAGCCGTCCAGACCCAAAACAAGCGGACAAGGCCGCGCTCAGTAGCGGACCCCGCCGTGGTCATCCCGCTCGCCAAGGCACCCTTGGGTCCCGGAAATGCATCGGGGGGAGGAAGATCCGGGCGACGTGATCGGCCAGCACGGCAGCAAAGCCGAACCTCGGGGGACATGGTTGAAGCACCCAGCTGACATAAGCAGCAATTCCCGTGACCCAGCCCTGACGCGACTGCGCGCAATGGCCACGGTGACTGCACCAACAGGCGCATCGCTGAGCTGAGCCGGTGACGGTGGCCTACGCGGGTTTAGGAGACGGGTGGCAGACCCGACATTGCTGTGTATCTGGTGAGCGGGCATCGGTAAGGGCGCGTGCGGGACTTCCGTACGACGTCGCGACGGCTCGCGATCGCCCGAAGAATCGAACAATGCTCGCACGTGTTCGCAAGACCATGGCCGAGCGCGATGAGGGTTTCACACGGCGTTTGGGTCTGCCCGGCGGACAGTCCGCCTGATCGTTCACGCTGAGGCCTCCGACGCCCCGCAGCCATCCGCGCGATCCAGGCAATCCATATGTGCGGATTGCTCCGTCGTGGGTACGTGCCAGAAGCGGCCGCCGGGCATTGCCACTTGGGATGCTGTCGCGGTCCGCGCACCTGGAAACTCCCCAAATCTTGGAGGTAACGGTATGCCGGACGTGACCAAGTCGATTGATGTTGCCGTACCCATCAGCGTGGCCTACGACCAGTGGACCCAATTCGAAACCTTCCCCCGTTTCATGGGCGGGGTCGAATCCATCCAGCAGACAGACGACACGCATTCACATTGGGTCACCAAGATCGGCGGGGTAACCCGCGAGTTCGACACCGAAATCACTGAGCAGCACCCGGATGAGCGCGTGGCTTGGAAGAGCACTGACGGCACCACGCACGCGGGTGTGGTGACTTTCCATCGCCTGGGCGAAGGCCAGACCAAGGTGACTGTCCAACTCGACTGGCAAGCCGAGGGACTAGTCGAGAAAGCCGGCGCCTTGGTTGGCGCAGACGATCATCAGGTGAAGGCTGATCTCGAACGGTTCAAGACCTATATCGAAGGCAAGAAGCAACCCGACGGCAGTTGGCGCGGCGATGTAAGTAACTCGGGCACCTGACGAGAGGTGACCGCTTCGCCGCAGGCTTCGGGGTCGCCGGCGCCCGAGCCGCGATGTCCGAAGCGGATGGTGTATGGGCCGTGTGGAGGCGTCCGGCGGGATCAGTCATGTGAGATGGGCGCTTTCGCCTGCCCCTTCACGGCCCGGGGTCGGATCCCTTGGTCCCCTGCCGGGGAAGCCGTGGACGGGCGGGATGTGGCACGAGCGATGGTCAGCGGGGGGCTTCAACGACTAAGTGGCTCCCTCGATTCGCTTCTGAAGGCTGCTCCTCGGCCTGCCGTATTGACCGATTTCACAGTGCGTCCATACGACCTGACATCGATAACCGAAGTGAGCAGGGTGCTGCGTGGATCGTGCGACGCCGTCCTGATCGGCGAGCACAACAACAGACCCGACTTTCCGCCGGCGATGCTGATGCCGTTGCTTCGAGAACATGGCCTGGAGAGCTGGGTGACGTTGACGTGCCGTGACCGCAACCGAGTCGTCTTGGAGCAGGAACTCGCGGCGCTGGCGGCCTTGGAGTGTCAGGGCGTGCTGTGCGTAACCGGAGATGGTCGGGGAGCCGGGGTGAGACCGGGGGTAACGTCCGTCTTTGATCTCGACAGCACTCGGCTCACCGCTAGCGCATCCGAAATCGGCGTCGCCGTAGCGGTCGCGGAAAGCCCGCAGTCCCCCCCGGAATCCATGCGGCCGTATCGGCTCCTCCAGAAGGAGCGGGCCGGTGCGCAAGTGTGCTTTCTCAACCACGTGAGCACACCGCTTCGTCTCGAGCAGTTCATCGCCGAGGCGCGAGCGGAGGGCGTCACCCTGCCGTTCGTCGGGGGGGTCGCGGTCTATACCGATCAACGATCAGCCTCGGTCCTGCAAGCCTTTCCTGGTCTGCAGCTGGATTCCGCCGCCGTGTCGCGGGTCCTATCCGCCACCGACCCGGTGACAGCCGGAATCGACGAAGCCGTCGCCGAAGCGCGAAAGATTCTGGCCATCCCCGGTGTGATTGGCGTCAACGTTTCCGGTTTGGCGTCCGCGTCCGGCGAAGTCGCCGCGGCGAAGATCAAGGCCACTGTAGGCCGGGAAGTGCTGGGCAGATGACAGACCAGCTGCCTGAAGCGCTCGAGGCAGAATTTGACAGCATCGCGGCCTGGACCGAGAAAATCGTGCGGCGGCTGGGCCCTGACTACGCCATCCCGGCTGCCTGCCGAGGGAGTGCCAACCAAGCCTGGCTCACCTGGATCGCGGATCGACTCGCGCTCAAAGATGGAGATCGATTCCTTGATGCAGGGGCTGGCCTTGGAGGTCCGGCTGCCTGGCTTTCACGGCGATATCGGCACTTGTCCGGTCCTTTCCTGGCAGAGCCGATGATTGGAGCATGTCAGGCGGCCCGGGAAATGTTCGGCCTTCCGACGGTGACAGCCTGGGCCCAGACGCTGCCTTTTGGAGACGGAACTTTCGACGCCGCGTGGTGCCTTGGCGTGCTAAGCACGACGGCACATAAGCCTGCGCTATTGAACGAACTCCGTCGTGTGCTTACCGATCAAGCTCGCTTGGGACTGCTGGTCCTGATCCAAGTCTCGTCGCAGCTGCCAGAAGCGCCCCAGGCAAACGACTTCCCGACCGAGTCGTCATTGATCAGCGAACTTACGAAAGCCGGCTTTTCAATGACGAGTCGGACCAAAGTGGGCCACCTTGCGTCCGAAGACGACGGCTGGAAGCGCCGGGCCGCCAAAGTCGAGACGGCCCTCGCCGACGCTTACGGCGACCGGAAGGCTTGGCGGATCGCCCAAGAGCAAGAACAACGCATCGGCCGGCTGTTAACCGAGGGCCACCTTGAGACGTGGCTGATCGCAGCCCGCGTCAGCCGCTGACGCGATAGTTACTCTGCGCCGAGTCGACGCAGTTCGGGCAGGAGCTCATGCTCGGCCCAATTCAGAAATTCGGGCTGGGTGTCTCCGCCGATCTGAACGACGGCGATGTCGGTGAAGCCGGCGTCAATGAATTTCTGGACCGATGCAAGGTGGTCTTTAACCTCGGGTCCGCAGGAGATGGAATCGGCGATGTCGTCCTTGCGCACAAACTGACTTGCGGCGGCAAATGCTGCGGTACCGGGAAGCTCGGAGTTGATCTTCCAGCCGCCTCCGAACCACCGGAATTGGTCGTGAGCCCGGTCGATTGCGACGTCACGAGAGGTGTCCCAGCTGATGGGGACCTGTCCGATCCGTGGCCGGCCGGTCCCACCCGCCGCGGCGAACATGGCGCCTAATTCAGCCTCCGGCTCGACGGCGATCATCGCCGACCCCGAGCGGCCGGCGAGCTCACAGGACTGGGCTCCGGAGACGGCGATCGCGATTGGAGGAGGAGGGCTGCCGATGTCCCACAGCTTGGCCGAATCGACGTGAAAGTGGGAGCCGGTGAAGTTGACGTAGCCGCCACTGAACAGCTCGCTGATGATGACTACCGCCTCGGCGAGCATCTCATGCCGGACGTTCGCCGGCTGCCATCCCCGGCCGACGACATGCTCGTTGAGGCTTTCGCCCGCTCCGAGCCCCAGCGTGAAGCGACCTTCGCTAAGCAGCCCCACGGTGGCTGCCTGCTGCGCCACGATGGCGGGGTGGTAGCGCATGGTCGGGCAGGTGACGTAAGTCATCAGATCGACGGTGTTCGTAGCCTGCGCTACCGAGCCGAGCGTTGCCCAAGCGTTCGGGGCGTGCCCCTGACTGTCCAGCCAAGGGCTGTAGTGATCACTTATGACTTCGAAGTCGAAGCCTGCTGACTCGGCCTTAACTGCGTCGCGCACCAATTCTCGGGGGCCGGACTGCTCGCACATGAGGGTGTAGCCAAATCGCGTCATAGCGGCGTACTACCCGCAGTGCAAACGGCTACCCCTTGCGGTTCGCCGCGTTCCGACAGTCAGCTTGATCCGCGGGGCCCGATGGCCAAAAGGCTTGTGTCGTAGCTCTTGAGCAGCTCCCGAACATCATCGTAAATCTCGTCGGCCCCGGCGTCGCGAAGCGCGGTCGAATCGACGCCACCGCTGCGGACCGCAATGCATCGGACGCCGACCGACTTGGCTGCCTGCATGTCCCAGACCGCGTCGCCGACGAAGACGGCTTCAGCGGCCTGGACGTCTGCACGGGCGAGCGCAACTTCGATGAGGTCAGGAGCTGGCTTGGCCGTGTCCACGTCCTCCGCGTTCGTGACAACGTCCACCACATCATCGACGTTCAGAACCTGTCTCAACAAGCCCAGCTCGTCCGGCGGCGCGGACGTAGCCAGCACAACCCTCGTGCCGCGTTGTGAAACGGTGCGTATCAGCTCCGATGCGCCGTCGAACGGTTTGAGCACTCCGGACATTTCCTTGTAGCGCCGGTCGTGCTCCGCGGACGCCCGAGGTCCAAATTTCTCGGTGTCTTGACCGAGGAGCCGCGCAAGGAGCTTCTTCGAGTCCATCCCGATCGCCTGATGGATCCGCCAGGCCTCCACAGAACGCCCAGCGGACTGGAAGGCGCCGAGCCAGGCGAATACATGGACGTAGTTGGAATCCACTAGCGTCCCGTCGATGTCGAACAGGACGGCAGCCGGCGGGCGGCGAACGTCAGAGGTCATGCGCAGAATTCATCGTTCTTGGCGGTATCGCGGGAGAACTCGATGACTTCATGCACGAGGCCGTCGTTCACCACGAAGACGTTCACATTCATCTCGTCGACTCTCTTGCCCTGACTTTCAGCGTGGATGCGCTCAATGGCGACGACCCGCCGCGCTCCCCCGAGTGATCCCGACCGTCGGCTCAGCCCGGACATAGCACCTCCTCACCGCCTCACGAACGGTGGCTCTATACCCGGAAAGAGCGTTACCACCCTTGATGCGACCGGCTTGTCAGGCTCCTTTTAGGCATGGCATCGGGAGCTATCGCATTGGTCGAGCGGATCACTTTGCGGATTTCGACGTCGTAGTCCAGGAACGGGATGAACTCGCCCAGGCGTTGTCCCAGAGTCGGATCACAGCCGGATAGCGCCCGCCCCATTTCTCGGTCAGCTCATCGAACGCCGCACCGGCCGCGACGGCGTTGACGGCCGTGTAGATGGGTTTGATGTCGCGTTTGATCTCGTCCGAGTACTTGCGGGCGGTGAGCCGGAAGGTGTTGCGGATCAGGTGCATGATGCGGGTCTGAACGATGGCTTGCGGCCAGTCGTTGGACACCACCTCGGGCAGCCCCTTGAGCCCGTCGCAGCCGACGGAGAAGGTGTCTTTTATGCCAGGGTTGCGCAGGTCGGTAAGCACTGCCATCCAGAACTTGGCGCCTTCGTCGCCGGTGCCGGCCCAGAGTCCGAGGATGTCGCGTTCCCCGTCGAGCGTGACGCCGATGGCGGCTAAACGGCCGGTTGGCGACCTGCCCGTCTCGCACCTTGACCACGATGGCGTCGATCAAGATCGCCGCGTAGGTCTCATCGAGCGGCCGCACCGACCAGTTGTTCATCTCGGCGCTCACCTTGTCGGTGATCCGCGGGATCGTCTCCCTGCTGACCGAGGCGCCAACAGATCTCGGCGAAGTGCGCACTGATCTCACCGATCGTCAGACCCTTGGCATAAAGGGACAGCACGACCTCATCGACACCAGAGAGGCGGCGATGCCGTTTCTTGACGATCTGCGGTTCGAACGTTCCCGCCCGGTCGCGGAGCATGTCGATATCCACGTGTCCGGTGGCCTCCGTCAGCACCGTCTTTCGCCCTGCTGCCATTGCGGATATTGCCCGAACCGCCCTCGACCGGCTGGCCGGGTCTCGCGTGTCCGAGGCACTCGGTCATCTCCTCGTTCAGAGCCGTCTCGAGCACCGTTTTGGTCAGCTGCTTGAGCAGCCCACCGGGGCCCGTCAAAGACAGACCCTGTTCCTGAGCCATCCGCACCAGCTCGGCAGCGGCCTGCTGCTCAGCTGACTGCTCAACCGGCCTCTTCTTCGTCACGCCATTCAGTCTCGCCGTCATCAGACGCCAGACCTCCCCGCTGATCGCTCAGCGTGTCAGGCCGGAAACACCCTTAAATCCACAGTCCCAGCCGTTTGACAGAGGAGCTCGAGATAGTCCCTGGGTGCCTTGTCGCTGATCCTTGAGTTGCGGGTTTTGGCGCGTTGCCGAAAACGTCCTACTCCTGGACTGACCCGCGCAGCTGATGCGTTGCCCGGGTCAGTCCAGTCTGTCTGCGGGGAAATTGCGATTTCCGTTCGCGAAATCGTATTTATGACTTTTGGTGACTACGCATCGGAGGCTATGTGCCTATTGATGCCTCGCGCTTTTTCGATGACCCGACCCCAGTCGGCATTCAGGTTTATGGCACCGAATTGTGTAGCCATCACCAGGAGGTTGCTGGGCGTAACAGCTCCAATCCGCCTAGCGGCGGTAAGAACTGCAATCCGTACGGCTGCAGAAGCGGGTTCACGAGCGGAGCGAGTCCGGCGCTGGCTGTGGTGAAACCGGAGTGGGGAGCGAGTACGTCCTTTGTGGCGGCGTCGACGGGTGTGTTGGCTCCGGCTGAGTCACTTTCGTAGCCGAGGACACCCTTAACGAGGCCGGTGCGCGGGTCAATGGCGACCAGAGCTGACCGGATCGGGATCGGGATTGGTTGTGCGACGCCCTGCAGGGTGTAGGAGTAGCCGATGTTCATGGCGTCGAGCAGCACCCCGTTGGTGATGGTCATCGGGCCCGCGGGGCTGCCGAGTGGCTTGCTGAAGCCCGCGTACGCGCCGGTCGTGGGCAACGTGGGAAGTAGCGAACCGAGGCTGGCAAAGTTGGTGTGCCAGAGCTGGTGGCCTTGTGAGGTTATGGCGAACATGTCCGCGGAGCCGGCAATGTAGATGACGCCGTTGGGTCCGACGGTGACCGACTGGGCGATGCTGTCGGTTGGTGCTGTCCACTCGACAGCTCCGGTGCGAGTGTTGACGCTGTAAAGCACGCCATTGTTGTCGGTGACGTAGGCGTGCCGGCCGTCAGGCGACAGGGTGGGACTCGACCCGCTGCCTTGGCCAACCGGCGCGGCAAAGGCGATGTGGAACTGCTGCCGCGTTCCTTGTCGGCCGTGGCTTGGCACGAGGTCGATGCCATACAGCGAGCCCTTGGTCGGGTCGGTCGCCGTGGCCACCACGAAGATGCGCCCGGTGCGTCGATCGACAGCCGGTGTATTTGCGGAGACGACGTTACCGGCGAAGGCGATTTGCCACAGCGGATTGATGATTTCCTGGTCGATAAAATCGCCCGGCCACAGCGAAGCCGGTGGTGGTGCTACTGCCGGCCCGGAACCCCCGGGAAGCGACACAGGGGCCGCGTCGGGTCGACCTGTGCGCCGGTCGAAGGACACCAGTTGACCAAAGAGTGTCACCCCGGCAACCGATTCGTTGTTTGGAAATACGGCCGTCAGCAGGGAATTGTCGGGGACGCTTCGCATGGGCTCTTGGAAAGCGGATCCAGCAGGCGCAGCCGGTAGCGGCTCAACCCATTTGACGGTGCCGTTGCTGTGGAAAGCCCACATTTGGTTGCAGTCACTGACGTAGAGGTCACCTGCCCGGTCGACGATCGGCGTCTGGTATCCGGCGCAGCTGTCGAAACCACTGCCGTTGGTCCAGGCCGGCGTGTGCCAGAGCACGTGGCCCGCATGATCGAACGCGTAAAGGGCTGAGTGCCCAGGGCCCTGGGCGACAGTCTGGTAGATGTGACCGTCCGGACCGATCGAGGGAGCCGCCGTCAGCGCAGCTCCCGTCAGCCGCACCCATGCCGAGACATACTTGCGGGCCAGCGTCACGGCCACGGACTTGCTGTTGGCCGCGTCGCCATGAAGCGTCGTCCACGACGTGTTGGCGTACGGGAGTGGCTCGTTGGTCGAAGGCGCCGGAAATGAATGGGCGCTAGCCTCCGACGCCACCCCCAGTACAACCATTGTCGACGCGGCTGCAACTGCGGCCACCCGGCGGGCTAATGACGTCATCGACATCCTTCCAGATCGATTCAAACGCGCCGGATTAACCGCCGCTCGCGTACTGACCATCGCCAGCGGCAGCACATTAACAGTAACGTGTTACAGAGGGCAAGCGGAGGTGAATATCAGGCCCTCAGAAGGCGCCGAGCAACTCGGACAAGGAGGTCTTCCAGCGCGGCAGCTGACAGTTCGCCGCGACCCCACTGCAGCAGGGCGCTGTTGAGCACATGCCCGAGAGCGTCGAGGATGGTTTGGAGGTCGGCAATGGGATCATCGGCGATGGCGACTTCGAAAGCGTCACGCGTGAATGTGCCGGCTTGGCGGCGACCAGCGCCCACCGGCGACTCCGAGCTTGAGAGCGCGCGCAACGCGGCGCGCATCAGTTCAGGATCGCGCTCCAGAAAGTGTCGCAACCGAGTTACCACAATGGCGACGCGAGTCGCTGCGTCCGAACCCTGGGGAGGATCGGATGCGATTCGGGTCTGAAATCCGTCCAGTAGGTCTGCGTGGGCGAACGCGATCAACTCGTCCTTCGAACCGAACAGCTCATAGACCGTAGCGAGCGAAACCTTCGCTCTTGCGCCGACCCGGCGCATGCTGACCGCGTCATAGCCCTCAACCGCAAGCTCACGCGTCACGCGCAGAATTCGTGCCCGACGTTGTTGCGCGTAGTCCAGCTCCTGCACGTCCTTCATCCCATCACGGTTCTTGACTGTTTCCGGACCGCCTCGTGGGCCATGTTGATCATGTCGCCGGGATTGTGACCTGTCGCTGTCGATGGCAAAAGGATTCACACGCCATTGCCAAGCGACACAGTGATGGCTCGCTGCTTAGCAGAACTGCCCCGGTTCTTCCGGCGCGCTGGTCTTCGCGGCGAACGAAGTCTCGCCGGTGACGACCGTGACGTGCTCGCCGCGGCGTCGGGAGAACTCGCGGCGGGTCATCCCGACGAAGATGCTGCTGCTGCAGCCAGAAGCGCAAGGACCGGCCAGCCAACACACTGCCCGATGCACCCGTTCAGCGTTCGTCCGGAACATGTGATCCCGCGGGCTGGAATACAGCAAAGACGTGAGGATTTGAGATCCTGAAACCGATCTCCGGGTGGCGAAGGCAGCTATGCCATCGGGGATTAGTGGCGGACGTCGATCCGACAGCTAGCACGGCCGTAAATGCGCGTTAGACGACTTGAGCCCGGTAGCAGGAGATGGCCACCGCAAGCGCCAGGATGGCGATGGCCCACACGATAAGTGCCCAGCGACGAGGGCGACGGGCGAGCAGTACTAGCGCGGCGAGCGCATAGGTATCGGCGAACATCCGCAGGTCGCTGCGTGAGCCCCATACCGCTACCGAGAAGCAGCAGGCCGCAGCCGCTCCGAACGATGTCGCGACGACCAGCGGGTCGAAGGTTCCCCGGCGATCTGCGTTGGATCCGACCGAAGAAGTGACGCCGCCGGCTCGGCGGGTAACCGAGACGACCAAGGCGGCCACGACGACAGTGGCAAACACGACCAGCTCTAGTGCATGCAGGCCAGCTTCGGTCGGATGTACATGCGCGATTTCCAGCCACCGTGGCCACGCCCTAATAATGCCGACCAGGGGAGGTTGCCCATTCGATCCGGCGTCGCTGCTCACTGGAAGCACGCCGGTCACTGCCAGGCATGTGAGCTGCCATCCGACAAAGACCAACGGAGGAATCAGCCACGCAAGATCTATACGTTCGAGCCGCCGCTTTCGTACAAGGACGGGCAAACGCCAGAAGACCACCGCTACCACAGAAACCATCGCCGTTTCGCGTGTGAGGACAGCCAGTGAGAGCAGCGCCGCTGCGTATCCAGGTCGTTGGCGCTGGAGTGCCATGAGCCCGGCGACAACCAGCACGACCTCGAGCGGCTCGGACAAGTCGAAGTCGACGCTAAAGAGCAGGCCTGGCCAGCACACCAGAAGACCCCACGCGGCGGAGAGCCCGAAGGTCCGTGCCTGGGCCGCGCCGAGCGCCGCGAGCGCCGCTATCGCAAGGACGCTGACGACCAGAAGAGCCGCGGGTACCAGAGCCGGCCGACCGCCTGCCGAAACGATCCAGGCGAGGCTCGGATAGCCGATACGCCCGAGGCGGAAGGCGTTGTCGAGTCGTATTCCGAACGCTTGCGGATGCAGACTAAACGGGTCACGCGCGAGCCGGTACATGAACTGTCCGTCGTATCCGGTGCCGCCGCGGACCGGGACTCCAGACGGTAGACGCGCGGGAGTGCTGTACGCCCGCCCAGCACCGATCAGGTAACCGAGAGACCCGTGCCCCAGCACCATTAGACGACCAAGGGCTGCAGCAATTGCGATAGCTGCAGCTGCGAGGGCTGCCACCTTGGGGCCAGAAAAGGGCGGCCTCGTCCCGTCCCGCGCAAACCAAGCGAAGCTGCCGGCAGGCGAACTGACGCGCTGTCGCGAGGCTGGCAAGCGCTTCGCCTTTCCCTCGTGCATCGCCGTGTGCAGTCGCATCGCTGCCGACAAAGGTGCTGTCAGCGCGGCAAGGCCCGCCCTATGGTCAGCGTCGGGCGACACTCTCCGACCCCTCGAACAGCTGTTGGCGGAAGTCTTCGACCGTGCGCTGAAGCCCTTCCTCGAGTTCGACACGAGGAGTCCACCCTAGGGTTGCTCTGGCTAGCTCGATCACCGGCCGTCTCTGTTTCGGATCGTCTTCGGGCAGGGGGTCGAACCGCAGTTCGCTTGCTGCTCCAGTTATGCGCAAGACGCGCCGGGCGAGCTCGCACATAGTAAATTCGTGCGGGTTGCCCAGATTGATCGGCCCGGTCACCTCATCTGATGAGTTCATGAGCTTGATCAGACCGTCGACCATGTCATCCACGTAACAAAAGGACCGTGTCTGGGACCCGTCGCCGAAAATTGTTATGGGCTTACCTGACAGGGCGGCGGCTATGAAATTCGAGACCACACGGCCATCATCGGGGCCCATGCGTGGACCGTAGGTGTTGAATATTCTTGCGACTTTAATCGGAATACCGTGCTGGCGGCGGTAATCGAAGAAGAGCGTCTCGGCGCACCTCTTCCCCTCGTCGTAACACGACCGTGGCCCGATCGGATTCACATTGCCCCAGTAGGCCTCATGCTGCGGATGGACCGATGGGTCTCCGTAGACTTCAGACGTTGACGCGAGGAGTACGCGGGACTTGGTCCGCTTGGCCAACCCGAGCATGTTGATCGAGCCCACGACCGACGTCTTTGTGGTCTGGACCGGGTCACGTTGATAGAAGACTGGAGACGCCGGGCAGGCGAGGTGATAGATCTGATCGATTTCAACGTAGAGTGGAAATGTCACGTCGTGCCGTAGCAGTTCCAGTCGCGGGTGCTGCAGGACAGAACTCAGATTCTGACGGCGTCCCGAATAGAAATTATCGACTACCAGGACTTCGTGCCCGTCTTGGAGAAGCCGATCGACTAAATGTGAACCGATGAAACCGAAGCCACCGGTCACGAGAATCCTTTGTCGCAACAGTCATTCTCCGCATCTGGGTGCCGCAATTTGCCGTGACGAACGCAGCTAGCGTCAGCAACCTCCGCCAAGCCGTGCCAATCGAACGTCGTTCACGTTGGATACGTGTGTGACGGGCGTAGCAACGGCCCCCGGGCAGGTTTTTGGTTGCTTTGCGTCAACGGAATTTTCGGAGGGCCCCACGCACAGCGAGGTGTGAGGACGGTATGGTCAAGCAAATATTGCCGTGCAAGGTTCATTGCCATGCAGTATGAGTCTGCCTGACACGCCCATTCCCTCGCCAGGCGAGCCATTTCCGGCCTGGATCTACGGGTAGCTTGCGGGCGTGAAGTTATCTATCCTTATGCCCGTTTACAACGAGTTTGATGCCTTGGCAGCAGCGGTGAAGCGGGTTCTGGACGTGTCGTTTCCTGTTGACACCGAGCTCATCATCGTGGACGACGGAAGCACCGACGGAACCCGAAGCCTCTATAGCAACTGGGCGAACGACCCCCGGGTGCGCGTTCACCTCAAAGACACTAACGGCGGAAAAGGTTCGGCAATTTCTGCTGCCGCAGAATTGGCAGATGGAGACTACATTGTCGTGTATGACGCCGACCTCGAATACTCGCCCGAGGAGATTCCCACTCTGCTGAAACCCGTTCTTGACGGTATAGCGACCGTGGTCTACGGGACCCGAACATTCGGCAGTCACAACTCTTACTCTTACGTGTACGTCCTCGGCAATCGCGCAGTCACGACGGTCGCGAATATTCTCTTCAATTGCTACATTAGCGATCTCGAAACTTGCTTCAAGCTGCTGCCGCTAGAGCTCTATCGTGATCTCAACATCCAGTCAAAAGGATTTGGAATGGAGGCAGAGATCACAGCCAAGCTGCTGAATAGAGGCATTCGTCCATTCGAGGTTCCTATCACCTACAACGCCCGCAGCCGAGAAGCCGGAAAGAAATTGACCTGGCGCGACGGGGTCGAGGCGGTCTCTATCCTGACGCGGCAGCGCGTGGCGGCGACCAGGCGGAAGTAGGAATAGCGTTCGGATGAATGGCAACGGAGTTATGCTTACAAACTGTACCAAAGAGCCCAGTGGTGTCCCTCTTGGATGAGAGATCATTGCCGAATCAAGGGCTAGTAAGCGTCGCTGAAGAAGCCCATTGGTCGACACTTACTCGGCGCCCTGTAGCCGGGTTGCGAGCAACTACACTACTCATAGGCCGACATCGGGCTTTCTCAGTATTGCTTCTTTTCGGTGCAGTACTGCGGCTTGTCGTCATGATTGCTTACAGCCCAGTCATATGGTTTAACGATGCGTTCGAATACGTGGCAGTAGCCCTCCACACCACGGCCTACCCCGTACGGCCGGACGGTTATAGCTTCGCGCTGAAGGCGCTCGAGCCACTCCACAGCTTCATTCTCGTCGTCGCTTTGCAACACCTGCTGGGACTCGCTATGGGTGTCGGAATTTATGTTCTGGCTCGGCGTCTAGGACTCGTGGCGTGGGTATCCTGCCTCGCGGCAGCCCCCATACTGTTAGACGCATATGAGATTCAGCTGGAGCATATGCCGCTCAGCGACACTCTTTTCACTTCTCTCCTGTTGCTGGCGATGGGCCTGGCGCTAAAACGTCCTGTGGGCCTCAGGTCAAGCATCGCAGTGGGCTTTCTGGGAGCTACCGCGATGCTCACCCGCCCAGCCGCGTTGCCCGTCGTCGTTGTGATTGCTGGGTACCTGCTCGTCCGACGGGTGGGTTGGCGTCCGTTTCTGGGGTTCACCGCAGCACTACTCGTACCGCTCGCAATCTATGCCACTTGGTACGACTCCGAACACGGCACCTTTGCGATTGACAGCAGCACTGGTATTCAGCTCTACGGCCGGGTCGCCGGTTTTGCAGACTGTCGGCAAATCAAGCCGCCGGCGGAGCTTCGACCGCTGTGCCCCAAGGTTCCTGGCACACGATTGGCCGCCCCTTACTGGGTTTGGTATGGAGCCTCCCCCTTGTACAGCATCCCCGGGTACACTTTCTCGCCCAAGAAGGAGGCGCTGGCGCGCTCGTTCGCAGTGAAGGCCATTCTGGCGCAACCGTTGGACTATGCCAGTGTCATAAAACATGATGTTCTCGGACTCTTCGCCTGGACTCGAGGGGCTTACCCCAACTCTTATACGGTTCGGGGCTATCAATTCACCAAGTCGCCGTGGCCTATTCCCCCGGCCAGCTCCCCGCTGGGTGCAGCGAGACGGAATCTGGACAAGTATGGGCGCGTCACTCCCGATACAAAAGTGAGTCAACCCTGGGCTGGCATGCTGAGTTCGTATCAGCGGGTGGGCTATGTACGCGGGCCGGTGCTCGCGATAATGCTGGGGATGGCGACCCTTGGGCTGATCCCGAAGAAACGTGAAGGGTTACTTGACCTTCGAGGCCCATTGGCGCTCGCATTGTGCATTGCCCTGAGCCTTATCTTCGTCCCGATACTGACGGTTCAACTGGACTATCGCTACGTCATGCCCTCATTGGCTTTTGCGCCGCTTGCGGCCGTGCTCGGGGGGACGCGGCTCTGGACGAGGTATCGGATGCGTCAGCAGCAAAGCAGTGGACCGAGCGTCTCGGTTGGACACGCAGCCGGCTCGGCAGATCGGTTCGCATCGTCGGCTTGACTCACTGGGATCCTGTTCTGACGCCGTTGCTGGAGCAAGCCCCGGAGGGCGTCGGGCCAGCCGAGGACAGCGCAACAGTAAAAGACTGAGGCCACGGGGGTTTGGCAGTCGTGAGACCTGTTTCCCGGGGCAAATGCCAATACGAGAGGTTCGTCCGCGCCCAGCGGCTAAGCGAGGTTGTACTGCTCCCCAGCGGATGCCATCGCGTCAGACTTCCGACGCTGGACTCACTCGTAGCGCTCGATATGGCGGCCCAGCAAGCTCAGACGATCAGGTCATTGGTACTCATCGAGCCGCCCGCCTACTGGCGCGAAGGCAACGTCACAGAGTCAAGCGCCGCCGAAGCGTTCGTGCGGCGAAGATCCCTACGAGAGCGGGTAGCCAAAAGGTGATGATCCTGAAGATCAGAACCTGCTGAACGGCGGCGGCAGTTGGGACGTGCATACCCACAAGGACACCGATGAGAGCTGCCTCGGTCGTGCCAAGACCGCCGGGAATCGGAAGTGCGTTCCCGGCGGCCGTGGCCAACAGAAAGGCGATCATGAGAGCCCCGAGACCGGCGATGGGGCGCGGACCCGGGACCATTGCGACGCTCGCCGCGAACGCGAACGCCAGGACCAATGTGGTCGCCCCCGACGCCGCAGCGAGGGTAGCTAGTCGTGACGGGTGTGCCAGGAGCTGCCGGATCGGCACCCAGAACGTCTTCCAGTCGCGGCCCACCCCCGAGGACCTACGCCTCCAAACGGTTCGGCCGATGGCAATCACTGAGATACCTGCGATCGCCGCCAGTACCCACGGTGACCTGAAGACACCGAGCAACTGGGTGACCTTTCCGGTGAGCGACCCGACCTCGTGTGCACCCCCGTTCAGGCCGACCCAGGCGCCTGCTAACACAAGGAGAGCGAGCACAAGCGCGTCGGTTACCGGCCCAACGACGTGGAGCGACAAGACCGCGCCCAGCGCGGCCGGCAAAGTCAGTCCTTGCCGGTTGAAGTAGCGTGCGTTGACGGCGGCGGCGCCCACGCCACCGGGCGTGAGGCGGTCAGCAGTTGAAGCTGCCAGCTGAGCCAGCACCGTCGTCCCGAGGGGTAGCCGGATCCCTGCAGCGGCTCGGGCGGCAACGGCAGCAGCAAGATAGTGCAGCAAGCCCAGCGTGATGACGGCCACAGCGAACTGCCAGCGCAGGTTCAGAAGGTCTTTGCCGACAATTCGCAGCAAGCCGAGGAGGTCGCCGCCGGTGTCCCCCTCCAGGCTGGCCGCGCTAACCGTCGTCGCAGTCATAAGGATCAACGCAGCTAGTGCGCTGCCACCTTTCCAGCTCCACGAACCACGTCGACCAGAATCCAGGGCGACCGTCGTCACATCGTCGGCGAGGGGTACGACCGGCTGCGGCAGCCTATGGCGAATTGCAAGCACCGCCGTCATCTGTCTTGCCTGCTCATGGCCAGGGAGCCACTTGCACTGAGTCGACATGGCGGATCGCCGTCGCGATGAACCCAACCAGATCGGCTGATTGAGCCTCGCATACCGCGCTCCCAACTCTCGTCGCCCGCAACGGCGATCAGGCGCGTCCGCGGCTCAAGTCAACTGTCCTACCGTGCAGTGTGTCGACGATATGGAACGGCTCTGAGCTGGCTCTGAGACCGACGATGGTGAGTTCGGCGCTTACGTGCGTCCACCAGATCCCACCACGCTCCTCCACATAGTTCGCCGCGCTATTTGTAGGCCATCCGGCTGAAACGGCGGCAAAGGCTTTTACGCAATTGAGGCGGCCATGTCCTCGCGACGCTCAAACCGGGTGGCTTTAGTAGCTGCAGCGATTGCCGGCAGAACCGGCGGTTTCCGGTGCTGGCAGTGGGCTTGCACTCGAGCCCATCGAGCGGGCGAGGCTGGGGGAGATAGCGGTCGCTGGGGATGTGGCAACCCGAATCACGCCGCGATAGTTCGAGCCGACGACAAGCACCACGCCTTGCGAAATGCTGCGATCCGGTACGAGTTTGGCGCCGGGGACCGCGGCAGCGACGGTGCGAGCTGCTGCCTCAGATCCCGGGGTGTAGCGCACCTCGGAGGCTGCTTGATCTATGACACTGATGGTGGTGGGTGGACCGATTCGAAAGCCGTCGTTGGCGAGGGCGATGGAGGCCTGGGAAATCAGAGCCTGCTCGTGCGCAGTGCCTGCGACCGTCACCAGTACCTGTGAGGGTGGCAGTGGAACTGCATGCAACGGGGAGCTCGTGGGGGTGGCCATGTGGGAGCGATCGAGGTCGCCGATCATGGTGTCGAAGCCGGCTTGGTCGAGCACCTGGACGCTTCCGACCGATGCTGTCTGACCGTTCGGAATCAGCTCCAAAATGCCCGAACGGTCGGTGAACACCTGACCCAGTTGAGTGTCGGTGGGTTGCAGGCCGCGCTGCGGGATTGTCTCGAAGCGGATCTGGCCGGGGTTGGTGCCGCGAAGCCTGAGCGCCAGGCGTTCCAGGTCTGATAGCGAGGTGGCCTGGTCGAGTGTCAGCGCCCCGCTGATCGCGCCGAGGAGTCGCGCTACGGCGATCGGGTTGAACAGGAAGCCGGTCTTGGTAGCCGTGCGAAAGACGGAGCCGAGGAACTGTTGTTGGCGTTTGATGCGGTCGATGTCGCCGCCGGTAAGCCCGTGCCGTTGCCGTACAAAAGCAAGGGCTTGATCTCCGGAGACCTTCTGATAGCCGACATGACCGTGGAAGCCGCTGTAGCTGTCGTTGAGGTTGGTGCTGACGTGGGTAATCCCGTTCTCTGTCGTGACCTCAGGCGAGCCCGAGCTCGGCAGGATGCAGACCTCGACTCCGTCGAGCACGTCGGCGATCCTTTTGAAGCCCTCGAGGTCCACCGAGACGTAATGATCGATACGCATGCCGGTCATCTGCTCGACCGTACGCACCAACAAAGACGGCCCGCCCAGGCTGATGGCGGCGTTGAACTTGTCCTTGTGCGCCGGCTGTAGATGTCCGCTGCTATCGGTGTAGGCGGGGATCGTCACCAGGGTGTCCCGCGGAAAGGACAGGTTGGTAGTCGTCCCGTCCGCATCGAGATGCGCCAGGATCGTGGTGTCGCTCCGCTCACCGGCGACACTCCCATAAGCGCCGTTGGTTCCCGCCCGGCTGTCGGTGCCGACTAACAGCCAGTTCTCCGTGCCGGGCGGCGCCGGGGCGGGGCGGTTTTGCCCGTGGACCAGGTGCACCCGTTCCACGGAAGCATCAAACCAGCGGACCACGACGAACCCGCCCACACTCACCCCGAGCACGACCAGCGACAACATCGCGGCGATGATCTGCACCGACCGAACGACAACACGCGTCCCGCCACTGCAACCCTGTCGACCAGTCTGCTGAGACATTTCGGCGGCTGCCTGACCATCCGTCAAAGCGGCCACCCCTATCACCCACGGTCCTTCGGCGGCTCGGCTGAGGGCACCCGTTCGCCGGTTCGATGTTGTCTCTAGCAGCGCTGAGTTGCCTGGGCATGTTGCCAAAGGACTACCTCAGATAGCCCGCAGGAGGACTTCTTAATCAGCTCAGAGTCCCGACCCGGACTCTCGGGTCAAGCTCAAACGGCGTACGCGCTAAGTGGTAGCACTCCCTTTTTGCGGCATCAGCCTGCGCTGGGCGAAGCGGGCAGGGCCAGTGCCTCGGCCGGCGTGAGGACCTTGGCATCGCCGGGATAGGGCTTACTGAAATCGCTTGCGGAGTACCAGATCAACCGGTTCGAAGCATCCATGTTG
The DNA here is from genome assembly GCA_963839015.1 of uncultured Actinomycetota bacterium. Classification (GTDB taxonomy): domain Bacteria; phylum Actinomycetota; class Actinomycetes; order Frankiales; family Frankiaceae; genus DATAZK01. Next base: position 735,471 of record CAWITL010000002.1, on the reverse strand, counting down.
AGCGCATCCTCAGTACGCAAATCCTGTGCCTGCAGCCATTGCTGCCAGCCCGCGCTATCCCCGACACGGCAGCTGGGGAGGGGTTCATCGTGTCCAAGGGGATCCGGTTCGCCACGGAGGTGAAAGGCGTGAAATTCGGGGTGTCGGTGAATGCGTCGTACATCGGCGTTGCCGCCATATCGAGTTGGTTCATCGGCGGGCGGCCGAGGATCTGCTCGATTGTCCGCGTGATGTTGATCTGGCTGTAGAACGTATGGACGACACCGCGCTTAGCCCAGGGGCTGGCGATAAGCGTGACGCTGCGGTGCCCATCGACATGATCGACCCCGTCTGCGAGTCGTCCTCGACGATGAAAATGGCAGTGTCCTTCCAGAACGGCGAATGGCTGATGGCATCCACGATCCGCCCAACGGCGAGGTCGTTGTCTGCCACCTGAGCCGCGGGCGTCGGCATACCGGCTGCCGTAGCCGAGGTGTGGTCGTCCGGCAGCCACATCAGGTTCAGGGCTGGCAGCGAGCCACGCTCCTCGTACACCTTGAGACTGCGCTGGAAGAGGTCGGCCCTGTACTGGTCGGGGATGTTCAAGTTGAAGTTCGGGTACTCGCGATGCAACGTGCTGTCCAAGGACGGCACGTCCGACCGGGCTTGGTAGTAGCCAACGGGAACGTGCAACGCGCCCTTCTGCTTGCCCTCCAGGATCTGCGAATCCCGGTACCAGTCAGCCCAGGTTCCCAGCGGCCGTGCCACTCCGGGTCTGCCGAAGGATTCCGCATATTCGCCCCAGTCGCTGACCGACAATCCGTGGGCCGCGGCGTCGTCCCAGATGAAGCCTGACTTCGGGTAGGCCAATGGTCTGGCTGCCCGTAGTCTCGTACGTAGTTTGCGTAGGAACGTTCGAGGTAGTCGTTGACGAACGCGGAGTCAAGCCAGGTGTGGCCGACCGCTGAGTTCGTTCCCGCGGAGTACTCATTGTCGATGAGGGGTCCGACTCGCGCGATCGCATGAATGTTGGGCGTCACCGCGGCTCCGAATTGGGCGAGCGCTGGGTCGCCATTGCCGCGCGGGTCGTCGCCGAGCACTAGGTCGTAGGTGCGGTTCTCTTTCACGATGAGAAAGACGTGTTTGATCTTCGAGGGGTCACCTAGCCGGAGTGGTACCGCCGTAGGTGCCGTTCGCCCGTTACCGATTTGGTTGCGGGCCGCCAAAGTGTTCCAGCGGTTGTTGCCGAAAACCCGGTTCGTATAAGCCTTCATTTCCTGTGCCTGGGGCAGCGGAACGAGGCTGATCGAACCACGGTCGGCGTACACCTGTTTACCGGTGGCGGACTTGGTTCCGGCGCCCTCGTAGATCGTCGCATTGTGTTCCAGTGCCCCGACGCCTGCTTGATTTGCTACCACGAGCTGACGAAGTTGCGAGTCGAGCAGCACGCGACCGGGATACCAGCCCGCGGGGATTAGGCCCTGGAACGTCAAAGGGGTCCGCGCGTCGGCCCACCCGTAGATGGCGAGGGCATTGTCCCGGGCCAGGCTCACGACGAGGTGACCCGAGTCGAGAAACGCTAGGGCGTTCGGGGAACTGCCGAAGGGCTGACCGGGAAGTGGATTCACATTGACCGTCTGGACAACGGCCGCTGAGCCGTGGACGGACGTGTCGATGACGGACACGGTGTCGTCGTTGGAATTCGTGACCAGCACGTCCTGACCGTGCGCAATCAGAGCGCTGGGATCGAGCCCGACCGTGAAGGACCGAGTCACGCGCTAGGCCGTCAGATCGACTTCGGACACGGTGCCGGAATTCGCCCGCCCATCGCGGGGTTCGGCCACTACCGGAGTCTTGTAGCTGAGGTTTGTGAAGTCCGAGCCACCAGGCGGCCGCCCGGCCTCGTTACTGACATAGGCATGGTTTCCAATGACGGCCACGTCGCGCGGCGCGTTCCCTACCGGAATCTGAGACAGCAGCTTCCCACTCGAAGGATCGACCGTAGCCAGGGCATTGTCGCCGTCCAGCACCACGAGCAGCTTCGATCGTTCGGGTGACCAGGCAAGCCCCGTCGGAAGCGCCTGCTGGCCGTTGGAGCCAGGCAGCGCAAAGGCCACCGGCGTACCCAGGGTCCCGTTCGGGTTGACGGGGAAGTGCAGCAGATGGCTTGCTTGGGTAGCCCAGAGCGAAGCGCCGTCAGGGGAATACAGCAGGCCCATAACGCCGATGTTTGCGGAGCCAACACCTTTGGGAGGAGTGGTCTGTTGAAGAACTCGACGACTCGCGAGGTCGATGACGGTCAGAAGTCCCCTACCGGATTTGGTGAGGTCGACGGCGGTCTCTCCCCCAGGACGGATCGCGAGGTCCATCGGACGCCCGCTCTGTTCCACCTGACTGCCAGCAGGAGTGACGAACTGGCCTACCGGCGTTAGCGCGGAGCCGTCCGCTTGCCGCCCGACCTCTGTCGAGCCGAGCGGCCGATCGCACGCTGCGCCGGTGAAGGCAACCGCCGCCAGCATCGCGACGGGGGCGAGCAGCCCACGGCCTGCACAACGGACCGTTGATCGCTTCATCAGAACCCTCGTGTCTTTCGGGCGCAGCCCGCAGCGGAAACTCGCTAGCCAATCGCCACTTTGAACCCGCCATCGCGGGCTCACGAACGAGAAATCTGCCGCAAGTGCCATAAACTGCGACTGCCTCAAAGACGGCTCTGAAACCGCTATGCAGGCCCTCTCAAGCCTCACGTCTGTGCATGGCGATCGTGCACCGAATCCGGCCCGGACGGGTCCGGAACGCCGGCTGAAGTGCGCCACTCAAACCTCATTTGTCAAGCCGCCGGTTGGCCGCGCTCCTCGCGCCAGGCCGTTCACGGACCTCCTCGCTCGTCTCTCGCGCCGGCTATCACGCTCGTCTCATCAGGGCCTTGTTCGGTGGCGCTTCCGCCCCTAGGAGCCGCCCGTGTCGCCCAGCCGATCGTCGATGTCCATGTCGAACGGTGCCCAGTGAGTCGGGCGCACCGGGCCAGTAGGAGGATCATCGGGCTGGCATGCCTGGTCGTTGTTTGCGCTTGTGGTGGTGGCATCACCACCGCTCGCCACGCTGCTGCGGTCCCGTCTTCCCGGCCATCTGGGCGACCCTCGGCTACGGCAGCGAGGACCCCAGGCGCCAAAGCGGCTCCTGCGACGTCGCGGGCGGCGACTTCTTCGCCCGCGGCCGGACCGGCGGTCGGATGGCGGGTCTTGAGCATAACCCGCGGACGGGTGTCGGTTTCCTCTCGGACGATCTCAACGGCCGGTTCGAGCGTGACACTGGTGCGCATTGACGCTGCAACGACAAGGTTGGTGCTACACCCGGGCTTTCAGGATCCGGGTGGCTACGGCTGGACGACGCATTCGTTTGTTCAGGCTGCGGAGCGACCGGTACTTCTCGCCGCGTTCAACGGCGGGTTCAAGCTCAACCTGGGCGACGGTGGGATGGCGGTCGGTGCGCGGCAGGCCGGCGTGCTGCAACCGGGACTGGCATCCGTCGTCACCTACGCCGACGGGAGCTCGCAAATCGGCGTCTGGGGTCAGCAGGTACCGGCGGCCGGCCGTGCTGTCGCTAACGTGCGCCAGAACTTGCGGTTGCTGGTCTCTGACGGTCAGCCCGCCGCAGACGTCGACGTGATCGCCGACTGGGGAGCCACTGTCCAAGGGCTTGTCGTCGTCGCGCGAAGCGCGCTCGGCATCGACGCGCAAGGAGATTTGATCTGGGCCGGCAGCATGGGGGCGACTCCTCGGACACTTGCCGAGGCGCTGATCAAGACCGGTGCGCAACGAGCAATGGAACTTGACATCAACCCATTTTGGGTGTGCGCCTTCTCCTTCACACCGGCGGACCAGCTTCCCATCCTCGCCGGGCAGCAACGTCCGATCGGCACCTACCTCACACCCTGGCAACGCGACTTCTTCACCGTCGACTCTAGATAGACCTGACGCCGGGTGGCCGCTCCACTGCCGGTGTCCGAGCTCAGCTCGACCAATGTCGCGTGGTGTCGGATATCGACAGGACGGCAAGCTGCCAGCGTGACGCCCGCTCACGGTTGCAGCACCGTGCGGCCAAACACGAGGCGCGCATCGGCGGAGGCGCAAAGGCGGCGGGGAAAGCATTCGGCGGGCTGGTGATGCGGCCCCCCTGGCTGGCCGGGCTGGCAGCTGACGCCGCCGGATCCGGGCTGCATGCGTACGCCCTATCGGCCGGGCAGCTGGCGATCGTGCAACCGTTGCTGGCGACGACGTTGCACTTCGCGCTGGGTCGTACTCCCGCGTGCGCGCTTTAGACTCGCGCGCGAGGAACATCACGAACCGGCACCGGACGTTCCATGACGTTCGATGCACAACAGCAACCGGGCAGTGGACCGGGAACCTATCTGCTCGGTCACCAACCTGCGCAGGGCCGGCTGATGCCACCGTGACCAGGGCCCGACCGTAAGGAAGCAGGGACCCGAACGGGGTCGAGCGAATTGTTCACCTACGCGGGGGTGGGTGTTCGGCGCGCCGACCCCTGCAGGTTCGGCGGTTGTCATCAGAATTGTGCGGATGTCCCATGTTGATTTCACCCGTCGTGGCCGGAGTGCTCGGCGCACTCGTAGGCCCTCACCGCGCATCTGCGGCAGCTGCCACCGAAAACGCGGACGGTCACCAAGAGCGTATTCGGGGGCATCAGCCTGTGGATGAGCATGTGTCGCGTCGCTGGCTGCTGCGCTCGTTAGCGGGAGCAGCCGCTCTAAGCGGCGTGGGTGCCTGCAGCTCGGGCGCTGGGCGTGTGGCCGCACCCGCACCGACTAGCGCGCCAAGGCTTGGTCCTACGCCCCACCCGTCACCACGAACCGTGCCGCGTGTGTATGACGTTGGGTCATTGCCCGCCAATGAGCTGGGGCAGATTCCGGTGTTGATGTTTCACCGAGTGGTTGACGTCATCCGCGGCGAGTACGACATCACTCCCGATGACTTGTGGAGCACCCTCACCCGGCTGCACCTCGAGGGTTACCGTCCCATCCGCGTCGTCGACCTCGTCCGCCGTCAAATCAACGTTCCCCGTGGCCGCACGCCGGTGGTGCTGACTTTCGATGACTCCAGCCCCGGCCAATTTCACCGACTCTCCGACGGAGAAGTCGATCCCAAATCAGGCATAGGCGTGCTGCAAGCGTTTCACCGCAAACACCCCGCATTTACCGCGACCGCCTCCCTCTACCTCAACGGCCATCCCTTCGACGTCCCTAACACCGCCGCTGCGCTACGCGGCCTTTCAGCCGCCGGCTTCGAACTCGCCAACCACACCCTTGACCATGTCAACCTCGGGCTCGTATCCGCCGCCGCCGGGCAACAAGAAATCGTCGGACTGCAAGACCTTCTCACCGCTGCCGTCCCCGGTCACAAGCCCGTCACGTTCTCATTGCCCTACGGGGTGTGGCCCGCAGACCCCCAGATCACCCTGACCGGCAGCTGGCAAGGACGCAGCTACCAGCACGAAGGCGTCCTCCTCGTCGGATCAACGCCGGCCCCATCCCCCTACTCCAGCAGCTGGAACGCCTCTGCCATCCCTCGAATCCGCGCTGCCAGCTGGGACGGAGAACAAGCCTTCTGCCACACCTGGTGGCTGGACCGCCTCGCCCAAGACCCGCAAACCCGATACGTAGGCGCCGGACACCCAGGCGCAGTCACCTATCCAAGCCAGCTTGCCGGCACACTCAACCCCGAATACCGGCCTCGCGGCAGACCGTACGCAGCCTGACAACTCCCTGCGTGGCAAAGGCCGACCCAGCGGCTGCACCGTGGCCACCCGCGGCACCCGCCGCGACCACGTCCCATCGGACCCGAACACGGCAGCGCTCCAACGCCTGGGCCGAGTTCATCCCGTTCCTGGACTTTGACGTCGAAATCCGCCGGGTCATCTGCTCGATTGTCAGCGCTCCTTGAAAACCAGGCCACTGGCGCTCTGGCGCTACCGGCCTGCTTTTCGAAGAGCGAGCGACAGTATGTGGGCCTCGCAAACGAGGGGCCGGGACACACGGATCAAGCCGTCCTCAAACCTTTTGGTGTGACCCGCGGGTCGTACTAGGGCAGTCTGCAACTTGCCCGTTTCTTCAGCGACGATGCGGGCGAGTACAAGAGCTGCAAAAGTAAGCGCAGGCTGAAATTGCTCGTATAGCGATGAAGGGGGCCGGCTGCGTTGAACTCGTCTAGGAAAGCTCGGGAAGAGTAGGCAAGGAGTGCCTTCCCCATGGCCGACGCATGCAGCGGCAGTTGGTCTCGCCGCTGTGGAGACGGGCCAGCTCTGGGATCTGCTCCGACGGATTCGCCTGGATTGACCATGTGCTGTTGCAACAGCCCCAGCGATACTTGGCGGCCAGTCGCGGCCGCAAGGTCCAACATCCCACTTAACGCTGGCCGCGCCAATCGTTCGACGGACGAATAGAGCTTGGCAGCCAGACCGCGCGGGCATACCCCGAGGTATGAGACGAAGCTGGATCGATCGGCTGGGCCTGCGCTACCCACCGGAGGGCCAAGCACAAAGTCCTGGCCCTCGGCGATCGCGCTACGGCCTCTACGTCTAGCGGCGCATCGATGAGGACACCGACGCTCTCCGCGGGCGGGTAGCCCAACTCGAACAGAGTTCCGGCGGCGGGGCCTAGGACGCCGAAGTTAGATCGCAGCCGTGGAGAGGCGGTCGTGCTGGGCACGATTCTGCGCCCACGGAGAGCCGCGCTCGCGCTGCCCCTCTGCTGCGTGATTCTGAGGCGGTCAACTCTGCTGAGTCGGCGCCGGGGTTTTGGTTCAAGCACGCGTCAGCGGTTCCCGTTCGCGGGATGAGTCGAGAACCAGAGCTCGGCGTCGGTGAGGGTTGAACAGCAATGCTCGTTCTAATGCCCGGTGGGTGCGATCAGCGTGGTGGCAGAGACGAAGCTCTTGAGCAGCTGAATATTCACGTTGGTATGACCGTCGGCGCCTGCGATGTAGTCAATCCCACCCTGGGTCCACTCCAATAGCAGGTGACCGACGTAGGTCCCTTCCCCGTGCCTGGCCTCTCGTTGCGCGGCAAGGCTGTCGTTGGGACAGCTGTACTCGGTGGCTCCCCACTGCCCGGCGATGACTTTTCCGACCTCGGTGGCGCCGATACACGGGATAGCTGGACTATCGCTCCTGGGGCGGGCTTCCAGGACGAGTAACCGCTCTGGCTTGCCGCCGATGCCAACGTAGTCAGTCGGAACGTCGAACCCACTCAGTTCCAGAGCAAAGACGGAGTACGTCGGTAGGCCCTCGAGCCCGACGCAGGGAGCGATAGCTGCCCCTCGCGGGGGTGGACACGACATACCGTGCCCACCGATTGCAGGTACCAACGACGGGCAGGGCACCGCGAACCCGAGCCGATTCGCCGCAGAAAGGCACTGCTGTCGAAGGATGGCGGGAGCCGCCACGAGTTTCACGTCACTGGCGGTCGTGAGAGGTCGTTGCGTAGACGGCGGACCATGAGGACTGGCCGGGCTCGCCGGGATCACAGTTGAGAGGCCAGAGCTCGTCCCTGACACGATGCCCCACAGCACCGCTCCGATGATCGCAAGTGACGTAGCGGTGACCACACCGACGATTCGGCGGCGGTGCCGGCGTCGCTCGTACCCCCGCACCACGTCGGTCGCCAGGTTTGGCGGCGGGCGCACGTCACTCAACGCCCGGTTGATCAGCTGCTCGATATCGACGGACATCAGTCCTCCCTTACAGGATCGAGATATCCAGCGAGCCTGGGATCTGCGCGAAGCCGCCGAAGCCCCCGGTGGGCATGCGTCTTCACCGTCCCCAAATTGAGTCCGAGCAACTCGGCAACCTCAACCTCGCTATAACTATCGAAAAAGCGCAAGGCAATGACCGCACGCTGCCGAGCGGGAAGGTCGGCCAGGGCATCCAGCAGACTGCCTCGAAGAAGCCCGACGTCGGCACCTACCCCGCGATCCGCGGTAGCGACCTCGCCGACCAACATCTCTGGACCCCGACGCCGATGGCGCCACGACCGTTGGGCAGCGTGCACCAGCGCCGCGCGCACATAGGCGTACGGCTCATCCGGCGGGGGCCCTTTCGCCCATCGCACATAGACCTTCTCCAACGTCGACTGCAGCAGGTCCTCACCTCGGCCAAGGTCACCCGCCAGCAGCGTCGCGAGCCGAAGCAGCCTCGCCCCGCGTAGCCGAACGAAGAGATCAAACGCCTCGTCAGGCGGCGTCATCACGATCCCGCTGACAACACGTCACCCACTCAAAGAGACCACCCGGCCCCAAAAGGTTGACAGGCCGCCGAAGAAATCTCTAGACGGTGACCTAGCTCCCTAAGTCATTTCTTTCACCATGCGGATCAGCTCGTCCTCGTGGTAGCCGTAGGTCTTTGCGGCGGAGACGAGATCATGGACCTTCGCCAGGATGAGCCCCCTACTCGGCGCCTTACCTGCCACGGTGATGCCGCGCCCCCTACGGAACTCCAGAAGCCCCTCGTCACGAAGCTGACGCAGCGCCCTGAGCACGGTGTTGGCATTGACACCGAGCACGGCGGCTAGATCTTTCGCTGGCGGAAGCCGCTCCCCAGGGCTGCATTCGCCGTCCGCGATGGCCCGGCGTAGCGCGGCAGCGGCTTGTTCATTCAGCGGCGTCGAATCTGCAAGATCGAGCTGGACAAGCGACATAGTGCTATTTACAGTAGCACCATCATCGGAGTTCTGGAGACAAGCATGGCGGTCGTCGAAGCCCACGAGTCCCGGCCTCCCGGCTTGACGCTGGACGCGTCCGCCGACGGAAACGTGCTCATCGAGGAGGCCCGCCGTAGGCACCGACGCAGACAGCTTCGGATCGCGGCAGCGGGGCTAGCCGGGGCTGCACTGTCAGCAGGCCTGATCGCCGCATTCGCTCCGCGCGGCAGCAGCATGGCGAACGTTCCTGTGGGTGCTCCCCCGTTCTCGAATTACGTGGCGGCGGCCACACGGGACGCTGACACGGCAGACGTCTCGATCGTGCTGGGTACGACATTTCCTCCCGGATTCCCGGGCTGTCAAAGTCAGGAAACGACGGGTACTGGCACCATCGACTTCAGGACCAACAGCATCGGCCTCCGCCTGGCTAACCACGGAGTGGGCCTGTGCGGCGGCCCATTCTTCCTCCAAATGCGTCAACTTGGCCGTGTGCTCTACACGACGGATCCGAGCACGCGGCATGTCCTGTCCTCACCGGGTAAGCCGTGGTTAAAGACCCCCTGGACGTCCCCCGAGGTCGTGCCCGGCTTCGGAAACGGTGGCATCCGGGCAGGCGCTGAGGCCAGCTTCCTTTTCACCGCGCTGGACTCCCTGCGACGCCCCGTTACGCCGATGGGAACCATGACGCTGCACGGCAGCAAGGTGAGCGGGTACCGGGGCACGGTCACCTTGGCCGACCTGCAGTCCGCGTCGCAGGCACAGGCCCGCGCGACGGGAGCTTCGTTCGAGAATCTTGAGCCGCCGGGTGGATCGATTCCGCCCGCTGCAGGAATACCGGTAGCGGTGGCCTTCTGGCTCGACTCGCACGGTCGAATTCGACAATTCTCCGCCAGCGAGGCGCTGTACACGCTGAACTACGCGCCCGGCTCGGGCGCCATCGGGCCACAGATCTATCCATCCGAGTATCTCGGCAGGAATGGCAACACAGCAGTCCACCAGCAAGGTGCCATCGAGCTGACCATTACCCTAACCAACTTCGGGACGCCCGAAACGATCTCGCCGCCACCGCCGAGTGAAGTGACCACCGGCGTAGTCCGGTGAGCTGAGCCGATCTCGTTGGCTCGGTCAAACCATCAGCGGCAAAAATGCGAGAGGGGCGGCTCCCGCTGTAGACCCTCTGCGCCCGCTGGCTGGCCAGTCCGCGGCGCTGCGCGATCGGGCATTGTCGCGGGAAGCGCGGAAGGATCCGGCGCCACCGCCGGACGCCTTGCACTGCCGGCATACTGAGCAGTGACCGCCGCCCTGTGCTGGAGCCCGGTGTTGACAATGACGGCTGGCGATGGTCGTAGGTACCTACGGGTGGAGCTCGTCACGAGTCTCCTGAACCTGACGTGTTCCGCGGTGGGCGCACGGCCGCCGGTGAGCTCCTGTACCTCAACGGCACGCCGGCCATAAGCCGCCGCCTCCACGTAACGCTGGCGTCGAAGCCGTACCGCGGACCCGGTGGATCGACCGAACTGGCCGTCACCATCTCGCCCTCGGCGGAGGAGATGGCGGCCCTAGCAGCTGGCGCTACCGGCTCACCGAGGTCCGATGGGCCAATCTGACCGCCCCGATGTCGACGTGGAGATCCGAGCTGGGTCGTCCAGCACGCCATGAGGGCCAGCGCCGCATCGTCGCTGCCCGGTTGGCACGTTCTCGGCGCGGCCCCCCAGCAGGTCCGTGAAGCGACCGGCAGAGCTTCGTTGGGACGGCCTACACCGAAAATCTGCCGCTGGGCGGGCCTCACATTGATGGCGTGTCGATTGGTACCGGGATCCTCGGACACTCGTGTCCCGGGCAAGGCGCCCCCACGCCGATCTGACCATGCGCCGGGTGGCCTAGCGAGTATTACGCAGCGGGACGCACGCGCCGGTCTGGTCATCAAAGCCGCCAGGAAGGTGAGGCATACAAGGTTTTGATCGGCCTCGGGCAGGCTGGCACGAAGAATTTGGTGACAGGGTTACCTGAGCTGCCCCAACCGATAGCGGCGTGCGCTGGATCGGTCACGATCAAGACCGTGCGTTCGCCGGTCCTTACCACCAATCCGTACTTGGCGAACAATCTGCGGACTCCAATCCCGGTTGTCGGGGTCACCTCGCCGAGTTGATGAGGCGGCTGTCCGGTGTTGTCCGTCGCTAAGCCCACGCGAAGTCCACGGCGCGGTTGGCTTTTAGACCGCATAGCTCTGATCTCACCATCCGGCTGGCACCTTCCCGCCACATTCTTCGTTGCCTGGTCAAAGCAACGCTGAGAATGCGGCCCGACCGCCTAGTGGGATATAGGTAAGCGCGCAACCCGGACGTTGATCTTGACGCCGACCGTGCTCCCCTTGTGTTGCCTTACTCGGACTTGCGCAAGAGCGGGTCGATAGGTAAAGGTGTCCTAACCTTACCGAAGGGCTTCGTCCAGATGAGTCTGTCCAAGACCCTGCTGCTCGGCTTCATTGCCGGAGCGACGATTCTGCTGGGTCTTCCCATCGGACGGCTACGGCGACCAGCACCACGGCTCCGCGTCTTTCTCAATGCCATCGCCATCGGCGTGTTGATCTTCCTGGTCTGGGACGTCTTTACCGCCGCGTGGGAACCCATCGATGCAGCGTTGACGAAGGTTCACGATCACCACGGGGGCCTGGCCACAGCGTTCGGATACGGCGTGCTGTTCGCCATCGGCCTTACCGTGGGACTCGTCGGCCTCGCAATGTACGAGCGGTGGATGGCTGCCAGAGTGTCCCGGACCGCGGGTCGCTTCGGCCCTGGCGCGATGGCGATCGACGAGAGGCCGGCACCCCGAGGGGTTGCGTCATGGAGTGCGGCCCGACGCCTGGCGCTACTGATCGCCGTGGGCATCGGGCTGCACAACTTCGCCGAGGGCCTCGCCATCGGACAATCCGCAGCTTCGGGTGATGTCGCCCTGGCAACTGTGCTTGTCATCGGCTTCGCACTACACAACGCTACCGAGGGCTTCGGAATCGTGGCCCCGGTCGCAGCTGACCAGACCGATACCGAACGCCCTAGCTGGGCCTTCTTGGCCATGCTGGGACTTATCGGTGGCGGTCCCACCTTCGTGGGCGCCGCCATTGGTCACGGGTTCACCAGCGAATCCCTCAGCGTGATCTTCTTGACCTTGGCCGCCGGGTCCATTCTCTATGTCGTCATTCAGTTGTTGAACGTTGCGGCAAAAGCCAAGCGCCCTGAACTGCTCGCCGTCGGCATCGTCATTGGTCTACTCGCCGGCTTCATCACCGACGCAGTCGTCACCGCCGGCGGTGCCTAGGCCTTCGGGCGACAGAACGGGGGAGGCCCTCTGCACGACGGCCTCCCCCGGACCGGGTGAACTCAGCCGGTGGACGGGTCTGGCTGTGGGGCTCCTTGTGGTCGGTCGAGCGCTTCGCTGCCGGCGTGCAGCTTGTCGATGGTGGTGCCGTTTGTCGTGGTGGTGCTGAAGGTCACCGCATCGCCTACGGTTAAGGCGCTGAGCTGTGCTTCGCCGTTCTTGTCGATGTCGCTGCTGCTGGTCACTGTGTACGTCGTTGTGGTGGTCGACGTCTTGATGGTCACCGAGGACGTGCCGACGGCCGTCACGGTTCCGCTGAGGTCGAGGCCGAATCCGTGATCGTGGGCGCCTGCCAGGTCGGTGTCCGTCCCCGATGGCGTGCTTGTGCTGCCGGTGCTGTACGTGGCGACGACCCCGGTGGAGCTACTAGCCGCCGAGGCTCCGAGAGTGCCGGCGAGCACACCACCGGCAACAAGACCCGCCGCGACGAGTCCGGCTCCGGCCCACTTCCGCCGGGATGTGTGCCGAACAGGCCGCTGGTGCGCATCCCCTTGGGGCTGCCAAGCCGGCTGTGCGGCCTGGTGTCCCGAGTCGGGCTGCCAACCTGGCTGCGGGCTTTGGTAGCCGGGCTGCGCCCAGTACGGCTGGGGCGGCTCGGGCCGGTCGTTTGGCGTTTTGGCGCCGAGCCAGTCTGGGGTTTCCCGATCGTCTGCCATAGCTACTCCCATGCTCATCGGACGCTGCCCGTCCGCTGGAGTAGCAATGTCTGGATCTGGGCTGGCAGCCACCCCGGAACAAGCTGTGCTTTCCCTCAGCGGATCTACTACTGCCGGTAGTAGAAGTCTGAGCCAGCGGCATCTTGCCGGGATCTCGAAGGCTAGTCACGATCCCCTACCGCTTGCTGCGCCGCGCCGGAGATGGATTGGCCGCGTCAGCGTCGGCATCAGCTGTAGCCCTCCCCGTCGGTCGGTTCGACGAACGAGGGAAGCGGTCTCACCTTCGCTACCCCCAACCGCGCGGCAGCCGGCCCGACTCCCGCACCTCACAGGAGACGCCAAGGCCGCTCCTATCCGCATCAGAGTGCTGACGGCGAGTCTTGCTGGACAACTTCGATACGGGGAGGCAATCATGCCCAGCTCCAATGTTGCCCGTGCGTCGCCCCGCCGCTGGCTGGCACACAACGGGATCCTGGTCGGCGTCGGCGGGCTGGCCACCGTGCCGACGGTATGGCTGGGTCTGTCAGCACCCGCGATTTCCCCGGTTGCACCGGCGGCAAAAGGTCTTTGTTTGACATGAGCCACGGCGCCGTCCGCCCGCGGGGAACCGACACGTTGCGACTACGGTGCCGAGGCGTGGACGAACGAGGGACAAGTGAGCGGTTTGCACCTGGTGTGCAGGCTTGGATGTCCAATTTGGGCAAGGGGCGCGACGCGATCCGTCAGGAGCTCGTACATCGGCAGCTCATCCTCCAAATTCGGGAGCGCACTGATCAACTGAGAGTGCTGGACGCAGGTTGTGGGCAAGGAACCCAGGCGCTCGCGCTGGCCCGCCTCGGCCACAATGTTGTCGGCCTGGACCTGTCAGAAGAACTACTCGACACCGCCAGGCAGGCATCAGCCCAGGAGCCCGAAGAAGTCCGCGACCGGCTCAGCTTCGTGAGAGGCAACCTGCTGGAGCTTGCGGATGAACACATCGGTCGCTATGACCTGGTCTGCTGCCACGGTGTCGCCATGTACTTGCCGTCCCTTGCTGCCGCAGTATCGGCGCTGGTTCGGGCTGGTCGACCCGGCGGCCTGATCTCCCTACTGACGCGCAACCGCGCCGGCATCGCTATGCGAGCAGGGATGAGTGGCAATTGGAGTCAGGCCTTGGACACTTTTGACGCCCGGTACTACGACAACCGATTGGGCATCAAAGACATCCGGGCAGACGATCCAGCCGAGGTCCGAGCAGCCCTGGCGGCCGCTGGCGCCGCCACCGTCGTGTGGTACGGGGTACGGCTCTTCTCAGACCACTGGGATACGGAATCCCTCATCGACGATTTTCCGGGGTTGCTCGCGGCCGAGGAAGAGGCCGGCCGGCGCGATCCGTACCGCCTGGTAGCTGCTTTGACTCACACGATCGCGCAGGTTGGAGACACCGCCGGCTGAGCGCGAGCGAGACGTCGTTGGCGTGCAGTCGTGTTCGTCAGGCCAGCGAAAACCATGTGCGTATGTTGCAAGTCCCCTCGGACACTCGGATTCCGGGCCAGGTTTTTTCCAGTCCGGATACGACTCCATGGCACGAGTTCGCCCCGAGCCGGGCACCTTCGTTGAGACTTCACTGAGGCCTGCAAGTAAGTAACGTTGCCGCTTTCCACCTAGGCGACGCCGGGGCTGAAGGGCCGGGTGCGGAGGCGCGCTCGACCGCAGACCGACTTGAAGCAGAAGTCCATCACGCCCCGATCTCGGCCTGCTTTCGCAAGGTCCTGGCTCAGATTTGCCGACCTGCGCGAGCCGATTGACCGTGGTTGTCCGTCGCTAAGTCCACGCGAAGTCCACGCGGAGATCTTTTAGCCCATCTTCGGGGCGGCTGAGGAACCCCGAAAAGTTGCAAACCTGCAGGTAGCGGAGGCGGAGGGGAATCGAACCCCCCTGACCGAGGTCCTCGGTCACAACGGTTTTGAAGACCGTGCCGCCCACCAGGACGGATACGCCTCCTCAGACGGGCTCTGCCACTGTAACGGCCAGGTTCGAGGCGGCCGACGAGGACCAGCGAGGCCAAATCGGACAGCATGAGAGGCTGTCCCATGCGGATCGTCATAGCGGGCGGGCACGGAAAGATCGCATTGCATCTTGCTCGGCAGCTGCAGGAAGCCGATCACGAGCCGGTTGGCCTCATTCGAAATCCAGCTCACGCCGATGATGTGACGGTCGCGGGCGGTGAGCCCATTCTCTGCGATCTGGAGACGTCATCGGCGTCCGAGCTGGCCGTATTGCTCGCCGGCTCGGACGCGGTTGTGTTCGCGGCAGGTGCGGGACCCGGAAGCACCGCAGCCCGCAAGCTCACCGTCGACCGCGACGGCGCCCTGCTGCTCATCGCGGCCGCCAAGCAGGCGGGCGTAGACCGATACGTCATGGTCTCGGCGATGGGCGCCGACAGCTTCGACCCCGATTCGACCGGGATCTTCCAGGTGTATCTGCGGGCGAAAAGTGACGCTGATGCGGCACTTCGGGCAAGCGGACTGGACTGGACGGTCGTGCGTCCCGGTGGGCTCACCGACGAAATCGGCACCGGAAAGGTCACCATCGGCGAGTCCGTCGGCGGCGGCAGTATCCCGCGCGCCGATGTCGCCGCCGTCGTTGTCGCCTGCCTCGCAGGCGCTGCCAGCCGACGTCAATTCGAGGTCGTCTCCGGGCCGACTCCTATCCCAGACGCGTTGGCCTGACCCAGCCGTCAGCCCGGCGCCGCGACAGCGACCAAATCAGGCCCGGGCAACCCCCAGGCTCATCGCCCCGACGCTCTTGGGCCCAGGCAGATAGAAGACATCGATGTGTTCGATGGTGAAGCCCGCAGTCTCGATCATTCCCGACACGTTTCGAGTCAGGTGGCAGCCGGCGAAGAGCCTCTTCTGCACCGGCTCGATGCGCCGCTGCCACTTCTGCACCGCCGCATCCGGAGCCAAGCCATGCTCCACGAAATGCAACGTTCCCCCTGGCTTGAGCACCCGCCGGACCTCATGCAACGCCGCGACCGCATTGGGGATGGTGCACAGCGTCCACGTGGAGATCGCTGCGTCGTGGGTGTCATCACTGAACGGAAGCGACTCACCGTCCAGCCCCGACCTGCGGATCGACGTGGGCGAGGCCGAGAGGCGCTTTTCCGCCAGCTTCCAGCCGACGTCAGCCGGCTCCACGGCATCGACCAGGGTGACCTCCGACGGATAGAACGGCACGTTCAACCCGGACCCGAAGCCGATCTCCAGCACGTCACCTTTCAGGCCTTCGCAGGTCCGCTGGCGCAACTTGTCGTTGGCCTTCAAACCGCAGGCGACATTGATGATTCGGGGTACCACTTGCTCCCGGTAAACGCTCATGGCGTTCACTATCCCCATTGCGGCACGGCGTGTGGAGGGTTGGCTCGAGATGAATGTGCTCGGTCAGCAGTCGTTGCCGGCTGCCATCGAGGCGGCGGACTGGCCGGAGATCAGTTACCGGTTCGACCTTACCGACGGGCTGCCGACCTTTCCCCCGCAAAGGGACGTTGTCGAGGCGCTCGTACGTGGGAGTGGCTTGGAAGGCGATGCGGTCGTCGGCCCGATGCCCCCGAGCGGATGGGTGGCGACGGTCCGCGACGTCGCAGCGAACGCAGCAATGGCCGGCTGCCTGCCCGAATACATGCCCATTGTGCTGACGGCTCTGGCCGCGATGCAGGAGCCGCGCTTCAATTTTGCCGGCGTCGTTGCCACCACACATCCGTGTTGGCCGCTGGTCATCGTCTCGGGCGCAGCAGTCGCAGATCTGGGCATGGCCACCGCCGAATCCGTCTTCAGCGGGGGTGGCAGCCGGGCGAATCTGGCTATCGGCCGAGCCATCAAGCTGACCATCTGGAACGTCGGCGGCGGGCGGCCCCACCGGCCGGTGCAGGAGATCATCGGCCACCCCGGCCGCCTCGCCTTCAGCGTCGCCGAAAGCGACGATTCGCCCTGGCCGCCCTTCCATGAGTCCCGCGACGTCGTCGCTCCCCACGGGTCCGTGACCGTATTCGCCTGCGAAGGTCCGCAGATCGGCAACCTCTGGGGTTTCAGCACGTCCGACAACCCGAATCTGGGCGAGCAGTGGCTCGGACTCGTGGCCGATCAGATGAGCGCCCGCGGCAATTCCAACACCCACACCATGGGCGAGATCCTCATCGTCTTCAGCCCCTCGATGGCCCGCACGCTCGCCGAGCAGGGCTGGACCCGGGAGAAGATCCAGGAGCAGCTCTGGCACACCGCGCGGCGACGGCTCGGTGACATCCGACTGGCGGTGGACGGCTCCCCCGCCGTCGACGCCGCCTCGCACTATGAATGGTGGCCCGAGTGGGTCGACCAATCCGACCCTGAAACGATGGTGCCGGTCGCCTGGTCACCCCGTGACATCCACGTCATCGTGAGCGGCGCCGACAGCATCCCGTGCGCCGCGATCCTGCCATCCTGGGGCCATCTCGGCGGCTTCGCCGTTACCCGAGCCCTCCCGCCAAGGCTCGGCCAGTCACCGTCCGAAGGAGGACAACCGTGATCGAGATCGTGGATCCGCGAGGACGGGACAATACCGTCGACCGCCGGCTCGCACCCCGCCGAAATTCGACGAACCACATCAAAAGGATCGGCTTCCTGAGCAACGAAGGCGAGCACCTCACCGGTCCACACTTCCCCGGCTACACACGCGTACTCGACGCCGCGCTGACTGAGCGCTTCGGCCCGCTGACCTTTCACCGTGAGATCAAGCCCGTGCTCTCACGCCCGGCAGAACCCGACATGGTCGCGCAATTCCTGGAGTACGACGGGGTGATCAACGGCCTCGCCAAATGAGGCTCCTGCACGTCGGGCAGTTTGCTCGACTCCGTCCACCTCGAAGAGCTCGGGATCCCTACCGTCACCTTCGTGACCGCGCCCTTTGAAAGCGCCGCTCGCACGCTGGCGCGTATCCACGGGATCCCCGATATCCCGCTGATCATCGTGCCGCACGACTACCTGGAGAACTCCGACGACGTGCTCAGGGAACGCAGCCGCAAAGCCTTAGACGACATCGTGCTGCACCTCTTCGGCGTCGCGGGGCAGCGGTAACTGCCGGGCGGCAGGCGCGGGCGGTGGGGCAATCGTCCTTTGTGAGACGAGCTCCCGGGCTCGGTCGATGGGCACCGGCCGAGACCAGAGATAGCCCTGGCCGTAACGGCAATGGGCTGCTGTCAGCCATCCCGCTTGCGCGTCATCCTCGACACCTTCGGCGACGGTCGCCAGGCTCATGCTCGCGCTCATCGCCAGAATCGCTTCCGTGAGCGCTGCATCGTTTCGATCGGTCATCACCCGGTCAATGAAAGCCTTGTCCACCTTGAGCACGTCGACCGGCAGATCACGCAGGTACGCCAGCGAGCTGTAGCCGGTGCCGAAGTCGTCGATGGCGATCCGGATGCCGGCTCGGCGCAGCGTCGCCAGCCGACCGATGATGATCTCAACGTCTTGCACCAGCACGCTTTCGGTGATCTCCAACGTCAGCTGCTGCGGGCGCAGGCCGGTCTCTTCCAGCACTGCGAAGACCTCGTCGACGAAGTCGCTACGACCCAACTGCTGGCTAGCGACGTTCACCGCCATCGTCATGTGCTCCGAGCTCGGCTTGCCGTTGTAGAGCTCGACGGCCGCACCGCACGCGGTGCGAAGCACCCAGCTGCCCAGGGAATGGATCAGCCCGGTCTGCTCGGCGACAGGGATGAAGTCAACCGGTGGGATCAGGCCGTGCACCGGGTGATTCCAGCGCACCAGGGCCTCGAAGCCGGCGACAGTTCCGGTGGTCAGGTCGACCGTCGGCTGGTAGTGCAACACAAGCTCGTCATGGCGGATGGCGCGTTGCAGATCTGCCCGCAGGGCAAGGCGTTCCAGGGCCTCGGCATGTAGATGTGACTCGTACGCGGCGATGGTGCCCTTGCCGCGGTCCTTGGCCAAGTACATGGCCACATCGGCGTTGCGCAGTGTCTCCTCGGCATTGCCCTGCCCCGGAACGGCAGCCGCCAGCCCGATACTCGCCCGCACCGTCAGCACGCTGCCGTCGATGTCGATCGGCTCCGAAATCGACTCCAGCAGACGCTCGGCGATGATCTGCGCGAACGGCAGGTCAGCGTCTTCAAGCAAGATGGCGAACTCGTCGCCACCAAGGCGCGCTACCGTGTCGCCGGCCCGCACCGCCGCGACAGCGCGCCGGCCGATTTCAATGAGCACCCGGTCGCCCACACCGTGGCCGAGACTGTCATTGACGTTCTTGAATTCGTCCAGATCGCAGAAGAGCACTACCAGCGACGGCACGTTTGCACTTGGCCGCGCTAACGCGTGCGACAGCCGGTCGGAGAAGAGTTGGCGGTTCGCCAGTTGGGTGAGCGAGTCATGGAACGCCTGGTGCGTCAGCTGAGTCTCCAAGCGAACGCGCGAGGTCACGTCGCGGATCGTCAGGACCAAGCCGCCCACCGCCGGATCACCCAACAGGTTCGTGATGGTGCCTTCGACGTTGAGCGTGCGGCCGTCCGCATGCCGCATTCGGATACTGAGCGACTGGTCCTCGCCGGGATGCAATGTCCCCAGCGAACGAAGGAAGACCCCGCGGTCGGCCTGCTCGACCAATTCCGTACAGCGGCTTCCCACCACCTGGGCGGGTTCGACGCCCAGCACGGCATGGATCGACGGGGTGACGAAAGAAACCGTGCCGTCGAGGTCGCAGACCACCACGGCGTCACGTGAGTTACGTACGAGGGCCGCCAGCCGTTGCTCGCTCTCAGCGCGTGCCTGCTCCTCGGTGACCTGATGCTGCAGCCGTCGCTGCCGCGCCACAAGGCGGCGAAACCAGACCATCCAACCCACCGAGGCGAGCGCCAGGCCGCCCACGTATATGAGCTCCGCCTGCTCGTCGACCATGCGCTGACGGTGCGCCAGCGTCTTGGCCAGAACGTTGACCGACGACGCCAGGCGTCCGAAATCAGCAGAGGTGACACCCAACGCCGGCACATGGGCGAGCGCGGCGCGGATCGGCGCCAAATCCCCCCGCGACAACCCGAGCTGGGAGAGCCGGTCCAGCGCCCGATTCGCGTCGGCCCGCACGAGGTTGACGGCTGCGGGCTGAACCGACCGCACCTCGCCCGCCAACGTGGAGACCACGAGGCGCTGGTTACGCAGCGGCGCCGCCCGCGCGTAGACGACCGTCAACAGCACGAATTCGAGGACAACCACGGACAGGACACAGATGACGTTTGCCGGGGCGCGCAACCACGACGCCGGAGCGTGCGAGGTTTTTGACACGATTTCTTATCGGCTGAACGCGATCACCCCTAGAGAGCCGTTTGGCTTGCGCATGTGCCGCGTTGTCGCAGGTCGGGCCTAGCCTGGTGACGTGCGAGAAGAGCCCAGCGTCCTGCACCTGGACGCAGATGCCTTCTTTGCAGCCGTCGAGCAGCGCCAACGCCCTTCGTTACGGGGCAGGCCGGTCATCGTTGGCGGCCTGGGTCCCCGCGGTGTGGTGGCCACGGCGAGCTACGAGGCCCGCCGGTTCGGCGTCGGCTCGGCCATGCCCACCGCCCGGGCGCGCTCACTGTGCCCGGCGGGCACGTATCTGATTCCCCGCTTTGCCGCCTACAGCGCCCACAGCGCGGTGCTGATGGAGTTGCTACGCGAGGCGAGCCCCCTGGTCCAGCCGATCAGCCTGGATGAGGCGTTCGTCGACCTCGCCGCGGGTGGCCACGCGGATCCGCTGGCCGTCGCCGACCACATCCGCCGCGAATTCTGGCGACGGACCGGCCTCGTGGTGTCAATAGGCCTCGGCCGTTCGAAACTGATCGCCAAGCTGGCTTCCGAAGCCGGCAAACCCCACGGCTGGACCGTGATCACCGCCGAACAGGAGGACGGCTTCCTGCTCCCGACGCCGGTGGGCAAGCTCTGGGGTGTTGGCCCGGCCACCAAGCAAGCGCTGCAGGGAATCGGCGTACGCACCGTCGCGGAACTCCGCGCGACGCCGCGCGAGGATCTGGTACGCCTGCTCGGAGTCGCCCACGGCAACGGCCTGCACCGGCTCTCCTTCGGCCTTGACGAGCGAGGGGTGGAAGCTGACCGCGAGGTCAAGAGCGTGAGCGCGGAACGCACCTTCGCCTTTGACATGACCGGCCGTCAGGAGCAGGCAGCGGAACTAGAGGTCGTCTTCGGCCATGCCCGACGGCGCCTTGACCGCCACGGCGGCGGCGTGCGCACCGTGACGGTCAAGGCACGTTTCGCCGACTTCACCACCGTGACGCGGGCTGTCAGCCTCCCGCAGCCGAGCACCGACCCGCGGGCGTTGCTCGGCGCGGCGTCGCAGGCACTGGCGGCCGCGGTCCCGGACGGCCAACCCATCCGGCTGCTCGGGGTCGGCTTCTCCGGCCTCACCGACTACGACCAGCTGACCCTCGGGCTGGACGAGCCGCCCGCTCCGAACGATGGCGCCGAAGCTGAGCCGGAACCGGAAGCGCAGGAGCCGGACCTGCCGACTCCGTTGCTCCCCGAGCATGTCCACGCCGGGGTCGATGTGCACGTCGCCAGACTCGGAGCGGGCTGGATCGTCAAGGCGTCCGGGCCCGAATTGACGGTGCGCATCGAGGGCCCGGACACCCCTCCCGGACAAGACCACCAGCTGCAGCTCGGCCGCGACGAGGTGCTGCGGACCGCGGTGCCGCCGGTCCGGCCGGTCGCCCAGCGAGTCGACGGCGGCATACTCCCGGCATGAGATTTCGAGCGAAAGTCGCGCTGCACGGGAAGACCGCGACGGGCATCGAGGTCCCCGCTGAGGTCGTGACCAGCCTGGGTCCCCATACGCGGCCGCCGGTCCGCGTGACCATCGCCAATTACACCTATCGCAGCACCATCGCGCCGTACGCCGGCAAGTTCCTGCTGCCGCTCAACGCCCAAAACCGTGCCGCGGCAGGCGTGAGCGCCGGCGACGAGGTGGACGTCGACGTCGAGCTCGACACCGAACCCCGCGAGGTCGAGGTGCCGGCTGACCTGGCGACAGCGCTGAACGGGATCCCAGGCCTGCGGCAGGCGTTCGATGCCTTGGCCTTCACCCACCGCAAGGAATACGTCCGGGCCGTCGAAGACGCCAAGACCGAAGAGACCCGCCAACGCCGGATCGCCAAGACCGTCGGCAAGCTGCAAGAGGGCGCGTCCTGATGCACGCATGGCAAGTAATGGAGCAAGGTCCCGCCGAGGCCGGCCTGCTGAGAGCGGTCGAGATCCCCGAACCGGAGCCGGCAGCGGGTGAAGTACGCGTACGGATCCGAGCCTGCGGCGTCTGCCGCACCGACCTGCACATCACCGAAGGCGACCTGCCGCTGCACCGCCGCCCGGTCGTTCCGGGGCACGAGATCGTGGGCATTGTCGACAAGCTCGGTCCTGATGCCCACCGGTTCGAGCTCGGCGAACGGATCGGCATCGCCTGGCTACGCCACACCGATGGCGCATGCCGCTTTTGCGTGCGGCACCAGGAGAACCTGTGCCTGTCTCCGGCAGTTCACCGGCTGGGACGCCGACGGTGGGTTCGCCGAAGCGGCCGTCGTCAACGAGGCGTACGCCTACCGCATACCGGAGGTCTTCTCCGACCAGCTGGCCGCTCCCCTGCTCTGCGCCGGGATCATCGGGTTCCGCGCGCTGCGCCGAGCACGCCTGCCCGAGGGCGGACGGTTGGGGATCTGGGGGTTCGGGGCGTCCGCCCATCTGGCTGCCCAGGTCGCCATCGCCGAAGGCGCCGAGGTCCATGTGCGCACCCGCGCCCCCGCCGCCCGCGAGCTCGCCCGCGAACTGGGTGCGGCCAGTGTCGGCGACAGCTTCGATCCGGTGGACGACCCGCTTGACGGTGCAGTCCTTTTCGCCCCGGTCGGCGACCTCGTTCCGGCCGCGTTGAAGACGCTGGACCGGGGAGCGACACTGGCCGTCGCCGGGATCTACCTGTCCGACATCCCGCCGCTCAACTACGAGCAGCACCTCTTTCAGGAGCGCGCCCTCGTCAGCGTCACGGCCAACACCCGCCAGGACGGCGAAGACTTCCTACGCATCGCCGCCCAGATCCCGCTGCACATCACCACCACGCCGTATCCACGCAGCCAAGCACCGCAGGCCCTGCGCGACCTGGCCGCCGACCGGGTGGAAGGCGCAGCGGTCCTGCTGCCCGACTGACTCCCTGCCGGGCGAGCAGTCGGCTCCTGCGGAAATCGCCACGCAGATGCGGCCGCCCTCGGCGATTTGGCGGGAAACGCCGCCCATGCAAGGCCACCCCAGCAACTTCGTGGCGATTTCCGCACACAAGGCCGGATCGGCGGCCAGGAAAACCTGGGTGAACTCCCCTGCAGGCGGGTAGCGAGGGGAGAAGTCGCGTCATAGCTGGCAAAAACCCTGGTCGCGTGGATACTGTGCCCCGGGTCACAATCACAACACGAGGGAAACCCGCCGGTCGGGGGACTTGGCTCACCAAGAGAGTTGAGGTCACGTTGTCCGCAGGAACCGTGAGCGTAGAGCAGCCAAAAGAGTCCACTTTCATGCGAAGCCTGTGGACTCGCCAGCTGTCGAGTTATCCCAATACCGGGCCCCGCACGTTCTACCTGGGCGTCACGGTCCTGGCGACGATCATCCTGTACTACCAGTTCTACCTGCAGGGTGCCGTCGCCACGCAGATCATCCAGCACTACAACATGACGTTCACGTATTTCGTGGGCATCTCGATCGTCGCGAACTGCATCGGCGCGTTCGCCTCTCTGCTGGCCGGCCTCGCTGACCGCTGGGGCCGCGCGAACCTGGTGACCTACGGTCTCCTGATCACCGGCTTGATCTACGCCTTCATCCTCCCCCACGCCCCGTCCAAGACCTGGTTCCTCATCATTTACGCGGTCGTCGGCTTCGTCGAAGGCATCGTGCTGGTGGCTACCCCCGCGCTGATCCGCGATTTCTCGCCGCAGGTCGGGCGCGGATTCGCGATGGGCTTCTGGACCCTCGGCCCGGTCCTGGGCAGCCTGGTGGTCACGGAGGTCACGAGCAACACGCTCAAGAGTCATCCCCACTGGCAGTTCCAGTTCTACCTGTGCGGCGCCATCGGCCTCGCCGTCTTCGTCATCGCCTTCTTCGGCCTGCGCGAGCTCGCGCCGCGGCTGCGGGACCAGCTGATGGTGACCATGCGCGACCGTGTCCTCATCGAGGCCCGGGCCGCCGGTCTGAAGATCGAAGACCTCACCAAGAACCTCTGGCGCCAGATGCTCAAGCTGAACATCGTGGGGCCTGCCTTGGGGATCAGCCTCTTCCTGCTGCTCTACTACATCGCCGCGGGTTTCTCGGTGGTCTACTTCGCCACCATCTTCGGCTACTCCGAGCAGCGCGCGAATTCGCTCGCCAACTGGTACTGGATCACCAACGCGCTGGCTCTGGTCCTCACCGGGCTGCTGTCCGACTTCGTCCGGGTGCGCAAGCCCTTCATGATCCTGGGCACCGTCGTCAGCCTGGTCGGCACCGCAATCTTCGCCACGACCGCCACCAAGGCGAGCACCACGAGCTACTACGACCTCGCCATCCTGTTCGTGATCATCGCGGCCGGTGGCGGCATGACGTACTGCGCATGGATGGCCGCGTTCACTGAGACCGTCGAGAGCCGCAACCCGGCCGGTACGGCGACCGGCCTGGCGATCTGGGGCTGGATCATCCGCATCACAGTCACTTTCGCCTTGCTGGCCCTCACGTTTGTCGTCTCGTCCACCTCGACCCTGGTCGACAAAGGCCCGACAGCGCTGGCGATCCAAGCCAAGTACCCGAAGCAGGTGGCGACCCTCCAGGCGCTCGACCCGGCCACCGCAGCAGCCCTGAACAAGAATGCGGCGGATCCGGTCGCGCTTCCGAAGGCCCTGGCCGAGGTAGCCAAGGCCGAGGGCAGGACGACTGCTGAGGCGACGGCGGTCAAGCTCGCCGCGACCAAGCGTTTCGCCGAGCTGCAGACGGCCAGCGCCATTGACCCGACGACCCTGGCCGCGCTCAGCGCCGGCTCCACCGCCGCTCCGCTGGTGGCCAAGGCCCAGGGTGAGATCGCCGCCAAGTTCAACATCTCGCAGTCCGCGGCGCTCACCAAGCTGTTGGCGCTGGCCGCACCTGCCACGAAGAAGGACCTGGCTCTGGTCACGCCGTACGCCACGGCCCTGCAGAGCGCGACCACCATTCCGAAAGCCGACCTTGCCTATCTGAACGCTTACGGAACCAAGATCGCCAAGGCGCAGGCGCAAAGCCCGCACCAGTGGCAGCGCTGGTGGTGGATCTGCTTCATCGCGCAGGTCGTCTTCCTGCCGTTCGTCTTCCTGCTCAAGGGACGCTGGAGTCCCAAGAAGGCCAAGCAGGATGAGCAGGACCACGAGGCGATGGTCGAGCGCGAGCTCGCCGCCATGAAGGCCACCGTCTGACGGTCGCCCCCTCGTACGAAGGGAAGGGCTTGGCTGACGTAAGAATCAGCCAAGCCCTTCCTTTGTGAGGAGAACTTCATGACGGTTGCCGACCTGCTGGTAGACGGATTCGACCGCGTGCAGGGCGTGGTCCATCGCGTGGTGGAGGGCTTGACTCGCGAGCAGCTCGGCGTTCGCATCGACGGCAAGGCCAACAGCATCTGTTGGCTCGTCTGGCATCTCACCCGGGTTCAGGACGACCATCTGGCCGACGCGTCAGGCATCGAGCAGCTGTGGACCGCCGACGGCTGGGCCCAGCGCTTCGCCCTGCCGCTCGACGATCTCGACACCGGCTATGGCCATACGTTCGAACAGGTCGAGCAGTGTCCAGGTGAGCTCCGGAGACATCCTCATCGACTACCACGACGCCGTCCACGCAAAGACGTTGCGCTACGTGCGGAAGCTGGTCGACGCCGACCTGGCCCGCGTGGTCGACGACTCCTACGACCCGCCGGTGACCCTGGCCTCCCGCCTCATCAGCGTGCTCTCCGATGACCTGCAGCACGCCGGTCAGGCAGCTTTTGTACGCGGACTCATCCTCTAGCCCAACCGGCTAGAGCTGGCTTCCGCTGCCGCCTGCGCTGACTTCGAACACCGCCCCGGAGATGTGGCGTCCGGCGTCGGAAATCAAGAAGGCGGCGACGTCCGCAACCTCCTGCGGTGCGAGCCACGCGACGCCCATGGGGTTCATCGCCTCGTAGCGATGTCGCACGCTCTCCTTGTCCGGTGCCTCCACATCCGGAGCGAAAAGCCCGTACATAGGCTTGTTGTGGACCATCGGGGTGTCCACCGTCGTCGGGCACAGGCAGTTGACCGTGACGCCGCTGGAGCCCAATTCGAGGGCCAGGGTCTTCACCAGGCTGATGACACCCGCCTTGGCTGCCGCGTAGTGCGCCAGGTGAGGCGCGCCTCCCCGGCCGGCCATGGATGCCGTCGCGAGAATGCGTCCCGAGCCTTGCGCCCGGAGGGTCGGCAGCGCTGCGCGAATGGTGCGAAAAATGCCGCCCAGGTTGACAGCCTGCATCTCGTCCCACTGCGTATCGGTGATGTCTTCAAACGACGCGAAACTGCAGATGCCGGCGTTCGCGATCACGACGTCCAAGCCGCCCAGCTCTTTTTTGGCGATCACTACCGCTCGCTCCAGATCGGCGGTATTACGGACGTCGCCCGATACCGCTACGGCCCGGCGGCCGTACTTGGCGACGAGCTCGCACGTCTCGTCGAGATCGGCCTGCGTCGAGGTGAGGTACGGAAGTCCGGTGAGTCCGGTGGGAACGTCGAACGCGACGATGTCATAGCCGGCGTGAGCCAGGGTCAGGGCGTGGGCCCGGCCCTGCCCGCGGGCGGCACCCGTGATGAACGCGACTCCCGTGCGCGACTCACTCATCTCGCAGCCCCGAAACGTTTGACGGCATCGGCGCGCAGATCGCCTTTCGCAAGCTTGCCTCCAGAGGACTTGGGCAGCTCATCCATGATGACGAGGCGCTCGGGCAGGTACTCGGATGACGTCCCGCGCTCGCGTAGCCAGGCCACCAGCTCGTCGAGCTCGAGCGACGCACCATCCACCAGTTCCACGTAGACCGCGACCCGCTCCCCGAACACCGGATCAGCCGACGGGACGGCTCCTACCAGGGCTACCGCGGGGTGCGCACCGACCTCGTCCTCCACATGAGGAGCGCTGATGTTCTTACCGCCGCGGATGATGATGTCGGACTTGCGCCCGACCACGGCCAGGTAGCCCTCCTCGTCGAGGGTGACCTCATCTGCATGCAGGACGAAGCCGTCGTCGGTGAAAAGCTGAGCATTGGCCGCCGGATCGTCCAGATAACCGAACGAGATCGCCGGTCCGCGTGAACCTGGCTGCCCGCGGCCTTTTGCGGTGACGACGTTTCGGTCATCGTCATAGAGCCGGAGCTCGGTGCCCGGCTGGACCCGACCAGCCGTCCGAAGCCGCTTCTCCGTCGGGTCTTTGATGGTCGTTGCCGTGGCGAATCCGCTCTCGTTGGAACCATAGAAATTGAGCACGGCAGCGCCGGTGCGCCGCTCGAAGTCACGGGCCCGCTCGTAGGGGATCAGCTCACCGCCGGTGAAGAGCACGCGTAACGACGTGAGGTCGTATCGGTCGAGATCTGGTGCGTTGAGCATCAGGATGAATTGCGTGCTCACTGCACACAAAATGGTCACCAGCTCGCGTTCGATCAGCTCCAATGCCTTGCTGGCATTGAACCTTTCCAGCACGACCGCGGGTGCGCCGAGCAGCGTCGGCGTGAAGTGGGAAGTCCATTGACCGAACCCGAACGGTGCCGGGACCGACGCCATGACGACGTCGTCGCTGCGCAAACCTCCCACCTCTACCGCAGTTTGGTGGAAGTAATACCAGCGGTTCTGGTGGTGCATCACGCACTTGGGAAGCCCGGTGGTGCCTGACGTCGAATTGACCAACCACAGCTCGTCGGCGGTGAGTTTGCGGTGCCGCCACGTGTCCTCCGGGGCCGGGCTCGACCGGCTCGCCGTCAACGGTGATGAACCCGCCCAACGGGCTGTCTTCGGGAAGGACGATGTGGTGGCGCAGCTGAGGCGCATCACGCCGCAAACTGTCGATGTGGTCGGCGACCGGCTGCCCGCGGTGCTCGGTGTGGGTGATCAGGCCGCTGGCGTGGGTTCGCGCCAGCAGGTGCCGCAGCTCTCGGTCACCCGCCCGGGCCCCGATTCCCACCGCGACCAGCCCCGCCTTCTCCAACGCGACGAAGGCGATGTGAACGGCTGCAGTGTCAGGCAACTGGACGGCGACGCGCTCGCCGCGCTGATAGCCGGCGGCCACCAGCACGCCCGCCAGCCGGTCAGAGGTCTCCGCGTATTGGCGCCAGCTGACCCGCTCGTGCTCGGTGATGAACGCGGGCGCGTCGGGCATCGCCAAGGCATGGCGGGCGATGTCGTCAGCCAACGTCTCGTCACGCCACCAGCCGCGCTCGCGATACGTCCTCGCCAGCGCTTCGCGGCCGGTGTGATCGCTGCCCTGCAGCTGGGTCACGCTGCCTCCTGTCGCCCCGGGATGTCGGCCCATGCTTTCAGACCGGCCCGCGGCGACGGCCGCTAGGTGCGAGCGGGCAGCCGGGGTGGCGACGCCGGGTGGCGAAGCGTCGTTCGGCGACGGAACCGGGCTGGACCCTTCCACCGCGACATCCGTCCGCGCCTCTTGCGCTGCCGCCGCGAGGGCTGCCTCCGCGGCCAGCGCCTGCTCCGCACCCATGGTGCGCAGCGGCACCTCACGCTGGATGATCGCGAGCACCAGCGCGAGGCTGAGCACGATCGCCGCGATGAGGAAGGCGGTGGTGATCGAATCGGTGAAGCCCTGCTTGAACGGGTGAGCCAGCACCGGGTTGTCCTGCGACAGGAACGAGGTGTCGTTCAGCGAGCTGGTGCCGGCGCCGCGTAAGCGGGAGATCTGGTCGGGGTGAGCCTTCGCCGCCTCCTGGAAGGCCGGATTGTTGGCTGCCGCCACGTACGCAGTGCGGATCTTGTCCTGCACCGTCGAATAGACGACCGACAGGAAGACTGCGACACCGAGCGTGCCGCCGATCTGCCGGAAGAACGTGGCGGACGAGGTCGCGACGCCGAGGTCCTTGGGCGGCACAGCGTTCTGCATCGCTAGGACGATGGTCTGCATGTTCATGCCCAGCCCGGCGCCGACGATCAGCATGGAGACGCTGGCGTAAGCCAGCGAGCTGTCAGCGGTCAGCCGCGAGAGCATCAGCATCCCGGCGACGAGCAGGGCGCTGCCGATGATGGGGAAGATCCGGTAGTGACCGGTGCGCGAGGTGGTCTGGCCGGCGGTGATCGACGACACCATGAGGCCGGCCATCAGCGGAAGGGTGAGCAAGCCGGCGCGGGTCGGCGAATCCCCCTTCACCAGCTGCAGGTAGATCGGGATCAGCGTCAGGCCGCCGAACATCCCGATACCGATGATCGTGGACTGCAGCGACCCGATCTTGAAGGCGCGTACCCGAAAGAGTTTGGCCGGCAGTAGCGCGGAATCTCCGGCCCGCCGCTCCGTCCAGACGAAGGCGACCAGCGCGATGAGACCCAGCGCGTAGCACATGAACGCGTTCGACGAACTCCAGCCCCAGATGCGACCCTGCTCCGCGACCAGCAGCAGCGGCACCAGGCAGAAAACCAGCAGGACGGCGCCCATGACGTCCAGGCTCTGACGGTTCTTGCGCTGGTGGTCGAACTGCAGCACACGGTTGACGACGTACAGCGCCGCGATTCCGATGGGCACGTTGATCAGGAAGATCCAACGCCAGCCCTCGATGCCCAGCAGGTTGTTCTGTCCCGCGAGGGCCCCGCCGATCACCGGGCCGAGCACGCTCGAGGTGCCGAACACGGCGAGGAAGTAGCCCTGGTACTTGGCGCGCTGGCGGGGCGGGATGATGTCGCCGGTGATGGCCAGCGACAGCGTGAAGAGGCCGCCGGCGCCGAGACCCTGGAACGCTCGGAAAGCAGCCAGCATGTACATCGACGTCGCGAAAGAGCAGGCCGCCGAGCCGATCACGAAGATCGTGATCGCCAGCAGGAAGAACGGCTTGCGGCCGTACATGTCGCCGAGCTTGCCGTAGAGCGGCGTGACAATGGTCGACGTGATCAAGAACGCGGTGGTGACCCAGGCCTGCGCGGTGAGGCCATCAAGGCTCTGGCCGATCTTGTAGATCGAGGTGGAGACGACGGTCTGGTCGAGCGCTGCCAGGAACATGGCGAGGATGAGGCCGGAGAGGATCACCAGGATTTGCCGGTGCGAATACTCGCCGGTCGCCAGCCCGGTCTCTGACGACGCAGCCGACTGCGCAGTTGGGACGGGATGTGCAGCGACGGCGCCAGCCATTCGCTCCTCCTTACGACCGAACGTCAAGATGCAGATTGCGCAACTTGTTTGTTACCACCAACTAATTTTCTACCCTACTGATTCCCCCAAAGTCAGCGCCCCACGCGGTGACCTCGATCACCGTGTCCTACCGTTGCCGGCGCCGCAGATAGCGCAGGCAAGTGATACAGCTGGCTGATGCGGGCCGCCTTCCACGAAGAGCAGGGCGGTCTCGAGGTGCTGCGATTCGGCGAGCAGCCGGACGCCGTCGCCGGTCCCGATCAAGCGTTGATACGCCTGAAGGCCACTTCTCTGGACCGCGTTGACCTCTACTTTCGCGCCGGCGCCAACGGGATGCGCATCGACCGCATCCCCGGCGCCTGGATCGGTGGCCGTGACGTGGCGGGCACGATCGAAGCTCTCGGTGAACGGGCCGCAGCACGTTACCCGGAGCTGCAGGTCGGCGACCGCGTCGTTGGCGTGGCTGTTCGCTCCGCTCACGCCGAACTGGTGGCGGTGCCCGCTGAACTCGTCTTCGCCCTGCCCGCCGGCTGCTCCTGGGAGCAGGCCGCAGCGATCCCGACGGCCGGTCGGACGGCGTACGACGGGCTGCTCAACCGGGGCCGGCTCGCAGCGAACGAGACCGCGCTCGTCATCGCCGGGTCCAGTGGCGTCGGCAGCTTCGGCGTCCAGATCGCCCGCGCCACTGGGGCACGCGTGATCACCACCGTCGGCGCCGGGTGGAAGGCGGATGCGGCACGCGCGCTCGGGGCCGATGCCGTCATCGACCACTACAGCGAAGACATCGCCGCGCAGGTGCGCAAGCTCACCGACGGCAGCGGGGTCGACGTGGCGCTCGACCCGGTCGGGGCAGCGACGTTCACCGCCGCCATGAAGTCGCTGCGCGCGGAGGGTCGCTACGTGACGACCGGAGTCACCGCCGGCCACCGCGCGGAACTGCACCTGGGCCGCGTCTTCGAGCGGGGATTGACCGTCACCGGGGTGGGACGGCCCACTAATGACCGGATTCGGGAGGTCATGATCGGGCTCCTGGCCCTGGTCGCCGACGGACGCGTGAAACCCGCTGTCCATGCCGTGATCCCACTGGAGCAGATCGCCGCGGCCCATGAACTGCTCGAGAGCTCCGCCGTGTTCGGCAAGGTCGTGCTGACGCTCTGACCCGCGAGCCCCCCAACACCCCCCGGCGCCATGGGCTGATGGCGTCCTGGCGCCACCAGACTGTGGCGCCGGCCCTTACCCAGCCCTACTCGGGCAGCGGCGCCATCCAGGCCGGACGGTTACCGATGATGCCGTCGGCCTCCAACGCTTCGATAGCCGCCGGCGCGAGCCCAAGGCCCGTCAAAACCTCGAAGTTGTCCTGGCCGAGGGTGGGTGCGCCCCTGGTGTAGACCGGGCGCGGCAGGCCCGAGAACGTCATCGGCAGCCCGGGGTACTTCAGTGCACCGGCCACCGGATGGGCGATGGTCTGCAACCAACCCCTCGCGGTCAGCTGCGGCAGGTCGTTCAGTCGCCGGGCGTCGAGGGTTGGCGCCGCCGGAACCCCATGAGCAGCAAGGTGTTCGACCGCCTCCTCGACCGTCCAACGGCTCAGCCACGCTGTCAGGGCCATATCGATCTCGTCATGCGCCTCGTGACGTCCCGGGGCCGTGGCGAGCCGATCCTCGACCGACCACCTCGGGTGGCCAAGCGCCGCCTGCAGCGAATGCCACTGCGCGTCGCTCTCCACCGAGAGCACCAGATAGTGGTCCGTCTCCGCGGTGTCAGCACACTCGTAAACCCCTTGCGGCGCCGCGTCAAACGAGCGGTTACCGCTACGGCTGAGCAGCACCTCATTGGCTGTCCACTCGATGGTCTGCTCGGCGGCAATGTTGAGCGCGGCCTCCGCCAGCGGAACCTCCACCAGCAGCCCCTCCCCCGTCACCCGCCGATGCTCCAGCGCCGAGAGCAGCGCGACGATCGCGTGCAGCCCGCCGAGCACGTCGCACACCCCGCGCGGTACCAGTGGCCCGTCGTCGGCGAAACCGGTCAGCCAGGCAAGTCCGGAATTCTGCTCGACCGTCATGGCGAATCCGCCGCGATCGCGCCACGGACCATCCAGGCCGAAGGCAGGCATCCGCAGGATGACGATGTCCGGCTGAGCCGTCCGCAGGTCAGCCTCGCTGAGGCCGAACCCGTCGAGCACCCGTGGCGAGAAGTTGTCCAGCACGATGTCAGCGCCTTCCACCAGCCGCTTGGCCAGGTCAGCACCCTCAGGCCGGCTGAGGTCGAGCGTCACATCCCGCAGTCCGACGTTCGCGCCGTGAGTCACGGCTGACCATTCGTAGACCAGCGGGTCATCCAGCTTCACCCCACCCGCAAAACGCATGCCGTCGGGCCGTTGGATCGACTCGACCTTGACGACGTCGGCGCCCATCGCCGCCAGGTAGGACGCCACGAAAGGCCCGGCCCAGAAGGCGACGAACGCCACCACGCGCAGGCCTTCCAGTGGCCGTGGAGGACCGACCTCCGATGGGGCGCCGTGGAGTGGGGGCGGCGGCGCGGGAAGCTCCTCGCGCAGCGCTGTTGCGTGTTCGTCCAGGAGGGGCGATTCGCGTGGCAGCGGGGAGGGGTACGCACCGAGCAGGTAAGGCCTGCGTGGCGTGCGGAATCCGCCCGGATGCTGCTGATAGACACCGCGTGCTGCGAAATGCTCCATCTCCAGCACGGTGTGGCCGTCGCCCACCGGGGTCACCGGGATCCGTAGCGCCGACGCAAGCTCGACCATCTCGGCGACGGTGTGTTTGGTCGTCCATTCCGCGATCGCGGCTCGCAGCTCAACCCGCCGCGGCATCCGGACGGCAGCATGCGAAAGGCCGGGATCGTCGCCCCATTCGGGATGCTCGATCATCGCGCTGAAATCAGCCCATTGCTGATGGGTGATCGTGCAGAAACCGACCCATCCGTCAGCGGCCGGCTCGATCGAAGGGATCTCGATGCTGCGGCCGTAGAGCCGCTCCTCCAGCTGGGCAAAAATCGGCTGGTAGGGCGTGAACGACAGGATCATCGTTTCGAGCATCGAGACGTCGATGTGCTGGCCCCGGCCGCTACGTTGGGCG
Source organism: uncultured Actinomycetota bacterium (assembly GCA_963839015.1). Taxonomy (GTDB): domain Bacteria; phylum Actinomycetota; class Actinomycetes; order Frankiales; family Frankiaceae; genus DATAZK01. Next base: position 702,282 of record CAWITL010000002.1, on the reverse strand, counting down.
CCCAGTACTGCAAAGGCCCCCGCCGAGGCTGCCGCAGCGCCGGCGACGTAGTAGCCGACATCGCCGCCGACCCCCACCGGGGCGTGGCCCGGAATTCCTCGCGAGGCCAGCGAGCCGCACCAGGCCTGGAGCGTGAACTCGTTGGCGGCCCGGGTGCTCCACGGCCCCTCCCGGCCGAACGGCGATACCGACAGCAACGAGGTCGCCGCGTTACGCGCATGCAGGGCGTCGGGGCCGAGCCCGAGGCTCTCGATCCGGCCGGGCTCGTAGGACTCGATGACGAGATCGGCGGTCGCTGCGACGTCGAGCGCCAGCGCGCGTCCTGCCGGGGTCGTCAGGTCGGCGACAGCGCTGCGGTGCCCGGAGTGCAGGTACTGAAAAATGGGTGAGCCGATCACAGGATCGACAACCTGACCTGACGCCGACCGGTTGCGTAACGGATCACCGCCCGGCGGCTCGAGCTTGATCACATCGGCACCGGCGTCCCCGAGCAACTTGGCGCAGTAGCCGCCGGCAATCCCCGTCGACAGGTCCAGCACCCGCATCCGAAGGGGCTTGAGGGGCGCTGCTGCCGGCATATTCGCCTCGTTCCTTTCTCCGCGTGACGTTAGTCGCTCGCAACACCCTGTCATGTGACCTGGCTCTCGCCGACAGGAGCGTCGTGGCCTACGCTCCCGCGTCATGCCGGTCATTGAACAATCACGCACCTGGGCCAAAGTCGAAGAGCGGCTGGCCACCGAGACGGATCCGATCCTGATCCGCAACCTCGAGGCCGTCCTCTTCCACATGAAGGCCGAAGCCGACGGCGACCTCGAAGGTCTGCTGATCACCCTTTCCGACGACGCGAACTACCACGCTTACGGCGCCGGCCCGGAAGGCAGTCCCACGGGCAAGGCGGAGGTCCGGCGCTTCTACGAGGACTTCATCGCCTCCGGAGCCACCCGGCTCGCATTGGACATCGATCGCCTCGTCGTCGACAAGGACTGCATCCTGACCGAAGGCGTCATGCGGATGGCCTATCCCGGGCTCGACACTGGCCGCCCGCGGAATCGCCGTCGACGACGAATCCGCGTATTACCTCTACGAGGCACGGATGGCTACGCTCTGGCCCTTCGACGAAGACGGGCTGATCATCGGCGAGGACACCTACACCGGCGGCAACGGATTCGAAGGCATCGCCGGCCGCAAACTCGCGCCAGAAGACATCGTCTGAGGGCGCGACCCGCTGGCTAGAGCGGGCCGCCGTGCGTAGCCGGGAACGGGAAGATCTCCGACCGGCCGGTACGCGCCAGGCTCTGATAATCGCGGGCGGCGAACCGCCAATTGCCCGCCGAATCCTTGCGGTAGGTGTCGTGGTAGACGCCGTGAATGGTGCTCCAACCGCCGCTCGCCCCGTGTTGGCGGAGCTCGCTCATGTACATCCGACCGGTCGCGTTTGACTCGTCCAGCACGCGCACGACCGAATTCAGGATGACGAACTGGAAGAACTCGAACTGCTCGATCGACCCGGCGATGAAGCTGCCGATCTCCCCCGGACCCGTGAAATCCATCCCCTTAGTGATCAGGTCGAGGTGAATCTTGGCTTCCGGCTCGAAGATGGCATCGAGCTCGCTCCAGGCGCGCCGCGACACGATGTCGGCGTAGTCGGCCTGCATACGGGTGATGGCGATATACGCCATTTGGTCATCGGCGTCGTTGTGCATGTCCCCCACCCAAGCAGACCCCGCCCAGCCCCCCACCAAGCAGACCCCTTCTCGCGACGCCACGGAAGCACCTGAGACAGTCGCCGGACCGAACGCCGAACAGGAGTGGTCCCGCATGTCTGAATCCGCCCCCAAGGCCCCCCGGGTCATTGTCGAAGAGCTCGAATCGGGCATTCACAGCATCACGCTGAACCGTCCGCACCGTCGGAATGCGCTGAACCAGTCGTTGCTGGTCGACCTCCACTCAGCCGTTGACGAGCTCTACTCCGATCCGGCAGCGCGGGTGATCGTGCTCCAGGGAGAAGGCGCGGCCTGGTGCGCCGGCGCCGATATGAGGGGCGGCGAGGATTCGGACGAGACCCTGGCCGAGCATCCGCTGGGCAAGCTCTTCACCCGAACCCAGGGGGCGACCGTGCGCAGCTTCATGGCGCAGGAGCTGATGGCCGGCCTCTTCGAAAAGATCCACCGGGTACGCATCCCGATCATCGCCGCGATCAACGGGCCCGCGCACGGCGGCGGCTTCGCCCTCTCGCTGGCCTGCGACATCCGGATCGCCTGCCCGGAGGCCAGCTTCGGCGCCGTCTTCATCAAACGCGGTGTCTCGGCGTGCGACATGGGCACCAGCTATCTGCTGCCCCGCTTCGTGGGGGCCTCCCGGTCGGCCGAGCTTTTGCTGACCGGACGCGTCTTCGATGCGGCAGAAGCCGAGCGGATCGGTCTGCTGCTCGACGTGGTGCCGCGCGACCAGCTGCTCGAACGCGCCCTGGTCACGGCTCGCCAGATCGCCGCCAACCCTCCGCTAGCGGTGTGGATGACCAAGGAAACGATGTGGCAGACCGTCGATGCCCCGAGCATGCGCCAAGCGCTCGACATCGAAAACCGCACTCAAATCATGTGCACCGCCACCGGTGAGCTGCATGAAGCCTTCTCGGCCTTCGCCGAACGCCGCGAGCCCAGCTGGAATCCGCTCTAGCCGGCGCGCACCGGCTCGAGGCAGACGAGCCGGTCGCGGTCGCCGTCAAGATGCCGAGCTGCCCAGTCGCGTACGTGCTGCTGGTGCGCGAACAGCACGATCTGACGCTCCCGCGAGAGCTCATGGAGCAGGTCAAGCAGTTCGTGGCTTCGCGTGAGGTCGGCGTGGACCGTCACGTCGTCCAGCAGCAGCGGACACGTGTCGTGCCCGGACGTGAGTTGGGCGGCGAGCGCCACCCGCAGCAGGAGGTAGACCTGCTCCGCGGTGCCGTGACTGAGCAGCCGCGCGCTCCGAAACTCCCCGCTCGGACCGCAGACCTCGACCTCGAGAGTCGCCGGATCCATTCGGGCGTCGACGTATCGACCCCCGGTGAGGCGAGGCAGCCAGGAACGCAGGACCGCGGTGAGCTCTGGTGCGACTTCACGGTGGACACGCTCTTGGGCGGAGGTGAGAAAGTCGATGGCCAACTCCAGCGTCTCGTCGAGCTCCTCCACGCGCGCGAGCTCACGCCGGGCCGCGGCCAATCCCTCCTCAGCTTCCGCTGCGGCGGGATAGGCCGAGGAACGCTCTTCCCGGACGGCATCCGCACGCCCCGCTCGAAGCGCCGCCTCATGGTGGCGACGTCGGGCACGTTCGGCGAGCGCTTCCCGTTCCGCCCACTCCAACCGCAGCTCCGCCATTTCGACGGCTACGCCGTCCCGGACCGGCTCACGTCGGTCGCGAGATACCTCCACGGCGTCGACGGAGGGTGGCCAGCCACTGCTCAGCTGCGTTCCACCGGTACCGAACGCCAGCAGTCCGGCGACGACGGCCACCACGACCCCCAACCCTGCCAGCGGGGTCGAGCCGAGCACCGCTGCGGCGATCAGGAGCCCCACTGACACCGCGCCGGCGATGATCCACCACCTATTGCAGCCGCGGGCCGCAACCTGCGAGCGCGACGACGATGGGGTGGGCCACTCCTGCTGGAACGACCGGAGCTCGGCGGCACGCAACGCTTCGGCGGACTGGGCCACCTCGGCGACCGCGGACTCCGCCGCCACGAATGCACTGGCGACCTCGCCGTCCAGGCGCGCCTGCTCGACAGCCAATTCTGAAAGCGCCTCTTGCGCTTCGTAGGCCATGGCCAGCTGCCTCTCCGCGAGCGCAAGCGACTCCCGGGCCTTGCGAAGGGGGCGGATCGCCGACGGAGTATCGCGACCGACCGCCGATCGTCGTAACGCTTCGAGTTCGCTGATCGCGACCGCTGCGGTGCCAGAATTGCTCGCCGTCGACGTCGCCTGCTGCAGCGCATGCTGAAGCCCGTCAGCGGCATCCAGCACGCGCAGCACCTCCGCCTGACCGACGCAAGCGGTGGCCTGGAATGCAGCGCGACCAAGACCCAGCCAGGCCGAGGCGTCCGGGCTCCCCTCAACCATGATCTCCGCGCTGACATCTCGGGCGAGCACGACATCGGTCGCCCGGCAGTCGACCTTGCCGGCCAGATCCTGGCGGAGCTCGATCAACCGTCCGTCATCAAGTGTGAGATGGCAGCCCACCGCCCAAGGCCCCCCGTCCCATGGTTCATGCGCTTCGACGAATCGCAGCTCTGGGGCGGTCGGGCGCCCCCTGCCCCGGCGTCGGCCGCAAAGGGCGGCAAAGGTCGCCGCATGCCAGCTCGACTTGCCCGATTCGTTGTCGCCGCAGACGACGGTGAGTCCCGGGGCCAGCTGCAGCGTTTGCCCGACGAGCGGTCCAAAGCCTGTCGCGGTGACTGATTCGATACGCATGTCAGTGGCTCACCAGCTCGCGCGCGCGACCGTCCAGAGCGAGCAGCCCGGCGTTGATGACGCGCGTCTGCTGATCGGCGGACAGATCGGAAGCGAGCACATCGCGGATGAAATGACCCCGCACGGTCGGCTCACCGACGAGCACCTCCAGGTCGTGGCGGAGGGTGATCTCCAGCGGCCTGTGGACCAACGCCTCCAGGTGCGAGCCCAGCCCGCCGAGCTCCACCGCACCGAGGTCGACGCTCGGCTCCACCTGACCCGCGACCGTGAGCCGAACGATGCCTGCGACCTCATCCAGAGCGACCCGCACCTGCTCGCGGATCTCCCCGGCGTGGCGAGCGTCGGCGACCTCAACGCGGACGTCATGCCAGCGGCGGCGGCTCACCGGGTAGAGGTCGCGCGTCACCGACCCATCGGCCTCGAAAGTCAGGAGCACCGCGCCGCGGGCACCCTGCTCACCGAAGCTCAGCGGCTCGGGATTGCCCGGATAGGTGTGCCACGGGCTGAGGTCAGACCGGTGAAAGTGGCCGACCATCGCGTGAGCAAATCCAGCCGAAGGGATCTGATCAGCCAAGAACGCCGCGTGTGGCGCCTTGCCCGAACCCTGCGCCGGAAATCCGCCGCGCTCCGACCCGTGAAAGAGGGCAACCGAGACGCCCGCTCGACCGACCCGGAAACCGTCCAGGAAGCCATCGGTATTCGCCGGAGCGCAGTGGGCGGCGCCCCAGACCGTGAATCCGTCGGCCAGCGGACGCGGCTCGAGCCGGTCACCCGTGAAGACCGTGACGTTAGGCGACCATTCGACGAGGCGATAGAGGCTGGCGGGGCCGTACCAATCGTGATTGCCCGGAGCCAGCAGCACCGGACATTCGAGCGAGCTGAAAGCCGAGCGCAGCAGCTCGCCCGTATCCGCGCCGGCTCGATCGCCCTCGTACAGATCGCCGGCGCAGCACAAAGCGTCTACCTCGAGCTCAGCCGCCAGCTCGACGATGCTGCTCAGCGACTCCCGGATCCCCTGTCGCAGGGCTCGGGCAACGGAGGGATCGGCCCAGGTGAAGGGCGCATCAAGATGAAGATCGGCACACAGCAGCAGTCGCACAACGCCGAAGGTCGCACGGGGGTCCGACAAAAACGCCTCCGGCCAAAGCAGGAGGGGAGACCTACGATTCGGCCTATGAGCGTGACGGTGACCGGCTTCGACCACGTGGTACTGCGGGTCCAGGACGTCGAGCGTTCGCTGGCCTTCTATCTCGGTGAGCTGGGGCTCTCCCCGGTTCGGGTCGACCTTTGGCGTGCCGGGCAGGCGCCGTTTCCCTCGGTACGGGTCACCAGCGACGTCATCATCGATCTGATCGCAGCACCGGCCGACCACTCGGGCCAGGAGAACGTCGACCACATCTGCCTCGTCGTGGCCCCTACGGACTGGGATGTCGTGGTCGATCGAGGGATCTTCGAGGTGGTGGATGGGCCTGACACGCGCTACGGCGCCCGGGGCAACGGGCAGTCCCTCTACATCCGCGATCCGGACCGCAACGTCGTAGAACTGCGCTACTACCCCGCCTGAGCGCGAGCACCCCGCCCGGAGTCAGCGGACGCTCAACACGACCTTGCCAAGCGCTCGGCGCTGATCCAGCAGGTTCAACGCTTCAGTCGCCTCCTCGAGCAGGAGCGACGTCGTCGGCGAACCATGCAGCTGACCGGCTTCGAGCATCGGTTGCATCTGAAGCCACTGCTGGCCGAAGAGGGTCGGTTCGTGACGCAGGAATTCGCCCCACCCGACACCCAGGACAGAGGTGTTGTTCAGCAGCAACCGGTTGACCTTCACCGTCGGGATGTCGCCGCCGGTGAATCCCAGTACCAGCAGGCGCCCTTCTGGTGCGAGCGAGCGAAGGCTGTCGGTGAAGCGGTCACCGCCGACCGGATCGAGCACGATGTCGACGCCGCGCCCATCGGTCAGCTCCTTGGCCCTGGCCAGAAAACCGTCGACCGGCAGCACTTCGTCGGCCCCTGCCCGGCGGGCCACCTCGCCCTTGACGTCATCGCTCACCACGGCGAGCACCCGCAGCCCGAGCGCCTTGCCGAGATCGATCGCCGCCGTCCCGATGCCGCCGGCCGCGCCGTGCACCAGCATCGTCTCGCCCGCGGCCGCATGCCCCCTGCGTACCAGCGCGAAGTGCACGCTGAAGTGGTTCACCGGAATCCCACCCGCGACGGTGAGGTCGAAGCCGGCCGGCAACGGGAAGGCGAGCGCCGGATTGACGGTCACGGTCTCCTGCCAGCCACCGCCTTGCGGCAGCGCCATGATCGGCTGGCCGGCGGCGAAGGGCGAGTCCGGCGGGGCCTGCCTGACGATCCCCGAGATCTCCCCGCCGAGCACCATCGGCAAGGGTCGCCGGCTCTGGTACTGGCCGCGGCTCTGGAGCAGGTCCGGGAAGCTCACGCCGGCGGTATGGACGTCGACCAGCAGGTCGCCTGGTGTCGCGACCGGCTCCTCAATCTCGACGAGTTCAAGGCCCTGCGGGCCGTCCAGCTGGCTCAGGAGCATCGCTCTCATCGGCGAATCACTGGCACTTGCTGACGATGTCTTCGGCGAACCGCTCGATCGGCTCCCGGAAGCGCTCGGCGGACTCGGTCAGCCCGGTGTGATCTCCGGTGCTGATGTTCTGCATCCCCGCCCAAGGCATGGTCATGGTCGCCGTCACCCCAAGCTCCTCCTCCGCCCGCCGATACAGGTCGACGCTGGGCGGGCTGTAGAAACCCACGACGATCTCGAACGGGTCGTTCTCGCGTCCGTACTCCTTGAGATACGCCTTCAGCCGGCCCACGTGCAGGGCGGCCTCATCCCACGGATAGGCGTTACCGATCCAGCCGTCTGCGTACCGCGCGGCCCGTTTGAGCGCGGGGTCGGTGTGGCCGCCGCAGTAGATGGGAACCGGCTTCGACGGGTGCGGCTCCATCATCAGGGTGGGAATCTCGTAATACGTGCCGTGCCACTCCACCCAGCCGCCCTTCCACAGCTCCCGAAGGGCCTGCATCATCTCGTTCAGCCGCGGACCACGATTTTCAAAGGACTGACCCATCAGCTCGAACTCTTCGCGCATCCAGCCGGCGCCGACTCCCAGCGCAACCCGGTCAGACGACAGCACAGCGGCGGTCGCCACCTGCTTGGCCACCTGCAGCAACGGCCGGGCTCCCGCGATGTAAATGCTGTTGTTGAAGTGCAACTGCTTGGTGACGGCGGCCATGGCCCCAATCAGCACCCACGAATCGGGCCACGCGGTCTCCGGCTCCCAGATCGGACGCCCGTCCGGGTGCGGCGAATACGGGTAGGGAGACTTCAGCTCCTTCGGATACACCAGATGGTCGGAGACGAGCGCGCCGTAGTACCCGGCCTCGTCGAGCATCCGGGCCACTTCCGGCAGCTGGGGCGAACTCATGAATGCGGTGCTGCACCAGAACTTCATGCACGCACCCTAGGGCTAGCCGACCCGCCCGTTAGCGTTGGCCCATGGCCCCGACTACGACCAGTCCCCCGCTCCGGCTCACGTCTCTCGCTGCCGGCGGAGGGTGCGCCTGCAAAATCCCGCCGGGCGAGCTGGAAGAGGCCATGAAGGGCCTCGTGGGACAGACCGGGCCCGGGCTCTTGGTGGGGTTGGATTCCGGAGACGACGCGGCAGTCACGATCGTCGCGCCCGGCGTCGCCGTTGTCGTCACGGCCGACTTCTTCACCCCTGTCGTGGATGATCCCTACGACTGGGGCCGCATCGCCGCTGCCAATGCGCTGTCGGACGTCTACGCGATGGGTGGCCGCCCAGTGCTCGCCGTCAACCTGCTCTCCTGGCCGCGTGACAAGGTGCCGTTCAGCGTGGCCCGCGAGGTGCTGCGCGGAGGTCTGGATGTCGCTGCCTCCGCCGGCTGCATCGTCGGGGGCGGCCACAGCATCGACGACCCGGAACCCAAGTACGGCATGGCCGTGACGGGAGTCGCGGACCCGCAACGACTGCTGCGCAACGACGCGGGACGGCCCGGCACGCCGCTGACACTGACCAAGCCGCTCGGCCTGGGGGTGCTCAACAACCGGCACAAGACCACCGGCGACGTCTTCGAATCGGCCATCACCGTCATGACCACGCTCAATGCTGCGGCCTCCATCGCAGCTCTCGAAGCAGGCGCCACTGCCGCGACGGACGTCACGGGCTTCGGGCTCCTCGGCCATCTGCACAAGCTGGCCCGGGCCAGCGGGTGCGCCGCCGTGATCGACGCCGCGGCCGTTCCTTACATCGACGGCGCGCGCGCATCCGCTGCCGAGGGTTTCATCCCGGGTGGCAGCCGCCGAAACCTCGACTGGGTACGCCCGCACGTGCAAGCGGAGGGCTTTCCCGAGCTGGAGCTGCTCCTGCTGGCCGACGCGCAGACCAGCGGCGGCCTGCTGGTCGGCGCCGAGCTGGCGGGCAGTCCCGTGATCGGCGCACTCGTCGACGGGCCGGCCGGCCGGATCACGATCCGCTAGGCCTCGCGTCTCCGCCGCATCATGGACACATGACGACTGGGCCTCACGTGACGCATCAGGTCAGCAACCAGCCCCCGCCGCTGGTCGACTACGACGTCTTGACCGCTGACACGACGTTGCAGGAGGCCGTTACCCGGTACGGCGCCCAAGGCGCAGCGGGCGAGCTGAGCGCGCTCGGCCGGCTCGCCGGAAGCGCCAAGGCGCAGCGCTGGGGCGACGAGGCCAATCGCTACCCGCCGGTGCTCCATACACATGACCGCTACGGCCACCGGATCGACGAGGTCGAATACCACCCCAGCTACCACGAACTGCTGCGCACAGCCGTCGATCACGGGCTGCACGCCGCCCCCTGGATTGACGAACGACCGGCCGCTCACGTGACCCGTGCGGCGGGTTTTTACGTGTGGAGCCAGGTCGATGCGGGCCACGGCTGCCCCGTCTCCATGACTTACGCGGCCGTACCGGCGCTGCGGGCGGCAGGCGTCGACCCCGTCCTCGCCGAGGCGTGGATTCCGCGGTTGACGGCCCGGGAGTACGGCAGCGAACTGCATCCCGGCAAGACGACGGCGCTGGCCGGAATGGCGATGACGGAGAAGCAGGGCGGTTCGGATGTACGCGCCGGGACCACGCGCGCTGAGCCCACCTCAGACGGCGCCTACGTCCTCACCGGTCACAAGTGGTTCTGCTCCGCGCCGATGAGCGACCTGTTCCTGGTGCTCGCCCAGACACCCGGCGGCCTCTCGTGCCTCGCTGTCCCACGCGTGCTGCCCGACGGCACCCGCAATCCCTTTCTCCTCCAGCGGCTCAAGGACAAGCTCGGCAACCGCTCCAACGCGTCCAGCGAAGTCGAGTTCGACGGCACCCTCGGCTGGATGGTCGGCCCGGAGGGACGCGGCGTGGCGACGATCGCCCAGATGGTCAACGCCACCAGGCTCGACTGCGTGGTGGGTTCCGCCTCGGGCATGCGGCAGGCAGTGGCCCAAGCGATTCACCACACCAGCCATCGCAGCGCCTTCGGCAAGACGCTGATCGACCAACCGCTGATGGGCAACGTGCTCGCCGACCTGGCGCTGGAGTCGCAAGCAGCGACGATGCTCGCGATGCGGCTGGCGCATGCCGTCGACGCCGGCGAGACACCGCTGCGAAGAATCGGCACCGCGGTCGCGAAGTACGCCGTCTGCAAGGCTGCCCCGCGCCATGCGGCGGAAGCACTCGAATGCCTCGGCGGCAATGGCTACGTCGAGGAATCAGGGATGCCGCGGATCTATCGGGAAGCTCCGCTCAACGGCATCTGGGAAGGCAGCGGCAACGTCAACGCCCTTGATGTCCTTCGCGCCATGTCCAGGGAACCCGAGACGGTGGATGCCTTCATGGCCGAGATCGCACTAGCTGCCGGCGCGGACTCCCGCCTCGATGCGGCCGCTGCCGGTCTGGAGAAGGCCCTCGTTGAAGCCGGCGAGAGCGGTGCCCGGCGGCTCGTGGAGCGGATGTCGCAGGTCTTCGCCGGCGGGCTCATGGTTCGCTTCGCCCCCGGCCCGATCGCCGACGCCTACTGCGCAAGCCGTCTCGGAGGCGATTGGGGCACCAGCTTCGGCACGCTGCCCGCGGCAGCCGACACGAAGGCGATCATCGCGCGATCAGCCCCGGCCGCTTGATCAAACGTGCGGACCCGAAGCCGGCAGCTCCTAGGCTCCGGAGCCGGACTTCCCGGCTTCCAGCCGCTCGCGCTGTGGGACGACGGTGTATTTGGGGTCGCGAGCTGACGCCTGACCAGCCTCGAAGACGGCGAAACGTTCACGGCAGGCTCCCGCCATGAGCGACACCGAGAGGGCGGACCCAGGACGCGACCAGCGGTTGACGGCAAGCGACCCCCCGCCGACAACTAGCCTCGGACGTGGCATGAGAGCTGGCTCGAGCGCGACGGAGTGCTTGGCCTGGCGCGACTGGGGCATGCTTGCTCACATGGGTCGCATCACGGTCCGGCGCCCGGTCGTCCGGATGTCAGCCGACGGGAGCGATCCGCTCACCCCCGTCACGCGCATCGACAATCTTGCGGTCGAGGAGCCGCTCGAGCTACGGGTCGACGGCCGCACGCTGGCCATCACGATGCGCACCCCAGGCCACGACATGGAACTCGTCGCGGGATTCCTGCTGGCCGAGGGCGTGGTCAAGGCGGCGACCGACATCAGCTCGATGAGGTACTGCGCCGGAACCGACGCCGAGGGTCGCCAGACCTACAACGTGCTCGACATCGTCCTGGCCGAGGGTGTCGCGCCCCCGGACGCCTCGGTCGAGCGGGCGTTCATCACCAGCTCAGCGTGCGGATTGTGCGGAGCGGCCGGGATCGAGGCGGTGCGGCGCATCAGTAGTTACGACGTGAGCTCGGACCCGCTCGTGGTCTCGCCGTCGGTCATCGCCGCACTTCCCGACAGGCTGCGGGCCGGACAGCCCGCGTTTGCCAAGACCGGCGGACTGCACGCCGCGGGCCTGTTCGATTCCGGCGGCACGCTGCTGTGTGCCCGCGAAGACATTGGCCGCCATAACGCGGTCGACAAGGTGCTGGGCTGGGCGTTGCAGGCTGGTTTGGTGCCGCTGCGCGGCGCGATGTTGATGGTCAGCGGCCGGGCGTCTTTCGAGCTGACCCAGAAGGCGCTCATGGCGGGGGTGCCGCTGCTGGCAGCAGTCTCAGCGCCGTCCTCCCTCGCCGTCGAGCTGGCTTCGGAGGTGGGCATGACGCTGCTGGGATTCGTGCGCGGCGAGTCGATGAACGTCTATGCGGGTGCGTCGCGTATCTCATCGGCAGCTGCGGCAGCGGCCGAATCCGCTGTGAAGCTCGCGAGCGCTACCCGCAGTTGAGCCGCCGCAGCACGCACGTCCTCAGCGCTGCCACCCGCCTTGCCGGCAGCCAGTCCTACCAGAAACGCGGTCAGGGGCGCCGCTGGCCGCGCGACGCCATGAGCGACGTCTCGAGTGAGATCAAGTAGCAGGTCCCGCGAGATCGCGTCACGTCCGATCCCCAGCGCGTCGGCGGCCTCATCGAGCCAGGCGTCCAGCACGTTCATCCAGCAGCTCCTTCGCCGCCCGCAGATCGGCCGGCTCGTCGCAATCGAACCACTCTGGTTGATCACTGTGCGGGCTGACGAGCGCCGACCCCACCGGACTCAGGGCAGCCCGCAGTGACCGGCCGGCTTGGTCACCCTCGAGCGCCGCCCGCAGCACGTCGGTCGGCCAGGCGCCGAGCAGCCACTGCGGGGCACCGCCAGGATCGACCAGCACCGCTCCGGCCGGCTCAGCTGCCTGCCGAAGCCGGTCGACGGTTGCAGCGGTGACAAACGGAAGGTCGGCGGCCAACGCGACGACCACAGGCGCCGCAATCAACGCGAGCCCGGCGGCGAGTGCGGCTGCCGGTCCACCACCCACCGGCTCCTCACGGGTCCACAGCACTTCACGCACTGTCGGACGCGACGGCCCGACCACGATCACGCGCTCGGCGCCGGCGACCGCGTCGAGCGCCCGCTCCAGCAACGAGAGCCCGTCGAGTGACAGCGCCGTCTTGTCACCGCCGCCCATGCGCCGGCTGGTGCCCCCGGCGAGTACGACCGCGTCGTACCGGCCGGCGGTGTGAGCGCTCATCCTCCGATGGCCGACATCGGCCTCGGAGGCTGCAAGAAGCTGGGGTCGTCGATGCCGTGACCGGCCCGCTTCCCGCGCATCGCCAGCACCCACCGCGCCGCAATTTCCTCGTCGCTGGCGCCCTCCCGCAGCGGGGTGCGCAAGTCGGATTCGGTACGCGCGAAGAGGCAGTCCCGCACCTGGCCATCGGCTGTGAGGCGAACCCGATCACAAGCCGCGCAGAACGGCGCCGTCACGCTGGCGATGATCCCCACCTTGTGCGGCCCACCGTCAACCAGGAAGGTCTCCGCCGGTGCACTCCCCCGATCCGGCTCGGCCTCCAGCTGATACCGCTGACTGATGCCGGCCCGGATCTCGCTTGCGGTGACCATCGAGGAGCGATCCCAGCCGTGCTGGGGATCGAGTGGCATCTGTTCGATGAAGCGAAGCTCGTAGCCCGCGGCGAGGGCGAACTCCAGCAGCTCAGGCGCTTCGTCGTCGTTGACCCCGCGCATCAAGACCGAGTTGACCTTTACCGGTGTCAGGCCGGCTTGCGCCGCCGCTTCGAGGCCGGCCAGCACGTCCGCCAGCCGATCGCGTCGGGTGAGTGCCAGGAAGCGTTCGCGACGCAACGTATCCAGGCTCACGTTGACCCGATCCAGCCCGGAAGCAGCCAGTGCCGGCGCTAGGCGTCGCAGGCTCAAACCGTTGGTGGTGAGAGAGATCCCGGGCCGCGGGCTGAGCGCCGCGAGCCGTTCGACGAGGCCCGGGAGCCCGGGCCGCAGCGTGGGCTCGCCGCCGGTCAACCGGACTTGCGTGACCCCCAGCCGGGAGACCGCGATCGAGACGAGCCGCACGATCTCGTCATCGCTGAGCAGCTCCGGCGCAGGCATCCAATCAAGGCCTTCGGCCGGCATGCAGTACGTGCAGCGCAGGTTGCAACGGTCGGTCAACGAGACGCGAAGATCGGTGGCAACCCTGCCGAACGTGTCAGTCAGCAGCCCAGCAGTCAGCGCCGGATCATCGGCGACTCGGGCAACAACCACTCCATCACTGTAGGTTCCTGCGACCCGAACCCGAGAACCTGTACAACAATGATCAGCAGTGCACCCCCGAACGGGTGCCCCCACGTGCAGTGCAGCTCCAGATGACGCCGACATGTCGCCTCAGCGAAAGGCTCACGCAATGAGTCAGTCCCAGCCAGATAGCTCCATCCACTTCGGGGTGGACATCGGCGGCACCGGCATCAAAGGTGCGCCGGTCGACCTGTCCACCGGAAAGTTGACGGCGGAGCGCGTGCGCATCGCCACCCCACAGCCCGCGACACCGAAAGCCGTATCCGCAGTCGTCGCGGAGGTCGTCAAGCACTTCGCTTGGACGGGACCGATCGGCGCCGCCTTCCCGGCAGCGGTCAAAGGTGGGGTCGCCATGACGGCGGCGAACATCGACAAGAAGTGGATCGGCACCAACATCGAACAAAGCATCGGCGCCGCCACCGGCACCGAGGTAAGCGCGATCAACGACGCTGACGCCGCCGGAGTTGCCGAGCTCGCTTATGGCGTCGGCAAGGGCCAGGACGGCGTCGTCATCATGACGACGTTCGGCACCGGCATCGGCACGGCCCTCTTCCTGCACGGCCAGCTCGTTCCCAACACCGAGCTCGGTCATCTCGAGATCGACGGCCGGGACGCTGAGAAGCACGCCTCCGAGATCGTCCGGGAGAAGAAGGGGCTCAGCTGGGCGGAGTGGGCCAAGCGGGTCGACAAATACCTCAAGCACCTCGAGGCACTCTTCTGGCCAGACTTGATCATCATCGGCGGTGGGGCCAGCCGGAAGGCCGACAAGTTCATCCCGCGTCTCACGGTGAGGACGAAGGTCGTGCCGGCGGCGCTGCAAAACGACGCGGGCATCGTCGGAGCGGCAGTTCGTGCCATCGGCGACGTGACCCGGCCGGGCGCGAGCGCCAACCCGAACCCTGCCCCGGTAACGATCACCACTCAGACCCCGGCAAAGGCACCGGCACCGGCCAAGGTCGCTGCCAAAGCCGCGAAGAAGGCCGCCCCGCCGGTCCGGCGGGCGCCCATCAAGCGCACCCCGGCCCCCGCGAAGGCAGTAGTCGTGGCGCCGGCGAAAGCCCTACCGGTGAAAGCGCCGGCGGCCAAAGCGCCGGTGAAGACACCGGCCAAGGCCCCCGCCAGAAAAGCCCCCGCGAAAGCCCCCGTCGCCGTCATCGCCAAGAAGGCTCCCGCCAAGCGCGCCCCGGTCAGGAAGGCCATCGCCAAAGCCACTCCGGCGAAGGCAGCACCGATCAAAGCCAGACCGGCGAAGGCAGCACCGGTCAAAGCCAGCCCGGCTAAGGCGGTGAAGGCCACGCCCGTGAAGGCACGCCCCGCCAAGGCAGCAGCAGCCACTCCTGCCAAGGTCGCCGCCAAGGCCCCGGCGAAAGCCCCGGCCAGGAAAGCTCCCGCCAAGGCGCCAGCGAAGACCGTCGCCAAGAAGGCCCCCGCCCGGAAGGCTCCCGCCAAGGCACGTCCTGCCAAGGCAATCCCGGTCAAGGCCACCCCCGTGAAAGCGACGCCGGCGAAGGCAGTCGGCACCCCGACCAAGGCCCCCGCCAAAAAAGCACCCGCCAAAAAAGCACCCGCGAAGAAAGCGCCGGCGAAGACTGCTCCGGCCCAGCGCGGCCCGCGCCGGACCACCCCGCCGTCGTAGCCGACACCGACCGTCTGACAGGCTCGGTGTCGCGAATCGGACGAGAGAGGCTGACGTGTCAAGCAGACGGCAGCCAGTGTTCGTGGCAAGGTTGGAAGCTCAGTCATCCCCACTCAGGAGGCCACCGTGCGCGAGTTGCGTGCCGTCCGTGTTTCGGATGACGGCAAGGAGATCTTGCTGACCGAGACCAGCGGCGCGTTGACAGGTGCTGGTTCCGCTGGTGAGGGTGACGCGCCGGCAGGCGCGGAGTACTTGCTGCGCGCCGACGACCGCCTGCGGGGGATGCTCCGGCCGCGGCCGATCACCTCTGAATCACGCCCGGAAAGCGCGCTCAGCCCTCGCGAGATCCAGTCGCGGCTGCGCGCCGGCGAGACGGCGGAAGAGGTAGCCAGCGCCGCGGGGATCCCGGTGGCGCGGGTCGCCCGCTACGAGGCTCCGATCGCAGCCGAGCGCGTGCGCATCGTGGATGAGGTGCGCCGGGCTACGGCGCCCGGGCCACATCGAGTCAGCCCGGGCCGCTTCCTGGGGGCCGTCGTGGATGAACGGCTCGCCGACGACGGGCTTGACCCGGCGCTCGCCGAGTGGCTCGCCCGGCGTCAGCCCGACAACACCTGGATGGTCACCGTCGACCTCGCGGACCACCACGCCGAATGGAGCTGGGATAGCGCCGCGCGCCGGGTACGCGCTCACGACTCCGGAGCGCAGCGGCTGCTGAGTCCCTCACGTAGCAGCGCCGAGTCGCTGATCGCGGTCGCGCAGGCTGCTGGTGTCACGGCGGAGTCGGCGAATCCCTCCGAGTTCGTCAGTCAGCCCGTCGTGCCTGAGGTGGAGCCGCCGGCACCGCTGGCGCCAGCCAGAGCAGTCGGTGAGTCGCACGGCTCCGGGCCAGATCACACCCCCGGTCGCGGTAGCGCGACCCGGTCCGGCCTGGTCGTGCTTGCCGGCGAAGGCCCAGCCGCGGCGAGCCCGCCACGGGCGCAGGCTTCGGTGTCCGCCACCCTCGACGAGGTGCCCGGATCGGCCAGCGCGTCGGCGCCACCCCCGGAAGCCTCCAAGCCGACCTTCACCCCCAGCGCCAATGACGTTCCAGGATCCGGTCCCGGAGACCCTGAGACGTCCGCCACGCCGCCATCGGATGACTCAGTGACCGAACCTGCGCCGCGTTCCGCGCAGAAGTCGAATCGCAAGCGCAGCGCCGTCCCAGCCTGGGACGACATCGTCTTCGGCGCCCGCCGGTCGTAACGAGCAGGTTGCGATTCGAAAACGTTCCGTGTCTGTGAGGGTTATCGCGCGCTTTGGCGGGCTTGAATCGGTGACTAGCAGGCATAGTGAGGTTGCAGAGCGAGTCACAGCTCGGAACGAAACCGGGCTATCAACTGTTGGAGGTAAGCGTGACAGGTACCGATATCGCACCGACTCCAGTCCCTCCTGTTCTTACCGCCCTTGATCGCTGTGACCGCTGCGGCGCCCAGGCATATGTACGCGTCGTGCTCCCAGGCGGCGGAGACCTCATGTTCTGTCGTCACCACGCTCGGGCTCACGGAGCCAAGCTCGATGAAGTTGCTCTGGAGATCCACGACGAGTCCGCTCAACTCGACATGTCGCCTACGCGGAGCTGAAGCCCTTGTCGGCATAGTGCCGACCCCGACACCCGTCCCTGCCTTCGCTGGCGGGGGCGGGTGTCGCCGTTTCGGCGACGGTCGGCAGCGCCGAGATGCAAGGCGCAGCCGGCCCCACGTCGCAGGCCAGGTGGCATGACCAACGTTTGGTCAGGTCGTCGGTCACACTGGGGAATCATGTTCAAACCCATGGTGCGCCATCCCCGGCTCTACACCATGGCGACGTTGCGCCGCACCATCGCGCGGGCGTGGAAAGACCGCGTACTGGGATTGGCCGCCGAAGCTGGCTTCTGGCAGCTGCTCTCACTGCCCCCGCTGCTGCTGGCCGTGCTGGGAACCATCGGCTATGTGGGCTCCCTGACCGGTCACAACACCGTCAACCGGATTGAACACAGCATCCTGCAGGCCGCCGGACACTTGCTGACCAGTGAAACCGTGCGCGTCACGGTCAAACCGACGATCGATGACATCCTGCGCAAGGGCCGCCCCGCCGTCATCTCCCTGGGCTTCATCCTGTCGCTGTGGTCGGGTTCGACCGCGATGGCGACCTACGTCAACACCATCACCATCGCGTATGGCGAGCGTGATGCCCGCGGCGCCGTCCGCAGCCGTTTGCTGGCGTTACGGCTGTACATCCTGCAGGTGATATCAGCGGTGATCCTGCTGCCCGCGCTCGTGCTGGGTCCGAGGCTGATAAACGAGATCCTCGGCAAACACCTGACACCCTGGCTGCACCACGCCGTCACGCTCATCTACTGGCCGATTGCCATCGGGCTCTCGCTCGCCATCCTGGCCAGCCTGTACCACATGTCAGTCCCGCACCGTCGCCGATGGCGCTCGGCACTGCCGGGGGCGGTATTCGCCATCATCATCTGGTTCGTCGGCAGTTGGGGGCTGCGCCAATGGGTGGCCTTCTTCTTCGATCGCACCATTGCTTACGGGGCCCTCGCAGCGCCGGTCGCCGTCCTGCTCTTTCTCTATGTGACGGCCTTGGCCGTGCTGCTCGGGGCCGAGCTCAACGCCACGCTCGATCTCACCCGCGAAGAATTCGCCCGCGAGGAGCGCGCCAAGATCCAGAGCGAGGTGGGGACGAACGGGCAGCTCAAAGGGCAGTCCCCCGCGCCGGCGAGCAGCCCGACCACGCTGGCGCCCGTGTGCTTTGAGAAGAAGAACGGGACGCCGCCACCACCTTCGCCGGTGGCCCGAGCCACGCCGCAGCCTGGCGGTAGCCCGGTATCCGAGACGCGGGCGCGCTAGTACACCCAGACCTTGGTCCCGATGGGGGCCTGGTTGGTGCTCCAGATCCAGTCGATGGCGGCGTCAGACAGCCGCGCGCAGCCGTGGCTGGCGGGATATCCCGGGATCGCTGCTGCGCCATGGACGGCGATGCCGCCGTTGAAATACTTCGGCCGCCACAGATCGCCCAACGGACCCGGGTCGTCGCCGTCGACCTGCCGGAAGATGGCGAACTGGCCGGAGGGTGTGGTGGCGAGATAGGTCTGGCCGCCCTGTTGATACGCCTGTCCGCTGCCCGTCGAGGTGTTGAGCACGGATGTGACCTTGCCGTTGGTCACGATGAGCAGCAGTTGGCGGGTCTTGTCGACCTCCAACCAGTGGCCGGCTGTGCTGCGCGGCTGCACGGCGGCGCCTTTGGCGAGCACCTGCATGGTGAGCGGACCGTCGACTCCGTCACGAGCCAGCCCGCTGGCCTTCTGCACAGCCATGACGGCCTGCGTGGTCGTCTCGCCGTAGGTGCCATCGGTGCCGCTGACCCAGAATCCGAGCGCAATCAGACGCTTCTGCAGAGCCACTACCTGAGGTCCCTTGTCACCCGGGGCCAAACCAACGTGTGTCGCACTGGGCGACGGGCTCGGTGACGACGATGGCGAAGGTGCCGGAGCAGTTGATGGTGGGGACACCGCGGCCGGCGGAGTCGTCACAGCCGGTGCGATACGAGGCGCTTGTGAGGCCACGGCTCCCGGGGCGGCCGACGCGGACCCGCCGCCGGAGGCACATGCCGTCAAACTGCAGGCCAGCGCCAGGGCAAACGCGGACAGCGGACACGCAGCGAGACACCGAGCTGCGGCTCACCGGGGTGCTCCCTCCGCGTCCTTCATCGAACCCGACACACCAGATCAGCAATATCGGCGATACCAAACGATATGGGAGATATCGACCACCGGCGGCTGGGGCCAAGCGCTCGGAGGCTGGTTCAGACGCCGAACTCCGCCCGCAGCGCTTCGCCCTGCTGGTCGAGCGCGGGCGCCGGCTCGGGCTGGATCTCGGGGTAGCCGGCGAACTTCATCGGGTTGCCCGGCATGCGCAACCCGCCGACCTCGATCACGAGCTTACGGTCGGCGGCTTGGTCTGAGGACAGCGCTTCCGAGATATTGGACACCGGCCCGCAGGGAACGCCGGCCTTTTCAAAGATCTCCAACCAGTCGTCAGCCGGGCGGTCGACGAGCGCGATCTCGAGCTCTTTCTTGAGCTCTTGGCGGTTGTCGTGACGGAGCAGATTTGTGATGAACCTCGAGTCCTCCACCAGCTCCGGCCTGCCGACCGTGGCGCACAGTAGCGCGAACAGTTCGTCGTTGGCCGCGCAGATCACGAAGAGCCGATCCTGCGCCTGGAACGTGTCGAACGGCGCGATCGAATAGTGCGCGTTGCCGATGCGGGGCGGCGAATTGCCCGTGGCCAGATAAGCCAGGGCAGCCCCCTCCAGCAGCGAGATCGTCGAGTCGTGCATCGCGATGTCCAGCCGGCTCCCGTGCGGCTGGCTGCCCGGTCCACCCGATCCGCGCCCGTGCAAGGCCGCCATGACGGCGCCGAATGCGTACATCCCCGCCGACAGGTCGCCGATCGGCAGTCCTGGCTTGGTGGGCTCCCCCTCCGGCGTCCCGGTGATCGACAGCAGACCGCTGGTGCCCTGCACCACTGAGTCGTAAGCAGGACGCAACCGCCACGGACCGGTCTGTCCGAATCCGGAAATGCTGGCGTAGATCAGGCCTTGGTACTGCCCGTGAAGTGTCTCGTAGCCCAGGCCAAGCCGTTCCATCACGCCCGGACGAAAGTTCTCCACGAGCACGTCAGCCCGCGCGATGATGCGATCCAGCACGCGCCGGTCGTCCGGCGCCCGCAGGTCGAGCGCGATCGATTCCTTGCCCCGGTTGACGCGAGCGAAATAGAGCGATTGCCCATCGACGAACGGCCCGTAGGTACGGCTGTCGTCCCCACGCACCGGCCGTTCCACCTTGATCACCCGGGCACCCAGATCGGCCATCATCATGGTGGCGAAAGGTCCGGCGAGCACCCGGCTGAAGTCGACGACGAGCAACCCCGCTAATGGTCCGGCTTCAGCCACCCGGCCAACTTACTGGCCGGGCGCAGGCGTCGCCCGCCCGTGCAACGGCTGCCGTAGGGCCTACCCTGATGAAGATGCAAGCTGCCCAGCCAGCCGAGGAGCCGGCTCCCGAATCGTCCCCGGGAAGCGGCCCGACGCCTTCACCGGCCGCTCCGGCCACCGCGCCGGCAAGCCACGATCTCGCACCGCCCAGCCGGCTCGAACAGTTCATGGCGACGGGCTGGGCTCCGCCTGCCGATCCCGCCGTCGATCCGGAGCCGGTGGCGGTGCTGGCTGCCGATCGCCGCCGACGCCTTGCCAAGCTTTTCCCCGGCGAGACCCTGGTGGTCGCGAGCGGGCCGCTGAAAGTCCGGGCGAACGACACCGATTACCCATTTCGTCCGAGCAGCGATTTCGTCTGGCTCACCGGCTGCGCCGAGCCCGACGCCGTACTGCTGATCCACCCCGACGAGGACGGCGAGCTCTTCCTGGCCGACCGGGCCACCCGCAGCACCACCGCCTTCTACACCGACCGGCGCTATGGCGAGCTGTGGGTCGGCCCGCGCCGGGGGGTCCGCGAAACGGCAGCGGCATTGGCCATCACCTGCCGCCCGTTGGACGAGCTCGACGGCAGGCTCGACGGGCTCGCGCCAGGGCGCACCCGGGTGCTGCGCGACATCGATCCCCGGGTGGACGGCCGCGTTCGACCCGTTGGCAACTCCGAGCGTGAAGCTGCCCTGGCGGTGGCCTCGAGCGATTTGCGCCTGTACAAGGATGCGTACGAGATCGGGGAGCTGGAGCGCGCGATCGCGGCCACCGGCAGGGGCTTTGCCGAGTGTGTACGCGAGCTGCCGGCGGCCTACGACATGGACCATGGCGAGCGTTGGATCGAGGGCACCTTCTGGCGCCGGGCGCGCCTGGAAGGCAACGATGTCGGCTACGGGTCGATCGTCGCCACCGGACCGCACGCCACGACGCTGCACTGGGTACGCAACGACGGCCGCGTGCAGGCAGGCGATTTGGCGCTGCTCGACATGGGCGTGGAGGTGGACAGCTTCTACACCGCCGACGTCACCCGCACGCTGCCCATCGACGGCCGGTTTCGTGATGTTCAGCGTCAGGTCTACGACGTGGTGCTCGCCGCACAGCAGGCGGGTATCGACGCCACAAAGCCTGGCGCCGACTTCCTCGACCCCCACCGGGCAGCAATGGCCGTGATCGCCGAAGCTTTGGAGGCGTGGGGGATTCTCGGCATCCCCGCCGCCGAATCGCTGCAGGACGACGTCGGACTGCACCGCCGCTACACCCTACACAGCACGTCGCACATGCTGGGCATCGACGTTCACGATTGCGCCGCCGCCCGCCGCGAGCTCTACGGCAAGGGCCCGCTCACCGATGGAATGGTGCTGACCGTCGAACCCGGCCTGTACTTCCAGGCCGACGACCTCACGGTGCCCCCCGAGTTTCGCGGGATCGGCGTTCGCATCGAGGACGATGTGCTGGTCACCGCCAGCGGATGCCGGGTCCTGTCAGAGGCGTTACCGCGCAGCGCTGACGACGTCGAAGAATGGGTCCGCGACCTGCAGCACTGAGCGACCGCGACCCGCAGCACTGAGCGACCCACGACGCGCTGGTCAGTCGAGACCTCGATGGCTGTCAGTCGAGACCCTCGACGATGGCTGTCAGTCGAGACCCTCGACGATGTCACTGTCGCGGGCCAGCATCGCCCGGGCTCGCTGCATGAAGTCCGCATCTGCCCGCTTGAGGTCGAAGTAGTGCTGCAGGGCACTGCGAAACACGTCATTGACCGAGATTCCGTCGGCGCGAGCTACCAGCTCGGCCCGCTGCGCCTCCTCCTGCGGAAGGCGCACGGTGAGCACCTTGATTGCCGCCATGCCAGCATGATGTCATGAGTTATTGAGGGCTTGCCCGCGAACTGACATTAGATGGTCAGGAGGCGCTGATGAGCGTTGCGGAAATTGTTCAGCCGGTGGTACGAGCAGCGCTCGGAGATTGCATCCCGATCAAGATCCGGTGTTGGGATGGCAGCGAGATCGGCCCCCCGACGGCTCCCTTGAGGCTGAACATCACCTCGCGGCGGGCACTTCGCCGAATGCTCTGGGCACCGAACGAGCTCGGATTTGCCAGGGCGTACGTGTCGGGTGACGTCCAGGTCGACGGCGACATGCTCGCAGGTCTGGAAGCGCTCGAGCGGGTGGCCCTACCGGAGAATGGTCCGAGCGTGGTCGTCGACAAGGCCACCAAGAAAGCACTGCTCAAGGCGGCACTCAAGCTCCGCGTCCTGGGGCCTCCTCCCAGGCCACCGAAGGAGGAAGCCCGGGTCGAGGGGCGCCGTCACAGCAAGCGCCGTGATGCGGACGCCATCGCCCATCACTACGACGTGGGCAACGACTTCTACCGCCTGGTGCTCGGAGACTCGATGACGTACTCGTGCGCCTACTGGGAGCGCGAACCGGGACCCCAGTTCGGATTGGCAGATGCTCAACTGGCCAAATGCGACCTCGTAGCACGCAAGCTGAACCTCGGGCCCGGCATGCGGGTGCTCGATGTCGGCTGCGGCTGGGGCACCTTCGCCGTGCACGCCGCGAAGTCCTACCAGGTCCGTGTGGTGGGGGTGACCCTGTCTCACGAGCAGGCTGAGTACGCCCGCAACCGCGTCGCTGATGAGGGTCTCGGTGACCTGATCGAGATTCGCGTCCAGGACTACCGGGACGTCACGGACGGGCCCTTCGACGCCATCGCAAGCATCGGAATGGCCGAGCACGTAGGGACAGCGATGCTGGCCACCTACGCGTCCGACCTGTTCGCCTTGCTACGCCCGGAGGGGCGGCTGCTCAATCACGCGATCTCACGACGGCAGCGGCCCGATCTTGGGCAGGAGCATTCGACGATGTCGTTCATCGACCGTTACGTATTCCCCGACGGCGAACTCGAACCGCTCGCGGCGATGGTCAGCGTGCTCGAGGGGGCGGGGTTCGAGGTGCGTGACGTCGAATCGCTCCGCGAGCACTACGCGCTGACCCTGCGTGCCTGGGTCGCGAATCTGGAGCGCCATTGGGAAGACGCGATCGCCCTGACCAGCCCCGGCCGAGCCGGCATCTGGAGGCTCTATATGGCCGGCTCCGCGCTCAGCTTCGAGTCGAACCGGATCGGGGTCAATCAGGTGCTGGCCATCAAGCCGGGCGCCCGTGGAGCCAGCGGCATGGCGCGTACACGAGAGGCCTTCTGCCGCGGGCGCGTCTCAAGCGCTCAGACCTGAGCCTGAGACAGGGACCCAGTGAGGCTCAGTGCGTGGTGCTGCCGGACGCCGTCAGCAGCACGACGCCTCCGATGATCAGCACGATGCCCCCGATGCCCACGGCGTTGATGTGCTCATGGAAGAAGATCACCCCAAGTACGGCTATCGCGGTGGTCCCGACCGCCGACCAGATGGCGTACGAAACCCCCACGTTGATGGTCTTGAGCGCGGGGACCAGCAGCGCGAACGACAGCGCATAACCGACCACGACGATCACCGCCGGTACCCACCGGAAGCCATTGGCGAGCTCGCGCAGCTGCAGAGTCGCCACCACCTCGCTGGCGATCGCCATGCCGAGCCACACCCATGCCACCATCACAAAACCGTCCACGCCGTAAGGAAGCCGACCCGAGCAGGCCAGAACCGCAGTCTGTCGCGGCGCGATGCCAGCGTCCAAGGATCATCCCGCAAGGGGCGTTTCGTGACCGCCACGTACCGCCTCTCGTCGGCGGCTGTGGGCGACGGCGCGCAGCCGCTCATCGGGACCGGAACCCCGCCGGCGAGCGCGCAGCACCCGGGCGGCGCAGCGCCGATCCACCACAGTGGGCGCAAGCGGGAAGGCCAGCGGCACCTCACCGGCGACAGGGGTGAGTCGCCCGTAGAGCAGGACACCCGAGGCGGCCGGCGAGGTGGCAGGCCAACGGAGGCATTCCACGTCCTGGCCGGTCCAGCAGTCGTGCAGGGTGCAAGTCGTGCTGCCCTCGGTTACCACCCGCCAGATCGAAGGAGGGCAGCCCGACCAGACATGGGCCGAGCCGACCTTGGCGAGCAGCACGGGGCTCACGAACGGGAGGTAGGCGTCAAACAGTCCTCCGTCGAACAGGCCAGCGTCGGCGACCACCCGGTCGGCGGCTGCGACGTCAGCGAGCCGGCTGTTGCGCTCCGGAGCCCGGACGCCGAGCGTGGCGAGCATCAGCCGCGCATAGACCTCCAACACCTCTCCCATCGGCCCTCCCAGGGCCCAGCGCAGCGCCGGATTGACCAGCCAGCAGGCGAGTTGAGCGGAGCCGGTGGACGCCAGCACCGCTGCCGACTCGAGCTGCTCCCGCCAGATCGCCGTGGCATGGTCAGGTGGCAGCCCGCACACGAGCCGAAGCGCACCCCGGAAATCGCCGGCATCCTCCGCTACCCGCGCGGCGCGGCGCAGCACCTGGCTCTCACCGTAGGAATGAGCGACTGATACGCGTTCGGATGCGGACACGACAATCAGCCTGCCGGGAAGTCGGGCGGCGTTTCGCCCGGACGTCTTACCTGTGGACGACCGCCGACGATCCACAGTTCCGCCGGTTGGGCGGGTGGCTGCACATCCCCGTCGGCGTTCTGACAGCATGTGTGCTGCGTCAAGAGCGGAGATCACGAGGAGTCGGGATGACGGTGTGTCGGCTGCCCATTCGGGCGCTGCCGCGATGGTGACGCCTGAGACGCCCGAGCCGGGACCGTCGGCTCCGGCGCTTCCGCAGCCGATTCTCACGCCGTTGACGGAAGCGGCGATCTTCCTGGTGGTCACCGTTGACGAAGGGGCCGAGGAACAAGCCAGAGACCTGCTGGCTGACATCGCCGGGCTGGGCCGCTCCGTGGGGTTTCGCGCTCCGGACGGAGAGCTCGCCGTCGTGGTAGGCATCGGATCCTCCCTGTGGGACCGCCTTTTCGGGGACCCGAGGCCGCCGGAGCTGCACCCGCTGCCGGTCTTCGCAGGTGCGACGCATCAGTCCGTCTCCACGCCTGGTGATCTGCTCTTTCACCTACGGGCCCGACGGATGGACCTGTGTTTCGAGCTGGCCGGTCTGGTGATGGAGCGGCTGGCCGGCGCCGCGCAGGTGGTGGATGAGGTGCACGGGTTCAAGTACTTCGACGAGCGCGACCTGCTCGGCTTCGTCGACGGCACCGAGAATCCCACCGGGCCGTCAGCCTCGGTGGCCGCCGTCGTCGGCGAAGGTGATGACTTCGCCGGCGGGAGCTACGTCATCGTGCAGAAATACCTGCACGACCTCTCCACCTGGAACGCCGTCCCGGTCGAGGAGCAGGAGCGAGTCATCGGGCGGACGAAGCTCTCCAACATCGAACTGCCTGACGACGTCAAGCCGTCCAACTCCCACGTCGCCCTCAACACGATCACCGGTGATGATGGCGAGGAGCGTCAGATCGTTCGCGACAACATGCCGTTCGGAGAGGTCGGATCGGGTGAGTTCGGTACCTACTTCATCGGCTACGCCAGCCACCCGGAGGTCACCGAGCGGATGCTGACGCACATGTTCGTCGGCAATCCGCCCGGCAATTACGACCGGATCCTGGACTTCTCCACCGCCGTGACCGGCACGCTCTTTTTCGTCCCCACCGCTGACTTCCTGGACGACCCGCCCCCGGGTCCCGCGCAGGCAGCACCCACCGCCACCCCCGTCGAGTCCCCCAGATCAGCACCGTAGACGCTTCCCACGGCTCGCTGGGAATCGGCAGCCTCAAGAGGAGCCCAGAATGAACAACCTGCACCGCGAACTCGCGCCGATCTCAGACGCGGCCTGGGCCGACATCGAGGCCGAGGCCCGGCGCACGTTCACCCGGCACGTCGCCGCACGGCGCGTCGTTGACCTGCTCGGACCCGCCGGAGAGCCACTTTCGGCGGTCGGGACCGGACACCTGAAGGAGCTGGAATCGCCGGCCCCCGGCGTGCGAGCGCGTAGCCGGGTCAGCCAGCCGATCGTGGAGTTCCGGGTGCCGTTCGTGGTGGACCGGCAGTCGGTTGACGACGTGGAGCGAGGCGCGAAGGACGCCGATTGGCAGCCGGTCAAAGACGCCGCCAAGCAGATCGCGTTCACCGAAGACCGCGCTGTCTTCGACGGCTTGACCGCCGCCGGCATCCCGGGCATCCGCGCCAGTGCGTCCAACTCCCCTATTCCCTTGCCTGCTGACGTCAAGGGCTACCCCGACGCGGTCGCTGAGGCCCTCACTGCGCTGCGGCTCGCCGGCGTGGATGGCCCATACACCCTGCTGCTTTCCGCCAACGCGTACACGTCCGTCGCCGAGACGACCGATCACGGATACCCGGTCCACGAGCACATCTCACGGGTGTTGAAGGACGGCGAGATCATCTGGGCACCCGCGACCGAGGGAGCCTTCCTGCTGTCGCACCGCGGCGGCGATTTCGAGCTGCATCTGGGCCAGGACCTCTCGATCGGCTACCTATCCCACGACGCTGATCGCATCGAGCTCTACTTCCAGGAGTCTTTGACCTTCATCGTCCAGACCAGCGAGGCCGCCGTCGTGCTACCTGCGTCGGTCAGCCAGTAGCGGCGGCAGCCTTCGCTCTGGCTTTCATGTCCTGCTTGTAAGCCCTGACCCGGCCGAGCGACGGCTCGTCGACGATGTCGGCGACCGACTTGTAGCTGCCTGCCTTGCCGAAGTCGCCCGCCGCTGCGCGCCATCCCTTCACGGTGACGCCGTGCTGCTTACCCAAGAGCGCCAGGAAGATCTGCGCCTTTTGCTTGCCGAACCCGGGCAAGGCGGTCAGGCGTTTGAGCAGGTCTTGGCCATTGGTGGCCGTGGCCCAAACCGCTCCTGCCTCGCCGTCGTACTCCTCAACGACAATGCGGCACAGCGTCTGTACGCGCGCCGCCATCGCTTTGGGAAAACGGTGGATCGCCGGCGTCTGCCCGAAGATCGCGGCAAACGCCTCCGGCTCGTACGAGGCGATCTCAGCGGCGTCGAGATGGCCCCCGAGGCGCTCGCGTAGCACGTAAGGACCGGAGAAGGCCTTCTCGAGCGGGATCTGCTGGTCCAGCAGCATTCCGATGAGCAGAGCCAGCGGATCGTCATCGAGCAAGGCGTCTGCGGCGGGCTGTCGCGCCAGGTAAAACGGCATAACCAGAGGCTAGATGACGGCGGCTGCCGCGTCCCACGCTTGGCCTGGCCGCGTCCGTATCCTGAGGGCCGTGATGGAACGCGGCGCTCGACTGGACGGGGAGCGGCGCCTGATTCAGGTGAGCGACATCCTGCGCGCCGTCGAAGATCAGTTTCGTACCGCGTTCCCCCGCCGGATCTGGGTTTTCGGATACGTGCGCGGACTGCAGGGCGCGGCGGCAGCTGACGATCCGGCTTCGAACGTCGATGCGTTCGTGCTGTTGGAAGAGACGGAGGAGGGGATTTGCACCCTTCCATGCGAGCTCACGTCGGATTCCCGTGCCGCCATCGACGATTCCCTTCGCCGCCTGCATGACGTGGCGGTCGCCGATCTGCTGGTGGACGGCCACTACATCCGGGCCGGTGGCTTGCTGAGCTACGACCCGTCACGCCATTGCGCGATCTTCGGCGTCACCGCCCTGGACCCGGAGCCCACCGCCGTCTGGCTGGGAGATCGGCGGGAACAGGTGCGGGCGGCTGCCGTCTCCGCCAGGTTGGCCGAACGCCAGCGCGACTTGCGGGTGCCAGAAGCACCGGCCTCGGTCGGCCTTGTGGCCGCCGCCGGCGATCCGGCGTTGGAACGGGCCCGCATGACCCTTGAGGGCTCCGGCTTCGACATGGACGTGCGGGTGTACTCCCCGAAGGCCACCGGATCGTCAGCCGGCGATCAGCTCGCCAACGGGCTCCGGGAGGCCACTCTCGCCGGCCACGACATCCTGCTCCTGCTGCGCCAGGACGGGCGGCCGTTGAGTCTGGCTCCGTATGACTCGGAGGCGGTGGTGCGCGCCATTGCCACCTCGACCACCCCGGTGCTCACCGGGCTGGGCTCACCCGACGAGCCGGCCGCCGCCGAGGAGGTCGCACATCAGTCGTACGCCAGCGCCGACGAGGCCACCATCTCCATCGTGCGGCGGCTGCAGCGAGCCTCTGACCTTGTCGAAGACACTGTGTCGGCGGTTGCTGAGGCCGGCGATGCCGCGATGCGGCGAGCGGCGCGCAAGGTCGAGCAGACCCGACACCTGCTGGCCGAAGACATCCGTCAGGCCACTGTCCGGGGCGAGCAGGTGCGCGCCCGGCGGCTGCTGATCATCCGGCTGGTCGCGGCAGCAATCGCCATCGCCGTGGTGGCTGCCGCCGCAGTGACTCAGATCTGGCCGATCCTGGCGGCGCTCGTCATCCCGCTGGGAATCGCCATTGCCGCCCCCAAGATGCACAAACAGAGGAGGGGACCGGTGTCGGTCGCCCAATACACGTTCGCGGAGGCTCTGGCACAGCTGTCGGGTATCGGAGAGCGGCTCAAGGAGGTGTCCGATCCCGACGACGTCCTGGCGCTGGAATCGGAAGCCGACGCGCTCGCTGAACACTGCCGGGCGCTGCTGCGCCGGCCGCGCTCACTTCGCAGCGCACCGCCCGCGCGACCGCCGGCGGACGGCGCCACCTGGCCCGCGGTCACGGCTGACGGAAGCGTCATCAACGCCGCAGCGGTCGACGCTCCCTACGACGAGGACGTCGTCTATGACCGCGAGGCGCCCGAACCCTCGGTGGAGCCAGCGCCGCCAGCCCCGGCCACTGACGCCCCCGAATCACCCGAGGACCCTGCCGAATCCACCCAGACCCTGACGCTTCCTGCGGAGCCAGCCCCCTCGGAGTCAGAGCCGACGGAATCGGCGCGCTCGCAGTAGCGCGCCGCTGAATCGGCGGGTGCGGCCAAGCGCCCGGCGGCCGGAAATCATCGCTGAGCCTGTGCGCGACCTGGCAACATAGGTTCACGTGACGAGCCCTTACCGGACCGTCCTTCGTACGCCAGGTGCCCGTCCTTTTGTGGTAGCCGGATTCGTGGGCCGGATGCCCATGTCGATGATGACCATCGCCGTTCTCCTGGTGGTGCGTCACCGTACGGATTCCTACGCCCTGGCCGGCGCGGCGAGCGCTGCCCACACGCTGACGCAGGCGGCCGCCACTCCCTTCGTCGGCCGGTTCGTCGACCGGCGGGGCCAATCCTTCGTGCTTCCCAGACTGCTGGCCGTCTTCCTCACGGGCATCACGGTGCTGGTCGTCTCCGCCGCAACTGACGGGCCCGTCGCGGTCTTGTTCGTCGGAGCAATCATTGCCGGGGCGGGACAGCTTCCCTATCCATCGCTCGTGCGCACCCGATGGTCCTACCTGCTCGGCAACGGGCCATATCTGACGACCGCCCTCGCCTTCGAGAGCGCCGCAGACGAGCTCGTCTTCGTCCTAGGTCCCGTGCTCGTCACCGCCCTGGCGACCGTCAACACGCTGCTCGCGCCCATCGTGGCCGGCGCGCTGGCAGTCATCGGCACGGTGCCTTTCGTCGCCGCACATGCCAGCGAGCCACCAACCTTCCGAGCCAGCGCGGGCTCGGCCGCCTGGCGCGTTCCCGCCATGTGGGTGCTGATCGTCAGCAGTGTGCTGATCGGCATTGTCTTCGGCGGCACCGAAGTCGCCATCATCGCGTTCAGCCAGCATCACGGCGCCTCAGGACTATCGGGCGTGCTGCTCGGCCTCATCGCCTTCGGCAGCATGGTGGCAGGCCTCTGGTACGGAGCGCGACGCTGGCGCCGTGACGTAGCCGTGCGCTACCGGGGGTCGCTGGCAACCCTGGCGATTCTGGCGACGCCCGCGATAGCAGCCAGCTCGATCTGGCAGATGGCTCCGGCATCTTTGCTCATCGGCGTCTCGATCGCCCCCACGCTGATCGCCAGCAGCGCTCTGGTAGCCCGTGTGATCCCACCCAGCGCCCTCACCGAAGGCTTCACCTGGCAGAGCACCGGTATCAACGTTGGAGTGGCCACCGGATCGGTGATCGCGGGCCTGCTGATCGACTCGCTCGGTGTCCGTGCCGCGTTCGTGACAGGTCCCCTGGCGGCGGCCCTCGCGGCGCTGGTTGCTTTGGCCGGCGCGGGCCTCCTGGCGGCCCGCAAGCTCCCTCCCGGGTCGCCGTCGGCAGCGGCAGCCGACCCAGCGACCGGAAACGCCGGCACCAGTGAGTTGACGGGCAGCGCGAGCTAGCAGTCCGCGGCGGCTTCGGTCGCTTCGGCGCCCTCCAGGCACACCTGTGCCGCATCCCCGACGTTCTGGGCAGCGTTCGCGGCGCGCCCGAGCAGCTCGCGCAGCGTTGTGCGTTCCGCGGCGCTCAACGGAGCGAGCACCTTCGCCTCCGCCTCCTCCACCCGCCGGCCGAATTCCTCCAGTGCCGATGTCCCCGACGGCGTGATCGCCACCTGACGCGCGCGCCGGTCAGCCGGGTCGGGACGCCGCGTGACCAGGCCAGCACCTTCCAGCTCGTCGAGCAGGTACGTCATGACCGTCTTGTCGACACCCAGCTGCTGGGCCAAGGCGAGCTGCGAGCGAGGCTGGCCCTGCGCCACGGATCTGAGCACCAGAAAGCCGCGTGGGCCGCCAGGCAGCTCACTCAGGGAAGAGCCGGCCTGCAGTCGAAACGCCCGGCTGACGATGGCCAGTGCCCATCCCAGATCCGCCTCGCTGCCATCGGCGCCAGAGCACACGACGTCAGTCGCGGCGTTTTGCTCCGCGGGTGCGAACGCACTCCTCGCCTGGGACACGTGGCGATTCTATGGCCGGCGTCCAGCCCCGACACGCGGTATGTGAGATAGCAGATGATCTATTTGCCAGATCGTCTGTGTTGCGTAAGATTCGCTGTCATGAACCTGTGTCACGGCCTCCCGTTGCCTTGGCGACGCCGGACCCTGACGCGGCGCTCCCTGTCTGACCCGTCCACCACCACTGCACCCACACAGGAGTAATCCCTTGTCACTCTTTCGTCTCGACGCCAGCATTCGCGTCCAGGGTTCCGTCAGCCGCGCGATCGCTGACGTTGTCGAAGCGGCTTGGCGAAGCGGCCATCCGGCCAGCGAGGTCGTCACCCGCCATCTCGGACGCGATCCCGTCCCGGCGACCTACTGGCCCGCCGCCGTAGCAGCCTCCATGACCCCGCAGGACGAGCGCACGCCCGAGCAGCGGAGTGCTGTCGCGCTGGCTGCGACCCTGACGGACGAACTGATCACGGCCGACGCGCTGCTGTTTGCCATTCCGCTCTACAACTTCGGGGTGTCCCAGCATTTCAAGACCTACGTGGATCTGGTCATCACCGATCCCCGCATGACCCCCGGCAATACGCCGCTCGCCGGCAAGCCTGCCGAACTCGTGGTCGTGCGCGGTGGCAGCTACGCAGCCGGCACCCCGCGGGAAGGCTGGGACCACTCGACCGGCTGGGTGCGCCGGATCCTGGAAGACGTGTGGCGGCTCGATCTGACGATCGTCGAGACCGAGTTCACGCTGGCTGCCGAGAACCCCGCCCTGGCCCAATTCCGTGAAGTCGGAGCCGAGATGCGGGCCGCTGCGGAGAAGCTGGCGCACACCCACGGCGGAGAGCTCGCCGAGCGCACCAGCCGCGTAGCTCAGCCGGCCTGACGCACCCTCGCTTGCTCGGCCGCGCCGGAAGCGAATGCAGGCATCCGGCGCGGCGGCG
Source organism: uncultured Actinomycetota bacterium (assembly GCA_963839015.1). Taxonomy (GTDB): domain Bacteria; phylum Actinomycetota; class Actinomycetes; order Frankiales; family Frankiaceae; genus DATAZK01. The sequence goes on along the minus strand of CAWITL010000002.1, from coordinate 670,321 downwards.
CAAGCCGAGCGGTGTAGCGGCCGGCAGCCGGCTGATCGACGGCCAGCGGCAGTCCGAAACACCGCGAAAGCGGCTCTGCCGTAAGTACTTCTTCGATCGGGCCTGCCGCGACGACTGATCCCCCGCGCAGTAGCAGCGCGTGCGTGACACCCGGTGGAATCTCCTCCACGTGGTGGCTCACGATGACCAGCACCGGACCATCCGGGCTGGCCATCACCCGCGTCAGGCGCCGCATCAGGGCCTCCCGGGCACCGAGATCAAGGCCGGCCGCCGGCTCATCAAGCAGCAGCAGCTCGGGATCGGTCATCAACGCCCGGGCGATCTGAACCCGCTTACGCTCACCCTCCGAAAGCGTGCCGTACGCCCGATCGGCAATCCGACCGCATCCCAGCTGCTCCAGCAGCCGCAGCGCACGCAGGTCGTCAGCCGGGTCGTAATACTCGCTGCCTCGGCCGAGTACCGCATATCCAGCCGTTACGACAGCATCGCGAACCAGCTCACCGGCTGGCAGCCGCTCGCCCACCGCCGAACTCGCGAGCCCGATCCGCGGGCGCAGCTCGTAGACGTCGACGGCGCCGGAATTCGTCGCGTCGAGCTCTTCGCCGAGCACCTGCACCGATCCCGAGGTGGGGGTCAGGGTCGTGGCGGCGACTTGCAGCAGGGTCGTCTTACCCGCGCCGTTGGATCCCAGGACTGCCCAGCGCTCACCGTCGCGAACGGTCCAATTGACACTGTCCAGCAGGGTCGCCGCGCCTCGGCGGACGGTCACATCCGCAAGCGCCAGCACCGATTCGGACATATCAAACACGCTAAGCCCGGTCGGTAGCCCTGACTTGGTGCGACTCGCGGTGAGCAGGCTCCTTGCTCAGGCGTCTGCCGGGGAGTGACTCAGGTGTCGGACTTGTCGCGGCGCCGGATCTTTCGCCCGAGCCAGACCAGCGGGTCGTAGGAGTTGTCGACCACGCGCTCCTTCAAGGGGATGATGGCGTTGTCCGTGATCTTGATGTGTTCGGGGCAGACCTCGGTGCAGCACTTGGTGATGTTGCACATCCCGATCCCGGCCTTTTCGCGCAGGATGTCGCGACGGTCATTGGTGTCGAGCGGGTGCATCTCCAGCTCGGCGTACTTGATGAACATGCGCGGGCCGGCGAACTTTTCCTTGTTCTCATCGTGGTCACGAATGACGTGACACACGGTCTGACACAGGAAGCACTCGATGCACTTGTGGAACTCCTGCACCCGGTCGACGTCGATCTGCTGCATCCGGTGCGTGCCGTCCTTCTCCCGCGGCCGCGGCGCGAAGCCGGGCACCCGGGAAGCCATCTCGAAGTTGAACGAGACGTCCGTGACGAGGTCGCGAATCACCGGAAACGTGCGCAGCGGAGTGACCGTGATGGTCTCGGTCGGCTCGAAGGTCGAAAGCCGCGTCATGCAGGCCAGCCGCGGCTTGCCGTTGATCTCCATGCTGCACGAGCCGCACTTGCCGGCCTTGCAATTCCAGCGGACCGCCAGATCGCCCGACTGCGTCTGCTGGATGCGGTGGATCGCATCCAGCACGACCTCACCGGTCTCGACCGGAACGGTGTAGTCGGTCAGGTCGCCGCCTTCGGCATCGCCCCGCCACACGCGCATCTTCAGGTCGTACGACATCAGGAATCCGCCTTCTTCTGGTCGGCCGGTGCTGCTGGTGGCGTCTCGAACAACGTGCGCAGCTCGGCAGGCATCTCCGGCAGCGGCTCAGCGCGCAGCTGGATCTCACCGCCGCGCAGACGCAACACGTGGTTGATGTGGGCGAACTCCTCGCGGGGCCCCGGGTAGTCCTCTCGGGTATGTCCGCCGCGGCTCTCATGCCGCGCCAGGGCCGCCATGGCGATGCACTCGGAGATCCGGATCATGTTGCGAAGGTCGATCGCGAGGTGCCAGCCCGGGTTGAATTGGCGGTGGCCCTCGACCCCGGTCTCGGCCGCCTCATCCTTGAGCACAGCCAACTCTTTGAGCGCCTGCTCGAGCTCGGCCTCGGTGCGGATGATGCCGACCAGGTCATTCATGACCGTCTGCAGCTTGGCGTGCACCGTGTAGGGGTTCTTGGCGGGGTCACGCTCGAAGGGAGCGAGCGCGGCAGCCGCGATCTCGGTCACCTGCTTGGGGTCGACTTTCGGTCGCTTGCCCGGCGAGAGCGCCTTGGCGTATTCAGCGGCGGCCTCTCCGGCGCGCTTGCCGAAGACCAGCAGGTCGCCGAGCGAATTGCCACCCAGCCGGTTAGAGCCGTGCATTCCCGCCGCGCACTCGCCGGCGGCGTACAGCCCCGGAATCGTGGCAGCCGCGGTGTCGGCGTCGACCCGGATCCCACCCATCACGTAGTGACAGGTCGGGCCGACCTCCATCGGCTCAGCGGTGATGTCGACGTCAGCCAGCTCTTTGAACTGGTGATACATCGACGGCAGCCGCCGCTCGATGTATTCAGCGGGCCGCCGGGACGCGATGTCGAGGAAGACCCCGCCGTGGGGTGAGCCACGGCCGGCCTTGATCTCTGAGTTGATGGCGCGGGCCACCTCATCGCGCGGCAGCAGCTCAGGTGGCCGGCGGGCGGTGGCCTTGTCGGTGTACCAGCGGTCTGCTTCTTCTTCGGTGTCCGACGTCTCCGAGGCGAAGACCTCAGGGATGTAGTTGAACATGAAGCGCTTGCCCTCGCTGTTGCGCAGCACTCCGCCATCCCCGCGGACGCCCTCGGTGACGAGGATCCCCTTGACCGAGGGCGGCCAGACCATGCCGGTCGGATGGAACTGGACGAATTCCATGTCCATCAGGTCGGCGCCGGCCTCCATCGCCAGCGAATGACCGTCGCCGGTGTACTCCCAGGAGTTCGAGGTCACCTTGTAGGACTTGCCGATGCCACCTGTCGCCAGCACCACGGTCGGCGCGTTGAACTGCACAAACGTGCCCGACTCGCGCCAGTACGCGTAAGCACCCGCGATCCGGTTGCCTGGCTTGCCGTCCTCGGTGAGCAGCTTGAGCACGGTGCATTCCATGAAGACGTCGATGCGCGACGTGACGGCACGGTTTTGCAGGGTGCGGATCATCTCCAGGCCGGTGCGGTCGCCGACGTGGGCCAGCCGGGCGAACCGGTGGCCGCCGAAGTCACGCTGCAGGATCCGGCCGTCGGGTGTGCGGTCGAAAACCGCGCCCCACTCCTCCAGTTCCATGACCCGGTCGGGAGCCTCCTGCGCATGCAACTGCGCCATCCGCCAGTTGTTGAGCATCTTTCCGCCGCGCATGGTGTCGCGGAAATGCACGCGCCAGTTGTCGTCTTCCCAGACGTTGCCCATGGCCGCGGCGATGCCGCCCTCAGCCATGACGGTGTGGGCTTTGCCGAGCAGGCTCTTGCAGACGATGGCCGTCTTTGCGCCGCGCTCATGGGCCTCGATTGCGGCGCGCAAGCCGGCGCCGCCCGCTCCCACGACGATGACGTCGTAGTCGTGGATTTCCGCTGCAGTCGCGTGAATGGGCGCGGTGTGCACCGTCGACGGACTGGTGCTCGTATCGCTCATCAGGAGATCCAGTGGTAGTCGGTAATGGTCCCGTTGGCAACGAGCCAGATGTAGAGGTCGGCCACGGCAATCCACACCAGGCTCAGCCAGGCCAGCAGCATGTGATGACCGTTCAGCTTGCTGACGCCCTTCCAGTAGCGATAACGCATCGGATGCTTGCTGAACGACTTCAGCTGTCCACCAATGATGTGTCGACAGGAGTGACACGAGAGCGTGTAGATCGAGATCAGGAAGACGTTGATGCCCAGTACGGCGGTGCCGACCCCGATGCCGAAGCTTCCGTTGAAGTCGAAGGCCCGGGCGAAGTCGTACGTCAGCAGCACTGCGAAAAGCAGCGCGACGTAGAAGAAGTACCGGTGGATGTTCTGGATGATCAGCGGGAAACGGCTCTCGCCCGTGTACTTGCTGTGAGCGTCCGGCACTGCGCAGGCCGGCGGTGACAGCCAGAAGGACCGGTAGTAGGCCTTGCGGTAGTAGTAGCAGGTGAAGCGGAAGCCGAGCGGGAAGATCAGGATCAAGAAGGCCGGCGAGAAGCTCCACCAGCCGCCGAGGAATTCCGGCGTGTAGTGGTCAACGCAATGGTTGGTCAGGCAGGGCGAGTAGAACGGCGACAGGTACGGGTCAGCGAAGTAGTGCGCGTTACGGAAGGCGGCGATCGTCCCGTAGACGATGAAGGCCGACAGCCCGAGGAACTGCACCAGCGGCGCCAGCCACCACCGGTCTGTGCGATAAGTGCGGGCCTTGACGTCGGCGCGCGTCCGGCTTCGGTCGGGCGGCGGAGTGACCGGCGCTCGTCCTCGCTGCGGGGTCGTCAGGGCCATGGGTCTCCGTTCGTCGAGCGATCTGCCGTCATGGGAGATCGGGCAGGCAGCCCGCTGCCAATTGACTGACAGTTTGAACCGCCCACCAGTTCATACCGCGCCGAATGGACTCCGGCGCGTTACCCGGGATGAACCACCCCTGGGTGGGGTGGTGCCGGCGGGCTGCGCCAGCCCGCCAAACCTTCATCCTCGGCCTCGGGATCGTAGGTCACGACGTCCTCGCGTGGGGGTATCGGGATCGACTCGAAGCCCCCTAGCGCAGGAATCCCACCGCAAGCTGCCGACCCCGCCGCGCGGCTGAGGTCGTCGACATCGTCCTGCATACAGCGCAAATCGGCCTCCGGACGGCGCCCGAGACTTCCGGAGCCGGTCGATCCCGACGCGGCCGCAGTGCAGGTTTCACCTCGTGGAGAGGCCGGCACAAGTCATGGATCTCGCCTCGGCTGATCCATGCGGGAAGTCCGGACTTTCGCCCGTGAAACGCCGCGAGGGCCGGAAATCAACGTGGTCGGAATCACATCACAGAATGGCCTCTGATCAGGCCATCGCGCGCCGCAGAGGGGCCACCAGATCGCCGCGATCGTCGATCCGGATGTCGCTCAGTCCGAGCCACAGCGCCATGTCGGCGAGCTCGACGGCGAGCGCCGCGGCAACCGTCTCCGGATCGATCCCTTGCTCGCCGAACGCCCCCTTCACGTGAAGGGTCGGTACGCCGCCGGAGCGGTCGGCCTTCAGATCCACCCGCGCGGCGATCGTGTCGCCGAGCAGGAAGGGCAAGACGTAGTAGCCGTAGACACGCTTGACCGCCGGAACGTAAATCTCGATCCGGTAGTCGAATCCGAAAAGGCGCAGCGCCCTGTCGCGTTCCCAGACCACCGGATCGAACGGGGTCAGCAATGCTCTGGCATCCAGCCGGCGCGGGATGACGAACCCCGGACGCACATAAGCGCCCTGCTTCCACCCCTCGACCGAGATCTCCGACAGCTCGCCGGAAGCGACGAGCTCAGCCACGACGGGCCGGGCGGTCGGGACGGTCATCCGGAAGTAGTCGGCCAGGTCAGCCAAGGTCGCGACTCCCAACGCCTGCGCGGCATGGATCAGCAGTTGGGCCTTGGCTTCGGACTCGTCGGGAGTAGGCGCGTTCAGAACGGCCGCCGGCAGGACGCGCTCGGGAATGTCGTAGAGCCGCTCGAAGGAGGTCCGTCGAGACGCCACGTGCAGCTGGCCGGTGACGAAAAGCCACTCCAGAGCCTGCTTCTCCTGCGACCAGTCCCACATGGCGCCGGGCGTCCGCTCCCGGGGGGCGGTCACCTCGCTGGCGGCCAGTGGCCCGTCGGCACGTACGCGTTCGAGCAGGTGGGCGACCAGCTCGGGCTGCTCACGGGCGACGCGCGAAAGGCCGCTCCACACCCGCTCGTGGTTAAGCGCCCGCCGCTTGCGCCAGCGCAGCAGGGGTTCATACGCGACCGGCATCAGCGACGCCTCATGGGCCCAGGTCTCGAAGAACTGGTGCTCGCCCCGGGCGGGCCAGGCGAGCTTGTCCAGCAGGCCGCGGTCATACGGTCCAAGGCGGCTGAACAGCGGCAGGTAGTGACTGCGCACCAGCACGCTGACCGAGTCAATCTGGATGAGGTGCAGCCGGTCCGCCGTCGCCCGCAGGTGCCTCGTTGCCGGTAGCGCCGGCCGTGGTTTGCCGAAGCCTTGAGCCGCCAGTGCGATCCGCCGCGCCTGCGACGGCGACAGACGACCGGGCGGCACGTCTTGATCCTGCCCGTAAACCAAGGCGGCGTAGTAGCACGTAGGTCCAATGGCGACTAGTCCCAAGATCTCGAGATGGTCCCTCCCAGGACATCCATCCACGATCAAGGGAGACACCATGAGCACCACCGCAATGCGCCGGTCAGCCGCGGCACTCGTACTCACCGCCGCCGCCGCGGCCCCGCTGGCAGCTGCCGGGCCGGCCCAGGCCAAGGGTGGAGGCAGTCCCGCGATCAAAGCCAGCGGAGCCTGCGTCGGCGGCGGCACCTGGACGCTCAAGGCCAAGCATGACGACGGCCGCATCGAGGTCGAGTACGAGGTCGAAGCCAACCGCGCCGGCCAGCTCTGGCACGTGGACGTGGCGCTGACCGACAACAATGCGACCGTCTTGTCCGCCAACAAACGCACCGTGGCACCCAGCGGGTCCTTCAGCGTGCGTGTGCTGATCGCCGACCGGGCAGGCGTCGACACGATCCGGGCCCACGCCACATTCGCTGCCCGCAGCTGTGCCGGGTCCGTCCGGGTGTGACGGGCGGGCAAGCTGGTCGGCGTGAGCACCGATCCCGCCGCGCTGCTGCCGCTCGCCGGCCAGCTCCGGTCCCTCTTCGGATCCGTCGGATACACCGTGGACGGGGTCGACGCGTTACTCGGCCCGGTGGCGACGGCATCGCTCGGCCGCGGCGAGCTTGTGCCCGCCCTGGCAGCAGCGAGCGGTTCATCCGAGCTGGACGTGCTCGTGCGGCTCTTTCTGCTGGCTCGCGACGAACCGGCAGGCGCCGCAGCCTTTCTACCCGAATCCGTGCTCGAACCCGCGGGCGACGGCCTGGTCCGGGCGGCCTTGGATCTGCGGCCGCACGAGGACGAATGGTGGATCGCCGCCGACATCGCCAGAAAGCACCCACCTCCGGCGGATCACGTGATCGGCATCGGCGCCGCGTCACTCACCCTGCTGGCAGCGACGCTGCGTTCGCCGGTGGATTCGGCGCTGGACCTGGGCACCGGCGGCGGCATTCAGGCGCTGCACCTGACGCGGACCGCACGTCGCGTCACCGCCACCGATTCGGTGCCGCGGGCGATCGCCATGTCGCGACTGACCTTCGCTCTGAGCGGGCTCCCGAGCGACGCTGTCGACCTCAGATGCGGCGACCTCCTCGAACCGGTCGCCGGCGACCTCTTCGACCTGGTCGTCAGCAACCCGCCCTTCGTGCTAGCTCCTCCCGGCCCGCAGGCACTGACCTATCGAGATGCGATAGGCGGCGACGACGGTGGGCTCGAACGGCTGCTTCACGAGACGGGCGCTGTGCTCGCACCGGGTGGGATCGCACAGGTACTGACCTCGTGGGTGGTGCCCCCGAACGGCGACTGGCAGGAGCGGCCGGCTGCGATGCTCCCCGCTGACTGCGACGGGCTGATCCTGCTCCGAGAGGTGCTTGACCCAGCGGAGCACATCGCGCTGTGGCGTGACGAGGACGAACCCGAGCCCGCTGCGACGGCCCGCGCGCAAAGCTGGCTCGCCCACCTCACCAGGCTGGGCGCGGCCGGAATCGCGTACGGAATGATCATGCTGCGACGCACCGACGCTGCTCCCCGGGTCCGGGTGCTGGACCTGACGGCGGAAGCCGGCCCGCCCAGTGGTGCGAGGCTGGAAGGGTGGCTCTCCCGAAGCGCCTTCCTGGACTCACCCGCCACCGATCTCGGTGACCTGCGGCTTCGGGTGGCTGACGGCATTCGCCTGGTTGAGGAATCCGTGCCCACCGAGGAGGGCTGGGTAGCGGTGGAGCGGCGCGCGGTGCTGCTGGACGCGCTCCCGCAGACGGTCGGAGTGGACCCGGTGACAACGGCGCTGCTGGCCGGCTGCGACGGGCAGCTGCCGCTCCGGGCGGTGGCTGAGCTGCTGGCGAACGCCTCCGGCGCCCCGGTCGGCGGCGTGCTGCGGGTCGCGACCGAGCTCTTCGAGACCGGCCATCTGGTCGTCGCGCCCCAGCGGTATCTCAGCGGGTCGGGGTGATTCCCCATTCCAGCTCGACGGAGGCGTCCGGATCGAGGTGGATCAGTCCCTCGCCAGTGGCCAGGGCATTGGGCGGGCAGGTCATCGGCTCGACCGCCAGCCCGCGCCGACGCACCGCTGGGCTCAATGTGTCGCCCGTAAACGCCTGTAAATACTCAAATCCTGGGCCTGCCCAGAGCTCCACGGCTCCGTCCGGACCGTTGACCGTGACCCGGGCCAATTCACCCTCCCCCCGTTGCACATCAGTGAAGGGGTCATCAATGACCTCGGGGCCGATGAGCCGTCCGGCCCGGAAATCCGGCCCGCTGCCGGCGGCGACCGGGACGCGACCGGTTGGCAGACCCCGGTCATTGAGCAGCAGCCTGGTCTCCGCCGGAACCGTGAGCGTCAGCTCGTCCACGAGACCGTCGCCGGCCGCCAGGTAGGGGTGAAATCCCAGCCCGAACGGAGCGGGCCGGGCGGATTCGTTGCGCACCGTCGTCGTCACCGACAGCCCTCCGACGCTGACCTGATAGTCGATGCGGACAGCGAGCCGGAAGGGAAAACCCGACTGCGGCATGAGCGTGAAGGTGGCCCGGGCGCCGGCCTGCCCCGCCGGGGCCACGTCCCACTGCGACCAGCGGACCAATCCATGGATCGCGTTGCCGGCGGTGGGTTCCGACAGCGGCAGCTGCCGCTCGACTCCGGCGTCATTCCAGCGGCCGCCGTCCAGCCGGTTCGGCCAGGGGAAGAGCACCTGGCCACGGCCGCCTCCTACCAGCTCCGACTCCGGATAACCGTCGAGGATCTGGCGCTCCCCGACGTCGTAGGTGCGCAGCCCACCGCCGAGCTCGACGATCACCGCGCGGTGCTCTCCATGGCGAAGCTCGACCTGCTTGCCGGACGGGGGAATGGAGGTCATGAAGTCGCAATCTGCTCGTAGAGGCCGATCACCTGCTGCGCCGCCGCTGACCAGGAGAAGCGGGCGCGTACCTGCTCGAGAGCATGCGCGGCCCGGATCTCCCGCCGCTCGGCGGCATCGGGACCGGTCGTCGCGTCGACCAGCGCCTGCCTCAAAGACTGCTCGTCATCGGGCTTGACCAGCCAGCCGTTCGGCTTGCCAGGCACGTCGTTGACGAACGCCAGCGGCCCGCCCGACGCTGACGTGATCACCGGCAAGCCACATGCCATCGCCTCGATGAACACCTGCCCGAAAGCCTCACCCACCGATGGTCCCACGAAGACATCGGCGCAGCCCAGGCCGGTCGGGAGCTCCTCATGGCCGTGCCAGCCGGTGAAGAAAACCCCCTCGATCCCCTCGCGGCGCACCACCGACACCGGATGCTCGCCCTCCCACTCGCCCGGAAAGCCGCCCCAAACCAGCAGCGGAGCACGCAAGCCCTCATCGCGGCGCGCCCTCGCATAGGCGCGAAGCAGCAAAGGGAGTCGCTTCTGTTCGGTGAACCGCCCGACAAAGATCAGCACGGGCCGCGCCGGATCAGCGAAGGCAGCGAGGTCTGCCGATGTGTAGCGAACTGAACCGACCACGCCCGACTCGTCCCAACCGCGCGGGTCGTCGACCAGCCACGTCTTCAGCAGTTCCAGCCGTTCTGCCGTGCTGCGCCGCTGCGGGCTGAAATGCTCCTGGTCTACCCCCGGCGCGATGACCGTGATCTGGTCGGCCGTCAGCTCGAAAAGTGCCAGCGCACGCGTCACATCAGTCGGCGAACCCACGATCACCCGGTCGGCGCGGGCGGCCCACCTACGTAACCGAGCGGCCCACTGCGTGGCGTACTGCCAGCCCTCTGAGGGTTGGGCGCCCTCGGCATGGCGCCGGTCGATGATCTCGACCATGTTCATCTCGGTCCCGTGCAGCTGGATCACCAGCGGCAGGTCGGGCCGCAGCCGTTGCAGCGCTTCACTGACCGGCGTCAGGTGGTGCAGGTGCGCGACCGTGGCCCATTCGAGGCCACCCTCGAGCAGTGCCGAGGACCAGGCGGCGACTTGCCGCTCGTAATCCTCGTCGTCGACGCTGGCGTACACCCGGTCCGGAGCGCCTTCACGTTCCTCGAACGACGGATGCAGCGGAACAGGCAGCGAGAAGGGATCCCCGCCTTCGCGGAAGGCGTCCATCGCCGGGGTGTAGTCGACGGCCGTCACCGGTATCCGCGAGAAGAATTCCGGGGCGTAGCCATCGTCGCCGGGCCGGCCGTAGGAGCCGGTGACGAGCGAAACCGGCCACCCCGCGGCCACAATCTCGGGAGCCAGGTAACGCACCACCTGCGCCGACCCTCCCCGCGGCCAGAACTGCAAGGCCATCAGCACGTTCCTGCTCGGGAGTGTCGACACGTCAACGATGATCGCAGCATGGACGACGGCGGCGGCGGTTCGGTCGTTCCCGACCACGCTGAGGTCACGTGTCCCTGGTGTGGCGGAGGGGTCCCATTGGCGTCCTTCGCGGCCTCGGATGAGGAGCAGCAGACCGACGTCGGGGTCTGCCCGTGCTGCGGGCGTCGCGTGACGCTCTTCCTGCCGTTCTGACCCCCGGGTGACCTATCCTGGTCAGGTGTCTCGACGGCTGTCCCAGGAGGACCTTGCGCTGGTGGTCCGGCGCGCGGCCGAGCTGGATGTCGCCGGCGATCCGCACTCCGGCGAGGCGATGCTCGACGAGGAGACGGTCCTTGATGTGCTTCGCGAGGCTGGCCTCTCGGAGGACGCCGCGGGCCAGGCGCTTGCGGAATGGCAGCGGGGAAATCTCAAGCATGGCCTGGCGTTGCCCACCCCCGCGCCGCGTTCACGATTGGAGCCGATAGCCACCGTCGCGCGCCAGCTTCCGGTGGCGCCGGATCGAATGGCTGACGTGTTCGACACCGCAGTGAAGCGCCAGTTCTTCACGCGTGGTCGCCGGGTCGGGCTCGGCGGTGACTGGCTGCCGCGAACGGGACTGGTGGCTGACCTGCGTCGCGGGCTCGACTTCAGTGGGACGCTGCTGCTCAAGGACGTCAACCGGCTTTCCCTCGAGGTCCGGCCGGCATCCAGCGGCCACTGCCGGGTCATTGTGAGCGCCGACGTCTCGACCTATCGCAACTGGCTGGTCGGCACCCTGGTGGGCGTGCCGGCCGTGGCCGCGGTGGGAATGGGAATCGGTGGGCTGACGCAAGAGATGTAGGAACTGGCTTTCGTCGGCACACCATTGGCTGCGCTCGCCACCGGCGGTGGATATGAAGGCGCTTCGCGGCTGCTGGAGAAGCGCCGTGAGAAGACGCGCGAGGCGTTGGACATCTTGCTCGATCGGCTGGCCTGAACCAGTCGCTCGACCCGGCCGATCCGCTCCGAACCTTTGGCCTCAGGCCTTGGGTCGCGATGCGGGTCAGATCATCCCGAACCCGCCCGAGCACGATGATTTCTGTCGTACCGGTTCGTCAACATGGGCGAGACCAACAAGCGGTTGTGAGGAGCTTGCGTGAGTAGTTCGACGGCAGTGCTGGTCGAAGATTTGTGGAAGACCTTCGGCAAGCCACCCAATACCGTGCAGGCGCTGAGGGGCATCAGCCTCGAGGTTCCGCGCGGGACGGTGCTCGGGCTCCTCGGGCCCAACGGCTCGGGCAAGACAACGGCCGTCAGAGTGCTGACCACGCTGATCACCCCCGATCGCGGGCGGGCAGAGGTCGAAGGCATCGACGTCTTGAAGTCACCTGAGGCAGTCCGCAAGGTGATCGGCTTGGCGGGACAGTTCGCGGCCGTCGATGACAACCTGACCGGCCGCGAAAACGTGGAGATGGTGGGCCGGCTCTACCACCTGGGCACCAAGGTCGCCCGCCGCCGTACCGGTGAGGTGCTCGAGCGGCTGAAGCTGGCCGACGCCGCCGACCGTCCGGTGCGTACGTATTCGGGCGGCATGAGGCGACGCCTCGATTTGGGCGCCAGTCTGGTGGCCCAGCCGAAGGTGCTGTTGCTGGACGAGCCGACCACCGGCCTCGATCCCCGCAGCCGCGCCGAGCTCTGGGACTTCATCCGTGATCTGGTGAGCGACGGCGCGACCGTCCTGTTGACCACGCAATACCTGGAGGAGGCCGACCAGCTTGCCGACGGCATCGTGGTGATTGACCACGGCAGCGTCATCGCGCGGGGCACCAGCCAGGAGCTGAAGGATTCGATCGGCGGAGACGTGCTCGCCGTGCAGGTGGCTCCGGAGCGGGTCGACGACGCCATCACCGCGCTCAGCGGGCTGGGCCAGGGCGACGCCCATCGCGACGAGGAGCCGGGATCGCTAGCCGTCCCGGCGGGCCAGGATGGTCCGGCCCTGCTCACCGAACTGGTCCGCAGGCTCGACGCCGTGAGCCTTCCGATCCTTGGGTTGGAGCTGCGTCGGCCGAGCCTCGACGACGTCTTTCTGAGCCTGACGGGACGCACCGCCAACGACGAGTTCGACGCCGAACCGGGTGCCGGCAGCGCCGACGATGGGGGCCCGGCGGGCGATGCCGAAGAGGATCCGCGACGCGTTGTGCAGGAGCCCGCATGAGCGTCCCGTGGGTGATCGCGGATTCGTCCGTCATCGCGAAGCGCTACCTGTTGCGTTACGTGAGGGTGCCCGCCTTCATCGTCTTTTCGGCGATTCAGCCAGTGATGTTCGTACTGCTGTTTCGCTACGTCTTCGGCGGCGCCATCGCCGTCTCCAACGGCAGCTACGTCAATTACCTGCTGCCCGGAATCATCGTCCAGACCGCCGCTTTCACCTGTTTCGGTACGGCGATCGGGCTCGCCGACGACCTGAAGAACGGACTCGTCGAGCGCTTCCGATCGCTACCCATGAGCCGCTCGGCGGTACTCCTCGGCCGGCTCACCGCCGACACCGTCCACGGCCTGTTCAGCGTGTTGCTCATGATCGCAGTTGGCTACGCCGTCGGCTACCGCATCACCACGAGCTTCCCCGCAGCAGTGTTGCTGGTCCTCATCGCCGTCGCGTTCGGCGTCGCGATCTGCACCATCGCGGCCTACATCGGGTTGACCATCCGTGACCCGGAGACAGTGCAGTCGGCCGGCCTGATCTGGCTCTTCCCGCTGACCTTCGCCAGTGCCGCTTTCGTTCCGGTCGCGACCATGCCCGGCTGGCTGCAGGGCTTCGCCTACATCAACCCGGTCACGGTCGTCTGCAACGTGCTACGAAACCTCACCTTCGGCGGACCGACGATGGTGCATTTCTTGCAGTCGATGGCCTGGATCATCGGCATCCTGCTGGTCTTCATTCCCCTTGCCGCCCGGGCGTACCGGCGGGCGGTCTAGTGCCTCCAGCAGCACGAAGGGCATGTTTCCCTTCCTAGACGATCTTGAATTCGTTGGGTGCAATAGGGACATGTCCCCCGCCGCGTCCACGAGTTCGGCCGCCGCGCCCCCAGCGCGCCCCGCGGCCGATCCCGACCTGACGGCGGAAGCGCCGGCGAATCCCGAAGAACGTCATCACGGGCATCGCAAGGTCAGTGGCGGCTGGCTGCGTGCCAGCGTTTTCGGCGCGATGGACGGCCTGATCACTAACACCAGCCTGATTGCGGGTGTCGGCGGCGGCGGGGCGAGCCACTCGTTCCTTGTGGTGAGCGGGTTAGCGGGGCTCGTCGCTGGCGCCTTCAGCATGGCCGCGGGCGAGTGGACCAGCGTCCACACCCAAAACGCCATGGTGGCCCGCGAGCTCGACTCCGAACGCCGCGAGCTGCTGCGCCGGCCCGAAGCCGAAAAGGCTGAACTGGCCCAAATGCTGGTGCGTCACGGACTGACCGAGGAGACGGCCCGGGCCGCTGCTCGCGAGATCGCCGCCGACGCTGACCTGGCACTACGTTTCCACGCGCGGGAGGAACTCGGGATAGATCCCGATGCGCTGCCCTCCCCTCGCGTCGCCGCCGGATCGAGCTTCCTGGCCTTCGCGCTGGGTGCCTTCATTCCGCTGCTGCCACTGCTGGCGGGCTTCACCGGGCTGTGGATGACGCTGGTGTGCTCGGGGGTGGCTGCCGCCGCGGGAGGGGCCTTCGTCTCACGGCTGACGAACGAGCGACCGTTGCGCGGCGCTCTCACTCAGCTGGCGATGGTGGCGATTGCGACCGGGGCGACATACGGACTCGGCCATCTCATCGGAGCCGCCCTCCACTGATTAGCGGCCGCTGCTGATTACCGTCTGCCACGTGAGAACACAGACGGAGGATCTGCTCGCGGCCAGGATTGCTGCCGAACAGTCGCAGCAACGGCTTCCGTCCGTGGTCGGCGGTGTGGTGCGCGACAACGTCCTGATCTGGTCCGGCGGTGCCGGCCGCGTCGACGGGACAGCTCCGGACGCCGACGTGCAGTACCGCTGCGGGTCGATCACCAAGACTTTCGTGGCAGTGCAGGTCATGCGCCTACGTGACGAGGGACGTCTCGATCTCACCGACCCGCTCGAGCGCCACCTGCCGGGTGCGTTCGACGGGGTGACGATCGCCCAGCTGCTTTCGCACTCGGCCGGCCTGCGTGCCGAGACCGCCGGCCCCTGGTGGGAGCGCACCCGCGGCGCCGACTTCGCTGACCTGGTGACCCATTCGCTGCAGGATCCGACCGCGGCCAGACTGGCCCGCCCCGGGCGACGTTTTCACTACTCGAACGTGGGTTTTGCGCTGCTCGGCGAGCTGGTAGCCAGGCTGCGCGACGCCCCGTGGGAGCAGACCGTCAGCCAGGAACTTCTGCGGCCGCTGGGCATGACGCGGACGACGACCCGGCCCGAACGTCCCCACGCCGCCGGTTTCGCGGTGCATCCATATGCCGACCTGCTGCTCCCCGAGCCAGAGCACGACGCCGGTGCGATGGCTCCGGCCGGGCAGCTCTGGACGACAGTGGCCGACCTCGCGCGATGGGTGGGATTTTTGACCGGCAGCCCCTCGGATGCCGGACCCACTGTGTTGGCCACGTCGACGCTGGAGGAGATGCGCGAGCCGCAGGCGGTCGATGACCGGCGCGGCGAGGCTTGGACCGGCGCGCACGGCTTGGGCCTGCAGATCTGGAACTCCGGCGGTGAGCGCAGCTTCGGCCACGGCGGCTCGATGCCCGGCTTCTTGGCGATCATGCGTATCGACTCCGGGTCCGGCGACGGCGCGATC
This sequence comes from uncultured Actinomycetota bacterium, assembly GCA_963839015.1. Classification (GTDB taxonomy): domain Bacteria; phylum Actinomycetota; class Actinomycetes; order Frankiales; family Frankiaceae; genus DATAZK01. Next base: position 655,092 of record CAWITL010000002.1, on the reverse strand, counting down.
GTGATGGCCAATTCCACGTCCGGCCTACGGCCCGCACTAGCAAACGATCTGGCCCGCATCGTCAGCGACAACGAGCCCCGGGTCGCGGCGGAATGGGTGCCGGCCGCCCCGGCTGAGGGGACGCTCGAGGCACTCGGCCGGTGGTTCTGGGGACCGTCCGGTTACACGCTTCGCGCCGTCGGCAGCGCTGAGCTGCTGCTGGACGCCGACCCGCCAGGCGGCCGCGGATCCCGGTTCCATCCGGGCCCCGACGGGAGCTGGATCGGCTTGGACGGCTACTTCAAGGGCGAATCCTTGAGGTTCCTGCGCGATCCGGAGCAAAACGGCCCGGCTGCCGGCCTGGTGGCGCTGAACATCGCGTCCTTCATCTTCACCCGCACGCCCTACGACCCGGCGGCGCCGGTTCCCGGAGGGGTCGACCCTGGAAGTTGGCAGGCCCCGCGCGGTTAGACCGCCGCGCACCTTGCGGGCTAGGTGTTGGTCCGCACGTAGCGGTAGGTGAGGGGTCCGGCGACGCTGACTCCCAGCGGAGTGCTGACGCGCAACGCGGCCGTTCCGGCGATGCCAGGCGGCGTGCGGAAGGTGAGGCGGGTGCCGTCGCTCGACACTGTCAACGGGGTGACGCTATTGCCACTGATGCTGATGATGGGTGACTGCAGCCGGCTTCCCGTGATGGTGACGATCTGACCCCCGGTGTTGGGGCCTGATGCCGGGCTCACCGTCTTGACGACCGGGCGCGCGGCGTTTGTCGTCGTGCTCAATCCGGCGATGGTTTCCGCCTCGAACGAGAACTTGGAGACGTAGCCCCAGTCGAGCGTCGCGTAGCCCTTGTTGCCCCAGTAGGTGCCCCACGAGTTCTGGATCTGCACACCGGTGCTGTTGTAGCCCACCGCGAGCACCTCGTGGTAGCCGAGCAGCTGGCCGAGGTTGCCGGTGGAGCTCACCACCGAGCTGGGTCCGGCTACGTCCATGAAGTGCTGGTAGACCGCGATTGCGAGCGCGACCGGCCGACCTGACGCGAGAGCTTGCTTCAGGTTCGTCACAGCCGTCTGGCCGGGCGACCCCAGTGTGTTGTAGAGCGTTACCCAGCCGGTGATCTTGTTGTTGGCGGCAGCGGTCTTCTCCGCCGCGGTCGGCAGCTGCTTGTAGTTGACCGTCGGTGACGCGTGGTGCTTCGCGTAGTCCGCGGCAGTGTCGATGCCCTGAGTACGCAGCACGTTGAGCACCGCGGCCGGTGACGTCCCGGCGTCCTTGCCGCCATCAACCTGCGAGTAGACGTACATCGGCGCGTAAGGCGCACCAGCATGTCCCTGGCTGCGGGCGAACCAGCCCATCATCGCGTAGCCAATGGCCCAGGTCGCACACGAGGCAAGGGGGCCCTGATCGGCGACCGGTACGTCGGACTTGCTGAGGTTCACGGATGCCGGGACGGGGGTCGTCGTGCCGGCAATTCCCGCGAAAGCGCGCATCCCGGCAGCCGGGCTCGTCGTGGCCCCAGGCGAGCGTTTGAGCTGCAACGCATGGCCGTGGTACGTCTGCGGGCTCGCCGTCAGGGTGATCGCCTGGCTCGTCGAGGCCTGGGCAATACCGGAGCAGGTCGCCGCCACGCCGGCGCTCATCGACAGGGTCGCCAACGTTGCGAGGGCCAGCGTCTTTCGCAGACCTGCCTGAGTCCGAGCCATGCAATGAGCTCCCGCTGGTGAAGTCGACGTCGTGCCCGACTTGAGAGATCGGCTTGCGACTGCCAAAGGTGTTGGTCCGGCTGGCCTAACGACGCCACGGACTATCGTGAGCAAGGACAGCGCGGCGATCGACAGCGAGGGCGGGACTCACCTGGACGGGGTCTTCGGCGAAGCTGCCGCGCGAGCTGCTGCGGCGTGCTGGGGCCACACCGACGACGCGCAACTTGATCTGCTCTGCATCTCCGAGAACGCCACCTATTCGGTACGCGACCGCGCCGCCGGCAATCGAACCGTGCTGCGATTGAACCGGCCGGGCTATCACTCCAAGGCGGCCCTGGGCAGCGAGCTGGCCTGGATTACGGCGCTTCGGCAGGACGGTGTGGTGCGAACGCCCGCCGTGGTACCGACCTTGCGCGGAAGCCGGGTCGCCACCCTGACCTCGTCTACCTCCCCTACCTCATCGACGTCGTCTGCCTCGTCGTCGTCAGCTCGTCATGCGGTGATGTTCACCTTCGTCGAAGGTTCGGCGCCCGAGGCGGGTTCGCTGGCCGGCGGGATGCCGATCATCGGCGAGATCGCGGGCCGACTCCACGAGCACTCCCGGCATTGGACGCGGCCTGCCGGCTTCACCCGATTCAGCTGGGATCTGCCAGCAGCGCTGGGGGACGGCGGACAACCAGCGCGCTGGGGCGACTGGAGAGCCGGCGCTGAGGCGTCCACGCGGGCGGTTTTGGAGGCGGCTGAGCGACAGGTGATCGATCGGCTGGGTGCCTACGGCCAGGCCAGCCATCGCTTTGGCCTCATCCACGCCGACCTTCGGGCCGCCAATCTGCTGATAGCCGACGGCGACACCACCGACATCACGGTGATCGATTTCGACGACTGCGGACTCTCTTGGTACCTGTACGACCTCGCGGCGTCGGTCTCCTTCCTGGAGCACAGCCCTGAGCTGGGTGGGCTGATCGCCGGTTGGCTCGCGGGCTACCGCCGGGTTTGCGCCGTTGACCGCGAAGACGTCGCCGCGCTGCCGTCGCTGGTGATGCTTCGCCGGCTGCAACTGCTCGCCTGGTCCGCGAGCCATGCCGAGACGCAAATGGTGCAGTCGCTGGGCGCCGATTTCGCTGAGCAGAGCGCGGGCGTCGCCGAGCTATACCTGGCCAGTCAGCTGCTGCGCGGGGTCACCTGACCTCCGAGGCTTTCGTTCAAGCCCGTCCTCGGCGCTACTTGCGGGACCCGTACGCCGCCCAGGCAATCGCTGCCAACGCCCGATGTCCTTGCGGGCTCGGATGAAAGAAGTCAAAGGAGCTCAGGTCAGACGCCTGGAACTGGTAGCGCCCCAGGGCACCGCCATCCCACCGGCAGCCGCGGTAGGCGGCGCAGACGGAGGCCAGCGCCGCGTCGTACTTGGCGATCTGCAGCGACACCATCGCCCGGCGCAGCTGATCCGCGGGGGCGCTGGAGGCCGGATTGCTCAGCATGGACGGGCACAGACCGGCGGCCTGCCAAATCATGCGGGCTCGCGGATTCGTATGTCCGACCTGCCACACCCGGTAAATGTCGGGGATCGAGGACAGCACGATCCGGGCGCCGGGTCGGTTGCTGAAGAACAGGCCGAATGCATCGTTGATGGATGCCCGGAAGTCGCTCACCGGCGTCATCTGCCCGACCGTGCTGGTGCAAGCGTCGTTGGAGCCGATCAACACGGTGACGACGTCGGCCTTCTGCCAGACAGCTAGTGACATCTCCGAAAAGAGATCCGAGGCGCGAGCACCCACCTCGGCGTCGTTGTATTCATGGCCGAGAAGCCCAGGGTTTGAGGTCAGGAGCCTGCGGTACAAGCTGTCTGAGCTCGGGCTCGTGCCGGTGGCGTAAGACACCGCCGGGCAATCCGACAGCAGGCCACAGGCGTCGAATCCGCGGGCGATGGAATCTCCTGTGGCGACGATTGATACCGGAGGTGCTGTGGTACATCCGCTCAGCACGCTCAACGAGCCGATGACGAGCGCTGCGCCTATAGCAACACTGCGTCGGGCCACAAGACTTCGCGTCCTGACTAAACGGCGGCCAAGCACCGACTGCTCCCTCTTGCATCTGACAGAGATGCTGAGGTGAGGATCCCGCTTTTCCGCGCTAATAGCACGCACCGACTCGCGACGGCACCCGAACGGGTGACGGAGTCATCACTAGCTGTCAACGAGGGTCGGGTGCGCTCAGCATCGGGCGACTAAATAACGACCTACATACAGATTTGTCCGCACATTGATGCGCGGCCAACATCACTACATCCAGGAGACCCAACGTGCCGTCGAGCCCCTCCATACCGACCGTCGTGCTCAACAACGGCGTGACCATCCCTCAGCTGGGTTTCGGCGTCTTCCAGGTGCCGCCCGATCAGGTGATCGAGCCGGTGGAGACCGCGATTGCCGCGGGCTACCGGCTGATCGACACCGCCGCCGCCTACGGCAACGAAGAGGGCGTCGGAAAGGCGATCGCCGAATCCGGCGTCCCGCGCGACGAGCTGTTCATCACCACCAAGCTGTGGAACGCCGACCAGGGCTACGACAGCGCGCTGCGCGCGTTCGACGTCAGCATGGACAAGCTCGGCATCGAGACGCTCGACCTTACCTGATCCACTGGCCGCTGCCCGAAGCGCGACCTCTACGTCGAAGCCTGGAAGGCGCTGGAGAAGCTCTACGCGGACGGCCGCGCCCGGGCGATCGGCGTCTCCAACTTCACCGCGCGCCACCTCAACCGGCTGCGCGAAGAGACCGGCATCATCCCGGCGGTCAACCAGGTCGAGCTGCACCCCCGGCTGGCCGCAGGACGAGCTGCGCGCCTACCACGCCGAAGCACCAGATCGCCACCGAGGCCTGGAGCCCGATCGGCCAGGGCAAGGGGCCTGCTCGACGACCCGACATCGCGGCGCTCGCCGAGGCGCACGGCAAGTCGCCGGCGCAGGTCGTGCTGCGCTGGCACATCGCAGCACGGCGTGATCGCCATCCCGAAGTCGGTGACGCCCGTCGCGGATCGCCGAGAACCTCGAGATCTTCGACTTCGACCTCACCGATGACGAGATGGCGATCCTGTCCGGCCTGTCATCGGGCGGGCGGATCGGGCCGGACCCGGAGACGTTCGACTTCCCTGAGCCGGTCGGCAGCAAGCGGCTCGTCATGGCAGCCTGGAAGGCGTGGCCGACACCGTCCTGACCGCGCCTGATCAGGACGGTGTCCATGCCACGACCAGCGGGCTGCGCCGGCGCATCGGCGAGCTGATGTTTCGCGATGCGCACCGGCTGGGGCGGCGGTTGGCGGCCGCCCGTAGCGATGCCGATCGCGCCGGCATCGCCACGGCGGTCGAAGCGGCCGAGGCGCGCCTGGAACGGCGCCGTGCCAGCGTCCCGCCGGTCACCTACCCCGCCCAGCTGCCGATCGCCTCCCGGGTCGCCGACATCCGTGAGGCGATCGAGGCGAATCAGGTCGTCGTCGTGGCCGGCGAGACGGGCTCTGGCAAGACGACCCAGCTGCCAAAGATCTGCCTTGAACTGGGCCGCGGCGTCCGGGGCCAAATCGGCCACACCCAGCCGCGGCAGGCTTGCGGCCCGGACCGTGGCCGACCGCATCGCCGAGGAGCTGAACACCGAGCTCGGACACGCCGATCGGCTACCAGGTGCGCTTCGCCGATCACACTGACGACCAGACGCTCGTCAAGATCATGACCGACGGCATCCTGCTGACCGAGATCGCGCACGACCGCCTGCTGCGCCGCTACGACACCCTGATCATCGACGAGGCGCATGAACGCAGCCTCAACATCGACCTGATCCTGGGCTACCTCGCCCAGCTGCTTCCCCGGCGGCCCGAGCTGAAGGTGATCATCACCTCGGCAACGATCGACACCGAGCGGTTCGCCCGCCATTTCGACCGACCGGGATCGCCGCCGGTGCCGGTCATCGAGGTCTCCGGACGCAGCTACCCCGTCGAGGTGCGCTACCGCCCCCTGGAGCCCGATGACGACGACATCCGGCCGGGATGGGCTGGACCAGCCGCAGGCCATCGTGCGAGGCGGTCCGCGAGCTGGCCAGGGAAGGCCCCGGCGACGTTCTGGTGTTCTGCTCCGGCGAACGCGAGATCCGAGACGCGGCCGAGGCGCTCGAGCGGGTCAAGGACCAGCCGGCAGCCCGGCGCTGACGCAAGAAGTCGTTCCGCTGTACGCCCGGCTGTCCATCGGCGAGCAGCACCGCGTCTTCGCCGACACATCCGGGGCGGCGCGTGGTCCTGGCGACCAACGTCGCGGAGACCTCGCTGACCGTGCCGGGAATCCGCTACGTCGTCGACACGGGCAACGCGCGCATCTCCCGCTACAGCTACCGCACGAAGGTGCAGCGGCTGCCGATCGAGCGGGTCTCGCAGGCCTCCGCGCGCCAGCGAGCCGGACGCTGCGGCCGGCTCGAGGACGGCATCTGCATCCGGCTGTATTCGCAGGAGGACTTCGACACCCGTCCCGAATTCACCGACCCGGAGATCACCCGCACCAACCTGGCATCCGTGCTGCTGCAGATGGCCGCTCTCGGCCTCGGCGACCCCGGGGAGGTCGAGGACTTTCCCTTCGTCGACCCGCCGGATCGGCGCGGGGTCCGCGACGGGCTGGCCCTCCTCTTCGAGCTCGGCGCGCTCCAGCGAGGGGCGGCAGGTCCGGCGAAGCTGACCGCCATCGGCCGCCAGCTGACCCGGCTGCCCATCGACCCACGGCTGGGCCGGATGGTGCTGGAAGCCGGGTCGGCTCGGCTGCATCGACGAGGTCATCGTCATTGCCGCCGCGCTGTCCATCCAGGACCCGCGCGAACGACCGTCCGACAAGCAACAGGCCGCCGACGCCAGCCACGCCCGCTTCACCGACCCCACCTCGGACTTCCTGGGCATGCTCAACCTCTGGCGCTACCTCGGCGAGCAGCAGAAGTCCCGTTCCTCCAGCAGTTTTCGCCGCATGTGCTCCGCCGAATTTCTGCACTACCTGCGCGTCCGCGAATGGCAGGACCTGGTCGGGCAGTTGCGCACCGCGGCCCGCGGGCTTGAGCTGAGCATCGGCCCGGCAGCCGAGTTGGCCACCGAGACAGCTCCACCGGCAACCGTTCATCAGGCACTGCTGGCGGGGCTGCTGTCCCACATCGGGATGCGCGAGGGCGACAAGCGCGAGTATGCGCGGCGCCCGTGGCAGCCGATTCTTGATCTTCCCGGGCTCAGCCCTCGCCAAGAAACCGCCGCGTTGGGTGATGGCTGCGGAGCTGGTGGAAACCTCTCGGCTCTTTGCCCGGGTGGCGGCGCGCATCGAGCCCGAATGGGTCGAGCCACTGGCCGGCCACCTCGCCACGAGGACCTATAGCGAGCCGCACTGGGAGAAGCGCCGCGGCCAGGTGATGGCCTACGAACGCATCACGCTTTATGGGCTGCCCATCGTTGCCCACCGCAAGGTGGGCTACGGAGCCGTTGACCCGGAGCTCTCCCGCGAGCTCTTCATCCGCCGGGCGCTGGTGGAAGGCGACTGGCACACCCATCACGCCTTCTTTGCGGCGAACCAGCAATTGCGCACCGAGATTGCTGAGCTCGAACACCGCGTTCGGCGGCGCGACATCGTCGTCGACGACGAGACGCTCTTTGACTTCTACGACGCACGAATCGGGCCCGACGTCGTCTCCGGGCGACATTTCGACAGCTGGTGGAAAGGCGCCCGCCGGCGCGACCCTGAGCTGCTGACCCTGACGGCGGCAGCCCTGCAGGCGCGGGGGGCAGACCTGCAGGAAGTCGAACAGGCGTTTCCCGATCAGGTGCAACGCGGCAATGCCCGGTTCCCGGTGTCGTACGCCTTTGAGCCCGGCGCGGAGCAGGACGGCGTGACCGTGCGCATCCCGCTGGCCCAGCTGCCGCAGGCCGGCGACGCGACGTCCGGCGGCGCTGACGAGCTGAGCTGGCAGGTCCCGGGCCGCCGCGAAGAACTCGTCGTGGCCTTGATCCGTTCGCTGCCGAAGGCGCTGCGGAGAGCGTTCACTCCCCCAACGACATTCGCGGCCGAGGTGCTCCCCCGCATCGACCCCGCGGAGCCGCTGCTTGATGGGCTGGAACGGGAGCTGCGGCGCCGGACCGGGGTCACGGTCGCCCGCGCGGACTGGCAGCTCGACCGGCTTCCCCCGCACCTGCGACCGACCTTCGCGGTCCAGGACGACACCGGCAGCATCATCGCGACGGGCAAGGATCTGGGTGAGCTGCGCCGCCGGCTTGCCCCGCAAGTGCAGGCTGCCGTCGCCTCGGCAGGGGGAGACCTGGAACGCACCGGACTGACCGGGTGGCCGGGCGGTTCGATCCCTAGAACGGTGGAGCGAACGGTGGCCACCGGCGTCATCACGGGCTATCCGGCGCTGGTGGACGAGATGGTGAGCGTCGCCCTGCGGGTATTAGCCAGCCCCGCCGAGCAGGAGGTCGCCATGTGGGCCGGCACCAGGCGGCTCCTGCTACTGACGACGGCGTCGCCGCTGAAGGCGATCTCGGGCCGGCTGGGTACCCGCGCCAAGCTCGTGCTCTCGAGCTACCCCTACGCGAGCGTTGCGCAGCTGCTGGCCGACTGTCACTCGGCAGCAATCGATCAACTCATGGTCGCCGGTGGTGGGCCGGCCTGGGATGACGGGAGCTTCACCAAGCTTGCCGAAGCCGTCCGCAATGGCGTGGCCGGCGCCACGGGCGACATTGTCAACGCGGTTGAACAGATCGTGGCGGACGCCGCCGACGTCGCGGCGCTGCTGAACCGCCCGGCCCCCGCCGCCGTCGCTGAAGCCCGCGACGACGTACGAACCCAGCTGAGCTCGCTGGTCGGCGCCGGCTTCGTCGCGGCGTCGGGTGCGACCAGACTGGCCGACCTTCGGCGCTACGTCCGCGCCATGAAGCGACGCCTGGAACAGGTCGCCGCTGATCCGACACGCGACCGCATCCGCATGCGCGAGGTGCACGAATTGCAGGAGGCCGCTCGGAAGGCAGCACCTGAGGTCAGCGCCGAGGTTCGTTGGATGATCGAGGAGCTGCGGGTCAGCCTGTTCGCGCAATCGCTCGGCACTCGCTACCCGATCTCCGCCCAGCGCGTCTGGCGCGTGCTGGACAGCTGACCGTCAACCGGCACCGACGAGCTCCGGCGTCTCCTGGACGGCCGGCTCGCGAAGCATCGCCGAGGCGCGGTCGGCGGTGCCCTTCGCCCACTCCCCGGTGGTGGCGATACCCAGGATCAGCACGGCAAGTGAGCAGCCCGCGATGGTCCACCAGCCGGCGTGGCTGGCGACGGCGAAACCGTCCCGGAAGCTCCCCACCACGCGCGCGGTGGCGGCAGCCCCAACGACAGCGACCCCCAACGACTGGCCGATCTGGCGGCTGGTGGACGCAAAGGCAGCTGCCACACCTGCCTGCTCCTTAGGCAGGCCTGAGACCGCCGTATTAGTAATGGGCGCGTTCACAACCCCGAACCCGAATCCGAAGATCGCGTACGCGGTGAAGAGCCACTCAATCGAGGTGTCGTTCGAGACCTGGGTCAGCATGAGGGCGCTGATGGTCATCGCGATGCCGGCGGCCACGAGGGGCAGCCGGGGTCCGTGACTGGCGACGATACGGCCGGAAATCGGCGAAAAGATCAGCGTCATCCCGGCCATCGGCAGCGTGTAGAGGCCGGCGTCCAGTGCCGATAGTCCCCGAACCTCCTGCAAATAAAGGGTGTTGAGGAAAAGGAACCCGCCCAGTGCGGCGAACGCACAAACCGCGATGACGGTGGCTCCGGAGAAGGGAGCACTGCGAAAGAGCCGAATCTCAATCAGCGGATCGACCCGGCGACGCTCGTAACCGATCAGCACGACGAGCCCGATGAACGCAATCGCAAAGAGCGTGACGATCTCGGTGGAGCGAAAACCGTGCGACGGTCCTTCGATGATCGCGTAGGTCAGGCTCGCCAGAATCGTCATCACCAGGACCTGGCCGACCGGATCAAACCGGCGTGCCCGGGCGGCCTTGGATTCCGGGACGAAGAAGATGCAGAGCACGAAGGCGGCGAGACCCACGGGGATGTTGATCCAGAAGATCGACCGCCAGCCGACGGACCCCACGAGCGCGCCACCAATGACCGGGCCGAGGGCGAGGCTGATGCCGACCACTCCGCCCCAGACGCCGATCGCGCGCGCCCGCTCGCGAGGATCGGTGAACGTGTTGGTGATGATCGACATCGCCACCGGGTTGAGCATCGACCCACCGACGGCTTGCAGCATCCGGAAGGCGATGAGCCAGCCCAAGCCCGGCGCCAGACTGCACATCAGGGAGGCCGCCGTGAAGGTCACCAAGCCGGTCTGGAACACCCGCCGCCGGCCGAAGCGGTCGGCCATCGATCCGGAAAACATCAGCAGGCTGGCCAGCACCAGGGTGTAGGCGTCGACCGTCCATTGCAGGCCCGAGACGGACGTATGGAGGTCGTTCCTGATGGAGGGCAGGGCAACGTTAACGATCGTGTTGTCCAGGCCGACGATGAACAGGCTCAGGCAGCAGATTCCAAGGACGAGAAACCGCCGGCGGTGCGACAGTCCCGTCATTCGAAACCCCGATCCTTGCTCAAGAGCAACCTTTTACAGACTACAACTTCTTTTCCCAGCCAGGCATGCCCGCAGGCACGATGGCGACGTGACGGCGACGACATCCTCGACATCCTCGACATCCTCGATCTCGATGTCGGGCGCCGACCGGCGCGCCATGCTCGTCAGTCGCCACCTGCTGACTGGCGCCGCTCCCGACCCGGTCGCGGTCACCCGGGCGCTGGTCGCCCTGCACTCGACAGACCCCGCATCAGTCTTCCTCTCGGCGGCCGCGCGCGGCGGGGCGCTGGGGCCGATGGAGACGGCCCTGTATGACGAACGCAGCCTGGTACGGATGCTGGCCATGCGCCGGACCGTCTTCGTCGTGCCGGCCGATTTCGCTCCGGTGGTGCACGCGGCCACGACCCGGGCCATCGCCGCCCGTGAGCGCGGCCGGCTGATCACATTCGTCGAGCAGGCCGGGCTGACCCAGCAGGGCGGAGTGCTGCTTTCGCGGCTGGAGGACGCCGCGCTGACCGTGCTGTCCAGGCGGGGTGAAGCGTTTGGCAGCGAGATCGGCGAGGCGGTGCCTGGGATGCGCAAGAAGATCACCATCGGCACCGGCGGCGCGACGCAGAGCCTGACGAGCCGAGTGCTGTTCATCCTGGCCGCCGAAGGAAAGATCGTGCGCGGACGCCCGAAGGGTTCGTGGATCAGCAGTCAATACCGCTGGGCCCCGGCGGCAAGGCTGCCACTGACGCCGGATGAGCTGCCCACCGTCGCGGCGCAGATCGAGCTGGCCCACGCGTACCTGAGGCGCTACGGGCCCGCAACGAAAGCGGACGTCGCCTGGTGGACGGGTTGGACGGCAGGCGAGACGAAGCGCGCGCTGGCAGCCGTGCCCACGGTCGCGGTCGATCTCGACGGAACGCCCGCGCTCGTGCTTGAGGACGACACCGCGGCCGGCGGATCAGTCGGCAGTGCAACCGGCGACCAGGCCTCGGCGCGGCTGCTCCCAGCGCTCGACCCGACCATCATGGGCTGGACCGGGCGCGATTTCTTCCTCGACCCGGACCACCGACAACCGGCGGCGGCAGGGTCGCTCTTCGACCGCTCCGGAAATCCCGGTCCGACGGTGTGGGTGGACGGTCGGATCGTCGGCGGCTGGGCGCAACGCCCGAACGGCGAGATCGCCGTTCGACTGCTCGCTGACGTGGGCAGCGAAGCCGCTGGCAACGTCGAAAGCGAGGCGGCACGGATGGCCGAGATTATCGGCAGTGTCCGCGTCACGCCCCGCTTTCGGACGCCGCTTGAGCGTTCGCTCGCCAGCTAGCTGGCGGCCTGGGTGGGACGCCGGGAGCCGGAGGAACCACCTGAGCGCGAGGCGCCAGAGCCATTCGAAGAGCCGCCCTGCGGACGACCGCTGCCACTGCCATAGGACGGACGACGTCCGCGCGAGGAGTAGCCACCGCCGCTGCTGCGCGGCGGGCGACCCGAACCGGCTGAGTTCGACGTACGCACCGGGGTCGGAGCGGGCGGCGGAACGGGCTCACCGGACGTGGCGATCTCGACGACGGCCTCGTGACCCGATGCGACGCGGTGGCTGACCGGGTTGACGCCCGCCTCGTCGTGCATGTGGGCCATCAGCCGGACCTGACCGGGCTCGACGAGCGCGACGACCGTGCCCGAGGCCCCAGCCCGAGCGGTACGTCCGGAGCGGTGCAGGTAGTCCTTCGAGTCGTTCGGCGGATCGAAATGCACGACCAGGTCAACGTCGTCCACATGAATCCCGCGAGCGGCGACGTCGGTGGCGACCAGCACCCGGGGGTGGCCGGCGGCAAAGCCGGCGAGGGCGCGCTGGCGCTGGTTTTGGTTGAGGTTGCCGTGGATCGCAGCGGCCGGGGCACCCGCGCGGCTGAGCTGCATTGCCAGCCGGTCTGCTCCGTGCTTGGTGCGCACGAAGAACAGGCTGCGGGCCGGACGGCTTGCCATCTCAGCGGCGATCGCCACCTTGTCCGACGCAGGGGTGATGAACACCCGGTGATCGGCGAGCTCAACAGGAGCATTCGCCGAAGCAACGGCGTGGATACCCGGGTCGTTCAGGTAACGCGTCACCAGTTTGTCGACCCCACGGTCGAGAGTCGCGGAGAACAGCATGCGCTGCCCACCGGGAGCCGTCTCGTCGAGGATCTGGGTGACCGCCGGCAGGAAGCCGAGGTCAGCCATGTGGTCAGCTTCGTCGAGCACGGAGATGACTACGCGGTCGAGGCGCACGGCGCCGCGCTCCATCAGGTCGATCAACCGACCAGGAGTGGCGACGACGAGGTCGACCCCACGCCGGAGCGAATCGATCTGCTTGCCCATCGGTGCACCGCCATAGACGGTGGTCAGCCGGACGCCCACCGCATGGCCAAGGGGTGACAACACGTCAGCCACCTGGCGCGCGAGTTCCCGAGTGGGAACCAGCACGAGGCCGCGCGGAGAACGCTCACGGCGATCCCCGACGGTTTCACCGAGCCGCGCGAGCATCGGAAGTCCGAAGCCCAGCGTCTTGCCGGAGCCGGTCTGTGCGCGACCAAGAATGTCGCGGCCCGCCAGTGCATCGGGAAGCGTGCGGGCCTGAATCGCGAAGGGGGCCAGGAGTCCCCGACGGGTAAGGGCGGTGACCAGCGGCTCGGGAAGTCCGAGCTCGGCAAAGGTCATGTCGGCGGCCGGTGCCGGTGCGTCGAGCGCGGCGGTCAGCGCCAGGTCGAGCGCGGACGGCTGCGGGCGCCGAGCGCTGGAAGAGGACGGGCGTCCAGACGGACGGCCGGTGGAGGTAGAGCGTCGACGCGGGTTGCGCGAGGACGATGAATGGGACGAGGAAAACGACGCCGGACGAGCGCGGCGAACGTACTCAGGCAAGGAGAAACTCCATCAGCGGTTGTAGGCCGCGACATGCTTGGAGACGGTCGGCAACAGCGGCTGATTCAACAATCAGCCCGGAAGCGACATGCTCGGTACAAGCGACCTCGCGGGCCACTCGCCCGCGGGAGCGGCGGAAAAAACGTCCCGCCTGAGAAGAGCTTACCAGCGAGTAGCTATTCACCTGCAATGTGGCGGCGTGACGCACATCCCTTGCAGGGCTGAGCCAGCCATCCAACGCGGCGGGCGGGTGCCCGGTAGCGTTGCTTGGCGATGACCTTTCCGACCCCTGGCGTCCGGCGGGCGACCCGGCCCCCCGCGCCGCATCTCCTCAGCGGGCTACTGGCCGCCTGGCTCGGCGCGTGGCTGGACGGCCGCGCCGCCAGCGACGACCTGCTCGCCAGCGCCCAGGGCAATGACGAACCCCACACCGTCCGTGGCTTGCCCGACGAGAAGGGCCCCGTGCCGTTGTCCAGAGTGCTGCCTTTGCTACGCCGTTGCGCGCCGGCCGAGGTTTCGTTACGCCTGCCCATCCCTGGCGATCCGGACGGACTGGCCGGAGCCGCGCTGGCAGCAGCGCTGCGCAGCGGTGAGGCGGTCGCCGTCCAGCCGTTGGATGTCGAGCAGCCCGGCTGGCTGCTGGCGCCCGACATCGACGTGCGAGGGAGCGTGCTCGAGCCGCTGGTCACTGTCGAGTGGGAGCTGATCCCGCTCGTCGGACGGCTGGCTGCCAGCCCGGCGTCGGCTACGCGGTTGCGCGAAGCTGAGCAGGCCCTGTCGGAAAGCGTCACCTCGGCCGTTGAGGTCATCGCCGAGATCGGCCAGGTCGGCAGGCTCAGCCCGGAGATCGTCGCGGCGATCCAGTCCTTGCGCAAGCGCAGCGGGCTCAAGCTGCCGCTACCCCCTGGCTCGCCGGGCGATGCCATTCGCGTCCTCACGACCGCGCAGCGGTTGGAAGCCGTCGTGGAGTTGGCCGCCGGCGAAGCCCCACTCAGTGCCGCCGCCGACGCCAGGCGGATGACCGCGCTGCGCGAGGTTTCCCGCGCGGTCCGAGACGCCTTCCGGCTCGCCTTCGCCGCGTGTGCGGCCGGAGGCGTAACTCCGGGCGCGTAGCCGGCTATCCGGCCAGGCGAGGCGGAAAGCCGCCGGTCGCGATCGGCCCCCAACGCTCGATCGTGATGCGCAGCAGGCTCTTTCCCTGCCTGACCATCGCGGCGCGGTAGTCATCCCAGTCGGGGTGCTCACCCGAGATGCAGCGGAAGTAGTCGACCAAACCCTCTAGGGCAGCGGGCATGTCAAGCACCTCCGCTGTGCCGTCGAGTTGCACCCAGGCGCCGCCGAAGTCATCCGAGAGGATGCACGCCGACACGGTGGGAATGCGCCGTGCGTTCACCGTTTTCGCGCGCTCCGGATAGGTGGAGATGACGAGCCGGCCTTCACCGTCAAGACCGCAGGTGACGGGGCTCAACTGGGGCGAACCGTCAGCCCGGGTCGTCAGCAGGAGGCAGTGGTGGCGTACGCGTACAAAGTCGAGCAGCTCAGTTCGTCCAACGCGGTCTGCTGTGGCGATCTTGGGCATGTCCGTGAGTCTCCCCCGTTGCGCGTGTTCAATCACCACGACCGTGTCACACAGATGGCGCCGGCTCGTCCGCCCGTTAGGAGCAGTCATGACCCGAGACATTCGTGTCGCTGTCCTTGGAGGCGGTTCCTGGGGAACCACAGTGGCGTCGCTGGCTGCGGCCCACACGCAGACCGTGCTCTGGGCGCGCCGACAGTCCACGGTCGACGGGATCAACTCTGACCACGAAAACCCGGATTATCTGGCCGGGCTGGGCCTACACCCGCGGCTGACCGCCACCACCGAACTGGAAGCGGCGGTCTACGACGCCGACGTGGTCGTCGTCGGGGTGCCTTCGCAATCATTTCGGGTGACCCTCGAGGAGATCGCGGGACACATCCGGCCGTGGATTCCGTTGGTGAGCTTGTCGAAAGGCCTCGAGCGAGGCAGCCAGATGCGGATGACGCAGGTCATTGGCGACGTGCTCCCCGGCCATCCCAGCGGAGTGCTTTCCGGACCGAATCTGGCCAAAGAGGTGCTTCAGGGCTTCGCCGCGGCGGCGGTGATCGCGTTTCCTGACCAGCACCTGGCGGAGTCGCTCCAGCGCGTCTTCGCCAGCAGCGTTTTTCGGGTCTACACCAACAGTGATGTCGTCGGCTGCGAGCTCGGTGGAGCGTTGAAGAATGTCACCGCGATCGCCGCTGGAATGGCCGAGGGGCTCGGGGTGGGCGACAACACGCGGGCCATGGTCATCACCCGCGGGCTGGCAGAAATGACCCGGCTCGGCGTCGCACTGGGCGGCGATCCCCGCACGTTCGCGGGGCTGACGGGACTGGGCGACCTGATGGCGACCTGCCTGTCGCCGCTGTCGCGCAACCGGCGGGTGGGTGAGGAGCTCGCCCGTGGTCGAACGGTCGACGAGATCACCAGCGAGCTCGGAATGGTGGCGGAGGGAACCAAAAGCGCCCAGGTCGTCGTGGACATTGCTCACGAGCACGGGGTCGAGGTCCCCGTCGCCGAAGAGGTAGCGGCCGTGGTTCGCGGTGAACGCACCGCCCTGCAGGCCTATCGGGGGCTCGGCAAGGTCCGCCCGACGTCAGAGCTTGACGGGATCGCCTAGCAGCCCAGACGCCAGAGCGCCACTGGTTCTGCATCAGATACGACGCTGAACCAGTGGCGCTGGGTCGGGCGTGAGACCTAGGCGGGAATGAGTTCCGCTGTCGGCGCCTGCGCTGCTTCCGCCTGAGTCGCGGTGACCTTGCGGCCGGGGATCATCAAGGCCGCGATGGTCCCGAAGGCGAGGACGACGGCGCCGACGACCAGGGCCGGCTTGAGCCCATCAACGAAGGCGGTCGGCGTCGCGAAACTCCCGGCGGCGCTGAACACCGACGCCAGCACGGCCACTCCCATCGTCCCGCCGAGCTCACGGAAGGAGTTGTTGGTGCCGCTGGCGACGCCCTGCTCGTCCGGTCCGACGCTGCCGAAGACCACGGTGGCCACGGGCACGAAGAACAGGCCCATGCCGATGCCTGAGAGGACGAAGGCGGGGATCAGGGAGGTGTAGGAGACGGAGCTGCTGACCACCAAGGCGATCCAGGCCAGCCCGATGGTCTGGAGGGCCAGACCCAGGGCGAGCAGTGGCTTGCCACCGATGCGGTCTGACAGCGGTCCGGCGATTGGAGCGACCACCACCGGCATCGCGGTCCATGGCAGCGTCCTCAGGCCAGCAGCCAGCGGCGAGTAGCCCATCGCGGTCTGCAGGAACTGGGAGAGCAGGAAGACGCTGCCGAACATTCCGAAGCTCATCAGCAACGCGGCGATGTTGACGAACGTGAAGGCCCGGCTGCGGAACAGGCGCAGCGGCAGCATCGGGGCGGCGGTGTGGGATTCGCGATACAGGAAGCCGGCGAGCAGGAAAGCGCCGAGGATGAACGCGCCGAGCACCTCGTTGCTGGTCCAGCCGTGGCTGTTGCCGTTCACGATGCCGAAGACGATGCCGAACAGGCCGCCGGCCACCAGCAGGAGCCCGGGCAGGTCGAGCCGCGTGGTGGGGCCGACCTGCTCGACGAGCACCCGGCGAGCGATCGGCAGCAGCAGCAAGCCGATCGGGACGTTCAGCCAGAAGATGTACTGCCAGCTGAAGCCGTCGGTCACCGCTCCGCCGAGCATCGGGCCGAGAGCGACGGCCAGGCCGGACGCCGCGCCCCAGATCCCGAGAGCAGCGCCGCGCCGAGCTACCGGCACTGACGCCGAGAGCAGCGTGAGTGACAGTGGCATAACTGCCGCGCCGCCCACTCCCTGTGCCGCCCGGGCCAGGATCAGTAGTGACGCACTCGTGGAGAGGGCGGCAGCCGCCGAGGCGAGCGTGAAGAGGGCGAGGCCGCCCAGGAAGACCCGGCGCCGGCCGAGGCGGTCACCGAGCGCCGCCATCGGCAGCAGCAGCACGGCGAAGGTGAGGGTGTACGCGTTCACCGTCCATTCCAGACCTGTGATCCCGGCGTGGAGGTGCTCGCGAATCGAGGGGAGGGCAGTCGTGACGACGAGGTTGTCGAGCGCCACCATAAACGCCGCCGCTGACGTGACGATGATCGTGGCCAACGCGCCGTACGACCTTCGGCTCTTGCCGAGGCTTGGGACAGGTGGAGCGGTGTCGAGGGCCATCGGAATTCTCCTGTCGTTAACTGGCTAGTGACTAGCCACTTACAAAGCTGACATGCGTTCAGTTGTGGTCAGGTGCTAGGGGAAAGCGGTGAGCTAGTTGACGGGGCTCGGAACCATGGCGGCCTTCTCACCGAGCAGTCGCTCGGCCAGGTCGTCAGGGCAATCGGCGCCGAGGCCCATGGCCGCGGCCACGTTCAGCAGCATTCCGATGGCGACGAAATCTCGCGACTGCTCCGGGCCCATTCCCGAGAGCACGACAATCTCGTCCCACATACGGCCGAAGCCGCTGCGGGTCGCTTCCCGCACGTCATCGTCGTCACAGGACGCGGCGTAGGCGTGGAGCTGGACCTGAAGGAAGGTCTTGTCGCGCAGCAGATCGACGTAAGCGGCGCCCATGGCTTCTTTGGCGTCGATTCCGGTCAGGCCTTCTGCGGCGTCACGAAGCGCCTGCCGCATCCGCGCGAAAGTCCGGTCGACCGCGGCGACGAACAGCGCCTTCTTGGTGGGGTAAAGCCGGAAGAGGTAGGGCTGGCTGATTCCGGCCCGACGGGCGATGGCATCGGTGCTGGTGCCGTCAAGGCCGCCGGCCGCGAATTCGATGACCGCAGCCTTGAGGACGTCCTCACGACGCTCTTCTGCGGTGCTCCGGACTGCCATGCGAGAAAATGTAAGTGACCACTCACAAGTATGTCAAGCGGTGGGTCAGATTCACCCGTTTGGCGCGACGGGATGCCGGTATACATGGTGGATGAGCAGGGCATCTTCCATCGTGATGCTCCTGGCGGCAGGGCTGCTCACCGCCTGCAGTGCCACGCACACCGCGCAGAAGCCGGCGCATCCGTCTCCCTCGCCCTCGAGCAGGCCGCTGCCCTCCGTGACGCCCTCCTCCGCGGTGACCCCGCCTGCGACGCGGTCGCCGGCAGGGCCGTCGCCAGCCGTGCCGCCGAGCACCGAACCCACCCAAGGCGCGCCCGGCACTACCGACCTGGCCGCTGCTCCCCCGGCGGTCACAACGCCGCAAACCGCTCCCGGATCGGCGGGGCAGCAGGCGCCAGCGATCCCGTACGGACCGCACCTCGCACCGGACCGCCAGCCTCCGGAGGTCCCGTGGACGGCCCCCACCCTCGATGGTTCAGCCGAAGGCGCGATCCCCATCCAGAACGGACCGTCCTACCCGCAGCCCACGCCGTTTCAGCCGGTCTCCGTCGCTCCGGTAGCTCCGGCGACGCCCGTGACTCCTGTTCAGCCGCCCGCTACTCCCTACTAGCCGGGGCTGCCCACGAGTCGCGGTCGCAGTAGCGTTCTCGCGTGACCGCCTCCCTTGATCCGCAGCGCACCGAATGGGACGTCATCGTCATCGGCGGGGCCCCTCCCGGGGAAAATGCCGCGCAGTATGCAACCCAGAACTCCGGGCTGGACGCCGTCATCGTGGAGGCGGAACTGGTCGGGGGCGAATGCTCGTACTGGGCGTGTATGCCGAGCAAGGGGCTGCTGCGTCCAGTGGAGCTGCTTGACATCGGACGCGCCGTGCCGGGCGTGAAGGAAGCGCTGGGCGATCGCAAACTCGACATCGACGCCGTGCTGGCCAAGCGCGACTCCATCATCAACAACCTCGACGACAGCTCTCAGGTCCAGTGGTGCCTGACGACCGGGATCGACGTCATCCGCGGCCACGGGCGGCTCAACGGCGAACGCACCGTGGTCGTGACCAAACCCGACGGCAGCACCCGCACCATCACCGCGCGCCACGCGGTCATTCTCGATTCCGGATCGTCGGCAGCAGTGCCCAACATCGACGGACTGCGGGCCGCCCGGCCCTGGATCTCCCGCGACGTCACCCACATCCAGACCATCCCGCCGCGGGTGATCATCGTCGGCGGCGGCGTAGTTGCCTGTGAGGCAGCCACCTGGCTAACCGGCCTCGGGGTCCAGGAGCTCACGATCGTCGAGGGTGAGCCGGAACTGCTGAGCAAGAACGAGCCTTTCGCCGGCGAGCTGGTCGCTGACCGGCTGCGTGCAGCCGGGGTGAACGTCGTGCTCGGCGCCAGGGTGCAGGCCGTCTCTCGACCTGAGGTCAATTCGGCCGGCTACGGCCACGTCCACGGCGGCGAGGTGGCCGCTACCCTCAGCGACGGCAGAGTGATCATCGCCGACGAGATCGTGATCGCTGCCGGCCGCCGGCCAAACAGCGACGACATCGGGCTGGAGACGGTCGGCCTGCAGCCCGGAGGCTTCATCGCGGTCGATGACCAGCTAACCGTCACTGGCGTCCCGGGTGAATGGCTTTACGCGATCGGCGACGTCAACGGGCGTGCCCTGCTTACCCACATGGGTAAATACCAGGCGCGCATCGCCGGCGAGGCGGCAGCGGCCCGGGCGACTGGCCAACCGCTGGACACCAGCCCCTACAGCCGTCACGTTGACGTCGCCGACCACGACGTGGTGCCCCAGGTGACCTTCACCGAACCCGAGGTCGGCTCGGTCGGGCACACCGAGAAGACCGCTCGGGCTGCAGGGCTGGACATCGAGACCGTGGACTACGACATGGCTGCCCTGGCGGGTACTTGGCTGCTGCGCCCCGATTACGTCGGTCGAGCCAAGCTGGTCATCGACCGATCCGCCGATGTCATCGTGGGCGCCACTTTCGTCGGCACGGCGATCTCCGAACTGGTGCATCCGGCGACGATCGCCATCGTGGGCAAAGTGCCACTCGAAGCACTGTGGCATGCCGTGCCGAGCTACCCCACCCCAAGCGAGATCTGGCTACGCCTGTTGGAAACCCTCGCCACCCAGCGCCATGGGCAGCAGGCGTCCGCCACCGTTGCACGGAAGGGCACGAACTAACCGGGCCCAGCTCATTTGTCAGGCTGAAGGCATGCGCCAACACGTCAGCTTCGTCACCCTTGCCACACCAGATCTGGACGCCGCCCGAACGTTCTACGTTGACGGGCTCGGCTGGACCCCAACGCTCGATGTGCCCCGCGAGATCATCTTCTTCCAGATCGGCTGGGGGACGATTCTCGGGCTCTTTGAAGCCACGAAATTCAACCAGGACCTTGGTGATGATTCCGGCGCGGAGGCAGTGGTGAGCGGAGTGACGCTCTCCCATAACGTCGACAGCCCGGTTGAGGTCGACAGGGTCATTGCTGACGCCATCCGGGCGGGCGGAACAGTCCTCAAGCACCCGCAGTACGCCTCATTTGGCGGCTACCACGGCCACTTCGCCGACCCGAACGGCGCGATCTGGGAGATCGCCCACAACCCGGGCTGGAGTGTGGACGACGACGGGACCGTCCGTCTGGGGTGACGAGCGGCGTCACCAGATCGCGCGACCAAGCCGTCTGACTTGGTCACGCGAATGGATCAGGCAATCTGGTCACGCGCCTGAGTAAAGAGATCTGGTCGCGCTTAGAACTAGTGCCCGGTCAGAATGCCCAGCTGGTCCCGTCGTAGGCCCACGAGGTGCCATCGCAAGTCGTCGTCGGGCGGGTCATCAGCTACACCCGCTCGTGCTGCCGCACTGCTCGCAGACATAGCAGCTACCGGCAGCTCGCATGGTGACGCCGCAGGTGAAGCACAGCGGGGCGTCGACAGCGGTCTGCATGTCGATCGCTCCGGTGGTGCCGGCGCTGCCAGTCGACTCGCGGGGCGCCTGGGAAGCGGCCGTGCTCGCGACTGGTGCCGATGCCCGCAGCGTCTCAACGTCGACGCCGTCAACCCCATCGGCCTCAAGCTCTGAGACGCCGCCGCCGTACTGCGCCGCGGTCTGCGCCGCCCGCTCCTCCGCGGTGAAGATGCCGAGCTCGGCTCGCCGCTCGTACGGCAGGTAGTCGAGCGCCAGCCGGCGGAACAGGTAGTCCATCACTGATTGCGCCAGCCGAACGTCTGGGTCATCGGTGAGGCCGGCCGGGTCGAATCGCATGTTGATGAACTTGGAGACATAGGCGTCGAGCGGGACCCCGTACTGAAGGGCGATCGACACCGCGACGGAGAAGGCATCCATGACGCCGGCCAGGGTGGAACCCTGCTTGGACATCTTGATGAAAACCTCACCGAGGCCGTTGTCAGGGTAGGAACCCGCGGTCAGGTAACCCTCGGCCCCGCCGACGGCGAACGAGATGGTCTGCGACGGACGCTTCTTGGGAAGGCGCTTGCGCACCGGCCGAGACTCGACGACATGGCCGGCCTCCGCCGCTGCCTTCGCATTCGCCCGACTGCCCTTCAGGTCGTTCAAAGGCTGACCGACCTTGCAATTGTCGCGGTAGATCGCAAGGGCCTTGAGCCCGAGCTTCCAGCCTTCGAAGTAGATGTTCTCCACCTCTTCGACGGTCGCGGAGGCGGGCATGTTGACGGTCTTGCTGATGGCACCCGACAGGAACGGCTGCGCCGCCGCCATCATGCGGACGTGGCCCATCGGGCCGATCGACCGCTCTCCGAGCGCGCAGTCGAACACCTCGTAGTGCTCGGGGCGAAGACCCGGCGCGTCTACGACGTGGCCGTGCTCCTTGATGTGCTCGACGATCGCTTCCATCGTCTCGTCGGCATAGCCGAGCGAGGTCAGAGCCCTCGGCACCGTGTGGTTGACGATCTGCATGCTCGCGCCGCCCACCAGCTTCTTCACCTTGACGAGAGCGAGGTCGGGCTCGATCCCTGTGGTGTCGCAGTCCATCATCAGGCCGATCGTGCCCGTGGGGGCCAGCACTGAAGCCTGCGCGTTGCGCCAGCCATTACGCTCGCCGAGCCGCAGCCCCTGCTGCCACTGCTTGGCTGCCAGAGCAAGGAGCCGGGCATCGTCAGCGCCAATCGGACGGACCGCGTCGTTAGCGGCGGCGTGCTTGCGCATCACCCGGGTGTGGGCAACCGCGTTACGGGCGTAACCGTCGTACGGTCCAACCGCAGCCGCCAGCTCAGCGCTGCGACGGTAGGCCGTACCTGTCATCAGCGACGTGATTCCGGCAGCCAGCGCCCGGCCACCCTCCGAGTCGTACGCGTGGCCGGTGGCCATGAGCAGCGCACCCAGGTTCGCGTAGCCGATGCCCAGCTGACGGAAGGCACGGGTGGTGTCGCCGATCGCTTGGGTCGGGAAATCGGCGAAGCAGATGGAGATGTCCATCGCCGTGATCACGAATTCGACAGCCCGCACAAAACGGTCACCCTCGAAGGTGCCGTCGTCGCGCAGGAACTTCATGAGGTTGAGCGAGGCGAGGTTGCAGGAGGAATTGTCCAGGTGCACGTACTCCGAGCAGGGGTTACTCGCCGTGATGCGACCCGACTCCGGGCAGGTGTGCCAGTCGTTGATCGTGTCGTCGTACTGCACTCCAGGATCGGCGCACGCCCAAGCCGCCTTGCCGATCGCCTCCCAGAGCTCACGGGCCTTCACCGTCTCGATGACCGAACCGTCAAGACGGGCACGCAAGTGGTGGTCGCCATCCGCCTCAACGGCACGCATGAATTCATCGCTGACGCGCACCGAATTGTTGGCGTTCTGGTACTGCACGGACACGATGTCGCTGCCGCCGAGGTCCATGTCAAAGCCGGCATCCCGCAGCGCCCGGATCTTGTCCTCTTCCCGGGCCTTCGTCTCCACGAATTCAAGAACGTCCGGGTGATCGACGTCGAGAACAACCATCTTGGCGGCCCGACGGGTAGCCCCGCCGGACTTGATAGTGCCGGCAGAAGCATCAGCGCCCCGCATGAAACTGACCGGACCGGATGCCGTGCCTCCCGAGGACAACAGCTCCTTGGAGGAACGGATGCGCGAAAGGTTGATCCCGGACCCGGAGCCACCCTTGAAGATCAGCCCCTCCTCGCGGTACCAGTTGAGGATCGACTCCATCTGGTCATCGACTGCGAGAATGAAACAGGCACTGACCTGCTGGGGAGCAGTGGTTCCGACGTTGAACCAGACGGGCGAATTGAAGCTGAACATCTGGTGCAAGAGCATGTACGTGAGCTCGTGCTCGAAGATCTCCGCATCGTCACCCGAGGCGAAGTAGCCGTTGTCCTCGCCCGACTTGCGATACGCGGTCACTACCCGGTCGATCAGCTGGCGCAGCGAGCTCTCGCGGGTCGGTGCCCCTACCGCACCGCGGAAATACTTGCTCGTGACGATGTTGGCAGCGTTCACCGACCAGAAATCGGGGAATTCGACACCGCGCTGCTCAAAATTGACCGTGCCGTCGCGCCAGTTGGTCATCACGACATCGCGACGCTCCCAGGTCACCTGGTCGTACGGGTGGGTGCCATCGGTGGAAAAGACACGGCTCATCCGTAGCCCCTTATTCGGGGACGACGGGGCGGGAATGGTGTCGGAAACAGTCTCTGTCATGCGGTCCTACCTCTCATGTTTAGCAACAACCGGACGGAGCCGGAGATGCCAGGAAATGGCGGATGTCTTGGGGTGCCGCGGCCGGTGGATCAGGTCACAGCGACCGCGGCTAGCGCGGGCGGCGGCGGGTGGGCCGAGGCCGAACGTGAACCCTCAGCAAGGGAGATTGCGTCGGGATTGGCAGGGGAAGCGTGGGTGCCAGCAGCCGTGCCGGCCTCGGAAGCCCCGGCAGCCACCGGAGCGTCTGAAAGGTGGTCGCGGCGAAGCGCGGCGATCTCCTGCTCGAAGTCCTCGAGTGAGTCAAAGGCGCGGTACACCGAAGCGAACCGCAGATATGCCACCTCGTCGAGCTCACGGAGCGGGCCCAGGATCGCGCGCCCTACGTCATCGGAGCTGACCTCGGCTCGACCGGCCGCGCGCACGGCTTCTTCAACTCGTTGCGCAAGGAGGGCGAGGGCGTCTTCTTCCACCGGGCGTCCTTGGCAAGCCTTGCGTACGCCGGAGACGACTTTTTCCCGGGCAAAGGGCTCGGTGGCGCCACTGCGCTTCACGACGAGCAGCGTCGCTTCTTCAAGCGTCGTGAAGCGGCGCCCGCATGCGCTGCACGAACGCCGGCGCCTGATGGCCGCGCCGGCATCCGCCTCCCGGCTGTCGACGACCCGGCTGTCGGAGGTCTGGCAGAACGGACACCGCATGACGCCTGCCTCCCCTTCTGATCAGGTGCCTGTGGATGCTGCTGTGGGTAACCAGCCAATATCTGTGGGCAACCTGTTGAACAACCTGTGGACGACTTACACCCGTGTAACTACTAGATGTTGTGTCCCGGACAGTAGGGCCCCGCTGCAGGCCGGGCAAGCATGAGAGCGGCGTGTCGCACCGGCGAGTCGCAGGGAATTTGCGCTGCGTTCCAAGCCGATGACGGAGAGTGCTGGCACCGCGACGACGTCAGCGGATGCGCAACTGCTGGCCAACGTCAACCTGAGCGCTCGTGAGCCGGTTGAGTGACTCGATCTTGGCCACGGCGTCGCGAGGATCCTCACCCGGCAACGCCCGTTCCGCGATGCTCCACAAGGAGTCGCCAGCCTGAACGACAACGGACTGGGGACGACTCGCCAAGGCGGCCGGGGCCGCGCTAGCCCGACCAAGTCCGAACGCACCATAGGCGATCGCCGCGATCATCAAAAGACCGACGAGCCGGCCGCGCCGGGTGAGCCGCAGGACGCCGGCCGGCTTCGAAGGCGGACTGACCACGACCGGCCGACGCCGCACCGGACGTGACATCGGAACCGGACGGGGCGTCGGAACCGGACGTGAGGTCGGAACCGGACGGGGCGCCAGGACCGGTCGCGGAGCTGGCGCCGTCCTGCGCACCGGATGCTCGAACCGACGAGAACGCCCGGGAGCGACGACCTGCGGGGTCGGCCGCTGAGTCCGCGGGACGCGTCGAACGGGCGATGCCGTGCCGATGAGGCCGGCGGTGACACCCGCGGGACGACTGGGCTGTGGTCCCCCAGAAAAGCAGGCGGGCCTGCTCAGTCCAGAGCCTGACCTGGCGAATCTCGCCCCGAATCTGGGGCCGCCGCCAAAACCGGAAACCGCTGCTGCTGCTGTCATTTCGCACCTCCACAACGCTCTTACGGGCCCTGACCGGCTCGCCGGAGTGCGAGTCCATCGTCGAACCCGTGTTCGACAATCGTGTTGTAGCGCGACCGTACGACAAAAAAGCGACACGGTCGAACGTGTGTTTGAAAGACGACGTCAGAACGGCTACGTTCAAGTCCATCGAACGAGCGAGTAGCCCGTTCCAGCGGCGAGCAAGGAGCAGCACATGGCAAAGCAGGGCGCGAGTGGCACCCGGCGGCGAAACGGCAGCACTGGCAATGTCAGGGATTTGCCGGACGGCCCGCCGGACGAGACCGGCCTCACCCCGCGCCAGCGCAAGGTTCTCGAGGTCATCCGCGAGGCGGTCGACAGACGCGGATATCCGCCGAGTGTGCGGGAGATCGGCGAGTCTGTCGGGCTGACGAGCACAAGCAGCGTCGCCCACCAGTTGAAGACGCTGGAAGCCAAAGGCTTCCTGCGCCGAGACCCCAACCGCCCGCGGGCCGTCGAGGTCCTGCTACCCGGGATCGAGACCGAGGCCGGGCCTTTGAGCTCCCATCCCACGCCTGCCTATGTGCCGGTGGTCGGACGCATCGCCGCCGGTGGACCGATTCTGGCGGAGCAGGCAGTGGAGGAGATCTTCCCGCTGCCGAGAGAGCTGGTTGGCGAAGGCACCCTTTTCCTGCTCCGCGTTGTAGGCGAGTCCATGATCGATGCCGCGATCTGTGATGGCGACTGGGTCGTGGTCCGCCAGCAGGCGGTCGCCGACAACGGTGACATCGTGGCGGCGATGCTCGACAACGAAGCGACCGTCAAGACGTACCGGGCCAAGGATGGTCACGTCTGGCTGATGCCGTCGAACCCGCTCTACGAGCCGATCAACGGAGACGCAGCAGTCATCCTCGGCCGCGTGACGGCGGTGCTGCGCAAGGTGTGACTTACGGCAGCGGCGCCGGCTGGCTAGGCGCCGGATAGCCCGCCATGATCGCCGCCAAACCGGCAGGCACCCGAGCGGTGAGCAAGGTGCCGTCGGCCTGGTGATCGCACGAGAGCACCTCGCCGATCTCGTGCGCACGTGCGACTAAGTCACCCCGCGAGTACGGCACAAGAGCTTCAATTTTGACCGGCGGGTGGGGTGCTCGCGCAACGAGTTCATCCAGCAGATCGTCGAGCCCTTCCCCGGTCCGCGCCGAAACGACGATCGCTCCAGGCAAGGTCCGACGAAGCCGGCTGACAGTGACGGGATCCGCGGCATCGGCCTTGTTGATGACCAGCAGCTCCGGCACTGAAGTCGCGCCGATCTCGGCGAACACCTCATGAACCGCAGAGATCTGCGATTCGGGATCAGGATCCGACCCGTCCACCACGTGGATGACCAGGTCGGCAGCGGTCACCTCTTCCAGTGTCGATCGGAAAGCGTCCACGAGTTGGTGGGGCAGGTGGCGTACGAATCCCACAGTGTCGGTCAAAGTGATGGTTCTGCCGTCCGGCAGGACGGTCCGTCGCACGGTTGGGTCGAGCGTGGCGAAGAGGGCGTCTTCGACCAGGACGCCGGCACCTGTCATGCGGTTGAGAAGGGAGGACTTACCGGCGTTGGTGTAGCCGGCGATGGCGACAGACGGCACCGAAGCACGATGGCGACCGGCCCGTTTGGTCGAGCGAACGGTCGACATCGCGGCCAGGTCGCGACGCAGCTTGGACATGCGGGAGCGGATCCGGCGGCGATCGGTCTCGATCTTCGTTTCACCAGGACCCCGAGTACCAATGCCGGCACCCGCTCGGGTCATGGATTCACCCCAACCGCGAAGGCGAGGGAGCATGTACGACAGCTGGGCCAGCTCGACCTGCGCCTTGCCTTCTCTGGAGGTGGCGTGCTGGGCGAAGATGTCCAGAATGAGCGCCGTCCGGTCGATCACCTTGACCTTGACGATCTCCTCCAGCTGACGCAGCTGGCCGGGTGTGAGTTCACCATCGCAGACAACCGTGTCTGCGCCACTCGAGACCACGACATCACGTAGCTCACGCGCCTTGCCCGACCCGATATAAGTCGCCGCGTCAGGCTTGTCGCGGCGCTGCATAAGAGCCTCGAGTACCAGAGAGCCTGCGGTCTCGGCGAGCGCGGCGAGCTCAGCCATCGAGTTATCGGCGTCGGCTTGCGTGCCGCCGGCCCAAACGCCGATGAGCACGACCCGTTCGAGCCGAAGCTGGCGGTATTCGACCTCGGTGACGTCTTCGAGCTCGGTCGCCAGCCCGGCCACCCGGCGTAATGCCTGCCGATCGGCGAGGTCGTAGCCCTCGCCGTCCGCCTCGAACCAGGGCCGGGATTCGTCATCGGCCTTGAAATCGGGCTGTGGGTCTGGAGCTAGCGCGAGGGGTGCGCCCGCGAGCCGCTCCAGGTCGCCGGAACGGGTGGAGGGAGTGGCTGGACTCGTGGGGGCCGCCTTAGCTGGTCTGACTGTCATCTTCTTCAGTGCAACGCATCCGGGCGCTCACGTCATCCGGATTTCGCGGATGTGGACGAGGCGGTGACGGCAGCCGTTAGCCCCTCGACCCGTTCGACCAGCTCAGTGCGTTCATCGTCGTCCAATCCGGCGAAGGCTCGGGCGACCAGGAGATTCGTCAGCTCCTCTGCGGCCAGCCGACGCGTCACCAGCTCCTCAGTGCGCTCGGGAAGGGGTTCAGTCCAGCCCACTGATTCGGGCGAGGCGACTCCGGCCGCCCGTTCACCGGCCACGGCTGCCTCGACCGGTGTCAGGCCGCTGGCCAGCACAGCAACGGCATGCGAACCGCCACGGAATTCGCGCAGCACCTGCATCAAATGGCCGGCGAGTGCAGGCAGGTCCGCTGGTCGCGGCGCCTCCCGCCAGCCGGCGAATAGGGCCAGCGACGCGCCATCGGCCGAATCGATCGCTTTCGCCAACAGCTCGGTCGTACGGCCGAGTTCCGCCGCGCCGGACAGTCTGTCTCTCCCCCAGCGCCAGCAACATTCGGAGAATGCCGCCAACGCCGGCGCGGGCTCCATCACGGCCCGGCCCTCAGTCCACATGGGCTCGACGACGTACGAAGGAAAAAACGTCATCGAGCTGGTGACAACCTCCGGTGGCACATCCCCCAGGGCGGAGCCCCGTCCGTAGTAGTAGAAGCTCCGGTTCGGGGGAAACCCCAGCTGGCTTCCGTACGCGTAGGTGGCTTTGGACGCCAACCAGCGGCCACCGAGATAGCCGGTCGGGAGCGCCAGCGTTTGGGCGACTTGGAGCGCCTTCATTCCCACCACTTTCCTGCCGCCACGATGTGCGCCGGGCCGTGGAGCATCACGCTCTGCCCCTCCCAGACGACTCGCAATTGGCCGCCCGGAACGTCAATGCGTACATCGGCTGACTGCTTGCCGCGAGAGAGCGCGTGAGCGACGGCCACCGCGCAGGCCCCGGTCCCACAGGACAGGGTTTCCCCGGAACCACGCTCGTGAACACGCATGACGAGACCGCTCGGCGTCTCGGAGTAGAACTCCACGTTCACACCGTCTGGAAAGGGGTCGGTGGGCACGGTAGGCGGTGCGGTCAGATCGAGGACCGCCGGGTCAGCGACCGCGCAGACTAGATGGGGATTTCCCATCGAAAGCTTGGTCCCCTGGTAGGAGGCGCCGGAAAGCAGCGCGCTCACCGGCACCGGATCGACGAGCGGCGGACCCATGTCGACGGCGATGTCGCCATCTGGATCCTGCGGCACCTCGACGCGGCGGGCCCCTCCTCGTGTGGCCAAGACGATGGTTCCTGGCTCGGCCCAGCCCGTCGCCACCAGATACCTCGCGTAGACCCGCGCCCCGTTTCCGCACATCTCCGCCAGGCTGCCGTCGGCGTTCACGTAGTCCATGAACCAGCTGCCACCGTCAGCCGGCACCACCCGCAGGCACCCGTCTCCGCCGATACCGAACCGGCGATCGCAGAGCCGGCGCACCAAATCGGGCGTCAGCTCAAGTTTGTCGTGGCGATCGGGAAGCAGGACGAAATCGTTGCCAGTGCCCTCACCCTTGGCGAAGGGGAGGCCGGATCCACCCGCGGCGGCCAGGGTGGCCAGCTCAGGCAAGCCGTTCGGGGCCTCCACAGTCATGATCGGGCAGGCTACTGCGCCCGAGGTCTGATCGGCGAACCATAGCCCTGGCCAGGGATGAGATTGGCGGTTCGGGCCAGCGCCTCAGGGGTCGCCGGTGTCCAGCCGCCACCTCGCGCGAGCATGGCCCGGGCCCGACTCGCCTCCTGCGGTCCGCAGAAGAGAAAGCCGTGGGCCCGGTCGCAGCCCAGCTCACACAGCCGGGCACCTTCACTCCACGACTCGACGCCCTCGGCGACGACATACAGGTCACGGGCATGAGCCAGCTTGACGACGGAGGCGACGATCGAGTCGTCATCCAGGTCCACCCCGAGACCCCGAACGAAGCGGCGATCAAGTTTGACCGCGTCGACGGGCATGTCGTCGAAACGGGCTAGCGAGGAGTACCAGGTGCCGAAATCGTCCACGGCAAGGGCGCAACCGGCCGCCCGCAGATCGAGCAGCAGCGAAGTCGCGGACGACCCGACGTCGCCTAGCGTGGATTCGCTGAATTCCAGGCCGAGCGAACGCGGTGGCAGCTTGTGGCGGGCGAAGAGCTCGCGTACCGAATCCACGAAACCGGCAGCAGCCAGCTGAACGGCAGGCACGTTGACCCAGAGCTGGCACAGGCCGATGGTCGGGTGCGGAGGCAGCAGCTCCCAGCTGGCCCGCTCAGCCGCGCACTGTTCCAGCACCCACGTCGAGAGCGGGAGCAGCAAGCCTGCTTTATGTGCCACGTCGAGATACGAATTAGGCGGCAGCAGCCCGCGGCGCGGATGAGCCCAACGCATGAGCGCTTCCATGCCCACCACGCCGCCGGAGGCGAGATCGATCTCAGGCTGGTAATGCAGCACGATCTCGCCGCGATCCTGCGCCCCGCGTAGGTCTGCCGCCAGATCCAAATCCAGCATTACGCTCATTGTGCCGCCTTCAGTACCCCGGAGCCCACGGCGAGCAGAGCCGGCAGCGTGCCGCCACCAGCATTCGCGCCTGCGGACCTTTTGCGCCTCCCTATCGGTCCGCGGAGGCAGCGATGAGCACTTCTGCAGCATCAGCACCAATGACGGGATTGTCCGTTTCCGCAGGTGGCAGCCATTGGATACGCGGATCACGGCGAAACCATGATCGTTGTCGCCGGACGAACTTGCGCGTCAGCCGCACCGTCTCCGCCTTCGCGGTGGCCTCGTCCGCCAACCCGCCGTTCAACCAGGCGAGCACTTGGGCGTAGCCAAGCGCTCTCGAAGCAGTCCGGCCCTCTCGTAGTCCTGCCTGCTCCAAAGCACGGACCTCTTCGACAAACCCGGCCGCCCACATCCTGCTGGTGCGCTCGGCGACGCGAACATCCAGGTCAGGACGGTCAACACCGATAAAGGTGACGTCGTAGACCGCGCAGTGGGCGGGCAGCTGGGCGGAGAAACTGCCGGTGAGTGTCACGACTTCCAGCGCCCGCACGAGGCGCCGCCCGTTGCCGGGCAGGATCGCGGCAGCGGCCGCCGGATCGCGCTCGGCCAGTTTGGCGTGCAGCGCGCCCGGACCCAAAAGCTGCAAATCCGCTTCCAACGCAGCCCGCAGATCGGGGTCGGTACCGGGGAATTCCAGCACGTCGACGGCAGCCCGGACATATAACCCGCTTCCACCCACCAGGATGGCGGATCGGCCCGCAGCTAACAATCGATCGATCTCGGCTCGGGCCAGCCGCTGATACGACGCCACATCGGCTGGGTGGCTGGGGTCCCAGAGGTCGAGCAGATGGTGCGGCACTCCGCGCCGCTCGGACTCGCTGAGCTTCGCTGTGCCGATGTCCATGCCGCGGTAAAGCTGCATGGAGTCGGCGTTGATGACCTCACCGCCGAGGCGCAGGGCGAGTTCAACCCCGAGGTCGCTCTTGCCCGCAGCCGTTGGACCAACGACGGCAACGACGCGGGTCATGACGGCGAAGCGCTCGACCAGGTAGCCACCAGATAGCCGACCCCGTACGGCGCATCGTCATAGCTGAGCTCGGCCCGCCAGCGCCTGCCGCCCAGTAGCCCTGCCGACGCCGTCCAGGCCGGGGCACCCGCGGCGAGCAACTCGGCGCCGAGCGCCAAGTCGACAGCGAGCGCTGCGGCGTCACCGGACGCGAGGGCTGCGCTCACCAGCTCGTCGTAGGCCTGGCTGCGATCATCCAGCCAGCCGGGGGCTTTCTCGGAACGGCGGGCGGATCCATCTCCCATCACCAGCAAGCCGACGGCTCCCCCGTCGTCCGGGGACGTCCCGCCGGGAAATGTCGGTATTTCGGGGAGGCTTCCCTGGGGGTCGCAGGTGGCGCCGTTGGTGGATCCCGTCCAGCCGGCGGTTTCCAGAAGCCAGGCGCCGACCGCCAACGCCAGCGGCAGAGAAGTGCCGCCATCTACCTCACCCGTCGACCCGGAGAACCGCACCCGCAGGTCAACGCCGTATCCCGCGAAGCTTCCGACACTTCCTGAGGGGTAAACGGTGGGCGCATCGCCGCTCCCCAGGACCAGCACCCGCCGGATCGGCTGACAGGTGAGCCACCGGACCGCCTCGACTGCGGGCGTTCGCACCGCAACGGGCTCGCCGGCCGCCACTTCGGGCAGCAGGAGTGGCGGATGCGGGCAGAAGGCCGCCGCGATGACAGTCATAGCCGGGGGCTCAGGCTGGTGCGCCGACGCGGGGCAGTCCCAGCCCGACCGTCTCCGCCCCGGGAGCGCTCGAGCGGGGTGTCACGGGCAGTCGACCGGCCTCCCAGGCGTCGCCGGCGGCGGTGGCCCGGATCGACAGCGGCGCCCCATCTGCGAGCAGGTGGTGGGGAGCGCCACGCGTGATCACGGTCTCGACCAGGTCGCCGGGCCGCGCGGACTGATCAGCGGCCGGACGCAAGTGCACCAGCCGGCCGTCGCGCGCTCGACCAGACATCCGGCCGGTGCCGGCGTCCTTACGTCCTTCACCGGTCGCGACCAGCACTTCTACCGAGCGACCAACGAGCGCACGGTTGGCCTCCCAGGCGAGCTCGTCCTGCAGCTCCACCAGGCGTCCGTAGCGGTCACGCACCGTGTCGGCGTCGATCTGGTCGGGGAGGTCTGCCGCGGGAGTGCCGGGTCGTTTGGAGTACTGGAAGGTGAACGCCCCGGCGAACCGGGCGGAGCGAACCACGTCAAGGGTGTCGACGAAGTCGGCTTCGGTCTCGCCGGGGAAGCCCACGATGATGTCGGTCGTGATGGCGGCGTCTGGGATCGCCGCACGCACCCGGTCGATGATCCCGAGGTAGCGCTCAGCCCGGTAACTACGGCGCATACGGCGCAGCACGTCATCGGAGCCGGACTGCAGCGGCATGTGCAGGGAAGGGCACACGTTCGGCGTCTCAGCCATGGCGGCAATCACGTCGTCGGTGAAGTCACGCGGGTGAGGGGACGTGAAGCGCACGCGTTCTAGCCCGTTGATCTGACCGGTCGCGCGCAGCAGCCGGGCGAAGGCCGCCGGTTCGCCGAATGAGCGGCCGTAGGAATTCACGTTCTGGCCCAGCAGCGTGATCTCCAGGACCCCTTGCGCGACCAGGGCTTCGACCTCGGCGAGCACGTCGCCGGGACGCCGGTCGCGCTCTTTGCCGCGCAGGCTCGGCACGATGCAGAAGGTGCACGTGTTGTCGCATCCGACGCTGATGCTCACCCAGGCACTGGAGGCCGATTCGCGGCGGGCGGGCAACACGCTGGGGAAGACTTCGAGCGACTCGTGGATCTCGACTTGGGCTTCGGCGTTATGCCGGGCGCGCTCGAGTAGCGCGGGCAGGCTCCCGACGTTGTGGGTGCCGAAGACGACGTCGATCCACGGTGCCCGTGTGACCAGCGAGCCCTGATCCTTCTGCGCGAGGCAACCGCCGACCGCGATCTGCATGCCGGGGTGGGCATCCTTGACGGGCCGCAGGTGTCCGAGATTGCCGTAGAGCCGGTTGTCGGCGTTTTCGCGCACGGCACAGGTGTTGAACACGATCAGATCAGGGGCATCGTTAGTCGCCGCCACGTAGCCGGCTTCCTCGAGCAGTCCGGCGATCCGCTCGGAATCGTGAACGTTCATCTGGCAGCCCTGAGTGCGCACCTCGTAGGTGCGTGGGTTTGCCGTGCGTGCGCTCACGGTTTTGAGGTTACGGGGCCATCGTCGGCGGCGACGCGCGCAGCGGCAGCGCGGCGGGTCAGCGCGCGATCTCGCTGGCCCGGGTCTCCCGCACGACCGTCACGCGGATCTGCCCCGGATAGGTCAGCTCCTCCTCGATCTGTTTCGCGAGATCCCTGGCCAGCACCTGAGCGCCGATGTCGTCGACGGCGTCCGGAACGACCATGACCCGCACCTCGCGACCAGCCTGCATCGCAAACACCTTGTCAACACCCGGGAGTCCAGACGCGAGCTCTTCGATGCGCTCCAGCCTCTTGACATAGGACTCGAGGCTTTCGCGGCGGGCGCCGGGACGGCCTCCACTGATCTGGTCGGCAGCTTGCGTGAGCACCGCGCCGATAGTGCGCGGCTCCACCTCGTTGTGATGCGCCTCGATGGCATGAACGACGTCTTCGTGCTCGCCGTACTTGCGGGCTATCTCGGCGCCGATCAGGGCGTGACTTCCTTCGACTTCGTGGGTGAGGGCCTTTCCAAGGTCGTGCAGCAAGGTGCCACGCTTGGCTAGTCCAGGCGGAAGGCGCAGCTCAGAGGCCATGATCCCGGCGAGATGGGCCGCTTCTATCAGGTGCTTGAGGACGTTCTGTCCGTAACTGGTCCGATAGCGAAGCCGACCCAGCAGGTTGATGACTTCGGGATGCATCTCATGGATTCCGACCTCGACCAGCGCGTCTTCGCCGGCCCGGACGCACAGTGCCTCAACGGTGACCTTCGCGCGTTCGTACTCCTCCTCGATGCGCTGCGGGTGGATGCGCCCGTCCAGAATGAGCGCCTCGAGCGTCACTCGACCGACTTCCCGCCGGACTGGATCGAAGCAGGATAGGAGTACCGCTTCAGGGGTGTCGTCGATGACGACATTGACTCCCGTCACGGCTTCGTAGGCCCGGATGTTGCGACCTTCGCGCCCGATGATCCGGCCCTTCATGTCATCGCTGGGAAGATGCAGGACCGAGACCACCGACTCGGCGGTCTGCTCACTGGCCACCCGTTGAATGGCCAGGGTGACGATCCGCCGGGCGCGATCTTCGCCCTCGTTACGTGCCGTTGCCTCGATGTCGCGCACGATCAGGACGGCGTCGCGCTTGGCCTGTGACTCGACTTCTTTGACCAACTCGGCCTTGGCATCTGCGGCCGTCAGGCCGGCCACCTGCTCCAGGGTGCGCCGCCGCTCATCTTCGATATCGGCCAGCTCAGCCTTTCGCCGGGCGATGTCGGCCTCGGTCCGTGCCAATTCGTGTTCACGGGCCACCACCTGCTCGGACTCCTGCTCCAAGCGCTCGGATCTCTCCTCCAGGCGTACCTCGCGACTGGCCAGCCGCTGCTCTCGCTGGTCCTGCTCACTTCGCTGCGCGGCGAGCTCCGCCACTTCGGCGGCACTGGCCTTCGCCGCCGCTGCCACTGCATCGATCTCGACCCGGCTGCGCAGCTCGGTCAACTCGCGCGCCGCCGCCTCGCGCTGCGCGTCGAGCTCAGCCCGTACCCGGTCCCTAAGCCGGTCGGCGTCAGCACGCGCGAGCTCACGGTCTTGCTCGAGCGTCTGGCGAGCCAGCTCCGCCGCCTCACGCCGGGCATCCCGGCGGGCTTCCTCCCGGATCGTTTCAAGCTCAGCTTCCGCAAGTGGCCGACTGGCAGGTTGGCCGCCCCGGACCGGGTCGATGCCGCCAACGCCCCGCTTCTGACCTCTGACCAAGAGCAGACCGAGTCCGACGACGGCCAGCAACACCAAGATGAGGAGTACGGCGACAAGGGCGTTCATACATCCTCCTCATGTCACAACGACGTCGTTGCCGCAGCGACCAGCGTGAAGAGGAATGGCGACAGTGTGAACGGCGAATTGTGGACTAGACCAGTAGACCGTCCACTTCTCGCTCCGTCGGGGCTACCTCCCTCTCGCCTGACGACCCGACAGCGCTCGATGACCCAACTGCTCACTAGCTACCACTGCAAACGCCCGAACTATGCCGTCCCCGCAACGAAAGTCGCGGTTATCCCTCCTGCTTGCCGGGAGGTTAGGACTCGCGCCCATTGATCGTCAAGAACGCGGGCCACGAACTGCAAGTCAATCGGTGTAGTCGTCAGCGAACGCGTCAGAACCGTCGGAGATGTCGATCGCGCCTGAAGACCGTTCAAGCTCTTGGAACTCGGCCAGAGCCGCCGATTCGCGAAGCACCTCCTCCAGCACGCTGCTCACAATCGACCCACTGAACCCGCGCCGCAGCAGCAGCCCGGTGAGCCGACGCCGCTGGGCGTGAGGATCCAGTCGTGACAGGCCAGCCGCTCGGCGCCGCGCAAGAGCCAGCGCCGTAGCCAGCTCCGCGTCCTCATCCACCTCCGCCGTCGCTGATTCGATGACCTCGGGCGCGACGCCGCGTCCCCGCAGCTCGGCCCGCAAGCTGCGTGTCCCCCGGCGCCGGACGCCGACGCCGGTGCGGATGTAGGCGTCGGCGTACGCCTGGTCGTCGACGAGCCCGACTTTGGCGAAACGGTCGAGGACCTCCCCAACCAGATCGTCGGGCGCCCCGGCCCGAGCCAGGCTGCGCTCAAGCTCGAACCTGGTGCGCGGCTGCTGGGCAAGCAGATTCAGGCAACGCTCCCGAACCTTGGACTCAAGCTCCTGCGGTGATTTCGCCGTGATCTGGCGGGGTTGTCCGCCGCGACCTGCCATCGCTCAGACGGCCCGTCAGAAGTCAACGGGGGTAGAGGGGACAGCGCCGCTCAGCGGAACAACTGGGGGAAGCGGCTCGGCGTCGATCACCGCGCCGATCCCGAGCTTCTCCTTGATCTTCTTCTCGATCTCGTTAGCAAGATCGGGATTGTCGCGCAAGAACCCTCGCGCGTTTTCCTTGCCCTGGCCGAGCTGCTCACCGTCGTAGGTGTACCAAGCACCAGCCTTGCGGACGATTCCGTGTTCGACCCCCATGTCGATGAGGCCGCCTTCACGGCTGATGCCCTGGCCGAAGATCATGTCGAACTCCGCCACCCGGAAGGGCGGGCTCACCTTGTTTTTGACGACTTTGACCTTGACGCGGCTCCCCACCGCCTCGGTGCCGTCCTTCAGGGTCTCGATCCGCCGAACATCGAGCCGGATCGAAGCGTAGAACTTCAGCGCCTTGCCGCCCGTCGTCGTCTCGGGCGACCCAAACATGACACCGATCTTTTCGCGAAGCTGGTTGATGAAAATCGCCGTAGTGCCGGACGTGCTCAGAGCGCCGGTGATCTTGCGCAGTGCCTGACTCATCAACCGGGCCTGAAGACCGACGTGACTATCACCCATCTCGCCCTCGATCTCGGCGCGCGGCACGAGAGCCGCCACCGAGTCGATCACGATGATGTCCAGAGCGCCGGAGCGGATGAGCATGTCAGCGATCTCCAACGCCTGCTCGCCGGTGTCCGGCTGCGAAACCAGCAGCGCGTCGGTGTCGACGCCGAGCTTCTTCGCGTATTCCGGGTCCATCGCGTGCTCGGCATCGATGAAGCCGGCGATTCCGCCACCCGCCTGCGCGGACGCCACCGCATGCAAGGCGAGGCTGGTCTTGCCGCTCGACTCCGGACCGTAAATTTCGATGACCCTGCCGCGGGGCAATCCGCCGATACCAAGAGCGACGTCGAGCGCGATGGAACCGGTCGGGATGACCTCGATCGGCGGCCGCGGATTATCTCCGAGCCGCATGATGGAGCCCTTGCCGTACGACTTCTCTATCTGGGCCAGCGCATTCGCTAGCGCCTTTTCGCGGTCTGGGCCTGCCATCGGAAAGCTCCTCTGGGTCGCTGTGATTGTGATCGTCGGGGACGCCGAAGCGTCGGTATGAACGGGACGTTAGGCGCCCCCTGCGACAAAACCGCGGGTCCAGCAAGATCTGTGGATAGCACCGGCTGGAGACCGGTAAGAGGGACTCTAGGGGAACAAGCGTTCGAGGCAACGGCGACACGCCGCTGACGTCACCGGCTGCGGGCCGGAAGCTCGAATTCGTCGCAGACAGCCCGCCAGACACCTTTCGCGTCTTCGCCGTCAGCTAAAGCCTCGGTGACGGTCCGGCTGCCCAAACCAGCGATGACATGGTCACGGGCCAGCGACTCTGCATATGCAGGCCCGAATTGCTCGCCCATCCGGTACCAGAACTCGGTGAGCCGCATGGTCCACAGGTACCTCTCCCCGCGTTTTTTGTCACCCCCAAGCGGCAGACTCAAGGCGTGACTTCAGATGCACTCGAGCGGCTCTCGCCGCCGACGCGCGCCTGGTTCGAGGCTGCCTTCTCGGCGCCGACCGCCGCCCAGCAGGGTGCGTGGACGGCGATTGCCGGCGGTCGTCACGCACTGGTGGTCGCTCCAACCGGTTCCGGTAAGACGCTGGCGGCATTCCTCTGGGCGCTCGACCGCCTCGCGAGCACCCCGCCGCCGCAAGACAAGCTCAAGCGCTGCCGGGTGCTCTACGTAAGCCCGCTCAAGGCGCTGGCCGTCGACATCGAACGGAATCTGCGCTCACCGCTGGCCGGCATCAAACACGCCTCCACCCGGCTGGGCCTTCCCGAACCATCGGTGCGAGTAGGGATCCGCTCGGGTGACACCCCGGCTGACGAGCGGCGCCGGCTCGCCACGGCCCCACCTGACATCCTGATCACCACGCCGGAGTCGCTCTTCCTGGTTCTGACCAGTCAGGCCCGCGAGTCGCTGCGTGGGGTCGAGACGGTGATCATCGATGAGATCCACGCCGTCGCCGGCACCAAACGGGGTGCTCATCTTGCCGTCTGCCTGGAAAGGCTTGACGCGCTGCTCGATCGTCCGGCGCAGCGGATCGGGCTGTCCGCGACCGTCCGCCCAGCCTCGGAGGTGGCGCGCTTCCTGGGCGGCAGCCAGCCCGTCGACATCGTTGCGCCCATCAGCGCCAAGCAGGTGGAGCTGCGCGTAGAAGTCACGGTCGAAGACATGGCCGCGATCGGCGAGCTGACGTCGCCGACCCCCGCAGGTCCGGGAGCCGCCGCAGCCGGCGCCTCGGCGGCCTCGGCCGAAGCCCGCACCTCAATCTGGCCGAGCATCGAACGGCGGGTGCTGGAGCTCGTGCGCGGAGCCAAGAGCACGATCGTCTTCGCCAATTCGCGGCGTCTCGCCGAGCGGCTGTGCAGCCGGCTCAACGAGCTCGCCGAGGCCGACTCGCTGGCCGATCTCGAAGCTGAGACGTCGCAGCCCGTAGATGCGCGACCCGGACGCTTCCCGGCTCAGCTCGCGGGGCAGTCCGGCACCGGCGCGCCGCCGCGGGCGTTTACCGAAGTCGCCCGCCCCCACCACGGAAGCATGAGCAAAGAGCAGCGCTCCGAAGTGGAAGAGGCCTTGAAATCCGGCCGCCTCCCGTGCGTCGTCGCGACGAGCAGTCTCGAGCTCGGCATTGATATGGGCGCCGTTGAACTGGTGGTTCAGGTCGAGTCTCCGCCCAGCGTGGCAAGCGGTCTGCAGCGCGTCGGGCGCGCGGGTCACCAGGTGGGTGCCGCCAGCCTCGGGGTGGTGCTGCCCAAACACCGCGGCGATCTCTTGCCGTGCGCGGTCGTCGCCGAGCGGATGGCAGCCGGAGCCATCGAGTCGCTGGCGATCACGCGCAACCCCCTTGACGTGCTCGCCCAGCACGTCGTGGCGATGGTCTCGATTGAGGCCTGGGACGCGCTCGAGCTGCTCGAACTCGTTCGGCGAGCGGCACCCTTCGCGAATCTGCCCACCTCGGCGTATGAGGGCGTACTCGACATGCTGGCCGGGCGCTATCCCTCTGACGCCTTTGCCGAGCTGCGCCCGAGGCTGGTCTGGGACCGGGTGGACGGCACCCTCACCGGACGGCCCGGCGCCCAGCGGCTGGCCGTCACCAGCGGCGGCACCATCCCCGACCGCGGCCTGTTTGGTGTCTACCTGGTAGCAGGAGCTGACGGTGGGCCAGGGCGCAGGGTCGGCGAGTTCGACGAGGAGATGGTCTACGAATCCCGCGTCGGCGACGTCATCCTGCTTGGCTCCTCCTCCTGGAGGATCGAAGAGATCGGCGCTGACCGGGTGCTGGTCTCGCCGGCTCCGGGACAGCCGGGAAGGCTGCCGTTCTGGCACGGCGACGCACCCGGCCGCCCGATCGAGTTGGGCCGGGCGATGGGCGCATTCGTCCGCGAGCTGGGCCAGCTCGACCCGCCGTTGGCAGCCCAGCGGTTGGCGACTGCCGGGCTCGACGAGTGGGCCCAAAGCAATCTAATGGCTTACCTGGCTGAGCAGCGTGAGGCCACGGGGGCATTGCCGGACGACCGGACCATCGTGGTCGAGCGTTTCCGTGATGAGCTCGGCGACTGGCGCCTTGCCGTCCACTCGCCCTTCGGAGCGCAGGTGCACGCGCCGTGGGCGCTCGCCGCGGCCGCGCGCATTCGGGAGACCACCGGCATCGACGCCCAGGTGTTGCATTCCGACGATGGCCTCATCCTTCGGCTGCCCGACGGCGATGAGCCGCCGTCTGCTGAGCTGGTGCTGCTGGCCGCCGAAGACGTCGAACAGATCGTGCAGGCGGAGGTGGGCGGCAGCGCCCTGTTCGCCAGCCGGTTCCGCGAATGTGCCGCCCGGGCCCTGCTGCTGCCCAGGCGTGATCCGACCCGGCGAACACCCCTTTGGCAGCAGCGGCAGCGGTCGGCGCAGCTGCTCTCGGTCGCCAGCAGTCACCCGGACTTCCCGATCACGCTCGAGGCAGTTC
This sequence comes from uncultured Actinomycetota bacterium, assembly GCA_963839015.1. Classification (GTDB taxonomy): domain Bacteria; phylum Actinomycetota; class Actinomycetes; order Frankiales; family Frankiaceae; genus DATAZK01. Next base: position 614,820 of record CAWITL010000002.1, on the reverse strand, counting down.
GCGAATGCCTGCAGGACGTCTTCGATGTGCCAGGGCTCGTCGGGCTCATGCGCGACCTGTCGGGCCGGGCGGTGCGCTTGGTCGAGGTCGAAACGGCGAGCCCCTCGCCGTTCGCCCGCTCGCTGCTTTTTGGCTACGTGGGCGCCTTCATGTATGAGGGCGACAGTCCGCTGGCCGAGCGCCGGGCACAGGCACTTTCGCTCGACAGCCGACTGCTGGCCGAGCTGCTGGGGTCTGCCGAGTTGAGGGAGCTGCTCGACCCGGATGCGCTGGCAGAGATAGAGGCAGAGCTGCAGCGGCTGGCTCCAACGAGACGCGCGCGGGGAACGGAGGGCGTCGCCGATCTCCTGCGGGTGCTGGGCGACCTCACCGCCGAGGAGGTCGCCGAGAGGATGATCGCGCCGGACACTGATTCGGTCAGTGCCGCGGACGCCCTGAAAGAGCTCGAATCCACGCGCCGCGCATTGGCCGTCCGGATCGCGGGAGCCGAGCGCTGGGTGGCTGTCGAAGACGCCGGCCGGCTCCGTGACGCCCTCGGCGTCGCCATGCCGGTGGGTGTACCGGACGTTTTTCTGGAGCCAGTAGCGGATCCTTTCGGTGACCTAGTCAGCCGTTACGCGCGCACGCATGGCCCGTTCACGCCCGTCGACATCGCGCACCGCTACGGGTTGGGCATCGCCGTGGTCAGCGCGACTCTCGAGCGGCTAGCCGCAGGCCGGCGGATTCTATCCGGCGAATTCCGGCCGGGAGGTGCCGGCCAGGAATGGTGTGACGCCGAAGTCTTGCGGATGCTTCGCAGGCGCAGCCTGGCTAAATTGCGCCGCGAGGTCGAGCCCGTGCCGGCAGCCGCACTGGCCCGCTTCCTGCCCGATTGGCTGGGGGCGGGAAAGGCCGCCGGGCGGGGATCGGACATCTTGCTGCGAGCGATCGAGCAGCTGGCCGGCGCGGCCTTGCCGGCAAGTGCGCTGGAGAGCCTGATACTGCCGGCTCGCGTACGCGACTACTCCCCGGCGATGCTCGACGAGCTGTGCGCGAGCGGTGAGGTCCTCTGGTCGGGGGCCGGATCGCTACCCGGCAACGATGGCTGGGTGCGACTCGCACCCGCCGACGCAGCGGGACTGCTCATTCCGCCGCCGCTGGAGACACTTGCCATCAGCGCCGAACACGAGTCGATCCTCGCGGCACTGGGCGACGGCCAGGCGTCCTTCTTCCGCACCATCTCGGATGCGGCCGCCAGCGCGGACGACACCGCGCTGCTCGACGCCCTCTGGGATCTGGTCTGGGCAGGCTACGTCACCAACGACACCCTGGCGCCCTTGCGGGTCCGCCTCGCCGGCCGGGCCGGGGCCGGCCGAGGCCGCGCTGCTCTGCCGCCACCCCGACGATCGCGATATGCGCGGTACGGGCGTCCCGCCCTGCCAAGCCGGGCCGGACCGCCGGCTGCTGGCGGACGCTGGTGGCTCTTGCCGGAGCGCGAGCCTTCGGCGACACGCAGATTGCACGCGTTAGCCGAGGCGCTCCTTGACCGCCACGGGGTGCTCACCAGAGGCGCAGTCGCGGCCGAGCAGGTGACCGGGGGGTTCTCTGCGGTCTATCCGGTGTTGTCGGCGTTCGAAGACGCCGGGCGCTGCCGGCGGGGCTACTTCATCGAAGGGCTTGGCGCGGCACAGTTCTCCGTGCCGGGCGCCGTCGACCGGATGCGTGCGCTTGCGGCCGATGCCGAGCGCGCCGAGGAAGAACCCGCCTGGACCTCGCCGGTGCCGCCGAGCTGGGAGCAGCGTGCCGGCCAGCCGACCCTGCCGCCGGCGCTCGTCCTCGCGTCCACCGACCCCGCCAATCCGTATGGCGCCGCGTTGGCATGGCCTTCCCGCGACCAGGACAGCGGCCACCGCCCGGGGCGTAAGGCCGGCGCGCTGGTGGTGCTGGTCGACGGTGTCCTGGTGCTCTATGTCGAACGGGGCGGACGTTCGTTGCTGACCTGGAGCGATGACCCCCAGACGCTGGCGGCGGCCGCCGCTGGGCTGGCGAATGCCGCCCGCGCGGGTGCGCTCGGCAGGCTCTCGGTGGAGCGAGCTGACGGGGCTCATGTCTTCGGTGATGACGTCGTCGCTACCGCCCTCGCGGGAGCCGGATTCCGGCCGACCCCGAGAGGGTTGCGCCTGAGCCGGTAGAGCCGGCCGTGCGCGGCGATCGCTGCCGCGCGGCACGATGGAGGTATGCCCGAAGGCGACACCGTCTGGCTCGCGGGGCGCCGCCTTGACCAGGCGCTGCGCGGGACGGACCCTGCTTCGTACCGACTTTCGGGTGCCTGAGATACGCGACAACCGACCTCACCGGCCGCCAGGTCCTCGAAGTGGCCAGCGTCGGCAAGCACCTGCTGACCCGCATCGAAGGCGACGTCACCCTGCACACCCACTTCAAGATGGAAGGCAGCTGGCACGTCTACCGCGCCGGGGCAGCGCTGGCGCGGCCCGCCCATCAGGTACGCGTCGTGCTGGAAAACGCCGAGCACGTCTGCGTCGGACTTCCGGCTCGCAGTGGTCGAACTCGTTCCCACCGGCGAGGAAGCTTCACGTGGTCGGCCACCTCGGCCCTGACCTGCTGGCCGCCGACTGGGGTCCGGCGATGGCGGCGCAAGCGTGCCAGAACCTCTCAGCAGAGCCCGCTCGAGAGATCGGCGACGCGCTGCTCGACCAGCGCAACCTGGCCGGCCTGGGCAACATGTGGCGCTGCGAGGTGCTCTTTCTGCGGGGGATCAACCCCTACCGTCCGGTCGCGAATCCGGAGATCTGGCGCGACTCGTCGACCTGTCGCACCAGCTGCTGCTCGCCAATCGCGGGCGGGCAAGTCAGACCTCCACCGGCTCGCTGCACCGCGGCGGGGCGCACTACGTCTATGCGCGGGCCGGAAAGCCCTGCCGACGCTGCCGTACTCCGATCCGCAAAGCGTGACCAGGGCGAGCCGGGATACGCGCGCGAGACCTACTGGTGTCCGCGCTGCCAACCTGCCTAGGGGCGTAACCGGTGTCACGGGGTCGGCGGCGGCGCCTCCTGCTCCTTGGAGATATTTACCGGAGGGGCCTCCGCAGAGCCCCCCTCGATGGCTTCCTGGGTGCCCTTCTCCAGCGACGGAGCCGTAGGGGCTGCATTCATCGAAGCCCGAATCGCGTCGAGTCGGTTGTTGGCCGCCGAATCGATGGTGGCCTTACGCACTTCGAGCATCCGCGCCTCGACCCCGCCGCTGGCCAGCTCGTTCTGGCCGAGAGCCGTCGCGTAACGAGCCTCGATCTTGTCGCGGACCTCGGTCAGTGAGGGGGTATCGCCCTGGGGCGCCAGGTCGGACATCGACGTGAGCGCCTTGTTCATCTGTTCCTGCATCTTGGCGCTCTCGAGCTGGGTCATCAGCTTGGCGCGCTCGGCCATCGACTGGCGCAACCGGAATTCGTTGTCGGCGACGGCCTGCTTGGCCTGCTCGGCAGCCTGCACCGCCTGGCGCGTGCAGCGCCTTCAGGTCTTCGACGGATGCCTCGCCGGCCACCAGCTGGCCGGCGAAGGACTGCGCTGCCTGCTCGTACTGCGAGGCCTTGACCTCATCGCCGGCCGCCCGAGCCTGGTCAGCGAGGATGAGCGACTGGCGTGCCGAGTTCTGCATCTGCTCGATTTCACCCAGCTGGCGAGCCAAGCGCATCTCGAGCTGACGCCGGTTGCCGAGGACGGCCGCAGCCTGCTGGGTCAGCGCCTGATGCTGGCGCTGCGCGTCGTCGATCGCCTGCTGGATCTGGATCTCAGGATCGGCCTTCTCATCGAACTTCTTATTTGCGTACGCGTTCGAGTAGCGGGTCATGCGCCTGAAGAAATTCGGCATGGGATGAATGCTGCCACGCGCGCCTTCGGATTGACCAAAGGTGCGCCCGACAGCCCGCCGTGAAACGGCGAAAGGAAAGGTCTGCTTCGCTCAGGCGGCGCGGTCGACGACCAGCGAGGGGCGCACACCGGGACCGGGCAGCGTGCCCGCCGGTACTGCCGCGACGCTGGGGACCCGGCTGCGATCGGAGAGCTCGGCCAGGGCCAGCTCGCCGCTGACCTCACGCAGAACGCGCGACAACGGGACGTCCAACGCATCGCAGATGGCGGCCAGCAATTCCGAGCTGGCCTCCTTCTGACCACGCTCGACTTCGGACAGGTAACCCAAAGAAACGCGCGCAGCGCTGGAGACCTCGCGCAGCGTGCGCTGCTGACCAAGGCGCTCGCGGCGAAGCGCGTCACCGATGAGGCGACGGAGCACAGCCATATGCACCTTCCGGTGGACTAAGTCGGACCCAGCCTGATAGCGGAGTCTCAACCTACAACCAAGCTGGCGCCCCAGCGCATCCCGCCGGGCCGGATCACGCCGAGAGCAGAATCGCGCAGCGGCAGACTCAGGCTTGCAGGACGCGACGCAGCAGGTCGAGTGCTTGCACGACGCTGAGCATCCGAACGAAAGAACGGTCTCCCGGCAGCTGCACATGTCGGCTCTCCACCCCTTCGGGGCCGGCGATACCGACGTAGAGCGTGCCGACCGGCCGGCCTTCGGATTCGGTCGGGCCGGCGACTCCGGTGGTGGCCAGCCCCCACGTCGCGCCGAGGCGCTCGCGTACACCGGTGGCCATCCGTTCCGCCGTGTCCGCGCTCACCGCGCCGCCGGAGACGGCGCGGGTGCCGAGCAGCTCGTCCTTCAACTCGGCGGAGTACGCGACGATCCCTCCCCGAAACGTGTCGCTTGCTCCGGCGGTGACCGTCAACCGACCCGCAAGGAGGCCGCCAGTCAAGGATTCGGCAACCGCGACCGTCTCGCCGCGCTCGAGGAGCAGCCGGTGAACAACGCCCTCGAGGGCGTCGTCGTCGATGCCGTAAAGGCCCTCGCCCAGCGCCTGGCGTCCGAAGCGTTCGACCGGCTCGATCAGCGAGTAAGCCTCAGCTCTGTTGGCCGCCCGGGCGCTGATGCGCACCCGGGTCTGACCACCGGACGCGAGAAAGGCGATCGTGGGATTGCCTTCTCCTGCCGCCGCCAGTCGGTCAACCTCCGGCGCCATGGCCTCGGCGACCGCCGACTCCCACATTCCCGAGGTGTGCAGTACGCGGTGAACGACCACCGCGGGCTCGCCGGCCCGACGCAGGAGGTCGGGCAGCACGGAGCCGGTGAACATCGCCTCCATCTCGTGCGGCACGCCAGGCATCGCGTAGGCGACTCCCCCGAGCAGCTCAAGGCGCACGCCCGGCGCGGTGCCGCGCTCGTTGGGCAGCGGCTCGGCGCCGACGGGAAGGTCCGCCTGCCGGTAATTCATGTCGGGCACGCTGCGACGCAAGTCGCGGAAGCGGCGGCGCAGCTGCCCTTCGAGGAAGTCGTCGCGATGCAGTTCGACCCCGGCGGCCAAGGCGAGCGCCTCGCGCGTCAGGTCGTCCTGCGTGGGACCGAGACCGCCGGTGAGCAGCACCGCGTCAGCCCGGTCCAATGCCGTGCGCAACGCGTCAGCGATCACCTTGATGTCATCGCCGACCACCACGCTGTGGCTGACCGTGACCCCGACGTCGGCGAGCTGGCGGCCCAGATACGCGGCGTTGCCGTTGATGATGTCGCCGTAGAGCAGTTCGTCGCCGACCGCCAAGAGCTCAGCGCGCACCCGCGGCCCTCCGCATCTGCATCGCGGTGCCGACGTAATCGAACGCCGTGACCAGCGCGACGACGACGGCCGCGGCGAGGATCACTTGAGCGACAACGTGCAGCGCCCCGGTCAGCGGCAGGACGTAGAGCCCGATACCGACGTTGAGCAGCAGGGTCTTGAGCTTTCCGCCGCGGCTGGCCGGGATGACCCCGTGGCGCAGCACCCAGAACCGCAGGAGGGTGACGCCGATCTCGCGGGCGAGCACGATCGCCGTGACCCACCACGACAGCTCGCCGAGGATCGACAGGCCGATCAGCGCGGTGCCGACGAGCGCCTTGTCGGCGATCGGGTCCGCCAGCTTGCCGAACTCGGTGACGAGACCGCGGGAACGGGCGATCTGGCCGTCGAGCCTGTCGGTGAAGGCGGCCGTCGCGTAGGCGGCCCAGGCGGCGATCCGCCAACCCGTGTCATGACCCCCGTCGGCGAAGAGCAGCACCGCAAACACCGGCACCAGCAGGATGCGAAATCCGGTCAGCACGTTAGCGAGATTCCATACGCCTACCCCGGACGGCGCGTCTCCGGCCGGATCAGGCCGGGAAGGCACCGGCTGCAGCCGCTGCTGAAGGCGCGCGGCGGCTTCGCCGGTGGTAAGCCGGTGCACCATCCGCTCTTGCGTGCCGGGCTCGGCAGCGTTGTCGACTCCAGTCGCGCCGGCGGCGGCGACCGGGGCAGCGTCGGCCGTCTCGTCAGCCGCGTGAACGGGGTGCGAATCCACCGTCACCTCGCGGCTGCTCATCGGCCGGGGGCTTGGGGAACCAGGAGCATGCTCAGCTCGGTCACGAGGTCGACACCCTCGCTGCCCACCACCTCGGCGCGCACCAGATCCCCGACGTCAAGCGGGGGCCCGCCGCCGGAAGCCGCTGGGTCGGCCGGCAGCATGACGGTGCAGGAACCGTCGACCTCGGGCGCCTGATGAGCTGCCCTGCCCTCAGCAAGACCGAACTCGTCGATCGATTCGATGAGGACGTCGACGGTGGTTCCGATGCGCTCCTCGGCACGGGCCGACGTCAGCTGCTCGGCGAGGTCGACCAGAGTGCGCTGCCGCCGCTCGATCGTCGCGGGGCTCACTTTGCCCGGCAGCCCGACCGCCTCGGTGCCGTCTTCGTCGCTGTAGCCGAAGACCCCGACCGCATCGAGTCGCGCCGACTCCAAGAAGCGCACCAGCTCGTTGACGTCGGCCCGCGTCTCTCCGGGGAAGCCAACGATGACATTGCTGCGCGCGCCGAGCTCAGGGGCGAAGGCCCGCCCCTCGGCGAGCAGTTCGAGGAAGCGCTCGCGGTCGCCGAAACGCCGCATCCGGCGTAACACGGCTGCGCTGGCGTGCTGGAAAGACAGATCGAGATAGGGCGCGACGCCCGCGGTCGTGAGGATCGTCTCCAGCAGCCCCGGCCGCACTTCGGCGGGCTGCAGGTAGACGACCCGCACTCGTACCACCCCCCGAACGGCTGCCAGCTGCGGCAACAGCCGCTCGAGCATCCGAACGTCGCCCAGGTCTTTGCCGTACGCGGTCGAATTCTCGCTGACGAGCACCAACTCTTTGACTCCGTCGGCGGCGAGGAACTCCGCTTCGGCCAGCAGTTCGTCAGGGGTGCGCGAGACGTAGGCCCCGCGAAAGGTCGGAATGGCGCAGAACGCACAGCGGCGGTCGCAGCCCGAGGCGAGCTTCAACGCCGCGACTGGACCGCCCGAGAGGCGCCGGCGCAACGACCGTGGTCCGGGGCCAACTGGCAGCGGTGCATCAGAGATACCTGACACACCGTGGCCGGGGGTGGACACGGCGGTGGCTGACCGCTCGGTGGGACTGATCGGCAGCAGGGTCCGCCGGTCACGGGGGGTGTGCGCGGCTGGGCGTTCGCCGGCGACGATGGAATCGAGTCTCGCCGCGATGACGGGGTAATCATCAAAACCGAGCACTGCTGCGGCTTCGGGCAGTGCGTCAGCGAGCTCGCGGCCATAGCGCTCAGCCATGCAACCGACCGCAATGACCGGCTTACCCGCCGAAATGTCCGAGGCTTCGAGCAGCGCGTCGACCGAATCCTTCTTGGCGGCGGCAATGAAGCCACACGTATTGACCAGGACGGCGTCGGCGAGCGCCGGATCCTCCTCGATGGCCCAGCCCCCGGATTCGAGCCGTCCAGCCAGCTCTTCGGAATCGACCTCGTTGCGTGCGCACCCCAGCGTGATGAGGGCGGCGCGACGGGGAGGCATTCCTTGAGGGTAGCCGCCAGGTTAACGGCCGATGGATGCGCGCGGACGCGAAGAAAGGCTCAGCTACCCGGACATTGTGCAGTGCCGCGGGTGAGGGTGAGGCTGACAACCTGGGTGGGCCCCCCGAGCGGGCCGAGGGGATGGCCGTTGCAGGACACGGCAGCTGCGCCGGCGGCGCCGATGGTGACATGCAGAACGCCCGCGGCGTGCAGATCGAGCGGCTTCCGCGACGGGTCGACGACGCGCTCGATGAGCGAGACGCCGCGCTCGTCGCTGACGTCGAGCCAGCTGGGGGCGGAGGTCAGCACGACGCGAAGCGTGACACCTTGGGCCGGCACCGGAAAGATCAACGAAGGAGCCGCGGCGGGCTTCTTGACGGCCGGCACCGGCAGCTTGGCTCCGGCCGGGGGCGTGGCGGCAAGGTGTTGGGTTGCATCCTTGGAGCCGGGCACCAGCAGCTGGACGAGCGCGATCACGATGACCACGACCAGGATGGCCGCCATCACCAGCGGCCACCGCGGACCGGTGACACGCGGCCCGCTCGGGCGAATGCTCACTTCCGCTGAATCGTTGTCCGAGATGAGCACGGGTGGCGGCGGTGAACCGGTGCCGTGGGTCGCGTCGAAGGCAGCCAGCAGCGGAGCCGTCTCCATGCCGAGCGCATACGCCAAGCTGCGGACGTGTCCGCGGGCGTAGACAGCACCCCCACTGGGTCCGATGTCTCCCGCTTCGAGGGCGAGGACGACCGCCGGTCTGATGTTTGTGCGTCGGCAGATGTCGTCGACCGACCAGCCGTGGGCAGTCCGCGCTTTGGCCAGCTGCGCGCCAACCGGCCCGAAGGCGTCGTCGGTCGTCGATCCCACCTGCTCGGCGATCGACATATGCACCCGCTCCCGGACGTGAAATCGGTCGAAACTAGGAGCGGAGCGTAAATCGGCAGGCTGTCACCATCCGTGCGGCGCGCCGAAGGCCGGGCCAATCGACCGCCGATCAGCCGCCACGAAGAGTGACCAGAACACCTTCGAGCTCCTCGGGCGTGATCAGCACCTCGCGGGCCTTGGATCCCTCGCTGGGCCCGACCACGCCGCGCGACTCCATCAAGTCCATGAGCCGGCCCGCCTTGGCGAAGCCGACCCGCAGCTTGCGCTGCAGCATCGAGGTCGACCCGAACTGCGTGCTGACGACAAGCTCGACCGCCTGCAGCAGCAGTTGAAGGTCGTCGCCGACCTCTTCGTCGATCGCCGACCTCGATTCGGCGGCCGGCGCGTCCATGTCTTCGCGGTAGACCGGCTGGGCCTGCTCCTTGGAGAACTCGACGATCTTGGTGATCTCGTCCTCGGAGACGTAGGCGCCCTGGATACGGACGGGCTTGTTTGCGCCCATGGGCAGGAAGAGCCCGTCGCCGAGACCGACCAGCTTCTCCGCACCCGGCTGATCGAGGATGACTCGGCTGTCAGCGAGGCTGGCAGTCGCAAACGCTAACCGGCTGGGCACGTTCGCCTTGATCAGGCCGGTCACGACGTCGACGCTGGGACGCTGCGTCGCGAGCACCAGATGGATTCCGGCGGCGCGAGCAAGCTGCGTGATCCGGACGATCGAATCTTCGACGTCGCGGGGGGCAACCATCATCAAGTCGGCGAGCTCGTCGACGATCACCAGAAGGTACGGATACGGCGTGTAGACGCGCTCGCTGCCGGGCGGGGCGGTCAGCTCCCCGGACAGCACCTTGCGGTTGAAGTCATCGATGTGGCGGACGCCGCTGGCGGACAGATCTTCGTAGCGGTAGTCCATCTCCCGGACCACCCATTGCAGGGCCTCCGCAGCCTTTTTGGGGTTGGTGATGATGGGCGTGACCAGGTGCGGGATCCCCGCGTAGATGGTCAGCTCGACCCGCTTGGGGTCGATCAGGACGAGCCGGATCTGCTCCGGGGTCGCCCGGCTGAGGATCGAGGTGATCAGCGTATTGATGCAGGTCGACTTACCGGAACCGGTCGCCCCGGCTACCAGGATGTGGGGCATCTTCTGCAGGTTGGCGCAGACGAACCGGCCCTCGATGTCCTTGCCGAGCCCCACCAGCAGGGGATGCGGATCGAGAGTGGCAGTCGCGCTTCGCAGCACATCGCCGAGGCTGACGTTTTCCCGGTCGACGTTAGGAATCTCGACGCCGACCGCACTCTTGCCGGGGATCACATCGATGATCCGGACGTCCGGGCTCTTGACCGCGTATCCAATGTTGCGGACCAACGCCTTGATCCGCTCCACCTTGACGGCGGGGCCGAGCTCGACCTCGTAACGGGTGACGGTGGGGCCCCGGGAGAAGCCGGTCACCGACGCGTCGACCGAGAAGTCACGGAAGACGTCGGTCAGGGCGGTGATGACGATGTCGTTGGCTTTGGTACGTGCCTTCGCCGGCGAGCCGTCACGCAGGATGTCGGGGGGTGGCAGCTTGTACGTGCCGGACGCCGGCAGCGGTAGCTGCTCAGCCTTCTTCGGGACGGAGACCGGGTCGCGCGGGCTCTTCACCTGGCCGCGCGCGGCAGCCGGGGCGGACTCAGGCTCAGCGCCTTCCGGCACGTTCACAGACAGGCCGTCGGCGAGCTCGGCAGCCAACCCTGCCGACCGGTCAAGGTTCTGGTCGTAAAGATCGGCCGGGTCCTCGGGAGTCTCGGCAGGACTGAAAGCCCCCACTCGGCGGCGGGGCGAACGTGAACGCCGCACCGGGGCAGGCACGGAGGCGCCGGCCTCGAGTGCCTCGTCCGTGACGTCGACGACCTCGGGCTCCTGGGGCGAACGACGCAGCAGCTTGTCCCACAGCGCCTGCAGTCGAGCCGGAATCTGGGCGACGGGGGTCGAGGTGAGGACACACACCCCGAAGAGGGCGAGGAGTGCGAGCAGCGCCGCTGCCACGTAGGAGGTGAGCCCGCTCGAAAGCGGCGAGGACGACAGATAGCCGATGTCGCCGCCGGCCCGGCGCATTGCTTCGGCACCATCCGTGGAGTCGGGCACCCCGTGAGCGATGTGAACGATGCCAAGAACGCCGAAGGCGATCGCAAGCCATCCGACGACGAGTCGGCCACGCGCCGAGGGGTCGGGCGGGTGCCGGACCAGGCGCCAGGCCAACAACACCAGCAGCGGCGGGAGCCAGGCCGCCCCTGAGCCGAACACGCTGCGCATGAACTGGGCGACAACCCGTCCGGCAGGACCACCGGCGGACCACCAGACAGCAGACGCCACAACCAGAGCCAGCGCCACCACGCCGAGCGCCAAACCGTCGCGGCGCTGCGCCGGTTCCAGCTTGAGCTCGCGGGCGCTGCTTCCTACTGCCCGACCGGCGGCACCGAGACCTCGCGCCGCGCCCACCCAGATCCCGCGCAGCATCCTCCAGAAGGCCCGGCAGATGACGACGAGCAGTGGCGTCCGCTTCGGCTTGCGTTGCCCGGGACGACCCCTGCTCGCCTGTCCGCGCCCTTTGGAAGTGGCGGCGGGACGGCGTCCTTTGGCGGCGGTGGAGCGGGTGCCGGAGCGCGCGGGCGACCGGCCGCCCCTCGTGGTGGTCGGCACGCGTCCCACCGTGACATGTCCCGACCCAGGGTGCAGCCATTGAGGGCTCAGACTCGCCGCTGGCGGTTTCGGGAGAACCGGACAATTCCCAGCGAGCTCACAGGCAACGGACACTTCGGGAACAACCGGGCAGGGCAGAGTCTGTCTTGGACAGTCGGGTCAAAGTCTGCGGTCCAGTGGTCGGGCTTCGCTGCTGATGCGGATGCATCAGTGCCATCGATGGAATCGAGTTCAGGGAGAGTTCTTGCCTCAGTCGCGTCTAGCGCCGCCGCCGCTTCAGGCGGCGGCGAAGCGGCCTCACTCACAGGTCCATCGCGTGTCGACCACTGCCCGCAGAGCCGCCCACGCCTTGTGGAAGACGCCGTTCACGGCCTCATATGCGATCGTGCTGCTCCTGGCGGACGTGCTCATGAGTTTCCTGTCGTCAGGCGAGCAGACGGCCGTGGCTCAGGCGACGAGCACCAACATCACCCACCTCGCCCTTGACCCCCTGCTGGTTCTTCCGGCCAGCGCCGTCGTCGACCTCGGGAACGGCTGGATCTGGATACCGCTGACGCTCTTGCTGCTGGGCGGGATCGAACGACGGCTCGGATCGCGCCGCGCGGTGATCGTCACATTTGGCGCCCACGTCGTAGCGAGCCTGGTCTCCGAAGGGCTGCTTGCTGGTGCAGATCGCCTGGCACTTTCAGCCCAGGTCAGACGTCGACATCCTGGACGTCGGCCCGAGCTACATGATCTTGGCGGCGCTGAGCGGATGCGTCGTGATCGGCAGCTGGCGCCTGCGGGCAGGCGCATTCGCGATCGGGGCGCTGATCATTCCCGGGCTGATGGTCCGCCTGCCGGAGCTCGACATGTCCGCGGTCGGCACATCTGCTCGCGATCGTTTTGGGCGCGAGCTTCGCCGGCTACCTGGCAAGTGCCCGGTCACGGGAGCGTGCCGCGAGGCTCCGGGAAGCGGCTGCCAAGGCGGCAGCAGCAACTCGTCGGATCGGCGAGGTCCCGGTCAAGGAACGCGTCACCGCCTAACCGCAGAGCACCTCGGACGACGCAAAACCGTCGCGACCAGCCAGCTGGGTCAGACCTCGACGATCACCGGCACCAGCATCGGGCGACGACGGTAGGTGTCGGAAACCCAGCGCCCTACCACGCGACGCAGCGCGCGCCGCAACGCGGCGGGATCGGCAGACCCCCTCCGACATCGCCGAGTCCAACGCCTGGCTCGCCCGCAGGCGCACCTCGGCAAAGGCCTCCTCGGTCAGCGCGCTGAAGCCGCGGGCGAAGATCTCCGGTCCGGCGATGACCTTGCCGGTAGTCGAGTCGACCACCACGGTGATGGTGATGAAGCCCTCGTCGCCGAGGATGCGACGGTCTTTGAGCTGCTCCTCGGAGACGTCGCCGACGTTCAGACCGTCGACGTAGACGTAGCCACAAGCGACCTTGCCGGCCACCGAGATCTTGCCGTCGACGAGATCGACAACCATGCCGTCGTCGACGCAGAGCACCCGGTCCTCGGGCACCCCGGAAGCGATCGCCAGCGACGGCGTGGGCGCGCAGGTGGCGCCATTCGCCGTGGATCGGTACGAAGTTGCTCGGGCGAGTCATGTTGAGCACGTAAAGCAGCTCACCGGCCGGAGCGTGGCCACTGACATGCACCTTCGCCACGTCTTTGTGGACGACCCGGGCTCCCCAGCGGGTCAGCCCGTTGATCACCCGGTAGACCGGAATTCTCGTTGCCCGGGATCAGGCTGGAGGCGAGCACGATGGTGTCATTCGGCTCGATCCGCACCGGATGATCACGGTTAGCCATCCGCGACAGCGCTGACATCGGCTCACCCTGCGACCCGGTCGAGATCATGCAGACATGCTTGTCGGGGAGCGCATCGATCTCGCGGGCGTCGACCACGAGGCCCGGCGGAATGCGCAGCAGCCCGAGGTCGCGGGCCACGCCCATGTTGCGCACCATCGAACGGCCGACGAACGCGACCGAGCGCTCGTGCTTGTGCGCAACGTCAAGCACCTGCTGCACCCGGTGGACATGGCTGGAGAAGCAGGCCACGATCACGCGCCGCTCCGACGTACGAAAAACGTCGTCGAGAACCGGGGTGATCTCACGCTCGCTGGTGACGAAACCGGGCACTTCGGCATTCGTCGAATCCGAAAGCAGCAGGTCGACGCCCTCGCGCCCAAGCCGGGCGAAGCCGCCGAGGTCGGTGATCCGTCCGTCGAGCGGCAGCTGGTCCATCTTGAAGTCGCCGGTGTGCAGCACGGTGCCGGCCGAGGTGCGGATCGCCACCGCCAGCGCGTCAGGGATGGAGTGGTTGACCGCGAAGAACTCGCAGTCGAAAGGCCCGAAGCTGGCCCGCGTCTCCTCGATGACCTCGAGCATCTCGGGCTTCATCCGGTGTTCGGCGAGCTTGGCCCGCAGCAGCGCGAGGGTAAAGCGGCTGCCCACCATCTTCAGGTCAGGCCGCTCGCGGAGCAGGTAAGGAATGGCGCCGATGTGGTCTTCGTGGGCGTGCGTGAGAACGATCGCTTCGATGTCTTGGAGGCGGTCACGAATAGCTGAGAAGTCCGGCAGGATCAGGTCAACGCCGGGCTGGTCGGTCTCCGGGAAGAGCACCCCGCAATCGACGATGAGCAGCCTGCCGGCGTGCTCGAAGACCGTCATATTGCGGCCAATCTCGCCGAGCCCGCCCAACGCGACGATCCGCAGCCCCTCCTCGACCAGCGGACCGGGCGTGGCGAGGTCGGGATGCGGGTGGCTCATACGGCTCTCATACGGGCTGTCACAGGGGAAGGTCCAATCCGGCAGCTGCGCAATCTGCGCGCAGGACTGCGAGCTCTTCTGCCGTCGCATTGACGAGCGGCAGTCGTACGGGCCCGGCCGGCAGCCCGAGGGTCGCCAGGGCCGCCTTCGTAGTGATCACACCTTGCGTGCGGAAGAAGCCGGTGTAGGCGGGCAGCAACCGCTGATTGATCTCGATCGCACGCCGGATCTCACCGGCATCGAAGGCGTTGAGAAGTGCAATCAGGTCAGGCGCGAAGGTATGGCCGACCACGCTCACGAAGCCGGCCGCACCGACCGCGAGCAACGGAAGGTTCAGTGCGTCATCGCCGGAGTAATACTCCAGGTCAGTGGACGCGAGCACCTGGGCGCTGGCGGCGATATCGCCCTTCGCGTCCTTCACGGCGACGATCCGGGGATGCTCGCCGAGTCTGAGCATCGTCTCGGTGGCGATCGGCACCCCGGTGCGGCTGGGAATGTCATAGAGCAGCACCGGCAGCTGCGTGGCGTCGGCGACGGCGCTGAAATGGGCCAACAGGCCCGCCTGCGGCGGCTTGCTGTAATACGGGCTCACCACCAGCGCGCCGGAAGCGCCGGCCTTTTCAGCAGCGACCGCCATCTCGATCGTGTGAGCCGTGTCGTAGCTACCCACTCCGGCCAGGATCGCCGCCCGGTCGCCGACGGCATCAATGACACTGCGCAGCAGTTGGTCCTTCTCGTCGTCGCTCGTGGTGGGCGATTCGCCGGTAGTCCCGCTGATGACCAGGCCATCGCAGCCCTGATCGACAAGGTGGACGGCGAGTGACTGCGCGCCAGCAAGGTCGAGCGCACCATCGCGGGTGAAAGGGGTCACCATCGCGACCAACATGCGGCCGAAAGGGCCGTGGGGGAGCGTTCCCATGGGGCCCACGCTAGTGCCGACCCACGACAAATGCCGGGCATGGGCGGCCAACGGACGCGCCGCAGGCCACAGGTGCACTCCCGGCGGGCTGTTTGAGCCCGCTGGAGCTGGGCCAGTCAGGCCATTTACGCCATGGCCGCCTCAGCAGGCACCAATCCGTGGCGAAGCTCGGCACGCAATTGCGGGCTGTCCTCGTGACCATGCTTGGACACGGCGTGCATGACGGCGGCGTCCAGCACTTCGTCCTCGGTGCCCGCGATCGCCAGGCTGCAATTGCTCTCGCTGGGCATCATGCGGCAATCAATCATCATCCGAGACATCACACGTGCTCCCCTCGTTGCGGGCGGACGGTGCCAGTAAGAGCCGCCTGCACGCAGGAGTCAAGGGAGAAAACAGACATCCGTCAGGCGGGGCAGAATGCCATCCGAGTCGGCGCCATCCGGCGTATGGACGGTTGCCCCCGCCACGCCCATCCGGGGGTTACGGACGTGGCGGGGTGTCTCAGCAATCGGCACCCGCACCAGCCAGGCTTGAGCGCCGCGCGGGAAAGTTTCGCAAGCGCCGGGAGCCCGCTCTACCTCGGATCTAGCTGCCCGTCGCCGTGTAGTAGGCAGTGGTCGGAGAGCCCACGCCGGTCACCTCGTCCCACCCTTTGGCGGTGTTCAACGAGGTGTCATCGTCGAACGTGCGGACCGTGTAGACAAGACCTCCGGCCGGGCTAAATCCATCGGCGAAGTCAGCCCTGACGTTGGCCACTCCGTCGTACGCCGCCGTGATGTCGCGGAAGGTCTTGTCGGCGGCCGGCGCCGTGGCTGCCTGCCTGGCGAGGGCGTAGATGCGCGGGTTGGCGAAACCCATCCTGGCGTGCTGCGCCTCACTGGCCAGTGCCTGAACGCCGGCGAAGAGCGGCGCCGAGAGGCTGGTGCCGCCCGCCCGGTATTCGCTGTAATAGATGCCGTCCGGGAACTGCTGGGTCAGCCCGATCCGCATGCCGGTTGTCGGGTCGGCGTCCATCGCCACATCCGGCACTCCGCGCCCCACCGGCGAGCCGACGGGCAGCACCCCGTCCTGGTATGCGGGCCGGTTGAAGAGGCTGCTGAAGCCGCCGCCGCTGCCGCCGTAAAAGGCCTGCGAGACCCAGCCCTTACCGTTCTCGGACTGCGAGTAGAGCTGGGTGCCCCAGCCGGACTCGAAGATGTAATCGCCGGCCTGGCCGATACCGATCGAGCTCCCGCCGACGGCGGTCGCGTAAGGATCGGACGCCGAGGAATCGACCTGCTTGACACCGGTGTCCGCGACGTTGTCGCCGTTGTCACCGGAGGCGACGTAAAAGCCGATGCCCTGCATCGCGGCTTGCTTGAACAAGAACGTCTCCACGGCAGCCTCGCCAGTGGTCTCATTGTCCTCGGACTCGCCGTAGGACACCGAGACAATGGAGGCCCGGTTGTCGTCGACGACGCGAACCTCTGCGTCGTAGAGATCGGGAACCGAGCAACTACGGGCCGCCGCGTAGATCACCTTGGCGCCGGGGGCGAAGCCGTGGAGCGCCTCGACATCAAGCGACTGCTCCCCCGACCAATCAGCGGCGTCACAGGCGTTCCGGTTAGTGAAGCTTCCGGTCGGCTTCAGGCTCACGAGCTGGTTGTTCGCGAACGGCGCCACCCCGTTGTTGCTGGCGTAGCGATTGGCGTCGGAAGCGAGGGTCGGCGACTGGTAGGCGTCGACGATCGCGACTGTGACCCCCTTGCCGGTCAGGTCGCTGGGGGCACCGTAGGCGCTGCGCAGCTGTCCTGGCGTGTAACCGCACACGGCGTAAGGCCTGGTACGACCCATGAATGGCGGCAAAGGAGTGGCGAAATCGCCTTCGAAGTTGGCCTTGAGCTGGCCGTAGTAAATCGAGCAGGGTTGCGCGTTACGGAAGCCGGATGGATAGACCTCCGCCGGCACCTTTCGCTGGACCATCGCCGTGTACTGGCTCGGCATCAGCCCCACCGTCGCCTTCGGTGACAGCAGCGCGGGCGACTCATCCAGCCCGGTCACTGTGAGGACGAAGGGGCTGACGTCACTGGGAACGGTAAGTGTGGACGAGGGCGCCTGGTAGGTGCCGCCATCGCGGTGGTAGAGCGACAGACTGCTGCCGAAGGCGCGCTGAGCGTCTTTGACCGAGCCGGTAACGGTGACGTAGCGCCCGTTTTGCTGTGGGGCTGAGACCGAGAGTCCCGAAGCCTTGAGCCAGCCGCTGACCTTCGCGGCCGCGTAAGGGGCGGGTCCGTACATGGCCCGAAACTGGGCGGGGGTGATGTAGTGCCGGTAGCTGGGGCTGCCCGGGGTGCTGACGGCCGCGACCGCGCGATCCAAAGCGACCGGGTTGCGCGAGGTGAAGTAGACACGCGCGCTGACGGGCTTCGATGCCGGCGCGTTAGCTACCTCAGCAGCCCGCACCGCCCAGGCCGGGTGGGTGTTTTTCACGATGCTCCGCGGCGTCCCCCCGGTGGGAGACGACGCCGCGGAGGCGGGAGAGGAACCGAGGGCTGGAACAACTGCGAGAGCAAGTGCAGCGGTACTGGCGGTTGCCACCAGGAGTGTCCGGCGACGGGAGGGCCGCATCTGATCTCATTTCGTGAGCGCAAGCGGGGAAGAGCCGGCGGGCGGGAATAGCGCCGAAAACGGCACCTTTGGGGCGCGATTGCGGTCAGCGTAGGACACCCGTTGCTCAGAGCGCCGGTTTGAGCACGGCGCGCCATCGCTGTGTTTCAACTCAATGCGTCACACCACTTTTGGGATGGCCCGCGGGGCGAAACCTGGCGGGAGCCGCGACGCCCCGTACGCTGGCCCGCGTGCGAGAGGTCAACCCCCAAGTCTTTTTGATCGCACGTCCGGCCCTTGATTGGGAGGGCGTCGCGGCCTATCTCGACGCCGTCGGCGGCACCCCCTGGCTCAACCGGGTGAGAGCGGACGGCGAGCGTGAGCGTCCCGACGGTGAGCGGCTGGTGGAATTCATGGGCCGGCTCTGCTACCGATCATGGGACGTCGGCCTCAATCCCAACGTCACCCGGATCCGCGAGGACACGGACGTCTACCTGACCAATATCCTGCGCAGCGGCCACGGCTCGGTGATCGAGCACGCTAATTACTCTTTCGTCTTTCTCAACGTGTCCCGGGTCGCCACGCACGAGTTGGTCCGCCACCGCGCGGGCAGTGCCTTCTCCCAGGAGTCGCTGCGCTTCGTCCGGCTGACGGACCTGCCTTTCGAGCACCCACAGGAGATTCGCGAAGATCCGGAGCTGCTCGCTGAGGCCCAGGAGCTGCTGGCGCGGATGGAGCACTTCCAGGTGATGGCGGCCGACAAGCTCGGGCTCGACGCAGAGGGCGTCCCCTTCCACCGAAAGAAGGAGGTCACGTCCGGGCTGCGGCGCTACGCCCCGGACGGTGTCGCGACGAGCATTGGGTGGACGGTCAACATCCGGGCGCTTCGCCACGTGATCGCCGCCCGCACCGATCCCGGCGCCGAGAACGAGATACGGCGCATCTTCGACCAGGTGGCGACGGTCATGGCCAAGGAGCTGCCGGGCCTGCTCGGCGATTTCGTACGGGACGACGACGGCACCTGGCGCCCTGAATTTCCGAAGGTCTGACCCCGCCATGACGGCCCCGACTGCCGACGTCAGCGTCCGCCCCGCGAGGGTGGCCGACACAGCGGCGGTCGCGGAGGTCCAGCTCGATTCGTGGCGTACCTGCTACGCGCCGCGGCTGCCACCACACGCTTTGGATGCGCTCGATGCCACGCTGGTCGAGGCCGGCTGGCGCGCGGCCGTCACCGACCCCCCCACCCGACACCATCACCTGCTGGTCGGGGTCGCCGCCGGCAGGCTCGTCGGTTACGTCGCCATGGGCCCGGCCGAGGACGAGGACGCCTCCCCCAAGGACGCCGAGATCTTCGCCCTCACCGTCGCCCCCGGTGAGCAGCGCCTTGGCCACGGAAGCCGGCTGCTGGCCGCCGCCGTGGATCTGCTGACCGATGGCAATTTTCACCTGATACGGATGTGGACCTTCGACGGCGATCAGCCGATGCACGAATTTCTGCTGGGCGCCGGGTGGGCTGCGGACGGAGCGACCCGGGTGCTCGACATGGGTGAAGACGTCGGCCAGCAGCGCTGGCACACGCTGGTGCGCGACAACGCCACCTGATCTTCCAGGGTCAGCCCCTAGACCATGGCCGCCACGATCTCGTTGAGCGGCTTGCGTACGCCCGTGTAGAACGGGATCTCCAGCTTGGTGTAGAGCCGTGCCCGGCTCGAGCGCAGGTGGCGGATGCAGTCGACGATGCGGTGCAGCTCATCGGCCTCGAATGCGAGCAGCCATTCGTAGTCACCGAGGCCGAACGCAGCCACCGTGTTAGCCCGTACATCCTCGAATTCGCGACCCATGATCCCGTGCTCCGCCAGCATCCCGCGGCGTTCGTAATCAGGCAGTAGGTACCAGTCCAAGGAGCGCACGAAGGGGTAGACGCACACGTACTTGCGGGGATCTTCCCGGCGTACGTAGGCGGGGATGTGGTTGCGATTGAATTCGGCCGGCCGGTGCAGCCCATAGGACGACCAGACCGGGTCGAGCCTGCGTCCCAGTTCAGTCGTCCGAAAACGCGAGTAGGTCTCCTGCAGCACGTCCGGGTCGGGGCAGGTCCACCAGATCAGCAGGTCAGCGTCGGCCCGGTAGCCACTGATGTCGTACGTGCCGCGCGTGTAGACGTCCTTGGACAGGGCCTGCTCGAGGAAGCCTTCCGCCTCAGCGGTGAGCGCGCTGCGATCCTCCGGCAACGGCGCCGCCGCCTTGAAGACGGAGTAGCAGCAGTACAGGATCTCGTCGTTGAGTTCGCGGGCGGACTTCTCGCTCTCAGCCATGCTCCCAGTGTCTCTCACTGAAAGGTGGCGGTCGCGCTAGGAGGCGGTTGCACCCCCGTCATGGTCCAGGTGATGGTGACGCGGTCGCCGGTCTTCGCCTTGGAGATGTTGGGATCGGACAGGGTCCCGAGGTGAAGTGTCAGCACCTGTCCTGGCTTGACGGAGTACGGGCGGTCACACAGATCGCCCACGGACTCCCCCATGGAGTCAGAACCAGCGACATCGACGGAAAGCGACGTTCCGTAACTGGCGCAAGGGGCTGCCAACGAGACCTCTTTCGTCCCGCTGTTCGTGATCTCGACGGTGAGTGGGACCGGCCCGACAGGCAGCGTTGACGGCAGCACGACCCGGGCGTGCAGAGATTCCCAGGAAACCGGCGCCGGAACCACGCCAACGCTGACGCCCTCGGGGATGCCCTCGGTCAGGGTGCTGGCGTCCCGGTGTGTGCAGGGCAGCGAGGGTCCCCGCCAAGGGACCACCACGACGTGACCGGACACGAAGACTTGGAGATGGGTCGGGGCAGGGCCGCAGTATGACCCGGTCCAAGCAAATCCGTAACGCGCAGGACCGCTGCCGTTGTAGTCCATCCACCATCCAGGAGCGCTGACCTGGTTGCCCGTTGAATGCCCGACGGCCAGCACTGAGCCGGTGGGCCCGAGCAGTTGCAGTTTCCGTTTCCCGGAGTCGAACTGGATGCTGCAATCCGGACCGGTCAATTCGACCACCCCGATGATTCCCTCGGCGCTTCTGGTGGTCGTTGCTGCCCCTCGCAGCGAGCTGGTCTTACAGGCGGGGTTCAACCATCCGGGACCACCTGTCCCGCCTTCCGGTGGGGGCGCTGGAGTTCCGACGGCGAAATAGCGATCCGGCTGCAACGAGGGGCTTGCCGGCGCAGAGCTGTTCCGCGTCGAGACCGCCACTGAAATCCCAGCGATGACCGCAGCCACCCCAGCAGCCACGGCCAGGGGGACGAGCAGTCGAGACCTGCCCTTACCGGCGGCAGGCCACCGGAGCGCGACGTCCGGGATGGGGCGACTCCGAAACTCGGCGCCTGCCGCACGGAGTCGCTCGTCAATCGCCGTCCCCGCGTGGTCGGCCGGCGCGTCGTCAGTCATCGCGTACCTCCAGCAGGATGCGCAGCTTGGCCCGGGCGTCGGAGAGCGCGGATTTGACGGTCCCCTCGGCGACGCCGAGAACCTCGGCGCATTCACGAACCGGGAGTCCCAGGTAGTAGTGCAGTTCGACGGCCATCCGCTGACGTCTGGGGAGTTGCCGGACCGCGAGTTCGAGAGCCGGATCAGGGGGCTCCGCCACTGCTACGGGCTGCGACGGGAGTCGAGGGCGACGCCGCGTTCGAGCCCGCCGAGCTTGGTCGGCCACGATTGCCAGCAGCCACGCCTGCGCCGATCCACGGCCGGCATCGAACGTCTCGCGACGCCGCCAGGCCCGCTCCAGGGCGAGCTGCACGATGTCGTCATGGTCGCCGGCCGGTGCAAGCCGCATGGCGAGCCGGGTCATCGCGACCAGATGCGGCTTCACCCAACCGGCGAAATCCTGGTCCGGCAGCGCGGCAGAGTCCGCCGGCGCCAATCGCATACCTGTACCTACGCCGTCTCGCGCGCTTCCGGTTGGCTCGCCGTCACAAAGAGGCCGGTCAGAGCGCCTAATTTGTCGCTGTCAGCCGCCAAAAGCGACAAATAGGGTGTACGGGCCGGACTAGCTTCCGAGCAGCTCCGCGATGGCGGCGGCGGCGGCGCGGCCCGAGCGTAGACAGGCGGGGATGCCGACTCCATCCCAGGCTGCCCCAGCGAGAGCGATTCCGCGCGGAAGGGTCGCCCGTACCGCGGCTACCCGGTCGAGATGGCCGGGCGCGTATTGCGGCAACCCGCCACCCCAACGCACGACGCTCGTCGCGAGGGGACGTCGCCGGACGCCGGTGGCCTCGGTGAGTTCGGCGGCGAGGACTCCTGCCAACTCCACGTCGGAGCGAGCCAGCTCGGCTGCGTCGCCGGCCCGCCCGGCGCTGCAACGCACGACAACCCCGTCGATCCCCCGGCCGATGTGCTCCCACTTCAAGGACAGAAAGGTGGCCGCTTTGAGAAGCCGGCGTTCCGTGGCCGGAACCAGCAGCCCGCTCGCCGCAGGAAGCTCGGTGTCGGACGGGAAGACGAAGGTGGCCAACGCGATGCTCGCGTAGGCGAGCCAGGGAACTTCAACCCCCACCGGGGCCAGCAACTTTCGGGCCGGCGCGTTCGGCACCGCGAGGACGACCGCGTCATATTCCTCGCCGTCCACGCGCCAGACGTCGCCCTCGCGGTCCAGATCCCGCACCGGGCTGCCGACCACGATCCGAGCGCCGCTGCTGACCGCCAGCCGCTGTGCCAGCTCGCCCATCCCAGCGACCGGGGCAGCGAAGACCGGGGCTGTCACACCCCCAGTCGGTTTGGGCGCCAGCCGCCGCGCCGCTGTGAGCAGCGAGCGACCCTGCAAAGCGGGAACCAGCTGCGGAGTGGTCATCCGCAACGACAGCTGGTCGGCGTGCCCGGCGTAGACACCGCCGAGCAGCGGATCGACGAGACGATCGACGACCCGGTCGCCGAGCCGAGCGCGTACGTACGTGCCGACGGCAGGGTCGCCATCAGTCGCCGTCGCCGGAAGGATCCAGTCGAGCGCCGCCCGCGCCGTACCGCTCCAGCCGAGCACTGGCGCCGCCGCCCGCAGATCGCCTGGAACCCCGAGAAGGGTGCCGGTCGGCAGCGGGAGCAGGCGGCCGGCCAGCCAGAGCCGGGCCGACGTCATCGCCGGATGGGCGAGTTCAAGTCCGACTTCGGCCGCCGCCTCGATCCCTTCCGGGACGCGGGCCAGGAATGACTCGGCGCCCTCGTCCACGCCGAGCGGGCCGCGGCGCAGCTTCCCGCCGACCTGCGCAAACTGCTCGCGGACCGTCACCTCGGCGCGGCCGCGGAGGGCGTGGGCAGCTGAGAGCCCGGCAATGCCGCCGCCGACGATCAGGACGCGACCGGTCATCCCAGCTGGTGGACGAGTTCGACGACGCGGGTCAGTACGTCCGGATCCGTCTCGGGAAGCACCCCATGGCCCAGGTTGAAGATGTGGCCTTCGGTGTGACTCCCCCGCTCGACGATCTCGCGCACCTTCCGATCGATCACTGACCACGGCGCGAAAAGGATGGTGGGGTCCAGATTTCCCTGCACGGCGAAGCCGGGCCCGATGCGCCTGGCGGCCTCGTCCAGTGGGATGCGCCAGTCGACTCCAACGACGTCAGCGCCGGCCTCACCCATGGCCCTGAGCAGCTCTCCGGTGCCGACTCCGAAGTGGATTTTGGGAACGTCGGGAACCCCGGCGAGCACCGCGGCACTGTGCGGGAGCACGAACTCGCGATAGTCGGCCTCGGAAAGCGCCCCCGCCCAGCTGTCGAAAAGCTGCACGGCCGAGGCGCCTGCCGCCACCTGCACCTGCAAGTAGGTGCGCGCGATGGCGGCTAACCGGGACGCCAGCTCGTGCCAGAGATCGGGCTCGCCGTACATCAGCGCCTTGGTATGGACGTAGTTACGGCTCGGACCGCCTTCGATCAGGTAGCTGGCCAAGGTGAAAGGCGCCCCGGCAAAGCCGATCAACGGGGTGGCGCCGAGCTCCTCGACCAGGCGGGCTACCGACTCCGACGTGTAGGGAACGTCAGCCGGCTCCAGGGCGCGAATGCTCTCGACCGCCGCCCGATCGCGGATCGGCTTGGCGATGACCGGCCCGGTGCCGGCCACGATGTCGAGATCGATGCCCACCGCAGCCAGCGGGACGACGATGTCACTGAAGAAAATTGCTGCGTCGACACCGAACCGCCGGACCGGCTGCAGGGTGATCTCCACCGTCAGATCAGGATCGCGACACGAATCCAGCATTGCCACGCCCTCGCGCAGCTTGCGGTACTCCGGAAGCGCCCGGCCGGCCTGTCGCATGAACCACACCGGAGTCGGACCGGGCTCCCGGCGGCACGCAGCGAGCAGTGGCGCGTCTGTCAGCCCGGCGTGCACGCTGTCGATCCTTCCACGAGTGACGCAAAGGCCGCGCGTCCGGACAGACACACCTGCCCAGATCCCCGTTTCTGTCGGAGGTGCGTGCGACCGTCGGTGTTCGTCACGGTCACGAGTAGCGCGACCCCCTCAGGCGGACGGAGACAAGCTATGTGGCTCATGTGCCCCGAATGCCGCGACGAGAGCGCGTTCGAGCAGCCACCGTGCACGGATGGACATGGGCACGATTGCCCCGAGTGGTATTGCGTCACGTGCGGTTTCGCCGTCTTCGCGGGAGGTTGGGATACGAACCCGCACGCGATCACCAGCGCGACCCGATCAGCCACCAAGCGCCGTCGCCGGCACGCGGCCTGATCGACCAGCACCGGATACGTCGTTAGCGTTCCATCGATGCCCACTCCGCCCGCGCGACGCGACCCCACGACCGGCGGACTGTCGCTGGCCCGCAGCCAGGGCAGCGCGGAGCCGGCGGCCTACGGTGGGGCAGTGCGTCCCCCTGAGCCCGAGGTCGCGCCTCTGGCGTTCACCTTGGTCGTCGAAGCTCTACTGGCAGCGGGTGAAGCCCGCACCGACGTCTTGATCAGGGAGGCAGGCCGGCCGACGCGTCTCGCTCCCCACGGCATCGCCCTGGCGGCGACTCTTGAGCGCTCGGATGTCGAACTGGCCGCGGGCAGGCTGGTCGTTTTGCACGACCCCGAAGGACAGCCAGCCTGGGACGGCACGTTTCGGGTCGCCTGCTACGCCCGGGCCGCGCTGGACCCGGAGATGATCACCGATCCGCTGCTGCCTGAGGTCACCTGGTCGTGGCTGGAAGAGGCACTGGCCGATCGCGGGGCGCAGTTCACCGCCCTGGCAGGCACCGTCACGACGACGGCATCAGCCCGCTTCGGCCAGCTCGGCGGCGAAGATGACACGGGTGAGGTCGAGCTGCGTTGCTCCTGGTCACCGCTCTGGGAGCCGGACGACGTGGAGGCGGTGGGCGCTCATCTCGATGCACTCTGCGACCTCATGACGATGATGGCGGGCGAGCCACCGGCGGCAGGTGTGGTGTCACTGACCAGCCGGGTTCGCTGACAGCTGGATCAGCCGGATCAGCTGGGGCCGGAATCGTTGTCGCGGGGGCCGTCGCCGGCAGGCTCGCAGCCCAGTCGGCGGGCGCGGCCGGGCGCGGCAGGCGCAGGCTGAGCATCGTGCCTGCTCCGGGGGCGCTCATGACGTCCACTGACCCTCCGGCCAGGCGGGCCCGTTCGCGCAGCAAGCCCAGACCGACGTGCCGCCCGCCGACCCCGGCGACGGGTTGGCGTGCCATGTCGAACCCGGGCCCGCTGTCGCGAACCACAGCGGTCAGGTGCCGCGCGTCGACGGTCAATGAGGCGACCGCCTCGTCGACCTCCGCGTGCTTGAGCACGTTGAGCAGCGCCTCTTGGAAGAACCGGTAGACGGTTACGGCGGTCACCAGCGGCAACGGATACTCGGCCACGGGCCATTCGAGCGAGACGTTCAGCCCGTACCGCAGCGCGAAGTCGTCTCTCAGCTGGCTGACGGCGGCGGCCAGATCGCCGTCGCGAAGGGCCGGCGGCCTGGTACGCGCCATGGTCGCCCGCAGCGCTTCCTCGGACTCTTCGACGAGCGGTGCGATTTGCGCCCAGACGGCCGGGTCGGGTCCTTCGGCCAGCAACCGGCGGGCCGCTCCGAGCGACTGGGCCACGCTGTCGTGCAGCTCGGCGGCCAGCTGGCCGCGGGTCCCTTCTTCAGCAGCCACCAAGCCCGAGAGCAGCTCGAACATGCCGATGCCGGCGCTTTCAGCATCCCGCCGGTAGCGCTCAGCGATCTCGTCGGCGACCCGGATGCGCAGGCGCAAAGACTCCATCGCCTCGTCGATCCGGCGCAGCTCGCGCAGACCACTCGATACGCGAGAATGGGGTGCCTTCGCCGGCTCGCCGACCCCGTCCTCACCGGGATCCGGGCCGTCCACGGGCTCCCGCACGGCCCGGTCAAGCTGGCGTCCGAACCAGATTCCCGCTCCCGCGACGCTCGCGACCGCCCCCAGCAGCACCCCGGCTGCGGCGTACGCGTTGACCAGAATTGCGGTCAACAGGGTGACAAAACCGCAGCTCAGAGTGACAAGAGCCGCCCATCCCGCGACAGGTAGCGACAGCCGGCGCAGCCCGGTCACAGCGGACTCCCGGGTCTGGGCAAGCGACCCGTCGTCGTCCATTCGGGTTCGCGGCGGGCAGTCGCGTGAAAGTCGTCAGCGATGACCTCCACCGGCTCGGCGTAGTCCTCGCCTGACTCCGGTGACGTGCGCCGGTCACGCTGCGGCGGAATCGTTCCTCCCGGAGCGCTACCCAGCAGTGCGGCGACGGCGCGCTCGAGTCCGTGGACCTCATCCAACAGTGAGCTGGACCATTGCGGATCCGCCGTGGGCTCGGGCGAGCGCAAGATGCGCCGGGCGATCTCACGGACGACTTCAAGCCGGGGATCACGGGCGGCCGTCGGCTCGAGGGAAGGAGTCAACCAGGACGCGGCCTGGCGGGCGAGCGCCCTGGCGAAGACCCCGTCACGGCGCGTGAATGCGGAACCGCCAGGCGGTCGCCGCGCCGCGACGACTGCCCGCGGGGTGCGACCGTTGCCGACCGAGAAGGCACAGGTGGGCTGCCCGTCTTCGGGCGCGATGCGCACCGCGCCACCGGCCAGCAGCTGACGTACCCAGGGGGCATCGAAGGCGGACGTATCGGTGCGCATGCGGCCGTTCACACCGCTTTCATCGCCGGTATAGCGCACCAGGCCTTCCGGACCCGAGAGCAGGAGCTCGACATCGGCGCCGCCGAGCACCCGTGCTGCCACCGTCATGAGCACGGCCACCGACTGCTCCAGTGAACGACCGGCCGCCCGCTGCTGCTCGGTAGCAAGGGCAGCAAACAGCCTCGCCTCGGCGCTGCGTCGCAGCTGCAGCTCGTAGGTGCTCGCGACCAGTAGGCCCGGAACGATCAAGCCCACCAGCCCGAGTGGGGCGTTGACCAAGAGCCAGCCGTCCAACAGGCCCACCGCGCCGTTGCCGAACGCGGTCAGCAAGGCAGCGGGTAGGCGCGGCAGCAGCAACGCAAGCAGTGACCGGCGAGCCGTCAATGCCACCCCGCCGGCGGCCATGACATGCCTGGTCAATGCCGCCACCAGGACTCCGCCCACAGCAGCGGAGATCGGCGGAACGCCCGCATACCGCAGCCAGCAGGTCAGCGTTGACGCGATGGCAGCCTGCAGCAGAGCCGAGCTGAACGCGTACTCCATGGAACGCCATCGGCGGCCACGGGTCATCCGGGCTCCGGCCACCAGCCCGGCGGACGCCAGCAGCGTGCCGATCCACAACGCGGGACCCGGGCACAGATAGAGCAGTGCGGCTCCGGCCGCGTCGAGCCCGCGAAACTGCCAGTGCAACCGGCCTATCGGCAGCGAAACGTCGAGCAGCGCGGCCATGCCGAGCACCAGCGCGATTACCGGTAAGTAGCCGGGTGAGCACCCCAGGAATTGGCCGTTGGCAGCCGGTAGCCCGAGCGCGATCGGAACCCACGCGATGACGGCAGAGGAGACGGCAGCACCGGCGATGAGCAGCCGGAGTGCCCGCGGGGTTCGTCGGCGCGCCAAGGTCCCCGCCTCCCCATGATTTGCTCGCCGATGCGCGCTTCGCGCAGGTCTTTTTCGCCGGCGATTTCCCTGCTTGCGTCGGCAGGCCCAACGGGCTACTTGCGCATTCCGCCGGTTGGCGCAGCGAAGATCACCCATACGGCGCAGGAGCTACAGCCCGACCCCCGATCAGCCGAAGCTCATTGCAACGGCGTGACGGCGAGTAACCGTCGAGGCGCCATGGCCAGCAGCACCCCTGCCGGCCAGCACTTTGACCGCTCTGGAGGAACGGTGACCACGCAGGCCCACCGCAGTGTCGACCCTCGCGCCCTACCCGTGCAGCAAGGTCGGGCGAATCAGGGCGCCGGGTTTCGCGCGATGGTCGTCGATGACCACCCCCTGATGCGTGAATCCATGGTCGCCCGGTTACGGGCCATGGGAGCTTCAGAGGTTGTGGAAGCCGCCACCATCGCCGAGGCACGGGCGCGAGCCCGCAGCGGCCCCATGGATCTCGCGGTCCTCGACCTCGGCCTGCCCGACGGAAACGGTCTCGATCTTGTCGCCCACCTGCGTGAACGCGGTTGGCCCCGGCTGGTCGTGCTGTCCGCTGCCGATGACCCCTACTCGGTGCGCGCGGCGTTTGTGGCCGGCGCCCACGGTTACTTGCTCAAAAACGCGTCCGCCATGGTGGTCACGGACGGTGTTCGCCGCGTCCTTTCCGGCGGTGTCTACGCCGACCCGTCCGTTGCCCCGCTGCTCGCCACCGGACTGCGCGGCACCGGAACCGCTGAAGGGCTCGCTGCCGAGCTCTCCGGGCGCGAGATCGAGGTCCTGCGCCTCGTCGCCGACGGCCAATCCAACAAGGAGATCGGCGAGCTACTCGGCCTCTCGGCGCTGACAGTCAAGAGCCACCTTGCCCGGATCGCCCGCAAGCTGGGCACCGGTGACCGCGCCGAGATGGTCGCCCTGGCGATGCGCGCAGGCGTCATTCGCTGAGCTCAAGCCCTGGTCGAGCCGCCAACTCAGGCACTGTTGCACCCGCGTTGGACCACCGTCAGACACCCCGGCAATCGCGGGGAGTGCCGGACTTGTCCGATAGATCGGGTAAGCGCGTCGTAAGGTCGGAGTTCGTGACGAACCCTCAGCCCCCCGCTTCGATCGCCCTGGTCGAGCCGGCTGACGGCGTGCCCGAAGTCATTGACGATGCGGCCGGCCTGGCCGCAGCCGTCACCCGCCTTGCCGAAGGCACCGGACCGATCGCCATCGACGCGGAACGCGCCTCGGGTTACCGCTACGGGCAGCGCGCCTATCTGGTGCAGATGCGTCGAGCCGGGAGCGGAACGCTCCTCATCGACCCGATACCCCTCGGGAGTCTGCAGTCGGTGCAGGACGTCATCGGTGACGCGGAGTGGATCCTGCATGCCGCCCACCAGGATCTTCCGTGCCTGGCCGAGGTGGATCTGCGTCCGACCCGGGTCTTCGACACCGAACTCGCGGCCCGGATCGCGGGCTTCGAGCGCGTCGGGCTGGCCAGCGTCGTCGATCAGCTGCTGGGATACACGCTGGAAAAGGGCTATTCCGCCGCCGACTGGTCGACCCGGCCGCTGCCGCAGGACTGGCTTCGCTACGCCGCGCTCGACGTCGAACTGCTCATCGAGCTGCGCGAGCTGCTCGGCCGGGAGCTCGAACGCCAGGGCAAGCTCGAGTGGGCGGAGCAGGAGTTCGCCGCCGCCGTCACCGCTGTCCCCAAGCCGCCCCCCGCCGAGCCGTGGAGGCGGACCAGCGGTGTTCATCGGGTGCGCAGCCGACGCCAGCTCGCGGTAGTGCGCGCGCTCTGGTATGCGCGCGACGCACGGGCCCGATCGCGAGATATCGCGCCTGGCCGGGTGCTGCCGGACTCGGCAATCGTGGCCGCAGCCCTTGCTAACCCCAAGACCCGCGACGCGCTGGCCGCCCTTCCGGTCTTCTCGGGACCGCGGATGCGGCGCTCGATCCAGGTCTGGTGGGACGCCGCATCCGAAGCCGCCCAGCTGCCCGAATCCGATCTTCCGGGCCCGGCCGCCAGTACCGGTCTGCCACCCGCGGGCAGATGGTCAGATCGCGATCCCGAGGCGGCCGCCCGGCTCGCGGCGACCCGGTTCGTTCTGAAGAATCTCGGCGCCGAGCACCGACTGCCGGTGGAAAACCTGCTGGAGCCGGCGCTTCAGCGCAAGATCTCCTGGCTCCCCCCAGAAACGATCACGGCGGAGTCCATCGCAGCGGCGCTCACCACCGCCGGGGCCCGGACGTGGCAGGTCGAACTGGTGGCTGACGTGTTGGTCGACGCTTTGAGCGAGCCCGCCCCGATCGTGGCCGCGGCCGAAGAAGCAGCGCGGATCGAAGCAGAAGCAGCTGCTACTGCTGCCGCGGAATTAGCCCTCAACGCCTGATCGGCGACGTGATTGGCGGATGCCACCAGGTCCCCGCCAGACGACCGATGGCACCCGCCGTAAGTCAGCTATCGGTCCATTTCCCCCGGTGGACCAGCCTCCATCCGGGTGAAAAATCACCCTGAGCAACAATTCGCGGCTCAGCGGCGGCGGCGTAGCACGAAGACGAGCACCAGGATGAACGCGAGTGCGGCCGCTCCGATCGGCGCCAAGCGCTTGGCTACCGGTGCGCCTGCGACGTCCAGCAGGTCGATCGCATCCGCACTGCGCCGGACCGGTTCGGCCGGAGGCGGCAGCGGAGGGCTTACCGGAGACGGCGCGGGAGCCTCGACCGGAGCTGGAGCCTCGGCCGTGGTGGGCTCGACCTCAGGCGGCTCGACAGCGGGCGCCGGCTCGGTAGCAGCTGCCGGCTCGGTGGCAGCGCTCGGACCGGCCGAGATCTCTTCGGCGAGAGCGGCGGCGAACTGGGTGATGACCTTGCCCGCCACCTCGCCGATCACGCCGCGCCCGAATTGGGCCGGCCGGCCCGTGATCGCCAGATCGGTGACCACGTCGACCCGGGTGCCGTCGCCGTCCGGAGTCAGCTTGCAGCTGATCTTCGCGTTAGCCGTGCCGCTGCCTTTGGTCTCGCGGGCCTTGGCATCGATGTTGACGGTGCGTGTCGCCTCGTCCTTGTCGACGAAGGCCGCCGTCCCTTTGTAGGTCAAGGCGATCGGCCCGACCTTGACCTTCACGGTCCCGCCGAAATTGTCGCCGTCGTGCTCGGTGAGCGTCGCGCCCGGCATGCACGGCGCCACACGCTCGACGTCGAGCAGGACTGCCCAGGCAACGTCCGGGGTCGCCGGGACGGTGAACGAATTCTCTAACTTCACGTGTGCTCCCAGCGGGTCAGATCTTCGGGCCGGTCCAGGTCTGCGGGATCAGCCACGTCTTCGCAGGCTACGGGGATCACGAGAGCGGGATGACGGCGCAGCCAGTAGCGGGCGCCGGCATCGCCGGACACCGACGCCGAGACCTGGGGCCAGAGCGCCTGGTCAAACAGCACCGGGGTTCGGAGCTCACCGTCGAAGGTCGCGCACGCGGCGTGTCCCGGTTGATGTGCGGCGATCAGCCGGCGTACCGCCTCCGACGTGATCCCGGGCTGGTCCACGAGCGCAACGACGGCGGCCGATCCGGACGCGGCTGCCAGCCCGGCTCGTAGCGAGGAAGCCATCCCGGTCTCCCAGTCGGGGTTCGTCACGAGGACGGCCTCTTCCGAAAGGGGGGCCGAGTCCGGCGTACTAGCTCCGAGCACGGCAATCACCGGGGCACACCCTGCCTCCGCCAGCATGCGCACCCCACGCTCCAGCAGCGACTCGCCGTTCAACTGCAGGGTCGCCTTGGGCTGGCCCATCCGGCTCCCATCCCCGGCCGCCAGCAAGATCGCGCAAACCGTCATGAGTCGGCGTTGATGTGGGCGAGCGCGGGGGCGTGCGGGTGCCCATCACGATCCGCGCCGGTGTGGATGGGCCCGGTCGTCGCCAGCAGCGGGCGTCCACTGCCGCCCCATCGCGAACCCACGATCTCTGCGGCTACCGACACCGCCGTCTCCTCGGGTGTGCGGGCCCCGATGTCGAGCCCGATCGGAGAGTGCAGCCGGGCCAGCTCCCCCTCCGTCAAACCCCGCTCGCGCAGGCGCTCGAGACGCTCGTCGTGGGTGCGCCGGCTCCCCATCGCCCCCACATAACCCGCAGGGGTACGCAACGCCACTTCCAGCAGCGGAACGTCGAACTTGGGATCGTGGGTGAGCACGCAAATCACGGTGCGCTCGTCGATGGCGCCGGTGGCGACCTGCCGAGCGAGGTAGCGGTGCGGCCACTCGACAACGACCTCGTGGGCGTCCGGGAAGCGCTGCTCGGTGGCGAAGAGCGGGCGGGCATCGCACACCGTCACGCGGTAGCCGAGAAAGACCCCGATCCGGGCGACCGCCGCGGCGAAGTCGATGGCGCCGAACACCAGCATCCGGGGCGGGGGCGCGTAGGAGGCGACGAAGACCGTCACCGCGTCGAGGCGCCGCTCACCGTTCGTGCCGTAGTGGCGCTGTCCCGTCTGGCCCTGTGAGAGCAGGCCCCGCGCGTCGTCGGTGACGGCGGCGTCAAGCCCGGTGGCGCCCAGGCCGCCAGTGGTCTCGTCGTCACGGACCCGAAGGCGCGACCCGATCTCCAGGTCGCAGACCTCGCTCGAGTCCACCGCCAACACCTGCGCGACGGCTACCGGAGCGGACGCCTCGATGTCGTCCAGCAGCTGCCCGAAATCGGGAACGCGTGCGCGGTCGATACGTTCGACGAGCACGCTGATCTGGCCGCCGCAGGTCAGGCCGACGGCGAAGGCGGTGTCGTCGCTGTAGCCGTACGTCGTCAGCTGCGCCGGTGGCACTCCTGGCACCAGGCCGCCGGACTCCAGGACTTCGCTGGCCAGCTCGTAGACGGCCCCCTCGACGCACCCGCCTGAGACGCTGCCCACCACGACTCCGCCTGGCCCGACAGCCATCGCCGCCCCTGGCGCGCGCGGCGCCGACCGGCTCACGCCAACCACCGTCGCGAGCGCGAACGCCTCACCGGCGTCCCACCAGCGCCGCAAATCCGCTGCGATGTCACGCATGCGTTACCCCGACTCCTGTCGGCCGAGCCACGGCCGCTCCCCTCACTGTGGCGGCGAGCGCTTCTAACGCAGCGACGCTGTGCCCGGACACAAAGTCGTCAACATGTGGGAGGGCCGCTGCCATCCCGGCAGCCAGCGGCGCGTAACCAGGACGGCCTCGCAGCGGGTTGGCCCACACCAGCCGGTGCGCCAGCCGCTGCAGCCGGGCAACCTGACTGCCGAGCAGGGCCGGGTCGCCGCGCTCCCAGCCGTCGGACATCACCACCACGACCGCTCCCCGCGCCAGGCCGCGCTGTCCCCAGGTGTCGAGGAATTCGCGGAGCAGCACGCCCAACCGGGTCCCGCCGGACCAGTCCGGGACGGCGGCGGCGACCGCTCGCAGGGAGACCTGCGGGTCACGATGACTCAGCTCACGGGTTACGCGCGTGAGCCGGGTCCCGAGCGTGAAGACCTCCACCGGCGCGCTGCCTCGCCGAGCTGCATGGGCGAAGCGCAAGAGGGCGTCGGCGTACGGCGCCATCGAGCCGCTGATATCGACGAGCAGCACGACGCGGCGCGGTCGCTGGCGGGCCCGGTGACGGTGGAGTCTTGCCGGCTCACCCCCTGCTGCGAGCGCGGATCGGATGGTGCGGCGGCGATCGATCGGCCCCCGCAGCGAAGGCTGGTGCCGCCGGGAGGGTCGCAACTCGCCAGGCAAGGCGAATGCCGCCAGTAGCCGGGCGACTTCGGCACGCTCAGCCGCAGAAAGACTCGCGATGTCACGTGTGCGGAGAGCCTCGAGCGCGCTGGCGGTCGCATGCAGCCGTTCCTTTGATCCTTCCGGACCAGACGGCGCGTCCGCACCAGCCCCGGGTGCCGGCGTGATCGGCAGCATGGTGATGGGTTCCACCGGTTCGGGTTCGCCCGGCCGGGCACCCGTGAACACCGCGGCGAACGCGGCGTCGTAGCGCGGCAGATCCTCGGGATCGGCGCACAGCGTCAGCCGCCCCGCCCAGTAGACGTCCTGCGGATTTGTGACGTCCAGGCAACCGAGGGCGGCAGTGAAAGCGGCCAGCCGTCCGGCGTCGGCTGGGACTCCTGCAGCGCGCAGCACCTGGCCGAAGGCCGCCACGGCGACGAGCGGGTCAGGCGGGTCAGACACCTGCGAGCACCGCCATCCAATCCATGGCGGTGGCCTGCTCCTGATCCTCCCGGTACTTCAGCACCGCCCCCAAGGTGGCTGTGGCTGCCGCCGGATCAAGCTCCTCGGCCCCGAGAACCAGCAAGGCGCGGGCCCAGTCCAGCGTCTCGGCCACACCGGGAGGTTTGACCAGCTCCGCCTCCCGCAGTGCCGCCGCCGCGACGGCCACCTGACGGGCGAGACGTTCGCTCACCTCAGGCAGCCTCGAGCGCAGGATGGCGACCTCACGGTCCAGCTGCGGATGAGGCAGCCAGTGGTAGAAGCACCGCCGCTTGAGCGCGTCATGCAGCTCACGAGTGCGATTCGAGGTGAGTACCACCACCGGCGGGATCGCTGCGGTGATCGTTCCCAGCTCGGGGATGCTGACTGTGTACTCCGACAGCACCTCCAGCAAGAACGCCTCGAACTCGTCGTCCGCTCGATCGATCTCGTCGATGAGCAGCACACTCGGAGTCGTCTCGAGTGCCTGCAGCAGCGGCCGGGCCAGCAGAAACCGCCGGCTGTAGAGCTCGCCTTCAAGCTGCGCGGTCGTCTCCCCCGGGCTCCCCGCCTCCGCTGCCCGCAGGTGCAGGAGCTGGCGCGGAAAATCCCAGTCATAGAGCGCCTGGCTGGCGTCAATCCCCTCGTAGCACTGCAGCCTGATCAGCGGAGCCCCGATCAGATCCGCCAGCGCCTTCGCCAGCGACGTCTTCCCCGTGCCTGCCTCGCCTTCCAGCAGCAGCGGGCGTCCCATTGCCAGCGCGAGGTAGGACGCGGCAGCCAACCCGTCGTCCGCCAGATATCCGAGCCTGCCCAGCTGCTGCGCGAGGGCAGCGGGGCTCGTCGCGCCGGCGGGAAGCAGCGAGGTCACGTCCCCGAGTCTGCCTCGCGAGACGGGATTTAACGTGGCGCCGGTGTCGCCGCGCGAGCTCATGTGCGACTCTTTGATGATGAGCCCTACGCTGACGCTGCCCGCGCCCCCGCCTGTCGCCGAAGACGTCCTGGACACCGACACGTCCCAGCCTGAGCTGCTCGTCGAAGAGTCCCTCGTCGAAGAGGTCTCCATCGACGGCATGTGCGGCGTCTACTAACCAGCCGGCTACCCCCTGATGGCGTTCGACCCGGACCAGCCCTGGCAGCTGTCGAGCAGCGTCGCGCTGCGCCCGGAACCGTTCGGAGCGCTGGCCTACCACTTCGGTAACCGCCGGCTCACCTTTCTCAAGACCCCACTGCTCGTCACGGTCGTCCGTTCGCTTGCCGAACAGCCCAGTGCGCGGGCGGCGGTGGTTGCGGCCGGCGTCCCGGAGCGTGACCAGCCCCAATATGAAAAAGCGCTTGCTGCGCTCGCCGACGCGGAGGTTCTCACGTGCGCCTGACCGAGCAGTTCGAGCGCGGGCTCGACGCGCCCATCTGCCTGACGTGGGAGCTCACCTACGCCTGCAACCTGGCCTGCGTGCACTGCCTGTCGTCCTCCGGCCGGCGCGACCCCCGCGAGCTGTCGACGGCCGAGTGCAAGTCGGTCATCGACGAACTGCAGCGGATGCAGGTCTTTTACGTGAACGTGGGCGGCGGTGAGCCGACCGTCCGCCCCGACTTCTGGGAGCTACTGGATTACGCCATCGCCCGGGATGTCGGTGTGAAGTTCTCCACGAACGGCGTCCGGATCGGCAAGCCCGAAGCCCGCCGGCTGGCCGCGACCGACTACGTCGACGTGCAGGTGAGCCTCGACGGAGCGGACGCCGGGATCAACGACGCAGTGCGCGGTGAGGGCTCATATGACATGGCCCGCCGGGCGCTCGACGCGTTGGCTTCCGAGGGCTTTCAAAACCCCAAGATCAGCGTCGTCGTCACGCGTCATAACGTCAGCCAGCTCGACGAATTCAAGGCGCTGGCCGCGTCCTATGGCGCGACCCTGCGCCTCACCCGGCTGCGCCCCTCCGGCCGCGGCGCCGACACCTGGGACGAGCTGCACCCGACCCAGGCCCAGCAGCGCGAGCTCTACGACTGGCTGGTCGACGCCGGCGAGACAGTGCTGACCGGCGATAGCTTCTTCCATCTTTCGGCGCTGGGTGAGTCGCTGCCGGGCCTCAACCTGTGCGGCGCGGGCCGCGTCGTCTGCCTCATCGACCCGATTGGCGACGTCTACGCCTGCCCGTTCGTACTGCATGAGCAGTTCAAAGCCGGATCGGTGCGGGAAGCCGGCGGTTTCACCGAGGTCTGGCGCGGCTCGGAGCTCTTCCGGGAGCTACGCGAGCCGGGTAGCGCAGGGGCCTGCGGGTCGTGCGGGTCCTACGACGCCTGCCGCGGCGGGTGCATGGCAGCGAAATTCTTCACCGGCCTGCCCCTCGATGGTCCCGATCCCGAGTGCGTCCTCGGCCACGGGGAGGCAGCCCTGCTCGCAGTAGGTGCCGGAAGCGCTCCGAGCCCGGGCCCGGGGCACTCGCGGCGTTCGCTGCCGCTGTCAGTCGCCTGAGGTTGAACTGCCGCCTGCGGCTGGACTGCCGGGCCCGGTGACCGGCGAGGGTCCCAGCTGGGATTCCTCGGTACGTTCCGTCGACAGCGGCAACGCGCTGCTCGGTGGTTCTCCGCCACGTCTACTGAGCTTGTCGCCAGCGGCTCAGCAGGTGCTGGCGACCAACGAGTGGTCAACTCGCACTGGCAAGGCCTTACGTTCCCGCCTGATCGCCGCGG
Source organism: uncultured Actinomycetota bacterium (assembly GCA_963839015.1). Classification (GTDB taxonomy): domain Bacteria; phylum Actinomycetota; class Actinomycetes; order Frankiales; family Frankiaceae; genus DATAZK01. The sequence continues at coordinate 578,177 of CAWITL010000002.1, read as the reverse complement.
GCTTTGTCCATCCGATCCCTGAGCAGGGTGCTGGTCCAGAGCTGGGCGCGGTCAGCGTGGTCATACCGGTGCGAAACCGGCCGGAGGCGCTGCGACGGCTGGTGGCGGGGCTGGATCCGGCGCTCGAGGTCATCATCGTGGATGACGGTTCCGACCCCCCGCTGCCGGAAGCCGCGCTACGCCACGAGCAGCCAAAGGGGCCGGCCGCCGCGCGCAACGCCGGGATCGGCAAGGCGACCCGACCCTTCGTCGCGCTGGTGGATTCAGACGTCATCCCGCCCGCCGGCTGGCTTGAGCGCCTGCTGCCTCATTTTCTCGATTCACAGGTCGGCGCCGTCGCCCCGCGCATCGTTGCCGCTCGCGGCGCCTCGGTCGGCCGCATCGACTGGACCCTGGCCCGCTACGACGCGGCCCGATCACCGCTGGACCTCGGTTCCCAGCCCGCGCGCGTAGTCGCTGGGTCACGTGTCTCCTACGTGCCCGCAGCGGCTCTCGTGCTACGGCGAGCCGCGCTCGGAGACAACCCGCAGGTCTTCGATGAGGGGCTGCGCTACGGCGAAGACGTCGACCTGGTGTGGCGTCTCATCGCGGCCGGCTGGACCATCCGCTACGAGCCGGCTGCCGCTGTAGGTCATGCCCCTCGAGCAACGCTGCGTGCCGCGGCCTCCCAACGCTTCGGCTACGGCTTGTCCGCGGCGGCGTTGGCGGCACGTCACCCCGGCAAGCTCGCACCGTTCGCTGGCAACCGTTGGACGGTCGGGGCCTGGGCGCTGCTGGCAGCGGGGCACCCGATCCCGGCCACCGGGACGCTGGCCGTGGGAGCCGTCCAGATCGCGCGCACGCTTCCGGTCCGCCGGCCGCTGCCGCTCGCTGCCCGCCTCGTCGGCAACGGAGCACCAGCTGTGGGACGCGCGATCGGCGAGGCGCTCACCCGGCCGTATGGACCGGTTGCCTTGCCATTGCTGCTGGCGAGCGGGCCCTGGCAGGCCACCCGGCGACGGATCGCCCTGGCCGCCCTGGTGCTGCCCGCTGCATCGGAATATCTGCGCAAGCGCCCCGACCTTGATCCGGTCCGCTGGTTCGCCCTCCGGGTGGGTGACGATCTGGCTTACGGGGCCGGCGTCTGGGTCGGCTGCCTGCGTTCGCGAAGCTTCGCCGCCCTCCGACCGCGTTTCACCGGGCGTTAGCTACGAACGGTTACATGCCCAGCGACGCGGCAGCCAGCTGCGCCTGCCCAGCGGGCGGACCGCTGATCTTGACTTCGGCGACGGGTTGCCGACCGCTGAGGTAGAGCAGCAGCTCGCCGGGAGGACCGGTGACCGTGACCTGATGGGGGGCGTCAGCGCGACCCACAAAGCGCTGCACGGTGCCGGAGGCACCTGGAATGACGGTGCCGGAGGCACCTGGAGTGGCGGTGCCGGAGGCACCTGGAGTGGCCGTCGCGAGGGTCACCCGGGTCTTCGGAACGCCGCGCAGCAGCATCGGCGCCATCAGCCGGACAAGACGCCACAGCTCGGCTGTCTCCTGCGCGCTGAGCTCTCGCACGAGCCAGCCCGGCTGGGCCCGTCGGACGTCTTCATGGTGGAGGAAAAACTCGTGCAGATTTCCGCGGTCTCTGATCACCGGAAGCCCCAGCGGCGTGCGTAAAGAAGGGCCTGACCGCAGCCGTCCCACGATCTCCGCGAACGGCATCTTTTCCAGCGTCGAGCGCTCCAGCTTGGTGGTGTAGCCCCGAAGCGGCGGGATTGCCAGGCCGATGAGCGCGTCCGGCCGCGACTCGCGTACCAGCAGGTGAGCGGCCAGATCGACGGCTTCCCACCCTTCACACAGCGTCGGAGCGTGCTCGCCGACCTCGGTGAGGAGCTGGCAGAGTTCGGCGCGTTCGGAGGCGGCAGGGCTCCTGCCGGTTTGCGATCCGGGTTGGGGTCCAGCGTGTCGTGCCATGCCGACAGTCAACTGCGATGCGCGCCGGCTAGTTGAGCCGGGGGCAGATGTGGCCACCGGCGTCAGCCGGGAGCCCACACAGCACACACGGCGGACGACCCGCCGCCACCACTTTCTCCGCCCGCGAGACGAACGCATGCGTCGCTGGCACCGTCAGCGCGACCCGCAGCCGCCCCGCGCTGTCTTCAGACGCGCCGGCGCCACCGGCCTCGACCACGACGTGCTGACCGTCCCACGCCACGGACAGCTCACTGACCCGGAAATCCTCCGCGAAGGGGGTCTCGAGCGGAGCCTGGTCCAGCGGGGCGGGCTCAACGACGGTGTCCGAGCTCACTCCGACCTGCTGCAGAAGCACCTGCAAGCCTTCGGCGAGGGCGGCCACCTCGGCTTTCTCCAAGGCAACGGTGACGATCGCACCGGCGGAAACGACCTGCAGGTAGAAGGTGCGCTCTCCCGGCCGGCCGACCGTGCCGACGACAAAGCGATCTGGTGCCTCGAAGACGTGTTCGCTACTCATGTCTCCTCCTTCAACGTCGCGACCTGCCGCTCAGCTTCCCCCGTGTTTATCGGCTAAGCCTGGGTGCCGACTCGACCGGTGGCGTCATGTCGAGCGGATTACCTGCCGCCGCCGGACGCGGGAACCGTCCAGGACAGCAGCCCAGTGGGCACACGTCGTAGCTGGGACCAGCTGTCCCGAGCGCGGGTCGGTGCGCCCCCTGCCCGGCTTCACGCTCCAAGACTAGTTCCCGAACCATCGCAATGAAGGGTTCGCCGACCCCGACGGTGCCTGCGCGGGCGAGCCGGATCCCGACCCGTTCTGCGGTCGCCGCCGCCTCGATGTCGAGGTCGTAGCGGACCTCGACGTGGTCGCTGACGAATCCGACCGGTACCGCAACGACATCCCGGACGCCTTCGGCCGCCAGCTGTTCAAGCCGGTCATTGATGTCCGGCTCGAGCCACGGGACGGTCGGCGGGCCGGATCGGCTCTGCCAGGCGACCTCGAACTCGCCATACCAGCCCGTCCGCTCGCGTACCTGCTGGGCCACCAGACCGGCCGCCTCCCCGATCTGCGCCGGATACGCGCCTCCCGTGGGACCGCTGGTGAGGGCGGATGCTTGCGGGATCGAGTGCGCGGTGAAGACCAGCCGGGCGTCGGGTACGAGAGCAGGCCCCAGAGCGACGACGCGGTCGCTCTGGGCGGTGATGAACCCCGGGTGGTTGTAGTAGTTACGCAGCTTGTCCAGCTGCAGACCCGCTGGCTGGGCCGCCGCAAGATCCTCTCGGTACTGGCGGCAGGAGGAGTAGGACGCGTAAGCGGCGGTGATGAAGACCGCCACCCGGGAGATGCCGTCGGTCCGCATCTGCTGCAGCGTCTCGGGCAGGTAAGGCGCCCAGTTGCGATTGCCCCAGTAGACGGCCCGGGGTGCCAGCGCCGTCTGTAGCGCGGCCTGCAGTTCACGGTTCTGGGCGTTGATCGGGCTGACCCCGCCAAAAATCTCGTAATGCTTGGCGACCTCCGCCAACCGCTCATCCGGGACGCCCCGACCGGCCGTCACATTGCGGAGGAAGGGGAGGACGTCGGCTGGGCCCTCCGGACCGCCGAAGGAGACCAGCAGCACCGCGTCGTAGACCACAGGGTGATCCTGCCTTGATCCCCGCGGTCAGCGCCTACCCTTGCGGTCTTTCCACTCCTGGTCCTCGCGCTCCCATTGCTCGTTGCGCGCGTCGAACTGCTCGCGCCATCCAGCGGCCGCTTCCTCGGTTTCGTAGGGGCCGAGCTTGTCTTTGGCCCCCGCATCGACGTTGGGATCCTGCTCCGGCCGCGAGTGATTCAGACACCACCACCAGCTCACACATACCTCCCCGTTGCTGAGCTCCCCTGCCGAGCTCCCGTCGCTCAGCCGCCGTCAGTGGCCCATCCCGAGCCCACCATCCACCGGGATGACCGCCCCAGTGACATATCCCGCTGCCGGGGAGGCCAGAAACGCCACGGCGTGGGCAACTTCCTCGGGCTGACCCATCCGCTTGAGCGGCACCCCGCCGACCAGCCCATCACGCTGGGCATCTGTCAGCGCGCCCATCATGTCGGTGTCGATCGGGCCGGGCGCCACCACGTTGGAGGTGATGTTGCGGGAAGCCAGTTCACGGGCAAGGGAGCGCGACAGCCCGACCAGCCCGGCCTTGGAGGCGGCGTAATTGGCCTGGCCGGGCGAACCCGTCAGACCCGAGACGGAGCCGATGAAGATCAGCCGTCCGCGGCGCAGCCGCAGCATTCCTTTGGCAGCTCGCTTGGCGACCCGGTAAGCGCCACCGAGGTTGGTGTCGATGACGGAGCTGAATGCGTCCTCGGGCATCGTGAGCAGCAGCGTGTCGTGCGTGATCCCGGCGTTGGAGACCAGCACCTCGACCGGTCCGAAGTCAGCTTCGATTGTTTTGTACGCGCCCTCGACCGACAGCGGATCGGTGACGTCGAGAGCGATCCCCGGCAGGTCACCGAGCGGGGCCCCGCCCCGGGAGCCGACGACGACGGTGTCGCCCGCCTCGGCCAGCGCCAGCGCGCACGCCGCCCCGATCCCGCGATTGCCACCCGTCACCAGCGCCACTCGCGTCGTCATGGGCGAAAACCTATCGGTAGTGCTGCGCCAGATGTCCCAGGATCAGCCGGTTGAGTTCCGCGGCGTGTGTCTCCGGAACCCAGTGACCAGCTCCCGCCAGGGGCACGAACGTGTACGCCGCGTCCACGAACTGCCCGGCGCCTTCGGCCGCGTCCCGGGCGAAAGCGACGTCCTCCTCGCCCCATACGTAGAGCGTCGGCACGCTCGTCACCCCCGCCTTGGAAGCGTCGTCACCGGTCATGGCGCGATACCAGTTCAGGGCGGAGGTCAGCGTGTTGCGGTCCTGGAAGCGTTCGACGTAGTGGTCGGTCTCGGGCAACCCGTCGTAGAGCGCGCGCAACGCGGCGGCATCGTTGGCGAGCAGGGCATCCTCTGCCACCCCGGGCTGCCGGAAAACGTCCATGTAACTGCTCATCTCGCGTTGCGGGCCGCCGCTGCGCCGGGCCTGCTGGATCGCCAGCGGATGGGGGGTGGAGACCGCCGTCAGCGAACGAAGACGCTCGGGGTGGCGTCCCGCGACGTGCCACGCGACGGCTCCGCCCCAGTCGTGTCCGATCAGATCGACGCGCGCCCACCCGAGCTTGTCCAGCAGGGCAATGACGTCGGCGACCAGCTCATCCATCCGGTAGGCCGACACCTCTGAAGGCTGGTTATCCGGCCCGTATCCGCGTTGATCGGGTGCCACCGCTAAATAGCCCGACCGCGCCAAGGCTTCGAGTTGGGCGGCCCATTCCAGCGAATACTCCGGAAAGCCGTGCAGGAGCAGGACCTCACGGCCCTCCGGCGGTCCGCTGACCCGGTAGGGAAACTTCAGGCCGCGAACGTCGATGCTCTCGAGGCTGAACTGGATGTCCATCCGCGGCAGGCTAGCCCTACTTCAGCACGTTTACCGCACGGGCCAGGACCAGCGCGACAAGCGCGAACGCCAGCGTTGCCTCCAGCATCATCAGCAGCTTTGTCCAGCGGGTCAGCGGCATGGTGTCGGTCGGGCTGAACGCCGTGACGTTGGTGAAGCTGACGTAGAGGTAGTCGGGAAACATGGGCTCCCATTCGGGATTGACGAGTCCTTCGGCCTGCATCTGGGGGAAGAGGAAGTCCGGATACACGCTCAATCCTTGCGCTCGGTCGACGGGTCCGCCGCGGTCGAGCTCCCAGAACCAGAGACCGAAAACGATCACGTTTACGGCATAGATCAGCGCACCGCTACCCAGCAGGACCAAGGGCTTGTCGCTGGAGTCTCCCCGTAGCAGGTCTGCTACCAGCGCCGCGCCGCTGCCCGCATTGGCAGCGAAAATCACGCCGGTGAGGGTCAGTGAAACGCCGCGCAGGAAGGGGTCGCGGCGCTCGATACGGCCTGGGTTCAGCCCGACGAGCACCGCCAGCAGCAGCAGCTCAATCAACGGGAGCACATAGCGCGGACCCAGCGACAGCCGCTCCGGAATGAACAGCTGCAGGACCACCACCGAGGCGATGGCAAGCGAAGGTACCCAGCGAGATTCGCCGCGGGTCGGCCGGCGCCACGCAGGTGGCTGGTCGGTAGTCGCGGACACACCAGCATCTTGAAGGCCACGACGTCAAAAGCCCGGTAGGACGGCCCTGACTGCTTCACCCGGCACCGGCACCGGTACGCCCAAAAAGTAGCCTGTCGCCCTCCTGAAGACCGACGCGTCGCAGGGGCGGTGCATCGTGGCGGCATGCAAATAGCGCAGCCCGTGTCGGCAAGGCCGATGGCAGGCGTACGGGTACTAGAGCTTGCCGTCGTCATCGCCGGTCCTGCTGCCGGCGCCATGCTCGCCGACTGGGGCGCCGACGTCATCAAGGTCGAATCACGCGAAGGTGACCCCGGCCGGGGCAATACCGAGCCCTCCTACTTCGATCTCGACAACCACGACAAGCGCAGCATCTGTCTCGATCTCAAGCTGGAGAAAGGGCGCCGAATCTTCCTGCAATTGCTGGAAACCGCCGACGTTCTCATCACTAACCTGCGTCCGGCAGCGCTGCAGAACCTGGGGCTTGATTACGCCAGCCTGGCCGACCGCTTTCCGCGGCTGGTGTACGCGTCCATCACCGGCTACGGAGCCGGCGCGCCGGAGAAGCCGGGCTACGACATCGGCGCCTTCTGGTCGCGGTCAGGAATCGCCATGGCGCTGACACCCGAGGGGCAAGCACCCCCCGTCTCCCGGCCGGGTCTCGGAGACCACAGCACCGGACTCGCCACCGTCGCCGGAATCGCCGGCGCTCTTTTCCAGCGTGAGCGGCACCGGACGGGGAACCCTGGTGTCGACCTCACTGCTGCGAACCGGGATCTACGTCCTGGGATCGGACTTGAACGCCCAGCTGGCCGGGGCTCGCCCGGGCGGCGGATTGCACCGGGCGCTCTACAACCCGCTGCTCGCCTGCTATCGCTCGCAGGACGGCCGCTGGTTCTGGCTCCTGGGCCTGCAGGCCATGCGCCATTGGCCCGGCCTGACCCGCGCGTTGAACCGGCCGGACCTCGCGGCCGACGAGCGGTTTGCCACCCATGAAGGTCTCGTACGCCATCGTGATGCGGTCATGGCGTTGCTCGATGAGGCCTTCGCGCAATGGTCGATGGCGCAGCTGGCGGAGGCGTTCGCGCGCGAGGATGTCTGGTGGGATCCGGTGCAGGATTTCGAGGGGTCCGTGCAGGATCCGATTGCGCTGGCCGCGGGGGCGTTTCCGGCCAGCGAAGCGGATTCGGGCCATACCGTCGCGACGCCCATCGACTTCGCCGGTGAGCTCCCCCACGGGGCCGGTCGCTCGCCCCAGACCGGTGAGCACACCGAGCAATTGCTGCTCGACCTCGGCTATGAATGGGACGACATCGCCCGACTGCAGGCCGAGGGGGTCATCCCTTAGACCCGGCTCGCCATTCGACGTCCCGTGGCCAATGCAAACGATTGTGTGCCGCCGCCAAGCGGGCCTGTGAACGTCAAAGCAAACAATTGCATGCGCTCAGATGCAAGCAATTGTTTGCTTCCAATGAAGGGCAGCGGCCGGGTCGAAGGCACACATCGTTTCCTGCGACCCGACGACCCCGTCGAACCGCATAGGCCGTTTGGCCGAAGACCAAGTGACGCCCACCGGCGTACTCGGGGCGGCTGGCCATCCCGTTATCTCTGTGAGGGAGCGCGGGGGATGACATCCGCTCCCGAGGAACGGCTGGTCGTTCGGTTTATCGGGGGTACCGAACGACCAGCCTCTTCCCCCGTTCGCGGGCTGAGCCAATATCCTCAGCGATCGTGGGCGAGCCGATGACCGAACCAGATTTCGGGCCGCAGGCGTGCCCCTTCTGCCGGATAGCGGCCGGCCTCGAACCCGCTCACATCGTCACGCAGGACGATTACTGCCTGGCCGTGCTGGACCTCAGCCCAGCGGCCCGCGGGCACACGCTGGTCATCCCACGGGCGCACGTGGCCGACCTGTGGTCGGCAGACCCCGAAACGGCGGCTGCCGTGGGGCGTACGTGCGCGGCCGTAGCCCGTCAGATCAAGTCGCGGCTGGGTCCTGACGGCTTGACATTGCGCCAGAACAACGGTGAAGCCAGCGGTCAGCGGGTCTTTCACCTGCACGTCCATCTGGTGCCGCGCTGGCACGGCGACGGCAACGTCGGGTGGCCCTGGCCGCCGCCGGAAGCCTGCGACCCGCACGACGTCCTGCGCGAGCTGGCGCTCTAGACCTTCAGCCGACTAGTCAGTCTTCCAGTCTGAAGCCAACCTTCAGGCCCACCTGGAAGTGCTCGATCGCGCCGTCGTCGAGGTGGCCGCGTATCTCGGTCACCTCGAACCAGTCCATCCCGCGCAGAGTCGCGGACGCACGCGTGATGCCGTTGCGGATGGCGTCATCGAGACTCTCCCCGGACGTGCCGACGATCTCAGTGACGCGGTAGGTGTGGTTGCTCATAGGGCGGCACGGTAGTCCCCGGCGGCCGAATCAGCGATCATGCAGGGGTGCTCCTGAAATCCAGTGCCCGGCTCATCCGACGGGTGCTCGTGACCATCGCTGGTGTGGCGGTGCTGGGGCTCGGCGTCGCGCTGCTGGCTCTACCAGGGCCTGGCGTACTGGTGATCGCGCTCGGCTTCCTGATCCTGTCCACCGAATACGAATGGGCGCGCAAGCACTTCGAATCAGCCCGCAAAACGGCCGCTGACCTTGCCGACCAGGCCGTCGCCAAGCCGTGGTCGACCGCGCTGAGCATCCTGGCGTCGCTCGGGCTGATCGCGGCCGGCTTCGTCTGGGGATCGCGTGTCAGCGCTGCCCTTTTCGAGCTGGTGGACCGGCGGCAGCCTGATCTTCGGTGGCCTGGCCGCCCTCATCACGATCATCGTCAGCATCCGGCAGGCGCGGGCCCAGCCGGCTCGCAAGCTGTCCGCGTAGCTCAGATCGCGCTGCTCAGGACTCGTCGTTCGACAGGCTGACCCCGCGCACGATCGTGTACTTCTTCAGGCAGGCCAGCAGGCGGGACTTGTCGTCGTCGGAGGCATTGGTGATGTCGTAGCGCAGCGGATAGGCCCGATTGGTCGCCAGATTCTTGTTGCCCACCGCTTCGAGCTTGGCCTTGCCCACGCCGGGACAATCCTTTCCCATCGAGACCTTCACCGAGGATGCCGTGCCCGGGGTGAACTGCACGACATACTCCTGAAGACCGTTGGACAGGCCGCACGCCGCGACCAGCCCGATAACCACAGCTAGAGCCGCCTGCACCACAATCAGGCGGGGCAGGCCCTTGGCGTGAGACGGTCGGCGCACGGGTCCAATCTAGGACGGAGTTATGTATGTCTTTGCGGATCGGCGACTACGCGATGATCGGCGACACCCATTCCGCCGCGCTGGTCGGCAAGAACGGGTCGATCGACTGGCTCTGCCTGCCGCGCTTCGACTCCGCCGCGGTCTTCGCCGCACTGCTCGGCGAGAAGGAGAACGGCCACTGGCAAATCGCTCCGACCGGGCAGATCGTTTCGCAGACCCGGCGCTATCGGGGTGACACCCTGGTGCTCGAGACCGAGTTCGAGACGAGCACCGGAGTGGCACGCATCGTCGACGCGATGGTTCCCGAGCCCGACGTGCACTGCTTGTTGCGGCTTGTCGAGGGGATCAGCGGCACGGTCGCGATGCGCAGCGAGCTTGCGGATGCGCTTTGACTATGGCTCGATCGTCCCCTGGGTGCGCCGCGTCGACGGCACCATTCAGGCGGTTGCCGGCCCGGACGCGATAGCCCTGCGCGCCGACGTTGAACACAAGGGCCGCGAGTTGGCCAGCGTCGCCGACTTCGAGATCCGTAACGGCGAATCGCTCGCGTTTCAGCTCGATTGGCATCGCTCGCACCGACCCCCGCCGCCGAAGATCGATGTCCGGGCCACTATCGATCAGGTTGAAGCCTGGTGGGCGACGTGGATGGCCGGCTTCAACTACGAAGGGCGTTGGCAGGACGCCGTCAGGCGCAGCGTCATCACGCTCAAGGGGCTCACCTACGCCTCCACCGGCGGCATCGTCGCGGCGGCGACCACCTCGTTACCCGAACAGCTCGGCGGCGTACGTAACTGGGACTACCGCTTCTGCTGGCTCCGCGACGCCACCATCACTCTGATCGCCTTGATCGACGCCGGCTTTGTGGCAGAAGCAAAGGCGTGGCGCGCCTGGCTGCTGCGGGCGATCGCCGGCGACCCCTCGAAACTGCAGATCATGTACGGCGTCGGCGGTGAACGGCGACTTCCGGAGTGGGAGGTTCCGTGGCTCACCGGCTACCAGGGCGCCTCCCCCGTCCGGGTCGGCAACGCCGCGGTAGAACAGTTCCAACTCGACGTCTACGGCGAGGTGATGGATGCGTTGCACATCGCCCGTGACGTCGCGCGCAAGGTATCCAGAGCAGCCGGCACGGAGCAGGAGGAAGAGCTCCACGACATCTCGTGGTCGCTGCAGCGCCAGCTGATGGACTTCCTGGAGACCGGCTGGGCGCAGCCGGACGAAGGCATCTGGGAGGTACGGGGGCCGCGCCGCAATTTCGTGCACTCCAAGGTGATGGCGTGGGTCGCGGTCGATCGGGCCATCAAGGGCGTCACCGATCACGGGCTGAAAGGTCCGATCGCCAAGTGGCGCCCGCTGCGCGACAAGATCAAAGAGGACATCCTCGCCCACGGCTTCGACGCCGAACGCAACACGTTCACCCAGTACTACGGGTCGAAGGAGCTCGACGCGGCCTTGCTGAACATCCCGATCGTGGGCTTCCTTCCGGGCAACGATCCGCGGGTGCGCGGGACAGTCGCCGCGATCGAGAAGGACCTGCTGTCAGACGGATTCGTGCGGCGCTATACGACGACCGAAAATGTCGATGGGCTTCCACCGGGCGAAGGCGCGTTTCTGGCGTGCACCTTCTGGTTGGCGGACAACTACTCGATGGTCGGACGGGTCAACGAGGCCGTCGACCTCTTCGAGCGGCTGCTGGACCTTCGCAACGATGTCGGGCTGCTGGCAGAGGAATGGGATCCGGTCAGCAAACGCATGACCGGCAATTTCCCGCAGGCGTTCAGTCACGTGCCGCTGGTCTACACCGCGCGCAACATTTCCCAGGTGTTGGCCGGCCGCCCGCCTGCCGCGAGTGGGGGGCGGCGTCAGCCGGAACTGACCTCCGAAACGGGCTGACCGACCCGGGCCAGCAGCCCGGCGGCGGCTATCAGCACCGCGCCGCCGAGTGCAAGCCAGACCCCGACTCCGTCCGGCAGGCTCACCGTCACGCTGTCGATCTGACGGTAGGTACGGAAGAGGGTCGACAGCTCCACCGGGTGGCCGACGGCCGCGAAACCGATGACCACGAAGGCGACCGCTCCCAGCGCGCACAGGCAGCCGGCCAGGGGTTTTCGGCCCAGTACTCCGAGCAGTCCGGTGATTCCAAGTCCGATGGCGGCGACACCGAAGACCAGGGTCACCCGGCCCTCAAGCAGCGAGAGCCCGTTATACGTGATCTTGGAGACGCTGTCGTTGTTGATCGTCGCGTCCGCGCTTTGCGCGACGAGCTGAAGCGTCGCCCACGTGAGCAGGCTGCCGATCGCGGCCAGCACCCCACCGGCGATGGCGAGCGCGCAGGAAACCCAGACCGGCACGGCGTTGGTCCGCGACACCTCCGGCTCGATGCCGGGCCCGTACTCCACCACCGGCGACACCGGCTGCAGGTTGCGGGGAGTCTCCATCTCCGGCCAACGAGGCGGCGGCTCCACGCTGGGTGGCCACATCCTGGTGGAAGCCGTCGGCGGATCCGAAGGCGGAATCGGGGCGGGTTCAGCCGGAACCCATGGGACCGAGCCGGCGAAGCGCGGCTCAGCCGGTTCGGACTCGGAGGGGCCGGTCAATGGACCTGACGGTCGGCCCCGCGCCAGAAGGGCTCGCGCAGCTTGAACTTCTGCACCTTGCCCGTCGCGGTTCGCGGGATCTCCTCGACGATATCGACGGACGTCGGAGCCTTGTAGCGGGCCAGCCGCTCCTTGCACCAGGCGATGATGTCGACCTCGGTGACCGATTCACCTTCGGCCAGCACCACCAGCGCCTTGATCGTCTCGCCCCACTGCTCGTCGGGAACGCCGATGACGGCGACCTCGGCCACCGCGGGATGGCTGAAGATGGCGTCCTCAACCTCGATCGAGGAGACGTTCTCGCCGCCGGTGATGATGACGTCCTTGCGGCGGTCGGAGATGGTGAGGTAGCCGTCTTCGTAGGTGCCGCCGTCGCCGGTGTGGAACCAGCCCCCTTCGAGTGCGTCGGCCGCTGGTCTCGGGCTGCTCCCAGTAGCCGTCCAGCACCGTGTTGGAGCGCACGAGCACCTCGCCGGAGTCGGACAGGCTCAATTCGGTCCCGATCGCGGGCGCGCCGGCCCGCGAAAGCAGCCGCGCGCGTTCGAGGGCGGGTTCGCCGTCCCACTCCGCCCGGGTGCGGTTGGAGGTCACCAGCGGTGTGGTCTCGGTCAGCCCGTAGATCTGGGTGAATTCCCAGCCGAGCTCCTCCTCGACCCGGGCGATGGTGCGGGTCGGCGGCGGTGCCCCGGCGACCACGATGCGCATCCGGTCACGGCCCGGAATCGGACCCGTCCCAGCTCACGGCCGCGTCCAGGACGGCGCTCCACACGGCGGGCGCTCCGCAGGCGAGGCTGACGTCGTGGCGTTGCACCCGGCGCAGGATTTCGGCGCCGTCGACCTTGCGCAGCACCACCTGCGGCACGCCCATAGCCGGCCATGGTGAACGGCATCCCCCAGCCGTTGCAGTGAAACATCGGCAGCGTGTGGATGTAGACGTCGCGGTCGCTGACGCCGGTGTGCAGGCCGAAGGTGACGGCGTTGATCCACATGTTGCGGTGGGTGAGCTGCACGCCCTTGGGCCGCGCGGTGGTGCCGGAGGTGTAGTTGATCGCCGCCGTCGCGTCCTCGTCCGGGTTCTCCCACGGAACCGGCTCGCGGCCGGGGCGCAGCAGCCCGGTCTCGGGATCGTCGTAATCGGCTCCGAGGACGAACCGGTGCGCCGTCTTGAGGTCGGCGAGCTGCTCGTCGTGTTCGGGATCGACGATGAGCACGGAAGCGCCGCAGTGCCCGACGATGTATTCGATCTCCGATTTCTGCAGCCGGAAATTGATCGGGACGCAGATCCGGCCGTACGCCGTGACGCCGAAGAGCAGCTCGAGCAGCCGGGCGCTGTTCTCACTGACGACCGCGACGCGCTCGCCGCGTCCGACGCCGAGCTCGTCGAGTCCGGCCGCGACGGCCCGGCAGCGGGCGGCGAACTCGCGGTAGGTCTGCGTCGCCAAGGCTCGGTGCCGGCTGGTCCGGCTCGTCGATGATGCCGATCCGGTCGCCGTACACCTCCTCCGCACGCCGCAGGAAGTCGATCGTGGTCAGCGGTACTCGCATCTGTCGCTCCTATGTCAGGTCGGCAGGCTAGCGCGAGACCAGCTCCGGCAGCACCTCGGCGATGGGCGCATTCAGTACGGCGTCGGCATCGCGGTCGTACGGAGTCGGCTGCGCATTGACGATCACCAGCCGGGCGCCGGCCTCCATCGCCGCGCCGCAGGTGCCTGCGGCCGGCTGCACCGTCAGCGAGCTGCCGACGGCCAGGAAAAGATCACACGACCCGGCGGCCTCGTACGCCCGGCGCAGCACCACGGGGTCCAGCGCCTGCCCGAAGCTGATCGTCGCCGACTTCAGGATGCCGCCGCAGGCCGGGCAAGGCGGGTCGGGCTCGCCTGCTTCGACCCGGTCCAGCGTCTCGGCCATCGGCTGCGCTGCCGGCAGGACAGGCATTCGGCCTCCCAGAGCGTCCCGTGCAGCTCCAGGACGCGCTCCGGCGACGAACCGGCCCGCTGGTGAAGGCCGTCGATGTTCTGAGTCAGCAGGGCGTTCAGCCGACCGCTGCGCTCGAGGTCAACCAGCGCGCGATGGCCGACGTTCGGCTCGGCGGTCCAGGCGGAATGATCCCGGCGGTTCTGCCACGAGCGCACCCGCAGGTCCGGGTCGGCGACGTAGGCCGACAGCGTGAACATCCGCTGCGCCTCGGGATTCTTCGTCCACACCCCCTGCGGGCCGCGGAAATCCGGAATTCCCGAGTCGGTGCTGATGCCGGCGCCCGTGAGGACGGTGACCGACTGGGCCTCGGCTACCCACGCCTTGACCGCATCCAGGTCCGCGCGCCACGTCAGCTCTTCGGCGGGTCCGCTTCCGCGACCCGGGCCCGCAGACGTTCGCGCACCTCATCGGGGGTATAGCTGGCCCGGCGGCGCTCGTCACGCGCCACCGCCACCCCACTTGCGACGACTCCAACGATCCCGGCGAGCCCGACTGCTTTCCACCAACGCACCGCCCTAGGCTAACCGCCGTGTCACGAAACGCAGCTCAGCATTGGCCGAGGCTGCTGCGCTGACGCGTACCGGCGACGTGTGGCTCTTTCGCGGAAAGAGCGTCGCCGATCGGACGATCCGGCTCACCACCAACAGCCCCATCAACCACGTGGGTATGGCGATTGTGCCCGACGACCTGCCGCCGATGATGTGGCATGCCGAACTCGGTCGGTCGCTGCCCAGCATATGGACGGGCGAGCACAACCGCGGCGCCCAGCTGCACAACCTGACCGATGCCGTGACGGTCTGGTCTGAGAAATACGGCCAGAAGGCGTATCTACGCCAGCTCAGCCCCGCAGTCACCCGCGAGATGGAAGACGCCGCCCTTCGCACCGTGGCACGCCTGGACGGCACCCCTTTTCCGTCGACCGTCGGGATGGCCGGCACCTGGCTGAAGAGCCGCTTCCTGCGCTCCGAGGGAGGCCGGGCGGATTCGCTGGAGAAGGCGTACTGCGCCGAGATCGTGGCGGTCACCTTCGCGGCCATGGGTCTGTTGCCTCCCGAGCGCTCGCCCGGCTGGTATGACCCGGGCCGCTTCTGGAGCGGCGACGGACTGAGATTGCTCAAAGGCGCCGAACTCGGCTTGGAGATCGCCGTTGCGGAAGCTCCCCGAACTTCCCACTGCCCGGGCAGGTCAGCACGAATAGGGCAAAACGGCTCTAACTTCGGCCCATGGACCGGCGGCCCAGCGGCCGGGAGTCACATGACAAAAAGCCTCGAGGCCGAATCGCCCAGACGGTGCTGGTCCTCGGCGAGCTGCTGATCACTCTTGGCCTCGTGGTCTTCCTGTTCGTTTTCTACGAGCTCAAGATCACCGATTGGAAGACCGCCGACAGCCAGCACCGGCTCTCCAAACAGCTCGCCACCCAATGGCGGGTGCCGGATGCCAAAGTTGACCCCGTCACGACGCCGGCGAAAGCCCCGAACATCGCCCCCGCCCCCCCGCTGAAAGTGGTCGACGGCCAGGCATTCGCCATTCTGCGGATTCCTCGTTTCGGTGCCGGCTACCACTGGGCGGTGGTCGAGGGCGTCACCCGGGACGACCTGGAAGACGGCCCAGGCCATTACCCCGGCACGGCGCTGCCCGGCCAGATCGGCAACATGGTGATGAGCGGCCACCGCACCACCTACGGCCACGCCTTCAACCGGCTCGCCGAACTTCGGAACGGTGACGTCGTCAGCCTCCAGGTGCGTAACCGCACCTACATCTACCACGTGATCCGGACCCAGATCGTCGACCCGAACGACACTTCGGTGATCTTTCCGGTGCCGGGCGACCTGCACGCCAGCCCGACCAAGCGGCTGCTCACCATGACCACCTGCAATCCCGAATACTCGGCTGCACAGCGGCTGATCGTCACCGCCGAGATGACCGGAGGGACCCGCTGATGTACGGATGGCTCTGGCGTCACCTTCCCGGAGGCGTCCCGCTACGTGTCGCCCAACTGCTGGTACTGCTCGTCGGAGTCGCCGCCCTGCTGCTGTTCGTCATCTTCCCGGCTGTTGAACCGCATTTACCGTTCGGGAACGTGACGGTCAGCCACTGAACGCTCGCCCATACGGAGGCAAACAATTGATGTCCTCGCCGCGGCGGCCTAGCAAAACCGAAAGCAAACAAAAGCTTGCCGTCAGAGGCAAGCAATCGGTTGCTTTGCGAAACGAAGCCCCGTCGGGGCGGTGACACACATTGTGTGCGGGGTCGCCTAGCGCCAGTCGACAGTGACCGGCAGCGACTGCGGGCCGTGGGCCCAGACGACGGGCACGTTCTCATAGACGTAACGGGGGGTCGGGGTAAGTCCGGTGGCCATATCCAGCAGGACATTCACAGCCACCCGGGCCTCCATCCGAGCCAGATGGGCGCCCGGGCAGACATGCGGGCCGCCGCCAAATGCCAGGTGCCGACGCAGATCTGGGCGGTCGAGCCGGAATTGCTCAGGGGCGTCGAACTTGCTCTCGTCGCGATTGGCCTGCTCGACGCCGAAGATGACCGCTTCACCCTCGTCGATCTGCTCCCCGGCGACGACGGTCGCCGCGCTGCAGGTGCGCATCAGCAGCCGTACCGGCGGATCGAGGCGAAGGCTCTCCTCGATTGCCGCATCGACCAGCTTGCGGTCGTTCGCCAGGGTGACCAGCAGAGCCGGGTCGGAGGCCAGCCGATGCAGCAGGTTGCCCAGCAGGTGGCGAGTGGTCTCATTGCCCGAGATGAACAGGAAGACCAGTTGGGCGCGGGCTTCCACGTCGGTCAGTCGACGGCCTTCGACCTCGCGATCGAGCAGTCGGGTGACGAAGTCGTCGCGGGGGGTCGCTCGACGATCGGCGATGATCGCGTCGAGATAGGCGGCGAATTCCGGGTGGGCGCCGGCAAATCCCACCCCGCGCTCGTTGCGGAAGAGCGAGGGATAGGTGCCCTGCACTACCTCATCCGACCAGGTGGCCCACTTCGCGTAATCAGCCGGTTCGGCTCCGAGCAGGTGCGCAATGATGCTGTTGGGGACGGGCAGCACATAGTCGGTGACCAGGTCGACCGTTCCTCCGCGCTCCCGTAGCTCGGTCAGCAAAGAGCGGCACAGCGTGTCGCACAGCGGCTCGACCCCGGTGAGCCGGTGACTCGCGATGGCGGAGTTGATGATCTTTCGAACCTGCCCGTGCCGCGGCTCGGTGATTTCGTTGATGAACTGCTCTTCAGGCGGCACCACGACACCAGGGGCACGAAAATTGGCGCGGAACGCTTCCACGTCCTGCGTGGCCCCGAGTACCTCGGCGTAGCCCGTGAAGACCCAGTTACCAGCGTCGTTGCGAGTGACCGGACAGGCTGTCGTCATAGCAAGGTTCTACCCCGCGACCGCGCTGACCGTCGCCCCGGCATTGAGATTGCCCCACGGGTCATACACGAAGACCCGGTAGTTGTACTTGGTGCCGGACGCAAGCCCAGTATTGGTCAAGGTGTGCACCGGACGCGACCAGAAGGTCGAGTTGGCGGTCAACGTGTAGATGGGCGTGGTCGCGGTGACCGGTGCATTGCCGACGGACCGGTAGATCTTGTACGTCAGCGGCTGGTCGTCCTGGTCAAAGGTGGACGTCCAGGTGAGTTTGATCGTGCCGGGACTGACGGCGAGGGTCGGGGTCAGACCCGGCGAGGGCCGTGGACCCACCTTGTTGGGCGCGAGCGCTCTGACGGCAAAGCGCACCAATCCCTGCTGAGGCGCGCTGTTGACGGTCGGGAACTCCCCTCCGAGGGAGATGTACTGCCCGTTGCCGGTCACTGACCAGGCGGCCTGCATCTGACCGGTGAAGGTGCCGGTGGTCAGGGTCGGGAACCAGTTCAGCAGCGTCGGCCGGGGATTGCCCGCCCAGTTCCAGTAGGTCGGGCCGCCGGTGTTGGTGGTAATGGTGCCGGTGGCCTTGGTGGTGAAGGCGGTCGCCCGGTAGAAGGTCCACGGGGTCGTCTGCGGGAAGCCGCCGATGTTGCCGCAGAAGTGGGCGTGGCTGACGGCGTAGACGACCGAGTTCAGGACGTAGGTGTCGTAGGTGTCACCGTGACAGTCTTCGATCCAGTTGACGGCGCCGTTGCTGGGGTTCGCAGAGAAAGCACCCTCGAGTGGGATCCGCTGAATGCCTCCGCCTCCGAAGACGAAGCCGGTTCCGTAGATCGCCTTGCCGTCAGTGGTCAGGCTGGTGATGCCGGAGTTGACCCCCGAATTGTGGATCTTCGTGTTAGCAAGCCACGGCTGGACCACCCCGGACAGGGACTGCACGGCGCCCATCCCGATGGCCAGCGAGCCATTGATGTGGTCGAAGGAACCTCCGATGACCACCTTCTGCAGGTCAGGTGTGACGACCATGGACAGCACGTTGCCGTTCTGAGCTGCGGGCTTCCAGCCGAGCAGGCCGCCGTTCACATTGAGCGCCGCGAGCTTGGTCCGTGCGACACCGTTGACGGCGGTGAAGCTGCCCCCGACGTAGACGATGTTGTTAGTGGCGGCGATCGCCTTGACCCGCGCGTTGAACGCGGGTGTGAACGTGCTGATCAGGGCGCCGGTGGCGGTATTGAAGGCGGCTATCCGGTTGTGAACCTGCCCGTCGACGGTCGTGAAGTCGCCGCCGACGTAAAGCCTGCTGCCGTCAGGTGAGACGGCGGCCACCTGGCCAGCGGCATTCAGGCCGTGGGCGAAATGGGTCAGCTGACCGGTGGTGATGTCGTAGGACAGCAGGTTGTTGCGCCGGGTCTGGTTGACGCCGACCGGAGAACCTGCGGGGCGGGCGAAGGAGAACTGACCGGTCGCGTAAACGGTGTTGCCGACCGTGGCCTGGGACCAGACGACACCGTTGATCTGAACCGTCGGCAGCACGTCAGCGCTGACCGTCTGCCCCTGGACGGCCGGGGGGGTCGGCGTGCAAGCCGCCAGCCCCACCAATCCGAACGTCGCCGCCGTCAGCACCCCAGTAACCCGCTTGGCGAACGACATCCAGCCTCCACACCACGTCAAGCTCGCGGGTCGATGTCGGATGACATGACCGTTTCGTCGCAATCATGCGAACGCTAATCCATCGGAACCGGGACGCAAAGGATAAGTCATCGGCCTGTCCGCGCTGTCCCTTGAGGGTGAAAGGAACCACCCGTTCGGACGCTCATTTGCTGGCCCATCCAGCGGACGAAACGTTGCGCCGAATGGCTCAAGCACCCTCCGGATGCCTCCGAGACCTCAAAGCATGACTAAGAGGATCGCAGGACTGAAAGGCTTCCGCTTCAAGGCGGTTGCCCTCTTGGCCGCGCTGCCCATTGTCAGTGCCGGTCTGTCCAGTTGCAGTCTTGTGACTGGCCGCAACGGCGCCATCGGAAGCTATGTACCTACGGCCCTGAGCACTGGAGTCCCGGCCGGGACCCGGCTCATGCCGCACTACGGCAATATCACCATCACCAGGCCGAACACCGTGATCAACGGGCTGGACGTGTGGGGCTTCATCACCGTCAAGGCGGCCGGCGTCATCATCATGAACTCCCGGATCCACGGCAATGGCCCGGCAAGCACCGACACCGGCCTGATCAACACCCTGAGCCCCGCTGCCAAGCGCGTTCTTATCGAGAATTGCGAGCTCACGCACGCCTACCCGAGTCCCTGGGTCGACGGCATCATCGGCCACGACTTCACGGTGATCCGCAGCAATATTCACAACGTGGTTGACGGCATCGGCGTCATGAACCCCTTCAACCGCAATGCCAATCTCAACGTCAACATCTCGGGCAACTACATCCACGACCTCAACTACATGAGCCCCGACCCTGAGCAGCGCGACGGCCACACCCACAACGACGGAATCCAGATCCAGGGCACCGGAAGCAGCGTCGGCGTGCGGCAGGTGACGATTTACGGCAACAACATCGCCGCTTTCGCCGGCCCGCTCAGCAACCATCGCTCGCCGTACTACCCGGCCGTCACCGGCCAGGCCATCGGCGTTACGCCGAATGTGTCATCGGTGCACGACATCCTCATCGACCACAACTGGGTCGATGGCGGCGCGCAGAGCATCACGATGATTCCTGGCCCGCGGCGGACAGGCTCCGGACTGGTGCTGATCAATACGCACTTCGGCAACCGGCAGGGCCTGGTCAAGCTGAACGGGGTACGCGCTCGACGCCCGGTGCTGATCTATCCGGGCGTGTACGTAGCCACCGGCGGCAACGTCTACTCCAACGGGTCGATCATCCGAATCTGGCACTAACCGCCGGTGTACTAGCTGGCCGCTGCCCTAGCCGCGGGTTTGAGCTAGCCGCTCAGGGGGATCCCGAGCGGCTGCAGCAGGGCCTGGGCGATCGCCCGGTGACCAGCGTCGTTAGGCGCGATGTCATCTGAGACGCCGTAGTAGCCGGCGACTCCGGCCGGCCCACGGTTCGCGGACACGTCGTAGAGGTCGCGCAGGGAGACGAAGTGGCCCTGCTCGCGTACACAGTCCTGCTGGATGATGTCGTCGAAGGCTTGGCCGTCAGCGCTCCAGGTTCCCGCGCACACCAGCGCGGCGTCGGGTGAGCCAAGGCGTATCGACTTCAACAACGCGGAGTAGACCTGCCCGAAACCGTTGACGTCGGTGGAGGCCATGTCGTCGGTGCCCAGTTCGACCACCGCCAGATCAAGGCTCGGGGGCACCTGCACCGCCGTTGACCCCGGGCTGCTGGTCCCGGTCGCTTCCTCGACGGAAACGGCACCCCGGGCTTGCAGAGCTGCCAACAGCAGTCCGCGGTAACGGGTGTCCGGGCTGCTGGCGTAACGACCGGTGCCGAGGGAGTCGCTGACGATGGAGACCTTGAGCGCCCCGCCGGAAGCGGTGGGCAGCGGGAGTGGCACCGGTAAGCCGGCGGGGATCGAGGGGGTGGCCGCCGGTGGGGTGGAGCCGCTCGGCGACGGGCTGATCGGCGACGGGCTGCTCGGCGCGGCGGACGGTGGCGTGGTCGGGGTGAGCTTGGCCGAGAAAGACGAGGGCTTCACGCTCTGGCGGTTGTAGACGACGCCCCAGAAGAAGACGTTGGCGATCGCCAGCACGACCACTGCGATCAGGGCTACGCGCTTGCCGGTGCCGTCCACGCTGGACATCATTGCGACCTTTCGGTGGCTACGGCGCACCAGCGGCCGCGTGTCGGCCCACTCCGACATCCACGTCCAACCTGCACAACGGTCAAGTCACGACGTGCGGTGTACCGACAAACCGGACATGAAGGCATCCGCTCGGCCCAGCCGTTACATCAGCGGGGTCCTTTCGGCACTCAGCCTGGCGGCGGTGATCAGCACCTCCGCCTGCAGCCCCGTCCTGGTGGATGCCGGCGGCGGGAAGGCCCCTGCACCTACGCCTGCACCTGCTCCGATGCCGAACTACAGCTCTCCGACGGCGGTCCGGCTGGCGACTACGCACATCGTCACGGCGCCGGGCCTCAACGCCTACCCCTGGGCGAACGACCAGACGAACGGCGTCGACCCGTACGGCATGACGATGCGCCAGTGTGTGAGCTACGCCGCCTGGTATCTCAATGCCCACGGCACGCCGTTCGGTCACTTCACTCGTGGGCCAAGGGGCATCGGCACGTTCGGCAACGCGACCGGCTGGGATGCCGCCGCAGTCAAGGCAGGCTTCACGGTCAGCACGACCCCACTCGTCGGCTCCGTCGCGCAATGGCATGCAAACGAGACCGTCAAGTGGGACACCTCCAACGGCGGCTGGGCGTCCATGACGGCCGGCAGCCAGGGTCACGTCGCCATCGTCACGCGCGTGTACCCCAACGGCAACGTCGATCTCGCCCAGTTCAACATGAATGACGCGCGCAGCTTCAGCACGATGACCAACGTGCGGGCCCCGCGCTACATCTACGTGCCGCTGTCGTCGCCGCGGGTTCCCTAGCGTCGGCCCCGCGGGTCCCCTGGCTTTCGCCAGCGGGGGCTTCGTCAGCAGCTTCGCTGCAGTACCAGCGCCTTCGCGAGCGCGGCCCACTCGTAGGCAATGCTGTATGGCACGTCCAAGCCGGATTGTGATTCCGTCACATACGCGATCTTGATGCCTGTGCAGCGCTTGAAGCGGATCCGAGCACGCGTCGTCTGCGTCGTTGGCACCACAACCATCAGACTCTTCCAGCCGTATTGTCGCGCGGCGTCCGCTGTGTATTCAGCTTCTCCTTGTGTTGTCGATGGATGCGGGTAGAAGCACAGGATCCGAACACGAGGAATCGGCAATGGACAGCCATGACCGGGGGTGGACACGAGCAAATTGGGCGCGTATCCCTCGCGAGCCAGCCGGAGGCCGGCATCCAGCCGCGGCCCGGGACCACCGAGAACGACGATGGCGTCCACGTGACGCGGCGAGTCTCGCGCCGGAAGGATGAAGAGCCGCACGGTGGCCGCAGCAAACAGCACGACCAAGACGATGAACGAAATAATCATCGTCTTGCGTCGCCTGGACACGACCGGTGCCCCTCCCCCATACGCCCTCACCCCCGGAAAATACCCGGCACACATTGCCGTTAGCTGCAAGCTCGGATGCAGGCATTGTCTCGGACATAGTCACCCGTTTGTCGTTCTCGGTGCTTTTCGCGTGTACCGGCAATATCTGTCGCTCACCTTTGCGGAGCGACTTTTCCAAATGCCAGCGACCAGTCCACGCACGCTCGGGGACTGCGACACGGCCTCAGCTACTGCGGAGGCGTTCTCTGAAGTACTCGATCGTATGGTCCAGTCCCGCGCTGAGCTCGGTGCTGGGCCACCACTGAAGGTCCCGAAGTGCCAGGTCGATGACAGGCTTCCGCTGCGTTGGGTCATCTTGAGGCAGGGGCAGATGGACAATCTGACTCGTTGATTGCGTCTTGTCGATTATTTGATCCGCCAGCTGACGAATCGTGAACTCCCTGGGATTACCTAGATTAATGGGGCCGGTCAACGTTGGGGGCGATTCCATCATCATCATAAGTCCGCTGACCAAATCGTCGACGTAGCAGAAGGACCGAGTCTGGCTGCCGTCGCCGTACAACGTAATGTCCTGTCCCATTAAGGCTTGCACGATAAAATTGGAAACCACCCGGCCATCATCAGGACGCATATTGGGACCGTAAGTGTTAAAGATCCTGGCCACCTTTATTGGCACGTCATACTGTCGGTAGTAGTCAAAGAATAATGTCTCCGAGCATCGCTTGCCCTCGTCGTAGCACGAACGTATCCCGATCGGATTGACGTGGCCCCAATAGCTTTCCGACTGAGGATGCACCTCAGGGTCTCCATAAACCTCTGATGTGGAAGCCAGCAGAATTTTGGCTTTAACTCTCTTTGCCAACCCGAGCATGTTGATCGAGCCAACCACCGAAGTCTTCGTTGTTTGGACAGGATCTCTTTGGTAGAAGACAGGAGATGCTGGACACGCAAGATGATAAATCTCATCGACCTCAACATACAGCGGGAATGTTACGTCGTGTCGCAATAGCTCAAAGTTGGACTTAGAGAGCAAGTCCACAATATTTGAACGTTCACCAGAATAGAAGTTGTCGACAACCAGAACCTCATGTCCTTCGGAGAGTAGGCGGCGAACCAGATGAGATCCGATAAACCCCGCTCCTCCTGTGACCATAATCCGTCGCATTTATACTCTCCTAGCAGCAAGTTGGTTTTTCATCGATGCCGGCTTGCAAGTCAAGTACGCCTCTTGCCTGGCGGGACTCGAGAAATGTAGCCACTGAACCTCGGGGAATCCGTCGCATGCGCAGATTGACCGTTGCGAGACAACCGAAAAGCAGCATGAGAGCTGGGGCGGCCACCTGCACTGCGCAGGCCGAGGAAGGTCGGGGGCGACACCGGGTCCGCGTCTCAGGACGGACTCCGATGCGTTCGTCCGAACACTTTGCATCCGCACGCCACGACACGCGCCGTCTGAAGCTCCTGCCGAGCGAGCCTAAGTTCGTTGACCGTTCACCTCCTGCTTGTTTGTCCGCAGCTGGCCCGGCTGTCATTTGCCTCTCGGCGTCGACTAGTGTCCGAGGTGGGGAGTGTCAGGCATGTGTCCGGGGGGGACTTGATGAGCCTTAGCTCGAAAATTATTCTTCGCGGCGGTTTGTCCGAAGTGCGCGATCGGCTGCTCAGAGATCTGCGTCAGCAGTTCGACGCCGGCCAACCATTCGGCAGGGTCGAGGTGACGGAGCCGGAAGTCGGGATGCAATTAGGGGTTGCGATCAGCCTGCTCTGCAGTGAGATCGAGGCGGCTGGTTTCCGCGTTCTCCACTCGAGCAATCCTGAATGGTCGGATCCACGCCAGGCCGAAATTATCGTCGCGTCCCCCGCCCCTTCAGGCCGCAGCAGGCGAGTGATTGATCTGCGCGACATATCGGACAATCGCAACCTAAGGCAGACCGGTCACCGAGGGCAGGTACTGCCTCGCACCTGTGGGTAGATGTTTGCTGCAGCACCTGGGTGACGCGCACGCGAAGACCTCAGTCGATTACTTCACACGGATCACGCCCACCTCCGGGGGTGTCAAACCGATATCGACCGTGACTCACTTGCAGCCTTACGGAATTCAGATCAACCGCCAGCAGTATGGTTGCGCGCTGCCCCCGCGGTCCCCCGCCGCGTGTTCTTGCATGACAGGCGACCGGCTCGGCCGGTCTGAGCATGCGTCAGCCGGTTCGTAGAGCGCCTGCCGCTGGACTGCGTGCATCTCTGAGTGACGCCCTGTCGCTCAGCCCAATAGAGCGACACGTTCTCTGCGTGTCTAACGACGCGATCGTGTCGAGAACATCGCTGACCTGCTACGGAGATGTGAATCCGCTAAGTAGTCAGTGACATTCGTTACCTGGTCGTTGGTGCGTGTCACTTTCTTTCTCGATCGGCTGACAACTGCCTGCTCGTACATCAATAGTGGTCGTTGTGAGGAGCTAAGTCGCTTGGCGGCATCGAGCACCGGGGGGGTGACGTAACGTGACCGCACTACCGAACGACAACCAAGTGGGCGTGCTTGACGCGCCGACGAGGCCGCACACCCGCCGGCGCGCGCGTCTCACGCTGGGTAGCCGCCAAGGAATTGACCAACGGCCACTCCCTCGTGCCGCTGGGTGGGAGCGTCGCTACGTCCTCGGGCTTTTGCTCCTCGACACCGTCCTGGTCGCCCTTTCGGTCGGGATAGGCGTCTTCATTCGCTTTGGCGAGGTGCCAGACATGACACCTGCGAGCAAGGCGACCGCCTTCCTACTGGCTCCGACGTGGATCGCACTGCTGGCGATCTCCGGCGCCTACGAGCGCGAACGGGTCGGGTCCGGCACTGACCAGTTCAAATCGATCTTCGAGGCCAGCGTCCGGATGGCAGCCCTGACCGCCTTTTTTTGCTACCTCACCAAGTCTCAAGTCTCTCGCGGCTTTTTCCTCATCGCGCTGCCCTGCGGCTTTCTCGCTCTCGTAGCAGGCCGACTGGCTGCTCGAGCAATCATTACCCACGCCCGCCACAGTGGACGGTGCCTGCATCGGGTCGTCGCGGTCGGTCACGCTGACGACGTCGAACATCTCGTGACTCAGCTAGGCCGGGGCGGCCGCCACGGGCTCAAGGTCGTCGCGGCCTGCATCGACATCACCAACCAAAACCGGGGGACGAACGAGCTCTCAGGAGGGGTCCCCATCCTCGGAACCCCTTCCGATGCTCGACGGGTCGCAGCCGAAGTTAACGCCGACACCGTCGCCATCACCAGTGGAAGGGTCTTGGGCCGCGACGGTCTACGGCGCCTCGCCTGGCAACTCGAAGGCTCCGACACCGCCTTACTCCTGAGCCCGGAACTGACCGACGTCGCCGGCCCCAGAGTCAACGTCCGACCAGTCGGCGGCCTCCCTCTCTTGCAGGTCACCGAACCCAAATTCTCCGGAGCCGGCCGCCTCGCCAAAGGCGCCTTCGACCGCACGCTGGCAGCCGTTGGGTTGCTATTACTCTCACCGGTACTGCTCGCCATCGCCATCGCGATCAAACTTGACAGCCGCGGCACCGTCTTCTTCCGGCAAACCCGCTCCGGCGTCGGCGGCCAGCACTTCCACCTCGTCAAATTTCGCAGCATGGTCCCCGCCGCCGAAGAACTCCTCATCGACCTCACCGACAAAAACGAAGCCGGCGGCGTCCTGTTCAAAATCCGCGGTGACCCCCGCGTCACCAGCGTCGGACGCATCCTGCGCCGATTCTCCCTCGATGAACTCCCCCAACTCTGGAACGTGGTCACCGGCCACATGTCCCTCGTCGGACCACGCCCACCACTACCTACCGAAGTCGAACGCTACGGCGACGACGTCCGCCGCCGCCTCCTCGTCAAACCCGGACTCACCGGACTCTGGCAGGTCTCCGGCCGCTCCGACCTCACCTGGGAAGAATCCGTCCGCCTCGACCTCTACTACGTCGAAAACTGGTCCTTCGTCCTCGACCTCACCATCCTGCTCAAGACCGTCGGAGCCGTCGCCGTCGGGCGCGGCGCTTACTAACGAGAAATACGCCGGGAGCGATGCTTATCAGAGCCAAGAATAAGCGGTTAACAGATTCCTAACGCTGGATAATAACTCCTTAGTGATCACTTAGAGTGACGCATGGCAGCGGATGGTGCCGCTGCCAAGGGCACTAAAAGCGGCCGGGAGTTGGAAGGGTCGCGGGCCTCCGACCACGAGAATCCCGTTGCGTACTAGTCACTTTGCCATCGAAGGAGGACCGAATCGGTGTCCGAGCCTTCTACCTACGTCCGTATCGCAGATCCGGCTGCGCCAGCTCCGATAATCCGTTAGAGTGACCACTTCAGCACTCTCGGAGTTCGGTAGAGATGTTCACGTCAGACTTCAATAAAAGCTTTTGAGAGGTTGAGCAAAATGCGGGTTCTTGTCACCGGAGCAGGCGGTTTCATCGGGAGTCACCTCGTCCGTTACCTCAAGGACAAGGGCTACTGGGTTCGAGGCGTCGACTTGAAGTACCCCGAGTACTCCGACAGCCTGGCAGATGAGTTCGAGATCCTCGATCTGCGTCGCCTCGATGCCTGTCTCCAGGCCACGCGAGGGGTCGATCAGGTCTATGCGCTCGCCGCAGACATGGGCGGGATGGGCTTCATTTCCGCCAATCACGGCACGATCCTGCGTAACAACGCCCTGATTGATCTTCACACGTTCGAAGCCGCCCGGATCAATGGCGTTCAGCAATACCTCTACACATCCTCAGCGTGTATCTACCCTGAGCATCTGCAGTTGACAACGGATGTGGCCGGCCTGAAGGAATCAGACGCCTTCCCAGCGGCGCCCCAAGACGCCTACGGCTGGGAGAAAATACTGGGCGAGCTGATTAACCGTTACTGCGGAGACGAGTTCGGGATCAATACCCGTACCGTCCGCTTCCACAACATCTACGGTCCTGAAGGCACGTACCAGGGGGGGCGCGAGAAGTCGCCCGCGGCGTTGTGCCGGAAGGTGGCTCTCGTCGACGACAACCAGTCGATCGAGGTCTGGGGAGACGGCGAGCAGACGCGGTCCTTCTGCTACATCGATGACTGCGTCGAAGGACTCTTCCGACTGATGAGCTCGGACTTCACCGAACCGATCAATCTTGGCACCGACTACATGGTCACGATCAACGAGCTCGCAGAGACGATCATCGACATCAGCGGCAAGAGCGGGATCTCGATCGAACATGTTGATGGACCCCAAGGTGTCCGGGGCCGCAACTCCGACAATGAGCAGCTTCGCAAGGTCCTTGGCTGGGAGCCGCAGACGACGCTACGCGATGGCCTGGTCCACACTTACCAGTGGATCGAGAAGCAAATAATCAATGTCTGAGACGTCCTCAGGAGCAGTCATCGACAGACGCAAGCCGCGTCGGGTCGATATTCTCGGGGTCCAAGTCAGCGCTGTAGACCTGTCAACCAGCGTCGCGATCATCGCCAAGTGGGTTGAAAGTGGCCAACGGCATTACGTGTGCGTCACGGGTGCCCACGGCGTGACCGAGTCACTGACCGACCCGGCTCTCCGGGCCACACATAACGCGTCCGGGCTCACGGTGCCTGACGGCATGCCGATGGTGTGGGCCGGGCGCCTCGTTGGCTTGAAGGAGATTGGCCACGTGCGCGGGGCCGAGCTGATGCGGGCCCTACTTGAGCAATCGGTTCACAATGGCTGGCGTAACTATTTTTACGGCGGGGCGCCGGGCGTGGCTGACACTCTCGTCGCCCGCATGCAGAAGGAGCTCCCCGGACTGCTGTCCGTAGGCACCTGCTCGCCCCCGTTTCGCCCCCTCACTGACGAGGAAGACGCCGAGATCGTCCAGGCCATCAATGCCGCAGATCCCGATCTTGTTTGGGTCGGCCTCTCGACCCCGAAGCAGGAGCGCTGGATGGCGGCCCATCGCGACCGTCTCCACGCAGCTGCCTTACTCGGTGTTGGAGCAGCGTTTGATATGCATGCGGGCTTGGTCACGCAAGCCCCTGTGCGGATCCGGGAGTCCGGATTCGAGTGGCTTTTTAGGCTGATGCAGGAACCGCAACGGCTGTGGCGGCGTTATCTTCTAGGTCACACACGATTTCTCGGTCGGGTCCTGATCTCGCCGCCACGGGCGGTTGTGGGCCCAAGTCGAAGAAAGCAGGACCGAATGGTGAACCGGTTCCCGCTCGTGTCACGGCCCACCCTCTCCCCGCGCGATTCACCGCGATGATGCAGCTCCCCGAACGCGGGCGCGAGCTTGCCGCTGCAGCCCTGCTCGAGAATCCCGATGGGTGACTATGTCCCAGTGGCCCGATCCCTCTGAGGATCTTGACCCGATCCCGGCGGCGATCCCGGCCGGTAATACTGTCTCCAACGGGGTAGACGGACCTGACCTGCCACCCCCGACCTTGGTCTCAGCGCTCCGCCACTACCGTCTTATTGCGCTCCTCGCGGTCATCTTTGCGGTCGCCGGATATGGCTACGCATACTCCAAGGGCAACGCGGCCACGGCGCAGGCCTCGATCGTCGTACAGGACCCCAACAATCCAAGCGGCACCGACGATCGCTATGTCAGTAACCAGGTCAAGATCATCGGTCTTCCGTCGACTGCGCAGGCGGCCTCCCGGTCACTGCAGGCCCAAGGGATATCCCTCCCCTGGCAGTCGGTACTCACCGATCTGAGCATCGGCTCGAATCCGAACGATGCCCTCATTTCTGTGAGTTTCACGTCCGGCGATGCTGTCACGGCGCAACGCGGGGCTAACGCTGTCGTCTCGGCCTACGAGAAGTCGGTCAACGACCAGTCGCAGGGTTTCGCCAGGCAGCAACAAACCCGGCTGACGGCGGCGCTCAACAAGGTCAACCAGCAGCTGGTCGGGGCCACTGGGACAACTTTGACCAACCTGCAGCAGACCCAGGCACAACTTCAGAGCCAGCTCACCCAAGCTATTGCCACGGCGACCGCCGCGTCCACCAACGTCATTGCCTCCTCTCCAGCGACCCTCCCTACGGTCGGACATTCCGGTAACCGGATCATGTACACCATCGTCGGCCTGGTGGTCGGCGCGCTCCTCGGGCTTGCGATCTCATACATCGGGCTCGTCCGCCGACGGCGCATCACCGATCCGCACGAGCCGGCCGTGCTATTGACCGTGCCGATGCTCAGCCATTTCCCGTCGATCACGCGCAAGGACGCCGCACGGATGCGCTCCAGCCTGGCATGGCCGGAGCGTTCTGCGCCCGTTGAGGCGACAGCGGTGACGGCTGCGTCCATCGGCGTCCGTAGCGGCAACGCCGTGACGATCGCCATCGTCGGCGCCAATCCGAGCGCTGGCTCCACCCGACTGGCAGTCAATTTGGCCCTGCTGTCTGCCAGACAGGGCCGCCGGGTCCTACTCGTTGACGGCGACCTCGTGCGCTCCAACCTCACCCGCGTCCTTCGAGCGTCGATGCCCACCCCCCGGGAAGGCGGCGGTCAGAGCGATACGGGCCTTTCTGACTTGCGTATATCGCCGATCCTCGTGCAGGGACTGTCCCTGCATCACATGGGGGTATGGCGCCGCGACGGTGGAGCGACTCCCCCTTCGCCCGTCGACTGCCGACGCTTGTTCGAGCATCTGAGCGGACACTTTGACGTGGTCGTCATTGATGTGCCGATGCTGGAATCTGCGGGGGCAGCGGCGCTCGTCGCGTCGGCGCAGGCCACTGCATTGGTCGTGGGCGCCCGGACCCCGGTCACCCGGATCAAGCAGGTCCGCGAGAGGCTGCAACTCATGAACGCTCACCTCATCGGCTACGTCTACTCAGAAATCATCGGACTACGCGTCGACGAACCTCCGGCCCCATCGCGCGTGACCCAAGTGGATGAGCCGGTCGCCGCGAACGAGTCGCCGGCCGCAATGCCGTCTTGAGCCGAGGTACTACGGCAATGGCTGGACGAACGTGCCCTTGAGGCCGGTTCTCGAATGAGCCTCACTCTGAACGACGTCACGCTCGTGGGTGGCATCGACACCACCCAAGAGCGTCGCGCCCCTCGAGGACGTTTCATCGACGATCTGCGTCGCCTGCGCAGCGACGCGCGTCTGCTCAAAAACACTCGCAGCGCCGCGCGCCGGCAGACCCGGCCCGCGCAGTGGAATCTGCACCGGCTCCTGATACTGGTGAGCCTCGGCGTGGTTCCCGCCTCGTTCAACATCTCGGGTGGTTCGATCAATGCGCTGCTCTGGATCACCTACTCGGTCGTCGGGGTAGCGCTCCTTTTCTGCACTCCAACGTCTCCCCGGGCGTGGCCATGGGTCGCCGGGTTCGCCGGCTACTTCGTCGTCGCACTGATCTCCCTGGCATACGTCGACCGCGTCACGTTTGGCATCCAAACCCTGATCCAGATAAGCGTTCCGGCTGTTATCTATGTCCTCGCCTGGCGGGCACCGCTGCGTGCCCGCCTACTGCGTGCGATGCCCGTGATTGCCGCTGCCAGCTTGGTGATCGCTTCCATACTGCTGATGGTGCCGCCGTTGGGTGCCGTTTCCGTCGCGGTTCGGCCCCTCGCCATTGGCCTGGCACCGCTATGGGTGATGGCAACCCTCAACAACACCTCGGTCCTGTACGGGCTGCTGACTGGCGCTCTTGCCGTCACGGCTGCCACCGTGAGCGGCTCCCGTTCCGCCAGTATCGTGCTTCTGCTGCTTGTGATCACCTCACCAGGAGTGCGGCTGCGCTGGAAAGGGCGCACCTTTTTGATCGCCCTGACCCTTATCGGCGTACTGCTCTACAGCCAGACAACGGAATTCAAGCAGCGCTACTTCTTCTCGCAGACGGCCAGCCTGAGCACCATCGCCAGCAACACCAACTTGCTCAACACTTCCGGGCGCACGAACATCTGGCCATTGCTCGAGGAGGCCTGCAGCAGGCATCCGATCCGAGGCTTTGGCGTAGGCGCCGCGTATGGGCTCTCCACCACAATCAGCGACGGAGCGTTCTCGCAGCCGCACAACGAATTCATCCGCGGCTACTGCGACGTGGGCTACGCAGGCAGCGTGCCCTTGTGGGGGTACTACCTCGGGCTTCTCGGTCGATCGCTGTGGTTGACAGTCCGAGACCCGCGCCGACGCCGGCTGCATGCAGCCGGGCTGCAGGTGCTCATCGCTGTCCTCTTTTTCGCCTTCACCGACAACCCACTTGTCTACGCAGGTGTTCTCATGACGCCCGTCTTGTTGATCTTGGGTTTGTCGCACTCGTCCGGTGATCGCAAACCGTTGAAAGCGCCCGCCCCCCTTTCCCCGTCGGTCGGGGAGTCGGCGTGAACCAACCTTCGGTCACCGTTTTGATGGCCGTCCTCAACGGGGAGAACTGGCTGCCCAAGGTCATGCCGGACCTCTTGGGACAGACGATGAACGATTTTGAACTGCTGGTCGTCGATGACGGCAGTACCGATCAGACGCAACAAATCATCGCCGGATACCCCGACCCCAGGATCCGCCTGGAACGGCTCGAACACGTGGGTCTCGCCCCTGCGTTGAACCACGGGATCAGTCTGGCCCGAGGGCGCTATATCGCGCGGATGGACGTCGACGATCGTTGTACGCCGGACCGTTTGGAAAAGCAGCTTTTAGCCGCAGCTCGCGATCCGGACGCATTGGCGATCGGTTGCACCTTTGAGGTGCTCGACCAGGAAGGTGCACGACAATCGGTCATCGCACCGCCACCGCTGGATGACGACATCAGACGGAGAATGCTGGTCCGTAACCCCTTCGCTGCAGGGTCAGTGATGTTTGATGCGCTGGCGCTCAAAGCAGTGGGCGGTTATCGGGAGGAGTTCACGTCGGCCGAGGACTACGAGCTACTCGTCAGGCTGGCGCAGCGCGGTCCCCTCACTAGTGCGCCAGAGATCCTTTACGGCTGGCGTATCCACGCCGGCAACATGAGCCTGCGAATGCGTGAGCGTGAACTCCGGACTGTAGGGCTTTTGCACGATCAGTTGTGGACTGCTACCCCGGCACCAAGGGCCCCCCGCGAGCTATCGGATCGCCTGGACCGCTACCACCGGGATATCCCAGAGACGGGCGAGATCGTGGCTTCTCAGGTGCTTCAAACCGAGCTTCTGATCACGAGATCAATGTTGGGCCGCCACCGATGGAAAAATGGCACGCGGCAGTTCCGAACTCTGCTGGTTCTTGTCCCCAGACAATGGCGCCATCTCGTCCACGGGCTGTGGGGTCGGGTGTCACAAGTCATCGGGCAACGGGTTAGGGCACGGAGGGCAGCAGCATGAAATCCCCATCTGGCTCATTCCAAGGGATCACGGGTGGATGGCGTGAATGGCTGACGCAGGACGTCGCCTCTAACCGCTCGAACCCCAAGGCAGTCATGATTCTTGTTGCCTTCCGGCTGGCGCAGCGGCTGCGTCGACAAACCGGGCTGGCACTTTTGATTTCCGTCCCCTATCTAGTTTTCTACCGCGTCATGGTCGAGTGGTTCTTGACCGTCGAACTGCCGTGGAATACGCAAGTAGGACCAGGGCTGCGGCTTTTCCACGCTCAGGCGCTCATCGTTAACGATCATTCAACGATCGGTAGCAATTGCACGCTGAGAAACTCCACGACTCTTGGCCATGTGTCCAGCCCGGATGGAAAGGTCGCCCGCGTCGACGGAACGTTTTCACTAGGCCCCATTCTTGGTGACAATGTCGACGTTGGCGCTAACGTTGTCATCATCGGCGCCGTGCACGTCGGTGATGGTGCAATCATTGGCGCGGGATCAGTAGTCGTCCATGATGTGCCGCCTGGCGCCACAGTGGTGGGCAACCCGGCACGTGTTGTGCGCACCGCAGTCGACACGGATCGCGCCGATGGCCTTTCCTGATAGCAACGTCACTGGACTGCACTCTCATAGGCGGCAAGGATCGCGTCCGCGAAGGACGTGTCGGGTCCAATAGCTTCAGCGGGAATCGGCGCCGGATGCTGGAGGTAATAGTCGAGGGCAGCGGCAAGCGCCCGAGCCGTCCGCGTACGGGTCATGTCGGAATGAACCAGGGTGCTCGGACTATCGGGCCAGTGGCGGGCGATCACGCCGGGACCGCCGTGATCCAGACACACCAGCGGGGTACCGAACTGCAAAGTTTCGGCGACGGCGTTACCACCTTCGTCGTGAAGGCTCGGCTGCAGGATCGCAGACGCACGACCGATTAATTCGAAGAGCTCATGCTGCGGAATTTGACCCTCGAATCGGACCCGATCGTGCAGACCCCACCGCCTCGCGGCCGACTCCAGTCGCTCCCGCTCGCCGCCATCCCCGCAGAAGCGGAGCACAACATCGGGCTGCGAGACATATCGCATGGCCCGCAAGGCCAACATGGGCCCCTTCCAGGCCACCAGACGTCCGACAAAGAGAACATCGCGCGTGCGTTCACCCCTCATGGCGGGTCGGCGCACCTTAGCCGCGAGCCCGTTCGACAGCACTTGGAGTCGGCCAGAAGTCCTGATGCGTGAAGCGGTCTCAGGATTTTGCGCGAGTACAACGGCGGCCCGCTCGGGAGCCTTGCGCACGGCTGGGGTACGGATAGCAATCCGTCGAACAGCGACGCGCGCCGAGTCTTCAACCAGTCCACGTCGGCCCAGCTCGCCCAACAGCCGCCAAGGGGTCTCCACGCCGCCGCCCACGGGTCCCCACACCAGGGGACGCTCGAGTTCAGCGACTCCGGTCCGAAGCCAGAAGGCAGCGAGCGTTGCATGGTGAACGAGGTCAAAGTGCACCTGTTGGTCGAGTCTGAGTGCCTCGCGCCCAGCATTTAGCTGCCAGCGATCATTCACACGACGACGCTGAGCCAAA
The DNA here is from genome assembly GCA_963839015.1 of uncultured Actinomycetota bacterium. Lineage (GTDB taxonomy): Bacteria > Actinomycetota > Actinomycetes > Frankiales > Frankiaceae > DATAZK01. The sequence continues at coordinate 543,960 of CAWITL010000002.1, read as the reverse complement.
TTGATCAATCCAGGCCGGTGTTCAGCGTGATTGGGCGGAACTCCAAAGACATGAACCTTTTCCGATACAGCTGCATTCTCGGGCTGCTCCAGCCATCCTCGCACGCGATCTGCCATGTGAGGCTGGGTGAGCAGCCAGACCTCGTGGCGTCGGGCCGCCGCCAGCATGCTCCGGAAGCCGATCTCCGGCTCCGACCCATGGTCTGGAAGGCACGCGAAAGCAGATAGCAGAACTTTCATTGCGATCATCGTATCGACCGGGGGGCGGTCAGGAGGTGAGTGCTCCGGTTCCGGTGGGTGGGGTGGGGGTGGTGCCGGTGGTGATGGTGGATGTGGTGTCACGTCCGGCGTTTTGCCAGTTGTTGAAGGTCATGGTGCCGCCGTTCCAGACGAACCAGCCGGCTGTGCTTCCGACACCAGCCGGCACGTAGTAATGGTTGTTGCTCCACGTGGTCGTCGCGAAGCCGTTGCAGGAACTGCCGCCGATCGTGCACAACGCGCCGGCGAGCGAGTTCGACGGGTCGGTGGCGTAGTCGTTGTTCAACAACGGATGCGGCGAGTTCGCCAACCCCTCGTAATTGTCATGAACATTGTTGGCCGCGCCGGCCGCCTGCCCGTCACTGTTGGTCCGCCCATACGACATCACCAGCACGATCGGACCGTTGGCATTGTCATAAACGTAGTTGTTGTAGACCTGGGTGCCTGACGAGTCCGAAAGCTGAATCCCGACACCGTTCACCCACCAGCCACCCGACGACGAACGCATCCCGTTGCCGTTACCCCGCACCACGTTGTCACGCACGATGTTCTCGGGTCCGACCTCGATACCGATCCCCACGATGTCGTTGTTCTCCACCGTGTTGCCGGCAATCAGATTGTTCGTCCCCACCGTGTCCAACCACACGCCATCGGCATGATTGTCATGAATCCAGTTGTTGGTGATGCTCGTGTTGCTCGTCGTCGGATTCGCGAACTTCAGACCAGCACCGTTCCAACCCACGTTGAACCCGTACTCATTGTTGTAAGCGATCTCATTATTGGTCACCAGATGCACAGCATTCACAACGCCGTTCTCACCATTATGCGTGATGATGCTATTCGAGACCGTCGAGTCATAACCCGAGATCGCGTCCATGTGGTTCAACCACACCTTGCAATGATCCACCACACTATTACCCTGAATCTGCAGCGCAGCGCCCCACTGATTCGTCCCCATCTCCTCAATGGTCAGATTCCGCAACGTCACGTTCGTACCCTGAATAATCGCCGCGCGACTCGACGTCGTAAGCACATCGCTGTTGGTCTCCACCACATGACCCGCCGGGTTCGTCCCGATGTAAATCCGGTCAGTGCTCTTATCGAAGAAGAACGTCCCCGGCGTCACCGCACCCACACTCGTCACCACACCCAACGCCGCATGGTCCAACCACACATCCGCCGCCAAATGACAATTCGGGTTCACCCCACACACATCCACACCATCAGGACTGCTATACACCCAGTCAGCAATCGGCGTCTGACCACCCACATACCAATGACCAGCCCCATCAGACGTCCACCCCGACGAAATATCCTTCCCACCACTGATCACCGCACCAGCAAAACCCACCAGCGTGTCACCCGACGGAACATTCAAATAACCCGACAACCGATACACACCAGCCGCCAAAGCAAACGTCGTACCACCCGGCTTCGAATCCAACAACGCCTGCGACAACCCCCCCGGCCGCACCAACACGTCATAACCCACCGGATCAAAACCCACCCCAGGACCACGACCCGACTTCAGCCCGGAACGGGTCGGCAATGACGGTGACGCGGATGGCGACGCCACTCCGCCATCCGGAGACGGATGCCCCCGGTGGCCTGACCCGACCTCGATGACGATCACAAGGGCAAGAACGAGCAGCAGCACCAGAAACGCAACCAAGGCCCACCGCGACCGTCTGTGGTTTTTGGGAGGGTCGGTTTGGGCGACTGCCGGCGATGCCGGATTGGTTTCGGGCAGCGCGGGAGGAAGAGTCGCCTCGACATCGACCCGACGTCCGGCCACGTCGCCCCCCGTCAGACCCCACTATCAGTCAGCTGTGGATCTGCAATCTCACCCCGTTCGAGACGGCCACCTCAGCCTAGCCGGGCGCAAGTGACGCTGACTGGGGTCCCCACGAGGCTGGATCGTAATTTACGGCCTGGGCGTGACACTCGCAGCTAGGACGAAGAGCCGATTGCGCGGGATGTGCGGGAGTTGGGCCCAGTCCGCGCTGAAACCCGCGGCCGGATAAGGGTTGACCGTGCCAGAAGCTGGCCGCTCGGCGTAAAAGCCCATCGCCTGGTCATTTCCCCCGCCACCGTCAACGCAAATGGCGCCGTAGGTCTGCAGCGCCTTGGCCACCATCTTCTCCCCGGACGTGATGCCGGGGATCTTGTCGACATCCAGAGTCGGGTCAAGCCTGATTCGCATGCCCTCCTCGATCCCGTTCGGGCCGGTGTAGGTGCCGTCTGTCTTGGAGGCGGGGTATCGGAAAAGCTTCGCCGTCGGGTTTGACGTGATGAAGGCCAGTGCATGGTCGATGCTGCCGTGCTCGATGTCCGAGGTTCGGATTACACCGGCGACCTGTGAGAAACCGGCTCCCGTGGGTGACTTGTGATACTGGTCGGGCGGCTGATACCCGTCACCGAGCTCTGTCACATAGTTGTGCGAGACGCCCCATATGACCGAATGGGCCCCGCGGTTGTAGCCATCGAGTTCGAAGACTGTGTGGCTCGCAGGATCAAAGACATTGATCTTGTGGTCGCCACCAACGTTCGGCGTCCAGCTTGAATCGAGCGGAACGATGCTGTCTCCGGCAGCCATCCCCGAGATTCGCACCCTCGGCGTCTTGGGCGTCGCGGTATAGATCGGCTGGCCGTAGGCATAAAGGATCATGTTGACGACCAGCGAAGGATTCGTCAGAACGCTCTTCTGGATTCCGGCTGACAGCGGATCCTTCGCCGCATTGGCTGGTAAGGGCTTGTTCCAGACGGAGTTCGCAGTGAACGGACGATCGATCGACGAGGCGGGCGTGCAGCCGGCTAGCAAGCCAGTGAGAGCGCCGGCTGCCGCCAAGGCGACTATTGACGTCGGGCGTAAAGAATACCTAGGCAACACCAGCTGATCCCCCTGGCGTCTTCGCCGAAGTAACGGTCGCGAGCAGGTCCACACGCACCTATCTGCGCCGAACCCATATTTGTTAGGCAGAAGCGACACATTGGAGGAAATTAAGCCCTTACCGGACCTCAGTGATTCACCAGTACGCTGCAGCGTCGCGCGGTCTGAACCCACCGGACAGACCCCAAGAACCTCCGCCCAGCACGCCAAGGCAGCCAAGCGGCCGCGGGTCTGCCCCCGCTCTGGTGACTTTCTTTACCGCGAAGATCTTGTCTTGGCCGGAAGGATCTGACAGCGCTGGGTGACTCTTCCGAGTCTCTTCTCAGCAGCCTTGAGGAGTTTTAGCGAGCGCGATCAGCGGGCCCTCGCCTGAATGACGTGCCCACCGATCCTTGACTTCACCGCTGAGGCATGATTTCCGTTACCGGTTCACCGAATTGGCGGCCTAAACCTACATAAATAAAGTGGGGCACCAGCTCGCGTTCGGCGGTAACCGACTAACGGATGTGGCCTGTCCATCGCATCGACCGCCTGAGCGCCGCGGGTGGTACGTCAGCTCGCCCAGCCCACGCCTGAGCAACGACCAGACCATGAAAGTTTAGAGCAGCTTCGCGGCATCCTTCTATCACGCCTTCCCGCACATCGGGGTAATTCCCGAAGTCATCAAAACAGATAAGACCACGCTCCGACAAATGCGGTGCCCATGCCCGGGTGTCGGCCAGAACGGCTTCGTAGGAATGCCATCCGTCCACAAAAACCAGGTCGACTTTTTCGAGATCCCAGGTGGATGCGACGTCCGTAGAAAGTGCTACGCGAGTATCCAGTAAACCGGATATACCCGCTCCTGATGTGTGCAGACGAAACAGATCCAGCGTGGGCAACGCATCGACATTGAGCATCTCCAGCTGCTGACGGTCACCCGTGTGTGGATCGATCGCTGTCAGTCGGCAACCGTCGGGAGAAAACGCCTGCATGGCTTTCCCGATGAGAACCGTCGAACGTCCCTGATAAGACCCGATTTCGACGACTCGTCGAGGTGAGACCTCACCGATGACCCCCCAGAATGCGGCTGCATTCTCGCGGGTGAACCAACCCGGAACCGACGAGGCCACATCCCATGCCTCGTCGAAACCAGGCGCCTTCGCGACCGCGGCGTCGCTTCCAAGTGATCGCAGAGCTGAACCCACTGCTACCCGGGCCGTGCGTAAAGCTGGCATACAGACCACTATCCCGCGTTGCGCCTGCGACGTCAGGCGATAGCAAAGTCTCGCTACAGGAAGGGCAAACCCCGTTTGCGGTAGTTGGGCCATAACTGAAGGCGATGGACCCTGCTAAAGGATAGATGTAAGGACCGCCAACTTGCGCGAACCACGCAGTGGGCCGTCCGGTTGTCAACCCATACTGAGATCTCCCGTTAGGCGGACATCGGTTCTCCCGGCTTTCTGACCCTGGAACTCCCGGTGGGCGGTCAGCTGATCTCCGGGTGGGGTGTCACTCCAGGGCTTCACTCCTTGGCCAGCGACTGCTCCGGCGAGGCGCCGGCGAGCTGCCTTCGGTGAGGACCAGATGGCGTGGTGCAACAGCCGGTCGACGGTGGCGATGGCCAGCGGCTTGGGCGTGATCGTGTCGGATCGGGACAGTTGCAGGTTCGAGGTGACGGCAATCGACCGCCGTTTATAACCGGCATCAACAACCCGGTAGAACGCTTCAGCGGCATCTTGACCGGCGGGAAGCATCCCGATGTCATCGACGACGATTACATCGGACCGGCGGATCCGGGCGATAGCCCGAGTAATGGACGCGCCAACTTTGGCCCGGCTGATCGTGGCGGTCAGCGATTCGACAATGAACCAGGAGGCCCTCATGCCGGCGTTGATGACGGCCTCAGTGCGAGCTTCGACTAAGTGACTCCCCGGTGACTAACGGCCCGGCAACGGCCAGGCTCTCGGCCCGGTGCACCCATTCCAAGGGTGGCGAGCCAGGTCTGGGTCGCCGCCGGCATGGGAGGAGTCGGCACCGCCGGAGGCGAGATTATCGAGGATCCTGGCTGGGTCGGTGTCACCGAACGGGCCGGTAACGGCAGTCAGGCCCAGGGCCCTATTCGACTCTGTCGATGCCGAGTGCGGCGCGAACTCCACCGCCCGGGTCATTTTGGACCGGATCCGACGGCCGCCGACGTCGGCGGCTTTCGATCAGCCACCGTTTCGCACCGTCGCTCAACGCCAGGAACGCGACCTCAACGGCCTAGACCGGCAACACATGCAACAGCGCTTGCTCGTCAATATGATGCCTCATCACCCGAGTTGGTGACCAAGACGCGTAGGCGCGCAACCCGGCTAACATCACCTGGTAACAGGGACAGCGACCACGATCAGTGGTTCCTGGATGAGCCGCTCTTTGGCCAGGTCAGTAACTCGGGCGTACTTGCCTCTAGCCAGAAGGCGATAGAACTGCCCCTGCGGAAGCACCCACCAGAGCAGCGTCTTGGTCACCAACTTGACGCGCTGGCCGAGGTTGTTGGCCTCCCGTAGTCGAATGCGAAACACCTGAGCGTTGCCGTAGCTCGTGCTGCGTCCGCCCAACTCGAAACGACAGACCACGAACGGAACGAATGTCGCCCCACAGGCGCGTACCGCTTCGGAGGTGTAGGCGCCGTCCGCCCCGATCGGAAGGGACAGGTCGTAACTGTGCGACTTATAGAAGCGCCGGGGGTAAAAGGTGGCCTGGTGCGGTGGCGCGGAAAGCACCCTTCCCTCTTTTCCGGGGCCAGGCCTCAGGTACTTATCACCTTTCCAGCACTCCACGCTGTACCCGAAGAGCACAGGGTCACCCTGACCAACGGACCGCTGCAGACTCTCGAGCGAGAAGCTCTCATCGAGAGAATCCCCTGCATTCAAGAACAGGACGTACCTCCCGTCGGCGAGCAGCAGTCCCTTATTCATGGCGTCGAAGAGACCGTCGTCGGGCTCGCTCACCAAGGTGATCCAGCGCCAACGTTGTGCCGCCATCCCGTCCCTGACTCCGGAATCGCTGCTTCCGTCAATGACGAGGTATTGGATGTCAGGAGAATTTAGCCTATCGACACTGGAAATAGTGTCCCTAAGGCCTGGCCAGTCATTGTAAACAACCGATATAATCGTGAGAAATGGAACTGATCGACGCAGTTCGGCTTCCACGCCGACATATTACCCTCGTGGCGTCCGGGTGATCGGCCAAATCAACCCTAATTCGTGCAGCACCAACGACAGATCCCGTCGGCTGAATCGCGCTGGCGGCAGGGCCGGTGAGGCCTCGCCAAGCCGGCACGTCCTTCAAGAGTTCGACTGACACACGGATGCAGGCATGCCAAACTGATTCTGTGATCGTCTCCGTCGTGATCCCCGCGTATAACTCCGCGAAATGGATCGGCACGGCCATCGAAAGCACCCTGGCCCAAACTCACCGACCAGGTGAAGTGATCGTTGTGGATGACGGCTCCACGGACGACACCGCTGAAATCGTGCGTCGATACCCAGTCACCTTGATTCGGCAGGCGAACCAGCGCACTGCTGCGGCCCGCAACACGGGCATAAGGGCGGCCAAAGGGGATGTCATCGCGCTGCTTGACGCCGATGATGCGTGGTACCCGACCAAGACTCAGAAGCAACTCGAGCTGCTGACCGACGGCGTCGTGGCCGTTGGATCGCTCATGCACTACGCGAACGCAGACAATCGAATCTTCGGTGTCAGCGGCGAGGATGCAGAGGCACGCCAATCCGAGATCGGCACAGCTGAGTTCATGCCATTCGCACCTTCAAGCATGCTCTTCCGACGAGAAACCATCGAGGCAATCGGCGGCTTCGATGAAGAGCTTGGCCGCATCGCAGCTGTAGAAGACCTGGACGCTCTCTCGAAGATGGCTAGGCACGGACGCGTCGTCACGCTGATGAAGCCGCTGGGGATTTACCGGATCCACACCCAAGCGCAGTCGGCCCAAAGCTTCTGGCAGATGCAGGACGCCACACGCTTCCTGCAGGCACGTCTACGCAACGAAAAGCTTTCATGGCCGCAATTCAAGGCGAGCCATCCGCCCACCCTGCGAGAGCGCCGTCGAGATCTGGTCCACTATCTGTATCGCACCGGTGGAATGCACATAGCAACGGATCAGACCTTCCGGGGGTGCATGGAGGTTGCTCTGGCTGGGTCAGTCGGGCCCTGTTACACCGTCAAACGGTTGAAACAGCAGCGCAGAGCGATTAGATAGTCAGGCGGACTCACGCGCCCGACTCTCAGTCAATCCGCCACACTCAAAGCGGTAGTGCTGGCCGTCGTAGAACGGTAGCGCCCGAGCCTTCCTCGGACGCTACCGCCTCACAACCTCAGCCTTAAGAGGTGAGTGCTCCGGTTCCGGTGGGTGGGGTGGGGGTGGTGCCGGTGGTGATGGTGGATGTGGTGTCACGTCCGGCGTTTTGCCAGTTGTTGAAGGTCATGGTGCCGCCGTTCCAGACGAACCAGCCGGCTGTGCTTCCGACACCAGCCGGCACGTAGTAATGGTTGTTGCTCCACGTGGTCGTCGCGAAGCCGTTGCAGGAACTGCCGCCGATCGTGCACAACGCGCCGGCGAGCGAGTTCGACGGGTCGGTGGCGTAGTCGTTGTTCAACAACGGATGCGGCGAGTTCGCCAACCCCTCGTAATTGTCATGAACATTGTTGGCCGCGCCGGCCGCCTGCCCGTCACTGTTGGTCCGCCCATACGACATCACCAGCACGATCGGACCGTTGGCATTGTCATAAACGTAGTTGTTGTAGACCTGGGTGCCTGACGAGTCCGAAAGCTGAATCCCGACACCGTTCACCCACCAGCCACCCGACGACGAACGCATCCCGTTGCCGTTACCCCGCACCACGTTGTCACGCACGATGTTCTCGGGTCCGACCTCGATACCGATCCCCACGATGTCGTTGTTCTCCACCGTGTTGCCGGCAATCAGATTGTTCGTCCCCACCGTGTCCAACCACACGCCATCGGCATGATTGTCATGAATCCAGTTGTTGGTGATGCTCGTGTTGCTCGTCGTCGGATTCGCGAACTTCAGACCAGCACCGTTCCAACCCACGTTGAACCCGTACTCATTGTTGTAAGCGATCTCATTATTGGTCACCAGATGCACAGCATTCACAACGCCGTTCTCACCATTATGCGTGATGATGCTATTCGAGACCGTCGAGTCATAACCCGAGATCGCGTCCATGTGGTTCAACCACACCTTGCAATGATCCACCACACTATTACCCTGAATCTGCAGCGCAGCGCCCCACTGATTCGTCCCCATCTCCTCAATGGTCAGATTCCGCAACGTCACGTTCGTACCCTGAATAATCGCCGCGCGACTCGACGTCGTAAGCACATCGCTGTTGGTCTCCACCACATGACCCGCCGGGTTCGTCCCGATGTAAATCCGGTCAGTGCTCTTATCGAAGAAGAACGTCCCCGGCGTCACCGCACCCACACTCGTCACCACACCCAACGCCGCATGGTCCAACCACACATCCGCCGCCAAATGACAATTCGGGTTCACCCCACACACATCCACACCATCAGGACTGCTATACACCCAGTCAGCAATCGGCGTCTGACCACCCACATACCAATGACCAGCCCCATCAGACGTCCACCCCGACGAAATATCCTTCCCACCACTGATCACCGCACCAGCAAAACCCACCAGCGTGTCACCCGACGGAACATTCAAATAACCCGACAACCGATACACACCAGCCGCCAAAGCAAACGTCGTACCACCCGGCTTCGAATCCAACAACGCCTGCGACAACCCCCCCGGCCGCACCAACACGTCATAACCCACCGGATCAAAACCCACCCCAGGACCACGACCCGACAACGTAGGAGTCGGAATGGTCGTGGGTGTGGAGGTCGGAGTCGGCGTCGGCGTCGGCGTCGGCGTCGGCGTCGGCGTCGGCGTCGGCGTCGGCGTCGGCGTCGGCGTTGGCGTTGGCGTTGCAGTCGGCGTTGGCGTTGGCGTTGGCGTTGGCAGTCGGCGTCGGAGTCGGAGTTGGCGTTGGCGTTGGCGTTGGCGTCGGCCACGTCCAGGTAGGAGGCCGCGTCCGAGTCGGAGTCGGAGTCGGCGTCGGCGTCGGAGTCGAAGTCCGAGTCCGCGTCGGCGTCGGCGTCGGAACTGAGGCCGTCGTCGGCTTGGGGGCCGGCACGGCCGACCCAGTGCGCGTTTTCTCGACCGGCTTCGTGGTTGGCGCCTTTTGCGAGGTTTTCGCAGCGCCTAGAGCCACCGGCGAACAAGCCGAGAGGCAGACGGCCATCAGACTGCCGGCGGCAATCACAAAAAATTTCACAGGCCGCTTAGTCCGGCTTGCGTTCGAAGATTCAGACATGGGTGGGCCCTTCATGCGAAGGCCGCCACGAAACCGCGCAGAAGCGGGTGCTCCCACGTTTCGGCAGTCCGGCTACCCGGTCTGGGCCCGTGACTTTGCGTCCCCGCCTTCCGACGGGTTTGCCGTTTCGTTGCAGCGCGTTTCGGTCACAATGGGGATCGACCCAGGGCCTACGCGGATTTAGGGAATGGCCAATTTGGGCGGCAAGTCACCCATTTGGCCGCGTCAGATGCCAAGCGGCGAAGCGAGCTGCAGTTCCCCGGGAGGCGAGCTACGAAAGCGGCTGATCCAGGGATGGTGTCGCGACGGATGCGGGCTCGAGCTCTCTGAGCACACTCTCTATCGTCTCGGCGAGGACGGCGACATATGGCTCGCGAAGCATGGAGTGGTGATCGCCGGGCAACGTCTTGATCTGCCACTGACCAGTGAGGTAGAGCCCCCACTCGGCTCCGCGACCTGGCATATCGGCGATGTCTGCGGTCACCACCAAGGTTCGGCCGGGCCACGGACGGCCGCGGTATCGCCGAGTAAGCACCGCTGACTGTCGGTGATACCGGTGATAGTGCCCATGGCCGGGGGTGGGAATGATTCCGGTACCGGCAATCAGCGCCAGACCGGCCAGGCGCCGCAGCCGCGAACTCGACCCGCTCAGTGGGACCGCACGGGGACGCTGATCCGGCGCGAAGCTGTCCAGCACGGCCAAGAGGGCGACCTCCTGGCCCGCGTCACGCAACTGCTGGGCCATCTCGAAGGCGACAATGCCACCGAAAGAATGGCCCACCAGGTGGTATGGCCCCTGCCTCTGAACCGAGCGCAGCGCCTCAATGTGTCGAGCTGCGAGCCGGCCGACGGACCAGTCGGGGATGGCCCGCTTCGCCTCCAGCCCTCGCGCCTGGAGTGCCCACACAGGGCGGTCCTCGCGGAGCCGGCGAGCGAGCGGAAGGAAGCTGAGTCCAATGGCGCCGCCGCCGGCGACGCAAAAGAGCGGAGGTCGTGACCCGCCGGGCCGCACGGAGATGAGGTTAGGGAAGGCAGGGTGCTCACTGCGAACTGCCCGACGCGCAAAGGCCGCCAGCGTCGGAGAGGAGACGAGCACTTGGCTCTGGACATTGACCCGATATTCGTTGGAAAGCTGGGCCAGCAGCTCCTCCGTCGTCAACGAATCGCCACCGAGCTCGAAGAAATCGTCGTCTCGGCCCACCTTTTCAACGCCGAGAATGTCAGACCAGAGCAGCGCAAGCATGTCTTCCCATTCGTTCATGGGGGGGACGTAGTCCGTCGACAGGCCCTCAGGGGGTGGCAGAGCCGCCCGGTCAAGCTTGCCCCGCTCGTTGCGCGGGAGCTCGTCCAGCTGCACAACGTATTCGGGGACCATGTAACTCGCGACCCTGGACCGCAGCCAGCGCCGCACAGCCGCTGGTCGAACGGTCCGCCCGTCGTACCCGGTGACGTATGCAATGAGGCGGGTCCCGCCGCGCTCACGCTCCTGGCCGACCACAAGCGCTTCGCGAACATCTGGACAGGTCAGCAGGGCTGACTCAATCTCGCCTGGGTCGACTCGGTAGCCCCGGATCTTCACGGTGTGATCGCGGCGACCCAGAAGTTCGAGGCACCCGTCGGAATGACGGACCATGAGATCCCCGGTCACGACAGTGCGGACAATCGGACTTTCCTCACCGGCGGAAGCCGGGTCACCAAGAAAGACCAGCGCGGTCTGGTCTGGATCCCCCTGATACCCGGAAGCCGTAAAAGCTGACTGCACGATCATGCGTCCGGCTGCCTCGTCACCTTCCTCGGCGAGGATCGGATACTCCCCGTCACCCACGAGCTTGATCGTTTTGTCGGGCATCGGCCAGCCGACCGGAAGCGGATGCACGGTATCTGGGGTGTCGCGGGTCACTCGGTAGCTGGCCAGCAGGCCGGTCTCTGAAGACCCCAGTATGTTGATCAGCTCACAGGTGACCGGAAGGCGGTCAAGGACCCGGCGGGCATCCCGGGACAGGAAACGCTCGCCGGTACTTCGAACTACTCGAAGCGATTCGGGGAAAGACTCCCCCCGCGACAAGTCCGACGCAACGCTGAGGAGCAGATTCGGTGTTGCCAGGAGCCCAGTGACCCCGGCCGAGCCCAGCCAACGGACAAACTCACTGATTCCGCCCGAGCGCGGATCGGTCAGCCGAATCTGCCCTCCCGACAGCAATACCCCAAGAACGTCATGGAACCCGGCGGCGAAGGCAAGAGGCAGCGGCTCGGCGATGACGTCGTTCGGCAACACCCAACCCGAGCTGTTACGTGACCAGGAATCGTGCAGCAGCGTGCGCTGCGAATAGCAGACGCCCTTGGGTGCCCCGGTCGACCCAGATGTAAATACAACATGAGCCAGGGTTTCCGGGCCGATCCGCGGACTCGGGACCGACACCGCCGACGCTCTGGGCGACGCGCTGTCGGCCTCGCTCAGGCTCAGAACCGTGCTGACCCCTGTCGGCCGTGCCCGCGCTGCAAGGTCGTCCGTTGCCAGACACAGGACGGCCGAGCTCGCTTCAGCCAGTGCCTTCAACCGCGCGCACGGCAAGGCGGGGTCCAGAACGACAACGGCACCTCCAGCTTTCCAGACGGAAAGGATCGCGACGATGGCGATCGCCTCGTGGGGGGCGAGTACCAGAACAGGGTCGCCGGCCATCCGAACGGCGTCCGGAACACGGCTGATCGCCGCAGCAACCCGATCCGACCTGGCGTCGAGTTCGGCATAGGTAAGGGGCAGTCCGGGCCCACCTATCGCAATGGCATCAGGCGTCGCCTGCGCGACAGCTCGCCAGCGGTCGACAACCGTGCCGTTGAACGAATCGCGATCGAAGGACGGGGGCATAGGCGGCCTTGCATCGCTCATTTTCAATCCGCTTCGGGCACTACCCCTCGTCACTGCTCTCGACAGAACTCGGAAATCGCGTAGCCGACGTGCCGGTCCTCGACGGGCAAGTGACCGAGCAGTTTGTCGCCCGGCCTCAATTCCGTGCTGTTAAGGACCACACCACCTGGACCGAGGATTCGGACGTGCCAGTCATCCTGAACTATCAGGTTAACCTCGGTGCCATCCAGGGCGATTGCATTGATCGAGAGCAGCGGGCGGCTCTCGATCTTCACCCTGCCGACGATTACCTCTCGGGTGTTGCCCTTGATATCGACGGCAAGCAATTTTGCGCCGGCCCGTAGCTCGCTGAGGTACTGCGTCCGACCACCTAGCGACATCGTGTAGGACATGATCGCCCCGGCATTGACGCGGAACGGCCGAGTTGGCATATACGGCAGCGGATGCGTCTCGCTCACGCAGAGGACCATTCCCTTAGAGAACGACCCGACCAGAATGCCTTCGTCCTGGTTCAAGTACGTGCAGGTGTCAACGCAGGCACGCTCACCCATACCGACGTGGGCTACCGAGATGACCTCAAGCTCCACGAGGTCGAGCGGCTCTGTGCCTTCCTTCGCCTCCGCCTTGAGCTCGGTGGCATCACCCACTGCACGCGGAGCCAACATGACCCCGTCCGAGCCGAGCTCGAGAACGCCGAAAATGATCCCTGCCTCTTCGACGTCCGAAGCCACCGTGATGATGCTGCCGGTGGACCCGGCCGATGCGGCAATGACGATTTCCAACGGGATCTTGGTCGGATCGCGAAAGTCGAGCAGGCTGTAACGCTCGGTACGAGCCGCCTCGCAGGCCTCTTCGAGCGAGTCGGCGTCGACGATCTCGACCATGCGGCCGAATTCCACGCCCGGGAAGCGGGCAGACAGCTCGCTAGTCGGCCCGTAACGCGCGGTGTCGACGATGACGATGTCCACCGTGCTGACATCCTCAACCAGCAACTCCCCGGCGGGAATCAGGACCTTCTTCACGGTGGGCGGCAACGATGCCAGATGGTCGACGTTGTCGGTGACGATGGCATCGATCCTCTGGTGAACCGCCTCCTCCACTATCGGGATCCGCGTTCCATTGGCCGACCGAACGTCCAGCCAGCAGAGCTTCATGGAGTGCTCCTCGAATGTTGCATATATAGGGCCAGCAATAGACCGGTCGTATCCGAAGCTCTTCGGTCAGGAGACTTTAGAGATCCCGGCAGGGACATTGAGATCAATTTCAGTGAGGGTCCGCAGCTGGTGCGCGGCCGGGATCAAGTCAGGCGCGTGGATCCGGCTCGCGATCTCGTGAGCGGTAGCTTCGGGGTCCGGAGACTGGAAGATGTTTCGACCCATCGCCAGCCCGGCGGCACCCGAATCGAGCACCTGATCCACATACGCCATCAGGCTTCCCGGCTCGTCGCGACGGCATCCTCCGGCGACCACGACGGGAATGGGGCAGCTCTGGACGACATCGGCCATTGCCGACACGGTCCCGACCCAGGGGACCTTGACAAGATCGGCGCCAAGATCGGCCGCGACGATGGCACCGTGCGCAACCAGTTCCGGGTCATTCGAATTCACGATCTTCGGACCGCGCGGGTACATCATCGCGAGCAGAGGCATGTTCCATCGCTCACACGCCGCCGACACGTCGCCCAGATCGCTGAGCATGCGGGCCTCCTGCTCAGATCCGATATTGACATGAACGCTCACGGCGTCCGCGCCAAGTCCCAGAGCCTCTTCAACCCGTGTCACCAAATGCTTGGCGTCTGGATCAGGGCCATGCGACGTACTTGCGCTCAGGTGAACAATGAGCGACATCCGTTGAAACCAGAGCGGGTTTACGTACCGCAAAACCCCCTTGTGAACCACTACGGCGTCTGCTCCGCCGGCGCTCAACTGACCCAGTAGCCTATCGACACGCGGGCCGCCCGTGACGGGGCCATCGCTGATGGTGTGGTCGAGAGGCACGACCAGTAGTCGGCCCTCGGTGTGGCGGGCAAGACGGTTCAGGCGAAGCTGTCGAGCAAATGACGCGTTCAATGGCATCCGAGCCCCCCCAAAGCGATCGAGCCAAACGCATGCCGTCAAAGTGACCCTGCGTTACTTCGCCAGTCAACACGTCCGCGAGGTTCGATGTTGCACGAATACGAAAACTCGGCCCATTGGTTGCCTGGAATTTACGCAGCTTCAGTGCTAAGTAAGCAACCCCGACTACGCAAGGTCAGGTCGATCGGCGCGCTGGGGCCGCGTGACGAGTGGGCATTTGCACTCGGTGAGGGGGCTCCCCGGCAGGCCTCGACCGCCATCGGCACTGTCTTCTGCTAGTCCCTGTTTCGTGCTTTCAGGCTCCGAACCACCTGCTCAGAGCACGACGCGGAGCGTGGAGTAGACACATCGAGTAACGGCTGCACGGCCACCCCTCTTCTCACCGGCAGCACATCTCCGGTCACAGAACGCGACCAATACCGTTGAACACGGTGAGCCAAGATTGTCAACATCACCGATGGGTGGAGTTGACTAATCGCAGCCGCGGTCGGGGGCCGGAAAATGCGCGCGCCGAATTGTCACATGTCTGAAATCCAGTAGCGGTCAGCGACGTCGCAATCCGGCCAAACGCGATTCAGATCCGATCGCGCCCGTGACCAGGGACCGTGAGGATCGGAGGCCTCACGACGGATGAACTATCGGAGCTCCGGTCGAGGCAGCGGGAGACATCGCGAGGTCGTAGGCGGCGAGCAGATTATGCAACGCGGCATCCGGCGAGAAACTTTCGAGGAACCTCGCGCGTGCAGCGCGTCCCTTGGACGAAAGTTCCTCAACTTTGATGGCGTCCAAGACATCCCGCAGAGCCCTTGGGTCGTTGGGAAACGACCACCCGATCTCATCGTCAACCACGGAGCCCAAAGAACCGATGTCGGTGGCGATGACCGGCCTGCCGTGGGCGTAGGCCTCAACAACAGTAATCGGGAAGCCTTCGAACCACAGTGACGGGACCACGACCGCTCCCGCCTGCGACATGGCCGTCGCCACCCGTTCTCTGGAGAGAATTCCGAGATAGCGAATGCTGGGGTCTGTCGCCGCGGCAGTCTCGACAAGCGAGCGCAGCGGACCGTCTCCGGCCACGACGAGCTCACTGAACGCCGGATGGCGGGATCGCGCCCATGAAGACAACAGCGTTCCGAGTCCTTTTTCCTCCGCGAGCCGGCCCACATAAAGAAGCGTGCTTCCGGCTGGACCCGGGATTCCCGGGTCTGCAGCGAAGTTGGGCTTGACCTTGATGTGGCCCGGCGCAATTCCCGCTGACTCGAGGTGGTCTGCCATGAATTGCGTCACCGGTAAGAACAGGCGCACCCGCTGCCAGGTTGAGGCGTGCGTGCGCAGGCTCGTCGCCATGATGAGGCTCTGCGCTCGCGATCCGCGGTAGCACCCATGAGCGACGGCTGGCCAGGCCGTCGCCTTTCCGGAGCAGTCGGTGCAGACGTGTCCGTCTCGGAAGTAGCTTCCGTTCACACAGACATGGCGATAGTTGTGGACCGTCTGAACCACCGGGACGCCCAACTCGTCAGCGACCCGGATAACCCCTGGGGAAATGAGGGGATAGACGTTGTGGACGTGCACCACGTCGGGACGCGCTTGGGCCACAACCTTGCCAAATCGCCGCGTGTCTTCCCGCGACCAGATCGGGCGGGCGGGCAGCTCAACCTTGCGAAGTAGAGGCAGGTCAGCGATCTCGTCGCTCGATCGGGAGTACACCTCGACGGCCACGCCTGCTGCCCTTAGGAGGGCAGCTTCATCATCGACGACACGCTGCTCGCCGGAGGGACTGTCACTGCGGTAGGAGTTGTGGACGAGCAACACCTCCACGCGCCACTCCCCTAACCGCTCCTGCCTGCTGGTGGTTTGACGCTATTCGCTGAACGGCCGCTGCGCGGGCCGTTAGCATCATCAGTAACGATTTGGGCGTACTGCACGCGTTCGTGTCACCTTGCGAACCGGCCGGAGCGTCCGGTCAGACTAGTGCCGGACCCGTCCACCAGGCACTCTGAGGTGGGGGACAGAGGTGGGCAAGTGTGCTCGCAGGTGACCGCGTGACGGCTGAAGGCGTGTCCGTAGCGGCGCAGGCAGTGACGATCCCCACACCGCCGCAACGTCGGGTCTCAGTGCCGGGCGGGATTGTGGACTCAGGGCTCTCGTCACTGGGCAGCTTTCTGATGGGCCTCTTAGCTGCACGTGACCTGACTGCTAGCGCGCTTGGTGCCTACGCACTTTTCTATTCGGCGTATCTGC
The DNA here is from genome assembly GCA_963839015.1 of uncultured Actinomycetota bacterium. Classification (GTDB taxonomy): domain Bacteria; phylum Actinomycetota; class Actinomycetes; order Frankiales; family Frankiaceae; genus DATAZK01. The sequence goes on along the minus strand of CAWITL010000002.1, from coordinate 527,244 downwards.
TCGGATCTGCCATTTCAGTAAGCCTCGTTTTCGGCCCAATAGAATTGGCCGGCCTGACGCTTCATCGGCCGCATCGGCAGCGCATCTTCGGTCGCTCGCTACGCCTCGGTCCGGGCCTGACAACCAGCGTGGGTCTGGCGGTTTGCTCCGTTGCCCTGCTGGTGCCTTCGACGGCTCCGCTTTCGACCCGGTTGCCACTTGCGCTAACTGCGGCCGCCCTGACTGCGGTATCCCCACTGCAGGATCACGTCCGACGGGTTTTGCATGCTTCGGGACGCTCCTGGACGGCTGCTTCGATGTCCGGCGTGCTTCTGGCGACGACCGCCTTGACCTTGGGAATCCTCCTGTCGTCACCGATTCCCAAGCCTTGGATTCCTTTCCTCGGGCTTGCGATAGGCAACCTGGTATCCCTCGTGGCCGCCTTCACCATCCTTCACGCGAGGGGCGACGGGGAACATCACCAACTGGACCTTTCCGTTCGTACCCTGACGCGGAAAGGGCGCTGGCTCCTGCTCGGGGCGACTGGAGGGCTCTTCTGCGGCTTCGTGATGGTCGCCTTACTAACCGCGATGGCTGGATCAGCCGCAGCTGGATACGCGGAAGCGGCCCGAGTCCTCGCCCAGCCCGTAACGGTCTTGGCGATCGGCCTGCTATCGGTGTTCAACCCCGAGATCATGGCGGCTACACAGGCCGGTCGAACTCAAGAGGTGTGGCGAACCGTTCGACACTTTCTCCTCTGTGTCACTGCGGCCTCTGGCATCTGGCTCGTGGTCGTTTCGGTTCGCTGGCCAGGCAACCCGTTGCCCCACAGCTTCCCGAGTGCATACGCAAAGCCGGGACTGCTCGAGTTGCTCATAGTTTCGGAGACGGTCGGGTACGCCGCGATCGTTTTCAGCAACGCCCTGTTCGCCAGCGGCAGGGAACGCTACCAAGCCATGATCAGCTTGGCGACAGGTGCGATATCGATCATCGTCATGTTGATATGCATATCCACCGGCGCATATGCCCTGGGGCTCGGCAGTCTCGCGGGTAGCATTTTCCTTCACCTCGGAGGAGGGCTCGGACTTCGCCGTGTGCTCTCCCCTCGAGAATCGCCCAAACATGCACGAACGCGCGGCGCGTGGGGACGTCCCTGATCCCAGTGCGTGTGAGGAGACGTGAGGATCATTAGGTCAGTACACGTCCGCCGGAGGCGGCGGCTTGATCACGGGCGTGCACGCTCATGACCCACGATGTGTCGCCTGAGCCTCAAGGCAGCGCGAGAACGCTAAGCCGACGCCGCTTTCTATCCGTGCTCGGTATCGGCGCCGGCGCCGCCGCAGTCGGAGCGACTGGGGTCGCTACGGTGTTGACCGACTCCGGAGGGTCTAAGGCGGTGACCACGGCGGCGACCACTCCGCTCGAGCTCGGGGCTAAGACCTATTCTTACGCAGACTTCACCCTGTCGGCCTCTGGGATGACCGCCGCGATCCTGGCCGGCGGAATCATTGGACAAGGTTCCGAGCGCACCATCATCGATCTCACTGGCCCAATCCGCACCCAGTTTCCCAGCTGGGAGCTCGGCGACACGACGCAGTACAACGTCATCCGAGTCGAAGCCCCGATCGGTCAGCGGCTTCAGAAGCCGGTACTGAGCGGCTTCACCCTGCAGATCACCGCCCCGCGCAACGCGGCTGCGCTCTTCAACGGGATCCGGATCGCCCGGTGCGATGACCTCGTCATCGAAGATGTCCGGGTCATCGGAGTAGCGGGGAGCGGCAACCAGCCTCCGTTCGAGACCTTCGGGCTTGACCTGCTGGCCTGTTCGCGTCCGGTGATTCGCAATGTCGTCATTGACGGTCACAGTCTGGGCGGGGCTGGAATCGGGCTGAATTCAACCAACGACGCGCTCTTGGAGTCCTGTCGGTCGGGCCATAATGCCAACTCGCACGGATTCGCCTGCTATCAATCCGACCGGATCACCTTTGTCAACTGCGTATCGAACGACAACGGCACCGGCGCAGGCGGCAGTGCTGGAGCCGGGTTTAACCACGAGGACTGCGAGGACGCGGTGCACGTCCAATCACAAGCGGACCGCAATAGTCTCGCCTCGTTTCGCTTCCTCGCGACTGGCGCCTCCACCCACGGACACCGGTTGATCCACTCGACCGGTGACGGCAGCATCATGACCGAAGGCAATCAGTCGCCGAACGGGATCTCAGTCGAAGCGTCCATAATCGACGGCGGGTGGACCCGCGGATAAACAAGTAAAAGCCGATGTCAGTCGACCCGGCCATTAACCTGGGAATTCGCTGAGTAGTTCAATTTCGCACAAAGGAAGCTGACGCGCGCTCGCCGCCGAGAGAACCCGTCATCACCAGACGGCTGCACGTGTGGCCAAATCACGCCTCCTTCCGAGATCTATCAGCTGCCGCCAGTCCATCATCGACACCCTGCCGATCGATCTCACCGACAGGCCAAACCGTCCGCGCTCACGTCGCGAACGCGAGCCGGTAGTGGCGCGTCGATGGATGGTTCCATCGGTGGCCGGCTGCCATTCCGCTTAGACCGTTAGTCATCTGCGGCCTGCCACAACGCTCTGGATATGGAGTCCTCGCAAGAACGATGAATCCGCAGACTAAAGCGGAGCCGCTGGCATACGTTGGAGTCCGGGGGGCCTCCGAACGCCGCTCAAGGGGGAGTCAACATGCAGTTCGAGGAGAATGGTGCTAGCTGGCGGCAGCGGGAGGACTTTCTGGTATTCGGTGCTCCTGTCATTGGTGAGGCCGACATTGCTGAGGTCGTCGATACGCTTCGCTCCGGTTGGATTGGCTTCGGGCCAAAGTGTCAGCAGTTGGAGGCAGACTTCGCCGGCTATCTCGGACGTCCGGCCGAGCAGGCAGTGGCCGTCTCCTCCTGTACGGCCGCGCTGCACCTAGCTCTCGTCGCCTCGGATATCAAGGCAGGCGACGAGGTAATCACGACACCACTGACGTTCGCTGCCACAGTTAATGCAATCGTGATGGCTGGGGCCACACCTGTTTTTGTGGACGTCGACCCGGTCACCCAAAACATAGATGCGGCTGGCGTCGCAGCCGCCGTCACTGATCGAACGCGGGCAGTCATGCCTGTACACATGGCCGGTCGCTTGTGTGACATGGCCGCTATTCGAGCTGTCGCCGAGCGGCATAATCTCTCTGTAATCGAGGACGCGGCGCACGCCGTCGAGGCGGCGCAGGACGGCCAAAGGGTTGGAGCGACGAGCCCCTTTGCGTGCTTCAGCTTCTACGCCACCAAGAATATGACTACGGGCGACGGCGGAATGCTACTCGTTCAGGATGAACGCGCCGCGGATCGTGTTCGGAGACTCCGATTCCATGGAATGAGCAGGGACGCATGGGCCCGTTATGGCGGAAATGGATTTCGGCACTATGAGATCGTTGAGCCAGGTTTCAAATATAACTTGACAGACATGCAGGCCGCGCTTGGTCTGCACCAGCTTCGCCGGCTCAATCACAATCTCGGTATTCGCGAGACTATTTGGAACGCTTACGACGACATGCTGCGGACCACGTCGGGCGTGCGTACTCCACCACCTCCGCCGGCCGCGACCCAACATGCTCGCCATCTGTACACGATTGAGATCGTCCCGGAGGAGGCAGGATTTACCCGGGACGAGGTGCTAACCGGACTGACCGAACGTGGTGTCGGTACAGGCGTCCACTTTCGCCCCGTTCATCTCCATCCTTATTACCTGGAGCGATACGGCTTCCGCGAGGGAATGTTCCCGAACGCTGAACATATTGGACGGTCCACCCTTTCGCTCCCCATGTCAGGCGGCCTGACGCTTCAAGACGCGCAGTACGTCGTCGGTGCGCTGGAAGATCTGCTGCAAACGGCTAGGCTTCGTACCGTCGTTTTGGACCCGCCACGAACAGAGACCCTCAGCTCCGAGCGCGCTAACTGATTGACGGTCGCCGCGGTGCGCCGCGGAACTGCACCGAACACTGCCTTCCAAGTGATTTGCTGCTCAGTCCGATGCCAACGCTCCGACCATCGCGTGGTGTAGCGACAGACTGCCTCTCGCGAACGGCGATGCTTCCTCGATCGCGCTCGGCATTGTGAGGCGAGTTGTCCTGATTATTTCATGGCGCGGAACCGAAACTCAGCGCGGCCCAAGGTCTGTTTCCAGGAAAGATCACGGGCGACCTCGTCCGAGTGGCAGGCGAAATAACTCAGCGGAAACGTTTCCCTTTCACGGGATCCTCAAGGAATTCCTGCGATCTGCGCACCGAGATTCCGACCGGTGCGGACGGATCTCTTCCCACACTGCGCATCCGTAATTCGTCCAAGCCGACAAGTTGAGTCGTTATTATTCCAGCGATTGAAGGTGCAATCAATAAGCAGGGACTCGTTTGCGGAAAGTAATTCCTGCGATGCCCTTCTAACACCTGCCGACATAATGATCTTCGCAGAGTCTGCGCGCAGAGCAAAGCCGACCTGACTTGATCTCGCTTGCCTGTGAGGCACACCCCCAGAACCCGAGTTCCAGTGACACGTCGGCGAAGTCATGCCAGACTAGGTATATGGATGTCTCCGTCGTGATCCCAGCATACAATTCAGCGAAATGGATCGGCGCAGCTATCGAGAGCAGTCTCGCTCAAACGCACCGGCCTCGCGAAGTAATTGTTGTTGATGATGGTTCCCAGGACGACACCGCTGATGTTGTCCGCCGCTACCCGGTAACCTTGATTCAGCAGGCGAATCAGCGTATTGCTGCGGCTCGCAACACGGGTATCAGGGCGGCTTCGGGCGACGTCATCGCACTTCTCGACGCCGACGACGAGTGGTATCCGGCCAAAACCCAGAAGCAACTTCAGCTGCTGACAGGCGATGTCGTCGCCGTTGGATCGCTAATGCACTATGCGAACGCTGCCGGGAAGATATTCGGTGTGAGCGGCGAGGATACAGATGGACGCCAAACCGACATCATGGCCGCCAAATTCATGCCTTTCGCTCCATCAAGCATGATCTTCCGGCGAGATGCCATCGAGGCTATCGGCGGCTTCGACGAGGATCTCGGCCGCATCGCTCCTGTGGAGGACCTGGATGCGCTTTCAAAAATGGCAAAATACGGGAAGATAGTCACGGCCATGGAACCGTTGGGAATCTACCGGATACACGCCGGGGCGCTATCCGTTCAAAGCTTCTGGCTGATGCGAGACGGTACGCGTTTCTTACAAGCACGCATGACCAACCAGCAGCTATCTTGGTCCCAATTCAAAACTGAAGATTCGCCGACCTGGAAGCACCGTCATCACGATCTTGTAAATTACCTTTACCGTCGTGGTGGAATGCACGTAGCCACTGGAAAGAGGGCCCGGGGGTTTACGGAACTCGGCATGGCGGGGGCGATTGGGCCCAGTTACACCGTCAAACGGTTGCGGCAGCAGCGGAGACGTCTTAGTTAGCGTCCGAGGGACGTCAACCGCCGACTCGACCCGCCCAGGCGACCGGATCTTGAATTGCTACCGCAAACTCCGCGTTCCGCTGGCGCCGGTCATCGTTGACTTGGTGACGGCCACCTCTGATCTGCTGTAGGTAGCATCGTTGTTGTCGACGGGGTGCTCTGGTGGCGCAGTTGTCGCATCGGCTTGTCCCATCACACTGAGATGGTGACGTGGACCCCGTTGGAGTACGTGTTGTCCAGGTGGTAGACGCTCACAGGCGACTGGATGAGGACCGGTCGGTGAGTTCCCTGGGTCGTGCCAAAGCGGTTGCCCGTCATGGCCATACCTGAGCCGACGCCCTTGGAGCCGGGGATCATGGTGATCGACTGCGCACCACCGTCGAGCCAGTTACCGGAAATGACGACGTCGTGCACCTGCGACACGTTCGGGGTGACCGCGATGGCCTGCCCCGTCACTGCCGGGAAGTACGGGCTGCGCACGTTGGAAGCCGGGCCGGCCATCGCCTGCAGGTTGTTGCCACTGATGCGGACCTGCACGGTGCCGTGAGTGCTCCCGGCGCCTTGAATCTGCACCCCGTCGTTATGAGTGTGATGATCCGGGTGGTTCGGGTCATTGCCCATGTAATCCAGGGCGTGGACGTAGTTGTCTTCGATAACGACGTTGAGATTGGCGTTCTTGTTGGCGGCGTTCATGACGCCGAACCCGTCCACCACATTGCTCACGTCTGAGCGCAGGACCGTGTAGTCATGGCCGACCACGCCATCGACCCAGACGCTTGCCGCGTCGTGTGACAGGTCGCAATTTTCGATCAGCAGCCGGCTCACCGCTGCGCTGTTTGCGTCTATCAGGCCGGTGTTCGATGTCCCGGGGCCTGAGCCGTGGATCCGCGAATTGCGGATCGTGACGTTCGCGGCCCTGACCTTGACAAACCCATGGATATCGAGACCCGACAGCACGGTCCCGGCCTTGGTGACGGTGATGTCATGCCATACGGGCGTCAGGGCGAGGCCGGCAGGCACACCGGTGTTGGCCGAGGTCGGCATCCCGTTGCCCGGGTTGGGGATGGACACCACGTTGCTGGGGGTGCAAGACGACAGCCCCACCAGCAACATTGGCACGACCACCGCCGAAGCTGCGGACGCCTGACGAAACCTCTTGAAACTGGACGATTTGGCGGATGTCATGCCAAAGAGGTCGGAACCGGGCAGCCGGTGTCTGTAGCGAATCCAGGATTTATCAATCCGGCTAACGGGTGAACGTCAACGCCGGACGGACGCACCCAAATGGGCTACGCCCGCCCAGCGGGACGCGCGCTAGTGCGTAGCGATCGTGATCGCGGCACCGTTCGCGTAGCTGTTGCCGTACGACGACAGCTTCACCGGAGGGGTGATGCGTACGGCCTTGTGCAGATACTGGTTACGCCCGAACCGGTTGTAGGCCAAGATCAGCCCGCTCCCGGTGCCTTTCGGCGACGGCAGCATGGTCACACTCTGCATTCCGCCATCGAGCCAGTTGCCACTGATGAGCACATCGTGGATCCGCGAAACATTTGGCGTCACCGCAATGGCCTGACCGGAGACAGACGGGTAGTACGGGGAGCGCCTGGTGCTGAGCGGGCCCACCAGCGCCGAAATCGTATTTCCGATGATTCGAACCTGCTGCCGGCCCACGGTTCTTCCGGTGCCCTGGATCTGGATTCCGTCGTTGTGGGTGTGATTATCACTGTGCGTCCAGTCCGGCGACATATACGTGAGAGCGTGCACCCAGTTGCCCTGGATCGTCACATTGACGTCGGAGCCGGGGCTGCTCGGATTGAAGACCCCGAAACCATCAATGACGTTGTGGACGTTGTTGTAGCGAGCAGTGTAATCGTGACCAATAACGCCATCCACCCAGATGCTGGGGAAGTCGTCGGTCAGCTCACAATGCTGAATGACGAGATTCCTGACAGCGGGGCTTGCGGAATCGATAAGGGCGGTGGAGACGCTCACAGATCTAGACCCGTGAACGCGGGTGTTTTCGATGGTGACGTTTGCCGCGCGAACCTTGATAAATCCGTGGACGTCAAGACCGTTCAACACGGTGCCAGCTCTGGTTACCGTGATGTTGCCGTACACGGGGGTCAATCTCTGCCCGCCCGGCACACCGGTGTTGAACGGTCCCGGCTGGCCGGAGGTCGCGAATGCGGTGGGGCCGCAGGCCACAAGTCCGGCCATCAGGGCCGGTACGAGGGCAGCAGTGACCCCGGCGGATCGACGAAGCCGATTCCGCCGCGAAACGGGCGAAATCACGCGTCGAGGGTGGTGTCTGCAGACTGCCTTCCGGCATTTTGGGCATGCGTCATGAGGGACATGTCACTCCAAAGGGGACGCGACCGCACAGGGTCGCCACGGGGGTTACACACGACGCGACGGGGCTTGTGATGACCCGGCGAGGTGTTCGACTTGGCTTAGCGACCATATCGAAAAGCAGTGGATCTGCTGTGCACAGACCGTTACGACCGCGGATGTTTCGCCGATACGAACCCGATGAGCCACCGAATGTCGGTACCGCCACCCCACGACTGGCCCGCTACGGTGTCGTTGGTGAATCCGCAGGCAGGGGGCCGGAAGTCGGCGCATATCGATCGGCGACTCTTCCTCGCAACCCTTGGCCTGGGCGCCGCGGCGACCGCAGTTACCGGCGGGTTCACTTCTTCCAAACTTTTCCCAATTCGTCCCGGTGTGCGGCGACAAGGCCCCTCGGAACCGGCCCAGCCCCTCGTGTTGGGTGCACAGAGTTACGACCTTCGGGACTTCAGTGAGCCCACTTCTGGAGGAACGACCGCTTTACTTGCAAACGGCATCATTGGCAAGGGCTCGAGCCAGACAATTATTGACTTCACAGGTCCGATCACGACGAGTTTTCCGGTGTTCACACTCGGCGATACGACGCGTTGGAACGTGATTCGAATCCAGTCGGCGGTAGGCCGCCTATCACGACCGGTGCTTTCCGGATTCACCCTCCGGGTGTCCGCCCCGACGATTGCAGGCCAGCTTTTCAATGGCATCCGGATCGCGGCCGCTGATGACCTGGTTATGCAAGACGTTCACATAATTGGCGTTCCGGGCACCGGAAACCTTCCGCCGTTTGAGACATTCGGGCTAGACCTGATTGACTGCAAACGGCCGACCCTCACACGGGTGGTCGTGGATGGAAATGGTCGGGGCGGCGCCGGCATCGGGATGAACCTCGTCACGGACGCCGCGCTCGACTCCTGCATCGCCCGACACAACGCGAATTCTCATGGATTTGCCTGCTTCCAGTGCTCACAGGTCAGCTTCACCAATTGCGTCTCCGAAGACAACGGCACAGGTGGCGGGGGCCGGAGCGGGGCGGGCTTCAACCACGAAGAGACGTTTTCCACGACTCACTACAACTCGCGCGCCACCGGCAACAGCCTCGCCTCGTTCCGCTATTGGGCGGCCCACCGCTCGACCACCGGACACCGAGTCACCCGCTCGTACGGTGACGGCGAACTCCTCGTCCAGGGCGATCAGTCGGCCGGCAACATCGCCATTGTGGATTCCACCCTCGTCAAGGGCGTCGTTCAGGACTGAGTCAATTCCCGCTCATGCGCGCGAGCCCGATCTCGCCGGGAATCAGTTGACGAACTCCACTGCCGGCTCCTCAAAATCCCCATCCTGTGCAGCAAATTGCGTGCGATACAGCTCGGAGTACAGGCCTCCCGAGGCCAGCAACTCCTCATGTTTACCGGACTCCATGACGCGGCCGTCGTCGATCACCAGGATCTGGTCGGCGTCGCGCACGGTCGAGAGCCGGTGTGCGATCACCAGCGACGTGCGGCCGGTGAGCGCCCTCGCCAAAGCGCGCTGAACGGCCACCTCGGATTCGGAGTCGAGGTGGGCAGTGGCCTCATCGAGCACCACAACCGAGGGCGCCTTCAACAAAAGGCGGGCGATCGCCAGCCGCTGCTTTTCCCCGCCCGACAGCCGGTATCCCCGGTCGCCCACGATCGTCTCGAGCTGATCCGGGAGGGACCGTACGAGTTGACCGACATGTGCGGCGTCGACGGCCTCCCACAGCTCTTCATCTGTCGCGTCGGGCGCCGCGTAAGCCAGGTTCGCCCGGATCGTGTCGTGGAACATGTGGGCGTCCTGGGTCACGACTCCGACCGTGTTGCGCAGCGATTCCAGCGTCACGTCGCGGACGTCGTGGCCGCCGATCAACACCCCGCCGGACTGCACGTCATACATCCGCGTGACGAGCTGCGTGATCGTCGTTTTGCCGGCGCCGGAGGGTCCGACCAGGGCGACCAGTTGACCTGGCTCAGCCCGCAGTGAGACATCAAAGAGCACTTGCTGGGGGACGCTCGCATCCAACTTCGCAACGGATTCAAGCGAAGCCAGCGAAACCTCTTCGGCGGACGGGTAACGGAAGTCGACGTGCCGGAATTCAATCGAAGGGTTCAGGGTGGCGTCGAGCGTGACCGCATCGGGCTTGTCCTGGATCATCGGCTCGAGGTCGAGCACCTCGAAGACGCGCTCGAAGGAGACCAAGGCCGTCATCACGTCAACGCGCACGTTCGACAGGGCGGTGAGCGGCCCGTACAAACGGGCCAGGTAGGCGGTCAGCGCGACCAGCGTGCCGACCTGCAGTGAGCGTTCAGCGGCCAGTGTCCCGCCGATTCCGTAGGCAACCGCCGTGGCCAGCGCGGCCACCAGCGACAGCGACACGAAGAAGACACCGGCGTACATCGACGACGTGACACCGATGTCGCGAACCCGGCCCGCCTTGGCGCCGAACTCGTCGACCTCGTCCTGCGGCCGACCAAACAGCTTGACCAGCAAGGCACCCGACACGTTGAAACGCTCGGTCATCGTCGTGTTCATGGCCGCATTGAGGTTGTAGCCCTCACGCGTGATCGTCTGGAGCTTGCGACCCATGAAGCGAGCGGGGATCACAAAGACGGGAAGCATCGCCAGCGAGATCAGCGTGATCTGCCACGACAGCACAAGCATTGCCGTGATCACCAGGACGACGCTGACGAAGTTGCTCACTACCGACGAGAGCGTGCCCGTGAACGCCTGCTGCGCGCCGAGCACGTCGTTGTTCAGTCGGCTGATGAGGGCGCCGGTTTGGGTGCGGGTGAAGAACGCGATCGGCATGCGTTGGATGTGGTCGAAGACCTTGACCCGCATGTCGTAGATGAGACCCTCGCCGATGCGCGCGGAATACCAGCGCTGCCAGAGCGTCAGGCCCGCATCTGCCAGGGCAATGACACCGACCAGGAGCGACAACCGGAGCACGACCGCCGGATCACCGTGCGGCTCGCTCGGGGCGACGCCGACGTCGATGATCCGCCGCAGGATCAGCGGGTTGAGCACTCCCAGCACGGCGTCGACCAGGATGATCGCCAGAAAGATCAGGAGCCAGACCTTGTAGGGCGCGGCGAAGCGAATGATTCGGCGGACGGTGCCTTTCGCCAGCTTCTTTCGCGTGACAGAGCTGTCACGCCGATAGCTTCGGGCCACCATCCACGGTGCAGGACCACTCACTTATGTACCTCCTGCAACGGTGTAATCGCCGAGAAGGTCCAGCGCATTCCCAGGGAGGACGCCTGCCGGGCTACTCCCCAACCCCGACGATGCCACGCATCAGCCGGATCTGAGCTGCCCGTTCGGCGGCGTGCTGCCCAGCTGGATCGACGGCGGCCCGCCGGGCCCGAAGCAGCAGCGCCTTTGTCTCGACGCTCGCATCACGGGGAGCGGCCAGCAGGACTGCCACCAGATCGGCGGTGGCAGTCTCCAACTGCTCGCCGGGGACGACGACATTGGCCAGGCCAAGATCTTTGGCCTCCGCTGCAGCCACCCGGCGGCCGGTCAGGCATATCTCCACCGCGCGGGAGTATCCGATGAGGTGTACCAGCGCCTCGGTGCCGGTCAGGTCCGGCACCAGCCCGCGGCTGGTCTCGGCCATGGTGAACTGGGCGTCCTCGCTCACGACCCGCAGGTCGCAGGCCAGTGCGAGTTGAAATCCCGCCCCTACCGCATGTCCTCGTACGGCGGCGATCGAGACCAGATCAGGACGGGAGAGCCAGGTGAATCCGGCCTGATAGCTGCCGATGGTGGCTTCGGTCGGTATTCCGGCGCCCCCGGATGCCGCCATCTCCCCCAGCACCGCCAGATCGATCCCGGCGCTGAAGGAGGGGCCATCACCTGTGACCACCACGACTCGCGTGTCGCCTGGCAGCCCCCGCCCGATGGCGTCGAGCGCGTGCCAGGTCGCCGGCCGCTGCGCGTTACGCCGCTGCGGCCGGGCCAGGGTGATCGTGACCACCGGCCCCGCGCGTTCAACCCGCAGGTCGGCCGCCGAGAGGTCGACCCCTGGCAGCTCCAGCGGCTGCCTCTCTTCAGGCGAGGTGGTCAAGCCTTTTTCTTGCCTCGGGTGGCACCGCCACGCCCACGCAGGGTGGTGCCGGACTCTGACAGGATGCGGTGCACGAAACCGTAGGAGCGCCCCGAAGACTCGGCAAGGAGCCGGATGCTCTGGCCCGACTCATATTTTTTGCGCAGATCACCAGACAGCTTGTCGCGCTCCGCACCCGTGATGCGGCTTCCCTTTTTGAGCTCTGCCACTGCTCCTCCGCTCGCTTGCCTCAGATCGGCCTTGATCGGTCCGACTGATCATCACCTACCCCGATGTGATCACGCCACCCGGGTTCGGCACCGTCGTTGGCTTCTCGTTGACATCGGCGTCCAGGCTGCTGTGCCCAGCGTCTTTGTCGTGAGACCCCGCTGCGCTGTCGTCCGATGGATTGTAGTCAGCGGGTAACACTAAGTGTCCGAGAGCACTATCAACGAAGGGCTTGCCCGCGTCCGTGACTCCCGCTGGTTCGGGGCTCCTGGACGCCCGCGCCTGCCGCTGATTATTCGAGTGGGTTAAGCAAGCATCGCATAATAGCGCTCGGACTGAGAATTCACCCGAAAAGCGGACCCGGTCCCGGTGGGCGGACAACAATCCACGACGAGACTGCACAGCTGCCTAAAATGCACCCGTGAACGTGCTCGCAAATTCCATTAATCATGGTGCCGCAACGATCCGGGACCGGTACGGATCAAAGCGTCGTACGACTTCGCGACGATTCGCATCATGCATTCTGAACCGGCCCGTGCGGCACCACTGCGGTAGAATTTGCTCACGCAACTGGCCTGACTCGACTGCAAGCCTTTCTGGGTGATCGCCCAAGACAGCGGGGCACCTTAATTGTGACTCTGAATTCTCGATGAACGAAGACCTGAGCGCAGGAGAACTGGCACAAATTTCCGCCGGGGTGCTCGAGGGAATACCGTTTCCTGCACTCGTCCTTGAGGTGCCGTCGGAGCGAATAGTCGCCGCGAGTCCCGCCGCGACACGCCTGCTGGACCCCGATGGCGGCGTGGTGGTGGGCCACCTTTTCGAGGATTTCACCGCTGATCATCCTGATCTCGGCACCAATATCTTCGCCGGCGGCCGACTGAACGGCTTCGAGACGTTCCGCGTGCTCCACCGTTCCGCCGGCGCCGACGCGAACGTGCGGATGTGGATTCGGTTGCTGGACGAACAGCCGGCATCGAAATTCGTCGTCGCCATCATCGTCGCAGACCGGCCGCCCCCGGTGACCACCGTCGTGAACCCGTGGATTCAAATACCCGCTGTCGTCGGGACCGCCGATGGGCAGCTGGTCATCGATCGCATCAGCAGTGATGCGAAGCATCTCTTCGGGCTGCCGGTTTCGGCGCTTTTGGGCACCCCCCTGGCTGGCCTGGTGTCTCGCGAAGACGTGCCGAAGTGTCTAGCCGCCCTGAACCGGGCATCGGCGACTGGGTCCGGGGTGACGCTCCAGGTCCGCATCCGTACCGGCGTTGAGCGACTTGCTGTGCGCTGCGAGCAACTCATTCTTCCGTTGGAGCCACTACCCAGCTGTGTCTTCGTATTCCTGCCACTCCCCGACGGGAAGCCGAGCGAAGCACTGTCGATCGAGCTCTCGCATCTGCTGCTGCAGCTTGGGCGCGGCGCCGAGATCGCCAACGCGGGGCACAGCCTCTTCCGCGGCATGACGGAGCAGACGATGCCGGGACTCAGCCGTCTGACGACACGCGAGTTTGAGATCGTTGCCCGTCTACTCGACGGTGACCGCCCACCCGCAATTGCCAAGAGACTTTTTCTGAGCCAAAGCACAATCCGCACCCACCTCGCCTCAGCCTTCGCCAAGCTCGGTGTCGAATCTCAACAGCAATTGCTAGGGCTTTTCCGTCAGCAGTAGCAACTGCCCGGCTGGACGTTCCGTCCAGTCCAAGTGGGAAACTGGCCGATCCGGCCATGAATTCCGAGGTCCCCGCAGCCGAGATTAAAGAGCATGCGCACCTGCAAAACGCGCACTTAAGGCCTCGTTAACTGGCGAAGGTCGCTGCCCCTGGGCGCTCGTACCGCCCACCTCGTTTCGGAGCATTCTTATGCGCAGCATCCGCAAGAAGACCGTCACAATTGCCGCCGCAGCCTTAATCGTCGCGGTCGGCACCGGAACGGCTTACGCGTTTTGGACTGCCGGAGGCACCGGAACGGGAGCAGCGCCAACCGGCACCAGCAGTCCGCTTACCGTCAACGACACCACGACGCTGACTGCCATGTTCCCAGGCGATTCGGCGCAGACCCTGACCGGCGACTTCGACAACACCAGCAGCGGGCCAATCCACGTAGCGAGCGTTACCGTCAGCATTTCTGGCGTGACCAAGGCGGTCGGAGCGGTGGGCGCTTGTACCGCGGCCGATTACGCGCTGACCGGCACAACCATGACCGTCAATGCGAACGTGCCCGTCGGAGCGGGCCAGGGCGCCTGGGAGGGTGCCACGATTCAGTTCAACAACACGTCGGCCAACCAGGACGGCTGCCAAGGCGCGACCGTGAACCTCGCTTACACGGTCGCTTGAGCCGATCGACCCGGAGGCTCAGATGAGTAGCCCGAGCGTTCGGGTCGAACGCTCTCGTACTTGGCTGCCACATGAGTCAGCTAACGGGCACGGCTGCCCGGGGCGTCCCTCACTTTCCGCCGTTGTCCAAATCGGACTTTGAGGGCTCCCGTGAGTCGGCGCGGGCTCTTTCCCAAGCGGAGCCGACTCGCGCGCGCTGCACTTCTCGTCGTCCTGCTGGCAGTGGCACTGGGCGGCATCGCAAACGCGTACTGGCAGGGATCCGGAGCCGGAAATTCGGAAGGGACGACCGCGGCAACTGTCGCCGTCGTTCTCAGTCCGGGCTCTCCGACCGGAACGCTCTATCCAGGCGGGCAAGCCGACGTCGAGCTCACGGTGTCCAATCCCAACAAGACCCCGCTGCACATCGGCACCTTCTCACTGGACACCAGCCATGGTTCTGCCGGCTTCGCCGTCGACGCGGGACATTCAGGCTGTGCACCCAATGCGTTGAGTTTCAGCCCGCAAACAGCTGATGGCGCCGGCTGGAGCGTTCCCGCCAAATCCGGCTCCGTCAATGGCACGTTGCCAGTCACGCTGACCAACGCTTTGTCGATGGTCGCCGGTGCCGAAAACGCCTGCCAGGGCGCAAATTTCACGATCTATCTGCTGGCGGGATCATGACCAGGGTTCGGCGGGTGGCGGCGGCAGCGTTCCTCGCCGTTTCGGTCCTAGCGGCGATCGGCGTGGGTTCCGCGCAGGCGTTCTGGAGCGTCGATTCGGTGTCGGGCGGGACCGGTGCCGCAGCTGCCTCCACCGTCGATCGGGGGGCAACACCAACGGCTTCCGCGTCCAGGGGGTCCGTCACCGTCGAGTGGACCAGCACAACCCTCGCCAGCGGCCTGGCGGTGAGTGGCTACGTCGTCCGGCGCTACGACGCAGCCACGCTCGTCGCGCAAAGCACCCTCAACGGCTGTGGCGGACTCGTCAGTGCGACCGCCTGCGTCGAGAGCGATGTGCCGGACGGCCAATGGGTCTACTCGGTGACCCCCCGGATAGGCACCTCCTGGAGTGGCCAGGAGAGCCTGAACAGCAACATCGTCACAAGCGACGCAACACCCCCGGTGAACGGCCTGACAGCTACACCCGTCACCGGAACTGCCTTCATGACGGGCAGCACCGTCTTCTACCGCGGGCTGGTCGCCGGATCGTTCACGCTGACCAACGCGGTGACCGACGCGGGGTCGCGACCGGCCTCGAGCACCACTGCGACTCTGAGCGGAGATTCGACGGGGTGGACCCATGCCCCTTCTACGGTTGCGTCACCCACGGGAGGGCCGTACGTGTCCAATGCGTTCGCCTGGACCACCGGGACCGTCAGCGCGCCGTCAGAGGCGGTGACCGGCGCCGATGCAGCCGGCAACATCGCCATGACGGCGCTAACGTTCGTCGACGACGCGACTGCCCCATCTGCCGGCTCCGTCGCGTACGCCGGCGGCTACCAGCCCGGCCAATCCGTAGCAGTCACCTTCACCACGGGAGCCGATGCCGGCTCGGGCATCGCCACCCGGCAGCTGCAGCGCTCCTCGGCCACCCTGACGGACGGGACCTGCGGGACATTCACCAGTTTTGCCGACGTCGGACCGGCGCTTCCGGTTTCCCCCTACGAGGACACTCAGGTCGCGGACGGCTCTTGCTACGTCTACCGCTATTCGGTCACGGACCAGGTGGGAAACCAGAGCCTTGCCACTAACGCCAACGTTGCCTGGGTGGACTCCAGTGCCGGAGGGCCCAGGCTCGGTAGTGCGGGGACGTATTCGGTGTTGGCCGGTACTGGCGTCGCGAACACCGGAGCAACCAACTTGAGCGGCGACCTCGGAATCAGCCCCAGCAACTCACTAGCCGGCTTCCCTCCCGGCACCGTAGGCGGCACGACTCACACCGCCGACGCAGCAGCCGCCCAAGCACAAGCCGATCTCACCTCCGCCTACAACGACGCCGCCACCCGCACCGCCAACTCCCATTTCGCCGGGGACCTCAACGGACGCACCTTCGTCGAAGGCGTCTACCACACCGACGCCGCACTCACCCTCACCGGCACCGTCACCCTCGACGCCCAAGACGATCCGAACGCCGTCTTCATCTTCCAGGTCAACGCCGCCATGAACACCGCCGCCGCCAGTCACGTCAACCTCATCAACGGCGCCCAAGCCACCCACGTCTACTGGGTCGTCAACGGCGCCGCCGGCACAGGCGCCAACTCCACCATCGCCGGCACCATCATGGCCACCGGCGCCATCACCCTCGGAGACAGCACCCAACTCACCGGCCGCGCCCTCGCCTACGGCACCGTCACCCTCGCCAACAACACCATCAAATTCAGCTCCGCGACGCCTCCGACGATCGCCATCGACCCGGCGGGCACGGCCTGGACCAAGGACACCACCCCGACCATCAGCGGCAGCACGGATGCCCCGATTGCCGCTACCGTCACCGTCACAGTGGCTCGGCAGGTGCTCACCACAACTGTCCAGAGCGATGGAACCTGGAGCGTCACGGCAGCGGCGCTGACCGCCGGGACCTATGACGTGGTCGCCTCAGTCCGGGATCCGGCGGGCAATGCCGGATCGGCCACCCAGTCGCTCACCGTCGAAGTCAATCCCTCGGCTGTTGTGCTCGGTAGTGCGGGGACGTATTCGGTGTTGGCCGGTACTGGCGTCGCGAACACCGGAGCAACCAACTTGAGCGGCGACCTCGGAATCAGCCCCAGCAACTCACTAGCCGGCTTCCCTCCCGGCACCGTAGGCGGCACGACCCACACCGCCGACGCAGCAGCCGCCCAAGCACAAGCCGATCTCACCTCCGCCTACAACGACGCCGCCACCCGCACCGTCAACTCCCATTTCGCCGGGGACCTCAACGGACGCACCTTCGTCGAAGGCGTCTACCACACCGACGCCGCACTCACCCTCACCGGCACCGTCACCCTCGACGCCCAAGACGATCCGAACGCCGTCTTCATCTTCCAGGTCAACGCCGCCATGAACACCGCCGCCGCCAGTCACGTCAACCTCATCAACGGCGCCCAAGCCACCCACGTCTACTGGGTCGTCAACGGCGCCGCCGGCACAGGCGCCAACTCCACCATCGCCGGCACCATCATGGCCACCGGCGCCATCACCCTCGGAGACAGCACCCAACTCACCGGCCGCGCCCTCGCCTACGGCACCGTCACCCTCGCCAACAACACCATCGGCTAGTCGAACTTCGAGCATCGCTGCTGATCAGCAACGCAGGCCGACCTCCAGGAGCTATCCAGCCCCGCCGCCACGCAGGTCACCTGGATCGCGGCTCGTCAACCTGTCGTTACCGTGAGATTGTGCGGGACGGATGGCAGACGAGCGGTGCGACGGCTGTCGCGACTCGTATCCGTCCGGTCACGCTGCGCTTTAGCACCCGGCTTCGGGCCGACGACGAGGGAGCCCGGCAAGCACGAGAGGTACTGATCTGGGTCCTGCTCGTCGTGGCCGGACTGGCCATTACGGCACTCGCGGTGGCGGTCTCCGGATCCGTCGGCTCGGCCAGCGCACCCTTCACGGGACACTTTCGGATCAAGATCGAGATCGGCTCGCTGCTGGCGCCCGCAACGGCCGTCACCGTCTTGGCGGCGGTCCGGGCGGGCATTGTCGATCGACTCCGGTGGCCGGTGCTGGTCGCCGTCGGCTACGCGGCGGCCGTGTGGTGGGCTGTTTCGCTGGCGCTGGTCGATGGGGGCAACGGCTTCGCGTCGCCGGTGGACTCACCGAACGAATATCTACATGACGTCCCGGCGGTCGGATCGCACCCGGGCCACTTCCTGCGCACGTTCGTGGAGCAGTCACCGCACTACAGCGTCGCCACCCGCACTCATCCCCCGGGACCGGTGCTGGCGCTCTGGGCCTTCGGAAAGCTTGGCATCCACCGTCCCGAAGTCATCGGCGTTTTGTTGACGGTGCTGGCCTGCGCTTACGCGCCCTTGCTAGCGGTGGCAGTCCGCTCGCTCTGTCACGAGACGGCCGCCCGCCGGCTGATGCCCATCCTGGTGTTGGCTCCGTACGCCGTCTGGATCGCCGTCTCCATGGACGGCATCGTGCTCGTACTCGCCGCCCTTTTCGTCGCCCTGGGAGTCGTCGGCTCGACCCCAGGCCGTTCCCCGCTGTGGGCATTAGGGTCCGGACTGGTGCTCGGTTGCGACGCAATGATGAACTACGCCGTCGCCTGGCTCGGCGTCTCCGTGGTGGCTGTCTACTTCGTCCGCCGCCGGCCACTACTCAACGTCTTCACGGGCGTCGGAGCACTCATTCCCCTCGGGCTGGCCAGGCTGGCCGGCTTCAACTGGGCCAACGGGCTGTCGGCCGCCCAAGCGGACTTCTCGGTACGCGTCGGGCCACACCGCGGGTGGCTGCTGTGGGCTTTCCTTGATCTGCTGCTCCTCCTGATCGCCTGCGGACCGGCCATCATCCGGGCGATGCGCAGGCTGCACCTCACGCCGGGCTGGCCCTTTGTGGCCGGCGCGGGACTGGCCGTTATCTTCGCGATTCTGAGCGGCTTGTCACGTGGTGAGGTGGAACGTTCCTGGCTGGCCTTCTACCCCTTCCTGCTGATCCCCGCCGTGGCACCCGCGGCCCGTCCAGTGGGGCCAGCAGGCGTTCGTAGCCCGGACGCGGGTCCGGTGCCCTTCTGGCCCGTCGCCGTCGGCGCGCTAGGCGCGATCGTGATCGAAGCTGTACTTCGCACGACCTGGTGAGCTCCACCGGGCCCCCGGCGCCATGGTCTGGTGGCACCGGAACGCCATCAGGCTATGGCGCTCGGCCAATCGGAAGGGCTCAGGCGAGCGAGATCAGGTCGTAGAGCTCATCAGACCAGTTGTCCTCGACGCCGTCGGGTAGCAGCAGGACCTTTTCCGGGGCGAGCGCCTCGACGGCACCCTCGTCATGCGTCACGAGTACGACCGCGCCGGCGTAGGACGAGAGCGCGCGCAGCACCTCAGCCCTTGAAGCCGGGTCGAGGTTGTTCGTCGGTTCGTCCAGCAACAGCACATTGGCCGAACTGGAGACCAGAATCGCCAATGCCAGCCGGGTCTTTTCGCCGCCGGACAGGGTGCCGGCGGGCTGGTCTGCAGCATCCCCGGTGAAAAGGAATGCGCCCAGCACGCGACGCAGCTCCGGGTCTGGGGTGCCGGGTGAGGCAGCCCGCACGTTGTCCATGACGGAGCGATCCGGGTCGAGGGTTTCGTGTTCCTGGGCGTAGTAGCCGATCCGCAGCCCGAAGCCGGGCACGACCTCGCCGGTGTCGGGGATCTCGGCGCCCGCCAAAACGCGTAACAAGGTCGTCTTGCCCGCACCGTTCAACCCCAGCACGACCACCCGGCTCCCCCGGTCGATCGCAAGGTCGACGTCGGTGAAGACCTCCAACGAGCCGTAGGACTTCGAGAGTCCCGCCGCCGTCAATGGGGTCTTGCCGCAAGGCGCCGGCTCCGGGAAGCGGAGCTTGGCGACCTTGTCGGCCATCCGCACGTCCTCCAGGCCCGACAGCATCTTCTCGGCCCGCTTCATCATGCTCTGGGCGGCCTTTGCCTTGGTGGCCTTGGCGCGCATGCGGTCGGCCTGCGCATTGAGTACGGCTGCCTGCTTTTCGGTATTGGAACGCTCGCGCTTGCGCCGCTTCTCATCCGTCTCGCGTTGGGCGAGGTAACGCTTCCAGCCGATGTTGTAGACGTCGATGACGGCCCGGGTGGCGTCGAGATGAAAGACCCGGTTGACGGTCGCTTCCAGCAGCTGCACGTCGTGGCTGATGACCACGAGCCCGCCGGTGTGCGTACGCAGATAATCGCGTAGCCAAACGATCGAATCGGCATCGAGATGGTTGGTCGGTTCATCCAGCAGCAGGGTGCCGCCCTCGCCCGCCTCGCTGAAAAGGATCCGGGCCAGCTCGACGCGTCGCCGCTGACCGCCGGAAAGGGTACCCAGCGGCTGGGAGAGCGCCCGGTCGGGAAGTCCGAGGTTGGCGGCGATGCGGGCAGCATCGGCCTCCGCCGCGTAACCACCGAGCGAGCTGAAGCGGTCCTCGAGCTTGCCGTAGCGAGCCAAAACCCTTTCGTCATCGGGGTTTTCGCCGAGCTGGATGGTCAGCTTCGCGATCTCGGCCGCGATCGCATCGAGCCCACGCGCCGAAAGAATCCGGTCGCGGCCCAAGACGTCGAGGTCGCCGGTACGCGGATCCTGCGGCAGGTAGCCGATCGCACCGGATCTGGTGACGGTGCCGGCGGCCGGGGCGGCTTCGCCGGCGAGCACCTTCGTCAGCGTGGTCTTGCCAGCACCGTTACGTCCGACGAGCCCGACCCGATCACCGGGCCCTACGCGGAAATTGCACTCGGACAGGAGCAGGCGCGCGCCCGCACGCAACTCGACACCAGTGGCAGTGATCATCGACAAACTCTCGCTAGAGGGGTAGTCGCCCAGCGGGCAGACTCAGGACGGCGGAAAGGACCGCGCCGTCACTCCCTCAAGATCACCAGCCCATGGTACGTGGCTAGACGCTCGGGATCTCCTGGAAATTGCTGGCCTTGAGCACCACGGGGGCGTTAGTGGCACTGCCTGATAGATAGCCACGCAGGCCCGCCGCCCCCGCCGCCTGCAACGCCGCGGTGCTGTCGGTCGCCGTAATCTGCCAGGCGGCCGGCTCGGCCTGGCTGGCATTCCAGACCTTCAGCCGCAGCGTCGTCGGGTTGAGCCCGGTGACCTGGAAACGGACCCGTAGCTGCAGGCCAGGGGTATACGTGACCCCTGTCAACACGACCGCCGAGCCGATCGCCACCTCAGTCGCCGAGCCGGTCAACCGCGCCAACGAGATGGTCACCTTGCCGGCGACGATATTCAACCGGGCGTGGTATTCGTTGTTTGCCGAGATGCGCCGCCCGGCCACGTAAGCGTAGATACCGCCGCCGGTTCCCGCCTTATCAGTGGTGAACGTGACATCGGTCTCGGTGTTCGTATTCGATACGCCGCCGAGGAACGCAGTGGCGTCGGTGCCCGCCGTGGCAATCCTGAACGACGCAGCGCCGGGCGCGACCGAGAGGTTCGCGGCTGATCCGACCGCGGTCCAGGCACCGCCCTGGTCGGCGGTCCCGAGACCGCCGGAAACCGTGCGGTTGAAGGAGTCCGAAGCCAACGTGGTGACCGCCGCCGTCGACGGGTTGGCCGGGTTCACGGTGGGAGTGCTCGCCGTGCCCAGGTTGTCGGTCACGATGAGGGACACCTGGAAGGTGCCGCCCGCCGCATACGTGTGCGTTGGGGTCGCACCGACACCGGTGGAGCCGTCACCGAAGCTCCAGGCGTAGCTCGCCACAGTGCCGTCCGGGTCTGAGGATCCGCTGCCGTTGAACGAGCAGACGAGGTTCGTGCAGTTCGAGGTAAACGCCGCGACCGGAGGCTGATTGGCCACCGACAACGTCACACCATGAGTCACAGCATTCGTCAGGCCACCGTTGTCCGTCACCGTCAATGTCGCGGAATGCGCGCCGGGCGTCGCAAACGTGTGACTCACGGTCGGACCCGAAGCCGAACCACCATCATCAAATGTCCACGCGTAACTGACGACCGACCCATCCGGATCGGACGAGGCAGACCCATTGAAAGAACACACCAGGTTCGTGCAACTGGGCGAGAACGCCGCTACCGGGGGCTGGTTGGCCGGTGGAAGCGAGCTGGTCGCCGCTGCCTGGTAATGGGCGAGAACCCGAGCTGCCGAGAGCTCGCTGGAGTAGACCGCGACCTCGTCCACCTGTCCGGCGAAGAAGTCGCTGCTGGCACCGCCCCAGGTGTGGTCGCCGCCCACGCGCCAGTACCCCGCGTACGCCTGCGCCTGGTTTTGCGGGTTCGTGCCCACCAAGTGGCCGTCGACGTACAGGCTCATGCCGTCCGGCCCTTGCGTGGCGATGACCTGGTGCCAATTGCCGTCGTTGTACGCGTCAGGTGTAGTGATTGTGTTTGGCTGGCCGGTCCAGACGCCGAAGACGAGTTGCCCGGTGTCGAGCATGTAGACGTGACGGTCGTAGTTGGAGCTTTCGCCGCTGGACGCGTCGCCGAAGCCGATCAGTTTCCCGCCTGAGGTGGTCGTGGTGTTGAACCACAGTTCCTCGGAGTACGTCGTCGGATCATTGACCTGGGTGTTGCTGACGATCAGCCCTTCCAAGCCGTTGAGAGTCACTCCGGTGGCCTGTGTGGTGACGGTGCTCGGCGTCCGGTAGGTCACTCCACCTGAGTAGGTACCGGTGGTGCCATTGCCGGATGCGTCAGCCGCGGTCGGCCCGGCCGCGTCGTCGAGCCGCCAATAGAGGTCGGGGTTGTTTGCAACGACGGCTTTGCCGTACGGGTCGGTCGGAGCCGGCGGGATGGCCAGTGCCCGGCCGCTGTCGACGTACTGCTGCTGCACCTGCGCCAGACCGAGCGCGGTCGGGTAAATCGAGACCTCGTCAATGTTGCCGGCCAGGAAGTCACTGGTCGGCTGGGACGGCCAGCCCTCGAGGCTGTCGCCACCCACCCGCCAGTATCCGTCGTAGGCCTGACCGGTGGTGGTACCGGGGTCTGTGGCGACGCGCTTGCCGTCGACGTAGAGCGCCATCCCTGCGGCAGACATTGCGCCCACCACCTGGTGCCAATTGCCGTCGTTGTATGTGCCAGGCGTCGACACGGTGAACGTGGCGTTGTTGTAGACGCCGAAGACCAGGTGACCGGCATTGTCCAGGTAGATCTGGCGGTCGTAGTTGGAACTGTTGCCGCTGGCGGCATCCCCGAACCCGACGATCTTGCCACCGCTGCTGCTCGTGGTCTGAAACCACGCCTCAGCGGTGAAGGTGTTGGACCCAGGCGTCGGCGCCGTCGACCCGGCAGTGCCGTTGATCGATCCGTTGAAGCTTGAGGCCGTATTCGCATCACCGATGATGGCGCCGGGGATCCCGTGGGTGACCCCGCTCTGCTCGATCAGATCGTTGTCACCGGCCCAGTCGTATCCGGTCGAACCCGACGCTTCGCCAAGCCGCCAGTAGTCGCTCGCACCGGCATTGATGACGTCCTTGGCGTAGGCACTTGTCGCCCCTGACCCAATGGTGACGCTGACGGTCGAGCCCGTCTGGCTATTGGCGAACGGGTCTGTGACATAGACGCGATAGGTGTGGGTGCTGCCCGGACTCAGACCGGTGTCGGTAAACCCGGCAACGGGCAGGTGGTAGAAGGTCGAATTGACGGTAGTGGTGTACACGGGCGAGGCGACATTGCCGTCACGGACCACCTTGTAGGTCAGCGCCTCGTTGTCCTGATCGAAAGTGGTCTGCCAGGCGACGCGAGCGGTGCCACTGCCGAGCGAAACCACGCTCGGGGTCAGGCCGGTGGAGGGTCGCGGCCCCACCTTGTTAGGCGCCTTGGCCGCTACGGCGAAGCGGACCAGTCCCTGCTGAGCAGTGCCGTTGACAGTGGGGAATTCACCTCCGAGGGCGACGTAACTGGTGTTACCGGTGACCGACCAGGCTGCCTGGTTCTGTCCGGTGTAGGTGCCATTGGTCATTGTCGGGTACCAGTCAAGCTGGGTGGGAGCAGGATTGCCGAACCAGTCGAAGTAGTCGCCCTCGGAGTTGTGAGCGATGGTGCCGGTCGGGTAGGTCGTGAAGGCGGTGGCGTGGTAATAGGTCCAGGGATTCGTCTGCGGAAAAGAGCCGATGTTGCCACAGAAATGCTCGTGGCTGACCAGGTAGAGCACCGAGCCGACCGCAAAGGTGTCATACGAGTCGCCGTGGCAGTCCTCGATCCACTTGATCGCTCCCGTATCGGGGTCCGCGGCGAAAGAGCCTTCAAGGTTGCCGTCCCCCCCGAACACGTATCCGGTTCCGTACACCTGGCTGCCATCGGTGGACAGGCTCGTGATGCCGGCGCCCGAACCTGAGTCTTGGACGGACTGGTTTGCCGCCCACGGCAAAGTCACTCCGGTGACAGGGTCGACCGCGCCGAGCCCGGGCGCGCTCACACCGTTGAGCGTGGTGAACGCGCCTCCGACGATGACCTCTCTGCCGCTGGGCGCAAGCACCATCGCCGTGACGCTGTTGTTGTCGGCGCTGGGCGCCCAGCTCAGGAGACTTCCACTAGCTGCCGAGACGGCCGCCAGTCGGTTGCGGGCGATACCGTTGACGCTGGTAAAGCTGCCGCCGAAGTAGACGGTGGTGTTCGTGGCGGCAATGGCCTTCACACGCGCATTGACGGACGGAGAAAACGTCGAGACCAACGCGCCGGTAGCCGTGTTGAACGCCGCGATCCGGACGTGAGAAGCGCCGTCGACGGTGGTGAAGTCGCCGCCCACGTAGAGCCGCGTGCCATCGGGTGACGCGGTGGCGACGATGGCCTGCCCGTTAAGGCTATGTGCGAACGACGTGATGAGGTTGCCGGTCGTGATGTCGTAGGCGAGCAGGTTGTTGCGCGTCGTGAGGTTCGCACCCGCCGCGGATCCGGCGGGCCGGGCAGCGCTGAAGCTGCCTGCGGCATAGACCGTATTGCCGACCGTCGCCTGCGACCAAACCACGCCGTTCACCTGCACGGTAGGAAGCGCATCGGCGCTCACCGTGGCTGGGGTGGTCGGGCTGGGGGGTGCGGTGTCGGCGCTGGCGGCAGGGGTCATGGCCGTCAGACCCACCAGAGCCAACAAGACGCTCAGCATCGCGGCAATGACACTCCGTAACGGGGTGCCTCGACGAGAATCTCCGCGAGATGCCTGTGGTACCGACACGGCAACGCCCCCAGCGTTTAACTACTTCGACCCTCGCAAGAAACAACCCGGAGTATGCCGCAAAATGTGACGGCGGGTGTTCGATACCCCATTATTTTATTACTGTGGGTGATGGTGTCTGATTACAGCCAGCCACTCTTCCGGAACGCACGGTAAAGTCCGGTACACACGGTGAGCATTACCAGCAATATCAGCGGGTAACCAAAAAGCCAGTGCAATTCGGGCATGTGGTCGAAATTCATACCGTAGATGCCGGCAATCATGGTCGGCACTGCGGCGATCGCAACCCAGGCGCTGATCTTGCGCATGTCGTCGTTCTGCTGGACAGAAACTCTCGCCAACTGGGAGCCGAGCAGGGTATCCAGCAGCTCATCGAATCCGGCGACTTGCTCTGCCACGCGTTGAAGATGATCGTCGACGTCGCGTAACTCATCGACGAATTCACTCATCTCCGGTGCCGCGCGCAGATCGGTGAGCGGCTTCGCCAACGGAATCACGGAGCGGCGAAATTCCAGCACTTCGCGCTTGAACTGATAAACACGATCAACGTTACGACCCACTCGGGGCGCGAAGACAGACGCTTCAATTTCGTCGACGTCACCCTCGATGGCGTCAGCAACTTCCACGTGGCCATCCACCACCGCGTCGACGACCGCGTAGATCACGGCAGCGGGGCCGAGCTTGAGCAGCTCCGGCCGGCTCTCGAGCCGGGCGCGGATCGTATGCAGCGCGCCGACCCCGTGGCGGACCGAAACCACGAAGTTCGCCCCGACGAAGAGCATGACCTCACCGGTCGTGACGACCTCGCTGTCCCAGGTCAGCTCGCGATGTTCGACGTATTCGGCGGTTTTGAAGACCACGAACATCGTGTCGTCATAGCGCTCGAACTTCGGTCGTTGATGGGCGTTGACGGCGTCTTCCACGGCCAGCGGGTGGAGGTCGAACTCTTCAACCAGCCCGGATAGCTCGTCGGTAGAGGGCTCATGGAGCCCGATCCAGACGAATCCGCCAGCTGCTTCGGCAGCCGCGAGAGCCCCAGCGAGCGGGAGCCGACCCTCACGGCGATAGCCGTCGACATACAGCGCGCAGTCGATGACGTGGTCAGAATTCGACTCAGGCTCCGCCGACTTGGCCCGCTTTGGCTTCTTGAGAAGATCGACATCGGTCAGCGATGCCCAGGCCAGCGATTTGCGCAGCCTGGATTCGCGCGTCTCGTGATCGCTCGCCACGGACGCAAGGTTAGTGCCCTGGATTTTGTCAGAGATTGAAGCCCAGCGCGCGAAGCTGCTCACGGCCGTCGTCGGTGATTTTGTCCGGCCCCCACGGCGGCATCCACACCCAGTTGATACGCACATCGTCGACCAACGGCGATGGCCCACCGGTCAGCACCGAATTGCACTGGTCCTCGATCACGTCAGTCAGCGGACACGCGGCGGAGGTCAGCGTCATGTCCAGCACGGCTGCCCGGCCGGCCTCATTCGCCTCCAGCGTGATCCCGTAGACCAGCCCGAGGTCGACCACGTTGATGCCGAGCTCCGGGTCGACGACATCGCGCATGGCCTCTTCGACGTCGTCCGTGGTGGCAGCAAGCTCAGCCATGGGAATCCTCTTTCTGCAGTTCATACGCGCCGGCCCGAGCCAGCGCGTCCTTCCAGGACATCCAGGGCAGTAACGCGCACTTCACGCGAGCCGGGTATTTGGAGACGCCCGCGAAGGCGACGGCGTCGTCCAACACGTCCTCGTCAGGCTCGCCGACACCACGTGAGGTCATCAGCTCCCCGAAAGCCTTCTCGGCGGCCAGCGCCTCAGTGACCGGCTTGCCGATCACCAGGTCGGCCATCACCGAGGCGCTCGCCTGCGAGATGGAGCAGCCCTCGCTGTCGTAGGAGACATCGGCGACCACCTGCTCACCGGCCTCGCCCTCGAGCCGCAGCCGCAGCGTCACCTCGTCGCCGCACGTCGGATTGACGTGGTGGACCTCGGCGTCGAACGGGTCGCGAAGGCCACTGTGATGGGGGTGGCGGTAGTGATCCAGGATGATCTCCTGGTACATCGACTCAAGCTCAGGACTACTCACTTGGAGAAGAACCTCTGAACGGTGTGCAGACCTTCCACCAGGGCATCGATTTCTTGTGTGGTCGTGTACACATGCGCGGACATCCGGGTCGTGGCGGGCACGTCGTAGCGAAGGCAGACCGGCCGCGCGCAATGCTGACCGACCCGCACGGCGATCCCGCGCTCATCGAGCAACTGGCCCGTGTCGTGCGGGTGAATGCCCGGCAGCGCAAAGGAAATCGCGGCGCCGCGACCATCGGCTGTGGGCGGGCCGATCACCCGTAGTCCAGGAATCTCCGCCAGCCGGGCGAGCGCATATTCGGTGATCAGATGTTCGTGGCGAGCGATCCGGCCGATGCCGAGCGAAGTCATGTAATCAACGGCCGCCCCGAGGCCGACGGCCTGCGCGATCGGCGGGGTGCCGGCCTCAAAGCGGTGCGGCGGCTGGGCATAAGTGGTAGCGGCCATCGTGACGACGTCGACCATTTCGCCGCCGCCAAGGAACGGCGGGAGTTCGGCGAGCAATTCGTAACGACCCCAGAGGCCGCCGATGCCGGTGGGGCCGAGCATCTTGTGCGAGGTCCAGCCGAGGAAATCGACCCCCAGCTCACCGACTGTCCGGGCGGGGCCGGCAATGTCGCCAGGCTGATCAGCAACACCGACCAAACCGTGCGGCACCGACTGCGCGCCGTCAAGAACGGTGATCGCACCGACCGCCTTCGCCCGTGCCACGACGTCGCCGACCGGATTCACGGTGCCGAGAATGTTGCTCTGATGGACGAAGGCGACCACCTTGGTGCGCTCGTTGATCAGGCCATCACGGTCGGCAGCCGCCAGATCGAGCCTGCCGTCGTCGGTGAGGGAAAACCAGCGCAGCGTCGCTCCGGAGCGCTGGCAAGCCAGCTGCCATGGCACCAGATTTGAGTGATGCTCCATCTCCGTGACGACCACCTCGTCGCCGGGCTTGAGACCGGCACCGAGGGCATGGGCGAGCAGATTCAGGCCTTCCGTGACGTTCTTACCGAAGATCACTTCACGCGGGTCGGGCGTTCCAAGGAAAGCCGCGAGCTTGTCCCGGCCCTGCTCGTACAACGCAGTGGCCTCTTCAGCCAGCGTGTGGATCCCGCGGTGGACATTGGCGTTATGACGCTCGTTGTACTCCCGCTCGGCCTCGAGCACGGAGGCCGGCTTCTGCGACGTGGCAGCACTGTCGAGGTACACCAGCGGCACGCTGCCGTCATGGATGCGCCGCCCGAGGATCGGGAAGTCCGCCCGCACCTTGTCGACGTCATACGGCCAGTCGACCCCCACCGGCGCAGGCACTAATGCCGCCACGTCAGCGCTCACGCGGCTTCGACCCCGTACCGCGCATAACCCTCGTTCTCCAGCACGGTGGCAAGCTCGGCGCCGCCTGAATCAACGATGCGACCGCCGGCCATCACGTGAACGAAGTCGGGCGTGATGTAGCGCAGGATCCGGGTGTAGTGCGTGATCAGCAGGGTGCCGATGTCCCCGGACTCGCGGACCCGGTTTACCCCTTCGCTGACGACGCGCAGCGCATCGACGTCGAGCCCGGAGTCGGTCTCGTCCAGGATCGCGAAGCGAGGCTTGAGCAGCTCGAGCTGCAGCACCTCATGACGCTTCTTCTCACCGCCGGAAAAGCCCTCGTTGACGTTGCGCTCGGCGAAAGCCGGATCCATCTCCAACTGCGACATCGCGGCCTTGACCTCTTTGACCCAGAGCCGCAGCTTCGGAGCTTCGCCGCGCATGGCCGTCGCCGCGGTGCGAAGGAAATTGCTGACGGTCACACCGGGGATCTCGGTTGGGTATTGCATCGCCAGGAAGAGCCCAGCCCGGGCGCGTTCGTCGACGGCCATCTTGAGCACGTCTTCGCCGTCGAGCGTGATGCTGCCTGACGTGACGGTGTATTTCGGGTGACCGGCGATGGAATACGCGAGCGTGGACTTGCCAGAGCCGTTAGGACCCATGATCGCGTGCGTCTCGCCGGACTTCACGGTGAGGTCGACCCCGCGCAGGATCTCCTTGTCCTCGACCGACACCGAAAGGTCGTGGATCTCAAGGGTGCTCATGCTTATTGCTCCAAACCATCGCTTACGAAATTCATGAATGTCAGGCTGATTCCTGCAGATCGACGAGGACGTCGTCGCCGGCGACCTTCACCGCGTAGGTGGGCACCGGCCGGTTAGCCGGCAATCCGGTGGGCTCGCCGGTCGCCAGGTTGAAGCGGGAGCCGTGCAGCCAGCACTCAATCGTGCCGTCCTCGACTTCGCCTTCGGACAGGGCGATTTCGGCGTGTGAGCAGACGTCGCGAAGGGCGTAGACGGTGCCTTCGGACTTCGCGACGCAGACCGGCTCCTCGCCGATGGTCACCCCGAGCGCCGACTCATCCTTTAGTTCGGAGAGTTTGCACACTGCAGTCCAGCTCACTGAGCCCCCAATGCAGCATCAGGTGCCGACGAAACCTCCGCGGCTGTCCCCGTATTGCCGTAGCGCGCCAGTTCCTCATCCACCGCCGCTGCGACGCGATCGCGCACTTGCTCGACCGGGATGGCCGCGAGCACCTCAGCGAAGAAGCTGCGCACCACGAGCCGGCGGGCGACGTCGGCGGTGATCCCCCGTGACATCAGGTAGAACAGCGCGTCGTCATCGAAACGCCCGGTGGCACTGGCATGTCCGGCGCCGGCGACCTCGCCGGTCTCGATCTCAAGATTCGGCACCGAGTCTGCCCGGGCTCCGTCCGACAGCACCAGATTGCGGTTCAGCTCGTAGGTGTCGGTGCCGACCGCCTCAGCCCGGATCAGCACGTCACCGATCCACACCGCATGGGCGTTTTCGCCTTGCAACGCAGACTTGTACGTGACCCGGCTGCGGCAGTTGGGGAGCTTGTGGTCGATGAAGAGCCGGTGTTCGTGATGCTGTCCGGCGTCGGTGAAGGTCAACCCGTAGAGCTCGGCGTCGCCACCGGTTCCCGAGTAGACGACGGTCGGCACGATGCGCACCAGATCGCCGCCCAGGGTCGCGACCACGTGGCGGTATTTGGCATCCCGACCGACCAGTCCGGCGTGGGCTCCGGCATGCACCGCATCGTCGGCCCAGTCCTGCAGCGAGACGACCGTGACGTCAGCGCCGTCGCCGACCACCACCTCCACGCCGGCCCCGAAAGCCCCGGACCCCACGTGGTCAAGAACCACGGTCGCCCGGGCGTGATGGCCAACGTCGATCACCAGGTGGCCGTAGGCGAGCCCGCCCGCGCCCTTGACCTCGATGGTCACCAGCGCGTCCGGCTCGTCAGGTGCGACCGTGACCAGCAGCGCGTCGGTGGCCGCCGCCATCGACAGCGCGGTGACGCGATCGGAGGGAACCAAGGCCCGGCCGACCCGGGGGTCAGACATCGGGATGCGCCCCGTCGTGCCCCCGCTGGCCGACACGGTGATTGACAGCTCAGACGTCGCCGGATCTCCGTTCAGCAGCCCGCGAAGTCGCTTGAGCGGCGTGAACCGGAACTCTTCTTCGCGTCCGTTGGGGACGGCGAAGGCGTCAGGATCGCGCGAGAACACGCGCGGCTGCGAGCCCGTTCGCGTGCGAACGCCGGGACCGCCCAGAGGCTTGCCCGGACCCGCAGTGGCCGATCCGGAAGTACCGCCGAACTCGCGCTGAGCTGTGTCCGTCTGGGCGAGAGACTCAGCCAACGCTGCCCTCCATCTGAAGCTCGATGAGCCGGTTCAGCTCAAGGGCGTATTCCATCGGCAGCTCGCGCGCGATCGGCTCGATGAAGCCGCGCACGATCATCGCCATGGCCTCTTCCTCGGCCATGCCGCGGCTCATCAGGTAGAAGAGCTGGTCGTCGCCGACCTTGCTCACGGTGGCCTCGTGGCCGATCGACGCGTCGTCCTCACGTACGTCGACGTACGGATACGTGTCGCTGCGGCTGATGGTGTCGACCAGCAGCGCGTCGCACTTCACCGTGCTCTTGGACCCTGTCGCGCCTTCCTGGATCTGGACCAGACCCCGGTATGACGTACGGCCTCCACCGCGGGCGACTGACTTCGAGACGATGTTGCTGCTGGTGTTCGGTGCCGCGTGGACCATCTTGGCGCCGGCGTCCTGATGCTGGTTTTCGCCGGCGAAAGCGACCGAAAGGGTCTCGCCCTTGGCGTGCGGGCCGAGCAGCCAGACCGCCGGGTATTTCATGGTGACCTTGGAACCGAGGTTGCCGTCGATCCACTCCATGGTGCCGCCGGCCTGCACAGCAGCCCGCTTGGTGACCAGGTTGTAGACGTTGGTCGACCAGTTCTGAATCGTGGTGTATCGAACGCGGGCGTCCTTCTTCACCACGATCTCGACCACCGCGGAGTGCAGCGAATCCGAGCTGTACATCGGGGCGGTGCAGCCCTCGACGTAGTGCACGTAAGAACCCTCGTCCGCGATGATCAGGGTCCGCTCGAACTGGCCCATGTTTTCGGTATTGATCCGGAAGTAGGCCTGCAGCGGGATGTCGACGTGGACGCCCTTGGGCACGTAGATGAACGAGCCACCCGACCAGGTCGCCGTATTCAGCGCCGAGAACTTGTTGTCGCCGGTCGGGATGACCGTCGTGAAGTACTCGCGGAACAGGTCTTCGTGCTCGCGAAGCGCGGTGTCGGTGTCGACGAAGATGACGCCGAGCTGCTCGAGGTCTTCGCGGATCTGGTGGTAGACGACCTCGGACTCGTACTGCGCGGCGACACCCGAGACGAGGCGCTGCTTCTCGGCTTCCGGGATGCCCAGCTTGTCGTAAGTCGCCTTGATGTCAGCCGGGAGGTCTTCCCAGGTGGCGGCCATCTTCTCGGTGGAACGCACGAAGTACTTGATGTTGTCGAAGTCGATGCCCGAGAGGTCGGCGCCCCAAGTGGGCATCGGCTTCTTGCCGAAGAGCCGCAAGCCCTTCAGGCGCAGGTCGAGCATCCACTGCGGCTCACTCTTGAGCGCGCTGATATTGCGGACCACCTGCTCCGATAGCCCACGCTCGACGTGCGTCGCGTAGGCGTCGGGGTCCGACCAGCCGAACTTGTAATTGTCGGTTCCATCTATGCCCGCCAGGCCATCTACCTCAGGCTTGAGCGCGGTCATGGCGACACCTTCCGGTGGGGTTGCGTAACTGGGCTGGATACGCGGCTAGGAACGTGCGTGGTGCACACCCCGTCGCCGTGAGCAATGGTGGCAAGGCGCTGCACATGGGTGTCGAGCAGCTTCGACAGCGCCGCCGTCTCAGCCTCGCACAGCTGCGGAAATTGCTCCGCGACCGACTGAACGGGGCAGTGGTGCTGGCACAGCTGGGTGCCGGTGGCGACCGGGTGGACGGTGGCTGCGTATCCCTCAGCGGTCAGCGCGCCCGCCAGCTTCCCGACGTCTACACCGTCTGCTGGATCAAGACGCCCTGAGACCCGCTCGGCAAGCTCGGCCGCGCGGCGCCGGGCGAACTCCTCGACAGCCGCCTCACCACCCTGCTCGGCCAGAAAGCTCAGCGCACCCGCGGCAAGGTCGTCATACGCACTCGGCCCAGCTGCGTGACCCGCATCGGTGAGTCCATATTTACGAGCCGGACGCCCGCGGCCACGCTGGGTGTGCGGGTTGACTGACTTCGGAGTGATCGCGCCGGACGCGAGCATGGCGTCAAGATGGCGGCGGATACCAGCGGGTGACAGCCCGAGCCGTGTGCTCAATTCGGCAGCCGTGCACGGTCCGAGCTCTACGAGCAGGCGCGTGACCCGGTCACGGGTACGGGCGTCTACCTCGACCATCTCGGTCTGAGGCATCGCCCGTGATTTCACAACACCATTGTGCCCTAAATCAGCCGAGGTGTCAGATCAGCTCCCGGAGTGCGGAAAATGGCTGCTCAACAGCGATTGGATCAAGACCTGGGCGAACTCGGCGCGTTCACCCGCCCACCCGGACAGATCCTGTCGGGTCCGTGTCAACGCCCTGAAACGCGACCGAAGAGGTCATACGCTCCTTGCGAATCGACCGGGAGGGGCTGTCGGGATGGCCGGCACGAATTCTTGCCGCACCTGCGGACAGGTGAACGCGGCGGAAAGCGAGTACTGCGTCCGCTGCGGCACCCGCCTGCCCGATGCGTCGACCACCCAACTCGTCGGGGCGCCCGTACCCAGCGAGCAGGAGTACCCCTGGGAGCCACCGGCCGAATGGGACCCGGGGCAGCTCCCCCCGAACGCACCCGACACACCTGAGCCGACGTGGGTCGGGCGCGGTAGCGACCAGGTCGGGTGGAACACCGGTCATGACACCGGCGCCGGCGCACCTCCTCCACCCCCGCCGCAGTGGGGTGCCCCTGCCACTCCGCCGCCGCAAAGCAAGCCCGCCGGCTCAAAGAAGCCGCTTTTCATCGGCTTGGGCGCGATCGTGATCATCGCCGCGATCGTGGTCGGCGTCGTACTCGCGACCGGTGGCAAGAAAAAGGACAACGGTGGAGGCGGTGGCGGTGGTGGCGGGGGCAATAATGTCGCGCTGAACGGCGTGGAGAAGCAGACCGGCACGCAGGCGCTGACGAGCGCCCGGGTCGCGCTGCGGGGCGCCACGAGCACGCACTTGACCGGCACCGTGACGAGCGACGGTTCACCGGTCCAGCTCGATCTGACCCTGGCCGGCAACAACAGCGAGGGCACGTTGACGATCAACAACAACGACGTTCAGCTGATCAAGGTCGGAAACCTTGTTTACATCAAGGGTGATCCGGGCTTTCTGCAGCAGTTCGCCGGCGGCAACACCGCAGCCGTCAACGCCCTGAACGGCAAGTGGCTGCAGACGCCCAGCACCAGCGACTTCGACAACTTCACGATCGAGGGATTCGCCAACGAGCTGAAGGCCGGCAGCGGCTCTACCGCAGTGCAGGGCAACGTCACCCGCTCGACACTCAACGGCAAGCCGGTGGCCGTGATCACCCAGAACGACGGCTCGACACTCACCATCGCCGATACCGGCACCCCCTTCCCGCTGGCCCTCAACTCCAAGGGCAGCGACGGAGGCCACCTCACCTTTTCGGACTACAACGAGGCGGTGACGATCAGTGCCCCGGACGCCTCTGAGGTGCTGGACGTAAACGCCCTCGGCGTCTACACCTGCCCGACCGCGGCCGGGACAAGCACGGTCACCCTGACGTTGCTGCCGAGCGGTGCCTACACCGTGAGCAACGCGGCCGGCGGCTTCTGGGCTTCCAGTGGCAACACGCTCGCCTTCGCCGGCGGAGAAATCGACAAGTACACCGCGACGCAGGATTCCTCGGGAAGCCTGGCGATCTCGGGAGCCACCACCACTGGCACCAACTCCTTCACCTGCACCAAACAGTGACTAAGCCAATGACCGCGACAATGACCGCACTTCCGTGAGGCCGGTCGTCGCCATCGATCAAGGCACGACCGGCACCACCGTCCTGGTTCTGGGCGATGAGGCCCAGGTCCTCGGCCGGGGCTACCGGGAATTCACCCAGTACTTCCCGCGGCCGGGTTGGGTCGAGCACGACCCCGAAGAGATCTGGCGGGTCACACGCGACGTCATCGAGCAGGCGTTGGCGACGGCGCGCGTGCGGCCGGCCGAGGTCGCGGCGATCGGCATCACCAATCAGCGCGAGACGACAGTGCTGTGGGACCGGGCGACCGGCAGGCCGGTACACAACGCGATCGTCTGGCAGGACCGGCGTACCAAGGCGATGTGTGACCGGCTGTCGGCCGCCGGCCTCGGCGACGTTGTCCGGGAGAAGACCGGGCTGGTGCTCGACCCGTACTTCTCCGGCACGAAAGTGGCTTGGCTGCTCGACAACGTCGAGGGCCTGCGAGCCCGGGCCGAACGCGGCGAGCTGGCGTTCGGAACCATCGACTCCTGGCTGCTGCACAAGCTCACCGGCGGCCGGTTGCACGCCACCGACGTCACCAATGCCTCACGCACCCTGTTACTCGACATCGGGAAGGTCGCCTGGGACGAGCAATTGCTGGCCGCTTTCGGTGTGCCGGCAGCGGTTCTGCCCGAAGTACGGCCGAGCTCACAGGTCTATGCCGAGACCGCCCCAGCAGCGTTCTTCGGGGCTGCCGTCCCGGTCGCCGGGGCGATCGGCGACCAGCAGGCGGCGCTGTTCGCGCAGGCCTGTTTCGAGCAGGGAACCGCCAAAAACACTTATGGCACAGGCTCTTTCGTGCTGATGAACACCGGTCGCGATCAGGTCACCGATCAGCACGTGCTGCTGCGCACGATCGCCTACGGGCTCGAGGGTGCGCCGGTGGAGTACGCGCTCGAGGGATCGATCCTGGTGACCGGGAGCGCCGTGCAGTGGCTACGTGACGAACTAGGCATCATCCGCAACGCGGCCGAGACCGAGGCACTCGCAGCCAGCCTGAAATCCAACGACGACGTGTGGTTCGTTCCCGCTCTGGCGGGACTGGGAGCGCCGCACTGGGACCCCTCAGCGCGGGGCGTGCTGCTGGGCCTGACCCGCGGGACGACCCGTGCCCACATCGCCCGCGCAGTGCTGGAATCGATCGCCTGGTCCACGAAGGATGTGGTCGACGCGATGCAGCGAGAGTCCGGCGTCCATCTCGATGAGCTGCGGGTCGACGGCGGCGCGACGTCCAACGGCTGGCTGATGCAGTTCCAGTCCGACGTGCTCAACATCCCGCTCGACGTTCCTGACAACACCGAGACGACCGCTCTGGGCTCGGGCTACCTGGCCGGGCTCGCCACCGGTGTCTACGCCAACCGCGACCAGCTGGCCCGGCTGCGGCGGACGGCAAAACGCTACGAGCCGCAGCTGGACCTACGCAGCCAGAAAGCGCCTCCACGAGCGCTGGACCGAGGCCGTCGGACACGCGCGGCACTGGGCCCGCGACGAGGAGTAGCCCGGTCCCGCAGGGAAACCACGGTGAAGTAGGCCACCATGGAGCAGGTGCGCCTCAGTCCTGATCACCGGACCGCCGCTCTCGAACGCCTCGAGCAGGAGATCTTTCGACGTCGTGGTGGTCGGTGGCGGCGTCGTCGGCACCGGTTGCGCGCTCGACGCGGCGACGCGCGGATTGTCCGTCGCGCTGCTCGAAGCACGCGACTGGGCGGCCGGCACCAGCAGCCGCTCCAGCAAGCTGATCCACGGCGGGCTGCGCTACCTCGAGCAGCTCGAATTCGGGCTGGTGCGCGAGGCGCTGACCGAGCGCCACCTCATGCTCACCCGGCTCTGCCCCTACCTGGTGCAGCCGGTCTCCTTCCTCTATCCGCTCAAGCACCGAGGGTGGGAGCGCCTCTACGCAGGCTCGGGCGTGCTGCTGTACGACACGTTGCTGACGGTTGGCACGGTGAGCGGTCCTCGCTCGCTCCCCCGCCACCGCCACCTTTCGCGACGAAAGGCGCTGGCACTGGCGCCGGCGCTGCGCAAGGACGCACTCGTCGGAGCGTTGCAGTACTACGACGCGCAGGTCGACGATGCCCGGCACACGATGACGATCGCGCGTACGGCGGCGGCATACGGCGCGGCCGCGGCAAGCGGCGTGCAGGTCATCGGATTCCTGCGCGAGGGCGAGCGCGTGTCCGGAGTGCGCGTGTGCGACCGCGAAACCGGTCGGGAGTTCGACGTACGCGCCCGGGTCGTGGTCAACGCGACCGGAGTCTGGACCGACGCCACCCAGGAGCTGGCCGGCGGACGCGGACGGTTCCAGGTGCGGGCGTCCAAGGGCATCCACCTGGTGGTGCCGCGCGACCGGATCCAGCTCGACACCGGGCTCATCCTGCGGACCGAAAAGAGCGTCCTGTTCGTCATCCCGTGGGGCCGGCATTGGATCATCGGGACCACCGACACCGACTGGAAGCTCTCGAAGGCACACCCCGCCGCGAGCAGCAGCGACATCGACTACATCCTCGATCACCTCAATTCGGCGCTCGTCACGCCGCTCTCCCGGGAAGACGTCGAGGGTGTGTACGCCGGACTGCGCCCTTTGCTGGCCGGCGAATCGGAGCAGACCTCAAAGCTGTCGCGCGAGCATCTGGTTTCGATGCCGGTGCCGGGGCTCGTCGTCGTCGCGGGCGGCAAATACACGACCTACCGCGTGATGGCCAAGGACGCCATCGACCGGGCCGCCGGAGCCCTCGATCAGCAGGTCCCGGAATGCGTCACCGCCGACATCCCGCTGCTGGGCTCCGAGGGCTACCCGGCGTTGTGGAACCGGCGGCGCGCGCTGGCGGCCGAATCGGGCCTGCATCCGGCGCGCATCGAACATCTCCTGCACCGCTACGGCTCGATGACCCTCGACCTGCTCGAGCTGCTGAAGAAACGGCCCGAACTGGCGGCGCCGCTGCCCAACGCGGATGACTACCTCGAGGTGGAGGTCGTGTATTCGGCGATGGCCGAGGGCGCGCTTCACCTCGACGACATCCTGACCCGTCGCACCCGCATCTCCATCGAAGCGTGGGACCGGGGACTGGCCGCCGCCGTGCCGGCGGCGAGGCTGATGGGTGAGGTCCTGGGATGGGACGACGAGCGGCGGGAGCGGGAAGTCGAGCACTACCGCCGCCGGGTCGCCGCCGAGCGTGACTCCCAGACCAAGCCCGATGACACCACGGCGGATGCCGCCCGCATGGCTGAGGGGCAGGAGCTCGGGCTCGGGGCCGCCGAGGCGCTCGTCAATACGTGAGCCACTCACCCGAGATCACGCCACGCGACGCCGACGGGCCTTCCTTCCTAGACTCAGGGCCGTGGTGGTGGCGGCGGTCGAGGTTTCGGGACTGGTCAAGGAGTACGGCAGATGTCCGGGCCGTCGACGGGCTGTCCTTCGAGGTGGCGCGTTCCAGGGTTACGGCGCTGCTCGGGCCTAACGGAGCCGGCAAGACCACCACCGTCGAGACCTGCGAGGGATTCCGCCGCCCGGACACGGGCCAGGTGCGCGTCCTGGGGCTCGATCCGATCCGCGACGCGAAGGCACTGCGTCCGCAGGTCGGCGTCATGCTGCAGTCCGGCGGCTGCTACCCCGGAGCCCGAACGCTGGAAATGCTCGACCTGCTGGCCGCCCATGCCGCGCATCCCCTCGACACCGGCGAGCTGATCGAACGTCTCGGGCTCACGCACGTCGCGCGCACCACCTACCGCCGGCTTTCCGGCGGGGAGAAGCAGCGACTCTCGCTCGGACTCGCGGTCGTCGGGCGTCCCGAGCTGGTCTTTCTGGACGAGCCCACGGCCGGACTCGACGTCCAAGGCCGGCGCGACACCTGGGAGCTGATCTCCGAGCTGCGCGAGCGCCGGGGTGACCGTCGTCCTCACCACGCACGCCATGGACGAGGCGGAGCGGCTCGCGGACGCCGTCGTGATCATCAATCATGGCCGGCTGGTCGCCTGCCGGAACACCCGCCGAGCTCACCGCTTCGGGCGCCGAGAGTCAGCTCAGCTTCCGGGCCCGTCCCGGCCTCGATCTCGCAGACGCTGACTCGCCACCCTGCCGGCCGAGGTCACTGGCCGCGAAGGGCCCACCCGGCTCTTACGTACTTGCGGGGAACCGTGGATCCGCAACTGCTGGCCTCCGTGACGGCGTGGTGCGCGGCGAACGGGGTGATGGCCGAAGACCTGCGGGTCCAGCAGCGATCGCTGGAAGACGTCTTCGTGGAGCTCACGCAAGCGGGCCATACCCCCGAAGTCACGCCGTGAGCAGCATCTATGCGCCGGCTCCCGGCGCCGCTCCGGCGCAGCGGATGCTCGGAGCACAGACCCTCATGGAGCTGCGTCTGACGCTCCGCCGCGGCGAATCCGTCCTGCTCACGCTGATCATCCCGGTCGGGCTGCTGGTCTTCTTCACCAAGGTCAACCTGCTGCCCGACGAGCGCGTCCTCGGTGGCCGCCCGATCGATTTCGTCACCCCTGGCGTACTGGCACTCGCTGTCCTCTCCACGGCCTTCACCGGCCAGGCGATCGCCACCGGATTCGAGCGTTCATACGGCGTCCTGAAGCGACTCGGCGCCTCGGCGCTGCCACGCGGGATCCTGCTGCTCGGCAAGACCCTTGGGGTGCTGGCCGTCGAAGCACTGCAAATCACCGTGATCGTCGCGGTCGCCTACGCGCTCGACTGGCATCCGCATGGCAATCCACTCACCGTGCTCGTGCTGCTGATCGTCGGCACGGCAGCCTTCTCCGCCCTGGGGCTCCTGATGGCAGGGACCCTGCCCGCTGAGGCCACCCTTGCCGCTGCCAACGGCGTCTACCTGCTTTTTCTGCTGCTCGGCGGCATCGTTTTCCCGCTGTCGCGGCTGCCCGGATCGCTGCAGGGATTCGCCAAGATCCTGCCCGGCACCGCCCTGTCCACCGGCCTTCGCCGGGTCCTGGAAGCCGGCCAGAGCATGCCCTGGGGCGATCTGGGACTGCTGGCGATCTGGGCCGTCATCGCTGGGGTCTTGGCCGCCCGCTGGTTTCGCTGGGAGTGAGCCGCCGACGCTGCAGTGATCAAGGTTCAAGGGGTCCTAGGGTGCCCTAGACCATGATCATTGAAGCGTTGATCTCGGGCAGGGGCATGGCGAGGGCGGCACGGACCGCGGCGATGACTTCCTCCGGCCGCGTCAATAGGTCGATCGGCGTATACCGAAGCACCCGCCAACCCGCATTCGACAACCTGTTCTGCCGGCGCCGGTCGTCGATAAGGGCCGCCTTTCCGCTATGCGGGCCGGAGCCGTCGATCTCCACGATCAACCTTCGAGCCAGCCAGGCTAGGGGCCGCCCAACAAGGAGTCCTCCGCGGCGCACCTCGTATTGGCAGACGAGCGGCGTGTTGCCTGCGAGGAAGAGCATTACGGCGAACATCGACTCATAGACCGAAGCCCGCGCCGGGTTGACGAGATCGGCGACCAGATCGGCCTTGGAAGGCGAAAGTCCGCGTAGCTCACGGCACAGGAGAGGCAAACTGAACGCGCGAAGTCGGCAAGCCCCGTCGAGAACAGCCACCGCATCCGTCAGTGGCAGGTGGAGCGCTAGGTCGAGCGCCGTCAGCAGGGGGCGCGTAGTAGGCACGTTGCGGATCGCCGCGACGTCTGATAACTCGCGGTGCTGCTTTCTGATTCGCGCACCAGGCCACGGCGTCGGGCATCACCTTGCGGGCACGACGAGCTCGACCTCGTCCGAACCCGTCGACAGCGGCCAGCTATACCAATGGGCCGCCGAGCGTCGGCCGAGGGCAACGAGTGGGCCGACGGCCAGGGTTGCCACTTGTTCTGCAGGGGGCATCCAGCAGGCGCATCCGCCCGTTCTGAACCACCATCAGACCGCGCCGCTGAACTCGAAACAGTGACTTCGCTCCGAACCCGGCCTCGCGCCCATTTTCCGGTGAACGGGTGACGCAGCTCCTCGTACACGTTTAAGACCCTGCAGGTCCGTCATCTCGCAACCTGCAGTTATCCACAGGCCAGCCCCGCCAACGCTGCAGTGATCAAGGTCTAGCAGGGTCTGGCAGCCCCTATACGGTGATCATTGAAGCGTTGATCTTGGGGCTGGGCGGTGAGCGGGGGGGCCGGTGCTGGCCAGACGGTGAGCCGGATGCGAAACTCAAGGGCATGCCGCGTATCGCAGTGCCCGAAGGCCAGGACCCGATGATGTATCTCTGGTCGTCTCACGCCCCCGGGCTGGCAGGCCCAGCTGGTGCCTTCAGTGGCGCCGTCTACGCCAAGAGCACGCTGCCGATCCGTGAATTCGAGGCGGCGCGTGTGCGCACCGCTCAGATCAACAACTGCACTGTTTGCCTCAACTTCCGCAGCGCGACCGACGTGGTTGACCGCGCGCCTGAGGCCGACGACATCGACGAGGATTACTACACCCACATCGGCGATTACGCGTGGGACGGGTTCACCGAGCGGGAGCTGCTGGCGGCCCAGTTCGCCGAGAGGTACGCCCTCGACCACCGCAACATCGACGAGGCCTTCTGGGTCCGGCTGCACGCCGCCTTCAGCGATGACGAACTGGTCGAGCTGGCGCTGTGCATCGGCTCCTGGATCGCGTTCGGCCGGCTCAACGTCATCTTCGACGTAGATGGGGCTTGCCGGGTTCCGCAGTACGCCTAGCGCCGGATCCGCCCGCAGACGATCACGCCTGCGCCTCACTCGTTGAACGAAGAGGCTTTCGCGCGACGACACGGTCGCCCTAAGCCACAGGCGAGCGACAGAAAGTCACAAACCGTCGCACACTGTCGAAGGGGGGTGGAGAGGGGCGAGTTGTCATGGGCGCTGAGCACGGCAGTGATCACGTCACCGGGCTGACCGACATCGACTTCCTCGCGCTCTTCAACGTTGAGCCCACACCCTCGGCGGTGCTTTCGCCGGACCTCGTCATCCTGCTGGTCAACGACGCATACCTGGCCGCCACCACGCGCGAGCGCACCGGCCTCATCGGCAAGCACGTCTCCCAGGCGTTTCCCGCCGAGGTCGTTCGGCACTGGGAGACGACCAACATTCCCGTCAAAGACGCCGCCGGTTCGGTCTCCATGATTTTGCAACGGCTGGCGCCCACTGCGGTCGGCGATACCGGCGATGCCGACGACTACGGCGTCCGACATGAGCTGCAAGCTCTGCAGGACACCAACCTCGCCCTCCGCGGCGAACGTGACCGCTTGGCGGCACGGGCCTTGCGTGACCCGCTGACCGGCGCCTTGTCACGGTCGGTCTTCTACGAAGAGCTCGCGCGCGCCCTTTCCCGGATGTCGCGGCGGCCACATCCGCTGGCAGTGCTGTTCATCGACCTGGACCGGCTCAAGCAGGTGAACGACAGCCACGGCCATGCGGCCGGCGATGAGCTGATCCGCCAGACGGGGGCGCGGCTGGCCTCGAGCGTGCGGCCCAGCGACGCCATCGCGCGCATCGGCGGAGACGAATTCGTCGTCCTCCTCGACGATCTGCAGACACCCGAAGAAGCCGAGGTCATCGCGGCCCGGGTGCTGCGCAGCCTGAGCCAACCGTGCCCGGTGGCCCCGAGCGTATGGATCAATCCCAGCGCGAGCGTGGGCGTCGCGCTCGCCGATCCCGAGCTGCCGGGCCCTGACGTGCTGCTGTCGCACGCTGACGCCGCGATGTACAAGGCCAAGCAGGCGGGACGCGGACGCTACGAGCTCTTCGATGCTGCCGCCTACATGGAGACCACCGCCAGGATCCAGCTGGAAGCAGAGCTGCGGGCGGCGATCTCAGAAGACCAGCTCACCTTGCACTACCAGCCGATTTTCAATCTCTCGACCGGCACCCTGGGCGCGGTCGAAGCCCTGCTGAGGTGGCGCCATCCACGCCGTGGCATCCTCGGCGCCCAAGCCTTTATCGACGTCGCCGAGGACAGCGGACTGCTGCGTTCGATCGGACCCTGGGTGATCGGACAGTCGTGCCGACAGCTGGCGAAGTGGGATACCCAGCTCGGCCAACGCGCGCCGCGACAGATCTACATCAACCTCTCCGTCGGTGAGCTCGTCCAGCCGGGGCTGCACGAAGGGATCGCTGCCGCGACGGCGGCCGCCGCAATCGCACCGGACCGACTGGTCATCGAAATCACAGAATCGGGAATGCTCGACAAGCCCGGAAGCGTCACCGAGGCCGTCGACCGGCTGGTAGGCCTCGGGTGCGGGGTCGCCATCGATGATTTCGGGACCGGCTACTCGGCGCTGAGCAGACTGGTCGACCTGCCGGCCGACATTTTGAAGATCGACCAGTCGTTCGTGCATGGCCTGAGCCGCGGGCACGAATCGGCGGCCGTCATTGCCGCGGTGCTACTACTCGCCCACAACCTGCGCAAGACGGTGGTCGCGGAGGGCGTCGAGGACCCCGCCGCATTAGCGACCTTGACCGAGCTCGGCTGCGAGCACGCACAGGGCTATTACCTGGGTCGTCCGCAGCCTGCAGAGGTCATCACGAAGCAGTTACGACGCCCAACACTCGTCACCGGCTGACCCGACACGACCGGTTCCGACCGATACCGTTAGCGGCCGATCCGACACCCGGGCCACATGCCCCGCATCCGGTCCGGCCCGTACGCTGATCTGCGATGGCGACCTCCACGATCCGTCAAGGGCTCTCGTTGCTGCGCCAGCCGGTGCCGCCCGCCGCCTATGCCAGGCTGTGTCGTGCGGCGATGGTGTTGCTGGGCCTGATCGTCGTCACCGGTGCAGCAGTCCGGCTGACCAAGAGCGGGCTCGGGTGTCCCACCTGGCCACAATGCGGCGAC
This sequence comes from uncultured Actinomycetota bacterium, assembly GCA_963839015.1. Classification (GTDB taxonomy): domain Bacteria; phylum Actinomycetota; class Actinomycetes; order Frankiales; family Frankiaceae; genus DATAZK01. The sequence continues at coordinate 483,766 of CAWITL010000002.1, read as the reverse complement.
GGGTCGTTCGTCACCCGGGCCCAATTCTCGCTGCACGGCGTAGTCGAGTTCACCAATCGCATCGTCAGCCTGGGTGTCGGGCTGGTGATCGCGGCCGTGGTCATCGGCGCCTTCCGGCTGAAAGACCGGCGCCCCGATCTGCGGCTGCTGTCGGGCGGACTGGTGCTGGGCTTCATTGCGCAGGCCGTGCTGGGCGGCCTCACGGTGATCTTTCACCTCAATCCGGCGTTGGTCGCCGGTCACTTCCTGGTGTCGATGCTGCTGCTGTGGAACGCGGCGGTGCTCGACACCCGCGCTCGGCAGAGCACCGGCCGGCCCGTCAGGCTGGTTCGACGCGAGCTCATCCTGCTGGCTGACCTGCTCGCCATCACCGCCGGTGCAGTGCTGGTTCTCGGCACGGTCGTGACGGGCGCGGGCCCGCACAGCGGTGACACCGGAGACGTCCAGCGCTTCGAGATCAACATCCGCAGCGCCGCCCAGTTGCACGCCGACAGCGCCATGCTGCTGACCGGCCTCATCGTCGCCATGGCCTTCGCGGCCCGCCTGGCGCAGGGTCCAGCAGCCACGCGCAAGCTTTCGACGGCCCTGCTGATCACGGTTCTGTTTCAGGTGACCATCGGATTCACCCAGTATTTCCTCGGGATCCCCACCGGCCTCGTCGCCATCCACGTGGCCGGAGCGACCCTGCTGTGGATCCTCGCGCTCTACCTGCGGCTGTCAATGACCAGCCGCGGACCGGCCGGCCCGCTCTCAGATCAGCTGATCGAGGGCGATGGCGAGGAAGAGCAGGGTCAGGTAGGTGATCGAAAGGTGGAAGAGCCGCATCGGCCGCGGGTCGCGGCCGGCGGTGGTGCGAGCTAGCAGCGCGTGCGCCTCGAGGACGAACCAGCCTCCGGTGACAGCCGCGGAGATCAGGTAGATCAGACCGAGATTGCTCACCGGCACCAGGGCAAGTGAGGCAATCACCATCAGCCACGAATACACGACGATGCGTTTGGCGACGGCGATCGGGGTGGCGACCACCGGCAGCATCGGGACGCCGGCCGCTGCGTAGTCGTCCTTGAAGCGCATGGCCAAAGCCCAGAAATGCGGCGGAGTCCACAGAAAGACGATGAGAAAGAGCAGTACCGCACCCCAACCGATGGTCCCGGTGACGGCCGACCACCCGATGAGCACCGGGAAGCAGCCTGCCGCCCCGCCGATCACGATGTTGGACGAGGTACGGCGCTTGAGCCCCATCGTGTAGACGAGGACGTAAAAGGCGATCGCCGCGAGGGCGAGCCACGCCGACAGCCAGTTGGTGGTGAATCCCAGCTCGAGAGTGGCGAGCACGCCGAGGATCAGACCGAAGATCAACGCCGAGCGAGGCGCCACCTGGTGCAGGACCAGCGGACGCGACCGGGTGCGGTGCATGAGCTGGTCGATGTCGCGGTCGACGTAGCAATTGATCGTGTTAGCACTGCCGGCAGCGAGGCTGCCGCCGACCAAGGTCGCCACCAACAGCCAACCACCGGGAAACCCGCGGGCCGCCAGCACCATCGCCGGCACCGTCGTCACCAGCAGCAGCTCAATGATGCGCGGCTTGGTCAGCGCGACATACGCACGGACCCGGTCCACCACTGAAGGACTGGTGGCGCTGCCAACGAACGTAGCGCCGGCGTCGGCCGCGCCAGCGCTCGAATCGACTGCGTCCGAATCAGCAGAGTCCGCGAGGTCAACGGCGGACTCGTCGCTACCAGGAGCCGGGTGTGCCCGGGGAGCGGGCTTGCGGCGCGAACCAGGCGGAGCCAGGAGGGACAAGCACGACCCCAACCGATGCGCGGTCCAGCCTCGCAGCCGAACCGGGCGGCGCCTTGCCGCAACGCTCTCACTGTAGCGGCCGGTGACCGCGCGGGCGCGCTCGCCCGAAGTGTTCAGCGTTATGAAAGGCCCACCAAATGGTGAAGGTTTCCGAGTGGGGGTAGGCCGGACCTTGGTAACGGAGAATGATCGGTGTCGGCTGGAGATCTCGATCACCGCTGAGCGTGGCCCCACCTGGGGTCCGCTGCCGAGATGTAACACGCCGCGGGTAGCGTTTTACCTGCGTAGCACCACTGGCTTGGAAGGAGCTGCTGCGTGACGAGCACCACGGAACGGTCAGCGGGCAAGAAGGCGGCGAGCTCAGGAGACGGGTGGCCGTCAGACCTCGACCGGCAGGCAGTAGACCACATACGCGCTCTGGCAATGGATGCGGTGCAGTCGGCTGGTGACGGGCACCCTGGCACGGCGATGAGCCTGGCCCCAGCGGCCTACCTCCTCTTCCAAGAATTCCTGCGTCACGATCCCACCGATCCCGACTGGGCCGGACGCGACCGGTTCGTACTTTCGTGCGGACATTCAAGCCTCACCCTCTACATCCAGCTCTACCTGTCTGGCTACGGACTGACGCTCGAAGACCTCCGGCTCTACCGGCAGTGGGGCAGCCGCACTCCCGGCCACGCCGAGTACGGCCACACGCTGGGCGTCGAGACGACCACCGGTCCGCTCGGTCAGGGCATCGCCACGGCTGTGGGGATGTCGATGGCATCACGGCGCGAACGCGGCCTGCTCGACCCCGACGCCAAGCCCGGCGAAAGCGTCTTCGACACCACGATCTGGGTGATCGTGTCCGACGGCGACATGGAGGAGGGCATCTCCGGCGAGGCCAGCAGCCTGGCGGGCCACCAGCGGCTGGGCAATCTCATCGTTCTCTACGACGACAACCACATCTCGATCGAGGGCAACACCGACGTCGCCTTCAGTGAAGACGTCGCCGCCCGTTACGCCGCCTACGGGTGGCACGTGCAGGATGTCGCCGACTCCGAGGATGTCAACGCGCTACGCAAGGCGCTGAAGGCAGCGAAGGCCGAGACCGGCAAACCGAGCTTCATCCGGATGCGCAGCATCATCGGTTACCCGGCGCCGCATCTTCAGAACACCGGCAAGATCCACGGCAGCGCGCTGGGTGCCGACGAGGTCGCTGCCACCAAAGAGGTCATGGGTCTCGATCCGAAGGTGAGCTTCTCGATTCCTGACGAGGTGCTGGCTCACGCCCGAGAGGTGGTTGACCGCGGGCGCGCCCTGCACGCCGCCTGGGACGAGCCGTACGAGGCTTGGCGCAAGGGCAACCCGGCCGGCGCCGATCTCCTGGACCGGTTACGCGCCCGGCGGCTCCCGGTGGGCTGGGAGAAGTCACTGCCGACCTACCCGGCTGACCCCAAGGGCATTGCCACCCGCAAGGCCTCGGGTGACGTGCTGTCGGCCGTCGCAGACGCGCTGCCCGAACTGTGGGGCGGCTCGGCCGATCTGGCGGGCAGCAACGACACCACGATGAAGGGGGCACTGTCCTTCGAAGCCGACACCGCCGATGACCGCGGCCCTTACGGGCGCACCCTGCACTTCGGTATCCGCGAGCACGCCATGGGCGCGGCGATGAACGGCATCACGCTGTACGGCGGCACCCGCGTCTACGGCGGCACCTTCCTTACGTTCAGCGATTACATGCGCGGGGCGGTGCGGCTCGCCGCGCTGATGGAGCTGCCCGTCATCTACGTCTGGACCCACGACTCGATCGGGCTCGGAGGCGATGGCCCGACCCACCAGCCGGTCGAGCACCTGGCGTCGCTGCGGGCGATGCCGGGTCTGGACGTGGTGCGGCCGGCCGATGCCAACGAGACCGTGGTCGCCTGGCGCACAACCCTGGAACAGACCGAGCGACCCGTCGCGCTGATCCTGTCGCGGCAGAACCTTCCGGTCATCGACCGCGACACGTACGCGAGCGCTGAAGGAGTCGCCCGGGGGGCCTATGTGTTGGCGGAAGCCAGCAGCGGGACGCCACACGTGATCTTGATTGCAACGGGCTCAGAGGTGACTCTCGCCCTCAAGGCGCGCGACATTCTCGAGGCCGAAGGCACCCACACCCGCGTGGTCTCGATGCCGTGCTGGGAGTGGTTCCAGGCCCAGGATCTGAGCTACCAGCAGACAGTGCTGCTGCCCAGCGTGCGGGCCCGGGTCTCGGTCGAAGCGGCGGTGGCGCAGGGCTGGCGAGAGTTCGTCGGCGACGCCGGCGAGAGCATCTCGCTCGAGCATTTCGGCGCCAGCGCCCCGTACGAGATCATCTATGAGGAATTCGGCATCACCCCGGAGCGCGTCGTCGCCGCCGCCCACTCCAGCCTGTCCAAGGTCGGAGCCACCCACGGCTCCACGACCGGCAACTAGTAGAGAAGGGCTTGACGTCATGAGCGATCCCCTGCGCCTCATCAGCGAGGCCGGCGTCGCGGTCTGGCTCGATGACCTGAGCCGTGACCGGATCACCACCGGCAACCTTGCCGAGCTGATTCGCGACCGCAGCGTGGTGGGCATCACCACTAACCCGACGATCTTCCAGAAGGCGATCTCGGGCAGTGACCTGTACAACCCCCAACTCAATGATCTACAGGTGCGCGGGGTCGACGTCGGCGAGGCCCTGCGCGCGCTGACGACGGCTGATGTACGCAACGCGTGCGACGTGCTGCGGCCGGCCTACGACGCGTCGGGCGCGGTCGACGGCCGGGTGTCGATCGAGGTTGACCCCCGCATCTCCGGTGATGCCGACAAGACCATCGCCGAGGCGCGGGCGCTCTGGTGGCTGGTGGACCGGCCGAACCTGTTCATCAAGATTCCGGCGACGCTCGGCAGCCTGCCGGCGATCAGCCAGGCCCTCTCTGAAGGCATCAGCGTGAACGTGACGTTGATCTTCAGCCTGGAGCGCTACGACCGGGTGATGGACGCCTTCCTCGAAGGGCTCGAGCGGGCCCAGAAGGCGGGCATCGAACTCGGCGGGATCGGCTCGGTGGCGTCGTTCTTCGTCAGCCGGGTCGACACCGAGATCGACGCCCGGCTCGCCAAAGTCGGCACGCCTGACGCCAAGGCCCTGCTGGGCAAGGCCGCGGTCGCCAATGCCCGGCTGGCCTACCAGCACTACGAGGGCGTCTTCAGCTCCGACCGGTGGAAGGCGCTGGAGGCGGCCGGAGCCAAGCCGCAGCGTCCGCTCTGGGCCTCCACCGGTGTGAAGGACCCCAATTACTCCGACACGATGTACGTCCTAGACCTGGTTGCGCCGGGCGTCGTCAACACCATGCCCGAAGCAACCATGCAGGCGGTCTATGACCACGGCATCTTCGAGGGAGACACGGTCCGCGGCCATTACGTCGAGGCGCAGCGGGTGCTGGATGATCTCAAGGCGGTCGGCATCGACTACGACGACGTGGTCCACGTGCTGGAGACCGAGGGAGTCGACAAGTTCGAAGACTCCTGGAACCAACTCATCGACGCTGTCAAAGAACAGCTGGAGGCGCAGAAGTGACCGACGCTCTGGCTGGCCTGGTCGGGCGGCGTAACCCGCTGCGCGATCCACGTGATCGCCGCCTGCCCCGGGTGCCCGACCCTTGTGCCCTGGTGGTCTTCGGCGTCACCGGCGACCTTGCCCGCAAGAAGCTGATCCCGGCGATCTATGACCTCGCCAACCGCGGTCTGCTACCCCCCGGATTCGTCTTGCTCGGCTTCGCCCGACGCGACTGGTCCCACGGGGATTTCGCTGCGCTCGCCCGCGAGTCGGCGCAAGCCCATTCCCGCACCGAGTTTCGCGACGAGGTGTGGAGCAGGCTGGCGGACAGCATCAGGTTCGTGCCAGGCGCATTCGACGACGACGATGCCTTCGACCGGCTGTGCCAGACCCTGAAAGACCTCGAACACAGCCACGGGATCGCCGGCAACGCCGCCTTCTACCTCTCGATCCCGCCGCCGGCGTTTCCCACCGTGCTCAAGCAGATGGAACGCACCGGGCTCGCCTCGAACGAGCAGTCGGGCGGTTGGCGCCGGGTGGTCGTGGAGAAGCCCTTCGGGCACGACCTCACTTCGGCGCGGGCGCTCAACGCCCTGGTCGACGACGTCTTCACTGCCGATGACGTCTTTCGGATCGACCACTATCTGGGCAAGGAGACGGTTCAGAACCTGCTGGCGTTGCGCTTCGCCAACACGCTCTTCGAGCCCATCTGGAATAGCAACTTCGTCGATTCCGTGCAGTTCACGATGGCCGAGGACGTCGGCATCAGCGGCCGGGCCGGCTTCTACGACTCCGCCGGTGCCGCCCGCGACGTGCTGCAGAACCACTTGATGCAGTTGCTCGCGCTGACGGCCATGGAGGAGCCTGTCTCGTTCGACGCCGACGCGCTGCGCACCGAGAAGGTCAAGGTCCTGGGAGCCGTCTCGCTCCCGGACAACCTGGAACTGGACGCCATCAGGGGCCAGTACGAGCAGGGCTGGCTGGCCGGCGAGCGTGTGCCGGGCTACCTCGACGAGGCCGGAGTCCCGAAGGACTCGACCACCGAGACCTACGCCGCGGTGAAGCTCGGCGTGGAGACGCGGCGTTGGGCAGGGGTTCCCTTCTACCTGCGCACCGGTAAGCGGCTCCCCCGCCGGGTCACGGAGATCGCGGTCTCTTTCAAACGCGCCCCGCACCTGCCCTTCGATGCCACTGACACCACCGAGCTCGGCCAAAACCAGCTGGTGGTGCGCGTTCAGCCGGATGAGGGGGTCACCCTGCGCTTCGGGTCGAAGGTGCCCGGCACGCTGATGGAGGTTCGCGACGTCTCCATGGACTTCCTCTACGGCGAGGCCTTCACCGAGGGCTCGCCGGAGGCGTACGAGCGGCTCATTCTTGACGTGCTGATCGGCGATCAGAGCCTCTTCCCCCGCAACGCCGAAGTCGAGCACTCCTGGCGTGTGCTCGATCCGCTGGAGGAGTTCTGGGCCGGCAAGGAGCCGCACCGCTACCGGGCCGGCGAGTGGGGACCGCGGGCGGCCGACGAGATGCTCGAACGCGACGGCCGGGCCTGGCGGCGACCGTGACCAGTCGTGCTGCTGCGATCCTCACCCGCTGTGCCACAGCCAGGCAGGCCGGCAAACGTGCCGGGCTGCACACCGATCCTGCTGGGAGTGACGCGTGACCACGCTGTGGGACACCACGGGTTCCGATGTCGTACGGGCCCTGGAAGCTGAGCGCCGGTCCGCCGGTGCCCTGGCCTTCGGGTTGGCGCTGACGCTCGTCGTCGTCACCGACCAGTCGACCGTCGCGGAAGCGGAGGCGGCCGCAAAAGCAGCAGCGTCCGCCCACCCTTGCCGGATCCTGCTGGTCATCCGGCGCCATCTCGAGGCGCCAGACCCGCGTCTTGACGCCGAGGTACTCATCGGCGGGCGGCTCGGTCCGGGGGAGGCGGTCGTGATGCGTATGTTCGGGCGCCTAGCGCTGCACGCCGAGTCGGTCGTGTTGCCGCTGCTGGCACCAGATGCGCCCGTCGTCACCTGGTGGCACAACTCGATGCCGGAAAAGATCGCCTACGACCCACTGGGCGTCTTTGCACACCGGCGGGTCACCGAAAGCCTCCGCGAAGCCGATCCCATGGCGGCCTTGCACCAGCGCGCCGTCGACTACGCGCCCGGCGACACCGACCTGTCCTGGGCCCGCACCACCGGCTGGCGCGCCCTGATAGCCGCGGCCTTCGACTCGGTGCAGAACTCCGCCAAATCGGCGGTCGTCACCGGTCCCGAATCACCTCCGACCGCGCTGCTCATCGGTTGGCTGCGCAGCAAGCTGGGCATTCCCGTCGAGCTGGCGAAGAGTGGCCGTGACATCTCAGAGGTGAGGGTCACGCTCACGGACGACGCCCCCGGTCCTCCGGAGGTCGTCATCAGCCGCCGTGATGATCGCAGTGCCGTGATCAAGCGCTCGGATCAGGCCGATCGTCTGATGCCGTTGGCGCCACGCGACCTTGGCGATCTGCTCGCTGAGGATGTGCGCCGACTCGACGCCGACGAGGTCTATTCCGAAGCACTTTCAGCCTGGACCGGCATCAAGGGGCTGGCGTCGCGGTCGTCCAGGCGTGAGCACATCTGGCACGACCCATCCACGGATGAACCGGGCAAGGCCCCGACAAAAGCCAACGCGAAATCCGCGGCGCGCAAGCCCGCGGCGGAGGCGGCGGCCAAGAAGTGAGTGCACCTGCCGAGGTCATCGTCCATCGTGACGCCGGCCTGCTGGCCAAGGCCGTCGCAGCGCGGGTCATCACCGGACTGATCGATGCCCAGGCTGCCCGCGGCGAGGCCAGCCTCGTGCTCACCGGAGGGGGCATGGGGATTGCCTCGCTACGCGCCATCGGAGACAGCCCTGCCCTGGAGGCTGTCGACTGGCGGCGGCTCGACATCTGGTGGGGCGACGAACGTTTCGTCGCCCGCGACAGCAACGACCGCAATGAAAAGGCTGCCCGGGAAGCACTGCTCGACCACGTCGACCTCGATCCGGCACGCGTCTTCGCGATGGGATGGTTGGGCGGCGAGGACGGTGACGACGCCGACGCCGCAGCTGCCCGGTATGCCGCCACCCTGGCGTCGCGCAGCGAGTCAGGCCCCGTACCGCGCTTTGACATCCTGCTGCTCGGCTTGGGCCCGGAGGGGCACGTCGCCTCGATCTTTCCGGACTCGCCGGCGGCTCGTGACGAGCGCCCCGTCGTCGCCGTGTACGACTGCCCCAAGCCCCCGCCGACACGAATCTCACTGACGCAGCGGGCGATTGCTGCGGCAGCCGAGGTGTGGATCATCGCCGCCGGTGGCGAGAAAGCGGATGCCGTCAAGGCTGCTCTCTCGGGCTCGACGCCACTCGAAGTGCCCGCTGCGGGTGCGCGCGGTCAGCAGCGGACGCTGTGGCTGCTGGACCCCGCGGCCGCGGCTACGCTCTGAGGCCGCCGCGCTGGGCCCTCGTCCCGGAGCCGCGGCTGACGCCGGGCTACCGCCCGCGCAGCTTGGCGAGCGCCTCTTGCAGAATCGCTTCGCCGTCAGCGTCGTTGCGTCGCTCGCGGACATAGGCGAGATGGGTCTTGTAGGGCTCGTTACGCGGCGGGGGCGGGGTGTTCAGCTTGTCGGTGCCGGCCGGGTATCCGCAGCGGGGGCAATCCCAGGTCTCCGGGATCGGAGCGTCCTCGGCGAAGGACGGCCGGGTCTCGTGGCCGTTGGCACAGTAGAACGCGATACGAATCCGCGGTGCTCGCTCGCCCCGCTCGGACTCCCCCATGGGGCCCGCACCGACCCGGCTTCCCCGAATGGCGTTGCCTCCCGCGCCTCCAGCCACAAGCACTCCCTCTTCCGTGACCACCCCGCCCGCAACCATGGGCTACGCGCGGGTCAACAAAGCGATGCTACGGCGTCGGGGTCGGGCTTCGAGCAGGATCCCCCGGACGGGTGGATCCCAGGGCCGCGTTCGTCGGATCAGCATTGCTGAACGTGGGCACGGTGGGGGCGTGCGCGACGTTCGTTCCGCGCGGATAGACCCCGCTGAGCTCGGCCAGCGGGATGAGCCGGGCTGACTCCTCGATGCGGGTATCGAGCGCATCCCACGCCTTGAGCGCGGCTTTGGTCTCGGTCTCGGCGACCGCCGCGAGCAGCTGGGTGGTGTACGTGCGCGACAGCACCGGCGAGATGGCATCGCCGCCCGGCCAGTTCGGATCCAGCAGGGGCCCCAGAAGCGCGCGGGGATCGGGGTAACGCAGCTCGCGGTCGGACAGCAGCAGATCCCATCCCCCCTGCTTGCTGAAGAACTCGTACTGCTGGCTGTCGGCGGCGTGCACCGTCACCCGGAAGCCTGCGGCGGCCAGCCGCGACGCCAGTACCGCAGCCGCCGCTCGGGTCGGCGGGGTGTTGAGCGTGAGCAACGTCAGGTTGGTGCCCTTGACTCCGTAGACCGGCGCGCAACGGGCGGGAGGAATGGCCGGGGTGGGGCTAGCAGTAGCCGAAGCCACTGGAGCGCTCGCCGCGGCCGAGGCCGACGGACCCGATGAGGCGCCGGCAGCTGCGGACCCGCTCGCCGACGGTGACGGCGAAGGAGACGGGACTGGCATAAGCGGCCGGCGACCGGTCGGGTTCACCGAGAGCCCGGTCAGCAGGTCGTCACTGGGGGTCGCTATGCCTTTGCCCAGAGCAGCGGCGACCCGGGTGCGGGTGGCGGCGTCGATGCAAGCCGCCAGGACATTCCGCACCCCCGATACGGCGAGTCGAGCGGCCGCTGGACCCTTGGTGCCGACCGCAAGCACAACTGCAGCCCGCCCGTACGTGCTCACTAACTGATCGACCGTCGCCGTCGATGCCGTCTCCGAGCTGGCCGGCACGTCGAGCGACAGATCAGCGCCGCCGGCTGCGACGAGTTGCGTAACGGCCGCAGCCTTCAAACCGCCGCGGATGGAGACGTGATCAACATAGGCGTGTCGCAGCGGATCACTCGCGGGATCCCACGAGGGGCTACGCGAGAGGGCATATGTCTCGCCGCTCTGAGCCTGGACGAATCGGTATGGCCCGTCGCCGACGAACTGGGCGGGGTCGTTCGTCACCTGAAGGCCGACGAACGACTCGACCGGCAGCGGTGACGTTTCCGGAAGGGAGAGGATCGCCGTCAGGTCGCTGGTCGGGCGTAGGAGTTTGATGACCAACGTGCTGTCGCCCGCTATCGACAAGCCGGGGACGTTCACCGCATCAAGGGCCGACAACGTGCGAGGAGGGTCGCTCGTCAGCTGGGTGCAAGCGACGCGATAGCCGACCACGGACTGCGACAGGAAGCCTGCGACCGGCGAGTGGACGCTGGGCAGACAAAGCCGCTTGAGAGCACGCAGCTCGTCCGTCGAGGTCACCCGTCGCCCGCTCGGGACGTCCCACGACACGTTGCGCAGCTTGATGGTCGCGATCAGCCCGCCGTCAGTGACCTTCGGCTGTCCACCGGCGAGGTCGGGTACCGGACCCAGCAGGGTGGGATCGGGCTCGATGCTGCCGGTGTCCTCGGCCGGTTCGATCGGCTGGTAGCCGTAGAGCTGGCGGAGCACCAGGCGCCCGACGAGATCGTTGCCGTCGCCGGGTGACACGGTGGCGACGCCGGTCGACAAGGACTGTTCGGTGGCTGGACTCGCCGGATCAAGGTTGAGCACCCGGCTGACGCCCGCGACACGCAGGGTGCCGCCGGGCTTGGGAATGTCGCTCGCCGTGGGCGTGGGCGTCGGCGAGGGGCTCTCAGTGCTACTTACCGGCTTGGGCGCGGCAGCCGGCGATGATGAACTGCACGCCGCCGAGGTCAGGCCCAGCAGGGCACTGACCAGGAGCGCACCGAAGGCTCGGCGTGAGGGCTGGCACTCCAGCCGGTTCAGCCGGCCATGCACCGGCTCACTTGTCCAGCAGGCCGAGGCTGATGATCGAAGCGATCCACACCAGTCCGGTAGCGATCGTGAAGCGGTCGAGGTTCTTTTCCACGACAGATGACCCACCCAGCGAGGACGAGACTCCACCGCCGAACAGGTTCGACAGACCGCCCCCCTTGCCGCGGTGCAGCAAGATCAGAGCGATCAACAGAAAGCTTGTAAGGATCAGAATTACGGCCAGGACTGCCTTCACGTCACACCACCACCCGGGCATTAGCGTAATGGCAAGCGACCGGATGTCCCTGCCCGCGGTCGATCAATTCCGGCGGCTCGTTGACGCAGCGCGCCCGCTCGGACTCAGAGAGCTCGTTCGCGAAGACCTGGCAGCGGGTCCGAAAGCGGCATCCGCTGGGGGGATTGGCCGGGCTTGGCACGTCGCCGCTGATGATGATTCGCTGGCGGGCGCGCTCCTTGACCGGGTCAGGAATGGGCACCGCGCTGATCAACGCCTGGGTGTACGGGTGCGAGGCCCGCTCGAAAAGCGTGTCGCGGTCGGCAAGCTCGACGATCGTCCCCAGGTACATCACCGCGACGTCAGTGGCAATGTGACGCACCACGGAAAGGTCGTGGGCGATGAACAGGTACGTCAGGCCGAGCTCGTGCTGCAGATCCTCCAACAGGTTGATCACCTGCGCCTGGATGGAGACGTCCAACGCCGAGACCGGTTCGTCGCAGATGACCAGCTTGGGGTTAAGGCTGATCGCCCGGGCGATGCCTACGCGCTGCCGCTGTCCGCCTGAGAATTCGTGGGGATAGCGCCTGGCGTGCTCGGGCGCGAGTCCGACACGCTCCAGCAGCTCTTCGACCTTGCCCTGCTCCGGAAGGCCATGGATCCGGAAGGGCTCACGCAGTGTGGCCCGCACCGTCTGGCGTGGATTGAGGCTGGCGTACGGGTCCTGGAAGACGATCTGCATCTCGCGCCGCAACCGGCGAAGGTCACGAGATTTCGCTTTCGTGATGTCCTGGCCGTCAAAGATGATGCGGCCCGACGTCGGCTCGAGCAAGCGGAGCACGGTTCGAGCGGTCGTGCTCTTTCCACAGCCGGATTCGCCGACCAACGCGAGCGTTTCGCCCTTGCGCACGTTGAACGACACATCGTCGACCGCCCGCACGGCGCCGACAGTGCGCGAGAAAACGATGCCGGCGCGCACCGGAAAGTGCTTCTTGAGATTGACGACTTCCAGCAGCGTCGCGCCGGCCGCCGAACCGCTGGTGCCGGACGGCTCTTTCACAAGGTTGGGCACGGTCACGAGGTGCGCTCCTGTTCGGCTGCTGCCTCAGCCTGATCAGCCACCAGATCGCTGTGGTGGCAGGCCGCAAGATGGCCGGGCCGGTCCTGCTCGAGCAGGGGCGGAACGGTGCGGCGGCAGACCTCAGTCGCGATCGAACAGCGGGGATTGAACGCGCAACCTGGCGGCACCTGAATCAGGCTGGGCGGTGACCCCGGGATCGGCTCGAGCCGGTCGGCGCGGCGCTGGTCGAGCCGGGCCAGGCTCGACAACAGCCCGAGCGTGTAAGCGTGGCGCGGCTGGTAGAAAAGCTCGCTGGTGTCGGCGTATTCGGCGACCCGCCCGGCATACATCACGATCACACGGTCAGCGTGGCTGGCCACCAGGCCAAGATCGTGCGTAATCAGGACGATTGCCGTTCCGCGCTGCTGTTGAAGCGACTCCAGCAGTTCCATGATCTGGGCCTGCACCGTCACATCCAGCGCGGTGGTCGGCTCATCGGCCAGCAGCAGCACCGGATTGAGCGCCAACGCCATAGCGATCATGGCGCGTTGCCTCATGCCGCCGGAGAATTGGTGAGGGTATTCCCTGGCCCGGCCACGCGGATTGGGGATTCCGACCTCTCCGAGCAGATCGACGGCCCGCACCTTCGCCTTCGCGGTCGACACCGATTCGTGAACCTTGATGACCTCTGCGATCTGGCTGCCGATCTTGAAAACGGGATTCAACGCAGTCAGCGGATCCTGGAAGATCATGGAGATTTCTTTGCCCCGCAACGCACGGAGCCGCTTGTCGTCGGCGGTCAAAAGATCCTCGCCGCGAAACATGATCCGGCCGGACGGGAAGGTGGCGGGCGGAGCGGGCACCAGGCCCATCACCGCCATCGCCGAGACCGACTTGCCCGAGCCCGACTCGCCGACGATCCCTAGCGTCTCGCCGGGCCCGACCGACCAGCTGACACCGTCAACCGCGCGCACCACGCCGCTGTCCGTCTGAAAATGAACGCGCAGGTCTTCCACGGATAGCAAGGCCTCGCGGTCGCCGGTAGTCGGCCCGGCCGATGCGCCGGACGCGACCGGTTGGAATCCACGCTCGCTGGTCATGTGCCGCCCTACCGCAGCTTCGGGTCGAGGGCGTCGCGCAGGCCGTCGCCCACGAAGATGAACGCCAGCACGGTGAAGACAACGGCAGCGCACGGAAACAGCACCAGCCAAGGCTCAGTTTGGAAGTTACTCTGACCGGCGGCGATCATGTTTCCCCATTCGGCGACGTCGGGTTTCACCCCGACTCCGAGGTAGGACAGCGAAGACTCGGCAACCACAGCCGCGCCCACGCTGAATGCCACAAAAATGATCACCGGCGCAAAGCTGTTCGGCAGGATGTGGCGGGTCACGATGCGCCAACCGCTTGCCCCCAGCGAACGGGCCGCCTCGACGTATTCCGCTTCCCGGATCGAGAGGATTGAACCTCGCAGGAGGCGGGCGATGGTCGACCATCCGAAAATGGCCAGCGCCAGGATCACCGGCAGCACCCCCTGCCCGACCACCGTCACGATAACGATGGCGCCGATCAGCACCGGGAACGCAAAGAAGACGTCGCAGATGCGCATAATCGCGGAATCCCAGAATCGTCCGAAATACCCTGCGGCCGCGCCTAGCACGATGCCGATCACCGCTGCCAGGAAGATGGAAACGACGCCGACCAGGAGAGCAATCCGGGCGCCATACATGACGCGACTCAGCTGGTCCCTACCGACGACGTCCGTACCGAACCAGTGCTCCCAGCTCGGCGGTGACTCGGTGTTGAACAGATCCTGGTGCTGGGGATCGTACGGAGCCAACCACGGCGCGAAGATCGCGATGATGACCACGAAGATCACCATTCCGAGCCCGACGACTGCCAGCTTGTTGCGGATGAACTGCTTGCGGACGTCTTTCCATTGACCCGTCGCTGCACCAAGTCCGAAGGCAGCACCCACGGCGGCCCCGGCGCTCGACTCGACGTCGGCGCCGCCGGTCAGCGGAACGGCCTCCGGAGCATCGGGTCGGGAGTCGGTGGTGATCAGGTCAGCGGCGATGTCGGGCAGCTCGCTCATTCGATCCTCACCCGGGGGTCCAACACCGCGTAGAGCAGATCGACGATGAGATTGACCACCACAAACACCAGCACCCCGTAGGTGACCACGCCCATGATGACCGGGTTGTCGTTGTTTTGAATCGCGCGGATCAGTTCGTTACCGATTCCGTTCAGATTGAAAACGCTCTCGGTGATGATCGCGCCCCCCAGCAGGGTGCCGAACGAGATCCCCAGGTACGTGACCACCGGGATGATCGAATTGCGCAACACATGCTTGAAGGTGACAGTGCGCTTGCGCAGGCCCTTGGCTGTCGCCGTGCGCACGTAGTCCGCCCGCATCACCTCCAGCATCGAGCCCCGCGTCAAGCGGGCCACCAGCGCGGCGTCGACCGCCGCCAACGTCACCGCCGGCAGGATGTACGACTGGAATGAGCCGTCAAAAATATAGGGCAGCCAATGCAGCTTGAAGACGAAGATCTCCTGCAGCAGCAACCCGATGACGAAAACAGGAAGCCCGATCGTCACCGTTGTGAGGACTGTGGTGGTCACGTCGATGGCGGAATACCTGTAGACCGCGGAAATGATGCCGACGCCGATCCCGACGATGATTTCGAGGATGATCGCGAAGACCGCCAGCTTCGCCGTATTCGCCAATTTTGACGGGAGGATTGAGCTGACCGTGCGGTTCTGCTGCTGATAGCTCGTGCCGAGATCACCCCGGACAATCATGCCCTCGACGTACTTGTAGTACTGGACGACGAGGGGCTTCTTGAGCCCGTATTTCTCGTCCAACGCGTGCACGACTGCGGGCGAATGAGTCTTGCCGCCGAGGTTGGAGACCGGATCTCCGAAGAGAAACAGCGCACTGAAAAGAATGATCGTCGCCCCGAAGAAAACGAAGACCATCTGAAGAGTCCGGCGAACGAAGAACTTCAGCAAGCTGCGCCCTCCTCCGTCGCGTAACCCTCAGCCCCGGCCTAACCGGGGCGACCAGCGGCGGGTCGTCGGAACGACCCAGCCGCTGACGCGCGGCTTACTTGAGCCCGATGGTCGCCAGCGTCGGATTGTTGAAGAAGTCCTGGTTCACCCCGACGAACTTGGTGCTGAACACCCGGTATTCGGTGGTGTACCAGAGCGGGATGACCGCCAGGTCTTGCCCGATCGCCACCTGTTCGGCCTGCCGGTAATCAGCTACCCGCTTTGCCACGTCGCTCTCCGCCTGACCCGCCGCCAGCAGCGCGTCGACCTTCTTGTTGCTGTAACGGCCGCTGTTGGCACCCGGGTTGTCGGCCGGCTCAGTCGCCAGCAGCGGGTAGAGGATCGCCCAGGAGGTGGGGTAGTCCGCGCCCCAGATCGAGGTGAACAAGCCCGTTGACGCGGGATCGTTCATGTTCTGGAGGACCGTCTTGAACGGAAGGGCCTGGATATTGACCTTCCATCCGAGTTCGTCCTTCAGCTCCCCCGCGATCGCCTGGCTCCAGCCGTCGAGGCCGGCGCCGGTCCAGTACTCGAGGTTGACCTTGGTGCCCGGAGGCAGCCCGGCCTGCAGGGCCAGTGCCTTCGCCTTCGTGACGTCCTGTTTCACGCACGAGGCACAGATACCGGGCTGAAAGGTCCCCTGGGTCTGGAAGGGCGGCGGAACCAGCGATGTCGCCTTCGTCACCGAGTTCTTCAAGATCCCCGAGATGATCGCGTCGCGGTCAATGGCGTACGACACTGCCTCGCGACCGGCCACCGAGGTCAACGGCTTGTTCTTGACCATCGGTATCAGGTAGGTGACGCCGTACGCAATATCCTTGATGAAGGCATTCTGAGCTTGATCGTTCGAGTGGTATTTGGCCGCGAACGCCTTCAAGTCGTCGGGCGAGACCCGCGCGTAGTCGAAGTTGCCGTTCGTGAAGCCCTTGTCCTCGTAGGAGTTGCTGCTTCCGTCGTTGATGGTGAGGTCAACCTGGTCAAGCAGCGCTTTCGGGCCGTCGGTGTAGTTGTCGTTGCGCACCAGCGTGATGCTCTTGTCGTGCTGCCAGGGCTGCGCCATCTTGAACGGCCCGTTGCCGATCGGCTCGTCGTTGAACTTGGTGTTGGTGGCGGCGCCCGCCTCGGGGGGCACCGGGCTGAACACCGGCTGCGCCGTCTTCAGGACGAATTCGCAGTCCGGAGCGGTCAGCGCAATCTTGAGCGTGTCACCGGTCGCCGCGACGCCGGTGAAGTCGACCTGGGTGGGATCGGTCGCCTTGCTGGACTGCAAAGCGTCGAAGCCCACGACGCCGGCCATGTGGTAGGACACCGCGGAGGCTGCGGTCCCGAGCGCCGCGCGCGTCATCCCGCGCTTGATCGATTCGGCATCGACCGGCTCACCGTTGGAGAACTTCTGGTTGGCCTTGAGCGTGAATGTCCAGTCGGTGCAAGTCGAATTCGTGCTGTAACTCTGGGCGAGCTGCTTTTTGAGGTTGCCGTTCACGTCGACGGTGACCAAGGTGTCGAACAGGTTCTTGCTGACCAGGATCCCCTCGGACTCCTGGGCATTCCACGGGTCGATGGAGACCGGTTCGACGATCGACAGCCGGAAGGTACCGCCCGGCTTTCCGACCCGGGTGTCCTGCGGGGTTTGAGGCAGGGTTGCGAGGTTGACGCTGCCGCCGCTCTTGCTGTTGCTACCGGAGCTGCTGCCGCCGGAGCTGCTGCTGCACGCCGCGACGGCCATCACGCCAGCCACCGCCATGGCGATCGCCGGCTTGTTACCTCGAAGCATCCTCGTCCTTCCGTTGCCCGCGCGGACGTTCTGTCTCCCCGCGGCCCTGGCAGGCAGGACCTCCGGCCTCGACCGACCAGGAGAAACGCGTAAAGACCCGCACAGATCCTCACAAACGCAGCACAGCAATTCGGGAAATTGAACACGCGTCAAGGCCATCTGACGCACGGCGCGCCCAGATGTTGTCAACTCGTGACTCGTCCGAAACGTGCAGTGGTCTATCGGCGCGATTCTGCGGGTCCGAAGCAAGCGAGCGAGCGAATTCTTACCACGAGGACTACCGCGTCATTCCGCACGCCACGCCATCAACCAATCTCACGCTCATAAAACAGGGTGTCTCCGGCCTCCCCCGAAGCCTCACAAGCCTTGAATCCCAGGTGGCCAAGCACCGCCTGGCTGGCCAGATTTTCAGGCTCGGTCTCCGCCGTCAGCACCTTGGCGCCCAGCTCTCTCGCTTTGTCGATCAGCAGCTGCAAAGCCTGCGTCGCGTATCCCGCGTGCTGGTGAGAAGGCACGATCGCGTATCCGATCTCGACCCTTCCCCGCTCGTCGACGCCACCGTGGAAGCCGATGCCGCCGATTGCAAGATCGTGCAGGTCATTGGGCTGATCCGGCACACTGAGATCCGGCGTGAGACAGACCAGGAAGGCGCCGAAGGGCCGCGGATCCGCCCCGGCCGCCACCCGTTCCAGGAAGAGCCGGGCGGCAATACGGTCGCCCTCGGCCGGAAAATCCGGCGCGCAGCGGTAAGCGACCGGGCATCCACCTGAAACGATCGCCTCCGCCGCAGCCTCGTCGAGGAGCCGAAGGCCTAACTTCACCGCCGGGCGCCCCCGGAGCCGCTCGGCTGCTCCGCCGGCAGCGCGCCTCGCACGATCCCGCAAAAGTCCTCGCCGATGAGGCTGGCGCCCCCTACGAGGGCGCCGTCGATGTCGGGCTCGGCCAGGATCTCGGCGGCATTTCCGGGCTTGACCGAGCCGCCGTAGAGCACCCGCGTGCGCTCGGCCGCACCGGGGCTGACCACTTCCGACAGCCGCTCGCGTAGCACCGCGCACATCTCCTGGGCGTCATCGCAGCTGGCGGTCTTGCCGGTGCCGATGGCCCACACGGGCTCGTACGCGATGACGAGCGAGCCGGACGGCTCCTCGATGTGAGCGGAGTCGACACCGGCCAGCGACGCCGTCAGCGAATCGAGGACATGCTCGATGTGGCGTTGGTCTTCGCGGACCTCCTCCTGCTCCCCCACGCACAAGATCGGGGTCAGCCCAGCCGCATAGGCCGCGCGCACCTTCGATGCCACCACGGAATCGTCCTCGTGGTGATACTGACGGCGCTCGCTGTGGCCGACGATGACATAGGTGCAGCCGAGCTTGGCCAGCATGGACCCGGCGATCTCCCCCGTGTAGGCGCCGCTGCTGTGGGCCGAGAGATCCTGGGCGCCGTAAACCAGGGGCAGCTTGTCGCCCTCTATCAGGGTCTGGACGCTGCGGATAGCGGTGAACGGCGGGATGACCGCCACCTCGACCTCATCGGCTTCCTTTTCACGCAGGCCGAAAGACACCTTCTGCACCAGGGCTATGGCCTCCAGGTGGGTCAGGTTCATCTTCCAGTTGCCTGCGATTAGGGGCTTTCGCCCGCTACTACGCGCCATTAGTTCGCTCCGTCGTCGAGGGCGGCCAATCCTGGCAGAACCTTGCCCTCGATGTACTCCAGGCTCGCGCCGCCGCCGGTCGAGATATGCCCGAATCGCGATTCGTCGATCCCGAGTGCCCGCACGGCGGCCGCGCTGTCTCCGCCGCCAACGACCGTCAAGGCACCCTTCAAACCTGCCACCGCCTCGGCCACAGCTCGGGTGCCCTCCGCAAACGGGGCGAGCTCGAAAACGCCCATCGGCCCGTTCCAAAAGACCGTTTCAGCACCTTCGAGCTCGGCCGCGAACAGCTCCGCGCTCTTCGGACCGATATCCAGGCCCTTCAAACCGGCAGGGATGGCGTCAGCTGAGACGACCGACGTCGTCGCATCCGCCGAGAGCTCGGCAGCCACCACCACGTCGGTCGGCAGGATGAGCCGTCCGCCGGCCGACGCGAGCAGCCTGCCGCACGTGTCCACCATGCTCTCCTCGAGCAGCGAACCGCCGACGTTATGGCCCTGGGCGGCCAGGAAGGTGAAGCACATTCCTCCGCCGACGAGCAATCGGTCGACCGTCGGCAGCAACGCCTCAATGACCGCGAGTTTGTCACTGACCTTGCTGCCGCCGAGTATCACGACGTAGGGCTTGGCGGGCGAACCGGTGAGCCGGTGCAGCACCTCGACCTCGCGCAGCACGAGGCCGCCGGCGTAATGCGGCAGCCGGGCTGCCACCTCCACCACAGAGGCGTGCGCGCGATGCACAGCTCCAAAGGCGTCGTCGACGTAGGCCCCGGGCGAGTCGCCAAGACCAGCGAGGGCAGCCAACCGGTCACCCATGGCCCCACGCTCCGCGGGATCCTTGCTCGTCTCCGCGGCATCGAAGCGCAGGTTTTCCAGCAGGACGACGGCGCCGTCGCTCATCGCCGAGACCATCGCCGCAGCCCCCGGACCAGCGACGCCACTGAGGCCGTCGTAGGCGGCCAGCGGGACATGCTTGTCGAGCAGCGCGCCAAGGCGTTCGGCGACCGGCGCCAGCGAATACTTCGCCTCGAACGCGCCCTTCGGACGGCCGAGATGGCTGCAGACCACGACCCGCGCGCCGGCATCCGACAGCGCCTGGATCGTGGGAAGGCTGGCCCGGATGCGCCCGTCGTCGGTGACGCGCACTCCGTCGAGCGGGACGTTCAGGTCAGACCGAACGACGACTACGCGGCCCTCTACCCCGGTCGCCAGCAGGTCGGTGAGCGCCTGCACCTGCTACAGCCGTGAACCGACGAGGCCGACCAGGTCGACGAGCCGGCTCGAGTAGCCCCACTCGTTGTCATACCAGCCGATGATCTTCACCATCGGACCGCTGGCCATGGTCAAGCTCGAGTCAAACGTGCAGGAAGCGGGCTGGCCGACGATGTCGCTGGAGACGATCGGGTCGTCGGTGTAGACGAGGATGTCTTTGAGCGGGCCTTCGGCAGCAGCTTTGAAGGCAGCGTTGACTTCAGCAATCGACGCTTCGGTGGCCAGTGTGGCGACCAAGTCGGTGACCGAACCGTCGGGCACCGGGACCCGCATGGCGATGCCGTCAAGCTTGCCTTTGAGCTGGGGAAGCACTAGCGCAGTCGCCTTGGCGGCCCCGGTGGTGGTCGGGATGATGTTTTGGGCCGCTGCCCGGGCCCGGCGCAGATCGGAGTGCGGGAAGTCGAGGATCACCTGGTCATTGGTGTACGCGTGGGTGGTGGTCATCAGACCGCGGACGATGCCGAAGCTCTCGTCGAGCACCTTCGCCATCGGCGCTACGCAATTAGTGGTGCACGACGCGTTCGACAGGATGTGGTGGGCGGCGGGGTCGTAGACACCGTCATTGACGCCCATGACGATGGTGAGGTCTTCACCCTTCGCCGGCGCCGAAATGATGACCTTCTTGGCACCCGCGTCAATGTGCATCCCGGCGGTCTCACCGGTGGTGAAGCGGCCGGTCGACTCGAGAACGATGTCGCAGCCGAGATCTCCCCACGGCAGGAGTGCCGGGTCGCGCTCGGAGAGCACCTTCATCTCGCGGCCATCGATGGTGATGGCGCCCTCGGCAGACGTGACAGTGCCTTTGAAACGGCCCAGCACCGTGTCGTACTTGAGCAGGGTCGCCAGCGTCTTGGTGTCTGTGAGGTCGTTGACAGCGACGACTTCGATCTCAGACCCCGCTGACGCAGCCACCGCACGGAAGAAATTCCGCCCAATACGACCGAAACCGTTAACGCCTACCCGAATCGTCACGCTGCCTCCACCTGCGAAAGTGTGTGTACGCAGCGTACCGACTGGATGTGCCGATACCGCCACACCGGCTAGGCGCCCTCGAGCAGCTCCGGGCTGACGGCGGCCTCGGTGGTCGGCAGCCCGAGCGCCAGTGCGCGCTTGTCGGCCAGGGCGAGCAGCCGGCGGATCCGGCCCGCGACCGCGTCCTTGGTCATCGGCGGATCGGCCAGGGCTCCCAGCTCCTCCAGTGAGGCCTGCGGGTGCTTGAGCCGCAGCTCGCCCGCCGCCAGGAGGTGCTCGGGCGCGGCCTCGAGGTGCGCGGGGTCGACACCGTTAGTGCTGTGGCCGTCACCAACGTTCGACGGACCGCTCAGGATGTCCATCGCCGCCGACACACGGGCCCCCGCGGCTACCGCAGCCCGCGCCGAACGGCGAAGGTTCGCGTCGTCGAAATTGGCGAGCCGGTTAGCCGTGGCCCGCACCTCACGCCGCATCCGGCGCTCTTCCCACGCCAGGACGCTGTCGTGCGCGCCCATGTGGGTCAGCATGGCGCCGATCGCCTCGGCGTCGCGGATGACGACGCGGTCGACTCCCCGCACCTGCTTGCTCTTCGCCTGGATCCCGAGCCGGCGGGCGGCTCCGACAAGCGCTAGCGCCGCTTCGGGCCCCGGCGAGGTGATCTCCAGGGAGGAAGAACGCCCCGGCTCCGTGAGCGATCCGTGTGCCAGGAAGGCTCCGCGCCAGGCCGCCGCAGCGTCACAAAGGCCGCCGGTAACGATCATCGGAGGTAGCCCGCGGACAGGACGGCCCCGCTGATCGATCAGGCCGGTGGAGCGCGCCAGCGACTCCCCGCCGCGGTCGACGCGGATGAGCCACCGGGCGCTGCGACGCAGCCCCCCCGCTGCCAGCATCGCGATCTCGGAGGGATGTCCGAACACTTCGGCGATCTCCGAGCGCAGCCGGCGGGCGACCGACGCGGTGTCGAGCTCTGCTTCGACAACGACCCGGCCGTTGGCCAGATGGAGGCCACCCGCGAAGCGCAGGATCACCGCCATCTCAGCGCGGCGACAACAGGCCTTTCCTACTGGCAGTCGACTGAGCTCGTCTTTAACGGTCGGTGTCATCGCGGCCACGCACGGTCTCCTTCTCTGCCTGCTGAGGCACCATATTTCAGTTTCTGCTCGGCGTGTCGTGCCCGCGGGGGGCAAAAGCGACCCGAAATGCCTCCGCGAGCGCCAATGGGTCATGACGCGGCTCACCGTCGACGGCGACGGGGGCCAGGATCAGCTCGGCTCCGAGCAAACCTGCTGCTTGGCGCAGCGTAGTGGGATCCGCGACCACGCGTGGATCGGCGATCACCGCATCGAGGCGCAGATCTGCGACAAGGCGCGAAAGCTCCTCCAGATGCGTGTGCGGGGCGAAGCCTTCCGTCTCGCCCGGCTGGGCCGCAATGTTGAGCACTAACACGCGTCGCGCCGGCGAGGACAGGATCGCTTTCGCCATTTCAGGCACCAGCAGATGAGGCAGGACGCTGGTGAACAGGGAGCCGGGGCCCAGCACCAGAACATCCGCGGCGCCGACCGCCTCGAGCGCTTCCTGGCAGGCCGGCGGGTCACTGGGCACCAGTTCAATCGTCTCCAGCCGCCCGCCCGTGGTTGCGACCGCGACCTGGCCACGGACCGTGACGACTCCAGCCGAACCCCAATCGCCACCGGCCTGCGCGAACTGGGCCACGATGTCCATCGGGGAAGGCGACAGCGGAAGCACCCGCCCGCAGCACCCGAGGAGCTCGGCCGCCGCGTCGAGCGCGGCGACCGGATCACCGGTCTGCTGGGCCAGCCCGGTCAGCACCAGGTTTCCCACTGCGTGGCCGGCCAGCTGACCGCTGCCGCCAAAACGCAGCTGAAAGGTCTCGGCCCACAGCGCCGCGCGGCCGTCGTCCGCGGCCAACGAGGTGAGCGCCATCCTGAGATCACCCGGTGGCAGGGCGCCCAATTCGTCACGCAGCCGTCCCGAGGAGCCCCCGTCGTCAGCGACCGTCACCACCGCCGTCAGCCGCGGGGTCACGTGGCGCAGGGCCGCCAGGCTCGCGGCTAATCCATGACCGCCGCCAAAGGCGACCACCGCGGGCGCGCTCATTCGCGGCCCAGATCACGGTGCACGACGCGGACTTCGACCCCGGCGGTCACCAATCGCTCGGCCAGTGCAGTCGCCATTGCCACACTGCGGTGCCGACCGCCCGTGCAGCCGACCCCGAGGGTCAAAAAGCGCTTGCCCTCCTGGGCATAGCCGGCCCGGATGATCGACAAGAGCTCGTCCGCATGCTGAGCGAACTCCGCGGCGCCAGGCTGATTGAAGACGTACTCGCGAACGTCCGGATCGAGTCCGGATTGCGGCCGAAGCTCCTCCACCCAATGGGGATTGGGAATGAAGCGACAATCCAGCACGACGTCAGCGTCCAGCGGCAGCCCGTACTTGTAGCCGAATGACATCACGGTGGCGTGCAGCACGGTCCGGTTAGGGCTGCCGAAGGCGGCATCGATCTTGGCGCGCAGCTGATGGACGTTGAGATCAGTGGTGTCAAGGACAAGATCGGCCTCGCCGCGAAGCGTCGCCAGCAGCGCACGTTCGGCGGCGATCCCGTCGACGAGGGGATCGCGTTGGCGCAACGGATGGGGCCGGCGCACGCTTTCAAACCGGCTGACCAGTGCCCGATCCGACGCCTCGAGGAACAGCACCCGCGGACGGGTGCCGCGCTCGTCCAACGCTCGCAGTGCCTCCTGCAGGTCGGCGAAGAAGGCGCGGCCCCGGACGTCAACCACAGCGGCGATCCGGTCGACGGTGCCGTGGGAGCGCAGCCCGAGATCCGCCATCGTGGGCAACAGCGCCGGCGGCAGGTTGTCCACCACGAACCAGCCCAGGTCTTCCAGACACTTGGCCGCTGTGCTGCGTCCAGCGCCGGACAGCCCGGTGATGATCGCCAGCTGCACGGCTGCCGGGGTGAGCGCAGGCTCGGGGACGCTCATCCGGACAGCACCTCACCCGTCGCCGGATCCACTGCTGGGCCGGCCGGTTTGCTACGCAACGCGACCTCGACGGCCTCCGCCGTATGCGGGCCGATACCCGGCACTTCCATGATTTCCTCGGCCGTTGCCGCCCGGAGACGCTTCAGCGACCCGAATTTGGCCAGCAGCGCCTTGCGCCTGGTCTCCCCCAGCCCTGGCACGTCGTCGAGCGCGCTCTCCACCATCGATTTGGAGCGCTTCTGACGGTGATAGGTGATGGCGAACCGGTGGGCCTCATCCCGGACCCGCTGCAGCAGGTAGAGACCCTCGCTCGTGCGCGGCAGGATGATGGGATCCGGGTCGCCCGGCACCCATACCTCCTCCAGGCGCTTGGCCAAGCCGACGATCGCGACGTCGGAAATCCCCAACTCCTCCAGCGCAGCAGCGCCGGCATTGACTTGTGGGAATCCACCGTCCACCACCACCAGGTTAGGTGGGTAGGCGAAACGGCGCGGCCCCTCGACCACCGGCTCATCCGGGGCGCCGGTCTCCGCACCTACCGCACCCGCTCCAGCCGATACGCGTGGGGTTCCGGTCTCGTCGAGGTAGCGGGCGAAGCGGCGCCTGACCGCCTCGTGCAACCAGTCGACGTCGCCGCCCGGGACGACTCCCTCCGGGCCCTCTGAGCCGCCGGAGCCGGGAGCGTCGGAGCCCCGGATCGCGAAGCGGCGATATTCGGATTTGCGCGCTATGCCGTCCTCGAAGACGACCATGCTCGCGACGACATTTGTGTTTTGCAGGTTGGAGATGTCGAAGCATTCGATGCGCAGGGGCGCATCAGCCAGGCCGAGCGCGTCCTGCAATTCGGACAGCGCCCTCGAACGCGCTGAGAGGTCGCTGGCCCGGCGCAGCTTGTGCTGGGTGAACGCATGCTCGGCGTTGCGCGCGACGGTCTCCAGGAGCGCACGCTTGTCGCCGCGCTGGGGCACGCGCAGCTCGACCCGGCTCCCCCGCTGGAGCGTCAACAATTCGGCAACTACGTCAGCGTCTTCCGGCGCGGCCGGCACCAGTACTTCGCGGGGCACTTCGTAGCCGTCCACGAGGTAGGCCTGCGACACGAAGCGCTCGACCAGTTCCGGGAGATCTTCACCGTCCAGCTTGTCGACGACGAAGCCGCGTTGGCCCCGCACCCGGCCACCCCGAACGTGAAAGACGAAGACCGCCGCTTCGAGCTCGTCCTGGGCGAAGGCGACCGCATCGGCATCGGTGTCGTCGCCGAGCACCACCGCCTGCTTTTCGATCGCCCGTCGCAATGCGCCGATGTCGTCTCGCAGGCGCGCCGCCCGCTCGTACTCCTGGGCATCCGACGCCTCGCGCATCTGCGCCTCGAGCCGGCGGAGGAACCTGCCGGTCTGGCCGGCCAGGAAATCGCAGAAATCGTTGACGATCTCGCGGTGTTCGTCGATCGTCACCCGCCCGACGCACGGCGCGGAGCACTTGTCGATATAGCCGAATAGGCACGGGCGGCCGACCTGCTGGGCCCGCTTGTAGACACCTTTGCTGCAGGTGCGAGCCGGAAAGACGCGCAGCAGCAGGTCCAACGTCTCGCGGATGGCCCAGGCATGCGAATAAGGGCCGAAATACCGCACGCCCTTGCGCTTGGGACCGCGCATCACCTGTAGGCGCGGGACTTCCTCGTCCAGCGTCACCGCCAGCCAGGGGTAGCTCTTGTCATCGCGGTAACGCACATTGAACCGGGGATCGAACTGCTTGATCCAGGTGTATTCCAGCTGCAGCGCCTCGACCTCGGTGGAGACCACGGTCCAGTCGACCGACCGGGCGGTGCGCACCATCTGCTCGGTGCGCGGATGAAGGTCTCCCGTGAAGTACGAATTCAGCCGGCTGCGCAGGCTTTTCGCCTTGCCGACGTAGATCACGCGGTCGCCGGCATCACGAAAGCGGTAAACCCCTGGCTGCTCAGGGATCGAACCCACCGCGGGCCGCCACGGCGCCCGGCTCGCCGAAAGGTCCGCCTCGCCGACCCCCCGATTCGCCACAAGCTGAGGGTAGTCGCGGCAGCACCCGGTTGGGACCCGCAGCTCCGCCGGAAACCAACCGCGGGGATCCCCCGGCAACCCCCCATCAGCACCGTGCGACACTCCTCGCGGTCCGCGCCTGCCAGGGAGGCGGTTGCTCGGTGCAGCATGGCGATTTGGGTGAAGTAGTGGTCGACGTGGTGGTCAGCCGCGCCGTGTCGCGGGACGGATCGGTGCCCTCGACGTCAGCAGGCGCGCCCTTTGCGGTCGCGCCGCGGCGGCCTGGCGAACGCATCACGGTGCTCACCCTCTCCTGGAGTCGCGATGACCCGATGGCCGTCCACCTCAAGGTCAGCAGCACGCCCGATCACCCGGCACTGCCGCGCGGCACCTGGGTTGTGCTGCGCGACTTCCTTCGCGCGGGCCTGGAAGAACCCACCGGCGACGGGGCCGTGCGGATCGCCCCCGATCCTGGATCCGAACGCGTCCTGCTGCGGCTCGCTCGCGCCGGACGGCCGGCGTGGATCAGCGCCCCGCGCTCTGTCGTTCGCGGCTTCCTCGCACAGACGGACGCCCAGGATCCGACCGGCGAGCAGCGGTCAGCGGAAGCGGTAGACGCCGTCATCACCAGCCTGCTGGATCGCTGAGGCACGCACCTGCTGATCAGTTGGCGGCGGCAGCCCTTCTGCGACGGGGCGCGGCCTTCGCCGTCTTGACCGCGGAAGCGCTCTTGGCGGTCTTCACAGACTTGGCACTCTTCACGGGCGTGGCGGCCTTGGAGCTCTTGGCCGGCTGGGGGGACTTGGCGGGCCTGGTGGGCTTAGTAGGCCGGGTGGACTTGCCCGGCTTGCCGGTGACCCGATCACCCAGCACGTGCTGCAGAAAGCGTCCGGTATGGCTTTCGGCCACTCGGGCGACCTCTTCGGGCGTGCCTTCTGCCACGACCAGCCCACCGCCCGTGCCGCCCTCGGGCCCAAGATCCACGACCCAGTCAGCGGTCTTGATCACGTCAAGATTGTGCTCGATGACGATGACCGAATTGCCCTGGTCGACCAACCTGCCGAGGACGCCCAGCAACTTGCGTACATCCTCAAAATGGAGGCCGGTGGTGGGCTCGTCCAGGACATAAATGGTGCGTCCCGTCGACCGCTTCTGCAATTCACTGGCGAGCTTGACCCGCTGTGCCTCACCACCTGACAGGGTCGGGGCCGGCTGCCCGAGCCGGACGTAGCCCAGCCCGACGTCGACCAGGGTGCGAAGGTGCCGCGCGATCGACGGCACCGCGGCAAAGAAGTCGGCGCCCTCCTCGATGGGCATATCGAGAACGTCGGCGATGGACTTGCCCTTGAAGTGAACCTCGAGGGTCTCCCGGTTGTAACGCGCCCCGTGGCAGACCTCGCACGGCACATAGACATCCGGCAGGAAGTTCATTTCAATCTTGATCGTGCCGTCACCGGAGCAGGCTTCGCAGCGACCGCCCTTGACATTGAACGAGAAGCGCCCCGGCAGGTAGCCACGAACCTTGGCCTCGGTCGTATCGGCGAACAACTTGCGCACATGGTCGAAGACCCCGGTATAGGTCGCCGGGTTCGACCGCGGCGTGCGACCAATGGGTGACTGGTCGACCCGCACCACCTTGTCCAGATGCTCCAGACCGGTGACCGAGCGATGCCTGCCTGGCACCTCACGCGCGCCGTTGAGCTTGTTGGCGAGCACCGAGGCCAGAATGTCGTTGACCAGACTGGACTTTCCGGACCCGGACACCCCCGTCACGGCCACGAAACACCCGAGCGGGAAGCCAACGGTGACATCGCGCAGGTTGTGCTCACGGGCATCGTGGACAACGACCCGGCGGCTCGGGTCAGGAGCCCGCCGGATATCGGGGATCGGGATCGACCGTCGGCCCGAAAGGTAGGCACCCGTCAGCGATTCCTCGCTGTCGAGCAGATCCTGGACGGGACCGCTGACGACGACCTCGCCACCATGCTCACCAGCGCCCGGGCCGATGTCCACAGCCCAGTCGGCAGCCCGGATCGTGTCTTCGTCGTGCTCGACGACGATCAGGGTATTTCCCAGATCCCGCAGCCGGATCAGGGTCTCGATCAAGCGCCGGTTGTCACGCTGGTGCAGACCGATCGAAGGCTCGTCCAGGACGTAGAGCACCCCGACCAGACCCGACCCGATCTGGGTCGCAAGTCGAATGCGCTGCGCCTCACCGCCGGCCAGCGTGCCCGCCGCCCGGTCGAGCGAGAGGTAATCCAAGCCCACATCGAGCAAGAATCGCAGCCGGGCGTCGACCTCCTTGAGCACCCGCCCGGCGATCTGCGCCTCCCGATCGCTGAGCGTCAGGCCGCCGAGAAAATCGGCCGCGTCAGCGATCGACATCTCGGCGATCTCCGCGATCGAACGGCCGCCCATCGTCACGGCCAGCGACTCCGGCTTCAACCGGGCACCGCGGCAGGTGGGGCACGGGATATCGCGCAGATACCCCTCCCAGCGCTCCCGGGCGGAGTCGGACTCCGCCTCCCGATGACGGCGGTCGAGGTAGGAGATGACCCCCTCGAAATTCGTGTAATACGAACGCTCCCGGTTAAACCGGTTGCGGTAACGCACGTGGATCTGCTCGTCCGGAATGCCCTCGAGCAGGATGGTCTGCACGACGTCCGGCAGACGCTCCCAAGGGGTGTCCATCCGGAAGCCAACGTGCTCCGACACCGCCGTGAGCAATCGGCCGAAGTAGTCGGCGTTGTGTCCGGTGGACCACGGCTGGATCGCGCCTTTGGCCAGCGACAGCGAGGGATCGGGCACCACTAGTTCGGCGTCGACCTGCTTCTTGGTGCCCAGGCCACTACACGCCGGGCAGGCGCCGTATGGGGAGTTGAACGAGAACGACCGCGGCTCGAGATCTTCGAACGACAGGTTGTCGTAGAGGCACGCGAGATGCTCCGAGAACATCCGCTCGCGCTCGGGATCCTTCTCCGGCCGGTCGACGAAATCGATCAGCACCATTCCGTCAGCCAGGCGCAGCGCCGTCTCGACCGAATCGGTCAGCCGCTGCTTGGCGCTCGCCCGAGCAGTGAGGCGATCGACGACCACCTCGATGGTGTGCTTCTTCTGCTTATCGATCTTGATCTGCTCATCGGCCAGCCGGTAGGTGCGCCCATCCACGCGGGCCCGCGAAAATCCCTTTGTCTGCAGGTCGAGGAAGAGCTCCGCGTATTCACCCTTACGGCCGCGGACGACCGGGGCAAGCACCTGAAAGCGGGTGCCCTCGTCCAGCTCCAAAAGCTGATCGACGATCTGCTGCGGGGTCTGGCGGGCGATCGGACGTCCGCACTTGGGGCAGTGCGGACGGCCGGCCCTGGCATAGAGCAGCCGCAGATAGTCATAGACCTCGGTGATGGTGCCCACCGTCGACCGCGGGTTACGCGATGTCGACTTCTGATCGATGGAAACGGCCGGCGACAGCCCCTCGATGAAGTCGACGTCGGGCTTGTCCATCTGACCGAGGAACTGCCTTGCGTACGCCGACAAACTCTCGACGTAGCGCCGCTGACCCTCGGCAAAGATGGTGTCGAACGCAAGGCTCGACTTGCCCGATCCGGACAGTCCGGTGAAGACGATCAGGGCATCCCGGGGTAAATCCAGGGAGACGTCGCGCAGGTTGTGCTCGCGTGCACCCCGCACGATCAGTCGCTCAGCCATGCTCCTCCGCCCAGGCAGACATGCCGCCCCTTACGCCCCATTTGTTGCTGATCTCAGCCGCCACAATTACCCGCTGTGGGTCTGGCCGGGAGTCCGCTCCGCGCTTGCTCTGAATGCTACGGAGACCCACTGACAAAACGCTCGCCGAGGACCGAGTAGTCCCGCGACGGCAAGCCGCGGATGCAAGCGAAGGCATCGGGAGGCAGGATGTGCGGATGCCCACAACCGGCACCGGCACGTACACCGGAAATGTCACTCCCGGCGGACCCGCAGCCACCCGCGAACTTCCGGGCCTGCACCTGACGAAGGTCAGCGTCGGCGACTTCGACAACAATTGCTACTTGCTGCGGTGCACCGTCACCGGCGACCAGCTGCTGATCGATGCCGCCAACGACGCACCCCGCCTACTGAGCCTGGTCGGCGACGCAGGGTTGACGACCGTGGTGACGACCCACAAACACTGGGACCACGTGCAGGCGCTGGACGCCGTCACCAAGGCGACCGGCGCGGAAGGGGTTGCACACCCCGACGACGCGCCAGAGCTCCCCGTGCGGCCGCGGCTGCTGGTGAACGACGGAGACGAGGTCAGCGTCGGACAAGCCCGGCTCCGCGTCATTCACCTCGTCGGCCACACGCCGGGCTCCATTGCCCTGCTGTATGAGCCCAAACAGGAACTCTCCCGCCCGCATCTGTTCACCGGTGACTGCCTGTTCCCCGGCGGGGTCGGCAACACCGAGAAGGACCCCTCACGATTCACGACACTGATCGACGACGTGGAACGCAAGGTATTCGGACCACTACCGGACGAGACGTGGGTCTATCCCGGACACGGCAACGACACGACGCTCGGTCTGGAACGTCCGCATCTGCAGGAGTGGCGCTCGCGCGGCTGGTGAGACGCGCGCCCTCAATGACGTCAGCTTTCGTCAGCCGACGTTAGCCGCCGACATTCCGCGCAGCTCCTTGCGCAGCTCACCGATCTCGTCACGCAGCCGGGCCGCCAGCTCGAAGTGCAGCTCCTTAGCAGCCTCGTGCATCTCGTCCGAGAGCTGCTGAATCAGCTGCGCCAGCTCTGCTTTGGGCATACCGGCCAAGGCGGCGGCGTGCTTGCCCACGCTGTCGGCCTTCGACGACATCCCCGGCACCGGAGCCTTGCCTCGTGACTGGCTACGCCCCGAGCCGCCGATCATCTCGCCGTTGGCATTCTCACGCACCAGGTCGTCCAAGATGTCGACGATTCGCTTGCGTAGCGGCTGCGGATCCAGACCGCGTTCGGTGTTGTACGCGACCTGCTTTTCGCGGCGCCGGTTTGTCTCATCGATCGCGAGCTTCATCGAGGGCGTGATGTTGTCGGCGTACATGTGCACCTGGCCCGAGACGTTACGAGCCGCCCGCCCGATGGTCTGGATCAGCGATGTGCCCGAGCGCAGGAAACCCTCCTTGTCGGCGTCCAGAATGCTGACGAGTGAGACCTCGGGAAGATCCAGGCCTTCACGCAGCAGGTTGATCCCCACCAGCACGTCGTAATCACCCATTCGCAGCTCTTTGAGCAGCTCGATCCGCCGGATGGTGTCGACCTCGCTGTGCAGGTAACGAACGCGGATCCCGAGATCGAGCAGGTAATCGGTGAGGTCTTCGGACATCTTCTTGGTCAGCGTGGTGACCAGCACCCGCTCGTCGCGCTCGGCCCGCAGCCGGATCTCATGAACCAGGTCGTCGATCTGGCCCTTGGTGGCTTTGATGACGATCTCCGGATCAATCAGGCCGGTCGGACGGATGATCTGCTCGACCACACCGTCACCTTTGGCCAGCTCATACTTGCCGGGGGTCGCCGACATGTAGACGGTCTGGCCGATGCGATCGAGGAACTCATCGAACTTCAGCGGACGGTTGTCCATGGCGCTGGGAAGCCGGAAGCCGTGATCGACGAGGGTGCGCTTGCGACTCATGTCGCCCTCATACATCGCGCCGACCTGCGGCACCGTCGTGTGGGACTCGTCGATGACCAGCAGGAAATCTTCCGGGAAGTAATCGAGCAGGGTGTGCGGCGCGGTGCCGGCCTCGCGACCGTCGATATGACGCGAGTAATTCTCGATTCCGGAGCAGAAGCCCACCTGGCGCATCATCTCGATGTCGTAGGTGGTGCGCATCCGCAGCCGCTGCGCCTCGAGCATCTTGCCCTGCTGCTCGAGCTCCGCCAGCCTGGCCTGCTGCTCGGCCTCGATCCCCCTGATCGCCCGCTCCATCCGCTCGGGACCAGCGACGTAGTGAGTGGCCGGGAAGACCATGAGCTGCTCGGACTCCGAGACCACCTCGCCGGTCAGAGGATGCAGATACGTCAGCTTTTCGATCTCGTCGCCGAAGAGCTCGACACGCACCGCGAGCTCCTCGTACGCCGGAAAGATCTCGACGGTGTCGCCGCGCACCCGGAACGTGCCTCGAGTGAATGCCAGGTCGTTACGGGAGTATTGGATGTCGACGAGCTGGCGAAGCAGCCTGTCGCGGTCATACGTCTGGCCGACCGCGAGCCGCACCGACCGGTCGATGTATTCCTGCGGGGTGCCCAAGCCGTAGATGCAGGACACGGACGCGACCACCACGACATCGCGACGGGTGAGCAGGCTCATTGTCGCCGAGTGACGCAGCCGCTCCACCTCATCGTTCACCGACGAGTCCTTCTCGATGTAGGTGTCGGTCTGCGGGACGTATGCCTCGGGCTGGTAGTAGTCGTAGTACGAGACGAAATACTCCACCGCGTTGTCCGGGAGCAGCTCGCGGAATTCGTTGGCCAGCTGAGCGGCCAGGGTCTTGTTCGGCGCGAGCACCAGAGTCGGGCGCTGCAACCGCTCGATCAACCACGCTGCGGTGGCGCTCTTTCCAGTGCCCGTGGCTCCGAGGAGGACGACATCCTGCTCGCCCGCCTCGATGCGGCGAGCAAGCTCGTCGATGGCGGCGGGCTGATCGCCGGCGGCCTCAAAATCGCTGACGACGTGAAAGGGCCGAAGAGATCGCTGGATGTCGTTCTTGGGACGCTCAATCGTCGGGGCCACGATGTCTACAACACCACAGGGGTCCGACAGAATCCGCTTTCGTGCCGACTCAGATATCGGGCTCAGCTCGGCTCAGCCGGTGAGTGCAGCCCAGACCTCATCCACCCGGCCGCGAAGCTCCTCCAGTGAGCCTGAGTTGTCGATCAGCTGAGTCGCCGCCGCCCGGCGATCTTCGTTAGTGGCCTGCGATCTCATCCGCTCCAGTGCCTGATCCCGGGGCAGTCCCCGCTCGGCCAGCCGCTCCAGACGCAGCTCGTCGGGCGCCTCGACGACGAGCACCTCCTCGAAGGTCTCGGGCAGCCCGTTTTCGACCAGCAGGGGTATGTCGTGCACCAGGACCGGCGCGCCCGCCGCCTCTGCGTGCTCGATCAAGCGGGCGGACTCGGCCTGGATCCGGGGATGCGTGATCGCTTCGAGCTTGCGAAGGGCGACCGGATCGGCAAAGACGATCCGCCCGAGCCCGGGTCGATCGAGCGCGCCGTCAGGCTGCAGAACGCCGTCCCCGAAGGTCGCCACAATCTCCGCCAGACCCGCAGTCCCCGGGGCTACAACCTGGCGGGCGATGGCGTCCGAGTCGACGATCACGGCACCGTGTCCAGCCAGCAGGCGCGCGACGGTGCTCTTGCCCGATCCGATTCCGCCCGTCAGCCCGACCCGTTTCATCGCGCTCCTCCCAAAGCTGCGTACGCCGGCAAAGTGCCATGTGGCGCGGGGAGGTCGTCGATCCGCTCGGCCACCTCGAGGGCAGTGCGCGGGCGATGGGAGAGATCGGCGTCTACGCACGCCATGACCAGTGCGGCCTCGAGCGCGCCGAGTGAGGGATCGACTTTCGGACTGCCGGCGAGCACCGCCCGCATCGCCATCATTGGTTGGTCGGAAGGGAGCACGCCGAACATGCCGCAGCCGCTCAACGCCCGGTGCAGGGTCATGCCGAGGCCGTAGACATCAGTGAGCCGTGACGGCTTACCACCCGCGAGCATCGCCGGATCGACGAATTCCACCGCTCCGATGCTGCGGCTCCCGATGCTGGTCACGGTGACGCCCGGTGCCAGGACCTTGGCCAGGCCCAAGTCGGCGAGCCGCCCACCGTCCTCGGCCAGCAGCACGTTTTCGGGCGCGATGTCTTGATGGACGATTCCGGCCTCGTGCAGCGCATGAGCCGCGCGGGCGGCATCGGCGACGGCTTTGCGAGCATCGTCCTTGCGCAGCTCAGCGGAGGGCTCGCCGAGCGAACCCCGCTCGAGCCACTCCATGGCGTAAAAGAATGTCCCCGCCTGCTGCCCGGCATCGAACAGTCGCACCAGATACGGCGATCGAACGGCGGCGAACGCCTTGAGCTCCCTGGTGGCCCGGGCGAAAGTGTCCGAGGTCGTCTGCCCGGCGACCACCTTCACGACGACGAAGGGGACCTGCAGCCCTAACCGGGCGGGTGGCGTCGCCAGGTAGTAGCGGCCGTGATTGCCTACGCCCAGGGGCCGGACGAACGTGTAGTCCGCGATCGCGTCCACTCGCGCTAACGCTGACCGCGATGCGATTCGAACTTCAGGGTGCGGTTGCCGAGCTTGATGGTGGTGCCGGGGACCAGTACGACGCGCCCGTTTTGGGGCACCTGCTGCCAGTCGGTGCTGTTGGGCATCGTGATGTACGTGCCGTTCGCCGAGCCGTGGTCAGACAGTCGGACGGTCCATTCCTCCAGCGCGATCAACGCGTGTGCTCGGGAGACGGTGCCGCCGGTGTCCTCGAGTCGCAGCGGCAGCGCCGACCCGGAAAGCACCTCTGGCGCGCGCTCGGGTTGGCGGCCCAGAACGTAGTCCTGCTCGAGCTGGAAGACCGAGCCGTCGTCGAAGACCAGCACCCCGAGCGGAGGACGCGGACCGTCGACCAGCGCGGGCGTCTGCTGGACCATGTTGATCCCGCAGACGGTGCAGAACTGCGCCATCGGATCGTTGAAATGACCCCGCTTGCAGTAGACCCCTTTGATCTGCACTTGGGCGGCGCCGGCCGGTGCCCCGGGCTCGTCGACGGGCAGCGGGGGCCGTTGGATTTCGGCGGGATCCTGAAGTGACTCGACTTCAAACTCAGGTGCCGGCTCAGGCTCCGGCGGTTCGGCTACAACCGGATCCGGAGGCACGGGTATGGGCACGGCCTCCGCGACCGGCGCGGCTCCGGGGGCTGGCACGGCCGCTGGCATCGCCTTCACGTCATCGACGGACGCGGGCAGTGCTATCGCTGCACCGGCTCCCCGGGGGACCAGGCTCAGGCCTCCGCCGGGGACGATCCCCGCGACCAGATCCGAGGAACCCAGCGCCGCCGTACCGCCGGCAGTGCCTCGAGTGCGGTCGGTGCCGGTCGTCACGATGACAGACGTCGGCGCCCGCAACACCCGGTCGACCCAGGTAAGCGCGTCGCGGCCGGAGACAAGCACCTGGCCCTCGGCGCCATCCGCCGTGACATCGACGTCACCGACGACGAGGACTGCCACGTCGCCCCCGCCGAGCGGCGCCAGCAGCGCCAGGTCCAAAGACTCGTCGCTGTCCGCGGAGGCCAAGATGCCGGCGAGCTTGCGGGCCAGGCCCCGCCCGCCGCCCGGCTTGGCTTCCCGCACCAGATCGAGCAATTGGTCGACCGTCTGCTGCTGCTCGGCATTCGGCTGTGGCAGCACCAACGCGCCGCCCGGGGTGCGCGCGATGATCCCTTCACCCGGATGCACCTGGGCCTGGAAGCCGTCCCAGTCGGTCACTGTGATCCTTTCGCCGTACGCGGCCACGGTCCGGAAAAGAGGACGAACTGCACCGGTGTCGGCCCGATCAGCAGCAGCGTTTCACGTCGCCCCGGTGATCACGTTAGGGGGCAGGCCAGACCAGGTCCAGGTTTTGGACAAAGCCAGACCAGGCCCCGCCGCGGCCGCGCCACAGGCCAACCGCGCAAAGAGAAAGCCCCGCAGGCGCAAGACCTGCGGGGCTTTCTGAGCTGGCTGATTTAGGCCTGGTCGTTCCCAAACTGCTCGCGCAGCCGACGAAGCGACTCCTCGTCCAGTGCCGACGCACCTTCCTCGGAATCGGACGAGTAGGTGGACGGGCCGCTGGCCTCGACCTCCGCAGCCTGGGCGGCACGAAGCTGGCTCATGTGCTGCTCGTAACGCTGGCGGGCGGCCTCGTACTGGCTCTCCCACGCGGCCTGCTGCGTCTCGTAACCCGGCAGCCATTCGCCGGTGTCGGAGTCGAAGCCTTCGGGGTAGATGTAATTGCCCGCGTCGTCGTAGGTGGCTTCCATCCCGTACTGCGTCGGGTCGAACTCGCTCGCCTCGACGTCGTGGGCGGACTCGTTCGCCTGCTTGAGCGACAGGCTGATCCGACGGCGCTCCAGGTCGATGTCGATGACCTTGACCATGATCTCGTCGCCGACCTGCACGACCTGCTCCGGCAGCTCGACATGACGCTCGGCGAGCTCGGAGATGTGCACCAGACCCTCGATGCCCTCGTCGACGCGTACGAACGCTCCGAACGGCACCAGCTTGGTGGCCCGGCCCGGCACGACCTGGCCGATAGCGTGAGTGCGGGCGAATTGACGCCACGGGTCTTCTTGGGTGGCCTTGAGCGACAGGGAGACGCGCTCGCGGTCCATGTCGACGTCGAGAACCTCGACCGTGACCTCCTGGCCGACCTCGACAACCTCAGACGGGTGGTCGATGTGCTTCCAGGAGAGCTCGCTGACGTGGACCAGACCGTCGACGCCGCCGAGATCAACGAACGCACCGAAGTTCACGATCGAGCTGACAACACCGGAGCGGACCTGACCCTTGGCCAGCTTGCCCAGGAACTCGCTGCGGACCTCGCTCTGGGTCTGCTCCAACCAGGCGCGGCGGGACAGCACGACGTTGTTGCGGTTTTTGTCCAGCTCGATGATCTTGGCTTCGAGCTCGCGACCGACATAGGGCTGCAGATCGCGGACCCGGCGCATCTCGACCAGCGACGCCGGAAGGAAGCCACGGAGGCCGATGTCGAGGATCAGGCCACCCTTGACGACCTCGATGACGGTGCCGGTGACGACGCCGTCCTCCTCCTTGAGCTGCTCGATCGTGCCCCAGGCGCGCTCGTACTGAGCCCGCTTCTTGGACAGGATCAGACGCCCCTCTTTGTCCTCCTTCTGGAGGACTAGGGCCTCGACCTGGTCGCCCAGGGAGACAACCTCGTTGGGGTTCACGTCGTGCTTGATCGACAACTCCCGGGACGGGATGACGCCCTCGGTCTTGTAGCCGATGTCGAGCAGAACTTCATCCCGGTCGATCTTGACGATGACGCCGTCGACGATGTCGCCGTCGTTGAAGTACTTGATCGTCGAGTCAATTGCGGCGAGGAACTCGTCCTCGGAGCCGAAATCGTTCACTACCACTTGGGCCGAGCCCGTAGGCTCTGCGGCATCTGCAGTGGCGGGCGCGTCGGCGGTGCTGATCGTCAAGGGGTTGGTCTCCGGACAGGGATCGAAACGTCACACAAGGGCCGGGTCGAACCGCCGGGCCGGAAAACTGCTGTGAGAGACCGTGAGACGAATCGAGCGGATCTGCTACGTCTGAGACCGCGCAGACCCCTGTGTCCAACTAGTGTATGCCAGCCTGTGAGATGGTCAATCCCGTAGTAAACACCGAAGTAGATCAGCGGCAGGATGACCTGGTGGATTCCGCGGGCGACGAGCACCTGATCAGCGTCGGGTATGCCGACATAGGCCAGGAAACCGCTGTGCGGGCCAGTCGAGGCTGGTGGGACGAAGAGGCGGACGACTACCAGGCCGAACACGGCGAATTTCTGGCGGGTTCGAAGACGCCCGATGGCCGGCCCGGCTCGGACTTCATCTGGTGCCCAGAAGGGCTCCGCGAAGGCGACATCCAGCTTCTCGGTCCGACCTCGGCGCTCGCTGGACAGCTGGTGCTGGAAGTCGGGTGCGGCGCGGCCCAGTGCGCCCGCTGGTTGCGTAGGCAAGGAGCAAGAGTCGTCGCCCTCGACGTCTCCGCCGGTCAGCTTCGTCACGCGCAGGCGGCGATCCAGAACGCGGCGGGTGAGCCCGCACCCTTCCTCCTGCAGGCGGACGCCGGCGCACTGCCGCTGCCCGAAGGGTCGATCGACATTGCGTGCTCGGCGTTCGGCGCGATCCCCTTCGTGCCTGACAGCGCCGCGGTGATGCGCGAAGTCGCCCGCGTGCTGCGACCGGGCGGACGCTGGGTTTTCAGCACCAACCACCCGATGCGGTGGTGCATGCGCGACGACCCGGGGCCGGCCGGACTGGTGGTGGAGCGGTCCTACTTCGACCGCCGGTCCTACGTCGAACATGATGCATCCGGGCGAGCCCTCTACGTCGAGGCCCACCGCACGATCGGCGACCGGATACGCGAGCTTGTGGCGGCTGGCTTCACCGTCCTGGACATCGTGGAACCCGAGTGGCCGGCTGGCCATACCCGCGAGTGGGGGCAGTGGAGCCCACTGCGCGGAGAGCTCTTCCCGGGCACGGCGATCTTCGTGGCCGAACTAGCCGCCTGAACACAAGCAACGAGCGGGGCATCTGCTACACCGGATTTGCCACTTTCCGTCGCGAAAACCGACACATCCGGGGGTTGCTGCGGACGCGCTCGAATCACACGGCACGAGCGCTCGGAATCCTCGACAGAGGAGCCTGGGAGTCCAGACTCACGGCCGCAGTGCGCGCTCCATCGCGATCGCCTTGCGCATGGTGCGCCGGCCACGCGCGGTGTCGCGGGCTTCTCCGTAGGCGATGGCGAGGCGATACCAGGATTGCCAGTCGTCCGGCGTGGCCTCGACCTGCGCTTGGCGGAGGGCGAACGCCTGGTCCGGATCCCGCTTCTCGGCCTGCGGGCAGGGATCGTCATTGAGGAGTTTGGCGAGCCGCTCCGTGGCACGCCCGAACCGCACCTCGGCGACGACGATCGCGACTCCGACCAGCGGAAGCAGCAGCACACCGATTCCCAGGCCCTTGACGATCCAGCGATGATCGCCCAGCAGCGAGATTCCGCGCACCCCGATGAGCAGCAGATAAAACGCCAAAACCACGACCAGCAGCCCCACGACGTCGCGGGAACGTAGGCCGCGCCTGCCCCGGGTGCGCCCCACTGGGCGGGTAGTCATAACCCGAGCAGGTCCTCGATGCCCACAGTGAGCCCTGGCCGGTCGCGCACCGACCGCACCGCCAGCAGGACACCCGGCATGAAGGACTCCCGGTCCAGCGAGTCGTGGCGGATGGTGAGGGTTTCCCCGGCGGTGCCGAACAGGACTTCCTGGTGAGCGACGAGTCCCACCAGCCGGATGGCGTGCACCGGCACACCAGCGACGCTGGCCCCGCGGGCACCTGGCAGGGAGGTAGCGGTCGCATCGGGGCCCGACACATCGATCCCGGCATCGCGGCGCGCCTCGGCGATCAACTCGGCGGTTCGCCGGGCGGTGCCGCTGGGCGCGTCGACCTTGCCGGCATGGTGCATCTCGATGATTTCCACCGAGTCGAACCAGCGAGCCGCCCAGGCGGAGAACTTCATCATCAACACAGCGGCAATGCCGAAGTTCGGTGCGATGAGCACCCCCGCGTCCGGCGACTGCTTCAACCATCCGCGTACCTCATCGAGCCGGGCGTCATCAAAACCGGTCGTGCCGACAACGACCGAGAGCCCGGCGTCCAGACACCATTTCAGATTGTTCATGACCACGGCAGGTGCGGTGAAATCGACGACCACATCTGCAGCGCGTAGCTGCTCCCAGTCATCGCCCTCGTCAACCTGCGCCACCAGCTCCAGGTCGTCTGCGGCGTTGACCGCTGCGCACACCTGGCGGCCCATCTTGCCGCGGGCTCCGAGTACCCCGACCTTCAATCCCACGAAGCTCTCCCCTGGCTGTGCGGCAACTGGCTGTGCGACGGCAGGCTAAGCGACGGCCGAGGCCAGCTCACTGACTTCGAACGGGCCGACCGCACCGAGCGAAAGCGGCTGACCGAAAATCTCTGCGGCGACGTCGGACACATCGGACAGCGTGACGGCGTCGATGCGCTCCAGCGTCTCATCGACCGAGATCACTTCGCCCTGGGCCAGCTCGCTCTTGCCAAGCCGGCTCATACGCGCACCGGTGTCTTCCATTCCTAACGCGAGCGAGCCCCGAGCCTGACCTTTGGCCCTTTCCAGCTCCTGCGCCGTAATCCCCTCTGCGGCAACAGCGTCGAGCTGCTCGCGGCACAGAGCGAGCACCTGGGAAGCGCGCTTGGGCGCGACTCCCGCATAGATGCCGAAAAGGCCGGTGTCGGCGTAATGCGAAGCGAACGAATAGACCGAGTAGGCAAGGCCCCTCTTCTCGCGGATCTCCTGAAAGAGCCGGCTGCTCATGCCCTCGCCGAGCGCGCTGGACAGCAGTCCGAGTGCGTAGCGACGATCGTCGTGACGCGAAAACCCTGGCGTTCCGAGGATCAGGTGCGCCTGTTCGCTGCTGCGACGCGTGACGCGCAACCCACCCTTGGGGTAAGTGGCGCGCTCTCCTCCTGCTCGGACCCGCACCGGGTCACCGGTG
The DNA here is from genome assembly GCA_963839015.1 of uncultured Actinomycetota bacterium. Taxonomy (GTDB): domain Bacteria; phylum Actinomycetota; class Actinomycetes; order Frankiales; family Frankiaceae; genus DATAZK01. The sequence continues at coordinate 443,202 of CAWITL010000002.1, read as the reverse complement.
GTGGCCTCGTTCAGATCCCAGGCCCGGATGACGGCCTCGAGCGCGTCTTGGTGATCAAGAGCGCCGCTGACAGCCACGACCGTGGCTCCGGGCACGTAGCGGCAACGGTAGTAGTCGGCGATGACGTCGCGGTGGAGGCCGGCGATGCTGGCGGTGGTGCCGAGCACCGGCCGGCCCAGCGGCCCGTCGCCGAGGGCCGCACCGGAAAAGACGTCGTGGACGAGGTCTGCCGGGTCGTCCTCATGCATGGCGATCTCTTCCAAGATCACCCCGCGCTCGGCTTCGACGTCGTCGGCGCGCAGCAACGAGGCCGTCACCATGTCTGAGACGACGTCGACGGCAAGCGGCAAATCCCGGTCGACCACGCGGGCGTAGTAGCAGGTGTGTTCGCGTGAGGTGAACGCGTTGAGCTCTCCTCCGACGGCCTCGAGCGCCGCCGAGATCTCCAGGGCGCTGCGGCTCGGGGTGCCCTTGAAGAGCAGATGCTCCAGGTAGTGCGAGGCTCCCGCCTCCGAGGGCGCCTCGTCGCGTGACCCGACGCCGACCCACACGCCGATGGCGGCGGAGCGAACCCCGGGTACCTGCTCGGTCAAGACCCTGAGCCCGCTCGGCAGCACCGTGCGTCGTACGGTGCCGCCGAGCAGCGGCTCGGAGTCAAGCTGAGCTGTCACCCGATCATTCTGCGGCGGCACCTGCGGTCGCGACCTCCGGAGCCGGGGTGTCGCCCTCGCCCTCAGCGACCACGGGCGCCAGGCTGATCTTGCCGCGCGGGTCGATTTCGGCGATTTCGACCTGAACCTTGTCGCCCACCTTGACGACGTCCTCTGGGTTGGCCACCCGCTTGCCGCCGGCCAGCGCCTTCATCTTGCTGACGTGAAGCAGGCCGTCGCGGCCCGGGGTCAGCGAGATGAACGCGCCGAAATTGGTCGTCTTCACGACCGTCCCCAGATAGCGGGCACCCAGCTCAGGCAATTCGGGGTTCGCGATGGCGTTGATCGCGGAGCGGGCTGCCTCCGCGGTCGGGCCGTCGGTGGCACCGATGTAGATGGTGCCGTCGTCCTCGATGGAGATGTCGGCTCCGGTGTCATCCTGGATCGCGTTGATGATCTTCCCCTTGGGGCCGATCACCTCACCGATCTTGTCGACCGGGATCTTGATGGCAATGACGCGAGGAGCAGTCGCAGCCATCTCGTCCGGTGCGTCGATGGCCGAATTCATGACCTCGAGGATCGTCAGCCGGGCGCCGCGCGCCTGCTGGAGAGCAGCTCCCAGCACGGAGGCCGGGATGCCGTCCAGCTTGGTGTCGAGCTGCAGCGCGGTGATGAAGTCCTTCGTGCCGGCGACTTTGAAGTCCATGTCGCCGAAGGCGTCTTCCTGACCGAGGATGTCGGTCAGCGTGACGAAGTCACCACCCTCGGAGATCAGACCCATGGCAATACCGGCCACCGGCGCCTTGAGCGGTACACCAGCGTTGAGCAGGCTCATCGTGCTTGCGCAGACCGAGCCCATGGAGGTCGAGCCGTTGGAGCTCAGCGCCTCGCTAACCTGCCTGATCGCGTAGGGGAATTCCTCACGCGTCGGGAGCACCGGCAGCAATGCCCGCTCGGCGAGCGCGCCGTGGCCGATTTCGCGGCGCTTGGGCGAGCCCACCCGCCCGGTCTCACCGGTCGAGTACGGCGGGAAGTTGTAGTTATGCATGTAGCGCTTGCGGTTGTCCGGGTTCAGCGTGTCGATCATCTGCTCCATGCGCAGCATGGCCAGCGTGGTGACGCCCAGGATCTGGGTCTCGCCACGCTCGAAGAGCGCCGATCCGTGAACCCGCGGGAGCACGTCGACCTCGGCTGAAAGCGCCCGGATGTCGGTGAGTCCGCGCCCGTCGATGCGGACCTTGTCGCGGATGACGCGCTCGCGCACCAGCGACTTGGTCAGCGACCGGTAGGCGGCGCCGAACTCCTTCTCGCGGCCCGCGAAATTCTCGGCCAGACGCTCGTCGACGAGGTCGCGCACCCGGTCGAGCTCATTCTCACGCTCGGTCTTGCCGGCGATCGTGAGCGCCGCGGTCAGCTCGGCCTTCACCGCGGTGGTGACCGCATCGAGCACGTCCTGGCCGTAATCGAGGTAGAGCTTGAACTCGCCGGTCGGCTTCGCGGCCTTGGCGGCCAGCTCGCGCTGCGCTGCGCACAGGGCGGCGATCGGCGGCTTGGCAGCCTCGAGACCAGCTGCGACGACGTCTTCGGTGGGGGCGGTGGCACCGCCGGCGACCAAGTCGATAGTGCCCTTCGTGGCCTCAGCCTCGACCATCATGATCGCGACCTCGGGACGACCCTCGCTGTCGGTTCCCTCGAGCACCCGACCCGCCACGACCATGTCGAACGTGGCCTTCTCGAGCTCCTCGTGCGTGGGGAAAGCGACCCAGGCGCCTTCGATGAGCGCCACCCGGGTGGCGCCGATCGGGCCGGAGAACGGCAGACCGGCCAGCATGGTGCTGGCGCTGGCGGCGTTAATCGCGACGACGTCGTACAGGTCGCGCGGGTTCAGCGACAGGATCGTGCACACGACCTGGATCTCGTTGCGCAGACCCTTCACGAATGAAGGCCGCAGCGGCCGGTCGATGAGCCGGCAGGTCAGGATCGCGTCTTCGCTCGGACGCCCTTCACGGCGGAAGAACGATCCGGGGATCTTGCCGATCGAATACATCCGCTCCTCGACGTCCACCGTCAAGGGGAAAAAGTCGAGCTGGTCCTTGGGCCGCTTGCTGGCGGACGTCGCCGACAAGATCATGGTCTCGTCGTCGAGATACGCCACCGCGGCGCCGGCGGCCTGGCGAGCCAGCCGTCCGGTCTCGAACCGGATGGTGCGCATTCCGCCGGGGTTGTTGATGACTGCTTCGGTGACTGTTACTTCTTCGTTGGACCCGTCCACGGGTCTCCCTCCTCGTTGGCCAGGCCAGCGGGGAGGTGGTCGGTGCTCAGTCGAAGTCTTCGGGGGGGCGCCTTCACATGGAAAGTTCGGCGAACCCGAAGGCCACCACCGAGGACCGACGCCAATGCGCGGCCCGGCGGGTGTGCCCTTAGGCAGCGGGATGACCGACGCTCGGCCATCCCGCGTTAAAGCTGATGGAAATGCTGGATCTGGTGAAGCTGGTGAAACGGATAGCTAGCGGCGCAGGCCGAGACGCTCGATCAGCGAGCGATAGCGGGCGATGTCAGTCCTGCGGAGGTAGTCGAGCAGCCGACGACGCTGACCGACGAGGAGCAGAAGCCCCCGCCGGCTGTGGTGGTCGTGCTTGTGCACCTTGAGGTGCTCAGTCAGATCCTTGATCCGCTGCGACAGCATGGCCACCTGGACCTCGGGTGAGCCGGTGTCGCGCTCGACCGTCGCATAGTCGGTCATGATCCGCTGCTTGACGTCGGTGGCGAGCGGCACGCCGCGATCTCCTCAAATTTGTACGTCTGGGTCGCGCCCCGAACGCTCAGCCGGTAAGCGGGTGAGCATCCTGATGGCAAGCGACGAGACCGGACGGACGTCCGGCGCGTTCCAGGCTACCACCGGCCCACAGCCCACCAGGGTGGCTAGTCGGCGCCGAGGTAGGCCAGGAAGTTCAGCAACTCGTCGGGGTTGAACGGCTTGGCCAGAAAGTAGTCGACACCCTCGGTCCACGCCTTCCAGGCCTGGGCGTCGTCCGCGGCCGCAGTCAGCATGACAACGGGAAGGTCGCTGCCGCCTTCACTCTCCCGGATCCGGTTCAGGACGGCATGGCCGTCGAGCCCGGGCATCATCACGTCAAGAATCACGCAGTCCGGGTGCTCCGTCTGCATCATCCGCAGCGCAGAGAAGCCGTCGTTGGCCGAAACCGTCGCATAGCCGTACGCCTGGAGAACGTCGCAGACCAGCCGCCGCACTGAGGTGTCATCGTCGACGACGAGAACCTTGCTGATCGCCACTGGGAGACCTCTCCGAACATTCAGTCGGCCAACCCGACATCAGTCAGATCGGCGCCCGGAGGAGGCCGGCTCGCCACCCGTACGGGTGAGAGCGTTAGCGCATCTGGCGCAACAGCCCTGCCTGCCGAACGGCCCACGCAGCCAGGGACTCGCTAACTCAGCAAGTCCCGGGTGCGCACGACGTCGTTCCCGATCTGTTCGACGAGCGCCTCGGGTGTCGTATAGCGCTCGGTCGCACGTAGCCGCTGCACGAAATCGAGCGACACATTCTCCCCGTAGAGGTCGCCTTCGAAGTCGAGCACGAACGCTTCAACCCGGCGTTCCTTACCGGAGAACGTGGGGTTAGTACCAATCGAGATCGCCGACATCATGGGCGGCCCTTCCGGCTCGATGCGCAGGTGGCCGGCATAGATGCCGTCAGCCGGCACCGCGGCGTAGGCCGAGGTGGCCAGGTTCGCGGTGGGAAAGCCGAGTTCACGCCCGCGCCGATCACCGCGCACCACGATGCCCTCAACGCGGTGGGGACGGCCGAGCGCCCGGGCGGCAGCCACCACGTCGCCCCCCGCGACGCATGACCGGATGTAGGTAGAGCTGATAGCCGTCTCCGCATCACCCAGCAGCGCCACCCCCTCGACCGCGAAGCCGAAGGTGCGTCCGGTGCGGGTCAGCGTGTCGACGTTGCCGGCGGCCTTGCGGCCGTAGGTGAAGTTTTCTCCGACGACGACGGCGCTGGCATGCAGCGCATCGACCAGTACCTCGTGCACGAACTCGTCGGGCAGCAGGTGACTGAAGTCCAGGGTGAACGGCAGGACGCACAGGACATCGACACCCAGCGACTCCAGCAGGGCCGCCTTGAACCGGGGGGGCGACAGGACTGCCGGGTGCGACCCGGGACGAAGCACCTCACTGGGGTGCGGGTCGAAGGTGACCACCACGCTCGGCTGGCCCACCTCGCGAGCGCGTTCCACGGCCCGGCCGATGATCTGGCGGTGCCCCAGATGCACCCCGTCGTAGACACCAATGGTGACGACGCAGCGACCCCACCCCGTCGGAGTGGCCGAGAGCCCGCGCCAACGCTGCACGTGCCCAGCCTGCCAGATCAGGCGGGTAGCAGGACAACCAGTGGACGGGCTGCGTCGGCGGAGTCTTCGACCAGTGCCAACACTCGGCCATCGGGGTCAAAGACGCCCACCGGGCCGCTCATCCCGGAGGGTGTGAGCGGCCTGCCGTGGCGCAGGTTCATGGCGTCGGCCGCGTCCACGTCGCGGCGGGTGAACATCGCATCCACCGCCTCTCCCAGCGGCAACATCGTCAGCTCCGCAGCGAGCTGCTCAAGGGTGCGCGCCTGCGCCAGCGAGAAGCTGCCGACTTTGGTACGGCGCAGTGCCGTCAAATGGGCCCCGCAGCCGAGCGCCTCACCGAGGTCGCGAGCCAACGCCCGGATATAGGTACCGGATGTGCAAGCGACGACGACCTCCAATTGGTCCAATTGCTCGCCGCGACGCTCGAGGACGTCGAACCGGTGCACGGTCACGCGGCGGGCGGCAAGGTGGACCTCTTCCCCCGCCCGTACCCGCGCGTACGCCCGGACGCCGCCCACTTTGATGGCGCTGACGGAGCTGGGCACCTGGTCAATGGCACCTGTCAGGGCGGCCACGTGCCGGGCGATGTCGGCATCGGTGACGCCTTCGACCGGTCGCCGGGCGAGCACCTCTCCCTCTGCGTCGTCGGTCGAGGTCGTGACACCGAGCTGGATCGTTGCTTCGTACTCCTTTTCGGCCAGCACCAGATGCCCCAGCAGCCGGGTGGCGCGCCCCACGCCGCAGATGAGCACGCCGGTGGCAGCCGGGTCGAGCGTGCCGGCATGCCCAACGCGTCGAGTGCCGGCCAGGCGGCGCAGACGGGCTACGACGTCATGAGAGGTACAGCCGGCTGCCTTGTCAACGATGACCAATCCGCCGGCAACGGGCTCGCCGGCCGCCTTCACCCGGCGGCCGGCAGAGCGGCCCGTAGCCGGGCGATGACCTGCTCGGGATCGCCGCTGGCGCTAAAACCTGCCGCAAGGCGATGGCCACCGCCGCCGAGCGACGTGCACACGGCGCCGACGTCGACGGCTCCCCGCGAACGGACGGACGCCTTCCAGCTGTTGGGCTCCCCCGCCAGGTCGGCCTTGACGTCAGCCTTCAGGACAACGGCGACCTCGTACTCCCGGGCGACGCGAATGACGTCGACGACCCCTTCGGCGTCTTCAGCCGAGGCACCCGTTGCCGTCATGTCTGCTGCGTCGATGTAGGTCCAGATGAGGTTGTCTTCCTGCTGCAATCGCGACAGCGCAACGGTCAGCACGGTGAGATAGCCGGCCGGGCGGGTGTCCCACAGCAGCCTGCTGATCGTCTCGTGGCACGCCCCGGCCTCGAGCAGGCGAGCAGCCAGCCGATGCGAGCCCGCGCTGGTCGCCGAATAGCGGAAGGAGCCCGTGTCGCTGGCCAGGCCCGTGTACAGGCAGTTGGCGATGGAGGCATCAAACGGAACGCCGAGCGCATCGATCAGGGCGGCGACCATCTCCGCGGTCGCGGCCATCGAACCGTCGACGAGCCTGACGGTGCCGAACTCGGTTCCGCGCGCGTGATGATCGATGACGAGAATCGGCGGGCCGGCGGGCCGGGCAACGGCGAAAGGCGCCGCGCAGCCGAGCCGCTCCACTGAGCCGGTGTCGAACGTGATGACGGCGGACGGCCCGCCAGGACCGCTGGGCAAGGCCTCCGGATCTGCCAGTAGTTCGTCCCCCGGAAGGAACTGCAAGCTCGGCGGCATGCCAAACGGCAGGGGACCGGGATCAAAGCTGACGACGGCGCGACCACCGGCCCGCCTGATGGCGTAGGCCATCGCGAGAGCGGATCCCAACGCGTCGCCATCGGGCTGGATGTGGCCAAGGCACAGCACCCATCCCCCGCCGGCGATCGCCGTTCGGATGACCCCCAGCGCCTCCGCGAAGCTGGTGATGGCGGCGACGCCTGGCGCGGGCCCCGGGGCAGGCTCCGACACCAGCAGAGCGGGAGCATCCACGGTCTCCAGCGAAGCGGTCACTCGTCCTCCGGATGCCGATACGGATCTTCGTCGCCCGCCGGAACCGCCGTGGCCCGGGTGGCGCGTACCCGGTCATCGTCAGCTCGGGCAACTGCTAACAACTGATCGAGCTGCCTGGCCGAGTCGGGCAGCTCATCATGCACAAACTCAAGAGTCGGGGTGTTCTTGACCCCCGTCATCCGGCCTACCCGGGTACGCAGGACGCCCTTCGCGGACTCCAGCGCCGCCGCGCTGTCAGCACGCTCGAGGTCGTCGCCGTAAACGGTGTAAAAGATGGTCGCTTCCCGTAAATCAGCTCCCATTCGAACCTCGGTGATGGTCACCATGCCGAGGCGGGGGTCTTTGACCTCGGTACCCAATGCCGAAGCCACGATCTCGCGGATTCGCACCGACAGCCGGCGCGCCCGTGCTGCATCAACCACCGTCTTCTCCTTCGTTCACGTAGCCGGCCGGCTCGTCATCGGCACTACTCGTCAGACGTTGCCGGGCCGAGAGCAGCTCGATCTCGGGCCGGCCGGCTACCAGCCGCTCACAGTTGGACAGCACGCTGACGCAATGCCCGCGGTCGGCGCCGACAACTGCGACGCCGACCAGCGCCCGGCGGTGCAGATCCAGAAAACCGGCTTCCGCCGCGGACACGGCAAACTTGCGCTGCAGCTCCGCGACGATAGGCCGAACCACCGAGCGCTTCTCCTTCAAGGAGCGCACCGGAAGGCCCATCCCGCCCAGCAGCAGGTCCAGCTCAAGCGTGCCGACCCACATCCGTTTCCGCCAGGCTAGGCCCGCGGCACCTCCCGCTGCTCATAGGTCTCGATCACGTCGTCGACATGGATATCGCTGTAGCCGAGGCCGATACCGCACTCGTAGCCTTCCGTCACCTCGCGCACGTCCTCCTTGAAGCGCCGGAGCGACTCCACGGTGAGGTTGTCGGAGATGACGATGCCGTCGCGCACCACGCGGGCCTTGCTGTTGCGCACGATGGTTCCCGAGCGGACGAGTGAGCCGGCGACGTTGCCGATACGAGGCACCTTGAAGACCTCGCGCACCTCGGCGGTACCGAGCTGCACTTCCTCGTAGATCGGCTTGAGCAGGCCACGCAGCGCCTGCTCGACGTCGTCGATGGCCTGGTAAATCACCGAGTAGTAGCGAACGTCGACACCCTCGCGATCCGCGAGCTCCCGCGTCTTGCCCTGGGGCCGGACGTTGAAGCCGATGATGATCGCGTCTGAGGCGGCCGCCAGCATCACGTTGGTCTCGGTGATGGCACCGACACCGCGGTCGATGATCCGCAGGCTGACCTCGTCGCCCACGTCGATCTTGACGAGAGCGTCTTCGAGGGCTTCGACCGAGCCCGAACCATCACCCTTGAGGATCAGGTTGAGCTGGTTGATCTCGCCCTCCTGGATGCGGGCGAGCACGTCTTCCAGCGTCATTCGGCCGCGGCTGTTGGCCAGCTCGGCCGCCCGCTCCCTGGCCGAACGCCGCTCAGCGATCTGGCGCGAGATGCGGTCGTCAGGAACGACGATGAAGCTGTCGCCGGCCCCGGGCACAGCCGTGAGACCGAGCACCTGGACGGGACGGGACGGACCCGCCTCATCCAGCTGGTCGCCGTTCTCGTCCAGCAGCGCCCGAACCCGGCCGTACGCGTCGCCGGCCACGACCGACTGACCGACGCGCAACGTGCCGCGCTGGACCAGCACCGTGGCCACCGGACCGCGACCGCGGTCGAGATGAGCTTCGATGGCCACACCCTGCGCATCGACATCCGCCGGAGCACGCAGATCCAACTCGGCATCTGCGGTCAGGAGGACAGCCTCGAGCAGCTGCTCGATGCCGATCCGGGTGATCGCGGAGACATCGACAAAAATCGTCTGTCCTCCGTACTCCTCAGCGATCAGGCCGTATTCGGTCAGCTGACCGCGCACCTTGGCCGGGTCAGCACCTTCCTTGTCGACCTTGTTGACCGCCACGACGATCGGCACATCAGCCGCCTGCGCATGGTTGAGCGCCTCGATCGTCTGCGGCTTCACCCCGTCGTCGGCCGCGACAACCAGAATCGCGATATCGGTGACCTGGGCACCGCGAGCCCGCATGGCGGTGAACGCCTCGTGACCAGGGGTGTCGATGAAGGTGATCGCCCGGTCTTCGCCTTCGTGATCGACGTGGACCTGGTAGGCACCGATGTGCTGCGTGATGCCACCAGCCTCGCCGGCGACGACGTTCGCTGACCGGATCGCGTCCAGCAGCTTGGTCTTGCCGTGGTCGACGTGACCCATGACCGTGACCACGGGGGGCCGCGCCACGAGATTCGCATCGTCGGCGTACTCGCCGCCGAATTCGAGGTCGAACGACTCGAGCAGCTCGCGGTCCTCGTCCTCAGGACTGACGATCGAGACCCGGTAACCGAGGGTCTCGCCCAGCAGCTCCAGCGTGGCATCGGTGCACGACTGGGTGGCCGTGACCATTTCGCCGAGCTGGGTCAGGACCACCTGAACCATCGATCCGGGATTGGCGTCGATCTTGTCGGCGAAGTCGGCCAGGCTGGCCCCGCGGGGCAGCCGAATCGTCTCGCCATTGCCCCGGGGGACGTAGGCCCCAAGGGTCGGAGCCTGCATGTTGTCGAATTCCTGGCGCTTGGCACGCTTGGACTTGCGCTGCCGGCCAGGACGACCACGACCGCCAGGCCCGAACGCGCCCTGCGTCGTGCCGCCGCGACCACGGCCACCGGTCTGGGGTGCGCCGGGGCGACCGCCGCCGGGGCCACCGCCACCGGGACGGTAAGGACCACCACCGCCGCCGCCGGGACCCCCCGCACCAGCGCCAGGGCCACCCGGACCGCGGCTGGGTGCTCCGCCAGGACGGAACTGGCCGCCGCCGGGGCCACCTGGGCTGCGGCCGGGTCCACCGGCACCACCTGGACCGCCGGGTCCACGGCCCGGACCACCAGCACCGGCGCCTGGCCTGGGACCAACACGGCCGGGCATGCTGCCCGGTGTCGGGCCGCGGCCCGGGCCCATACCTGGGCGCGGCGCGGGTCGGGGAGGCATGTTCTGCGGGGTAGGACCGCCCGGACGCGCGTCGGGCACGGAGCTGGGGGCGCCGGCGACGGGAGGCTCACCCGGAGCGCCGGGAACGGCAGGGCGCGGCGCGGGCGGCGCGGGACGGCTGGTGAACGGGTTGTTGCCCGGGCCTCGTGGCACGTTACGGGGAGCGCCGGGACGACCGGGAACACCAGGACGCGGACCCGCGGGTGAGGCGGGTGCCGCCGGGGCTGCAGGCGCAGCGGGGGCAGAACCGCCGGGACGCGGGGCTGCAGGTGCCGTCGGCGCGCTCGGTGCTGCCTGTGCGGCGGGAGCCAACGGCGTTGACGGGCCAGCTGGGCCAGCGGGCGCTGCAGGCGCCGCCGGACGGGCGGGCGCAGCCGTGCTCGGCGCCGCCGGGACGGCTTGGGCAGGTGCGGGCCCCGGAGCGGAGCGAGGCGCAGCCTGCGCTCCAGCGGCGGCCTTCTTGGGGGCTGAAGCCGGTGCCGCCGGAGCGACAACACCTGACTCGCCAAACGACTCTTTCAACTTGCGTACGACCGGCGGTTCGACGGTCGACGACGCGGATTTCACGAACTCACCAAGATCCTTGAGCTTCGCGAGGACAGTCTTGCTGTCGACGCCAAGCTCCTTGGCCAGCTCGTGGACGCGGGCCTTTCCTGCCACGGTGCTCCTTTTTCTAGGCCCGCGGCTGCCCGCGCGACCTCCTATTACGGCATGGGGGTACTCATCGCTGAGTGCTCATCGAGCGTCCATCAGGCAAACCCACTTCCGAACGGCGGCTAGATCTCCTGCTGACTCATCGCAGGCTGTCGAGGTGAGCTCGTATTCGACCCGGATCGGGACTGACGGCCAGCCGCAGCGCCCTGCGAAACGCCTGCCGGCGGATCGCTAAATCAAGACACTGCAGGTCAAGGTGCAGATGCGCACCCCTGCCCGGCAGCCGCCGGCGAGGATCGGGAACGAGAACGCCCTCGATAACCACGACGCGCAGCAAATCGGCGAACCCCGCTCGATTCCGACACCCAACGCAAGTCCGGATCGGCACCGAACGGCGCGCCGCCTCAACTGTAGCGCGCGCGGGGGAAGTCGCCTCCTGTTGCGCCTTCGCTCTCACGTTCAGTCACCAACCTCGTTCACAGCGCCACCACTTGACCTCGCCATCCCGACGCGCCACTGGGGATGCGTCACATCTGACCCCGATCGAGTGGCTCTTCGAATTTGGGCCGGGGGGAGCAACGATCAAGCGGGCTGGGCGGGTGCGGGTGCCTCGGTGTCGCTGTGGATGTCGATACGCCAACCGGTGAGTCGTGCCGCCAGCCGCGCGTTTTGACCTTCCTTACCGATCGCCAGCGAGAGCTGGTAATCGGGGACAACGACACGGGCGGCCCGCTGGCTGGCGTCGACCACTGTTACCGAACTGACTTTGGCCGGCGACAGAGCAGACGCGACGAATCGGGCGGGATCATCCGACCAGTCGACGATGTCGATCTTCTCGCCGTTGAGCTCTGCCATGACTGCCCGCACTCTGGCGCCGAGCGGGCCGATGCACGCCCCCTTCGCGTTCAATCCGACCACCCGGGTGCGGACCGCGATCTTGGTGCGGTGGCCGGCTTCCCTCGCGATAGCCGCGATCTCTACCGTGTTGTCAGCAACTTCGGGCACCTCGAGGGCGAACAGTCCGCGCACCAACTCCGGGTGGGTACGGGAGACCGTCACCGAGACGCCCCGCGGAGACCGGCTGACCGATGCCACCACGACCCGAATGCGATCGCCGTGCTCGTAGCGCTCACCGGGCACCTGCTCGGCCGGCGGCAGGATGGCCTCGAACCCCTTGCCCAGGTCGACCATGACGATCTTGGCGCCGGCGCGCTGCTCGTGGTGCTGGACCAGGCCGAGGACCACCTCGCGCTCATGGCCGGCGAACTCTCCGTAGGTGACGTCGGAGGAGGCGTCGCGCAAGCGTTGGACGATCACTTGCCGGGCGGTGGTGGCGGCGACCCGGCCGAAGTCTTCCGGGGTGTCGTCCCACTCCCGAACCAGCTGCCCCTCGGCATCGAACTCGCGCGCATAAACCACCACATCGCCGCTGCCGCGGTCGATCTCCACCCGCGCGTCCGCAGCGGCGGAGTCGGTGTGGCGGTAGGCGGTCAGTAGGGCGGTCTCGATGGCATCAACGAGGGCGTCGAAGGAAATGTCCTTCTCCCTCTCGACGCTCCGCAAGGCAGCGAGGTCGAGCTTCATGAGAGCGTCCCTGTCTCATCCGAGTGACTGGAATGCCCGCCATCGGCCGGTGGTCCGTTGAACTCGACCTGGACGACGGCCCGGCTGACGGCTGCGTAATCGACGGTCAGCTCACCGCCAGGAAGGTCAGGACCGGTCAGGACGACGCCGGTCTGGTCCGCCGAGCTCACCCTGCCCACGACAGGCCCCCCGCTTCGCCTGGTCACCGCCACCAAGCGGCCGCGCGCGCGGCGCCAATGGCGCGGCTGCGTCAGCGGCCGGTCAACTCCCGGTGTGGTCACCTCGAGTACGAAGGCGCCGGCAATTACATCTTCGTCGGCGTCCAGAGCAGCACTGACGGCGTGGCTGACCTCAGCTACCGCGTCAAGATCGAGACCGCCGTCACGGTCGATGACCACTCGAACGACGCTGCGGCTGCCCGCCCGGCTGACGGTGACCTCTTCCAGGTCGACCCCGGCGGCTGCAGCGACCGGAGTCAGCAGGTCGGTGAGGGCCTGCTTGGGGGCAGCCTTGGCCTGTGTCACCTCGGCCTCCTCCACCATCGCCGGCCGCACATTCAGCCATCTCCACCGCACTTGCGTCCACCGGCAGCCTACGACGGACGATGTGCCAGGCTGACCATCGTGGCACCGGAAGTGGATCGGCGGAAAGCCGTCTTTGGAATCGCCGCGATCAGCGCCTCAGGACTCGTCGCGCTCACGGGCTGCAGCAGCTCACGCTCCTCCCGAAAACCTGCGTCGGCAGCTACCCATGGCACGCCAGCCAGCTCACCTTCCGTCGATGCCGCAGCGGCCCAGGACGCCGAACTCCGCGCTCGGGCTGTGGCCGACGAACGTCGGCTGCTTGCCGCCTGCGCGGCTCCGGCCGGGGTAGAGCCGTTCGCGACGCTACGCAGCGTGCATCAAGCCCACTTGCGCACCCTGACGGGCACCCTCCCCGGCTCGCCCGCCTTCCCCGCCGCACCCCCGGCTCGGGCGCAACTCGCCGCGCTTGAGCAAGCCGCCGCAGCCACCCGTCGTACCGATTGCTTACGCGCCTCCCCGGACCAGGCGCCCCTGCTGGCCAGCCTCGCTGCCAGCGGCAATGTCGCGGTCGCGCTGCTGGTGTCGTGAGCGGCTCCCTCACCGCTGGCCTGGAATCGGTGTTGGTGGCCGAATACGCCGCGATCTACGGATACGGCCAGGCCGGTGCGACGCTGGTACGGCTCCAGGCGCCGGTCTCGCTGCTGGCCGAGACACGGTCCGGATACGACGCTTTGCGGGCGAGCCGTGATCAACTCAGCGACGCCATTGCTGCCGCCGGGGGCAGCCCACCTTCCGCACTTGCCGGGTACGCACTGCCGTTTCCCCTCGACAGCGCTGCCGACGTGGTCAGGCTGCTGGCCGGCATGGAGGACCGGCTGTGCGCGGTGGCGGCCACAGCTGCCCGATCGGTCACCGGACGCCTGCTGATCAGCGACGTGTTGAACGCAGCAGCGGTGCGGGCCGTACGGATAAGGCTGCTCGGCGGCGCCACTCCGTCAAGAGCGGTCAGCCCACTGCCCGGGATCCCCGCCGGCGGGTAACTGCCGGCTAGCCGAGAAGTCGACGGGCGCCCCTCTGCGCTGTCAGGCTGATTCGGGGAGGTCGAGCAACTGCTCCAGCAGTTCGACCGCGGCGGCGACCTTGTCCCGCGATTGCGGGTCGAGCTGTGCAAGGCGCTGCGCGATGAATGCGGTGCGTTCGCGGCGGAGCTCATCCAGCAAGGCGCGGCCGGTCTGCGAAATCTCGATGAGGGCCGCCCGCCCGTCCACCGGATCTGTGACCCGATCGACCAGCTCCCGCTCCTGCAGGCTCGCGACGAGCCTGGTCACGGTCGGGGGGGTGATCACCTCGCGGACGGCCAAGTCGCCCAGCCGCAACGGCCCGAATTGCTCGACGGTGGCCAGCACCGAAAGCTGCGACGGCGTAAGCCCACCGACGGCGCGGCGCGAGATCCGCCGATGCAGGCGCCCGACGGCAAGCCGCATCCGGGCCGCCAACGCGACCTGGTCGGTGCCCTCGCCGCTGTCAGCAACCGACTCGGGTGCCTGGGAAACGCTCATAGCCGCAAATGGTGCCTCTTCAAAGCCTCGACCGCGAGCATTCTGCCGAGATCGAGCGTTAGCGCCATTCGTCAATCAGGGGCAAGAGCTGCGAAAGTCGGGCGATCCGAGCGTCGGGCTGGACCGGGTGATCAGGAGCGTCAGCGCCCGGGATGAGCACGGCGCGCATGCCGAGCGCCTTTGCGCCGCTGATGTCGTCCACCGGGCGATCGCCGACGAAGACGGCGTCCGGCGGCGCGACACCCAACTGGGCGAGAACGGCGTGGAAGGCTGCCGGATGCGGCTTGGTGTGTTCGAGGTCTGAGGTGTAGACCCGCGCATCGATCAGGTCCAGCACTCCGTCGCGCTCGAGCCAGCTCTCGTGCCACGTCCGAGGCCAGTGCGTATTCGACAGCAGCCCGATGCGGATCCCCCGGTCGCGCAAGGCCCTCAGTAGCGGTGCGGCGTCGGGATGAGTGATCGTGTGGGGTGTCCAGGCATCGAGATGGGCGTCGACGGCAGCATCGTGCAGCGCGGCGTCAAGATCGAGACCGGTGTCGCGACCGGCGGCGGCCAGCACGTCGGCCGTCGTACCGCTGCGTCCGGTTGCACCGACGTGCTCCCACCAGCGCCGTTCCGCGGCGGCGAGGGAAACGGCGATTTCCTCGGCGCGCGCCGGATCGCCGGGGGCCAATACGTTCGCCGCCACCCGCCACAGATCGAGCAGGTCAACGGTGTGAAAAGGGGTCAGGGTGCCGCCCCAGTCGAAAACGACCGCGTCAACGGTCATGCAGGACTCACAGGCACGAAGGACTCAGGCGGCCGATAGTTCGCTGACGGCGGCATCCAGCGCGATGCTGCGCCGTTCACCGCTCCGCCGGTCCTTGACCTCGATCTCGCCGGTCGCGAGCCCCTTGCCGACCACGACAATGGTCGGGATGCCGATCAGGTCAGCGTCGGCAAAGGCCACGCCCGCGCTGGTGCCGCGGTCGTCAAGCAGCACCCGTAGGCCGGCCCGTTCCAGGGCCTCGCCCAGCGCCTGGGCGGCCTCCTTCTGGCCCGCCTTGCCGATCGCGATCAGATGGACGTCAGCAGGCGCGATGGCGGGGGGCCAGAGCAAACCGCGATCGTCGTAGTTCTGCTCGATGACGGACGCGACGGCCCGACTCACTCCGATGCCGTAGGAGCCCATGGTGACCCGCACCGGCGTGCCGTTGGGGCCGAGCACGTCGAACTCGAAGGCGTTCGTGTATTTGCGGCCCAACTGGAAGATGTGGCCGATCTCGATGGCCCGGCCAATGGTCAGTGGCTCGCCGCAGCGGGGACAGGGGTCATCCTCGGCGATGGTGGCCACATCGAGGTAGCGCTCGACCTCGAAGTCGCGCCCGGCGGTCACGTTGCGGACATGGTGATCCACCTTGTTGGCGCCGGTGACCCAGCTCGTGCCGGGAAAGACCCGGGTGTCGGCGTAGTAGCGAACGAGCTTGTGCTGGGGGCCGACATAACCCCTGACGAGCTCCGGGTGGGCGGCGAAATCCGCCGCTTCGAAGGGTTCGATGACGGCCGGGGTCAGCGCTGCCTCGAGCTTGTCCATGTCGACGTCGCGGTCTCCCGGGACGCCGATCGCGACCGGCTCACCATCGATCTTGACCAGCACGTTTTTCAGCGTCTTACCGGCCGTGACGCCCAGGAAGTCAGCCACGGACTCGATGGTGGGAGTGCCGGGCGTGTGCACCTCTTCCATCCCGGCTCCGGTGATCGCCAACGACTCGGGCGGCGTGAAAGTCACGGCTTCGACGTTCGCCGCATAGCCGCAGTTGGCGCAGGAGACGAAGGTGTCTTCGCCCACCGGCGTGGGCGCCAGGAACTCTTCCGAGGCGGAGCCGCCCATGGCACCCGAGACAGCTGAGACGATCCGGTAGTCGAGCCCGAGCCGGTCAAAAATGCGTACATACGCTTCGCGGTGCAGCTCGTAGGACTTCGCCAGACCTTCGTCGTCGATGTCGAACGAGTACGCGTCCTTCATGATGAATTCGCGCCCACGAAGAATCCCGGAGCGGGGTCGCGCTTCATCGCGATACTTGGTCTGCACCTGGTAGAGCGTGACCGGAAGGTCCTTGTACGAGCTGTATTCGCCCTTGACCAGGAGCGTGAAGAGCTCCTCGTGCGTGGGTCCCAGGAGGTAATCGCCGCCCTTGCGATCCTTGAGCCGGAAGAGCAGATCTCCGTACTCGTCCCAGCGCCCGGTTGCCGCATACGGCTCCTTGGGCAGCAGCGCCGGGAGCAACACCTCCTGGCCGCCGATGCGGTTCATCTCCTCGCGAACCACCGCCGACACCCGATCGAGCACGATCTTGCCCAGCGGGAGCCAGGTCCAGATACCGGAAGACACCCGGCGGACGTAGCCGGCGCGCACCAGCAGTTTGTGGCTCGCTACCTCGGCATCTGCCGGATCGTCGCGAAGGGTACGGAGGAAGAGCTTGGACATCTGGAGCACCAGGCCACGGTACCGGCGAGCGCCCGATGGCTCACGCCGGTTTCCCGGCGGGCGCGCAGGTCAGACCGGAACGGCGGTGGCGGGCGCGGCGGTGGCCGACAGCCGCTCCTTGTCAGCTTTGCGCACGAAGACGTCGTCGCCGGCCTTGATGCCGAGCTTGGCGGCCTCTTCCCGGGTGACCTGGATCCAGCTGTCGACCTGACCGTCATCGCTGTCGATGACGACCTCAACACGCACCTCGAAGCCCAACCGCGCGATTCGTGCGACACGGGCATGCACCGCCCCGGGCTCCTCGGTAGTGCACAGATCCAGATCGTGCGGACGGACGAGAGCACCGTTCAGCTTGGTGACAGGGCCGAGGAAGCTCATCACGAAGTCGTTGGCGGGACGCTCATAGAGCTCGTCCGGCGTGCCCTCCTGCTCGACCACGCCGCCGGCCATCACGAAGATGCGGTCGGCGACATCCATCGCCTCTTCCTGGTCGTGCGTCACGAAGACGGTGGTGACGTGGACCGTGTCGTGCAGCTGACGAAGCCAGGTGCGCAACTCCTTGCGCACCTGGGCGTCGAGCGCGCCGAAAGGCTCATCCAGCAGCAGCACCTCAGGCTGGACGGCCAGTGCCCGTGCCAGTGCCATGCGCTGGCGCTGTCCGCCCGACAACTGTGACGGGTAGCGGTCGCCGAACTGCTCGAGATGCACCAGCTCGAGCAACTCCTTGACGCGCGCCTTGATCTCGGCCTTCGGGCGCTTGCGGATCTCCAGCCCGAAGGCCACGTTGCGCGCGACGGTCAGATGCTTGAAGGCGGCGTAGTGCTGGAAGACGAACCCGATGTTGCGCCGCTGCGGGGCCGTGAGCGTGAGGTCGTTGCCGCTGATCTCGACGCTGCCGGAATCGGGCTGCTCCAAGCCTGCGATGATCCGCAGCAGCGTGGACTTGCCTCCTCCACTCGGCCCGAGCAGCGCCGTCAGAGACCCGTCGGGAATGTCGACCGACACGTTGTCGAGGGCGACGAAATCACCGAACCGCTTCGTCACGTTGCGCACGCTGATGGCCACTAGCTGTTCTCCTTGGGTCGGAGCACGGAGATGACGATGAGCGAAACAATCGCAATGAGGGCGAGCAGGAACGCCGCCGAGTATGCGCCGACAGCATCGAAGTTCTGGAAGTGGTCCTGGACGAAGAGGGTCAGGGTCTGTGTCTGCCCTTCAATATTGCCCGAGACGACTGCCACTGCGCCGAATTCACCCAACGCCCGGGCCAGCGACAGCACCACGCCGTAGGCCAGCGCCCAGCGGATCGACGGCAGCGTGACGCGCCAGAAGGCCTGCCACGGCGAGGCACCCAGCGTGTACGCAGCCTGCTCCTGATCCGTGCCGACTTCTGCCAGCACCGGCGCGACCGCACGCACGACCAGCGGCAGCGACACGAAGATCGTCGCCAGCACCATTCCGGGGAGGGCAAAGATGACCTGGACGCCGTTGCTCTCCAACCAGCGGCCGACCGGCTCGAAACGTCCGTAAATGAGAATCAGCGCCAGTCCGACGACAACCGGCGACACGGCGATCGACAGGTCGATCAGGGCGCTCAGGATTCGCTTGCCGAAGAACTCGTGACGCACCAGCAGGATCGCGACCCCGACCCCGAAGATCGTGTTGCAGACCGTGGCGATCCCCGCGACCTCGACGGTGACCTTGATGGCATGCACGGCGGATGGGCTGCTCAACGTGTCCCAGACCGCCTGGGCGCCGTGCTCGAAGGTCCGTTTGAAGACCAGTCCGACCGGCACGAGCAGCAGGAACGTCAGGTAGAACAGCGCAATCAAACGCAGCGACCAACGGGCGAGGGCCGGCTCCGGGGCGGAGTTCTGGCCGCGATAGCCGCGTGGGGTCTTGCCACCCGCCGACCTGCGCGAGGACTGCTCGGGCGCCACGACCAGGGTCGGCAGGCTTTCACTAACCACGGCGGGCCGCCCAACGTTGGATGACATCGAGGGTCAGCAGGACGACCAGCGCCACGACCAGCAGCACGGTCGACACCGCCGCCGCGCCTGCCTGGTTGTCGCTCTCGATGGAGCCGTAGATCTGCACGGACGCGACCTGGGTCTTGCCGATGATGTTGCCGGAAATCAACACGGTCGCGCCGAACTCGCTGATGGCTCGGGTGAAGGCGAGCGCGGTGCCGGACAAGATTGCCGGCGTCAGGTTCGGCAGGATGATCCGGCGAAAGATGGTCAGCCGGCCGGCGCCGAGTGAGGCGGCACCCTCTTCCATTTCCTGGTCGAGTTCGAGCAGGACGGGCTGCACCGTACGCACCACGAAAGGCAGCGTGACGAAAAGCAGCGCGACGACGACGCCGACCTGCTTGTATGCGATGTCCACGCCGAGCGGGCTGTTGGGGCCGTACAGCGACAGGAGCACGAGACCGGCGACGATGGTCGGCAGTGCGAACGGAAGATCGATCAGGACGTCGAGGATGCGCTTGCCGGGGAAGCTGTCGCGTACCAGCACCCAGGCGATCAGGGTGCCCATGACGAGGTTGATCAGCGCGACCAGGAGGCTGGCCACGATCGTCAGCTTGAGCGCCGATGCCGCATCCTTCGTCGACACCGAATGCCAGAACGATCCCCAGCCACCCTTGGTCCCGGTGTAGACCACCGCCGCCAGCGGGATGAGCACGATCAGGCTCAGGTACATGACGGTGAGGCCGCCGCCGAGCGCCAGGCCAGTCGGGAATCGGCGGTGCGCCCGCGGGGCCGTACCGCTTGCCCGCCCTCTGCCTGGATCGGTGGTGGCTTCGTCCGAGAAGGGGTTGGACTTGGACAGGGTCGCCACCGGCCCCGACGAGCCCGAAGGCTCGCCGGGAAGGTCCGGGGGTGCGTCCATCAGGATGAATCCCTACTTACGCGTCAGCTGCTCTTGACCGAGACGCCGTTACTGACCTCGATCTTGGTGACTATGCCGCTGTCCGGGTCGAAGAAGTTCTTCGTCACCGCGGTCCAGCCGCCGAGGTCGTCGATGGTGAACAGGTTCTTCGGCGTCTCGAACGTGACCTTGCTGCTCGTCACACCAGGCACCACCGGACGGTAGCCGTTGTCGGCGTAGATCTGCTGGGCCTCCTTGGTGTAGAGGAACTGCACGAAGGCGTTGGCCTGCTGCGGGTGCTTGGTCTCCGTGGTCACGGCGATCGGGTTCTGGATCAGGATCGTCGAGGACGGGATCGTGAAGTCGATCGGCTGGTTGTTCTGCTGGGCGAAGATCGCGTCGTTCTCGTACGAGATCAACGCGTCGCCCTTGCCGTTGGTGAAGGTCTGCAGGGCCTTGCGGGCACTGTCATCCTGTACGGCGACGTTCTTGAAGAGCTTCTGCAGGTATGCCACGCCGGCAGCCTGGTCAGCACCCTTGTTCGATTCCGCGCCGTAGGCGGCCATGACGTCCCAGCGGGCACCGCCCGAGGTGACCGGGTTCGGCACGATGACCGACACCCCGGGCTTGGTCAGATCGGTCCACGAGGTGATGTGCTTCGGGTTGCCCTTGCGGGTGGCGAGCACCACGACGGAGTTCGTGATCATGCCCTTGTACTGGTTGCTGTCCCAGGTGGAGGCGACCAGCTTGGCCTTGACCAGGCGGGTCACGTCAGGCGCGAGCGAGAAGGCGACGACGTCGGCCCTCAGGCCACTCGCGACCGCCCGGCTCTGGTCACCGGAAGCACCGTAGGACTGGCTGAACGTGACGTTCTTGCCGGCCGGGGTCTTCTGGAAGGCGGCGATGAGCTCCTTGTACGCCGCTTGCGGCGTGGAGTAGGCGACCAGGGACAGCTTGACCTTGGGGCTGCTCGAGCTACCGCTGCTGGACGTGCCCGAGCTGCTGGAACCGCAGGCTGCGAGGGTCAGCGCGGCTGAGAGCACCGCACCCGTGCCACCGATGACAGCACGGCGCCTGGACGTATTCAGACCGATCTTGAACACAAAACCCCCAGGGAGGACGCAGGCGTGATTCAGCCGCGTCGAGCAAGTTGACTGACCCAGTTAACACCACTGTGCCGGTCATGTTTACCGACAAGTGGGAGAATGGTTGTCAGACCGTTAGAAAAGGACGCTCGCAAACGTCTCGATCCTGCTGAACCCGACCCGCTCGTATGCCCGTCGGGCGGACACGTTGAAGCCATTCACGTAAAGGCTGACGATGGGCGCGATATCGCGCTGGGCGGCGACGGCGACGGCCGCCGTACCGCTGGTCCCCAGTCCCTGTCCGCGCAGCGCCGGCGCTACCCACACCCCTTGGATCTGGCAGGCAGTGGATGTCGCGGCGCCGACCTCCGCCTTGAAGAGCACCCGCCCCTTCTCTATCCGGGCGAAGCAACGCCGGGCGGCGATCAGCTCGGCGACCCGCGCCCGGTAGAGGTCGACGCTCTCGGGAGGCACCCCGATCTCCTCGGTGAACATCGCGACAGCTGCGGGCAGCAATACGTCCAATTCCGACGGCTGCACCAGCCTGACCCCGGGATCGGCGGTCACCAGCGGCGGGCGGTCCAAAACCATCAGCGGCTGCTCATCCCTGAGCTCCCGGGGTGGGCCCCACGACCGTCGCAACTGATCCCAGAAGGGCAACACCTCGGAGGCGAGCCCGACGATCGAAGCGCACCGGCGGTGGTGTCGCCGGGCTTGCACCGCAAAGGCCGAAAGGGCTTCCGGTACCGCACAAACGGGCCAGATGTTGGCACCCGCGTAACACATCGACAGCAGCCGGCCGCCGGCCTCATAGCCCCAGACCTGGGCACCCAGACGCCATTCCGACAGTCCGGCGGCGGCGACCCGGCTCGCCACGAACACGTCGACCACCGGACGGCGAGCGAGCATCTCGTTGGCGGCGGGCAGGTCAGCGTCCGTGAGAACGCGTACGCGCGGGCTGGTGCTGATAGCGCCGCGTGTCACCAGCGGACACTACTTTCAAGACCGAACTGAGCTGAACAGCACCCGGAACTTGACCTAGGTGACGTTCACCGTGGGCCCGTCAGCGGAGAACTCCATGCTCTCGGCGAGAAGGAGCGCCTCAGCGATGAGCGTCTCGACGATTTGCGCTTCGGGGACGGTGCGCACCACTTCGCCGCGCACGAAGATCTGGCCCTTTCCGTTACCCGAAGCAACACCGAGATCGGCCTCTCGGGCCTCGCCAGGCCCGTTTACGACGCAACCCATGACGGCCACACGAAGCGGGACCTCGAGGCCCTCCAGACCGGCGGCGACCTCGTCGGCCAATTTGTACACGTCGACCTGGGCGCGCCCACAGGAAGGACACGAGACGATCTCCAGCTTGCGCGGACGCATGCCGAGCGACTCCAGGATCGCCGCACCGACCTTGACCTCTTCGACCGGAGGCGCGGAGAGCGAGACCCGGATCGTGTCGCCGATGCCCTCGGCGAGCAGCGCGCCGAACGCCACCGCGGACTTCACAGTGCCTTGGAACGTGGGACCGGCTTCGGTGACCCCGAGATGAAGGGGATAGTCGCAGGCCTGCGCGAGGAGGCGATATGCCTCGATCATGATCACCGGATCGTGATGCTTGACCGAGATCTTGATGTCGCGAAAGTCGTGCTCCTCGAACAGCGAGCACTCCCACAGCGCGGACTCGACGAGGGCCTCCGGGGTGGCCTTGCCGTATTTCGCCAGCAGCCGCTTGTCGAGGGAACCAGCATTGACCCCGATTCGGATCGGCGTGCCGGTCGCGGACGCCGCCTTTGCGATCTCGGCGATCTTGTCATCGAACGTCTTGATGTTGCCCGGATTGACCCGGACGGCAGCGCAGCCGGCATCGATGGCGGCGAAGACGTACTTGGGCTGGAAGTGGATGTCAGCGATCACCGGGATCTGGGATTTGCGGGCGATGGTGGCCAGGGCGTCAGCGTCGTCCTGACTCGGGACGGCGACCCGCACGATCTCGCACCCGGCCGCGGTGAGCTCAGCGATCTGCTGCAGGGTCGCGTTCACATCGGCGGTGAGGGTGGTGGTCATCGACTGCACCGAAACCGGGGCGTCGCCGCCGACCTTGACTCCGCCGACGTTCAACTGACGGCTGACCCGGCGCTTGGCCAGCGCCTTGGGAGGGGTGGCCGGCATGCCGAGCGTGATCGGGATCTCGGAAAGGCTAGACACGAAGCGGACTACCTCAGATGGATCGGATTGACGATGTCGGCCGACGCGAGCACCACGGTCAACGTCGCGAAGATCGCCACCACAGCGTACGTCGCGGGCAGCAGCTTGGTCAGATCCACCCGCTTGAGCGGGCCGCGATAGCCGCGAATCCGGCGCAGCCGATCACGCAGCTGTTCGAAGCCGAGGACTGCCAGGTGACCACCATCGAGCGGCAGCAGCGGCAGCAGATTGAAGACGCCGACGAAGAGATTTACCCCGGCGACCAGCAGCAGGAAATCGCCGACCTTTGCGCTCCAGCTCACGTCACCGCTGCTGAGCAGATCACCGCTGACCCGGCTGATCCCGATCACGCCCACGGCGCCGTTGGGATCGCGGTGACTGCTGAAGATCGTCTTCAACCGGTCGGGGAAGTGGGCGAGAGAGCTGGCGGTGCCGCTGATGAAGGTGCCCAGCGTGGTGATGGTCTTGCGGGCAGCCGTCACCGGGCCGACGTGGCTGACCTGGGGTGTGATGCCAAGGACCGGCACCTGCTCGGTGCCGCCGCCGGTCTTGGGCTGCATCTGCAGCACCGGCACGATCTGGGTGGAGCGGACGGCGCCGTCCCGCTGGTACTTCACCGCGAGTGCGGCGCCACTCTTGTCGGCCCGGATCGCGTCGCGGAGCTGGTCGAACGTGCTGACCGGCTTGCCGCCGACGCTGATCAACTTGTCGCCGGCCAGCAAACCGGCGGCCTTGGCCGGGCTCGCCTGGTCAGTGCCTGTGCAAGCCTTCGTCGCGTCGGTGGACAGGCAACTGGCCGGAGCGCCGATCACGGAAGCCGACGTCGCCGTGGGCACCAGCAGGAGCGAGAAGAAGACCAGGATGACCGCGAGGATGAAGTGCATGGTCGACCCCGCCACCAGGACGATGGCACGCTTGCCTGCCGAAAAGCGCCAAAAGGCCCGCTTGTCGTCGTCCTCGGTCTCGAGCTCCTCGAGTGTGGTCATCCCGATGATCTTGACGAAGCCGCCCGCCGGGATGGCTTTGACGCCGTACTCCGTCTCGCCCTTGCGACGCGACCAGAGAGTGGGCCCGAAACCGACGAAGAATTGCGTCGCCTTCATGCCGAAGAGCTTTGCCGTGCCGAAGTGGCCCGCCTCGTGAAAGACGACCGACACGAGCAGCGCGAGCACGAAAGCCAGCGCGCCTAGCAGTGCCACAGTCAGCTCTCCCGGATGAATGACCGAGCGAGGATCCGTGCCTCGCTCTCACTCTCCAACACATCGGCAGGGGTGTGGAGTTCCCGTAGCGGCAGGTCGACCAGAGTCCGTTCGATCACTTCGACAATGCGCAGGAAGGGCAGCTCCCCCGCCAGGAAGGCCGCCACGGCCTCCTCATTCGCGGCGTTGAAGACCGCCGGGCCGCTCCCGCTCCGCCGGCCGGCCTCCTTGGCAAGCCCCACCGCCGGGAAGGCTTCGGCGTCCAGCGGCTCGAAGGTGAGCGACTTGGCTGTCGTCCAGTCCATGCCCGGAGCAGCATCCGGCACGCGGTCAGGCCAGCCGAGAGCCATGGCGATGGGCAGCCGCATGTCAGGCGGGCTGAGCTGGGCAATCGTCGACCCGTCCACGAATTCGACCATGCTGTGGATCAACGACTGCGGGTGCACCACCACATCGATCTGGTCATAAGGGACCCCGAAGAGCAGGTGCGCCTCGATCAACTCGAGACCCTTGTTGACCAGCGTGGCGCTGTTCACGGTGATGACGGGCCCCATGTCCCAGGTCGGATGGGCCAGCGCCTGGCTGGGGGTGACGGCAGCGAGATCGCCGCGGGTCTTGCCGCGAAAAGGCCCCCCGCTCGCCGTGAGCACGAGCCGGCGAACTTCCCGCTCACTGCCACCGCGTAGACATTGGGCCAAAGCGCTGTGCTCGGAGTCGACTGGAATGACCTGGTCGAGATACGGGAGCACCAGCGGTCCACCGGCGATGAGCGACTCCTTGTTCGCCAGGGCCAGCGTGCGACCTGCTTTCAGCGCCACCAGGGTCGCTGCCAGCCCGACCGAGCCGGTGATGCCGTTGAGGACGACGTCACAGGGCCAGCCGGCAATCTCGGCGACCGCCTCGGGGCCGGCCAGCACCTTGGGCATGGAGAACTCGCCACGCTCGTGACCGCTGCGCTTGGCCTGCGCATACAGCGCCAGCTGGACATCCTGGGCCGCCGTCGCCTGTGACACGGCGACGGCCTCGACGCCGAATTCGATGGCCTGGGCTGCCAGTTCCGCGGGACGTGATCCGCCACCGGCCAGCGCCACGATCCGAAACCGCCCTGGTTCGCGGCGGATGACATCGATCGCCTGGGTGCCGATCGATCCCGTCGAGCCGAGCAGCACCACCTCGCGCACCGTCACGTGGCCAGTGTCGCAGCTGAAGCCGGGGACGGCGACGGGCTAATGGCTCTCGAAGAACGCCAGTGCCGCCGAATCAGCGCTCCACGTCGCACGTTCACCGAGTCCGGCGACCGGTTCATTGCCGACCGCACCCGGCCAGGTGTGGCCTCCGCCGATCACGGTGTACAGCCGTACGTCACGCCCGCCAGGGCACGACCATAGCGCCACCGTGGTGCCGGTGGCCGGCGCAGGGCCCGCCGCAGGGCCGTCGCACCCGCTCGTCCAGAAGGGCAGCCGCGAGAGCACCGGCTCGGACGGCGTATCCGCGAAGCTGCCTGCTGCGCTCCCGTTGTAAGGGACGACCGGATCTGCAGTGCCGTGGACTTCGGCGAACGATTTCCTCGTGCACGGGCTCCGCGGAGTGATGCTCGGTGCG
This sequence comes from uncultured Actinomycetota bacterium, assembly GCA_963839015.1. Taxonomy (GTDB): domain Bacteria; phylum Actinomycetota; class Actinomycetes; order Frankiales; family Frankiaceae; genus DATAZK01. Next base: position 417,377 of record CAWITL010000002.1, on the reverse strand, counting down.
ACCGCAAAGACGGCGCGCACCGCCGGGACGCGGCAGCCGGCGGCAATCGCCATATCCGCGCCGTCGCTGATTCCGGCGGTGTAGACCCGACCGTTGGAGCACCCGCCGAATGCCAGGTAATTCGCCATCGTCTGGGTGAACGCTGCATCGTCCGGCAGCGCCTCGGTGCCCGGAAAGTTCCACAGCCCGTCGGTGCCGTTCGGTGTGACGACGACGAAGCCCTGCGCAGCTCCCGCCGGACCCAGACCGGTGTACGCATGCTCTTGGGCTGCGTTCTGGTTGCCGCCGTGGAAGTCGATGACCACCGGAGCCGGGAAGTGCTCGGGCAGGTCGAGGATGACGGTGCGCCCAGCAATCGTCTGGATCCCGTCCTGCAGCGGACAGGACGCGCTGGGTGCCGTGACCGCCGTGGTGTGCGTGGTGGCCGGTGTGCTTGGTGAGGGCACGAGGTGCTCAGTCGGCCGGTTCGGCCCTGGGGTTCGAATGACCGCGGAGGGCCGGGTGGCGCTCGGCGTGGGTGTCGGCGTCGGAGTGGCTGACGGGTTCGTCGGCGCCGCGGTGGTCGGCGAGGGGGCGACCTTGGCGCCCGATGAGGACGAGCAGGCCGACAGGGTCGAAGCGGACAGTGCCAACAAACCCGCCAGCGAAACCGCGAACAAAGATCCTTTGAACGTGATCGTCCTCGCCCAGGCAGCGATCCTGCGAAGCATCACCCAGCCGCGGCGAGCTGCCCGCAAGCACCTGCCACTTCACGCCCACGCGTATCGCGCACGGTCGTCGCCACGCCGGCAGCGCGAAGCCGCCGCACAAATTCACGCTCCCGGGCCGGTGTGCTGGCCGTCCAGACACTGCCCGGCGTGGGATTGAGCGGGATCAGGTTGACGTGCGCAAGGGTGCCGCGAAGGAGGTCGGCGAGCGCATCAGCGCGGGCCGGATCGTCGTTGATGTCGTTGATGAGCGCGTATTCAACGGTCATCCGGCGCCCGGTCTTGCGGGCGTAACGAAGCGCCGCACCGACCGCCTCCGAGACCGGCCAGCGCTGGTTGACCGGTACGAGCGAGTCACGCAGCTCGTCATCGGGCGCATGCAGGCTCAGCGCCAGGGTCACCGCCAGTCCTTCGTCGGCCAGCTCGTCGATGCGCGGGACCAGGCCTACGGTGCTCAGCGTGATGGAGCGCTGGGAGAGACCGGCTCCGTGGGGATGGGGGTCCGTCAGCCGGCGGATCGCCGCAATCACCGGGTGGTAATTGGCGAGCGGCTCGCCCATGCCCATGAAGACCACGTTGCTGACCCGGCCGCCTGTGCCGTCGCGCGCAAGCCGACGCTGCGCGGCGATAACCTGCTCCACGATCTCGCCCGTCGACAGGTTGCGGGTCAGTCCGCCCTGCCCGGTCGCGCAGAAGGGGCATCCCATCCCGCAGCCGGCCTGGCTGGAGACACACACAGTGACCCGGCCCGGATAGCGCATGAGCACCGACTCGATCAGCACCCCGTCGTGCCCTTGCCACACGGTCTTGACGGTGTCGCCGCCGTCGCAGATCAGCTCCCGAACTGGTGTCAGCAGCGGCGGCAGCAACGCCTCGGTGAGAACCGATCGGCTGCCGGCCGGAAGGTCGGTCATCGCCTGCGGGTCGGTGGTGTGGCGTACGAAATAGTGGTTTGCCAGCTGCTGCGCCCGGTAGGCAGGCTCGCCCAGCTCGGTCACCGCCCGGCGACGGTCGTCCGGCGCCAGGTCGGCCAGATGCCGCGGCACCGGCTGACGCCGTGGCTTGCTCGCGCTGATCGGGAGATTCATGTCTTGTCCATGGTCTCACGCCCAGCGCGACCTCCATGAGCTTGCGATTACGGGTGCGGCACCCAGGCGGTCAGCAACAGATACGCCACGGGGGCAGTGGCGAGCAGCGAATCGAGCCGATCCATGACGCCGCCGTGACCGGGCAGCAGGTGGCCCATGTCTTTGATGCCGATGTCGCGCTTGAGCAACGATTCGCCCAGGTCGCCAAGGGTGGAAGCGGCGACCGCGGCAAGCCCGAAGACGATGCCGAGCCAGGCCGACGTGTGCAGCAGGAAGGGGAAGCACAGCCCGGCGCAGAGGCAGCCCGCCACGATCGAGCCGCCGAAGCCTTCCCAGGACTTTCCGGGCGAGATCCGTGGAGCCATCTTGTGTTTGCCGCCCGAGAGCACCCCAGCCGCGTAACCGCCGACGTCGTTGAGGGCGGCGGTGGCAATGAAGACGGTCACCAGCCGGGGACCGTCGGAGGGCCGTGACAGCAGCGCAGCAAACCCCCCGAGAAACCCGGTGTAGGCCAAGGCAAAGACGATGGTCGGCACGTCGCGCAGCAGGTCACCCTCGTGCGGGTCATAACCACGCCAGCCCAGCGTGACAACGACAGCGATGAAAAACGCGATCACCAGCCCGTTGGTGCCCTGCGCGTACGCCGCGGCGGGGATGGCGGCGCCGGCGATGGCTACCAGGATGCGTGGAATCCGCAGCCCGGCGGTAGCGAACGCGGTGCAGAGCTCGTAGGCGCCCATCCCGACCGCCAGGCAGATCACGCCGAGCCAAATGACGCGAACGGTGAACAGGGTGGCGAAGATCAGCGCGGCAAGGCTGAGGCCCACGATGATCGCGGCGCGCAGGTCACGCCCGGCCCGGCCGGCCTTCGGCGGTGCCGGTGCGTCAGCGACGCCGGCCAAGGCTGCGTCAGCGACGCCGTCAGAAGGTGCGTCAGCGACGCCGCCCGGAGCCGGGTCGTGAGTCACATCAGACTTCTAGCAGCTCGGACTCTTTGGTCTTGAGCAGATCGTCGATCTGGGCGACGAACTTGTGGGTGAGTCCCTCGAGCTCTTTCTCGGCGCGCTTCACATCGTCCTCACCGGCATCGCCGGCCTTCTGCATCTTGCCGAGCGCGTCCATGCTGTGGCGACGGACGCTCCGCACGCTCACCCGGGCGTCTTCAGCCTTGCCGCGCACGACCTTGACCAGCTCGCGGCGGCGCTGCTCGGAAAGCTCGGGAAACACGCAGCGGATCAGGTTGCCGTCGTTGGAGGGATTCACCCCGAGATCGCTCTCCCGGATCGCCTTTTCCACTGCCGCCAGGGAGCTCTTGTCGAACGGGTTGACCAGCACCATGCGCGGCTCGGGCACGTTGAACGACGCGAGCTGCTGCACCGGCGTGGGAGTGCCGTAGTAATCGACCATGATGCGCGAAAACATGGCCGGGGTCGGACGGCCGGTGCGCACCACAGCAAAGTCGTTACGGGCGACCTGGACCGCCTTCTCCATCTTCTCTTCGGCCTCAAGCAACTCGAAGTCGATGTCGGTGTCCTCGTCACTGCTCATTGGTCACGCCGATCCTCGGGGGGTAGATGTCACCACGGTGCCGATCTTTTCACCGCGCACCGCCCGCAGGATGTTGCCGTCGGTCAAGAGATCGAACACCACGATGGGCAGCTCATTGTCCATGCAGAGGCTGATCGCGGTCGCGTCCATCACCTTCAGACCACGCATCAACACCTCGTTGTAGGTGAGGGCATCGAATTTCACTGCATCGGGATTGCGCTTGGGATCGCTGTCGTACACCCCATCGACCTTCGTGGCCTTGAACACCGCCTCCGCCTGAATCTCCAAAGCCCGCTGCGCAGCCGTCGTGTCGGTGGAGAAGTACGGGACCCCGAGGCCGGCACCGAAGATCACGACCCGGCCCTTTTCGAGGTGTCGAATCGCGCGCAGCGGCAGGTAAGGCTCGGCGACCTGGCCCATCGCGATCGCGGTCTGGACGCGGGTGGTGATCCCCTCATGCTCGAGAAAGTCCTGCAGCGCCAGGCAGTTGATGACGGTGCCGAGCATGCCCATGTAGTCGGCCCGGCCGCGGTCCATGCCCCGATCGGCGAGCGCCTGACCGCGGAACATGTTGCCGCCACCGACGACGACGGCGACTTCGACTCCGGTATTGACCACCTCGCCGATCTGCCGGGCGATTGCGGCCACCGTCGTCGGGTCTATGCCGAGCGGATCGCCGCCTGCGAAAGCCTCACCGGAGAGCTTCAGGAGCACCCGGGACCAACGGGGATCGTCAGACGATGCGCGTTCGGCAGACGTTGCAGGCTGGGTCACGTGGCGGCTCCTGACGTGGCGGACGGCTACCGGATTGCGACGGCGCTGCTCGGTCTGTCAGAACGGCAGCTCCACTCCTTGCGCCAGTCTGCCCGAGGACGCGTACGGCGGGGCGGCAGGTCTGCAAGGACCCGCCGCCCCGCCGTCTCACTCACGAGGATGCCAGCCGAAATCCCGGCCGGCTGACGCTGGAACTGCTAGGCGCCGACCTCAAAGCGGGCGAAGTCGGTGACGGTGACTCCGGCCTCTTCCAACAGCGCCTTGACGGTGCGCTTGGGCTCGCGCACGGAGGACTGCTCGAGGAGCACGACCTCTTTGAAGAAGCCGTTAACCCGACCCTCGACGATCTTGGTTCGAGCCTGCTCCGGCTTTCCTTCGTTGGTGGCGATCGCGTCAGCGATGGAACGCTCCTTCTCCACGAGCTCAGCCGGTACGGCGTCACGCGTCACGTACTGCGCACGCATGGCACTGACCTGCATCGCCGCCCCACGAGCTGCCTCGGCAGCTGCGTCGCCGTCTCCTTCGAAGGCCACCATCACGCCGATCTGCGGCGGCAGGTCGCTGGCCCGCTTGTGCAGGTAGGTGGCGACCTTGCCGTCGAAAACGGCGAGCCGGCGAAGCTCGATCTTCTCGCCGATGACGGCATTGAGACTTTCGATGCTGTGCTGGACGGATCGACCGTCCGACAACGTCTCGCCGAGCAGCAAATCAACGTCCTTGGGACGCACCTTCGCGGCATGCGCGACGATTTCGCCGGCGAGCTCCTGGAACTGCTCGTTCTTGGCGACGAAATCGGTCTCGCAGGCGAGCTCGATCATGGCGCCTTCAGCCGCAGCGACCAGTCCATTGGTCGCCTGTCGCTTGCCGGCGCGGTCGATCGCCTTCGCCTCGCCCTTTTTGCGCAGCTCGTCGATTGCCTTTGACTTGTCTCCGTCTGCCGCGACGAGCGCCTTCTTGACGTCGCTCATTCCGGCACCGGTGAGCTCGCGAACCTCACGGATGAGGGCCACGGTGACCTCAGCCACTGTTTCTTCCTTCGTCTCGTTTGATGTCAGTCGGCGACCAGCCACCAGCAACGGTGGCTGGTCGGGCGACTACTGGGCTGCAGCTGTCGAGGACTCGGTCGGCGCCGTAGGCGCGGCCGCGAGTGCCTCTGCTTCTGCTGCGGGTGCGTCGGCAGCACCGGCACCTTCGACCGGGCCAGCGGCCGGATCGATGGAAGGGGCGACGCCTGGTGTCGTCGCATCTCCCGCGATCAGGCTCTGCTCCCAGTCGGCGAGCGGCTCTCCGGAGGCGACTCCGGCATCTGCCTTGTCGCCCGAAGCGCCGGCGCGCATCTGCAGTCCCTCGGCCACCGCGTCAGCGATGATCTTGGTGAGCAGGTTGACGCTGCGGATCGCGTCGTCGTTACCCGGGATCGGGTAATCGACCTCGTCCGGATCGCAATTCGTATCCAAGATCGCGACGACGGGGATGTGCAGCTTGCGGGCCTCGCCGACAGCGATGTCCTCGAGCTTGGTGTCGATGATCCACACCGCGCTGGGGATGCGCTGCATGTCGCGGATACCGCCGAGGGTGCGCTCGAGCTTCGCCTTTTCACGGGCCAGGACGAGCGATTCCTTCTTGGTTCGGATCGCGTCGCCACCGCCGGTGGCTTCCAGCTCTTCCAGCTCCTTCAGGCGCTGAAGCCTCTTGTGCACGGTCTGGAAGTTGGTCAGCATGCCGCCGAGCCAGCGCTCCTTGACGTAGGGCATGCCTACCCGGACCGCTTGCTCCTCGATGGCCTGCTGGGCCTGCTTCTTCGTACCGATGAAAAGGATGGTGCCGCCGTGGGCGACCGTCTCCTTCACGAATTCGTACGCCGCATCGATGTAACCGACGCTCTGGCGCAGGTCAATGATGTAATTGCCGTTGCGCTCGGTGAAGATGTACCGGCGCATCTTGGGATTCCAGCGCTTGGTCTGGTGTCCGAAATGGACCCCAGCCTCCAGCAGCTGGCGCATGGTGACGACCACGTGCCGTGCCCTTCCTGATCTGCAGTTGTTGCGCCCTCACCGGGTGGTGGGGTGCCCTGACGTCCTGACGGAGCCGCAACCCGGAGGGTGTGATGCTTCCCGGGACTGCTGCGGTCCGACCCGACCACCGGTCGGAGAAGGACGTGCGTTAGTCAGTTCGGCGAAACCGAACTGCCGTGTGTTTGGTGGTCCGTACAGGACGGACCCCTGGTAGTGCATCTCAAGTGTACGTGGGAGCCACCGACCCGGCCTGCGGATAAACCCTCGCGTGTCAACCGCGCGGAGTCGCCTGAGGATCGGCCGGTGCGGTGCACCGACGTTCGATCCAGCCACAGCTCGGGGCAGTTGCGGGCTGTGCTGGTCGGGTGCGCATCCACCTTGCCCTGCTGCCTCGCGTCATCGCGTTGATCCTGATGACGCTCGTACTGCTCGGTGCCGGAGGCGTCGCTATGGCGGCCCCCGGCTGGCAGACGCCGCTACGCCCGCTGACCGTCACGCGCGCATTTGCGCCTCCGCCCACCCCCTACGCCGCCGGTCATCGCGGGGTGGATCTGGCTGGGAGTGCTGGTCAGGGAGTATTCGCCGCGGCAGCCGGCGACGTGTCGTATGCAGGAACGCTTGCCGGACGGGGCGTCATCGTCGTGGTCCACGGGAGCCTGCGCACCACGTACGAACCGGTGACGGCGAGCGTCCACCGGGGCGCGCATGTCATAGGTGGCCAGCTCATCGGCCGTCTCACGGCAGGGCACGCCGGCTGCCCCGTCGCAGCTTGCCTGCACTGGGGACTACTTCGAGGCGACGTCTACCTCGATCCCCTGGCGACAATCACGCGAGCGTCGATCCGGCTGCTTCCGCTCGGGGTATCCGGGGCGGCTACTGCGGCCACGACTCATGCCATAGGCGCGGCGGTAGCGGCCAAGCAGTCCGGGTATTCCGGCGAATCAGGGCCATCACCAGCGACGTGGTCACTCGTGGCGCTCTCCGGCGCCGGAGTGGTGGTGGCCTCTCGCCGACGCTAGCGGCCGGCCGGGACGATCAGCCGCGCTGGTCGGCGAGCTTGGCGCGCAACTGCAGGACGGCCTTGGTGTGCATCTGGCAGATCCGGCTCTCGGTCACGCCCAGCACTTGACCGATTTCAGCGAGAGTGAGGCCCTCGTAGTAGTAGAGGGTGACGACGATCTTTTCGCGCTCTGGCAAAAGGTTGATCGCCCGGGCCAGCAGGTGTTTGGTCTCCTGGCTCTCGAACGCCCGTACCGGATCCTCGACGCGGGTGTCCTCCAGGGTGTCGACCAGGCTGACCTTGTCGCCCTTCTCACCGTTCACGTTCAGCAGCTCGTCGAGCGCCAGGACGTTCACGAACGAGACCTGACCGAAGATCGCGTGCAGATCATCGAGACCGATACCCAGCTCGGCAGCGACCTCAGGCTCCGTGGGAGTGCGGTGCAGGCGCGCCTCAAGGCCGGCATACGCCCGCTCGACCTCGCGGGCCTTGCTGCGAATCGAGCGTGGGATCCAGTCGATCGACCGCAATTCGTCGATGATGGCGCCCTTGATGCGGCTGATGGCGTACGTCTCGAACTTGATGGCGCGGCTGAGATCGAACTTCTCGATCGCGTCGATCAGCCCAAAAATGCCGTACGAGACCAGATCGGCCTGCTCAATGTTCGGAGGGAGCCCAACACCGACCCGACCGGCGACGTATTTCACCAGCGGGGCGTAATGCAGGATGAGCCGTTCTCGAACCGCGGAATCACCGCCGTCCTTGAACTCGATCCACAGCTCCTCGAGCTGACGATCGACGGGCTTCGGCTCGGTACGGGTGCGGCCCCGTGGTACTCGGTTGGGCTCGGCAGGAGGCCCGCTGGCGACCGTCATCGCATCGACCTCAAGCCCTTGGGTGCGCCCGTTCATAAGAAACTCGCAGTCGCTCGGCAGACACGTGCGTGTAGAGCTGCGTAGTCGCGAGTCTAGCGTGACCAAGCAGTTCCTGGATGCTTCTCAGGTCGGCACCGCGCTCCAACATATGAGTCGCTGCGCTGTGTCGTAGCCCATGTGGAGCCAAATCGGGTACTCCAGGTGCCCGTTTTGTCCATTCATGTACCACAGTCCGCGCCGTGCGGGGATCTAGCCGGCGTCCCCGCACCCCGAGCAGCAGCGCCCCGGCGCTTGCGCCATTGACGAGCAGCGGGCGACCCTTCGTCAGCCAGCACTCCAGCGCCCGCTCGGCGGGAACCCCGTACGGGACACGCCGCTCGCGATCTCCCTTGCCGATCACACGCAGCAGTCGGCGCGCCTCATCAATGTCTCCGAGATCGAGACCGCAGAGCTCTGAGACCCGCATTGCAGAGGCATACAAAAGTTCGACAATGAGCAGATCGCGGGCCTGGACGGCCGCCATACGCGGATCACGGACCGCCTCCGACCCGGACCCGGTGGGCTCTGCGGCGCTGAACGTTGCCGCGGTCTCGCCGGAGGCGAACACCTGCTCCGCGGCGCCCGCCGACATGATGCTGGGAAGGGTCCGGCCCCGCCTGGCAACCTCGATTCGGGCCGCCACATCCGTGGGGAGCAGCCCCCGGCCATGGGCAAACGTGCTGAAGGTGCGGGCCGACGACGCCCGGCGAGACAGGGTCGCCGGCGCACAGCCCTGGGTGCGCAACCGGGCCAGCCAGCTTCGGATCATCGCCACGTCCATGGCAGGCAGCGCCGGGCGACCGAGCCGTTCGCCGTGCTCACGCAGACTCGCCAGGTCACCCAGATAGGCGCGGACGGTTGCCGCTGAGCGGCCGCGTTCGTCGCGAAGGTGGGTCTCGAAGACGTCCAGCGCATCGTCCCAGGAATGATCGACTGGGACGACCGGGTCCGTTGCCGGAGCAGCGGTATCCAATCGACCCATATGCCTACGGTGGCGACGCGCTCGCCCGGCCGTCAAGCCACCGCGCCGTCAACCACCGCGCTGTCAACCACCGCGCTGTCAGGCGATACCCGCGCCGGAGGGACGGCGTCCCAGGTCGGTCAGCCGGTACCCCTCGGGACGCGACTCGATCAGCCCGTTCGCCAGCAACGGCTGGATCATGCGCTCGACGACGAATTCGCTCTCGCCCGCCCGGGCGGCGATCCACTCGGTGTCCCGCGCCCGCCGCGAGGGCACGGCTTCCAGGACCCGCTTCATGAGCTCATCAAGCCGGTCACGCGGTCCAGCGACGCCCACGGGAAGCTGTGCGAGCGCTCCGATCGGCCCCACGGCTTCGATCACCTCTTCGGCGTCGGTGACCAGCGTCGACTCGGGCCATTGCCGCAGGACGAGATGGCACCCCGCCGACAGCCCGCTCGTCACCGGCCCTGGCACCGCCAGGATCTGCCGTCCCAACCGCCGCGCGTGGCGAGCCGTGCTCAAGGCACCACTGCGTACCCCCGCCTCGACGATCACGATGCCGCCCGACAGCGCCGCGATCAACCGGTTTCGCACCAGGAACCGGCGGCGCAGCGGCAGGCCACCCGGCGGGGCTTCGCTGACGATCAAACCTTCGGCGGCGATCCGCGCAAGCAGCGCGTCATGGCTGCGTGGATACGCGACATCTGCGCCGCCGGCCAGCACCGCAACTGTGGGCCCCTCGGCGGCCAGGGCACCCCGATGCGCTGCGGCATCGATCCCGTAAGCAGCTCCCGAAACCACAGCCCAATGCTGCTCGGCGAGGTGGAAGCCCAGCTCGCCGCCAACGTGCAACCCGTAGGAGGTCGCAGCACGGGAGCCGACGAGACCAACAGCGCGCCGCGCCGCATCGGCCAAGTCCAACGGCCCCCGCACCCAGAGCGCGATCGGTGCCGCCAACTCTGCGGCTGGACCGGGGCGGTCGAGGTCGTCGAGGCCGGTAGGCCACTCCTCATCGCCCGGGCACAGCAGTCGCATCCCCGCCAGCCGGGCGGCTCCGAGCTCGCGGGCCGGATCGACGTCCGGGTGGCTCGAACGGAGTCGCAACCAGGCCTCGGGGGCACCCATGGCAGCGATCTGTCGGGCCAGCAGCGGATCGCCAGGCTCGCTCACCCGTACCAGCGCCGCGCGCGCCAACCGGTCTTCGTCATCGGGGATGCCGGGCCGGACGGCGGGGCTCACCAGCCACCACCGGTCAACCGCAGGTGCAGCGCCTGATCGACATGCACCCGCCCGGGAACCTTGTCGCCAGCCAGATCGGCAAGGGTCCAGGCGGTGCGCAGCACGCGGTCAAGTCCGCGGGCGGTCAGCTGCCCCCGCTCGAACTGCCTGTCGGGCGCCCGGGTGATGGCTGACGGCAGCCCCCAGCGGGCCCGTAGCTGCGGCCCCGGGACGTCAGCGATGGTGCGCCATGGCGTGCCGGCCAATCGGGCGCCGGCTGCAGCCCGGGCGCGCTGCACGCGAGCGGCGACGACGCCGGTCGATTCGGTGTCGGCCAGGGTCGCGCGTAGGTTTTGCCGAGTCGGAGGCTCAAGGCGAACCCGTACGTCGACCCGATCCATCAATGGCCCGGACAGCCGGTTTCGGTAGGCGACCCGCATCCGCGGCGGGCACGTGCAGGCCGCGTCGCCGCGGGGCGTACCGGCCTTCCCGCAGGGACACGGGTTGGCCGCGAGCACAAGCGTGAAGCGAGCCGGAAATTTCGCTACCCCCATCGAGCGCGCCAGCTCCACGAAACCGCTCTCCAGGGGCTGCCGCAGTGCATCGAGCGCACGCGGCCCGAATTCGGGCGCTTCATCCAAAAAGAGCACGCCGCGATGCGCCAGGCTGGCGGCTCCCGGACGCAGGTGCCGACTACCCCCGCCGACCAGAGCGGCGAGGCTGGCCGAGTGGTGGGGATTACGAAACGGCGGCCGGCGCACGAGCGGCGCCTCGGTGGACAGTGCGCCAGCCAGTGAATGAACGGCCGTGACCTCGAGAGCCTGCTCGTCCGAGAGCGGCGCCAGCAGGCCGGGCAATCGCTCGGCGAGCATCGTCTTACCGGCCCCGGGTGGGCCAAGCATCAGGACGTGATGGCCGCCGGCAGCTGCGAGCTCCATCGCAAGACGGCCGGTCGGCTGCCCGGCGACCTCAGACAGATCTGGGACCGAGGAATCGGCCGGCGGCATCGGCAGACTGGCGTGGCGCACGTAAGCCGCCGCCGGTTCACCGCGCAGCAGCCGTATGAGATCTCCCAGTGTCTCGACCGGTTCCACCTGCACGCCCGGCACCAACGCGGCCTCCTGCGCGTTAGCGGCGGGTACCACCACCCGGTCAAAGCCTGCCGCCGTCAAGGCGAGAACGGCGGCGACGACGCCGGGCACCGGACGCAGCCGACCATCGAGGGCCAGCTCCCCCAGCAGCACGCGGCTCTGCAGCGAAGCCGCGGGAACGACACCGTTAGCGGCCAGTACCGCTGCGGCGACAGCCGCGTCGAAGCCACTCCCCGATTTGGGCAACGCCGCCGGAAACAGGCCCACGGTGACGCGCTGGGAAGGCCAGTCCTGACCGCTGTTGACCACTGCCGAGCGCACCCGGTCGCGAGCCTCATTGAGCGACGCGTCGGGCAGGCCGATCAGAGTCGTCCCGGGCAAGCCGGTCGAGAGATGAACCTCGACTTCAACGACGTGACCCTCGATACCCAGCAATGCCACGCAAGACGCCCTTGCCAGCGACATCAGAACGCTCCGCGCAAGTGCTCGATGGTCACGCCGTTGCGGCTACGCAACACGCTGACCACGTCGAAGCGCACGACACCATGGCCACGGGGGCCGTGGGAACCGCCGTGTCTGCCACCAGCTGGCCCGGTGTCGGTTCCCGGATGGGCAACCAGCCACAGCACGGCGAGGCGCCGGATGCGACGCACCTTGTCCGCAGTGACCGACTCGGCTGGTGAGCCGAAGCCGGCGCCGGAGCGCGTCTTCACCTCCACGATCACCAACGCGTCACCCTCGCGGGCCACGATGTCCAACTCACCTCGGATGCCGTCGGGGGCTTTTGGTCCCGGACGCCAATTGCGATCCAAGATCGTGAACCCGGCAGCGGTCAGATGGCTCGCCGCCGTGTCTTCACCGAAGCGGCCGACCGCATCCTTGACCCGCATACCCGCCGCCACCCCGCATCTGGTTCGACCTGCTCTCCGGCGTGCTGCCGGGGCATCCGACGATGGCTCCCGGAGGCGGTGAGCACGGCGGTGCGAGGGGTGTCTGTAGATCCATCGACCCGGTCCACAGGAGTCGCGGGACGTTTGACACCGGCGTTAGGTGCGCGAAACCCCAGCCGGCAGATGGCCAGCCATCGCCGAGCTCATCGGGTCACGCCCTGCGCGATCAGCACGAGCCGGAGCTCGCGCAGCGCGTAGCTGGCGCGTGACTTCACGGTGCCGATCGGGATGCCCAAGACCTCAGCGGCTTCGGCGACGGTGCGTCCGAGGTAGTAATTCTGCACGAGCACCTCCCGATGGGCTGCGCTCAGCGAGCGCAATGCGTCCGCCACCTGCCAGGCCTGCAGCGCACGGTCCAGCTCGTCCTCGGCTGGCACCGTCCCGAGGTCCTGCTCCCGGACTTCGGTTGGCCGGGCGCGGCGAGCCCGGGTCCGGTCGATGACCAACCGCCTGGCAACCGTCCACAGCCAGGGCCCTACGTCACCACGGTCGTCAGCCAGCGCTTCCGGATGCCGCCAGGCGCGCAACAGGGTCTCCTGGACGATGTCTTCAGCGTGCTGACGGTCGCCGTCAAGGAGGCGGGACACGTAACCGGCCAGCGCGCCGCCGTGCTCGGCATACAGCGCACGGATCACGTCCGGATCCGTGTGCAGCGGCGCCGACAGCGGATCTTTGACCACGGGCGCCGCGGCATAACGGTTCAATCGCCGCCGCGCTGCCATGCACCAGGCGTAGTCCGCGTGGGCCGACCGCGACAGCTGGCCATGTGGCTTACGACCCCTGACGCGTTGGCCGGCCTTACGCGTAAAACTGCCTAGAGCTCAGCCTTGGTGATTTCTTCGACGTTGACGTCCTTGAAGGTGACCACCCGAACGTTCTTGACGAAACGTGCCGGCCGATACATGTCCCACACCCAGGCGTCGTGCAGCGAGAGCTCGAAGAAGACCTCACCGTCGGCGCTGCCGCGCACGTCCAGCCGGTAATCGTTCGCCAGGTAAAAGCGTCGCTCGGTCTCGATCACATACGTGAATAGCCCCACCACATCGCGGTACTCGCGATAGAGCTGCAGCTCCATCTCCGTTTCGTACTTCTCGAGGTCCTCCGCGCTCACGCGACTCCTTCCAGCGCTGCGGTCGCGACATCGGCCATGACACCGGCCCTGCCGCCATCCTGCCCGACACCGGCAACCGGAGCGCCGACCTCGAGCGTCCCGGTGCTGCGTGCCGCCGCCTGCCTGACATTCACGAACGAGTAGCGGTGTTCCTCGCACGGCCCGTAGGCCTGCAGCGTGGCGTCGTGTTCCGGAGTGCAGTAGCCCTTGTGAGAGGCGAACCCGTACTGGGGAAAGCGGTGATGCAGTTCCCGCATCATGCGATCGCGGGTCACCTTCGCGATCACCGACGCCGCGGCGATGCACCCGACCACGAGGTCGCCCTTCCAGACCGCACAAGCAGGCGACGGCATGCCGGGAATGGGAAAACCGTCGGTCAAGGTGTACGAGGGGGTCGTGGTCAGAGTGGAAACAGCGCGCCGCATACCGGCGACGTTGGCCACGTGCACGCCACGCCGATCGACCTCTTGCGGCGGTATGACGCACACCGACCAGGCCGTGGCGCGGGCAACCACCTGAGCGTAGGCGGCTTCGCGCTGCTCGGGGCTGAGCAGCTTGCTGTCGGCAAGTCCTGGAACCTCCCCCCGCCGGCCTTCCGGCAACACAACGGCGGCGACCACCAGCGGTCCCGCGCAAGCACCACGGCCGGCTTCGTCGGCGCCCGCGACATGGGCAAATCCAACCCGTCGAAGCGCCCGTTCGTAGGCCCACAGCCCTCCGTCGCTGCGTACGACTGCCGGCGGCGGCGCGAGAGCCAACGGCGCCCGAACGGGCGGTCGGGGTCGCGCGCGGCGCACTGGTTTGGCCATGACCCAGCAGACTTTAAGCCGCGGAGCTATCCGGGGGATCCGAGCCTGACGTCTGATTCGCCATGGGCAGTGGCGGGAGCCTGAAACCTCGTCGGCGACGCCAGAAGACCGGCAGCAGAATGCCTAGCGTCGGCAGCGCTGACGATCCGCTGAATTGCGAGAAGGTCTTCGGGATCCCGAAGCCTCTCCACTGCGAGAGCGGCCAGACCCGGACGAATGCCTGGCCCACGACCTTGCTCTGCGGCACCTGGCCGCCGATGCGCGAGTCATCGGAATTGTTTCGGTGATCACCCATCACCCAGAGATTGCCCTTGGCGATCTTCACCGGGCCGAACTGCTTGTTGGCCTCATCGGGCCCATCGCGATACACGTAGGGCTCGTTCAACGACTTTCCGTTGACGGTCACCCGCCCCTGCGCGTCGCAGCAGGCGACCGTATCGCCCCCGATGGCGATCACCCGCTTGATGAAGTCCTTGTTGTTGGGCCCGAGCCCAAAGAGGTTTTCCAGGTTGCGAAATGCTCGACTGACGATGTTGGTTGGCTTCGCCAGCGGCGTTGCGTATTGCTCGAACCCCGTGCCGTCGATGTTGAAGACGACGATCTCCCCGCGCTTTACGTCGCGGAAGTGGTAGATCATCTTGTTGACCAGCACCCGGTCGTTGATCTTGAGAGTCTGCTCCATCGACCCCGAAGGAATGTAGAACGGCTGCACCACGAAGCTCTTGATGAGCAACGCCAGCACCAGGGCGATGATGATCAGCACCGGGATCTCCCGGCTCAACGGCCGTTTGGCCTTTGAACCCGCTTGAGACTCGGAGGGGCGGCGCTGCCACCAGTGACGCGAGGCTGCCGCGGATCCATTCGCCGGACTCGAGGGCTCTGCGGGCTGGCCCACCGCTACGCCCGCGCCTGGCTCGCTTTCGGCAGCGTCTTTGGTCAGGTCGACTGCCGCCGCATCGCCGTCAGCGCGACTATCAGGTGGGAGAGGGTCGGTCATGACCGGGAGCGAGCACGACCCGGACCGGTAGCACCACCCCCAGCGGTGGTCACCGGCTGACCGGCTGGCGCTTCTCCTTGATCTTGGCGGCCTTGCCGCGCAGGTCTCTCAGGTAATACAGCTTGGCCCGGCGAACATCGCCGCGGGTCACGATCTCGATCTTGCTGATGATCGGAGTGTGGACCGGGAAGGTGCGCTCCACCCCGACTCCGAAGCTGACTTTGCGCACCGTGAAGGTCTCGCGGACCCCGCCGCCCTGGCGACGGATGACGACGCCCTGGAAGATCTGGACACGCTCACGGTTGCCCTCCACGACCCGCACGTGAACCTTGAGCGTGTCGCCGGGCCGGAAGTCCGGCACGTCGTCGCGCAGCGACGCAGCGTCGAGATCGTCAAGGGTGTGCATGGTGTGAAGTCCTCGTGGCAGTTCGGCGTGTGATGGCGGCCCAGTGCGGCTTGCTGCCGGCGTAATCGCCGACCGACACCGATCGTTACCGACCGGGTAAAGATCGCGGCATCGAAACGCGCATGACGGGCGACTGTCTACTGTGCCACAGACCTGGCCATTACGCCTTGATCAGCGTCCATCTGTCAGCAGATCCGGACGTCGCTCACGGGTCCGGATCAGCGACTGCTCGTGCCGCCATTGCGAGATTGCAGCGTGGTCTCCGGATCGGAGCACCTCGGGGACGGCTAACCCCTCCCACTCCGGGGGGCGGGTGTAAGAAGGCGCCTCGAGCAGGCCCTGCCCGAACGAGCCAAAGGAATCATCGCCGGCGGACTCGGCATTGCCCAGGACTCCGGGAAGCAGGCGCACGACCGCCTCGACGATCACGAGTGAGGCGACCTCGCCGCCCGCCAACACGTAATCGCCGATGCTGACCTCGTCGTCGCCCCAGGCCTCGGCGACGCGCGCGTCGATCCCCTCATAGCGGCCGCAACAAAAGATCAACCAAGGCGACGCCGCCAGCTCAGCGGCATATGCCTGGGTGAACGGTCGGCCCGTTGGCGTGGGGATGATCACCCGGGCGGGGCCGTGATCGGCGGCCCGTCCACCCGTCAGCTGAGCGAGTGCCCGACCCCAGGGTTCGGGGCGCATGATCATCCCCGGGCCACCGCCGTACGGGCTGTCATCGACGGTCCGATGGACGTCGTCGGTCCACTCCCGCAAATCGTGAACGCCGGTCTGCACCGTGCCGCGCTCCCGCGCCTTGCCGAGCAGGGAAAGCTCCAGCGGCGCGAAGTAGTCAGGAAAGATCGTCACGAAATCGAACCGCACGCCCGGGTCAGAGCTCCAGCAATCCCGGCGGCGGATCGATGATGACCACGCCGGCTGCGGGATCGACCGTCGGGACGATTTCGCGGACGAACGGCACCAGCAGATCCCCGCCGCGCTTGCGATTGACCACGAGCAATTCCCCGCCTGGGTTGTGCAGGACATCGGTCACCGGGCCGAGTTCGTCACCGGCCACCGTGCGCGCCACCAGCCCGATGAGATCGCTGTCCCACCAGGCCTCTTCGTCCGGGTCGTCACTGGCGGAGCCGGCGTCGTCAACGTCGATCGACAGCAGTGACCCCTGTAGCGCCTCTGCGACGTCACGCAGCGCCACCTCTGCGAAGGTGACGAGCAGCCGCCCGGAGTGTGGACGTGCAGCTGCGACGGTGAGCCGCGGGACATCGGGGTGGTCGCAGTAAAGAACGTTTCCGACCGCGAACCGGCGCTCGGGAACGTCGGAACGCACCACCACCGAGACCTCGCCGCGGATCCCGTGAGCACGGGCCACGTGCCCGACAACCACCCGCTGAGGCGGAGGAACAGGCTGGTCGGCGCCAGGTGGACGGGTCAGCGGAAGGTCATCCGGTCAGCAGCTCAGCGACGGTCCGTGTCAACGACGTCAACCCGGATCCCGCGGCCGCCGACACCGGTGACGACGGTACGAATCGCGTTGGCCGTTCGCCCTCCGCGTCCGATCACCTTGCCCAGGTCGTCGGGATGCACCCGCACCTCCAACGTGCGGCCTCGACGGCCATTGCGCTCGGCGACGGAAACATCGTCCGGGTGCTCGACGATGCCCTTCACCAGGTGCTCGACTGCGGCGTCCAGCACGCCTACTCCGCCGATGGTTCGGCAGTGGCCTCGCCAGCAGGTGTTTCAGCTGCCGCGGCCGGCTCGGGGACCGCGGCCGACTCAGCCGGAGCCGTGGGTGACTCAGCAGCAGGAGCCTCAGCGGCGGGCGGAGCAGCCTTCTTGGCCTGCTTCGGGGTCAGCGGCGCGGTGACATCGGTGATGCCGGCGGACGCCCGAGCGGCGGCGGCGAAGGTCTCGGCCTTGTCGACCTTGGGGGCCTTGACCAGCATGGGCGGCGGGGCCGGGAGACCCTTGAACTTCTGCCAATCGCCGGTGACCTTCAGGATGGCCGCGACCGGGTCGGTCGGCTGGGCACCCACACCGAGCCAGTACAGCGCCCGGTCGGAATTGACCTCAATGAAGCTCGGGTCTTCCTTCGGGTGGTATTTCCCGATCGTCTCGATGACCCGCCCATCCCGCTTGGTGCGGGCGTCGGCGACGACGATCCGGTAGTACGGCGCGCGCTTCATTCCAAGGCGCATCAGCTTGATCTTGGTGGCCACGTTTTTTTGCTTGCTCCAGTCTTGGGTGGCTGCTGCGCGCCGCAGAGTGGGGACACATCTGCTCGCCAACAGCCTGACGATGCTTCCACCGGTGAGCGGGTAGAGGGCCGCGCGTCGGTAGAGCACCTGTAAGGCACTCGGTTAACCAGTCTGCCACATCCGGACGGGCGGCCCCGCGCCATGGGCTGATGGCGCTTTCACGCCACGAGGCTGTGGCTCGGCGGACACGCGAGGGCTCCGGTGGAAGGCGAGTTAGCCGCGGCGGCGCGGCGGCGGACCTGCCGGCGGCTTCGGACCACCGGGTAGGCCGAAGGCACCCGGCATCTGGAGCTTGGACAGATCCGGCATCTGACCGCCCGTGGGAAGGCCGAACGGATTTTCGGGGGCCGGCTTCGCAGCGGGGGCCGGCTTTCCGCTGGCGGCCGCCGCCCGGGCCGCGGGATTGCCCTTCCGCGAGGCGCCTTTGCCCTTCTTGATCTGCTTCTGCGCCTTGCGGATGCCGCCCATACCGGCCATGCCGGCCATCTGCTTCATCATCTTGCGGGCTTCTTCGAAACGGTCGAGCAGCTTGTTGACCTCGGTGACGGTGACTCCGGAGCCGCGGGCAATACGCGCTTTACGCGACGCATTGAGGATCCTGGGCTGCTGACGCTCGGTCGGCGTCATGGACCGGATGATTCCCATCACCCGGTCAACATCGCGGTCGTCGACCTGGGAAAGCTGCTCCTTCATCTGACCCATTCCGGGCAGCATTCCCAGCAGGTTTGCGATCGGACCCATCTTGCGCATCTGCTGCATCTGGCCGAGGAAGTCCTCGAGGGTGAAGTCGTCGCCGGCGATCTTGGCGGCCATCTCTTCGGCCTGCGAGGCGTCGAACGCCGTCTCTGCTTGCTCGATGAGCGTAAGGACGTCGCCCATGCCCAGGATGCGCGAGGCCATCCGCTCCGGATGGAAGACGTCGAAGTCCGCGAGCTTCTCACCGGTGGAGGCGAACATGATCGGGCGCTCGCAGACCTGCGCGACCGAAAGGGCGGCGCCGCCGCGGGCATCGCCGTCGAGCTTGGTGAGCACGACTCCGGTGAAGTCGACGCCTTCCAGGAACGCCTGCGCCGTCGTCACAGCGTCCTGACCGATCATCGCGTCGACGACGAAAAAGACCTCATCGGGATGGACCGCATTGCGGATGTCGGACGCCTGCTGCATCAGCTCCGCGTCGATACCCAACCGGCCGGCGGTGTCCACCACCACCACGTCGTGCAGCTTCTGCTTGGCGACCTCAATGGCGTCCCGGGCGACGGCGATGGGATCACCGACGCCGTTGCCCGGCTCAGGGGCGTAGACCTCGACCCCGGCCTGCTTGCCGACCACCTGGAGCTGCCCGACGGCATTGGGACGCTGAAGGTCGGCCGCGACCAGCAGCGGCGCGTGGCCCTGTGACTTCAGCCAGAGGCCCAGCTTGCCCGCGAGCGTCGTCTTACCGGAACCCTGCAGACCGGCGAGCATGATCACGGTGGGCGGGGTCTTGGCGTAGCGAAGATTGCGCGTCTCGCCGCCGAGGATGGCGATCAGCTCTTCGTGGACGATCTTGACGACCTGCTGCGCAGGGTTCAGCGACTGGCTGACTTCGCTGGCGCTGGCACGCAACTTGACGGCGGCGACGAACGAGCGGACCACCGGCAGCGCGACGTCGGCCTCGAGCAAAGCGATGCGGATCTCACGCGTCGTGGCGTCGATGTCCTTTTCGGACAGCCGGCCTTTGCCGCGCAGCGACGAAAAAACCTTGTCTAGCCGGTTAGAGAGGGTGTCGAACACGCAAGAGCCCTTCGGGCAGGACGGGCAGGCTGGTCCCAGGGTACGGCCGGGTCATACGCTCGCGGGTGAAGTGACGTGGCATGACATCGTGTCAGGCTGTGTCGAGAAGTCAGTGTGCGCCGAGCGGAGATGAAGAGCATGACGACCACGATTGAACCCACGACCATCAGCGGCGTCACCCCGCAACACGGCCTGGACTTCGCCGCGTTCGACGGCGACAACCACTACTACGAGGCCATCGACGCATTCACGCGCCATCTCGATCCGCGCCACGGCGAACGCGTCATCCAGTGGGCCGAGATCAACGGCCGCAAATACCACGTGCTCGGCGGCAAGGTCAGCCACGCCGTGGTCAACCCGACGTTCGATCCGGTGTCCCCTGCCGGCGCCCTCTCCGCCTATTTCCGGGGAAATTCCGATGGCCGCAGCCCGCTGGACTACCTGCGCGAGCGGGAGCCGATCAGGCCCGAATACCGCGACCGCGACGCCCGGCTGGCCGCCATGGATGGCCAAGGCCTGCAGAAGATCTGGATGTTTCCCACGCTCGGGATGATCTACGAGGA
This sequence comes from uncultured Actinomycetota bacterium, assembly GCA_963839015.1. Classification (GTDB taxonomy): domain Bacteria; phylum Actinomycetota; class Actinomycetes; order Frankiales; family Frankiaceae; genus DATAZK01. The sequence continues at coordinate 397,188 of CAWITL010000002.1, read as the reverse complement.
GCTGCTCAAGAACGACCCCGGTGCCGTCGCGCTGCTGTTCCAGGCATTCAACAGGTGGATCGAGGACGACTGGGGCTACGCCTACCAGGACCGCCTCTTCGCTTCGCCCTACATCTCCCTCGCCGACCTTCCCACCGCCATCAGCGAGTTCGAACGCGTCGTCAGCCTGGGTGCCCGCCACGTCGTCATGCGCCCCGCCGCGGTGTTCACCGAGCAGGGCTCGTTCGGCGTCGCGGATCCGGTTTTCGACCCGTTCTGGGCACGGGTCAACGAGAGCGGGATCCCCGTCGTCGTGCACGCCGGCGACAGCGGCTACGCCTCCAACGGCTATGGACGGGAAGGCTTCTCGGCGAAGTTCACGGGTCCGATGCGTCCTTCGGTGACGGCGTTCAACATGGAGCGGGCGATCTATGACTTCCTGGCGTCGCTGATCTTCGAGAAGCTTTTCGACCGGTTCCCGAACGTGCGCATCGTCTCGGTGGAGAACGGCTCGACCTTCCTACCTGACCTGTTCAAGAAGCTCCGCTCGACCAGCAAGAAGGCGCCGGGCTACTTCTCCGAGGACCCGGTCGACACGTTCCGCCGCAATATCTGGATCAACCCGTTCTGGGAAGACGATGTCAACGAGACGGCTGAGGCCATGGGGGCCGATCGGGTCGTGTTCGGCTCGGACTGGCCCCACATCGAAGGCATGCCCAAGCCGCTGGACTTCGTCGCCGAGCTGGAAGCCTTCAGCGACGCCGACCGTCGCAAGATCCTGCTGACCAATGCCGAGGAGCTCACCACCCCCAGGCCCGCGTAACCGGTCTTTCGAGGGAAAGGACGCTCAGCCCAGGAGCGCGTCGACAAAAGCTTCAGGCTCAAAAGGCGCGAGATCGTCGGCGCCTTCACCCAGCCCGATGAGCTTGACCGGCACACCGAGCTCGCGTTGGACGGACACCACGATGCCGCCCTTTGCGGTGCCGTCGAGCTTGGTGAGCACGACGCCGGTAACGTCGACGACCTCGGCGAAAACCTTGGCTTGCACCAGGGCGTTCTGACCCGTGGTGGCGTCCAGCACGAGCAGCACCTCGTCAACCGGTGACTGCTTCTCCACCACCCGCTTCACCTTGCCCAGCTCGTCCATCAAGCCGGACTTGGTGTGCAGCCGGCCGGCAGTGTCGATCAGCACAGTGTCGACCCCGTCTTCGATGCCCTGCTTGACGGCCTCGAAAGCGACGCTGGCCGGGTCGGCGCCCTCGGGGCCACGCACGGTCTCGGCTCCCACCCGGCTCCCCCAGGTCTCGAGCTGGTCAGCAGCGGCCGCCCGGAACGTGTCCGCCGCCCCGAGCAGAACGGTGCGACCATCCGCGATCAGGACCCGGGCGAGCTTGCCGCAGGTGGTGGTCTTGCCGGTGCCGTTGACACCGACCACGAGAACCACCGCGGGCCGGCCGTCGTGACTGGTGGCGACGCTGCGATCAACGCTCGTACCGACCTGGGCCAGTAACTCATCGCGCAGCAACGCCCTGGCATCTCCGGGAGTACGCGCGCCGAGTACGCGAACGCGGGTCTTGAGCGCCTCCACCAGCTCGGTGGCCGGCGTGACGCCCATGTCGGCCGTCAGCAGGGTGTCTTCGATCTCTTCCCAGTCCTCATCGCCGATCGTGTCGCGCGAGAGCACCGAAAGCAGGCCACGGCCCAGCGTGGACTGGGAGCGGGCGAGGCGGGAGCGAAGCCGGACCAGCCGGCCGGCCGTCGGCAACGGGACATCGAGATCGGGGATCGCGGTGGGATCGAGGTCCTCATCCGTGTCGGGCGCTGGGGTGTGCGGGAGGTCAATGGTCGATACGCCGCGCACGTGCGTGTCGCCCGAGGCGTCATCGTCCCCGCCCGGCAGCTGCTGGCCCGAAGACTTCTTGCTGGGACCACCGGAGCGGAGCCGGCGGCGGGGGGCAGTGAGGACGAAGCCGACGGTGATCACCGCCGCGAGCAGGACAACCGACAAAATGGTGATGAGCAGGGTGATGACGAGCTCCTCGGGGCGGGCCTAAAGGGCAGATCCGAGGCTACGCGGGCGGCAGGTTGGCTTCGATCGCGAGGCTCAGGCGGAAAGCCGCTCGCGCAACCGCTGACTGACCACCGTGGTCACACCGTCACGTCGCATGGTGACGCCGTACAGCGCGTCAGCAATCTCCATGGTGCGCTTCTGGTGCGTGACGATCAGCAGCTGGGAGCTGGACCTCAGCTGCTCGAGCGCCTCGAGGAGACGGCCGAGGTTGCGGTCGTCGAGCGCGGCCTCGACCTCGTCCAGCACGTAGAAGGGCGACGGGCGGGCCCGAAAGACCGCCAGCAGGAAGGCCAGCGCTGCCAACGAACGCTCACCACCCGAGAGCAGCGAGAGGCGAGAAACCCGCTTACCCGCCGGGCGCACCTCGACCTCGATGCCTGTCATCAGGATGTCGTCGGGCTCAGTGAGCACCAGCCGCCCCTCCCCGCCCGGGAACAGCGTCGGGAACACCAGCTCGAACTCGCGCGCGGTGTCTTCAAGGGCTGACGCCATCACCTCGACGACCTTGGCGTCGACGTCGCGGACGATGCCGAGCAACTCGCGGCGGGTCTTTTGCAGATCCTCGACCTGCTGCGCCAGGAAGGTGGCGCGTTCCTGCAGCGCCGCGTACTCCTCGAGCGCCAGCGGGTTCACGGTGCCGAGCCGGGCCAGGGCGCGCTCGGCTTCCGCGGCTCGCTTCTCCTGCGCCGCCCGGTTGAAGACGGCCAGCTGCCCTTCTTCAGTGTCCGGTGGCACCGGCAGATGCGGCCCGTACTCGGCGACGAGGAGGTCGGGCTCCATTCCCCACTCTTCGCGGGAACGCTCATGGATGGCTTCAGTCAGCAGCCGCTGCTCGGTCCGGGCCATCTCATCGCGATGGCGAGCGTCGCGCAGCGACTCCACCTGCGCCGTGACGGTGCGAGCCTGCTCGCGCACCTGCGTGAGCTGCTGCTCGGCGAGTGCGCGTTCGGCCTCAGCAGCATCGCGAGCGCTCCCCGCCGCCGTCAGCGAATCAGCCAGCCGCAGCGAGCCCTGGATCGCCAACTGGGCAACGGCGGTCGCCCGCTCGGCGGCGGAGGCGCGTTCCAACCGGCGTCGGGTCGCGGCCTCACGAGCCTGCCGTTCGGCGACAGCGGCCCGTGCCAGCGAAGCCGCCCGGCCGGCCATGGCCCGGGCCTGCTCCTCGGCCACTCCCGCGGCCAGCCGGAGCTCGACCTCTTCGCTCCGGGCCTGCTCGAGCTGGCTGGCCAGCGCCGCGCGCTCGGCCGGATCCGGTTCCGCGAGCGGCGCCTCGCCGTGTGAAGAATCGAGCTCGCCGGTCAAGGCGTTCACGTCGGCTTCGTGGCGGCTACGGGCAATCTGCAGCTCGGCGCGTGCCAGATCGACACGCTCGGCTTCAGCGAGCGCCGCTCGGGCGGCTGAGGTGGCCCTGGCCAGTTCCTCCTGGTGGGCAGCAATCGCCGCATCCGAATCGTGCAGCGCGCTGAGGGTGGCCTGGGCCGCTGCTTCACGCACCGAGACCGCCGTCTCGGCGGCGGCCAACGCGGCCGCCTCCTGCGCCACCAGCTCCTGCGCAGCCAGCACGCGTTCTTCCGCTTCGGCGACAGCCGCTCGGACGGCGATGGCCGAAGCGGGAGCGCGCGCGCCGCCGGCCGCACTGGCCGTGCCGAGCAGATTGCCTTCCCGGGTGACCGCCGTGAGTTCGGGATAGTCGGCGACTAGCCGCAGTGCCGCCGCCAGGTCTTCCACGACCACGACTGCGGCCAGCAATCTGTCCAGGCTGCGCTTGAGGCCATCGGCGGCGGCCTCATCAACGCCGGCCGCACCGCCGGTCACGTCAACCAGCGAGACGGCCCACTGCGCGCCGGCGGGCAGTCGCTCAGAGCGCGGGGCCGGCTTGCCGGGGGCAGCTCCCACCAGTACCGACACCCGGGCGGACGCTCCAGCAGCCGACTCGAGTGCGGCGATGGCGGCTGCCGGAGTGGTGGCCGCCAGACCACCCGCCGCGCTGCCCAGCGCCGCCGCTATCGCCGCCTCTGCACCCGAGGCGACTTTGAGGAGATCGGCAGTCGCGCCCAGGACGCCTGCTGGGGCGTCAGCCAAGATCGCAGCCGTGCCGTCGTCTCGCTCCAGGGATGACGCCCAGGCATCGCGGGTAGCCACCGCGCTGAGCCGCTCCTGCTCGGCGGCTCGCTGACGCTCTCGGGCGCTGATGACGACGTCACGGCACGCCTCGAGCTCGGCCTCTGCGGCGGCGTGCTCCCTATCGAGCGCGACCTCTGCGGCATCAAGACGCTCGAGCTCGTCGGCCGCGAGCGCCGCCTCCGCCTCTCGTTCAGCGCCCCGGGCGCGCGCTGCGGTGGCGGTTTCGAGTAGCCGGCTGTCCTCGGCCGCGGCTGAGGCAAGGCGGCCTCGCGCGGTCTCGAGCGAACCGGTCAGCCGGGCCAGACCCTCCCGGCGATCGGCGGCGGCACGTGCCGCAGCACGCGTGCGCTCATCACATTCGTTCACCGCACGTTCGGCGGCGCCGCGTGCGGCTTTAGCCGACTCCAGGCGGGCCGTCGCGTCAGCGGCACGCGCGCTGAGCGTCGCCTCTTCCCGCTCCGCAGCGGCCGACTCGGCGGCTAGTTGCTCGGGGTCGCGGCCCGTCGAAGCGGGTTCGGGGGCGCTCAGGTAACTCGCTCGCTGCTCTGCCAGAGACCTGACGGCTGACAGGCGCTCCGCGAGCCGTCCGAGCGCGTGCCACACCGCACCCGCCGCTTCAGCGCGGCCGGCGCCCTCCGCCACGGCAGCGGTGAGCGCTTCGTCCGCAGCCAGCGCCTCGCGAAGCGTCGCCTCGCGGGCAGCGAGCTGCTGGGCAATCTCGCCATCGGCCTCACCGCGGGCCTCCATCGCCTTGCCGGCGTTCACCACGTCGTCGGCCAGCAGGCGCAACCGGGCGTCCCGCAGCGTCGCCTGCACCACGCCCGCCCGCCGGGCGGCCTCCGCCTGGCGTCCAAGCGGGCCGAGCTGCCGGCGAAGTTCCGCTGCGAGGTCTTCGAGCCGCTCGACGCTCGTCGCCGTATTTTCCAGCTTCCGCAGGGCGCGTTCCTTGCGCTTGCGGTGCTTGAGAACGCCGGCGGCTTCCTCGACGAAGCCGCGCCGATCCTCGGGTCGGGCGCCAAGAACGGCGTCGAGTGATCCCTGGCCGACAATGACGTGCATCTCGCGGCCGATGCCGCTGTCAGAGAGCAGCTCTTGCACGTCCAGCAGCCGGCAGGGACTGCCGTTGATCGTGTATTCGGACTCACCGGAGCGGTACATCAGCCGGCCGATGGTCACTTCGGCGTATTCGATTGGGAGGGCGCCGTCGGCGTTGTCTATGGTCAGCTGGACCTCGGCGCGACCGAGCGGCGGCCGGCCCGGGGAACCGGCAAAGATGACGTCTTCCATCTTGCCGCCGCGCAGCGCCTTGGCCCCCTGCTCACCCAGCACCCAGGCAATGGCGTCGACCACGTTGCTCTTGCCGGAACCGTTAGGTCCGACCACGCAGGTCAGACCCGGCTCCAGCGCCAAGGTGGTCGACCCGGCAAAGGACTTGAAACCGCGCAGCGTCAGGCTTTTGAGATGCATCGGGATGGACGCTAGTGGGGCGCGGTCACAAAAGAGAGGAGGACGCCCCGAGGGCGTCCTCCAAGAAAAAACCGGTCACGATGACCGGCGGGTGGATCAGGTGAGCGCGGGCTCCTTGTCGAGTTCGCGAAGCTCGTGGCTGACATCAACCTGCGAGGCAAGAACCTCGTTGACGGCAAGCGCACGATCGAGCTCGATCTCGAGGTCGCGTACTCGCATGCGAAGTCGGTTTACCTCGGCTACGAGGCGTACGTCGTTACCGACGCCGACATGTCCGAACAGGGCTTTCGCCATAGAGGGTCCTCCACGATGAGTGACCGAAGCTCGGCGCAAGGCAGACGGGCGCCGGTTCAATTCCGTTGTCAACTGTCGCATGCTCGGCACGGCGCGTCAACCCCCTGCGGGGGGCCAAATCGGAGATTTCCGCACGTCACAGCCGGTTTCCAGCCCGGGTCAGGCAGTGACCAGCGCCACATTTTGGCCCCGCCCCCAGGGGATTTGACGTGTCCATCGCTCCGCACTTGAGCCAACTATCGCTCCGCGAACCCCACCGGTCGATTTCCTCCAGTGCGCGGCGGCGACCAGCGGTAGGTCACCCCGTCGACGCGGCCGGGCGTCGCACTGCCGCCAAGCACCTCCAGCAGCCGTTCGCAGGCTGCTGCTGAGCCCTCCGCCACCACTTCGACCCGGCCATCCTCAAGGTTGCTGGCCCATCCCACGAGACCGAGCTCCAGCGCCCGGGAACGGGTCCACCATCGAAATCCGACCCCCTGGACGCGGCCACGCACCCACACTGTGACCCGCGTCAAATCGGCATCCGGGATTTTGCCCGGGTCCGGCGGGGGCTCGGGGCGGGAAGACATGCCATGCTGGGGCGGTGCCACGGCATCTTCAGGTGGATCGCGAGGGAGTTCGGTCATTGAGCAGCGACGATAGGCCGCAGCTGTCCATGGGCGGTCGCCGCCGCCTCATAGCGGGAATCGCCGGCCTCGGGGTGGCATCGGCGGTCTTGTTGGCAGCCTGCGGAAATGCGGACAACAAGGTCACCGGAGACACCCGTCCCGATCCGCGAGCAAGCACCCAGGGTGCGGCCCCGGTATATCCCGGCCCGGTAGGGCCGCAGTATCTGAACGGCACCGCGGCTCCCGCGACCGAGGTTCCTCCGGAGGACGCGGTCAGCCAGCAGGGTTTCGGTTACACGAAGAAATAGGAAGAAGTGGTCGCCCGGCGGCTGCGGTGACACCTGGCAAGGACGGTTCGAAGTGGCTGCGCCAGTGAAGCTTTCCGCCGCCTTCCCCGATGCCTGAGCTCCCTGAGGTCGAAACGGTCCGGCGCGGCCTGGCGGATTGGGTCGTTGGGCGCCGAATCGCCACGGTCGACGTCCTTCATCCGCGGGCCGTCCGGCGGCACATGGCGGGAGCCGACGACTTCGCATCGCTCCTGATCGGCCGGACGATCGACGGCGCCCTACGGCGCGGCAAATACCTTTGGCTGCCGCTCGATTCAGGTGACGCGCTGGTGGCCCACCTCGGGATGAGCGGACAGCTGCTGGTGGAAAACGCCGCCGCGCCCGATGAGGCACACCTGCGGGTCCGGCTGCGTTTCTCCAGCGGCGACCCGGAGCTCCGCTTCGTGGATCAACGCACCTTCGGCGGACTGTCGGTGGCGGCCGGCGGCGCTTCGGTGCCCAGCTCGCTGGAGCACATCGGACGGGATCCACTCGACCCGGAGTTCGATGCAGATGCCTTCGTCGAAAAGTTGCGACGCCGGCGCACCGGCGTCAAACGCGCCCTGCTGGACCAGACGCTGGCCAGCGGCATCGGAAACATCTACGCCGACGAGGCGCTGTGGCTGGCAAAAGTGCATTGGGCACGGGCAACGGAAAACCTGCCACGGCCGGTGGCGAAGCGGCTGCTCGCGGCCGTGCAGCAGGTGCTGGCCGCCGCCGTAGCGGCCGGCGGCACCTCATTCGACGCGCTTTACGTCAACGTCAACGGTCAGTCCGGGTACTTCGACCGGTCGCTACACGCCTACGGGCGAGAGGGCGAACCTTGCGATCGGTGCGGCACGCCGATCCGGCGCTCGAAATTCATGGGCCGCTCGTCGTACTGGTGTCCGAAGGACCAGCCTGCACCGCGTCACCCGCACTACTGAGTCGCTCATCCAGGCTGGCCATCGCCCCCGCGGCCGCCTGCTGCTCGGCTTCCTTTTTGCTGGTGCCAATGCCCTCTCCGAGCGCGACCCCACCGATCCAGGCCCGCGCCACGAACGACTTGGCGTGATCGGGTCCCGACTCCTCGACCGTGTACTCGGGCGGTCCGAGGCCGCGGGTCGCGGAGCTCTCCTGCAAGGACGTCTTCCAGTCCAGGCCGGCCTGGGCATCACCGGTACCCGCCAGCAAAGCACCGAACAGGCGCAGCACGAGGTCGGTCGCAGCAGGGATGCCACCGTCCTCATACGTCGCGCCGATAACCGCCTCGAGGGTGTCAGCGAGAATGCTCGGCTTGTCACGCCCGCCGGTCGCCTGTTCGCCGCGTCCGAGGAACACGTAGGACCCCAGCCCGCCTCTGCCCGGGGCACCGATGGTCCGCGCGACCGCGGCCAAGGCACGCATGTTGACCAGGGACGCCCGAAGCTTGGCGAGCTGGCCCTCCGGCAGATCGGGATGGCGCCGGTACAGGTCGTCGGTGATGACGACGCCGAGCACCGCATCGCCCAGAAACTCCAGGCGCTCGTTGGTGGGCAGGCCGCCATGCTCGTACGCATATGAACGGTGAGTCAGCGCACGGACCATGAGCTCATCCGGACACCCGACGCCCAAAGCGGCGCTGAGCTCTTCGGCCGGCAGCGGTTCAGGATCGGAAGGCCTGCCCATCACGCCTCCGTAACGCTTCGCTGGGAGTCGAATTCGCCGCGCAATGCTGTGACGAGCCCGCCCAGGGTCCTCAGGCGAGCGAGCGTGGTGTCGTCGACCCTGACCGACCCGCCCGCGGCCCGCAAATACTCCTCGGAGACTTCAACAATCTCGATCAGGGCCAGTGAATCGGCGCTGAGGTCGTCCACCAAACGGGTGTCGCCGTCGAGGTCGGCGACAGGGACCTCCATCACGAGGGCGGTCGCCCGGCGCACGATCTCCAGCAACGATTGGTCATTCACGGTGCTCGTCGCTGTCATGCGGGCTGCCGATGGGAAGGCTCGGACGAGGCGAGACCGGCTCTGCGCCGTGCCATCAGGCCGGCCATGGTCTCGGTGAGACGCGGCACCAGCCCCTCGCGCACGGCCTCGGCCGCGCCGCCGATACACGCGGAGACTGCGGTGGCGGAGGACGATCCGTGGCCTACCACGACCACTCCATTTACGCCCAGCAAGACGGCGCCCTGGGTGTCGGGCCCGAGACGGCGGGCGACCCGCGCAAGGGCCTCCCCTCCGGCGGGATCGAGCTCGTCGGTGGCGAGCGCCAATACCGCCGAGATGGCGCCTTCCATGCCCTTCAAGAGCACGTTTCCGGTGAATCCATCGGTGATGACGACGTCGACAACGCCTCCAACCGCAACCGCTGAGCTTTCGACGTTGCCGGCAAAACGGACCGGAAGGTCCACGAGGAAATTCGCCAGCAGACGAGCGGCCTCCTTGCGCACTGGATCGCCTTTGCCCGGCTCGGTGCCGACCGACAGCAGCCCGACGGACGGCCGCGCGATCCCCAGCCGAACGCTCGCGTAGGACGCGCCGGCAAGCGCGAACTGCAGCAACAAATCGGGGCCGGCCTCCACCGTTGCCCCGGCATCCAGCAGGACAACCTGGCCACGAGGGGCGGGAATGACGACTGCCAGCGGCGGACGGGTGACTCCCGGCAGCCGGCCGAGCGTGAAGAGGGCGGCAGCCATCGCGGCGCCGGTCGAACCGATGGAAACGGTGGCGTCAGCAAGCCCGTCGCGCACCAGCCGAGCCGCGACGCGGACCGTGGAATCACGCCGAGACCGGACCGCGCGCACCGGATCCTCGTCCATGCCGATCCGCTGAGTCGCCGCGACGACTCGCACCGGGCCTTGCGTCGGATTCAACCCGCGCGCCGTCAGCAGATCTTTTCCCTGCTCCGCCGGCCCGACCAGGAGCAGCTCCAGCTCGGGCCAGCGGCGCGCGGCCAGCACGGCCCCATCCGCGACCACCTCCGGTCCGGCGTCGCCACCGAACAGGTCGATGGCGATGCGCGGTGCACCCAACGAGGGCTCCCCCAGCGTGACGGCGGTCTGGCCGTCAGCGGCGGCTGGATTCGGTGGTGCCTTCAGTGGACGGCTCAGACGTCGATCGCCTGACGTCCGCCGTAGCGGCCGCAGGTCGGGCACGCGGTGTGCGGAAGGATCGTGTGCCCGCGGTCGCATTTGGCGAGCTGCACGGGGGTTGCCTTCCACTGGCTCCGGCGAGAGTGGGTGTTGGACCGCGAAGTGCGGCGTTTCGGGACGGCCACGTCAGGACTCCTCTTCTGGACTGGACTCGACCGGCTCCGCTTGCATGCGAATACCAGCCAGGGCCGCCCACCGTGGGTCGACCGCATCGTGCGAATGGTTGTCAGGAAGTTCGGCAAGCCGCTCACCACAACCGGGGCAGAGCCCGGGGCAGTCGTCGCGGCACAACGGGCTCATCGGGAGCTCCAGCACCAGCGCATCGCGAAGCACCGGCTCCAGATCGAGCAGATCATCAATAAGTGAAGGCAGCTCGTCGTCAATATCGGGACTGCCGGGTGAGGTGGTGGACGGCTTGGGCCGCCCGCTGCCGCCGTAGGGACCGGACTCCGGATACGTGAAGAGCTCTTGAATATCCACCTGCAGCGGAGCGCTCACCGGGTCGAGGCAGCGCGCACATTCGCCGGTCATGATGGTGCCGACAGTGCCGCTGACGAGTACGCCCTCCATCACCGACTCAAGCCGAAGGTCCAGCTCGAGGGGTGATCCCTGGGCAACCGCTGCCATCGGCTGGCCGAATTCCGCCGGCGATGCCACCGTGCTCCGGACGCGCCTCATCGACCCGGGACGACGTCCTAGCTCGCGCGTGTCAAGCACGAGCGGCTGCCGGGCGTCGAGCCGGGACTTCGCGGCGTGATTCTTCGGCATGGTGGTTGGCACAAGGTGTTTCTGTGAGACGAGCTTGAGAAAGCTCAGGGGGTAAATCGGGAATCTCGGGCTGCGCCGCAGATCCGGCGGATGAATGCAGGCGCAGACACGACTTCCCAGTCTACAAGCCGCCGCAGGTTTGCCGGTGTGGGCGCCTGGCCGCCTTCACCAGCGGACTACGGCGTGCGTACTTCCTGCTGGGCGCGGGAATCCCAGGCCGTCACGTCGGGGCCCCCGAAGCCGGCGATGTCACCAAAGCCACCGCCGTCCGCCGGGATCGGATCCGCGTCGTTGACCGCGTTGGCGGGCTCGCCCGAACCATCGTCGTAGTGCCTACCCACAGCCCCATCATCGGGTGCCTGATCAGCGTGCGCGGCAGCGACGCGGGCTCGGCCGCGGGAGACCGTCTCCAAGGACGACGCGAGCAGCTCCTCAAAGCGTGCCAGCGAAGCATCGATGTAGGCGTCGGTCTGCTCGCGCATCCGCACGGCCTGTGCCTCGGCCTCGCGGGTGATTTCTGCCGCCGTCCGGTCGGCTTCTTCGACCACCTCGCTCTCGGAGACCAGTCGCGTCATCTCCTGGCGGGCGGCGGCCACGATGCGGTCGGCCTCGGCGCGCGCCTGACCGAGCAGCTCGTCGGCCTGGATCCGCGCGGCATCTTGCACGGACTCCCGCTCCCGCAGCAGCGAGCGCGCCTCCGACATCTCTGCCGGTAGCAGCTGGCGTAGGTCTTCGAGCGCTCCGAGGAGCGCTGCGCGGTCAACGACCGCTGCTGACCCGGAGAGCGCCTTTCCCTTGGCGGTCTCCACCAACGTGATGATCTCGTCGAGCTTGCCCTGCACGTCCGGCATGGCCGTCAGCCTATGGCAGGGTCAGCCCTGGCTGTACGCCTGCCCGCATGATTTCCGTCCGCCGGTCAGCGGCTGAGGCAATCAGCCGGTGGCTAGCTTCTCGCTCATCCGCTTGAGCACGAAGGCGGGCACCAGATGGCTCACGTCGCCACCCCACGTCGCGACCTCTTTGACGAGGCTGGACGACAGGAATGAGGACGCCGGATTGGTGCTCATGAAAACGGTCTCGACTCCAGCCAGCGAGTGATTCATCTGGGCCATCTGCAGCTCGTAGTCGAAGTCGCTGACGGCTCGCAGGCCCTTGACGATCACGGGGATGCTGCGATCCCGGCAGAAGTCGACGAGCAGGCCGTGAAATGACTCGACCACGATGTTGCCGTAGCTGCTCGTCGCCTCACTGAGCATGTCCATCCGCTCTTCGACGGTGAACATTCCGGCCTTTTTCTTGTTGATCAGCACGGCGACGACGACCTGGTCGTACAGCCTGGAAGCGCGGCCGATGATGTCGAGATGACCGTTGGTGACCGGGTCGAACGACCCTGGGCAGACAGCGCTTCGCAGGGAGTTTGCAGAGCTCACAGGCGGTCACCGCTCATGATCGCCAACCGTACCAGAGGGTGCTGTCGCCATATCCGCGAGCCACCGGGGCAAGAAAACCGGCCGGCCAGTCCGGTCGCGGGCTGCGTGTGGCGCGCTCAACGACCAGCACCCCGCTCACGTACTCGGCGGCTGACGCGAGGATGGGATCCACATCCAGAGCGTAAGGCGGATCGACGAAAACGACATCAAAGCGGCCGAAGGGTGCACCAAAGCTGACGCTTTCCGCCCTTCCTGCGAGCACGGTGGCGCCCGGTTGTCCGACCGCCGCGACATTGGCTCGCAGCACCTTCAGCACGCTGGGGTCGGACTCGACGAGGGTCACCGCCGCAGCGCCGCGCGACAACAGCTCCAGGCCCACCGCCCCGGTGCCGGCGAAGAGATCGAGGACCGTACGTCCGGCAAGCCCTCCCAGCCGCGCTTCCAGGGCCGACGCCAAGGCCTCGCGGACGCGCTCGGAGGTCGGGCGGACCGTGCGCCCTGCTGGGACACCAATGCGCCGACCGCCCGCCCGGCCACCGACGATCCGGGTCACCCTTTTTCCAGGTACGCAGCGCGCTCCTCGTCGAGCCGCCGGGCCAGCACGGCAGCCAGCTCCGGGTGACGCCCGAGCTCAGGATCGGCGGCGACGATCTCCTGCGCTTCGCGTCGGGCAGCGAGCAGCAGATCCTCGTCACGCAACAGGTCCAGGAGCTTGAGGGAGCGCCGCCGGCCCGATTGAGCGGTGCCGAGGACATCGCCCTCCCGACGCTCCTGCAGGTCGAGCCGGGCAAGTTTGGCACCATCGAGCGTCTGGGCAACGGCTTCGACCCGCTCACGGGCGGGACTCCCCTCCGGAGCGTCGGTGTGCAGGAGGCACCAGCCGGCAGCGCTGCCCCGGCCGACCCGACCGCGTAGCTGGTGCAGCTGCGAGACGCCGAAACGGTCCGCGTCCAGGACCACCATCACGGTGGCGTTCGGGACGTCGACGCCGACCTCCACCATCGTCGTCGCCACGAGCACGTCGATCTGTCCGGCGGTGAATCGCGACATCACGCGCTCTTTCTCGTCCGACGGCAGCCGGCCGTGCAGGGCTGCGATGCGTAACCCCGCAAGCTCGCCCTGCTCCAGCCGGGGAAGGACATCGAGCACCGCAAGGGGTGGACGGCGCTCGTCCGTACCGCCGCTGCCGCCGGCGTCGTCGAGGTCAAATCCGTCGGGCCCGTCGGCGGGCAGATCGCTGGTGTCGAGGTCAACCTCAGGGCCTTCACCAATACGCGGGCAGACAACGAAAGCTTGATGCCCCGCCTCGACTTCCTCGCGAATCCGCTGCCAGATCCGGGTGTGCCACTGGGGCGGCGCGACGTGGCTGCGGATCGGTTCTCGCCCGGCCGGCAGCTCGCTGAGTTCGCTGGTGTCGAGATCCCCGAACACGGTCATCGCCACGGTCCGGGGAATGGGCGTCGCGGTCATGACCAGCAGATGCGGCGGAGAGCCGGTGGAGGCCTCCGCGCGGGCCCGCAGCGTGTCACGCTGCTCGACCCCGAAGCGGTGCTGCTCGTCGACGACCACTAACCCGAGGTCAGCGAATGCGGTCCCTTCGCTGAGCAACGCATGAGTGCCTACGACGATCCCGGTAGTCGGTTCGGCGATGGCGGCCAGAGCGTTGCGTTTGGTCGCGGTGGCCTGCGACCCCGTCAACAGCACCACCCTGGTGGCGTTGTCGTCGCTACCGAGCTCACCGGCATTTCCGAGCGGTCCAAGCAGCGCCCGCAGGCTGCGCTCGTGCTGGGTGGCTAATACTTCGGTCGGAGCGAGCAGCGCCGCCTGACCGCCCGCGTCGATGACCGTGAGCATTGCCCGCAGGGCCACGACCGTCTTGCCCGAGCCGACCTCGCCCTGCAGCAGCCGATGCATCGGAAAGGTGCGCGCCATGTCGCGTGCGACCTCCTCCCCCACCTCTCGCTGGCCTGCCGTCAGCGTGAAAGGCAGCGACTGGTCGAACGCTTCCAGCAGCCCACCGCCACGCTCGGGACGCGGCACCGCCGACTGACGCTCGACCGCGGCCCGGCGCTGGGCGAGCGCGATCTGGACCACCAGCGCCTCGTCCCACCGCAGCCGTTTGCGGGCCGTCTCCACGTCCCCGTAACCAGTCGGGCGATGGATTTTCTCGTAGGACGCGCGCAGGCCCGGGAGTCCGTGAGCGAGCCGGATTTTGGCGGGAAGGGGGTCGGCGAGCTCAGGCAGCGAGTCCAGCAACAGCTTGACGCTCTCGCGAATCGTCCAGCTCTGCACTTTTGCCGTCGCCGGGTAAAGCGGCAGCAGGGCGCCGGCGGCGAAATCGTCCTGCCCTTCCGGGGGGCATTCGGGATTCGTCAGCTGGCGAATTTGATTCTTGCCGAAGACCGTCACCTTGCCGGCGAAGAGGGCCGTCGTCCCCGGCCGAAGTCGTTTCTCCAGGTAGTGGCGGTTGAAGAAAGTAATGGTCAAGGTCCCGTTGCCGTCGCTGACGACTACGTCAAGCTTGTGCATCCGTTTGGGCCGGCGGCCCGCCTTCGGGTCCAGCCACCGGCCGCTCACCTTCTGGACTTCGGCCTGGATCGTCACCATCTCGCCGACGACGAGGTCCTTCAGGCTGGTCAGCTCGCCGCGTTCGACATACCGCCGTGGGAAGTGATCCAGCAGGTCGCCGGCCGTGTGCAGGTCCAACCCGTCAGCAAAGGCCTCGGCGGTCTTGCCACCGATCAGGCCGTTGAGAGGCTGCCCGAGCACGTCGGTCACGCCTGGCCACCTCTCGTCGCGCTCCTGCTCGTTGCCCGGCCGAGATTAGTGCCGCTCAGGCGCCGCCATCAGCGTCGTGGTCTGACGTCTTTGCGTCCGGTATCGTGGCCTGTCGGGCTTGCTGCCGTCTTGGCGCGCCCAGGTCTTGTTCCGAAGTGGCGCCGATCCAGCTGGTGCCCATCAAATGCTTGGAGCTGCTGTGTCCTCGGTGTGCGACGTTTGCAACAAGGGACCGGGCTTCGGCATGTCGGTTTCGCACTCCCACCGCCGCACCCGCCGGCGTTGGAATCCCAACATCCAGACGGTTCACGCTCTCGTCGGCAAGACCCCCAAGCGGCTGAACGTCTGCACCTCCTGCCTCAAGGCCGGCAAGGTCACCCGCGCCTAACTGGCTGCGTTTTGACGCTTCGTCACTGACGCCAGCGCCATCCGTGATCGACCGGCCCGATCCCGGCGCCCAGGGCGAAGCCGGCCTCGATGGCGCCGGTGACGTATTCCTTCGCGGTCCATACGGCCGGCACCAAGTCGTTGCCTTTCGCGAGCTCCGCGCAGATCGCTGACGCCAGCGTGCAACCGGTGCCGTGGGTATGCCGGTTGTCCAGGCGGGGCGCACGCAGCTCGACCCGGGCAGCGCCGTCGGTGAGCAGGTCAACAGCATCGCCGGCGAGGTGGCCACCCTTGATCAGCACCCAGCGCGGCCCGTACTCCAGCACCGCCTCAGCCGCCCGCAGCAGATCCGTCTCGTCGAGCACGTGGATGCCCGTGAGCTGCTCGACCTCGTCGAGGTTCGGGGTCACGACCGTCGCGAGCGGAAGCAGTTGATGGCGTATCGCATCCAGCGCGTCCGGCGCCAGCAGGGCTTCGCCGTGCTTGCTGACTCCTACCGGGTCGACCACGAGCGGCCCGTTGTACGCGCCTAGCTCCCCGGCGACTGCCAGCACTAACTCCGCCGAACTCAGCATCCCCGTCTTGATCGCATCGGCGCCGATGTCATCGAGCACCGCTCTGATCTGAGCGCGCACCGAATCGACCGGCAGATCCCAGATTCCGGCGACTCCGAGCGAATTCTGTGCGGTGACGGCGGTGACCACGGACATCCCGTGGACGCCCAGCGCAAGCATGGTCTTGAGGTCGGCCTGGATACCGGCGCCCCCACCGGAATCCGAACCGGCGATCGTCAGGGCAAGCGGCGGAGCGGGCACCTGTCGGAGGCTAACCGCTGGGCGCCGCGAAATGATCGTGACCACTGCTCTTGGCGGGGTGACCATCGACCCACACCTCGGGTGCCCCGGCTTCCACGCTGCCCACAATGACGGCGCCGTCGGGGGTATCCACGCCAGCCGCGATCGTGAAGACGAGGGCGTGGTCCTCTCCCCCGTTGAGCAGATCGTCGTCGCCGACACCTGGACCGCCGAGACCCCTCAGCGCAGCCAGCTTCAGCTCGATCCGAACCCCCGAAGCCGCCGCGACGTGGCCGAGGTCGCTCACCAGTCCATCGCTGACGTCGCACAGGGAGCTGGCACCGGCCGACGCCAGCGCTGGGCCCGCCGCGTACGGAGGCTCCGGGCGCCGGTGAGCATCGGCTAGGGGACCCGCCGTTTCGCCGGCCAGCAGCAGTCGTAGCCCCGCAGCGGCCCACCCCAACCTGCCGATGACACCCACCCGATCACCCGGCTTGGCCCCTGACCGCAACACCGGTGCGCCGGGCCCGAGCACGCCCAGCGCCGTGCCGGAGACCACCAGCTGCGGCGCTCGGACCAGATCTCCGCCGACCAGCATCGCCCCCGCCAGGGCGCACTCGGCGCGGACGCCGATGGCAAAGGCGTCAAAATCGGCCACCGGGAAATCGGAGGGAGCGCCAAACCCGATGAGCAGGACGGTCGGACTCGCTCCCATCGCCGCCACGTCGGCCAGATTCTGCGCCGCCGCCTTACGGCCGATGTCGTACGGCGTCGACCAATCCCGTCGGAAATGGGTGCCTTCGATGAGCAAGTCGGTGGTGACCACGAGCCGGCCACCCGGAGCGCTGACCAAGGCGGCGTCATCGCCCGGCCCTTCCGGCGGCGCCGGGGTGCCGACCGCCGCAGCGAGGCGCGTGATCAGGTTAAATTCTCCGACCTCCCCGATATCCGTCATACTGCCCACTGGCGTTCGTCGCCCCTGGCGAACGGGGGGTTCGATGACGCCATCCGATTCAGCAGGGAGTGCCCGTGGTTCACGCCTACATCCTCATCCAAACCGAGGTCGGCAAGGCGGCGTCCGTCGCAGCGGCCATCGCGAAGCTTGACGGCGTCGCGGAAGCGGAAGGGGTAACCGGCCCTTACGACGTGATCGTGCGGGCCCAGGCGCAGAACGTTGACGAGCTCGGCAAGCTGGTGGTCGCCAAGGTGCAGGCCGTCGCTGGGATCACTCGAACCGTGAGCTGCACGGTGGTCCACCTCTGAGTCCGCTGAAACGTCGTCGCCGCCGATGGCTCGTTGCAGGCGTGGCGATCGTGGTGGTGGCGGTTGCCAGCCTCGTCGTCGGTCAGCTGCAGCGGGGGGAGCCGGTACGCGTCACGAATGTGCCAACGCCGTCAAAAGCTGACTTCGCCGCCTGCCAGAAGCTCGCGGGCCTGCTGCCCGCCACCGTCGGGGACGGGCTGAAGAAGCGTGTGGTGCATCCCGACAGTCCGCTGCTGCGCGCCTGGGGGACGCCGGCAGCAGTGCTGAGATGCGGGGTGGGTTATCCGGCTCACTACGACGCAGCAGCACTTCCCGGCGTCATCGACGGGATCGGCTGGTACAGCACCGAAGCCAGCGACTCAGTGATCTTCACGACGCTGGACCGGCTGCCACGGGTCTCGGTTGCCATCCCCCGCAAGTACCCGATCTCGTTCGACATCCTGGTCTCGCTGTCCAACGCTCTGAAACAGGCCACGACCGGCGCCTGATGCCCCTTCCGGCTCGCGCCGAGTCTCAGGCGCAGTCGATGCAGGTCCGCGCAGAGGGGCGGGCTTCCAGCCTTCCGGCGGCAATGGGACGGCCGCAGTTCTCGCAGCTTGCGTACGCGCTGGGCCCTCTCGTTTCCAGGGTCAGGAGCGCCCGGTCGAGTTCGGCGAGCCGCTCGCGTGCCTGCTCGAGCAAGGCTGACACCTGGGCGCGTTCGAACGCGATCGTCGCACCCTCCGGGTCGTGCTCGTCGTCGATATTGGTGCCATCGCCCGCGTCGACGAGGCCGCGGAACTCGGCGTCCAGGGCCACGATCCGGCCCTCGGCGTGGCCGCGCTCGGCCATCAACCGGTCGCGTACCTGCGCGGCATTCATCGCTCACTTCCGCGGGCCAATGCGTCGAGCACCAGCCGATCAACCAGCTCGGGCAGGTCGACACCGGTCGCCGCCCACATCCGTGGATACATCGATGCGGCGGTGAATCCCGGCATCGTGTTGAGCTCGTTGACCACCACGCTGCCGTCGGGCTGGACAAAGACGTCGACCCTGGCCAGACCCGCACAATCGAGCGCCTCGTAGGCCTCGATGGCCAGCCGCTGAACCCTCGCCGTTACCTCGGGCGGAAGGTCGGCCGGCACCGTGAAGGTGGTGGCGTCGGACAGGTACTTGGCGGTGAAGTCATAGAAGTCGACGCCCTCAGCCACCGTGACCTCGGCGGGCACCGACGCCCAGGGTCGCCCGCCGTCGCGCCCGGCCAACACCCCGCACTCGATCTCACGGCCGTTGATGCTGGACTCGATGAGGACCTTGGGATCGCTTTCGGCGGCGAGCTCAAGTGCGGCCGGCAGCTGCTCGGCCACTCTGACCTTGGTGATTCCGATACTGGAGCCACCGCTGGCCGGCTTCACGAAGACGGGGCTGCCCAGCCTTTCCAGGACGCCGCTCGGCAGCGCGTGGCCGGGTCGCACCACCTCGTAGCCGGCGACCGGAAGTCCGGCCGACCGCAGCGCCATCTTCATATGCGCCTTGTCCATGGCGGCGGCCGAGGAATAGACACCCGAACCCACGTACGGCACCCCGGCCATCTCCAGCAAGCCCTGCACCGTGCCGTCCTCGCCGTAGCGGCCGTGCAATACCGGGAAGACGACATCGACCGGAATCGCCCGCCCATCCGCCGTCACCAACCCAGGTGCCGTCGCGTCACCGTTGAAGGAGACCGGCTCGCCATCGACCACCTCCGGCAGCACATCCCCCACCAGTGAATACGCCTGGCGCTCCGAGGCGAGCACCCACCCGCCGGCGCGATTGACACCGACCGAGACAACGTCGTATCCAACGCCTGAGAGCGCCGCCCGAACGGTGCCGGCCGACAGGCAGGAGATGGAGTGTTCGGTGCTCCGACCGCCGAAAACCACGGCCACGCGAGTCGGCCGCCTCGAAGTCCTGGAGAAATCGCCGGTGGCGGGCGTGTCGGCGGGCATTCGATGAAGGTATCGGCGGCAGGACCGCGGCGACGGGATGATCGGGACGTGGCGCCTACTGAAGACCGAGCATCGGCCGGCGACGGGCGGTTGGTGCGCGCGTTCCGGCTCGCCGGCGGCGAAGCTCCTGACTTTCGAGAGTGGCCGGCCACCGTGCCTGCCGTCGCCCAGATCCTGCGCAGCGGACTCGATTTGCCCGCCGGGCTGACGGTGCTGGTCGGTGAAAACGGCAGCGGTAAGTCGACTGTGGTCGAGGTGCTTGCTGAGGCCTACGGGCTCAATCCGCAAGGCGGTTCGCAGCTGGCGCGCTACGAGTCACGCGACAGCGAGCCGGGCGTCGGCCGCCAGCTCACGGTCGTCCGCGGATCACACAACCCGGGATGGGCCTATTTCGTCAGGGCCGACACGATGCACGGTCTGTACACCTACCTCGAAGAGAACCGGCTGGAGCGCACCAGGGAACCCCGCTTCCACGAAATGAGCCACGGCGAGGGATTCCTCGAATTCCTGCGTACCAAGGTGAACCAGCCCGGTTTCTATCTGCTGGACGAGCCCGATGCGCCCTTGTCCTTCACCGCTTCCTTGGCGTTGGTCCGAGTGCTGCACAGTCTCGTGTCCGCGGGGTCACAGCTCATGGTCGCGACGCACTCGCCGATCCTCGCCGCGATCCCGGGAGCGACGATTCTGGAGGTTGGCGAGTGGGGCCTTCGACCAACCACGTGGGATGAACTCGAATTGGTGGTGGCGTGGCGCGCTTTCCTGGCCCACCCGGACAGGTATCTGCATCACTTGTTGCGGGACCAATAATTCTGAGAAACCGTTCCTATGACCCGGTTTCGCGGCCCGGGTAGCACACCGCAGCGAAGGGCCACGCCGCTTCCACCCAGCCTGTGACGGTCTCGAAGAGCACCGGGTCGAGCCCTTTGGAGTACTCACTTGCCCGCACCCACATGAAGATTTGGGCGTCGTGGGCAACGTCTTGCGACGAGTAGATGTAGACGCAGCCCAGGCATTCGGCTTCGTCAAGACTCATCACGGTGTAGGCGAAGGACGAGCGTTTCTGGAACTCTTTCTGGTGCCACCCGAGGTCGATCAGATCCTGCTCCAGTGTCAACCCTTGCGGCCACAGTGAATCGTCATCGAGAACGCCTCGCAAATGGTCGGCGCTCGTCATCACCGCGTCGTAGTCCTTCACGACGTCGTGAACCGTGAGCATCCGCAGCCGAAAGCGGGGTGTCTCCAGTACCAGCGGGACGTCGAAATCTGCTGGGACCAGCGGTGGGCTCATCTGGCGAGTATTCGTGGCGGAGGCGCGAAAGACACCCGATTTATCGCTTTACGCGAGATTAAACGACAAATCCTTCGCCTCGCCAGAGCAACGGGTCACCGGTCACCGGGTCAGGAGTCCAGCGCCTGCTCGAGGTCGGCCAGTAGCAGCGCCGGGTCTTCGAGGCCGATGCTGATGCGCACTGCGGAGGGAAGCAGGCCTGCCGCTGCCAAAGCGGCATCGTCGAATTGGCGATGGGACGAGCTGGCCGCGTGGGAAGCGGTTGTGTGGGTGCCACCTAGTGAGGTGGCCTGCGGGATCGCGCGGAGCCGGTCCACGAATGCCATGCCGGCGGCGCGACCGCCGTGGGGCGAGAGGGTCATGACGGCGCCGTAACGGCCAGCGGCGCAGAGCCTTTCGGCGACAGCGTGCGAGGGATGCGTGGCGAGGCTCGGATGGTCGAGTCGGGCCAGCGACGGGTGATCGGCCAGGGCGGCGGCCAGGAAGGTGGCAGTTGCGCATTGACGGTCGACCCGCACCTCGAGAGTGGCAAGGCCGCGGTGCAGGAGGTAGGCCTCGTCGGGGGCCAGTACCGGACCGAGCTCGACGCGGGCGGCCCGGATCCGTTGCATCAGCAGCGGCGAACCCACGACGACGCCGCCGGTCGCATCCGAATGCCCGCCGAGGTATTTGGTCGCGCTGTGCACCACCAGATCGGCCCCCCAGGTGAGGGGCCGCAACATCGCCGGGGAGGCAAACGTGGAGTCGACAGCGAGCAACGCGCCGGCGGTGTGGGCGATTTGGGCCAGCGGGGGGAGGTCGCCCATGACCATCGTCGGGTTCGCGAAAGACTCCGCCCACACCAGCCTCGTGCGCCCGGTCACGGCAGCTGCCATCGCCGAAGCATTGGACTGGTCGGCGAACGTCGTCTCCACCCCGTAGCGCGCCAAGGTGTTGTTCAGCAGCTGAAACGTGCCGCCGTAACAGCTCGCGGGGGCGACCACGTGGTCGCCCGGCGCAAGCAGCGCGATCAGGGTCGTGGAGATTGCCGCCATCCCGCTGGCGAACGCCTGACCGACGACCGTGGCTTCCCCGGGGTCTTCCAGAGCGGCCACGGCCGCCGCGAAGGCGTCAGCGGTAGGACTGTCTATCCGCGCGTACGAGTAACCCGCCCGGGTGCCGTCGAGCAGGTCAGCCAGCTCCTGCGCGGAGTCGACGACGTAGGTGCTGGCGTGCATCACCGGCGGCACCAGACCGTCCTGTTCGGCTGCCGAACCGTAGCGGTCAGGGGGCTTCATGACACCGGCTCACCAGCTCATCCGCTCGGACCTACGCTGCCGCGACATCAAGCTCCCGAGCACATCCGTCGGCGCCATCTCGCCAGACACGGCTCGCACGACGTGTTCGGCGATCGGCATCTCGACGCCGGTGCGCCGCGCCAGCTCGAGCACGGCACGACTGGTCTCCACCCCTTCCACGACGCGGTCGGTCCCCGCGAGCACGTCAGCGAGTGGCTGACCACGTCCGAGCTTCTCCCCGAAGGTGCGGTTGCGCGACAGTGGCGAGCCGCAGGTGGCGACGAGGTCACCCAGGCCGGCCAGACCGACGAACGTCATGGGTTCGGCGCCCAGTGCAACGCCGAGCCGTGCCGTCTCTGCCAAGCCTCGGGTGATGATGCTGGCCCTCGTGTTGTCGCCGAATCCCATTCCTTCGGCCATGCCCACCAGGATCGCGATGATGTTCTTGATGGCACCGCCGAGCTCGCAACCGATGACGTCCTGATTGGTGTAGGGCCGCATGTAGTGGTTTGCCGTGGCGCTTTGGAAGGTTGCCGCCACCTCCTCGTCGACGCCGGCCACCACGGTCGCCGCCGGCTCCTCACAGGCAATCTCGTGAGCCAGATTGGGACCGCTGATCACCACGATGCGTTGCTCGCTGATACCCGTCACCTCGCGCATGACTTCGCTCATCCGCAGCGAGGTGGCGGCTTCGATTCCTTTCATGAGGCTGACCAGCGTGGCGCCGGGGGGCAGCAGCGGAGCCCACGAGATCAGGTTCGTGCGAAGGGTTTGCGAAGGCAGCGCGATGACGACGAAGTCCGCTCCTCGAAACGCCTCTTGCGCAACTGAAGTCACCTCCAGCTCGGCCGGCAATTCGATGTCGGGGAGGTAATCACCGTTACGACGGGTTTGGCGGATTTGCCACGCCAGCCCGGGACGTCGCGACCACAGGATGGTCGAGGTGCCTGCGTCCACAAGCACCTTCGCGTACGCCGTCCCCCAGGAGCCCGCACCCATGACCGCCGCGCGCAGCGTCATGCGGCTCCCTCGTCCGACGGCTGATCCGGAGCTGCTTGATCGGGAGCCGTTTGATCCAGAGCTGTTTGATCTGCGGATGGCGTGCCTGGCTCGAGAGGTAGCCGCTCCTCGCGCCGGGGATCCCAGATTCCGTCGGGTGCCGGCTCCTGACGAATCGTCTCCAGCTGGCCACGGATGCGACTCATGACCTCCGCGGTGACCGAGCGCAGGGCATCGCGGCTGGGCGCCTCACCTGCACCTGCCAGCTCCGGATACAGCGGCTCTCCGGCGGTGATACGGATCGTCCGCCGGGGAAACAGGTGCGGCCGACCGGAGCGACCCAGGATCTCCTGCGGACCCCATTGGGCTACCGGAATGACAGGCGCTCCCGACATCATCGCCAGTCGGGCAACGCCTGTCTTTGCCTCCATCGGCCAGTAGTCGGGGTCGCGGGTGACCGTGCCTTCCGGATAGATCAGGACCGCCTCTCCGTTCTGCAAGGCGGTCACGGCGTCCCGCAGGGCATCGGCACCGTCACGCTCTCCGCGCCGCACCGGAATCTGGTGCGCGCCGCGAAGGATCGAGCCGGACACCGGGAAACGGAAAAGGCTCTCCTTAGCCATGAATCGGGGCAGCCGTCCCGCCGAGTAGACGTAGTGGGCCAGCGTGAACGGATCGACCCACGACAGGTGGTTGGCGGCGACGATGATGCCGCCAGTGCGCGGAAGATGCTCACGGCCTCGCCAGACTCGTTTTGTCAGGAGCACTGAGATCGGCCGGATGATGACGATCGCCAGCCGCATCGCCGGGCCCTTCTTGGGGCCGCTGGGCGTCGACCGGGACCTCATGGGCCCAGTTTCGCGCACGTACGCTCGATTGGTGATCCACCGGGCCGACACGCGTGCCGTCGTGGGCCGACGATGAGCCGTGCCAGCGCCCCCGGACGCTGGGTGGTGCTGCTCGCCGTCAAGCCGCTGCCACTTGCCAAGAGCAGGCTGGATCGTGCTGATCGCTCGGCGCTGACCCTGGCCTTCGCTGCCGATACGGCAGCCGCCGCTACGAGCGTCGACTCCGTGAAGGCGGTCCTGGTGATCACGGACGACGACGACGCCAAGCGGCTGCTGTCACCCGGCTGCGTCGTCATCGCCGACACCCCTGCCGCCGGGCTCAACGCGGCGCTCGCCCACGGCGCGGCAGAGGCGGCCAGGCGATGGCCCGAATCGGGTGTGGTGGTGGTCGCTGCTGACCTGCCTGCGCTGCGCCCGGCTGGCCTGGCCGCCGCCCTCGAACTGGCCGGCCGCTACCGCAGAACGGTTGTCGCAGACGCCATAGGCACCGGGACTGTGCTCTTGTCGGCGGCGGATGGAACGGACCTCAGGCCCACTTTCGGTCCCGACAGCCGGGGCCTGCACATCGCGGGTGGAGCCGTTGACATCACCGACGACCTGCCTGCCGGCCCGGCAACGGCAGGACTGCGCCATGACGTCGATACGGCTGCGGACCTCGAGGTGGCGATCGGGGTCGGAGTCGGACCCGAGACGACACGGGTACTGGATGCGAACGACCCGTTCACCAACAAGTGGCAGACTCCACGCGTGAGCGACTCAGGCGTTGTGACACCCGGCGTCAGGCCGCGCTCGTGAGTGCCCTGGCAGAGCAGCCACTGCAGCGCAAGCCGCCTTCGGGTCTGCTGGAGCCGCTCGAATCACCCCGGCCTCCGGTACTCGATCCGGATCTGCCTGCCGAGCGGTTCGTCAATCGCGAGCTTTCGTGGCTGGATTTCAATGCCCGGGTACTCGAACTGGCCGAGGACGAGGCCACATTGCCGCTCGAACGCGCGAAGTTCCTGGCCATCTTCGCGACGAACCTCGACGAGTTCTTCATGGTCCGCGTGGCCGGGCTCAAGCGCCGCGCCGCAGCCCGACTGCAGTTCAACAGTCCCGATGGCCTGTCGACCCGGGAGCAGCTGGAGCGCATCAGCGCCCGCACCGCGGAGCTGGTTGAGCGCCACGCCACGTGCTGGCGCGATTCGGTAGGCCCCCAGCTCGCCGAAGCCGGAATCCGGGTGGTGCATTGGAGCGATCTCGGCGGTCGGCAGCGCGAGACCCTGGCTACCTACTTCCGCGAACACATCTTCCCCGTCCTGACCCCGCTCGCCGTGGACCCCGCGCATCCCTTCCCGTACATCAGCGGGCTCTCGCTGAATCTCGGGGTCATGGTGCGGGTTGGCGAAGGGGTGCTCGGCGGACTCGAGCGGCCCGAAAGCAGCTCCGGGCCCACCGAGCGTTTCGCCCGCGTCAAGGTGCCGCCGAACGTGCCTCGGCTGGTGCGCGTCGCCGGAGCCACGGACGACGACGACAACTCCGACGAGGTGATCTCGTTCGTTCCGCTCGAGGAGCTGATCGCAGCGCACCTTTCCCAGCTTTTCCCGGGAATGGACGTGGTCGACTCCGTGGCGTTCCGGGTCACTCGTAACCAAGAGCTCGAGGTCGAAGAGGACGAGGCAGAAGATCTGCTGCAGGCGCTCGAGCGCGAGCTCGCTCGCCGGCGCTTCGGCCGAGCCGTCCGGTTGGAGATTCAGGGCGGGGTCGACAGCGAAATCCTGGAGATGCTGGTTCGCGAGCTCGAGGTAGACCGACGCGACGTCTACGAGGTGCCGGGAGGTCTGCTGGACCTGTCGACGCTGTGGGCATTGCAGGACCTCGACCGCCCCGATCTGAAAGACCCTCCGCGAGTGCCGGTCACGCATCCGCGGCTTTCCAGCCCGGACGGGGAGCCGGCGCCTGACTTCTTCCAGGTGCTACGCGAGGGCGACGTACTCGTGCACCACCCGTATGACTCCTTCACCACCAGCGTTCAGCGGTTCATCGAGCAGGCGGCGGCCGACCCTAACGTGCTCGCCATCAAGCAGACCCTGTACCGCACGTCCGGTGACTCGCCGATCGTCGAAGCTCTCATCGACGCGGCCGAAGCGGGCAAGCAGGTCGTGGTGCTCGTCGAGATCAAAGCGCGCTTCGACGAGAGCGCAAACATCAAGTGGGCCAGGGCGCTGGAGCGCGCCGGCTGTCACGTTGTTTACGGGCTCATCGGCTTGAAGACCCACTGCAAGGCAGCTCTGGTGGTACGTCAGGAACGCGGCCGACTCCGCCGCTACTGCCATCTGGGCACCGGTAACTACAACCCCAAGACGGCCCGGCTGTACGAGGATCTGGGCCTGCTGACCGCCGACCCTGACGTCGGCGCCGACCTCACCGACCTCTTCAATGTGCTGACGGGCTACAGCCGCCAGACCGAATACCGGACACTGCTCGTCGCCCCGCAGCGCATGCGCGAAAGCATCGTCGAACGCATCGAGGCCGAAGCGGAAGCGGCCCGGGCCGGTCGGCCCTGCGGGATCCGGCTGAAGGCGAATGCGCTCGTTGACGAGGAAGTGATCGACGCCCTCTACCGGGCCTCACGCGACGGCGTCCCGATCGAGTGCCTCATCCGCGGCATCTGTGCCCTGCGCCCCGGCGTGCCCGGGCTGTCCCAGACCGTCAAGGTCCGGTCCATCCTCGGTCGCTACCTCGAGCACAGCCGGGTGTTGCACTTCGCCGGCGCCGGCGAGTGGTGGATCGGCAGCGCCGACATGATGCACCGCAACCTCGACCGTCGTATCGAGTCGCTCGTACGGGTACGCGATCCCCTGATGCACGACCAACTTTCCGCGATGCTCGATCTCGCCTTCAGCTCGCAGGTGGTTGCCTGGGACCTCGCTCCGGACGGTCGTTGGGCCCGTACTGCCTACCGCGACGGCGAGCGACTGCTGGACTACCAGGCGGAACTGGCGGCCATCACCGCGCTGACCGCCGCTAACGCTTAGCCCGTCCCGCCCGAGCAACCACCGACAACCGCGCTAAGAAGAGGACACCGCACCCGCATGGCCCCTAGCACCATCGATCCGCTGAGCACCTTTCGGGAGCGGGAGCAGAAATACTCCGTTCACGGCCTTTTCGTGCTTCCTGACCTGGCCGAGCCGACCGTCGGGCTGGCGAGCGCCGACCCGCAGCCGCCCCAGACGCTGCGCGCGGTGTACTACGACTCGCCAGATTTGCGGCTGGCTCGAGACGGCATCACGCTCAGACACCGCAGCGGCGACGGGCCCGCCCGCTGGACCTTGAAGCTGCCGGCGGAGAGCCGCGGTGATGCCACCTCAGGCGGTCTGGTCCGCGACGAAATCGAGTTGGTCAGCAGTGCGCGCGACGTACCGGCTGAGCTCTCGGAGTTGCTGACCGGCTGGCTGCGCGGCGCGGTGCTCGCGCCGGTGGCGACGCTGCGCACCGCCCGTTCCATCTTCATGCTGCGTAGCGCCGAAGGCGACGACCTGCTCGAGGTCGTCGACGACACCGTGTCGGTGCAGGAAGGCCGTCGCGTCGTCTCACGATTCCGTGAGATCGAGGTCGAGGCCAAGGGCGACCTACCACCGATGGCGTTGGAGACCGTCACGAACCGGCTAGCGGCCGCGGGCGCGGTCCCTGGCGACCAGTTGCCCAAGGTGGTCCGGGCGCTCGGGCCCCGCGCTGTGGCCCCTCCCGAACTGCCGGCCGCCAGCCGGGTGCTGGCCTCCGATCCTGCCAGCGAACTCGTCGCCGCCTCGCTGCGCACCGGCACCCGGCGCCTGCTGCTGGCAGATATCGGGGTCCGCCGCCAGGAAGAGGATGCGGTCCATCAGATGCGCGTCGCCTGCCGCCGGATGCGCAGCGATCTGAAGACCTTTCGCCCTTTGGTGGAACCGCTCTGGGCCGAGTCATTGCGAGCTGAGCTGGCGTGGTTGGCCGGCAGCCTCGGAGACGCCCGCGATCTGGAAGTCCTTCGGGAGCGGCTGGCCTCGATGGTGAAGGATGCCATCCCGCCCTACGACATGGCTGCGTTCGATCGCCTCGACGCCATCCTGGCCGGCCGCGAAGAGGTCGCGCTGGAGGTCGGTGCCGACGCGCTGCGCAGTGATCGTTACCTGCGCCTGCTGGACGTTTTGGTCGATGCCGCCCGCGAGCCGGTCGTATCACCGGAAGCGTCGTCATCCTGCTCCAAGACCCTTCCGCCGCTGGTCCGCGCTGCCTGGGACACGCTGGCCAAACGGGCCCACAAGCTGCCGACCGGCGACATGGACGGGCCGGACGAGGAGTGGCATGAGGCGCGCATCAAAGCGAAGCAAGCGCGGTATGCGGCCGAAGCCGTGACCGAGGTGCTCGGAAAGCCGGCCCAGAGGATTGCGCTGGCTGCCAAGTCGGTCCAGGAGGTGCTGGGCGACCACCAGGATGCGGCGATCGCCGCGGAGACCCTCGACGCCTTGGCCAAGTCGCATCTGGACGATGGAGCGCTGTGTCTGGTCGGCGGACGGCTGGTGCAGGCCAATCGATGTGCGGTCGCCGACAGCAGGCGGGCGTTCGGTCCCGCCTGGAGCTCGGCTCGCAAAGAAGTCGGATGATCCGGTGGCCAATTCCGCCCTGGCGCCACGCATGACGCAGCTCGGACGGCACTCTGACGCCAAGGTCCTGGCCGCCGGCGGCTTTGTGTGGCGCGGTGACCCGACCGAAGCAGGAGGCGAGCGGGAGCTGGCGGTCGTGCACCGGCCGAAGTACGACGACTGGTCGTTGCCCAAAGGCAAGGTCGATGCGGGCGAGCAGCTCATCGTCACCGCCCGCCGCGAGGTCTCCGAGGAGATCGGCGTGACCGCCGCCTGCGGACAGGTGGTCGGTGAACAGCGGTATTCGGTCGCTGCCGGACCCAAATACGTCCGCTACTGGGCAATGGCCGACGGCGGCACTGAGTTTGCGCCCAAGGACGAAGAGGTCGATGAGCTGCAATGGCTGCCGATGCGGCGGGCCATTCGCAAGCTCTCCTACGACCACGACCGCCAGCTCGCCCAGCGCTTTGCCAATATGCCCATCGCGACAGCGACCATCTTGCTCGTGCGCCACGCGCGGGCCGGGAAGAAGCGTCGCTGGAAGGGCGATGACGCACTGCGCCCGCTGGACAAGGACGGGTTGGGTCAGGCCCGCCGCCTGGCCGCCGTTGCCCCCTGCTACGAACCGGTGCGCATCGCCAGCGCGGACCTCGTCCGGTGTGCGGACACGGTGCGTCCTTCGAGCCAACTGCTCGGGGTCGACGTCGAGATCGAGCCACGGCTCGGTCGTGAGGCATACGCGGCCGACCCGCTCAGCACCGTCGCGTTCTTGCGCGAACTCGTTGCCGCCGGCGGAACCACGCTGCTGTGCAGCCAGGGCGAGGTCATCCCTGACCTGATGACCAGACTGGCCGCCCGATCGCGGGTCCGGCTACGGCGTCCGCCGGCCCGCAAGGGGAGCGTCTGGGCCCTGTCCTTCGCCAACGGCCGACTGATCGCCGCTGACTACGACGCTGACCTGATGCCCGCGCTGGCCGCCTGACAGACGGCCAGCGCGGGGCGCTCAGCTACGTCGCTTTGCGGGGGCTGCCTTCTTCGCAGCCTTCTTGGCCGGAGCCGCCTTCTTGGCAGCGGACACGGCCTTCTTAGCCGGGGCTGCCTTCTTCGCGGCTACGGCCTTCTTGGCCGGTGCTGCCTTCTTCGCAGCCACAGCCTTCTTGGCGGGCACAGCCTTCTTAGCGGGAGCTGCCTTTGCGGCCTTGGCTGCGACCTTCTTCGCCGGAGCCTTCACTGGTACGGCCTTGGCTACGGCCTTCTTGGCGGGCGCCTTCTTAGCGACCGGCGCCGCCTTCTTAGCGGGAGCCGCCTTCTTAGCGACCGGCGCCGCCTTCTTAGCGGGAGCCGCCTTCTTCGCCGCCGGCGCCGCCTTCTTAGCGGGAGCCGCCTTCTTCGCCGCCGGTGCGGCCTTCTTGGCAGCCTTGGTCCCGCTCGTAGCGGCGCCTGCGAGCTTGCGAGCACCCGAGACGTAACCCTTGAATTCGGCGCCCGGTCGGAACTTCGGCACGGCCGAAGCCTTCACCCGAACGGGCTCACCCGTGGCCGGGTTGCGTCCGATGCGAGCCGCACGTTCGACCCTTTCGAATACGCCGAATCCCGAGATTGCGACCTTTTCGCCGCGTGTTACGGCCTCTTGGATCGCTTCGATAACGGCTTCGACTGCATGAGTAGCAGCCGTACGTCCACCGTCAATTGACTCAGATACCCGGCCAACCAAATCGGACTTGTTCACAGCACCTCCACGTCGTGATCACCGCAACGGTAGGGCGCAACCCTCGTAACCGCAACAGTTACGGCCTTTCAGGCGTGTTGCATTCGCCTCACAATCGGCCGCGGGGGGCGTTCCATGAGGCAGTTTCGTGGCCGTAAATGCTTACCGGTTCAGGCCATCTGAGGGGCAAGCCGTCGTATGCACCAGGTGGGGTCACCGCCGAGATCGTGATGCCATCGGACCGCGTCACTGAAGCAGTCCAATCCTCAGGCGCTGCAGCACTTTTGGCCTCTTGGAGCAGGGCTGATCGGGGCGTCTGGAGGAGCTGATTTGCGGTCGCTGCGAGGCTCAGCGCAAGGACGTGAGACCCCCCGTTGCGGCTCCGTTCGCGCACCCCCAATAGCGCCGCAGCGGCCGTCAGATAGCCCGTTGCATGGTCGAGTAACTGACATGGCAAAACTCCTGGGCGTTCCTGGCCCGCTGACTGCAAATAGGCGATCCCGCTCGCGGCTTGCACCAGACTGTCGAAGCCGCGACGCCGTCCCCAAGGTCCGTTTTCGCCCCATGCGCTGAGCGAAACGATGACGATTCCGGGGTAGCGCTCAGCGAGCGATAGGGGGTCGAGCGCCGATGAACCCGGGCGGTAGCCGTAGATAACGACATCCGCGTCTGACAGCAACTCGTGTAACCGTGCCTTCCCGGGCGCAGTGACGACGTCCAGGAAAGCCGAACGTTTGCCGATGACGCCGTCAATCTGATGGAAGTCGAGTTCGGGACGATCCGGATTGTCCAGCCGCAGCACGTCTGCTCCGAACGCGCCGAGAGTGCGGCTGGCGACCGGTCCAGCGATCACCCGGGTGAGATCCAGCACCTTCAAGCGCTCGGATATAGCGGATGCCGGTCCCTCCCCAATACGTCGGTGGCGAATCAAAGGTGCTTGGCTGACGGCCTTTCCGGGTTCGCTCGTCGACCATTGCGCGGGCGTCCGCACCGCAGCCGCAACCCCGCCGGCGGCAACGACGCGCTCCTCCCAGTTCAATGCTGAGTCCGTCAGTAGGGCTGCGCCGACCGCCTCCGGATCGGCAGTGGTCACCGGCGTGTGCGTGGCGTTCTGCAGTGCCAGGAGATGCCACGGATAATTGGCGTGGGTTCGCAGCCAACCGTCTCCGGTCGGCCAGAAGCGCGACAGCGGCGCGAATCCGCCGGCGCGCAACTGACCATCGATGCGCAGAAAGAGCTCGCTGCGCACCGCGTCCGCGACATGCGACGCCGACAGTGAGGCGGCCGGCGGCGCCCCACCAGTACGGGCCGCCTGCAGCAGCGCGCCGGCCCGCAGCGCCGCGGCAACGCTGGCGACCGCGAGCTCGTCGACTGCCAGCCCGGACGGCTCGGCGGGCAGCCGTCGGACGTCGCCGTCGATGGACGGCGGCACCCCGTCGTCTGAGTCCGTATAAGGAAGCGCGGACCAGATGTCAGCAAGCGCCTGGTTCCAGGCGCCGCCGCCCGCCACGGCTTAAACCGTGACCGGCAACCACGTCGGGCGACGCGACTCGAACGCCTCGATGGCCGCTTCGGAGTGCAGAGTCAGCGCGATGTCGTCGAGCCCGTTGAGCAACCGGTGCCGAACGTTGGCGTCGATCTCGAAGGCGTGGCTGATCCCGGCCCCATGAACCTCACATCGTTCGAGATCGACGGTGATCTGCGTGGAGGGATCGGCCTCGACGGCGCTCATGAAGCGGCCGATGACCTCGTCCG
The DNA here is from genome assembly GCA_963839015.1 of uncultured Actinomycetota bacterium. Lineage (GTDB taxonomy): Bacteria > Actinomycetota > Actinomycetes > Frankiales > Frankiaceae > DATAZK01. Next base: position 365,347 of record CAWITL010000002.1, on the reverse strand, counting down.
GAAGCTGCACCGGCAGGAAGCCGTTCTTGTAGGAATTGCCGCGGAAGATGTCGGCGAAGCGAGCCGACAGCACCGCGTGGAACCCGTAGTCATGCAGAGCCCAGACAGCGTGCTCACGCGAGGAACCGGTGCCGAAATTCTCCCCGGCCAGCAGGACGGTCGCGCCCGCGTAACGCTCGTCATTCAAGACGAACGACGGGTCGTTTCGCCAGGCGCTGAACAGTCCCGCACCGAATCCGGTGCGCTCAACCCTCTTGAGCCAGACCGCCGGGATGATCTGGTCGGTGTCGACATCGCTGCGGCGCAGCGGGACGGCGGTGCCGGTGTGGACGCGGAACGGCTCCATCTCAGAGCTCCTCAGGGGTGGCGAAGTGGCCGGCGACGGCCGTGGCTGCAGCGACGGCGGGCGACACGAGATGCGTTCTCCCGCCGGCGCCCTGACGTCCTTCGAAGTTGCGGTTGGAGGTGCTGGCGCAGCGCTCCTGCGGCGCGAGGGTGTCGGGGTTCATCCCGAGGCACATCGAGCATCCAGCGCTGCGCCAGTCGGCACCGGCGGCGCGGAAGACCTCATCCAGGCCCTCCTTTTCAGCCTGTGCCTTCACCATCATCGAGCCGGGCACGATGAGGATGCGCATGCCCTCCTTGATGTGACGTCCTTCCAACACTGAGGCGGCGGCCCGGAGGTCTTCGATGCGCCCGTTCGTGCACGAGCCGATGAAGACGGTGTCGACATCGATCTCGCGGATGGGCGTGCCGGCCTCCAGGCCCATATAAGCAAGAGCGCGCTCTGCCGCCCCGCGCTGGCCGGCGTCCGCGAACGAGGACGGGTCGGGAATGCGCCCGTCAATCGTCACCCCCTGGGCCGGATTGGTGCCCCAGGTGACGAACGGGCGCAGCTTCGCGGCGTCGAGCGTCACTTCGCGGTCAAAGACGGCGTCGTCATCGCTGCGAAGCTCTTGCCAGGCCAAGACGGCTTCGTCCCACGCCGCGCCCTGAGGTGCGTGCGGGCGACCCTTCACGTAGGCAAAGGTCGTCTCGTCGGGGGCGATCAGCCCGGCCCGCGCACCCGCCTCAATGCTCATGTTGCAGACGGTCATCCGGCCTTCCATGGACAGCCCGCGAATCGCGCTGCCGCGAAATTCGATGATGTGTCCCTGGCCGCCGCCGGTGCCAATTTCGGCGATGACGGCGAGCACGATGTCCTTGGCGGTGACGCCCGCGGCGAGCTCGCCCTCAACGTTGACCGCCATCATCTTCGGGCGCGCGTTGGGCAGCGTCTGCGTCGCCAGGACGTGCTCCACCTCGCTGGTGCCGATTCCGAAGGCGATGGCCCCGAACGCACCGTGAGTCGAGGTGTGCGAATCCCCGCAGACAACGGTCATACCGGGCTGGGTCAGACCGAGCTGGGGTCCGACCACGTGGACGATGCCCTGCCCCGGATCGTTCATCGGGTAGAGCCTGACCCCGAATTCGGCGCAGTTCTTCCGCAACGTCTCGACCTGGATGCGGCTCACCGGGTCAGCGATCTGCACCAGGGTGTCGCGGGTCGGAACGTTGTGGTCCTCCGTCGCGAGCGTCAGATCAGGACGGCGAACGGTGCGCCCCGAAATGCGCAGCCCGTCGAATGCCTGCGGCGAGGTGACCTCGTGCACGAGATGCAGGTCGATGTAGAGCAGATCCGGCTCACCGGCGTCTGAATCGCTCTGCACGTTGACGACATGCAAATCCCACACCTTGTCGGCGAGTGTTCGACCCACTTCTCACTCCCTGAGACGGTAGTTTCACGACGTGGAACACGATAGCGGAGTTGGCGTCCTTGATAAAGCGGTTCGCGTCCTGGATGCGCTCGATGACGGTCCGGCGGCACTCGCCGAACTGGTGGAGCGCACCGGATTGCCCAGGGCTACGGCCCACCGGCTCGCCGTAGCCCTGGAGGTCCATGGCCTCGTCGCGCGCGACTCCGAGGGCAGGTTTCTGCTCGGGCCCAGGATCGCCGCGACGAACCCACTGGCCGCGGCCGCCGGTCCGATCCTGGAGGCGTTGCGCGACGAAACCGGGGAAAGCGCAGCGCTGTTCATACGCACGGCCCCGAACACCCGGCGCTGCATCGCCGCCGCGGATCGGGCCAGCGGGCTGCGTGACACCGTGCCCGTCGGCGCGGTACTGCCGATGACGGCCGGGTCTGCCGCCCACGTCTTCCTGGCCGAGACCGGCGAGACGCTTCCCGATGGCGCCACGTTTGGTCCACGGGAACTGGCAGCGGTCAAGAAGTACGGCTACGCAGCCAGCGTTGCCGAACGGGAGCCGGGCCTGGCCTCGGTCAGCGCCCCGGTCCACGACGCGCACGGAGTCGTGGTAGCCGCGATTGGCGTATCCGGCCCGGTGGAGCGATTGACCCGCGCCCCCGGCCGCCAGTTCGGCGCAGCCGTGATTGCGGCCTCCAGGCGACTCGAGGCCGCGCTTCACAGCTAGCGAGAAAGCAGACCGAAGAAACGCGAGGAAGGCGCGACGAAGCCTCTCGCCAATGAACACGTCAGCCAGGCCGACAAGCCGCCGCCGCACCGGTAGCGCGAGAACGGCGACCACGCGGGCGGCGACAAGACGGCGGCGATGGATTCCTAACGTTCCTGGCATGCGAACCGAGCCGAGCGTCACCTCACTGTCGTGGATCCCGTCCGGAGGCGGTTCCCGGGGTCATGAAGGGCTCGTTCGCCGCCGGCCTCACGCATTACGACGCGCCTCCCCCCGCCCATCTCGACCGGGCTGCCGACGTGACGGCGCTGCGTGATGCGGACGCCTTCCGTTTCGGAAATGTCCTTACGGCGTGGGCACAATTCGACGGCTGGACGTGACCGGGTGCGGCCAAGGCGGCGGGATGGTCATGGGCTCCACAACCGCGCGCATCGGCCCGCTCGACGCGACCTTCGCCGCCGTTGGTGTGGACCTCGCTGCGCCGGACGCTGCGTGCGGACGGATCAACCGAGCCGGAACTCGTGGGCGCCAGCCCCTTCCCTCGGCACTGGGTCTACGACAGCTCCGGTGATCTGGCATTGAAGGCCGGTGTCGCGGACTGGCGGTCCTGGGTCGGACAGCCTTCGTGGACCGCGACGCCCTGGGGCAACGAGGCCTCCCCCGTCGTGGTGGCGGCCGCTGAGACCAGCCTGGAGCGAGAGCTTTCAGGGCTGCTGATGCACGGGGCCCACAAGCCTCGTATCCGCACGTTCACGCCCGGAGACACCTAGCGACCTTGGATGACCGCCGCTTTGGCGTCTGCGTATTCCTCTTGGGTGAGGGCGCCGGCAGCGTGCAGGGCCGCCAGCCGCTCCAAGCGACCGACCAGATCTGCGTCGGCTGAGGGCAACGTCACGGTGGCGGGCGGGCCCACCACGGCCACCTCGTCAGCGTCAACGGCGAAATGGGAGAGCACCGATCCCCAGAACCCACGCAACTCGGTGACCGGCGCCTGGACGGCAAAATACAGATCCTGGCTCTTGGTCGTGACGGTCACGAAGGTCTCGCCCTCGGTGGTGGGCAGACCCCAGGCCAGCACGCCAAGCAGCAGCAACTGCTCGGCGCTGACCCGCGCTTTGAGCTCGGAAGGCGGCTCGACCAGCACCTCGGTGACGTCCTGCCACCTCATCTGCAGGCTTGGCTCAGCGGCATTGCCGAGGTAGATCGAGACCCCGCGACGGCCTAGCCCCATCGACCCGTGCTGACCCTGGATGAGCGCGGTGGTGCCGCCGGCGACGCGGCCCAGGGCGGCATAGGGCCAGGCTGCCTTACGGTCCCACCACGCCAGCTCCGAGACCCGGCCCACGACCGAATCGTTGTTGAGGGCTCGCAGCTGGCGAAAGACGTCGTGCAGGTCCTGTGCCCGCTCGCCCCGCGGGATCAGGAAACGCAGCACCTCGTCACCAGCCAGCACGGCGAGCGCCGCGAGTTGCGCGGTCGCCTGCTGCTGGTAATCGGTGACGGCGACCTCGGTGAGAGGCCAGCTGCGCGACTGCTTCTTGTCGACGTGCAACAGCCGGGTCGGGGTGACGAGCACTGCCGTGAGTGCTGGCTTCGCCGGGTCGGCCTGGACCATGGAGCCGGCGACGATCGGTTCCCCGCCTAACGCGCTGCGTGCCTCACCAGCGAAAGCCCTGGGCATTTTCTGTTGCACTGGTGCGCAGTCGCTTCCACGGAGAGTTGATCTACGGATTGCTTGGTAGCCCCGACGGGATTCGAACCCGTGCTACCGCCTTGAGAGGGCGGCGTCCTAGGCCACTAGACGACGGGGCCAAGCCAAAACGGAAAAACTGGTGCTGGATGTGATCGCTGGGGTACCAGGACTCGAACCTAGACTAGCGGAATCAGAATCCGCCGGGCTGCCAATTACCCCATACCCCACAGGCCCACGCGGGGCCGCGCGAGACACAATACCGCAGCCGACAGCCCGCTCTGACTCAGCCGGCCGGCACCCGAGCGGGGCTAACCAGCCACCCCGATCGCGCGTTCGATCCGGCCAAGGGTGCGCTCACGCCCCAACAGCTCCATTGATTCAAACAGCGGCGGCGACACCGTGCGTCCGGTGACTGCCACCCGCAGCGGCGTTGCGGTCTTCTTGCGACCCAACCCAAGCTGCTCGCCGATCCCCCAGATCTGCGGCTCGATCGCTGCAGCGGTCCACTCCGTGAGCGCGCTGAGCCGGTCCAGGGCGACCCGCAGGACCGCGCCCGATCCCTCGCCCAGACCCTTGGCGGCCGCTGCCTCCTCGATGGCAAACTCCGCTTCATCCACAAAAAGGAAATGCAGCAGCTCGGCCGCTTCGGTGAGCCGGTTCATCCGGATGCGGATCAGCGGAACAGCGGCCGCCAGCTCGGCGATATCGAGCCCTTTGAGGCCAGCGTCGGCAAGAACCGGCAGCACTGCGGCCGTGAGTTCCTCGTCCGACAGCGAACGAATCCAGTCACCGTTCAGCGCTTCCAGCTTTTTGATGTCAAACCGGGCCGGATTCTTACTGACCCGGCCGACGTCAAACTCCGCCAGGAGGACGTCGCGACCGAAGAACTCCCGGTCACCGCCTGGCGACCAGCCCAGTAGCGCCAGGTAGTTGGCAAGCGCCTGCGGTAGGAATCCGGCCGCCCGATAAGCGGCAAGGGAGACCTCACCATGGCGTTTTGACAGGGGCTGGTTGTCGGCTCCGACGATGAGCGGAAGGTGGGCGAAGGCGGGCCACTTCTCCTGGGGATAGCCGAGCGCGGCATAGAGAGCGAGCTGGCGCGGAGTCGCGGTCACGAGGTCCTCGCCGCGCACGATGTGGGTCAGGCCCATGGCGATGTCGTCAACGGCGGCGGCCAGCAGATAGAGCGGGTGGCCGTCTGAGCGCGTAATCGCGAAATCGGGCACGTTAGCGTGGTCGATGGTGATTTCGCCGCGGACCAGATCGAGCCAGGTCGTCGTGCCGTCCGGCATCCAGAACCGAAGCACGCTGGTACGACCCTCGGCCTCGAAAGCCGCGCGTTGCTCGGCTGTCAGGGTGCGGCAGCGTCCGTCATAGCCCGGCGGACGATTCGCCGCGCGAGCTTCCTTGCGACGCTCGGCCAGCTCATCAGGTGTGCAGTAGCAGGGGTAGGCGTGGCCGGACTCGTGGAGTTGAGCCGCCGCGGCGGCATAGATCGGAAGGCGCTCACTCTGCCGATAGGGGGCGTGCGGACCGCCGATCTCGGGTCCCTCGTCCCAGTCGATCCCGATCCAATGCAGGACGTCCAAGGCCTTGGCGTAGGCCTCGTCACTGACCCTTGAGCGGTCGGTGTCCTCGACGCGCAGCAGGAATGTGCCGCCATGGCGGCGTGCGAGTGCCCACGAGAAGAGCGCGGTGCGTACGTTGCCGACGTGCAGGTCACCCGAGGGTGCCGGAGCGAACCGGGTGCGCATGGTCGCGTCCATGGGCGGAGCGCTGAGATGGCGAACCGCCACCCGGCCCGCAGCGCGGGGATTCACGGGATCACTCATCGGGCCACTCTCATCAAGGAGCTCATCGGGGCTCGGCAACGTTGGTCAGAGATCCGATGCCTTCGACCTCGACGGTGACCGACTGGCCGGCTTTTAAAGGGCCGATCCCGGCGGGGGTGCCGGTCAGGATCACGTCGCCGGGCAGCAGCGTGAACGCGGCGCTGACCGAGGCGATCAACTGCGGGATGTCGTGGATCATCTGCGAGGTTCGGCCCTCTTGGCGGACCTCGCCGTCGACCAGGGTGCGGATGGCGAGATCGCTGGGATCGACGTCGGTCTCGATCCACGGACCGAGCGGGCAAAACGTATCGCCGCCCTTGGCCCGACTCCATTGCCCGTCGGTGCGCTGCCAGTCGCGAGCCGTGACGTCGTTGCCACAGGTGTAGCCGAGGATCACCTCAAACGCCCGCGCTACCGGGACTTCGCGGCAAAGCCGGCCGATCACCACGGCGAGCTCGCCCTCGTAATCAACGCGGGTATCGGGCATCGAGATGGCCTTGCCCGGCCCGATCACCGAGGTCGAAGGCTTCAGAAACAGCAGCGGCGCATCCGGCGGTTCGCTGCCCATCTCCCGGGCGTGCTCAGCGTAATTACGCCCGATGCCGATGACCTTGCTCGGCAGTACGGGGGCCAACAAGGACTCTGGCCGCAAAGGCACCGTCTCGCCGGTGGGCACCATTTCACCGAACGGGTGAGCGGAGATGAGAGCCACCTCACCACCGTCGAGGCCACCACTCACCACCCCGAATCGGGGCCCTCCGTCGACACTTACCCGAGCAATGCGCACGACCCGCGACGCTACTCACTTGTAGGAGCGTTGAACCGGCTGGCATCGGCATAATCCTGAGAATGAGCGAAGCGACCTACGACGTCGGCGCCCCGGAGCCTCAAGAAATCGACGAGGAACTGAGCATGAAGCTCGGCCACCTCGCTGAAGATGCGATCTTGCGCGGCAAGCCCAACGGCGACGAGCGATGCGACAACTGCCTCTACTACCTCGACACGGACAAGGACATCTCCTACTGCTGGCACCCCAAGCTCAGGGTGCTGGTCGGCGGCGCCTGGTGGTGCCAGTGGTGGGAAGAGATCCCCGAAGACTCCTAGCTGGACTCATAGCCGCGACAGCATGCTCGCGACGCTCTGATCGCCTGTCGAATAGACCTGTGAGGCGCGGTTGGTCATCTCCGCGATGCCCTCGAGGGCCTGCTGCAAGCGAGCGGCGCTGGACTGCCATTCGCTGAAGAGGGCCTCATACCGGGCATGCGACCCGCCGGTCCAGACGCCGGACAGGGCGCGCACCTGCCCGGCGCAGGTCGAGAGCTCGGCCGAAATGCTGCCGGCGGCCGCCCGCAGCTTGGTGCCGGTCGCCATCAGCTCCGCCGGGCTCACCGCATAGGCATCACTTGCCATAGTTTTCCTTTGTTTGACCCCGATAGCCCTTGCTGGGCCTCATTGGTCAGCCTAGGCACCCGACGGAGGCGTGCTGAGTTATCCACAGCTCGGCCCGCCACGCCGTGTGACGAAGATGGACAAAATCCGGAACAACAGGCCTGTAAGTTCAGCAACCGTGGTCGATGAAGGGAGAGTGACCCTGGCTCCCGAGTTCGCCGGCCTTGACGCCCGCCACGCGCCCTCATCCACACCGGCTGTCGCCCCCGCTGACGCCATTCCGGTTCAGAGCGGCCCCTCGCTCACGGTCAGCCTGACCGACGGCTGCGATACGCCGATGGACGCTCTGCGCACAACGGCCGAAGACCTGGCCATTCGGTGCCACCCATGCGACGAAGCCGTCGTACGGCTGCTGGTCGGCCGGGTACGGCGCACCGAAGACTGCCTCATCGTCAACCCGGCCATCCCGCCGGGCACACTCTGGCTCGGCTGAGCCAGCACAAGCCGGTCGAGCCCTGTCAGCCCGGTCAGTTCTGTGGCTGCTCGCCTTGGCGGAAGAGCCCATAGGTGACGGCATCCTCGAGGGCCTGCCAGGACGCGGCGATGATGTTTTCGTCGACGCCGATGGTGTCCCAGGCGCTTGTGCCATCGGAAGTCTCCACCAGCACCCTGGTGACGGCTCCGGTGCCGTGGGCCCCTTCGACGATGCGCACCTTGTAATCGACCAGATCGAGGTCGGCCAGCCCGGGGTAGGTCTTCTCCAGCGCCGAACGAAGCGCCCGGTCCAAGGCATTCACCGGACCATTTCCCTCACCGGTGGCGACGATTCGCTCGCCGCGTGACCACAGCTTCACGGTGGCCTCACTGACCACTTCACCGCCCCGCGATTCCACGATCACCCGCCACGACTCGAGGGTGAAGTAACGCGTTTCGCCGGAGACCTCGGCGCGAAGCATCAACTCGAACGATGCTTCGGCGGCCTCGAAGACATAGCCCTTCGACTCCAGATCTTTCAGCCGCTCCACGACCCGCCCCAGCGCCTCGCGCTCGTTGGACAGGTCCATGCCGAGCTCGCGGCCTTTCAGCTCAACCGTCGCGCGGCCGGCCAGCTCCGACACCAGCATGCGCATGTCGTTGCCGACCCCGGCTGGATCCATGTGCTGATACAGGTCGGGGTCGACCTTGATCGCCGACGCATGAAGGCCCGCCTTGTGCGCGAAGGCCGTCATCCCTACGTACGGACGCTTGGGATCCGGGGTCGTGTTCGCCACCTCGTTGATCGCATGGGCCACTCGCACGACCTCGCGCAGCCGACCTTCGGGCAGCACCTGGCGGTGCATCTTGGTCTCCAGACCAGCCACCACGCTGAAGAGGTCGGCATTGCCGCAACGTTCGCCGTAGCCGTTCGCCGTGCCCTGAACGTGAGTGACCCCTGCCTCGACCGCCGCAAGCGTGTTAGCAACGGCGCAGGCGGTGTCGTTATGGCAATGGATGCCGAGCCGGGCGCCGCTGGCCGCGAACACCGAGCCGACCGCGTCGACCAGCTGGCTCGGAAGCATCCCTCCATTGGTGTCGCACAGCACGACGACCTCGGCCCCGGCGGTGGCAGCGACCCGCACCACCTCGAGGGCGTACTCCGGCTCCGCCGCATGTCCGTCGAAGAAGTGTTCGGCGTCCAAGAAGACCCGACGCCCTTCGCCGACGAGATAGGAGACGGTGTCGCGGATCATGTCGAGGTTTTCAGCGCCCGTGGTGCGAAGCGCGCGCTCGACATGACGCAGATCGCTCTTGGCGACCAGGCAGACCACTGACGTCTCGGCGTCGCGAAGCGCGGCCACCTGCGGGTCGTCGGCGGCCACGGCACCGGCCTTGCGGGTGGCGCCGAACGCGGCCAGGGTGGCGGTCCGCAGACCGAGCTCCGACTTGGCCCGGGCGAAGAACTCGGCGTCCTTCGGGTTCGATCCCGGCCAGCCGCCCTCGATGAAGCCGACGCCCAGATCGTCGAGGTGGCGGGCGACGGTCAGCTTGTCGGCGACCGAAAGCGAGAGCCCCTCCTGCTGCGTGCCATCGCGCAGGGTGGTGTCGTAGACGTGGAACGCCTCGGGATCGTAAGCAAGGGAAAGCGCGCCGGGCTTGGCCGCGGTGACCTGCGATGGGGAGAGAGACACCCCACCATGATTTCACCGATCCGGGCGGAGGCGTTTTTTGACCACTATTCGCCGGCGAAACGCCTCAGCCGGTCAGCCTCGCGGATGGTGATGGTGGCCCCCTCGGCCAGGATCCAGCCCCGCTTCTCCATGTCGCGAAGCGCCTGGTTGACCGATTGGCGCGAGCCCCCGAGCATGGCGGCGATCTCGGTCTGGTTCAGCCCGAGCTCGATCACCGGGTGCCGGGTCTGGCGCATCCGGTAGAGCAGCAGCTTGGCCACCCGGCGCGGCAGGTCGAGAAACACCAGGTCAGCGTTTTGCCCTGTCAGTCGCCTGACGTGGGCACCTAGCGCTCGCAGCAGCCGTTGTGCGACCTCCGGACGCTCTCGGATCATCTCCTCGACGACGACCCGGTCGACCACCATCACGACGGTTTCATCAAGCGCCTCGACCGTCGCCGAGCGCGGACCGGCGTCGGCGAGGGCGAGCTCACCGATGGTGTCGCCGATCTCAGCGATATTCACCACGTGCTCGCGGCCGTCGTCGGCGATCACCAGCACCTTCAACCGACCCTCGGCGACGATCAGGACGGCGTCAGCCGGATCGCCCTCGGTGAAGAGCACCTGGCCGCGGCGGTAGCGCCGGAGCCGGGAACGCCGCGCCAGACGTACCAGATCCTCTTCGTCGAGTGTGCCGAGGAGGGAGGAACGACGCAGCAACGCGATGGGATCGGGCTTGGCGCCGACGGGACCCAGCTGCTGCTGGGATTCCGGCTGCTCCTGCGGACTCGCTGCGCCGTCCGCCGTCACACGCCTGCGTGGATGGGCTGTTCGCTCCAACAACGCACGACGTCGCGCATCGACAAGATCCCGACCACGACCCCATCCTGACACACCACCAAGTGGCGGAAACCGCCGCGCAACATGGCGGCGGCCGCCGCGTCCAACGACCAGTTCGGGTCGGCGACCACGGCTCGTTGCGTGAGGTGGTCTCCGGCAAGTTCAGAATCCATGTCGAGGCTGGCGGCCACCGAGTCGAGGATGTCGCGCTCGGTCAGGATCGAGGGTCCTTGCCCGTCGTCGTCATGCACGACGGCAGCTCCGACGCGCTGGTCAGACATCCTTTTCGCGGCATGCCTGAGGGTGTGGCTGGGACCGATGGTCAGCACCACCGATGACATCGCGTCGCGCACCAGCATGAGCAGCCTCCCCGTTCATCCCTGTGTGAGGACGAACGGTAGAGCCACGCTTGTGCATTTGTGAAGAGGGTTTGTGCATTTGTGAAAAATTTGGGCCAAGCCGGAGGCTGAGTCAGTCGCTGACGTATTCGTTCCAGATCTTGTAGCGGTCCAGCTCGCCGCGCACCGCGCCCCGGAAGATCTCCAGCAGCTGCTTGGTGACCGGTCCGGGACGGCCAGTACCGATCGGACGGTCATCGACCTCCACCAGCGGCACCATCTCGGCGGCGGTGCCGGTGAAGAACGCCTCGTCCGCCAGGTAGAGGTTCGAACGCACCAGCGGCGACTCGACGACCTCGTAGCCCTCATCGCGCGCGATGGTCATGACGGCGTCGCGGGTGAGCCCGGCGAGCACGCCGTCGACGATCGGCGGGGTGATCAGCCGCTTGCCGTAGACGACGAAAATGTTTTCCCCCGTGCCTTCGGCGATCTTGCCGTCGGGGGTCAGCAGGATGGCCTCGTCGTAGCCGGCTTTGAGCGCCGCAACCTTGGCCAGCGAGGAATTGATGTACTGCCCGGTGCCCTTGCCCTCCGGAGGGATGACGTTAGGGCCGATGCGCTGCCAGGACGAAACGGCGGCGCGCACTCCCTTGGCGGCCGCCTCATCGCCGAGATATGCCCCCCACGGCCACACGGCGATGCTCGCCTTCGTCGGGCTCGGCATGGGGTTGAGCCCCATCTCGCCGTAGCCCAAGTAGAAAAGCGGCCGGATGTAGCACGACTCGATGTCGTTGATACGGACGGTCTCTTTGGTGGCCTCGACCATCTGCGCGACGGTCCATTGCGGTTCCATCAGGTAGATCTTCGCGCTGCGAAAGAGCCGCTCGATGTGCTCAGTCAGGCGGAAGACGGCCGGGCCGCGATCGGTCGCGTAGGCCCTGACCCCCTCGAAGACGCCCCAGCCGTAATGCAGGGTCGGGTTGAGGATGTGGATGGTCGCGTCGTCCCAGTCGACGAACTCCCCGTCCATCCAGATCTTCTTGGTGGGGGTAATAGGCACTAGATCTCCCTGGACACCAGGCACGCCAGCAGTAACTGCTGGCTACGGTACCGCCCGGTAACTAGGCGGTCGCAGCCACTGCCAACGCCTCGCCGACCTCGCGGGTGCTGCGCAGGGCGCTGCCACGGCTTGCTACGTCGGCGGCGACGGCAGCCTCGACCCTGGCGGCCTGCTGCGGAAAACCCAGGTGGTCCAGCAGCAGTCCCACCGACAAGACCGTGGCGGTCGGGTCGGCGATGCCCTCCCCGGCGATGTCAGGGGCCGACCCATGAACCGGTTCGAACATGCTCGGGTGATTGCGGGAGACGTCAAGGTTGCCGCTGGCGGCCAAGCCGATGCCCCCGGCGATGGCGGCTCCGAGGTCGGTGAGGATGTCGCCGAAGAGGTTGTCGGTCACGATGACGTCGAATCGCTCCGGCGACTGCACGAAGTACATCGAGGCCGCGTCCACGTGGCAGTAATCGACGGTGACCCCGGGGTAGTCCGCCGCGACCTCATTCACCGTGCGTTGCCACAAGCTGCCCGAATTGACCAGCACGTTCGTCTTGTGAACCAACGTGAGCTTGTTGGCCCGGCGCTGGGCCCGGCCGAACGCGTCGCGAACCACGCGCTCGACGCCAAAGCGCGTATTGAGGCTGTCTTCGCTGGCGACCTCATGCGGCGTGCCTACCCGCAGCGCGCCACCGGCGCCCGCATACGGCCCTTCGGTGCCTTCACGCACGACGACGAAATCGATGTCGGGCCGGCCGGCCAGCGGGGTGGCAGCCCCGGGAAAGAGCCGCACGGGTCGCAGATTCACGTGGTGGTCCAGCGCGAAGCGCAATCGCAGCAGCAGGCCCCTCTCGAGGACACCGCTGGGCACGCTGGGATCGCCGACGGCTCCCAGCAGGATCGCGTCGGCCTCACCGAGCTCGGCCAGGACGCTGTCGGGCAGCGTCTCGCCGGTCCGGTGGTAGCGCGCGGCCCCCAGGTCGTACTCGACCGTTTCCAACTTCTCGCCGGCGCCATCGAGCACGCCGCGAAGGACCAGCAGCCCTTCGGCCACCACTTCCGGGCCGATGCCGTCGCCCGCAATCACCGCCAGTTTCATGAACGGCGACGCTACCGGTTACGGCACCGGCCGGAGAGTGCAGCGCAAATCAGACGCGGTTGACGGCGCTGACGACGGCGTAGAGCGAGGCCGTGAGGATGTTGGAATCCACCCCGACACCCCAGAGCACCCGGCCATCGCGGGCCGCCTCGACGTAGGCAGCGGCACGCGCATCCTCGCCGCCGCTCATCGCGTGCTCGGTGTAATCGAGAACCCGAACGTCGATGCCGACGCCATCGAGCGCATTGACGAAGGTGGCGATCGGACCGTTGCCGCTGCCGGAGATGGTCTGCTCAACCCCGTCGAGCTCGACCGTGAAGGTCGACGCCGCGAGGTCGTAGGAGCGCAGCCGGAGCCTGGCCTGCCCCCCGCCGAGATATTCGGAGTTGAAGATGCGCCAGAGCTCCGAGCCGCTGACCTCTCCGCCCTCAGCGTCGGTGTACTTCTGGACGACGCCGCTGAACTCGATCTGCAGGCGTCTCGGCAGGTCGAGACCATGATCGGCCTTGAGCAGATACGCGACGCCGCCCTTGCCCGACTGGCTGTTGACCCGGATCACCGCTTCGTAGGTGCGCCCCACGTCAAACGGGTCGATCGGGAGATACGGCACCTGCCAGAGCTCGCTGCCCGGGATCTTGGCGGCCAGGTCACGCTCGCGCGCCTCCAGCCCCTTCTTGATGGCGTCCTGGTGGGAACCGGAGAAGGCGGTGTAGACGAGCTCACCGCCGTAGGGATGGCGCGGGTGGACGGGCAGCTGGTTGCAGTACTCGACCTCGCGGCGGATCTCATCGATGTCAGAGAAGTCGATCATCGGCTCGATGCCCTGGCTGAACAGATTCAGCCCGAGGGTGACGAGGCAGACGTTGCCGGTGCGCTCGCCGTTGCCGAACAGGCAGCCCTCGATACGGTCAGCCCCCGCCTGCACGCCCAGCTCAGCGGCTGCGACCGCGGTACCGCGGTCGTTGTGCGGATGCAGCGAGAGCACGACCGCTTCGCGGCGGGTGAGCGCGCGGCTCATCCACTCGATCTGGTCGGCATAGACATTGGGGGTGGCCATCTCGACGGTCGCCGGCAGGTTGAGCACAACCGGCCGTCTCGCGTCCGGCTGCCAGACGTCCATCACCGCCTCGCACACCTCGACGGCGTAATCGAGCTCGGTGCCGGTGAACGACTCGGGGCTGTACTGCCAGTGCACATCTGCGGTGCCGAGGTACTGCTCGGCGTATTTGGCGCACCATTCGGCGCCGCGTACGGCGATGTCCTTCACACCTTCACGATCGAGGTTGAAGACGACGCGGCGCTGCAGCGTGGAGGTGGAGTTGTAGAGGTGGACCAGCGCGCGTCCACGGAAGCCGGCGAGCGACTCCATGGTCCGTTCGATGAGCTCCTCGCGGGCCTGGGTGAGCACCTGAACGGTGACGTCGGCGGGCACCAGGTCTTGCTCGACGAGCGAGCGGATGAAGTCGAAATCGGTCTGGCTGGCGGCCGGGAAGCCGACCTCGATCTCCTTGTAGCCCAGCCTGACGAGCAGGTCGAACATCCGCCGCTTGCGCTGCGGGCTCATCGGATCGATCAGCGCCTGGTTACCGTCGCGCAGATCGACGCTGCACCACTGCGGCGCCTTGGTGATGACGCGCTCGGGCCAGGTGCGGTCGTGCAGCCCGATGGTCGGGAAGGGAACGTATTTCGAAATGGGCATGCCGGACGGCTGCTGAATGCTCGGGCCGTATATGCCCTGTGAATTGTCTGAACTCACTGAACGATCTTGCATGGAAGGGGCTCCTCGTAGCTCGCCATGAAGGCGGCCGGCGCACAGCAAATGCCGCGGCGAGGAGCCGGCCTCTCTTTAGAGGGCCCCGCCGCGGCGACTAAGCAGAAGGCGCGCCATCAGGAAGGAGGCTACCAGCACCCCCCTGGGCCTGTCGTTCTGAACGTTCCAACGAGGCGACGAGGCTGCCGGCGAGACCCGCCAGGTGGGCCAGGCGCATGAGCTCGCTGGGCCTGAAGGCGGGGCCGCCGGCGCGGGCGAGCAACAGCGACTGGTAGGGCCCGTTGACCGGCGCGCCGGCCAGTTCGATGTTGCGCTCGGTCCAGGCGTCGGGCACCCATTCCTCGCCCGGGGAGAAGCGACGGGCTGACGCGAGCGGCATCCAAGGGACGGCGAACTCGCGCTCGCGAGGCGCAGCCGCACTTGCCGCGATAATGCGCGGCAACGCGAACGGCGTCGCTTCCAGAACCATGGCCCACTGCGCTCGAAAAGCTTCCGGGACGAGTGCCGCCAGCTGCCGCAACGCCTGATCGGGCTCGCTGGCCAGGGCATCAACGATGTCGAGGTCGCGCACCGTCTCGGCGGCGCGCGGGTGCGGCCGGAGGGACTCGACGTGGACACCGGGCACCGACTGCGCGGCCGAGATCAGGGTGTCGGCGAGCCCCCCGTCCGGCAGGCCCACCACGAGGTCGTCTACGGCCCCGTCCGGACCGCGCTCCACCACATCCAGCGACTCGATGTCGACACCTGCGGCGCCCAGGGCGGTAGCGACGGCACCGAGGGAACCCGGACGGTCCGGTAGGACCAGCCGCAGGAGGTACGTCATGCCACGCATGCCCACCAGGCTGCTTCAACGTCGTTGCGAGCACGTTGCGCCCATGCGTCCGGCGCGTTCCGTCTGTTACGCCCGGTCACGCAACGTGCGATTCAGGCCGGGCCGCGGGACTCGGATCAGCGCAACCGGCGGGCGCCAGCGGCCGGCGAGACCCGAAAGAGCGTGGGCGCCGGCCAGTCGCGCCGGCCGTAGGCGCTCTCGACCGCTTTGCGGATCGCACTCGCGTCACTCTCCCTGGCCAGCGCGAGCGCCGACCCACCGAACCCGCCGCCCGTCATCCGCGCGCCCAGCGCACCGGCCTCCAATGCCGCCGCCACGGCGACGTCGAGCTCGGGCGACGAGACCTCGAAATCGTCGCGGAGCGAGATGTGCGACGCCGTAAGGAGCGGCCCGAGCTCTGCGGCCCGACCGGCGCGGACCAGGGCCACGGCGCGCTTCACCCGGGTGTTTTCGTTGAAGACGTGCCAGGCCCGGCGCCCGAGCAGCCCCTCCCGACCGGAACGCAATGCCAGCTCGGCGATCAACGTCACGTCGGCATCGCGAAGGCTGGCAACCCCCATCTGGGCGGCGGCATCAGCACACTCCTGACGGCGCTGGGCGTATCCACCCGCCTCCCCGTCTGCATGGCTGTGGCGCGCGCCGGTGTCGACCACGATGAGCATCAGCCCGGTCAGGTCGATCGCGAGCGACTCCACCACCCGGCTGCGGACGTCGAGCTGGACCAGGCTCCCGGCAGCCCCGTAGAGCGATGCGACCTGATCCATGATTCCGGTGGCCGCGCCCACCTCCGTGTTCTCGGCCGACTGGCAGGCAAGCGCAAGGGACATCCGGTCCAGCCCACCCCCGGCCAGCTCGTTCACAGCAATGGCCACGGCGCATTCCAAAGCCGCACTGGACGAGAGCCCGCCACCGGTGGGCACATCCGAATCGACGGCGATATCCGCGCCGCTCACGGCGACCCCGGCCGCCCCCAGCGCGCGAAGGACACCGCGCGGATACGCCTTCCAGGACTCCGGCTCCTGCTGGCGGGACCAGCAGTGGAGTTCGGTGTCGTCGCGCAGCGCAACAGCCGTCAGAGCTTCGCGCTCGATGGCGAACGGCAGCACCAGACCATCGTTGTAGTCGGTGTGGTCACCGATCAGATTGACCCGTCCCGGGGCGGCCCACACCCCCTGCGCGTCGCGACCCGTCAGCTTGCGAAAGGCACGCTTGATCAGGTCAACGCGGTCATCCGACAGCACTACGCAGCCTTTCCGCCGCAACCTCCGGCGCCACATCCGTCAGGAAGGCGCCGCCCATCAGCTCCGATCCCGCCAAATACTTGATCTTGTCAGCACTTCGGTGGACGGGGGCGAACTCCCAATGGATGTGGCTTACCGGCTCCCAGCTCGTCAGCGCCTTGAGACCTGTCAGTCCCGCTGACCCAGTCAGCTCGGCCGGCGAACACGTCGGAGCCCCATGAATGCCCATCACGTACGGCAGCGGAAAACCGAAGAGCCGGTCATAACCCGCCAGCAGCTGCGCCAGGAGCTGGGCCACGTCGTCACGGTCATCCGCGTCCAGGTCGGGCAGCCCCGGCCGGTGAGCGACCGGGACCACGTGGACCTCGTAGGGGAATCGGGCCCAGGGCGGGACGAAAGCGACCGCACGGCCCCGTGAAGCCACGATCCGCCGGCCGTCGCTGATCTCGCCGGCGACGACCCCGCACTCAACGCACTCCCCGGTGCGCTGGCGGTGGCCCAGGGCCGCCCGCAACTCTCGAAGCGGTCTCGCCGGGACGTCGCTGTAGCCATAGATCTGCCCGTGCGGGTGAGACAGGGTCGCGCCGATGAGCTCGCCCCTGTTCTCGAACGGCAGCACGTAACGAATCTGCGGCTGCGCCCCGAGTACGTCATAGCGATCGGCCCATACGTCGACCAGCAGTCGGATGCGGTCGACCCCGACCTCGGCCAGCGTGGTGTCGTGCCGGTCGCTGTACACAACGACCTCGCAGCGCCCGACGGCTCGCTCGACACCGATCAGTGGCGTGGCCGCGATGTCCGGTGACGGCGCATCGATCGACAGGCTGGGAAAGCGGTTATCGAACACCGCTATCTGAAATGCGGCCCGCGGGATCTCGGTGGGATGGGCTGGGTCGTGAGTCGGGCACAGCGGGCACTGATCAGCCGGCGGCTGGTAGGTGCGGTCCTGCCGATGGGTCGCGAAGGTGACCCACTCGTCCGCAGTGGGGTCATATCTGCGTTCACTCACTGCTCGCTCGCGGACGTGGAAGCGGTCAGATGGACCCCGGGGCGAAAGCTGTAGAAGGTCAGCCGCCTGCCGTCAGGCAGCCGTCGCACCTCGCGGCGAACCGCCCCGTCCGCCGTTACCGCGACGTACGAATTCGGCGCGGATGATCCACCTGACGCGACGTGCTGAGCCGACCCGTCAGAGGCTTCATCCGACACCACGACCGCACCTTACGGCGGACAAACGCCGGTGAAAGTCCGCCAGGAGGGATGGTGTTAACGACGGGGGTGGGGGCACCATGAAGCTGTGGGGCTTGTCACATGCCAGTGGTGCGGGCAGTTGTTCACCGCAACGCCCGATCTGCACTGGCACCAGCGCCACGATCACCAGTTGGACATCCCGCTGGCAGATGCGGCCTCAGCTGCTCAGCATTTAGCTGCTGACAAGGTCCACCGAACGCGCGACCCGGGCTCCGATCGTCTCTCCGATACGACGAGTAACATCCGGCGACACCGGCGAATCGAGAGCGAGCGACATGAGCGCCTCACCGCCGGCGGTGTCACCTCTGCTGACCTGGGCACTGGCGATGTTGACGGAAGCTTCACCGAGCAACGCGCCGATCGCGCCGACGACTCCCGGACGATCCTCGTAGCGCAGGAAGAGCAGATGGGCCGAAGGTCGAAGGTCAACCTCGTAGCCGTCGATCTGCGTGATCCGCTCGACCTGCCGGGTGCCCATGAGAGTGCCGCTGACCGACAGCGGTGAGCCGCCGGGCAGCACCCCGCGAACGGTGATGACGTTGCGGTAATCGGGCGATTGTTCGTCGCGCTCCAGGGCGACCGTGATGCCCCGGTCAGCGGCGAGCAACGGCGCGTTCACGTAGGTCACCTGCTCCTCGACCACCGATCGGAAGACGCCCTTGAGCGCCGCCAACTGCAGCACTCCCACGTCCTCGCGGGCGATCTCACCGCGCACCTCGATGGTCAGGCTCGAGGCGACCCCGCCGGCCAGGCCGGTAAAAAGCTGTCCCAGCGTCTCCGCCAGCGGCAGGCCGGGTCGTACGTCTTCGCTGACCAGCCCACCGGCTTGCACGTTCACGGCGTCCGGAACGAATTCGCCGGACAGCGCGAGGCGTACCGAACGGGCGACGGCCAAGCCGGCCTTCTCCTGAGCCTCTTCGGTGCTGGCGCCAAGATGCGGCGTCACGACGGCGTTGGGAGCGCCGAAAAGTGGCGACACGGTGGTCGGTTCCTTGGCATAGACATCGATCCCGGCGCCACCGAGATGACCCGAATGCAACGCGTCGGCCAAGGCAGCCTCGTCGACCAGACCGCCGCGGGCCGCGTTGATCAGGATGGCCCCCGGCTTGCAGGTCGCCAGCTCGTCCTTGCCGATCAAGCCCAGCGTTTCGGGCGTTTTCGGAAGGTGCACGGAGAGCACGTCGGACTCCGCGAGCAGCTCGGCGAGGGGCACCAGCGAGACATTCATCTGGGCCGCGCGGGCAGCCGAGACGTAGGGGTCGTAGGCCAGGATCCGCATCCCGAAGGCCGACAACCGCTGGGCCACCAGCGCACCGATACGACCGAGTCCGAGCAGACCGGCGGTCTTGCCGGTGAGCTCAACCCCGGTGAACTGCGAACGCTTCCACTCCCCCCCGACGAGCGAGGCGTGCGCCTGGGGCACCCGGCGAGCGACGGCAAGCAGCAGCGCGATCGCGTGCTCGGCGGCGCTGACGATGTTGGACTGCGGGGCGTTGACCACCATGACCCCGCGCGACGTCGCCGCCGGAATGTCGACGTTGTCGAGACCAACTCCGGCGCGGGCCACCACCTTCAGCGCGGGCGCAGCCGCAAGTGCCTCCGCATCAACGGTGGTGGCGCTGCGCACGATGATGGCATCGACCCCGGCCAGCGCCGGCAGCAGCGCCGACCGGTCAGCACCGTCGACGTGGCGTACTTCGAAGTCCTCATCCAGCAGGCTGATGCCGGCCGGGGAAAGCTCCTCCGCGATGAGAACGACTGGTCGTACCCCGGGCTCGCTCACTCGGGGCGGATCCACGACATCATCGGGCGCAGCTCCGCGCCGACCTTTTCGATCGGGTGGTGCTTGCCCTCTTCGACCAGCTTGTCGAAGGTGCCGCGGCCGGCCTCGTCCTCGGCCACCCACTCGCGGGCGAAGGTGCCGTCAGTGATCTCGCCGAGAATGCGGCGCATCTCCTGCTTGACCGCGTCGGTGATGATGCGCGGGCCACGCGTGACGTCGCCGTACTCGGCGGTGTCCGAGATCGAGTAGCGCATGTTTGTGATGCCGCCCTCATACATCAGGTCGACGATCAGCTTGAGCTCGTGAAGGCACTCGAAGTAGGCGACCTCGGGCTGGTAGCCGGCCTCGACCAGCGTCTCGAATCCGGCCTGGACCAGCGCCGTGGTGCCACCACAAAGGACGGCCTGCTCACCGAAGAGGTCGGTCTCGGTCTCCTCGGTGAACGTGGTGCGCAGCGCGCCCGCGCGGGTGCCGCCGATGCCCTTGGCCCAGGACAGCGCGAGCGCCAGCGCGTTGCCGGTGGCGTCGTTCTCGACCGCGACCAGGCAGGGAACTCCCTGCCCCTCGACGAAGGTGCGACGGACCAGGTGGCCGGGGCCCTTCGGCGCGACCATGCAGACGTCGACCCCGGCCGGGGGCTGCACCAGGTCGTATCGAATGTTGAAGCCGTGGCCGAAGAAGAGTGCCTGCCCGTCCTCGAGGTGGGGGGCGATCGACTCGTTGTAGATCCGGCGGTGAGCGGTGTCCGGTGCCAGGATCATGATCACGTCAGCCTCGGAGGCGGCGGCTGCCGGGCTGACGACCCGAAGGCCCTCAGCCTCAGCCTTTGCGCGGCTCTTGGACGTCTCGGGAAGTCCGACGCGGACGTCGACCCCGCTGTCACGCAGGTTAAGGGCATGGGCGTGGCCCTGGCTGCCGTAGCCGATGACGGCCACCTTGCGCTGCTGGATCACCGACAGGTCGGCATCCTCGTCGTAGTAAATCTCCGGCACTGGAGCGGTCCTTCCGTGGTTTTCGCTGAGTTGCTTGGGCTTCTTTGAGTTTTGGGACGGTGAATCAGGCGGATCGGTCGACGGCACGCAGCGTGCGATCAGTCATGGAGCGCGTGCCGCGGGCGACCGCGACCATCCCGGACTGCACCAGCTCGCGGATGCCGTACGGCTCGAGCACCCGCACCAGCGCTTCCAGCTTGTCACGGGTGCCGGTCGCCTCGATAGTGATCGCCTCGACCGCGACATCGACCACCTTCGCGCGAAAGAGCTCTGCGATCTCGAGAACGGCAGTGCGGGTGGACGCATCGGCGGCCACCTTCACCAGCATCAGCTCGCGCAGCACGCTCGCGTCGGCGTCCAGCTCCACGATCTTCAACACGTTCACCAGCTTGTTGAGCTGCTTGGTGACCTGTTCCAGGATCGCTCCCTCGACGGAGACGACGATGGTCATACGGCTGACATCGCTGTGCTCGGTGGGTCCGACAGCGAGCGATTCGATGTTGAATCCACGGCGGCTGAACAGGCCCGAGACCCGAGCGAGCACACCCGGCTTGTTCTCGACCAGGACGGAAAGCGTGTGCAAGCTCATTTGGTGGCTCCGGACTTGTTCGCTTCGGTCTCGCTGATGTGGGTGATGACTTCGTCGATCTCGCTCACACCGGTCTCGTAGTCGAAATCGGGTGCGGTGTCGCGGGCGACCTTGATGTCGTCGTTGCTCGTGCCGGCGGCGACCATCGGCCACACCATGGCGTCCTGGTGCACCATGAAGTCGATGACGACGGGGCGATCTGTCACGCCCATCGCCTTCTCGATAGTGGCATCGACATCCGCGGCGGAATCGCAGCGCAGCCCGACGCAGCCGAGTGCCTCCGCCAGCTTGACGAAGTCCGGGACGTACGTCGCCTGGCCCTTGCGCAGATCAGTGTTGGAGTAGCGCGAACCGTAGAAGAGGGTCTGCCATTGGCGCACCATGCCCAGGGCGCCGTTGTTGATCACGGCGATCTTGATCGGGATGCCTTCGATGGCGCAGGTGGCCAGCTCCTGGTTGGTCATCTGGAAGCAACCGTCGCCGTCAATGCCCCACACGACCGTGTCGGGCTTGCCGACCTTCGCGCCCATGGCGGCCGGCACGCAGTAGCCCATGGTGCCGGCGCCACCGGAATTCAGCCAGGTGTAAGGCTTCTCGTAGCGCACGAATTGGGCCGCCCACATCTGGTGCTGGCCGACGCCGGCGACGTAGATCGAGTCCGGGCCGGCGATCTTGCCGAGCCGCTCGATGACGTACTGCGGCGAAAGCGTGCCGTCAGCCGGGATGTCGTAACCGACGGGATAGGTCGTACGCCAGCCGTCAAGGGTGACCCACCAGGCAGCGAGATCGGGCTTCTGCTCCGTGCGCAACACGGCAGTCAGCTCGCGGATGACGTTCTTGGCATCGCCGACGATCGGGACCTCGGCGTGACGGTTCTTGCCGATCTCCGCCGGGTCGACGTCGGCATGGATGACCTTCGCCTCAGGGGCGAACGACGGCAGGTTGCCGGTGACGCGGTCATCGAACCGGGCGCCCAGCGTGATGAGCAGATCGGACTTCTGCAACGCGGTGACGGCAGCGACCGACCCGTGCATCCCGGGCATGCCGAGGTGCAGCGGATGACTGTCGGGAAAGGCGCCGCGCGCCATCAGGGTGGTGACGACCGGGATGCCGGTGAGCTCGGCCAGCTCGAGCAGGTCCTCGGCGGCGTGCGCCTTGAGCACCCCGCCGCCGACGTAGAGCACCGGCCGCTCGGACGCGGAGATCAGCTTGGCGGCCTCCCGCACCTGCTTGGCGTGCGGGCGCAGGTTCGGCTTGTAGCCGGGCAGATCGAGCTGCTTGGGCCAGGTGAAGCTGGTCTGGGCCTGCAGGATGTCCTTGGGCAGATCAACCAGCACCGGACCCGGACGGCCGGTCGAGGCGATGTGGAACGCCTCAGCGATCGTCCGCGGGATGTCAGCGGCGTCGGTGACGAGGAAGTTGTGCTTCGTGATGGGCAGCGTGATGCCGCAGATGTCAGCTTCTTGGAAGGCGTCGCTGCCGATCGCGGGGCTGGGCACCTGGCCGGTGATGGCGACCATCGGGACGCTGTCCATATAGGCGTCGGCGATCGGTGTCACCAGATTCGTGGCGCCCGGGCCCGAGGTCGCCATGCAGACGCCGACCCGGCCGGTGGCCTGCGCGTATCCGGTGGCAGCGTGGCCGGCGCCCTGCTCGTGGCGCACCAGGACGTGGCGGATCGTGCTGTCGAACAAGGGGTCGTACGCCGGCAGGATCGCTCCGCCCGGGATACCGAAGATGACCTCGACCCCGGCCGCCTCGAGCGAGCGAACGAGTGACTGCGCGCCGGTGATGGTCTGCGGATTCGAATCTGTCATTTCTGCTCCCTAGGCAGGGATGGTGCGTGGAGTGTGGACGAAACATCTGGGACAAACATCTGGACAAACATCTGGACAAACAAAAGCCCCTCGTGCCAAAGGCACTGAGGGGCGGCGCACGTAGCGAACGGGGCTACGGGCGCAAGCAGGCTACAAGTCGCAGGCTTTGCACGCCTACCACTGTCGCTGACGAAGTCGCCTTCGTCAAATGGCGCCTGCTCAGCCCGGGCCGAGGGCGGTCAGGAACTGCGAGGCAATCGGGGCGGCCACCGCAGCGCCGAAGCCGCCGCCCTCCACAATCACCGCGAAGGCAACCGTGCCGCGGAAGCCGATGAACCAGGCGTGGGTGGGCGGGGGGTTGCCGGTGCCGTACTCGGCGGTCCCGGTCTTGCCGTAGACGATCCCGGGGAAGCTGACGCCGGCCGCGGTGCCCTGCGGATCGGTGATCACGGCTCGCATCATGTCTTTGAGCTGGACATCGACGGCTGCGGGGATCGGGTGGGTCACCGACGTCTGCCCGACCACGAACGGTTTACGCCATTCCCCCGCCGCCACCGCGGCCGCCACCGTCGCCATCTGCAACGGGCTGGCCAGATCTTCGGCTTGCCCGAACGCCGCAGCTGCTTGCAGGACGGGGCCGTTGGGCGTGGGGTAGCTGCCGCCGAAGCTCTTGATCGGGAGCGGCTGGCTGCCGTCGAAGCCGTAGAGCGCCGCTGCGCGTTGCATGTCGGCTTCGGTGATCGACTGCCGCAGGTTGATGAAGGCGGTGTTGCAACTAACGGCAAAGGCCTTGCGCAGGTTGATCTGGCCGAACGACTCGTTCATCGAGTTCTTGAAGATCTGCCCCTCGATGTTGACGATCGGTGGGCAGTCCAGCACGGTGTTCTCGGTCTTGCCGGCCAGGAGGGCGGCCGTCGTCGTGATCACCTTGAAGGTGGATCCCGGTGGGTACTGGCCGCGAACAGCACGGCCGAAGCCGCCGAGCGGATGGTTAACGGTGGCGAGTACGCCGCCGGTACGGGTGTCGATCGCGACGATGGCGGCGGGAAGCCCGACGCCGGCCAGTGCGGTCTCACCAGCGCGCTGGACCCGCAGATCGACGGTCGTCGTCACGTCGTGGCCCGCGACCGGGGCGAAGGTGGCGAGATTGGCCACCTTCGTGGCGCCTTGCATCATCAGCACGGAGCCCCCATCACGGCCGGCCAGCTGCTGGTTGTAGACCCGCTCGATGCCGGTGAGGCCCGCGGTGTCGCCGGCAACGAACGGTGGTCCCAGGGACTTTGCTTGCGCCGCCGTCAGCACGCCAACGCTGCCGAGCAGGTTCGAATCGAGGTCCACGTCAGCGCCGCGCAGCACCAGTCCGGTGGCGTCCAGGAGGTGACCCCGGGTGGCGATCACGTGAGTACGCGTGATGGCGCGGCCGGCGGTGAGCTGGGGAACGATGGCGGCGGGGCTGAAATGCACGCGCCACTCGAGATGTCCGTCCGGCCCCTTCTCCTGGGACTTGGCCAGCGACAGCGATCCCGCGTACTTCCATTGACCGAGGCCGCTCAACGTCAGGTCAGCGGAGTACGGAGCAGTGCCAGCGTTGCCGGTGGTGTCGCGGGTGAGCAGACCCGGGGTGATGCTCGCGCTCGTGACCACCAGATTTCGCCGGATCGGGCCATCGACGGCGGCGATCGTGGTAGCGGACGCGTCCGCATGCGCGGCCATCGCCGCGTAGTCACCCTTCGACCAAGCCGTCAGGTAGGCCGCCAAGGCTGCGGTGGAGTCCGCCTGACGGGTATCGGGCTTCTTGTGATACGTCAGCAGATACGTCGCCGCGCCCGCGACGATCAGGATCGGGATCAGGGCGAGGATCGTGAAGCGGATCCAGTGGCTGCCGGTACGAGGGACCTCATCGTTAGCGCTCATCGGTGGATCCTGGGTGGCCTTGCTGGACCCATCAGTCACAGACCGCGCCCTGAGCCGCCGACCCCACCAGCCGGGCGTACTTGGCAAGGGCACCCCTGGTGTAGCGCGGCTCCAGCGGCTTCCAGTTCGCGCGCCGGCGGTCCAGCTCGGCCGCGTCCACGTGCAGATCGAGCCGACGGTCCGGCACATCGAGCGTGATCCGATCGCCGTCCTCGACCAGGGCGATCGGGCCGCAGTCGGCGGATTCGGGTGCCAGGTGGCCGACGCACAAGCCGCTGGTCGCACCCGAGAAGCGGCCGTCGGTGAGCAGCGCGACCTCCTTGCCCAGGCCTGCCCCCTTGATCGCCGCCGTCACGGCCAGCATCTCGCGCATCCCGGGACCGCCCTTGGGACCCTCCCAGCGGATGACGACGATGTCGCCCGCCATGATGCGGTTTTCGGTGACGGCCTCCATGGCCAGTGCCTCACCGTCAAAGACGCGGGCGGTGCCTTCGAAGACCAGCGTGTCCATCCCCGCGCTCTTGACGACGGCGCCGTCGGGAGCCAGCGTCCCGCGCAGGATGGCGATGCCGCCGGTGGAGTGCAGCGGACGGTTCAGCGGCGCCAGCACGGTGCCGTCGAGCTCGGGCGGCGCCAGCTCGGCCAGCTCCTCGCCGATCGTGCGGCCACTCACCGTCAACGCGTCACCGTGCATCAGACCGGCCTCAAGGAGCGCGCGCATGACGACCGGAACTCCGCCGATCCGGTCGAGGTCGGTCATCACGTAGGTGCCGAACGGACGTACATCGGCAATGTGCGGCACCTGACGGCCGATCCGGTCAAAGTCGTCCAGGGACAGCGGAACCCGCGCCTCATGGGCGATGGCCAGCAAGTGCAGTACCGCGTTGGTCGAGCCGCCGAGCGCCATCACCACGGCGATCGCGTTCTCGAAGGCGTCGAACGTCAGGATCTGACGCGCGGTGATCCCCTTTTCGATCAGCCGGACCACTGCCTCACCGCTGGCCCGGGCGTAAGCGTCGCGCCGGCTGTCGACCGCCGGGGCGGAGGCTGAGCCGATCAGCGACATGCCGAGTGCCTCGGCGGCCGACGCCATGGTGTTGGCGGTGTACATCCCGCCGCACGAGCCCTCGCTCGGACACGCGGACTTCTCGACGGCCTTCAGCTGGGCGTCGTCGATCTTCCCGCTGCTACGGGCTCCGACCGCTTCGAAGACGTCTTGAATCGTGCTCAACCGGCCGTCAGGCAGCCGCCCCGGCAGAATCGAGCCCCCATACAGAAAGACAGACGCCAGATCGAGCCGGGCGGCCGCCATCATCATGCCGGGCAGGCTCTTGTCGCAACCGGCCAAAAGCACGCTGCCGTCCAGCCTTTCGGCGTGCATCACCAGCTCGACGGAGTCGGCGATCACCTCGCGTGAGACCAGCGAGGCACGCATGCCCTCGTGTCCCATGGAGATGCCGTCGGAAACGGCGATGGTGCCGAACTCCAACGGGAAGCCGCCCGCCGCGAAAACGCCTTCCTTAGCGGACTTGGCGAGCCGCTGGAGAGGCAGGTTGCAGGGGGTTACCTCGTTCCAGGACGAGGCCACCCCGATCTGCGGCTTGTCCCAGTCGTCATCGGTGAGGCCGACGGCACGCAGCATCGCCCTGGCCGGCGCCCGTTCGATGCCATCAGTGACTTCGAACGAACGCGGCTTATTCGGAGAATGTGGTGCTTGCGACACGGACGGCACGATACGTGCGAACCCTGACGAAACCGCTCAGCCGCCGCCGAGCCGCTCCAGCAAAGCTGCGCGCACCTTCGCCGGGTCCGCCGATCCGCGCATCGCCTTCATGACCGCCCCGACCAGCGGGCCGACCGCGGCTGCCTTCCCTTCACGGACCTTCTGCGCGATGTCGGGAGCGCCGGCGATCGCTTCGTCGCACGCCGCAGCCAGGGCATCGGCATCCTCGACCACGGCGAGCCCGCGGGCAGCGACGACCTCTTCGGGCGAGCCCTCGCCGTCGAGCACGCCGGCGACCACCTTGCGGGCCAGTGCGTTAGTCAAAGTGCCTTCGGCGACCAGCTGGATGACCTTGGCGAGCTGAACACCGGTGAGCGGAAGATCGGCCGGCTCGACACCCCGCTCGGATGCGGTGCGAGCCAGCTCGTTGAGCCACCAGGCCCGGGCCGAGTCAGGAGCGGCACCCGCCGCGATGGTCTCTTCCACCAGGTCCAGGACGCCGGCGCCAACCATCTGCTCGAGCTCCAGCTGGCTGAAGCCGAACCCCGCGATCAGCCGGGCGCGCCGGGCGGCGGGCAGCTCGGGCATCGTGTCGCGAATCTCCGCGATGTAGTCGGCGGGCAGCGCGATCGGCAGCAGGTCCGGCTCGGGGAAGTAGCGGTAGTCGGTCGCCTCTTCCTTCACGCGCCCGGCGCGAGTGACGCCGGCGGCCTCGTCGAAGTGACGCGTCTCCTGCACGATGCGGCCGCCGGAATCGATGAGCTGGGCCTGCCGGCCGATCTCGTAGGTGATCGCGCGGCTTACCGACCGGATCGAGTTGAGGTTCTTGGTCTCGGTGCGGGTGCCGAACTTCTCGGTGCCGCGCGGCCGGACGGAGACGTTAGCGTCACAGCGCAGCTGGCCCTGCTCCATCTTGGCTTCCGAGACGCCCACGGCGCGCAGGATCTCGCGGAGCTCGGTGACGTAGGCGGCCGCAACCTCCGCCGAGCGGATGTCGGGCTCGGTGACGATCTCGACCAGCGGCACGCCGGCTCGGTTGTAGTCCAGCAGCGAGTGAGTCGCACCGTGGATACGTCCGTCGCTGCCGCCGACGTGCAGCGACTTTCCGGTGTCTTCTTCCATGTGTACGCGGGTGATGCCAACGCGATGAACCTGTCCGTCGACCGTCACGTCGAGGTAGCCACCGACGCAGAGCGGCTCGTCGTACTGACTGATCTGAAAGTTCTTCGGCATGTCCGGGTAGAAGTAATTCTTGCGCGCGAAGCGGCACCAGCTGACGATCTCGCAGTTGAGCGCGAGCCCGATCCGTACGGTGCGCTCGATCGCCGCCTCGTTGACGACCGGAAGCGAGCCGGGCAGCCCCAGGCACACCGCGCAGACGTGGGTGTTGGGTTCGGCGCCGAACGCGGTGTCGCATCCGCAGAACATCTTGGAGACCGTGCCGAGCTCGACGTGGGTCTCCAGGCCGATCACGGCCTCGTAATCCACTGCAGTGGCAGGACTTTCGGTGATCGTCATCAGACCCCCACCTTCGACGTCATGAGGTATGGGCTGCGCAGCGGACCGCCGCGACGCGCGTCGAGCTCGGCCTCCAGGGCTCCGGCGACCCGATACATCCGCTCGTCCTGAAGCGCCGGCGCCATGATCTGTAGCCCGACAGGCATCCCTTCGGCCATCCCGCAGGGCATGGACAACGCTGGGACGCCGGCCAGGTTAGCCGGGACGGTCGCCAGGTCAGTCAGGTACATGGCGGTGGGGTCATCGACCCGCTCGCCGATCGGGAAGGCGACGGTGGGAGTGGTCGGTGAGATCAACACGTCGACCTGCTCGAAGGCGGCCTGGAAATTGCGGCTGATGAGGGTCCGGACCTTCTGCGCCTGGCCGTAATACGCCTCGTAGTAGCCGCTGGAGAGCGCGTAGGTACCGATCATGATCCGACGCTTGACCTCGGCGCCGAAACCGGCATCGCGGGTCAGGCTCATGACCTCTTCGACCCCGGCCGGCCCGTCGGCGCCATCACCGATGACGCGCAGGCCAAAGCGCATGGCATCAAAGCGGGCGAGGTTAGAGGACGCTTCGCTCGGTGCGATCAGGTAATACGCCGGCAGCGCGAACTCGAAGGCCGGGCATTCGACCTCGGTGATGGTGGCGCCGAGCTCCTCGAGCACCGCAACCGCTTCGGCAAAGCGGGCCTTGACTCCGGCTTCGTAGCCGGCGCCGCCCAACTCCTTGACGACCCCGACGCGCACGCCGCTGATCTCACGTCGCGCGGCCGCTTCCACGACCGGCGCCGAGAAGCCCGGGATGCTGGTCGAATCACAGTGGTCGTAGCCGGCGATGGCCTCATGCAGCAGCGCGGCGTCAAGCACGGTCCGCGCGAAGGGGCCGCCCTGGTCGAGGCTGGAGGAAAAGGCCACCAGACCGTAGCGGCTCACCGCGCCGTAGGTCGGCTTGACTCCAACGATCCCGCACACGGCGGCGGGCTGGCGGATCGAGCCTCCGGTGTCAGTACCGACGGCCAACGGCGCCTGCCCTGAGGCGACTGCCGCCGCGCTTCCTCCCGAGCTGCCGCCGGGGATGCGGCTGGTGTTCCAGGGGTTGCGGGTGGGGCCGTAGGCGGAATTCTCCGTCGAGCTTCCCATGGCGAATTCGTCCATGTTGGTCTTGCCGAGCACGACCACTCCAGCCGCCCGCAACCGGCGGACGACCGTCGCGTCATACGGCGGGCGCCATCCCTCCAGGATCTTGGATCCGCAGGTGGTGGGAATTCCGCGAGTGGTGAAGACGTCTTTGAGCGCCAGCGGGACTCCCGCCAGCGGCCCGAGCTGATCACCCCGGCCACGAGCGGCATCGACCTCGCCCGCGGCGGCCAAAGCCTCGGCCGAGGACACGTGCAGGAACGCACTCAGCTCGTCGTCGGTGGCGGCGATGTGATCGAGGTGCGCCTGGGTGATCTCCACCGCGCTGAGGTCACCGGCTGCCACGGCGCCGGCCAGCTCGCTGGCGGTGCGCCCGACGATCGGGGTGCTCATCCTTCCTCTTCAAGGATCCGCGGCACCCGGAAGCGGCCGTCCTGTGACGCCGGAGCGGCGGCGAGTACCTCATCACGCGGGAGGCTGGGGACGATCGCATCCCTGCGGAAGACATTTGTCATCGGGACCGCGTGGCTGGTCGGCGGCACCAGCGCCATCTCCTCGGGCGTACCCGCCTCGGCGACCCGCGCGACGCTTGCCAAGATCACATCCAACTGGGGGGCAAGGTGGTCGAGCTCCTCGTCCGACAGCGCAAGCCGAGACAAGCGCGCCAGGTGGGCGACCTCCTGACGGGTGAGACTCATGAGCTGATCGTACGAGAGGGCGCGGCGGAGGCGACCGTCTCGAGTGGGTCCTGCACGCCGCTGCCTGCACGCGGCAGCGACCCGTGATCGGGCAGCGTGATCGTGGAGACCGCAGCCGGAAGGGTGATGTCAACCGGGCTCGGGCGAACGCGCGTGCCCGCCTTGACCGCGTACATGGCGACGTCGGCGGCGTGCAGCAGCGCGTCGACATCCGCCCCGGCGTCGGGAGCAACCGCTATCCCGACGCTGGCGCCGACGGTGACGGTGACCCCGTCCAGCCGGTAAGGCTCCCCGAGCGCGCGGCGGATCCGGTCAGCCACCTGAGCGGCAACGTCGTTGGGCGAGTCGCCGGGCGAGTCGCCAGGTGAATGGTGGCCAGGCAGCGGCGGAGGTGAGCTCTCGGCCGACAGGTCCGCCAACAGGACGGCAAATTCATCGCCGCCGAACCGGGCCACCACATCGCCGGGTCGCACCGCCCCTGACAACCGAGACCCGACCAGGCGCAGGAGTTCGTCGCCGGCGAGATGGCCGTAGGTGTCGTTGACGGCCTTGAAGCCGTCCAGGTCGACCATGAGCAGCGCGACCGGCGGGGCATCGACGGACGAGGCTGCCAGGGCGGGCCGGGCGCGTTCGAGCAGCTGGGTGCGGTTAGCAAGGCCGGTCAGGGGATCGTGCAGCGCCTGCCGCTCCCGCTCCTGCGCCAGTGCAGCGGCCTGTCCGACAGCGTAGAGCGGCACGAGGATCAGCGGCAGGAAAAAGATGCTGCGCTCGGCGACGACGACCAGCAGGGGTGACAACGACAGCAGCGCGGCCATGCTGAGGAAGCGGTAGGCGGGGGCGTCGGACAGGACCGACTTCCACGAGACCCGCTCGTGGCGAACCACTGCCCCGGCCACCAGCAGGTCGTTGACGACGAAGAAGACCGCGGCGGCGAGGGTGATGGCGGGGAGGTCGTGAGCCCCGATGCTGCGGCCGCCGTGGTCATGGATGTCGACGGAGGTGGCGATCAGCACCAGCGAGGCCGCGGTGTAGGCCAGCGAATATTGGGCGATGTTGAACGCGGTACGCCACGGTTTGCGGCGCCGGAACGCGTCAGCAATCACGATGGACGCAACCAGTGCGAGCAGCGCCAGCGAGAGTCCCCAATGCAGCAGGAGCGCGAAGACGAAGGTCTCCGAGATGGTGAGGCCGGCCGGGTCGCGCTTGTCGGACTTCACGAGCGGCCGCAGCTCGGCGACCAGCAGCAGGATCACTACGAACAGATACGGCCCATCGAGCCGTTGCTCGTGGCGCAGCCCGCCGACCAGCGCCGAGGCCAGCACTAGCGCACCGGCGAAGCAGACGACGGTGAGGTATCGCCAGAACGGTCCGGATCCCACGGTCGGCGCCGACTCCCGCGGATCGGGCTGCTTGCCGCGTCTGAGCCGGTGCAGGCCTCCGGCGGGCGACCGGCGGTGGGCTGCCGCCTTCGACCGGTGGCTAGGCATCAGGCGGTGAATCGGCCTGCTGCCCAGCCACACCGAGGCGCTCGCGTACTGCATCAGGACCGGCTTCGAGCAGCACCCGAAGCGCGTCCTCGTCGAGCACCGGGACCCCGAGCGCCAAAGCCTTGTCGTATTTGCTGCGGCCCGGATCATCACCGGCGACGACGAAATCGGTCTTCTTGCTCACCGAACCGGTCACCTTGCCACCGAGCTCCTGCACCGCCTCGGTCGCGCTGTCGCGACTGAATCCGGTGAGGGTGCCCGTGATCACCACGCTGATGCCCTCGAGGGTGCGCTCACCGGTCTCGGACTCGGAGATGTCGGTGGTGCTCACCCCTCCGGCCCGCAGCTTGCTGACGATCTCCTGGTGGTGGGGGTCGGCGAACCAGGCGGCGATGACGGCCGCCGTCTTCGGTCCGATTCCCTCGACCTGCTGGATGACTTCGGCATCTGCGGCCTCCAACGCCTCCAACGTCCGAAATTCGCGCGCCAGGGTCTGCGCTGTCGGGGCACCCACGTCACGAATGGACAGGCCGACCAGCAGCCGCCACAGGGGCCTGGATCGGGCAGCTGTCAGCCCGCGCATGATCTGCTCGATCTTCTTGGTGCCAAAGCCCCGAAGGCCCTCGAACGACTCCGGCGTCAGATGCATGATGTCGCCGACGTCGTGGACGATCCCACCGCCGGTGAGGACCCCCGCGGTCTCGAAGCCCAGCCCGTCGATATCCATCGCGCTGCGCCCGGCGAAGTGAAAAACTGACCACTGCAGCTGCGGCGGGCAGCCGACGTGGTTAGGACACCGCAGATCGACCTGCTCACCCTCCCGCTCCAACGCCGTGCCGCAGGCGGGGCAGTGGGTGGGCATGACGAAGGCCTGTTCGCTGCCGTCACGCAACCCGACGACGGGGCCGACGACTTCCGGTATGACGTCGCCTGCCCGCCGCACCACGACCGTGTCGCCGATCATGACGCCGCGCCGGGCCACCTCGTACTCGTTGTGCAGCGTCGCCTGGCCGACCGTCACTCCCCCGACGCGCACCGGCTCCAGGACTGCGAAAGGAGTCGCCCGGCCGGTGCGGCCGATGCTCACCACGATGTTGCGCAGCTTCGTGTTGACCTCTTCCGGAGGGTATTTGTAGGCGATCGCCCAGCGCGGCGACTTCGAGGTGGCACCCAGCCGGCGCTGCAGCGCGAAGTCGTCGACCTTGACGACGACCCCGTCGATCTCGTGCTCGACGTCGTGGCGGTGCGCTCCCCAACGGTCGACGTAGGCCTGGACCGCCTCCAGCGAATCCACCACGGCCGCGTATTTGCTGACCGGCAGTCCGAGCGCGCCCAACTGCTCGTACGCCTGGGATTGGGTCTCGGGCTCGAAACCGCTGGAGGCACCGATCCCGTGGAGGGTCAGGTCAAGGGGCCGGGACGCCGTTACCCGTGGATCCTTCTGCCGCAGCGACCCCGCGGCGGCATTGCGCGGATTGGCGAAGGGGGGCTTACCCGCCGCGACGAGGCCTTCGTTGATTTGGGCGAAGGCTTTCAGCGGCAGGTAGACCTCGCCGCGTATCTCCAGCAGCGCGGGCACCGGCACCCCGGCCGACGGAGTCAGCCGGGTGGGCAGTGACTTCAGGGTTTTGAGGTTGTTGGTGATGTCTTCGCCGTTACGCCCATCGCCCCGGGTCGCGGCACGAACCAGCCTGCCGTCCTCGTAGACCACGTCCACTGCCAATCCGTCGATCTTGAGCTCGCAGAGCCAAGCCGTGACGACGGACTCCCGCTGGGCTCGCGCCGCCCATTCCCCCAGCTCCTCGGGCGAAAAGACGTTATCCAGGCTCAGCATCCGCTCCAGGTGGGCTACCGGCTCGAAGAGCGTGCTGAAACCGCCGGCCACCTTCTGCGACGGCGAATCCGGGGTGACCAACTCGGGAAAGCGCTCCTCCAGCTCGAGCAGCTCACGCATGAGCGTGTCGTATTCAGAGTCGCTCGCAATCGGCTGATCGAGGACGTAATAGCGGTAGGAATTCTCGTCGAGCTCCTCCGACAGAGCCGCGTGACGGGACCGCTGCGCTGACGAGGCCACCGGGGTGGGATCCGGTGCCGTCACAGCTCGCCCTCGGCGAGCCGGCTACCTGCTTCCCGGCAACGACGCAACGCCACCAGCGCCGCGTCGGGGCTCACCCCAGCCAGGCCACACGTCGGACTCACCGCCACCTCCCGAAGCCGCTCCGCTGCCAGACCAAGATGCCGCCACAGCAAGAGAATCGGCTCGACCGTACGGCGCACGTCCGACAAAACGGGCTCCCGGTCATTCGTGCTCACCACTCCCGCGATCACCCCGAGGCCGGCCTCGACCGCTTCCCCGACGTCGTCCTCGTCGAAGGACAGCGTGAAATCGATGCTGACGAACGACGCGCCCGATCGGCGCATGACGTCGACCGGCGGATCAGAAGCGCAGCAGTGCACCCCGGCAGGTGCCCCGATGCCGCGCAGCACGGTGGAAAGCCGCTGCTCGATCAGCCATTCCTCGGGTCGGGGCAGCACGCTGAACCCGCTGGCAGTACGCAAATGGCCGGCGATGACGGCTGGCAGCAGCGGTTCGTCGAAGGCGACCAGCACCTGTGCCCCGGGCACCCTCCGCCTGACATCGGCCACATGACCGGCGACGCCGTCCGCTAACGCCTCGGCGATGTCGCGCACCGCACCGGCGTCGGCCAATGCCTTGTCTCC
This sequence comes from uncultured Actinomycetota bacterium, assembly GCA_963839015.1. Taxonomy (GTDB): domain Bacteria; phylum Actinomycetota; class Actinomycetes; order Frankiales; family Frankiaceae; genus DATAZK01. The sequence continues at coordinate 331,032 of CAWITL010000002.1, read as the reverse complement.
CCGGGTGAGTTCGAGGGATCCGGCCAACGTCCAGGGACCGGCCACCTGCAGCTTGAGCGGGCCGACATAGTCGACGGCCACCTCCTCCAGCGCGTCGAGATCGCGTTCCAGCAGATCGCGGCCGCGACGCTCGTCACGTCCGGGGCGGTCGACCAGCCGCCAGCCGGCCGGCTGTAGATCCACGTGGAGGTCAGTCAGGAACAGCGCCCCGCGCCCGAGCATGTCCGCGCCCGGCCCGCGGTGCGGCAGCTCTGGCAGGAACGGAAGCTCGGGAAACTCCTGAAACACCAGGTGACAGGCGTAATAAATCTCCTCGGACGTACCGGGCGGCGCCGACGTGAAGTCGCCCGGCAACGAACCGACCCCGGTGGCCGCCCCCGGTTGCCACAGCGTCATGCCAGTCATCCCAGCCGATCCCCACTCAGGTCACGGCTGCTCAGCCGAGATGTCCCTGCTTCTTGTCGAGCTCCTGCGCCCGCTCCGGGGTGGGGGCGCTGCCGCCGAGCCGGACCGGCTGCCACCACGAATCCTGCGGGCCGGCCGGCTGCTCCGGGTAGCTCTCCTGCGCCTGGTGGAGCAGGGTCGTCAGCGCCTCGGAGATGCGCTTGGTCACCTCGAGCGGATCATCGCCGGGGGCGGCGGGCACCGGCGGTCCGACCGCGACCGTGACCGGGGTGTGGCGCCGTGTCAGCTGACGCTTGTGACCCTTGGTCCAGAGCCGCTGAGTGCCCCAGATGGTCACCGGAACAATGGGGACGCCGGCCGCCAACGCCATCCGGGCGGCGCCTGACTTGAGGCCTTTGACCTCGAAGGACTGGCTGATGGTGGCCTCGGGAAAGACGCCGACAACCTCTCCGGAACGCAACGCTGCCAGCGCAGCGTCGTAGGCACCGGCTCCGGCTTTACGGTCGACCGGAATGTGGTGCATGCCGCGCATGAGCGGGCCGCTGACCTTGTGGTCGAAGACCGACTTCTTGGCCATGAACCGCACGAGCCTTTTCGAGGAATCTGCTGCGAGTCCGACGAAGATGAAGTCGAGGTAGCTGACGTGGGTGCTGACGAGCACGCAGCCACCGGAAATCGGAACATGCTCACTGCCCTCGACATTCAGCTTGAGGTCCAGCACCCGAAACCAACTGCGCGCCACCGTGAGGATGGGGGGATATACGCGCTCTGCCACCAGACGACCGTACTCAGGTCGCCGTGACGGATCGCCCTGAGGCCGGTCGGCTGGCGCCGGTCTCGGCGATCCACCCTCCGCCGAGCACCCGGTCACCGTCCAAGTCCGGCTCGTACAGCACGACGGCCTGACCCCGGGCGAGCCCTCGCAGGGGGTTCTCGAACTCGACGCGCAGGACGTCGGCCTCCCGGCTGGCATGAGCCCACACCGGAGTCCCGTGGGCGCGCACCTGAGCCATGCAGCGCACCGGCGGTCCGGTGTAGGTCGTGGCTTGCGCTTCCAGCCAACCGACGTCGAGCTGCTCAGCCGGGCCGACGGTGACGGTGGAACTCACCGGATCGATCCCGAGGACGTAGCGCGGCTGACCGTCAGCCGCCGGGACGGAAAGCGCCAGCCCGCGTCGCTGTCCAACCGTGTAGGCGAACGCTCCGTCGTGGCCGCCGACGACGGCTCCGCTCACGTCGACCACCGGACCGGGCCGCGAGCCGAGGCGCTCCCGAAGCCAACCGGCCGTATCACCCGACGGAACAAAGCAGATGTCGGTGCTGTCCGGCTTGTCCGCCAGCGCCAGCCCACGCTCGGCGGCCTCTTCGCGGACCCGGGTCTTGGTCGAATCGCCGAGCGGGAAGATGGCCTTCGCGAGCTGGTCGGGGCGCAGCGTGCCGAGCACGTAAGACTGATCCTTGGACAGGTCGACGCTGCGCCGAAGGACCGGTCCCTGCGGGGTCTGCGTCAAACGGGCGTGGTGGCCGGTCACCACCGCATCGAAGTCCAACGCAAGGGCGCGATCGAGAACGGCCGCGAACTTGATCCGCTCGTTACAGCGCAGGCACGGGTTAGGGGTCTCTCCCCGGGCGTAGGAATCGGCGAAGTCGGCGATGACGTCTTCCTCGAAGCGCTCGGCGAGATCCCAGACGTAGAAAGGGATTTCGAGCGCGTCGGCCGCCCGGCGGGCGTCGCGCGCGTCGTCCAACGTGCAGCAGCCGCGAGCCCCTTCCCGGGCGGTCGCAGGCTTCCTGGACAGCGCCAGATGCACGCCGACCACCTCGTGTCCGGCATCCACTGCGCGGGCAGCAGCAACGGCCGAATCCACCCCGCCGCTCATCGCGGCCAGCACTCTCATTGGTATCTCAACTCCGACGGCTGAGCGCGCCGGACAGGGCGCCTGCACGCCGCGAGCGTTCGGTGCTGGGCCCGATCGCGTCCAGCAGCTGGGCAACGTCGTCATGGGTGGAGGTATGGCCCAGCGAGAAACGCAGCGAGCTCCGCGCGAGCTCAGCGTCGGCGCCCATGGCAAGCAGCACGTGCGAGGGCCGCGCGATGCCGGCGGAACAGGCCGAGCCGGTGGAGCACTCGACGCCGCGCGCATCGAGCAGCATCAGCAGCGAATCACCTTCGCAGCCGGGGAACGACAGGTGGGCATTACCCGGCAACCGGCCCATGCCGGGGCTGGAGAGAATGTCAGCCGCGGCCTCTCCGGGGTCCGTCACCGCGGCCCCGTTGAGCACGACTCCGGGCACCCGCTCGCGAACGCCCGCCAGCAGCTCGTCGCGGAGCCCGGCAATCCGGGCGGCGCGGGCGGGCTGCTCCTCCACCGCGATACGGCAGGCGGCGGCGAACCCCGCGACGCCTGGAACGTCCAGCGTGCCGGACCGCACCTCGCGCTCCTGGCCGCCTCCGTGAGTCAGCGGCGTGCAACCCACTCCCCGCTTGAGCAGGAGTGCTCCGGTGCCATAGGGCCCGCCGAACTTGTGTCCCGTCACGGTCATGGCGTCGACGCCGCTGGCGGCAAAGGAGATCGGGAGCGAACCGACGGCCTGCACCGCATCGGTGTGTAGCGGCACGCCGAACTCGTGAGCAATCTCCGCCAACTCCGCGATCGGCTGGACCGTGCCGACCTCGTTGTTGGCCCACATGACGCTGATCAGCGCGGCGGAATCAGGATCCGAGGCGAGCGCCTCATACAGTCCCGCAGGCGTAACCCGTCCCGCGCCGTCGATGGGGAGCCAGACCAGCTCGGCGCCCTGCTCCGCGGCGAGCCACTCGGCGGCGTCGAGCACAGCGTGGTGCTCGATTCCGCTGATGAGGATTCGACGGCGACGCGGATCGGCCGCCCGGCGAGCCCAGAACATTCCTTTGAGCGCCAGGTTGTCGCTCTCGGTGCCGCCGCTGGTGAAGATCACCTCGGACGGCCGGGCGCCCAGCGCGGTGGCTATGGTCTCGCGCGACTCCTCGACGGTGCGGCGCGCGCGGCGGCCGCTGGCGTGCAGCGAAGAGGCGTTACCCACGGTGGCCAACGCGTCCATCACCGCCGCAATCGCCGCGGGATGCACCGGCGTCGTCGCCGCATGGTCGAGGTACGCCATGTCACTAGCGTAAGTCAGCCCGCGGCGGCACAGTCCCAAATCGGTCGCCGGTGTGGCCACCGATGGTTGGATCGTCACGTGACAGCTGCCGATTGTTCGCAAAGCGTAAGAGGGTCCGGTGATCCGGCGTGCCGGCAGCGGTGATCACCGGGGCGGCCCGCGGCATCGGGGCTGCGGTCGCCGAGGCGCTCGCCGAACAAGGCTGGCAGCTCACCTTGATCGACAAGGCGGCTGACGATCCGGCGCTTGACTACGCCCTGGCGACGCCTGAGCAGTTGCGCAAAGTCGCCGAGCGGCTCGGAGCTACGCCGGTGATCGCCGACGTGCGCGACAGCGCGGCCCTCACCGCAGCCTGCGCCGAGGCCGCCGACCGCTGCGGCGGATTGGATGCCGCCATCGCGGTCGCGGGCACCATCACCGGCGGCCCTCCCGTCTGGGAGATGGCCGACCAGCAATGGCAAGCCATGCTCGACGTGAACCTGACCGGCGTGATGCACCTGGCCCGGGCCGCCGTGCCGCACCTCCTGACCCGGCCCGCAGGTCGGTTCGTGGCTGTGTCGTCGGCCGCCGGCATCCGCCAGCTCGAGCGCCTCGGCGGCTACGTCGCCGCCAAACACGGCGTCGTGGGGCTGGTACGCACGCTCGCTGCCGATCTGCGCGGCACCTCGGTCACCGCAAACGTGGTCAACCCGGGGTCCACGGACACGGCGATCCTGGCCGCGACGGCAGAGATCTACGACCTGGGCAGCCCGGCCGAGTTCGCCCAGCACGCGTATGTGGGACGCCTGCTCCAGCCCCCGGAGGTGGCCGCCACGGTGGCCTTCCTGTGTTCGGAGGCGGCCTCCGGGATCACCGGCGCCATTGTCCCGGTTGACGGCGGTTTCACCGGATAGTCCCAGGCCTCTGTGTGGCGCAGACCACAGCTGCGGGCGTACGTTTTTGCCATGAAGAACATGGCTGCGGTGCTCTGGGGAGTCGGCGAGGATTGGTCGGTCGAGGAGGTCGAGCTCGACGGCCCGCGCGAAGGAGAAGTGCTGGTTCGACTCGCCGCGAGTGGCCTGTGCCACTCCGACGAGCATCTGCTCACCGGCGATCTGCCGGTGCCTGGCTTCCCCTACATCGGCGGACATGAGGGCGCCGGCGAGGTGGTCGAGGTGGGCCCGGGGGTGCAGGGACTGGCGCCCGGCGACCACGTGGTGCTGGGCTTCATCCCCTCGTGCGGAAAGTGCCCGTCTTGTGCCAGCGGTCACCAGAATCTGTGCGACTACGGGGCGCTCATCCTGGAAGGTCACCAGCTCTCCGACGGCACATCCCGGCACCGGGTCCGTGGCAAGGATGCCCGGCTCATGTGCGTCCTGGGCACCTTCGAGCCCTACACCGTGGTCCACCAGTTCAGTTGCATCAAGATCGACGGCGACATTCCGCTGGACAAGGCGGCGCTGGTCGGCTGCGGCGTCACGACCGGGCTCGGATCGGCCATCTACGCAGCGGATGTCCAGCCCGGCGACACCGTCGTCGTGGTGGGCATCGGCGGCATCGGCATCAACGCCGTGCAGGGTGCGCGCCTGGCGGGAGCCGAGCAGATCGTGGCCGTCGACCCACTGCCGTTCAAGCGCACCGAGGCGGAGCGGTTCGGGGCCACGCACACGGCAGCGTCCATGGAAGAAGCATTGCCGCTGGTCCAGGAGATCACCCGCGGCGCCATGGCCCGCTCGGTCATCCTGACGATCGGGGTGGTGAAGGGCGAGCACGTGGCACCCGCCCTGGCGTTGACCGCAAAGGCCGGCACGTGCGTCGTGACTGGTCTGGCCGCAGCGACGGACATCATGGCGACGGTCTCGCTGCTGGATCTGACGCTGTTCGAAAAGCACCTGCGTGGCAGCCTCTTCGGCTCATCCAACCCGCGCTATGAGATCCCGCGGGTGCTCTCGCAATACATGAAGGGTCACCTTGACCTCGACGGGCTCATCACGCATGAGTACAAGCTCGAGGAGATCAACCAGGGCTACCAGGATATGCGTGACGGCGTGAACCTGCGGGGCCTGATCCGCTACTAGTCCAGGCGGGCACTCAGGTACGCAAAAGCCCCTTATTTGTCGCCTTTCTTGACGGAAAGCGACAAATAGGGGGCTTGAGCGCGGCTTGATCAGCCTTTGCGCTTGGTGACCTCTTCGGTCAGCTGCGGGGCGACGCTGTAGAGGTCGCCCACCACGCCGAAGTCGGCCAACTCGAAGATCGGTGCTTCAGCGTCCTTGTTGACGGCGACGATCGTCTTCGAGGTCTGCATGCCGGCCCGGTGCTGGATCGCGCCGGAGATGCCCAGCGCGATGTACAGCTGCGGCGAGACCGTTTTGCCGGTCTGGCCGACCTGGTTGACGTGGGGATACCAGCCGGCGTCGGTCGCCGCCCGGGAAGCACCGACAGCCGCACCGAGCGCATCGGCCAGCTTCTCGACGACCTCAAAGCCCTCGGCGTTACCGAGCCCGCGTCCGCCGGAGACGACGATCGCCGCCTCGGTCAACTCCGGGCGCCCGCTCTTGGCTTCGACCACGCGGTCGAGCACCTTGGCGCCCTTCGCGGTGTCGCTGCTGCTGACAGTGAGCTGCTCCTCGGCCGCAGCACCAGCCTCGGCCACCGGAGCGGTCGAATTGGGACGGACGGCGAAGAAAGGCGTGCCGGTCTTCACATGGCTGGTCACGACGGTGGCCCCACCGAAGATGCCCTGGGTGGCCTTCAGGTCGGGCGAGACGTCGACGGCATCCCACAGCACGCCGCCACCGCTTTTGACCGCAGCGCGCGCGGCAATCTCACGTGACTCGGGGGCGGCCGCGACAAGCACCGCCGCCGGTGAGGCGGAAGCAACCAGCGCGGCAAGCGCCTCAGCCTTGGGTGCCACCACGAAGTCGTCGAAGTCCGCGGACTCCCCGACGTAAACCTTGGCTGCGCCGTACTCAGCGAGGAAGCCTTTGGCCTTCTCGTACGAGCCGGCTGCGCCGAGGAACACCGCCGACGGCTCTCCCAGCGAGCGGGCGAGGGTCAGCAACTCGGCCGTGACCTTTTTGGGCTGGCCGTCCTCGTGTTCGACGAGAACCAGAATCTCTGCCATGACGTCAGACTCCTCAGATCAGCTTCTGCGAGGCAAGGAAGTCGGCCACCTTCGTGCCGCCGTCGCCTTCGTCCTTGACGATCTGGCCGGCTGACTTCGGTGGACGGGGCTCAGCGCCATCGACGGCGGTGGAGGCAGCGTCGCCACCGACACTGCCCAGGCCCGCGTCGGCCACCGACAGGGTGGTGAGCGGCTTCTTCTTGGCAGCCATGATCCCCTTGAACGAGGGGTAACGCGGCTCGTTGATCTTCTCGATGACGCCCACGACGGCGGGCATCGAGGCTTCGATCGTCGCGTAGCCGTTGTCGGTCTGACGCTCAATCGTGATCTTCTTGGCGTCAGGATCAACCGTCACCTTGCGCGCCAGGGTCAGCTGCGGAAGTCCCAGCTGCTCAGACAGCAAAGCGCCCATGACGCCGCCGCGGGCATCCGAAGCTTCGGTGGAGGTGATGACGATGTCGGCGTCGAGCGTCTTGATGACGGCGGCCAGCGCGGCAGAGGTCTGAATCGCGTCCGAGCCGTGCAGCGACTCGTCCGTCAGGTGGACGGCCTTGTCGGCGCCCATGGACAGCGCCTTGCGGATCGCCTCGATGGCCTTCTCGGGACCCATCGTCAGGATGGTCACCTCGCCGCCGTGGGCCTCCTTGATACGGAGCGCCTCTTCGACCCCGAATTCATCCATCTCGTTCATGACGTTGTCGACGCTCTTGCGATCGACCGTCATGTCGGACGGGTCGAGCTTCTTCTCCGCCCAGGTATCTGGCACCTGCTTGACGGTGACGACGATGTTCACCTACCGAACCTCCATTGATGACACAGCGCAAACTGCCGCACGCGCGATCGAACAGGCACTCGGCAGATTCTTTGCCGAAGTTACCTTGTGGTAATCGCGCCATGGCCTATGAGACGCGTGAGCAGCCTCTCACGAAAGCGGTGCTGACCGCTCAGGAGATCGACCCTTGCGCCTCCCGCAAGCCCAGCATCCCGTACGCAGCCACGCTTGCGCAATCGCGGATCCGCCCATCGAGCATCATTTCGGCGACCGCCGGGCCGGGGACCTTCATCAGCGTCATCCCCTGTTCTTCGACCTCCCGCGCCACCGGACCCTCGCTGAGCCCGGTCGCCAACACGATGGAGACGTCCTGGTCGCTGTATCCGTAGGCGTGGTGCAGCCGACCGATCAAGTGGACCGACGCGGCGCGCAAACCCGTCTCTTCGGCTAGCTCCTGACGTGCCAGCTCCAGCGGGTCGAGATCCGGCTGATGCTCATCCGCGCCCTGGGGGAACTCCAGGCAACGCTCGCCCACCGGGTACCGGTACTGCTCCACCAGCGTGATGCTGCCGTCCTCATGCCGCGGGATCACGACCACAAAATCAGGCTTGGACAGCACCCCGTAGCGGCCTGCGGTGCCGTCAGCGCGGACGATCTCATCCTCACGAAGGCGCATCCAACGGCTGCGGTAGACCTCCCGTGTGCCGACGGTGCGATATTCGGGCACGACCACCGGCCCCGTGCTCATGCGGCCGCCGCTCAGTTGCCGGTGAAGGTGGCGTGGCCGGGACCTTGCTCGACGAAGCTCTTCATTCCAGCCGCCTTGTCGTCGGTGCCGAAAAGTCCCGCAAAAAGGGACGATTCCAACCGGAGGCCGTCGGTCAGGCTCATCGACAGCCCGTCGTCGATGGCCAGCTTTGCCGCCGCCAGCGCCACGGCGGGCCCGTCCGCATACTGACGGGCCCAGCTCAGGGCCTCGGTATAGACGTCGTCTGCCGGCACCACCTTGTCGGCAATGCCAAGCGCCAGAGCCTCGTCGGCACGCACGTGCCTTCCGGAGAAGACCAGCTCTTTGGCCTTCGACGGGCCGATGAGGCGGGCGAGCCGTTGGGTACCCCCCGCTCCGGGGATGACTCCGAGCTGGATCTCCGGCTGGCCCACCCGGGCGGTGTCACCAAGCACCCGGAAGTCGGCGGTGAGGGCCAGTTCCAGGCCGCCGCCCAACGCGAAGCCCGTGACCGCGGCGATGGTCGGTTTGGGGATCCGGGCAAGCGCAATGAAAGCGTCCTGCAGCCGCGCCGCCTGCGCCGCCATCTGGCCGACCGACATCGCCTCCATCTCCTTGATGTCAGCACCAGCAGCGAAAATCCGCGGTCCGCCGTAGATGATCACCGCCCTGATGTCGGGACGGCCGGATACCGCCGCGGCGGCAGCACCCAGCTCCGCCTGCAGCTGGACGCTCAGCGCATTCATCTTCGGTCGGTCGAGCCGGATCGTCGCGACCGGACCATCCACCTCGACGCGTAAGAACTCCGCTTCCAGTGCCACTGCGTCATCAGCCACGAGATGAGCGTAACCAGCCATTCGAACGCAGCTACGCTCCCGACGTGCAGCCGTCCACCCGCCCCCGCACCTGGCGCAGCGTTGCGGTCGACGGCGCTCGCGTCGAGCTCTTCGAGATCGGCCAGGGTGATCCGCTGGTCTTCTTGCCCGGTTGGGGATTGTCAGCTCGCGCGTACACCGCCGCGCTGCTTCCGCTGGCGACGGCCGGCCTGCGGGTCATCGTGCCCAGCCTGCCGGGCTTCGGTGCCAGCACGCCACTCGCGCTTCGGGCACCGCTCACCGATTACGCGAGGCGCATCGCCGCTCTGCTCGACGTCCTGGCCCTGGACCGCCCCGTCTTCGCCGTCGGGCACAGCTTCGGTGGCGGGATCGCTCTCAAGGTCGCGCAATTACGTCCTGACCTGGTCCGTTCGCTCACCGCCATCAACCCGGTAGGAGGCGCGCCGGACCGCCGCGGCCTCAGCCAGGCAAGCTGGGTCGGCTGGACGCTGGCTAGCGCCGTCGGCGCGCTGCACCAGACCAGGCCGCACCGCATCGATCCGCTGCAGGCTGCCCTGGTGGCGCTCGACCTGTTTCCCGGCCTCACGCGCCACCCGTTGCGCTGCGCCTTCTCCGGTGCGGCCGCGCTGACGGCCCAACTGGCGGACGAGGCCGGCGAACTGGCCGAATCAGGACTGCCGGCGCTGTATGTGTGGGGTGATCGCGACCGGCTCGTCCTGCCGGGGCGCCTCAATGGGCTGAGCGGAGCTCAGAAAACAGGTTCAAGCGGAGCTCAGAAAACAGGTTCGAGCGGAGCTCAGAACACCGAGATGGTGTCGGGCGGGCATGGGTGGGTGATCACGCATCCGCACGAATTCGCCGTCACGTTGCGCGCATCACTGGCGGTGCATGCGTTGCTCGAACGCGAGATCCGGGGAGAGCGGCCGGTCACTGCTGCTACCGCGGCCGCCGCCGTCGCCGATGCAGCCCTCGAATCGGCCACACCGCTCGCCTCCCTCTTCCCTCCGGAACGCCGCCGCCGCGCCCGCCACAGGCCCCCCACCGGCCCCTTTGTGCAACCACGACTGAAACCGAGGCCGCCGGGAGCCCTCGCATCGGCTGGACCCCGGCCGATGGGTTGGCGGTGAACCCGACACATTCTGATACCGCCTGGCCCGGGAACCCGACGCCGCTCGGCGTCACCTGGGACGGCGCCGGCATCAACGTGGCGGTCTACAGCGCAAGCGCCGAGGCGATCGATCTGTGCCTTTTCGACGTCGGGCCGGATGGGCACTACCTGCCTGAAAGCGAAAGCCGCGTCGCCCTCGGCGAGCGCAGCGGATCGGTGTGGCACGGCTACGTGCCCGGTTGCGGGCCGGGGCAGCACTACGGACTACGCGTCGATGGGCCCTATGACCCCGGAGCGGGAAACCGGCACAACCCCAGCAAGCTCCTGCTGGATCCCTACGCCAGGCGGATCGACGGCACCCTGTCCCTGCACAAGGCGATCTTCGGCTACGCGGGCGACCCTTACGGCCCACGCCATGACCATCGCGATTCGGCCCCTTACGTTCCGCATGCAGTGGTCACCTCCGACAGCTTCCCCTGGGGAGACGACCGGCCGCCGCGGATTCCGTGGCCGGAAACCGCGATCTACGAGTTGCACGTCAAGGGATTCACCAAGCTGCATCCGGACCTGCCGCAGCCGCTGCGCGGGACCTACGCGGGCTTGGGCCACCCCGCGATCATCGAGCATCTGGTCTCGCTCGGGGTCACGGCGGTCGAGCTGCTCCCGGTCCAGGCGCACGTCAGCGAGCCTGCCCTGCTCGAGCGCGGGCTCACCAATTACTGGGGCTACAACACCGCGGGATACTTCGCGCCGCACCCGGAGTACGCCTCGAGTGACGATCCGGTCAGCGAGTTTCGCGCGATGGTGCGTGCACTGCACGAGGCCGGGCTCGAAGTGATTCTCGATGTCGTCTACAACCACACCGCGGAGGGCGGGGCGAGTGGGCCGACCCTGTCCTTCCGCGGCCTGGACAACGCCACCTACTACCGATTCCAACCGGGTGACCCCAGCCGCTATGCAGATCCCTCCGGGTGCGGAAATTCCCTGGACCTGTCGGCTGCGCCCGTGCTCGCCCTGGTGCTGGATTCGCTGCGCTACTGGGTACGTGAGATGCACGTCGACGGGTTTCGCTTCGACCTGGCGAGCACCCTCATGCGCGACAGCGCCTTTGTCGAGGCGGTGGGCCAGGACCCGCTGTTGCGCGAGGTGAAGCTGATCGCCGAGCCCTGGGACATGCGCGGCTATGACCTCGGCCGCTTCCCGTCGCCGTGGGCGGAGTGGAACGATCGCTACCGCGATTGCCTGCGCACCACCTGGCACGGGCTCAAGCCGTCGTTGGCGACCCTGGCAACCCGGCTGTCGGGATCGGCGGACATCTTCCCCCGCCGCTCGCCAACGGCGTCGGTCAATTTCGTCACTGCCCATGACGGCTTCACGCTGGCCGATCTCGTGAGTTACGAGCGCAAGCACAACCATGCCAACGGCGAGGACAACCGCGACGGCACCGACGCCAACGCTTCCCGTAACGGTGGGGTCGAAGGACCGACGGACGACCCAAAAATCCAAGCCGGCCGGCACAAACTGCGGCGGGCACAGCTCGCGACCCTGCTGCTCTCGGCGGGCGTGCCGATGCTGGTTGCCGGCGACGAGCTCGGCCGCACCCAGCTGGGCAACAACAACGCCTACTGCCAGGACAATGAGATCTCCTGGCTTGCGTGGCCGTACGACTCGCGCGATCCGGCGGGCCCCGATCCGCTGCTTGCCTCGCTCGTTTCCGGGTTGCTGCGGCTGCGGCGGCGCTCGCCGGTGCTGCACCGCACCACCTTCTTCGTCGGGGGCCGGCTGGACATCGGCGACCTCGACGGCCCGGTGCCCGACATCAGCTGGTTTCGCGCCGACGGCGCCGTGATGGAAGACGATGACTGGGGAGCTGAAACCGTGACGGTGCATCTTTCCGGACAGGCGCTCAGAGCACGCCTTCCCCACGGCGAACGGATCACAGACAGCAGCTACCTGATCGTGCTGCACACCGGCGCTGCGGACACCACGGTAGTTCTGCCCGGCGCACCGTGGGGCCGCCGCTATGCGCCGCTGCTGGACACTGCCGCCGATGATCTCGGCGGCTTCCCCCACGTCAACGAGTCAGCCCCGAAGGCGTCCGTAACGACAGTGCGCGCCGGGCAATCGCTTCCCATCGCGGGGCAGGCGCTCAGGCTGCTCCGCGTGCTGAGCTGACCCCGCGCCCAGCAGCTACCAGCTGGGCGGCGCGTCACCTTCCGGCCGGCTCGACGGCACCGCCATCAGGCCGAGCTCCACCGGAGATGCCAGCAGCGGATGGGTCGGCAGCACGCGTACCGCATAGCCGAAAGAGCCCGTATTCGCGAGTGGCACGTCGCCTTCGAAAGCCACCGACCCGCCCTGTTCACCCCCGCCGGTGTCATCGTCGACGCCAGCGGCGGGTGACAACGACACGACCGCACCGCCGGCGATCTCATCGGCGTCGTCAACCCGACCGTAGAGCGCCTGAACGTCAACGTCTGCCGGCGTGAGCCCTCCCAGGTTGACGACGGCCCGCACATGCAATGACTCGCCGAGCGAAGGTGCATCGGCCGGGCCGCCCGCCTCCACGTGCGAGACGGTGACGCCCGGCCAGGCGGAGACCACCCGGCGGCGCCACTCGGCGAGCTCGCGGGCACCGGCGTCATCATTGGCCGACACCGCCCGCGCCGAGCGGCCAGCAGGGGCATAAAGCTCATTGACGTAATCGCGAAGCATCCTGCTGGCGAGCACCTTGGGACCAAGCGTGGCCAACGTATGGCGCACCATGGCGACCCATCGCACCGGACTCGGCTGCTCGTAGAAGCGCGGAGCCACCGTGTGTTCGATGAGGTCGTAAAGCGCTGCAGCTTCGAGGTTGTCGCGGCGGATCGGATCCGTGACGCCGTCCGCGGTCGGGATCGCCCAACCATTCTGTCCGTCGAACATCTCATCCCACCAGCCGTCGCGGATCGAGAGGTTCAGACCGCCGTTGAGCGCCGACTTCATGCCGCTGGTGCCGCAAGCCTCCAGCGGCCGCAGCGGGTTGTTCAGCCAGACGTCGCAGCCGCCGTAGAGGAACCGGGCCATGCCGATGTCGTAATCAGGCAGGAAGACCATGCGGTGGCGGACACCCTCCCCGTCGGCGAAGCGCACGATCTGCTGCACGAGCTCTTTGCCGCCGTTGTCGGCCGGGTGCGCTTTTCCGGCGATCACCAGCTGAATCGGACGCTCCTCGTGCAGCAGCAGGCGGGTCAGCCGCTCCGGGTCAGACAGCATGAGCGTCAGCCGCTTGTAGGACGGGACCCGTCGCGCGAAGCCGATCGTGAGCACGTTGGGATCGAAGACGTCGTCCACCCAGCCGAGCTCAGCCGGCGACAATCCGCGCTGCTGCCACGACACCCGCAGCCGCCGGCGGACCTCGTTGACCAGGTCGGTGCGCAGCTCGGTCCGAAGGCGCAGTAGCGCCTCATCGGAGAGTTCGTTCGCCGCAGGCGACGGACGCGGGGTGGCCCGCCGCTCGGCCAGACCGCGGGCCGGACGCGCCACCCAGGTGGGCGCATGGACCCCGTTCGTGATCGAGCCGATCGGGACCTCTGACGCGTCGAAACCGGACCACAGATCCTTGAACATCTCCCGGCTGACGACCCCGTGCAGCAGGCTCACGCCATTCGCCCGCTGGGCGAGGCGCAGACCCATGTGCGCCATGTTGAAGATGCCCGGATCCTCCTCGGAGCCGAAGGCCAGCACCCGCGACAGCGGCATCTCGGGCAGCCCCGCATAGTCCGGATTCGCCGGGCCGAAGTGACGCTCGACCAGCCCCCGGGGGAAACGGTCGATGCCTGCCGGCACCGGGGTGTGCGTGGTGAAAACGGTGCCGGCCCGGCTGAGCGTGAGCGCGACATCGAAGTTGAGGCCGGCCGCCACGTATTCGCGGATGCGCTCGACGCCTTGGAATCCGGCGTGGCCCTCGTTGGTGTGGAAGACCTCCGGCTGTGGGCTGCCCGTCACCTGACACCAGGCGCGCACGGCACGAACCCCGCCGATTCCGAGCAGCATCTCCTGCAGCAGACGGTGGTCGCTGCCGCCCCCGTAGAGCCGATCGGTGACGCCGCGGTCGCCGGGTTCGTTCTCCTCGAGGTCGGTGTCCAGCAGCAGCAGCGGGACCCGGCCCACCTGCGCCTTCCAGATGTGGGCACGCATGGTGCGACCCGGCACACCGATCCCGATCGTCACGATGTCGCCGGCCCGGTCACGCAGCTGCGTGAGCGGAAGGCCGTGCGGATCGAGGCCGGGATAGTGCTCCTGCTGCCAGCCGTCGGCCGACAGCGACTGCACGAAGTAGCCGGCGCGATAGAGCAGGCCGACGCCGATGATCGGAACGCCGAGGTCGCTGGCCGCCTTCAGATGATCGCCGGCGAGGATGCCGAGACCACCGCTGTATTGCGGGAGGGTCTCAGTGATGCCGAACTCCGGTGAGAAGTACGCGATAGCGCTCGGCGCGTCGGTCAGGCTCTGATACCAGCCGGGGGTCGTGAGATAGGCGTCGAGCTCGGCAGCGGCCTCAGCCAGCCGGCGTAAGAAATCCGCATCGCCGGCGAGCTGCTCCAGGCGCGCGGGCGGCACCTCACCGAGCAACCGGACCGGATCATGCTGGCACTCGCGCCACACGTCCGGCTCGACCGATTCGAACAGATCAAGGGTCTCCGGATGCCATGACCAACGCAGGTTGAGCACGAGTTCGGAAAGGGCCGCCAGCGGCTCGGGAAGCTTGGCGCGGACGGTGAAGCGGCGGAGGGCTCTCACTCCATGGAGCCTAGTGAATCCGCTGCCCGGTCAGTCCTCGGTGGATTGGTCGATCTTCTCCGACAGCGCCGACATCACATCCGGATCCCGCAGAGTCGTCACGTCGCCCAGCGCCCGGCCCTCGGCGATGTCGCGCAGCAGCCGCCGCATGATCTTGCCGGAGCGGGTCTTGGGCAGATCGTCGGCCCAGATGATGCGCTTGGGCCGGGAGAACTTTCCGATCTTCGTGGCGACGTGCTCGTTGAGCGCCGTGACGGTCTCATGGTCACCCTCGCGCCCGCCGCCGAGAGTCACGAAAGCCACGATGGCTTGGCCCGTGTCCTCGTCGGTCTGCCCGACGACGGCGGCCTCTGCCACGGCTTCATGGGAGACCAGGACGGACTCGACCTCGGCGGTCGAGAGCCGGTGTCCGGACACGTTGATCACGTCGTCGATCCGGCCGATGATCCAGAAGTAGCCGTCGGTGTCGAGTTGGGCAGCATCACCGACGAGGTACGTCTCCGGCCCGAATCTGGCGAAGTACGTCTCGACGAATCGCTCGTCGTCGCGGTACAGGGTGCGCAGCATCGACGGCCATGGCTGATCGAGCACCAGCAGGCCGGTGCCGGACTCCAGCACCTCGCCGTCCTCGGAGACAAGCTTGGCCGAGTAGCCGGGGAGCGGCTGGGTGGCCGATCCCGGCTTGGTGGCGGTGACACCGGGCTCCGGGGAGATGACGATGCTTCCGGTCTCGGTCTGCCACCAGGTGTCGACGACCGGGCAGCGCTCTCCCCCGATGACCTTGTGGTACCAGAGCCAGGCCTTGGGGTTGATCGGCTCGCCGACGCGACCCCAGCAGCCGCAGGGAGGAGAGGTCGTGCTTCTCCGGATAGTCGGCGCCCCACTTCATGCAGGCCCGGATCGCCGTCGGAGCGGTGTAGAGAATCGTCACCTGGTAGCGCTCGATCAGCGACCACCAGATGTCCTTGTCCGGATAGTCGGGTGCGCCCTCCCACATCACAGACGTCGCGCCGTTGGACAGCGGTCCGTAGACGATGTAGCTGTGGCCGGTGATCCAGCCAACGTCAGCAGCGCACCAGTAGATGTCCTGCTCCGGATCGAGATCGAAGACCAGCCGGTGGGTGTAGGTCACGCCGGTCAGGTAGCCGCCGGTGGTGTGCAGGATTCCCTTGGGCTTGGCGGTCGACCCCGACGAATACAGGATGAAAAGCGGATGCTCGGCCGACAGGGCTACCGGCGGGCACACCGGATCCGCGCTCTGGCAGAGCTCGTCGTACCAGACGTCGCGACCCTCCTGCATCTCGCAATCGGTGCCCGTCGCGCGCACCACCACGATGTGTTGCAACGTGCCGACGCTGGCGATCTCCGCGTCCACCGCAGCCTTGATCGCCGCGGTCTTGCCCTTGCGGCGTGCCCCGTCGACGGTGATCAGCACCTTGGCCTCGCTGACCTCCATCCGCTCAGTCACCGAGGCGACGGAGAAGCCGCCGAAGACGACGTTGTGGACCGCGCCGATACGCGCACAGGCCAGCATCGCGACGACGACCTCGGGGATCATCGGCAGGTAAATCCCCACCACGTCTTCGGGTTCGACCCCCAGTGATTTCAGCCCGTTAGCGAGCCGCTGGACGTCGCGCAGCAGATCGGCGTAGGTGACGGCCCGCTGCTCGCCCTCCTCACCGTGCCAGTGGTAGGCGACGCGGTCGCCCCGCCCGGCCTCGACGTGACGGTCCAGGCAGTTGTAGGAGACGTTGAGCTCGCCGTCGGCGAACCACCGATAGAAGGGTGGGCTGCTGTCATCGAGCACCTCGGTGAACGGGGTGGACCAGTCGACGAGGCGGCGGGCCTGCTCGGCCCAGAAGGCAGCGATCGCACCGCGATCGGGAGCGGGCCGCGCGGGTGGCTGCTGATGGGCCACGAACCCGACGGGGGGCTGGAAGATCTCGATGTCGAGCAGCTTCTCCAGCTCGTGCTCCAAGCCGGCCGAACGTCTCTCTGGCATGGCACGGATCCTGCCCTACCCAGCGGGGGCTACGCACGCGGGCTGACGGAAATCGCCGCCCGGGGTAAGCGACGGGTCAGCCGGAAGTCTGGTTAGCCGTCTGATTGACGAGGGAGAACCAGACCCGCTTGCCCTGCGCGGACGGGTCGACGCCCCATCGCCACGCCAGCAACGCCACGATGGCGAGCCCACGGCCGCCCTCATCGCCTTCCGAGGGGGGCCGGGGGCTTTCATCCACCGGCAGCGAGGAACGGTCGTACACATCGATACGCAGGACGCTGCAATCGTCGTACGCCGCCTCCAACTCGACCGACGACCGGGCATGCACGACGGCGTTGGTCACCAGTTCGCTGGACAACAGCTCGGCGATGTCGCAGACAGAGCCGGCGCCCCACTCCTGGCAGAGATTGCGGACGAAGAGTCGAGCGACACTCGGCGCCGCCGGGGTGCCCGGCAGCTCAAGCCTCGCAGTCTCCACACAGACCCTTCTGCCCACGCTTACCGGTACTCATCCGGAGCAGACGCGAAAAGTCTCTCTGGCTGGCCGCAATCACCCGAGCGAGGGACTGACCCACCGACGATGTCGTTCAACATAGAGACGATTTCCTCGCCGCCGAGGATGCCGTTAAGCTGGCTCACTCGCAGGTGGGCGCGCGTAAACCCCTGCTCGTGCAGCTCGCCGTGAGCCGGACGTACCGCCGCGTCAGCCGCTGCGAGCATCCCCAGATCCAGCAGGGAATCACCGGCAGCGGCCAGCTTCCGCACGCCGCTGCGCCTCCGGACTTCGGCGATCGCGGCCTCTTTGGTCAATTCGGCCGGCACCAGGTAGACCTTTCGCCCCTGCACCGACATGTTCCACCCGCTCCCTCGCAGCTCCGCTTCGAGTCCGCCCAGGTCGGGAATGGCGGCCCGCTCGAAGGCGACCAGGTAGACGAAGAGGCTGTCGGCGTCGCGAATCGTGCGCACCCACGGCCGACCGGCCCGTTCCGCCGCTGCCGCCACCCCTTCGGCCAGCTGATGGATCACGTCGATCGGCTGGCCGGCAGCGGCCAGCCGGGCTCGTACCGACAGTTCCCATCCGGCATCGGCGATGCCATCGACCAGCAGGTGCCCGCCGTTGGCCGCGATCGCGTACGCAGGCGCAAATCCCAGCTTGACGCGCTGATACTGGGCGATCGTGCGGGTGGTCACCGGGACCACCACGGCTGCGGCCGCGAGCGTGGCGAGCCCGCGCGCTGCGGATTGGGTCAGGTAGCTGAGCGGCTCTCCATCGAGATATTCGACGGCCAAGACCGCCGGTTCCAACGCTTCGCCGCCCACCGGCGTACGGAAGGCACGGCGGGAGTAGATCAGCGTCTGGTCGAGGTCACAGGCGACCAGCCAGTCCGCCGTGCTGAGCGCGGGAGCTGTCATCACGGCCCGTCGGGATCGCGGGGCTTGATGACGCCGATGCACGAGAACGTGAGGCCTTCTCGCTCTTGCACCGGGACCCCACGCTCGGCGGCCAACACCCGCACGTGTTCGAGGTCGGCTTCGTGGCCGGGGGCGACAAGGATGCGATCGGGGACCCGGCGCAGCAGCACCCGGGTGGTCTCGCCGACTCCGGGCTTGACGAGGTTGAGGTCACGGATGCCGAATTCGGCGGCGACCGCTTCGACCTCTCGCCAGCCCGCCCAGGTGGGGGTCCGGTCGCCGGCAGCCAGCGCAGGCCACGCAGCAGTCACCTCGTCAGCGGCCGCCGGAAACGCTGCCTGCACCGTGTCGATGTAGCGCCGCGAGACATCGACGTCAGCCAGTTCGCGGTACATCTTGGCGCCGTGGAACTCGCCGGGACCGATCAGCCGGTCGTTCAGCACGGTCCGGCTCACCAGCCCACTGACCGTCGAATTGAGGCAGGCGCTGGGGATCAGGAAGTCATCGCGAGTGCCGTAGACCGGTGCGCACCGCCCCGGATCCGCCAACACGGCGAGCGTGTCATCCAGGCCCAGCGGGAGCACCGCCGCCGACAGCTCGCGGGTAATCGCACCCTTGCCCGTCCAGCCGTCGACGAATTGCAGGGCAGCCGGATCATGGCGCCTCATCAGCCATCCCATAGCGACCTGATCGATACCTCGGCCGCGCACGATGGATACCGAATAGTGGGGGACGTCGAGTCCGTGGCGCCAGCCCAGCCAGCGCCGAAGCAGCACGCCGACGGGGGTGCCGGCGCGCGCCAACGAGACCAGCACCGGGTCAGGCTTGGCCGCCAGAATCATTTCGGCCACCATGCCGACGGCTACGGCCAGCCGGGTGGCCGAACGTTGCAGCGCGGCCTCGTACAGCTCTACGTAGGCGGCCGGCGGCTGGTATTCGACCGGCAGCATCTCCGCGTAATGAGTGCCGCTCTGAATGAGCTCCTCCCGCTCCTCGGTGCCGCGTTCGATGGCGACCGCTCCGAGGTCCTTGAGCAGGAACGTCACATCCGCCGGGTCATACGAGCCGAGGGGCGTCAGGACCGGCTCAGGATGTGACAGCGAACGCAGCGCCGCCCCACCCGGCGCTCGGAGCCCGCTCATCGCGGCGACACTTCATCGGCGAGCAGGACCTCGGTGACCGGGGCACAGCCGCTCAGCGCCTGCAGCATCGGCCCGGTCTCCCCGCCATCGGTGACCACGAGGATGTGATCGGCCAGACCCGGCCTGACGTTGTAGACGAAGCTCTCGCGGTCCGGCTCATCAGGCGCCCGGAAGGCGAGAGCGCAACGCACGGCGTAGCCATCCCGGTCCAACGGTGCCACGGGTGAACGGGTAGTTGACTGGTAGCGCACCTGGGTTGCCGGCAATCGACGGCCCAGAATCGCTGCCAGCCGCATGGGTGCGTACATCAGCTCTTCTGTGCCGAGCACCAAAAGCCTGCCAGCCGACCCGGTCTCGGCGGCGAGCAGCCGGGAAACCACTGCCTCCAAAGCCGTTTCCAGCGCCGCTTCGTCCGCAGAGGCCCAGCCGTAGCGGGCGCTCAGCTTCGTAGCGACGGGCCAATCCGCCCGCAGCCGGCCGATCCTTGGCCGAGGCTCGAGGCGCAGTGGAAGGTCCGCGCCGGCCACGAGCGCGGCGACCCGCGCCGGCGCGTCGGCGGGGACATGAAGCGCGCCCGACAGCAGCGACACCGCCATGACGGGTACCCCGAGCTCCGCCGCCAACTTCTCGAATTGCTCGCGCGCCTGCGCCGGGCGCAGGTCGAGCAGAGCCGCAACCACGTAGCCGGGATGCCAGGACCGCGCGTGCAGCGCTCGGATCGTGTTGATCGCCGTACGTCCACTGGACAATTCATCATCGACGAGGACGACCGTCCGGGGCTGCTCGAGCATGGCTGCCGGAGCGAGCACGCGGTGCCCGGTGGCGTGCGAATGCTCCTCCGCGAAGGAGATGCTTTCGGGGCCCGGCCGACGCGTGGAGAGCACGCATTGCGCACCGGGGAGGTTTGCGCCCACCGCCTGCCCAAGCGCCGTCGCCGTTTCCGCGAAGCCCAGCACAAGCGGCGGCGATCCACCCTCAATGACGGCCTGAACCCGACCGGCCAGCCGGGCAGCCGCGCTCAGGGCTAGCGCCGGATCGACCGGAAGATGCTTTCCCAGCACGCGGCTGACCAGCAAATGTGCCCGCCGCGGATTTCGCCGCAGGGCCAGTCCGGCCAGTTCATCCAGTGCCGTCAGCGGGTCTTCGGTCGCCGCACTGGAGACGTCGTCGAGTTCGACGCTCAGACCGAGGGCATCGGCGACCCAGCAGGATTCGCTCATCCGAGGCGGCTGGCCAGGCTCCGGGCGCTGCGCGATCGCACGATCTTGGGGGCGTTAGCCGGCTCGGATTCCGCCTGGGCTGCCAGCACATCGACAAACGTATGACCCGCCCGCAGCACACCGAAAGCCTCAGCGCGTCGCAGCACGATCTGGGCCCACGCCCGGTGCGGACGCAGCTCGTTCATCTTGTTGCCGTAATCGCTGCGGCGCACACCGCCGGAATCGCCGTCCATCACGATGCAGGCGTCGGTGTACTCCTCGTGGGTGACCACCATCAGCGCGTGCACGGCGGACACGTGACTCGGGTGGATCACCGTCTTGCCAAGGAGTCCGTTGGCCTTGTCGAGGACGACTTCACGGATCAGGCGGTCATGGTCCTGTGACATGAGCGACTGTCGCAGCTCGCTCTCATGCGCCTGCTCGAACGGGGTAACCCGAAGCGCTGAGACGAAAAGTCGCTCGGCATTCGCGAAGTACTCCCACACGGGCCCGGTGACAACGTGAGCCGCGTCGCGCGCACAGACGTTCACGATGTCGGCCAGGCAGTCGCGAACGACGGCGATGTCGTAGATCGTCAGGTCGCGGTCACGGCGTAGCCCGTAGAGGCCACACAGATCCGTCGCGCCGATGCGCAGCGCAAGCACGACCTCCGGGTAGGCATCAGCAAGCGCCCGGATGGCGCCGAGCGCTTCAATGCGCTGCTCGTTGTAGATGACCTCAGGGCTCTCCAGCACCGGCATCGCCCAGAGGCGCCGACCGAGCCGTTCGCCGGCCGCCTCGACCTCGGCCAGCAGCTCGCCACCGGTGGCCGCGCTGAACTTGGGAAGAACGACGCCGGCCAGCGCACTCGAGCCCGCGGCCGGGCCGGTCAGCAGCCTGCGGAGCTGGGCCAGATCCCGGATACGAACGAAGATCCAGGGAAGCGAGGGCCTGCCGTCCAAATCAAGCAGGGCCGCGACGACGTTGCTCTCGGCTGCCACCAGATCGTGGTCGGCGACCGCGTCCTCAAGGCAGAAAACCATGCTGGCGACGCCCCGGGCGCCCTGCCGGGCGGCGTCGCTGGCCAGCGCGGGGCGGGTGCCGGGGGCGTAAAGAGTTGCACCCAGGGCGGTCGCGAGTGTGAGCCGGTCGGCGGTGGCCGGGATTTCTTGCGGGCCACGATGAAACAGCGCTGCCTCGCGGGCCGGGGACAAGTGAGCGAAGTGCCGCAAGTGGAACCTCCCGAGCAACGGCCTCCCGCGAGATGGCGGGGCTGGCATCAGACGTAATGGGAGAACGGGCGATGCGAACTGCCGACCGTTGGTCGACAAGCGGCCCAGCGGCGTCGGCGGGCAGGGTGGGAAATGGTGGGACTGCTGGCAATCGTGCGGATCCGGCGCCGGATCGCGGACCGGCAAGGGGAAGCTAACCGATCACGTGACCGGGGAACAGAGGCCAAGATGTCGCAAAGGTGACTATTCGATGTACAGCTGACTTTCTACCCCATCTATCGGCCGCCAGTAGATGGCGTTGAAGTCCTGTGGAAACGCCGACGCCGGGTCAAACCTCGGCAGGTTGCTTCTCCGGGAGCTCGGCCATCCGCTTTCGACGGGCGGCGAGGCTGCTGATGTAAGCGGCGGCGATGAATGCCACTCCGATCAGGCCCGTCACGACCTCGGGGATGTCATGTTCGATGCTGAGAGCCAGCAGCACCGCCAATGCGCCGATCGCCCAGTGCGCCCCGTGCTCGAGGTAGATGTACTCCTGCAGGGTGCCCTTGCGTACCAGGTACACCGTGAGCGACCGGATGTAGAGCGCGCCGATGCCCAGGCCCGCGGCGATGACGAAAATCTGCTGGCTGATGGCAAATGCCCCGACCACTCCGTCGAAGGAGAACGACGCGTCGAGCAGCTCGAGATAGAGGAAGAGGAAGAAGGCGGCCCGTCCAGAGGCGAGCTTTCGCCCCTCGCTGTCGTGCGTCGCCTCCGAGATTTCCGCGTCTTCCTCGTCGTCTGCGCTGATGCCCTGTTTCTCGAAATACTCGCCCAGTCCTCGTACCGCCAGGTACACGGCGAGGCCGGCCACGCCGGCAGACAGCACCTGCTGAACCTTGTCGGGCGGGGTCATCGCCTCCGCCACCACCAAGAGGGCCACCAACGCGATGACGGTGGACAGCACCGCAAGCCCGCCGAGCTTGCCCAGGAAGCGCTCCACCGGCGTAAGCCAGTGGACCTCCTTCTCCGGGTCCAGCATGTAGTCGAGAAAGATCATCAGCAGGAAGATCCCGCCGAACGCCGCGATCGCCGGGTGCGCCTCCGTGAGCTTGGCGGCATACACCGAAGGATGGTCAAGAGCGAGCCGGAAGACCTCGGTGGGCGAGATGTGGGCGGTGATCGCCACCACCACGACCGGGAAGATCAACCGCATCCCGAAGACCGCTATGAGGATGCCGATCGTCAAGAAGATGCGCTGCCACCAGGGATTCATCCGGCGCAGGATGGTGGCGTTGACGACCGCGTTGTCGAAAGAGAGGGAGATTTCGAGGACGGCGAGGATCCCGACGATCAGGGCAATCTTGGGCCCGCCGATGATGCCGGCCAGCACCAGGCCGGCGAGGGTCAGCCCGATCGGCCAACCGAAAGTCTTCAGCAGCAACGCTCTGCCTCCCTCACTTCGCCGCACAGCGACGCTGAGCTGGGTTGGTAGGTCCCTGAAAGCGCTATCGGGTCGGGGCCTGCATCAACAGGCCCCGACCCGATAGCTCGTGTCAATCGGTGTTGCGGGTTCGTCCCGCCGAGCGGGGCGGTGGTCGCCCCGTTCACCCGCCGGGATGAAGATCTCTCAGCTAGACGCTGACGCCGAAGTCCTGGGCGATGCCGCGTAGGCCGGTGGCATATCCCTGGCCGACGGCCCGAAACTTCCACTCGGCGCCGTTGCGGTAGAGCTCACCGAAGACCATCGCCGTCTCGGTGGACGCGTCTTCGGTGAGGTCGTAGCGCGCGATCTCAGCCTCGCCGGCCTGGTTGACGATGCGGATGAAGGCGTTGCGCACCTGGCCGAAGTTCTGCTGGCGGGTGTCCGCGTCATAGATGGACACCGGAAAGACGATCTTGTCGATGTCGGCGGGCACCGTGGCCAGGTTGACCTTGATCTGCTCGTCGTCGCCCTCGCCGGCGCCGGTGAGGTTGTCACCTTGGTGTTCAACCGAGCCGTCGGAGCTCTTGAGGTTGTTGAAGAAGACGAACTGGCCGTCTGAGGCGACCTTGCCGGCAGTGGTGCACATGATGGCGCTGGCATCCAGGTCGAAATCGGCTCCGGTGGTGCTGCGCACGTCCCAGCCGAGACCTACGGTGACCGCGGTCAGACCTGGGGCTTCCTTGCTGAGTGAAACGTTGCCGCCCTTGCTGAGGCTGACTCCCACTGTTTCCTCCTGTTATCGCGGGGCCCGCACCGTGGGCGCCTGCTGGTTTTGCTCGTCGTGCCTATTGCGCGTAAGTCCCGCTTTGGCTGTCGCGCCGAAGCGTAGTGACCATCTGCAGCCAAGGGAACCACTTCCGGCTGTCGGTTCACTGATACTGCGGGATGTCGGCAGTCGGCCGATGCGGAGATTGTGCGCATGCCGATAACTGAGCACCCAACCTGGGTAGGGTCGAGAAAGTGATCGGGCGCATCGTCATCTCCGACGTTTCCCCCGTCGTCTCCGCCGGCAGTTGGCCTGCAAAGGCCGTCGTGAACGAGCGAATCCCGGTATCGGCGACGATTTTCCGCGAAGGCCACGATCTGGTCGGCGCGAACGTTGTCGTCATCGACCCCAAGGGTCATGAGGGCGCGTTTGAGCGGCTCACCTTCGTCGGTGCCGGCACGGACCGGTACGAAGGCACGATTACCTGCCAGTCGCAGGGCGCCTGGGCATTTCGGATCGAGGGTTGGTCGGATCCCATCGCGACCTGGCGCCATGGCGTCGAGGTGAAGGCCGAGGCCGGGCAGGGCCTGCAGGAGATGGCGGTGGATCTCGAAGACGGGGCCCGACTGCTCGAGCGCGCACTGCCGCAAGCCGATCCCGCCCATCAGGTCGCCCTCAAGCACGCGATCGACACCCTGCGTAATCCCGAGCTGCTCGACGTGGCGGATCGCCTCGCCCCAAGTCTGGCTCCAGGTCTGGTCGCCGCCCTCGACGCGACGCCCCTTCGTGAGCTGCTGACGTCCAGCGCCTCGTACCCGCTGGTCATCGATCGCGAGAAGGCGCTGTACTCAGCCTGGTATGAATTCTTCCCCAGGTCAGAGGGTGCCAGCCTCGACCCGCCGCGCTCGGGCACCTTGGCCGCCGCTGCCAAGAGGTTGCCGGCGATCGCGGACCTGGGCTTCGACGTGGTCTATCTGCCGCCGGTCTCACCCATCGGTGAGGTCAACCGCAAAGGTCCCAACAACAGCGTGACCGCGCGCCCCGGTGATCCCGGCAGCCCGTGGGCGGTCGGCTCCCGTTTCGGCGGTCACGACGCCGTCGATCCGGGCCTTGGCACCCTCGCCGACTTCGATGCCTTCGTCCTGACCGCTCGCGAGCTCGGCATGGAAGTGGCCCTCGATCTGGCCTTGCAATGTGCGCCGGACCATCCCTGGGCGACCTCTCACCCGGAGTGGTTCACAACCAGGAGCGACGGCTCGATCGCCTACGCCGAAAACCCGCCCAAGAAGTACCAGGACATCTATCCGCTGAATTTCGACAACGACTACAAGGGGCTCTACGCCGAAGTCCTGCGAGTGATCCGGCACTGGATGTCGCACGGCGTGCGCATCTTCCGGGTCGACAACCCGCACACCAAGCCGGTCTTCTTCTGGGAGCAACTCATCGCCGAAATCAAGGCCGGCGACCCCGACGTCCTGTTCCTGGCGGAGGCATTCACCCGGCCGCCGATGATGCACACGCTGGGCAGGATCGGCTTCACGCAGTCCTACACCTACTTCACGTGGCGCAACGAGAAGGCCGAGCTCGAGGAGTACGGGGCCGAGCTCATCGAAGCGGCGTGGCACATGCGGCCCAATTTCTTCACGAATACGCCCGACATCCTGCATGCCTTCCTGCAGTACGGCGGTCCGGCCGCTTTCAAGATCCGTGCCGTGCTCGCCGCCATGATGAGCCCGAGCTGGGGCATCTACTCAGGATTCGAGCTGTGTGAGCACGTGGCCCAAAAGCCGGGCAGCGAGGAATACCTGGATTCCGAGAAATACCAGTACCGGCCTCGCGATTACCGCGCCGCCCCGCTGAACCCTTACCTGAAGATGCTCAATCGGGTCCGCCGCGAGCATGTCTCGCTGCACCAGCTGCGCAACCTCGCCTTCCATTTCGTCGACCAGCCGCAGATGATCGCCTTCTCTAAGCGGGACGAGGAAACAGGCGATTGCGTCCTGGTGGTCGTCAACCTCGATCCGCATGCCGCGCGGGAGGCGACGGTGTATCTGGAGATGCCGGCGCTCGGCCTCGACTGGGGTGAGACCTTTGACGCATGTGACGAGGTCACGGATACGACCTACCACTGGGGGCAGGCCAATTACGTGCGACTTGACCCCTTCGACGAGCCGGCCCACGTCTTCACCGTGAAATACCGCCGGTGACCGCGCTGGAAGATCCGGATACCGGTGTTCCCAGCCTGTCGACACCACCCCACACCGGCAGCGCGGGCGAGGAGAGCCGTGACCCCCTCTGGTATCAGCGGGCTGTCTTCTACGAAGTCCTCATCCGTGGATTCGCCGACTCCAACGGCGATGGGACTGGTGATCTGCCGGGCCTGACATCGAAGCTGGATTACCTGCAGTGGCTTGGCATCGACTGCCTGTGGCTGCTGCCGATCTACGAGTCACCGCTGCGCGACGGCGGCTATGACATCAGCGATTACCTCAAGGTGCTCCCGGAGTTTGGCAATCTGGGCGACTTCGTCGAGCTCGTCGACGGAGCCCACCGGCGCGGCATGCGCATCATCGCCGACCTGGTCATGAACCACACCTCAGATCAGCACCCGTGGTTTCAGGCGTCGCGTTCCGATCCGGACGGACCGTTCGGCGACTTCTACGTCTGGTCCGACACCGACGACCGCTACCCCGACGCCCGCATCATTTTCGTCGACACCGAGAAGTCGAACTGGACCTGGGATGCCGTCCGGGGCCAGTACTACTGGCATCGGTTCTTCTATCACCAGCCCGACCTGAACTATGACAACCCGGCCGTCCAGGACGCGATGCTCGAGGTGCTGCGCTTCTGGCTGGACATCGGCCTGGACGGCTTCCGGCTCGACGCCGTGCCCTACCTCTACGTGCGCGACGGGACAAACGGCGAGAACCTGCCCGAGACCCACGAATATCTGCGGCGGGTGCGCAAGGAGGTCGATGCGCGCTACGCCGACAAGGTCCTGCTGGCCGAGGCCAACCAGTGGCCGAGCGACGTGGTCGAATACTTCGGCGACTTCGAATCGGGCGGCGATGAGGCGCACATGGCGTTTCACTTCCCGCTGATGCCGCGCATCTTCATGGCGGTGCGCCGCGAGTCCCGCTACCCGATCTCGGAGATCATGGCCCAGACGCCGAAGATTCCGGCGAACTGTCAGTGGGGCATTTTTCTGCGTAACCACGACGAGCTCACCCTCGAGATGGTCACCGACGAAGAGCGCGACTACATGTACTCCGAATACGCGAAAGACCCGCGTATGAAAGCAAATATCGGCATTCGCCGCCGCCTCGCACCGCTGCTGGACAACAGCCGCGACCAGATGGAGCTGTTCACCTCGCTGCTGCTCTCGCTTCCCGGTTCCCCAGTGCTCTACTACGGCGACGAGATCGGGATGGGCGACAACATCTATCTCGGTGACCGCGACGGGGTGCGCACCCCCATGCAGTGGTCGCCCGACCGTAACGCCGGCTTCTCGACGTGCGACCCGGCCCGCCTCTACCTGCCGGTCCTGATGGACGCGGTCTATGGCTACCAGGCGCTCAACGTGGAAGCCGAGATGCGCCAGAACGATTCGCTGCTGTGGTGGACCAAGCGGATGATCGACATTCGCAAGCGCCACCCCGTCTTCGGGCTCGGCACGTATGAGGAACTCGGCGCCTCGAACCCGAGCGTGCTTGCATACGTTCGCGAGTTCGGCGACGACCGCGTCCTTTGCGTGGCCAACCTTTCGCGCTTTCCGCAGCCGGTCGAGCTGGACCTGCGCCGATTCGCCGGCTACCGGCCGGTCGAGATGACGGGCGAAGTGTCTTTCCCCAACATCGGTGACCTGCCATACCTGCTCACGCTGCCGGGCCACGGCCACTTCTGGTTCGCGCTGGCCCGCGGCGATGAAGGCGGATACGCGCGATGAGCGGCGAACCCGAGATCGCGTTCGCGCTGCCGGGCCTGACGGAGTTGCTCGTCGAATGGTTGCCGCGGCAACGCTGGTTCGCCGGCAAGGGACGCGAACTCGAACGCGTGCAGATCGTGGCGGTCCATCCACTGTCAGATGTCGTACGCCATGTCATCGTGGAAGTGCTTTACGCCGCTGGGGATCCCGAGCGCTACCAGCTACCCGTAACGCAGCTGCCGCGAGTCGACCGTCAGCGTAGTTACGCCCGCATCGCCCCGGCCCATCTTGACGACGAGATCGGCGGCCCGTCGTTCTACTACGACGCGCTGCACGAGCCGGACGGCACGGCAGCCATCTTCGAGCTGATCAGGACCTCGGGCACAGCTGGAAGCCTGACCGGCACCACCACCGCCCCCCTCGAAAAACTGACCGGACTTCCGGTCGGAGCCGACCAGTCCAACACCAGCGTCGTCTACGGAGACGCCTACATCCTCAAGGCGTTTCGCCGTCTCGCCCCCGGGCTGAACCCTGATCTGGAGATCACCCGGGTGCTCGCCGAGGGCAAGAGCGCACACGTGGCAGCGCCGCTCGGATGGATCGAAGGGACGCTGGACGGTGAGCGCACCACGATGGCTGTCTGTTCACAATTTCTGCGCAGTGGCACGGAGGGCTGGAAACTCGCTCTCGCCAGCGTGCGTGACCTGTTCGCGGAAGGTGACCTGCACGCCGACGAAGTCGGTGGTGATTTCGCGGCCGAGTCCGAACGGCTCGGCATCGCCACCGCAGAAGTGCATGCGCTGCTCGCTGAGCGGCTGCCCTCAAGGCTCGCCACCGCCGACGAGTTGGCCGACTCCGCGGCCGCCATGCTGGCGCAGCTGGTAACCGCGGTCTCAGTCGTGCCGCAGCTGCAGCCCTTCGCCGGAAAACTCCGGGAAGTGTTCGCTGCGCTGCCCGAATCCGCCGACGCCGGCGTGCTGGCTCAGCGGATCCATGGCGATTTCCACCTGGGTCAGGTGCTGCGGGTCGATTCGGGTTGGGTGTTACTCGACTTCGAAGGCGAGCCTGCCCGCCCGCTTTCCGAGCGCGTCAAGCCGGCATCCCCGCTGCGAGACGTCGCGGGGATGCTGCGCAGCTTTGACTACGCGTCACGTTTTCTGCTCCAGGATCGGGTCGATTACGGAAACCTCGCGTACCGCGCCACGGAATGGGCAGAGCGCAACCGAGGTGCCTTTTGCGACGGGTACGGTGCGGCAGCTGGTGCCGATCCCCGGGATTCGATCCAGCTGCTACGCACCTTCGAGCTGGACAAGGCGGTGTACGAGGTGTTGTACGAAGCGCGTCACCGACCGTCCTGGGTGTCGATTCCGCTCTCGGCGATCGAGCGGCTGGTAGGGGTGACCGGCTGATGCCCGGGCAGCGTCGGGTCCCAGCGACACCAGCCACTCCGGCCTCCCCGGACGCATCAGCGACGCCAGCTACGAGGGCCGTTCCGGACACCTACACCCCCGCGTTCGGAGTGCTGGAACGGGTCGTCGGCGGTTCCCACCACAATCCGCATGAGGTCCTCGGCGCCCACCCGGTCGGCGACTCACTGGTCGTCCGCACATTTCGCCCGGCGGCCACGGCCGTGGAGGTGGTGGTGGATCCGGCCGGTTCGGCTCAGAAAGAGCAGTCGCCCGCTCACCAGATTCACCCAAGCGGCATCTGGCAGGCGGTCCTGAAAGGGCCGCAGGTGCGCGATTACCGGCTTGCGGTGACCTACGGCGAAACGACGTACACCGTCGACGACCCCTACCGCTTTCTGCCGACCTTGGGCGAGGTCGACCTCCATCTGCTGGGTGAGGGTCGTCACGAGAAGCTCTGGACCGTCCTCGGCGCCCACGTGCGGCGCTTCGACGGCGGGGTGACGGGCACCAGCTTTGCGGTCTGGGCGCCGAACGCACGTGGGGTCCGTGTCCTCGGCGATTGGAACTTCTGGGAAGGCCTGGCGTATCCGATGCGCTCGCTCGGATCTTCCGGGGTCTGGGAGCTTTTCGTTCCCGACGTCGGCGCCGGGACACGGTACAAGTTCCAGGTGCTGGGCGCTGACAGCAAATGGCGCGAGAAGGCCGACCCTGTCGCCCGTCGCACCGAGGTGCCGCCGGCGACCGCGAGCGTCGTCACCGAATCGGAGTACGAGTGGGGCGACGAGCAATGGATCGCCGCCCGCGCGGCGACCGCCTGGCACGCCGCGCCGGTATCGATCTACGAGGTGCACCTGGGCTCCTGGCGGCTGGGGCTCGGCTACCGCGAGCTTGCCGATGAACTGGTGGCCTACGTCCGGGAGCAGGGATTCACGCATGTCGAGCTGATGCCGGTCGCGGAGCATCCGTTCGGAGGGTCCTGGGGATACCAGGTGACGTCCTATTACGCGCCCACTGCGCGATTCGGCACGCCCGACGAATTCCGCCACCTCATCGACGCGCTCCACCAGGCAGGAATCGGAGTCATCCTCGACTGGGTTCCGGCCCATTTCCCGAAGGACAAGTGGGCCCTCGGGCGCTTCGACGGCACCCCTCTCTACGAGCACCCGGATCCGCGCCGGGGCGAGCAACTGGACTGGGGCACTTACGTCTTTGACTTCGGTCGCCGGGAGGTACGCAACTTCCTGGTGGCCAACGCGCTCTACTGGTTCGCCGAATTCCACCTGGACGGGCTGCGCGTCGACGCCGTCGCGTCCATGCTGTACCTCGACTATTCACGGCCGGCCGGCGGATGGACCCCCAATGAATTCGGCGGCCGGGAGAATCTGCAGGCGGTGGCCTTCCTGCAGGAGACGAACGCGACCGCCTACCGCGAGTTCCCTGGCGTCATGATGATCGCCGAGGAATCCACCGCCTGGCCGGGCGTTACCCGACCCACCCATCTCGGCGGGCTGGGGTTCGGATTCAAATGGAACATGGGGTGGATGCACGACACCCTTGAATACATTTCCAAGGATCCGGTGTACCGCAAGTACCACCACCATCAGCTGACCTTCTCGATGGTGTACGCGTACACCGAGAATTTCATCCTGCCGATCTCCCATGACGAGGTCGTGCACGGGAAGGGCTCGCTGCTACGAAAGATGCCGGGCGACCGGTGGCAGCAGCTGGCTAACCTACGGGCGCTCCTGGCCTATATGTGGGCACACCCCGGCAAGCAGCTGCTTTTCATGGGCAGCGAATTCGGACAGGAATCGGAATGGTCGGAGGCCCACTCACTCGATTGGTGGCTGCTCGACAATCCCGACCATCGGGGCATTGCGCTATTGGTGAAGGATCTCAATTCCGTCTACCGCGCGACACCCGCGATGTGGGCGCAAGACACCGATCCCGCCGGATTCACCTGGATCGACGCCAACGATTCCGCCGGCAACACGTTCTCCTTCGTACGCAGCGGTCCGGATGACTCGCTGCTCGCCTGCATCGCCAATTTCTCGGGTGGGCCGCACGAGGGATATCGCTTGGGGCTCCCCCGTCCGGGACGCTGGTCAGAGGTCCTCAATACGGACGCTGAAAGCTACTCGGGCTCAGGCGTGGGCAATCTGGGCGCCGTCTACACCGAGCCCCAGCCGCATCACGCGATGCCGCACTCGGTCCGGCTGCGGGTGCCACCGCTGGGCACCCTCTGGCTGCGCTGGGACGGCGAGCAGGCCGGCTAGTTCAGGCTAGAAAAGGGCGTTGGCCAGGGCCCGCCGGGCCGCCGCCACCGAGGGGTGCTCGCCGAGCACGTCAAAGAGCTGCAGCAACCGCTGTCGCACCTCCTCGCGCTCGTCGCCACTGCTGGACTTCACGAGGTCGATGAGCCCGACCAGCCCGTTGTCCACATCGCCGCTGGCGACCAGCAGGTCGGCCACCTGCATCCGGGTCTCGCGGCTGGTGTCGCCTGCCTGGACGCGGCGCTGCAGGTCGGCCTGGTCGATGGAGCTCAACCGACGGGCGAGCGCGACCTGGGCCAGGCCGCCCTTGGCTTCCCGGTCGTCTGGCGCTTCGTTCAGCCGGGTCTGGAAGTGGCCTTCAGCCGCGTCCAGATCACCGGCGTCGAGTGCGTCGTAGGCCGCCTCGATCGCCGGGTTCAACGGCGGCTGAACTGGTCCTTCATCTTCCAAGCCCGCGGCGCCTTCCGGGCCCTCCGCAGCGACCGCACCGCCCCGTGCAAGCGAGACGATCTGATCGATCCAGCCGCGTACTTCACGCTCGGGCAGGGCGCCGGTGAACTCTGCCACCAGCTGCCCGTCCACGACCGCTTTGACCGCCGGGATGCCCTGCACCGCTGCAGCTTGCGCGAGCCGCGGGTTAGCGTCTACGTCGATCTTGGCCAGGACCCAGCTGCCGGCATCCTCCCCGGCGAGCTTCTCCAGGATCGGGGAGAGCTGGCGGCAAGGTCCGCACCAGGCGGCCCAGAAGTCCAGGACCACGGGCACCGACCGGCTACGGTCGACGACGTCGGTCTGGAAGGTCTCCTCGGTCACGTCGATGACGTTCACACCGCCACCGCCACCGCCCGCTGCGGGCACGGGACGCGGGGTCAGGTCGACGGCCCCGGGAAGGTTAATGCTGGTCGGATCAAATCGGCGCACGTCACCATCCAACCTCACTCGCGGGCCGGAGTGTTCCCCGTCGGGAATCGGGTTACGGAGCGACCCCATGGGCTGGGCTGCGGCACGGGACGAGCAGTGACCCGATGAGCCGCGCCGCAGTGTGCGGGTTCACACTCACCTCGACAAGTCAGCCAAGAGAAAGGCATGCCGCCGTGGCAGAGCCCGAGAAGCGAATCCTGTACGCAACCGCCGTCTTCGACCAGGACGAAATCGACTCCGTGATGAAGGTCCTGAGCGGCGGGGCCAACGGCATCCGTATCGGCGAAAACGTCGCCCATGCCGAGCGGGCCGTCGCCGAGCTGACGGGCAAACGCCACGGCGTGATGGTCGATTCCGGCTCTGGTGCGCTCTTCCTGGCCGTCGAGCTGCTGGACCTCCCGAAGGGCAGCGAGGTGATCACCTCGCCGTTGACCTTCTCGACCGATCTCTCCGCGCTCGTTCGCGCCGGCTTGGTCCCGGTCTTCGTCGATGTGGAGCCAGACACGTTCAACGTCGACGCAAAAGCTCTGGAAGCAGAGGTAGGCCCTAATACGCGAGCCATCCTGATTCCTAACCTGGCAGGCAATGCCCCCGACTGGGACATCATTCGCGAGGTCGCCGACCGCCACGATCTTCAGGTCATCGAAGATTCCTGCGACGCCTCGGGAGCGACCCTGCACGGCACGCCGACCGCGGCCCGGGCCGACATCACGGTCACCAGCTTCTCGCCGTCCCACATCGTCACCGGCGCCGGATCGGGCGGCATGGTCTGCCTTGATGACGACGCACTGTGGGACCGTTGCGTGACCCTGCGTGGATGGGGACGGCGTTCAGAACCGCAGCTCTACGGCACCAAAGCGGGCGACCACGACTTCTGGACCGACGTCGACGGCATGCCGTATGACAACATGTTCATCTTCGACGAGCTGGGCTGGAATTTCCTCCCGTCCGAGATCTCGGCAGCCTTTCTCGGTGCCCAACTGCGCAAGCTGCCGATCAATCACGCCCGGCGGCAACGCAATTTCGATCTCTACACCAGCTACTTCCGCTCCAAGGACCGCTATTTCGTGCCGCCGCGCCAGACCGACGGCTTGGAGACGGCGTGGCTGAGCTACTGCTTCCAGGTCCGTCCGGACGCCGGCTTCTCGCGGGCTGATCTGCAGGCGGGGCTCGCCGAACGCGGTATCGATACCCGCACCGTCTGGACCGGCAACGCCGCGCGCCAGCCGATGATGAAAGGCGTGCAATTCCGCCAGCCCGTCGCAGGCCTGCCCAATGCGGATGCGGTGATGCAGTACGGCGTCCTGCTCTCGTGCGGCCACGCCCTCGGCGACGACGATCTTGCCTACGTCTGCGCAAATATCGATGATTTCCTGGGCTCGTTCTTGCACACCGACTCCCGCTAGCATTTGCGCGTGCGGGGGGATCTGTTCGACTGGCTCGGCGATGTCACGCTGAGCTTTGATGCCGCCGGAAAGCTCGCCAGGTGCAACCCGGCGGCAGCCGAGGTGCTCGGCCGGCCGGCTATCGGCGAATCGTGGCAGTCGGTGCTCGAATCCGTCTCTCCCGGCTGGACGGAGCAGGCGCGCACCTCGCTGCCCAGTGCGTTGGCGACAGATGGGCACTGGCGTGGTCGGCTGCGCCTGGCCGACGGGCATGGCCACGGCGACCTTTTCGACGCCACGGTCGTCGCCGACCCGGAAGGGACGGGCGCCGGTGGCTATTTGGTGGTGATGCGTTCACTGAGCGAATCGCGGCGTCGTGAACACGCCGAACGCGAGCTGGAAGCGCGCGACGAATTCGTCGCCCGACTGGGACACGAGCTCAGAACACCGCTCAACGCGGTGCTCGGATTCGCTCAGCTGCTCGAGCTCGAGGAGCTCGAACGCGATCAGCGTGACGGCATCGAGCGCATCCTGACTGCCGGCCGCCACATGCAAGCGCTGCTCGACGACGTCCTCGATCTGGCCCGGGTACGCACCGGCGGGGTCGACCTCGACGTCGGGCCGGTACGCGTGCTGGAAGTGGTACGCGGAGTGGTGGACCTGATCCAACCGCTGGCGGACAAGCGCGGGATCCGCCGCTACATCGAGCCGGCCGACGATGTCGTTGCTCTCCTGGATCGGCGCCGGCTGTGGCAGGTGCTGCTCAACCTGATCGGCAACGCCGTCAAGTACGGCCGGGAAGGCGGCGCGCTTCGCGTCGGAGTCAGCGCCCGGGGCAGCGACCGGATCCGGATCGAGGTTGCAGACGACGGACCGGGCATCGAATCCACCCAACTGGCAAGGCTTTTCCGTCCCTTCGAGCGGCTCGGGGCTGAGCGCACCGGCGTCGAGGGAACCGGCCTCGGACTGGCTCTCTCACTGGCCCTCACGACGGCCATGGGCGGCACGCTGTCGGCGACCAGCCGGCTGGGATCGGGGTCGACCTTCGCGTTGGATCTGGAGGCCGTCGGCACTGCCGTGCTTGCCGAGCTCTCCGGGGACGAGGCCTCCCGCACGTCTGCCGCCGTCGTCCTACACGTCGGTGCGGATCCGGCCGCGCAGGCGCTGGTCTCCCAGGCGCTGCGGAGCCGCCTGGGCGTGGAGGTCGTATCGGTGAACCGGGCCGCGCTCGCGCTCAGCGCCATTCAGCGTCGCCAACCGGCCGTCGTCATCCTCGACGCGGAACTGCCCGACGCCGTGGGCACCGAACTCCTGCACCGGCTCAGCGGAGACCCGCTCTCGGCTCTGGTGCCAAAGATCGTGCTGTCGGTGGATTCCGATCCGCGGGTCCATCTCCGGCTACGCGCCGCCGGGGCGCATCAGGTCGCCCAGCTCCCCTTGGACGTCAGAGCCTTCGTCGAGACGGTCCGGGGACTACTGCACACCCAGCCGCCGGCCCCGGTCGACTGACGATTCAGGCGGTGACTCCCTCGATGAGTCGGTCGGCCGCCGTGTAGGGATCCAGCAACCCGGCTGCAACGTCAGCAGCGAGCTGCCCCAGCGCCGTCCGACCGCGCAACTCGTCCATCCGTGAGCGCAGCTGCGTCAAGGCAATGGCCTCAATCTCCGAGCGCGCCCGGGCCGAGCGTCGACGTCCGCGTTCGCCGCTGGAATCAAGCCATTGCGCATGATTCGACAGCGCGTCCACCAGCTCGTCGATTCCTTCGCCGCGTGACGCGACGGTCTTGCAGACCGGCGGACGCCAGCCACCCGCGCCCGCGTCAGACAGCCCCATCGAGAGCATCCCGGTGAGCTCGCGGACGGTGTGCTCGGCCCCTTCTCGGTCGGCCTTGTTGACCACGTAAACGTCGGCCACTTCGAGGATCCCGGCCTTGGCGGCCTGGATGGCGTCGCCCATGCCCGGGGCCAGCATCACCACCGTCGAATCGGCGAGCGAGGCGATCTCCACTTCGGCCTGCCCCACCCCGACGGTCTCGATCAGCACGACGTCGCAGCCTGCCGCATCAAGCACCCGAAGTGCCTGCGGGGTCGCCCACGACAGGCCTCCCAGCTGACCACGAGAGGCCATCGAACGGATGAACACGCCCGGGTCGGTCGAATGGTCCTGCATGCGTATCCGGTCGCCGAGCAACGCACCGCCGCTGAATGGCGAAGAAGGGTCGATCGCCAGCACCCCCACCCGAAGCCCGCGCCGACGGTAAGCGCCCACCAGGGCGGAAGTAGTGGTCGATTTGCCGACGCCGGGCGATCCGGTCAGGCCGATCACCTGAGCTCCGCCGCCGAGCGGTGCCAGCAGCGTCATGACCTCGCGAAGGCGCGGCGAGGCATCCTCCACCAGTGAGATCAGCCGAGCGACCGCCCGCGGACTGCCGACGCGGGCCGCCGCCACCAGGTCGGTCAGCGGCTCCTCGCGGTTGGTCACTCCGGCGGTGCGGGCTGCAGACCCGTTGCTGTGCGGGGCTTCAGGAGGACGGGACGTGAAGAATCAAGGCGTCGCCCTGACCGCCGCCACCGCACAGACCGGCAGCGCCGATGCCTCCCCCGCGCCGACCCAGCTCAAGCGCGAGGTGCAGAGCAATCCGGGCTCCCGACATGCCAACCGGGTGGCCGAGGCTGATCGCCCCGCCGTCGACGTTGACCTTGTCGGCGCTCACCCCGAGGTCGCGCATCGACTGGAGCCCCACCGAGGCAAATGCCTCGTTGATCTCAATGAGGTCGAGGTCAGCCGCAGTGAGGCCTTCCTTGGCGAGCGCGGCGGCGATGGCATTCGCCGGCTGAGACTGCAGGGACGCGTCCGGACCGGCGACGAAGCCGGCAGCACCGATCTCGGCGAGGATCGGCGCCCCGAGCTCCTCCGCCTTCGCCTTGGACATGATGACAAGGGCACAGCCGCCGTCGGAAATCTGTGATGCCGAACCCGCCGTAATGGTGCCGTCAGCGGCAAACGCCGGGCGCAGCTTCGCCAGCGAGTTCGCGGTGGTGCCGGGGCGAACACCCTCGTCCTCGTTGACGATCAGCGGGTCACCTTTGCGCTGCGGGATCGCGACCGGCACGAGCTCGGCGTCGAAGCGTCCCTCCTTCATGGCGGCGGCGGCGCGCTCGTGGGAGCGGGCGCTGAACTCGTCCTGGTCCTCGCGGCTGATGCCGAGCCTGGCGTTGTACTTCTCGGTCGATTCGCCCATCGCGACCTGGTCGAACGCGCAGAAGAGAGCGTCGTGCGCCGTCGCGTCCAGGAGGGCGGCGTCGCCGTAGCGGAAGCCCGCCCGAGCGCCCGGCAGCAAGTGGGGGGTGTTGGTCATCGATTCCATGCCGCCTGCGACCACGACGTCGTATTGACCGCTGGAGATGTAGAGATCAGCCAGCGCAATCGCATTAAGGCCGGACAGGCAGACCTTGTTGATCGTGATCGCCGGCACGCTCATGGGGATGCCGGCTTTGACTGCCGCCTGGCGGGCGGTGATCTGCCCGGCCCCGGCCTGGATGACGTGACCCATGATCACGTAGTCGACGGCGTCTCCGGTGATACCCGCGCGCTCCAAGGCGGCCTTGATGGCGAACCCGCCGAGGTCGACCGCTGTGAAGCTCTTGAGCGAACCTGACAGCTTTCCGATCGGGGTGCGGGCGCCGGCGACGATGACAGATCCAGGCATGTTTGGGTCTCCTTGCTCAGGTTTGCTGCAGTCACGGCGGCAAGATGACAGGATACGGGCGGTGACATACCCGCTACCCCTGTTTACCCGTATTGACCACGTAGGCGTGGCCGTCCGCGACCTCGACGAGGCCATCGGCTGGTACGAGACCACGTATGGCCTGACCGTGACGTCCCGCGAGACCAACGAGAGCCAGGGCGTGCACGAGGCCATGCTGGTGGTCGCCGCCCCCGAGGGTCACGATCCCGGCGGCTCCTACGTTCAGCTGCTGGAGCCCTTGCGCGAGGACACCCCGGTGGGCAAATTCCTGTCCAGGAACGGCCCCGGGGTCCACCACATCGGCTACGGCGTCGTCGACGTCGCAGCGGCGCTCGAGCGCATCTCCGGCACCGGGGTGCGCCTGGTCGATGAGCGTCCCCGGCACGGCTCGATGGGCGCGAGCATCGCCTTCCTGCATCCGAAGGACACCGGCGGTGTGCTCACCGAACTGGTGCAGGCCGTCCCCTTCACCGGCCACTAAACCGGCTGAGCATTAGCAGCCGGTCGCCAGACCCGGCACGGCGTGGACCGCGCGTAGCCGCGGGGAGGCGACAAGTTGACTGCCCTGAACGGCATAGGCCGCCTGGTTGCCCGACAACGCCAATTCACCGTCGCTGCAGGCATAACCGTGGGTCGCGTCCACCGTGAGTACGGCCGGCTGCGCGTCGATGCCAAGCACTGTCAGCCGGCCGTCGACCAACGTGGCGGCGGCGTCCTGGATCAAGCCCGTTCGCTGGAGCAGCCGCACGAACACAACGGGAACCTGGCTGCCGGCCGGGCTCTTGAGCTGTGTCACGTCGAGCACCCGGGCACCTGGTCCGGTCGCCGGTAGCGTCACCTGCTGCCGGCCACCGCTGGACAGCTGCACCGAGAGTGTGCCGCCCGCCAACGTGAAGACATCGGCAACCCCATCGCCGTCGAGGTCGTCGCGGCGCCCGAGGGCTGAAGGCACCTTCTCCGCTCCCTGGGCCGGGGCGGCGCCGGCCGATGCCGCCGCCGGCGCGCTGATGGAGGACGCCCCGGAGGACGAGCTGCCCGTCCGGCTGCCGTGGGTGGCAAAGATCACCGTCGCCACGATGATCGCGGCCGTGGAGAGACCGGCTCCGGACCAGCCGAGACCTGCCGGCGAGACCCGCCACCATGACCTCTTTGCCGACCCGTTTCCGGACCCCTTTGCTTTCTCCGGGTTCACCCTCTCCCGGCCCCGCTTCGCTTTGACCTCAGCCGACTCGATGCGGGCCTGCAACCGCGCCTGCGACCCCGGTGCCGGGTGAATCGGCTGCACCGCCTCGGCCATGAGCCGGCGCAACGCCTCCTCGCGCTCGAGGTCATTCATCGCAATTCCTCCAGAGCGAGCGTCAGCGCCGCCAGGCCGCGCGAGGTGTAGGCCTTGACCGCCCCGACGCTGACCTCCATCACCGCTGCGGCGGCAGCTTCCGTGAGATCGCCGTAGTAGCGCAACACGACGGCCTCCCGCTGGCGGCGCGGCAGCTCCCGTAGCGCCTGCACCACCGCGGTGCGCTCCACCTGGGCGTATGCCCCCTCTTCCGCGCTCGGCGCATCAGGCATTGGTGCTGGCGCGTGCTTTCGCGCGACGAGCCGGTGGCGCAGCGTCGAACGGGCCAGGTTGACCACTGTCTGGCGCAGATACGCCAGCGCTAGGTCGTCGTCCCGCAGCCGCGGGCGCGGCCCGACCATCGCCGCATGCACCTTCAGGTAGGCGTCCTGAACGATCTCCTCGCAATTTCCGACGTCGTCGACGAGCAGGGCGGCCAGCCGGATGAGTCTCGGGTAATGGGTGACGTAGAGCTCGGTGAGCAGTTGCTCCCTGGTCGGCCCGATCCCACCGCCCCCTTCCGTCACAGGCTGGACCGTAGGCCCGCGCCCGCCCGAAAGCGGCGCCGGACCTGACACCGCACGGGATATGGCACCTGAGAGCACATCTGGTGAGACGTCGAACCCCCACCGAAGGTTGCGCGCCGCCCACATATCGCTCGCCTTAGACCTCGAAGTGGCTGCGGAAACAGCAACGAAGTTGCTTCCAGCGATGCCCAAACACGGCGATTCGCGGCAACACACCGTTCGGCGGATGCTGTGTGTAGCTGTTTCAGTAACCGCCCGCGCGTATATGACCCGCCGGTAACATCCGGAGCCATGTCGATCACCCAGATCACCGATGCGATCGTTGCCGGCGATACGCCGCCGGAGGAGTTCGGTGCGTTCGAGGTGCCCGCCACCTATCGCGGCGTGGTCGTGCGCAAGGACGAGGTCTCGATGTTCGAGGGGCTGGCGACCCGCGACAAGGACCCGCGCAAGTCGCTGCACATCGATGAGGTGCCGACCCCCGAGCTCGGT
Source organism: uncultured Actinomycetota bacterium (assembly GCA_963839015.1). GTDB lineage: Bacteria > Actinomycetota > Actinomycetes > Frankiales > Frankiaceae > DATAZK01. The sequence goes on along the minus strand of CAWITL010000002.1, from coordinate 290,979 downwards.
CCAGGCGAGGCGATCGTCGCGGTGATGGCCAGCTCCATCAACTACAACACGGTCTGGACATCGATCTTCGAGCCGGTCTCGACGTTCGGATTCCTCGAGCGCTACGGCCGCATGTCGGCGATGGGCAAGCGCCACGACCTGCCCTACCAGGTGGTCGGGTCAGACCTGGCTGGGGTGGTGCTGCGCACCGGACCGGGCGTCAACGTCTGGAAGCCCGGCGATGAAGTGGTCGCCCACTGCCTGTCGGTGGAGCTCGAACGGCCCGACGGCCACAACGACACGATGATGGACCCAGAGCAGCGAATCTGGGGCTTCGAGACGAATTTCGGCGGATTGGCCGAACTGGCGCTGGTCAAGTCCAACCAGCTGATGCCCAAGCCGGCGCACCTGAGCTGGGAAGAAGCCGCCAGCCCCGGACTGGTGAATTCGACGGCCTATCGGCAGCTGGTCGGCAAGAACGGCGCGGCGATGAAGCAGGGCGATGTGGTGCTGATCTGGGGTGCGAGCGGAGGCCTCGGGTCCTACGCCACCCAGATGGCGGTCAACGGCGGGGCCATACCCGTGTGCGTCGTCTCCTCCCCCGAAAAGGCTGAACTGTGCCGGCGGATGGGCGCCGAACTGGTCATCGACCGCTCCGAGGCCACCGGAGAGGGCTTCAAATTCTGGAAGGACGAGCACCACCAGGATCCCAAGGAATGGCAACGTCTCGGCAAGCTGATCCGAAAGCTGACCGGCGGCGACGACTCCGACATCGTCTTCGAGCATCCCGGCCGTGAGACCTTCGGAGCCTCGGTTTATGTCGCCAGGCGGGGGGGGACCATCGTCACCTGCGCGTCCACGAGCGGCTTCCTGCACGAATACGACAACCGCTACCTCTGGATGAACCTCAAGCGGATCGTCGGGTCGCACTTCGCGAACTATCGGGAGGCCTCCGAAGCCAACCGGCTGATCGCCAGGGGTCTGGTCCACCCGACCCTGTCGAAGGCGTATCCGATGACCGAGGTGGGGCAGGCCACGTACGACGTGCACCGCAACGCCCATCAGGGCAAGGTCGGTGTGCTCTGTCTGGCCCCACAGGAGGGCCTGGGAGTGCGCGATCCTGAGCTGCGCGAGCGGCACCTCACCGCCATCAACCGGTTCCGCGGTGCCTGAGAGGCAAATAAGACAAGCACAAGACCCGCCGACGCGCGCGGCAACGCATGGAATAGCGGCCGAACCGTGGCACAGTACGCGTCATGAGCGAGCACACTGACCTGCTGCCTCTTCGCTCTCCCGAGGAAGGCGGCCCGGCCTTCGAGCTGGTTCGTCGTGGTTACGACCGTGATCAGGTCGAAAACCACCTCGGATGGCTGGAGGACCAGCTAAGAAACACCGAAATCGCACGCGACGCCGCCGAGCAGGCAGCTGCCTCCGCAGCAGCTGAAGCTGAGGCCGCCCGTGACGAACTTGAGCGTGGTCGTCCCCAGTGGCACGAGCTGGGGGATCGCATCACTCAGATCCTCACTCTGGCTGAGGACGAAGCCGCGGAAATTCGGGCGCAGCGAGCCCGTGAGGCCGACGAGCTGCTCACTGACGCCCGCCAGTCCGCCGCCGACGCCGACCGCATCCACAGCGCGCGCGTACGTGAGGCGGAGACCCAGGCCGAGCAGATCCTGGCCGTTGCGCAGGCTGAGGCCGAGCAGACGATGACGACGGCGCAGGCCGAGGCCGACCGCGTCCTGGTTCGCGCCCAGCAGCAGGCCGCCGAGGAAGAGCGGGCCGCCGCCCGGCGTCTCGCCGATCTCGAGCGCCAGCGAGACGCCGTCAACGCGCAGCTTTCGCGTCTTCACGAGGCGCTGGCAGCTGCTCTCGCGCCGGCGATCTCCGTCAACGATTCCTACGACGCCGACCCTCCCGCGGCGGCCCAGGTCTCGCTGACGGACGACTCGGGCTATGAGCCGGAGTACGAGGGCGGCTACGAGGACGACGCGTACGCCGGAAGCGGCACGAAAGACGCCCGCTTCCTCAAGTAGGTCTCGTCGGCCTGTCCCGTCGGCTCAGTCGGCGGTCTGACCGCCATCGATCACCAGCGCCTGGCCTGTCATGTACGACGAAGCATCCGAGGCCAGGAAAAGGGCCGGACCGATCATCTCGTCGACGTCTGCCCATCGCCCGAGTGGGACGCGCTCCATCATCGCGGCGCTGATCTGCTCATCGCTCCAGAGGTCGACGTTCAGATCGGTGCGGGTCCATCCCGGGCACAGCGCGTTGACCCTGACCCCGGAACTGCCCCACTCCACCGACAGCGTCTTGGTCAGCGACAGCACGGCGGCCTTGCTCGCTCCGTAGGCCGCCAATTCTGGAGTCGCGACCAGCGCCGCCACCGAAGCGACGTTGATGATCGAGCCGCTGCCGCGGGTGAGCATGTGGGGGCCGACCGCCTGACACGCATGAACGATGGAATCGACGTTCAACGCCATGGTCTTGGCCCACCCAGCGAAGCGCAGGGTCGTAAAAGGGCCCATGTACGAGCTGCCACCTGCATTGTTGACAAGCACGTCGATCCGGCCAAGCTGTTCGATCGCCCCTTCCACCATGGCGGTGACTGAGGCCAGATCCAGGACATTCGTCGGGATCACCACGGCGCGCCGGCCGCGGGATTCGATCTCAGCGCGCACCTGCTCCAAGGCGACCGCGTCGCGAGCGGCCAGGGCGACGTCAGCGCCGGCGGCGGCGAAGCCCAGCGCGATCGACCTGCCGATCCCGCGGCTGGCGCCTGTCACCAGGGCGGTACGGCCGGACAGGTCAAAGAGCGAACTCATGCGTGTTTCCCTCGTATTCGCGCGGTAGCGGGGTGATGTCGGGAAAAGCCCCGCCGAGCACAGCGTGCACGACGGCGTCGAACGCATCTTCAACCCGCCCGACGAACAGGTGGTAGGCGCCAGGTATGGCGACGACCCGGGCCTGCGGGACGCGGGCGAACCGCTGCTCGGCCTCGGCCGGCTGCAGGTAGTCATCGAACTCAGGGACCACCGCGGTCAGCGGCCTGCCGAACGCCGCCCAGCCATCGAGGTCAGCGTCGGTCGAGAAGCGCAGCGGCGGGCTGATCAGCACCGCGCCGCTGACCGCGGGATCGCGGCCGTGACGCAACACCAGATCGGTGCCGAATGACCATCCGAGCAGCCAGGGAGAGGGCAGCTCGTTGAAGTCGGCATATTCGATGGCCGCAGCGACGTCATAACGCTCGGAGTCACCCCCGTCGAACGCGCCTTCGGAGCGCCCCTCCGCGCTCTCGGTGCCCCTGGTGTTGATGCGCAGCACGGCAAGTCCGGCGAGGGCGGGCAGCCGCCAGGCGGCCTTCCGCAGGAGGTGACTGTCCATCGAGCCGCCATGCGTCGGCAAGGGATGCAGGCAGACCAGGGTGGCCAGCGGGGTGCGGTCCACTGGAAGCGCTAACTCCCCGACCAGCGCCAAGCCATCCATCGTTTCGAGCCGGAGGGGACGCCGATCCGCCGGGAGCACGGTATTTGCGCGAATCGGTGGCACTCGGCGACCCTAACCGCGCTTGAGCCGCGGCAGGCGATGACGCGAGCGCCAGCACGGTGTGTGCCAGTGTCGCCGGTCGTCTGCTCCGCCGTACCAGTCATCGCGCCAGGCGACGACGTGCGGCTCACCCACCCGGATCTCCTTTTCGCAGCCCGGGCAACGGTAGGCCTTGCGGGCGTCCTGACCGCGCACTAGGCGGTGGATCCAGCGCACTCCACCGTCGCCCTCGGAACGGTCGTCGCGGTCGTGCCAGCTGCCGCTACCGGCCCCACCGCTCAATTGCGGTCCTCGCGACTCGCCACGATCTCGCCCTCGATGACCCGAGCCGACCCCGACCTGCGCCGGGCCGTCACTGCGCCCCCAGCGAATTGATCGCGTACGACCGAGGCAGCAGCGCTCGCCACCGCCAGGCGTCGGAGCCGTCCCCGCGGGGCGGCCAAGGCCCCCGTCATCGTCAGCACCACCTCAAGGCCACGGGGGCTGCCTCTCCAATGCGCACGCAAGACCGGCTCACCCGCGGCCGCCAGCAGACGGCGCAGCATGAAGGCTCCGACGGCCAAACCGTCGAGCCTGCCGACTCCGGGGATGAAACCAGGAACGCGCCCCCGTCCGGATAGCAGATAGGCCAGCGCCGCGGCGGCTTCAACCTTGGCAGCCTGGGATACCCGCGGATCCACGCTGATACCGCGCAGCATGGCGGCAACATCGGCAGCCCCGCGGGCGGCCCCACGGGCAGCCCCTTGAGCGGTGTCCTGTATCCAACTGACCGCGGTCGTCTGGTTGAGCGGAAAAGGCACGCGGTAATTGTCGCACTTCCGCCGACCGGACCCGGTGGCGCCGATCCCCACGCGGGCTACGGGCACTCCAGAGAACCGGCGAGATCATGTGAAGAAAGCCAGCAATTCGCCGACCTGGGGTGTCAATTGCTTGCCAGTGGCAAGACGACTTACGGGACACAACATCGCACCGGGGTGGTAATTCTTTGCAGCAGTAAACGATACGGGGACCCTTGGCGACTGTGGATAACGTAGCGGGGGCTCGCCGGCCATGTGCCGGTGAGCCCCCGCTCGAAACCTGTTTAGTCTTGTTATACACGCACTCGTTGTCCGGGCGCTGGCCGAAGATCAGCCCATAGCCGCCTTGAATGCATCCTGCACTGCCTTGCTGATTCGGCCGCGCGGGCTGACCTCATAGCCGTTAGAGGCGGCCCACGCACGTACGGCGGCGGGATCCACCTCAGTAGCCACGTGGCGCAATGGACCACCACGGCGGGCTGAAGGAATGCTGACCCGGCCGGCCCGGCGGGCCGATCCTATGTAGGGCGCGAGGGCTTCGCGTAAACCCGCCGCATTCTTTTCGGATAGATCGATCTCATACGCCTTGCCATCGAGTGCAAAGCTGACGGTTTCGTCGGCTTCCTCGCCGGTAAGGTCATCTTCGAGCGTAACAACGGTGCGCTGTGTCATAACACGAGATTGCATCAAACAAGGCCATAAAGCAACCGAGTGACTGGCGACTGAACGCTTTACACCCGGATGCCACTGGCGGCTTCTGCGCTATTTCTGAGCGCCTACACAGTCACATCTCAGCGCCGTGAGTAGTCCCTGAACCCACGCTTTGTCTTTCTCCCGAGATAGCCGGCGCGAACCAGGTGCTCGAGTAAGGGCGCAGGTGCGTCGCCGGGCTCCCGGAACTCGAGGTAAAGCGTCTGCTGAATCGCCAGCGTCACGTCGAGACCCACCACATCCATGAGCTCGAATGGCCCCATGGGATGTCCACAGCCGACCTTCATGGCGGCGTCGATGTCATCGGCCGTCGCGTAATGCGCCTCCAGCATCCGCGCCGCACCATTCAGATAAGGAAAGAGCAACGCGTTGACGATGAACCCGGCACGGTCGCCGCAGCTGACCGGCTGCTTTCCGGCGTGGACGGCGACTTCGCGGACCGTGGCAATGGCATCCCCCGCCGAAAGCACGGTCGGGACCACCTCGACCAGCTTCATCGCCGGTGCCGGGTTGAACCAATGCATTCCGACGACATCCGAGGGGCGCGACGTGGCCGTCGCGCATTCGATGACCGGCAGGCTCGAGGTGGTGGTCGCCAATACCGCACCGGGCTTGACGATTTCGTCGAGGGCGGCGAAAAGGGCGCGCTTCACGCCGAGTTCTTCCACGACTGCCTCGATGACAAGGTCGCACTCGGCGAGCTCGTCGAGCTCTGTGGTCTCCCGCAGCCGGCCGAGGGTCGCATCGCGGTCGGCCTCCGACAGCTTGCCGCGAGCGACGGCCTTATCGAGTGAGGCACTCACCTTCGCGCGTACCGCCGCCGCCTTGTCGTCACTGCGAGCCCGCAGGATCACGTCGTAGCCGGACTTGGCCAACACCTCGGCGATGCCGCTGGCCATCGTGCCGGTGCCGATCACACCGACGCTCTGCACGGATCGCGGTGCCACGTCACTGCTCGCGGTCGGCGCGGCTTCCGAGACGATCTCCGAGGAGTCGGGCGCCGCATAGGTGTAGAACCCGCGACCGGTCTTGCGGCCGTGCATCCCCGCCGTCACGAGCTGCTTGAGCAACGGCGCTGGAGCGTGTAAGTGGTCGCGCGACTGGTGGTAGATCGTGTCGAGAATCTCGTATGCGCTGTCGAGGCCGATGAGGTCGAGCAGCGCCAGCGGGCCCATCGGGTGTCCACACCCGAACCGCATGGCGGCGTCGATGTCTTCGCGAGTCGCGTAACGACCCTCCAGCATGCGGACCGCATTGTTGAGGTAAGGGAAAAGCAGTGCATTCGCAATGAATCCGGCCCGGTCGCCGACGGTGACGTCGGTCTTGCCGACCACTCCGACGAGCGCTTCGACGTCAGCAGTCACCTGCTCGTCGGTCATGACGGTGTTAACGACCTCCACGAGTCCCATCACCGGCGCCGGGTTGAACCAGTGCAGCCCGATGACCTGCGACGGACGCCGGGTGACGGCGGCGAGCTCGGTGACCGAAAGGGCGGAGGTATTAGTAGCGAGCACGGTATCGGGCCGGCAAATGTCGTCGAGTGCCCGAAAAAGCGTCTGCTTCGCCTCGAGCTGCTCGGGAATCGCCTCGATGACGATGTCTACGTCGGAGAGGGCGTCCAGCGCGGTGCCCAGGTGAATACGCCCCAGCAGGGCGTCGCGCTCCTGCTCGGTAATTTTTCCTCGGCGGACCGCTCGCTCAGTGGAATGCTCGAGGTGTTCACGCCCTCGCTTGACGCCGATCTCGTCGACTTCAACCGCAATGACGTCGAGCCCGGCTTTCGCCAGGACTTCGGCGATCCCGGCGCCCATGGTGCCGACGCCGACGATTCCGGCCTTCTGAAAAGCTCGAGTCATCCTTCTCCGCCCTTCATTGACGCGCCGCCCGCAATAACCGTGCGCACTGTGTTGACGACACGGAGCAAGTGTCCCAGAAGCCCGCCGTCCGCGGACTTGAACAATGGATCTTTGAAGCTCTAGAAAAGGGTCGGGATGGTCGGGGCAAAACCGCGCAGGGCGTCGTAATCGACGGTCACGCAACCGATGCCACGGTCGGAGGCGAGCAGCCTTGCCTGCGGAGTGATCGCCTGTGCCACAAAGAGTCCCCGCACCGGCTGCGGCAACGCGGGATCGTCCGTCATTCGGGCCAGGTAGCGCGTCAGCTGCTCGACCCCATCGATCTCCCCACGACGCTTGATCTCCACCGCCACGCTTGCGCCACTGCGATCACGGCACAGCAGGTCGACCGGCCCGATCCCGGTGTCGTGCTCACGCCGCACCAGCCGCAGGCCCGGTTCGATCGTCTCGCAGTGTTCGGCGAGCAACACCTGTAGATGGGCCTCGACGCCGTCCTTGATGAGCCCGGGGTCGATCCCCAGCTCGTGGGAGGAGTCGTGCACCAGCTCGTCGATGGTGATCACCAACTGCTCGCCGGCCTTGTTGACGACGCGCCACACCAGATCCGGGGCGTCTTCATCGGGTGGCTCTTCAGTGAGGACGCAGGGCGGGCTCATCCAGTTCAGGGGCTTGTACGCCCGATCGTCGGCATGTATCGATACCGAGCCGTCGGCTTTGACCATCAGCAACCGAATGGCGCTCGGCAGGTGGGCGGTGAGCTTGCCCGCGTAATCAACGGTGCATCGAGCAATGACAAGCCGCACGCCGGCAAGACTAGTCGGGCAGACCCGCACCCTTGCGGATGACGGCGACGATCTCCCGCATGATCTCCGTGATCCCGAAATCCTTGGGCGTGAAGACGGCGGCGACGCCCATGTCACGCAACAGGCGGGCATCGGCTTCCGGAACGATTCCGCCCACTACGACAGGGATGTCGTCGATGCCGGCTTCCTTCATGCCGCGCAAGATCTCGGGCACCAACTCCAGATGCGACCCTGACAGGATCGACAAACCGACGACGTGAACGTCCTCCTGCGCGGCGGCGCTGACGATCTGGGCCGGAGTAAGCCGGATGCCTTGGTAAATCACTTCGAAGCCCACGTCGCGCGCCCGCACGGCGATCTGCTCGGCCCCGTTGCTGTGGCCATCGAGGCCCGGCTTACCGACCAAGATCTTCAGGCGGCGGCCGAGTTGGTCACCCGTACGCGCAACCAGTTCACGAACCGCCGCGATCTCGGCTCCGGCCGTACCGGCAGCAGCAGTAGGTGTCGCAGCCCCCGAAACGCCTGTGGGCGCTCGATATTCGCCGAAGACCTCGCGCAGCGCCCCGGCCCATTCGCCCGTCGTCACACCGGCCCGGGCACACGCCAGGGTCGCCGTCATCAGGTTTTCCTCGGTCTTCGCTGCGTCGCGCAAGGCTTCGAGTGCCGACGCAGCTCCGTGCTGATCGCGCGCCGACCGCCAGGCCCGCACCTGCGCAACGGCGGCGGCCTCGGTGGCTGGGTCGACAGCTTGGATGACCGTCTCGAGATCGGCGGTCAGGGGGTTGGGCTCGGTCGAGGTGAAGCGGTTGACCCCTACGACGATGTCGTCGCCGGCCTCGATCCGGCGCCGCCGCTCGGAGTGGGCGGAAACCAACTGCGACTTCATGTATCCGGATTCAACGGCGGCCACCGCGCCGCCCATCGCCTGCACCCGGTCGATCTCGGCCTGCGCACCGCTGACCAGTTCCGCCACCCGGCGTTCCACGACCACCGAGCCTTCGAAGAGATCGTCGTACTCGAGCAGGTCCGTCTCAAAGGCCAGGATCTGCTGGATGCGCAGCGACCACTGCTGATCCCATGGCCGCGGCAAGCCGAGCGCCTCATTCCACGCCGGGAGCTGAAGAGCACGGGCGCGAGCGTCCTTGGACAGGGTCACGCCGAGGGCTTCCAGCACGATACGGATGACGTTGTTTTCCGGCTGGGCCTCGGTCAGACCGAGCGAATTGACCTGTACGCCATAGCGGAACCGCCGTTGGCGGGGGTCGGCAACGCCATAGCGCGCAGTCAGCAACTCGTCCCAGAGCTGGCCGAAGGCGCGCATCTTGCACATTTCCTCGACGAAGCGCACTCCGGCGTTCACGAAGAAAGAGATGCGGGCGCAGACCTCACCAAATCGTTCCGTCGGCACCTGACCCGCGTCCCGCACACTGTCCAGCACAGCGATCGCGGTGCACATGGCGTAAGCCAGCTCCTGCTCGGGGGTCGCCCCCGCTTCCTGCAGGTGGTAGGAGCAGATGTTGATCGGGTTCCACTTGGGGATCTCGGTGACGGTATAGGCGATCATGTCGCTGATCAGGCGCAGGGACGGGGCAGGTGGAAAGACGTAGGTGCCCCGTGACAGGTATTCCTTGATGATGTCGTTCTGGGTGGTGCCGGTCAGCCGGTGGACCACCGCAGCGGGATCCTCGCCTGCAGCAGCTGCCTGCTCCTCGGCCGTCACCTGATAGAGCGCCAGCAGCCACATCGCCGGCGCGTTGATGGTCATCGAGGTGTTCATCTCACCAAGCGGGATGCCCTCAAAGAGCTGGCGCATGTCGGCGAGCGAGGCAACCGGCACGCCGACCTTGCCGACCTCGCCGCGGGCGAGCTCGCTGTCGGGGTCGTAGCCGGTCTGGGTCGGCAGGTCGAAGGCCACCGAAAGCCCGGTCTGGCCCTTCTCGAGGTTGCGCCGGTAGAGATCGTTGGACGCCAGAGCCGAGGAATGACCGGCGTAGGTACGCATCACCCAGGGCTTGTCACGCTGCCCGCTCATGCGGCGAACTTTACGGGCCGGTAACCCTCGATGGGGCTGGAATCGGCAGGGCTGGAGAAACCTGGCTGAGCGTCAGGCCAACAAGGCCGATGCGCCGTCGAAACCCGACTCACGGGGCCGTGGGGCTGATTCGCGAATTCCTGGCGGCAGCTCGCGCTTCGCGCCGGAGGTGGGGTGCTCTACCGAAAGGACCCGGTACAGGCGGCTGATGAATAGCAGGCGCGACAGCGGGTCGGGCACATTGACGAGTGCGAATCCCAGGCCTGCCCGGCCTGCGCGGCGGTGGGCAGCGACCAGGGCACCCAATCCGGCAGCGTCAACGAGCTCCAGACCAGCGACATCGAGCCGCAGCGCAGCACCTGGGACGGCCGAGAGTGGAGCGGCGGAATCGACCGACTTCTGCAGGGCAGTGCGCAAATCCGCGACCGATGTGACGTCAACCCGACCGCTCAGTACGAATTCGCCCGGCGCCGTTTCGATGCAGCTGATCATCGGGCCCTCCGTGTCCTCGGCGCCCGCACGACGCGGGATTACCTTCTGGAGCTGGATGTGATATTACGCCCGAAGCGTCACATCAACAGTCATTAGCACTGTCATGTCGGCGACAAATGCCAGGAACTAAACACGCCGCCAATCGCACTTTGCGATATTTGCGAAACAAAACCAACGGCCGGTTCGTCGCTCAGCTATCCGGATCGTTGGGCACCGTGGAGCGCGAGATCGACGCACCGAGCCGGCGCAGCTGTTCGTCGAAGCGAACGTATCCGCGGTCGATATGGCGAATGTCGAGGACCTCGGTATCGCCTTCGGCGACGAGACCGGCGAGCACGAGCGCGGCGCCTGCCCTGATGTCGGGTGCCCTCACCGGCGCACCCGACAGTCGCGTACGACCGCGGATGACGGCGTGATGGCCGTCCGTGCGCACGTCGGCGCCCAACCGGATCAGCTCGTCACAAAAGACGAACCTGGCCTCGAACACGTTCTCGGTGACCATCGCGACGCCCTCGCTCACCGAGGCCAGCGCGATCATGGCGGGCTGCAGATCGGTCGGGAAGCCGGGGTAGGGCAGCGTGACCACGTCGGCGGCTCGCGGCCGGCGGTCACAGACCACCCGGAAGCCGTCCAGCTCGGTCTCGACGGTCGCTCCCCCGCTGACCAACTTGTCGAGCAGGATCTCCAGATGTTCCACGCGCCCACCTCGCACCGTCACATCGCCCTGGGTCATCACCGCGCCGACGGCAAAGGTGCCGGCCACGATGCGGTCGGGCACCGTCACGTGGACGTTCGGGCATGGGTACAGCCCCTCTACGCCCTCGATCTCCAACGTCGAGGATCCCACCCCGGACAGCTCGGCGCCCATGCTGGTCAGCAGATCGCAGAGGTCGACGATCTCGGGCTCGCGGGCGGCGTTGTCGATGATGGTGGTGCCCTTGGCGAGCACCGCGGCCATCAGCAGGTTCTCGGTCGCGCCTACGCTCGGAAAGTCGAGCCAGATGGTCGCGCCGCGCAGCCGACTGGCCCGCGCGATGAGAAACCCGTGCTCGGACTCGACGGTGGCACCCAGCTTTTGCAGACCAGCGACATGCATGTCCAGCCCTCGGCTGCCGATGGCGTCACCGCCGGGCAGAGCCACCTTCGCGATGCCGCGGCGGGCGACCAGCGGCCCGAGCACCGCGATGCTGGCCCGCATCCGTCGTACCAGGTCATAGTCGGCCTCGGTGCCCACGTGGCCCGGCACATCGACCGTGACGCTGCCGCCGCGGGAGTGAAGCTCGCCGGTGGCGGGGCTGCTGACGTGGTGAACCACGCAGCCCAGGCGGCGCAGCACCTCGCCCATGATGTCGACATCGAGGATGTCGGGAACGGCGGACAGGTTGGTGCGACCCTCGGCGAGCAACGACGCGGCCATCAGCTTCAGGGCCGAATTCTTCGCCCCGTGCACGGAGACCTCGCCGGCCAGTCGGACGCCGCCGCTGACCACGAATCGCTCCACCCCCGCCACTTTAGGCGGTGACAACCACCGACCGTAAGGTCAGCTGCGTGAGCGTGCACCTGACCCGGATCTATACCAAAACGGGCGACGACGGCACCACGGCGCTTGGAGACATGAGCCGGGTGCGAAAGACGGACGCGCGCCTAGACGCGTTCGCCGATGTGGACGAGGCCAACTCCGCGATCGGGGTGGCGATTGCGCTCGGCGGGCTGCCGCCCGAGATCGTGACGCTGCTGACCAGGATTCAGAACGACCTTTTCGATGTGGGCGCCGATCTGTGCACACCGGTGGTCGCCGACCCGGCGTATCCCCCGTTGCGCATCACGGATGCTGACGTCGAGCGGCTCGAAGCGGCGTGCGATGAGTACAACGACCGTCTCGAGAAGCTCGCGTCCTTCATCCTGCCGGGTGGGACCCCGGGTGCAGCGCTGCTGCATCTGGTGCGCACGATCGTCCGCCGCGCCGAGCGATCGACGTGGGCGCTGCTGGAGAGCGACCCGGCGCATACCAACAAGACACCTGCGCTCTACCTGAACCGGCTCAGCGACCTGATCTTCATCCTGGCCCGTACGGCAAACCCGGGCGGCGACGTGCTGTGGAAGCCCGGAGGCCAGCGCTAAGGGCTGCTCACCGGCCAGTCAGGAGATCTCGGCGCGCTCGGCGAGGATGCTCACGCCGTCGCTGGTGACGGAAAGGAAACCGCCGCTCACCTTCGCAGTGACGTCAAAGCCTGCCTCACCCGAACCGACCGTACGGATACGCACATCCCCATCTTCGGCGAGCACTCCCAGCGTGGGGATGTGGCCCTCCAGGATGCCGATCTCGCCATCCAGGGTGCGAGCAATCACCATCTCCGCCTCGCCCGACCAGATCTGCTGCTCGGGGGATACGACTGCCACCCTCATCGCCATGCCCTGCAGACTACCGATCGCGGCGGCTCAACGCGCAGTGACGGGGAACGCGGGAGCTGGCGTCACCGATGTCGTCGACCCCGTGGTGACAGCGGCGACGTGCAGCTGGGTCGCGAGTCCGGTGGTTGGCGGGTCGACCATTCCTGCCGTCGTGATGGCAAGCAATACCAGCGCAGGCAGAGCCGGCGCGAGCACGGTGGGAACTCGTTTCGACCGGTTCGTCCAGCGGGCCCGCAACCCCGTGGGGATCGCCAGCGGCAACAACTGCGCCATGACGTCGTCATCGGCACGTCACGAGGGCAGGTGTAGAGCCGAATTTCGGCCAGTGGCAGCCGCCCGCGAAGAGCTAGCCCGCCACTGGCCCGCGATCAGTCGTCGTCAGACTGGAGCGCCTTTGCCTTCTCCACCGCGTCTTCGATACCACCGCACATGAAGAACGCCTGCTCGGGCAGGTCGTCGTAATCGCCGTTGCACAGCTTCTCGAACGATTCGATGGTCTCGTCCAGCGGCGTGAACTTGCCCGGGATGCCGGTGAACTGCTCGGCGACGAAGAAGGGCTGTGACAGGAAGCGCTGGATGCGCCGCGCCCGGTTGACAGCGACCTTGTCTTCTTCCGAGAGCTCGTCGATACCCAGAATGGCGATGATGTCCTGCAGGTCGTTGTAACGCTGCAGGATCTCCTTCACGCGCTGCGCCACGTTGTAGTGCCGCTCACCGATGTAGCGGGCGTCCAGAATCCGCGACGTCGAGTCGAGCGGGTCGACGGCGGGGTAGATGCCCAGCTCCGAGATCGCCCGCGAGAGGTTAGTGGTGGCGTCCAGGTGGGTGAACGTGGTGGCCGGGGCCGGGTCGGTCAGGTCGTCGGCGGGCACGTAGATCGCCTGGATCGACGTGATCGAGTGACCACGGGTGGAGGTGATGCGCTCTTGCAGAACGCCCATCTCGTCGGCGAGCGTCGGCTGGTATCCCACCGCGCTCGGCATCCGGCCGAGCAGGGTCGAGACCTCAGAACCGGCCTGGGTGAACCGGAAGATGTTGTCGATGAAGAGCAGCACGTCCTGCTTCTGCACATCGCGGAAGTACTCCGCCATAGTCAAAGCAGTGAGAGCAACCCTCAATCGGGTGCCCGGCGGCTCGTCCATCTGACCGAAGACGAGTGCGGTGTCCTTGAGAACGTCGGCCTCTTCCATTTCCAGGAAAAGGTCGTTGCCCTCACGGGTGCGCTCGCCGACTCCGGCGAACACCGACACGCCACCGAACTCCTTGGCGACCCGTCGGATCATCTCCTGGATGATGACCGTCTTGCCCACACCGGCACCACCGAAGAGGCCGATCTTGCCGCCCAGCACGTAGGGAGCGAGCAGGTCGATCACCTTGATGCCGGTGACGAGCATTTCCGTCTTTGACTCGAGCTCATCGAACGGCGGCGAAGACCGGTGGATCGGCCAGCGCTCCTTGATGTCCAGCGTCGAGACGTCAACGTCCATGGGCACGCCAAGCGCGTTGAACACGTGGCCCTTGGTCACGTCGCCGACCGGAACCGTGATCGGCGCGCCGGTGTCCTGAACGGGCGCACCACGCACCAGTCCGTCGGTCGGGTTCATCGAGATGGCCCGCACCGTGTTGTCGCCGATGTGGTTGGCGACCTCGAGGGTGATGGTGCCGGTGTCGTCACCGATGGTGCGGTCGACCTTCAGCGCGTTGAAAAGCTCCGGCATCTCATCCGGGGCGAATTCCACGTCGACGACGGGGCCGATGACCCGGGCGACGCGCCCGATCCCGCCCTCGTGGGCCTGCGTCTGCGTCTCGTGCTCTGTGACGGTCATCTTCAGCCTCCGGAATCCGCCAGCGCATTCGCGCCGCCGACGATCTCACTGATTTCTTGGGTGATCTCGGCCTGACGAGCCGAGTTGGCCTCTCGCGTAAGCGATTTGACGAGCTCGTCCGCGTTGTCCGTCGCGGACTTCATGGCCCGCCGGCGAGCCGCGGACTCGGACGCCGCCGACTCCAGCAGGGCGGCGAACACCCGGCTCTCGACGTAGCGCGGCAGCAGCGCGTCCAGCACTGCCTCCGCCGACGGTTCGAACTCATACAGCGGCAGCGGCCCGTCCTCCGGTGCCTCGGTGGTCTCTTCGACGACCATCGGCAGGATTCGGCGGGCGACCGGACGCTGGGAGAGCATGCTGCGGAACTCGGTGAAGATGACGTGGATCTCGTCCACGCCGCCTTCCTCGGTGGGCCGCACGAAACGCTCGATGAGGGTGTCGGCCACGAGCTTGGCCGACTCGTAATCGGGCTGCTCGGAGAATCCGGTGAAGTCGGCCTCGACCTTGCGGTTACGGAAACGGTAATAACCGGCGGCTTTACGGCCGACGGCATAGATCGCCGATTCCTTGCCTTCCTCGCGCAGGGTGTCGTAGAGCGCCTCGGCCGTCTTCAGGGCGTTGGAGCTGTAGGCCCCCGCCAGACCACGGTCGCTGGTGACGACGAGTACGGCCGCCCGGGTCGGATTCTTGTGCTCCGTGGTGAGCGGGTGGTCGACATTCGTCTGGCTGGCGACCGCCGTGATCACCCTCGTGATCTCCTCGGCATACGGCTTGGAGGCGTTGACCCGAGCCTGCGCACGCGAGATGCGCGACGCCGCGATGAGCTCCATCGCGCGGGTGATCTTCTTGGTCGACTGCACCGATTTGATCCGGCGCCGGTAGACACGAAGTTGAGCAGGCATGCTGGATCAGCTGGCTTCGGAAGGCTCGTCAGCGGGCGGGGTGTGCCGCTTGATCGATTCCTCGCTGCGCTGGTCAGCCTCGAGCTCGGTGATCTCGTCGTCCTCGTCAGCAGCCACCTCGATGCCGCCGCCGGCCTTCGTCTCGAAGGACTTGGTGAACTCCTTCACCGCGTCCGTCAGCGAGACCACCGTGCTGTCTTCGAGCTTGCCGGTGGACAGGATCGCGCTGTAGATGCCCGGGTGGTTACGGCCGACGAACTCGAGGAAGTCACGTTCGAAACGGCGCACGTCTTCGATCGGCACCACGTCGAGCTGACCGGTGGTGCCGAGCCAGATCGAGACGACCTGACGCTCCACGGGGAAGGGCGAGAACTGGGGCTGCTTGAGCAGCTCGACCAGCCGCTGGCCACGCTCGAGCTGAGCCTTTGAGGCCTTGTCGAGATCGGAACCGAAGGCGGCGAACGACTCGAGGTCGCGGTACTGGGCCAAGTCCAGACGCAGCCGTCCGGCGACCGACTTCATCGCCTTGATCTGCGCGTTACCACCGACCCGGGACACCGAGATACCGACGTTGATGGCCGGCCGGACGCCCTGGTTGAAGAGGTCGGTCTCCAGGAAGATCTGGCCATCGGTGATCGAGATGACGTTGGTCGGGATGTAGGCCGAGACGTCGTTGCCCTTGGTCTCGATGATCGGCAGACCGGTCATCGACCCTCCACCCAGCTCGTCGCTGAGCTTCGCGCAACGCTCGAGGAGCCTCGAGTGCAAGTAGAAGACGTCGCCGGGGTAGGCCTCGCGTCCCGGCGGCCGACGCAGCAGTAGTGAAATCGACCGGTAGGCCTCGGCCTGCTTGGAGAGGTCATCGAAGACGATCAGGACGTGCTGGCCCTGATACATCCAGTGCTGGCCGATCGCCGAGCCGGTGTAGGGGGCGAGGTATTTGAAGCCCGCCGGCTGACTGGCCGGAGCGGCGATGATCGTGGTGTATTCGAGGGCGCCGGCCTCTTCGAGCGACCCGCGAACCGCAGCGATGGTCGAGCCCTTCTGACCGATCGCCACGTAGATGCACTTGACCTGCTTCTTCGGGTCGCCGCTCGCCCAGTTTTCGCGCTGGTTGATGATCGCGTCGACGGCGACGGCGCTCTTGCCGGTCTGCCGGTCGCCGATGATCAGCTGGCGCTGTCCCCGGCCGATGGCCGTCATGGCGTCGATGGCCTTGATGCCGGTCTGCATCGGCTCGTTGACGGGCTGGCGCTGGACCACGGTGGGGGCCTGCAGCTCGAGAGCGCGGCGGCCCTCGGGGACGATGTCGCCGAACCCGTCGAGCGGCTGGCCCAGCGCATCGACGACGCGGCCGAGGTAACCGTCGCCGACCGGGACCGAGAGGATCTCTCCGGTACGGCGGACCTCGGTGCCCTCTTCGATGTGCTGGGACTCGCCGAGGATGACGACGCCGATCTCGCCGATGTCGAGGTTCTGGGCCAGCCCGAGGGTGCCGTCGTGGAACTCGAGCAGCTCGTTGGTCATGGTGCGCGCCAGACCCTCGACGGTCGCAATGCCGTCACCGGTCGCGATCACGCGACCGATCTCTTCGCGCTCACCAGCGCTCGGGTCGTAGGACTCGACCAGGTCGCGGAGTGCGTCGCGGATTTCATCGGGGCGAATGGAGAGTTCGGTCATGACGGGCCTCGTTGTCTTATCGAAGGGGCCGGTGGAGATGGCTGGAGCTGGGGGCTGAAGTCGGGCCCGGGTGCAGACCGAGCCGACGGCCAGGGTGGAGCAGGCTGACACTAGGTGCCAGTGCGGATTTTCGGCTTAACGCCGCAGCTGACGGCGGGCTTCGGCCAGGCGCCGCAGGATGGTGCCGTCGACGATCTCATCGCCCACTCGCACCGACACGCCGCCCAAGACCTCCGGGTCGATGACCAGCTGCAGGACGACCTCGGTGCCGAACGCCCGGGCGATGGCGGCCCGGAGGCGATCGGCCTGCGCGTCGTCGATCGGGCGAGCGACGGTGACGATGGCAATGGAGCGCTGACGGCGCTGCGAGGCGAGCTCGGCGAGCGCCTCGATCTCACGACCGATTCCCCGGCCGCGCGGGTTGTCAACGGCCCGGCCGATGAGGCGCCGGGTGGCGGGACGCACCCGGTCGTTGAGCAGCCGGTCAAGCAGCGCGGCCTTGCGCTCGGAGGGCAGGCCACGGTCTGACAGCGAGAGCGAGAGGCGTGGGGTGCCGGCCACGATGCGGGCGAAGCGGAAGAGCTCGTCTTCAACCTCGTCCAGCGCTCCGGCCGCCTGCTCGCTGGCCAGCAGCGCCTCGGCGCCCAACTCCTCCACGACCACCTGCAGGTCGGAGGGCCGTGACCAGCGGGCGCTGACGGCGGTGCGCAGCACTTCAAGCGGGATCTCGTCGAGCTGGCTGCCCAGCAGGCGCTCCAGCAAGGCGCGCCGCGCCTCAGCGGGGATACCCGGATCGGCCAGTGCGCGGCGTAGTGCCGGTTCGCGGACGAGCAGGTCTGATGCTGACCACAGCTGCTCCGCGGCGTCACTGAGCGCTGAGCTCTCGCCGCGCAGCCGGGAAACGGTCCGCGAGACGACGCCGGGGTCTTCATCCCCCGATGCGCCTGCTCCCGCCAACTCATCGAGCCGGGCGCGCACCAGCGCCAGACTCGCCCGGCTATTGCCTTCCACCGTCAGCTCCCTGCCGCTGAGGGTGCGGTGACGCGCGACTCGCCCACCGGTCCGGATTCCAGACCGGAGATGAAGTCGTCGACGATCTGGCTCTGCCGCTCATCACGGGAAATCTCCGAACCGACGATCTTGCCGGCAAGATCCATCGCCAGCTCGCCGACCTCGACCCGCAGCTGCGTGAGGAGCTGCTGGCGCTCGGTCTCCAGCCGCGCCTCTTCACGCGCCTTGATGCGCTCGGCCTCGTCCTTCGCCTCGGTACGCATTTCTTCGATGATCTGCTGACCTTGGGCGCGGGCTTCCTCGCGAATACGAGCAGCCTCAGAACGGTTGTCAGCCACGGCCTGCTTGAACTCAGCCTCTGCGGCTTCCAGCCGCTCCTTGGCCAGCCGGCTGTCTTCGATCTGCGAGCGGATGAGCTCCTGCCGCTTTTCCATCGAGGCCGAGATGATGGGAACGACCTTCTTGCCGATGAACCACAAGATCAGGAAGAACGCGATCAGCTCAACGATGAACGTCCCGTTGGGGATGATCGGGTTGTGCGTCTTCTCCGCCGCCTCGGTGATGGCGGCGGCCGCCGAAACCGTCGGGTGCACGGCTGACTACTTGCCGAGCACGAAGACGAAAAGGATCATGAAGACCAGGTTGATGAAGTACGCCGCCTCCACCAGACCGACGGTCAGGAAGAACAGTGTCTGCAGGCGGCCCTGCGCCTCGGGCTGACGCGCGACGCCCGAGATGAACGCGTTACCGGCGACACCATCACCGATGGCGGCGCCGATGGCACCGCCTCCCAGTGCGAGTCCACCAGCGATGAGCCCGCCCGCGGTTTTGATCGCGGTGACGAGCGCCGGATCTGCAGCCATCATCTCCCCTTGCTTTGCGTTGTGTGTACGGAACGTTTGTGAGTGTTTCAGATTTAGCGGCTGTTTCCAGCCGAGCCCAGCGTCAGTGGCCTTCTTCCGACCCGATCGCTTGCTGGAAGTACAAGATCGTCAGCAGCGCGAAAATGAAGGCTTGAATGGCGCCGATGAACATATCGAAAAGCTTCCAGATGAAGTCCGGAGCCCAGACGGTGAAGATCGGAAGCTTTGAGATCAGCAGCAGCAGCACCGTGCCGGCGAAGATGTTGCCGAAAAGCCGCAGCGCCAGCGTGATCGGCTTGATCAGCTCTTCGAGGATGTTGATCGGCAACAGCGCCAGGTAGGGCTCTTTGAGGTGCTTGAGGTAGTTGCGCAAACCGCGGCGTTTGATGCCGGCGGCGATCGCCCAGATCACGACGGAAAGGCCCATTGCCAGTGGCAGGTTGATGTCTGACGTGGGTGGAGGCAGGTATTCGGGATGGTGACCGCTCGGGATGACCGAGAGCCAGTTGCAGGTCAGGATGAAGATGAAGATCGTCACGGCCAGCGGCACCACTGACGGAGCGCGACGCCGAAGATCACCGCCGACCTGCTCCTCGACGGTCAGGATGATGGTCTCGTAGACCAGCTGCAGCTTGCCGGGCACCAGGTGGGTGGCGCTGCGGCGAACCATCAATCCGAGCCCGACGACGATGGCACAGGCCACCGCCGTGCTGATGACGGTGTCGATGTTGAACTTGAGCCCGAACAGGCTCCGGGTGATGTGATCGCCGACCTGGATCGAGACGGCCAGCGTAGGAGTGGAACTCACGCACGCACCTGCCGGTACATCACGACGGCGGACGCGCCGAGCAGCACCACTTGGTAGATGGCCAGGCCAACGACAACGCCGATGCCCAGGGGGCGTTCGATGAGCGTGAGAACGACCGCGACCCCCGTAATGACGGCGAGGCGGGTCAAGCCGCTGAAGAGGAAGGACGAGCCGTTGACGGTCTGCCCGGTGGCCGCCTGGAAACGCCGCAACACCGACTGCTGAAGCAGCCGGGCGTTGACCATGCCGAGCCCTAGGCCGATGCAGACACCAATGCCGCCCCAGGCCTCGTTCAACAGCACGACGGAGACGACTACGGCGATCACGCCGAGAATGAAGCAGGGCCAAACGATGCGCTTGGCCTGTGCGGCGATCTCGGCGTAGCCGGCGAGAGCAGCGTTAGCCGGGTCATAGCTTGAGCCTTCATCAGAAGACGCAGGCAGCGCCGGAGCGTGCGGATCGTCGACGTTCACGAACTCAAATACCTTCGCACTTCTTTGTACGTGGATGCGGCACCCGTGACGGTACCAACGACCAACCCTAAAAGGATGAAGAGAGGCACGGTTTGAAAGTGGCGGTCAACCAGCCATCCGATGAAGATACCTGCTAGCCAACATGTGGCGTTGACCGTGCCGATCGTCACTAGCCCCAGCGCTCCTGGCCCTCCCGTAGAAGGGTCCGCAGAGCTACTGGCCTGAGGGGATTTACCGGCGGGACCGGTCGGGTCCGATGGACCTTCGGGTGATGCGTCGTCGTCAGAGCTCATCGCTCGGACGCCTTGCCCGGCATGCGTACCACCACCAGCGAAAGTGCGGCCAGCCCGGTGACGACGAGCACGATCGTCAACGGCTCGCTGGAGAACTGCGCGATCACGCCTCCAAAGCCCAGCAACGCCGACCAGAACCAGAGCAGCAAGACAGCCCGTACCTGGGTATGACCGATCTCCAACAGCCGGTGATGCAGGTGCATCTTGTCCGGACTGAAGGGCGATCGGCGCGCACGGGTGCGCCGCACGACGGCGAGCAACAGATCCACGAATGGGACGGCAAGCACCAGCAGCGGCAGCAAGAGCGGGATCAGCGACGGCAGCCGGTCGGCACCCGCGATACCTCCGTAGGACACCTCACCGGTGACCGAAGTCACCGTCGCGGCAAGCAGCAGACCGATCAGCATCGAGCCTGAGTCACCCATGAACTGGCGCGCGGGGTTGAAGTTGTGCGGCAGGAATCCGACACACACGCCCGCCGTGGCCACCGCCAGCAGGGTCGCCGGCGTCGCCCGGTAGAGACCGTTCGTGACGGAGATGTGGTAGCTGTACGCGAACTCGGCTAATGCAGCGATCGCTGCTACGCCGGCAGCCAGACCGTCCAGCCCGTCGACGAAGTTCATCGCGTTGACCAGGACCACCGTGAGCAGGACCGTCAGTGGAACCGCCGTCTCAGACCCCAGACTGGCGGTGTTTCCATCCGGCAGGATCGCAAAGGACAGCTGGATACCCAGCAGCACCATCACGCTCGCGGCCACCACCTGCCCGGCGAGCTTGGTGACCGGATCGATCGGCCACTTGTCGTCGACGGCGCCCAGCAGACAGATGATCGCGCCCGAGATGAGCACGGCACGCGGCTCGCCGTAAGCACGCGACACCGACGACAGAAACGGCAACTGGGCGGCGACCAGGAGCCCGGCGGCGAGGCCGGCATACATGGCCAGGCCACCCAATCGCGGTGTCGGAATGACGTGGACGTCACGGTCCCGCGGCGAGGCCATCGCCCCGGTGCGCACCGCCAGCCGCCGGGTCAAGGGCGTGACCAGGAAGGTGACCGTCGCCGAGACCAGGAAGACGAGGATGTACTCGCGCACCCTGCCTCGTCTCCCGCGGTCTGCCCGCGACCCGCCCCAGGGCACACACGTAGTTCGGGCCCGCGAAGGCGCGCCCTGCCCTATCTGCTACCAGCCCCTAACAGCTACATCGTGCCGCCCGAAGGCGCCTAGCTCGGGTAGATCGGAAAGCGCGCCACGAGACTGCTGACGGCAGCGGCAACCTCAGGAGCCGACCCCGGCTCCCGGACCGCCCGCCCGATCAGGCCGGCGACCTCTTTCATCTCGCCTTCGCCCATGCCCTGAGTGGTCACCGAGGGGGTGCCGACCCGGATACCGGAAGCAACGGCGGGTGGCTGCGGGTCATACGGGATCGCGTTCTTGTTGAGCGTGATCTTGGCCGCGTCGCAGCGCGTCTCCGCTTCGGTGCCGGTGACGCCGAGCTCCTGCAGGTCGAGCAAGGCGAGGTGGGTGTCTGTGCCACCGGCGACGGGGCGCAGCCCTTCTGCTGCCAGCCCGTCTGCGAGGGCCTGTGCGTTAACGATCACCCTGCGGGCGTACGCCTGATAGCCGGGCGTGGCCGCCTCAGCGAGCGCCACCGCCTTGGCGGCCACGGCGTGCATGAGCGGACCACCCTGACTGAAGGGGAAGACCGCCTTGTCGATCTTCTTGGCGAGCTCTTCCTTGCACAAGATCATGCCGCCGCGGGGGCCACGCAGAACTTTGTGAGTGGTGAAGGTGACCACGTCGGCGTAAGGCACCGGGCTGGGTATCGCCTTGCCGGCGACCAGACCGATGAAGTGCGCGGCGTCAACCATCAGCCAGGCACCCACCTCATCGGCGATGGACCGAAATGCCTCGAAGTCGATCAGTCGCGGGTAGGCGGTGGCCCCGCAGATGATCATCTTGGGCCGATTTTCCAGCGCCAGCCGACGGACCTCGTCGTAGTCGATCAGCTCGGTGTCCTTGCGCACCCCGTAGGCGACGACGTTGAACCACGCACCGCTGAAATTGACCTTGCTGCCGTGCGTCAGGTGGCCGCCGTGCGGCAGTGACATCGCCAGGACGGTGTCGCCCGGGGTGAGCAGGGCGGCGTATGCAGCCAGGTTTGCACTGGCCCCGCTATGTGGCTGAAGGTTCGCGTGGTCGGCCCCGAAGAGTGACTTGGCGCGCGAAATACCGAGCTCCTCAGCGCGGTCGACGACCGCACACCCGCCGTAGTAACGACGTCCGGGATAGCCCTCGGCGTATTTGTTGGACAGGGTCGAGCCGAGCGCGGCCAGGACCGACGGCGACGTGAAGTTCTCGCTGGCGATCAGCTGAAGCCCGCCGCGCGCCCGGTCGACCTCATCCAGCAGGATCTCGGCAATCTCAGGGTCGGACTCGGTGAGGGCCCCGAAATCGGGACCCCAGAAGGGCGCCGGGCCACGGGCGTCAACCGCCGCGCGAGCGGTCTCTCGGGCCAAAGCGGCCTGGGTGGGGTCGGACACGGGGACCTCCTAGCCGGGCGGATACAGGTCCCATCCTATGGGCGGGCGCCGTACCGGTGAGCCCTTGACGAGCAGCGCGAACTCACTCCCCGAAAACCCGGACTCATTCCTGGATATCAGGGACTTCGGTGCGCAATTCCTCCAGCGAAACCGCACCGGCGCGCAGCAGGCGAGGCGGATCGACCGTGCAGTCGACAATGGTGGACGGCAGCGAATCCTCAGAATTGCCGCCCTCGAGGTACACCGACACGTCGTCGCCGAACTGGGCGAAAGCGTCCTGCGCATCGGGCGCGGGCGAACGACCAGAGACGTTAGCGCTGGACACGGCCAACGGACCCGTCCGCTGGAGCAGTTCGATCGCCACCGGGTGCAGCGGCATGCGTACCGCCACGGTGCCGTCGGCATCGCCCAGATCCCAGGCGAGAGCCAGTGCATGACGAACCACCAATGTCAGCCCGCCGGGCCAGAACGCGGACCGCAGCGCGTCGGTGGATTGCGAAATGTGGTCGACGAGGCCCTCGAGGGTGTGCCACGAACCGATGAGCACCGGCACCGGCATGTCGCGCCCGCGGTGCTTGGCAGCCAACAACCGGGCAACCGCATGGGGTGCGAAGGCGTCAGCGGCAATCCCGTACACCGTGTCGGTGGGGAGCACGACGAGCTCACCGGCGGCAATGGCGCGCTGCGCGGCGGTCAGGCCCTCAGCCCGCCGCGTCGGATCAGCGGTGTCGTAGATCAAGTGGTTTTCGGGCAAGGCCTCGGCGCCTGCCAGGGGATGGGAAAGGCTCATGAACGCTCCGCCGTGAGGAATCGGGGTCGACCACTCAGATCGAGATGATCCGTGACGCGGTTCCAACCGCGCGAAAAGCAGGCCGGCGCCGTGATGGCCTGGTCGCTGCCGTGCTCCACGATCGCCAAACCTTCCGGGCGCAGCAGCCGGCGGCTGCTCGCCTCGACGGTACGGATGGCTGCCAGCGCGTCGGAGCCGGCGAAAAGGGCAGCCAACGGGTCGTGGTCGCGCACCTCCGGCTCGAGCTCGGGCAGCAGCTCCATCGGGAGGTACGGGGGGTTGGACACCACGACATCGACGCTGCCATCCAGCTCCTGCAGCGCGGCCGCCATATCGCCGGCAACGAGTTCGACCGGGAGACCCGTCGACGCGATGTTGCGGGACGCGAAGTGCAGCGCCTCAGGGTCGCGCTCGACCGCCCAGACCTTCGCACCAGGCCATTCCTGCGCGAAGGCAAGTGCGAGCGCTCCGGTGCCGGTGCCCAGATCGACGATGCGCGCCTGCGGCATCGGATGCGCCCGCAGCCAGCTCAGGCCGGCGTCTACCAGGAGCTCCGTCTCGGGACGCGGGATCAGCACTCCCGGACCCACCGCCAGCTCCAGGTAGCGGAAGGCAGCCGTGCCGACCACGTGCTGCAGCGGCTCCCGGGCGACCCGGCGGGCCACGGCGGCGGCGTACTGCTCGCGTACCGGCGACAAGTCGTGGGTGTCGGCGAGCATCAGCCGACCTCGCGGGACACCCATGACGTACGCGGCAAGAGCTTCTGCATCGTGGCGGGGGCTCGAAACGCCGGCTTGTGCCAGCTCATCGGCCGCTTCGGCAATCGCCTCAGAAACGGCGGTCATGTGTGGCTCACGAACGGCCCGCGGTGCTCACGTGGCCGGCTGCCCGGTCTCCGCGAGCAAGCGCTCGATGTCGGCCCGGTGCAACTCGTCAAGGACAGGGTCGAGCTCGCCGTCCAGCACGCGATCAAGGTTGTAGGCGGTGTATCCGACCCGGTGGTCGGAGATCCGGTTTTCCTTGAAGTTGTACGTGCGGACGCGCTCGCTGCGGTCGACGGTGCGCACCTGGGCAGCCCGGCTGGCACCAGCCGCCGCCGCCGCTGCTTCCCGGGCGGCGACCAGCAACCGGGCTCGCAGGATCCGCAGCGCCGACTCCTTGTTCTGGAGCTGGCTCTTCTCGTTCTGGCAGGAGACCACGGTGCCGGTGGGAAGGTGGGTGATCCGCACCGCGGAGTCCGTGGTGTTGACGCTCTGGCCGCCCGGACCGGACGAGCGAAACACGTCGATACGCAGGTCATTGGGATCAACCTGGACGTCGACGTCTTCAGCCTCAGGCAGCACGTGCACACCCACCGCGCTGGTGTGCAGCCGGCCCTGGGACTCGGTGACGGGCACGCGCTGGACCCGATGCACGCCTGCCTCGTATTTCAGCCGGCCGAAGACACCGGTCGGGCTCGAGGCCTTCGACCGCAACGCGATGCTGACGTCCTTGTAGCCGCCGAGATCGCTTTCCGTCGCGTCGAGCACCTCAGCCACCCAGCCGCTGCGCTCGGCGAAACGCAGATACATCCGCAGCAGGTCGCCGGCGAAGAGCGCGGATTCCTCACCGCCCTCACCCGCCTTGATCTCCAGAATCGCGTCCTTGGACTCGTCGGGGTCACGTGGCAGCAGCAGCTCCTGCAGCCGTTCGGCAAGCACCTGCTCGCGCGCAGCCAGCGTCTCCGCCTCGGCGGCGAATCCGGCGTCTTCGTCAGCCATTTCCTGCGCTGCACCCAGATCATCCCGGGTGGCGGCGAGATCACGCGAAACCTCGGCGACCTGGGTGAGCTCGGCGTAGCGACGGCCCAGGGTGCGGGCCCTGCTCTGGTCGGAGTGGACCGCGGGGTCGGCGAGCTCGCGCTCTATCTGGGCGTGTTCGGCCAGCATCGCGGCCAAAGCGGGCGAGCCGGAGCTTCGGTCAGCAAGCTGAGCCACGCCCGCCTCCTCACGCTGGCCTAGTCAGCCTCGAGCAAGTCGAGAACCTCACCGACAACAACAAAATTGGCGCCTTCCCCCAAAGGAGGGAAGGCGCCAACCGTAGAACTACTTGCCGCCGGCCGTCTGGCCAGGCTGGCGCTTGCCGAAACGGCGCTCGAACTTCTCGACCCGACCACCGACGTCCAGGATCTTCTGCTTGCCGGTGTAGAACGGGTGGCACTGCGAGCAGACATCGGCGTGGATGCTTCCGCTGGTGGCGGTGCTTCGCGTGACGAAGGTTTCCCCGCAGGTACAGACCACAGTGGTCTCGTTGTAGGCGGGATGAATGTCGGGCTTCATGGGATCCTCTCTCGTCGGCCGCCGGGTCCCCGCGAGCGCGAGGTGAACCGGGACCGTCGTCCAGCCTAACGCCTGGGCGCAGCGACCTATGCCGCGCCCAAACGCCGACCGGACATCACTCTCCGGGGGTGGTCTTGGCGATCTGCATGAGGAATTCGTAGTTGGTGCGCGACTGCTTCAAGCGGTCGAGCAACAGCTCGATTCCCTGCTGGGAGTCGAGTGCGTGCAGCACCCGACGGAGCTTGTAGATGACACCGAGCTCTTCGGGGCTGAGCAGCAGCTCTTCCTTGCGCGTGCCCGAGGCGTCGACGTCGACGGCGGGGAAGACCCGCTTGTCAGCGATACGACGATCGAGCTTGAGCTCGGCGTTACCGGTGCCCTTGAACTCCTCGAAGATGACCGTGTCCATCGTGCTACCGGTCTCCACCAAGGCGGTGGCAAGGATGGTGAGCGAGCCACCGTGTTCGATGTTGCGGGCGGCGCCCAGGAAGCGCTTCGGCGGATACAAGGCCGTCGAATCGACACCACCCGACAGGATGCGGCCCGAGGTGGGAGCCGCCAGGTTGTAGGCCCGTCCGAGCCGGGTGATGGAGTCGAGCAGGACGACGACGTCGTGACCCATCTCCACCAGGCGCTTCGCCCGCTCGATGGCGAGTTCAGCAACGCTCGTGTGGTCCGTCGGTGGCCGGTCAAAGGTGCTGGCGATGACTTCACCCTTCACCGACCGCTGCATGTCGGTGACCTCCTCCGGGCGCTCGTCGACGAGGACGACCATGAGATGGCATTCGGGGTTGTTGGTGGTGATCGCATTGGCGATGGCTTGCAGGACCATCGTCTTGCCGGCCTTGGGGGGACTCACGATCAGGGCCCGCTGACCCTTGCCCAGCGGCATGACCAGGTCGATCACGCGCGTGGTCAGGACGTTGGGCTCGGTCTCGAGGCGAAGCCGCTCGTTGGGATAGAGCGGCGTCAGCTTGGTGAATTCGGGCCGCTTGCGCGCCTCTTCGGGGTCAAGCCCGTTGATGGTGTCCAAGCGGACCATCGCGTTGTATTTGTCTTTCTTCTCGCCCTCCTGCGGCTGGCGGACGGCACCGGTGACGGCGTCACCTCGACGCAGGCCGTGCCGACGGACCTGGGCAAGGCTGACGTAAACGTCATTCGGCCCGGTCAGGTAACCCGTGGTGCGGACGAAGGCGTAGCTGTCGAGGATGTCGAGGATTCCAGCGATGGGAACCAGGACGTCATCCTCACGGATGACGGGCTCCGCCTCGTTGTAGCCGCCCTGGCCACCCTGGCCGCCGCCCTGCCGCCCGTTGCGCGGGCGACGCTCGCGGAACCGGCCGCGGCGACGACTGCCGGCGAACTCGTCGCTGAACTCGGTCTGGCCATTGGACTGGCGGTCCTGACCCTGCTGACCACCCTGCCGCTCCTGGCCGCCCTGTCGCTCCTGCAGTCCCTGGGCCTGCTGCCGGTCCTGACTATTTTGCCGATCCTGACCACTTTGCCGATCCTGACCGCTTTGGCGGTCCTGACCCTGCTGACGATCCTGGTTACGGTCCTGATTGCGGTCTTGGCGGTCCTGACGCTGACCTTGCTGGTCCCGCTGACCCTGCTGACGGCCGCCTTGGCGATCTTGACGCTCCTGGCGATCCGGACGGGTGTCGGAGCGTGATTCGCTCTGGGCGTAGGCGGCGGACCCACCCGACCCAGCCGAACCGGTGCTGACGGACCCGCCAACCTCAGGTGCGGAAACGCCGTTGCTGGAGCTCTGCGTCGAGTCGCCGGACGCGGTGGCATCGACCCCGCCTCCATCTGGGCTACCGGTGGGACGGCTGCTCCCCCGCCGGCGGCGACGGCTACCTTCGCCGGCTTGCGACTCGTAGCCGGAGCCGTTGGGCGAGGACTCGGTGGAAGGCTCACGAGCCGGCGCGCTAGCACCGGAGTGGCCATTGCTTTCGCTGCGAGTGGCGGTGGCCTCGGCGCCGTTGGAACCGCCGTTCGAACTCGTGGCGACCGAGCTGTCCGGCGCGCTCGCCGGCGCAGCGACCGACGTGCGGGTGGTGCGAGTGGCCTTAGCAGCACCAGCACCAGCACCAGCAGCACTACCGCCGGCGCCTTGCGCCAGCTGGATGGCGGCGATCAGCTCGCCCTTGCGCATGCGGGCGGTGCCGGTGATGTGCAAAGAGCCGGCCAGCGACTGCAACTCGGGCAGCAGCATCCCGGCAAGCCCGGTGGCGCGACGGCGGCGCGGAGCGCCACCAACGGCTTCCGGCTCGGGAGCGGTCCCGGGCAGCAGATCGGTGGGTTCGCTCAAGGTGACAACCTCTCAGACCGGCGGAGCCGATCGGTATGACGGAGCAGTGGAGCTTGTGACGCGGTGTGAAGCCAGCTGAAGCAACCAGCAACACAGGTGGAGCGCGATCGAAAGAAAGATGCAGGTGGGTGACCGTTCAGGTCGCATGCCTGGCTGCGGCAAAAACACGCCGCGCCTGTCGACTTACGGACCCTGTAAAGGGGCTCCCTGGCGTAGATCGGAAGAATCCCGCTCCGGGTAAATCAGGTGGGGGGTGCAAACCTGGCCGGAGCCGGTCGCTGGTGGTGAGCATACCGCCTGTCGCGACAGTTATGGCAACAATGTGGGGTGCGGCGGATATTCCGTGTCCGTGGTCGTCACGCAGGTGGTGCCCGCCAGATCAATGGCCAGTTCCGATGGCTCGTAACCGCCGTCGGCCAACCGCTTGGCCAACGCCGATTCCGCGCCGTCGCGACACAGTGCCAAGACCGTGGGACCCGACCCTGACAGCACGGCAGGCACTCCGGCGGCGCGAAGCCGTGCGACCAGGGCCTCCCCTGCAGGCAGCTGGCGAAGCCGATACTGCTGGTGAAGGCGGTCCTCGGTGGCGGCCAGCAGTTCGCGCGGGCTGCTGGTCAGGGCTGCTACCAGCAACGCGGCCCGGCCGGCGTTGCGTGCGGCATCCGCATGGGAAACCACCTCGGGCAGCGCGCCCCGGGACGCTGCCGTCGACGTCCGGGACTGCGGGATGAACGCCACGGGCACGATCCCGGGCGCCGGCACGAGCCGCACGGCGCGGGCCTTCTGGTGGTCCTCAACCCAGGACACGGTCAGACCGCCGTATATGGCGGCGCCGACGTTGTCGGGATGACGCTCGATGCCATGCGCGATTTCCAGGGCGAGCGAACGGTCGTGAACGGCGTTCAACGCCAGCGCCGCCGTCACCCCCGCGCAGATCGCGGCCGCCGACGATCCGAGGCCGCGCGCGTGGGGGATGTGGGCCGTATACGCAAGCTCCAGCCCGATCGGCTGCTCGCCGGACGCGGCAAAGCCTGCCCGAGCTGCCTGCACGACGAGATTGGTCTCGTCGGTCGGCACATCTCCATAGGCCTGGATGCGCAGTCCGGGTTCGGCAGTGGCCCGCAGGGTCAGCTCGTCATACATCCCGAGCGCAAGACCGAGCGAGTCGAAGCCCGGGCCAAGATTTGCGCTGGTGGCGGGTACCCGAACCGTCACCTGCATCGGCTCGCGTGCCCGTCCGGGAGAAGCTTGTTGAGAAGCTGGGGCCACCCGCTATGCCAGTCCGAGCTTTGCCGCGGCCACTTCCGCGTCCGGCGGCACGGTAGTGGGCTTGGCCGCCCCGCTGATGGCCCAGTCCGGGTCCTTCAGGCCATGGCCGGTAACGGTGCAGACCACGCGCTCTCCCGGCGCGATAAGCCCGTCGCGGCAGGCGTTGAGGAAACCGGCAACGCTGGCGGCACTCGACGGCTCGACGAACACCCCTTCACGGGTGGCCAGCAGCTTGTAAGCAGCCAGGATCTCGCGATCGCTGACCGCCAGGATGGCGCCGCCGGATTCGTCACGGGCCGCCAACGCCTGCTGCCAGGAGGCCGGGTTGCCGATGCGGATGGCGGTGGCGATGGTCGAGGGTGAGGTCACGACCTCCCCGCGCACGATGGGCGCACTTCCCGAGGCCTGGAAGCCGAGCATCCGGGGACGGGAGCTGCCTTGGCCGATCTCTGCAGCCAGCTCCGAGTAGCCACGCCAATAGGCGGTGATGTTTCCCGCGTTGCCGACCGGGAGGCAGTGCACCGCGGGAGGCCCGCCGAGGGCGTCACAGACCTCAAAAGCGGCCGTTTTCTGGCCCTCGATCCGGTCCGGATTGACGCTGTTGACCAGCGTGACGGGGTAATTCTCGGAGAGGTCCTTCGCCAGCCGCAGGCAGTCGTCGAAATTGCCGACGACCTCGAGCAGCTTGGCCCCGTGTACCAAGGCCTGGGCGAGCTTGCCCAGAGCGATCTTCCCGGTGGGCACGAGGACGGCGCAGGTGAGTCCGGCCCGGGCGGCGTAGGCGGCAGCGGAGGCGGAGGTATTGCCGGTGCTCGCGCAGATGACGGCCTGGCTGCCGGCCTCGACGGCCTTGCTGATAGCCATCGTCATCCCGCGGTCCTTGAACGACCCGGTCGGATTGGCGCCCTCCACCTTCAGGTGGACCTCGCAGCCGGTGCGCTCGGACAGGTGTCCAGCCGCGACGAGCGGGGTTCCCCCTTCGCGCAAGGTGATGACCGGGGTCGAGGCCGTCACCGGCAACCGGTCGCGATACTCCTCAATGACGCCTCGCCAAGCGCGAGATCCTGTCAACGGACCGGCGGTGGGGCCATTGGCTGGTGCTGGGGCCCCGGTCGGCTCCCCGGCGCCGGCCGGCCGTGCGGCGGCGGTGACGCTCATGTCTCGCCCTCCACTCTCATGACGCTGGAAACGGCTCTCACCACGTCCAGCTCGCGGACCTCATCGACGGTCGCGGACAGTGCCTCATCAGACGCCGAATGCGTCACAATGACCAGCGACGCATCATCTCCGCGGCCCTCCTGACGAACACTGGAAATGCTCACGTCATGGGCCGAGAAGGTACTGGCGACGACAGCGAGCACACCTGCCTTGTCGGCCACGTCGAGTGAGACGTGATATCGGGTGATCGTTCGACCCATCGGCAGCGCCGGGAGATTCGCGTAGGCAGACTCCTTGGGCCCACGACCTCCGGTGAGGCGATTGCGGGCGACCGCCACCAGATCTCCCAGCACCGCGGATGCCGTGGGAGCGCCGCCGGCGCCGCGGCCGTAGAACATCATCGATCCGGCAGCTTCGGCCTCGACGAATACGGCGTTGTAGGCCTCTCGGACACCCGCCAGCGGATGCGTGAGCGGGATCATCGCCGGGTGCACCCGGACACTGATCCCCGCTTCGGTGGGAGCCCGTTCGGCGATCGCCAGCAGCTTCACCGTGGCACCCATCGCCTTGGCGCTCGCCATGTCCGAGATCGTGACGGCGCCGATTCCCTCGCGGTAGACGTCCGCCGCCCGCACCCGCGTGTGGAATGCGAGGGAGGCCAGGATGGCGGCCTTGCTGGCAGCGTCGAACCCGTCGATGTCAGCCGTCGGGTCGGCCTCCGCATAACCCAAGGACGTGGCTTCTTCCAACGCCTCAGAGAAGCTGGCGCCGGTCTCTTCCATCCGGGTCAGGATGTAGTTCGTGGTTCCGTTGACGATGCCCAGGACGCGATGAACCCGGTCGCCCGCCAGGCTCTCGCGCAACGGCCGCAGCAGCGGGATGGCACCGGCGACGCTGGCCTCGTAGTAAAGGTCGACATCAGCAGCGGCAGCAGCCTGGTGCAGGGTCGTGCCGTCCTCGGCGAGCAAAGCCTTATTGGCGGTGATGACGCTCTTGCCGCCGGCCAGGGCCGCAAGCATCCAGCTGCGCGCCGGCTCGATCCCGCCGACGACCTCGATGACGATGTCGACGTCATCACGGGTGACGAGTCCGGCCGCGTCAGCGGTGAAGAGCCCGGGATCCACCGGCAGGTTTCGCACCCGCTGGGGCCGGCGGACAGCGATGCCGGCGATCTCCAGCGGCGCGCCCACTCGGGAGGCGAGTTCGGTGTGGTGGCGATCGAGCTGGCGGACCACTTCACTGCCGACGACGCCGCAGCCGAGCAAGGCCACCCGAAGCGGCGGTGCCAAGGTGGGCCCGGTCATCCGACATCCAGCGCGAGCAGATCGGCTTCGGTCTCGCGGCGGATCAGCACCCGCGGTGAGCCGTCACGCACGGCCACGACCGGCGGTCGCGGGACGTGGTTGTAATTGCTGGCCATCGACCGGTGGTATGCCCCGCTCGCCGCGACGGCCACCAGATCACCAGGTCGCAGATCGGACGGCAAAGAGACGTCGGGGGCCACCAGATCGCCGCTCTCACAGTGCTTACCGACGACGGTGACCTTGTGCGCAGGTGCCGTGCTGTGGCGGGAGACCAACGCCACCGAGTAGCGAGCGCCGTAAAGCGCGGGCCTGATGTTGTCGCTCATGCCACCGTCGACACTGACGTAGGTACGCAAGCCCGGCAGCTCCTTGATGGTGCCCACCTCGTACACGGTGATCGTGCCGGGCCCGGCGATGGCGCGGCCGGGCTCGATGGCAAGGTGCGGTACCGCCAAGCCGTTGTCGGCACAAGCTTTGGCCACGAGGGCGAGCATCCGCTCCGCCATTTCCTCGATGTCCAACGGGGCGTCTTCGCTGGTGTAGGCGATGCCGAAACCGCCGCCCAGATCCAGCTCGGGCAGCTCAATGCGGTGCTCATCCCGGATCGTGGCGAGCAGACCCACGAGGCGTTGCGCGGCCAGCCGGAAGCCGGCGGTGTCAAAGATCTGCGAGCCGATATGGGCATGGAGACCGACGAGCTCGAGCCGCTCCGGATGGCTGAGGACCTGCTCGATGGCGGCTCGCGCGGCGCCGGACGACAGCGAGAAGCCGAATTTCTGGTCTTCCTGACCCGTCGAGATGTATTCGTGGGTGTGTGCCTCGACACCAGGCGTCACCCGTACGTACACCCGCTGGCGGATTCCTGCTTGCCCAGCAACCACCGCCAGCCGCTCGATCTCTTCGTTGGAATCAACGGCGACCCGGCCGACCCCGTAAGCCAACGCACGCCTTAGCTCGGCGACGGACTTGTTGTTGCCGTGGAAGGTGATTCGCTCGGCCGGGAAGCCGGCGCTCTCCGCGACCGCGAGCTCCCCGCCGGTGCACACGTCCAGCGACAAGCCCTCCTCCTGCACCCAGGTGACGACGGCGCGAGACAGAAACGCCTTGCCGGCGTAACACACGGTGGTGTCGGGCCCGAACGCCGCCCGAAACTCGGCGCAGCGGGCCCGAAAGTCTGCTTCATCGAGCACCAGCAAGGGCGTGCCGTACTCCTGCGCCAGTGTGTCGACGCGCATGCCACCGATGCGCAGCACCCCGTCGTCCGGGTCGAGCACCGCCGACCGCGGCCACACAGCCGGATCAAGAGTCATCTTCGCCGTCACTTGCGATTACATCCGTTCTGGAGCACTGACACCCAACAACCCAAGCCCATTGGCGATGACGATGCGTGTGGCCTCGACCAGCAGCAGGCGAGCAGCAGTGAGCGGGGTGGCGTCTTCGTCACCTTGTGGCAGCACCCGGCACACGTCATAGAACCGGTGATACGTGCCGGCCAGTTCCTCGAGGTAGCGCGCGACCCGGTGCGGCGCGCGTCCCGTAGCGGCGGCGGCCACGATGCGTGGGAATTCGCCCAGTGATCGCAGCAGGTCACCCTCGCGCTCGTGCACGAGCAGGGTGACATCGGCGGCCGGATCGAGGCTGATCCCGAGTTCAGCGGCACCCCGAAGCAGACTGGACAGCCGGGCATGGGCGTACTGGACGTAATAGACCGGATTGGCGTTGGTCTTGCTGGCGAGCACCTCGACGTCGAGGTCGAGCGTGGAATCCACCGAAGATCTGGCCAATGAATAGCGGGCGGCATCGACCCCGACCAGATCCACCAGGTCGTCCAGGGTGATGAAGGTGCCGGCGCGCTTGCTCATGCGGACCGGTTCGCCGCCCCGCATGACGTTGACCAGCTGGCCGATGAGGATGTCGAGTGTCTCGCTGGGATCGTCACCGAAGCAGGCCGCCAGGGCCCGCAGCCGGCCGACGTAGCCATGATGGTCGGCGCCCAGCATGTAGATGCAGCGCTCGAACCCGCGCTCACGCTTGTCCAGGTAATAGGCCGCATCGGACGTGAAGTAGGACGTGGAGCCGTCGGACTTGACCAGTACCCGGTCCTTGTCATCCCCGAAATCGGTGGTGCGCAGCCACAGCGCCCCGTCGGCCTCGTACGTATGACCTTCGACGCGGAGCCTTTCGAGCGCGTGCTCGACGGCCCCGGACGTGGTCAGCGACTTCTCCGAGAACCAGACGTCGAAGTGGACGCCGAACCGGTCGAGCGACTCGCGGATGCTCTCAAGCATCTGTGCGATGCCGGCAGTCCGGAAAGTCTCGAGCACGACCTCGGAAGGCTCGTTCGGCAAGCCAGGGTGCGCCCATAGCACGCGAGCCGCGACCTCAGCCACGTAAGAGCCCGCATAGCCGTGTTCCGGGACCGGCTCCCCCTTGACGACCGCCAGCTGCGAGGCGGCGAACCAGTCGATCTGGGCGCCGGCATCGTTGACGTAGTACTCGTTCGTGACCTCGGCCCCGCTCGCTGAGAGCAGTCTGCTGAGCGCGTCGCCGACGGCGGCCCAACGGGTGCCTCCGACGTGAATCGGACCCGTCGGATTCGCGCTGACGAACTCGAGGTTCACCCGCTGCTTGGCGGCCGAATCGTTTCGGCCGTACTCCTGGCCTGCGTCGACGATCGTGTTGACCACGCCGCCGAGGCTGTCGAACGTGACGTTGAGAAAGCCCGGTCCGGCAACGTCAACGGCAGCGATCCCGTCAACCCGACGCAGCCGTTTGGACAGGATTTCGGCGATCTGACGCGGCGACCGGCCGGCTTGCTTGGCCAGAACGAGCGCGACGTTGCTGGCGTAATCGCCGTGCGCCTTGCTGCGGGGCCGCTCCACGTGCACCGCGTCGGGCACCGGAGCGTCGAACTCCCCTGCGGCTACGGCTTCAGCAACCACCGCGCGGATGGCGACGGAAAGATCGGCCGGAGTCATACGTCGAGGGTATCGACCTGACGGAAGCCCGTATGAGCGGCGTTAAGCGGGCGTTCCGGCGAGGCGCCGCACCACGTCGATCAGGTCGTCCGGGTCGAACGGTTTGGTGAGGTAGGCGTCAACCCCGAGCCGGGTGCCGCGTCGGACATCCGCCTCCTGGGCCCGCGCCGAGAGCAGCACGACCTTGATGTGCGAGGTCAGCGGGTCGCTGCGCAGCCTGGCGGCCGCGTCCCAGCCGTCCATGTTCGGCATCATGATGTCGAGCGTGATGACGGCAGGATCGACCCCTTGGACCTTGCTCAAGGCGTCCAGCCCGTCTACCGCCTCATGCACCTCAAAGCCCTCGAGCTCCAGGTTCAGCGTGATCAGCTGGCGAATGACCTCGTCGTCGTCGACCACCAGGACGCGCACCGGCACACCATCGAGCTCTACGGTCGAAGGGTCTGCGCTCTGATCGGTCATCGGCGCCAGCCTAGGCGAGGGGCGCTGATACGGTGACTTCTGCAGGTCAGGCCCCCGTAGCTCAGGGGATAGAGCACCGCCCTCCGGAGGCGGTGGCGCAGGTTCGAATCCT
This sequence comes from uncultured Actinomycetota bacterium, assembly GCA_963839015.1. Classification (GTDB taxonomy): domain Bacteria; phylum Actinomycetota; class Actinomycetes; order Frankiales; family Frankiaceae; genus DATAZK01. Next base: position 255,251 of record CAWITL010000002.1, on the reverse strand, counting down.
GCCGGGGGCACTTTCCGGAAATCGGCCGAAAAGCTCCGACAAAAGGTCACCCATCAAGGGGTTGGCGGCTCGCGGCGTTCTTGCGCCGGGATGTGCAACGGATCATCGACATCGACCACGAGCTCGCCCTGTTCCTCGTCCGCGTTCAACAGACCGGCAGCTCGACCCTGAGCCACCGCCTCCGACCGCGAATGGGCTCCCAGCTTTTGATAAAGGTTCGCCGTATGCGTCTTGACCGTGTTGAGGCTGAGGAAGAGCTGATCGGCGATTTCACGCTGCGAAAGGTCGGTCGCCAATAAACGCAAAACGGCCCACTCCGCTGGACTCGGCGGCTCCGGTGGTCGTTGCCTTCCATCTCTGGCGGCCTTCAGTCGGCCTTCGACATCGTGGGCAAGCAGGGACAGATAACCGGCGTCGGTGAATGCGGAAAGCTGTTCGAGAGCCTGACCGAGTTCGGCGGCGGCAGTAGTCAGCTTGCCCCGGGCGATGCGAACGTCAGCCAACAGCAGCAGGGCATGAACGTGGTCAAGACGTGGCTCGGGCGACCTGAGCTGGGTCTCGGCCCGCTGAAAGTCACGTTCAGCGTCGGCTGGCTGTTGGGTCAGCAAGAGCGCATAGCCGAGCGCTTGGTGCGCGAGTCCGGCCGAATATCCTTCCGACAGTCCTGCCTGCTTTGCCAGGCCAAGAGCGTGCCGAGCTTCCGCCTCGCCGGAAGCGATCTGGCCGGCCGACGTTTCGGTAAGGGAATGCACCGCGTGGGCCTGGATCAATCCGTGTGGGCGTTCCATCGCCTCCGGCCGCGCCATCGCTTCTTCGGCGACAGCCCGGGCCCGGGCGAAATCACCAGCCAGGTAGAGGTTGCTGGCGAGCGTCGCAAGCGCGGGAACGGCGAGCTCCGCGAAGTGCTCACGGGAGAATTCAACGGCGCGCTCGGCGTGTTTGATGGCGCCCCCGAGGTCGAACGTCGTCGTCAGTGCGCGTGTCATCGAGACGACGGCGAGCACGTAGCTGGCGTCCCCTGGTGGCAAGTCGGGGGCGCCGCGCTCCGCCATCCTCGCCAGCCGCTCTCGGCGCGCGGGTGGCCGTCCTACCAGCACCGTCACCAATGAACCCGCTGCGGCAAGTATGGGCCGCGCAGCGACCTCGTTCGCGGGCAGCGAATCGACGTACTCCATCAACTCGTTGAGGTGTCCGCTACGAATAAAGATCATGTGGTCCTGAACGAGAAGGTCCGCGACGCGGGCCGGATCGGGGATGGCCTCGATCGCGTCGATCGCGTCGTCCAGGTAGCCATTGCGAAGCAGCCAATGCGCAGCATCCACACGTATTGCGATCGACTTACCGGGGGTCGCTCGTTCGTGTTCTTCACGGAGCAGATCACGCAGCAGCGGATGGTAACGAAACCACGCTCCTGATTTCGCGAGCCGGATCAGGAAGAGATTTGTCTTTTGTAGTTCTCGCAGTTTGGCCTTGGCATTATGTGTCTCAAGCACCACATCACACATATCTGCGGTGAAGGTACCGAGCTCGGACGTCTGCAAGAGAAAGCGCCGGGTGTCGGCGTCAGTTTTGTCGATAATCTCCGAAGCGAGGTAATCGGCAACCGGCCCATCAGCGCCGGAGAAATCACTGATCCAGGCGCTTTGCGACGACGCTGACGCCAGTCCGTTAGCGGCCAAAGTAAGTCCTGTGGCCCACCCTTCCGTCCGTTCCATAAGTGCTGTCAGGTCGGAATCTGAAAGGACAATTCCGCCGTCTGCGAGTAGCAGATCTTTGGCTTCACCGGCGGTGAAATTGAGTTCCGCAAAGGGAATCTCAACAAACTTTCGGCGACCCCTGAGCCCGCCGAACTCGCTCCCCCCCTTGCCGGCGCTCATCCCGACAATCCTGGTCGTTTCGGGCATGCGCTCGATCGCGTAGATCAGTGATTGCACGGTGGCCCGACTGCGAATGTGGTCGAGGTTGTCCAGGACGAGGATCAGCGGTTCGGCCAAGCCCGCCAAGGCGTTGTGAAGTTTGTCGACCGCCATTTGGACCGACGGCTGCGCGCCGGCCAAGGACTCCAAGGCGGAATGCGCAGCCCCTCGGTTGACGCTCGCGATCGCCTCGCAGACGTAGGTCCACAGCCGAACCGGGTCATCGTCTGCGGCGTCGAGACTCACCCAGGCCACTGCCGCATCAGGTCGGGCCTGGAGCCAGGAAGCCACCAGCAGCGTCTTGCCGGCTCCGGCCGGAGCGGTCAACAAGGTCAGTTCGGCATCCTGGGAGCGGTCGAGCGCAGCGAACAGTCGCGGTCGCGGCACCGCATTCCGTCGGACTCGTGGTTGCGCGAGCTTTGCCGCCAGCAGGGATCCGACCTGCGGCGACGTCTTTTCGAGCTCGCGACCCACATTCGAAATCTAGCCCACCGGTTTTCGTCGAAATAAACGGCTCACCCGGGTGAAACCAGGCCTATGGGGTCGCGCCGGATTCCGGCCCGACCCTAGGTTTGGCTGGACGGGGTCTGAGCTGCCAAAAAGAAGCTGGATCTGACCGCGTGCAGCTGCTCTCAGAGCTGCCGGAATGGGAAATCTCGCAGTTCAAGAGGGGCATGCGACATGTTCGACCGCAAAACGGCGTTACGGACGCGCGTGGCCGACAGCGCCCCGGTTTCGGCAGCCAAGCGCCACGGCGTCCCTACGAGCCGACCCGATCAGCTCGTCCGACGGCGGCTTCTGGAACTGCTGGATCAGGGAATCAACGGCCCGCTCACCTTGGTAAGCGCTCCCGCCAGCACCGGCAAGACAAGTCTTGTTGCCTCCTGGGCCGGGTCCAACCGATCGCCGCTCTTGTGGATGACGCTTGACGATGCGGACGCCGAAGCCGCGACCTTCTGGGCGCGTATGTCGGCCGGGCTTGCGCGCATCGGCGTGGACGTCTCACACACGAGGTTGTTGGCCAGATCGGACCAGTTGGAGGCTTTGTTCCCGAGTCGGCTGGCGGCCTGCCTTCTAGCCCACGGCGAGCCCGTCGTGTTGGTGGTCGATGCCGGACGTACGACGTCTGATCCCAGTCGCGACCGGGCGCTGGCCGAGCTCCTGCTCCGCGCCGGCGGGACCTTGCGGCTCGTCCTGATCACCCGGGCGGATCCGGTCTTTCCGATGGAGTGGTATCGCCTGGCGGGCCAGCTCACGGAGATCCGCGCCGGCGATCTGGCGGCCAGCACAACGGAGACTCTCGCCCTATTGCAGCATGCGGGAATGACTGTGTCCTCGGAAGACGCCGAAGCCTTATGCGCTCGAACCAATGGCTGGATGATTGCGCTCAAACTCGCCATCATGAGCCTTTCAGGGGCCGGCGACGTGTCATTGGCCATCCGACGTATGTCGGAGACCAACTTCGATATTGTCACGTACTTTTTTAATGAAGTCATCAAAGCGCTACCACCCGAGACCAAAGACATCCTGCTACGGACCAGCGTTGTCGATCTGCTGACCCCCGGTCTTGTAGAGCTGCTCGTCGGCCGCCCACTCGGCGACGCGGCGCTGGAATTCCTGGCCAACGGAAACCAGCTCATCGAACGCTTGCCGGTCGGGTCTGAACGGCGATACCGCTACCAGCCACTCTTTCGTGAGTTTCTGCGCGCTCAACTCGCGTTCGAAAAGCCTGAGCTCTATCTTGAACTCCGCAAATCGGCGGCGCAATATTCTGCTTCGGGACAGGTCTCGTCCAGAACGTCTGGCGCGGCGCCGGTCGCCGACTTCAGATCACGGCCTGCGCAGCCGCCAAACCCATCGACCGGCGATTCCGTCGTCGAACCACTGACGCCGAGAGAGCTGGAAGTCTTGGAGCATCTCGCTGAGCTGGTGCCAACCGTAGAGATCGCTCGCGCGATGTTCATCTCGGTGAACACCGTGCGGACGCACATTCGAAGCATCCTGCGCAAGCTGGACGTGACCCGACGTCACCAAGCGGTGCGTCGAGCCCGCGTCCTTGGACTGTTGCCGTCATATGCCCAGTCCGCCCGCATCAGCTCGACGGTTTGACCCCTGTCGTCAGAAGGTTCTTGGCGAAGTCGGCTGAAACGTCGTCGAATCCGTCGGTGAGGTTGGTCGGGGGGATTTTAATGCCCCAGTATTTCGGCTTGTACTCGTTGCTGCCGAGCCAGCTGACCAGCGACAGGAGCGATCTGATCTGGCCGCCTTGATAAGAGAAGTGCAGGCCGTCGACCCATGAGCCGCCGGCCTTGCTGCCAAGGCGCTTGACTGTCTTTTGGTTGTTGCCCCAGTAGCGGCGGCACACGACATAGGAGGCGAACGGGGTCCCGTTGAGAACAGCCTGGCCTTCCGGGGACTTGAGGTAGGAACGAACCGGAATGGACGTCGTGAGCCACCAGGTCGGTGACCCCAGGATGACCAGGTCGTAGTCTCCGCTGCCGGCCTCTGCCGGGACCTTGATTTCTCCGGTGGCCCGACGTAGCTGGGCAGGAAGCATGCGAAGAACCTGGAGCCATGGGTGCTTCATGGGGAAGTTCTCGAAGTTCTTGACGTAGCGCGAGTCGGTGAACTCGATGACCGCTTCGGTGACCGCGCAACCCTGGGCCTTGAGCGTCTGGCTCATGGCGGTCGCGACGCGTGGGGCCTGGCCGCTGTAGCTGTAGTACACGATCAGGACCCGTGGGCCGCCGGATCGAATGGGTGTGGGATCGCTGTCCGCCGTCATGGGGACCTCCGGTCTGGGTGAGTTTGAACGTGAAGTTGACGAGGTGAGCCGGGCGCCTTGCGCGCTTTCCTGCTATTTGGGAGTACCGATAACGCCGATGCGGAATCCGAGCCAGGGGTAGACCCGTTCTGCCTGCGGGTCACCGGGGAAGTAGCCGAAAGCGGAGATCTCCACCTGGTAGGCGGGAGCATTCGCCACCCCGCCGTGGTAGTAACGCCAGTCCCGAAGGAAGTTGTAACCGGCCGGCTGCGGCGCGAGTGTGTCAAGGATTTCGACCACGTTGCCGCCCTGGTCGTACGTGCCCCAAGGGGAAGGAGTTTTCGCCTGACCGACCGTGCTCACGTTGCCCATATAGGTGTTGGGGTTCGCGAGTTCCGGCGGGAAATCGGCCGGGAAGATGTTGTTGCACGATGGGCCGGCTTGCGACGGGCACCAAGTGGGGGCTGCCCCGGGTGGCGAGCCTGGAGTGTCAACACTGCTGTTGGGATCGTTCGGGTTGTAGGTCGCCAGCGGCTGCTTGTCGGCGTTGACGACCTCACCGGTCGTCGGATTCAACACCGAGGGATTAGGGGGGTTAAACGGACCCGTCGGGTACGCCCAGTACGAATAGGTGCCGCCGCCCTTGGGGTCGTAGTAGGCGGCTTTGACCCACTCGTTGTTGCTCGGTAGGACAAATCCCGTCGACTTGGTGCGCTCCGGCGTTTCGGTGGCCATGTCGTACATGCCGCGCTCGGTCTGCGACGAAAGCCGCACCTGGTAGACGTCGTAGGTGAATCCGCCAGACGTTTCCTGCGTCTTGGACAGGACCTTGCCGTTGCTCAGTGAATTGGCGAAGCGGGCCCCGCGACGGAAATCCCCGAAATTGAAGGGCTTGTCGGCCCACTCGGGATACGCCACCGAATAGTGCTGACCCAACGGCGTACTGGCCGTGTATCTGACCGAGCCGTACTTGGGCCAGACGGTGGGGCTCATGTCATCGAAGTACAGATCGTGCAGATTCTTGCCAGCGCGATCCACCGTGTTGAGAAATGCCACGTACTGGCTGACAGTTGTCTCGTATTCGCCAATCCCATACGTGTAGGAAACGCCGCCAGTTGTGACGCACGGAGGTGGCGCTTTCGGCGCGTCGCTGCACGTCTTGTAGATCCCCGTCCCGGTCGGCGGATCCACGAACTTGCCGTTGGGACCACCGAACGTCTGCACAACTCCGACGGACGGATTTCCCGGATCGCCGACCACCGCCATGCGGAGCGTCACGACGTTGCCAAGCGTTGCAGGGTCGTTCGACCCAGCCGACTTTGACGCCGAAGCTGAGGGCTTCGGTGAAGAACTCGAACTCGAACAGGCGGAGACGACGAGGCCTACGGATAACGCGATCGCGACGCCGGCGCCCCGCTTGTTCACTCGTTACTCCAACCTGCTAGTCGCAGCCGAGAATTGGGCCGGCGCCGAGATTGAGCGTGCCTTGTTAGACCATTTCCTCGCCTCCTCCTAAAAGGATGACTTCGGGCCGGCGGAAGGAAATGGCTGGGCGCGGTGGGCGAAACGGCCGGGCGATACGGGCGGGTTAGGGGCGAAACATCACCCGGCAGTGGGACCCGCTTCACCCTCGAGGGGGACGCGCTGCCCGCCCAAACACGTCAAGCTCGGACGAGCCAGCTTGCACGTCGCGTTTCCGGAGGACCAATGACCGTCGCCCAGCCTCATGCCCGCAGGATCACGCCGATGGCCGCCGGCGTCCTGCTCGGGATGCTCTCCCCCGTGTGAGGCTCGGCGGTCGGCGGATCGCCGGGCACAGACCTCGGACATTTCGAGACGTCTTTCCCGGGCCTCCTGTGAATAACGCTTAGTTGGACTTTGGCCTGTGAGCTGGCCAGCCTTCGGCGAGCGGCAGTCAGGCGCTGGCAGCCATCTCATCACCTGCTAGGAATGACAGGCCCTGAGAGAACGTCATCGCGCGCCCTTAAGGAGTCCGCCGTGCCCTCGACCGGTACCCCACCCGACGCCTCAGCGACGACGAAGCACGCAGTGTCGTATGCGCCTTCAAACGGGATCGAGATCGCCTACGAGACGTTCGGTGATCCGGCCGAGGCGCCCCTCGTCCTTGCCATGGGACTCGGAGTGCAGATGCTGGGATGGCCCGACGAGCTATGCCTCAGCTTGGCCAGCGCGGGCCATTACGTCATCCGGTTCGACAATCGCGACATCGGCCTCTCGACGCACCTGGATCACCTTCCGGCGACCTCTCTCCGCGAGCTCGTCGCCGGACGCGCCGCGCCCTACACCATCGTCGACATGGCCGACGATCTCATCGGGCTCCTGGGAGCGCTACGGCTTCAATCCGCTCATCTGGTCGGAGCATCGATGGGTGGATTCATCGCGCAGACGTTGGCCATCCGTCGGCCGGATCTCCTTCGCAGCCTGACATTGATCATGACGTCGACCGGGTCGCGGAGGGTGGGCCAGCCAAGCCCGCGAGTGATGCGCACCGTCCTGCGCAGACGTACCGGGTCAGATCGCGAAGCTGCGCTCGCGGCGACGGTCGACACGTTCCGAGTCATCGGATCACCGGGCTACCCGTTCGACGAAGCGAGAATCCGAGACGGCGCATCTCGCAGCTATGAAAGGGGTTTCGATCCCAACGGGCAACGCCGCCAGTTGGCCGCGGCGGTCACCCAACAGAACCGAACGCATGAGCTCGCCGGGATCAGGGTGCCCACCGTGGTCGTGCACGGGCTCGATGATCCGCTGGTGGCCTTCAGTGGCGGATTGGCCTTGGCCAAAGCGATCCCGCACGCGAAGTTCGTCGGTTTCCCGGGCATGGGTCACGACCTGCCTCGCGAATTGTGGCCGGAGATCGAAGCCGAGATAGTCCGGGTTGCCCAGCGCGCTGACTCGTCCTGATGACAAGCGCGGCTCGATGACGAACGCCCCGTCATGACGAGTCCGAACCCGCCGGACCGGCGCTGGCTGATCCTGGGTGTGCTGGGGCTAGCGCAGCTGATGGTGGTGCTGGACGGCACCATCGTCAATATCGCTTTGCCGTCGGCCCAGCAGACGTTGCATTTCTCCAACAGCGATCGGCAATGGGTCGTCACCGCTTACGCGCTGGGGTTCGGAAGCCTGCTGCTACTCGGAGGCCGAGCAGCGGACATCTTTGGGCGGCGACGCGTATTTCTCATTGGTCTGACGGGGTTTGCGGGTGCTTCTGCTCTCGGCGGGGCCGCCGGTGACCTCGCCACCCTGCTGGCGGCCCGCGCCGTGCAGGGAGCCTTCGCGGCGCTCCTGGCACCAGCGCTCCTGTCGCTGCTGACGACGACCTTCGTGGAGCCCGGCGAGCGCAGCAAAGCCTTTGGTGTGTTCGGAGCGATCGCGGGAGCCGGCGCGGCAATAGGCCTGCTGCTGGGCGGTTTCCTGACCGAATACTTGTCCTGGCGATGGTGCTTCTACATCAACGTGTTTCTCGCCGTCGCCGCCTACGCCGGAGGTTTCTGGCTGCTTGACCGCCATCACGTCAGGAGTGCGGCCGCGCTTGACCTGCCGGGGGCAATCACCGTAACCGGCGGCCTGTTCTTCATCGTTTACGGTTTCGCCCGCGCCGACACGGACGGCTGGGCCGCTGCCTCCACACTGGGAGCGCTCGGCCTCGGCGTCGTGTTGCTGGTGGCTTTCCTCGTCATCCAGGCACGCACCACCCACCCGTTGCTTCCGCTTCGGGTGCTCACGAACCGCAATAGAGCCGGCGCCTATCTGGCCACCTTCACGGTGGGCATGGGCATGTTCGGCGTCTTTCTCTTCCTGACCTTTTACATCCAGACGATCCTGCATTTCAGCGCGGTGAAAGCGGGTCTCGCCTTCGTTCCAATGAGCCTGATGATCATCGTCGCATCGGCATTGGGCAGCGTGATCCTGACCGCCAGAGTGAGCGCAAAGATCATGATCCCGACCGGGATGACGATCGCCGCGGTCGGGCTGATCCTCTTCACGCGAATCGCGGTGAACGGTTCGTACGCCAATCACGTGTTGCCGGCGTCACTGGTCTTCGGAATCGGGCTCGGGACCGTCTTCGGGTTCGCCTCGAACACGGCCACGCGCGGCGCGAGACCCGAAGACACCGGCGTCACCTCGGCGATGGTCAACGTTGCCCAACAGGTCGGTGCTGCCATCGGCACGGCCCTGCTGAGCACCGTCGCCTCAAACGCAGCCTCCACGTATCTGGACGACAAGACGGGGCCGGCGCAGCTGCTACGCGCGCAAGCGGCGGTACACGGCTACAGCGTCGGGTTCTGGGTCGCCGCAGCGATCTTCCTCGTGGGAGCGGCGCTCACTGCCCTGCTACTCGACGCCTCAGTGCCGAGCAGGCAGCAGGTGCCTACGCCGGCGTGATGTTGGCGTTGAACCGGAAGAGATTGCCGGGATCCCACGCCGTCTTCAGCGCCACCAGCCGATCGAAATCAGCCGGCTCGAAGGCACCCCGGACGGCGGACGGTGTGACAGGAGCTCCCGTGACGAAATTGAGTAGGGCGCCGCCGGCGCTCCAAGGTTGCAGGTCACTGAGGAGACGGATCTGCTCGGCTTCCGCGGCGTCCAGCTGACCGCCCATCGCATAGGCGGAGGTGAAGACGTTGAACGCACCCCCTCGGTGTCCGACGGCGTTGGGCACGGCTGGCTGCCGCGCCAGCGCACCGCCGAGGTGTCGCACTTCGAGAATCGACTTCGCGGTCGGCTGCGAGTGATCCACCACCACGGGAATCAGCGCCGCATCAGCTTCGCGGAGCACCAAGCTGCGTGAGTGCACCGGCTGCGCCGCGGTCGGGTCGTTGTGGATGGTGCCGACTTCGGTGAAGGGCATCGTGCGCACAGAATCGAGTGCTGTGGGACCGACCTCGCGTAGCGGGCGGATGAGGCTCTCGCAGTCCTGCGCACTGCCGGTATACGCGACGCGAACGTTGCAGCAGTACAGCCCCTGAAGAGGCGGCGGAAGTACCGGTAGATCGGGAAAGCTCATCACCACGACCGACAGGGTCAGCTCATCCGGCGCCTGTGCGCAACATGCCAGAAAGGCCGCCAACACCTCTGCGGTCAGCTCGCCGGCGAAGAACAGGCCGCCGCCGTACAGCTCGGAGATCGGGATCAGGTCGATCTCCAGGTCGGTGACAACCCCGAAATTGCCGCCGCCTCCACGTAGCCCCCAGAACAGGTCAGGATGCTCGTCGGCCGACACCTGGAGCTGCCTCCCGTCGGCAGTGACCAGGCCGATACGGCGCACGTGGTCGGCGGCGAAGCCGAACGCGCGTCCGAGCGGGCCCAAGCCGCCGCCCAGCGTGTAGCCGACCGCACCTACCGCCGGCGACGAACCGCATAACGGTGCCAGACCGTGCGTCGCAGCAGCCGCAAGCACCGGGTCCCAGGTGACCCCCGCCTGCAGTCGCGCCGACCGGTTCGACGGGTCGATCTCGACGGCATTCATGCGGCTGGTGTTGATGAGAACGCCGTCGTCGGCGGGCACCACAATGCCGTGGCCGGTGGCCGCCACCCCGACCCCCACCCCGTTGGAGCGGGCCCAATTAACCGCGGCGACAACGTCATCTGGTCCGGTCGCGCCGACTACCAGGGCCGGCCGCTGGGGCCTGGCCGTGTCGAAGCCGGCGCGTTCGGCGTCGTAACCCTCTTGGCCGGGAAAGGCAGCCGGGCCGCTGAATCGACCCGTGAGATCACCGGATTGCGGGGTCGGCCCAACGGACCCAGTGTGACCCGTGGTCGTCATGGCCAGCAACGGTAGCCTGCCGTTATGTCCCAGGTGACACCAGCTGTCCGCGGGAGTTGAGCGTGGCTGGCCAGATCGAAATCACGAAGAGCCGAACGGCTGACGTCGCTGGCACACCCGTCCGCCGGGCACTGCCCCTGCGTACCCGGCGCACGGTGGGAGCCTGGTGCTTTGCCGACCATATGGGGCCGGTGGCTGTCACCGAGGACGCCGGTATGGATGTCGGTCCACACCCGCACATGGGACTGCAAACCGTGACGTGGCTCGTGTCCGGCGAGCTGCTGCACCGCGACAGCCTCGGCTCGCAGCAGGTGATCCGACCGGGTCAGCTCAACCTGATGACGGCCGGCCGGGGGGTGAGTCACGCGGAGGAATCCACCGGTCGCTACCGGGGCGAGCTGCAGGGGATTCAGCTCTGGGTCGCGCAGCCCGAGGCCACCCGCCATGGCGAGGCGGCGTTCGAGCACCACACCGATCTGCCACAGCTCGAGGTCGGTGACGCCATCGCGACGGTGCTGGTTGGCGAGCTGGCGGGAAATCCTACGAGCGCGTCGAGCGCCCGTCGCGACACCGATCATGTGGGCGTCGACGTCCAGCTGCGTCCGGGCCGGACCTTGCTGCCGTTGCTGGCCGAACATGAGTACGCGATCGTGGTCCTTGTCGGCGCGGTGAAGCTCTCATCGCAGGAGTCCGGGAGCCGCACGAGGGTCGTGCCGGGCGAACTCGCTTATCTCGGGTTGGGCCGCGATGAGCTGGAGCTCCGCTCAGGCGAGGAGACCCGACTGCTGCTACTTGGCGGGGAGCCGTTCGAGTCGCCGATCCTGATGTGGTGGAACTTCGTCGGCCGCACCCGTGCGGAGATGACCACCGCCGCAGCGGACTGGAACGCACCCGCAGCGACGGGAGCCCGCTTCGGTGATCCGGGCTCGGGATTGGCGCGCATTCCGGCGCCGAACACGCCCTGGAGCTAGCCAGGCCTGAGAGCTAGACGACGACGGCTTCGGCGTCGATGTACGCCAGCGCGAGGGCATTGCACTCGGGGCAGATCGGAGCCTCGAGGTCGGGCCCGGGAAACTCGGTCTGCAGGAAGACGAAGACGACGGGCGAGCCACACAGCGTGGTGCAGTCTGAAGCCCGCACAGCGTGCAGCAGATCAGATGCTGCGATGCCCCGAGGACGGCACGAGGCGCCCGTGCTTCCGAGTATCAGGTTTGCCACGGTTGCGCTATCGGCAGCCGCCTCGGGTCGTTGACTGCCATAAAGAGCCGCATTGTGACTCTCCCGAGTGAATTTCCGGCAGCGTTACCCGTTACGCCCAGTGGGAATCAGGTTTGAAGCGGCGCGAGTTCCGTCAGGAAGTTCTGCAGGAAACTCGGCGGCACAGCCTGTCCGGCAGACCGGACGACGAATTTGCTCAGCCCGGCGTCGACATATCGCCCGATAAGGGCACGAGCCGCCTCCCAGCCGACCGGGATCAGCGATTCGATCGGGACGTCCGACCGACGGGCCAGGATGGCGGCGATCAGCGCCGCAGGCGGCTCTTCGAAGGCGATCGGAATGCTGATCCCGAAGTGATCCTGGTCGACCTCCCGGCTGGCTTCCCTGGCTGCGGCATTGATGGCGACGATGCCCTCGGCCGCCTCTTCCGGGGTAATGAAGCTAGCCAGCCAACCGTCGGCGTAACGACCGATCCTGCGCAGACCTGCGGGCGCGCTGCCGCCCAGCCAGATGTCGAGCGGTGTCGACGGCAGCTCCCCGACCGAAGCGTCCTCGACCTGGAAGAACTCACCCTCAAAGGTCACGCTCGGCTCCCGCAGCAGCCTGCGCACCAGCTCCAGAGACTCGTCGAACACGGCTCCGCGCTGCCCCTTCGGCACCGGGAAGGCCACCCGTTCGCTCGGACGGGCCGGCGACAGTCCGAAGACGGGCAGCACGCGCTTGGGAGCCAGCCGCGCCAACGACGCCAGCTGCTTGGCCACCAGGATGGGAGACCGTCCCGGCAGCACCGCGACTCCCGTGCCCACCTTCAGCGACGTGGTCCGCGACAGTGCGTAAGCCATCCCGATGAAGGGGTCGACCAGCGGCGAGTAGACCAGCTCGGACAGCCAGAGAGAATCGATGCCCAGCTCTTCCAGCTCATCGACCTGGGCGGCGAATCCGGCTGGGCCGGACAGTTCGGTGCCGGCGACCGAGACGCCGATGCGGACCTTCACTGTGGTCAGGTTAGCGGCGTCGGCCTAGGGGGGTCAGGCTGGCGCTGAGGCCCAGGCTGAGGCTTAGTCGGTGGGCGGCGGCGGCTCGGTCCCGATGACGCCGGTGGCCGTGAGCTGGTCGAGCTCGACGGCCGACAGTCCGAGCAATCCGCCGAGCACCTCAGCGTTGTGCTCACCGACCAGCGGGGCGCCCTGCCGGATCCAACGATCGACACCCGACATCCGCAGCGGAAGGCCGGGGACGCCGTGAGTGCCGACCACCTCATTGGGCACCTGCTCGAGATAGCCACGGGCGGCCAGGTGGGGATGGCGCGTCAGATTTCGCGGGTTGGTCAGGGTGGCCGCCGGGATTCCCGCCGCGATCAGCAGCTCGACAGTCTCCGCGACGTCACGGCCGAGCGCCCAGCCCGTCAGTTCGGCATCGATACGATCCGCGGCCGCCCGGCGGCCGGCGTGGGTGGCCAGCTTCGGATCCTGCGCCCAGACGGGCGCTCCGAGCACCTTGACCAGCGCCTCCCACTGCTCGTCGTTGGCCACCGAAAGCGCCAGCCAGGCTTCGTCGGCGGTTCCCATCGCCGCCGGGGGGTGGCAGGCGTAGAGCCCCTGCGGCGCGGCGGACGGCGAACGGTTGCCGTCCCGCTCCAGGATGGTCCCGGTCGAGGTGAATTCGATGACCTGCTCGGCGGTCATGTTCAGCGCGCTGTCCAGCAGCGGGGCCTCCACCAGCAGACCCTCTCCGGTGCGGTCACGTGCCTCCAACGCCACGAGGGCGGCGAAGCCCGCGTGCATGCCCCCCATGGGGTCGCACGGGCCACGCGGCACCGTCGGCTCCCCGTCGGCGTAGCCCGTCACCCAGGCCATTCCAGACATCTGCTCCACGGTCTGCGCGAAGCCGAGCCGGGCCCGCCAGGGACCGTCCAGCCCGAAAGCGGGCATGCGCATCATCACGGCGGTCGGATTGAGGGCATGGACGGCTTCCCAGCCCATCCCCCAGCGCTCCAGGACCCGCGGCGTGTAGTTCTCGACGACGACGTCGGCCCATTCGACGAGGCGGCGCAGCAGCGCCAGGCCCTCGTCGCCACCGAGATCGATGGTCACGCCCTTCTTGTTGGTGTTGATCGCCAGATGGAACCCGCTGAACTCCCACCAGCGATCACGCCCCATGAACATGATCGCGCTGGCCAGCCGCATGGGATCGAGGTGGGTAAGGGATTCGACGTGGACGGCCTCGGCCCCCATCGCCGCGAGTAGTTGGGAAACCGCCGGACCGGCCCACCACGCGGTGAGGTCCAGCACTTTGAGTCCCTGGAGCGGAAGCGCACCGGTGGCTGGCGCAGTGGTCGCGGGTCGCTCGCGTAGCAGATCGGCGGGATCGGAAGCGCCGAGCTCTGGAGCGGGCCCGGCCTGTTCCGGCCGCCGACCATTGAGCAGATAGTGCGGGCGCGGCATGCGGACGGCACTGGACGGGTCAGCCGGATCGCCGGCGAAGAAGTCGCGGGCGATCAACTGCTCTTCCGACAGGATGGTGTGGCCGTCATTCACCCGGGCCGCGGGCACCCGCAGTTCGGCGGCGTCCGCCAGCACCTCCGCGGTGGTATGGGCCTTGGTGTAACTGCGCACGATCTCGTCCCACTCGGCGCGGGCCGCGACCCGGCCGCCGATCGCCCCCCATTGCGGATGACCAACCAGATCGGGCCGGCCGACCATCTCGGCAAAACCCCGAAAGTGCTTGGCCCCATTGGTGTTGAAGCCGACCCAGCCGTCCGAAGTCGGGTCGATCGAGGGAAGCTCGACGCTGCGCGGCGGCCCCGGTACGTCAGGGCGGCCCATCAGGCTGAACATCAGGTCGCTGTAGAGGTTGGTGGAAAGGACCATCGCCTCGAACCAGGAGACGTCCAGCACGGCACCTTCGCCGGTACGCGTCGATCTACGCAACACCGCAAGCGCGGCGGCGGCCGCCGTCACTCCGGCGGCCCATTCCGCCACCCGGCCGCCGGCCTGGACAGGCGGTCGGTCCAGGGTGCCGCGGCCCGCGATCGAGCCGCACTCAGCCTGGACGGTGAATTCGGTGGCCGGGCGCCCGGCATAAGGACCAGTGAGGCCGTACGGCGTGATCGAGCAGACGACGAGGCGGGGGTCGGCGGCGAACAGGGCGGTGGGATCAAGGCCCGCGTCACCCGAGTCCACCACGAGATCCGCTCCGGCAATCAGCCGCTGTATGTCGCGATCGCTGACGACACCCACTACCGAGCGCTTTCCCGCGGCGAGGAACCGGAAGAGCGCCCCGGCGGCAGCTCCCGCCGAACCCGACGCAGACCACCGGCGTAGTGGATCACCGCCGGGCGGCTCGACCTTGACGACGTCGGCACCCGCGTCGACAAAAAGCTTCGTCGCGTAGGCCCCGCTGATTCCCGTCGACGTGTCGACGATCCGGATCCCTGCCAGTGGCCCTGCTGTCATGGGGCGTCACCGTACCGGGAGGAGGCTGCCGACCTGACGCGGGGTCAGGCCACCACCCCGGCCTTGCGCAGCTGCCCGATCACCTCCGGTTCGAGCCCGAATTCGGCCAGCACGGTGTCGGTGTCAGCCCCGACATAGGCATACGACGGGTTGACCGCATCGCCGTTTGCCGCCATGCCCGACAGCCGCGGCGCCGGGCGCAGCTGCCGGCCACCGTCCGGCGTCGTGACGAAGGCACCGCGGGCGATGTTGTGGGGATGCTCATGCGCTTCGCCGAGGCGCATGACCGGCGCGAAGCAGACGTCCGTTCCTTCCAGCCGCTGCTGCCATTCATCGCGTGTACGAGTGCGAAAGACCGCCGCCAGCTGGTCGCGGACGGCCGGCCACTGGCTCTGGTCGTACTGGGCCGGCATGTCATCAGCCGGGATCTCGAGCGCATCCAGCAGTTGGCGGTAGAAGTGCGGCTCGATGGGGGCGACGGTCACGTAGCGGCCGTCTGAGGTCTCGTAGACGTTGTAAAACGGCGCACCCCCGTCAAAAAGGTTCGTGCCGATGTCCTCCGTATGCATCCCGGACGCCGCCATCCCGTAGAAGACGCTGTAGAGCGACATGACCCCGTCCAGCATGGCCGCGTCGACCACCTGGCCCTTTCCGGTGCGGCTCGCCTCCAGCAGGGCGCACACCACCCCATAGGCCAGGTTCAGTCCCCCGCCGGCGAAATCGCCCAGTACCTGCAGCAGCGGCACCGCCGGGCCTCCGACCGGTCCGATGGAGCCGATCGCGCCGGACAGCGACTCGTAGTTGAGCGAGTGCCCGGCCACCTTCGCCAGCGGACCGGTCTGCCCCCAGCCGGTGAGACGCCCGTAAACCAGCTTGGGATTACGCGCCATCACCTCTTCGGGACCCAGGCCGAGCCGCTCGGTCACCCCCGGGCGAAACGCCTCGAGCAGCACGTCGGACTGCTCCGCCAGATCGAGCACCAGCGCGATACCCGCGGGCGACTTCAGGTCGACGGCGATGGAGCGGCGGCCACGGTCGAACTCCCGCCAGAACTGCTTGGGGGCGATCTCGCTGGGGGCCTCGTCCGGCGCTTCGCTGATCCGGTTGATCCGGATGACGTCAGCGCCCATGTCGGCCAGCTTCATGGTGCCGAAGGGGAGGGCACCGAGGCCGGCGAGCTCGAGGATCCGGTAGCCGGTCAGCGGGCCAGTCAGCTTCTGCGGGTCAGTCATGACATGCATCAGATCAGACGCCCGAGCAGGACTCAGCGGTGGTTGCCCGAGCCTCCCGACGGCGGAATCGGATCGAGCGGGGTGAGGACGCCATTCAGATACTGAAATCGGACGGCCTGCGAGGGGGCGGTCGGGCAGCAGAGCGGATCGTTGGGGGCGAAGAGCTGGTAGGACAGCGTGATCACATTGTTGGTACGTCCGAAGACGGAGATCTGGGCGCTCGGATCGCTGGTGTCGTGGCCGATGAAGGTGTTGCCGGCGAAGAAGAAAGCCCAGTTGTTGAAGCCGTCGGCCGACCCCGTCAGCGTGCCGAGAATGACGTTGATCGGCGCCGTCGGATCCCAGTTCGACGCTGAATCGGAATATGGCGTGTAGCCGTCGTCCTTCACGACCGACTCCGCTTGCGAGAGCGAGGCCACCACGGGCGCGGTTGACGTGGGCGGCGCGGAGGTCGGAGGAGTCGAGGTCGGCGGCGGCGAGCTGCTGGGGCTTGCGGACGGCGACGGCGTTGAGGTCGGGCTGACCAGTGGACTCGCGGTCGGACCGGCGGAATGCGACTTCCCCCCGGTGGCTGCCAGGATCCCGGCGACGATCCCGCCGAGGACGACGAGGCCGCCCACGATTGCCACCGGCAGCAGCCATTTGGGACGTTTCGACCCCTCGGAGTGGCCGTTGGCTCCACCTGCAGGGGCTCCGGGCCACCCGGGCGGCGGGTTGGGGGGCGGCGGCGTGAGCGGCTGACCCGGAGCCATCCCCTGCGTGGTGGCGGCCCCGCGAGGGCCCGTCCATCCCCCCTCCGGGCTGGGAATGGCGACGGCCGTCATCTGCTGCGTCTGGTCCACCCCGAGGGCCACGCACAGGTCACGCGCCGAAGGCCGGGCGTTGGGCTCCTTCGACAGCGCTGCGGCGACGAGGTCGGTCAAACCGCGCGGGAGTCCCCGCAGGTCCGGCGGTTCCCGCGAGATGCGATATCCCACCGCGTGCGCGTCGCCGGCACCGAACGGGGGCCGGCCCGTACCGGCAAAGGCGACGCACATTCCCCACGCGAAGATGTCCGATGCGCGCCCGCCCGGATACCCTGCCAGCACCTCGGGGCTCATCCAGAGCAACGAGCCGACCGTCGCGCCGGCCTGGGTCAGATCGGTCGCGCCCTCCTGCTTGGCGATCCCGAAATCAATGAGCTTGGGGCCGCTCCATGCCAATACGACATTGGCCGGCTTGAGATCGCGATGGACGACCCCTTTGAGGTGCAGTGCCTGCAACGCCGATGCCAGATCAGAGGCCAGCCCGTGGAGCCGGTCGCCAGGCACCGGACCGTTGCTCTCGACAGCCCGCGCCAGGGTGGCGCCCTCGACGTATTCGGTGGCCATCCAGAGCGTGTCGGCCCGGGTCTCGGCCGCGACGACGCGGGCGACATACGGGCTGTCCACCAGGCGAGCGGCGCCGACCTCGCGCACGAACCGCGCCCGGTATTCGTCGTCCTCGGCCAGCATGGGCTGCAACACCTTGAGCGCGACCGCCGCCGTCTCCGAGACCCCATCGGGACCGAAAGCGAGATACACGACGCCCATGCCCCCGGCGCCGAGCCGGCTCTGCAGCCGGTAGGGACCGTAGCTCGGCGGGTCCGAGGGCCGAAGCGGGCCGAGCGCCACCGATGTCCCTCCCCGAACAGCTGGGCGCCTCGGGCAGCGCCGGATATGCGCCGAGTATCACCGTTCGGCGACCAGTGTGGAAACACCGGGCCGTTCCTGCGTGGCGACGCGGGCGTGACGTTCACATTGCACACGCGTGAAGATCTTCGAGCCCTCGCCGCAGCCCGCTCGCGCCGCTCTCTGGCGTGTCTAAGGTCGGCGGGTGCAGCTGACTCCGCGTGAGCAGGAGCGACTCACCGTCTTGTGGGCCGCCGAAGTCGCGACCCGGCGCCGCAGCCGGGGCCTGCGACTCAATTATCCCGAGGCGGTCGCCATCCTCTCCGCGTTCGTCATCGAGGGGGCGCGCGACGGGCGAAGCGTCAGCGAACTGATGGTCGCCGGACGCGAGGTGCTGACCCGCGAAGACGTGATGGAAGGGATCCCGGAGATGCTGGTGGAGGTGCAGATGGAGGCGACTTTTCCCGACGGGACGAAGCTGGTCACCGTGCACAACCCGATCCCATGATCCCCGGCGAGCTACGGATGGCAGCCGGAGACGACGGCGCCGCCATCGAACTGAACCCCGGACGTCCCGTCCTGGTGCTGCGCGTGGAGAACACCGCTGACCGTCCGATCCAGGTCGGTTCACACCTGCATTTCGCCGAGACGAACGCGGGCCTCACCTTCGACCGGGAAGCGGCGTGGGGCCACCGTTTGGCCGTTCCCGCCGGCACGTCCGTGCGGTTCGAGCCGGGCCTGGCGCAGCAGGTCTCGCTGGTGCCGCTGGCGGGTGAGCGGATGGTGCATGGGATACGCGGATTGGCGGCCGGGTCACTCGACCGGCCACGCGTTGACGGGTCGGGAGCGCCGTGAGCGAGCTCGAGCGGGAGCGATACGCGCAGCTGTACGGACCAACCACCGGCGATCAGCTTCGGCTTGCCGACACTGACCTGTTCATCGAGATCGAGCAGGACCTCTCCCGTGGCCCCGGGGGCCTCGCGACCGGGGACGAGGCGGTGTTCGGCGGCGGGAAAGTGATCCGCGAATCGATGGGCCAGTCAGTGCGCACCCGGCTGGAAGGCACGCCCGATCTGGTGATCACCGGAGCGGTCGTGCTGGACCACTGGGGTGTCATCAAGGCCGATGTGGGCATCCGGAGCGGGCGGATCGTCGCCCTCGGCAAAGCCGGAAACCCCGAGACGATGGCGGGGGTCCATCCGGATCTGGTGATCGGCCCCTCGACCGAGGTAATGAGCGGCAACGGCAAGATCCTGACCGCCGGCACGGTCGACAGCCACGTCCACCTGATCAGCCCGACCCAGCTCCCGGAAGCACTCGCAGCGGGCACCACGACCCTCATCGGCGGCGGCACGGGCCCGGCCGACGGAACGAAGGCCACCACCATCACCCCCGGCGCCTGGAACCTGGCCCGGATGTTCGAGGCGCTCGACACCTGGCCGGTCAATGTGCTGCTGCTGGGCAAGGGCAACACCGTGGGGCATAACGCTCTTGTCGAGCAGTTGCAGCACGGAGCGGGCGGTTTCAAGCTGCATGAGGACTGGGGCTCGACCCCGGCCGCCATCGACGCATGCCTTGGTGTCGCCGACCAATATGGCGTCCAGGTGGCGCTGCACACCGACACCCTCAACGAGGCCGGCTTTGTGGAGGACACGCTCGCGGCCATCGGCGGCAGGTCGATCCACAGCTACCACACCGAAGGTGCCGGCGGCGGCCACGCACCGGACATCATCACGGTCGCAGGAGTCGCCAACATCCTGCCCAGCTCGACGAACCCGACCCGCCCCCACACCGTCAACACCCTCGCCGAGCATCTCGACATGCTGATGGTCTGCCATCACCTCAACTCACGGGTGCCCGAAGACCTGGCCTTCGCCGAAAGCCGGATCAGGCCCTCGACGATGGCGGCCGAGGACGTACTCCACGATCTGGGCGCAATCTCCATGATTGGCAGCGATTCCCAGGCGATGGGCCGGATCGGCGAGGTCGTCATCCGCACCTGGCAGACGGCGCATGTGAACCTGCTGCGCCGTGGTGCGCTACCCGGTGACCGCGGGGCGAACTCGGGTGCCGACAACCTGCGCGCGAGGCGCTATGTCGCGAAGTACACGATCTGCCCGGCGGTGGCCCACGGCATCGACTCCGAGGTGGGATCGGTGGAGGTGGGCAAGCTCGCCGACCTGGTGCTGTGGGACCCCGCCTTCTTCGGAGTGCGGCCGGAGGCCGTCATCAAGGGCGGCATGATCGCGTACGCACCAATGGGCGATGGCAACGCCTCGATCCCGACCCCGCAACCCCGCTTTCCCCGTCCTATGTGGGGTTCTTACGGCAGGGTGCCGGCCGAGACCAGCCTGTTCTTCGTGGCACCGGTGGCCATCGACTTCGGCCTGGCGGATCGACTCGCGGTGGAGCGTCAGCTGGTGCCCGTCGCCGATACCCGCCATCGCGGCAAGGCCGACCTGCCGGAGAACTCTGCGCTGCCTCGTATCGAGGTGGAGCCGGACACGTTCACGGTGCGCATCGACGGCGCCGTCGTGGAAGAGGCTCCGGTGTCGGTGCTTCCCATGGCGCAGCGCTACTTCATGGCCTGACGCTGATGGGCAGAGCGAGCACGAGATGACCGTAACCGCAGGGGTTTTGCTACTGGCGGACGGCCGCAGCCCGAGCGGAGGACTGGCACATTCGGGCGGAGTGGAAGCGGCGATCGCGGCGGGAATCGTCTCCGATGAGGCGACGCTGCTGGCGCTGCTGGAAGTGCGACTTGCCACCGCTGGTCTGGTCGCGGCGGCCCTGGCAGCCGCGGCTTGTGTAGTCGCCGGCGACACCGACTTTGCTCCTGGGCTCTCCCAACTGGACCTCGACGCCGACGCCCGAATGCCTTCGGAGGCAGCCCGGAACGCGAGCCGCGCACAAGGTCGGGGGCTGCTGCGCCTCGCCCGTGCCAGCTGGCCCCATCAGGCGTATGCACCGGTCGGTCCCGTGGGTAGACGCCCGCACCACGCGCTCGTCCTCGGGGTTGCCGTCTGCGCCGCGGGGGGCAACCCTTCGGACGCGGCCCTGGTGGCTGCACTGGCCTCGATCAGCGGCCCGGCATCAGCGGCGGTCCGGCTCCTTGGCCTCGATCCCATCGCCGTCACGGGTCTGCTGGCCCGGCTCGGACCGGCTGCTGAGGACACGGCGCGAAAGGCGACCGCGGCAGCCTCGCTCCACGAACTGCCGGCGGCAGGCCATCCCCTGCTCGACGTCTTCGCCGAACAGCACGCTGGCCGGCCGAGCACGCTCTTCACGTCGTGAGCTCAAGTCACGTCGTGAGCTCACGCCGGTGCGGAGTTGGCTAGAGCGGCGCCACCGAAAGGCGCAGCGTCGAGGTGCCCGTATCAACCCGGTTCAGCAAGGCGATGAAGAGCACGTCGTCCTTCCCGCCGATGGTCCGATACCGATTGCCGGTGACGGCGCAATGGGCTCGGGTCACGCTGGTCTCCACGTAGCAGCGAATCCCCGCGCGAAATCCGGCAGCGGTGATCGAAGCCTGCAACTGTGCGCTGGCTTGCGTATAGCTCGATGGCACCGTGGCCGTCAACGAATATCCGGCGCACCCAGTCGGCAATGGGGTTTTGCACGTCGCGATCCGGTGCCACCCCGCCGGTAAGAGATGCAGCGACTGCCATGTACCCAGCGGCTTGCTTTGCCCCATGGACGTCGAGGCATGGGGATCGACGACCTCAACCAGGAGCCAGTTCGGTGCCCGTGTCCCGTCCGCCATGGTGCTGCTCGCCATCACCGTCAGCCCGGCACCGTGGTATCTGAGATCGGCGACGCAGTCGAGCCCAAGAACGTCGTGCAACGAGGGATCGCACTTCGTCCCGTTCAGGCCGGCGCCGCGGGTCTTCAGTTCGGCCACCACGCCGTCCACCATCGCCCGAGGAGTGAGGCTTGCCGCGCTGATGCAGTACGACGAGGCAATTCCGCAGGCGGTTGCATAGCGGTCCCGGGTCGCGCCGGCGGGTGTCGCCAACCCGTCCACCAGAAGTTGGGCGGCGGCAATCTTCTTCGGATTCGAGGTCGGAGGCGCGTCCTTGGTCACGTACGCCACCAGCTGGACTGCGGCGACCGCGAGCAACGCCGCCAGCACAACTGGCACGAGCCATCGACGACGGCGGGGCGCCGGCGGCTGCGTTCCGGTTGCCCGGACCCCCGCACTGATGGTCATTCACCATGCATCGACCGGATCAGCACCGAACCCAAGCGCTCGTGGCGGCGAGCGACTCGGGCGGCCGACTCACCGATGTCATGCGGGTAGGAGAACATGGGACTGATCTGATCGCGGCAGCGCCACGGAGCCGCGGTAGTTCCCGTACCGCCAGCGCCCGGACCGGAGGCCGAATGACCGAACTTGCGCCGCCACCGCCCCATCCGCACCCCCACGGGCGCGACCTTCACGTCTCGGTCGAGCCCACCGGGCGGGCGGTGCGGATCGGGATCGGGGGGCCGGTCGGGTCAGGGAAAACGGCGCTGGTGGCCGCCCTGTGTCGCACCCTTCGAGGCGAGATCAACCTGGCCGTCGTGACGAACGACATCTACACCACCGAGGACGCCGACTTTCTGCGCCGCAACGCCGTGCTGCCGGATGAGCGGATCAGCGCGGTGGCCACCGGGTGCTGCCCCCACACGGCGATCAGAGACGACATCGCCGCCAATCTCGACGCCGTAGAGGACCTCGACGAACGCTTCCCCGGGCTCGAACTCGTCCTGGTCGAAAGCGGGGGTGACAACCTCACCGCCGTCTTCAGCCGCGGCCTCGTCGACGCGCAGATCTTCGTCCTGGATGTGGCCGGGGGTGACAAGGTGCCGCGCAAGGGTGGGCCGGGCGTCACCACCGCAGACCTTCTCGTCATCAACAAGACCGACCTGGCGCCGCTGGTCGGTGCGGACCTCGAGGTCATGCGCCGCGATTCGGCGGCGGCCCGCGGGACGCTGCCCACGCTGCTGACCTGCCTGCGAGATGACGCGGGGGTGGCCCCGGTTGCCGATTGGGTACGCGCTCAGCTGGGCCGGGTCTGACCGCGGGTGCAGTCGCGCGCGAGGATCGTCGCCGACGCCCGTGACGGCGTCACTCGCCTCTCGCACCTGGAAGGTGATGGTGCTCTGACGGTCCGGCCGACCCCGATGGCCGGCCGCACCCGCGTGCATCTGGTGGCGGGGGCATTCGGACCCCTCGGCGGCGACGTGCTGACGTTGGAGATCGAGGTGGGCCCCGGCGCTGCGCTGGAAGTGGCGGGAGCCGCCGCGACGGTCGCGCTGCCGTCACGCTCAGGAGAGCCGTCCCGGATGCGGGTACGGGTCGAGCTCGCCGAGGGAGCCAGCCTGACGCTCGTGCTGCCCCCCACGGTCGTCGCTGCCGAAGCGAGACACACCTTGGACATCGGGCTGAGGGTGGCGGCAGACGCCGAGCTCCTAGTGCGCGAGGAGACCATCCGCGGGCGCAGCGGAGAATGCGGAGGCGAAGCACGACTGGTCACGCGTCTCGACGTGGCCAGTCGACCGGTGCTGCGGCAGGACCTCGAACTCAGCGGCGAGGTGGGTGGTCCCTGGCGACCGCGTGCCGTGGGATCGCTGCTCGTCATCGGCGGGGATTTCTCGAACCCGAAGCCGCTCCCGGGAAACGCGCGCGCCGCGTGGTTGACGCTTCCCGGCGCGGTCGGCTACCAGCTCACGGCAATGGGCGACGATCCGCTTGCGCTGAGCCGATTGCTGGACGCCGAGCTCCCCCGGTAACTCAGCTCCCCCGATAAACGGTGTAGCCGTGACGGTTGAGCAGCAGCGGCACGTGCAACCGATGCGCAGAAAGGGCGTTGAGCTCAAGGGTGACGGTGGGAAACGTCGCCTCCGCGCCGAGGTAATCACTCACCTCGAAGATGAGCCGCCACCGTCCGGGCTGCCACTCGGCCATGGCCACCAAAGGCGAGACCCGGCCGTCGGCGTCGGTGATCCCGGTGGCGACCGACTGCCAACCGTCGGCGGTCTCTCGCTCCGCCCTGACAGCAATCCCCCGGGCCGGATGACCGACGCCCACGTCGAGCACATGCGTGGACAGAGTCATGCCGCGACGGACTGCGCCAGCACCTCTGCCAGACGCAGCCGGGTGATCTCCGCCTGTTCGCCTGCCGCGACCCGCAGCTCCGCCTCCGGATCGTTGTTCAGCCGCCGCCGCAGCAGCAGGAGAAGCTCAGCGGGGTTACGCCCCCGAGCGCGTACCACGTAGGTCATGCCGAACCGCTCCTCGTACGCCCGGTTACCTTCAGCGATCTCTTCACGCAGCGCCGGTCCGGCCGTGGCCATCGCACCCTGCTCCCGCCCTTCGCGACTGCCCGGCGCCGTGCGCTCACCGATCTTGGGGTGAGCGTCAAGAGCTTCCCGCCAATCGCCCGGCGACAGCAGCCACCAGACATTTTCTGCCAGGGCGAAGAGCTGCTCGTCGTCGGCACATTCGTCAAGATGCTCCGAGACGACGGCAGCCCACCGCGTCGACGCGCAGCATCCGAACAGGGTCGCCGCCCGCTCCACGAGCGGAAGAGCGCGTAACCGGACGAGGCCTGACTGCCCGCTCTGATGGCCGGGCTGGCGGGTCACCAGGTGCTCCAGGCAGGACCTGGCGGTGGTGCGTCATCTCGGGTGACGGTTCCCTCGATCAAGCCATAGGGCCGATCCGCGGCGTAGTAGACCACGTCGGGATTGTCGCGGCCGAAAGCCGAGAGGTCGACCAGGAAGTGATGTTTGTTCGGCATCGAAAGACGGACCTCCATCACCTCCGGCCGATCAGCGAGCACCCGCGTCCCCATTGCGTACAAGGTCTGCTGGAGGGAGCGACTGTAGGTGTCAGCGAAGGCCGCTAGCAAGAGCCGCTGGCACTCCTCGACACTCTTGTCCCAGTCGACCGGTGTGCCAGCACCGGAATCAGCGGCGTCCACGTCGAAGTCGGCGTACCTCCACCGGGCGCTCACCGCCGTCGCGAGAATGCGCTCATCGGTCTCGGCGAGCGTGGTATATCCGTCCTTCAAAAAGCCCTTGAACTCCGAGTCAGTGGCATTCATGACCACCAGATCTTCAAGCCCCGCCACGACCCAGGCCCGACCCGCCTCGTATGTCACCTGCGTGACGACCGTCGGCCCGCCCGCTCTTTGAAACGAATGCGGCGCGTCGGTGCCGTGGGCCCGGATCCGCGTCCACGGATAGGCCGAGATCTCGATCTGGGCGCGGCGGACGGAATCCACTGATTCCACGAAATGGCGTGCCAGCCGCAAACCAAATTCCGCTGCAGAGGGCATCGCCCCAGGCTGCGCATCGCGGGCGAAGGCGTAGATCGTGTTCTTCTGGGCGTCGGTGGTGAGCACGCCGGCGTTGTCCCCCTGCAGGTGGACGGCTTCCAAGTCGCCGCTCAGATGGCTGGTGACCGAAAGGTCGGTGGGCAGCGCGACCCCGCTCTCGGACCGGTCGATACGCACGACCCGCACCTCGGCCTTGCCGAAACGGTTGCCACCGAGCACGATTCCGCTCACAGTTCCGCCCATAGTTCCGCGCACAACCCAACGCCCAACGTCTTAACGCTCCCCCTGCATTGCCGGCCCGTGCCCGACGTTTGCCCCGTCGCGTGGCGGCAGCATGTCACTGCTGTTAACGGTGGGTTCCGTTTCCCGCCCAGATCGCCGGGATGGGCCGGATATGCCTACCTTCGAAGATCACGACCACCGACGAGAAGGATGGCAGCCGCAGGTGCGACGCATGTTCCTGAACGGGACGGCCATGAGCGGCCAACCCGACCATCACGCCGTCGACGGAGCGCGCTTCCTGGGCCCGGCCAGCACGGCACCGCTGTATCGCTTCTACGCGGTCCGCGACGCCTTCCCCGGCCTCTACCCGATTCCGGCCGGCGCGAAGGCCGGCCTGAGGGGAGCCAGCATCGAAGGTGAGCTCTACGAGCTGCCCGAAGAGATGCTGTATGACTCCCTGATGCCCGAGGAACCCGCCGAGCTTGAGCTCGGGGTCGTGGAGCTCGCTGATGGAACCGTCGTCAACGCGATGCACCTGCAGTTCGAACGTATTGCGCCAGGCGATCACGTCGTTGACATTGCCGGGCTGGGCGGCTGGCGCGCCTATCAGTCGTTCTTGGCCGACCAGGAGCGGCTCGCCGGCGCGCTCGGCAGATGACCGTCCCCGTCACGCCGGCTGTCCCCGCTGTGCCCGCAGGGCTGTACATCGACGGGGCCAGGCTGCTTGCGCGCCTCGACCAGCTGGCCGCCATCGGCGCCGAGCCCGCCGGAGGTGTCACGCGACTGGCGTTCTCACCCGAGGAGGTCGCGGCCAAGCAGCTGATCGCGGGCTGGCTGACCGAAGCCGGACTGACCCCTTCACTCGACGCGGCGGGCAATCTGGTCGCGATCCGGGCCGGCGACGGCAGCGCGAGTGCGCGGCTCGCGACCGGAAGCCACGTCGACAGCGTCGTCGCCGCCGGGCCGCTCGACGGGGCCTACGGGGTGATCGCGGCAGTCGAGGTCGCAGCCGCCCTCGCCCGGTCCGCGATGCGGCTGCATCACGACCTGGTATTCGTGGCCTTCTCCAACGAGGAAGGAGCCCGCGGGGCGCCCGGCTTCACCGGCTCGTTGGCTGTCGCCGGATTGCTGGACGCAGCCTTGCTCGACTCGCTCGACGACCTGGGTGTCGCCCTGGTGCAGCGGCTACGCGATGGCGGCGGCGATCCCACCGCCATCGACACCGCAGCCTGGTCGCAGCCCACCCTCGCCGCCTTCGTGGAACTGCACGTCGAGCAGGGGCCGCTCCTCGACGCTGCCGGCGAGCGGCTCGGAGTGGTCACCTCCTGCCCCGGACGGATGATCATCGACATCGAGCTACGGGGCGCCGCCAATCACGCCGGGACGACCCCCATGGACCTGCGCGCCGACGCCCTGACCGCCGCCGCCGAGATCGTGCTGGCCGTCGAATCGCTGGCCACGAGCGGAGCCGTTCAGGTAGGCACCACCGGGCTGGCCCACGTCGAGCCGGGCGTGCGCAACGTCGTTCCAGGGCTGGCCCGCCTCGGTATCGATCTGCGCGACGGTGACGATTCCCGGCTCGCGGCAGCCGTGCTGCGTCTGCAGGCCGAGATCGAAGCCATCAGTCGCCGGCGGGGCGTCGCCGCCGTCATCAATTCCCGACAGGCTGTCGCAGCCGCGGCCTGTGATCCCGCCGTACAAGAGGCGATTTCACGCGTGGCGAGAGAACGAGGATTCGCGGCCCGTGCCATGCCGAGCGGCGCCGGTCACGACGCTCAGATCGTCGCCGCGCTCGGGCCGGTCGGAATGATTTTCGTGCCGAGCTCGGGCGGCCGCAGCCACTGCCCGGAGGAAGCCACCGATCCGGCAGACCTGGTGCTGGGGGCTGAAATCCTGCTGTCCACCCTGCTCGAACTCGACACGTCGAACGACCGTCCAGAGGTGACCTCATGAACCGCACTCCACCGCAGCCGCACCTCACCGATACGGCGCTATCGGTCTCGGCGAAGGAACTGGCCGTCATCGCCACCCTGTGCCGCACGTACGACGCTCAACGGCTACGCCTGCTGGCCCGGGGATCGGCCACCGATGACACCTCGACTCTGTCACCCTTACGCGGGCTGAGCCAGCTCGAGCCGGCCATCTCCCTTGACGGCGCACCGGTCAGCGCTTCGATCGTGGACGCCGTCACCCAGGCCGCGAAGATGACCGGCGGCGCCGTCGTCCTGCCCCTCTCGGCAGAGCCACCCGACCTGGCCGCTGCGGAAGCCGGCTGGTGGGACGCCCTCTTGGGGGATGTGGAACGCCGGCTGGGACTGCCGCCGAGGTCAGTCGCGGTAGCGCTGGATGTGGCCACGCATGACGAGGCACGCGCTGTCTTCGCCAATCGCGTACTCGCTGCTGGCACATGAACGGCGGGCCCTATCCTCGCGACTTCATCGGCTATGGAGCTCACCCGCCCGACCCGCAGTGGCCCGGTCAAGCGCGCCTGGCGCTGTCGTTCGTGCTGAACTACGAGGAAGGCGGCGAACGCAGCGTCCTGGACGGCGATGCGCACGCCGAGACGTTCCTGTCGGAGATGTTTGACCCGCCGCCTTTCCCGGATCGCCACCTGAGCATGGAATCGCTCTACGAGTACGGCTCGCGGGCCGGTGTGTGGCGGCTGCTGCGACTCTTTGCCGAACGCGACCTTCCGCTCACCGTTTTCGGGGTGGCCCGGGCGCTCGAACGCAATCCGGGTGTCGCGATGGCGTTTGCCGAGGCCGGGCATGAGATCGCCTGCCATGGATTGCGTTGGCTGCCTTATCAGGAGGTGCCGGAAGCGGTCGAGCGTGCTCACCTGCAGGAGGCGGTGGACATTTTCCGCCGGCTCTACGGCGCCGCCCCGCTCGGCTGGTACACCGGCCGCGACTCACCTGCCACCCGAAAACTCGTCGTCGAACACGGCGGATTCCTCTACGACAGCGACTCCTACGCCGACGACCTGCCGTACTGGGTCAAGGTCGGTGCGGCCGACCACCTCGTCGTTCCGTACACGCTCGATACCAACGACATGCGGTTCGCCAGCCCGACCGGCTTCGGGTCGGGCACTGACTTCTTCGACTATTTGCGCGACGCCTTCGACACCCTTTACGCGGAAGGCGCCGCGGCTCCGAAGCTGCTCTCGGTCGGGCTGCACTGCCGCCTCGCCGGCCGTCCGGGACGCACCGCATCGTTAGCCCGCTTCCTGGACTACGTGCAAACCCATGACCGGGTGTGGATCACGCGCCGGGTCGACATCGCCAGACACTGGAGTCAGGTGCACCCGCCCGTAGCCAGCGGCCCGGCATAGTCGTGCGCAATACCGTCGCAACACGACAGAATTAGCCTCCGCAGGGTGACCGTCGCTCGTCCAACGACTCTGGATGAGGCGTTGGATGCCCTGCGCAATCTCGACGCCACCATCATCGCGGGCGGCACCGACGTGATGGTCGAGGTGACCCACGGCCTCCGCGCGCTGGGCGACGTGGTGGCGGTGCGGCGCGTCGCAGAGTTGACGCGGATCCGCGTTAACTCGGCTGAGATACGCGTCGGGGCAGCCGTGCCCTATGCCGACCTGACGGGTCCGGCGGGCGTTGCGCGCGAGGCAGCACCCGTCCTGTGGTCAGCGGCGGCCACCATGGGGTCGACCCAGATCAGAGGCGCGGGCACGCTCGGCGGCAACGTCGCCACCGCCAGTCCGGTGGGCGATTCGCTGTGTGCATTGCTGGCCCTTGACGCCCGGGCGACCATCGCCAGCGGACCTGGAACGCGCGTCGTGACCGTTGCTGACCTGCTCGCTGAAGGTGGGGGCAGCGGGCTCGCGAAAGGTGAGCTCCTGGTGGATTTCCACTGGGCTCCCGCCACCGGCCCCCAGGCATTCTTGAAGGTGTGCCGGCGGGGTGCCGTCAGCCGCAGCGTCGTATCAGTGGCGATCTCGCTGCCCGCCGACGGCCGCCCGCGGATCGTCGTCGGAGGGTGCGGTCCGCGGCCGTTGCGCGTGGCGGCGGCGGAGCTGCTGGCAAGCACGGGCGCGGTCGGCCAGCTGCTGGATCATGACCTGTCGTCCGCTGTCGCCGAGGCCGTTCGAAGCGCGCTTTCCCCGGTGGACGACGTCGCAGCATCAGCGGCCTACCGCCGACACGTCGCGGGCGTGCTCGTACGCCGGGCGCTGACCTTGCCGGCCGAGCGCCGGGCCGCGTGACAACGTTCACGGTCGACGGCGTGCCGTGCTGCCTGCCGCCAGACGCAGAGACCGGCAATCTGCTCACCGCGCTGCGCGAGACGCTCGGAGTGACGTCGCCCAAAGAAGCCTGCGGAACGGGGGTTTGCGGAGCCTGCACGGTGCTGGTCGACGGACGGCCGCTCACCTCCTGCACCCTGCTGGCGGCCGATGCCGACGGCTGTGAAGTCCTGACGGCGGCGGGGGTCGCAGCCGGGCCCGGCGCGGACGTGGCGCGCTGCCTGGTAGCAGCCGGCGGAGTGCAATGCGGCTTCTGCTCCCCGGGTTTCGTCGTCTCGATCACCGCCCTGTTGGAGCGCGACCCGCAGGTGGACGACGCAGCGGCCCGCCTCGCGCTCGGCGGCAACCTGTGCCGGTGCACCGGATACGGCCGGATCATGGCAGCCGTCCGGATGGCCCAGGAAGAACGGGCCCTCGAGCGACGCGGCCAGTCATGACGGGCGCCACCGAACCGCTCTACACCAGCGCGTTGCGTACCGATGGGCCGGCCAAGGCAGCGGGCCGGTTCCCATACGCGAGTGACCTCACGGCACCGGGCATGCTGATCGGGCGCACCCTTCGCAGCCCGCATGCGCTGGCCCGGATTCGCCAGCTCGATCTGAGCGCCGCCCGCCGGCTCCCGGGCGTCCTCGCGGTGCTCAGCGCCGACGACGTGCCCGGGCGGCCCACCTACGGCTTGGAACGCCCCGATCAGCCGGTGCTCGCCGCGGATGTCGTGCGCTACGCGGGTGAACCCGTTGCTCTCGTCGCGGCAGTCGACGCAGCAGCGGCGGCGCGGGCGATGGCGGCAATAGTCGTTGACTACGAGCCACTTCCGGCGCTGACCGATCCGATGCTCGCCCAGCACGACGAGCCGTACGCCCGATTGCGGATCAGCTGCGGCGATCCTGCTGCCCACGGGCCTGTGGTGGTCACCGGAAGCTATGTCATCGGCATGCAGGACCAGGCCTTCCTCGGACCCGAAGCGGGGCTCGCGGTCCCCACCGCAGACGGCGGCGTGCACCTGACAGTTGCCACCCAGTGGCTGCACTCCGACCGTGACCAGGTAGCGGCCAGCCTCTGCCTGCGGCCGGAACAGGTGCAGCTCACGCTCGGGGGCGTGGGCGGAGCGTTCGGCGGCCGCGAAGACGTCACCCTGCACATCCACGCCTGCCTGCTGGCGCTCGTGACCCAGCAACCCGTCCGCATGCACTACGCCCGCGCCGAGTCGTTTCTCGGCCATCCCCACCGCCATCCCGCCAGGCTCAGCTACCGGCACGAGGCCCACCGCGACGGCGAGCTGGTACGGGTCGATGTCTCACTCGTCTACGACGGCGGGGCTTATGCCTCGACAAGCGCTGCCGTCGTCACCAATGCAGCCTGCTTCGCGCCCGGGCCCTACCGGGTGCCCAATGCACTCGTCAACGCCGTCGCCGTGCGCACGAACAATCCACCCTGCGGCGCCATGCGGGGCTTCGGATCGCCTCAGGTGGCGGTTGCCCACGAAGCCCAGATGGATCGGATCGCCGCCCGCCTCGGTATGGACCCGGTCGAGCTGCGTCTGCGCAACGCGTTGCAGACCGGCGACCGGTTGATCACCGGGCAGGTGCTGACCGGCGCCACTCCGGTGCGCGAGGTCATCCGAGCCGCCTGCAGCTTCCCGCTGCCGTCGCAGTCGCCTCCGGCCGGCTATCGCCGCGGCGTCGGGGTCGGGGTCGGCTTCAAAAACATCATGTTCTCCGAAGGTTTCGACGACTACTCCCAGGCCCGCGTGCACCTCGGTCTGGACGCGTCCGGACTCCCGCTGGCGACCGTGCACTGCGCCTGCGCCGAGGTCGGCCAGGGTTTCGTCACGATTGCCCGTCAGATCGCGGTGGAAGAGCTCGGCTCGCTCGGCGTCGAGCAGTTCGCACTGGAGAACGCGACCACCCGCGGAATCGGTTCGGCGGGATCGTCAAGCGCTTCGCGGCAGACCTGGATGAGCGGTGGGGCAATACAGGCGGCGAGCCGAGCGGTGGCCGCGGCGGTACGCGAACGGCAGCTGGCCCGGTCGGATGCCTCGCTCGCGCAACTGCTGGCCGACGGCTCGATCGAGCAGAGCTCAACCTTCCGGCACCGCCCGACCGACGCGCTGGATGAGAACGGCCAGGGCGACGCCTTCGTCAGCTTCATCTACTCAGCGCACCGGGCGGTCGTCGATGTCGACCCCGAGCTGGGAGTGGTGAAGCTGCTCGCCTTGACCACCGGACAGGACGCCGGCCGCGTACTGAATCCCCTTTCTGTGCAGGGACAACTCGAGGGAGGTTCGGCGCAAGGAGTCGGGCTGGCGCTGTATGAGGAGCTGGTGACGAACGACGGGGTTCCGGTCAATACCGGCTTCGAGGACTACGTGCTCCCCACGACCGTGGACATGCCGGTGGTCGACTGGGCCTCCGTGGAGCAGCCGGAGCCCGACGCCCCGTACGGCGCGAAGGGGATCGGCGAGGGGCCCACCATTTCGTCGACACCTGCGGTCGCAGCGGCCGTGCGGGCAGCCACCGGACTGCAGCTCAACCGCGTCCCGATTCGACCGGAGGACATCGCGCTTGGGTAGCGCCTGACGGGGTAGCGACCAGACATGACGGATGTCAAGCGCCCATTTACCACCACCGATGCAGGAATTCCCGCCACCAGCGACGAGCATTCGCTGACCGCCGGGCCGGATGGCCCCATCCTGATGCAGGACCACTACGTCATCCAGAAGATGGCCCAGTTCAACCGCGAGCGGGTGCCGGAACGGGTCGTGCACGCCAAGGGCGGCGGCGCCTTCGGCCACTTCGAAGTGACTCACGACGTGTCCGCCTTCACCCGGGCCAGCGTCTTTGCGCCCGGCAAGACCACCGAGATGCTGGCTCGTTTCTCCAGCGTGGCCGGCGAATCCGGCTACGCCGACACGGCACGCGACCCCCGCGGCTTCTCGCTGAAGTTCTACACCGAAGAGGGCAATTACGACCTCGTCGGCAACAACACGCCGGTCTTCTTCGTCAAGGACCCTTCGAAGTTCCAGGACTTCATCCGCTCGCAGAAGCGTCGGGCGGACAACCACCTGCGCGACAACAACATGCAGTGGGACTTCTGGAGCCTGTCGCCGGAGTCGGCACACCAGGTCACCTGGCTGATGGGTGACCGGGGCATCCCGAAGACCTGGATGAACATGAACGGTTACGGCAGCCACACGTTCATGTGGATCAACGCCGGCGGCGAGAAGTTCTGGGTCAAATACCACTTCAAGACCGACCAGGGCATTGACTTCTGGACCCAGTCCGAAGCTGAATCCATGGCCGGCGAAAACCCGGACTACCACATCCAGACGCTGTCCAAGAGCATCAAGAGCGGGCAGTTCCCCACCTGGACGCTGAAGGTCCAGATCATGCCCTTCGAGGACGCCGCGGATTACCGCTTCAACCCGTTCGACCTCACCAAGGTCTGGCCGCACGGCGACTACCCGCTGCAGGAAGTCGGGCGGATGGTGCTCGACCGCAACCCGGATAACTACTTCGCCCAGGTCGAGCAGGCCGCGTTCGAACCCGCGAATATGGTGCCGGGCGTCGGGCCCAGCCCGGACAAGATGCTGCTCGGCCGCATGTTCAGCTACCCGGATGCCCATCGTTATCGCATTGGGGGCAATTACCTGCAGCTGCCGGTCAACCAGCCGAAGTCGCCGGTGCACAGCTACAACAAAGATGGCGCGATGCGTTACGCCAATCCGAGCGACCCGGTCTATGCACCCAACAGCTACGGAGGACCGGCAGCCCAGCCGGAGATCTTCGGCGCCGACCCGTCATGGGGAGTCACCGGCGAGATCGTCAGGGCTGCGGCATCCCTGCACAGCGAGGACGACGACTTCGGTCAGGCGGGCGCGATGTACCGCGACGTGCTGGACGACGCCGCTAAGGCACGCCTGGTTTCCAACATCTCCGGTCACCTCCAGCAGGACGTGGTGGATCCCGTGCTGAGCCGGGCCTTGGACTACTGGCGCCAGGTCGACGGCGACCTCGGGGCACGCGTCGCCAAGGAACTGGGCCGCTAACCCATTCGGGCCCTATTCGGCGCCCAGCCATTCCTCGATCTGCGCGAGCCCCCGCTCGCGTACCCGATAGGGCGCTCCCGAGCAGATCAGCGACGACCGGGCGATCTCGGCGAGCTGCTCATCGCTGAGGCCCAGTTCGGTCCGGCACAGCTCGTACTCCTCGAGCAGACCGGGACCGAAAAGCAGCGGATCGTCAGCATTAATACTGCAGCGCACCCCTGCCTCGAGCAGCGTGGGCAGCGGGTGCGATTGCAGATCGGGAACGACGGCCAACAGCACGTTGGAAGTCGGGCAGACGTCGAGGCAGACCTCTTCCTCGACGAGCCGCTCGACGAGGGCAGGATCCTCGATGGCCCGGACGCCGTGCTGAATACGGTCGGCGTGCAACACGTCCAATGCTCCGCGCACGCTCTCAGGGCCCGCGAGTTCGCCGGCGTGCGGCGTGCAGAGCAGGCCGGCGTCGCGGGCGAACGCGAAGGAGTCGGCGAACGGCTCCGGGGGCCAAGGAGCCTCGTCGTTGGCAAGCCCGAAGGCGGCGACTCCACGACCCACGTACTTCGCCGCGATCTTCGCCTGCACCACGGCGTCCTCGGGCGGCCGGGTGCGATCGCCGGCAAGCATGAACGAGGCGGCGACTCCGGTGCGTTCGGACGCGGCGCCGAGAGCGTCAAGTGCCATCTCCAGGACGTACTCGTCCGGGCCGAGGCGTTCGCGGTGGTGCGGGATGAAAAAGGAAGGCTCGATGTAGACGGCTCCGGCGGCCACGGCGTCATCAAGCGTCTCGTCGATCAGCCGGGTGAGGTCTTCGGGCGTCTTCAACACATCGCAGGCCGCGACGTACATGTCGGCGAATACCGGGAAGCTGCCGAAGCCGCGCACCACCGGAACGTCCATGCCGTACTTGGTGGCCAGGTCGACCAAGGTGGTCGGCCGCATCCCGCCTTCCATGTGCAGGTGCAGGTGGGCTTTCGGGAGCGCCTTGAGGTCACGTTCGCCGGGCATTCCGCCACGCTAGGCGACGGTGAGCCCGGGCAACGTGACAGGCATGTGACGAATGTGTTCCGGACCGTCGTACCAAGGGTCGCAGGGGGAGATCTGTCCATAACGTCAGGCAGTGAGCACCCCCGATACCGACCATATTGACGCCGTTGATCTCGTCGACAAGGCGGCGGCCACCTTCGGCCGCGTGCAGTACCACCTGCGCGTAGGGCCGGCCGATCTACGCCCGGACCCGTCGCGGCCCGTCCCGGCAATGCTGCTGCCCGGCGATCCAGACCGGGTGGGCCGCATCGCGCGCGTGCTGGACCACCCGCGGGAGGTCGCCTACCACCGTGAATACCGCAGCATGGTCGGCACCCGCGCCGGCGTACCCGTGGGCGCCTGCTCGACGGGCATCGGCTGTCCGTCCGCCGCGATCGCCGCCGAGGAACTCATCAACTGCGGCGTCCAGACCCTGATCCGGGTTGGGCTCGACGGGCGCGCTGCAACCAGGGATCAAGACCGGCGACCTCATCGTCAGCACCGGAGCGATGAAGAACGAGGGCACCAGCCGGATGTACGTGCCCGACACCTTCCCCGCGGTGCCCGACATCGAGCTCACCATGGCACTGATCGCAGCGGCACGCGACGTCGCCGCCGAGCGCGGGATCGGGGTCCACGTCGGGATTGGCGCCAGCGACGACGCGTTCTACGCCGAGACGCCCGACCAGATCGCCAAGATGAGCGCGCTCGGATTGCTGAATGTGGAAATGGAGGCCTCCGCTCTGTACACGATCGGCCATCTGCGCGGGGTCCGGGCCGGCATGGTCTGCGCGGTCAGCGGCAATCTGGTCACCAACGACGTGGTCTACGAAGGCGTCAACGAGCGACTGGTGACCGGTTGGGAAGCCGCCATCGAGACCGCGCTGCGTGCGGTGGTGGCGCTGGCGTGAGACCTGGCCCGGAGCCATAACCTCGTGGCGCTCTGACGCCACCAGCGCATGGCGCCGCGGGGTTTCCGCCGGGTTGGGCAGGCTTGTTACCAGCGGATCAATCTTTAGCTGCGCCGGACGGCAAGCACACGCTGCGCAGGCAGGATCAGGAAATGGCTTCTGCTGGCGGTCCGACCGCTGATCTGCTGGTGTTCGGCGCCCGGCTGCTGGTCACGATGGACGAGCGGCGCCGCGAGCTCTCCGGAGGGTGGATCGCCATCACCGCCGGGCAGATCAGCGGCATCGGGTCAGCGGGATCGGAGCCGCCGGCCGTCGAGCTGATAGATGCCAATGGCTGCCTGGTGACCCCGGGGCTGATCAACACCCACCATCACATCTACCAAAACCTCACTCGGGCCTTCGCCCCTGCGGTCAACACGGGCCTTTTCGGCTGGCTCACCGCGCTCTATCCCATCTGGGCGGGCCTCGATGAGGAGGCCGCCTACCTGTCGGCGTGGGTGGGGCTGGCCGAGCTCGCACTAGGCGGCTGCACCTCGACGATGGACCACCTCTACGTCCATCCAAGGGGCGGCGGCGACCTGCTCAGCGCCGAGATCGAGGCAGCGTCCGAGATCGGCATGCGCTTTCACCCCACCCGCGGATCGATGAGCCTGTCGCAGAAGGACGGCGGCCTCCCGCCCGATTCCGTGGTGCAGGACGACGACGAGATCCTGGCCGACTGCGAGGCACAGGTCGCCCGCCATCACGACCCGGCCCGCAATTCCATGGTGCGCATCGCGCTGGCCCCCTGCTCCCCCTTCTCCGTGACGCCTGAGCTGATGACCCGCACGGCAGAGCTGGCCGAGCAGCTCGACGTCCGGCTGCACACCCACCTCGCCGAGGATGCCGACGAAGACCGCTACTGCCTCGAGGTGTTCGGCCGCCGGCCGGTTGACCACTTCGAGGAGGTTGGTTGGGGCACCAGCCGGGCCTGGGTCGCGCACTGCATCTACCCCGACGCGGCAGAGATCGCCCGGCTCGGGAAGTGGGGCGTCGGCGTCGCACATTGCCCCAGCAGCAACATGATTTTGGGTGGTGGCCTGGCACCCGTCGCGGAGCTGCGGGCCGCTGGAGTGCCCGTCGGGATTGGCTGCGACGGGTCCTCTTCCGCGGACTCGGCGTCGCTGTGGCTTGAGACCCGCGGGGCATTGCTACTCGGCCGGCTCCGCCACGGCGCAGCGGCGATGACGGGTCGCGACGCCTTGGAGATGGCCACCCTCGGCGGTGCCGCCTGCCTTGGACGGCAAGGTGAAATCGGCGAGCTGACGGTCGGCGCGGCGGGCGACCTGGTGGTCTGGCCACTGGAGGGATTCGCCTACGCGGGCGCCCTTACCGACCCGGTCGAGGCGCTCCTTCGGTGCGGGCCCAATGCCGCGCGGCACACGATCGTCAACGGGGTGCCTGTGGTGCGCGATGGCCGGCTGGTCAGTGACGGTGCCGAGGACGTCTTGGTGCGGCACCGGGCGGCCGCCGCCCGCCTGCAGGGACTGGCTTAAGGCAGCGTCTTGCTAGCCGGCGGCCACGAGTCGGTCGATGGCCTCGCGTAACAAATCCGGCGGGGAAGTTGCGAAACACATCCGGGCGCCTCGTTCACTGGTGCCGATACCACTGCCGACCCGTCCATCCACGGCCGGCACCGCGAACGCACCGCCGGGGATGAAGGCGACGCCCCGCTCCAGTGCTTTCGTGAGCAGGTCGGCCGGTGAGGTGCCATCGACGAACCGGACCCAGCAGAACATGCCTCCCTGCGGGGTCGCCACCGAGATCCGGTCACCGAACCCTGCGCGTAGCGCGCCGACAAGGGTCTGGGCACGTTCGCCGTAGGAGTCACGCGTGCGGGCTAAATGCGCCGAGAGGCGCGGTCCGTCGCTGGCCGCTTCGTGCAGTAGGCGCTGGGTGAAGGTCGAGGTGTGCAGATCGGTGGCCTGCTTGGCCCGGATGAGGGCGGCCAGGATCGGCGGCGGCGCCACCACCCAACCAACCCGCAGGCCCGGGCCGAGCACCTTGGAGAACGACCCGAGGCGCACCACGCGATCGCTGTCGGCCGCGATGGGCGAAGGGGGCGGGGCGGCGAAGGAGAGCTGGCGGTAAGCGTCGTCTTCCACGATGAGAAAGCCGTAACGGTCGGCCAGCGCCGCCAGTTCGCGACGCCGTTCGGCCGGCATGGTCGTACCGCTGGGATTGGCGAAGACCGGAGTCAGGTAGACGAGCTTGGGCGCGAGTCCTTCCGCCAGCGCTTCCGCCAGTAGATCGACGCGCATGCCATCGGTGTCTTCGGGGATCCCGACGAGCCTTGGCTCGAAGAGGTGCAGCGCCTGGAGTGCGCCGAGATACGCCGGATCGGTCGTGACGACGACATCCCCCGGATCGACCAACACCTTGGCGAGCAGATCGAGCGCCTGCTGCGAGCCGGAGGTCACCAGGATCGCGTCCGGATCAATGGGGCGTCCGCACCATTCGCTCTCCCAGCCGGCGATCAGCGAGCGGAGCGCCGGGTCACCTTCGGTCGTCGAATACTGCAGCAGCGCAGGGCCTTCGGAGGCGAGCAGGGTGTCGGCACACTCGCGTAACCACTGCGAGGGCAGCGCCGCCGAGTCGGGAAGTCCTCCGGCCAGACTGATCACATCTGGCCGCGCGGTCAGTGCCAGCAGATCGCGAATCACCGATGACGTCATGCCGCGGGCGCGGCGCGCCAACAGGCCCTCCTGCCACTGGGCACCAGACTGCCCGCTGACATCCGTGGCCGCCTGCATGTTCACATCCTGAGATTCACAACTCACATCATGGACAGCGTCGATCCTGTCACACGAGCCGGCGGGGTGGCGACCGACTTAGGCCGCCGGCCGATCCATCACCCGCGGTTCACGCCCACGCCGGGCGGCATGACGGCCACTCCACCAGCTCACGGCCGACCGCCTCGACATCCAGGATCAGCTCGGCCTTCTCGGCGGCGTCGAGCCAGCTCGCCGCGGACTCCGTCAGTGGCGATCGCGACCAGATCGGGCACGTCGAAGTCAAACGCCTCGGCGGCCTCCCGGTACTCCTGTTCGAGGTCGGTCATGGTGAGGCCGGGATCATCGGTGTTGAGGGTGGCGAGCAGTCCGGCGGCGCGCATCGCCGCGTACGGATGTTCGGCGAGCGTAGGAACGGCGTTGGCGATCAGCACGTTCGACAGCGGGCAGACCGTCAGTGGGACGCGTTCGGTGGCGAAGCGCATCGTGAGCGCCGGATCGTCCAGCAGCGAAAGCCCGTGGTCGATGCGCTCGGCGCATAGCACATCCAGGCAGGCGGCAATCTCGGACGGCCCACTGTTTTCCCCTTGATGGGCTGTCCTGCGCAGGCCTCCGGCGGCCGCGGCCCGATAGGCACCTTCGTAGGTACGCGGATCCACTCCGAGCTCGGTGGAGTCCATGCCGATCCCGATGATGCGGTCCGCGCCCGGAGCACCCGCGCGGCGAAGTGCCACCACCTCCGCGACGAGTTGCTCGCCCGCAGTTGGCCCGAAGGCGCGGTCCATGTCGGCGATCATCCGTACGCGCGAACCGGTCGAGGCTTCCCCTTCGACGAGCCCTTCCTCGATCCCGGCGATGATGTCGGCCAGCCGCTGCCCCGCCGCGAGATGGCGCGCAGGGGTGAAGAACACCTCCGCGTAGACCCGTCCATGGGCAGCCGCGTCGACCACCGACTCGTAGGCCAGCCGGGCCCAGTCCTCGCGATCGGCGAGCGCTGATTGGACGAGCCAGAAGACGCTGAGGAAGTCATCGAGCGAGACATAGGTATAAAGCTCTTGAAGATCGGCCGTGGTCGGCTCGGGCGGCAAGGGCAGTGCCAGCCCGTTCTTGGCGGCCAGCTCGACCAGGGTCTGCGGCCGCATGGTGCCTTCAAGATGGCAGTGCAGCTCGACCTTGGGCAGGCGCTGTGCGGCGTCTGCAATGAACGAGGGCGACTGGGGCACGAGCACCTGCGCCTACTTCCCGGTGAGTATCAGGTGCTGGTCTTGGTCGGTTGACCAAAGCGCGCCAACACGGCGCTTTCGATGAGAGCGATAACTCCGTAGATCAAGATCGAAACGATGGTCAGAACGACGACTGCCGCCCAAAGGGTGTCGTAGGCCGACGTCGTGGTGCTGTTGAGCATTAAGGCGCCGAGGCCCTTCCCGGTGGCCAGCCACTCCGCGATGACGGCGCCCAGCAGCGCGGCCGGTGCGGCGATCCGGGCGGAAGCGAACAGTGACGGCAGCGCCGCGGGCAGGGCGACCTTTCGGAGCACGTCAAAAGGCTTGCCGCCATACGCAATCACGACGTCGATCGATAGTGACGGGGCCGAGCGCAAGCCGACCACAACGTTCACCAGCGTCGGGAAGAAGGTCACGATGCCGGCAATGACGGTGACGGAGGCGATCCCCCGACCGAAGACCAAGGCGATCAAAGGGGTCATGGCCACCAGCGGCACGGAGCGAAGGGCGATCGCGATTGGCATGAAAGCGCGCTCGAGCGTCCTCGACATCACGACCACGATCGCTACCAGAGTCGCGACGACGGTGCCCGCGAGATATCCCCACACGGCGTCAGAGGCTGTCGTGCCGAGTGCACCCCAGATCAGGCGCCGGTTGGCCGCCGCCTCGGCAGGTGTGACCACGGTCTTGTCGACTGCGCCGCCGAAGAAGTAGTGCCAGACGTCCACCGGGTTCTTGGCGATGAACGAGGTCACCCCAGTGATCCAGAGGAACCCGACCCAGAGCCCAAGCACGATCGCTGCGGACAGCACAAGCAGCCCGAAGGATCGAACGCCTCGCATCAACAAGTCACGGGTGAAGAAGCCTGACGTTCGACTTCTAGGGGTGAAGCCGGGATTTGCCGCGGTCATCGGCCGAAGCTCCGGCCCGCGGAGCCCTGGCTCTTGGGCGCCCAAGGCGTCAGC
Source organism: uncultured Actinomycetota bacterium (assembly GCA_963839015.1). Taxonomy (GTDB): domain Bacteria; phylum Actinomycetota; class Actinomycetes; order Frankiales; family Frankiaceae; genus DATAZK01. Next base: position 214,483 of record CAWITL010000002.1, on the reverse strand, counting down.
CACTTGGCGACCAGTTCCGTGATCACGTAACCGATCAGCGCGAGGGCCGTCACGAACAGCGCGATTCCCCAGGTGCGGTTGACCTCGAGGGCCTGCTCCGAATTGATCATCGCAATACCGAGGCCGGTGTCGCCGCCGAGATATTCACCAATGATCGCGCCGAGCAATGCCGCCGGCGCCGCGATCTTCAGCCCCGCGAAAGTGGCTGGAAGAGCAGCCCGGATCCGGACTTTGACCAGCGCTTGCCACCTGCCCCCGCCGTACGCGCGCACGACGTCCAAGCTGTTGGGGTCCGCTGCGCGCAGCCCCAGGAGAGCGGCGATCAACGTGGTGAAGAAGACAGACAGCGCCGCCAAGGTCGCCTTCGGGGCGTCGCCGTTGAGGACAATGTTGAGCACGGGCGCGATGGCGATGACCGGTAAGCAGTAAAGGGTGGTGGCGACTCGAAGGAGGGTCTTTTCCACTACTGGCAGCAACGCAACGGACATCGCCAGCCCTAGGGCAATCAGGTTGCCCCACAGGTAGCCGAGCCCCGCCTCGCGAAGAGTGGTCGGCGCGTTTTCGGTGTAAAGCGATCGATCGGGCCACAGCTGTCGCACGACGCCTACCGGGGTCGGCACTGAGTGCTTCCCGGCGAAGACGGTCAAAGCGAGGATTTCCCAGATCACGATGAGCACGACCGGGCCGACGATGGCCATCGCGAACCGTCGCGAGTGAGCTAAGCCGCGGACTCCGAGGCGTTCCTTCGGCTGTTCAGCTTCAGCATCCATCGCGGCCTGGGCCGTAAGAACGGATTCGTTGCCGGGGATTCCCGGCATGACGTTGGCGCTCACGCGATCCTGCCCATCCCGCCCTCCCGCGCATCACCGAAGAGCAGATCGGACAGCTGGTCGCAGAGCTCATGAAAGCGCGGTGTCCGCTGCATCTCGGGAGTACGCGGACGCGGGAGATCGATGTCGACGACGGCTGCCACCCGCCCAGGCCGCGGTGACATCACGGCGACCCGGTCGGCGAGGAACACCGCCTCGCCGATCGAGTGGGTAACGAGCAAAGTGGTCGTCGCCCGTTCGGTCCAGATGCGCTGTAGCTCAAGGTTCAGCCGCTGGCGGGTCATCTCGTCCAGTGCACCGAAGGGCTCATCGAGCAACAACATCGCGGGATTGACCACGAGCGCCCGCGCGATCGCCGCGCGCTGACGCATGCCTCCGGAGAGCTGAGCCGGACGGGCGCTCTCAAATCCCTCGAGGCCGACAAGCTTGACCAAATCGGTGATCGCATCCTTGCCCACCTTGACGCCGCTCACCTCGAGGGGCAGCCGAATGTTGGACGTGACGCTGCGCCACGGCAGCAGCGCGGCATCTTGAAACGCGATGCCCAGCTGGTGCTTCTTGCGAATTTGGGCCGGTGAATCGCCGTGCACCCTCACCGAGCCGGAGGTGGCGTCCTCCAGATCGGCGAGGATCCGCAGCACCGTGGACTTCCCGCACCCCGAGGGGCCCAGGAGCGCCAGGAACTCGCCTTTGCGACCCGATAAATCCACGTTGTCGAGAGCAGTCACGGTGCCCTTGGACGTACGGAAAGTCTTCGTCAGCCGTGAAATCTCGATACCGGACGTGTCGCCAGCGTCGCTTGACACCTGCATCAGGGAATCCGGCTGCGAGGAGGTCATGCTCACCAGTTACCCGAATTGCTGCACATGCTGGGCCTCCCAGGCCGGGAAGGCCTGTGAACGGGATGGTCAGGAAAGCTGGGTCAGGAGATGGTGGTCTTACCGTCGTAGACCTCTTGAAGGATGTCACGGGTGAAGAGGTCCGCGCTGATCTTTCCGCCGCCAAGGCCGACCGACTTGACCGTCGCCGCGATCTTCTCGTCGCTCATCCAGAAGAGGCCGTGGGCGACGGTGTCAGGACCCTGGATCAGCACGTTGCCGGCCTTGCTCTCCAGCGTCTGCTCCTTGACGTCGAGCCCCAGGGACTTGCCGTAATCGTTCACCGTGAGCTGCGCACCCAACGTGGGGTTCTTGATGTTCTCCTGCCACCCCTTGATGTCAGCCCGCAGAAAGCTGACCACGGCAGCGCGCTTGGTCTTGTCGTTCAAGGTGTCGCCGGTCACGAAGTACGTGTTGGTGATCGAGGGATAGTTGAAGTCGTTCAGCAGAAAATAGTAGGTCTTGACGCCCTTGACGGCGAGCAGGTTCGGCTCGTTCGTGGAGTACGAGAACCAGCCATCCACCTGCTTGTTCGCCAGCGGTGTCGGGTCGAATTGGGCCGGCACCTTGGTGATCTTCGACGCGTCGATGTTGTTGGCCTTGAGGAACGTGGCCCAGATCGAGTCGTTGGCGGCCTGAACGCCGATCTTCTTGCCGATCATGTCCTGCGGGGTCTTGATGGGAGTTTCGGCGAGCGACATGATCGCGAAAGGGCTCTTCTGGTACATGGTGGCGATGATCTTCAGGTCGGCGCCCTTGTCGACCGCCGCTGACGTGGCATCAGGGCTGTTGATCCCGATCAGCGCCTTGCCGGAGACGACGACCGGCTCGGGGGAGGTGGTCGGGCCACCCGAGATTAGGTTGGCCTGGATGCCGTTGGCCTTGTAGAAGCCGTTGGTGTCGGCGATATACGAGCCGGCGAACTCCACGTTCTTGATCCACGAAAGTTGGATCGGCACCGTGGTCAGCTTGGGAGCGGATGAGCTGGAACTCGAGCTGCCCGAGGAGGACGAACCGCAAGCGGCCAGGAACTCGGCAAATGTGCCCGCGCCGGCGATGCCACCAGCGGCGATGAGGCTCCGGCCAAGAAAACCGCGTCGGTTGTAGGTCGTGGTCACTAATCCCCCGTTGACGAAGTGCGTGGACTCCGCGGTCGTTTGGTCCGCGTCCGTGGTCTCGTCATTACTAGTCAGTTCAGTTGACGCTCATGTTCCCGTCATGTTTCGCGGGAGATTCCAAAACCGCTGGTCTCGGCGCACTGCCGGGCGTAGGCCGCTGACCTGCTTACTCTCAGCGGATGGCAAGCGATGACACCGGTGATAGCGGCGCAAAGGGCAACCAAATTGTGATGTCTCTGCTGACGCGGGCGGTCGAATTGGCAGCCTCGGCGCGAGCGGCCGGCAATCATCCTTTTGGCGCGCTGCTCGCGGGCCCGGATGGAGACGTGATCGCGGAGGCCGTAAACACGGTCGAAACCGACCAGGATCCCACCGGCCACGCCGAACTCAACCTGGTCCGGGCGACCGGCCATCTGGGCGCCGAGGCGCTCGCGACCACGGCGCTGTACACCAGCACCGAGCCGTGCGCGATGTGTGCGGGGGGCATCTACTGGGCCGGCGTCGGCCGCGTGGTCTTCGCGATGGCCGAATCCGAGCTGCTGGAGCTGACCGGCGCCGATCCGCGCAACCCGACGCTGGACCTGCCGAGCCGGACCGTATTCGCGGCCGGAAGCCGTCCGGTCGTCGTGGAAGGGCCGTTCGAACTACCGGCCGCTCGCGGCGTCCACCAGGATTTTTGGGGCGTGGGTCACAAAGATTTTTCCTAGCAGGGGCTAGCGCGACCCCGCGCCTATGGTTAGGCTCCCCTTACTCACTGAGAGAGGGTCCGCGTTGATCATTTGCCACTGCCACCGGGTGACCGCGAGCGAGGCCCGTGCGGCATGCAGCGGTCCGGATGCGGACTGGCGATCAGTGGTTAAAGCCACCCGAGCGGCGACTGACTGCGGTGGATGCGTGCGAAGTCTGCGCAAAACGGTGGAAGACGCCACGTCCAGCGTCGCTCCCGTGGCGCACACTGTCGTACATGCAGGGTGACGCTGCCGTCCTCACGGCTCTGAACGAAATTCTCACTGGCGAACTCACTGCCATCAATCAGTACTTCCTCCACGCGCGCATGCAGCGCAACTGGGGCTACGTCAAGCTCGGCGAGCACACCTACGAAGAGTCCATCGACGAGATGAAGCACGCCGACCGTCTCATCGAGCGAATCCTCTTCCTCGAAGGTCACCCCAATGTCCAGCGGCTCTACTCGCTTCGGATCGGCGAAAGCGTCGAAGAGCAGTTGGTGGCAGACCTCGAGGTCGAGCACGACGCGATGGGCCGGCTGCGGCCCGCCATCGCGCTCGCCCTCAGCACCGGCGACACCGTGACGCGGCTGCTGCTGGAAGACATCCTCAAGGGCGAAGAAGACCACGTCGACTACCTCGAGACGCAGCTGCACCTCTACCGCACGCTGGGCGCGACGGACTACCTCGCGCAGCAGATCGAAGCGGGCTCGTAAGAGCCGCTGCTTCAGGAGCGGGTGTTACCCAGGATCGACACGAACGAGACCATCTCGCCCGGGTAGCCGCCCAGGTTGTGGGTGAGGGCCAGACCGCGGTCGGCCGTGCCGATGGTGCGCTCCGGCGGGGCCTCACCACGCAGTTGCAGCCAGGCCTCGAACATCATCCGCAGGCCCGACGCGCCGACCGGGTGACCGAAGCTCTTGAGCCCGCCGTCGGGGTTGATCGGCAGATCGCCGTCGAGGTCGTACGTGCCGGCCAACACCTCTTTGTAGGCGGTTCCCCGCTCGGCGAAGCCGAGGTCTTCCATCAGCACCAGCTCGGTGGGCGTGAAGCAGTCGTGCACCTCCGCCATCGCGATCTGGTCACGCGGGGAGGTGATCCCGGCCTGGGCGTAAGCGTCCTTGGCCGACATGGCGACCTCAGGGAAAGTCGTGTAGTCATACGCCGGGTCTGCCAGCCCGCTGCCGTTGCCGGCGACGAATGACAGCGCCTTGATGAAGATCGGCTTGTCGGTGTACTTGTAGGCGTCCTCGGCGCGCACGACGATCGCGGCCGCCGAGCCGTCCGCCACACCGGCGCAGTCGAAGATTCCGAGCATTCCAGCCACCGGAGCGGCCGCGCAGACCGTCGCTTCGCTGACCTCTTTGCGGAACTGGGCACGGGGGTTACGGGCACCGTTGAAGTGGTTCTTGGACGCGATGTGAGCCAGCGCCTCGCGCATCTCGGCCTCGGTGACGCCGTAGCGCTTGGCGTACGCCGGCACGACCATGCTGAACATCGCCGCGGCGGTCAGGGTGCGCGCCGTGCCGTCGTGCGGGATCGGGGGCGCGGACATGCCCTGGTAGCCAGAATCTTTGATCTTCTCGACTCCGAGCGCCATGGCGATGTCGTACGCGCCACTGGAGACGGCGTAGGAGGCGTTGCGCAGCGCCTCTGACCCGGTGGCGCAATAGTTCTCGACGCGGGTGACGGGCTTGCCGGTCAGCTGCAACGGGCGGGCCAGCGTGATGCCGCTCATCCCGCTGCCGGCGGTGCCGAGCCAGTAGGCGTCGACGTCGTCCTTGGCGACTCCGGCGGAGGCGTATGCCTCATCCGCGGCCTGGACCATCAGATCGTCGGCGCTCTTGTCGAAGTGCTCGCGGAAGGGCGTACAGGCCATTCCGACAATCGCTACCCGGTCGCGAATCCCGTGCGATCCCATATGCCCTCGTCTCCTCGAACCCGGTCAGCGGGTCTGTGCCCTGCTCTTGCTCTGTTAGTTAGTTGACGCAACGCCGCGAAGCGGTCGCGCCTTCCAGAAGTAGTTGTGAACCCCATCGGCGGTGGACAACCGCCGGAAACTCATCTCCACCCGGGCGCCCACAAAGACGTCGGTGGAGAGGTCCTTTTCGGGCACGTCCGTGATCTCCACCGGATAGCGCCCACCGCCGTCGAAGTCGACGATCGCGAACACGATCGGCGGGCTCGGTGAGTACGCGAGCCGGTCGACCGTGAAGGTGGCGATCGTGCCGACCACGTCGCTCATGGGAATCAGCTCACCGCCGCTGGGCAGCGGAGGCAGCTGAGGTGCGCCCGAAACCGGATCCTTGCGGCCGGCGAAGCCATGCTTCCAGTCCGAACTGCGGGCCGCGGCGCTGGCTGACATCCGTGAAGGCTCCGGGCGGCGCGGCGGCTCGACCACGAGGCCACCCCGCCAGGACAGGAACTTGCCGTAGGGCACCTTTGTGCCGCCACTGAGTTGAGAGGCGACCGAGCGCACCGGCGCCTCGGCGACCGCCGCGCCGGCCCGGAAGAACAGCACGTCGGCGCCGTCGGCCAGCACGACGAGCGCGATGACCTGGCCGGGCTCGGCCGTTTCCAGCGCGGATGCCAGCAGCAGACCGGGGTGCGCCGTGCCGGAATTGCCGAGGCTGGAGGCGAGATCGTCGACCAGCTTGTCCTTGACGCCGATCTTGGTGGTCAGGAATCGCACGGCCCGGGCATGCAGGCCGGTGACGACGACCCGGTCGACGTCGGCGGCTTCGATCCCGGCCTTCTTCAGCCCGTCGCGCCAGGCCTGCTCGCCGAGCGGGACATAAACGGTCTCGCCGAACCGCTCCTCCCAGAGCTTCGTGCGGGTGTCGCCGGGAGAACGCCAGCGATCGGTGAATTCCACGGAGATCGACGATGAGCCGAGGAATTGCGCGACCAACGGTCCGGTCGAGTCGTCGCCGATGAGCAGGGCCGACCCGGCGTCGCCGCCGCTGGCCTCCTCGCCACTGCCGGCCAGTCCGCCCCGAGCATCAGCGGCGACTGCCAGCACGGTCTCCGAGCCTTTCAGCGCCGCCAGCAGTGCACCCACCGCCGAACGCTGCGCGCCGCCGAAGTCGACCGCGAGCACGTCACTGTCCAGCCGCAGTGCGGCAGCTACGGCCGTCGCATTCGTCTTGTCGATGTAGGACGGGGTGACGGTGGAGAAATAGATAGCTTCCGGTGAGACGTCGGGCCGGGCGCGGCGTACGAGGCGCGCTGCTTCGACGCCGAGGGTGGTGGTGTCCTCGTCGTACCAGGCGACGCTGCGCGTGCCCCGCCCCCCGCCGGAGCCGACGAAAGCGGAGATTTCTGCCCTGTCCAACCGGCCGTGCGGCACGTAGCCGGCAGCCGCGAGAATGCCGCGAGTCACGTCTGGCAGCCTAACCTGCGCCAGGGCACGTTTATACAAATCCCATGATGAGGACCGATCAGCACCACACTCCGCACCAACAAACATGGAGGCACCATGACCGCCGGCCTCTCGCCGGACCTGGAGTCCACTGACGAGATCACGTTCAGCCTGGAGGAAGGGATCCTTCGGATCACGCTGACCCGCCCTGAGGCCGGCAACGCCATGACGCACAACCAGCGGCGCGGCATCCTGGCGTGGCTGGACCGGGCGAATGAGGACCCGGCGGTGCGCTGCGTCGTCCTGGGCGCCACCGGACGTTTCTTTTGCACCGGCGCCGACCTGCGCAACGGCACGCCCCCTCCGCCGCGCGGCGAGGAATTCCCCGAGAAGCTGGTGGGTGACGGCCGGCGGGTGATGTTGCGCGGCGCGATCGCGCTCGTCTCCGCGATCATGGACTGCGAGAAGCCGGTGATCGCTGCGGTGCAGGGCACGGCCGCGGGCATCGGTGCTCATGTCGCCTTCGCGTGCGACCTGGTGCTCGCCGCTGAGGAGGCCAAGTTCATTGAGATCTTCGCCCGGCGCGGGCTGGTGGCCGATGGTCTGGGTACCTATCTGCTGCCCCGCCTGATCGGTCTACAGCGCGCCAAGGAGCTGATCTTCTTCGCCGACGACGTGCCGGCGCAGCGCGCGTACGAGCTGGGTCTGGTCACGCGGGTGGTTCCGGGGGCCGAACTCGAGGCGTTGGTGACGGAGCTCGCCACCCGGCTGGCGACCGGTCCGACGGCCGCGCACCGGGCAAACAAGTGGCTGCTGAACCGTTCCCTCGATGTCGACCGCGCGACGCTCGCCGGCGAGGAGGCCTGGTTGGTCGACCTCATGACGACGACCGCCGACAGCCAGGAGGGCGTCGCGAGCTTCCTCGAGCGGCGGCCGGCGGTCTGGCGCGGCTACTAGTCGGTTGGGCGACAGTCGCGGGACGGGGTAGCGCCGGATTGGAGACGGTAGCGGTACCCCGTACTCAAGGAGCACGCCCATGTCCATGCCCACGAGGCCCTGCACTGCCGAGTCACGCGCATCTGACACGGCTGACACCCGCGACGTGGTGCTGCTGCACGACGCGCTCCGGCGCGAATTTCGGCTGCTTCCCGGGCTGGTACGCGAGACCGGGTGCGGCCAGGTGGCGAGGGCGGCAACCGTCACCGATCACCTCCAGCTGATCACCGAATTCCTCCGTCACCACCACACCGGCGAGGATCGCCTGCTGTGGCCCGTGCTGCTGGACCGGGCGGACTCCAAGTTCGCCCCGCTGGTGTTGCTCATGGAGGCCCAGCACGAACGGGTCGCCGAGCAGCTCGAGCTGGTGGAGGGTCTGAGCACCGCCTTCGCGGCCACAGCAGGCCCGGAGGAGCAGGTGGCGCTGGCATCCGCCTGTGACGTGCTCTACGTGCTGCTCGAGGAGCATCTGACGGCAGAGGAGACCCGGGTCCTCCCGCTCGCCGAACGCCACATCTCCAAGCAGGAGTGGAGCGAGATGGGCGAGGAGGGGCTCGGCACGCTGCCGAAGCGGCAACTGCCGATCGCGTTCGGAATGATGAGCTACCAGGGCGATCCCGAGGTGCTCGCAGAGATGCTGGCACCCGCTCCGCTGCCCGTCCGGCTGCTGGTGCCGGCGCTGGGACGGCGGGCGTTTCGCCGCTATGCCTTGCGCGTGCACGGAACGGCGACCCCCTGACCGGCCACCGAAGCCGGGATGAAGCTGAGATCATGACGGGATGACCCATCCCCCAGAAGAGACCACGTTCGCGAATCTCCTGGAGCTCGAAGAGATCGACCGCGACATCTTCCGGGGCTGGACGCACGCCGGCGCGCCAATGCGCACCTTCGGTGGTCAGGTCGCGGCCCAGGCTCTGGTGGCTGCCGGGCGGACCGCCGGCGATCGTCCGGTGCACTCGCTGCACAGCTACTTCCTGCGGCCGGGCAACCCGACCGCGCCGATCATCTACCTCGTCGACCGGCTTCGCGACGGCGGCAGCTTCACCACCCGGCGAGTGGACGGGGTCCAGTACGGGGAGACGATCTTCTCGCTGTCAGCGTCGTTCAAGCAGCCCGAGGAAGGCAAGTTCCACCAGCGCCCGATGCCGGTGGTACGACCCCCCGAAGAGTCTCTCGACCTCTACAAGGCGGCCGATGAAGCCGGCGACGACCGGGCTGCTTCCAGGACACGTCTCGTACTCGAGCTTCGCGGGCCCGACCCGACCTCGCGGTTCGCCAATTCGAACGTGCCGATCGGGCATGAGGACCCGGAAGACATCGTGGGCGTGCTCGACGATGACATCCCGCGCCGCCGCTTCTGGATGCGCGCCGCCGACCGGCTGCCCGACGATCCGCTGCTGCACGTCTGCGCGCTGGCCTACATGTCCGACCTGACGCTGGCCGGCACCGCGACGCTCCGCCATGAGATCCCCGGCCCGGAACTGATGCTCGCCTCGCTGGACCACGCGATGTGGTTTCACCGGCCGTTCCGGGCCGACCAGTGGCTGCTCTTCTCCGTGGAGAGCCCGTCGTCAGCGGACGGCCGCGGGCTGGCCTCCGGCGAGTACTTCACCCAGGACGGCGCGCTGGTCGCCTCCGTGATGCAGGAGGCACTCATCCGGCGCGGTCAAGGGCTGACCCCAGCATCCGGCGCCGGTCCAGTGCTAGTGCTGGCCCAGGTAGAAGGCCATCCCCTGATCGTCGACGCACTCCGAGGACAGTCCGTACGGCTGCTGCTCGGGATCGGTCGCGGTGCCGCCGGCAGCGCGTACCCGATCGACGGCGGCGGCGATGTCGTCAACCCGCCACATCGGCACCACGCGCGGCTCCACGGCACCGCCGGCCAGGCCACTCATCGGCTGGATGTCGTTCACCTGCCATCCGTCCTCGATGCCGACCCGGCGTGTACGTCCCAGCCGAGGACAGCTCCATAGAAATCACGCGCTCCGGCGGAGTTCCGATGTTGAACGTCACGTAGGACAGGTCTCCGTGGACTGGTGCCGTTGATCGGCGGGCGGGGCCCCGGCTCGCTCGCCGGGGTGTAGATCGCGAAATGGGTGCCTTCCGGGTCGACGCAGTCGGACACCCGTCCGAACGATCTCCTCCTTCGGGCTGGTGGCACTGCCGCCAGCCGCGCGCACCCGCGCCGCCGCGGCGTCGACGTCACCCACCGCGTACGCACAGAAGAGGTTCGGGCTGCCCGGCCTTCGAACAGGCCCATCGCCATCGACTGCCCGACCACCTGGTGCGCCCGCTGCTCGTGATGGGCGAGATTCCACCCCAGCAGATTGCGGTAGAAGTCGGCGGCCCGATCGATGTCCGGCGTCCAGATCGAGACGTAACCGATGTCCCCCTGATGCCAGGGGGCGGGTGGTGCCTCCGTCGCGGGCACCGTGTTCATCGCCTGCTGGAGCATCCAGCGGTGGCCGAACGGGTCGTTGATCGTGGCGTTTCGCGAGCCATAGGCCTCGGCGATCTCGCGCAGCAGCCGGCCACCTGAATCCAGTGCCGCCGCCACTCGCGCATCCACATCGGTGACGGCCAGGACCAGGCTGACGGCGGCTGCGCCAGGCTCCGGGGCGACGACGCCGATGTCAGGGAATTCGTCGGCCAGGTAGAGCTTGCCGCCCGCCAATGAGAGCTCGGCGTGACCGATACGTCCGTCCGGCATGACGATCGGGTCGCCTTCCAGAACGGCCCCGAAAACCACGACGTACCAGTCGATTGCGGCCCGGCCATCGGAGACTGCGAGGTAAGGAATCGCCGCGCCCAGGGTGGCAGCGGCTGGTGCATCGGCGTCAGCTTGGACGTCAGCAGCGAGGTTGGACTGGACGGTTGCGGTGGACACGGCAACTCCTCGGGGTAGGTCCAGCGCGCGTTCGAGTCGAGCGCGCAGCCGGACGGCAAAAGCTGGATCGGGGTCGACGGGACCGTCGGGGGTGCGCAAGACGTTCAGCGGATCAGTCACGGTCGGCCTCCTCCCCGGCGGGCTTTGCTGGGTACGAATCGCGAAATGCGGTGCGGGAGCGCACGAGCAGGGCTTCGGTCGCGTGCAGCGTGCGGTCCATCAGGCGGGCCACCTCGCTGACCGGCAGGTCGTCGAGGTAGCGAAGTGTGAGCGCGGTGCGGTGCTGCGGTGCCAGCGCCAGCAGCGTCTCGTGGGCCTGCAGCGAATCGAGCTGGGCGTCCCACGGGTCGTCGGACCGGGGCTGCAGGGTGGGGTCGTCAGCGACCGCGCTCAGGGTGCGTTCCTCGCGGGCGAGACGGCGCCAGTGGTCAACCAGCTTGTGCCGGGCGATGCCGATAAGCCACCCGGTCGAGAGTGGGGGTGGCCGTTCCTTGCGCACCGCGTCGACCGCCGCCAGGAACGTCTCGGCCGTGAGGTCTTCAGCCAGTGCGGTACGCCCGCAGCGGTGTAGTAGGTATCCGTAGACCTCGGGCAAGGCTGCGTCGTAAAGCGTGAGCAGGCCGGTGCGGGGGTCGCCCGCTGCTGCCTGCTCGACGCTCACGATGGGTACGTCGCTCGAGACGGGCGAACTCCGACGCCCGGAGCCAACATTTCTGCGACGTTACCGTCCCCCTCCTCGGCGGCCGGGGCGGCATGGCAGGCTTCGCCACATGTTTGAGCTAACGGGTCATCGCGCTCTCGTGACCGGTGCCGGTCAGGGCCAGGGCGTCGGCATCGCCCACGCACTTGCGCGTCAGGGAGCCATCGTCGCTGTGAACGACCTGGTCGCCGCCAAGGCTGACGCCACCCGCGACGCGATCCTCGCCGCGGGCGGTCAAGCGGTCACCGCCTCCTTCGACGTGTCGGATGAGCAGGCCGTCCGCTCCGGCATCGCTACGGCCGGGGAGGCCCTCGGCGGCCACATCGACATCCTGGTCAACAACGCCGGGATTCCGGCCACCATGGGAGCGGTCCGCTTCCGCGACATGACGCCCGAGCGCTGGCGGCCCTACGTCGACCTCAATCTTTATGGGGCGCTGTACTGCATCTCCTCCGTGATCGAGCCGATGGTCGAGGCCGGCTGGGGCCGCATCGTGCAGATCTCCTCCGGCGCGGGACGTACCGGCCTGCAGATAGGCGTCTCGCTGTACGGCGCGTCCAAGAGTGGGATCGAAGGCTTCATCCGCCACCTGTCCCAGGAGGTCGCGCGTACCGGGGTGACCGCCAACACCCTGGCCCTGGGCCTGATGGCCGCGCCTGACAAGACCGGCGATCCGACGGTCACGGCTGGGATCGCCCGCAGCATTCCCCTGGGGCGGCTCGGAACGCCCGACGATGTGGGCGCCGCGGTCGTCTTCCTGGCCTCACCTGAGATGGAATGGTTGACGGGCCAGACGATCAATCTCAACGGCGGCTCGACCACCAACTAGCCCCACCACCCGACGACCGGCACCAAGAAACAAGGGAGATAGTCGTGGACCTCGCAGGAACCGGACTCTGGAGCGGCGATCTGCGCTACGGCGACCCACAGGCAGCCGGCGATGCCGCCGCTGAGCTTGACGAACTGGGCTACTCGGCGCTGTGGATTCCGGACGTCAGTGGTGACGTCTTCACGCCGATCAACAACCTGCTGGCCGCCACGAAGCGGACCGTGATTGCCACCGGCATCCTCAACATCTGGATGACGACGCCGGCTGACACCGCGGCCGGATTCGCCAACACGGTCGCCGCTCACGGCGACCGGGTGATGCTGGGACTCGGCGTGAGCCATCAGCTGCTCATCGACGGCGCCAAGGAGCCCGGCACGTACCAGAAGCCGCTCGGCGTCATGCGCACTTTTCTGGACGAGCTCGACGCGTTCCCGAACTCCGGCGTGCCACAAGGCAACCGGATGCTGGCCGCCCTCGGACCCAAGATGCTGCAGCTCGCAGCCACCCGGACCCGGGGCACCCACCCGTACCTGATCACCCCGAAATTCACCGCTTACGCCCGCGAGCAGATCGGAACGGGGCCGCTGATCGCGGCCGAACAGGGAGCCGTTCTCGAGACCGATCCGGACAAGGCACGCGCGATCGCCCGCGAGGCGCTGGCCGGCTACCTGATGCTGCCGAACTACACCAATAACTTTCTGCGTCACGGCTTCACTGAGGACGACGTCGCGAACGGCGGATCCGACCGGCTGGTCGACGGGCTGATCGCCTGGGGCGACGAGGAGACGATCCGGGCCCGCGTGCAGGAGCACCACGACGCCGGCGCCGACCACGTCTGCGTCCAGGTGCTGACGGCGAACGCCGGGCTGGGAGGCCGGACAGCGCCGCCGCTCGAGCAGTGGCGCCGGCTGGCACCCGCGTTGCTCGGGAGCGGCTCCTGATGGCATCAGGTCTCGACCCGCGTACGCCGGTCCTTGTTGGCGCGGCGGCACTCACGCAACGCCCGGCCGACCCGCCCGATCCGGCTGCAGCGCACGATGCCGTCGTCCTGATGGCCCACGCGCTGAGGGCGGCGGCCGACGACGCCGGCGGAGCTGACCCGCACCGGCTGATCACGCAAGCCGATCTGATCATGTCGCCGCAGGGCTCCTGGCCCACCCAGGACCCCGCGCGCGTGGTGGCGCTCGAGCTCGGGATCTCCCCGAAGACGCTGTGTGCGGAGCTTGGCGTCCTGCAACAGACCCTCTTCACCCGGGCGTGCCAGTCGATCGCGGCGGGCGAGGCCTCCGTCGTCCTGGTCTGCGGCGGTGAGGCCCGCGCCCGGGCGGCCTCGGCTACTCGCAGTGGGGTTTCGGTAGCGCCCGAGCCTGAATCGCCGGGGCCCGCGGACGTCGTGCTTTCGCCGTCGGTGCAGGTGATCAGCAAGCTGGAGATCGACCGGAAGCTGTTCGTCGCGGCCCGCCAGTACGCCATCATCGAGACGGCGCTGCGAGCCGCATCAGGCCTCTCGCTCGAAGACCATGCGCGCGAGGTGGCCGCGCTCTGGGACGGCTTCGCCGACGTCGCGCGTACCCGACCCGAGGCGTGGAAACGCAACGCGACACCGCTCGGCGACGGCCAGGCCACCGCGGCCAACCCGTGGTACTCCTGGCCATACACCAAGCAGCACGTCTCGTACTGGACCGTCGACCAGGCCGCCGGCCACATCATGTGCTCCGTCGAGGCAGCCGAAGCAGCCGGAATCCCCCGCGATCGTTGGGTTTTCCCGCTTGCGGCGGTGGAGTCCAACGCCATGATCATGGTAAGTGAACGGGCCCAGCCACACCGGTCACCCGCGATCGCCGCGAACGGTCGGGCGCTCACGGAGCTCACCGGCGTAGCCCCCGCCGACGCCGATTACATCGACCTCTACAGCTGCTTCCCGGTCGCCGTCCGGGTGCAGGCCGCCGAGCTGGGGATCCGCCCGGACCGGCCGTGGACGGTGACCGGCGGCATGTCATTCGGTGGCGGTCCGCTCAACAACTACGTGCTGCAGTCGACCGCCCGGATGATGGACGTGCTGCGCGCGGATCCCGGTTCGACGGGGCTCGTCACGTCCATCAGCGGGATGATCACCAAGCAGGGCATGGGCCTGTGGTCCACCACCCCGGGGCCGGCCGGCTTCCGGCAGGCCGACGTCACCAAGCAAGCGCTGGCCGATACCCCGACCGCGGCCGTGGACGGCGACTACGACGGCCCGGCCGACGTGCTCGGCTACACCGTGACCTACGAAGGCAGCGTCCCCACGTTGGGCATCGCCGTTGTAGCCACAGCCGGATCTGAGGACGGCGAGCGCACCCACACCATCGCGACCACAGACGACCCAACGCTACTGGCCGACATGATCAGCTCGGAGTGGGTCGGGCGACGGGTCGACATCAAAGCAGCCCGGATCCTGGGCTGAGAGCAGGAGGCAAAGTCGTGAGCGCGCTGGACATCGACCCTCGCTGGGCACCGCACATCAGCGGGGCGCAGCGCGTCAACGAAGTGCTGCGGGACATGGGCGACCTGATTCCCCCGATGGACACCGCCGAACAGATCGCAGCGATGCGCGTCATCCCCGAGACCTTCCGTGACGTCGAGACCGCGCTCGTCATGGAGAACCGGACGATCCCAGGACCGGCCGGTCCGATCCGGGCCCGGGTCGCGGTGCCGCCGACCGTCCGCGGGGTCTACCTCGACATCCATGGCGGCGGCTTTTGCATGGGCTGGCCGGAGATGAAAGACGCCACCAACGCCCGGCTGGCGCAGGCCGCCGACATTGCCGTCATCAGCATCGATTACCGGCTGGCGCCCGAGCATCCGTATCCCGCCGGCCCCGACGATTGCTACCGCGCCATCGACTGGCTCATTGACCGCGCCTCCGACGAATTCGGCACCCGCACCGCCTTCATCGGCGGGGATTCAGCGGGCGCCAACCTCGCCGCGTTAGCCGCACTGCACGTGCGCGAACGGGGTCTGATCGAGCGCATCGCCGGGGTCAATCTGACCTACGGGGTCTTTGATCTCGCAGGAACGCCGAGCGCCCGCAACCGCCCCGAAGACACGCTGGTGTTGAGCACCCGCGCGACTGAGAAGTTCCATGAGGCCTACGTTCCCGGCCTGTCCGAGGAGCAGTTGCGCGACCCGCTGATCTCGCCGCTCTATGCCGATCTGACCGGACTGCCGCCGGCGCTGCTGTGCGCCGGCACGCTCGATCCGCTGCTCGACGATTCGCTCTACATGGCGGAGCGCTGGAGGGCAGCGGGCAACGTCGCCGACATGTACGTGGTGCCGGCTTCGCCGCACGGTTTCGCCGGCTTCCCGACTCCGATGGCCGCCGAATACGAGCTGCTGACGGCGGAATGGGTACGCCAGCGGCTGGCCGCCCATGAGGCCTGACGGCTTACCCCAGAAAGAACGCGCGACCTAGCGGACGAGATCCATCATCAGGTGCTCGGAAACGTTGCCGACGAATTCGACGATCATGTGCCGTCGTGCGTAGCGCCAAACCCCGTCGACCCGCTCGAATTCGTCCCGGTAGCGCCCGGCGACGATCGGCTGCAGGGGCAGCGTCTTGGTGCACATGAAGACGGTGAAATAGGAACGGCAACGCCCCGCGTCGGGACCGTCCAGCTCGATGATCAGATTGGTCAAAACGTGCTTGCTGCGAGGGGTGCCGTCCTCGTGCTTGCGCGTGGTCGTGTCATACATCGACTGAACTTCGGCAGCCCCCGTCCACGTGAAGCCGTCCCCTTCGTCGACCGTGACGGTGGCATGAGCGAAGAGCTCACCGATGCCGACGAAGTCGCCGTTGTCGATCAGTTCCGCATAGCGCGCCAGCAGGTTGCTGATGGCGGTTGCGGCGGGCAGTTCGGTGGCCTGCGACATCACTTCATCTCCGATCCAGTCGAAAGACGCGTAGGTCGCGCTGGCTGCGCTCGACGTACACGTCGTAATTGGGCCATACCTTCGTCAGCTCAGGCCAGACGGCGGTCTTCTCCTCGGCCGTCAGCAGATGCGCGTTCACGTCGTAGGACTCGCCTTTGACGCTGACCGACACGTCAGGGTGAGCGATCAGATTCCCGGTCCACAACGGGTGCTCGTCGCGCCCGAAATTGCTCCCGACGACGTACCAGGCATCTCCGATCGGCACCGTCGCCAGCGGCGTCTGACGGAGCTGGCCGGTCTTGGCGCCGCGCGCGTTCAGCATCAGTGACGGCACCAGCGCAGCGCTGGAGATGTAGCGGCCCCCACTCAGCTTGTGCAGCAGTCGGTCGAAGCGCGGCACGACCTTCGGTCCGATCCGGGCGAACATCGGCGTGCCGGAGATCTTCTGGACCGCCCGCCCGACACGGCTGCTGAGCGCAACTGCCATGGTCCAGACCGTAGCCGCCGGAAGATCGCGGTCGTCGGCGGGGCGCCGATTCGATTGATCCCATGGCGCTGTTGTGCCGTGGCAGAAGTAGTTGTTTCTGCCTGGTGGATAAGCCCTTTGGGGGCTGCTGAGCGGGTAGACTCGAACACATGTTCGAGAGTCTGAGTGCTGCTGGTGTGATCGCGGCGGCGTTGATTGCCCCTCCCAGTGGGGAGGTGATCGGGGCGTTGGCGCGTATTGATGCTGGGCTGGTGAACGATTCGGCGCAGGTGGATCTGATCGTTGCGTGGGAGCGGCAGGCTGCCTATGTCGCGGCGATGAGTCAGCCTGCGCTGGTCGCGGTGGCTTTTACGGAGACGAACGACGGGTGGGATGCGCCGCACGAGCCGGAGGGGTCGGGTCGGGCTGAGGTTGGTGCGGCGTTGCGGCTGAGTCCGCATGTGGCGGAGCAGCGGTTGCTGGTGGCGACGGATCTGTGTGGCCGGCTCGGTTGTGTGCAGGTCGCTCTTTTGGCGGGCGAATTCAGCTATTGGCACGCGAAGGCGATCGTGGAAGCGACGTTGCACTTGTCGGATGACAAGGCGTTGTGGGTGGCGCAGCGAGTGCTTGCGCGGGCCAGGGTCCAGTCGGTTGCTGACCTGCGGCGGGCGCTGCGCCGGGCGGTCCTTAAGGCGGATCCGACGTCGGCGAAGCAACGCGCCGCGCAGGCCAAGGCCGAGCGACACCTGGATTGGTGGACGTTGGAGGACGGGATGGCTGAGATGCGGGTCGTCACCTCCGCTGCTGACATCCTGGCGATGGTCAACGCGGTGGATGCGATGGCCCGCCAGGACTTCGGATCGATACCGGATGGAAGCCGCATTCCGGTAGCGCCCGGCGTGCCGATGCCCTCGTTCACCTCGTCACCGCCACCCACAGCACCGCCACCGACGGCGCGGGCGCTGACGGCGCCGCCACGGACGGCGCGGGCGCTGATGGGGTTCGCAGCAGGGCGGTGAAGCCGAAAGCGCAGGTGCATCTGACGATGGACCTGGCGACGGTGCTGGGCTTCGCTGACAACCCGGCCGACCTCACCGGATACGGCCCGATCGACGCGGCGACCGCCCGGGCGCTGGCCGCCGACGGCTGCTGGCGCCGGTTGGTGTTCGAGCCGTTGACCGGTGCCCTGCTCGACCTCGGCCACACGGTCTACCAGCCGAATCCGGCACTGACCCGCTACATCCAGGCTCGGGATATGCGATGTCAGTTCCCGCATTGCAATCAGCCGGCTCGCCGCAGTCACCTTGACCACACCCGAAAATACGACCCCGATCATCCGGACGGTGGCCGCACCGACCGCAACAATCTCGGTGCCTTATGCGAACATCACCACCTGCTCAAACACCGGACCGGCTGGACGCTGCGCCGTGATCCGGACACCGAAGAAGCCACCTGGACCAGCCCCCGCGGACACATCTACCGCGTCGAACACGAGGACTACCGCAGCTACGACGACTACTGCGACCACCTCGCCAACAGCGGCGAGCCAGACCTCAATGACGTGACGCAGGACGTGATGGATGCGGAGGCCCATGTCCGATCAGAGGCCCCACAACCGGCCCGCGCAGCCTGAGCCCAGTGGTTAGTGGCGCTGGAGCGTGAAGGGGTTGCTGGTCGGGTGCACTCGCTGGGCTCCGAGGAAGACGTGCGTCGTAGGCAGAAGCTTGCCGTCCACCCCGCTGGAGAAGCGAACGGTCTTGGCGCAGTCGGCGCGGAAGGCCACCCCATCGATTCCGCCGTGGTTGACGAAAAGGTAGCTGAGGGTGCGGTGGTCGGCGGACAGTCGGATCACGTCGTTCTTCTCATCGCGCACCTTGACGGCGGTGATGGGGGCGCTGGCCGTGACCGTGCCGGTGAAGATGGCGGTCTTGGTGCCGGGATGGGTCACAGCGAGTCCGTAGCCGGTCACCTCGGCCGTCGTACCGGTTCCGTGGCCGAGGTAGACGCCGGCGGTCTGGCCGGCTTTCACGTTCGGGTTCCCCAGCACAGCCCCCGGCAGCTGGCCGGTGGAACAGGACTTCGGAGCAGCGGTCGAGGGGGTGGCAGAGGGGTTGGTGCTGGCCGCGCCGGCCGGTGAAGCGACGATCGCGCCTCCGACGAGAGCGCCAACCACTGAGGTGGCGGCGATGGACATCCGGACGATCGAACCCTGAGCGGGCATGAGAGCCTCCTGCGAAAAGATGGAGCGAACATGACCTCCCCGTTGTCGCCGGATGACATTCGGACGCCGGTCGCCGGTGCGTTCGGAGCAGGTAAATCCAGAAAATCCAGCAACTCCACAGATCGTCGTGCTCTGATCAGCTAATTCACAGGCTGCACTCAGGCTGTGCGTAAACCATGAATCGTGGCAGCATCGCGAGAAGGGGCAGGCGGAGTGAGTCAATTGACGGAACGTGAAGGAAGGCCGGGCCAAAATGGTCGGCCGGTCGAGGCGAAACTGCTGGTCGTCGACGACGAGCCCAACATTGTGGAGCTCCTGTCGGCCAGCCTGAGATACGCCGGCTTCGCCGTGACCACCGCCACCTCGGGGGTCGACGCCGTCAATTCGGCCCGGCGTGACAAGCCCGATCTGGTGCTGCTGGACGTGATGTTGCCGGACATGGACGGCTTCGACGTGCTTCGCAAGCTGCGTTCCGGCTCAGACCGGGTGCCGGTCGTCTTCCTCACCGCCCGCGATGGCACTGAGGACAAGATCGCCGGCCTCACTCTCGGCGGCGACGACTACGTCGTGAAGCCTTTCAGCCTGGAAGAGGTGCTCGCCCGGGTGCGTGCCGTCCTGCGGCGTACCAGCGGCAGCAGCGAGACTGACCGCACCAGCCTGCTGAGCTTCGCCGACATCGAGCTCGACGAGGACTC
Organism: uncultured Actinomycetota bacterium; assembly: GCA_963839015.1. GTDB lineage: Bacteria > Actinomycetota > Actinomycetes > Frankiales > Frankiaceae > DATAZK01. The sequence continues at coordinate 194,868 of CAWITL010000002.1, read as the reverse complement.
CCACGAGGTGCGTAAAGCCGGCCAGGAAGTCGCCCTGTCCCCGACCGAGTTCAAGCTGCTGCGCTATTTCATGCTCAACCCTGGACGCGTGCTGTCCAAGGCACAGATCCTTGACCACGTGTGGCAATACGACTTCGGCGGCGAAGCCGGCATCGTCGAGTCCTACGTCTCGTATCTGCGCAAGAAGGTGGACGCCGGCGAGCCCCGGCTGCTTCACACACTGCGGGGAGTGGGGTACGTCCTGCGGCTACCCCGCGGATGAAATTTCCCCACTGGCCGAGGCGCAACGGGAAACGCCTTCCGCTGCGCGTGACGCTGGTGGCGGCCATGCTCGGGCTGGTCACGGTGGCTCTGATCATCATTGGAGTCGCAGGTTCGACGCTGTTGCAGCGCTACCTGCTAGATCGGGTCGACAATCAGCTGCGCACACTTGCGCCGAACGTGCTCAGACACAACCCCATACCGGACTCCAGCCTGAGTAGCTATCTCACCAACTCTGGTGGGGGTCTCTACCTCGCGATCAGCGATCCGAACGGCAGCTCGGAGGGCAAGGGCGTCTACCCGGCCACGACGCCGATTCCCCGCCTGCCGACCGTGACTTCCGCCGAGGTCGTCGCGCGCAACGGCGAGGCCTTCACCGTCCCGGCGACATCTGGTTCGCGCAAATGGCGCGTCCTTCTGCTGCAGACCCAGGACGGATCAGTAAACGTCACGGTCGCTCTCGGCCTCGATGACGTGAACAGCACTGTCAACAGGCTGATCTGGATCGATCTCGTGGTCAGCGTCATAGTGCTGCTGCTGCTGGCGGGTATCGGCTACTTCCTGGTGCGCCACAGCCTGCGCCAGCTCGTCGAGGTGGAACGCACCGCTGAGGCCATCGCCGCGGGAGACCTCTCCCAGCGCGTGGAGGTCGCCGACAACTACACCGAAGTGGGCCGCCTCGGCGTCTCGCTGAACACCATGCTCGGCCAGATCGAAGAGGCCTTCCGGGCCCGTGAACGGTCTGAAATGAGCGCACGGGCCTCCGAGGAGCGAATGCGCCAGTTCGTCGCCGACGCCGGCCACGAGCTCAGGACCCCGCTGACCTCGGTACGGGGCTTCGCGGAGCTCTACCGCCTCGGCGCCGTCTCCGATGAAGCTGAGCTCAACCGGCTCATGAAGCGCATCGAGGACGAGGCCCAGCGCATGGGCGTACTCGTGGAAGACCTGCTCTTGCTCGCCCGGCTGGATCAGCAGCGGCCGCTGGAGCGCGTACCCGTCGAGTTGATGACGCTCGCCACCGAAGCCGTCAGTGACCTGCACGATCTGCACCCCGAGCGTCCGGTGCGCCTGGTCACCGACCAGACGACCGAGCCGCCGGTGGTCATCGGCGACCAGAACCGGCTGCGTCAGGTGCTCGGCAACCTGCTGGCCAACGCCGTTACGCACACGCCCGACGGCACGGCCATCAAGGTGACGCTGGTGACCGAGGGACCGTTTGCGGTGCTCGCGGTCAGTGACGAAGGGCCAGGCATGCGCCCAGAAGACACCGCCAGGGTCTTCGAGCGCTTCTTTCGGGCCGATCCCTCCCGGGTCCGTAGCTCCGGCGGGTCGGGGCTTGGACTGTCGATCGTCGCCGCCCTCGTGGCAGCGCACGGCGGACGCGTGCAGGTGGAGAGCGCGCTGGGCCGCGGGACCACGTTCACGGTCCGCATCCCGCTGATGGGCGCGACCCCTCCCCCTCCGCCAGGCCCCCCGCCGCCGCCTGGGACCGCCGGGGCTGGCGGCTCGAACGGAGCCCCGTCACATCAGGACAATCACCCCGCGATCACCCGATAGCCTGCTCAGAGGGCTGGCCCCGAAAGACATCGGCGGGCCGCAAATCGGTGGAGGAATGCATGAGCGGGTTGTGTGACGGTCGGGTTGTCGTCGTGACGGGTGCCGGTGGCGGCATCGGCCGATCGCACGCGCTGCTGTTCGCCAAGGAGGGCGCCAAGGTCGTCGTCAATGACATCGGTGTCGCCCGCGACGGCACCGGAGTCGACGCCGGACCCGCCCAGCAGGTCGTCAACGAGATCAAGGCATCCGGCGGCGAGGCCATCGCCCACACCGACGACATCTCGACCTGGGACGGGGCGAAGAGCCTGATCCAGCTGGCGATCGACACGTTCGGCACCATCGACGTCGTCGTCAACAATGCCGGCATCCTGCGCGACCGGATGATGGTCAACATGTCGGAGGCCGAGTGGGACGCGGTCATCAAGGTTCACCTCAAGGGCACCTTCGGTCCCGCCCACTTCGCCGCCGAATACTGGCGTGACAAGTCCAAGGCCGGCGAGCCCGTTGACGCCCGAATCATCAACACCAGCTCGCCTTCGGGCATCTTCGGCAACATCGGGCAGGCGAACTACGGCGCCGCCAAGGCCGGAATCGCCGCCTTCACGGTCATCACGTCGCAAGAGCTCGGCCGTTACGGCGTCACCGTCAATGCGATCGCCCCGACCGCGCTCACCCGCATGACGGAAGACCTCGGAATGATGAGTGGCCTCACCGAGGAGCAGAAGGAAGAGCTCGGGCCGGACTCGATCTCCCCGCTGGTGGTCTGGCTGGGCAGCCCGCAGTCATCGGGCGTCACCGGTCGCGTGTTCGGCATCTTCGGCCCGAAGATCTCGGTCGCCGAGGGCTGGAGCTACGGGCCCTCCGTCGACAGCGGCGAGATCATCGCCGCCGGCGAGCTCGGAGAGGTCATCCCGGGGCTGGTCGCCCAGGCTGCCACCAACGCATCGATGCTGGGCACCCGCGACTAACTCAGCCGGCCAGCTTGGCGCCCGGTACTCCGACCCACACCGAGTTGGGATACCAGACGTTCTCGTAGCGCACCACGGCGCCGCTGTGCGGGGCGTCCCACATCATCCCGTTACCCGCATACATGCCCACGTGGTAGACGTAGCCGGTCGTGTCGTAGAAGAAGATCAGGTCACCCGGCTGCGCCTGCGAGTAGGGCACGTGCAGCGTGGTGAGGTACTGGTCGTTGGCTGACCGCTGCAGCGCGACGCCGAGCTGGTTGTAGACCCACATCGTCAGGCCCGAGCAGTCATACGCATTCGGCCCGGCGGCGCCCCAGAGGTAGGGCTTTCCGGCCTGCGTCGCGATCAGCGCCAGGGCTTTCGCGCCCAGGCCCGGCTGCCGAACGATCGCCGGGTAGGACGGTGCGTGGGGGGTGGTGCTGGTCGGCGGGGTCGTGGTGCTGGTTGTCGTTACTGGCACGACGGGAGCGGTGACCGTGGAGCCGAAGATCATGGCCCACGTCAGTGGTCCGACCTGGCCGTCGACGGTGAGTCCATGCGCCGTCTGGAACGCCTTGACCGCCGCTTCGGTGACCGGGCCGAAGTAACCGGTGGTGGGGGCGACGCCGAGCTTTTGCTGAATCAACGTCACAGCGGCATTGGTGACGCCGACCTGCAGGATGAAGCCCGGGTAGACCGGGGCGGTGGTGCTGGAGGTGGTGGTGGGTGCTGGAGTTGGCGCCGGGGTACCGAGCTTGGCCCCAGTGGCGACGGGCGTACACGCCGTCGCGGCTATCCCGCACAACAACACCATCGCGCCCAAGCGCCCCCGAACACTCATGTGGTCCTATGTCGACCTCGGGACACCCGTTCTTGACAGGTTCGCGCCGATGAATTGACGTAAATCTGAGAGAACATCAGAAATCAATGGAAAGCTCACTCGAATGAGCGGTTACTCAGCTACCCCGCTGGCAAAAAAGCTGGGGATAAAGGCGAATTCACGGCTTTTGTTGCTGCGGGCCGAGCCTGCCTTCACCATTGATGACCTGCCGGAGGGAGTCATCGCTCAGCGTCGCCCGACCGCAGCGCCCTACGACACGATCCTGCTTTTCGTGACGGATCGCGCCGTCGCAGCAAAGGGTTTCGAGCCGGCGGCGAAGCGGTTGACCACGACGGGCGGCCTTTGGATGTGCTGGCCCAAGAAGTCCTCGGGTAAGCAGTCGGACATCACCGAGAATGACGTCAGAACCATCGGTCTTGACAGCGGTCTCGTCGACAACAAGGTGTGCGCCGTTGATGAAACGTGGTCAGGACTGCGATTCGTCAGACGCCTTGATGACCGTTAGCTGGCAGCGAAGTAGCCCTCCTCGTCCGCGTAAAGGGTAGCCACCCCGACCGACGTCCGGATGCGCACGGCGGCGCCGGCGCCGGTGTCAGCGGCCATCAGCCCAGAGATGGATTGGCCCGCGTCGTATTCCTGCGTTCCGCGAAGGACGGTGCCCCCGGAGCGGCCTACTCCGAGCCAGCCGGAGCCGCTCGGATTGCCGATTCCGACGTTGAGCAGCACCGGCGATGAGACGGGCAACCCGGCGACGGTCGCCTGGCTGGTGCGCATCCCGTTCAGGAGCCGCGCCGGAGCAGGCAGCGGGTGGTAGACGAGTCCGGTCGTATCGCTCGGGGGGCTGTAATACCCGACGACCTCGAAGGCCACGTTGGCCGTCCCCGACGTGACACGCAGCCGCAGCTTTCCGGCGTAGGCGCCCGTTCCCGGACGCACCATGACGAGATTCGAGATCCGCTCGTTCTTGGAGAAAGACTGCGTGCCGGTAGCGGTATTCACCCCGCCGGGACTCACGATCAGCCAGCCGGTGGCGGTCGGTTTCGTGATGTCCGCCTTCAGGACAACGGCGTCGACACCCGTGGCCGGGATCCCGCCGCGACCCAAGACCGCCTGATCAACCGGCACACCCGCCTTGACGTTGACGCCGCCGGGGACCAGGAACTGCGTGTTGACGGTGTGGTAGCGATCGCCCTTCACGGTCGAGGTGTTGGGGCTGAACCAGCCGGCGATGTCGACGTTGAGGATCGCCGAACCGTGGGCAACCCAGATCCGGAAGGCGCCTTCGTTGTCCAGGCGTACGACTGCCGATTCGAGCCGGGTCTGACCGGTCGCGAACTGCTGGGTCGAAGGTCCGGCGCTGTTGAACGCCGCGCAGCCCGGCACGACTTGGATGTAGCCGGCCGTGCTGGGTTGGTAGACCTCCACGTTCACGGCGACCGCGTCGACACCTGAGATCGGGACGGCGGCCAGGCCCGTGGCCGGGACGTCGACCGGGTGCCCCGCGTAACCGGCGGCGCTGTAGATCCGCTGCGGCGTCACAGGATGGAAGGTGTCGCTGGGCGTGCCGGCAGCCACCGTCGACGTGCAGGGTTTGGGCCAGCCCATGTCGCGCAGCATCGCCAGCACGATCGGGCCGGGGCTGTGATCGGCCTCGCCCTCGGTGATCCCAGGCGTCATCAGCGCGTTTGCGCTACCCGCTGGATAGGTCGATTCATCGAGATGGGAGAAGCTGCTGCCTTCCATCCACGTCGCAGGCGAGTAGAGGGTCGGCCGCTGCATGCCGGCGGCCCGGATACCCCAGGCACCGTTCCAGCGCACCCCGTTCGCCGTCCCGCCGCGCAGCACCCGTCCGAGGGCAATCGAACCGTTCGGGTAGGTCGAGGAGATCAGCGGGACGCCGTGCACGTCACTGACGAAACGGTCGAAGATGGTGGGGTTCTGGCCGTCGCTGGTGAGGCCGTAGTAGCCGCGGCCGACATCCTGCTGAGAATTCGGGTCGAGTCCGTCGAAGCTGCCGAGGAAGCCCAGCCCGTGGCCGAGCTCGTGGAGTACGACGGTCTCGAGGTCTTCCTGCTGGCTCCCCGGATGACCATCGGTGCCGAAGTACCAGCTGGTGCTGGGGTTGCTGTTGAAGTCGGCAGAAATCTCGGCGCCGTTGGGGTTGTCGGAGTCCGGCGGCGCCTGGTCGATTCCGGAAATGGCGTTGGCGAGAGCGACCGGATAGTAGGTGTTGGGCCGCGGCGCGTTCTCGAAGTTCTCGATGTAGAAGCTGGGGCTGGACGAGCCCAGGATGGTCGAGTCTCCGTAGGTGGCGGTGAGGTTTGACCAGGTGGCGTCGACGAGGATCGGCGTCGAGGACGTCACGAGCGTCTTCCAGATGTCGACGGCAGCCTGGAACGCCGTCTTCGCGTTGGCCGGAAAGCCGTGGTAATCCACGGTGATGTTGGCCGTGGCGACCGCGTTCGCTGCCGGCGCCTGAGGTTGGATCTGCGGCTTCAGCCGGCTGCCGGGCGGTGAGGGAACCGCCCGAGTGATCGCGGCGGGCAGCCGCATGTGTCGCGCGGCTGCTGTCGAAGGAGATACGGACGAGATCGAGGCGTGTGCCGGAGGTGATCCGGCAGCCTGTGCGTCAACCGCCACGAGCCCGCTCAGCGACGCCGTCGCGACGATCGCGCAGAGCAGAACCGGCAGTCGACGCACGCGTCCTCCAAGAACGTTTAAACCTGTGGGCCCAACACACAATGGATGCAAGTGAGGCTTTTCCCGCGCATATCGGCACTCTCGCCGAAGGAGTAACTACGAACGGAGCCGCTCCGCAACTGGGCGGTAACATTGGCAAGACAACGCAAGAAGCAGGGAAGAGGCGAAAACGCCCGTGTCCAGCCCGGCGAATGAAGCTACGGTCGAAGCCACAGCGGAGGCAATGGCAGCCGATTTTGGACCCAACGAGTGGTTGGTCCACGAGATCTGGCAGCAGTACCAAACCGACCCCGCCAGCGTCTCCCCCGAGTGGCGTGAGTTCCTCTCCGACTACCACCCTGATCCCATCGGAGCGCCGCCCACCTCATCGGCACCCTCCGCACCAGCGTCGCCTGGCAACGCCAATGGCAGCAGCCCAGTCAGCGCCCCCACTGCTGCTCCGGTAGCCCCCGCCCCGCCGGCCCCGGTGGTCCCCCGAAGTGCGCCGCCCAGCCCGGTCGCCGCCAAGTCCCAGCCTGAGCCCTTCCCCGAGCACAGCACCCAGCTGCGGGGGGCGGCCGCCCGTGTCGTCATGAACATGGAGTCGTCGCTGCATGTGCCCACGGCGACGTCGGTACGCGCGGTTCCCGCCAAGCTGCTCGAAGACAACCGCGTCGTCATCAACCGCCACCTCGCCCGCAGCCGCGGCGGCAAGGTCAGCTTCACGCACCTCATTGGTTACGCGCTGGTGCGGGCGCTGGTCGACCACCCGGAGATGAACGCCTCCTTCGCTGAGGTCAACGGCAAGCCCGCCATCGTTCAACCCGAAAGCATCGGGCTCGGTCTCGCGATCGACCTGGTCAAGGGCGATCAGCGCCAGCTCGTCGTCGCCAGCATCAAAAACGCCCAGCGCCTTGATTTCAGCGGGTTCTGGGTTGCCTATGAAGACATCGTCCGGCGGGCCCGCACCGGAAAGCTCACGACGGATGACTTCGCCGGCACCACGATCAGCCTGACCAATCCCGGCGGCATCGGCACCGTCCATTCGGTGCCGCGGCTGATGGAGGGCCAGGGGACGATCATCGGCGTCGGCGCCATGGAATACCCGGCGACTTTCCAGGGTGCGTCCTCAGAGACCCTTGCCCAGCTCGCGGTCAGCAAGACCATCACGCTCACCTCGACGTACGACCACCGCATCATCCAGGGCGCCCAGTCCGGGGAGTTCCTGCGCCGGATGCACCAGCTGCTGCTGGGCGAAGACAAGTTCTACGACGACATCTTCGCCTCGCTGCGCATTCCCTATGAGCCGGTCCGGTGGTCGCCGGACATCCCCGACAGCCACGAGGGCGACCTCGACAAGGGCGCGCTGGTGATGGAGGTCATCCACGCCTACCGCGTGCGGGGCCACCTGATGGCCGACACCGATCCGCTGGAGTTCGAGATCCGGCGGCACCCCGACCTCGACATCACCGAGCACCGGCTGACGCTGTGGGACCTCGACCGCGAGTTCGCGGTCGGCGGCTTCGCCGGCCAGCGCCGGATGAAGCTGCGCGACGTGCTGGGGGTCCTTCGCGATTCCTACTGCCGTCGCGTCGGTATCGAATACATGCACATCCAGGACCCGGCGCAGCGGCGCTGGATCCAGCAGCACGTCGAACGGCCCTCGGTCCGGCCCGACCCGGCTGAGCAGCTGCATGTCCTCGAGCGGCTCAACGCCGCAGAGGCCTTCGAGAACTTCCTGCAGACCAAGTACGTAGGTCAGAAGCGCTTCTCGCTCGAGGGCGGCGAATCGGCGATCCCGATCCTGGACGAGGTGCTGCAGGGCGCTGCCGACGACGGGCTCGATGAGGTCGTCATCGGTATGCCTCACCGCGGCCGGCTCAACGTGCTGGCAAACATCGTCGGCAAGTCTTACGGCCAGATCTTCCGGGAGTTCGAGGGCAACGTCGATCCCAAGACGGCGCACGGCTCCGGCGACGTGAAATACCACCTGGGCGCTGACGGCATCTTCCGCGGACGTGACGACGCGAGCGTGCCGGTGCACCTGACGTCCAACCCCTCGCATCTGGAGGCCGTCGACCCAGTCGTGGAAGGGATCGTGCGCGCCAAGCAAGACGTGCTCGACAAGGGCGAGGCGGGCTTCACCGTCCTGCCGGTCCTCATGCACGGCGACGCCGCCTTCGCCGGGCAGGGCGTGGTGGCCGAGACGCTGAACCTCTCGCAGCTGCGCGGTTACCGCACTGGCGGCACCATCCACGTGGTCGTCAACAACCAGGTGGGGTTCACCACCTCCCCGCTGGCCGGACGTTCCTCGGTCTACGCGACCGACGTCGCCCGCATGGTCCAGGCGCCGATCTTCCACGTGAACGGCGACGATCCCGAAGCCTGCGTGCGGGTCGCGCGGCTGGCCTACGAATTCCGCCAGGAATTCCACAAGGACGTCGTCATCGACATGGTCTGCTACCGCCGCCGCGGTCACAGTGAGGTCGACGAGCCGTCGTTCACCCAGCCGCTGATGTACGACATCATCGACCGCAAGCGGTCCGTGCGAAAGATCTACACCGAGGCCCTGATCGGCCGTGGTGACATCACGATGGCCGAGGCCGAAGAGGCGCTGCGCAGCTACCAGTCACACCTGGAAAAGGCATTCGCGGAGACGCATGACGCCTCCAGCCAGCCCGTCCGGTCACCAGCCATGACAGCGGTCGACGAACAGGCCAGCAGCGCGCTGCAGACCGCGATCCCGTTGGAGACGATCAAGGCCATCGTCGACACGCAGATGACCGTGCCCGATGGCTTCACGGTGCATCCGCGCCTCGCTCCCCAGCTGCAGCGGCGCGCCAAGATGATCGACGACGGCACCATCGACTGGGCCCTCGGGGAACTGCTCGCCTTCGGTTCGGTCCTGCTGGAAGGCCACCCGGTGCGCCTGGCCGGCCAGGACAGCCGCCGCGGGACCTTCGGCCAGCGCCATTCGGTGCTGGTCGACCGCACGAACGGCGCCGAATACACGCCGCTGAAGAACCTGCCCGGCGCCGCGACCTTCTACGTCTATGACTCGCTGCTGTCGGAGTTCGCGGCCATGGGCTTCGAATACGGCTACTCGGTGGCCCGTCCCGAGGCGCTCGTGCTGTGGGAGGCGCAGTTCGGCGACTTCGCTGACGGCGCGCAGTCGATCATGGATGAATTCATCTCTTCCGGCGAAGCCAAGTGGGCCCAGCAGTCAAATGTCACGCTGCTGCTTCCGCACGGCTACGAGGGCCAGGGGCCCGACCACTCCTCCGCCCGCATCGAGCGCTACCTGATGCTGTGCGCCGAGGACAACATGACGGTCACGGTCCCCTCCACTCCGGCGCAGTACTTCCATCTGCTTCGCCGGCAGGCCCTGCACAAGCCGCACCGTCCGCTGATCGTCTTCACGCCGAAGTCGATGCTCCGACTGCGGGCGGCGGCGTCGCAGGTCAACGACTTCACCAGTGGCACCTGGAAGCCGGTGATCCGCGATGATTCGGTCGACCGGCCGCGGCGGGTCGTGCTGTGTACGGGGAAGGTCTATTACGACCTGCTGGCCGCCCGCACCAAGCGTTCCGGCACCGACGAATCTGCTGACGACGTCGCCCTGGTCCGCGTCGAGCAGCTCTACCCCACGCCCATCGACGAGGTCTCCGAGGTGCTGGCGTCCTACGGGGTCGGCTCGGGAGGCCCCTCCGACGTCGTCTGGGTCCAGGAGGAGCCGGCTAACCAGGGCGCCTGGCCGCACATGCAGATGTATCTCGCCGAGGGGCTTCCCGAGGGTGTCCGTCTGCAGCGGATCTCACGGGCCGCCGCTGCCTCGCCCGCCGCGGGCGTCGCCGCCGTGCACGAGGCCGAGCAGAAGGCGCTCGTCGAGGCCGCGCTCGCGCCCTGAGCGAGGGAAACCGAGACGGAGCATGTATTTCACGGATCGCGGCATCGAGGAGCTGAGCCAGCGCCGCGGTGAGGAACGGGTCACCCTCGAGTGGCTCGCCGAGCAGCTACGCGTCTTCGTCGATCAGAATCCGGACTTCGAAAACGCCGTCGACCGGTTCGCCACCTGGCTGGCCCGGGCCGATGACGAAGCGGACTAAATTCCCGATCAGCCTGTCACTGAGCGGTCGATAATGGCCGAGTTAGCCCATCAATAGGTCGTGTTGGAGCTCGTCGCGGCCACAATAATGACGAGCACAAGAAAGCCGATTCCTATCCAGCCCAGCACGATGCCGGCAATTGCCATACCGCCGCCGCCCTCCTGGCGCTCGCGAATCTGCGAACGGGCGATATAGCCGAAGATCAGCGCCAAAACGCTGCCGACCCACCAGAGCCACAGGATGCCGAGCACCATCGAGGCGATGGCCAGACCATTGGTGGAGCGGCTCGGAGGTCCGTATCCGGAATAGCCGTAAGGCGGTTGGCCGTAGGGTGTGGGCTGCCCATAGGGAGCTGGTTGACCTGGTGGCACTGGTGGGGCATAGGGGTTGGGCGGCTGGCCGTAGGGAGCCGTCTGCCCGTACCCAGCAGGATTCGGAGGAAATTGGCCGTAGCCCGGCTGGGCTTGGCCATAGTTCGGCGATCCCCAGGGCGTGGTGCCCTCAGGCGTCGGCGCGCCGCTCGGTGGCTGGCCAGAAGGCTGCTTGCGGAATGGATCGTCCTGATCTCCGCCGTAGGGATTGTTCTGACTCGTCACCGCGGAATCCTCTCGTTATTGCAAGTCGAGTATCGGTAACCGGGTTAGCGCCTGAAGGAAAACGCCAGCACAGCCCCCCGACCGTAGGCGACACGGTGGAGTTCGCAAGGGCGGCTGCATACTTTTCGGGGCGTAGCTGATTCACTGGCCGCGCAGAACTATGAGGAGGACCAGTGAGCCAGCAGCCATACGGACCAGGCCAGCCAGGTCAACCGGGTCAACCGGGACAGCCGGGTCAACCAGGCCAGCCCGGCCAGCAGCCCGGGTATCCGCCGCAGGGTCAGCAGGGCTATCCCCAGGGTGGTTACCAGCAGCCCGGTCCGCCGCAGCCGGGTCCCCCGCCGGCGCCCGCATACGGCGGCTATCAGACCCCGGGCGCTCCCGGCTCGCCCCAGCCGGCCAGCAGCAAGACCCACGGTGGCCATAGTGGCAACCCCCTGGACCACCCGGCCACCCTCGCCCCGATCCTGCAGATCCTGGGTTACGTGGTGGCAGTCATCGGAGTGGTGGGCGGTCTCTTTGCCTTCGGCATCGACGGCTACCCGGGTTCGTTCAAATTCGTGACCTTCGCCGCGACGGCCGTGGCGGGGCTTGGTTTCGGTGGGGTCTTGATCGCCCTCGCTGCACTCCTGAAGACCCGCTCGTCCTAGCCCGGCCGCCAGAGTTGATCGGGCGCTGGCACTCGCGATTTCACTGGTGACACGCCAGCGCTGACCAGCCAACTCGCCAATAGGGCTCAGCCAACCGTCAGCACCAGCTTTCCGAAAGCCTCACCGGCAGCGAGTGTCTCGAAAGAGGTGCGGGCGTCCGCCAAGGGCCGGGAGTCGTGGATCAGCGGCCTGATGCCCGTGTCAGCGAGCAAAGTAAGCAAGGCGGCCAGTTCGTCACGGGTGCCCATCGTCGATCCCACCACGCTGAGCTGCAGGAAGAAGACCCGGTTCAGGTCGGCGGGCGGGTTCGGGCCGCTGGTCGCCCCGGACACCACCACGGTCCCGCCGGGGCGCAGCGACCGTAATGAATGCAGCCAGGTGGCCTCGCCCACCGTCTCCATCACGGCGTCCGCCTTGGCCGGCAGCCGTGAGCCCGGTTCGTAGGCACCGTCAGCGCCGAGTGCGATCGCCTTGGCCCGCTTGTCGGGGTGCCGGCTGGTGACGAAAACGGTGTGGCCGAGCGCCTTGCCCAGCAGCACGAGGGCCGTGGAGACCCCCCCGCCCGCGCCCTGGACCAGCACCGTCCCAGGTCCGGTCAGCCCGGAGCGGGTGACGAGCATCCGGTAGGCGGTGAGGTAGGCGGTCGGGAGGCAGGCAGCCTCCTCGAACGACAGCGCGGCCGGCTTGGGCACCAGGTTTCGGCGCGGGACCGCCACCTTCTCCGCGAGCGCGCCAGGATGTTTCTCCGAGAGCAGCGTGCGCTTGGGGTCGAGCGTCTCGTCGCCGCCGCCCGCCGCCGGATCGCCGATCACCGCATGGACGACGACCTCGGTGCCGTCGGCGGTCACTCCCGCGGCGTCGCAGCCCAAAATCATCGGCAGCAGGTCAGCCGCGAGTCCGACCCCTTTGAGCGACCACAGGTCATGGTGGTTGAGCGCCGCAGCCCGAACCGACACCAGCTCCCAGCCGTCGGGGACCTCAGGGTCCGCCGTTTCCCTCACCTCCAGCCCGGTGAGCGGATGGTCGGCATTGATCGAGGTGGCGATGGCAGCAAGCACGGTGCGACCCTACGAGAAGCGACTTCACAGCCGTTCGTCGGCGTGTCCGAAGCGGCTCGGTCAACGCCCCGTGCTCTGATTCACCACGTGGTATTGCTGGATCAGGTCAAGTGGGTCACAGGTCGCCGTTCCGCGCGCCGTGTCGTGCGAGTCACCCGGGCATCAGCGCCTGCCGATCAGCGGTCGAAGCCTCCGTCGTTGCTGCCTGGGCAGCTGCGCCGTACTCGCCCCGACCTCCCGCTGATCGACGCGTTGGACGGCTACAGCGACTTCGTGCAGTGCCCCCATCCGGGCTGCTGCGCGCTGCGTCCCATCGAGAGCAGTGCCGTCTGCCCCGCCTGCCACCACCTCTAGGCACCTTTCGCGCTCGAAACCGCGGGAATCAGTGCGAGCATCTACGTATCGCCGGGACACCTGCCGGGTGCCTGGACGAGCGAAGAGGTGCAGCCATGAGCGAGCAAGATCCAACCGGCGATGGGGCCGATGCGGTCTCCGTCCCCACCCTGTACGGTGGAGTCCGGTCACGCCGGGTCACCATCCGCGATCTGCAGGCCGCCACAGACCGCGGCGAACGGTGGGCGATGCTGACGTCCTACGACATGCTGACCGCCGAAATCTTCGACGCTGCAGGCATTCCGGTGCTGCTGGTGGGCGATTCGGCCGGTAACAACGTGCTGGGATATGACAACACCGTCCCCGTCACCCTCGATGAGTTGCTGCCCCTCACCCGGGCCGTCGTGAAGTCGTCCAAGCGGGCCATGGTCGTCGGAGATCTGCCGTTCGGCTCGTATCAGGCCTCCCCCCAGCAGGCGCTCGCGTCAGCTCTGCGGCTGGTCAAGGAGGCGGGCGCGCACGCCGTCAAGCTCGAGGGTGGGCGCCGGGTGGTCCCGCAGGTCGAGCTCCTGACCCAGTCCGGCATGGCGGTCATGGGTCACATCGGGCTGACCCCCCAGAGCGTCCACGGGTTCGGGGGCTACCGGGTCCAGGGGCGCGGCGCGGCCGGCGATGAGTTGCTCGCCGATGCACTGGCCCTCCAGCAGGCCGGCGCCTTCGCCATCGTCCTGGAGCTGGTGCCCGCTGACCTGGCCACGCGGATCTCCGAGGAGTTGCTGATCCCGACCATAGGCATCGGCGCCGGGCCGGGCTGTGACGCTCAGGTGCTGGTCTGGACCGACATGTCCGGCATGAATGCCGAGCCCGGCCCCCGCTTCGTCAAGCGTTACGCAGACCTGCGCGGGATCCTCACGACGGCGGCCCAGGAGTACGCCGACGACGTTCGAGATGGGCGCTACCCGGCGGAGGAACACTCCTACTCCTGACCGCTGGCGCTCCTTCCTGAACTCGGGGCGCGGGAGCAGGAGCGGCGTGGCCAGCATCAAGATCCCCGCGATCGCGATCGCCGTGCGGGGGCTGGTGAGGGCCGCCAGCACTCCCCACAGGGCGGTCATCAGCGCGATCGTCATCTTGCTGCTCACCGACCACGCAGACAGGGTCCGGGCGACCCGGTCAGGTGGTGTCTGCTCGAGCCGGTACGTGGCGAACACCGGGTTGAACACGGCGCAACACGTGATCAGCCCGAGCTCGGTGGCCATCACCAGCACCAGCCCGGCGATCCCCGGGCGGATGAAGGCCAGCCCCAGCGACCAGCAGGCGCGCAGCACCCCGAACGTGAGCATTACCCGGCCGGGCCCGAAGCGTCCGACGAGCGGCCGCGCCAGCCGGGAGCCAATGAGACCCCCGACGCACGGCAGGGCGAAGGCCAGTCCGTACTGCCACGGGGCGAACCCGAGCTGACCCAGCATCAGGACCGCCAGCAGCGGCATCGTCGCCATGATCAAGCCGTTGACCAGCACGGTATTAAAGAAGAGCGGGCGCAGCATCGGGTGGCGCAGGATGTGGCGCCACCCGTCGAGCAGATCGCCCTTGCGTAGCCGATTGGTGTCGGTCCGGGCCGGCTGCGGTTCGCTTCCGCCGATGGCCCGGATCCCCAGCGCCGAGAGCAGGAAGCTGAACGCGTCGGCCACCACGGTCGCCAGCGGGCCGAAAAGCCCGATCGCGAGCCCGCCGAGCGGGGGTCCGAGCAGCGTGGCGGTCCAGGTCGTGGACTCGAACCGCCCGTTCGCAATCAGCAGGTCCGGCCCGCGTACCAACGCCTTGAGGTAGGCGCCGCCAGCCGCGGTGAAGGTGATGTCGGCAGCTGAGACGATCACCGCGACCACCAGCAGTTGGGCGAAGCTGAGGCAGCCGAACGCGAACGCGATGGGCAGCGTCAACAAGGCGGCGAAGCGGGTCGCGTCCATCGCGATCATCACTGGCCGCTTGCGCCGAAACTCCACCCAGGGCCCCAGCGGCACCGCGACCGCGGCCCCCACCGCCAGCCCCGCCGCCGCCAGCACCGAGACCTCCGCCGACCCAGCGTGCAGCGCCAGGATCGCGACCAGGGCAAACGCGTCAAGCGCGAGCCAGGTGCCTAGCGTGCTGACCGCGTACGCCGCCCAGAGCCACCCGAACTGCCGCCCCAGCGACCGGCCACCCACCTCCGCATCAAAGCATCGGGCGCCTCTGTTACCCGGGAGCCATGGCGTGGTGGCGCTATGACGCCGCTGGCCTATGGCGCCGGGCCTCAGGTTTACCCGGGCGCCTCAGGTCTTCGCGGGCGCCATGGCGTGGTGGCGCTATGACGCCTGCGGCCTATGGCGCCGCTGCGCTACACGGAGGTCGGCGGCGGCCAGGGCTCTGCGTAGCTGATCCACGACCTTCGCCTCATCCAGCCGGAAGGCAATCGCGGGGAAGCGCAGCTGGGCCTCGCCGACGATGAGCAATTCGTTGTTACGCGACATGTCCCGCCAATAGCTGCGCTCAGCCAAGTGCAGGGCACCGTCGATTTCGAAGGAAACGCGTCCTCCATACGGCGACTCGATCTCACCGTCCATGTAACGCCGCCGGCCGGACCCGTCGAGCCGGATCAGCTGACCCGTGAGCTTGCCCAACTTGTATTTGCGGCAAAGCCGATGAAAATCGATCTCGGTCAGAGCCTGGGCGCCGCCGGCGATGTCTCCCAGCGCCAACATCATGGCGCGGCGATGACGTACGGGTCCCGCCTCGCTAAGGACTTCGAGCAATCTCTCTGGAGCCGTCAATCGTTGCTGGACCACGGCCGCCAACACGCCGCAGGCAGCTCTGGGGCTGGCGGACCAGATAGCTGCATCGATCGCTGAACGAGCGACGAGAGTACGAGTCGGCGTCCCGAAGGTCTCGATTTGGCCATCCGCAGGCCAGCGCGTCTCGTGCAGCACCGTCGGGACGATCCTGAACCGGGGCGGTCGATGACCTCTTGGCACGAGCAGATGCACCGCCTCGACCTCCCACCCCTCAAGACCCGACAAGGCCAGCGCCGTGCGTCCACCCAACGCTGCGCCGGCTCCGGAGGCGAGCACACCCGCCCACTCGCGCTGAGCACGGCTGAGCGGGCCGTTGTGCAGCGCCAGGACCAGCGAACCGAGTCGCCTCCACCGACCGCCAGCGACCTGGGCACGGATTGCCGAGCTCGACATACCCAAAGCAGTGAGCTGCGAGCGCCGAACCACCTGACACTGCTGCTCCGCGAGGGCTTTGAGCTGGGGATCCATCCCCCGGACACTGCCGTTCTTTGGCGAGGGCTGCTCGTGTTGTCCACAGCCCCGGCCAATTCCCGCCTGGAGCCATAGCCCTGTGGCGCTACAGGGCTGTAAGCCCATGGCGCTAGGAAAAGGGGGCCGGCGGGGAAGCGGGGAAGGGGTGGGCGGAGCCATAGCCGAGTGGCGCTACAGCGCCATCAGACTATGGCGCCTCCGGGAACAAAAGGACCGAGTTAGACGTCGGTGACGCGCAGTCCGGCGTGGGCTTTGTAGCGCCGGTTGATGGAGATCAGGTTCGCGGTGAGCGCCTCCACCTGGCCGGCGTTACGGAGGCGGCCGGCGAAGACCCCGCGCATACCGGGGACGAGGTCGGCGAGCTGGCCGATGAGGTCGGTGGCTTCGCGGTCGTCGCCGAGCACCATGACGTCGGTCTCGATGGATTCGACCGTCTCGTCTTCGAGTAGCACGGCGCTGACGTGGTGAAACGCTGCGACGACCGTGCTGTCAGGCAGTACGCCGGCGGCTTGCTGGGCTGCGCTGCCTTCCGGCACGGTCAGCTGAAACGCGCCCTGCTTGTCGAAACCCATCGGATTCACGCAGTCGACGACGATCTTGCCGGCCAGCTCCGACGTCAGCGACTTGAGCAGCTCCTCATGACCCTCATACGGCACGGCGACGATGACGATCTGGCCTGCCGCGGCCGCTCCCGCGTTGTCCGCGCCCGAAACGGGCAGTCCGGCGTCGGCCATGGGCTGGGCGGCCTGCTGTGCCCGGCCGGCGTCACGCGATCCGAGTACGCAGGGCACGCCGGCGGCAGCAAAACGCCGAGCCAGGCCGCGACCCTGTGGACCGGTGCCACCAAGGACGGCGACCGTGCCGAACGCTTCCGGGGTCGCGTCGGCCGGGGTGGGATACGAGGTGGTCTGAGCGGTGCTAGTCGAGGACATCTCTGCATCGTTGCAGGAAGTCTCTGCCGAGCGCCGGGTCCCCCGACGGCGGCGATCTTTCTCACGGCCCGACGGGGCGCTCGCTGACGATCCGGCCCAGGTTGTCCAGCGAGCGGCTGCCGGCGGTGAAGTAGCCGCTGTGACCATGGGCGCCCGCGGTGTCGAAGTGCTGCGCGCCGAACGCGTTGCCCACCGGATCGGGACCGAAGACCTGGGGGACGGGCAGGTCGAACAGCCTGCCCAGCCGGGCCGGCCAGAAGACCAGCTGGATCGGGTCGTCGGAGGTCCGGGCCGCCCAGACGTGTCCGGCGGGCAGGTGCAGCTGCGACGCCCGCCTGGCCTCGACCCCGGGGCTGGCCAGCAGCACCAACTCATCGGTGGCAAGTCCGCCGCGCGCGGCAGCGATGCCAGCGACGAGGGTGCCGTAGCTGTGACCGATCACGGTGACGTGCTGGCGAGCACGGGCGGTCGAGCGCAGGCCTGCGATGAATCGCTGCAGCGCCGCCGATCCGGACTTCGCGCGGCCGTCACTGATGACCTGACGCAAGCCCGGCGCGTCGTAACCAAGCCACGTGATCGCCACCGCGCCACTTCCGGCCGCCGCGGCCAGCCGGCTTTCCTGCCCGACGAGGCGCGGGACATCAGCAAGGTCGGTGCTCATGCCCGGCACGACCACCGCGACGTTGCGGCTCGACTCCATGTCGCCGCTGGAGACGACGGCGCGACCGTCGCCCGCCCCGTCGAACACCAGCAGCTCACTGGCGGGTCGCGTGAGAGTCCCGGCGAGCCGTTGCAACGTGCTGACGCGCGCTGTGCCCTTACCCAGCCAGTGGATGACCCCGGCCGGGCCATGGTCGTACTCCAGCGCCGCCTGCTTGATCTCGAACGTCAGGCGTCTGCGGTTGACGGTGTCGCGAACCCGAGCCGGGACGCCGTCGAGGCCGGCGGGGAGAAAGGGCCAGGTGTCAGTGAGGGCGCGCTGGGAGGCGCCTGACAAGCCGGCCCACCACAGCGCGACCCCTGCCGCCGTCGCCGGAATTCGCGGAATCGTGGCCACCTCACTGGCCAGCGCCCGCGCGCTCGCGGCCGGGGCCCCCACGCTGAGATCCACCCCGGGCGGCCGGCCCACCAGACTGCGCAGCAGCACGTCAGTGAGCAATGCGGCAGCCCGCTGATCAGCCTGTTCGAAAGCGCTCCTGGCGAGCTCGACCTGACGCGCGACCGGCCCGTCCACCTCCGACGGACCTGCCGAGGCAAGCACCCGGCGCGCCGCGGCCAGCTCCCCCTGAACACTTCGCAAGGCCGCTGCCAGCGCCAGCAAGGCCAGTCCCGCCGTCTCCAGTAGGGCTTTCAACGCTTCCAACCGCTGCCGCAAGCCGCCCGCGGTAGCCGCGGAGGCCTGCCGCCCGGCCCCGGACCAGGCAGCTGGAGCGGCTCGGGCGACGGACCCAACGGCGGCAGCGAAAACCATGGCGGCAGTCCGGGCCTGCTGACCAGCGCTTTCGATGGTGCGAGCGTCGAGCCGGGCCAGCGCAGACCCCGAATCGAGGGAATCTGGGGAACCCACGACGACTACTGAGGCTTGGCTGGAGCGCCGATAGCTTTCGTATCCGCGTCGCGGTAGACGTCAGCCGCGCGTTGCAGCGCCGTCCCGAAGCCGTCCAGCGACTCAGCGCAGCCCACGAGAGAGGCAAGAAACCCGGGGCAGTTCGCCAGGGTCTGCCCGGTGCGTTGGCCGGCCAGGGCGCGGGCCGCCGCGTCCCAGCCAAGCCGCAGTGCCACCGACGCTGACCGGAGCTCCGCGGCGATCACGTGCAGCGGACGCCCCGCGGCACTCAGCTGCGAGGGGTCGACGGTGAGCGTGAGCGGGCTGGCGCTGGGAAGGAGGGACGGGGTGGGACCAGTGGTGGAACTCGTCATGACAGCTCCTCGATGCGGGGTTTCACCAGCCTGTAGGGCAACGGCGGCGCCGTGAGGCCTGTCCACAGCCGGGCGGTTTCAGCCGATTCCGTCCACAGCGAGCAGGCCGGAAACGCCCAGCCGCCACGGCGGGTTCTTCAACGCGGTTGGTCCTGGGTGGCAGACGATGGATGGGTGGCCACCGGCGGACACTCTGCGATCGACCCCAAGCCCACAGATCCCAAGCACCGGGATCCGGGGCTGCGCTCCCGCGACCCGTGGGTCATCGCCGCCGTCGTCTTCCTGTTCGGTGGCGCGATCCTGCTGGTGATCGCCTGGTATGACATCTCCGGCACGGCGAATGTCTACGAGCAGCTGCCCTATCTCGTCAGCGCCGGGTTCAGCGGCATGGCGCTCATCATCGTTGGAAGCGGCCTGCTGGCGGCCGGACGGGCCGACCGCATCGAGCGCCGGCTGGCCCAGCTCGTCGAGGCATTGACCGAAGCCGCCGCGACCGCCGCCGGATCACCGTCGGGAGAGCCGGAGCACGTCGTCAATCCCCCCGAAACCTTGCTCGCCCTCGAAGGTGGTGAGACCTACCACCGCCCCGGGTGCCTGCTGCTTCGCGACAAGGCCGCAGCGCCCGTGACCGCCGCGGACATCGCCACCAAAGGCCTGACCCCATGCCCGGTCTGTGCCCCTGGGCCGCCGGCTGCCACATGAGCAGGATCAGCTCGTGATCGGGATCGACCTTGCCCTTGCCGGGGTCGCGGTCGGTGCCGTCGCCGCGCTGGCCGGGCTGGGAGTGCTGGTCACCTACCGCACCACCGGCGTCTTCAACCTGGCGTCCGGCGGCATGGCGATGATCGTCGCGTACGCGTTCTGGCAGATGGTGCGGGGCTGGGGCTGGCCGATGTGGATCGCCGCTCCGCTGGCGCTGATCGTGCTGGGACCCGGGCTCGGACTGGCCGCCGAGTACGGCGTCTTTCGCCCGCTGCGCCGGCGGGGCGCATCGACGGCGGAGACCCTCGTCGCGAGCGCCGGGATCCTGGTGCTCCTGCTGGGCATCGCGTCGCAGATCTGGGGACTGCAGGCCCGCCAGGACGCACCGTCGTTGGTCCCCTCCGGCCCGGTCGACCTGCCCGGCGGGGCGACCATCGACCGCAGCAGCCTGGCCCAGCTGGGGATCGCCCTCATCGCAGGGATAGGGCTGACCCTGCTGTCGCAGCGCACCCGCGCCGGCCTGCTTGCCCGCGCCGTCGTCGACCAGCGGTCGCTGGCGCTGCTGTGCGGGGTCAACGCCGATCGGGTCGCCGCGACCGGATGGGCGCTCGGCGGCGGTCTTGCCGGTCTCGCCGGTGTCCTGCTGGCGCCCTCGACCGAGCTCAGTCCGTACGGGCTCACGCTGGTCGTGCTCGAGACGCTGGCCGTCGTCGTCATCGCCAAGCTGGTCTCGGCGATCGCGGTGGTGCTGTCGGCCTTGGCGCTGGGAATCGCGCAGGCTGAGCTGCAGCAGGTGCAATTGCGTGGGGTTTCCCAGACCATCTTCAGCAGCGTCCAGACGAACCTTTTCGTGGTGGCTCTGCTGGTGGCGCTGCTACTGATCCCCCAGCTCGCCGAGACGGGTGCCGGCGCCGTGTCAGCGGTCGCCCGCCGCCCGGTGCGCTGGCCGCGGTGGACGGTCCCGGTGGCGGTGCTTTTCCTGGCCGCGCCGCTGGGCTTCCCCATCACGAATCTGCAGACGGCGCAGCAGGTTCCGGCGCTCGCGTTGATCTTCCTGTCTTTGATGCTGCTCACCGGAGTCGCGGGCCAGATCTCGCTCGGGGCGGCCGGTTACGCCGGGGTTGGAGCACTCCTGTCGGCCGCTTTCATGGCCGGTTCGGCGGGGCTTCCGAAGGTTCCTGGGCCGATCGCCCTGCTGTTGGGGGCACTCGGCGCGGGAGTGCTGGGCTTCATCACCGGCTATCCGGCGTTACGGCGCAGCGGCCTTGCCCTCGCCCTGACGACGCTCGCGGTCGGCACCGTCGCCAGCCGTTTCGTCTTCGAGCAGCCCAACTTCACCACCAACCTGCACATCAGGGAGGCCGGCGGCGGCGGGCGGAACTTTTACGCCATCGAACTGCTCTGCCTGGTGCTCGGGCTCGGACTGGTGGAGTTGCTCACTCACGGACCGACCGGACGCGCGCTACGAGCCGCTCGTGACAGTCCCGACGGCGCCCGGGCGGCCGGCGTCGACGTCCGCACCGTCACCCTGGCGGCTTTCACGTTCAGCGCCCTGCTGGCTGGGCTCGGCGGTGGCCTGCTGGTGCAGGCGGCGGGCGCCTTCGACTCCGATTCCTTCAACCCCCTGCAGGGATTGCTGTGGTTCACCACTGTGATCGTCGCTGGAGCTGACAGTGCCGTTGCCGTCGTCATCGCCGCAGCCTTGAGCGTGCTCATCGATTCGCTGGCCGTCGCCGGAACGTCGCTGCTCGTCGTCGGGCTGCTGGCCGCGTTGCTCGGCCGGCTGCCGCGCGGCGTCGCGGGCATCTTCGACGGGGTCACGTCAGCCATCGGCCGCGACCAACTGCCCGACCCCGACGAACCCCGCCGGCTCAACGCCTTCGGTCGCCGCCTGTTGGTTCGCGAATGAGCCCCTCCGCCGGGTCACCAGGGCCGGTCCTGGTCGCGGACAAACTCAGCAAGAGCTACGGCGGACTGCGGGTGCTCGATGAGGTCAGCCTGCAGGCGGTGGCGGGCCGGATCACCGCGCTCATCGGTTCGAACGGTGCGGGCAAGACGACGCTCTTTCGCTGCCTGGCCGGCACCCTGCGCCCTGATTCTGGACGGATACTGCTTGCCGGACGCGACGTCACCCGACTGCCGGCGGATGCCAGGAGCCGGCGGGGGCTGGTTCCGACGTACCAGGTCGGCAGCGTCTTCCAAACCCTGACCGTCCGCGAAAACCTGCTGGTCGCCGCCGAGAACAGGCGTCGGCTTTCACCATTGCGCGCGTTCGCCGGACCCCATGCGCGGGCGGCGGCGAAGCGGGTCGAAGCGGTGTGCGGCCAGTTGAACCTGCAGCGAGTCATCGACGCCCCCGCCGGCGAGCTGCCCACCGGCACGTTGCGTCTTGTCGAGCTGGCGCGGGCCCT
This sequence comes from uncultured Actinomycetota bacterium, assembly GCA_963839015.1. Classification (GTDB taxonomy): domain Bacteria; phylum Actinomycetota; class Actinomycetes; order Frankiales; family Frankiaceae; genus DATAZK01. The sequence goes on along the minus strand of CAWITL010000002.1, from coordinate 172,576 downwards.
GGTCGCCGAACCGCTCGTGCTGCTGCTGGACGAGCCGGTCAGCGGACTGGACCGAAGACAAGCCGCGGCGGTGGGCGGGCTGCTGCGCAGTCTCGCCGAGACCGGAAAGGCCGTGCTGCTGATCGAGCACGATCCGCAGTTCGTGCTTTCGGTCGCCGATGAGGTCCAGGAGCTCGCCGGCGGCAGCCTTCACACGGTGACCGCATGACCGAAAACACCAGCAACCACAAGGTATTACCCCCAAGGTCGCAGCCGACGACATTGCAGCTGTCGTTGCGCGGTGGTCGCGCCGGCTACGGTCCGGTCGAGGTGCTGCACGGAGTCGACCTCGACATGCCGGCCGGCGTCGTCACCGGCATCGTTGGACCCAACGGCGCCGGCAAGACCACCTTGCTGTCTGTGCTGGCCGGCACGATGCCCCTTCGGGGCGGCACGCTCACCTGGGAGGGCAAGCCCTACGCCCGGCTCAGACCAGAGCAGCGGGCACGTCGCGGGCTGGTCGCCATCCCCGAATCCCAGGGCGTCTTCCCGCATCTGACGGTCGCCGAGAACCTTGCAGTCTTCGCCGCCGGCCGCTCGACGGATCGGGCCTATGAAGCCTTCCCGGTGCTGCGCGAGCGTGGCGCGCAGGCCGCCGGCACGATGTCGGGCGGCGAGCAACGGATGCTCGCGCTCAGCCGGGCCCTGGTGAGCGAGCCACGCTGCGTCATCATCGACGAACCGTCCCTCGGCCTCGCCCCAGCCCTCACCGACGAGATCTACGACGTGGTCGGGCGGATCGCGGCCAGCGGGGTCACCGTCGTGCTGGCCGACCAGTATGAGGACCGGGTCGTGGCCTTGGCGTCAGTCGTCTACCGCCTCGAACGCGGCGAGGTCGCCTTCGCAGGCGAGCCCGCCGAGCTGAACCCACCGAACCAAGCCGGCTGAGCCCGCCGCCGGAAGGTCACGCCGCCGTCGTGACCGGCTGGTCGGCTCCGCAGTACTTGCACTTGCTGGCCGCCGCCGGGATGTCGTCCGACAGGCACGCGAAGCAGGTCTTGAGGTTGGGCCCCTCGCCGAACACGGTCGCGCCCTTGCGCGCCATGATGTGCTTGTAGGGCGTGACTATCAGGAAGTAGACGACCGCCATGAAGACGACGAAGTAGATGATCGCGGACAGCAGCGATCCGATGTCCAGGAACGTCTTCTGATTGCCCTTCTGGCCGAGCTGGATTCCCAGGCCGATGGACCCGCCGCCCTGAAAACGGTTGATGATGGGGTTCACGATGAAGTCCGTGAAGGCCTTGATCAGCGTGCTGAAGGCCAGCGCGACGATCAGCCCGATGGCGATGACGACGATGTCGCCGCGGAGCAGGAAGTTCTTAAAACCGCGCAGCATGTATGAGGCCCGCCTTTCAACTCGACTCAACTCGACATTGTGACAAGAAGCAGACGACCCATGATCATGTCCCCTGCGGCGGTCAACTATCACTCAGTTGACTGATGCTGACAAGACAACCACGATCGCGTTACGGGGAGTACGCGAGCTGCGGAACGGTGAAGCAGTTCGTATTCATGTTCTTGACCTGAGACACCCAGCCGCCCTTGCCGCCGTTGGCCGAGTCCTGCCAGCGGGCGACGTTCAGACACGCTTTCTGCTCGGGCTTGGGCTTGAAGACGGTGAAGTCGCGGGGAGTCAAAAGCCCGTGGCCGGTGTAGTTCTTGGTGGTCCGCAAATAGTTCTCGACGCATTTGCGGGTGAGCTGCGCGCCGCAGGAGGTGGCGGCGTCGGTGAGCCATTGGGCTGAGGCGTAGCCCTCCAATTCCCACATCGACGTCAGTCCGGTGCGGTTGGGATATGCCGCATTCACCGCGTCCTGGAAGCCGGCGACACCTGGTGCGCTGCGATCGTCGAAATTCTGCGAATTGCCGGTGGCGTAAATGCTGTTGCGGCAAGACGGGCTGGCCTTGTAGTCACTGCCGACGGTCTGCGTCCAGCCCTGCGTCGTGGTGACCTTGGCGATGAGCTTGACGTGATGGGCGTCCAAGGCCTGGCAGAGCTTGACGTTGCCGGCCTGGTCGAGGGCATCGAAGACGGTGTCGACCTTGGCTGCCCCGATATCCACGGCGATGCTGTCGAAATTCGCCAGCCCCAGATTGACCTGCTCTTCCCGTACCTGATAGCCCTCTTTGCGCAGCCCCGCCTCCGTCACCTGGGCGAAGCGTTCAGAAGCCGACACGTTGTAGAAGACGACGGCGGCTTTCTTGGCGCCGCGATTGACCTTGAACCAGCGGTAGACCTCGGTTCCGCCGTACAGCTTGCCGTCCCAGCCGATCGTCTTGCCGTCGCGGGGTTCGTCGCTGCCGTAGATGCCCCACAGGTGGGGGTACTGGTCGTACTCGGTGCCGATCGGCTGTCCGCCGACGTCCGGGACGCCCTTTTGATTGACGTAACTTGCGCCGTCGTAAGCGAAAACGGTGGTGCCGGCCAGCGCGAAGACGTGATCCTTGTCGATCAGGGTGTGGGCGCAGCTGACGTTGCCCGAGCCGCTGCCGGTGTCATCACACGCGACGACCTTGACCTTCCGCCCGTTGATGCCGCCGCGCTTGTTGAGCGCGTCGAAGTAGGCGGTGGCGCCGTAGTAGGAGCCGCTGAACACCTCAGGCCCCAGCGGGCTGGTACGGCTTACGAGGACGCCCACGGTGATCGTGCTGGGTGTCACGCCGATGTCGGAGGCGGTGTTGTTGGCGCCGGCCGAGGCCGAGGCTGCGGGCGCCACTGCGGTGGGGGCTGCGGCGGGGGGTGGGCCGGACACCCGGGTACCGCAGGCGGAGGCCAATACGCCCGCGGCGATCATGCCCACGAGCAGCGCGCGCCTCCTTTGCACAACCTCATCTTCTCCCCTGGGGGAGCGTCCGAATCGCACCATCTGCAATATTGGCTGACGTGTTACGAGTCGCAGTCATTGGAAGTGGTCCGTCCGGCATTTACGCGGCTCAGTCGCTGATCAAGAACGCGCCTGAGGTCGGTGGGGTCGAAGTCGACGTGATCGACCGGTTGCCGTGCCCGTACGGGCTGGTCCGCTACGGCGTCGCGCCCGACCACGGAAAGATCAAATCGATCACGCTGGCCCTGCGCAAGGTGCTCGAGGAAGACGGGATCCGCTTCCTGGGCAACATCGACATCGGGGTCGACCTGTCGATGGCGGAGCTACATCAGCATTACGACGCGATCGTCATGGCATACGGCGCCGCGATCGACCGCCGGCTCGGCATCGATGGCGAGGAACTGGCCGGCAGCTTCTCCGCCACTGACTTCGTCGCCTGGTACAGCGGCCACCCCGACACCCAGATCGACCAGTTCACGCTGGACGCCAAGGATGTGGTCGTCGTAGGAGTCGGCAACGTCGCCGTGGATGTGGCCCGCATCCTGGCCAAGACCCACGATGACCTGCGCCCGACTGACCTGCCTGACCACGTCCTGGACGTACTGGAAGCCAGCCACGTCACCGACATCCACGTGCTGGGCCGGCGGGGTCCGGCGCAGGCCAAATTCACCACCAAAGAGCTGCGCGAGCTCGGCGAGCTGGTCAACGCCGACATCGTGGTCCGCGAGGACGAGCTCGTCCTGGACGAGGCGAGCGAGGCCACGATCGCCTCCGACGCGAACCAGCGTCGCAACCTCGACATCATGCGAGCCTGGGCGGCCGAGAAGCCGAGCGGCAAGCCGCGCCGGATCCACCTGCGTTTCCTGGTCCGGCCCACCACGATCTTCGGCGATTCCAAGGTTGACGGGGTCGAGGTCGAGCGGACGGCCCTCGACGGCACCGGCAACGTCAAAGGCACCGGCGTCCTGGAAACGATCCCGGCCCAGATGGTGCTGCGCAGCGTGGGCTACCGCGGGCAGGGCCTGGACGGGCTGCCCTTCGACGAGCGCAACGGCACCATCCCGCACGAGGCGGGCCGGGTCCTGCACGAGGGCGCGCCGGTGCCTGGTGAATACGTCGCCGGCTGGATCAAGCGCGGTCCGACGGGCGTGATCGGCACCAACAAGTCCGACGCCAGCGAGACGATCACCTCGCTGATCGCCGATGCGCCGGGCCTCACGCCGGCGCCGATACGCGATCCGCAGGCGCTGCTGACACTGCTGGCCGGGCGTGGCGTCCACGTCGTCGACTGGGAAGGCTGGGTCGGCATCGACGCCGCCGAGATCGCGCTCGGGCAGGCCCAGGGCAGGGAACGGATCAAGATTGCCGACCGGGATCTGCTGCTGGGACACGCGGGCCGCAAGTAGGTTCCGCACCCCAAACCCCCGTACCCACCCCCAATCCCCCGGCGCCATCGCGTCAGAGCGCCATGACGCCACCAGCACGTGGCGCCGCGGACTTTGTGTGAGGCTCAGCCGATGTCGAAGACCGACTTGATGCAGTCGCTGCTGCGAGCGGCGACCGCGGCGTAGGCGTCAGAGGCCTGGTCCAGCGGGAAGTGGTGCGTGAAGATGCCGTCGGTAGCCATCCGGCCCGACGCGACCAGCGGCAGCAACTCGTTCCAGGTCTGCTGAATCGGGGCCGTCGTCGTCTTGATGGTCAGGCTGCGAAAGAGCGACCCGAGCAGTTGCAACGGGTACGGGTGCATGCCATGAACCCCGACGATCGACACCGTCCCACCCGAGCGCACCGAGGCGAAGGCGGCGTCAACGGTGGCGTCAGCTCCGACCGCTTCGATCACCGACTCGGCACCCAGGCCACCGGTGGCCGCCAGGATGGCAGCGGCCGTACCCCCTTCGGCGGCGGGGTCGATGGGCTCAGCGCCGAATTTCTCCGCGAGGGCTCGTCGTCCGGGGGCCAGGTCGGCAGCCAGGACCCGGCCGGCTCCCAGCAGGAGGGCTGACCGGACGGCGCAGAGCCCCACTGAGCCCAACCCGATGACCGCGATCGTCGCGCCGGGTGCGAAATCGGCTTTGCGGGCGGCGATCCAGCCGGTCGGGAGGTTGTCGGTGAGCAGCAGCGCGGCCTCGTCGCTGATTCCGGACAGGTCGCCCGACAGTTTGCGCAGCTGGAAGTCGGCGCCCGGCACGGCGAGTGCCTCGGACTGGGCGCCCCCGAGCTGCCCCGAGCCGAAGACCTTGGGACCTCCGTTACGGCACAGGATCGGATTGCCGGTCGCGCATCCCACGCACCCGCCGCAGCCGGCGATCGATGACACCAGGACGCGGTCTCCGACCTGCACGGTGCGCACGTCGGGGCCCACCTCGGCGACCGTACCGACGCCCTCGTGGCCGATCCGCAGGCCGTCGCCGACGCCGATGTCGCCGTCGTAGAAATGCAGGTCGCTGCCGCAGATCGAGGCCTTGTCGATCGTGACGACGGCACCGTCCGGACCGGTCAGGACAGCGTCGGGCACCTGCCTGACCTGCACGCTCTGGGCTCCGGTGATGACGGCCGCGCGCATCGCTGACTCCTCGCTGTGGGTTGCTGTTTCTTGGCGCACCCTCTCACGGCCTCGTTCCTGGACTGGAGGACACTGGCCGTCGTGACACCACCGATGGAGACGTTCGCGACCGGATTCGGACTCCCGGAATGCCCACGTTGGCACGACGGCGAGCTCTGGATGTCTGACATGTGGGGGAAGGCCTCCCACCGGCTGGCGCCCGACGGCAGCATCGCCGAGACGGTCAGCGTTGGCGACGAGCAGGGCGGTCTCGGATGGCTGCCCGACGGCCGGATGCTCGTCGTCGGGATGATGGACGCCAAGCTCTGGCGGCTGGATCCGGATGGACCGGTGGTCCATGCCGACCTTCGCCCGTTCACCCCTTGGGGCCTCAACGACATGGCGGTGGCACCGGACGGCACCGCTTACATCTCGCACTTCGGCTACGACTACCACGGTGGTCACGGCACTTTCGCGCCCGCCAGCCTCTTTCGGGTCCGGCCGGACGGCAGCGTCGACGAGCCGGTCGATGACCTCTACGTGCCCAACGGGGTCGCCATTGCTGAGTCCGGGGATGTCTTTGTCGCTGAGCCCGCGGCCAGTCGTATTGCCCGGCTACGGTTCGGCTCCGACGGGGCGCTGGCGGAGCGGCAGATCTTTGCGACGCTCGTGTCCAACCCTCCCGGGAGCGTGGCACCGCCTGACGGCATCTGCCTCGATGAGGCCGGAGGGGTCTGGGCCGCCGATCCGGTGGGCAAACGGGTGCTGCACTTCGACGGCGGAGGCGGGCTGACCGACGAGTGGCCGCTCGACGGTCATCCCCTCGCGGTGGTGCTCGGTGGCGAAGATCGTCGTGACCTTTACATCTGCATCACCGGGTCGTTCCACCGAAACGACATGGCCGGTTCCACCAGCGGCCGGGTGCTGGTGACACGGGTGGCGACTGCCGGCGCCGGAGTTCCCTGACATCTGGGGCTCATAATTGCCTAAGGTTGCGCCGATGATGGGTGAGTGACGTGCGCCCGAGCGCACCGGCCGAGGGGGCAAACGTGGGACGCATACAACGCGGCTGGTTGCTGACCAAGATCAGCTGGGGCATTATCCGGCAGCAGCCGGCCGCCCTGGCGTTGCCGGTGGTCGCCACGGTGGCACAGGGCGCAGTCGCTGCGATCTACGTTCTTGGCGTCACCGGCACCAAGTCCTTCGACGAGAACAACGCGGCGCACTACATCGTGCTGTATCCGCTCTTCGTCGTCCTGACCATCATTGCTACCTTTTCGAACGCGATCATCGTTGCCATTGCCGACGCACGACTGACCGGTGCGCCCATCTCCTTCCGCGAGGCGCTATCGGCGACCATTGGCCGGCTGCCGCTGATCCTCGGCTGGTCGCTGCTGACCGCAACGGTCGGATTCCTGCTGCGGCTGCTGGAAGAACGGCTGCCCATCGCCGGCCGGATCGGCGCCGCGCTCTTTGGCGTGGCGTGGTCGCTGGCCACGATGCTGGTGGTGCCCGTCCTGGTCGTGGAAGGCGTCGGCCCCATCACGGCCGTCAAGCGCTCCGGAAAGCTCTTCCGCGAGCGCTGGGGTGAGTCTTTGACCGGACAAGCGCTCATCGGGCTCCCGATCCTTCTGATCGGCCTGCCTTTCATGCTCATCGGCGGGCTCATCGCCACCAAGGCCCTCGTCATCGGGATCGCCATCATCGCGATCGCGCTCGGTGCCGTCATCGCCTTTTCCGGCGCCCTCACCGGGATCTTCCAGACCGCGCTGTATCGCTACGCCGTGGATGGCGCCTCGCACGGCACGTTCACCGCCGACCAGATGGCGATGGCGTTCCGTCCCAAGAAGCAGCCGGGCTGGAACTCCTAGATCGCCACGTCGGGCGTCGGCAGCAGGTAGAGCAGCGCCAGGGCCAACATCAGGATCAGGAATACCGGCGTGCTGATCAGCCCGATCGCCGTGGCGATCGGATAGACGACGACCCCTAAGTTGTACCGACGGTTGCGCGTGGCCAGCGACGCGAGGGTGACTTCCGGCTTACGTAACTCGGGATGGCGCAGCAGGTACCGCCACAGCACGTTGAACGCCACCGCCATGGCCGTGCTCGACAGCCCGTAGATCACGACCGCCAAGCGCTGATCGCCGGTGGTGCCGTCCCGGGTGTATTCGGCGAGCAGCGCGGTGGGCCATGGCAGCACGCTGATCGTCAGCAGTAGCAGCAGGTTCAGCACCTGGATCCGGTGATCGGTTCGGGCCAGCAGGTTCACGGTCGCGTGATGGTTCAGCCACACAATCCCCACGATCATGAAAGACAGCAAGTAGGCCACGTACTGCGGCCATTGCTGCGCGAGTGCCCGGCCAAGGTGACCGTGCTCCCCTTCCGGCACCTTGATATCCAGGATGAGCAGCGTAATGACGATCGCGAAGACCCCGTCGCTGAACGCCTCCAGCCGGCCCACACTCATCCCGTAGCCGCCGGTCTTGGGCTCGCCCGTTGGCTCGCCCTTTGGCTCAAGGTGTGGCTCGCTCATCAGGCCAATTGTGGTCCATCCGGCGTGTTTTCCGCCAATCAGACGCCCCCCTGCTCACGTATAACGTCGACCCATGACCGGGCCGCCCTGGCAGATGAGGGTCAATCTCGTCACCCGCGTGCTGCTGCTATCGGTGGCCGTAGGAGTCGTCGTCGGCGGCGCGACCTTGCTGATCGTCCAGATCGCGTTCAACGGTGGCCTCAACACCGGCGCCAGTCGCCAGGTCTCCGCCTACCTGCGCGACGTCAAGGACGCCAAGTTTTCGCAGGCCTACGACCGCTTCTGCCCTGAGGTGATCTCACGGCAGGACTTCGTCAGCTCCCTCGCGCAGGCGAAACTCGATGGGCACGGCGTCAAGTCCTTCCGCGTCCACACCTCGTTCAGCAAAGAGTCGTTGAGCCTGAGCACGGCCGTCGGGACGGTCACCTTTGCCGACGGAACCACCAAGTCGGTGTCCTACGACGTCGTTCCCTTCAACGATCCGGGCGGCAGCAAGTGCATCACCGGCTACGACGGCGAGCTCAGCGACTGACGGGCCGTGCAGCCCCTCGTTTCGCAAACGCGTCTCTCCCAGTGGGACAGAGATCCCGGAGGCACACAATTGCTTGCCTCAGCAGCCGGAGCCTGCGAAGTCGATAGCAAACGATTGCTTGCATCTGACAGCAAGCAATCGTTTGCTTTCGGAAATGCTTGCCCGACCAGGCGAGGAACCACGTCGCTTGCACTAACGCATAGTGCGCAGAATGTTGCCGAAACGGTGCAAGGTCCGGCTGACGGACTGCTCCCGGCGGTAACGCAGGCCTTCGACCCGACCGTCGGCGACTGGCGGCCGGCCGTCGACGAAACACACGTCGTCGAGGGCTGGTCCCGCAATTTCCGGAAGTTCCGAAGACCGGCCGAGTAGTCGAACGCGGTCGGGGGGATCGGCCAGGACCCGCGCGACGAACGACGACGCCGGCTCGTCGCGCCCCGAAGACACCTCCACCGTGCACCCGGCGACGATCGCCGCAGCGCGTACCCGGGGCAGGTCCGCGGCCCGCGCGCCGGCCTCGATGCGGATCACGACTCGGCCCACGGGCCGATAACGAAAGACGTTGGACTCCCAGGGCAGCCCTGTCGGGTCGTGGTCGACGCTGAAGTGCCGGCGGTGCCACCACGCGTCGCTGCGCACGGCGGCCAGCAGCCAGGTGTAGTCATCGGGGCTCAGCTCAGCCTCTGCCGCGGCGAGCACCGCGGTGAGCCCCGGAGCGAGCAGGGCGGCTCCCTCAGGGATGGGTTCGTCACCCTGGGCCGGGAGTCCGTCGTCGGCCCAATGCCCAAGCTGGGCAACGTAATTCGGGCCACCAGCCTTGGCGCCGGGGCCGACGACCGAATCCTTCCACCCACCGAAGGGCTGACGTTGCACGATGGCGCCGGTGATGACGCGGTTGACGTAGGCGTTGCCGACCTGCACCCGTTCCAGCCAGTCGTCGGCCGTGGCGGGGTCAAGGCTGTGGATGCCGCCGGTGAGGCCGAAGCGGGTTCCGTTCTGCATCAGCAGCGCGTCGTCGAGATCGGTGGCGTGCATGAGCCCGAGCACGGGGCCGAAGCACTCCGTTTGGTGAAACCACGATCCCGGCTGAACGCCAATTTTGATTCCCGGCGACCAGAGCTGGCGCTCGGCATCGAGGAGGCGCGGCTCAAGCAACCACTCCTCGCCCGGTTCGAGGGTGGTCAGCGCCCGCTGCAGGGCAGGCCCGGGAGGCCCGATCAGCGGAGCCAGGGTGGTCGCCGGATCGTCGGCGGGACCGGCGACCAAGCTTTGGGCCGCGTCCACCAATTGGCCGCGGAAACGAGCCGAGGTGTACACCCCGCCGACGCAGATCCCCAGGCTCGCCGCAGAGCACTTCTGGCCGGCGTGACGAAAGGCTGAGCGGACCAGGTCTTCCGCTGCCAGATCGAGGTCAGCGTCGGGCATCACGACGATCGCGTTCTTGCCCGAAGTCTCGGCAAACAAGGGGGTTTCGGGGGCTAGCCGGCGGAAGAGACGAGCCGTCTCGCGGGCACCCGTCAGGACGATTCCGGCGATCCTGGGATGTCCCACCAGATACTCGCCGACGACCTCCTCGGGGCAGCAAACGTACTGCAACACCTCAGTCGAGATCCCCTCCGCCCGGCAGGCAGCCCACACCGCTTCAGCCACGACCAACGCGCACCGGGGGGTCTGCGGCGGCGCTTTCAGGACCACCGCGTTGCCGGCTGCCAACGCCGCCAAGACTCCGCCGGTGGTGATGGCTAACGGAAAATTCCACGGCGGGGTGACCAGCACGGTACCGAGCGGACTAAACCAGCCCTCCATGAAAAATCCGCCTTCGAGACCGGGAATTTGCTCGGCGTAGTAGGACGCCAGATCGATCGTTTCGGAGGCTTCGATGTCGCCCTCGGAGACGGTCTTGGCGGCCTCCTGGGCCATCACCGCAATGAGTTCGGGGCGACGGGCAGCACATTCCGCCGCCACCCGGAGCAGCAGCCGGCGGCGAACCGAAGGCGGCTGCATTGTCCAGGTCGCACGCGCCTCGGCCGCCTTACCCACGACCCGGTCAATGCCCTGCTTGTCGACGATTTCGGCGGGGAGCTCTGACGATTCCCACTCCGCCAATGCCGTCTGAACGCGAGCCCGAACGGCCGGATCGGTGGGATCACTGTCGGGAACGTTGCGAAAACCGGTGCCGCCAAAGTCGTCGCGCGCTGATCGACGACGCGGGCTCGATCCCACCGTCCAACGTCCGGCAACCGCGGATTCGAACCGGGCCTGCTCGGTGGCGAATGCCTGCTGATCGTTCATCAGGTCGAAGGTCCGACGCAGGAAGTTGTCACCGGTGCTGTTTTCCTCGAGCCGCCGGAAAAGGTAAGCGAGCGCACTGTCGAAGTCAGCAGCAGCGACGACCGGCGTGTAAAGCCGGACGGTGCCCGTCGCATCACGTACCGCGCGGGCGATTCCGGGCGCCATCCCCTGCAGCATCTCCATCTCCACGCTGCCTGACACGCCCCGCGCCTCCGCCAGCAAGCGCGCCCACGCGACGTCGAACAGGTTGTGGCTGGCCACCCCGATGCGCACCCCGGTCAGCCTCTCGGGGTCCAGCATCCAGTCGAGCATTCGCTTGTAATTGCTGTCGGTTTCGGCCTTCGTGGCATACGGCGCGCGGGTCCACCCATGGATCGCCGCCTCGACCGATTCCATCGCCAGGTTGGCCCCTTTGACGATGCGGATCTTGACGATTCCCCCACCGGAAGCGCGTCGCACCGTAGCCCATGACACCAGCTCGCGTAACACATCGAACGAGTCCGGCAGGTAGGCCTGCAGGACGATCCCGGCGTCCAGGCCCGCAAGCTCCGGCTCGGTCAACAGCCGCGTGAAGGCATCGACGGTGAGCCGCAGATCCCGGTATTCCTCCATGTCGAGGTTGATGAACTTCGTCCCGCGGGCAGCTCCACCTGCGCTGAGGTAGAGCGGGCGGAGCGCCGCCATGACCCGCTCCAGCGTGTGCTCGTAGCCCCACAGGTTGAGCTGACTGGCCACGGCCGATGCCTTGACGGAGATGTAGTCGACGTCCTCACGCGACAGCACTTCGGCGATCTCTGCGCCGCGGCCGGCTGCCTCCCGCTCACCCAGCACCGACTCGCCCAACAGGTTGACGTTCACCGCGAAATGATCCGCCCGCAACTGCCGAAGATGGCGACCGAATGCCGGGTCCGACCGATCGACCACCAGCCCGCCGACGATCTGCCTCAGCCGGCGGCGGGTGAGGGGCATGACGAGACGGGGAGCCACGGGAGCGAGGCGGACGCCGGTGCGCAGCAGCAGCCGGTCAAGCGGCGACAGAAAAGGGGGAAGTGGGGGCTCGGCGATCGCCCGAAGTTGCGCCGCGGCGACGGCTGGGTCCTCGGGCCGTAACACCCGATCGCAGAAGGACATCGTGAACGCCAGTGACCGCTCATCGCCGGTGAGCAGCTGCAGCCGTCGACGATCGCGGCGCTCCCGCCGGGTCAGGGCAGCATCCCCGGCGGCGAGCCACGCGCGTACCAAATCCGCGGTGGCCGCCACCACCGCGTCACCCTCGTTGTCAGGCGGTTCGGGTGCTGCAGGCGCTGCCAGTTAGCTCACTCCCCCACCCTCGATCCAGCGGTTCATCACGGTGGTCTGGTTGCCCAGGACGCGAACGATGAGGACCTTGAGCTGATCGGCGGCCTTGCCTCCGACGAGCGGCAGAGCGACGGTGACGTCACCGGACAGCTCGAAGCGGGTTCCCCCGTCCACCGGGGTGAGCAGCGCCTGCCCACGAACTCGCGCATCCCGCTTGGCCACCTCAGCGTCGACGGCGACATCGGCGCGGTCCTTCGTCGCCACCGGCCAGGTGCGGGTCTCGACGATCTCCAGGGTGTCGGGGACGAAACGCTTGAACATCGCCGGAATGCCCTGGGTGGGCACCAGCAGCCGCAGCCGGCTACGCGTCAGGTCGTCCAGGCGGTCGACGGCGATGTCCCAGTCCACGGCGCCGATCTCCTTGGCATAGGCGGCGAGGAAGACCTCGTCGACCAAGGCGTCCATGACGAGCTGGGTATCGGCGGCGTACAAGGTCTCGTATTGCACTTTGGCCACGGGACCCATCGTCCCCCGTCCGGGCGCTGTCGGGCTAGCGCACCACCGGGCGTCCATGGGAAAGGTCGGCAAGGACGTTCCGGGCCGACGGCACACCCCGCACTTGCCTGGTTGCACGCCGTTCGAGTACCCGGAAACGACCGTCGCGAAGCCCGCTCAGCACATCGGCGAGCCCCTGCGGCGACACCGCTGGACTCCACAGGAAGCCTTGGCCCGCATGACAGCCGAGCTTCTGGAGCAGCTCCAGCTCGGCGCGCGTCTCGATGCCTTCGGCAATTGTCGAGACGTCCAGCGCATTCGCCAGGTCGATGACGGCGGTCACGATCGCCCGATCGTCGGCGCTCGCCGTGATGCCCTGGATGAAGCTGCGATCAATCTTCAATGTGGCCACCGGAAAGCGGCGGAGATAGGCAAGCGAGGAGTAGCCCGTGCCGAAGTCGTCCACGGCGACCGCCACTCCCAGGTCTCGCAGGCGTTCGAGCACGACTTGGGCCGCATCGGGATCGCGCATGACGGCGCTTTCGGTGACCTCCAGGACAAGTGCCTGCGCCGGAAGCCCGGAGTCGGCGAGAGCTTCCCGGACGGCTATCTCAAATCCGGCTTGGGCCAGATGGCCGGCCGAACCGTTGACGGCGACGTACGCACCGGGAGGGAGCACGCCCGCCGCCCGCATCGCGGCAGCTTCCCGGCAGGCTCGGCGTAAGACCCAGCGGTCCAGAGCTTCGATGAGGCCGCTTTCCTCGGCGGCTTGGACGAACTCGTCAGGCGCCACTACGCCGCGTTCGGGATGCGTCCACCGGCAGAGCGCTTCCACGCCCAGCAGCCGACCGGTCATCAGCTCCACGACGGGCTGAAAGCGCAACTGGAGCTCATCGCGATCGATCGCCAACTTGAGATCGTTGAAGAGCCGCAGCCGGCCTTGCGCCCGGTCGATCAAGCGGGGGGTGAAGACCGCCGTCCGCCCGCGTCCCTGGCCTTTTGCCTCATACATCGCGGCGTCGGCGTGACCCAGCAGGGTGACGGCATTTTCGACCCGGTCCGTCGACGCAATGGCGATGCCGATGCTGGCGCTGACAGCCACCGGGCGTCCACCGAGAACGATCGGCTCCACGAGCGCCTGACGCAACCGTTCGGCAACGGCGCGCGCCTCCGACTCATTCGCACCGTCGCAGAGCACCACGAACTCGTCGCCGCCGATGCGGGCCACAGTGTCTTGCGGCCGCAGGCTGGCCGACCAGCGGCGCGCCACCTCGATCAGCAGATCGTCTCCCGAAGCGTGACCCAGCGAGTCGTTGACCAGCTTGAACTGGTCAATGTCGGCCAATAACAGGGCGACCGACCGGGGCGGCGAGGAGGGAGCCGGTTCCAGCGCGTCGCGCAGCCTGTGCAGCAGGAGCGAACGGTTCGCCAGGCCTGTCAAGGCATCGTGAAACGCGCGGTACTGCAGGTCGCGCTCGGCGGCCCGGGCCTCGGTGACGTCGCTGATCATCGCCAGCGAGCCGACGTGCTCACCGTCGTCGATGAGCGGGCTGGCGGAGATACGTAGGAGGCGTTCGGAGCCGTCCCCGTGGAAATAGGGCATCTCGAACGTCTCGGCTCCGCGGGACAAGGTGTCGTTGCACCGCCAGGCAATTTCACCGTGCAGTTCGACCGGGGCCAAGTCGAACGGACTCTTCGTATATAAGTCCGGAAGGGGCAGGCCGAGCAGGTCAGCCATCTTCTGATTGGCGAAGAGCGTGCGACCGTCGAGGTCGATCGTGATGATCCCCTCCTGCGCCGTCTCGGCGATGAGGCGATAGCGCGCCTCCGACGAACGCAGCGCCTTCTCGGCCTGGACCTGCTCGGTGATCTCACGCAGGTTGACGACGAGTCCGCGGATGTCCGGGTCGTCGAGGCAGTTGGTGATGAGGTGCTCGACCCATCTCCAGCTGCCATCGATCCCCAGCCGGCGATAGCGCATGCTCACCGTGGCATTGCGTCGCTTGAGGCCTTCCATGCCCTCCCGCACAGCCTGCTGATCATCAGGGTGGACGTGGGAAAACCCCTCGCCTCCGAGCGTTTCGCCTTCGCCGGCGATGAGGAGCCGGGAAGCGCTCGGGTTCGAATAGCGGACGATCCGGTCAGCTCCCACGACCAGCGCCGCGTCGACGGCTTTCGCGGCGAGCGCCCGCGTCACGCGGTCACGTCCTCGTAAGGCAGCTTCGGCGGCACGGCGCTCGGTGATGTCGCGAATGTTGCCGACGAGTCCTCTGACTGCCGGCTCATCGGCGAGGTTCGCGATTGTCTCTTCGACCCAGCAGTAGGAGCCGTCTGACCGCAGGAAGCGAAATTCGACGGTGGCGTGGTGACGCGGGTCGTCGGCGACCACCTGGACGGCAGCTTTCACCCGCTCGACATCGTCGGGGTGCACCAGTCTGGTGCCGTTCCGCCCGATGAGCTCCTCCGGCGTCCAGCCGAAGAGCCGGGTGATAGCGGGGCTGGCGTAGGTGACGTCCAGGGTCGTCGCGTCGGCAATCAGTGCGACGTCAGCGGACCGCGATACGAGGGCACGCCAGCGAGCTTCGCGGCGTAGCGATTCCTGCTCTGCTGCCTTCAGGTCCGTCAGGTCGGTGGTGACGCCGATGATGCCGACGAGGCCGCCCGCGTCGTCATAGATCCCGCTATTGGCCAGCATCGCGGGAAACCTCGAGCCGTCACGGCGCTGGACGGTGGATTCGATCTTCCAGCTCACGCCGGCCTGCAGCTTGTCGAAGAGGTCGAAGGCTTCGGCTTCGCTGAGGTCGGGATGCATCAGCTCGTCCGCCGGTCGGCCGAGGGCCTCCGCCTCGGTCCAGCCGAAGACGGTGTGAGCGGCGGCGTTCCAGTAGGTGACGCACCCGGTGAGGTCGAGCGCGACGACAGCCTGACCGATCGCGTCGAGCATGAGACGCGACGTCAGATCGACGCCATGCGGTCCTGCGTTGTCCTCCACTGGACACCCTCCGTCGCCGCCTGCGAGTCAACTACTGAATATGGTGCGAAACAGCACAAAATGCACCCTGTTGTGAATCACATCGGCCAACCAGTGGCGTGGCTTCAGCCTCTGAGTACCCGATCGGGTGTGACTTTTGGCCTGGCAGCGACGGGAATAGGGCCCTGGCGGAGAACCACCACGTCGTGCAGGGGACTGCGGACGTCCGGAACCAGGCCGGGCGGGCTCGCGGTGCAGCTTGAGGTGGAGTTTGAGGTGGAGCGCGGTGTCAGCACCGCGAAGCGCCCGCGCGTAAGCCCCCCGAGCAGGGCCGCAAGGTCGTCGATACAGACCGCGGGACTCCACAGATAACCCTGACCGGCGAGGCACCCCAGCTGCTGGAGCAGGGCCAGTTCTGACACGCTCTCGATGCCTTCGGCCGTGGTGTCGACGCCCAGCGCGCGGGCCAGATCGGCAATCGCCCGCACGATCGCGCGGTCTTCTCCGCTGTCGGTGAGGTGCTGGACGAAGCTGCGGTCGATCTTGAGCGTCGCGACGGGGAAACGCCGCAGGTAGGCCAGTGAGGAGTAACCGGTCCCGAAGTCGTCGATCGCCACTGCAACGCCGATGGCTTGGAGGTTTTCCAGCACGACACGGGCCGCGTCCGCATCGCGCATGAGGGCACTTTCGGTGACCTCCAGGACCAGCGCCCGGGCCGGCAGCTCATGCTCGAGCAGGAGGTCCCTGACCATCAATTCGAACCCGTCTTGGGAGAGGTTGCCGGCGGAGACGTTCACCGCGATATAGCCGTCGCGGGGCAGGATTCCGCGCTTACGCATGGCCGCGGCGTCGCGACAGGCCCGCCGCAGCACCCAGTCGTCCAGGATTCCGATCAACCCGGTCTCCTCGGCCATGGGGACGAAATCGATGGGTGGCACTTCACCACGGACCGGGTGGGTCCAGCGGCACAGGGCCTCGAGTCCGAGCAGGCGTCCGGTGATGAGTTCGACAACCGGCTGGTAATGAAGGCGCAGCTGGTCTTGTTCGATCGCTTCCTTGAGGTCGTTGAAAAGACGCAGCCGGCTTTGCGCGCGCTCGATCAGGCTGGGGGTGAAGGCGACGATCCGACCCCGTCCCTGGGCCTTCGCCTCGTACATCGCCGCGTCCGCGAAGCGCAGCAGTGTCGAGGCATCCGGGGCGCCGGTCAGATCTCCGGCAGCTGAGACGGCGACGCCGATGCTGGCTGTGACATTGACGCTGCGGATCTCGAGGTCGATCGGCGCGGTGAGGGTCGCGAGCAGCCGGGCGGCGCGGGCACGGGCGACGTCCTCGGAGGCACCGCTGCACAGGACGACGAACTCGTCTCCCCCGAACCGGCCGATGAGGTCGTCCGAGCGGACGGCGCCTTCCCAGCGCCTGGTGACTTCGACCAGAAGGTCGTCGCCAGCGGCATGGCCGTAGGAGTCGTTGACCAGCTTGAACTGGTCGATATCGGCCACCAACACGGCCGTCGAGCCCTGGCCGGCTTTGGCTGCCGCATCGAGAGATTCCTGCACTCGGTCCAGCAGCAGCGCCCGATTGGCGAGGCCCGTAAGCGGATCATGGGTGGCGCGATAGACCAGCTCGTTCTCGGCCTGCCGAGCGGCAGTGATGTCCGTGATCATCGCAAGCGACCCGAGGTAGCGGGCATCGTCGACCAGCGGGCTGGCGGAAATCCCGAGCACCCGCGTGGCGCCGTCCGGCCGGGTGTGCAGCAGCTCGTACTTCTCGCCCGCTTCGCTTCCACGCCGGCGCTGCCGGGAGCGCACCTGCGCGCGCGTCACTCCGCTGATCAGCTTGTCGCTGCGCTGCTCGTAGAACTCCGTGAGGGGGAAGCCCAGCAGATCCGCCATCTTCTGGTTCGCGTACAAGGTCTTGCCCTGGGGATCGGTGGCCCAGATCCCTTCCTGTGCGGTCTCGGCGATCAGGCGGTAGCGGGCTTCCGAGGATCGCAGTGCCTCCTGAGCGTGGCGCCGGGCGCTGATGTCACGGATATTGGCGACCAGGCCTTGCACCCCCGGCTCAACCACCTGATTGCTGATGGTTTCTTCCACCCAGCGGAAAGAACCGTCCGGGCAGACGACCCGAATCTCGACCGTGGCATGCGTCGTCGGGTCCGCGGTGACAACTTT
The DNA here is from genome assembly GCA_963839015.1 of uncultured Actinomycetota bacterium. Taxonomy (GTDB): domain Bacteria; phylum Actinomycetota; class Actinomycetes; order Frankiales; family Frankiaceae; genus DATAZK01. Next base: position 154,874 of record CAWITL010000002.1, on the reverse strand, counting down.
GAGCGCGTCCAACATGAGGTGCACGTCGTCGGGATGGACCAGCGAACGTCCGGATCGACCGATCAATTCGGCCGGTTGCCAGCCGAACATGCGTATCGCCGCGGGGCTCACCCAGGTGATGAGATTCGTTGCTGCATCGGCGATTACGGCCGCGTCGGCGGAATGGGAAAGGAGCGACTGCCACCGGGTTTCGATGCCCTCGGCGGATTCGTCGGAGTGGCTGCGCATGCGTCCACCCCCAAGTGGCGTTATTCGGCTGTGGTGATAATTCAGCTGCTTGGAGCAGCCGTAAGGAACATCGGCAGCGCGCGCGGGTGGCTGCAGCCCGCGACTGCTCACGGATGCGACGTCAGCCGCCGGATCGGGTCGCGCTTGGATGAAACCGTGACGGACGAACACGAGGAACGCTGGACCCGCGGACTTGCCATGTACCGGACGGTTTACGGCGAGGAGGCGGTGACCTTCCCCCGCGGCGAGTCCTCGATGTTCGACCTGATGATCGAGCAACTCTTCGCCGAGGTCTGGACCCGCGAGGCGCTTTCGATACCGACCAGGCGATTGCTGACGCTGGGGGTGCTGGCGGCGCAGGGCAAGTTCGACGTGGTGGCGATTCAGCTGCAACGCACCTTGAAGACCGGCGAGCTGACGGTGCTGCAGGTACGCGAGATCGTCATCCACCTGACCGCCTACGTCGGCTACCCCTCCAGCGGCGACCTCATGAGGGCCGCTGAGACAGCCATCGCTCTCGCAGCGGCCCCACCCGCGAGCGACTGATGAGCACGTCGATTGCCATGATCGGGCTGGGCAAGATGGGCCGGCACCTGGCCAACCATGCGGTGCGCGCCGGTCATGAGGTCCGGGTCTTCGATGTGTCGGCGGCGGCGATGGCCGAGCCGGTTTCCCTTGGTGCAACGGCAGCGGCGAGTCCGGCCGAGGCCGCCCGCGGCGTCGACATCGTGGGCATCGTTGTCTTTGACGACGCGCAGGTGAAGGACGTCGTCACCGGGGCCGGCGGGGTGATCGACGCGCTGGCGCCGGGTGCTGTCGTGGTCGTGAACACCACGGTTGCGCTGGCGACGATCCGCGAGCTCGCAGAACCGTTGGCTTCTCGGGGCGTCGGGCTGGTGGACGCCGGAATCAGCGGCGGCGAGTCCGGAGCCGAAAACGGCACGTTGGTGACGATGGTCGGTGGCGATCCCGCGACGGTAGCGAAGGCCGAGCCGTTGTTGGACTCGTACAGCCGCGAGATTGTCCACGCGGGCCCGGTGGGCGCCGGCATGGCGCTCAAGCTGGCGCGTAACGCGGTGGGCTACGCCATGATGACCGCGGTGCACGAATCGATGCAGCTGGCGCAGGCCGCTGGCATTGATCAGGAGGTGCTGGCTCACGTGTTGCGCGAGACCGACGTCGCAGGCATGGCATTCGCGCCTTTGGGGTTCGGCGATCCCGGCCTCGCAGGTCCGGATATGCCCGCTGCGCTGCGGTCCCTGCTCGAACACACCCGAGACCTCGGCGACAAGGACCTGGATCAGGCTCTGGCGCTCGCTGCGGACTTGCAGCTGGATCTGCCCGTGGCGGCGGCAGTGCGTCAGAGCTTTCACCTTGCCGTTCGGATGCCGGCTGCCGGGGATCCTGAAGGCTGAAATCTGCTCCTTCGATGGCGTCCTTGGCGTGGTTGCACACAGGTGCCTCTCGGGCTGGGACCGTCGAATGTGAAAGCAAACGATCGCTTGCATCTCAGCGCTAGCAATCGTTTGCATTCGCAATACGAGGCTTACTCCCCTCGGGCACGCAATTGTGTGCCTCCCCACCGCGGAGCGTGTTCTCCGACGTGAAATCACCGTCGAAAAAGTTCGCGGTCGCGGTGTCCCCCTTCCGACAGCTGAACTGCTTTCCAGCAGGTCAAACGGGTCGCAAGCTTGGTGACAAGCCGAACCGACCAAGAAGTTCGGGTCTGATGAAAGGCAAGAAAATGAACGCCAAGCTGACCGCCAAACTGCTTCTCCCCATCGGCGCAATTGCCCTCGCCGCCGCCTGCGGCTCGAGCGGAGGATCGGGATCAGGATCGCTCGCACCGTCCAGAGCCCCGAGCCACGCCGCCCACTCGGCGGGCTCAGACACCAGCGGCTCGGCCGGCACGGGCACGACAGTCGTGGGCGGGTCCGGCGGCTCGGGGTCGGGCAGCGGCTCCGGAAGCGGAACCAGCGTCACCACCGGAACGACCACCGGCAGCGGCGGGACCACCTCGGGCTCGGGCACGAGCGGCGGGTCCGGCACGAGCGGGGGATCGGGCACCAGCGGAGGCTCCGGCGGGTCAACCGGCGGCGGCGGAACCACCACCAATCCGGGCAACGGCGGCCTCCACATTCCGATTCACCTCCCCACGGGCGTCCACCTTCCGGTCAAGGGCTTCGGAAACCCGGTGACACCTCCTCCGTCTCCGGTACACCAGCCCATTGGTCAGTTGCCCGGCAGCGTCCACCTACCGCTCTAATCGCAATAAATGGTGCGTATCTGCATCAATCATCCGCCCGAGAAACGGCGTCGCACCCACTAGGGGCGGCGCCGTTTTTGGAGCGGTCCATCCCAGCTATTTCCCAGCTTTTGCGGACTCAAGATTGGCCTCCATGTGGGCGATCACATGGTGAACATATCTATCGACAATGTTGGACAAGAGGGGTGCGCGGTGCCGTCACGCATGCGTAGGACCATCGAGCAGCGCGAAGAGGGCTTCACCCTCATCGAACTTCTCGTCGTCATGATCATCATCGGCATTCTGGCCGCCATCGCGATCCCCGTGTTCCTCAACCAGCGCAATAGCGGCTACGACGCCAGCACGAAGTCTGACGTGAAGAACGCGTCCACCGCCGAAGAGACCTTCTTCACCGACAACGGCAAGTACACGAACAACACCACCGCACTCGCGACGCCGGGCACTGCCACCAGTGCCCTGCCCGGTTGGTCGAAGTCAACCAACACGAGCACCGTCACCTTCACGGTGAGCACCAGCCCCGACACCTACAAGATCGTCGGCGTCTCGAAGTCCGGCAAGTCGTTCTGCTTCAACAGCCAGGCTTCCGGCTCGGGTGTCGTCGCCGGCTCCAGCTGCTGATCAGCATTCGACTCAGCGAGCGGAGACGGTGTAAGCCGGTCCGTCGTTCAGCGGGTGCACCGTGACCTGGAGCGGCAGATCGGTCGCGACGCTGCCCGGCAATTGAAATGTGGCAGTGAACGGCGCGATGTCCGCGGTGCAGATCTCAGCGGCCGGAGTCGAGCGGACGAACGTGACACTGACCCGCCGCCCCGACCCCGTAATCGTGTGCGGCTTGGGCGGGCAACTGCTGCTTCCCCCGGTCAGCACGGCAAGTCGACCGCCGGGCAGCAGCCGCACATCCTGATAGCCGTGGTATCCGGTGCGGTCGATCGGGCCGGCCCGAAAACCGACTACCGAACCGACGGTGGGCGCAGCAGCGGGGGCTGGGGTCGCGTGTCGCGTCGGCGTCGGGGTCGACGCCGGTGAATCGACGCTGTGGCCGTCGCTACCGCAGGCCACCAGACCGCCAACAAGTGCGAGCAACACGGCGGTATGGCGAGGCCCCATAGCTCATGAGACTCCTAAGCTCGGCAAGAGGTTGTCCACCTAAGAGGGGCAATGAATCTCCGGCAGCGATTCAGTACGGCTGAAAACTCGCTACATATGTAGCCGAAATCACACCCCCTGGACCAGCAATGCACTAGAAGTGTCGTAGCATGACGCGGCCTCGCCGACCTGTCATCCGACACCTGGAGTCACTAGTGCGCGCTCTCCCGCTGGTATCCGCCCCCAAGCGTCGTTCGCGTGGCCAGGGAGCGGTGAAAGTACTGGCCACGGGCGCCTGCCTGGTGCTGGCCGTCGCCGCCTGCGGACGTTCGAGCGGCGGCTCCTCCAGCCCGTCAGCCAGCGCTTCCGCCAATACCGGCGGAGGGGCGAGCGGTTCGCCAGCGGCCGCCGGCACCTTCGGCACGCTCAAAGCGATCTGCGGTCCGGGCAAGGCGACCGGGGCCACCGGCCGCGGTGTGACCAACACCGATATCCGCATCGGCGTCACTGCCGACCCGGGTGCCGCCGCCGCACCGGGACTCGAGCAGGAGTTCTTCGACACGGCCGATGGCTTCAGCAAGTGGTGTAACGCCGCGGGCGGGATTGCCGGTCGCAAGATCGTCATCGACAAGTGGGACGCGAAGCTCTTCAACGTCGGCCAGGCCATGACCAACGCCTGCCAGAAGGACTTCATGCTGGTCGGCAACGGCAACGCGTTCGACAGTGCCGGCGTGAAGATTCGCGAGGCCTGCAAGCTCGGCCAGATTCCGGCCTACGTCACCTCACCGCAGGCGGTCAGCGCGACGCTGCAGGTGCAGTCGACGCCGATTCCGCCTACTCAGGTCAACAACGGAGCGCTCCGCCTGCTGACGGCGGAGTACCCCGAGGTCAAGACGGCGGGTGTCGGCATCGGAGGCAGCAACCTGTCCTCGCTGGTCCCCGTCGGCCTGAAGGCGCAGCAGTACCTCACCGAGGTAGGGATCAAAACGGCGGTGCTCCAGGAGCAGCCGCCGCTGGTCGACAACTACCGGCCCTACATGGAGCAGATGAAGGGTGCCGGCGCGAAGGCCTACTACGGCATCTCCGCCCAGGACCCGAGCCCCATCGTGCAGGCCATGAAGAACGTCGGCTGGACACCGGACTACATCCTCTACAGCACCCAGTTCTACGGACCGCAAGCCGTCGCGGCAGCCAAAGCCACCCCGGTCTTCCCACCCAGCTACGTGCAGTTCGGCGCCCTACCGTTCGAGCTCACCAGCAAGTACCCAGTGCTGCAGCAGACCACCAGCATCGTGCGCGACGCCGTACCCAACGCCAAGCTCACGACCTTCACCGAATCAGCCATGAGCGCCTGGACCCTCTGGGCCCAGTCCGCCACCGCCTGCGGCTCCACCCTCACCGTGCAATGCGTCCTGGACAAAGCACAGAACCACACCGACTGGACCGCCGGCGGCCTCTACCCCAGCCACAGCCTCGAGCCCAACGCACCCGCCTCCCCCTGCGTCGCGATCGTGCGGCTGACCCCGACCGGCTTCGTCTACGACCAGAAAGCCACCAACCCCACAGCCGGCCACGAGCCGTTCAACTGCGACCCGGAGAACGTCAAGAACGTCAAGAGCTACGAGAGCAGCACCTGAGCGGGGCGAGCGCGCGGAGTGGCGATGTCGTTCAGGCCGGTGGGCTCGCCGACTGATGTGCCCCGGCTTGGGTGGAGTCGGCTTGTTGGACTACGGGCGGTGATGTCCCCTTGGAAGGGCTCTCATACCCACGTAGCTACCCGCCGGAGTTCCGCCGCAAGATCCTCGACCTGCTGAAGGCTGCCAGTCCGTCGCGCAGGTCGTCCGATCTTCAGATTGGTGAGCAAATCGATCCACTGAAGTGCACGCGGCTGCCCGCGGCGTCCAAGGCTCTCGTCGCGTCACGCAGCGAATATTCAGGCTTCGGCTGCTGATTCACGCCTCAGGCCGGCTGGTGGGCTTGCCACAGGACTTGACTAACAGTGCCAAATCACAAGTCATCGTCATCCCGGACGACCAATATCCGGGTGGACTACCGCGCCTGAGATCAGCCGAGTAGTCCACCCTCCGGCATCGTCGTGTTACGGGGAGCTAACAAACCCCCGATAGCGTTCCGTTCAAGGGGTCAAGTCCGGCAGGACGGAGGTGACGCAGTGGTCACGACGCAAAGCAACCGGAAAGCCGACCCCTTTCCAGTAGCAACCAATCCAGTGGTCATGGCCGGCGTCCCGCGGAGACCAATCTTTTCATCGCTCCCTGCTGCGGCATTAGGCGCGGGGCTCGTCCTCATGACGCTGCAGACCCTTGCCGCTCGTCACGCGAGCTACTACGGCCAGGATGTGCTGTCAGTCTGGAAGGCCGAGCACAACTTCCTACACGGCCTGCCGGTCTTCACGCAGGACCCGCACAGCCTGCCCTACATCTATCCCCCGTCATCGACGGCCCTCATTGCTCCCCTGGGCTGGCTTTCCCTTACAGCAGCCAAGCTGACGGTGCTGATCGTCAGCTCGATCGCGCTGGTTGCCGCCGCCGGCGTCAGCGTCATAGTCGTCTCCGAGCGTCGCCCACCGGCCCGACTGGCCTGGATCCTGCCGGCGCTGGCAATCGTTGAGCCGACCGTCGACGCCCTCAGCAACCTGAACCTCACTGTCGTGATCGCGCTCTTCGTCCCCGTCTGCCTGTGGTGCTGGCGGCGAGATCACGATCTGGCCGCCGCCATGCTGCTCGGGCTCAGCCTGGCCATCAAGCCGCTGCTGGTCCCACTGCTCCTGGTGCTGCTGTTGCGCCGGAGGCCCCTCCTGGTGCTGGTGGCGCTCGTCCCGCCGATTCTTGGTTCGCTCGCCGTGCTTCCCCTCCTGAACGACCCCGGGAGCTTCTTCACCGACGTGATCCCCAAGCTGCTCAGCTCTAGTGCCGGCCGGCTTGGCCCCCACAACATCTCGATAGCGGGCCTGGGGCACACGTTCGGTTGGCCTGCCGCGCTCACGATTCTGCTGCGGATCGCTGTCGCCGTCGTCGCCTGCCGCATCGCCTGGCGCGACTGGAATTCGGGACTGAACGAAGTCCACAAGCTCACGCTGACGAGCGGTGCCCTGCTACTGGGCTGGTTGCTTGCCGACGCCGTCGCCGAACCGCACTACGAGCTACTTCTGCTGCCGCTCTTCGCGCTGCTGATCACCGAGCCGAGGCTGGTCCACGGGTGGTTAGCCGGGGTCGGTGCAGCTCTCTTCCTCACCACGCTGCGGCTTCCGATCATCTCGGGGACGGAGAACGACAGCCGAGGACTCTGGCAAGCGGCGGGGCTATTCGTCTTCCTGCTTGCATTCCTTCGATCTCCGCGCGACTCCCAGAACACCCGCTACGCGCCGGGCCTTTCCGCGACGACCCCGGGTCTTGTCTGAGGAGTACGGGGATTCTCGGCAGACACAAGGTCGATGACCGAAGTGCTCTTGCGCATCCTCCAGACGAGGTCGTACGCAACGTTGAGCCAGGTGCCGACGGCCTGAGTCGTATACCGGGCTTGAATTCGAGTGCGTGCGGCTTTGCCCTCTGCTGCAGCCAACTCCGGGCTCAAGAATCGACTGACCACCGCCGCGGCCATTTGCTCTGCGTCTCCGATCCTGACGACGCCACCCGCTGGTTCGCCGTCGAGCAGTACCTCGCTGCATCCGGGCACATCGGTAGCCACGGTGGACCTTTCGCATGCCATGCCTTCCAGGAGCGCCAGCGACAGCCCTTCCCAGAGGGAGGGCAGCAGGCAGACATCTGCAGCGAGGTAATAGTCCCGTGGTGAGGCAACGGGTCCCACGAAAGTGACCCCATCACCCGCAAGAGCCTTCAATTTCGCGTCGTCGGGTCCTGCGCCCACCACGAGGAGGATGGCCCCAGGGGCAGCCTCGCGCACCAGGCGCCAAGCAGCGATCGCGGTCTCCTGCCCTTTTTGCGGCTGCAGTCGACCGACGCAGACAGCCACGCTGGCAGCGGAATCGATACCGAGGCGCTTGCGGGCTTCCGAACGATCAGCGGAGGTTGGATGCGGAAATTGAGTCAGATCGATGCCGTTGCCAACAGTCAGGCTCATGCCCTGGATCTTGGCTTCCAGCCCGAGTCGCCGCTCAGCCTCCGAGCAGCAGATGATCAGATCGGTCCACCGGGTTGCCCACCGCTCCCACCCCAGCGCTGCCAGTCCCACGGAAGACTTAGTCGCTTGAAACGACCACGCGTGAGGCTGAAAAATGGTCGGAACTCGTCCCCGGATAGTCATTCGTCCCGCCAGGCCGGCCTTGCTGGAATGCAGATGCACCAGATCTGGCTCGAGTCGCCGCAAGATGCGCCCCAGCTGACGTGACTCCTCGGCGACCACCGACCCTGGCTCACGAGACGCAGACCACAGCTCGTGGGCAACCCCAGAGTCCATTGTCTGCTGCTGGAGCCATCCAGTGGGACTGACGACAGTCACATCCCAGCCACGCGACATCTGAAGTGCGGCCTGCTGAGCAACGACCGTGGCTACCCCTGCCTCGACAGGTTGAGAGACATGAACGACGCGGCGCTCTCTCACGTCAGCGCACCTTCAGACATCGAACGCTTTGCCGGGTCGACCGACAGTCCGACCGCCGACGCCCAGGCCGGCCATCGCGCGTCCCAGGTCTCCCCCCGAGCCCATTCGCAACGGTGCCTGGCAAAGTCCCGCGGTTCAGAAAGGGTCGACACGATGGCCTCAGCGGCTTGGGCTGCGGTAGCGATCTCCCGACTATGGGGTGGCAGCGTCGCGATCGAACTCGACGGCCACTCGGTGGTAACCATCGCTCGACCTCGAGCAGCGCAGTCGAACGCCTTCATGGAAGATTGCCCTGCCGAGGAGCCTGCCACGTTCGGCACGAAAAAGACGTCGGCCGAATCGATCACCTGCGGCAGCCGGGTCCGGCTGACGACACCCTTCCACAGCACCCGTCCGGGATAGGCCGAGAGAAGCTTGCGCAGGGCCTGGCCCGGCTGGTCACCTGCTCCGGAATAGCGACACTGTCCAAAGAGATCGAGCTTCCACTCGGGCAGCAGCGCCAAGGTCTCAGCCACCAGTTCGGCATCAAACCGCTCGGAAAGGGTACCGACGTAGACCAACCGCTTAGTTCCCGGGATGACTGCCGGCTCGCTAGCGATGTCGGCCCGATCGGCTGCATTGGGAATGAAGTGTGTATCGCGACCCGGAAAGAGCTCGGCCAAAGCAGGATTTGCTACGATCACCGCATCGGCCTGATCGGCGACTAGGGCGTACTGCCTCAGCAATTCCGCTTTGCGTTGCGGAATCAGTGCGGTCCAATCATCGGCCGCGTCGAAGGTTCTCCTCCCCCGAAATCCGCTGGTGGCCGCCCATTGCCATGGAACTGTGACGACAACAGAAGAAAACGGACCCAGAGCAGTGAGCGTGCGTCGCAACCTGGAATTATCGGCTCCGGCCGCCAACCGGTGACGGTGACCAGGAACCGGAGTGCTCCGACCGACGACGACAGGGCCACCCCTATTCTCTGATTGTTTTCCCCGAAGTAATTTAGTCCATTCGACGAGACCTACCTTCATACTGTCGCGAATGTCCTGCGGCGCCTCAACGAAGGTCGTGTCAATTCCGTTCTTGATGGCTTGCCGAGCAAAAGCGTGCTCACGGCGAATACTAGGTAGCCACTGGCTTTTTGCGCAGAGCGCGAACCTCTCGCTCATGCCACCGACGCGAAGACGGCCTCGAGCGACTCGACAGACTTGGCCCAGGTGAAGCCTGCGGCCCACTCCGGAGCTTGGCCGACCATTGCCAGCCTCACGTCTGGATCGAGCAAATCATCCAGCGCGCGTGCGGCCGACTTTGGATCTCGGGCGACGCACCACCCGGTTCCTCCGTCAACGAGGGTCTCCGGAAGCCCCCCTTCAGAGGCGACGATCACTGGGCTGCCGCATGCCTGCGCTTCAATGCTGGCCAAACCGAATGGCTCCCCCTGGGCCAGGTAGAGCGTTGCAAACGCGCTCCTATACAGGTCACGGAGGTCAACCTCCGGGATGCCGGCCATCAGCTTCAATCGCACACCGCACTCGTCGGCGAGCTGCCTCAGCCTCGCTTGCTCCTGACACTCACCCTCGCGCGGCGAGACCACTACGAGGGGCAGCTCGACGCGGGACAGCGCCATCGCCTCAATGACGAGGTCGTGACCCTTAGAGGGAATGAGCGTGCCGACCGAGAGCACGTGCTTGAAAGCGGCCGCGGCGCCGACATCGTCACCAGCTGAGAAGGACTCAGCGACGCCGCAGCGAACCAGCTGGCTGTCGACCCCGAGGGCGTCGCGGATGAGCGCCGCCGTGTAGCGGCTATTAGTCGCTACACGGTCGGCGGCCAAGGTGTTTTTGCGCTCAGAGAACCGCTCGGCGCTGCGTAGCAAATAGTAAAGACTCTTCGTCGAATCGTTGAACGTATCGCCGATCGAGTCATCGTGATATGCCCTGCGTGGCTCGTCACAATAAAAGACAACAGGCTTTTCAAGCCTATTTACCAAGGAGGGAGCTGTGAGAAATTGGCAAGGATTTGCGAAACATAAGTCCGGCTGCCAGGCATTCACCACACCAGCCGCTCGCCGCCATGCCTTGTGGAGCAAGGCGAGGTCGACGTAGCGCAGCGGCGGTCGCATCCAACGGCTTTTGGAGTCTGCGAGTTGCCGCAGGGGCACAACCACTGCCGTTTCCGTTACAGGCTTCCCGGTGGAAAGCGTCACTTCCAAGATTTCATGTCCCGCCAGGCCCTGGATCTGAGATCGCAAGCGTCGGTGGGCGCCTCCCATTTCTAAGTTGTGGACAACGGCGATCTTCACCTTCCGGCCAGACTGAGAACGGACTTGAAAGTCGCAAGCAGAATCTTGACATCCATCCAGAAGGTCCAGTTCTCAATGTAGTAGTTGTCGTAGCGCGCCCGATCCTTGATCGACGTATCTCCCCGCAGCCCGTTTACCTGCGCTAGACCCGTGAGGCCGCAAGGGACTCGGTGGCGGTGTTCGTAACCGCGGTGCTCCCCCTCAAAGAGAGCAACGAAGTGAGGGCGCTCAGGGCGCGGACCGACGAGGCTCATCTCGCCGCGAAGGACGTTCCAGAGCTGCGGCAATTCATCCAGCGAGGTCCGCCGAATGATGCGTCCGACCGGCCCGACCCTATGGTCCTGCGAGACATTCCAGTTGGTACGCGACTCCGCCTCATCGGCCGGCTTCAGGCTGCGAAACTTGATGACTTCGAAGCAATGCCCGTCGCGCCCGACCCGCTCCTGCCGGAAGAAGACTCCGGGGCCACCCTCCAGCCGAACCGCGATGGCGATCACCGCCATGAGCGGCCAGATAAGAGCCAGTAGGAGCCCAGATACGACGACGTCAAGCGTTCGCTTCGCCAGGCGCGCATGGCCGGCCAGGACCGGACGCCGGATGCGCTGCACCGGTATCGCACCGATGTGGTCCCAGGACTGCCCGGTACCGCCAACCTCGAAAAGCCTTGGTACGACGAAGACTTCGGTCCGCGCTGGTAGCGCCGTGCGCATGACATCCACCAGCTGCCAGTCCGGCGACTGGCTGTAAGCCATGACGACCACGGAGACTCTTTGCTCGACGGTCACCCGCGCCAGGTCAGTAGCGCCGCCCAGGATCTGCAGGCCGCAGCCGCAGTCGTTTGTCAGCGGATGGTCGTCGATGAAGCCGACCGGCTTGAGGCCGTACTGCGGATCTTCGCTGAGCGTCTGAGCGATCTGCGAGCCCGTGTTGCCACCGCCGACCACGAGAGTGCGATGGCTGACCTCTCCCCGACGCCTCGCCTGCCGGATGAACCAGTAGGCGAACGACCGCGTGAAGAGCTGACAGGTCAGAGCGACTGCCGCCAGGACTGCGAACCCATTGACGGACGGCCGCAGGTTCAACCACGCGACGCCGGCCCCCACCAGCACCGCCGCGACCAATCCGCGCATGAGCAGCCGCGGCAGCTCATCTAAGACGCTCAGCTGAAGGCGCGAGCGGTACAGGCCGCCCTGCCACAGCAGCTGCGTGTAGAGCACTGCGAGAACCAGCAGCGCCATCCGCCCTGAGCTGCGGAAAAGCGCAGGCAGGCAGAGCCCGACGAGGTCCGCCGCGAAGATGACGATCCACGCGCGATGCTGCCGGGTGGCGACTCCGACCCGGGGCGACGGGCCGCTGGCGATCAGTCGCAGCTTTCCCGAATCGTCCCGCCGGAGTTGACGTCGGCGTTCGACGACTGGTTCGGACAGGGCGGCTGACTGGTGAAGCGTCATTAGCTCCACCGCACAAACGGTGATGCCTGCTGGAGCGCAGCAGGCGCGTTGGAACAACGCATTGGATGGGACTCCTGTCGAGAGGGGGAGCTCGATTTTTGGCGGAAGGGCCCAGATCTGAGGTCGTGCGTGTGGTCACGGTGCGTTAGAACCAATCAACACTGGGCAAGTTAAGACCGAGTGACGACCTAGGTTAAGACCTGGCATCGGGGTAAAGTTGCACTCTCAGTGAGGGCACGATCACCCCCCCTCAGCAGACGCGCCGCACTGACCTGCGGCTTCATATTCAGGCAACCTGCTTCCTGTATCCAGGCGCTACCGAACCGCGGTCGGCGCGGCCATCGGATCGTCGAGCGACACCCACAAAGACGTGGCAAACCACCTCCAGCACGAAACATTTTGTTTACAAGAGAGGGTGTTATGGCCTCGCAAGACACCGTTCCCGCAGCAACGAGGATGAGTGCCGCCTGGGACAGGAAGTGGCTCGTTTTGGCGGTGGCAATAGTTACAGGAATCGTTGTCGCAGCAGTAATTGAGAGTTCACCAAGTCGTTACTCGGCTACTGCAAGCGTCAGTGTGACGGTGGCCCAGACACGCGCCGGCCAACATGAGGCCGCCTTGGGATCCAACGAACTGGCCGCTCAATATGCGCTGTTGGCAGCGAGCGACCCAGTCCGTAGCGCAGCAGAGAAAGCGCTTGGGGATAAGGCTGACCTAGGTCCCGTCTCTGCCCAGCCGGTTGCTGGCTACAACCTGATCAACATCACCGACACTAGCGACAGCGCGGCAAAAGCGGGAAGTCAAGCAAGCGCTGTCGCGACTGCACTTGTGGACTATCTAAACAAAGTTAATTCCGAACAGTCGCTTGCCGCGACGGCCGCTGCGAATGCTTCAGTGAAGGCACTCGATTCGCAAATCAAGACCCTGCAGAACGAGATCAAAATCCTCCAGACTGACCCCACGTCGCAACTCGCACAGAATCTCGGAAGTCTCCAGAATTCGCTTTCAAGCTTGGTGGGATCACGGCAGAACATCATCAGCAGCACCACAGAGGACATCACCGGCGGCACGCCGGACATAAGGACGGTCGATCTGCCGACCACGGGGAGGATCGTGAGTAAGCACGTCACGGAATACGCCGCAATCGCCGCAATCGTAGGACTGCTGGTGGGAATCGAGCTGAGCTATCAATTCGCTTCAGTGACAGCCCGTCGTCGTCCGAACGAAGATGGCACACAGCTGGGACCACCTGAAGTCGACCTGCAGAACCTGAACGGCTCGGGCCGCAGCGAGCGCCCCGCGACTCGGGTGTAGCGACCATTTCCGCCAACACTCTTACGGTCGGGATCGCACGGTCTCGCCGTGCTATCCCCTTGACCTCCCGCTCCTTAGCGCTGATCTTCCTGCTCTTACTTTCTATTGCATCGGCCTCCGGAATCACGTCACGAGCGCTCTTCACCGCAGACAGCACCTTCAAGCAGGCGATCACGATCGCGGTACCGATCGGACTGATGGGTGTTCTGGTCAGTCGTCGTCCGCTGCTGACTTTGACCGCGATAGCCGTGGTCCTGGTTCCGCTGGATCTCGTGGTGACCGCCGGTGGGCTGGGTATCTCCCCGCTCGACTTCGTCGTCGCGATTGCGTGGCCGGTCGCTTACTTAACCGCGGATCGCACCGGCCGCCGGAACACGTCCCGGGTGGGCTGGGCGAGCTTGATAGCCGCGATCGCGATCACTATCCCCTTCGTCAATTCATCAAGTCAGGGTGAGTTTGCACATCTATTCGTTGTCTGTGGCGTGCTTGGATATCTCGTCGCTCGCGAAGCAGCGGACCGACAGGGGCGTGTGTTCCTGCTGAGGGCCCTCGTGGTGAGTGCAACAATTCAGGCGGCAGCAGCCCTCTATGAGGTCGGCACCGGGAAACTCTTAAATCTCTACAGCTCATCCGGGGCAGCCAAGCCGGACTCAACCTACTTCTTCTCATTTGATAATACTTTTCGACCTGCAGGAACACTACCCGACCCGATCGCCTTGGGAAATGTGCTCTCGGCGGGTCTGGTCTTATCCATCGCGGCAGTCTTGAGTGCTCGTTCGATCAAACAGCAGCTTGCGTGGGCTGCGTCCGGACTAGTCATCGCCACCGGTCTAATTTTCACACTCTCACGACTGAGTTGGATCGGAGCGGTCGTTGGGATTGCGGTGCTTTTACTCACCCTCCCCAGACGACGCGCTCTGGTAGTCCTTGGAGGCATAGTCGCCGGAACCGTTCTGGTTATTGCAATCGCGCTTGCAGCCAATGGCAAAGCGTTGGTGGATCGCTATAAGTCGATCAGTAATCCTACAAGCGCCACGAATCAAACGGCAGAAGGTGACAAGACCAGGCTTGAAATATGGCATGCCGCCTTCAAGATCGCCGAAACGCACCCCGTCGCGGGAATAGGCTTTGGTCACATCGCGGATGGGCTCTACGGCAAGGTAGAGCAAGCGGGAATAGGGACTCATGCTCATTCTACCTATTTGAATACATTCGCCGAGGGTGGATTACTGGGACTGGGTTCGTTATTGCTGATTATTGGTGCCACGCTCATGGACGGCGTCTCGCAATTGAAACGCAACGGTGCCCTTGCCTCGGGCGTGCTCGGTGCCTTTGTAGCCTTTCTGGTGGACTGGACGACTGACTACACGGTGCGCAACATCTCTGTGGCGGCCTTCGTCGCGGCAGTCATCGGGCTGGCCGCCATGCCCGGGCGCAAGCACGCCGGCGGACTCGACGCGTGACCACCACCGAAGTGACTCCGCAGGCTGACACCGGGGTCGGCACGGCGAAGCGGATCGCTCACGCCTCGACGATCGTCCTGGCCCGCAAGGTCCAGCTCATCCTGGTGTCGGGCCTGTCGACCGCCGTGATCGCGCGAGTGCTGAACCCGGAGAATTACGGGGCGCTCCAGGCGGCGATTGCGGTGTGGACCCTCGTCTTTGCCCTCAGCGATTTCGGCTTCACGTTGAGCCTCTCGCGTGACCTCGCGATCAAGCCCGACGAGCGTGGCAGCCTGCTGCGAAGCGCCTACCAGGTCCAGGGCGCCTGGTCGGGCTTGCTCGCGCTGGCCTGTGCGGGAATCGCGCTCGCCATCGGACTAGATACAACTCGCGGCGCAGTACTCATCGCGCTGGCTCCCAGCGTTGCGGCGGCCGCATATACCGGCGGACGCGCCTTCTTTGCTGCGATCTACGAGCAACGCCGCCCGGCGGTCATCGATGTGATCGTCAGCTCCGTGCAGATCGTGTTGATGATTGCCGTAGCGCTGCTCGGCGGCGGCCCGATAGGCGTCGCCCTAGTGATCAGCGCCGCGAGCGCCCTCAATGCGATCTGGGTTGGCCGGGCCGCGCTGAAGCTGGCGGGCGAGTCGCGACCCAAGCCCGCCGCCCGCCGCGAGCTGGTGCGCGGGGCGATGCCGCTCGGAACGATGGGCGTGCTCTCCAAGATCTACCTGACGATTGACCTCGCCATCATCGGCGGCATGGTGAGCGCCCGCAGCCTGGGTGAATACGCGGGGGCGGTCAAGATCGCCACCCTGCTCAACATGCTTCCCGGGCTGGTGATGGCCTCCGCTCTCCCGGGCCTGGCGGCGGCCGTGCACAACCGACAGCAACTCTCGGCGCTTTTCGCCCGGGTGCTGCATTGGCTGACGTCCCTGATTCTCCCGCTCTTCGTCTTGGTCGCCCTTTTCCCAGGGCCTTTCATCCAGGTGGCGCTCGGCTCGGACTACTCGGCTGCTGCTCCGCTCACCCGGATCCTGGCTGCCTCCGGTGCGGTGGGTGTCCTGAGCCAGCTCCTCGGTTCAACGCTGGTCGCTGCGTCACGCGTACGGCCGCTACTGGTGCAGAACCTCTGTGCAGCGACCTTCAACGTCGTCGGCAATTTCCTGCTGGTGCCGCACTACGGCGTCACGGCAGCCGCCTGGCTCACGTTCTGCACGGAGGCGATTGTCTGTCTCGGTTCGCTCTGGACCGTCACCCGGCACCTGCCCCTCACCGACGTGCTCTCCCCCTCTCTGCGCCCGTTCGCTGTGACGTTGGCCTGCGTGGCAGCAGGCCTTGCGTCCCAGAATTGGCCCTGGGCCGGCCTCGCCACCTCGGCCGTAATCGTCGCCGTCGGGATGGCGCTCCTGCGTTGCCTGCCCGCCGAATTCCTGCCGCAGAAAATGATGCGATTCGCCAGCACGCCTCGAGGCGCCGAGGCGATGGCGGAGGGTCGGTCATGAGAGTCGCACTGCTCAGCGAGCTGGGTGATTGGAGCGCGTCGACCCGCTTCCGGCTGGTGCAATACGCCTCACGTCTCGAAGCTCTCGTTGGCGAGGTCGACCTCCTGCTCGCCGACGATCGCCCCGAAAGGGCTCCCGGTCGAGTCGGACAGCTTCGCTACTTCGGCTCGCACGGGGTCCGCTATCTCCAGCGGTTCAGGCAGCTGTCGGCTGTTCTGGATTCCTACGACGCCGTGCTGGTCCAGCGCGGGCTCTACGCGCTTGGCCCCGGCCTCATCGCTCGCCCCCTCGAGCAGTTCCGCGGTCGCGTCGTCTTCGACCTCGACGACGCGGTGTTCGCCACGTCACCCAGTCTTGCCTTGAAGCGCGCGCCCTCCCGATGGCTCTACGGACCCCAGCAGGCGCTGCGCGTACTCAAGCGTGCTGACGCGGTGGTGGTCAGCACTGAGGAACTGGCGAAAGCCCTTCCCCTCCGATCAGACACCGCGCTGGTGCTGTCCACGGTGCCCGACCCATCCGTCTACGACGTGGCTGCGCACGAGCCCGGAACGGCGACCATCGGCTGGGCGGGGACGAACGGTGGCTTGGTCTATCTGGACCCGCTGAAAGACGTCTTCCGGCAATTGCAGGCCGAGGGGACCCGTATCCAGGTCGTCTCCTCCGCACCCTGGAATGGCCCTGCTGAATTCCGGGAGTGGCGCCAGGAGGACGAAGCAAGCCTTTTTGCGGAATTCTCGGTCGGAATCATGCCGCTCCCCGACACCGCCTACACGAGGGGAAAGGCCGGCTTCAAACTCCTGCAATACATGGCCGCCGGGGTGCCCGTGGTGGCGAGTCCCATCGGGGTCAATGCCCAGCTGATCGAGGAGTCCGGAGCAGGATTTCTGGCCGATTCACCGCAGGAATGGGAGAGCTGTCTGAGGAAGCTCACCCAAGACCATGAGCTGCGCCGACGAATGGGCGTCGCCGGTAAGGAGTATGTGGCGCGCTACGCCGACCTGGACGCCCACGCCGAGACCCTCGCTGCACTTCTTAGGGGATGACATGATCGTCACTCACATCACGCCGGCAACCTTTGGATCCAACGGAATCTTCGGAGGCGGGGAGCGCTACCCGGTCGAATTAGCCCGCGCGATGTCCGAACTCGTCGAGACCCGGCTGGTGAGCTTTTCCGAGACTCCGCGGTCGTATGACATGGGCGCCCTGTCAGTGCGACTCCACAAGGTCAGCGGTTACGCGTTCAAGGGTGAGCTGAACCCGCTTTCAGCGCCCTACCTGAAAGACATCTTCCAGCAGGGGGACGTCCTGCACACTCATCAGTACGAGGCAGTGCCGACCAACCTTGCGCTGCTCACGGGCAAGTTGCGCGGCCGACCGGTCTTCTGCACCGACCACGGCGGGCGTTCCAAACACGCCGGAAACAAGCTCCACCTCGAGCGGATACTCACCGGATTTCTCCCCATCAGCGATTTCTCCTTGCAGACCTTCCCGCAGCTCGCCCCGCGGAGCCGGGTGATCTACGGAGGATTCGATCCACTGAAGTTCTATCCGGTTAGCAGTCCGCGATCGGACAAGGTCGTCTTCGTCGGCCGCATCCTTCCCCACAAGGGAATCGACCTGCTCATCGAAGCGCTGCCGAAGAATGTGCGGCTGGACATCTACGGCCACGCTTACGATTCCCGCTATTTGACTGACCTCCACAATCTCGCGGAGGGCAAACCCGTTCAGTTCATTCACGATGCGAGCGATGACGATGTGGCGGCGGCCTATCGCAGCGCGCGAGTCGTTGTCCTGCCATCTTTGTTGAAGACGCGCTATGGCGACGCCGCTCCGAAGTCTGAGCTCTTCGGCCTCACCCTGATCGAAGCCATGGCCTGCGCGACTCCAGTCATCTGCACCAGGGTGGGCGGAATGCCCGAGGTGGTCCGGGACGGCGAGACGGGATTCGTGGTGGAGCCTGGCGATGTGCCGGCCCTACGCGGCGCCATCGAGCAGGTGATCTCCGACGACCGCAATTGGCAATCAATGTCTGACGCTGCAGCGGAATGGGCCCAATCAAAATTCACCTGGTCCCGGATCGCGCAGAACTGCCTAGACGCGTATGCCGATTTCGGCAGGGTCGACGTGGGTGCAGCGGCAGTTCGAGAGGAGCGTCGCTTGAGAATCATTCTGGCAACTTCAGCGCCTGACGTTGGCGGCGTCTCCAAGCACATGTCCGACCTGGCGCGCGGGCTGAGCGCCGCTGGAAACACGGTGTCGTTCGCGCTAACAGATGCCCGCAAGCAACGTCTCCACGACGAGTTCGCGCACCAGGGATACCTCGTCGAATCACTTGCTGAATCCCTCAAGAGAGAGGCGGATGTCTGGCACTTTCACAGCCACAAAACGTTCGATTGGGGTTCGCTCACGACGAAGGCCCGCGCTGCGTTGGTAGGACGTAGCTCGAAGCGAATTCTGACAGAGCATCTTCCGCATGTCGCGGCAGCAGATCCAGCTTTAATGTATGACCCGACAATACCGGCCGGCCGTAAGAAGCCTGGAGCCTACTTCGCGAAGACGCACTTGAAACGATTCGAGCTTGCTCTTTTCGATCGTGTCATTCTGGTAAGCAGAGGATCCCGTGATTTCATGGCCAAGAGATACGGGTTGCCGTCAAATAAGCTGGCTGTTGTCTATAACGGACTGGAGGCCGCGACCCATGAAGGGCCGGCGCAGGTAGGCAGTCACGCGCTCCGAATTGTCGTCGTCGGGGTGCTCGGTTGGCGAAAGGGCATCGACACTCTGTTGTCGGCAGCAGCGTTCAGCACCAGCCCTTGGGACATCACCATCTACGGGGATGGTCAACTTCGTTCGAGCTTGGAAGCGCAAAGCAAGTCATGCCCCCCGACGGTGAAGGTCACCTTCGCGGGGTGGGCTGCCGACGCCCGCGCCCAACTATCCAGCCACGACGTGCTGTGCATGCCATCGCGTACCGAGTCCTTTCCCTACGCTGCCTTGGAAGGCATGTTTGCCGCAAGACCAGTCGTCGCCTCAGATATCGAGGGTCTCAATGAAGTAGTACTCGATGGTGTGACGGGATTCCTGGTGCAACCGGACGACCCGGACTCGCTCGCCGAGGCACTCAATAGTCTGGCAGCGGACCCTGCCCTGAGAATGAGAATGGGCAGGGCCGCCCGCATCCGAGTGGAGCGACACTTCAGCCTCGAAAAGATGCTGTCCACGACCATCGGCATCTACCAGGAGACCGGCGGTCAGCCTCGCCGAACCTCGATCAGCCGAGTATCCCAGTCCCCGCAAGCATGATCGATACAGGAATCATTCCAAGGGCGTAATAGCCGCGATCACCCAGAGGCGCAGTCATTCGGACGTCCTGCGCCCAGCGAGCAGCGGTTCGATTGAGTTCCACACTGGCCCCGGCGGCGAGATCTTCACGACCGCCGGCGGAGGCAAGGACAGCCGGGCCGGATCCGTCAAAGAACTCGGAGGCGACCTGGTGACGCGTACCCATTCCCGGCATAAAGCCGGTCGCGGGGTCAACGGTGGCGAGCAGCATGTTGGTTGTCATGTTGAGCAGTCGCAAAACCTGAGGATCCTTGTTGATCAAATAAAGCCTCGCGAGCTGATCGCTCTGCAACATGGTGTAGTCCGGATCGAAACCCGGACCATTCACACCGGCCTCGGTGAAGTAGCCGCGACCGTCGGAACCGTCAGCCTTGGTGGCCGCTTTCAATGTCACAAACCCGAACCCCACCCACAGCGCTCCTGCGGGCGCAGTGGCGAAGCTCAGCATGGAGTTGTATGCCGTCAGGTACTTCACGTTGCCGGTCAGCTTGTATGCGATGGCGAACACGAGGGAATTGCCAACAACGACATTCCCGTTCGTGTACCAGCTCGTATTCCCGTTCGCTATCAGATAATCAGCGGCATCCGTAACGGCAGATGTCCAGGTCTGTAGGCGCACCGGGTCCAGATACGGCTTCAGTAGCAGCGCGGTCTCCCCGATGTTGGCAGCCATGAACATCGTGTCGACATCGGGCGAGGTTGAATTCACGGCGAGCGCGCCGGTTGGCTGCTTCACCGCCGCAATAAGAGTGTCCACCGACGTAATGGCGAACACCTTGCGGCTCGAAACCTTTGTTTGCGTGTACAGCGCAGCCGCAGCGACGGCTGGGCCCGAGTCACACCGAACACACGTGAGAGACGGTTCGAAGGGAAGGCTGTTGAGCGCGAGGTTCAGTGACGCGGAACCCGTTCCGGGGGGCGGGGTCTGACCCTTGTCGGCGGCAAGCACATCGACGATGTCGGACGCGAACGTAACGGCCGCTGGTGTCAGCGGATTCACGCTGGTCGAAGTTGCGGACGCGCTCGGGGTGGCTGCCTGCTGCGTGGCCGCCGACTGCGTGAGGGTCGGTTTGGGAGTCGTGGGAGTTGGCACATGGACTAGGGGATTGCAGCCCACCAGAAGGGCCGCGAGCACTGAGCTCGCTGCGACGACTGTGGCTCGGGAAGAGCTGCGAGAGGAGCTCATATGGGGTCCAAGAGTTGTTGGCAGAGTTGACTCTTGGCTGATCGACCCCCGGGCACGGCAGTCTGAAGACTATTTCGCTGCGAAACGGGACAGAACAGCAGAGATCAGCCCAGATTGATCTTCGACTCCACCAATGCGGCCGTCACGACACCATTCCCTATGGCATATACATTCCCCGGCTGCGCCAGCGTCGCAGCCATGGGGTAGTACGTCTTCTCGGCTGCGAATTGCTTACGGAGGATGTCGGCGAATCCTGTGCGTCCCGTCGATTCCAAGACGGACGGAGCTGCAGCAAAGTAATAGCGCCACTGGTTGGCGTCCACATGACGAGTCCCATTACCGGTGTTCAGATGCAGATTGCTTGCGTCGAGACGCGTCAGCAACTGGTTCGTGAGCAGATTCAGCAGCCGGAGCACCTGCGGGTCACCAGTCACCATGTATAGCCGGGCGAGCTGATCGCTCTGCAACTGGACGTAATCAGGGTCATAGCCGGGCTTGCGGTCGCTTCCTGCCTCGGTGAAATAGCCGGCCCCGTCCGAGCCATCAGCCTGGGTCGGCTGCTTGGTGAGAATCAGGCCCCAGCCGTCCCATCCGGGCTTCGTCGGGTGCTGCGCGAAATTCAACTCCCGCAGGTAATCCCGGCGATAATCGTCCCGTCCGGTGACCTTCCAGGCCAGCGCGAAGGAGAGCGCGCGGCCCACCTGAATGTTGCCATTGACGTAATACACCCTCTGGTTAGGAGTGTTGAGGTAGTCGACTCCCCCGATGAGCGCCTTAACCCAAGCCGCCTTTGTCGCTGCCGGAATCCGATCTCCGATAAGCAGGAACGCGGTGCCCAGCTCGGTCGTGACGAACATCGAATTGATCTCGTCCGGCGTGCTGTGGGCGGCGCCATCCCCATCAAAAGCACCGGAGGGCGTTTGGTGCTGGGCAATTAGTTGGTTGAAGGTCTCGCGGGCTCGCAGGAGCTCCGTCGGATCACCTTTGAGGCGCGCAACTGTCGCAGCGGCGACGCCGAGCGCGGAATTGCACCGATAGCACGTCGGCGCGAGTGTCGGCCATACCGCCGAAGTCGCCGGATCCCCCGGAGTGGCCACCTGGTCGGTGATCCGTTCCAACAGCGCGGCCGACACGGACGGTGAGAACACCTCCGGCGGCTTGGACGCTCTTGCTGTGGGCGCGCCGGATCGCTTGGTGGTCGGGTAGACAGCCCAGACCGTCAGTCCGACGATCAACAGCACGAGCGCCAGCGCGAGCGGGACCAGCTTGCCTGTCGTCAACTTCAAAGGCGTTAACTGACCGCTCCGGAACGAAGCAGCCCGATCACGCGCTCGGGAAGCTGTAGGTGCAGACGATGGTGGGGCACCGGTTTCTTCAGGATCGCGACCGCAGAACCGTCATCCAGACCGCCGGAGCCGACCGGAGACCAACCTTCTGCCTCAAGGCGCCTGAGGTGAACGACATCGCGCACACCGCAGACCGTGTATCGCCACGTCTGCATGGTTCGACGGTAGAAGCCGACTGTGACACACGCACGTCACTTCCGTTATCAATGTGTTGCCTAACGGATTCAGAGCGTGACGGTCACTGAGGCGGCTGCTCTTCGATTGGCTTGCGCCCCGCAGGAGTAGGGCTGGGGGCCGCCGCCGGGCCGCTCGAGGGTTCGGGGATGCCGCTGACCGTCAATTCGACGATTCTGTAACTCGCGCATTCATTACATGTGGAGCGGTAAGCAATTTTCCCGGAAGGGGGGCCGAACCACCGGAATCGAGGACGCCCGGTCCGGTATATCCGACGGTTGGTGCGCTTTCGACAGGTGGAACAGTGGGCCGACTCAGTGCCGACGAGCCGGAAACTTATCACCCGGCAATAATGGACGTCGGCCTTTAGTCTGTCGAGTTGAACAGCGCAATCACCCCGTGGAAGAGCAGTGTCTGACTACCGGTTGCAGCCATAGCGCTACTGCAAGCAGCCTAGTAACTCGGCAATCACTACCGGACAGCAACGCTCCGAGCTAAGAACGATCTTCGCTTCATGAATCGCTAGGGCTGTGTCTGAGAAACCGCGGTCAGGGCTTAGCAATTCGGTGCGCCGGCACCCCAGCCCAAATCTCCCCGGCGGGAACATTCTTGGTGACGACGGCACCGGCAGCCAGCACTGCCCCATCGCCGACGGAAACATCACCGATGACTTTGACCCCTGGGCCGACGTAGACGTGATCGCCAAGCTTCGGCACGCCCTTGTCATTTCCCCCCAGGACGACATCGGGCAGCAGCTGGCAGTACTCCCCCACTTCCGCGGCGCCGTTGATGACGATCGTGCCGACGTGCGGCAATCGCAGAGCCGGGCCCACACGGTTGATCGGGATGCTGTAGCCGAGCTTCACGCCCGCCGCCTGGAGCCGCCAACGCAATACGGCACCGATCGCCCCACCTTTGGTGTTGCACCACCACTCGGTGATGCGAAGTCTGAGCAGCCAACGCACCTGTGGCTGGCGTACCAAAGCGCTGCGGCCGCCATGACGGGCAAGGTCACCGGAGACGTAACGCACGCAATCGGCCCACGACTGGATCATTGTCGAACGCTAACGCGTCCTGATTACATTCAGAACGCGGTCGTTAACAATGAGTGACAGTCCCGCCGCCGGGCGGACTCCGCTTTACGGAGCCCACGTCACCGCTCGTCGAGGGCGAGCCGGGACCCCCGACGCCAACTGGCCCGCAGGGATGTCCCGGCTGACGACAGAGCCCGCGCCGACCACAGCATTCTCACCGATAGTCACGCCCGGCAGCACGATGACCCCGGCCCCTAGCCACACGTTGTCGCCGATCAGCACTGGTCGGGGACTCGCGTCACCGTCGAGAGTGTGGAAATTCGTATCGGTGATCAGGCAGCCGAAGCCGATCGCGGTGCCGGCCCCGATGGAGACCGCTTGGCGGCAGAAGATCTGCGTCCCCAGGTTCAGATACGACCGGTCGCCCATCGTGAGCACAGCCAAAGCTCTTTCAACATTCAGCCGCACCCGGTCATACAGCGTGACCTGGTCACCAATGATCAAAGCCGCGTCAGGCGCCACTCCGATATAGCAGTCGCGGCCCACCCGAAATGAATGACCGCAGCTCTCGGCATGCACGCCCTGAACCAGCCCACGAAGCCTGCCTCGGCGCTTGTCCCGCCAGGCACGGTTGCCATTCCACGAAGACGGCACGCCTGACCTGCGTACCGTTCGCTGGACTTGGCTACGCATCGCTGAGCCTGACAAAGGACCCGTCAGATGCCATATGCCACCGTAACGACGCTGGGTTACAGTCCGATTGCCGTCAGCGAAAAGCGGGACCCGTTTAGAGCCCGTGGCTCGCACAAAGCGATAAGGCAACAAAAGCCAGCGAAAATCAACTCAGACCCCGCCCACAGGCGAACGTTGCCAAGATTTGCGCCGTCAGATAGTCGCTTTTCCGGTTGCTATCAGGATTGAAACCGGGATCATGCCGATTGCGTAGTAGCCCCGATCGCCGAGCGGCATCCGCCGCACATCCTGTCCCCACCGAGTAGCGGTCAGGGCAAGTTGTGTCGTCACCCGTGTCTTCAGGTCCGCCCGGCCACCGAGGTAGGCAAGCACGGTCGGGGCTGCACTGTCGAAGAACTCCGAGCTGTACTTCTTCCGGGTTCCTATGCCCGGCATCATGCTGGTGGTCGGGTTCACGTTGGCGAGAAGTTGGTTAGTGACCATGTTCAGCAACCGCAGTACTTGCGGGCTCTTAGTGACCAGGTAGAGGCGGGCCAGCTGATCGCTCTGCAGCATGGTGTAGTCGGGGTCGTAGCCGATGTGAAGCACGTCAGACTCGTCGTACCCGGCCTCAGTGAAGTACCCCTTGCCGTCGGACCCGTTAGCTTGCATCGGAGCCTTAGTGGTGACGAATCCGTACCCGGCCCACATGCCGTTCTGGGGAGGAGCGATAGCGAAGGCGAGCATGGCCTGATACGCGGTCTGATACTTCGCAAGTCCGGTCAGCTTGTAGGCCAAGGCGAAGGTCAGGGCATTTCCCACCACGATGTTGCCGTTGGTGTACCAACGGGTGTTCCCGTTGGCGATCAGGTAATCGGCGCCGCCTGCGACCGCTGCGGTCCACGACTTGACGTGGGCGGCATCTAGAGCGGGCTTCAGCAGAAGCGTCGCCATCCCGATGTTGTCGGCGTCGAACATCGTGTCGATGTCGGCGCTCGTTGAGTAATTGGCGAGCGCGCCATTCGGCTGCTGTTGCGCCTTGATCAGGAGATCGATCGTCTTGATGGCAAAGTTCTTTCGCGAGACTACTTTGGTCGCCGCGTAGATAGCTGCCGCCGCTACTGCCGGTCCACTGTTGCAGCGCGCACACGTGAGGGTCGGCCGAAACGGAAGGCCGGCGATGACGGCGGCTGCCTTCTGGGGCGTCGTTCCGTCGGCTGGTGGCCTGCTCTTCTGCGCGGTGAGGGTGTCAACCACGTCCGCAGCGAACTTGACTGCTGAGTTGCTCATCGCGGTCGCACTGGCGGATAGCTGGACGGTTGCTCCCGTCGAGCCTTTCCCAGCAACCGCAGTTGCCTGCAGGGGTGTGCAGGCCGTAAGAAGGGCGGCAACGACCCCGCCGAGCAGGATCGACGAGCGCAGCCGGCGGGTGGCGCTATGCGCACTCATGATGTTGAGTCCAGACGTGTCGAGTCAGGTGATAGCTAGGTGTCGACCGACTGGCTGGTCTCGGCGACGGCCAAATGGCGTATTCGTGCCGGAAATCACCGGTGTTGTCGGCTTTGGGTCCCCGAACCGATTTTGACGATTCCGTTGGTACTGGGCCGAGGGTGTAAGGGCGGTCCCGGCTAGCACGCGATCAGATGACCGCGCCCTTGCTTCCCCTGGTGGTCGCGCGTCGCTGGCTTGGGGTCAAATCCGCTATGAACGGCGGCGTTAAGCGCGTTCCGAGGGTGCCGCTAGCTGGCGGTCGCCTGCTCGTAAGCCAGCTCGTCGTAGATCTCGAGATGGCGATCGACCACGGTGGACCAGCTGTATTCGGGATGCACGCGGGCTCGAGCTGCGCCGCGAGCCGCGGCGAGCGTCGCGGGATCGCGGATCAGCCGTAAAGCTCCGCCGGCGATCGCCGTCGGGGTCAGTCCGTGAGTGACGAGGCCGGCGTCAACGGGCAACGCCACCTCGGGATTTGCGCCCACAGGGGTGACAAGCGCCGGAGTCCCAACGGCCAACGACTCTGCGGTGCTCAGACCGAAGCCTTCAAGCTCCTGGGTGGGTACGACCGTAAAGGTCGCCTTGCGGTACCACTCGCGCAACTCGGTATCGGGGATGCGTCCAAGCAACGTGACCGAAGCACCTAGGTCGAGGCGCTCGATTTCGTTCTCGATGAGGCCTCGGGAACGGCCATCGCCGGCCAGCACGAGCTGCGCGCGAGGGGCAGTTGAGAGCACTTCTGGCATCGCCTGCACCAGCTCCAGGACGCCGGTGCGCGGGGTCATTCTCCGCGCCGCGAACAGCAGAGGGTCAGACGTCGCTGAGGTCGGCATATCGCTGCCACCAGGACAGAACCAGTCCGTATCAATGCCTCCCGGAACCAGGATGGCGTTTTCGGCGGCAGTGTGACTGAGCTTGCCCAACTCTAAGCGCGAGAATTCGCTGAGAAGGATCAGCTTCTCGGCTCGGCTCACGACGGCGCGTTCGGTTCGTCGGAGAAGATCAACGGCCGTGCTCTGCAGAGGCTTGGGAAGTGCGTAGCTGCCCTGACGCTCAGAGAGCAGCTCGCGGTACACCGGGGCGTGGAAGGTATACGCGTACGGCAACCGCCGCAGCATCACCGAGATTGCCGGCACAACGAAATGAGCGTGCAGCACGTCCCTGCGACCTCGAGTGGCCCGCCGGACCGTCCGTTCCACGGCGAAAGGGTAGAGCCCCGCGAACAGAGGATTGCGTTTGTTCGGCACCGGATACCGGACGATACGTACGCCGTCAGCGCCTACCTCCTCGAGCAGGTGATCGTCGCTCATCCGCTTGGTGACAACCGTGACGTCTACACCTCTTGCGACCAAGGCCGCAGACAGCTCGCGGACGTAGCGCTCCAGGCCTCCGAGTTTGTCCGGTGCTACCGCATTCGTCAGCATCGTGACGTGGGTGACGGTCACGCTGACAGCCCTAAAGCGGACGTTACGAGGAGGGGCTGAATTCGCTGAGGCAAGTAACTGCCTTTCGGGCAGGTTGGCGGCGGGGCTGCCAGGGCTATGGAACGAGCCTTCTACTCCCCGTGGCTCGGCTGGAGACAGAGACCCTAGGGTTCCCCAGAAGTTAGCGTGCAGTGCGTAGCCGAAGCACACCTCAACGTAACTTTCGGATGAAATCTCCGGTTCAACCGACAGCAAATCCGGTTACGGACAACGGTCTGGATGGTCGCGACGTTGGATTCGTTCAGCGATTGTCAACGCCGCTCGAAATTTGATCCCCTAGCGCCACTTGGGTTCAAGCGGTCGTCCCAACACAGCTCCGTTCGAGAGAGTGACTCACCGGGGCGATTCAGGACGGTGCCTCACGAGCCAGGCTTCAGCTGTTACCCGGCTCACAGCTCGAGCAGCTGAAAGCCAAGCTGTCAGCGCTCCTTGAAAACCAGGCCACTGGCGCTCTGGCGCTACCGGCCTGCTTTTCGAAGAGCGTCGACATCGTCGCAGGTCTGTTTTTGGCCGGGGCCCCAGGTGCGTTCATCGCTGGCATTCAGGAGCTTGGGTCTCGCTCAGACCGCGCAGAGAGAAATGCAGCAAGGAGGGGGAAGGCACGCAGGGCCAGGACCACGAATGACTCTTCGGATGCCGTTTCATAGCCATCCCGTAACGCTGAGCAGCAGGTCCCATAGACCGCAATGACACGTTGAGATCACTTTATTTCTCATGCCGCGCGGGTCGCTGGATTGACGGGGCTGCCATTCGGACAGCGAAATCACGTACCCGCCGGCGAGTCCGTCAAGCACACCTCGCGATGGGACGGCTCTCCCCGCACGGGTCAGGTGGTCATAGAAGCCGAGTCCGGCGCCATCACCGGTCGCGGCGGCAAGACCTGGTCAGCGCGCACACGGTGTCGGTATGGATGTGGGAAGACGGGGCGCTGGTCGATCGGCTGCTGCTCACCAAGTCGACGACGCTGACGCCAACCGGGGTCGGCCCGGCGGAATCGCCACGCTCACCCTGACAGTTTGGACGCCTGCGCCGAGTACGCAGCGAGCGCGCTGTTCACGATCACGGCTCTGGCGCCTTCGTCGAGTTCGCAGGGATCGATCGGAGGCATGACGATCGGACGCAGGATCGCCCCGATGGTCGCCGCGGTCCGCAGCTTCAGATCGCGGCTGGGTGACTTTCCTTGCAGCAGTTCGTGAAACCGGTAGGTGAGCTCAGGCCCGCCATCCGGCCAATGCATCTGGATGATCGTGGTGAGGTCGCGGACCATCAGGATGCTGGCGTACCGGTGCTCGAGGAGCAGCTCGCAGTAGCGCGTGAGCAGTTGCCGGCGCTGTCTGGCTGGTAGCGGCGTCGGGTAGCCCTCGAAGTCGGAGATGACGGCCTCGAACCCGCGGAAAAGCGGCTGGACGATCTCCATCAGCAGCGCCCGTTTGGACGCGAAGTGAAAGAGCACCGTCCCCCGGCTGATGCTGAGCCGATCGGCGATGTGCTCCAGGGTGGTGATTTCGTAGCCGCTGGTGGAGAAACACACGGCAGCAGCTTCAAGAATGGCCGAGCGCGTGCGGGGGCCCTTCATTGAGGTCTCTCTGCGGGGCAGCTCAGCCCCGGCACCGGCTGTGACCATCGGCTCACAGCATAGCCACAGATGCTCGCGGACAGTAAGTGTCTGACTACTCATTCAAAAGTTTCTGGCTGTTGGGTCAAAATTGTGTTCAAGCGGCGGATGGCTCAGACCGATCAAACGATCTGGCGCCCCGACTGGGGCTCTCCACCAGACGTGAGAGCGAGTGAAGCATGAGCATTCCCATTCCCAGTTGGCTGCGAGAGCGCAATCGCATGGCCTTGGCCGCGGGTGTCCTCGGGTCAGCCGTACTGGCGCTGTCCACGACGGCGAGCCTGGGAGGGTTCACGGCTTCGATCACCAACACCGGCGACAAGGCACAGTCGGGCAGCCTGCTGATGCAGGAGCAGGTGACCCCGACGGGTGGAACGACCACGACCTGTCTTTCCACCGGAGGCGGCACGGCGATCTCGACCAACGCCAACACCGCCTGCGGGGCGAACAAGTTCGGTGCTCTCACCAACACCACGCCGGGAGCCTCGAGTTTCTCCACGGTCGTGGTGACCAATCAGGGATCCGTCGCTGCAAATTCCTTCACCATGGGTGTCGGCAATTGTGTGGCGACCCCGACCGCGCCGACCGGCGCTACCGCCACCAACGTCGGCAGTGACACGGCCGGCTTCTGCGGGAAATTGGACGTCACGATCGAAGACAACACCGGGACGCCGACCTGCGTGTACCCGGCAGCAGCGGGTGCATGCCCGGCGCTGTCCAACACCTACAACCTCACCTCGCTCGCCGCGTTCGCCCCTGCCGCGACCCCGGCGGCTTTGACCGCCCCGATCGCTGCTGGAGCAGCCCGCACCTACAAGGTCACCGTTGGCCTGGACTCCAGTGCCACGAACGCCGATCAGGCGATGGCCGCGACCGAACCAATCACCTTCACGTTCGGCTCGTAGCACGCACGTTCGGCTCGTCGTAACGGCCAGTCCTCCCCCACCCCCAGTGGAGGGCTGGCCGTTACTTCTGACCGGCTTTCATACCTGCCCTGCGATGAGAGGACTGCGCGTAGATGCGTGTGAGGAGCCGCGGCGCATGGTGCTGGCCGATCGTGCTGGTCCTGGCAGTCGCAGCACTCATCGTGAGCACTACCAGCGGCGTCGGGGGATTTTCCGCCGCCATCACGAACAAGAGTGATGTCGTGAAATCCGGCAGCCTCGTCACGTCGGCAGCACTTTCCGGAACGACAGAATGCGATCTGAGCACCGCGGCCTACAACCCGATTTCCGCTGCAAACAATGCGCTTTGCACCGGCACGCTGATCCCCACCGGCGCCGCTCCGGCCTCCGGCACCAGCGCCAGGTCGACGGTGCTCACCGACAAAGGAAGTCTGGCGGCAAGCTCGACCACCTTGGCCAAGACCAGCTGTGGACCGATCCAGCTGGCCAACTCGATCAACGCGGCCGATCCGATGCTGGTCCGTGGAAGCACCCTGAGCTACGCCCAAGCCGGGCCGCTGACCGGCAGCACCGGCCTGGGACTCAGTGGCGGCTCGACCGGCACTGGCTTCGCCGCTGACGTGACTGCCTCCGCACCGACCAACAACTTCACCGAAGCCGTCTGGTTCAAAGCCACCACCAACGGCACCCTCATGGGCTACACGGACACTCCTTCCGACAACAGCCCCAACACCTGGGATCGCTTGCTCTGGCTCGATTCCACCGGCCATGTCGTGTTCGGGGTCTATCCCGGCTCGACCGTCGAACTCACCAGCCCGGCCGCCACGTACCTCGACGGCAAGTGGCATCTGGCCGCAGGCACGGTCAGCTCCGCCGGAATGGTGCTTTCCGTCGACGGGGCCGCCGTCGCCACCAACACCGGCACCACGACTGCCCAGGTCTACAACGGGTATTGGCATGTCGGCTGGGACAACGAGAACAACGGCTGGTCCAACCCGCCGACCACCCCGTACTTCGCCGGGACACTGGCCAACGCCGCGGTCTTCCCCGCCCTCACCGCCGCTCAAATCACCAAACTGTTCAAGGCCAGCACCCAAACCAAGTGGAACGGCTACCTCCAGACCTACGCCGCGGTCAATGCGTGGACGCTCGGCGACACCGCATCCACCGCCTATGCAGGGGCAGTCCCCAACGTGACCCCCAGCGCGTGCTCTTTCATCGACGTCACCGTCGGCACCAGCGGCGCGACGACCGCCTGCGCCGCGCCGGTACGCACCAGCGCCTGCCCGGCACCCACGTCAGCACTCACGCTCGCGTCCCTCGCCACCGTCACGACAAGCACCGGGCCAACCCTGACCCAGCCGCTCACGTTGACCATGACGATCGCCCGCGATGCGACCACCACGGTCAGCGCTAACCCCTATGCGACCGGGCTGCACGTGACCGCCGGGCTGTCGGTCGCCAACGCCAACGGGGGCTTCACCGCCGGACTCATCTGGCCCACCGAAGACATCCAGCTGTGAAAGCCAACCGGTCCCGATCCCGCCGCACCGCCCTCGGTGTGCTAGCCGCCGTCGCGCTGGGCCTGGTGCTGATATGCGCGGCAGGTTGGCTCGCCGGATGGCGCACCCACACCATGACCACTCCGAGCATGGGCCGCAGCGCACCCGTCGGGTCAGTCGTCGTCAGCCGGCCCGTCGCAGCATCAGATATCCATCGGGGCGACATCCTCGCCTTCCACCCACCCCACCGGCCGCACGTGACGTTCGTGCACCGCGTCACCGCGGTCGTCCAAACCCCTACCGGGCCGCAGTTCCACACCAAAGGTGACATCAACGGCGCGGCCGACTCGTGGACGCTGACGGCACCCGACATCATCGGAAGATCGGCACTCCGCATCCCGGATCTGGGATTCCTGCTGCAGATGCTGCCGGCGCTCCTGCTCGGCGCATTCATCATTCTGCTGCTCACCCACAGCACCCGGCGCACGATCAAAATCCCGCTGCGGATCCTGGCCGGCAGTGTCCTGGTCGCCGCCCTCATCCTGATCTACCGGCCGCTGGACCGCATCGACCTCATCGGACAGGTCAGCAACGGCAAGCAGGGCCAAGCCGCCGTCGTCCCCACCGGCGTCCTGCCCGTGCGAGTGACGGCGCTGCATGGAACGCACGCCGACCTCACCCCCGGCCAAGTCGGCACCGTAGTCGGGCATGTCAGCCACACCGGCGCATTTCGTATCGACGCCTTGGTCCACCTCAAAGGATGGTGGTGGCTGCTGCTGGCGGCGTGGGGAGTCCCGGCCGCCATCGCCATCTGTTGTCGCCGTCCACCCGCAACCAGCCACTGGCTCCAGGCGAGTCGTGCGCCGGAGCAGCCGGCAGGACGAGCCAATTACCGTCACGTGCGGCCGGAGCTATTCCTGTGCGTCCCGGCGCCTAACAGCCCACTCCTGATCGCGATGCCGGTAAGCGATGTCGCCTCGGAAGCCATCAATCCGGCAACGCATGCCCTTCCACGTGCACTGGGTCAGACCCTCGTCCAAGCCACCATGCACGACCGGCCGGGACACATCCAACTGCGGACGCTGCGACTCCCCGAACCCGAGATAGCGCTCGGCAATACTCTTCGGTCAGGAATCGTGCTCCCGCGAAGCGTGAGAGACGTCCGCGTTTGAAATGTTGAAATGACTGGCTTTTGATTTCCTTATCCCCTTTTCCTGCGCACGCCGATACGTCGCCGTTCACTAAAGCGGCAGCCACAAGTCGCGGCCGCTCGGTGGGAGAAGGACGGCGTCATGTACGTGCTCGAGGATGGCCACGCTCAGGCGAGGACATCGGGCGTGAGGCGTTCACGCGTTGCCGCCCGGCGCTTTGCGGTCGCGGCTCTCGCCGGATGGTTGGCGCTGGCCCTCGTAGGAGTGACTCAAGCGGCGG
This sequence comes from uncultured Actinomycetota bacterium, assembly GCA_963839015.1. Classification (GTDB taxonomy): domain Bacteria; phylum Actinomycetota; class Actinomycetes; order Frankiales; family Frankiaceae; genus DATAZK01. Next base: position 122,535 of record CAWITL010000002.1, on the reverse strand, counting down.
CGACCGCCGACACCGCCCCGGCTGCTGGGACGCCAGCAACCGTCAGCGCCGATGCGCTGCCAACGGTGCAGATCAACGGCGTGGTCTGGTCGCAGGCCACGCATGGCAATACGGTCTATGCCACCGGGGATTTCACCGCTGCCCGGCCGGCCGGCGCCGCATCCGGAACCCAACTGACGACACGGCACTACCTGCTGGCGTATGACATCACCACCGGCAATCTGATCACCAGCTTCGCGCACGGGTTGAACGCGCAAGGGATGGTCGCGGCCGTGTCCACCGACGGTTCCCGCCTCTACGTAGGCGGCGACTTCACCACGGTGGACGGCAAGACGCACGGCCGCATCGCTGCCTTCGACACCGCGACCGGTGCCCTGGTGTCGACATTCACGCCTTCGCTCAACGCCCGGGTCAAGGCCATCTACGCCACACCCACGACGGTCTACGTCGGCGGCAGCTTCACGACCGCAGACGGCGTCAACCGCGGTCGGCTCGCAGCGTTCAACGCATCGAGCGGTGCGCTGCTCGGCTGGGCACCCAACGTCAGCAACGGCAGCGTCGCCGCGATGCAGATGTCGCCGAGCGGCAGAACTCTCGTCGTCGGCGGCTCATTCACCACCATCGCCGGTAAGACAAACTATGGCCTGAGCGCGGTCGACCCCGTCACCGGCGCCTTGAAGCCCTTCGCCGCCAACGCCTTCATCAAAGACGGCGGAGCGAACGCCAGCATCACCAGCCTCAGCACCGACGGCACGGATGTGATCGGCACCGGCTACGACTTCGGCACCGGAGACTTCGAAGGATCCTTCGCCGCCAATGGCGATACCGGCGTCATCAACTGGATGGAGGACTGCCACGGCGACAGCTACGACAACTTCACCCAGAACAATGTCACCTACGTCGTCAGCCACGCCCACTACTGCGCCAACCTGCCAGGAGGCGGCTTCCCCGACGGCACCACCGACACCTGGCACCGGGCGCTCGCCTACACCGACTACCGCACCGGCACCATCGCCCACAACGCCAGCCACACCAACGTCCACTACACCGATTTCTTCGGCCAGCCGGGCGCCTCGCTGCTGCACTGGTATCCCAAGCTCATCGCCGGCACCTTCACCGGCCAGGGGCAAGCCGCCTGGTCCATCACCGGCAACGGCAGCTACCTCGCCCTCGGCGGCGAATTCCCCACCGTCAACGGCATCGCCGAGCAAGGCCTGGTCCGCTTCGCCGTCAGAGCGGACGCCCCCAACAAGGTCGGCCCACAAGGGTTAGCCAGCCTCACCCCGACCGTGACCTCACCCAGCAAGGGAACCGCAAAGGTCAGCTGGCAAGCCACCTGGGACATGGACAACCAAGCACTGACCTACCAGCTGGTACGCGACGGCAACGTAGCCGCGCCACTGGAAACGATCACCGTGCTCAGCAACTTCTGGGTACGACCAACGCTGCTCTTCACCGACACGGGCCTGGCCTCCGGCAGCACCCACAGCTACCGCGTCTACGTCTCCGACCCCCTCAAAAACCACACCAACAGCTACCCCGTCAGCATCAAAGTCAGCTAACAGGCCTTTTCCGCCACTTTCGGCAGTTCGAAGAGGGAAAGTATCGCTTGACATTGCCTGTCGAAAACGGGACGGTCCTCGCATGCTAAAGAGGCGGGCTTTTGTTGCAGCAGGAATTCTGACTCTGCTCGGGAGCTTGACCGCCTGCTTTCCCGATGGTTCATGGGTCATCGGCAACAAGCCCGGACAGGTGAAACCGGGCCTATACACCAGCACGACACCGCTTGGTGGTAATTGCCAGATTGACCGGCATATCGTCAACAATTTCAGTGACTTCGGCCTGCAGTCGAACGGCGGCCACAACTTCTTTCAGCTGCCGGCGGGCGCCAACCAATATGTGATCAGCGCCGGCTGCGGAATTTGGGTCACTCCGAAGGCCACCTCCTACAACCCCGACCGGGCCACCGCCAAATACGGAATGTTCCGCATCCCCACCGATCTACTTCCGGGCACCTACGTCGCCCCTGGAGCGCCCGGATGCGCCTGGCAGCGGCTGTCCGACTTCACCTCCAATCCCCAGTCGATCCTGTCAACCACCTTCTGGACTCCCGGAACGCAGGCCCGCGTGACCATCAAGAAGACCGACGCGGGCTTCTCCACCAACCCCTGCGGCGGTTGGCGACGCGTCGGCCCGTGAGCGCCTCAACAGCGTCAACCAGTTCGACGCCGCCGGCACTGATATCGAGCACGAGCAGAAGTCGGGCACCTTCTCCCTTTCCCTCATGACCGACTGCGACTGGACCATCACCGCGCAGGCCTCAGCAACCAAGTCTTGAGCCGCTCCTCAGCTCAGTGCGAAACAGTGCCCGTGTAGACGCCATCGCCGATCCCTCGGATGTCCGAGCTGCCGGTGAAGTGGAGACGACCGGTGACGCCCTTCAAACCGGCGTCCCCACGCACGATCGTGGCGTCGACGGTGGCCCCGCCGCTCGCCGTGTCGGTGATCTCCTCGGTAAGGAAAAGCCGACCTTGTCCGATGCCTCCGACGGAGCCGGTGAAGACTTCGTTGATGGTGCCGACTAGTGCGCCGGCGCTCTTCGGGTCTGCGCGTAAGACGGCGTTGAAGGTCGTCTTCCCGTCGAGGTCGCCCGTCCAGATGCTGCCCTGACGCTGCTTGATGAACCTGCCGCTTGAGCTGAGCGTTACCGCGGCCGTCGGGTTCGCCCACTTGCCTGAGACGGCGGCGGAGGTCGGCCCCGTGGACGCCGGCGAGCTGACCGGAGGCACAGTCGGACTCGGCGATGTATTGGTGTGACTGCTGCTGCAACTAGCCGCGAAGCCGACGAAGCAGCACAGCATCGCTAGACGTCTCATGATTCGCCTCAACAGCCGGGCGCGATGATCGGGGTCGGGGTAAACACGCCTTTGCTGTAGAACCAGGCACAAAGCGCACCACTCGAGGGGCTGCCGAATCGATCGCCGGTTACATACAGCGGAGACCGGGTGACTATCAGGCCCTTGGCGTCGCCGTCAGTCCCGATCCAGAGGTCGCTGAACTGTGAGCCGAACGGCCTGCCAGCGCTGGGGTTAGGCCACAGCAGGCGAGTGATGAATTTGGCGTCGCGGGTGAAGAGCTGAATCTCTTCGGAGCTGCTGTGTCCGCCCCTGTTCCTGTCTGCGCACTGGAGGAGGACGGCAGCGTCTTGGACGCCGTCATGGTTGACATCCCCGTAGGCAACGTTCACGACCGTGACTTGGTTGTGCGCCGTCCCGATACCGGTCCCGTTATGAACGGTGACTTGCTGGGCAGCCAAGCAGGACGAGCTGACCGTGTATGCGTGGTCAGACCAATTGATCTGGTTCGCCTCGCAAGCGGTGAGCGCTACCGCGAGCGAGACGGTCACCGCCGTTGCCCCGAGGGCCCTGCGAAGCCTGGTAAGTCGGCTCGACCGCGATTGAACTGTGCGCCAAGCGCGGACCTTGACTCCGGGATAGTCAGCCATGTCGCCCCCATTCACGGCAGAACATAGGGACCGGCTCCTCAAATGTAAAGTAAATAGCCAATAAATGGAGCGAATAATTCGCCCATTTGATCTCAAAACGACAGCCAAGCGCACCAGCGGCTGGTTCGGTTGCCTCGCACGTGCGAACGCGGCTGCCGATGGCGTCGGAGTATGGCTTCGTCGTTTAGTTTTCATTTTTCGGTACAGACCGGCACCTCGAGCACTACGTTGCGATGAGAAGTTTCGCACTTGCGTAGCTTCGCCGTCGGGGGAACGGAAGCTAATTCAATGACCTGCAGGGATCGCCGCGGCACTCGTCTTCGGACGGCTTCTCAATCGAAACGACGGCTCCGGATGTCTGGAACCGCCGTTCTGGCGACAACGTCTTTGCTGGCACTGGGTTTCCTGAACGCGGCGCCGGCGTCGGCGGCGACGATCGCTACCGTGACAGCGCTTGGCGACCTTGGTGGCGGCTACAGCCAGGCCGTCGCCATTAACGACAGCGGCCAGGTGGCCGGGGTCGGCGTGACGGCGGCACATGAGACTCACGGCTTCATCTGGGATGCGACCAATGGGATGAGCGACCTCGGCACGTTGCCGGGCGACGACTACATCAGTCCCACCGCCATCAACAACGGTGGCCGGGTCGTTGGAAATATGTTCGACACCAGCAATTACGTCTCCAAGGGATTTACCTGGACTGCGGCCGGCGGCTTGGTCGACATCGGCAACGCCGGTCCCGACGGCACAACGGTCCAGGCGGTGAACGACGCGGGGCAGATCGTCGCGAATAGCTCGGTCTACGACGCCGCCACAGATTCCTACAGCGACCACGGCTTCGTTTGGAACGACGGCCATATCACCCCAGTGGGAACTCCTGACGAGAGCACCTACGCCTACGGCGAGAACGCGAGCGGCGAGGTCGTTGGAGACATCCGGGCTCCAGACTTCACCAGCCAGGGATTCACCCGGACTGCAGAGGGCGACATCGTCAACCTGGACCCGCTACCCGGAAACAACTCCTCCGTCCCCCTGGGCATCGCGGATGACGGCTTGGTTGCCGGCTTGAGCTATACACAAACCGGCGACGTCAACGGCACCAGCGATCTGCATTCGGTCGTGTGGACCCCACAAGGGCAAATCATTGACATAAGCGCCCCCGGGGGCGTTCCGCTCACGTTTACTCGAATAAGCGCGACCGGCGAGATTGTGGGCGGATATCAGACCTCAACGGGGGCCGCGCACGCGTTCTCGTGGACGCTTGACGGCGGCTTGGTCGACCTGGGGACGTTGGCCGGCGACTCCGAAAGCAGTGCGGTTTCGGTAAACAGCCACGGCGAAGTCATCGGGACCAGCGACAACCAGGGGGAGACACCCCGTGCCTTCTCGTGGACACCCAGCGGCGGGATGCTCGACCTCGGCCCGCTGCCCCCGCGCGGCGTAGTTGAGATCCCAAAGGCGATCAACGACGCCGGGCAAGTTGTTGGCGCGTCAAACACAGATCAAAGTTCCAGCGTCGCCGTGATCTGGAATAACACGGTCGCCCTGCCACCCTCGATCACCAGCCCGAATTCAGCGACGGCCGAATATCGGACGTCGTTCGACTTCCAGGTGACGACTAGTGGCTACCCGGCTCCGGCCGTCACCGAAGCCGGGACGCTCCCGTCCGGTATCAATTTCCAGGACGGTGGCTACGGGACCGGCTACTTGTACGGAACGCCGGACACTGGAACCGCTGGCAGCTATCCGATCTCCTTCACCGTGACGAACGGCGCGGGCGCCGGCTCCACGCAACAGTTCACCCTGACGGTCAGCGGCGCTGCCTCGACGCCGCAATTCACCAGCAATAGCGATTACGAGACCGCCGGTTACGCCTTCAGCACCACCGTCGGCACGACCGGATACCCGATACCGAAAATCACCAAGACCGGGTCGCTGCCAGCCGGCGTTTCCTTCGTCGACAACAAAGACGGAACGGCAACGTTGTCCGGCCCTGCCAAGACCACTGCAGCGGGGCCGCATCAATTCACCCTCACCGCCAAGAACTCTGCCGGCAGCACCTCTGAAACCTTCACCTTTACGGTGGCCACCCCACCGACGATCAAGAAAGTTCCCGCCACGACGTTGACCGTCGCAGGGGCGACAGCGAATCTCACCATCACGACCACCGGCTATCCGGCACCCTCGCTTCGCCAGACGGGATTTTTGCCCTCCGGTCTCACGTTCGCTGACCAAGGGAACGGCACCGCCGTCATCTCAGGAACACCGAGCCCTGGCAGCGGAGGGGTCTACTCGTTCCCCGTAATCGCCAGGAACGGCAGCGGTTCCGACACGCAGACAGTTCAACTCACTGTCAGAGAAGCTCCGACGTTCTTCGGGGATCCGACGGGCGCCGGAACGGTCGGAGCCGCTCTCGAGATTCCGGTCTCGGCCGGTGGCTACCCCGCACCCAAGATCACCGAATCCGGCACACTGCCAAAGGGCGTGACCTTCACCTCCGCGACATCGGAATTCACGGGCACACCCAAAGCCAAGACCGCAGGCACGTACACGGTGACCCTCACGGCGAAGAACGCCGTGGCCACCACCACGGAGCAATTCACCTTGAACGTCTCCTAGCTGGGTCGTCGCACGATCGAGTCGCTTTTGGCGGCGCAGGCAGGGTTCACAGTCGGGCCAGCACTCTGCCTGCGATCTCGTCGCCGATGGGCAGTGACGCCGTCGCGGCCGGGGATGGCGCGTTGAGCACATGCACCGAATGCGCCGATTCGGCGAACAGAAAGTCGTCGACCAGGCTGCCATCTCGACGCACCGCCTGAGCGCGTACACCGGCCGGCGCCGGTTCGAGGTCAGCCGCCTCGATCTCGGGCACCAGCCGTTGCAACGCCGACACAAAACTCGTGCGCGACAGCGAGCGATGGTATTCGGTAGCCCCCATCCGCCAGTGCCGGCGGGCGAAGCGCCAGAAACCCGGATAGGTAAGGGTCTGACGCAGTTCCCGAGGATTCACGTCAGACAACCGGTAGCCCTCCCGCGCCAGCGCCAGCACCGCGTTGGGGCCCGCGTGCACCCCACCGTCGACGCCGCGAGTCAGGTGAACGCCAAGGAACGGGTAGCTCGGATCGGGCACCGGATAAACCAGCCCCCGCACCAGGCCACGCTGCTCGGCGACCAATTCGAAGTACTCCCCCCGAAAAGGCAGAATCTGCACCTCCGGCGAAAGCCCCGCCAGCACAGCGATCCGATCGCTGTAGAGCCCGGCGCAGTTCACCAGCACCCGTCCGGTCACCTCCGTGCCGTCGGCGCACGTCACCACCACTGCGCCATCGGTCTCGTCGATAGCGACCACCTCAGCGTCGGTCCGAACGTCAGCCCCACGTTCCACCGTCAGCCGGGCCAGGGTCTCGCAGACCGCCACATAGTCAACGATTCCTGTCACCGGCACCCAGAGCGCAGCAATACCGGCGACGTGGGGCTCACGCTCCTTCAGCTGCCTCAGACTCAGGCGTTGCACCTCCAGGCCATTGTCCGCCGCCCGCCGCTGGAGCTTCGCGAGCGGCTCAAGCTCCGCTTCTGACGTTGCCACAATCGCCTTGCCACACTGCTCCACACGAATGTCATGCTCTCGCGCAAAGGCATACATCGCCCGCGAGCCAGCCTTCGCCAAAGTCGCTTTGGCGCTACCCGGCGCGTAATAAATACCGCTGTGAATCACGCCGCTATTACGCCCCGTCTGGTGAGCGGCAAGCGTGGATTCCTTTTCCAACAAAGCCACCGTGCACCCAGGGCGCTTCGACATGATCGAGTACGCCGACGCCAGACCGACGATCCCCCCACCGATGACGACGACGTCGAAAACCTCAGCCTGCCCTGTCATGACTGCGGCCCTCTGGTGTTAGCCGACTCCAGCGGGCTTGAGCGGCAGCCGGACCAGCGTGGCGAAACCGTCGGTGAACGCGGCAACCTCGGTGGTCGGCGTGGCCGTGGACAGGCAGTTGGAGGGCCCTACCGCGGACTCGCCAGGACCGAGCTTGACCTGGACCGGTAGCTTCAACTCGCCCCGGACGGTGCCGGCGGTGCAGCTCGGGGAGTTGAGGCTCATCACCGTCGACGGTGAGGTCGATGGCGTGGCCGGCAGAAGTGGAATTTCCGTCTTCAGCCAGCTGATCGCGTAGTTCGCCGCGGTCGTGTAGTCGACGGTGGTGGCGATGCCGGCGCTGACCGCGAGCGATGGAACGCCGTGGGTAGCGCCAGCCCGGGCGGCACCGACAGTGCCCGACAGGTCGACGACCGGCCCGAGGTTCTGGCCAAGGTTTGCGCCCGAGATGACGACATCGGGCTTGAGGTGCAGCTGGTCGAAGGCGACGTTGACCGAGTCCGCGGGATACCCGTTGACGGCGACGGCGGGGTAGCCCGACATCGTCGTGGTGTTGGAATAGGTGAGCGTGCCGGGGGTGGTCTTGCCGCCGGTTCCACTCTGATTCGTCGCGGGGCCGACGACCTTGACGTCCACTCCAGGCTGCTTGCGCAGGGCCTGCACAACCGCATTGAGGCCGGGGGCGTGGACGCCGTCGTCGTTGCTCACCAGAACGGTGATCGTGCGGGCGCTCGCCGACGGGCTCGGCGATGCGGCGGGGGTAGAGGATGCGGCGGGGGTCGAGGCTGCGGCTGAGGCGGAGGACGGCGACGCGCTCGGAGAGGCTGTCTTCGACGACGATGAGCAGCCGGCCACGAAGGTCACGCAGGCCGCCGCCGTCGCGAGCACGTACATACGATTTGATCGGTGGCCCCGCCACTCGCCATTCAGCACTCGGCGGACGTTAGCACCGCTCAGGACCGGTGTCGGGCGTTGAGCGACCAGGGTTTCGAGCCGTTAGCGAACTGTTAAGTAGGTCGACGGTGCGACAGGCGCGCTTGCTCGTTCACCGATTCGTAACCTTCTGGTCGCTTGTCGTTTCGCATTCCCGGCACAGACTCCCCTATGGCTTCCCTCCCCGGCCTGCAACGGCTGGCCCAAGCACTCGACGTGAGCAGAACGGTCGAGCGAGAGATCGACGTGCAAGACCAGGTCGAAGACGCCGAACAGCTCGATCGCCTCACAGACCAGCTGGAGCATTCATCTGCGAGCGCCGCCCGCCTGTAGGCCACCGGGGAGTGTTTCCCGGCTTTTTGCCTAGGCGTCAACGTGCCGGTGTTCAGCAGCGGCAAAGTATGCCGTGGTGAGCATGCCCCCAGGCCCTGCCCAGGCCGTTGAAAGCCAGTCTGGGGGTAAGCCCACCGCCACCGCGTCATCCGAGAAACATCAAAGCCTCGGAGGGACCAGATGAAGGCGATTCCCTACCTCTCCCGATGGCGCAGCGCCGCGCGAAGGCGCGCCGCGGTTGTCAGCACGATTAGCCAGCAGATCGACGATGGACCCAGCGAGGTTTCCGTCTGGGTGACTCCACGCGAGGTTGGAAAGGGCACGGAAGTCGGCCTCAGCCGGTTGTGTACCGAGATCGAAGCTGCCGGCTTCTCGGTCGTCCGTTCCAGCAATCCGGGGCCTTCGCGTTTGGGTCAGATCGTCGTCAGGCAGACCAGGCGGCGCCCCTCCCGGAGGCCCTCCGGCCTGGCTCGCTGACAGCCGGGCGTTTCAGGCCAGCAGCTTGGCCTTTTGAGCTGCGAACTCCTCCTCGGTGAGGACGCCCTGGTCGCGTAGTGCCGCGAGTTTGGCGATCTCATCCGAGGGGCTGCTGGTAGCGGTCTGGCGGATGTAGGCGCGCATGGCCTCGTCGTCCTGCTTGGCCACGCTCACGTCGCGCTCGTGCATCTTTCCGCCGCGCACGATGAGGTAAGTGATGATGCCAATGAACGGCAGGATGAAGACGAAAATGACCCATCCAGCCTTGCCCCAACCGCTGAGGTCGTGACTGCGGAAAATGTCGAGAACGATCCGGAACACCAGGAAGAAGAAAAGGATCCAGATGAAGAGCTCGAAGATCGTCCAGAAAACATTTGCCAACGGGTAGTTGAACGAATCGGCAAGCACGGGGCTCAGCATCGGGTCCCCCTCCAGTTTCAGATTCCAGGTCAGTGTCGATCACTGTGGATCAAGTTGCCCTGACACTCAAGCACCTCGGGACCAAAGGACTGCACCGAATCAACCTTCAGTCCTGCGGGGGCGTGCGGCGAATTTGGTCGCGGACGATGTGTTCGACGAGAATCGGTATGTAGTTCTTGATCGGCGCGTCGGCGAATTGGTCAGCGGTGTCGTTGACCCAGCGGCGGATCTGCGCGGCTCCTTCCGAGTCCTTGCCGCCTTCATGCCGCGCCAGCAGCTCGACCACTTCGTCGAGAGCCCGTACCTCGGCGTCAGCCTCCGCGTCGGGCGGATCGGCTTGTGACGCCGTGGTCATGGACGTCATGGCGACGGGAGCCGTGGCGTCCGGAGGGACGACGACGAGCGTCAGACGTTCACCGTCCGTCCCCACAATGGTGAGCGTGTTCGCGTCGTGCGAATGCTGGCCCTCAAGCCGTACCGACTTGCCTTCGAGTGCCAAGACCGCCGGGGCGTCGGGCCAGGCATCAGAATTGAAACTGACCATCGCGACGTCTCCGAGCCGGTCTGACAGGGTCGGCAGCAGTGCCTGAAGTTCGACCGGCAGCTGCATCGACCAAGGCCACCAGCCGCCGTCGACAGATAGCGCCGTCGGAACCTCGGGTTTGAGCTGCAACCTCAACAGCGCCGCCCGTGGCAGCTGCTGGTTCATCACCAGTTCCGAATTTGCCATGACATCATTCGACTCGCAGGCATATGGCGTCGACAGGGCCGAACGTCCCGACCAAGGTGAACATCCCCCCAACTCCCGAATCAGTGCCAGTGGACCGCGTGGCGTCAGAAGGTCCAGGCTGGGATCGTGCGGCCGTTCCCTCTGGCGCTGTTGTTCGCCGGCCTGCTGTTCGTCGGTCTCACCGCCGGCTTCATCGCCCTGCTGGTCATCGGCGGCGGTGTCGGCAACCGGGTCGCCACGGTGGGCGCGGCGCTATTGGCGACGGGTGCGGCGTGGCTGGTCGCCCAGCTCCGGCGGGAACGTGGGCCCAGGCGATGACGCGGCCTACTGCGGCAGCGAAAGTCCGCTTGCCGTAAGGATGATCCCTGCGACCGCGGCGGTGAGCAGGGTGAGCACGACTCCGCGGCGCAGAGCGAGCAGCATGATGGCCGCGCCCGCGAGGACGGCGTATTGCCAGGGCTCAGTGAGTGCGCGGGCGAGGCTGATGGCTGAACCGCCGATCGCACCAATGGCGGCGGGTCCGGCGCCGTCCAGAAAGGCCCGCACTTGCGTATTAGCGCGGAGTCGGTCGAAATGTCGGGCGCCGAGCAGGATGAAGGCGAAGGAGGGGCTGAAAGCCACAGCAGCGGCGAGCACACCTCCGGCGAGTCCCGCGGCCGCGTAGCCGACGGCAGCCACGGTCTGCACGACCGGTCCGGGGGTGATCTGACCGAGCGCCACCGCGTTGAGAAACTGCGGGCTGGTCATCCAGTGATAGTGGTTGACCGCGTCGGCTTGCATCAGCGGGATGATCACGAACCCACCGCCGTAAGAAAGCGCTCCGACTTTGAACGCGACCCACACCAGGGACGTGAGGGTGCCGGCGGTGAAAGCACCAAGCGCGAGCAGCGGAATCGGCGCCATCCCGATGTGCCCAGGGCGGGCGGCGACGAACCGGCTGGCGAGTTCGATGGCTCCGCAGCCCAGTAGTACCAGCACTACCCAGGGACCCACCGTGGCTGCGGCCGTCACGCCCGCCGCCAGATAGCAGCACCACCTCACTCGTTCGAGCGATCCCGCGTGATGTGAGCGACGCCAGCTCGCGGGCAGCAGCCCAGCGGCGGCATGCACAGCCACGGCAGCCACTGCTGCGCCGGCGCCCGCTCCGGCCGCGAGGATCGCCCGAGGTGGAGACGTGGCGAGGAACAGGGTGGACAACGCAAGGATGGCGATGAGGCCGGGAACAATAAAGGCGGCCCCTCCGAGCAGCGCCCCGGGTCGACCTCGGAGGCGCCAGGCGCAGAAGATCGCCAGCTGCGTCGAGGCCGGGCCAGGAAGCAGGTTGCAGGCAGCGATGGCGTCTTCGAATTCGACCGGATCAAGCCATTGCTTACGGTCGACGCAGAGTTCGCGCAGTAGCCGAATATGAGTCGGTGGGCCACCGAAGCCGATGCAACCAATCCGCCCCCACTCCCGCACAACCGTGGACAGGCTCGGTCGGTTGACCCGATCGGCGGCGGGATCTGTCACCCGCTCATCCTGCCCCGCGATCAGGCCGCGGCGGGACCCCTCTCACAGCCGGGAGCAGGCTACATTCCCGTCCTGATGCCAGGGCGTCAGAATCTCTACCGGACAGGCGTTTCCGACCGGAGCGGGACCGCTTCCACCTCCACCCAGGCGGTGACAGTTCCAGGTGTGAGAGGCTGGTCATCTAGTCACACAACCGGCAGGTCGGCGACGAAATGATCATTTGCGTTTTCCTTCTCTTCTTCCTCGTCGGGAAGCTGTCCATGGCTGCCGCCAGAGCCGTGGCCCAGGGCGCCAATGGCCGCCACCGGGAGCAGGCCGCCCGCTCTCGTGAAGGGCAGCGAGCCGCCACCGCAGATGACGCCGATCAGGAGATCGTGGCGTTGACGACCTGGACGGCGCTCGACGATCTTCAACTGAGTCGACTGCTCAAGGACTCGGCTTCGTAGGTTCCACCCGGCATCGCGAGACCGGCCCCGGCGTCAGCGAGCCGTCATTTAACTGGTTGCGGGCCCTCCCACGTGCGCCTACCGTTGCTGAGATGAACGCGACCCTCCCGAGGCATTTGTGCCTGGAGGAGCTGACGGCGGCGGATACGCCGGCCGGCGCCGGTTACCAAACCTCCCGCCGGTAGATCCCACTCCTGCGCACCAGGCGCCGGAACTGCAGGCAAGCCGCCGTAGCTCAATGGCTAGAGCAACGCCCTGTCGAGGCGAAGGTTGACGGTTCGAGTCCGTTCGGTGGCGCCGGCTCAGACAGCTCCAGTAACTATTCCTGCACGCCGAAAGGAGAAGCCATGCCAACGCAAGTGACTGACACGCTGTGGAACTGGGCGAGTGACATCGACGAGGGCACCCTGCTGCAGGCGGGTAAGGCCAGCCGGCTGCCCATCATCACCGGCCACATTGCGCTCATGCCCGACGCCCACGTTGGCATGGGAGCCACCGTCGGATCAGTGATCCCTACGGAGAACGCAGTGATCCCGTCGGCGGTCGGCGTGGACATCGGATGCGGAATGATTGCAGTCGAAACCAGCCTGTCGGCGTCGCAACTTCCGGACAACCTTGACCCGTTTGTCCGCAAGCTGGGCAAGGTCATTCCCGCTGGCGTGGGGCAAGGCCATGGCCGTTCGTCACGGATGGCGGACGACTGGATGCGGGTCAATAGTGGCCGGGTTGAACTGACCAGCAAGCAGGAGACGAAGGCCGCGACGCAGTTCGGTTCCCTCGGCTCGGGTAACCACTTCTTCGAGGTCTGCCTCGACGAGCGCGCCTCGGTATGGCTCGTGCTGCATTCGGGCAGCCGTGGGATCGGCAACCAGCTGGCCCAAGGCCACATCAAGCTGGCCCGCACCCAGGCGAAGGAGCAGGCGCTCAAGCTCGAAGACCCTGACCTGGCGTACTTCATGCAGGGAACGCCAGAGTTTGAGGCGTACATCCGAGACATGCTGTGGGCGCAGGACTACGCCATGGCCAACCGTTCGGCCATGATGGACGACGCTCTGGTGGCGTTCTTCGCATTCGTCGGCGCCGGCCGCGAGGTGGAGCGGACCAACTGCCATCACAACTTCACGCAGCGAGAAGTCCATGACGGCAAGGAGCTTTGGATCACCCGCAAGGGGGCGATCAAGGCGGACGTCGGCGACACCGGCGTCATTCCTGGCTCGATGGGCACCCGCTCATACATCGTGAAGGGCAAGGGAAATGCGCTCAGCTACAACTCCTGCTCGCACGGCGCCGGACGTCGGTACAGCCGAACGAAAGCGAAGGCGACGTTCACCGTTGCCGACCTCGCCGACCAGATGAAGGGCAAGGCGTGGCTGTCTGATCGTGCGGAAGCATTGCTCGATGAGATTCCCTCTGCCTACAAGGACATCGACCAGGTGATGGCCGACCAGTCCGACCTCGTCGAGATCCAGCACACCCTGTCTCAGGTGCTCAACTACAAGGGCACCTGAGACAACCCGGGCCCGGCGGTCAAGCCGTCGGGTCCGGGCCGCTGGGCGTCCCTTTGGTTGCGAACGGGTTAGAGTCCCCTACGCCGATCGCGCTTTGAGGAGGCTGACGTGGACCGTGACGAGCTTCGGGCAGTGCAGGGACCGTTGAAGCAGGACTACCGGGATCACCCTGAGACGGCGGTCGTCACCATGACCGCGAAAGCGAGCCTGGCCGACGGGATCACCTGCTCGGTCGAGACCGGTCGCGCATTGGCCGTCGCCGGTCTGCATCCGGCAGCGGGCGGCGACGGCAGCGCCCTGTGCTCAGGCGACATGCTGCTCGAAGCGCTCGCTGCCTGCGCCGGCGTCACGCTCCGATCGGTTGCCACGTCAATGGGTCTCGACGTACGCGGCGGCACCATCTCAGCGGAGGGCGATCTCGACTTCCGGGGCACGCTCGCAGTGGACAAGCAGGCACTCGTCGGATTCCGCGACATTCGGCTGCGCTTCGACCTCGACACCGACGCCGACCCGGCCAGTGTCGACAAGCTCGTCGAACTGACCGAGCGCTACTGCGTCGTCTACCAGACGCTCATCAATCCCGCCCGGATGGAAGTGAGCTCGCACGCAGGGTAACGCCCTACTTGGTCGGTGCCTGCGGATCGTCACTGCCAACCATGCCGCTCGAGGGGGCGGATTCGTGGTCACTCGTGGGCATCGCCTCAGTCTTCGGCTGATTAGCTGCCGGCATAGCACTGCGGTCTGAGGTGTCAGCCGTATTGCTCCCGCCCTGCTCCTCACCTTCGGTTTTGTCATCGGGGACGACGCCGCCGCCGATGCCGGCCCGCTGTGCCGGGTCCTTCGGATTCATGCCCTGTTCACCGGTTTCGCTCATGCAGGAACCCCTGCCCAATCGAGCGGACTTGACTCGGGCTCGGCGGCTGCCAGTCCTGAGCTTCGTCGAGGATGCTGAGGATCACGTCGGTCTTGGCGTCGGTGAACGCCCATCCGTCGTCTGCCCAGAGCCCCGCGGCTCTGCGCTTCGCTGCCGCGTATCGGTCATGAGCCTCGACGTGCGTGCGCAGGTAGTCACGGAAAAGCAGGTGCTCACGTTCCCAATCCGAGCCGATGCCGCAGACGTGAATGTGGGTGTCACGCGGCTGCCCAGCGAACGGCCGGAAGTACCTGTGCAGGCTGTCTCGGCTGCGCAGTTGGACGCCCGCCCGCTCGAGCAGGGGAAGATATTGGGACTCGTCCTCGAGGTCACGCACGCTGATTTGAATATCGACGATCGGCTTTGCGGGCAGCCCGGGCACCGAGGTGGAGCCGACGTGCTCAATCCTGACCGCCGTCTCACCGAGGAGAGCTCGCAGCCGCTCCCGCCAACGATCGAACCGGAGCGGCCACTGCGGATCGTAGTCAACGATCTGGATCATTTCGCCAGAGCGTTCGCTGGCAGGAGTGATCTCGAAGCCGGGCCACACGTCAGGGATGACCGACTGGGCAAGGCTGATCCGCTCGGCTAAGGGAAGCTCGTGCGCAGCCAGGCCACGCGGTGCGGCGACCAGTTCGTAGAGATCGATGACCGTGGCTCGTGGACCCTCGGCTTCGCGAAGAGCACGCCAAGCGTCAGCCGGAGCGGTCCCAGCGGCTACCCCGGCAGCCGCCAACCGCTCTCGTAAAGACGGCCGCTCTCGCACGTCAACAACGTCGCCGACGAAGGGCCCTCCGGGCAAGGTCCGGCATCACGGGGCGGCTCGTCGGATCCGTTGCGACGCTCTAGCGTGGCGCTGTGGATCCGCTGCCCGTGATCGCCGTGAGGCCGCTCGACGGTCGGGTCGGCAGCACGCTTCTCATCCGGCTGCTCGCGACCTCCAGCCAGGTCGTGATCGAACCCGGCTACGCCGAAGGAGAAAGGCGATACCTGTCGTACTGCCTCAAGATCGCGCAGTCCATGGCCACGCCTTGGGACCCTGCAAAGCACCCTGACGTGACGGAGTTGCTGTTCAGCCCAGCAGATCGAACCGGACCCATCCCGTTCGCACCCTCATTGGTCGACATCCGTCGCCTCGCTGGGACGGCTTTGCACAACCTGTGGCAAGCCGTCTCCCAAGAACTTCACCGCTCCGTTCCAGCGGCGAGCTACTACGCCGAAAAGCTCGTGGGTGATACCGACCTGCTCCTCGAGTCGAACATCCCGATACACCTCATCGATCTCGTGCGAGACCCCCGTGATGTCTTCTGCTCCATCCGGGCCTTCAACGCCGGCACCGAGCGTTTCGGGCGAGCAGCGGATCAGACCGATGAAGAGTTCCTCGGCGCGATGACCGCCCGCCACCTCGACCAACTCCGCGTCATGGCCAGCACTCCCAGCACCGTCCCGCGAATGCTTATCCGCTACGAAGACCTGGCCACCGATCTGCCTGGTACGGCCGAGGTCCTCGGCGCCCGGCTCGGACTGCGCTTTGATGCCGAGCAGGTCCTCGCGATCACCCAGCAGGACCGGCAACACATGACCAGCAGCAGTCCGGCCGAGTCCATCGGCCGCTGGCGCAACGAACTGTCCCCATCGCTGGCCCAGCAGATCTGGCGGGATCTGGGGCCCATGCTCGAACCGATGGGCTACACGTCCCGATAGCCGCAGGAGGTTAGTCATTTCCGTTCAAGCAGCCCCCTGGGAGTCTGACCTGGCCCTGTTAGCTGAGTTCGCATCCACGGTGCCGGCCCCGTGGTGGTACCCGGGCGAACCCTTAGGTTCGATCGGTCTGCTATTTCACGACTTCCCGCCTTATCCTGACACGCCGCCGCAGGCCCACCCGATCCTCTGGTGCGGAGTCGATGGGGTGCACTACAGCGCCCTGTCGGCCGGCAGCGTTTCGGGCTACATCATGGTGATGACGGTTCCGCCGTCGATGGGCGTCAACCTCGTCGTCGGCGAGTCCCTCATGGAGTTTCTTGCCCTTGGCTGCCGTTCGCACTTCACCGGCCTTGCCATCCTCGTCGAAGATATGTCGGCCGAGCTCGAGTCTGAGGAGGACGAGTCCGCCGATGTCATGGGCGCGCTCAGAAGCCATTTCGCGCTGTCCCCGTGGCCGGATGTGGCGGCTCGCCTTTCCGAGCTGGAGGTCCGTTACGGGCGACCGGAAGGCCGCGTGCCGCGCGATAAAGAAGCCGAAGCCGAGCAACTCCGCCGAAGTCAGAAGGCGCTCGAAGACATGATGCGTGCCTTCGGCGATCTCGAATAGCGCACAAACGCCGGAAGATCAGTTCGAACGCAAGCGCCAACTGACACTGGCCGAAACGCAATGGCAACCAGTAAGGTCCGGCAGTTGTGGAGGAGTCGAGCGAGACCGGACCCGAGCTCTTTCAGGACCGTGCACGCGCCTGCTCGTTCGGCCAGGACGCGGAACGCTACGACCGGGCCAGGCCGTCGTATCCGCCGGCGCTGATCGACCGGTTGGTGCAGGGCGGAGTTCGGTTCGCGCTGGATGTGGGGTGCGGAACAGGTATCGCTGCCAGGCTGTTGCAGGCGCGCGGCTGCACGGTTCTTGGAATCGAACCTGACCGCCGGATGGCCAGTGTGGCTCAACGTCGGGGCTTAGACGTAGAGGTGGCCTCGTTAGAGGATTGGGATCCGGCAGGACGTCAATTCGGCCTGCTCATGAGTGGCCAAGCCTGGCATTGGATCGATCCCTATGTCGGCGCTGCTCGTGCCGCTCGTCTCCTGCCACCCGGCGGCAGATTCGCGGCCTTTTGGAATGCGGGCCACATGGACACGCGTGCAAGGCAGCGCGCCGATGAGGTCTACGCCCGGGTAGCACCGGGCCTGGACGACTACTCCATCGCTCTCGGAAACGTTGACCCTAGGCGATTCGAACTCGCCATAAGCGGGCTGAGAGCCACCGGGGCGTTTGATGATCCGCAGCTTCTTCGTTTCGATTGGGACGCCCAATACAGCGTCGACCAATGGCTGGATCAACTTCCCACTCACAGCGATCACGCATCACTCGGCGAAGCGAAACTGGGGCAACTGCTTGACGGACTACGAGACGCATTCACCGGGCTCGACTCTCTGCCAGTCAGCTACACGACGTGGGCAGTCACCGCCGAACGGGCTACCTGATCGCCAAGGCCCGGCTTGGCGCGGTCTGGACCACCGGTAGCCGACTCCGGGTGAAGTCGGCAAGACTGCTCCGGTGACGTATTACCGACCTGATCTGGCCCGCGTTCACCATGAAGGCTTCGGTTTCCACGCCGATTTGTGCGCGCCGGGCATTCTCCAACTACTGGAGCCGGTTCGTGAACGAGGCGGGCTCGTCGTCGAACTGGGCTGTGGGAGTGGTCTCCTGACCCGGTACTTGGTCGAGGCCGGTCACCGAGTGATTGCGACCGACGCGTCGCCGGCCATGCTGGACCTCACCCGCGAATATGTGCCGCAAGCCATGGCGATCGAGCAGCTGACGCTTCCCGACGACCCCATCCCCGAGGCCGACGCGGTCGTCTCGATCGGGCATGCTCTCAGCTATCTGCCCGACGAGCCAGCCGTCCAACGTGCCTTCCTCGCAGCCGCGGGTGCGCTGCGCCCGGACGGCATACTCGCGATCGACATCTGCGACCGGGAGTGGGGTCAAGCACGGCAGAACGCTCCCAACGGCGGCTGGGTGGGCGAGGACTGGGCGCTCATCACCGAGTTCTCCACGCCGAGCCCCGACCGCTTCGTCCGTCAGATGGCGATCTTCACGCGAAACGAAGATGGCTCCTGGCGACGCGACGACGAGCGACACGACAACGTTCTGATCGATACCTCGACGATTCCTGCGCTGCTGAGCCGGATCGGAGTTGCGGCTGCGGTCCGCGGCTCATTCGGCGACGAGACGCTACCCACCGGGCTTCATACGGTCATCGGCCACCGCAATAACGACAGGACCTCCAGCTAGTGGCCGATGTGGGACGGCTGGGCTCTAGCGGCCAGATCGGTCGCGACCCATACGACGTTTGCGTCGAGGTTTCGCTGAGGGCAGTGGCTGGCCTGCAATCTGGCTGACCCGGGCGCGAATCGTCGTCAGTGACGCAAGTAAGTGCTGTCGGTCGGGCTCAGACAGGGTGCTGATTGCCTGGGCGATGACCGCGTGAAGTGCCGGCAGCTGCTGGTCGACGACCTGCTGTCCGGCGGGGGTGAGATGGATCAGGACCTTGCGTCGGTCGGTGGGGTGGGCTTGGCGCTCGACCAGGCCGCGGCGCTCGAGAGTGTCGACCAGGGACGTCGTACTGGCGCTGCTGATCAGAAGCCGCTCGGCGATGACATGGCCTGGCAGCGGCTCCCCTGCGCCGTCGAGGATGGCGAGTGTCTGGAACGCGCTTGCGGACAGGTCGTGCGACTCGCGCGGTGGCCGTTCGATTTCGGTGATCAGCGCCAGCTGCGTTCGAGCCAGGTTCACCGCGACTTCGCTCGCCGAGCGGCTGGCGCCAGGGAACTCCTTCTCGAAGTCGTCAGGCACCCGAATAGTGACTATCTCGGACATCGTCCTAGTTTAGCTAGGGCTCTGATCGCTAGACTTCTAGCTATCTTGTCGTTAGTGTCACGCCAACAGTTCCCTTCTGGACCCGAAGGATGGTGACCGCCATGACAGCGGCAAACAAGGCGTTGACCCGGCAGTTCTTCTCGCGGATCAGCGCCGGTGATCTCACTGCGATAGACGAGTTCGTCAACGACTCCTACATCGAACACGAGCAGGTTCCCGGCCTGCCCCAGGGCAAGGCGGGCACACGGCAGCTGTTCGAGATGTTCCACTCGGCCTTCGACCAGGCCCGGGTGGAGGTCGACGACATGATCGCCGAAGGTGACAAGGTGTT
This sequence comes from uncultured Actinomycetota bacterium, assembly GCA_963839015.1. Classification (GTDB taxonomy): domain Bacteria; phylum Actinomycetota; class Actinomycetes; order Frankiales; family Frankiaceae; genus DATAZK01. The sequence goes on along the minus strand of CAWITL010000002.1, from coordinate 102,965 downwards.
CGTCCTGGCGCGGCTCACCGGCACACAACGAGGCGAGTTCCTGGGCATCCCCGCCACCGGTAAAACAATCAATGTCAACGTCTGCGACTACTTCCGAATCGACAACGGCACACTGAGCGAACACTGGGGTGTTCTGGATGCTGCCGGCATGATGCACCAGCTGGCCGGGCCCTCACCGACCTGACCTGCCGACCCCGCCTGGCCATTTGCGATACTCGTGGTCGCTGCTCGGACGACGTTGGGAGTTTTGTGACCACCAAAGCCGATTTCACCCCGGAAGAGTGGACCGCACTTCTGGAAGGTCCGCCCACGGCGGGAACGATGGTCGTGATGGCAGCCAAGGGCGGCATCTTCCGCGAGACGATCGCGATGGCGAAGGCCTACACCGAGGCCCGGTCGCAGCATGGGGCCAGTGAGTTGCTCGACGAGATCGTGTCGACCAAGCCGCATGTCGATCACAAACGTTTTCATTCGTACGAAGAACTCAGGCAACACGGCGTTGGCGCGCTAAGAAACTCCATAACCCTGCTGAGCGGCAAGGCATCCGCGGCGGAGGTCGACGATTACCGCGGCTTCGTGCTGGGTCTGGCGAAGAGGGTCGCTGAGGCGCACCGCGAGCACGGTGTGGCGATCAGTCCACCTGAGGAAGCAGCCCTCAAGGACATCGAAGAAGCCCTCGCCGCCCCGACCGGTTAACGGGAAGCATCACCGAGGATTCACCGCTCCCGGGCGGCCCGTTGCTGGCTCATGCCAATGTAGGGGGGCACTCAGAAGTGGTGGGTGAGCCCCATGACCGCGATGAGAACCGCAACGGCCGCGGCGATGATCGCGACGGGGGCCAGCGGCTCGTTACGTGACTTGCTGCGAATGCTCATGACAACGGGCAAGATTCCAAGAACATAAATGTGAGCCTTCCACGCAATCAAGACATACAACGCAACGATGCCCAGGGTGATGAACGCGAATTGGTTGCGCTGTCCGGTGCTCACAGTCGGCGTCGGGCGGAACTCAGCCGCCCGTGGAGCGGTCATCGCCGCGCCATAAAACCCCTGCCCTGCTGCCGGATCGGCGGGTTGGCCGTGAGCTGCATGCGCCGTCCAGGCAAGCCCGTCCCACCAACGGTAGGCCGCAACGCCCTGTGGATCTGCATACCAACCGGGTGAGGGCGACTGCGACAAAGTCATCTCCTTGGACGGACCATCGACCCCTCAGGGATCGGCTCGTCCGAGCGTCAGACTTGAGCCCAGCGCCGACGCCTCTCGCGAGCCGCAGGCGCGGGAGCATGGCAGTGCCGGGCGCCCGCTGAAGCGCGGCCACCCGGCGCACGGAACCATTGAAAAGAACGCGACACGTAGGGGTTTCCGGAGCTACGGTGCCCCGGTGAAATTGGTATTCCTGCATGGCGTCGCGGCGTCAGGCAAGCTCACGACCGGACGCGAGCTGGAATCCCAGATTGGTTTCCCGGTCTTCCATAATCACCTAGTTGTCGATCTTTTGACGACCGTGTTCGCGTTCGGTACGCGGCCGTTTGTGAAACTCCGAGAACGATTCTGGCTCGACGTCATTGAAGAGGCAGCCCGAGAGGGACGTTCTCTCACATTCACTTTCAGCCCGGAGGCCTCTGTGCCACCAGGCTTCGCAGCACGCGTTGTCGCCGTTACGCAACACCACGGTGGTGAGGTCTGCTTCGTTCGGCTGGTGGTGGGTTCCGCCGAGCAGGAGCGCCGAGTCGCAGACCCGGCGAGACGTGAGTTCCACAAAGTCTCCGACGTGACCACATTGCGACGACTTCAACGAGTCAGCCAGGAAGCTCAGCCCGATCAACCACCTGTCGATCTTGAAATTGATACTGACCTTAGCGGCGCGGCCGAAACCGCACGGACCATCGTCGACCACTTCGAGTTGCAAGCTGAGGAACCCCAAAAGAGATACGCCAGTGATCGCTAGCGGCCGTTCGGGGAAGGCGTCACGAAGCAACGAGCGCCACGGGAGACACCACCGTTACCCAACAATGGGCTGCCGCCATCAAGTTTCTTTGGGTGGAGCCCGATACCGGGGCCGTGGAAGGCGATCGGCTTCACAGTGAGGCGCAGCGCTACCAACGAGCGCTAGCAGAACGCGCTGCCGCCGAGCAGCGACTTGAGGCGCAACGGTTACGTCCCGGGCTGCACAGACCGCCTCCCCCTGGCCAGACCTATCCGGCTCTTGATCCCGAGCACGAAGTCGCTGCCGACCTTCTCACCGAAGCCGAACGCGAACTTCGCCAGGCCTACGACCAGCTGGTCGCCGCCGGACGTCCGCCGGTCAAGAGCCGAATGCCGAGGCAACTGCCGTCGCGGTCCGGCGGCTGTTGACGTCTGCGCAACGCGGTCGGGACGAGGAAGATCCACTTCCGCGGATCTAACTTTCTGTTGTTCTTCTCTTACCGTGCGTTGTGTCACTGAGGGTTGCGGGGTTCACCACCGACAGCGGATGCTTCGCAGAAGCAGGCGGGTGAGGCCTGTCAACTGTCCCCGCACGGCGCCCCGCCAAGTTCTAGCCCCGTGCGGGGACAACACCCAGCGGCAGCTTGTTTCCCTGAACGCTCATGGTCGTGGGTTTGGTCGGACCGTTAGCGGGGCCGCGTAACGGTGTCCGCTGACAGGAGCTCGGCAACGATTTCGGCAGGGGACACGGGTCGCCCGCATGCCTCTAGCCGTTGCAGGTCGGTGAGATCCTGCCGGCGAATGGCTTCGACGAGGCGTTGCCGGTCGTCGTCGGAGGGCAGCCCATTGAGAAGGAATCGGGCAATGCCAATCGGGTGATCGAAAACGCTGATGGCGGGGTCCCCTTGCCTACCGGACTGACTCGACAGGCAAACCTCCGCCCAACGGGGCGAAGCGTCTGGGGAACGCCTGCGAAGAACCTAGGGGAAGGCCCACGCACCGGTCAACAGGATCTGCCGCATCCGGCAGGGGCGGTCAGGGATTGGTGAGGAACCGACGTCCCACTTGGCGATCGTTACCTCGCCCCGGCAACACCGGCCGGCGCGACTATCTCAACTCTCGTGCAGCGGCGTCATTCGGTTGAACTCTGCTCGGGGATCCCGTTCCGCCAGGCGTTCACGCTTGCCCCGGTGGCTGCTGTAACTCGTTGCAGGCCATGGCGTGCCAACTCGGTGGGCGGGGGTAACGACGAGTCCTGCTGCCACTGAACGAGCCGGCCGCGGACTGCCGTCGCGGCGGCGAAAGCGCAGATGGCGAGTCCCGCTGTGACGGCGGCGGCGCCGACGCCGATGAGGGCGAGACCTCCGCCGAGCGCGGTTTTGTTGATGCGGATTGCGCTGATTCCCATGAGAGCTCCTGTCGTACGTCGGGGGGACCGCGTTCCTACCGGATGAGCATGAACGCCCTTCTGCGCAGGCTTCCCCTCGGGGGCCCAAGTGGCCACGCAAGGTTCAGTTGATCAGCTCCAGGTCGGGCATTGTGAAGGTCCGGCTGAACAGGGCTTCAGTTCCTCCGTAGTACCGGGTGAATACGAGCGGGCGCTGGCCCACAGTTGGAATCCAATCGATTCCAAACCGTCCGGCGCGGCCGGGCCGATGTAGATGGTCAGGCCGCTGGGAGGCGGTGCGGCTTCTTCGGCACTTTTACCGGGAGCCTGCTATCCACTATTGGTGCGCTACCGGTCATTGCTGAGGAATTAGGCCGCCCGCGACGCCACCGTCTCAGCGAGCCGCCGAGCGACCGGAGCAATGTCGAGGACTTGGCCGAGCTCGTGGCTGGTCAAGACATAGCCGGTCGTCGGGGTCAGCGTCGTGACAGTCGCAGTGCGGCGTTTGTGGGATATCAAAGCCATCTCACCGACCACAGCACCCGGGCCGAGCACCGCCACCTCGTGGCCGGCCTTACTCACCGATACGTTCCCGTCGGCGATGAGGAAGCACTCTCGACCGATGGTGCCCTGCCTGCAGAGGTCGCGACCCGCGGGCAGCGAAACTCTCGTGGTCAACGCCGCGATCTTCTGCAGTTGTTCATCGGAGCAGCCGTTCAATACGGCGAGGCGCCGCAGATCCTGAGACTTAAGATCAATCTTGCTCTTACGCATATGGCTACTTTGCCCCTGGTGATAGTCGTCGACGCGGACTGTCGCAGAAAACACAACGACCTCGTCGAGTACTTATCAGGTCGGCAGGCAAATACGTGATCTGAACGGGAGAGGCACAAGAGTGTGACTGATTCAACGTTCGGTGGCTGGTGATGTTCGGGCTCATTTACGTCGGACCCGGATCCGGCCCAATCGAACAGATCATTTCCTTCGCCGCCACCCGACCCTGGCGGCCACTCCCGAAGCCGTGGGTCCAGGAATTCGCTTTCGACTGATCTCCCCTGGCGACCTGGCCCGAGGCGGTGCTCGGCCTTTGGCATTTAATCCGTTGCGTTTCTGCGCCTCAGGCGCCTACCGTCCTACACATGGAACAGGTCGTCACACGCCGACAGCTCCGAGGTGCCACCTCGTTGAGTTTGGCGCACCTGTATCCGCTTAATGCCATAGGCATGAGGCATGGCCCGCCGCCCAAGGATATTCAACCCGATTTCGGCTATCAAGCCTCTGGCTTGTAGACGCCTCACGATCCCGTTTCCCGGGAGAAGTCTCTGTAGTCCAGATATGGCACTCCGTAAACAGATTGCCTTGCGCCGCGTGCCCTCCTTCCCGACCAATGTGGGGTAGCACTCTAGGCGAACGCACTCGGCTTTAACCGAGACAGACGCCGATTCGAATCCGGTTCCCACAACTTCAAGACGCGGTGGCCGAAGCAGAAGTGGTCGATGCACCAGGTTGTGGACCTGGTAACTAGGGAGTTCGAGTCTCCTCGGTCACCCCAACTCGACGCGGTGCAGTGTGGACTGGGCTGCCTCTCATAAGGGCGGACTTTCGAGTTCGACTCTCGGCGCCGCGACCAGGCTCGATTCCGTCGAAGAGCTCGTCAGGACACGGAAGCCCCGCCGCAGACCTCAGCGTGGGTGCGGCGGGGGTTTCCAATGCCCCGACCCGTAGCTTCCGAGCGCTGCTAGAAGTAGAGCGATCCCGTCGCGTGGATGATTACCGATGCGGCGCTGGCAGTTTTGCCACATCCAAGGAAGTAGCCGGTGACACTAAAGACGCCGGAGCCGTGCGCGCCCTTATAGGCGCCGGTGCCCGAGGTGATGACGAAGGTGCCAGTCTGGTTGAAGGTGAACAGGCAGGCTTTGGGGTCCTGGCTTTGGTGCTCCGTCTTGGGCGTGTGGGTGACGTAAATGGTGCCTTTGGGAAAGACGAACTTGTCCTTGGAATTGGTGAGCGGAACATCGGTCCCCAGTGCGTGAATCGGCCCCTGGGCGGCGACCGGCGACGGCGGCGAGAGATTCGCGTTCGACGTCGAGGTGTTGACGTCGGTGAAGTGCTCGATGTGCGACGGCGTGGACGCCAGTGCTGGTGGTGCTCCGAGGATGCCGAGAGCTCCGATGGCGAGTGCGACGAAACCGGCTTTGGCTAGACGCATGAGGTCCCCCTGGGGTGCTTTTGCCACCCAACCTGGCCGCGGGCGGCGTTTGGTGGGGCGAGGCTAACCCGGTCGGATTCTGGGAGTTCGGGGAATGGAATTATTTATTTTGGATTTATCTAACGAATGTGTTGTTGGTGGCTGAAAGCTCGCATTTGTGATTTCTATGCCGCCATTTAGTTGCTGAATACATTTCATATTCCGCACATGTCAGCAGTTCAGGCCTGTCGCAACGATCGCACGGTCCCACTGAGGCGTCAGCTGATGGCTTTCCGGGCGGATCGCACATCGTTGTAGCGGCGGATCTCAGTGACAAGGCCATCCTCGCCTGTCATGAAGACGTGGATGAATTTGCTGCCACGCCTCTTGTCGCTGGGGTCGGTCCAGTGGATGTTCAGTCTCGCCAAAACGCCATGAGGGCCGGTGTCCACACCCACCACGTCCGCTGAAACGCCGGCTGCGACCCAGCCTTCGAACGTGGACAGGACATCCTGGCGACTGCGGCAGCGGTTCGGATGGTTGTCATCACCCCACTGCACGTCATCCGCCAGCAGTTCGCCGAAGGCCTCGAGGTCGGCGCCGGCGTAGGCCGACCGAATGCGTTCGGCGATGCCAGCCTGTTCGTTCACGGCGGCAGGTTACGTCGCGAAAGGAGCCTCGGCTACGTCGCGGCGCCGTCGACGATTCGACCAGCCGGTCATCGCGCACAGCCTCCGTTTGGAAAGACTCAGACGCGGCTGACGGAGAACGGGCTGAAGGTGCCCAGGGGCCCGGAATTGACGGTTCTCGTCAAAACCTTCCCGGACTTGGTGGTCACGTTGAACACCCGCGCACCTGGTTGTTCGTTGAGTCGTGTCAGCGCCCCGCCTATGTCGCAGCCGAAGACGGTGATCGTGGGAAATCTCGTGAATTGGGCGGGATCTTGTGGCGCTTCGACAAAACACTCGCCACTGGTGCCTTGTACCTGCGGTGCGGTCATCACGGCCTGCGCGTGGTCAGCAGGCGCCTGGCCGCTGTTCACCAGTGCGAGGAATTGCACCTGTCCCGGCGACGGCCTGCCCCGGTAGACCACGAAACTCAATGTGATGCCGGGCTTGATTCCCACAAGGTTGAAGAACCGGTCGGGGCTGTTCTGACCGCGGACGTAGATGCCGTAGTACGGGGTATAGGTGGCCGTGCCGTTCTTGCAGGCGAGTATCAGGCCAGCCTTTGCGTTGACTCCCGGGTTGCGTGCGAATGTGACTCCGTCCAAGCCGGCCCAGACTCTCGCGCTGCTGTTCTCACCGCGTGCACACGTCACCTTCGGCACCGTGAAACCGACCTCTATCTGACCGAACGGGGCGGCGGTCGGCGCAGCCAACGCGTAGCCAGCCGCCGAACCCACCACTGGGTCGACGGGCGCGCAACTGCTCAGGACAAAGGCGGCCGAAAGGCCAGCCGTCATGGCTATTGCGAACTTACGGAGGCGGCTCGACATACAGCCATATTTACGGAGCATGTGCCTGTTGTCTCACGGACCGGAGTTTCTTGCTGACGCGGGGAGGCCCAGCGAGCCTGAGCCGGATGTCGCTTTTGGACCTTGACGGCTCCGTCGTTGGGGGCCACGTTCTTGGCACCCGCCGAGATCAAGGAGCCCGTCATGGGTAAATACTTGCTGAAAGTGTCCTACACGCCCGAAGGCATCAAGGGTGTGATGAAGGCCGGCGGCTCCAGCCGGGTAGCCGCGGTCGAAAAGGCGCTCGCTGGTGTCGGGGGTTCGCTCGAATCGTTCTATTTCGCCTTCGGAACTGACGACGTTTACGTCATCGGCGATGTGCCGGACAACGCCACCGCGTTAGCGTTGGGAGCGACCATCGCTTCGTCAGGCGCGATAAGCAGCTATGAAACCGTCGTGCTCCTTTCACCCGCCGAAGTTGACAAAGCCATGCAAACGACCATCGCCTACCAGCCCCCGGGTTCGTAGTTTCGCCCTGCGCGCGGGGTTCCCGGATTCTCCGGTCACCAGCGCGAAACCCGATCTAGGCTCCCCGGCCATGAAGAGTCATCGCAGTGGGCTTCCGCGGGTCTCGCCTGAGCCGCAGCCAGTTGCCGGTGGCCCGTTCGGCCTCAACGGTGAGCAGCCTTCCACTGCAGGTCAGAGTGGGTGGAGACGGACGAGTCAGCCTGTACGCCGGGTTCTGTGCCTCGCACCACCGAAGCGGTACGGCGACGGTCATCTGTCTAGGACTGCCGTTACCGACAGCCTCTTGCGGTCTACCCGCAGACTCGGGCGGGCCGCCCTCAAACGCCTGCGCAAGCGGAACGGGTCTCCCCGAGCCGCCATCCTGACCTAGCTCCAGGCGGGGTTTACCTAGCCGCCCGGGTCACCCCGGGCGCTGGTGCGCTCTTACCGCACCCTTTCACCCTTACCGACTCCGACCAGGCAAGCCTGCTCAAAGCCGGCGGTCTCCTCTCTGTGGCACTGTCCCGCGGGTCACCCCGGGTGGGCGTTACCCACCGCCTTGCCCTGTGGAGCCCGGACGTTCCTCGGCGCCTCCCCTGACCACCCGAAGGCGATCCTGAGACGCGACGCGACCGCCCGGCCGGCTCGTCCGCCGACGATCACCGTACGACGAGCCGTAATCTGCGGCTATGACGAGTCACCTTCGCGACCTCGGCTAGCTCCCGATCCTGCCTATGTGGGCGGTCGCCGGGGCCGCTGGTCTCCTGACGGTCATCACCGGTCTGCTGCCCTGGCATGACGCCGTCGACGTCACCAAACGGGTCGGCCCGATCCTGGGTTTTCTCGTCGCCGTCACGGTGCTCGCCGAGCTTGCCGAACGCGCCGAAGTCTTCGACGTAGCAGCCGATCGCGTGGCTCGTCTCGCGCGGGGCAGTGTGCCGAGGCTCTTCCTGCTGATCTGCGCGCTCGGCGCCGTCACCACCATTTTCCTCAGCCTCGATACGACCGCCGTGCTGCTGACGCCCGTCGTCCTGTCGCTCGCGTTTGCCCTCAAACTGCCGCCGCTGCCGTTCGCCGTGACGGCCGTGTGGCTGGCGAATACCGCGAGCCTGCTGCTACCGGTCAGCAACCTGACGAACCTGCTCGCCACCAACAAGCTCGACGTCCCGGCCACCACGTACGTCAGCAAGATGGCCTTTCCGGCGGCGGCAGCGATCGTCGTGACGGTCGTGGTGCTGGGGGTTCGCTTCCGGAAAGATCTAAGCGGTCGCTACGAACCGCCACCGCCCCGCAAGCCCGCCGATCGCGTACTCCTCACCATCAGCGCCCTCGCCTGCCTCAGCTTCGGCCCGGTGGTGCTCGCGGGAGTCCCGGCCTGGGCCGCCGCGACTCCGGCCGCAGCGATCATCGTCATCACGTTCGCCGTACGCCGACCGTCGGAGCTGCATTTCCGGCTGATCCCCTGGCGGCTGGTCATCCTTACCGAGGGTCTCTTCCTCGTCGTCGAAGCCGCCGGCCGGCATGGCCTCGATCGGCTGTTGCATGACGTCATCGGCAGCGGCGGCACCTGGCGGGTCGGAAGCATCGCGGCGGCCGCGGCCAATGCCTTCAACAACCTGCCCGCCTACCTCGCCCTCGAAGGCCCGACCCCCCGCCGCGATCTGCTGGCGCTGCTGTGCGGGGTCAACATCGGGCCGCTGATCCTGCTGTGGGGTTCGCTGGCGACCCTGCTATGGCGTGAGCGTTGCAAGGCTCGGGGCGTCCAGATCAGCGCCGGCCAATTCGCCCGGTTGGGCCTGGTGGGCGTGCCGCTGGTGCTCGCGGCAGCTCTGGGGGCGCTCAGCCTGACCGGATAGCTGCCAATGGCACCCGCTGGGGCCATGCCGTGGTGGCGCTCTAGCGCAACGAGACTATGGCGCTCGCGGGTTATCGATGTGGCGACATGCCGTGGTGGCGCTCTAGCGCAACGAGACTATGGCGCTCGCGGGTGACCCAGAGACGCGTCAGGACCCCAACCCCCGCGCCGCAGCCAGCTGGTCGATCATCCCCACCACCTCACCGATCACGATCACCGCCGGCGCAGCGAGCGCGAACTCAGCAGCCGCCTTCGCCACCATCTCCAGCGTGCTCACCAGGACGCGTTGAGCGGGGGTGCCGCCTTCCTGAACGCAGGCGACGAGGGTGTCAGCGTCGCGGCCGGCGGCCAACAGGGCGTCGGCGATCGCGGGGAGCGTGGGGACCGCCATGAGCAGTACAACGGTGGCCGAACTCGTACCCAAACGCGTCCAGTCCACGGTCGAGCCGGGATGGCCCGGTGGCACATGACCTGACGCGACGACGAACTCCTGCACGAGGCCGCGGTGCGTCAGCGGAATGCCCGCCAGTCCCGGCACGGCGATTGCGGAGCTCACTCCGGGCACCACGGAGCACTCGATGCCCGCTTCGGCGCAGCCCAGCAGCTCTTCACCGCCGCGGCCGAAGATGAACGGGTCGCCGCCCTTGAGCCGCACCACCACGTCACCGGCCCGGGCGCGTGAGATCAGCAGCGCAATGATGTCTTCCTGCTTCGCCGCCTGGCCCCGCGGACTCTTGCCGACATCGATGACCTCGACCCCGTCCGGCAGCCCGTCCAGCAGGGAACGGGGCCCCAGCCGATCCGCGACGACGACATCAGCCTCCCGTAAGGCCCGCATCCCACGAACGGTGATCAGATCCGGATCCCCCGGCCCACCCCCGACGAGAACGACCCGACCATGACCCGCCCGCGGGGAATCGGACCGACCCCGCGGCGCTGCCAGCGAACCGTCACGCAATTGATCGAGTACGGCATCCCGCAGTCCCGCCGACCGCCGCGGATCGCCCGACGTGACCGCCACGGTCACCCCGTCGCCGACCCCGCTCGCCGGGGTGAGGGCGGTCGTCGAAGCAGCGTCATCAGCGCGTACGCACCAGATCCCGGCCGCCTCTGCCTCGGCCGCGATCGCCGCCTGCGTCCCGGGATCGGAGGTGCAGGCGTGCACCAGCCAGGCTCCGGAAAGATCACCCGGAGCGTAGTGCCGCTGGACAAGATCAAGCTGCCCGGCGAGCTCCAAGACCGCCGCTGACGGTGCGGGATCCACCACGACCACCTGAGCGCCCGCCGCCAGCAATGCCGGCACCCGGCGCGCAGCCACGCGACCACCGCCGATCACCATCACCCGCCGCCCCTCGAGGCGAAGCGTCAGCGGGTAGAGCTCGGACATGGCTCCCATCCTGCCGAGAAAAACGGGCACACGAGTGGGCGCGGCGCCCCACCTGCACCGCTAGCGCAAAGCCGCACCCGTGACCGCCCGTCCGATCACGAGGCGCTGGATCTCGCTGGTGCCCTCAAAGACCGTGTAGATCTTCGCGTCGCGCGCCATCCGCTCCACCGGATATTCGCGGGTGTAGCCGTTGCCGCCGAGGATCTGCATGGCGCGTTCGGTGACCCACACCGCCGTCTCGCCGGCGAAGAGCTTGGACATCGAGCCCTCAGCCGCGGTGAACGCGTGACCCTGCCGCGCCATCCAGGCGGCCCGCCATGTCAGCAGGCGTGCTGCGTCGACGCGGGTGGCCATGTCGGCGAGTTGGAACGCGACGCCCTGGTTTTCGCTGATGGGCCGGCCGAACTGGACCCGCTGCGTCGAGTAATCACGGGCGTATTCGTAGGCGGCGCGGGCAATGCCGACCGCCTGCGCGGCTACTGACGGCCGGGAGGCCTCGAAGGTCGCCATAGACGCATTTCCCTTGGAAGGCACGCCTTCCCGGGCTCGCGCCAGCCGCTCGTCGAGCTTTTCTTTGCCCCCAAGGACACAAGAGGCGGGAATTCGGCAATCGGTCAGAACGACCTCGGCGGTGTGCGAGGCGCGTATCCCATGCTTGGCGAATTTCTGCCCCTGCGCGAGGCCTTTGGTCCCGGGCGGAATGACGAAACTGGCCTGACCGCGGGTGGAAAGCGATGGGTCGACGCTCGCGACGATGACGTGGACATTCGCAATTCCGCCATTGGTCGCCCAGGTCTTGGTGCCGTTGATGACCCATTCATCGGTCTTCTGGTCATAGACGGCCCGCGTCTTGATATTGCCGACGTCGGAACCGGCCTCCGGCTCCGAAGAGCAGAAGGCGGCGACCTTCACATCGCTTTCGTCGCCGAACATTTGCGGGACCCATTCGGCGGTCTGCTCTGGAGTGCCGTTAGCGACCAGCGCTACGGCGGCAAGGGTGGTGCCGACGATCGCGAGCCCGATCCCGGCGTCACCCCAGAAGATCTCCTCCATCGCCACCGGAATCCCGAGACCGCTCGGCTCAAACCATTGGGCGGACCAGAAATCCAATGAGTACAAACCCACCTTGGCGGCCTCCTGAATCACCGGCCAAGGCGTCTGTTCACGCTCGTCCCATTCGGCCGCCGCCGGGCGAATAACCGATTCCGCGAATTCGTGGACCCACTTGCGCATATCCGCGATGTCGGTGGATACCTCCAGCGAGAAATCGGCCATCAGCGCGCTAGCGACCCCGACGCCACTTGATGACGACGAGCAGGGCGATGACCCCGCCGACGATGGCGACGCGATCCCACCGGATGGATCGGCCGCGGGTGTCCTTGGCCTGCTGCAACTGCGCCTTGACGCGCTCGGGAAGCGGGCGCTGACCCCCGTCGGGTCCGGTGATGGCAGCCGGGCTGCCCGGGGCCGGCGGAAGGTCGGTGCCACTGGAAAAGACGTCTTCGACCTTGGCCTTGACGGTCTCGATCCCGCGGGCAGCGACCTTCTTGGGATTCACCCGGTCGGCGATCGCATCGACGGTCGACGCCAGTTCGGCGCGGGTGTGCTCGATCTGTTGCTGGATCTCTGCTGGGTCGGGCACGATCGGCGATCCCCTCGTTCACGGTCTTGCGGCTTACCTGCCTGGCGCTTGTCTGCCCACATCAAAGCGGATCACGCGCAGGGATGCCGCCGCGCCGTGAAACCCGCGGGCGGAATCACACCATTTCGGGTGCTCATTCAGCTGTGCGGGACGACACCGGCAGGTTCACAGCCCCCGCCATCAAGCCCGGCGAATCAGATACGGCGCCAGGTGGGCGTAGCCGCGGACCCGGACCGTCCGCAGCCGGGTGACGGTGAACCCGAGCTTGCGGCCGTCCACGGCTGCCTCCTCCAGTTGCCGGGCCAGCTCGCGGTCGCCCACCACCGAGCCGGGCGAGGCGATTCCCGTGCAACGGCTGGCGATATTGACGACCGGACCGAAGATGTCACCGCCGTGCGCGAGCGTAGGTCCGTAGGCGAGCCCGACCCGTACCGGCGGGACGGCGTCCGTCTGGGCGAAAGCCTCGGTGAGCGCGAGACCGATACGAGCGGCCTGCACGGCGTCGTTCGTGGTGAACATCGCCTCGTCGCCCAGCGTCTTCACGATCCGTCCGCCGTGGCTGATGACCACGTCGGAGGTCACCTGCTCAAAGGTGGTGACCAACGCCGTCAGGTCCGCCGACGACATGTCCCGCACCGCGCGCGTGTAGCCGACGATGTCGCAGAACCCGATGGCGCAGGCGTTGTCGGTCAGGTCACGCGAGGCGCCGGCCACCGCGCGCTGGACGGCAGCCAGCATGTGGCGGCGCCAGGCATACGCGATGAGCCATTCCAGGTCAGGAAGAGCGGTGGCGAAGCGGTCACTGAGCTGGCGGGCCAGCTCGTCCGGATGCGTGCGCGCCAGCTCGGTGAGCTCAGGATCGGCGGCCAGCTGCTCGCTGATGAGCTGCGTCTCGGCCTCTGCGAGGCGGCTCATCGCCTGCCCGACGGTCCGGGCTACCGATTCGCTGACACCCGGCCCGACCAGCTCATCTGCGGCGAGCCGCTGGGAGAGCCGAACCGCCTGCACGTCGGCCTCGGTGAAGCGCAGCTCGCCAGGCGCCGGGTCGACGAAGCCCAGCGCCCTCCACAACCCGCGGATCCGGTCGGCGGGAAAGTCGACGGCGGTCTCCTCGACCTGCTCTTGCGTGAGATGAGCAGCCTCACCCAGAAAGGCCTTCTCCAGCAGCTCGGAGCCCAGCCCGGCGACGTGCTCCGGCTCTGGCTGGTCGACCACCGCGCCATCGTCGCACCTGACGAGGCGTCCTTGTTACGGATGCCTGGGCGTCATTGTCTCCGTCGGCGCTGGTCGTCCTCTTCGGTGAGCCGATGGATGACGCGCTGCACGTCCTCGACGTGCGGGACGTCGGTGAAGCGCAGCTGACCCTGCTCGCCGGCACTTTCGATGATGAGGTCGCCGCTTCCGGTGAGCCGGTCGGACAGCGTGTTCTCGAAATGGACGTCGTTCATCCGGTAGAGCGGTACGTCGCGGCCGAGCTGGGTGATGATCCCGGACCGGTAGAGAATCCGCCGGTTCGTGACGATGTAGCGCGTGGTCTGCCAGCGCCAGACCGGCAGCAGGCTGAAGAGGATCAGCAACACGAAGGCGACTGCGACGATCAGCCAGTAGTAGATCGGGTGGTCGGGCCCAGCCGCGATCGCGAAAGCCGCGAGGCCGACCACGACGGGAACGATCAGCAACGGCAGGACCAGCCGCCTCCAGTGCGGGTGGAGGTCGAGCACGATCTGTTCGCCCTCGCCGAGCTGGCGCTCAATTTTCGCCACGCGGGCACTATCTCAGGTGAATCACATCTCCGGCGGCGAACGCGCGGTCACCGACGACGAGTCGCCCGTCGCGATCGATGTCGGTGGCGAGCCCTTCGTAGGACTGCCCGTCGGGGAGTTCGACACGAACCTGCCGGCCCAGGCTCACGCACACCGACCGGTAGGCGGGCATCAATGCCTCGGGGTCGGCACGCCAGCTTGCGTACGCCCGCGCCAAAGAACGCAGGATCGCCTTGAGCAGGGTCTCGCGATCGGTGGTCAGAGCCCCCGCCAGGGCCAGACTCGTGGCCCGGTCATCAGGCAGCTCAGCGGCCCGCGTCGTCACGTTCAGGCCGATCCCGATGACGACGCCACCGGCACCACCCCCTGGCACCTCAGCCAGCAAACCGGCGACCTTGCGGGCGGATTCCCGCGATCCGACGAGTACGTCATTGGGCCATTTCAGACCCGTTTCGACGCCGGCCTGCTCCTGCACCGCCACCGCCACTGAGAGCCCGGCAAGGAGCGGCAGCCAACCCGATACCTGGGGCGGTCGAAGCAACACGCTGAACGTGAGTCCGGCCCGCGGCGGCGACTCCCAGGTGCGACCCTGCCGTCCCCGGCCCGCCGTCTGCGATTCGGCGACGACGACGGTGCCCTCCGGCGCCCCCGCCCGGGCGCGCTCGGCAAGCTCGGCATTCGTGCTCTGCGCCTCCTCGAGTACGACAAGGTCAAAGCCGTCGGGAGCCAGCGCGGCCTTCAGTGACTCGGCGCGCAGCGGCGGGCGTTCGAGATCGGAGTAGCGGTCCACCTACGTCACGCTGCCACGCGCCCCGATAACGTGCGCTTCATGACGGCAGAACCGGTCGCGGATCCAGACGCACCCGACATTCACACCACCGCGGGCAAGCTCGCGCTCCTGCACGGCCACATCTATGAAGCCGTGCACGCCGGCTCTGAGAAGGCGGTCGACGCCCAGCACGCCAAGGGCAAGATGACCGCCCGCGAACGTATCGACGCCCTCCTGGACCCAGGATCGTTCGTCGAAACCGACGCGTTCGCGCGCCACCGGGCGGTGGACTTCGGCCTCGAGCGCAACAAACCCGCAGGCGACGGCTGCGTCACCGGATACGGCACGGTCGACGGCCGCCCGATCTGCGTGTTCAGCCACGACGTGACGGTTTTCGGCGGGTCGCTCGGCGAGGTGTACGGCCAGAAGATCGTCAAGGTCATGGACCTGGCGCTGAAGACCGGCTGCCCCGTGGTCGGCCTGAACGAAGGCAGCGGCGCGCGTATCCAGGAAGGCATCATGGGCCTCGCCGGCTACGGCGAGATCTTCTACCGCAACGTGATGTCCTCGGGCGTCATCCCGCAGATCAGCCTGATTCTCGGACCGTGCGCGGGCGGCCACGTCTACTCGCCGGCCCTGACCGACTTCACGCTCATGGTCGACCAGACCTCCCAGATGTTCATCACCGGCCCTGACGTCATCAAGACCGTCACCGGCGAAGAGGTCACGATGGAAGACCTCGGCGGCGCGCGCACCCACAACACCAAGAGCGGCGTCGCGCACTTCATGGCGGTGGACGAGGACGACTGCTTCGAACTCGTCAAGGCGCTGCTCTCCTACCTTCCGAGCAACAACATGGAGGAGGCCCCCGCCTACGACGAGGTCGACCTCGACTCCCTCGAGCCCGACCTCGAGCTCGACACGTTCATCCCCGACTCCTCGAACACTCCGTATGACATGCACACCGTCGTCGGCACGGTCCTGGACGACGGCGAATTCCTCGAGGTGCAGGCGCTCTTCGCGACCAACATCATCACTGGCTTCGGACGCGTCGACGGCCGGGCGGTCGGCGTCGTGGCCAACCAGCCGATGTCCTTCGCCGGCACCCTCGACATCGATGCCTCAGAGAAGGCATCCCGCTTCGTACGCACCTGCGATGCGTTCAACGTCCCGGTGCTGACCTTCGTCGACGTCCCTGGCTTCCTGCCCGGCACCGACCAGGAGTGGCAGGGCATCATCCGCCGCGGCGCCAAGTTGATCTACGCCTACGCCGAGGCGACCGTCCCCAAGGTCACGATCATCACCCGCAAGGCGTACGGCGGCGCGTACGACGTCATGGGCTCCAAGCACCTGCGCGCCGACATCAACCTCGCCTGGCCCTCCGCCGAGATCGCCGTCATGGGTGCGCAGGGTGCTGTCAACATCGTGCAGCGCCGCGCCCTGGCAGCCGCCGGGGCCGAAGGCAAGGACGTCGAGGCGTTACGCGCGCAGTTCATCACCGAGTACGGCGACCGCTTCGCCAACCCCTACATCGCCGCCGAGCGCGGATTCGTCGATGCGGTGATCGCCCCTTCGGACACGCGCATCCAGGTCATCCGGGCCCTGCGGCAACTGCGTAACAAGCGCGAATCCCTGCCGCCCAAGAAGCACGGAAACATCCCGCTGTGAGCACCGAGTCCGGCGAGGGGTCGGCCCCGGCACCCCCCTTGCTGCGCGTGGTCCGCGGTGAGCCGACACCCGAGGAGCTGGCCGCGCTCGTTGCGGTGCTCGCCAGCCGCGGAGGTGGCGCACCCGAGCCGGAGCCCGTCCGTTCCGCCTGGGGCCGACCCGGCGCTGCGATCCGGCACCCGCTGCCCCATGGCGGCGCGTCCTGGCGGGAGTCCGGTTTTACGCCAGGATTGCGTACGCGCGCCGACTGGTAGGCCGATCACGGCGAGGCAGGCTATTTGTTGCCCGTCCGGGGCTGACCACGTTTTGCCGAAGAAAACGATCGCTTGCGTCTGAGCGCAAGCTATTGGTTGCTTTCGCAATTGATGGTCCCGCCCGCCGAGGCAACCTATCGTTTGCCTCCAGCCCACACCGCGTGTCTCCACCACGGCGACACATTTCGGGCTCATGACAAGCTCTGGCCCATGACTAGCCCCACGTCTGGCCTCCGTTTCGATGGCCGAGCAGCTCTGGTGACCGGTGCCGCCCGGGGAATCGGGCGGGGGGTGACGCTGCGGCTCGCGAGCGAGGGCGCGTCCGTACTCGCTGTCGACATCAACGAAGTCGGACTCGCGGAGACGCTCGATCAGACCAAGGACCTACCCGGCGAGGTGCGCACCAGGGTCACGGATCTGCGGAAACGCTCGGAGTGCATCGCGGCTGTCGAGGCGACGGTCGAGGCCTACGGACACCTGCATGTCGTCGGCAACATCGCCGGGGTGCTGGACATGTCCCACGTCACGGATGTGGACGAGGACAACTACCGCAACATGTTCGCGGTCAACACGGACGCCTACTTCTTCATCGCCCAGGCCGCGATCCCGCACCTGCTGGAGACCCGCGGCAACATCATCAACATTGCCTCGAACTCCGGGCTGATGGGCGGCGCCTACACGGTGGCGTACTGCATGACCAAGGGAGCGGTAGTGCAGATGACCAGGGCGCTCGCCATGGAGTTCATGAAGCGCAAGATCAGGATCAATGCGATCGCACCCGGCGAGACGGACACCGGAATCATGGAGGGTGTCACGTTTCCGGAGGAGGCCGACTGGGACCTGATCATGCGGTACAGCACCCCTCGACGCAGCGCCACGCCCGCGCAGATCGCAGGGCTTTTCGCGTTCGTCGCGAGTGACGACGGTCTCAACATCCACGGGGCGATCCTGTCCAGCGACGCCGGCATGACGGCCGGCTGACCGGGTTCAGAGCACCCGCCCGCGCCGTTTGCGGCCCGCGTTCCCTAGGATCGGGAGTCGTGCGCAAAGTCCTCATCGCTAACCGTGGAGAGATCGCGGTCCGGGTTGCCCGGGCCTGCCGTGATCACGGCCTCGCTTCCGTCGCTGTCTATGCCGATCCCGATCGTGACGCGCTGCATGTGCGCGAAGCGGACGAGGCCTATGCCTTGGGGGGTAATACCGCCCCCGAGTCGTATCTGCGCATCGACAAGCTGATCGAGATTGCCAAGGAATCGGGTGCTGACGGTGTCCACCCCGGCTACGGCTTCCTGTCCGAGAACGCCGACTTCGCCGACGCCGTGATCGCCGCCGGTCTCACCTGGATCGGCCCACCGCCCCACGCCATCCGCAGCCTCGGCGACAAGACGCAGGCCCGCCATATCGCCCTGAAGGTCGGCGCCCCGCTCACCCCCGGCACCGCCGACCCGGTCAGTGGCTCCGACGAGGTGCTTGCTTTCGCTGACGAGTACGGCCTACCGATCGCCATCAAGGCGGCATTCGGAGGCGGCGGGCGAGGCCTGAAAGTGGCCCGCGAACGCGACGAGGTCGCCGAGCTTTACGACAGCGCCGTTCGTGAGGCTGTCGCCGCCTTCGGGCGCGGCGAGTGCTTCGTCGAGCGTTACCTCGACAAGCCGCGTCACGTCGAGACGCAGGTGCTCGCCGACAACCAGGGCAACGTCGTCGTGGTCGGTACGCGCGACTGCTCCCTGCAGCGGCGCTATCAGAAGCTCGTGGAAGAAGCTCCGGCACCGTTCCTGACCGAAGCCCAGATCAAGAGCATCTACGACGCCAGCAAGGCCATCTGCAAGGAAGCCGGTTACGTCGGCGCGGGCACCTGCGAATTCCTGGTCGGCCAGGACGGGCTGATCTCCTTCCTCGAGGTCAACACCCGCCTTCAGGTGGAGCACCCGGTCACGGAAGAGGTCGCTGGAGTCGACCTGGTGCGCTGGCAGTTCCGCATCGCCGATGGCCTCGAACTCGACTTCGACGACCCGGCCCCGCGCGGTCACGCCATCGAATTCCGCATCAACGGTGAAGACCCCGGCCGCGGCTTCCTGCCCGCCCCGGGCACGGTCACGAGGTTCCGGCCCCCGCTCGGCCCCGGCGTACGCACCGACACCGGGATTGAAGACGGCTCCGTCATCGGCGGGCAGTTCGACTCGCTGCTCGCCAAGCTCATCGTGGTCGGCTCCAGCCGTACCGAGGCAGTCGAGCGCTCCCGTCGGGCGCTGGACGAGATGGTCGTCGAAGGGATGGCCACCGCCCTGCCGTTCCACCGCGCGGTCGTGCGTGACCCAGCCTTCGCACCGGCTGACCCGGACGCCGCTTTCACTGTCCACAACCGTTGGATCGAGACCGAATTCGACAACACCATCCCGCCCTTCACCGGTGGAGTGGACGCCGAAGCCGGGGACGACGACCGCGAGCGGGTCGTGGTCGAGGTCGGTGGCAAGCGGCTCGAGGTCGTGCTGCCCGCAGGCCTCGGCGCGGGCGCTGCTGCAGCGCCGGGAAAGAAGAAGCCGGCCCACAAGCGCTCATCCCACGGCCCCACCGCCGCTTCCGGTGATGCCCTGACGAGCCCGATGCAGGGCACCATCGTCAAGGTCGCGGTGGCCGACGGCGACGCAGTGGCCGAGGGCGACCTCATCGTGGTGCTCGAGGCGATGAAGATGGAGCAGCCGCTCACCGCCCACAAGGCGGGCACCGTGTCGGGTCTGGAGGCCACGGTAGGTGCCACAGTGACAAGCGGAGCTGTGATCTGTGAGATCGCCGAGTGAGCCGAGTGATTCGACCGAGCCGGCCGCATCACCAGAGCCCGCCGCATCACCTGCGGCGACCGATTCACGACCAGAAGCTCCAACGTTCACGGGCCGCATCTACTACCTGATCGGCGGCACACTCGCACCGCGCTACCTCGAGTGGGTACGCGCTGACCTGACCGGTCCTGGATGGCGACATCGGGCGGCGCTACGCCCGGTCTTCCTCATGCTCCCCTTCGCCCTGGCGTTCGCGGTGTTGCCAGGGCAGGCGTCAGTACGGGTGTCGATCCCGCTGGCCTTGCTGCTGTGCGCCGTGATCATGGGCTACACGACCGGCGAATCCTTTCGCAATCGGCGGCTGAGGCAGTACGGCATCGAGCGCCCCAAGCAGGTCGAGGAAGACGATGACCTGGCCGAGGATCACGAGGACGACGAGTAGCGCTCAACCCCAGAAGGTCGGCGACTCGTCCGAGGCCATCAGCTGGCGAGCGGCTTCGGTGAGCGAACCCGACAGCGACGGGTAGACGGCGAAGGTGTGGGCAAGCTGGTCGACCGTCAGCGAATGCTGGACGGCGATGGAGACCGGCAGGATCAGCTCACTGGCGCGGGGGGCAACGACGACTCCGCCGAGCACGGTCCCGACCCCGCGGCGGGTGAAGAACTTCACGAAGCCGTCGCGCAGCCCGCTCATCTTGGCGCGGGCATTCGTCGAGAGGTCGAGCTTGACGACGTCGGCGACAACGCGCCCGTCCTCGACCATCTGCTGGGTGACTCCGACGGTCGCGATCTCCGGATCGGTGAAGACGTTCGAGGAGACCGTCATCAGGCGCAGCGGGACCACCGCTTCGCCAAGCGCGTGCCACATCGCGATCCGACCCTGCATCGCGGCGACGGAGGCAAGCGGGAGCACGCCCGTGCAGTCGCCGGCCGCGTAGACCCCGGGCAACGAGGTCCGGGACACCTTGTCCACGGTGATGTGACCGGAAACGCTGAGCTTGACCCCGACCTCCTCGAGGCCCATCCCCGTGGTGCACGGCACCGAACCCACTGCGATCAGGGCGTGGCTGCCGTGGACGCTGCGGCCGTCGGTCAGCTCGACGACCACGCCGTCGCCGACGCTTCGGATCGATGCCGCCCGCGACCGGTTGAGCACCTCGACACCGCGCCGCGCGAAGACGTCTTCCAGCACCGCGGCGGCGTCCGCGTCCTCTCCGGGCAGCACCCGATCACGCGAGGAGACCAACGTCACCTGGGAGCCCAGAGCGCGATAGGCCGAGGCGAATTCGGCGCCCGTGACACCGGACCCGACGACCACCAGATGCTCGGGGAGCTCGGGAAGGTCGTACAGCTGCCGCCAGTCCAGGACCCGCTCACCATCGGGTTCGCTGCCGGGGATGATCCGCGGGCTTGCCCCCAAGGCCAGCAGCACCGCATCGGCCGGCCGCGACTCGGGGCCGTCGATGCCGTCGATGCTGATCTGGCCGGGCGCGATGAGCCGGCCGCTGCCGTCGATGACCTCGACGCCTTCGCGGATCAGCCGGGCCCGGATGTCGATGGACTGCGCGGCGGCCAGGTCCTGAATCCGGGCGTTGAGCCGTGGGGCATCGACCGGGCTCTGGGCGCAGTCGAGCCCCAGCTCATCGGAATGCGACACCGATGTGCGCACCTCGGCCGTAGAAACCAGGGCTTTGGACGGCACGCAATCGGTCAGCACGCAGGCACCGCCAATGCCGTCCCGCTCGACCAGCGTGACCTGCGCGCCGAGTTCGACGGCTACCAGCGCCGCTTCATATCCTGCGGGGCCGCCGCCGATGATCGCAATTCGCACACTTGCAGTGTCTCAGCTGTGTCTCAGCAGCGATGCAGCCTTGAGGCTGGCTAAGGTTCGCTGGTGGCCACCTATGCGGCGTACGGGGGCAATCTCGACCCCGATCAGATGCGTGAGCGCTGCCCCCACTCGCCGGTGCAGAGCGTGGGATGGCTGCGCGGCTGGCGAGTGACGTTCGGCGGCGAGGAGGTCGGCTGGGACGGCGCGCTCGTCACCGTCGTCCAAGATCCTGACGCCCAGACGTACGTGATGCTCTACGACGTCTCCCCGCTGGACGAGAAGGTGCTCGACGAGTGGGAAGGCGCGGGCGTCCGCGCCGGGATCTACGACAAGCTGCGGGTACGCGTCTCGACGCTCGAGGGCGAGGTGCTCGCGTGGACGTACGTGCTGGTCGCGTACGAGGGCGGGCTGCCCTCCTGCCACTACCTGGGACTGATCACCGAAGCCGCCGAAAAGGCCGGCGCACCCGCGGACTACGTGGCCCAGCTCCGCAGCCATCCCTGCACCGGCAGCAGCCCGACGGACTAGCCCACAGGACCGGCTAAACCGTTTAACCCGCGAGACCTACGAGACCCGCTGACCCCGCAGCCCGAGCAGCGCCGCCGCCGTCAGGAACCGGACGCCGATCCCGATGCACCGCTCGTCCACGTCGAACCCGGGCTGGTGCAGATCATGCGGTTGGGTCCCGGGGGCGCGCACGCCGAGCCGGGCCATCGCTCCGGGAACGTGTTCGAGATACCACCCGAAGTCCTCGCCGCCGAGCGACTGCGGGGTGGGCACTGCGGACCCGACGCCAAGCGCACCGTCGGCGGCCCGCGTCATCACCCAGACCGCCGCCTCGTCGTTCACCACCGGAGGAACACCGCGCTCGTGCTCGATCTCCAGCTCGGCGCCGTACGGGGCGACGATCTGGCGGGCGAGGCGAGACAGCACCTCGGGCACCTTCGCCCAGGTGTCGTGGTCGAGCACCCGGACAGTCCCCCGCGCCATCGCCGTCTGCGGGATCGCGTTCGCCGCCGAGCCGGCGTTGACCATGCCCCAGACCAGCGTTACGGCAGCGCGTGGATCGATGACGCGGGTGAGCGCCGCCGGCAGCTCGGTCAGCAGCCGCCCCAAGGCGTAGACCAGATCGACCGTGTTGTGCGGTCGTGAGGTGTGCCCGCCCGGTCCGCTCAACACCACCTTGATCATGTCGGAGGCGGCCGTGATGGGTCCGGTCCGCAGCCCCACCTTGCCCACCTCGAGCGACGGATCACAGTGCAACGCGAGCGCCAGGTCGGCCGGGCCCAGCAGCCCCGCTTCGATGACCTCGTGGGCCCCGCCGGGCATCACCTCTTCGGCGGGCTGGAAGACGAGCCGTACCCGGCCGGGAAGTCCGTCCCGGGCGGCCAGCTCGGCCAGCGCCAGCGCCGCCCCCACCAGGATCGTGGTGTGGACATCGTGTCCGCAGGCGTGGCAGACACCGGCGACCTGCGAGCGGTAGGGCACGTCCTTGGGGTCCTGCAACGGCAACGCGTCGAGATCCGCGCGCAGCAGCACCGTCGGCCCGAGCGACGCGTCGCCGAGGTCGCACCACACGCCGCTGCCTTTCAGCAGCTGCGGCTGCAGGCCCGCGCGGGTGAGCGCTTCCGCGACGACGCTGGTCGTGCGTTGTTCGGCATGACCGAGCTCAGGGTGCTCGTGCAGATCACGGCGTAAGGCGATGAGCTCCTGCTCGTGTGCCGCGACGTAGCCGCCGGCGGGGTCTTCGCTCATCAGGCCGCGACCTCCTTGTTCGGAAGCGGGTGACCCGCCTGCATCTCACCCAAGAGGCTGTCGACGACCGCCCGCAGATCCCCGTCGCTGCCGGCGGCGACCTGACGCTGCCGGGCGTAACTCGCCCCGCCCCGCACGATCGTCAAAACGTCGGCCAGCTCGTCGGCGCACCCGAGCCGGTGAGCCAGCGGCGCGAGGTCGTCGACCAGCTCCTCGATCGCGGCGGCCAGCGGTCGGGTCGTGCCGTATTCATCGACGATCAGTTCGGCGGCCAGGCCGTAGCGAGCGGCGCGCCATTTGTTCTCGCGGACCACCCAGCTCTTCGGGCTCGGCAGGCTGTAGCCGCGATCGAGCTGGGTATTGAGCTGGTCGACCAAGCACTGGGCCAGCGCCGCGATGGCGCCGACCTCCTGCAGAGTCGGGAGCCCGTCGCAGATCCGCAGTTCGACGGTGCCGAAGCCGGGGTGTGGACGGATGTCCCACCACACCTCGCGAATCGTCTCGATGGTTCCGGAGCTGACCAGGGTGCCCATCAGCTCCTCGAATTCCTGCCACCCGGAGAGCTGATCCGGCAGGCCCGCGGTCGGCAGGCTCTCGAAGACCTTCGACCGGGCCGACGCGAGACCGGTGTCAGTGCCGATCCAGTACGGCGAGGAGGCCGACAACGCCAGGAAATGGGGCACGTACATGGTCAGCGCGTTGACGATCGGAATCGCCTTGTCCGGGCTCCGTACGCCGACATGCACATGCACCCCGAAGATCTGCAGCCGCCGGGCGAGCCACTGCATCTGGTCGACGAGCTTGGCGTAGCGCGGGCTGGGGCTGATCTGCTGGGTGTTCCAGTCGGTGAGCGGATGCGTGCCGCTGCACATCACGCCAAGGCCCCGCTGATCGGCGGCCGCAACCACTTCGGCGAGCGTCTCGGCCAGGTCAGCCTTTGCCTCACCGACCGTCAGGCAGACCCCGGTGATGATCTCGACAGTCGACTCGAGCAGCTCGTGCTTGGCCTTGGGGTGTTCGCCGCCGTGGGGCGCCGAGATCTCGGCGAGCAATTCAGATGCCGCCGAGGCGAGCTGTCGCGTCTCGGGATCGACCAGCTCAAGCTCCCATTCGATGCCGAGGCTGGTGCGCGGCGACGAAGAGAACGGGATCTGCACCCGCTCAGTATCCAGTGCTTAACCGACCACTTGTGTTAACGGTCGCTCGCCCCGAGCGCCCGCGCCATTCGCTGCGCTTCTTTGAACGCGCGGCCGGGCAGCAGCAGCGACTTCGGCCCCTTGCCGCTGACCATCGCCATGACGACGAGGTTGCCTTCCATGAAGGGCATCGAGGCGTGGATCACCCGCCGGTCCAGCGAGACGTCGAACCACTTGTCACCATCGTAGGCAGCGGGCTTACGGCGCCGCAGCACCAGCAGCCTCCGGTTGGTCAGCACCAGCCAGCGTTTACCGCCCCATTGCATTCCGAAGAACCGCTGAAAAAAGCCGCTGATCCGCCCCGGCCCTTTCGCGTCGCGGATCGCCCCGCGAAGGACCACCTCAGTGAATTCTCCGCGCTCGAGCGGCATCGCAGGCGGGACCCGTGGCATCCCCTGAGCCTGCCTGATCGGTCACAACCAGCGCGACCCGAGTCGACACCATCCCCGCTTTTAGTTATCCTCAGGCAAGTAAACGATCCTGAACGCTCGCACTCACGCCCCGGAGGTGTCATGCGCACCCGTGCGCAGGCAGCGTCCGCGCCGGCCTCACCGGCCTCGACGCCTGCTGGGGCTGCTGCTCCCAAGACCGCCGAGGACCTCGAACGGGAGCAGGGCGGCTCGTACAAGTGGATCGCGCTGTCCAACACCACGCTCGGCGTGCTGATGGTGACCATCAACGCCTCGATCCTGTTGATCGCCCTCCCCGACATCTTCAAAGGCATCCAGCTCGATCCGCTCAAGCCGGAAAACACCAGCTATCTGCTGTGGCTGATCATGGGATTCCTGGTGGTCACCGCCGTACTGGTGGTGAGCTTCGGGCGGATCGGCGACATGTACGGCCGGGTCAAGATGTACAACCTCGGCTTCGCCGTCTTCACGTTCTTCTCGATCATGCTGTCCATCACCTGGCTGACCGGACCGGCGGGCGCCTGGTGGCTGATCATCATGCGGGTCTTCCAGGGGGTCGGCGGCGCCTTCCTGTTCGCTAACTCCAGCGCCATCCTCACCGACGCCTTCCCCGCCGAGCAGCGTGGCCTGGCCCTCGGCATCAACAACGTGGCAGGCATCGCCGGTTCGTTCATCGGCCTCGTCATCGGTGGCCTGCTGGCCCCGGTCAACTGGCACCTGGTCTTCCTCGTCTCGGTGCCGTTCGGGCTCTTCGGCACGGTCTGGGCCTACCTCAAGCTCCAGGACAACGGCAGGCGGCAGCCGGCCCGGATCGACTGGTGGGGCAACGTCACCTTCGCGGTCGGCCTCATCGCCGTGCTGGTCGGAATCACATACGGAATTCAGCCGTACGGCGGCCACGTGATGGGCTGGACGAACCCCTGGGTGCTCGGCGCAATCATCGGTGGCATCGCGCTGCTCGGCGTCTTCGTAGTGATCGAAAACCGGGTCACCGATCCGATGTTTCACCTCGACCTTTTCAAGATCCGGGCGTTCACCGCGGGCAACATCGCGGCGCTGCTGGCTGCCCTGGGCCGCGGCGGGCTCCAATTCATTCTGATCATCTGGCTGCAGGGAATCTGGCTGCCGCAGCACGGCTATTCGTTCGAGCGGACGCCGCTGTGGGCCGGCATCTATCTACTGCCGCTCACCATCGGCTTCCTGGCCTCAGCGCCGATCTCAGGAATTCTCTCGGACCGCTACGGGGCCCGTCCCTTCGCCACCGGCGGCATGCTGCTGGCGGCGCTGAGCTTCCTGTGCCTGCTGCTGCTGCCGGTGAACTTCAACTACTGGGCTTTCGCCGCGGTTCTGGTGATGGACGGCGTCGGAATGGGCCTGTTCTCCTCGCCGAACCGGGCCGGAATCATGAACAGCATTCCGCGCAAGCAGCGTGGAGCGGGCTCCGGTATGGCCGCCACCTTCCAGAACTCGGCGACCGTGCTGTCGATCGGGATCTTCTTCTCCCTCATGATCCTGGGCCTGGCCAGCACGCTCAGCGGAGCATTGAGCCACGGCCTGCTGGCCCAGGGGGTCTCACCGGCCGATGCGGCCCGCATCTCCCACCTGCCACCGGTGGCCACGCTCTTCGCGTCGCTACTCGGCTTCAACCCGATCCAGCAGCTGCTCGGGCCTTCGGTGCATCACCTGAGCGCCGCCCACCAGCAGTACCTGACCGGGCGCGGCTTCTTCCCGCACCTCATCTCCGCGCCGTTCCACGACGGGCTTGAGGTGGCGTTCATCTTCTCGATCATCGCCTGCCTGATTGCGGCCGGCGCCTCGTGGCTGCGCGGCGGGAAGTACGTCTATGCCGAGGACGGTGAGGACGGCGAGGAGTTTCATTCGCCGGAGTTCGCCGCCGACGGGATCGTGGCACCGCCCGAGCTGCTGCCCGCAGAGCCGGTGAGCACCGGCAGGGCCGCCGGGTCGAACGGGTCCAACGGCGCCAAACCATCCGCCGATCCGCCCGACGATGCGGACCTCGCCGCCGAGGCGGACGATGCCGACAGAGCGGCGGCTTCGGCCGCGGGCACCTGACCCGGACGCCGTAGCCACAGGCACACCAGGGCGGCGGCGATGTTGGCAACGCCCGCCGCGATCCAGGCGTGCCGGAAGACGATCAGCGCCCCATGCGCAGTGGCCGGCGTACCGAGGATGGTGACCAGGATCGCGACGCCCAGTGCGGCGGCGACCTGCCGGCTGGTGTTGACGATCCCGGAGCCGGTGCCGAACCGCGCGGCGGGTAGGGCCGTGGCGCTCGTGCTAATCAGCGTGGGCAGCGCCAGTCCGACGCCGATGCCGGTCAGGAGCATGCTCGGCAGCATGTCGGCGACGTAGTTCGGCGTGGTCGTCGCGGTGAAGACCCGCAGTAGCAGGCCGGCGGCGAAGATCATGTTGCCCAGCGCGGCGACCGGCCCGGGGCCGAATCGGCGCACCAGCGGGCCGGCACCGATTGCCAGCGCCGGCACCATCGCCGGGCCAGGAGCTACCGCCAGGCCGGTCTTGAGCGCCGAGTAACCCCAGACATCCTGGCACCACAGCACGTTCGACAACAGCATCGCGGCGAAGCCGAGGCTGAACAGGAAGACGGCCGCGGTGGCGGTGCCGTAATTCGGGATGCGGAAGAGCGACAGCTCGATGAGCGGCCGTTCATGGCTGAGGCACCTGGCCAGGAACCAGCCGAGGGCGACCGCGGAGGCGGCGAAAAGGCCAATGGTCCGCGGGGACGACCAGCCCCAGGCCGGTGCCTCCACCAGGGCGCCCGTCGCGGCGGCGATACCGGCCATCAGCAGCACGGCGCCGAGCATGTCCGGCAGCGGCTCGCTCGGCTTGCCGGCGGGGTGCGGCAGGACGCGGCGCCCGGCAACGATGGCGGCGATACCGACGGGAAGGTTCACCAGGAAGACCCAGCGCCAGTCGGCCTGCACCAGCAGCCCACCGATCACCGGACCCATGGCGGCCGAGACGCCGCCGATCGCGGCCCAGGCGCGGACGGCGTTCCCGCGCTTCTCAGCGGGCGTCGCCGCCAGCAGCAGCGCCAGCGACGTGGGAATCAGCGCCGCGGCCCCTGCCGCCTGCAGCGCCCGGGCGGCGACGAGCACACCGAGGTTCGGGGCAGCAGCACACAGCGCCGAAGCGAAGGTGAAGAGGGCGACGCCCGCGAGGAAGACGCGGCGCTGGCCGATGCGGTCACCGAGGCGCCCGGCGGGGATCAGCAGCGCCGCGAAGACGATCGCGTACGCGTTGAGAATCCAGGACAGCCGGCCCAGCGATCCGCCGAAGTCCTTGCCGATGCTCGGCAGGGCGACGTTCACGATGAAGAGGTCGAGGTTCGACATGAAGATCGCCGCCGCCACGACCGCGAACACGAGTCGGGCGTGGCGGGAAGAGTTTGATTCTCCAACTGACATGGCAGCAGACTAGCGGAAGTCAGTTTGAGATGGCAACCTATGTGGTGTGACAGTCATCGAGAACGGCACGGCGCCCCTTCCACGCGACGCGCTGGCCGCCCACGACCTGCCGGGACGGCCCTGTCCGGCCGCCTCAGCGCTAGCGCTCGTAGGCGAGAAATGGTCGTTGCTGGCGCTGCGCGAGGTGTTCTACGGCAACCACCGCTTCAACGACATCGCCCGTAACACCGGGGCCCCCCGCGACCGGCTCGCCGCCCGGCTGAAGGCGCTCGTGGAAGCGGGCATCCTCGAGCGCCGCGAGTATTCGAGCAGCCCGGCGCGCTACGGCTACCACGTGACCCGCGCCGGCGCCGAGCTCGCTCCGGTCATGCGCGCCCTGGTCACGTGGGGCAACAAGTGGGCGGTTGACGAAAAGCGCGTCACCCTCATGCATCACGACCACGAATTGGACGTCGACGAGCGCTGCCGCACCTGCGGTGAGGGAGTCCAGGGCCGCGACGTCTCCATCCGGGTAGTGGGTGACGACTGGACCGAGGGCGGTCCGGTCAGCCACGCGGAGCAGCCGGCTGGATAACGTTCGCCCAGTGGCAGACGCTGGCGTGGAAAGCGGCAAGACCCTCGAGGTCATCGAGGTCGCCGATGTGGACTTCATTCGCGACCACAAATTCCTGCTGCGCAACGTCTCGCTGACCGTGCGAACCGGAGAGCACTGGGTGCTGATCGGCCCGAACGGCGCCGGCAAGACGACCCTGCTGCGCCTGCTCGGAGCGCTGGCACACCCGTCGCACGGCACCGTTCGCGTCTTGGGTCAGGAGCTCGGCCGGGTCGACATGCGCCAGCTCCGCACTGCCATCGGGCACGTCGATCCACGCCACCCGCTCGAGTGGCCGCTGCGCGTTCGCGAGGTGGTGCTCACCGGCGCCACCAACACCATCGCGCTCCAGCAGAGGTGGACCCCGACCACCCAGCAATTGCAGCTGGCCGATGAGCTCATCGACGTGCTCGGCATCACCGACCATCGCGAGGCCCGCTGGCAGACGCTGTCCTCCGGAGAACGCGGACGAGCCCTGATCGCGCGGGCGCTGATGCCCGAACCCGCCCTGCTGCTGCTCGACGAGCCCGCCACCGGACTCGACCTCGCCGCCCGCGAGCAGCTGCTCAGCGGGCTGGACGGCCTGCGCCGCGCCCACCCGCTGCTGGCCAGCGTGCTCGTCACCCATCACCTGGAAGAGATCCCCGCCAGCACCACCCACGCGGTCCTGTTGCGCGGCGGTGAAGTGATCGCCCAGGGACCGGTCGCCGACGTCGTCACCAGCGAGCTGATCAGCCGGTGCTTCGATCACCCGGTGCAGATCAATCGCGATCAGGGCCGCTGGATCGCCAGAGCCATGCCAGGATCGGCCTATGTCCGGCGCAGCCCTGCCTGACGCTGAGGCGTCGGCCACCCGCCTCGCGGAGCTGTCCGGGGCCTCGCGCCACCACGTCGCGGTCGTGCTGGGATCGGGCTGGCTCCCGGCAGCTGATCTGCTGGGCACACCGGCGGCCGAATTCGACCTAGCCGACCTTGGCGGGTTCCCTCCCACCGGCGTCGAAGGACACAGCAGTGCTGTGCGTTCGATCCAGGTCGGCGACAAGCGGGTGCTGGCCTTCCTGGGACGTGTCCATGCGTATGAGGGGCACGATCTGTCCGTCGTCGTTCATGCGGTACGCACCGCCTGCGCGGCCGGCGCCGACGTGATCGTGCTGACCAATGCGGCTGGGGGGCTGCGAGAAGGGCTCGCCGTCGGGCAGCCGGTCGTCATCAGCGACCACCTCAACATGACCGGCCGGACCCCGCTGGTGGGTCCCCGGTTCGTCGACCTCACCGAGGTCTACAGCCGCCGGCTCCGCGAGCTCGCGGTCAGCGTCGACCCGTTCCTGGAAGACGGCGTCTACGCGATGATGCCGGGCCCGCAGTACGAGACCCCCGCCGAGATCAGGGCGCTGCAGACGCTGGGCGCTGACCTGGTGGGGATGTCGACCGTCCACGAGGCCGTCGCCGCGCGGGCCGAGGGGGCAGAGGTGCTGGCCCTCTCGCTGGTGACCAACCTCGCCGCCGGCCTTTCCGGCGACCGGCTCGACCACGCCGAGGTGCTGGCCGCCGGGGCTGCCGCCGCAGCTCGGATGGGCGCCTTGCTCGCCGAGGTGGTCCGCAAGCTGTGACTCGACCAGAAACACCGAGAAGTGGTCGCTGATCATGGCTTCGAGCGACCATTTCTCGGTTCCTCTGGTCGATCGCGTACGCGAGTGGATCGCTGCCGACCCCGACCCCGCCAGCCGCGCGGAGCTCCAGCAGCTGCTTGACGCCGGGGACGAGGCGGAACTCCAGGAACGCTTCGCCCAGCCCCTGAGCTTCGGCACCGCCGGGCTCCGCGGACCGCTACGGGCCGGGCCGAACGGGATGAACGTGGCGGTGGTCCGCCGGGCGGCAGCCGGACTGGCGGCCTTCCTCAAGGAGCGCGCCGCACTTCCCAGCATCGTCATTGGTTACGACGCCCGCCACGGCAGTGCCCAGTTCGCGGACGACAGCGCGCAGGTAATGGCAGCCGCCGGGCTGCGCGTCTCGCTGCTTCCGCAAGCGCTGCCAACGCCCGTACTTGCTTATGCCGTAAGGGCTTTGGGGTGCGACGCCGGGGTGATGGTGACGGCAAGCCACAACCCGGCGCAGGACAATGGCTACAAGGTCTACCTCGGCGGCCCGCCGGGTGATCCGGCGAACGGAGCCCAGATCGTCCCGCCCCAGGACGCTCAGATCGAGGCCGCGATTGCCGCTGCGGCGCCGGCGAACGAGCTTGCCCTGTCAGGCGATTACGCGACGCTCGGCCCGGAAATCGTCGACGGCTACCTCGACGCGATCGTCAGCCTGTCGTTAGCGCGCGAACGCGATATCTCGGTGGCGTACACCCCGCTTCATGGTGTGGGCGGCGCGGTGCTGCTCGCCGCGTTTGCGCGGGCCGGCTTCGACCCGCCCGCCGTCGTCGCCGCGCAAGCAGAGCCGGACCCCGACTTCCCGACCGTCACCTTCCCCAATCCGGAAGAGCCCGGCACCACCGATCTGCTGCTGGCACTCGCCGCCCGCACCGGAGCTGAGATCGCGATCGCGAACGACCCGGACGCCGACCGGTGCGCCGTCGCCGTCGAGGGACGGCTGCTCACCGGCGACGAGCTCGGACTGCTGCTGGCGGATCACATCCTGACCCGGCGACCGGCCGATGACCGCCGCATCGTCGCCTGCTCCCTCGTCTCCTCCTCAGCACTCGAAGCGCTGGCACGCGTGCGAGGCGCGCACTTTCAGGCGACCCTGACGGGCTTCAAATGGCTGGCCCGCGTCGGCGGCGACGAGCTCGTCTTCGGCTACGAGGAGGCGTTGGGCTACGGCGTCGGGCTGCGCTACGTGCGGGACAAGGACGGCATCAGTGCCGCGCTGGCGGTCGCGGAGCTGGCCGCCGAGCTGAAGTCACGGGGGCGGCGACTCACCGACCGGCTCGACGACCTGGCGCTCGAGCTCGGTCTCTACGCGACCTCGCAGGTGTCGCTGCGGCTCACCGATCCGAACGCCGGGATGCTGGCCACCCGGGGGATCATCGCCTCGCCGCCGGCAGGCCTCGGCGGCATGCGGGTGCTCGAAGTTGACGACCTGAGTCAGCCGACCGGCGGGCTGCCTCCCACCGAAGGCGTACACCTGCGGCTCGACGGGGGCCGCGTCGTGATCCGCCCCAGCGGCACCGAACCCAAGATCAAGGCGTACATCGAAGTCGTCACGCCGGCAGCCGCTGTCGCCCTCGACCTGCCGGCAGCGCGCGCCGCGGCCGCGTACCAGATGACCCTGATCGCCGACGAGCTGCGGCCGCTGCTGGCCTGAGGCGGGTCGAGCCGGGCTCAAGCATGACGAATGTGACAGCGTGCCCGGGTGACCCCTCGAACCCGACTCGACGTGGCAAGGCTCATCGACCACACGCTGCTCCCGCCGGAAGCTTCGGCGGCTGCCGTGGTCGAGCTGTGCCTGGAGGCGGCTGAACTGCGGGTGGGCGCCGTCTGCGTCTCGCCGACGCATGTGGCACTAGCGGCTGGCGTCCTCGAACGGCTGGAACCCGACCACCCGCTGGGTATTGCCGTGGCGAGCGTCGTCGGCTTTCCCTCCGGGGCCCACCTGGCCGCGGTCAAGGCGTACGAGGCACAGCGCGCAGCCGACGACGGGGCCTCCGAGATCGACATGGTCATCGACCTCGGGCTGGCGATTGAAGGGGAATGGCCGGCGGTGGAGGCCGACATCGCGAAGGTGCGGGCCGCCGTACCCACGCCTGTCCTGCTCAAGGTCATCATTGAAAGTGCCCTGCTCAGCCCGGCCGGCATCGTGAACGCCTGCCGGGCCGCCGAAGCTGCCGGCGCCGACTTCATCAAGACCTCGACCGGCTTTCACCCCAGCGGCGGCGCCAGCCTGGAGGCGGTCCGGCTGATGGCCGAGACAGTCGGCGGCCGACTCGGCGTGAAGGCCAGCGGCGGCATCCGGACCACGGCCGTAGCGCTGGAAATGCTCGACGCCGGCGCGACCCGGCTCGGGATGTCGGCCAGCCGGACTGTGCTGGACGGCCTCTAGGTACCCATCAACGCTTCAATGATCTAGGCCTGGACCCTGTTGATCATGCTCTCGGCATGATCAGTGAAGCGTTGAGAGGGCCACCTGACGCAACGCCTCGACCTCGTCGCGAAAGGGGCAGTCGGTCAGGTGGTCGTTGACGATGCCGCAGGCCTGCATGGCCGCATACGCAGTGGTCGGCCCCACGAAGGCGAAGCCGAGCTTGCGCAACTCCTTGGACAGCGCGGTCGCGTCCGGGGTGGTCGCCGCCAGTTCGCTGAGCATCGCGGGAGGCTTGCTGTCACCTGGCGCGTAGGACCAGATCAGAGCCGGCAGCGGACGCCCGGCAGCGCGCAGGTTCAGCACGGCCCGGGCGTTGCTGATCGCCGCCTCGATCTTGCGACGGTGGCGGATGATGCGGGCGTCGAGCAGCAGGCGCTCTACGTCGTCCGGGCCGAAGTCCGCCACCTGTTCAGGATCGAAATTGGCGAAGACCTCGCGAAAGGCCGGCCGCTTGTTCAGCACGGTTCGCCAGCTGAGCCCGGATTGAAAACCCTCGAGGCAGAAGCGCTCGTAGAGCCCGCGCTCGTCGGTGACCGGACGTCCCCACTCGTGGTCGTGGTAATCGGTCATCAGGGGGTCGTCGCCGGTGAGCCAGCAGGGTCCGGACACGACAATCACCGCCCGACCGCAGCAAACCCCGGCTTGATGACGTCGTTGATCAAGTGGAGCCGCTGGTCAAAAGGAAGGAAGGCAGACTTCATGGCATTGACCGTGAACCACTGCAAATCCTCCCAGCCGTAGCCGAAGGCTTCCGCCACGGTGTGCAGCTCACCGGAGAGGCTGACGTTGCTCATCAGCCGATTGTCGGTATTGACGGTCACCCGAAAGCCCAGCCGCTTGAGCAGTCCGAGCGGGTGTTCGGCGACCGAGGCGCACACGCCCGTATTCACGTTGGACGTCGGGCACATCTCGAGGGGAACGCGAGTGTCACGGATGTACGCGGCGAGGCGGCCAAGGGTGACATCGCCGTCGACCGAGACCGAAATGTCGTCGACGATGCGTACGCCATGGCCGAGCCGGTCTGCGTTGCACCACTGCACCGCCTCCCAGATGGAGGGGAGCCCGAACGCCTCGCCGGCATGGATCGTGAAGTGGCCGTTCTCCCGCGACATCAGCTGGAAGGCATCGAGGTGGCGGGTCGGCGGGTGGCCCGCCTCGCGGCCGGCGATGTCGAAGCCGGCCACGCCGAGCTCGCGGTAGCGGACGGCAAGCTCGGCGATCTCCCGGGAGCGGGCCGCCGAGCGCATGGCCGTGAGCAGGACGCGGGCCGTCAGGGGAGTGTCGGCCGAGCCCTGCCGGAAGCCTTCCAACACCGCCTCGACGACGGCGGGCAGCTCCAGGGTGTCGACGTGCAGCTCGGGAGCGAACCGCACCTCGGCATAAACGATGCCGTCGGCGACCAGGTCTTCGGCACACTCGCGAGCGACGCGAACCAGCGCCTCCTCGGTCTGCATGACCGCGACGGTGTGGTCGAAAGCCTCCAGATAACGGTCCAGCGAACCCGACGAGGCGGCCGCCCCGTAGAACCACTCGGTCAGTTCAGCGATACCCGTAGCGGGCAGGTGGCCGTACCCGATATCGTCCGCCAATTCGGCGACTGTCGCCGGCCGCAGGCCCCCATCCAGATGATCGTGCAGCAAAACCTTCGGCACCTGCCGGATTTGCTCTTTGCTGGGTACATCCACCCGAAGAACGCTATCCGCTCAAAACCCGGCGGAACTTCAGCCATGGTGTTCACGGAGCCGATCAGATCCGAAAGGGGGGACTCAAAGTGGACGAGCTGCGCGCTTCGCAGGAGCGCTACCGCGCGCTCGTCGAGCTCTCCCCCGACGCGATCCTCGTGATCCAGGACGCCCGGTTCGTCTTCGCCAATCAGCAGGCGCTGCGCCTCATCGGCACCAAAGACCTCTCGGTCCTGATGTCGCGGCCAGCGGTGGAATTCGTGCCGCCGCCAGTACGCAAGCCGCTGACCCAGCGCTACCGAAACCTCGACCCCGGTACCCGGCTGCCCTACATCGAAGGTCACCTGATCCGGGTGGATGACCAGCGCAAGGTGCCCATCGAGACCGCGGCCGCCGGCATCGAGTACGAAGGTCGCCCTGCAGTGATGGTCGTCGTGCGTGACATCACCGCCCGCTACGAGAGCGAGCAGGCGATGTGGGCCGCCGAGCAGCGCTTCGCCGCCGCCTTCCATGAAGCTCCGATCGCGATGCTGCTCATCGATCCGGTCGGCGTCGTCCTCGATGCGAATCCGGCCCTCGGGGAGCTGGTGGGCGATGATCCGCACAGCCTCGTCGGGCGCCAAAGCCTGCGTCTCGTGCATCGCGATGACCGCGACACCGTGCGGGGGATGCTGCGTTCGATCGGGGAGAAGGACCAGCCGGTCGCGCCCGCCGAGTGGCGGCTGGAGCGCGAAACCGGCGGCGAGGTCTGGGTGCAGGGCTCCGTGGCTCCGCTGCCGGGAGAGCCCAAGACACTGGTGATGCACCTGATGGACATCACCGAAAGGCGCGCCAACGAAGCCCGGCTGGCGCACATCGCCCTGCACGACCCCCTGACCGGGCTGCCCAATCGCACACTGCTGACCGACCGCCTCGCCCAGGCGGTCAAGGCCGTCACGCGCGAAGAAGGCGCCGGCGTCGCCGTGCTCTACCTCGACCTCGACGGCTTCAAGGAGATCAACGACAACCACGGCCACGCGGCCGGCGACGAGGTGCTGGTCGAAGTGGCCCGCCGGCTGCGCTCTGCGGTCCGTCCCGCCGATACGGTCGCCCGGCTCGGAGGCGACGAATATGCCATCGTCGCCGAAGGGCTGCCGGCGCCCGACGCGTTGGCCCTGACCCAGCGGATACGCGACGCGCTGCTGCCTCCGATCGGCGAGCTGACCGTCGCGGTCTCCGTTGGCGCCGCGCACAGCAGCGACGTCGGGCTCGATGCCGCAGCGTTGCTCAAGCAGGCTGACGTCGAGATGTACCGCGCGAAGGCCCGCCGTCGCCGATCGGCCCGCCGGCGTTCGGCCCGTGGCGCCGCCGAGGAGCAGCCCCCCAACTCCGGTTGACCCTCTTGAACGTTGCCTGCCAGGCCGGATCGTTACGATCCGTTGGGCAACCCGAAGGAGGAGCCTGCCTATGGCGACCAAGCCGCGCGGAACGCTTTACCGGGGTGGTCACGGTCAGTGGTCGTGGGTGGCCCACCGGATCACCGGCGTGCTGGTCTTCTTCTTCCTCTTCGCCCACGTGCTCGACACGGCGCTGGTACGCGTGTCACCCAATTCCTACGACCGCGTCATCGACACGTACAAGAATCCGCTGGTCAACCTGCTCGAGCTCGGCCTGGTCGGCGCCGTGCTCTACCACGCGCTGAACGGCATCCGCGTCATGCTGGTCGACTTCTGGGCCAAGGGCGCGAAGTACCAGAAGCAGATGCTGTGGACCGTCGTCGCGATCTGGGTCGTCGTGATGGTGCCGGGCGCGTACTTCATGCTCGAGCACTCCGTGAAGCAGTACTTCGGGACGGCCTGAGTTGACGGTCGACGCTCGCGTCGATTCGGGTGACGGTTCGGGGCTTCCGGGGCAGCCGGGCGGTCTCGGGATCGAGGCTCCGCGCAGTCGCACCACCCGCACCAAGCGTTCCGGCCGATCAGCCGGGCGCGGCAATTTTGAGCTTTACGCGTGGCTCTTCATGCGTATCAGCGGGATCGTCCTCGTCGTCCTCGTGCTCGGCCATCTGCTGATCATGAACATCCTCGACGGCGGGGTGCAGCGCATCAACTGGGGCTTCGTCGCCGGGCGCTGGTCGTCACCGTTCTGGCGCCTTTGGGATCTGCTCATGCTCTGGCTCGCCGAGCTGCACGGCACCAACGGGCTGCGCACCATCATCAACGACTACGCCGAACGCCCGCAGACCCGTTTCTGGCTGAAGACGCTGCTTTACTCCTCGGCCGTGCTCGTCGTCTCGCTCGGAACGCTGGTCATCTTCACCTTCGACCCCACGCTCAACAACTGAGGGGCCAAAGACACATGAGCCACGTGCAGCATCACCACTACGACGTGATCATCGTCGGTGCCGGAGGTGCTGGCATGCGCGCAGCTCTCGAGGCCGGGCAGCGGGCTCGCACGGCCGTACTCACCAAGCTCCACCCGACCCGGTCCCACACTGGTGCGGCCCAGGGCGGCATGTGCGCGGCGCTCGCGAACGTCGAGGAAGACAACTGGGAGTGGCACACCTTCGACACCGTCAAAGGCGGTGACTACCTCGTCGATCAGGACGCCGCCGAGGTGATGTGCCGCGAGGCGATCGATGCGGTGCTCGACCTGGAAAAGATGGGCCTGCCGTTCAACCGCACCCCGGAGGGACGCATCGATCAACGTCGCTTCGGTGGACACACGCGAGACCACGGCCACGCTCCGGTACGGCGCAGCTGCTTCGCCGCCGACCGCACCGGCCACCTGATCCTGCAGACGCTCTACCAGCAGTGCCTCGCGCGGGACGTCGAGTTCTTCAACGAGTTCTACGTGCTC
This sequence comes from uncultured Actinomycetota bacterium, assembly GCA_963839015.1. Taxonomy (GTDB): domain Bacteria; phylum Actinomycetota; class Actinomycetes; order Frankiales; family Frankiaceae; genus DATAZK01. Next base: position 65,551 of record CAWITL010000002.1, on the reverse strand, counting down.
GACCTGCTCCTGGCTGATGAGGGAGCTGATGAAGGAGCAGTGGCCGGAGTCGTCGCGTACGAGCTGGCGACGGGCGAGCTGCATGTCTTTTCCGCCAAGTCGGTCATCCTGGCCACCGGCGGCTTCGGCAAGGTCTTCAAGACCACGTCTAACGCGCACACCCTGACCGGCGACGGCATGGGCCTGGTCTACCGGCGGGGGCTTCCGCTGGAAGACCTGGAGTTCTACCAGTTCCACCCGACTGGCCTGCACAAGCTGGGGATCCTGCTGTCGGAGGCGGCCCTCGGCGAAGGCGGCGTGCTGCGCAACTCCACGGGCGAGGCCTTCATGGAGCGCTACGCACCCACCGTCAAGGACCTTGCCCCGCGCGACCTGATGGCCCGGGCGATCTACACCGAGGTGCGCCAGGGCCGGGGCTGCGGGCCCCGGGGCGACCACGTCTTCCTCGACCTGACGCACCTGCCGCGCGAACAGATCGACGCCCAGCTGCCCGACGTCACCGAATTCGCCCGCACCTATCTGGGCGTCGAACCCGACACCGAACCGATACCGGTTTACCCGACGGCGCACTACGCGATGGGCGGGGTCCCGACCACCGTCGACGCCGAGGTGCTGCGCGACAACGACCACATCGTGCCCGGGCTCTACGCGGCCGGCGAAGTCGCTTGCGTGTCCGTCCACGGGGCTAACCGGCTCGGCACGAATTCGCTGCTCGACATCAACGTCTTCGGCCGGCGGGCGGGGATCGCAGCGGCCGAATACGCCGGGCGCACGGCTACCAAACCCACGCTGCCAGCAGAGCCGGCCGCGTTCGTGGAGACGCTGCTGGGCCAGCTGCGTCACGGGCTAGGCGGCGAACGGGTCGCACCGATCCGGGCCGAATTGCAGCAGACGATGGATGACAACGCGTCCGTCTACCGCACCGCCACGACGCTCAAGCAGGCGGCGGCCGACATCGCCCGGCTCAAGGAGCGTTACCAGCAGGTGTCGATCTCCGATCACGGAAAGCGCTACAACACCGACCTCCTCGAGGCGGTCGAGCTCGGCTTCCTGCTCGACCTGGCAGAAGTGCTGGTCGCCAGCGCCGCGGGCCGCACCGAATCGCGCGGGGGCCACTTCCGCGAGGACTTCCCGCTCCGCGACGACGTCAACTTCATGCGCCACACGATGGCCTACCGGGAGGCTTCCCTGCAGCCGCGGGTAAGGCTCGACTACAAGCCCGTGGCCGTCACGCGCTACCAGCCGATGGAACGGACGTACTGAGGCGATGAGTGAGGTCATGACGCAAACAGCTGCGCAGCCGCCCCAGGTCGTCATCCTCAAGATCCGGCGCTTTGATCCCGAGCGCGACGAGGCGCCGCATTGGGAGCGCTACGAGGTGCCGTTCCAGCCCAGCGACCGGGTGCTGGACGCACTGCACTTCGTGAAGTGGAACATCGACGGCTCGCTGACCTTTCGCCGCTCCTGCGGGCAGGGGGTCTGCGGCTCCGACGCCATGCGGATCAACGGCAGCAACAAGCTGGCCTGCAAGATCCTCATCTCCGAGCTCGCAGACCCGGGCGATGAGATCAGCGTCGAGCCGATCAAGGGGCTGCCCGTCAACAAGGACCTCCTCGTCGACATGGAGCCCTTCTTCGAGTCCTACCAGGCGGTGCAGCCCTGGTTGATCAACGACGAGCGTGAGCCCGAGCGCGAGCGCCGGCAGTCCGAGACCGAGCGCCTGCGCTACGAAGACACCACCAAGTGCATCCTGTGCGCCGCCTGCACCTCCGCCTGCCCGGTCTTCTGGAACGACGGCGACTACTTCGGCCCCGCTGCGATCGTCGGGGCGCACCGCTTCATCTTCGACAGCCGTGACACCGGCTCGGACGACCGCCTGGAGATCCTCAACGACCGCGAGGGAGTCTGGCGCTGCCGCACCACGTTCAACTGCACGGAGGCCTGCCCGCAGGGAATCCAGGTGACGCAGGCGATCCAGGAGGTCAAACGGGCCCTGATTTCACGCCGGGTGTGACGAGTCTGGCGCCGGGTGTGACATTCGGTGTCAGGGCGATTGAGGCTGATTTAAGCTCGGCCCAGTGAGAGGCGGTGACGATGCGCCAGGCCGGTGAAGTGGTGGCGGGCTTTCGTATCGAACGGCTGCTCGGCACCGGTGGCATGGGCGAGGTCTACCTCGTCCACCACCCGCGGCTCCCCCGCCTGGATGCCCTGAAGCTGCTGCCTCCCGCCGCCTCCGCCGACCCGAGCTTTCGTGAACGTTTTCAGCGCGAGGCCGATCTCGCCGCCCGCCTCGATCACGACAACGTCGTCACCGTCTACGACCGGGGCGAGACCGACGGCCAGCTCTGGATCCACATGAAGTACGTCGCCGGCGAAGATGCGTCGGCGGCGCTGCGCAGCGGCGGCCCCTTCTCTGCTGAACGGGCGCTGCACACCGTTACCCGCGTGGCATCGGCGTTGGATGATGCGCACCGCCATGGCCTGCTCCACCGTGACGTCAAGCCGGCGAACATCCTGCTCGGCCGGCCAGCCGTGGAAGGCGAGGCCGACCGCGTCTTCCTGACCGACTTCGGCATCGCCAAAGGCGTGGGTGATGCGGTCGAGCTCACGCCCAACGGACACTTCGCCGCCAGCCTGGATTACGCCGCGCCCGAGCAGATTCAGCTGCAGGCGCTCGACGGCCGCGTCGACCAGTACGCGCTCGGATGCGTGCTTTTCCAGCTCTTGACCGGCGCCGTGCCCTACCGGGGTGACGGCGCCTGGGCCCGGATGAATGCACACCTCGCGGAACCGGTGCCGAACGCCGAACTGCTTCGCCCCGGACTGCCACCCGGCGTCCAGTCGGTCCTGGACCGCGCGATGGCCAAGGACCCACGCGACCGCTTCGAAAGCTGCGGCGCGATGGCCGCGGCGTTGGCGGATGCGCTAAGCGGAGTGGAGCTGCCCACCGACGCGCCCACCCTCCCCGCTCCTCGGTCACCTGACGCCAGCGAGACCCCGCCCCCCTCCGCAGCCCCGCCGGCAGCTCCGACCGCCGCAACCCCGACCTCAGATCCGACGGCAGCCCCCTTGGCGACCCCGTTGGCAACCCCGTTGGCAACGCCGCCCGCGGACTCCACCTGGTGGCGCCCCGCCGATCGAGCCGCCGTTGCCAGCCTGGTCGCGGCTTTGGGCTTGGTGCTGGTGTCTGCTTTCCCTCCCACCAGCGCCCTGTCCGTCTCCCGATATCCCGCCGAACTCGCCACCGGCCGGTTCGCCGCGGGCCAGCTCCCGGCGATCCTGCTGGCCCTCGTCGCGGTCGGGCTCCAACTCACCCGTTCCGGCCACCGCCACCGCCGGTTGCTCTACGGCGTCGCCGCCGGGGCCGGAGTCTTCGCCGCCATCGACAGCCTGCGCGTTTACTCGTTCACCCAGGCCAATCACGGTGGGGCCTACGACAGTGCGCTTTCGCGTACCAACGGAGCCCTGCCCCGTTTGGTCATCGCCCTGATCGTCGTCATCGTCGCCTTCTGCGGGGCCCTGAGCGGGCCCGCTCGACCCCGACCTCGCCCCGGCCTCGGGCTGCCCTTCGCACTCCTGCTCGCCGCCTGCGCGGTCGTGGTCACCACCCTCTCCGTCCTGATCGGCCCCGCTATCCAGAGCTCGCGGCTCCACCAGCTCGTGTACGGGATACCCCTGGGCTCTGCCCTGGCCGCTGCGGCCCTGCTGGCGTTCTCGGCGATGACCCGGCGGCCCGCGATCCTGCTAGCCAGCGTCACCGTGACCAGCTGTGCCCTGATCGCCGCTCTTGCGTCACCCAGCAGCGTTCGTTACCCGATGGCAGTGGTCGGCGACATTTTCCTGCTTATGGCTGCCGGCGTCCTCTATACGGCCTCCGCCCGACGCCCGCAGGATGTTCCCGCAGCCGGCCCGCCGCTCGGCCCACCACCGGGTCCGTCGGGTCAGCCACCGGGAGTTTGGACAGCCCCCACCGAGGCCCGCGATCCCTGGGCCCGCTCCTTCGACCGCTGAGCGTCCGGCGAGGCAAGCCATTTGTTGCCCGTCCGGGGGTGACCACGTTTTGCCGAAGAAAACGATCGCTTGCGTCTGAGCGCAAGCTATTGGTTGCTTTCGCAATGGATGGTCCCGCCCGCCGAGGCAACCTATCGTTTGCCTCCAGCCCCCGAGCGAGCTCAGGGCCGCGCAGCGACGGTAGCGGTAGCGACGGCCGCTCCCCCGGTCGCGGGCGATGGCGCGACGTGGGTCTCCGGGAGAACGGTGACGGTCCAGGCGGCGACGAACAGGGTGAACCGGGAGAGGTAGTTCAGCCAGATGAGCAAGCCGAACAGGACGGCGAACGCTCCGTAGACCGCGTTGTGCGTGACCCCCTTGACGAGCAGGCTCCCGATCGTCTTGAGGATCTCGAAGCCCACGGCACCCAGCAACGCGCCGCGGAGCGCTTGCCGAAGCGGAATGGTCACCTTGGGCAGCCTGATGAGCAGGAAGAGGAAGAGCACCACATCGACGCCTAACGCCAGCAGGTAACCGACGATGCGCAACAGGATGTTGGCCGCAGTGCTCCCGTCGAGACCCACGCCGCGCAGAAACCAGCCCATCGCCGACGACGAAACCCCAGTCACCGCCACCGAAGCGGCCATGGTCACGCCGAGACCGATGAGGAAGCCGATGTCTCGCAGCTTCTTGGTGATGAAGTTGCCCGCTTCGAGGTCCTCATGCCAGATGCTGCGGATAGCCTCGCGCAGCGCATCGATCCAGCCGAGTCCGGCCAGTAGCAAAAGCAGGATCCCGACGACGCCGGTGGCGACCCGCGCGTTGCCGATCGTGTCGATATTCAGTTTCGACGACAGCCCGGGCAAGTAGTCGTTGATCTGGCGGACCAGATCGTCATGCGCTGAGGGATAGGCGACGACGACGAAGCCCACCACCGAGAACGCGAGCGCGATCAGTGGGAAGAAGGACAAGAAACCGAAGTACGTCACCGAGGCCGCTAGCCGATCACCGTGATCGCCTTGATAGCGACCCCAGGCGCGGAACATGTGGTCCAGCCACGGCGCCTTCCGGCGGGCCCTGCCCAACGTCCCGCTGACCTTTTCGCGCACGCCCATGATCTCCACGTACCCAGCGCGCCGCGCTTGCTACACCGGGCCGGCGGTTTCTTGCTCAGGCCGTGTGTTGCCCGAACGAGAACTCCCTGCCCGCGTGCCAGTAGCCGTCATCGTCGCGTTCGTAGAGGGCGAAACCCTGGGCTTCGAATTCCGCTTTGTAGTCGGCCAGTTGCTCCAGGGCCGCGTCGAGCTGCGGCTCAGGCAGGTCATGAGCCACGGTCACGTGCGGATGATAGGGAAAGTGCAGGTCGCGCTGGACCGGTCCGGAGCGCACGTCCGCCTGTACGAGGGCACATCCCTCCATGCCCTCGGCAAGCGCCACGAAGACGACCGGCGACACCGGGCGAAACGTGCCGGTGCCGGTGAGGCGCACGAGGAAGGGTTCATGGGCAGCCGCGACGCCGGCGAGGTGTTCGGTGAACTTCGTCAGCACGTCGCCTTCGAGCTCTGTCGGCGGCAGGAGCGTGATGTGGGGCGGAATCTTCGCTGCGGACGGATCCCCGAGACGGGCCCTCCACGCCGTGAGCTCACTTCCGTACGGCTCCGGCAGCTCGATGGTCACCCCAACCATCCGAGCGCCCCATCGGTCGCTCCGGACGGCCGCCGCGGCAGGCCCGCTCATGCCCCGCTGCTGCGTGGGGCGACGAAGCCCACGCGCTCGTACACGTCGGCCAGGGTACGAGCGGCCACCTCACGTGCCCGATCGGCGCCGGCGGCAAGCACCTTCTCGACCCCATCGCCGGCCAGCCATTCCTCGGTACGTTCGCGCACCCCGGTGGCGAAATCGACCACGATCTCCGCAACGTCCTTCTTCAGGTCTCCATAGCCCCGACCCTCATACGCCAGCGCGAAGTCGGGCCCGGACTTGCCGGTGAGCGCGCCGCCGATGGTGAGCAGGTTGGTCACCCCGGGCTTACCCACCGGGTCGTAGAGGATCTCGCGCCCGCTGTCGGTGACCGCGCTGCGCACCTTCTTGCGCAGGCTGGCGGGATCCTCCAGCAGGTTGAGCAACCCCGCCGGGCTGGCTGCCGACTTGCTCATCTGCTTTTCCGGGTTAGCCAGGTCGAGCACCTTGGCGGTCGCCTTCGGAATGTAGGGCTCGGGGACCGTGAACGCCTTGCCGAACCGGCTGTTGAAACGTCCCGCCAGATCGCGGGTCAGCTCCAGATGCTGGCGCTGGTCCTCACCGACCGGCACCTGATCGGCCTGATAGAGCAGGATGTCGGCGGCCTGCAGGATCGGATACGTGAAGAGCCCCACCGAGGCAGCGCCGAGCTCGCCGCGGGCACTCTTGTCCTTGAACTGCGTCATGCGGCTCGCCTCCCCGTAGCCGGTGAGGCAGTTCAAGACCCAGGTCAGCTGAGAGTGCTCGGGAAGGGCGCTCTGGACGAAGATTGTCGAACGGTCCGGATCGAGGCCGAGCGCGAGGATCTGCGCCGTCGCCACGCGTACCCGCTGACGAAGCAGCGCCGGGTCGAAAGGCACGGTGATCGCGTGCTGATCGGCGATGAAATAGAACGCCTCGAACTCGTCCTGCATGGCGACCCACTGGCGAAGCGCCCCGAGGTAGTTGCCGAGGTGGAACGAATCCGACGTCGGCTGGATGCCCGACAGCACCCGCGGCAGCGCGCCGGACCTGGCCGCACTCATCACAATGACACCTTCTCAGACGACGCAACACAATGACGACCCCGGTCAGCCGATGGCCGGCGACCGGGCTGCAAACACCAGGCTTCAACGACGCAGTGGGCCCGTCTTGGCACACTGCTGAGAGTGGCAACCCCCGACCGACCCGACAGGGCGAGCCTAGAGCGCGCTCCCGGCTGGTACGACCTCATTATTGTCGGCGCCGGACCCGCCGGGAGCGCCGCCGCGCTTGCCGCGCTGCAGGCCGATCCGCTGGCCCGGGTTGCCCTGGTCGACGCCGCCACCTTTCCGCGTGACAAGGCCTGCGGCGACGGCATCGCTCCCCAAGCATTGAACGAACTGGCAGCGCTCGGAGTGCCCGATGCGGCCGCCGGATTCGAACCCGTCGGGCGGCTACGCCTGCGCAGCCCACTGGGCAGGGAAATCGTCGCCGAGCCCCGGGAGGTCGCGTACTGCATCCCGCGGGAAGTGTTCGACGCCCGCCTCGTCGACGCCGCCACCGCACGCGGCGCGACCCTGCTGCACAGGCGCATTCGCACGATCACCGTGACCCCGGACGGCGTCGAACTCGCACCCGATCTGAAAGGCCGGGTGGTCATCGGCGCCGACGGTGCCAATTCGACGATGCGACGGCTGCTCAACCTGCCATCGAATCCGCTGGGCTGCGAAGCGATTGCGATGCGCGGCTACGCAGCGGGTATCCCCGGGCCGCCGGAGCAGCTCATCGAGATGGTCGCCGCCAACTGGCCCGCCTACGCCTGGTCGTTCCCGATCAGCGGACCCGGTCATGTCGACCGCGCCAATGTCGGCTTCGGGATGCTGCGCACCTCATTCGCTGAACTCGCCGGGCAAGAGGCCTCCGGCCGGGCCGCCCTCGAGGGTCCCCTGGCCGCCCTGCTTCCCCACCAACCGGCGACGGCGGGGAGCCTGCGCGCGCATCATCTTCCGCTCTCGACCTTCCGGCCCAAGCAGCCCGACGGTCGGGTACTGCTGGTCGGCGACGCGGCATCGCTGATCAACCCGCTGACGGGCGAGGGCATCTACTACGCGGTGCTCTCGGGCCGGCTGGCCGGCGCTGCCGCGATCGCGGCGATCGCGCAGGAAGGCGACCTGGGCCAGGGAGCCGGCCTCGCGTACAGGCGGGCGCTTCGGCGCGAGCTCGGATTCCATCTGGCGACGACGTCGCTGCTCTCCCGGCTGTCGCGTTCCCCGGAGATCTTCGACGCCGGATTGGCGTTGGCGGGTCGTGACCGGGCCACGATGGATGCGCTCGTAGAAGTCGGCCTCGGGCGGGGAACGTTGCCGCCACTGCTCCTTTTGCGGCTTTTGCGGCGTGCGTTTGTGCTGGGTGTGGCACTTGGCGGACAGCGATTAGTGCAGATGGCGGCACCGAAAGTTCGCCTGGTCGGGGGACGAATTCAAAGTCGGAAACAGACAACATTCTCCTATGTCCGCCATCGCGCCACCCACCGCAGCCACTGACTCATCCATTGGCGGCCAAAACCCGCAGCCGACCCTCCTCGAGGTGTTCACTGCAGCCCAGAACGGCGACCAGACGGCCTTCGGCGAGATCTACCGCCGATGCGAGCCACGGGTGCGTCGCCAACTCACCGGCCGCGTTCCCAGCAGCCAGACCGATGACCTCGTCAACGAGACCTTCCTGCGGGCCTGGCGTTCGCTTCAGCAGTTTCGCTGGCAGGGCACCGACCCCGTCGCGTGGGTACTCGTGATCGCCCGCAACCTGGCTGCCGACTACTGGTCGCTGGCCCGAAACCGTCGCGAGCTGGCCGCCGAAGACCCGGCCATCTACGCCCAGATGGTGCCCCAGCGCGGAGCTGACGACATCGTCATCGACCTGGTCGAGGCCGAGCAGCTGCGTGACGCCGTCCGCCAGCTGCCGCCGGCCCAGCGCCAGTGCCTCGAACTGCGCTTCCTGGCCGAGCGTTCGGTCCGCGAGACCGCCGTCGCCATGGGCCGTCAGGACGCCGCCGTGCGCTCGCTACAGCTGCGTGCGCTCAAGTCGCTCGCCGGAGTCGCCGTCAAGCGGTGACGGATCCGGCGGGCGAACCGGCTGCGGCGCCGGAGTCACCCGCAGGCGCTCGATCCGGCGGCCGTCCAACGCCGTCACGGTGAGACGGACGCCGGCTACCTCGACGACCTCCCCGACCGACGGCAGGTGTCCCAGCGCCTGCAGCACGAAGCCGGCCGCCGTCTCGTAAGGACCTTCCGGCAAGGGGACCCCGGTCGCCTCCCGGAACTCGTCGAGGTTGAGCAGTCCGTCGACCTCCAGATCGCCCCCGACGATGCTGCGGGTGCCGGCGACGGCGGGGTCGTACTCGTCGCGGATATCGCCGAGCAGCTCCTCGATGAGATCTTCCAGCGTGACGATCCCGGCGATGCCGCCATACTCATCGGCGACCATCGCCAGGTGATGGCCCTCGCGGCGCAGTTGCGAAAGCGCGGTCAGCACGGTGAGGCTGGAGGGAATGTAGATCACGGGACGGGCCAGCTGGCCCACCGTGAGCCGGCTGCGACCCGCGACCGCCAGGTCACGGATGTGGACGAAGCCGACCACGTCGTCCACCGAACCGCGCACCACGGGATAGCGCGAGTGAGGCAGTTCGCTGGTCTCCTCGACCGCGCGGCCCACCTGCTGCCCGGCCTCCAGGAACGTGACCTCAGTACGGGGCACCATCACCTCGCGCACCAGCCGCGTGGTCGCCTCGAAGACTTCATCGAGGATCCGGCGCTCTTCGACCCCGAGGGTCTCGTGGGCCGCGACCAGGCCGCGTAGCTCCTCCTCGGAGATCGCTTCCTTACCCGCGGACGGGTCACCGCCGAGCAGCTTGACGAGACCATTGGTGCAGACCGAAAGCAGCCAGATCACCGGACGTGAGGCCCGCGCGATGACGTCCAGGGCGGGCGCGAACAGCAGGCTGATCCGTTCGGTGCGCTGCAACGCCAGCCGTTTGGGAGCGAGCTCGCCGACCACCAGGGTGGTGAAGGTGATCACGAGCGTGACCCCGAGGAATCCCAATACGTCGGCGAACGTCTTTCCCAGCCCGGCGCGGTGCAACGCATCGCCGGCCTCGTGGGAGAGCGTGACGGCTCCGAAGGCACTGGACAGCAACGCCGTGAGCGTGACGCCGAGCTGCACCGAGGCCAGGAAGCGGTTGGGGTTGGTGACCAGCTTCAGGACTTTCTGACCACGACGGCTCTGGTCAGCGAGTGCTCTGACCTGGCCTTCCCGCAGCGAAACGAGAGCAAGCTCGGCGGCGACGAACAGCCCCTCGACGAGGATGAGGGCAATAACGACTGCAACGTTGAGCCACACGGTCATGGCGGAAGCCGGTGTCGGCGGGCGTCCACCTGATCAGCGTAGGCGCAAGATCCCCTCAGATCAGGCCGAGCTCGCGGACAGCCGCCCGTTCTTCTTCGAGCTCCTTGACGGAGGCATCGATACGCCCGCGGGAGAATTCGTTGATCTCCACGCCCTGGATGATCTCCCACTGGCCACCGCTGGCGCGGCACGGGAAGGAAGAGATCAGACCCTCGGGCACCCCGTACGAGCCGTCGGAGACCACGGCGGACGAGGCCCACTCGGTGCCGTTGACCCAGTCGTAGACGTGATCGATGGCGGCATTGGCCGCCGAAGCCGCTGAGGAGGAGCCCCTGGCCTCGATGATGGCGGCGCCGCGCTTGGCCACCGTCGGGATGAAGGTGTCGCGCAGCCAGCCCTCATCGACCTGCGAGGCGGCGGGCTTGCCGCCGACCTCGGCGGTATAGAGATCGGGATACTGCGTGGCGGAGTGATTGCCCCAGATGGTCATGCGGCTGATGTCGGAGACCGACACCGAAAGCTTGGCGGCGAGCTGGCCCAGCGCCCGGTTGTGGTCGAGACGCGTCATCGCCGTGAACCGGTCGGCGGGCACGTCCGGGGCGTGCTGTTGAGCGATCAGCGCATTGGTGTTAGCCGGGTTGCCAACCACGAGCACCTTGATGTCGGACGCGGCACCGTCGTTGATCGCCTTTCCCTGCGGACCGAAGATCCCGCCGTTGGCCGACAGCAGATCGCCGCGCTCCATCCCAGCGGTACGCGGCCGGGCGCCCACCAGAAGGGCGACGTTTGTGCCGTCGAAGGCCGTCTTCGCGTCGTCGGTGATGTCGATCCCGGCAACCAGGGGAAAGGCGCAGTCGTCGATCTCCATCGCGGTGCCTTCGGCCGCTTTCAGCGCGGGCGCGATCTCCAGCAGCGACAGCTGCACCGGCACATCCGGGCCGAGCAACTGACCCGAGGCGATGCGAAAGAGCAGCGCGTAACCGATCTGACCGGCGGCGCCGGTGACAGTGACCTTTACCGGGGTGGCCATGCGACCGACCTCCTCGTCCTTGAGGGCCCACTGCGCGGGCAACCGTTATTCAGGCTACCGAAACGCCCGGCGCGGCCCAGCTCAGTCAGCTGTGACTTAGTCGATCGGACCGGCGGCGTCCCGGGTCAGAATCGGAGCCACGATCTCAAGAGCAACCGGGTCACGTGGGGCGGCCCAGAGATGGGCCACCATGCCCAGACTCTGAGGGAGTTCGCGCGGCCGTGAGAATCCCGGCGAATCCGATGGGGAGACCACGTCCGGCTCAGCGCTTTCCTCGACCATGGCCACCCTACTGACCGGAGCCACATTCGGGCTCCCTGCTCTCAAACGTAACGCCGATAACCGTAAAATCGCTATTGAAAAATACAACTTCGGTAGAATTACCGGAACACCATTTCCGCCTATTTCCTCACCGGAATAACGAAACTCACACATAATCACCGGTGCGGAAGCGGCACCTGAAACGTGACGCCGAGGATCGCCGCTCCGAGCACGGCCAGCGCGGCGACGTCGAAAGGCCGGCTTCGCACCACCAGAAGTCCGACGCGGCTGGCGGGTAGCAGCAAGCGGGCCGCCGCCGCCGCGAGCAGCGTCACACCCATCAGGCTCAGGCCCTGCTTCCAGTGGTCCTGGGCCACCAGGGCCAGGCCCACGAGCACGCCGAGCAGCACGAGGCCGAGGGCAATCTCCCCCGGGCCCTTGGCGCTCGGCCAACGTCTCACGCTGGCACTCTAGCTATGAGGCGCGGGGCTAGGCGTGGTGGCGGCCGGGGAGTGTTGTGAGCCCTTGGGCTTGTAGACGTCCAGCATGGGCAGCAGCCAGCTCTGCGTCAGCTTCGCGGCGGCGGCGTCTGTCATATGGATGCCATCCGGTCGCACGCTGGTGTCGACGACCCCTCCGGGCCGGTTCAATTGCGCGGCGTAATTGATCAGATGCACGTTGCTATGGGTGGCGGCCAATTGCTGATACATCTGGTTAAGCACGACGGTCCGCTCGGGGTTGTCACTGAGCCAAGGAAGGTCCACCTGAAACTTGAAGAACGGGGCATTAGCCCAAATAACGGGAGCGCCGGTTGCGCTCAGTAATCCGATGAGTGCGCTGAATTCACTTTCTTGGTGAGCGCGATAGGCGGGGTCGAGCAGGTTGTCCCACCCGGTCGAAAGCGTGCGCTGATCAGTTGTTTCCATCACCGACAGGAAGACCGCTGAGACGTCTGGCTTGAAGGCGTCAATCTGGGGTCCGAAAGTCTTGCGCCAGCCGCCGCAAAGGGAGACATTCTGACCTTCTTCCCCGCTGTAATTGCGGATGCGATCGACCGGCGTGATCGGGCAGCCCGGCAGGCTCAGGTCGAGTACCTGGAGCGCCTTCGGGTGCGCGTTCTGGTAGCCGATCAGCGCGTTAGCGATCACCCGCGCGGTCGAGTCACCGGTCACCAGCACGCGCAGGGGTCGGTCGGCGGCGTTAGTACGCGGAACCACCGCCCCAGGCCTGACCTTGGCCGCGGCCGGGATCTGCATGCCGAGTTGCGCATTAGCGAAGCGCGAGCCCCCTCCCGCCGGGACGAGCACGCCGAGCGCGAGGGCCAGGATCGCCACCCCGGCCAGCGCCTCCGCCCAGGAGTAGAGCAGCCGGCGGCGGGTCGGCAAGTAGCGCCGGCGCTGCAGCGGCTGCTCCAGGAAGCGGAAGGAAAGCCCCGCCAGGAGCAGGCTCAGCGTGAGTTGGGCGAGCCCGAGGCTGAGCCCGTGCAAGGGACCCCAGTGGTCACCCGACAGGGCGTAGATCGCCCAGTGAAAGAGGTAGGCGCCGTAGGAGACCTTGCCGACCCAGACCAGCGCCCGCAGCGAACACAGTTTCGCGACGCCGTTGGAGCCCTCCAGCGCGCCGACGATGACCGCGGCCGTCGCCAGCGCGATCAGAAACGCGCCGCCGTGCTGGTAGTTCGACCCGCCGTTGCGATACGTCGTGGCGCCAACCACGATGAACGCCAAGCCGGCGGCGGCCAGCAGCATGATCGCAAACCGCTGGCTGCCGGCCCGGCGGGGCACCGAGACGCGCCAGTACGACAGCCCGAGCGCCAGGATCACACCGACGAGCAGCTCCGCCATGCGGTCGTCGGTGCCGTAGTAGAAGCGGTTGAAGCTGCCGGCGGTCGACGCGGCGTGGGCCGACCACTCGAGTCCCAGCGAGACGATGACCGCAATCGATACGACGCGTGCCCGGCGGGGCAGCTTGAGCACCAGCCAGACCACCAGCGGGAAGACCAGGTAGAACTGCTCCTCGATCGCCAGCGACCAGAAGTGGTTCAGCGGCGACGGTGCGGCGAACAGATCCGTGTAGCTGGTGCCGTGCACCAAGAAGCGCCAGTTGGCGACGTTCGCTAACGCCGCGACGGCGTCGCCCGGCAGCGAAGCACGCTGCTCGTGCGTACCCAGGAGCTCCCCGAAGATGACGACGGCGAGGACGCAGAGGATCGCTGCCGGAGCGAGCCGGCGGATCCGGCGTTCGAAGAAGTCGCCGACCCCGAAGCGGCCGCTGCGCCCCACCTCGGTCATGGTGCGTGAGCAGATCAGGAAGCCCGAGAGCGTGAAAAAGACCGTGACGCCCACGAAGCCGCCGCGAAACGGACCCAGCCGGAAATGGAAGCAGAGCACCAGCAGGACGGCGATGCCGCGCATCCCGTCGAGCCCCGTGACGTGCCGTTTTGCGGATGGCTGCGGTTCGGAGGGCTGCGCCGCGACAGGAGGCCTGGTTGGCCCTGGGGGAGCGGGAGCCACGGTCTGGCCAGCCTGGTGCCGGTCTTTGGCCGTGACAGTCAAGAACGAGATCCAGACCTGTTGGGGTGACAGCTCGGTCAGCGCAGCCGCCGGTATCGGACCGGCCGGGGCCTGAATTTAACGGATGCGAAGCACCGGTGTCATGAGGCGCGCTGGTCCAAGCGCCACTCACACCCTCGGCGCCCACACCCGCGGCGCCATGAGCTCATAGCGCCAGGGCGCCGCGAGGCTATGGCTCCGAGGAAACTATGGGCCAGGCCCGCTAGTGGGCGAAGTGCCGCGTCCCGCTGAAGTAGAGGGTGATCCCGGCTTCCTTCGCCGCCGCGATCGCGTCGCCGTCACGTACCGACCCGCCCGGCTCGACCACCGCCCGTACCCCGGCCTCGATCAGGACCTCGAGCCCGTCCGGGAAGGGGAAGAAGGCATCGCTGGCGGCCACGCTGCCCTTGGCCCGGTCGCCGGCGCGGGCGACCGCGAGGCGGGCGGCATCGACCCGGTTGACCTGGCCCATGCCCACTCCGACTGTCGCTCCCCCGGTCGCGAGCAGGATCGCGTTGGACTTCACGGCTCTGATCGCCCGCCAGGCGAAGACCAGGTCGCGGAAGGTCGCCTCGTCGGCGGGGTCGCCGGTCTGCAGCGTCCAGGTCGAGGGGTCATCGCCCGGGGCGTCGATGTGGTCGGCCTCTTGCAAGAGCACGCCACCCGAGATCGGCCGGATTTCGATGCTCGATCCGGCGGGGGGCGCCGGGCATTCGAGGAGCCGGATCGACGGCTTCTTCGACAGAATCTCGACGGCGCCGGCCTCGTAGGAGGGCGCGCACACCACTTCGGTGAAGATCTCCGCGATCTGCTCTGCCAGCGCAACAGTGACCGGGCGGTTAGTGGCAATCACCCCACCGAACGCGCTGACCGGGTCGCAGGCGTGCGCCTTGCGGTGGGCGTCGGCAATCTGATCCGCCGGATCGTCACCGATCGCGATACCGCAGGGGTTTGCGTGCTTGATGATCGCGACGCAGGGCTCGGCGTGATCGAAGGCGGCCCGGCGGGCGGCGTCCGTGTCGACGTAGTTGTTGTAGGACATCTCCTTGCCGTGGTGTTGCACGGCTTGCGCGATGCCCGCGGCTCCCGGCAGCGAGTACAGGGCGGCCCGCTGGTGGGGGTTCTCGCCGTAGCGAAGCACCCCTTCGCGGTTCCAGGCGCCCCCGATCCAGAGTGGGAAGCCGTCAGGCTCACTCACCACGTCGTTGGCCAGCCAGGAGGCCACGGCGACGTCGTAACTGGCCGTGTGCGCGAAGGCCTCCGCTGCCAGCTTGAGCCGCGAGGGCAGGTCGAAGCCCCCCTTCTCCAGCGCGGCGATGACATCCGGATACCGCGCGGGCGAGGTCACGACGGCGACGCTCTCGGCGTTCTTGGCCGCTGCGCGGATCATCGTCGGTCCGCCGATGTCGATCTGCTCGACGACCTCGGCCTGCCCGGCGCCGGAGGCCACCGTCTCCACGAACGGGTAGAGGTTCACGACCACCAGCTCGAAGGGCGCGTAGCCGAGCTCGGCCAGCTGCTCCACGTGGGAAGGCTTGCTGAGGTCGGCCAGCAGGCCGGCGTGTACCGCAGGGTGCAGCGTCTTGACGCGTCCGTCGAACGCTTCGGGGAAGCCGGTGACCTCGCTGACCGGGGTGACATCGACGCCGGCCGCCGCGAGCACCTTGGCGGTGGACCCGGTGCTGACAACCTCGACACCAGCGGCGATCAAGGCCGGAGCCAAAACGTCGAGCCCGGACTTGTCATAGACGCTCACCAACGCGCGCCGGACTGGACGAAGCTGCTCACTCATGACGAGACCTCACTTATTTCGACACTTATCCCGCTGCTGATTCCGCTGGTTGAGCTCCCGGTCAGCTCGCTGCACACCTCGCGGATGGTCTGGACGTAGAGCACACGTTCGCTTGCTTGGATACGCGAGCGCAGGCTGTCCTCGTCGTCGCCGGCAAGCACGGGTACCGCGGCCTGCGCCAGGATCGGCCCGGTGTCGACCCCCTCGTCGACCTCATGGACCGTGCAACCTGTGATCCGCACCCCGTAGCTCAGCGCGTCTCGGATGGCGTGCGCCCCGGGAAAGGCCGGCAGCAACGACGGATGCGTGTTGACGATCCGAAACCGGCTCACCACCGCCGGGCCGAGCACCTTCATGTAGCCGGCGAGGACAACGAGGTCGGGCTCGGCCTCAGCCATGCGCGCCGCGACCGCAAGATCGAAGGCCGGCCGGTCAGCGTGATCGGCCACCTTCACGATCCAGCTGGGTATGCCGGCCTGCTCGGCGCGTTGCTCGGCGAGCGTGTCAGGGCGGTCAGTGCCGACAGCCACGATGCGCGCCGGAAATCCCGGATCACGGGTCGCGTCGAGGATGGCCTGAAGGGTGCTGCCGGTGCCCGAAGCCATCACGACAAGTCGCGCTTGACGCGGGCGGGCGGGCACGGCAGTCAGCCTAGACGAGAGGATCAGTCCGGAAGTTTGATGACCTTCGGCTTACGACGCAGCCGCGAGGGCAACCGCGGTCGACGGCGCCGCGACGCCTGCTCGGGGGACGCGTCGTGAGCCGTGACGTCGTGGGACTTCTGCAGGCTGACCGGGACCCGGACGATCTCCAGCTCTTCGGTCGGAGGCTCTTCGTCATCGACCGAACTACTTGCCGCTTCCGGTCCTGTTGCCGCGACGGTCAGATCGATTTCGGGCGGCGCTTCCGGTCCTGTTTCAGCATCGGTCAGATCCGCTTCGTGCTTGGTCAGATCGACGAGCGGCGGCGGACCGTCCTCAGCAGCCTCGCCGCGACCCGCCTCGCTCCTTCTGGATCGCAACGGGTGCGCGATCGTCCGGCCCACGCGGGTGGCAAAGCCGGCCGTCGCTGCGCCGGCAGCCACCGACTTGGCTTTCACTCCGTGCGCCAAGCGCCGCAGCCACTGGCCAATGGTGGGGGGCGGGGCGGCCATGCGACCCCGGTGACGCTGCCGGTGCCAGGTGAGGGCCAGTGCGGCGACGATTGTCGGAACCCCGACCTCGACGGCCGCAGCGGCGCCGGCCTGCAGGAATGACGGTCCGATCGTCCCGAGGCGGCCGCGGGTGACCGGGCCGCCGGACAGGGCGGCCAGCACGCCGGCCAGCAAGCTGATGCTCAGCGCGACGCCAAGCGATAACAGGCCCGCCCGCAGCAGGTCCGGAGTTCGGGGGAGCCGGCGGATCATGACCACGCCGGCCAGCACGCCGGCGGCGGGAGGGACCAGGAAAAGGACGTAGACCGGCCAGGGCGCGGCACTAGCCGGGAGGGCGGCCAGCATCGGGAGCCCCGGAACGTCGCCAAGGTGAACGCCGGTGGGGCTGACCAGCGTGCCCGCGCCAAGCGCGAAACCCGGTCCGAGCACGTACGACGCCGTCCACAGCACAGCATTTGGTGTGAGGGCAGCCTGCAGCACCAGCAGCCCGAAACCGCCGACGGCTCCGGCCTTGGCCGGACGGGCGAGCGCGGCAGCATCGGATACGTGCGTCGCAAGGGCGATCGCAGCGACCACGGCGGACACGGCGATCAGCAACGCGCCCGCCACGCCGATCCCAGCCGCCATCGCCCGCAGCGGTGAGGGCTTGAGAGGCGTGCCTGCGGCGCTGTGTGGCACGGCGCGCGCCCCACCGACCGCCGCGGCAGCAGCGGCAATGACGAAGGCGCCGAGCGCGGCGGTCCAGACCGACGGCTGCAGTCCACCGCCGCGGGCACCCAACGCCACAACCGCCGCGACAAGCGCGTAGGGAATGGCCACGGCCAGCGCGCAGACCAGGAGCATTCCCCGGCGGGGAACCGACGGCCGCACCCGAGCTACGGCCGCTCCCGCCCGTACCAGCAGCGCGGCGAAAAGCAGGGACAGCCCGAGCGGGATGAGCGCAACCGTGCCCGCGGGCATCCCGAGGCGGCCACCGTGACCGAGCAGCCAGAAAGCGGCTCCGGTGCGCAACGCCGCACTGAGCGGGGCGGCCGAGCGGGGTTCGGCGATCCAGGCGATGAGGCAGACGGCTTGCACCAGCAGCATGCCCACCGCGGCCGCCGCGAGAGCCCCAGTGATTCCCGTAACGACGCGGGATCGCCGGCGGGCCGGAGGCGGTGGCGGGGCAGGGCGACGGGGCCTCGGCGCAGCGGCGCGCGGGGCCGCCTTCGGCGTCTGATTCAGCAGGTCGGGCATTGCCCGTCAGGCTCGCACGCAGCGGTAGCACCCCGCCGGTGAAACGCCGCGCCATCAGCACCCAAACACTCCCAAACGCCAGCGGCCCGGGAGTGATCTCCCGGGCCGCCGATGGCGATGCTTGAAATGCGGTCAGGCAGTGCGCTTCTGCCAGGGGAGCTTCTCGCCGGCCTTGACGATCGAGAGGTAACCGAAGACGGCCTGCACGATCGCGACGATGAGTCCGACGTAAGTACCGAACTTGGCGCCGACGCTCAGCCCGCTGACGCTCGAGCTCGGGTAGGTGAGCCAACGCAGCAGCACGATGATCGCCGCCAGGATGCTGACGGCGGTGAGGACGAAAGCCCAACTCACGGTGCCGTTGCCCAAGGCAGGCAGATCGCGCCCGCCGAACACTCTGAAGGCCACGACGCCGCCCACGGCCAGTACGAGCAGGCAGGAGAACCACGCGCCGAAGCCCGCGCTCCACGCACTGACGCTGTCGCTGTGGCCCAGGAAGCTCGCTCCGTACCACGGCAAGAAACTGACGATGAACATGACCAGACCTGATGCCATGATGACGATGTCGTTTGTTGCGACGTTACGGCCGCCGATGACAGCCATGAGTGCTACCTCCATGTTTTGTCGCCGGCGGGCTGCCGTCGATCAAAATGGAGTGTGGGGGCGGTGTACTGCGCATGCAAGGAGCAAGCAGCCGACACGGCTGTCGTTATCCTGACAGGCGCCTGAATACCCCGACAAAAGACGCATAACGCCCACCACCCACGATGCGTCAGAGCGCTCGCATGATCTCTTTCATCAGCCGAGCGGTCTCACTGGGCGTCTTTCCGACGCGCACGCCGGCCTTTTCCAGGGCCTCTTTCTTGGCCTGCGCGGTACCGGACGATCCTGAGATGATGGCGCCGGCGTGGCCCATCGTCTTGCCCTCAGGCGCGGTGAACCCGGCGACGTAGCCGACGACCGGCTTGCTGATGTGAGCCTCGATGTGCGCCGCGGCGCGCTCCTCGGCGTCGCCGCCGATCTCACCGATCATCACGATCGCGTCAGTTTCGGGGTCCGCCTCGAACGCGTCGAGGGCGTCGATGTGCGTCGTGCCGATGACCGGGTCGCCGCCGATGCCGACGCAGGTCGAGAAGCCGAAGTCACGCAGCTCGTACATCATCTGATACGTCAGGGTGCCCGACTTGCTGACCAGCCCGATGCGTCCGGCGGGGGTGATGTCGGCGGGGATGATGCCCGCGTTGCTCTTGCCGGGAGAGGCGATGCCGGGGCAGTTCGGGCCGATGATGCGGCTCTTGCCCTTCTTCACCGAGTACGCGTAGAACTCTGTCGAGTCGTGCACCGGGATGCCCTCGGTGATGACGACGATGAGCGGGATCTCAGCGTCGATGGCCTCGATGACGGCGTCCTTGACGAACTTCGGCGGTACGAAGACCACGGATACGTCAGCGCCGGTCTTCTCGATCGCCTCGGTAACGCTGGCGAAGACAGGCAGCCCATCCACCTCGGTGCCGGCCTTTTTGGCGTTCACACCGCCGACCACATTCGTGCCGGCCGCGACCATCCGGCGGGCGTGCTTGCTGCCCTCGCCGCCGGTGATCCCCTGGACGATGACCTTGGAATTTTCAGTGAGCCAGATTGCCATTTCGTCCGCCCTCAGACCGCAGTTGACGCGAGTTCGGCGGCTTTGCGGGCCGCGCCGTCCATCGTCTCTTCCAGATGCACGACAGGCAGGTTCGCCTCCTGGAGGATCCGCCTGCCCTCGACGACGTTATTGCCATCGAGCCGCACGACGAGCGGCTTGATCGCGCTGCCGCCCAGCAGGTCCAGCGCTTGCACGATGCCGTTGGCGACCGCGTCGCAGGCCGTGATGCCGCCGAAGATGTTCACGAAGACCGACTTGACGTTCGGGTCGCCCAGGATGATCGAGAGTCCGTCCGCCATCACCTGTGCGCTGGCGCCGCCGCCGATGTCCAGGAAGTTGGCGGGCTGCTGGCCGCCGAACTCCTCACCCGCATAGGTGACGACGTCGAGGGTCGACATGACCAAACCGGCGCCGTTTCCGATGATCCCGACGCTGCCGTCGAGCTTCACGTAATTCAGATGCTTCTCGCGAGCGAGCTGCTCCAGCGGATCGACAGCGCTCTGGTCCTCCAGGGTAGCGTGCGACTCGTGCCGGAAGGCGGCGTTCTCATCCAGGCTGACCTTGCCGTCCAAGGCGACGACCTGCCCATCGGCCGTCAGGATCAACGGGTTCACCTCGACCAGCGTCGCGTCCTCGCCGACGAAGACCTTCCAGAGCTTGGCGAGCAGGTCGGCTGCGCCATCGAGCGCCTTTTCCGGCAGGTGGCCGGCCTTGGCGATGCTGCGGGCCGTTGCGACGTCGACACCAACCAGCGGATCGATCGGGATGCGCGCGAGCATCTCGGGGGCCTTGACGGCGACCTCCTCGATCTCCATGCCTCCCTCGACGGAGCACATGGCCAGGAAGCTGCGCCCGGCGCGGTCAAGCAGGAAGGAGACGTAGTACTCCTCCGCGATCGCCGAGGCGTTTTCCACCAGGACCTTGTGGACCGTCAGGCCCTTGATGTCCATGCCGAGGATGGCCGCTGCCTTGGCCTGCGCGTCAGCAGCATCGTCAGCCACCTTGACACCACCGGCTTTACCCCGGCCACCCGCCTTGACCTGTGCCTTCACTACCACGCGGCCGCCAAGCTCCGCCGCGATGGCGTGGGCTTCCTGCGGGGTGGTGGCTACCTTGCCGGTGGGCACCGGGATGCCGTATTGGGCGAAGATCTCTTTCGCCTGATGTTCGAATAGGTCCACGAGAAGGGAACGCTATCGGCTGACGCTGTGTGGCGCAGCATCGCCCCAACAGAAGCGGTGATCGTCACTACCGCCCCTGCCATTTCCGCGCTGCTTCTCCCCCCACCGCGCCACACCGTGGTGGCGCCCTGACGCCAGGAGCCAATGGCGCCACCTGGATCCGGGGCGTGTGCTCGTACCGTTTGGGGGAAGGCAGACCCGGCACAGCTAGAGCCCAGCCGAAAAGGTGATCGGATGCCCCCCTCCCACGGGGTCGGCGAGAGCCGTGACCAGAGCGTTGACTGGCGCGCCTCGATCCTGGAAGGCGTCAGCTGGGCGCCGGACCCGCCGGACCAAGACCCGATCAACCGGCTGAAATGGCCTGATTACGTGCCTCGGCGCGCCGTCCGCTGGGGCCGCACCACCATCGGAGCCAGCTCGGTCATCGTTGTCTGCTGGGAATTCGACGTGCTCGGCGGCAGTTTCGGCGAGCTCGACGCCGGGGCATTTCTGGCCGCCGTCGACGCCTCCATTCGCGCCAGGCGCCCGCTGATCTCCTTGCTGCGCAGCGGCGGGACCCGGCTCCAGGAAGGTGTCGCCGGGCTGGTGGGGATGGCCAGGGCCACGATCGGCGTGCACCGGCTTGCCGAGGCGGGGATCCCCCACATCGCTGTCGCCGACCACCCCACGACCGGCGGAGTATGGGTGACGCTCGGCAGCCGGGCCGACGTTCGGTGCGCCGTGGTCGGCGCCACCATCGGCTTCGCCGGGCCACGGGTAGTGGAGGCGATCACCGGCGCGGCCCCGGGCCCGGGCAGCCACACGGCAGCATCCGCCTACGAGGCGGGGCTGGTCGATGCCCTGGTGCTGCCGGCGGACGTCCCGCACTGGCTTGACCGGGCACTGGCCGCGCTGGAAACCCCACACATCCGTACGGTGCGGGCGCCGGCCGTCGCGGCGCTCCCCGAGCGCGACGGTCCGGATCAGGTGTCCGCAGCCCGGGAGCTGCCCCGTCCGGATGCCTCCCAGTTGCTCGGACAGCTCCTCGACGACTCGGTGGCGCTACGCGGCAGCGATGAGAGTGTCGCCGTGGCGATCGGCCGGCTGGCGGCCAGCGATCAGCCCGTGGTCGCTGTCGCACTGGCCGCCCAGCGTGGTGGTCGTCCGACGCCCGCGGGGTATCGGCTGTTGACCCGCGCCGCCCGGCTGGCCAGCCGGCTGGAGCTGGCACTTCTCACGCTCGTCGACACGCCGGGTGCCGAGCCCGGACCGGTCTCGGAACGCGACGGGCTGGCGCAGGCGATCGGCGAAGCCATGGACGCCGTGCTGACCTGCCGTGCGCCCACAGTGGCCGTGCTGATCGGGGAAGGTGGCTCCGGTGGTGCCCTCGCCGCCGCCTGCTGCGACGTCCTGCTCGTCGGGCCCGATGCCTACTTTGCGGCGCTGGTGCCCGAGGGCGCCGCAATCACACTCCATCGCCCCGCAGCGGAGATTTCTCGGCTCTACGGTCTGCGGCCGGCCGATCTGCTGGCTTTGGGGGTGGCTGACGCCGCCGTACCGGCCCCCGATTCCAAGGCTTTCGGACGCACCGTCGCCGCTACCATCGCTACGCAGAGTTGGCTCGAACCCGCTCGCCGACAGTCAGCACGCGAGCGCAGATGGTCCGGCCCTCTCCCTGGAATCCTCTAGACCTGCGGTGAAGGTGACGAGTCCCACAGTTGTGGGTCCGTAGGGATCTACGACCTGCTGTAACGGTCAGTCACTCCGGACGTCATTCGAGCCTGGCGACCCCTGGCATTCGGCACGCTCAGAACCACTGTGTACGTTGCGGACGCTTCGTCGAGCCCCCTCGGAACGGCTTGGTTTTCCAAACCTTGGAAGTCAAGTCGCCGTGGCTGGAGCCATCCCCAACTGCCCGACGGTCATCCCCGAAGGCACCACAGCGCTCGAGATTATGAGGACTTCTCCACGTGGCTTTGCAACGTCCCCGCTACCGCTGGATCCCGACGGTCGCGCTCCTGACGACCATCGTGCTGCCGGCGGTAGCGGTTTCGACCGCCAGTGCCTCGGCCGGCAGCAGCCACTCCCAGGCCATGACCTACGTCCAGGCCGACGACATGAACCTTTTGAAGATCGCCAGGAGCGACGAGCGGCGGCTCGACGGGCTCAACTCCGGCCCCGCGATTGAAGCGAAGCCCGCCCCCCTGACCGCAGCCGAGATCCAGCGGGCCTCACGCAGCCTCGTCCGCAAGGCCCTGACCGCTCCGGTCTACGTGCGACCCGTGCCGGGGCCGGTCACCCAGTGGTATGGCACCCACCCCGGCATCGACATCGCGCCTCCCTACGGCACGCCGATTGGTGCCGCGCATTCCGGCGTCGTCACTTTCGTCGGCTGGGATGACGGCTACGGCATGCACGTCGAGGTCGCCCAGCTCGATGGCTACGTGACCACCTACTCGCACATGTCAGCCTGGACGGTGAAGGTCGGCCAGCTCGTCGTCGCCGGTCAGCAGCTCGGCAACGTGGGCAGCACCGGTTACTCGACCGGTCCGCACCTGCATTTCGAGGTGCACCTGCCCGGCGGCGCGCGCATGGACCCCGCCGTCTGGCTCCGCGAGCACGGCGTGACCGTCTAGAGCTTTTCCACTGGGGCGTAGCGCAGCAGCAATTCCTTGACTCCTACGTCGCCGCCGAAGTCGATACGCGCCCGCGCCTTGTCGCCCTCGCCGCTGGTGGACACGACCGTGCCCATCCCCCACGCCGAATGCGTCACCCGATCACCGGGGTCGAGCGCGACGACGGGCCGCAGCCCGGGACCCGCCTGCCGCCGGCCGCCCGATCCGCCCATTGGCGCGATCCGTTGCGCGGCCGCGGCCATCGCCGGCTCGGGCAGGCGGCGCCAATCGACGAGTTCGGCGGGCACGTCGTCCAGGAACCGCGAAGCCGGGTAATACCGCGGCTCTCCCCAGCCCCGCCGGGTGACCGAACGCGAGAGGTAGAGCCGCTGGCGCGCGCGGGTGATCCCCACGTAAGCCAGCCGGCGCTCCTCGGCCAGCTCGGTCGTATCGGACAGCGCGCGCTCGTGCGGAAAGACCCCGTCTTCCATCCCGGTCAGGAAAACGACCGGAAACTCCAGGCCCTTCGCCGCATGCAAGGTCATCAACGTGACGACACCGCCCGACCCATCGCCGTCAGGGATCTCGTCGGTGTCGGCGACCAGCGACACCTGCTCGAGGAAGTCGTTCAGGGCGGTGCCTCCGCCTTCGATCGCCAGGTCTTCGAACTCGCGGGCGACCGACACCAGCTCCTCCAGGTTTTCGGCGCGGCCCTGCTCTTGCAGATCGGGGCTCTCCTGCAGCTCCTGCAAATACCCGGTGCGGTCATAGATCAGCTCAAGCAGCTCGCTCGGCGGAACGCCGGCGTCGGCCGCCGAGCGGATCTCCGCCATCATCGCGTTGAACCCCTCGATGGCGTTCAGCGAGCGGGTCGCCAGGCCCGGTGCGTCACGAGCCCGCTCCAGCCCCTCGGCGAAGGAGATCCGCTCGCGGTCGGCGTAAGCCGCGACCATCGCTTCCGCCCGGTCGCCAATCCCCCTCTTGGGCACGTTGAGGATGCGGCGCAGGTTGATGGTGTCAGCCGGGTTGGCCAGCAGCCGGAGATACGCCAGCGCGTCGCGCACCTCACGGCGCTCGTAGAAGCGGACGCCGCCGACCACTTTGTACGGCAGCCCGACCCGGATGAAGACGTCTTCAAAGCTGCGGCTCTGAGCGTTCGTGCGGTAGAAGACCGCGACGTCGGCGGGCCGGAAGCCCTCCTTGTCCGAGAGCCGGTCGACTTCTTCGGCGACGAAAGCGGCCTCGTCGTGCTCGTTGTCCCCGACGTAGCCGACGATCTGCTCGCCGGCGCCGGAATCGCTCCACAGCCGTTTGGGGATGCGGTCGGGATTCTTGGCGATGACGGCGTTTGCAGCGGAAAGGATGGTCTGGGTGCTGCGGTAATTTTGCTCCAGCAAGATCACGGTGGCGTCGGGGTAATCGCTCTCGAACTCCACGATGTTGCGGATGCTCGCCCCGCGGAAGGCGTAGATCGACTGGTCGGCGTCGCCCACCACGCACAGCTCCGCCCGATCCCCGGCGGACCCGGCTTTATCGGCGTCGGGATCGTCGGTGCCGACCAGCTCGCGGACGAGGACGTATTGGGCGTGGTTGGTGTCCTGGTATTCGTCCACCAGCACGTGGCGGAACCGCCGGCGATAGTGCTCCGCGATGTCCGGGAACGCCTGCAGAAGCGCGACCGTCGTGCCGATCAGGTCGTCGAAATCGAGCGCGTTGGCCTGCAGCAGGCGACGCTGATAATTGGCGTAGATGTCGGCCAGCTGCAGCTCCTCGGCGGTCTCGGCCTTGGAGCGTGCCGTGTCGAAGTCGATGAGCTCGTTCTTGAGGTTGCTGATCTTGGCGGCGAGGGCGCGGGGCGGATTGCGCTTGGGATCCAGATCCAGCTCGCGGATCACCTGCTTGAGCAGCCGCTGCGAATCCGCGGAGTCGTAAATCGTGAAGGAGCTGGTGAAGCCCAGCGACTTGGCCTCCCGGCGCAAGATCCGCACACAGGCGCTGTGGAACGTGCTCACCCACATGCTGCGGGCTCGGGGGCCGACCAGATCCGCCACACGCTCACGCATCTCGCCGGCGGCCTTGTTAGTGAAGGTGATCGCCAGCACCTCGCCCGGCGCGACCCCCCGGGCGGCCAGCAGATACGCGATGCGCCGGGTCAGGACGCGGGTCTTGCCCGAGCCGGCTCCGGCGACAACCAGCAGCGGACCGCCCTCATGCTCCACGGCCGCGCGCTGCGGGGCGTTGAGGTCGGACAGCAGCGCCTCAATACGCGCGGCGCGCGCCGCAGCACGGTCCTGTTCTGAACGTTCAGAACGCGTCTGGGCGTCTGCGGGAGCCGCTGACTCGAGGACCTCGGGAAGGTCTAGTGGCAAGGCGCTCATTGCATCCGATCGTACGTTCGAAGCTTGATCAGAATCGGTCACGGCACGCCCCAGAGGCCATCATGCGAAGGGTGACCACAAGCGTGCGCAGCACTGTCCCCAGAGATGATTCCGAAATCGAGCGGGTACTGGTGATCGCGGCCCATCCCGACGACGCGGACTTCGGCTCGGCGGGCACCGTGGCCGGCTGGACAGCGAAGGGCATCGAGGTGGCGTACTGCATCGTCACCAGCGGCCAGGCCGGCGGATTCGACCCGACCGTCCCGCGCAGCGAGATCCCCGGCGTCAGGGAAGCGGAACAACGCGCCGCTGCCGACGAGGTCGGAGTTCATGACGTCACCTTCCTCCGCTACCCCGACGGCGCCGTTGAGGTGACCCAGGATCTGCGCCGCGACATTTCGCGGGTGATCCGGCAGGTCCGGCCTCAGCGTGTCGTGTGCCAATCGCCCGAGCGCAACTGGGCCCGCATCGGCGCTTCCCATCCAGACCACCTGCGTACCGGCGAGGCAGCACTCTGCGCCGTGTATCCCGATGCACGCAATCCGTTCGCCCACCCTGAGCTGCTGGCGGCCGGATTCGCCGAATGGTCGGTCGGTGAGGTCTGGATCAATGCCGCGCCGACAGCTCTGCTGAACCACTGGGTGGACATCACCGACACGTTCGATCGCAAGATTGCCGCGCTAAAAGCACACGTCAGCCAGACCGCGGATATCGATCTGGAGGGCCTGCTGAGGGGTTGGCTGGGAGCGCAAGCCCAGGCGGGCGGGCTGCCCGAGGGGCGACTGGCCGAGGCGTTTCAAGTCGTCGACACCGCCTGACCACGCCGCGTCAAGACGCTGCCTGAGAACCAGCTGTGCAACACGCCTACGGCATACATCCAGCTCCCAGGGGGGCTGGTTAGCCTTTCGACATAATGACCATGACCGACATGCGGCCACCCGCGCCTCCGGCCCGCAACTCTGGAGGCGGCAGCGCGTCGGGCGGACGAGGGCCAGGCGGCTCGCGCCAGCCCCGCAAGCTGCTTTACCTCGTTGCCCTCGCCATGGCTGCTGGCCTGCTCGCGGCGGGCATCGTCACGCCAGTAGTGCTCGGCACCGGGCTGGCCGCCAAGGCGGTGAGCGACCATTTCGAATCGCTGCCGACCGTGCTGCCGGATCCGATTCTCGGTCGTGACAGCAAGATCTATGCCGCCGACGGCTCGCTGATCGCCGTCCTGCACGGTCCGGAGAACCGCGTCCCGGTGACTATCGCGCAGGTCGCGCCGGTCATGAAGACCGCGATCGTCGACATCGAAGACAGCCGCTTCTACTCCCACCACGGGATCGATTACAAAGGCCTGTTGCGCGCCGCGGTCGAGGACTCCAACGGAAACCTGTCACAGGGCGGTTCGACGATCACCCAGCAGTACGTGAAGAACGTGCTGCTCTACAGCGCGGATTCCACCCAGGCGGCGCAGGAGGCGACTGACAAGTCCTTTGCGCGAAAGCTGCGCGAAGCCCGGCTGGCGCTGGCGCTGGAGGACCGTGAATCCAAGAGCCAGATCCTCGAGGGCTACCTCAACATCGCCTACTTCGGACACGGCGCTTACGGCATCGGGGCGGCCGCCAGCCGATACTTCGGCACGACCGTCGACAAGCTGACCCTTCCGCAGGCTGCGCTGCTGGCCGGACTGGTCCAGAGCCCGTCCTCCGACGACCCGATCACTTATCCGGCGGCGGCCCGGAAGCGTCGCGGCGAGGTCCTGGCCCGGATGCACGAGCTCGGGCATCTGACCGCGGCGCAGGAGGCGGCAGCGAACGCCGCACCACTCGGCCTGCATCCGGTCGCGCCTCCCGCGACCGCCGACCCGTGCCTGACTTCCAAGGCGGCGTTCTACTGCGATTGGGTACGCACCCAACTGCTCGCCGATCCCGCGCTCGGCGCGACGCAGACCGAGCGCAGCAACCGGCTGCTCGAGGGCGGCCTGACGATCAAGACCACGCTCAATCCCACCATCCAGGCCGCCGCGCAGAACGCCCTCGACGAGACCGTTGAACAGTCCAACAGCGTCACGGTGGCAGAGGCGATCGTCCAGCCGGGCACCGGCAACGTGCTGGCCATGGCCGTCAACAAGCCGTACGGCACGGGTCCGGGTCAGACCACCATCCCGGTGCTCACCACCGCCTCGCTGCAGCCCGGGTCGACGTTCAAGGTCTTCACGCTGACCACGGCGATTTCGCAGGGCCTGCCTTTGAGCACGTCCTTCTACGCACCGGCCTGCTACGTCTCACCGGTCTACGTCATCAAGGCGGGCAGCGGACGTTCCCCGCTGGCGGGCTGCAGCAACGGATTCTCCAACGCGGATCCCGCCGAAGCCGGGAATTACGACATGGTCCAGGCCACCTGGAACTCGGTGAACACCTACTACATCCAGCTCGAGCAGAAGGTGGGCGTGCAGAACGTCGCCGACATGGCGATCCGGCTCGGGATTCCGGCCCAGCGGCTGAAGACCGTCGGGCCCAACAGCGGCTCGCTGACGATCGGCGCCTACGTGGTGAGCCCGCTGGACATGGCGACCGCCTACGCGACCCTGGCGGCCCACGGCCTGCGCTGCGAACCTCGCGGCGCGCTCTCAGCGACCGATCCCGACGGCAAGAAAGTGGCGCTCACCCCTCCGCCGGCCTGCCAGCAGGTGATCACCCCCGCGATCGCCGACCAGGTCACCAGCGTGCTTGAAGGTGTGATCACGAACGGCACCGGCTACCCCAACGCCACGCTCTACGGGCGTCCGGCAGCCGGCAAGACCGGCACCACCGACGGTTACAGCAGCGCCTGGTTCGTTGGCTACACCCCGCAGCTGGCGGCCGCCGTGGAGGCCGGCAACATCAGCGGCCCGCAGGCCCACCCGCTGACCAATGTCTATGCGGGCGGCACCTATTACGCGCAGGTCTTCGGCGGGGACATCCCCGCCCTCGCCTGGGGGCGAAGTCTCAACGCCGCGCTGGCCAACCAGCCCTATGCCCCGCTTCCACCCGCCGCCACCGGTTAATTACCGACTCTCCTGGGGGATGGGATGACTTGCACTCAGTTGGTGGTTGTCACAAGCTAGTCACGAGGACGGCGTCCAGCACGGGCAGCCGGCCCCGCACCGACCCGCGGCTCCCGAAGGGGAGCCGGTCCGGACCTGGAGGGGCTGCCAATGGCCGTCCGTACTGTCTCGATCGACCCGGATGCCCCCTGTACTGAGGAGTTCGCGCGTGAGCACCTGGTCGACGGCGCGCTGACTCCGAGCCCGCTGGGCAGGGTCGGCCTCGAACTCGAGCGTCACGTCGTAGATCTGACGTCACCTTCGTCCGTCGTGTCCTGGCAGCGGCTGCAGCGCGCCCTCAACGGCCTGGCACTGCCTCACGAGAGCCGCCTGACCATGGAGCCAGGTGGGCAGGTGGAGCTCTCCACGCTGCCGGCGACTGACGTTTCTGCGGCCGTCGAGGCGCTACAGGCCGACTCGGCGGCGCTTGGCCCGGCGCTCGCCGCGGCCGGGCTGGGTCTGCTGTCCACCGGTACGGACCCGGTGCGCAGCCCGGTGCGCGTGCACCCCGGCGACCGCTACGCCGCCATGGCGGGCTACTTCGGCGCCGCCGGCTACCGCGATGAAGCCGCCACCATGATGTGCTCCAGCGCCTCGCTACAGGTCAACGTCGAGGCCGGCCCGGAAGACGGTTGGGCCGAGCGGGTGGCCCAGATCCATCGCCTGACTCCCGCGCTGCTCGCCCTGTCCGCGTGCTCTCCCATGTTGCGCGGACACGATCGCGGCTTCCGCTCTGAGCGCGCCGCCATGTGGCAGCGGTTGGATCCCGGCCGCTGCTCACCCTTCGCCGGACATGGTGACCCGGCCGGAGCGTGGGCCTCGTTCGCCCTGGCAGCTCCGGTGATGCTGTTACGTGACCCCGCGACGGGCGCCCGCACCCCGGTACTTGAGCGGATCCCGCTGGTCAGCTGGGTCACCGGGGAGCGCCTGCTCGGCGGCCGCTGGCCGACCCTGGCTGACCTCGAGCTGCACACCACGACGCTGTTTCCACCCCTGCGCCTGCGGGGTTTTCTGGAGATCAGGCTCCTTGACACCGTTCCCGCCGCGTGGTGGCCGGGCCTGGCAGCGCTGACAGTTGCCGTGCTCGATGACCCGCAAGCGGCCAGTCTGGCTGCCGAAGCCGCCGAACCGATCGCCCGGCGCACCGCCGATGCCGCCCGGCTCGGAATCGGCGACCCGGTGATTGCTGCCGCTGCTCGTGGCGTGGTGCTGGCGGCCTTGCCGGCGGTGGCTGCGACGCTGCGTCCGGCGGTAGAGAGCTGGGCCGAGCTGGTGGAATCCGGACGAACTCCTGCCGACCTCGTCCTGGATCGGGCCCACCGTGACGGGCCGCTTGCCACCCTCACCGCGGACGAGCTGTGCTGACGGCCCCACCAGGATCCGCCAGCGGCCAGCAGGCCCGACACGTTGCTCTGGAGGCCCTCGAGGGAGCCCGTCGCCGCACCTTGGCGCTCACTGATTTCGACGAGATCGAGCTGACCCGACAGCACTCGCCGCTGATGAGCCCGCTGGTGTGGGATCTGGCCCACATCGGTCAGCAGGAGGAGCACTTCCTGCTGCGGCGACTGGCCTGGAGATCCGCACCGCGCGATCCGGTGTACACCGACGAGGTCGCCGGGTTGTATGACGCCTTCACCCATCCACGGGCCAGCCGCATTCGGCTGCCGCTGCTGGACGCCGAGACCTCTCGTCGCTATCTGGCGCAGGTACGCGATCGCGTCGTGGATCTCGTGACCGGAGACGATCCGCTCACTGACGACCCGGGACCGACCGGAGCCGGATTCGTCACCTCGCTGGTGGCCCAGCACGAGCTGCAGCACGTGGAGACCATGCTGGCCACGCACCAGCTGCGCGAAGGAGCTCCGCTGCTCACCGGCGAAAGGCTGCCTTCCGGCCGGTCGGTAAGAGGCGGGCGAGAAGATTCAGTGCTGATCGCCGGCGGGCCTGCGGTGATCGGCGTCGACGGACCAAATGTGCTGGAATCATTGGACAATGAGCGGCCGCAGCATGTGGTGGAGGTGCCCGCATTCCGTATCGGGCGGGTGCCCGTCACGAACCAGGAATGGGAGATGTTCATCGCCGACGGCGGCTATCAGGACGCTCGGTGGTGGTCGGCGGCGGGCCGAGAGCAGCGCTGCGATGACGAGATCAAGGCCCCTCTTTTCTGGTCACCCGACGGGGCCGGCGGCTGGGTGCGCAGGCGCTTCGGGGTCGTCGAATCCGTACCTGCGGATGAGCCGGTTCAGCACGTCAATTACTACGAGGCGCAGGCATATGCGCGGTGGGCAGGAGCGCGCTTGCCCACCGAGCACGAGTGGGAGAAGGCCGCTGCCGGTCTAGCGCCAGCGGGGGCAGGCACGGCGAACGTCGGCGGCGGCGCGCTGCGTCCGGCACCCGTTGGGGCCTACCCCCAGGGAGCCTCCGCGTACGGCGTCGAGCAGCTGATCGGAGACGTCTGGGAGTGGACGTCGTCACCGCTTCGCCCCTGGCCCGGATTCACGCCGATGATCTACCACAACTACTCCGCGCCCTTCTTCGGACCGGATTACCGGGTGCTTCGAGGTGGCTCCTGGGCGACGGACGCGTACGCGATCCGTGCCACGTTCCGCAACTGGGATCTGCCGATCCGCCGCCAGATCTTCACCGGGCTGCGCCTCGCCTGGGACGCCTGATGTGTCGTCATATTGCCTGGCTGGGAACGTCGCGGACAGTGGCGTCGCTGGTGCTCGAACCCGAATTCGGGCTGCTGCACCAGTCGTACGCGCCGCGCCGGCAGGCCCACGGACTGATGAACGCCGACGGCTGGGGGGCGGGATGGTGGACCCCGGGACTCTCAACGCCGGCGCGGTGGAGGGCCGCCCGTCCGCTTTGGGGCGACGCTTCATTCGCCGCGGTGGCTCCGCACGTCAGCGCGACCGCGATCCTGGCGGCAGTCCGCAGTGCCACCGTTGGAATGCCGATCGAGGAAGCAGCCACGGCGCCCTTCACCGGCGACGGGTGGCTCCTGTCGCACAACGGTCGCCTCGATGCTCGGATACTTCCCGACTCAGCGTGGAGAGGCGCGGAGTCGGTGTGTGACAGCGCCGTACTGGCGGCCTGGTTACTCGACGCCCCGGACAAGCTCGGAGAACGCGTCCGCGAGATCGGCGCCAAAGATCCCTCCGCCAGGCTCAATGTGCTGGCTTCTGACGGCACCCGGATCCTCGCCACCACCTGGGGCGACACGCTTTCGGTCTTGGTCAACGCAAGCGGGGTGGCGGTCGCCAGCGAGCCCTATGACGACGATCCCGGCTGGCGTGACATTCCTGACCACAGTCTGCTCACCGCGACCCCGGACGGGGTTGGCGTCACCGACCTGGGAGAAGTGTGAACGCGCAGTACGGCCCGGCCGACCGGATCCCCATCCACCGCCACCTCGCGCCGGACGCGCTCGAGCAGGCGCTTCGGGCGGACGTGCGCGCGGGGCTCACCTCGACGCCAAAGACGTTGCCACCCAAGTGGTTTTACGACGAGCGCGGAAGCAAGCTGTTCGACGAGATCACCCGACTGCCCGAGTACTACCCGACCCGCACCGAACGGGCCATCCTCGCCGCGGCGGCGGCTGACATCGCCGCGCTGGCACAGGCGGAAACCCTGGTGGAGCTGGGTTCAGGCACCTCGGAGAAGACGCATCTGCTGCTGGACGCCTTTCAGGCCGAAGGGTCACTGCGTGGTTACGTGGGATTCGACGTCGATGAGGTCACGCTCGCACAAGCTGCCGCCAGCCTGGCTGCGGAGTATCGCGGCCTGCAGGTCGCCGGTGTGGTGGGCGATTTCGAGAGCCACGTCCCCGCACTGCTGGAGAGCGGCACCGGCCGGCGCATGATCGCGTTTTTGGGTTCGACCATCGGCAACCTGGAACCCGTTCCGCGCGCTGCCTTCCTTCGTGACGTCCGGGCGGCGTTGCGACCCGGCGACAGCTTCCTGCTCGGCGCAGATCTGGTGAAGGACGCCGGCCGACTGGTCGCCGCCTACGACGATTCAGCCGGCGTGACCGCGGAATTCAACCGCAACGTGCTGCGCGTGATCAACGCTGCGCTCGACGCCGACTTCGACCCGGAAGCCTTCGAGCACGTGGCCGTCTGGGACGCGGCACACAGCCGGATCGAGATGCGACTGCGGGCCAGTCGCGACCTGCGGGTAACGGTTCGCGCCCTGGATCTGTCGGTGACGTTCGCGGCGGGTGAAGAGATGCGGACCGAGGTCTCGACCAAGTTCCGTCGGGAGGCCCTCGAGGCGGAGCTCGTGGCCGCTGGATTCACCCCGGTCAGCTGCTACACCGATCCCGCCGACGACTTCGGTCTGCTGCTGTCGCTACCGTCAGCTCATGACTGAAGTGACGCCCGCGAAGACCCTGGTCCCGCCGCCTTCGCACTTTGTCGACGTGGACGGCCTGCCGGTGCACTGGGTCGATTTCGGGGGCCCGGCCGACGCGCCGCTCGCGGTATGCGTCCACGGCTTGGGCGGGTCGTACGTCAACTGGATATCACTCGCCCCGCTGCTGACCGACCACTACCGGGTCGTCGCGCTCGACCTGGCCGGTAACGGGAGGACGCCCATCGCCGGGCGACACGCAGACATCCGCAGCAACCGGCGGCTGATCGAC
The DNA here is from genome assembly GCA_963839015.1 of uncultured Actinomycetota bacterium. Taxonomy (GTDB): domain Bacteria; phylum Actinomycetota; class Actinomycetes; order Frankiales; family Frankiaceae; genus DATAZK01. The sequence goes on along the minus strand of CAWITL010000002.1, from coordinate 31,925 downwards.
GGTTTCCTGGCTGCCGCCGATCCAGTAGCCGGCCGCCCGGTGACGCTGATCGGCAATTCGATGGGCGGCCTGCTGAGCATGCTGCAGGCCGCGCGGCATCCGGAAACGGTGGAACGCCTGGTGCTGGTCGATCCCGCCGTGCCACCTCCGAAAAAGCAGCTTCCGCGTGACCCACGCTTTCTGGCCTCGTTCATGTTCATGGCCACGCCCTTCGTCGGCGAGCGGCTGATGCTCCGGCGCGGAAAGCGCGTCCCCCCTGCTGGACTGGTCGCCGAGACGATGGCGCTGGTGTGCCAGGACCCCAGCCGCGTCGATCCCGAGCTGGTACGCCAGAGCGTGCAATTAGCCGAGGAACGGGCCGGCAAGCCAGAGCTGGACAGGGCATTTCTGTCAGCGGCCCGCTCGCTGGCCGGGGTGATGGCCCGGCCGCGGCGCTACCTCGAGGCGATCGCGGCCATCAAGCAGCCCACGCTCTTGCTTTTCGGGGCCAAGGATCGGCTGGTGCCTTTGGCCGCCGGTGAAGCCGTCGCGGCACGGCGTCCGGATTGGCGCTTCGACGTCCATCCGGACCTCGGCCACGTCCCACAGATCGAAGATCCCGTCTGGACGTCGCGCCAGATTCTGGATTGGGCTCCGGTCGCGACCGCCACGGCCCCTTAGCGATTGCCGCTGGCTCAGAGTTGCCCACCGGCCATCAGCTGGACCGGATCCTGCAGCTCAACCGCGCCCAGGTAGCCGCCGGCCAGGTCGATAGCGTCATGCGCCGCGTAGCCCAGCAGCCGCTGCGACGCCTCCGGCAGCTCATGAGCCACCTTCGGCCACGTGGTGAGGTAGTGGTTCTCCTCGGTGCGCAGCCAGCCGACGACGTAGCTGATGTGCATGCCGCGCCGCCACTGGTCGCTCGTCGTATTGGCCCCGGCGCCGTGCAGGGTCGAGCCCAGGTAGATCGCCGCTGACCCGGCAGCCATCTCCGCCGCTACTGCCGGCGTCTTCGATCCCTCATGGCCATGGCCGCGGTGGCTACCCGGCACGACCATCGTCGCCCCGTTCTCCGCCGTGAAGTCCACGAGGGCAAGCATCGTCGCCAGCTGAATCGTCGGATGCGGAGAAGGCAGGTGCACCCACACCAGCTCGTCGCGGTGCAGGTACTGCGCCGTCGTGCCGGGACCGCGGTCCAGAACGTGGCCGAGGTTGAGCTGGTAGCTCGCGCACGATGGCAACAGAACCTGGTCACAGACCTCGAGCAGCGTCGGGTTGACCATCACCTCACGGGCGAAGACCCCTGACTTGGCCGCGACTCCCGTGATGTGGCGCGTGTTCTCACCGAAGAAGCCCTCGAGCGCCGGATTGAGGAAGGCCCGCTTGGCAGGCGGAGCGGCGAGCAACGGATCAAGGTCGTCGTTGAGCCGAGCCAGGGTGCCGCTGTCCAGCAGGTCCTCGACGATGACGACGCCGTCGGCGTCCAGCGCTGCCACGACCTCCTCGATCGGGGCCTTGGCATGCACTCGCGTAATCGTCGAACTCACTGCGACCCTCCACCCGGTGGCCGAAAGGTGATGTTGAACCCGACCACTGGCAAGCATCGTGGCGGCGGCCGTGCCTGCGGTCAAACTCGCCGATCAGGCGAAGATGAGCTTCTGGGGGCAGCTGGCGTTGAGCACGTCGCCGGTGGCGTTCACGCTCCAGGTCTTGGAACCGTCGCGCTGGGATCCGACGGCGATGCACCACGTGGACGGTCCCTCGATGGCGTTGGAAATGACCGCCTCGTCCGCTGAGGCCAGCACCCCGCTGTCGACGACCTTCCCAGTCCGGTCGGTCAGTCTCCAGTTGCGCCCCGTCGCCGTCAGCGAGAGCGACCCCGTCGAGTCGTCGTAGTACGCGGTGACCTTCGTCGCGATGGTCTCGACATCGGTCATCGTCTTGGCGACCCCGGTGTGCCCACCCGGCCCGAGCGGACCGCCCGAATTGCCGGCTGCCCTGACGTAAATCGAACCCGTCGCGATAAGCACCACCGTGAGAGCCACCCCGGCGTAACCAAGAATCAGCCCGGCGAGAGCCATCCGGCGATGACCGGCCCCACGCCAGTTGTGCCGCCGGTCGCGCGCCATGTGTCCGAAGACGACGGCCAGGACGCTGCCGATGCCCCCCAACCACAGCAGCGAGAGTACGAAGCTGGCGATCGCGTAACCGTTGGCGCCCGTGCGCGGTGGCGGCTGGTAGGACCGGTAACCCTGCCACGGCTGCACTGGCCATGGCGGGGGCAGATTGGCGGGCGGCGGAGCGAACTGCACCGCGACATTCGAATCGTCCACGTTCCCCCGGCTCACGACGCGGACATCTGGGCACAGCTCAGTCCTGCTTCTATCTTCGGGGCGGCAACGGCGGGAGTCGATCGGCCATTCGACCTAATCGACGGGTCCGCCGGCGCGCAGTGGGCTCAGCGCACGCCTTCCCAGACGGACCGCAGGGCCGCCCGTGGATCGGTCAGCGTCTCGCTTACTTTGTCGAAACGTCGGACCGCGCGGTCGGTCCCATAGGCGGGCCAACCAGGCCGCCCCGAGCCGACGAAATTCACCCAGGCCCGGCGCCACGAAGCGGTCGTCGCGTTCGAGGCCGGCACTCTGGTCGGAGTCGCCCACTACTTTCGCGATCCGGACAGACCCACTCAGGCCGAGATCGCGGTAGAGGTCGCCGGCTGCCACCAGCGCCGCAGCGTCGCCACGATGCTGCTGCGCAAGCTCGGCCGGCTGGCGCAGGAGCGCGGCATCGCTGCCTTCGTCGCCACCGCCCTGCCCGAAAACAGTGCAGTGCTTGCGCTCTTGCAACCCAGCGACTGGCCTGCTGACGGCTGCTCCGAAGACAACGAGCTGAGCATCGTCCTGAATCTGACGCCCGGCTATGAGCCCGAGCTCGGGCTGCGTCCTGGGCCTACTCCCATTCGATGGTGCCGGGCGGCTTAGACGTGATGTCGTACGCGACCCGGTTGATGCCCGGCACCTCGTTGACGATGCGGTTGCTGATGCGCTCGAGCACCGGATAGGGCAGCCGCGCCCAATCGGCGGTCATCGCGTCTTCGCTGGTGACGGCTCGCAGGATGACGGGGTGGCCGTAGGTGCGTTCATCGCCCATCACGCCAACGGACCGCACATCGGCCAGCAGCACGGCAAACACCTGCCAGATCTCGCGATCCAGGCCTGCGCGAGAGATCTCTTCGCGTACGACGGCGTCGGCGTCGCGTAGCAGCTCGAGGCGGTCCGCGGTGATCTCGCCGATGATCCGGACCGCCAATCCGGGGCCCGGGAAGGGCTGGCGCCAGACGATCTCGCTGGGAAGCCCGAGCTCCTCGCCGACCCGACGCACCTCGTCCTTGAAAAGCATCCGCAGCGGCTCGACCAGCGCGAACTGCAGATCGTCGGGGAGTCCGCCAACGTTGTGATGGGACTTGATCTTCGCGGCGGTGGGTGATCCCGACTCGATCACGTCGGGGTAGAGGGTCCCCTGCACGAGGAAATCAGCGTCGACGCCATCGGGCGTGCTTGCCTTGATGTCGCGCGCGCTCTCCTCGAACACGCGGATGAATTCGCGGCCGATGATCTTGCGCTTCTGCTCCGGATCGGTGACACCCGACAGCGCGGAGGCGAACCGGTCGGCGCATTTCACATGCACCAGATCAACCCCGGTGGACGCCACGAAATCGGTCTCAACCTGCTCGGCCTCGCCTTTGCGAAGCAAGCCGTGATCGACGAATACGCAGGTCAGCCGGTCGCCGATGGCGCGCTGCACAACCGCCGCCGCGACGGCCGAATCCACCCCGCCGGAAAGGCCACAGATCGCCCGCCCGTCAGGACCGACCTGCTCGCGAATATTGGCAATCGCCTCGTCGACGATGTTGACCATCGTCCAGGTGGGGCGGCAGCCGGCGGCGCGCAAGAAGTGTGAGAGCAGCTCCAGCCCCTGCTCGGTGTGCATGACCTCGGGGTGAAACTGCACTCCGTAGAGGCCCCGCGAGGGGTCCTCGAAAGCTGCGACCGGGGTCGAATCCGTCGACGCGGTAACGGTGAAGCCCGCCGGCGCCTCGACGACCGTGTCGCCGTGGGACATCCAGACCTGCTGGCTGGCGGGCATTTCCGCGAACAGGACCCCAGAACGCTCGACAGCGAGGCGGGTGGCCCCGTATTCGGCGATGCCGGTCGGCTCGACCCGGCCGCCCAGGGCGTTGGCCATCACCTGGTGGCCGTAGCAGATTCCGAGCACCGGGACTCCGGCGGCGAACAGGCCGGGGTCGACCGCGGGGGCGCCAGGTGAATAGACCGACTTGGGACCGCCCGACAGGATGATCGCCTTCGGCTTGCGAGCCAGCAGCTCTTCGACCGTGGCGGTGAACGGCACGATCTCGGAGTAGACGTGGCATTCGCGGACCCGGCGAGCGATCAGCTGCGCGTACTGCGCACCAAAATCGACGACCAGCACGGGATCGGTGTGAACGATCTCGACGGGTGGCGTCTGGGTCGACGGGGCGCCGGAAAGAGAAGCGGGAGAGGTGGAAACGGCGGGACGGCCGTCAGGCTGCGCCATCCCTTAACCCTACCCGGGGGTTACTCGGCCTCTTCGCCGGAAGACTTGGTGCGGCTGCTGCCATCGACGGGGCCCCGGCGCTCACCCCGACGCAGATTGCGCCGCTCGGGTTCGCCGCGCTCCACCCGGACCAGGTCGATGGTCCGGCGTCGATCGGGACTGCGCGTGCCGGTATCGGGATCAGGACGACCTTCACCCGCAGAGCTGTCCGCCATATCCGGCATATCGGCCAGTTTAAGCGGACCCTTGAGGCTTTTGAGTCGCCTTGACGGCCGCCATTACGTCGGCGCGGACGGCGTGCGCGGTCGCGGTGTGGCCGGCCAGCGCCTGCAGCTCCGAACCGGCACGCATGGCGGCGCGGGCACCCCAGACGTCAAATGAACGGTGCACGGAGCGCTTGTTGATGCTGGTCAGATCCTTGGGTACGCCGGCGATTCGCTCCGCGATGGCCAGCACCTCGGACTCCAAGTCCGCGGGCGGGAACGCCCGGTTCGCCCAGCCGATACGCGAGGCCTCGTCGCCGGTGATCGGGTCGCCGGTGAGCATCAGCTCCATCGCGCGCCGCATCCCCAGCAAGGGCGTGTGGTACTGCCAGTCCGGCGGGCTCGCGACCCGCACGACGGGGTAGCTGATGGCCGCGTCGCTCGCCACGTAGACCAGGTCCGCCGCGGAGGCCAGCTCGGTGCCGCCGGCGATCGCGTAGCCGTGCACCTGCGAGATCACCGGATGCGCCAGGTCCCAGATGGAGAACCAGGTATCGGTCGCCTGGCGCGCCCACTCGCCGTCGCCAGGCGCGGAGTAGATCGGCGATCCCTCCGAGAGGGAACCCGACCGCAGGTCGTAGCCGGCCGAGAAGCACGGCCCGGAGCCACGAATGATGCTGACCCGAACGTCGGGATCGTGGTCAGCGCGGCGCAGCTCGGTCAGCAGTTCCACCCGCATCAGGGCCGAGATGGCGTTGCGTTTGGCGGCCCGGTCAAGCGTGATCCGGTGAACGTACGGCGCCGGTGAGTCGATGGCGATGGTCTCGTAGCCCGAGCTGGTCGGGGAGGTCATGCGTTTACTCCTTCGCTGCGACGTTCGAGGCCGGCGAGCTCGGCCATCAGCTCGAGGGCCTCCGGCTGGTCGGTGGAGACGATCAATCCGGTGACACCCGGGCCGGCGACCCCCGCCTCCCAGCGTTGCCGGATCCGCTGCGGGGATCCGGCCAGTGTCGTCTGCTCCAGGTACTCGTCCGGTACGGCGGCGCGCGCCTCTTCCTTGCGTCCCGCTCGCCACAGCTCGCCGATCCGGTCGGCGGCCTCGGGAAAGCCCCGCCGCGCCATGGCGTCGTGGTGATAGTTGTGCGACTCGCTGCCCATGCCGCCCACGTACATCGCGGTCAACGGTCGTGCTGCATCGAGCACGCCGCGAACGTCGTCGGTGATGATCACGCTGACTCCGCCGAACACGTCGAACTCTGCAGGGTCGCTCGCCGAACCGGTGCGCTTGGCCGTCCCTTCCTTCAGAGCGGTCGCATATTCGGTGGTTCCGCCTGGTCCCAGTCCCATCGGCAACCAACCATCGGCCAGCTCCGCCGCCAGCGAGACGTTGCGGCCTCCACCGGCCGCGATCCAAATCGGGATGCGCTGCTCGGCATGCAGGATGGAACGCAGCGGCTTGCCTTGTCCGAGCGCACCCGGCCCGTTATAGGGCAGCGAGATCTCCGGTCCGGCGTAGGACACCGGGCCTTCGCGGTCGAGCGCCTGCCGCAGGATCATGACGTAGTCGCGGAGGCGTTGGTTGGGCTTACCCCAAGGCTGGCCATACCAGCCCTCCACCACCTGCGGTCCTGACAGCCCCAGGCCGAGGATGACGCGTCCACCGCCGGCTAGCGCGTCGATGGTGAGCGCTGCCATCGCCAACGCCGTCGGAGGACGGGCGGCGACCTGCGCGATCGCCGTCCCAAGCTTGATATGGCGCGTCACCGCCGCGAGGTAGGCCAGCGGCGTCAGGGCGTCGGCACCGTAGGCCTCGGCCGACCAGACCGAGTGATAGCCGAGCGCCTCGGCCTGTTGGATCAGGTCCACCGGAAGCGTGAGCTGGGCGGCGCGGTAGACCTCAAGCCGAAAGCCGAGCTGAAGCGGTGATGTTGCATTCGCTGCCATAAGGGGATCGTGCCTCAGTGGTGTTGCTCGGTGAGGATCGGGTGACGGTTGGGGTCCTCCCCGGTGACCGGGATGGCGGCGAGGTGGCCGGACTTGTCCACGTAGCCGCCGGAGGCCTCAGTGGTCGGCGACTGACCGGGCTCCGCCACAATGCGATACAGCTGCATACGGGCCCTCAGCTCCCCGGTAGGGCTCTCTTCAAATACGACGCGGTAGCCGGCGGCGCGGCCGTCGTCCAGGTGCCCGGACAGCAGCAGGCCGCCGATCCCGGCGTTGATCAGCCCGATGCCGTCGGGGGCCGAGGCCCGTCTCCCGGCGATCAGGCCGGTCACCGGCGCGACCCAGTACTTCGCCACCTCTTTACCCCGGGGCGCCTCGGCGGCCGCTTCCTTGACCGTGCCGCCCGGTTCCTTGGTCACGTCAGGCAGGTAGGCACCACCGGCGGGCATGATGTGCAGATTCCCGAGCAGTTCGGGTGCGAACGTACGTCCCTCCGGGTAGGCGGCCCCCGCGGCTCCACCGACCGCGACCGCGAGCTTGTCCCAGCCGGAGGCCTTTGGCCCAAATTCCGTGCTGCCCAATCGCACGGCCAGCCGACGCCAACCGATCGCGTCAGCCGGCTGCTCCTGCGTCGACACCAGCAGCCGCCCGTCGCGTCCACGCGCCGTCTGCACCACCAATTCGTAGGACCTTCCGTCAGGACCCGTCAGCCTGCCGCCCGCCGGGAGGGCAAGCTCGTCCATCGGGCCACAGCTGATCGCGGATGCGGCCGAACCCAGCGCGACACTTGTCGCCGGATCCCAGCCGCTCGACAGCATCCGGCTTCGCATGCCGGGGGTCGCGTAGCCGATGAGGTCGAAGTCCGAACGCCCTTGCTGCCAGGCTCGTCGGGCCCGTGACTCCGCGTCTTCGAGGGCGGCCGCTGCCCTAGCGCGAACTTGGCCGGCGGCACCATCGGCATTCGCAGGGAGCTGCCGGCTGCGGGCAATGGCTGCCGCGGCGTCTGCCCGGGCCGCCCCCAGTGCCGCTCCGAGCTTCGCCAGCGCGGCGCCAAGCTCTCGCAGCAAGGCTGTGGCCACGACCATCCGCCGGCTCTGCTCTGCGGCGGACTCGACAAAAGTCGACGCCGCCGGACTCACCCAGTCGCCCGACTGCAAATGACGGCCCACCCCGCCGAGCCGGTCCGCCTCGGCGCCAAGAATGCGCGCGGCAGCACCGACGACGGCCGAACGTCTGGCAAGCGCAGCCGGATCCGCTGCCTGCAGCTGCGCGCTCATGCGCAGGTCGGCGGCCACGGGCGGCCTCGTCACGATCCCGGTCCTGGCACCGCCGCCGCCTCCGTCAGCGAGTACGCGTCGCCTGCATCATTCAGCGCGCGAGACAGCGAAAGCACACCCGTGGCACTCGACAGCAGGGTCTGGCCTAGCAGCCGCTCAGCATTCGCCAGCGCCTGGTCGCAGCTCGGGTCACTGACGATCAACCCACCCCGCGTACCGAGGGCGGCAATCGACTCGCGAACCTGCTCCCCGATATCGCGCACGACGACGGCTGCCGCACCCAACGCCGACGGGGTGACCGCGATGTCGGAAGCGCCCATATGCCGGTTGTACGTGCGCAAGGGACCGTGGATGGCTTTTCCACAGACCGGGTGTCAGGCGGGGATGGAGATTCCCACTCCCCCGCGAGTCTCGGCCCCGAAGCGCTCCAGCTCTCCAGCCAGATCCAGCGGCGCCAGAGTGGAACGGCCGGCCAGGTCGGACTCCTCGAGCAAAGCCGCCGGGATCAGCCAGACGACCTCGAATTCCAGCCCGTCCGGGTCCTTGGCGTAGAGGCTCTTGGTAGTGCCGTGGTTCGTCGCGCCGACCAATGCTCCGGCGGCGGACAACCGCTGGGCGGCGCTCTGCAACTCGCCGAGGGTGTCGACCTCCCAGGCCAGGTGGTACAGGCCGACCTGGCCGCGGCCCGCTTGCGAGGCGACTGCTGAGGCGCCCACCTCAAAGAGCCCGAGATCGTGGTCGTTCGTTGAACCGGGCGCCTTGAGGAACGCCGCGCCTCTGATCGGGCCGCCGGGAAGCCCTAGCAGTTCAAAGCCCATGACATCGCGGTAGAAGTCGACGCTGCGCTCGACATCACTGACGTACAGGACGGCGTGGTTGAGACGGGTGACGGGCATGGCTGCCTCCTACGGCTGCTGCGTGAGCAGTACATACCATACCCAGGTTTAGTTGAACCTTCAACTAAACCTAACCTGACGCCATGACCTGGCCGCGCCAGAGCGCCGTCAGCGTATGGCGCCGCGACTGTTTAGCGGCCCATCCCGACGGACTGGGCACGCTGCAGCGATTTGCCCTCGGTCTGAATGGACGGCGCCACCATCATCTCGGCCTTCTGGAATTCCTTCAGTGTCTGGTATCCCGTGGTGGCCATCGAGGTACGAAGCGCACCGAAGAGGTTCATCGTGCCGTCGTTGATCTCGGCCGGACCGACCAGGATCTCCTTGAGAGTGCCGGCGGTCGTGGTCTTGACGCGGGTGCCGCGCGGCAGGTCGGGGTGGAAGGTGGCCATGCCCCAGTGATAGCCGCGGCCCGGAGCCTCGATGGCCCGCGAGAGCGGCGAGCCGATCATCACAGCATCAGCCCCGCAGACGATCGCCTTGGCGATGTCGCCGCCGGTACGCATTCCGCCGTCAGCGATGATGTGTACGTAACGCCCGCCGGACTCGTCCAGGTAACGCATCCGCGCTCCGGCGGCGTCGGCGATCGCGGTAGCCATGGGGACGCCCACTCCCAGCACCCCGCGGGTGGTGCAGGCCTGGCCGGGACCGACGCCGACGAGTAGGCCGGCAGCCCCGGTACGCATCAGATGCAGGGCGGTGGAGAACGAGGCGCAGCCTCCCACGATGACCGGGACATCGAGGTCGCCGATGAATTTCTTCAGGTTCAGCGGCTCGGCGCGGCTCGAGACATGCTCGGCGCTGACCACGGTGCCCTGGATGACGAAGAGGTCCAGGCCGGCTTCGAGCACAGCCGGGGAGAACTGCTTGACGCGCTGCGGGGTGAGGCTGGCGGCGGTAGTGACGCCCGCGTCCTTGATCTGCTGGATGCGCTCTCCGATGAGCTCAGGCTTGATGGGCTCGGCGTAAAGCTCCTGCATGCGCTTGGTGGCGGTCGAGTTGTCGAGCTGGGAGATCTCTTCCAGGATCGGGTCGGGGTCTTTGTAGCGCGTCCACAGGCCCTCGAGGTTGAGCACGCCGACACCGCCGAGGCGGCCGATCTCGATGGCGGTCCGCGGCGATATGACGCCGTCCATAGCCGAGCCAAGCAGCGGCAACTCGAAGCGGAACGCATCGATGTCCCAGCTGATCGAGACGTCTTCGGGATCGCGGGTGCGCCGCGAAGGCACGATGGCTACATCGTCAAATCCGTATGCCCGCCGGCCGCTCTTGCCTATGCCGATCTCGACCTCTGCCATGCCCGTCACCCTTCGCCAGATGTGCCGCCCGCACCAGTGCCGCCTGGGGCTACCGCGACCACTCGAAAGCAGGAAAGGCCGCCGCCCTCGGGCGACGGCCTGCTGGCATTCACCCTACCGCCGGACAGGGGGGTGCAGAGCGCATGGCACGCGTACGGTGGGTCACGTGCCGCAAGAGCCCCTTGACCCTTTCGCGGGCGATCCGGAGGACCCGGCCGCGCAGCTTCCCCTGCCCATTGACGACGATCTCGACGAGGCACCACTCACCGCGATCGAGCGCGAGGAGCTGGTCACCGACCTGGCTGACCTGGAGGCCTTCCGCGCGCTGCTTGAGCCTCGTGACGTGCTCGGCATCGTCATCGAATGCGAAGACTGCGGCGAGCGCCACTACATGGACTGGGACCTGGTGGTCGGCAATCTGCGCAGCCTGCTGACGGTCGGCCGTACCCGCGTCCACGAGCCGGCGTACTCGCCCGATCCATCCCGCTATGTCAGCTGGGAGTACGCCCGGGGATACTCCGACGGCGTCCTAGAGGCAGCGGAAGACGCCGAGGAGTTGGACGGCCTCGACGATCTGGAAGACGCCGGCGAATAGCTCAGGTGACGAAGCCGCGGCGGAATCCGTAGGCGACGGCCTGTGCCCGGTCACTGACCCCGAGCTTGCGAAACAGCCGGCGGGCGTGCGTTTTGACGGTGTCTTCGGACAGGAAGAGCGAGCGTCCGATTTCCGCGTTGGACTTGCCCTGTGACATGCCGCGCAGCACCTGAAGCTCGCGCTCGGTGAGGCCGCCCGTCGGGTCGGGTGCGCGCCCGCCGACCCCGCGTTCGGCCATGGCACGGCGCAGCGAAGGCTCGAGCAGGTCGCGGCCGTCGAGCGCGCTCGCCACGGCAGCGCAGAGCTCTTCACGGCTGACATCTTTGTGCAGATAGCCGGTGGCGCCGTTAGCGACAGCGGTGGCGACGTTCTCGCGGTCATCGGCGGCGGTAAGCATGATGACGCGGGCGGCAGGATGATCGCGCACCAGACGTCGGGTGGTCTCCAGACCTCCGAGTCCGGGCATCTGGACGTCCATCAACACCAGGTCAGGACGTTCCAGCTCATACCGGGCGAGGACTTCCTCGCCGCTGGCCGCCGTCTCGACGCGCACGACGCCGGGCACTGATTGCACGAACTGCTTGAGGCCTTCACGGACGATGCGGTGATCGTCGCAGATCAAAACGGTTGTCACTTCGTCCTCCCAGCATGCACATCGCCAGGCAGCGAGGCAGTCTCTCCATCGGCCGCGTCGAACCGGAGGTGAGCAGATGCGGGTTGCAGCAGCACGCTGCCGCCGAGCAGCTCAATACGCGTCGCCCACCGCTGCATCGTTGCGCCCGACTCATCGGGCCAGGCCGGCCTGTCGCCGACGGCATTCACGTCCAGCGACAAACCACCCGGTCCGTGGGCAAGGCGGATCTCGGCTGCTTCGCCACCGCGCACCCGCAGATCCGTCAGGGCAGCCTGAACGAAGCGGTAGCTGACGGCGGCAACCATCGGGGTCAGTAACGGAGCAGTGTCGGCTGCGGCATCGATGGCTTCGAGCTCAACCGGAATCCGGCTGGCAGCACACAACTCTTCCAGCGCGACGCGCAGACCGCGGCCGTGCCGGGTGCGGGGTTGGACCGCTGTGAGCAGGCCGCGACCGTCGACCAGCGCTGCCTGCAGACTTTCGCGCACCGCCTCCAGCCAGGGCTGCGGCCCGTCGGGCCAGGTGGATGAGGCGAGATCAAGCAGGTAGCGGGCCGCGACGAGCGACTGGACAAGTCCGTCGTGAAGCTCGCCGGCCAGCTCGGTGCGGTCGAGTTCGTCGAGGTTGAACCAGGTGCGTGCGGTGGACGCGACGTCGGTCGCTGCCTCGGGATCGGCCGACGACGAAAGGGTCAGCGCGAGCAGGTCAGCGATGGTGCCAAGCGGCCCTGGTGCCTCGGTCCAGGCATCGGGCAGCCCGCCGGGCGGAGCCTCGATCGACAAGATGGCGAGCACGGTGTTGCGCGAGCGCACTGGGAGGTCGATGGGCGCGACGAGCGTCAGGTTCAGCGGATCGGAGCCTGCGCCCCGCACTCGCGGGAGCGGAATCGCGGCGCGGCTGGCGCCGTCTTCGAGCAGGCGGACGTCGGCCCGCAGAGCCTGGCCGAGCAGGGTCAAAACAGCCGGGATGGAATCGCGACCACCAGCGGCGAGCATGCGCGCGGCAACTCCGCAGAACGCCGAGGGATCGACATAGATATCTGTCCCGTCGAAGTTGCTGCTCTCCACACACGCTCCATCGGCGGATGTCTCATTTTGGTGAATCACTGGAGACGCACAGATTCACGCCGTTTCACCAACATAAAACAACAGGCCCCGGACCCGCAGATGCGGATCCGGGGCCCCTGTCAGAGCAGGTGACTCCAGGTGGAGCTACTGGTCAGAAGCCAGGGCCGTGCGAGTGGCCGTGGCCATGACCCGCGTGGCTCTCGCCCTCTTCTTCAGCCGGACGGTCGGCGACCAGCGTCTCGGTCGTGAGCAACAGCGAAGCGATCGACGCCGCGTTAGCGACAGCCGAACGAGTCACCTTCACGGGGTCGACGATCCCCAGCGCCAGCAGATCGCCGTAGAGGCCGGTCGAGGCATCAAGACCGGAGCCCGGGGGCATTTCGGCGACGCGGGCAGCCGCGACCGAACCCTCAAGGCCGGCGTTGATGGCGATCCGGCGGCAGGGCTCGATGAGCGCCCGACGCACCAGCCGAACACCGGACAGCTCGTCTCCGGAGAAGCCGAGACCTTCATCGAGGCTGGCGGCAGCATGGACCAGCGCGGAACCGCCGCCGGCAACGATGCCCTCTTCGATGGCCGCACGAGTCGCGGAGATGGCGTCCTCGACCCGGTGCTTGCGCTCCTTGAGCTCGACCTCGGTGTGGGCACCGACGCGGATGACGCCGACGCCACCGGCCAGCTTCGCGAGACGCTCCTGGAGCTTCTCGCGGTCCCAATCGGAGTCGGTGTCTTCGATTTCGCGGCGGATCTGGCGAACGCGGTCGGTGACCTCGTCGCTGCTCCCGCCACCGTCGACGACCGTGGTGCTCTCCTTGTCGACCACCACGCGACGCGCGGTGCCGAGGACCTCAGCGCCGACCGAATCGAGCTTGAGACCCACGTCAGCAGACACGACCTGCGCACCGGTGAGGATCGCGAGGTCCTGCAACATCGCCTTGCGACGGTCACCGAATCCGGGGGCCTTCACAGCAACGACGCGCAGCGTCTTGCGGATGGTGTTGACGACCAGGGTCGACAACGCCTCACCGTCGACGTCTTCAGCCACGATCAGCAGCGGCTTGCCGGCCTGAACGAGCTTCTCCAGCAGCGGGAGCAGCTCCGCGATGGCGCTGATCTTTCCGCTGGTGATGAGCACCTGGGCGTCGTCGAAGACTGCTTCCATGCGCTCGGGGTCGGTCACGAAGTACGGGGAGATGTAGCCCTTGTCGAACTGCATGCCCTCGGTGAGTTCGAGCTCGACGCCGGTGGTCTGCGACTCCTCGACGGTGATCACGCCGTCCTTACCGACCTTGTCGAACGCGTCAGCAATCAGGCCGCCGAGCTCGGAGTCCTGAGCACTTATCGAAGCGACATGAGCGATGTCCTTGCGCTCAGAGATCTCAGTGGCGCGGCCACGAAGGACGGAGGAGATTTCCTCGACTGCCGCGTCGATTCCGCGCTTGAGCGCCAAGGGGCTTGCCCCACTGGCGACGTTGCGCAGGCCCTCTTTGACCATTGCCTGAGCGAGGACGGTGGCGGTGGTGGTGCCGTCACCGGCGACGTCGTTGGTCTTGGTCGCCACCTCTTTGGCGAGCTGGGCGCCCATGTTTTCGTACGGGTCGTCCAGCTCGACCTCGCGGGCGATGGTGACGCCATCGTTGGTGATGGTCGGAGCACCGAACTTCTTATCGAGTACGACGTTGCGGCCCTTGGGGCCCAGCGTCACCTTGACGGCGTCAGCGAGAGCGTTGACTCCACGCTCCAACGCCTGACGGGCGTCGCTTCCGAAAGCCAACATCTTGGCCATGAATGTCTTGCCTCTCACGCAATCCGCCCCGGGCGCGGAATGCTCCCGGGGCGAATCTGCAGTTTGTTAAGCGGACTTACTTGTCGAGAATCGCGAGCACGTCGCGACCGGAGAGAATGAGGTACTCCTCGCCGTTGTACTTGACCTCGGTGCCTCCGTACTTGCTGTACAGAACGGTGTCACCGACCTTGACGTCGAGCGGGATGCGCTTCTTGCCGTCGTCGTCCCAGCGGCCTTCGCCGACTGCGAGAACGATGCCCTCTTGGGGCTTCTCCTTGGCGGTGTCGGGGATAACGATTCCCGACGCCGTGACCTGCTCGCCCTCACCGGGCTGGACAACAATTCGGTCCTCTAGCGGACGAATGTTGACCTTGGTGGCGGTCGCCATGCTGCCCTCCCAAAATCAATAGATGCGCGAGAGAGCGACCGTAGATCTGCCGTCGCGGGTGCAGCGACGGTCGCTAGCACTCTCATGTGCTGAGTGCCAACTTACGCACCCGTCACAGTCGTCGTCAAGGCGAACGGGGCAGTTACGCCCATTAGCGAACGCGCTCGAACCGCCATGAGTCAGCAGGCCGGGCCTGCAGGTCTGCGGGCGGATCAGCGATGGCTTCAGCCGGCGCCTGGGTGATCAGCACAACCCGGTCGGCGGACCTGTACACCTGGCCGTCAGGCGGTGCGTGATCAAGGACCCAGGCCAGCAGGGTGTCACCCATGGCCTCGGCGGCCTTGGCTTCCCACATCAGCCACTCCCGATCGGCGGCGCCGGGCTGGGTGCCCGCTTGAGCGCTCACTTGAGCCGCACCGCATCAACCGCGAGCCCCGAATGGGCGCCGAGGTCCAGCGGGCTCGGGATGACCCCGGCTTCGACTTGCAACCATCCGAGCGCTGCGACCATCGCCCCGTTGTCCGTACACAGTCCCGGGCGGGGGATGCGCAGCCGTAGCCCCGCGGCGGCGGCCCGTTCGGCGGCGAGCCCCCGAAGGCGCGAGTTGGCCGCCACTCCGCCGCCGATCACCAACGTGTCCAGGCCCCGGAGGCGGCAGGCCCGCACCGCCTTCGTTGTCAGGACGTCGGCAACGGCTTCCTGGAAACTCGCCGCGACGTCGGCCACCGGCACCGGCTCTCCGCTACGCGCCCGGCTTTCGATCCAGCGGGCCACTGACGTCTTCAAGCCGCTGAACGAGAAATCCAGGCTGCCGTCGGTCGCTTTCCCACGTGGGAAGTCGATCGTCACCGTCCCGTCAGCGGCCGCCCGGTCGATTTCCGGACCCCCCGGGAAGCCCATGCCGAGCAGGCGCGCGACCTTGTCGTATGCCTCCCCCGCCGCGTCGTCGACGGTCGCCCCCAGGATCTCGATCTCCTGATGCGCCAGATCCCCGACGGCGAGCAACGACGAGTGACCGCCGGACACCAGGAGCGCGACACACTCCTGCGGCAGCGGCCCGGACTGCAGGGTGTCGACGGCGACGTGAGCAGCGAGGTGGTGCACGCCGTAGAGCGGGACGCCCAGCCCGAGCGCGTACGCCTTGGCGGCGGACACGCCCACCAGCAACGGACCGGAGAGTCCAGGACCTTCCGTCACCGCCACGGCGTCTATCTCGGCCGCCGAAATGCCGGCTCGGGCCAGCGCCTCGTGGACGGTGGGCACCATCGCCTCGACGTGTGCCCGCGCGGCGACCTCGGGAACGACGCCGCCGAACCGGGCGTGCTCCTCGATCGACGTAGCAAGTGCGTCGGCCAGCAGCACCCCGTCACGCACGATGCCGATGCCGGTCTCATCGCAGGACGTCTCGAAACCCAGGACGGTGGTCACATGGCTCCTGCCATCAGCGGCGCCGCCATGACGAGAGCGTCCGCGCCCGACGGTTGGTAGTAGCCCTGCCGGACGCCACGGTCGACGAAGCCGAGGGTGCGATACAGCTGCTGGGCGCCCTTGTTGTCGATACGCACTTCCAGCCAACACTCACGGGCCCGGCGCTTCCTGGCCTCCGCCAGCAGGGCCTCCATCAACCGTCGCCCGATGCCGCGACGCTGGGCCGCCGCGGCCACCCCGATCGTCTGGATATACGCCTCTGGGCCGGACACCGCGAGCCCGGCGTAGCCCAGTAACGGAGGGCTCGCGACGGGCTCATCCGTCGCGGCGTCATGCGTAGCCACCAGGTAGTAGCTACCCGCGCTGGCGAGCTCAGACCAAAAGGCCTCCCGGCTCCACGCCTCGTCACCGAACAGTTCGACTTCCAATCCGACGATGTCGTCGATGTGCCACCAGCGCATCGGCAAGAGCGTGACGGTCGTCATGCGGCCGTCCGCGGGGTCGCGTCGGGGCGGCGCAGATACAGCGGGACCAGCGGGCCGGCAGGGCCGTCGAACTGCGGGGTGGCCAGCTCTACCAGCCGCACCGGATCCGGGTACCGCGAACCCGCCGGGTCATATGCGGAGCCGAAGACGCTCGCGTACAACTCACCGCCGGCTCCGATCACGCGAGCCGCCGGATCAAGGCGAGCAGCCACCGCAGCCGGAGCTTCCACGGCGGGGCCTTCGACGCGTCGGCCCTCGACGTAGCGGGCCCAGTAGACCTCCCGCCGGCGCGCATCGGTGGCGACCGTGAGGGTCGCTGTGGCCCCGGCGAGGCCATCGAGCGAACAGACCCCGTAGGCCGCAATCCCGAGTGCATCGGCGAGCGCCTCTGCGGTGACGATGCCGACCCGCAGGCTGGTGTAGGGCCCCGGTCCCAGACCCACCACGACAGCGCCGAGCTCAGCCACGCTGCTTCCGGCTGCGGCCAGCGTCTCGGTGATCAACGGCGCCAGCAGCTCCCCGTGGCGGCGCGGGTCGACGACCTCGAGACGGGCGAGCTCGCGTACCGAATCCGGACCGGCCACACGGCACAGCGCCACGCTGCACGCCGGAGTCGACGTATCCAGACCCAGGACCAGCACGCAAGCGAGCCTACGAGCCGACCGGCAGTCCCGCCGCGGCGAGCCGCTGTGACCAGTCGCCTCCGAACGGCCGCAACACCGCGAAGCGTTCATCCGGCGAGGAAACCGGGTGAGCGCCACTGCCTGGCGGCTCTCCAGCGCCACCCGGCTGTGGCTCCGGGAACTCGGCCTCGCTGCGCGAAAGCTCGATCCGCAAATGGGTATCGGTCAGGTCTTCGACGAGTCCGGCGCCCCACTCGACCGCGACGACGGCCTCGGTGAGGTCAGTGTCCAGGTCGAGATCGTCGACCTCGAGCCGGCCGGCGAGCCGGTAAGCGTCGACGTGCACCAATGGCAGGCGCCCTCCGGGATGGATGCGGGCGATCACGAAGGTGGGCGAGGTGACCCGATCCGGGGAGCCCAGCCCGCGTGCCAGGCCCTGCACGAAGACCGTCTTGCCGGCGCCGAGCGGCCCGTCCAGGACCAGCAGGTCACCGGCCCGCACGACAGACGCAAGCCGCGTTCCGAGGCGCCGGGTCTCGTCCGGATCAGCCAGCGTGATCATTTCTTAGCGCTCCCCTCCGAGTCGGCGGGCGAGGGCGAGGTCATCACGAAGGGCCTGCATAGGCGCACCGCCCGGGCCGTGGCGCAGCGCACCCGAGGGATGGTAGGTGGCAATCATCCGCCGGCCCCCGGCTGTGAGCACCCGGCCACGGAGCTCGCGCAGCACCAGCTTTGCCGCAGGCGGCTGCAATGCAGCGCCGTCCCAGAGCCCGGCGATGGCAGTGAGCCCCAGGGCGACGATCACGACCGGATCGACAAGCGCCAGCTGGCGATCGAGCCATCCGCGACAGTTGGCGGCTTCGCCCGGGAGCGGGCGTCGATTGCCCGGAGGCCGGCACTTGATGATGTTGAGCACGGCTACGTGTTCGCGGGGCAGGTCGACCGCCGCCAACGCCGCGTTAAGGGCCTTGCCCGCCCTGCCCACGAAAGGACGCCCCGTCGCGTCCTCGTCCACGCCTGGCGCTTCTCCGACGAGCAACACCCGCGCACCGGGCGGGTAATCACCGACGACCACGTGTTGCCGGGTCGACGCCAGCTCAGCGCACGAAGTGCAGGAGCGCACCTGGTCAGCCAACGTCAGCCACTCGCGAGCTGCTGACTGGCTCAGATCGGCAGCGCTCACCGAGCCCGCTCGCCCAGATATCGGCGCGGCACCCGCGGTCCGACCCGGGTGACGATCTCGTAGTTGATTGTGTCGATGGCAGCAGCCCAATCCTGTGCTGTGGGTTCACCGTGCAGTCCTGGCCCGAAGAGCACGACCTCGTCGCCCGCGTTCACGTCATCGTCGCCCACGTCGACCACGAACTGATCCATGCAGACCGTTCCGGCGATGTGCCGACGCCTTCCCCCGACGAAGACCTCGGCGACGTTCGTGGCGTGCCGCGGAATGCCGTCCGCGTAGCCCAGCGGCACCAAAGCCAGCGTCGACTCGACGGCGGTGTGGTACCGGTGCCCGTAGGAGACTCCGCTGCCAGCAGGCACCCGTTTAGCGAGGGCGACGTCAGCCCGCAGAGTCATGGCCGGCAGCAGACCCAGGCCTTGCGCCTGTCCCACCAGGGGCCCGGGCGAAAGTCCATAGATCGAGATGCCGGGACGGACCAGATCAAAATGGGCGTCAGGAGTGACAAGGGTGGCTGCCGAATTCGCCAGATGCCGTATCTGCGGGCGAAGACCCCGGCGTTCGGCCAGTTCCAACCCCTCGCGGTAGCGCGCGAGCTGAGCCCGAACGGTCGGATGACCCGGTGAGTCGGCCAGTGCGAAGTGGCTCCAGATCCCCACCGGTTCGATGGTTCCGTCCGCGGCGGCTTCCAGCGCGGTCTCGACGAGGCCGGGCCAGTCCTCCCAGGTGGCGCCGGCCCGATTCAGACCGGTGTCGACATCGAGGTGGACCCGCGCGGGCCGGCCTGCCCGCCGGGCTGCGGCTTGAATCTGACGCACCATCCACGAGGCGCTGGCGGACAGATCGATCCCGGCGGCCACGCACGGAGTCAGGTCGTCCTCGGGGCCGGCGAGCCACGACAAGATCGGCGCGGTGATCCCGGCGGCGCGCAGCTCCAGCCCCTCAGCCGGCTTGGCGACGCCGAGCCACTGAGCACCGGCTTCCAACGCCGCACGCGCACAGGGCAGCATCCCGTGGCCGTAGCCGTCAGCCTTGACGACGGCCATCACCCCAGCCGAACCGGCTCGGCGCACCAGCTCGGCGGTCGATGTGCGTACGGCATCGAGATCGATCACCGCTTCGACGGAGGCCACTAGTGCCGCCTCCGGCTCATGACGCAGCCTCCGATCGGGCCAGTGCCCAAGCCGTCGGCAAAGCGTCCAGCAGATCGAATGCCACCAGCGGAGGACCAGCAGCCTCGACCGCCAACCGGGCAGCCGTTCCGTGCAACCAGGCGCCGACACTGCCGGCTTCCAACGGCGTCAGACCGGCCGCCAGCAAAGCCCCGGCAAGGCCGGACAGCACGTCGCCGCTGCCGGCGGAGGCGAGCCAGCCGGTGCCGCTGCCGTTGACCCGAGCCCTGCCGCCGGGTTCGACGACGAGCGTTGTCGAACCCTTCAAAAGGACGGTCGCTGCTAAGCGGGCGGCAAGCCGGCGGACGGTTCCGAGGCGGTCCGCGGCCAGCTCAGCCTTGACCTCAGCAGCATCTCCTCCGGCACCTGCCACCAGACGGGCGAATTCCCCTTCATGCGGAGTGAGGAGAGTGAGCTGACCCCGGTCAGCGCGCTCCCGCAACCACTCCGGATGTTTGGCGACGATCGTGATCGCGTCGGCGTCCACCAGGACCGGCACGTCCGCGCTGAGCACCGCCCGCACGACCGCGGCGGCGGCCTCATCCGTACCCAGTCCGGGGCCGACGGCCCAGGCCTGGACGCGACCGGCGGCCAGCACGGCGGGGCCGTCACCGACGGCGACTTCGGTGGCGACGACGTCCGGGAACCGCTGGCGGATCAGCTCGACCGGATGGCCGGAACCGGCGAAACGCAGGTATCCCGCACCACCCCGCCGCGCACCGCCGGTACACAGAACGGCGGCGCCGGGATATGCCTCACTGCCGGCGGTAATGCCGAGCACCCCGCGGGTGTACTTAGAGGACTCCGCACCCGGATCCGGCAATACCCGACCGACATCGGCGGCGGTCAGCTGCTCCAGGTCGGCGGGCGGCAATTGCAGACCGATCGGCACCAGCTCGACGTCACCCGCGTACTGCGCCCCGGGCAGCATCAGCAGCCCTGACTTGATCGTTCCGAAGGTGATCGTCGCAGCGGCGCGCACGGCGACCCCGTCAACGGCTCCGGTATCGGCGTCGACTCCGCTGGGGAGGTCGACCGCGACGGTGCGGCTCGGGGGTGACAGCTCAGCCAACCGGGCCGCCGGCGCCCGCAGGCCTCCCTTGCCGCCGATCCCGACCATCCCGTCCAGCACCAGATCCGCCGAGGCGAGCAACTGCTCGTCGCCGGCGTCGCCCGCGGCCCGGAGCACCACGCCGGAACGCTTCGCGGCGCCGGCGCCTTCCTGGTGCAGCTTGGTCGAGACCAGCAGCGCCGTGACGGCGGCGCCGCGGGTGGCCAGCCGGGCAGCGGCAAAAAGCGCATCTCCCCCGTTGTCCCCGCCGCCTACTAGCACGACGACCCGGGCGCCGTACACCCGGTCAAGCCTGCGCACGGCGGCGGCCGCGAGCCCGGCGGCCGCTCGCTGCATGAGCGCCCCGGCGGGTAGCCGGCTCATCAGCCCCTGCTCGGCGGCGCGGACCTCCGCGACCCGGTGTGCGTGATGCATGAGTCAGACTTTGCCCGATCCGATGCCGGTCAGCTCTCAAGAAGGACGACGGCAATCGCCATCCCACCGTCATGGCTGAGCGATACGTGCCAGTTGGCGGCGCCTCGCAGCCGCGCCGCGTCGGCGACCGTGCCGAGTAATTCCAAGCGGGGCGCACCGCTCTCGGCGTTATGGATGCGCGCATCGTGCCAGCGCATCCCGCTCGGAGCGCCTAACGCCTTCGCGACGGCTTCCTTCGCCGCGAACCGTGCAGCCAGCCGTTCCGGACGGCCGACGGCCTGCTCATCCCTGGTGAACAACCGATCCACCAAGCTCGGCGTGCGCTCCAGCGAGGCGGCGAACCTGGCGACATCGACGATGTCCACCCCGACCCCGACTAGCACTTCGAGGTCACCAACATTTCGAGGTCACCCTGGGATTCACTCGACGGTGACGGATTTGGCGAGGTTGCGCGGCTGGTCGACATCCAGCCCCCGCGCCAGCGCCAGCTCGCAGGCGAAGACCTGTAACGGGAGAGTGGTGACGAGCGGCGCGAGCAGGGTCGGCGTGTGCGGCACCCGTATCAGGTGAGAGGCATAGCGCACGACGCTCTCATCGCCCTCCTCCGCGATGACGATCGTCAAAGCTCCGCGGGCGCGTACTTCCTGGATATTGCTCAGAACCTTGTCGTGCAACACCGAGCGCCCGTGCGGCGAGGGCACGACCACCACAACGGGGGTCCCCTCCTCAATCAGCGCGATGGGACCGTGCTTGAGCTCGCCGGCCGCGAAGCCCTCGGCGTGCATGTAGGCGAGTTCCTTGAGCTTCAGCGCGCCCTCCAGTGCTACCGGGTATCCGACGTGGCGACCCAGGAAGAGCACCGCCTTGGCATCGACCAGCTCACGTGCCAGTGCGCGCACCGGCTCAATGGTCTGCAGGGTTTGCGCCACCAGTTCGGGCATCTTCTGCAGCTGCTCGACGAGTCCGATGACTTCTTCGTCCCAGGCCACCCCGCGCACCTGCGCCAGGAAGAGGCCCACCAGCAGGCAGGCCGCGACCTGGCCGAGGAAGGTTTTGGTCGCCGCCACCCCGACCTCCGGGCCGCAGTGGGTGTAGAGCACCGCATCGGATTCGCGCGGAATGGTCGACCCGACGGAGTTGCACACTGCAAGAACGCGGGCGTCCTGCTCGCGGGCATGCTTGACCGCCATCAGCGTGTCCAGCGTCTCGCCGCTCTGGCTGATCGCGATCACGAGGGTGCCCCGATCCAGCACCGGGTCGCGGTAGCGAAATTCGCTGGCCAGCTCGACTTCGCACGGCAGCCGGGTCCAGTGCTCGATGGCATATTTGGCAATCATCCCGGCGTGGTAAGCGGTGCCGCAGGCGACGATGAAGACCTTGTCGACGTCGCGCAGCTCCTGGGGGTCGAGCCGCAGCTCATCGAGCTCGATCTGGCCAGCAGCCGAGAGCCGGCCCCGCAGGGTGTCGGCGAGGGCCTGCGGCTGCTCGGTGATCTCTTTGAGCATGAAGTACGGGTAGCCGCCCTTTTCGGCGGCGCTGGCGTCCCAGTCCACATGGAAGGGTCTGCCCACCACGAGCTCGCCGTCAAAGTCGGTGACCACCACCCCGGAGGCACGCAGCTCGACAATCTGGTCCTGACCGATTTCGAGGGCGTCCCGGGTGTGAGCGATAAACGCGGACACGTCGCTAGCCAGGAAGGACTCGCCCTTGCCGAGTCCGACGACGAGCGGCGAATTGCGGCGCGCGGCGACGACGGTGTCCGGATCGGTGGTGCTGGTGACGACGAGCGTGAAGGCTCCGGTCAGAGTGCTGCAGACCTCGCGAAGCGCCGTCGCCAGGGTGGGCGCACCGGCGGCCAAGCGCTCCTCGAGCAGGTGGGCGACGATCTCGGTGTCGGTGTCGCTCGTGAAGGTGTGACCTCGCTGCTCGAGCTCGGTACGCAGCTCGGCGAAGTTCTCGATGATTCCGTTGTGGACAACCGCCAACGTGCCGGTGCAGTCAACATGCGGGTGGGCGTTCGCGTCGGTCGGGCCGCCATGGGTTGCCCAGCGGGTGTGGCCCATGCCAGTCATACCTGACCAGGCAACGTCGTCTTCCGAGAGCGCTTTCTCGAGGTTGGCGAGCTTGCCGGCTTTGCGGGCAACGCGCACCTTGTCGCCATCGATGATCGCGATCCCGGCCGAGTCATAGCCGCGGTATTCCAGGCGGCGCAGGCCGTCGAGGGTGACCTCGAGCGCATTCTGGTGGCCTACATAGCCCACGATGCCGCACACGCACCCCAGCGTAAGCGGAGGGCGGCCTTCCGGCTTGGCACCGGGCCGGTCGGCTCTACCGGCTACCGGGATCCCTACTGGGCGGACACGACGGCGGCGATCCGCTCGGCCGCCGAACGCGCCTGCTCGGCCGTCGCCGCTTCGACCATGACCCGGACCAGCGGTTCGGTGCCGGACGGACGCAGCAGGACCCGGCCGCTGTCGCCGAGTTCGGCGCTGACTCGCTCGGCAATCTCCAGCACCGGGCCGGCACTCGCCGTCAGACGGTCGGCGCGAACGTTGATGAGCACTTGCGGGAGCCGGGTCATGACGCCGGCCAGCTCTGCCAAGGATCTGCTGGTGGCAGCCATCCGCTCGAGCAGAATCAACGCGGTGAGCAGCCCGTCGCCGGTGCTCGCGTGCTCGGCGAAGACGACGTGTCCGCTCTGCTCGCCGCCGAGCGTGTAGCCGCCCGCCCGCATCGCCTCGAGTACGTATCGGTCGCCGACCGCGGTCTCCAGGACCGTGATGGAAGCGGCCCGCATGGCCTGCCGAAAGCCGAGGTTGCTCATCACGGTTGCTACGACGGTGTCAGCCGCCAGCCGGCCGTTCTCGCGCAGCGCAAGTGCCGTGATCGCCAGGATCTGGTCGCCGTCGATCAGGTTGCCGCTGGCATCGACCGCCAGGCAGCGATCGGCATCACCGTCGTGCGCGATGCCCGCGTCAGCCCCAGCGGCGACCACTGCGGCCTGGAGCGCCGCGGTCGCGGTGGCCCCGCAGCCATCGTTGATGTGCAGCCCATCTCCATCGGCGCCGATCGTCGTCACCTCGGCACCCGCTTCGCGCAGCACGCGCGGCGCAAGCCCCGAGGCGGCACCCTCGGCGCAGTCGACGATGATCCGCAAGCCGTTGAGGGGGGTCTTGACGACGCCCAGCAGGTGCCGCACGTAGCCCTCGACGAGGCCGGCCGGTCCTGGGACGTCATGGCGTACCCGACCCACCCCGGCACCCGTAGGACGGTCGGCGTGCTCGCCGGAAGGTGCGTTGATGAGGGCCTCGATACGGTCCTCGACCTCGTCGGGCAACTTGAATCCGCCGCTGCCAAAGATCTTGATCCCGTTGTCGGGCATCGGATTGTGACTGGCTGAAAGCACAATTCCGAGCTCTGCGCCGCTGGCCGCAACCGCGTGGGCCACCGCTGGGGTGGGCACGACTCCGAGCGTCACGACGTCGGCGCCGGCGCTGGCCAAACCGGCGATCACCGCCGCCTCAAGAAACTCCCCCGAGGGGCGGGTGTCACGCCCGATGATGGCGGTAGGCCGCGGGACCCCAAGGGCACGGACGGCGCCGACCCCGACGGCCAACGCCAGCTCCGGCGTCAGATCAACATTGGCCAGCCCACGCACCCCATCGGTGCCAAACAGGCGTGCCACTTATTTCCCGCCCGCGGCGAGCGCGATCACCGCTTGCTGTACTGGGGTGCCTTACGGGCCTTCTTGAGGCCGTACTTCTTGCGCTCCTTGACCCGGGCGTCGCGGGTGAGGAAGCCGGCCTTCTTCATGGCGGGCCGGTTGTCCTCTTCGATGATGATGAGCGCACGGGCGATTCCCAGCCGCAGGGCGCCGGCCTGACCGGACGTGCCACCGCCGCGAAGGGTCGCGTAAACGTCGTAGTTCTCGGCGAGCTCGAGGGTCTTCAGCGGCTCGGCGACGATCTGTTGGTGCACCTTGTTGGGGAAGTACTCACCCAGCGTGCGGTTGTTGAGCTTCCACTGCCCGGTGCCGGGCAGCAGCCGTACGCGAACGACCGCTTCTTTGCGGCGTCCGGTCGCCCGGGTTGCGCCCGAGGCGTCGGTGACGACAGCCACTGAATGTCTCCTCCCGCCCGAAGGCGATAAGTCCTGAACGCCTACTGGGCGACCTGAATGATCTCGAATGGCACCGGCTGCTGGGCCTGGTGGGGGTGGTTAGGTCCGGCGTAAACCTTGAGCTTGGTCGACATCTGCCGTCCAAGCTTGGTGTGCGGCAGCATGCCCTTCACCGCCTTCTCGATGATCTGCTGAGGGCGGGTCTCGAGCATGTCAGCGAAGGTGCGGGTCTTGAGGCCACCCGGGAAACCGGAGTGGTGGTGGTAGAGCACCTTCTCCGACTTGGTGCCGGTGAGGGCAACCTTCTCGGCATTGATGACGATCACGAAGTCACCGGTGTCGATGTGGGGGGCGAAGTACGCCTTGTGCTTGCCGCGCAGGAGGACGGCGACCTGCGTCGCCAGCCGACCGAGCACCACATCAGTGGCATCGATGACATGCCAGGTGCGCTGGACATCGGCGGACTTGGGCTGGTACGTGCGCACGTCAGGGCCTTCTTCGATACGGGGAACTTCATGGCGATCTCCACAGGCGGACATGGAGACTGGGTGGAACCGGACAGCTTGGGACGAACTTGACGAGCTTGCGGACGGCGCGGGCCTGGACCAAAAGCGTCGCTTTGAGCGACACAGTCCGCAGACACGGCAACGACCCGCCACTTTACCTGATGACCGCGTCGCTACCGCCGGAAAGGGTACGCACCCGCCGGGTGATGCTCGCGCGGGCCTCCAACTCGGCATCCGGAGGGTAGCTGACCTGCTCCAGACAAAGGCCGTGAGCAGGCACCACCAGCACTCCAGAATCGCGTACGCCCGCGGCCAGCACGGTCGCCGGCCAGTCGACGGGACGCCGCCCCTCACCTACTGCCACCAGCGCGCCGACCAGCGCTCGCACCATGGAATGGCAGAACGCGTCCGCCTCCACCGTGATGTCGATGACGCCGTCGCCGCCACGCGCCAGCGACAGCTCGATCAGGCGCCGAATGGTCGTCGCGCCCTCGCGCCGCTTGCAGTACGCAGCGAAATCGTGCTCTCCGCGCAGCATTTGGGCGGCGACGTTCATAGCGGCCACATCCAGCCCGCGAGGCCAACCGAGGGTGTCGAGGCGGCGTAGCGGATCGAACGGGCCGTCGGCGATCCGGTAGCGGTAGCGCCGCGAAAGCGCACTGAAACGGGCATCGAAGCCTGGCGGCGCCGGCGCCGCCGCTGAGATCCGCACATCGGCTGGCAGCACCGAATTCAGCCAGCGCACCGAGGGCACTTCGGCGAACTCCCCGTGCGCCACCTGGCCGCGCGCGTGTACGCCGGCGTCAGTACGTCCGGCCACCGTCAGGGCCGGCGGCGCAGGCAGCCTCAGCACCACTGCCAGAGCATCTTCCAGCACACCCTGCACTGTGGGCTGACCGGGCTGGCGAGCCCATCCCGCGTAGGCGGTCCCGTCATAGGCGATATCCAGCCGCACTCGCACCAATGGCGCAGACGCCGCGAGCCCGCTGCCGATCTGGGCAGCGGGCTCGCGGGCAGGGGTGACTTCTGCGGTCACAGGAGAGAGCTCAGCGGTCGCCTTCGGCCTGCGACTCTTCGCTGGCTGACTCCGCCTGCTTCTCCGGTGCTTCGTCGCTGACCTCGGGAGCCGCGACGTCCTCGACGCTCTGCGGGGAATCGGTGTCGCCCTCGGTGGGAACGTCGATCAGGTCGGTCTCGTGACCCTCGGGGGCCTCCAGCTCGCCGCCCTCACCAGGGATGCCACCGGCGGCCGAGTCTTCGACCTCAGCCGCATCCGACTGCACAGCTTCCGCGGCGGCGGTGTCTTCAGCATCGGCGGCAAGCGCCGCAGCAGCCGTGGGCGATTCGCCCGCAAGCTCCTCTGATACCTCACGAACCCGGCCGGTGAGCGGACGGCGACCGGCGAACCGGGTGCCGCGGGACCGCTCGGCCTCACCAACCACCGACTGGCTGAGAGTCTCGCCCTCGACCAGTTCGATCCGGGCCATCGGCGCGTTGTCGCCGGCCCGGGGGCCGACCTTGACGATGCGCGTGTAGCCACCCTGGCGATCGCCGTAGCGAGGGCCGATCTCGGTGAACAGGGTGTGGACCACCGACTTGTCCTTGACCACCTGCAGCACCCTGCGCCGAGAGGCGAGATCACCCCGCTTGGCGGAGGTCACCAGCTTCTCGGCGAGGGGACGCAGACGCTTGGCCTTGGCGACCGTGGTGGTGATCCCACCGTGCTCGAACAGCGCCGTGGCGAGATTGGCCAGGATCAGCCGCTCGTGGGCGGGGCTGCCCCCCAGGCGGGGGCCCTTGGTGGGCGTAGGCACGGGTTCTCCTCGTTTTCGTACTAGTCGGTCTAGTACTACTGGGTTTTAGTACTGCTCGGTCTCGGTGAAGGCGTTGCCGTCGTCGGCGGGAATCTCGTCCAGGCTGCTGGAGAAGCCCGGCCCGTAGGCCGCGTCGGTGCCGTAGGTGTCGACGGCGATGCGGGGGTCGAAGCCGGGAGGGCTGTCCTTGAGGGCCAGACCCATGCCGGACAGCTTGCCCTTGACCTCGTCGATCGACTTCTGCCCGAAGTTGCGGATGTCGAGCAGGTCAGCCTCGCTGCGTCCTACGAGCTCACCGATCGTGTGGATGCCCTCGCGCTTGAGGCAGTTGTAGGAGCGGACGGTCAGGTCCATCTCCTCGATCGGAAGCGCCAGGTCAGCGGCGAGTGCCGCGTCTGCCGGCGAGGGGCCGATGTCGACACCCTCGGCCTCGACGTTGAGCTCCTGCGCCAGGCCGAAGAGGCCGACCAGGGTGTGGCCGGCACTGGCCATCGCGTCACGCGGGGTCATGGAGCGCTTGGTCTCCACGTCGACCACGAGCCGGTCGAAGTCGGTGCGCTGCTCGACGCGGGTGGCCTCGACCTTGTAGGTCACCTTCAGCACCGGCGAGTAGATCGAGTCGACGGGGATCCGCCCGATCTCCTGGCCGACCTGCTTGTTCTGGACGGCGGAGACATAGCCACGCCCGCGCTCGACGGTCAGCTCGATTTCGAGCTTGCCCTTGTCGTTGAGGGTGGCCAGGTGCAGATCCGGGTTGTGCACCTCGACGCCGGCGGGCGGCGCGATGTCAGCGGCAGTGACGACACCCGGGCCCTGCTTGCGCAGGTACATCACGGTGGGCTCGTCGTTGTCGGAGCTCACGACGAGCTCTTTGAGGTTAAGGATGATCTCGGTGACGTCTTCCTTGATCCCCGGAACGGTCGAGAACTCGTGCAGCACGCCGTCGATGCGGATACTGGTCACGGCCGCACCCGGGATGGACGACATCAGGGTGCGGCGTAGGGAATTGCCGAGGGTGTAACCAAAGCCCGGCTCGAGCGGCTCGATGATGAACCGGGAGCGGAACTCGTCGACAACTTCCTCGGCGAGGGTGGGACGCTGTGCAATCAGCACGGTGGTGCCTTTCTGATGTCTCGGACGTCCGCTATATGACGCCTCGACGGGTCCAGCTGCTGGAGCTGGTGCCCGGGCCGGATCTCTGTCCCCGGCCCGGGGTGGTGCCTATTTCGACTTACTGGGTGTTACTCGGTGCTACTTGGTGCGATTACTTGGAGTAGAGCTCGACGATCAACTGCTCCTGGACCGGGGTGTCAATGGCGCCCCGCTCCGGGAGGGAGTGCACGAGGGCCCGCATCGACGGCGAGATGACCTCGAGCCACGCCGGGCTGGTGCGGCTTCCCGCCAGCTCCCGGGCGATGACGAACGGGGTCAGCTCCTGGCTCTTCGGGCGGATCTCGACGATGTCGTTCGCCGATACCCGGTAGCTCGGGATGTCGACCTTCTTGCCGTTGACCAGGACGTGGCCGTGGCGAACGATCTGGCGGGCCGCGTCGCGTGAAGAGGCGAACTGGGCGCGGTAGACGACGTTGTCGAGCCGCGACTCGAGGATGCGCAGCAGCTCGTCACCGGTCTTGCCGGAACGGCGGTTGGCCTCGTCGTAATAGCCGCGGAACTGCTTTTCGAGAATGCCGTAGATGCGCGCGCACTTCTGCTTCTCACGCTTCTGAAGCAGGTACTCGCTGTCCTTCGTGCGCCCGCGACCGTGCTCACCCGGCGGGTAAGGCCGGATCTCGATCGGGCATTTCGGGGTCTCGCACTTGGCGCCCTTGAGGAAGAGCTTCATTTTCTCGCGACGGCAACGCTTGCAGTCGGGGCCGGTGTAACGGGCCATTTTCTACTTCTCTCCTGTCACTGTCAGCACGGCCATCAGACCCGGCGCCGCTTGGGCGGGCGGCATCCGTTGTGCGGGACAGGAGTGACGTCCTGAATTGCACCAACCTCGAGGCCAGTTGCCTGCAAACTGCGGATCGCGGTCTCGCGGCCGGAGCCGGGACCCTTCACGAACACGTCGACCTTGCGCATGCCGTGCTCCATGGCCTTGCGCGCCGCGTTCTCAGCCGCCATCTGGGCGGCGAACGGGGTCGACTTGCGGGAACCCTTGAAGCCGACGTGGCCGGCGGACGCCCAGGAGATCACCGCGCCGTTGGGGTCGGTGATCGAGACGATGGTGTTGTTGAAGGTGCTCTTGATGTGGGCGTGGCCGTGAGCGACATTCTTGCGCTCTTTGCGTCGGACCTTCTTGACGCCGGCGCCTGCTCGCTTCTGCGGGGGCATCCGTTACTTCTTTCCTGGCTTCTTCTTGCCGGCGATGGCGCGGCGCGGGCCCTTACGGGTGCGGGCGTTCGTGTGGGTGCGCTGCGCGTGGACAGGAAGTCCCCGGCGATGCCGGATGCCCTGGTAGCAGCCGATCTCGACCTTCAGGCGGATGTCTGCAGCAACCTCGCGCCGCAGATCACCCTCGGTCTTGTAGGTGGACTCGATCCAGTTACGAAGAGCCACGAGCTCGTCGTCAGTCAGGTCGCGAACTCGTGTGTCAGCGCTGATACCCGTCTGCGCCAAGGTCTCCTTGGCCCGGGTACGGCCGATGCCGTAGATGTAGGTGAGGGCGATCTCCAGCCGCTTCTCTCGCGGCAGGTCAACGCCTGCAAGACGTGCCATCGGTGGGCAGGGCTCCTTCTGGTGGTCACGGAGGTCTGCACACGCTCCCTCCCCACCTGCCCGGTGGGGCCCCGGCCTCCGACCGGGGGTGGCCAGCCAAGCGATGACTCGCGGGACTGGTGGAACGCGTTCGAGGTGATCGCGTCTTGACTAGTGCCTAGCGGGAACTAGCCCTGACGCTGCTTGTGGCGCAGGTTGTCACAAATGACCATGACCCGACCATGACGTCGGATCACCTTGCACTTGTCACAGATCTTCTTGACGCTGGGTTGAACCTTCACGGCTGCGAAACTCCCTTGCGTGCGCAGCCGACAGAATGCCGCCCGGACGCCTTCGACGTAGTTACGGGTGAAGCGGTGTTGCGTGTGTAGCGGTGTTACTTGTAGCGGTAGACGATGCGCCCACGAGACAGGTCATAAGGCGAGAGTTCGACGACAACCCGGTCCTCAGGAAGGATTCGGATGTAGTGCTGGCGCATCTTGCCGCTGATGTGGGCGAGAACGCGGTGCCCATTTTGCAGCTCAACGCGAAACATCGCGTTGGGCAGCGGCTCAACGACCTTGCCCTCGATCTCGATTGCCCCGTCTTTTTTCGGCATTGTCCTCCGCGATCCTGGTGATGCTGGTGGCTGTTACTTCTTGGTGGAGATGATCGAACTGGCCAGCACTAGGCCGGCGTGGCCCTCGCATAAGCACGCGAACGGCCCGGCCGAGTGGCCGACACGCCATAGTACGCCATCTGCTGCGGCCGAACCCAAATCTCGTTCCGGACCCAGGACGCCACTGGCGATGCGTCGGATACGACGCCAACCCAGTGGCGCTTCGGGTGACCGGAGTGGGCTCAGCCAGCCGTCACGTGTTCAGCGGGCTGACCAGCCTTGACCCCGAGCTCGGCTAGTTTGGCGACTCCGCCGTCGAAAGCCGTCAGCACCCACGGACCCTCTTCGGTGATCGCGACGGTGTGCTCCCAATGGGCGGCATAGCGACCGTCACAGTGACGACGGTCCACTCGTCCGCCAGCACCCGGGTGTCAGGGGTGTCGAGCGTGACCATCGGTTCAACGGCCAGCGCCAACCCCTTGACCAGGCGCTGACCGCGGCCCGGGCGACCCCAGTTGAGCAGGTGAGGAGCCTGGTGCATGTCGGTGCCGATTCCGTGGCCGCCGTAGTTGTCGACGATGCCGTACTGCCCGTACGGCCCGGTGTGGCGCCGCACCTCCGCCTCCACGGCATGGCTGATGTCAGTGAGCCGCCCTCCCAGCTGGGCGGCCGCGAGACCGGCCCACAGCGAAGCCTCGCAGACGCGGGAAAGCTCGAGCGCCTCCGGCGCCACCTCACCTATCGGCACGGTGATCGCGGAATCCCCGTGCCAGCCGTCAAGAATCGCACCGCAATCGATCGACAGCAGATCGCCATCTTTGAGGACGCGGGGGCCGGGGATCCCGTGGACCACCTCATCGTTCACCGAGGCACAGATGCTGCCTTGAAAGCCCGGCTGGCCGAAGTGCTGACCGTAGTTGAGGAACGAAGGGATGGCCCCCTCGCCCCGGATCGAGCTCTCGGCGATCTCGTCGAGGTCTTTGGTGGTCATCCCGGCGCGGGCTTCCGTGCGCAGCTTTTCAAGGGTCCGCGCCACCACCAGGCCTGCTTCGCGCATCAGCAGGATCTCGTGCCGGGACTTGATCTGACTTCTTCGCGCCGGCTCATCTTTTCTGCCTCACATCCGCGGGTCC
>CAWITL010000001.1:0-548081 GCA_963839015.1 uncultured Actinomycetota bacterium | reverse complement strand
AGCTGTCCGGCGGCCGCGCGCTGCCCAGCGCGGTGACCATCTGGACGGCCGGCTTCGGCGTGCCCGACCTGCAGCTGCCCGCAGCGGGCTGAGCACCGACGCCGTGGGGCGCCTGGCGCCTCGATGAGACTTTGACCAGCGTGGACAACCAGCGCATCGTCGCGGCCGGGGATTCGGCGGCCCCGTCGGATCTGCGCATTCCGGATGAGTTGTCAGGCCGCCGGTCCTGCTGGGGGCACACGCTGCCGACACGGTGCTGCGCCGGGCCGCCGGTCAGACACCGGCGCCGATCGAGTTGGGCTTCGCCGGCCAGTGCATCAGCCTCGGACGCAAGGCGGGCATCTTCCAGTTCGCCCACCGCAACGACGTCGCGAACCGGTTCTTTGTCGGCGGTCGCCCCGGCGCCCAGCTCAAGGCGATCGTCTGCTGGGGCACGGTCAAGCAACTGGCGGACGAGGCCCAAAAGCCCGGCTCGCTGAGCTGGGGCTGGTCCAAGGACGACAAGCGCCAGCAGCTGCTGCAGGCCAAGCGCGACGAAGGCGTTGTTAGCCATCTACACAAGGAGCATCGGTGAACGTCACGCTGTTGATCGTGACCGGGTTGTTGGCGGTTGTCGCCTTGGTCGGCGGCCTCACCAAGGCATTTGTGCCGAGGCAGAAATTGGCCGCGCACAACGGCGGGGAATGGGTCGAGGCCGCCAACGACGGCTTCGTCAAGACGCTCGGCGTTCTGGAGATCTTGGCCGCTATCGGTCTCGTCCTGCCCGCGGTCCTTGACGTTGCCCCGGTCATGGTGCCGGTCACCGCCGTCTGCTGGGTTCTGCTCATGATCGGGGCGATGATCACCCACGGCAGGCTGGGGCAACTCAAGTTCGTCCTGGTGAATACGGTCTATCTCGCGATCGCGGTCTTCATCGCGTGGGGCCGCTTCGGACCAAGGCCTTACCTATGAGCGAGCACGCTACGAACGCCGCCACCGAAAGCTTTCTCGCCCACCGCAACCTGCTCTTCACCGTTGCCTACGAGATGCTCGGGTCGGCGGCTGACGCCGAAGATGCCCTGCAGGAAACGTGGCTGCGCTGGGTCAAAGTGGACTTGGCGCAGGTGCGCGATCAGCGTGCCTACCTGGTCCGGATCACCACCCGTCAGGCGCTCAATCGGCTCCGCACCATGAAGCGGCGCAAGGAGGCCTACGTCGGCCCGTGGCTGCCCGAGCCACTGCTCACCGCCCCGGACGTCGCCGAGGACGTCGAGCTCGCTGAGAGTGTGTCGATGGCGATGATGCTCGTCCTCGAAACGCTGTCACCGACCGAGCGCGCCGTCTTCGTGCTGCGCGAAGTCTTCGACGTGAGCTATGAGGAGATTGCGGCGGCTGTCGACAAGAGCCCTGCGGCTGTTCGACAGATCGCCCACCGGGCCCACGGGCACGTCGATGCCCGCCACCCACGCGAGGTGGTCTCCGCGAGCCAGGCGCGGGCGGTGCTGGCAGCGTTTCGGCGGGCACTCGAGGCCGGTAACCTGCAAGGCCTGCTTGACGTGCTCGCCCCGGATGTCGTCCTGGTCAGCGACGGCGGCGGCGTCAAACAGGCCGCACTACGCCCGGTCGTCGGTGCCCAGAAAGTGGTTCGGTTCATCATCGGCGGTGCGGGCAGGACCGAAGCCGCTCTCACCGTTGACCCCACCATGGTCAACGGCAACCCGGCACTCCTCATGCGCCTGAACGGGGAGGTCGACGGCATCATGGCGATCCGGGCCGAGGGCACTCGAATCACGGGGCTGTACTACGTCCGCAATCCGGAGAAGCTGACCCGCATCGACTCCGCGACCACGCTCACCTTGCAATGAA
Organism: uncultured Actinomycetota bacterium; assembly: GCA_963839015.1. GTDB lineage: Bacteria > Actinomycetota > Actinomycetes > Frankiales > Frankiaceae > DATAZK01. The sequence goes on along the minus strand of CAWITL010000001.1, from coordinate 546,236 downwards.
ATCCGGTGGCGAACAGCATGCCAACGTCGATACGCCAGCTCGGGTCGGCGTCCATGTCGGCTAGGCGAGCGTTGATTTGTTTCCACAGCAGCCGCACCGATTCCTTCCGGCCGGCATCGTGGTGCAGCCGCATAAGGCGACGGTAAACGTGGTCGGCGTGAGGGTCGAGTTCGAGTTTCGCTCCAGAATGGCGTTTCCGGGAGGAGGGCGAGCACCTCTCATCTTCCAGCACCCTCGGCAAAACCGCAGGTCACAGGGCTAGAAGCCCGACACGACGTTCGGTGGAGCTGAGGGGACTCGAACTCCTGACTCCCACGCTGCCAGTCCGGTAAGTGATCATGTAAAATCCCTGCGTTCAAAGGGATTTGGCCGTCTACGGGCACATCACCGGCGCGGTTGCTGACCGTTGACTGCCGTTCAGCACCGTTGGGCGGGGATGGATCCTCCAGTTTCTCCAGCCCAAATGGCGCAAGCACGACGGGCCGACACACTTTGGCGTGGCGGTTCGCTAAGGGTTAGTTCCCTGCCGATAACCGCGCTGAAGGCTGTCCTGTGACTCATGCGATCAGGTCGAAGTCCTTGTCAACGTGCAGCACGGTAAGACCGCCCAGTTCGGCGGTCGCAGCAATGATCACGATTGCTGGGTCGTCGCCTCCATCAATACCTTCGTCTACCGCGACAACGGGCGCGACCTAGCCCGAGCGCAACCTTCACGCATCGAAGGAGACTCCACCGACGTGAGGCAAGCGGAGTCCCGCGGTCTGCCGGAGTGGATCAGTCGCCTGAAGAACCAGCGACGGCAGCCTAGCCACGGGACGACTGACGGTCGATCAGGCTGACCCGTCGTCCCAGTACGTCTAGAGCATCCTCCGACACAGCTTCAATTCGTGGGTGGCCGGTCATCCTCTTCGGACAGGATGCGAAACCCAAGACGTCGGCCCCAGTCCCGCTCGAAAGCGAGTAGAAACCAGAGCCGCGCCACGGCATCTACGGCCGCGAGGGCTCCCGGGCCCTCGCCCAGATAGACCGGCCGGAAGCCGAGGTCGCCGATGGCGGCCTCGATCAGCCTCCGATCGGGTGCATCGGGCCCGGAAAAGAGCATGTCGCTGGCCACGTCACCGAATCTGGGGTGGGCCATCTGTTCATGGCCCACGGTGTTGAAGGCCCGGTACACGGTCGCACCGGCGTCAGCGAGATTCGCGACGGAATTCAGTTCGGCTCCGGAAGGCGCGGCGTTGTTTGTCGTATCGATGACTGGCTTGCCTGCAAGGTCGGGACCCACCTGGCCAACAAGCGCGCCCACTTGCCCGCCGGGCACCGCGACGACAACCAGCTCGGCCTGACGGACGGCGTCGGCATGTGGTGCGGCCGTAACGGTGCTGAGCGGCGCCGCGCCGCGGATCAGGGCGAGTGCCTCTTGAACCCTGGGAGCATCGGGCTGGCGACTGCCGAGCACGACGGTGTAACCGGCTCGCGCCCATCCGGTCGCGAGCGTGGAACCGACCACGCCGGCGCCGAGCACACCAATCGTCCGAACAGCTCCACCGGCACCATCTGGGTGGATTTCCTGAGACATCGAGAACCTCCTACAGTCCGAGCATCTGGATGACGAGTCGGGCAACTTCCTTGCCCGAGTACTGCTGCTGGCCGGTGACCAGGCGGCCGTCCCGGACGGCAAATGGCTTGAAGAGCCCGGCCTGCAGGTAGTTCGCCCCGCGGTCGACGAGCGCGTCCTCCAGCCTCCACGGCATGATCTCCACTCCGGCGGCGGCGTTGCCGTAGTCCTCTTCGCGGTTAGAGAAGCCCGTCAGCGTCTTTCCGTTGACCAGACGCTCACCGTTGGACAGGCTCACGTTCAGCAGTGCCGCGACGCCATGGCAGAACGCGCCGGTGATCTTCTCCGCCTCGTAGAAAACTCTGATCGCGTTCTGGAGATCGGGGTTGTTGGGGAAGGTGAACATTGGGGACTGGCCCCCGCAGATGAGCAGGGCGTCGTAATCGCCGTACTCCAACGTGCCAGCCTCGGCGTGTCCTCCAGTAGCGCCATCAGCTCGGGTGTGTGGACGAAGCCCATCGACATCAGGTCATCTGCGGACCACTTCGACTCATCCCGCGGGTCGGACAGGCCGTCGAACTCGACCTTGCCGCCGGCCGGGGAGGCGATCGTGACCTCCACGCCGCGCTCGGTCAGCTCCAGGTAGGGATGGGTGAGCTCGGCGGCCCAGAACCCGACCGGCCACCCGTTGTTGGTCGAGACCGTCGGATTCGCACGACCATGAGCACGCGCTTGCGGACGGCTCGACCAGGTCGACGGCCATGTGGTGATTAGCTGATGGCCCCGCTGACGTCGGCTTCCTTTGCGCGGTCATCGAGAGCCCTCTTTCGAAGACGGCGGCACTCCCCGCACGTGTTCGCACACAATGCTTGATATCAAGCATTGGGGCAAGTCTATCGAAGTACTTCGGCCGTGGGTGAACGAGAACGGGAGTCAAGCCGACGGCCGTATGGGGTCCCCAGCCTGCCGGCGCGGGACTCGGTCGACCGCTGCTGATGGACTGGGAGCGCGAGCGTCCCGACCTCGACTTCACACCGGTCGGCATCGTGACCCGCCTGGCCAGGGTGCGCACCCATCTTGACGCCGACGTCACCGCTGTCTTCGCTGCGCACGGCCTGACGCCGGCCGACTTTCAGGTGATCGTGACGCTGCGCCGCTTCGGCAAGCCGTATCGGCTACCACAAGCACGTTTGATGGACGCGCTGGAGTTGACGTCCGGAACAGTCAGCGTGCGCCTGGACCGGCTGGAATCCGCCGGCATCGTCGTCCGCGAATCCGGCACTGCCAGCGCTCGCAGCACTTTGGCCGCCGACTGACCGACAAAGGTCTTGCGCTCTTTGACGTCGCGGCACCCGCACACCTTTCCAACGAAGACCGCCTGCTCTCAGCGCTCACTCCCGCAGAACGTTCAGACCTTGCCGACCTGCTGCGCCGGCTGCTGTCTTCCTTCGAACGCCGACCCGGCGAGACAGCCGCCTGTCTCGGTCTCCGGCTGGAATCAGCGCCGGTCGCACGCAAGCGCCGGCAAGCCGTCGGGCTAGCCGACACTCCCGGACTACTGATCAGCGAAGTGGAATCGGGCAGCGCCGCAGACCAGGCAGGACTGGCACGCGGCGACCTGATAGTTGCCGTCGACGGCATTCCCGTCGTCAGTACCGTCACACTCGCCGACGTAATCGACCGTGTGACAGATGGCCGGCGCCTCAAGATCACTGTTCTACGCGGCGACACGAAGAAGAGAATCTCCCTGCACACCTCGCCTATCCAGGGCGAGCCGGACCCCACAGGCCGCCGGTAGCCCGCCCCACTTCAGTCCTCAACTCGAAGACATTGTTATTCACATGTTGGACTCGCCCTGACGGCAGCGACGTCCGCAGTTTGTGCAATGCTTTTGCTGACTTGTTGGCAGCCCAACTACCCGACACTTATGGCACAGCTGCGGCGCGACGACCCATCTGCCTGCGGCGCTGGCAGAGAGGCGGTCGTGGCGACATGACGATCACGCCGGGGGATTCTCGTCGGGCGCGATCAGATCGTCGAGCGGCTAAGACAACTGCTGGGTCACATTCAGGAACGGGGCGGGGCTTTAGTGCTCGCGGGTGATCCCGGTGTCGGCAAAACCGCCTTGCTCAACTTGTCCGCCGGCCTGGCCGGTGCAGGCGGCATCCGGGCTGTGCGCTGTGCAGGGTTCAGGCCGAAACGGACCTCGCCTTCGGCGGCCTACATCAACTCCTGCACGCACTCGGTCGCAGTGGGCCCGGGCCTGAGGCGCGCAACGACGTACTGTCTGTAGTGCTTGGTGAAAGCGATGGTCCGGCCCCGTCTCCGCTTCAAATTGCCTCTAACGCCTTGCCGCCGTTCTTAGAGCCGCTAATTCCGACCCGCTACTGATAATCTTCGACGATTTTCAGTGGTCGTGAGACGAGCGCGCAGATACTTGGCTTCATCGCCCGACGTTTAGAGCAAACGTCGGTCCTCATGCTCTTGGCGACGCACCTAAAGGCCAAGACAGCTCATTGGATCTCTTCGCTGGCGACGCACGAAGTCAATCGGCTAACCGATCCCGACTCCGCGAGGCTCCTTTCTACATCGTTCCGGAGTTGAACGATCGCGTTGCTCGAGTATCTTGACGGAGGCGTGTGGGAATCCGCTTGCGCTACTCGAGCTGCCTGCTGCCCTTAGCGATTCTCAGCAAGTCGCTGAGCAACCGTTACCGACTGTTCCCGTACTAACGATAAACTGCAGGCTGCGTTCGGCCACCGACTGGCTGAACTGAGCGCCCGTACCCGCGACGGATTGTTGCTCGTCGCCTTAGCCGGATCAGGTGACTTGGGCACCTTATTGCCGAACGAACAATTGCGGAATCTCTTGTTGGATCTTGAGCCAGCTACAGGATTAGGTTTAACAGTATCCGACGTCGATACGTCCAAAGTGGAATTCCGGCACCCGCTTATTAGCGCTGCCGTCATACATACAGCTTCGCCCGACCAAAGGAGGCAAGTGCATCGAAAACTGGCCGACCTGTGGGTTTTTCGATCACCCGAACGTCGCGCTTGGCATTTGGCCGCTGCATGTTCTGGCTTGGACGAGTCCACCGCGGAACTTCTCGAGGCAACAGGGCAACAAAGCATCCGGCGGGGCGACTCAGTCAGCGGCATGTCGGCGCTCCTCAGGGCCGCAGAGCTCTCAGTGGACACCGAAGCTCGGCTTCGTCGCACTTCCCTCGCCGCACACATCGGGGCCCGCCTAGCCGGTCAAGGCTCGATGGCGGCCGAACTGCTACAGCAAAATGAAGTTCAGGCCGCCGACGCGAGGAGCTCGTTGGACGCTGCCTGCGCCGCATCGTTTCTCATCATTCACGGCGAGGGTCACTTCAAGACCGCGCATAAGATCCTCACAGAGGCACTCGATTCGCACGCTGAGCATAGTCATACCGTGCCATTCGTTGCCGCGGTCAAAGCGTTGATGATAATATGCGTGAGAATTGGCGAAGACGAGGCTTGGGAGTCATACCAACGAGCCTACGCACGCCTGGGTCCAAACGTTTCTGCGGATTTATACCTACAACACGCACTCACGGTCGACCCCGTCGCTACCGCCGCAGCGGCCATACCTTTGCTTTCGCGCGCCGTGTCAAGCCTCGCACAAGAAAGGGACGTTGACAGAATATTGCAGATAACTGCAGCGGCAGCCGTCGCTGATGTTCTCGGCGAATGCCGTGACGCGCTGTGGCGAGTCATCGAAAGCGGGCGCGAAGGGAACCCAGCTACTTGGGCCGTCGTAGCACTTAGCCACGTCGCCAGCGATGATCTCCTGAGCGGCTCTTGGGACCGAGCCCTAGCACTCAGTGCTGAGGGCCTTGAATATTGCCGTCGCTTTCGGCAAATTGGATACTTCTTTCTGTTTGACCGAGTCATTGGAAGTATATCGGCGCACCGCGCGAACAAGGGGGCTGCGGAAGAACTCGCAGACAGTCTTACTGCGTGGGCAGTACCACGAGGTTCAATGACTGCGCTCAAAACGGCAGAGTACATCCGACTCCAGGCTGCGGTTGCCAGCGGTGATTACGAGGCCGCACTCGCGCACGCGAACTACATCTGCCCCATCGGTACCATTCCGCCTTACTCGCCGTTGGCCCTTCAGGTAGGGCTTGATCTCACAGAGGCGGCGGTTCGCCTAGGTCAAAGAGACGAGGCCCGCAGGCACGTAGCTGCCATGCGGGAGGCAAATCTACCCGCGCTGTCCCCAAGACAGGCATTGCTTGTAGCCGGGGCAACCGCCATCGCCGCTGCTAAAGACGACGCGACAGCCCTGTTCGAAATCGCGCTCGCAACGCCCGATGCGGCGACCTGGCCCTTCGAGCAGGCCCGCATCCAACTGGCCTACGGCGAGCACCTACGCCGAAACAAGGGAAGCGTCGCCGACGCTAGACGCCTTCTCAAACTCGCTCTCGAGACCTTCGACCGGCTCGGCGCGACCCCATGGAGTGCACGCTCCAAGGCTGAACTTAAAGCCCTACCCGGAACCCGCCCCGATGCCGCCAACCTCAAAACCCTTGTACTGACACCGCAAGAGCGGGAAGTTGCGATGCTTGCCGCGAGTGGGCTCACCAACAAGGAGATCGGGAAGCGGCTCTTCCTCTCCGACAGGACCGTAAGCGCCCACCTGTACCGCGTTTATCCCAAGCTAGGAATTACCTCCCGCGCCGCCCTACGCGACGCACTCACCCAGCTTGGCGAGTAGCGACCCGCGCCGCTCATCCGGCTAGCGACGTTCTTACTGCTGCCCCATCGTCACCGGTTTGACACCGAGCACCAGTAAGCGGCAAGAGAACCCAGCATGAAGCGACAGGTCATCCACGTTGAGCCACTGTCCACCTACCTGGAGAACTGGAAAGCCCCCACCTCAGTCGTCACTCGCGCCCGGCGGCGCTCGACTCCCGCATGATCGCGATGCTGACTCTGCCAGGCGAAGCGGTTAGCGACGGTCGGGTCAGCGGCGACAGCGCAAATGTTTCGGCGGCACGACAGGAGCAAGCGGAGTTAGTTAGTACGACCAGCTTTCTCTTGCTGCTATCTGGTGGACGGTGTGCGAAGCATGGCATTCATCGCCGTGCATCATCCGCCGCCCGGCACACTCCGCTGGCCATCCCGAGGCGGCCGGCGGCCCTGCTTTGTTTTCAAAGCCAGGGCCGCCGCTACCCCGACGGCAACTCGTCGCGAGCTGGATAGCCGTGGGCAATACGGCAGTTGTCAGCTGACGGATGCGAGTTGTGCTGGGAGTGTCAGCGTGGGATGACCGAACGCCTGTCGTAGGTAGCTGACCGCTTGGTTGATGGCCGCGCGGGTGGCGTAGGTGTTGCTCATCGAGTTCAGCAGCATGAAGTCGTGCACGACACCGGGGTAGCGAACCGTAGTCACTGCCACGCCGGCGGCCCGTAATTTGGCGGCGTAGGACTCTCCTTCGTCTCGAAGGACGTCTGCCTCGTCGACGAACAGCAAGGTTGGCGGCAGGCCAAGCAGCTGGTCAACTGTGGCCCTGTTGGGTGAAGCGGTGATCTCGGCACGCTGGGAAATGTCCGGGATGTAGGCGTCCCAGAACCACTCCATTGCCACCCGGCTTAGATACCAGCCCTGCTCGAATTCGTCGTAGGACTCGGTTTCCATGGCGGCATCGGTGACTGGGTAGTACATCGATTGCTGTACGAACCGGACGTCACCGCGTTCTTTTGCCATCAGCGCTAGCGCCGCGGTCATATCCCCCCCGACAGATTCCCCCGCCACGGCCATCCGCGAAGCGTCCAGTCCGTAGCCTGCCCCCTCCCGCACGATCCATTGCGCGGTGGCATATCCCTGCTCGATAGCTACCGGATAGTGCGCTTCCGGGGAGTTGGTGTATTCAACGAAGGCCAGCGCCGCGTCCGCGCCGACGGCAAGCTCGCGTACCAGCCGGTCATGCGTGCCGGCATTGCCAAGGATCCAACCGCCGCCATGCATGTACAGAATGACGGGCAGCGAGCCTTCCATCCCGGCCGGCCGGATCAGCCGAACACGCACGTCACCAACCGCAGCAGGGACGGTGATCCACTGCTCGTCGATGGGCAGCTTGTCCACCGGCTCTGCCTGCAGCTGGTTGAGGAATGCTCGGGCACCTGCGGCCCCCATCGCCTCAAGAAAGTCCGGGGGCTTCGTAGCGTCGGTGACGTCCTGAGCTGCCGGCTCAAGGACCGGACGTAGATGCGTTGTCATGATGCTCCTTAGGGTGAGCGGGCTGGTAGCCCGTCGTTGGCCGGGGCCGGTGCCTAGTACCGACCGCTGCCCTGTTCGCCGATCTTGTTGGCGTTCCCGCCGGCGCCACATCTGTCAAATGACTGCGCCTGGAAGCGGCGGCAATGCGGGTCAAACGACTGATGTGGTGAGCCAGCTGCTGCTGGCAACGTCGGTCTCAGCCCACCGCCGGACCGTGAGACTCGGCGTTGGCGGGCCGTTGATCATCAAACGAAAGGAAGATCATGTCTGAGAACACCTCCGGGGCACATCGCCCGACCGTCGTCCTCGTCCACGGGGCCTTTGCCGATAGCTCCAGCTGGAACGACGTCGTCGCACTGCTGCAGGCAGATGGCATTGCAGTGCAGGCCGTGTCCAATCCGCTGCGCGGCATCACGCTGGACTCGGCCTACGTCGCCAGTGCCCTTGGTCAGATCGACGGGCCGATCCTGCTGGTAGGTCACTCCTACGGCGGCGCCGTCATTACAAACGCCTCCCCGCACGCCGACAACGTCGTCGGTCTGGTCTACGTGGCAGCCTTCGCCCCGGACGAAGGCGAGGCCCTCGCCGACATTGAGACCGATTCCAAAGACAGCGTGCTCAATTCCGCCATCATCCCGATCCAGTACCCCTCCGGGGACGGGACGCAGACCCAGAGCGAGTTCTTCATCGACCCGGCGAAGTTCCATTCCGCGTTTGCCGCAGACCTGTCGGCGGAGCAGGCGGCGGTCATGGCCGCGACACAGCGTCCGGTATCCGCCCTTGCCTTCTCCGAACCCAACGGCGAGCCAGGCTGGAAGAAATTGCCGTCCTGGGCCGTCATCGCCACCGGCGACAAGGCAGCCGGGTCCGATGCGGTGCGGTCCATGGCCGCTCGTGCCGGCGCCACCAGCATCGAAGTCCAAGGCTCGCACGTCATCATGATTTCCCAGCCGAAAGCAGTCGTCGGAGTCATCCATCAGGCGCTGGGTGCCCTGTCCGCCTAGCTCAGGCGACGACCGTCCCGGTTCGGTTCAGCTCCGTCCGCCGAGCCGCACCGGGACATGCCGGCCTGCCTGCCAACCGAAAGGCCGTCAATGTCCTCAACACCCCATGCACGCACCCTCAAACAACTCACCTGGAGCACGCATGCTCGAAGACAAGGTTCTAATTGTCGATGTTCGACCCGCCGGCAACACGTCCGGTTGCACAGCCATAAACGTGAGCGGTCCACTCGTCCTGCACACCGCCGGTGAAATGCGCCACGTGCTGCATGAAGCCCTCGCCGGTGCCGTACGGCGGCTAGACATCGACCTCAGCGGCGTCACGGACGTCGATCCAGCTGGACTGGCAACGCTGGTGATCGCAGCACGCAGACTGCAGGCCCGGCCCGACGGGCATGCGCTACAGCTGACCGCGGTGTCGAGGGTTTGCGCCAGCACTATGCGACGCCTTCACCTCTTCCCCCAGCAGTTAGCAGCAATCGCGCATCAGCAAAACGTCTCGCGGCGAAGTGACGCCCGCTGATCCGGCCGTGCCGTGACAGCCCTGCTGGTAGCAGCGGGGGCGGCGATCATGACCATCGTCGGCGGATTCACAGCGTTACACGCCGGTCGGCACCGCCACCTTGTCCTTGGCCTGGCCGCCGGCCTGATGCTCGGGGTCGTCGGCTTCGAACTGCTGCCCGAATCACTTCGCCAGAACCGCGGGTTGCTATGGGCCACGCCCGTGCCGTTGGTGTTTTTCGTCAGCGGCTACCTACTTGTGCACGTCGCGGAACGATCACTGGCACTGCACCGAGGTCATGAAGGCGCCTACCGCCAGCATCAGCATCAGCACGCCGCGGGCACGCTCGCAGGCTCGGCCCTGGTCGCCCATAGCGTCCTCGACGGCTTCGCCCTCGGCGTCGCCTTTCAGGTCAACTCTCGCATCGGGACCGCAGTGGCAGTTGCCGTTATCGCCCATGACTTCGCTGACGGCTTCAACACCTACACCCTCACCACCTTGCACGGCGACGCGCGCACCCGCGGCCTGATCCTGCTCGCCGCCGACGCCGCCGCACCAGTCGTCGGAGCAGCCCTTTCGATGACAGTCACCATTTCGCCGCCCGTGCTCGGTGCCTATCTCGGCCTGTTTGCCGGCGTGCTGCTGTACCTGGCAACCGCCGACGTCCTACCCGAAGCACACCAGCAAAATTCGTCCCCCCTCACGCTGGTCAGCACCGTCGCGGGTGCTGCGGCACTGTTCGTGGTCGTCGGCTTAGCCGGCTGATGCCAACCCAATCCGCGTCTACAGTCAGGACAGACCAGCAGATTGACGCACCTTTGATGTGCGACCTCCCGCCGCGCGAGCGTCCTGACCATCGGCTGATGACAGGGTCGACGAGCGGCATCGGCAGGGCTTCGGAGCCTGCAGCGGCGGCCCAATCTCTACCTCCAGGGGGCGGAACTTTCAAAGCCGTCCAGGCCTCCCCGTCGACATGCCGACTGTCAAGACGAGTGGATCGGTTGCCACGTCCCGCCGCCGTCAGGAACCATTGCTCGGGCCTCGCTACAGACACGCCGTCACGACGCACCTTGGAGTGGGATTCAGGTACGGCTGGTGCCGTAATTGTTGCCAGGGCCCCGGTGTCCGGGTTTGTGGCTGTGCGTCAGCAGCGTGTCGCCTGACGACGGGCTTCTGTGACAAGCAGTTGGCCGGGCTGAGACAGAAGCCAGCTCCGGACCGCCCCGAGCCTGGAGGAGTTCGTGGAGCATCGTCACGATCTAACAGAGATTCTGCTGTCCGGATTATCCGACGATGCACGCAAGCATGTCGTCGAGATCATCAATGGCGATGATGAGTCGAAGCTCCACGAGCTACGAGCCAGGTCCGATTGCGACGAAGACGCTTTCGACGTCAGCCGAGAGACCTGCGGTGATTTGTCCAAATTAGGGTGGGCCTGTCTTGGTTGAGGCCATTGCAGGTGAAACTAAGGCGGTACCGGATGATGAACCACGAACTAGCCGACTAGCTGCTTGCTGGCCTGCCCGCCGATGAACGAGCTTTGACGGTCACGACCCTGCGCCGGGTCAATCGCCGTAAACCTTCAACGATTGCTTGCCATCATGGTCAGCCGAAAGTTGATGCCGACAGACAGTGACGGCGAGCAACCTGCGCAAAAGATGTGATCGTTCATTCCCGATTGGGAACGGCGTCGTCGGGCACAGACACGCTCATGCTCACTGACATTCTGATCGCGCTCGTCATCGTGGCAGTCGCCGCCGTCTTGGGACTGGTGGTGCATCCGGTGCTGTGGTTCATCGTCGTGTTCGCCGTCATCTGGCTGTTCTTCCGCCGCGGCAGCCACAGTCGGGTCTAACTGATAGGCCTGCCACCACGCCACTGGATCGTTGGCGAACGAGTCGACTGGTGGTCTGCGGCACCGCGCACGCGTACGCCTGCCGGATTAGATGTATTTGTCTGAGATTAGCCTGCTGCGAATTCCCGCGTTATACGTACGCATACCTGTCACTAGCTGTCACCGGGGCTGACGATTTGCAGGATGTGCCCACTGCTTTCAACGCCGGCGGGGCATTCTCGGCACATGAGAATCAGGCGTTGGATACCCGTGATTGGAATTGCGGCGCTGGTCGCCTGTCTTGCCGGCTGCTTCGGGGAGGGCTTTACCAAGGTTGGCAGTGCCAAGGGTGAGACCCTGCCGGGTCTCTATACAGCGACGACGGCGCAGTTCGCTTCATGTACTCCGGCGCGACTCCGCAGCACGAACTACGGCGACCCCAACTCCCTGATTGCTTTAGGCGGCTCCCAGGGCGGACGGACATTCCTGCAGGTGCTGCCTACCGACAAGGCTGTTCATAGCCTCGGCTGCGGTATTTGGCTCCCAGCCCAAGCCGCGTCGTACAACCCCAATCGCATCACCATGAAGTACGGCGCCTACCGAGTGCCGAACGACGTACTGCCCGGTACTTATACGTCCGCGGGTGGGCCGAATTGCGTGTGGGAGCGACTCTCGAATTTCACCCTCGTCAACAATGTGATCGCAGAGGGGGGCGGCAGCCACCCGACGGTGAAAATTCGGGCCTCTGACGCGGGCTTCTATAGCGAAGGCGGCTGCGGCAACTGGAGCCGAACCGGCAACTGACAGGCAGGTCTTTCTGATCCGGCACCCGCCTGGGACCCCCGCCAAGATTCGACACATAATTTCGGCGAGGGGACTCAGTGGCGGCTGGACGGTTTGCGGCCCGTTGAATCTGCGATACCACGAACCTCTTGCTCATCGAGGTGCAGCGATGCAGAGACATCCTTACCCGTGAGGAACTTGCAGGCACCGAACTCCGAGAGACAACGTTTCGACGGATCGGCGCGGTCGAAGTGGCAATTGTCGCTCTCGGCCGCACAGTCGACATGGTTACGAAGGCCGAACAAAAGGATCGGTTCCACGGTCGAGGTCCCGCAACAGATCATCGCCTCGGCAATCGCGGTGAATCAGATCCGGAATGCCTACGACGGCATCGAAGATCGGGCCGTTGGCACGGTCTTTGGGAAGCCGCACGCGGATGCTCTGACGATCTTCGACCAGGCCCAACTCTTGACTCACAACCGCGTCGCCTACGGCAAGCCGCGTCTTGACTTGACGTTGAGGTTCCCGAGTTGCTTCGACGAGCAAGGGATTTCTTCAAGGCGATGGCCGGCGACTCCTGACCCGTAGTTTCTATTGGGGGAACAGGCCGGCGGCGATGACTTCCGCTATGAGTGTGTTGGCGGGCAATGGTGCGAGCACGGGCAACCCGACGTGAGGCTTTAGCTCAAAGACGTTTCGGCGAGACGAGGGTGGTGCCTGGTTCTAATGGGTGCGGGCCAGGCACGCTCTCGTCGCAATTTCGCGAGAAGCACTAGGCGGCTTGGTAGGCCTCGCGAAGTTCTGCTGGGATGCGCCCCCGTCTGCTCACTTCATACCCGTTCTGCACGGCCCAGGCCCGAATTTCTGATGCGTCGCTGACGACACTCGTCGAGGCCCTCGCCGTGGCCTTGACAGTTGTCTGCCTGCGGCCTGCGGCGATGAACTTCGCGAGCGCCTGGCGGAGTTTGTCAGCGTTTGCTGCTGAGAGGTCGATCTCGTAAATGCGTCCGTCGAGTCCGAAGGTCAGTGTCTCGTCAGCGGTCTTGCCGGTGAGGTCATCGATCAGTTCCACAGTTCTTTTTTGCATTCCTCAATTGTGCCACCCGTCCCTGAAAGAACGCTTGGCGGCGAGTCGGACTTTCTCGTTAAGCAGAGTTGGTGATAAATGCCCTCCAAACCGACAAATTCTCGGCGGGCTCCGGAACGGCCGAATCCGTTCGGCTACAAGGTGCCCTGGGTGATGGCGAACCAGCTGTCGGCGCGGGCCATTGCGATCACGGCAGACCTGCCGCTGTACGTGCGCCTTCACTGGCTCGCAATCGGCAGGGTGGATCACGTGGGCCACGTCCATCTGATGCCGGCTGAGGCTGCCGAACTGCTGGATGCGCCGGCTTCACAGATCAGTAAGGCGATCAGGACAGTGTGAGCAAGCGTCTCCTCTGCGAGGGCAGCATGCCAACCTGCCTACTTCTCCTCGACCACGTCGCCCGCAAGGACGCGTCCAAGATCGCGAAAGTCTGGCAATGTCCACGCCCGGATGGCGGTCCGTTACGTATGGAGCCGCTGCTGCCGCCCGGTCTGCTTGCGCTGCGGCCGAATCCGATTGGCCATCAGTAGCGCACGGCCGCTTATCGGGGCGCCCGCTACGGCCGGATCCAACATCGTCGCCAAGAGGGCTACGACCGCTGGTACGTCGCGGTTGGGATGGGCATGACGCATTCGACGGGCGACGGGATCTGCGGCCCCCTGATCCAAGCTTGGACCCGTTGCCGCGATAGCTAAGCGGGCTGAGGGCCTAGCTGCCGGCCTCGCCAATTGCGTGAGCCATCTGGCGCAGTACGTCGATAGCCGGCGCGGCACACGTGGCCGTGTGCGATCCAGCGGCGGTCACGGGCGGGCTTCTCGTGCGGCAGAACTACACCGAAGACGATATCGGCGAGAACAAGGCAGAGGCACTCGCCCGCCGTCTACGCGCGCTGACGGACGCCGAGATCACCGTGGTCGCGAATCCGCAACCGGAGGCGGCCGCACTTGCCGACGTCGATCTGCTCATCGACGCCACGGTCAGCCTTTCGGTCGGCCACATGCTTGACGAGTACGCGTGCGAACGCGGCTGCACCGGCCCAACACTCGCTTCGACCGCGATTGATTCGCGATCTGCAACGCTTGGACTGCTCATCGTCGCCACCAGCGACTGCAAGGCCGGGCCCGCGACCATTGACCGGCTCACCGAGGCGACAGTGCTCGGCGACACCGACCTCGTGCGCTACCACTCGCTGTGGCAACCTTCGTCAGACGGTGACGAGCTCATACCTGCACGAGGCTGCTCAACTCCGACGTTTCACGGATCAGCAGCAGACCTGGCCGGCGCCGCATCCGTCTTCGTCAATCTCCTTGGGCAGCAGATGAAGTCACCCTCGAGTGGCACATACTTGTTCGCTCTGCCGTTTGCAGACGGTTCCGGACCTTCGTTCAAGTTCGTCGGAGCCCGCGACCGGGACTGACATCAAGACGACTTGCCCGTCGAGAGTCAGTAACAGAATTCACCGGAACTTGGTACGCATCTGTGCGACACAAGGGCACTTTCGACTGGACTTCCGGGGCGAAGAGAGCGTCAATCAGAAGGCTTTAATGCGAAAGGAGGCCGCTATTCCGACCAGCAACACCGACCCAGTCGCCACTATGGACGCCGTGCCGTCGAAGACGGCCGTCACCTATTTGCGTGTCTCGACTGCCGATCAGGCCACCCGCGGCGGACGCGAGGAGGGCTTTTCGATCCCGGCGCAACGCGACGCCAACACCCGCAAGGCCACGGCGCTGGACGCGGGCATCGTGGCGGAGTTCGTGGACGCCGGCGAGTCCGGTACTTCGGCCTCGAAACGTCCGGAGTTGCAGCGGATGCTCACCTTCGTCCGCGAGCATCAGGTCGACTACTGCATCGTGCACAAGCTCGACCGGCTTGCGCGCTCCCGCGCCGATGACGTCGCGATCCACTTTGCGCTGAGGCAAGCCGGCGTAACGCTGGTGTCGACTAGCGAGAACATCGACGAGACGCCGTCCGGCATGCTGATGCACGGCATCATGAGCGAGCATTGCGGAGTTCTACTCGCGCAACCTCGCCAACGAGGTCACCAAAGGCCTGGTCCAGAAGGCCAGCCTCGGCGGCACCGTCAGCAGGGCACCGCTCGGGTACAAGAACGTTCACGTCACCGACGACCTCGGCCGAATCAACCGCACCGTCGAAATCGACGCCGAGCGGGCCCACCTGATCACCTGGGCCTTTCTACCGCTACGCCGAAGGCGACTGCTCACTGTCGATCCTGCTCGAGCAGCTCACCGACCGGGGCCTGACCACCCGGGCGACGCCCAAGTGGCCCAGCAAACCACTGACGATTCCCGGTCTACACAAGCTGCTGCGCAACCCTTACTACCAGGGTGAAATTAATTACCGCGGCGTCAGCTACCCCGGCATCCATGAGCCGCTCGTCGACCCGCAGACCTGGCAGCAAGTCCAAGACCTGCTGGCAGCGAACAACAACGCCGCCATCTTTCAACGCCGCAATCTCTACTACCTGCGCGGCAGTCGTCTACTGCGGCAGCTGCGGCTCGCGGCTCATGGTCATCAACGCCAAGAACCGCTGGGGCACCATCTACCCCTACCTCATCTGCTCCGGCCGGAAACGGCGCACCACCACCTGCAAGCGCCAAGCGATGCCCATGAGCCTCATCGACGAACTCATCGAGGACGAGTACCGCACCATCGCCCTGTCGCCCCAACTGCGCGACACCATCGAAGGACTCGATCCTCGAAGACTTCGACGCCCTTCAAGACAGCTCACGAAGCCGAACGACGCGAGCTCGACAGCACAGCGCATGGACTTGACCGCTCAGCGACAGAAACTGCTTGAAGCCCACTACGCCGGAGCCATCCCGCTCGACCTCCTCAAAAACGAGCAAGACCGCATCGGCAGCCAGCTCGGCCGGATTCAAGAGCAACTCGCGATGACGGACACCAACTACGAACAGGCACGCGCCACGCTGGCCGACACCCTCGACCTCACCCGCGACTGCCACACCGCTTATTTGGAAGCCGACGACAACACCCGACGCCTGTTCAACCAGGCGTTCTTCACCAAGATCTACATCGACGAAGACGACGAAACTCAGAGCGGACCGTCCGGGTGGACTACAACCAGCCCTTCGACGACCTCCTCAACCGCCTCGTGCCAGCAAAGGTCCACGACACCCTGCAAGCCACCCATCCCGACGGAATGCAAAACGCCCGCCAGGCGAACCTGGCGGGCGACGTGCGAACTTGCTCGGCGTCGCTCAGGGGCAGGGTTGCCCTCCGAGCACTTTGGTGGAGCTGAGGGGACTCGAACCCCTGACCCCCACACTGCCAGTGTGGTGCGCTACCAGCTGCGCCACAGCCCCGAACCTCGGTAAGCATACTTGCTACGCCAAGGGCGACCGGCTCCCCCGATCGCACCGCCGGCGCCATGCCCCAGCGGCGTCATAGGGCAACACAGCTATGGCGCCTGGCTGCAGTCGCGGGCGGTTCGCTAGCCTCGGCCCATGCTTGACCATGTGGGACTTCAGGTCGCTGACGTCGAGGCGTCGGCGGCCTTCTACCTGCAGACGTTCGCTCCGATCGGGATGAAGGAACTGCTGCGCTTCCCCATGGGCGACACCGTGGTCGTCGGGTTGGGCTCCCCCGAGGGCAAGGCGGACTTCTGGCTCGGCCCACCCACCGGCGACGAGACTCGCGAGCTGCACGTCGCGTTCGTCGCGGCAAGTCGGGCCGAGGTCGACGCCGTCTACCAGGCCGCAGTAGCGGCGGGCGCCGAGATCCTGCACGAGCCCAAGGAGTGGCCGATCTACCACCCTGGCTACTACGGCGTCTTCCTGCGTGACCCGGACGGTCACAACGTGGAAGCCGTCTTCCACGGCGCCGCGGCGAGCTAAGGGACGGGCAGGACGTTAGGGGACGAGCCCCAGATCGGCCGTCACGGCATGCTCCGCCAGCCGCCAGCCGAAGCGACCCTTATCCAGCCGCGACCAGCCGGCATTCGGCAGGCCGCCGAGGATGTGGCGGGCGCGCACCGGCAGCCCGAGCATCACGTCGATCAGCGAACGGGCAGTGCCTCCGTGAGTCACGGCCACCACCAGCTCATCCGGCGAACCCTCCAGGAAGGGCTGGACCGCCCGATATGCGCGATCACCCACCTCGCCATAGGTCTCGCCACCTCCGCGACGGAGCTGTTCGCGATCTCCGACCAGCCAGTCAGCGTGCTCCTGTGGGAAGGCCACCTTGACCTCCTCGAGCGTCAGGCCTGACCACCCGCCGACGTCGATCTCGCGAAGGCGGGTGTCAAAGATCAGCTCCAGGCCACACAGTTGCGCGACGGCGGCTGCTGTATCCGCTGCCCGGGAAGAATCCGACGACAGGATGGCTACCGGCCGGCGAGCCGCGATGAGCGGGGCTACGCGCGCTGCCTGCGCACGTCCCACGTCGTCGAGCGGTACGTCTACCTGTCCCTGAAAACGCCCTGTCGCGTTATGGCTGGTGCGACCGTGGCGCAGCAGCAGCAGCTGCCGGCTCACTCCCCGGCTGCGCCGGCCGTGCCCGCTGATGCCGCAGACAAAGTCTGGGCGAGCGTCGCATCGACGAACGGGATCTCCGGGCAGTCCTTCCACAGGCGTTCAAGGGCGTAATACTCGCGTTCCTCGGCGTGCTGAACGTGGACGACGACGTCGCCGAAATCGAGCAGCACCCAGCGGCCCTCGCGCTCGCCCTCCCGGCGTATCGGCTTGACTCCCGTCTCGCGCATCCGGAGCTCAACCTCGTCGATGATGGCTCTGACCTGGCGCTCCGTGGGTGCGCTAGCCAGCACAAACGTGTCGGTGATCGCTAAGCGGTCAGCGACGTCAAGGACGGTGACATCGGTCGCGAGCTTGTCGGCTGCAGCTTGCGCCGCAACCATGGCTAGTTCGACGGCGCGAGGGGCAGCGGGCACAGGCGACTCCAAAGATGTGGGACTTGATGTTCGGTTCATGAAAATGGTGCTCGGTTACTTGAACGCCCTGCCAGCGTGGCACATTTCGTTAAGGCGCGTCGCGGTAGAGCAGCCGCTTGTCGATATAGCGCACCACCGAATCGGGCACCAGATACCAAATCGGCGCCCCCCGAGCGACCCGCTCACGGCAGTCCGACGAGGAGATCGTCAGCGCCGGAATCTCCAGCAGGCTGACCGTCCCCTTGGGGAAGCGGTCGTCGAGGGAAAGCGGGTAGCCGGGACGGGTCACGCCGACGAAGTGAGCCATCGAAAACATGTCCTCGTAGGAATGCCAGTCGAGGATCTGCGCCAGGGCATCGGCACCGGTGATGAAGAAGAGCTCGGCCTTCGGGTGAGCCTCGCGAAGCTCGCGCAGTGTGTCGACGGTGTAGGTCAGACCGGGCCGATCGATATCGATGCGGCTCACTGAAAAGCGCGGATTGGTGGCCGTGGCCAGCACCGTCATCAGATAGCGGTCTTCGGCTTGGGAGACTTCGCGCTCGGTCTTCTGCCACGGCTGACCGGTAGGCACGAAGATCACTTCGGTCAGGTTGTAGAGCGCGGCCACCTCGCTGGCAGCCACCAGGTGACCGTGATGGATGGGGTCGAAGGTGCCGCCCATGACGCCGATGCGCTCGTCCATCGGGTCAGATTGCCTTAGGTGAAGGGCTCAGGTCGGCAAGAGCCGCTGAACGAACTCAGCAAGCTGCTCGACGTTGCGGCACTCGACCATCTCGTCGAAGAGCGGCTCGTACGTCTTGGTCGCCGAATCTCCCGATCCCCAGTACGTGCGCGGCTCCGGGTTGAGCCAGTACGAATGCCGCGCTTCCTTCACCAGCCGGCGGACCGTCGGCGCCGCGGCCGAGCGATGGTTGTTGCGGGCGTCGCCGAGCACCAGCAGCGAGGTCTTCGGGGTGATCGCATCCGGGTACTTCTCGGCGAACACCTCGAAGGCGTGCCCGTAGTCGCTGTGTCCGTCGAACCAGACCAGGTCAGCGTTTTGGGCGATACGGGCCATCGCATCACCAATGTCCACAGCACGCAGGTAGTCGGTCACCTCGTCGCAGGTGTCGATGAACGCAAAGCAGCGCACCTTGGAGAACTGCTCGCGCAGTGCGTGGGTGAGCATCAGGGTGAAGTGCGCGAACGAGCTCACTGACCCCGACACGTCACAGAAGACGACCAGCTCAGGTTTGTGCGGCTTGTGCGGCTTGTGCTTGGTGTCCAGCGGCACTCCACCGGTGGCCAGCGATGCCCGCACGGTGCGCCGGAAGTCGAGCTTGCCGCTGCGTCCCAGTCGGCGCTTGGCCGTCAACCGGGTGGCGAGGCGCCTGGCCAGCGGCTGGACCTGGCGACGCAGCTCGATGAGGTCGTTGCGTGACGCGCGGAGGAAATCGACCTGGTCGGTCAGCGGCTTCACGGCGCTCTTGGTGACCGACTCGACGCCCTTGGTCTCGGCGAGCCGGCGGCGGACCTCGCTCTCGACGGCTTCCTCGAACGCCTTGATCCGATCCGAGATGGTCTGGCGGGCCACCTTCTCTGCCATGCCGCCGCGCTCCTGGTCGCCCATCATCGCCGCGAGCAGCGAAGCGACCAGGGTCTCGGGCGAGAGCGCGCGCAGCACGCGATAGGAGAAGAACGACTGCCGGCCGGCTGGGGAATCGGTGCGACCGAGACTGCTCACGGCCTGCCGGGCGAACCGTCGGATCGCGTCGTCATCACCGTCGAGCAGCAGGTCACGCAGCTGATCACGCATCGCCTTGGTGAGGTCGGCCATGTCGATCGGCTCGCCGTCACCGTCGCCGAAGCCCCCCTCACCATCGAGGTCTTCCTGCCGGGTCGCGTCGCCGATGACCGGCGGGAACCAGAGGTCGAAAAGCGTGTCGAAGGTGGCCCGGTGCTGCGCCCGCTTGCAGGCCGTGGCGGCGAAGGCGGCGCGCAGATGCTCGCGCTCGATGATGTCGACCTTGCCCAGGGCCCGAATGGCATCAATGGTCTCGGCCGTGCTCACCGGGATCCCCGACGAGCGCAGCGCGCCCGTGAAGTCGACGGTGCGGTCGAGCAGGCTCATGACAGCTTCAGCTGGCTGATGGCACGGGCCTGGTCGCTGGCGTGTTTCAGCACGACACCAAGCGTCCCCTTCACGGCGTCCTCGTCAAGCGTGTCGAGCCCCAGCGCCAGCAGCGTGTGGGCCCAGTCGATCGACTCCGCCACTGATGGGGCCTTCTTCAGCTCCATCGCCCGCAGCGCCCGGATGGTGCGTACCAACTGCTCGGCGAGCTCCTCGGGAAGCTCCGGCACCCGGGCCTTGACGATGGCCTTCTCACGCTCGGCGTGCGGGTAATCCAGGTAAAGGTAAAGGCAGCGCCGCTTGAGGGCTTCGGAAAGCTCCCGGGTCGCGTTGGAAGTCAGGACCACGAAAGGCCGCCGGGTCGCGACGACGGTGCCGAGCTCGGGAATCGTCACCTGGTAGTCCGAGAGCACCTCGAGCAGCAGGCCTTCGACCTCGACGTCAGCCTTGTCGGTCTCGTCGATGAGCAGCACGGTCGGGTCTTCGCGTCGGATGGCAGTCAGCAGCGGCCGCGGCAGCAGGAATTCTTCGCTGAAGATGTCTTCCTGGGTGTCGGCCCAGTCCGCGTCACCGGCGGACGCCTGGATACGCAGCAGCTGCTTCTTGTAGTTCCACTCGTACAGCGCGCGGGCTTCATCAAGACCCTCGTAGCATTGCAGGCGGACCAGTTCGGCATTCGTTGCAGCAGCTACGGCCTTGGCCAGCTCCGTCTTGCCGGTGCCCGCGGGGCCCTCGACGAGCAGTGGCTTACCCAGCCGATCGGCGAGGAACACGGTGGTGGCGATGGCGTCATCGGCCAGGTAGCCCGCCGATTCCAGCCGGTCACGCACGTCGGCCACATCACCGAAGACGGGGAACTGCTGCACGGGCTCACTCCGGACTGTGCGAGGGATTACGCGTCAATTCGCAGGCACGAATAGTTGATTCTTTCACGAGAAAGGGGTGCGGGTGTCAGTCGGTGTCAGACGGTGTCATTCGAGCAGGTCATAGCCGGGCAATGTGAGGAAATCAACGAGCGGCTCGGAGAGCGCCACCTCCGTGAACAGTTGCCGTGCCTCGGCCAGCCGCGCCAGCTCGCCAGTCGCGGCCAAGGCCTGCGTCTGCTCCTCGATGAGTTCGCGCACGCGGGCCTCCGAAAACACCGCGGCCCGCACCCACTGCCACACCTGGCTGCGCGCGATCTCGGCGGTGGCGGCGTCTTCCATGAGGTTGGAAATGGCCACGGCTCCGCGGCCGCCGAGCCAGGCCGCGATGTAATGAAGACCGACGCGGATGTCGTCCGCCAATCCGGCTTCGGTCGGTTCCCCGGGAGTTAAGGCGATCGCCGTGAGCTGATCGGCCGAAATACTGACTGATTTCCCGGTTTCGTCAATTTGATGAGGACGTTCGCCAAGAACGCCGTCAAAAACCTCTGTACACACCGGCACCAGATCCGGATGGGCAACCCAGCTGCCGTCAAACCCGTCGCCGGCCTCGCGGACCTTGTCCGCCTGCACCTTGGCGAGCGCGACGGCGTTCACCTCCGGATCGCTGCGACTCGGGATGAACGCCGCCATGCCGCCGATCGCGTGGGCTCCGCGGCGGTGGCAGGTGTCGACGAGGAGTTGGGTGTACGCGCGCATGAAGGGTGCCGTCATAGTCACGGCATTGCGGTCAGGTAGCAGCGTCGCGGCGGGACGACCCCGAAAGGTCTTGATGGCGCTGAACATGTAGTCCCAGCGGCCGGCATTGAGGCCGCTCGCATACGGGCCGAGTGCCTTCAGGGTCTCTTCCATTTCGAACGCCATCGGCAGCGTTTCGACCAGCACGGTCGCCCGGATCGTGCCGCGCGCCAGTCCGAGCCACTGCTCCGTGAAGGCGAAGACGTCGCCCCACAGCGCAGCCTCGGATGCCGCCTGCAGCTTGGGCAGATAGAAGTAGGGCCCACTCCCCCGCGCGACCAGATCGATGGCGTTGCGAAACGCGTAGAGACCGGCGTCGAAGAGCGAGGCCGACATCGGCAGGCCATCCACCAGGACGTGCTTCTCCGGCAGATGCCAGCCGCGGGGTCGCACCACCAGTGTCGCCAGTTTCTCTTCGAGCACGTAAGTCTTCTGCGCCGTCGCGAACGTCAGGGTGCGATTGATGGCTGCAGACAGATTCGCCTGACCTGACACCAGGTTGGCCCAGGTGGGCGCGGTCGCGTCCTCGAAGTCAGCCATGAAGACCCGGGCTCCCGAGTTCAACGCATTGATCAGCATCCGCGCGTCGGTGGGTCCCGTGATCTCGCAGCGCCGGTCGGTCAGATCCGCCGGCGCCACCGGCACCTTCCAGGTCTCATCCATCCGGATTGCGCGGCTGGCCGAAGAGAAATCGAGAGTGCCACCCGCATCGAGCTCCGCCTGACGATCTGCGCGGCTTGCCAGCAGCCGGCGACGGGCCCGGCCGAATTCGCGCTGCAGAGCCACGAGGAAGGCGAGCGCCGCAGGGGTGAGAACGGCGCTCGTATCCATGCCGGCCGCCCCGCGCGGGGGTCGCAGTTCGACGTCCGCGGACGAACGGGGAGTCGACGTTGACGCGGTGACAGCCATACGCCGAAATAATGCCCACTTCATATGACGGAGGGGTGACACGAGCCCCGGCAGCCGGGTAGAGATTCGTCATGCGAGTGGCATTCCTGGGCATGGGCCGGATGGGCCGTCGGATGGCGTCTCACGTGTTGGACGGTGGGCATGAGCTGACAGTCTGGAATCGCACTCCGGGCAAAGCCGACGAGCTCGTATCGCGTGGTGCCCGGCAAGTGGATCGCATCGCGGATGCCGTTCGCGACGTCGACGCGATCGTGCTGATGCTCTTCGACGGCGAAAGCGTCGACCAGGCGCTCGACGAAATATCCGGAGCCGCACCAGCGGGGACGCTGATCATCGACGGCACCACCACCGGACCCGTCGCCGCCCGTCAACTCGGCGCGAAGGCTGCTCAGCTTGGGCTGCGTTACGTCGACGCTCCGGTGGCGGGATCACTCGCTCCGGCGACGGAGGGAACGCTCACGATCTTCGTCGGCGGCAGCGATCCGGATGTGCGCGATGCCTTGCCGTTGCTGCAACTTTGGGGCGCGCCCGATCGGATCCGCCACCTCGGCCCGGTTGGCACCGCGAACGGCCTGAAGTCGGTCGTCAACATGTGCCTCGGCATTGCCATCGCCGGGGTCGGCGAGGCACTCTCATTGGGCGCGGACCTGGAAATCGACCGCAAGGTGCTGCTGGACGCGCTCGAGGCCGGACCGTTCGGGTGGACCGTCAAGCAGAAGCGACAGATGCTCGAATCGGGGACCTACTCGCCCCCGTCGTTCACCGTGGATCTCCTCGGCAAGGACCTTCGCGTCGCCCTGCAAGCCGCGGCGGATGAGCTACCGCTCGCTGCCGCCTCGCTGGCCGCGGCGGAAGCAGCTTCGGAAGCGGGCGTCGGCGGCGACGACTACGCGGCGATTGCCCGCTAGGACTTATTCGCGAATCTGGCCGTCGCCGATGACGACCCACTTGGTCGAGGTCAGCTCCGGCAGCCCCATCGGCCCCCGGGCGTGCAACTTCTGGGTGCTGATGCCGACCTCCGCGCCCATACCCAGCTGCTCGCCGTCGGTGAAGCGCGTGGACGCATTGACCATGACGGCAGCACTGTCGCAGCCCGCGACGAACCGGCGCGAGGCCTCCAGCGAGCGGGTGACGATCGCTTCGGTGTGGCCGCTGCTCCAGGTCCGGATGTGCTCGAGCGATTCCTCCAGCGAACTGACGACCCGTACCGCAACGTCGAGCGAGAGGTATTCCTCTGCCCAGTCGGTGTCGTTGGCCACCACTACTGCCGGGTCGTACGCCTGCACGACAGGGTCGCCGTGGACCGTCACTGATGCAGCGGTGAGGGCGGGCAGCAGCATCGACAGGAAGTCCGGCGCGACCGCGCGATGAACCAGCACCGTCTCCGCCGCGTTACAGACGCTGACGCGGGACGTCTTGGAGTTCAGGACGATCCGAAGGGCCATCTCCAGATCGGCGTCTTCGTCGATGTAAACGTGGCAATTGCCGACGCCCGTCTCGATCACCGGCACGGTCGACTCTTCGACCACCGTGCGGATCAGGCTGGCGCCGCCGCGGGGAATGATCACGTCAACAAGTCCGCGCAGGCGCAGCAACGCCCGCACCGAAGCGTGATCGGTGCCCGGCACCAGGTTGATCACATCGGCAGGGAGCCCGACGCTCATCGCTGCCGTGCGTAAGACGTCGACCAGGGCGGTGTTGCTTTGATACGCCGAGCCGCTTCCGCGCAGCAGCGCGGCGTTGCCACTCTTGAGGCAGAGGCCGGCAGCGTCGACGGTCACGTTGGGACGCGCCTCGTACACAATCCCAACGACACCCATCGGTACGCGCAGCTGGCGAACCTCGAGGCCGTTCGGCAGGGTGCTCCCCCGCACGATCTCGCCCACCGGATCAGGCAGGGCCGCAACCTGGCGCAGCCCGTCAGCCATCGCTTCTATCCGTGCCTCGGTGAGCGTCAACCGGTCGATCATCGCCGCCGACGTGCCACTCTCCGCCGCCGCCTGAACGTCTGCCACGTTGGCCTGGATCAGCTCAGTCGCCGACTTGATAAGCGCATCTGCCATGGCATGCAGCGCCGCATCCTTCAACGACCGCGTCGCGGCTGAAAGCACCACGGAAGCCGCGCGCGCCCTGACCGCGACCTGCCGCACCGCTTCCTCGGACATGAGCCCAGAATACGGCCCCTTCTGATGCTGCAAGCCCGCTCCGTCATGCTCCGGCGACGCCCTGGCGTCACCTCAGCATGACGGAGGGCGAGTTCAGCGGCGCAGGATCACCAGGTGGTCGCGGTGGACGACCTCGCGGGTGTAGCCGGGGCCCAGGTCGCTGGTGGACCGTCCGAGCATGGCGGGGAGTTCTACCGCGTCGTAGCTGACCAGGCCGCGGCCGAAGGGCTTACCGGCGGGGTCGACGAGCTCCACGGGGTCACCGGCGGAGAAGTCGCCCTCCACAGCCGTGATGCCGGCCGGCAACAGGGAGCTTCCGCGGTCCACCAGAGCCGTCACGGCGCCCGCGTCGAGGTGCAGCCGTCCACTGGGCGCCGAGGCGTGCGCCAGCCAGCGCAACCGCGAGGGCAGCCGGCGGCCGGCTGGGTAGAACATGGTGCCCAGCTCCTGGCCCGCGAGCAGGCCGGCGAGGTCCGCGGCCGACCCGATCACAGTCGCGCAGCCTTCGGATGCGGCCAGCAGGGCGGCGTCGACTTTGGTCTGCATCCCACCCGTCCCTACGGCGGCCGCCCCGATTCCCCGGAATGCGGCCTCGCCGAGATCGGACGGATCGTGAACCTCGGTGAGCTGGCGCGCGCCCGGATCGGTGCGCGGATTGCTCTCGTAGACCCCGGAAACGTCGGTGAGCAGGATCAGCAGATCGGCCGCCACCAGATGGGCGACCAGGGCGGCGAGCCGGTCGTTTCCGCTGAAGCGGATCTCCTCGGTGGCGACGGCGTCGTTCTCATTGAGCACCGGCACCACACCCAGCGAGAGCAGCCGCTCGAGAGTGCGCCGGGCGTTGCGATAGTGGGCGCGCCGAATGACGTCTTCGCTGGTCAGGAGCACCTGCCCGACGGTCCGGGAGTAGCGGGCGAAGCTCGCCGCGTAACGCTCGGCCAGCAGCAGCTGTCCGACGCTGGCGCAGGCCTGCAGGGTAGCCAGGTCGCGGGGTCGCTTGGACAGCCCAAGCGGCGCGATCCCGGCGGAGATGGCGCCGCTGGACACCAGCACGATGTCGCGCTTTTCGACGGCCAGCGTGTCAACGAGGGCGTCGACCCGGGCGGCGTCCAGCCCGCCGTCGGCGGTGGTCAGTGAGGAGGATCCGACCTTGACCACCACCCGCCGCGCATGGGCGACGAGTGGGCGGATCACGGAGCTGGGTCCGTCGGTGCGCCGCTCGGATGAACGGCTTCGGCCTCTAAGGCACGCAGCGCTTCCAGCTCCTCGTAGGGCGTGTGCCGCTCAATGAACTCAGCGTGGCGCTGCTCGCGCGTCTTACGCGTATCCCCTGCGACACGTCCGTCGGTGCCGCGTGGGCCGATGATCGCGTCAGCGGCGTCAGCCAGCGTGGGCTCCCAGTCGAAGGTCACCTCGCCGATCGTGACTTCCGCGCCGGCTTGCGCACCGAGCTTGGCCAGCTGCGACTCGACCCCGAGCTTGGCCAGCCGGTCGCCGAGGAAGCCGACCGCCTCCTCGTTGTTGAAGTCGGTCTGGCGCACCCAGCGCAGGGGTTTGGTGCCTTCGATTCGGTACGACTGTGGCCCGGTCGCGGTGACGGTGAACTCGCGGCCGCCGACGGGCTTCGGACGCAGCACGATCCGGGTGGGCTCTGAGGGGACGTTGTCGAACCGGTGCTGTTCCACGATCTGGGCAAGGCGCAAGGTCAGTTTGCGCAAGCCCTCGTGACTCACGGCGCTGATCTCAAAGACCTCCAGCCCGCGAGCTTCCAGCTCCGGTCGCACCATTTCTGCGAGCTCACGCGCTTCGGGCACGTCGATCTTGCTCAGGGCCACGACGCGGGGCCGGTCGGTCAGCCCGCCACCTCCGTAAGCATTTAGCTCGGCTTCCAGGGCGTCGAGGTCGCTGATCGGATCGCGGCCCGGGTCGAGCGTCGCGCAGTCCAGCACGTGAACCAGCACGCTGCACCGCTCGACATGGCGCAGGAATTCCAGGCCAAGGCCTTTGCCCTGGCTGGCGCCGGGGATGAGTCCGGGCACGTCTGCCACCGTGTAGGAGGCGTGATCACCTGCGCTGACGACCCCGAGGTTCGGCACGAGGGTGGTGAAGGGGTATTCGGCGATCTTGGGCCGCGCTGAGGAGATGGCGGCGACCAGCGATGACTTGCCGGCGCTCGGGAATCCGACCAGCGCGACGTCGGCAACGCTCTTGAGCTCCAGAACGACGTCTTTGACCTCACCCGGCTCGCCGAGCAGCGCAAAACCGGGCGCCCGGCGGCGTACTGACGCCAGCGCCGCATTACCCAGACCACCGGCTCCACCGGCGGCGAGCACGTAACGAGTGCCGGTGCCCATCAGGTCGGCGAGCTGCTCGCCGGTCTGGGAGTCGACCACGACCGTGCCGTTGGGTACGGCGAGTGTCAGGTCAGCGCCCTCGGCGCCGGAGCGATTGCTCCCCTGCCCCTGCTTGCCGGAGGTGGCGTGCTGGTGGGGATGGAAGTGAAAGTCGAGCAGCGTCGACACCTGGGGATCGACGACCAGCACGACGTTGCCGCCGCGACCGCCGTTACCACCGTCAGGTCCACCGAGCGGGACGAACTTCTCGCGGTGGACGCTGGCGCAGCCGTTACCGCCGTTGCCGGCACTGACGTGCAGGACGACGCGATCGATAAAGCTGGCCATCGGCGTCTACAGAGATCAGGCCCGAAGAGCTGGCGGCGACCCAAAGGTGGGCCGGCGGCAAGCCCTAGGCGCTGGCGCCGACGGGGGCGTCGGCCTCTGCTGCTACCTCAGTGACGATGTTGACGACCCGGCGTCCGCGCTTCTTGCCGAACTCGACGTAGCCGGTGGCCAGTGCGAACAGCGTGTCGTCCTTGCCGCGGCCGACCAGCTCGCCGGGGTGGAAGTGGGTGCCGCGCTGGCGAACGATGATCTCACCTGAATTGACCAGCTGGCCGCCGAACCGCTTCACGCCAAGGCGCTGGGAATTGGAATCGCGGCCGTTGCGGGA
The DNA here is from genome assembly GCA_963839015.1 of uncultured Actinomycetota bacterium. Lineage (GTDB taxonomy): Bacteria > Actinomycetota > Actinomycetes > Frankiales > Frankiaceae > DATAZK01. Next base: position 518,442 of record CAWITL010000001.1, on the reverse strand, counting down.
GGAACTGGCGCCCTTCTTGTGTGCCATGGTGTCAGCCCTTCGCGGTCTTGGAGGAGTCGATGCCGGTCACGCGGAGCCGGGTGTACTTCTGGCGGTGGCCCTGGCGGGTGTGCTGACCGGTCTTGTTCTTGAACTTGTGAATGCGGATCTTCGGGCCCTTCTCCAGGCCGAGGATCTCCGCCGTCACCGCGACGCCGGCGAGGGCCTTCGCGTCAGTGGTGACCGTGGCGCCGTCAACCAGCAGGAGAGCGGGCAGCGTCACAGAATCGCCAGTGGCGCCCGACACCAACTCGACGTTGAGTTCGTCGCCGACAGCAACCTTGTGCTGCTTTCCTCCGGTGCGCACGACTGCGTACACCGATTCACCTACCTCGCTGATGCTGGAACTTGCTAAGAGTCTTGCTACGAATCTTGTGACGAATATGGTCCGCCGGGCAGCGCGCCGCTGCACACAGCTGCGCGCGCCGCAGGGGCACGACTTCCGATCGTATCCGAAGCCGCAAAGCTGAGCCGACTACTCGACGAGCACCTCGACCGGCTCTGCTACGACAGCTGCCGCGTCCTCGACGGCCGCCTCGGATTCAGGAACGACGTCTTCGACAACGATCTCGGCCTCGGCCTCGGCCTGCACCGACTCCACAGCCGCGGCGGTGACAGCCAAGTCGGCTTCGGCGCCCGCTTCGATTCCGTGGTGACCGTTGGTGTGGTCAGCGGAGAGGGCGAGCTCGTCCAGCGGCGGGATCTCGTTGCCGTCCTCATCCAGCGGGCGCGGCAGGGGGGGCCTGGGGATCGGCTTGGGCTTGGGCTTCACGCCGCCGAGCCCGGGCAGCTCGATGGTGTGGCCGCGTCCGCCGCACGTGGGACACGGCTCGCTGTAGGCCTCGAGGAGCCCCTGTCCCACGCGCTTACGGGTCATCTGCACGAGTCCGAGGCTGGTGACCTCTGCGACCTGGTGCTTCGTACGGTCGCGCCCGAGGCATTCGGTCAGCCGCCGCAGCACGAGCTCTCGGTTGCTTTCCAGCACCATGTCGATGAAGTCGACGACGATGATCCCGCCGACGTCACGAAGGCGTAGCTGTCGAACCAGCTCTTCGGCGGCTTCGAGATTGTTTTTGGTGACGGTCTCTTCGAGATTGCCACCCTTGCCCGTGAAGCGACCGGTGTTGACGTCGACGACCGTCATCGCTTCGGTGCGGTCGAAGACCAGTGATCCGCCGGATGGGAGGTAGACCTTGCGATCCAGCGCCTTGAGCAGCTGCTCATCCACCCGTGCCTCGTGGAAGACGTCTCCGCTGGACTCTTTGCGCAGGCGCGGCAGGAGATCAGGCGCGACGTTGGAGACGTAGGACTCGATCATCTCCCACTCGTGTTCGCCTTGGATCACGAGCTCGTTGAAGTCTTCGTTGAAGATGTCGCGGATGACCCGGATAACCAGGTCGGGCTCGGCATACAGCAGGGTCGGTGGGGTGCCCTTGGTGGACTTCTTCTGAATCTCTTCCCACTGAGCCGCCAGCCGCGAAATGTCGCGCGCCAGCTCGTCTTCGCTGGCACCTTCGGCGGCGGTACGCACGATCACACCGGCGTCTTCCGGTGTGATCTTTTTCAGGATGCTGCGCAGCCGGGTGCGCTCGCTGTCGGGCAGCTTGCGACTGATGCCCGCGCTGCCCCCGTCCGGCACGTAGACCATGTAACGACCGGGCAGGCTGACCTGGCTGGTGAGCCGGGCGCCCTTGTGGCCAATGGGATCCTTCGTCACCTGGACGACGACGGCCTGGCCTGGCTTGAGCGCCTGCTCGATCTTGCGCGGCTTGCCCTCGAGGCCACTCGCGTCGTAATTCACCTCGCCGGCGTAGAGCACGCCGTTGCGTCCCTTGCCGATGTCGACGAACGCCGCCTCCATGCTGGGAAGCACGTTCTGCACGCGGCCCACGTAGACGTTGCCGGCGTAGGAGGAGGAGCTGGCCCGGGTGACGTAATGCTCCACCAGGACGTCGTCTTCCAGGACCGCGATCTGGGTGCGCTCGCCGGCGTTGCGCACCACCATGACGCGGTTGACCGACTCACGCCGGGCCAGGAATTCGGCCTCGGTGACCACGGGCACCCGGCGGCGGCTGGTGTCACGGCTCTCGCGGCGACGCTGGCGCTTGGCCTCCAGGCGGGTGGAGCCCTGCACACCGCGGATCTCATCGTCGGACGAGCGGCCACTCCCGGCAGCGGTGGTGGCGGACTCGTCGTCATCGTTGCCGGCTGGGCGCCGCGGACGGCGCTGGCGGGTGCGACGCCGACGGGAAGATCCGGGCTCATCGCCGTCGGCCTCTCCTGACTCGCCTGCCTCGCCCTGAGCAGCGGTTTCGTCGCCAGCCTCGGCAACGACGGAGTCGCCGGATCCGGCAGCAGCCTCGTCGCCGGCGGCTTCGGAGGAATCGGAATCCTCCGACGTCTCCTCGTCTTCGCGAACGCGGCCGCGTCCACGGCGGCCACGGCGGCGACGACGTCTGGGAGCGGAGTCTTCGCCCTCGCCGGCGATCTCCCCCGCAACGCCGCCTTCCTCTGAGCCGTCATCCGTCTCGTCGGTGGTGACCGCGAACTCCTGGTCGGAGTCGAGCTCGGACAGCGGCTCGTCGTGCAACAACGGGAGCGCAGCGACGGGGTCTGGTGCCTGGAACGTGACGGCAGGCGCCGCCCGGCGACGAGCCCGGCGTACCGGCTTGACCTCGGGTTCTGGCTCCGGCTCCGCCTCAGAAACGGGCTCCACCTGGGCTAAAGACTCCACCTCGGCTGCGGGCTCGACCTCGGCTACCGGCGCTGGCTCGTCGAGAACCGGCGCCTCGGGCTCAGCTTGCGGTTGCTCAGCCTCGGCCTCGAGCACGGGCTCAGTAGCTATGGGCTCAGCAGCGGCTACCGGCTCAGCGACCGGCGCTGGAGCCGGAGCTTCAACCTCAGGCGACGGTGCGCCCACGGGACGGCTTGCCGCTCGTCTGCGCCGGGGTCGAGCCGGCGGCGCAGCAGCAACCGTCGGGTCGAGCTCGGTGTCGGTGGTGCTGGTCGTGTCGGTCTGGTTGGGCTGGTCGGTCTCGTCGATCAAGTTATTAAGCCTTTCGGCCCCCGGGCGCGTAGTGCTCGCGTCCGCGCAGGGATCCGCTCAGGCGCTAACGGGGATCGTCAGCGCTCCTGCGACGCCACTCATTCGCTCACGACGCCGGCTTCCCTATCCGCAGCGAGTGGATCAGCTATCGACCCGTCCTCCAACAGTCGACCCTGCGCCAGCCTCGTCACCAAAGACGAGATCGGCACCGGCAAACCGGCCACGGAGCTCAAGGCAGTCACAACGTCATCGGGTCGTACGACGGGCGTCGTCTGCCGTACCACCACGGTAAGTATCGCACATGCATCCTCCGGGTTAACCACTGACACCCGCTGGATTGCCGCCAACCCGTCCCCCAGGGCCACGCTGACCAGTGCAGCGCGTACGTCAATGGTCCGGCGACCGTCCTTCATCACCCGCTCGATGGGAGCGGTTTCGGCCGCCCAGAGCCCCGCAACCGCTTCAGACAGGACCTGCTGCTCGATCCCGAAGAGCCGGATCTCCCACTGCGAGCAATCGAGGCGGTCGGCCAGCTTGCCGGTCCCGGGCTGGGCAATAACGGCCTCCAGCACGTCGATCCCGGGCGCGAGCGCCGCGTCGAGCTCACGGGCGAGCTGAACCGGATCGCGTACCTGCGCGAGTGCGAGCTCGACGTACTCAGCCTCACTGGCGGCCCCCGTCGGTGCAGCTCCAGCCCAGGAAACGCGCGGATGGGCGGTGAAGCCCGAGGTGTAGGCCATCGGGATTCCGGCCCGCCTGATCGCTCGTTCAAAGGCGCGCGCCACGTCGCGGTGGGAGGTGAATCGCAGCCGCCCCCGCCTGGCAAAGCGCAGCCGGAGGCGCTGGACGACCTCAGTGGGACGCCCGGTGATGTCGGGCTGGCGCTTGGGAGTGGTCAGCTCGGGCTCAGCGGCAGCAGGGTGCGGCCGGTCGGGCCGATCTCGATCGAGGTGCCCATCGTCGGGCAGACCCCGCAGTCAAAGCACGGTGACCAGCGGCAGTCGTCAATCTCGCGCTCGTCGAGGGCCTCCTGCCAGTCCGACCAGAGCCATTCCTCGTCAAGGCCGGAATCGAGGTGGTCCCACGGGAGGACTTCTGACCGGGTGCGCTCGCGCGTGGTGTACCAGCCGACGTCGACACCCACAGCCTCGGCCGCTGCCAGCCAGCGGTCGTAGGAGAAGTACTCGCTCCAGCCGTCAAAACGCCCGCCTCGGCGCACCACCTCGGAGATCACGGCCCCGACGCGCCGGTCACCCCGGGAGAGCAGGCCCTCGATGATCCCCGGTTGGCCGTCGTGGTAGCGGAAGCCGATCGCCTTGTCGCGACCGATGGCGTCTCTCAGCAGCTGCAAGCGGCGGTCGGTCTCCGAGGCGGCCAGCTGTGCCGCCCACTGGAAGGGCGTGTGCGGCTTGGGGACGAAGCCGCCGATCGACACCGTGCACCGGATGTCGCGACGACCGGTCGCCTCGCGGCCGGCCCGAATGACCGACTTGGCGAGCTGCGCGATCTGCAGCACGTCTTCGTCGGTCTCGGTGGGCAGACCGCACATGAAGTAGAGCTTGACCTGCGACCATCCGCTCTTGTACGCGGCCGTCACGGTATTGATCAAGTCTTCTTCGGACACCGTCTTGTTGATGACCTTGCGGAGCCGCTCGGAACCACCTTCGGGCGCGAACGTCAGCCCGGACCGGCGCCCGCCACGGGCAAATTCTTCGGCCAGCGTGATGTTGAACGCGTCGACCCGCGTGGACGGCAGCGAAAGCGACGTCTGGGTGCCCTCGTACCGGTCGGCCAATCCCTTGGCGATCTCGCCGATCTCGGAGTGGTCCGCCGACGACAGACTGAGCAGACCCACCTCTTCGTAGCCCGTGGCGGCCAGCCCGGCGGCGACCATCTCGCCGATCCCGGTGATGCTGCGCTCCCGGACCGGACGGGTGATCATCCCGGCCTGGCAGAAACGGCAGCCACGCGTGCACCCGCGGAAGATCTCCACGCTCATGCGCTCGTGGACGCTCTCCGCCAGCGGGACCAGCGGGGTCTTCGGGTAAGGCCAGGCGTCAAGGTTAGTGATCGTGTGCTTGGACGGGCGGCGCGGGACGTCGTCGCGAGTGCGGGCGATGCGGGCGATGCGGCCGTCGGAGGCGTAGTCCACGTCGTAGAAGCTCGGCACGTACGCGAGCCCGCGTTTGGCGATCTCGAGCAGGGTGCGTTGCCGGTCCCAGCCGGCGGCCTTGGCCTGCCGGATGGCCTCGCTGATCCCGAGCACGGCTTGCTCCCCGTCGCCGAGCACCACCGCGTCGATGAACTCGGCGATCGGCTCCGGATTGAAGGCGGCATGGCCACCGGCGACGACGATCGGGTGGTCGTCCGTGCGGTCGCGTGACTGCTGCGGGATTCCGGCGAGCTCGAGCGCCACCAGGAAATTGGTGTAGCCGAGCTCGGTCGAGAAGCTGATCCCGAAGACGTCGAAGGCACTGACCGGGCGGTGGCCTTCCACTGTGAATTGGCTGATCTCGTATTGCCGCATCAGCGCCTCGAGGTCAGGCCAGACGCTGTAGGTGCGCTCGGCCAGCACATCGGGCTGCTCGTTCAGGACCTCGTAAAGGATCATGACGCCCTGGTTGGGCAGCCCGACCTCGTACGCATCCGGATACATCAGGCACCAGCGGACAGTGGCGTCGTCCCAGTCTTTGATCTGGGCATTGAGCTCGCCGCCGACGTATTGGACCGGCTTGCGGACCTTGGGCAGCAGCGGCTCGAGACGCGGCCAGAGCGATTCGACTGGCATAGCACCCAAGGTAGTGGTGCGCGTCAAATGTGGCTTAAGCGTCGACCAGCGAAATGACCTCACGTCTCCGCGGAGGCACGACGTCGGGACTGCGCAGCCGGACGTTTTCCACCAGTCCGACCGCAATCAGGTTCGCAAACATCGCGGAGCCGCCATAGGAAATGAACGGCAGTGGCAGCCCGGTGATCGGCATGATGCCGATCGTCATGCCGATGTTGACGACGATCTGAAACGTGAACCAGATGACCACGCCAACGCAGACCAGCGTGCCGAAACGGTCGTTCGCCCGCTGAGCGATGGTCAACGTGCGCCACAGCACGATGCCCAGCAGCAGAATGATCACGGCGCAGCCGACGAAGCCGAGCTCCTCGCCGGCGACGGTGAAGACGAAGTCGGTCTTCTGCTCGGGGACGAACTGGCCCTGCGTCTGGGAGCCGTGGAAGAGGCCGCGACCCAGGAGCCCACCATGCGCGTTAGCCACCAGAGCCTGCTGGACGTTGTAGCCGGTGCTGGAGGTGTGCACCGAGCTGTGCTTGAGGAATTCGGTGAGGCGGGCTTCCTGGTAGGGCTTGAGCAGGTGGAAGCCCAAAATGGCCGCTCCGAAGCCCACCCCGCAAGCGACCAGCAGGCTGACCCACCGAGCTGGCGCCCCCGACACGGCGAGCACCCCGACCACCATGACGATCATGACCATCGTGGTGCCGAAGTCGGGTTGCAGCATCACGAGTGCGAGCGGCACGGCGGCGAGCGCAAGAGCCTGCAACAGCTCGCGTCCGCCCGGAGTCGCGGCGGGGCCGGTGGCTCCTCGATCGCGCTGCTGACCCAAAATCAGTGCCAGCCCCACGACCAGGGCGAGCTTGGCGAATTCGGACGGCTGCAACTGGAAGCCCGCCGGCAAGACGATCCAGGACCGGGCGCCATTGATGGTGGTACCCACCGCGACGACCGCGGCCAGGCCCACCAGCGAGGCGATGTAGAGGATCGGTGCGTACGCGCGTACCAAGCGGAAATCGATGCGCGCGGCGATGATCGCCAGCACGGTCCCGACCCCCACCGTGAGCAGGTGTTTCGTCAGGTACGCGTACGGGTCGAGATGATGGTCGAGCTGATACTGGCGGGTCGCCGAGGCGATCAGCAGCGAGCCGATGATGCACAGCGAGAGCACCGAGCCGGCGAGCAACCAGTCCACGTTGCGCAGCGAGAGCGAGCGGCGTTCGCGGGCCCGCGAGGTGGCAGCCCCAGGCCCGGCGAGCGGCTCCAAAGTGACGGGGCCGCGTGTTGCCCGCCGCGGCGGACGGGTGTTGGGCAGCAGACTCGTCATGGCGCCGTCACCTTCGGCAGCGCGGTCGGCGGCGTGGGCAGCAGTGCCGGCTGGTTGACCCCGTAGATCCCCTCATAGATCTGACGTGCCACCGGAGCGGCGAAGAGCGCGCCCTGGCCGGTGTCGGGGATCGAGATCACGACGACGTACTGGCTGCTGAAGGAGCCGAACCAGGAGGTGTCGTTGTGCCCCTGCACCTCAGCGGTGCCGGTCTTGCCGGCGATAGGGATGGTGTCGAGCGGGAAGCCGGCGAAGGCTCCTGAGGCGGTGCCGCTGCGAGTGACGTCGAGCATCGCGTCACGGGTGTACTGCAGCACCTCTTGACTCACCGGCAGCTTGTTGGCGACCGACGGCGGGATCTTCTCCACGAGCTTGCCGTCCTGGGAGACGATCGCCTTGGCCACCCGGGGGTGAAAGACGGTGCCGCCGTTGGCGACTGCGGCGTAAGCGACCGCGAGCTGCAGCGGGCTCACGGACAGGTACTGGCCCTGCCCGATGCCGAACATCGTCGCCGCGCCGCCGTTGTAGAGGTAGCCGTCGTTGCAACCCTCGACCGCGTATTGCTGAAGCATCGCGGCGTCAGCGGGATTGGGGTCATCGGGGTAGCCGGTCTTCGCCCGCTTGCAATACGTCGCGCGCATCTCGTTCCAGATCTTGAGCTGGTCGGCGCGGTCGGTGACCCAGCCGCTGCTCTCGTCCGGCAGGTCGATCCCGGTATCGCGCCCGAAGCCATAGGCCTTCGCCATATTGGTGAAGTACTCCTTGGGCGGGGCGTAAGGACCCTTGCCGGTGCGAAGGCCACCGTCCGCCAGCCAGGCGTTGTAGGCGAACTGGTCGAAGATGACGTCGCAGGAGATGACGATCGCTTGGTGCAGGCTGATGTCGCCGCCGGATTCGCCTTCGAAGTTGTGGAAGCTCTGGCCGCCGATGTCGACGGCTGACGGGCACGCGTAATTGCCGTTGAGGTCGGCCTGACCGGATGCCACCGAAGCTGACAGCGAGACGGGCTTGAACGTCGAACCCGGAGCGCCGGTGCTCTGGAATGCCCGCGAGATCAGGGGGTCGCCGGAGGTGGGGCCGGTCAGTGCCGCGTAGGCCTTCGTGCTGATGCCATCGGTGAAGACGGAGGGGTCATAGGTGGGCAGTGAGGCCATCGCGATGACCTGTCCGGTGTGCCAGTCAAGAACGACGCCGCTGGCGGTCGTGGCCGGCTTTCCCTGCGCCTGGGCCTTCGTCAGGGCGGTGGCCAGCGACTGCTCGAGCAAGTGCTGGACCCCGGAGTCCAGCGACAGGACGACGTCATCGCCGGCCTTGGCGGGGGTCGCCGACAGGGTGCCCGACACCCTTCCGTACCGGTCGACAGCGAGCTTCTTCACGCCGCTCGTTCCGCGCAGCACCGAGTCGTAGGAACTCTCGATCCCGGACTGGCCGACCAGGTCGTTGGGCAGATAGCCGGCCTTCTTGTCGGCGAGCTGAGCCTGGCTGACGGGGCCGGTGTAGCCGATCTCGTGCGCGGCTAGGGACCCTTCGGGATATTCGCGTACCGCCTGAGTGTCGGCGGCGACACCAGGAAAGCGCCCTGGATGCTCGATGATCGAAAGTGCCACCTCGGGCGAGACCTTGGTGGCCACCGGAATCGGCTGATAGGGCGAGCCGTTCCAGCACGGCTTGCCTACGGTGGCCGTGCACAGCCGGGTCTCCTCGGTCAGTTCGGCGACCGACCGGTGCAGCACTGCCGCCAGCCGGGTCAGGACGGCGCGGCCCGAATCGGTCTGCCGGTCAAGGACGCTGCGGTCGACCGTGATCACCAATGACGTCTGATTCGTCGCGAGCAGCTTGCCACGGTCGTCGACGATCTCGCCGCGGGGCGCGGAGCTGACCACCTCACGGACCCGATTGCCCTCTGCCGCCACCTGATAGTGGTTGTGTTCGAACACCTGCAACGACCAAAGCCGCAGCAGCAGCACAGACAGCGAGGCGAAGACGATGGCCCGCAGGATGTTGATGCGCAGCCGCGGATGGGAGCGGGCCCCCGCCGAGGGAAGCCGCTTCACGACGAGGGCCGGCGCCGGCGCTTGTGGCGGGTACGCGGCGCGAGTAGGCGACGGGTGATCACGTAGACGAACGGCGCCATCAGCAGGCCGTAACAGAGCCCGGCCAAACAACGGGTCGCCAGCAGGGTCCCTGCTGCCCGGTCGTCGTCGGAAAAGGCACCTGTGAGCGCGAAGAGCAGCGGAGTCACAGCACAGGCAAGTCCCACCGTCAGCCACGCGACCCGCCACTGATGGTCGCCGCGCGAGGGCACCAGGCCGCAGAGGTAGCCGACGACGCACAGCACCGCAGCAAGCCGGCCCAGCGAATGATCCGACAGCGCGTCGGCCGCCAGCCCGATCCCGAACCCGCTGATGCAGCCCGCCGCCGGTCCCCCGTAGATCCCCAGGACCGCGACCAAAGCCGTGACCAGGTCAGCGGGGCCCCAAGGCAGCAGCGGAAGCAGGGTGCGCTGAAGCAGCAAACCGACGATCAGCAGCAGGGCTGCACCAAGGCGGGCACTTCCCGACAGCCTGACCGGCTGGTCGAGCGTGGACACGGAGCTGGCCGACAGCGGTGTCAGGCCAAGGCTGATGGGCTCTGCCGGCGGAGCGGACGGGGGCTTGGACGCTTTGGGACCGGGCGCCAGCAGCGTCACGTGCCACCCCCACGGCTCACGACGACCCCGACCAGATCGAGGCTGCCGAAGTGGACGTACGGACGGACCTTCACTGCTTGGGTGAGGCTGCTGCCACCGGCGGTCCCAATGCTTCCGCCGCCGACGGTGACGCCGATCGGGATGCCCCCGGGAAACGTCGTGCTGCCGTAAGTGACCACCTTCTCCCCCGCCCTCACCGGGAGTGACGGGTCGTAGAGGGTGAAGGCGAGCTGACTGGTCGAGGTGGTGCCGGTGACGGTGCCCAGATCCTGTGAGGTCACCAGGCGGGCGCCGATGACGGTCCGCGGATCGTCAGCCAATCGCACCGTCGAGACGCTGGACCCGACGCGGACGAGGACGCCGACCAGGCCGTCTGCATTCACGACGAGCTGACCGACCGCCAAACCTGAATCGCTTCCAGCACTGATGTCGACGGTCCGTTCAGTGCCGGTGGTATCTCCGACCGCGATGACCCGCGCGTTGACCGTGCGCACGGAGGCGGCCCGGGTGAGCAGCCCGAGCTTGGCGAGCTCGGCCGACACCCGACGGGTCTCCTGGTCGCCGGCAAGCTGCTGCCTGAGCGCGGCATTTTCCTTGGCGAGCGCATCGGCCCGGGTGCGCTGCTTGTTGGCGTCGCCGATCGAATCAAACGTGCGGCGCACCGGGCTCACGACTGCCGCTGCCGCCCGCTCGGCAGGTCCGGCAACGCTGTCAGCCACCTGGCGGATGCCCCCGCCGTGCTTGCCAGCGCCCACATCGACCGTGATCAGAACGAGGGCGATGACCAACAGGCTCGCGAGCAGCAGTCGGGTGCGCCGGGTCTCACGGCCCATACGCGTCGTTACATCTGGCGCTCAACGCGACGCGGTATCGCGCGCACGTCAGGAGGCGCTGGGCGGCGGCCATCAGCGCGGCTCCGGGCTCAAGACCTGCTGCAGCGTCTCGAATTCCTCGATGCATCGTCCGGCGCCGAGCGCCACGGAACTGAGCGGGTTCTCCGCGATCGAGACCGCCATCCCGGTCTCGGCACGGAGCCGGTCATCCATGCCCCGAAGGAGCGCGCCACCTCCGGTCAGGACGATGCCGCGGTCGACGATGTCTGCGGCCAGCTCGGGCGGGCAGCGGTCAAGGGTGGTTCGCACCGCGTCGACGATGTCGGTGAGCGGCTCCTCCATGGCTTTGCGGATCTCCGACGAGCTCATGACGATCGTCTTGGGCAGTCCGGAGATCAGGTCGCGGCCGCGCAGCTCCGCAGACGGCTCGTCATCGAGCGGAAAGGCTGATCCGATCGCTGTCTTGATCTCTTCCGCGGTGCGTTCGCCGAGCATCAGCGAATGCTCTTTCTTGACATAGGTGATGATCGCCTGGTCGAGCTCGTCGCCGCCGGTGCGGATCGACTGCCCTGAGACGATGCCGCCCAGCGAGATCACGGCGACCTCGGTGGTGCCGCCGCCGACGTCGACGATCATGTTGCCCGTCGGCTCGTGGACCGGGAGACCGGCGCCAAGCGCGGCAGCCATCGGCTCATCGATGATGTAGACCCGGCGGGCGCCGGCCGCGTAAGCGGTGTCTTTGACGGCCCGCCGCTCGACCGCGGTGATACCCGACGGCACGCAAACCACGATGCGAGGCTGGGCGAACCGACTCCGCCGGTGAACCTGCTGGATGAAATACCGCAGCATGCGCTCGGTGGTGTCGAAATCCGCGATCACGCCGTCTTTGAGCGGCCGTATGGCGACGATATTGCTCGGCGTGCGCCCGATCATGCGCTTGGCGCTGGCGCCGACAGCGACGATGCCCTGGGTGTTGGTGTTGACCGCGACGACGCTCGGCTCGTTCAACACGATGCCCCGGCCGCGGACATAGACCAGCGTATTTGCGGTGCCCAGATCGACGGCCATGTCGCGGCCGATCACGGACAGTGCACGAACCATCGCAGGCCTTCCAGGGAGGAGTCGTCCGAAGACTAAATCCGCGGACGATTCCTCCCGGCGCGACGCGCCCTAGGGCTAGGCGAGATTCGGGAAGAAAATGCCTATTTCACGCGCCGCCGACTCCGGCGAATCCGAGCCGTGGACGAGGTTTTCGCCGATCTCGAGGGCGAAGTCGCCCCGGATGCTTCCAGGAGCTGACTTGACCGGGTCGGTCGCACCGATGAGCCCGCGCGACGCTTCCACCGCGCGGGGTCCTTCAGCGACTAGCGCCACCAGTGGCCCGCCGGTGATGAACTCGACCAGTTCGCCGAAGAACGGCTTCTCGGTGTGCTCGGCGTAGTGCTTGCCGGCCGTCGCCGCGTCAAGGGTGCGGAGCTCGAGCGCCACCAGTTTGAGGCCCTTGCGCTCCAGGCGGCTGACGACCTCGCCGATCAGCCCCCGACGAACGCCATCGGGCTTGACCAGGATCAGGGTGCGCTCGGCGGCCACGCCAGAGCTCCTTTCGTGAGTGGGGAGGCGGCGGATGCCGCGGGTGCGAGGCTACTTGCCGCGCAGCAGGCGGCGCGCCTCACCCACGGTCACCAAGGACCCGGTCACGATCACTCCGCTGCCCCCCAGCGGGCCCTCCTCTTCGGCGATCCGCACCGCGGCATCCAGCGCGTCGTCCAGCCGCGGTTCGACGTCGACGCGTCCCCCGCCGAAGATGTCGACCGCCAGCGCGGCGAGGTCATCAATGGCCATCGCCCTGGGTGAGCTGCTCTGCGTGACGACGATCGAGCTCAGCACCGGCTCGAGCGCGGAAAGCACCGCCTCGACGTCCTTGTCGCGAAGGATCCCGATGACCCCCACCAGGCGGTCGAAGGCGAATTCCTCGATCAGCGCTTCGGCCAGGGCTTTCGCACCGGCAGCGTTGTGGGCGCCATCCAGCACGATGGTCGGCGAGCTGCGAATCGTCTCCAACCGGCCGGGGGAATCGGCCGCCGCGAACCCTGACCGCACCGTGTCGATGTCGAGCATTCCGCCCTCACCGGCGCCCAGGAATGCCTCCACCGCTGCCAGCGCGCACGCCGCGTTGTGAGCCTGGTGCGCGCCATGCAGCGGAAGGAAGATGTCTTCGTACTCACCGCCGAGTCCGCGTAGCGAAATCACCTGCCCACCAAGGGCAATCGTGCGGCTGGCGACGCCGAATTCCAGTCCCTCGCGGGCGATCGTGGTGCCGAGCTCGGTCGCCTTCTTCAGCAGGACGGCGGCGCCCTCCTGGGTCTGGCTGGCGAGGATCGCGTATGCATCCGGTCGCAGGATGCCGGCCTTCTCGGTGGCGACCTTCGCGATGGTGTCACCGAGCTCCCGGTGATCGAGCGAGATCGGCGTGATGACCTCAACGATGCTGTCGATGACGTTGGTCGCGTCCCAGCTGCCGCCCATGCCGACCTCGATGACGGCGACGTCGACCGGCGCATCGGCAAAGGCGCTGAAGGCCATCGCGGTGGTCAGCTCGAAGTAGGTCACGCGTTCGGAAGATTGGGCATCCACGATCTCGACATACGGGATGACATCGTCGTAGGCCTTCACGAACGCCTCAGGGCTGACCGGGTGGCCATCGATGCTGATCCGTTCGGTGACCGACTCCAGATGCGGGGAGGTGTAACGACCCGGACGCAGGCCGAACGCCCGCAGCAGGGTGTCGATCATGCGGGCGGTCGACGTCTTTCCGTTGGTGCCCGTCAGGTGAATCGACGGGTAGGCGCGCTGGGGATCGCCGAGCAGATCGACGAGGGTGCGCATCCGCTCGAGATCCGGGATCATCTTGTGCGGGAAACGACCCGTCAGTGCCTTCTCGACCCGGGCGAGATCAGCCTGCACGTCACCGCTGCGGCCGGCGTCAGCCAAGGCGCTTCCGCCGATCCTGGAGGCGAAGCTTTTCCTGCACCGCAGCCTCGTGCCGGGCACGTATCTCTGCCACGACGGAGTCGGGAGCTTTGGCCAGGAAACCAGGATTGTTGAGCTTGGCCTCCGTCTGCTTGATCTCTTTGTCCACGGCCTCGAACGCCTTGTTGACACGAGCCAGTTCAGCCTGGACGTCGATCGATCCGAGCAAGTCCAACGCCACCGAGATCCCGCCGGAGCTGAGCACCTCCCAACCATCAGGGGCGGTGGATCGGTCGGCCTCGATAGTCAGGTCGGCCAGTGCCGCCAGCTGCGACGACCACACCGAGGCGAACTCACCGTCGGGTCCGTCAGTAACCAGCAGGACGGCAGCGATCTTGCGACGCGACGCGATGCCCTGCTGGGTACGGAACCGGCGGAGTTCGGCGACCAGTTCCTGCAGCCGCAACACCTCGGCAGCAGCCTGCGAATCACGAAGGCCCGAATCGTGCGGCCACGGGGCGAGCGTGAGGGTCTCGCCGGTGTCGCGGAAGCCGTTGAGCGCCCGCCAAAGATCGTCAGTGACGAAGGGCACCACGGGGTGAAGCAGCCGAAGCAGGGTGTCGAGGCACCTCCCGAGCACGCCACGGGTGCGCACGACGTCAGCCTCGCTGCCACGAAGGGGCACCTTGGCGAGTTCGACGTACCAGTCGAACAGCTCATCCCAGGCGAAGTGGAAGAGCGCATCGCAGGCCTTGCCGAATTCGAAGGCCTCGTACAGCGCGTCGACCTCCTGCGTCACCTCGGCCAGCCGCGAGAGGATCCAGCGGTCGGCAGCGGTGAGGCTCGCGGCATCGATGCCGATCGCTGGATCGGCGCCGTTCATCAGCGCGAACCGGGTGGCGTTCCAGAGCTTGTTGATGAAGTTGCGGCTGCCCTGGACCCACTCCTCCGCCAGCGGCACGTCACCGCCCGGGTTCGCCGCCCTGGCGAGAGTCCAGCGCAACGCGTCGGCGCCGTACTCGTCAATCAGCTGCAACGGGTCGATTCCGTTGCCCGCCGACTTGCTCATCTTTTTGCCACGGCCGTCACGCACCAGCCCGTGCACCGCAACCGTCCGGAACGGCACCTCCGGCTCGATGAACGTGCAGAACATCATCATCCGGGCCACCCAGAAGAAGATGATGTCGTAGCCGGTGATCAGCACGCTGGTCGGATAGAAGCGTTCGAAGTCGGGGGTGCGGTCGGGCCAGCCGAGAGTCGACGCGGGCCAGAGGGCTGACGAGAACCAGGTGTCGAGCACGTCTTCGTCCTGCACCCAGCCCTCACCGGCCGGGGGCTCGTCATCGGGTCCAGGCACGACCGTTTGACCGTCGGGTCCGTACCAGACGGGAATGCGATGGCCCCACCAGAGCTGGCGGCTGACGCACCAGTCGTGCATGTTGTCGACCCAGGAGAAGTAGCGCGCGGCCATCTCCGGCGGCACGAATGCCGTCTCGCCGGCGCGTACCGCATCCCCGGCGCGCTTCGCCAGCGGAGCGACCTTCACGAACCACTGCAGTGACAGCCGCGGCTCGACGACCGTGCCGCAGCGGGAGCAGTGCCCCACCGCATGCAGATACGGCCGCTTCTCGGCCTCGATCAGACCCTCTGCACGCAGCGCGGCCACGATCGCGGGACGTGCCTCGAACCGGTCCATCCCCTCGAACGGACCGGGGACCGTGATCGCACCGGTCTCGTCCAGGATCGTCAGCGACGGCAGCTGGTGGCGCTGGCCGATCTCGAAGTCGTTCGGGTCATGCGCCGGGGTCACTTTGACCGCGCCGGTGCCGAAGGCGGGATCCACGTGGTCGTCGGCGACAACCGGGATCCACCGGCCGGTCAGCGGCAGCGGGACCGTCGTACCGATCAGGTGCTGGTAGCGCTCGTCGTCCGGGTGCACGGCTACGGCGGTGTCGCCGAGCATCGTCTCGACCCGCGTCGTCGCCACGACCAGCGGGCCGTAGCGGATGCTGACCAGCTCGCCGTCGATGTCGCGGTGATCGACTTCGATGTCCGATAGCGCCGTGCGGTCGCGTGGACACCAGTTGATGATCCGCTCCGCGCGGTAGATCAGCTCCTGGTCATACAGCCGTTTGAAGACGGTGCGCACCGCCCGCGACAGGCCCTCGTCCATGGTGAAGCGCTCACGCGACCAGTCGACGCCATCGCCCAGCCGGCGCATCTGCCCGAGGATCTGGCCTCCGTACTCGGCCTTCCATTTCCACACCCGGTCGACGAACGCCTCACGCCCCAGGTCGTGGCGGCTCAGGCCTTCGTTCGCCAGCGCCCGCTCCACCGCGTTCTGGGTGGCGATCCCGGCATGGTCCATGCCCGGCAGCCAGAGGACGTCATCGCCTTGCATGCGCTTACGGCGGGTCAACGCGTCCATGAGCACGTGCTCGAACGCGTGGCCGACGTGCAGCGATCCAGTGACATTGGGCGGTGGGATGACGAGCGAGAAAGCCGGCCGGTCCTTGCGGTCCGGACGTCCTGCGGTGAACGCGTCGGCGGCGAGCCAGCGCTCGTAGGCCGTCGCCTCTACAGCGCTCGGGTCGTACTGCGGGGGCAGTTCGATCACCGGACGTGCAGGAGGTGTAGCCATACCTGCAAGTCTATGGATCAGACCGGGGCTAGCTGTCTGAGCATGTCCTTGCGCTCGTAGTCGCCCGGCAGCAGCGCCATCACCGGCACCGTGATCCCGGCGGCGACGTAACGCTCGAGGTGCTCACGGCAGGCCTGCGGCGAACCGTGGACGATCAGGGTGTCGACGAGCTCGTCGGGGATCGTCTCCAGCGCACGCTTGCGATCACCATCCGCCCAGGCTTCCAGCAGGGGCGCAATCATCTCCCCACGGCCCAGCCACTGATGAAACGCGGTGTAGACGGGCACCGTGAGGTAGGAGGCGATGGCGCGGCGGGCGACCGCGCGTACGTAATCGATGTCCTCCACCGGCAAAACGAAGATCCGCGCCACGGCAGCCTTGCCGGGGCCGCCTACCGCTACTTCTTTCACCACGGTGGCAACGTCGTCGGCGCCGAGCCAATTGAGGATCACGCCATCGCCTTCGCGCCCGGCGAGCCGGAGCATTCCGGGCCGCAGCGCAGCGACGAGCAGGGGCGGGACCTGGGCCGGGACGCGGCCGAGCCGAAACCCCGTGACGTGGAAGGTCTCGTACTCCTCAGTGACTTTCTCGCCCGCGAGTGCGGCACGCAGGAAGCGCAGGGTGTCGCGGACCCGCTGGTATGGCTTGTCGAACGACATTCCGTTCCAGCGCTCGACGATCACGTCGCTGCTGGAGCCGATGCCGAGTGAGAAGTGTCCGGGAGCGGCTTCGGCCATCGCAGCGACGGTCTGCGCGAGCAAGGCCGGCCCTCGGAGGTAGGCAGGGACGATGGCCGTGCCCAGGTGTAGGGACGGCGACCAAGCCGCTGCCATAGCCAGCGGGGTGAAGGCGTCGGTGCCGTTCGCTTCGCTCGACCAGAGGTCGGTATAGCCCAGGTCAGCGAGCTCTCGAAACAGGTCCGCATGCTCGGCAAGCGGTATCCCGTCGAACGGAATCGTCATTCCCCAGCGGTCGGCAGCCACGGCGACAGTGTGTCAGGCGACGGGCGCAGGACGAATTTTCATCTTCAGCCAACCGCGAGTCCTGCCGATGGCACCTCATCGGCCGGCGTAGGTCGGCACCCGCTAGGAGGTCTCGGTGGACCAGCAAAACGGCGCACCTGCTTCGGCAGTGTCTCAGGCAGCCCGCACTGTGCTGCCTGGCGAGCCTTTCGACCCCCCTGCGTCCGGGCAGGTCCCAGGCCCGCGCCAGGACCAGAACCTTCCGGTGCCCCCTCCGGTGGCGCATTGGAACTTCCCGCCGCCCGAGCAGGCCTACGGCGCGCCGTCCTATCAGGACGCGCCGATCCCCGGGGTGCACTTCGCTGACCAGACCCAGGCGCCGCCCGCGTATCAGGTGGATGCCCCTGCTGAGGCCGGCGACTTCTCCTCGCTCCACGAGTACGCCTCGCTGCCCCCGGCTCAGCAAGCAGCTCAGGCCCCCCAGGCGCAGGCCTTCCCGGCTCCCGCCCAGGGCTTTGCGCCTGCGGAGTACCCCGCACCTGCCGAGTACCCGGTGGCCGCGCAGTACCCGCAAACCGCTCCCGAGTCGGCCTGGCCGCCCGCGGCGCCGCCGAACCAGCAGCCGCAGGGATTAGACGGCGGCTACCCGCAGGCGCAGTACGCGCCGCACCAGATCCCGCAGCAAGAAGCACCCCTCCCCCCGTTGCCTCCGCCGCCGCTCGACGACGACCCGATCGCTGACGGTGGTCATCGCCGCAGCGGACGCAGGAACATCGACAAGCGGCTGCTTGCCGTGGTCGGCGTCGTCGTGGTTGCCGGAGGCGGCTACCTGCTCTACAACCAGTTCGGCAAGTCAAGTTCCAGCACGGCCTCGACACCGGTCGCCCCCGCGGCCGTGCCTGCCGCGCCCAGGTACGACTTCCCGGCCAACGTCGCTGGATTCAAGCTGCAGCCGGCGGCCTCGTCCGCCACGCTGAAAGCCGGCTTCGTCACTCAGGTGAAGACGCAATTCGGAGCGGCAGCCGCTGCGAGCGTGACCGTCGCCAGCTATAGCCCCGGCCACCCGGCGATCTATGCCATGACCTTCCGTCCGGGCGCGGCCAAGGTCGCCAGTGCCTACAAGGTGGCTCTCGCTCAGACCGCTGCGCCGGACCCCGGCAATGTTGAGGTCGCCTACCACAGCGCGGTTCCCGGAGCTGCCGGCGGCACCATGGTCTGCGGCGGCGAGCGCGGCCCCAACGCCTCTTCCTGGTGTGTCTGGCACAACGCGACGACCGTCGGCATCAGCTACATCGAGGGCTCGCCGAAGACTCAGATCACGGAGATCGTCACTCGCGAGTTGCGGGCGTACGCCGAGCACTAAACCGGCTCGGGCAAGCCGTCACCTGGCCGCATAACGTGCGGCTGGTGACGACTTCTGCCACCACCACAACCACGATCGACCTCGATGGCTCCTGGTCGATCGGCGACAAGATCCACGGCGGCTACCTACTTTCGCGGATCGTGCACGCAGCGCTCGACGGCGGCGCTTTTCCGCACCCGCTCGGCGTCAGCGCACACTTCGCGTCGGCACCGGATCCGGGGCCGGCCGAGGTCTCCGTTGAACTGCTGCGTTCTGGTCGGCGGGTGGGATTCCTGCGAGCGCGCTTGAGCCAGCAGGATCTGGTGCGCGCTGAGGTGCTGATCAGCGCCGGCACGCTGCCCACGGCCCCGGCCCGATACGTCGACCCCACCAACGTGGCGCCGGCGATGCCCGACCCGGACGAGTGCGTCCGCTGGACCCCACCGCCCAACGGTTCGCCACTCGGCCCGGCCATACATTTTGACCTGCGACTCGACCCGATCACCACTGGGTGGCTACGCCGCCAGCCGTCGGGCAACGCGGTCGTACGCGGCTGGCTGCGCTGGGCCGACCACGCCGAGTTCGACTCGTACGGGCTGCTCATCGCCGGTGACGTGCCACCCCCGACCACGCTCGATCTCGGCATCAAAGGTTGGGTGCCGACCGTGACGCTGGATGCCCACATCCGTTCGCTTCCCGCGCCGGGCTGGCTGATCGTCGAGCAGACGTCGCAGCTGGTCGGAGGCGGATGGCTCGACGAGACGTGCAACCTGTGGGACGAGACCGGCGCGCTGGTGGCTTCGATACGCCAACTCGCCGGCTACCGGGAGTAAGCCGCAGGCTGGTTACGCGGACTTTTCGCGACGCTCCCGCTTGGGGGTCGCGTCGCGCGGCACGATCGTCGGGTTCACATGCTCGAGCACGGTCTCGCGGGTGACGACGACCTTGGCGACGTCTTTGCGGCTCGGGATGTCGTACATCACCGAGAGCAGCACCTCTTCCAGGATCGCGCGAAGGCCCCGGGCGCCGGTGCCGCGCAGAATTGCCTGGTCAGCGATGGCTTCCATCGCATCGTCGGAGAAGTCGAGGTCGACGCCGTCCAGCTCGAACAGCCGGCGGTATTGGCGGACGAGCGCGTTCTTTGGCTCCGTCAGGATCTGGATGAGCGCCTCACGGTCCAGGCTGTTGACGCTCGTAATCACCGGGAGGCGGCCGATGAACTCGGGGATCATGCCGAATTTGAGCAGGTCCTCGGGCATGACATCGGTGAAGACGTCGGTGCGGTCGAGGTCGTATTTGCTGGCCAGCACGGCGCGGAAGCCGAGCGCCTTTTTGCCGATCCGGCCCTCGATGACCTTGTCCAGTCCGGCGAAGGCGCCGCCGCAGATGAACAGCACGTTGGTGGTGTCGATCTGGATGAATTCCTGGTGCGGATGCTTGCGGCCACCCTGCGGGGGCACGCTCGCGGTCGTTCCTTCCAGGATCTTCAGCAGCGCCTGCTGGACTCCCTCGCCGGAGACGTCACGGGTGATCGAGGGGTTCTCGGACTTGCGGGCGATCTTGTCGACCTCGTCGATGTAGATGATCCCGGTTTCGGCCTTCTTGACGTCGTAGTCGGCGGCCTGGATCAGCTTGAGCAGGATGTTTTCGACGTCTTCGCCGACATAGCCGGCCTCGGTCAGCGCCGTCGCGTCGGCGATGGCAAACGGAACGTTGAGCATGCGGGCCAGGGTCTGGGCAAGCAGGGTCTTGCCGCAGCCGGTCGGGCCGAGCAGCAGGATGTTGCTCTTCGCCAGCTCCACCTCTGACTTGCCGTCAGTGGCGCCTGCCTGCACCCGCTTGTAGTGGTTATAGACCGCCACCGAGAGCGTCTTCTTGGCCGTCTCCTGGCCGACGACATAGGAGTCCAGGAACTCGTAGATCTCCCGGGGCTTGGGCAGGTCGTCCCATTTGAGCTCGGAGGACTCTGAAAGCTCCTCTTCGATGATCTCGTTGCAGAGATCTATGCACTCATCGCAGATGTAAACGCCGGGGCCGGCAATCAGCTTCTTGACCTGCTTCTGCGATTTCCCGCAGAACGAACACTTCAGCAGGTCTCCGCCGTCACCGATGCGGGCCACCGACCACTCCCCTGCTCTTGGCGGACGGCGGTCAACGCCGCCCGATGCTGATCAGATATCTGCCCTGTACGTGGGTGGTGCTGTCGTGCCCGACCTGGCACAGGACGCTACCCCGAGCATCGCCCTGCGGCAGGCCTATTGCCTGGTTAACCCGCCGCGCGTAACGCGGACGTCTTACGAGACTTCAGAACCTCATCGATGAGGCCGTACTCAACAGCTTCCGCCGCGGTCAGGATCTTGTCACGGTTGATGTCCTTACGAACCATCTCTTCCGTGCGCCCGGTGTGGTCGGACAGCATCTTCTCCAGCAGCGAGCGCATCCGCATGATCTCGTTCGCCTGGATCTCGATGTCGGAAGACTGACCCTCACCCGACCCCGAGGGCTGGTGAATCAGGATCCGGGCATTCGGCACCGCGAAGCGCTTTCCCTTGCTGCCGGCCGCAAGCAACACCGCCGCTGCGCTCGCCGCCTGGCCGAGGCAGACAGTCGAGACGTCAGGGCGGATGTACATCATCGTGTCGTAGATCGCCGTCAGCGCCGTGAAGGAGCCGCCGGGCGAGTTGATGTAGATGTTGATGTCGCGGTCGGGGTCCTCGGACTCCAGGTAGAGCAGCTGGGCCATCACGTCGTTGGCCGACACGTCGTCGATCTGGACGCCGAGGAAGACGATGCGCTCCTTCAGCAGCTTGGAGTACGGATCCATCCCGTACTCGCCGCGGCTGGTCCGCTCGATGATGTTTGGCAGGACGTAGCGAGCGGTCTGGGCGGCGTATTCGCTGGACTGACTCATGGTGCGTCTCCTCTTAACTGACCGGGCCGAGGCTCGGCACCTGAGTGGCGCGAGCAACGACGCGGTCGATGAAGCCATAGTCCGCCGCTTCGTCAGCGGTGAACCAGCGGTCGCGGTCGGAATCTTCTTCGATCCGCTCGATCGACTGGCCGGTGTGGAACGCGATGCGGTCCTGCAGTACCCGACGAGTGTGAATCATTTGCTCTGCCTGAATCGCGATGTCGGCAGCCGTACCGCCGATGCCGCCCGAAGGCTGATGCATCATGATCCGCGCGTGCGGGGTGGCGTAACGCTTGCCCTTGGCGCCGGCGCAGAGCAGGAACTGACCCATGCTGGCCGCCAGGCCGATGGCGACGGTCGACACGTCGTTGGGGATGAACTCCATCGTGTCGTAGATCGCCATGCCGGCAGTCACGGAGCCACCGGGCGAGTTGATGTAGAGCGAGATGTCTCGCTTGTCATCTTCGGCGGCGAGCAGCAGGAGCTGCGCGCAGATCGCGTTGGCGATCGTGTCTTCGACGACGCTGCCGAGGAAGATGATCCGCTCGCGCAGCAGCCGGTCGTAGACGCGGTCGTCAAGGGTGGGAGCGCCGGGGCCTGGGCCGCGCAGGGTGGGCACGACGAGCTCGCTCATTGCCGCTCCTTCGGGTTGGGCCCGGTCGAGCCGGGCAGCCGGTGGAATCACCTTGTCGATGACCCTAACCACGAGGTCGGCATGGACAGTGCCTGAACTGAGGGAGTTCGCCGTAGGCGGATGTGACTCGAGTGCCGTAGGCGGATGTGACTCGAGTGCCGTAGGCGGATGTGACTCGAGTGCCGTAGGCGGATGTGACTCGAGTGCCGTAGGCGGATGTGACTCGAGTGCCGTAGGCGCGTACCCTCAGGCTTCCGACGTGTCCTTGGCTTCCGCCGCGGCCTGGGCAGCCTCCTCTTCCTCTTCTGCCTCGGCCTCGTACGCCGCGTCCTGTGCTGCCTCGTAGGCCTCTTCAGCGGCCAGGATGGCCTCTTCGGAGTCGTTCAGGATCTCGTCCTCGTCGCCGGACTTCTGCCGCTTCCGCAGCCTCGTCCTCGTCCAGCACAGCAAGGTCGACGACATTGCCCGAGGCGTCGGTGATCTTGACCGACTCAAGCAGCTGGGCCAGCGCCTTTCCGCGCCGAACCTCGGCGAACAGGACGCCGATCTGGCCGCCTTGCATGATCTGGTTGGCGAATTCCTGCGGCTGCATCCCGGACTGCTGCGCCCGCCGGACGAGGTGCTCGGTCAGCTCCTCCTGCTCGACGGTCAGCTCTTCCTTCTCCGCCAGCGCGTCGAGGATGAGCTGGGACTTCACGGCCTTTTCGGAGCTATCGCGGATCTCGGCGGTGAACTCCTCGTCGGTCTTGCCCTCGCTCTCAAGGTAGAACTCGCGCGTCGCGCCGACCTGCTCGAGCTGGTGGACCAGGTTGTGCTCGCGCGCGTCGACCTCTGCCTTCACAGCCGACTCGGGCAGCGGCACGTCGACGATCTCGTTCAACTTCTCGATGAGCTTGTCGCGCGCCTGCGCGCCCTGCTCGTAGCGGCGGACCCGCTCGAGACGCGTCCGCAGGTCGGCCTTCAGCTCATCGAGGGTGTCGAACTCGCTCGCCGTGGTGGCGAACTCGTCGTCCAGCTCCGGAAGCTGCTTTTCCTTGACGCTGATCACGTTGACTGTGACGTCAGCGGTCTGACCGGCGTAGTCGCCCTGGACCAGATCGGTCTGGAAGACGCGCTCGTCGCCCTCGTTGGCGCCGCGGACGGCCTCGTCCATACCGGGGATGAGGTTGTCGGTGCCGACCTCATAGGTGAGGCCCTTGGACTCCGAACCGGGCACGACCTCGCCGTCGACGCTGGCCGACAGGTCGAGCGTCAGGTAGTCGCCGTCCTGGACTGGGCGCTCGACGGGCTGCAGGGTCGCGAACCGGTCGCGCAAGGCTCGCCGAGCTGCTCGTCGAGGTCCTCGTCGGTGACGTTGACGTCGTCGACCGAAATCTCGATGCCGTCGAGGTCGGGCAGCACGACCTCCGGACGCACATCGACCTCGGCGCTGAAGATCAGCTGCTCGCCGTCGTTGAACTCCTGGACGTCGACACCCTCGGGTGAGGAGATCGCCTCGATCTGCTCCTGCTCGAGCGCCTGACCGTAGAAGCGGTCGAGCGCCCCGGGCAGCGCCTCATTGAGGACGTAACCGCGTCCGATCCGCTGATCGACGATGCGGGCCGGCACCTTGCCGGGACGAAACCCCGGCACCTTGATCTGCTGGCCAATGCGCTTGTAGGCCGACGCAAGATCCTCCGAGAGCTCCTCGAACGGGACCTCAATCGTGATCTTGATGCGGGTGGGACTCAGGGCTTCTTTGGTGGCCTTCACAGCGGCGCAGCTCTCCATTGGGCTTTGGGCGGTCAGGTATTGACGTCAACGAGGTTCGACGGGTGGTGAAACAGCAGGCAGTCGGGGCGGGGAGATTCGAACTCCCGATCTCCTGCTCCCAAAGCAGGCGCGCTAGCCACTACGCTACGCCCCGCGGCGTCGACCGATCCTATGGTGTGGACGGCCAGGGGCGAGCTGCGTGCCAACCGACGGTTTGCACCGCTTCCCAGCTGACGAACAGCAGGAATCTGCCGGTAAGCAGTGCCGCAAGCTGGCGTACAGCGTCTGAGCCCTCCGGTATTCTCCCTGCGTACCTCGGAAGTGAGAGAGCCAGACTCGCCTCTGCTCGCTTGCTCCCGAGTTCGCGGGCGTAGCTCAATGGCAGAGCCCCAGCCTTCCAAGCTGGCCATGCCGGTTCGATCCCGGTCGCCCGCTCCACAAAGAGGTGCAGGTCAATGGCCTGTTTTTCTCCATCAACCCCCCTTTCAGGCACTCCAGCAGATTTGCCTCCGTGCCATTGGCGTGCACGGAACCCCCGGGCAACCGCGCAGTGGCGATACCGCCGCACCTGTTGCCTGCCCTGCGGACGCACCTCCATCGCGTCGGCGGCTCGGCGGAGGCGTTGGTGTTCGTCGGCCCGCGTGGCGCGCAGTTGCGTCGGCGGAACTTCAACGCGATCTGGCAGCAGATCCGAACGGAAGCCGGTCTGCCGGAGGTGCACTTCCACGACCTACGACATCTGGCCGCGACGCTCGCGGCAATGACACGGGCCACGACCAAGGAGCTCATGGCTCGGATGGGCCACTCGAGCCCGCGCGCCGCGATGATCTACCAGCACGCCACGTCATCGCGGGACGTCACGATCGCGGCGGCGCTCAGCGACTTGGCGACGGCTCACAGCGCGACTGCCGTGGGCGACGGTCAGGTCGTGCACCTGCCGCAGCGCGAGTAACGCCTAGCGATTCACCCGCAACCTGGTCCATCTGCCGACCCTTCGTTTCCCCCTTCGTATCCCCCTTCGAATCGGTCGGCAGATGGGTCGGCTGTTTAAGGGCGGAACCCCCTCCACCGGCCGAAGCTGCAGCTCAACAGTCATATCCACGACTTCAGCAGCACCCCGACAACATGGGTTAGGTATGTGATGAATGACTTCAGCTGGTTCGGAAGTGCGGCAGCGCTACACAACGTGGCGACAGATTGAACCCGCACTCGTCAAAGCGATTGAGATCCTCACCGATCGAGACCGACTCTTACTGCAATCGTTGAATACACATCGGGTGCTGACCACCGAACAGATCATGCAGTTGTTCTTCCGCAACCCAACGACCACACAACACCGCCTGCTTCGCCTCCGGCGACGCGGACTCATCTCCCGGTTCCGACCATGGCTCCCGGTCGGCACCGCGCAATCGCACTGGAGCCTTGACATCCCCGGGCTGATCTTCGTCGACGCGGACCGCGACCTGTCCCGCTTTCAGGACGGGACACCGGAGTCGCAACTGCGCCGGATGAAGAAGCGCCGGCTCTCGCTGAATCAACTCGCTCATATAGTTTCCAACCGCACGGTCGCTATCCGGCGTCAAGATCAGACAGGGCGTCGCGCAAAGCGGCTCTTGAGGTGATTCCGAGCTTGGGGTAGACGCGGTAAAGGTGGGCGCCGACGGTCCGGTCCGACAGGTAGACCCGTTTGGCAATCTCCTTGTTGCTCAAGCCGGTCGCCGCCAGCATGGCGATTTGCCGTTCTTGAGGCGTTAACCCAGAAGGACGACCGCTTGATCCGCGGCGGTGGCTGGCAGGGGTGGCCCGAAGCTCGGCTGCGGCACGTGTACTCCACGGCACGGCTCCGAGCCGGTCGAAGCTGTCACGGGCGGCGGTCAACTGCCGCCGAGCATCGGCGAGAGAGCCCTTGTTCCGCCGCAGGTGCTGACCGTAGGCAAGTTGAATCCGAGCGAATTCCCACGGCCAGGACGCACCCTCCGGTGTGGCGAGCGCAATCTCGAAAAGGGCCGTGGCTTCGTCGTTGGCGGCGGCGATGGCGGTGCAACCCGCGACACGAAGCGCACATCGTGAGGACAAACGGGCGATGCCCAGACGGCGCATCTCCGTGACATGGGCGACCGCCTCCGCCTGGCGGCCGGTACGGACGCACGCCTCTACCAAATCGAGCGATATTTCAATCGCGTTGGGCACACAACTGGGGAACTGGCCCGGCGGGCTGATGGCGCTCGCTGTTGCGTACGCAGCATCGAAGTCCCCGGCCGAGATGGCGACTAAAGTTTGGATGTGCTTGACGGCATCGAGCGCTCCGAACGCACGGCGAGGCGAGGCCCACGCGACAACGACGTCGATGCAGTCTCGCGCTCTGGCGAAGTCGCCACGTAGCGCTGCCAATTTGCCGCGGCGGTAGTGGTGGGGGTACAGCAGCGCCGTTTCGAAGCCCCGGCCGACGAGTTGGTCGATGGCTTTGTCATGCCAGTGCTCGGCTTCGTCCCATTTTCCGGTGGCAAACGCGTGTGCAGCGACGACGGTCATCGCAGGCCCCGCGAGGACCGCGCTCTCAGCCCGCTCAGAGGACCCGATGATGGTCAGAAGGGGTTGGATGCAGCCGGCCATGGCATCAACGAAGATTCCAGCTGTGGCTACTTTGACTACTCTCTGCTGCTCCGCCTCGTGGGTCAGACCAGCAATAGCAAGATGCAACTCCTCGAGAGCGTCGGTGTTTACCTGTGCTGGGTCGACGAATAACGTCCGCATCAGGTAGGTATCGCGGGGCGCGCGCGGCGTCAGCCGGTCAACGATCGAAATGTATTCCTGCCACGCGTCGCTTTGGCCAATGTGAGGGCAAATGATGGACATAGCGCCTACGGCAGCCATGAGCGCGGCGTTCGAGGCTTGGTAGTTCCCCGCGTGCGTCCGAATCACTTCCGACAGCATTCGCTGTGCCGCAATAACGTCGCAGTTGCCACTGACGATGCCGGAGATTGCGGCGGTGGCGGTCGCGTAAAGCGCCTCCTCTGGGCCGCCGTCAGCCCGAGCTCGCGCGAGCAACGTGTCGAGGTCGACAAATTCACCGGTGATAGTGGCGAGGTGACCAGCCCGCAATAGCCGGGTGTCGCGTTCATGCTCATCCGGGGTGAGCTCTGCGGCGCGCAGCATGGTCTCGACGGCGTTGCCGGTATCGCCTCGCTGAAGGTTGCGCAGTGCTGTCTTTTCGAGCAGGAAGGCTATCGACTCGTCAGCGTCGACGGCGGCGGCGGCAAGGTGCCAAGCTCTACGGTCAGGATCGATTGTGTCGTGCTCGGCTAAGGCGAGGTGGGCTGCGCGCACTTCTGCGGCGGTGGAAAGCTCCACAACGGCCGTGCGGATGAGCGGATGAGCGAAGTTCAGCCGCAAGTTCGCGTTGTCGATTCGCACGAGCCGTTCCTGCTGCGCAATTTGAAGGGCAGCCAGGTCGCGGTCCACGTCAGAATTTAAGTTCAACGCGGCGACTTGGTCGGAGCTGGTCAATGCGGCCCGGAGCACTATGCGCTTGGTGGATTCAGGAAGTTTTCCGAAACGGGCACCGAAGGTTGCCTTCAGACGGTCGTTCAAAGGCAGAACATCCGGTAAAGCGCTCGCGTTGACGCGTTGCTCGGCCGACAAAGCGGACGGTAATTCCAAGAGCGCTAGCGGATTCCCGTTGGCCTCCTTGAGGAGACGTTCCCGCACTGGGGTAGCCAGGGTTGGATGCCGTGAGCGCAGGAGCTCTGATGCGTCCGCTGGCGCCAGCGGCAGTAGGCGGTGGATGATGAGTCCAGAACCCATCAGCAGCTTGATGGCGTTATCACGTGCGGCGCACAGCATCACGGCTGGGAGGCTCGAGACCCGGCGTGCCACGAAAGTCAGCACCCGAGCGCTGGCGCGGTCCAGCCATTGAAGATCGTCGACTACCAGCAGCAGTCGTTTATCGACCGCAGCGGCACGCAGCAGCGCAACCACCGCGGCTGAGACCACGAGGGCGTCTGCCGAGGCCGATCCTTCTACCCCCATCGCCGCATCGAGCGCTGATTGGTGCGTCTCCGAGAGGTGTGAGGCGTAGGTATCGACCGTCAAGAGCAGTTGATGCAGTCCGGCGAAGGTCAATTCGGCCTCGAACTCGACGCCGTGAACTATCAGCACGGTGAAACCCTGCGCCTCGGCCATAACAACGGCGGCTTGCAAGACGGCCGTCTTGCCCACGCCAGGCTCACCCGAAAGGGCAAGTGCCGACCCGTCGTGGCTACCACCCGCGAGCAGACGTTCGATCAGCAGCAGCTCGTCACCGCGTCCCACGAGCGGTGGCGTCTGGGGAGCCAACGAAACGTCGAGCATGAGCTACCGCGCCTTCACGTCGTTAGCAGCATTACCCACCTACTACTGCAAAGTAGCCGAACCGTGGCGCGAATACCGCCGAAGCAGAGTGGTTAACGCTCCGTGAAGCACGGACTGAACGTTCGTGCCGGGCCTCGGGGGCGCCCGGGCACGGGAAGCCATCTTTCGCTTCCCTCGGAGGAGCCGAACCCGCGCGTAACAAGCGGGGCCCTCGCCTCGAGTAAGGCCCCTACTCCAGGTCAGTCGGTCGCGACGTCCGCGGCCTTGATCTGCCCACCCGGCAGGCCAAGGCCGCCTCGCAAGCGTCGGTGTTTCAACCGGTCGCCGTCAGCCTCTGGATCTGGGTTCAGCTCACGGTGGCAAGTTGAACCGGGACTGACGCCGAGACCTGACCAAAGGCCTGCCGAAGGTAGCTGACCGCTTGGCTGATGGCCGCACGGGTGGCGAAGGTGTTAGTCATCGAGTTCAGCAGCATGAAGTCATGCACGACTCCGGGGTAGCGGACGGTGGTCACGGAAACGCCGGCTGCGCGCAGCTTGGCGGCGTAAGACTCGCCTTCGTCGCGAAGGACGTCTGCCTCGTCGACGAACAGCAAGGTCGGCGGGAGGCCCCGCAACTGCTCGACGGTGGCCTTGTTGGGCGAGGCGGTGATCTCGTCACGCTGGGCAACGTCCGGGATGTAGGCGTCCCAGAACCATTCCATGGCGGCCCGGCTGAGGTACCAGCCGGATTCGAATTCGTCGTAGGACTCGGTGTCCATGGCCGCATCGGTCACGGGGTAGTACATCGACTGCTGGATGAACGTCACGTCGCCGCGTTCTTTCGCCATCAGAGCCAGCGCGGCAGTCATGTCACCTCCGACGGACTCGCCTGCTACGGCCATCCGCGTCGCGTCCAGTCCGTTGGACGCTCCCTCCCGAGTGATCCACTGGGCGGTGGCATAGCCCTGTTCGATGGCCACCGGATAGCGGGCCTCCGGCGAGTTGGGGTATTCGACGAACGCCAAGGCGGCGCCGGCACCGACCGCTAGTTCCCGTACCAGCCGGTCGTGGGTGCGTGCATTGCCGAGAATCCAGCCGCCGCCGTGCATGTAGAGGATGACGGGCAGGTCGCCGACTGCGCCCGCGGGTCGAATGATGCGGACGCGCACGTCGCCGACGGCGGCCGGCACGGTCACCCACCGTTCATCTACCGGCAGCTTGTCCACCGGCTCGTCCTGCAGCTGCTCCAAGAACGCGCGGGCGCCGGCGGCGCCCATCGACTTCAGGAACTGCGGATCTGCTGTGGCCTCGACGACTGCCTGTGCGGCAGGCTCTAGGACCGGACGCGGATGCTTGGCCATGACACTCCTTAGTTGGCCGGGTCACGAGCCCGGGACTGGGCGTCAGGTCGGTTCGGCGTGAGGCCGGCCGCCTGTGCAACACACAGGCTGCGACAGAGCTGGGCTGCGTCACATCAGTCGGATGACTCGACTTTCGGCCCGCTGCGAACGCGAGTCAAACGACTGATGTGGAGAGGCGCCACCCACAGGCAACGTTGGGCCCAGCCCACCGCCGTGCAGCCGAACCGGCCCCGGCGGGCCGCCGCGGCGGGGCAGCGATCAGCAAGCGGAAGGAAACTCATGTCAGAAAACACGTACGGCGCGCGTCGCCCCACCGTGGTTTTGGTGCACGGCGCCTTCGCCGACAGCTCCAGTTGGAACGGTGTCGTCGAACTGCTGCAAGCGGACGGCATCGCGGTGCAGGCCGTGTCCAATCCGCTGAGAGGTATCGCCGCCGATTCGGCCTACGTCGCCAGCGCCCTTAGCCAGATCCCCGGGCCGATCCTGCTGGTTGGTCACTCCTACGGCGGCGCGATCATTACCAATGCCTCGCCACTTGTGGACAACGTCATCGGCCTGGTCTACGTCGCAGCGTTCGCCCCGGACAAGGGCGAAGCGTTGGCCGACATCGAGACCGACTCCAAGGACAGCGTCCTCAACTCCGCTATCGTCCCGATGCAATACCCCACCGGGGACGGAACCCAGACCCAGAGCGAATTCTTCATCGACCCAGCCAAATTCCACTCCGCGTTCGCCGCCGATCTCCCGGCGGAGCAGGCGGCGGTGATGGCAGCCACCCAGCGTCCGGTATCAGCCCTCGGCTTCTCCGAGCCCAATGGCGAACCCGGCTGGAAGAACCTGCCTTCCTGGGCGGTCATTGCCACTGGCGACACCGCCGCCGGCTCCGACGTGGTGCGGTCCATGGCCGCGCGTGCCGGCGCCACCAGCATCGAGGTCGAAGGCTCCCACGTCATCATGATCAGCCAACCGAAAGCGGTCGTCGGCGTCATCCATCAGGCGCTAGGCGCCCTTTCCGTCTAGCGGGCTGTCCGTTCCAGGTCGGCAGGCCACCTGCCGACGTGCGACGCGCTTCGACTCCAACCCACCCGAAGGAAAAGCATGTCTTCCGTACAAGCGAAAACGACCCCAAGTTCGACTTCATCGCGTCCCCGGGATGCGGACGAGCTGGCCAGTAAACTGACCCGGACCGAGGTGCAGCGCCACCCGCTTTCGATTGCGGGCCGCGAGATCGTCCAGGTCCTGACTCGGATCCCATGCGGTGTGGAGTCGGGATGGCATATCCATCCCGGTGAAGAAGTCGGATACATCCTCGCCGGCACGGTGAGCATGATGATCGCCGGCCAGCCAACTCTCACCCTGAACGAGGGCGACGGATTTCTTATCGAACCGCGGCATCCGCACAACGCACGGGACATCGGTCCTGCGGAGGGCCACATGTTGTCTACCTACATCGTGGACGGCAGTGAGCCGTTGTCCACACTCGTCGATCCACCAACCTGATCGTGTCCAGCCAACCGCCCGCCATCACGCGAGCCACTCGGGATTCCGGTTTCCCGCTGCTGACCACGACCGGGTCGCTCGGCAGTGCCCGCGTCATTCGAACTCCTTCTCGGGCGGAAAATGCTCACCGGATTCCACCGACTGTCTTCAGCGTCAGTTTCGGTCTGGCCGGGCTCGCCGCG
Source organism: uncultured Actinomycetota bacterium (assembly GCA_963839015.1). GTDB lineage: Bacteria > Actinomycetota > Actinomycetes > Frankiales > Frankiaceae > DATAZK01. The sequence continues at coordinate 487,140 of CAWITL010000001.1, read as the reverse complement.
GGTTGGAACGCTGCGGCTCGCTTCTTTTCCGTTCCGCAACTCGTTGCCGACATCATCTGGATAGTCGCGGCCGCGGCCTGGGCGATCACCTTCACACTATTTCTGGGGCACGTTAGAACCGTCCAAAGGCTCCAGGAACAGTTGCGTGACCCGACCTTCGCCCCATTCGTTGCCCTGGCGTTCATCATTCCGCTGCTGTTCGGAGCCGCCCTGGCTCAACACGCTCGACTCGCCGGTGTCATCGTCTACGTGGTCAGCCTGGTGCTGACTGTGGCGTTGGGTGCCCATCTGTTAGGCCAGTGGATCGTGACGGACCTCAGTTTGGCCGACTGGCACTCCGGCTACTTCTTGCCCACCGTCGCCGGAGGCTTCATAGCCTCGTTGGCTGCCAGCCAGCTCGGTTACTCGTCACTCGCGAAGGTGATGTTCGGGTACGGCGCCATCAGCTGGCTGATCATCGGGTCCATCTTGTTGCAGCGGCTGTTCATCGGACCGCGGCTGCCCGTGAATCTGCTGCCCACGATGGCGATTCAGGTCGCGCCGCCGGTGATCGCCGGCGTCGCCTGGTTCGGCGTCAACGGCGGCCGGGTCGACGGGGTTGCGCTCGGACTGAGCGGCTATGCCGGGCTCATGGTGCTCATGCAGCTGCGGCTGCTGCCGCTGTACCGGACCGTTCCATTCGGGCTCAGCTGGTGGGCCTTCGCCTTCTCATACGCCGCGATCTTCGTCGATGCGATTCGTTGGCTAGCGGCCGAGCATGTCGAACACGGCCAAGCCTGGTCCTACGTCCTGCTAGCCGTTCCGTCCGCTGCAAGCCTGGTCCTCGTCGTCCGCAGCATCCGAGCGATACGCACTGGGACTTTCCTGCCGCACTCGATCCCGAGCTAGCGCCGCTGCAACGGCGAGTCCGGCAACCGGCTCAACGGAATCCGCGAATCCGGGTGCACGCAGTTGCCATCAATCGAAATGCCTACCTGTAAGGGGCGTCGTCGTCATGTTCACCGAAAGTGTCCTGTTCGTCGATTCCCGGCCGGTCAGCCACAACCCTCGCTGTACGGCAGACACGGTCATTGGTCCGCTGGTGTTGCGCACAGCCGTAGAGCTACGGCACGTCCTCCGCGCCGCGCTCGCGGGTGGCGTCCAGCGCCTCGACGTGGATCTGAGCGGCGTGACCGACGCCGACCCGGCCGGACTGGCAACCCTGGTGGTCGCGGCGCGCAGACTCCAGGCCCGACCCGACACCAGCGAGCTGCGACTGACCGCGATCTCACGCGTTTGCGCCGACGTGATGCGACAGCTCCACCTGTTCTCCGACCAGCTCGCAGCACTCCAGCCGAACACGGAACTTCCCGCTGACTTCACCAGCCGTACCGCCGGCGGGCGGGCCTTCGCTTGACCAGCTCGTCGACGGATGAACGCCGACACCCTTTGCCGTTCAACCAGATCGCCATCACAACTGGAGAAAGAATGCCTCTACTAAAGGACAAATCGCTTTGGTGACCGGTGCTACGTCCGGTATCGGCCGGGCGACCGCCATCAGGCTCGCCGCGGACGGCGCACGGCTGAGCCTCTCCCTGCTCATTCCGGTACCCGGCCCGCACAGGCCAGGAGAGAGCCACACGACCCATCGTGGGCAGCCGATGTGACAGCGACGCGCCGGGCACCTAGACCGAGCCTCGCGCAGGCATCGGTCATGACCCGGTATTCAACAAGTAGCCGATGTGCGGTTGGTGCCGACTGCACAGTGTGATTCTGTCGGGCTCGTTCTGGGGTCTCTCGGCAGAGATCGTTTGCGGCACATCCAGGTGACACCGCCACGTCTGGCGACCCCGGCGGTGTTAGGCCAGATTGCGGCTGCGGATACGCCGGCCGTCGTCGGTAAAGCCCAGGGCGTCGTAGTAGCGGTGCAGGTGTTCGACGTCTCGGCCGTTGGGGGCGATGACCACCTCAAGTTGGGTGCAACCTCGATCGGACGCCCACGTGGCGGCGTCCGCGACGAGCAACGAGCCAACGCCTCCGCGCCGGAACTCCTGGGCGACGTAGAGGTCTTCGAGTTCGGCGATCAACCCGTTCTCCAGCCCAAAGCTGTTGGTCGTTACGGCGAAAGCGATCAAGGCACCTCCCGCGGGGTCGGCGACAAGAGCAACCCGCGCCGCGTGTGAGGCGACCAGGGATTGCAAATTGCCGGCCAGCGTGTCCAGCGAGGTCGTGAAGCCGTCTTCGGCGTAGAAGGCCGCAGCCAGCTGAGTTAGGTCCTCAAGGTCGGCGGTCGTAGCCACCCGCACCCCGGCCGCGCCGCTGACATACGCCCGCTGCGCGTCGAGGACTTTGGCGGCGTCGAGGAGTTTGGCGTAGACGACTTTGGCGTCGCCGGCTTCGAAAAACTCCTCAATCCAGCCCTGCTGGCGGTAACCGAGTTGCTCGTAGAACCGACGCTGACCGGCGAAGGCGGGCACTCCAGAGGTCTCGATAACGAGCAGTCGAGCGCCGCGCTTTCGCAGGTCCCGCTCCACTGCTTGCACAAGCGCGGACCCGCGACCCTGACCCTGATGGTCCGGGTGGACCGCGAGCATGAGCAGGTTCCAGGTGCCGTCGGTCATCCGCTCGGGGGCGTAGAACGCCACACCAGCGACGTCGACACCCGTGGCGTCGGTGGCGTTGGTGGTGTCGACCAGCCATGCACCGGCGACCGGACTATCGGCGATCAGCGCGTCGAGTTCTGCGGCGACTTCGGCGACGCCTTCCTCCGGCAGGAGGTCGGCGGCACGGACCGTGCTAAGCACGGCCGTCCGGTCACCCCGTCGGACGGGTCGGATGCTGGCGGGTGCGGGCGTCACCCGTCGACTATGCGATTCCTGTTGTGACCGGTCAACCTATTTAGGCGGTCACGTGAACGTAGGCTCGTCGCATGCGACCCGGCAACGACGCGGCCCTGCTCACCGGTTTCTTGAACACCATCCATCTGCCGGACGGAGTGGACGCGCTTAGCTGGTCGTGCCCGGCCGACTGGCTCGAGGACGGACTCACCGGTGACGGCCGGTCGCTGCACGAGGGCCTCAGCACCCATGTGGTCCATGGAGCGAAACGTCGCGATTCGGAGCCGCTCGTGGTGTTGCGCGAGGGTCTCCGCGTCCAGCTCGTGCGTCGAGATAACGCCAGATCGGATCCGGGCCCCACACGCAACCCGGACGTCCTCGCCCGGGCCGATGCGGTGCTTAGGTCCGTTCCGCTCATCCTGTCGCTGGGCGGCGAGACCAGGGTTCCAACCCTGCAACCAGCGCGTGCAACGTCGGAGGTCGACCAGCTCGCGACCGTGGCGGCCGCGGTCATCCGCGCCCAGCTGGACGGCTCCCTATCGCGAGTGAAGGTCTGTGCGCGAGCCTGGTGCCGCTGGGCGTTCTTCGACACGAGCCGCAACCGCTCCCGGCACTGGTGCAGCATGGCCGGCTGCGGCAACGTCGAAAAGAACCGGGCCTACCGGGCCCGCCGTGCCACGCCATAAACGGCACGGTGCGCGCGCAGTCGCACCCCACAGCGGTCGTGGGTCTGGTGTCGGCCGCCGCATCCGCACGTCCCACGCTGTCACGCCGCGATGAGAGCGGGGCAAGTGGCCATCGACAAGGTCGGGTGAATAAGGACGGTGCCGAGCTAGCCGACCGTCCCGGTGGGCGGCCTACTGACAGGCGGCAAGGGGCGCCGCGAACGTGTCTTGCCGGCGGCTCAGTCGCAAGCGGCCACCGTGCACGATGGGGCACGGCGGCGAAGAGCCCACCGGTTCATCCGACTCGCGCAGGCCGTGCCCCATCCGGCACGCCGGGTGGCGAAAACCTCAGAAGTAGCAGCGGATTTCGACGGATTGCCACGGAGTAATGATGGACCTGTCATACCCATCTGCGACTGGGAATCCGGGGCCTTCCAAACTGGACGTTTTGGTCGTTTCCGGTTTGTCCGACCGCAGATCAGTGCGATGGCAGCGCCCATCTGGATATGACGCTGCGTCAGGTGTGCCCGTAGCGGAACCAGTCGCGGCGAGAGTGCTGAGCGTTGCTCATGAAGCAGCGATAGGACTGCTTCCCGATAGTTGCGCAACCAGCAATCGGACAGCTTCGACGAGTTCACGCCCGTGAATCACGACGGAAGCAGAAGGCAACGTTCGCCCGTGGATCAGGTTCGACTTCGGAGGCTGGCCGCCTTCGATGGCGCTCACGGTTTTCAGATAGTCACCTAGAGCTGTTTTCAATTCAGACGACAGATCGAGGCCGTTCGCATCCTCATACCAACCGAGCGTGACATCCGTCAGGCCCATCCACCGGCCAGGCCCGGGCGGGAAAAGCCATCCCAGTGAAAGCGGACTTCGACCTGGGACTGTGGCCCGAAGCGAGCATCCGCTTGTCCCCCAGAAGCTGCTACAGCCCGCCAGCGTCGCCAATAAGCGCCGCGGCGGTCATCGGAAACGCCCGCGTCCGCATCGACAATCGCATTCGTCCTCCATGCCGAATATCTCATCCACGCTCGAGAAGCGTCCGGTGACTGTCCTCTTTGTTCTGCCCACCGATCATCGGCTGCGCAATGTCGGTGGGTCCGTTCCGCTAAGGGAGCCGGGTGCCGCACCGCCGAGCAAGCACGATCGTGTGATGCGTTGGGGAGCCCCCCGCCAGTGTGACCAGCAAAGGGCAGGACGAGCCGGTGGCGATGCGGGCCAGGTTGGCCGAGCACGATCAGGCCCTGCGGGGGGTGATCAGGAAGCGGCGGGGTCATCTGTTCAAGCACACCGGTGATGGGGTGTTGGCTGCGTTTGGGTCGGCGTGGCGAAACCCGAGCATCATGTAGCGCCGGCGAACACCAACGAATCGACCTGCGCTCGCAGACGCTCGGCGTCGGGTCCTTCCGGATCGAACTGAGCGCCCAACAGCTCGATAGGTCGTCGACCTTCCAGTTGGCTGGACGGCCGCGTGAACCAACGCCGGATCCATAGTCGTTATAGGCGCCCGCCAGGTCGGCAACAAGCAAGGCAACAAAGTGGAGTCGCAAGCGACGTCCTGGGGAGTTGACCGGGCCCAGTGACATACCGGCGGACGGATGTGGGTGAAACACCAAGCACCTGGGAGAGTTCACCTAACGCCGCCGCGAGGGGCGGCCACTCCCCTTTGGGCATCGGTGAGTGCTCTGCCTGACTCAGCGCGGAGCGCAGGACTTCCGCATACTCATCGCCGGTGTGGGCTGTTTCTGCGCGCCATACCGCGTCCGTTGCGACACCAGCGTCGGCAAGACCCTGCAGCACAAACACCACCAGGTCTTCGTCCAGCCGAAGCGAACGTTCTCCTGCGAGCTGCGGGAGCAAGATCCCCAAGAATGCGGCACGGGAGACGAGCCGTGATGCCAGCCATCCGGCTTCCCGATGGGTAATAAACGGCTCGTCTGCTTCGGATATCGGCCAAAGTCCGATCGTAGTCCGATGGAGAGAGAGAGGCGCCAGTGCAGTCGGGCCGCCGACCGCGCCCACCGACCGGCCCTGAGCCCGCTGGCCCGTGAGTATGGTGCTGGGACGGCGAATGGCCTGCCGCACTACGCATGGGGGGTCGAGTGGCGTCAGCGGGTGCCGAAAATGGTCTTGACACCGCGCGATCAGCCCGCCTGCCGGATCGACCAGGCCGGCGGGCTCCGGGGACCAGCGACGAGCGACTAGAGGCGGTGGCCTCGGCGGTGTTGGAGTTGGCTGAGCGGGGCTATGACGAGATCAAGATGTCGCGAGTTGCCGAACTCGCTGGTATATCAAGGGCCAGTCTCTATCAGCATTTTTCCTCACGCGACGACCTGATTGCATTTGCGGTCGCGGTTCATGCGGACAGGCTGGTGCCTGCGACGCCGAGAGCGTTCTCGCGGTCCAAGTCGGCTCGGGTGCGTCTTCAGCGTCTGATCGACAAAATCTTGCAAGACGCAGCGGACCGTTTGCCGTGGACCGAGGCGTTGCTGCTCGGCACTTCGCGTGCCGATCCGCGTTTTGTCGCCCAGATTCCCAACCGCAGGGTCGACGAGTTACGCGCGGCTATCGGAACCGGCCTACCCGAAGGTCAGGCTCGCGCTGCCGCGTTGACGGTCGACCTGGCGTGTCGAGCCGTGATGTTTCACCTGGTTGGCAGCCGAGATCTTGAGGGCAGCAAGGCGCAGATGCGTGTAGTCGTTGCCGCAGTCCTGCCTGATGCCCTGGCCGGCTAGTTCTCGCTGACCGTCTGGTCGGCCACAGATTCATTACTCGTCACCAGCAGCTGAATGGCGGACTGCTTCGTCTGCGAACCCATCCGTGCAGCAGTGGTGGAGCGGTTGTCCAATCAAGGGTCTAGACACTTGTCTATACACTCGTCTAGCCTTGACCCTGCCGACGGCGTAGTCGCGTGAGTGACCCGCGCCAAGGCGGCAACTAGCGATAGCTAGAAGCCATTCCGCGGAAGGGTCCGGATGTCTACTCTGAAGATGCGGCGAGGTGCGGTCGTCGGCGCTGGCCTGACCGTGGTCGGGCTCGTGATGAGCTCTTGTGGCCGCTCGGCGTCATCGCCCACGCCGGCTGTCAGCGCCGGTGCTCAAACCAGCGCGAGCGCCTCTGCCGCTGGCGACTTCGGAACCCTCAAACGCGTGTGCGCCCCCGGCTCGGGAACAGGCGGGTCCGGACGAGGAATCGACGGCAAGACCATCCGCATCGGTGTGCTTTCTGACACGGGCGCGGCCGCGGCCCCCGGCCTCGAGCAGGAGTTCTTTGATGCAGCCGACGGGTTCGCGAAATGGTGCAACGCTGCCGGGGGTATCAACGGCCGCACCATCGTCATCGACAAACTCGATGCGAAACTGTTCAACGGCGCACAACAGATCATAAAGGCGTGTCAGCAGGACTTCATGCTGGTCGCGGGGGGTAACGCACTTGACGCTCCCGACGTGAAGCCACGACTGGCGTGCAAGCTCGGGCAGATCCCCGCGTACACCGTGTCCCCCCAGGCCACTAGTGCCGGACTGCAGGTGACCCCAACGGCGCTCCCACCAACGCTTTATCCGGTGGGCGCCCTGCGGCTACTGGCCGCTGCTTATCCAAACACCAAGCAGGCCTTGGGAATCGGCGGCAGCAGCCTTTCATCGCTTGTGGCCGGTGCGCTCAGCGCTCAAGAGGCGTACACCAAGAATGTCGGAAAGGTCACCACGCTGCAGCCGCGACCCGCTGAGGTCGTCAACTACCGGCCGTACATGGAGCAGATGAAAGCGTCTGGCGCCAAGGCGGACTTCGAACTCGTGGCCACCGGAGACCCCAGCACCATCTTCTCAGCCATGAGCGACACCGGGTTCAATCCCGAATGGGTTCTGTTCGGGCAGACCTTGTACACGCCCAAATCGGTGCAAGCAGCCAAGAGCGCGCCATACCTTCCCAATAGCTACATCAACCTCTCGAACCTGCCGTTTGAGCTCGCCAATCGCTTTCCCGTTGTGCAGCAAGTCAAGGACATCATGGCCGCTGGCCCTGGCACCGCCAGCCTCGATTCATTCACCGCGTTGGCGTTCAACTCGTGGTCTTTGTGGGCGTCGTCGGCCACAGCGTGCGGCAATGACTTGACCCAAGCCTGCGTACTCCAAAAGGCAGCCGTCCATCCTGCCTGGGACGCCGGTGGCCTGTTCGCACCGGTCGACACAAACCAGGCCACGTATAAACCGAGTGATTGCGTGCTGCTCATGCGACTCACAAAGCAGGGCTGGGTTTACGACCAGAAAGTGACCAACCCTAACAAGGGCGTCTACAACTGTGACCCGAAGAATCTTGTCACGACAAAGAATTATCAGACCGGCAGCTAGCTTCTCTGCCGAGCCGGCTGGTTGACGGCACACCCTGACAGGAGCCACTCAAGAATGGCGCTCGACGAGATTGCAGCCATGCCTGGCTTTGAACTAACAGCCGAGATGCTGTCCGCCGTTGATCGAACCGAGCAATACGTTCCTGGGCTTACGGGCGCCCCCGAGGTGCGCGTCCTGACCTACCGGCCAAAGATCTCGGCCGATGCGCCACCGCTCATCGTCAGCCTGCACGGCGGGGCGTTCGGTATGCGGGCAGACATGTTCCCCGCCAGTGACGCACGGCTCGCTCGGCTCGGGGCGTTTGTCGTGTCCGTCGACTACCGGGGGGTCCCTGAACATCCCTTTCCGGCCGGGCCCGAGGACAGCTACGCCGCTCTGTGCTGGGCCGCTCGGCTTCGAGACATCGCCACCGATCGCATCGTGGTCACCGGCGTCAGTGCCGGCGGGGCACTGGCTGCCGCCGTAACGCTCATGGCCCGAGACCGACAAGGCCCCTCCATCGCTTTCCAAGCGCTCCGAATCCCCGTTCTGGACGACCGTTGCCGGACACCCTCCATGCGTCAGTACGTGACAGCGCCCCTTTTCGGGGCCGACGAGGCGGTATCGATGTGGGACAACTACCTGGGCGAAAGCACCGATCGCGGCAGCACCTCCCCCTATGCCGCGCCGAGCCGAGCGAGCGACCTGTCCGGACTTCCTCCCGCGTTTATTCAGGTCAACGGCCTCGACCCCCTCCGAGACGAGGGGATTCAGTACGCCATGGCGCTGATGGCCGCTGCCGTTCCAGTCGAGATCTATTGTGGCCCGCATCAACATCATGGGATGAGTCAGGACCCGCGTACCGAAGCGCAGGCCACGCGACTCTACGAAGAGGCCATCCTTGCCGTGCTGAGCTGATCGCCAAGGCACCGCCTTCTTCGTCCCTCATTATCGAGGCAAACCCATGAGGAGGAGGTTTTCTGATGCGCAGCGTCACCTATTCGATGGGCGTCTCCCTTGACGGCTACATCGTCGGGCCGGACGGCAACTTCGACCTGGGCGGACCCCGACGACGAGGTCTTTAGCTTCGTCACCGACGAGATACGAAAGGTCGGCGTCCACCAGCGCTGCGCGCGACCTAACTCGGCCGGCTCGGGCACCCTGGCCGTGGAATCACATTCGCTTGTGACATGAGTCGGCGCGACCGGAATCTGGTCGGCTACAGATTCGCCGTACAGCTGGCCTGTCAGTGCGGCGGGAAGAGGCCGTCTACGACTCCGCCTTGCTCCGCCGCATTGCCAGACGCAAGACACGCACCCCGGCACCTTGCGATCGCTTTTCGATTTGCTTGACGTAGTGAGAGATGGAAACGCCGTGTCCCTGCGGCGAGGCGATTTCGTCGGCGAGTCTGGTCAAGCCGACCTCGTTTGCCACCTGTATGGACGCCTCGCGCATTTCCCGCCCGGACTCGCGTACGACTTTTTCCCACTCGTGCGTGCTCGTAGGCAACGATTTGAGGGTTACCCGCCTGTACAGACTTCTCATGCTGACCCCTAGTGGTGGTGGTGAGCCGGCGCACTCAATCGCACGGAGCGCTTAGTTCCTGTTGAGATGGCGGCAACGACGATGCCGATCGCAACCGCGATCGCCCGCCGGAGCGATGCATTGTCGCTTGCCGAGCAGCAAAGTCGATCATGTCGCCCGCCCGAAATTGGGAGGCGTAGTGCAACGATTGCGCATTGCCATGTATTGACCATACCCGCGTCGGTGCCCACCCGAAACCCGACCAGCGTCCACGGCGCGTCTGGCGCTGCCGGGCCGCCGCTCACCCTCCCGAGCAACGTGGAAGAGCTGCGTTGACCTCGTGACGGCTGATGTTCGAGATCGGTCGAGCGGTCGTGCTAGTCAGCTGATCCCGGCGTCTGCCCGGCCGTCGGCGAGATCCCATAGCGGATCCACGCTTAGCTCACCGGCCGCATCCGCGAAGTCGTTCAGAGCAGTGACGAGCATTTGTCTGCGTTTGGCTGGCAAACGCCTGAGAATGGTTTCAATGTCCGCTTCGCGCTCACGGTTCACTCGAGCGACGAGCTCTTCACCGGCGGGAGTCAGCGCAAGAACGAGGAACCGCCGATCGGACGGGTCGTCATGACGCGAGAGCAGACGCTTCGCCACCAGCTGATCGCAAAGCCTGGTCCCGGTAGATGGGTGCACCCCCAGGGTGGTGGCGAGCTCGTTCAGGGCCAGCTGGCGCTGCCTCGACACGACGACAAGGACGCGCCATTGCATCGCTGATACAAGATCTTCGACCTGGGCGAGCGACTTGGCCGCGACGGCGACCAATGCTCTGGAGGCCAGAAGCACTACCTGCGCCTGGGTCGGTTTTGTCACGTTAGGCACAATAGCCGTCAAGTTCGCGGAACTCCCGCAGATGGGCAGCGGACCGACTGAGTTCTAGCAGGAAGCGCTTGTGACGACTCCGGCCGCTGTCGAGCTGTTGTAGCAGAATGACTTCCCGGACTTGGAAACACCGACGATCTTGTAGCCGGTGCTACTCACCAGAGAGAACGTCACGGTCTTGGTATTGGAAGACTTGGTCCATCCGACAAGTGGCCCGCTGTTAGTGCCGGCGCCGCCTGACCCATTTTTCGTGTAGCCGTTGTTCGCCATGAAGTAGGTCTCCTCAGCGGTAGACCCATTCTTCACGTCCGACTTCGTTGCCGCGTCATAGCCGCTGTTTCGCTGGTTCAAGAAGACCGGAATCGCGATCGCCGCGAGGATCCCAATGATGATCATCACTACCAGCAGCTCGACGAGCGTGAATCCGGCCTCTCGGTCCTTTAGGGACGTGCGAACGCGGCTGCGCATCACGTAGCTCCTCATGTGATTCCGGTGTGTAAAGGGTTGCTCTCAGGCGACTCCAACGGTTTCGACGCTGATGATCACTCGCCGCATCCCCCAAACGAGTGATACTTGCATGGTGCTTGTTATTGCGTACTGCCGCACTATTCGCATGATTCGGCCCGTGGATTCCTGACCGCCGCCGCTACTGAGGCACGCTTGTCAGCGCGGTAAGCATGTCCCGCTGGCGGATCCAGCCGTCGAGCGTGTCCTCAGGGTGCAAAGGAGACGGCTTCCGCCCCGAACGGGCTGCGAACAGGCCAGGAGCCGTTCCAGATCCGGCCGAACCGACGGCATCCACATCGGCCCACTCGTGCGCCCGCCCGGCACTCCCATCCCACTTCCTGACGCTCAACCCACCAGCAACGACGCGTAGTCGTCCCGACTGAGATTTCCGTTGGTCAGAGTCCCATCAGCCCGCGGTACTTCAACGGACTGCCCGTCCACCAAGACTCGTAGCTGATTGACGCCCGAGCGTTCAGTGACGGTGTAGACGAGTTGCGCCAACGCCAAGCTCTGCTCTGTGCTGTCGATCGCGCCAAGACCCTGCGAAAAATCGATCGTCACTGTCCCACCAGCCTCGGACAGCTTGTGCAACGACAGCGTGGCGGGGATTGCGGAACGCAAGCCTCGCTCGGCCTCGGCTGACGTCGGTCCACTCAGTAACGCCTGGACGATTCGGGCGAGGGTCACCGGGACCGGCACTGGCCGATGAGCAACCACAAGCCCATTCACGCGGACCAGAAAGACACTACTCAGCCGCGTTACCGTGCCGGCAGGAGGCGCCACGGTGGGATCGCTCCCAGCCGTAAGCGAATGCGGGCTGGACTCTGCGCTAACGCCGCATCCCGTACATGCGAAGACAGCGAAGACAGCGATCGTGATGAGCCGAGCTCGACTCGACATGCGACTCATAGATCTGTCCGGACCGACAGGGGGAAGTCGACCACGAAACGGGCACCACCCAAGCTTGACTCCTCGACCCAGACACTCCCGGCATGCAGTCGCACGTGCTCCGCGACAAGAGCGAGCCCCAAACCTGCGCCACCGCCGTCGCCCCTTCTGACACTGGACTGACCGCGGGCGAACCGTTCGAACACCCGCTCCCGGTCCGCTCGCGGAACTCCGGGACCGTCATCGTCGACAGATAACCGCAGGGTGCCACCGTCCACCGACGACCTGACCTCGAGCTGGAGCACCACTCTGCTCCTGCCGTGCCGGCCCGCATTGTCGAGCAGGTTCGCGACGATCCGCTCCAGACGCCGCTTATCACCTAGCACGCAGGCAGTCATGGCGTCGGAACCCACTTCGATCTCAACATCCAGATCCACGCTGACCAAACGTTCGGCCCGCAGTACTACTTGCGCCAATGCCACCGGCTCGACCTCGACGCTGGCTCCAGCATCCAGCCGACTGATCTCCAGCAGATCCTCCACCAATTTGCTGAACCGACCGACCTCACCGGTCAGCAGATCCAAGGCGGTGCCACCGCGGTCCGACAGCTCCCCCCGACGACTCTCAAGAACGGCAAGCGCTGTGGATACCGTCGTCAGCGGCGAGCGCAGTTCATGGCTGACGTCTGCGGTGAAGCGCGTCTCCCTTTGGATCCGTTCCTGAAGCGCGTCTGCCATTCCATTGAAGGCCGTCCCCAGGATGGCGAGCTGACGGTCAGCGCTCGGACCGATACGCGCATCGAGCTTTCCACCTGCGATCTCCCGGCTGGTGGAGGCAACCTGGGTGAGAGGCTGCAGGAGTTTGCGGCTGGTCCAAAGCCCCACGGCAGCGCCGACCAAGGTCACTACTGCTGCGACGATGATCAGCACGGTGCTGAGGGTGTGCAGCGTCGAATCGAGCTCGTGCAGCGGCGCAATTTCGTAGTACTGACCGCCGTGAGTGAGCGGAATGCCTACGACGAGTACCGGCGCCCCTGACAGCTTGATTCGCTGGTGCTCAGCAGCGCCGTTGTTCACCCGATCTTGAAGGTCGGCGGGGACCTCTTCCGGCCCGACTCCTACTGCCGAGGTGTACCAAAGACCCCGAAAACGCAGAAGTGACTGCGTGTCCGTGGCGCTGCGCAAGCCAGCGAGCACCGGAGCCACCTGGCTGCCACGTGTCAGCAGCGCCTGGTCGACGGAGTCTGCGTGCGTCTGAGCCTGGTGTTCTGCCGCTCTCTCACGCTGGCTAAGTAGATAGCTGCGGGTAATCGTAAAACTGGCTGCGGCAAGCAGCACGCACAAGACCAGCGTGCCAAGCGCGAATGTGGCAACCAAGCGAGTCTGAAGCCCAACCAGACGCAGCGGAGACCTCACGATTGAAGTTTGTATCCGAGGCCGCGAACGGTCAGCACCAATGTCGGGTTGGCCGGATCGGGCTCCACCTTTGTCCGCAACCGACGAACGTGGACATCGACGATCCGCGCATCACCGAGATAGTCGTACTCCCACACCTTCTCCAACAGCAGCTCGCGGCTGAAGACCCGGCCGGGGGCTGCGGCCAGCTCGCAGAGCAGTCGAAATTCGGTCTTGGTGAGGTGCACCGGGCGGCCCTCTCGCGTCACGAGTCCCCCAGCGGCGAAGATTGTGATGTCGCCGACAGAGATGGAAGCCTCTTCGCTAGCCAGTCGGCCGCGGCGCCGCAATGCGCGCAGCCGGGCAGTCAGCTCCGGCATGGCGAAAGGCTTCGTCACATAGTCATCAGCGCCGGCTTCCAGGCCGGCTACCACGTCTGAAGTGTCGTTACGGGCGCTGACGACGACGATCGGCACATCGCTGAACCTGCGGAGCCGGCGGCAGCATTCGAAACCATCGATGCCCGGAAGCATCAGATCAAGGATGATCAGATCCGGTGGAAACGAAGCCGCCTTCCCGAGCGCCTCTTCTCCGGTGCCAGCCGAGACGACGTCGTAGCCCTCCTCCTCCAGGGCCAGAGTCAGAGCCGCCCGGATTCGTTCATCATCCTCAACTACGAGGACATCAGTTGCCACATCTACCGATACTGCACCAAACATCATCCATCAGTTGAGGGCGAAGATCGCCAACAGGGCTCGCCTGCTGCTGCTGGAGGTCACGAGGAAGCTGACTCCCTGGGGCAGGCCAGCAGCAAACCGACAGCATTGTGCGGCCGCAGCCACGCCCTCGGCCGTGAATCGAGTGACATCACGAAGATCGATACACAGCCGAGTATCTCCTCCGAAAGCGGCTAGTCCCGCAGCTTGGAGCAGCTCGCAGCCAAGGTCCCCGTCCAAACACGCTCCGACCCGAATGCGGACGCAACCCGGTTCAGCGGTATCGCGTTCGACTGACAGGTCGTGCTCATAACGGTTCAACAACGGCATGTCATCACGATGACTCACTCAACCGGCGATGTTCTTGCGATGGTGTGACGCTTTCATGACGGGATTCGTCAACGAATCGTCATGCTCCGGCCGGTCGAACTGTCATGTCGGGGCGCGATGTTGCACGTACACCCTGTTACTAACAGGCATTTGGAGGCTCATATGACGACCGCCGAACTCGCACGCAACAGAAACGACGCCCTTTTCCCCATCAGCTTCGAAGCGGAGGCGGGTGCTGCGGGCTTGTCCTTTTCGCAACTTCCTCTCCGCGCCTCTTCCGTTCGGCGAAGGTCCTTCCTGCTCGAGGTGCACGGTGATCTCGACGAGGAACTCGTTTCACGCATGCGCGAGTCACTGTTCTCTGCAGCCGCTTCGTCACCAGGCCGGATCGTTATCGATTTGGCTGACGTGAGTTTTCTGGATGGAATGGGTCTGCGCACGCTGATCGCTGCCCGTAGACGGTGCGTCGCCGGCGGAACTACGTTTGCGCTGCGTCGGCCGAGCTCGGCCGTTCGACGTCTGCTGTCGCTCACCCACTTGGAGGGTGTCTTCGACGTTGAGCCCGCTCCAGCGCCCTGACCAGGGGCAAATGGAGTCGATGCCAACGGCCCGGATTGCGAGTTGCACGCGTCTAGTTGCATACTGGCGACCATTGCACCAGTGAAACGACTGAAGTGGGCCGATGTCCGCTGGCAGATTGCCGAGCAGTCCCCCCAAAGGAATCCTGGCCGAAGCGGATCCGACCCCGTGTGTGTGGGCGTTCAGGTCGCGAACTGTGAGGTCGAGCAGCACTACACCGGTGAGGGGCAGCTGGTCGACGCCTTCGTTAGCTGGGCCGAAACCGCGGGGTTCTTGGCGGTCTCGACCACCGGCGCGCCTCGCACGTTCGGCTGGAATACGCCAATGCGATGTTTCGTCGCAGCCAGCGTTCTTGGGCGGCCCTGTCAGCGGTTCTTTCTGACATCCGATGCTCAGGCTGGCGACCACCTCCAGCTCGGTGCAACAATTGCGCAGTGGCCGTCACTCGAACGGAGGCGAGTCTCCTAGCCCTCCCCAGGAAAGCCATCAGCGTCGGCGCCGCCCGCAGATTCGTTGAAGACACACTGCGACGTGCCGGGCTGCCACGCGAATCGGTAGAGACTGCCGTGCTGCTGACGAGCGAGTTGACCACAAATGCCGTCGTTCACGCGTCAAGCGATGTGGAGATCCGGGTTGTTTGCGGGGTGGGCGTGACCGTCGAAGTTCGAGATCGAAGTGACCGCCCACCCAGTCCGCGCCGGCACGTCGAGGACTCAGTCTGCGGGCGTGGCCTGGAGCTGGTCGAGTTGCTGGCCGACAGCTTCGGCGTGGTTCCCATCCCGGGCTACGGCAAGAGCGTGTGGTTCTCGTTAGGGAATCCGGGGGCGAAGCATCTCTCCCAGAGGTGGCCGGCCACGCCGGCATCCGCCCGAAAGATTCTTTCGCTGCTCTGCCTTCCGCTCGGGTTATATGCCGTCCTCCAAGAACACAACGAAGCCCTCCTCAGGGAATACACGCTGCAGCTCCTTGAGAATCCGACCGACAATCTCTTATCGTTGAAGGACGTGGTCGCTGCCGAGCACTCGCGTCTGTCGATAGCCACGAGCGTGTCGAAGCTGATAGCCGAACAGATCCACCCTGCTTCACACGCCGACGTCAGCATCGAGGTCTCGTCCGAGGACGAGACGGGCTTTGAGTTGCTGCCGTCCGTCATCGAATCCGCCGAGGCGCAGGCTCGGGCGGGAAACGTTCTGACACCGCCAGCGCCTTCCGACCTCGTGACGTTTCGGAACTGGTTGTTCGGCCAGGTCAGATCGCAGCTCGATGGTGATGCACCAACAGCCTGGACTCGATAGGCAGGCGCGGGCGGCTCGAAGCCAAAGATGACAGCTCGATGACGGTTTTAATCGCTGAATCGTCACAGCCCCTCAACCAGAACGAAAGGCAAGCCGCGGATCGTCGACCTCTCTAGGCACCACCGGTTCGAAAGAGGGGGAAGCGATGAAGAGCCAGCGTAAGGATTGGCGTGTGACCCTTATTCTCGATCTCAACAGAGGTCTGGAGGCTGAGGAATTCGGTCGGATCCAAGCCGAAACCCGGACCCGGGCCTTTGTCCAGCGCGGGACCAACGATTCCGAGTCGGCGCCGGTCCTCACCGTAACCACGCTCGCGAACGCAGTTGAATCGACGGACGCCGTCACTTGGGCCCTCAGAGCGGTTGAACAACGCTTGGCAGTGCTGCCAGGGCAACCGCGCGTCCTCGGAATACGCAACTACCTCGCCGCCGCCTGATCTGACGGCAACGCACCGCCGCGGTGAGCCGTCCGCCTCGTCAGCGAGCGGCGGTCCAGACACGCCGGGTGAGGTGGGAGCTGGTGAGGCTGCACGGGCCGCGCCAAGGCGCAGGTCCATGGACGCCTCCTCCAGGATGGGCGCCGCCGAAGCGAGATACGGACCAGAAACTGGGCACTGTGGTCGGGTGTCAAATATGGCAGCGATCAGCGACTCGCCAAGCTCGTCCCAGAGGCCGGCAAGCCGCTTCAAGGCCGCGCCGTCACCGGCGCCCAGAGACTCCAGGCAGGCGATGATCGCGGCCATATCCCGGTGCATCGTCGCGCAGCGCCCGTCCGGTAACGAATGGGCAGGGACAGACGGGGCATGGGTCCAGAACCATCCGTGGTGCTCAAGCTCCATTGCGGCGATGGCCGGCCATGCTGCAGCGACCAGATAAGAGGCGCTGCACCCATCAGCGATCTCGCCCGGCCCTGAACTGCGGCGTTTCGAGGCTTCATCTGCGAATCATCGGGGAGGACACAGTCACACCTGAGTTGGGGACGTCTCCGGGAGGTCGGACGTGCAACACGATCAAGCGCGCCGAGTATCCCCATCGCACTCGAGAAGCCGACCTGACGGCGCCAGGACTGATCAGTCGCGCCAGCCTCGATCTCGTTGCCGTCGGTATCGGCTCGCCTGATGCCACCACCCTGGCTGACGGCAGTGGCTTGGACGTTTCTTGTCGCCGGCTTTGTGAGCGCGGCCTCCATCTCGGTCGACATCTTCGGCCGAGGGTTTCGGTCGAGAATGCCGATCATGGAAGCCGTCTGGCCGGTGAGCGGCCTGTACTGGGGCCCGGCCGCCGTATGGGCCTACCGACGCTTCGGCAGACATCGCCGCCGAATTCGCCGTCTTCGCGCTTGGACTGAGCGTCGCCGGTACTGCTCTGCCATTCGAATACCTCGGCGACTACCTACTCGCCGTCGGGCTCGGCCTGCTCTTCCAATATTTCGCCATCGCGCCGATGCGCGGACTCGGAGTACGCGAGGGCATTCAAGCAGCAGCCAGAGCCGACACACTGTCCCTGACCAACTTCGAGGTCGGACTGTTCGGCTGGATGGCGTTCATGGCGTATCCGGCACCCGACCACCTGACGCCTCCTTCACCCGTGTACTGGTACCTGATGCAAATCGGAATGGTGTTGGGTTCGCAACGGCCTGGCCTGCCAATGTGTGGCCGTTGAACCGCGGCATCAAGGAGGCCATGTGAACCATCCGTACCGCCCCACGCGGCGGCAACTCGAGCTCATCCGGGCAGCGTGGGGAAGCTGGCTGCTTATCGCCCCGGAACAGGCGCTGCGCCGACTCGGGGGACGACGGGAGCCTGACCCCCGGTCCATCGTCGTCACCCGGATTCTTGGAGCCAGACAAGTGACCCAGGCCGGCCTATCGGGCTTCGCACCATCGCCGGCAGTCCTGGCAGTGGGGGCTTGGGTCGACGGAGTGCACGCCCTGACAGCCGTCGCACTGGCACTGTCCGACCGCGAGCGGGCCCGGACATCAGGTCTCGACGCGTGTGTAGCAGGGCTGTGGTCCGTGCTGGGCCGGCAGGACATTCGTTCCACCCAAAGCGCGGCCGCGCAACAGCCCGGTTGGCGGGATCGGCTTGCAAGGCAAATCCTCCCATTCTTGCCGGGCGCGCCTGCGACCCACTGAAGGTGAAGACACCCGAAGGTCTGGGGCTGGCGATCGTCGGAGCTGGGCCCAGACGCTGCCGCCTGACCGCGGCAATCAGCGCGGCCCTTCTGCTCGCCACGGTTCTCGCTGCGCTGGTCGCGATCGTGAGCCAGAGCGCCGGCTCGACACTGCTGACGCGGGCCGCCTACGACAAGGCGCTGGCAGACACAGATGCGTACAACCGCCTTTATACGCAGGTACTGCCCGACCCCCAGACAGGCGACGTAGTCGACAGCTTGCTGGCACAGCTACCGGTCGACCGGTCACTGATCACTGCGAACCTGCGGTTGGTACTTCCTACGTCGACTCTTCGCGGGCTGGTCGATGAGGCGCTAACACAGGCCCTCGACTATTTGCGAGGTGAGGGTCAAGAGCTGAACCTGCGCCTTGACTTGACGCCGGTGCTGTCCAATGTTGCACAGCTTGCCAACACCTATCTCGGTAACGGGCTCGCCGCAGCTCCCGAGGTGAATGCCGGGAACATCGCGGCCCTCACCCGCAAGCTACTAGCAGCAGCATCCGAGATCTCCGAAGGCCGGACCCCGTCTGAAATCCCGGATCTGCCGCTCAGCGCCGCTCAAACACGGCAGGTGTCCGCTGCCCTCCTTGCCGGCCTTCCCTCAGCACCCGCTAGGGCGTTGGAGCCTCAGCTACAAGTGCTGATCGCCGAAGGTGATTTTGCTGGTGCGCTGTCGCTCCTCATACCCGTCTCGTTCCCGGGGGTCGGCCAGGCTGTCAACCATCTCAGTGAACGGTTGACAGACGGACATCTTCTGAGCGTGAACCTGTCGTCTGATTCCGTGAAAGACCCGACCGCCCAGGACCTTCTGGGCGTGCTTCACGACATCGGAGGCCAGACTGCTTGGTTGACGGCAGGCGCTGCGCTGATCGCGCTGGGCTGCCTGTTTTCGGCAGTCCGGGTCGCCCGCAGCAGGCATCTCACGGGAATCGGACTCGTGCTGTCCGGTGGCACCGCACTCGTGGTCGGGGTGGTCGGCGAGACCTTTGTCGCCGATCCTTTGCAGAGTCTGACCAGTGCATCGTCACCGCTGGCCCCGCAAGGCCGGCGGCTCCTGGCAGACATCGCAGGTGATTTACGGTCACAATTCTCGCGCCGCTATTTGTTACTTGCTGCAGCGCTCCTGGTGTCCGGCTTGGTCTTGACGGCAGCACCCGTCGTGACACGCCTCTTCAAGCAGGCCCGGCGACGGCGCCTGGTTGGCTTCGCCACCGCCTCTCTCGCCCCGCTCCTCCTCATCGTCAGTGCCGCGTTCGCCGTCCCCGTCACGAACGCGACAGGCTTGCGGACCTGCAACGGATTCAGCCAGCTCTGTGATCGGCCGTACGACAAGGTGGTCTACGCCGCCACCCACAATTCGATGGCCGACAGCGAAGATCAGTTCCTCGGCCCTTCCCAGGATCCTTCGATCGTCCACCAACTCGACAATGGTGTTCGCGCACTGCTGATCGACACTCATTACTGGACTCCGGCGGCGAAGGTAGCAGCGTACTTGCAGTCCCTGCCGGCCGCCAGTCGCGCCAGCCTTCGCCCGTTCGCGGAGCCGGTGACGAGGAGCCGCCGGGGAACCTGGCTCTGTCACGACGTCTGCCAGTTGGGGGCAACTCCACTGACCGCCCAGCTCAAAGAAATTCACCAGTGGCTACAGCAGAATCCGGACGAAGTAGTCACCCTGATCATTCAAGACGGCATCAGCGTCAGCGACACCCAGCGAGCGATGAAGGAAAGCGGTCTTGGCGCAGACGTTGCAGTCCCACCCCCGAACCCGGAGGCTGCGTGGCCGACGCTGCGCGAACTGATTGACAGCGGAAAGCGGGCCTATGTGTTCGCTGAACAGAGCGACGTCCCCGGCAGTTGGTACCGCAATTTCTACCGGTATGCCTCAGACACGCCGTTTCGAAATCAGAGCACAGCGAAGCTCGCCTGCCAGCTCAATCGTGGCTCACCCGGCGCGCCGCTGCTCTTGCTGAACAACTGGGTGACCAGAACCGCAAGCAGTCGCCACGCTGCGGCTCAGGCCAACAGCGCGGATTTCCTGCTTCATCAGGCGCAACTCTGCCTGCGTGAGCGCGGCCGTAAGCCCAACTTTCTTGCAGTGGACTTTGCGGAGACGGGTCAGTTGTTGAGCGCGGTCAACCAACTCAATGGGGTTTCCACCCGTTCCTGACGGGCATCACGCGATTAATTGCAGCGGCACAACCCTTGCCTCACGCAATGACAACCCCATCCCAACTGCTAGCTCTGACCCTGGCGAGTAGTCGCCGCACGGGAGTCGATTCGAGTGCTGGAAGCATCGTTGATCTTCGCGCTGGGCGTCGTAGTCGCGCTGCTGGGAATCCTGGTGCAGCCCCTGTATGACATCGGCATCGTCATCGTTTTCATCGGGCTGGTAGGGATGCTCACGCGCCTGGGGAGCTGGTTGCTCTGGCTTCGTGACCACGACCTGTCGCGCGGGCGGCGACCCTGATGAACGGAGCAATTGCGCTTGCAGCGGGATCGGTGCCAGCCCGCAGCCAGATGGGCGCCTCACTCGGATTCCACATCATCTTCGCGTGTTTTGGCATCGCGTTTCCCGCTGTCGTCCTCATCGCCGAGTGGCGCGGCATCCGGCGTGGCGATGCCGTCGCTATGTTGCTCGCCCGGCGGTGGTCAAAGGTCATGGCGGTCATCTTCGCGGTCGGAGCGGTTTCCGGGACCGTCCTGTCGTACGAGCTGGGACTGCTGTGGCCGGGCCTGATGGGACGCTACGGCGCCGCGTTCGGAATCCCGTTCAGCATCGAAGGAGTTTGGTTCTTCGTCGAAGCCATCTTCACGGCCATCTACCTCTACGGGTGGCGCCGTCTGTCTCCCTGGGTGCACTGGTGGGCCGGTGTACCCATGGTCATCGCAGGGGCACTCGGCGCGCTGTCCGTAGTCGCGGCGAATGCCTGGATGAATCAGCCCAGCGGCTTCACTCTCGATCACGGCCGGATCGTCCGGGTTGACCCTTGGTCGGTCATTTTCAACCGCGCGACACCTTACGAGGTTCCGCACATGCTGCTGGCCGCCTACATGGTGACCGGTTTCGTGGTGGCAGGGGTGTACGCCGTGGGGATGCTGCGCGGCCGGCGGGACCGCTATCACCGGCTTGGCTTCCTGATTCCGTTCACCACCGCCGCAATTGCCGCACCGCTGCAGATCGTGATGGGAGACACGATTGCCCGAGCGGTGGAGAAACAGCAACCATTGAAATTCGCTGCGATGGAGCTCGTCGATCACACCCACAGCGGCGTCACTGAATGGCTCGGCGGTATTTATGTCAACGGACACGTCTATTTCGGCATCGGCGTACCGTCATTCGACTCGATTCTTGTTGGCTATTCCCCGCACACAACGGTGACCGGTTGGAACAGTGCCGCACCCGAGCTGCGCCCACCGCTCGCCAACCTGATCCACCTCTCCTTCGACGCCATGGTCGGGATCGGTCTCGCCCTGCTCGCGCTTTCCGCTTGGCAGGCATGGACGTGGCGTTTCCAACGCCGGATACCACTGACCTCGTGGTTCCTCGTACCCGCCGCCCTGTCTGGTGTATCGGCGATCGCAGCGATGGAGTCGGGCTGGATAGTCACCGAGGTTGGTAGGCAGCCTTGGATCGTTTACGGACTGCTGAAGACCAAAGACGCAGTCACAGCGTCGGGGGGCGTCACCGTCACCTTGGCGGCCATGGTCATCATTTACGCAATCCTCACGGCGGTAACGATGGGTGTGCCATGGTTAATGTCCCGCCGCTGGCGCGCTGCGCCTCCTCCGAGTGATGACGATGAAGGCACGCCGTACGGTCCGCCGGCAGCCAGCATCCCTGAGATGTCGTCATGAATGCCTCATGGGAATCCATCGCAGCAGGTGTCGCGCTGCTTGCAGCGATTGCCGCCTACGCCATCTTCTCAGGTGCAGACTTCGGTGGCGGCATCTGGGACCTTCTCGCCGGCGGCACCAAGCGTGGCGCCGCGCCTCGGGCGGCGATTGACGCCTCCCTCACGCCGGTCTGGGAGGGTAATCATGTCTGGATAATCTTCGGGCTTGTCATCCTCTGGACCGCATTTCCTCCAGCCTTCGCGGCCATCATGACTGCCCTTTTCGTCCCGCTGTGCCTTTCCCTGCTCGGCATCTTTTTCAGAGGAGTGGGTTTCGCTTTCAGGCACGAAGCCGAGCGGCTCCCCACGAAACGTCTGACAGGCGGCCTGTTTGCGGCATCTTCCCTTCTCGCGCCGTTCTTTCTCGGCACCGCGGTCGGGGCGGTAGTGACGGGCCGGGTGCGAGCGAACGCCACGGGAAGCCCGATCAGCGCGTGGTTCACACCTACCGCATTCATGACGGGTGCGCTGTTCGTTGCCGCATGCGCGTACGTGAGCGCCGTTTACCTGGTGGGCGATTCGCGTCGCCGCGAAGAGCCCACGATGGTCGCTTACTTCTCGCGACGCGCGGTTGTCTCGGGCATCCTCACCGGGGCACTTGCCGCCGGCAATCTGATCTTGTTACACACGAGTTCCCCCGTCGTTTTCCACCGGCTCATGGGACCGGCATTGCCACTGGTAGCGGTCTCGATAGGCGCTGGTCTCGCCGCCTTGGTGCTGATCTACTTCAAGCGCCTGGTGCTGGTTCGCGTCATGGCCGCCTTGGCCGTTGTCAGCGTTGTCGGCGGCTGGGGATGGGCGCAATATCCCTGGTTGCTGCCACGCACGCTGAGCCTGCAGGCTGGGAGTGCACCGACCTCCGGACTACAAGCTGAGTTGGCGGTCGTACTGCTTGCGGGGTTGCTGGTGGGGCCGTCCTTTGTCTACCTGTACTGGTTGCAGCAGCACGGCCGGCTTGAGGAAACCCAAGCCTCGGAGAATCTCGTCGGAGCCGCGGTGGCGCAGAATAGTGACGTGACCCCGCGGCCCTACGCTGAGGAAAGAACACACCGGGTGCTCGCGGTCGCACTGATCATGGCGGCCGTAACGGATCTCATCCGGGACTTCGGGCAAGGACGGCGCAAGCAGGGGTAGGCGTGAATGTGTGAAGATTTTCGTCGTGCACGAGATTAGCTTCGAGTAGACCGGGGACCCAGCGATCATGGACGTTCCAGAAGCGGTGTCGGGCTGGCCTGTCCTGCGCCAGCTCCGCGGCAACGACCCGCTCGGCCGAGGCGCAGCGGCGAAGTCACGCCGCTCCTTCGAGCTGACCCCACGCACGAGCACGGCTGACAAAGTCGTTAAGAGCATCTGCCCGTTTTGCGCCGTGGGCTGCGGCCAGAATATTTACGTCAAGGACGGCCAAGTCGTTCAGATCGAGGGCGATCCGGACAGCCCTGTCTCGCGCGGCAGGCTCTGCCCGAAGGGCTCTGCCAGCAAGCAACTGGTCACCAGCACCGGCCGCGAAAGCACCGTGAAGTACCGACGGGCGCACGGAACGACCTGGGAAGATCTTGACCTTGACACGGCGATGGACATGATCGCGGACCGGGTGATCAAGTCTCGCCGGGAGAGCTGGCAGTGGGAGGAAGACGGTAAGCGAACCCGTCGCACGATGGGTATAGCGAGCCTCGGAGGAGCGACCCTCGACAACGAGGAGAACTACCTCATGAAGAAGCTCTATACCGCCCTGGGAGCCATACAGATCGAGAACCAGGCCCGTATTTGACACAGCTCCACCGTCCCCAGTTTGGGGACTTCCTTCGGTCGCGGCGGGGCGACGACCTTCCAGCAGGACCTCCAGAACGCTGACTGCATCGTCATCCAGGGCTCGAACATGGCCGAGTGCCACCCGGTTGGATTCCAGTGGGTAATGGAGGCCAAGGCCCGTGGCGCCAAGATCATTCACGTTGACCCACGGTTTACCCGCACCAGCGCCGTAGCTGACCTTCATGTACCAGTTCGGGCAGGCTCAGACATCGCGTTCCTGGGCGCCCTGGTGAACTATGTCTTGTCCGAGGAAAAGGACTTCCGCGAGTACGTGGTGGCCTATACCAACGCCGCCACCATCGTCGGCGAGGACTTCAAGGACACCGAGGATCTCGACGGGCTCTTCTCCGGCTTTGACGACGAAGAGAGCAAGTACGACCAGTCCAGCTGGCAGTACGAGGGTGTCAGCGTGGCTGCGGCCTCCGGCCATCGGGACAGTCAGTACGAGCAGCGCACAGCGGGGGGTCAGTCACCGTCCACCCAGGAGAGCGCGAAAGGCGAAAGTCACGGAAGCGGTGGCCCGAGCCTGGAAGGGGAGCCACGTACCGACGAGACGCTTACTCATCCTCGGTGCGTCTACCAGATCCTGAAGCGCCATTTCTCCCGCTACACCGCAGAGATGGTGCAGGAGGTCTGCGGCATACCCGCCGCACAGTTCTATGAAGTCGCGCAGGCGCTCACCACGAACTCCGGTCGTGAACGCACTTCTGCCTTTGTGTATGCAGTCGGCTGGACCCACCACACGGTCGGGGTGCAATACATCCGGACGGCAGCCATTCTTCAATCGCTGCTGGGCAATATTGGCAGGCCGGGGGGTGGGATTCTGGCACTGCGCGGACATGCCAGCATCCAGGGCTCGACGGACATCCCGACGCTCTACAATCTGCTCCCGGGTTACATTCCGATGCCCCATGCCCATCAGCACGAGACCCTCGAGGACTTCGTGTCGGCGGATGCCGGCAAGCAGGGCTACTGGGGCAATATGAGCGCCTACACGGTCAGCCTTCTCAAGGCATGGTGGGGCGACGCCGCGACCGCGGAGAACGACTTCTGTTTTGATTACCTGCCCCGGCTGACCGGCGACCACGGCACATACAACACCGTGATGCGGCAGATCGACGAGGGAGGCGGCGGATATTTCCTCGTAGGCGAAAATCCGGCCGTCGGTTCTGCGAACGCCAAGATGCAGCGTCAGGGACTGTCGAATCTGGACTGGCTCGTGGTACGCGACTTCGTCATGATCGAGAGCGCAACCTGGTGGCTCGACGGTCCCGAGATCGAAACCGGCGAGATGAAGACCGAAGACATAGGCACAGAGGTCTTCTTCCTGCCGGCAGCGGCGCATACCGAGAAGAGCGGCAGCTTCACCAACACTCAACGGATGCTGCAGTGGCATCACCAGGCTGTGGAACCATCCGGCGATGCCCGCAGCGACCTGTGGTTCTACTACCACCTCGGAAGAATCATCCGCAGCAAGCTCGCTGGCTCGACCGACGAGATGGATAGGCCCCTGCTAGATCTCACCTGGGATTACCCGACTGAGGGCAGGTACGACGACCCCGTAGCGGACTTCGTGCTGGCCGAGATCAATGGCTTCGACGGGGAGGGCGAGCCCCTGAGTTCCTACACCGGCCTGAAGGACGATGGATCCACCACGTCAGGATGCTGGATCTACAGCGGTGTTTATGCGGACGGTGTCAACCAGGCGGCTCGTCGCAAGCCCGGCGGTGAGCAGATCTGGGTGGCGCCGGAGTGGGGTTGGGCATGGCCGGCCAACCGGCGGATCCTCTATAACCGCGCCTCAGCGGATCCCGACGGCAAGCCCTGGAGTGAACGAAAGGCTTACGTCTGGTGGGACGAGGACGAAGGTAAGTGGACCGGGCACGACGTCCCTGATTTCCAGCCGGACAAGCGCCCAGATTATCGCCCTCCAGAGGGAGCAAGAGCCGAAGACGCCATCGCCGGCGATGAGCCGTTCATCATGCAAACCGATGGCAAGGCCTGGCTCTACGTGCCTGCCGGACTCACCGACGGTCCGCTACCCGCGCATTACGAACCGCAGGAATCCCCCTTCGCGAATCCGCTGTATGGCCAGCAGAGCAATCCAGCGCGCGAAACGTATTCCAGACGCAGCAATCGCTACCATCCCTGGGGCAATCAGCCGGGTAGCGACGTCTTTCCTTACGTCTTTACGACCTACCGCCTGACCGAGCATCACACGGCCGGCGGTATGAGCCGGGGACTGCCCTACCTGGCGGAATTGCAGCCGGAATTCTTTTGTGAGGTGAGCCCCGAGCTTGCTCTGGAGCGCGGGCTGACGCATAACGAGTGGGCCACGATCATTACCGCCCGTACGGCCGTGGAAGCTCGCGTGATGGTGACCGACCGGGTCACCCCCTTGCGAGTACAAGGCCGCACCATTCACCAGATCGGGCTCCCGTACCACTGGGGACCGAACCTGCTCAGCTCTGGTGACGCGGCAAACGAATTGGTTCCGATATCGCTTGATCCGAACGTGCATATCCAGGAGACGAAGGCCGCCACCTGCGATATCCAGCCCGGCAGGCGCCCTCGTGGGCCAGCTCTGCTGACCCTCGTGGAGGAATACCGCGTCAGAGCAGGCATCACCGAAAAGACCGGCACGGAGGGACGAACCACATGACGATGTCATTCTTGGGCTCGCCGGACCCGGCCAGGAGCGCAGGCTATACCGATCCCCCCAAGCGCAAAGGCTTCTTCACGGACACCAGCATTTGCATCGGGTGCAAAGCGTGCGAGGTGGCGTGTAAAGAGTGGAACTCCGTCCCCGAGGACGGACTTTCCCTGAGCGGCATGTCGTATGACAATTCGGTCGGGCTGGGCGCGTCGACCTGGCGGCATGTCGCGTTCATCGAGCAGCCGGTCGAACTCGGTGCTCCGGATTCGCACCGAGAGGACGCCGCCGCCCCCCGGCCGGTACCGGTCGATCTCGGACTTCCGGCAGCGGTGCTACCTGGCACCGCTGCAAACCCTGAGCACCGTAGCTCCTTCCGCTGGCTGATGGAGTCAGACGTCTGCAAGCACTGCACTCATGCCGCCTGCCTGGACGTATGCCCGACCGGGGCACTTTTTCGCACCGAGTTCGGCACTGTCGTGGTGCAGAACGACATCTGCAACGGCTGCGGATACTGCGTTCCGGCCTGCCCGTACGGGGTGATTGACCGTCGAGACGCACCCGCCGGCGATGCAGCCGTCGGGCTCGCGCAAAAGTGCACGCTCTGCTATGACCGCCTTTCTGACGGGATGGAACCGGCTTGCGCGAAGGCGTGTCCCACTCAATCCATTCAGTTCGGCGACCTTGAGGAGCTGCGCGAACGCGCCCAGGTTCGGGTCGAAGCGCTCGTAGAATCCGGACTTCACGGCGCCCAGCTGTACGGAGCAAGCCCGGACGACGGTGTCGGCGGAGCGGGCGCGTTCTTCCTCCTGCTCGACAAGCCAGAGACCTATGGGCTTCCCCCGGACCCGGTCGTCACCACCAGAGACTTGCCGCAGATGTGGAAGCACGCGACTTTCGCGGCAGTCTCGCTACTTGCCGGCGTGGTCGTCGCCTTCGCTGGAAAGAGGCAGTCATGACGCAACCATCCGGCCGCGGCAACCAGGCATCTGGACCCTCTGGCCGGCGTGGCGGTCGTCGGGGCCGCGGTAAGGGTGAACGCGCGATGGTGCCCGCCGCCCACTTCACGTCCTACTACGGCAGACCCATCGTCAAGGCGTCGCCGTGGACGGCTGATATCCCGGCTTATCTGTTTCTGGGTGGCCTGGCTGGCGGGTCGTCGCTCCTGGCAGCAGGCAGCGACTTGTCAGGCCGAACCACGTTAAGGCGATCCTCCAGACTCACCGCCGCTGCAGCGTTGACTCTGAGCTTCGGGGCGCTGGTGCACGACCTCGGACGACCCTCGCGGTTTCATCACATGCTCCGCGTCGCCAAGGCCACGTCCCCCATGAGCGTCGGGACTTGGATCCTCACGGCCTATGGTCCGATGGCTGCGTTGTCCGCAGCAAGCGAAGCGGATGGGCTGCTGGCCCCAAGCTTGCGCCGGGGACTTCCAGGAAAGATCATTCCGATCGCGGGCAGACTTGCCGGCCTGGGTGCTGCGATGCTGGGACCGCCGCTGGCCGCCTATACGGCCGTGCTCATCAGCGATACCGCCACCCCCGCCTGGCACGACGCTCGCGAGCAGCTTCCGTACGTCTTCGTCAGCAGCGGTGCATCGGCCGCCGGGGGGATGGGAATGGTCTGGGCCCCGCTGTCGGAAGCTGGCCCGGCGCGGCGAATGGCGATCGCAGGAGCAGCGCTCGAACTCCTGGCGGGGCGGGGCATGGAAAAGGCCATGGGGCTCTCCGCGAAAGAGCTGCATACCGGCCGCGCAGGCAAATACATGAAAGCTGCACACGCGTTGACGGCGAGCGGCGCGGCCCTAGCGACGCTGCTGGGGCGCCGGAGTCGCATCGCATCGGCTGTTTCGGGTGTGGCCCTGGTCGCCGGATCAGCCTGCATGCGATTCGGGATCTTCCACGCCGGTCAGCAGTCGGCGCAGGACCCGCGCTACACGGTGGTCCCGCAACGGAAGCGGTTGGATGAGGCAAGGGCTGCAACGCTGGAAGAGTAAGGCGTCTAGCGCCGATAGGTTCACAGGACTGAGCTCGACGCCGGCACACTGTTGCGCTGAGCGGCCTTACCGTCTGAGCCGATCTGGCTCCCCGCTGAGCTGCTTCCCCTCAGCGTGACCGCAGCGATCACCGCGCCGATGAACAGGAGCGAGCCCGACAGAGTGAGCGCCACGTGCAGCCCATCACCGAATGCGCCGTACGCAGCCGAGATAACCCTGTCCACAATCGACGACGTGCCGGACGGCACGTGGCTTTGGGCGGATTGATTGTTGGGGACCCCGCCATGCGTGATGGCGTTCAATACAACCGACTGGAACTTCGCTGGAATGCCAATCGCATGCAGGCGGCTCTTGAGCGACCCAGTGAGCTCGGCGTTGACCAGTGCACCAAGGACTGCGACACCGACGACGGAGCCGAGCTGCCGGCTGGTATTGGTCACGGATGCTGCCATACCGGATCTTTCGGGGGAGACGAGATTCATCACCGTGGAAGTCATCGGGACTACGACAATGCCGAATCCAGCCCCGGCCACCAACAGCGGCCCTGCAACCGAAAGGTAGTTCGCTGACGGTGTGAGGCCCGCGTCCGCCAGGAAGATGCCGGCAGCGGCTAGCCCACATCCCAGGGCCATCGGCACCCGCGGGCCAGATCTGGCGACCCATCGTCCGGTACAGGTTGCCGCCACAATCATCGCGGCGGACATCGGCAGGAATTGCAAGGCAAGTTCGGCAGCCGAGAAACCGGCGACAACCTCGAGGTATAGCGCTGTGAAGAAGAAGATCGAGAACATGCCGAAGAAGACCAGAAAGGAGATCGTCGTTGCGCCGCTGAAGGCTGGTGTGCGAAAGAGCGAGAGGTCGACCAAGGGGTCTGAGCTTCTCAACTCGCAGATGACGAAACCCGCTGCTGCGAGACTCCCGACGATGAACAACAGATTGATCCAGGGCGTTCCGTAGCCGTCCGTCTCGCCCTGGATCACCGCGAATGTGATTGTGACGAGTGCCGCGACAGCGAAGAGCGCCCCCCTTGCATCGAAATGGCGTCCTTTCGGGTCCGCATTCTCGGGCAGGCTCGCCAGGGCAATTAGCAGGCATGCCGCGCCAAAGGCCAGGTTGAACCAGAAGACGGCACGCCATCCCGACAGAGCAACGAGCGCACCGCCCAATACCGGGCCCATCGCCAGTGCCAGGCCTGTCACGGCAGCCCACACTCCGAAGGCACGTGCGCGCCTGCCGCCGTCGGGAAAGAGATGGCGAATCATGGACAGCGTGCCCGGCTCGCTTGCAGCTGCCCCCAGGCCCATGACAGCACGACCAGCGATGAGCATCCCCGGATCCGGTGCAAGTGCCGAAATCGCCGAGCCCGCGCAGAAAATCGCTACACCGATAAGCATGACCTTCTTGCGGCCAAAGAGGTCTCCTAGGGTGCCACCGACGAGCAACAGGCTGGCAAAGACGAGTGCGTACCCGTCAACTACCCATTGGAGCTGGGTCACCCCGGCGTGCAGGCTGGACTGAACGTCAGCAAGCGTCACGCTGACGACGGTGTTGTCCAGGAACGTCAGGAACAACACGGATGAGATGGCGGCCAAAGCGAGTTTCGGCCTCACCTTTCTGGCCCTTCGAATGTCCACCAGTCTGCTTCCTTCTTCCCTGGGGATCCTCGGACAGCGATTGCCTCCCCTAGAGCAAACTTTGCTCTAGGCAACTCCAAGGGCTCACCGTTTCGATGCGCGCCAGCACTGAACTCAACGTAAGCACGTCCGAGTTACCTGCTCAGAATGCCCTCCGCGGGGTCCACCACGACATCGGAGAGAGGTCTACGGCCTCCAGTTGGTCGCGTACCCAGTGACTAGCAGGCTAAGCGCAATCTTTGCAGCAGCGAATCTTTTGGTCGCCCGTGGGAACAAGCTTTCCAGCGATTCAGGCGCGGACGACAACGACTGGACACGGTGCGTGTTGAGTGCAGTACGCGGTGACCGACCCGAGCAGCATCCCGATGAACGCTCCGTGGCCGCTACTTCCAACGACCAGCAGATCCGCTTCCGCTGCGGACTCAACGAGTACCGGCGCGGGGTGGCCCTCGACCACGCTGATCGTGATCGGCACGTCCGGATCGCCTTCAAAAGCAGCCGAGACGGCGGCCTCCGCGACCGCACGGGCGGTCAGCAGTGGGTCGTAGCCAACAGGGTCGTCTGCACCAATCACCGGGTAGGCGAAGGCCGACACTTCCCAACCCGTGACCACGTCAAGGGTCGCTCCAGTCATCCGCGCCTGAGCCACTGCCCATCGCAGCGACTCAATGGACGACTCCGAACCATCGACGCCAACGACGATCCGGTGGTCTCTACCCGCCATGTGGATGAACCCTCCCAGTTCGAAGTTGGTCTCGCCTGGTTTAGCGGCCGGAACCTGTCGCGCCAGCGTTCCCCGACTCGTCTACGGCGCGCTCGACGAGCAATAATGCGACGTCATCGTCCAAATTGCCTCCTGCGTGGTGACGAGCCGCCTTGACCAGTTGGGCGAGAAGCATCTGCCCACCTCCGGTGTCCGCCGAGGAGCAGACGCGTAGCACTCCTTCGACGCCGAAAAGAGCACCGCCCGGCATTCGCGCTTCGGTCAGACCATCCGTGAACAGCAGCAGCTGATCGCCCATACTGAACGCAAAGGTCAGCTGCTCCTCGGTGCGATTGACGGCGAGTTCACGAAGACCGAGGGGAAGACTTTCAGTCTCGGCGCCAGCTCCCAGTACCAGTGCGTATCCCTCCGAGATCAGCACTGGTAATGGGTGTCCGCACCGGATCATTGTTACGCGGGGTTCTGCAAGCTCGAACTGCAAGACGGCGGCCGTCACGAAATCCTCCGGTCCCCCGAAACGCGCCGTCGCCGCGTCGAGCCGGTCTACGGCTTCGCTCAAACACTGGCACAACTGGGCCGCTTCTCGGAATGCCCCCAGGACGATCGAAGCCATCCGAATGGCAGGCAGCCCCTTACCGCGAACATCTCCGATGATCATCCGCACACCAAACGGAGTCGCCGCAACGTCGTACAGATCCCCGCCGACCGCAGCCCCGGCCGCAGCGGATTGATATCGAACCGCTAGGTGAAAGTCCCCCATCCGGTCCGGAAGAGGGAAAAGGATCGCTGCCTGCGCTGCTGCCGCGACCGCCTGTACGGCGACCATCCGGCTGTCTCGCCGTGCCCGCACACTTACGACAACAATGGCCAGACACGATGCAGCGGCGATGGCGATCACTCGGACAGTTTGTGGAGCTCCGCCGGCGTTCGGATCCACGACGCCGATCACCAAGGCGGTGCCGATGGCCAAGACAGTTGCTAAGCCAGTAGCGAGTGGATCGCCCCATGCGGCCGCAGCGAATGGTGCGATGGACAATAAGCCGATGTACACCGCACTCGATCGCATCTCGAGAACGGTGACCATCGCTACCACGGTCACAGCGCAGAACAACGCTGGAGCAGTCGACCGGCGCCAGTGTCCGGCAAAAGTCCTCACGTCCGCGACCAGACCCGGAATGCTTCGCCGGTCCGGGGATCCCGCAGCTGCACGCGGTGTGGACTTAGCGCAAACCATCCCGAGGGCGCAGCTGAGTGTGCAGGCCCGCGCGAGCACGAGTGTGTCTGACTCCGGCTGGTCAACGTGCCCTCGGCGGAAAAGACCGGGTGAGCGGCTCAAGAAGATTTTCACGGCCGGAGGCGGGGTGTCTCACGACCGAAATCGATCCGCTTTGCTCGAAGATCACCAGACGCAACTCGGCACAGTCACGAACTCCGCTATGACGCAACAGCCCGTTCAGGTCATTGACCGTCAAGCCGCACCGACGCAACTGCCCTTCCTGAACCGTGCCATCGATGACGAGCAGCAGCGGCTGATGATCGAGCAGATTTGACACCGTCGGGACGTAACGCAGACGGGCGAGGACGTTGTGCAGGACAAAAATGGAAACGATGGTCGTGGCGCCCTGTACGAAGCTTGTCGTAGTTGAGTTGGGGACCCGCCCGATAATGGCGCCCACCGCGACAGCTGCCGCGAAGTCAATGACGCTCAGTTCTGCCAGCGTCCGGCGCCCACTGACGCGAAATCCCGCAACGGCGGTCAGGAAGAGCAGAGCCGCCTTGAGCGCCACCCACCCCAGTGATGATGAATTTCCCCAGATTTCGTTCAACGGAGCACCAATCCCTCACCGCAGACGTCTGATCGGAGGCTTACTTACGCTTAGCCGCCGTCAAGCCGGCAGGTGAAAGTCCCGTGTGATGTTCAGGACTGTGGCGAAGGCTAGATACATCAACCACAAACCGGTCAGCAAGTGCGTCAAACCAAGGAGACGCTCGAAGGCGGAGACACCCGCTGCGACGAAGAAGTCCCAGACGTAGACAGCGGACAACCCGACGAAAAGAACCCCGAGCGCCCACGCGCCGGCACTGAAGAAGACAACCGCGCCAAGTACGGACAGGATGGTGAAAGCGACCGACATCCCCGCGTTAGGCGCAGGGTCGTTGCCTCGATAGCGGTTCCATCCCAAGGCAAACCAGTGGATGCCGTAGGCGCTGAACGCCAGCGCCGCCATGTAAAGCGACTTGTCCTTGAAAACCTGAAGCCAGGTCAGCCCGACGAACAGGATCAAACCTGTGATCAGCTGACAGAGTCCCGGCAGGAAGATTCCCCACACTCCGAGGGAGCGGTCAACCTCAGCGGTGCGGCGCGGGAACCCGAAGAGTTCTTGAGGTCCCCAGATCAGATAACCGGTCCCGAGGCCGAAGAATCCCAGGGCGGCTGGAACGAACGTGGACGTAGCGAATTCAACGGGCACTTGTCCTCCTACGACAGGCAACAGCCACGGCTGCCGCGTTCGGCTCGCCGCCGGACCACGGACAGTCTCGAACTGCAGATACCCGCTCGGCGGGAAGCAAATCAGTAGTAGAGTGCGAGTTTCAATTAATGCATAGGGCAATCGTTGTGCTATGCAATCGAGCAGCTACGAGGCGTCAGCTGGAGATGCTCGACGCCCTCGCCAGCGCCGCCGCGCCCACCACACCGGCGTCGTCACCGAGCGACGACACCACGAAGCTCAGCTCGGGGTTGGGTCGTAACATTCGGGAAAGGGCGGAATCGGCGATGCGGTCCGCGAATGGCTGACCGAGCTTCTCGGCAAGCCCCCCGCCGACGACAACCATTTCGACATCGAGCAGGTTGACGGTCGATCCGATGGCGATACCGGACATTTCGATCGCGGCGTCGAACAGCTCGGTGGCCACACCATCTCCTTCCTCGAGGGCCCGCGCCCACACTTTTGACGTAAATTTTGATTTCTTCGCCTCGTCGCGGATCTTCAGCAGCGAGGTGCGCCGGCCCGCATCCAGCATGGCCATCGCCACCGCGCTCATCGAACGACGTCCCGCATACGCCTCGAGGCAGCCGCGCCGACCGCACGAGCACAAAGCACCGCCGGCTTGGACGGTCATGTGCCCCAGCTCACCGGCTGCTCCATGGGACCCTTCGAAAGGGCGGCCTTCGAGAATGAGGCTGCCACCAACGCCGGTTCCAATCCACATGCCGAGCACATTTCGAACCCCCCTCGCGCTACCTGCTACCCATTCACCAAGTAACCCGACGTTCACGTCGTTACCAAGCACGGCAGGGGCGTCGAGTTGAGCCTTGATCGCCTCGACCACATCAAAATCTCGGTCCCAGTGAGGAAGGTTGGGGACCGCCAACACCTCACCCTCGTGGACCACACCCGGTATGCCGATTCCCACCGCAATCGGCTCGCCGCCTAGCTTGTGGATCATCGTCGCGATGACTTCAACGACGTCGCAAGGCCCGCCGGAGGGCGTCGCCTGCTTGGCCCGGCGGCGCACCGTGTGCTCGTCGTCTACCAGTCCAACCTCTATGTTGGTTCCGCCTACATCCACGCCCGCCACCAGCGGCCCGGTGCCCGTCCCCGTCTGATCCGTCATACTCAACGCACTGCTCAGGCCGCGGGCCGTGAAACGTAAACCGCGGCAGCGACCGTTTTCATCGAGGTCGATGCGGGCAAGACGGATTGATGGAATTGGCGTGAGGATGAGCAAGCGGAGTCATCCACGGGCCAACACGAACCGTTGGGTCGTCCTCAGTGTCGCTGCCCGCGCCAAGCTGTGGCCCCTGCCCATGCTTGCGGTGGCCTTGTCGGTAGCTGCTGGGATAGGCCTCACCAGGCTGGATGCGCATGTGGATTCCGGGCTCCCGCATGGAGTGACCGAGTACCTCTTCGGGGGTGGTGCCGACGCTGCTCGCGAAGTACTGTCCGCCATTTCCACCTCACTGATCACCGTCACCTCGCTGACGTTCTCGCTCACCGTCGTTACTCTTCAGCTTGCGAGCAGTCAGTTCTCGCCCCGCCTACTTCGCACCTTCACGTCTGATCGATTCGTCCACGCGACGCTCGCCCTGTTCCTTGCCACGTTCACCTATTCGCTGACCGTTCTTCGAGCCGTGCGGACGAAAGACGCACAGAGCAGTGAGTTCGTGCCACAGATCTCTGTGACCTTCGCCTTTGTGTTGACGCTGGCAAGCGTCGCTGCCCTGGTTCTTTTCCTGGCACACCTCGCCCAAGAGATCCGCGTCGAAACGATGCTTCGCAATGTCCATGCTGAGGCGAGCCAAACGGTCACCAGGGAGACCGAGGACGACACTGCGTCGATCGGCAGCGACGAGTCGCCGGTCCCGACCGCGCCTGCGCACACCGTGATGGCACACGCGTCCGGGTTCGTCACCTTCATCGATGAGAGCGCTCTCTTGCTCGCTGCACTCGATTGCGGCGCGGTGCTCGTCATAGATCGGGCACCTGGCGATCGCCTCGTAGCCGGGACCCCGATGGCCCGGGTTTGGGCGCTGGACGAGAATGCCCCACTGCTGACGGCTGAGATTCACAGCATGTCCAAGAAGCTGAAGTCGGCCATTCGCATCGGTTACGAGCGCACACCTGCTCAGGACATCTCCTACGGGCTTCGCCAGATCACTGACGTCGCCAACAAGGCCTTGTCGCCGGGTGTCAACGATCCGACCACGGCCGTGCACGCACTCGGCCACAGCAGCTCGTTGCTTTGCGAGCTGACCGGGGCTCGTCTCGGCGATCGGACTCTGACCGATGACGACGGCCGGGTCCGCCTCATCCTTCATCGTCCGGACCTGCCTGAGCTCCTCGACCTGGCGATCGCTCAGCCGCGGCGCTACGGCGCAGCGGATCCTGCAGTACTTTCGAGCGTCCTCGTCCTCCTGCGTGAAATGGCTTGGACGGCTCGCTCATCGACAGCCCAGCGCGCCATCGAGGATCAAATCGAACGGGTCCGCGGGACAGCGCAAACCCAGGGCTTCGATGACTTTGAGCGGCAATCACTGGACCAGATGGCGACGGCCGCCCTCGAAGCATTGCAGGGCCGCTGGTAGCGAAGTTCGTCTCTGCGCGCCGCTAGCTGTGGGTCTGGAGCGCGGTCTTCGGATGACTTGCTGCCGACTCATCGTCCGAGGCGATAGCGGTCGCAACGTCCCGTGGGTAGGTTCGCCGGGCGTAGAGCAGCACCAGCAATCCCGCCGCGATAAGCGGCACGAGCATGATCAGGAAGGACCGGTCCAAACCGACAGCGTGATGCGGCTGGGGCGACGTAGCCTCGCCAGTCCCGGTGCCAGTGCCGGAACCTCCGAACTGGACTGAGACGTAGCCGAACACCAGGGGCGCTGCAGCCTGGAGCGTCGAACGCAGCACCGAACGCACGCTCTCGGCGCGGCCCCACAGTCGGTACGGGACGAGGTCCAGACGGGCGGCGTCAAGAGGGGGGTTCGCACCGCCTATGGCGGCCGCCCCGATCATGAAGAGCGGTATGGCTAGCAGCACCGAACCCGCGAGAAGTCCCGGCAGAAAAACAGCAGAGGCCAGCAGGTACGCGGCACCGGCGACGGTGAGGCGCGCCGTGATGCGACCCCGCCCGATCAGCCCATCGGCGAGCCTTCCTGTGATCAGCGCGCCGGCGACGCCACCCACGCCGATGAGGGCAAGCATGAACGTCGCGTCGCCCTGTGAAACGCCGAAACGACCTCGAACGAAAACGATCGCGAAGGTTCGGACGCCAGAAAAGAAGAAATAGCCAAGGACCGAGGCGATCACGAGGGTGACGTTCGTACGGATCGAGAGAACGTACTTAGAGGCCCACCACAGGGACCGATCCGCCGTGTCGGCAGGCAGAACCTTGTCAGCGTGCGGTGTGACGGACTGCGCCCGGAAGAGACTTCGGAAGTCAGAGTGTTCGCCGTTGGCGTCCGCGTCCAGGGAATCTGCCCTCTCGCTCGCGTCCTGGCGCTGGTCGGAGTTCACGCTGGAGAGCAACGAGGTAGCTCCTCGCTTCAGCCTGGAAGCCCCCCCACGCGCCGGCTCCGGCAGCCACCGCCAGACCACATATCCCAGCCCAGCACTGGGAAGCGCCAGGAACCAGAATGACGAGCGCCAGTTCAACGACGATGCCAGGTTTCCGGCCACGATCAGGCCCAGCCCGGCGCCGGCGAGCTCTCCAGTGACGACGTATCCGTAGATCCGACCTCGATCCGCAGCCGGGAAGAAGTCCCCGACCAGTGACGCGACTGCCGGACCCGCGACCGCGGTGAGGAGTCCAAGCGCCAGACGCGTGAGTAGGAGCATCGTGAACGACGTTGATGCGCCTGAGACGATCATGGCCAGTGACCACAGCAGCAAAGCGACAGCGAGCAGACGCGTTCGAGATACCCGGTCCACCAGAGCACCCATTGGCAGTGTCCCGAGTGCACCGACCGCGCTTGACAGTGCGGCTAGGAGCCCGATCTGAGTGTTTCCGACATGCAACGCCGCCTTCAGTTGCACCGCGCTTGCGCCGACCGTCGCTTGGTCGGCGGAATCCAATGCGAGCACGCCAGCCAACACGGAGACGACGGCCAGTCGCGCCGGTCCGCCGACGGCGCTCTCGACTTTCGTTGTCAGGCGCGACCGGCCGAGTACATCGGGCCAGGAGTCACTCATCCTTGCCTGAAGCCTGATCCTGCGAATCCGCCTCGGCATGCTCAAAATCTGTGCTTATTGTCTGAAAGCCCTTGAACTGCTCAGTTGCCACGTACATGGTGTAGCTGCGCCGGTCAGCTTCTGTTAGCACAACGTCGTCGGTGAACGGAGTCAGCAGCGAGCGGGGCCACAGCCCATAGCCCCTGGTCACGTTGATCTCCGCGGCAAGCATGAGCACCAGCGCTTCGATGTAAATCCACGCGATAGCCGCCAGCACCAGCCCAAAGGCTCCGTACCCGGACTTGGCGTGGTCGAGTCGGGTCGCGATGTAGCTGCTGCCGAACGTCTGCAACACGAGCCAAGCCGCCGCAGCCACGATTCCGCCGCGGATGACATTGCGTAGGCGAAGATCTCGAGCCGTCAACAACTGGAATGCCAGGCTGAAGAGGCTCACATCCAGGGCGAAAGTCAGTACGTATCCCAGGATCCGCAACCCGAGCCCGAGCCTGTCGGATAGCGGGTTGGACGTGCCCACGATCGCCCCGATGGCGCTGGACAGCAGTACTGCAAGGCCTAACAACAGCATCAGGCCGAGACTGCGGATCCGTCCCTTGATCGGATTGGGCTGCTTGTTGCGCGGAACACCGTAGATGCGGTTGAACCCTGCTTGCGCGGCCTGCATGGCCCCGGTCGCGCCATATAGGGTGCCGAGCAGTCCGGCGGCGAGGCCGAGACCGCTCCCGTGGATGTTGCTGACGTTACTGCGCAACTGAGGGCCAATGATCGGAAAATTCGCCAGTGCCGAGTCAACGATCTGCTCCTGAAGGTGGGGATTGCTGTGCAGGAAAAAGCCGAGCACGCTGAACAGAAGAAGCAGCAGGGGAAACAGCGAGACGAATGCGTAGTAGGTCAGCAGCGCAGCCAGGTGGGGACCGCGATCATCGAAGAACTTGTACATAACGGCGATCGGAAAGCCCAGCCAGCCATGCTCACGCTGCCGGTCATCGATGCCTTCCAAAAGACCCACACCGAATCATTGCCCTGTGCAAGGGATAGCAAGCCGATCGACCGACGCCGATTTGCATCGGAGGGTTGCCACACAGAGTGATTTTCATCTGAGGCAGCCGGGCATGCCGACAGTCCGATCCAACCCGGCCCAGGGACGGAGCTCAGAAGGAACTGCGCCAGGCGTCGGATTCGCCATTCCCAGTTCGATTGTCACTGAGATCACCGGCCAGCTGATCAGGTCGGGGAAGGTCACAGATTCCCACCGGGCCGGCGAAATTCCGCCGGGAGGAAGCGCACGGTCAAAGTGACACTCGGACAGCTCCCGGGATCGCGCGGCCATCTGACTCTCAGCCCGACCGCCGGCCCTCCAGATCGGAACGAAGGACCATGCCGTGGCCAGGCGCCTCGTTGAGGTGCATGGACCCGCCGTCGACTTTCGGCAGTCCCTCGACGAGCAGCGGTTCCAGCCGGACATGGTCAGCGAACCACTCGACGTGGCGGAGGTTGGGCACCGCTGCTGCCACCGGCGCATGAAGGGAAGGGGCGCAATGCGCACTTATCTGGAGACCCCACGAGGCGGCGATCGCCGCGCAGCGAAGCCACTCGGTATATCCGGCGCAACGGGTCACGTCGACCTGGATGCAGTCAACCGCCCCCGCGGAGAGCATCTTCTGCACGTACAACGTGGAGTCGGCGTATTCACCCGCTGCCACGTCACATGCGAGCTGGCTTCGCAGCCGCGCCAAGCCGCCCAGATCGTCTGAGGAGACGGGCTCCTCGAACCAGACAACCCCGAGATCGTCGTAGGCCGAACCCATTCGGACGGCTTGGCCGGGCGTGTAGCCGCCGTTCGCATCAACCATGATGTCGACTTCGGGTCCGACCATCTCGCGCAACAGCCCTGTCCGGTGCAGGTCCCGAGCCAGTGCCGTCCCCCATGACTCGCCGACCTTGATCTTGACACTGGTACATCCGGCGGCCAACCATCCATCGACCTGGGCTCGCAAATCGTCATCGGACATGCTGGTGAAGCCGCCGCTGCCGTAGACGGGGACAGTGTGCCGGACCCGGCCGAAGAGGCGATGGAGCGCAACCTGCAGCAGCTTGGCCTTCAGGTCCCATAGGGCGATGTCCACAGCGGCGACCGCAGCCGACACGAGGCCAGGACGGCCCAGGTTGCGGCAGGCCTGGATCATCGCTTCCCAGCAGCCGGGGATGTCGAATGCGTCCTGTCCGTGGATGACGTCTGCGAGCTTGCCCTTGACGATGTCGGCGACTGCGGGGCTGCTGTAGGTCCATCCCAGACCAGAAACGCCATCGGCATTGACGGTGACGGTCACGGCTGTCGTGCTGTCCCAGGTCAGAGTGCCATCACTTTCCGGACTGGGCGTGGGGAAGGTGTAGACGGCAGTCAGGACATCATCAATGGTGGCCCCTATGCTCATCGGGCCGACACCTTGGAATGCTCACCGGATGAGAGATGGTCTGCCAGTCGTGCCGCCAGGGACATGATGGTCAGTGCGGGATTCGCCGATCCTTGCGTGGGCAACACGCTGCCGTCAGCGAGGTAGAGGTTGTCAACGCCGAAGACGCGGTGGTTCGCGTCGACCACCCCGTCATGTGGCCGGGCCGCCATCCGGGCGCCACCGACAAGATGGGCGGCTCGTTTGATGGTCATCACCTCGGTGCCACCAGCCGCTCGCAGCATTTCCTCCATCACGTCCTGCGCCGCCTGCACAAGGTCGCGATCGTTGTCGCACTGGCTGTAGGAGAAGTGCGCGACGGGCAGCCCGTGCCGGTCCTTCTCGTCAGCCAGGGTGACACGGTTCTCGGGCAATGGCAGGAATTCGCACAAGGCACCCAAGGTCGCCCAGTGCACGTAGTCGCGCATGTATTCGCGCAGCGTCTCACCCCAATGGCCTTGCGCGGCAACGTGTTCGGCCCAGGTGATGGGCAGCGGGCTCACCGTCTGAATCGACCACCCCCGCTTATACGGCTTGGCCGGGTCGGTCTCGTAGAAGTGTTCGGAACTGACCTCGGGGGGAGGGGCTTTATACATGCGAACCTCGTGATCAAACCGGCCGGCGGTCTGCGGCGCACCTTGAACCATCAGGTAACGACCGAGCTGGTCGTGGTCGTTGCCCAGTCCCTCCGGCCAGCGAGAAGAAGTAGAAAGCAGCAGCAGCCGGGGGGTTTCGATCGAGTACCCGGCGACCGCGACCATCCGGGCACATTGCCGGTGTTCGACACCTCCGCTGACGTACGTCACCCCGGTCGCCAGGCCAGTCCGGACATCGACAAGAACGCGCGTCACATGGCAATCAGCACGTACCTCGGCGCCGTGCGCGAGCGCGTCAGGGATATGCGTGATCAATGGGCTGGCTTTCGCGTTGACTTTGCAGCCCTGCAGGCAGAAACCTCGGTAGATGCAATGCGGACGGTTGCCGAACCGACCGTTGGCGATGGCGACTGGGCCGACCCGGGCCGGGATCCCCATGGCAGCCGCTCCACGCAGGAACATGTTCCCGTTACCGCCGACCGGATGCGCATGGTGCGGGTAGGTATGCGGGTCCCCCCATGGCCAGTCCTGTCCGGCCACTGGAAGCTCCGCCTCGATCTGAGCGTAGTAAGGACGCAGATCGCGGTAGGCGATCGGCCAGTCGGCGCCTACGCCGTCACGCGTCGCAGTACGGAAATCGGACGGGTGGAACCGTGGCGTATAGCCGGCGTAGTGGATCATTGAACCGCCGACTCCGCGGCCGGAGTTGTTCGACCCGAGAGGTACCGGATCCGAACCGCCGATCTGGCGGGGCTCCGTCCAGTACAGCCGATGCGAACCCCTTTCATCGCTCACCCAGTCGGCGTCGGGATCCCAGAACGGACCCGCGTCAAGAGTCACCACCGACCAGCCGGCACGCGCGAGTCTTTGGGTCAGCACGCTGCCCCCAGCACCCGCGCCCACGACAACGAGGTCGACCTCGTCGTGGTCGTTGTACCGCTTCATGTCGCGTCGCAGTTGGTGGTTGGTCCGCGAACCGTCATTGGGAATCAGCCAAGCGGAGTCGTTGCGCGACCGGACCTCATCGTCACCGCGAAAAATGCTGCGGCTCATGACGTTTGCTCCGGATCCGCGACGAGCTGGTCCTGGCATTTCCGGGCTCGTTCGATCCGCTCGGCGAACGGCACCGGGTCGGCGTCGTCGTGGTCGGCGATTTCCCAACGCTCGCGACCACCGTGCGATCCCGTCTTGCTACGGTTCTTGTAGCCGCGAGGGTAGGCCGGTCCGCCGAATCCGATCTCGTTCCACGACCAGGGGTGGGCGTAGAACTCTGCGCAGGCATACCGGGTCCAAAGGCTCCAGACCTGTTTTGCCGGAAAGCCATGCCAAGGGTTGCTCGCCAGATCTTGGACGCGCTGCACAATCCTGGCTTGGTCGGCCGGCATCAGTTGTGCGAAGTAGGCGGTACCTTCAGCGGCGGCATCCTCGTCAAGGAAACGCAGCGTGTCACGCCAGGCCTGACCGTCCTCAGGCATGTCGTCGTAATGCCAACCATCGCTCTCGCCGATAGCCAGCCGCCGGTCGATCATCGCCATCACCGGGACACGGGGTTCGCGATCCTGGTGCAGCAACAGGTCACACAGCGCCGAGGCGGCCGCGGCCTGCGCCATGGTGAAGAACGCCAACTCGGTGAACGGGGCTAGCCTGGCGAGCACCACTCCGGCCGTTACATCGTCCCAACGATTCGCCTCGTTCATCACGTCGTAGCCAGGGAAGCGGCCCCGGCTTTGCGGGGTGATAGCGCGCTGGCTCGGGCTTCGGTAGGCCATCAGCCACCGCCGCTCGCCGCTGGTTCACGCCTCAGGACGGAGGCCAGCAGCCCCATTCCGCCGACGAGGGCGGCAAGGCCGGGTGCGAACAGTGGCGGGCCCATCTCCAGGTTGTAGGCAGCCATTTTCCAACCGCCGGGCTTCTGGGCAATGCCCCGGGCATGCAGATACGTCCCCTGCAGGCCGTTCGCGACCACCACCGCCGACGCCAGGGGCAGCACAGTTTTCGCCGCCCGGCGGGAGAAAACGGCCGCAATTCCCGCCGGCACCAGGGTCGGGACGGCCACGACCGGCCACCACATGACCCGGTTGCCGAAGCTGGCTGAATCATGCTCGGTGTATATCTCCGCCGCAGTGATGACAGCTCCCCCAGCCGTCAACGCGGCCAGACTGCGCTCGAAGCGACCGGTTCGCACATTGGCAAGGAGGCGTTCAGCCGCCCCTGCCGGCCGGCCCACCCGCGCCTTGCTCATCCAGCGCATCACGAGCTTTTACTCCCAGGCAGATATTGCTGCGCCTTTTGTTTGACTCCCTGCTTGACGAAACCCCAACTGTCTTCGTCATGGCCAAGGATCGCTGATGCCACGGACTTGATCTGGGCGAAGGTCGCGTGTGGCGGGATCGGTGGAACATCCGGATCGCAACGTATGTCGATTACCGTCGGCCGGTCTGCGGCGAATGCCCGCTCCCAGGCATCTCCCACGGCATCGGGGTCAGCAACGTCAATGCCCTGCAATCCCAGGCTTCGGGCGAAGGAAGCGAAGTCAACATCTGGCAGACTCTGGGATTCGACAAACCGCGGCGCGCCCTGCATGGCGCGCAGCTCCCACGTCACCTGGTTCAGGTCATCGTTGTGCAAGATTGCGACGATCAGCCGCGGGTCGGTCCACTGCTTCCAATAGTGCTTCACGGTAATCAGCTCAGCGAGACCGTTCATTTGCATGGCGCCGTCGCCGACAAGCGCGATCGCGGGACGGTCGGGATGGGCCCACTTCGCGCCAATGACGTATGGCACGCCCGGCCCCATCGTGGCGAGCGTGCCCGAGAGGCTGCCGCGCATGTTGCCCCGAAACCGCAGCTGGCGGGCGTACCAGTTCGCGGAGCTGCCGGAGTCCGATGCGACGATGGCATCGTCTGGCAGCCGCTTGTCCAGCTCGTAAAAGATTCGCATCGGGTTGATCGGGTCGGCACCCGTCATCGCGCGCCGCTCGACGGTTTTCCACCAGTCGTTGACGTTCTGCTCGACGGTCTCGCGCCAGTTGCGATCCTCCTTGTTCTTCAAGAGCGGCAGGAGCGCAGCCAAGGTCGCCTTAGCGTCTCCCACTAGATTGAGCTCATACGGATAGCGCATCCCGATGAACCTGCCGTCGTGATCGATCTGTATGGCACGCGCGCTGGCCAGCTCGGGCATGAACTGCGTGTAGGGAAAGTTGGACCCGACCGTCAGCAACGTGTCGCAATCCATCATCAGGTGATAACTGGCGGTGGTCCCTAGAAGTCCGATCGATCCCGTCACATAGGGCAGGTCG
Source organism: uncultured Actinomycetota bacterium (assembly GCA_963839015.1). Taxonomy (GTDB): domain Bacteria; phylum Actinomycetota; class Actinomycetes; order Frankiales; family Frankiaceae; genus DATAZK01. The sequence continues at coordinate 443,313 of CAWITL010000001.1, read as the reverse complement.
TCGGGCAACACGTCCTTTCCGAGCAGCGCCTTGGCAACACCGGCGCCTAACCTCTCGGCGACCTCGATCAGTTCGTCACGTGCCCCGCGGGCTCCTTGGCCGGCGAGGATGGCAACCTTAGTCCCGGCATTCAACAGGTCAGCGGCCTGATGCAGCGCCTCATCGTCAGGAACGAGCGTCGGCCACGAGATCCCGAGCGACGACGGCACCTCTTTGAAGGCATGCCCCGGCGCCTCGTAAGTCATTTCCAGCACGTCGGAAGGAAAGATCAGGCATGTCGGCGCCTTAGCCGCTACTGCAATGCGGATGGCCCGATCGATGAGGTTCGGAAGCTGCTGGGGAACGGTGCACATCTGCACGTAGTCGCTGCAGACGTCCTTGAACAGCGAGATCAGGTCGACTTCCTGCTGATACGAGCCGCCCATCGCGCTGCGCTCGGTCTGGCCGACGATGGCGACCACGGGTACGTGATCAAGTTTTGCGTCGTAGAGGCCGTTCAAGAGGTGGATCGCGCCGGGCCCACTGGTTGCACAGCACACCCCCACCTGGCCGGAGAATTTGGCGAAGCCAACCGCCTCGAAAGCTGACATCTCCTCATGCCGCGCCTGCACGAACTGAGGTTCGTTCTTGGCCCTCCCCCAAGCGGCCAGCAATCCATTGATGCCATCTCCCGGGAACCCGAACACCTGCCTCACGTCCCAAGCTCGCAGACGCTCCAACAGGTAATCGGCGACGGTCTGGCTCATCGGGGCTCCTCCTGCGCTACGTGGCGCGCTGGCGCGGCGCCGGGTGACGCCGGAGGCGTGTCGCCCGGCCTGTAAGGCGGCGGATACCCGCAGCCGGGCGACCCAATCGGGAGCCGACCAAAAATATCCCGCGATTTGCAAGAGTTGCGTTAGACAGTCAGTTGCAGAATTTTGAGTATGGGCGTTTCCAACCTCCGTGAGCGGAAACGTCTTGCCATACAGGCGTCATACAGACGAGGGACTCGGTAGCGAAGGGACGAAGATATGGCAGGCACGGGTAGCGCCAGGGTCGCGGTAGTCACCGGCGGAAGCGCCGGAATCGGACGCGCAACGGTCCGGGAGTTCGCGGCGGCCGGCTACGACGTCGCGATCCTGGCGCGCGGACAGGCCGGCATTGACGGTGCCGCTGCTGACGTGGAGCGGTGCGGACAGCGCGCCCTACCCCTATCGGTCGACGTCGCTGATCAGGGAGCGGTCGACACGGCTTGCGACCGAGTCGAGGACGAGCTGGGGCCAATCGATGTTTGGGTCAACGTCGCGTTCGCCGGGTCACTTGCGTATTTCTGGGACACCACTCCGGAGGAATTTCGCCGCATGACGGAGGTGACGTATTACGGCCAGGTCCATGGCATGCGCGCGGCCTTGCGAGTCATGCGACCGCGCAACCGGGGCGCCATCGTCAACGTCTCATCCGCAATGGCATATCGCTCGATACCCCTGCAGTCGGCCTACTGCGGGGGTAAGCATGCGGTAAAGGGCCTTACGGAGTCGCTCATTACGGAGCTGAAGGCCACTGGAAGCCACGTGACCATCGGGCTGGTGACGTTGCCCGGAGTCAACACCACACAGTTCAATTGGAACCTCAGCAAGATGCCCAAGCACCCGATGCCGGTGCCCCCGATCGTGCAGCCCGAGGTTTGTGCACGTGCTATCCGCTTCTCGGCCGAACATCCGCGCCGCAACATGTGGGTTGGAATCTCCACCGCATACACCGTCCTCGGCAACCGCCTCGCTCCGAAGTTCGTCGACTGGTACCTCGGCAAAACCGGCGTCAAGTCCCAGCAGACCGATCGCGACGCCGATCGTTGGGGGCCCAACGTCTTCGAGCCGAAGGACGCTGCGGTAGACCGCGGTGCGCGTGGGGCGTTCTCGGACAAGGCTGCGGAACGTGATCCGGTGTCGTACGTCGCCAAGAATCGCCTCGCATCACTCGGCGTCGCCACGGCTGTTATCGGTGCCGGGACGACAGCGGTGATGCGAAAGTTGGCGGCGTGACATCCGGTTGGTCCGCGGAGATGGCCCTGGCCGATCGTCGCAACTCCGATGGCTTTGCCCCGATCGGGGATTACGGAGTGCTCGGTGACGGCCGGGGCGCGGCTCTGGTCGCTGCTGACGGCTCGGTGGACTGGTGGGCGGCGCCGCATTTGGACTCACCACCCGTGCTGTCCTCGCTGCTCGAACCAGACCGAGGTGGACGGTTCGAACTGCGCCCCCGCGATAGTGCCGCGCTGTCGACCATCCGCTACCTTCCGCACACGAATCTGCTGGAGACGAGTTACCACACGGAGACCGGCGTGGTCCACGTCACGGACTCGCTGAACTCGGGAAACGCCGGTCAGCTTCCGTGGAGTGAACTGGCTCGCAGAATCGAAGGTGTCGACGGATCGGTCGAGATGGGCTTGGTCCTGCGAGCTGGTGACGGATTGCGCTCCTGGGAACCCTTCATCGAAGCGGACGCGCGCGGTCCCGTATTGCATGCCGGTGGTCTGACGCTTGGATTGCGTTGCAGCCCAGACATCCACCTCGAGGTGGGAACCGACGAAATCACCGCCACATTCACGGTCAGAAGTGGGGAACGCAAGATGGTGGGGGTTGTTGCCTCCGACCAAGCGCTGTTCTTGTGTGACGTCGGCTCGATTGAGCGCAGGCTGGACCTCACTGCGGCCTCATGGCGTACGTGGGCGGGACAGATCGCGTGGGAGGGCGCCGGCCGCGAGCAGATCGTGCGCAGCGCGCTTGCACTCAAGCTGCTCCTGATCGCTCAGACAGGGGCGATCGCTGCGGCGGCCACCACGTCACTGCCCGAAAGCATCGGAGGTCCAAAGAACTGGGACTACCGGTTGTGCTGGATTCGTGACGCGGCGCTGACTATCGACGCCTTATCAACATGCGGCCAGCAGGAAGAGGTCCACGCCGCGGTCAACTGGCTACTCGCCACCATCCGTCGCAACCGGCCCGGCGTGCACGTGATGTACCGGTTGGACGGCGAAGTCCCCACCACATCCCACAGGCCGTCGGTGCCCGGCTACAGGCATAGTCAGCCGGTCATGATCGGAAACGACGCGGCTTCCCAGCTTCAGCTCGGCGTTTACGGCGACTTGTTCGGCACCGTCGCAGACTGGGTCTTCGGCGGGCACCTCCTTGACACCCGTTCCGCACGTGAATTGGCCGACCTCGCCGACCAGTGCGCAGACAACTGGCGTCAAGCAGATGCGGGCATCTGGGAACTTCACACCAATCGGCACTACACCTCCTCGAAGATGAATTGCTGGCGAGCTCTGGATGCGGCCGCGAGGTTGGCTCATGGCGGTTACCTCGCAGGCAATGCTCGGCGATGGAAGCACGAGGCGGCTAAGGTCCGCACCTGGGTCCGCGACAACTGCTGGTCGCACCAGAAGCAGGCGTACACGTTCTACGCAGGCAGCGAAGACCTCGACGCATCCGTGATGCTCGGCAGCGGTTTCGGATTCGACCGAGGTCAACATATGTCGACAACAGTTGACGCCATCACCGAAGAACTCGCGCTCGGTCCGCTTGTTTACCGGTACAGCGGAGCGCATCGGGAAGAGCAAACATTCATCGCCTGCGCCTATTGGCGAGTCGGGACGCTTGCGGACGTCGGTCGAGTCAAGGAAGCGCGCGACCTCATGCGCGAACTTGACTCGGTCGCCAGCCCCATTGGGCTGCTGTCAGAAATGGCGATCGCCGGCAGCAACGACTTGATTGGAAATATTCCGCAGGCACTCAGCCATCTGGCGCTGATCCGCGCCGCAGCATGCCTACGGGACGCCACAAACAACTAAATGATCGTTGAGCCGATGACTCATACAATTTCGGAGCGGCCAAATGATATTGGTGATCACCGCGTCGCTATTGACGGGTGGCGTTTTGGCGGCAGTGTGCACCTTTCTGTTTCACCAGGTTGCCAGTAAGGCAAGCTTCCATAGACCGAGCTCAGCCCCCAGGACGCAGATCGTGGCAGACGCGTCGAGCGCGGGAGATCGAATTGCCAAGTGGGATGCACTCGACGACAGGCAGCTGAGCCGACTGCTCAAAACCTCTGCGCGCAAGCCTTAGTGCTGCCCGGGACTGTTCCTAAAACGCTGGACAATCGATTCTCGTTCACCATCAGCCCCCCAGGCTCGTCGAGAGCCAGCAGGGTGTCGTGAACCAGCGATGTCGCAGTTTGTAGCTCGTGCGGCAGATGGAGTAACCCCGACAGCCTCGTGACGGCGCGCCGGCACGACACGGAAACCGGCGCACAGGCTGGACGGCAGGAGAGTGCCGACCAATCAGACCTTCGCGTCGTGAGCGAATTCGTCCCTGAAGTACGACATGACCCAACCGCCAATGTTCAGTCGGTCGCCAGTGCGCAGCGGTTTTCCGGTCGGTGTGGCGCCGTCGACATGATTGGTTCCGGCGTTGGAGAGATCGACGAAGTGATATTCGTCGGCTTCGTCGCGGCGAATTTCAGCATGGCGGGCAGCAAGCCCGGGCAGCAACACATCGGCGTCACTGTGACTACCGATGGTGGTCACCCCGGGGAGAAGGTGGAAAACCCGGGGGATCGGTCCCGAATCACGCGGGTCTTCGATCGTCATGTTTTCCCCCAAGGAAGCGATCAGGCGGGGGTCGCCGCTTGAATGTCGATCACGCGTTGTGTTCGACGTATCCGCCGGTAGCCTGTTGTCGCCCAAACCGCGCATTTAAGCCACCTTTCACAATAATCACTTGTTGAACATGCTCGGGCCGGAATGACCGCTGACGGGAAGCCGAGTTGACCTCTCGTATGCACATTCCTTCCCCGGCAAATCGTATGCGTACTTGTACTCATTAGACACTCTGACGTACGCGTACGCAACCCCTAAGCTATCCACGTGAGCGCTGACATTTCGAATTCGATTCCAGCGGGGGCCCGAACGTCCCCGACCCGAAACCGCGCGGCCTGGGGCACTATCTCCCGGCAGAAGATCGTTGACGCCGCAGCCGAACTTGTCGCCACCCGAGGGTACGAGCAGCTGACGATCCGTAGCCTTGCTGCAGCGCTGGGCGTGGCTCCCATGTCGCTCTACCGTCACGTGCGAGACAAAAACGATGTACTCGACGAGGTCGTCGACCGGCTTCTCAGAGATGTATGGCGTCCTAAAAGCAGCGAATTGACGTGGCGCGTCTGGGTCGCAGAGGCAGCCGATCTGCTGCGCCGGTTCCTGGTCGACCAGCCCGCCGCGCTGCAGGTTTATCTGAGCCATCCCGTGACATCGCCCGCGGCTGTAGCACGAATGGAAAGCATCATGGCGGTGCTCCGACCCGTCACCGGCGACGAGGATGAAGCACGGCGGGCTTACGCCGCCATCCACACCTACACCGTCGGTTTTGCGGCGCTCGAGGCGTCACGCTCCGGCTCGCGACCAGCCGTCACCGGCTCCGAAGAACTAGCGGAGCAACTCGCGGCCTATACGACGTCGCAACAATTCGCCATCGGACTCCACTACCTCTTGCAGGGAATCTGCCAACTTGAAAACTCGCAATCGAGCGCCCATCCTGCGACTTTGCGCCCAAGCCCATAGTCATTGAACTGCATCGACCTGCTTCCGATCGGGCGCCAGCACACCAGGACCGCCCATTTGAGGGCGATGATCAAAAGTTGCGCATTTGAAAGTCGACTATGAACTGCTTCCCTCGCTCCACGGCCGACTCTGATCCGCGGCTCATCGGTGGTGGGCGTGAGCCACGTGAGCGGCAACGGACCGAAACGCCTGGCGGAGCGGCACACCTGAAGCCTGAGGACACTCGTGCGCGCGTGGCCGCCACCTATCGGCCAGGTAATGCTCACCGCAGCGCCGACACTTCTCGTACGTGCGCCCAGTGAGAAGACCAACGAGTCCCACGGCCCGCCGCGTACGTGGTGTACGCCAGCAGAATTCCGCTGAGAAGCAGCGCCAAGGTCCATACCGCGTCCGCCATGTTCAAATCCCAAGTCTGCCGAGGCACGCCGTCTGCGTACTAGTACCCATCTTACCCTTCGCGTACGTGTACGCAAACCGGCCTCGAGGCTGCTTCGCCGAACACCACAGGACGGGACCTCAGACTGACATCGCGGACAGCCCCGCGGGGTCGTCGGACGAGGATTAACCGTCGGCAACGGTCGTCGGGTTCACGCCTTGGAAGACACCTCCCCGACAGTCCGCGTTCGCGGAACACAAGCAATACCCGACTTCGACTGGGCCGCAATGATGTGGCTGGAGTCGGCACCAAGGCCGGCGCAATCGAGATGGCCGGTGAACGCTCGAGTGAGACGCTTGGACATGTAACGCAAGACAACTGCGCCCAAGATCAGGTGAGGCCAGCGGACCGTAAGCGACCTGTCCCCCGGGCCTGCCGAGGATTGAGGGGCAGAACACGACACTCGTGAGAGGCATCTGCGTCTACGGGTTTCTTGCCAAGGGAAGACAGCAAGCCGTCGACGGTCCCGCAGGCTCATCTCGGATCCAATGCCCGAACTCGACCGTCGTGGCCCACCGGCTCGCGGCCACATTGCCTCTACCGGGGCGACGCCTTCACGCCTACGGCCAGATCCCAGAGCGGATCAACGTCGATCTCACCAGCGGCTGCCGCGAAGTCAGTCATCACCCGCACGAGCAGTCCGCGGGTCGCTTCGGGCATTCCTACCAGGATCTCCCCGATATGGCGCCGCCGATCGTGGGTAACCCTGCTGACCAACCGTTTCCCCGCAGGGGTGAGAGTCAACACCAGGAATCGCCTGTCACCGGCGTGCTCCTGCCGGGTGATCAGACCCTTGGCGACCAGCTGATCGCACAATCGGGTGCCCGTGGACGGGTGGACGTCCATCCTGGTGACCAGCTCCTGAAGCGACAGCCGCGGACGACCAGCCACGACAACGAGAACCCGCCACTGCATGGCACTCACGACATCTTCGACTTGAGCAAGCGATCTCGCGGCTACGCCCACCAGCGCTCGTGAGGCCAGCAACACAGCGTCCGGGTCAGCGACCGATTCCTGCGGGGAAGTTGCCACGTTCGGCACGCTATCGAACCAGGCAAGCAAACCCCGTCTCGCCCGACAGACGAGGATCTTCTCGTTGGAGAGTCGGGTTACTGCAAAAGCGGACCCTTCGGCTCCGCTGGACGAGTGGGCCGCACCTTCAATGTCTGGGCCCCATGCATGACGCATACGCATTCGGGGGTCGCGGCGCTTGGCGCCATCGTTTTGCTGCCGTCGGTGTTTTGCCTAACCATTTGATGGAAAACACAGTAGCTGCAGGCGAGCTGCCCGTCCGGGAGCACTACCGTGGCCGTCTGCTTGTCGTGTCGTCCCGCTGCATAGAGGTCAATCATGATCTTTAGTGTCCGGATCGCCTGGTCCATGGGTTTGATCGCCAATGTGCTGTCAATCGCCGTGGGCCACCGGGGTGATGCAGGCGCCGCGCAGGCGCTGTTCACCGTGGCGATTGCCGGGTTCACGGTGGGTGGGTTGCGCTTCGTTGAGGCGAGGAACGCCGCCGGGTCCGATAGCAGCGATCTCGGCAGCGACTGACGGTTGGGCTATTTGGCGAGGTCCCATAGCGGGTCGACGGTGAATTCTCCGGCCGCTTCAGCGAACAGGGTGAGAGCTTCGACGAGAGTGACGCGAAACGCTTCGGGTAGACGGTCGAGGATGGTATCGATGTCACGAGTTCGGTCGGCGTTGACCTGATTCACGATGGTCTGACCGGCCGTGGTGAGGGTCAGGATGAGGTAGCGCCGGTCGGCAGGGTGGTCGTGACGCGCCAGTAGGCCTTTGCCGACCAGCTGGTCGCAGAGCCGGGTAGCGGTGGATGGATGGACCGCCAACGTCTCTGCGAGCTTGTGAACGGCCAGCTGCTCGCTCCGGGACACCACAACCAACACGCGCCACTGCATGGCACTGAGCTGATCCTCGACCTGGGCGAGCGACCGGGCGGCGACACCAACGAGGGCACGAGAGGCGAGCAGCACCCGCTGGGCATCGCTGACAGGCGTATTGCGGGGGTCAACGGCAACCGGCACGGCAGTGTCGATAGCGCGACGTGGACGGACAGTCCCAGCCGCGTCCTTTACCGACATCCCGTCGACGGTCAGCATGTGCTGCCAGCAATAACACCGCTACCGGAAGCGGTGCTATTGAAGCACCACGACTTTCCGGACTTGGAGACGCCGACGATCTTGTAGCCCGTCGTGCCGACGAGGGTGAAGGCGACGCTGTTGGTGTTACCCGACTTCGACCAGCCTGATAGCGACTGCGTCGACGAGCCAGCCGCGCCGGTACCAGCGTTGGTGGTGTAGGTGTTGTTGTCGGTGAAATAGGTCTCCTCAGCGGTCGAACCGTTTTTCACGTCCGACTTGGTCGCGGCGTCGTAGCCACTGTTGCGCTGGTTGAGGAAGACCGGGATCGCGATCGCTGCAAGAATCCCGATGATGATCATGACAACGAGCAGCTCGATGAGCGTGAAACCCTCTTCGCGCCCTTCCTGCCGGCTTCGGATGCTGGTGAGCATTGGAGGTACCGCCTCAGTCGTCGTTCACACCGCCAGTGCGTGTGTGGATGGCCGTTGACATCTTTGGTGTCGGCCTGAGAAACAGACCTCAAGATCAACCGATAGGGTGACAATTGCGGAATGCGGTCTATTGATCGGTTGCAGTGGCACGCATACGGCAGACTTCGCTGGTGCTCGGTCTCGAGATCCGCCCCGGCCCCTGCTCAGACACGTGGTGTGATGCCCGATCGGTGGCCGGTGAGGGGAGTTGGATCCAAATGCCGGCCGTTCGTGCCGGCATTTGTTGGACTGAGATACGTCGCGAGGTCCATGGTGACGTTGTGCGTCCGCAATCAGCCCGGGTTGTGGCTGCCGCATGCTTCGCCACCTTCACGGTCGCCTTTGTAGTGTTGCTGATACGCGAAGGCCCGGGTTGGGGCAACCGAGCCATCGAAGTCGTTTTCGCAATCGGGGCGGCCTGCGAGATCGGCGCCCTGCGCTGGTTATGGCTGGAACCGCAAGTCCGCGACGATCGAAGCAGCTCTCAATAGCAGCATGATCCCTTTTGGTGCTGGTGCTCCTAGCAACTGAGCCAGCTGGGCTACGGTGCGGCCCTCCCCGTCCGGTGAATCCAGGCGGGGTGTCAACACCTCGCGCGGGGCGTCAGAACCGCCCTGCACCACTGACTCGATTCGACCGCTCGGCGCGATCGCATGGCCCGACCGGGCAGCTGCCAAGATCGCCTGATGGACCTTTCGGTACGCAGTCTGATACTGGTAGCGGTAGCGGTCGCACTGACGCCGTTGTGCGCGAGCCTGCTTACCCGCTGGGTGTCGATCCCGCTGGTGGTTTTCGAGATCACGTTCGGGATCGTGCTCGGTCCACAGGTAGCCGGATGGATCGAACCGGACAGCTACATCCAGTTCTTGGCGACGCTGGGTTTGGCAATGCTCTTCCTGCTTGCCGGCTACGAGATCGACTTTCAAGCGATTCGCGGCCGGCCTTTGAGGTTGTCCGCATTGACTTGGCTCAGCTCATTGATGATCGCGATCGTGCTGGGCATTCTGTTGTCGCCCACAATCGCAGCGGGAGTGATGGTCGGGATCTGTCTGACCAGCACCGCGCTGGGAACAATCATGCCGATGCTGCGCGACGCAGGCGAACTGGGCACTCCGCTCGGGACCGCGATCCTCGCGATCGGGGCGGTGGGCGAGTTCGGTCCATTGATCGCTATCGCGTTGTTCCTGAGTGGCCGCAGCCCGGCTCGATCGGCGATCATCCTGGTTTTCTTCGTGGTGCTGATCGCGCTGAGCCTGTTTCTTGCTCTGCGCTATGAGCACCGTCGTGTACACAGGCTGATCGAGGCCACCCTGCACACCAGCGGACAATTTGCGGTCCGCTTGGTAATCCTCATCCTGGCTGTACTGACGGGTCTAGCGACCGCATTCGGCCTTGACATGCTGCTTGGCGCTTTCGCTGCCGGAATGCTGATCAGCGTCCTGCTTCGAGCGACCGATGCCGACGCCACCGCCCTGGTCGAAGCAAAACTTGATGCAGTCGGATTCGGCTTTCTGATTCCGATCTTTTTTGTCAACACGGGAGTGACATTCGACTTGGACGCCCTGCTCAGCCAACCGACTAGCCTCGCGTTGGTACCGACTTTTTTAGTCCTGTTCGTACTGCTTCGCGGGCTCCCGGCCACACTGGTCACATCACCTGGAACACCAGCCAGCGAACGACTGGCCACCGCGTTGTTTGCGGCGACCGGCCTGCCCATCATCGTCGCGGTCACCAGCATCGGGGTCGACAACGGCGACCTCAAAGCTTCCACGGCAGCCGCGCTGATCGGCGCCGGGATGCTCTCCGTACTGATCCTGCCGTGGCTCGCGCTCACCCTGCACCGCCCGGGCACGACAGCAGAAACGAGATGAGTCTCGGGTCGCCGCACACGCCCTACCTCCATCGGCCGCTGGGCCACGAGCCCGAGCCGTTAGACACCTGACAGCAACGACAGTTGCCTGTGCAGTTGCGCGTCTCACCGGTCCTGGGGTGGACAAACGAGCACGCTGCGTTTGAGTGGCTACAACCCACGGCGCGTGCTCGTGGTACCGCGCTCCTAGCTCCGCGCGCCAACCGTGTCTGGCGGCTCAGTTGCGGATAGTCAGCAAACTGCATCACGCAAACGATCACCCGATCGGCCCATCCTGGATGCGACCAGCAAGCCGAAGCCAAAGAGTGTCTAAACCATCCACACATCCGCGGTGACGTGGGTCAACGACGGAGGCGGTTACTAGTGTTTGCGCGCATCCATCGCCGGCAGGAAAGGCGCGAAGAAGGATTCACCCTTATCGAATTACTTGTCGTGATGATCATCATCGGTATTCTCGCCGCAATCGCGATAGTGGCCGACCTAAGTCAGCGCAACAGCGGCTATGACGCCAGCACCAAATCGGATGTAAAGAATGGCGTGACTGCCGAGCAGACCTATTTTTCCAACAACAACACTTTCACGACCAACAAGACCGGAACTGCCGGTTCAAAAAGCGGCCCGTTGACGGGCTGGTCGAAGTCGTCGAACACCACCCAGGTCGCTTTCACGCTCGTCGGCACCACCGGTTTCAAGATCGTCGGAACTTCGAAGTCGGGTAAGAAGTTCTGTTTCAATAGCACCGTCGGCGGAGGAGTCCGTACGGCCAGCACCTGCTGACTATTGGCCAGCTCCTGGCAATGAGTTCGGTTAAGGCGGCTCTAGCTGAGCAAAGCGCTCAATTGCTTTCCCACCTTGAGACCGCGCTCAAACCTCGCCGGCCAAGGGCCGTGAAGGCACTCCAGCGCAATACGATTTTCAGGAGAAGCGTCCGAATCACAATGCCTCCGGACAGGCAAGTGCCGATCTTTATAGGGGTACGGTCGTTCCGAACACGAGGGACGCAAGGCGCTGCAAGAACCGGTGCCATCGCCACGCTCTCGGCGTGGCGGCCAACCTTCTCACCGCTACAGGACCAGCACCAGAGCCGCTAGCAGGCCTAAGAACAGCAGCACGGCAGGGACGACGATGGTGTGACCGCGGCTGCCGGTCAGGAAGTAGCCCTGCTCGAGTTCCCGGCTCATTACGTGGTAGCGATAGGTCCCCAAAACCAAGGCTCCCAGGCCGATGGCGACGATGAGCGCGGCCGCCGCGTCGTTGCGAGCGCCTTGGTCGGGTGAAAATCTGGCGACCGCCGCACCAAGCACCACCAAACCGACAGCCGTTCGGACCCAGGCCAGCCACGTGCGCTCGTTGGCCAAATGGTCTCGCGCCCGGCTACCGCTCGTAGTCCGGATTCGCTCATCCTTGGGCTCGGTCACCCTCGGCCGATCCTTTCAGGCGCTGGCCACCGCTGTTGGGCGGACGGTTGGTGAGCGCGGTAAGCATGTCGCGATGACGCACCCAGCCAAGTAGTGTCCCGTCGGGGCCCGTGATCGGTACGGCTTCTGTGCCTTGGTCGAGGCGCCTGATCACCTCGCCAAGAGACTCACTCGGCCTCATCGATGCGGGATTGGACGTCAGCGCGGCGACGCAAGTGTCTTCGGCGGCGGCAAGGGCGTCCATCAGGTCGCGGGCGGCCAGGTTTCCGACATAGTGACCGCCGGGGTCAACCACAGGCAGCGCCGTTTCACCCGACTGGGAAAAGCGAAGGGCCGCAGCAGCCAGGGTGCTGTCAGCGGGTAAGGCCGCGGGCGGGTTGACCATGATCGTGGATACGGCCCGGCGTCGCATGGCGGCGTCGGCGGCCTCGTCGATGTCGATGCCGCGGCGCAGGAGTTTGCGGGTGTAGATCGTGTCGCGGGAGACGAGTTCGCTGACCACGGTGGCCAACACGATCGCCAGCATGAGCGGCAGGATGATGGTGTATTCGCCGGTCAGTTCGAACATGATGACCACCGCGGTGATAGGCGCCCGGGCGGCGCCGGCAAAGACAGCGCCCATCCCGACGAGGGCGTAGGCCCCTGCCGAGCCGCCGGCCTGCGGCGCGATCACATGAACGACGTCGCCGAATGCAGTCCCGGCCATGGCTCCGCAGAACAGGCTGGGGGCAAAGACGCCGCCGGATCCGCCGATGCCGATGGTCAGGCTGCAGGCCACCAGCTTGCCGACCAACAACACGAGAAGGAACGCGATCCCGTATCCGCCGGCGATGGCCTTGCCAACCACCGGATATCCGACCCCATACATCTCGGGCAGCACCAATAGGACGACTCCGAGCAGGATTCCGCCGACGGCTGGGCGTAGCCATTCCGGTCCGCGCCAAGCCCAGTCGCAGCCGTCTTCGACGGCGTACAGAATCCGCGAGAAGGCCACTCCGATGAGGCCGGCCAGTATGCCGAGCAGGGCAAACAACGGATATTGCACTACGTGGGCCACGTGAAAGGCCGGTAGCGTCAGGAAGGGATGGTCGCCGAGGATCGACCGGCCGATGATGCTCGCGGTCACCGAGGACAGCACCACCAGTCCGAATATTTCGGCGGTCCAGACCCGCAGGATTAGCTCCATCGCGAAGAAGACGCCGGCGAGCGGCGCGTTGAACGTGGCAGCGATCCCACCGGCGGCTCCGCAGGCCACCAGCAGCCGGACTCGACGTTCGTCGAGATGCAACAGCTGACCCAGCGAGGAACCCAGCGCCGAGCCGATCTGCACGATGGGGCCTTCACGGCCGACCGACCCGCCTCCTCCGATACACAACGCTGAAGCCACCGCCTTCACCACGGCGACCTGCGGGCGGATGCGGCCGCCGTGGCGCGCGACGGCGACCATGACCTCGGGGACGCCATGGCCGCGTGCTTCACGCGCGAACCCGTAAACCAGCGGGCCATAAAGCAGCCCGGCCACGATCGGAGTGAACAGCACGAAGTACGGGCCGAGGCCGGGGAAGTTGGGGTTGGCGACGTGCCCCAGACCTGAGTAGTCGCGGTAACCGGTGAAGGCCTTGGTGAGTCCTTCGACCATGTAACGGAAGACGACCGCGCCCAGCCCCGCTCCGACGCCAACCAGCAGCGCCAGGGCCAGCATGCCGTGGCGTCCCGTTCCTGACGCGAAACGCTCGGTTCGGCGGAGCACGGCGGCCTTCATATGTGCATAGTGCAATGTTAGGCTTAGGCAAAGCAAATGTTCGAGACCGATTACACCTTGAGGTTATGCCCGGAGGGCTCTATGGCTCGTAGCCCCACACCTACCAGAGCAGCGAACAAAGCTCTAGGGCAAACGACCAGTCAGGATCAAGAGGCCGCCATAACGGTGGATGAGGTCGTTGATGCGGTTCTTGCCTCCTCCCGGGCACTCGTCGCGGTGTCCGCCAGGTCCATTGCCAGTACTCCGGGGGTGACCCTCCCGCAGTACCGAATGCTTGTAGTTCTCGACCAAGAGCCCACGAATCTGAGCAAGCTCGCGGCGGCCCTGAACGTCGCCCCGTCGACGGCCATGCGCATGGTCGACCGACTGGTCGGGGTAGGCCTGGTTGAGCGCACGACACCGCCGACCAACCGACGCGAAACCCAACTGACACTTACTGTCGCTGGGAAACGGACCGTCCGCACTGTGACGAGCCGCCGCCGCCGTGACCTTCGCGCGATCGTCCGGCGCCTGCCCGAAGACCAACGCCCGCAGTTAGCTGCTGCCATGGCCGCATTCGCGGTAGCTGCGGAGCAGGTCTGGGTAGCCGATACAGCCCGGACAGTCGAAGGGAATCGCACGGCGAGCGCCTAAGCGGTGACAGGAAGCCCGGTCGCTTATGCTTGTGCGTGGTGTGTGCGATTGCGTGCTGCAACTATTGCGGGGTGAGAATGCCGATCCGCTGGAGGGTCCTGAGCGCTCTCCTGGTTCTTGCTGGCGCTGCCACCAGTGCGTGTGGAAGTTCGGCCCCCCGGCCTCCGTCGGCCGCGACGGGTGCCAGCGTCGACGCTCCCGTGCCGGAGTCAGTGCTGAACGCTCCGTTGACGGATGAGAACGGCCGCCCCATCAGTCTGGCGGCCTTTAAAGGCAGAGTCATCGTGCTGGCGGACGCGATGACTCTGTGTCAGGAGGTGTGCCCACTACTAGGAGCCAACCTGGTGGCTATGGCACGGGCAACCAAGCGCGCCGGCCAGCAGCAAGATGTGGAATTCGTCCAATTGACGGTCGACCCGGCTCGCGACGTCCCGCAGCGGCTGGCGGCGTACCGGCGGTTCTTCGCCCCAGCTCCAACCAATTGGGCGACCCTGACCGGGTCCGCCAGCAGCATTGCGACGATTTGGAAGTTCTTCGGCGTGGAATACGCTCGCGTGCCTGAGGGCACACCCCCTGCAATCGATTGGTGGACCGGCCGCAAGCTCACCTACGACGTGCAACATTCCGACGACGTGCTGTTCCTTGATCCGCAACAGCACGAACGGTTCGTTATCGACGCCTCGCCAAACACCCGTGGCCAATCCCCACCACAGCCCTTGAACAGTTTCCTAAGCGCCGAGGGTCGAAACAACCTCACTCAACCTGACCCGGTCGACTCTTGGACCACGTCTGACGGCCTGCAGGTGGCTCGGTGGCTGTTTCCCGGAAAGCCGCGCTTCTAACGGGCGGACAGCGAAGCCAAATAGTTGTTGTAGTCGTGCAGCTCCTGGTCGCCGTCGCGGTCAGCCACCCGGTCTGCCCGCTGTGCCTCCCGTTCACTGGAACGGGACCACCTGAGCACGACTACCAGCAGCACCAGAGCAGTGGGTATCTCGCTGAACCCCCAGGCGATACCGCCTGCCGTGCGCTGATCTGAAAGCGTCGAGACGCCCCAGGCTGAAGGTGGGTCAGCAAAGAAGCGGGTGATCAAAACGCTCGAACTCATGATGGCGATACCGAAGAAAGCGTGAAACGGCACCCCTGCCAGTAGCTCAAGGATGCGCAGCCCATGCCCGGTCCGGTGCGGCGATGGATCAATCGCCATGATCGGCCAGAAAAACAGCAGTCCCACGGCGATGAAGTGCGCCAGCATCAAGTTATGACCCCACCAGGTCGACATCGCCGCATCGAAAAGTGACGTGAAATAGAGGCCGTACAAGCTGACGATGAACAGCGGAACCGTGAACAGCGGCGACGAAACCACCCGCGCTGCCCGGCTATGCAACACTCGCAGCAGTAGCCCCCGGGGACCGCCGCGACCTCCAGGCAGGGCACGCAAGGCTAGCGTGACAGGCGCCCCGAGCAGCAACAGGAGGGGTGACAGCATGCTCAACACCATGTGCTGCGCCATGTGCACGCTCAACAACTCCATACCGTAGCCCCCGACCCCGGTTCCCGTCACCGCCACGATCGTGAGCAGCCCGGAACAGAACGCGACACCCCGCCCGACCGGCCACCGATCTCCACGACGACGAAGACGAGACACCCCGGCCCCATACGCGACCAGCGCCAGCAAACAGGCAACCGGGAACACCGGAACCGGTTGTGGATGCCAGGCCAACAGCCGGGGCATATCAGGGGAAAGCCTCGGCATCCACATCGGACCGGTCATCCGCATGCCCGGCATCGATCCGTCGAGGTGCATTCCCGCCATCCCCATCACGAAGCCCGAACCAGTCGGAGTGGCCACGGTCGACGCCTCTCTCGATGCAATTGCATGCTTCTGACATTAGTTGCATACTGGTGGTGATTGCACTCGCGAATAGATGCACGGACCCGGTGGCGATGCCTGGCAGTCCCCTATTTCGGACAACTGGGAGGCAGGACATGGCAGTCGTGCGAGGGTTCTGCGTTGACGGTCCCTGCCAGGGACAGCAGCATGCAGTCGACGATCGCCGGGGCCCATTCCGGTTCCAATGTCCAGGCGGGAGCATCGCCGCCTATCGACTGACCGCCAGAGTCGTGACCCACGATGATCGCGACATGCTCGCCCTTGCGGTGGTCGACGACCCAGCAGAAACCACCAACTGAGCGGGTTCAGGCCGCCCGAAATGAGTTGGCTGCTGGTACGCGAGAACCCACGGTGAAATTCCGCAGCGGATCAACCACGATCTCGCCTGCCGCCGCCCCAAAGTCGCCCATCGCGCGAGCCAGCCGCCTTCGGGCGGTCTCCGGAATGCCAGAGAAGGATCTCCTCGCTATGTCGGCGGCGATCATCATTCACCTTGCCCACCAGTAGCCGGCCGCTCGGCGAAAGACTCCGCCGGAAACTGTCGATCGACGGGGTGCTCCCGCCGCGATCAGGCCGGTCGCATAGCCGGATTCCACTCGAGGGATGAACATCCGAAGCGGGGCCAACTCCAGTAATTCTAGCGTCAGTTCCGGAATGATCGTCTGGATAGCCTCCTCGAATAGTTGCGCGAGGCCAACTATTGCGTAAAGCTGGTCAACCCACGACGGCAGAGGAGATCCATGACCTACTTGCAAGCCCTCCAGTCGACAAATACCCGCTCCACCGCCTCAGTCCTCATCGGACTCGGCTTCATCCTGTCAATCCTGATCATCGCCTGGCTCGTCAGCATCTTCGTCAGAAAATGAACCAACCGACGGCAGCGAGACGAGACGAATGGATGCAAACAGAGCCTTGGACACGCCCGTCCACCGCGCTCGCGGGATCCGGATGCCCAATTGGGGTGCGACGTCGAAGTGGTGGCGTTTCCGCCTACGTCCGGATCTGGCTCCCCTCTGTGTCAAGAGGCGGTCGGGAGGGCGGTCGTAGCGTCGGCTGCGGCGCGTCCGGGAAGTGACTGATCCGGAGCCGGTCGAGCGACGGCGAGGTCCGCGTTCTCGCCAGCCTAGGGTCAGCTGCTGCCGATGGGACGCGCCTGGCATGACATGGCGTCAGGCCAAGGACAGAAACAGCTTCTGCATCTTTTGGCTATCGACGCTGTCGAGGTCACCGGACTCAGAGAGGCATTGCTTGAGGCCAGTCGCGATGATGGCAAAGCCGGCCCGGTCCAATGCTTTGCTGACGGCCGCGACCTGGGTGACGATCGCTTCGCAGTCGCGGCCTTCCTCGATCATGCGGAGGACTCCGCCGAGCTGGCCTTGCGCGCGGCGCAGCCTCTTGATGATCGGGTCCATCTGCTCGGCGGGAAGCTCCACGACAGTGACCTTTCGTTTAAGACCAGCGCTGTCGTCATCATACCCGGTGGGGTACTTGAAATGAGTCAAGGAGACGCTTCGCTAACTGGGTGGGATGTCCTCCTCTGGGCCTCAGGCGCGTTGAGTTGATACCCCGGGGGGTATCTGTTAGGTTTCCAGAGCGTCAGCGCAACGTGCTCGCCGCGACAACGCAGCCACGTGAGCTATCGGAGGAGCATCGTGACCACCACTGCCGCCCATCCTCTTAGCCCAGTTGCCGACACGCCCCCCAAAGCAGGTTGGCTGGCGCAGCTCGGGGGCTGGTCGGGAAGTCATTTGCGGGTTGTCCTGATTGCTTGGCTGCTGGTCTTGGGGGTCTTCGGCGCTTTCGCTCCTAAGGTGATGTCCTCACTCTCGGGTGCTGGTTGGCAGGACAGCACCAGCTCATCGGTGAGGGCGCGGGACGTCATCGCAAAGGACTTCGCCGGCCTCGGATCGACCGCCTTACAGGTTGTGGTGGTCGACAAGTCAGGCGCGATAGCCGGCGACCCCGCGGCGCAGACGGTGATCGCCCAAGCAACGGCATTGCTAAAGGCGGATCCGCGGGTCAGCGTGGTGGTCGCGCCACAACCAGGAATCAGTCTTTCCAAGGACGGGCGTACCGCCATCATCCAGGCCGGTGCCAACGCGGACGCGAACGCGATGGTCCGGGCGGCTGACGATCTCGCCAAGCCATTGACGAACTTGTCAACCAATTCCGTGTCGGTGAACCTCACCGGGTCCAGCGCTCTGTGGGCGAACTTCAACAAGGTCAACCATGCCGCGATGATCAAGTCGGAGGTGCTGTCCTGGCCGATCACCATGCTGGTGCTCGTCATCGCGTTCGGCAGCCTCATTGCCGCTGGGCTGCCGTTGATGCTGACCCTCGTCGGATTGCTGACCGCAGCTGGCGCGCTGGTGCTGGCCACCCACGTAGCCCCTGTCAGCATCTGGGCACTCAACTTTGCGATGATGTTCGCACTGGCGCTGGGGATTGACTATGCGCTTTTCATCGTCGTGCGGTTCCGGGCCGCACTGCATCAACGGGGTGACGAACCCGATCAGGTCAAGGCTTCGGTGGAGGCGATCGCCGAGACCATGGGCACCGCCGGAAAGGCCGTAGCCTTCAGCGGCCTCACCGTTCTGGTGTCACTGACCACCGTCCTCATCGTGCCGAGCCCGGCATTTCGCAGCATGGCGCTGGGCATCATGCTTTCAGTCATCACGGTTCTTGCCGCGACGTTGACCCTGTTACCGGCTGTACTGGGCAAGCTCGGACGGCGAATCGACTCCGGCCGGGTTCACCTGCCGGGGGCGATCGAGCGCGGCCAGAAGCGAACTGCCCGCCGCGCCGCCGCGGACGCAGCGGCCCAGGAGACCACCGCACCTACGACAGCTTCGCCTCATCCTGCGCTGCACCACACCGTTGGTGGCCTCGAGCGACTGCTGCACCACTGGGGTGCGATCTTGCATCGCCGACCCTGGTTTGCCGGCGCCCTCGTCCTGCTTATCCTCGGAGCTCTCGCTTGGCCGGCCGCGTCCCTTCGCACGGGCATGCCCAGCATCAGGATCATTCCGGCGAGCCAGACCGCACGCGCCGGCTACAACGACGTCGTCAACGCATTCGGACCCGGCGCACCAGGCACCCTGTCCGTCCTCACCCCGAACCGAGAGCAGGCGCAGACGGCCAAGGTGCTAGCCCACGACAGTGGTCTCGCTGCGGCCATTCCCGCGGGCAGTTCGGCCGGCTGGACAATGACGCTGGCCATCCCCACCACCGACGCCTCCGCCCAGGCCACCGGCAGCACAATCGACCGGATACGCGCGGAGCTGCCTGCCGGTTCACTGGTGGGAGGGGCTGCAGCCGAGAACCATGACCTGGAAAGGGCGCTGTCCGCCTACACGCCGCTGGTGTTCGGGCTGCTCGTCGCTTTCGGCTTCTTGCTCCTGCTGGTCGCCCTGGGCAGCCCGCTGGTGGCATTCGTGGGGGTGGTGACCAACCTCGCGTCCATCGCCGCCGCCTTCGGGGTCGCGAAGTGGATTTTCCAGGACGGCCACCTGTCCGGCGTGCTGAACTTCCAGCCGCAGGGTTTCGTGGATGCCTGGGCACCGTTGTTTTTCGGTGCCATGCTCACCGGCGTCGCGATGGACTACACCCTCTTCCTGCTGTCCGCCGCCCGAGAGCACTACGACCGGACCGGCGACCCGCAGCACGCGATGAGGATGGCGCTACGCACGTCCGGCCGGGTGGTCGTCGCCGCCGCCGGCGTCATGGTCGCCGTGTTCCTCACCTTCGCGCTGTCCGGCCCGCTGGCACCCAAGGAAATGGGCATCATCCTTGCCGTTGCCGTCTTCCTAGACGCCCTCTGTATCCGGCTCATCCTGCTGCCGGTCGTGCTCCGGCTCACCGGCCACAGCGCCTGGTATCAGCCCAGGTGGCTCAGCCGCATCCTGCCAAGAGTCCGCTTCTCCCACTGATCGGAAAGCGCGATCACTTCCACCTACGGAAGAATCGTCCCGTGACCGCGCTGCTGACCACTGCCGACCGCGCCACACTGACACGTCGCGGACGACTACTCGAGGTTGCGACCCTGTCTTGGAACGTTGTCGGCGTTGTGATCCTGACGATCGCAGCGATCCGCGCCAGCTCGGTGGCGCTTGCGGGCTTCGGGTTCGATTCACTCATTGAGATAGCCGCCAGCACAGTTGTCCTTTGGGAACTAGCCGGCACCGGCGAACAGCGCCGCCGCCGAGCACTCCAACTGATCGGTGCCGCTTTTGTGTTACTGGCCGGCTACCTAATTGTTCAGACAGCGGTGGTCATCGCTGCCGGCAGCCACCCCCACCAGAGCCCGCTAGGAATCGCCTGGACTGCGGCAACTGCCGCAGTCATGTTCGGGCTCGCAGGCGGCAAGAATCGAACAGGCCTTCGCCTCGAAAATCAGGTGCTGATCACCGAAAGTCGTGTCACCGTCATCGACGCGTTGCTCGCCGCGTGCGTGCTGATCGGACTCAGTCTCAATGCCGCTGCAGGCTGGTGGTGGGCCGACCCAGCCGCCGGCCTCGTCATCGTCTACTACGCAGTCCGCGAAGCTTTGGCTATTCGGCGCCATCTCGCAGAGCCCTGAGCAGGACGGGAAGTCCCAGTTCGGCGGGTCGAGCCATCAGCGTCCACGCAGTCGTGACAGCAGGGAACTGCCTTTGGACACAGGGGCGCACACGCAGCGTTTGTCTCTTGGAACATCGGCGAGCACCTGCTCAACGTGCCGGCCGCAGCCGCTGTAGCTGGCTTTGCCGCAGTCGGGGCATGTTGCGGGACGGCACATGGTCAGTTCATTCCTGCTTTGGCCCCCGTGGTGTCCGCAGTCTCAGGATGAGCCGCTGCGTGAAACTCCTGGAAGGCGGCGTAGCCCCGCGGACCGTAGATGGTCGCCGGGCCACCGGTCATGAGGATCGCCACGCCGATGGCCTCGGCTGCCTCTTGCGGTATCGCGCCGTGACGCACGGCGGCGTGGGCGTGGGCAGCGATGCAGCCGTCGCAGCATTCGCTGACGGCGATCGCGAAGGCGATCAGCTCTTTGGTCTTCGTGTCGAGTGCTCCCGGAGTCAGCGCGCTGTCATGCAACGCCGCAAAGCCCTTGTAGACGTCCGGGATAGCGCGGCGCAGCTCGCGTGCTGGTCCACGCAGCGCCTCCTGCACGGCCGTTCCGTAACCATCGTGACCCGCGTGCTCTCCCATTTCACTGCTCCTCGTCACAGGGCGCCTCACAGGCACCGACGAATCCAGTGTTACATACCCCGGGGGGTTTAAGGCCGGGACCTTTGGCAGGTGCATAGTTCCGGCGACTTTGAGAGCTGCGTGAGCGATCCCCGGACGGCTAACCGGCATATCAATACTCACCCTGACATTGCCACCGTCGACATTGAAACCGCACCCGTCAGCTGGAGCCACTCCAGGCGACGAGCAGACCGACCGTGCTCACCAGGACCGCCAACACGACGATCAGACCTAACGCGCCGCCGATGCTGGCACCACCCAACGCGCCGGCAGTCATTCCCGCGAGCAGGATCACCAAAGAAGGAAAACCGACACGCCCGTCGCGCCATCCTCTCAGCGGCGAGCTGCTCGTACGGCCGTCGCTAGCCATCCTCGCCCGCCTTTCCCTTGGTCTCCACCGTGCGCCCGCTGACCACGGGTTCTGCCACGTCGGCTTCGGCCAGCATCTCAGCTGATTCAGCACTGCGCTTCAGGGGCAGGTCATAGGGCTCTGAGCGACGCCAGAGCAGGAAACCGACCGCGGCCAGGAAAACGATGAGCGAGGTCCAGTCGTTGAGCCGAAGGCCCAGGAAATGGTTGGCATGATCGACCCTTAGAGCCTCGACCCACGCCCGACCTGCGGTGTACGCGGCCACATAGAGCGCGAACGCGCGTGCCGGGCCGAGTCGGAAGCGGCGTTCGGCCCAGATCACCACCGCCGCGACACCCAGATCCCAGAGCATCTCGTAGAGGAATGTCGGCTGGTAGGTCGCCACGTCGGGAGTGTCCGGAGGTCGATGCGCGGGGTCGATCTGAACCGCCCACGGCAGAGAACTTGGTCCGCCGAAGAGTTCCTGGTTGAAGTAGTTGCCCCATCGGCCGAGAGCCTGCGCGACAGCAAGGCCTGGAGCCACGGCGCCAGCAAAGGCAGCAAGTCTGATTCCACGACGGCGGCAGCCGATGTAGGCACCGACCGCACCCCCGGCTACGGCGCCCCAGATACCGAGTCCGCCATGCCAGATCTCCAACGCCTGCAGGGGATGTTTGCCGCGAGCGAAGTACAGCTCAGGATCGGTGATGAGGTGGTAGATCCGCGCTCCGACGATCCCGAAAGGCACCGCCCACGTCACGATGTACGTGATCTCGTCAGCATCACCGCCGCGGACCTTCCACCGGCGCTGTGTCATCACGACGGCGACTACGATTCCCGCCAGAATGCAGATGGCATAGGCGCGCAGCGGGATCGGACCGAGATGCCAGACACCGCTTGAGGGGCTCGGAATTTCGGCCATGGGCAAGCTCATGCTGGGCCCACCGTGGTGGCAGAAGATTGGACACCGGTGAGAAAACGTGCGGCCAGCGGAGCGGCAGCGTCGCCTCCGTAGCCGCCGTCCTGCACGAGCACCGTCACGTCGTAATTGCCTAGGTAGCCGGTGAACCAGGCGTCGGTCGGCAGCGGATCGCCCGTGCCGTATTCGGCTGTTCCGGTCTTGCCGGCGATCGGGGTATCGGCGATCGAAGTGGCGGTACCCGAGGTGACAACGGCTCGCATCGCGACGCGCAGTTGTGCCATGACCGCGGGCGGCAAGTGACGGACAGGGAGCGAAGGCGGCGCACCCGTCAGCCCCGCGGGAAGCACGGTCAGGGGATGCCAGGTTCCGGAGGAGGCTGCGGCGGAAATCATCGTCATGCCCAAAGGACTCACCTCCACAGCAGCTTGACCGAAGGCGGACGCAGCGTAGGCGGCGCCGTCTGACGGCGGGTAGTTGCAAGCAAACGACGGCACTGGCAACGGCCGTTCCTGCGTCGCCGCCGGCGTGCGGGTCGTGCAACCGTAGAACGCGGCAGCGCGCGCTAGGGCGCCCGCCGGCAGGGATTCAGCGATGCCGACGAAGGCGGTGTTGCAGGAGACGGCGAAGGCCTTCTCGAACGTGATCTCGCCTAAGACCTCGTGACCGGCGTTATGGAAGGTGAAGCCGCCTGCTGTCCGGGTGGCCGGGCAGTCCACCGGCGTATCCAGACGGTAGCCATTCTCCAAAGCTGCGGTGGCGGTCACAATCTTGAAAGTGGAGCCCGGCGGAAACCGGCCAGCGAGCGCCGCCTCGTTACCCGCGGCGGCGTTGTTGGCTGCGACCTTGACGGCACCGGTCCGGGTGTCGACCGCGACCAGCGAGGTCGGCAGGGGCGATCCGTCCACGATCTGTTCGGCGAGGTGCTGCATTCCGAGGTCGAGGGTGGTACGCACACTGCGACCGGAGTCGGGAGCGAAGCGGTGCAGGACCCGCAAGGTCTTCCCCGCGGCATCGACGACAGCGATAGCCCCGTTCGGACGGCCGGCGAGCACACCAGAAAGCTGTCTGTCCAACGTCTCCAGACCCGTACCCGACGGTTCGCGGACGGTGCTCCCAGCCGGGTTTGTGCTGAGCAAGCTCGCCGTCAGGTCGGCGTCGGCTCCGCGTATGCGGCGGCCGGTGTCGTCAAGAACGTGACCGGCGACGACGGGGGTGGTCTGCAGCGCGAGTCGGCCGCCCGCCGGCAAGCCGGGGTAGAGCGTTGAAGGTGACCACTCGACGGACCAGTGGCCGGAGTGGTCAACGAGCGGCAGGACGCCGGAGTAGGACCAGACCCCGTAACCAGCGACGGTCACATGCGCCGTGAACGATGCCCGGGCTCCGCGACCAGTCGTGACCACGCCCAGGTCGTAGCGAGCGGCGCTCTCGTGCGCCCCTCGGACCGAGGCCTGGTAAAAGGCTGTCAAGGTCTGCGCCGGCTGTCCGGTCAGGTTGGCCATCGTCTGGTACTGACCGGATGACCAGGCGTTGAGGAAGACGCTCGCAGCAGCATTTGCGGCCCTCCGAGACGCCGCGGCGTGTTCCCGTGACAGCCTCCCCACCGTCAGCACCGACGCCGTCACGGCGAGGGCCACGACCACTGCGACGGCAATAACGGAACGGCGGTGACGATGCAAAACTGAAAACCAGCCCGGTACCCGACCTGCAGAACCGAAAGCGGGGACCGGAAGCCAAGCGCGTCGTCGTGCAATATCGGCCAGCAAGAACGCCCACCTGGATGCCAGGAAACCCAGCAGGCAGACGGCCACGCCGGCGAGAACATCGATCAGGTAGTGATTCGCAGTGCCGAGCACGACAAGGGCGGTCAGCACCGGATAGGCGAACGCCAGCCGGCCGACCCACCGCCGACGCGCCAGCTGATGGACGATGATTGCCGCCCAGAGCGCCCATCCGACGTGCAGCGAGGGAAACGCGGCGAACTGGTTGGCTGCCGATGCGACAGTGCTGTCGGCCAAGCTGCCCCAGGTGTGGAAATGCACCACCGTGTCGACGAAACCCGCGCCCGGAAGCAGCCGCGGCGGCGCCGTCGGCAACAGCCAGAAGCCCACCAGACCGAGCAGGTTCATCGCGAACCAGGCCGAGATCGACCGTCGGGCAGCTTCCGGATGCCGCCAATACAACCAGCCGAGCACCGCGAAGAACGCGATGAAATGCACGGTCGCGTAGTAGTAGTCGCTAACGTTCGCAATGATCGGATGCGCCGCAACGGCCTTGTTCAACGCGTGCTCCGGATCCAGGCCGAGCCACTGCTCGAAGTGCCAGAAGTCCGTTCCGCGGCGGACCGCCGAGGCGGTCTCCCCATGCACCCCGTTACGGACGAACGTGTAAAGCGCGTAACCCAGGGCTAAGAGAGCGAGATCGATACCAATTAGTCGCCAACGCCGGCGGTGCCCGTCCGACATCAGAGTTCGTCCAGCGTCCTGCTAAGCGAGGCCAGTGCCGGCGTGGCGGTGAGCAAGGCCGATCGTTCACCCTCTGGCAGCCGGCTAACCGCGTCCACGATCATGCTCTCGTGGGCGCGCTGCCACTGCGCCAGCTGCTGATATCCGGCCCTGGTCGGCTGGATGACGCGTGCCCTGCCGTCGTTCGGGTCTCGCACGGTCTCGACCAGGCCCCGGACTGTCAGCTGTGCTACGACGGTACTCACTGTGTTCGGCGCAAGCCGAAGCAGCTTCGCTACTTGGCCTATCTTCTGGCCAGGCAGCTCGACCAGGCACTGCAGCAGTTCGACGTACGCAATGGGCAATGCCTCCCAGCGGGAATCAGCCCGAATTCCACGCAACAGGGAACGTCGCAGGCGCACCACCGCGATCGCCAATAATCTGGCTTCCTCCGTCGTGATGTCTGACCGCGCATGCATCAACTCGGCACCATCTTTTCCATCCCTGAACCGGCGCGGCGACGTCGATACGCAAGCACGCACCATGCGCACACGGCGACCGTGACGGCCGTCAATGCCATTCCTGCCACGCCGTCGATGACGAAGTGCGTGCCGGTCACGATGACAGTGAAATAGATCGCCAACGGGTAGAGCACGACGAGGAATCGGCGTCGCCAGGAGTTTGCCGGCAGCGTGAACCACAGTGCCATCGCCACCCAAGTCGCCCACCCGAGATGCAGGCTGGGCATCGGCGCGAACGGGTCACTGATGCGTTCCAGGACGCCATGGTTGTAGGACCACAACCCCCCGATCTTGTCCAGTGTGTCGACCGCGATGGTGTGGTTTGTCCCCGGTTCCTTGAGCAGTCGAGGGGGTGCCGCTGGGAAGAGGACAAAGATGCCGACCGCGGTCATCGTCAAGATGAAGAGCACGTTGCGCCAGAAACGGTAGAACTGGGGCCGGCGAAACATGAGCCAGAGCAGCACTCCGATCGTGACGAGGAAATGGCCGCCGCCATAGAACCCGCCGAGCACCTGTAGGAAACCCTTGTAGGCAAGCAGGTTCCGCTGAAGTCCACGTTCCCAGTCGATATGGATAGCTTTCTCGAAGGTGAATATGGCGCGGCCGTGTCGATCCGCGATCCGGGTGTCCTGGGCATTGAGGGAGCGCCCATGAGCGGAACGAGCAAAGTCGTAGACGGCGTAGCCCGCGATCGCGAGCAGGATGTCGACCCACCACCGCACCGGCCGCACCCGATTCGGATCGCCCCGATCGAGCTGAGCTCGAGATACCCGGCCAGCGCCACTCGTAACTTGCTTTGGCTGTCTGGATGCATCCGTCCGAGATTCGACGACTTCGCCTTCGCGGTCGTCGGTCTCAAGAGTCAACGATGCCCGCTCAACGCACCAGGGCGATGGCAGTACATTCCGGACAGATTACATCTGTAGCAGATAGAAACTACTTATGTGGCTGACATGTGGATCAGGTGCGCGAGCCTCCGGCGTTTAGCGGCCGGCCGCGAGCTGCCGTTCCCGACGTCGTCGCGATCGATAAGAGTTGTCGGACGGGGCCGTCGGCTGGTCGCAGCTCCCCCAGCCACACCGCCCGCAAGATCCGCCTGAGATCGAGACCCTCGACTTCGATCACTTTGAGCCGGCCCAGCGCGAGGTCATCGGCTACAGCCAAGGAAGAAATCGCCGCCGGTCCAACTCCGGCAGCAAGCGCAGCGCGGACCGCGGCCGGGGTGGAGACTTCGAGGGCAGGATCAGCTCGAACAAAATCTCTTGGTAGGGCTGCCGTCAGAGCGGCGTCGAAGGCTTGCCTGCTTCCTGAGCCGGCCTCTCGTCCGATCATTGGCGTTCGGGCCAGCCGCGCGACGGAGATTGGGCGATGACTACGCGTCCAGGGATGATCGGGCCGTACAACAATCAAGAGCTCGTCTTCGGCGACTGCGCGGGCGTGCAGACCTTTGGGCTTCTGCGGCCCCTCGATCAGGCCAAGGTCCGCTTCTCCCGACTGAACCAGTCCTACGACTGCCTCTGTGTTCAGGGCGCTGAGCTGGACATCTGTGGGCGGCGTACTGGTTCGCGCCTGCGTCTCGTGCAAGGTGACAAGCCACGATGGAAGCAGGTGCTCCGCCACCGTCAGACTGGCAGCAACCTTGAGATGTCCTCGGCGGTTGGCTTGAATCGATTCGATTCCCACTGCGAGTTGTCGCGCATCCGACAAGAGACTTGAAGCCCATTCGTTCAGTAGCCGACCCGCACCCGTGAGTTCGCATCCGCGGCGCGATCTGAGCACGACAGGCTGCCCAAGTAGACGTTCTATTGATCTGATTTTCAGCGAGATCGCTTGTTGGGTCATTCCCAATTCACTAGCGGCTGCGGTCATACTCCCGTGGTTCGCGACTGCCGCCAACGACTCCAAATCTGAGAGCGCAGGAACCCGTTCATTGAGAGACACGGCACCACCCTTTACCACAAGTATTGCTTGTGACGTGACAACAGACTGGGTCTAGCTTGCATTCGTTTCCCCGGACACGCTCGATACATGCCCGACGGAAAGCTGGAGGCCCGCTGCCGATTCTGGCTGATCCTCGCAGCTACTGGTGTCGTCGCTGGCGGGGTGGGCATCATCCTGACCGTTGCCCTTCACTCGATTCAGCACCTGGCTTTCGGCTACAGCGAAAGCACATTTCTGTACGGGGTCGAGCAGGCGTCGGCCGCCAGACGCGTCGTGGTGCTGTCGTCGGCGGGAGTGATCGTCGCGTTCGGATGGTGGACTCTGCACCGCGCATCAACGGTCGTAACCGTGGATGAGGCGCTGTCGGAATCGCGTAGGCGGCTACCCGTCGGATCCACCACGATCGACGCGGGACTGCAGATACTCGCCGTCGGAATGGGCGCCTCGCTTGGGCGTGAAGGCGCCCCGCGGCAGGTGGCTGCGGCCGTCGGCGGCTGGCTAGCCGATCACTGGCGATTACCGACTGCGCAACAAAAAGTGGCCATTGCTGCGGGCGCGGGAGCAGGACTCGCGGCGGTGTACAACGTCCCTCTCAGCGGCGCGGTTTTTGCCTGCGAGGTGCTCCTCGGGTCGATGGCGCCGCGATTCATCGTCCCGGCGGCGATCGCCAGCACCATCGCCACTGTGAGCTCGTGGATCGCACTGCCCAATAGACCCGTCTATCCGGTGGGAGACTTCCACCTCACGGTGTCGTTGCTCGTGTTCGCATTGATCCTTGGACCGGTCATCGGGGCCATCGGCAAGGGCTTCAGATGGCTTATGCAGAGTGCTCGGCGGGACCGGGGAGTTTCCTGGCACCAACTGGTGGCTTGTCCAACTGCCTTCGTCGTCCTAGGCGTACTTGCCATCGGATATCCCGAGCTGCTGGGAAACGGCAAGGGGCCAACGCAACAGGCGCTAACCGGATCGCTCGCAATCGGCACCGCGCTCGTACTGGCAGTCTTGAAACCCGCGGCAACCGCAGTTTGCCTACGCGGTGGCGCTAGGGGTGGCCTGCTCACGCCCGCTCTCGCTACCGGTGCGCTGATCGGCGCATTCGCCGGAGGCGTCTGGCGGGAATTCTGGCCAGCAGGATCATTGGCTCCCTTCGTTCTCGTCGCTGCCGGTGCGACTGTCGCGGTCACATTGAAGGCGCCCATTTGTGCCGTCGTGCTGATCATGGAATTCACGCACACAACCCCGTCAGTCCTTGCCCCACTGGTTATCGCCGTCGTGGCCGCCCGCATCTCCAGCCGGACCAAGTGGGCATCGGCCCTCGGACCGCGCCGGGCGCCCGGCGCACTGAACTCTGCCGCGGGCTAACGCCGGCGGCGCTGGTGCCGCAGCTTGGGAATATGCAGGAATGCGCCATGAACGGCAAAGCCGTCGGCACCCTTCTCGCGATCGCGATGGTGGCCGGTTGTGGTCGGAGTCGATCTCCTGTTCTTCAGACACCACGCCTGGGGCGGCTGGCAGTGAACATCGGCATCGTCCTAGCGTTCGCCGCCTTCTACCAAAGGTTCCTGAAGCGCTCATGACCACTTCCGAGACCAGCCTCCAAGCGGGAGCCGATCACGATCGACAATCGTGTGACCCGGCTGTCAGAGGTAGCCCATCTGGGCTATGGCCGTGCTCCCTGCGTTGCCGGTTGCTTCGTCCGACGATTACCGGGGATCAAGATCGGCGGAGTCTTCGTGGCACTCAGCCCAAGGGATCGCCGCAGGGCGCACCTGGAAGAGGTCGGCGAGGCGGCGCAGCTCCGGTGCGTCCTCAGCGCGCTTGGGGGCTACGTACAAAATCGTTGTGGTGCCCTGCTCTTTGTAAGACCAGTCCAAGAACGAGCAGCAGTCCGCTTCGGCCGATATGAGGCGCTGGAGGGTCTCCTCGGTGGCGAGCAGGCGGCTGTCGAATGAGACGGAGAGCCTTGTCCCGTTCCAGTAAGCGTCTAACTGGGCGGCCTTAACGGATTCCCGCCATTGCCGGAGTCGCTCGTGTGCGTCGACCTGGGTGAGGGTGCAGCCCATCAGCAAGGGCAACGACTCCCGTGCATCGTTCTTTGCTGGTTGGGGGAAACTCATTGAGCTGACGAGATAAGCGCGGCCAACGCCGCCAGGCGACTCGGGACGGCTTTGTAGTAAGCCCAGGTGCCGCGTTTGGTGCGGGTGACGAGCCCAGCATCGAGCAGGACACGTAAGTGGTGGCTGACGGTGGGTTGGGTGAGACCTACGGGTTCGGTGAGATCGCAGACACACGCCTCACCGTCTTCGTGCGCCTGAATTAGCGACAGCAGACGTAACCGTGTCGGGTCGGCTATTGCTTTCAAGACTCCGGCGAGCTCGGCGGCGGCCTCGGCGGTCAGAGGTTCGCGAGACAGCGGGGAGCAGCAGGTGAGCATGTCTGCCGACTCGATCTTCTCCAACGTCTGCGTCATCCGGAGCACCCCTTCCGTAGGTTCATCACCATCTATATTGACAGATGCCGATGCATGTGGCCATTCTAGGCGGCAAGCAAAGATTGATTACCGTCGATGAAGGAGACCGAATGTCTCGTGTGCAGCTCGCCCTCAACGTCTCGGACATCGATGCAGCCGTCGAGTTCTACTCCAAGTTATTCAAGGTCGAGCCGGCCAAACGTCGCCCCGGCTATGCCAACTTCGCGGTCAGCGAGCCGCCGCTCAAGCTGGTCCTGATCGAAGACACCACCGCCCGCAGCAGCGGTGTCGCCGGCGCCCTGAACCACCTCGGAGTCGAAGTCGACACTGCTGACGAGGTGGGTGCCGCCACCCGCCGGCTGACCGGCGAAGGCCTCGACACGCTCACCCAAGAGGCCACCAACTGCTGCTACGCAGTGCAGGACAAGGTCTGGGTGAACGACCCTGACGGCGCTCCGTGGGAGGTCTACACCGTCCTCGCCGACGCTCCTGAAGGCTCCGACCTGACGGGCGACAGCGGCTGCTCCACCGTCGATGGAGCCTGCGTCCCAAGCGGTGCGGTTGCCGACGTTGAGTTCACCCCTCACGGCGTGCCGATATCGGCAGGCGTCACCGGCTGCTGCTGACCCGGTCAGTGCTACTAGAGGCCGTGTCCCAATGAGCGAAGCGCCGATCGCGAGAAGGCTGCTGGCCGAGTTCATCGGCGCCCTTTTTCTCACGGCGGTCGTCGTCGGCTCAGGGATCGCCGCGCAACGTCTGTCGCCGTCGGACGTGGGGCTGCAACTGTTCGAGAACGCAGCGGCCACGGCAGTCGGGTTGTTCGCGATCATCCTGATGGTCGGCCCGATCAGCGGCGCCCACCTCAATCCGGTGGTCTCCTTCGTCGACGCAGGATTCGGAGGCATCTCCTGGCGCCACGCGGCCGCCTACCTGCCCGCTCAGGTGGCCGGCTGCATCAGCGGAGCCATCCTGGCCAACCTGATGTTCTCCGACCCCGCCGTCGCCTGGAGCACCAAGCACCGCGCATCCGGGGCGCACTGGCTCTCAGAAGTCATCGCCACCCTCGGGCTGCTACTGGTGATCTTCTCGCTCGCCCGGACGGGCCGAGGGTCCAGCGCCCCCGCAGCGGTCGGCGCCTACATCGGGGCCGCTTACTTCTTCACCAGTTCGACGAGCTTCGCCAACCCGGCAATCACTATCGGCCGGATGTTCACGAACACCTTCGCGGGTATCCAACCCAGCTCGGCGCCGAGTTTCATCATCGCGCAAATCGTCGGAGGGGCCCTGGCTGTCGTCCTCATCCGCACCCTGTACCCGGATGTGACGCCGGATGAGGCCGCTGACGTCGTTGTGGCCCACGGCGTCGCACCTACTTCGGACCCGACCGACGACGGCCGGGCCTCCCAACCCGATCAGCTACCAGCAGGAGGACGACTGCGATGACCGAGCCGGCAGCACCCAGCCAGGACCTCAAGCGCATGATCAGCAGGCTTGCCAGCGACTACGACTCCTGCTTTGACCAGGACGAGGTCGCCGCCACCGTCGAGGACAGCTACCGTCGCATGGCCCAAACGGCCCGCGTCACCAGTTTTCTGCCGGTCCTCACCGAACGACTCGCCCGCGAACGCCTCGACGCCCTCGCCCAATCACAAGGGAAGTTCCCCAAGCGGGCACCCGAAGTCCTGTTCGTCTGCGTTCACAACGCCGGCCGATCTCAGATGGCCGCCGCACTGACCCGGCACTACGCCGGCACCATGCTGCACATCCGCACCGGCGGCTCCAACCCAGAAGAGCGCATCCACCCCAACGTGGTGCTAGCAATGAAAGAACTGGGACTGAGCCTCGATGAGGAGTTCCCCAAGCCGCTCACCGACGAGGTCCTCGCGGCAGCCGACGTGGTCGTCACGATGGGGTGCGGCGACGAATGCCCCTATGTGCCCGGTCGAATGTATGAGGACTGGGCCATCAACGATCCGGCCGCCGCTGACATCGAGGGTGTCCGGGTCATCAGCCGCGACATCGACCAACGCGTCCGTGGGCTTCTCAAGATCCTGCTGCCTGATTTCGCCACCCGTCCGCTGACCTGAGCCTTTCCAACGACACGAAGGACGACATGCATCTGGTCGCCATCGGCGGCAGCGACGCTGGTATCAGCGCTGCGCTCCGCGCCCGCGAACTCGACCCCACCACAGACGTCACCGTCGTCGTCGCCGACGCCTACCCCAACTTCTCCATCTGCGGCATCCCCTACTACGTCTCGGGCGAAGTCAAACACTGGCAAAACCTCGCTCACCGCACCGTCGCCGACCTCGAAGCAACCGGTATGCAGCTTCGCCTTGACACGCTCGCGACCGGCATCGATGTCGACCGCAGACGTCTCGCCGTCCGCACTCCGACAGGCGCGGAAGAATTCATCGACTACGACGCAGTCGTCATCGGCACCGGAGCCACCAGCGTCCGACCCCCCATCAACGGCCTCCACGGACCGGACGCTCTCGGTCCCGACGACGGCGTCCACCTGCTGCACTCCATGGGCGACACGTTCGCCGTCATGAACACCCTCGCCGGGACAGCACCGAAGTCCGCGGTCATCGTCGGGGCAGGCTATATCGGCCTGGAAATGGCAGAGGCCCTTACCGTCCGGGGACTCGCGGTCACCCAGATAGAAATGCAAACCGAGGTGCTGCCGACCATCGACCCGCAGCTCGGCTCGCTCGTACGCGCTGAACTGTCAGCACATGGGGTTGAGGTCATCACCAGCACCACGGTCGACAGCATCAGCCGCGTGGACCAGAACGAGGGTCGGCTGCGCGTCGAGGCACACGACTCGGCCGGCACGCCGGTCCACCGCATCGTCGACCTGGCCCTGGTGGTCAGCGGAGTCAAGCCCGACACCGCCCTCGCCGTTGCCGCCGGTGCGCGCACCGGTCTGGCCGGCGCGATCGTGGTGGACGAGTACATGCGCACAGGTATTCCGGACGTATTCGCGGCCGGCGACTGCGTCGTCACCCATCACCGACAGCTTGGAATCACCTACCTCCCGCTCGGCACCACAGCCCACAAGCAGGGACGGGTAGCGGGAGAGAACGCCCTGGGCGGCAACCGGCGGTTCGCCGGCAGCCTCGGCACCCAGGTCGTCAAAATCTTCGACCTGGCCGCAGCTCGTACCGGGTTGCGCGAGCACGAAGCGATCAGCGCAGGGCATCACCCGACGACAAGCCAGGTCGCCGCAGACGACCACAAGGCGTACTACCCCGGAGCCCACTCACTGGCCATCCGAGTGACCGGCGACCCGGGCAACGGGCTCCTGCTCGGCGCCCAAATTGTCGGAAGTAAAGACGGCTCGGTCGCCAAACGCATCGACACCTATGCCTCGGCTCTCTTCGCCGGTCTCACAGTCGACGAGGTCAGCGACCTCGACCTTGCTTACACACCGCCGCTCGGCTCACCCTGGGACGCCGTCCAAGTAGGAGCACAAACCTGGGTACGCGAACACCAACTGGCTGACCAACAAAAGACTTTGACCGCAGGCGCTTTCAGCTAGAACTGGGGTGCCGCACCCGCTCAATCCCTACCCCGCACAGGAAGGTATTGCTGGCGCCACCCACGTCCAAGACAGCGCCTTACCTACAGGCAAAGACCTGCCAGCCGCACTGAAGGCGCTCGCACGGCAAGAAGTGCAGCCTGAACATCGCAACTGCGAGGTCCGCGCGGTAGCGCGCGGGTTGCGGTCTTTTAGCTGGCGCTCTGACAGCATTGCACCATGGCCGACCACTCGCACTTCGACGAGCATCAGGCCGACCATACCCATGCTGCTGACAGCCATCTAAGCCACGAGAATCAGCATCAGCCAGGCTGACTGGGGCCTTGTTCGGGCACAGTCACGACAGCGCAGATCAGATCGGTGACACCCTGGAAGCCAACGCAGAAGGCCGACGCGTACTGCTGATCAGCCTGGGCGGGCTGCTGGCCCCCGCGGCTCTTCAGGCAGTCGTGGTCGCTCTATCCGGCTCGGTAGCGCTGCTCGGAGACACACTCCATAACCTCGCCGAGGCGCTTACCGCAGGCCCGCTGCTTGTCGCGTTCCGGCTTTCCGCTCGGCCCGCCGCTACACCTATGGCTACGGGCTCGCGCAGAGGACCTTGCTGGCCTGGTCGTGCTCGCGTTCATCGCAGCATCGAGCGGCGTCGCGGCTTACGTCGCCATAGACCGGCTGCTACATCCGCAAAAGATCAGCTACCTGCCCGCCGTGGCACTCGCCGGCCTGATCGGATTCCTTGGCAACGAGGTCGTGGCGCGCTATCGGATCGGGGTCGGTCGTCGGATCGGACGGCCGGACTCGTGGCGGACGGCCTTCACACACGCACGGATGGCTTCACCAGCCTCGCCGTGCTCGTGGGCGCACCATCCACACGAGTCCCTCCGACGCGCACCCCCCACATCAACACCTCGTGCCCGACGCGGGGCACGAGAAGGGTCGCCAAAGTCAGAGGCCTGCTTGATCTCGAACACCCCCGGCCGGGGCAGACAAGCCCTCGTGCCTCAAGCTGCCTCGCAGATAGGAAAACCCTAGGAGTAGCAACGGGTTCCAACGGATCGCAACGGACAACTGATGGAGTAAAGGTGGACCTGCCATACCCGTCTGCGACTGGGAATCGGGGCCTTCCAAGCCGGAGGTTTGGTCGTCTCGAGTTTGTCTCAGCCCAGGTCAGTGACCCAACGACGCTTCTTTCCGGCTTTCCTGGATGCCGGGATGCCCGGTGCATTCGGCGCGAGCCAGGTTCCAATGAGGCGCCTCCCTGCTAGCGGGAGCCAGCGAGATACACCGGGACAAGCAGGATCGTGTGATGCGCCCGGAGCCGTCGCCTGCCAATGTGAGCAGCAAGCCGACAAAGACTCCGAAGGGACCGACATGTGTGACGAGCCCGCAGACAGCCGGCAGATTGCCGAGACCGTACCGCGCCCGGCGGACGGTGCGGCGGTGGATCCGATCGCCCTCGAGCCGGTCGACGAGATCGTGATCACGACGTTGGTCGACAACGTCTACGACGCCCTGCTGGCGGGTGACAAGCGGACGACTCGAGCTTCTTTCAGAGTCGGCACAGCCCGAGCGCCCCAATTTGAAGCTGGCTCGACGAACGTTGGACTGATGGCCGAGCATGGATTCTCAGCATTGGTGACCGTCCGTCGAGGTGACTCCACGACGACGGTGCTGTTTGACACGGGCCTCTCGCCGGACGCGATGGTCACGAACGCAGACCGCCTTGGCGTCGACCTGTCGGCAATCCAGGCCGTAGTCCTCAGCCATGGACACTTCGACCACGCAGGAGGACTCGCCGGGCTGGCCGGAAAGCAGGGACCGCGATCGCTGCCGATGGTGGTGCATCCCATGGTCTGGAGCCGTCGACGACTGGCGGTCCCGGGTCGCGAGCCGGAAGAGCTGCCGACCTTGAGCAAGCGGGCACTGGAAGGTGAAGGCCTCACCGTCATCGAGAGGCGGGTCCCCTCGTTACTTGTCGACGGCAGCGTTTTGATCACCGGCGAGGTCGATCGAACCACCGACTTCGAGCGCGGCATGCCGCCGGCGCATCAGGCCTGGAACGGCTCCGAGTGGCAGCCCGATCCGCTCATCATCGACGACCAGGCCCTGGTCGTGAACCTGAAAAGACAAGGTCTCGTCGTGCTGACCGGCTGTGCCCACGCCGGAGCCATCAACATCCTGCGCCACGCTCAGCGACTCACAGGGATACCAACGGTCTACGCCCTCGTGGGCGGCTTCCACCTCAGCGGACCGGCATTCGAGCCCATCATCGGGCCAACGGTGAGCGCCCTCACGGAACTGAATCCAGCGCTGGTGGTACCCGGCCACTGCACCGGCTGGCGCGCCCAACAAGCATTAGCAACTGCGCTTCCCGACGCTTGGGTCGCCGGCAGCAGCGGCTCGTCATTCCGGCTCGCGGCGGCCTGAACCCGTCGCCGTCCGGCGTTCACCGAGCAGGACATCGCCGTTGCGCTGGAGACATGATGCTGGCCGATGGCCGAGGATTCGCGGTTATATGCCGCGCGGTGGATCTTGCAGAGCGCCACGACCGTTGGGCACCGGGATCACCACCCCCGCGACCGGCCGCGATGCCGGTGCCGGGGTGATCCGGCCTAGTTGCCGGCGAGGTGCCGGGGCCGCGTCGGGCCGGTTAGCGGAAGATGCCGCGGTTGAGGATCTGGCGTTGCCACAACTGGTCACGCTCGGCATGGGTCAGCGTGCACTCTTCCGCCGTGTCAGTCCACTGCTCCTGGATGACGGTCACCTGGGCATCGATGATCTCCTGCGCCTGCGCCTCCGACAGGTGGTACACAGCGGCAGCTGCCCGGCAGGTCGTGAGCGTGCTGTCCCGCTCGCCGTTGGACCCAATCGCCATCGCCTGAGCCGCGGTTTCCCCGGACCGCGGCTGTGGGCACAGGTCGTATGCCGGGGTGAGCGTGAGCTGGGCGCCGTCCCAGTAGGCGGCATGGTTGCGCGGGTGGTCGTCAGTGTTGCCGACGCAGACGTTGAACACGATGCGTGCGAAAAGTTCCCGCAAGGTCTCGTCCGAGCGGGTGAACCCGGCCCGGATGTGCTCGGCGAGATCGGCGTAGCTGCCGTAGCGGGCGCCAAGGAACTCGTCGAGTTCGAGAATCGTCAGCGCCGACACGAGCAACCGCCGCTGTCCGGGCACCGTGGTCCGATCGAACCTTTCCACGAGCAGCACGTCCTTGCCGCCGCAGCAGACAAGGGCACTTCCAGCCACGTCGAGCCCCACCCGCCGGGCCAGATTCATCCCTACCGCTTCGGCTTTCACCACGGGACGGACGTCAGTAGAGGAGGAGAACTTTGCGATCAGGTATCGGCCGTCGTCGTCGAGCAGCGCCTTCGGCCGGGCCCCACCGATGGAGGTGCCCCGGATCAGGGCCTCGGCCAACGGTTCCCGCAGCGGGCGGCCCTCCTCCAGCGCGCTGGCGGCGTCTTGCAGCTGCGCCAGCGTCGCGGTCGGATGGCGGGACGCGTACGTCGTCGCGCTGTCCTGGAAGTCCAGTGCCCCGATTCGGTCCGACCCGCTCGATTCGAGCAGGTACGTCAGCAGCGACAGCGCCCCGGTGTCGCTGGTCGCATCGGGATGCCCGAGGCGGCGAGTCACGATGACCCGCTGTCCCCACGCGTCCGGGCCGGCGTCCCGCAGGCAGCCCGCCACCGGCAGCGACCCGAGTGGACGGATCGGACCCGTTCTTAGCGGCAACTCGGGTAGGTACAGGGGAATTGCGTCTCGGCGCGCCAGGTAGCTCTGGCCATAGGTGAATATGTGGTAGCCCGGGGTGACCTCATCCAACCGGCCGCAGACGACCGGCTCGATCGCGTCCGGCAGCCATACCCACACGAACGCGCGGTTGGGGGCCCGACCGTCAGAAGTTGTCATCGACCGGCTCCGGCCGGGAGCGCACGTGCGCCGGCAGCAGTGCGAGCCGGTCGCGCTGCCGGTCGGCCAGCATGCCGAGCTCGCCGGGTGTCGCCGCGAACAGCGGCACCCCGAGTAGGGTCGCCAATTCGAACATGACCCCGACCGCCACTGTGGGCTCGCCGCGCTCAGCGCTGCGAAGCGTGTTCACCGAGATCCCCGCCCGCTGGGCGAGCTCGGCTGCGGTCCACCGGCGCTCCCGCCGCGCGACCGCGATCTGCAGCCCGAGCACGGTCGCCGCCTGCCGCGCCGGGCGGGAGTAGACATGCGGTCGACGAACCATCGCTCCTCATCCCAATCGCATCGTCAATATAACCACATTATCGACCTATACCATCAATACATTGATGCTTTCGGACAACATCCGGGACAGTCACGGCGCCGCCGACCAGTTCTGCTGACCGCAAAGAAGCCAGCCACAACGAATGCCCCGTCGAGGAACCGCAGCGACAACTCGCTCGCGACTGCGAGCGCCCAAGACCGTCTTCCCGACAGCACCGGGGGCCAGTCACCATTGTCAGCGGGCACGGACGCGAGGCTCTCGGCGACTTCAGCGATCTTGCGGTCCCTCACGACCAGCCGGGGCGATCGAAGGGCAGTCGAGAGACTCCGTGGCGCGGTGGCCGTCGCGGGCGTCCATTGCCGGAGCCTGGCATCCCCCAAGCACGCCTGGGCTCGCAACGACGGGCCAGCACGCGGCGCGGAACCGATCCCTCGGCGTCGCTCAGAGTTCGTACGGCTCGGCGGGTTGCGCGATCGACTGCACAGTTGCCCCGTCGATCACCGGCCAGCCGTCAGAGGTGTGGCGTCCGTTCCAGTTGCCCACTACTTCGATCCAGCCACCCTTGGACGGAACCAGGCTGTCGGCGGGCAGTGTGACGTCGGCAGAGAAGGGGGTGGCGTCGGCGGCGCAGCAGGTAATGGTGAATCGCGTGAGCCGCACGAGGCGGCCGTCGTGGGTGATGGTTGCTGCCATGCCGATGAGGCGGAGCGGGTGATTCAGCAGCCGCTTGTGGGGGTCTTCGGTCGTCCAGCCCAGCAGGTCGCGCAGCTTCATCGTGATGACACCTCCGCCGTCGGGATGAAGTGCCGTCACGTGAAAAGGCACCTGCGTAGGCGCGGCATCGGCTGAGTTGCTGGCCCCGAGTGGGCCCGGTGCGATGAGGGTGAGTACGACCACCGGCACCGCTAAGAGCCAGCAGATGCGAGGCAGCGGGCTGTGTCCATGCCCTGCGTGCCCATCGTTCGCATCGTTCGGATCGTCCGCGTGGGGCGTTCGGCTCGGAGGGACCGGGCCGACGAGTCCCCAGCCGCCCACGACGGCAAGCACCACCCCGGTGATGGTGAGCGGTAGGCCCATGCCGGGACGCACGTACGAGGTGTACCGGCCCTGCCACAGCAGCCGGAAGATCACCAGTGCCACCAACAGGAGCAGTGCACCGCCCGCACGGATACCCGGGGTCGGCGTCCGGCGATGGCCAAGCGGGCCCGGCGCCGGGTCTGCCTCAGCCGGTGCGCTAACCGGAGCTTCCGAAGTGAGCGTCATAGCAGGACCGACCCGACAAGGGCGGCGGAGCCGATGGCGACGGCCAACACCAGCGGGGCGAATCGCGCGACGAAGGCCCGACCGAACGTGCCTGTCTGCAGAGCAATGAGCTTGACATCGAGCATTGGCCCGACCACAAGAAAGGCCAGCCGCGACGTGAGCGAGAAGTGCGTGAGGCTCGCTGCGACGAAGGCGTCAGCCTCGGAACATACGGCCAGGACGATGGCGAGGGCGGCCATGATCAGGATCGCCGGCAGGCCACCGCCGGGCAAGGCGTTCAAGAGGGTGTGCGGGATCAGCACTTGCAGGCTCGCAGCAAGCGCTGCCCCGATGACCAGGTACCCACCAGCGTGCAGGAAGTCGCCAGCGGTCGTCTGCAGGCTGACGTCCGCCCGCTGACGCCACCCCCGCGGGGTGGCCTCGGTCGTTGTCGAGCGGGAGATCGGACGGCCCATCCGGCTCCAGCACCAGCCGACGACGATCGCGGCCAGCAGCGAGGCGCTCACCCGGGCGACCGCCATCTCCGGATGCCTCGGAAATGCCACCGCGGTCGCGACCGTGACCACCGGATTGATTGCCGGGGCCGCCAGCAGGAAAGCCAATGCGGCAGGCTGAGGTGCGCCCTTGTCGATCAGCCGGGCGGCAACCGGCACCGAACTGCATTCGCAGCCAGGAAGGGCAGCGGCGGATACGGCTGCCAGCGGAACCCCCGCGGCGGCCCGTTTCGGGAGCATCCGCGTCAGTGCCTCAGCCGGGACGAACGCGGCGACCGCGCCGCTGATGACCACTCCTAACACCAGGAACGGCAACGCCTGCAGCACCACAGCCGTGAACACGGTCGACCACTGCTGCAGCTTGTGCGACTGAAGGAATCGATGGCCGTGCAACAGCGCCACCATCGCCGTGACGGCGAACAGCACCAGGGCGGTTCCCGTTTCCGGGTTCACCCGGTGGTCACGCGCCGGATAGGCCTCGCTCACCGGCTCCAATCGGCATGACTCAGGTCCGAGCAAGTTGTCGCTGTCACTGACTGGTCGGGCGTGTGCGCACGCTGCCTGCACCTCACGGGAAGGCGAAATCGGACACCGCCGGGAACTGAAACGGTCGCGGCAGGCACCTACTTGTCATGACGTCATCCGCCGCCAATAGTCCGCCCCCATCAGCCTCTCGAATCCGTCGGCGTGGGCACCGGCCCCGGATCGCCATCGCCGGCGCCTGCGTGGGGCTGCTGGCAGCGTTGGCCGCGTGTGCGTCTTCGGGGTCTGGTCATCCGACTCCGACGAACGGTGACACCGTCGACCTCACCATCCCGACATCCGTTCAACACCTTCCCCTGCACAACCAAGACGGCAAGGTGGTCACGCTGGACAGCCTGCACGGCAAGACCGTCGTCATCTCGCCGTCCCTGACCCTTTGCCAGGAAACCTGCCCGCTCATCAGCGCCAACTTCCGCGCCGCCGACGACGCGGTCCGAGCTGCCGGCCTGACCGACAGCGTCGAGTTCGTCGAAGTGACCGTCGACCCCCAGCGTGACGATCAGAAACACCTCAAGGCCTATCAAGGCCTCTACGGCGCATCCCCGAACTGGGAGTTCCTTGGTGGCACCTCAACTCAAATTGCAGCGTTCTGGAACGCGCTGCACCTCAGCTACGGCAAGGAGCCCAACGACCCGGGAGAGACCCCACACGACTGGCTGACCGGCGTGCCTCTCACCTACGACGTCGGCCATCAGAACATCGTCTACGTCCTTCGGCCCAACGGACATGTCGCGTGGCTCGTCAACGCCTCCCCCAACGTCAAGGGACAGAGCATCCCCACCACCCTCGAGAAGTTCCTCAGCGAACAGGGAAATCACAACGTCGCCGACCCGGACAACCCCTCCTGGACACCACAGGACGTACTGCAGGGCATCCAATACGTCACCGGCAAAAAGGTGCCCGACAAGCAGACCTAGCAGGTCAGCAAGGCTTCACCCGTGTCGACCAGGAAGGCGAGCTGGTGCTCTACCTCTTAGGCGCGTGCGCAAACGAGCGGGATGCCCCGCCGGGCTTCATTGCCAAGGCCGCTCAGTCGAAGGTCTCACGCGGCAATAGCGTCTGAAGCTGTTTGCGGGCCGACAGGATCCTGTTCTTGACAGTGCCCTGTGGGACGTCCAATATCGCCGCGATTTCAATGGTTCGGTAGTCGTCCAGCCAGGCTAATCGAAACGGCTGGCTCGTCGTCGCCGGCAACTGATCAAGGGCGTTCCGTACGCGCCTGGCCTGATCAGCGGCCGAGACCAGCTCATCGGGTTTCGGCCTGTTGTCTGCCAGGGACATTTCGTGGTGACGGTCAAGAGGCTCTACGACGGGCCAGGATGATCGACGGCGCAAGAGTTCGACCGCGCGTCGGTGCACGAGCGTGTAGAGCAGACCACCGACTGCCCCACGGTCAGGTCGGTAACTATGCCGGGCCCGCCAGAGCGACAGGAACGCTTCCTGCACCACGTCCGCTGCGAGTTCACGGTCTCCCACCCATCGCCTCGCCAGCCGATAGGCAACCGGAGCGTAGGTGTCATAAAGGACAGACATGTCAGCAGGAAGCGATCCATTGGAGTCTGCCCTCAGATCATGAGCCATGAGGCGACCCTCCTTGAGGAGTGCGCGCGTTCGCCTTGGAGAGCTCGACAAACCACCGGCCATCCGTCGTCCACTCGTCGGTGGGGACGAGACCGACTGCTGCGCCTACCGTTTTGACGTTTTTGCCGTCCGAGATGAGCCAGCTGAATGGGCGGCTTAGGGCGGCATTGTGGACGAGTCTCACGAGCAGCCTGTGACTGCCCGTGCCGGGCGGGCCGACCTCGACGATGATGGTGCCGGTGGGTTGGAGCAGATCTCTGCAGCGTTTGAGTAGCGCCGCCGCGTCTCCGGCAATCCCGATGTTTCCATCCATGAGCAGCACGTGGTGCCAGCGACCCAGATCTGGGGTGTCGGAGAAGACGTCTTGCTGCGACGCTGCCGCTCCCCGACGGCGGCTCAAAGACACGGCATGCGCCGAAATGTCGATCCCGAGCGCGGGAACGTCGGCGGCAATCAGGCCCGCTGTGACGCGTCCCGCTCCGCATCCGACATCCAGCGTGGCACCTCGGCATCGATCAATCACCGAGTCGTCGCCCAGCCTCGGGTTGATCCACAGCTCGGCCAGGAGTGGCATGTGGGTGCCGTCCTCGAGCTGCACATTTACCGGCTGACCCTCCAAGGCCCGCTCATAAAAATGAATCGGAAAAGGCTCGCTCAGATCGACGCCGGTCATCCTTCGATCTTCAAGGCCCAGAGCCGATTAAGGCGCTCCGCTGGCCTTACGGGACTATTACGGTTCCCGGCGCCGGCCCTGCCCTCGCTCCTGCGGGTAACTACTCTGTGCACATGCCGGTGGTGGAGGAAGCGAGCACCCCCCGGCGGCGAAGCGTGCTTGTCGTTGACGACGACCGAACCGTTGCAGATGTGATTTCGGTGTATCTGACCAACGCCGGATATTTGGTGCTCAGTGCCGCCGACGGGCCGACCGCCTTGAGACTGGCTGCCGCCGATCCGCCGGACCTTGTCGTGCTGGATTTGATGCTGCCCGGCATACCCGGCCTGGACGTTTGCCGACGCCTTCGGGAGCTCCGCCAGGTACCGATCATCATGTTGACAGCGCTCAGCGGCGAGGACGAGCGGATCGACGGCCTTCAGTGCGGCGCCGATGACTACGTCACCAAGCCGTTCAGCCCTCGTGAACTCGTCGCGCGAGTCGAGGCTGTCCTGCGCCGCGTCGACAGCCAACCCGCGCTCCGGAGCGCCTCCCGCATTGCTGACGGTGATCTGTTCATCGACGAGGGAGCGCGTGAGGTACGGGTTCACGGCAAGCCGGTCGGACTGACCAGCCGCGAGTACGACTTGCTGGCATTCCTCGCGCGAAACCCGCGAACTGCCTTCACCCGTGAGCTGCTGCTGCATCGTGTGTGGGACTGGACCTTCGGTGACGTCTCGACGGTGACGGTCCACATCCGTCGGCTGCGCGAAAAGATCGAGGACGATCCGGCAAGTCCGAAACGTCTTGTCACCGTTTGGGGCACCGGATACCGGTACGAGCCGGTAGGGATCGGCGAATGACAGCGGTCCTGACCTCGATGGGGGTCACGCTCGCCGTCGGTCTCGGCGGCTGCTATGCGCTGTGGCTGCTTAGATATCGCAGCGCAGGAGCGATCATGTCTGGCGCCGTGGTGACTGCTGTGCTCGCCGCGGGGGTCGGGATCGTCGTCGCGGCGCGCCAGATGTTGATCTCTGATTACGACGCTGATGTGATCGGTGCCGTTGTCGGATGCGCAGCGCTGGTTGGGACCGCATGCGCCCTCATCATGGGTAGACACGTGGGCCGACTCGGCGCGCGGCAGGCCGAGGCTCTCGCCGCCAGTGAGCGGGAACAAGCGCTTGAAGCCAACCGTCGCGAACTGGTGGCGCTCCTGTCGCACGACCTCCGCAGCCCGCTGGCCGGGATCCGGGCGATGGTCGAAGCGCTGGCAGACCATGCCGTCGTGGAGGCGACGAAGGTTGCGGAATACCACCGGGCCATCGGACTGGAAGTCGAACGGCTCACGGAGATGGTCGACGACCTTTTCGAACTAGCGCGAATACACCGCGGAGGTCTGGTCCTGCGAAAGCAACGCGTAACTCTGGCCGACGTCGCGGCTCAGGCGTATTCGTCGATGATTCCCCTTGCCGAAGCCCGCGGGATCACGTTGACCGCAGATGTCCCCGAGGCACCCGTCGAGGTAGATGTCCGTCAAATGACCCGAGTGCTGTCGAACTTGCTCACGAACGCGATCCGCCATACGCCGCCAGGCGGGCGCGTGAGGATCATCGGCTCGCAGGAAGCCCTCACGGTGAGCCTGGCCGTCGAGGACGAATGCGGCGGCATCCCGAGCAGCGACTTACCCCGACTGTTCGAGCTGGCGTTTCAAGGAAGTGCCGCCCGAACCCCGAATCCGGAATCCGGCGCTGGCTTCGGTCTGGCGATCGCAAGTGGGATCGTAGACGCGCACGCCGGACGAATCGAA
Organism: uncultured Actinomycetota bacterium; assembly: GCA_963839015.1. Classification (GTDB taxonomy): domain Bacteria; phylum Actinomycetota; class Actinomycetes; order Frankiales; family Frankiaceae; genus DATAZK01. The sequence continues at coordinate 399,158 of CAWITL010000001.1, read as the reverse complement.
GCTCACAACGTCGGCCAGGGTTGCAGGTTCGCCATACACCTCGCGTGCTAGCGAACTTGCCGCTCGCCGTTCCGTTAGAACACGTTGACGGGTGCAGATCCGGTGGTGAGATCCCAGAGCGGATCGACGATCAGTTCGCCGGCCGCCGCCGCGACGGCCGCTAGCATCTTGCTAGCATCTTGCAACATGAGGACGTTATACCTGCGGAACGTGCCCGACGAAGTAGTACGTCGGCTTGAACGGCTTGCCGAGGTTGACGGCACTTCAGTCAGTGCCGTAGCCGTGCGTGAACTGGCGGCCGTCTCCCTGCGTGCTGACAACCCGCAACTCTTGGGCGCACTGCCGGACATGCAAGTCGACGTCGGCGACATCGTCGAGGATCTGGCGGCCGCGCGTGCGCCACGGTGATTGTGGTCGATGCTTCTGCCGCCTTGTCTGCGCTGGTGAATGACGGGCCCGCCCGCCACGCATTAGCCGCAGATCAGCTTCACGCGCCACACCTCGTGGATGTCGAAGTTGCCAGCGGGTTGCGTCGCCTCGTCGCCGCCGGTCGCATCGAAGCGAAGGCCGGCTGGGCCGCGCTTGACACCTGGCGTCGCTTGGGTCTGATCAGGTACGCCGCTCACCCGTTCCTGGAAAGGGTGTGGGATCTGCGCCAAAACCTCACGGCCTACGACGCTGGCTACGTGGCACTCGCCGAATCCCTGAGCTGCGCGCTGCTCACCGCCGACGCGAAACTAGCTCGGGCATCAGGGATTCGCTGCCCCGTCACCGTCGTGCCCTGGTAGAAATCGCAGAGTCCGGAGCATCAGTCGATCCGGCGTCGGGCAGTATGCCCACGTCTTCGCTGATCTTGGGTTGGGTGAGCAAACGCTGACCACGGCGACTGCGATGATCGAGACGTTGGCAGCGTGGGCCTCGACGCGTCGAGATGTTCACGCGTTGCGCTTGCTGGGCTCGCAGGCTCGCAGGCGATCATCCCGCGGGTGAGTTCTCCGACATCGATGTCGTACTCACGGTCAACGATCCGGGGACATTTCTACTGATGTAGGGGATTGCAGCCGTGGTCCGATTGGAAACGTTCATACGGCCCAAGATGTTCTCCTCGTGCTTGCGAACCGTCTGCGCACTCAGATCGAGGGTCGGGGCAGCTTGACGACGCGTTGGCGGCCTTGTTCGTCGCTGAGGGCCGCCCTACTCTGCGTGCAACAGGACGCCCAATTTCTTGAACGGCGAAAGGGAATCCATGACGAGCCCGCCCGCGGTCTACCACGACCTCCGTGCGCTTTTCATCAACTGCACGTTGAAGCGCTCCCCCGAGGTCAGCAACACCCAGGGGCTCATCGACGCCAGCGCCCAGATCATGCGGTCCCACGGGGTAACGGTCGAGGTCGTCCGGGCGATCGACCACGATATCGCCACCGGCGTCTGGCCAGATATGCGCGAGCACGGCTGGGCAACGGACGGATGGCCGCCCATCTTCGAGCAGGTGCTCGCGGCCGACATCCTCGTGCTCGCCGGCCCGATCTGGCTCGGCGACAACAGCTCGGTCATGAAGCAGGTCCACGAACGGCTTTACGGCGGCTCGCACTTGCTGAACGACGCAGGCCAATACCTGTACTACGGCCGCGTAGCCGGCTGCTTCATCACCGGCAATGAGGACGGCATCAAGCACTGCGCGCAGAACGTCCTTTACACCCTGCAGCACATCGGCTACACCATCCCGCCGCAGGCAGACGCCGGCTGGATCGGCGAAGCCGGACCTGGCCCGTCTTACCTCGACCCGGGCTCCGGCGGTCCCGAGAACGACTTCACCAACCGCAACACGGCATTCATGACCTGGAACCTCATGCACCTGGCGCGAATCCTCAAGGACGCCGGAGGAATCCCTGCCTACGGCAACCAGCGCTCTGAGTGGGACGCCGGCTGCCGCTTCGACTACGAGAATCCGGAATACCGCTGACGCTCATCACCGCCGGCCAGCCGAATCACCGATGGCTATGAGAGCGGATGCAGCACGAACATGCGCGGCTTACGACCCCCGGTGCGTGACAAGTAGCTCGCGTATCCCGGATAGACCTCGACGAAGTTCGGCCATAGTCGTTGCCAGGTGTCGGAATCGGCGAGATCTGCGGTAACTGCGAGCGTGACCGGGCCGACTTCGAGATCGGCCTCAGGGTGCGCGAGCAGGTTCGCCGTCCAGGCCGGGTGGTGCGTCTGACCGAAGTTCGTGCCCACGATGGCGAAGTCGCTTCCATCGCGGATGTATATAAGCGGCTGCACGCGGCGCTGCCCCGACTTCGCGCCGGTCGTCGCCAGCAGCAGCGCCGGAAAGCCGTACCAGCGGGAAATGACCTGGCCATGAGTCTTGCGCATCAGCCACGGGTCGACGGCGGGCCCGAGGCGCCTGTAGACAGCGGCGAAGGCTCGGGTCGGACCGAGATGTTTCAGCAGGCGCGTGAGGACGGTCGTATTCCGGCCCTGCTCGAACTCGGTGACCCGCTGCAGCTTCTCGTCCAAGGAGGCAGGTACGGCTTCGGTCATGCGTCCCCCAGTCATCTCGGAAGCGACCGCCGTGGCCCGCACGATCGGCCGTGCTACTGGGCAAGTAGCTATCCCATGGATGAAACGCAGACAACCGTAGAGCACGCCAGGAGGCGGGCCCCACCCGCCCCCCGGAGGCCCGGTCGTGCTGCCACTGCTGGGAAATCACTGCCGGAGCGAAGTTCTGATGTGGACGGCCACCGCAGACAAGCGCTCGTGCCGCATCCGATGTCGTAATGGCTTCACCGTCACGCGATCTTTGGCGCTGAGCAATGTAACGCCCTCTTGCGCGCCGGCGGGGAACGCCGATGTGGCGGGCGATGGGGTAACGGTCGACCCGTCACTTCAGGCCGTTCGCAACGCCGCAGTCGGCGACATCCGCGATGCGCGAATCGCCGGCAGCAGTCCGGCCAGCGCGCCGATCACGATGGCCGCAGCGATGCCGCCGGACCACGCCTTGGCGGGTATGACAACGGCCCAACCCTTCGCGCTTGCGTAACCGGCGGTCGCCGCGACGCCGGCCAGCACCCCGACGGCACCGCCGATCACTGCGAGCAGAATTGATTCGCCGAGGAACTGTGCCCGGATTTGGCCTTTTCGTGCACCGAGGGCACGACGCAGGCCGATCTCCGAGCGGCGTTCCAGGACCGAGATGATCATGATGTTGGCGACACCGACCGCGCCGACGATCAGCGCCACCACCCCGAGCCCGAGGAAGAGGCTGTTGAAAGCGCCTGCTGCATCGGCGCGCGCGGTGAGCACATCGGACGGCTGGCTCACGTTCACCTCGTAGGGCGACTCCGGGTTGGCGGTCCGACCGAGCAGCGGCTGTACCTCGGCTTCGCGGTCGGTGGCGGCGCGCACGTAGATCGTGCTGGGCGGGCCAGTGCTGGCGTCGCCGCGGACCGTGCTGGCGTAGCCGAGGTATGTCTGCGCGGCGGGGTAGCCGACTAGCGCGCTGTCATCGATGTCGGGCGTGAGCGGGGAGGGCTGCAGGATGCCAGCGACGGCGAACCACTGGCCGCCCAGCCAGATCTGCTGATCCGAGTACACCCGGTCGATGCCGAGTTGGTTCGCGGCGACCGAGCCGAGCACAGCGACAGGCAACCGAGCGGTCCCCTCGTTCAGCCAGTCGCCGCGCGCGACGCCAACCGCCAACACCGGCAGCAGATCCAGACTCACGGCCCGCACCTGGATACCGCCGGTGTCCGCCGCCGGCACCAGGGGGTTGCGATAGACCTCCTGGTCCTTGATCAGGGCGGTGTGCGCCACCGTTTCGACGTTGTTCAGCAGCGCGAGCCGCCCCGGCGCTTCCCGCGGTAACTGCGCCGGCGTCCCGGTGAGGCTCTGCCCGGCCTCGACAGTGAAGAGATTGGTCCCGAGCCGGTTGATCTCCGCAATCAGGCCTGCCTGCGAAGAGGACGAGAGCCCGAGTACCGCGACGATCGCGGCCGTCCCGATCGCGATCCCCAGGGCGGACAGCGCGGCTCGTAACGGACGGGCGCGCAATCCGACACTCGCGACCCGTAGCCCCTCCCTCAGCCCGAGCCGCGGACTGTCGGCACTCACGACGCAGCCACCTTCGAGTGGTTCCTATCGGAGACGATCTGACCGTCGAGCATCCTGATCTGGCGCGGAAGCTGATCCGCGAGACCGGCGTCGTGCGTGATCATGATGATGGTCGCGCCGGCCGCATTGAGCTCGAAAATGAGTGCCATGATCGAGGCGCCGGTGGTGCTGTCGAGGTTTCCCGTCGGCTCGTCGGCCAGCACGATCGCGGGGCGCCCGATGAGGGCCCGGGCGATCGCCACCCGCTGACGCTCCCCTCCCGAGAGAGTGGTGGGCCGGAAGCTCGCACGGGCGGAGAGACCGACCTGCGTCAGTGCTTCGTCGGCGCGCTGGCGTCGCTCGGCGGCGGGGACGCCGGCGTAGAGCAGCCCGTCGGCGACGTTTTCGCGCAGTGTGGCGTGCTCGGAGAGGAAGAACTGCTGGAAGACGAAGCCAATTTCGCGCGCCCGCAACAGCGACAGATGGCGGTCGGAGAGCTGTGCCGCGTCGACTCCCCCGATGCGGACGATGCCGCTGGTGGGTCGCTCGAGCGTTCCGATGACGTGCAGCAGCGTGGACTTGCCCGACCCGGAGGGGCCAACGATCGCTACGAGCTCGCCACGCCGAACGGAGAAGGACACCCCCCGGAGCGCAGGCACTGGTGGCTGCTCTCCGTACGTCTTGGTGACGCCATCCAGCTCGAGCGCCAGCGCCTCGTTCATGAGGACGGCACCACGACTGGGTCTCCCTCGCGGACGTTGCCTTCGACCTGGACCCGCCCGTCGGAGTCGTCGAAGAGGCCCAGGGTCACGGCGACCAGGTCGCGCCGGCCGTCGGCTCGCGCGACTTCGACCGCGTATCCAGTGCCGGACGTCGCGACGATGGCAGCCACCGGCACACTCAGGACGTTCTCGACTCCAACAGTCAAGATCTCCACCCGAACCGAGGCCTGGTCGAGCCCGCGCGCCTTGTCGGGCTGGTCGAGGCTGAGGTAGAGCGGGATGGTCGCCCCGCCGGCGCTCCCACCCGAGCTGGCGCCGCCCTGACTGGCCGGTGGTTGCGCGACGATTCCAAGCCCTGTCACCTGTCCCATCACGGACGTCTGGTTCGGCAGCGTGATACGCGCCCGATCGCCTCTCTTCACCGCGTTCTGCTCCGACGGGTCGAGGCTCACGTGGACCTCGGGCGTATCCGACGTTGCGGATACGACGGGCACTCCGGGCTGCGCAGATCCGCCAATCACGCCGCGCACCGCGGCGATCCGCAAGGACTCCGGCAGGAACACCACCTGACCTAGATCCAGCGAGCCGGTCTGATCCTCGTGCACCTTCCACTGCAGCTTCTGAAGCGCGGACACCGTCGCGGGGTTGAACGTGCGCGAGGATGGATCAAGCTGTGCGCGGCTCGCATACCCGAGACGCACCAGGTTCGCGTTGAGCTCGGCGACATCGGACCCGCTGTCGCCCCAGGACAGTGATCGATATGCCGGCGTCGCGCCGCACAGCAACAACACCGGCCGATCGTCCACGCGGTAGAACACGTCCCCGCAGCTGACCGTGTCTCCACCGGTGGGCAATGCGGTGTACGTACCACGGGCCTGGTTGATACCGGTGTACGGCGAGCCGTCAGGTCTCGCTCGGTAGGTCAGGGTCCCGTACTCGGAGATCGTGTCCGCAAGTGCTCCTCGCTTCACCGGTGCGGTGTTCGGCAAGGGGTCGGGCGTGGCCTGAGTCGCATGGCCAGCAGCGAAGATGGCGACCACGCTCACGGTGGTCACAGCAACCAGAACGGTCGCCGCCACCAGCACCCACGCCTTACGCGTCACGGCGCCCTCACCCCGGCGGATGTCGCGAAACCGCGGCACGCCCGCATCGCAGCGTTGAGAGCGCTCAGGTCGCCGTTCTGCGTGGACGGGATACGTGTCGTGTCGACGAGGGCGCTGTCCGGCGTCGGGTCCGGAAAGTCCTTCACACCGTTGTCGCGGACGCACTGGGCGAACTTCAGTGCCGCCTTCTGCTGTTGCGCGGTCCTACCGGTGCCCGTGAACCCCGGCGGCTGCAGGTCCTGGCAGGCGCGCAGGGCGGTGTTCCACGCCGCGGAGCTTGTATCGATCGACGAGCCGTTCGCGACTGCATCGACCGTGAGTGAACCGGACGCGTCGGGATCGGGAAATCTGCTGACGCCGTTCTCCCGCATGCACTCGGCGAACTTCACTGCCTTCTCACGCGTGGACGTCCCGCCGCTACCGCTGGTTGCTGTGGCACCCGCGGCCCCATTCGCTTGTGGCGCGTCTGAGCAACCAACGCTGATCACAGCGACCAGCGCCACGCTCGCGAATGCGGTCATCCGCCGTCGTGCTGTGCTCATGGGCGCTCCCCGGGCTTAGCGATGTCATCGGCCTCGCCATGGCGCCAAACGGCGGGTCGACCAGCCGGTGCGCCCGCCGGTGGGTCGGAGGCCGCGGGCTGACCGACGATCCGGTCGACCAGCGCGTCGGCCGCCGTCAGACCAGCGGCAATCTGGTCGCGCCCGGGCTGGCCGAGCACGACGCCAGTGATCGTGGTCAGCCTGCCGTCCATCAGTCGAATGGCTCGAAAGGCGAAGCAGCCGCCGGCCGCGTCGTCCGAGCCGGTCTTGACACCGACGAATCCATCCCGCCCAAGCAACTTGTCGGTGGTGTGGACCGTGCCGGCCACGGGCAGCGTCGCGGTAGGTGTCGCGACGACGTCCGCGAAGACGGGCAGGCTCATGGCCCGCTCGACGACCAGCACCTGGTCGGCCGCCGTCGAAACGGTGGCGTTGTCATAGCCGCTCGGGTCCGTGTAACGGGTGTGGGCCATGCCGAGAGCCCGTGCTGCGGCGTTCATCCGCGCGACGAACGCTTCCACCGACCCGGCGTCCCATCGCGCTAGGAGCGCGGCGACGTTGTTCGCCGACGGCAGCAGCAACGCCTGCAGTGCCTGTCGCTCCGTCAGCCGCTCACCCGCCTCGACAGGCACGATCGACTCCTGTTGTCGGCTCCGACGATCGGTGTCCGCGACATCGGCGGCGGTGACCGTAATCGCCGGGCCATCCTCGGCGGAGGCGAGGGGGTGGTCGCGGAGCACGATGTAGGCGGTCATCACCTTCGCGATGCTGGCGATCGGCGCCGGATCCTGGCGCGGGCCAGCAGATACGCGCCCGTCGCCCGTCGCGATAAACGCGGCCTGGCCGGCGACCGGCCACACCACGCGGGTCAGCGCCCGGTCTGACCCTTCGCCGTCGGTCACGCCTGAGGCGCCCCGCTGGTCGCTGCGAGATGTGTCAATCGCCGGTGCCGCCGGCGAAGGCGACCCTAAGGATCGGCATCCAGCAGTACCGATCGCCGCGACGGCCAGCACCCCGGCGATGCCTGTCCTGCCCATTCGATGGATCCCTGCTGCAGCCGGTCTAATCAAGCGCATGCCAGCAGCTAAGGCTGCCGCGTGTTGCCCGGACGTCTGCGCTTCTCGATATGCCGGCGATACGCGTCGACTCGTAGCCTCACGGCATGCGTGTGTTGCTCGTCGAGGACGAGCCGTACCTGGCCGACGCGATCCGCGATGGCCTGCGACTGGAAGCAATCGCCGCCGACATTGCCGCTGATGGTGCGATCGCGCTGGAAATGCTGATGGACAACACCTACGACATCGCGATCATCGACCGCGACATCCCCGGGCCGTCGGGAGACGCGGTTGCGGAGCGCATCGTCGCCGGGGGCACGGGGTTGCCGATCCTCATGCTCACGGCGGCAGACCGGCTCGATGACAAGGCGTCCGGGTTTGAGCTTGGCGCCGATGACTACCTCACAAAACCCTTCGAGCTTCGCGAGCTCGTGCTGCGCCTGCGGGCGCTCAACCGCCGGCGCGCACACAACCGGCCACCTGTGAACGAGATCGCCGGTCTGCGGGTGGATCCCTTCCGCCGCGAGGTCTATCGCGACGGTCGCTATGTGGCGCTCACCCGCAAGCAGTTTGCCGTGCTCGAGGTCCTCGTTGCTGCCGATGGTGGTGTCATCAGCTCCGAAGAGCTACTGCAGCGAGCCTGGGATGAGAACGCGGACCCCTTTACTAACGCCGTGCGCATCACCGTCTCGGCGCTCCGCAAGCGCCTCGGCGAGCCGTGGATCATCGCCACAGTGGCAGGCGTCGGGTATCGGATCGACGCATCGCCCGGATGTGGACGTGAGGAAGGCGAACGTGAATAGAGCCCCTGGTCTGAGCGTTCGCGTCAAGCTCACCCTCAGCTATGCCGCGTTCCTCATGCTGGCGGGCGGCCTGCTGCTCGGCGCGGTGTGGCTGTTCCTCCTGCGCTACGTCCCGGATCGCGCGACCCTCATCTCCTCCGACCCCGGCCTGGTGCACGGAGTGTTCCCTGTCCGGTCTCGCCTCCTGCACGTCTTCGCTCCGAGAGCAGTGGCCGTGCTGGCCTTTCTTCTGGTGTTCGGGCTCGTAGGCGGGTGGCTGCTCGCCGGCAGGATGCTCGCTCCGCTGGACCGCATCGCGGAAGCTACCCACACGGCCGGATCCGGCTCGCTCTCTCACCGGATCCAGCTGCCGGGGCGCCAGGACGAATTCCGGGAGCTCGCCGACTCTTTCGACACGATGCTCGACCGGCTCGAGGCACACGTCGCTGCGCAGCAACGGTTCGCGGCCAACGCCTCGCACGAGCTGCGCACCCCGCTGGCGATCACACAAACCTTGCTAGAGGTGGCACGCGAAGATCGGAACGGGGCCAACAGCGAGCTCGTCGACCGTCTCCACACCGTCAATGCACGGGCGATCGACCTTACGGAAGCGCTGCTACTGCTGAGCTATGCAGACCAGCGGACGTTCTCCCGAACGAACGTCGATGTTTCGCTGATCGCTGAGGAAGCCACGGAAGCGCTGCTCCCGCTCGCCGAAGGACGCGGCATCGCCATCGAGACGTCCGGCGAGGTCGCCTTCGCCGTGGGTTCGAGGGCGCTTTTGCGGCAGTTGGGCACCAACCTCGTGCACAACGCTATCGTCCACAACCTCCCTCAGCACGGCACCGTCCGGGTCACAACCCGCAATGAGTCCGACAACGTGTCGCTCACCGTCGAAAACACCGGCGAGAAGGTCAGTCCGCAGCTCGTCTCGACTCTGCTCGAGCCGTTCCAGCGCGGAACCGAACGCGTACGCACCGATCATGCAGGTGTCGGCCTCGGCCTTGCCATCGTCAAGAGCATCACGGAGGCCCATGACGGGACTCTGACTCTCACTCCTCGCCCCGAGGGCGGGCTCTGCGTCACCGTGCAACTTCGAGCCCCAGCACCGACGGGCTAGCTAAACGATCCGCACATCGCCGGTGCCTGCGGCTCACTCAGCGTTTGGTTCCTACGATGCACCGGGCCATGCCTGGAACCCGGACCTTGCCGTCCTTCTCGAAGTCACTCACCGTCGCAATCACCGCTGCGCAAATCCGCTGCCGCGCCCGTTCGTCGACTTGCTGCAGCGCCGCAGCGGCGAGAGACACGTGCTCGCTGATCATTTCCCAGTACTGGACGGGCGACTGCGTCACGAGTTCGACACCGACGTGCCACTCAGCGACATCGCACAGCCCGGCTTTCTCGTAAAGGGCGCTGATGCAACCCGGGGCAGCGCAACGGAACATATTCGGTCGTTTCGGGTCGGGCGTCGGCAGCGGCGTCTCGGTGGCGATGGCCGATGTGGCAATAGTCGTCCACGGGTTTTCCTCGGCGTTGACCCAAACCGACGAGCAGAGACGACCGCCTGGCTTGAGTACGCGAACGAACTCGGCCGTCGCCTTCGCCATGTCCGGAAAGAACATGTACCCAAAGCGCACCGACACGCTGTCGAATGAGGCGTCCTCGAACGGCAGATCATCGGCGCTGCACACCAGCGTCTCAATATTGGTGACCCCTTGCGCACGGGCTCGTCGGGCGGCTACCTCCAGCATCTCCGGTGCGAGGTCGGTCAGTACAACCCGCCCCTTCGGCGACCGTCGCGCGATGCTCAGGCCCGGCTCTCCCGTGCCCGCGGCAATGTCGAGATGCTGTTGATATTCGGCGATATTGAGCTGCTCGATGATCGCCGCGCCCACCGGGGCCAGCTGATCGACGATGACCGAATCCCATTTCTCCCAGCCGGCAGAAAGGCCAGCCCAGGCCTTTCGCTGCACGTCTCGGATCTCATCGGCCGTTGACATCGACCCTCCTGGGCTAGAGGCGTGTGACCGTACCGCAGGCGCCCGTTCCCGGGGCGTGTGGCGCGTCCTGACGCCTTGGCAGTCGACCTCGTGAGACGTATTTGCCCGACGCGCTAGAAGCGACGCGCTCCCTCCTGAGCGGGGCAGGCCACAATGGTGCGATGGGCATCATCACGCGGATGGGCAGCGCTCCCGGAGTCCGGCGGCTGGTCAAGAAGCCCGACTCACCGGCGGTGGTCCGCGAGAACCCCGATGAGGCGGACCGGGATCCCCTGTGGTGTGCGAGTTGCGGGCGAGAGGTGCTCTTCGACGAGCCCCGTTGCCGGCACTGCGGCGGTGCGGCCGTAACGGCCACCGAGCTCGCCCGCAGGTCTGGCGACCTTCCGCGCCGCCCAGGAAGTGGACCGACCGACTGGTAGCGCTCCGCCCGCTGCACCCAGTAATCGGCGCGCGCGCCGGTGGTGAGAGGTTCTTGGCGTGAACGACGCGACAGCCCTGGCCGAGAGCATCCGACGCGGCGACGTGAGCGCCCGGGAAGCGGCCGAGGAGGCCATCAGCCGCATCGAACGGCTCAATCCCGAGCTCAACGCGGTCGTCAACAGCCGCTTCGAAGAGGCGCTGGCCGACATTGATCGGGGTCTACCCGTCGGGCGATTCACCGGAGTCCCGTTCCTGGTCAAGGACCTCGGCGTCGAGGTGGCCGGATTACCTGCGACCCGCGGCAGCCGGCTCTTCCAGGACGCGATCGCGGCTCAGGACAGCCCACTGATTGAGCGCTACCGCGAGGCGGGACTGGTCCTGCTCGGCACCACGAATACGCCTGAATTCGGCAAGAACGCCAGCACCGAGCCACTGTTGCACGGTCCCACCCGCAACCCTTGGCGTACGACGCACTCGCCCGGTGGATCGAGCGGAGGCTCAGCGGCTGCCGTGGCTTCGGGCATGGTCCCGCTCGCCCATGGAAGTGACGGCGGTGGGTCCATCCGCATCCCGTCATCGATGTGCGGCCTCTTTGGATTCAAGCCGTCACGCGGGCGAGTGCCGGGGGCGTCCATCGGCGACGGATTCGCTTACCCGCTAGCGGTCCACCACGTGCTCACCACCTCCGTCCGTGACAGTGCGGCCATGCTCGATGCCGTCTGCGCACGGATGGCCGGCGAACCCTACTCGGCGCCCGAGGCAACGAACTCCTATGCCGCCGCAGTGAAAGCCGCACCCCGTCCGTTACGTATTGCCCTCTGCACCAACACCGCATCCGGCCATGCGACCGACGCTGCGTGCGTCGCCGCCGCGCAGGGCGCCGCGAAACTGTGCGAATCGCTGGGCCATCACGTCACCGAGGCCGCCCCGGTCTACGACTCGTCGGCCGCGAGCCTGGCTTCAGCCGCAGTCATGTCTGCGACGAGTCTGGCTGGCGTTCGACGCCGACTTGACGAGCTGGGTCGTGAGCTCAGAGACGATGACCTGGAACCGTTCACCCGGTTCCTCTACGACCGGTCGACGTCGATGACAGCGGATCAGCTCGTCGAAGCTCTTCGCACCGTCGAACTGACCGGCCGCGCGATCGCGCCGTTCTTCGAGACGTACGACGTCCTCATCACTCCCACTCTCGCGGCCACCGTCCCGCCGCTCGGTTTGCTCGACACCTCCCGGCCCCAGAGCATGTTCGAGAATGCCGCCACCTACGCGAGCTACACGAGCCCGTTCAACATCACCGGGCAGCCCGGCATGTCCATGCCGCTGGCGAGCGACGATTCGGGCCTGCCGGTAGGAGTCCAATTCGTCGCCGCGACCGGTCGGGATGACGTGCTGTTCCGCCTCGCCGGCCAGATCGAAGCAGCGGCGCCCTGGCAACCGCTGGCGCCGCCGTCCACACGCTGACGGCTTTCGCAGCCGTCGCTCTTCCCGGAACCCAAAGCGATATTCAACTAGACAGATTATCAACTGTATGGTTGAGTAGCACGGGTGACGATCCTCGATGACCAGCTGGACGCCACCTTCGCGGCGCTGGCAGATCCGACCCGAAGGGCGTTGCTTTCCCGACTGGCCTCGGGAGACGCCACGGTCAACGAGCTCGCTGAACCGTTCGAACTGACGCTGCAGGCCGTCTCCAAGCACCTGAAGGTCCTGGAGCGCAGCCGGCTCATCTCGCGCGGCCGGCAGGCGCAGTACCGCCCGTGCCACCTCGAGGCCGCCGAGCTGACGGCCGCCAGCGATTGGATCGAACGCCATCGCCAGATCTGGACGGAGCGCTTCGACAAGCTCGATCAGCACCTACGAAACATCCAGCAACCGCCGGAACAGCTATCCGCACAACGACCCGAGGAAGGCCCTCATGAGTGACACTGCCCTGCAAATCGGTGAGCTGAAGTTCACCCGCATCTTCGATGCACCGCGCGAATTGGTCTTCCGGTGCATGACCGAACCCGAACACCTCACCCACTTCTGGGGGCCGGTCGGTGTCAGTACCCCGCTGGACAACATCACGGTCGAGCTACGTCCTGGCGGGATCTTCAAGACGGTGATGGTCGACGACTCCAGTGGCGCCGAATATCCGAGCCAGGGCGTGTTTTCCGAAATCACGCCACCCGAGCGTCTGGTGTGGCGCGAGCCTGACATCGGGATGGTGACCACAAGCGATTTCGTTGACCTCGGCGACGGTCGTACAGAGGTACGCATCCTCCAGACGAACGTCCCGGAGATGTTCCGCGGCGCCGAGGCGCAGGCCGGTTTCTTGAGCTCGCTGGACAAGTTTGCCGCCTACCTGGCGACGATTTCAGCAACCTAGAAAATGTGTTGCCCGAACGTGGCCGGGGTGCAAGCATTCGGCCACCGCGATCAACTGGCTGGAGGTGAGCCCCCCATGAACGCAGTATCCGCAAGGGGTGCTCTCCTGCAGTCGACCATCACGCGACCGAGCTAGCCCCCGGGAGAGTGCCCACCCGCACTTCGCGAGAGGCGACTCCCATGAACGCAACACCTACTTCAAGTCCGCACGTCACCCAGGCGGGTGAGCGAGCGTTGGTCCTCGGTGGTGGCGGATCGGCAGGCAATGCCTGGCTGATCGGTATCGTCGCCGGCCTGTCTGATGCCGGGTTGGATGTGACCAAGGCGGATCTGATCATCGGGACCTCGGCAGGATCGACGGCCGCGGCCCAAATAGCGAGCGCGACCCCGGGCGAATTGCTCACCCAAATCCTCGCCGCCGCGCCCCCACAACGGACTGTTCAGGTCCGATCGGACCGCGGAGGCGCACCCAATGGGGTGGCTGTCGACCACATGGAGAGAACAAGCCGCATCATCGCCGGCGCCGAGGATCCGGCCGACATGCGACGCAAAATGGGCGCCGCGGCGCTTGAAATGGATGCGGTCTCCGACGGCTCCGCCCAAACGCGGTGGCGGGCCACCGTCGCCGCGCGGCTACCCAGCCAAGCCTGGCCATCACGAACGGTGCTGATTACGGCAGTCAATGCCCATACCGGCGAACCGGTCGTGTTCGACAGGCACAGCGGAGTCGAGCTGGCCGACGCCGTCGCCGCCAGCTGTTCCAGCGGCTCTCCCTACCGCATCGGCGACACCCAGTACATCGACGGCGGCTACCGCCGCAACGAGAATGCGGATCTGGCAGCCGGCTACCGGCGGGTGCTGGTGCTATCGCCACTCGGCGGCAGGACACGGACACCATTGGACTGGGGCCTGCAGCTGTCCGCACAATCCGATGAACTCCGCGCGGGCGGCAGCAGAGTCGAAACGATCCTGCCGGATGGCGCCTCTCTGAGCGTATTCGGCAGCAATCTGATGGATCCGTCGACGCGTCCGCCCGCCGCTCGGGCAGGTTATGGCCAAGGCAGAGCCCGCGCCGAGCAGCTCACCGAATACTGGATCTAGTTGATTTGTCTAGAGCGTCTCGGTACTGGTGAACGCGAGCTCCTCCGGCTTGCTGACGTATCGATGCGGCTCCAGCGTGATGTCGGCGATCGCCACCGCTGCGGAGATCGGCCAGGTCAAGGCGACGCTCGCCGGCAGCCACCCGCCTTGCTCGAAGGCATCGACGACGGGCCGCACGCGTTCGGCGCGATGCACGGCGTAGTCGCAATCGATCTGCACCAGGCGCAGCCCCCGCGGGGTCTGCGCTAACACGACCGTCGCGGTGAACGCGATATCGGTGTTGCCGAGCGGATCGGGGTCGCGGCAGGTGACCGCGAGCACACTGCGACCGCCGGTGGCCACCTCCGCACGGACACGGTCGTATCCGCGGTCGATGAAGACGTCGCCGACGACCGCCGGAAAGCCCCAGTTGGAGCGAAGCGCCCTTGCCGCGGTCGGGCTATCGGTCACGCAGCTCTGCGCGAAGCCGCGCGGACGCAGCCCACTTCGGCAGGCGACGCGGCCCTGCGCGAGCCGGAACGGTCCCCACGGGCTCTGCGGGCAGTCCCAGAATTGGAAGACGACGGACGGCGGGTTCGTCGGGTGCAGCCCGGGCGGCAGCGAAGCCTGACGGCCGCTGACCTGGATCTCGCTGACGAACTGCAGCACCGTGGCACCCGGCAGCTCCACCGGCTCGGTCGCGAAGGCCTCCAGCGTGGGTGGGTCGGGCACGATCTCGTGCACATCTGCCGTGCCGATCAGCATGCGTTCACGACTCCAGTCATTTTTCGGCTCCGCCACTGAGTCATTTTTCGGCTCCACCGAAGTGCGGCATGACCTCTCTCGCGAACAAGCGCAGAGAAGCTAAGACCTGCTCCTGCGGAATGACCTCCAGCCCATTGAGCAGGAAGTTGATACCGGTCAGACCTAACGATTCCCAGCGCTTGAGAGCGGCAACGATGATGTCGGGATCACCTACGCAGATTCCCTCCGGTATGCCGTACGCGTCGCCCGGCCCACCGCTCTTCGTACGGTCGGTCTTGGGCGCCAGGTTGCCGAGCGACTGATAGGCCCTCGTCGGGTAGGCCTCCCGGGTCCACATCAGGTGGGAATTGGCGAGTCCGAAGGCGCCCACCATCCCCATTCCGGTACGGGCGGCGGCCTTCGGATCCTCATGGCAGTAAAGGAAATTCAGCGTCGACACCTCGCTGTTGACGACCGCGCCGACCGGATCGCAGCCTTGGATACGCCGGAAGTATTCGTTCGTACGCCGCTCCTGCTCGGCATAGCCGGCCGCGGCAACGCCAAGGCAGCCGAGCCCGCGTTCGGCGGCATCGAGCTCGGTGCCGGGGCTGGTGACCGTGACCCACATTGGAGGATGCGGCTGCTGCACCGGCTTGGGTAACACGTTGCGCTCCGGCATCGAAAACGACAGGCCCTCGTAGGCGAAATGCTCCTGCGTCCACATCTTCGGCAGTACGCGAACGAACTCGTCCCAGGTCTTCTTGGTCCGGTCGGGGTCGACGTTGAAGCCGCCGAGCTCGGTCCAGGTCGAGCTGCGCGCGGTGCCCACCTCGAGCCGTCCGCCGGAGACGATGTCGAGCACGGCGCACCGTTCGGCGATGCGGATCGGGTGATTCATCTCGGGGACGCAGACGACCGCGCCGTGGCCGATCCGGATGCGCTCGGTCTGCGCGGCCACCGCCGCTAACACGACCTCAGGTGCCGACGAATGCGAGTACTCCTCGAGGAAGTGGTGCTCCACGCACCAGACGTGGTCGAACCCCAGCTCGTCAGCCAGCCGGGCTTGCTCGAGCGCGTGATGGAAGACCGCGCTCTGCCCCTCGGTGGTGAACGGCCGCGGCGTCGACATCTCAAAGAAGATTCCGAACTTCATGTCCCCCACCCCGTCGATTCGGTCCCGAATGTGGCCGCCGCTCATCCTGGCATGTTCGTAGGTCACGCGGCCGACGAGACAAAGTCCGCTTTAGGATGTGTCGCCACGCGACGAAGCGGAACCGGATATGACAACCATCCGGTCGCGACGGCGCTCTCGGGGCCGGCAGCTACGACTTCTCGGTCACGGTCAACTACACCAACGGTCCTGCTCTCACCTCGGCGGTCGTCAGCCGTTAGCACTCGGAAGCGCAGACGCATCCGGGCCACCCGCCTAGCTGCCGGCACGCTCCCGGATGCGGTCGAGCTCGATGAGGTGGATGCGTCGGCCATCGGTGTGGATCCAGCCGAGGCGGCGGAGGGAGGCCAGGGCTTTGACGATGGCTTCGCGTGACTGCCCCGTCCAGGCGGCGAGATCTGACTGGTTGACGGGAAGGTCAAGCTCGCTGCTGCCATTGCGATCGGCGATTTCGAGCAGCCGGGCGCAGAGTCGGCCGAGTGCATCGGAGCCGGCCTCGAGTTGGCGCCGGTCGCTGGTGCGCAGCCGGCGGATGACCTCGACGAGCAACGCCTTTTCCAGCATCCGATTGGCATCGACAGCAGCGCGGAACGCGACCGCAGGCACCGTCAAGACTTCGACCTCGCTCAGCGCGACCGCACTCGCTGAACGAACACCACCATCGAGCGCGGCGAGCTCCCCGACGACGTCGCCCGGGCCGAGCACGTCGAAGACGATCTCGCGGCCGCCGGCAGCCGTACCACACACCTTGACGTCACCATGCTGGATGACGATCACCGAGCCGAGATGGTCGCCTTCGACGAACAGCGCCGCGCCTGCGGGGTAGCGCTGCCGCGAGGCCTCCGCGTGGAGCTCGCTGGTGCCCGCCCACCATGAGGGCCAGATGTCGTCCACGCCGATCACCGTCCCACATCTCTGGCTAGGTACGAATACCCAGTGGACTGAGTCTTCGGCCGCTGCGCAATGCAGTGCCCGTCGCCAACGATGGCCGGCATCGAGCAGCGCACCGGCGCCGCCAAGACGGGAGCGACACCATGAACATGGGACGCCATCACCAGCAGCCGGCCCAGCACGACCTCAGCCAGGGCAAGGTCTTCGCCGACTGCACGCGAGAGCAACGCCGTCGCCTCATCAACCTCGCCACTGTGGTGACGGTGCCGGCCGGGCACGACCTGACGGTGCAGGGCAGCCGGGGTCGCGAGTGCGGGGTCATCCTCGAGGGCGAGGCCATGGTCGTCGTCGACGGTCACGAGGTGGCCCGGCTCGGCGGCGGGGACCATTACGGCGAGCTTGCGCTGCTGGATGATCCGGTGACAACAAAGGGCCGGCGGGCAACGGTCACCACGACAGTCGAGACGACCGTAGCGGCCATGACTATCGCCGAGTTCCAAACCGTGCTGCAGGAGATGCCTGAGGTGACTGCACGCATCATGCAAACCGCGTTCGCGCGAGCGCCCTACTGACGCGCAAGTCTCACCGAGCCACGAGGCCGCGATACCCGCGCGATCGCGCAATGCTCAGTGCGCGATCGCCGAGCGCTCTGGCTCGCGTATCGGCCCCCGGAGCCCGGCTCTTGAGGAGCATGTCGCGAAGGTCCAGCTGGGTACAGGCGGTCCAGTACGGAGCACCGATCTGCCCGTGGATCTCGAGTGCGACGCGCAAGTGCGCTTCGGCTTCGACGTAGCGGCCGAGAACCGTTGCCAGACAACCAAGGTGTCGGGCGATCGCGCCGGAGACGATGGAGTAGACGGCGACAACCCGGCGTTCGTAAGGAAGCAGCTGCTCGTAGAGCACGCGACTGGCGTCCTCATCATGCAACGCGGCGGCGCTCGTGGCGCAGAGCGTCATGATCGCCAGCCACATCTCATCACCGGGAAATTCGCTGAACCGTGTCGCTACATCTTGCGCAAACAGGGGGCGCGCCTCGTCGAAGCGTCCGAGCTCGCAGTAGACGGCGGCCAGTGCCTGGCGGAGCCCGGCGACGGCCTGGTCGTCGGTTTGAGCTTCCTTGAGGAGGTCGACCATTTCGTCGAGACGTCCTTGGTGGCGCCGGATCTCAATGAGCTGGAGGCCGTAGGCAAGCATGGCCTCCGTGTGACCGCCCGCCGCACCGATCTCGACCGCGGTCGTCGCGGCGGACTCGGCGTCGTCGCACCGCCCGTCGAGCAGAGCGCGCCATGAAAGCGTCATGTGCAGCTGCCAGATGTGCAATGGCAACGCCGTTGATTCGGCGAGGGTCGCGAGCTCGGCCAACCGCTCGTCGACCTCCGCTATGTCGGCGTCCTGCATGCACGCGTCGATGCGATTCAACCGAGCGTTGCAGCCCGCGACAGGGTCACCGAGCCGGTCCGCCAGCGAGACTGCCTCTGCTGTCTCGCGAAGTCGGCGGTCGAGAGCTTCCGGACCGTAGTCCTGGTAGGCCACCGGAAGGATGGCTAGGAGCGTGGCGTCGTCGTCAAGTCGACGCGCCACCTCGACCGCCTCTGCACTCAATGCTTGGCGGCGCTTCCAGTCGCGGGCATCGATGACCTGCGACAGAACTGTGAGCAGGCGGGCTCGCGAGCGGCTGTCGGCCGGTCCGATCGCGTCGAGGGCGGCCTCGGTGGCGCTCACCCACTCCTCGTCGGTGAGCGACGTACCGCTGATGCCTCGGTCGGCGGCCAGGATGGCGGCGGCCAGAAGTTCAGTGTCCTGTGTCGCGCGAGCAAGGTTGATGGCCTCGAGCAGCGTCGCGCGGTGCTCGACCGCGCCGACGTGGCGCTGAGCCGTGCCCAGCCCGACGAGTAGTCGACAGCGCAGCGCGTCGTCGGGTTGAGGCAGCCGACCCACGAGGTCGAGGCCTTGCTGATACCAACCCGCGGCATCGTCGGGTGCGAGCGCGGCGAGCGCGTCGTCGGCGGCCCGCGCGACATAGTGCAGCGCCTTCGGCAGTTCGGCCGGTCGAATCGCCGCGACCCAATGGCGAGCCAGTTCGGCGGTACGCGCCGGATCGTCATGCCCCATCGCCTCGATGGCCTCGGCGACGCGTTGATGGGTGCGACCGCGGCGGGCTGCACTGAGATCCTGATACAGCGTGTGCTGGATGATGGCGTGGCTGAAGCGGTAGGCCCACGGTGTCGCCTCGGGTTCCATCACGACCGCAGCAGCAGCGGCGACCTCAAGCACGTCAAGCAGGTCGTCCTCGGTGCGCTCGGCCACCCGGGCGAGGACGTCGAGCGAAAAGTCGCGACCGATGACGGAGGCGATAGACAGGATTCGCCCGGCCTCAGGTCCGAGCCGCGAGACGCGACGGCCGACGACCTCACGCACGCTGCCGGGCAGTGCAAGCTCGCCCACTTCTCCGCGTGCCACCCAACGCCCGTCGTCACGTTGCGCGATGGCACCCGATTCGGTCAGATGGCGCAGCAATTCTCCGGTGAAGAAAGGGTTCCCGTCTGTTTCACGACGAAGTTCGTGAGCGAGGCGAACCCCGGTGTCGTCGAGGTCGTGGCCCGCGGCCGCCGTCATCAGTTCGATCGTGCTCTCGTCGTCGAGACCCGTGAGACGAATCCGGGTGACGCCGGGCTGGCGGTGGAGGTCGGCCAGCAGTGCCGTCAGCGGATGCTCCCCCGCGAGATCGGTCTGGCGATATGACCCCAGGATGAGCACCGGTATCGCGTCCGCCGACGCAACGAGGTGACGCAGCGCCTGCAGCGACGCGGTGTCGGCCCAGTGCAGATCGTCGAGCACCACGATGATCGGAGCTTCCACGGAGGTCTTCGCCAGCAGCATCTGCATGGCCTGCATCAAGACGACGCGTTCGGAGTCGAGATCCTCTCCGCGCCATCCTTGCCCGCCCAACGTGGGGATCAGCCGTGCGAGCGCCCCGCGGTGCAGCGGCGGCAGCCCGTCGACGCAGTCGACGCCGAAGTGCTCGACAAGGTGCGACAGCGCCTCGATCCAAGGTTGGTAAGGAACCGTGAGGTCCTCGTCGCAGTGGCCCATGAGAACCGTCGTCGATGCGGCATGGGCGCGCTGCGCCGCCTGTGCGATCAGTGCGGTCTTCCCGATGCCCGGCTCGCCGGCGACCAGCACCGTCCTCAACCGCGGCTCCGTAAAGGCGAGCTTCTGTGTCTCACCCATCTGCTCGAGTTCGGTGTCGCGACCGAAGAACCCGAACAACGCGTTCGTCGTTGCCGCCACCAGCGGAGCCGGCAACGGGGCGTGACCCTCGATGACGGTCGGCTCCCACGACACCTCAAGCGTAGGAACGGGTTCGGGCAGGCCCTTCAGGGAGAGGGGTCCGACCTCGATGAACGACTGCTGTGCGCGCCGCCCGGCGATTGTCCGCACGATCTCCGTCGCAAGGATCCTGCCTCCGGATGACGCGGCACACAGACGCGCGGCCTCGACGACCGGCTCGCCGAAGTAGTCGCCGTCTTCCTCGACCGCCTCGCCGACGCTCAGCCCGATGCGAACACCGAGCGGCTCCGGGGCGTGCCGGTTATGACGCTCGATTGCCTGTTGCATCGCGACCGCGCAGGACAACGCCCGGCTCGGGCTCGCGAAAGCCACCATGAGCCCGTCGCCGAGGTTCTTGACCTCGGTACCACCGGTGGTCGCAATCGCCTCTCGCAGCAGCCCGAAGTGCGTGCTCCGCAGCTCCTCGGTTTGCTCGGGCCCGAGCCGTGACGCCGTGGCGGTCGAATCGACGAGATCCGTGAACAACACCGAGGTCATGGTCGTGAGACTCATGGCGTGGCCCCTTGCTTTGAACGCACGCAACCGCCGGAAAGGTCAGCTTGACGATCTCCGACCGTGGTAGGACTCTAAGGCCGCCGACTTGTTCTCGGCAACGTCGATAAACGTTGCGAAGTATGACAATCGGGGAAACATGCCTACACCTCCGTATCCGCCAAGCCGCGCCTGGTTGTACGACCTGGGCGAGCAGGCCCAGGCTGCCAATCCGCCCCCGAGCCCGGTCGTCGTTCCCGCCGCGCAGGTGGCTGGCCCGCCCGGCATCGAGATCGACACGATCCAGTTCACCGACTGGTCCCACTTCATCCAGGTACCGAACGTCTCGATCGCAAGGGTGTCGACGCCGGACGATGTCGCCGCGATCTGCAACTGGGCCGCCGCGAACGACTTCACGGTGCGGGCGGTCGGCGAGTGCCACAATTGGTCGCCGTTGCTGCTCGCAAGCCTGCAGTCCGCGGCGAAGGTGATGCTCGTAGACACGACGAAGTTGAACTCGTGCTCGTTCCAGGTCGTCAACGACGTCCCGCTTGCGACGTTCGGCACCGGCCTCAACCTCGAGGCCGTCACGGAGTATCTCGAGACGCTCGACAACCAGGGAGCGAGTGCGGCGCCCGGCTATTCGCTCCCCCACATGCCGGCGCCGGGCAACCTGACCCTGGGCGGCATGCTCGCCATCGGCGCGCACGGCACGTGCGTCCCCTCCGGGACCGGCGCGCCCGACCTGATGGGAAGTCTGAGCAACCTCATCATGGAGTTCGACGCGGTGGTCACCGACCCGGCCGGCCCGACCCCGACCACGTACACGGTTCGTCACTTCAGCCGGGCAGACACCGACGCTGCGGCGTTCCTCGTGCATCTCGGACGAGCGTTCCTCACCTCGGTGACGCTGCGGGTCGTGCCGAACTACTACGTGCAGCTTCAGCCGCTCTTCCCGGCCGTCACCGAGCTCTTCGCGTCGCCCGCGGCAGGGCCGCTACCCGCCAACGCTTTCACGAAGCTCCTTGACACGTACGGCCGCGTGGAAGTCCTCTGGTTTCCCTTCACCGATCAGGCTTTCGTGCAATGCACGCAGGTGCAGTCCACTGCTATCGCACCGCAGGTGGCCGGTCCCTACAACTATCCGTGGATGAACGCGATCTCTGCCTTTGACAGCGAGCTGATCGCCGCAGCGATCATCGCCTTTCCGCGCATAACGCCGTTCTTCGGCGCCGGCGAGCTCGCATTTGCGACGACGACACTCGCCGGTCACGTGCTCAACGGCACTGCCCGCGACATCGCGCTTTACCTGAAAGACACGACGCTCCATGTGACGTTGTCGGGGTGGGCCCTTCAACTGCCGCGTGCCGACGTGCAGCAAGTCGCGAGCCAGTTCTTCGATCAGCTCAATTCAAGGATGGCAACTGCACTCGGGGCGAACGAATATCCGATCAACGCAGCGATGGAGATTCGCTGCACCACCCTCGATCGCCAGGACGACCTAGGCGTGACCGGAGCAGAGCCACCGACCCTTGCAGCGACGCATTCCGTAGATCCCGCGGATCCGAGTCTTGACACGATTATCTGGCTGAACATCGCTATCGTTCCGCGAACTCCAAACGCCTACCAGTTCCTGACCGACATGGAGGAATGGCTGGTCCAGACCTGGGGGACGCAGCAGCCGAACCGTTTCCGGCCCGAGTGGTCGAAGGCATGGGCCTGGACGGCCACCGGTCCGTGGACGAACCTGCCAATGCTGCAGACGATTCGGGACGCGTACGACCAGCCGACGGTGGGACCGCTCACGTTCCAGTCGGCGTCCGCGACGCTCGCCAAGTACGACGGCTCCAACCTCTTCACAAACCCGTTCCTTCAGCAGCTGTTCATCTGAGCTGAGCCCGGATTCTCCACAGCCGAAGTCAAAACCCCTTGAACTCCGCGCGCCGCTTGGCCGCGCCCGCCGCGAAGCCCTCGTACAGATCCTCGGACACGAAAGCGATCGAGCTCGCCATGGCCTCGTAGCGGGCAGCCTCCTCGAATCCTTGGTTGGCGTACTGGTTGATCGTGCGCTTGATGGTCTGGACAGCGATCGGGGCGTTGGCGGAGATCTCAGCGGCAAGGGACCGGGTGGCGGACAAGAGTTCGCTCGCGGGGACCACCTGCTGGACGAGCCCGAGGCGCTGGGCCTCATCGGCACCGAAGCGGCGTCCCGTCATGGCAAGCAACTTCGCCGTGCCGGCACCGCACTCAGCAGCGATCCGAAGGTCGGCGCCGCCGACGACCCCGACACCGATGGTCGCCTGGGGCAGCGCGAAGATCGCATCGTCAGCCGCCAGGCGGATGTCGCCGAGCATGGCCAGTTCGACTCCGGCGCCCAAGCAGTAGCCGTGCACGGCGACCAGCAACGGCTGCGGCAGCTGCTCGATGACCGCCCACCGCTCCAGGCAATAGCGCGCCCGCTCATAGGAATTGCGGACGATTTCGGCCGGCGAGCGGCCGGTGTGGCGATCTTTCACATTGTGGGTGTCAGGCTTCAGATCCTCACCGGCGCAGAAGGCCCGGCCCTCCGCGCGCAGGATGACGACGCGTATCGACGTGTCGAAGCGCAACTCGTCCGCGAGCGCGCAGAGCTCGTTCGTCGGACCCCATGCCCACGCGTTCAGCTTCTCCGGCCGGTCGAGCACCAGCTCGGCGACCTGGCCGCTCCGCTCGAGCCGGACGAAGGGATTGCCGGTCCCGTTGACCTCCGACCGGGGATCGATCTTGGGGTAGTCCGCATTGGTCTCCATGGCCCCGGACAGTACGACTCGGTGCCGCATCGCCCTGCGGCACCCGACCATTCGTCGCTAGAGTCGGCGGCATGAGTGCTAGTGCTTGCGTAACTCGTCCCCGCCGTTTTCGCTGACGGCGCTGGGACACTCGCTAAGTAAGCTTCCTCGGTTCCACGCCGCCGGCTTCCTGCCGGGCGGCCGTTCCGCGCTGCCCGGCCCCTGCCATCCCTCAGGAGCCGCCGCATGGACGCACATGAACACACTCAGCCGACTGGTCCCGGCATCGGGCCTACAACCGTCTACTTGATCGTCGGGCTGCCCGGTGCGGGCAAGACCACTCACGCCAAGGAACTGGAAAGCAGCGCTTCGGCGCTTCGGCTCACGCCCGACGAGTGGCAGATCGCGTTGTTCGGCGATCAGAACCCGCCGGATAAACGTGACCTCGTGGAAGGCAAGTTGGTTCAGCTCGGTATGCGGGCCGCGGAGCTTGGGATCAACGTCGTCTTCGACTTCGGTTTCTGGGGCAGCGACGAACGATCAGCGCTTCGCTGGATCGCCGGCACCGTCGGTGCGCGGAGCCAAGTTGTCTACCTGCCGATCGACCACGAGGAACAACTCAGCCGAGTCACCAAGCGCTTTGCGACGACGCCGGATGAGACGTTCCGCATGAGCGAGATCGAACTCCAGCGGTGGAGGGCCCGGTTTGAGCCTCCGGACGACGACGAACTGCGCGGCTCGCGGATCCCACCGGTCCCGCCGGGGTACCCGACTTGGTCGCAGTGGGCCTCCCGTCGGTGGCCGTCCTTACCCGACCATTACGCCCCCTCCCCCGGCTGGCACAGGGCGTCAGGGCCTCATTGAGACCCCGCCGTCGACGGCGATCACCTGGCCGGTCACCCACGAGCCATCGTCGGACATGAGGAAGGTGACCATCCCGGCGATGTCATCGGCGGTGCCCAGCCGGTTCGATCGTGCCAGCCGTAGCATGCGCTGGCGCCCGGCGTCGTCGACCTCTGCGAGCTTCTCCGGGCCCGGCACCATTCCAGGCGCGACCGCGTTGGCGCGTATCCCCTCACGGCCCCACCGCGAGGCGATGTGTCGGACCATGGCGGTCATGCCGGTCTTTGTGGTCTGATACGCCAGCCGGATCGGCTCACCCACGTAAACGGCACCGGACACGGTTGCCACCACCGACCCGCCGCCCCGTTCCAGCATGGACGGAATCGAATAGCGCGCACAGAGCAAAAAGCCAGTGAGGCCAACGTCAATCGTCCGCTGCCAGACATCAAGCGGAAGCGTCAGGAGATCGTGCTCCCCGTCTACTCCGAGCGTCTGGGTCGACATGTCCATGGCATTCGCATGAACCCCATCGATGCCGCCGAACACGTCGATGGCTCGCTTCATCAACGCCGCGATGGACGGTTCGTCGCCGGCATCGAACTGCTGGGCGATAGCCGTCCCGCCGTCGCGTTCGATCAATTCAACAGTGCGTTGCGCATAGGCCTCATTGAGGTCACCCACGACGACGCGCGCGCCCTCCTGGGCGAGCCGACGCGCGGTCACGCCTCCGATGCTGGCCCGGTTGCTCGGACCGTCGTTCGAGCCGGTACCTCCGGCACACACGACGACGACCCTGTCTTGAAGCCCTCTCACTTCGGGTAGCCCACTTTCTCTAGCGTTGCCTGCAGTGAAGTCTTTGACGCAACAACAGTCGATAACTATGGACGCTCATCATGCGGAAGATCGAAGTCTTCGAGAGCGCATACGCCCACATCATGGGCGTTCCACCACGTCGCGCGGCTACGGCCCGGGGTCAGGCGTTTCGCCGCCAGAGCTCCCGGTTGAGCACCAGCGCGAAAGTCACCCACGCCAAGTAGGGAACCAGCAGCAGAGCCGCGACTCGATGCCGGCGCGAAAACGCCGCAATCGTGGCCGCGATCGTCACCCACAGCAGCGCGATCTCGATGAGGGCGAGGCCCGGACGCTTGAGGCCGAAGAAGAGCAGCGGCCATCCTGCGTTGAGCGCAAGCTGAGCGCCGTACAAGCTGAGCGCCGGGCGCGACTGCGTCGGGTTCGCGCGCCACACGAGCCAGGCGGAGACGGCGTTCGCGCCATACAGGACGGTCCACACCGGACCGAACACTTTGTCGGGCGGACCCCAGGAAGGACGGTCGAGCGAGGGGTACCACGTCCGTATGCCGGCTGCTGTGCCGGCGCCGCCGACCGCGGCCGCGGCGGAAACCGCCGCTAACGACGTCACGAGCGCTGCGCTAGAACGGGTCCGCGAGATGGAAGTCATACCCTTCATGCTCGCGCTTGCGGCGGATCGTCGCCAGCAGGAGGTCGATCGGCCAGCGTCGCGAGCTCGCGGCGGAGGTTCTTGCGGGCGCGATCCTCCCAGCGCACGTAGCCCGCGATGGTCGCGAAGAGTCGCGGCTTAGTCAGCAACTGTTCGAGTACGTGCTTTCTCCCCTCGAGCCACAGTCCATCCGGCACCGCCCAGAACTCCGCACGCACCGCCACCGCGTAGCCGTCGTAGACAGTCGGCTCTGCGCCCAGGATGGACAGATCCGCATCTGAGAGCACGGCCGCAACCCGGTCATGGGGGTCGAAGTCATGTGTCAGTGTGGTCATGACCAGGGCCTCAACGCAGGCGATAGTCCCATCGTCGACGCCTGCGAAAGCAAGGTTGACCCGCGCCCACGCGGCACTCGCGCGCTCGTCGTGTCCTGGCCGGGCGTCATACACGACGTCGTGGGCGCACACCGCCAGTTCGAGCAAGGCTCGTTCACGGTGGTCGAAACGGTCCGCGGCCGCCAACTCTGCCGCGTGCGCCAGGACTGCCTCCACATGGCTCGTCCGGTGGTAGCGACGGTGTGCCTCGGCATAGCGGGACTCAAGCTCCCGCGCGCCACGCTCGGCCAAGTTGGAGTCGCCGCCCACCGCGACGACTGCCGACCTCCACGTCTCTCGTACTAGCACGCTCCCACGCTGCCGGTTCGACTTCCTGTCCTCGGCACCGGTCGGCTAAGCAGGACTCGCTACTCGTCCAGCCCAGGCAAGAAAACGGACCTGCGGCGAGGCTTCAGGCGACACCTCGATCGCGGCCGCAAACACCTTTGGGCTCCGCACATGTTGCTCGGGGATGGCATCGATGACCTGGTAGGCGAAGTCCATGGCCCCGTCGGGAATGCCCACGTCGGCGCCCACGCTCTGCGAGAGATCCCACCCGTGCACGAAAAAGTCAACGGCCGGAAAGCTGAGGCCCTGACCAATGCTCCGTCGGCCCATCGGCGAATCGACTTCAGTCGCCAGATCGGCCTTGCGGACTGCCTCTTTTGCCGGCGCCACCATCCCGGCCCACCACGCGGCGGGATCGCCGGTGACGGCCGACCGCGGCGGATCGGGAGCCCCGGCGAAATCGACTGGCTCACCGCGCAGCAGCTTGGTGCCGAACTCGGTGGCGAAGCCGACGTGGCCCAGCACGTCGACCGCTGACCAGCCGGTGCAGGGCGAGGGGCTGGCCCAGCCGTCAGCGGGCACCCGCTCAACAGCCCCCGTAAAGAAATCAAGACCATTGATGAACGCGACGTCCGGCGACCAGGTCATGTGGCGCAGTATGCCCGGCCGAGGCGGGAGAAACCCTGGCGCGCTGCGCGAAATGGAGCTAGCCTCACTAGCACCATGTCGACGATCATCGGGCAACCCCTGGACCGAGCCGAAGCTGTACCACTTCATGACCAGGTAGCGGCGGAGATCCGGCGAGCGATCGCAGAAGGTGAAGCCGGCCCCGGTGAACGCCTTCCACTCGCCAAAGACCTCGCAGCCGTGCTCGGTGTCAACAAGAACACCGTGCTGCGCGCGATGCGCATTCTTCGCGACGAAGGGCTGCTCGAGTTCGGTCGCGGTCGTGGCATCACCGTCGCCGGCACCTCGCAGCAAAGCGCTGTATTGCAACAGATCGGCGCCCTTCTCGAGTTCGCCCGCCGCCACGGTTACCGCCGGGACGAGGTCATTGCGATGATTGAGAGCTACCCATGAGCCGGACCCACTCGAAGGTGGCGGCGCTGCTATGACGCTGTTGCCAACCCGACCTAGCCAGTCCACTTCGCACGCTGCGCCCGAAGCCGAAGTGCTCTTCCACGAGGCACATCGGCGACGGCGCCGCCGTCGAATCGTGATGGTGATTGCGGTGGTCGTGGTCATCGCTGCTACGGCTACCGCTGTCGTGGCCGGTAGCGGGAGCGGGCACGCGAGGTCAGCGCGCGCGCCGGGCAGGTCACACCCCACTGTCGCCCCGTTGGGGCCGCCACCAAGCGTCGGTTGGGTTGACTACCGGGGCCAAGTGCATATCGGAAGCCTGGCCACCAGCCAGCAACGGGTTGTCGCTTCCGGGAGCGGGAGTCCGACGACGTCGATGGTCGCGTCGGGAAAGACGCTCTTCTGGGCGGGAAACGGCGGGCTCCTTTATGACAAGGTGACGCGCCAGTTGCGTTCGCTGACGAAAGGCGTAATGGCCTACGACACAGCGACCGGTCACGTGCGCAAGTTCGCCAGTGGCGTCCAGGTGTTCAACGCCGTCGACAGCACCGACGTCTTTGTCGTCTCCGACGATGCGCGCCACTTGGCGAGGTACAGCCTGGATGGCCGGCTCCTGCGGCGGTTTACGCTGCCGGACGGCTGGTCTCTGCCGGATCCGTTCGGGCTGGGAACCTCGAGCCCGGCGCTCGCGCACGGGGCGATTCTGGTGCAGTCACCGCCTCTCGGCCAGGCGGGAACGAAAGAAGCCAGCGGGTCGAAACTTGCCGTGTGGACGCCCGCTACCGGCAGCGTCCGGGTGCTCGGAAACTCCTGGTTCCTCGTCGCCACCCACACGGATAGTCGTGGCGCAGACAGCCTGGTGGCCTGGCTACCGCTGACGACGTGTGGGATCTCGAACGACAGCAGCTGTTTGTTGCAACTGACGGACGTTGCCACCGGCGTGACACGACGTATAGACAATCCGCTCGGCTTCGGCTTCGACATGCGCGGCGCGTTTTCCCCGGATGGTCGTCAGCTCGCCGCCTTCGCCAAGACCAACTCGGGCGGCTACAACCCAGAAACCAGACTCGCTCTTATCGATACAGCCACCGGATCTCTGCGGCTCGTCCCCGGGGCCACCATCGAGATAGGCGAGGCGATCGCCTGGGCGCAATGGTTACCGGCTTCGAGCCAGCTCATCGTCGGCGGCACCGGCGGAGAAGACGGTTCAGGAAAGTGGGAGGCTAACCACTTTCTCGTCGACAGCACGACCCTTCGCAGCACACCTTTCTCGTTCTTGACCGATGGGCAACAAGACGTGAACTACTCAGTCGTCGTGCTGTCCGGGCCGGCTTCCTAGGGCTGCGCAGCTTCGGGGGCCTGACTCGGGCATCATCGCTCGTGTGGGGGACACGAGGGCCAGCTTCGAGGACGGACCCCACGTCCCCGTGAACTACGAAAACTGCCACCACATCAGCGGACCCTTCTACCACGGGACGAAGTCCGCCTTGACGGCCGGCGATGAGCTGATCGCCGGCTACGGCTCCAACTTCCAAAAAGGCCGGGTGTCCCACAACATTTACTTCACCGCTGTCGTCGAAACGGCCGCCTGGGGTGCGGAACTGGCGACGGCACTGGCCGAACGCGCGGAACGCGGACACATCTATGTCGTGGAGCCCCTCGGCCCTTTCGAGGACGACCCGAACGTGACCAACAAGAAGTTCCCCGGCAATCCCACCCGGTCCTACCGCACCCGCCAGCCGCTACGCGTCGTCAGCGAACTGGACGCCTGGGAGGGTCACGACCCGGAGGTTCTGCAGGGGATGCTGGATCGCCTGGCGCTACTGCGGGAGCAGGGGTTGGACGTCATCGAGGACTAGACGAGTTGCTGACCGCCATCGATATCGTAGGTGGCGCCGGTCAGAGCGGAATTGGTCATCAGGTGTATCGCAAGGGCGGCGACATCAGCGGCCTCAACGACGCGTTTGATCGGAAGCTTCTCGCGTAACTCAGTACGGCGTCGCTCAAGGTCGTCGCTCGGCACGCGCCTGCCGAGCCGTCTCGAGACCGATACCTGCGCTTCCGCCGACCAGAACGATCGTCTGGCCGACCAGCTGCGGTTCACCCATGCCCGAACCCTGCCAGTGGGTCTAGCGCGCCAGCGGGCTGTAGAACACCAGGCCGTTGCCCTTGTGGTCATAGACCACCGCGCGCCGCTCGTGCGCATCGTCATACGGGCCCCTCACGATGCCGCCGCCGTTGGCCTCGATGGCCTTCGCAGCGGCGTCCACATCGGCGGTCTTGATGCCGACGACGACCTGTCCCGGTATCGGATGGTCCACCGCGGTCGCCAGGGCAAGGGTGATCGAACCACCGTCAAGTGCGGCGTAATGGGCGCCGTCGCGAAACTTCAACTTCATGCCGAGGGTTTCGGTGTAGAAGCGGATCGATTCATCGAGGTCGTCGGTCGACAAGACGACCATGCGTACGTCGTAATCGCTCATGGCGGCAGGGTAAACCCTGTCGATGTCGAGGTTTGCGACGGCTGGAAAGGGGCGGGCCGGGCACGCGTTGTGGCCCGGCCCGCCGCAACTAATCAGTGCGGTTCGGTGCAGCTGGTGCAGTTCAGCCGGCGTAGTTGATCGACCCGGACGGCTTCTCGGCGTCCGGCTCGTCCGCACCGCTCGGCAGGGCATCGGCGCGGTCGGTCGTGCGGTAGTCGCCAAATTGGCTGTCCCTGCGGTCAAGCGCACCGGTGAGGCCGTTGGCCTGGATCGAGGCGACGAAGTTGGCCATCGACTGGGTGTGGGTGCCGAGCGCGCACAGCTCTGTGCCGGCCCGGATGCCGTCGCGAATGCCCATCGCCTCCATCTGGCGGTGGATAGCCCGCTTGTTGAGCTGCAGGACGTCGAGCGGCAGCTTGGTGATCTGCTCGGCGACCTTCAGCACCTCACCCTCGAGCTGGTCCAGCGGGAAGGACGCGTTGGCCCAGCCGTAGCGAACCGCCTCGACGCCGTTGACCGAATTGCCGGTCATGAACATCTCCATCGCCTTACGCATCCCGAGGAACCACGGGTGGAAATGCATGTCGGGCACGCCGAACCGGACAGCCGGGTAGCCCATCTGGGCGTCGTCGGCCATGTAGACGAGGTCGCAACCGGTGGCGAGCTCGCTGCCGCCCGCCAGGCAGTAGCCGTGGACCTGCGCGATGACCGGCTTGGACATGTCCCAGATGCCCATCCACGTCTCGGTCACGTGGCGCGGCCAGTGACCCTCACCAGGTGCGGTGTAGTGCGGGTATTCGAGGCCCTCGTTGCCGCCGCCGAGGTCGTAGCCGGCCGAGAACGACGGCCCATTGCCGCGCACGATCATCACCTTGATGTCGTTGTCCAGGTCGCCGGCTTGGAGGGCGTCAATGATCGCCCCGCGTAGGGGATGGAACAGCGCGTTGCGCTTCTCCGGCCGGTTGAGCGTGATCCGCTTGACGTGCGGCAACGGGTAGTCAACAAGCACCAGTTCGTCAGCCATGGGCTTCTCCTGTCATCACTTCGGTTCTTCCGCCGGGTCGGTCGGAAGCTACCGCGTGCTCAGATCTGCCGGAGACCCGCCCGTCCGCAACGGAGCTGTGACCGTGAGCTTCGGGTCGGTCACGCGGTTTCGATCTCGCTGACCCGGTCACCAGAAATGGCTTGAACGTTTCCCGCCAGCGGGTTTGGGTGAATGGCGATGAGTTTGACCGCCCGTCACCGTCAAACTGTCGTACCCCTCAGGTTGACTGGACACTGTCCCACCGCCGCGCCCTCCGACCCCGGGAAGCCCACATGCGACGCATCGCCGAGCTCGTCCTCCGGCACCGCAAGCTCGTCATCCTCGCGTGGGGGGTCTTGTTCATCGTTGGCGCCCTGTGCGCGGGAGCGACGTCCAAACGGCTGGTGATCGACTTTTCGTTGCCGGGCCAGGCGGGCACCGAGGCCTCGAACAAGATCATTCATGACTTCGGAAACGGCGGCTCGACGTCCCCGTACCTGGTTTCGGTGACCGCTCCTGCTGGTCAGACGCTCGACGGCCACGAGAGCGAGGTGGCCAAAGCATTCCAGGCCACCCAGCAAGCAAAGCCCGGGCTACGTGTCATTGACGAGGCGACCAGTGGCAGCAAGGTCTTTCGGACCAAGGACAACCGGACCGCCTTTGCGCTGGTCTTCTACCCGCCGCCGCACAACCAGTCGTTCAAGCTGCCGACCGAACCGCTAAGGCACGCGACGACCGCTGCGGTACCGGCTGGCTGGACGGTCGGCGTGACCGGCGAGGACGCGCTCGCGGCCGGCAACTCAAGCGGTGGCGGCGGCAACAGCGTCCTGTTTGAGACGTTGATCGGAGGCTTCGGCGCGCTGCTGGTGCTGATCTTCGTCTTCGCTTCATTCCTGGCGGTGCTGCCGCTGGTGGTCGCCGCGGCCTCGATCCTGCTGACGTTCATTTTCCTGCTGCCGTTGACCTATGCGACGAACGTGTCGTTCATCGTCCAGTTCCTCGTCTCGCTGATCGGCCTGGGTGTCGCGATCGACTACTCGCTGATCCTCGTCACCCGATGGCGGGAGGAACGCGATCATGGTCGGGATAATCACGACGCTGTGGTCGTGGCGATGGAGACCGCCGGACGGGCAGTCGTCTTCAGCGGTGTGACGGTCGCTATCGGCCTGATCGCCCTGGTGGTGCTGCCGGTCCCCTTCATGCGCAGCATTGGTATCGGCGGCGCGCTCATCCCGCTCGCGAGTGTGCTGACCACGCTGACGCTGACCCCGGCCATCCTCGGCGGCATCGGACCTCGGGTGGACTGGCCACGGATCCGGCACGAAAACAAGGCGAGTCGGGCCTGGGCCGGCTGGGCGACCCGCGTCGTCCGCCACCGGGTCCTCGCGTCGGTCGTGGCGTTCGTGATCCTCGGCGCCCTGTTCGCGGCCTTCCTCGGCGCCAAGATCGGTCTCGCCGGCTCTGATTCGCTGGCCCAGAGGGGCCCTGCGTTCGAAGCCTTCCAGCAGCTCAAGAACGGTGGCGTCTCAACCGGCTGGCTGACGCCGATGCAGGTGCTGACTACCGAACAGGGCGCCAAAAACGCGGCCGCGGACCTGTCCAAAGTCGACGGCGTTCAGCACACCGTGGTTTCGACTGATCCGGGCAACGTCAGCAACGGTCGGACCGTGGTGGTAGCCGTCCCCACGAGTGAGACGGTCAACTCCGCGACGGTGGGCACGGTCCGCCGAGCCAAAGCCGCGGCCAAGAACGACCCGAATATTCTCGGAATCGCCGGACCGGGCTCGGATCAGATCGACTTCCTGAAAGCCGTCTACGGCAATTTCCCGCTCATGCTGGCGCTGATTGCACTGCTCACCTTCGTGTTGCTGGCGCGAGGATTCCGCTCCGTGCTGCTTCCGATCAAAGCGGTGCTGCTCAACCTGCTCACCGTGGCGGCGACGCTCGGCTTCATGGTCCTGTTCTGGCAAAAGGGTCATGGTTCGAATGCGATCTTTGGCGTTCATGCCACCGGTGCGGTGACCTTCTGGGTGCCGTTGATGGTCTTCGCGTTCCTGTACGGCCTGTCCATGGACTACGAGGTCTTCATCCTGTCGCGTATCCGTGAGGAGTACGAAGTCACTCACGACACCGATTCCGCTGTGATCGAAGGCATCGCTCGAACCGGCCGGCTGGTCACAAGCGCGGCGCTGATCCTCTTCCTGGCCTTTATCGCGCTGGCCACCGGACCCGGGACTGACCTGAAGGTCTTCGCCAGTGCGCTCGGCTTCGGCATCCTGCTCGACGCCACTGTCGTACGGTCGCTGCTCGTGCCGGCGCTGGTGTCGATGTTCGGCGACTGGAACTGGTGGATGCCGGTGTGGCTGGCCCGAGTTCTACGGGTGGAGCCGCGTGCGCGGGTAGCCACGTCGAAGCGGCCGGAGGAACCCGAACGAGTATCTGTGTCCTAGTCCGCGGGACCTGCCTTTTTGTCAGTTGGGGAGACGGAAAGCGACAAATTCGTCGCGCTGGCACTCGCTGTCAACGACGAAGCGGCTCCGTACCTCGCCCTAATGCATCGACGACATCTTCGACGTTGTCGATCTTGCCGGTCGCGACGGCGACGATCAGTTCGTAGGCCTCATCGTTGGAGATGGTGAGGCGTAGGCCGTTGATCCCCAGGAAGGCGATTCCCGCGGCAAGCGCGAGCCGCTTGTTGCCGTCGACCAAGGCGTGGTTGCGGGCGATCGAGTGGACGAGTGCAGCGGCCTTGTCGACAGTCGTGGGATAGGCGTCCTCCCCGAAGGCCGAAGCCTGTGGCCTTGCTGCGGCGGCCTCGAGGAGTCCAAGATCTCGCACGTCGAGCTCACCGATCGTTCGCCCGGCGATGTGCAGCAAGTCCTCGACGTCGAGGTAGATCACTCCCCGAGCCGTCTGAGAGCCTCGGCAAAGCGGGGCAGCTCCCCGTCGAGTACTTGGTCGAGCAGTTCCCGACGGCTGGTGCGCTCGATGTACTCCCTGACCGCCTGACGTGCGAGCTCCTGCATCGAGCGCCCCTCACGTTCCGCGCGCTGCCGCAAAGCCTCGGTTTCGACCTCATCCAAACGCAGGGTCATCGCCATCCGTGAATGATACCGAATTGATACCACGGTAGACACCACAGTCGGATCAGCCGTCTAACCGGCCAGCCCCGAGACGCCACCGGCGAGTTCAGCCGACCTGCTCCGCGACGACGTCAAACCTGGAGAGGTAGGCCGCGAACGCCTCGCGGATCTCACCGGTGGAAAGCCCGTAGTCCTCCACCCGGTAGCGATGGGCTCTTCGGGCGCCCCGGCGGTTGTCACTGGCCCAGCCCAGAATCGGCTTGATCTGGCTGTCGCCGAACTCGATGCCCAGGAAGCCGTAAACCCGCTCGAGCGTCTGAACCGGGTCGCTCTCGAGTTGCTGCTGGGTAACGTCGCAGAACTGATGGCACTCAGTCCGTGGAAGCCGAACTCGTCGATGTTCGCACCCCCGCGCGAACCGAACCGCGATTGCACCCCGCCCCGCGGGATGCCAAGCCCCTAGTCGATCGTCATGACGCGGCGATAGCGCTCGAGCACCTCGTCATCGATCCCAGCGGCGCTGAGATAAGCGCCGATCGTGCCCCATCCTCGCGCCATGGCGTCGAGGGCCGCCTCGAGAAACTCGGCGTCCACCCCGATCAGCGCATCGATGAAAGCGTCGTCAGGAAGAAAGCCGAACACCCCTTCGATCTGCTCGTTGAGGCCACCTCGCAGACGGAGATTCTGGCCGTAGACATCGGAGCGTAAGTAGTCGGCCATGACGACATCGTCGGCCACGCCCAACGCCTTCAGCAGCAGCGCCACCAGCACGCCGGTTCGGTCCTTGCCAGCGGTGCAATGGATGAGGACTGGGGTATCACCGTCCACGATGGCCTCGATCAGTTCTCGCATCCACGGAAGAAGGGCGGCTGGCATTGCGGCGTAGTTCTTGACGTTCGCGCGTTTGAGCGCCTCGACTGAATGATCCGCGCCAAGCGTCGTCAGCAGCTCGCTCGGATTCGCTCGAAGATCGGCATTGATGTCGAGATTGAGGATCCGCGAGGTGTCCGCCCAGTCGTTGGGCACCCTGTTCCGCTCGGTCTCGGCGCGAAGATCGCATACGAGCTTGATGCCGAGTCCTGCCAACTCGCTTCTATGAACGGGATCGAAACTTGCCGGACCTTCCGACCGGAAGATCATGCCAAAGCGAACCGCGGACCCATCCCCCGTTCGAAGCCCACCGACGTCACGGAAGTTGAGCTTCGCAAGTTCCCTTGTCATGTAGTTCTTGTATCAAGCAGGCCGCGGCGTCGACGGGTTGGCGTCACCAACCCAGACCTCCCAGGATCTCGTCGGCGATCTCAGCTCCGGTCCGCTCGTCCGTGGCAACCCTCACATCTTCAACCGCGAGAGCCGCCAGTGCGTCGGCGACCATGTCGGTTCTGGCGAGATGGCCATCCCGCCAGGGGCCGGGTCGCTCGCGGCGGACAATCCGGTGACGACGCATGGAAGACGATGCGGTCAGCAACGCGATCTGCAATTCAGCGCCCGGCAAAGCGGTCCCGTACCGCACCCGATCGTCAAGATCGGCCACTATTCGGGCGAGCACCAAATACTCCACTCCCTCCGCGACATAGTTCGGGTAAACCGAGGCGAGGTTGGCGAAGGCGAGGGCATCGTTATATGGGTCGTCAAGGGGAGCCGGATCGCATTGACACAACCAGTCAAGATCGATGGCCGCGACCCTTTCCCCGCGCGCGGCAAGAACGTCGCGAATGGCGGCTGCGACGAAAGTTTTCCCAGCCCCGAGCGTCCCGGAGACCACCAGCGCCTTCATCCGCCGAAACTAGTCCCATGACTGACGACTCACCGCGAATCCGAATTGCCCATCGGGATGACGGCGACGCGGTGTGGCCACTCGCCCGAGCGTTCGCCACGTCATTTCTGCCCTTGAAAGAAGCCTTCGACAGCTCGTTTCTAAAGTTGGTGGGCGCGCCGGACACCCTGCTGTTGGTCGCCGAGATCGAGTCCGGGATTGTCGGCTATCTGCTCGCCTTCAATCACGGAACGTTCTTCGCCAACGGCCCGGTGGCCTGGGTCGAGGAGTTGATGGTCGAGGAGAGCTCGCGAACGACGGGGATCGGACGCGCTCTGATGGATGAGGCGGAAAGCTGGGCTCGGTCCATCGGCGCCGCCTACCTGTCGCTGGCAACCCGGCGGGCGGCGGATTTCTACCTAGCCCTCGGCTACGAAGACTCGGCGACGTTCTTCAGAAAGATGCTCCCATGAGCGCGACGCCCACATTCGTCACCCACTACCACCTCGCGGACAAGCCGCCGTTCCTGAATCTGTCCGACATCGCCGGGGATGAGCGCGAAAAGGTGATCGAAGAACTCGCGGAAAGACGAGCCGCCGGGCAGTCGCGACGGGTGTTCGGTCCGCGCTATATGAATCTCCGCCGGCTTACCGAGGCGCGACTGCACGAACTCTTTGTTGGCGCGGGCGGCCACCCGGAAAGAACGGCGCCGCATTACTTCGTCCTCGGGACCTGCCGATGGTTTCGCGAGCTTGCCGCGAGCAGCTGCGAGGTGATCCTTCCCCTGTCCGTCCTGCCATCGGCGGCGACGAGTTTCACTTACCCGGACAGTTTCACGGCCATGGGCTACGGACCGCTTTTCGGCCTCCCCGACGAGAGCCGGCCATACCACGGGACGGTGTTTCGTCTGGAACAGCTCGACGACGTCGTCCGGACTTATGGACTGCCCGACGACAGCCCTGACGCCACCTACGCGGGTTACCAGAACCGGCCGTTCGAGAAGTACATCGAGGTCCAACTCTGGTCAGACCAGCCGATTCAGCACCTCCTTCAGGGTGCTTCATGACAGCGTGCGGCGCCACACCACCAGCAATTTTGCGCGAACCCGCTAAGACGACCTTTTGGTCGCTTTTGCCGACGGAAAGCGACACATTCGTCGCCTTGGAGCGCGATCGTCCGGGCGGCGGCGGGAGCTACGAGCGTTTGGTCAGCGCATCGGTGAGGAGTGTCACGAGGGCTTCGAGTTGCACGTCGACCGAGGAGCCGACTTCCTCGTCCGAGCCGTCAAGCGCCCGGGCGGCAAGGCCGGCCTTGCTGTCGATGAGCTCAGCGATGCGGGTGTCGATGGTCTGGGCAGCCAGGATCCGCCAGGCCGTGACCGGCTGGTCCTGGCCGATCCGGTGGACGCGGTCGATCGCCTGGGTCTGCTCCGCGGCAGTCCAGGAGAGTTCGGCGAGCACAACGTTGGAAGCGACCTGCAGGTTCAGCCCGACACCGGCGGCGGCGAGCGAGCACACCGCGATTGCCACATCGTCGTCTTTGACGAAGGCGTCGATGTTGCTTTGCCGGACTTTGGACGTCTGGCCGCCCCGGATGGAGGCGTAGCCGATACCGCGCCGCGCGAACGTGCTCTCAGCGGCGTCCATGACGTCAACGTGCTTGGCGAAGAAGACCACCTTGCCGACGTTGTGGGAGAGCTGAGCGGTGTAGTCGGCGGCGAGGACGGCCTTTGCTTGACCGATCCGCCGCATCAGGCTGAAGACGTTGCCGTCGCCGCTCGCCTCTTCCGCGTCGCGCCGTTCCCAAGTGGCGACCTGCCGGACGAGGGCATGGTCGATGTCATCGGAAACGACGCCGGCAGTACGCGCGGCCAAGGCGCTCTCGTAACGCTTGACGAGTCTGCGCGCCAACGCGCGTTCGGCCTCCCGGATCGATTGACCCAGACCACCCTCGAGCTCCACGGGCATATCAGCGATGCGCCGTGCCGGGATGTCCGCCGCGACGTCCACCTTGCGCCTGCGCACGATGCCGAGTTCGATGACGGCCGTCCGCGCAGCCGGGTAGAAGCCGAAGTCCGCCGGGGTCAGGCCATTAGCCTCCAGCGCCGCCATGAGCGCCGGACGCGGCTCGTCCTCACCGATCCAGCCCAGGTACTGCCAGATCGGGAGGAAGTCCTCGATGTCGTTGATCAGCGGAGTACCGGTCAGGGCCATCAGCAGCGGTCGGGCGGTACGCAAGCGGATCCGCTCGGAGAGCTCAAGGACGTTCTGTGACCGCTGGGACGACTTGTTCTTGATGAAGTGCGCCTCGTCGACGACCATCGCGCGAAATCCGTGGGTGCCCAGCCAGCCGACGTGGCGGTCGAGCACGTCGTAGTTGACCACCACGATGTCGCTGAAGGCGTCGACGGTCTCGCCGTCGCTGTGGATCACGGTGACCGGATGAGTCGGTGTCCACATCGCCGCTTCGCGCGCCCAGCTCGTCTTGACGACGTTGGGCACCACGGCCAGCAGCGGGTACGCGTTAGCTACCTGCGTGGCCAGCAGAGCCTGGGCGGTCTTGCCTAGGCCCGGCTCGTCCGCCAGCAGGAATGTCCGGTGACCGGCTGCCGCGGCGGCCACCACTCGCGCCTGGTGTGGCATCAGGCCCGGCCCGGCGAAGCCGGTCAGGGAGGTCGGTTCGGGGAGAGTCATACACGACGAGGCACCACCCGAGGCCGTCTCGAACGCACGCAGCAGCGGCCCGAGCAGCTCCCAACTGGACAGCAACCGGGTCTGGGGGCGGGGCGGCGGCGGCTCGGAGAAGTCGGGTGCGAGGAACGGGTTAGCGAGCTGGCGTGAGATGACCGACTGCGGCACTACTCGCCGCTCGACCCTGGCCGACGGTGCCGCCGGGTCCGCAACCACCGGCTCGGCGGCGGCCTCCAATCCGGTCGCCTCTCGCATCTCACGCAGGACAGTGCTGCTGCCGGCGAGCGGCGGGGCATCCTCAGCCAGCAGCGCCAGCAGAGATCCGTCGCGGGCTGCCGTCCTCGCCAGGACGGTGGCGATCGCATTAATCGGCTTCAGCCGGGCATTACGTTGCGCCTCGCTCAGATCACCCGTCGTCACGCGTTCGCGCAACTCGCGCACGAGCAGGGCGACTGCTTGGAAGGTCATCCGCGTGGTGGGGGTGACCCTCCCCCGCTCGACCGACGACTCGACACCGCGTGCAGCCTTCTCGAGCACGGGAATGGGGCCCTCCTCCTGGCGCTGACCGCGCGATGAGGAACGGCTGCCGTCGGAACGACGCCGGGCTCGTGGGGGCACGTATCACTCCTTGAAATCCGGCCCGTCGGCCCTTGAACAATGCAACCGCACAACGCAAACCACAGAACCCAACGCCGCCTGGAGCGCGAAACTGCTCAATGTCGGACCAATTCCGGCGCTGAAATGCGCCGAGATCATCGACCAGAGCGCGGCTGGAATCCGGCACCTGGTCCTAGTTGGTCCGACGATTGCCGCTCCGATTGAGGCCGCCATTCTCGAGATGGCGTACGACGAGATCACCCCAGGACTCCGTCATCTTATGGCTGATGCCGGGCGCGACCGCAGCCAGCCACGCGGAGGAACGTCGATCAGGTAGGAAACAGGCATGCCCGTAAAGGACCAAGCAAGCCGCAGGGAGCGCTTTGGGCCGTTCCTGACCTACGTGGAACGCGTCCGGCCGGACGGTGTGGTGGCTCGCTGGGACTCCCGGCGCCATCGCAAACAACCGCCGGGCGCGGCGCCGGGCCAGTCGACCTGGTGGGCCCCGCGAGTGCGTGGATGGTGGATCGCCGTGCTGTTCGCTGTCGGCTCGCTGCTGTTCGCGCTCGGCGCCATCCCGACGTATACCGACGCCGTTGGCGCGCGCTGGGATGCCGTGACCTTCTTCATCGGTTCACTCTTCTTCACCACGGCCGGGTTTCTCACCTACCGGGAGGCCGTGGACGCCGGGCCCGCGGCGCAAAACCCGGCTCACCGGCGGTTTTTCGTCTACCAGCCTGGACGGATCGACTGGTGGGCAACGTCGGTGCAGCTGGCCGGAACGCTCTTCTTCAACATCAGCACGGGCAACGCGGTGCGTGTCAACCTGTCGGCTCAGGCGGCGAATCAGCATGTCTGGCGCCCCGACGCGCTCGGTTCGATCTGCTTTCTCGTCGCCAGCGCGTTGGCCTGGTTCGAGGTCTGCCACGGCTGGACAGCATGGCAACCCGCGTCCTGGTCCTGGTGGATCACGTTGCTGAATTTGCTCGGGTCCATCGCCTTCGGCGTCTCCGCCGTGGCTGGCTACATCAACCCGTCGACGGGCCAGCTGCACAACGCCGAGCGATCCAACCTGGGCACCTTCATCGGTGCCGTGTGCTTCCTCGTCGGTGCGGTGCTGCTGCTGCCCGAACGCACCGCGGAATCGGCCCCAGTGCTACCGACCCCTAACGTCGATGACGGCTTAACCGCCTGAGCCGGCCCCGCTCAGGCGAATTTCCTCAGCCCCAATCGAGCGGCGCGTCCACGGCGGTGACCCCGCCGTCGGCAATGATGGGCTGCCCGGTGATGAACGAGGCATCCGCTGACAAAAGGAACCTGACGACCGCTCCGATCTCGTCCGGCTCGCCCATCCGCCGTAGCAGAGCCGCCCCGGCATTGCGCGCATCCATGGTCGGAGTCGAGGGCATCATCGGTGTTCGGATATAGCCCGGGCACACCGCATTGACGCGGATTCCTTTCGGGCCAAGAGCGTCAGCCAACGACCGGGTCAGGCCGATAACGCCGGCCTTGGAAGCGCAGTACGACGGGATCGCGCCGTGTCCGATGACGCCTTCGATCGACGCGATGCCGACGATTGCTGCCCCTGGCGATGCGGCCAGCAGATCGGGCAGCAGCAGCTGAGCGATTCGGGCGTAGGCAGTGAGGTTGACGTCCAGCAGCCGCTGCCAGCGGCCCCAGTCGATCGCCCCTATCGGAGACGGGTCGACCATTCCGGCCGAATGCACGAAGCCGCCGATCGAGGGCAGCGCCTCCCGCGTGGCCGCCGCAGCCGACTCCAAAGCCGCCTCGTCCGCCACGTCCACCTGCAAGCCGATAGCCGGCACGGCAAGGGACTCGGCGACCTGCTTGGCGGCGGCGCCGTTGAGGTCCCACACGGCGACGGGACGGCCCACTTCGGCGAGATATTCCGCGCAGGCCTTGCCGATGCCGGAGGCGCCTCCGGTGACGACAACGCCGCTCGTGACGGGCTGCTTCATTCCATACTCCTCAAGACTCCTCAGGCGCTACTCAGCTGGGACGACGACATGACCTCACTCTGTCCGGTCAGGCGGTGACCCGAGCAGAGGCCCCCGCATCGATGGACATCACCGTGCCGCTGATGCCTCCCGCTTCTTCTGCGGCCAGGAAGAGCACCGCCCGGGAGATCTCCTCCGGCTGCACCCATGGGATGGGGAGGACGTGCAGCCGCTGGAAGGCTTCTGCCGCGTCCTCGCGGGAGGGGCTTTCCAGGTCTGGCCTCATGAGCTTGCGGATGGCGTCGTTCTGGATCATGGGAGTGTCGACGTTGCCCGGCGCGATGGCGTTGACGGTGACTCCATGGCGGGCGAA
Organism: uncultured Actinomycetota bacterium; assembly: GCA_963839015.1. Classification (GTDB taxonomy): domain Bacteria; phylum Actinomycetota; class Actinomycetes; order Frankiales; family Frankiaceae; genus DATAZK01. Next base: position 357,588 of record CAWITL010000001.1, on the reverse strand, counting down.
ATCGTGGGCTGCGGATTTGACCAAACCGATGACGCCCCACTTCGCCGACGCGTAACCGGCGACGTGTGGCCCTCCGGTGCGGCCCATCATCGACGCCGTCGCGATGATCCGGCCATAGCGGCGTTCCACCATTCCCGGGCCGACAGCGCGGATCGTGTTGAACACCCCGGTGAGGTCGATGTCGATGACCTGACGCCACGTCTCGGCGGACGTCTCATAGACCGGCCGCCCGCTGGTCGTAGCGATCCCGGCGTTAGCGCAGGCGATGTCAATGCGTCCGAACTCCGCCGTCGCTTGGGCCACCAGCTCATGCAAGGCGTCGAGATCGCGCACGTCTGCCTCAGCCGCCAGACACCGCTGACCTTCGGCCTCGACCAGCTTGACGGTCTGCTCGAGATCGGCCCGATCCGACAGCGGATAACCGATGCCGTCGAGCTCGCCGAAGTAGTCGGAGGCGACGATGTCCGCGCCCTCGCGGGCCAGCGCCACGGCGTGGGTACGGCCCTGGCCGCGGGCGGCGCCGGTGATGAAGGCGACCCTTCCGTCAAAAGATCCCATGATTTTCTCCTCGCTTTTGACCGGCGGCTCGGCGCTGCTGGCACGTCGATTGTCCATTCGCCATGAAAGGCCTGTGCTCCGGCCACCTGCTATGCCTTGGGCGCACCCTCCACGACGCGCAGCAGCAGCCCGGTGAGATCCCGACGCTCCGGCGCCGACAACGGCGCCAGCAGCTGGTCCTGCACGCGCACGACCAGCTCGTCCAGGCGTTTCAAGTGGGTGCGACCTCGTGCAGTGAGGGTGATGAGATTGCGCCGTCGATCCGCAGGGTCCACGCTCCGTTTGACGTATCGGTGTGCCACCAGGTCGTTCACGGTGGCCACGACGTCGCTGCGATCGATACCCGTGCTGCGCGAAAGGGTGGCTTGGCTGGTCCGTCCGTGCTCCTCCAACGCGGCAAGCAGCCTGTAGTCGTAGCCGCGCGCGTCCGCACCGGCGAGGGTCTCGACGAGCAACTGATGGGCGCGCAGCGAAGCCTGGCTCAGCAACCAGCTGGGCAGCTGCAGCAGGCGGGCCGGGGCAGAAGCTTGCGGTGCGTCGATGGAACAAACCCTAACCGATCGTTGGTTGTACCAATCGTTTTTCTATCATTGGTCGCACCAACGAATTGAGGAGCTCGACATGACGACCACCTTGACGCCATCACTCGTCGGCCAGGCGGAGAAGACGCACAATGCCGTTCTTTACCAGGCACTTTCGGCTACGACTCTGGACGAGACGCCGTGGATCACCCTGGTGCTGGCGAACGGCGCGAGCGGACCGATCGACCGGGAACCGCACGTAGCCCGGGTCGCCCAAACGGCACGATTCGCCGCACGTGACGTCCAAGAGGCGATCGAGGAGCTGCTCCGTGAATCCCTGCTCGTGGAGGAGGACGGGCGGCTCGCCGTCACCTCCGCGGGCGCGGCGACCGTGGCGCGAGTACGCGCTGCCACCGGACCCGTCGTCGCCCGTGCCTACGCAGACATTCCCGTCGAGGACTTGGCAATCGCGGCTCGGGTGCTCACCGAGATCACGGCCCGGCTCGCCGTGGAGCTCGACGGCCCTAGCGACTGAGACTCACCGGCATGCAGAGCGGCATGTCGAGGTGCTTGGCCTGCGGGGCCTTCTCGGCAAGCAGGGCGAGTGCCTGCTCCACGTTGATCGCGGGCATGACCGGGGGAAGCAACGCATCGTGATGACACAAAATCACCTGTTGAGGCGCCAGCAGCTGCACCTGGCCGAGCAAGTAATCCGCAAGCGACCCTTGGAAAGGCTCGCCGTCGACGTTGGGTCGTCCGGTCAGCGCCAACACGGCAACGTCCGGCCGCAGCGCCGAGATGAGACCCGTCCAGTAGCCAGAGCTCGCGCTGAACAGGATGCTGCGCTCAGGGGTCTCGATGAGGTACGTCAATTGGCCGCCGTCCTCGGGCGAGCACTGCCCTGCGGTCCGCTCGAAATAGCCGGCTCCAGCGTCAACCGCCTGCGGTAGCAGCTCGAAGAGCTGGCTCAGCCTCGCTCGGCGATCCTGTAGTGAGACGCCCAGATCGCCGAGGCAGGAAGCGCCGGAATCAGGCGAGCTGGTGGCGAACAGGCAGGAATGAAGGCTGGGCAGCACCCGTGCGGTCACGCCCTGGCCGCACTCGACGGTCTCTCCCCCGGAGGCAGCCAGCAGCTGTTCGCCGGGTACGCCGGCGCCGCGTAACACCCGAATCGCCTCATAATTGGCGACGACCGTGGCACCGGTTGCCAGGGCGATCGGCGCGGCATCGACCATGTGATCGAAGTGCGCATGGCTGATGAAGACGAAATCCGCGGCGGGGATGTCGGCGGCGCTCAGACCCTGGGGCATCGCACCCGGAACCTTGCTGAGATACGCGTCGAGCATGAGCGTCAAACCGTTGACCCGAAGCCGAAAAGTCGTGCACCCGAACCACTCGAGGCTGAACTCGCGCTCATTACTCATGGCCATTGACCGTACTCAGGGCCCACATAGGGCCTACTCAGCACTCAGGCCCTACTCAGCGCCCTATCAGACGCGCTTGGTAACGCACCCGTAACTTTTTTGACCCAATGACTGTGATGCGCACCTCATCTGGCATAGGTTCCCGCGGAGAACATTCATCTCCAGCGGCGCCCTCGGGCGACCCGATTACCCCCGGAAGGGCGTGTGCAATGCGCAAAAGTGCGGTCGGATTAGTGGCGTGCTGCGCCGCTACAGCGCTCACCGTGAGCGCTTGCGGTTCATCCAGCAGCGGGTCCAATAACAGTGGCAGCAGCAGTAAGCCCAGCGCCAGTTCCGGCGCCAGCGGGATCACCGCCGCCTGCAAGCTCAGCAACCCGCCGCAGAGCGCCGACAAGGCTCCCTCGACCACCGCCACCCCGTTGAAGGCGAGTGGCAAGGTCGGCGTCATCCTTCCTGACACCACGTCATCGACTCGCTACACGCTGTACGACGCACCTTTGCTCACCAAGTCGCTCAGCGCCGCCGGGCTCACCCCGGACGTCCAGAACGCCGGTGGCAGCACGGCGCGCTACCAGCAGATCGCCCAGAGCATGATCGGTGAGGGCGTCAAGGTCCTGATCATGGACTCGATCGACGCCACGTCAGGCGCGGCAGTCGAGAAGGAAGCCACCGCGGCCGGCATCAAGGTCATCGACTACGACCGCGTCAACCTCGGCGGCACCGCGCAGTACTACGTCTCCTTCGACAACGAAGAGGTCGGAAAGCTGCAGGGCCAGACGCTCGTTGACTGCCTCAATGCCAGCAACGCCAAGAACCCGCAGATCATCGAGATGGACGGCGGAAAGGATGTCGACAACAACGCCATCCTGTTCTCCAACGGTGCCAACTCGGTGCTCAAGCCGCTCGCATCCGCCGGCAAGCTGAAGATCGCTTCGGAGTCGGTCGTCAAGGGCTGGGACGTCAACCAGGCGGCCCCGACCTTCACGCAGGCGCTTACCGCCAACGGCGGCAAGGTTGACGGCGTCCTCGCTGCCAACGACGACATCGCCAACGCCGTGATTGGTGTGCTTAAGAGCAATGGTCTCGCCGGCCACGTCGTCATCACCGGGCAGGACTCCGGCGTCGAGGGCCTGCAGAACATCATCAACGGCCAGCAGAGCATGACGATCTTCAAGAACGTCAGCCTCGAGGCCAACGCAGCGTCTCAGCTCGCCATTGCACTGATCGCTGGAAAGACCGCCCAGGACGCCGGACTCACCCTGAGCAACTTCCCGGACCCGAAGGACTCCACCCACAAGATCCAAGCTCTGCTCCTTCCGGCCCAGGTCATCACCCAGGCAAACATCTCCGACGTCATCAAGGCGGGCGCCCTCACGCAGGCCCAGGTCTGCAAGGGTGTCGAGGCTGCTTGCGCCAAGCTGGGTGTCTCGTAGCACACTGCTCCAAGCACAACCGGCCGGTGGCCGGGGGAAACACTTCCTCCGGCCGCCGGTCGGCTCGTCCCGGGAGCGGCAGCCCGCCGCTTCCGGGATTAGCTGCCTCTGAGAGAGGATGTCGCGGTGGCTGACCCGATCCTGAAAATCACCGGCCTGAATAAGAGCTTCGGGCCAGTCCACGTCCTGCATGACATTGACCTCGCCGTTTATCCGGGTGAGGTCACAGCACTGGTGGGCGACAACGGAGCCGGCAAGTCGACCCTCGTCAAATGCATCGCCGGCATCAACACGATCGACAGCGGCGTCGTCGAATTCGAGGGCACCCCGGTGACGCTGAACGACCCCCGGGCCGCGGCGGCACTGGGGATCGAATTCGTCTACCAGGATCTGGCGCTCGCCGACAACCTCGACATCACCCAGAACATGTTCCTGGGACGCGAAATCAACCGCTTCGGCTTTCTCGCCGACGGTGAGATGGAGCAAAAGGCCCGGGCCACCCTGACCACCCTGGCGGTGCGCACCGTCTCGTCGGTACGCCAACGCGTTGCCAGCCTGTCCGGTGGCCAGCGGCAGACGGTGGCCATCGCCAAGGCGGTGTTGTGGAACAGCAAGGTCGTCTTCCTCGACGAGCCGACCGCCGCCCTTGGTGTGGCACAGACCCGTCAGGTGCTCGACCTCGTCCGGCGACTGGCAGATCAGGGCCTGGGCGTCGTGCTCATCTCGCACAACATGAACGACGTGATGGAGGTGGCAGACCGCGTCGCAGCCCTTTTCCTGGGCCGGATCGCCGCGGAGATCTTCACCAAAGACACGACGACGACGCAGATTGTTGAGCTGATCACCTCCGGCCGCAGCGGCGACATAGGTCTCGCGCCGGCGACCGCCGACGAGAGCATCTGAGGACGGGTCTGATGAGTCAAGACGTAAGCAGCACCAGCCCCGAGCCCAGCGCCGAGCCCGCCCCACCGCCGAAGAAGGCGGTAGCGGGCGACCGTCCGGCCGGAGACTTCTACCTGGACGTCGAGCGCCGGAGCATCGGCGACGCCGTCACCTCGTACTTCACGCGACTGCGATCCGGCGATCCGGGGGCCCTGCCCTCGGTGCTCGGTCTCATCGTGCTGGCCGTGATCTTTTCCCAGGTCAGCAACCGGTTCCTGAGCCGCAACAACATCGGAAATCTGCCCGGCCAGGGCGCCTACATCGCGATCATCGCGCTAGGCCTGGTCTTCGTCCTGCTGCTTGGGGAGATCGACCTCTCGGCCGGAACCACTGGCGGCCTCGCCGCGGGATTCGCCGCCCAGGCCATCTTCTCCCGCGGGCTGCATCACGGGATATCAGGGCTGCTCTACTGGTCGATCCTCGGCTCGATGATCCTGATGGCGCTGCTGGGCCTGTATCTGAAGTCGATCACCGGGCCAGTCATTGTCGCCTTCGGTGTGATCATCGCGTTGACCGGCCTCGACAAACACGTGATCTTCGCACTCATCTTTGCCGTCGCGGCGGGTTGCGCGATCGGCATCTTCATCGGCTGGCTCGTCGCCGCGGTCGGCATCCCCAGCTTCATCGTCACCCTCGCGCTCTTCCTCGCGTTCCAGGGTGTGCTGCTTTTCGCACTGAACTCGCAGCCGATCGGCGTCAACAACTACAACCTCTGGTACGGCCTGGCGCACGACAACATGTCGCCCTTCTGGAGCTGGGTCTACACGATCGTGGTGTGCGGTGGCTACTTCGCCTTTACCGCCCTCAAGTCGATACGGGCGCAGGCCAAAGGGCTGGCCGCCGACAAGATGAGCCTGGTCGTGCTGCGGGCGGGCGTCATCACCGTCGCGGGCGTGCTGATCACGTACTTCGCCAACCAGAACCGCAATACGAACAACTTCAAAAAGATCGAGGGCCTGCCGTGGGCCGCCACTGTCCCCATCACGTTGATGATCATTTGCACGATCGCGATCAGCAAGACGACGTGGGGCCGGCATCTGTTCGCGACCGGCGGTAACCAAGAGGCCGCCCGACGAGCCGGCATCGACGTGCGCCATATCAAGGTGACCGCCTTCACGACGTGCTCGGCCATGGCGGCCCTAGGAGGAATCTTCCTGGCGTCCAACACCGGCGGTGCGCAGCTGGATCTGGGAGCGGGCAACATCCTGCTGTTCGCCGTTGCTGCTGCGGTCATCGGTGGAACGTCGCTGTTCGGCGGTCGGGGCAAGCCGCGCGATGCCATCCTGGGTGCCCTGGTCATCGTCATGATCCCGAACGGGATCGGCCTCAAGCCCAACCTGGGTGTGCAGCATCAGGAGGTCATCACCGGAGCGGTGCTCTTGATCGCCGCGGCGGTAGACGCCCTGTCGCGCCGGCGCGCTTTGCCCACAAGCTGACCCGCAAGGCTCCAGTGAGGGAGAGCGGCACTTGATCCGGCAGGCGCCGGTGCGCCAGGACGCCATGCGGCGTCACAACCTCGCCCTCGTGCTTCAACAGGTCCATCTCGACGGTGAACTGACCCGGGCAGCGCTCACGCAACGGCTGGGTCTGAGTCGCTCCACCATCGGAGATCTGGTCGCTGAGCTTGCTGCCCTGGGGCTGCTTGGCGAGTCAGTCCCGTCGGGGGGTCCTCGCGTCGGCCGCCCGTCCCACGTCGTCGGACCGCGGCCCGACAGCCCTTTCGTGGTGGCGGTGGACATCGACGTGACGCGGGTGGTCGCCGCTGCGGTCGGTATCGGCGGCCATGTACTGGCACGGGAGGTCATAAACCCCCGGGCCGGTCCGCTCATGCCCGAGGACGTAGCCGCACAAATCGCCGAGGCGGTGCCGATCCTTACGCAGATCGTGGGCAACGACGCCCGTCCGGTCGGGATCGGGATCAGCGTCCCGGGCACCGTTCAGCGCCGTACGAATGTGATCGGCCTGGCCCCCAACCTTGGGTGGCACGACGCTGATTTCGGCGAACTCATGGACAGCGCCGCCCCTTCGCTGCCGGTCTCGATCGGCAACGATGCGGACCTTGCCGTCCTCGCTGAGCACAGTCGGGGAAGTGCCCGCGGCTACGACGACGTCATCTACCTGCTGGGTCGGATCGGCGTCGGCGCGGGGATCCTGGTGGACGGGCGGCCGCTGCGCGGGGCCGGCGGGCTCGCCGGCGAAGTGGGTCACACCGTCCTTGATCCGGCCGGTCCGCTGTGTCATTGCGGCATGCAGGGCTGCGTGGAGATGTTCGTCGGCGATGCCGCCCTGCTTCGCCTGGCTGACAGTGACGGCGTGGTGGATGACGTGCTCCGCGCCGCCGCTCACGGTGACTCGAAGGCGCTGAGCGCCGTTCAATCGCTGGCCGACTCCCTCGGGCGGGCGGTGGCGAACATGGTGAACCTGCTCAACCCTCGCTTGGTCGTCATGGGCGGCTCGCTCGAGGAGGTGCTCGCTCTCGCCCAGGTCCAGGTCGAGTCCGCCCTGGACCAACACGCAATGGCGGCATCACGCGGCATGGTCGAGCTACGGCCTGCCGCGCTGGGCCAGGACGGCCCATTGCTCGGCGCCGCCGAGTTGGCCTTCGGACCGTTGCTCGCCGATCCGCTGGGAGCGGTCGGAGCACTGCCGGTTGGAGCACTGCCGGTGGCCGTCGCCTCAAGCCCCTGAGCCGGCCCCGTTTAGGTGGTCGGCCGGTAGGCGCAGATCAGCACTCCAGTGCTTCCCTTCGTCACGCTGATGAGTTCGAGCGGGCGCGCGGTGCCATCGCTGGGGAAGATGGTCTTGCCCCCACCCAGAATGATCGGCTCGATCATCAGCCGGTACTCATCAACGAGCCCTTCGCTCACGAGAGTCTTCGCCAGGCTGGGGCTGCCCATCACCTGTATCTCGCCGCCGCTTTGGGACCGCAGGCGCTGGAGGGCTCCGATCACATCGCTGGGGTCAAGCAGCGTCGAACCGTTCCAGTGCAGGTCATCCTGGGTGAGGCTCCGCGAGGCCACGTATTTCGGCAGCGCGTTCATCCGGTCGGCGAAGGGGTCGCCGGCCCGGTCCGGCCAGGCTCCCGCCATCGTCTCCCAGGTGCGCCGGCCGAAGAGCAGCGCCTCGGTGGAGCCCATTGCCTCGCCGAGGAACGGGCCCATGGCATCCGGGTCGAAGAACGGCATGGACCAGCCGCCGTGCGCGAACCCGCCGTCGGTGTCTTCCTGCGGACCACCGGGAGCTTGAACCACCCCGTCAAGGCTGATGAAATCGGCCAGCACAATGCGCATCCGGCGCTCCCTGCTCGAAATTGTGGATGTCGTCCTCTTGGACGACGGGCCCGTACTCAACTCATCGGCGGAGGAGCCGGACTTCAGGCCGCACCGATTTGCACGACCACCCGACCGACCGTCGAGCGGTTCTCCATCTCATCAAGCGCCTGCGGCAGCTGCTCGAAGGGGACCGTCTTGCTGACCAGGGTGCGGATCTGACCGGCTCGCAGCAGCTCCACGAGATGTTCGTGGACTCTTGTGGCCACCGAGTACGGCGTCGGATTGAAGCCCGAACCGGGAGCTACCGGGTCGCCGTAGGCGAGAATCACGCCAACCAGGGAGAAGTTGCCGAAGCACAACGCCCGCCCGTTCACCATCGGAACCTCCTCGGCCTCGATCCCGCTCGCGAAACCGATCACCAGGTGGCGGCCACCGCGGGTCAGGCAGCGCAGCGACTCCATCATCACCCCGCCCCCCACGCCGTCGAAGCACACGTCGACGCCGCGTCCATCCGTCGCCGCGAGGACGGCGTCGGCGAAACCGTTGCGGTAATCGATGACCACGTCGGCGCCAAGACCCCGAGCGAATTCAAGCTTTTCGGGGGTGCTGGCAGTGGCGATCACGCGTGCCCCGGCGGCGACGGCGAGCTGAACAGCTGCCGATCCGACTCCCCCGGCCGCGGCGTGGATCAGGACGGTCTCGCCCTTCTTGAGCTGGCCGCGCTCATGCAGACCCAGATAGGCAAGGTGAAACGGGTAGTAGAAGGCGGCAGCGTCGACATCGCTGAGCTCGGCCGGCACCTCAAAGGCCATGTCGATGGGCCCGACGACCTGCTCGGCATGGGCACCGAACGCGCCTCTTGCCGAGCCCATGACCCGGCGCCCGATCCATTCCCGGGCCTGTTCGCCGGCGCCAATCACCTCACCGACGAACTCCATGCCCAACGTGTACGGCAGCGGCGGGTTGATCGTGAGGTAGCGACCGCGGCACCCGTCGACCTCGTTGTAATTGAGCACCGACGCCGCCACCTTCACCAGAATCTCGCGGGGTTCGGGCTCCGGCGCCGGGATCTTGGTCAGCTCCAGCGCTTCCGACGGAGCCCCGTATCTGACGACCTGCCAGGCTCGCACGGCCGTGGCGGTGGCGTTGGTCATCGTTGACCCCTCTACTGGTTGCGGCTGAACGTCATTCGGCGCATCGTGAACCTATGACTGACCGTCAGCGCACTCGCAAGGCAGGTGCCAATAAGTACTCGGCAACGCTGGACGAGTTGGAGGCTTCGGCGCGGGTCAAGGTGGCGGATCAGGTCGCGGAGCAGCCCGAGCCGCCTTCAGAGCCGCCTCTTTCGGAGGGTGCGGTCGAGCGTCAGGCCTTTCTCAGAGTCGCCGGCGCACCGTAGCCCGGGTCGCCCGAGTGGCTCAGTCGATGCGACCGTAGGTACGCCGAAGCGCCCGGGCAGCGCTGCGCATCAGCAAGACCGATCCGGCCGCCAGGCCGAAAAATCCCAGTATCCATAAGGCGAATTGCACCCGGTTGCTCTGCGTCAAGGCGGCGCCAAAGAGCAGCAGCGCCGAGGCCATCACCCCGAACCCGCCGACAGCGGCGATGACGGTTCGGTCGACCCAATTATCAACGACCTGGCGATCCCCGCCGGCGTAGCGATCCATCCTTAGGGTCAAACGGCCGGCGCGCAATTGGTTTGCGAGCGTCTCGGCGTGCTCCGGCAGCGTGCGCAGGGCGGGAAGGGCGTGGAGCAATTCCTTCTGCAGGATCTCCTGCGGTGAACCAAACGCGTCGCGGTGGTCGCGCATCGCGAGGCTCTTGCTCTCATTGCCGAGGTTGAACGTCGGTTCGAGCTGCTTGAGCGTGCCTTCCAGAGTCAGCAGTGCTCGTGCCAGCAGGGTCATCGAGGGCGGGACGTTCATGCCATGGCGTTGCATCACTCCGAGCACCTGGCCGATCAGGCGTGGATCGACCCCGCCGCCTTCCAGCTGGCTCAGCGAACCGGCCAGATCAGCTTCCAGCGCCCGCAGGTCGATCGACCCGGGATTGCCGGCGAGGTCGCGGGCCGCCCGGGCCAGCAAGCTCGGGTCGTTGGTCGCCACCCCAAGAACGATGCCCCGCATGGCGTCGCGCTCGATCGCATCCAGGCGTCCCACCGAGCCGAAGTCGAGCAGCCACACGGTTCCGGAGGTGTCGATCAGCATGTTTCCGGGATGCGGGTCGGCATGGAAAACGCCGTCTTGGATGATCTGGCCGAGGAAGGACGACAGCACCCGGCGAGCAATCTCCATCCGGGAGATCGGCGATTCGTCGAGCGCCTGCGGATCGGAGATGGAGCGGGCTACCGCCTCTTCCATCACAAGGATGCGCTCAGTCGTCAGCGTCGAATAGACCTTCGGAACGGCGATGCCGACGTCGTCGGCCCGGCGCTCGCGCAGCTGCATGCCCGACGTCGCTTCGTTGAGGTAGTTGAGCTCGGCTTCGACACCCTCGATGAGCTCGTTGCACAGGCTGGCCAGATTGACCGACCGCGCCGCCTCCACCCGGCGTTCGAGCTGGCGGGAGGCAAGGCGCAGGACGGAGGCGTCACGGGACACGACCTCAGCGATCCCTGGCCGCTGCACCTTCACCACCACCCGGGTGCCGTCATGCAGCACGGCGCGGTGGGTCTGACCGATCGACGCTGCTGCCAGTGGCTCCCATTCAAAGCTGGCGAAAGCCAGCTCCGCGGATTCACCCAGCTCGCTCTCCACCATGGTGCGCACCTCATCAGGGGGCACGGCACGCACGTCAGCGCGCAGCTTCGCCAGCTCGCTGGTGAGTGCGTCGGGAAGGATGTCGTCGCGGGTGGACGCGATCTGCCCGAACTTGATCAACATGCCGCCGGAGTCTTCAAGAACCACCCGGAGACGACGCGACATGTCGGGTGAATCGAGGGCCGAGCGGGAGGCGTAGCGCAGATGCAGGAGGTTCGCACGCCGCGCGCTAGCGGCCACCTCTCGCAACCGACCGTAGGGAGCAAGCGCGTCTTTGCTGCTTTTCACCGGATGCAGCAGGATCCGTCGGGCCCGCCGCCGGGAATGCGGCGGCCCGGTGCGGGTGATCAGATCCACGGCGATGGCGACGGGCATCGCCGCCAGAGTTCCGAACAGGATCGTCAGCACGACAAACGCGACCCAGCCGCCGAAGGTGTGGACGGTCAGGGTCAGACCGTCTCCGTCCTGGGCGGCGAGCGTGAAGACCGCGGCCGCCACGCCGGCGATCCAGCCCACGACTCCGGTGATGACGCCCCGCACGCGCCCGAGCCGAACCCCCAGTACGCGGCCGCAGAGCTTGCCGACCGTGACGGCGAAAAAGATCAGCAGCAGTACGCCCAGTACGTACTTCAAGTCGAGCCTCCCCTTGCCGGCCGGACAGCCCTCAGCTCATGCCGGCCGGCTCGCCGTGTGCGCGATTGATGATCAGCCTGTCAGGTCGGCGACCGGCCGTCTCCCGGAGCTGCCAGGTTGACCGTGCAGGATCAATCGCATGACACAGGCGCTGCTGCTCATGGACCTTCAGAACGGCATCATCGACCGGTTCGCGCCGCACGAGGCCTACCTCGACCGCGTCGTCGCGGCGCAGGAAAAGGCCGAGCAAGCCGGATTGCTGGTCGTGCTGGTGAGGGTCGCCTTCAACCCGGGCCACCACGAAATCTCCCTGCGCAACAAGAGTTTCGGCGCCGCCAAGGCCGGTGGGGGCATGCTGCTCGGCGACCCGGCCGCCGAACCACATGAGCGGCTGCTGCGGGGCAAGGGCGAGGTCGTGGTGACCAAGAAGCGAGTCAGCGCCTTCACGGGCAGCGACCTCGAACTCGTGCTGCGGGCTCGCGAGGTCACCGGTCTCGTGCTAGCCGGAATCGCGACCAGCGGAGTGGTGCTCTCCACGCTGCGGGAGGCTGCCGACCGCGACTACCAGCTCACCGTGCTCGAAGACCTGTGCCTCGACGCCGACGACGAGGTACATCGGGTACTGACCCAGAAGATCTTCCCGCGCCAGGCCGAAGTCATTGCCGCCGCCGACTGGACCCCTGCGGGATGACAGCGGCTCAGACGGCGTCGACGTCCCGCGCGGCGCCCTTGTCGGCCGATAACGCCAGCGCCGCGTAGGCGCGCAGTGCCGCCGAAACGGGCCGGTCGCGGGGAGCAGGGCGGTACCCAGCGGCCTCCCGGGCCTCACGACGGGCGGCCAGAGTCGCATCGTCAACTGCCAGCCGGATCAGCCGCTGAGGGATGTCGATCTCGATCAGGTCGCCGTCCTCCACCAGAGCGATCAGCCCTCCAGCGGCCGCCTCCGGAGAGACGTGGCCGATCGACAAGCCGCTGGTGCCACCGGAGAACCGCCCGTCGGTGATCAGCGCGCAGGCGGCGCCCGAGACCACGGCCTTTCAGGAAGCTCGTCGGGTAGAGCATCTCCTGCATGCCCGGGCCGCCCTTGGGGCCCTCGTAGCGGATCACCACGACGTCGCCGGCGACGATCTTCTTGCCGAGAATCTGGCTGACCGCCTCCTCCTGACTCTCGCTGACCTTGGCCGGCCCGGTGAAGGTGAGCTGCCCGGCGGCCACGCCGGCCGTCTTGACCACGCAGCCGTCGGGGGCGAGGTTGCCGCGCAGGATGGCCAGCCCGCCGTCGGTGCTGTAGGCGTTGTCGACCGAACGCACGCATCCGTTCTTGGCATCGAGATCGAGGGTGTCCCAGCGGGCATTCGAGGAGAACGCCTCAGTGGTACGCACGCCGCCGGGGGCGGCGGAGAAGAGTTCGGTCGCTGCCGGCGCCGGCTCGTCGCGGCGGATGTCCCACCGCTCGAGCCACACGTCGAGCGACGGCGCGTGCACGGCGCTCACGGTGCGATCCAGTAGTCCTGCCCGATCGAGCTCCCCCATGATCGCCGGGATGCCGCCCGCTCGGTGGACGTCTTCCATGTGGTATTCCGAGCTTGGTGCCACCTTGCAGATGCAGGGGGTTCGGCGGCTGAGGGCATCGATGTCGTCGAGGTCGAAGTCGACACCGGCCTCGCGCGCGGCGGCGAGCAGGTGCAGCACGGTGTTGGTCGAGCCGCCCATGGCGATGTCGACGATCATCGCGTTGGAGAAGCCGCGGCGGTCAGCGATGGCCCGGGGAAGCACGCTTGCGTCGTCCTCGCCATACCAGCGTCGGCACAGGTCGACGACCAGGCGGCCGGCGTCCTCGAAGAGGGTCTTGCGCAGCAGGCTCGTGGCCAGCGTGCTGCCGTTGCCCGGCAGCGAGAGCCCGAGCACCTCGGTGAGGCAGTTCATCGAGTTGGCGGTGAACATGCCGGAGCATGAGCCGCAGGTCGGGCAGGCGGACCGTTCGATTCCGGCGAGATCGTCGTCGGAGACGGACTCGTCCGCGGACGCCGACATGGCGGTGATCAGGTCGATTCCGGTACGCGCCACACCGTCGGAGACCACTGCCTTGCCGGCCTCCATGGCGCCGCCGCTGACGAAAACGGTCGGGATGTTGAGCCGCAGCGCGGCCAGCAGCATTCCTGGGGTGATCTTGTCGCAGTTGCTGATGCAGACCAGCGCGTCAGCCTGGTGGGCCTGCACCATGTACTCGACCGAGTCGGCGATGAGCTCGCGGCTGGGCAGCGAATACAGCATTCCGCCGTGCCCCATGGCGATGCCGTCATCCACCGCAATGGTGTTGAACTCGCGGCCCACCCCGCCCGCTTCGGCGATCGAATCGGCGACGAGTCGGCCCATGTCGCGCAGGTGAACGTGGCCCGGCACGAACTGGGTGAAGCTGTTAGCGACAGCGACGATCGGCTTGCCGAAGTCGCCGTCGGTCATGCCCGTCGCCCGCCACAGTGCCCGGCGCCCCAGCCATGTTGCGTCCGTGCGTGGTCGTCCTCGACCTCAGTGCCGGCATCGCTAACGCCCTCTTCCGCTCCGTGTCACCAAACCGCTATCCCCCTAGGCTGCCATGCCAGTGCCGGAAGGCCTCGTGCGAAGATCTGGAACGTCTTGATCTGATGCGGCGTCAGATCCACGATGGGCGACCGTCGGCGACGGCGCCGCAACCTTTGGCGATGGAGGACGGTAATGGCGTACAACCCCCTTGAGGTCGCGGGACCCGAGGCCTATCCGGTCAAGGTCGGCAGCATGCTGCTGACCCTGGTCGATCCCCACAAGGGCTTTGAGCGCGCCTACAACCGCTGGTACGAGCGTGACCACTTCTACGGCGGCTGCATGGAGGCCCAGTACCAGATCGCCGGCAGCCGTTGGGTAGCCACCCGCGAGATGAAGTCGCTGCGCTGGCCGAAGGGCGACTCGATCGCCAGCCCGGTCGACGCCGGCTCTTACGTGGCGATCTACTGGGTGCTCAAGGACCACCAGCCGGAGTGGGACGAGTGGTCGCTGATCCAGGTCAAGGACCTGTACGAGAACGGTCGCGGCTTCGCCGAGCGTTCGCATGTCCACACCGCGACCTACCAGTACGTCGGCGTCGATTACCGGGACGAGGACGCTGTTCCGCTGACCCTCGCCCTGGACCACAAGTACGACGCGATCGTGGCTGTCTGGCTCGATGGTCGTGACGGTCGCGATGCCGCCGCCACTCATGCCGACCTCAGCAAGGAGCTGCTTCCCGAGGTGCTGGCCGGATCCAACCTTGAGATCGCGGCTTCGTGGATCCCCTCCCCGGCCTTTCGAGGATCGGGCCGTTCGGGGACGCCGATGGCCCTGGGCTCACCCGGCGGCGAAGAAAACCGGGTGTGCCAGCTCTTCTTCGTTGGCGGCGACGTCCGGGGCGAGCTGGACCGGCTGCACGCGTACACCGACGGCATCGAGAAGGCGGGCATCGCCGACGTGCTGCTCGCGGCGCCCTTCCTGCGTACGAGTGCGGGCACGGACAAGTACGTCGACGAGATCTGGTGATCTGAAGTAGGTCGATCAGATTTGGTGATCTTCGCGCCGAAGTCCTTTAGGCTGGAAGCGACGCCGCAGGGCTGTGTTCGCGCATGACACACCCTGCCAACAAACCGCAACGAGGAGAATGACCATGGCACTTCGGCTGGGCGACGATGCCCCCGATTTCCACGCTGACACCACTGAGGGCACGATCGACTTCCTCGACTGGAAGAACGGCTCGTGGGCGGTGCTCTTCAGCCACCCGGCGGACTTCACGCCGGTCTGCACCACGGAGCTCGGCCGCACCGCCAGCCTGAAAGGCGAGTTCGACAAGCGCAACGTCAAGGCGATCGCCGTATCGGTCGACCCGCTGGAGTCACACCAGGGCTGGGCCCCCGACATCGCCGAGGTGGGCGGGGTTGCGCTCAACTTCCCGATCATCGCCGACCCGGACCGCAAGGTCTCCGAGGCGTACGACATGATCCACCCGGGCGCGGGCGACACCTCGACGGTTCGCTCCGTGTTCATCATCGACCCGAAGAACAAGGTCCGCCTGACGCTGACCTACCCGAAGTCGGTCGGGCGCAACTTCGATGAGATCGTCCGGGTGGTCGACGCCCTGCAGGTGACCGACGCTAACCCGGTCTCCACTCCGGTCGACTGGAAGCCGGGCGACCGCGTCATCGTCGCGCCGACCGTCTCCACCGAAGACGCCAAGGCACGCTTCGATGACGTCGAAGAGATCAAGCCCTACCTGCGATACGCCGCGCAGCCCAAGGGCTGAGCGCCGCTCGCAAGATCAGCTCAAAGGAGCCGGTGTCTGGTCTGACACCGGCTCCTTTGACGTTCGCCTACGGGGTGGGCTGCGGCGGACGGGGAGATCCCGCAGGTTGACGCGAGATAGGCCGTGATCTTGTCGGTGGCCTGGGTGAACTCAGGGGTCTGCGAACGCGCTTATGGTCTCTGGCGAGATCTTGGCGAAGTCGAAATTGGCGGCCTTGAGGGCGTCGAAGAATTTCTGGTCGCCAGTCGGCGAGGGTCGCCAACGCGCCCTTGATCTCCGAGGGCGCGGACGCCACGATGCCGGACAGCGCGGAGAGCGCGTTCTCCTCGAACTGCTCCAGCTGCTTGGGATCTGCCGGTGGTCAAGAGCCTCGGCATCCTTCGACTGCGCCGCGTCCAGCGAACGGGCCTTGTCGCAGAAGGAGCCGCCGGATCCGGCCTTGGCGACCTTGGGCGGCTTCGACGATGCTGGAGCCTGCGATGCGCCGGCCGACTTGATGGCCGCCGAGGCGCCGGAGGACGCGGACTTCGATCCGCTGCTCCCGCAAGCCGCGACCAGGAAGGCGATCCCGACCAGAGCTGTACCCGCATGAACGCGAGTCTTCGCGCCCGAAGTAACCGCCATGTTGATCTCCCAGCTTCGTTTGGACGCCCATCAAAGCATGGCTCAACAGGCCATTTGCGACGATTGTCGGAATGCAGACATCTGCAGGCGACGCACAGGGAGGTCATAGATGGCAAAGCTGATCTATTCGGCGATCACCTCGCTCGACGGCTACATCGAGGATCAGGAGGGCCGCTTCGACTGGTCGGCGCCTGACGAGGAGGTGCACGCCTTCGTCAACGACCTCGAACGGTCGATCGGCACCTACCTCTATCGGGCGCCGGATGTATGAGGTGATGCTCGCCTGGGAATCGCTCGTCGCCCCGGAGGGTTCCGTGGCGGCTGACTTCGCGAACATCTGGCGGCGGCCGACAAGATCGTGTACTCCACCTCGCTGCAGGCGGTGTCCAGCGCCCGAACGCGCATCGAGCGCGAGTTCGACCCCACAGCGATACGGCAGCTGAAGGACTCTTCCGCCCGTGACATCAGCGTTGGGGGTCCAGACCTCGCCGCTCAGGCCATTCGGGCGGGGCTGGTGGACGAGTACCACTTCTTCGTCAACCCCATCGTCGTCGGGGGCGGCAAGCCCGCGCTGCCGGGCGATGTCCGGCTGGCACTCGAACTAGTCGGCGAGCGGCGTTTCGACGGCGGAGTGGTCTACCTGCACTACCGCAAGTGAAACTCACTCGTTACTGCGCTGGCTTGACTCGTTAACCTCGTGGCGGTCAACTATGTTTGACCTGCTCTTGTGGCAGGGCGCGTCTAGGGTTCCGCTCCTGCTTGCCGGGAGGTCTGGTCCGAGAGATGCAGGCGGGGTCGCGGTTGACACCGTTCCACGGCGGGAGAAAAGCCCGGGAGGCCGATATGGCCCCGGGCCGTGCTGCAGTCCGGGTCTCTGCTCGATGGGGAGGCCGATCATGACAGCGACGCTGTTGAGCCATACCGTGCCCGCGGGCGCTGCTTGGTCGCTGCAGGTAGCACGAGGCCGCTCGGTCACCTTCACCGCCGAGGCGGCCCGGGCTAACGTGAGCCTCCTGGTCTTCGCCGCTGGTCACCGGGCTGATCGGCTGAATGTGCCTGACACCCTGAAGGCGCAGTACAGCGCCTGTATCAAAGCCGCCGATGGTGCTGATGTCCGATCGGGGCATCGGGCTGGCCTCGATGACTGGCTCTTCGCTGGCCTGGCACGACGCCTTGTGCGGGCACGGCCTTTCCGAATACGGCGAGAGCTCGTACGCAACAGACCGCAACGACTGGCGGCGCAGCGCCCGCACCGGCCTGCTCTCCGAGCTGCGCAAACACGGGCGTAGCGAGGCCGATCTGCACGCCACGGTCAACCTCTTCAGCAAGGCTGCGCTCGACGGCGCCGCCGGGCTGGCCTTCGTCTCCGATCACAGCCGGCCCGGCGACTGGGTCACCCTGCGCAGCGAAGTGGACCTGCTGCTGGTGCTTTCGACCGCTCCGCATCCACTCGATGACCGCTGGGTGCCTGCCGCCACGCGTGTCGACGTCGTCCCGGCAGCGCCGGTGACGAGCGACGATCCGAGCCGGACATTCCGGGCCGAATCTGCCCGCGCGCTTGACCAGGCCGGGTTCGTCTTCGCATGACGACTCACGCGGAGAGCCTCGTCTCCAGCCGGCTCGATCCTGCTGACGCCATCATCGACCGCGTCGTGCAGGCCGGCGACGGATTCTGCGAGATTGTCCCCTCCGGGGGATCGATCCGGATCGTGGATCTGGACGGCAACCAGGCGGCCGACACCCTCTTCTACGACGCCGTCGACCTCACGAACCGCTACAGCGCCTTCGACACGATCCGCGAGCAGGCAGCCGTCTACCTGACGACCGGCTCTCGCCTCCTGAGCCAGCGCCTCGATCTGCTCGGCACGATCACGGCCGACACGTGCGGGCGCCACGACACCATCGGAGGCGCCTGCTCGCAGGAATCGAACGTGATCCGATATGGCGAGCACACGCGTCATCAACATGCGTGCCGCCAGACGTTCATCGCTTACGGGGCAGCGATCGGAATCGGCGCGGCCGACATCGCGCACAACATCAATTTCTTCATGAACGTGCCAGTGACCCCGGACGGTGGGCTGTCGTTCGAAGACGGGCTCAGCTCCCCCGGCGCCTACGTCGAGATCCAGGCAGCCCGCGACTTCTACGCGCTCATCAGCAATTGCCCACAGCTGAACAATCCCTGCAACGGCTGGAACCCCACCCCGATCCGGATCCTGATCTGGGGGCCGGCGAGACCGTGCTGACTGTCATGACCGTGGTCGATCCGGGATTGCAGACCACGGTGCAGGAGCTTCCGGGCCGTACGGGTTACTGGTCGGTCGGCGTCCCTCCATCCGGCGCCTGGGATGACTTCGGAGCCTCGCTGGCCAACCTCGCGGTGGGCAACGCCCCCGGCTGCGCAGGCCTCGAGGCGGTACTCCGCGGCCCCGTGCTGCGCTTTCATCGCCGCTCACTCATCTGCATGACGGGTGCCGTCACCGAGGCCACCCTTGACGGCCGGCCGGTGCACGCCGGCGTCGTCACCACCGTTCCCGCCGGAGGGGTGCTGAAGGTCGGTAGCTGCGGCGCACCTGGGATGCGAGTCTTCCTGGCCGTCGCGGGGGGCATCGACGTCCCACCGGTGCTCGGCAGCCGGGCCACCTTCTTGCTGGGGGGCTTCGGCGGACTGTGTGGCCGGGCGCTGGACGCGGGCGACACCCTCCAAGTCCGCCAGTCGCACAACACGACCGCCCCCATGGACGTGGCACAGCTGCTCCCACCGATCGGTCACGAATGGCAGCTGCGCGTCATCCCGGGCCCACACGGTGCCCCCGAGCATCTCACCGAAGCCGGCGCCTCCGAGTTCTTCAGGGCCACCTGGACCGTCGACCATCGCGCAGACCGCACCGGTGTGCGCCTCCTCGGCCCGCGGCCAGGGTGGGCCCGCGCCGACGGTGGCGAGGCGGGACTGCACCCGTCCAACATTCACGACAGCGCCTATCCCGTCGGCGGCGTCATGATCTCCGGCGACACACCCGTGATTGTCGGTCCCGACGGCCCGAGTCTGGGGGGCTTCGTCGTCGCGTGTGTCGTCATCAGCGCCGACCAGTGGGCGCTGGCCCAGCTTCGACCCGGGGACACGGTCCGATTGACCCCCGTCAGTCCGGCCGCGGCGACGGCCGCCGTCGACGAGCGGCGACGGCTGCTGACCGATCCCCGGACTCCGGCCGACATGCCGGCGTCGGGCCCGTCCGAAGGCGGCCGGCTGCGCCCTCCTGTGCTGGCTTCCCTCCCTGCCTCCGGGCACCGTCCCGCGCTCACCATCAGGCTCGCAGGCGACACCCACTTGCTGCTCGAAGCCGGCCCCCCGCTGCTCGATCTGAGCGTGCGGCTCTGGATCCATCTGCTCGCACGAGCGTTGCAGGACAAGGGTTTACGAGGCATCGCCGAGACGGTGGAGGGAGTCCGTTCACTTCTGGTGAAGGTCGACCCGGTGCACCTGCCACCGGCCGGGTTGGCCGAGATCCTGTCGGACCTGGCGCTAGCCGTCCCTGACCCGGAGACGGTCACGCTCTCGGTGCGCGAGGTCGAACTCCCCATCGCGCTCGACCACCCGGAGGCCCACGAGGCGATGGCGCGCTACGCCAGAGCGGTTCGCCCTGATGCCCCGTGGTGCCCCGACAACGTGGAATTCATCCGCCGCATCAACGACCTTGGCGAGCGCACCGACGTCTTCGACATCGTCACTGGCGCCACCTACCTCGTCGTCGGTCTCGGAGACGTCTATCTCGGGGCGCCGGTGGCGGTCCCAATCGATCCGCGGCATCGGCTGGTGACCACCAAGTACGACCCTCCGCGCACCTGGACCCCGCAGAACGCGGTAGGCATCGGCGGCGTATATCTGTGCGTCTACGGGATGGAGGGACCGGGCGGCTACCAGCTCGTCGGCCGGACCGTCCCGATCTGGCGGCAGGCGGCAGGTGGCACCATGGGGTCGCGGGACTCGGGGGGCGCGGGGAGCTCCGACGAACTGCCGTGGCTGCTGCGCCCTTTCGACCGGCTTCGATTCCTGCCCGTGAGTGTCGACGAGCTGGCCGTTCTCCGCAGCGAGGTTGCTGCCGGCACCCGCGACCTCGTCACCCGGCCCGCCACGTTCAGCCTCGCCGAGGTGCACGAGCTCACGCGGGCGTACGAAACCGAGATAGCCACCTTTACGAAGCGCCGAGTGGCCGGTTTCGCGGCCGAACGTGAGCGCTGGGCGACGTGACACTGCACGCGACCCCCGTCGAGGTGGCCCGGGCAGCCGCAGCAGCCGTCGGGCGACCGGTCTTCATCTCGGTGATCGCCGACGGTCCGAAAGAGGGAATTCCCTTTGCTGCCAAGGACAATATCGACGTCGCAGGGGTCGCGACGACCGCTGGCTGCCCGGCCCTCGACCAGCCGGCTGAGACATCAGCGACGGTCGTCACCCGCCTGCAGGACGCCGGCTATGAGCCTGTCGCGAAAACGAATCTGGATCAGTTCGCCACCGGGCTGGTCGGCACCCGAAGCCCTTACGGCGCCTGCGCGTCAGTGCTGGCCCCGACGCGCATCAGCGGGGGAAGCAGCAGCGGTAGCGCCGTCGCTGTGGCCGCGGGCATCCTGCCGCTCGCCCTGGGCACCGACACCGCGGGCTCGGGCCGAGTACCTGCCGCCTTCAACGGGCTGGTCGGTGTCAAGCCCACCCGGGGCCTCGTTCCGACTCGGGGCGTGTTTCCGGCGTGCCGGTCGCTCGATTGCGTCACGACCATGACGCGCACCGTCAAACAGGCCCACGAGGCCTTGACGGTGATGACTGGATTCGACCCGCTCGACCCCTGGTCGCGCGCCGCGCCCGCCGCGCCGCCGCCCGGGATCGCCGCCTCCTTCGGGACGGTGGGAATCCCCAGCCTGCCCATTGATCTGGACCCTGATTACCGCATCGCGTTCGACCAGTCCGTGCAGACAGGCACGCGATCTCGGACTGCGGGTCGTGACCGTCGACGTCTCGGCTTTCCTGGACGCCGCGAAGCTGCTCTACGCCGGGCCGTGGGTCGCCGAGCGTTACCACGCGTTCGGACGGTTACTCGAGCCGGACGGTCCACATCTGGACCCTGCCGTTCGTCAGGTCGTGATGGCCGGACGGGACATGAGTGCCGCCGACGCCTTCAGCGCGTTCGAGACGCTCGCAGGACTGCGGCGAATCAGTGAGCGTGTCTGGGGCGATGTCGACGCGCTCCTGCTGCCGGTGACGCCCACCCATCCGACGTTGGCCGACGTCGCCGCCGACCCGCTCGGCGTCAACAGCCGGCTCGGGACCTTCACCAACTTCGTGAACCTGCTAGACCTGTGTGCCGTAGCCGTGCCCGGACACGACACCAGCGATGGCCTCCCGTTCGGCGTCCAGTTCATCGCCCCGGCCTTCGCCGACACCCCCCTGCTCGACCTGGCGACGCTGTGGATGGGTGAGGCCACACCCCCGCGGCAGCCAAGTCCCGCCACGGCCTCCATCGCGCTCGTGGGCGCCCATCTGAGCGGGCTGCCGCTGAACAGCCTCGTCTCGGGACGCGGCGGCCGGCTGCTCAGGCGAGCACGTACCGACGCTGGATATCGCATGATGCGGGTACCCGGACCCGGAGTCCCCCGACCAGGCCTGATCACGGGCAACGGGCCGGCCGACGGCTTCGCGATCGAGATCTGGGAAGTTCCGCTTCAGACGCTGGGCGCCCTCGCCGCCGAACTCGGACCACCGCTGCGCTTCGGCCGGCTCCGGCTGTCTGACGGGACGACGGTGCTCAGCTACCTCGGCGATGATGTGGCCTTGGCCGGCGCCCAGGACATCAGCGAGTACGGCGGCTGGCGGGCCTACCAGAACGCTCATTGCTGAGCTAGAACGCCAGCAGATTGTCGCGGAACTGTGGGTGGTCGTACTCGGTGCGCACCAGACCGCGACGTTGCAGCTCGGGCACAAGCCCGTCGGTGATCTCAGTGACGTAGCGCCGGTTGAGCTTCTTCTCCGGACTGGTGATGAGGAAGCCGTCACCACCCGCCTCGGCCATGTAGTCAGCCATCAGATCGGCGACCGTCTCCGGAGTGCCGACGAAGTCGTTGGCACCGCCCATCCCGTCGTCGATGACCGCCTGCCGCAGAGTCTTGCCCTGCGCGCGGCGGGCAAACGCCTCCAGGAATCCGCGCTCGCCGTTGGTGGTCACCGGCGGCAGCGGCTGATCGAGATCGAAGGCGGAGAAGTCGATCTCGGTGATGGAGGCCATCGTGGCGAGCACCAGTTCGATGAAGAGCGGATCGGACATCCAGCGCAGCTTCTTGGCCTTCGCCTCCTCGACGGTGTCAGCCACGATCGGCGCAATGAGGAAGAGCACCTTGCACGCGTCTGGATCCCGCCCCTCTGATGCGAGCCGGGCCCGAATGTCATCGCGGAAAGCCTTCATACCGGCAGGGGTGTTGGCCGTCGCAACGATGGTGTCGGCGAAGCGGGCCGCGAATTGCCTTCCCGGAGGCGAGGCGCCTGCCTGGCACAGTACCGGCCGGCCCTGCGGTGGGCGGACCGTGTTGAGCGGCCCCCGGGACTTGTAGTACTTGCCCACGAAGTCGATGGTTCGGACTTTGGTGTGGTCGGCGTAGACGCCGGTCTCGCGATGACGGACCACAGCGCCCGGATCCCACGACTCCCACAACTGGGTGACGAGATCGAGATACTCGTTCGCCATGGCATAGCGCTCATCGTGTTCGAAGAGCTTTTCCATGCCGAAGTTCTGTGCTGAACGATCTTCCGCCGACGTCACGATGTTCCAGCCGAAGCGCCCGCGGGCGAGGTGATCGATGGTGGCGCACAAGCGGGCCAGCAGAAAAGGAGGGTAGAAGCTGGTGGACATCGTGGGTACGACGCCCAGTCGCGACGTCGCCTGGGCCATCAGAACGGCCAGCGGCACCGGGTCGTGCTTGGGGTTGACCCCGTTCTTGAGGTCGGCTTCCATCGTGCCGCCGAACGCCGTGGACACCATGAGCTTGTCTTCAATGATGACGTAGTCGAAGCAGGCTCGTTCCAGGTCCTTGGCCATCTCGACGTAGAAGTCGCCGCTCCAGTCCTTGCCACCGTCGCCCCAGGTGCCCGACCAGTCGTCGGTCACGAAGTTGAGGAACCAAGCGAGGTGGAATCTCTTGTCAGCCATGGGAAGTCGCCATCCGATCCGTCGGGTTTACGGCCTCGTCGACCGTCCAGATTTCGCCGTCGTCAAGGACGACGGTCATTCCTGCGCTGAGGTGTCCGGGCGCCGGCGGGCGGGCGGCGGAGGCCTCTGCAGGCCAGCAATGGCCCCGCGTCCACGCCCCGTCGATCAGCCGCCAGGCGATCGCTGCGAACTCTCCTCCAGTCGGCCTCTCGTCGACGACCGTCAACGCCAGGGCGCCCGTTTGCACGATGCGGCCGGCCGGCCTGCTCAGGGCGAGCAATGGGCCGGCCGTATCGGGCAGTCGCCGCCAGCGTTCGACATAGCGCACGTCAGCGCCGTCGATGACGAAACTGCCGGCTTCCAAGAGGTCTTCGCCGTCCCAGGTGACCACCCCGGTATCGGGGAATTCGCTCGGCACACGTTCGAGGTCGGGTATCCAGGTCAGCGAAGGCGGGTCCGACACCGTGGTGCCTGCAAAGGCGATGCAGTCGCCGGCTGGAGTCAGCGGCACCCGCAAGTCGGCATGTCTACTCGCCGACTGCAGCCACCACACGACCATGTCTTCAAAGGGCGCCGCCCCGTCAAGTGCCATCGATACGCGTAGCCAGCCTCCGGTGAATTCGGCCGGAATCACGTGACGTTTGGTGAGTTGGCGGACACCAGGGTCGGGTCCGCGTCGCCCGAAGCCTCCCGATTCTTCAGTGCTTCCCTACCGAACGAATTCTTCGCCAAGGACCCATCAGGCATGGCGATCTCACCCGCGGCCAGTCGCCGGCGCAGATAGCCGAACGCGTGAATCGTCTGCGCATAGAGGTGCTCGCCGGCACGCAAGGAGACCTTGTTCGAGCCATCAGTCCGCTGGAACTGTTCGAGCGGGGAGACCAGTACGTCATAGTCGACGTTGAAGAACAGCGGGAACGAGTAGCGCTCCTCCGCGACCTTGCGGACCCGATGCGTCGTGGAGATGAACTCACCGTTCGACCAGATCTCGAGCATGTCGCCGATGTTCACCACAAAGGCGCCGTCCATCGGAGGCGCATCGATCCAGTCACCGGCACCGTTTATCACCTCCAGACCCGGTTTCGTCGGCTTCAACAGCGTGAAGACCTCGAAGTCGGTATGGGCGCCGATTCCCAGCACGTCGGTCGCGTCGGGGTCGAACGGATAGTGCACGAGCCGCAGCTGGCTGGGTGCTTTCGTCACCAACGGGTCAAAGCGACCGGCCGGCTCCCCGAGCGCGAGCGCAAAGCCGCGTAGCAGCACCTTGCCGAAGGCGAGCGCAGCGTCGTAGTAGCGGTTGACCGTCTCGGCCATCCCCGGCAGATCGGGCCACTGGTTCGGGCCTACCATCGGGTTGCCGGCGAGGTAGTCAGGGTCGTCGGCCGGGAGCTCGAGGCTGAGATCGAAAGCCTCTTTCAGATCAGGCTTTTTCTTCTTGTGCTCGTCGTCGGGGTTGCCGTAGTCGCCCTCTTCACCGGTCGGCACGTAGCCCCGGTGGTTGCTGGAATTGCCGATGTAGACCTTCATCTTTTCTTCCAGCGGCAGCGCGAAGAAGTCCTGCGCCACGGCCAGCAACGCCTCGAAATACTCCTGCGGCACGCCGCTGCCGGTGACGTAGAGGAATCCCACCTCGCGGGCGGCCTTACCCAGCTCGGCGGCGACGGCGAGCTGCTCGCCCTCGCTGCCGAAAAGCCCTGACGCGTCGACGACGGGGAGCTCGGTGAAATTGCTCAACTTGCCGAGTGCAGACATCGGGACAACCCACCTCGGTTCGGGCTCCCAGACCTTCTCAGCGCACCTGGGAGATCAGATCTCCCGGGCTTTTCTCCCGCCGTGGCGCACCTTGGGGGTGCGTGCATCTCTTGGACCAGACCCACGACTGTGGCGGAACCCTAGACGCGCTCCACTCGGTGTGAGTGGATCCCGCTCACCGTAGCCTCACCATCGTTTCAACAGCGGGTGTCTTTGGTGACTGTCGTGTTAACCCGTTCAGACGTAGTCAATCGCGACGGCACGGGTCGGCGAACCGTCGGCACCGGTAAGGCGCAAGGGAAACACCGTGATCAACGGATCGAAATCAATCTGTTCAAGGCCAGTCAGGTTCTCCACGATGATGCCGCCGGCTTCGGCGATCAGCAGGTGGACGGGGAAGCCGGCACCCGGATGGTCGGCGTCGGGAGTCTCATCGATGTTCTGCGTATCCAGGCAGAAGGTGCGCACGCCTCGTTGCAGCAGCGCAAGACACGCGTCAGTGCCGAGGAAGGGATGGTCGAAGTAGGTGGGTGTCCCGTAGTAGTCCGACCATCCGGTGTGCAACAGGGCGATGGAGCCGGGTGCCAGAGAGTCGAGGTAGGGCGCCACGTCAGCTGCGTCGATGGCCGCCCGCGGCGGCTTGCCGCGCACATCGATGATGACGCCCGGCCCGGCGAAGAGATCCAGCGCTACCTCATCGATCCTCGGTCCGCTCTCGAGAAAGTGGTACGGCGCATCGCAATTGGTTCCGCTCTGCGATCCCATCTCCACCGCAAGCAGATTGAAGCCATGCTCTTCAATCGTGGAGGCCACCCGAAAGCGGACCTTCGGGTCGCCCGGATAGATTTGGGTGCCGGCATCGATCGGCAGCGAAAGGTCAACGATCCTTCGGATTCGCAAGGCTTCCTCCTGATGGCTGGCAAACGAAACGACGGCGCAACGTCCTATCGACGCGTATGAAACGGGCGGCTTCCAAGCTGGGCTCACGATGACGGTAGCGACAACGCGGATACGTGGCGGCACGGTCGTGACCGCTTCCGAGACGTTCGTCGCCGACGTCTATCTGTCCGGAGGTCGCGTCGCGGCAATCGGGCGAGACCTGGCCCTGCCCGTCGCGACCGATGTTGCCGCCGAAGGCTGTCTGGTGCTGCCCGGCGGGATCGACCCCCACGTCCACCTCGATTTCCCGTCGCTGACCACCACGACGGCCGACGACACCGGCTCAGGAACGTCAGCAGCCGCGCTGGGCGGAACGACGACGATCATCAACTTCGCCCTCCAGAGCGGTGGCGAACATCTGGCCAAGTCGCTCGAGCGTTCGCTCGCGCAAGCGGAAGGCCAGGCCCACGTCGACTACGCCTTCCATGTGGTCGTCACAGATATGTCGCCGGCACGCCTCACTGAAGTCGACGAGATCGTCAGCGGCGGCGTGAGCAGCGTGAAAATGTTCATGGCGTATCCCGGCGAGTTGATGGTCGATGATGCGACGCTGCTGCTGGTGATGGAACGGATGGCCGCACTCGGCGGTCTGCCCATGATTCATGCCGAGAACGGCCCCGTCATCCAGGTGCTCGTCGATCGCGCGCTTTCCGCCGGCAAGACATCACCGCAATGGCATGGAAAGACGCGACCCACCGTTCTGGAGGCCGAGGCTGTTCACCGGGCCGTGGTGCTCGCGGAGCTCAGTCAGGCGCCGGCCTATTTCGTCCATGTCTCCTGCGCGGAAGCCTCCCAGGAGGTCGCCGACGCGAAAGCGCGCGGATTGCCGATCTACGCCGAGACCTGCCCGCACTACCTCACACTCGATGACTCCGTCTACGAAGGCGACTCGTTCGAGGTCGCGAAATACGTGATGACCCCGCCGCTGCGGGCCGCCTCGCATCACAGCGCGCTGTGGCAGAAGATCCGGCGCGGCGATCTCGACGTGATCTCCACCGACCATTGCCCGTTCTGCATGGCTGGTCAGAAAGACGCCGGAATCAACGATTTCTCCAAGATTCCCAATGGAGTTGGCGGCGTTCAGTACCGCCTTCCACTGCTGTATGACCGAGGGGTTGGCCGCGGTGAGATCTCTCTCGAGCGGTTGGTCGCGATCACCGCCACGAACCCCGCCAAGCTCTTCGGGCTCTACCCCCAGAAGGGCACGCTGGCCATCGGCTCTGACGCTGACGTCGTGGTGTTTGACCCAGCAGCGCCCACGACGATCGCGGTGAACGACTCCCCCTCGAAAGTGGATTACAGCATCTACGAGGGGATGCGGTGCGCCGGTTCCGTGCGCCACGTCTTTTCGCGCGGCACCCAGGTCGTCACCGACGGACGAATCCACGGAAGCGCGGGAGGCCACGGCCGATTCGTGGAGAGGCGATCCAGCTTGGCGCCTTTCTGAAGCCCATCTGTTGTGATGTCCATCTTTGACGAGCGGTCTGCGGCCTGGTGTTCAGTCGCCGATCGACGGGGCAAGCTCCTGCAGACGTGGGCAGGCCAGTGCGGCGGCATCGAGGGACTTCTCATCGCAGGAGAGCAGACGGAGACAACTGGCCGCCGTCAGCTCCGGCAATGCCTTGTCAATCTCCAAGCCGTCGGACCGCATCGCTATCCCGCTTTCGGCGAGCGCGAACACCAGCGAGGTAGCGACCTCCACCGAAGTGACGGTGAACAAGCCCGCTCGCTCTCCCGCTGCGATGCGCTGACCGTAGGCGCGTCGCAGCTGCTGGCGATCCTCGCGGAACTGGCTGAACCGCTCCGCCCGCAGCTCGGGAAGGTGATAGAGCGCCCCGACATTCCAGCGCGCCGTACACAGCAGTGAAACGTCGAAATACATCAACGCGTAAAGCTGAATGTGGGCCGGCTCTTTGGTGCGCGAGAGCCTGGCGGCAAAGTCCAGCGATGGCTCGACGGTGCCCGCGAGCAGTCCAGCGAGAATGTCTTCCTTGCTGGTGAAGTGGTAGTACAGCGAAGCCTGCTTAACCCCGACCGCCATCGCAATCTTGCGAGTCGACGCCGCGCCGTAGCCGTGTTCACTGAACATCCGGCCTGCGGCGTCAAGAATCTGCTCGCGGCCGGAGACGCCCGTGCGGTGAGATGGCGCCGACCGCGGCCGCCCGACCCGCCGCGGGATCCCGGCCACGACAGTCGGTTTCGCTGCAGTCACGTTGGTGATCCTTGCACAAGCCGCGTCGGCGGCAGGGCCGTAATCGGACCCTTTTTTAGAAACGAAAACGTTACCGCGACGATCTCTGACGACACAGGCCGCGACCTACAGTTTGTCGAGCGACAGATATTGCCGCGGGCCCCAGAGGCTCCAGCGGCTCCAGAGTCCGACTACCGGTGGGGAGCGACGCAATGGCAATGATTCCAGCGGTTGACGTTTCCCCGGTGCTACCGCACGCCCCCGTCATCACCGCTGCCAGCGTCGCGAACATCCAAGACCTCCACGTCACCTTCCGGCGCGGGGGGCGCGACATCCAGGCCCTCCGGGGAGTCAGCCTCTCCATCCGGCCTGGCGAGATTCTTGGTCTCGTCGGCGAGTCCGGATCGGGCAAGAGCGTGCTCGGTCTGGGGCTGCTCGGCCTGCTCGATCCGAAGGCGCACGTGACCGGTTCGGTACTGGTGCAAGGCCAAGACATGATCCACAGCCCGCAGGCAGATCGCCGCGAAGTGCGCAGGAACAGCCTGGGCGCGGTATTTCAGGACCCGATGACGTCGCTGAACCCCACGATGCGGGTCGGGCATCAGGTCGCTGAGGCCGCCGGTAGTGCCACCGAAGCCGAGCGCCTGCTCGGCGCCGTTGGCATCCCGGATCCGCACTCGCGCATGTCGAGCTTTCCGCATGAGCTTTCCGGTGGGCTCCGCCAGCGCGTGATGATCGCGATGGCCATCGCCGGCGGTCCTTCGCTCGTCGTCGCCGATGAACCCACCACGGCGCTCGACGTCACGGTCCAGGCGCAGGTGCTGGCGCTGCTGCGCTCATTGCGTGACGAGGTCGGCTGCAGCGTGGTGATGATCACCCATGACCTCGGCGTCGCCGCTCAGGTCGCCGACCGCGTCGCCGTGATGTACGCCGGCCGACTGGCGGAGGTCGGCGAGACCCATGTGGTCCTCGCCGATGCCGCGCACCCCTACACGCTTGGCTTGATGCGCTCCCGGCTGACGCTCGGCTCGGACCGCACCCGACCCTTGATCGCGCTCGCCGGCGACGTGCCGAATCCGGCTGCTCCCGAGCCGGGCTGCGCGTTTGCTCCCCGCTGCGAGCTGGCGGAATCCGCCTGTGAGGTCACCCCGCCCGATGCCGTCGAGATCAGTGAAGGTCACCGCAGCGCGTGCCTGCTGTCCAAGGACAACGTCAAAGAACGCACCGCCGCCGTCATCCGCGCTATCCAAGCCCAGACGCAGCCGGGCGAGAAAGCCGAGAACGAGCCGGCGACGGTGGTGAAGCTGGACAAGATCGTCAAGTCATTTCCCATTGGCACGGCTTTCGGGGGTAAGGGCCGGCTGCAGGCCCTGCGGGGCGTCAGCCTGAGCATCGCCCCGGGTGAGGCGGTCGCCATCGTCGGCGAAAGTGGCTCCGGTAAGTCGACCCTGCTGCGTGTTGCCGCCCAGCTGACAAAGCACGACAGCGGCGACCTGATCGCCGCCGCCGACCTGCGGCCGCAGATGGTCTTTCAGGACGCCGGCGCCTCGCTGACCCCGTGGATGACGGTCGAGAAGCTGGTCGGCGAGCGGCTGCGCGGTATCAGCCGGAGCGAACGCGAGACCAAGGTCCGGGAAGCGCTCTCCCATGTTGGCCTTCCCGCCGAGGTCGCCAAGGCCAAGGCGGGCCAGCTGTCGGGCGGGCAGCGTCAGCGGGTGTGTCTGGCTCGGGCGACCGTCGTGCCACCGAAGATCTTGCTGTGTGACGAACCCACCAGCGCGCTCGACGTTTCGCTGGCCGCGTCCGTGATCAACCTGATCGGACGGCTCCGCCGCGAGCTCGGCATGTCCGTGGTGTTCGTGACTCACGACCTGTCGGTAGCCCGAATCATCGCCGACCGCATCGCCGTCATGTATTTGGGTCGCATCGTCGAATTCGGCACCGCCGAACAGATCACCAGCAACCCGGCGCACCCGTACACCCGGGCGTTGATCAGCGCCGTGCCTGATGTGGGCCGGGAGCCCGTCGCCCTCAAGGGGGAGCCGGCGAGCCCGTTGAAACCGCCGGTCGGGTGCGCATTTCACCCTCGCTGCCCCAAGTCCGTCGCCGTCTGCGACGACGTCGAACTTGACGTGAAACTGGTAGCCGTCAATGGCGATGATCTCCACCGGGCTGCCTGCGTGAATTTGCAGGACAACTGATATGGCGGTAGCGGAGCCGGTTCGGCTCAGCGCGACGACGACCCGCTGGCGACGGGCTGGAGTTGATCGCTCGAGCCTGTCGCGAAAGCTCAACATCGCCGCCGCGTCGCTGCTCCCGATCACGACGCTGATCGCCCTGCTGGCACCGGTCATCAGCCCGTACGACCCGCTGACACCCGTCGGAGCGCCGCTGCTGCCGCCCGGTCACGGCGGATTCCTGTTGGGCACCGACAGTATCGGCCGGGACATGCTGAGCCGCGTCCTCTACGGCATGCGGGCCAGTTGGCTCGCCGCCCTAGCTGTCATTGCCATCGGCCTCTTGGTGGGCGGTGCCATCGGTCTCATCGCCGGCGCCGCTGGTGGATGGATCGATGACGTCCTGATGCGCATCACCGATGGCTTTCTCGCCCTTCCGGCGCCGGTGCTGGCGATCGCTGTGGT
Source organism: uncultured Actinomycetota bacterium (assembly GCA_963839015.1). Classification (GTDB taxonomy): domain Bacteria; phylum Actinomycetota; class Actinomycetes; order Frankiales; family Frankiaceae; genus DATAZK01. The sequence goes on along the minus strand of CAWITL010000001.1, from coordinate 326,402 downwards.
GGCTGCCCTCGGCCCGGGCTTCACCCACACGCTCATCGCCGTAGCGATCGTCTGGTGGCCGTTCTACGCGCGAATCGTCAGAGGTGAGATCCGCAAACTTGCGGCCAGACCACATGTCGAGGCGGCCCGCCTCGCTCGGGCGGGGCGGCTGCGGATCGCTTTCCGCCACTTGCTTCCGGGTGCGATCCCCGCTGCCGTGATCACCGCCAGTCTCGATATCGGCAACCTGGTGCTGACGCTGGCAGGCCTGTCATTCCTGGGTCTTGGGCAATCGGCCCCCGCACCGGAACTGGGCGCCGACGCCGCCCGCAACCTCAGCTTCCTTCTCCAGCAATGGTGGGTGCCGGTGATTCCCGGCATCGCCGTCGCAGTACTCGCACTGATCGGCAATATCGCCGGTGACGGCGTCCGCAATCTCATGGAACCGGAGTAAGGGGCCGATGGTCGCCCTGCTGGCCAAGCGGCTCGCGTCGATGGTCGTCATCGTCTTCGCACTCGCAGCCGTCATCTTCTACCTGCAGCACATCTCCCCGCTGGACCCCGTCCACGCGATGCTCGGCGGGCAAGCATCGGCCGAAGCCGTGGCTCAACAGCGCCACGTCCTGGGCCTCGACCGGCCGATCCCGTCGCAGTTCTGGCACTACATCGTGGGGCTGCTGCACGGTGACCTCGGCACGTCGTACCGCACCCGACGTCCGGTATCCACCGACATCGGAAAGTATCTGCCGGCCACCGCAGAGCTGGCCCTGGCCGCGCTCTTCATTGCCGTCGTCCTCGGCGTCTTCTTCGCCTTCGCGACGACGCTGCGCTGGCACGGCTCGGGCTTCTTCCGGTTCATCCTGCTGACGGGTGCGTCCACCCCCGTCTTTCTGCTGGGCATCGGCGGGATTCTCATCTTTTACCGCAACCTCAATTGGCTGCCTGCGACCGGACGCACCAGCATCAGCAATGCGCCCACCGGACCCACCGGATTTCTGACGATCGACGGAGTGCTCCACGGGCAGTTCAACGTGGTGTGGGATGCAATTCTCCATCTCATTCTTCCAGCGACTGCCATTGCGCTCGGAGCAGCGGTAGCCATCGGTCGCGTCCTGCGATCAAGCCTGATTTCAGATCAGCGCAGCGATTACGCCCGGACCGCCCGGGCGAAGGGTCTCGGCGAATCGCGGATCCTGTGGCGCCACGTGCTGCGCAACTGCGTCGGGGCGGCGGTGTCGATGACAGGTCTGCAGGTAGGACTCATGTTCGCCGGCGTTCTCGTGATTGAGCAGGTGTTCAGCTGGCCCGGCCTTGGCCAGTACGTCGCGCAAAGCATCCCGGTCGCCGACTTCCCGGCGATTGCCGGCGTGACGCTGCTGCTCGGCGTGATCTACGTCGTGCTCAACACCATTGTTGACCTGATACAAGCCTGGGCGGATCCAAGAATAAAACTCTGAACAATCGAGCCCGATTTCCGGCTCTACCCCCGTTGAAATGCATCACCCGCAAGAGGAGCAATGTGTCAAAACAGCCGACGATAGTGGGTCAGCCGGTGCTGGTCGTGGTCGACATGCAAAAGGGTGCCGACATGCCCGCAACCGACGTCGGCATCGACATGATGCCGGGCAACCCGCAGCGGATCGCAGTCGCCCAGGAGATATTGCAGGCCGCCCGCGAAGCCCACATCCCGGTTGTTTTTTTCCAGGAAGCCCATCGCCGCAGCGGTATCGACTTCGGACGTGAGCTCGATGGCACCGAGTCGGTCCACTGCCTGGAGGGCGACGAAGCGACCGAGCTGGTGGATTCACTGCGCCCGGCAGACGACGAATTCCTCATCGTGAAGCGGCGGTACTCCGGCTTCATCGGCACCGAATTCGAGATCGTGCTCCGCGCCCTTCGCGCCGAGACGTTGATCCTGATCGGCGGCCTGACAGACGTCTGCATCCACTACACGTTCGCGGATGCCCACCAGCGCGACTTCTACGTCCGGGTGGTTTCCGACTGCGTCGGAGGCTCCAGCCTTGCTCGTCACAACGCATCACTCGATGCCATGGAGTACCTGCAAACAGGTGCCGTATGCACCTCCAACGAGATCATCGGCGCCCTCGCCGAGGTCGCGACATCGCGTCAATCCCGGTCCCTGGTGGAGGTCTGACAATGAAGAGAAGCATCATCACGAAGAAGCCGGTGGCACTCAGCGCCGCACTCGCCGGCGCCCTGGCGCTTGCCGCCTGTGGCTCGTCATCCTCCAGCAGCAGTGGGAGCAGCGGCACCAGCGCCGGCCCGAGCGACCACGTGCTCCATCTATCTTTTCTTGAAGATCCAGGACAGCCCCCGGACCCGGACATCTACTACGCCGGCCAAGGCCTGATCCTGACCACTAACACCTACGAAGGTCTGCTCACCTACAAGACCGGCACAGCGACCCCGACCCTGGAGCCCGCGCTGGCCACGAGTTGGACCGCGTCTGCGGACAACAAGGTCTTCACGTTCAAGCTGCGGCAGGGAGTGACCTTCCACGACGGCACCCCCTTCACCTCCGCCGCGATCAAGGCATCCTTTGACCGCCGGCTGGCCGTGAACCAAGGGCCGGCGTACATGGTCAGTGACGTCGCGTCCGTCACGACCCAAGGCGATTACGCCGCCACCATCACCTTGAAGGACAGCAACTCCGCGTTTCTGACCTATCTCGCGGCAGCGTATGGCCCGAAGATGATGAGCCCGACCGCACTCGCCGCCCACAAGGGCAAGGACAATGACCAGACCTGGTTGCAGACCCACGACATCGGAACCGGGCCCTACACGCTCACCGATGCTGAAGTCGGCTCCAAGTACCAGTTGAAGGCCTACGACAAGTACTGGGGTGCCAAGCCGTACTTCACGACCGTCGAGCTTCCGGTGATCACTGACTCCTCGTCGCAGCAGCTGCAGTTCAACAACGGCCAGCTGGCCGCGATCCTGCACGACCTGCCGTCCTCGGCGGCGAAGTCCTACCTGTCCAACAAGAAGATCGACAGCTACACGTTGCCCTCGATGATCTCCGAGTATCTGTACGTGAATCCCACTCGTGGACTGCTCAAGGAGCAGGCCAACCGGCAGGCGCTGCTACAGGCCGTCAACGTCGACCAGGTGGTGCAGCAGGCCTACTTCGGTCGGGGCACGAAGGCCCAGCAGGTCTATCCGACGAACATGATGCCCAACCAGTACGCCCAGCAGAACATCAAGTACGACACGGCGCCGCTGAAGTCGGCCGTCAGCAAAGCGGCCAGCAGCGACAAGACGATCACGATCGGCTACGACTCCAGCCAGCCGGACAACCAGATCGTGTCGAATCTGATCTCCGCTGAGCTGGCCCCACTCGGGCTCACGGTGAAGGTGCAGAGCTACCCGACGTCCCAGATCTTCGGCTGGATATCCGACCCGAAGGGTGCGCCGGATCTGCTGGCCACGCTGGGCTGGCCGGACTCCCCGTCGCCGTACACGTGGGCACATATCAGCTTCGATGCCGATGGCGGGCTGAACTACCTGCACTGCTCATCCCCCACCGCGACCAAGCAGATTGCCACCGCCCTGGCCAGTGGTACGAACGCGGACTACTCCCAGGCCGCCATCACCGCATCCGGCACCGGCTGCTGGCTGAACATGGTCAACGTCACCGACTTCATGGTCGGGCAGCCCTGGCTGAAGGGCGTGGAGAACGCGCACATCGTCTCTGACCCGAACACCCTGATGCTGGCCAATCTTTCGGTCGGCTGACCCCGCCGAGTTCACCGTCGCTTAGTTCACACAAGGCTGAAAGGGGTCACGGATGAGTTCCGGAGTCCGGCGAATCATCTTGCTGACGTTGGGCTATGAGGAGCTGCCCAAGTCCGTATCGGTTCACGGGTCGCCGCCAGAGTTGCGGATGCGCGAACCGGTTCCGGGCGTGCTTCTCGAGTGCGACGGCGGCTGGATGCTGTTGGACACCGGCTTCAATACGGCGCTCATCCGTGACCCCGCCCTGTACCGGCGGTTCTACCCGAGCGTGGAATACCTCCCGGTGCTGATGACCGAGGGCGAGCCACTTGCCGAAGCGCTCGATGCGGTCGGGGTCGACATGGCGTCAATCTCGGCGGTGGCCCTGAGCCACCTACACCATGACCATTCCGGAGGTCTCAAGCATTTCGCCGGCCGGGTCCCGGTGCATATGCAGCAACGGGAGCTCGACTACGGAATGCTCAACACCCCCGAGCCGGAGAAGCACGCGATGGCCAGGATCGACTACGACGATCCACGCATCGACTGGCGGCTCGCCAGTGGGGAGGCCGAGATCGCGCCCGGCGTCACGGCGATCCCGACCTATGGACATACCCCGGGCCATCAGAGCTTCCTGGTAGACCTCGACGAATCGGTCGGCGGCGGCGGCTTCGTCTTCGCCTTCGACGCCGCTGACCTGACCGAGAACATCGAGCAGGAACTGGCCATCGGAGGCTTCGTCGACATCGATCCGCAGGAGACGGTGGAGCCGATACGCCGGCTGAAGAAGATCGCTGCCGAGCGTGGCTACCCGCTCATCCCAGGCCACGACCCACATGTCTGGCCGGAGATGACAGAGGTCTTCCGGGCCCGCTTCGGCGGATGAGCGATCGCGTACTGCTGGGCATACTCACCCCGTCCTCGAATACGCGCCTCGAGCCACTCACGGCGGAGCTGCTGCGCGGACTGCCCGAAGTCAGTGCGCACTTCAGCCGGTTTCGGGTGATTGACGTCTCCCTCGCCCCGTCCGCGCTCGCCCAGTTCGACGCGGGCGCCATCCTGGCGGCCGCCGACCTGCTCGCCGATGCAAGGGTCGACGCGATCGTCTGGAGTGGCACGTCCGGCGGCTGGCTCGGGCTTGATTCCGACCGCGTGCTCTGCGCGGAGATCACTGACCGCACCGGAATCGCTGCCACCACCTCGACGCTGGCGGTGCTTGAGGCATTGCGCCTTTACGGGGTCGACACGGTGGGCCTGGTGACGCCATACCCCGCCGGGATGCAGGACTCCGTGACGATGACGTTCGCGAAGGAGGGCGTGCAAGCCCATGCGGCACGGGCATTGGAGATCACCTCCAACTGGGCCCTCTCCGAGGTCACGCAAGAAACCCTGGATGAGCAGGTGGCGCAGGTGGCCGCCATGGGGGTGCCGGCGATCACCACGTTCTGCACGAATCTCGAGGCAGCCTCGCGCGTCCCGCGCTGGGAAGCAACTTTCGATGTGCCGGTGATCGACACGGTGTCGGCCGCGGTCTGGGGCTCCTTGCGACTCGCGGGTCTGGACCCGTCGCGAGTCACCGGCTGGGGACGGCTGTTCGACCTGATCTAGACGCTCGACGGTCGGCTCTCACACAATCCCTGCACGGCATTCCCGACTGGGTTTACCGTGTGCGGCGGGAGGCCAGCCGGATGCTGAACGTGTCTCTGCTAGGCGAGCAGACCATCTCCGACGCCAGTTCTGGCGAGATACGGACGCGGTCCGCGCGTGCCATTGCACTCATCGCCTTCCTCGTGGTGCACGCCGGCGCACCGCAGACCCGTCAGCGGCTCTCCCTGCTCTTCTGGCCCGATTCGACGGACGCCCAGGCGCTCACCAACCTGCGCCGGGAGCTTCATCATCTGAGGCAGGTGCTGGGCGATGAAGCCGGACTCGTCGTGACAGCGTCGGATCTGTGCTGGAGTGACACCCAGACCACTCGCGTCGACGTGCGCACGTTTGCCTCGGAGAGGCTGGCCGCGATTCAGTCGGCGGAGCGGGACGACGCCGACGGAATCCTGCTGCACGGCGCCGCGGCGATCGCCCAATACAGCGGGGATTTCGTGCCTGGCGCGTACGACGACTGGATTCTCGAAGTCCGTTCGGAGCTCGAACGGCAATGCGTCGACCTGTGCGTTCTGGTTGGTCGAACCAGGGCTGCGCGGGGCGACCTGGTGGGAGCGGCCGCGATCGCCCGCCGCCGGATTTCCCTGCAACCATTGGAAGAAGACGGTTACCGGACCCTGATGGAGTTGCAGGCGGACATGGGTGACCGCGCAAGCGCCGTCAGCACCTACCATCACTGCGCCTCCGTACTGGAACGCCAGCTCGGCATCATCCCCGACCCTGCGACACGCAAGACTCTCGAGCGGCTGCTCGCTCTCGATGAGCCCGAGGATGACCGCGCCGCCGTGCCTCCGACGATCCCGGTGCGCTTCGGGTTTGCCGCCGGCCAGCTCGTGGGCCGGTCCCGCGAACTCGCTGCGCTGCATGACCTTTGGCGCTCGGCGACGGCAGGGCAGGCCCGGCTGGCGGTAGTGCGAGGTGGAGCCGGGGTCGGCAAGACACGGCTGTTGGGCGACATCGCTGAGATGGCCCGCCTCCAAGGAGCGGTGGTGGCCAACGCCCAGTGCTTCGGTACGTCGGGTCGCCTCGCGTTGGCGCCGGTCGCCGACTGGCTGCGAACTCCCGCGGTCCAGGCGGCTATCGCGACACTCGACCCCGTGTGGCGGGCCGAGGTCGAACGGCTCACACCGCCGGGCGGCAGTCGCCCCCACCGCGACCTCAGCCCGAACTCCATGGCCGACGCCTGGCAGCGGCACCGTTTCTTTGAGGGCCTCGCGCGCGCCCTGATAGCCGTCGGCCGTCCGACCCTGCTCGTCCTGGACAACGTCCAGTGGTGTGACCAGGAAACGCTGGCCTTCATCACGTTTCTCCTCGGCTTGGCGCCGGAGCAGCCCGTCCTGCTGGCCGCGACCCGCCGTGATGACAGCCGACACGATGACCCCGAACTGGCGGAGTGGACGGTGCGCATGCGGGCCACCGGGATGCTCACCGAGCTCTCGCTGGGCCCTTTGGAGGCAGTCGAAACCGCCTACCTCGCCGAAGCGGTTGCCGGCCGGCCACTTCCGGAGCAGGACCTCAAACTCCTGCAGGCCACGACGGGCGGCTTTCCGCTTTACGTCATCGAGGCAGTGCGCACCACGACCGGCCCCGCCGCCGCACCAGGGCAGCTGGGTGAGCTCACCGCGGTACTGCATAACCGGCTCGGGCAGGCGAGCATCACCGCCCGCGAGATTGCCGGGTTGGCGGCGGCGGTCGGTCGCGATTTTGCCCTCGATCTGCTGACCGAGGCGAGCGACGCTCCGGCCGATCACGTCGTGCGGGCGGTGGACGAGTTGTGGCAGCTGCGCATCATCCACGAGTGGCGCGACGGCTACGACTTCTCCCACGACCTACTGCGAGACACCGCATACGAGCAAGTCAGCCCGCCGCGACGCTGGCTCCTGCACCGCCGGCTCGCCCAGTCGTTAGAGCTGCTCCACGCCGACGACATCGACTCGGTCTCAGCTGAGCTCGCCCAGCAGTACGCCCGCGGCGGACGCCCGCAGCGGGCGGTTGCCTACTACGCACGGGCGGCGGCGGTCGCGTCCTCGATGTTCGCGCACACCGAGGCGATCCGCCTGCAGGAGCAGGCGCTGGCAATCATCGGCGCGCAGTCCGACAGCCGGGATCGCGACCGTCAGGAGCTCATCGTCCTGGAAGCCATTGCAGCTCCGCTGCTCGCCCACTTCGGTTACGCCTCTCGTAGATTGCAGGACTGTCTCGAACGATCGCTGGAGGTGGCCGAAAGGCTCGGGCGTAAGGACTCGACCACCTGGGCTCTGTTCGGTCTCTGGGGCTCCCGGTTCGTCCAGGGGCGCATCGTTGAATGCGAGCAGATCGCCGTCCGCACCCTCGCGCGCGTCGACGACGGCTCCGAGGAACGGGGTTCGGCGCACTTCGCCTGCGCCGGGGCGCTGCTGACCCTTGGCAGGCCTGCCGAGGCGCTGCGGCACTTCGACCTCGCCGCGGAGCTCACCACCAGCGACGTTCACACCTGGACCATCGGTACCCGCCCAGATGTGCACGGGCGAGGCTGGGCAGCACATGCGCAATGGCTGATCGGCCGGTCCGACGACGCTCTCGCCACCGCGCAATCCGCAATCCGGCTGGCCCGCGAGATCGACCAGCCTTACAATCTCGCGGTCGCGGTGGCCTACGCCGCAGTCACCCTCCAGATGGGCGGCAGCTCCTCCGCCCTCGCCGAGACCGTTGCAGAGCTCTATGAGCTCTGCGAGCGGTACCGCTTCGCTTACTACCCCGAGTGGGCGCTGATCCTTGACGGTTGGAATCGCGCGGACGAATCCGGATTGAGCATGATCCGGCGCGGCATCGACAATCTGAAGATGCAGGGTGCCTTCGCTCGCATGCCGTACTGGCTGTCGCTGCTCGCCGACGCCTCATCGCGGTGCGGCCAACCGACGCGCGCGACCCTGGACGCCGCATACACCACCGCTAGGGCGCGCGATGACCTCTGGTGGCTTCCTGAGGTCATGAGACAGCGGGCCGGTCAGGAGAAGGAAGACGCCGCCGTCCAGGGGTTGATTTCGGCGGCTCGGCTCGCGGCCGCGCAGGGCAGCCTGGCTCTGCTGGAGCGCTGCCAGAGCGACCTGACCAAACGTGGCGTTCAGGCTTCGGAATACGGCGTTCCACTCCAGGTCTGACCCGAGCGCCGGTCAGCGAACGCTCGGCGAACGCTGCGCTTTCTAGCGTGCGTGGCGTCAGTACGTCAGCCACGCACCCAGAGAGGGAGCACCGTGACCACCATCAGTCCGACCACCATCGCCTCCGCGCCTTTCGAAGAGATGGTCGCCGTCCTCCGCGGCGATCTGATCACCCCCGAAGACGCCGCCTACGACGAGGCACGCGCCGTCTACAACGCCATGATCGATAAGCACCCCGGCGCTATCGTGCGGTGTCGTGACGTTGCCGATGTGATTGCGAGCGTGCGTTTCGCTCGCGCCCACAACCTCGAGATCGCCGTCCGCGGCGGCGGTCACAACGCCGCCGGACTCGGCGTCTGGGACGACGCGCTCGTCATCGATCTGTCGCTCATGCGCGGTACCACCGTCGACCCGGAACACCACACCGTGAGGGTCGACCCGGGGTGCACCTGGGGCGACGTCGACCACGCGACCGTCGCCTTCGGCATGGCGACCCCTTCGGGCTTCCTGGCTTCCACCGGAGTCGGAGGGCTGACCCTCGGGGGTGGCATCGGCTACCTGTCGCGCCGCTTCGGCCTCACCGTCGACAACCTCATCTCCGCCGATGTCGTACTCGCCGACGGCACTTTCGTCACCGCCAACGAACGCTCCAACAGCGACCTGTTCTGGGCCCTGCGCGGCGGTGGTGGCAACTTCGGCGTCGTCACCTCCTTCACCTTCCGCTGCCACGACATCGGCGAGCGCGGCACCATCATCGGCGGCCCTGTGCTCTATGACGTGAGTGATACGGCCGAGGTCATGCGCTGGTATCGCGAGCTGCTCCCGTCGCTGCCCGAGGAACTCAGCGGATGGATCGGTCTGCTCACAATCCCGCCGGCGCCGCCGTTCCCCGAAGCCCTCTGGGGACGTAAGGCCTGCGGCATCGTCTGGTGCTACACCGGATCGCACGAGCGGGCGGACGAGGTGCTTGAGCCGATCAAGTCCTACGGATCACCACTGGTGGTCGGCCTTGCGCAGATGCCCTTCCAGGTGCTGCAGAGCGCGTTCGACGCCCTCTACCCCGCGGGGTTGCAGTGGTACTGGCGGGCTGACTTCTTCAACGAGATCTCCGATGCGGCCATCGATGTGCACGTCAAGTACGCCGCGCAACTCCCGAGCGGGCATTCGACCATGCACCTCTATCCCATCGACGGCGCCGCCAGCCGGGTACCGACTGACGCCACCGCGTTCGGTTACCGGGATGGCGGCTGGGCAGGCGTCATCGTGGGCGTCGATCCAGACCCGGCTAACGCGGAGCGCATCTCGCGTTGGGCACAGGACTATTGGACCGAGTTGCATCCGACGTCTGCCGGCGGGGCGTACGTCAACTTCCTCATGGAAGAGGGTCAGGATCGGATCAAAGCCGCATATCGGGGAAACTACGAACGCCTTGCGCAGATCAAGGGCCGCTACGACCCGGCCAACACGTTCCACATCAACCAGAACATCCAGCCGGCGCAGTAATCGAGCGACGCTGCACTGATCGTGGTCCGGGCTCGTACCAAGGCCCCTAGACCGTCATCAGTGCAGCGTTCCGGGGGTCTGGGCGAGGCCGCCGGCCAGCTTGGCCTTGGGCCGCGGCACGAACCGCGGCACCTGACGCTGGTACGAGGCGTACGCCGGATATTTCTTCAGCTGCAGGCTTTCGCTCATGCGCGAGCTCCCCTGGAAGAGGCCGAGCAGTAGCAAGCAACCTCCAACTGTCCAGTCGATGCGGTGGGTGGCCGCCACCGCAAAGAGGAAGAACACGATCCACATGGATTGCTCGGCAAGGTAATTCGGGTGACGGCTGTGCGACCACACGCCGTCGTGGATGAAACCCGCGGCGTAACGGCCGGTCAGCGGCTCGTCCCGCGCGCGCCGACGCTTCTTCTCGTTCTGGAAATTCCACTGCGTCTGGTCGACGTAGGTCTCAAAGGCAACCAGCCCAAGGAAAACGGCGGCCAGCAGCACATCCCAGGGACCCAGACCGTGATGGGCGCCGTCGACGGCCACGATCGGCAGCGTGATCCAGAGCAGCAAGATGTTCTGGTAGAGGCTGATGAAAAGCAGGTTGAACAGGGCCCAGCCGGCTTTGGTGTTGAGCACCGGCCACTGGCGGACGTGTGCCCAGCGGTAGTCCTCCTCACCGCTCCAGAAGCGCCACGAATAGCCGCCCTGGCGGGAGAAGTTGTAGGTCAGCCGGGCGCCCCAGACCGTAGCCACGATCGCCATCAGGACCATGCGCGAATCGAAGTCACTGCGCACCGTCACGATCCAGCAGTAGAGCACCGGGACGATGCTCCAGAGCTTGTCGACCTGGCTGACGTTGCCCGTCAGCTGCCCGACCACGAAGCAGGTCAGGGCAACCGCGAGCATGAGCCAGACATTGGTCCAGATGAGTGACCACTGCGCGTGCGTCATCGTCACGGTCCGCCAGCCTAGCCCCGTTCGGCCGGCGCGCACGTAAAGCGTTCTCACATGTCTGCTGATGATCATGGCTCGCATGAAAATGCGGCTTCCGGTGGCGGTTGGCGCTGCCGGCTTGCTCCTGCTGAGCGCCTGCTCGAGCTCAAGCGGCCATTCGGTCCCGGGACCGATCGCTGCTAGCACCGCGCTGCCGGCGGCACCGAAGGCCGGCGGCAGCGGGTGCGGCACGTCCTCCCCCGCCGGGTCGACGACGCTCGCCCTGACAGTCGACGGCCATCGGCGAACCGTCATCGTCCACGTGCCGACTGGCTACACCGGCTCGCACGCCGTCGCGCTCGTACTCAACATGCACGGCAGCGGGAGCACGGCAGCCCAGCAGGAAGTGCTCACCGGGATGGATGTCACCGCCGACACCAAAGGCTTCATTGTCGCGTACCCGCAGGCGCTGATCCCGCAGGGCGAAGGATTCGACTGGAACGTTCCCGGCGTGCCGCTGCTCGGCGGCCGGACCGTGCCCTCCAACGCCGCCAACGACATTGCCTTCCTCACCCAGCTCGTCAGCGTCCTGGAGCAGCACTACTGCCTGAACCCGCTTCGCGTCTACGCGACCGGCTTCTCCGGTGGAGCCCGTGCCGCCAGCCAGCTCGCCTGCGATGCTGCCGGCACTTTCGCCGCTGTCGCCCCGGTGAGCGGCCTTCGTCGACCCACCCCATGCCCGGCGACCCGGCCGGTTCCGATCGTCGCCTTCCACGGGACGGCAGACCCGGTCGATCCCTACCTCGGTCACGGGCAGCCGTACTGGACATATTCGGTTCCGATGGCAGCGACGTACTGGTCCCAGCAGCAGAATTGCCCGTCAAGAACCACGCAGCTCGGGTCAAGGTTCACCCTGACCCGATACACCGGCTGTAGCGCCGGATCAGAGATCGAGCTCTACAGCATCCTCGGCGAAGGCCACGAATGGCCAGGTGGCCCACACCTCCCCCGCGCGTTGACCAGAGCACTCGGACCTCAGTCGAACGCGGTCAACGCGAACGCCGTCATGTGGGCATTCTTCACGGCCCACCCCCGCGCGGCCTGATCTCCGCATCTGCGGCCTCGCCCAGGCATGCCGTTACTGAAAAAGACACACCTTGAGGCATTGCTGTGTCGTTATGCCCGAGTTTGGGATGATCCTCAGGAGTCTTTGAGTCCAAGGCGTGTCTTTTTCCGCAGCCACACCCATCGCGCCGGATTGCCGCAGACTGGTGGCATGAAGTTTCTTGAAGTGCAGGGTCTGGGCCAGGTCAGTCGTATCGGCCTCGGCACCTGGCAGTTCGGCTCACGCGAGTGGGGATACGGCGAGGGTTACGCCTCCTCCGCGGCCCGCGACATCGTTCAGCGCGCGCTGGAGCTCGGCGTGACCCTGTTTGACACCGCGGAGGTCTACGGCTTCGGCAAGAGCGAGCGAATCCTGGGTGAGGCCCTCGGCGCCAGCCGCGGCGACGTCGTCGTGGCCAGCAAGATCTTCCCGGTGGCTCCGTTCCCACCCATCGTCAAGCAGCGCGAGCAGGCCAGTGCCCGTCGCCTTCAGCTCGGACGGATCCCGCTCTACCAGGTGCACCAGCCCAACCCGCTGGTTCCCGATTCGGTGATCATGCCGGGGATGCTCGGCCTGCTCAAAGAGGGCCGCATCGGTGCTGTCGGGGTGTCCAACTACTCGCTGGACCGGTGGCAAAAGGCTGACGAGGCGCTCGGTCAGCCGGTGGTGAGCAACCAGGTCGCGTTTTCCCTCGCCCAGCCTGGCCCGCTCGAAGACCTGGTGCCCTTCGCCGAGCGCGAAGGCCGCATGGTGATGGCCTACAGCCCGCTCGCCCAGGGACTACTCGGCGGCAAGTACGGCGTCGACAACCGACCTGGGGGCGTGCGGGCGACGAATCCGCTGTTCGGCAAGGAAAACCTGCACCGTGTTGAGCCACTTCTGGACGTGCTGCGCCAGGTCGCTGCGGCTCACGACGCCAGGCCCGCCCAGGTGGCGCTGGCGTGGCTGCTGAGCCTTCCCCAGGTGGTCGCGATCCCGGGCGCCTCCAGCGTCGAACAGCTCGAATTCAACGTAGCCGCAGCCGATCTCGAGCTCAGCGCTGACTCGGTGGCTTCGCTCACCGCTGCGGCCAAGGCCTTCTCCCCGCTGTCCGGCGCCAAGACGCTGGTCAGTGAGGTACGGGGAAGGTTCGGCTTCTGAGGCGTGCCGTCAACGCTTCGGCGGCCGCGGTGAAGTAGCCACCTGGTGAGCGAGCGCGGACTCGATGTCGCCCCGACGCTCGGTGTGGCGCGCCTCGTCTTCGGGGTGGGTGTAGATGAGGAAACGATCTTCGGCGACGGCGTCGGCCACGATGGGCCCGATCCCTTCGGGCTCGATCGTGCGCATGTCTTCCGGCAGATGAACCCATCCGGCCGGGTCGTCCAGACCCTTGATCCGCACCGCGTCACCGAAATTGCTGGCGACCAACCCCGGGCACAGTACGGACACCCCGATGCCCTGTGGCTTCAGATACGTGTAGAGCCCCTCAGTGAAGCCATAGGCACCGAACTTGCTGGTGATGTAGGGAATCGCATCCCATGAGTACGCATAGAGACCGGCGACCGAGGCTGTGTTGATCATGTGTCCGGCGCCGCGTTCCACGAGGTAGGGGATGAAGGCTTGGGCACTGCGGATCAGCCCGAAAAGGTTGATCTCCAACAGCCAGCGCCAGTCCTCCATAGGAACGCTCTCAGGCGGACCGAGCAGTGGCACACCGGCGTTGCTCATCACGACGTCGACCTGGCCCATGGCGGCCAGGGCGGCATCCCGCAGCGCGTGAACGTCCGCATCGCTCGTCACGTCGCAACGCACCGAAAGCGAACGCACCCCGAGGTTTTCAATCTCTTTCGCTGCCTGCGACATCCGTTCCTCATGAATGTCGGCGATCACCACATCGGCGCCGCGGCGGGCGAATTCCATCGCGCACGAAAGGCCGATGCCGCTGGCCCCTCCGGTGATGACGGCAACGGTCCCTTTACCGATCTGCATGTCAGGCCTTCCTGAGCGCGAGGACGGGAATCGTGCGGATGCCAGCGGTCTTTTGCTCGTATTCACCGAATCCCGGATACCGGCGCACCTGCTCGGCGTAGATCTGGTCACGCTGGTCGCCGGTCAACTCGGTCACCGTGACGTCGTATTCGTCGGCGCCGACCTCAACGCGGCCCGTGCCCGCGGCGGTCAGGTTGTAGTACCAATCCGGATGCGTGGGCGCCCCGGCTTTCGACGCGAAGACAAAAATGGTCGACGGGTCGTTCTCGTCCGCCAGGTACATCACCGGCGCGATGCCTTCGCGCCCGCTTCGGCGCCCACGGTGATGCAACAAAGTCACCGGCGCGCCCTCGAAGTTGCCGCCGACGCGACCCTCATTGGCCCGAAACTCCTTGATGATCCGGGTGTTCCAATCGTCAGCATCTGCCAAAGCCCCGCTCCTTACATCGTGAACAGCTACCCGTCCTGCAAGGAGCAAAGCACTCCGCGCCGCGAGCCCGAGCAGGCACCCATCCGGCCGGGATCAGAGATCGCGCAGCGCCGGCACGAGCTGGCTGGTGACCTCGGCCGTCCACCCCGCCGGGTCGGGCCCCGCCGGCCCCAGCTCCACCAGATCGATGCCGAGCTTGGCGTAGGCCGCCATGCTGCGGATGAAGCCATCGATGTCATCGAGCGGATTCACCCCGGCGACGATCGTCTTCTGAATGGTGTCGGGATCGCGGTTCTCGGTCTCGCAGTGAGCGGCAAGCACGTCGAGCTTGTGAGCCACCTCGGCAGGATCCGTCGCGAACAGATTGCAGGCGTCGGCGTACTTGGCGACGAGGCGAAGCGTCTTGCGCTCACCAGAGCCACCGATGAGGATCCGCGGCCCGGGCTGCTGGATTGGACGCGGGGAACAGATGGTCTCGGCCAGCTGGTAGTGGCGCCCCTCGTAAGGGCCGTCATTTTCGCTCCACATTTGCTGACAGATCTGCAGCGTCTCCTCCAGCCGCTCGAAGCGCTCGCTGACAGCTGGGAAAGGCACGCCAAGCCCGCGGTGCTCACGTTCGTACCAGGCGGCGCCGATGCCAAACAAGGCTCGCCCGCCCGACAGCACGTCCAGGGTCGTGACGATCTTGGCCAGCAGGCCCGGGTGGCGGTAAGTGACCCCCGTGACCAAGAGACCGAGCGTCATCGTCTCCGTCTGGCCGGCGAGATATCCGAGGGCGGTGTAGCCCTCGAGCATCGGGTCGTACGAGGTGCGGAACGTCTCCATCTGAAACCAATGGTCCATCAGCGTGAAAACCGAGCAGCCACCTTCTTCGGCGGCGCGGGCCGTGGCCGCGAGGGTCGGCGCGAGAGCCTGCGGACCGCCGGGGAGCGTGAAGTTGGCGAAGTGAATTCCTAGCTGCATGCCATCAGCCTAGGACGCCCGCCGACGCTACGCAGCGTGACAAAACAACATGGGTCGTATTCGACGGAAAGGTATGAGGCAATGACGCATTGTTATTGTCCGCCGCACACCCGTCCCTCTATCGGGTGATTCTTTCGCTTCCCCCTCCATTCGTGCCACGGCGGCAGCTAGCTTCCGCTTGCGCCCAACGACCCGTTAGCGCTCGGTTGCCGTCACAACCAAGGGGAACGTATGGCTCAGGCATTGAGCAGCGGATACATCGTTGGGGAACGCCTCGCTGAAGGGAGCCTGGGCACCGTCTACCTGGCGGCGAGCTCGGGGAACGGTCCAGACGAAGCCGTCAGATTGCTGCGTACGGAATTCGCCCTCGATCCGACAATCCGGGCGCGCTTTGCTGAGGCGCGGCCGTTAATTGTCGCATTGCGCAGCCCCCACCTGGTCGCCGTCGAAAACGTCGTTGTCGGCGAAAACGAAATCGCGATCGTCATGGAATTGGTCACCGGGGGAAGCCTGCGCAGCTATTTCGATCTGCACGGCGCGCAGACGGAATCGACTGCTGCGCACGCCATTCACCAGGTGCTGCGAGGCCTCAGCACGGTGCACGGTCATGGCGTGGCGCACGGCGACGTGCGGCCGGAGAACGTGCTCCTCGCCAGCACGCCTGGGGCTCCCGGGATGACCGCAAAGCTGACCGACTTCGGTATCGCGCGCCTCATCGACGGCGCCTCCGCGACGCCCGCGGAAGATGTGTACGCCTGCGCCGCCATGCTGTACGAGTTCGTCGCCGGCGAGGCTCCCTCGTGGCCGCTCGAGCGTCCTGACGGCATGGGCGACGCGCTGTGGTCGACGGTCAGCCGGTGGCTCGCTGCTGATCCAACAGAACGCCCGGCCGACGCCTGGGAGGCCTTGGCCGAACTCGACGATCTCCTCGACGCCATAACCGATTCCGTGCTCGACTCCGGTCCCGATCCGGACGCGGACTTTGAGGCCTACGGACCCTCTGATCCAGCCGGGTCGGGCGGCCAGCCCTCGCTTCGATCGATCGGTGACGGCTTCGGCTTCACCGTGCCGGCCAGGTCAGCTCGCCTCTCCCCCCTGCCGGAGCCCCGCGCCCTGGTCTCGGTCGGCGCAGCGGCGGTGGCACCCGCTTCAGCGATGGCGCCGTCCACGGCCCTCGTCCTGGTCGGCGATACCCGATCCGTGGCGGCCGCTGGCTCGGCCGTGGCTGTGGCTGCCCCGCCGGCACCGCTGGAAGTGCTGGAGATTCCCGACGTCATTGACGTCACCGAGCTCTCCAGCGCGACCGATCTCGAACATGTGATGTCGAGCTGGCCGGCTCCAGTTCTGGGGTTCGACGCCCCGTTGACATCGCCGGAAGCGACGCGACGTACCCGGCGGACACGCCTGATCGCGTTCGGCGCTGTCGGAGTCATGCTGGCGGGGGCTATCGCAGGCGCCGCCGTGCTGCTGACCGGCAACGACTCCGCCAAGCGCTACAGCTTGAGTTTCGCGACCGAGACGTTTCCACAGTCGGGGGTCACACTGGACCGGACCTGGACGGTCACTGGAGGCAAACACCCAACGCTGCATGGTGAATTGGTGTTTTTGACGACCGAGGCCAGCCCCGGTCCGGTCATGGTGCAAGAGGTGCTTCCGCAGACCCCTGGCTCCGAGCACGCCACCTTCCACCCCGTGCCCGCACGCGAAGCGGCTACCAGCGGCGCCGGTGAGGTCGTGACGTACGCGCTGCCGGGTGTCGCCGGTCTCACGGTCGTGGACAGCTACGACATCCCCGTCAATAGCAGCGATGTCAGTCCGGCGGCGCTGCAACGGTGGGCCGGCCAGCAGAGTGCCGCGGCGGGATCGCTCTTCCGCGCAGCACATCCGCAGGTGCATCTGACCCGGCTCTCGCTCACTCCGCGCCTCGCGCGCGTCGCCGTCGGCAAGACCGTCACCCTGAAGCTCAGCGGTCTGGAATCAAATGGCGCGCGTGCCGCGACCGTGGCGCTGGGGGGTGCCCGCTACCAGGTTGCGGACCCGCGCATTGCCAAGGTGAGCAACACCGGCGTGGTGATTGGGATCAAGGCGGGCCGGACGACCGTTCGCGCCACGCTCGGAAATCTCGTTGGCACGGCGGTGGTGACCGTGACGGCTGCCAACACGAAAGCCGCATCTGCCCAGGCACCCGTCGCCGTCGTGAATTCGCTCGACGGCAGTTCGACCGGGTCGGGAATCGGCGCGCAGACCGGCGGCGGGCAAGCGGCCACGATCGCGGCCTTCGGCAACGGCGGAACGGCCGGCACCGGCAATGCGGGGACCACCCACACCCCCGGCGCGACTACTCCGGCCGGGGGAACCACCACTCCCGTCGGGGGAACGACTCCCCCTGGCGGCACCACGCCGCCCGTCGTTGGGGGAACCACGCCACCCGCCGGCGGCACCACACCTCCGGCCGGCGGAACCACCCCGCCCGCAGGGGGAACGACACCACCCGCAGGAGGGACCACACCACCCGCCGGCGGAACCACCCCGCCCGCAGGGGGAACCACGCCACCCGCAGGGGGAACCACGCCACCCGCCGGGGGAACGACACCACCCGCCGGAGGGACCACACCACCCGCCGGAGGGACCACACCACCGGCCGGAGGCACCACTCCCGTCGGCGGAACCCCTGTTGCGCCGGTGACTCCAGTGACGCCGGTCGACCCGGCTCCGGTGGATCCGGTCACGCCGGTGGACCCCGCCCAGTAGTCGGGCCACAGCGGCTCTCGGTTACGCCCCAGCAGCGTGTGAACCGGGGTCAGCGCGAGGCGTGCTCGTCGGGCAGGTTGTCGCGCGCCCTCATGGCCGCTGAAGTGCGGTCGCTGACCCCGATCCGCCGAAGGATATTGCCCAGGTGTGCCTTCACGGTGCGCTCGGCAATGCCCAACGAGCGGCCGATCTGCTTGTTCGCCAGGCCCTTGCTGGTCAGCAGCAGCACCTCGCGTTCCCGGTCGCTGAGCTGGTCGGCCAGTGACGTCACCTGGCGTTTCGGTAACAGCAACGAGGCGACGCGGGGATCCAGCGGCACACTTCCGGCGCCGGCAGCCAGCATGTCGGCAACCTTCGGCTCTCGGAGAACGAGGTGAGCGCAACGATCCGGATGAGGGGTTGTTGATCAAGGATCTGGCGGGTCGCCTCGACTCCGTCCAGCACGGGCATGGACAGGTCCATCAAGATGACATCCGGGCTCACTGCCCGACTCTGCACGACCGCCTGTTGCCCGTCTGACGCCTCCGCCACGACCTCCAGATCGGCTGCGGTGGACAGCAACCGGGCGAGACCCGCTCGAACGAGACGATGATCATCGGCAAGCAGGACACGGATCATGGGCGGGGAATCTCCATCCGGAAAAGGGCGCCGCAACTTTTGCTGCCGTACACCGAAAGCGTGCCGCCCACCGCAGTTGACACGCCGCGATCAGCCGCATGCCGAAAGCCCTTCGGGGGAAAGAGATTCGCTGTCAGCATCGATTCCCACCCCGTCGTCAAACACGTCCAGGCGCACCCGTTCATCGACCTGCGACAGCCGCAGCCCGACGTGCTGGGCACCGGAGTGCTTGACGGGCTGCGCAAGCATTCCTGGGCGACGCGGTAGACGGCCGCCTGGCCCGCAGCGTCGAGCGAAGCCGCCGCATCAGGGTCGATCTCGAGCTGCGGAGACGCCTGCGAACCGTTGCCCGTCTTAGCCGAGTCGGCCAATGCCGGCGCCAATCCTCCGGCCCGAAGGCCCGGCGGATAGATGTCGACAAGCAACGAGCGCATGCCGGCCACGCTGTCTGACGCCGCGGCCAGCTGCGGCACGACACCGTCGTGAAGGGTGCCGGCAATACGTCGACGCTCCTGAGTGGAGGCGTCAACGCCATCAGACGATGGGACTAGTACCGAAGGGTCGCCATTGGTCCCGTGGCTCGCCGGTCCCGTTCCCGGCTGGTAGCTCACTTCGTCGCGCGTACTGGCCCGGCTCGCGACACAATGGCCTTTGCGGTTCACCTGAAAGACCCCGATGGCCGATGGTCAACCGATCCTGAAGGAGTCAGCACTCGTGGCGGGTCCGCATGGTTCCTCAGCCGAGGCTTCCTCGACCGAGCAAGAGCTGACCGCGCTCACCCAGGAGTACGAGGCCAGCCGGGCCCGGTGGGAGCTCGCCATCGACGCCGCCGGCATCGCCAGCTTCGACTTCGATCTCGCGACCGGTCAGGTGGCCTGGGATGACCGGTTGCTGGAGATGTTCGGCTACGACGGCAACGCCCTCGAGGCCTTCGACGCCAGCATCGATTCCTTCACAGCCCGGGTGCACCCCGACGACGTCGCTCGCGTTGTGCAGGTGTTTGAGCACGCGATCGAGACGTGCGGCACCTACGAGGCCGAATACCGGTTGGTCCTGCCCGATGCGCAGGCGCGCTGGGTGCAGGCCCGCGGTCGCGTCCTTTGCGATGCAGAGGGCCGGCCCACCAGGCTGGTGGGGGCCTCCTACGACACCACTGCCGTTCATGAGGGGGAAGCCAGAGTCGCCCGCGTCATGGAGGCGATGCCAGCGGCTTTCATCTCGCTGGACCGGGAGTGGCGGTTCAATTACGTCAACGCCGAGGCTGAGCGGATCCTGGCGCGCAACCGCGAAGAACTGCTGTCCAAGAACATCTGGGAGCTTTTCCCGGCCAGCGTGGGCTCCGCATACGAAGACCACTACCGGCGCGCAGTACAGACCCGGGAGCCCACCACGTTCGAGGCGTACTACCCGGCGCCGTTCAACTCCTGGTATGAGATACGCGCGTCGCCCTGGCCCGATGGGCTCGCGGTGCAGGTGATCGACGTGACTGAACGGCATCTGGCACAAGAGGGATCCGAGCGGGCGGCCCGCAGAGCGACGCTGCTGGCCGAGATCACCAGCGAGCTCAGCACTCTCGACGCCGACGTGGCAGTCGCACGGTTGGCCCGCCTCGTGGTGCCGACCCTGGCCGACTGGTGCGTCGTCACTCTGGTGGACGACGACGCGCCCGGTCCGGCCTGGGAGCGACTGCGCGACATCGGCTCCTGGCACCGGGATCCAGACCTGCGAGGCACGGTCGAGCGCTACGCGGAGCTGCGCTTGAAGTATCTGACCCAGGACTCCTACCTGGCTCGTGCACTGACCACGGGTCAACCCGTGACCATCCCAGAATCAGCCACCGAAGCTGTGATCTCTGTGCTGCGTCCAGGGGAAGCGCGTGAGCTTATTTCGCGCTTGGCTCCCGAGCGGGGCGCCGTCCTTCCGCTGCGAGCTCACGGTCGCACTCTGGGGCTGCTCACCATCTTCTCCGGGACCGGCGCGGGTGACTCGACCGTCGACCTGAGCACGGCGCTGGAGATTGCCGGGCGTGCCGGACTGGCGCTGGACAACGCCCGGCTGTACGGCCAGCAGCGCAGGCTCGCCGAGGGCTTGCAACGCTCGCTGCTGACTGCACCACCAGAACCCGACCACCTGCAGGTCGTCGTCCGCTATGAACCGGCCGCCGAAGCTGCCCAGGTCGGGGGCGACTGGTATGACGCCTTCCTGCAGCCCGACGGCGCGACGGTCCTGGTCATCGGCGATGTCGTCGGGCACGACACCGAAGCGGCAGCAGCGATGGGCCAGGTCCGCGGATTGCTGCGCGGTATCGCCGCCACTACCGGCGAAGGACCGGCTCAGGTGCTGTCACGACTCGATTCCGCGATGGCGCTGTTGCAGGTCAACACCACCGCCACGGTGGTCGTCGCCCGGATCGAGCAGACCGATGACGAACGCCGGCGGGGCATCACCCGGCTGCGGTGGTCGAATGCCGGCCATCCGCCGCCCATGGCGATCAACCCCGATGGGAGCGTCACGGTGCTCGCCGGGCTTTCCGACGATGACGCCGACCTACTGCTCGGAATCGATCCGGCCGCGGATCGACGTGAGATGCAGATCCTGCTCGAGCGGGAGTCGACGGTGCTGCTCTACACCGACGGATTGGTCGAAAGCCGGGGCCAGCCTTTCGACGAGGGGTCGGCCAAGCTGCGCGTGACCCTGGCCGAGCTTGCCGAATGCCCGGTCGATGAGCTGTGCGACCAGATCCTTGGCCACATGCTCGCGGCGCACGCGGAGGACGACGTGGCTTTGGTGGCAGTGCGTCTGCACCGCCAGGATCAGCCGCGTCCGCCGGAGGCCGGGCCAGAGATTGATGGGCCGTCCGACATTTGGGATTTCCGGGAAACGGGTACTACAACCCCCGATGCCAACCCTTGACGGAAACGATCGATCACGGCCGGAGCCGGCGAGGACACCGCCTGCCGCTGCTGGTCGTGATCAGCAACTCGAACCGGATTCGCCGCCGATCCGGGTGCTGATCGTCGATGACACCGCTGACGTACGCCTCTTGGTGCGCATGCTCGTGTCCGAACGGCCCGATCTTGAGGTGGTCGCGGAAGCCGCCGATGGCCGGGCAGCCGTCGATCTGGCGGCGGCGCTCAAACCTGACCTCATCGTGCTCGACGTCGCGATGCCGGTCATGGACGGCCTCGAAGCGCTCCCCCGCCTGCGCGTCGCCTCACCGGAAAGCCGCGTGGTCATGCTCTCGGCGGTGCCTCGGGAATCACACGGACCGGCTGCAATAGCGGCGGGAGCGGCTGCCTACGTGGAGAAGTCAGTAGCCACCGATGCCATCGTGGATGAACTGCTAGCCGGTGCGGGCCTGCTGGATGCGGCTGTACGCGCCCTCACGACGGCCGCGCGGGAGAATTTCGCTGCCGACCCCCAATCAGTGTCGGCCGCGCGGCGATTCGTCTCCGGCACGCTCAGCCAGTGGAATCTCACCGACCTCGCCGACACCATCACGCTGTTGCTCAGCGAACTGGTGACCAATGCCATCGTGCACGCTGAGGCCGCCCCCGATGTCACGGTGCGCCTGCTTCCCGACCGGGTCCACGTCGAGGTGGCTGACACCCGGCCCGACGTCGTCGAGGCGCAAGAGCCGCTGGAGACCGCCCAGTCCGGCCGGGGGCTCGTGTTGGTCGATGCCCTGGCAGCCAGCTGGGGCAGCGTCGCACTCCCGCAGGGGAAGGTCGTCTGGTTCGACGTGGCCCGCGACTAACCAGAATCCGCTGGAGGTCAGACCACCGATAGCGCCACGTCGATATTGCCCCTGGTCGCGTTCGAGTACGGGCACACCTGATGGGCCTTCTCCACCAGCTCGAGCGCCTGCGCCTTGTCCAGTGCCGGAAGGTCGACGGCAAGCGCCACGGTGAGTCCGAAGCCGGCACCCTGCGGCCCGATGCCGACCGACGCGGCGACGGTCGAACCTTCGGCGGAGGCACCCGCCTGACCCGCGACGAGCTTCAGGGCCGAATGGAAGCAAGCGGCGTAGCCCGCGGCGAAAAGCTGCTCCGGATTGCTCAGCTCACCGCCAGGTCCGCCCATGCTCCTGGGAATGGCCAGATCCACGTCCAGGACGTCGTCGTCGCTGGTCACGTGACCGTTGCGCCCGTCGCCATAGGCAGTCGCATGGGCGGTATACAGCGCATCAATGGGCTCAGGCATGGAGTCTCCTCAGGGCAAGCACGGGCTGACGCCCGCTGCTGGGCATGAGCGCCTGAGACCGATGATGCATTCCGAGGTGAGACCGCCGCCACTGGCCCGATAGGACTGACCGCCTCAGCCCGGCTACTTGTGGTGCGGAGGGATGGTCAGGTGGTCGTTGCCGCTGGCAGCTGCCCTTTTGTCGGCACGCTTTTCCTTCAGCGACTTGCCGGATTTCTTGGTGCTGTTCTGACGTGGAGATTTGTCGGCCATTGCCGGCTCCCAGGGTTTGCGTGGCCAAGCGCCACGCCCAGATCCGCGCCCTGCTGGCGCGAGCCGAGGCCGGCCACTCGTGCACCGTGTGGCCAACTATCCACCCGGGAGGGCACGGCCACAACCTGGGCTCGCCCTCATCCCGGCTCATGGATCTCACATACGCCCCTTGGCGCGTATCACGCGATCCCCTAGAAGCATGAAGTTTTGTGGTCTTAGTCACGTCCGGTGCCCAGCGCTGGCCCCCGGCCGATTCCTTTGTGAAGCTTGGCCCCGTTCCACCCCCAAGGTGGAACCCACGGCTCGAACGCCGAGTCCCGCCCCGGGCCGTGGAGTCCTGCAGACCCACGTGGGCGGGAGCGGGGGACCCAATTCTCGCGGGCGCAGCTGCTGGCTGCGTCCTTGGGGTGAAGCCGGGTCGCCAGCACGTGTGGTGACACGGCCGGGCCGCTCTTGCCCGAACCCGACAGCTCACCTCGTAGGCGCGAGAGAGGCTCTTTCGTGTCATCTGTCCTATCCGCGCGTCCACGCGCGGTCCGCGCCCTCGTCGCGTCTGCTGCCGTCGCCACCGCGGTCACCACCGCGGTCTCGTGCTCACCACCGCCAAGCAGCCCGCAGACCATCGCCAAGAACACCCTGGTGCTTTATGGGTGGGGCAACAATCAACAATTCTCCTGCTTGAACAATCTGTGGACGCGCGAGAGCGGATGGCGCGTTAATGCCGCTAATCCGTACAGCGGTGCCTACGGCATTCCGCAGGCGCTTCCGGCCAGCAAAATGGCGGCCTCTGGACCGCAATGGCGTACCGACGCGGGTACACAAATTCGCTGGGGCCTGAATTACATCCGTGCCCGCTACGGCAGCCCCTGCGGCGCCTGGTCGCACTCGCTGGCCACCGGCTGGTACTAGACCGCGAGGTCTGGTTCAGCAGGTACTGGATCAGCTGGTACGTGAGATGAGCCAGCTGCGTCGGGTCGGCGCCGGATCGTCCGCCGCGGCGTCGACCTGACGCCAGCTACCTCTTCTCTCAAACCATTTTCGAGCGACCCACCGAAACTCCCAGAGCCCGCTCCTAGAGCCGCGCGAAGAGCCGGTTGGGCTGCTCGCCGTGTTCAAAGACGCTGCTTGCAGGCCCCACGATCAGGGGATCCGGCGCTTGCGTGAGCGTGCTGTCCTTGTCGGGGTAGTCCAGCACGTGCAGCACGTGACGCAGCGCCGCGATCCGGGCGCGTTTCTTGTCGTTGCTCTTGATCACAGTCCACGGCGCGTCGGCGGTGTCGGTGTAAAAGAACATCGCTTCCTTCGCTTCCGTGTAGGCATCCCACTTGTCCAGCGACGCCACGTCCATCGGGCTCAGCTTCCACTGGCGTACCGGATCGGTCTCCCGCAATTGGAAGCGGTGCCGCTGCTCGGACTGCGAGACCGAGAACCAGAGCTTGAACAGGTGAATTCCGCTCCGCACGAGCATGCGCTCCAAATCCGGCGCCTGCCGCATGAATTCCAGGTATTCAGCCGGACTGCAGAAATTCATCACCCTTTCGACGCCTGCTCGGTTATACCAGGACCGATCGAATAGAACGATTTCGCCGGCGGCCGGCAGGTGTGCGACGTAACGCTGGAAATACCATTCCGTGCGTTCACGTTCGGTCGGCTTCTCCAGAGCGACCACCCGCGAGCCGCGCGGATTCAGATGTTCGGTGAAGCGCTTGATGGTGCCGCCCTTGCCCGCCGCGTCGCGTCCCTCGAAAATCATGACCACCCGTTGCCCGGTCTCCTTGACCCAGCTCTGCATCTTCAGCAGCTCGATCTGCAGCTCACGCTTGATCTGCTCGTATTCGTGTCGGGACATCTTCTGGTCGTAGGGGTAGCCCTCGCGCCAAGCCTGGTTGGGACTCTCCTCGGGTTCCTGCAGCTCCGTAGTCACCGCGTAATGGTGTCATCCATCGGTTGCCGGCATGTCTCAGACCTCGGACAAGCGCCCGCCTTGGAGTTGAAGGCGCCGGGTGACCGCCACCGACTCGAGCATGCGCCGATCGTGGGTGACCAGCAGCAGCGTGCCGTCGTAGCCGGCCAGGGCCGATTCGAGCTGCTCGATCGCCGGTAGGTCAAGGTGGTTCGTCGGCTCGTCCAGCACCAGCAGGTTGACCCCGGTCGCCTGTAGCAGCGCAAGCGCCGCCCGGGTCCGCTCACCAGGCGAAAGTGAGTCCGTCGGCCGGTCGACGTGGTCGCCGCGCAGCCCGAATTTCGCCAGGAGGGTGCGGACCTCCGCAGGCTCGACAGCGGGCAGCCGGACCCGGAAGGCGTCGAGGAAGCTGCTCGCTCCCGAGAAGGCCTGCCGAGCCTGGTCGACTTCGCCGACGACCACTCCCGGACCCAACGCGGCCGTGCCCGCGTCCAACGGGAGGCGGCCCAGCAGAGCCGCGAGCAGGGTCGACTTTCCGCTGCCATTGGCTCCGGTGATCGCGACCCGGTCAGCCCAGTCGATCTGCAGATCCAGCGGGCCCAGGGTGAAACTTCCCCGACGCACCACAGCTCCCCGAAGCACCGCGACCACCGCACCGGCCCGGGGCGCCTGGGCGATCGACATCCGTAGCTGCCACTCCTTACGTGGCTCCTCGACGACCTCGAGGCGCTCGATCCTGCGGTCCGTCTGGCGGGCCTTGGCAGCCTGCTTCTCAGACGTCTCGCCGCGGAAGTTCGCGACAAACTTGTCGTTGTCGGTGGCTTTGCGACGAGCGTTGCGGACACCCTTTTCCATCCAGGCGCGCTGGGTCCGGGCGCGCGCCTGCAGACCTGCCTTCGTGTCAGCGAACTCCTCGTACTCCTCACGCGCATGACGGCGGGCCACGTCACGCTCGTGCAGGTAGGAGTCGTAACCGCCGCCGAAGACATTCACCTGCTGCTGCGCCAGATCGATCTCGACGACGCGGGTGACCGTGCGCGCCAGGAACTCCCGGTCGTGACTGACTACGGCCACCGGCGCACCCTGTCGCTGCAAGCCGCCGACGAAGCGTTCTAGACGGTCGAGGCCATCGAGGTCGAGATCATTGGTGGGCTCGTCGAGCAGGAAGATGTCGTAACGGGAAAGCAGCAGCGAGCTCAGCCCGGCCCGCGCCGCCTGCCCACCGGAGAGTCCGGCCATCGGCGTCCGGAGATCGACGCCCAGTCCAAGATCCGCGCTGACCTCATCGCAGCGTTCCTCGAAGTCCGCGCCGCCCAGCGCCAGCCACCGCTCCAGCGCGGTGGAATAGGCCTCACCCGCCTCAGGCCCTCCGTCGACAAGCGCCAGTGCGGCGGCGTCCATGGCCTGCTGCGCCGCGCTCACGCCGGTGCGACGAGCCAGAAAATCGCGCACAGTCTCGTCTCCGCGACGGTCGGGCTCCTGCGGCAGGTAACCAATCGTCGCTGTCGCCGGGCTGAACGTCAGTGACCCACCTTCGGGCCGTTCGATACCGGCCAGGATCCGCAGCAGCGTCGACTTGCCGGCCCCGTTCGCACCGACGAGCCCGGTGACGTCGCCCGGCCCGAGCACAAGATCAAGACCCTCGAAGAGCGACCGGTCTCCGTGGCCCGCCCCTAGGTCCTTTGCAACGAGAGTGGCGGTCACCGAAGCCAGGCTAGTGACTGGCGCAGACAACCCCCACGCACTGGGTCAGTGTGTTACCGGCAGCGACATTGCCGCCGAGGTCCTTCGCGCCTGGCGCGTAGATCCCGTAGCGGCCGTTGGAGATGGCGGTGTTCTGGCCGACCGAGAGGCCCTTGTCCGTCGCGCGGACGCCGCTGCTCAAGTTGTGCGAGAACGTATTACCCGTGACGACCTTGCTGGATCCGTTGCCGACGCTGACGAACCCGGAGATGTTGGCGGTGAGGTTGTTGCCCACCACCGTCATGCCTTCGGCGGCGTTGATGGCGATGCCGTTGCCGAAGAACCGGTTATTGAGGAGGTGGGTGAACGGCGGCGCTGAGGGAGGGTCGTAGAGCCCCAGTTGGGTGCTGACCCCGACGAAATTGCCGGTGAACGTATTGCCACTGATCGTGCCCACACACTCGGCGCCGGAGATCGCCGTCGCGTAATTCTTGATCGTGCTGTTCGTGACGTCGAGGCCGTTTTCCGTGCACGAGGCGGCGGTCAGACCCTGGGTTCCCGCGCCATCCATGGTGGATCGGTTGATGCGGATGATCCCGGCGTCGCTACTGCTGACGCCGCTCGCCAGAAATATCGACGATTGGAAGCTGGCCGGCCCTTCAAACACGGTCACCGGCGACTTCACGAACAGCGACGTCGTGAACGTGCCCGAGCCCAGGACGTTGTCGAAAACGCTGACCGGTGAGTTGACGAAGACGACGCTGGTGGCGAAGGGAGCCCCTCCACTGAGGCTGAGTGACGACCCGGAGAAGGTGACCTTGGTCAGGTGCGTCGCGGGGCCGCCACCGCCCGGGTTCTCCAGATCGGCACCGGTGCCCCAGCCAGAGATCGTGCCGTTGGTGACGCTCGAGCCGCCGTCCGGGTCGAGCGTGACGCCAGTAGCCCCGTGCGGCCCGCTGAACCGGTGCCCGCCGAGGTTGAGCGTGATCGGCCTCCCGAGCGTGAGCCCATTGCCCGCCGGGCAGGCCAGATCAGCCGTCAAAGTGATGTTTGCGGTAAGTAGGGCCCCGCAGCGGATGTTCGCGGCTGTGGCCGTGGTGAACGCGCATCCCGGCAACACCGCACTCGCCCCGAGCGTGAGAGCGACTGGCAGCAAGAGGAATTTGCGGAGATAACGCGGCCGCAGTCCGTTGAGTATCGCCATGCCGTTTCGTTTCCCTTGAGATGTCAGCGGCAGCAGCCGCCGTGCGCAAGGGGGATGTTGTCACCGGATGAGTGCCGGCGGGGCGTTTTCCCACCAGATGACCCTTTAGGGACTGGCAGGATGGGACGCGATGAAGCTCTCGCGTCGCTGGTCATGGTTCCTGGTCGCTTTCGGGGTCTGGTCGTGGATCATCTGGCCGACCTTCATCAAAAACATCGCGAACGACAAGCGGTCCTTCACCGGCAACACGCCGCACGCGTTCTTCCTGGTGCATCTGGCGCTGACGATCGTCTCGCTGGCGTTGGGCACCGTGATCGGCGTGTTGGGCATCAAAGGGCTACGTCGTTCACGGCTGCCGGCGGGGCATGAGCAGGCGTAACGGCACGAGGCGCGGCACGCGAGCCTGGTAGGCCGCGTAATCCGGACGCCGGTCCAGGGAACGGTTTTCCATCATGGGAATGCTCGCCGCCTCGAACAACGCAACCATGAGCAGCGGCCCGATGACGGTCCACCACCACGACGGGTCGGCGGCCAGCCCGAAGAACCACAGGCCCCACCAGAAGCCGATCTCGCCCAGGTAGTTGGGATGGCGCGAAAGCCCCCACAATCCCTGGTCCATGGACCTGCCGCGGTGCGCGGGGTCATGAGCGAAGACCCGCATCTGCCGGTCTGATTCGGTCTCCAGCACGATCGCCGCGCTGGTCACGACGATTCCCACCACGTCCAGCACGCCGAAGCCGTTACGACCGATCCCGAGCGCCGGCCACAGCGGAAGCATTCCCGCGAAGACGACCACCGTCGGCATAAGCTGAATTCCCAGAAAGCTGACCAGAGGCCAGGGCACCCCCCGTGGCAGCCCTTCGCGAAGACCGACGTAGCGCCAATCCTCGTGGTCGAATCCGGTCCACCCCAGAACCCAGTTGCTGGTCAGCCGGATAGCCCAGGCGAGCACCAGCACGACGACGATGACCTGCCGGACTTGGGCTCCGGTCGAAAATCCGCTCGGCGCCGCCGCCGCCCAGGCGATCGCCACCACCGGCGGGATGACGCTCCAGTACGCGTCGTACAGGCTCGAATTCGCCAGCAGCATCGACAGGGCGAAGATCACGACGGTCGCCACGATGTCGGCGACGAACGCCACCGAAATCGGGTGGTGACCATGCAGGACGACCACGGTGATCGCTGCTGCCGCTCCCGCCAGGAGGTAGCACAGCGCGACGACCGCGAGCGCGGCCGGCTTGGACAGCCGGGCGAGCGAACGGCCGGTCGGGTACGTGGTGCTGGTGGTCACCGGCGCACGGTACTAGCCAGCACTACTGAGCACTAATTGGCGGCCGGCTCCTCGGCAAGGATGGTCTCGATCCGCTCGAGTGTGGCGTTCATGCCGTCGATGGACTTCTTGCGGGCCGGTCGTACGAAAGCCTTCACCACCTCCTGCGAGATGTCCCAGCTCTCGCGTACCAAGGTTCCACCCTCGACGGGCTCCAGCTCGTAGCGCCAGATCCGGCCGCCGGCCAGCTTGCCGGGAAGGCGACCCGGAGGCCGGGTCTGCCAGGCGATGCGGCGGTCTTGCTCGTACTCGATGACGGTGCTGACCATCGAGTAGGGAATGCCGACCTTCATCGACATTCCGAAGGTCGAGCCGAGCTCGAGCTTGTCGGGCACGTCTTTGGAGTCGCGGACCGTCCCTGAACCGTCGATCTCGGGGTGTCGCCGGGGGTCGGCGATAAGCGCGAAAATCCGGTCAGCGGATGCGGGGATAACGCGCTCGACGGTCTCGACGTCATCGGGGTTGGCCATGGTCGGGACCGTACTCGACCCTTCAAATGGTGATCAAGACGACTCCGATCCCGGCCATCGGCACATCGCCCCGGAACTTAGCCCGAAATGCGTTAAACCCACGCCCCAGAAAACCGAGACAACAGTGGTGGACCGGGTACGCCTTCTGGGCCTTCGTCAGATCGCGGTCCTGTCATGCCTCGCAGTCGCCTTTACTTCAGCGGCCCTGGGAGGCGCTGGCAGCGGACATCTCGGGCATTTGACGGGCGTCCATCACACGTCGAGCCATCTGGCCCCGGCCGACGCCGCCCTCGCGCGCGTCGACGTGCCCGAGAAGGCCGAGGTCGTCCTCGTCGTCGGTGACAGCCTGGTCGCCCAATCAACGGCAGCTCTGAAGGCACAGTCGACGGCGAACCTCGACGTTCGCGTCGCAGGCAGGCTTGGTACGGCGCCCTGTGACTGGACGGGTGGCGACTTCCAGCAGGCGCTCGACGCCGCGCACCCCGCGGTGGTCGTTTTTGCTTTTGCCGGCAATGCAGGATCTGCCACCGGCTGCGTGGGCAACGGCCCCGCGCGGGCGTACCCACTCGCGGACCTGCTCCACAATTACCGGGCCGCGTTGACCGTGCTGGCCCAAGCGGCGAATGCGGCCGGCGCATCAGTGGTCTTCTCCGTACCGCCGGCACGCAACCCCGCCGATCCAGCTCCGCCGGCCGTTCCGACGCGGGGTGAGCGCGACAAGGCCACCGCCTACTACGGCTTCCAGGGTGTCCCAGCCATCCGTGATCTCTACACCGACCTGGCCAATTCCTCGGGCGGGCGCTGGCGGGTCAGCGATGCCGCGGCGCTCGCCGTTTCACCGAACTTCGAATACACCCAGACTTTGAAGTGCGATCAGGACGACGGTCCGTGCCCGGACGGGGTGGTGGCGGTGCGTGCCGGAGGCAGCGACGCGATTCACCTCGATGACGCCGGCCACGGTGCCAAGCGATATGCCCACGCCCTCGTCGCAAGTGCCCTACCCAACAGCGAACCGGGTGTGTTGGCCGGCTGACGTGCAGCTAACGCGGTGCCGGTGGAGTAGACGATTAGACGATGGTTCCGGGCTCGCCCGTGTCGGTGACGACCGGCAGGCCCGCGCGTGCCCAGGCGTCCATGCCTCCGGCGACGTTGACGGCATCCACCCCGGCCCGAACCAGTGCCTCGGTCGCGGCAGCGGAGCGCCCGCCCACATGGCAGACCACCAACAGCGGCCGCCCTGCAGGCAACCCCTCCAGCGAGAGCTGACCCATCGGCACATGACTGGCCGCCGGTGCGTGGCCGGCCTCCCATTCGAAGGGCTCGCGAACATCGAGCAACGCCGCCCCGCCAACGAGTAGATCTGCGACGGCTTCGACAGTCACCTGCGGCAGCCGGCTCATGGCAGGTGCAGCGCCGCGTTCTGCCAGTACTTCAGCAGATCGGCGTAGGGAGAGGTGGTGGAGATCCGGACGTAGAACTTCTGGTTCGTATATGACCAGAGCAGGTAGGAGTTGGGCGCGGCGACGTAGCAAACGATCTGGCCGTTGAGGATCTTGGGTGTTTCGGTGAAATTCCAGGTGCCTTGCTGCGGGGTCGCGGTACAGTCACCGGACTTGGCCCCGTGCGTGCCGATCTCATTCTTCAAGGCGGCTTCGAGCTTCGTGATGCTGTTGGCGCCGTAGGCCTCGACGGTCGTGGGCACGACGCCCGGCGCCGGCGGCGACTGGCCCGCTCCGGGCCCGCAAGCGATTGCCACGTTGAGGTTGACGTTAACGCCGGACAGGATGGGCAGGCAGCTGGGCTTGTTCACCAGAGTCGGCGGCAGTTTCGCCACGAGGGCAAGTTCGCTGGCGTTCAAGGGACGCACTTGGGCCGCGACTCGAAGCGGCGGCGTCAGGGCGGACTTCGTCCCCTTCGCATTCACTGCCTGAACGGCGTACGAGTGCGGCTCCGTATTCGTCAACGTGTCGGTGAAGGTCGTCGCCGTGACCGTTGATGCGATCACACCATCGCCTCTGTAGACGACGAAGTGGTCGGTGGTGCCGGACCCGCGCTGCCACTTCAGGGTTACGGTTCCGCGCCCGGGAGTTGCCCGCAGCGCCTGCGGCACACCCGGAACCGGCTTCTTGCTCAACAACAGGATCGGGATGACGACCGCCGCCGCGATGACGACGATCAACGCCAGCCCGGCGACCAACAGCCTGCGGCTACGACGCTTCGGTCCGGGCGCCGCCGACGGGGCAGCGGGCCGGGCGGCATCCGCGACAGGGACGGGCGGCGGGCTTGCTGCCGCCTCACCCAGCCGCTCGATGTCCGCGACCAGGTCCACGAGCTTGGGTGGCGGTTCACCCACCCACGAGACGTGGTGAACGCGACCCGGAGACTCGACGGTCAGCGTCTGGTTCGCCCCCGAGCCTCCGACCAGCCGGGAGGGAAAGCTGAAGACGTTGGACGTGAGGATCAGCCACCTGAGGCGCTGTGCCTCCGTCGAGGACAGCTCTGGTGTCGAGATCGGCCCCCACTTTTTGGACCTACCGGGCGCATCCTGATCCTCGCGCTGGAGGGCGACCCGAAAAGGGCCATCGGCTCCTGCCGCCGGCGACGCCCCAACGGGTGAGGGTTGGAAAGGAGTTGGCGCCGCAGTCACCCGCGTCGGCGCGCCGGCCAACGCCAGCCGAGCGGCCCGGGCCAGCTCCCCCGCGGAGCCATAACGAGACTCGCGTTGCTTGCTCAAGGCCTTTGCCAGCACCGCGTCGAGGTCAGGGGAAATTCCTGCGACCCGTTCGCTCGCCGGCGCTGGGGTCTGCGACTGCATCACGCGCCAGAAGTCAGCGACCGAATCGCCCACCAGTGGTACCTGGCCGGTCAGCATCTCGTAAAGCACGCATCCGAGGGCGTAGACATCGACCCGCCGGTCCAGCTCAACCGACCGCAGCTCGAACTGTTCCGGCGCCGCGTAATGCAGGGTCGCCACGATGTCGCCGACGCCGGTGAGTCCGAGCGAGTCGGCCGCAGAACGCGCGATCCCGAAGTCGATCAGCAGCGCTCGCTCCTCTCCGACCAGATCCCGGGCCACCAGGATGTTGGCCGGCTTCACGTCCCGATGCAGCAGGCCCCGGGAATGGATGGCGTCCAGTCCGGAAGCGATCCGCTCGGTGAGCGCCACGGCCCGGTCAGGCGACAGCCGACCCTCGGCCGTGAGTATCTCGGCCAGATCGCGCCCGTCGATGTACTCCATCGCGAGCCAGAGCCGGCCACCGTCCTCACCCCGGTCGTAAACCCGAACGACGGAATCATGCTGAATCTGGCTCGCAATATCCGCCTCGGCGCTGAACCGCTGGCGGTATGCCTCGTTGCGTGAAAGTGCCTCCGATATCAGCTTCAGCGCGTCGGACCGGGGAAGGCGCGGGTGCCGCGCGAGGTAGACATCACCCATGCCGCCGCGTCCGAGAATGCGCTCCACCCGGTATCCGGCGAACTGCGAACCGGGGGTCAGCACAGGCAGGCGCCATTCGAAAGCCCCCCGTTGGCCCGCATGAGCCGATTATGCGCATCCGCACCGACTCTCGGGGTCGATCTGGCGTGGGGCACCAAAGCGCCTACCGGCATCGCCGTGGTGGACGGCGCCGGTCGGCTGGTCCTCGTCACGAGCGTGATCAGCGACGACGACCTCGACGCAGCGCTCCGTCCCTGGCTCGCCGGACCTTGCCTGGTGGCCCTCGATGCGCCGCTCATCGTGGTCAACAGGACCGGCCGGCGACCCTGCGAAGGGGAGCTGACCCGCGCCTTCGCCGCCCAGCATGCAGGCGCCTATCCCTGCAACACCGGGCTTCCCACGTTTTCCGACGGTGGCCGGGCGGCCGGTTTCGCTCGCCGTCATGGGCTGGACGTCGACGCGACGAAAGCGCCGGAGATCGGCAGCCGACGCGCGCTCGAGGTCTATCCGCACAGTGCCGCCGTAGCGCTCTTCGACCTCCCACGGGTGCTCCCGTACAAAGCCCGGAAGGGAAGAACACTGGAATCCCGGCGCGCCGCCCTACTGCGGCTGCTCACCCTCATCTCGGGCCTTGCTACCCCGCAGCTGCCCGGCGCGCCGCCATTGATAGCACCGGACGAAACCCTGCAACAGCTGACGGCGGGACTCGAGACGGCGCCCACCGCCGCCGCGCTACGCCGACTGGAAGACCCCATCGACGCCATCCTGTGCGCCTATGTGGGCCTGCTCTTCCGGGCCGGCCTCACGGCGGTCATCGGCGACGCGAAGACCGGAGCGATCGTCACGCCGGTGCGCGACCGCCACCGCGCCATCCTCGGTCTGCCGCTGACGGGTGATGGATGACGGGATCAGAGCGTGCCGTCAGGCGCCCGGCTCGACGCTGACCTCAATCCCCTCGCCATCGAATGACACCAACCCGGCAATGGCGTCCACTTCGCTGAACGGCTTCTCATACACCCACGCCGCATCGGCCATGCCCGCAACCGAGTGATACGCCGCCGTGCCCTTGTAGGCGCAGACGGTCGTCTTGTCACTCGCTCCGAGCACACCTGGCTGCACATCCTCCACCGGGAGGTACCAACGCGGAGCAAGGCTGGTCTCGAAGAGCTTGACCGGACGCTCCGACTGGGCCACGACCTGGCCGCCCACCCGGACGGTCACCCGGTCATGCGTGCGGTGCGTATCGACCCGGTGGTAGGGGTCACGCGGATGGCCGAAGACCGGGTCGTCCTCCTCATACCAGGCATCCATTTTCCCGAAATAGACAGCCTGCATCCCCGCCACGGCGGCCACACCTTCGATGGGGGTCAGGTAAGACCAGACGACGTCGGTCTCCGTGCGATCGCCGACGGTCAAGGTCCAATACGAAGCGTCACCCTTGAAGGGGCAGTGCGTGCTGGTCTGGGTCGGGGTGAGGAGATCGGCTCGCACATCCTCGGCCGGGATATACCACTGGCCTGGAATGTTGCTCTCGTAGAGCACCTTCGCCCGGCGCGTATCAACGACGGTCTCGCCGTTGAACACGGCTCTGATCCGCTGGGGTACGTCTTCGATGTAAATGATGTGCTGCGGCGATTCGGCATCGATATCAAAATTGAAGGTGCCGGGGCGCCGGCGCGTCAGGGGGCCGGTGCCGAGAGTGAGGCTCATACCAGGGTTAACGCCTCGGGCCGACGCCTATTTCGCCCTGGAACGGCGGGATTTCAGGCCGGCTGGCAATGCGGGCACCAGAAGAGGTTGCGGGCCGCCAGTAGCGCGGTCTGGATCGGGGTGCCACAGCGTCGGCACGGCTGGCCGGTGCGGCGATAGACGTAGTGCGCCTCGTCGCGAGTCGGGCGGCGCCGGCTTCCGCGGGTACGGTCTTGCGGCGCGGTCGTGACGATCCTGCCCTCACGGACTCCGGCGCGCATCAGCTGGACCAGGTCGATCCACAGCCCGGTGAACTCGGCCGAAGTGACGTCGCGACCCATCCGATACGGAGAGATACCGGCGCGATAGAGCACCTCGGCCCGGTAGACGTTGCCCACTCCGGCCACGACGCTCTGGTCCATGATCAACGCACCAATGACGGTCCGGCTCCGCGAAAGGCGCTCCCAGGCCGGCGCGGGATCGGCACGCAGGCGCAGGGGATCCGGTCCCAGTCGCGCCAAGAGCGCCTTGACCTCGCCGGGCAGTAGGAGCTCGCAGGCGGTCGGGCCACGCAGGTCGGCGTAGCTCTCGCCGTTGCAGAACCGCAGGCGGAGAGCACCCTGCGGCTGTGGCGCCGGCAGCGAGCCGCCGCCGAATTTTCCGTAGAGGCCGAGGTGGACGTGAAGGCGCTCCGGAACCCCCTCGAACCGGTAAAGCAGGTGCTTGCCATAGGGCTCCACCTTGCGCAGGACCCGGCCGCTGAGCTGCGCGGCGCCCGCGCTGAAACGGCCCTGGGGACTACTCGCCTCGACCGGCGCACCGGCGAAGAGCCGGGTGTGGTCGCGGGCAAGGCGGTGAATGGTATGGCCCTCGGGCATGATGGCCAGCGTGCCTAACCGGTCCGGCAATCGCTACGAGCATGACGCAGGTCACAGCAAAGACGGTCTGACCGGCCTCGTCGGAGCGGGGGCATCAAAGGTCGGAATCGACGGGGCCATGCGTGCCCGCGACGTGGCTCAGCCGACCGCGCAGGACCTGGAAGCGGCCGAACGCGATCTCGTCATCCGCCACGCCGCCGCCCGTACCGATTCCCGACCGCTGCCACCCGGCGTCACTCCGGCCCCGGTGCCCGTTGACCGATCCGGCAAGCCCCGCGCGCAGGCCGGGGCGCGGCGGCCGCGCAAATCCGATCAGCCGCCGGCAGGCAATGTCGGCGGGGCGGGCAACGGCGGGAGCGAGCCCGAGCGTTCGTAGTCCGAGAGCAACCCGATGCGCCGGACATGACGCGCCTCGTTGCTGAATTCCGTTTGGAGAAAGACTTCCGCGAACCGGATGGCGTCTTCGAGCGGGTACTGCCTGGCGCCCAGGCTCACCACATTCGCGTTGTTGTGCAGCCGGCCGAGGCGAGCGGTGTCCTCCGTCCACACGAGTGCGCAGCGAACGCCCGGAATCTTGTTGGCGGCGATGGCTTCCCCGTTACCCGAGCCCCCGATCACGACGCCAAGCGAATCCGGGTCACCCGCGGCAGCCGACGCAGCCGCCATGACGTAGGGCGGGTAGTCATCTTCCGCGTCGTAGGCAGCGGGACCGTGGTCTACCGGCTCGAAGCCAAGCTGAGCAAGCCGGGCAATGAGGGCTCCCTTGAGCTCGAACCCGGCATGGTCAGACCCGACGTGAACGCGCATGGTCGCCGATTCTGTCAGTCGAACTCGGGCCGCGCGTCACGGGTGCGCTTGATCTCGTAAAAGCCCGGCGTCGACGCCACGAGGAGCACCCCATCCCAGAGCTTGCCGGCAGCCTCACCCTTGGGGGCGGGGGTGACCACAGGACCGAAAAAGGCGGTGTCGGCGACCGCGATAACGGGCGTGCCGACGTCCATACCCACCTGGCTGATGCCCGCCTCGTGGCTGGCGCGAAGCTCGTCGTCAAAGGTGGTTTCGTCGATCGCGTCAGCAAGCGAGGTCGGGAGTTTCGCTTCGGCCAAAGCCTCTTCAAGCGTCGCCCGGTCCTGCGGCTTCTTCTCCAGATGCAGGCGATTGCCGATCGCGGTGTAGAGGTCGAAGAGCACCTCGCTCTCGCTTCGTGCGTCGACCTCCGCCCCGCCCTCCCGCTGGCGACGGGCGGCGGCGATACAGACCCGCACCGGCCCCAACGCCTTCTTCATCAGGTCGTTGTATTTGTCTCCGAGGTCGCGGTCCTCATTGAGCATGGCCAGGCTCATGACATGCCATCGGGTCTTCACGTCGCGCACCTGCTCGACCTGCACCATCCAACGCGAGGTCAACCAGGCCCAGGGGCAGAGTGGATCGAACCAGAAATCGGCAGTCGCTGAATCAGTCACGCTTCCACCATAAGGCGGCAAAATGTCGCCTGGGATGGTCACCCGTTCAGGAGGAAGTTTGCACCGCCAGTGGAACGCGCCGACGCCCCGGCCAAAACAATGGAAAGATCGGGCGAACCATGGCTGACAATCTCACTCGCGAAGAAGCCCGCGACCGCGCGGCGCTGCTTGACGTCGCCACATATGACGTCGACCTTGACCTGACCGGTCCCCACGAATCGACATTTCGGTCCCGCACCACCGTGGTCTTCCATTCACGCCGCCCGGGCGCGTCCTCCTTCATCGAGCTCGCATCACCCAAGGTCCATAGTGCGACCCTCAACGGGCGGGTGTTGGACGTCAGCACGTTCGACGGAAGCCGGCTCGCGCTGCCTGACCTTGCAGAGAGCAACGAGTTGGTGGTCGACGCCGACTGCGCTTACTCGCGTACCGGTGAAGGCTTGCATCGCTTCGTCGACCCCGTCGACGGAGAGGTCTACCTCTACAGCCAGTTTGAGACCTACGACGCCCATCGCATGTACGCCTGCTTCGACCAGCCGGACCTGAAGGCCAACTTCCGGTTGCACGTGACGGCGCCGGAAGGCTGGACCTGCGTGAGCAACGGGGTCGGCACCCGCGACGCGCCCGGATACGGCTCCTGGACCTTCGCGGAGACCCCGCGGATGTCGACCTACATCACCGCGCTCATCGCCGGCCCGTACTACGCCGTCTACGACCATCACGACGGAATCGACCTCGGCCTCTTCTGCCGGGCCTCGCTGGGCCAATTCCTCGATCCTGAGGAGCTGTTCACGGTCACGAAGCAGGGCTTTGACTTTTATCACGAGGTTTTTGACTACCCCTATCCGTTCGGCAAGTACGACCAGCTTTTCGTCCCGGAGTTCAACGCGGGAGCCATGGAAAATGCCGGGGCGGTCACCTTTCTGGAGGACTACGTCTTCCGGTCGAAAGTCACCGATGCGCGCCGGGAGCGCCGGGCCGAGACGATCTTGCACGAGATGGCCCACATGTGGTTCGGAGATCTCGTCACGATGCGGTGGTGGGACGATCTCTGGCTCAACGAGTCGTTCGCCACCTACGCCTCCGTACTGGCGCAGGTCTCCGCCACGCGGTGGAAGGGGGCCTGGACCACCTTCGCGACCACCGAGAAGGGCTGGGCCGCCCGCCAGGATCAGCTGCCCTCGACCCACCCGATCGTGGCCGACGCCGTCGACATGGAGGCGGTCAAGACCAACTTCGACGGCATCACGTATGCCAAGGGGGCGAGCGTCCTCAAGCAGCTCGTGGCCTGGGTGGGCCAGGAGGAATTCCTCGCCGGCCTGCGGCAGTACTTCCGCCGCTACGAGTACGACAACACTTCGCTACGAGACCTGCTCGACGAGCTCGAGGTCTCGAGCGGACGCCGGCTCACCGGCTGGGCGAAGGAGTGGCTGGAAACCACCGGCGTCAACACCTTGCGGGCGCGCTTCGAGACCGATTCCTCGGGGCTCTACACGTCGCTCGACATCGTCCAGGAAGCAGTGCCGGAGCATCCGACCCTCCGTTCGCACCGCATAGCGATCGGCCTCTACGACCGCACCCCGAAGGGGCTCGAGCGCCGGGAGCGCATCGAACTCGACGTTTCCGGGGCGCTCACCGAGGTGCCCAAGCTGCTCGGCGCCCGCCAGCCGGATCTGCTGCTGCTCAACGACGACGACCTGACCTACGCCAAGATCAGGTTGGACGAGCGATCACTCGCTACCACGATCGAGTCGATCAGCGAGGTGCGGGAGTCGCTGCCGCGGGCCCTGCTCTGGGGCGCCGCCTGGGACATGACCCGCGACGCCGAGATGGCGGCCCGCGATCACCTGCGGCTGGTCATTGGTGGTCTCAAGGCGGAAACGGACATCAGCATGGTCCAGTCGCTGCTGGGTCGAGCCTCGCTGGCCGTCGACGCCTATGGCGACCCGGCACACCGCAGCGCTGCCCGCCAGCAGCTGACGGACGCGGCGCTGGCCTTGCTCGAAGAAGCGGCACCGGGCAGCGACCAGCAGCTGGCGCTCCTCTACACCTTCGCCACCGCGGAGGACCCGGCCGGTCTTGACCGGGTGCGCGCCATCCTCGACGGCACCGACCAGCTCCCGGGCCTGATGCTGGACGCGGAGCTGCGCTGGCACCTGCTGATCGAGCTGGCAGCGCACGGCCGGGCCGACGAGACCGACGTCGCCTCCGAGCTGAAGCGTGACCCCACCGCCGCCGGCGAGAAGCGGGCCGCCTCCGCCCGCTCAGCCATGCCGACAGCTGAGGCGAAGGCCGCCGCCTGGGCCGCCGTCGTTGAGCGCGATCGGCTTTCTAACCACATGCAGGTCGCGACGATGCGCACCTTCTGGCGTTACGAGCCAGCCCAGCTCGCCGTGACTCAGGCCTACGTGCCTCGCTACTTCGCGGCAGTGGGCGAGGTGTGGAAGACCCGATCGATGGACTCTGCGCAGACCCTCACGGAGCTGCTCTTCCCGAGCGTGGTCGTGTCCGAAGAGACCCTGAATCAGGTCGACACCTATTTGGCAGAGCAGTCTCCGCAACCGGCGCTGCGGCGGATGCTGGTCGAAGGCCGTGACACGATGGCGCGGGCGCTACGGGCTCGATCCTTCGACATCCAACGCGGCCGAAACGACTGACCGCGTCAGCGGCCGGCGGGCTCGATCTGCGTCAGGTAGTCCGCGTTGATGTCGGCTTCCGCGGGCCTGCCGGCGGCGTCGGCGAGCTGACGGAACGCGTTGACAATGCCCCCGACGAGATCGCCCACCGCGAACGACGACGTCATGGCGAGCACCACAAGTCCGGCGGCCTGATCGCTGATGCGTCGGCGGGCGGCCGGAGTGGTCATGATCTCCACCCGCCGCGCGCCTGGGGCGATGAGCACCAGGACCCCCTCGTCGTGCGGGTTGTCCACCAGGTTGACCAGCAATCGTTCAGACTCGAGCCGCAGGTCAGCGTCTATCTCGCCCACCCGCAGCCAGAAGGCGATGCCGGTCTGGGCCTCGGCCGCGCGCCGGGCATTCTCCAGTCGCTCGTGCTGTTCCCGCGTAAACGCTTCACCAGCGTCCACTGGCACCTCCCGCTCCGGGGAGCGCAGCCCGCTGCGGCTCGAGCTCCAAACCTGCCACATCTCCGAACCACACCGGATCATGCGTCCAGGGCCGCCCCGGCCGGTAACGCCGGCTCTCACCCTTGCCCGGCCAGAACGCGATCAAAGCGCCGAAGGCGAAACCCAGCATCGGGATTCCGATGAAGAGCAGCAGCGTCAACGGGAGCGTCAGGCTGTCAGGGCTGCGGACGTCGCCGATCTGACCGATCTGGCTGATGTCCGTCGAGTTGCTGGTGATTGCTCCAGCGGGTAGTGCAGGGCCGAGGATGAGCATCGCGCTGAATGCTGCGGCGGCTCCGTAGAACCCCGCTCTCACACTGCGGCGGTTACGCGGCGAGAGCCCCCGCCTGCGAGCAGGAATGGTCACACCCAGGAGGCTAGCTGAGCCCGGCACGGTTTGCCGACAAGCCCGACTGGAGCACGTCCGCGAGGTGCGCCGCACCGGGGCTGGCACACAGCTCGAGGCGGGTGACAGCACGGCCGTCGCCATCGGCGACGGGCAGCCGCCAATTGGGGTATTCGTCGACGGTGCCGGGCATGTTGGGCTGCCGAAGATCGCCGACGGCATCGCCGAGCGAAGCGATCAGCACGCGCGACGGGCTCCGGGTCAGCAGCCGATGCAGCCCGGTGATCTGCTCCGGCAGGTCGGCGTTCGGGGGCGAGCACACCCTCGGCCGTCATCAGAGCCTGCATCTCCGCCCGCTCGCGCGCGGAATTGCGCGCCTCTGCATCCGGGTTGTCGAGAAGCCCGAGAGCGGCGCGTACCTGCACGTGCGAACCGGTCAGAAACCCCGCCGCCGTCGGCAGATCGTGTGTCGTGACAGACGCCATCGCCTCCGATCGCCACAGCTCCGGCGGGACCAGCGCACCGTCGTCGTCACGCTCGAACCACATGACCGTCGACCCGAGCACCGCCCTCTCGTGCAGCGTGGTGCGCACTTGGCGCGGGCACCGTGCCCAGATCCTCACCGACGATCAGGGCTGCCGGCCCGCTCCGCTTCCAGGGCGATGATCCCCAGCAGCGCATCGGCGTCGTAGGAGACGTAGGTCCCCTCCGCCGAGGAGCAGCCCTGTGGAACCCACCAGAGCCGAAAGAGCCCCAAGATGTGGTCGATCCGCAAGCCCCCGCCGATGCGCAGGACCGCGCGCACCATGTCGCGGATCGGCGCGTATCCGGTCTCGGCCAGCCGGTCAGGACGCCAGGGCGGCAGGCCCCAGTCCTGACCCTGCTGGTTGAAGCTGTCCGGCGGCGCGCCGATGCTGAAGCCGTTGGCCAGCTCGCCCTGCAGCGCCCACGCGTCTGCTCCGCCCGGATCGACACCCACCGCGAGATCGTGGACGACTCCGACGGTCATTCCCGCCGCCGTAGCTGCCTGCTGGGCGTCGGCGAGCTGCTGCGCGCAGCAGTGCTGCAACCACCGGTGGTAGCCAATCCGGTCGGCCAGCTCCTCCTGTGCCGACTGCACTGCGGCACCGCGCGGATCCTGCAACTCCATCGGCCAGGCCCGCCAATCGGCTCCGTGCCGTTCCGAGAGCGCGCACCAGGTGGCGAAATCAGTGAGTCCTGCACTGTCCTCGGCGCCGGGCCGGGCGGCTGCGTGACCGGCCTGGCCGGCCTGCCGGAAGAGCAGCTCGAGCGCTGGCGCTTTGGCGGCCCACACAGCGTCGCGGTCGATGTGTTCGCTGTCGATCGGGGCGGATCGAGCCGCCTCATCGACGGCGGCGCGCACCGCGGGCGATGCGGTCTGGTACTCGGCAAGCAACTCCGGGCGCAGGTAGAGCGGCGAGCTGAACCGGCGGGAGGAGGGATAGTACGGCGAGTTCTGGAGGGGTGCGACGGGAGCGACGGCGTGCAGCGGATTTACCAGCAGCAGTCCAGCTCCCTGCCGCGCGCTCCAGAGTGCGAGCTCGACCAGATCTGCGTAATCCCCGATGCCCCAGGCACTTCGCACCGCGTAGAGCTGCGCTGCCCAACCCCACAGCCGCGTCGACGGAAGCGGAAGCTGATCCGGGGCGACCACGAGCAGGACGTCCGCTGCGGCCTGGCCATCGAGGTAGGCCAACAGCCGATGCTCGCCAAGTGGCAGATCGGGCGCCACCGTGATCAGCCGCTCGACCCGAGCACCTTCACGGTCGACGGGCGCAGAGACGTCAGCTTGGATTCGCCGTTCCGATTCGAGCTTGATCTCGACCCGCACCGCTGCCTCGGCGGGGCAGCGAAGTGGCACCTGCCCCGGTGCATGCCGGCGGACAACGACGGTGGGTGGTAGCACGCGGGCCCAGCGACGCGCCTCCCAGTCGGCGAGCGCGGCAGCCGGATCACTTGCGTCGATCCCGAGACCCGCCAGGACCCGCCGGACCGTTGCCTCGCCCACAGGCACCGGGCGGTGGGCCCAGTCCTCGTACGAGGTGGCCACACCGCACGCTCGGGCCAGCCGTTGCAGGGACGCATCCATGGCTCGGACCTACCCTTCAACGGGCGCCGATCACGCCGTCGCCGGATGAGCCACACGGTAGTGGCCGAGCACCGTCCAGAAGACGTCGAGGGCATCGAAACCGCCATTGGCGTAGGGCGGCCACCGATGGCCGAGCCCCTTGACCAGGATCAGTTTCAACGTCGAACCAGCGGCGAGCTTTGCCCGCTCATTCGCCGAGTCCGGCATGACGGTGTGGGTGTAGCGCGAATATCCGCCGTAGAAGGGAACCGTGTGGTCGGCCAGGCCGTGGACGTCGACGACATTGACCGGCCGCGGGCAGGGCACCAGCAGCGCACCCGCCATCACCCCGGCACCGGCGAAGATGCCGCTGGTTTGACATACCGCCCGCCACGCCATCATCCCCCCGTTGGAGAACCCCCAGATGTAGACCCGATGCAGATCGACGGGGGTCTGGGTGGAGACGTAGTGCACGAGATCGACGAGATAGCCGACGTCGTTGGCGGTGTCGCGGCGGCAGCAGGTGCCGGCGTTCCAATCCTCGTTCACGCCTATCGGATAGATGAGGGTGAATTGATGCGCATCGCTGAATTCGCTGGCCGCAGTGGCGCGCTCCACCCGGATCGGCGTCTGGAAAAGGCCATGCAGGAGCAGCACCAGTGGCTCCGCCGAACCGCGTGGATTGCGGCGCTCGTGGATCAGGAACTGTCTGCCGGCTGATCCATACCCGGCCGGGATGGTCATCAGCCGTGTCAGGTAATCGCCGTGGACAGCGGCGCCCGCGATCACCGGCAGCGCCTGCGGCCGGCGCCCCGACTCGGCGCTGCGCGGGCGCTCGCATCCGACCAGCAGCCCGACCGACAGCACAAGCAC
Source organism: uncultured Actinomycetota bacterium (assembly GCA_963839015.1). GTDB lineage: Bacteria > Actinomycetota > Actinomycetes > Frankiales > Frankiaceae > DATAZK01. The sequence goes on along the minus strand of CAWITL010000001.1, from coordinate 282,681 downwards.
CGCCACCAGCACACCCGTCAGCGCCCGCCGCCCTCCTTCCACGCGGCCATGATCGCGGGACAGGATGGGACTGGCATGAAAACCGCTCATATGTGAGGTATCGGGTGTTCAGGTCCTCACCGACACCACGAGTTCCCCAGCTGTATGGCGGATTCTTCGACGCCCGGAAGCTTCGCCGTGTCCGCCGCGGGCCCGGTGATGATGCCCGCCATCACGTCGGCGTTGAAGAACTGGGGCCCAGAGTGGCGTAGATCAAGGGAAGGCTGTCGAGTCCTGCCAGGGCGTGCTCCAGCTCACCGAGCGAATCGGTCGCGCCGACGGAGGCGGGTCGAAATCGCTTGACGGTCAGGTCCGAACCTCAGTCGTAGCAGCCGAGGTTCATACGAGAAAAAGCCATACCGGTAAAGCGATCCCGCGTTCAGATTGTCCAGCCCGTGTTTTCGCCGTGCCGGCAGGCTTCAGGCGGAAACGGCAATCGGTCGGGTACCGGCGAGGTAGGCCGACCAGCGGGGGTCAGGGCGGCGAGCGCCGAGCACCCGCCAGGCGGCGCCACTCGGTGCCCGCGGCGCCCGGTGCATACGCCAGCCAAGGTCGGCGACGCTGCGGTCGGCCTTGGCGTGATTGCAGCGACCGCAAGCCGCCACGACGTTTTCCCATACGTGCGGGCCGCCCCTGCTGCGCGGCACCACATGATCGAGGGAGGTCGCGGCGGCGCCGCAGTAGACACAGCGGTGACCGTCGCGGGCGAGCACGCCCTTGCGCGTCAGCGGAACCTCAGGCTTGTAGGGGACCTTCACGTAGCGCGCGAGCCGGACGACGGCGGGAATCGGCAAGACGATGCTGGGGCCGTGCAGTGCGCCTTCTCCGGGCTCGACCACGACTGCCTTTTCGGCCAGGACGAGCACCACGGCGCGCCGTAGGGACACGACGCACAGAGGTTCGTACGTCGCGTTCAGAACCAGAGCCTCGGCCACAGGCCGCCTCCACTGGGACTCGACCGACCTGCCGAATGTCTCATACCCGGCTGGGTCAAGGCATCGATCTTTACGGCAGGCTGAACCAATGCGTTATCCGATGGCCCCCCGGCTGCCGATCATCGAACAGATCGGGGGGTTCTCGATCGAGGATCCCTACCGCTGGTTGGAAGATCCAGCCGATCCCCAGACGGTGGCCTGGAGCGCTGCACAGGACGCCCTCACCCGTCCTGCTCTGGATGGGCTACCAGGGCGTGACCTGCTCGCCCATCGGCTCCACGCCTTGCTCGGGGCGGGCCGCGAAGGCCCTCCGGTGCCGCGCGGTGAGCTGGGATTTCGGTTGCGGCGGGCGCCGGATCAGCAGCACGCCGTGGTGGTCGCCGGACCCCTCGACGACCCGTCAGGGTTTCGCACGCTGATCGATCCGCATGAGCTCGACCCATCCGGCGCGACCACGCTCGACGGTTGGGAGCCCTCCCCCGATGGCAGCCTGCTGGCCTATCAGCTGTCCACCGGCGGCGACGAAGAGTCGGCGTTGTCGGTGCTCGACACCCGGACGGGTGCCGTCATCGACGGACCGATCGACCGCACCCGCTACTCCCCGGTGGCGTGGCTGCCCGATGGCGGCGGCTTCTATTACGTCCGCCGGCTACGGCCAGACAGTCCCTTTGACCGGCGGGTCTATCTGCATCGGCTGGGCTCGGATGCGGCGACGGACGAGTACGTCTTCGGTGACGGGAGTGACCCCCGCACCTATTTCGGGGTGGATCTTTCCCGGGACGGTCGATGGCTGGTCATCAGCGCCGCGATCGGTACCGCGCCGCGCGACGACGTCTGGATCGCGGACCTGCACGGTTCGGGCGAGTTCGCCGTCGTCCAGCAGGGCGTTGACGCCCGTTGCTACGCCGCTGTCGCCTTTGACGGCCGGCTCTATGTCTGGACCGATTTCCAAGCTCCCCGAGGGCGTGTTTGCGTCGCCGACCCGGCGCAGCCGCAGCGCTGGACGACGCTCGTGGAGCAAGACGCGGAAGCCGTACTCGGAGGCTTCGTCGTGCTCGCCGACGAGCTGATCGTGGCCCGCTCCCGCCACGCGATCGCTGAGGTCTCGATCTTCGAACGGGAGGCGGGTGCCCACCTTCGTGACGTGCCGCTGCCGGGCCTCGGCAGCGTAGCCGGCCTCACAGCACCAGACGACGGTGGCAGCCAGGCCTGGATCGGCTACACCGACGCCGTAACGCCGCCGGCTGTCCTGCGAGCCGACGGCCGTCTCTGGGCGGCCGCGCCCGGTGCCGTAGCAGTGCCAGCGGTGAGTGCGAGCCTGCAGGTGTGTACGAGTGCGGACGGCACGCCGGTACGAGTACAGGTGCTCGCACCGCCCGCGGCGCCCAGTGATGAGCCGCTGCCGACGGTCCTGTACGGATACGGCGGATTCGGGATCAGCATGGAACCCGGCTACACGGCAGCTGCCTTGGCGTGGGTCGAGAGCGGCGGGGTCTGGGCGGTCGCTCAGCTTCGCGGCGGAGGTGAAGAGGGCGAGGCCTGGCACCGGGCGGGGATGCGGGAGTCGAAGCAGAACGTTTTTGCCGACTTCGAAGCCGTCGCACGCCATCTACGCGGCACCGGGCGAGCAAGCACGGTGGGGATCTACGGGGGCTCCAACGGGGGTCTGCTTGTCGGCGCTGCCGTGACACGTGAGCCGGCGCTTTATGACGCCGTCGTCTGCAGCGCCCCGCTGCTGGACATGGTGCGCTACGAGCGTTTCGGGCTGGGCTCGACCTGGAACGACGAATACGGCACCGCCGACGATCCGGTTGAGCTCGGCTGGCTGCTCGGCTATTCGCCGTTGCACGCGGTCCGGGCCGGGGTCACCTATCCCCCCGTGCTGCTCGAGGTCTTCGATTCGGACACGCGCGTGGACCCGCTGCACGCGCGCAAGTTCTGCGCCGCCCTGCAATGGGCCACTGGGTCGGCCGGAGGGCCGGTGCTGCTGCGCCGTGAGGCCGAAGTCGGACACGGCGGCCGTTCGATCGACCGGACCGTCGGTCTGACGGTGGACACGTTGAGCTTCCTGGCAGCCCGGCTGGGCCTGGCCCTGCCGGATGCGGCAGGCCCGGATACAAAAGGCACAGTGGAGGCATGACGACACCCGAGCCGGCGCGACCGACGGAGTCGTTCTACGCCGCGGTCGGCGGTGAACCGACGTTTCGCCGGTTGGTCGCCACCTTTTACGCAGGGGTACGAGAGGATCCCGTGCTCCTCCCGCTGTACCCGCCTGAGGAACTCGTCGAGGCCCAGGAGCGGCTGACGCTCTTTCTCATCCAGTACTGGGGAGGGCCGACCACGTACGGCGACTTACGCGGTCACCCGCGGCTACGCATGAGACACGCCCCGTTCGCGATCGGACCCGCCGAGCGCGACGCGTGGCTCGCCGTCATGCGGGCTGCGGTCGACAGCCTCGGGCTGCCGCCTGAGCAGGCTGACCCGCTGTGGGCGTACCTGCATTCGGCGGCCTATGCGATGCAGAACACGGCATGATCCTCCCCGGTTCTTCCGCAATACGGGGCCTGAGCGGCTGAATCACCCGCTCGGGCCAACCTTCGGCGTTCACCGCAGCTGTGAGCCTGCCGAAAGGATCACATGCAGGAACTGGCGAATGTGCTTGGGCGTGAACGCGTCCAGCTTGAGTTCTTGCTGTTCAAAACTCTTGAGCTGCAGCACCTGCTGCGCGCCGGCGACAACCGTTACTTGCGTTGGGCCGCCGAGGAGATCGCCCGGGCGAGCCAACAAGTGCGTACGACGGAGCTGACACGCGCCCGCTGCGTCATGGAGCTGGCCTTCGCCGTCGGCACTGCCGGTACGGGAGGCACTGGGGGCGCGGGACGCGGTGAAGGCACTGCGCCGCACGAGGTGGAGCTGGCGGACCTGGCCGAACGTACCCGGGAGCCCTGGCGGACCATTTTTGCTGACCACTCCCTGAGTATTCGACTGTTGATAGCCGAACTCGACGATGTCATCGAGATGACGACGGCCCTGGCAGATGCCCGTGGGCACGCCGTAGCCGAGGTGCTCAGGGACATGTACCGACCGGCGCGGCTGCTGTCCGGATCGAGCCAGTTCGCGGTGCCCCGATCGATGGTGCTGCCATGAGCGAGCGCGGCCACGCAACCGAGTGGACGATGCTGCTCGACCGGATGGAAGCCAGGCTCCGGCGGCTCGAGGCGGCGCTGGACACCCCTGGTACACACGTCGAACCCGGGCCCGACCCGTCCCTGGAACCGATCCCGATGGTGGCTCCTACGGGCTTCGAGCGGGCTCGGCTGGCCGTTGTGCTTCCTGCTCATCGATATGCGGCGGCGAAGTTCGCCGATCTACGCGCCAGCACCCAAACCGCCTGAGCCAAGCGCCGTCGCGGCGTCAGTGATCGTGGTCGGGAATGTGACCGGCGTTCGGCGCCTGGCAGTACGGGCAATTCGTCCAGGACGCCTCGAGCTCGCGGGAGCACGACCCGCAGCGGAGCACGCCGGTGGCGGTGCCGCAGAACGGGCAGGAGGACATGTCCTCAGCCACCTCCCGGTGACAGCCCGGGCAGCGCTGCGACTGGCTCCAGGCCCCGTCGGTCGTGACCCGAAGGACCTCTTCCAGCGTCGTCTCGCCCTTGAGCGCAGCAGCCACGCCCGAAGCGCGCATCGTGATGCGCTTTGTCTGGTTCGCTGCGTCGATGAGAGCGCGCTCACCCCCAACGGTCATCGCTGCACGGATGCCGTCCGAGATCGGCAGCACCTCGAAGATGCCGGTACGGCCACGAAATCCACTCTCGCGGCAGGCGTTGCACCCGCGTCCGGCCATGATTTCGCCGCCTGCGAGGTCCGACGGATGTAGCCCCAAGGCCTCCACGACCCGGGGGTTGGGCTCATGCGGAACGCGGCACTGCACGCAGGGCTTGCGAACCAGGCGCTGGCCAACCACTAGCGTCAGCGCGGAGGCGACCAGGAACGGCTCGGCGCCCATGTCCAGCAGTCGCGCGACCGCACCGATGGCGTCGTTGGTGTGCAGGGTGCTGAGCACCAAGTGACCGGTCAGCGACGCCTGCAGCGCCAGCCGCGCGGTTTCGCTGTCACGGACCTCACCCACGAGGATCACGTCGGGGTCCTGGCGAAGAATCGAGCGTAGACCGGCCGCGAACGTCAGTCCGGCCTTCTCCTGGACCTGCACCTGGGTGGTGCCGGCCAGCGCGATCTCGACCGGGTCCTCAAGCGTGATCACGTGCTTGTCGCGGGTGCGCACCGTCAACAGGGTGCTGTAAAGCGTGCTGGTCTTACCCGAACCGGTTGGTCCGGTGATCAACACCAGGCCCTGCGGCTGGCGAACGGCGGCAAGCAGCGCCTCGAGTTGCTCCTCGACCAACCCGATGCGCGCGAGGGCAGGCAGATCACGGGCCCGCGGCAGGACTCGCATGACGATGCTCTCGCCGGGGAGGGCGGGCAGCGTGCTCATCCGGATGTCGACGTTCTCGCCGCCGGTGACGATGCGCGCCCGGCCATCCTGCGGACGACGGCGTTCCGAAATGTCCAGGCCCGCCATGATCTTCAGCCGGCTCGAGAGGGCGGGCCCGGCGTTCTTGGGGATCGTCATGACGTCACGAAGCAAGCCATCGACCCGAAACCGGATCACGACGTCTTCCGCCTGCGGCTCGATGTGAATGTCGCTCGCGCCTTGCCCGACCCCCTCGCGCAGGATCATGTCGACCAGCTTGACGATCGGGGCGTCGTCGTTCTCGTTGACGCCGGCCGCGATTTCGGCTTCGACATCCTGCGGACTGCCGTCGGCAAGATCGTGGAGTACGGCCGCGGCGGTGCCATCGTCTGACAGGCTCCAGACCCGGGCGAGCGCAGCCCGCATGTCGCCTTCAGTGGTGACGGCGACGTCGAGCTCAGAGATCCGGAGATGGACCCGGACATCGTCCAGGGCGAAGACGTTCGTCGGATCGGTGACGGCGACGAGAATGCGGCCGGTTTCGGGATTGCGCCCGATCACCAGCACCCCATTGCGCTCAGCCACGGCCCGGGGCAGCTGGCGAGCGAGGGTCAAATCCACCTGTTCGCGCATCGGGTCGATCACCGACAGCTCGAGAGCTGCTGCCAGGGCGACGGCGAGTTGCCGCTCAGTGGCGTAGCCGGCTTCGACTGCGAGCCGTCCGAGCCGCCGTCGCTCGAACCCGCCCTCAGCCTGCGTGGTCAGCAGGTGCTCGACCTGCTCGACCGTCAGAACACCCTGGTCAACCAGCACTTCGCCGAGCCGACGACGACCCACGGGGCGCGGCTGGACCGGAATCTGTTCGGGTGATGCGCCGGGCGCCGGCACCAGGAACGAAGAACTCACAGGGGTACATCGGCAGAGTTTGCCCGGAGCAAAAGCGCCTGACGTCAGTTGCCTGAAGTCGCGAACCCGCCGGATCACCCGCCAATGCGAGAAACGCGCGGCGCTACTGGTCCTGGGCCATCACGGTGGTCTGCTCGATCCCATTGGTGTGGTCTCCGAGATCGACACCGCGATCGTTCTGTCCGCCCACCGGCGCGCCGCCCAGCACCATCACAGGCCCGACTCCGGTGCGGCCACGCTTCGCCTCGTACATCGACCTGTCGGCGGCTCCGATCAGCGCGGCAGCCGGCGTCTCAGGATGCGTGGTGACGGCGATGCCGATACTCGAACCGACATTGAGCTCCAGCGGTGACCCGAGGTTGGTATTGCCGGGCACTAATGCGGGGTCGAGCGCGACCGGGCCGGCCAGCACCGAGCGAACCCGGGCCGCGACGCGCACCGCGTCTCCGGGCGAGTCGAGTTCCGCGCACAGGACCACGAACTCATCGCCGCCCCATCGGCACAGCGTGTCCTGCGGGCGCAGCACCCGCCCGATACGGGCCGACACCGCCGACAGCACCCGGTCGCCCGCCGGATGGCCGTAGTTGTCGTTGACGGCCTTGAATTCGTTCAGATCGACAAAAAGGAGCCCGACCGGCGAGATACTCCTGCGCAAAAGCGCCAGGCTGCGCCGCAACCGGTCGCCGAGCAGCGCCCGGTTAGCCAGACCGGTCAAGGGGTCGGTGAGGGAGGTCGCGCGCAGCTCGTCGAGGTGTTCGGTGATGTCCCAGCCTTCTAGTAGCAGGCCGCGAACCCGATCGTCGTGAGCCATGTCATGGGCAACGACGGCGATCGTGCGCCAGGTGCCGTTCGTGTGACGCAGCCGAACCTGAAGTTGGCGGCTCCGGCCCCCCGGAGGTAGATCGCGCACCAGGCCCGCGAGCAGCGGACGATCAGCCGGATGCAAAAGCGCCGTGACCATGGATTCCGCCGGCTCCGTGGCCGATTCCCACCCGAGCGCCCGGGCGGTGCCCGGGTTGGCGTAGCGGATCGAAAGGTCGTCTGAAACGACGTAGAGCGTGCTCCCACGATCCACCAACACGTGCGGATCGGCAGCGAATTGTGGATCCGTCACCCAACTCCCCCGTCGGATCGCTTCACTCGCTCAGTCTCCATCAGGGAGACGTCCATGAAGAGCGCCCAGCGGGTGCACGGAAGGCTGCGCCAATTGACGCAGCCGACTAGTGCACCCGAGCCAGAAAGCCTGACCCAGCGCCGTTTTCCCTCACTGTCCGTATCTTAGAGTCACATTGGGCGTCGCGCTCGCGAAGCTGCGGAAACGTGTATTAGACGCCCCTGAACAGCTAGAAGCCGGCGCCGTCAGTAGTGACGCGCCGGCTTCAGCTGATAACGGGCTGTGACTGTTTAGACCGCCGCGGCGTAGTTCTCTGTCGAGTTCGCGGTCATCTGGGTAGGAATGAGCGGCTGGCGGGGGGAAAGCCGGTCGGCGTACGTCGAACGGGCAGAAAGGGCCGCGGCGTAAGCGGCGCGGCGGCTGGCCGCGCGACCTGACTCGGGCTCCTCGGCCACGGGGCCCTCGGAGTACTGGGCAGCGATGCCGGTCCGCATGAGGGCGAGCCCCTCAGAACGCATCTGAGAGACGCGCGATTCGGTCACGCCGAGCTCCTCGGCCAGCTCGGATGAGGAACGTCCGTGCAGGAAGTAGCCACTGACCACGACCTGCAGCCGCTCGGGCAGCAGGTCGAGGGCGTCGCGCAGGTAGGCGGCCCGCTCCCGCTCCTCGAGCTGGGTTGACGGGTCGATGTAGACGGTCTCGACGAGCCCGTCGGCCAACGTGAGGGGATCGCCGTCTTCCTCGCCGCAAGGAGCGTCAAGCGACAGCACGAGCGCACGGTGTACGCGGCCCTGCAGCTCGAAGAGCTCCCGCACCGGCACGCTCATCTCCGCGGCGACCTCATCGGCGGTCGGGGTACGGCCGAGCTTGTTGAGCAGCTGGCTGTGCGTGTCCTCGACGGTCCGAGCAGCAGCACGCAGTGAGCGGGGAGCGAAGTCCAGGGCGCGGGCGGCGTCGACGATGGCGCCGCGTACACGCATCGAGACCCAACGCTCAAAGGGAACACCGCGGGCGGGGTCAAAGCGGTGGGCCGCCTCGACGAGCCCGAGGGTGGCGGCCTGGGCGAGCTCCTCACGGTCGGCGTGACGCGGGTAGTGCGCTGCGACCTGAAAGAGGATGTGTTGCACGAGCGGCAGGTTGCGCTCGATCAGCTCGGTGACCTCCGGACGGCTCAGCCGGCCGGAAGGGGCGCTGGTATGAGAAGCGGTGGTGCTCGCTGTGTCGTGTGTGGTGACGGCGGTGGAGGTCAAGGCGGGCTCCTGTGACGACGGGGAAGTCGAGCTGACGGCGGGACAGCGGACGATCACGCGGCCGGAAGCGTCATTGCTGGCAGGCCGTGCCGGAGCAGTTGCCGGGAAGCTTTCGCTGTCGGAAGCGTCCTTCTGGTGCGGGCGGCGGGTTTGCTGCTGCACGGGAAGACCTTCCGGGAGTTCGACTGTCTCGACCGGACCTGCATCGGCGGAATGGTGTCGAATCCTTGATGGCCTTTCAGCACTATCTTTCTAGTGCCGAATTGGGCGATTTGCGCGGTTTAGGTGCCTAATACCGTCGCCGGGGGCCGCCGCGTAGTCATTTCGAACTAGTCCTGCGTTTCCCTCAATCAACGGATCGGCGGTAATACCGGATCGGTTGAGCACTCGGCAGCGAGACCACCCTCCCGGCTGACACCCAGTTGGGCGTACCGCGAACTCGTTTTGCTCGGGTTAATCGCGGGCAGTCGCTCGCGTCAGTCGCGAGTCAGCTTGCGGTAAGTCACCCGATGCGGACGGGCAGCTTCCTGCCCGAGCCTGGCGACCTTGTTGGCCTCGTAGTCCGCGAAGTTGCCCTCGAACCAGAACCACTTGGCCGGATCCTGGTCGTCACCCTCCCAGGCCAGGATGTGCGTTGCCACCCGGTCGAGGAACCACCGGTCATGGCTGATCACGACGGCGCAACCGGGGAATTCCAGCAGCGCGTCCTCCAGCGACCGCAGGGTCTCGACGTCGAGGTCGTTGGTGGGCTCGTCCAGCAGCAGCAGGTTTCCACCACGCTTCAGGGTCAGTGCCAGGTTGAGGCGATTGCGTTCACCGCCGGACAGGACTCCCACCGGCTTCTGCTGATCAGGGCCCTTGAAGCCGAACGAGGAGACATATGCCCGACTCGGCATCTCGGTCTTGCCCACGATGATGTAATTCAGCCCGTCGGAGACGATCTCCCAGACATTCTTGTCGGGATCCAGCGACGACCGGCTCTGGTCGACGTAGGCGATGTCGACCGTCGGCCCGATCAGGAGCTTGCCGGCGTCAGGCTGCTGCTGGCCGACGAGCATGGAAAAGAGCGTCGTCTTGCCCACGCCGTTAGGCCCGATCACACCCACGATGCCGCCGCGGGGCAGGTTGAACGACAGATCGTGAATCAGCTGCCGGTCGCCGAAGCCCTTGTCGAGGCCGAATCCTTCGATCACCTGGCTGCCGAGCCGCGGGCCGACCGGAATGTGGATCTCTTCCCAGTCCATCGGCCGGGTGCGGTCGGCTTCGGCCGCGAGCTCCTCGTAGCGGGCCACCCGGGACTTGCTCTTGGATTGGCGCGCCTTCGGATTCGAACGCACCCATTCGAGCTCCTGGGCAAGCGCACGCTGACGCTTGAGGTCCTTGTTGCCTTCCACCTTGAGCCGCGACTGCTTGGTCTCCAGGTAAGTGGAGTAATTGCCCTCGTACGGGTAGGCCCGGCCGCGGTCGAGCTCGAGAATCCACTCCGCCACGTTGTCCAGGAAGTAGCGGTCATGCGTCACCGCGAGGACGGCACCGGGGTATTTCGCCAGATGCTGCTCAAGCCAGGCGACGGATTCGGCGTCGAGATGGTTCGTCGGCTCATCGAGCAGCAGGAGGTCGGGCTGCTCCAGCAGCAGCTTGCACAGGGCGACCCGGCGCCGCTCGCCGCCTGAAAGCACCGTGACATCGGCATCCCCGGGGGGAAGGCGCAGCGCGTCCATTGCCTGGTCGAGCCGTGAATCCAGCTCCCAGGCGTCGTGCGCCTCGATGACGTCGATCAGCTCCGACTGGCGGGCCAGCAGGGTGTCGAAGTCGGCGTCCGGCGCCGCCATCTTTTCGTTGATCTCTTCGTACTCGGCGAGCACCTGCCGGGTCTCGGCGACGGCAGCCTCAACATTGCCGCGGACGTCTTTGGTCTCATCCAGCGGCGGCTCCTGCAGCAGGATGCCCACCGTGTAGCCCGGACTGAAGATCGCGTCACCGTTGGACGGCTGCTCCATCCCGGCCATCATTTTCAGGACGGTCGACTTGCCGGCGCCGTTAGGACCGACGACGCCGATCTTGGCGCCGGGGATGAACGCCAGCGTCACGTCATCGAGGATCACTTTGTCGCCGAGTGCCTTGCGCACTTTGCGCATCTGGAAGATGTACTGCGCCATGCCCCCAGCCTATGGGCGCTACGCCAGGGCAGGCTCCGGCTCGGCTGCGTCCGCCTCAGCCGGCTGCTCCTGCGGGTCGGGTGTAGGCGCATCGGTCACGGTCGCGAGACGCCGGATGACGTTCGCCGCCGACTTCGAAAGGTCGGGACCCACCGAGTCGGCCTCGACCTCATAGCTGGTGTGGCGTACGCCTTGCTGGTCGTCATAGGAGCCCTGCCGGAGCTTGCCCACCACCACCACGCGGTCGCCCTTTTCCAGGCTGAGAACCACGTTGTCCGCCAGCCGCCGCCAACAGATCACGTCCATGAAGACGGTCGCGCCGTCACGCCATTGGTTGTCCGACCGGTCGAACATCCGCGAAGTGCTGGCCACCCGGATCCGGGCCCAGGTGTCGCCGGCTCGGGTGGCACCCGACTTGGGTGCTGAAGTGAGGTTGCCCGACAGCGTCAGGTATGTATCGCCAGTCATGGTCGCTCCAAAGGATCGTCATCGGCACGCACGACTTGCGCGTGCCTTTGTGACGATGGCCTTGCAAAGCAGGCGCGGGCGACCCGCTGAAAATTCTGTGGATATGGCTGGTCGGTTACGGCGCCCCGAGGCTGCGCCAGCCGGCGAGTACCTCAGGATCGCCAGTGCACTCGACCGTTTCGATGCCGCGACGACCCCAGAGCACGAGGAGCAGATCCTCGGCGCGTCCGGAAAGGACGGCCACGCCCGCAGCGTCGTTGCCCGTCGTCCAACTGCCGCCGGTGTCACGTGCTTTGACGACCAGCCGCCCAGCCGGTGGGTCCTGCCCTCGGTGCAGCCGGCCCAGGAGCACGTCGACGAATTCACCGATCCCGTCGGAGGCCACGCCCGGATCGACCGGGGCGAGGCGTTCGGTGGCCAGCTCCGCATCGACCCTGTGCACCACCGCTTCCTGCGCCTGCCGTCGCCGCCAGAATTGCGCCGTTCGCGGTTGCAGCCCGAATCCCCATACCGGTTCGTCCGGCGGGCAGCCACGCAAAGCATCGAGCACCTCGACGAGGCCGGCCTCCAGCCATCCGACGGCCTGGTCGGGCGTCAGGCCTGCATCGGGGTCGACTTTGGGCGGCGCAGCAAGCCGCTCGCAGACGATGCGTGCTGTCCATCGCCACGTGGTGCCGACATGGCCAGCCAGCGCGGTGACGTCCCAGCCGGGGCAGGCGGCGACCGGAGCCCCGCGTGGGCCGGCGCAAACCGCCGCGATCAGCGCCGCTCCTTCGGCGGCCAGCACCTCGACGTGATCGATTGCAGGGTGGGCGCCGGCCACTGCGTGCACATCAGTGTTCGGGTCAGCCATGCGTGGAGATCCCTCCGTCAACCGGGATGATCGCACCCGTCAGGTAGGCACCCGCCTGGCTCGCCAGAAAGATCGCGATACCGGCCATGTCGCTGGGACGGCCGGCCCGCCCCAACGGGATCTTGGTGTCGAGCAGGGCAGCCGCGGGCGCGTCATCGAAGACGAACGCCGTCATCTTGCTCTCGAAGAGCCCGGGCGCGATGGCGTTAACGGTGATCCGGGGCGCCAACTTCGCGGCGAGATTGCGGGTCAGCATGTGCACGGCGGCCTTGGAGGCCGGGTAGGCGTAGTTCTCCCAGCCGGGCACCTGGATGCCCTCGATGGAGCCGATCATGATCACGCGCGCCGGGTCGTTGTCCGTGGCGGCCGCTTGCAGCTGTGGCAGCAACGCCCGGGTCAGGTGAAAGGGTCCCTTGACGTTGGTAGCGAACACCTTGTCGAACGCCGAGTCCGGATACTCCAGCAGCGGAGCGCCCCAGGTAGCGCCGGCGTTGTTCACCAGGACGTGGAGCTCGGACTCGCGAGCGGCGAACTCCTGGGCCAGCCTTTCGGCACCGGCCTGGGTGGACAGGTCGGCGGTCAGCGGGATCGCCCCCAGCTCCGCCGCGGCGGCGCTCAATTCCGCTTCCTTGCGGCTGCTGATGTAGACCTTGGCGCCCCGGTCAGCGAAACCAGCCGCGATCATGCGACCGATCCCCCGTGACCCGCCTGTTACCAGCACCGTCTTCGTACTCACGTCGAACAGCTCGTCCACGCAGCGGACCGTAACGGATCCGGCCGGCAAGGGACATGTGCTGCCAGCGTTCCGGTCGTTGCGGCGACCGGTTCTTTGGGGGGCAGCGGTCGCCCGACTCCTAGTGAACGAAGATCTTGAGCAGCAGGTTCAAGGCACCAAGTAACGCGCAGACCGCGGTTTCGGCCAGCAGCTCCAGCCCCCGTGCGCCGCCGCGGGCAGCAGCAACCAGCCCCCACATCGCCATCAGCGCGACCGTCGACCACAACGCGGTGAGCACTGCGGCGTTCACGGAAGCACCGAGGACCCGGACCAGGCCGAAGATCGCGATAGGGAGCAGCGAACCCCGCAGCATCGACACGTCGCGAAGGCCGGTTCGGATGATCGCGCTCCACCCCGGCCGGGTCTTGGTGTGCAGCCGCTCACCGACCACGTCGGCGTACACGTGAGCGAGCCAGTAGAGCACGATCACCAGCGTTCCGGACAAGAAGATCTCGAGGCCGGATTCCCCCTTCTGGCCTTTGGTGGCGAGCACCGCAGCGGCGATGAGGGTGCCGAAGATGGTCGCGGCCGGATCACCGTTCGGTTCCACCCTGGTGGCGAGGCGAACAACGAAGCCCAGCCAGCCCGTCGGCATGTCGGCGGCTACCCCGGGGGTCAGTTCAGCGGCCACTGCTATCTCCCGCTCGCGCATCTTTTGATCCGGGCACTGGTCCGTACGTGGCGCGCAGCACGATCTGCAGCGCAGTCCTGCGTTCTGGATCCTCCAGCACCGGTCCGAAGATTTCCCGCAGCTGGGTCATGCGGTATCGCACAGTTTGCGGATGGACGTGGAGGGCTTCAGCAACTGCACTGCGCGCCCCGGCATGGGCCAGCCAGGTCAGCAGGGTGAGGGCAAGGCGTCCGCGGGCAGCTTCGGGCACCGCGTCAAGCGGCGCGAGGAGCCGGGTGCTCAGCCGATCGAGCAGGGCCGGGTCTGCGCGTAGCACCAGATCGAGAAGGTGATCGTCGACAAGCACCGGCTCGGATCGCGGCTGCTGCCCGGCCGCCGCTTGGATCGCGGCCAGCGCGTCAGCAGCCGCCAATGACTGCCGCGCCTCCCGCGGCGCGACGACCAGGCCGACAATCGCGGCTATCCCCGCGAGACGGCGACGCAGCTGGCTCAAGCCGGCACCTGCCGAGCACGGAACCAGCGCGACCACGTCGTCGTCGCGCGGCCAGATCAACGCCTCGGACGGCAGCCGCAGCGGTCCCTCGGCGCTCGTCATGAGCACCACAGCAACGGTTTCCGGCACCGGCCAACGGGCGAGCGCGGCGAGCTCCCGGAGCGTGTCATCGTCAATGCCGGCGACGAGCAGCCGGGCCAGTTCGGCACGGCGACGATCGCGTTCACCCACCCGGGCGGCCTGCTCCTCGGCGTAGCCGCGAGCGCTCAGCGCCGACAGCCCATCGATGTAGGTGAAGAGCAGATCCGCCAGCTCCACCAGCTCCGACGGCGATGCTCCGACCGCCACGGCATGATGGCCGACGGTCCGCCAGGAAACCCGGGCCCCGACCCGGTAGGCCGACAGCAACGCATCGAGTCCACGACCCTCGCGAAGTTCCACCCGCCCGAGCTCGATATAGATCGACCTCGGCAGGGTTGGCCGTCCGGGTTCGTCGAGCAGGTCGATAAAAGCGGCGAGTGCCCGCTCGACGCCCGTCGTCAGGTTGCGGCCAAACCGTCCCTCGAGGGGCCGCTGATACTCAGCAACCTCGCGTCCCACCGCCGAATTGACGTCAGCCGCGAGAGCCGGAAGCACGTTACGCAGCCGCGAGGCCAAAGCAACGTAGACCTCACGATTTTGTTCCACCAGGACAAGCTAGCCCGGCGCCTTCTAAGCTGCCTATGCAGTGAGACGGCAGCGATGACGCCTGCCCGTCGCCAACCCCCTGTAGCTCAGCGGATAGAGCGCCCGACTTCTAATCGGACGGTCGCAGGTTCGAGTCCTGCCAGGGGGGCTCTGGCTCTCTTTGGCTTCAGTTGTGGTGTGGGTGCTCAGAGGTGGATGAGGATCTCGCCGTGCAACACGCTGATCCAGCCATCGGGATGCGCTGCCCATGCACGCCAGCCAGCGGCCACTCGGGCGAGCTCACCGGCCGTCGCCGCTCCCCTTGCCAGCAGCTGATCGGCAATCGCCGATCCCACGATCCGGTCGGCCCACATCCCGCCCCATGCCTCACGGCTATCGGGATCGGCATAGCACCAGGTGCTGGACGACGCCGTCACCCGATGCTCACCAGCGGCATGCGCCCACGCCGCAAGCCGTCGACCAGCGTTCGGCTCGCCACCGTTCGCCCGCGCAGCGACTTGGTAGAGCTCCAACCATCGATCCAGCTCAGCATTGACCGGATACCAGGTGAACCCCGAATAGTCGCCGTCGCGAGCAGCGACCACCCCTCCCGGTCGGCACACCCGGATCATCTCTCGAAGGGCAAGCACCGGGTCGTGCACGTGCTGCAGCACCTGATGGGCATGCACCACGTCGAAGCTGTCGTCCGCAAAGTCGAGCTGGTGAACGTCTCCCACCGCGAAATCGACGTTCGTACAGCCCCGTTGGCGCACCTCTGAACGCGTCAATTCCAACGCGGCCCCAGACATCTCCAACGCGGTCACGCGTCCGGGTTGGACCAAGCTGGCCAGATCTGCGGCGATCGTGCCGGGACCACTCCCCACATCGAGCAAGTCCGCGCCGGGGCGCAGCATCGGGAGCAGGTAGGCCGCCGAGTTCTGCGCGGTCCGGGTTCGGTGGGATCGCAGGACTGATTCGTGATGACCATGCGTGTAAACGCCAGTGGGCGATGCGTCGTCAGGCATGCGGTCAAGCTACCAGTCCGTCTCGCTTCCTAGGAAAGTCATCTCAATATACGGGACTACCTCGTTGCGTCAGTCCTCAGGCAGGGAGAAAGGATTCCTCCGGTCGGTCGATGAGGCCGGTTCAGCGCGTGGGTTACTCCAAGCGACCTGCCGCCTGTCGCGTTTGCGACAACCCCCGTTGCCGGCTATCAGCCGACGCCTAGGATCACCGCATGCCGCACTGGACTACACCCAATCCCCATAGCGCTGACCCGACCGCTGGCGCCGCCAAAGCCATCACCTCGCTGCAGGCCGAGCTCGACAAACTGTTCGACAAGGCCGCCAGCATCACATCGGCAGAGCTCGACGCCCTGGCCACACACGTGAAGACCTTCTACTCGGAGTTCGAGGCCCATCTGGCCACGGCGCGCAAGCAGGTCGCCGGGTAGCTCCTCGCCGAGCCTCAAGCTTCGGCGACCGGGTTACACGCCCAGAAAGCACTCATGTCGTCGGCGTCGAGGTCGACCGTCCACAGCCGGTCCGCGATGCCGTCGGCCCCAAGCCGGCCGACGTACACGGCTCGATTGTCGAAGGCTTCGCCGCTCGTCGCATGGACGCCCGTTTCGTTGGTCGGAGCGCGTAGTCGCCTTGCGGAAAAAGACACACCTTGGCGCCCGGCCACGCCGTTATATACGTGTTTAGGATGATTCCGTGGCCTCCGGACCTCCGAGGTGTGTCATTTTCCGCAGCCAGCCAGGATTCCCGTCAGTCGCCAGCGGACCTACTCGGTCACGTGAGCGTCGGCCAGCTCGAGGACCTCATCGATGATGGCCAAGCCGTGACGAAGATCCTCTTCGCTGGTGTTGCAGGGCGGCACTACGTGCATCCGGTTGAAATGGGTGAACGGAAAGAGTCCGCGGGCCTTTGACGCCGCGATCAGCTCCGCCATGGGGCCGCCTCGGACCGCTGGCGTTGAAGGGCACGAGCGGCTCACGCGTCTGCGGATCGCGTACCAATTCGATCGCCCAGAACATTCCGATGCCGCGCACCTCGCCGACGCTGGGGTGCTTTGCGGCGATGGCCTCCAGCGCGGGACGCGACCACGTCGTTGCCGACCCGGCGCACGTACTCCAGCGTCCCTTCCTTCTGGAACGCCTCCATGCTCGCGACTGCCGACGCGCAAGCGAGCACGTGACCTGAGTAGGTCAGTCCACCGGGATAGGGCGTGCGCGCGAATGCGTCGGCGATGGCGGAATTGATGACGACGCCGCCGAGCGGGATGTAACCGGAATTGACGCCCTTCGCGAAGGTGATCAGATCCGGCACGACCCCCCAGTGGTCGATGGCGAACCACTCGCCGCAGCGCCCGAAGCCACTCATCACCTCGTCGGCGATGAAGACGATGCCGAACTCGTCGCACAGCGCCCGGACGCCCGCGAGGTAACCCGGCGGCGGTACCAGGATTCCGTTCGTGCCGACAACGGTCTCCAGGATGATCGCCGCGATCGTCTGCGGACCCTCGAGCATGATCACGTCAGCCAGATGCTGCAGGGCTCGTTCGCTCTCCTGCGCCTCGCTCTCGGAATGAAAAGCGCTGCGATACGCGTACGGGCCGAAGAAATGGACGACGCCCTGGGTTCCGCTGTCGCTTCCCCAGCGCCGCGGCTCCCCCGTCATCGCCATAGCTGTAGCGGTGGCCCCGTGGTAGGAGCGGTAGGTCGAGAGCACCTTCGGCCGCCCGGTCGTCAGGCGGGCCATCCGGACGGCGTGCTCGTTGGCGTCAGCTCCGCCGTTGGTGAAGAAGACCCGCTCGAATCCCTCAGGGGCAAAGCCCGCAATCATCTCAGCCGCCTGGCTCCGGCTGGCCTCTGCGAACACCGGGGAGGCGGTGCAGAGCTGATGGGCCTTCTCGGCGATGGCAGCAACGATCGCGGGGTGTTGGTGGCCGAGGTTGAGGTTGACCAGCTGGCTGGAGAAGTCCAGATAGCGCCGACCGTTCTCGTCCCAGAACCAGCTGCCGGCTCCCCCGGCGATCACCATCGGGTCGAGCGTCGCCTGCGCCGACCAGGAGTGGAAAACGTGGTCGCGGTCATCGACATAGACGCGGCTATGCTCGCCGGTCGTTGCGGGGGTCGTCATAGCTTCGCCTTCTGCTCGGGACTCGCGGGGTGACGATCAGACATCGCTCTGCGGGAACCCCAAGTCAACCCTGCTCGAGTCGGCTTCGGGCCACCGGGACGTGACGACCTTGCCGCGCGTGTAGAACTGCATGCCTTCCGGTCCGTACATGTGCAGATCTCCGAAGAGCGAGCCCTTCCAGCCGCCGAAGCTGTGCTGGGCGACCGGAACCGGGATCGGCACATTGACACCGATCATTCCAGCCTGCACCTCATGGGTGAAGCGGCGGGCGACCCCGCCGTCGCGGGTGAAGATCGCCGCGCCGTTGCCGTAAGGGGTGGCCCCGACGACGTCCATCGCCTGCTCATAGGTGTCCACCCGTACCACCGACAGGACAGGTCCAAAGATCTCCTCGATATGAGCCCTGCTGCCGGGTCGCACCCGGTCAAGAAGAGACGGGCCAAGATAGAAGCCTGGCCGGGAAGTAGCAGGCTCACGTCCATCGACCCGTACTTCGGCGCCCTCCGCCGGGGCATCGGCCACATAGCCGGCCACCCGATCGCGATGTTGCTCGGTGATCAGCGGCCCCATCTCGCTGGCGCCGCCGACACCCGTGCCGACCGCAATATTCGGCAGTCGCTGCGCGATGGCATCGACCAGTGAGTCGCCGATCGCACCGACCGCCACGACGACCGAGATCGCCATGCAGCGTTCCCCTGCTGAGCCGTATCCCGCAGAGACCGCGGCATCGGCAGCCACCTCCAGGTCGGCATCGGGAAGTACGACCATGTGGTTCTTGGCTCCGCCAAGCGCCTGCACCCGCTTGCCGTGCGACGTGCCGGTCGCATAGATGTAGCGGGCGATATCCGTCGACCCGACGAAGCTGATCGCCTGCACATCAGGGTGTTCCAGCAAGCGGTCGACGGCAACACGATCGCCCTGCACCACGTTGACCACGCCATCGGGGAGGCCGGCCTGGCGTAGCAGATCGGCGATGAACAGCGAGGCTGACGGATCACGCTCAGAAGGCTTGAGGATAAAGGCGTTTCCACACGCAATGGCGGTTGGAATCATCCAGAGCGGCACCATCGCCGGGAAGTTGAACGGCGTGATCCCTGCAACGACACCCAGCGGCTGGCGTAACGAATACACGTCGATCCCACCGGACACGCTGTCGGAATAGCTCCCCTTCAGCAGGTGCCCGAGCCCGCAGGCGAAGTCGACATTGTCGAGACCCCGCGCGATCTCGCCGTCCGCGTCGGCCGCTGTCTTGCCGTGTTCACGGGAGATGAGTTCAGCCAGTGCCTTGCGGTTGCCATCGAGCAGCTCGCGAAACCGGAACATCACTTGGGTACGCGCCGCCAAAGACTTTGCGCTCCATAGCGCAAACGCCCTTTTGGCCGAGTCGACAGCCGCGTCGACCTCGTCAACGTTCGCCAGCTCGACCTCAGCCTGCGGCTGGCCGGTGGCCGGATTCCAGACGATTGACGTGCGGCCGGAGCTCCCCGGCTGATGCTGCCCGTCGGTCCAGTGACCAATGCGTTCCATCTGCGTGCTCCTCAAGGTCTGGCAACCTTCAACGCTATGTGCTAGTACAAAAGGTGTCCAGGGAGGTTTTGTTACATCTCGATGCTGAAACTCATGATCCGCTCGGTGGACGAGCGCAGTCCCAGCGGCATCGCGGGCGCGATCAGCCGGCTGATCCGAAACGGGAAGCTCGAGCGCGGTGCCCGAATGCCGACGGTGCGCGAATTCGCAGCGGCGCTCGGCACGAGTCCGACCACGGTGAGCCAGGCGTGGGCGCTGCTTACTCGGGCCGGACTCATCACCCCGCAGGGACGCCGCGGCACCTTCGTCGCCGAGCAGCAGTCGCCGCGCGGGGTGTGGCGGGTCCGGCGCACGATGGGCAGCCCGGGCAGGCCTGCGTTGGACCTCTCCACCGGCACGCCCGACCTGGATCTGCTGCCGGATCTGGCGACCGCCCTGGCCCGGGTGGTCCCGACCGACCACACCCGTGACTATTACGACGACCCGGTGATCTCCGAGCTCGACGACAAACTGCGCGAACGCTGGCCCTACGACCCGCCGCAGCTGACGGTGGTCGACGGCGCAATGGATGCCCTTGACCGGCTGGTCCGCGAACGGATCCAGCTCGGAAGCCCCGTCCTTGTCGAGAACCCGGCCTATCCGCCGCTGCTCGACCTGCTGGAGCTGGCGGGCGCCCAGCTGATCGCGCTGGACCTGGACGAGCACGGCGTCACGCCGGAATCGCTGCGAGCCGGACTCACCCGCGAGCCCGCCGCCGTCTTCCTGCAACCAAGGGCCCAAAACCCCACGGGGGCGAGCATGACAACAGCCCGCGCCAAGCAGCTCGCCGCGCTGCTGAAACGTTCACCGGCCCTCGTCGTCGAGGACGACCACTGCGGTGACATTGCCTTGGGCCCGGCGATCAGCTTGGGCAGCTGGCTGCCGGGCTCGACCGTTCATATCCAGAGCTTCTCCAAGAGCTACGGACCCGACCTCCGCCTGGCCGCCCTGTCCGGGCCGCCCGACCTCGTCAGCGCCCTCGTCGATCGGCGGCTGCTCGGCCCCGGATGGTCAAGCAGGCTCTTGCAAGCGACGCTGCTCGAGCTGCTGCGCGATCCGGTGGTACTCACCGTCGTTGCTCGTGCCCGCGAGACCTACGCAACGAGGCGGCAGGAGTTCGTCGCAGCGCTCGCGCGCTGTGGGGTCGATGCCAGCGCCGGCGACGGGATCAACACCTGGGTAGCGGTGCGCGACGAACAGACCACGCTGCTGGCGATGGCCGCGAACGGGGTCGGCGTCGCCGCCGGGTCACCCTTCACGATCCAGCCGCTCGGCAGCGACCACGTACGTGTCACCTCCGGGCTGATCCGGACCGGGCACCGCCGGATCGCAGAACTGCTCGCGGAGTCCACGGCCACCCGCCCCTTACGAAGTAGCAGAGGGCATTAATCACAGGACGTTCCTGAACAAATCCGCCCAAGAAGATGATTGAGTGCCCGGGACGGGTGTTTCGCCTGTCAGACCACACTCCCGTGCGACGGCAACGCCGAGTCCCGCCCTCGTCGCACGGTCCCTACTGCACTTGGGCGGGAGCGGGGGACCCAACCGCCGCGGCGCCGCAGCGCGCAGCGCACGTTGCTGGAGCGCAGACGCCGTAGCACGGGGTGAAGCCGGAGCGATCCGGCCGGGCTATCCCAGTCCGAATCCGTCAGCTGACCTCGCAGGCGACTGGGAGGCCTCCGCATGTCCGTTTTACCGTCCGCCGTTCTGAAGTTCGGTCGCCGTCGCCGTCGCCGCCTCGCCAAGGCCGGCCTGCTGGCCGCCACCGCTGCTGCGGTCACGCTGACCGTCAACGCCTGCTCGCCCAGCCAAGCCGTCTGGTATCCGCTGGCCTTCCCTGGAGTCGTCACCCAGGGATTCAGCGGCACGCACCCCGGCGTTGACCTCTACGTTCCTTATGGAACTCCGATCCACGCCGCGACTGCCGGTGTCGTCACGCAGGCAGGCTGGTGGTACGGCTACGGCAATTACACGTGCATCCAGCGCGACGCGGGGTTCAAGAGCTGTTACGCGCACCAATCGGTGATCTACGCCCACGTGGGCCTGCGAGTGACGCCAGGCCAGACCATCGGACTCGTCGGAGCCACCGGCGATGCCACCGGCCCTCACCTGCACTTCGAGATCTACCGCTTCGGTCGGGCGGTCAACCCGCTGCCCTACCTGCCGCCGCGTTAACTCAGGTTGGCATGCTGGGGCCATGACGAGCCCGGCACCGAGCACCGCGTGGTCAGACGAGCTGCGGTGGACCGATGCGGTCGGTCTGGCGCAGCTCGTCCGCTCCGGTGGCATCTCCCCGGCTGAGCTTGTGGACGCTGCCATCGAGCGCCTGCAGACGCTGGATCCGAAGCTTCAACTGCTGGTGTCCGAAAGCTTTGACCGGGCGCGCAAAGAGGCCGCTGGCCAGCTGCCGGACGGTCCTTTCACAGGCGTGCCGTTCCTGCTGAAAGATGCCGTCCAGCATTCGCTGGGCGACCCGTACGGGCACGGGCTCAGGGCGCTCAAGGGAGCCGCCTGGCGGTCGCCGCACGACACTGAGCTGACTCGTCGGTATCGGCAGGCCGGCCTGGTGGTCCTGGGGCGCACCAAGGTTCCGGAGCTGACCATGTCGTCGACCACCGAGCCGCTCGGCTACGGACCGGCGCACAATCCCTGGTCGCTGGACCACTCCCCCGGCGGATCCAGCGGTGGGTCGGCAGCCGCCGTCGCCGCCGGAATCGTGCCGGTAGCCCATGGCAACGACATGGGGGGCTCCATCCGTATCCCCGCATCGTGCTGCGGACTGGTAGGCCTCAAGCCGAGCCGCGACCGGACGAGCCTGGCACCCGACCACGGCGAGTACTGGGGGCCGCTGACGCACGAGCACGTGCTCACCCGCACGGTTCGCGACAGCGCCGCCGTACTGGATGCCACGGCCGGTTCAGCGCCGGGAGATCTGCACACGGCCCCGCCGCCGAAGCGACCCTGGCTCGACGAGGTCGGCGCGGATCCCGGCCGGCTTCGGATCGGGGTGATGATCGATCTGCCCAACGGCGGCCCGGTGGACGCCGAATGCGTGCAGGCTGCACGCAACGTCGCCGACCTGCTCGCAGATCTCGGGCACGACGTCGGAGAGCTGCACGGCACCCGGCTCGGCGATCCGGCCGGTAGCGCGGCGGCACTGACGATCATCGCCGTAGGAATCGCGAGCGAAGTCGCACTGTGGGAGGAACGCTTCGGGATCACCATCGACGAGCTGGAGCCTCTCCAGGCATCGATGGTCGCAGCGGGGCGGGCTGCCAGCGCGCTTGATTGGGTACGCGCCGTCGATGCACTGGCGGTCTGGAGCCGGAAGATCGCTACCGCGATGGCTGACATCGACGTGCTGGTCAGCCCGACCATGGCCGTCCCACCGCCGCTGCTCGGCACCCTGTCAGGCGACCGGCCGCTGGAGGAGACGATCCCCGGCTTGGGGGCGATGTCGGGCTTCGCGATCCCCTTTGACGTGTCGGGCCAGCCGGCCATCTCGCTGCCCCTGCACTGGACCCCGGACGGGCTGCCGATCGGCGTGCAGTTCGCCGCCGCGTACGGCCGTGAGGACCTGCTCTTCCAGCTGTCGGGTCAGCTCGAACGTGCCTGGCCCTGGTCGGGTCGCCGACCGCCGATCTAGCGCTTCAACATCACCCGGCGGCGGCTGCAGCTGCCCGGAACTTGTTGCTGCGGAACTCCGGATCGGTGTCGATCTTGGGGATTACGTACTGGCCGATTAAGCGGATGGTCTCGAGCGTTTCCTCGATCGGCGCCGGCCCGATGCCGAAGACGATCTGGTCGATCCCCGTCGCTTCCCAGCGCTTGCACTGGGCGAGGGCCTCGTCCGGGTCACCCAGGATCACCTGGCCGGTGGCGATGGTCGCCTCGGCCTGCTCGAGGGTGGCGGCCGGAATCAGGTCGGGCCAGTAAGGGATGCCCTCCGGACGCGGCATCGTGTCGTGATAGCGGTAGACGTTGCTGATCAGGTAATTCGGGTTGCAGTCGACGTAGCGCTGACGGGCGACCTGGCCATCCTCCGCCACGTACGCCGCGATGACACCGAGCATGTTGTCGTTCACGTAGGCGCCGACCGGCTCGGCGTTAGCGACGGCCTTCTTGTACGGGGTCAGCACCCGCTCGACCTTCTCCACCTCGTCGACCGAAAAGCCCAGCACTCCCAGGCCCTTTCGGCCGGCCATCTCATAGCTGGCCGGGTTGCCGGCGGCGTACCACATCGGCGGGTGCGGTGGGTAGAGCGGCTTGGGAAGGATCTTGCGCGGCGGGAGGCTCCAGTACTTGCCCTCATACCCCTGGTACGTCTCCTGGGTCCACATCTTCGCGAACTCGCCGATGACGTCTTCCCAGATGTCCTTGGTGCCGTTGGTGTCGGTCAGACCCGGCAGGAAGCCCAGGATCTCGTGGCTGCCGGCCCCGCGGCCCGAACCGAATTCGAAGCGGCCGTTGGAGACGTGGTCGAGGTAGGCGATCCGCTCGGCCAGCTTCGCCGGATGCACGACCTGCGGCAATGGATTGAAGATGCCCGAGCCGAGGTGGATGCGCTCCGTCGCGTGGGCGAGGTAGCCCAAAACGATGTCGTTGGCTGACAGGTGGGAGTACTCATCGAGGAAGTGGTGCTCGGTGGCCCAGACGTACTTGAACCCGGCCTTGTCGGCGGCGATGACCGCCTGCAGGTCCTCCATGATCGCGTGGTGCTCGGCCAAGGGGTCCACGGCCCGACGGCTGGCGGGAACGTAGTTCTGAATAAAGAGCCCGAACTCCACGGGAGTACCTCCGAACGGCTGGGGTCTGACGCTGGCCTGAGTGTGACACCGTCCACCAAAAGAACCGAGAAGTGGTCGCCGAAAAGCATGATCAGCGACCACTTCCACGGGTTCTTGGTCAAGGTCTGGTCAGAATGCAGCCAGCACCTGCCGGACTTGCGACACCACCCATTCGGGCCGACCCTTCAGGTCCGCCCACGTGAAGCGCAGAATCGTCCATCCCAGCACCTCGAGTTGATTCGCCCGCTCTCGGTCGCGGTAGAGGGCTGGCACCAAATCGTGGTACGCGCGGCCATCGGCCTCCACTGCCAGCTTCAGGCTCGGCCACGCCAGGTCCAGACGTGCGGCGATACGCCCATTAGCGTCGTAGACCAGGTATTGCAGGACCTCCGGGACCAGCCCGGCTCGAACGAAAAGCAGCCGTATCAACGTCTCGAGCGGCGATTGCGATCTGGTGTCGGCAAGCGCAAGCGCCGGACGCAACTTCAGCCAGGCCCGGCGGGTGAACGACGACTCCTGCGGCCGCCATCCGGCGCGCAAAGCGCTGTCCAGCAGACAGACCATGTCGTCCCCAGCCAGGTGGGGTACGAGATCAGCGACTACGCTGGCAAGGTCGGTCGCCGGCAATCCCGCGGCAACCGTCCGCTGGTGACGTCGCCCCGAGCTCAGACGAATTCCCGTTCGCTGCGCATGCCTATGACCTTGGGGAAGGCGCAACTCGGGCAGTTCGGCGGGCGTCCACACCGGCAACCCCCACAGCCCGTACAACCGGGCGGCGGTGACTCCGCACGCGACTGCCGACGGGCAGCCGAGCATCGCGGCCCGAACCGATGCTCGGAACGAGTCAGGGGCATCCGGGCTGATGAGTAGTCCGCGGGAAGGTCGCAGCCAGCCGTTCCCGACGAGCGTTCGGACTTGCCGCCGGGTCAGTCCGGCGGCGAGCGCCTGTTCCACCGTGACTGCGCCCTCCTGGGCACGCAACAGGTCGGACAGGCGGGTGGGCACAGCGCAAGCCTGCCGACGTAAGCAATCAGCTGCCTACGTTGTCCACAGGCGCCAACGAGCGACCAAGAAACCTCAGAAGTGGTCGCCGAAGAGCATGATCAGCGACCACTTCCACGGGTTCTTGGTCAGGGCCGGTCAACCGACGGGCTAGTGCATCACCGCGTGCGCCGAGGCTGGGCGGGGCAGGGCGCCGGCGGCGGCGGCGTGCAGCGTGTGCTCGCGAAGGCGGCCATTGTCGACGACGAGGCCGGCGGACGCTTCCAGCAGACGCAGCGTCGTCATGGCGGCGTCACCGAACGCGTCCGGAATCGCGGACGAGAGCGCAAGTACGCCGATGACGCTGCCCGGTCCGGCCGGGCCCACTCCCCGCAGCGGCATCGACAGGAAGGTGGCAAGGTCGGCCTCCGCCGGATCGTCGACCTGCCCGAGGAAGCCGGCCGGGTCGGCGATGCGCAGCGTCAGCTGCTCCGCCGGAAAAGGGACGCCGATGTGGCCCGACACGACCTCGGCGGAACGGCGCAGGAATTCCCGGTAGTGCGACTGGGAGACGCCGCGGGACAGGCTCAGATACGCCGTGTGCTCGCCCACCAGCACCACACCAGCCATCGCACTGTCGACGACGGCCCCGATGACACCGAGCACACCGGCCACGGTCGATTCCAGGTCCGGGCAGGTCGCCGCGAGCGCGGTCATGGAGGCGGCCAGCGAAGTCTGGAAAAGGGTGCGGTCAAACACCTCGCAGGTCCGCTCCATGATGTCGTCGGCGTCGAGTTCGACCGGGTCGGGGTAGAGCCGCGGGCCGCCGCGGGTCTGGTAGGCGGCCGCCAGCACCTCACGCAGAGCCTGGCCCAGTTCCTCGGCCTGAAAGTCCTTGGTGAGGTAGCGGTCGGCGCCGGCCTGCTCGCCCCAGTAGCGGTCGCTTGCCGCGTCCAGCGACGTCAGCAGGATGACTGGGATGTCGGAGGTCGCCCAGTCCTCCTTCAGCAAACGCGCCGCGACATAGCCCGAAAGCCGGGGCATCTGAACGTCCATCACGATCGCATCAGGCTGCAACCGGTGAGCCGCCTGCACGGCCGCGAGCCCGTCCTCGGCCAGCCCGACGACCTCAAAGCCTTCCCGGGTCAGGACGCTCGCGACCACCTTGCGCAGTGTGGGGCTGTCATCCGCCACGACGACGCGTGGGACTGGGCCATCAGTGGTGAGAGCCGATCCGGTCATGCGAAACCTCCGAGCAGACGGGTAACAGTGCCGAGCAAATCTGAAGCTGAGAAGTCGCTCTTGTGCAGGTAGGCGTCGGCGCCGGCATCCATCCCGGCGCGGCGGTCGGCCTCACTGTCGCGACTGGTCATGACGATCACCGGGACGGCCTGCCATCCGGGGGTCGCCCGGACGGTGCGGGTCAGGGCGAGCCCGTCCATCCCCGGCATCTCGACGTCCGTCACGATCAGGTCGTAGGGCTGCCCGGTGAGCCGTGAGGCGCCGTCGGTCCCGTCGACCGCCGTATCGACCTCATAGCCGGCGCCGGCCAGCAAGCTGCGTTCCAGCTCCCGGACACCGACAGAGTCTTCGACCACCAGGATGCGCAATGCCTTGGGAGGATCACCGTCGGGGCTGTCATCGGCCGGCGCGGTGGGAGCGGCGGGCCGCGGCATGGTCCGGGTGGAGGCATGCGCGACGCTGGCCAGGGTTCGCAGATCGAGCAGGCAGACGATGCTGCCGTCATCCAGGATGCTGGCGCCCGTCACGGCTGATGCGATTCCGGCCGCACCGGAGATTCCACCGACAGCCCCGGCGAGGCCGGCGCCGATGGTCTGCTGACCCAGCTCACCGGCACCGGACAGGAAGAGGCCGAGGTCGGTCACGACAAGGTCGGCTTCTCCTTCGAGCCCGTCAACGGCCCAGGCCAGCGGTCGCCGCCCAGCGGTGGTGATCAGGGCGGCACTCGGCTTGCGGACGGCCCGTGAGGCCCGGGTGCCGGTGAACGAGCCGAGGACTCCCGCCAGGTCGAGCAGCGGTATCGCGGCGTCTTCCCGCATCAGCAGGTCGGCGCCCGCGAAGTGGCTCACCGTCGCCGCCGCAGCACCGCGCAGGGAACACGTCTCGCTCACTGACGGCAGTGGAATCGCGTAGCGCTCACCCCCGACCCGGCACAGCAGACAGCGCAGGATGCCCAGCGAAACCGGCAGCGTCAGGGTGAAAGTCGTTCCCTCGCCAGGCGTACTCGAGACGTCGATCTGCCCGCCGAGGCCCTCGACGGTCGCTCGCACGACGTCGAGTCCGACGCCGCGGCCGGAGCTCTCGCTGACCGTCTTTCGGGTCGACAGCGCCGGGGCAAAGATGTGGTCGAGCGGGCTGGAAGCCTCCGCGGAAGCAAGTCCGGCTTCGACGGCCGCGGCGTAGACCGCGGCGTGGTCGATGCCCCCACCGTCGTCAGCGACTTCGATGATCACCGAGGCGCCGGACGCACGGGCGCGCACCCACACGGTGGCGGTCTCAGGCTTGCCGGCAGCCACTCGCACCGCCGGCGGCTCGCAGCCATGGTCGACCGCATTGGTTACCAGGTGTCCGAGCGCCTCGCCGACCGTGTCGAGCACCCGCTTGTCGAGCTCGACATCCTCGCCCTCGAGCTCCAACGTCACCAGCTTGCCGGTGCGGGAAGCCAGGTCACGAACCAGGCGCGGGAAGCCGGTCACCAGGCGAGCCAGCGGCACCATGGCCAGGCTCATCGCCTCGGCGCGTAGCCGCGCGACCCGAGCGGCGTGATCCTCGACGAGTTCCCGCAGCGCCGCAGCGGCTGGTAGCAGTGCCTCCAGCCCACCGGGATGTGTCTGGCCCTTGCGAATGGCCATGGCGAGCGCCGTAGCAAGCTCATTCGTCACGCGTTCGACCCGTCGCGCGTCGACCTCAGCTTCGCCGACGGTGTCCAGCAGATCGTGGATACGAGGGATGGCCACCCGCACGGTCTCGACCGCCACCATCGGAGCGGGTGCCAGCTGCGGAGCCGGCGGTGAAGGCTCCGGTGATGGCGGCGCGTCCGGCACCTCGGCGACCGGACTGGACCGAGGCTGCGGAACGGCGGACGGCCTTCCGGCAAGAACCGAAAGGAGCGCCTCGACGATTTCGGCGCGCTCCTCGTCGGTGAGCGGCTGGCCCGCCGCGGGCAGGCTACGGGTCATTCCGTCTGCCGCCGCGAGCAGCAGATCGACCAATTCCCGTCCCGGGGCGATGCGGCGATCGCGGACGGCGGCGAGCAGGTCTTCCGATACGTGAGCGAGCTCGACGACTCCGTTCAGGCCCATCATGCGGGCCGAGCCCTTCAGCGTGTGAGCATCCCGAAAGAGTGCCGTCAGAATGCTCCGCGAAGGCGGCCCTGACTCCAGTGTCAGCAGCCCGCTGGTGAGCGAAGCAATCCGTTCGCGCGCCTCAGCCGTGAAGGTCGCCACAAGTTCCGGGTTCTCGGTGATGTTCATGTCGTGCTGTCGCGGCTACCGATCACCCGACGCCGGAGAACTGCGCGATAGACGAACGCAGGTCGTCGGCGAGCGAATTGAGCTGTGCGGCGGAGGCGGCAGCAGCGCGGGAACCCGATGCGTATTGCCGGCTGACGTCGCTGACCGAAGTCATGGCGGCGACCACCTGGTCGGATGCCGAGCGCTGCTGCTGGGTGGCGATCGAGATCTCTTTCGCCGCGGTGGTGGTCTCGTCGACCATGCCGGAGATGCGTTCGAGGGCTTCGACGACCCCGCGGGCCAATTCGGAACCGGCCCGCACGTCCTTGGCGCCTTCCTCACTGGCCACGATGGTGGAGTGGGTCTCACCCTGGATCTGGCCGACGATCTCGCGGATCTGACCGGTGGACAGCTGGGCGCGTTCGGCAAGCTTGCGTACCTCACTCGCGACGACCGCAAAGCCTCGTCCGTGCTCGCCGGCGCGGGCTGCTTCGATTGCCGCGTTCAGCGCCAGCAGGTTCGTCTGGTCGGACAGGTCGTCGATGACCTCGACGATGCGCCCGATTTCCTGGCTCTTGGCGCCCAGCGAGATCGCCCGGCTGGCGATGGTGTCGACCCGGGCGGCGATGGTGTCCATGGAACGCACTGAGGCGGCCACCGCCTCGCGGCCCTGCTCGGCAAAGAGCAGGGTGTCCGCCGCATAGTGGGCCACTTGCCCGGCGGTGTCGGCGATCTGAGCAGCGGTGGCGGCCAGCTCCTCGATGGTCGAGGTGGTCTCGGCGACGGCGCTGGACTGCTGGGAGGCACTGACCGCCGAATCCTCAGCGGTCGAAAGCAGGTCGACGGCGGCGGCGGCGATCTGCTCGCCCCCGAGCCTGATCTGGCCTACCAGCGCGCGCAGGTTGACCAGCGTGTTGTTGAAAGAGTCCGACAGCTGCGCGAGCGCGGGCTCGGCGTCCGAGTGGCCGGCCGGCGGCGTGACGGCCAGGTCACCGGCGGCTGCTCGTTCCAGTGCAGCCGACAGGTCGGCGACGGCCGCCGCCAGGCTGTCCCGCTGCTCGACGGCAGCTTGCGTCAATCGATTGGCGACGCCTGCCAGCACGGCTCCGAACGCAGCCATCGCCGGAAAGACCGGGGCGACGAGCAGCAGCAGGCCAGCTGAATCGCGTAGCCCATGCGCGGCCAGCGTCGCCAGTACGAGACCCACGCAGGGCAGCAGGGATCCGGGGATGGCGATGGAAGCGGGAAGGGCGATGGCGGCAAAGAGCACGGGAGGCAGGTAGAGCAGCCAGAAGGAGCCGGCCACCCCGCCGGTAGCGGCGACCACTCCGGTCACGGCGGCGACATTGGCCAGCAGCAGGAGGATGGCCAGCATCGGGGCCCGAGTCAGAGCTGCTTGCGCCGAATTGCCCCCGAGGGCCAGCCAGGTCAGGACGGCAGCGACGACCGCGCTGACCCCGCTCCAGGCATAGACCCGCCCGAGTTGGATGTCGTGCCCACCACCGGAGTGACGCAGCACCAGTGCAGCCAGCACCGTGAGCACCAGACTTCCCCACGTCGCCAGCCCTGCTGCGCGTGAGAGCCGCCGTGTGGAGTCATCGGACTCCATCCGTGCAGGCTGCATCTGGCCACCTCCGTTCCGCCGTCTGGACTACTTGTCGGCTTTTCGAAAGCGTCGCTGGAGTGATTCGACACCTCGGTCCGGAGTCTCAGCGGACTCTCAGGCGGCACCAGCCAAGCGGCTGCGCAGCCCTAGCAATCCCGCTGGTGAGAGCACTGCCACGGGAGTCCCGTCAATGACGGTCATGCCGTCGAGGACGGAAGAGGCCTCAGCGGGGACTCCTGGTGGCAGTGGTTCGAGTCCGCTGGAGGGCAGTTGGATCAGATTGAGCGCCGCGTCGACGATGAGGCCGACGATCGCCCGACCGCCCGCCGCGAGCGTGCCGCCGGCAGATTGGCCGGTCCCATCGAGGATGACCAGCCGGCCACCACGGGGGGCGTCAAGGCGCAGGAGGGGTCTGAGATCGATGACGGCCAGCACCCGGCCGCGGACGTTCGCCAGGCCCGCGACGAAATCCGGCAGTCCCGGCACTCGGGTGACGGCCGGCAGCCGGACAATCTCCCGTACGGCCGCCACCGGAACCCCGTAGGAGGCCCCGGCCAGGCGCACCAGCATGACATCGCCGGAACTGCCGGAGCTGCTCGATTCCTCTGCCCCGGCGCTCACCCACCCCTTATCGGCGCCGACCGCCCTTGGGTGCAGTCCGACTGGCCGGTGACTTCTTAGTCGCGGGTTTGGGCGGAGGCGGTTTGGCCGGTGCGGCTCTCGTTCGTGCCGAGGCGGCCAGCCGCTGCCGGTTCTGGGCGGCAAGGCCACGGGTGGGTGGCACCAGCATGCCTACCGCGATGAACGTCAGGGAGCCCACCAGCAGGAAGGAGGCGCTGCGCGCGCTGCTGGGAAGGACGTTGTTGCCGTCCGCGGTCACGGCGACGAAGGGCAATACCACCGCGAGCCAGCCGATGAACGGCGTGAACGCGGCCAGCCGGGTGCCGGCCATCCAGATCCCCGCGAGGCTGAGCATGGGGTTGGCCACCAGGGCGATCAGCAGCCCGACCGAGAGCACCTGCGTGACGCCGCCTCCGCCGCCCGATGCCAGCAGGTGTGCTGCCGCCCCGCCGGGACCGCTGGCCGGAGCCGGAGTCGAAAACGGTGAACCCACCGAGTACGGGAGCAACAGGGTGCCGAACAGGCCCAGCATCATGCCCCCGACGAAGAGCACGAAATAGCTGGCGGCCAGAAAGAGCCGCCCCGGCTCGTCCTCCAGCTGCCCCCGCTCGCCCGCCACGCAGCGAGCCTACGGATCCTTACTGAGCCCTTCGTGTCCTTGCTCGGTGCTAGCGCATCTGCGCGCCGGTCACGTGGCCAGCGCGTCCCGCTCCGCAGCGTCGCGAAGGTCGACGACCGCCGGGCTCGGGGCGGCTGCCGCCTCGAGCACTGCGGTGATCTCCGAGCCCACCAGCTCCTCGCGGTCCAGCAGCGCATCGCGCAGCGCGGCCACCAGATGGCGGTTGGTGCTGAGCAGGTCGTGCGCGACCGCCTTCTGGTCGTCCAGCAGCCGCTCGACCTTTTCCCGGCTGGGAGCGTCGGCGAGCACCTTTCCGACCAGGTCGGTGCTGTTGAACCCGGTGTCCTGCACGGCGGCGAAGGAGACGGAGGATC
Source organism: uncultured Actinomycetota bacterium (assembly GCA_963839015.1). GTDB lineage: Bacteria > Actinomycetota > Actinomycetes > Frankiales > Frankiaceae > DATAZK01. Next base: position 250,749 of record CAWITL010000001.1, on the reverse strand, counting down.
CCGCCATGCCCGCCGCGCCGACCATCTGGGCGGCGACCTGCGTCGCGTAGGCCAGGTCGCCGGTAGGTCCGGTGGAGACGTCGCCGAAGAAGAGTTCCTCTGCCACCTGGCCGCCGAAAGCGATCTGGATCATCGCGCGCAGCTCAGCCCGGCCGCGGGTGAAGACGTCTTCGCGGTCGCCGTGGGCGAGCATTCCCAACGCCTGGCCGCGCTTGATGATGGTCAGTACCTCAAGCCGGCGCTCCGGCGCGACGAGCCACGCCATGGTCGCGTGGCCGGCCTCGTGGGTCGCGATGAGGCGACGCTCGTGAGGGGTGTACTCGACAGGCGCGCCCATGCCGACCTCTGAGGTGAGCCGGGCCATTTCGACGTCCCGCCAGTTCATCTCCGCATCGCCCCGGCGCACCGCATTGACCAGCGCCTCGTCCATGAGGTGTTCGAGCTTGGCCGGCGACCATCCGGAGGTGACAGCAGCGAGCGCATCGCGGTGCTCCGGGTCATTGAGCTCCGCCCCGTGGGCCCGCTTGATGAGGAAGTGATCTACCAGCTGGCGACGGGAGGCCTTGGCCGGCAGGTCGAAGGTCAGCCGGCGGTCGAAGCGACCCGGACGCAGCAGGGCGGGGTCCAGCGAGCTGGCCCGGTTGGTCGCCGCGACGATCAGCACGTTGGGCTTGGGCGGGGTCGGCTTGGGAAGTTGACGCTGCGCAGGGAGCACGCGGTTGATCACGTCGACGACGGTGCCGGTGATCTTCTGGCCGGTGGTCGGCTCCTCGAAGGACTGCATCTGCACGAGCAGCTCGTTGACGATGCCTTCGGTGCCGCCGGTGACGATGTTGGGGTTACGAATCAGGCCGGCACGCCAGGAGCTGCCGACGTTGAACGCGGACGCCGACATGCCGGACACCCCGTCTCGGGCTCCGGCGATGGCATCGATCTCCTCGATGAAGCCGATGGCGCCGCCCTCGCGTATCGCCGTCGTGCGCAGAGCCTTGAAGTACGAGCGGATCTTGCGGGCGCTGGCGCCGTACATCATGGTCTGGAACGCGGTCGCCGACACAAAGAGGAAGGGCACCCCCGCCTCTGCGGCCATGGCCCGGGCCAGGTGCGTCTTGCCGGTGCCAGGAGGGCCTTCGAAAAGCAGTCCCCGGCGCGGGCGACCGCCCATCTTGTCGGTGTACTCGCGGTGGGACAGGAAGAGGTTCAGCGAGCGCACGACCTCTTCCTTCACCGCGTCGACGCCGACCACATCGCTGAGGCGCAGGTTGATCTGCTCCGGGCGGTACATGACGTGCGGCGAGCGGCCCATGAGCATCGGCGGGACGATGACTGCGCCGACGATCGCGACCACGATGATGAGCGGGAAGAGCGTGATCATGCTGACGTGCGGCAGCGCGAAGACGTTGAACGGGCGTCCGTCGATAAGCCGGTACCACAGGAAGATGCCCGGGATCCCGACGATGATGGCGATCTTCAGGAGCAGCTTGCGGCGACGCTTCTCACGGTCGGCACCGACGTCGGCCCGGCGGGAGGAGAGCACGCCGGCGCTGCCTCCGAAGGCGAGGTCGCCGGTTGCCGCGTTGGCCGAGATGGGTTGGACTTCGGACGCGACAGCCAGCTCGCCCGGACCAGCCGGCTTCGCCGACACAGAACTGCTCATGTGGGACCTCCCGTTGACCTCAAGAGTTACCCAAGTAACCAGGCCACAGTGGCTCCCGTAAACAAGTCCACCCGTACGGACCAGCGCTTTAGGCCATCAGGCCCTCAAGTCACGCTGAAAACGGTCGACAGCGTCACATTCGGACGTGGTTCAGCGGCCGTGGGACATTGCGCCGCCGACTACTCGCCGACACCCGCGAATATGTCGTTTTCCCGGCCGTCGGGCCCGGTCGGACCAACCTCTCCACGCACCAGCCGGAAGGTCTCGTGGGCGAACATCGCCCGCCCGCCACCGTCCGCCATCGCATAAAACATGTTGTCGACCTTGATCTGTGACGCGTGCGCGCGCATCGCGGCGACCTTGGCGGGAATCTGGTCCGCGGTATCGATCGACGTGGTCACCAGCTCGTCGTCGACGATGAACGAGGGCTCGTCACCTTCCTCGAACGGCGTCTCGTGGCCCTGCTCTCGCAGCGCCTTCATCCCCTCCCGAAATTGCGATCGCGGGATCGCCGTGTAGTAGAGCTTGGACGGCTGCCAGGTGACTCCGAGGCCGGGCTCGTAGCTTGGATCGCTGCAGCGTTCATACGCGGCCAGCGCGACCCGGTGCGCCTGAATGTGGTCGGGGTGGCCGTAGCCGCCGTTCTCGTCGTAGGTGATGACGACCTGGGGACGAACCTCGCGCATGATCGCGACCAGATCGCGGGTGGCCTCGGCCAGATCGGCCTGCCAGAAGCAATCCGGCCGATCATTGGTGGGCAGCCCCATCATGCCGCTGTCACGCCAGCGTCCCGCGCCGCCCAAGAAGCGGTGATCCTGCACCCCGAGCGCCTCGCAGGCGGCGGCGAGCTCCTCGATGCGTCGCGGACCCAATTGGTCGTCCTGGTCGGCGGCGAGGTGACGTAGCTCGGGCACCACAACCTCACCCTCCTCCCCCAGCGTGCAGGTGATGAGGGTGACCAAAGCGTGCTCACTGGCGTAATGAGCCATCGTGCCGCCGGTCGAGATCACCTCGTCGTCGGGATGGGCGTGTACCAGCATCACGCGATGAGGATGGTCGAGCGGGGTCATGTCGATGGTGTCTCCCAGCGGCTCGACAGCTTCTTCGACGTCGGCAATGAGATCGCTGAGCTCATCGCCCGTCGGAGGGGCAGCAACATCGCTGGGCTCGAAGTCCGGCGTCACGGTCACGTATCCAGCCTAAATATCAGTCGGCGGTAGTGGTTTGGCAGCAGTGATCAGCCGCGGTTACGGGAGCGCGAACGGGTCTTTTCCCGGTCCTGCATGGAGAGCTGCACCTTGCGAATCCGCACGAACGCGGGCGTCACTTCGACGCACTCGTCCTCGCGGCAGAATTCGAGCGCCTGCTCCAGCGAAAGCACCCGGTGCGGGATGAGCCGCTCGAGTTCGTCGCTGGTGGACGAGCGCATGTTGGTGAGCTTCTTCTCCTTCGTCGGGTTGACATCCATGTCGTCGGCGCGCGAGTTCTCGCCGACGATCATTCCCTCGTAAACCTCAGTTCCAGGTCCGACGAACATGGTCCCGCGCTCCTGCAGCGAGGTCAGGGCGTAACCGGTGACCGGGCCCTTGCGGTCAGCCACCAGCGAACCGGTCGGCCGCAGCCGAACCTCGCCCGCCCAGGGCTCGTACCGCTCGAAAACGTGGTGCAGCAAGCCAGTGCCACGGGTCTCGGTGAGGAACTCGGTACGGAAGCCGATCAGAGCTCTGGCCGGCACCAGGAATTCCAGTCGTACCCAGCCGGTGCCGTGGTTGATCATCTGCTCCATGCGCCCCTTGCGCATGCCCAGCAGCTGCGTGACGACACCAAGGAAGTCCTCGGGCACGTCAACAGTCAGGCGCTCGACAGGCTCGTGCAGCTTGCCGTTGATCTCACGGGTGACCACCTGCGGCTTGCCGACCGTGAGCTCGAAGCCCTCGCGGCGCATCATTTCGACCAAGATCGCCAGCTGCAGCTCGCCGCGGCCCTGTACCTCCCAGGTGTCGGGACGCTCGGTCGGATCGACGCGCAAGGAGACATTGCCGACCAGCTCCTGCTCCAGCCGGTTCTTCACCAGCCGCGCGGTGAGCTTCTTACCCGACTGCCCCGACAGGGGCGACGTGTTGATTCCGACGGTCATCGAGATCGACGGGTCATCGACATGGATGACGGGCAACGCCACCGGGTTTTCCAGGTCAGCGAGCGTTTCGCCGATCGTGATCTCGGCGATACCCGCGATGGCGGCGATGTCTCCCGCCTTGACGGCGTCTGTGGGGACGCGGTCCAGGGCCTGGGCGATCAGCAGCTCGGAGATCTTCGCGCGCTCGATGGTGCCGTCGACCCGACACCACGCGACCTGCTGACCGCGGCGCAGCTCCCCTCCGACCACTCGTACGAGGGCGAGCCGTCCGAGATAGGGCGAGGCGTCAAGGTTGGTGACCAGGGCCTGCAGCGGGGCGCCGTCCTCATACGTCGGCGCCGGAATCGTGTCGAGCAGCACCTTGAAGAGCGGCTCGAGGTTGTCAGAGTCGGGCATCCCGCCGTCTTCCGGACGGTTGGTGGAGGCACGTCCAGCCTTGGCACTGGCGTAAACGATCGGGAAATCGATCTGCTTCTCGTCGGCGTCAAGGTCAAGGAAGAGCTCGTAGGTCTCATCGACGACCTCGGCAATGCGGGCGTCGGGACGGTCGACCTTGTTGATGACGAGCACCACCGGCAGCTTGGATTCCAGCGCCTTGCGCAGCACGAACCGTGTCTGCGGCAGCGGGCCCTCGCTGGCATCGACCAGCAGCAGCACTCCGTCGACCATGGACAGGCCGCGCTCGACCTCGCCGCCGAAGTCAGCGTGACCGGGGGTGTCGACGACGTTGAGGGTGACCCCGTCGTCGCCGGTGCCGTAGCGGATCGCCATATTCTTGGCGAGGATGGTGATGCCCTTTTCGCGCTCGAGGTCCATGGAATCCATGACCCGTTCAGCGACGTCTTGACCTACCCGGAAAGCGCCGGATTGCCAGAGCATGGCATCGACCAGAGTCGTCTTTCCGTGGTCGACGTGGGCGATGATGGCGAGGTTACGAAGGTCAGAACGCGAAGGCACGTAAGTCAACGGTACGGGAACTCGCTGCGGAGGGCGTGAAACTGATGGTCAGGGAGCTGCCGCCGGGCATCGAGCCTTCCCTGCAGAGCGATTTCCCGGCACATCCTGGCGCAGATTCCGCGCCGACGGGCGACGAAAAGGGAGTGGGCGAGGAGCTTCCGGTCGACCCGATCCGGGAGCAGATCACCCGCGATCTCGACAGCAATGTGCTGCTCCAATACGGCTTTTCCAAGGCCGCCAGAATGTCGCGAGCCGGCCAGCTCGCCGACGCGGCCAAGGAGTACGCGAAACTCACCGGAGCCACCGAAAAGCCGGGGCTGCGGGCGCTGGCATTCGTGCTGCAGGCCGAGATGCTGCTGCGCGATCCGCCGACGGTCCTCGACACCCAGGCGGCCCGGACGGCCCTCGAACAGGCGCAGCAGCTGGGCGCACCCGTCTACGAGTGGACCTTCACGCTCGGCATGCTGGCGCTTCGCGAGGACCGGCTCGCCGATGCCCGCGAGCTCTTCATGAAGAGCTACGTGTCAGATCACCAGCCGCAGGAGGCGGCGGCCTATCTCGCCGTCGTCGAAGCCAAGCTCGGCGCGGCGACGGTCGGGCGGCAGTGGCTCGCCCTGGCACGCGAGGAGGGCCCGACGTGGCGGTCACCGGAGGCCGAGATCGCCCTGCGGGATCCGGGTGATCCGCCGAAGGCGTTGCGCGAGGCCGCCAGCGAGCATCCCGACGAATTCTGGCTGCGGTTGGCACTCGCCCGCGAGCTCACGGCAGCGGGCCGCCATGACGAACTGGTCGAGGTGACGCGCAGCATCGCGGCCGACCCGACCGTGCCGGAGCGATTCCAGGCGGTGGCTGCCGTCGGCGCCGCCCGCACCCTGCTGTTGTACGCGGGCGACGAGCGGATCGGTGAGGCCATGAAACTTGCCATGCAGGCCCGCACACTCTCCCCGAAATCCATCGGTGTCTGGGAGGTGATCGGGCTCGGCTACTGCCGCCAGGGCCGGTATCGCCGCGCCGCGAGCACCGCCCGCCGGGTCATTCGCGTGGACCCCGAGTCGGCGACGCCCTACTACGTACGCGCGTGGGCACTTGCCGCCCGCGGAAGCGCGGAGCGGGCCCGGGCCGCGTTGGAGCAGGGCATCTCGCGTGATCCCCGGTGGCCACTTCGCGACCGGGCGACAGAAGCGGTTACGGCTTGCCGATAGGTGATCCATGAGAGTCCGCCACATCGCGGTTGCTTTGAGCGCCAGCATCGCCGTCGCCGCCCCGCTCGCCGGCTGCGTTCCGGCGCCTGCCCCGGCAAAACCGACGCCCAAGCCGACTGCCGCAGCGCCGGCGACATGTTCGATCTTTCCAAGCACGAACGTGTGGCACGCGGACATCTCCAAGCTTCCGGTGAATGCTCACAGCGCCGCCTGGCTCGCCTCCGCCTCGGCCGGGAGCACGCTGCTGCACCCGGACTTCGGCGGCCCGTACGGCATCCCCGTGACAACCGTGGCCGGCACGCACCCCAAGGTCTCCGTGACCTTCGACTACGCGGACGAGAGCGATCGCGTGGGCTACCCGCTGGGGTCGGACACGGTGCTGGAGGGTGGCAGCGACAAACACGCCATCGTCTTCGATCGTGACAATTGCAAGCTGTACGAGACGTGGGACACCGCAGACACCGCCCGTGGCTGGACCGCCGGCAGCGGCGCGGTTTGGGATCTTCGTTCCAACGCGCTGCGTCCCGATGGGTGGACGTCGGCCGATGCTGCCGGACTGCCGATCATGCCGGGCTTGCTCACCTACAACGAGGTGGAGGGCGGCACGATCAACCACGCGGTGCGCTTCACGGTCCAGCGCAGCGACGCGGCCCATGTCTGGCCAGCACGCCACGACGCCGGCTCCAGCAACGTCAGCCTCCCGCCGATGGGAGCCCGGTTCCGGTTGAAGGCCAGCTACCCGCTGACCGGCCTACGCCCCGACACCGTCGCGATCTTGAAGGCGTTCAAGAAGTACGGCCTGATCCTGGCCGACAACGGCAGCAACTTCTACTTCCAGGGCGCCCAGGACAACCGCTGGCCGGACGCCTTGCTCGACCAGCTCAAGCAGATACCGGCCAGCGCTTTCGAGGCAGTCGATGAGAGCGGGCTGCAGGTGTCAGCGAACTCGGGTCAGGCGAAGTGAGCGAGGGTGCGTCAGCCCATCGGCTTTTTTGAGAGCAGCTGGACCAGCGGCCAGTCAGCCTCGATCCAGGCGACGGCGTCCAGCTCGTAAGGTCCGAGCCAGCGCACCGCGCTGTGCTCGCGCAAGGCAAGCCGACCGCCGGTGATGCGTGCGCGATACACACGAAGGCGCCCGATCGGGATCGGGACTTCGCCCACCAGCCCCTCGGCATCGATGTCGATATTGAGCTCTTCCCGGCATTCCCGGATCAGGGCTGCGATCGGCGTCTCCTCCTCTTCGACCTTGCCACCCGGAAATTCCCACAGCCCCGCGTAGCTGCGCGGCGCCCTGCGCTGGGCTGCCAGCAGCCGGTTGGCATCGTCGAAGATGGCCGCCCCGACAACGAGCACATCCGACCCGGATCCAGCTGACATGCTCATGAGCATGCCAAGACCTATTGCTCTGACGTCCGACCAGGTCGCCGCCGGGCTGGCCGCCCTTCCTGGCTGGACCGGTGACACGGCCGCGCTGCACCGCACGGTGGAGTGCGCGAGCTTTCCGGCGGCGATCGCCGTAGTCGACGCCGTGGCGCTGGCGGCGGAGGCCGCCGACCATCACCCGGACATCGACATCCGCTGGCGAACGTTGCACTTCACGCTCAGCACGCACGACGCGGGTGGGGTGACCGAGCTCGATTTCGCGCTGGCAAGGCAGATCGACGCAGCCGCGTCACAGCACCTTCGCTAGCTCGGTTACCGTGCCAAGCATGGTTGACGACTCGATTCGACGCTTGGGTAACTCAGGGCTCGCGGTCTCGCGGGTAGGCATCGGCTGCAACAACTTCGGGATGCGCATCGATCTGGAAGCAAGTCGCCCGGTCGTCGCCGCCGCCCTCGATGCCGGCATCACCCTGTTCGACACCTCCGACAGCTACGGTGCCTCGGAGGAGATCCTTGGGGAGCTGCTGACCGGTAAGCGTGACGACGTCATCCTGGCCACCAAGTTCGGCTCCGGGCTGCGCGGGGCAGTCGGTGCCGACTGGGACGCCCGCGGCTCGCGCCGTTACATCCGGCGCGCCGTCGAGCGTTCGCTGCGCCGCTTGCGTACCGATTACATCGACCTCTACCAGCTGCACCGGCCTGACCCGCTGACCCCCATCGAGGAGACGCTCGCGGCGCTCACGGAGCTCGTCCAGGAGGGCAAGGTGCGCTACCTCGGCAGCTCGAATTTCACCGGCTTCCAGGTGGCTCACGCCGAGTGGACCGCGCGCAGCCGTGGCTACGAGCGCTTCATTTCGGTGCAGAACGAATACAGCCTCCTGGACCGTGAAATCGAGGCCGACGTCGTCCCGGCCTCGCTCGAGTACGGGATCGGCGTGCTGCCCTACTTCCCGCTCGCCAGCGGGGTGCTCACCGGCAAATACAAGCGCGGGGTGGCGGTGCCCGAAAATAGCCGCCTGGTCGCCTGGGGCATGACCGGCACGCTCACCGACGCGCGTTTCGACGTCGTCGAAGCCCTGCAGTCCTATGCGAATGAGCGGAGCCTCTCGCTGCTGGATGTAGCGATTGGCGCCTTGGCCGCCCAGCCCGGAGTCAGCTCGGTGATTGCAGGAGCAACGACCCCCCAGCAGGTCAAGGAAAACGTCGCGGCGGCCGAATGGATCCCGACGGCGCAGGACCTGGCCGAGCTGGACACGATCGTGCCGAGTCGGCGTCCTTCGCGCTGACCGATGCCCACCGACGCGGGATACCCCGCCATGATCACGCCGGTCGATCACATCGAGCCGGTGCCGCGGCGGATCAGGGCGATGCTGGCCGGCCGGGTCGTCCTGGACACGACCGATGCGCGATACCTGTGGGAGTGGCCGAATTACCCGCAGTACTACATCCCGATCGCCGACGTGACGCAGGAGTATCTGGTCGATGAGAACCACAGCCAGACACTTCGCAGAGGCAGAGCCCGGCGCTACGGGCTGACGGTCGGCGACGTCTCACGGCCAGCAGCGCTGCGGGTGTACGGCGAGGATTCTCTCAGCGGGCTGGAGGGGCTCGCCCGTTTCGAATGGGCTGCGCTCGACGCCTGGTTCGAGGAAGACGAGGAGGTCTTCGTCCATCCGCGCAATCCCTATACGCGGGTGGATGCTTTGCGCTCCACGCGTCCGATTCGCGTCGAGTTGGACGGGGTCGTACTGGCCGAGTCCGCCTCGCCGATCATGCTCTTCGAGACCGGGCTCCCGACCCGCTACTACCTCAACCGCACCGAGATCGATTTCTCCAAGCTCGTGCCCACCGAAACCGTGACTGCTTGCCCATACAAGGGCAAAACGACCGGCTACTGGTCGATTCAAACAGGTGACAATACGTATCCGGATCTGGCCTGGTCGTATGACTTTCCTACCGCCGGACTGCACTCGATCTCCGGCTTGATCTCGTTCTACAACGAGAAGGTCGACATCTTTCTGGACGGGCAACCGCTACCCCGGCCCACCACGCACTTCTTCCGCTAGCCAACCTTTGCCTCAGCCAAAAGCACCGGTCAGGCTGGTGCTGCCGCGTGCCCACTGTCACGAGCGCGACCACGACGGCGATGACGACCTCGACGGCTGGCATCGGCAGGCAGCGGGCTACCGGCCCTACCGCCTTTGCCGGCTTGCCGCTTCTCGGCGCGAGCGGCGGCCTCGGCCACGCTCAGATAGCCACTTTGCACGGCCACCCCATCGGCCTGGAGCGGCAATTGCAAAGGATCTTGGCAAATTTCTGCGAATCGTTTCGCCCTGCTGGCCAAGAAGATGTTCGCCTGATCCGGCCCACCCGCAGGGGCTACGCTCCTGCCGTATGGGGGACACAGTCGAGGAAGTTTCTGGCCGGTTGCGCAAGATCGCCGTCGAGCTCGTACGCACCGGCAAGGCTGCAGATGCCGCAGCGGTACTGGCAGGCATCGGCGCCGTCGAGATGCTGTCGATGTTCGGGGCCGAGGCAGCGGGGCCGAGTCCGCAGACGGCACTGGTGCCCGTTTATTGACTGTCGCATCGGCGCGAACGTAGAGCTGCAGCGGCCGCTATCGCCAGCGTGCCCGAGATCGACGTATCCAAGAGCGCATTCCCTGACACGGCCACCCCTGACAAGCAGCTAGCGAATGGCCTGGCTGACAACGGTGATCCGAACTCGAATCGGGCCCAGCTGATCCGGCTGATCCGCGAGCTGGAACCGGGCCACCGCCTGACGGACGACGGCGACAAGGTCATGCTCGATGTCGTGCGCCAATTGATCTTTCATACCGTTTGGCTCGCTGAGGAACTGCGCGTGGCCCAAGAAGAAATCGACCGGCTCAGCGAAGGTCACTAGGTGCTGAGCGGGGTGGCCCCGCGCCCCGGCTGACGGGAAGCGAACGAGTTTCCTGGTCCTCCAGATGCCCTGACGATGAAGGGCTACGCTCCGGCTGTATGGGGGACACCGTCGAGGACGTTGCTGGTCGCTTGCGCAAGATCGCCGTCGAGCTCGTACGCACCGGCAAGGCGGCAGATGCCGCTGCTGTGCTGGCTGCCATCGGGGCGGTCGAGATGCTGTCGATGTTCGCTGACGACGGCGCACCCGCCGAGCCGGCCGCGCGACAGTCGGAGTCATCCGGCTATTGACTGACCCATCGCCGTGAACGCAGGGCGGCCGCTGCCACCATCGCCGGCGTGCATCAGGACGCCGACCCGAACAGCGCGAATCGGGCTCATCTGATCCGCCTCGTCGGCGAGCTGGATCCGGGTCACCGGCTGACCGACGCCGACGTCTCTCTCGTGCGCCAATTGATCTTTCACACCGTCTGGCTCGCCGGGGAGATGAACGTCGCTCAAGAGGAGATCGATCGGCTCAACGGTGGCGTCTGACCCCGAAAACCGTTGATCACTATGCGTTTTCATCTTATTACTGTGCGTTGTGTTAGTTGGGGTTGTAGCGCCACCCCCCGGAACGAGATGCTGGCTATCAGCCGGTTGTCGGTCCTGCAGGGATCGGTGACGGCCAGCCAGCAGTCCCCGCACGGGCGTCCGCCAGTTCAAAGGCCTGTGCGGGGACCACCAACATCAGCTTTCGGTGACGGCTCCGGCGGGGGCCGTGATGGCGACATGCTTGCCGTAGCCGGTGAACGTCAGGGTGCCGGCGCCATCCTTGCTGTTTGCCGTATCGACGACCTTGAGCGGATACGGCTTGCCGGTGGCAGCGACGAATAGCTGCGAGCCGTCAGCCTGACTGACAATGACGACTTTCTGCCCGTTGAGCTTTCCGGTAGCCACTTTCTGCTCAACCGTGGAACTGCGTTGGCTCGGGTCCGCCAAGTCCTTGGAAAATGCCGCGAGGGTGAACGAGTCGAAGTCAGAACTCGACGGAACCTTCACCCAACGATTAGCAATCTTCGCTGCGGCCGCCGCGGAAGCGCCTTGCTGCTCATAGAACGCAGCCGTCGTGTTGATGTAGTCGGCGCCGCCCACCGCCACGATATTGACGCGATTACCGGCAATAGTCACCGTGCCACTGGTGCCATCGGTCTGGAGTTGAAGGTCTACACCAACCGGCTTCTTGGTCGTCGAATCCGTCTCCGTCCCAGCAAGATGAGCAGCTCCCGCCGCACCTAGCGCGGCAGCAGCGTCTTTGACGACCTCCGGGCCCGTCTTTTTCGCTTCCCCATTGCCGGAGGAGCCTGAACTGCCACAGGCGCTCAAAACCATCGCCGCGGCAACCACACCAGGGATGAAACTGAGACGGGAATTGACACGCATTAAGAAATACCTCCGGCACATTTGACTGAAAGGGCGATATTTAGGCGGACGTGCGACTCAGATCCTTCCAGCCGATGACAAAACTAAACCGGTACTCACAGGTTGAAGCCAAACTCGCGAGTCGGCGGGTGACACGCCGGGGCAAACCGGTCGACTCGCGAGTTGGAGCCCCACAGGGGACCGCCGTTACACGTTGAAGCGGAACTCCTAACTATGGGATTGCCACCTGCGGGTTCGCGGCCAGATGCCCTCTGAGCAGCAGGTCTGACGTTTGGTGGCGTTGGTTGGTCACGACGGTTTGCGGACGTCTTGCGGACTTTCTGCGGACTAACCAAGATCGCGAGCAGCTTTGCCAGGGTGTCCCGACGAGGATGCAGATCCGGTCTTGGCGATGTCGGCCGAGACGAATGGGATAACCCCCGCGCAGGCCCGGGAGTTCGCCGCTGGTGTCCTGAGGGCGGCTGACCTGCTCGATCGGCTGCAGGGCTGACAATTCGGTCAATATCGGAAACCCTGTTTCACGAACGCCCTTCCCACCCCGCAATCCTGCACGGGAAGGGGCGTTCGCCTTATGTCCGAACTGCCTGCGATGACAGATGAGAGCCAGCCGATCTAGGCTCGGCACCATGGCTGACACGGTTGCAGATGTTTCTGCTCGGCTCCGGGCGTTGGCGGTTGAGCTGGTACGAGCAGGCAAGGCGCCGGACGCGGCGGCGGTGCTGTCCGGGATCGGGGCGGTGGAGATGCTGTCGATGTTCGTCGAGGAAAAGCCCGATGCGGCAACCTCTGGACAGCCCGAATAGCTCAGGCTCGGGATGGCCCACCAGCCATGAAGTCGATCGACTACGCCTCCGGCTGGCACTGGGGTGCACGAAGGCGCCGGAAAATCCTCATAGGAATCAGAGAGCGGCTTGATACCGGCGTTTCCGAGCTCTCGGTGACGCTGACTCCTCGGGACGTAGGTACACGTATGGACGTTGGCCTTAGTCGGCTGTACAGCGAGATCGAAGCCGCCGGATTTTGGATCGTCCGCACGAGCAACCCGGGCCCTTCCCAGCGAGGTGAAATCGTTGTTAGACGAGCTCGCAGGCAGCCGGACCGTCGGGCCAAGAGTCGTGGCCCGGACAGGCGAGGGCCGTGATCCACACCGACGTTGACGTAGCAACCGACGGACGGGTCTCGCGGGAGACGCCCCTCGGAGCTACCTCGCTTCGCTAGCAGAGGCCCGGTCTTAGGTTTGACTCCGAACGCGCGACGCGTTTGAGGCTGCTAGAAGGACAGGGGTCCGCTCGCCTTGATGGTCTGGGACGCGACCAGCGCCGGGGCATTCGGGTTGCTGCTCGGGCATCCGATCCCCTCAAAGGTGGCGACGAAGGTGCCGGAGCCCTTGGCGTGCGCATACGCGCCCGTTCCGGAGGTCACGGTGTAGGTGCCCGATTGGGTGAACGTGAATAGGCACCCCGGGCCGTCTTGGGTCTGACTCTGGTGAAGGCTCTTATGCAAAATGATGAGCGAGCCGTTGTGGAAGGCGAACCGGTCCGTACCGGTTTTCCCATCCCCTGACTGCGTGAGCGGGTAGTCGATACCCAACCGGTGAATCGGACCAGAGGCCGACAGCCACGACGGCGGCGAGATGTTGCTGCTTGCAGTAGAGGTGTTGATGGCAGTGAAGTGTTGGGTCCCCGAGGTGGCACCTGCCTGTCCCACTCCGAGACCGAGACCTAGCCCGACGACACCGAGTCCGACGACAGCGGCTTTAGCGAAACCCATGGGAAACCCCCCGGAGAGCTGTGGCCGCCCGCCTGTCCGCGAACGGCTGTTGGTGGGCTGAAGGCTAAACCGGTTGGATTCTGAAAGTCGCTGAACAGAACTATTTTGAGTAGATTTGCGGAGCGGAATAGGCTTATTGGTGCCGGAATGAGCACGTTGATGTTTTCTCATCTTTGTTTAGTTGCTGAACACCATTCATATGCATTACATGCAGCCGGTTCAGCCTGCCCGTACGATCGCTCGGTCCCAAAGATCCACTGCCAGCGGTCCAGGGTCCAGTAAGCGGCCTTCCTGCAACGCTCGCTGGAATCCCACCTCGCCCCCGGGTTTATCTACCGAATGGGGCGAGGTGGGCCGGGGACTTGTGCCGGCCACGAGTTGGGGCACGGCTCCCGGCAGCGCCACCCCTCCCAAACCACCGTTCAACGGTTTGCTGCTCCGAAAAGCCCACAGCGGCAAGCCGATGGGACGGCATGCGGGCACGCACTTGGCGGTACAAGCCGCGCCGTAGCGCCCTCGCCGCGGTTCAACGTCCAATCGGGGCGAGCGGCCCTGGTGCTCATGGTCTGGCCTGCGAGCCGAAGTCGTTTTAGGCTCGGCGACAACCATGACCGATGCCGACGCTGCGGAGCGTCAGCGGCTGTTTGAGCAGGTGTGGGCGTCGTGCTCGGAGGATGAGCAGTCGGAACTGTTTTCCCTGAAGGAGAAGTCGAGGCTTCCACCTATGGTGCATACCGAAGGTGAAAGCGGCCTTCGGAAACGTCAGTAGGGCGTTCTGGCTCGAAGCCGACCCGCAAGTCGAGGTGGTTGGGATGCCAGGCAAATTCTGGGATTTCCTCGAGCAAAAACGCGCTGAACCTCCGAGCTGAGCTACCGCCGTGAGACCCTCCGCACCATGACGCAGCCGATAGAACCCGAGCTGCGCGACGCGGTACTGAGCATCATCGCCATCCTGACTGGCCTCGAGCTCGGCGAAGACGCAGCAGTCACAGCGATCCTGGAGCAGCCGCTGCGTGTCGATGAAGCCCGCGCCTACATCGGCGCGCTGATCGTCCTGTGTCAACACCTCGTCCAAACATGTCACACGCACACGCTGAGCGGACGATTGCTCGGTCTCAAATATTCACCGCCGGCATTCGAGATTCACCAGCCTGCTCATTCCGCCGCAGGCCACCTGGATCCCCCTCGCCGCGGTTCAATCTCTAATCGGGGCGAGGGGCCCGGGACGGCGCTCTAGCGCCTCGGAAACCTGTCGATTTTCCGACCCGTGAGCCATTGCTTGGTCAACCGAGTGCGCGGCAATACGTCTAGCGGTAGCTTTCCGAATGCGTTTCGGGGGCACGTTAACGGTCTTAGTGATCGTTGCCGGGACCATCTCGTGCGCCTCGGCGACTAGGGACAATCCGGCAGCGCACGTAACCAACACCTACGTGCCGGCGGGCGGCACTCCGCAGCAGTACCAACCGTTGGAGCAATCTCAGCCCTCTACGCGACTGTGAGCCAATGCCACTGGACACAGTCGCCTGTGCTCGATCAGGGGCGGCGGGAAACGAACCAGTTGGAGTACGGCGACTTCCCGCAGACCCCACAGTATGTTTGCACCAATGTGCAGGTCACGAACCCATAGGCATTGACCCTAAGCGGACTACCCGATGAAGTCGTGCCAGTCCGCGCCTGGTGCCGCCCCCGGTTCGGCGACAGCGGCGGCCACCATCTCTTCGTAAGCCTCAGGCTGTACCTCGAGGTCGTATCCGAGCCGGTCGGCCCGAACGACCGCTTCGGCGAGCGATCGCACGCTGGTGGTCAACGTTGTGTCCACCCAGGCGGTCCAATGCCGGTCGGAGTTGTTGACGTTGGCCACGATGCGCAGTGTGTGGTTCCCGGTCACATTCCCTCCCCAAGAGCTGTGACGGGGACGGTTATGCCCCATTAGCCGGGCGACCACACGACCCCTTGCCAGGCAGTGCTGGCGCGACTCGGGTTCAGGACTCGCAGCCAAAACTGAAGCGCCCGACGTTGCAACCGTTGGCTCAGCGGTTGCGGCCGGTGGAGGTCCAATGCCGTTCATCGGCGGGGCGCAGATCCCTCGCGAAGTCGATGTAGGTAAAACCGACCGGCGTGGTGACGTAATACTGTTCGTATCCCTCCTGGCAGCGACGTTGGATCCGGCCGTAACGGGACGGCCCGGAGCCGCGGCGACGCTCGACGATGTCACCGGCCGTCAGGTCCATGGGCGGACGGTAGACACGGGTACCGACGAAACGGGCGTGCGTTTTCTGCCTTCTACCGATCAGGGCAGGAAGTGGATCTAGGATCCGCGACCATGAAGAGTCACCGCCTCAGAGGTCCGATTGCCACCGTCGCCGCGATCGTCGCTGTCATTGCTGCGCTTAGCGGGTGTGAGGCGAATCAGATCAGCTGGGCGAACCACTTCTACGCCGTCAGCCGCGCCGGCTGCGCACCCGAACCGTTGACGGTCGGGGGTGCCACGCTGCACAACGGGACCGGCGTTGTCGGCTTCACTCGCATCATGTTCGAGAAGGTCTACTACGGCGACCTGAACCACGACGGCGTTCAAGACGCTGCGGTGATTCTGGGCTGCACTGACGCGGGCGGCGGCAACTCCGCCGCAACCGAGATTCAGATCTTCACCCGCGACGCCAAACCCGTAGCACGTCTCGTGCAGCCCGATCGGTACGGAACCGTCAGCGAGTTCGGGAGTCAGTTCAACCTCAACAGCATTGGCATAAAGAACAACATTCTGTACACCGGCGCATTTGGCTACGTCCCCGGCGATCCACATTGCTGCCCAAGCGCGTATGACGTTTACCGCTGGGACTGGAACGGCAACGGCTTTACGCCTGTCGACGTCGAGACGAACCAGTAGGAGGCAAAGCCCCCATCGTTGCGACGTTAGCTTTATCGCCGACATGTCGGTCACATTTTACCGGCGGTGCCTGCCTGGTCTCAGCGTGAGACACAGGGGTGAGGCGGAACTCGACACGAAATCCGATGCCACTGCCGATGTTGCCCACATGCCAGGCACATAACCGGCCGGGTGGCGGCGCCGTTTATCGACCGCTATGTAGTCATCAGCGAGTGAGTTTCGTTGATGGTCTGGACATATTTGGATTTGGGGGTCAACGTGGCCGAGTCAGACCTAATTCCGAATCTGGCAGAACGAAACGCCGTTGCATTTGTCGACGAAGAGAGAAATTGCCATGCGACGTTCGGGAGCAGCCGTCGTTTTAGTCGTTGCTGCCCTAACCTCTGCGGGCTGTTCCAGCAGTGCGAAGAGCAACGCAGCGCCTAAACCGTCGGTGTCGGCGACCTCGATGGCGCCGAGTTCGGCCAAGCCATCGGCCGCCACCGTCGATGGGACCATCGTTTTCCGGCGCACGAACACGCTCCAACAAGGCGCGGAATCGGTCATTGTCGTCGCTCGCTTGGACGGGTCGCAAGAGAAGGTCCTCACTGATCCGGGGCCGACGGGGCAGGATCAGTACCCCCAATGGAAGCCGGGGGGAAAGATCATCGGCTTCGGGCGAGTCATTCCGGCAAAGGGACCCAATTGCGGTCTCCAATGCACCCTTGCTGCGGCCTTCACCGTCAAACCCACCGGCGGCCCAGTCACGCAACTCACTCACGGCCCAAGCGGCGTGCTTTGCGGCATCGCCAACATCAGCAACTGCGATGCAGATCCCGCCTGGTCGCCCGATGGCAAACACCTTGCCTACGACCGGGCCGGCTCTACAGCCGCCGGCGGCGGCTACCACACCGACATCTGGGTGGCTAACGCCGACGGCACCGACGCGCATCCGATAACCAGCTCCAAACAGCCGCAGGAGGATGGATGGCCGGTGTGGTCTCCTGACGGGAAACGCCTAACTTTTGCGCGCCAAATAAACATTGACTTGAAGACCAAGTCATCCTTGGTCTTTACGGTCAATGCCGACGGCACCGATCTGCGACAGGTCACCCCAAGCGATATCAAGCCGTTCCCAAACTTCAACTACCCTAACTGGTCACCCGACGGGTCAAAGATCCTCACCACCCTGGGAGGCTGCGACCCCGGCGAAAAAGGAAGCATCTATACGGTGCGACCTGATGGCACGGACCTGACAAACCTGACTGGGACCACCGGCCCAGTTCAGTACTGCACTGCCTCTTACTCGCCCGACGGCAAATACATCATCGCTGCCGCCGTACAAGGCAACGTCAATAACGGCCAGGCCCAGCTACACCTGCTCACGTCCTCGGGCACTCTGATCCGAGTTGTGGACCCCGCCCCAGGTTATTGGCAGTCCCAAGCCCAATGGCAGCCGAGCTCCTAACTCACGCCTGAAACGCTGCCTGGAAGGCGGTGCCGGCGTCAGCCGTCAGATCATCTGCTTATGCGACCGTGCCCGGGGCGCCGCTCCCGAAAAACCCCGGGCACGGTCGTTGGTTGCCGCCGGTATGGGAAGGGGTTTACCCGACCGGCAGCAGGTCTTCGACCTGGTCACTGATCGCCCTCCGGGTCTGAGGTCGCAGTCAAACTGGCCGAGAGCATCTGCCTGTCGAACGCTCGCGCCACATCCTCCTGAACCATCAGGCGGAACACATCCAGCAGGTTCACGTCGCCGAGTCGATCGGCACAGACTGCAGCAAAGTCACGAACATGACGCTGCAGATCGACGACGTGAAGGCCGAACTCTTCCGCAGACACCGGATCGACCTCTAAAGCATCCGGGAAGGCGGCATTCACCTCTAGAAACTCTTTCCGGAATCCACGGGTCACCATCGCCTTCGCCTGCAGGTTCACGCGTGGCCACCGCGGAAGAGCTTGAGAAATCTCGTCCAGAACCCAGCGAGCGGGCCGTCGGAAAGGGTCGGTTCGGAAACCGTGGGCGGATCTGCCCGGGGTTTTTCGTCGTTCTTCTCCGGGGCCGTCGTTGACGCGTCCAGCATCACCCCGAGCTGCGCGTCGTCGAACGCGTCCGCGGCAGCTTCCTGAACGAGAAACCGATGCACACCCAGGCCGAGCAGATCGTGGTGATGGCGGGCGCAGATATCCGCGTAGAAGCGCTGATGCTGCAGGAAATCGATCATGTAGCGGCCGAAGTCGTAATCGTCGATCGGGGCATCCGGCATCGCAACGTCGTGCCCGACTGCGGCTGCCTCCTTGTACATCTGCCGGGCGGAACGCATGACTTCCTCGGCGGTGCTCAATGTGACCACCTCGACCGACGGTCCTCGATGCCGACGGACCGAAGCGCTGCCACACGGCGCTCCAAGACCGGACCATCGGCGACGATTTGCCGTGCCCGGGCTGCAGCATATTGGCGTTCCCGCATCGGACCTTCGGCGACAATGCGTGCCGCCTCGAGCCTGGCGTACTCGCGGCGCAGTTCCTTTCGGCGCAGTTCCTCGGGGTCGAGTTGCTCAGTACGTACGCCGACAATCACGGCGTCGGGATATGCCGGAAACGGGGTCGGGCCGTACTCGCGGAGGCTCGACTCAAGGCGCCTGACGGTTGGCAGACGGCCCGTGGTCATGTTCCTGCGAAACTTCCCGGTCGGGGAAGGTGAGGAGCGCCGGAAAGAGCCCGAGAACGAGTAGGCGTTGATGCTGCCCTCGCGAATGCTTTCGAGGATCGCCTCGGCAGACTTGTGATACCTCGTGACGGTCAAGAGTCCCCGGGCGTCGGCACGCATGTCGATGCAGGTGCCGATCGGCACCGAATGTGTTTCAGACGGCGTGCCATGCACGGTCATTCCGTGGTTAAACAGAACGCCGCATCGCCAATTTTCTCTGCCGCCGGTCGGGCGTGCAGATGCAATAGCCGCGTTGAACGCCTTACGGTCGATGATTTCTTCGTATTCGCCGTCACGGTCAGATATCCGGGTTGGAATATCGAAAATGCTCGCGTACGCCTCGACCGTCCTCCCGTCGCCGCCGGAACGGATAGAGATGTCTTCCAAGCCAAAGCTACGTGAATATTCAGTCATTTACTTCCCCTTCGTTCTTCACAAGTGTCTCTCATTCTCTTGGGTTTGTCGATAAAAAGCGGTCACTAAAAAACGCCTACGTAAACGTCGTCCGGCGCAAGACCGCCGCCGTCGAGATTTTCGTTCAGACCCCAATACGCAAGCGTTACTGCGACCAGCGGACTGACTTCGACGACTGAATTACGCCGACCCCACGTCCACGCGTCACCCAAGGGACGTTGCGAAGCACCCAGCACCGCTGCGTCCAAAGGCGGCTGTGCCCGGTGCCGCACTGATTTCTCGTGGACGACAGCGTCGAAGAACAGGCCCGTAGCCTGCGCCACCTGCCGCATCGAAAGCCGGACAACCGTTAGGCCCGCACGTTCAACGCCTTCAACGAGCGAACCTGCAGGGCCACCCTCATCGATGACGAACGCGACAGGCGACCACCTGTCGTCCAGCTCGAGCAGTCGCCCAACGATCCACTCTGTACCGGGTCGGCAATCGATGAGCTCGACGTGGATCAGCCCGTCACGGCGAAGGCCGGCGACACCGATCGACGCGAGTGACCGGGAAGGGTTCACATCGACGGCGAAAGCGACCTGACCCGACGGTGCCGACGACGAATCAGCCGCCAATGTCCAGGCGCCGTCAGGAAATACGGACACGCCGCCAGGACTGTCCGGCCAGCCCAAACACTCACGGCCGAACTCGTGCGCGTCCAACGACTGCTGCTCGACTTCGAAAAACTCTTCCGAGATCCGAATCCCCAGCGACGGGTTCGCTTGCGCCCACGCCGTGCGGTCAGTCGGGTCGCAACCCTCAGGTGCAGACCACTCCATGAAGCAAAGCCGGGAAGACTCGCCGGCGATGGCGCGGTCCCGGAGGCTGTGCAGCACATCAGAACGTGCCATCGGCGCCGACGAAGCGAACCAAATCTGCGGGTTAGGCATCGCCGACAGCGTCGGCATCAACGCGCCCATCATCTCCGCCGACAGGTCATACGCCTCATCCATGATCACCAAGTCAGCGGACCAGCCGCGACCGGACGCTTTCGATCGGGCGATGAACTCGACCGTGCGACCGTCCTTCATCAGCAGGACGTCGGTACCGGGCGCCGACGAAAACCGCTTCACCCGGGCCATCAACTCCGGGGAAGCACGGACAAGCTTCTGCAGCGTAAGAAACGACTTATGCGCGGTTTTCCACTGATGTGCCGTGTGAATTATCAGGTCTTCGCCGAGCAGGAACATGCCGATCATCTCGCGGGCCGCGAGCAGCAGGCTCTTGCCGTTTTGTCGTCCGACCACGAGCCCGACGTCGAAAGCGGCCCAGCGGTCGTCAGCCCACTCCGCCATCGCCTGCACCATGAACGTGCGCTGCCACGGATCCAGAATTAGACCGTTAGCCGCCAGCCAATCGCACGCATCCTCGCCGAGATCCGTTGCGCCACCATCAGGCACCGACATGATCCGCGGCACCTGAACACCTTTGAGCGGTCCGGTCATCCGACGGCCCTCCCAGCCCGGCGAGCGGCCCTCCTAGCGGCAAACTCATCCACCGAATCCAGCGCCTTCGGCGACTTCTCCGCCAGAGCGTCCAAAGTCGAACGGAGTTCCTTCACCATCGCCGGAAGCGCCATCAGAGAACGGCCAGAATCGACCGCTGCCGCCAGCGCAAGCGCGGCCTGACCCTCCGGTGACGCCAACTGGCCAAGCTCGGCCAGAATCGCCCGCGTAGCCGCTTCCGTTGTAGTCGCCGGCGGCGGCGTCAGAAATTTCGTGCATGACCCGCTGCCCACCTTCGGCCGGCATGTACGCGCACGGATTGACCTGCTGTCGCAAGACATTGACAACCTTGAAGGGAAGTCCTGATGGCGAGCATCAAGAAGCGGCCAGACGGGTCATGGCGGGCGCGCTATCGGGATCTCGACGGTAGGGAACACGCCAAGCACTTCCCCCGTAAGACGGATGCGGAGAAATGGGTCACGGGTCAGATGGCTTCCGTTCACCGCGGCGAGCATGTCGACCCCAACGACAAGACCATCGTCGCTGAATACGCCCGGGAGTGGGCGAAGGCGCGACCCCACCGACCGACCACTGAGCGTCGAGTCAAGAGCCTGATCGAGACGCACATCGCAGGCACAACCTTAGGCAGCCGAAGGATGGCGTCTGTTCGCCCGTCTGAGGTTCAGGCCTGGGTAACCGGTCGGTCGGATGTGCTGGCGGCGTCGACGCTGCGGCTGTTGGTGTCGCTGCTTCGGTCGATCTATGCGAGTGCGGTGCTCGATCGCATCGTTGGCTCATCCCCTGTCGTCAGGCTCACCCTGCCGCACGCGTCGAAGGAAAGGATCGTGCCGCTCACGGTCGACCAGGTGCGCAAGCTCGCTGAGGCGATGCCGGAGCGCAACCAGGCGATGGTGCTCACGCAGGCCGGTCTCGGATTGCGCATCGGTGAACTGCTGGCGCTGCGTGTTCAGGATGTCGATTTTCTGCGTCGGACGGCTCGAGTCGAATACCAGATCGCGCCCGGTTTGAAGACGCGAAGCGACCCGAAGACACCGCGATCTCGTCGGACGATTCCGCTGCCGAAGGTGGTAGCGGATGCGCTGGCCGAGCAGATCCGCAGGTGGCCGCCGACCGAGGACGGGACGCTCTTCACGACGAAAGCCGGTCAGCCGTACGGCCACAACTACTACGGGACGATCATTTTCGCAGCGGCGGTGCTGAAGGCCAATCTCCCCGCGGGGACGACCTCCCATGACCTTCGGCACCACTACGCCAGTGTTCTGCTCGCGGCCGGCGAAAGCGTGATCGCGGTGGCTGAGCGGCTTGGTCACGAGAACGCCAACTTGGTGTTGTCGACCTACGGCCATTTGATGCCGGACAGTGAAGATCGGACGCGTAAGGCCGTTGACGAGGCGTGGCAATCGACGACACCGCCGGAAGATGTTGCGGACTTTCTGCGGACTGGCGGCCCCGAATAGGTCTCTGACCTGCGCAGGAAGCGGCTATCTACACGTTGAAGCGGAACTCCACGACGTCGCCGTCTCGCATGACGTAATCCTTGCCTTCGATACGCGCCTTGCCGGCAGCCCGCGCGGCGACGATCGAACCGGCCTCCACGAGCTCGTCGAAAGAGACGATCTCTGCCTTGATGAAGCCGCGCTGAAAGTCGGTATGGATCACGCCGGCGGCCTCGGGGGCGGTGGCACCCTTGCGGATGGTCCAGGCCCGGGTCTCCTTGGGACCGGCGGTGAGGTAGGTCTGCAGACCGAGCGTCTGGAAGCCGACGCGGGCCAGCTGGTCGAGTCCGGGCTCGGCCTGGCCCAGCTCCCCCAGCAGCTCACGCGCATCGGCGTCATCAAGCTCGGCGAGCTCCGCCTCGATTTTCGCGCACAGCACGATCGCCGGAGCGGGAGCGACCGAAGCCATCAATTCCTTGTGCAGCTGCTCGTTCGACAGATCACCCTCGTCGACGTTGAAGACGTAGATGAAGGGCTTGCTGGTCATCAGCTGAAGGTCGCCGAAGGCCTCCGTGTCCAGCTTCGGCGCCGCGCTGATGGGCTGCCCCGAATCCAGCACCTCACGTGCTTCCTGAAGCGCTTTGAGCGAGGCACGCAGCTCCGGCTTCATCCTCGACTCCCGCTCCAGGCGAGGTATGCGCGCATCCACCGTCTGAAGATCAGCCAGGATCAGCTCAGTATTTATGGTGGCGATGTCGTCCGCCGGATCGACGCGTCCTTCGACGTGAGTGACGTCGGGATCCTCGAACGCGCGGACCACCTGACAGATCGCGTCGGCCTCGCGGATGTGGGCCAAGAACTTGTTGCCCAGTCCTTGACCCTCGCTCGCCCCGCGCACGATGCCGGCGATGTCGACGAAACTCACGGTCGCCGCAATGATCTTGGCGCTGTGGAAGATCTCCGCGAGCGTGGCGAGCCGAGAATCGGGAACCGCGACCACCCCGACGTTGGGCTCGATGGTCGCGAAGGGGTAGTTCGCCGCCAGCACGTCGTTCTTCGTCAAAGCATTGAACAGGGTGGACTTGCCCACGTTCGGCAAGCCGACGATGCCGATCGATAGCGCCACGTGGGGTGAGTCTACGGACGCGTAACCGGCGCGCTCAGTCGGCGAAGACGTCCACCGCCGCGGCGGCCACCACGCTGGATGCCGACGCGCCAGGCTCGGGGTCTGACGCCATCAACCGCCTGGCCAGTTCGGGGGCATCGCCGGGGTCCACCGGGTCGACGGGCGAGCGGACGAATTCAAGCACCTGAGCGGTGAGCCGGCGCGCGAGCGGCTCCTCCAGACCAGCATCTCGTGACATCGCCATCAGGACGATCCGCTCGGCGAGCTCGCCAGTTTCGTCACTGCTCTCAGGGGCCACACCGGCGAGGCTAACGGCCTGCGCCTCCCCGGGATCTGCGACGCACCCGGGTAAGTTTGAGACGTGGGCATGCAGCCGGGTGATCCGATCGCGTCACGACCCCGGCCGGTCCCGCGTCAGACCGGTGGGCCACTGGGCGATCGTCGGGGCCTGACCGCTGCTGGCTGCGCTGTTCTGCTTGCGGTGTTCGGCTTCGTCGGCGCGCTCCTGGACCTCTTGGTCGGACACGACCTGTGGGTGATGTTCGGCATCGGGTTCATCGGGGCAGCTGCCATCTGCGCCCTGCGCTGCCATGCCGAAGATCTGGCCGCCACTATCGTGCTCCCGCCGCTGATCTATCTGGTGATCGCCTTCATCTTCACGATCATCAGCCCTCGCTCGGGCACGCACACCGGCGGCACCCGCCAGTTCATCATCGACCTCGGAGGCGAGCTGGTGTTCAGCGCGCCGATCCTGCTGGCGGCCACGTTGGTCGCGCTGGGGATCGCTACCGCGCGCGGCCGGGCTAGCGCGCGGCGCCGGCAACGCCAGTACCGGCCCCGCCCCAGCCAGGTCCAGACCCGCTAGCGGACCGGCGTCCCCGCCGCCTTGGCTTTCATGTCACGGCGCAATTCCGGGGGAAGTGCGAAGAGCAGCTTCTCCTCGGCTTCGACGTATTCGTCGACATCGGCGAATCCGTGCTCGGCGAGGAACCCGAGCACCCCGCCCACCAGCTCATCCGGTACCGAAGCGCCTGACGTCAACCCGACCGTCGTTACGCCCTCCAGCCAGTCAGGATCGATGTCTGAGGCTTGATCCACGAGGTACGAAGCGTCGGCTCCTGCCTCGAGCGCGACCTCGACGAGCCGCACGCTGTTGGACGAATTCGTGGACCCGACGACCAGCACAAGCTGGCATTTCGGAGCAATCGACTTCACGGCGGACTGCCGATTCTGAGTGGCATAACAGATGTCGTCGCTCGGGGGTCCGGTGAGCGCTGGGAACCGCTCGCGCAGCGCGTTCACGGTGGCCGTCGTCTCGTCGACGGACAGCGTGGTCTGCGACAGGTACGCCACCCGCCCGGGATCACGCACCTGCACCGTCGCTGCCTCGTCGGTGTTGTCGACCAGGTGGATGTGCTCCGGCGCCTGCCCGGTGGTGCCGACGACCTCTTCGTGCCCGGCGTGGCCGATCAGCACGATGTCGTAGTCCTCGGCTGCGAAACGACGCGCCTCGAGGTGGACCTTCGTGACGAGGGGGCAGGTGGCGTCGATGGTGCGCAACTCGCGGCGCGCCGCTGACTCGTGCACGGTGGGCGCCACCCCGTGCGCCGAGAAGACCACGATCGCGCCTTCGGGCACCTCATCGTTCTCCTGCACAAAGACGGCGCCGAGCTCCTCGAGGCGGCGGACAACATGCAGGTTGTGGACGATCTGGCGGCGCACGTAAATGGGCGGACCGTAGGTCTCGATCGCCCGCTCGACCGTCTGGACGGCTCGATCGACCCCCGCGCAATATCCCCGGGGGCGGGCCAGCAGCACTCGTCCCATATCAGCAAGGGTACGGGCTGACCCGCCCGGGCAATCCCAACGGGGATTGCGCCTAGGAAGCTTTGTCCAGCAGGTCTGCCGAGCGGGTCGGGGCGGCGCCCTCTGCTGTGCGGACCGACACCCGCGACAGGTAGTACCTGGCGAGCAACCCCAGCCGCAGCACCAGCCGGACCGGCGCCCAGCCCAGCCCGCGATAACGATCGGCGAGGTACCGGTAGGCGCTGGCGTGATGAGCGCGTTGCATCGCGACCGGCTCCCGGCGCGTCGCGTGCCCTCCCGTGTGCTCGACCACGGACGACGGGACGTAGATGGAGCTCCATCCGGCGCGGGCCAACCGGTCGCAAAGATCCACATCTTCGAAATACATAAAATATTGGGGATCAAATCCCCCGACCGCCTCGAACGCCTCCCGCCGCACGAGCAGCGCCGATCCGGACAGCCATCCGCACGGCCCCTCCGCCGGAGCGCCGTCCTCCTTGCGGTAAGCGGCAGTCCACGGATTCGTCGGCCACCACCAGCCCGCCAGGGCGTGACCGATCCCGCGGCCCAGCGAGGGCAACGCCCGGGCACTCGGGTAGAGCTGGCCGTCCGGGGTCACGATGGCCGGGCCAAAGGCGCCGCCCTCATTCCAACGCTCGGAAGCGGCGATCAGGACGTCAAGAGCCCCCGGTTCGCACCAGCGAACATCAGGGTTCACGATCAGCAGCCAGGGAGCCGTCGTCCCCCTGGCCCCGGCGTTCGCGGCACGCCCGTAACCGACATTGCCGCCGGTCGACACCAGCGTGACCCCTGCCGTCTGGGCAGCCGCTTGCGGAACCCCATCGGAGGACCCGTTGTCAGCGAGCACCACCTCGTAGGAGGCGGTAGTGGCCGTGGCCAACGACGAAAGAAATGTCTGGAGGGAACGACCTGGCGAGTAGGTGACGACGACGACTCGCAGGAGCGGGCTTCGGGTCACTCCCCGAAGGCGCGGGCGTAACTCGCCAGGTGAGCTTCGGCGCTCGCCGCCCAGGTGAATTCGTGGGCCCGCGCAAGGCCGCGACGGCCGAGGTCATCGCGGCGCGGCGCGTCGGAGAGCAGCTCGGCCAGATTGGTCGCGATGGCCGAAGCCTCAGGCTCGGTGTAGGCGACGGCATCTCCGCCGACCTCGGGCAGCGAGAGCCGTGGGGTGGTCAGCACCGGAACTCCGCAGGCCATGGCTTCAAGCACCGGCAGCCCGAAGCCCTCACCGTGGCTGGGATAGGCGACGAGCTCGGCGCCCCCCAGGTAGCCGGGCAGATCTTGAAACCTGAGGTAGCCGGGCCGAAGCACCCGAAGGTTAGGCGGAACCTCGGCGATGGCCGCGTCGACCTCGTGATCCCAGCCGGAGCCACCGGCGAGCACCAGCGCCGGCGGCTCGTCCCGCCAGTGCACAGCTTCGCTCCAACCGCGGATCAGGTTGGGAACGTTCTTGCGGGGCTCCAGGGCGCCAAGGAAGGCGATGTATTGCTGACCGCCGAGGCCCAGGCGCAGGCGTACCCGCTCCTTCTCGACGTCCGTGGGTGGGTGAAAGACATTCTGGTCAACGCCGTGATACGCCACGTCGAGCTTGGTGGGATCGGCGTCCAGCACCCGGATGACCTCGTCGCGGGTCGCCTTACTCGGAACGATGCAACGCGACGCACGACGCAGCGCCGTGCGGGTGGCCGACCGGAAGAAGGTGCCCTTCACCGCCGTGTGCATCTCCGGCTCGGTGAAGAACGTCGCATCGTGAATCGTGACCACGACGGGACGGCCGACCCGCAGCGGCATCGTGTAATGCGGCGAGTGGACGACGTCGGCCTTGACCTGCTGAGCGACGAGCGCAAGGCCGGTCTGCTCCCAGGCCAGGCGAGCGGGACGGTGTGAAATCGCCGGAGGACCGGGCACCACGGTGGCCTCTGGAGCGAGCCGGCCATAACGCTCAGCGTCCGACCGCTGGCACACCACAGCAAGGTTCGCGTCCAGCTCTCCGAGAGCTGCGATCAGGCCATCGACATAGCGACCTACGCCGCCACGGTCTGCGGGGACCGCGGTGGCGTCCACGAGCACCCGTGGATCCACGACTCTCCTGACGGCGGTGTTGCCTTGCTACCGGGTCCCACAGTAGCCCGGCGAAGCCAACACGGCGGGAACAACGCGGCTATGTGGACAGGAGCTCACGACAGATGACCCACAGCCGACGTGCGGCCGACTCCCAGGAGAAGTCGCGGCTACGGATTCGACCCGCCTGCGACCAAAGCAAGCGCTCGGTTACGGCGCGATTAACGCCCTGGGCAAGCAGGGACGGATCCCCTCTCGGCGCGACGATCGCGGCGTCGCCGGCGACCTCCACAAGCGCCGGCGCGTCGCTCACGACTACCGGAACGCCGTGCGACATGGCTTCGAGAACCGGCAGCCCGAACCCCTCGTCCCGGCTCGGCATCACGAGCACGCTGGCCCTGGCGTAGACCGTCGCCAGATCGGCGTCGGACAGCCGCCCGAGCAGCCGGGCGCCCGGCGGCACCTTCACGTCCCCCCAGCCGGTCGGCCCAACCAGCAGCAGCGGAAGGTCAGGCCAGTGCGGGTCGTGGAGCGCCTCGGCCGCGACGTCCAAACCCTTACGGGGCTCAAGAGTGCCCACTGCCAGCGCGTATGCAGCCGGCAATGACAGCCGGCGGGCGCGCTCGTCCGCGTCCGGGGGAAGCTCGGCGACCGCAGCACTCACCCCTTCCCCCACCACCTCGACCCGCCTCAGCGTCAAGTGGCCGGCCAGCGCCGCAGCCACCGCAGCCGTCGGCGTGATGACAACATCCGCGGTCGCGGAGATGCGGCGACCCATGTCGCGATGCCAGCGCACGCCCCGCGGGGTGAGCGTTTCCGGGTGTGTCCAGGGCACCGCGTCATGAATGGTCACGATCAACGGACGTCCTCGCGCCGGAGGAGCCATCGGCGTCGGCGCAAACACGCAATTGACATCCTTGGGCGCCGGCCCGATACCCCGGCGCCAGAGTTCCGCGAGCAGTGGCTGACGAAAACGGCCGAGGCGCCCGGCTGCCGAAACCTGCCATTGCGTGATCGACTCACCGTTTTCACACGTGGCCGAAAGGGCCTTCGACAACTCACGTGTGTATCGCCCGGTTCCGCCCGGCACGGGCGCGCGCAACTGTTCCGCGACGACCGCGAGACGCACCCGGTCCGTAGAGGCCATGGAGGCATCGTGCCTTGGTTGGACGCCGTGGTTGTGCAGGCGGCGGTCGGGCAGCGACTCAGGTTCGCGTGATCGTGATGGTGGCACGCCCTCCGAACCAGGCGGTCAGGTAACGGAACGGCTGGAACGACTCCTGCGTCACCCCTCGCGGCCGGCCATCGCCCCACAGCACGAAGCTGATCGACGCCGTCTGGCCCGGCGCCACCGACTTCGCACCCGGCACATCGGGGGTGAGTAGCCCGACCCGCGCATCGGACAGCCATCCCCAACCCACCGAAGGCGAGCTGCGGAACGGGGGAAGGTCCGTGCCGAGCTGAGTCGCGCTGTCGATCGGCCAGCTGCTGGTCCCGTCATTGCGCCAGCGCAGAGTGACGAACGCGTATCCATTCGCCGGCATGCTGATCGCGCCGGGGCCGGCGATCAAGGTTGCGGCGTAGGCGGGCTTCGGTGGAGGTGCGGTCGCCGGCCCTCCGTTGGTGATGGTCCACCAGTTCGAGCGGAGTCCGTCGGCATAGCTGCCGAACGGGCGTGCGGAGTAGATGCTGCTGCCGGTCGTGGTCACCGTGGTCGGATGACCGAAGGCGTCGACGCCCTCGAGAACGACCGTGTTGATCCGGCCGCCCCACTGCCCGTT
This sequence comes from uncultured Actinomycetota bacterium, assembly GCA_963839015.1. GTDB lineage: Bacteria > Actinomycetota > Actinomycetes > Frankiales > Frankiaceae > DATAZK01. The sequence goes on along the minus strand of CAWITL010000001.1, from coordinate 221,589 downwards.
GCCGTCGCGTGACGTGACGCGCAGCCGCAGCAGCTTGCCGACTGCTGGAAAGCGCGCCTCCAGCGTGCTCACAGGCAACGTCGCGGTCCAGGTGTGCATCGGGTTGGCGACCGCGCCGTCCCAGGGATCAGCCTTCGCCACCAGGTACGGATAGCCGCCGCTGACCGAGAATCCGCCGTTCGAGGAGCTGAATTGCGTGAACGCGGGCACCCCGCCGTAGGTACGGATAGCGCCGGCCGTGGCAAGGATCGCGGCGTCCGTCTGCGGGTACTCCACGGGCGTGATGAACCCGCTCGGCGACCGCAGCCTGGAGCCACCGAAAGCCTGGCAGGCCGAGGAATCACAGATGTCGTACAGGCTCCACACGCCGGCCGCTGCCCGCTGCTGCGCCGCGTAGGTACGAGCCGCGATCGCTTGCGCCTGTAGGGCTGCCCGGTACCAGGAAGGTGACACTTCCTGCGGAACGACGCCGCGCAGGTAGTCCTCCATGGTCGTGGTCGCCACGTTCACGACAACGCCGGCGCCGACGGCGAAGCTGGCTACGCTGCCGCGGTAGTCGCGCGAGTAGAGCGACGGGTAGACGACCGAGATCAGGCCTGCCGTGTCGCTGAAGCGAACCGGACTGGTGAGGTTGCTTGCTCCGGCGACGGCAACAGGAGACCAGGCGCCCCCCACCTGACGTTGCAGATGCTGGCCGGCGCCATCAGCGATGACCCGCCACATCGTGGCCGGCGCGGTGAGGACGAGCTTGCGGTTGGCACCGTCGGTCACGGTGAGGCCGGCCGCCGGCAGGACGGCCAGGTCCCAGCTGTTGGTCGCGGAAAGCTTGACCCGGATGGCGGAATTGGGGATGACGGTGGCTTGGGTGCCCGGGTAGTAAGTGCTCACGATCGTGGTTGCGGAGACCCCGAGCGAGGCGGCCCCCTCAGCGCCCCACTGCGACATGCCATGGCCGTGGCCCCAGCCGTGACCGGTGAGCGTGAAGACCCCGCTCGCGGGACGATTGAAGGTGTCGTTGGTGAATGCGGCGCTGGCCGTTGGCGCTGCCACCACGGCGATGCTGATGGCGCTGACCGCCAGAGCCAGGCCGGCAGCCAGTGGTCGGCGCATATCGGCAGCTCTCCTCGGGACGAGGGATCTTGCTCGTCGTCCCTACTGCTGTCGGCACATCACGCGTGTTGCAAAGCAGGCCGGCTGAAGCGAAGCCCTACTTACGGGGGCGCTTGCGGTGATCTGGTGGTGGCTCGGGTGGCGAGGACTGCGTCAGGAAACCGACGACCATCAGCGCGCAGATGCCAAGACCGATGAACCAGCCCCACGTCGGGTAGCCGAAGACCCGCGCGATTGCCACCGAACCGACAATGATGAGCGCGAAGAGCAGCACCGTCAGGACGACTGCTACCACGCGCTGGCCGCTCACGACCGCTCGAACGTCAGCCGGATGAAGGTGTAATCGAGGTTCTGGCGCTTCCAGTGCACCGGGCGCTGCGAATGCTGCAGATCGCCCAGTTCGCCGGACAGCTTCAGCCCGAAGCCCGCCGCCTGATCGACCAGAGCGTGGATCTCCGCCGGCGAAAAGATGTGCACCGGGGTGCCGTACGCCACCTTGCCGGTGGTGTCAGGAGGCTCGGCATCGAAGTCGGTGGACACGACGAGCACGCCGCCGGGTCGCAGGATGCGCGCCGACTCGCGGAGGAACCCTTCGACGGGCACGCCGTGTTCGATGACTGACATGCAGGTGATTGCACCCACGCTGGCGGCCTCGAGGCCGGTCTCGGTGACGTCGCCGTAGCGGAACACGACGCCGTCACGGCGGACCGGCTTCCCGAATTCGAGGTTGATTCCGGTGAGGTGCGTGTAGCCGTAAAGCCGCAGCCAGGGCAGCACCGGTGAATACCGGGCGCTGCCAGCATCCAGGACGGGCTCCTGACGCGCAGTGGCCTCCAGCACCGTGGCGATGGCGCCGAGGGCGTCCCAGTTCTTCGGGCGGTCATGGTGCAGCGGCAGCCGGAGCCGGCGGGCCTCGGCCGTCGCGTCCTGCCACTCGGCGAAGGTCTTCAGCACCGCGGTCGGGGGCTGCGGCGACGGCGCTGGACGCGGCTTTCCGCGCCGCCGGTCGATGCTCACCCGGGTCCAGAGCACCCGCTCGGCAACCCGCTTCGCCAGGTCAAGTGCCAAGCCTCCAGGAGCCGCTGCGCGCGCCACGGTAGCCCTGCCTTCCTCACATACATTTCACGACGTCGCAAACGCGATTGCGCAGCTACGGACTTCGCGGCAGGCTACCCATCGGCTACCCGATTGGCCCGCCTGACAGACCGTTCTTTGGGTAATGCGGCGAAGATCGCGCCGGTGCCGAGATCGGCGACGGTGACCGTGAGCCGCAGCAGCAACGCGACGACAAGTGCCCCGCTGGTGCCGATGGTCCCTCCCAGCACCGCCACGAGCGCCGGCTCCCGCACACCAAGACCCGCGGGGGCAATGATCACGACGATCCCCAAAGCGGACGCAGCCGCGTAGCCGCCGACCGACAGTGGCAGCAGCTTCCACCCTCCACCGAGGGAGATGGCGAAGGCGTACGCGGCCAGGCCTTGGGCGACCCATCCGAGCGCCGCCAGGCCGCCGGCGACAAGCAGGCCGCGCGTCGTCAGCGGGTGATCCATCGGAGGCCGCCGCAGCACGCGCAATCCCCAGGCCATCAGCCGGTTGAGCACCGGAGGGCTGGCGATGATCAGGCTCAGCAGCAGCCCGGCGATGACCAGCAGCCGCCAGCCATTGCTGGTGACGGCGAACGGCAGCAGCACCCCGGCCACGACCAGCGTGCCCACCAGTCCAAGCCCGATCGAAACGATCGCCGCGGCTGCCGTCCGCGGCCGAGGGACGTTGAAATCGCGGGCCAGCTCCATCTGGGCCAGCACCGGCCAGACACTGCCCGGCAGATATTTGCCGAGCTGTCCCACGAAATAGACCCGGGAGGCGGCCCTGACGGGTAACGGACTTCCGAGATCGGCAAGGACCCGGCGCCAGGAAAACATCGACAACCACAGCGAGATCAGGACGGCCACGATCGCGAAGACGATCGAGGCCACCGAGATTTTCTTGAGGTCATCGGCGACCGCCGCGTATTGATCACGTATCTCGAGCACGGCGAAGATGACGACCGCGACGAGGAACGTGTAACGCACCACGCGGCCGATCAACTTGCGCCGGGGATTGACCGGCTTCGGCGCGGTGGTCACCGGTGTCTCAATCAGGCCGTCGGTCGACATCAGGCGGCGACCATCAGCCGGTCGCCGACGCGCCCGCCAGGCGGGCGAGGGTCTCGATGTATTCGGCCCACACGGGATCGGCGGAGATCGGATGAACCCCGGCCCGCAGCGTGGCCAACACGCCGGGCTCGTAGAGCCGGCGCAGGGCGGCGGCTAACGCTTGCGCATCGCCGGGGACGACTTCCAGGCCGTCAACCTCGTGGCGCACCGCATCAGCCAGTGAGCCGACTTGGGTGGCCACGACGGGAAGGCCGTGGGCAAAGGCCAGCTCCACGTGCTGGGACGCCGTGCCGCTCCGGTAGGGCAACACCAGTGCGTCAACGCTGGAGAACAGCTCAGAGACCTCATCAGCGGGGACGTAACCGGGCCTGATCTCGACCCTGTCACTCAACCCGTGCGCGTCCACCCGGGCCTGGAATTCCTCGACAGGGCTCCAGAATTCGCCGGCGATGGTGAGGCTGACGTCCGGCGGTCCCATGGCCAACGCATCGATCAAGACATCCAGGCCCTTGTAGTGGCGCACCAGGCCAAAGAAGAGCAAACGATGGCGAAGGTCGTCGGCCGCCTCCTGACCCTCATCTGCCCCGTCACTGGCTGAACCCTGGAAGAAGGGCGCCATCGCCGCCACCGCTACCGGCTCCAGCGGACGATCGAGAACCTCACGCGCCAGCTCCCGCTCTGACGCCGTGTGGACCAGCACGCCGTCTGCCCGCCGCAACACCGCGCGCACCAGCGGCTTGTCGACGCTGCGTGGCTCATGCGGAAGCACGTTGTGACACAGCACCACGACCGGCACCGTGTGCCCCAGCGCCCGAAGCAGTACCAGGTAAGCCGGCACCTGAACCGGACTCACCAACACCAGGACCACCCAGTCGGCGGCCGTTCGGAGCCGGCGGCCGGTGCGCACCCAGGAATCGGGACGTCGCCAGGAGAGCGGGTAGCTGGTGTGGTCAAAGACCGGCATCTCGGGACGGCTCGAATCGGCCACCCGCTGCTCGCCCGGGTAGAGGCGTTGCGGGTATTGCTCGGACCAGGAGACGAGTTCGACCCCGTAGCCCGCATCGGCCAGCCGGTGCGCGAGCTGCGTGGTGTGCTGGGCAATGCCGCCTTTGTACGGGTGGGTGGGCCCGATGACGGCTACCCGGCTCACTCAGCTGCCTCGCGACCGCACGACGAGGTCGCCGATCAAGCCGAGCACTGCGATCTGAAAACCGACGAATAGCAGTAGCAGCGTACTGGTCGTCACGTGCAGGTTGTAGCGGATCAGGTCGTAGACCAGCTTGACGACGCCGATGCCCATGATCCACAACGCGAAGGGCATGAGCACCTTCAGCGGGTTGAAGTACATGACCATCCGCAGCACCTGAAGGATGTAGCGGTAAGCGTCGCGGAACGGGTGGAACTTGCTGACGCCGGCGCGTTTTGCGTAATCAATCGGCAAATATTCGACCGCGTGCTGGTTGGACAGGAACGCCATCGTGATCGTGGTGACGCAGCTGAATCCCGGGGGCAGCAGCCGCAGATAGGGCAGCGAAACATCGCGCCGGAATGCGCGCAGACCCGAATTCAGGTCAGGAATCGGGGTGGCCGCCAGCGAGCTCGCGATCTTGCGGATGACCCATTTCGCCGGCACCCGGGCCCACTTGTGCGTGCCTTCCTCAGTGGTACGCGCGCCGACCACCTGATCGATGTCCGGATTGTCATCCAGGAAGCGGACGAACTCCGGAATCCGCTCGTTGGGATACGTCATGTCAGCGTCGGTCCAGACCACGATCTGGCCCCGCGCCTCCGTAGTCCCGATCCGCCGCGCGGTGCCCGACCCGCCGTTACGCCGGAAAGGCATGAGCCGCATGGCCGGAAACCGGGGTAGGGCGGCCCGCAGCACCTCAAGGGTGGTATCCGTCGACTTGTCGTCGATGACGAGCAGCTCGTAGGAGTAGCCGCTTTCGATCATTGCGGCATCGATCCGGTCGAGCTCGGTGAGCACGTGGTCCTGCTCGTTGTAGCAGGGCAGCACCACGGTCACGTAGGGAGCATTGGGAGCAGCGGGCTGCGGCTCGTCGCCGGGATGGGGCTTCTCCTCGTGCGGCGGAAGAAGGCTCACGGCGGTCACGGTTTCGGGGTCACGTTCATGATCTCCTGTGGCGGCGCTGACAGCAGCACGGGCTGCGAGCGGCGCAGGCTGCGCGGGCATCGTGGCCATGGTTTCATGCGCAGCGCCTCGGCGCGTCGAGGCGCGCTGGCCAGGGCTGTCTAAGGTGCCCACATGGCCCAATTACGCAGCCAAATCGTTGAATACGCCCGCACTGTTCGAGAGCTCCGACCGGGCCACGAGACCTCGGCGCGCGCGTTCGTCGCCGGTCTGCACCACCCGCTTCGTCACGGCCGGCCCATCTGGATCGGCAGCAAGACCGTCCTTGATGGAGCCGACCGCATCACGTTCGCCGAGGGCGGCGCCCTGCGTATCGGCCTTGGTCCCTTCGGACTCACCAGCAACCATGACGTTTCCGTGGTGCGCGTCCGGCCGGCGGCAACGCTGCACTGCGCCGGGATCGTCTCGCTGCAGCGCGGGGTCCGGGTCGTCGTCGACAGCGGGACCCTGAGCATCGGCCATGCCACGAATGTGAATGGCCTCACCAAAATCCTGGTGGCCCAGGAAGTGACCATCGGCTCCGACTGCACGCTGTCGTGGGACGTCCAGATCCTCGACAACGATTTCCATCGGTTGACCGTGGGCGGTGTGGAGCGGCCGATGAGCGCGCCGGTACGTATCGGCGACCGGGTCTGGATCGGCACGGGCGCGATCGTGCTGAAGGGTGTGACCATCGGAGACGGCGCGGTGGTGGCCGCAGGGGCCGTGGTGGCCGCAGATGTCGCACCCGGAGCGATCGTGGCCGGAGTGCCGGCCAAGCAGGTGGGCGTCGCCGACGCCTGGGTCTAGGCAGCCGCCGGAACGGTGGCGCGATAGACCACGAAGTTCACCGGCACGCTGGTCGCCTGCTTGGGCCGGTGGATGTCGCTCTCCTCCCAGTACGGCAAGGACGTGACCACCCGGTCCACCGGCGTCAGCTCGACCCCGGGGATCTCTGGCTTGTCCTGGCCGTGCCAGATGATGAAGACCGGCTGGCCGGGAAAGGCCTTGATGAACTTCTCCACGTAGGCCGCGTCCAGACCGACCTGGTCGGGCAGCAGCACCGAGACCTGGCCGCGCTCGAGCCAGATCGCCGCTCCGAAGAGCGATTCGGCGTACAGGCAGCAGGCCGGCGAACGTTGCCAGAGAAAGACCCCCTGCTTGCCGCCGGCGTCAGCAGCGATGCGGCTGCTGACGGCAAACGAGCCGCCGAATTCCTGGTGCTTGCGCAGCGGCCACGACTCGGACAGGAAGAACGCGAGCAGGCTCACGACCGAGACCATGGCGACCACGCGCAAGGCCCATACCCGCCGGCCTGCCAACAACCCGCTGACCTGGGAGACGCCGGCGGGCCGAGCCACCCGGCTCACCACGGCGGTCAAGGCGACACCCAGTGTCAGGGCGATCAGCAGCAGGATCAGTGGGAGGACGGTGGGCAGATAGCGCCGCGTCCACCACATGAGGCGGGTCGAGTTGTGCGCCTTGTACGCGTACACGGGGAAGATCAGCAGCAGCGGTGTGGTGATCACCCACAGGGCGCCGCCCCAGCGCCGCAGGCCCACCAGCGCGACTCCCACCAGCATCAAGGCGAAGCCGGGCAGGCTGATGAACCAGGAAAGCCGGTCCATGATCTGCTCGTCGAAGCTGCGCGCCCGCACCCCGCCGAACAGCGCGTAGCTCGCTCCAAAGAGGCGGGGACGCAGAAAACCCAGAGCCATCAGACCGGCCGCAAATACGGTGATCACGGCGCCCACCCACACCTGCACGCGGCGAATAGCGGCCCATCTCACGACGCGGGAACCCAGTGGGCGCAGCAGGAATCCGACGATCAGCAGCACGACGATGGCCGCGGCCAGCTTGGGCAGCGCGGGCACACCGTTGATGTGGCTGTAGCGGCCGGCTGAGTTGTAGGAATATGCCTGCCAGAAGGCGTGCGGCAGCACCACTGCCAGCCCGACCGCGAACCAGGTCGCGCGGCCGTCCCAGCGTCGCGTGGCGATGATCGCGGCCAGCCCGGCAACGCCGAGCAGCACCAGCAGGACGCCGTCGCCGCGGTCCAGGAATCCGATGCCGGTCAGTAGCCCGGCCATCCCTGCCGCGGGGCGCCATTTGGTGGTCAGGGCGACCACGACCGCCAGCAGCGACCCGACGAAAAGCATTTGGGCGCTGATCTCAGAGCTCGGGTACTTCGCCTGCCAGACCTCGAGCATGTTGGTCGCCAGCAGCAAGCCGGCGATCCCGCCGCAGGCGAGCCCGGCGACCTCGGTGCCCCACGGGGCGGAGGCCACGGCTCGTCGCAGCGCGAGGGCGGCAGCGAGGATCGCCAGGACGCCCAGCAACGGAGCCGTGTTGGAGATGCCGCGCTCACCGTCGGCTGCGGTCGAGACTGCCATCAGAGCAGGCCAGAGGTGGTAGAACTGCGGAACTATGACGTCGGAGCCGTCGCCGCGCTCCCAGACTCCAGGGAATCGGGCTCCGGGGGAGGTGAGCACCGGGCCGCCGGGAATCCGGCCGTCGAGCGTCGGGTCGATGATCTTGTAACTGCCGGTGCGGGCGATGGACATCGCATGGGCGACGTATCCGCCCGGGTCCTTGTCGGTCACCCCGTAGTGAAAGCCCGGAAACACCATCACGCCCGCGACGATGGCCAGCGCGACCACTCCCAGCGAGCCGGCGCGATCCACCTTCACCGACACCGGAGCCCAGCGCCAGCAGGCGGCCACCAGGACGACGGCGGCGGCGATGGCCACCCCCAGCGCCGCGCCGAGAGAGAACCAGCTGAGGTCGGCCAGCGCCAGTGCGCTCCACGCAAGCAGTCCCACCGCCAGGACGAGCCCGCCGACGACAAGCTCGCTGAGGTGCACCACCGGACGGTCGGAGGGTGCCTTGTCAGCACTCTGACCAGCAGCGATGGGGTCAGCGGCGACGGATTCGGGAGGCACGGCCGGATCGGCCGGCGGATCTCGGGGTGGGGTCGACGGCTGAGGGGCAGAAACCGTCACGGCGCGAGAGTAGTGCCCCTACCTGCCAGTTCGGCCGGGTTGATGGCGGGTTTCGGGGCGATTGTTGGTTGGCTGCGGAAACAGCAACGAAGTTTGCTGGCAGGACCGTGAAACACGGCGCGTCTCGGCGAAACGCCGCCGCGACTTTGAACTCCGTTGCTAATTCCGCAGGCACTAGTTGCCTGGGGGCCCGCACCCCGCCGAGTGGGCAGAAGATTCACAGGTTCGCCACGCGAACGGGTTCTCTGATCCAGCTCAGAGGCTCGCCTAACATCGGGCACATCGACAACGCGACGGACGGTTTGAAGCCCTGGCAGCTCATCCGGCGGGCTCCCCTGCCGGTCTGGCTCGTCACGGGACTCTTCGCGATGATCCTGGTCGGCTGGTCGGTGCTCGCCCCGCTCTACCACGCTGCTGACGAGCCCAACCACGCCGACGCCGTCATGCACATCGAGGAAGGGCTCGGCTGGAGCCGTTCACCAGTCGCGCTCGTCAGCAACCAGGGCATCGGATCCGTCGCCGCGTCGCCCTTCGGACGGCTGAACAACCGCCTCGGGATCACCTACACCCCGATCGCGGCTTCGCTCGCCCCCAGCCGGCACGACCGACCGACATGGCAAGACCTGCAAGCCCCACCGGGCACCGCCGGCACCCAGCACCAGCAGATCATGCAGCACCCCCCCGGCTACTACTACTACGAGGGCCTGCTCCTTCGGGCCGGCGGCGCTGCGGGTTGGCGCTGGGACATCACGGTCTCGACGATGCGCCTGCTTTCGGCGCTGCTGGTGGTCTGGCTGCCGTTGCTCTCGTGGGCGACTGCCTGGCGCGTCACCGGCAGCCGGCTGGCCGGGATCGCCGCGTCCATCGTCCCGCTGGGGGTTCCTGAGCTGACCCACGTCGGCGCGACCGTCAACAACGACAATCTGGTCACGCTGGCGGGCGCGGCCACGTTGCTCGGCGTTGCCTGCGCCCTGAGCGGCGACCGGAGCAAGTCGACCGCTCTCTGGACCGGGCTCTGGACTGTCGTCGCGCTATGGGCAAAGGCATTCGGCCTGGTGCTGGTGCCATTGGTGATAGGCGTCTACGCCGCGCCGTGGATACGCGAGTGGTGGGCGGCTCGCCGCTCGCGGCCGGCCGACCCGGAGCGGCGACGGCGCAGCTGGCTGCCGGACCGTCAGACCGGGATCCTGCTCGCACTGAGCGGCGGCATCACGATCGCCCTCGGCTTGTGGTGGTACGTCATCAGTGAGATCCGCTACGGCGCGTCCCGGCCGCCCGTCACTGATTTCCCCCCCGGCAAATTCCTCGGCAACGCCCCCAGCACCTTTTTTCACTACGCGACTCAGGCCGTGCTTTTGCGCTGGTGGGGATCGTTCGGCTGGTATGAGATCAACCTGCCCTGGCGGCTGGTGGTCGCGGCCTCACTTGTCCTGGCACTGCTGGCGATCTTCGCGCTGATCCGCTGGCGGGGCCGCCGGTGGGCGCTCCTGCTGCTGCTGTGGCCGACGGCGGCGAGCTACGCGATCGTGGTCGCCCAGGCCACCAGCAATTACCTGTCGACCCACTACGTCAGCGGGCTGTCCGGCCGTTACCTGTTCATCGGGATCAGCGGGGTCGCTGCGCTGGTGGGGGCAGGCTGCGGCGCGCTGCCGCCCAAGCTGGCCCGCTGGAGCCCCTTGGCACTGCTGATCGCGGCGATCGGCATGCAGGTGGAATCGCTGCACCGCGCGGTCGACCATTGGTGGCGACCAGCTGGCGGGACCCTGCGCCAGGCCTGGACGTCGTTTTCGGCCTGGTCGACCTGGCCGGTCGGCGCGCTGTGGGCCGGAATCGGGCTGCTCGCCTTCTTCACCCTGGCCGCCCTTATCGCGCTGACCGCGGTCGGCGTCAGGGGTCAGGCAGCTGAGATCGTCCTGCCGCCGACCGACCCGTCCGCCGTCACGATCCCGAACGTGGACGAAGAAGCCGAAAAAGCCGGAGCAGACTCCGACGCTTCCCCGCCGGCCGCCGAGAGCGAGGCCGTCACGCCTGCAGTCTCAGCTCCGCAAACCCCGAAGCAGGCGTCGTAGCAGCCGTTCAAACAGACCCGGGGGCGGGCTGGCTTGCGCCTCGGCCAGCTGCGATTTCACCTGCGCCAGCTCCGCCTTCGCCGCACCGAGGTCGCGCTCCAAACTCCCCAGCTGATCGCGCAGCGAGAGTTCGCGGGTCGACGCGGCGCTGAGCGCCAGGTCGTGCGTCAGCTGGTCTGCCCGGCGAGCGCGAGCTGAGGCCACAGCAGCCGCCGCGGAAGCGTCCTGCTGCTCGATGAGCCGCACGAAGAGCTGGGTCCGGTTGCGCTCCAGCCGGGACAGAAACGCCGAATCGGTGTACGGGGCGAGCAGCTCACGCGCCTTGGGGGTCCAGGGCGCGGCGCTGTCGACAATGACTCCGAGCCCGAAAACGGGTGCCACCAGATGCAGCTCCAGGTCGGGTCGGCCCGCGAGGAAGTCCTCCACCGCCGTGAGCACACCGTTGCGGGGGCCCCCTTCGCGGAGGGCATACGCGAAGGCCCCTTCACCGCGAAAGCCGGACGGCTGCAATTCCTGCTCGCCCGGCACGGCGCCCAACTCGAACGAGTGCGGGTGCACCGCGTCCGGTGGCAGTCGATCGGGTGCGTAGTACTGATCCCGCCGGGCCGCCGGCCAGCTGACGTCGTTGAGCAACACGACGGGGAACGTGTCGCGGCCAGCCGCGGCCTCCGCGATCGCAGCGAGCTCCTGGCTGACGGTCCAGTAATTATGGTCGCCGTCGACGAGGTAGACGTCGCTGCAGGGCAGGCCTTTGAGAGCCGCCGGGCTGAAGCCGCGGACGATGTCACGCTCCACGTCGTCAGGTGCCGGGACCTCCAGTGCGCCCGGGTCGACGATGGTCAGCCGGCCACCTCCCCCGGCGTGCAGCAGCTCGATCAGCAGCTGGCTGGTGACCCCGCTCTCGCTCCCGATTTCGGTGGCGCTGCGCACGGCAGCCAGCTCGAGAACGGGACGCCAGATCTCCCGCAGCTCGGACAGCGAGTGCAGCAGCAACGGCCTGAGGGTGACCTCTTCGTCGACTGCTACCCCTGCTTCGACTTCCTCGGCTTTTTCGGCTCCGGGTTCAGCACTCACAATCGACCACCGATCTCCCGGACGGCGCGGCGCACGGCCCGACGCGATATCGAGGCGGCAGGGGGCGCGGCGTGCTCGACCCGCAGCGGGTCCGGTCTTAGCGCCAGGAAAGCGAACGCCAGTTCCACGTCAATCGCGTATGCGCCGGCCGTCAGCATTCCCTGCGTCGCCGGATCAAGCACGTAGACGATCTGCGGATCATCGCTGTTGATCTCGAGCAGGTTGGCTTGGATGAGCTGCGCCCCTCCAATGGCGATCTGCGGGTCGCCCTGCAGATCGCGAACCTCGACGACAACCGGGTCGACCGTGCTGATCAGGTGAAAGGTCAGCCGCAGCCAGTCGACGCGCAGCAGGCCGCGCCGCCCATCCGGGTCGACGCGGATACGGCGCACTCCCTCGCCGGCGATCCGGGTGCGTACCAACGACAGGCCATCGGGTGCTGACCGGGAGAGTGCCGTCTCCTTCGGACCGGCGTGGAAGTCGCTGCCGGCGTCGACGTAGACCTCGACAGGCCCGGCCGCCGCTGGTGGGGAGAGCTCGGCGAGATCGGCGCCGGTCTCCAGACTCAGCGCTGAGACCCGAGCCAACGTGGGGTTGACGACGGTCGCGACGCCCGCCGGCCAGTAGAGCTCCTGCATCGAGAACCGGTCGAGGTCAACGGCCGTCAGGTAGGGCAGGCAGCGCAGCATCTCGTCGCTGATCAAGCCCTCGACCGCGTCGGAGCCGAAGTTGTCGTCATGCGACCAGGCGCTGAAGGCCAAAGCCTCTTCCGTGGTCGGGCGGCTGGTGAAACGGCTCAGGATGCGCAGCACCTGCTCACGGGCCTTGTCCGAGCCGAGCCCGGGGATCGGATTCTCGCTGCGGCGATAGCGCAGCCACTCCCGGCAGAAGGCGTGCACACCCGCCTGAGCGGCGACCTTTTGCGCCTCCTGCGTCCGCGACGTCCGGAGCGGCGAAAGCTGCGGCTGCAGGTGCTCGTCGAAGCCGATCAGCGAGCCGTAGTCGGGCATGCAGAGCTGTTCAAGCATCTCCGGGCTGCGCATCACCGGCGCGAAGAGCCGCTCGGGCTGTCCATGGCTCGCCAGATAACCCTCCATCTCGACGCCGTCGAGCCGACGATCGAGCGCGGTGGCGTTCGTCGCGAGGTAGAGCCCGACGAGGTGCAGCGAGCGCCCCGCCGAATGCAGGATCCGTGAAAGCAGCGTCTGGATGGTGCCACCCCAGCCGAGATCCACGACCAGAGCGAGACCGTCGGAAGGCAATTGCTCGTCGAGGTAGCGCAGCAGCCGCTCCCGCTGACGCGCCGCACGCACGACGATCGTTCCCCGTACCAGCGGTTCGCCCGCAATCGCCGCGAGCGCCTTGTCAGCCACCCCGGGACTGTCGAGACGCAGATCGACCATCTCCGACAGACCCGGGACGTCCTGGACCGGCACACCCAGCTGATCCGCGAGCTGCCCGACGGTGGGTGCCCGGCGCCGGCTCAGGAAGGCTTGGAGCTCCTCGGCCGTGCCCTCGTAGACCGTCGACAACGCGCAGACCTGCCGCGACACCCAGAGCGTCGACACTTCGATGCCGACCTCGGCGGCCTGCTCGCGGATGAGCTGCGACAGAAAATCACCCTCACGCAGCAGGCAGGAGATGCGCTTGACGCCGAACGCCTGCGCCCGCTGCACCACCCATTCGGCAAAGCCGGCCAAGGCTGGGCCGAAGACCGTCGCGCCCGCTTCCCAATACCGGGCCAGGCCGATCGGCACATCCGCGGCGTCGGCACGGTGGAGGACGCGGGCGCGCACAGCCGTGAGCCCGAAGTCGCCGTGGCGGGGATCGAGGCCGTCATCAGCGGTCAGATGAATCGGCGCGGTGCCTTCGCGCTCCAGCACCTCAACCAGATGGCTGGTGAGCTTGGGATAGAGCACGGCCTGCAGCCCGGCTTGGCGGGCGCCGCGCAGGTCGGCCTCCGGATGATCACCCAGATGGACCAGGCGCGAGGCCGGAGTCGGGATCTCGGCGAGCATGACGTCAAAGAGGCTTGCCCGGCGATTGCCATTGCTGCCGGACGCCGAGGCGGTGGGCAGCAGACTCGCGCCCTTGCTGATGGCCGCATCGCTCGAGGTGTAGACGGCGGCGATGGGCCGGCCCGCCAGTTCGGGCCTGTCGAGCAACCTGCGCAGCTGCGCCGCCGAGAAGTAGGTGTCCGAGAGCAGATACACCGGCTTACCCAGCTCCGCCACTGCGCCGATGAGATCCGCGACGCCAAGATCCGCCCGGCAGATGTTGCGTTCGAGCTCCACCTCAGCGGCGGCCAGTTCCTCCGGCTGCCCAGCCAAGGGAAGCGCCCGGGCCAGCTCCTGGTAGATCTCCAGCAGCCTGGCCTCCACGGTGTCGCGGGTCCGGCTGCTCTCGACGCGGGCCCGTGCCTCCGCGGCCGCACGAAGCTGCGCGAAGACCTCGGGGGTCATCCCCGGCGGGAGCTTTCCGTCTTCGGCTAAGCGCTCCCCCAGCAGCGTGAACGCCGCGACCGGCTCGGGAACCATGCGGATCAGCAGCGTGTCGAAGACGTCGAGACACAGACCGTCGACGAGCTCTGACGATATGAGCGACCACACCTGGTCCAGCCGAGTGTCGGTAAACAGGAGAAACACACCTCCGGGAGAAGCTAGCGAGCGGGGGTTGGGCTACTAGTCCCGACTAGTATCGCGATCGGCCAGCGCAGACGGCGGAAGGCACACGTGGCGATAGCCGCTTCTACAGAGAAGTCACCTCCCGCACCTCCTCCCCGCGAGGTCGTGACGGGGGGTCGTGACGGGCAAGCGCTCGTCCGGCGCACCCGCGCCCAGACCCGGGTGCGCTACGAGCTGCTGCGCAACCTGGTTCGCAAAGACCTGAAGGTCAAGTACAAGGGCTCGACCCTCGGCTTCGCCTGGTCGCTGGCCAATCCGCTGCTCCTGCTGGCCGTCTACTACGTCGTCTTCCAGGTGATCCTGCCCGGCCGTATCCCCTCGTTCGCGATCTACCTGATGTCCGGCCTCCTGATCTGGAACGCGTTTTCGTCGGGAGTATTGGGCGCTTCCGGGAGTGTCGTCGGCAACGCCAACCTGGTGAAGAAGGTGCGCTTCCCGCTTCCGGTGCTGCCCTTGTCAGCTGTCGGGTTCGCGGCCGTTCACTTCGTGCTTCAGCTGCTCGTGCTGATCCTCGTCGTGCTGATCCTCGGGCATCCGTTCTTCGGCCCGCAGCTGCTGCTGGCCTTCCCGGCGCTTGCCATCGCGTTGCTCTTCACGGTCGGCCTGAGCATGCTGGTTTCGGCCCTCAACGTGCGCTTTCGCGACACCCAGCACCTGCTGGAGGTCAGCCTGCTCGCCTGGTTCTGGCTGAACCCCATCGTGTACGACGTCGGGCTGGTCCGCAGCAAGATGGGCGCCTGGACCGGCATCTACTGGCTCAATCCGATGGCCGACATCGTCGCGACGATGCAGCGGGCGATCTACAAGACGCCGTTCGCCATCGTCGACGGCAAACCCCAGCTGATCCTGGCCAGCCCCGGCTACGTCTGGTATCTCGTACATCTGTGCATCCCGCTCGCCTGGGGGATCGTGCTGCTCTGGTGGGGACGCCGGGTCTTCGCCAAGCGTTCGGCTGACTTCGCCGAGGAACTATGACCATCCCGACCCGGACCCCGGATCCGGTGGTGGTCACGCCCGCGGAGGTCGCGGCCTCGCCCGAGCCCGTGCTGCCGGTCATCACCGCGAGCGGGGTCAGCAAGCGCTTTCGCAGCCACACCGAGCGCGCCACCAGCTTCAAGGAGCGTTTCGTCCGGCGCCGCGACGGGCCGAGCGAGGACTTCTGGGCGCTGCGCGACATCGACCTCGATATCGCGCCTGGCCAGACCGTCGGGCTGATCGGTTCCAACGGCTCGGGTAAGTCCACGCTGCTCAAAGTCCTCGCCGGGATCCTGCAGCCGACCACCGGCAGCCGCACCGTCTACGGACGCATCGCCTCGCTGCTGGAGCTGGGTGCCGGGTTCAACGGCGAGTTGTCCGGCCGCGACAACGTCTACCTGAATGCCTCGCTGCTCGGCCTCACCCGCCGGGAGACGTCGGCGATCTTCGACTCGGTCGTCGAATTCGCCGAGATGGCCCACAAGATCGACGACCCGGTGAAGCACTACTCCTCCGGCCAATACATCCGGCTGGGATTCGCCATCGCCGTCCACGTCGATCCCGACGTGCTGCTGGTCGATGAGGTGCTGGCCGTCGGCGACGAGGCCTTCCAGGAGAAGTGCCTGAGCAAGATCAAGCAGTTCCGCGAAGAGGGACGCACGATCCTTTTCGTCAGCCACGCGCTGGATCTGGTGGAAAACATCTGCGATCGCGTGGTGGTGCTCGAGGCGGGTCGCAAGATCTATGACGGCGAGCCGGCCAGCGGCACGCTGGTCCTGCGTAACCGCATGAGCGGCGGCACGGCCTCCGGCGATGCCGACGACGACGTGCAGCTCACCGAGGTCCGCTTCGCCTCCGAACCGGGCGCTGAGGCACAGGTGCAGTTCGACCCGGGGGAGCCGCTCTCCATCTCGGTGGACATCGAACTGTCGGATGCCCATGGCCCGTTGACCGACCTGATCTACCTTCATGCCGACGTGCTCGGGCCCCATGACATTCCGGTGTGGCAGATGGAGACGTCAGGCGGCGTAAGCGTGCCGAAGCCGGAGGTGGAGGGCGGCGAATCCGAGGTACGACGGGTGACCGTCGACTTCCTCGTGCCTTCCGCACCGACTCTGCTGGGCGCCTTCGCCTTCCGGGTGAAGGTCTCCGACGCCTACTCCGGGACCCCGCTGGCGGTACGCCGCTTCAACGACCTGTTCGGCATCGCCGGCCCGCAAGCCGGGGGGCTCATCCCGGTCGAATACGACGTGCGGCGCCGCGGGTGACAGATGCGCTGGCCACAGTCGTCATCGTCAACTGGAACGGCGCACATCTGCTGGCCGCCTGCCTTGATGCGCTCGCCGCGCAGCAGCCCCCGTTCGCTTTCCTGACCTGGGTCGTCGACAACGCGAGCACCGACGGCTCGGCCGAGCTGCTGCGCTCGCGGTACCCGGAGGTACGGGTTATCGCCGCTCCACGCAATCTTGGTTTCGCCGGCGGCAACAACCTGGCGCTGCGCGAGGTGACCACCCCCTACGCCGTGCTGCTGAACAACGACGCGGCGCCCGAGCCCGGCTGGCTCGAGCAGTTGCTTGCGCCATTTCTGAGCGGCGCGGAACCAAGGCTTGGCGCGGTCACCGGCAAGGTGCTCTTCCTGCCTTCCTTCCTGCGGCTGCGGATCGGCACCGACGGCTTCGTGCCGGGACCGCACGACAGCCGCGAGCTGGGTGTGCGCATCAGCAGCCTGCGGGTCGACGGGCAGGAGACCTTGCCGACGGTGCTCTGGGAGCGCTTCACCTACGGCCCAGAAGGTCCGGCCGACGAGCGCTTCTACTGGACCCGACCCTCCGGTGAGCTGCTGATACCGGTGCCCCGAGACCGTCCTCATGCGCCACTCGAGGTGGTGATCACCTGGGCTGCCGAACGCGACAAGCCCGTCCGGATCAGCTGGGAAGGCGGTGCGGTCAGCCTCGATGCCGCCGCGACTCCCGTCACGGTCACCACCACGCTGCCGGCCGGCCTGCCGCGGATCGACGTGATCAACAATGCCGGGGGCGTCGTACTGACCGACGGTTACGGCGCCGACCGCGCCTACCAGCGGATCGACGACGGCCGGTTCGAGGCCGGCGTCGAGGTTTTTGCCGGCTGCGGCAACGGGATGGCGATGCCGACCGAGCTCGGTCATCAGCTGGGCTGGTTCGACGACGACTTCTTTCTCTACTACGAAGACACCGACCTCTCGTGGCGGATCCGGGCTCGCGGCTATGCGATCAGATACGTGCCAACCGCAGTCCTGCGCCACGTCCACGCCGCCAGCACGCAGGAGGGGTCGCCGCTTTTCGTCTTCCACGTCGACCGCAACCGGCTGCTGATGCTGACGAAAGACGCATCGCCGATGCTCGCCTTGAAGGCGGTGCTGCGCTACCCGCTCACCACCGCATCGATGGCGCGCCGGGCGATCGCGCAGGGAGTTGCTGACCGCCGCCGCCCCGCGGTGAGGCCGACCCTGCTGCGATTGAAGGTGATGGCGTCCTACTTGCGGCTGCTGCCGCGGATGCTGACGCGTCGCCGCGAAGTTGGGCTCACCGCAGCGGTGGACCGGCGCGCGCTGGAAGGTCGTTGGCTGATCAGCCATGACGAGCACGCCGGGCTGAGCCCCGCAATGACCCTCGAAGACCAGCCCCGCAAAGACCAGCCCATGGAAGGCCGGTCATGAAATCGGCGGTGTACAACCGGTTCTGGCACAGCCAGGGTGGGGGTGAACGCCACGCCGGCATGGTCGCGCAGGTGCTGTCATCGGCTCCAGACGCAGGCCAGGTGGAGCTCGTCGGCCATACTCCGGTGGATCTGGGCGAGCTCGGCACCCACCTCGGACTCGACCTCTCCCGGTGCTCCTACCGCCAGATCCCTGACCGCGGTGACGCCGCGTTGGCCGCGTACAGCAGCGACTACGACTTCTGGCTCACGGCGTCCTACATGAGCCGGTTGGCTCCGCAATCGGCCCGGTCGGCCTACCTGTGCTGGTTTCCCACTCCGTTCGACCATGACCTCGCGCCGTGGCGCAAGAAGCTGGCCCAGACGATCGGGCCGCACCTTCGCGGCCCGTCCATGCTCACGTACGGCGGTGGGTGGTACCCGCCCGAGGGCGGCCGCCGACGACGCTGGGTCTGGACCTCGGGCGACGGCGTGCTCAGCGTCCCGCCCGGGCGTCGCCGGCGCTTGCGGATGGCGATCGGACGGCCGGGAGCGCCGGGCGAGACGGTGGTGTCGATCCGCAATGCCGAAGGACGTGAGCTCGCCTCCGCCGCGGCAGGCTCGCAGTTCCGGCGCCTCACAGTGGAGCTGGGTCCCTCGGAACGGGGCGACGAACTGCGCTTTGTGAGCGACGTTTTTGCCCCCGGCGGATCGGACGTGCGTGAGCTCGGAGTTGCCGTCAGCCGGGCCTGGTTGCAGTCCGATGGGCCGGGCCTCCGCGCGTACGCCAGCGCCCGACTCCCCTGGCTCGCGCGCGACCCGAACGATCTGGCCTTCCTCGACAGCTACGACGCGGTCCTGGCCAATTCCGATTACACCCGCGGGTGGATCCGGCGGCTCTGGCACCGCGAATCCGCCGTGCTGCACCCGCCGATCGAGACCGGCCGCTTCGTGCCCGCCGCCGATCGGGAGCCCCTCATCGTCACGGTGGGACGGTTCTTCTCACCAGGTCTTGGCCACGCGAAGCGCCAGCTCGAGATGGTGCGTTGGTTCGGTGAGCTGCACCGCGCGGGACAGCTGCCCGGCTGGCGGTTGGCCGTCGTCGGGGGCTGCGAGGACAGCCAGCTCCCCTACCTAGCGCAGGTCCGGGCCGCCGCGGAGGGCTTGCCGGTGGACATCCACGCAAACGCGCCGCGACCGCTGGTGGAGCAGCTGCTCTCGACCGCTTCCATCTTCTGGTCGGCCACCGGCTACGGCGAACGCGAGGATCAGCCCTGGGCTGCTGAACACTTCGGGATGACGACGGTGGAAGCGATGGCCGGCGGCTGCGTACCGGTCGTCATCGACAAGGCGGGCCAGCAGGAGATCATCACGCCTGGGGTGGACGGATTTCGTTGGACCACTCCGGCGCAGCTGATGGCGCAGACCACCCGGGTCGCCGGCGATGAAGAGCTGCGCGGTCGCCTCGGCGCGGCCGCCATAGCCCGTTCGGCCACCTTCACCGACCAGGCCTTCGCGGCGCGCTGGCACGAGATCGCCGCCGCGCACGGGCTTCCCGGCTGATGCGAGTCGCGTTGGACGCGACCCCCCTCCTCGGCCAGGTGACCGGGGTCGGTCGCTACACCGCTGAGCTCCTTTCAGCGTTCACCCGGCTAAACGCGGGCGAAGCACCGGAGGCTCTGCTGGCCACCGCCTTCACCTGGCGCGGGCACGCTGACCTGGCCGGACGCTTGCCGGCAGGCGTTCATGCGACAGGTCGGCGGGCACCGGCGCGGCTGCTGGCGCAAGCCTGGCTGCATGCCGATCTGCCGACGATGCGACAGCTCGGCGTCGATGCCGACGTCTTCCATGGCACCAATTTCGTCCTCCCGCCGGTAGGCAAGGCAGCTGCGGGCGTCGTCACCATTCACGACCTGGCATACCTGCGCATGCCAGAGAATGTCTCGTCGGCGTCAGCTCGTTACCGGCACCTGGTCCCCCGCGGGCTGCGACGGGCCGCCCTGGTGCTGACTCCTACGCAGGCCATCGCAGACGAAGTCGCCGCCGAGTACGGGCTGGAGGCAGATCGGGTACGGGCCACTCCCCTCGGGGTGGATCCCGTCTGGTTTCGGCAGGACACCACTGCGCGGCCCGGCCTGCCCGAGCGTTACCTGCTCTTCGTCGGGGCGCTTGAACCACGCAAGGACGTCGCCACCCTGTTGGCCGCGTTCCGGCAGCTGCGCCACGAGCAACCCGACACCCCGCCGCTGGTGCTCGTAGGGCCGGAGGGATGGGGCCCGGCGCTGGACACGGCCGGCCTGACTCCAGACGACGTCATCCGGCTCGGCTACCTCGATACGGCCGCTCTACAGCCCGTAGTCGCCCGTGCAGAGGCGTTGTGTTACCCATCGCTCTACGAAGGTTTTGGGCTCCCGCCGCTTGAAGCTTTGGCGGCAGGAACCCCGGTAATCGCGTCGGACATTCCCGCCGTGCGCGAAGTAATGCGCGGTGGTGGCCCGGGCGTAGTGCTGGTGCCGGTTCGTGACGTCGACGCTCTGAGCTCGGCAATTGCGGCGACACTGGCCGCTTCGACTGATCCGGAGCCGGGCCGAAGGCACGCGCGGCAGTTCACGTGGGAGCGCACCGCTCACCAAACGATGGCGGCCTATCGGCAGGCTGCTTTTCACAATTAGGCACCAGATTCGCAACAAAATGTAACCCAGAGTTAGCGGTGGCCTCAATACCGAGTTTCCGCTGGCCGAAATCATGAGAGACGCAACCGATTTCGACCAATGGGAGCCCCAATGACTGTGTCGCTCCGCGTGGCCCGCCGCGCAACCGCGACAGCGCTGGCTACATCCGTCGCCGCCGTTGCCCTTTTGACTTCCGCTTGCACCCCCGCGCAGACGCCAGGAACCAAGACAATCTCCGGCACCATCCAGGGCGCCGACGGCCACATCGTCGACGTTTTGATGGGCTTTGACGTCATCACCGCCTCCGGCCAGAAGCTGAATCTGGGCGGCGGAAACGTCGGCTACAGCGCGATCCAGCGGCTGAACCACTGCGTCGGCACCGCCGGCGCCACCGCTTCGCAGCGCTGCAGCTTCCAGGGCGTAACCACGCAGATCACCGGCAAGAACTGGTCGATCACTGTGCCGGGCAGCGCCCAGACCGTCTACATCGAGGTCTACCCGAAGGCGCCGACCCCGACCGCCTGGCTCAACAACTACCGCGGTTACACCGGCGTTGCCGCCGGTACGACCAACACCAGCACCTACTCGACCACCTACGACCGGGCACTGCCGCTCTCGGCAACGGGCAAGACGGGCGTCAAGATCGTGCTGCCGCTGGTCTGCGGCAAGCCCGGTGGCAGCACCGGCGCTCTTACCGGCCACATCGCCAACTGGCCGGCCGGCCGCACCGGCAAGGTCAACGCCTGGTCCATGGCCCCGAACTGGCTGCCCACCCAGGGCTTCGCGACCGGCACGGTCAACGGGTCCGGCTACTACACCGTCAGCGGGCTGCAGGCCGGCCAACGCTACGGGCTCATCGCCAGCACCGCCGGCTTCTCGCGCAACGTCGTGAACTACTACAACAGCACCCACGACGACACTCTGGTCCCCAGCGCCTGCTCCGTGAAGTCGTACAGCTTCTGATCGGACTACGCAGGTAGCGCATCGCACGCAGCACATTGCACGGGGACGGCCCGACGCTAGCGACCTAGCGCCGGGCCGTCTTTTGCGTAGGCGGCGGTCAGAGCTGCCCGCCAGTGCGGCAACGCCGTGAGACCGGCGGCGGTCCACTCCTCGCTCGACAGCACAGACCAGGCGGGGCGCGGTGCCGGTCGTACGAAGGCCGCGCTGGTCGTCGGGTGCACGCGATCGGGATCCTTACCCAGCTCTTCGAAGACCGCCCGGGCCAGCTCGAACCAGCTCGCTCTGCCGCCGCCGGCTGCGTGGTAGCTGCCGGACGGCGGGTTCACCGCTATCAGCTCCAGCAAGCCGGCTGCCAGGTCAGCAGCCCAGGTCGGGCAGCCCACCTGGTCATCGACGACGTCAAGGGTTTCCTTCTCCCCCGAGAGGCGGGCCATCGTCTTGACGAAGTTGCCGCCCACCGCCCCGTACACCCAGGCGGTGCGCACCACCCACGACTCGTGCGGCAGCAGCTCGCGGACCGCCAGCTCCCCCGCCAGCTTCGTGCGTCCGTAGGCCGATTGCGGTCCGGTGGGATCGGAAGCGGTGTAGGGCAGACCATCGCTGCGGTCACCGGAAAACACGTAGTCCGTGGAGACGTGGACCAGCTGGCCGTCGACCTCCGAGCAGGCGATCGCCAGCTGTGCGGGACCGGCGGCGTTGACGGCGTAGGCCCCTGCCTCATCCGTCTCAGCGCCGTCGACGTTCGTATACGCGCCGGCGTTGATGACGGCGAGCCCGGCCGCTCCCGCCGCCCGCGCCTGGTCGGCGATCACCGCCCGGACCCGCCGGAGGTCGGTGATGTCGCACTCCGCCCGGTTCAGCGCCTGCCAGCCGGCGGCCGGCGGATCAGCGGCAAGCCGGCTCACGAGCTCGGACCCAAGCTGCCCGGCAGCTCCTACGACGACGATGCGCCGTTCTTCGGGAAGGCTCATCTCTTCAGACAATCACTCAAAGCCGGGATGAGCCGCGAACCGCCCCGATCGACGCATTGGGCGCGTCACGTGCTCGCATGTGACCTGCATTTCCCTTCAATTCAGGCCGGAACCTCAGCGCGTTGCCAACCGTCTTGACAAGTGGCTCGCGGTACGGTTCGTCCCTAATCGGGGTCGTTTTTTGCAGTCGGCTGATGGCCCATTGGCCCTCGCCCAGCGCCGGAAAG
Source organism: uncultured Actinomycetota bacterium (assembly GCA_963839015.1). GTDB lineage: Bacteria > Actinomycetota > Actinomycetes > Frankiales > Frankiaceae > DATAZK01. Next base: position 198,879 of record CAWITL010000001.1, on the reverse strand, counting down.
GAGCCGACGCCGTGGTCTATGTCTCGGCGCGCTCCGTCCTGCCGCCCGAGCTCGATCCTCGCGGTACCCCGCCTCGCAGGCGGCGCCGGCCTCGCGCGCTCCGCCTGGTCAATCTGCTCGCCCTGTCGCTGTCACTGTTGGTGCTTTTCGCCAGCGTCGGTGGCTACGTCGTCGTGAAGTGGTTCGACGGGTCGATCGCCCGTATCCACCTCAATCTCGGCCAGAACCGCCCCGCGGACGCGGCGAAGGGCACCCAGAACTGGTTACTGGTCGGGACCGATAGCGGCGACGGCGCCAACGGTGCATTCGGCGTCAGATCCGGCGAGCGCAGCGACACCACGATCCTGGCGCACCTGGACAAGGACGGGACGACGACGAACGTCTCGTTCCCCCGCGACACCCTCGTAACGATCCCCGAATACACCGACGACAAGGGCGTCTCGCACCCGCCGCACAAGGCGAAGTTCAATGAAGCCATCAGCGATGGCGGCCCCTCGCTGCTGGTGCGCACCGTCGAGCAGATGACGGGGATCCGGGTCGACCACTACGTCTCGGTCGACCTCGAAGGCTTCGCCAAGATCAGCCAGGCGCTGAACGGGGTCCGGGTCTGCATCCTTCACTCGGACTACACCGATCCGGGCGATTCGGCGATCACCAACATCAACGACGGCTACAGCGGATTCCACGGGGTCGACGGCGAGCAGACGGTGGTCGGCAATCAGGCGCTGGCCTTCGTACGGCAGCGGCACGGCCTCCCGAACGGCGACATCGATCGCATCAAGCGCCAGCAGCAGTTCCTGGGCTCGGTCTTCCGGACCGCCACCAAGGTCAATCTGCTCTTCAACCCGATCGCGGTGGCCCGCCTGCTGGACGCCATCAAGAACTCCCTGACCCTCGACCAGAACACGAACCTGACCGACCTGGAGAAGCTCGGCCTGCGGCTACGCGGGGTCGACCCCAGCAAGATCCTCTTCGAGACGATCCCGCAGCGCGGCCTCGAGTTCAGCGACACCAACCTCGGCGACGTGACCCCCTACCTCGGGCAGACGGGCGGCATCCCCACGCTGACGCCGAAGGGTCAAACCGAGAATGTCGGCAGTGTCCAGGTGCTGGAGCAGGGCCCGTTCGACGCCATGATCGCCAAGCTGAAAGACCAGGCGCCGCCCACGCCCAAGCCGGCCGCCAAGGCTTCGAAGCCTCCGACGATCAAGGTGACGGTGCCGCCGTCACAGGTGCTGGTCACGGTGGAAAACGGAGTCGGCCGCAGCGGGCTCGCTGGCCAGGTCACCCAGGCGCTGGCGCAGGGCGGGTTCCGCACCGGTGCGGCGGCGATGGCCCCCAACGAGAACTACCAGACGTCAGAGGTCCACTACGCGCCGGGCGATAAGAATTCCGCCGTGACGGTGTCGGCCGCCATCCCCGGGTCGGTACTGAAAGAAGACTCGTCGCTGACCAGCGGCGGTGTGGTCCTGATCGTCGGCGCCAACTACACCTCGGTGCAGCCGGTGAGCCTCTCGAGTGCGGCGGCGGTCACGCCGGTCACCCCCACCCCGGCCGCGTCGGCCAGCCCGGCCGCTGCCCCGGTCAGCGCCGCATCAGCCGGCAACAGCTGCACCTACTAATCGTCGCCGACGCCCCGTGAACGCCCACCGGCTCCTCGTCGATGCGCTCCGCACCGACCCCGGCCGGCCACTGCTCACGATGTACGACGACTTCCCGCAGCCAGGCAGCGAGCGGATCGAGCTCTCGGTCACCACGTTCGACAACTGGGTGGCGAAGACCGCGAACTTCCTGCTCGATGAGCTGCTGCTCGAGCCCGGCGAGCCGGTGGCGGTGGCCCTGCCGGCGCACTGGCAGACGGCGGTGATCGAGGTGGCCGTGCTGGCAGCAGGCGGGGAGCTGACCGACGTCACCCGCGCGGATCACTTGCTGGCTGGAGGGCACCGATCTGCCGTCGGACCCGATCGTTGAAGAGATCCTCGGCTTGGCGCTGCGTCCGATGGGCCTGGGCCTGATCGCCGCCCCCCCGGGCGTGCTCGACTACGCCGTCGACGTGCGCTCCCACGGCGATCGGTTCGTCCCGCGCTACCCCGCCGCCGAGCTGGACGTGACTCCGCTGGCCGAACGCGTACTCACTGACAGGCTCGATCCGCTGCTGCCAGCGCTGGCCGGCGGGGGGTCACTCGTGCTGTGCCGCCGCCCCGATCCGGAGTCGCTGGTTCATCGGGCCGAGGTGGAGCGGGCAACGTCCACCTTCGGCCTCGACGTCGCGGGACTGCCCCGGCTCGGCTGAAGCAGCCGGGTTTGGTAGCTAGGGCTTGGTCAGCTGGTGGGCGTCAGGACGAAGGCCGGGATCTGGCGATCGGTCTTCTTCTGGTAGTCCGCGTAATCCGGGTACGCAGCGACGGCCCGCTCCCACCAGATGGCCTTCTCGTCGCCGGTGACCTCGCGGGCGGTGTAGTCCTTACGCACCGGCCCGTCCTGCAGCTCGACGAGCGGGTTGGCGACGACGTTGTAATACCAGACGGGATGCTTCGGGGCCCCGCCGAGGGAGGCGACTGCCAGGTATTCGCCGTCGTGCTCGACCCGCATGAGTGCGGTCTTGCGGATCTTGCCGGACTTGGCACCCAACGTGGTCAGGATGATCACCGGAAGGTCTCGCAGGGTGGTCCCTTGCGTGCCGCCGGAGCTCTCATAAAGCGCGACCTGATCGCGCACCCATTCAAAGGAACTGGGCTCGTATTCACCTTGCAATGGCATGCGTTCAGTCAACCTCAAAGCGCGCGGTGGACGCTCACCGCGTAGCCACCACCGGCGTAGGGCTCGCCTGCCCACGTCGCGTAACGCGCCTCGATCGACAGTCCAGCGGCCTGGCACCAGCAGTCGTAGCCGGCGAGATCGACCGGGGCATCAGGAATCGGAAGGTGCGCCGGATCGAGCCCGAAGCCGGCCACCAGTCGGCCTGCGGGTTTGAGTACGGCCGCCAGGCTGTGGACGACGACCGGCCCAGTGCCTGCGGCCAGCAGTGGCATCACGTTGCCGGCCGCCACGATGAGGTCGAACGCAGCCTCGTCGCCAAGATCGAGCGTGGCGAGATCGGACTCGTACCACCGCAGTGACGGTCCTCGCGTGCGAGCCACGGCGAGCATCGACGGATCCAGATCGACGCCGACGCAGACGTATCCGAGCTCCGCGAGCCGCAGCGCCACCCGGCCGGTCCCGCAGCCGGCGTCGAGCACGCGAGACCCCGCCGGCGCCAGCGACACCACGAAGTCGGCCTCGCCATGAACATCGTCGCCCCGCGCCGCGCGCTGATCGAAATGCGCCGCGTAGTCCGCGCCGCTTCGTCCGGCCGAGATCTCGCGCCAGCGGGTCACTTGAGCAGAGCCCGCGCCATCACCATGCGCTGGATCTGGTTAGTGCCCTCGTAGATCTGGGTGATCTTCGCGTCGCGCATCATCCGCTCGACCGGGAAGTCGTTGACGTAGCCGTAGCCACCCAGCAGCTGCACCGCATCCGTCGTCACCGACATAGCGGTATCCGAGGCAAAGCACTTGGCGGCGCTGGAGACGAAGGTCAGGTCTTTGGCGCCGCTTTCCGCGGCAGACGCAGCTCGGTAGACGAGATGGCGGGCCGCCTCGATACGCATGCCCATGTCGGCGACCATGAATTGGATGCCCTGAAAGTCACTGATCGCCTGGCCGAATTGCCTGCGCTGCTTGATATATGCGATGCCGGCGTCCAGCGCTCCCTGCGCGATTCCAACCGCCTGCGCGCCGATGCCGAGCCGGGTGTGGTCGAGCGTCTTGAGCGCCGTGGTGAAGCCGGTGCCGGGCTCGCCGATCATCCGGTCCGCCGGGATCCGGCAGTCATCGAAGTAGATCTCACGCGTAGGCGAGCCCTTGATCCCGAGTTTGCGCTCCTTCTCCCCGTACGAGAAGCCGGGGTCGTCGGCGTGCACCACGAAGGCGCTGATGCCGCGTGAACCCTTGGTCGCATCGGTGACGGCCATGACCGTGTAATGCGTGCTCACCCCGGCGTTGGTGATCCACATCTTGCTGCCGTTGAGGACGTAACCATCGCCGTCAGCCACCGCGCGCGTCTTCATCGAGGCGGCGTCGCTGCCCGCCTCACGCTCCGAAAGCGCGTAAGAGAAGAACGCGTCGCCTTTGGCGACGTCGGGCAGGTAACGCGCTTTGAGCTCGGAAGACCCGGAAAGGATCAGCCCGGTGGTGCCGAGCTTGTTGCCCATCGGGATGAGCGAGGAGGACGCGCAGACGCGGGCGATCTCCTCGACCACGATGCAGTGCGCGATCTTGTCTGCCCCCGCCCCGCCGTATTCCTCGGGCACATGGATCGCCAGCAGGTCGGCTGCTTTCAGGGCTTCGTGGACGTCCCAGGGGTATTCGGCCGTGCTGTCGATCTCGGCGGCCCGGGGCGCGATGATGTCTTCGGCAAGATCACGGACAGACTGGCGTAACAAGTCGTGCTCGTCTGTGAGCGAATACGCACCAATTCCAGTGTCCACACGCCCATGCTATGGACCATTTTCGGGCTGGGTACCGATAGCGTGCCAGCATGAGCGACCTGCGCCTGTCCGTGCTCGGAACGGGATATCTCGGCGCCACCCACGCCGCTTGTATGGCCGAACTCGGCTTCGAAGTACTGGGCCTTGACGTCGACAAGGCAAAGATCGACCTGCTGTCGAGCGGCACGGTGCCTTTCTTCGAGCCCGGGCTGAACGAGCTGCTCACCAAACATGTCGCGAGCGGCCGGCTGCGCTTCACCACCTCGTATGAGGAGGTAGGGGCGTTCGGCGATGTGCACTTCCTCTGCGTGGGCACGCCGCAGAAGAAGGGCGAGTTCGCCGCAGACATGACCTATGTCAATGCGGCGACGGCAAGCCTCATCCCGCATCTGCGTCCGGGTGCGCTCTTCGTCGGCAAATCCACCGTGCCGGCCGGCACCGCCCGCCGGCTCGAAGCCATGATCCTGGAAGCCGCCCCAGCGGGGGTCGAGGTCGCCTGGAACCCGGAATTCCTGCGGGAGGGCTGGGCGGTCCAGGACACCCTGCGTCCCGACCGGCTCGTCGTCGGCGTCAATCCCGAGGGTCGCAGCGAGGCGATCATGCGCGAGGTCTACGGCCCGCTGCTGGCCGACGACGTGCCGATGGTCGTCACGGATTTCGCCACCGCTGAGCTGGTCAAGGTCGCGGCCAACGCCTTCCTGGCCACGAAGATCTCCTTCATCAACGCGATGGCCGAGGTGTGCGAGGCGACGGGCGCTGACGTCACGCAGCTTTCCAAGGCACTGTCCTACGACACCCGGATCGGTGGCCGGTTTCTGCATGCCGGGCTCGGTTTCGGTGGCGGCTGCCTGCCCAAGGACATCCGGGCATTCATGGCGCGGGCAGGTGAGCTGGGCGTCGACCAGGCGCTGTCCTTCCTGCGCGAGGTCGACGCGATCAACATGCGCCGCCGCACCCGCATGGTCGAACTCGCCCGGGAGCTGACCGGCGGTTCCTTCCACGGCGGCGTGCGCGTCGGGGTGCTCGGAGCAGCCTTCAAGCCCAACAGTGACGACGTCCGCGACTCTCCCGCGCTCGACGTGTCGGAGGCGATCCGGCGTGAGGGTGCCGACGTTCGGGTGTATGACCCCGAGGCCAATGCAAACGCGGCCAAGATCCACCCGCTCTTGAAGTACTGCGACTCGGCCCGTGATGCGGTCGACGGCGCGCATGTGGTGCTGCATCTGACTGAGTGGCGGGAGTTTCGCAACATGGCGCCGTCCTCGCTGTCCGATGTCGTCTCCATGAAGCGCATCGTCGACGGGCGCAACGCGCTTGACCCCGACGTCTGGCGGGCCGAGGGCTGGGTCTACCGGGCGCTCGGCAGGCCGTAAGCCGTTACGGGTGAGCGTTTACCGACCGAGTGATGCCGACGAAATTCGGCGTGTACTCGACCTGCCGGTCTGGGCCGTCGTCGGCCTGTCAGGCAATCCGGCGCGCCCGGCGTACGGGGTCGCCGCCTGGCTTGTCGAGCATGGACGCACGATCGTCCCGATCAACCCACGGGGGGCTCCGGTGCTCGGCGCCAAGGGCTATGCGCGCCTTGCCGATGTGCCGTTTCCCATCGACGTCGTCGACATCTTCCGGCGCAGCGATCAGGCCGGGGCTCACGTCGACGAGGCCATCTCCGTCGGCGCCAAGGCGGTCTGGCTGCAGTTGGGCGTCATCGATGTGCCGGCATTCGAACGCGCGCGGGCCGCCGGGCTGCTGGCTGTGATGGACACCTGCCCCAAGATCGAGGCACCGAAGCTGAGATGGCGCCCGGCTGCGTGAGTCAGGTCGCCTCGCGGAGTTCGCCGGTGTCGACGTCGTAGACGAATCCGCGCACCTCCCCGCGATGCGGCACGAATGGTGAGATCCGAATCCGCTGCATCGATTGGCGCACCGAAGCGGCGGGGTCGGTGAACGACTCCACCGCCCACGACGGCTTCACGCCCGTCTCCGCCTCCAACTCCTGCTTGAACCCGTCCTCGCTGAGGCGCATGAGCCCGCAATCGGTGTGATGCACCAGCACGATTTCGCGGGTGCCGAGCCGGCGCTGGCTGATGGCCAGCGAACGGATCATGTCGTCGGTGATCACCCCGCCGGCATTTCGCAGGACGTGCGCTTCACCGACGTCGAGCCCGAGCAGCCCAAAGACGTCGATACGCGAGTCCATGCAGGCCACGACCGCGAGGTGTTTGCGGGGCGAGACATCCAGGTGAGCCTCGTTGGGGAAGTGTTTGTCGCGCCAAGCTCGAGCGGCCTGCACCGCATCGTCTGCCGCCGTCACCGGTACTCCGTTCTGTGGGGATGCCACTCATGATTTGGTCGTCAATTCGGGTTCGCTGTCGGTTTTCCCTCGGCGCCCGACCTTTGCACATGTGAGGTGAATGTGCCCGGGATGCGCGGCTACTGGGAACTCACCGGGAGGTGTGGCGATCTGGCCTCGTTCATTAAGCGACAGGTACCGTCCTAGCTGACCCTCGGGACAGCCCCTGCCCCGAGTCGCCCCATTGTCTCCTACCTGCGGGACGGTTCGTGACCTTCGTACGGCAGTTTTACGCGCGCTGGCAAACGCTGGTGCACGAGGTCGCGAAGTTCGGCATCGTCGGGGCGATCTGCTATGTCATTGACTTCGGCCTGTTCAACGTCTTCCACTTCGGTCTCGGCTGGGGCCCGATCACCTCGAAGACGCTATCGACAATCATCGCCGCGACGGTCAATTACTTCGCTAACCGGGAATGGTCGTTCGCGCACCGGGCCCGCAGTGGTGTCCGCCGCGAATACACCCTGTTCGTCCTGATCAATTTCATCGGTCTCGCGATTGCGCTTGCCTTCCTTGGCTTCGGGCATTACGTCCTGCATGAAGACGGTCCGTTGGCCACCAACATCTGGGGCAACGTCATCGGCACCGGCATGGCCACCTTCTACCGGTTCTGGGCCTACAAGAAGTTCGTCTTCCTGGACCCCGAACACCCGAAGGCGAAGAACCCCCCCACCCCGGTAGTCGTCGTCCAGCGGGTGCCGGAGCGGGCTGAGCTCCCCAAAAACGTCGCTTGATTGACGGCTGACCGGCCTACTCGGCCGGCACCACGGCAACCAGGTCTTCCACCCGCTGGCTCACACCCTGCACGCCGCCGCCCGCGCTGGTCATCACCTGCGTCATGATCCGGGTGTGTCCAGGGGCTGAGTTGGTCGGGAAATATGTCTGGGTGCCGTCGAAGTCACACCAGATCGCCCCGACCAGCGGCTTCCACACGATGTCCTGACCGAAGCCTTTGGATCCGTGCAGCTTCGGATCGGTGGTCTGGAAGGTCAGACAGTTTCCGGGTGAGTGGAAGCTCGCCCCGATGTGCAGGACGGAATTGCGGTACTTCTGCACATGGGTGTCATCCCCCGGCACGGTGCGATACGCAATCGTGAGGCGGCGCCCGTCAATGACATGCACGCAGCTCGCACGGGTCACCACGTAGGGCTTCTCCGCCGCTGACAGCTGGTCGGTGGTGTTCTCGCATCCCTGCCGAACGTCTGCGGGGATGCGCTGGAGCAGCGCGTCGTACTGCGCCGCGTCCTTGCTCTCGCCTCCCCCGCCACTGGTGGCCGCAATGACTCCACCCGCCACGCCGCCGACCACCAACACCGCAAGCAGTGCCACCCACCATTTACGTCGGCTGCGCTTCGGCTGGCTGGGAACAGCGTTCGCGGGAACAGGCGGCGGACCGGGCGGCGGCGGTACGGCCGATGGCGGGGCGACGGCCGGCGGGCCTGGAGTTGGCGGAATCAACGGTGGCGGCCCCGACGGTGGCGGCGCGCCGGAGATCGGCTCCGTCGGCACGTAGAGCGGTGGAGTCGGCTGCCGATCCGGCGAGGCGACGTAGGCGGTCTGGCTGAAATCGATGGCCGGCCGCGGCGTGCTGACGGTGAGATCGAGAGCCGCGATAGCTGCCTGCGACAGGCTTCGGCAGCTGTCGTAGCGGTCCTCGGGGGCCTTCGCCATCGCTTTCGCGATCACCCCATCGATGGCCGGGGGCAGCCCGAACTCGGCGGCAAGCGTCGGCACCGGCTCCTGCAGGTGGGCCATCAGCATCACCACCTGGACGTCATTGACGAAAGGTGGCCTGCCCGTCAACAGCTCGTAGAGGATGCAACCCAAGGCGTACTCGTCGGCGCGCGCATCGACGACCCGACCGAGCACCTGCTCGGGAGCGGCGTAAGCGGGCGTCAACAGCAGCTCGCCGGTCGCGGTCAGCGAATTGGTGGCCATGTCTTCGCGGCTGATGCCGAAGTCGGTGAGCAGCGCGTGATCGGTGTCATCGGGCTCGACGGACGCCAGCAGTACGTTCTCGGGCTTGACGTCGCGATGGACCACGCCGATCCGGTGAGCGGCGTCGAGAGCGGCACCGATCTGGGCTACCAGCCGGCCGGCGCGGGCCGGCGAGAGAGGACCGCCCTCCGCCTTGAGCAGACCGCGCAGATCACCGCCGGAGATGTAAGGCATGACGAGGTAGAGCGTCCCGTCTGCCTCCCCGGAGTCGTGGATGGGCATGACGTGCGGATGCGACAAGGTCGACATGCGCGTCACCTCGCGTAGGAACCGCTCCCGAAAGCGGGTATCCGAACTCAGCCAGGGCGGCAACACCTTGATCACGTCGGTACGCGGGAGGCGCGGGTGATGCGCCAGGTAGAGCACGCCCATCCCGCCGCGAGCCAGCTCACGCTCGACCCTCCAGCCGGCAAAGACCTGGCCGGAGGAGAGTTCGGGCGCGGGTTCGCTCACGTCGTCAGTCTCTACCCACAGGCGCGCCAGTCCGGGCCTGAGTCGTCAAATGGTCACCTCGCGGACCCTTGGCAGCGGCGGAGCCGTGCTCAGACCGGGGTGACTCCGTGCCGACGGTGGGAGAAGCCGCGGTCCTTGCCGACGGCAGCGGCGAACCGCCGGATCAGCTCCCGCCGCAGGTCAGCGGGCTCGACGATGTCGTCCACGATCAGCTCGCTGGCCAGCCTGACGATGTCGATGTCCTGCTCGTACTCAGCCCGGCGAGCCGTCACGAAGGCATCCCGCTCCTCGTCGGTCTCGAAAGCAGCGATCTTGTTCGCATAGACGGCGTTGATCGCAGCGTCGGCACCCATCACAGCGATCTTGGCCGTCGGTAGCACCAGCGTGGCATCCGGCTCGAAGCCCGGACCGGCCATCGCGTAGAGCCCGGCGCCATAGGCCTTGCGTACGACGACGCAGATCTTGGGCACGGTCGCTTCGCTCACGGCAGTGATCATCTTGGCTCCGTGCCGGATGATGCCCTGACGCTCGACGGCGTTACCGACCATGAAGCCCGGGACATCCGCCAGGAAGAGCAACGGGATGTTGAACGCGTCGCACAGCTCGATGAACCGGGTGGCCTTGTCGGCGGAGTCCACGAAGAGCACCCCGCCCTTGTGCAGCGGGTTGTTGGCGACGACGCCGATGACTTCGCCGTTGAGCCGGGCGAATCCCACCAACAGCTCGCGGGCCCAGAGTTCGTGGATCTGGTGCAAGGAACCCTCGTCGACGATCCCCCGAATCACGACGCGCATGTCAAACGCCTGCCGCTCGCTCGCGGGGATCCGCGCGGCGAGGTCGATGGGCTCGGGGTCCTTAGCGGGTGTCGACGGCGGCTGCTGCTGCCAGTTCGTCGGCAGGTACGAGAGATGGTGGCGGACCGTCTCCAGTGCCTCGAGCTCGGTCTTCGCCAGGAAGTGGCCGACACCGGAGACCGAGCAGTGCATCCGCGCCCCGCCCATCTCCTCCAGCGTCGTGATCTCGTGGGTCACCATTTCGACCATGCGAGGTGAGCCGAGGTACATCGAGGCGTTGCCCTCGACCATGATCACGACATCGCAGAACGCCGGGATATAGGCACCGCCGGCCGCGCTCGGCCCGAAGAGCGCGCACACCTGCGGGATCGCGCCAGAGGCTTTGACCTGGGTGTGGAAGATCTTGCCGGCGCCGCGACGGCCGGGAAACAGATCCACCTGGTCGGTGATGCGGGCACCGGCCGAGTCGACGAGGTAGATCATCGGGTGGCCGTGACGAAGCGCGTACTCGATGATCCGGATGATCTTTTCGACGGTGCGCGCACCCCAGGAGCCGGCCTTGACGGTCGAGTCGTTGGCCATGATCGCGACCGGGCGGCCGTCGAGCGTCGCCGTTCCCGTGATGACGCCGTCCGCAGGCAGGTCGCCAGCTTCGGCGTTGGCGAAGGCCCCGTCCTCGACGAAAGAATCAGCGTCGACCAGTAGCCGGATCCGCTCGCGCGCGAAGAGCTTGGCTTTGGCCGTATTGGCGTCGTGGTAGCGCGCTGGACCGCCGCGTTCGATGGCTGCGCGCAGATCGGCAGGACTGGCCGGGTCGGTCACGATGAGCCAGCCTGCCAGATGACCGGGCGCGCCATCGCCACATTCGGGGCACTAACGTGAGCGCATGCCACGTCTTGAGCCAGGAGCCGTTGCCCCCGCCTTCACGCTGCCCGACGCCGACGACAAGCCCGTATCGCTCTCGGACTACGCCGGCAAGCGCGTGATCGTCTACTTCTATCCGGCGGCCTCCACCCCCGGCTGCACCACGCAGGCCTGCGACTTTCGCGACGAGCTGACCAACTTCGAAGACGCCGGCATCGCCGTTGTGGGCATCAGTCCGGACAAGCCGGCCAAGCTGGCGAAGTTCCGCGACAACCAGTCGCTCACCTTCCCGCTGCTGTCAGACCCGGAACACACGACGCTCGAGGCCTATGGCGCCTGGGGCGAGAAGATGATGTACGGCAAGAAGCGCATCGGCGTCATCCGCTCGACCGTCATCGTCGGCGCCGACGGCAAAGTCGAAGAAGCCAAGTACAACGTCAAGGCGACGGGTCACGTCGCCAAGCTGTTGCGCGACCTGGGGCTGGCTGCCTAACCGGATGACCGCCGGGCCGCGCCGAGGCAAACTGGTACGGCGAGCGGGAGTGGCGTAACGGCAGCCGCGCTGGACTTAGGATCCAGTGCCTTCGGGCGTGGGGGTTCGAATCCCCCCTTCCGCACCACCCTGATATGGCCTCTGAGCTGCGCGAATGCCTCGCGGCTGCCGGTGGGATTCGCCCAACGAACGGCTACACCACCGAGGGCAACGCCCACGGGAGAAGGGCGCTGCCTTGTAGGGGCGTCGCGCAGAATGCTAGGGAGTAGGCATGGTCGAGATACAAGCAAGGGGCGGGGCGCTTGGAGCCGAGATCATCGGTCTGGACTGGTCACGACCGCTCTCCGACGGAGAGCTGGACGAGATCCGTAAGGCCCTTCTCGACCACCAGGTGGTCTACATGCGCCAGGTCGCGCTGACTCCAGATGAGCACGTCCGACTCGGAGAACGCTTCGGCGAGGTCGAGGTTCACACCTTCTTTCCCAATCTTGGCGCCGGCCATGAACAGGTAAGCGTGCTGGACTCCGATACCGGGACCACGGCCAGCATGTGGCATACGGACGAGACCTTCCTCGACCGACCGCCGATGGGCACCCTGCTGCACGCCCAGGCCATTCCGCCCGTCGGGGGCGACACGTGCTTTGCGAGCATGACGGCGGCGTACGACATGCTGTCGCCGGCGATGAAGCGCTACGTCGAGGGCCTCACCGCCGAGCATGGACTGTCTCGGATCGCCGAGTTGAAGCAACGGGCCGGTCACGCCTCAAGAGCAGAGGTCGCCCATGCCATCGCGAACGACCAGCGACGCACCCATCCGGTCGTCCGCGTCCATCCGGAGACGGGCTCACGCACGCTCTATGTCAACCCGACGTACACCCGATGGCTCAATGGGGTTCCCGCGGATGAAGGGGAGTCCGTGCTGCGTCTGCTGATCGCGCACGCCACGCAGGAACGGTTCGTCTACCGCCATCGCTGGCAGCAGGGCGACCTACTGCTCTGGGACAACCGCTGCACCATGCACATCGCGCTCGCCGACTTTGAAGGCCAGCGTCGGATGCACCGGGTGTCCGTGCTCGGGGGTTGGCCTAGCTAACGGAGCGGGCCCGGTATCGCCGGCGGCAATCGCGATCATGACGCAGCTTGGAATTGCTTCCGGAAGTCCCAGCTCCTTATTGTGGTCGGCTGCAGCCGAAGCCAGGCGTGACGTCCGTCGTACTGAAACGTCTCAGAGCCCATGTACTTGCGGGCGAACAGGCGCTCGGGCGTCACCAATTCCTCGGCCGGGCCCCCGTTGCGCGGCGCCTCCCCCACGGTCTCCACGACCCCGCGCAGCTCGACGCCGCTTAGCTCGGTAAACGCCTCGCCCGCATCCACCACGACGGCCGCCCGCGGATCCTTCTGCAGATCGACCCGGCGTTGGCTGCGCACGATGGTGTTCAACCACATGGCGCTCCCGTCCCACACGAACCAGAGCGAGGTGTTGTGCGGCCCATGGGAACTGATCGTCGCGACCCGGCAGGTGCGCTCGGCCCCCAAGAAGGCATCGAGTTCTGCGGCGACATAGCGATCCGTAGCCCCCGTCGCTGACCTGTGCTCTCAGCTGGTGCGCTCACGCAAGCCTCCCCCTTCCCACTAGTGCCGCTGCGGTCGTGGTCGGCGTCCCGGATGCGGGCTCCGGCGAACGCGTGACTGCGCTCATCGCCCTGCGCGGAAGCCACTGCGACGAAGACGCGCTGCGAGAAAGGCTGCGCGGTGAACTCGCGGGCTACAAGGTTCCCAAGCGCATCCTCGTTGTAGCCGAAGTACGGCGCATCCCTGCCGGCAAGCCGGAATACCGGTGGGCCCGCGAATACGCGGCGGCCGACAGCTGACTAGCTGACGGAACTCACCATGACCTCATCCGATCTGCTACGAAGGCCACGGCTTCATAGGGCGCCGACTCGATCGAGTCGAGGACGACCTCTTTGCGGGCGATGCGGTAGCCATCGGGGGTCAGACGAAGCGTCAGGTGCACCAGGCCGCTCGAAAGCGTGGAGGGCGTGCGCTCGATGATCTGGGTGACGAAGAGGTAGGACTCCAGGTCCAGCTCGTCCCCACGCTCCGCCGTGATGTGGATGTTCGTCGCGTTGTGGCGCAGCGGGTAGGGGCTGTGCGCGCGGTGCTCTTTGGTCCAGGCCATGGCGACGTCACGGCCTTGGGAATCAGCGCGGATGAATTCTTCGAATGGATGCTGCCCGGTTTCGGTACGGGAAATGAGATGCGCATCCTCGGTAAGCAGGCCCTCAAGGACCTGCATATTGCCCTCGTCGTAGTTGAACCACCAACGGTGGATCAACTCATGCGCGGCGAACCGGTCGTGGTTACTCATTTCATCATCCCTCCGGAGACGGAAATATCATCGGCGGTCACGAAGGAAGATGCGTCGCTCGCCAGGTAGAGCACCGGACCGACAATCTCGGCCGGGTCGGCAACTCGCTTCATCAACGTGCCGCCGGCGACCATTTCGAGGTAGCCCGGCCGCAGCTTGGCCGCGCCCTCGAGCATCTCGCTGGTGAACGGACCCGGGCTGAGGATATTCACCCGCACCTTCCAGTCCGCCCACTCCATAGCCATGGCGCGGGTGAGGTTGCGCAGTCCAGCTTTTGACGCGCCATAGGCACAGATATTGGGTCCGGGCGTGTAGGCGGCCATGGTCCCGATATGGATGATGCTGCCGCCGCCACCCTGGCGCATCACAGGTGCCACCTGCTGGCTCATGCGCAGCGGTCCCTCGAGATTGACCGAAAAGACCTTGCGCCAGTAGTCGAGCGCCATCTCGCTGACAGTCACCGGGGCCGGGTTGATGCCCGCGTTGTTCACGAGGACATCAATGCGCCCGAAACGCTGCACCACCCGGTCGACAAAGCCCGGGATCGCATCCCAGTCGCCAACGTGGCAGGCAAGCGGGAGTACCTCGGCGCCGGTAGCGACCTCGATTTCCCTGGCGACCGCGTCGCACAGGTCCTGCTTACGAGAGCTGACCACCACGCTTGCTCCGGCAGCGGCGAGACCTTCGACCATCGCGCGCCCGATGCCCTTGGTGGAACCGGTGACGATCGCCACCTTCCCCGTCAGGTCAAACAAGTCCACGGTTAGCGCTCCCCTGTCGGCAGCCTGTCGGCCAGCTTGTGGTAGTGCTCCAGCCATGCGCGGCCGGGCTCAAAATGCGTATCGACATCAATAACTGGCATGAGGCACTCCTAGGGTCCGTTCAGGCTTCTGTCATGAGGGTTTCGCTAGAAGGCGGGCAGGCCCTCGACGACATTCGTCGGATCGCAATTGAAGAGGCCCTTGTTGGGCTGCGTCAGATCCTTGTCGTAGCTGAAGCCGTCCTTGGTCAGCTTGAGCATGAGGAAGCATTCGCTGTATCCAGCCTGTTTTGGATTGGTGTTGACGGGAGCTGCAAACCCGCCAGCATCCCATGCAGCGTGGGAACTCGCCTTCTGCAGAACGCAGGCAACCGTGAGGTTGGAGCCGCACTGCGTCGCCGACTTCGCCCAGAGCAGCCATGCGCTGAGAGAAAACTGGCTGAAGCCGGACAAGCTTTTACGGGATGCCGTCGTGGTCAGCAGGTCGACCGCCTGCTGCACCACCGGGAGGGAGTTCGCCTCCTCGAACGGAAGGAAGTTCGAGTACGTGTACGTAGGGGGCGGGTCCGTCGCGGCTGCGTACGCGTCCGAAACGGCGGACTTGTACACACTGGGATCCATCAGAAATGCCTTAGGGGTGTAGCCCGTGTCTTGCATCCCTTCGAAGATGGGACTGTAGTTCGGCAGCCCCGTCCCGTAGAGCAGTTCGGTGCCGGCGTTCTTGGACACCGACAGGTAGGGACGCCAGTTCGGGACGCTCTGCGGAAACTGCTGGAAGTCCTTGACGGTAAAGCCCGCTTTTTCAAGGCCCGCCTGTGTCCGTTTGGCCTGCGGCAGCAGGGATGCCAGGTTGTTGCTGTACAGGCCGGTGTGCAGCTGGAGGGACGGATCCTGGCGGGCGAGCGCTAGGAATGCGCCAACGGCCGTCTGGTCGGAAGGCGCTCCGGCCACCTCCACCTGCAGCGGCGCCGTCACCGCATTCGGTGACACATGGTAGGCCGGGATATCGCCGAGCCCGCATGCCAGGCGAGGCTTCACGGTCGCGGCGTCCAAGGCGGTGCCGCCGCCAACCTCCATGAAGTCACTTTGGCAAGCCTGCAGGACGACGCTCGCCGAATTGAAGAGCTTGGCATCGCGCTTGTGCAGCACGATCTTGCGTCCGTTTATGCCGCCCGCCGCATTGCACCACTTCACGAATGCGTCACCGGTGTCGAAGAACTCCTGCTCCAGCCCCGGTTGGATGCTGTTGCCGGTATCGGAGAAGGTCGAAAGGTTGATCTCGGTGTCTGTGACGCCGCGCGCGGTCGCTCCCTTGGCGCTGCCGGGCCCACACACATCGGTCAGCGTGCCAAAGCTGCCAACCGCGGTCGCAGCATGAGAGGCGGCCGAAGCAGAGGCCGGCGCGGCCGACGTCGATGGGCTGGAGCTTGACCTCCCACACCCGACAAGTCCGGTCGTTACAAGAGCCGCGACAGCCACGCTCGCAGTGACTGTCAGGGGGCGGGCATGGTGCAGCATGCGCGGCGAACGTAACGACATGGCTTCCTTCAGGTGTGGTTGAGGAAGGCGGCGGCCGCCTTCGCTCGCAGGATTCCCTCGGGGGACGCTTGCGTCTCAGAATGCCTGCATCACTACATATAACAACGCTACCATGCTGTGACCGAGCCCACAATAGCCTGGCGTCACTATGCCGGTCGGGCTCTCTCCGCGGACCCGAGCTATGCGTCTTGAGATAATTTGGAGGACTGCTGATAACGGCGCTATATGGTGACCACGCAGCTGATTTCAGAGGAGTCACTTGCCCTCTACTCGGGCGGCCCAGCGATCCTTACGGGCCGCGTCGCCTTCAGCCTCCAGCTGCTGGTAGAGCTGAAGCGACCGGTCTTCGACCTCCTCGGCGAGCAGTTGGTCACCGGATGGCAGGCCGACGATCTGCCCGCCGTCATCGACGCGCAGGAAGAAAACCTGGCTGACCGCGGTGGCCTGACGCGTGCGCCTTTGGGCACGTCAGGCCATCCGCGGCGGTAAGAGACTCGTCGCTAGCGCAACCTGTGCTTACTTCTTAGCGCCGGATTTGGTCTTACGCTTCCCGGCCTTGCCTTTGGAAGCCGGCGCGGCGGGCATTACGTCGGGGTCCTTAAGCCCCAGGAGGAAATGACGGCCAACGTCAGCCAGATCGGCAGGATCCGGCCGTGGCACGCCCAGCGCTGTCAACACCCGCAGACCGATATCGATAGCCCAGAGGGTCTTGGCCACTGTGCTCGAGTCAACGTCGTCTTGGTATCCCTCTTCGACGCGTCTCGATTCGATGCTTGCCGCAGAGGCCTCAAGGCGACTCAGAACGAGCCCTTGCAGACGCGTCTGGACCTCGGGATCGCTTCTGGCTGCCAGCGCACCCTCGATCAGCAGCGACATCAAGTCCTCGCGGGTCTGATAGTTCTCGAACTGGTAGGACACCATCTCCAGCATCGACCCGGAGGCGACGTCCTCGGGAAGGGTCCACAGGTCCGTCAGGATCCGCGCGTCCACTGCTTCGACGAGGAGGTCGGCCTTACCCCGGAAGTTGCCGTAGATAGCTCCGCTTGTGACGCCCGCCCGGCGGCTCAGATCGCGGACTGAGGCTGAGGCGTAGCCCTCAGTGGCAAAAACCTCGGCCGCGAGCTGCACCAGCACCTCGCGGGTCGTCTGGGGCGCCGCGTGACGAGTGTGATCCATTCCTTCGTCGACGATCGGGGCAAGATTGTCAGCGTCCATGCGTTGATGATAACGACGTTCTTCATCTTGAGGGTGACGGGATTGCCATGCGTTCGTAACGATGTTACGGTCGCGGGGGTCTCGTGGGCAGCCAGTCCTAGCTGCCCGATCGCCGCACGTGGAGGCACTGATGGAGAAGACACAGCAGGAATCGCTCTCCGAGGTCCTGCGGCCGGTGGCGCGGCCCCGGGTCCTCGAGGGCCTCTATACCGACGATCAGCACGAGCGGATGCTCAGCGTCATCCAGGCGCGCGGGCCGTGGCCGACGATCACATCGCATCATTTCGACACTGTCGAGGAACTCGTCGCGACCACCACGGGCGTAGTACCCGAGGGGTTGAATCTGACCCTGGATGACATCGCGACCGCGCACTTCCGCGGATTCTTCGGACAGAACTCGGTGCCGTATTTCCCGGAGCTCGAGGACTGCTTCTACAACAGCCGGTTCCTCGATCTCGTGCGTGACTACTGGGGCGCCAAGTACGCCCGTCCCACCATGATGCTGTTCAACCTCTGCGGCCCTCACCAAAGCGGGCTGAGCGCACACCTTGACGCCGTCACCTTCCGCGGCGTGCGGTATGAGAACTCGCCCGTCTGGTTGATGAACGTGATGGGCAAGTCGGGTTTGTTCACCGAGCATCTCGTGAAGATGGCGCAGATCATCACCTGGTGGTATCTCGGGGAAAACGGCACCTTCACCTACTGGCCGAATGGGCCACTCGAACCGCCCGAACGGCTCGAGCATCCGTTGTGGAACAAGGGCGTTGTGGTGCAAAACGAGCTCATGTTTCACCGCGGCGACCCCGTCGGCCGACCGGAGGAGCGTGACATCCCCGGCATCGCTCACCGTTCTCTATTGGGCTACGACGCAGAGCGTGATGACTGGGCCATCACTACCGACGACAAGGTGATCCGCCGCTACCACCCCAACGAGATGCGACTGCTGGTCCACTGGAGTGCCGAGCTCTACTCCGACATGGACGAGGTCCGCAAATCCATGGACCATTCCGACGACCTCACGCACGACGTCGTCTTCGAACGGCTGCTGGCCGACATGCGCGCGAAGGGAGTCAAGGTCGCAGAGCCCGCAGATCCCTTCCACGACTCTGACTTCATCCGCGCACTCATCTCGACCTACACGATCGCCCCCACCACCGACTGGGCCTCCGCCGCATGACGATGAGCATCGGCTGCAGCGCTGTCTGGGTCAGCGATCTGGCCCGCTCACGCAAGTTCTACTGCGAGGGTCTGGGTCTTGACGTCATTTCCACCGTGCAGACCTCCGAGGTGCTCGAGGTCGTCGTCGGCCGGAAAGGCCTCGGCTCACAGCTGATGCTGGCTCACCGTATCGGCGAGGAAGGCGCAGTCATACCATCGGGTTTCTGGAAGACCTACCTGTCGACCGATGATCTGACCGGTGACATCGCCAAGGCCGTTGCTGCCGGCGCGACCATCGACACCGAGCCCACCTTCATGGAGCAGTTCAACATCACGATCGCCGTCCTCGCCGATCCCGATGGCTACCTGCTGGAGCTGGGCCAGCTTCACTAGTACGGCGTCAAACCGCGTATAGCTGCGATGCGCCCCGGTGTTGCTCGGGCGATCCGAGCAGGACGTGACTGGCTGACGCTCGTTTGAGCGGCAGCAGGGTCGGGTGCTCCCAGCTGAAGCCGATGCCGCCCATCATCTGCAGGCAGGCTTCGGGGATGTCGAGAGCTGCATCTGCGCACACCGCTTGCGCCAGATGAGCGGCGAGCTCGCTGTCGGCGGTGGCGCCCGCGAGGCTCGCCGCCGCGTAACGAGCGACTGCGCGGCGCCGGCGATGTCGGTCCAGAGATCGGCAGCGAGGTGCCGAAGGGCCTGGAACTACCCAGCAACCGTCCGAACTGGCACCGGGTTCGCTGAACAGTTGGCACCAGACTTCCTCGCCGGTCCACAGTGGACGAACAGACGCTCCTGCTGCTCCTGGGTTCCGCGAGCGGCGAGAATCGGCGCTCCCATGCCGAGCCCGATCGGGTAGTGCACCCATGCCAGACCAGCATCGAACCGTCGGCCGAGCCACGCTTTCGTATCGGGTGGGTCGGCGCTCTGACGGTCGACGAAGTCGCGGACCCGCTCGCGCAGCTGGGCCTCGACCGAAGGGTCGGTTATGGTCTTCCTCTCGGTCGGTCTAGGCCACGCCGGAACGGAGATCTTGGGACCGCTGCAATTCGGCGCGGCCGAGGTCGATCTCTTCTGAGAACCTCTCCACCAGATCGCCCAGAAGGGCACGATCGGGCTTCGACCAGTCGCGCATAAACCACATCAGGTCATCGAGCCATCGACGCCGGACCGAGTCATACACAGCCTGCCCGGCGACAGTGGTCGCGACGATTGCGCTCCGTCGATCGGCAGGGTCCACGGTCCGGCTTATGAGCCCCGCCGCGTACAGCGGCTTCAGCTGACGGCTGACGGTGGACTGGTCGACATCGAGAAGAGAGGCAAGTTCAGAAACCCTCTGCTCTCCCTCTCTATTGAGCAGGGTGATGATGGCCCAACCGGATGCGTGAACCGGAGCGCCCGCCAATCCCAACAGGCGTGCCAAGTACTTCGGACTACGGCGCATCTCGGCGACACGTGACAGCAAACCTTCGATCTGAAGCGCCACCTGCTGATCACGGCTGGGCACGTACCGACGTTATATGCACCGCTACAAACTTGTCTAGCGCTGCAAGATGAGGTTGTATGACACCTATAACGATGTTATGTTCAGCTGGCGTTGGCCGACCGGAGCTCGCCAATCGCCTGCGCCGGCAGGCCAGCTTCAAGCGCTATCAGACCTTCCTTGCCAAACACCCGAACCACTTCATCGCACCTCGCCAGACCCAAGATCTCGACACCGCCTGGCTGTCGTACTGCTTCCTGGTGCACCCGGACGCTGGGTTCACCCGCTCAGACCTGCAGGCCTACCTCGAGCCCCGCGGCATCGACACGGGGGTCGTCTGGACAGGTAACGCGGCACGCCAGCCGATGGTGAAAGCCGCCAACTTCCGGTTCCCACCGGACGGGCTTCCCAACGCCGACCGGGTTATGGAATTCGGCATCCTGCTCCCATGCGGCCAGACTCTAACCGGACGACGACATTGATTTTGTCACTGGTCATCTGCAGGGATTTCTGGACGCGCAGCGTTAACGCGAGTAGTCCGCCCGACGGGGGCAGCACCGGCGGGACAATGACGCCGACTTCAGAGGGGCGTTGCACCTGGTGTCCGCCGTTGGGGGTTGGCCTAACTGACGGTGGACGCGGGTATCGCTGAGGCTTGGTAGAGCAGCCTTTCGACCTCCGCCGTCGCCTCGAGAATCTGAGGCGCCGCCGCCCGGGCAGCCGCGGCAAGCTCGATCGCCCCCGCGTGCTCGAGCATCTCAGGAAGCCGGCTACGCACCCGCTCCAGGGTCCATCGCGTCGGATCGCCCTCGGCGACGTCGTCAAAGCGCACGACCACGTTCGAGCGATCGTCCTGATGGATGTAGTGGTAGTGCGGCTCACGTTCGAAACAGTCGAAGCGCAAATGCTCCAGGCCGTCGGCCGTGCCCAGCACATGAAGCGACATGCCGCCATCATCGACACCCGCGGGCGCGTCAATGGCACCCAACCGGCCCTGCTGCTCGGCACTGTCAAGGATCGCCGCCTCCGTGAGTCGTCGGGACTCCACCACGAACGTCACCGGGCCCGCAGAAACCTCCAGACACGCATCGGGCACCATCGCGATCGGCATCACCTCATACCGGCGGCCGAGTTTGTAAGCCTCGAGTCCACTGGGCTGCATCGTCAATGCTCCTGATTGTTCGAAGTGGCCAGGAACGGCGCGCGTCTCCTCGGTCAAGGCCGGGGGCGACGAGTAAACCTGCTGCACCCTGGTAGAGATCGAATACGACGGGTACTGGACTGGTGTGCTCACAGTCTTCCTCATCGCTCTGATCGTCTACATCATCCTCGGCATTATCGGATTTGCGGTGCACGGCCTGATCTGGCTGTTCGTCATCGCAGCCGTGCTCTTTGTGGGGCATCTGATCTTCATCAGCTACCGGCGTGGCAACCGACGAGCGACGCGATAACCAGCGCCCATGCTTGCACCGGCTGAGCGCTTTCGAGCGACGGCCTTGGATGCGGTAGCCCGGGCACACGCTGTCGGCCTCGATACGGACGACCCGGCTGGATCCGGGATCGCGCTGGCCGCTCTCGCGGATGCGTCAACAGATCTCGCACTGCCCGGCGAAGGCCGCACGGAAATCCGTTTCTCTTGCCTGGCGGCGGTCGCCGCCGTCGACGTGACTCTCGGGCGCCTCCTCGAGGCGCATGCTGACGCCCTGGCCATTCTCCACGAAATGGTCGGGCTCGACCCCGCTGAAACTGCTGGCCAGCGTTGGGGGGTCTGGGCCGCTGAGGGCCCCCAGTCGACCGTCCGAGCGCGGCAAAATGGCACGGGCTTCAAGCTGGTCGGTACAAAACCCTGGTGCTCCGGCGCGGGTTTGTGCACGCACGCACTCGTGACGGCCCGGCTCGATGACGGCAGCCGAGGACTCTTTGCCGCCAGGTTGGACCCTGACACCGTCACCCCAGAACCCCCGACCTGGCAGGCCACCGGCATGACAGGCAGCGACACCCGCTCGGTCGAGTTTCACGAGGCGCCGGCGGACCGGGTTGGGGCGCCGGGCCGCTACCTGAGTCGCCCCGGCTTCTGGCACGGCGCCATAGGCGTCGCTGCGGTCTGGTGGGGTGCAGCCACGGGGATCGCGGCGCCTTTGTATGACAGGGCGGCCGCCGAAACGCTGGGGATTCATGGCCTTGCGCACCTCGGCGCCGTCGACACCGGCTTGGTGATGGGCGCCGCTTTGCTTCGAGAGGCAGCTACCCGTATCGACGAGGATGCGGATCGCCCGCTGGAGCGTTTCGCCCTGACGGTGCGGGCCGGCATCGAATCGAGCGCTGATGACGTCATGCTGCGAGTCGGCCGAGCGCTGGGCCCGACTCTGCTGTGTCACGACCGAGCACACGCGCGACGGGTCGCCGACCTGACGGTGTATCTACGACAGAGCCATGCCGAAAGCGACCTGGAACGAATTGCCAGGTTGACCGTAGGTGCTGCTGACCCGCGAGCCGGACTGGATTCCTGGTGACCCTCGGCCCCGACTATTTCGCGAAAACGTACGCCGGTTCTGAGGATCCCTGGCAGCTGGCCGGCCGGTGGTACGAGCAGCGCAAGTACGCCCTGACGATCGCCGCCCTACCGGTCGCACGGTATCGGCGGGGGCTCGAGGCGGGATGCTCCGTCGGGGTGCTGACCAGCCTGTTGGCGCAACGATGCGAGCAGCTCCTTGCCGTTGACCTGGCAGCAGCTGCCGTTGCGACCGCCTCCCGACGCGTGGCTGACGTGAAGCACGTGACAGTGGAACAGCGGGCGCTTCCCGGCGAATGGCCGATGGGGAGCTTCGATCTCATCGTGATCTCGGAGATCGGTTACTACTTCAGCCCGTCAGACTTCGAAGCCCTCATGGCGTCGGCCGCGGACGCCCTGGAACCGGCGGGAACGCTCATTCTCGTGCACTGGCGGCACCCGGTCACCGACTATCCCCGTGGCGGGGACGAAGTCCACCAATGGGTGACCGCGGCAGCCGAACGGCTCCATGTGGAACGAACGGTTGCGCACGAGGAGCGGGACTTCTTGCTGGACGTCTACGTCCGGACCCCGCCGCCGGCCCGCTCGGTCGCCGAGCAGACAGGTCTCGCGTGATTCCCTCCCTGCGTCGGCACATCACTCGTATCGGGGTCGTGGTCCCGGCCCACAACGAAGAAGATCTCTTGCCGGCCTGTATCGCTGCGCTGGAAACGGCCGCAGCTGCCGTCGAGGTCTTCGTCGACATCGTCGTGGTCCTCGATACGTGTACCGACCTCAGCAGCTCCATCGCGAAACGTGTATCGACCATCGCCGTCCAGGCGCGCAATGTCGGCACCGCCCGCCGCGCGGGATTCACCCACTTACTCGATCGGCGACCCGGCGGCACGGCAGCACGCTCTATGTGGCTGGCAACTACCGATGCCGACTCTGCCGTCCCCCCGCAATGGCTGGCTGCCCAGCTTGATCACGCGGCCGCAGGCGCAGACATTGTCGCGGGCACGGTCCAGGTGAGCGACTGGCACGGCTGGCCGGCAACTGTCAGGCACGCCTACAACCACCACTACGCCCGGGCACGTCACACCGATGGGCATGGCCACGTCCACGGCGCCAACCTCGCAATGGCGGCCGATGTGTATCTCGCTCTCGGGGGCTTCGGAAATCTGGCCGCCGATGAAGATGTCACCCTCGTTGAACTGGCCGTGCGGTCAGGGCACACCGTCACTTGGGCGGAGGATCTGGCCGTGTCGACGTCGGCGCGGGCGATCGCCCGCGCACCCGCGGGGTTTGCGGCACATCTCTGGCAGAAATACGCCCATCCCTCACCGCGACTGACGACCGCTTGAGCAGGCGCGGCAGCGGAAGACCGACGGGCTAGGACTGCCAGACGTAATACGTCGCGGGCCCGTATGAGCTGCTCATCGGGATCTCACGCATGAGCGAGTATCCGTAAGCCTTCATCTGAGGCATGAGCGTGGCACTGATATCGGTCTCACCATCGAAATAGACATACTGCCAATAGTGATCCCGCAAGCCGGCCTGGTAGGCGGGGAGCCCGGTCAGACCGTGATAATAGAGATATTCAGTAGAATCCCATTGCCAATACTGAGTGGAATTCTCGAACGCGTACCGGATGGGTTCATCAACATCGCCCAGCGTATGAGCCTGGGGCTCAATCTGGAGGGCATACCCCATGGTGCTTATCAAGCCGGACGTATTGTTCCAAGAATGGAAGAGCCAGCCACTCTCCGATACACCATAGACGGCAAGCGTGGCGGCAATTGCCGCGGCGGCAATCCGGAGCTTGCCAACGCAGAGCCTGGCCAGGACCAGACCGCAGAGTGGCGCGCCGTAGATGAGCCCGAAGTCGACATGCTTCTGCAACGACGTAAATTCGTGGATCTCAATTTGATGCAGCGCAGGCGCCAATGCTGCCATCAACAGGACCACCTTCAAAAGCAACTGGCGCCTCGGACCACAAAAGAGTGCGGCTGCTGCCAGCACTAACCAGGGCCCAACGAACTTGGCGACCCATTCGACCAGTTCAGTTGCAGATTCGCCGTTCAGCACCTGGCGATCGATGGTGGTCACCGCGAAGCCGTGAAGGGCACTATGTCCGACGGTGAACGCGAGTGGGACGACGAGAACAACGGCAGCTAACAAAGCCAGCGGAACCAATCGCACGGACGCATGCGCTCCACGTCTCCCAGCCCCGATAGCGACCGCGAGCAGGCTGAACGGCACGAACAGCAGGCACGCGTACTTAATCATGACGCAGGCACCAAGAATGAGGCCGGACGCAACTGATCCGCCCACGGCCCGTTGCCAGCCGTCTGCGTCGACGCTTTTTGCCAGCCAGGCGGTCGCCCAGGCGAGCCCACCCAATGCGGGAGCATCGAACGTGGCAAAGCTGCTAAGCAGCAGGGTTGGTGCGGCTACGGCGAATGCACCGGCGGCAAAAATGCCTGCGCGGAGACCGAACCAGCGCCGGGAGACAGATGCGATGGCCAGAGTTGCCCCGAGCATGCAGCCAAGACTGAAAAGACGCACCAGGGTTAGTCCACCGAGCCGGTCAAGAAGCGCGGCGAAGACTGGATAAATTGCCGGCGCCCCCGAGAAATAGCTGGAGGGGTGGTCATACAGAATGGCACCGTGAAGCCAATGCGCAATGACCCGGTGCCCGGTATAGATATATAGCGCTTCGTCTCGGAACGCGGTGTTGTGCAGCCGCAACGTGAGACTGGCCTGGAGCGCCAAGATCGCGAGAATCGCCCAGCTGGTCTTCACGCGTGTCGACGCGGCAACTCGATCTTGCCCGGGAGCGCGCTGCCCCGCGTCAGTGCTCGTGAGACCCGGGGCCGTGTGAGCAGCCATTAGGTTTGCTCGCTGGCTAACGCTGGCCCCAAGCGACCAAGCGGCGCGCTACTGCCGATGGGCTGGGGCGCGTGGACAGCTGGATCGGCGGGCTGGGTACGCCGGCTTGTCCTCCCTGTGGACGACAGGGCGGTCCAGATCAGCGGGGCCTCGATATACAGCCGGAACGCCGCAAAGACGACGATTGCCCAATATTCGCTGAGACCGAAGCGCGGGACTCTGATGGCCAGCCCTACCAGAAGCAGTAGCTGGGTCAGCAACAGGTACCGGACCATGAAAACGCGAACATTGTCGGACACAGTGGATTTGCCACGACCGTTGGTCGGCACCCAATCCACCGGCGCTCCACGCAATGTGTCCCAAAGGGATTTCAAATGCGCGAACCCGTAAACAGTCTGTACCCGCAGCACCTCAAGCCCTTTGCAGGTGCATATCCAAGGCAGGACGGCCAGCCAGACCAAGGCAACAGCTATCAGCGGCAGACTGTTGATCGGGTAGACATACTGGGGATAGAACCACACCATGATGAGTGCCGGCAGCGCTCCGGCGACCACTTGAAAACCGGTCCCTATGTAGTAGAGGAAGCCGGCCCAGAAGCACAGGCGCTGGCGTAACGTCAGTCTTTGTTTTTTGAATGCGGAATCCCGCATGAGCGCGAGACTGCCTCGACACCAGCGATACTGCTGATTTATGAAGGCGCCCAGGTCCGACGGACAGACACCTTTAGCCAGGTTGACGGGCACGTAACGCGTGGTGTAGCCCCTGTCGAGCATTCTTGCTCCGGTGTAGACGTCTTCCGAATGCCCGATCTGTGGAAACCCTCCGATGGCCTCAAGGGCCGCTCGTCTGTAGACGGCGCAGGTGCCGACACAGATACTGGCGTCGACCCGGTCTCTACTAGGCTGGATATACCGATAAAAGATCTCCTGGGTTGCCCCGGCACTGCGCTGCAGCCATCCCATCCGCTTCGTGGTGTCGAAGAACTGTGGACTCTGAACGATACCGACGGTCGGCTCATCGAAATAGGGAATTAATTCAGAGATGAAATCGGAACGCGGAACGAAGTCCGCATCAAAGATGACGATGAACTCGCCCTCGCTACGCGCGAACGCATAGTCCAGATTGCCCGCTTTTCCCATGAAAGTTCGGTTGGGACGACTAAGGTAGTCAAATCCGTAGGAAATCGCCAGATCACGAACTGCATCCCGCCGTGACTCATCCAATACGAGAACTCGGATTGACCCCTGCCAGGCAAGCTCGGCCACAAAATGGCAGGTGTTCTCGAGCAGCGAGAGGTCCTCTCCGGCAGTGGGCAAGAAAATATCGATGGTGGGGGAAGTGGTACTGGCGGTGCGCCAATCACGTACTAAATCGTCGTGCACGGTGAGGTCCGTGAATCTTTTGTGAACAGACATACCTGAGGTAATAAGCATGGTGATGACGTAGAGAGTCAACGGGAAGAGAAAAAGCAGGCTCAGATAGCTGTACACGTTGCTGAACGGAGCGTTACCCATCTGCGCATGACCGATGCGAACCGAGAACCCCACCAGAGAAAAGGCGACCACTCCGAAGCACACCGCCGTGAGCACCATCAGGCCGCGCTGCTGCGACTTGCGCAGATACATAGCCCGTTCAACATCGTTGGGAGGCACGGGCAGCGAGATATCCGTCAAGACATACTTCGCTTTCGATGAGCTGCTGCACCACAGCTGCTTTCGAGGCCCGCTGTGGCGTTGCTGGAATGAGAAAGGCGGCTCAAAGCAGTTCCCCCCGCTTCCGCGCCAGAGTTGCGCACGAGAAACTTAAGCCTTCTGTCGCGGACTGGAGGCAAAATCCGGAGATTCAGCATGCCGACCGATGGGGCATTCCGTAGTGAAATGACTGCTCAGAGTGATATGCGAGATGAGCATTAGCGACTGCCGAAGATGTGCCAAAACCGGCATTTCCGGAATCTGATGGATTCCCTGCCCAACGTCTCCGCGACGGGTCAAAATCTCCCTGTGAACGCTCAGACAATCAAGACGCCGGCACGTCCTGGTCGTCGGCGGCAGGCCTCGGCGGCTGCAGGTGCCGTGGTCCTCGCCGGTGTGCTCGCCGGCTGCTCGTCATCCGGCTCCGGGACTTTGCTGCCGCAGGCTTCGCCGACCGCAACGAAGGTCGCCGGCGGGGCGGCTGGCAAGGCCGGCCCGGCAGCCGCGAAGGGCGACCCTTTTGCCACCGTCAGCAGCGGGGCCGCGGGTGGCAGCAGCACCGGTGGCGGCGGGGGGACCACGACAGGCGGTGGAAGTAGCGGTACTACCGGTGGCGGGGGCACCACGTCAGGAGGCGGGGGAACCACTGGCGGCGGAACCGGCGGCAGCACCGGCGGCGGCGGAACCAAGACGGGCGGCGGGAGCAGCAGGGCCGTTGCGGGTGCAAGCCCTGTTTCCGTCAGCTTCACCCTGACCCAGCAACCCGCTTGCCCCGAGGGGACGGCGGTGGTCCGGGCCCTTGCGGTGCCCGCAATCGTCAGCTGGCAAGTGACTGGGGCCACCGGTGTGGAACTGTCCGTCGATGGCCCGGGCCTGTTTGGCAGCTTCGGACCGAGCGGCTCGCAGGAGTTCAACTTCTCCTGCGGGGGGGCTGTGGGCTCGACCGAGACGCACACTTACACCCTGACCACGACTGGCGGAATGACGGTGTCACGGACGGTTAGTGCCTCTGCCGTGGTCCGCGATAACGGCGGAGGCGCCGGTCAGGCGCCGCCAGTCGGAGGCGGCGCGGGCGCGGGCA
This sequence comes from uncultured Actinomycetota bacterium, assembly GCA_963839015.1. Classification (GTDB taxonomy): domain Bacteria; phylum Actinomycetota; class Actinomycetes; order Frankiales; family Frankiaceae; genus DATAZK01. The sequence continues at coordinate 170,721 of CAWITL010000001.1, read as the reverse complement.
CCGGCACTGGCACTGGCACTGGCACTGGCGGCGGAGGTACTAGCGCCGACACCGGTGGCACTGGTTCCGGTTCAGACACCGGCGGAGGGTCCGGCTCCGGAGATGGTTCAACGGCCGACGGCGGCGGCACGGGTAGCTCAAACGGCAACTGAGCCGTCTCTGCGCAGCCGTAGCGCTCCAGACCTGGAGACTCAACGAAGTCGAACCCCTCAGCTGAGCCCCGTATTCGTCACAGTCGGCGCGTCAGATTGGCCCGGTGAGCGCTGGTTGTAGGGTCACGAAATGTCGGATTTTCCTGCTTTCGGCCAACGGGGACCATTGAGCTGTCGCCGGTGACGGCAGCTGTTACTTCGCGACCGGCGAAGGTTTACGAAGGTGACGCGCCCCGACGGCTGCTGCGCGCGTCGCTGTTACTGCCCGGCCTTGTAGTCATTCCGATAGTCGTCACGATTCTCGGATTGCTGGGACGCCCCTATGTGCCGATCGGCGACGAAGCCTCGATGCTGTTTCGTATCCAGCAGGTAGGGACCTCTTCCTCGCCGCTGGTCGGCGTTTATTCAACGCGCGGATGGGCTCACCCCGGGCCGATCTTGTACTACGTGTTGGCGATCCCTTATCGGCTCAGCGGCGGCCAAGCGATCTCGGTCTTCGTCGCGGCTGCCTTGGCAAACATCGCCGGCGTCGGGCTTGTCTGTTACCTGGCCTGGCGCCGGCGGCGGTGGCCGGGCCTGCTGCTTTTCTCGACCATCACGGCGATATTGCTGAACGGTCTGCGCGCCGAATCGTTGCTGCAGATCTGGAACCCCTACCTTCCGCTGCTGCCGTACCTCGCGTTCTGCCTCAGCCTTTGGTGCGTTGTCGAGCGCGACTACGCGATGGCGCCGCTTGCCGTGCTGCTCGGGTCACTCGTCGTCCAGATGCACGTCGGCTATCTGCCGTTGGTGCTGTGCGGTGCCGCGGCCGTCGCCCTGTGGATGGTGGCGTCGCGAAGTTGGCGCCGCGAACCGCAAAGCGTCCCCAGCCGACGTTGGCGCCGGGTGAGCTACGTGCTGTTCGGCCTGATCTGGCTTCCGCCGCTGGTCGACGTCGTGGCCGGAGGCGACAACCTCAAGCAGCTCGCAGCGTATTTTTCGGCGGGGCGGCAGGACGTCAGCGGGCTTTCCTACGGGCTGGGTCTGCTCAGCGGCCACGTGAAGCTGACCGGGCCCTGGGCAGGCGGACACGAGCGGTCCGCCTTTGCGAACGTGCTGCCCGAACACCTGATCTATCTCATCGGGCTGATCCTGCTGCTGGTTGCGGTCGCCGTGCTCAACCTCGTCAGGCGCCGAGACGGCGCCGGCGCGCCGATCGTTGCGCTAAGCCAGCTGGTGGCGGGCGCCTTCGCTGCCGCAAGTATCGAGCCGCCATTTCTGGGCTACCTGATCGTCTGGATGCTTCCGCTTGCCGCCTTCTGCTGGGCAGCAGTCGCGATGTCGGCTTTCGATTTGTTGCACACCGAATCCCGGAAGGCCCGGCGGTGGCTACGTTCTCCAGCGTTGGCTGGCCTATTGGTCGCCATCATCGGCGTGGAGACGATTCGCACGACGCAGCATGCGTGGCGTCCGCCGCTTCCGAGCCAGCAATATGCCCGACAGGTCAGCGCAATGATCCCGCTGCTGGCGTCACGAGTCGACCGCCGGCAGGCGGTGCGCATCGAAGGTGCCGGCGATGACTTCAACGAGGCCTGGGTCGGCGCCCTGTACGGACTGGCGGCCAAAAACCAGGCGTTCTACACCAGTGACGGGGCAGCCGGCGAGAAGTGGGGTACCCAACACCGCTGGAGCGGTCAACCCGTCGCCTACACCATCACCATCGCGACGAGTTACCCCAACAGCTTCACCGACGGGGTGGCCGTCTGCGGCCGTGACCCGAGCGAGACCCCGATTGCCAGTCTCGACCAGCTGTCACCCGCCGACCGCCAGCAGCTGCGTCAACTCTTCATCGCGAACTTCAACGCGAAGGGCCAGCTGGACCCGATGCTCGCCAAACGCCTGGCACAGCTGCAAGCCAAGGGGTTTCGTATGGTTGCCTTCAAAGGACCGCACGTGTGCGGCGCTTGAACCAACCGCCAGGCAACTGGTTGTACGGCTGGGCACAAAGCCCATCTTTCTGCCCAGCCGTACAGCTCGGATGCTCCGTCGGGGGCCGGAGCACTCCCCATCCGATCAAGCCATCACCGCAATGAGCCAATAATTCCCGCAGCCGTTGCCAAACCGTTAAGAATCGGCGTTGGCGAGGCGGCCTCTGCAAACGCTCAGCAGGGGCGATCCGCCATTGTCAGCAACGATTCCCGCGTGCTTTTCTTTGCGCATGGACGCGCTTCGGGCTGAGCTGGAGACCGTCGACATTCTGGCCCAGAGCGACCAATACGTGGTCAATCGGATCACCTCGCATGACGCCCCGGGAATCACCGTCTTCAATGTTCACCTCAGCGACGAAGCAGACCTGTTTGCGCGCGCGTACGCCTGCGGCTTCGTGCCGAGAGCGGCCGATTGCGTGGAAGTCATCAGCCTGGACGCAGACTGGACCGTCGACGGTGGCCCGGGCTGTCACCTCGTCTACCGGACGGGGCCTGCATAGGCAGGCCGACCGAGGGGCCAGGTACGGTGCCCGCTACGGCACCCATCCCCGAAACGGTTAGTGAGGCTGGAAATAGATGCTCATCGTGGCTGGACATTTTGTTGTCAACCCGGCAGACCAGCAGGCGTTCGTCGCCGGCCGCGCCGCAGCCATGAAGGCGACCCGGGATGAGCCGGGTTGCCTGGAATACGTCATGAGTGCAGATCCGGTGGACGAGTCTCGGGTGGTGCTCTTTGAGCGCTGGGCCGATCAGGGCGCTTTCGATGCGCATATGGCCGGCATCGCCAAGGCGCCGCCGTCGAGCGGACCGACCCCGACCGGTTTCGTCGTCAAGATCTATGACATCGCGGGCGAACGCGCTTTCGGCTAACCCCCGCCGATCATTCCGCCAGGCAACACCTAGGCATAAAAGTGGCCGCCGCTCAACCGTGACTGGTTGAGCGGCGGCCACTGATGCTGCGCTGCGCGAAGCTACGGAGTTTCGTACGTGTTCTTCAACGTGACGACGTTGGCCGGGTCACAGTTGTAGATGCCGTTGTTCGGCTGCGTGATCGCCTTGTCGTAGACGAACCCGTTCGCCGTCGCGTCCATCATCACGTAGCAGGTGGGCTGCTGCGGGTTCTTCGGGTCGGTGTTACGCGGCGGGAAGAGACCTCCAGCGGTCCAGGCCTTCTCCGAACCGGCCTTCTGCAGCACGCAATCCTGAGTGAGGTCGTTACCGCAGGCCGTGGCCGACTTTGCCCAGAGCGTCCACGCGTTGAACGCCAACGCGGTGAAGTCCGTGTACAGCGCGTTGGGAGTGCCGCTCATGATGGTCTTGATCTCCTTGACCACCGGGTTGTCGGTCATCTCGAACGGCACATGGCTGAAGTACTGGTAGATCGGCGAAGGAGTGCCCGAGGCCTTGATGGCTTGGATGGTCGACGGCTCGTAGTACGCGTTACCGAGCAGCATCCAGTCCAGCTTGAGGCCGACGTCCTTGATCGAGCCCAGCTCCTGCGCGATGTAGGCGGCGCTACCGGTGGCGTTCATGTAGCCCTTGGCCCCGGACTGGTTGATCTCTTCCATGTAGGGGCGCCAGTTGGTCACGGCCGGCGGACGCTCAGAATAGTCCGCGATCTTGTAGCCGATCTGCGCGACGCCTTCCTTGGTGCGAAGCCCCTGGGGACGCAGTGACCCGTAGTTGCTGCCTCCGATGGCAACACCTGTCGTCTTCACACTCGGGTACTTCAGGCCGAGCAGCCGGAACGGGCCGACCTGGAGTTCGTTGTAAGGGTTCGGAGTCGGCTGGACCTGGTAGCCGGCGTTCACCGTGGCCGGCGAGGTGACATACGAGGAGATCTGGCCGAGCTTGCACTTGACGCGAGGCGCCGCCCCGGCCTCATCCAAGCCATTGCCGTTGCCGACCAGCATGAACTGGTTCTGGCAAGCCAGGATCATCTGCTGCGCGACGTTGAAGAGCTTCGCGTCGTACTTCGTGAGAACGATCTTGCGTCCGTTGATGCCGCCCGCGGCGTTGCACCACTTCACGAAAGCGTCGCCGACCTGGAAGAACTCCTCACCCAGGCCAGGAGCCGCCGCTGCTCCGGGGTCGGCCATCGTCGCGATGTTGATGGTCTTCTGAGTGATGCCACGGCCACTGCCGCCGGTCGCATTACCGGGTCCGCAGATCGCCTTCAGATCACCGAAGTCTCCGGCCGCGGCCTTCGTCGCAGTCGGGGCGGCGCTCTTGGTCGGAGTCCCCGATGAGCCGCTGCTGGAGCGACCACATGCCGCGAGCGTGAGCGCGAGCACCGTTCCAATGGCGACGGGGGTCACGACCGAGGCCAGTGGCCCTCGACGACGCCGGGAACGACCTGACACCCAGTGGGATGGACGACGCGACATATTGGCAATCTCCAGATCAGGCGCGAGACGGATGAGGCGCACGTGTGCATGCACGCGCAGCGTGATTGCGGCCCAACATAGTGGCCTGGATCACCCAACATGACGTAGCGCACAACGTTCGAGACCAAGTCGTAACACACCCGGGGTCCCAAATCGTGAGAAACACACCGTAATTCTGACGGCCCGTCAGGCGGAAGACGCGGCTACGTGATGAGGCCCTAAGTCCTGGACCGCCCCTCTTGAGCGCGTGCCGACGCCCCAGCTAGGGTGGGCAGGCCCAAGGCGGCTCGTCGCCGGAGACAGCCAGTCGGGCCGACGAAATGGAAACGCTCATGACTGATCCATCCCTTGATGAGCTGGGCCCGGTCGACTATGTGGTGGTCGAGTTCCCCGCTGGCCAAAGCAGCTTCACCGGTGAGATGGTCGCCGAGTTGACCGCCCTGGTCGACGCCGGAACCATCCGCGTCATCGACATTCTCATCCTCACCAAAGACGCTGATGGCGTGGTCGAGGCCGCCGAACTGTCTGATTTCGACGACCTCGGAGAGCTGCAGGCCATCGAGGCAGAGCTCGCCGAACTGCTCGCAGAAGAAGATGTCGAGCTGCTCGCTGCGGCGATGGAGCCCGGAAGCGTCGCCGGGGTGCTCATCTGGGAGAACCTGTGGGCCGCGCCGTTTGCGGCAGCTGCTCGGCGCTCCGGTGGCCAACTCATTGCCGACGGCCGCATCCCGATCCAAGCCATCATTGCCTCAATCGAGGCTGACCTCGCCTCCGAAGGAGCCTGACATGCCGCTCAGACCAGCACGTGTTGGACGCGTTGGCGTCATCGGCCATCCCGTCGCGAAGACCGCCGTGGTCGCCAAGGCGGTCACGCCCGGCCGTGCGCCGGTCGCCAAGACGGCCGTCGTGGCGGCAGCCGTTACTCCGGGGCGCCGCAGGCGGATCTAGGCGACGCGCCGAAATCCCTTTCACGCTGGTTTGCCCTCTTTTACCAGCGACGCCACCGTTCTCCGCCGCACGATCCCGTGCTGTATCTCAGGTGTGAGACTCACGTGAGTCAGCCTCGGATCTGCCTTGACGACGGGGAATTCCTAGGTGACGGCGGTACCGTCCTGGCGGGATGGGCTACACCGATAGCCGGCTTGATGATGCCGGCTGTCCCGGCGGAGGCAAGGGGGCACGGCCGTCGTCACTGTGTCCACACCTCCCACGCCGCCGACCGAGCCGAGCGACCCGGCCGAGACGCTCACGGAGCCCAAGAGCCGTAAGCGCCGTAAGCCATGGTCTGTCCGGCTGGTGCAGGTGCTTGCCGGGTTGGTCGCCGTCGTCGTCCTTGGCGTGAGCGTCGGCGGCTATGTAGTCGTGAAATGGTTCGACGGTTCGATTTCTCGCGTCCATATCGACCTGACGACGAACCGGCCCCCGGCCGCTCCGGTCGGCAGCCAGAACTGGTTGCTGGTCGGCACCGACAGCCGGGCCGGCAGCGACGGCGAATTCGGAAGTGTCGACGGCGAGCGCAGCGACACCACCATCCTGGCTCATCTGGACGCCAACGGCACCACGACGATGGTCTCGTTCCCGCGCGACATGCTGGTGCACATTCCCGCCTACACCGACAGCACCGGAAAGAAATTTCCGGCCCACACCGACAAGTTCACCAAGGCGATCCTCGAAGGTGGTCCCTCGCTACTGGTGGCGACCGTGCAGAACATGACCGGCATCGCCATCGACCACTACGTCTCGGTGAACCTGGAGGGCTTCAAGAAGATCAGCGAGGTGCTCAACGGCGTCAACGTGTGCATCAAGCCGGCTCCCGCGAGCGCGGATGAAGACGGCGGAGCGCTCACCAACATTAACGACGGCTACAGCGGCTTCCACGGCAAGTACGGCGACCAAAAGGTAGCCGGGGATTCCGCCGTCGCCTTCGTGCGGCAGCGGCACGGACTCCCCGACGGCGACATCTCACGCATCCAGCGCCAGCAGCAATTCCTGGGTTCGGTGTTTCGCGAGGCGACGCAGAACGGCGTGCTGTTCAACCCGGTCGCCATTACTAACCTGTTGAGCGCAGTCCGCAACGCACTCACGCTGGATCAAAACACCTCGCTCTCCGACTTGGAGAAGCTTGCCGTGCGGCTGCGCGGCGTCGGCGCCAACAAGCTGCAATTCGAAACGGTCCCGCAGCGCGCGCTCGAGGAGTCCGACACCGACCTCGGCGACGTCTTCACCGACGACGCAGGAGTTCTCGAGATCATCCCCAACGGCGAGACCGAGAGCGTCGGCAGTGTCCAGATCATCGAGCAGCAGCAATTCCAGCAGATGCTGGCCGGCCTGCGCGATGAGAGCCCGACGACATCCACGCCCGGGACGAAGACGACGCCCTCCACGCAGCCGGTGAAGGTGACCGTCCCGCCGGCGGACGTGACAGTGACCGTCCAGGACGGAGTGGGCCAGGTGGGGCTGGCTAACGACGTGACGGCGAAGCTCACCCAGCAGGGCTACCTGACCGGGGCTCCTGGACCGGCCGACAGCACGGGCTACTCCAGGTCGGTGGTGCTCTACTCCCCGGCGAACCAGGAGGAGGCCCGCACGGTGGCTACGGCAGTGCCCGGTTCCATCGTCGAAGAGGATCCGGCCGCGACCAACGGCGTCGTCCTGATCGTGGGCGAGAACTACACCACCGTCCGGCCGGTCTCGGTGACGGGGACGACCACGGTGACACCAACGCCGACCCCGACCGCGAGTGCGAGCCCGCTTCCGGCTCCGACGACCGCTGACTCTGCCAGCAACGAGTGCACTTACTGATCGCCGGCGGACTAGCTCCCGGCGAGCAGACCGGGTAGCTGGGCAGCGAGCAGCCGGAAGGCCCGCCCACGGTGGCTGATGGCGTCCTTGTCGGCCGGCTCGAGCTCAGCAGTCGTGCGGGTGTCACCCTCGGGCACGAAGATCGGGTCGTAGCCGAAGCCGCCGGCGCCACGCGGCTCGAACAGCAAGCTGCCGTGGATTTCGCCGCGTACGACGTGGGACCGACCGTCGGGCAGTGCCACCGCAGCCGCACACACGAAGGCAGCGCCGCGGCGCTCTTCCGGGATTTCGCGGATCTGCGCGAGCACCAGCGCAAGGTTCGCCGCGTCGCGAGTCGGGTCGTTCGACGGCAGCCCTGACCAACGGGCGGACAGCACCCCGGGCATCCCGTTGAGCGCATCCACCGTCAGTCCACTGTCGTCGGCGACCGCTGCCAGCCCGGTTTCGGCGACCGCCGCCTGGGCCTTCAACAGGGCGTTGGCCTCGAAGGTCTCGCCGGTCTCCGCGACGTCGGGGGCGGATTCGGGCAGTGCCACCAGGTCATATCCGGGACCGAGGATCCGCCGCAGCTCGACCAGCTTGCCCTCGTTACGGCTCGCCAGCACCAGCGGGGTGCTCACGCCTGGAGCGCGGCCCGCTGCGCCGCCGCGAGCGACCCACATCCACCGACGGCCAGGTCGAGCAGGGCGTCGAGTTCGGCGCGGTCGAAAGCGGCACCTTCCGCTGTCCCCTGCACCTCGACGAACTTGCCGTCGCCGGTCACCACCACATTCATGTCGGTGCCGGCCCTGACGTCTTCCTCGTAACAGAGGTCAAGGCGCGGTTCCCCGTCGATGACCCCGACGCTGACCGCGGAGACGGAGGCCACGATCGCAGCTTCCTTACCCAACGAGTGCACCGCATCGACCAGAGCCACATAGGCACCCGTGATGGCCGCGGTGCGGGTGCCGCCATCGGCGACCAGGACGTCGCAGTCGATCGCGATCGTATTTTCGCCCAGCGCCTTGAGGTCTACGCAGGGTCGCAACGCCCGCCCGATGAGCCGGCTGATCTCCTGCGTACGCCCGCCGACCTTGCCCTTCACCGACTCGCGTTGGTTACGCGTGTTGGTCGCGCTCGGCAGCATGGCGTATTCCGCCGTCACCCACCCGAGCCCGCTGCCGCGTCGCCAGCGGGGCACCTCACGCTCGACGCTCGCCGCGCACAGCACGCGGGTGCCGCCGAAGGAGATCAGCACCGAACCCGCCGGGTGTGGCTGCCAAGCCCGTTCCATGCTGACTGCGCGCAGTTCATCGTTTGCCCGGCCGTCAAGGCGTCCGGTGTGAGTCGTCACTGATGGGTTCCCGTCATACGTCGTAGCAAGTGCCGGGCACGGCGCATTCGATCTCGCCCTCGTACTGCCCGGTGGCCTCATCCTGCAGCTGGGCCTTGTCAGCCCAGGGAACCATGTGCGTCAGCAGCAGCCGGTGCGCCTCAGCGCGATGAGCCGTCTCACCGGCATCTCGCCCGCTCATGTGAATGCCGGGCGGGTTCTTGGGCGAATGCGGCCAGCTCGACTCGCAGAGGAAGAGGTCGGAACCCTTGGCGAGCCGTTCGACCTGCTCGCAGGTGCCGGTGTCGCCGGAGAAGGCGAAGGTACGACCGCCTGCCGTGAAACGCATCCCGTAGGCCTCGATCGGATGGCGGACCCGATCAAGCTCGATCTCGAAGGGACCGATGGCCCGATGGCCGGCGCGGATACCCCGGAAGTCGAAGACGTCGCTCAGCCCGTCCGACGGCCAGTCGTCGAAGGCGCCGCAAAGGCGGTGACGGGTGGAGACCGGGCCGTAGACCGGCATCCGTGGCAGTGGCCCTTCCGGGTGGTAGCGCAGCGCGTAGGAGTACGCGACGAGATCCAGGCAATGGTCGCCGTGCAGGTGTGAGACCAGGACGGCGTCGATGTTGAGCAGGCCCACGTATTCCTGAAGCGGGCCGAGGGCACCGTTGCCGGCGTCGATCAGCAGCCGAAATCCCTCGTGCTCGACGACGTAGGACGAGCACGCCGAATCGGGGCCGGGAAAAGTGCCGGCACAGCCCAGCACCGTGAGCTTCATGTCCAGCCCCTCATGAGTCCGCGCCTGGGAGGTCACCGATCTCGGGGCCGAGGAACCGGCGGCCGAGCTGCGCAAACGGCTTGGCATCACCGGTCGCCTCAAAGCGGTGCTGGGGCGCGGGGAGCTGATCGCTGCGGAAGAGATCGTGAACGGCAAGCTGCTTGAACACGTCGCGGGCGGTCTCATCCGCGCTGCTGACGAGCACGACGTCATCGCCCATCACGTAGGAAATGACGCCGGCGAGCAGCGGGTAGTGCGTGCAGCCCAGCACCAGGGTGTCGACGCCAGCCGCAAGGAACGGCTCGAGGTAGACCTCCGCCAGCGCCATCAGCTCAGCAGAATTGGTCTCGCCGCGCTCGACGAACTCGACGAACTTGGGACAGGCGCCCGTCGTCAGGCGCACCTGGTCGGCTGCCGCGAACGCGTCGTCGTAAGCCCCGCTGCCGATGGTCACCTTGGTGGCGATCACTCCCACGCGGCCATTGCGGGTGGCTCGCACAGCCGCCCGGGTGGCGGGCAGGACGACCTCGATGACCGGGACCGGGTAACGCTCGCGGGCGTCGCGAAGGCAGGCGGCGCTAGCCGCATTACACGCGATGACCAGCATCTTCACGCCGCGGGACACCAGATCGTCCATGACATCGAGCGCCAGCTTGCGTACGTCAGCGATCGGCTTGGGCCCGTATGGGGAGTTGGCGGTGTCGCCGATGTAGAGCAGCGGCTCGTGAGGAAGCTGATCGAGGATCGCCCTGGCGACCGTGAGGCCTCCCACGCCGGAATCGAAGACTCCGATCGGCGCAGTAGTCATTGCTACAACAGGGTAAAGCCGAAGTGCAGCTCAGGTGTCACGTGTATGAAACTTCACAAGCGCACGAGCGTGGTCATCTGACGCCGAGTCAGGCCGGCGTCAGGCCCAGAGCTGGCCCTCGAGCGCCGCTTCGGCGTCGGCCAGGGTGCCGGCGTACGCACCGGTCGACAGATACTTCCAGCCCCCGTCGCACACGACGAAGGCGATGTCGGCCCGCTCGCCGGCCGCGACGGCTTTGTCAGCCTGGGCCATCGCAGCGTGCAGGATGCCACCGGTCGAGATGCCGGCGAAGATGCCCTCTTCCTCGACCAGCTGCCGAGTACGCCGCAGCGCCGCCACGTGATCGACCGAGTAGCGCGAGGTCAACACCGAAGCGTCGTACAGCTCAGGGATGAACCCCTCGTCGATGTTGCGAAGCCCGTAGACCAGGTCGCCGTACTGCGGTTCGGCGGCGATGATCTTCACGTCAGGTACCTGCTCGCGAAGGTAGCGACCCGCGCCCATCAGCGTGCCGGTGGTGCCGAGGCCGGCGACGAAGTGGGTGATCGTGGGCAGATCGGCAAGGATCTCCGGGCCGGTCGACTCGTAGTGCGCCTGTGAATTGGCCGGATTGCCGTACTGGTAGAGCATCACCCAATCCGGATGCTCGGCGGAGATGCGCTTGGCGACGGCGACGGCCTCATTGCTGCCGCCGGCTGCGGGCGAGGACACGATCTCGGCGCCCCACATGGTCAGCAGCTGGCGGCGCTCGGAGGAGGTGTTTTCCGGCATCACGCAGACCAGCCGGTAGCCGCGCTGGCGGCAGACCATGGCGAGCGAGATGCCGGTATTGCCCGAGGTGGGCTCCAGCACCGTCGAGCCGGGATGCAGCCGGCCCTCTTTCTCGGCGGCGGCCACCATCCACAACGCCGGACGGTCCTTGATCGAACCGGTCGGGTTGTCCTGCTCGAGCTTGGCCCACAGCCGCACGTCAGCCGACGGCGACAGGCGCGGGAGGCCGACGAGAGGGGTGTGCCCTACGGAGTCGATCAGGCTGTCATAGCGCACAGTGAAAGGTGGGGTCAGCCAGCCGAGGAGGAGGCACCGCCGGCAACCGCCGGCAGGATCGTCACCGTGTCACCGTCCTTGAGCGGTGCATCGAGGGAGCCGAGGAACCGCACGTCCTCGTTGTTGATGTAGACGTTGACGAAGCGGTGGAGCGATCCGTCTTCGGCGATGAGCCGCCCGCGAAGGCCCTCATGGCGGGAGTCGACGTCGGTCAGCAGCGCATCCAATGTGTCGCCGGATGCTTCAACGGCCTTCGCACCTCCCGTGTACGTGCGAAGGATCGTCGGCACCTTTACCTGAACAGCCATAGTCCCATCCTGCAACATCAGCGCCGTTTGCGGGATTCCAGCGGCCCGCCGACCGCAGGCGTCCCGTGTGATCAACCGGTTAGGAGCCGGACCCGATGGTCACCGGTTCTTCCTCGACCGTGCCGTCGACGATGCGGTAAGACCGCACTTCGGCGACGTCCGGGTCGCGCGTTGAAATCAGGACGTAGTGCGCACCCGGCTCGTTGGCATAGGTGATGTCCGTGCGCGAGGGATAGGCCTCGGTCGCGGTGTGGGAGTGGTAGATGACCACCGGCTCCTCATCGCGGTCCTCCATGTCCTGATAGAGCGCGAGCAGCTCGCCGGAGTCGAACTCGTAGAAGGTGGGTGAGCGCGCCGCGTTCGTCATGGGCAGCAGACGTTCGGGGGCACCGTCACGGCCGGCGATGACACCGCACGCCTCATCGGGGTGATCCTGGCGGGCGTGCGCGACCATGGCGTCGTAATGATCTTGTGAGAGCTCGAGCACGTCTGCGAGATTAGTGGTGGCTCAGCGCATGAGCGCGTCGAGCAGTGAGGTCTGCAGCTCGCCGAGCCAGTGGTAGACGAGCAGCCGATGCGCCTTCGGCTCCTCGGGCGCCAGGGCGGCGAGCTCGTACTGGGTGCTTTCGTCGACCTCCAGGGCGGTGCCGAGCGCGAGCCGGGCATCGTTGAGGCCGCCGAGCCACGCCTGGCAGGCCTCCGCGTCGAGTACGAGGCTGCCGCCGCCTTCGGGCAGGGATTCGAGCAGGGCTGCGGCGTTAGCGGCCTTCGCCGACCGCAGGTCGTCCTCGGTGAAGCGGCGGAAATCCTGTGCTGCGCCGTCGACGTCATCGGCCCCTTGATAGGCCGCCGGAAAGAGCCTGGCCCTGATGGGATCGTCGGGCTCGCCGAGATCCTCGACGTCAGCGTGCGTGCCGACGCTGCTGAGGCCGAGATCGCGGGCCCACTGCTGATCGCCCGGACGTTCGCGAGGTTGGCCGATCACCTCCGACATCTCCGCCATGACCTGCTCGAGAACGGCCGTCTCGACCGGATCGAGGGTGATCTTGATGCCGGCGCGCGTGCGCTTGAAGTAGCCCACTCAGTCAGGAATCGTGTGTGAGCGTCGCCCACAGGCCGGCGCCGTGGAGCCGGGCGACGTCACGCTCCATCTCCTCGCGGGTGCCCGACGTGACCACCGCCTTGCCGGTCTGGTGGACGTCGAGCATGAGCTTTTCCGCCTTGGCTTTCGGGAAGCCGAAAAGCTGCTGGAAGACGTACGTCACGTACGTCATGAGGTTGATCGGATCGTCCCAGACGATGGTGACCCAGGGACGGTCAGCCGCGACGGACTCGTCCTCACGCAGCTCCTCATCGACATGCTCGATGGTGTCGGGGATAGCGGTCGTCACGGCTCTTATTCTGCCAACTCCTCGGCCGTAGTCGACCGTTGCGGCCGATAGAGCCGGTGCTTGCGGAAACAACCACGGAGTTGGGCGGGGAGAGCCTTCCGCGCGGCGAGTCGGCGCGAGGCGCCGTGGCCTGGACCAACTTCGTTGCTACTTCCGCACGTGGGCGTCTAGTAGCCCAGCGCCCGTCGGACTTCTGAAACCACGTACTCGGGCTGGAAGCGCACCTGACCCGCCGTGAAGCGCAGGATGCGCCATCCGTTCTGGGTGGCCGCGTTTTGTCGAACCCGGTCCTGCGCGAAAGTGTCGGCGTCGATGTGCCAGCGCCGGCCGTCGATCTCCACCAGGAGCATGTGCTCGGGCCACGCAAAATCGATCCGGGCCACCAGATCGCCCCACCGAACGGGGTACTGCGCGATGGGCGGCGGCAGCCCGGCCTCGAGGAAGAGCAGCCGAGCGATCGTCTCGGGGATGCTGCCGCTCAGGGGATCGCTGAGTGACAGTGCCCGACGGGCAGCGCAGACACCGTGACCGTGTCCTCGAGACAGAGCCAGGGCCAGTTCATCTTGGTGCACCCCCCGACTGCGAAAGGCGCAGTCCAGGGTGATGACAGCAAGTCTCGGCGGAAGGACGCTGGCCAGATCAGCGGCGGTCCGAAGTGGAGTCGTCACCCTCAGAACGCCCGTCAGCATGATCTCGTCGTCGCGGAGCAGTGAACGCTTGGCGACGATCTTGCCGCCGCGAGTGCCAGGCGGGAGGATCACAGCTGGGGTCGGCGGAAGCACGTCCAGATCCCAACCGTGAACCACAGCCGCACAGGCGAAAGCCGAGACCCCCCGAGGGCCCGAACAAAGCACGTCGCGGACGTATCGATCCCCCCATCGGGCTTCTCGGCCGGCGACCTGCAGCACCGTTCGCTCGACCTGCTGCCACCGGCCTCGCCTCACCTTGCGGCGGATCTCATCCTCGCCGTACCCGGCGTCCTTGGCCTGCCTCACGCTGAACAGTCCGTACGCGACGGCGGCCTGAGGGTATGGGTCGATCACCAGCCGAGAATGGGGCGAAACGGCCACCCACTGGAACCGCCCGCGGCGGGTCTGTGGATAACCCCAGCCGGAGCGTCTGATGCGGAACCAGCCACGGAGTTGCGCGCGGGGACCCCGTAGGGCGGCGAGTCGGCGCGATACGCCGTGGCCGATCGCGACGTCGTTGCTACTTCCGCTCTACCGGTGTTCTTCGAGGGTTTCTGAGCTCTTCGGCAGCAGGCGCCTGACCACCTTGCCGGTCTCGTTGCGTGGGAGCTCGGCCAGGAAGAAGACGTCGCGGGGGACCTTGTGACGGGCCAGCCGATCCCGCACGTAAGCCTTGACCTGCTCGTCGGTGATGGGACCTGTCGTGACCACGTAGACGGTCAGGCGCTGGCCCATCGCTTCGTCGTCGACTCCCACGACGGCGACTTCGCGCACGTCAGGGTGAGCGGCGAGCAGGTCCTCGACCTCCCCGGGGAAGACGTTCTCGCCTCCTGAGACGATCATCTCGTCGTCGCGGCCCTCGAGGAAGAGCCGGCCCTGCCGGTCGAAACGGCCGAGGTCACCGGTCGCCACCAGAGCCCCGATCCGGTCTTTGTCCTCGCCCCCTGTGTAACCACTGAAGACCAGCCGGTTGCCAACGAAGATCCGGCCGATCTCACCCGCCGGGACCTCCTGGCCGGCGGCATCAACCAGGCTGACGGTGGTGCCGGCCAGCGGCCGTCCGGCGGTCCCGGGAGCGTCCCGCAGGTCGGCGGGAGTAGCGACGGTGGCGTAAGCAACCTCGGTCGATCCGTAGAGGTTGTAGAGCACCTCACCGAAGGCGTCCATGAAGCGAGTGGCGAGATCACCCGGCAGCGTCGAACCGCTGGCGGCAACCACCCGCAGCGAGGTCACGTCGTAGCTGGTACGGGTGTGGCGATCGAACTCGAGCAACCGCCGCATCATGACGGGCACCACCACCAGCGCGTTTGCCTGGTGTTCTTCGACGAGGGCCAGCACCTGCTCGGGATCGAAGCGGCGATACAGCACCAGGGTGCTGGACAGCAGCAGCCCGAGCACCAGGTGTGCCAGACCCCAGGCGTGGAAGACGGGCGCAGCAATCACCGTGGTCCCCCGCGCCCGCAGCGGAATCGCTGTCAGGAAGGCGGCGGCGGGATCGAGGCTTTCGACGTCGCGGACAGCTCCCTTCGGGGCCCCGGTGGTGCCACTCGTGAGGATCACCTGACGACTACGATGCTGCGGCCGGGTCAGCTGCGGCGCCATCTTGGACAGCTCGTCGAGGGTGACGTGATCAGCGTCGCTGTCATACCAGCCGATCACGCGCAGCACGTCCGGCGGCAGGTCGGTGAGTAGCGCCTCGAACTCCGCGTCGTAAATGAGAGCCTGGATCCCCTCGCTGCTGATCACCTGTGCCAGCTGTCGGCCCGCGAAGCCGGTGTTGAGCAGCACCACGTCAGCCCCGGCCTTGGCGACCGCCGACAGTGCCAACGCCATCCATCGCGAATTGCGCATCAGCAGCCCGACCGTGCCTCCATCAGGTACGCCGAAGCGGGAGAGTCCGGTCGCGATCGCGCTTGATGCGGTGTCGACTTCGGAGAACGTCATGGACCCGAGCTCGTCGATCAGTGCCGTCCGATAGGGGTGGTGCGCCGCGCCTGCCGCCCAGCCGGCCGCCGGAGTCAGGCCCCAGCGCATGACCGCGAGCCCCATCCCCAACGCCCGATCAGGCCGGGTCGGAAGGATCGCCCCGGTCCCGGCCAGCACGCGCAGCGCGTTCAGTTGCGATGTCAGGCCCATGTCCCCACCCTCTGCCCCTTCGACGTCGGGCGCACTCCCTACCGAGACACATCTCGGGAGAGAATGTTCGGGTGGATGCCGCCGACGATGCCGACGATGCCCACGGGCCCGCGGCCGTTCGGGCGCGGGACCGCCTCGGTGACATCGCGGTCAGCGTGGACATCGTGCTGCTGACCTTGCGCGCCGGCCGGTTAGCGGTGCTTCTGGTCGCCGGGCGCGATCCCCGAGATCCCCTCAGCTGGGCGCTCCCGGGCGGGCGGATCTCGGTCACCGAGAGCCTGGTTTCAGCCGCCCGGCGGGCACTGTCCGAACAGGCGGGCGTGGAGGGCGTTGCGGTCCATCTGGAGCAGCTGCGCACCTACGGCGATCCCGGCCGTGACTCGCGCGGCCGGGTCGTGAGCGTCGGTTATCTGGTGCTGCTCCCGGACCTGCCACGGCCGGAGGGCGGCCAGGGTGAGCGGGTCCGCTGGTGGCCTGTCGAGGACCTTCCCTTGGGGACGAGCGACGGGGCGGGGCCGGGTCCCCGGCTGGCTTTTGACCACGCGACGATCGTCGCCGACGGTGTTGAGCGGGCGCGCGCGAAGCTCGAATACACCTCACTGGCCGCGGCTTTCGTCGACGAGCCGTTCACGCTTGCCGAGCTACGCCGGGTCTACGAAGCAGCGTGGGGGGTGACTCTCGACGCACCCAACTTCCGGCGCAAGGTGCTCGGGGCGCCTGGCTTCGTGCGTCCAGTCGGCGAACGCTCGATCCCCCCGGGAGGCGGGCGTCCCGCCGAGCTCTACCGGCGCGGCGACGCGGTCGTGCTGTCGCCGCCGCTGCTGCGTCCAACGGGCGCGCCGGCGTCCGGTGGGTCCGGGTCGCTGACGCCTGGCCCGCCGGGGTGAGCTGCGCGTAGCAAGGCTGCCCCCGAGGCGGGCTGCTGACCACGTGGCTCAGCTGACCGGTAGCAGCCGATCGAGTCCGGTTTCCTCGAGGGCCGCGAAAACGGGCCGCGAGCAGTTCACGGTCACCCGGCCTTCCAGCCGATGACACGCACCGACGAGAGCGCCCATGACCTGGGCCGGCATCTGGGTGACACCGGACATCTCGATCACGACGTGACGCCGGGAGTCGGCGGCTATGGCGGCTGCATCCCGCAGCTGCCCGGCCGCTTCGGGGTCGAGGTCGCCGGTCAGGGCGATGACGGTCGCCTGGTCTTTACCCCGCTGCTCCACTAGCACCACACGGAGGCCATCGGCGAGCGCGTGATGATCCTTAGCCGCCCGGACCGGCGCCGCGTGGCAGGCTAGGAGCGTGCCCACGCTGCAGCTCGCCGGCTCGCCGCTGCCGGTCATCGGCCGGGCCCGGATGTACGTCTGCGGGATCACCCCGTACGACGTCACCCACCTCGGTCATGCGGCGACGTTCGTGTGGTCCGATCTCGCCGTCAGGGTCCTTCACGGCCTGTGCGGGGTGCCGGTCGACGTCTGCCGCAACGTCACCGATATCGATGACGACATGCTCGCGGCCGCGCGGCGCGCCGAGACCCACTACGACCAGCTCGCCGCCGTCCAACAGTTCAACTTCGAGCAGGACATGGCGGCGCTCGGCGTACGCCCTCCCACCTTCGCCCCCCGGGTGCACCAGCACGTCGACGACGTGATCGCGCTCGCCGCGGCGTTGCTGGCTTCCGGCGCCGCCTACGAGCGGGGCGGTTCGGTCTGGTTTCGGGGCGGCGACGTCCCTGGCAGGCTCGGGCTGACGGCCGACGAAGCAGAGCGGCTGGGTCGTGATGGTGGCCACCCCCAGGTCGATCCCGACCGCGCTGAGCAATACGACATCCCGATCTGGCAGCACGCTTCAGATCCGCGCGACCCGGCGTGGCCCAGCCCTTGGGGAGCGGGACGCCCGGGCTGGCACGCCGGCTGCGCTGTGATGGCACTCGCCCGGCTGGGCCCGGGGCTCGACCTGCACACCGGCGGCGCCGATCTGCGCTTCCCGCATCACGCGTATGAGAGCGCGCTGGCGGAGGCCGTCACCGGCGTCACCCCCTTCGCCCGGGCCTGGCTGCACGTGGGCACCGTGCGGACCGGCGGCCAAAAGATGGCGAAGTCGACCGGCAACCTGGTCCTGGTACGCGACGTGCTCGCGAAGGTGCCACCTGCGGTACTGCGGCTCGCGGTGCTGGACCGGCCCTGGGCGCAGGCGTGGGACTTCAGCGACGACGTGCTGTCCCATTCAGAGGAACGTCTGGACGCGCTTTACGTGGCTGCCGGCCGGCCGGGCGAAGGTGACCCGGCAACGGTCCGCGAAGTGAGCCAGGCGCTACTGACCGAGCTCGACGTCTCGCGGGCGGTCGACGCCGTCATCGAGGGCAAAGGTGGCGGAGAAGCGGGTCGCCTCCTCGTCAAATTGCTCGGGCTGCCCGCCTAGAACGTCACCGGCTTGCCGTCATCCAGGACGTGGAAATCGGTGTCCTGATCGGTGGCGAACTTGCGGTAGATCCCGTAGTAGAGATCGGTGCTGGCGAGCATGGCCTCATGCACCGGAACCACTGCCTGCGGGCGTACCTGCTGGAAGAACGCGATCGTCTCAGCGGCCCGCAGCCACGGCGCAACGGTCGGGATCGCCAGCACCTGCACCGGCTCCGGCGGCGGCAGGTAGGCGTCGCCGGAGTAGGCAAAACGGCCGTCGAAGGCATAGCCGACGTTGGGAGGCGTGGGGAATCCCGGCGCGATGTCGGCATGCTTCCCGCCGTACACCTGCACGGGGATTCCGGCGACGCTGGTCGAATCGCCGCCGCTGACGACCCTCGCGGTCACGCCCGCTTCGGCGAGCTGCGCGGCGCTGGCGGTGTCGGTGACAAGCTCAGCTTCAGGGTTTGCCTTCAGCAGCGCGGTGAGCCGGGCGACGTCGAGATGATCAGGGTGCTGGTGGGTGATCAGGACACCGGCCAGATCGGTCAGCGACTCGAAGCCGCTGGAGAAACCTCCCGGGTCCATCAGCAGCCGGGTGCCCCCGATATCGATCAGCAGGCACGAGTGGCGAAACTTCGACAAGGTCAGCGCTGCGGTCATGCGTTCGGTTCTACCCCTCGCGGCTGACGGTTGGCGCACCCGCCTCATGGCAGGCTGGTCACGTGGGGCCTCTGGGTGCGCTGGCCATCATCGGCGCGGGCTTCGGGGCGGGCACCATCAACACCGTCGTCGGCAGCGGCTCGCTGCTCACCTACCCGGTGCTCATCGGGCTCGGCTACACGCCCATCGTCGCCAACGTCAGCAACACCATCGGCTTGGCGCCCGGCAACCTCAGCGGTGCGATCGGCTACCGCCGCGAGCTGGTCGGGCAGCGTTCGCGGCTGATCTGGCTGGGCTCGTACGCGCTGGCCGGAGGCCTGACTGGCGGCCTTCTGCTGCTCGCGGCGCCCAAAGCCTTCAAGGCGATCGTCCCGGTTCTGATCATTCTCGCCGCGTTGCTGATGGCCGTGCAGCCCCGCCTGTCGCGCTGGCTGCGGGCCCGCCAGGAATCCCAGGCCCAGGGCGGACGGACGCCCACCAGACGTTCCCACGGAAAGATCCTGCTGCCGTCGCTGATCTTCGCGACCGGGATCTACGGCGGCTACTTCGGCGCGGCGCAGGGGGTGATCCTGCTGGCCCTGCTGGGCCTGTCGATCGATGACACCCTGCAGCGCCTGAATGGACTGAAGAACGCCCTGACCGTGCTGGTCAACGGGATAGCGGCGATCCTTTTCGCCTTCGCCAGCACCCCCGCGTGGGGGGTGTCCGTGTTGATCGCGGTGAGCTCGATCGTCGGGGCCCAGCTCGGCGCCGCGGTGGCGCGCCGCATCCCCGACCGGGTGTTACGCGCGGTTGTCGTCGTCGGCGGGCTGACGGTCGGCATCATCCTGGCGGTCAACTGATCCGGTGCGTCGCGGACCGACGGCCGCGGCGAGCAGCCCCGCATTCGGAAGCCGGATCGGCCCCTCATCCGTGAGCAGGGTGGTGTAGAGCAGATCCATACCGGTGACCACGCCGTCAAAAGGACCGCCGAGGCTGCCCGAATTGACCCGGATCCCCTCGCCGACCACGTACGGCCGGGCCAGCAGCAGCAAAAGGCCGGCGAAGATGTTGCCCAGCGACTGCTGAGCCGCGATTCCGATCACGATGCCAGTGATGGCACCTCCGACCAGCAGATGACCCAGCGGAACGGCGAGCATGCCCAGCAGCGAGAGCGCCACCACGATGTAACCGATGAGCGTTATCAGGATTCGTACCGTGGTGCCCGCGGCCGGCCCACCGCGGTCGCTGACCACCCTGGCCAGCTCGTTGGCCGTGCTTCGGGTCGCGAGCACCCCCAGGACCACGAAGATCACGGCCAGCCCGATGATGATCAGCTTGGTGTGGAGCTCCGGAGTGTGCACGCCGTTACCGATCGTGCTGCCGACCACCAGGGCAATGACGGCGCCGATGCCGGCGATGACGGCACGACGAAAGTGCGGGCGGATCGCGACGTCCATGCGGGCGACTGGCCTCCTTGCTCTCCTTGCTCGGGTCGAGATCGCTCCCCATTGGACACCGAGGACACCCGCCTGACCGGTGTCCGCCACTGCGTGAGGCAGGATCAATTGCAAGGAAGAGGGAGGCCCGCTTGAGCATTCTCGGCACGCGCGTCAAGCGCACAGAGGATCCGCAGTTTCTGACCGTCGGCGCGACCTACACCGAGGATCTGGTCGACGACCGCCTCACGGGCGCTCTGCACGCGACATTTGTCAGGTCACCGATCGCTCACGCGACCATCCTGAGCATCGACACCCAGGCCGCCCTGGACATGCCGGGCGTCGTCACCGTGTTGACCGCCGAGGATCTGGCGTCGGTGCCCACCCAGACCCCGCCGATGCCGATGTATCCGGCTGACATGGGCCAGCCGCTACTCGCCAACGGGACGGTCCGCTACGTCGGGGAGGCCGTCGCCGTCGTGCTGACCGAGGAGGCCTACCAGGGCGAAGACGCCGCCGAACTCGTCGACATCGACTACGACCCGCTCACCGCTGTGGTCGATCCGCATGTTGCCCGCACCGATTCCACCGTGGTCTACCCAGGCGTCGGCACCAACACGGTCTGGGGCATGGGCCTTGATGCGCCCGCGTTCAGCCCTGAAGGCGAAGCCGAATTCTTCGCCGGCTGCGACGTCATCGTCACCCAGCAGATCTTGAACCAGCGGGTGGCGGCGGCACCGATGGAGTCGCGCTCGGCAGCCGCTGTCTGGGAGACCTCCGAGGACTACCCAAAGGGCCGCCTGATCATCTGGCACGGCAACCAGGGGGCACAGGGCGCCAAGCGCTCGATCATCAAGATGCTCGGTCTGGAAGAAGACGAGCTGCGCATCATCACCCCCGACACCGGCGGCGCATTCGGCGCGAAGTTCGGCGCCGACCCCGAGCACGGCGTCGTCGGCTGGGCCGCGCGGCACCTGAATCGTCCGGTGCGCTGGAGTGAGACCCGCTCGGAAAACATGGTCGCCATGACGCACGGGCGTGCCCAGATCCAGACCGTGACCGTCGGCGGCACCCGCGAGGGAAAGGTGCTCGCGTATCGCATCGGGGTCTTGCAGGACTCGGGCGCCTACCCCCGGTTCGGAGCCCTGCTGCCGATGCTCACCGGCCTGATGGCGCCTGGGGTTTACGACATCCCGAAGGTCGCCTGGGGCTTTCAGAGCGTCGTCACGAACACCACTCCGGTCGGTGCCTACCGGGGCGCCGGTCGTCCCGAAGCCACCGCGGCCGTCGAGCGGGCAATCGATGTTTTCGCCGCCGAGCTTGGCATCGACCCGGCAGAAATCCGGCGCATCAATGTGCTGCCGGCGTTCTCCGAGCCGCACACCACGCCTTCCGGGGCGACGTATGACAACGGCGCCTACGAGGCTGCGCTGGACAAGGTGCTGGAGGCAGCGGACTACGCCGGGTTGCGGCGCGAACAGCAGGCCCGGCGGGCAGCAGGAGGACCCGTTCAGCTCGGGATCGGCCTCGCCGTCTACGTCGAGATCACCGGATCCGGCGAAGAAGCCGGACCGCCGAACGAAAACGCGACGGTCGAGATCCACGCCGACGGGACCGCGACGATCCTGACCGGCACCTCGCCGCACGGGCAGGGCCACGCCACGTCGTGGGCCATGATCGCCAGCGCCGAACTCGGGATCCCGGTCGAGAAGATCACGGTGCGCCACGGCGACACCGACCTGATTCCCAAGGGCGGCGGCACGGGTGGATCGCGCAGCCTGCAGCTCGGCGGAGCGGCCGTCCAGGCGGCGACGCGCGAGCTGGTCGACATCGCCCGGGCGCGCGCCGCCGATGTGCTGGAGGCGAACCCGGACGACCTCGTCGTCGACCTCAGCCGGGCCGGACTGGTCGTCAAAGGCTCGCCGGAAGCCGAGATCAGCTTCGCCGACCTCGCCGCCCGCGAGCCGCTGCTGGTGCAGGCGACCTTCTCCTCGCCCGGACCCACGTTTCCGTTCGGGGCCCATGTGGCCGTCGTCGAAGTCGACACCGAGACGGGCAGGGCCACCCTCAAGCGGGTCATCACGGTCGACGACGCGGGCACCATCCTGAACCCGCTGATCGCCGAAGGCCAGCGCCACGGTGGCATCGGGCAAGGCGCCGCCCAGGCCTTGGTGGAAGAGGTCGTTTACGACGCAGACGGCAGCCCTTTGACGTCGACGCTCGCCGATTACCCCTTCCTGTCCATCACCGAAGTACCGAGCTTCGAGCTCGTGGAGATGGAGACGCCGACCCCGTACAACCCCTTGGGGGCAAAGGGAATCGGCGAGGCCGGCACCATCGGCTCGACCCCCGCTGTGCAGAACGCGGTCGTCGATGCGGTCGCGCATCTGGGCGTCCGACATATCGATATGCCCACGACCCCGCAACGGGTCTGGAATGCCATCCAGGACGCGAACCAGAAGGCGGGTGCCTGATGCAGGTAGCGGTGAATGTCAACGGTGAGGCGCACACCGACGAGGTCGAAGGCCGCCTCCTGCTGGTCCACTACCTGCGAGAGACCCGCGGCCTCAAGGCGACCAACATCGGCTGCGACACCACGTCATGCGGGGCCTGCACGGTCCTGCTCGATGGGGAGGCGGTGAAGTCCTGCACGGTGCTGACAGCCCAGGCCGACGGCCGTTCAGTGACGACGCTGGAGGGGCTGTCCGGCCAGGACGGGGAGCTACATCCGGTACCCGCCGCCTTCCGGGCCGAGCACGGATTGCAGTGCGGCTTCTGCACACCGGGGATGGTGATGGCGGCGGTCAGCCTGCTGTCGGACAATCCGAACCCGTCTGAGGAGCAGGTGCGCGACGGGCTCGAGGGCAATTTCTGCCGTTGCACGGGCTACCACAACATCGTCCGCGCGGTGCTCGCTGCGGCTCCGGGAGCGTCAGCATGATCCCCGCCGAATTCTCCTACGTTCGTCCGGCGTCGGTCGATGCGGCGCTGAGCTCGCTGGCCGAGCACGGCGATGAAGCGAAACTGCTTGCCGGCGGACACTCGCTACTGCCGATGATGAAGCTCCGGCTCGCGACGCCGGGCGTCCTGATCGACATCGCCCGCATCCCCGAGCTGTCCTCCATCCGCGAGGACGGCGACTCGATCGCGATCGGGGCCGCAACCCGGCACGCCGACGTGGTGTCC
This sequence comes from uncultured Actinomycetota bacterium, assembly GCA_963839015.1. Lineage (GTDB taxonomy): Bacteria > Actinomycetota > Actinomycetes > Frankiales > Frankiaceae > DATAZK01. The sequence goes on along the minus strand of CAWITL010000001.1, from coordinate 147,278 downwards.
TCCCCGCTGCTCGCGCAACGGGCACCGCTATTGCCTTTCGTTGCAGCGCTTGTGGGCGACCGTCAGATTCGTCATCGCGGCACGATCGGTGGCTCGCTGGTCCACGGCGATCCGGCGGCGGACATGCCGTGCGCGGCGCTGGCGCTGGGCGTCACCATGGTGATCGCCGGTCCGTCAGGTCGGCGTGAGGTCCATGTCGACGACTTCTTCCTGGGCTTTTTCGAAACGGCCGTGGGACCTGACGAGATCCTGGTCGAGGTACGCGTTCCGGCTGCTGCCGGAGCGGCGGGATGGGCCTACGAGAAGTTCGTCCGGCGCGCCAACGACTGGGCGATCGTCGCTGTGGCGGTCAGCGGTGGACGCGTTGCCCTGGCAAACATGGGCCCGGCCCCGCTACGGGCGAGTGCCACCGAAGCGGCGCTCGCCGCCGGGCAGAGCATCGCTGAGGCGGCCGCGCTCGCCGATGCCGACACCGAGCCGACCGAAGACATGCACGCCAACCGCGAATACCGGCGTCACCTGACCCGCGTCCTCACCCGGCGGGCGTTGGAGACGGCTGCTGCTCGCTGACGTCGGCGGCCTTGAGGCCCGCCAGTTCAGCGACCAGATCAAACGAGTGCCACCGGTCCGGGGCAGAGTGCGTCATGGTGGTGATCATGAGCTCGTTGACCGCGGTTGCGGCGAGCAGCTCGTCGAGCTGCTGGCGGACGGACTCCGGACCACCGATCACCTGTGAGCTGAGCCGATCGTCGACGAAGGCCCGCTCCTGCGGCGTGTACGGGTATTCGGCTGCCTCCTCCGGGCTCGGAAAGCCCGCCGGCCGGCCGCTGCGCATCCGAAGGAACGCGAGAGCTCCGGGGCCGGCGAGATAGCGCGCGTGCTCGTCGGTGTCGGCAGCCAGCACGGACGCGGCGATCATCGAATACGGCTCGCTGAGCTCGGCACTGGGACGGAAGCTGTCGCGGTACAACGCCAGCGCGGGCAGCGTATTCACGGCGCTGAAGTGGTGGGCGAAGGCGAACGGCATGCCCAGCAAACCAGCCACCTGCGCGCTGTAGCCGCTGGAGCCCAGCAGCCAGATCGGCGGCCGGTCGCCAAGGCCTGGAACCGCCGTGATCGCCTTGTACGGGTGCCCCTCGGGCCAGCTGCCGTCAAAGAACGCGAGCAGCTCACCGAGCTGCTGCGGGAAGTCATCGGCGGACAACGGCTCCGCGCTGCGGCGCAGCGCCGACGCCGTCACCTGGTCGGTGCCCGGCGCCCGGCCGATGCCGAGATCGATACGGCCCGGGTGCAGCGCCTCGAGCATCCCGAACTGCTCGGCGACGACCAGCGGCGGATGGTTGGGCAGCATCACGCCGCCGGAGCCGACGCGCATGGTGCTCGTCGCTGCCGCGACATGTCCGATCAGGACGGCGGGAGCCGAGCTGGCGATGCCGGGCATGTTGTGGTGCTCGGCCAGCCAAAAACGGTGGTAGCCGAGCCGCTCGACATGCTTGGCGAGCTCGATCGTGTTGGTGAGGGCGTCCCGGCGCGTCGCCCCTTTGGCGACCGGAGCCAGCTCGAGCACGGAAAGCGGAATGGTCAGCGGAGAAAGGCTCACGCCTGGATGCAACCCCGCGGCCGCGCCGGCTCATCCCACCGGCCGCTCATTGCGGTCAGCCGACGGGAGTTGGTGGATCGGCGGGATCCTTGCCCTCGGAGGAGTGCAGCTGCCACGGAACGCTCGTCACCATCACGCCTGGCATGAAGAGCAGGCGCGCCTTCAAGCGCAAGGCGCTCTGGTTGTGCAGGATCTGCTCCCACCAGTGCCCGACCACGTATTCGGGAATGAAGACGGTGACAACATCGCGCTCGCTGGCCCGGCGCATTTGCTTGATGTAGTCGATGACCGGTCGCGTGACCTCGCGATAGGGCGAGTCCAGGACCCGCAGCGGCACCTCGATGCCCCGGCGCTGCCATTCATCCTGGAGGGCCTGCGACTCCTCCGGATCGACCGCCACGCTGACAGCTTCGATCGTGTGGGGGCGCGTCGCCCGGGCATACGCCAACGCGCGCAGCGTCGGCCAGTGGATCTTGGAAACCAGCACCACTGCATGGTTACGGGAAGGCATGGGCGGCCGGGCATCGTCGTCGGCGGCAAGCTCGGTGGAGACGCGGTCGTAATGGCGCCGGATGCCGCGCATCAAGACAAAGAGCACCAGCATGCCGAGGATCGCGATCCAGGCCCCGTGTTCCACCTTCGTGAAGATGACGACCACCAGGACGACGGCGGTGAAGACCGCACCGATGGTATTGATCAGGCGTGATCGTTTGATCTGGCCGCGGTTCACCTCTTCGCCGCTGTGCAGCAGGGTGGTCCAGTGCTTGACCATGCCGGTCTGGCTCAGGGTGAACGAGGTAAAGACGCCGATGATGTAGAGCTGGATGAGCCGGTCGAGGTTCGCGTCAAAACCGATGATCAGCGCGATCGAGGCTCCTGACAGCAGCAGGATGCCGTTGCTGAACACCAGCCGGTCACCGCGGGTATGCAGCTGGCGCGGCAGGAAGCGGTTCTGCGCCAGGATCGAGGCCAGCACCGGAAAACCGTTGAAGGCCGTGTTGGCCGCCAGTACCAGGATGCCAGCCGTGACGACCTGGAAGAAGATGTACAGGAACGAGTGCCGGCCCCAGACAGTGCTGGCCAGCTGCGAGATCACCGAGGGCGTTCCTGAGGGGTAAGCCCGGGCGTGGGTATTCACCGCCAGGATCGTGATTCCCACGAACATCGTGACGGCGATCGCGCCCATGGCCACGAGGGTGCGGGCGGCGTTGCGGCTCTTGGGCTTGCGGAACGACGGCACTCCATTGCTGATGGCCTCCACACCGGTGAGCGCCGTACAGCCGGAGGCGAACGCGCGCAGAGCCAGAAAGATGGTGGCCGCGCCGCCCACCCGAGCAGTGCGCTGCAGATGCTCGTGGGCGCTGACTGCTTCTGAGACACCGTGGCCGAAGGCGGTGGAGATCAACGCCGTGAGCAGCAGGAGGAAGACCCCGAAAATGAAGCCGTAGGTCGGCAGCGCGAAAGCCTTGCCGCTTTCCTTGATCCCCCGCAGATTCACCAGCGTGATCAGGACGACGAAGCTGACGGAGATGAGTTCGGTGTGCCGGGTGAGGGAGGGGACAGCCGAGGTAATGGCCGCGACTCCGGCCACCACGGAGACAGCCACGGTCATCACGTAGTCGACGAGCAGGGCGGCTGCCGCGGACAGCGCCGCCGTCTGGCCGAGGTTGTCCAGGCTGACGATGAAGGCACCGCCGCCGTTGGGATAGGCGTAGACGGTCTGGCGGTAGGACGCCACCACGACGATGAGCAGCACCGCGACCAACGCCGCGATCGGCTTGGCCATGCTCAGGTAGGCCGCGCCGCCGAAGCCGACGACGAGCAGGATCTCCTCGGTCGCATAAGCCACCGACGAGATCGGGTCCGAGCAGAAGATCGGCAGCGCGAGCCATTTGGGCAGCAACGTGTCGCCGAGTCGGTCGCTGCGCAGCGGGCGGCCCACGAGCAGGCGCTTCAGACCCCCGACGGCAGGTCGAGACATCGCAGACACTTCGTCGACGCTAGATGCCGGTCAGGGGTCTTGGTGTCAAGACACCCTCAGGATTAACGGCACCGCCATAAAGAAGTCATCAAGATCGTCCAACTCGCGCGGATTGCGAGGTCTGCTGTCAGGGTGTCCCGCTGGACCAGGCGCCGTAGCGCACGCACCGCCGCCCCTATCGTGCTGCCGTTGGCGGCTACCGCACTCCTGGGCGTCGGCGCACTGGTCTCGGTGACCCACGGCGGCATCGACCCCACCACGTTGCTGGCCCTGACCTGTGCAATCGTCGCCGTCACGGCGATCGTCGGTGACGCGCCAACGCTTGCCATGGTCGTCGTCGTCGCGGAATTCACGGCGATCGGCTTCACCCGGCGCCCGTACGCGCAGCTACGCGGCGGCCCGCTGGTGTGGCACGCGGGCATCACGCTGCTCGGGGTCGCGGCCATCGCCTACGCCCTGGCCGCCATGACCCGGTACGCAACCGCCCCACAGCGGCGCACACTTGACGGTGTGCAGGTGCGGACGCGCGGCCGGGCTCTGGCCGAACTCGACGCCGCCATCGGGGTGCGGCGACGCTGGATCGCCACCGGGTTCGCCGTCACCGTGCTCCCACTGCTCACCCTCTGCCTGGTCCAGTCGCGCAGTGACCTCTCGCTCGCGGACGACCTGCTGCTCTATCTTCTCGTCGTCGTCGCGGTGTCGGTCGTCGGTGGCTTCTGGCCGGCGGTCGTCACCGCGGCAGCAGCCGGCTTGCTGCTCAACTGGTTCCTGACTCCCCCGTTTCACACGCTCACGATCCAGGAGCCGCAGAACCTGCTGGCCCTGCTGCTCTTCGTGGCCGTCGCCATCAGCGTGAGCAGCATCGTGCATCTCGCCGCGCGGAGGGCTGAAGACGCCGCCCGCAGCTCCTCGGACGCGGCGGCCCTGCTGGAACTGGCCCGCACCGTGCTCGCCGGCGCCGACACCCCGGCATCCGTGCTGGCGCAGCTGACCGCCGGCGAGGGTGCCCGCGCCGAACTGGTGGAGTGTTCGGCCCGCCGCTGGGTGGAGGTGGCCAGCAGCGGCGCGTCCGCCGAAGCCGTCATCCCGAGCGAGCTCGTGACCGTGCTGGAGCTGCGGCCCGACCTTCGGCTGCGGCTGTCCGGCGAACCCCCGCAGATCAGCCGTCGGGTACTCGAGGGCATCGGGGCGCAGGCGGCAGCAGCCCTTGACCGGGATCGGCTACGCACCCAGGCCGCCCAGGCCGAAGCTCTTGGTGAAGCCAACCGAGTCCGCACCGCGCTGCTGACGGCGGTGAGTCACGACCTGCGCACCCCGCTCGCCTCGATCAAGGCCGCCATTTCCAGCCTGCGACAGGACGATGTGACATGGTCACCGGAGGACGAGGCGACCCTGCTGGCCACCATCGAGGAGGGCTCCGACCGTCTCGAGGGCTTGATCAACAACCTGCTGGACATGAGCCGGGTGCACACCGGATCGCTGCAGCCGTTCCTGCGGCCGACCGCATTGGACGAGGTGGTGCCACTCGCACTACGGGGCCTCGTCGGCGCCGAGTCGGTCGTCCTCGACCTGCCCGATTCGCTACCGATGATCGCCACTGACGCCGGTTTGCTCGAACGCGTCGTCGCCAACCTGGTCGCCAACGCCATCCGATTCTCCCCGCCGAACCGGCCGGTGGAGGTGGTCGGCCGGGCCGATGGTGAATTCGTCAGGCTGGCCGTCATCGACCACGGCCCGGGCGTTCCCGCGCAGGACCGGGAACGGATCTTCGAGCCGTTCCAACGCTTGGGTGACCGCTCCAGCGGCTCCGGGGTTGGTCTCGGTCTCGCGGTCGCGCGCGGGCTCACCGAAGCGATGGGCGGACAGATCAGCGCGGCGAACACCCCCGGCGGCGGCCTCACCATGACCGTCCAGTTGCGCGCCAACGCCGTCGTCAGCGCGCGTTGAGCCAGCGCTCGTCGAACCCGCGTGCCATGAATGCCACCTCGGTACTGGTCGTCGATGATGACCCGGCCATCCTGCGGGCGTTGACGATCAACCTCGCGGCACGCGATTACCGGGTGCTGACGGCGGCGAACGGTGCAGACGGACTCGCCTCCGCTGCCCGCGACCGGCCGGACGCGATCGTGCTGGATCTCGGCCTGCCTGACATGGACGGCACCGACGTCATCAGGGGAATCAGAGGCTGGACCAATACCCCGATCCTGGTTCTCTCGGCGCGCGAACAGGAGACCCAGAAGGTGGCGGCGCTCGACTGCGGCGCCGACGACTACGTCACCAAGCCCTTCGGGATGGACGAGCTGCTGGCCCGGCTCCGGGCAGCGGTCCGACGCGGGACGCCCGCCCCGGCGGACGAACCCGTCGTGACGACCGAGTCCTTCACGGTCGACCTCGCCCTGAAACGGGTGACACTCGCCTCGGGGGTCGACGTGCGGCTGACCCCGACCGAGTGGCAGCTGCTCGAGCTGCTGGTACGCCACGCCGGCCGCTTGGTGACGGGCCGCCAACTCCTCGCCGAAGTCTGGGGACCGGCCTACCAGACCGAGACGCACTACCTGCGGGTCTACCTCGCTCAGCTGCGCCGCAAGCTCGAGCCCGACCCGTCTCGGCCGAGGCACCTGCTGACGGAACCGGGCCTGGGCTACCGCTTCATGGTCTGAGCTCGCGCGGGTGTCGGCGAACAAACCGGAAAGGTGTCAGGCGGCAGACAGCCAGACCCCAGGCTCGGGCGACACCATCTCGGTAGCGGCGCATCCCCCGCACCGCACCGAGAACCCAGCCTTTGGAGCACCGTCATGGACGAGCACCCCGTCGCCGGTAGCCAGTCAGCAGGTATCCACGACCACGACCTGAGCGGATCAGCGTGGGCTGCCTTGGACGAGACCTTCTTCCGGATCGTCCAGGACGTGTTCAGCCATGTCTTCTGCGCAGGCGCCAGCGCGCTGCTGGCCTCGAACGACGACGCGGCCCTCGAACGTCCCGCCGTCATCGCGCTGCCGGAGGCCGACACCGAGGTCGCGCTGCTGGCCTCGATGCACCGCCACCCCAGCTCACGTCGGCGGTTCTGACGGGGTCTGTTACGCGGTCGCGGGCGGTTCGCCGGGGATCGAGTACAACGCCTGCCAGGGTGAACCCGCTGGATTGGTGAGCACGGCCGAGGGATCGTCACCCTTGGTGTAGTACTTCGCCTTGTACGGCAACCCGTCGCGCAGCACCTTCTGCCCCTGCGCGTAGGCGACCGTTCCCGACCAGGCCGGATAGGTGCCCGGAGCCAACGTCGGAATCACCGGAGGATGGTCTCCCGGCAATACCGGTCCGATGACCTGCCAGGGCGAGGACGACGACGAGGAGTTCGCGGCCGGATCGGTTCCGGTGTTGTACCACTTCGCCTGGTAGACGTAGCCCTCGCGGACGACCTTGTAGCCGGTCGGGTAAGAGGCGACCGGGTTCCAGATCGGGAACGGCACGCGCGCCGGGTTGTCGACGATGACGCCACCACTGCCGCGGGGATCGGCGCTCGCGCTGGGGTTGGCGATCGGCAGATTCACTGGCGCGCTGCCCTTCAGCGCACCGAGCGTCTTGCTGAATTCAAGCGGGGTCTGGCTGGTGCCGCTGCAGGTGTTGGAATGCACGCCTACCAGGGCGAACTGGCTGCCGCACTGGCTGTCGCGGTTCAGCGACCACATCGACACCCGGCCGAGGTGCTGGGTATTGGCGAAAGCCGCCACGCCCTTGGCATCGTCGACCGTGACGATCTGTCCCGCGACGTCGTTCTGGCCGATCATCACCGTGGCGCCGATGCGGTTCCAGACCTGCGCCGACGACAGGCCCGAGCCCCGCAGGAGGCTGGCCAGCTGGCCGTGCGTCGCGTTCAACGACGACGTGATCGCCGGATACATCCCCTTCGGGGTGGAGGTGAAGTCCATCGCCATGATGTTGACGCCCGAGAGCTGTACGCCCGCCTTGAGCATCTCGCTCGTTACGGCGAGCGCGTTCGGCTGCAGGCCGTCAGGCTCGACCGGCAGGGTCAGCCACACGCTCAACGGGGCCTTGGCGGCAGCGGCCGATTTCTGCAGGGCGGCGATCGCCGTTGCCCGCCGCACGATGGACGCCTGGTCATCGAGCGCGGCACCCTCGATGTCGAGATCGATCGTGCTCAGGTTGTAACGCTTGACGACGCTCTGGTAGGCGGTCGTCAGCTTGCCGACGTCGGTGCACCCGACGGCCAAATCTGAATTCGCCTGCCCGCCGAACGAGACGACCGCGCTCGCGCCCTGGCTCTGCAGCTGGGCGATCCGCCGATCGAGGTTGAGCTGGGAGGCCGCGGCCGGCAGATCGTAGAAGCCTCCCCACGACGGGGTGCAGGCGTGCTTGGGATCGCTGACGACGAACCCGAGAATGACCTGCCGGGCCGGGTTGGCCGCCGGATCCTGAAATTGCAGCGTGGGCGTCAGCGTGGTGTCGACGTAAGGGGCGAACCAGGCAGCGGCCTCACGTCCGACGGCGGCGGAGGCCTTCGCAGCCTTGCGGGAGCCCTGAACCCAAAAGGCGATACCGCCCGCAATGGCCGCGATGACGATCACAGTGAGCAACAAACGCAGCGGAGAGATTCGCGTCGCCGACGACGGGTCTGGCTCATCGACATCATCAGCGTCATCGATTTCCGGGGGCGCAACCAACACGTCCGTGGTATCGACCAATCAAGGCCGGGCTGGAGTTCGTCGCCATACCTGACCGGGCGATTCAGACTGTGAGATTGCCGCCCGGCGGTAAGGCAAAGCCCCGCACGAGCCGAGAACTCCTTCACAGCACTCAATTGACGACGAGGGAGTCGCGTGTTCTCAAAAGGCAGGCCGGGCAATGGTCGACGGTCTCAGTGGGGACGTGACAAGCGGGCCCTGCCGAGCAGCTCGATCGTTCCGCGGGTCAGCGACGGCCGGGTCGCCGCTGGGCGGGCGATGGTCGTCGCGACCGTGATGGCCTGGACCGCCTACCTCGTCACCTGGCTGACGGATCAGTTCATCAGCGGCGCGCACCACACGGCTCGCGGCCGCGTCGAAGCCGTCGTCTACCTGATCACCGTGACCTTTCTCACCGGATCCGCACTCGCGTATCTCACCTGCCGGCTGGGCTTCTTCTACCGGGCTCGTGACCACCGCCGCCTTCCCCGCGCTGCGCTCGAAAGCTTCTTCGCCCGGGTACGTCCCACCGTCACGGTGATCATCCCGTCCTACAAGGAGGACGTCCGTACCAACCGCACCACGATGCTGTCCGCCGCGCTGCAGGACTACCCGGGGCTGCGCGTCGTGCTGTTGATCGACGATCCGGCCAATCCCACTCGCAAGAAGGATCGGGCGCTGCTGGAAAAGGCGCGGGCCATCCCGACCGAGCTGACCGAGCTGCTGGACGAGCCCTGCCAGCGCTTCACCGCGGCAATGCAGGTCTTCGAATCCCGCGGCAAGGATTTTCCGCTCGACCTCTCGGACATGAATCAGGCCGCCGAGCACTACGACTTCGCGGCAGCGTGGATGCGCAAGCTGGCCGATGACACCGAGGTCGTCGACCACACCGACGTCTTCTTCATCGACCAGGTGCTGCACCGGTTGGCCGGTGACTTCACGGCCACCGCGAACGCGGTACGCGGGGCGATCGAAGACGGCGTGGTGCTGCCGCAGTCACGGCTGCTGGAGCTCTATCAGCGCCTCGCCTGGACCTTCTCCGTGGAGCTGAGCAGCTTCGAGCGCAAGCAGTACGTGTCGCTCTCGCACGAGGCCAACAAGGCGATGAACCTCAACAGCTACATCGGTCTGATGGGCGGGACCTACCGCGACACCGTCACGGTCTCCGGTCGCGAGCTGATCCCGGCCCGGCCCGGCCAGGGTGACCTCGACATCCCCGAGCCGGACTACGTCCTGACCCTGGACGCCGACAGCGTCCTGCTGCCCGAGTACTGCCTTCGTCTGGTGCACCTTATGGAGCAGAGCGAGCACGCCGATGTCGCCGTCGCCCAGACGCCCTACAGCGCCTTCCCCGGCTCCTCCTCGCGCCTGGAACGCATCGCCGGTGCCACCACGGACCTGCAGTACATCGCTCACCAGGGCATGACGTACTACGACGCCACCTTCTGGGTCGGCGCCAATGCGGTGCTGCGTAAGAGAGCGCTTGACGACGTGCGCGAGAGCACCTTCGTCGGCAGCTGGGAAATCCGGCGCTACATCCAGGACCGGACGGTCATCGAAGACACCGAGTCGACGATCGACCTGCGCCTGCACGACTGGTCGCTGCTGAACTACCCCGAGCGGCTCGCCTACAGCGCCACCCCGCCCGACTTCGGCTCGCTGTGCATCCAGCGCCGACGCTGGGCCAACGGCGGTCTGCTGATCCTTCCCAAGCTCTGGCGGACCAGGCGGGCACGGGCAGGACGCGGCCAATCGAACAAGATCAGCGAAACCTTCATCCGGGTGAATTACATGGCCTCCGTCGCCTGGAGCTCGGCCAGCCTGCTGCTACTACTGGTCTATCCCTTCGACAACCAGCTGATCAGTCCCCTACTGGGCCTGATCGCGCTGCCGTACTTCCTCGCCATGGCCAGTGACCTGAAGTACTGCGGCTACAAGCGCACCGACGTGCTGCGTATCTACGGCTTCAACCTGATCCTGATTCCGGTCAACCTTGCCGGGGCCTGCAACTCGCTGGTGCAGGCGCTGACCGGGGAGAAGAGCGTCTTCAGCCGAACGCCCAAGGTGGCCAACCGGACGGTTCCGGATTTCATCTTCGTGATCTCGCCCTACCTGCTGGCCGGACTGGCGGGCTGGACGCTGTGGCAGGACTGGACCTACCACCGCTACGTCAACCTGTCCTACGCCGTCATCAACACCACGCTGGCGCTCTACGCGATCGTTGCCTTCATCGGGTTGCGCGTCTCGCTCGCCGACTTCTTCATGCACGCCAAGAGCTGGATGTCGGTGCCGGTCAACCCACAACCCAAGGCCAAGAAGAGAGCCGCGACAGTCGGTGCGCCCACCACCGTGATGTCGAGCGCCGGCTCCGACTGGGCCTCGGTGCTGCACTTCGGCAGCGGGGAATGGTCGACCGGTGGACGGCCCGTTGCCGCCCCCGGCATCCTGCCCAGCCCACGCACCTCGAGCGAGGGCCGCGGCCGGGTCTCCGAGCACCGCTCGTACGGCGGTGAGGAGCCGTCCTTCCGTAGCGTCTTCCAGCCCATCCTGGAACTCGAATCAGGACACGTGGCGGGCCGCGAAGCGCTGACCCGGTTCGACGACGGGATCGCCCCGCACGAGCGGCTGGCCGAGGAGGCTGCCCGCGGCAACGGCCTCGAGCTGGAGATCTTGCTGGCCCGGGCGAGTGTGCAGGCTGCGGCCGACTTCCCCAGCTCGGAATGGCTGGGACTCAACGTCTCGGTCGGCCTCATTCGGGCCGGCCGCGCCTTGGGCGGGATCGTGGAGCGGGCCCGTCGCGACGTCGTCCTCGAGATCGACGCCCGGTCACTCGTCGGAGCGCCGGAGCTGGTAGAGCTGCTCAGTCATGTTCCCAGCGGGAGCAGCCTGGCGATCACCGCTGTGGACCCGAGCTATGACTGCCTGACCCTGGTGCGCGAGATGCGCCCGGCTTTCGTGAAGCTCGACCGCGGGTGGGTGCGTGGCCTGTCGGGAGACCCGGCCCGGATCGCGCTGGTGCGCGCGCTAGTGGCGCTCGCCGCCGAGACGAATTCGGGGCTGATCGCCGAAGGCATCGAAACCGAAGAGGAGCTGGCGGCGCTGCAAGACGTGGGCGTCAGGTTCGGCCAGGGCTACCTGCTGGGCCGGCCTCGCGCGTCCGCGGTCTCAGTCTGAGCGCCGGCCCGGCGAGGAGACGAGCTCGGCCAGCCGTTCCAGGAAGGGCCGCTGCGAAGCAAAGATCTTGTCCGCGGCGGTGGCCAGCGGAAACCAGGACGCCCGGTCGACCTCAGGAAATTGCGCCAACACGCCCGAACGCGGCGGCCACTGCATCTCGAAGAGGTTGCTGTGCACCTCGAAAGGCCCGGGGTCAGCCTCCAGCGCCCAGATGACGTTGACCTTGCCGCCGGCCTGCTTGGCCTCGCCGAGATCGACCGGGGTGCCTTCAGGCACTGCGATCCCGAGTTCTTCGCTGAACTCGCGCTGGGCGGCGGCCAACTCGTCCTCACCGGGATCGATCTCACCCTTCGGGATCGACCAGCTCCCGTCGTCCTTCTTCGCAAACAGCGGGCCACCAGGATGGGCCAGCAGCACCTCGAGGCCCTCGCCCGCCCGGCGCCACAGCAGGAGCCCGGCACTGCGCTTCACGGTTTGACGACTTCCCCCCGCTGCGCCGAGCGACGCGCAGCGTCCAGCACCCGCAGCGTCATGACGGCGTCGGCCGGGTCGACCGGAACGGGTCCGGCAACCCGCAGCGCGGCCCGCACCATCTTGTAGAACTGCGGGTAGGTCCCCGGCCCGCGCGGCACGGCGCGACTGTCGTCGCCGGTGATCAACCGCCCCCAGCGGGCCGGTGACTCCCGACCCCAGTCCGCGGACGCGGGATCGCCGCCGGCCCGCAAGGCGTCCTCCTGACGGTCCAGCCCGTCCACCACGTAGGCAGCGCGCGACCCGAGCACCCGAAGGCGCGGCCCGAGGTGGGCCGCCACCGCGCTGGTCCACAGCGTGCTGCGCACCCCTGACGCGTGGGTCAGCGCGATGAAGACGTCGTCCTCGACCGCCACACCCGGGCGGCGACGGTCGAGCGTCGCGTATACCTCGGTGACCCGGCCGAAAAGGGTCAAAGCCTGGTCAACCAGGTGACTGCCCAGGTCGGCCAGCAGCCCGCCACCATCAGCGGGATCCCCGGATTCGCGCCACCCCTCCTTGGGCTGGGGTCGCCAACGTTCGAACCGTGATTCGAAGCGCCAGACCGTCCCCAGGCTGCCGCCCTCGATCAGCTTGCGGAGGGTCAGGAAATCGCTGTCCCACCGCCGGTTGTGAAACACGGTGAGCATCAGCCCGGCATTGTGGGCAAGGTCGACCAGCTGCTGCGCATCCGCCGCGGACGTCGCCAGCGGCTTGTCGATGACGACCGGCAGCCCGTAGTGCAGGGCAGCCGCCCCGAGCGACAGGTGGCTGGAATTCGGGGTCGCGATGACGGCGAGATCGTAGGAGTCGGCGCGGTTCCAGACCTCCTCGGCACTCGCCAGCACTGAAGCTTTCGGATAGCGAGCAGCCGCCCGGGCAGCACGTTCAGCGTTCGCCGTCACGATCGCGGCGAGCTCCAGGCCCGGAGTGGAGGCGATCAGTGGGGCATGGAAATGCTCCCCCGCTACGCCGTAACCAAGCAGGGCGACCTTGACGTTGCTCATCGTCGACCAGCTTGCCTCAGCGGCGGGCGACCTGCATCTCAGCCGGAATACAGCAGCGTGTGCGTACCGTCTTGCGGCAGGCATACGCCGAACAAGCTGAGTGAAGGGGGTCCCATGGAGCCGTCCGGGACACCGCCGGATGCGCCGACGAACCCGGTCGCGCGCCCGGTCGTCGCTGGTCAGGCCCCACCACCCCCGCCACCACCCGCGCTACCTCCGCCGATCTGGGAGCCGGGCAACCAGCCCCTGCCGCCGGAGCTCTCACCCCGCGGCGCTCCCGGTAAGCCCGGTGGACCCAAAGCGCGCAAGAAGCGGCGTTTCAGCTGGCCCAAACGGATCGTCGCGCTGCTGACCCTGCTGATCCTGGCTGCCGTCGGCATTTTCTGGTCGTGGGATGCGAGCCTTCACCGCACGAATGCGCTGGTCAGCTACCCCGGCCGGGTCGCCAACACCAAGGGCACCAACTGGCTGATCGTGGGCTCGGACAGCCGTGCTGACCTGTCTCCTGCCGAACGCAAGAAGCTCGCCACCGGTTTTGCCGAGGGCGGCCGGACCGACACGATCATGCTGGTCCACACCGGGTCGGGGAAGACCTCGCTGGTCTCCCTGCCGCGTGACACCTACGTCCCGATCGATGGCCATGGGCGTAACAAGCTGAATGCGGCCTACGCGTTCGGTGGGCCGAGCCTGTTGGTCAAGACCGTCGAGCAGATCACCGGGCTGCGCATCGACCACTACGCGGAGATCGGATTCGCCGGGTTCGCGGGCATGGTCGACGCGGTCGGCGGGGTACGGATCTGCGTGTCGCAGGCGATCAACGACGGCAACGCCGGCCTGAACATCAAAGCCGGCTGCCAGAAGCTCAATGGCGCACAGGCTCTTGGCTACGTCCGCAGCCGCGATTTCGCGACGGGTGACCTCGAGCGGGTCCAGCACCAGCGCCAGTTCCTTGCCGCGCTGTTGTCCAAGGTGGCGAGCCCCGGCGTGCTGCTCAACCCGTTCCAGTCGATCCCGCTCGGCTACGACGCGGCCGACGCCCTCACCGTTGACGAGGGCAGCCACATCTGGGACGTCGCCACCCTAGGCCTCGCGCTGCGCGATGCGGGCGGCGGAAAGGGCAACACCCTCACCGTCCCGATCAGCGGCTTCGCCAACGAGGCGGGTGCGGGCAGCGTCGTGCTCTGGGACCGAACGAAGGCGCTTCAACTCTTCGACGCCCTCAAGGACGACAAGCCGCTACCAGCGAGCCTGGTTTCCTAGCGTCTCCTAGCGGGCGATCCCGGCGAACTGTTTGAGGACGGCCCGGGCAATGACCAGCTGCTGGATCTGGCTGGTGCCTTCGTAAATACGGAAGAGCCGGACGTCGCGGTAGAACCGCTCAGCGGCGATGCCGTGCATGTAACCCGCCCCGCCGTGCACCTGCACCGCCCGGTCGGCGACCCGGCCCACCGCCTCGCTGGCGAAGTACTTCGCGCAGGCCGGTCCGAGCTTGGTGTCCTCGCCGCTGTCGTAGTCCCGGGCAGCTTCCAGCACCAAGGCCCGCCCGGCCATCAGGTCCGTCTGCGAATCGGCGATCAACGCCTGGATCAGCTGGTGCTGCGCGATCGGCTTGCCGCCCTGCACCCGCTCGCTCGCGAAACCCACCGTCTCGTCCACCAGCCGCTGCGTCAGCCCGACGCACAGCGCCGCGATGTGCAGCCGGCCGTGTGCCAGGCAGGCCATGGCCGTGGCGTATCCAGTGCCTTCCGGACCGATCAGCGTCTCGGCGCCGACCCGCACGTCATCGAGGTAGACGTCAGCGGTCCACGCACCGGCCTGGCCCATCTTGTGGTCCTTCGGGCCCACGGTGACGCCCTTGGTGGCCGCCGGGACCAGGAAGCAGGAGATTCCCTTGGTCGCCGGGGCGTCCGGATTCGTCCGGGCAAAGACCATGAAGACGTCGGCGACGGGAGCATTGGTGATGTAACGCTTGGAACCGTTGATGACCCAGTCGTCGCCGTCACGGACGGCATTGGTCTTCAGGCCGGCCGGGTCGGATCCGGCGTCGGTCTCGGTGAGCGCGAAGGAGGCCGTCCACTCCCCTGACGCCACTTTCGGCAGGTAAGCGGCTTTTTGTTCGTCGCTGGCCGACAGCATCAGGACGTGACCGGCGATGCCGTTGTTGGTACCGAAAAGCGAGCGGAACGCGGGCGTGGTGTATCCCAGCTCGAAGACCAGCTTGGCCTCCTGCTCCATCGACAGGCCAAGGCCGCCGTACTCCTCCGGGAGCGCGAACCCGAAAAGCCCCATGTCTGCGGCCGACTTGCGGATCCGCTCCGGGATCTCGTCGCGCTCCTCGATTTCAGGCTCGAGCGGGACGACCTCGTCACGCACGAAGCGACGCACCGCATTCCGGATGTCGTCGAAATCGCTCTGGTCCATGCCTGCAGACTCCCGTTCGTCAGCTACTCGTGGAGCACGCCGCCGTAGATGGTCGAGCGTACGAGGTCACTCGACGGCGTGGCCAGTACTGCGGCCCACGGCACATGCATCAGGACGAGGTCGGCCTTGGCACCGATGGTGATACGTCGCGGCGGGCCACCGGGTCTGGCGCTGGACGCGAGATAGCCGCGAAGCGCCCTGGCTACGGGCTGCCGCTCACCGGTCCCGAGCACCTCCCCCGATGGAGTACGCCGGTCGGCTGCCGCCCGCAGGACTGCCCACGGATCGGCCGGCCCGTACGGAGCGTCGCTCGAGCACGCGACGGGAACGCCGGCGGCGCGCAGCGATTCCACCCGGTAGAGGTCCGGCAGGTCCTCCGGCGGCAGGTCACGGCGGTAGTCATCGCCGCGGTCAGCAATGAATCCCGGCTGGGTCACGACGGTCAGGCCGAGCCGGCGGAGCTCGCCGATGGCAGCGGGCGCGACCAGGGACGCGTGTTCGATGCGATCGCGTGGATGCGCCCCGACGTCATCCAGCACCGCGATGGTCAGCGCGAGCGACTCCCTGGTCACGCAGTGGACCGCGACCGCACGGTTCTGCTCGCGCGCGAGGCGGACCTTGTCCCGGAAGTCGTCGAACGTAGGCAGCTCGTGATCGCTCAGCACGATCTTGAGCGGTCCCACGGTGATTCGGCCGGGCAGCTCGGGGTGGTCCGGGCCAGCCCCCAGCAGCGTGATGCGCTGCGGCAGCTCCCCGCTTCGAACGGCCGAGGCGAGCAACGTCTGGCTGCGCAGCGGCAGATCGGCGGTCGCATCCGTCACCGCCGTGATCCCGTAGCCGGCCAGCTCGCGGCCGAGGCGCCCCAGGTCTGGCGGCGGTGCGGCCGGGAGGCGCGCGGCCAGCCAGCCGTCGGACCGAAACAGCCGCCCGTCGGCGGGGACGCCGTTGTCAAGCCCGCTGAGAGCGGTGAGAGCAGCTGAGTTCAGCATCCACATCGCACCGCTGCGGTGCTGGATGCGGACCGGCGTCGAGGGCTGGAGCCGGTCGAGTGTCTCGACGTTGAGCACGCCAGCCTGTTCGGCATAGCCGACGGCCCGGATCCAGCCGGTGGCATCAGGTGTCGCCTTGCTCAGCGCCGCACCGAACGCGTCACGATCGGGCACAGTCACCGGGCCGAGGTCGAGGGACTCGGCCGCCGCTGCCATCGCCAGCAGGTGGACGTGATGGTCGGCCAGCCCGACAGACAACCCACCTCCGTGGCCATCGACAGCCGGCTCCCCGGGCAGTCGCGGCAGCGTGCCCATTTCCACGACGGTCCCGTGGGCGACCCGCACGTCCGTCCGACGACCGTTGACCAACTCGACCTCGCGCAGCAGCAGCCCAACCGTCATCAGCGAAATTCCGCGAAGACCCGAGCGGTGTCGACGCCGGCGTCCGGCGCCCTGCCGACCAACGACCGGGACCGTGGAGGGCTGACCGGCAACCCCGCGCCGGATTGGGCGCACGTGCCGTCCAGCGTCAGCGCGACGACGGACGCCATCGCCATGTCCAGGACGGCTCCGGATCCCGTCGAGAGACTGCGAAGCGTGGCCACCGCCGATGACAGCCCGGTCAAGGGATCGGCGATGGCGTCACCCACGAAACGTGGAGCCCCGTCGATCCATCCGACCAGTCCAGCGCCTGCCGCGACGTCATCGCCGAAGCCCACGCGATCCGCAGCGTCCCGGCCATAGGCCGTGATGCTCACCCAGACGGTCCCGGTGCGAGCGGCCGCCGCGGCGTCGAGCCCCCAGCCGGCGAGGGCGCGGGGACGGGAGGATGCGATGACGACGTCCGCTGCGGCCACCAATGCTTTGAGCGCCGCCCGGTCTTGGGGAGCACCCGGGTCGACGCAGACGCTCTCCTGACCCGTGTGCAACAGATCGTAGAAATTGGGCTCGCCGCGGCGGGCGCCATCGAGTCGCGAGACGCTCTCCACCTTGACGACACGGGCGCCCGCCAGCGTCAGCAGCGAGCCGCAGAGCGGTCCCGCCCACAGCGAGCTGAAGTCGACAACGAGCGGCCTCCATCTCCTCCGCAGACCCACCTGTGCCGGTTCGGCCGGCCGCTGCAGGGGCGCCGCACCCTCTCCCACCCGACTTAGCGCGATCCCGAGCAAACGTGCGCGGGCCACGACGCGATCGGCCGGACTTTCGGCGACCCAGTCCGTCAGTGACTGCCAGGGATCGCTCGACTCCGTCTCGGTCAGCGGCGCGATCAGCTCCAGATCTGACGGGCGCGGCAGCGATGCGGCGATCCACCCGTCCGCAGCAGGCAGCAGCCGGCACGCTCCCCCCACCGACACGTTGCCCCGCCCGTATCCACCGGTGAGTGCGGCCCGCTCGGCCAGCAACCGGGCTCCGTCGACGCGTACCGGATAACCGAGAAACGCCGTCAAACGTTCAAACTCCTGCGACCACATCCGGGCTTGGGTGGCGGCGCAGCCGGGCGGGACGAACCCACTGAGAGCCGCGACCCCGGATTCGAGCCAGTCGTTCACACGCCGATCGGGCCCGACCGCAGCAGGCGCGGTCATCTACGATCGATCTCGTCGACAAGCCCCCACCGACGCGCCTGCGAGGCCGAGATGCGCTCGCCGGTGAGAGCCAGCCACGCCGTGCGCCACCGCCCGATCCGCCGCACGATGCTGACCGTCCCGCCGGCGCCGGGTACCAGCCCCATCGCCACCTCCGGCAGGGCTATGACGGTGTCGGGGGCCGCCGTCACCCGGCCGGCAAAGGCCGGAAGTTCAATGCCTGCACCGATACAGGCGCCATGGAGGCGGACCGTCACGCGGTCGGCCAGGTCGAAGATCAGCTGCCCCGCACTGTGCCTGAGGCGGATGACGTGCGCGGTCGCCGGATCGGGCGCGGTGCCGAATTCTGCCAGGTCACCCCCGCTGCAGAACGCCAGGCCGCGCCCCGAGAGCTCGACCGTAACGGCTTCGTCGATGCGGGCCACCTCCAAGGCCGAGATCAGGGCGTCGCGGACGGCGTGGCCGTAGGCGTTACGGCGTTCAGGCCGGTTGAGCGTCAGTGACAGCACATCGCCGCTGCGGCTCACCAGCACCGGCTCGTCGCCATCAGCTGCCTGCTCGCGAGCCGGCGCCGCGGCCAGCCAGCCAGCGAATTCCGGACCCGCGAGCAACGTCGAATACGTCGCCGACTCCGCGACGAGCCCCTCCCACACCGGAAGCAGCGCTGTCTGCTGGAGCAGGACCGCTAGGGCGGCCGACGCGAGCGGGCGGGCCGCGACCACGCCGCTGATTTCGGACACCGCGGCCTGCGGATCAGCGACGGCGACGAACGGCGGCGGCGGCTCTGCTCGACCGTCGGCAGCCACCATCGTGACCGTGAGGGCCTGGGCCAGCCGCAGATTCGCCTCGGGCACACGCGCGCTGGAGACTCCCAAAACTGCGTGAGCGCTGCACCGAACGGCCCGCAGGGTACGAGCGACCAACTCGTCGTGGGAGGCCAGCGGCCGGCTCAGATCCACGACCACCGGGGCGGGGGACGAAGGGTCGGAGGCGGCGTACCAGAGCGCGTCAGCGAGCTCGTCGGGAGCCACCAGCTCCGGAGCGCCCACCGACGTCGTACTAGCTGCGGACGGCGGCGCGCACCGGTCCCCAGATCGCGGGGTCGCTGTCGTACATCGCGTAGAAACTCAATCGCTGGACGATGTCGGCGAGCTTGACCTTCAGCCCGGGACCGATCTCCTCCGGCGTTCCGACGACGGAGAACGTGTGGAGCATGTCGTCGTCGATCAGTTCGCCCATCTGATCCCAGCCGCCCGCCTTGGACAACCGGGTCAGCTCGGGCTGCAGATCCCCCCACCCATGCAGCTCCAAGACGCCTCGGTAGGCCGGCGTGGACGCGTAGAACGCGATCTGCTTCTTGGTGCCGACGACGGCGGCCGCCATCTCCTCCTCGTTGCGCCCCGTGGTGACGAAGGAGGGTCCGCAGATCGTGAAATCGGAGAGGTCCTTGCCGGCCTTGGCGCGTCCGCGGCGAAGCGCCGGCAGCGTGACCTCGTCCAGATAGCGCCGGGTGGTGAACGGATGCACGAAGAACCCGTCGGCTACCTCTCCGGCCACTTCGGTCATGTAGTCGCCGACCCCGGCCAGATAGACCGGCGGCGGGCCGTATTCATGAGCTTCCGGCGTGAAGAAAGGCGTCATCAGGGTGTGCGTGTAGAACTCGCCGCGAAAGTCCAGCGGCACCCCGTCCTGCCAGGTCGCCCAGATCGCCCGCATGGCGGCGATCAGCTCGCGCATCCGGGGAGCGGGATGCGACCACGGCATCGAGAACCGGCGCTCGATGTGCGGCTTGATCTGCGAGCCCAGGCCCAGCACGAAGCGCCCCTTGCTGTAACGGGCGAGGTCGTAACCGATGTTCGCCAGCGTCATCGGAGTGCGCGCGAAGGCGATGGCGATCGACGTGCCCACGGTCACCGTGGACGTCGCCTGGCAGGCCTGCAGGCACTGCATGAAGGGCTCATGCGAGGTCTCGCCGAGCCACAGCCCGTCGTAACCCGCCGCCTCCAGCGCAGCCGCGTCCGGGCCGATCGCGTCGAAATCCTTGCCGAGGCCGGTATCGAGCTTCATCGCTGATCTCCCGGGCGCCGGCGGGTCAGTCGCTCGAGGGCAGTTGCTTGGCTTCTTTCAGGACCAGCACCACATCGCCGTCGGCGAGCGTGCCTTCGCCGCCCTTGGTGACCAACACCTCGAGGGTGGCATCGTCCGGGTGGGTGAAACGCTTGCCGACGGGCGTACCACCCGACAGCGCGGGATCGAGGGTCAGTCCGGCGTCGGGTTCACCCTTGACGTCGATCATGGGGTGACCGCCGCAGGCCAGGCTCACCTCACGCGTAGGCACCCGGACGACGATCACCTCGGTGGCGTCCACCTGGCTGCGTAGGCGTGCACCGGTGCGCAGTTGGACGGGGACGGACATCAGGCTCCTCCATTGGCTTTTGTTGCTGGCACATCGTGGGGATCGGGATCGGTCAGGCTGCCAACAATGGTGCGCCTCAGCAGCTTGCCCGTGGGCGTGTATGGCAGTTCTGGCCAGATCAGGACCGAGCTCGGGGCGCGGCTGGAGCGCAGCTTGCCGGCGGCATACGCCCGCACGTCCTCGGCGAGCCCCTCGGTGACATCCGGGTCGTTGAGGACCACCACGGCGCAGATGCGCTGGCCCCACTCCTCGTCCGGGATGCCGACCACGGCGGCGTCTCGGACCGCCGGGTGGGTGAGCAGCACGTCTTCCACCTCAGCCGGAGCGATGTTTTCCCCACCGCGAATGATGGTGTCGTCGTCGCGGCCCTCCACGAAGAGATAGCCATCCTCATCGATGCGCGCCCGGTCGCGGGTGGCGAACCAGCCGTCCGCGTCAAGGCCGGTGCCGAGGCCGACGTACTCCCCGGCCACCTGCGCGCCCCGTACCCAGAGCTCACCGGTCTCGCCGATGGGTAGCAGCGTGCCGTCGTGATCGCGGATGGCGAATTCGATCCCCGGGACGGCCCGGCCGGCGCTCGCCAACCGGCTGCGCAAGACGGGATCGTCGGACTCCATGGCCGACCGATGGTCATCAGGACCGAGCACGGCGATCGTGGAACTGGTCTCGGTCAGGCCGTAGGCGTTGACGAATCCGGTCTCCGGGAACGCGACCAGAGCCCGCTCCAGCACCGTCGGGTGGATACGCGCTCCGCCATACGCAATCGAGCGCAGTGACTGCAGCTTTCCCGCTTCGGTGCCCACCTCGTCGAGATGCTCCACGACCCGCGCGAGCATGGTCGGCACCACCATCGCGTGGCTGACCTCCTCGGCATGGGCGATGGCGAGCCAGTCCTGGGCGGTGAAGCTGGGCAGATGCACCATGCGGCGGCCGGCGTAGGTATTCGTGAGCACCGTGGCCACGCCCGCGATGTGGTACGGGGGCACGGCCACCAAGGCGCAGTCGTCTTCTTCGGCAGCCATCAGGTCGACGGTCTGCAGCACGTAAGCGGTGAGGTTTCCGTGGCGCAGCACCACACCCTTGGGCTCCGACGTCGTTCCGCTGGTGAAGAGCACTGCAGCGACCGCGTCGTCATCGAGATAGGTGGCTTCGATGGGCTCGGCGGTCGCCGTCGCTGCCAGCCAGTCGGCAGTGGAGACGAGCCGCGCGCGACTGCCAAGACGCGCCCGCATGTCGTCGTCAACCAGGACGATGGGCTCATCCAACCGGTCAAGCAGCGCATCGAGATCGGCATCGGGCAGCCGGTAATTGAGCGGGGTGATAGGCAACCCGGCCAGCGCTGCCGCGAAGACGGCGACGTTGAAGGCCGGCCCGTTGACCCCGACGAACGCCACCGAACTGCCGCCCTCAGCCAGCAGCAGCCCGGCTCCCGCGGCAGCACGCTCAGCCAGCTGCCCGAAGGTGATCCCGTCGGAGCGTGACCCGAGGGCGACCCGATCCGGGACCATTGAGGCCGCTAGCTCCAGCAGCACTTCGACGCCCAAGACCGATTCCTTTCGCCTGCGAGCACCACCCGCCCTGGTACTGCCCAGATACGAAACTAGCGGAAATGACGACGCCTCCGGTTGGTGCCACCAAATCCGGGTGCTCCAGCCCCCTGTGAGCCTGGCGCCGGCGTTTGTCAGGCCAGGGCGGCTCGGAAAGCGGCGACGATCTCGGCCAGCGCTTCGGTACTTGCCTCGCGGCCGGCGGGCAGGGGGGCGGCGAGGCCGAAGTCAGTGATCCCGGCTTCGAATTGGGCCTTCACGGCCTCCAGCGGGGTCTTGATGTCGAGCCGGCCGGAGTCGTCGGCGCGGATAGCCAGATTGCCCTGCGTGCGGAAGCCATCCATGCTGCGACCGGCGTCGGCCATGACCTGGCGGATCTTCTCCAGCCCTGGTGCGGGGTTACGGATGTCGTCCCCCCACGGGATCCAGGCGCTGCCGAACCGGGTGACGCGGCGCAGGAAGCGCTGGTTGATCGTGCCGCTGACCCAGATCGGGACACCGCCGGACTGCAACGGCTGGGGCACGCAGTAGATGCGGTCGAAGTTGAGCTGGTCGGAATGGTGGCTGAACGGGACCTCGGTCCAGGCGCTCTGGAGCACCTGCAGGCAGTCGTCGAGCAGCGCGCCGCGACCGTCGAAGGAGAGCCCGGCAGCGTCGTACTCCTCACGCTGCCATCCGACGCCGATGCCGAGATCGACCCGGCCCCCCGACAGCACGTCGAGGGTGGCGACGGACTTGGCCAGCACGATGGGACGGCGCAGCGCCGCTTGCAGGATGCTCGTGCCGAGCCGGATCGTCGACGTCTTGCCGGCGATCACGGACAGCACGGTCAGCGGCTCGAGCCACTGCCCGTCAGGACCGGTGGGCTGCTTGGAGCCCTTCATCCCGCCGACTTCAGGCTTTCCGTACTCCTCGAGCCGCTCACCGAAAACGACGTGGTCGGAGACGGTGAGGCGATCGATGCCCGCCGCCTCAGCCGCGAGCGCACGATCGAACATCGGCTGCCAGCTACCCGGGTCTTTGACCGCGAAGTTGCCGACGTGGATGGACAGAGCTGGGGTCACGGTCGTCACCGCTCTGTCCTACCAGCACAGGCCCCGTTGCAGAATCACCGCATGACCACACAGACCCCCGACAGCGTCCCCTCCATTCCCGACTACGGTCGGCTTCTCGACGGCAAGGTCGCCATCGTGACCGGTGGAGGCGACGGCATCGGCGGCGCTATCTCACGCCTGTTCGCCCAACACGGCGCGCTCGTCGAAATTGCCGAGATTGACGCCGAGCGTGCTGAGAAGGCCCGCTCGGACATTGCGGCGGCGGGCGGCCAGGCGCGTACTCACGTCGTCGATGTGACGGATCCCGCGGTCGCGGCGCCACTGGTGAGCGACGTGCTGGCGGCCCACGGGCGGGTCGACGTGCTGATCAACAACGTCGGCGACTTCCGCCCGCTGGTGCGGTTTCAGGAGTCGACCCCGCAGTCGTGGGACGACATGTACTCGATCAACCTCAAGCACATCTTCGCCATGACGCGGGCGGTGATGGATCCGATGATCGCCGCCCGCAAGGGCACCATCGTCAACTTCCATTCGGTGGAGGGCATGCGCGGCTACCCGGGCGATCCGGTGTATGCCGCCATGAAGTCCGCCGCCGCGCACTTCACCACCAGCCTCGCGGTGACCATGGGCCGCTACGGGATCCGGGTGAACGGCATCGGCCCCGACCTGACGCAGACCCCGCAGGTCGACTACATCGCCACCTCGGCGGGACACGACGACCTGTGGCCTTCGTGGGACCCGGTCGGCCGGCTCGGCTGGCCGGAGGATCAGGCCCGGGTGGCGCTCTTCCTCGCCTCGGACATGTCGAGTTTCGTGACCGGTCACAACGTGCCCGTCGACGGCGGCACCAAAGCCGGCGGCGGCTGGTTCTTCTCGCCCTCAGCCAAGCGCTTTGTCAACCGGCCGACGACCCTGTAAGGCAGCCTTTAAGAGGGGTAAGCGGCTAACCGCGCTTGGCGAGATCGGCCAGCATCTGGTTGTAGGCAGCCAACTCGTCGTGCTCGGGATTGCGGTCGGACTTGCGGTCGAACGCCCGAGCGGCCCTGGCGTCAGCGCGTGACCACTGCATGAGGATCACGCCCGCTACCAGGAAGGCGACCGGCTCGGCCAATGCCATGGCGATCCCGCCGCCGGTGTGCTGATCGGAGAGCAGGCTCGAGCCCCAGGTGCGGCCGAGCTGGGCGTACCAGTTGGCAGCGATGACGTGGGTGTCCGTGATGATGGCCAGCCCGAAGAAGGCGTGGAAGGGCACCAGGATGACGAGGAGGAACATGCGGGCCCCGTGCCCAAGGCGATGCGGCAGCGGGTCGGGGCTGATCAGCGGCCAGAAAAGCAGGCAGCCGGTCAGCAGGAAGTGCACCTCCATAGCGACGTGGCCGGCGTGGTTTTCCATCAGGTCGCCAAAGAGCCCCGAGAAGTAGAGCCCGAACGTGCTGACGACGAACAACGCCAGCGCGACCAGGGGGTTGGACAACAGTCGGCCGAGCGGGCTGCGCAGACCCGCCAGCAGCCAGTCGC
The DNA here is from genome assembly GCA_963839015.1 of uncultured Actinomycetota bacterium. Taxonomy (GTDB): domain Bacteria; phylum Actinomycetota; class Actinomycetes; order Frankiales; family Frankiaceae; genus DATAZK01. Next base: position 122,795 of record CAWITL010000001.1, on the reverse strand, counting down.
GAGCGTTGCGGGCGCCCGGGATGGAGCTCTTGGACGGCAGGTACCGCAGCGCGAGGGTGATGGGTGCACCGAGCGCCAGCAACGGTGGAGCGACCATCGACAGCAGCATGTGCTGTGCCATGTGGACGCTGAACATGACGGCGCCGTAGCGGCTCACGCCGGTCTGTGTCGTGATGAAGATGACGCCGAGGCCGGCGTACCAGCACACGCTGTAGAGCCGCGGCCAGGAATCGCCACGGGCGCGGAGTCGACGGACACCCCGGGCGTAGTACACGGCGGCGACCGCGATGAAGACGAGGAAGAGCAGCTGCGGCGCCCAGTCGAAGGCAAGCGCCTTGATCGAGATGGGTCCGGGCAGGTCGTAGCCGAGCGCTGCCTTCGCGGCGCTCGTGTCGGGAGCGGAGTTCGCGACCGGCGGGGGGCTCTTGGAGAGTGCGACCGCCAACCCGATGGCGACGGCCATCACGATCAGCTCGGCAGCGGCGAGGCGAACGAAGGCGCGGCGATCCCCGGCAGCCGCCGCAGGCAACGTGCTATTGCGGTGGCGGTAACCGATCAAGCCCAACGCGACGAGCGCCGCGGTCTTGAGCAGCACCAGGCCGCCGTAGCGGGTGGCGAAGACATCGGAGATCGAACCGACCCGGACGTAGGCATTGAGGACGCCGCTGACGCCGACGGCAAGAAAGCAGACCAGCGCCAGCGTCGAGAAACGTGGCAATGCCACCGCCAGCGCCTTGCTCTGCTTGCGGCAGGCCAGCCAGCACACTGCCGCCAGGCCGCCCACCCACAAGCTGGCGGCCAGCACATGCACCGAAAGACTGCTGATCGCCAGGTCGTGGTTACCGGCGCTGGCCGAATGGCCGGTCAGCAGCGGCGGAAGCACCAGACCCAGCATCGACAGGCCAAGCAGCACGGCCACCGAATTGACGGACGAGACGCCCGGTGTGAGCACGATCACCAGGGCGATGATCGCGACTGCTAGCCCGGTCTGGCCGTCAATGACGTTGGTGACGTAAAAGCTGAGCTGGCTGCCGTGCAGGACCTGCCCGAGCGGGACGGCGGCCTCCTGGGAGAGCGACACCAACCCCTCGAGCACGACCGCGACCAGCCAGAATGCGGCGGCCACCCGGGCGATGCGATGAGCGGCCCGGGCCGCTGGGCCAAGCTTGCCCTTGCGGTCGGGCAGCAGCGCCACCGCCAGCAGCAGGAATCCCACCGTGACCACGGCCGCCGCGTCGTGCAGGAACCTGGCGATGGGCAGCGCCCACGCGGTACCGGACCCGGCCCAGGGCAGGCCACCAGCCGGTCTGGTCTCGACTCCGTGCCCGAAGAGCAGCGCAGCGATCAGCGTGAGCAGCCCGACGACCAGTGCCACCAGCAGGATGCGGGCGGCGTTGCCCGACAGGGCGGCGACCCTGGCGTCCGACGGCTCCGGACTGTCGACGCCGGTGCTCCCGGCGCCAGAGGTGTCGGCGCCCGATACGTCGACGGTCGTCACGTCCCCATGCTCTCCCGAAATCGCCATCCGTGCATCGCGGCCCTTGAAACCGACGTCACCCTGGCGGCTTGGCCGGGGTCTTCTTCTTGCGACGTCGGACGACGATCGTGTTCAGCAGGGCGATGACTGCGACGGCCAAGCCCGCGATCGCCAAGCCACGCGCCAACCCGTCCGACGAGCTCGTCGAGCTCGCAGCCGCCAGGGTCAGCACCGGCGCCGGGTGCTCCGGCTCCTGCCCGCTGGGAGGCGTCGGCTGGTCCCAATGCACCACGCTGCCGTCGCTGTAGTACTGGTCGACGGTGAACGTCATGCTTCCCTTGGCGGGAAACGGCCCAACGCTGAGATCGAAGTCCTGGTACTGCTCGGGTGGGATCCCGGCGTCCTGCCCGGTCGCCGTCCAGGTCACCTCAGACGTGTATTCCGTGGTGGTGCCGTCGTCGGTGGTGATCGGCTTGGGCAGCTTGGCCGTCGCGGTCGTGATCTGCCATCCGGTGAGGGTCCGGGCATTCAGCGATCCGAAGGGCTGCCCGGCGGGCAGGTGCACCACCAGCTTGGTGAACCGGGCATCAGCGCTCTCGTTCGGCGCCCGAAATGAGATCTCCCCGAACGAGCCCGGTGCCTGCGTCTTGGGGTTGACCGTGACGTGGGCCGAGGCGACCGGAGCCAGGGCGAGCAGCACTGCGCCAGCAGCGATCACTACGAGTGAGCTCACGCCGAGGCGGCGGAAAAAGCGCATGCCATGCCAATCTGAGTTCGGGGGTAGGGGCCACCAGAGAGAACGTCAAGAGGCGCCGTCAGCGGCACCCATCCACGTCCAGGTGAGGTAGCCGGCCCGAATAGTTCCAGGACGTTGCAAAATGGTGAGGAGCGGACGATTTCCGATCCGCGGCCAGGAGGGCCTGTTGATGAGTGACTCGGTGACCGACGCGACATGAGCGAAGCATGATGAGCGATGCCGCGGCAGCTCCGACGGAGGCCGTCGACCCGGGTGCTCCCCCGCCGCCGCCCGAGGAGCTGACCCTGGCCGGGGCATTCGCACCACGCACGCGGGAGGACTGGCAAAAGGCGCTGGTGGGCGTCCTGGACAAGTCCGGGGCGCGGGGACTCGCACCTGAGCAGGCGGCGCAGCAGCTGACCGTCACGGTCGGCGGGATCACCATCGCCGGCATCTACGGCGCGGACGACGTAGCGCCGGATCCGGGGCTGCCCGGGGCCGCACCCTTCGTACGCGGCCGGGTGCCGCAGGGCACGCTCGGCGGCTGGGATGTGCGGTCGTTCTTCAACCAGCCCGACGTGCCGGCCGCGCGCGAGCAGGTGCTGCTGGATCTGGAGAACGGCGTCACCTCCCTCTGGCTCGCGGTGGGTGAGGCCGGCTTCCCGGTCTCCTCGCTCGGCACCGTGCTGACCGACGTGCTGCTCGATCTGGCTCCCGTCGTCCTGGACGCGGGCGCGGACGCGATCCCCGCAGCCCGGGCGCTGCTCGAGGTTGCCGCCTCCCGCGGCGTCGGGGTCAGCAGCCTGTCAGGCAATCTCGGGCTGGACCCGATCGGCTACGCCGCACGCACCGGGACCCCGGCCGAGACCGGTCCCGCAGCTGCGTTCGTCGCCGAACACGTCAACACCCATCCGGCAGCCACGCAGCTCCGCACGATCGTGGTCGACGCCTTGGCCTTTCACGATGCGGGCGCTTCCGAGGCGCAGGAGCTCGGCATCTCACTCGCCGTGGGCGTGGCCTACCTGCGTTCACTTGCCGCCGCGGGCCTGCCTGCTGAGGCCGCCTGCAGCCAGCTCGAATTTCGTTATGCGGCGACCGACGACCAGTTCCTGACCATCTCCAAGCTGCGCGCCGCCCGCAAGCTGTGGGCCCGCGTGGCATCAGCCTGCGGGGTGCCAGCCGCCCAGCAGGGACAGCTTCAGCATGCGGTGACGTCGTGGCCGATGATGACGCTGCGCGATCCCTACGTGAACATGCTGCGCACCACCATCGCCGCCTTCGCCGCGGGTGTGGCAGGGGCAGATGCCGTCACGGTGCTCCCCTTCGACGCCGCGATCGGCGTGCCGGACGCGCTGGGACGGCGGGTCGCCCGCAACACCCAGGCGCTGCTCCTCGACGAATCGCACATTGCCGCGGTGATCGATCCGGCGGGCGGTTCCTGGTATGTCGAATCGCTCACCGACTCCCTCGCCCAAGCGGGCTGGGCCGTCTTCCAATCCCTCGAAGAGGCCGGCGGGGTGCTTGCTGCACTCGCCGACGGACTGATCGAGCGCGAGATCGATGCCACCCGGGAAGAACGTCATCGCCGGCTGGCCTTTCGCGAAGAGTCCATCACCGGGGTCAGCGAATTTCCGCAGCCGGCCGAGAAACCGCTGCGCCGCGAATTCGCGCCGCCGACCCCATCCGGGGGGCTGGCCCGCATCCGCTGGTCGGAGCGCCACGAGGCGATGCGGGAGCGCGCCGACTACTTCACGTCCGCCCACGAGCACCCTCCGACGGTGCTGCTGGTGCCGCTCGGCTCGGCGCGGGCGGCATCCGCCCGGCTGGGCTTCGCGGGCGACCTGCTGCGGCCGGCCGGAATCGAAGCCGCGGTAGGCACCTTCACCGGAGACGCGGCCTCGGATGACGAACTCGCCAAAGCATTGGCGGCCCACACCACGACCGTCGCCTGCCTTTGCGGAACCGACGATGCGTATGCGAGCTCAGCGGCAGCCGTCGCCGACGCCCTTCGCCGCAGCGGCGCCACCCAGGTGATGCTGGCCGGCCAGGCCAAGGCGGCACCTGATGCCAAGATCGACACGTTCCTCTTCCGCGGCTGCGACGCCGTCGCGGTGCAGGAGAGCACGCTCACGGAGCTGGGGGTAGCGGAATGAGCCCATCTGGGGTGCCTGCTTCATGGGTCCCGGACTTTCGGGGGGCGGCGCTGGACGAGCCGGCCGAGGCCGCCGGATTGTCGGACACTGACCGTCAGACGTGGGCAGCCGCCGTGCACGACGCGGTGGGCAAGGATCCCTCCGAGCTCGCCTGGCAGACGCCCGAAGACATCCTGGTCGCGCCGCTCTACACCGCCGACGACACCCGCGGTTTGGACTTTCTCGAGACCTGGCCCGGGTTGCCGCCCTACCTGCGCGGCCCGTATCCGACCATGTATACGACCCAGCCCTGGACGATCCGCCAGTACGCAGGATTCTCGACCGCGGAGCAGTCCAATGCCTTCTACCGGCGAAACCTGGCCGGTGGGCAGAAAGGCCTTTCTGTCGCGTTCGATCTCGCTACCCACCGCGGCTACGACAGCGACCATGTCCGCGTCAGCGGCGATGTCGGCATGGCCGGGGTGGCCATCGACTCGATCTACGACATGCGCCAGCTCTTTGACGGCATACCGCTCGACAAGATGAGCGTCTCGATGACGATGAACGGCGCTGTGCTGCCGATTCTGGCGCTTTACGTGGTGGCGGCCGAGGAGCAGGGAGTGGCTCCCGAGCAGCTGGCGGGCACCATCCAGAACGACATCCTCAAAGAGTTCATGGTGCGTAACACCTACATCTATCCACCGACGCCCTCGATGCGGATCATTTCCGACATCTTCGGTTACACGTCGACGAGGATGCCCAAGTTCAATTCGATCTCGATCTCCGGCTACCACATCCAGGAAGCCGGGGCGACGGCTGACCTGGAGCTCGCCTACACCCTGGCCGACGGCGTCGAATACCTGCGTGCCGGGCTGGATTCGGGGCTGGACGTCGACTCGTTCGCGCCGCGGCTGTCGTTCTTCTGGGCGATCGGCATGAACGTCTTCATGGAGATCGCGAAGATGCGGGCCGCCCGGCTGCTGTGGGCCAAGCTGGTGGACGGGTTCGGCGCCAAGAACCCCAAGTCGCTCTCGCTGCGTACCCACTCGCAGACGTCGGGCTGGTCGCTCACCGCGCAGGACGTATTCAACAACGTCGTCCGCACCTGCCTCGAGGCGATGGCGGCCACCCAGGGCCACACCCAGTCGCTGCATACGAACGCGCTCGACGAGGCGCTCGCGCTCCCGACCGACTTCTCGGCCCGCATCGCCCGCAACACCCAGCTGCTGCTGCAGCAGGAGTCCGGGACCACCCGGACCATCGACCCGTGGGGCGGCAGCGCCTATGTCGAGCGGCTCACCTATGAGCTGGCCCGCAAGGCCTGGGCGCATATCCAGGAGGTCGAAGCCGCCGGCGGGATGACCAAGGCGATCGAGGCCGGCATTCCGAAGATGCGCATCGAAGAGGCGGCAGCGCGTACCCAAGCCCGGATCGATTCCGGACGGCAGCCGGTGATCGGCGTGAACAAGTACAAGCTCGTGGGCGGGGAGGATATTGACGTCCTCAAGGTCGACAACGCAGCCGTGATGGCCAGCCAGCTCGAGAAGCTCAAGCGGCTCAAGGCCGAGCGCGACGAGGACGCCTGCCAGGCCGCCCTCGCTGAGCTGACCCGCGCCGCCGGCGTCGACAAGCCCGGGCCCGATGACAACCTTCTCGCGCTCGCCATCAACGCCGCCCGCGCGAAGGCCACCGTCGGCGAGATCTCGCTGGCGTTGGAGCAGGTCTACGGCCGCTACACCGGCCAGATCCGTACCATCAGCGGCATCTACCGGGCAGAAGCTGGCGAGTCCTCCGCCATTGCGAAGATGCGCGCGGCCGCCGCCGATTTCGAAGCGGCCGAAGGGCGGCGGCCCCGCATCCTGGTGGCGAAGATGGGCCAGGACGGTCACGACCGCGGGCAAAAGGTCATCGCCTCGGCCTTCGCCGACCTCGGCTTCGACGTCGACGTGGGACCCCTCTTTCAGACGCCGGCCGAGGTCGCCCGCCAGGCCGTCGAGGCAGACGTCCACATCGTGGGGGTCAATTCGCTGGCTGCCGGTCACCTGTCGCTGGTGCCCGCCCTCAAGCGGGAACTCGAAGAGCTCGGCCGCGGCGACATCATGATCGTGGTGGGCGGTGTCATCCCACCGGGCGACTTCGAGGAGCTGCGGGCGGCTGGTGCGGCGGCGATCTTCCCGCCTGGAACGGTCATTCCGGAGGCCGCCGTCGAACTGCTGGAGACGCTGGCCAGGCAGCGCGGGCATCTGGCAGCCGGCGACGCGCCCCACCCCGGAAAGCAGGCGTGAGCGCGGGGGCCGTAGCGGAGCTGGCGGAGCAGGTCGTCGCGGGCAAACGGGCGGCCATCGCCCGTGCCATCACGCTCGTCGAATCGACCCGCGCCGACCATCGCCGGCAGGCCCAGGAGCTGCTGACCCTGCTCCTGCCCCGCACAGGTCAGGCCCGCCGCGTCGGCATCAGCGGCGTGCCAGGAGCCGGAAAGTCGACGCTGATCAATGCGCTCGGTTCACGCCTGACCGCGGCCGGCCACCGGGTGGCAGTGCTCGCCGTCGACCCCTCGTCCACGCGCACCGGGGGGAGCATCCTTGGCGACAAGACGCGGATGCCGCAGCTGGCCAACGACGACAACGCATTCATCCGGCCGTCCCCCACCTCCGGCCAGCTCGGTGGCGTGGCGCGTGCCACCCGCGAGTCGATCTTGGTGATGGAAGCGGCCGGCTACGACGTCGTCCTGGTGGAGACGGTGGGTGTCGGGCAGTCCGAGACGCTGGTGGCGGAGATGACCGACACCTTCGTGCTGCTGGCCCTCGCGCGAACCGGTGACCAGCTGCAGGGAATCAAGAAGGGTGTCCTGGAACTGGCCGACGTCGTCGCGGTCAACAAGGCCGACGGACCCCACGAAATGGAGTGCAAGCGAGCCGCCCGCGAGCTCGCGGGGGCGCTACGGCTGATCGGTCAACCACAGGAAGGCGCCTGGACCGTTCCGGTGCTCACCTGCTCGGCCGAGACCGGCGCCGGATTGCCCGAGCTCTGGGGAGCCGTCGAACGCCATGAGACGACGCTCCGGGCGAGCGGAGAACTGGCCCGCCGCCGAGGCGAGCAGCAGGTGGTGTGGACCTGGGACACGGTCCGCGACCGGCTGCTCGATCGGATGCGCGCCAGCCCCGAGGTGCTTGCGATCGTCCCGGACATCGAGGATGAGGTGTCGCGCGGAGTGCTCCCGCCCTCGCTCGCCGCGGATCGCATTCTTGCCGCCTTCTTGGGATCGGGTGAATCCATGTGACCCGTCTCCGTGTGACCTGTCTCCGTATGATCCGCCAGGGCGCAGCCGGAGCGAGGAGGGTTCCCGGCTGGGTCCGCTCCCTCACCGTGGCGGCACTGCTTCTGACAGCCACGGTCAGCTGCGCCACCAGCGGACCGCCCACCGCGATCACCGTCGGCAGCGTCCCGACGACCGGCCCTTTGTACTTCGGCGCGTCCTCGACCCACTTCTGCACGGCGAGCGTGCTGAACAGCCCGACACAGGACCTGATCATCACCGACGCCCACTGCGTTTTCGGGACCGGTGCCGGCATCAGCTTCGTGCCAGGATCGGTCGGGGGCAGCGCACCGTACGGCCGTTGGACGGTGACGGCGGCGTACGCCGATCCCTCCTGGGTGAGCAGCCGAAATCCGCTGCGTGACGTCGCTATCCTGCGGGTGGCGCCGCTCCTCACCGGCGTCGGATGGCGCAACATCCAGCAGCTGACCGGCGGCAACCGGCTCATCACGACCCCGGCCGTGATCGGCCCGGTCGTGGTGCCGGCCTATGTGGCCGGGGTCGGCGGAAGCCCGATCGCCTGCCTGGCAAACACCTACCGCAGCGGTCCGTACACCGCCTTCGATTGCGGCGGCTACCCCGACGGCGTGAGCGGAGCGCCCTTCATCCAGGGATCAACGGTGCTGGGTGTCATCGGAGGCCTGCATGGGGGTGGCTGCTTACCGTCAACGTCGTACTCCTCGCCGTTCGACGCGACGACGATCGCCACGTTCAACCGTGCCGTGCGGCACGCGGCGGCGAACGTGCTGCCAGGGCCCGGTTCAGACGGCTGCTAGCGGGCTTTCGGGAGCTGGCCGGCGGCGCAGCCGGAGCAGGTACCCACGACCTCGACCGTGTGCGCGACGTCGGTGAATCCGTGGGCGGCGGCGACCCGGTCGGCCCACTCCTCGACTTCCGGTCCTTCGACTTCGATCGTCTGGCCGCAGCTGCGGCACAGCAGGTGGTGGTGATGGCTCGCTGTCGCGCAGCGGCGGTAGAGCACCTCGCCGGTCTCGGTGCGTACCGCATCGACCTCGCCGGCCTCCGCCAGCGCGCCGAGCTGGTTGTAGACGGTCGTCAGGCCGACATTTTCGCCCCGGCCGCGGAGCTCGGCGTACAGATCCTGGGCACTGCGGAAACCGCTGGAGGCCTCCAGGAGGGCGGCGAGGGCACGCTTTTGCGGGGTCGACCGCTCCCGCGAGGCTGGGCGGAGCGAACGCTGGCTGCTCGTCATGACCGGGCGATTTCCTGGGCGTGCTGGATGGCGTCCAGGGCGATGCTGCTGACGTGAGCGTCGAGCAGTTCGTACGCGATCTCCTGGGCCCGCCGGGTCGTGGTGACCAGTCCCGCCTCGCGCATCACCTTCAGATGTTGTGACAGCAGCGGCTGACTCACCTCGCGACCTCCCTGCCGGACGGCGTCCAACAGCTCGTGAACGCAGCGTGGTCCGCCGCCCAGCTCGACGACCACCATCAGGCGCACGGGGTTCGCGAGCGCCTTCAGCAACCCGACGGCGCCGGTGAGCGAGTCAGGCATGACCGGAGCGTTCACCCCACCAAGAGTAGGCGGGCCGCGATCAGAGCCCGAGCGGCTCCAGCACCCCCGCCCGCATCCCGGCGGTGAACCCGCCGTCGACGACGAGGGCATGTCCAGTGACGAACGACGCGTCATCCGACGCCAGGAAGAGCGCCGCGCCGGCGATCTCCTCGGGCCGGCCGAACCTGCCGAGCTTGTGTTCGTCGCGATAGCGCTCCCGCGCAGGTGCCATTCCGGGGCTGTCGAAAGTGGCGCGCATAAGGGGCGTGTCGATGAAGCCTGGGCAGACCGCATTCACCCGCACGCCGCGCCGGCCGTAGTCGATCGCCATGTTCTTGGTGAGGATGACGACAGCGCCCTTGGAGGCGCTGTAGCAGCTGCCGCCCTCGGTGCCGGTGACTCCCTCGATGCTCGCGACATTGATGATGCTGCCGCCCTTGGGCTGGTCCATCATCACGCCCGCGGTGTACTTGCCCACCAGGAAGGTGCCGGTGGAATTCACCGTCATGACCCGGTTCCACTCCTCCAGCGGTACGAGGTGGACCGGCCCACCCCCGGTGACCCCCGCGGCGTTCACGGAGATGTCCAGCGACCCGAAGTCACGAACCGCGCCGTTGACGAGTGCGGCGACTGTCGCCTCGTCCGTGACGTCGCCGCGCACGTAGGAGCTCTTGGGTGCGGCGGCAGCGACGGCGTCCCACTCGGCGCACTCGTCACGGTCGAATCCGACGACGATGGCGCCCTCCTGGGCGAACCGGAGCGCGCACGCGTAGCCGATACCGGATGCCGCGCCCGTGACAAGCGCCACCTGACCTTCGAGCCGACCCACAATGACCTCCTTCTCCGCCGGCCCGCAGTGACCGACCCTGGGGTTTGTACAGAGCGGAGGGTCCGATGTGCAAGGTTGGTGGACGTGATGAACCCATGATCCTGCTCCGGTCGCTGGCTATCGGCGTCGCTTCAGGTATGCGCAGCAGCCTCGGCGTCACGGCTCCGGGCCTCTTTCGCCCCGGAGTCAAAGCCAACCCCGCGACGGCGAGGCGCGTGCTCGCCATCTGGGGCGAACTCGTCTCTGACAAGCTCCCGAAGACGCCGAGCCGCCTCGAACCGCCAGGACTGGCAGCCCGTTTCGTCTCGGGGGGTGTCGGCGCTGTCGTGCTCGCCCGCCGCGCTGGCGCGCCGCCGCTGGTGCCGCTACTGGCCGGACTCGCCGGCGCCGCCGTCGGTGCCTACGGAGGTGCCGCTTGGCGTCGCTGGGCGGCCGCCCGCCGTCCTGACTGGCAGGGCGCCGTCGTCGAAGACGCCGTGGGGATCGGGCTGGCGGTCGCGGCCTGCCGGACCGACTGACCCCTCGGACAACCGCCGGGACGCGCCGATTCCGAGGGTGCTTCACGCCTGCTCCACCTCCGGCCTGATGTACTTCCAGCGCAGGCGGGAAGGCATAGGAGGCAGCTAGTGGCACGCACGCTCGAAGGTCAACGGGTTCTGGTGGTCGGTGCATCCGCCGGTATCGGTCGCGAGATTGCCAGGCAGGCCATCGGCGACGGCGCCACCGTGCTGCTTGCGGCCCGCCGCCTCGAGCGCTTGACGGAACTGGTCGCCGAGGCCGGGGGAGGGATCCCCGTCACCGTCGACATCTGCGATCCCGATTCGTGCGCGAATCTCGCCGAACGGGTGCGCGCCGAGGTCGGCACCGTCGATCTCGTGGTGTGCACGGCGGGCTATTCCCCGCTTCGCTCTTTCGACGAGCTCGACAGCGATGTCTGGCGCCGCGTCCTGGAGATCAACGTCATCGGGATCCACCAGCTGATCCGGTCGCTGCTGCCGGTGCTGAGTCCCACCGCCCTCACGGCGGTCATGTCCTCGGAGTCGACGCTGCAGCCACGGGACAATCTGGGTGCCTACGGCGCCAGCAAAGCCGCCCTGGAGTTCTCGATGCGCATCTGGCGGATGGAACAGGCACCGCTCCGCTTCAGCACCCTCATAGTCGGCGGCACCTTCCCCACCGACTTCGGTGCGGAATTCGAGATGGAACGGCTGGTGCCGGCGATGAAGAGCTGGACCCGCCACGGCACCATCCAGGAAAAGTTGATGACCCCCGAAGGCGTCGCGGCCGCGGTGGTCGGCTCGCTGCGGGCGATCATCGACGATCCCGACATCAGCATCGACACGATCGTGATCCGTTCGCCATCGGCCGTTGTGGGCGACTCGGCGCACCTTGAGGCTGAGGCTGCCGACAACATCGCCCGGCTGAACAGCTGACGTTGGTCGTCGGTCCATGTCAGTCACCGCCCGACTGGACCACTTCCAGCAGCGCCATCCCAGTGCCGGATTTCCGCTAGCGGTCTTCTACAAGTACTTCGACGACCAGGGCAATTACCTGGCCGCGATCATCACTTATTACGCGCTGGTCTCGCTGTTTCCACTACTGCTGCTGCTGACCACGATCCTGGGCTTCGTGCTGCGGGGCGACGTCGAATTGCAGCAGCGGATCCTCAATTCCACCCTCAGCCAGTTTCCGGTCATCGGCGACCAGTTGGGCGCCCCGAAGGGCCTGCAGGGCAACACCGTGGGCCTCGTGGTCGGCATCCTCGGAAGCCTCTACGGTGGGCTCGGCGTCGCGCAGGCAGCCCAGCACGCGATGAATACGGCCTGGGTCGTTCCCCGCAATGAGCGACCAAATCCCTTCCGGGCCCGGGGCCGAAGTGTCCTGCTGCTACTCACCGCTGGGCTGGGCATCCTCGCCACCACAGTGATGTCGGCGCTGGGAAGCAGTGCCGCGTCATTCGGCGCCCGGGTCGGGCTTGATTTCAAGCTGCTCATCACCGCTGCGTCGGTGGTCATCAACGCCGCCCTCTTCCTGCTGGCCTTTCACATCGCCACCGCCCGGCCGGTGAGCTACCGCGCCATCGCTCCGGGGGCCTTGCTCGCCGCGTTGTGCTGGCAGATTCTGCAGCTCCTGGGCACGGCGTACATCGGGCATGTGGTGAAGAACGCGAGTGCCCTGAACGGGGTCTTCGCGTTGATCCTGGGTCTGATCGCGTGGTTCTATCTCTCGTCCGTGCTCGTGGTGCTGTGCGCTGAGGTCAATGTTGTGCGCGCTTTCCACCTTTACCCCCGCTCGCTGTTGACCCCATTCACCGACGCGGTCGAGCTGACCTCGGCGGACGAGGATGCGTACACCCGGCAGTCAAAAGCGCAGCGGCTCAAGGGTTTCCAGCACGTCGAGGTCAGCTTCGAACCGGAAGACCCCGAGGCGCACGAGTCCACGAAGTAGGCACGATCAAGAAGCAGGCAAGTCATGGCGTGGGAGGCACCCAGATGCGAGCGGTGAAAGCAACGTCGGACGGTCCCACAGTTGTCGACGCGCCCGAGCCCGCCGGCGCAGGGGCGCTGCTGGACGTGTCGGCCAGCAGCATTTGCGGCACCGACTTGGGCTTCATGGCGTTGGGCCCGATGGACTTCATCTTCGGCCATGAATTCGCTGGCTACGTCGACGGGATCCCTTACGCGGTCGAGCCCACCCTCTTCTGCTCGCAGTGTCCGCAGTGCCTGGCGGGCCACACCCAGCGCTGCGTCGGCGAGCACTCCAACCTTGGGATCTTCAGCGATGGGGGGCTGGCAGACCGGGTTCGCGTCCGGCCGGAGAATCTGGTGCCGCTTGCACCGGGGCTCGATGTCAATGACGCCTGCCTGGTCGAACCGGCCGCGGTTGCCTGGCACGGGGTCGACAAGGCGCGCATCCGAGGTGGGGAGCGCGTGGTCGTCGTCGGCGGCGGTTCGATAGGTCTGCTGGCCGTTGCCGCGGCGCGCGAAGCCGGTCATGAGGTCGACGCCGAAGTTCGCCACCGGCACCAGCGGGCCGCCGCCGAACGGCTGGGGGCCGGGGAGCCGTCGGGCGGCTACGACGTCATCATCGAAGCGGTGGGCAGTGAGTCCGGTGTCGCCCGTTGCGCGGATCTCGCCGCTCCTGGCGGTCGGGTGGTGCTGCTCGGAGTCTTCCCCCAGGCCGTTCCGGTCCCGGGCACCATGTCGCTCATCCGCGAGCTCAGCTGGATCAGCGCGATGGCCTACGGCCGGGCCCCGGATGGAGTACGCGACATCGACCGGGCCGCTCAGATGCTGGCAGCAGATCCGGAGATCGCGCAGACGGTGATCACCCATCGTTTCGGGCTCGACGAGGCGAAGGAAGCCTTCCGGGTCGCCGCCGATCGGGCCGCGGGCGCCATCAAGGTCTCGCTGCACCCCTGACCGCTCGCACGACGTCGACGGTCTGCCGTGCGATCACCGCCTCCTCATCAGTGGGAATGACCAGGGTCTGACCGATGGCCAGAAATCCCAGCCGGGCAAGGACTTCTGCCCTGATCGCGGCGGCGTGCTCGCCGATCCCGCCGGTGAAAACCAGGGTGTCGACTCCCCCGAGAACGCTGGCGTAAGCACCGACCTGCTTGGCGATCTGGCGACAGAAGCTCTCGATCGCGAGCCGTGCATCCGGGTCGCCGTCCTCGTCACGCGTGAGCAGGGCCTGCATGTCGGACTCGCCGCCAGACAGGCCGCGCAGCCCCGATCGCTCCTGCAGCAGCTCCTGCAGCTGCGGAAGGCTCAAGGGGTTGTCGGGCCGGCCGGCCAGATACAGCAACAGCCCGGGATCGACGTCTCCGCTGCGGCTTCCCATGAAGAGGCCGGCATCGGGTGTGAAGCACATCGTCGTATCGACGCTGCGGCCGTCTTCGATGGCCGCCATGGAGGTGCCGTTGCCGAGGTGGGCGATGACGGCCCGGCCAAGCTTCGCGGCGCCCACCGAATGCACGACGTGGGCGTAGGAGAGCCCATGAAATCCGTAGCGACGAATTCCCTGCTCCCACAGCTCGATCGGCAGCGGAAGCCGTTTCGCCACTAGGGGCATCGACGCATGAAACGCGGAGTCGAAAGAGCCCACCTGGTGGGCATCCGGCCACCGCCTGGTGATGGCAGCGACCCCCGAGAGCGCCGCGGGCTGATGTTGGGGGGCCCAGCTCACCAGCCGCTCCAGCTCGGCCAGGACGCCGGGAGTCAGCAGCTGCGCCTCGGCGTAATCGCCGCCATGTACGAAGCGATGGCCGATGGCATCAGGAGAGGCGAACCCGCGGGCAGTCAACGCATCGATCACACCGGTCAGCGGGTCACCCTGGAGGTCGGTCTCGTCAGCCTGGCCGTCTGATTCGAGCACCAGATGGCCGTCGGAGAGGCGCGCGATGCGGGCCCGGGCCAGCAGCTTCGGCTCAGCGTCCGGCCCCTCGCCGGGCGTCTCGTAAAGCGCGGTCTTCAGCGACGAAGAGCCGAAGTTGACCGCCAGGATGGCCATGCTTCAGCTCCAGGTCCAGTCCCGCACCTCGGGCAGATCCTCCATGTGCTCGACCACATAGGTCTTGTGCCGCTCAAGCTGCCTTTCGCAGTAGTCGGCCAACCGGTCGGCCCCCACTGGAAGCCGCCGCGCCCGGCGCAGTGCCTCGGCCGCCAGGTGATAACGGCTCATTCCATTGCGCACGACCATGTCGAACGGGGTGGTCGTGGTGCCCTGGGAGTTGAAGCCGCGCACGTGAAACCGGGAGGCGTTCGGCCGGCCGTGCAACAGCTGGTGAAGTGAGCGCGCGTAGCCATGGAAGGCCACCACCACCTCGTCATCAGCGCCGAAGAGAGCCCGGAACGTGGTGTCGGAGAAACCGTGCGGGTGGATGTCGCGCGGGATCATCGCCATCAGGTCGACGACGTTGACCACGCGAACGATGAGGCTCGGCACCCACTCGCGGATCAGCTGGGCCGCCGCGAGCAGCTCCAACGTCGGAACGTCGCCGATGCAGGCGAGGATGACATCCGGACGGCGGTCGGGATTCTCCCGCTCGGTGCCCGCCCAGTCCCAGACCGAGCCGCCGCGAGCACAGTGCTCGGCCGCTTCGCCGGCCGTCAGATACTGCAGATGCGGCTGCTTGTCGGCGACGATGAGATTGACATGGCTGCGGCTGCGGAAGCAATGATCGGCCACCGAGAGCAGGCAATTGCCGTCGGGCGGCAGCCAGGCGCGCACCACGCCTGGCGAAAGCGGCATGACGGTGTCGAGCAGGCCCGGTCCCTGGTGACTGAACCCGTTGTGGTCGTTACGCCAGCAGGTCGATGTCAGCAGCACGTTCAGCGAGGGGACGGGTGCCCGCCAGGCCAGCTTCTCTGCCTCCTGCAGCCATTTGGCGTGCTGCACGAGCATCGACGCCGACACCATGGCGAATGCCTCGTACGTGGCGAAAAGGCCATGCCTGCCAGTAAGTGTGTAGGCCTCGAGCCAGCCCTGACAGAGGTGTTCGGACAGCACCTCCATCACCCGGCCCTCGGGCGAGACCCGGTCATCGAGCGAGTTCGTCTCGGCCACCAGACACCGGTCCGAAACGTCAAGAATCGCTCCCAGCCGGTTGCTGGTCAGCTCGTCCGGGCTGAAGACGCGAAACGTGTGCGGGTCGCTGACGTAGACGTCGCGCATCAGCCGGCCCAGCCGGTCGGTGGGCTCCACGAAGGTGCTTCCCGGCCGGCTCGGGTCGACCTCGATGGCGTAATCGCGCCAGTCCGGGAGGTGAAGGTCGACCGTCAGCCGTCCCCCATCGGCGTGCAGGCTCGAGCCCATCCGAAGATCGCCTTCAGGTGCCAGCCCGGCCAGCTCACTGATCAGCCTCCCGTCAGCGTCGAACAGGCGCTCCGGCTCGTAGGACCGCAGCCATTCCTCCAGCATCTGCAGGTGTTGTGGGTTTCCGCGCACGTTGGACAGCGGCACCTGGTGCGCCCGGAAGGTTCCCTCGACCGGCAGCCCGTCGACCTCCTTGGGGCCCGTCCATCCCTTCAGCGTGCGCAGCACGATGGCCGGCCACCGGGGGCGGTCACGCAGCGGCCCGGCACCCGGCGCGCGGGCCGCATCCCAGATCGCGCGGATACGCGCGTGCGCCAGCCCGAGGGCGTTCGACATGTCGCGGTGCACCTGCTGGATGTCGCTGCCCGACACCTCGATGACGTCGTAGCCGTGGGCGGTCAGCAGCCTCCGGACGTCCACATCACTGGTCCGGCCGAGCACCGTCGGATTAGCGATCTTGTACGAGTTCAGGTGCAGAATCGGGAGGACGGCGCCGTCGCGCGCCGGATTGAGGAAGCGAGTGCCCTTCCACGACCCCTCGAGGGGGCCGGTCTCAGCCTCGCCGTCGCCGACGACGCAGGCCACCAACAGGTCGGGGTTGTCCATCGCGGCCCCGAAGGCATGGATCAGTGCGTAACCGAGCTCGCCCCCCTCATGAATGGAACCGGGGGTCGGGACGCTGACGTGACTGGGGATACCGCCCGGCGTCGAGAACTGGCGCACCAGAGCCTGCACGCCGGCGCTGTCGCGCGACACGTGCGGATAGATCTCGCTGTAGGTGCCCTCGAGGTAGACGTTCGCGACCACCGCGGGGCCTCCGTGGCCGGGACCCGCCACGTAAAGCGTCTGCTGACCGGTGCGCCTGATCAGCCGGTTGAGGTGGGCATACACCAGGTTCTGCCCGGGTGACGTTCCCCAATGCCCCAGCAGCCGGGGCTTGATATGGCCCGCTGTCAGGGGCTCTCTGAGCAAGGCGTTGTCCGCCAGATAGATCTGGGCGACCGTGAGGTAGTTCGCGGCCTTCCAGTAGTCGACGATGCGTTCCAGCTCTGACCCGGCAAGCTCGTCCATAGCCGCGATCTAACTCCCCGTCGTCGACGAACCGGCAAACTCTTCCCAACGCCCGTCCCCACAGACCAGACCAGACGACCTCCAAGGAGGAGATGTGCTCACCGACCTGTCCGGCAAAGTCGCCGTCATCACCGGAGCAGGCAGCGGTATCGGCCGCGGCCTCGTACAACGCTGCGCCGAGGCGGGCATGCGCGTCGTCGCCTCCGATGTGGAGGACGGCGCCCTCCTCGAGACGGTCCAGTCCGTCGGCGCCGGAAGCGAGGTGATCGGGGTATCCACCGATGTCAGTGACCGCGAAGCTGTGGAGGCCCTCGCCGAGCGTTCCTACGAGGCGTTCGGAGCCGTCCACCTGCTGTGCAACAACGCGGGCGTCTTCCAGGCCGGGGTGCTCTGGGATCGCACCGAAGCCGACTGGGAGTGGGTGCTCGGAGTGAACCTGTGGGGGATCATCCACGGGATCAACGCCTTCGTTCCGCGCATGATCGCCGGCGGCGAGTCCGGCCACATCGTCAATACGTCATCGCTGGCCGGCGTGGTGAGCAACGGCTACAGCGGTCCGTACAACACCAGCAAGTTCGCCGCGCTGGGCCTGAGCGAGTGCCTGGCCCACGACCTGGCGGCGGCGAAGTCCCAGATCGGCGCGTCCGTCCTGGTGCCGGGGGCGGTCAACACGCGTATCGCGGAATCGCAGCGCAACCGCCCGGCTGACCTTGCCGATGGTCAGGGTGCCGCCGATGCGGCCTTCGTCGACGAGATGCTGGCGAAGCAGAGCGAAACCGGCGCCGATCCGCGGGATGTCGCTGATCTCGTGCTGGAGGCGGTACGCACGGGCCAGTTCGTCATCCCCACCAGCCCGGGTTACGACAAGCAGGTGACCACGCGGGCGGAGGCGCTGCTCGCCCGGCAGGCGCCGCATGGACTGCCGTTCGACTGAGCTCGTCCGGCTTGAGCTCGACTGGGTATATATGCAGGTAGCTGGCATAGATGCAGCAATCTGCATTTGTATCGGGAACCATTTCACTTTAGCTTGGTGGCATGCCGTCCCAGCTGGTTCACATGGTCCGAAGGGTGCTCGGTGTCGGTCTCGCCATCAGCCTGTCGGCGGGTCTGCTCACCGCCTGTGGTTCGTCGGCGGGATCACCGAGCGCGGCGGGATCGCCCCTGCGCATCGTGGCGGCCGAAAACTTCTGGGGCAGCATCGCCGCCCAGGTCGGCGGCAAGGACGTCACCGTCACCAGCATCATCACCAACCCTGCCTCCGATCCCCACGACTACGAACCCACGCCTGGCGACGCCCGGGAGATCGCTACGGCAGATCTGGTGATCGTCAATGGAGTGGGCTATGACAGCTGGGCGGACAAGCTGCTGGCCACTTCGCCCGGGAGCACGGTCATCAACGTCGGAGATCTGGTGGGCGCCAAGGATGGCGACAACCCGCACCGCTGGTACAACCCGGCCAACGTGCGGACCTTCATCGCGGCTCTCACCAGCGACCTGACCAAGCTCCGGCCCGCCAAGGCAGCGGACTTCGCTCGCGGTCGCGCCACCTTCGAGAATGTCGGACTGAAGACCTACGACCACCTCATTGCCGCCATCAAAACGAACTACGCGGGCACGCCGGTAGGAGCCTCGGAATCCATCCTCGCCATGCTGACGCCCGCGCTGGGCCTCGACCTGATCACGCCGCCGTCCTTCCTGAAAGCCATCTCCGAAGGCAGCGACGTGTCAGCGGCCGACAAGACGACCATCGACCGGCAGATCGCGACGAAGCAGATCAAGATCTACATCTACAACAGCCAGAACACCACGCCGGACGTCCAGGCCCAGCTGACCGCCTGCCGCGCCATGGGGATTCCCACGGCGACCGTCACCGAGACGCTCTCCCCCGCCAGCGACACGTACCAGCAGTGGCAGTCCACGCAGCTGCGCGGCATCCAAGCGGCCCTCGCCCAAGCCACCGGAAAGTGACGACAGGTGGGCCCGGTGAGGGCGCTGTGAGCGCGGTTTCCTTTCGCGATGCTGCGGTCGCAGTGGGTGGTCGGCTGATCTGGAGTCACGTCGATCTCACAGTCGGGCAGGGCGAATTCGTCGCCATCCTCGGCCCTAACGGGGTGGGCAAATCCACCCTCATCAAGGTGGCGCTCGGCCTGCTGCCGCTCGCCGCGGGAAGCGTCAGCATCCTTGACCAACCTCCGGGGGAAGCCCGGCACCACATCGGCTACCTCCCGCAGCGGCGCAGCTTCGACGCGGGACTGCGCATCCGCGGCGTGGACATGGTGCGGCTGGGGCTCGACGGCACCCGCTGGGGTGTCCCGCTACTGCCGGGCCGACGCAGCCAGCGGGCAGCCCGTCAGCGGGTGAACGAGCTGATCGAGCTGGTCGGCGCTACCGCTTACGGCCATCGCCCGATCGGGGAGCTGTCCGGAGGAGAGCAGCAGCGGCTGCTCATCGCCCAGGCGCTGGCGAACCGGCCGCAGCTACTGCTGCTGGATGAGCCGCTCGACAGTCTCGACCTCACCACGCAGGCAGCAGTGGCAGCCCTGATCAGCGAGATCTGCCGGCAGGAAGGGGTGACGGTCATGATCGTCGCTCACGACGTGAACCCGATCCTGAGCTACCTGGACCGCGTGATCTACCTCGCCGGCGGCAGCGCGGTCGAAGGTTCACCGACAGAGGTGATCACCACCGAGACGCTGACCCGGCTCTACCAGACGCCGGTCGAGGTCCTCACCACGTCGAGCGGGGGGCTCGTGGTCGTCGGCCAGCCGGACACCTCGGCTGTGCACCACGATCACCACACCGGACGACCGCACCCGTGATCGAGCCGCAGCTGAGCTGGAACCTGGCCACCGACATCCGCCAGCTCCTGGAATTTCACTTCATGCGCAACGCGCTGCTGGCGGGCACGATCGTCGCGGTGCTGGCGGCGGTGGTGGGCTGGTTCATGGTGCTGCGCCAGCAATCGTTCGCCGGCCACACGCTCTCCGTCGTCGGCTTCCCCGGGGCCGCCGGCGCGGTCTGGCTCGGCCTGTCGGCGAGCGTTGGCTACTTCGTCTTCGCCATCGTCGCCGCGATCCTCATCGCCGCCAGAGCGGGCAGCGAGGCCGGCGGCGCCCGGCGCGAGGAGTCGTCGCTCATCGGCGTGCTGCAGGCCTATGCGCTGGCCTGCGGCCTGCTTTTCGTCAGCCTCTACAAGGGCTTTCTCGGAGGACTCAACGGGCTGCTGTTCGGCAACTTCCTGGGCATTACCGACGGCCAGGTGGTGACGCTCCTGGTGCTGGCCGTGATCGCCTTGGCCGTGATGGCCGTCATCGGGCGGCCGCTGCTCTTCACCTCGGTCGACGGCGCCGTGGCAGCTTCGCGTGGGGTTCCGACCCGGCTGCTCAGCACCGTGTACCTGCTGCTGCTCGCAATCACCACCGCCGAGGTCAGTCAGATCACGGGTGCGTTGCTGGTCTTCGCGCTGCTCGTGATGCCGGCCGCCGCCGCTCAACGACTGACGGCGGCTCCGTGGCGTTCGATCGGCCTCGCGGTCATCCTCGGCCTGCTGGTGACCTGGCTGGGCCTCGGGGTTGCCTACTTCTCGATCTATCCGATCGGCTTCTTCGTCACCACCTTCGGCTTCAGCGTCTACCTGCTTGCCATCGGTTGGCAGGCCGTCCGGCGAGCTCACGGCCGTCGGGTGCGGCTGGCGGCGAGGACGGCGTGAACCCCTTCACCGGGCTCGCCCACATGCTGTCCCATCCGTTCTTCGTCAATGCCCTCCTGGCCGGCACTTTCATTGCGCTCGCGTCGGGGCTCGTGGGTTATTTCGTCGTCCTGCGCAGCCAGGTCTTCACCGGGGATGCGCTGTCTCATATCGCGTTCACCGGCGCACTCGCGGCGCTGGCCATCGGCATCGACCTGCGCGTCGGCCTGTTCGCCGCATGCATCGTCTTCGGAGTCGCGATCGGTGGATTGGGCCGGCGGGGACGCGCCGACGACGTGGTCATCGGCAACACCTTCGCCTGGGTCCTTGGTCTGGGCGTGCTCTTCCTGACGATCTACACGACGTCCAAGAGCGCGAGCAGTCAGGCTGGCGGACGCGCTGGGGTCACCGTGCTCTTCGGGTCGATTTTCGGCCTGTCGACGCAGCAGGCGGTGGTGGCTGCTGTCATCGGGTTCGCGGTCGCGGTCGTTGTCATCGCCATCACCCGTCCGCTGCTCTTCGCTTCCATCGACGAGGCGGTGGCAGCCGCTCGCGGGGTACCGGTCCAGCTGCTCGGCATCGGTTTCCTCGCCCTGGTCGGAGTCACGGCCGCCGAGGCGACCCAGGCCGTCGGCTCGCTGCTGCTGCTGGGTCTGCTGGCGGCTCCGGCGGGAGCTGCCCAGTCCCTGACGGACCGTCCCTACCGCGCGCTCTGGCTCTCGGCTGCCATCTCCGTCGCCTCGGTCTGGGCAGGGCTCGCGCTGTCCTACGCGGCGCCCTCGCTGCCGCCGAGCTTCGCGATCATGTCCGTCGCCACGGCGGTCTACGTCGCGGCGCTGGCCTGGAGACGGTTTGTAAACGGAGGGAATAACTCCAGATCGATGGACGCTGCCGCAAGGGACGCTGGCCAACCGCAAGCGTTGACACCAGCCGCTTGACCCCTGTTCACCTGCGGAGAGCCGATGACGTTGATTCCTGAGACTGGTTCGCCGCTGACCACGGACGGCTTGGGCGAACTCGCCACCGTCCGGGAGAGCTTCCTGGCCACGAGCGGTCTGCGCCTGGTCCTGACTCATCGCGGACCTCGCCAGACCCTGGAGATCGACGACGCGCAGGGGCGCCTGGTCGGCGTCATCTCCGATAGCCACCTCGATCCCGCGGTTGTGCGCGGCGGCTGGCGGGGTGTCCGGGACGGGCAGCCGTGGGCCCTCGTGGTCGGCCGGAGCGTGCCCGGCGGCGGCATCCGCGTCAGCTTTTCGCTGCATCACCGCCGGCTGCTCGGTTTCGCCGGCCGCCGTGATGGCCGGACTACGACCGCGCAGCCACTACGGCTGGGCGAATTCTGGATCGCTGAAGCGGCCGCCGACGCCACCCGCGCCACCGTCGCCGTCCCCGGCCTTGCCGCCGAGATATTTGCGCTCGAGCCCATAGCGGGCTGAGCTCGCCACGGGTTTACAGTCGCCACCTGGTGCCGCCCGCAGACCCGCGGGCAGCGGACAGACTCCGACGACGAGCGACGGGCGACCCGTGGAATCCTTCGCGCAGTTCCAGAACGAGATTTACCTGAAGGGACTGTTCGGGGAGCAGCCGTCCATGCCCTTCGACTGGAGGGAGATCCGGGACGCCGCACTCGCGGTGATGACCGATCAGGCCATCGGCTACGTCGAGGGATCGGCGGGCATCGAGTCCACGGCTCAGGCCAACCGCGACGCCTTCGACCACTGGCGGCTGGTGCCCCGGATGCTGCGCGGCATTCCGGCGGTGCGTTCGCATGCCACGAACGTGCTCGGCACCACGATGCCCGCGCCGGTCATGCTCGCGCCCGTCGGGGTGCTGTCGATCGTCCATCCGGGCGCCGAGCCGGCGGTCGCGAGAGCAGCCGCCAGGCTCGGAGTGCCGTTCGTCGTCTCCACCGCATCGTCGACCTCCATGGAGGAGGTGGCAGCTGCCGCGCCCGGTGCCCCGCGCTGGTATCAGCTGTACTGGCCCGACGACCGCGAGTTGTGCGCCTCGTTCGTCGCCCGCGCCGAGGCAGCCGAGTATGAGGCGATCGTCGTCACCCTCGACACCTGGCAGCTGGGCTGGCGCCCCCGTGACCTGAAGACGGCCTACCTGCCCTTCCTGCAGCAGATCGGCATCGCGAACTACCTGAGCGACCCGGTGTTCACGGCCGACCTCGACCCCGCCGACCCTAATGCTGCCGTGTTGAAATTCGTCCGGGTCTTCAACAATCCGACGCTGACGTGGGATGACCTGGCCTGGCTGCGTTCCATCACCTCGCTACCGATCGTGCTCAAGGGAATCCAGCACCCGGATGACGTACGGCAGGCAGCGGACGCCGGCGTGCAGGGCGTCATCTGCAGCAATCACGGCGGGCGGCAGGTCGACGGAGCCATCGGCTCGCTCGATGCCCTGCCGGCAATCGTCGCCGCGGCGGACCGGCTCACCGTGCTGTTCGACAGCGGGGTTCGGACCGGCGCTGACATCGCCAAAGCGCTGGCACTGGGTGCTGACGCCGTGCTGATCGGCCGGCCGTACGTCCACGGGCTCGCCGTCGCCGGCGAAGAGGGTGTGCACCATGTGCTGCGCAGCCTTCTCGCGGACCTTGACCTGCAGGTGGGCCTGGCCGGATACGCCTCGGTGACGGAGCTGGGCCCGGGGACGGTCGTGCGCGCGTGACCACCGTCGTCCTCATGGGCGCCTCAGGCAGCGGGAAGAGCACCGTCGCCGCTGAGTTGAAGCGCATCACCGGCTGGCCCTTCGCTGAGGGCGACAGCTTCCATTCCGAGGCGAACGTGGCGAAGATGCGCGCCGGCCACCCGCTGACCGATGCAGACCGGGCACCCTGGCTCGACGCACTCGCCGGCTGGATCGGTGAGCGCGAAGCAGCTGGACAAGCCGCCATCGTCACCTGTTCGGCGCTGCGCCGCAGCTATCGGGATCGGTTACGCCAGGGCCACCCTTCGGTCTGGTTCGTCGAGCTGGCGGTCCCGCCCGAAGAGCTCGCCGCGAGGCTTAATCGACGACTCGGTCACTACATGCCGGGTTCCCTGCTCGACAGCCAACTGGCACTTTTCGAGCCACTGCGCGAGGACGAGCCGGGCGAGACCCTCCGAGCGACTGGCACGCCCACCGAGATCGCCGCAACCATATTTCGCGACACCCGGGCCCGCGACGCGCGTTGACTTTGGCGGGCGCCGGTCTGTGGTGTTAGGTCCAGCTGTGACACTCCTGCGGCAACGTCGCCGCCGTGCTCGCGATAGCGCTCGTGCCCGGCGTCTTGGGGCAGGCGCCTCGGTGGTGGCGGGTACCGCACTGCTGGCCACGGCATGTGTGCCGGTGCCCACCGGAGGCGCCGCCGGCGTGCTGGCGAGGATGACCCTCGAACAGCGGGTGGGACAGCTTTTCATGGTGGGCACCCCGGCGACGTACGCCGACCCGACAGTGGCCAATGAGATCAGCACCCGCCACATCGGCAACGTCGTGCTCACCTCGCGCAGCTATCAGGGGATCGCGGCGACCGCCCGCGTGGTCAACCTGCTTCAGGCCCGGACGACTCCAGGGGCGACCGCGGGGGTTCCGCTCTTCGCGGCGACCGACCAGGAGGGCGGCCAGGTCCAGGTGCTCAATGGACCCGGTTTCTCGCCCATTCCTCCCGCACTGACCCAGGGAACCTTCCAGCCAGTGGTCTTGCGCAGCTACGCCTACAACTGGGGCCGCCAGCTGCGCGCAGCCGGAGTCAACGTCGACCTCGGGCCCGTGCTGGACACCGTGCCGGGGCCGGGCAGCTACAACCCCCCGATCGGTGCCTACCAGCGCGAATTCGGCTACTCACCGGCAGTGGTCGCCAGCCACGGCTCGGCTTTCGTGCGCGGTATGACCGACGCTGACGTTGCCACCACGATCAAGCACTTCCCCGGGCTCGGGCGGGTGAACGCGAACACCGACACCAGCAGCGGGGTCACCGATTACGTCACCACGCGCGGTGATTCCTACATCGCGGCCTTCGGCACGGCGATCAATGCGGGAACGCCGTTCGTGATGATGTCGACGGCGTACTACGCGAGAATGGATCCGCACAATCCGGCCGCGTTCTCGCCGGCGATCATCGACCAGGTGCTGCGGGGGGATCTGCATTTCCAGGGAGTGGTGGTCAGTGACGACCTAGGCGGGGCGCGGCAGGTCGCTGCCTGGAGCCCGGCCCAGCGAGCCGTCCTCTTCGTGGCCGCCGGCGGCGACATGGTGTTGACCGTCGACCCCTCGGTCCTGCCATCGATGTACGACACCGTCCTCGCGTTCGCAAGGGTGAATCCCGCCTTCCGGGCCCGGGTGAACCAATCGGCGTTCAGAATCCTCACCGCCAAACAGGCACGCGGTCTGATCAACCGGTAGCAGCGACGGCATTGCAACATGTGAGCTATGCACATAGTTTGACGGCGAAGCAGATTTCAAAAGGGGGCCCCGAGCGATGGATCCGAATGCCGTCACAGCGGCTATCGCCGAGCTCGCGCCGATGCTGCAGGCTGACGGCGCCGATCTCACGCTCATCGAAGCAAACCCGGCGACGGCGCGGATCGAGGTACGCCTCGAGGTCGCCGACGCGACGTGCGCGGAGTGCGTGCTGCCGGGACCGCTGCTCGAGCAGGTCATCTCCGACGCCATTGCGCGGCACAGTCCTGGTGAGTTCGAGCTGGTGCTGCGCGATCCGAGGACGGCCGGGGCAAGTGGTCACTGAGGTTCGCTCACTGCCGGCCGAGCCGGCTGAGAGTGTCGGGGCAGCGGCGCCGGCGACCTGGCTCATCCGGCTTCCCACCGCGGTGCCCGGCGAAGTCCCAGGAGCGCCTACTTACACGCTTGACCGGCCGATCACCGGTTTGCGGGTCGGCTTGCGGCACGAGGGTTCGTGGCGGTCGTGGATGCTGATCGTGGACGAGTGGGAGAAATTCCTGCGTCGCGACGGGGCCATCCCGGTCGTGTTGAAGGCCGGGGGGCGGGTCGGCGAAGAGGGTGAGCAGACCCGCGCTGACGTGCGGGCCTGGGCAGACGAGATCGACTGCGGCATATCGGGTTTGGGCACCTGCGGATCATGCACGTCCAACAGCGTTCACGATGCCGTCACGCTGGAATCGAGTGGTAAGCCGGCCGTTGTCGCGGTGTGCGACGAATTCGCTCAGCACGGGCACAACATGGCTCGTTTCCTCGGCCACCCCGACCTCAAGGCGCTGGTGCTGCCGTATCCGCTGGAGGCACGGGAAGAGTCCGAGCTGCGCCAGGTCGCGGCCGACTACTACCCGCAGTTCCTGACCCTGCTAGGGGCCGTTGCGTGAGTTCAGCGCTCACCAGCCCGACCATCGAGATCGAGGCGGATCCGGCGGCGCTTTATGAGCTGTCGATCGAGCAGGGGTGGGGTGACGGGGTCCCGCTTCTCCCACCAACCGACGAACGCGTGGCCGCCCTGCTGGCCGAGACGCCACTCGATCCGCAACAGGTCCTCGGCGAGTTGCCCCCCCGGTTCGGGAAGGCCACCGTCGAGCTGGTCGCGATCAACGCGGCGATGGCGGGCGTGCAACCGGCTGCCTTTCCGCTGGTTATCGCCGGCCTGCAAGGGGTGCTGGTGCCCGAGTGGAATGCGCTCGGTCTGACTACGACGACCTCGAGCGTCTTCCCGATGCTGATCGTGAACGGCACGACCCGCGACGCGCTGCACATCGACTACCGGGCAGGGTGCCTCGGCGGCGCCGCCGGCCGCGGGTCAATGACCATCGGGCGAGCCGTTTCGCTGTGCCTGCGAAACATCGGAGGGCAGCGGGCGGGTGAGACGTCCCGTACGGTCTTTGGGCAGCCGGCCCGTTTCGGACTGTGTTTCGGGGAGTGGGAGGAACGCTCTCCCTGGCCGTCGCTGGCGCGGCGTCGGGGGTTTTCGGCCGGTGCGGAAGTCGTCACGGTTCATGGCGGAAAGGGGACCTATCCGCTGGCTGACGTCAACAACGACGCCGCGGACGATCTGGCATACACGATCGCGAAGAGCCTCGCGTTTCCCATGAACAACTGGTTCCTGGAGTTGACGGGCGACAGCGGTCAGTTGGTGCTGCTGGTGAACCCGATGTGGGCGACCCGGCTCGGAGAAAGCTTTCCCGCCATCGAGTCGTTTCAGGAATACCTCTGGGAGTACGCCTGGCAGCCGATCGAGCTCTTCCGCCCCGGCAACCAGCAGGTGCTGCATGACAAGGAGCGGGTAGACGCGCAAGGTCGGGTGCGCCTTGCGGGGCGGCCCGACCAGTTCGTACCCGTGGTGTGCGGCGGACTCGGCGGGCTGCACGCGGTGGCTCTCACCAGCTTCGTGCAGAGCGAAATGCAGAGCATCCCGGTCACGCGATCGTCAGCCTAGGTTCGGCGCAGATGCAGCCAAGATCAGACCTCGACGCCTTCTTCTTCCCTGCCAGCGTGGCCATCGTGGGACGCCTCGACCGGTCCAGCAGCGCCGGCCAATTGCTGGACCCGATCCGTGCCCGCTATGGATGCGACCGCGTCTATGTCGTCCATCCGGCGGGCGGCGATGTCGACGGCGTCACCATTTATCCGAGCGTCCTGGACCTCCCTGAGACGGTGACGCTGGCCGTCGTCAGTGTCGGGGCCTCCAACGTTGCCGGCGTGATCGACGAGTGCGGCCGTAAGGGGATTTCCTACGCGCTCGTGTTCTCGGCGGGATTCGGCGAGACGGGGCCGGCCGGCGCCGAACACGAGCGACAGCTCGCCTTGGTCGCCCGGAGCCACGGCATGCGCATCTTCGGGCCCAACACGAATACGAATGCCTTCGAGCGGATGCCCGAGATCCCCGGGCTTCGCGGCGGCAAGATCGGGCTGGTCACCCAGAGCGGCCACCAGGGCCGGCCCGTGGTGCAGGGCTCCCGCTTCGGGATCGGCTTTTCGCGCTGGGTGCCCACCGGCAACGAGGTTGATCTCGAGGCCGCCGACTTCATCGAATACTTCGCCGCCGATCCCGAAACCGCCGTGATTGCAGGCTATTTCGAGGGCTTCAAGAGCGCGGCCAAGCTGCGCCGGGCGCTGCACGCCGCTGCTATCGCGGGCAAGCCCGTCGTTGCTCTGAAGATCGGAAGCACCTCCGCGGGTCAACGGATGGCCAGCTCTCATACCGGCCACCTCACGGGCTCCGACGCGGTGGTCGACGGACTCTTCGCGCAATACGCCGTCACGCGCGTACGGGATCTGGATGAGCTGCTGGATACGGCGGCGCTCTTCGCGAAGCTTCCGGCCGGAACGCGTTCGCGGGTGGGGCTCTACTCGATCTCGGGAGGCTCCGGCACCCTCATGGCAGAGCTCGCCGAAGCTGCCGGGCTGGTGGTTCCGCAGCTCACCGAGCAGACCCAGACGGCGATGCGGAAGCTGCTCCCCGACTACCTGACGGTGTCCAATCCGGTCGACAACGGCGGAACCTTCCTGCTCACCTCTCCGGCCGAGGAACGCCACCGGCTCCTGACGTTGCTCGCAGCAGATCCCAACGTCGACCTGGTGGTGGTCGGGCTCACCGGAGCCGTCGGTCTGATGACCGACAACCTGGCCGCAGATATCCGCGCGCTCGCGGACGTCCTCCCGGTCCCGGTTATTGCGACCTGGAACTCCTACCAGACGGATGAGCCGGGCTTCGCGGATCTGGTCGCCAGCGGAGTGCCATTATTTCGCTCTTTCCGCAATTGTTTCGGAGCGCTACGAGCCTGGCAGGAGCGCTCGAGGATGGCGGCAGGGTATCGCCGACGCGTCGCTTCGGATGTCCGCCTGACGCCGGAATCTTCGGCAGCGCGGGCACTTTCGTCGGTAGGCGTAGCCGATGCCACTGCAAGCCGAGAGTTGCTCGAGGCCTTCGGGGTGCCGCTGGCCCGCGAGTCACTTGCGGTGAACGCAGAAGCAGCCGCGGAGGCCGCGGAGGACGTCGGCTTTCCGGTGGTCCTCAAGGTGGCTTCGGTCGATATCCCGCACAAGTCCGAGCTGGGGTTGGTCCGGGTCGCAATCACCTCCGGCCCTTCGGCGCTCGCTGCGGCCGGCGAGTTGCTCGAACGGGCCGAGTCGCTGGCCCCGGACGCGTCGTGTGACGGGATCTTGGTTCAGCAGCAGATCGTCGGCGGCGTCGAGATGATCGTCGGAGTCGTGTCCGACCCGGTGCTCGGTCCGGCGGTGACGGTGGGAACCGGCGGCATTTTCGCTGAGATCCTTCGTGACACCGCCACCCGACCGATCCCCCTCGACCGTGACGACGCCCGCGAAATGGTCAGCGGTCTCAAGGGATTCGGTCTGCTGCAGGGTGCCCGCGGTCAGCCGGCCGTCAATGTCGAGGCGTTGCTGGATGTCATCGAGGCGGTGGCACGGCTAGCTTTTGCGGCCGGTCCACGGCTGCTGGAGCTGGACCTCAATCCCGTCGTCGTGACGCCGGAATCTGCCTACGCCGTTGACTGTCTGATCGTGCTTGGGGAGAGCTAACACCTGGTGCTGTCTCCAAGGGTTACTTCTGGGCAGTGACCACCAGCGCCGCCAGACCGCCCTCAACCGGGCCGGGGCCCAGCCGGGCCGTCATCTCGTCGGCCAGCGCGGCGGTGAGATCAGGCAATGCACCCCTCGCCTCCAGGGCGAAGCGGAGCGGAGTCCCGAGGCAGAATCCCGCTGTCAGTTCCTTCGCTGATGAGGCCTGGCCCCATCGCCTCACTTCTTCGATGCCAATCGTTCGGAGCCCGCCGGCGCGAAGGTCCAAGTCGATCTGGACCTCGTCGCAATAGCCATGGGGAACCCTGACAATGAAATCAGGGGTGTCATCGGGCAGGACTGCCGCCAGGCTCGCCACCATCGCCGCCGGAAATTCGGATGCTTCGACCACGTCCCAGACGGTGAAGAGGAAGTGGCCGCCGGGCACCAGCACGCGCTGGGCCTCGGCGAATGCTGCCGGCTTGTCCGGGAAGAACATGACGCCGAATTGCGAGACCACGACCTCGAACGAATCGGGCTGGAATTGGAGCTGCTGTGCGTCGCTCTGCAGCCAGGTCGGACCGCTGACGTGGGCCTGGGCCCAGGCGACCATGGCCGGGTTGAGGTCCGTCGCGGTGATGTCTGCGGCCGGGAGGGCACGGACCAGTTCGGCGGTGACGATGCCTGTCCCCGCCGCCAGCTCGAGTACGCGCTTGGGGCTCAGGGTCGCGGCCCTGGACGCGAGATCTCCGGCGTACGGCTCGAAGAGCGCGGGGCCAAGCGCCTCGTGGTAGATGTCGGGCATGTCCTCGACCCAGCCCGCTTCTGTTCTCACGCGCGCATCATGCACCACACATGGAGCAGGCGGGCAACCGGCTCATAACTGAGAGCACATTGGTCCGGCAGCCGGGCTCGATTGGCCTCTCTGTGGATAACATTTGGCTGGCTTTTAGCCTGTCTAGCTGGCCTTATTCTGATAGACTCGTACACATGTTCGATCGTGAGCTCGGGGCGAAGGTGGCACAGTTCCATGCCCTCGCCGCCGAACTCGCTGCCGCCGTTAACGCTGACCTCAGCGGTCGGCTGGCCGTCGAATTCCTCCCCGAAGTCCTGGCGGGGGTGCGTCAGGGTGAGCTGGCCACGGTCCGGTTGATCGAGCGCGCGGATCGGTCCGGGGAGTACCGCATCGATGGGGCGGCGTCGGTGACAGCGTTTGTGCGGCGGACAGCGAACGAGAACAACGGCTGGGCCAGCCGCCGAATCCACGTAGGACGGGCGTTAGCCGATTCGCTGCCCGCCACGTTGAAGGCTTTCGAATGCGGCGAGTTGGGCCTTGAGCACGCGGCGGTCATCGACGCGGCGACCAAGAAGCTGCTCGACACCGACCTGATCGCCGCCATGGACACCTATCTCGCCGGGTTGGCGGCGGTCATGACACCCAAGGAATTGGCCGCCGCCGCCGAAGACCTGCGTTCCCAGGCGGTGCCGGAAGTATCGGCGAAGGAGACGGCGAAGAAACGGGCCGCCCAAACCCTGCACCTGTCGCAAACCATGGACGGCATGTGGCGCCTCGACGGCTGGTTCGACGCCGAAAACGGACTCATCCTGTCCGCAGCGATCGCCAGCTTTCTGCGCAAGCCCGTGCCCGGCGGAGACCTGCTCACCGAATCCGTCGGCCGCCGCCGCGCCGACGCTCTGGTCGACGTCTGCCGCCAAGGCGTCACCCACCACGCAACCTGTGACTCACCGGGGCCGTCACGGCACACCATCGTCGTCGGCCTCACCCACCAGCAACTCCTCGACGGGCTCGGCACCGCCGCAGTGTCCGGCGGCGGCAACCTTCCCGCCGGTGCCGCCCGGAGGATGGCCTGCGACGCGGATCTCATCCCCGCCGTCTACGGCGGCAACTCCGAACTCCTCGACTACGGCCGGGCGATGCGCACCGTCTCCGCCGGGCTACGCCGTGTCCTCAACACCCGCGACGGCGGCTGCATCTTCACCGGCTGCGACCGGACACCAGCCGCCTGCGAAGCCCATCACCGGAAACCCTGGCAAGAACAACGCGGCCCGACCAAAGACAAAAACCTCGACCTGCTCTGCATTTTTCACCACCACCTCGTACACGAAGGCGGCTGGCGGATGACCATCGACACCGACAAACACCGCACCCCCTGGTTCCACCCACCCGACGGCCGACCACCCCAACCAGGACAACGCCACGGCCTGCACCACCGCAGCCACCACCCACTCCGGACTTAAGGGATCAGGCCAGGGCCGAGAGCTGCCAGCGCTAGTGTCGGCCGCATGGTTGCCGACGAGTCGGAGCTGATGCAAATGATGCGAGCGACCGCCAAGGGGGACGATGCGCTGGCGTTGCAATTGCTGGAAGCTCGGCCTTCGCTCGCGAGCATTCGTCTGAAGCAAGGCGCAACTCGCCAGGTGGCGGCGGACTTCTTCTTTGAAGAGATCACGCACTACGTGTACAGCGGCGACTCGGCCCTGCACGTCGCCGCTGCCGGCCATCGGCCAAAGGTCGCGCGGGCGCTGTTGGCGGCCGGGGCAGATGTCAACGCACGGAACCGCCGGGGCGCGCAGCCCCTGCACTACGCCGCGGATGGCAAGCCGGATGGCACGACCTGGAATCCAGACGCTCAGGCTTCAACGGTCGGCTGTCTCTTGGAAGCGGGCGCTGACCCGAATGCCGTCGACGGACGCGGAGTTGCACCCCTGCATCGCGCGGTGCGAACGCGTTGCGCCTCCGCCGTGGCCGCGCTACTCGACGGGGGCGCGGATCCATACCAGGCGAACAAGAACGGCTCCACGCCGATGAGCTCTGGCGACGCGTAACACCGGTCGAGGTGGGAGCGGCTCTCCGGAAGCCAAGGCCGAGCAAGCCGAGATCGTGCGCTTACTGGTCCTGCACGGAGCGCCTCATTGAAGTTCGGCTAGACCGTCGGCGGCGGGTTGCGGAGCATTGAAGCGACCGCACCGAGCCCGGTGAGGACGGCGAGCAGGAAGAGGGCCTGGTGGTAGGCGTTGGTGAAGGCCGGCAGCGCTTGCGAGGAGAGCTTGGACAAGGTGCCCGCGTACGCAGCAGCCTGGTCGGCAGGCACCAGTGGGCCGGTCACGATCGCCAGGCACACGGCCGTACCGGTCACGGTTCCGACGTTCTGCAGCGTCGCCCGTAGAGCATTGGCTACGCCCCGCCGGTCAGGCGCGACGCTGGCCATGATCGAGCTGCTGTTAGGGGTCATGACGAGTCCAGAGCCGACCCCGACGACCGTCAGCGCAGCGATCAAAGTGCCCGCTCCGGTTGCGGGATCGAGCACAACTGCCAGGTAGAACAAGCCGCCCGAGGTGAGCGCCATGCCGGCGGTGGCGACAATGCGGGCGGAGAAATGGCGGGCCAGCCGAGCGGCGACCGGGGAGGCGACCATCATCCCCAGTGCCGTCGGAACGATGATCAGTCCGGTATGACCAGCCGTCCACCCGTGCGCCGCCTGCAGGTAGAGCGCAATCAGCAGCACGAGCCCGAAACGGGCCAGCGCCAGGGAGAAGGTCACCGAGAACGCGATGGCCCGCTCGCGGTTAGCAAAGAGGGTCAGGTCGATCAGCGGGAAGGGCTGGCGATGCTGATTCACCAGCAGGATCGGGGCCCCGACCAGGAAAACGCAGACGGAAACGACCACCGGCCACGCCGCCCAACCCTTCGTACCGCCTAGCGCGATGGCGGTGATGAGCGAACCGATGACGATGAGCGAGAGGACCGCTCCGGTGACGTCGAAGGGCTCCCGCGTACCGGAGCGCGACGGCTCGCGCAGCGTCGCGGCAGCCCACGCCAGGCCGATCACGCCGAAGGGAACGTTGAACCAGAAGACCGAGCGCCAGCCCACGCTGTCGGCCAACAGCCCTCCGATCGCGGGCCCGGCGACGAGTCCGACCCCGGCGACCGTCACGTTCAATCCGAGCGCCAGGCTGAGCTTGCGGGTCGGGAAAGCGTCGGTGAGGATCGCGGAAACGTTCGCCATGATCGATGCGGCACCGACCGCCTGCCCGATCCGGGCGAGGATGAGGACGGCGACGTCAGGCGCGGCTCCCGCCACAAGGCTGGAAATGGTCAGCAGCGCCAGGCCGAGGAGATAGAGCCGCCGCCGGCCGATGATGTCGGCCAGCCGCCCGAACGGCAGGATGAGGACAGTACTGACCAGCAGATAGGAAAGCAGGATCCAGCTGGCTGCGATTGCGCTGGCGGAGAAGTGCCGTGACACCGTGGGCAGTGCGACGTCGAGCGTGCTGGCGTTCAAACCGGTGAGCAGCACGCCGAGACTGGTGACCGAGAAGACCAGCCACATTTGGCGACTGGAGAGTTCGCCGGGTCGAGCGGATCCAGTCGATTCTGTGGCCGCCGATTCCGTCAATCCGGTGGGGGAAGCCCGAGCCGTGGTCACGCCAGATCGATCCAAGCGGTCTTGATGCGGGTGTTTTCGAGCACGCTCTCCCAGCCTGAATCTTTGCCGAACCCGGAATCCTTCACTCCTCCGAACGGTAGCGCCCAATGGATGCGCGGGAAGGCGTTGACCCAAACGTTGCCGGCGTCAAGGTCGCGAATCATCCGGTGGGTTCGACGCAAGTCCGACGTCCAGATGCCGGCTGCGAGCCCGTAATCGGTCCCATTCGCAATGGTGATCGCCTCCTGCTCATCATCGAAGGGGACGATGACGGCCACCGGTCCGAAGATCTCCTCCTGGGCGAGCCGCGTCTCGTTGCCGGCCGCCCGAAACAGGGTCGGCTCCACGAACCAGCCGCCGGCCAGCGGATGGGAAGGAGCGAAGAGCTCAGGGGTCGAGCGGCCACCAAAAAGCAGCTCGAGCCTGTCGTCGTCGCACCCGATCTCGAGGTAGCCGCGGACCCGTGCCAGCTGCTCCGGCGAGACGATGGCACCGACGTCGCTCGCCTCATCCGTCGGGTCTCCCACCACGAGATCCGCTGCGACCGCGCTGATGCGCTTCACCATGTCGTCAAAGGCCGGCCGCTGAACGAGGATGCGTGAACCGGCGATACACGACTGCCCGGCATTCGCGGTGAATACTCCGGTGCGCGTCACGCCGAGGGTCGCCGCCTCCAGATCGGCGTCGGCAAAGACGATGTTCGGCGACTTGCCGCCGAGCTCGAAGTGCAGCTGTTTGAGGGTTCCTGCCGCGTCAGCCATGATCATTCGGGCCGTCTCGGTCGAGCCGGTGAAGCTGATGCGGGCCACCTGCGGATGGCGAACCAGCGCCCGGCCGGCCTCCTCTCCCAGTCCCGTGACGACGTTGATGACGCCGGGCGGAAGCCCCGCGTCGGCCAAGAGCTCGGTCCAGCGCAGAATCGAGCAGCACGCCTGTTCCGCGGGCTTCACGACCACCGTGTTGCCGGCGGCCAGTGCCGCTCCGGCCTTCGCGACGACGAGCGACATCGGCGAGTTCCACGGCAGCACCAGGCCGACCACGCCGAGCGGTTCGCGGCGGGTGAAATTGAAGCTGGCGTGACCGACGTTGACCGTCTCCCCGTGCAACTTGTCGGCCGCGCCCGCAAAGAAGTGCAGGATCTCCACGCAGGTCGGGAGATGGCCGTAGAGCGTCTCCTTGATGACGCGGCCGGTATCGGCTGTCTCGAGGTCCGCCAGTTCGCGGATGTGACCTCGGGTCGCCTCGGCCAAGGCTCGGATATGGCCGGCGCGTGCCTTCGCGTCCAGCCGGGACCACCCTTCGAACGCACTCCTGGCGGCATCCACGGCGGCTGCGACATCGTCGGCGTCGCTGCGCGGTATCCGAGCCCAGACCTGGCCGGTTGCCGGGTTGGTGCACTCCAGCGTCCGACCTGATCGGGCGGCAACGTGACGCCCGCCGATGTAGTTCGGATAGTCGGTCACCGAGGTGGGTTCGGAGGACAACACCTGCTCGCTCATGCGCTCTGCTCCAGACGGGAATCCATCACCACGACGCCGCGGGCCACCTGACCGGCCGCGGCAGCTGCGAAGGCATCGGCAGCGGCGGACAGGGCAAACCGCTGGGACACCAGCTCGTCCAGCAGCAGAGAGCCATTGCGGTAGAGCTGCACGATTCGCGGGATATCGCGAGCCGGCACGTTGCTCCCGCCGACGCAGCCCAGCAGCCGCCGTTCGGAGAAGAGCACCCGGGCATCGACCGGGATCGCACTGCCGGCAGGTGGTGAGCCGACCATCACGCAGCGGCCGCCGGGACGGGTGGAGGCGAGCGCCGCCGCCACCAGAGATGGAATCCCGACCACCTCCAGAGCCACGTCGACCCCGCCCGGCCGTACCTCATTGATGGCCGCGACCAGATCCTGATCCTCGAGCAGGAACGCATCGGTGGCGCCCATCCGGCGGGCCAGCCCGAGCTTGAACGGGTTGGTGTCGACCGCGATGATCTGGCCCGCCCCGGCGATCCGAGCGCCCTGTACGGCCGACAGCCCGACTCCCCCGCAGCCGACGATCGCGACGCTTTCGCCTGGCTGCACCTCAGCAACGTTGAAGATGGCGCCCAGCCCGGTCGTCACGCCGCAGCCGGCCAGGCAGATGACGTCAAGCGGCACGTCAGCCGGGATCGGTACGAGCTGACTCGCGCGCACCACCACCTCTTGCGCCAGCGTGCCGCTGCCCACGAACGGATGCAGCGGCTCGCCCTTGGACGACAGCCGGGTGGAACCGTCGGCCATCAACCCCGAGATCGCTTTGATACGTGCCATTCCGTCGCAGTGCACCGGCTGTCCGGAAAGACAGTTTCGGCAGCTGAGACAGGGACCGTAGAGCGCGACGACGACGTGATCGCCAGGGGCCACTGACGTGACACCCGCGCCGACTTCCACCACCACGCCGGCGCCTTCATGGCCGAGAACGACGGGAAACTTCGCGACCGGACTCCGACCGGCCAGCACAGTGAGATCCGACCCGCACACTCCGGATGCGGCTATCCGCACCCGGACCTCTCCGGCCTGCGGGGCTGCGATCTCGACGTCTTCGAGCTGCGCCGGTTCACCGCTTATCCGAACTACCCAAGCCTTCATCGGATGCCTTTCTCCACTCGTGACGCGAGCCGCCAGCCGAGCAGCGACCCCGGGCGATCCGCGCCAGCAGCGTCATCAGCAGCGTCATCAGCAGCGTCATCAAAACGCCACCACGACGGGCACGTCGACGCCGAGTCCCGGATCATCCGCCGGGCCCGCGTAGCTGCCTGGCAGCAGGAGATCGTCCTGCTCGCTAAGGCGAACGGTGAGGACCACATAGGGCGCCTGGAAACCCGGAAGGAAGGCGTGGCGGGTCACGATCCAGCTGGCAATGGTTCCCGAGCCGGAGGCCGGCTCCCAGGCCCAGTCGAAGGAGGCGCACCGGTTGCAGATGGCCCGCGCCGGCCAGCGCCAGGCCTGGCAGGACGCGCAGCGTTGCAGCACGAATTCGTGGCGGGACAGCGTCTCCCACCATGGCAGCGAATCGCGGTCGGCCATCAGGTGTCCTTGCGCAGCAGCAGGGCCGACGTGGTGCCCGCGACGTAGCCGGGTTGAGCGGTTGAGAGGGCGACCTCTGCCCGCGCGACCTGCCGGCTCCCGGCGCCCCCGCGAAGCTGGGTGACCGCCTCCGCGACGTGGTTGAGTCCGTGCACGTAGCCCTCGGACAGGTGCCCTCCGTGGGTATTGACCGGGAGCGCGCCACCGGGCGACATGTTGCCATCGGCGATGAACTGGGCCGCGTCGCCCTTCCGGCAGAAGCCGTAGTCCTCAAGCTGCACCAGCACCAGCGGTGTGAAGGCGTCGTAAAGCTCGGCGACGTCCACCTCTTGTGGCCCGATGCCGGCCATCGCGTAGAGCCGCGGCGCCAGCTCCGCGGCCGCGCTCGTACCGAGATCGCCGCGGTGGTTGGAGTAGAGATTGTGGCCGCTTCCGTAGGCGGCGGCGCTGATCAGCACCGGTCGCTGGGCGAGCCCGCGGGCCCGCTCCGTCGTCGTGACGACCAGGGCTACGGCGGCGTCGGTCTCCAGGCAGCAGTCGAACAGGCGCAGCGGTTCCACGATCCATCGCGAGGCGAGGTAGTCCTCCATCGTCAGCGGCGTCCGCATCATGGCGCGCGGACTCTGCATGGCGTAGTTGCGCTGGCTGATGGCGACCCGGCCGAGGTCTTCCGCAACGATGCCGTACTGGTGCATGTACGCCCGCGCCTGCATCGCGTACTGCTGCGGTGGGGTGGCGTACCCGTACGGCACCTGATACTGGAATTCGACGGTTTCCGGGGCGGAACGGCCGGTGCCCCCCATTCGCCATTCGGACCTGGCATTGATCGCCCGCCAGCAGACGACCGTGTCGGCCACTCCCGTGACGACGGCCATGGCCGCCGAAGCGATCACCTGATGCGACGTGCTGCCGCCGCCGAACATGTCCAGGTGGAAACGCAGATCACGAATGCCCAATGACTGCGCGACGACCACCGCCTGCACCGAATCGCCGACCCGGTGACAGGCCACACCATCCACGTCCGCCGCCGTCAGACCAGCGTCAGCCAGCGCCGCAGTGATGGCCCGTAGCGCAAGGGTCAGGGTGCTGACTCCTGAGTCTTTGGAGAACTCGGTATATCCGACGCCGGCGATCGCTGCCCTGTCCCGCAGCGGGTGACCGGTGCTCACCGGCTAGACCCCGTACACCCGAGCCGCGTTGCCGCTGAGGATCTGCTCGGTATCGATCGCCGACAGTCCGGCGGTGAGCTCAGCGACGTGCTTCTGGCTGTTCGGCCAGAGGCAAACACTGTGCGGATAGTCGGTGGAGAACATCGCGGCGTCAGCGAGGTAGGGGTAATCGTTGACGAGCTTGAAGCCGACGTGGTCGTCGAGAACCGTCACGAAGATGTTGTGGCCCAGCAGGGCGCTCGGCGGCTCGGTGGAGTCCAACGTCCCCATCGATTGCTGATTGTGGAACTGCTCGTCCATCGACTGCGCCCAGAAGGGAAGCCACCCGAAGTTGACCTCGCCCGCGACGATCTGAAGGCCAGGGAAGCGCTCAAAGACCCCGCTGAACGCCAGGTACGTCAGCAGCCGGGTCGAGGACAGGAACCGGTGAACCGTGCCCGCCGCGCTGAAATTGTTGTTCGCGACATTGTCCCAGTCGGCTTCCTGCGGCCTGCCACCGAAGGTGCGGTGATACGTCAGGGGAACGGCGCGCTCGGTGACCGCCGCCCAGAAGGGCTCGTAGTAGGGGTCGTGGTACGGGCGGCTCGGGCTGCCCGGGATGAAGGCGGCCTTGGCGCCCTTGGCCAGCACCCGGTCCAGCTCGGCGACGGCGACGTCGACCCCGTCTTCTACCGGCAGCAATGGCAACCCGACGATGCGCCTGGGGTCAGCGCCCTGAAAATCCTCCAGGAGCCAGTCGTTGTATGCGCTCATGCACGCCGTCGCCAGGCCGCGGTCTGGCTCGACGTAAGTGAAGATGGCCTGCGCCGGATAGACGATGCTGACGTCGATCCCGTCGAGTTCCATGTCCGCCACGTGGGCGGCGCCGTCGTAATTGCCGGGCAGAATCTCCTCGAAGCGCAGACCCGACGCCTGATATTCGGACTTCACCCGCCCGGCCATCGCCTCCACTCCGAAGGTGCGCTTGGGCGGCGCACCGTCAAAGCTCCAGCCATCGCCGCCGTCGGCCCCGCGCAGCATGCGTGGCGCCCGGTCGCGGTAGCCGGCCGGCACCCGGTCAAAGACCCATGGCGGCTCGTTCACGTGGCAGTCGGCAGAGATC
This sequence comes from uncultured Actinomycetota bacterium, assembly GCA_963839015.1. GTDB lineage: Bacteria > Actinomycetota > Actinomycetes > Frankiales > Frankiaceae > DATAZK01. The sequence goes on along the minus strand of CAWITL010000001.1, from coordinate 83,965 downwards.
ACACGGGTCATAGCGACTCCTCATCTTCGACTCCGAAGACTAAATCAAACGACTGCTTAACTTCAAGATGACTCCTCACGCAGGACGGCCTCCCAAGCGCGCATCGCGTGATCCGGCCGGTGCGCCATCGTGCCGCCGTCGGCCACCAGGAGCTGACCGGTCACGCACGCCGCGTCGCCGGATGCCAGAAAAGCCACGACCGCCGCAATGTTTTCCGGCAGCGTCGGATCCGGAAGTACGCGCTCGGCCGCCTTCTGCTTCATGGTCCGCTCGTCCAGCTGCTCAAAGGCGATCGGCGTCATCACGAGGGCCGGAGCGACGGCATTGCAGCGGATACCGTCCGCGCCGTACATGGTCGCCACGAAGCGGGTCAGGGCCACGATCGCCGCCTTGGAGCTGCCGTAGGAGGCTCTGACGTCATCACCGATCAACGCAGAGACCGACGCCGTGTTCACGATCGCCCCACCTCTCCGGCCCGCGCGCATCGCCGGCACGGCATGCTTGCAGCCGAGCATCACGCCGCGCGCATTGACAGCCATCGTGCGGTCCCAGGTCTCGACATCGAGATCGACGAGGTCGAGGTCACGGCCGAAGACGTCGGGCCCGAGCGACGCGGCGTTGTTGTGCATCACGTCGAGCCTTCCGAAGCGGCTCATCACCCGGTCGATGGCGGCGACCACCGAGCTCTCCTGCGAGACGTCGGTGGTGAGAGCGAGGGCCGACACTCCATAGTCGGCAGCCAAGGCCGCCGTCTCCTCGGCGCGGTCGGCCACGATGTCGATGGCGACGACGTCAGCGCCTTCGGATGCCAGCCGCAACGCAGTCGCCCGGCCTACCCCACCGCCCGCGCCGGTGATCACAGCAACCTTGTCGACGAAACGCGCCATGGCGGTCATGCGGCCGCGCCGGCGAATGACTGCGCGGCAGCGATGGCCCGGGTCGCCACGTCCAACGAGGTGAACGTCGGCAGCCGGGCGGCGCGGCAGGCCTCGGCGACCAGGTCGGCATCGTTTCCGCTGGCCACTTCGGCGTTACGCAAGACGAGCGCGACCCGCGCCGATCCGACCGGGATCTGCGCGGTTCGCAGCACCAGATCGGCCAGCGGGCGCAGATCAGGCGGGCCGTATCCGTAGTAAGAGGCGACGTTCACGTGCAACAGGATGTCCGTGAACGACTCACGCGCCAACAGCGGGTCCAGCACCCGGGCGAACGAATCCGGCGGGGTAGCGGGACCGAGTGGGATCTCCAGCGGATTCGCCACGCTGGTGCCGGCTCCGTAGCCCAGCCCTCTCAGCTCATCTTGCGCGGCACCACTGACCGAGCCAAGACGCAGTCCCGCCCGGTCGACGGCATCGGCGCTCAAGACCGAGGCACCCCCGCCCGGACCGACGACGAGTACCCGCGGATCGGGCGCGGCAGCAGCAGTTTTCGCCGTGCTCCAGCGTTGTAGGTGCACCAGGCACCCGATGAGGTCCTCGAGGGTCGGCGCCAGGACGGCGCCAGTTGACTCGGCGATGGCTTGCCAGATCCGGGAGTCGCTGGTCATCGCCCCGGTGTGTGAGGCGACCGCCCGCGCCCCCTGCGCGCTCATCCCGCCGACCAGCAGGACGACCGGCTTGCAGCCCCGGGCACGGCGCAAGGCCGCGGCCAGCCGATCACCGTCGGCGAGTCCCTCCAGGTAGAGGCCGATCACCTGCGTCTGTGGGTCGTCGACCAGCCAGTCGAGCAGCTCCGCAGCTGTGACGTCGACGGCGTTGCCGATGGAGGCGAGCTGGGCGAATTCCAGCCCCGCCCGGCGCCCGGCCTGCAGGATGTCACCCGTCAGTCCGCCACTTTGAGACAGGACGCTGACGCTGCCGGGAGCACCTGCGCTGCCCAGCTGAAAAGTCTGCCGTCCGCGCGGGCTGTACACACCCATGCAGTTAGGCCCCAGCACCCGCAAGCCCGCCTCCCGGGCGGCCGCCCGCAGATCGAGCTGCCTGGCCTGACCAGCCGCGTCCGTCTCGCCGAAGCCGCCGCTGACGATGTGGACGAAACTGGCCGCGCCGGCGGCCAGGCGCACCAGGTCCGCACAGGCCGCTGCGGGGACTGCCGCCAGCAGGTAGTCGACACCTCCGGGGATCGCGGAGACGGCCGCCACCGCTGGAACCCGGTCGATCTGGTCGGCGTGCGGATGCAAGGCGTACAGACCGTCGGTCCAGCCGGCCGCCCGATAGGCCGCCAGAAAGCGGTTGCCGAAGGTCACCTTGGTCGTCGATGCGCCCGCGACGGCAATCGCCCGTGGCGCGAACAGCCGGGTGAAATCGGTGGCAGGCGCCAGCGGCACCGTCGGCACAGCCACCCGCTCTTCCAGAATCAGGCGGGCATCGAGCGCGCACACCCCTTCTGGTGTCACGACGACCGGGTTGCACTCGAACTCCAGCAGCGCATCTCCCAGCGCTTCCACGACGGAGAACGTGCCGGCTTCCCCTGGCTTACCCGCCACCGACATCAGCAGCCCGACAAGCGCCTTGCGGTCGACCGGAGCGGCTCCGGGGACGCCGGCGAGCAATGCCGTACCCGGGAGCTGATCAATCATCTGCTCGGCGTCGCTGTCGCTGATCGGACACAGCCGCAGCACGCTGGTGTCGAGGATCTCTGCCAGCGTGCCGCCGAATCCCAACAGGGCGACGGGGCCCACGCCGGGGTGGCGAACAACCCCGACAATCAGCTCCAAGCCGCCGGGATGCTGCTCCTCGATGAGGTAGCCCTGCGCCTTAGTCCCTCGTCCCGCAAGCTGCTCTGACAACTGGCCGATGGCAGCTGGGACGCCGGCTGCGGTCAGCCCCAGTTGCACCGCCCCCAGCTCACTCTTGTGGATGATCCTCGGCCCAAAAGCCTTCAGTACCAGGGGTTCTCGCAGGTTGCTCCACGTCGCCGGCTCGAGGTGATCAGCCGCCACTGTGACACCAGCGGGGACCGGGATCGCCGCACCTGCATGCTCGCTGAGCCACGCTTTGACCGCGGGCTCCGGCACCGCCAGGCGACCGTCACCCAGTGCGAACGACCGGCCGCGCAGCTCCAGCGTGTCGGTCACCGGGTGGCGGACGCCAGCCGCTGAACATCCTCCAGAACCGGATTCACGACAGCTGGATCAACGGCACTCGCTATATCCTCGCCGCCCGCCTCACGCAGCATCTCGGGCAGCCGGGTGCGTAGCCGATCCAGTGCCCAGTCCAAGAAGGGGCCGTTGGAGACCGGGTCGTAGTCCACAACATTGTTGGTGTAATTGCCGTCCACCACTGGATGGTTGTAGTGGTAGTGCGGCGGGTCGTCGAAGAGATCGAAGCGCAGGTATTCGTGGCCATCCGCGGCGCCGACGACGTGCAACGAGAGGCCTTCCGCGAAGAAGCCGCCTTCCGGAGACTCGCGTTCGAGCTCGGCCAGCTGCGCCGGATTGTCCTGGTAGGTCTCCCGCAGCGATTCCGGATCCAACACCCGGTACTCCACGCCGAACGACACCGCGCCGGCGTCGAGATACGTCGTCTTGCCGGCCTCCGGTGGCTGCGGCGGCATGTTGTAGACCTTGCCGATCATGCTGGCTCCCTCTCCGGGTCGAGATCTGCGAGACGCGGGAAGACGCTGCGCGCGGTGTCGCCGCAGAGAGCTGCAGCCACCGTCGCTTCGAGTTCGAGCTCGGCAAGCTGGGCGAGGGCGTGCCGGTGGCCGACGGTCGGAAAGTTCGTGCCGAAGAGCACCTTGCGCTTGCCCGGACCGCGCAGGAATGACAGCAGCGCAGGCTGCCAATGCCGTGGAGGGTAGGCGCCCGTGCCCAGGTAGACGTTGGGGAATTTCAGCGCCATCGAGACCGCCTCATCCACCCACGGCCACCCGGTATGAGACAGCACGAACCGCGTCTCGGGGAAGTAGAGCGCCGGCCGGTCGATCCCGATGGGATGGCCGCACTCGCTCGGCATCAGCCCGCCGGAAGTGCCGGCCTGCATGACGAAAGCGACGTTCTCCTCCGAAGCGATCGCGTAGTACGGGTAGTACTCCGCCGCGTCGAAGCGCAGATCCCAGCTGTGGGTGTGGGAGTAGATGCCGACCACCCACGGCTGCGCCACCTTCCGGCGCAGGTCACGAACTGCCGCCATCCCGGCTCCGAGCTTGGGGACGGCAAGCGCTGCGAATCGCCCCGGCCAGTCCATCGCCAGCTGCTCGATCTCCTCCCACCGGGCCGCAACGTGCTCGTAGTCAAAGGGATCCAGCGTGCCGTGCGGGCCGATGTCGCAGGCCGGCAGCAGCAGGGTGGCGATACCGAGCTCGTCCATCCGCGCCACCATGTCGGCGGGCTTGGCGAAGCTGTCCTCATCGCCTTTGCGGACCTTCAGGGGAATCCCGGCCCGCTCGATGGCGCCGTCCCACACCGCCCGCCGGTCGGGCAGGAAGCAGTTGGCCAGGTAGTCGATGACGTGCGGCCGGCTCACTCACTGCCCCCGCTCGTCGGCAAAGCGCTTGGGCTTGGGTGCGGTCTCGATCTCGGTCAGCGCATCGAGCTCCCCCGGCCCCACCACGTCGACCTCGATCGCCAGACCGAGGACGTCGCTCAGGCGTTTGCTGACAGCCGCCGCCAATTGCGGGAAGCGGCCCGGATCCCCTTCCCCGACCACGGCGAGCACCATGTCGTCGCGGCCGTCGGCCCGCACCGCCCGTACGAAGTAGTCGCCGGTCACGCCGTCGACCGCCATCGCCAGCTCGCCGAGGGCCTCCGGCCACACGTTGATTCCGCGCAGCTTCACCATGTTGTCGGCCCGGCCGGCGAACGGGCCGATCCGACGCAGCCAGCTTCCGCAGGCGCACTGCTCGCGCGGATACCGGAAGGACAGATCCATGTTGTTGTAGCGAAACTGCGGGCTGCCGGTCTTGTACAGCTCGGTGATGACCATCGCGCCGGTCTGCCCATCGGGCAGTTCCTCGCCGGTCTCCGGGTCGACGATCTGGACCACGAAGGCGTCTTCGTAGATGTGCAGACCGTCGCGCGCCGGGCATTCCTGAGCGACCCACTGCACCTCGTGAAACCCGTACGAGCGGTAGTACGGCAGTCCGAAGACGGCCTCCAGGGCGTCGCGATCGCCGAGGTTCGTCAGCGAAGTGATCTTCAGATCGGTGCCGACCTGGTAGCCCCGTTCGCGGGCCACCTCGACCATCCGCAGCAGGTAATCGCCGGTCGTGAGGATGCCGTTCGCCTGGTATTCGACGGCGAGATCGATCTGCTTCTCGGTGCTGGTGACCTTGCCGGTGCTGGTGGTCAGCACCACGCAGTTCAGCCAGCGGTAGAGCGCCTCGTCGAACGACCAAGCGCCGTTGTGGGTGCCGTAGGACCACGAATTGAGGACGACGTCGCCCGGCCGGATCCCTTGCGCGTAAAGGCCGCGGGCCATCAGCAGGGTGCCCACTTCACGGTCCCACTGGGTGTAGAACGTCGGGCCGGCTCGTGCCCGTGGTGCCGCCCGACATGTAGACCCGCATCGGCTCGCGCAAGGCGCTGGCGGGGGTGACACCCTGGTAATCGCCCCACGGTGGGTGCGCCTCGATGCTCTTGCGGATGTCATCGACGGTGTACATCGGGACCCTGGCCAGGTCGTCGACGACGCGGATAGACCTCGGGTCAAAGCCGACCGCATCCCAGCGGTCCCGAAAGAACGGCACCTGATACGCGGTCAAAGCCCGCTGCTGCAGCCGGGCCAGCTGCTTGCGCTCGATCAGATCCGGCGGGTCGTAGTAGGCGGTCTCGTAGTACTCGGGCGGCGGTGGGTAGAGCCGGGCGATCTCGTCGTAGTCGACCGCCTGATAGGGGCGGCGCAGCCCCGTACTCACGCCCGGGCCGGGGTGGTGGCCTCGTGGAAGCCGCTCGGCATGTGCGACTCGGGGAACCGGTAGAGGTCGACGGCGTTGTCCCACAGGATCTTGCGCTTGCTGTCGGCGGTGATCTGGTCCGGCAGCAGGGCCAGGAATTCGTCGGTGGCATGGGGGTATTTGGAGTCGGGGTGCGGGAAGTCGGTCTCGAACACGATGTGGTCGTCGCCGAGCCAGCGCATGACGTCGGAGACGAACGGGTCCTCGCATTCGGTGGAGATCCAGCAGTTGCGCTTGAAGTAGTCGTGGGCCGACATCGTCAGCTCGGGAAACTCGCGCTCCCCGGCCAGTTCGAGGTGCTCGTCGAGGCGGTGCAGCCAGGAGGGCAGCCAGCCGCAGCCGGCCTCCATGTAGGCGACACGCAGCCGGGGGAAGCGCTCGTAGACGCCGTTGGTGATCATCGAGACGACGCCGTTCATCGCCTCGAACTGGTGCACCACGGTGTGCCATTCGGTGAAGCTGAAGAAGCGGTCGGAGCCCTCCGAAATCGCCGTTCACGCCCATGAATTCGTGGGTGCCGAAGGCGCAGTCGAGGTCCTGCAGCAGCTCCCAGATCGGGTCGTAGTAGCGGTCGCCGAGAAGCCGGTGGTTCACGTAGTTGTTGCGCGCCCAGAAGCACCGGATGCCCAGGTGGTCGTAGGCGTACTGGATCTCCTCCAGCGCCCGCGAGACGTCGTTGAGCGGCACCGGTCCGGAGGTGTGGATACGGCCGCCGGAGGTCTCGCGCATCTCCGCACCCCAGCGGTTGTAGGCCCGCACCATGGCCGCCTGCAGCTCGGGATCGATGCCGTCCATCCAGAGGTCGTACTCGGGGCCGTAGACGACCATGATGTCGACGCCTTCGATCTCGAGCGCCTTGGCGACCCGGTCGCCGGTGAAGCCCTGGGTGACGATCTCCTCACCGAACTTCTTGATCATGTCGTCGGTGGTCCAGTTGATCGCCTTCTGGAACTGCCCGTAGAGGATGGTCGGGTGCTGGGTCCAGCGCCCGTCGACCGTCACCGGGTTGTACGTGTCGAGACCGGCCGGCGACCGACGCCCGACCCGATGCCGGAATTGCTTGTCGAGGAAGCGATCCCAGAGATCCGGGGGATAGACCACGTGGGCATCCGCGTCGAAAACCTTGAAGCCGTTCTTCACTGAAGACCTCCTCGCGACCGGCCGCCCAGGCGAACCTTCCCGGACCCCTCCGGGCCCTTGGCGCAGCCGACGATAACTCAAACGACTGTTTGGACCTAGCCGGGTCTCAGGTGAGTCTCCAGCCCTCCTGCTGCCCGCGGTTCCACCGTCGACATGGATCGTCGTCCCGGTGACGAAGGAGGACAACCGGCTGGCCAGAAAAAGCACGACGCGGGCCGCTTCCGCCGGGCTGCCGGTCCGCCCCAGCGGCGGCAGCGTGACCGGCTGGTAGCGAGCGGTGCCACCGGCATCGCGCCTCACCTGGTCTCGCGAGCGAACTCTTCGCCGGCGGTCATGATCGCGTCCGGCGCGACGGCGTTGACCCTGATCCCGCGATCGGCGAACTCGAGGGCCAGCGAGGCGGTGAGGTTAGCCAGGCCCGCCTTCATCGCCGCATAGACCGCGAAGCCCGGCGCCGCCTGATGCGCCTCGACGGACGTGACGTTGATGATCGAGCCGCCGACTGGCATGACCGGCACGAACAGCCGGATCAGCCGGGTGACGGAGGTGAAGTTCTCGGCGATCAGCATCGACTCGCCCTTGGGCGACACGTCCAGGAAGGGCGCCTGAAAGCTCCCGCCGGCGTTGTTGACGACGACGTCGACGCGGCCGAAGCGCTCGATCACGGCGGCCGCGAAATCCGACTGCCTCCTGGTCTTGCGCGCACATCCGCCGTGATGGACAGCGGGTCGTGGCCGGCCGCCGTCGAGCTCTCCGGCAGACGGCCTTCAACTCAGGACCGAGGCGGTCACACAGGGCTAGCGAGGCGCCGCGCGTTGCCAGCAGCTGCGCGCAGGCCCGGCCGATACCCCGGGCGGCTCCGGTGATGACGACCACCTTGCCCGTCAGGTCCAGGAGCGCTCAGCGGCGGCCGGCTCAGGCGGGTGGCTCACCCCGTGAACACCGGTAGTCCCGCTTCGAGCGAGGCGGCCAGCACCGGCAGCACCTCGCGCCAGTCACCCACGATGCCGATGTCGGCGCACGCGAAGATGGCGGCGTCGGGATCGGAGTTGATCGCCAGGATGCGGGTGGAGCGACGCACCCCGATCATGTGGTTGAACTTGCCGCTCATCCCGATCGCGATGTAGAGCTGCGGAGCGATGCTGCGGCCGGTGATCCCGACCTGCCGGGCGTGCGGCATCCAGCCGACGTCGGTCACTTTGCGGGTCGCGGCCAGCTCGGCGCCCAAGACGCGACGGAGCGGGTCCAGCTGCACGTACTCGTGCGGAGCCACCCCACGGCCGACTCCGATGACCCGGGCCGCCGCGCTGAGCTCGTCCATCTCGTCCTCGATCACGGAAGACACGATGCGGGTGCGCGGGTCACCCACGACCGGCACCACTTTGATGGGCAGCGAGCCTGCGCCGCGAGGCGCCGACAGTCCGATGACCCCCGGCCGCACCGTCACCAGCTGGCTGGGCGAGGACGAACGGATCGCCGCCATGATCTTGCCGCCGAACGCCGGCTTCCACGCCACCAGCCGGTCACCGTCGACGCTGAGCTCGACCGCGTCGCCGACAAGTCCGGCACCGAGTCGGGCGGCCGTCCGCGCGGCGACTTCGCGGCCCCACATGGTGCCGGCGACCAGCACCGCCCAGGGCTTGGCATCGGCGGCCCAGCGCGCCAGTCCGGTGGCGACGTCAGCTTCCGTCATCGCGCCCCGAAGCACCACCAGCTCGTCCGCGCCGCGCTGAGCCAGCTCCTCATCATCCGGCGGCGCTCCTCCTGCGAGCCGCGCACGGCGACGGCTACGACGGTGCCCCTGCCGCTCGTGCGCCAGCCGGGCGGCCGCTCCGAGCAGCTCCCAGGCCACCCGCGGACGGCCGGGCTCGACCAGCACGGCAATGAGGCATTCGCCCCGCGTCCAGTTGTCGGGAAGGCCGGCCTGCCGCGCCTGCTCAACGCGTGGCGCCCCAGCACGCCCGCTTCCGACAGCATCCGGATGGCGTCCCTCACCTGATGGCTCGGCGAGCCCTCGAGCCTTATCCCGGCCCGGCTGTCGTCGAACACCCGCAGGTCGCCCACCGTCGTCGGGCTTCCCGCCTGCCCCCAGGGCCCGGGGCCGAGGTCGGCGGCGGACACCCGTTCAATCAGATGTGCGGCGACGGCCGCCCGGCCCTCGGGCGCCACCTTGGCCGGCTCGCACAACCGTTCCGCGCAGGAGAGCACGGCAGGCAGGCTCGTCTCGATCTCTACCACCCGGTCGTCCTGCTCGCAGCCGGCGGCAATCTTCAGCTCGTTGATCTCGAGCCGCTTGACGCCCCCGACGAAGGGCAGTCCGAGCAATTCGGCCACGGCCGGTCCGACCTGGCCGGTATCGGCGTCCACGGAGTTGCGCCCGACGAGCACGAGATCGAACGGCCCCGTCAGCTCCAGCGCGGCGGCCAGCGCCCGCGCGGTCGCGAGCGTGTCGCTGCCGGCGAACGCGGGATCGGTGACCAGGACGCCGCGGTCGGCACCCCAGGCGATCGCCTCGCGTAACGAATCCTCCGCGGCCGGCGGTCCCAGGGTCAGCACCGTGGCGCTGCCGCCGAACTCCTTGACGAGCTCAACCCCTTTGCTCACCGCGCGGCGGCAGTAGGGATTCATCTCCAGCTCGAGGCCATCCCGACGAAGCACCCCGCCGGGACCGAGCTCCATCTCCTCGACCCGCGGAACCTGCTTGATCAAAACGGCGATTCGCAAACCCACCGGCGCCCCTATTTGGTCAAACGATCGTTTGAGTGAACTATCTTCAGCAGTTGTAGCAGCCGCGCTCAGGCGGTGGATTCAGCCTCGAATGCCCCCGTCAGAAAGTCCACTAAACGCTCCCCCAGTGAGTCGCTCGCATGCGGGGCGTAGAGCCGCAACCACAGGTGCACCGGGCTCGTCGCGGTACTCACCGCCCGGTTGACCGTGTCCTTGGCAATCGCCCACCGCAGCATGCGCACGTCGGAGCTCAGCTCGGGCGTCACCTGTTCCAGGAGGGCCAGCGTCCGCGAGATGTCCGGCTCATAAAGCTGGTTCATCAACGGGATGTACTCGGGGTGATTCATCACTGCGGCCAGGAAGCCGACGTATCCCCCACCGCCCCGGCGGGCGCCGCCGAGGTCGACCATCGGCCACACCAGCACCTCGACGACGTCACGCAGCGCGATCTGCGGCTGCGCCTCGATCTTGTCGAGCATGCGTCCGCGGCGGGCCACGAGCTCGCCCGCCCAGCGGGCCAGCAGCGCCTCGATGAGGCCGCTCTTGGACCCGAAGTGGTAGTGAATCGAAGCGCTGTTGGCCTTGGCCGCGTCAGTGATGTCGCGAATGGAAACCGCGTCGAGCCCACGCTTGGAAAAGAGCCGCTCGGCGGACTTCAGCAGGCGCTGGCGGGTGGCGTCGCCGGTCACGGTCCGCCGATCCTGCGCCCCGTCGGCCGCCGTGCGGAGCCGACGCGCATCCATAACGCCGGATAGTAGTGACGAGAGCCAGCTCGGCGCGTGACGACCACACCCGCCGTCCCCACCAGGCCCACACCGGCCGGAACGCCTCCGGGGATTCAGACCGGGGATTGGTCCTGGGGGATTCGTCATATCTCACTCGAAAACCAGTGCGGCTGGACGAAACGACGCATTTCCCTGTTTTGCCGTCAGCGGCCATCCAGCTCATTTACGTTGCTATCAATCGACGGGTAAGGGTTATGGCGAAGTTAGTTATCGGATACGTACCGGGCGTCTGGGACATGTTCCATGTCGGGCACCTCAATCTGCTGCAGCGCGCCCGGTCAGAGTGTGATCGATTGATCGCCGGAGTGTTGATCGACGAACTGGTGGTGGAGGGCAAAGGAAGGCATCCCGTCGTTCCTTTCGACGAGCGGCTGGAAATCGTCGCGAGCCTTCGGGTCGTGGACTTCGCCGTCCGCGATGAGTCCTTGAATAAACTCGCGCTCTGGAGCCAGCTGCACTTCGACGTGGTTTTCAAAGGCGACGATTGGCGGGGGCGACCGAAAGGTGACCGCCTCGAACGTGACGCCAAGGCTTTGGGGGTCAGCGTCAGGTTCTTTCCCTACACCAGCCACGTATCGAGCACCCGATTGCGAGAAACCCTGCTGATACGGCAGGACGAAGGTCTGCGAATTGGCGGCGCCTAGCGCCCGCAGTCTCCCGCAAAGCTGATCGACCGGCCGCCGCCGCGGCCGCAGCGGCGCGGACAGAACGAGAAATCCCTCGAGGCATCGCAGTGACCCAACTGCGTGAGTCGCGCAACCGTCAAGCGGTACGGTCGGGCGGGCCGAGCTTCCATCGACTGACCCGCACACACGTTTGCTAAGGACGACCCATGCTGAGCCGCGAAGAGCTGATTCTGTCTACCGGCACCGTGGGCAATCCGTCGTTGGCCACCCTGGTGGAGGCGGCCGTTGCGGGCGGCTATACGGGCCTGGCCATCTGGCCTGCTGACTACACCCGTTGGCGCGCCGAAGGCACCTCCGACGCCGAAGCTCACCGACGCATCGCCGACCAGGGGCTGGCCGTCGCTCAGCTCGATTGCCTGCTCATGTGGACCGCGAAGCCCGAGCGCGCCGCGCCGGAAGAGACCGAGGTGTTCCAGGCCGCAAGCGCGTTCGGAGCCGGCTGTGTGAGCTGCATCGGCCCAGCCACCGACCGTTACTCGGTGCCTGAACTTGCCGCGAAGCTCGCCGGAGTTTGCGATCGCGGGCGTGAGTACGGCTTTGACATCGCCCTTGAGGTGGCGCCATGGAAAGGGAACGTCGACCTGGCCGCGGCCGCTCGGATCATGCAGGAGACCGACCGCGACAACGCACGATTGGTGATCGACAGCTGGCACATGTTCCGCGGAGGGACACCGCTGGAGCAGCTGGCGCAGCTGCCCGGCGCATTCGTCGGCTCGGTCCAAATCAGTGACGCGCCCCGCCGCGGCGGCGCGGACCTTGTCGCCGAGACCATGGGGCATCGGCTCCTGCCCGGAGCGGGCGAACTTGATCTCTCCGGCTTCGTGAAGGCCTTGGACGGCCGGGTGGACGGCGTGCCGATGACGGTAGAAGTGCTCAGCGACGCGCTTCGCGAGGCGGGTCCGCTGGAGGCGGCGCGGCGCACGGCGGAGGCCACCCGTCAGCTGCTGACCGCCATCGACCAGGATTGACGGATGGTCGATTCGACGCTGGCCGTCACCGCCGAGGTGATCCGTAACGGATTGCTGGTGGCCGTCGAGGAAGCAAGCCGGGTCGTGGTGCGCTCCTCCCACTCGACGTTCATCCAGGAAGGTGCGGACGCCTGCGCCGCTCTGCTGGACCCCGAAGGGCAGCTGATAGCCCAGTCGACGGCGACCAGCCTCATGCACAGCTCAAGCCTGCGCTGCACGCTCCCTGCCGTCGTGGAGACCTTTCCGCTGTCGGCAATGACACCTGGCGACGTCTTCGCGGTGAACGACCCCTACCTCGGAGGGATCCACGCCAACGACGTGTTGGTCTTCCGGCCGGTCTTCGCCGAAGGCCGGCCCCGCTGCTTCGCCGCCACTCTCGTTCACGTCGCAGATCTGGGCGGAGCCGTCGCCGGAGGCCTGGCCTCGCTCGCCTCCGACACCTTCGCCGAGGGCGTGCTGCTGCCCCCGGTGAGGCTTTTCAACGCGGGTGTCTCCAACGACGACGTGTGGCGCATTCTCGGTCGTAACAGCCGCACGCCCGGCAAGGTCCTCGGCGACATCCACGCGCTCGTCGCGGGCACTTTCGTCCTGGCAGCCAGCATCGACGAGATGCACGACCGCTTCGGCGCAGACCGGCTGGCCAGCTTCATCGCCGGTTACCTGGACGCCACTGAACGCCAGACCCGCGAGGAGCTGGCCGCCCTCCGTCCCGGGACCTACCAGGGCTCCTTCACCATCGACAGCGACGGCGTGAGCAAGGGCGTCACCCGCGACGTCCGGGTGACCGTAGACATCGACGGAGCCGGCGGTATCAGGCTCGACTTCAACGGGACGGCCCCGCAGTCACCGGGGGCGATCAACTCCTCGTTCTCGCAGACCATTTCCGGAATCGTGTACGCGGTCCGCTGCCTCATCGACCCCAGCATCCCCATGAACGAAGGGTGTTTCCGGCCGCTGGACATCGTGCTGCCGCGGGGGACGTTGGTGAATCCCAACCCGCCGGCGGCGTGCGGCGGCCGGCTCGTCACCGTCGCCGCAGCGGTGGAGGCGATCCTCGAGGCGTTGAGCCCGGCGCGTCCCGAACGTGCCGTGGCAGCCAGCGGTCTGATCCACGTCTACACGCTTGGTGGCCGCACCTTCGAGGGTGAGAACTGGGTGACGCTGCTGTACGAGTTCGGCGGGATCGGCGCTCGCGCCGGGTCGGACGGTCCTGACGCGAACGGCCCGTACTTCCTTGGCGGACGATCGGTGATCCCGCAGATCGAGCCGCTTGAGACCGCGTATCCCCTACTGATTCGCAGCGCCCGGCTGCGACCCGATTCGGGTGGCGCCGGTGAGTGGCGCGGCGGCCTGGGCGCCGAAATGGACATCGAGGTGCTGTCGGACGCTGTACTGACGGTGCGAGGCGATCGGATGGAGCTCCCGCCGCCCGGCCGGTTCGGCGGCCGTAGCGGCCGGTCCGGGTTCAACCGCATCCGGCGCCGCGACGGAACGCTCGAGGACTTGGCCGCCAAGCAGATCAACATCTCGCTGCAGAAGGGTGACCGCTTCTTGCTCGGCACGTCGGGCGGCGGTGGGCTCGGTGACCCGGCGGCCCGCAACCCGCAATCGGTGGCGGACGACATTCGGCAGCGGCGTATCACCCCTCCGGCGGCTGGCTGATGGCGAGCCCGGCTGCCCCTACCCAGGCAATCGCCGCAAGTGACTGTGGGCGTCGACGTGGGCGGCACGTTCACCGACGTCGTGGTCGATGACGGCGCGGGCGGCCTCCACGTCGTCAAGGTGCTGACCACCCCCGACGACGCGCTGCGCGGCGTCCGCCGGGGCCTGGCGCGGGGTCTGGCACTGGCCGGGATCGCGCCGGATGCAGTGTCCCGCGTGGTCCACGGGACGACCCTGGCCACGAACGTGATCCTCGAACGGCGCGGGGCGAACGTGTCCTTCGTGACGACCGAGGGCTTCGGCGATCTCTTTCGGCTCGGCCGCGAAGCCCGCGTCGAGGAAGACCGTTACGACCTGCTTTTCCAGCCGATCCGGCCCCCGCTCGAGCATGAGCTCACCTTCGAAGCCCCGGAGCGGATGATGGCCGACGGCACGCCGCTGATCGCGCTTGATCCGGAAGCGGCCCGGTTACTCGCCGCCGAGGTAGCCCGTTCACAACCCGACGCCGTCGCGGTGTGCTTCCTGCATTCTTGGGCCAATCCGGCGCACGAGCAGGTGATGGCAGCGGCGATCCGTGACGCGCTGCCGGCGAGCTACGTGGCGGTCTCCTCAGAGGTGTGGCCGGAGCTGCGCGAGCACGACCGCGGCATGACGACCCTCCTGAGCGCCTATGTCGGGCCCGTGATGTCGACCTATCTGCAGCGCCTGCACGACCTGCTTCGAGCCGACGGGCTGGGCTGCCCGGTCTACGTGATGGATTCGGCCGGCGGGGTCATGTCCGCGGAGCTCGCGGCCCGCCAGCCGATCTTCACCATCGAATCCGGGGGCGCCGCGGGTGTCGTCGCGGCGGCCCAGATCGGGGTTCGCTACGGGCTGAACCGGGTGCTGTCGTTTGACATGGGCGGGACGACGGCGAAGGCCGGGCTGGTGCTGAGTGGACGGCCTCGCATCACCCACAGCTTCGAAGTGAGCGGCAAGGGCAGCTTCGGAGTGACCCGGGCGGGCTCAGGGTTGCCCGTGAAGACCCCCGTGGTGGATCTGGCCGAGGTGGGAGCCGGCGGAGGCAGCATTGCCTGGGTCGACGGCACCGGGGCGTTACGCGTCGGTCCCCGGTCCGCCGGAGCCGATCCGGGACCGGCCTGCTACGGCCGCGGCAGCCTGGATCCCACCGTGACCGATGCCAACCTGCTGTTGGGTTACCTCGACCCCAGCGGACTCGCGGACGGCGTCACGCTCGACCTGACCGCAGCCGAGAAAGCGATGCGGACGCGAGTGTGCGAACCCCTCGGCATGGCAGACGTGACTGAAGCGGCGCGGGCGGTACACGACATCGCGGTCGCGACGATGGCCTCGGCGATCCGGGTCGTCACGGTGCAGCGCGGCGAAGACCCGCGCGAGGCGACCATGGTCGCCTTCGGAGGTGCAGGGCCCATGTTCGCCGCCGCGCTGGCAGAGGTCTTCGGCATTTCCCACGTCGTCGTCCCGGCGGGTGCCGGCGTCGGTTCCGCCGTAGGTCTGCTGCACGCCGATCTGAGCGTCGAACGGCTGCGCACGAAGGTGCTCCCCGCGACGGCGCAGAGCCAGTCGTCGGTGTCGGCCATCTTCGCCGGGTTGAGCGCCGCTGCCCTTGACGAGCTCGGGCAGGACCCGCGCGATGTCGTCATCCATCGCAGCATCGACCTTCGCTATCGCGGCCAGGCCTATCAGCTTGCGGTGCCCGTCACGGCGGAGGAATTGCGCGAGCCCGGACTCGCTGCGGTGCTCGCCCGCTTTCGCGACGTCTACCAGACCGCCTACGGGGTGGCCTTGGACGTACCCGCCGAACTGGTGGCCTACCGTGTCCGCGCGACGTGTCCGTTCACGTCCACCTCACCGGAGCCGTTCCCCCCCGCGCCGGTCGACAGGACCGCCGCCGTTCCAGCGCCGACCCCCGCGGGATTCCGCCGGGCGACTTTCACCGGCACCACCTCCGGCCCCGCCGGATTTCGTGACGTCCCGGTCATTCGTTACGCCGATCTGACCCCCGGCGTCCGGCTGACCGGCCCGGCTTTGGTGGAGGGAACCGAAAGCACCACACTTGTCCCACCAGGCGTCGAACTCACCGTCGACGTCGTGGGAAATATGCACCTCCGGCTGGCAGGGAGCTGACATGTCTGATGAATCGCGAGCCGAGCATTTCGACCTGATCATTCGCGGGGGCATGGTCGTCGACGGCACCGGACTTCCCCGCCGCCGGATCGATGTCGGGGTCATCGACGGGCGGATCGCCAAGCTCGGCCATCTGCCCGCCGCCGCCAGCGACACAGAGATCGACGCGACCGGTCAGATCGTCTCCCCCGGAATCGTCGACATCCACACGCATTACGACCCCCAGATCACCTTTGACCCGTACGCCGCGATGTCGAGCAACCACGGAGTGACGACCGTCGTCGCCGGCAACTGCGGCTTCTCCGTCGCACCGACGAAAGACGCCGACCGCGGCTTCATCGAGGGCGTATTCGCCGCTGTCGAGAACATGGATCCGATCGCGCTGAGCGGGGTCACCTGGAAAGAGTTCGAAACCTTCCCCGAGTTCATGGCCAGCCGCGAAGGTCGGCTCGGGGTCAACTTCGCCTGCTACGTAGGCCATTCCAACCTTCGGCAGTGGGTCCTGGGCGACGCCGCCACCAAGCGGACCGCGACGGCCGACGAGGTCGACGCCATGGCCGATCTCTTGCGGGAGGCGCTGGCCGGCGGAGCAGCGGGGCTTTCGTCCTCGGCGTCACCGACCCATCTCGACACGGCAGGGCGCCCGGTACCCTCCCGGCTGGCCGACGAATCCGAGCTGCTCGCGCTGGCCGCCGAGCTCGGCCGCCACGGCGCCGGTTCGCTGGCGTTCCTGCCCAAGAGCTCGGTGGGCGGCCTCGACGACGCCGACAAGGACCTGCTCATTCGACTCGCGAAGGCCAGCGGGCTTCCGGTGGTGATTCAGGGCCTCGGCGGACGTAACAAGGTCGACGCGCCGACGGCCACCTGGGAGGCCTCGAAGGAGTTTCTGGACCGGGCCACCGAGCAGGGCGCGGCCATCTTCTCCATGCTCATCACCCGACCGTTCGACCGGGCCTTTCGCCGTCGACGAGACCAACCTGCACTACCTCGCCGTCCCGAGCTGGAATCACCTGCTCAACCTGCCGATCGACGAGCGCCGGAAGGTGCTCAACGACCCCGGGAGACGCGAAGAATTACGTACCGCGGTGGAGAACTACAACCGCGACCCGGAGAAGGGCACGACCGTCCCGCCGCCGCTCTGGCGCTACGTCTTCGTCGACGAGGTGACCAAGGAGCACAACAAGAAGTGGGCCTCACGATCAGTCGCGGACATCGCCGCCGAGCAGGGCGTCACCCCCGCCGACGCGGTGCTTGACCTTGCCCTCGATGAGGACTTCGCCGTTCGGCTGCGCTGGCGGACCGAAAGCCCGGAGTGGGCCGAGGCAGTCGGCGAAGCCCAGGTCGACCCGCGCATGGTGATCGGCACCTCCGACGGCGGCGCCCACCTGGCCCGCGACGACGGCGCCGACTGGAGCTCCTACTTCCTTCGCAACTGGGTTCTTGACCGCCAGGTCTGGACCCTGGAAGACGGCGTCCGTCAGATCACCGCCGTCCCGGCCGCCTTGGTCGGCCTGCACGACCGCGGCACGCTAACCCCTGGCGCCTGGGCCGATGTCATGATCTGGGACCCGCTAGCACATCGAGCCGACGCACAAGGAGTTCACCCACGACCTGCCCGGCGGGGTCGGTCGCTACAAGGCTTTCGGCCGCGGCGTCTCGGCGACCATCGTCAACGGCGTCCCGATCATTGTCGATGGGAAGACCACCGGCGACCTGCCCGGGTCACGTCGTCCGTCCGGGTGGGTGAGAATTGACCACGGGTTTCTGGGAGCAGCTCAAAAGGCGCGCCGAAGACTCCTCGGATCGTCCGGTGCTCTTCGACGAGAACGGCAGCTGCCTCACCTTCGCGGAGCTCTACGATCGCAGCGAGCGGGTGGCAGCCGGCCTGCACCGGCTCGGCATCAGGACCGGGAGCGCCGTCACCTGGCAGCTGCCCACCAGGATCGAAACGGTGGTGCTGATCTTCGCGCTGGCTCGGCTCGGCGCGATCCAAAACCCCGTCATCCCCTTGTACGGCAAGCGAGAAGTCGGCTTCGTCCTTCGTCAGACCATGGCTGACATGCTCGTGGTCCCTGGACAGTGGCGCGGTGTTGATTACGGACAGCGCGCCGCGGAGCTCGCCGCCGAGCACAGCGGCCCGCTCCGTGTGGTGCTCACCTCCGGCGGCCTCCCGGAAGCGGATCCGGCAGGGCTGCCGCCTCCTCCGGACTACTCCTCCTTCGAGCAAGCACCCGTGCGCTGGATCTTCTATACATCCGGCACAACTGCTGATCCCAAAGGGGTTTGCCACACCGACCACACGCTGCTGGCGTCCGGCCATGCGCTGGTGGTCCATCACGAACTAGCCGCTGACGACGTCGGGTCGATCGCATTTCCCATCGCTCACGCCGGCGGCAGCCAATACCTGGCGTCGATGCTGCAAGCCAGCTTTCCGGCCCTGTTGATGGAACGTTTCGTACCCGCTGAAAGCCTGCCCCTGATGCGATCGCGCGGAGTCACCCTCGTCGGCGGAGGCTCAGCCTTCTACTCGGCGATCCTCAGCGAGCAGCGTCGCCAGCCCGACCGGCCCGTCCTGCCGGCGCTCCGCAAGATGACCGGCGGCGGCACCCCGAAGCCGCCGCAGCTCTACTTCGACGTGCTCAGAGAAGTTGGCGCCCCCATCCTGCACGGCCTGGGGATGACGGAATCCCCCTGCATCACCATCGGCGCGCTGTCGGACACCGACGAGCAACTCGCCTACACCGAAGGCGGTCCCGTGCCCGGGATGAGCGTGCGGATCGTGAACGCGAATGGTGCAACTGCCGCGGTCGGCGAGAACGGCGAGATCCAGCTGAAGGGCGCCTGCATGACCGTCGGCTACGTCGATCCAGCGCTGAACGAATCATCGTTCACCCCGGATGGGTGGCTACGCGGCGGTGACCTCGGCCATCTACGGGAGGATGGCTATCTGGTGATCACCGGGCGAGCCAAGGACGTCATCATCCGCAAGGGCGAGAACATCTCGGCGCGCGAGGTCGAAGACCTGCTGCTGGCGCACCCGCAGATCGGCGATGTGGCCGTCATCGGGCTGCCCGATCCCGAACGCGGCGAACGGGTCTGCGCCGTGGTGGAGACACCTCCCGGAGCGGCTCCGATCGACTTCGCGACCATGACGTCCTACCTGCGAGGGACGGGCCTCAGCGTGCAGAAAATCCCGGAGCAGCTGGAGATTCTCGAGGCGCTTCCCCGTAACGCACTGTCCAAAGTGCTCAAGGCAGAGCTGCGACAGCAATTCAGCTAGCGGGCGTCCACTGCGCTAACACGTCCGCCAGCAGGGCGTGGGAGCCGCTGCCACCACCAAGGCGCTCAATGTGGCCGGGCGTACCCGACAAGTGGGGCGATGGCGATGGCACCGACACTTTTCCCAGATCGGCGTCCTGCACCTGCGTGAGCGAATTCCGGAAAGCGATATGCGGGTCGGAGGCGAGATCCGCCAGGTCGTTCACCGGGCTCACCGGCACCCGTGCGGCGCGAAAGGCGGTCACGACCGTCTCCCGTGATTGGGTGCGTATCCAATCCGCGACCAAGGCGTCCAGTTCGTCAGCGACGGCGAGCCGGGCCGCGCTCGTGCCGTAGCGCTCGCGTGCCGCCGGCGAGTCCTTACCGATGACCGCAAGCACCCGGCTGACTTGGGCGTCGGTGGTCCCCGAAAGCACCACCCAGCGATCGTCGGCAGTGCGGTAGACGTTGCGCGGCACACCTCCCGCCACGCGGCTGCCGGTGCGCCCCGGCGGAGGCGCCTGTCCGTCCCAGGCGGCCACCGTCAGCCCCAGCAGGCCCAGCACCGGTTCGTACATGCTGACATCGACGCATTGACCCGCCGCACCACCCACGTCCCTGGCGTAGCAGGCGACCAGCGTGCCGATGACCCCCGACAGCGCCACCAACGGATCTCCCAACGCCGACGATGGCAGCACGGGCGGGCCGTCCGCCGCACCCGTGAGGTTCGTGAGTCCGGCGAAGGCTTCAGCCAGGCTCCCATTGCCCGGCAGGTCGGCATAGGGACCATCCGCCCCGTAACAGGTCACCCAGACGTACACCAGTCGCGGGTTTCTGACCGCCAGTTCCTCATACGTCAAACCCCATCGCTGCAGCAGCTTCCGCGGCTGGTTCACGACGACGACGTCGGCCGCGTCCACCAGCAGGCGCACCATTTCCAGGCCGTCCGCGCGAAGCAAAATCCGCCACCGCAATGCGCTTGTTGCGAGTCGCCAGGGCATACGGCACAGAGCGCCCACCACGTACCGCTCCCAGCCCCTGCAGCGGATCTCCGCCCGGTGGCTCAACCTTGACGACATCTGCCCCGAAATCGCCCAGCAGGGCCGAAACCTGGGGGGCGGCCAGCAGCGTGGAGAGGTCGACGACCCGCAGTCCGGAGAGTGCTTTCACGCGCGCATCCTGTGAGGCTCGTACCCTGAGCGCGACCCCATCTGCGCGACATTAGTCGAGCTCGCTCGAAGGAGACTCTTCAGTGCCCAAAGCCAAAACGGTCACGCCGGACTGGGTGCTTCGTCTGGACGAAGCCGTCACCCGTGTGAGCCGGGCAGCCCGATCGCCGCGGCTGCATCTCCTGATGGGTGAGAAGGCCAAGGTCGATCTGGGTGAGCACTTGCACCTGACGCTCGCCATTCTCGGCGCCGGGCAGCCGCTGCGAGTATCGGACCTGGCCACGCAGTTGGACGTCGAGCGCTCCACCGTGAGCCGCCGCGTCACCGAGCTGGTACGACTCGGCCTGGTCACCAGAAGCACCGATCAAAACGACCGTCGGGCAGCCGTACTGAAGCTGACGCGACCCGGTGAACGAGCGTTAGCCCGCATTCAGGACGCCTGGCACCAGACCCTGCTGTCTCTCACCGCTTCGTGGCCGGCTAAGCAGCGCACCGAGACCACCGCGCATCTCACCCGGCTCGCCGACGAACTCGAAACCCTGCTCGCCCAAGAGGCCGGTCCTAGCTGACGGCCACCCCGCAGACGCTTTCGGAGAGCTGCATCGTCGCGCAGGGATACACCGACACCGTCGCGGCGGCGCCGTGTTTGCGCTCCAACCATTCAAGCGTGTCAGCCCAGGTGCGCAGCAACACCGTCCCCTCCATGGTGGTCGGGAGCGTGCCCGGATCCGTCCGCGGCGCGAAGAAGATGAGATCCCGGCCTTTGACGCGTGTGGGGCGCTGCACGGCCAGCTTCATACCGGGCCCGAAGAGCGAATGCGACCCCAGTCCCTCGGCCCCCGACACCACGACCACGACCGTCCCACCCTCACGGACGATGGGTTCAGGGGCGGTCTTGTACGGGGCGAAAGCCGTGACGTGCTGGAGGAATTCGCTGTCCTTGGGATAGAGCGAAAGCACGCAGATATCGCGTCCCGCCGGTGTTGGGGTGGAGAAGACCCGGCGGGCGACGTCGACACCCACCCGGTGCGCCTCCACGACATCCCCGACGACCACCCCAGCGAGACCGAGCGAAGAATTGGGGATGGCATTGACGATGAAATCAACCTTGGCCAGCCGGGCCGCCTCTTCCGACTCCAGACGCGCATCGGTCACGGTGAGGCCGTAGCCGCCGCGCAACGCCGATCCCCGGTGGTAGGCCTCGGCTGAGCGGTTGCTCGTGATGCCCGGCATCAGGAGCTTCGCACCGCCGGCGAATCCGGCCGCCGCGTGCGGAATGATGGAACCCACCAGAATGCGCAGATCGCAAGCCAGGAATTCGGCGTTGACCTCGACCGGGGAGCCGAACGACGTCTCTCCGATCAAGACGCAGTTGTCCCAGGCGAAGTGGTTGCTGATCCGGCAGCGCGCCAACACCTGCGCACCGACCTTCTTCGTAAAATCCTCCCGGGTCATCGGACGGTGATTGGCCACGCCGGCCAGGATCAGCACCTGGTCGGCAGCGATCCCGGCAGCCTCGAGCTCATCAAGAATGGCCGGCACCAGTCGGCGGCCGGGGGTGGGACGGGACAGGTCGTCGATCACGATGCACGGCCGGTGACGTCCACGCGCGACCTCTTGCAATCGCGGCGTACCGAAGGGATTTGCGAAGGCAGCGGCGATGCCGGCCGGACCGATGTCGGGGCCATCAGCGGGACGGCACACGTCGACGTCCCAGCTGATGGGGAAGTCGAGTTCGAGCTCGCGATCGTCGAACCAGGCATCCCATCTGATCGTGGCGCTCGGCATGCTCAGCGCACCCTGATATTGAGTTTTTCGGACGCGCCTGCGCGCATGGTCGTGAGGAACGCATCCACCGGAGCCGGCTCCGCCACCGGTCCATCCAGATCCTGTGCCGCCTCCCAGAACGTCTTCCAGGTAGGCCAGAATTCTCCCCAGCCGCCGTCATACGCCTCGCGTCCGGGCCAGCGCATCTTGTGGTCACCGATAGGCGGCTTGTTGAGGTCGGTGGCATACCAGTACAGCGGCAGCCGGCGCCGGAAGAACCAGCTGCCGTCGATCCGCTCGTAGTGGTCGAAATACATCATCGTCATGATCACCCACTCCGGGCCGGTCTCGTGTTCGTTACGCGAGTACGCGATGCCGCGGGCATGATCGGGGTCGTCGAATTCGATGATGTGGTTGCCGGTGACATGCGCCGTACCCGTGAACTGCTCACGCAAGGTCTGGTCGAACCAGCGGCGCAACGCGGTCCGTCCCTGCGCATCGTGACTTACCCGCACATCGGCGGGGAAAAGATTCACCAGCGCATCAAGTGCCCGCATGTCCAGCGCGAGGCAGTAACGCGCCACCAACTGGCGAATCGCGTCAAGCGACTCGAGCCGATCGATCCTCGCGAGCAGGTCTGGGTCAGCAGCCATGCGCTCACCGTAGAGCTGCTAGGTCGGCAGGGTTTCGCGCCAGCCGGTCGCGCGAGGTCACCCGCGCCGGATCGGTCTCCCGGATGAACGCGTCCAGTGCGATGGCAAAGCGCGCTGGGTCGTACTCGTGGGGAAAGTGGCCGGCCCCTTCGAAGACCTCGATACGCGCCGCGGGAAGCGCTGCCGCGACCGCCAGCGCGTGAGCCGGCGGGATCATCTGGTCGCGACTTCCCCAGACCACCATGACCGGCAGCCGCCGCAGCACCGGCAGCCGGTCCGTCGCCGTAATCCGCTGGCCACCGGGATCGATGACCGCCCGGATGGTCGCGATGAAGCTTCGGCGCAGCGCCGGCTCCTGAAGCGCAGCGAAATTGGCGAGCATCAGCGGCAGGTCGGAGTAGACGCGGCCGGCCACCGGTGAGAAGAACCGGCCGATCTGTTGAGCGCGCTCATAGCGCCGCAGCCGCACCAGTCCCGACAGCGCCGCCGACGCGCCGGGCAGCGAAAGCGCCCGCAGAAACGGGGTGACCTCGCGTCCCAGACCTCCGCTGCTGACGAGAACCAGCCGCTCGCAGCGCTCGGGAAATTGGTAGGCGAATTGCAGCGCGATGCCGCCGCCGAGGGAATGTCCGACGATGGTCGCCCGGTCGATGTCGAGCTCATCGAGCAGATCACGCAGGGCTGCGGCGAGGGAGCCGAGCGAGTAGTCGCCGTTGGGCAGGCTCGACCGTCCATGGCCCGGAAGATCGACGGCGATCACATCGCAAGTGGCGGACAGGACCCGCTGGGTGGCCTGCCAGGTCTCGCGGCTGCCCGCCATCCCGTGGATCAGCAGGACCGGTGAGCCGCTCCCCTGCCGTACATAAGCCAGCTGTCCCGAGTACCAGGGCGCAAAGCTGACGGTGCTGCCAGTGCCATCGATCGGACCGGCTACATCGGCAAGCTCCGCAGACGCCACCCGCTCAGTTTGCCCTGTTTGCCAATTTTTCGGCCGAACCACGAGCTTTACACACGGAAACGATTGCATTGACCGCACTCGGGCAAGGACCATGGGAATACTTCGCAGATACAAAGAAGAAGGCAGGTCGGCATGATCGGCAATCTCGCTACGCGCGTAGCAATCGGCGCCCTCTTCGTCGGCCACGGGACCCAGAAGCTCTTCGGCTGGTTCGACGGCCCCGGCTTCGAAGGCACCCAGCAGATGACCAAAAACCTCAACCTGCACCCGGCCAAGCCCAACGCGCTGGCCGTGGGCGTCAGCGAGGCGGGCGGCGGTGCGCTGTTGGCGCTAGGGCTGGCGACACCGCTGGCGGCATCCACCTTGATCGGCACCATGATCACGGCGATCCGCAAGGTGCACCTCAAGAACGGCCCCTGGGTCACCAAGGGTGGTTACGAGTACAACCTCGTCCTCATCGCCGCCTGTGCGGCCATCGCCGAGCACGGCCCCGGTCCGGTCTCGCTCGATCATCTTCTGGGCATCGAAAAGAGTGGCGTGAAGTGGTCCCTTGCCGCTCTCGCGCTGGGCGCGGCCGCCTCCACCGCCGTCATCGCTGCCGGCGCCAAGGCAGCCGAGCCGGTCGACCCAACCCCCCAAAACACCCAAAACGGCGAAGCGCCACCAGCTGAGAGCGTTATTACGCCTCAGCCAGTGGCGCCTCGAGCAGCTAACTCGGCAGCTGCAGCTAGCTCAGGCAGCCAAGACGGCGACCTGCGCGGGCTCCAAAGCCAGTGCCAACACCTCACGCACGTCCGACACCGGGTGCACGGTCAGCTGTGAAAGCACGCTGGCCGGCACGTCGTCCAGGTCGGGCTCGTTGCGCTTGGGGATCGAGCACTGTCTTGATGCCCATCCGGTGCGCGGCGAGCAGCTTCTGCTTGACGCCACCGATCGGCAGCACCCGTCCGGTCAGCGAGACCTCACCGGTCATCGCCACGTCCGAACGCACCAGGCGACCGGACAGCAGCGACGCGAGCGCCGTCGTCATCGTCACGCCTGCCGAGGGGCCGTCCTTCGGGGTTCCACCTGCCGGGACGTGGATGTGGACTCCACGCTCCTTGAGGTCGCCGACGGGCAGCTCGAGCTCGGCGCCGTGCGAGCGCAAGAAGGACAGCGCGATCTGCGCCGACTCCTTCATCACGTCGCCCAGCTGACCGGTCAACGTCACTCCGGTGCTGCCGGTCTCTGGGTCGGCCAGCGATGCCTCGATGAACAGGACGTCACCGCCCGCTCCGGTGACAGCCAGACCAGTCGCGACACCCGGCAGTGCGGTGCGCTCCTCGGTCTCGGGCACGAAGTGCGGCCGTCCGACGTAGTCACGCAAGGTGGCCGAGGACACGATCTGGTGGCCGCCTCCGGTGTCGAGCTTCGCCGTCACCTTCCTCATCACCTTGGCGATCAGACGCTCCAGGTCACGAACGCCCGCCTCACGGGTGTACGTCGCGGCGAGCTCGTGCAGCGCCTCATCCTTGACCTCCACGTCCTCCTCGGTCAGGCCGGCCAGTGACAGCTGGCGCGGTAGCAGGTGGTCGCGGGCGATCTCGACCTTTTCGTCCTCGGTGTAGCCATCGAGACGGACCAGCTCCATCCGGTCCAGCAGCGGGCCGGGGATCGAGTCGATCACGTTGGCCGTAGCCAGGAAGACCACATCGGACAGGTCCAGCTCGACCTCGAGGTAGTGGTCGCGGAACGTGTGGTTCTGCGCCGGGTCCAACACCTCGAGCAGCGCTGCCGTCGGGTCACCGCGGTAGTCGGCGCCGACCTTGTCGACCTCGTCCAGCAGGATCACCGGGTTCATCGAACCGGCCTCCTTGAGGGCCCGCACGATGCGTCCCGGCAGGGCGCCGACGTACGTACGCCGGTGGCCACGGATCTCCGCTTCGTCCCGGACACCACCCAAGGCAACCCGGACGAAGTTGCGGCCCATGGCACGAGCGACCGACTCCCCCAGCGACGTCTTACCCACGCCGGGAGGGCCGACCAGGGCCAGCACGGCGCCGCTACGACGACCGCCCACGACCCCGAGCCCGCGCTCCTCACGGCGCTTGCGCACGGCCAGGAACTCGGTGATGCGCTCCTTGACGTCATCCAGTCCGGCGTGGTCGGCGTCGAGCACGGCCCGCGCCCCGGTCACGTCGTAGCTGTCCTGGGTGCGCACGTTCCATGGCAGCTCCAGCACGGTATCCAGCCAGGTACGGATCCAGCCCGCCTCAGGCGACTGATCGCTGGTGCGCTCGAGCTTGTCGACCTCCTTGATAGCGGCCTTGTGGACCGCCTCGGGCAAGTCGGCGCTCTCCACCCGGGTGCGCAGGTCCTGCTCCTCGGAGTCAGTACCGCTCTGGCCGGAGAGGTCGCGAAGCTCCTTTTGCACGGCAGCAAGCTGCTGGCGCAGGAGGAACTCTCGCTGCTGCTTGTCCATGCCCTCCTGGACGTCCTTGCGGATCGTCTCGGCGACATCCAGCTCGGCCAGGTGTTCGCGGGCCAGCTTCACCACGAGGGTGAGCCGCTCCTTGACGTCCACGGCCTGCAAGAGGGCGAGCTTTTGCTCATTCGAGACGTACGGCGCGTAGCCGGCGGTGTCGGCGAGGACTCCGGGGTCGCTGATGCGGGCGATGGAATCGACCAGTTGGGAGGCGCCCCGCTGGTGCAGGATCGAGGTGACCAGGCCCTTGTAATCCCGGCCCAGGCTCAGCACTTCCTCGTCGTAGGACTCCGGTGCCGCCAGCTCGGTCGCGTCGACCCAAAGGGCTGCGCCCGGCCCGGTGGTCCCGACACCGATAGCGGCCCGGCTCACGCCGCGAAGCACTGCAGCGGCCTGTCCGCCGGGAAGGCGGCCCATCTGCTCGATGCTGGCGAGGGTGCCGACACCGGCGTACTTGCCGTCCGGGCGGGGCACCAGCAGCACCGAAGTCTCCGCGAGCTGCGCCGCGTCTACCGCAGCGCGCACCTCGGCGGAGTCGAGCTCGATCGGCACGACCATGCCAGGCAGGACGACGGCGTCGTCGAGGGGCAAAACGGGATATTGACGGGCTTCACTCATGTCAGGTCCTTAAAGTTGCGCGTACCCCACTCAATGCGATTGAGCCTTCAATCATTCCAGCCCCTGAACTGCCGCTTTTGTTGCCACTTGCGCGCCAAGCGAACGGCCTCACACCCGGGTTCCGACCAGCACTGATCCGGACTAAGGTCGGCCTTCGCAGCTATCCCCTAGGAGAGTCGATGCCCGACGACGACCTGCACGCGCGGATCGAAGCGCTCGCCCACGAAGAGCACACGCTGCGTGAAGGCAACGTCGGCGGCGGCCTGTCACAGGACGAACGCGCCCGGCTGGCTGAAGTCGAACTGGCACTCGATCGCAGCTGGGATCTCCTGCGCCAACGCGAGGCCCGCCGCAATGCCGGCCTTGATCCGACGGAGGCTTCCGAGCGGCCGGCGTCAACCGTTGAGGACTACTTGCAGTAGCTCCCGCAGTAGTTGGGGTCGCCTAGCGGACCCAGCCGCTGGGACGGGGCAGCGGCATGTCGAGGTAGGTGACGATCCCCGGCCGGGCGCCCACGACGGCCTCTATCGCGTTCAAGGCGGGCATCGCCGTCATGATCATTCCCAGCACCATGTAGTCGATGAACGACTTGGCCACGAAGTCCTTCGGCGGGTAGATCTCGAGCTTGGTGTGGACGCAGGGCAGCCCTTGGATGTCGACCACATACCCGTGCTGGACCTCCCAGTCCGGCTCGAGGGTCTTGCCCTTACGCCAGCGGACCTTGAGCTCGATGATCGTCTTCCCGTCACGGCGACCCTGCCAGCTGGCCGACACCCCGGCGACGCAGCCGGCCTTGATCGACCAGGAACCGAGGTCGAGATCTTGCGTCGTCTTGGCGAAGGACGCCTCGCAGCGCACCTCATCGATGTCGAGCCCGAGCGCATCAGCCGTCAGGTAGACCGCATCTCCGAAGACGGCCGTCCCCTTCTCCACGAGCGCCGGCAGCTCCGGGTCATCGATGGGCCGGGCGTAGCCGACCGACATCTCGACGTCCCCGGAGTCGTAGCCGGTGGAGTCGACCGATTCCAGCACGGAAATGGAATCGATGCGGTCGCAGACCTGGGCGGAGACGATGCCCAGCAGGTTGGCCAGTCCAGGGTTCATTCCACTGCCGAAGATGGAGCTACCGCCCCGCTCACAGGCGTCGATCACGCGCTGGCGACCTGCGTCCGAGGGAATGGCCGGTGATGAACTCGGAGGTCGCGACGACGTTCGCCCCCGATTCCAGGATCGTGACCAGCTCGTCGACGGAGCTCCATCGCGGGTTGTAGATCACGCAATCGGGCTTCAGCGCCAGGAGAGCGGCCACGTCGTTCGTGGCGATCACGCCGATCGGAGTCGACGCCCGCCAGCTCCCCGACGTCGCGTCCGACCTTGTCGGGGCCCCAGGCGTAGCAGCCGACCAGCTCCAGCGAGGGGTTGGCCAGGGTCGCCAGCACCGACCGCTGACCGACGTTGCCGGTTGTCCACTGAACCACCCGATACGTGCGCGGCTCTGCTGATGGCGACATCTGTCCTCCTAGGGATTTGGCCATCAGCATGGCCAAGCCGGCGCGACGCGCGGTCGCTGGGTGGCGTTTCACGCCCCAACATGCATTCCTGACGCCTCGTCAGATAGCGTCCTAACGTCTGGCGCCAGCGTTCTTGGAGGGCTTCATGGAGTTCGGGATTTTTCTCAACGGCTATATGCCTGGGCCGTTGGCCCATGACACGGAGTCGGAGCACACGCGTTTGATGCGTGAGGCCGAGTACGCGATCTTCGCCGACAAGCACAACTGGAAGTACGCCTGGTTCGGTGAGCACCACGGCCTGACGGAATACAGCCACATGTCGGCACCCGAGGTGATCATCGGATACGTCGCCGCCCAGACCGACTACATCCACCTGTCCACCGGGATCAACAGCCTTTCCCCGCGCAAGGAGCACCCGGTCCGCTACGCCGAGCGCGCGGCGATGATGGACCACTTCACGGGCAACCGGTTCGAGTGGGGCACCGGCCGCGGCGCCGGCAGCCATGAGATGGCGACCTTCAACATTCTGGACAAGAACTCCACCAAGGCCGAGTGGGAAGAGGTCATCCACCAGATCCCGCGGATGTGGGAGCAGGTCGACTACTCCTACGAGGGTGAGCACTTCACCGTGCCGACCCCCCACAACGTGCTCCCCAAGCCTTACGGCAAGGGCCACCCCCCGATCTGGGTCGCTTGCGGTAACCCGCCGACCTTCGCCCGTGCCGGTGAGCTCGGTATCGGCGCCATCGCGTTCAACTTCGAGCCGATCTTCAACCTGCGCGGGCGTATCGAGGCCTACAAGAACGCCATCGCCGACTGCAAAGAGCCGCTCGGCCAGTTCAAGAACGACAACGTCATGATGACCAATGCCGTCATTTGCTTCGAGGACCGCGACAAGGCCCGCAAGATCGCCCTCGAGCGGGTCAGCGGCTACCTGGTCACGATGGTGAACCTCTACCACGACACGATGCCCAAATCGACGGACGCCATCACCTGGCCGGACGCCCCCCTAGTCCTGCGTGACATCGCCGGCAACGACCCCGAGGCGTTCCTCGACCAGCTGATCGCCGGTGGCTACATGCTCGTCGGCAACCCCGAAGAGGTCTCCGAACAGCTGAAGGCCTACAGCTCGGTCGGTTGCGACCAACTCGTCTTCGGCATGCCGCAGGATCTGCACAAGGACGAGATCCTGGAGCTGCTCGAGACCTTCGGCGACCAGGTCATCCGCGAGCACGACCCCGACCCGGTCCACTCCACCGACTACTACCGGGCGACGGCCGTCCCCAAGTACGGCAAGTTCTCCGAGCCCCTCCCCGACATCGAGTGGCCGACCGTGCTGCCGGTGACGGCCGCGATCGGCGCCTCGTAAGTCAGCAGTTCGTTACCGCTTGAGGGCGCGCTGGGTGTAAGCAGCCATGTGCGCCTTGACCTCCGGTGAGGCCGTCGCTATCGCCTGATTTCGATTTTCGATAGCGATGGCCGCCGGAAGCGAGCTGCTGTCGACGTTGTGCCACAGCACCTCCTTCGTCAGCATCAGGCCGGTATGGCTGTGGGCGGCCACAGTCCGGGCGTATGCCATGACGGTCGCCTCCAATTGATCGTCGGCAACCACCTGGGACACCAGCCCCATCCGCTCGGCGGCATCCGCATCCACCTCACGGCCGGAAAAGATCAGGTCGGCGGCCCGTGAGGCTCCGATCAGCTGCGGCAACAAGTAACTGATCCCGATGTCGGTCCCGGTCAGGCCCGTGCGAATGAACGCTGAACACAGCCGGGATGACGCCGCCGCGATACGGACGTCGCAGGCGCAGGCCAGCGCCAGGCCGCCGCCGAAGGCCGCACCGTGTACCGCCGCGATCACAATTTGCGGCGTCTGACGAAGATGCACGGTCAGGTTGGACATGAAGGCCTGGCCGTCGATCGCCTTGTTGACGCGCCGGTGCTCTCCGGGGGCGGGGGGCTTGCCGAAGTCGCGCAGGTCCAAGCCGGAGCAAAAGCCACGCCCGGCCCCGGCGAGGATGACCACCTTGCACTCGGTGTCGTCGGAGATCTCGTCAAGCGCATCGTGCAGCTGGCCCACCAGCTCGAAACTCAACGCGTTCAGCCGCTCTGGCCGGTTCAGCGTGATCCGACCGATCGCGGGCTCGATCTTTTCGAGCGTCACCACACTCATTGCTGCTCCCTCATCAAGCACCGGAACCCGCTGGACTCACTGGACCCCCTGGAGCCGCTAGAACTTTTGCCGCCCAAACCGACGAATGTCGCGCCCCGGCAGGCCCGGAGCGAAATGACTACGGACCTCCGGCCGGGTGACGAAGTACACCAGCGAGAGCAGCACCAACGCCTGCGCAACCTGCTCGGCGCGCATCCACAGCGGGTACGGGGTCAGCTGTACGACCAGCAGCGCCAACGAACCCGCAATGCCGATCCAGATGACTCGCCGATAGGCCCAACGTCGACCGCGTAGCAGCGCACGCACCAGAAAGACGTAGGCGACGCTGATCGCAACGTTGCTGGCCACCCGGACCCAGAGCGCGTCGGCGTAGGTCCGCCGCAGCAGCGCGCGCTGGCTCGGGTCGGTGATGTGGCGGTGGTCGAGCTGATAGTCCACGACGCTGTGCCTGGCTATCAGCACAGCGACTGTGAGAGCGATCGACAGCGCGAGGTTGATCATCAGGAGGGTCACGACGGGTCGCAGCTCCCGCGGCGCCACGACCCGCTCGGGAGTCGGCTGCTCCGGTGGCGGGGCCGAGGGGTAAGGGCTAAACGCCACGGTTCCTGGCACCCATGACCCGGCCGATCACCCCGGACGACATCAGCGACCATCGTGACCGCTCCGAAAGCACTGAGCCCAGTGAGAGCGTGGAGCCGATGGAAAAAAGCGACCCGAACGACCCGACACTGCCGATCGACAGGAACGACCCGACGCTGCCGATCGACAGGAACGACCCGCGAGACCCGATGCTGAGGACCGAATTCTTCGACCACAGCGACAGTCGCGAGCCGTTCATGAAGTCAGCCATACGTCATGTTCTCCCACATCAGGGTCAGTGGGGAGTCCGTAACCCTAGTCGAAGTCCCAACGGCCGGTCGTTTGAAAGCTCTCTCTACCGGCGATCCCGGCGGTGCGCCAGGCAATCACCTTGAGCGGGACGACCGGGCTGAACGGGCCGTAACTGGCCAGGTCGTAGTCCCAGTCGTACTTGCGCTGGTAGGCCTCGATCAGCGCTGCCGGCGTATCAGCGCGGGGCTCGAAACGTCCCTCAACGATGACGACGTCCGTCGCGCTTTCCAGATGGACCGTCACCCGTCGGTCCGCCGCCAGCGCCTTGCGGATAGCGGGGCTGCCGATGGTCAGCTGCAGTTCGTTGTCGACCCAGACGCCCCAGACGGGGCGGGGATGCGGGTGCCCACCAGGTGATGGGGCGCTTACCCAATACAGGCCCGCGTCCGCCAGTTGGCCCGACACCCAGCCCCAGCTGAGCGCCTCGTGGTCGCTGGACCGGCCGTACATCCGCAGATCCGCGCGTCGAGGCTGCATACAGATGCGCTCCGTTGTCGGGGTGGGAATCCGGCCGGCCCACCGATGAGTTCGGCGACGGTACCTCGTCCACACTGATGAAACGGCGTACCCGCCTCACGAAGGAGCCATACATGCCCGCACGCGAATCCGCCCCCGTCGGAGCCCCCATCTGGATCGACGTGATGTCAACGGACGTCGAGACCACTCGCAGGTTCTATGGCGACCTCTTTGGTTGGACCTCAGAGGATCCCAATCCGGACATGGGTGGTTATTACAACTTCTCCAAAGACGGCGTCCGGATCGCCGGCGGCATGTCCGCCCCGGGCCCCGACGGGCCCAACGCCTGGTCGGTCTATCTGGCCACCGACGACGCGGCGAAGACCGTCGAGCTCGCCGCCGCGAACGGGGCCCAGGTCTTCGTTCCAGCGACACCCGTAGCAGATCTTGGAACGATGGCGGTGATCAGCGACCCGGGCGGCGCGACGATCGGCTTCTGGCAGCCGGGGACCCACAAGGGATTCGGCATTCACGGTGAGTCAGGCGCACCTGGCTGGTTTGAGCTGCACACCAAGGCCTACCCAGCCGCAGTCAGCTTCTACGAGGACGTCGCCCACTGGAGCACTCACGTCGAAGGCGACACCCCCGAGTTTCGCTACACGACCCTGACCATCGGCGAGGAACAGTTCGCCGGAATCATGGACGGGTCCACCTTTCTCCCCGAAGACGTTCCCGCTCACTGGTCGGTCTACTTCGGCACGGATGACACCGACGCCTCGTTGGCCCAGGCGGTGAAGCTCGGCGGCGAGATCGTCGACCCTGCCGTCGACACGCCCTACGGACGGCTGGCCACGGCCGCCGATCCCAATGGCGCGCGGTTCAAATTCGTGGGCCCCAGCAAGGGCTAGGCGCCCTGACACCTACGCGCTGGGTGTGAGCCGGACCGGAAGCTGGTCGTAGCCG
Source organism: uncultured Actinomycetota bacterium (assembly GCA_963839015.1). Classification (GTDB taxonomy): domain Bacteria; phylum Actinomycetota; class Actinomycetes; order Frankiales; family Frankiaceae; genus DATAZK01. The sequence goes on along the minus strand of CAWITL010000001.1, from coordinate 51,073 downwards.
CGGAGCACTCGGGTGCTTCGGCGACGGGGGGCTCCGGCAAGGGCGAGGTCGGGGTAGCGCTCGAAGAGTGTGCGCAGGCCGATCTCGCCCTCCAGACGTGCCAGCGCCGCTCCCAGGCAGAAATGAACCCCGGCCGAGAACGCCAGATGATCGCGCGCGTTAGTGCGGCCGACGTCGAACCGGTGCGGATCATCGAATACGGCCGGGTCGCGGTTGGCGCCACCGAGGATCGCCACCACCAGCTGCCCCCGCGTCAGCTCGAGACCGGCCAGCTCCGTCGGCGCCATCGCCACGCGAGCAGTCCGCTGCACCGGGGAATCGAAACGCAACACCTCTTCGACGGCGTTCGGCCACAGGTCGGGGTTAGCGCGGAGCCGCTCTAACTGTTCGGGGTGACTGAGCAGCTGCACGGTCCCGTTGCCGATCAGATTCACGGTGGTCTCGAAGCCGGCGCCGAGCAGCAGCATGGCGGTCGCCGCCAGCTCATCCTCCGACAGTCCGCCCTGCTCATCCGTCACGTGCACGAGTTGGGTGAGCAGATCCTCGCCAGGGTTATCGCGAAGTCGCGCAAAGTGACCCAGCATCCAGGCCCGTAGTGCATTCAAAGACTTTTCGGCGCGATCGAATTCGGCGTACGTGATCCCGATATCGAGGGTCACCGCTGCGCCATTGCCCCACTCGAGAAACTCCTTCTGCATGCCCAGCGGCACCCCGAGGATGTCGGCGATCACGGTGACCGGAAGCTGGGCGCCGTAGGTGGGCACCAGGTCGATGGGCTCGCTGCCGCGGGCGGCCAATTCGTCGAGCAGATCGGTGGCCAGGGATTGAATGCGGCCGCGCAACGCCTCGATGGCCCGCGGCGTGAAGACCCGGCTCACCATCCGCCGGTAGCGGGTGTGCGTCGGCGGATCGACCGCCAGCATCGAAGGGGGCTCGACCGGCGTCGGGGCCGCGCCCCGGCTGGAGGCGTCGATGAACCATCGCACCGGGGTCGGCAGCGCGTCAGGACGCAGCCCGACCCCGAACGTCTCACTGCGCAACACCGCGGCGCAGACCTCATGCGACGCGGTCACGTAGCCGAACGGCCCGCGGCTGGTCAGCCCCCGGCGGCGGATTTCGTCATATGCGTCGAACGGCTCAGCTCGCAGCGCCTGATCGGTCATCAGCCGCGCGTCCAGGCTGCCGCGACGAGCGTGGCGCCGCAGCACGGCACCGGCCAAACCGTGGCGCGCGGTCCAGCGGACACGGGAGGCGACAGTCACCTCTGCCAGTGTGCCGCAGGGACCAGCCCTGACCAGCTTCCCGTCTCAGCCTGGTGGATGAGAAGGTGGCGTCCGGACCGATGAAGAGGTGGGTTGGGCAGTGGCCCCAAAGGACGACCAGCACCGGGTGTCGTTCGATCGCCGAGGATCGGGTCCGCCACTGGTGTTGGTGCACGGACTGGGGAGCCGCTGGCAGATCTTCGGGCCGATCCTTGACGTCCTGGCCGAAAGCCATGAGGTCGTCTCGGTGGACCTCCCGGGCTTCGGGGAATCCGATCCTGACTCCCGTTTCTCGCCCGACGCCATGGGCTACGCGCTGTGGCTGACGCAACTGCTGGACGAACTGGGCATTGCGTCGCCCCACGTGGTCGGAAGCTCACTGGGCGGTGGCGTGGCTCTCGAGCTCGGTCGCTTGGGTGCGGCGAGTCGCGTGACGGCCTTTGCGCCGATCGGTTTCTGGCGTCGGCCGGGCATCGCTTGGGCGAAAGGCCTGCTCACGTCGATACACAGGCTCAGCGCACCCTCACCAGTGGCCGATCGACTGCTGGCTCATCCCAGCGTCCGCAAAATCGCTCTGGCCCCGCTCTTCGGCCACCCGGGCCAGGTCGGCTTCGACGAGGCGCGCCGCAATGCTGCGGCGCTCGTGGGTGCGGAGTCGTTTCGCCGGGTGCGAGACAGCTTTGACGGATATCGGTGGCAGCGGGGACAGGACTTGGGAAGGCTCGTCGATATCCCGGTCACGATCGCGTGGGGCACCAGAGACGTCACGCTCTTGCATCGCACGCAGAGCAGGCGCGCACGCGAGGTGCTGCCGTTCGCCCGGCATCTGGATCTGCCGGGATGCGGGCATCTGCCGTTCAGTGACGACCCCGGGCTGTGTGCACAGGTCGTGCTGGACAGTCCGGAAAGGCCGTCGAGGCGCATCGCCATCATCGGGACCGGCTTCGGCGGTCTTGGAGCTGCTATCGAGCTCAAACGGGCGGGCCACGACGATCTGGTCATCTTCGAACGATCGAATGAGCTGGGCGGGGTCTGGCGTGAGAACACCTATCCGGGCGCGGCCTGCGACGTCCCCTCGCCGTACTACTCGTTCTCCTACGAGCCGAACCCACGGTGGCCGAGAAGGTTTTCCGAGCAGCCCCACATTCTGGATTACTTGCGCAAAGCGGCGCTGAAGTACGACGTTCGACGCCACATCCGGTTCAACACCGAGGTGACCGCGGCCGACTTCGACGAGACCTCCAACACCTGGACGATCTCGACCAGCACCGGCACCTTCGTCGTGGACGTGCTCATCGCTGCTGTCGGTCAGCTTTCCCGTCCGACCTGGCCGACCATTCAAGGCCGCGAAAGGTTTCGGGGTCCTGCCTTCCACTCGGCGCAGTGGGATCACTCGGTCGACCTGGCTGGCAAGCGGGTCGCGGTCATCGGTACCGGAGCGAGCGCCATCCAATTCGTACCCGCGATCGCGCCCAAGGCCGGCCGGCTCACCGTCTTTCAGCGGTCGCCGGCCTACATCGTGCCGCGGTTCGACACCGAGTTCACCGGGATCCACCAGCGGGCTTTCACCAGCCTGCCGGTCACCCAGCAGATGGGCCGGGCGGGTTGGTACGGGGTCACCGAGACCCTCGCAGTGGCGTTTCTCTACTCCAAGACGTTGTCGAGAGGGGTCGAGGCACTCTGCCGCGCGCATATGACGCGGCAGCTCAAAGACCCTGAGCTGTTCGCCAAGATGTGGCCCGGCTACCCGGTCGGTTGCAAACGGATTCTGTTCTCCAACGACTACCTGCCGGCGATCACCCGACCAAATGTCGACCTCGTCACCGAGTCCATCCGGGAGGTCGTCGAGACCGGCGTAGTCACCGCCGACGGGATGACGCACGAGGTCGACGTGATCATCTACGGCACCGGCTTTGCAACGACGAATTTCCTCACGCCGCTGAAGATTGCGGGTCAGGGCCGGCGTGATCTGCATGAGCAGTGGGCCGACGGAGCACGCGCCTATCTCGGGATCACCGTGCCGAACTTCCCGAACTTCTTCCTCATGTACGGGCCGAACACCAACCTCGGCGCGGGCTCGATCGTCGCCATCCTCGAATGCCAGGCGCGTTACATCCGGCAGGTCATCGACAGCCTGCCGAGCGAGCAGTCAGCCCTGGTTGTGCGGCCGACAGTGGCGCGGCAATACGACGAGGAAATCCAGGCCAGGCTGGTCGACGGGGTGTGGTCGAAGTGCAGCAGCTGGTATCGCACAGCGAGCGGCCGCATCGTCAACAACTGGCCAGGAACGACCGCTGAATACCGGCGCCGGACCGCGCGCTTCGAGGCAAGTGAGTTCGATGTGCTTGCGGCGGACCAGCGGCCGGTCGCGGCAAGCACCTGAGGAGCTAGGGCCAGCGGACGGTCGTCCACGGCTCGTGGCGGTCCGGGGTGATCACGTAGTCCAGCCGCAGGGTCCCTGGCGCTGATGCTATGAGCTGGCCGAAGACTGTCTCGAAGGTGTCACCGCCGATCGACCTGCGCACGAGAAGGCTGCCCGGATCGGCGTCGGGCACGGCGTCATTGACGACGGCTAACCACTCCGGCCAGGCCTTTGCCGTCGGAGCCGTCAGGTCGCCGTGAAAGCCGGCCCCGGCCCGCCCGAGCCGCTCATCGAGGCCAGAAGTCACCCGGCCGCCCGGGGTGAACATGTGGGTGCCTCCCGCCAGCGCCTCTTCGCGCAGCGTTTGCCCGTCGAAAACCCACCAGCGCAACGAATGCGGGGTGACCAGCACCAGGTTGAAGCTCGCCATCCCGTCCAGTTCGAGGAATTGCTGCCAGCGCTCGGCGCGGCGCACGGCCAGCAGCGGCAACATGCCCCGGCTGGGTGCGCCCGGGGCCGCAACGGGCCGTGCTGGATGGTTGAGGACGACAGCGGTGGTCCCGGAGTACACGTCCGAGACGCACCAGCTGCCGCCCGCCTGACGGTCGCGTCCACCGATCACCGCCGGTTGATCTGGCCACCAGGCCCCAGGAACGTCGAACGAGCGGCTCGCGACCTCATCACGCAAAGCCAGCATCTGCACGGGGAAGGTCTCATCGGCCGCCCAGCGGCACACCACCGTGCACACGCGGCGGACTCTACAAACTCCGGACCGACACTCCGGCTGCGGCCTGTATCCGGCACAGTTTCATCCGGCACACTTTCGTCCGGCACAATTTCGAAGATGACCGATGCGCTCGGCCCGGCCCCGGAGACTCGGCCCCTCACTCGGGGTGACAAGGGCTTTCGAGCGTTGCGCATGCTGCTGCGGCCATTTGTGATGCTGGTCTTGCGCCCTCGCGTCACGGGCCGCGAGCACGTTCCCCGATCGGGGCAGCTCATCGTCGCCAGCAACCATTTGTCGGCCATCGACACCCTGTGCCTGGCAATTCTGCTTCCTCGCCCAGTGACATTCCTGGCCAAAGCCGAATACTTCACCCAGCCCGGCTTCCGCGGACGCATGATGGCGACCCTGATGTCGACCTGCGGGTTCGTCCCGGTTGACCGCTCCAGCCCGGCAGCCGCAAAGGAGGCCCTCGATGCCGGATATCGGGTGCTTGCCGGCGGAGGGGTCTTCGGGGTCTACCCGGAAGGCACCCGTTCCCCCGACGGTCGGCTCTACCGCGGCCGTACCGGCGTAGCGCGACTCGCACTCGCATCGGGCTCCCCCGTGCTGCCAGTGGGGCTGATAGGCACCCGGGAGGCGCTGCCGTCGGGTGAGCGTCGACCGCGATTCTGCAGCGTGGGCGTTAAAATCGGCCCGCCAATGACCTTCGCCTTGGAGGGCCGGCCACTGAACAACAGCGCCCTGCTACGGGCGACCACCGACGACGTGATGGCGGCCATCCAAGCTCTGTCCGGACAGCAGACCGTGGCCGGTTACGCGAAGTCATGACGAAATACGCCGGCGGCGGGGACCTCGACGCCGCCGACACCCACCTGGCGGCGGCTGACCCGGTAATGGCTGATCTGATTCATCGGCTAGGGCCCGTCGATGACGACCTCGGCGTCCCGATCGATGATCTCTACGGCGCATTGATCCTGGCGATCACGAGCCAACAGCTTTCAACCCACGCGGCGCGGGCCATCTACGGCCGGCTGTCGGCACGGTTCGCCGGCCGGACACCAACGCCGGAAGAGCTGCTGGCCGACGACCCGGAGGAGCTCCGCACAGCAGCCGGCCTGTCACACGCGAAGGTGCGCTCGCTCCGGTCGCTGGCCGAACACATCCTGTCGGGTGAGCTTGATCTCGACGGGCTGCAGGAGCTCGACGATGACGCGGCGACGCGGGCTCTGGTCAGCATCAAGGGCATCGGAGAGTGGACCGCCGGCGTCTTCCTCATCTTCACCTTGCACCGGCCTGATGTGCTCGCCGGAGGCGACCTAGGAATCCGTAAGGCGGCGAAGCAGGCTTACCAGCTCGAGAGCAACCCAGGCCCGGCCGAGATGACCGCGTTGGGTGAACCCTGGCGCCCCTACCGGACCCGTGCGTGTCTGTATCTATGGCGGAGCCTGGGCACGTTCTAGGGTGGCTCGGGATACGCACTCAATTGCGGCAAGACCTTCAAGACCTCCAAGGGAGCTGGGCGTGCTCGAGGACCAAGACGTACGGGCACGAGCCGAAGCGCTTGTTCGCGACCACGGCCACCTCGCCAACGATCGTGCCGCGTTCCGCGGAGCCCAGTTCGACGCCGGTCTCGCGCTGATCCACTTCCCGGAGGGGCTCGGTGGGTTGGATGGATCACGGGGACAGCAGGCCCTGGTCAACGAGGTGCTCCGCGAGCATGGCATCGGGTTCGAAGATCTGCGAGTCAATCCCATCGGCATCGGTATGGCGGCCCCGACCGTCCTCGTCTACGGCACCGATGACATGCGGCGCCGCCTGATTCGCCCGATCTTCACCGGCGAGGAGATCTGGTGCCAGCTCTTCTCAGAGCCTTCCGCCGGCTCGGATGTGGCGGGGATCTCCAGCCGTGCGGTGCGGGACGGTGATGACTGGGTCGTGAACGGGCAGAAGGTCTGGACCACACTCGGCCACGTCGCGCGGTACGGCATGCTGCTGGTGCGCACCGACCCCGACGTGGCCAAGCACAGCGGGATGACCTACTTCGTCCTCGACATGACCTCGCCCGGCGTAGAGGTCCGGCCGCTGTTCCAGCTGACGGGTGACGCCGAGTTCAACGAGATTTTCCTGACCGATGTGAGGATTCCCGACTCGAACCGTCTCGGCGGCGAGGGCGACGGGTGGCGCGTAGCCACCACCACCCTGATGAATGAGCGGGTCGCGCTATCCGGCGGTCCGGCGCCGAGAGGTTCGGGTGCGATCGCGACACTGCTGAAGGTCTGGGACGAGGTACGCGGCGGCCTGGGAGAAAGCGAACGCTCGGTACGCCGTGACGGCGTCGTCAGGCTGTGGATTGCGGCCGAGGTTGTCCGGCTGACGAACATGCGGGCCAAGCAGCTCGCCACCGGGGGGAATCCCGGTCCGGAAGGCTCGGTCGGCAAGCTGGCCGCGGCCGAGATTCAACAAGACATCTACGAAGCCGCCGTTGACCTCTCCGGGGCCGGCGGCATGCTGCACGAGGAGGGCTACCCGCTGGTCCGCGCGTCGGGTACCGCGCAATCCACCAGCGGCAGGTTCCTGCGCTCCCGGGCCAACACCATCGAGGGCGGCACCTCCGAAATCATGCGCAACATCCTCGGGGAGCGGGTGCTTGGGCTGCCGCCCGACATGCGCGCCGACAAGGGCATCCCCTGGTCGAAGATTCCGCGTTGACCGCTTCATGGGAGCCCGGGACCTGAGGCCGGCTACCTGACGCCCTCGCTGATCACTTTCACTTCGGTGTACTCCTCGAGACCGAGCGTGCCCATCTCGCGGCCGATGCCGCTTTGCTTGTAGCCGCCGAACGGCACCGAGCAGCTGTAGTACATCCCGCCGTTGACGTTGACGACGCCGGATCGGAGGCGATCCGCAATCGCGTTGGCCCGCTCGAGCGATCCGCTTTCGACCGTTCCAGCCAGACCGTAGATCGTGGAATTCGCGATCTCCACGGCGTCGTCGTCGGTATCGAAAGGCATCACGCACACCACCGGGCCGAAGATTTCTTCCTGGCCGATACGAGACCCCGGATCGACGTCGGCGAACAGCGTCGGTTCGACGAAGTATCCGCGTGGCAAGTGTGGCGGGCGCCTGCCACCGAGCACCAGCCGGGCACCCTCGGATTTACCGATCTCGATGTAGTCAAGGACGCGGTCACGCTGACGAGCGTTGATGAGCGGGCCCATGTAAACCGTCGGATCACTGGGGTCGCCGTACGTGATGGCACCGAAGGCGTCCACGAGCTCGTCGACCATCGCGTCGTACACCGATCGCTGGACGACGACCCGGGTATTGATCGAGCACCCCTGCCCGGACTGCATCAGGGCCTGGTAGGCCAGCATCATCGCGTTTGCGTCGAGGTCAGCGTCGTCACAGACAATCCAGGCGGATTTGCCGCCCAGCTCGAGAAAGACACGCTTGATGGTTTGGGCCGCGAGGGTCATCAAATGGCGCCCGACGACGGTCGAGCCGGTGAAGCTGATCAGGTCGACCCTGGGGTCTTCGGCCAACAGTTGCGCCACCGCATTGTCGGAGGTCGCCACCACGTTGAAGACCCCAGCCGGTATGTCGGTCTCGTCGTGAGCGAGGCGGCCCAGTGCGTTCGCGGTCCAGGGAGTGTCAGGCGCGGGCTTCAGCACGACGGTGCAGCCAGCGGCCAACGCGAAGGCGGCCTTTGCCAGATTCACCTGCATCGGTGCGTTCCACGGTGTGATGCAGGCCGCGACACCCACTGGCTCGCGGCGCAGGCGCCGGCGCGACATCATGCCCATCGACTCACCGGCACCGAGATCCTGAACGAATTCGTATCGCTCGCAGAGGTCCGCTGCGTACGTCAGGTTGTCCAACGCGCGATCGAACTGGGCCGTATCGAGGCTGGCTTCGGTGGCTCCGACCTCAGCGCGAATGGTGGCCCGCAATCGCGGAGCGTGGCGAACCAGAGCCGCGTGCAGCTGACGGAGACACCGAGCACGAAACTGCGCGTCGGTGGCCCAATCGCCTTTGTCGAAGGCGGTTCGCGCCGCCGCTATCGCCGCCGTCATGTCTTCGGCAGTGGCATCAGCCGCGACCCCGATGACCTCCTCGGTAGCCGGATTGATGTTCGGGTAGGTGCCACCCCCGGCTGCATCGCGCAGCTGCCCGCCGATGAAAAGTCGCTCTTCGACGAAGAGTTCGGTCTGAGTCGTCATGGTGTCGTTACCTTTCGGTCAGGCCGGTCCCGGTTCGAAGTTCAGTTGCGGGAGTGCCTGATGGCACAACGCGCCGCCGTCGATCGTGAGCTCGCTGCCGGTGACGTAGGACGATTCGTCGGAAGCCAGGTAGACCACGCCGGCGGCGATGTCGGCCGGCTCCCCGAAGCGCGGCACCATGATGTTTCGTGCGAAGGCGGCACGTTGCACCGGGTTGTCGAGGATGGCGGCCATGACGGGCGAACCTGTGTAGATGAAGCCCACGATGATCGTGTTGGCGCGGATGCTTTCCTTGCCATAGTCCACGGCGAGTTGCCGCGTCATCGCGTTGATGGCGCCCTTCGAGGCGTGGTAGGCGGGCCGCTCGGGTAGGGCTGACCGCGAGGAGCTGGCCGAGATGTTGATGATCGACCCGCTGCCCGCTTCGCGCAGGTGCGGGATCGCGTATTTGCACGCCCAGAACGTCCCCATGAGCGCGACGCGCATGATGTTGTCGAAGGTGTCGTTGTCGATGAGGTCGATGTGGCTGTCGCGACCACTGCCCGCGTCGTCGGAGATCGCACTATTGACGAGCGTGGTCAGCCGGCCGTAGCGAGCAACGGTCGCTGAAACCGCTGCTGCTACGTCGGTTTCCACGCTGCTGTCGGCGTTCACATACATCGCCCGGCCGCCTGCTTGCGCGACCGCCGCCTCCACCTCCAGGCCCTTGTCCTGCGACCGTCCGGTGAAGGCCACGGCGGCACCCTGCGCTGCCATCATCTCCACGATGCCGCGGCCGATGCCACGCGTACCGCCGGTGACCAGAGCGACCTTTCCCTCGAGGCGCATCAGTCGGACCTCCTCGCAGGCAGCCGTGCGCAGGGAACTTAACAGCCGAATAGAAAACTGTTCAAGTGTTCAGCCACGCCTCTTCTTTTTCGTGGACCAGGCGTCCTTGCCGCCCTTCACCCCGGTCGCCTCCGGGTAGAGCGAAGACCGCAGCAGCTCTGAGGTCGCGGCCTGCCACCGGGCCCGAGCGTCTTGACCCGCCTCGCCGCCGAGGACGTGCTCGAGGTGTTGAGGCAGCAGCAGCGGTCCCAATGCAATGACGTTGAGGATCGCAGCGACCGCCTCGACGTCGCGCGACGACCGCGCCATCCCGTTCCGCTCCCGCCCGCGTAGATCATGTGCTCCGTCGTCCACGATCCGGGCGAACCAGTCGAGCCCCTCCGGCGACTCCTCCAGCAGCATTCGCCGGATGTAGGAACGCAGCAGCGGTGTGTCGGTGAGTAGTTGCTCGAACCCGGCCGAGCGGCGAGCATTCGCCTCAGCGGGATCACGGCTTGCCCCTTCGTCCGCCGTCGACGAGCGCAGCACGCTCTGGACCCACTCCCCTACGGCGTCGACGATGCCCTGCTTCGATCCGTAGTGATGGATCACCAGCGCCGGCGAGACTCCCGCAGCCTCGGCGATCGCTCGCAGCGTCACCGACGGCACGCCCCGGGTGGCCAGCAGCTCGAATGCCGCGTGCCGAATCCGGGCCCGAGCAGTCAGATCCTCCGGCGCGGGAGCATTCACGCCCGGACCTTACGACTCACGAGGCGGGCCCGATCGTCCATCCCTGGTTCCTCTGCCCGACAAGGTCTGCCATGTGCGCCACCACCTCGTCCGGCTTCCCGCTGCCCGGAGTGGCACCTAGACCAGCGATCTCCGCGGCGAGCAGCTCGACGTCATCCGGCCCAGGCAGCAGCTGAGTGTGTTGAACGACATCGTCCAGGGCTGTGATGCCGTCAACGACGTCTTCCAGAGCGATGGCAGTCGCTAAGGCACCGGCGGCCGCCACCGAGACCGGTGGCGGCTCAGCCAGTGCGGCAAAGAGAGACGCCCGGTACAGATGAACCGATGCGTACGCCTGGTCGCGCAGCGTGGTCCAGGAGTGCCGCAACGCCGGCGGGCGAGCGGCTTGTCGGAGATAGGCGATGGCGTCGGCGGCGGCCTGGCCGGGACGGGCGGCGAAAGGCAGCGTTCGGCGGCCAGGCCACAGCAGGTAGCCGAAGACGATCGCGATGGCGCAGCCGGCAAGCGTGTCCAGCATCCTCAGCGCCGGGTAGACCGGATCCTCGGTCCCGATGCTCGCGCTCAGCAACGCCGACCCGGTGATCCCGATGACGCTGAGCCCATACAGCTTCGGCGCCGACAGCACCGCCCATCCGATCGAGAGGGCCGCGGCGGCCGCCACCGGCCCGCCCGCAGGAAGCACTAGCAGCGCGATCACCGCCACCAGCGAGCCTCCGATGGTGCCGAGGACCCGGTTCACGGTGCGAACAAAGACCGAGGCGTATTCGGGACGCACGACGACGGCAACGGTCAGTGGCAGCCAGTACGAGTGGCTCGATTGGTGCAGCAAACAGGTCAGCGCGGTCGCCAGGGTCATGCACCAGGCCAGGCGTAGACCCGCGAGCAATGCAGGCCGTTCGGTCGCGGTCCGAACAGCCGAGCGCAGGCGCCCACCTATCCCGGGCACTGGGGCGACGTTGGGCGCGCCCTCCAGACTGGCGACATCGAGTGCCGCGGCGAGGGAGCGAAGGCCGACGGACTCGGTGGGAAACGACTGACTGCGGATAGCCGCGCCGCGACGAACGTCGGCTGCCGCCGCGCGCAACGCTTGGACTGCCTCGGCTGGCACCGCGGCGTGCCGGCTAGAAAGCGAGGCCGCTGCGAGAGCCGCCAGTTGCGAGCCGCTCATCTGAGTTCGGATCCGCGATTGCCGCCGACCTTCCCGCCCCAGCGTTATCCGGTGGTCGTCCATGGCTGCGCGACTTTCAGCAGAGGCGGCCGCCAGCGAATGGCGTCGATCTGCCGCGTCCGGCTTACCGATCACCTCCAACAAGTCAGCTGAAGCGTCATACACATCAGCGACCGCCGAACGTTCGTAGCCGCTGCGGCCGGAACGAAACGGGAAAATGGCGGCGATCGACACCACCAGAGTGCCGGCCACATACCAGCCGGCCTGCTCGTACCAGGGCAACGGCACACCGCCGAACTGCTCGTACGCCACCCCGATGACGGCCATCAGCGCGAACGCGGCGACCAGTCGTCCAATGGAGCCGATCATGCCGCTGACGAGTCCGATTGCCGCTGCGACCAGAATTTTTCCGGCATCGCTCGACGTGCCGATCGCACCGACCCCCAAGCCGAGGGCCGCGCCCGAACCCTGCGCACCAAGCGCAACGAGCCTGGTCCGCAAGCTGCCGCTGGTGATGAAGGCAACGGCGCAGGCCGCGCCGAAGTACATGAGCGCGACCGCTGAGAGCCGGTGCGTCGTCACACCGATCACAGCGATACCGCCGGCGGCAAGCACTGCTCGCGAGGCCGGCTTCACGGCCCAGGGAGCGACCTCGGGTGAGATTGCCCGGCGAAGCCATCCGGGCGGCTGAAGACGACTCGACCCGACCGACACCAGAGGAAACTACCGGGCGAGCATCGCTTCTGAGACCTGCCACAACCGCGCGGCCCGCTGTGGATCCAGGGCGTAGCCGGCGACCCCACGGCGAACTCCCGGCTGGTGGAGCTCGGCTTCGTTGCAGTCCTCGAAATAGCGCCCGGTCACTCCGGCGACGAGCGGCGACGCGGCGAGCAACACCGAGGTCGCTGCGCCCTGTTCGGTGCTCTTCCAGGACACGTCGGTGCTCTTGGGATCGAAGGTAGCAGGACCGCTGGCGACATCCCCGATGAATCGCGAGAGGTTCGTACTCGTGATGCGACCCGGGTTCAAGGCATTAACAGCGATGTGGTCCGGCGCCCACCGTCTGGCCGCCTCTACGGCGAACAAGATGTTGGCGGTTTTGGACTGGCTGTAGGCCGCCCACGGGTCATAGGGATGTCTGTCGAAGTTGATGTCATCGAAAAGCACGTCTCCATTGATATGGCCCACCGAGCTGACAACCACGACCCGAGCATCGCCCGCCGCCGCAAGCGCGTCGTGCAATCCGGTCGCCAGCGCGAAATGACCGAGATGGTTGGTCGCGAACTGCAGCTCCCAGCCCTCCGGGGTGCGGCTCTCGGGCGGAGCCATGATTCCCGCGTTGTTCACCAGGACGTGCAGGGGCCCTGACCAGTTCGCCACGAATGCGGCGACGGTTGCCTGATCGGCGAGGTCGAGTCGACTGACGAGCACACGCGAACTGCCGGTCGTTGCTGCGATGTCGGCGGCAGCGCGCTCACCCGCCGCAAGATCACGCACTGCCAACGTCACCTCGGCACCGGCGCCGGCCAGCGACCGCGCGGTTTCGAGACCGATGCCGGACGAGCCGCCCGTCACCACCACGCGCTTGCGGCCGAGGTCAAGGCCCGCGATGACCTCGGATGCGGTCGAACTCGCCCCGAACGGGGTCGTGATTCGCTCGGTCGTCAAACCAGGTCGAAGCGATCGAGGTTCATCACCTTGTTCCAGGCGGCAACGAAATCGGCGACGAACTTGCCCTGCGCGTCGTCGCTCGCATAGACCTCCGCGACTGCCCGCAGCTCAGAATTCGAGCCAAAGACCAGGTCGACCCGGCTGCCGATCCACTTGGCCTGGCCGGTGGCGCGGTCGCTGCCCTCGAAGCTCTGCGCGTCCTCTGAGTCCTCCCCAGCTGTTGGCTTCCACGCGGTTCCGATGTCCAGGAGGTTCACGAAGAAGTCGTTGGTCAGCGTGCCCGGAGCGCTCGTGAAGACGCCGAGCGGGGACCCTCTGAAGTTCGCGCCGAGTACCCGCAGGCCACCGACGAGAACGGTCATCTCAGGAGCGCTCAGGGTCAGCAGGTTCGCCCGGTCGAGTAGGAGATATTCAGCCGGCAGCCGATGGCCCTTACCGAGGTAGTTGCGGAACCCATCCACGGTTGGCTCGAGCGCTGCGAACGATTCGACGTCGGTCTGGTCCTGGGTCGCATCCGCGCGCCCTGGTGCGAACGGGACCTGGATTTCATGGCCGGCGCTCTTGGCGGCCTGCTCGACGGCGGCGTTTCCGCCCAGCACGATCAGGTCGGCGAGGGACACCTGCTTGCCCCCGGCGCTGTTGAAGGTCTGCTGGATCCCCTCCAGCGTGCGCAACACCGTCGCCAGGTCGGAGGGGTTGTTGACCTCCCAGCTGCGTTGCGGCTCGAGACGAATGCGCGCCCCGTTCGCTCCTCCGCGCTTATCGCTGCCGCGGAAGGTCGAGGCTGACGCCCAGGCCGTGGCAACGAGTTGGGAGACGGACAGTCCCGAGGCGAGGATCTGGCCCTTGAGGGCAGCGACGTCGGCCGCTCCGATCAGCTCATGCGTCACGGCGGGGATCGGGTCCTGCCAGATCAGCGTCTCCCGCGGAACAAGGGGTCCGAGGTAGCGCTCGATCGGGCCCATGTCGCGATGGGTGAGCTTGTACCAGGCCCGGGCGAAGGCATCCGCGAACTGGTCGGGGTGCTCCAGGAAACGGCGCGAGATCGGCTCGTAGATCGGGTCGAACCGCAGCGAGAGGTCGGTGGTCAGCATGGTCGGAGTACGACCCAACGAGCCGTCAGGATTAGGGATGGTGCCGGCCCCAGCGCCACCCTTGGTGATCCACTGGTTAGCCCCGGCGGGGCTCTTGCTCAACTCCCACTCGTAGCCGAACAGATTCTCGAAGAAGCTATTGCTCCATCGGGTGGGCGTAGCGGTCCAGGTCACCTCGATGCCACTGGTGATCGCGTCAGCGCCCTTGCCGGTGCCGTAGCTGTTGATCCAGCCGAAGCCCTGCTCTTCGAGCGGGGCGGCCTCCGGCTCGGGGCCGACGTAGCGGTCGGGGTCGGCCGCGCCGTGAGTCTTGCCGAACGTGTGACCACCGGCGATCAGCGCGACGGTCTCCTCGTCGTTCATCGCCATTCGGCGAAACGTCTCGCGAATATCCCTCGCCGCAGCGAGCGGATCCGGGACCCCGTTGGGGCCCTCCGGATTCACGTAGATCAGCCCCATCTGGACAGCAGCCAGCGGGTTTTCGAGCTCGCGGTCACCGGTGTAGCGATCGTCGCCGAGCCAGGTGTCCTCAGGGCCCCAATAGACGTCTTCGTCCGGCTCCCAGACGTCCGGGCGACCACCAGCGAAACCGAAGGTCTTGAAGCCCATCGTCTCCAGGGCACGGTTGCCAGCGAAGATCATCAGGTCGGCCCACGAGACCGTGCGGCCGTACTTCTTCTTGACCGGCCACAGCAACCGGCGCGCCTTGTCGAGATTGCCGTTGTCGGGCCAGCTGTTGAGTGGCGCGAAGCGCTGCATTCCGGCGCCGGCGCCACCCCGGCCGTCGCTGATGCGGTAGGTGCCAGCACTGTGCCAAGCCATCCGGATCATGAAGGGGCCGTAGTGACCGAAGTCGGCGGGCCACCAGTCCTGCGAGGTCGTCAGCACTTCGTCGACATCTCTGGCCAACGCGTCGAGGTCTACGGTGTTGAACGCTGCGGCGTAGTCGAAGTCCGCGCCCATCGGATTGGCAACGTCAGGATGCTTGCGCAAGATCGCCAGGTTGAGCTGGTTAGGCCACCAAGTTCGGTTGCCCGCACCCTCGGTCGGGTGGTTGGGGCGCCCGACGGGGCACTCGCTCTCTTCGTTCATCTCTCCGACGACGGCGTCAGGGCGGTCAGCCATGAGGATCCTTCCCGATCAGGAGGTGTAGTCCACAACTATGAGCGGTGGCCTTCGCACTCCGCCACCCGGGGCGTATTACCCACGACGCGGCCGAGCGCAACGACTGCGCGCTGTCCGACCTCGTGGCCACCGGCCGAGCTTGGTGCCCTGTTCTGGGATCAGTCAAGAGCCGAACGGCCCGGTAGTCGCCAGCGTCGAACTGCTCACCGATGACGCCTGCCTGCCGATGCAGGTTGGGTGCCACGGCGGTCGGACGAGACGAGCAAGCAGTGGCATGAGCGGGCACTCACGGAATCGCATGCTGCCAGTGACGCGTTCGATCTGCTGCGAACGCGAAATGCACCCCTGCGCCAAGTGTTGCTGCGTGGTGCGATCGGTGCTGAGGATGACCGGACCGCAGCTGCCCTCGCGCGGCTTGACGAGGCTCGCACCGAATTACTACTAGCCACCGAGGCGCTGGTCGCGGATGATCCGCACCTGCTGGCACCTTCGCAACGGAATGGCGGAAACGACTGACTTATGCGTGTTTGACGGACGGGTCAAGGGTGATTTCGTCGGTTCGCCGATCGCCGCGCGTCATCGATCCTTAAGCTCTCAGCCTGTCGGGGGGATCGGCAGTTGTGGAGACGTGTTACGTGTGTGACCTGACGAAACGGCGATGACCTCGGCGCAGGCGATTGCCGGGCCAGTCGCGCCGTCAGAGCACCCGCGAACCCGCCGAAAACCGACATTTCTCAAGCGGCACTGGCCCGTCGTAGTGCTGGCCGTGCTTACGCTCGGCGCCTGCCTCTTGGTGCGAAGGTCCTTCTTCCCTTACGGTTACTCCGGCGATGCGGACGAAGGCACATACGTCCTTCAGGCTCATCTGCTGCTCCACGGTCACTTGACCCTTCCGGCGGGATCCTTTTCGGGAGCGCTTCGGCCGTGGCTGACCGGCGAGTCCGGCCACCGCGTCTTCACGCAGTACCTGCCCGGCTGGCCCGCGATGTTGGCCGCGTCGTCAACCTTGCTGGGTTCGATGATGTGGGCGCCGGCGCTGGCTGCCGCCGGCTGGGTGATCGCGGTCTATGCGCTCACGCTGGAGCTCTTCGCCGCCCGGCGGACGGCCACGATCGCCGCCGGCCTGCTGGGATTCTCACCGATTCTGCTCGTGCACGGCGTCGTGTATCTGCCCTACGCGTTCACGGCGGCAACGCTCACGGCTGCGTTGGCCTGTCTGCTGCGCGGGATGCGGCTGAGCCGCAAGACCCCGTTGATCTGTGCCGGGATGCTAGCGGGGGTCGCGCTTCTGACGCGGCCTTTTGACCTGCTGCTCTTCGCGGTGCCATCACTCTTGTTCCTGGCCGCGCGCCGCCGGACCCGCCGGCTCGACACCCTGCGCAAGCTCGGGTGGGTCGCCGTTGGCGGGGCACCATTTCTGGCCCTGCTGCTGGTCTTCGACGTGATGGTCACCGGGCACCCGTTCCTGATGCCATTGTCGGCCGCTGACCCACTCAACCGATTCGGATTCGGCGCGCGGCAAATCATGCCGGGGGAACCCACGGTCGGCTACAGCTTCTCGACCGCTGTCCTTTCACTGCGCGCGAATCTGCACGGAATGCCCAGCTGGCTGCTCGGCGGGCCCGTTCTAGCCGCTTTGGCCGCACTGGGGCTCCTTTTCCGCACCCGCCGTCCCGAGCGGCTACTCCTCGCCGGGGTCGCAGTGGCGTTTCCCCTCGGGTACCTCTTCTGGTGGGGCACCGCGCTGTCCGCGCACGGAGCGGTCAACGGCCTCGGACCGCACTACTACCTGCCGGCGTTCGGGCCGGTCGTCATCCTGGCCGCCGACACCTGCGTCCGGGGTTACGCACTCGTGCGCGCACGGCTGGCGAGGGGCACGGCCCAGGTGCCTAGATTTGCCGTGTTCGCATTGCCTGCGTTGGCGTTGACGTTGACGCTCGTCGCCGCCGTCGTGCTCTCCTGGACAGCGATCGACAGCAAGATCAACAACCAGAACGCCGTCAACGCTGGATACCACCAGGCGAAGTCGCTACTACCGGACAGTGCGGCCAATAGGAAGACGGTCATCGTCGTAGCAGCCGAGCCGCCCAGCAGCTTTGTGGGCAGGCCCTACCCGTTCTGGAACAACTCTTCCGGAGTGGACGCCACCCGACTGTTCGCCGCCGACCTTGGCCCGGCCACCTATCAGCTCGGCTTGCAATTCCCCGATCGCCAATTGATCCGGCTGTCGCTTCCGGAGCCGCCCCCGTATCCAGGCCTGCCGGCTTCACCGGGCAGCGTCACACCACTCACCACGGCAACCGGCTCGGCTTTGTGGGTGCACGCCACGTTCACCAGTCCCACCACTGGTGGGGTCCTGACCGCCTACCTCACAGTCGACCACCGTCGACAGGTCAAAGTGCTCACCCGGAGCTCGATATCGGGAAGCGTCTTTCACGTTGACTGGCTGCTGTCGGCGGCCGACCTCCGGCAAGGCCCGCGGTACGTCACGGTCGGGCTGGCGCAGGCCAGCGGCCCTGGGAAGTCCATCTCCGAGCGCTGGGAACAGCGTCTGAGCGCCGGCCCCGCCGCGTCGGGAATCGCCACCCAATCACCCGGCTACCCATGGCACCTGACTCCGACGCCGACCTCCGCCGTTTGGCAGCAAATGAGCGTGGCCGCTGTCGTGCGGGTCCAGGTGGACCAGACCCCGACCGCGCCGCCGGCCCCCTGAGCCGGCGAAGCGAAGACGCGAAAACGCGAAAACGTCAGCAGATACTCATGACGGCGCCCCGTTCAAGCACACTGCGACTGTGACTGACGTCGCAGTACGGCCTGATACCGAGGCCGCCGAGCCTCCAGCTGGGTCTACGCCCGGGTCCCAAAGCCGGCTTGAACGGTTCGGTTGGTTGGCGTTTTGGGCGGGTATCGCGGCGTGCGTTGTGTATTGCCTGCTGGTGCGGCTGTGGGGGCCGCGGGGGCTGTGGCTGGATGAGGCGCAGAGTGTCGCGATCGCCCGGCTGCCGCTGAGCAGCGGTCATGGCGTCACGATGTATCAGGCGCTGAAGCAGGATGGTTCGCCGCCGTTCTA
Source organism: uncultured Actinomycetota bacterium (assembly GCA_963839015.1). Taxonomy (GTDB): domain Bacteria; phylum Actinomycetota; class Actinomycetes; order Frankiales; family Frankiaceae; genus DATAZK01. Next base: position 32,817 of record CAWITL010000001.1, on the reverse strand, counting down.
CTACCTGCTTTTGCATGGGTGGATCGGCCTGTTCGGTGAGGGTGACCGGACGGTGCGCGGGCTGTCGTTCGTGCTGAACATGGCGTGCATTCCGCCGCTGCTGATGCTGGGCCGGCGGGTGATCGGCCGCCGCGCGGCGTGGGTCGCGGTGCTGGCGTTCATCTGCTCGCCGTTCGCGGCGTACTACGCGAGTGAGACCCGGATGTACAGCCTGCTGGTGCTGCTCGCATTGTTGGGTGCGCTGGCGCTGGAACGGACGTTGCGGGCACCCACCTGGTGGAGCGTCATCGGACTCTCGCTCGCCTCCGCAGCGGTGGCGCTGACGCATTACTGGTCGCTGTATTCGCTGGTGACAGTCGCGATTTTCTTGCTGATCGGGCTGTGGCGGGCGAATCCGGCGCATCGGCGGGGCTGCAAGTTTGCGCTGCTGGGGCTGGTCGGCGGGGCGATTTTGTTCATCCCCTGGTTCCCGACATTTCTGTATCAGAGCAAGCACACCGGCACCCCGTGGGGTGCGCCGGCGACGTACGCCGCTGTGGTGCACGCGTTCGGGCAATGGGCCGGAGGGCAGCTGACCGCCGGCCGGGCGCTGCTCGTCGTGGTCTGTGCGCTGCTGGCGTTGGCCATCTTCGGCTATCCCGCCGGCCGCCGGCAGGTGCTCTTAGACCTGAAGGGCCACGAACCGGGACGGCTCCTTTTCCTGCTCGCGATCAGCACCCTGGTACTGGCCGTGACGGTCGGCAAAGCAGTCGGGAATGCCTGGGCTGACCGCTACACCGCGATCGCGTTCATTCCATTCCTGCTCTGCCTGGCGCTCGGTCCCGAACGACTGGCGGACAAGCGACTCTGGGCGGGTTCGGTCGGGCTGATCGCCCTCTTCGGAGCCATCGCCGCCGGGCCCGTCGTGACCATGCAACGCACCCAGGCCGTGCAAGTCGCCAAAATCCTCGCTGCCCACGGGAAGCCGGGCGATGTGGTGCTCTACTGCCCGGACCAGCTCGGTCCCGCCATCGCCCGCGAAATCAGAGCCGGGCGCGGCGGGCAAGGCATGAAGAACTTCACCATTCCGCTCTTCACCCCGCCTGACCGCGTCGACTGGGTGGACTACAAGGCGCGTAACGAATACGCCGTCGGTCTGGTGCCGGGACTAGTCGACAAAGCCCTGCAAGAAGCGGGAAACCACCGGATCTGGCTGGTCTACAACCCCAATTACCTGACCTACGAGCAGCTCTGCCCTAACCTTCGCCTCGCGCTCGCCCAGCAACGGTCGGTCTTCATCTGGGCCGCGCTGAACCCGAACTCCTACGAGAACGAGGAGCTGGACAGCTTCACCGCACGAGCGAAGTGACCGGATCCGAACGCCCGACCGGCCACGCGCGGGTGAGCGCCTTGACCTTCAGGCCAGCGCCCGCTTAGCGTGCTGACGGCCGCTGGCCTGTGGTACGTCCGGAGCAAGCCGAGCCGCATCACACGCGTCCGGGCGGGCAGTGCTCATGAAGGCGGGACAGATATGGCCGATTTGACTGGTCGGGTGGCATTCGTCACGGGCGCTGGGCGCGGGCAGGGTCGCTCTCACGCGCTGGCGCTGGCGCAGGCGGGGGCCGACATCGTCGGCGTCGACATCTGCCGATCGATCGACACGGTCCCGTACGAGCTCTCCACCGCCGACGATCTCAAGGAAACCGCCGCGCAAGTTGAAGGGCTCGACCGCAGGTTCCTGCTCGCCGAGGGCGACGTGCGATCCAGCGCCGATCTCGAGGCAGCCGTGTCACGTGCAGTCGAGGAGTTCGGCGGCATCGACATCCTGGTCGCGAACGCAGGCATCTGGGCGCTGGCTCCCTTGTGGGAGATGACCGACGACCAATGGGAAGACATGATCGACGTCAACCTGACCGGCGTCTGGCGCACGCTGCGGGCGGTCATTCCAACGATGATTTCCCGCCGGCGTGGGTCGATCGTGCTCACCGCCTCGGTGAACGGGCTGGAAGCGGGAGCTGGATATGCGCACTATGTCGCCGCCAAGCATGGCGTGGTTGGGCTGATGCGTAACGCTGCACTCGAGCTCGGTGCGTATGGCATCCGCTGCAACGCGGTGTGCCCGGGCTTCATCGACACCGCGATGAACGACTGGCAGGGGGCCCACGACATGATGGCCGGCCAGCCCGGCGGGACCGCCGAGGATCGGCGAGTGGGCGCCTTCGGCTGGTCGGCGATTGCCGGTCAGGGGATGCTCCCAGCATCCGCGATCAGCGAGGCCGTGGTGTGGCTGGCTTCCGACTCAGCGTCGCGTATCACCGGGGTGGCGCTGCCAGTCGACTCCGGCCACATGGTGTTGCCCGGGTTCAATGCCAATCCACTCGTCGACGGTCCTGCCAAGGCCTCCGCATGAGCGCCGACGCGATCCGCGGAATCATCGTCACCGGGGCGGGCTCCGGGATGGGCGCTGCGATGACCGAGGAGTTCGTCGGTCGGGGCGACCTGGTAGCCGCCTGGGACGTCAACGTCGACGCTGCACAGCGGGTCGCCGACCGGCTGCCGGAAGGGCGCTGCATCGCCGTGCAGGCCGATGTCGGCAGTCCGGCGAGTGTGGAGCGCGGTCTGCAAGCCTCCATGAAGCTGCTGCCGTCCGTCGACGTGCTGTGCAGCAACGCCGGGGTACTGGATGGCTATGCGGCGGCCCTGGACACGTCCTATGAGCTCTGGAATCAGGTGATCGCCACTGACCTGACGGCAGCGTTCCTCATGTCCAAGGCGGTGCTGCCGGGCATGGTGGAGCGCAAGCAGGGCGTCATTGTCTATACCGCGTCGATCTCCAGCTTCATCGCGGGCGGCGGTGGGGCGGCGTACACCGCTGCAAAGCATGGCGTGGTAGGCCTGACCAAGCAGATGGCCTTCGACTACGGCCGCCAAGGCGTGCGCGTCAACGCGATCTGCCCCGGTCCGGTGCGCACCGGTATGACCGAGCACCTGTTCACTCCCGAAGGCCGCCAACCCCACGTCGACGCAGCCGTCGAGGGCACGCCCGCAGGACGGTGGGCGGATCCCAAGGAAATCGCCAAACTCGCCGCGTTCTTGGCCAGTGACGATGCCGCGTTCATCCATGGCGCTGCCTATGTCATCGACGGCGGCTGGACCATCTCCTAGTCGCTACCCCGGTTTCCACCACACGTCTCACGGTTCAAAGGAGCGCCATCGTGACGAGTCAAGCAGTCGAATTCCGCAGCGGCGGAGAGATCGTGCGCGGCGACCTCTATCTGCCCGAGGGAGATGGCCCGTTCCCCGTCGTCGTGATGGCGGGTGGCTGGTGCTACGTCAAGGAGTTGCGTCAGCCTCAGTACGCGGCGGAATTCGTCCGTCGTGGGTTCGCTGCCCTCATCTTCGACTACCGCTATATGGGCGCCAGCGACGGTGAGCCACGCCAGCACCTCGATCCGTGGAAGCAGATCGAGGATTACCGCAACGCGATCTCCTACCTCGAGACGCGCTCCGATATCGACCCCGAGCGCATCGGCGCGTGGGGGATCTCCTACAGCGGCGGGCATGTGCTGATCCTGGGAACGATCGACCCCCGGGTGAAGGCCATCGTCAGCAACGTGCCCGTGATCGCCGGTTTCGAGAACATGTGGCGCGTCCACGGCACCGATCGTTTCCGCAAGCTGCAGGCACTGTGCCTGGAGGACCGCCGCAAGCGGCTCGAGAGTGGAGTCGGCGGCACGCTTCCCATGTCCGGCACCCCCAGTGGGCCTGACGCGGAGCTCGTCGCCTGGCCGCTGAACGAGGTCAAGGTGGTCTTCGAAGAGCTCAAGCGCACCCAGGCGCCGAGCCATGAGCACTGGAGCACCATCGAGTCGGTCGAGCTGCTCATGCAATACGACGCCCGGCCTTACGCCAAGCAGCTCGTACAGAAGCCGGTCATGATGATCGTCGCCAATCAGGACGACATCACGCTTTGGGATCTGGAGACCGCGGTCTACGAGTCCATCCCTTCTGGCCGCAAGGAAATCGTGGTCCTTCCGGACACCAGTCACATGACGCTCTACAGCAACCTGACGGCGCTCGACCTCGCCGCCAAGGCAGCTGGCAGTTGGTTCTCCGAGCACCTGATGACGCTGCCTACGGTGGCGAGCGAGGCGGCGAAATACGGAGGCTGAAAGCCTCCGTGGGCGAGAGCTCCGGCCGGTGAAGATCGACGTCCGCGCTTCCGCGGAACGGACGCACCAGGAGCAGGCGGCGGGCAGCTGGCAGGGTCGGTTCGTTGATGAGTACGTGACGCAGACCGCCCGCCGAACTCCTGAGCGGGTTGCGGTCGTGGATGGGATCGCTGCGCTCTCATATCTCGACGCGGAGTCGTCGATCAACGCGCTCGGGCACGGTCTGCAATCGCTGGGCGTGCAGCCCGGTGAGGTCGTGTCGTGGCAGCTGCCCAACTGGAACGAGGCGTACCTGCTGCACCATGCGGTGCTCCGGATCGGCGCGGTCAGCAACCCCATCGTGCCGATCTACCGGGCGCGCGAGGTTGAGTACGTGCTGACCGAGGCGGGCAGCAAAGTCGTCGTGGTCCCGGAGACCTTCCGGGGCTTCGATCACGCAGCAATGGTTGAACAATTGCGACCGGTCCTGCCCCAGCTGCGGCACATTGTCACCGTTCGGCCGGAGCGCTCCGCTCCGCTCTCGTTCACGGATCTTCTCGCTGGCGAGGATGCACCCGTCGACGTCGCCCGCCGCTCCGAAGATCCCATCGTGCTGATGTTCACCTCGGGCACCACCGCGCGGCCGAAGGGTGTCATCCACTCCCACGACACGTTCGACTATGAGGATCGCAGCATCGCGGAGGTCTACGGGCTGAGCCAGGCTGACGTCGTCTTCATGGCCTCGCCAGTGACCCACGTGACCGGCATGTTGTACGGGCTCCAACTGCCGCCGCTGCTCGGCACGACCGCGGTGCTGCAAGACATCTGGGACCCCAGCGCTGCGCTCGCCCTTATCGCCCGGCACAGGTGCACCTTCACCGTCGCGGCCACCCCGTTCTTGCATGGGTTGACCTACGATCCGGACCTCGCCGACCATGACCTCAGCAGCTTCCGGATCTTTGCCTGCGGCGGCGCCGACGTGCCTGCCGGTCTCGTGCGGACAGCAGCCGAGCGCCTTTACTGCTTCGTCACTCGCATCTACGGATCCACGGAATTCCCGACGCTGTCGACAACCGGACCGAACGATTACGTCGCCAAGGCCGCGTCCACCGACGGACGCCCGATCGGCAACGCGACATACCGCATCGTCGATGAGGCTGATAGCGACCTTGCCGTGGGCGAAATCGGTGAGCTCCTGGTGAAAGGGCCGGAAGCGCTCGTCGGCTACCTGCGTCCCGAGGACGAGATCGGCGCCTTCACCGCGGACGGCTGGTTTCGCACCGGAGACCTGGCATCAGCCGACGCCGACGGCTACCTCACCATCCGTGGCCGCAAGAAAGACATCGTGCTACGCGGAGGCGAAAACATCAGCGTTTCTGAGGTCGAAGAGTTGCTCTTCGACCACCCCATGGTCAATGAGATCGCCATCGTGGCGATGCCCGACCCGGTCATGGTCGAGCGTGCCTGCGCCTTCGTCGTCCCGAGCCCAGGCATGTCCCCCACGCTGGACGACCTGAGCGAGTTTCTCGCCACGCGCGACATCGCCAAACAGAAGTACCCGGAGCGGCTGGAACTACTGCCAGCCCTGCCCAAAACCCAGTCCGGCAAGGTGCAAAAGTACTTGCTACGTCAACAGATTCGCGACCTGATGGGCATCCGCTAGGGGTTCCGCTCCGTCAGTACGTTCCAGCGTCGGCTCCGGATGACGGAGCCCAGGCTCTGCATGTGCACATCGAGGGCCCCCAGTAGGTTTGCCCGATGTCGCGTCGCGTTGTGGTGTGGGGAACGGGCTGGGTCGGGTCGACGGCGATCGGTGCCATTTCACGGAGGCCGGATATGGAACTGGCCGGGGTGTGGGTTCACTCTCCGGAGAAGGTGGGCCGTGACGCGGGAATCCTGGCCGGTGGCGATCCGCTGGGACTGGCTGCGACGAATGACATCGACGCTTTGCTGGCCCTTCAGCCGGACTGCATTTGCTACGCCGCCAGCGGACCAGAAGGTTCTGCTGCGGCTGAGCAGGACTATGTCCGGTTTCTGGAACGCGGCATCAACGTCGTCACCGTCAGCTCGGCTGGCCTGGTCTACCCGACTGCATACGAGCGCGCCGCCTATCAGCGACTCAACGACGCAGCTCTGACCGGTGGCGCCTCGCTGTATGGCTCTGGTGTCGAACCCGGCTTTGCTGCGGACCAGTTCGTCCTGACGCTGCTGACGATGTCCGACACGATTCGATCGGTTCGGATTCAAGAGATCTTCCGGTACGACAGCTATCCCGTCGAATTCATGATGCGCGAGGTGTTCGGCTTCGGGCAGCCCCTCGAGCACGTTCCGCTCATGTCGTACGGCGGCGCGCAAGCTGGCACGTGGGGACCCCCGGTCCGCATGATCGCCGACGCTCTCGGGGTCACGCTGGACGCCATCACGGAAACCTACGACCGTGCGCTCACAGACCGTCGGCTCGACGTGGCGTCCGGCGTGATCGAGGCGGGGACGGTCGGAGCCGTCCGGTTCGAGACGATCGGCGTCGTCGATGGTCGCGACGCCATCGTCATCGAACATGTGAATCGAATGTCACCCGACATCTCGCCAGAGTGGCCACAAGCCAGCCGGGACGGCACGTATCGGGTCACCATCGAGGGTGAACCGAGCATGCAATGTGAACTGACTTTCGGCTCACCTGAGTCCGCGAGCGACGACGGCATGATCGCCACGACGATGCGGATCGTGAACGCGATCCCCGCCGTGTGTGCGGCGCCCGCGGGTCTGCTCGACTCGCTACAACTGCCGCTCACGCTCCCGGTCGCACCATTCCGCGCTCCTGGCGATTCGGCTCGGAGGGGGTAGCCGCCGGGTCGCCCGGTTCCTTTGAACGGTCAGGACGACGGCGACACCGTCACTCCCGGAAGGGTCTTGCCACAGACCGGATCTGCGCCCTTCACGAGGGTGAATTTGTTGCCTTCAAGCTTGGTGACCCACAGGCAGTTGTCGACGCCGGTGACAACATTGTTGCGGACGCTGAGGTCGAGCTTGTGGCCGCCGAACAGCCCCAGCCCGTCCCAGTCGTGAATGTTGGACAGCGTCGAGATAAGCGCCGCGGAATTCGTATTTCCACCTGTTGCCTTGAGCGCGCGGACCAGCAGCCCGATCGCGGTATACCCGTTGTACTGAGCGGATGTTGCCTGTCCCTTGACGCCGGCCGCCGTGAGATCGCTGGCAAACTGCTTCGTCGCGGCTGATTGCACCTCAATGGGCTCAAAGCCCAGTGAGAAGTAAACGTTCTGGGCCTCCTGCAACGCTCCGGGACCCGCCTGAAGCACGTCACCCCCGTAGCCGGTCGCCAGAATAGCGACCTTGACGTTCGCCCCCGATTGCCGGAGTGCAGTGATTAACGAAAAGGCGGTATTCGGGTCCGTCGCGGCTGTCACCCCGTTCACGCCCGCCGATTTCATCGCCAACGCGACCGGCTGGACGTCAGTACTGCCGAACGGGAACTTCGAGTTCAGATAACCGCTCTTCAATCCGACCGACTCCGCGGACTTGATCGACGCCTTTGCTGCCTCAGAGGACGACGGCGAGACGCTGTAACCGATCGCCCCGACGGTGGTCACGCCCTGCGACTTGTAAAACTGTCCCAGCGTGTCGGCAACCTTGGTGGTATCCACCGGCCCATAGACCGAGAACATGTTTTTCGCGGTGATCCACTCCGGTCCATCCTCGGCCGCACCGATCACGGGGACGCCCTTGGCGGTCAGGTAGTTCGCCGCTGCGAACGTCAGAGACGAGTTCGCGATCACGGCGTTCACGTGGTCCTGGGTCACGAACTTCTGGGCTGCAGAAAGCGCGGTCGCCGGGCTTGTAGCGGTATCACCCACCACGTATTTGACGTTGACGCCGTTACGCGCGGCGTACACGACACCCGCCTTCACCCCGTCGCCCGTTGTCTTGTTGCCGGAGGCGGCCGGACCCGTGAGGTCCGTCAACACACCAACAGTGACGTTGATGGGCTTGCTGGAGCCGCTCGCGCTACTGCTCGGAGCACCGGCGGAGTTCGCACTCCCAACAGCAGCGCTCTTCGAGCTCGACGAGCTGCAACCGGCCGCCGCGATCAGGGCGGCAGCGGTGAACGCAACCGCTTTCTTCTTGCTGTGGGTCATGGCGCTACCTGTCGGAGATGGGGTTCGGGAAGCGCTTCGGCGGGAGGCCCGAACCGGCTGATGTGGGCACCGCCACGGCGAAGAGCCCTTCTTCGTCGATGGCGCATCCGCGGACGTTATACCAACCGGTCGGTACAAAAAAGTACTTCGACTCTCTGTTATGAGATTGTGCTTCTCGGAAGCGAGATGCTAGTTGCGAAGATCGAAATGGCGGACCCGCCCGCACCCTCGCCTCCGCCGCCAGGCTCACAGGGGGCTGGAACACCCGGATTTGGGTGGCACTGGTTCCCTTAGGGCAACGATGACTCGCCGGACGGCAGCACGTGAAACTCAATCCGGTAAACGACAGTGTCGTCAGTGATCGGACCGGCGTGGGCCGCCCGGCCGCGCAAGGATTCCCGATCAGGCTCGCCCGCCAGGCGGACATCTTCCGCCGTCACGGCAGAGAAGGGCAGTAGCTCGAGAGAGTCGATCTCGATGACGACGCCCGCGGTCGCGTAACGACCACCGAGCTTCACTTGCGGACGACTCCAGAGCCGGATCGAGACCGTGATCTCCCCGTTCGCTACGGCCTCGCGCAGGTCACGACTGAACATCACGGCTCAACGCTAGCCGCGCTGAGTTCTTGGTCCTACCGGTGTCCATACGAAGATGGATGACCAGCGGGAATCGGTCCCGGAGAGGCGGATGTCGTGGCTGACTTGATCTCGCGAGCGCGCGGCGGTGACGGGGAGGCCTTTCGAGCCCTGACCGAGCCGTTTCGGCGCGAGCTGCACGTGCACTGCTACCGCATGCTGGGCTCGGTACAGGACGCGGAGGACGCGCTGCAGGAGACACTGATGGCAGCCTGGCGCGGCCTGGACGGATTCAGCGGGAGCGCCTCGGTCCGCACCTGGCTGTACCGCATCGCCACCAACAAATGTCTCAACGCGATGAGGGCAGCCCGCCGGCGCCCGGCGAAGGCGTGGGACATTCCCCGGGTCGAGCCGCCCGAACCGACGCGACTCGGCGAGGCGGTGTGGCTCGGCCCGTACCCCGACTCGCTCCTGGACGCCGTGTTGGATCTGCCGGTTGGCCCGGAGGCGCGCTACGAGCAGACCGAGTCCATTTCTTTGGCGTTCATCGCCGCGCTCCAGGTACTGCCCCCGCGTCAGCTGGCGGTCCTGATCCTTCGCGACGTCCTGGGATTTCGCGGCAACGAGGTGGCCGACATGTTGGACACGACGCTGCCGTCGGTCAACAGCGCCCTCTTGCGGGCGCGGGCGCGGCTTGAACAACGACAGGCGCAGCTCCGGCAGGAATCGGCGCTCGCCGCCGGCTCGCCGGAGGAGGACGTCATCGTGGCCCGGTTCGTCAGGGCCTACGAATCGGCCGACCTCGACGCGCTCGTCGATTTGTTCACCGATGACATCTTCCTGTCGATGCCGCCGATGCCGCTCGAGTACGAGGGACGCGATCGGGCGGCGCAGTTCTTCAAGCTCCTGCTCATCCCCAACCGCCGATACAGCCTCGTCCCCACCCGGGCAAACGGTCAGCCGGCCTTCGGCGCTTACGTCCGCAGACCAGACGGATCCCGTTACGCGACAGGCCTTTTCGCGGTAACGCTCGCTCCCGGCGGCATCCGCGCGATGACCCGTTTCGAGCCAACCGAGTTCGCCTGGTTCGGTCTGCCACTGTCTCTCCCCGAACGGTAGGCAGCGCCCGAATCCCTGCTGAATTCCTCGCCGGACCGGTGTCTACATGGCGGTACGGACACCTACGAGTTGGGAGAACGGCAATGGGAAAGATCGTGATCACGACGAACGTCACGCTCGACGGAGTGGTTCAGGACCCGGACGGGCTGGAGGGCTTCAGGCTGGGCGGCTGGTTCCGCAAGTTCGGCGGCCAGGACCTCGACGCGTGGGCCAAACTCGAGACCGAGGAGGCGCTCGGTGCCGAGGCGCTGCTGCTTGGTCGGCGCAGCGACGAGTGGTTTGCGTCCCGGTGGAACGAACGCGGCGGCGAGTGGGCGGACAAGCTGAACAGCATGCCCAAGTACGTAGTTTCCTCCACCTTCGAGGCGGCGAAGTGGAGCAAGGCCACCGTGCTCCAGGGCGACGCGGTGGACGAAGTTGCGACGCTGAAGAAGCAGACTGACGGGGAGATCCTCGTCTACGCCAGTTATCAGCTCGTCCGCACCCTGCTGGAGCACGACCTGGTCGATGAACTGCGGCTCGTTGTCTTCCCCGTCGTACTCGGAGCCGGGAAGCGCCTGTTCGGCGAGACCACCGACAGCAGGCCCTTGCGCCTTGTGAGCACGCAAATCCTCGGTGACGGCCTCGCCTTCCTGACCTACGAGGTCACGCGCTAGCTCAGGCACCCTTCGGCCCGGCCGCGCTCGCGTGTAAAGCGAGCGCGGCCGCGCTCAGTCGAGGGTGCGCGGCAGACCGACGTGCGGGGCGATCACCGTGTCGAATCGGGTGATCTCACAGATCCGGTCGCCGGCCAGGGCCAGAACGAAGACACCGATGACGTGCAGCACCCCGGTGACCGAATCGCGCTGGTACGCGCCCCACGCCGGCTGGCCGTTGACCCGGATGGGCACCATGCGGTCGAGCCGGCCATGGTGGGGGTGGATTGCGGTGAAGAAGCGATGCACTGCCTCGGTTCCGCGGTATTCGAACGGCAACGGGGGCATCCGTATCCACGCATCGTCGGTCATCAGCGCCAGCAGGGCGTCGACGTCGAGTTCGGTGAAGGCGGCCACGAACCGCTCGACAAGGTCCTGCTCCTGCTCGCTGCCCGGCGCGGGTGGCGGCGGATCAGTCGAACGAGCAGCGTCCATCGTCTGGCGAGCGCGCTTGAGGGCGTTAGTGACGGCGTCCTCGGTGAGCCCCAACAGCTCGGCGGTCTCGCTCGCCCGGTAGCCGAGCACGTCACGCAGCAGCAACGCTGCCCGCTGGTTGGGGGGCAGGAGCTGAACGGCGGTGACGAACGCGAGTGAGATCGCTTCACGGGACTCGTAACGCGCTTCGGGACCCGGCGCCTGGTCGGGTAGCCCCTCCAGCAGCACGTCGGGATAGGGCTGCAGCCACGGAACCTCGCCCAGGCGGCTCGGCTCCGGCGGCGATATCGGCAGCGGCTCCGCGGTCACCGGTCGCCGCGAGGAGGAGCGCAGCTGGTTCAGGCAACGGTTGGTGGCAATGCGGTAGAGCCAAGTACGCACCGACGCGCGCCCCTCGAAACCCTCGAGTCCCACCCAGGCGGCCAGCAGCGTCTCCTGCAGCGCATCCTCAGCGTCCTGCAGAGAGCCGAGCATCCGGTAGCAATGCACCTGCAGCTCACCGCGATGCGGTTCCACCAGGGCGGTGAACGCCTCTCGGTCGCCCGCCCGAGCTCGCTGGAGCAGTTCTGCCGACATCGCGCGCACCTCCGTCTGAAATCGTCCTCTCCGTACTGACACCGATGGGCAGCAGAACTGGTCGCTGTCGGCGGGACCAATTTCCGGCCATCGCCGTGTCTGTCCTTGTGAAGCGCATTCGTGAAAGCGCGGGACAGAACGGAGCACAACTCGACATGGCCATCTCACTCGACACCACTGCCACTGAGCAGACCGCAGCGGGCGTCTCGACCCATGGCGACAACCCGCGGACCCAGAGCACTCCGCATCGCGCGTGGACCCTCGTCCTCGCCTCACTTGGCGTGTTCATGACCGCGTTGGACACCCTGGTCGTCGCGAATTCGTTGCCGGCGCTGCGCGAGAGCCTGCATGCGAACCTCGGCGATCTTGAGTGGACGGTAAACGCCTACAACCTGGCATTCGCGGTCGCCTTGCTGACCGGCGCCGCCCTCGGCGACCGATTCGGCCGCAAGCGGACGTACTGCTTGGGGCTGCTCGGGTTCACTGTCGCCTCGGCCGCAGCGGCCCTGTCACCGAGCGTGGGAGCACTGGTCGCGGCCCGCGTGGTTCAAGGCTTGGCTGCAGCCGCAATCATGCCGATAACCCTGACCCTGATCAGCGAGGCGTTCCCCGCCGAGAAGCGCGGTGCCGCCATCGGATTGTGGGGCGGCATTACCGGGCTGGCGGTGGCGGCCGGCCCGGTCGTGGGCGGCGCCATCGTCGACGGGCTCAGCTGGCACTGGATCTTCTGGCTCAACGTCCCGATCGGCCTGGCCCTGATTCCGCTGTCGATGTCTCGCCTGACCGAGAGCTTCGGTCCACGATCGCAGCTCGACATCGTCGGGCTGCTGCTGGCCGGGCGCCGGATTCTTCTGCCTCACCTGGGGCCTTATCCGCGCCAACCGCATCGGCTGGGACAGCAATGAAACAGACGCCACCCTCCTCATCGGCGGCGTCCTGGTAGCGGCTTTCGTGAGCTGGGAACGCCGCACCGCCACACCGATGCTGTCAGCAGCACTGTTCAGGTCCCGCGGGTTCAACGCCGCAAACGCTGTCAGCTTTTTCATGTACGCGTCGCTGTTCGGCGTGCTGTTCCTGATGATGCAGTTTCTGCAGATCGCGCTGGGCTACTCGCCACTCCAGGCGGGCCTGCGGACCCTGCCTTGGACAGGCGCACCGATGCTGATCGCCCCGATCGCCGGCGCCATTGGCCGACCGGTTCGGCGGCAAACCTTTCATGCTGCTTGGCCTGACCCTCCAAGCCGTCGGGCTCGGTTGGATCGCCGCCATCGCCGCGCCCGGTATGAGCTACACCTGGCTCGCCGTCGCGCTTGGGCATCGCCGGCGTCGGAATCTCGCTGTGCTTCCCGACCGTCGCCAACGCCGTCGTGAGCTCGGTCCCACCCACGGAGATGGGCATCGCGTCGGGGACCAACAGCTCGCTGCGCGAGATCGGCGGCGTATTCGGCGTCGCGGTCCTGGCCTCGGTCTTCGGCAGCTCCGACGTCTACCAGTCCGCGCGGATATTCGTCGACCACTTCACCGACGCCCTCTGGGTCGGCGCGGCGTTCTCCGTCATCGGGATCCTCGCCGCCGCCGCGCTCCCCCGACGCATCCAAGCCTCGTAAGTAAGAAAACCCGTCACAGCGGAGCCGATGTCCTGACACCCCCGGCATACGTGAGCTCCTCACGGAGTTCAGCCCTCTCGCCAGCTAGAAGGGTCCTCCGTCATCCTGAGGTAACGCCGGAGCGTTCCCTCAGGATGACGGAACAGGCGTTGGGGTGGTGACACGGCGGTCGCGAAGGGGAATTCTGTCATCCATGCGTTCTGACATCAGCCCGGGCGGCACCTTCCCGGATTACGCCCTGCCGGACCACACCAACACGGTGCGCAAGCTCAGCGAACTCCAAGGCGATGACCCGCTGGTGCTGACACTCGCGAGGGGCAATTACTGCCCGAAGGAGCACCAGCAGCACCTGGAGCTCGCGGCGAACTATGCGAAAGTCGCCGTCGCCTACACCCAGATCGTCACGATCTCGACCGACGACCACCACTCGTCACAGGAGTTCCGCGGTTCAGTGGGCGCCCAATGGCCTTTTCTGTCCGATCCTGAGCGGACGGTTCAGCAGGATCTCGACATCCAGGAATACACCGATCCCGAACACGACCCGATGATCCCTCACACGCTCGTACTCAAGCCGGGACTGCTGATTCACAGCATCTACAACGGTTATTGGTTCTGGGGGCGGCCCTCGTTCGACGAACTGTGGCGCGACCTGCGCGCTGCCTCGAGCGAAATCCGTCCCGACTGGGACCTCGGCAAGCCGGGGCTGCGCGAGGAGTGGGCGACCGGCGATTACACGAATTTTCACGGCTGGAACAAGCGTGCTCCGCAGGCGGCCCCGTCGTCGTATGCGTCCTAGCTGAGGCGAGGATGCGAACGCCGGTCTGCGAGCTGCTCGGAATTGATCAGCCCATCGTCCAGGCGCCGATGTCCGCGGTGCCCGAACTGGCGGCAGCCGTCTCCAACGCTGGTGGGCTCGGCACGTTGGCGCTGACGTGGTCCACTCCCGCCGGCGACCCGGTGCGTGAGACGGCGGCGCTGACCGATCGTCCATTTGGCGGAAATTTCATCCTCAACTCCGATCAGCACCGTCGCGTCGACGAGGCCCTGGAAGCCGGCCTGCGAATCGTGTCGCTGATGTGGGGAGATCCGGCCGGTTACGTCGAGCGGGTCCACGACGCCGGCGGAATCGTTCTGCACACAGTCGGCAACGCCGAAGAAGCGCGGCAGGCAGCCGACCGCGGGGTTGACGTCATCGTGGCCCAAGGGTGGGAGTCCGGCGGACACGTGCGGGGCCAGATCGCGACGCTGCCCCTTGTGCCCGCCGTCGTGGACGCGGTGGCCCCGTTGCCGGTGATCGCGGCCGGCGGGATTGGTGACGCTCGCGGAGTGGCCGCGGTATTCGCGCTGGGCGCGCAAGCCGCCTGGCTGGGTACGCGCTTTCTGCTTGCGCGCGAAATGCCCATCCACCCCGAATATCGCCGTCGTCTGATGGATGCCGCCGAGACCGATGCGCAGTGGTATCCCGACCTGTACGCGGTCGGTTGGCCGGATGCGCCCCACCGGGTTCTGCACAACTCGACCGCCGAGGCGTGGGAGCACGCCGGCCGGCCGCCACTGGGAAGTCGACCGGGAGAGGGTGATGTCGTCGCGCACTTCGCCGGCGGCGAACCGATCTTGCGGTACGAGACCGCGGCGCCGATGGCCGGAACCACCGGCGATATCGAAGCGCTCTCCATGTGGGCCGGACAGAGCGTTGCCCTGGCGAGGCAGCCACAAACGGCGGCACAGATCGTGGAGGAGTTAGTCAGCGGCCTTTAGTTCGGCCTGTGAGATGGCCCAGGCGGCGTTGACCAGGCCGATGTGGCTGAACGCTTGGGGGAAGTTGCCCAGTAGCTCGCCGCTGACAGGATCGACCTCCTCAGCGAGCAGGCCGACATCGTTCACAAATGCGGCCGCCCGTTCGAAGACGGTGCGGGCCCGCGCCGGCTGTCCGGCTCGGGCCAGGGCCTGGGCCAGCCAGAAGGTGCACAGCAAAAACGTGCCTTCCTCGCCCTCGAGCGAGTCGGCCGACCGGTAGCGAAACACCAGGCCCCGATCGTCGGTGAGGCGTTCTTCGGTCGCCTTGATCGTGGCCAACACCTTGGGGTCGTCCGCGGGAAGAAAACCCACCAGGGGCAGCATCAGGTTGGACGCGTCGAGCTCGTCAGAGCCGAAGGACTGGGTGAAGGCGTTGGCCCGGTCACTCCACCCCTTGGTCAGGATCGCCTCACGGATCTGGGCTTGCGTCTGCTTCCATGCCTCGACTCGGTCGGAGGCGTCAAGTCGGTCGGCCAGGGCCACTGCGCGGTCCAGAGCCACCCAACACATCAGCTTGGAGTACACGAAGTCGCGCGGCTCCCCCCGAACCTCCCAGATCCCTTGGTCCTTTTCCTGCCAACGGCGCTTTGCCGTGTCGGCCAGTTGGACGAAGAATCGTCGCGTGGCCGGGGCCAGCTCGGGGGGCGCACCCCACTTGTCCGGGGCCGCCATCGGCCCGACCCGTCCGGAGGTGTCGAACAGGTGGTCGGAAAGGCGATATACAGCGCCGAGCAATTCGCCGTAGACGTCGAGTTGACGCTGCTTCCAGGCACCGTTGCCGACCCGAACCGGAGCCGAGTGTCGCCAGCCCTCCAGGTGAGGCAGCCCTCGCTCCGTCAGATCACGTTCGCCTCCGATGCCGAACATGATCTGCAAGTCCTCGCCCCGGTCCAGCGAGCCGGCCGCGGACGAGGCCATGTAGTCGAAGAACTCATTCGCCTCGTCAGGACAGGCCGCGACCCAAAGAGCCTGGATCGTAAAGGAAGCATCTCGCACCCAGGCGTAGCGATAGTCCCAGTTGCGGGCGCCGCCCTCGACCTCTGGCAGCGACGTGGTGGCCGCCGCGCAGATCGCACCGGTGGGTGCGAACGAGAGCGCCTGGAGCACCCGTCCGCTGTGGTGCACCAGGTCCCGCCACGGACCCACGTAGGCCTGGTGGAGTTGCGACCACGACTCCCACGCCGACACGGTGTCGTCCATCCGGGCGGCTATCTCAGATTGGCTCCAGACCCTGGCTGCGGCCGGCCGGGCCTGATCGGCGAAGTGGAGGGCGAAGCCGGCGCTCTCGCCGCGGCGAAGCCGGAGCTGGCCTGAAATTGCCGATTGCTCGACGGTCAGCGCCATGGGAGCCGAGAGGATCAGCACGTCTGCTCCCCCGGTGGCGATCACTCCACCGTCAACCACATCAATGCGCGGGTGAACCAGCCCGTACTCCGGGCGCGGAGCGCAGTCCAGCGAGAGCAGGACTTCTCCCACTACGCAGGTCGCCTGCCGCAACAGCACGTGCGGCGAATCCTTACCGAGCTCATGCCCCCGGTTGCCCTCGCCCATGGCCAGGGCGTCGGTGATGATGACCGTCCCCGTCGGCGTGCGGACGGTGGTCTCCAACACCATCGTGCGGTCCAAGTAGCGACGCATCACCGGTACGGCGTTGGCGGCCCCGATCGTCCAATGACCCGCCGCGTCACCCAGGAGGCGACCGAAGATCGACGCGCTGTCGAAGCGAGGGAAGCACAACCAGTCGATCGACCCGTCCCGGCTCACCAGGGCAGCGCTGTGCCGATCCGAAAGGAGCGCGTAGTCGGCGATGGGGATCGCAGTCATGTGTGCTCCTTCGCCGCCCGCAGCTCGCAGATCGAGCCATCAAACCGCCACCGATTCCTTTTCGGTACCGCCGGGTCTACCTGGGAGGGGGTAGAACTCGAACAGGAAGCGAACGCGATGACGGCAGAAGGAACGACCGAGGTAGTGACGGCACAGCTAAACCGGGCGGCGAGCAGCACGATGGCGGTGTTGAGCAAGGTGCGGGCCGAACAGATGGCCGCGCCGACGCCGTGCGCGTCGTGGGACGTGCACGCGCTGATCAACCACTTCGTCGGGTCGGCGCGATACTGGGCGGCGATGCTCGACGAGCCCGAAGGGCGCGACGAAGCGCCCGCTCCGGACTACGCCGCAGGGGACTACCTGGCCGCGTATGAGGAGAGCATCCGGATCGCGGACGCGGCGTTCGCCGCTGAGGGTGCGCTAGAGCGGATGGTCCGGCTGGGGCAGGGCGACTTTCCCGGTGCAGTGGCGCTCGGTTTCGCCACGACCGATCAGTTCACGCATGGCTGGGATCTGGCACGCGCCATCGGGCAGCCCACCGGCGGTCTTGACCCCGAGCTGGCCGAGCGCCTGCTCACGCAGGCCAGGCTCGCCGTCACGGACGCGTACCGCGGACCGGACGGCGTAGCCGTTTTCGGACCGGAACTCCCGGCGCCCGTCGGGGCGGGGCCGGCCGACCGGGTCGCCGCGTTCCTTGGCCGGTCGGTGTAATCGATGGCTGATACGGCTACGTTCGTCGCGGACACCGAGCCGTATCGGCGCGAGCTGTTCGCACATTGCTACCGGATGATCGGTTCGGTCCCGGACGCCGAGGACCTGGTGCAAGAGACGTTTCTGCGTGCCTGGCGGTCCTATAGAGGTTTTGAAGGCCGGTCGTCCGTGCGGACGTGGCTGTATCAGATCGCGACCAACTGCTGCCTTTCGGCGCTCGCCGACCATCGTCGCAGGATGCTGCCCTCGGGACTGGGCCCGCCGGAACCCGATCCCGGGATGCCACCCGAGGCGGCTGCGGCGGGCGTCAGCTGGCTGCACCCGGTTCCGGACGGCCGGCTGCTGACGCAGCGGGCTGACGACGGCGACCCTGCTGCCATCGTGGCGGAGCGGGAGGGCGTGCGACTCGCATTGATAGCCGGTCTGCAGCACCTTCCGGCCCGGCAGCGGGCGGTGCTGGTACTGCGGGAGGTACTGGCTTTCCCGGCGCGGGACGTGGCGGCGATGCTCGGCACCACTACGGCGTCGGTCAAGAGCGCGCTCCAGCGTGCCAGGGCCACCCTGCGAGAACGCGCCCCTGACGCCGAGGGGATAGCCGAGCCGGAGGAGCCGCGTGCCAAAGAACTGCTCGAGCGGTACATCGCGGCGTTCGCCAACGCCGACTCTGGCGAGCTGGAACGGCTGCTATTGGAGGACGTCACGCTGGAGGCGACCCCTATGCGCACCTGGTTCGCGGGACGCCAGACGTGCATTCCCTTCCTGCGCGCGCACGTGCTCGGCGCGCCTGGGACGTGGCGCATGTACGCCACGAGCGCCAACGGCCAGCCAGCCTTCGCCGGCTACCTGCGTGACGCCACGGGCGTCTACCGGCCATACGGCGTGACGGTGCTGACCGTCGCCGGCGAAGGCATCAGCAGGGTGACGTCGTTCGGAGATCCGAACTTGGTGACAGCTTTCGGCTTTCCGGCGCTGGCGCCAGAATTGGAGGGACCGATTTGGGCCGGGACAAAAGCTCAAACCTAGTGAGATTGCAGCTGCGCCAACACACGTCGTCGGCTCGACGACAAATTGACCTTAATCCCTTGTCGGCGACAGCACCTGCGCGGCCGCCGGTCACATGGTGCAAGCTTGGACGGCGGCGGCGAGCACCGAAGTCACCCCGCCAGACTCCGCGATCGACGCCATGTACCAGCACTTCGTCGGCAACCCCCCGCCCGAGGACGCCGGCTGCAACATGCTCTCCGTGCTCAAATACTGGCGCCACACCGGTCTGGGCAGGACCGACAAGATGCCCGCGTTCGCGGCGATACAGCTGAAGAACCATGACCAGCGTCGTCACGTGGGGCGAGGTCCAAAACCATGACCTGGGACTTCTACGACGCTTACGCCGAGGAAGCCTTCGCCGTACTGAGCCCCGACTTCCTCAAGGGCGGCATGTCCAAGGCCGGGTTCGACCTCGCCCAACTCAAAACCGACCTCACCGGCGTAGCCAAGGTGACCTGACACCTTCGAGCGACTGTTACTCACCGTAATAAAATGTAGCGATATCGGTCACCAAGCGTCACAACTTTAGCGATACTCCCGTTTGATTGCTTGCGAGAGTCGAAGTAGTTACACGCTGGGGGCGTTGTGGTGTCGGTACAGCAGTCATGTCGAAAGCAATCTCATCGATCGTCACCGGGACGCGGCTTCCGCGGCGTCGTCGCCGTGATGATGAGTTGCTTGCTGGCTGTTGTGGGTCTGGCGGCGCTGGCACCTGCTGCCAGCGCTGATACCGCACCCCCCAGCCCAACCACGCCCGCCACGGTCAGCGCCGACGCCCTTCCCACCGTTCAGGTGAACGGGGTGGTCTGGTCGCAGGCGACCGTCGGCAACACTGTCTATGCCACCGGCGGCTTCACCTCTGCGCGCCCGCCGGGAGCGGCTGCCGGCACCAACCTGACCACGCGAAACAACTTGCTGGCGTACGACATCACCACCGGCAACCTGATCACTTCCTTCTCCCACGGGCTGAACGCCCAGGGCATGGTGGCCGCCACCTCACCTGACGGCACCCGCCTTTACGTCGGCGGCGACTTCACTACCGTCGACGGGGTTTCGCACGTTCGGATCGCCGCGTTCAACACCGCCACCGGAGCGTTGGTGGCAACGTTTGCCCCTTCCGTCAACGCTCGCGTGAAAGCGATCGCGGCGACCAATACGACCGTGTACTTCGGCGGCAGCTTCACCACCGTCAACGGCGTCGCGCGCAATCGCCTGGCGGCTGTCTCAGCCACCGACGGAAGTCTGCTCAGCTGGGCACCCAGTGCTGATGACTACAGCGTCGCAGCGATGGTCCTCGCGCCGAGTGGCAATGAGGTCGTCGTGGGCGGCTCATTCACAACCCTCAATGGCGTAGCGGCGCCCGGGCTGGGGGCGCTCGACCCGGTGACCGGCGCGACGCTTCCGTGGGCAGCCAATCAGTCGGTGCAGGACTCGGGTGCCAATGCCGGCATCACGAGCCTTACCACGGATGGCACGCAGATCTACGGCACCGGTTTCGTCTTCGGACCCGGCGGCAACCTCGAGGGCACTTTCGCTGCCAACCCGGACACCGGCGCGATCAACTGGATCGAGGATTGCCACGGCGACACCTACGACACCTTCGCCGTGGGCTCGGTCCTGTACGCCGTCAGCCATGAGCATTTCTGCGGCAACATCGGCTCTTTCCCGCAGACAAATCCCTGGACCTTCTACCGGGCGACCGCATTCACGACCTACCCGACGGGAACTGTCGCCCACAACTCTGAGGGCAGCTACGCCGACTGGTACGGCAACCCGGACCCGACCCAACTCGACTGGTACCCGACTCTGACGACCGGCACCTACACCGGCCAGAATCAAGCGGCGTGGTCTGTCACCGGCAACAGCAGCTACGTCGCCCTTGGCGGTGAGTTTCCGACGGTCAACAGCACCGGTCAACAGGGACTCGTCCGCTTTGCCGTCCGGTCGATTGCACCGAACAAGGTGGGCCCGCGGCCGGCCGCTACGCTGACCCCGAGCGTCGTATCGCTCAGCAGCGGCACCGCTCGCGTCGCCTGGCAGGCCACGTTCGACCAGGACAACCAGGCGCTGACATACAAGGTGATTCGTGATGGCAAGACGGCCACCCCCGTCTACACCACGACCGTCAATTCGACTTTCTACAACCGGCCGTCCATCGGCTTCACCGATACCGGCCTGACTCCGGGCAGTACCCACACGTATCGGGTGTACGTCTACGACCCGCTCGGCAACAGCCAGTTGGGCTCGACCGTCAGCGTCACCATCGGCTCCGCGAGCAACAGCGCCTACGTCAAGGACGTGCTGAACGCCGGTGCGAGCGACTACTGGCGGCTCGGTGAACCCTCGGGCTCCACCGGATACGACTGGGCAGGCTATGACGACCTCGTTGAGCAGAGCGCGGTGAGCCACGGGGCTTCGGGCGCGATCAACGGCGACTCGGACACCGCGTCCACTTTCGACGGATCGACGAACGGCTCTGCGGCGTCGACCGTGTCAGCTCCCGGTCCCAACACGTTCACGACTGAGGCGTGGTTCCAGACGACCAGCACCAGCGGCGGCAAGATCATCGGTTACGGCGACACCGCGACCGGGACGAGTTCGAACTATGACCGGCAGATCTACCTGGACAACGCGGGGCACGTGATCTTCGGGGTTTACAACAACGGCACGGACGCCGTGTCGACGCCGGGAACCTACAACGACGGCAGCTGGCATCAGGTGGTTGCGTCGCTGTCGCCTGCGGGCATGGTGCTCTACGTCGACGGCAAGCGCATCTCACGTGACACCGGCACCACGGTCGGGCAGCCCTTCACGGGGTACTGGCGAATCGGCGGGGACAACCTCGCCGGCTGGCCGTCACAGCCAAGCAGCAATTTCCTGGCCGGCAACATCGACGAAGTCGCGATCTACCCGACAGCTCTGAGCCTCGCCCAGGTCCAACAGCAGTACGTCGACAGCGGCCGCAGCCTGACCATTACGCCGGCACCAACGGACACGTACGGCAAGACGGTCATGGCCGACAGTCCCGACCTTTTCTGGCGCCTCGATGACGCGACAGGCCCGACAGCAGCCGACAGCTCGGGCAATGACACCACCGGCACCTACTCGGGAGGGGTGACATATCAGACCCCGAGCAACGTCACGACCCAGGGCACGGGAGTCACGCTGAACGGGTCTGACGGACTCATCGTCAGCGACACGAAGGTCAACGGTCCGACGACATACTCCGAGGAACTGTGGTTCAACACCACAACCACCTCAGGCGGAAAGCTGATCGGCTTCGGCGACGCGTCCAGCGGCGAAAGCTCCAACTACGACCGTCACGTCTACATGCTCGACAGTGGGCAACTCGTCTTCGGCGTCTGGACCGGCCAGCCAAACACGATCACCACGCCTGACGCGTACAACGACGGGAACTGGCACCAGCTCGTCGCCACGCAAGGGCCGGACGGCATGAGCCTCTACGTCGATGGCCAACCGGTTGGTACCAACCCCCAGACCCAATCGCAGGCCTACTCCGGCTATTGGCGGGTCGGGGGTGACCACACCTGGGGCGGCAACAGCAGTGACTTCTTCGCCGGCAACGTCGACGAGGTGGCCGTGTATCCGTCCGCATTGTCAGCGGCTCGGGTACTCGCCCATTACCAGGCTGCGGCGTCCAGTTCGACCCCGCCGCCCGCCAATCAGCCTCCGGTTGCTTCGTTCACGTCCAACTGCACGAACCTGGCGTGCTCGTTCGACGGAGGCGGGTCCTCTGACCCAGACGGCACCGTCGTCGGTTACGCCTGGACCTTCGACGATGGTGGCAGCGCCTCGGGGGCGACCGTGAATCACACATTTGCCACCGCCGGTGCGCACTCGGCGACATTGACCGTCACAGACAACGGTGGTCTGACGAACGCGGTGACCAACGGCGTGACGTTGACGGCAGCCAATCAGCCTCCCGTCGCTTCGTTCACCTCTACTTGCACCCAGCTCGCGTGTTCGTTTGACGGCGGGGGTTCTTCCGACCCGGACGGCACCGTCGTCAGCTACGCCTGGACCTTCGGTGACGGTTCCACTGGTGTCGGCGCAACGCCCACCCACACCTACGCGACGGGTGGCAGCTACCAGGTGTCCCTCATCGTGACCGACAACCTCGGTGCCACGAGCACGGCTACCGTCAATGCGGTCAACCCGACGGCACCGCTGGTGACCACCTTGGCTTCGGACTCGTTCAATCGGACGGTCGTCGGCGGCCTTGGGACAGCAGACCAGGGTGGTCTCTGGACGTCAGTGGCTCCTGCCGCGAACCTTTCGGTCGCTCCCGGCGTCGCATCGTTCACGTTGCCCACCGCGGGTTCCGACGCAACCGCATACCTGGGCGGAGTCTCGAACACGAACACCGAAACTGATGTCACTTTGACCACCGACAAGGCCGGCACCGGCGGCGGCATCTACGCCTACGTCGTAGGGCGTCGCATCTCCTTCAACAACGAGTACCACGCTCGTCTGAACATCGTCGGCTCGAAGGTGACCCTCTCCCTGTCGCGCCTCACCGGCTCGTCCACCGACGCGGCCATTGGCACAGCGGTGAGCTTGACCGGGGTCACCTACACCCCTGGCCTGCAGCTGCGGGTCCGATTCCAGGTCACCGGGACCAACCCGACCACGCTTCGGTTGAAGGTCTGGAATGCCAGCCAGGCCGAGCCCGCCGCGTGGCAGATCACCGCCACCGATAACACCGCGGTACTGCAGGCCAAGGGTCCCGCGGGCCTCCGGGGTTACCTTTCGGGCAGCGCCACGAACGCTCCGGTTGTGCTCAAGGCCAGTAATTTTCAGGAGATCCCCAGCGTCTGACGAGCACCGAGTTCTCGCTGTTCGGTTGCGCCCAGTCGGCTTCTCCCCGTGGGGCGGGTCCTATGGTTGGACACGCGTCATCCTCGAGGAGGGTCCATGCACGATCTGGTTATCAGTGGCGGTCTCGTCGTCGACGGGACCGGTGGTGCGCCGCGCATCGCGGATGTGGCGGTGGACGGTGGCCGCATCAGTGCCGTCGAACGACCGGGTCTCGTCGGTGACGCCGTGGAGACGATCGATGCGACCGGTCGCATCGTCACGCCCGGCTTCGTCGACATCCACTGCCATTACGACGGTCAGGCGACCTGGGACCCCCTGCTCGAGCCATCCTCCCTCCACGGAATCACCACCGTCGTGGTCGGCAACTGCGGCGTGGGGTTCGCCCCGGTCTCCCCAGACCGTCACGACTGGCTGATCGAACTGATGGAAGGCGTCGAGGACATTCCCGGTGCCGCGCTGGACGAGGGAATCAGCTGGGGCTGGGAGTCATTTCCCGAATATCTTGACGTGCTCGATCGGCACCCGCGCGCCATTGACATCGCGACTCAAGTGCCGCATGGCGCACTTCGCGGCTATGTCATGGGCGCTCGGGGGGCCACCAACGAGTCCGCCGACCGGGCTGACGAAGCTGCCATGGCCACACTCGTCCGCGAGGCGATCGAGGCCGGAGCAGTCGGCTTCTCGACCAACCGGCTCGAGGGGCATCGGTCCAAGAGCGGCGTTCCCGTGCCGGGTACGTATGCGCAGGAGAGCGAGCTGTCCAGCATTGCGGCGGCCATGAGCCTCGCCGGCACCGGAACGATTGAATGGGTCCCGAACGGTGGAATTGGCGGCGCAGCCACCAGCCTCGGGGGCCAGTTCGCCATGATGCAACGGATTGCCGAACAAACCGGACGGCCGACAATCTTCCAAATCAATCAGGCGCACACCAAGCCTGAAGGGTGGCGCCGCCGTCTCGCCGACGTCGAGCGCATGGTCGAGTCGGGCATCAGGGCCTACCCTCAGGTGCACGGTCGCGGCTTTTGCCTGCTCTTCGGTTTCGACACGACACTCCATCCATTTCGGTGGGCATCGTCGTGGGCCGAGCTGGCAGCATTGCCGTTTACGCAGCGGTTGGACCGGCTACGCGACCCTGCCGTCCGCGCCGGGATCATCGCTGAGAGCGCGGCACTGGGCGATCCGACCAATGGATTCTTGCAGTACGACATGGTCTTTTCGATGGGCAACCCACCTCGGTACGAGCCGGGCCGCGACGAATCCATGGCCGCCATCGCGCAAGCTGAAGGCCGGCCGGTGCTCGAGGTGATCTACGACCACATGCTCGAATCCGACGGGCAGAACCTGCTGGCGTTGCAGATTGTCAACTACGCGGACTACTCACTGGACGCCATGGAGGAAATGCTGCTGAACCCGCTGACCGTGCTGGGCGGGTCCGACGGCGGGGCCCATTGCGCGACGGCATCCGATGCCAGCATGCCGACGTTCATGCTCACCCACTGGGTCCGCGACCGGCCAACCGGTCGGCTGCCGTTAGAGCTGGTGGTGCACAAGATGAGCGGCGCGACAGCCGAGGTCTACGGCATGCACGACCGCGGCACGATCACCGCCGGGAAGAAAGCCGACCTGAACGTCATCGACCTCGACCGCCTCGAGCTGCATCTGCCGACGATGCGCTACGACCTGCCAGCCGGAGGCAAACGGCTCGTGCAAACCGCTGACGGGTATGACGCCACAGTCGTCGCGGGCCAGATCATCCGCCGCGCCGGCGCTGACACCGGTGCCCGACCGGGAGCGCTCGTACGAGCGTCCCGATGACAGTTTCGGGCTCTTAAAGCTGGGATTTCGACCAGTCGACTGGCTGCGGTGGCACGGGAGTACCGACACTGATCTGAATGTCTTCCCGGGAGCCAAGCGAAATGCCACTGGGGTCACCCGTGTAGCGCTTGCCGTTGACGTAAACGGTGAGATTGCCGGTCTCCGGGCCCGCGCTCGTCCGGGTGAGTGGCTGACCCCAGATGGCGAAGAACTGCCCCAGGGTGTAAGTGCTTTTGGTGGGTGACTCGATATGAATCACCCCGTCCTGGGCGTGAACGTGCAGCCAGTAGTAGCACCTCGATGCCGAATAGAAGGCGCCGTTGGCGGTTTGCTGAGCTTCCGGCTCGACGATCCCGATACCGGGGCTGATCGGCCGAAGCGCTCCGTTCACGTAGACCGCAAGGTGGGTGTGGATGTGATACAGGACCTGCTCGCTGGCATCGCACTGGATCCCTTGGACCGTCTCGCCTGTCGCCGCCGTGGAGATCGGCGCCAGCGGGGTTCCCTGCTGCAGCGCCATTCCTTCTGGTCCTAGCGGCCCAGCCGGCTTTGCCACCGTTCCTTTACTGCCTGAACCAGACAAGGCGATGGCCGTCACGACTCCAGCGACCAGCAGCACGACGACGACACCGCCCACGACCAGGCCGCGTCGCCGCCGTGCTTTCTGCTCCGCCGCCACACGCGCCGCTGCCGCCCGCTCACGACGACTGCTTCCGGAACCGCCGCTGGGGCTGAGCGTGGACACGCGAAGGTTCAGCCTCCTTCAACGGGGCGAGGTCTGGCCGTCGCGCTCGGTATCGACTAAACCAGAGCGCCCCGAATGTGGCCCGACGGTGGTTCACTTCCACGTCGGCAACGATCTCTTAGGTAATGCCGGGCGGCCAGAGGGCCTCGACCGACTCGCCGTCCGATGGTGCTAGTTCTTGTGGAAGGTCCTCCCGTTGTCGTATGGCCGGGATGAGTACCGTCCAGTCCGCGAGCAGATACTGAGCGGGAAGTATTGACCGCCGACCTCCAGCGTGCTGAGTGAGAGCCGGGCCCCTCGCCTCGATGAGGGATTGAACCGCGCGAGGGGGGATCCAGCGAGTGTCAGGAAAGGCCACCGCTGCATCTCGACGGCAAGCGGTGGACTATTCGAGACCGGACGTCGTGCGGTCAAGCTATCCGCCCAGTGTGAGCCTGTCACGGCCGAGTTATAGAGTTTGCCGGTCGGCCTCCAGACCCCTGGGCTGCGTCCTTTTTGGCGCGACCTTGGGTGGCCCGATGATGGATTATGACCTGGCCAATTACCTGTTGGCCAGCCTGCCTGCCGCTGAGCGTGAGCAGACGATCGCCAGTCTGCGACGAGCGAACGCCGCCGAGTTCCGCCGGATGCGGGAAACGGTCGTGCGGGGCGTCCTGCTCGGCGCGGACGACAGCCGCCGAACGTAGCTCGATAACTCTCCGTGCCACAGGCCGTCCCCGCACGGGCATTTCTGGCGGAAGTCCGTGCGGGGACCACTAGCCAGGGGCCCACTCACCTTGGTCCCCGGCTAAGCACGGGCCGGCGACGGGTCAGCCTTCTCCTGAGCGGCGGTCTTCGCAACCCGCAGTACGCACAGGTGACTGGGCTTATTGGGAAGCTGCATTCCGGAAGTGGACTTCTCCTGAGGGACTCGCACTCGCCGCCCGATCTGTTCCTTTTGCACGTTTGAGCCACTTTGCGGCAGGAAGGTCTTTTGTTGGGTACCAGCTCGAGCGCACAATCGGCGAGTACCCAAAGGTCCTGGCGCTGGCACTGGCGGCGGCGCCAGGACCACCCGCTCTGCCTGTCGAAACGCCCCGACGGCACGGCTGAGCTGCAGGGGCCGGCTGCCTGCGATTTATCGTTCGACGCCCAGCCCGTCCGCGACGAGCCGCAGTGTGTAACAGGGCCACACCCGCCCGTAGTCACCGCGGTTGCATTCCTGGCAGCGCAGCTGACCGCCCTGCTTTTCTGCCGCCGGATGATGTAACGCGGCCATCGTGGTGCGCGTTTCCCACAGCGGGGCGTCCGGGGCCGCGATGATGACGGCGCGGGTGTGCCTGCGGTGCAGCTCGTCGAGGACCCGGGTATCCAAACTCATCGCGCACGTCCCCGTCTTCGTCCCATCGGGACTCAAGGGCAGTAGGACCCGGCCTTCGAGTGACACCCCAAGCCTGCTCCAACGGGGGAGGGCGGTCAAACGCCCCCGGACATCAGGTGGACCGAGACCCGAGGCGTTCAGATGGACCATTTGCTCCGGATCATGTCGAGCGGATTGACCCGGTCCGTCGGAGCTGAGTCTGAGCAGCGGCGACACGGCACCACGTCGCCGCTGAAACTGCTCTGCCGTGAACTCGCTACCCCTCGATTGACTTCGCAAGGTGACGCAGGACGTCGACGGCTTCGACGTCGGTCGCGGCGGCAAACTGTTGTACGAGGTATTGACACAGAACGATCAGCGCGCCGATGTAGGCGCGGGCTTCATCGACACGCAGCGGCTGCTCCAGGATCGCTGCGACTGCTGCGTCTTCACCAAGCTCGAGGCCGGTCAGGATCGCGATGATGCTCGAAACCGCATTACGCACCTCGGGATCCATTGGCTCGGTCACGGCAAGTACAACGCTGGATCTAGGCGTTGTGTCCCCGGACGAACCTGTGAACTGACAGAAGCCCCGCCGCACCCAT
Source organism: uncultured Actinomycetota bacterium (assembly GCA_963839015.1). Lineage (GTDB taxonomy): Bacteria > Actinomycetota > Actinomycetes > Frankiales > Frankiaceae > DATAZK01. The sequence goes on along the minus strand of CAWITL010000001.1, from coordinate 4,807 downwards.
ATCGGGGGTCAGCGGCGGGGCTTCTGTGCGTTGCAAGAGGCAGTTACCAGGGCTGAGCAAACTGAGACCCGATTCGAGGTGGTGCTCAGCGATGTTCCGACGGAGCTGCCGGTTGCGGCGAAAGCCCACGTCGACAACCTGGTCCGTGAGCTCAGTCTTGCCGCATCCAATGACGACGTGCCGGAATACTTAACGCAGCGCAGCTACTCCAATCGGTCGCCTACGATTTCGCGGACGCCGCGCAAACCGCCCAAATACTGCACCGCACCGAGCTCTACTCCGCCGAACGCGACGCGTCGCTACAGATGCAGCGAGCGTTGTTGCCGGGTAAGACTCCGACATATTCCCGGTTTCGATATTGCGACCTATTACAGGCCAGCTGATGAGCAGGAAACCGGTGGCGACTTTTATGACGTCATCTCGCTGCCGGAAGGGCGCTTCGTCCGACAGCGAGATGACGCATTGGGCCGCGGCGTAGCGGCAGCCGCCGCGATGTCGCAGATACGGACCATGATCCGCTCGTACAACATCGAAGATCCAAGCCCCACCGCCGTATTCAGAAAGGTCGACACCTACTTCATCGAGTTGGACGTCGCGCAGCTCGTCACCGTCATGTACACCTCTTCGACCGAAATACCGGTGTCATCGAGATCGGAAACGCCGGGCAGGCCACCACGCCCACCCTCCGCCCGGGGTCAGCACTCGTCGTCATCACCGACGGACTCGTCGAACGCAGAAGCGAAGACATCGATGAAGGCCTGCAGCGTGCGCTCATGCCGCAGCCGGAGGCGCCCCGCTCGACGCGACCACGCTGCTTCATCAGCTCGTCAAAACAGGTAGCGCCCACAACCAGCACGAGGATGAGGTGACACTGCTCGTTCTGCGCCCAATCTGACCGTCGCGATCCAGCGGCAATAGCCACGCTCGCCACGCCATCCCGCTCTCGTCCCTGCCGTGGTCTGCGTCGTCCCAGTGCGGCAGAGTGAGGTGGTTAAGGGTCATTCGCTCGGGTACGTGAGCAACCGTCCCGCCGGATAAGCCGGCGGCTCTACGCGAGGGCGGTGCCGCCAATGAGCGCAACCGACAAGGCCAAGAACGCCGTCGAGAAGACTGCGGGAGCAGCCAAGGAGACCGCGGGCCGGGTGACCGGCGACAGGTCGATGGAAGCAGAAGGCAAAGGCGACCGTGCCAAGGGCAACCTTAAGGACGCTGGCGAGAAGGTAAAGGACGCGTTCAAGGACTGAGTCCCCGTGACGGGCAGCCCCTGCTGAGCTGACTACTCAGAAGGGGCTGCTTCGCGTCTATGGCAGCACGGCCCGCTCGCACGCGTCCAGAAGGGAATGAGTGTTGTCGGCCCAGCGGCGGGCCCCTAGAGAGGCGTTGTCAGTCGGCTGCCCAGGGACTGCGTCGCAGTCGGATCCAGCGGTAACGGGTGGCCCGGATGTGAAGGACCATCTGCATTCTGTGCAGCAGTACATTCACGCGAGACTCACCCATGTCGCGGTTGTCCAGATCGGCGGCGACACCCAACCCGAGTTCCTGCACTGGGCTGAGCGGGATTCCTTCCCAAACTGCGCCGACTGCACCCGGACTCGTGACAACCCCCGAGCCCTGGGGCGAACCTCAGACGAAGTCCGTGTCGGAGTCCTGGTCGGGATCTGCTGGTTCGAAATGGTCTTCAGGCGCGATCCTGGACTGCAGATGACGTCGTTTCGCGTCGTTCACTTCAGCGATCTTGTCAACGACGTACTTGCGCTCCTCCGGTGGCAGTCCGTTAAGCAGCAAGGTTTTTAGGTCATCACGTGCTTCCATGAGGCCCTCCCGGCTCTCTGTAAAGACGGGACAAGCGGCGGCTTTCTCAAGACATGCTGTTGTTGGCGAGGTCCGAAGAGGTCGTTCTCCGGACCTCGCGGGGGTAGCAGTTCAGGCGTTGATTTGGTGCTGGTCGCGGGCAGCGTCTGAGGCGATGGTGACCTTGCGTGGCTTGGCTTTCTCCGCGACGGGAATGGTCAGTCGCAAGACGCCGGATTCGTAGCTGGCGTCGATGTGCTCGGTATCGAGCGCGTCGCCGAGGATGACATGACGGCTGAAGACGCCCGCGGCCGTTCGGCGGCAATCAGTTCGATGTTGGGGCCGGTGGGAGAACGACGTTCGGCCCGGACGGTGAGCACGTTGCGTTCGACGTCGAGTCGATGCTGTCGACGGCGACCGCGGGAAGGTCGAACTCGGCCACGAAACGGTCGTCTTCGCGCCACGCGTCCATCGGCATGACGGCCGGGCGGGCGGTGGTGCCCATGACTTGGGTCGCCAGGCGGTCAAGCTCGCGGAACGGGTCGGTACGGATCAGCATGGCTGTCACCTCCACCAGTGACGATCGATCGGATCGTTCCCCCCAATATCTGTCTCGGGGCACATAGATTTCTTGTACCTCAAACCAGGAGGTGTTGGCAAGTGTCGCGCTATATTTTCTGGATGGAACGCCATGAGCCAGGTACGCCCCCGGCCGCCGGGCGCGGCGTCTACGGCATCTCGGTGGCCGCCGAACTGGCCGGGGTGACTCCCCAGACCCTGCGGCTGTACGAACGGCACGGCCTACTCGAACCGGAGCGCACCGGAGGTGGCACCCGCAGATACAGCCAAGACGACATGACTCGACTGCGGCGTATCGGAGAGCTCGTCCAGGCAGGTGTCAACCTGGCAGGAATTGCCCGAATCCTCGAGCTGGAGACAGCCAACGCCCGGCTCAGGGAGGAGACCCGCTGAGAGTAGTAGGGGCCATTACATGGATTCCGTAGCCCGCGTCCTCGAACGTCTGGCGGCAGTGAAAGAGGGCGATAACGTTGTCATCATTGGCATTTCGGGCTTCGGTGGCAGCGGCAAGTCGACCTTGGCGGCGGCACTTGCCGACGTGCTCAACGCACCCGCAGTGTCGACGGATGAATTCGCGACTGAGGCAGTCCTGGAGCCATCCGACGACTGGAACGGAATCGACCGCGCTCGGCTCGTCCGCCAAATCCTCATGCCCCTACGGCAGGGAGACCGACAAATCGCCTACGACAGCTCGGGCGACTGGAACGCGTGGACGACCGAGTCGAAGACGCTCGACCTCGCTGGCAATCATTTCATCGTTGAGGGCGTTGGCCTTTTTCATCCCGACGTGCTGCCGTTCTTCAGCTTGACGGTCTGGATCGAGATCCACCCCGACGAATCGACGCGCCGCGGCCTGGCGCGGGATAAGCAAGAGGGTCACGATGATCGCTCGATCTGGAAGGCCGTATGGGCGCCGAACGACCAACGCTTTGCTGATGTATTCGATCCCAAGGGCCACGCGGACATTGTGATCGACGCTCAGGACTAGCTCTCCGAGCCTTCCGAGCTATCGGCTTCGTAAGCTGCCCTGCGCCCCGCGCCAGTCTCACCCGCATAGCCATCGTCTTGACCTTGGACCCGGCCGACGAACTCGCCGTTTAAGCCTGCACCAGTGGTGTTTTCGTCGTCGCCGGGCTCGGTGTCTTCGTTGATAGGGCGCGAGTTTGCAACATGCGTGTCGACCGGGACTCCTCTTCAGTGGGCTTCGCCATGAACTCGGCCTTCCCGAATGGCCAATAGCCTCACCCTCACCCGGTCGCGGGGTCAGCACGGCGTCGATCTCTCCGTCAGCCGGCTGCTCGTGCAGACTGAGGCGATGCGGACATTGGGAGTCGAGGAGGAGTTCCTCCTCGTGGATGCGACCGGGTCCGTTTCTCCGCTCGCCGAGCGAGTCTTCCGCAAGCGGCAAAGAGACATATTCGAACGCCTGACGGCGAGCCGGTGGCGGTTTCCGAGCTCAAGCGTGAGCAGGCTGAGCTTGTGTCCGCTCCGTGCCAGGATCTTGCAGAACTGCGCACCGACCTGGCGGCCCGTAGGCGTCGCGTACAGGAGGCGGCGGCAGGTATTGGTGCATCGGCTGCTGCAATGGCTACCAGCCCCCTAGGGGCGCGTTCGGCGACCACCGCCGACGAGCGGTATGAGCGGATGGTCGACGAGTTCGGTCTGATCGGTAGACGGCAGCTCACTTGCGGAACGCACATTCACGTCTCCATCGACTCCCGGAGTCAAGGGGTTGCCGTCATCGACCGCATCCGGCCGTGGCTACATGTGCTGCTAGCCCTGTCTTCGAATTCGCCCTTTTGGGATGGCGAAGACACCGGCTATGCAAGCTGGCGCACCATCCTCTGGGGACAATGGCCCTCAGCAGGACCGGTCGAAGCCTTCCGGGATGAGGGCGGCTACGACCTTACGGTGTCGCAACTTTTGGCCACCGGGACATTGCTCGACAAGGCAATGCTGTACTTCGACGCCCGCCTGTCGGCGAACTACCCAACAGTCGAAATCCGAGTGGCTGACGCATGCACTCATCTGGACGACACTTTGGCAATCGCCGCGCTGTGCCGCGCGCTCGTCGACACCGCGGCCGACGACTACGACCGCGGCGTCCCACCGCTCCACGTCCGGGTCGATTTGCTTCGCGCGGCCACGTGGCGAGCCGCCAAATCCGGTATGACCGGGGATCTCGTCGATCTACGCGTGCCCCAGGCCGTCGCCGCCTGGACTCTGGCGGCGCAGCTCCTTGAACACGTCGGACCGGCACTCGCCCGCAGCGACGACTATCAGTACGTCGCCGATGCCTTCAACCGCTTACGGACCAGCGGCACCGGAGCCCAGTTGCAGCGCCTCGCCTACCGCCGCCGTGACGACCTCGGAGACGTACTGCAAGACGTGATTACCCGCTCACATATATAGATTCCGGCTGCATTCCCGAACCGGC